>NZ_CP109465.1:0-5381209 GCF_036227305.1 Streptosporangium sp. NBC_01469 | reverse complement strand
GATTCCGCATCGCCTTCTCCGGTAGCGGCAGCACCCCGCGAGGACACTGCACGACCAGACCCGACCAGCCGTCCGGGAGAGCCTGGACGTCGGCGTGGAAGGCGCGACTGCTGTCCACCACCACGAAGTCACCGGCGCACAACACCGTGTCACGTCCGCCGTGGGAGATGGCCGCGCCCCCGGCGAGAAAGTAGTTGATCTGGTACGCCTCCGGATCGGCCTGCCGTATCACCTTCGCCGTCCGCGCGATCTCCAGATGCGGATAGGCCAGCGCGGACACCTGTAACGACCCCAAGTCCATGATGCGCATCCTGGCGCGGAAGTCATCGTGGTCGTTGCTGCGGTGCCGGTTGGGCATATGCGACTGTGCTGCGACTTCCTGCCACAGCGCGAACCGCTCCGGTGCCGCCACAACCTCCGTAGTGAACTCGGTCACCAGCATCCATTACCCCCAAGGCACCCGGCTGCCCTGCAGCTTTCAATAGGAGTCAATATTTGTCGGACATATTGTGACTTGCGATCCAACGGCAGCATAGTCGCCTATTCAGGCGTCCTTAGATACCTATTGACGCTCGCATTCGACGGGGCCGACCGATCGGTAAGCGATCCGTCCCTGTGACGATGCGATCGAAGATCGGCGCCTGCGCCCGCGGACAGCGAGGACAACATCGGGATCGCCCAGGCGTCGCGGGCGCACCACGTCGAGCACCGCCACCGAGTGATCCTCATATGGCGGTGGTTCTACTCTGCGAAGTCCCGAAGGGACCGGAGGGGCACCCTTCCGAGTCGCCCACACTCGACCGGGCGGAGGCTGTGCCGGCCCCAGCGGAGGGAACGAGTCCGCACGCCTACCCGCCCCGCCGTCCCCGTCTCCCGGGGCGCGCACCGAGGAACTCAGGGCGCTCACCTGGTTGCACGTGGATCCGGAGGGCAAGCCGGACACGGTCCCGCCCGCACCTCCCTCGGTCATGATGTGGCGCTCCGTTCGGGCCGGGGCGACATCAGACCCGCAAGTCGCGGCGGACCCCGGCCATGCCGAAGCGGTGCATGGACTCGCCACGGCTTCACCGGAAGCGGCAAGCCGCCCTCCGCGAGAAAGCCGGCGCCACCCGGAAGGAGCGTGCTCGTGTGTTCACCACGCGGAACGGCTTTGAACGCGGGCAACGTTCGCCGGCGATGGATCGGACCTTCCGGGCACCGCCGAAGAGGCGTGGTCGCCCGGTTGGTCGCGCGGCCCCATGGACAGACGAAAGCCCCTCGGTTGGTGTCAACCGAGGGGCTCTGACCTGCTTCTTGCTAGTGTGGGCGATACTGGGATCGAACCAGTGACCTCTTCGGTGTGAACGAAGCGCTCTCCCGCTGAGCTAATCGCCCGCCCTGTGCGGCCCCTCACGGTGCCGACGTGGAAAACCATACAGCAATCCGGGAGCACTCGCGAAGCGGTATCCGCCACTCAATGATCTTGAAAGACGACACGGTCGGGAGGCAAAGGTCTGAGGATGCATCCGGCGGGGGGCTACGGTGTCATAGCATCGTCCTGATCCGTAGAAGCACCGAACGACCCGCGCTCGACCCGAATCACCCGAGACGCCCCGCCGGGGAGTCGACGGTGACCAAAACGAGACGCAAAACCCTTGCAAATACGGCCCTGTTGGTGATGTTTAGCCAGGTAGATGCCCAAATGTCGCGCTGTGATGTGTGTTACAGAAGGGCGTGGAGGCGGAATCTTTCCTACAGGTTTCTTTGTTCCGCGTGATAGCTCGCGAGGGACGAAGCCGTTCAGAGCAGTGAGAGCAGTGAAAGCCCCGCAGAGGGGACCGACGACGAAAAAGGTTTGGCTGACGATGAACAGCGCCACCGTCTCTGCCGAGCTAGGCCTTCGGCTTGTGGTCCCCGACCGTACCACCGTCCCCCTGCTCGCCGGGCTCAGCTATACGGCCGGGGATCCGTACGCGATCAGGATGGCCTTCCACGTCGGAAACGACGAACCGGTCGAGTGGATCTTCGCCCGCGAGCTGCTGACGGTCGGCATCGTGCGGCGGGTCGGCGACGGGGACGTCCAGGTGTGGCCGGCGCGCGCCGACGGCGAGCGCACGCTGCACATAAGCCTCACGTCGCCGTTCGGGCAGGCCCTGTTCGAGGTGCCGCTGGCTCCGCTCACGGAGTTCCTGCACCGGACGTACGAGCTGGTCCCCGCCGGTCGCGAGACCGACTTCATGGATCTGGACGCCGAGCTCAGCAACATGCTCTGGAGTTCCTGACGGGTTCCCGGCGGGATCGGCCGAGCCGGGTCACACCCCGGGCTTGAGCAGGTCCCGCATCCGGGCGATCTCGATGCCCTGACCCGCCACGACGTCCTTGGCGGTGGCCAGCATGGCCCGGTCGGCGCCCTCGCGCAGCTGAAGCCCGGCCATCGTGACCGCCGCCTCGTGATGAGTGATCATGAGGGTCAGAAAAAGCGTGTCGAAGGCCGCCCCCCTGGCGGCCCTGAGCCGGTTCATCTCCTCCAGCGGGAGAGTGTGGTCGTCGTGGCCGCCGTACCCGCCGTGCTCGCCCGGAGTCCGTCCGGCCGCCTTCAGCCACGAGGTCATGGCCGCGATCTCCGGCCGCTGCGCGGCGGTGATCCGCTCGGCGAGCCTGCGCAGGACCGGCGAGGACGACCGGGACGGCACCAGCGCCGCCATCTCCAGCGCCTGCCGGTGGTGCGGGATCATGCCCTCGGCGAACCTCACGTCGGCCGCGGTGACGCGCGCCTCGGACTCCCCCAGGTTCTCGCCCGGCCTCGCCGTACGGCCCCCCTCCCCCGGGCCACCCGGGATGATCACAGGTGCGCCGGATTCGGCGACGAGCGGGGCCGATCGCTCCGGTGCGGTCTCCGCGCATCCGCCGAGAACCGATGCCACGATGATCATCGCGATAACCTGACTCGGCACACGCATCCTCCGCATAGCTTCAATAATGGGGCAAGTGGACCGACGTAATGGGGGCACCGTGCGACCGATCGTGACATTCGGGCTGGCCGCGCTACTTCTCGTGGCCGGGTGCGGGGCGGACCCGACCCCCTCGGCCTCGCCACCGTCCGCCGCCGCCTCGGCGCCTCCATCCGCCCCGGCGGAGAGCCCGAGCGCCTCGGGACAGACGGAGGAAACCCCCGCGCCCGGGATCTCGGGGGACGGCACCCACAGCGACAACATCACCCACCTGGCCAACGTGCCTCCCGGCGCCCCGCTCGACGGGCCCCAGTCGTGGGGCACCGACCTGGCCTTCCAGGGCGACTACGCGTTCACCGGCAACTTCGACGGTTTCACCGTCTTCGACATCTCCGACCCGTCGAGTCCCTCGGTGGTCAGCCGGGTGCTCTGCCCCGGCGAGCAGAACGACGTCTCGGTGAGCGGGGACCTGCTGTTCCTGTCGATCGACTCGGTCCGGAGCGGCCCGGAGTGCGACGCCCAGCGCGGCGAGCCGGAGTCGGACGGCTTCGAGGGCATCCGGATCTTCGACATCTCGGACAAGAGTCACCCCAGGTTCGTCTCGGCGGTCCGCACCGACTGCGGCTCGCACACCCACACGCTGGTCCCCGGCAAGACCTCGGACAAGGTCTACCTCTACATCTCCTCCCCCGGCCCGGAGCCGGAGTCGACGACCTGCCCGGCGCCGCACAACAAGATCTCCGTGGTCGAGGTGCCGGTCAAGGCGCCGGAGACCGCCAAGGTGGTCTCGAAGCCGGTGCTCTCCGACAAGCCCGTCGAGGGGGGCGTCGGCGGCTGCCACGACCTCACGGTCTACCCGGAGAAGAACCTCGCCGCCGCCGCCTGCTTCGGCGACGGGATCCTGCTGGACATCGCCGACCGGGTCAACCCCAAGGTGCTCCAGCACGTGAGCGACAAGGAGAACTTCGCCATCTGGCACTCGGCGACGTTCAACAACGACGCCACCAAGGTCGTCTTCGGCGACGAGCTGGGCGGCGGCGTCAGCGCGACCTGCGACGCCAACACCCCGAAGACCAAGGGCGCCAACGCGGTGTACGACCTCGGCAAGGACCGCAGGCTCAAGCTCCGCGGCTACTTCAAGATCCCGAGGGAGCAGGCGTCCGACGAGAACTGCGTCGCGCACAACGGGTCGCTGCTGCCGGTGCCGGGCAAGGACATCATGGTCCAGTCGTGGTACCAGGGCGGGGTGTCCGTCTGGGACTTCACCGACGCGACCGAGCCCCGGGAGATCGGCTTCTTCGAGCGGGGCCCGATCCCCGGGGTCGGCGGCTCCTGGTCGGCGTACTACTACAACGGCCACATCTACTCGAGTGACATCACCAAGGGCCTGGACGTGCTCCGCATCGACAACCCGCTCACCGATCCGGCCTCCAAGGTCAGGATCAAGGAGCTGAACGCGCAGACCCAGGTCTCCTACTAGCCCGCGGGCCCGTTCCCGGTGAGGGCGTGCCCTCACCGGGAACGGGAATGGACCGGAGCCCGGGAGAACAGGGCTCAGGGATCGAGGTCGGCGGCGGAGCGCTCGGCGAAGACCTGCATCGCCTTGGCGGTGATCGGGCCGGGCGCGGCGGGCAGCACGGTCTGGTCGACCGCCCGGATCGGCTGGATGTCGCGGGTGGTGGAGGTCAGGAACGCCTCCTCGGCCTCGTACAGGGCCGAGAGCGGGACGTCCTCCTCGGCGCCCCCACACCACTCCAGGGCGAGCGCGCGGGTGACCCCGGCCAGGCAGCCCGAGGCGAGCGTGGGGGTGAGCAGCCGCCCGTCGCGTACGACGAAGACGTTGCTGCCGGTGCCCTCGCAGAGGTCGCCCGCGAGGTTCTCGAAGATCGCCTCGCCGCCGCCCCTCGCCTTGGCGTAGAACAGCGCCTTGGCGTTGTCGCCGTAGGAGGTGCTCTTCACCCCGGCGAGCGCGCCGCGCTCGTTGCGCGGCCAGGGCACGACGGTGACGTCGGCGGTGGCCGGGAACGGCTTCTGCTCGTCGACGATCACCACGGTCGTGCACCCCTGGTCGCCCCGGTCGGAGCCGAGCGGCCCCGGGCCGCTGGTGTAGGTGACGCGGACGCGGCCGAGCTTCCAGGGCGGGGCCTCGGCCAGGCAGGCGCGGATCCCGTCGGCGATCGCGTCCACGTCGGGGTCGGGCAGGTCCATCCGCCGTGCCGAGAGCGTGAGCCGGTCGAGATGGCGGGTGAGCGCGAACGTGACGCCGTTCACGCACTTGATGGTCTCGAACACCCCGTCACCGACCATCAGGCCGTGATCGAACACCGAAACAACGGCCTCATCCGGAGAGATAAGTGTCCCGTTAAGCCATATAGGTACGTTCATGCGACTCCTTCTGAACCTGATGTTGATGCCAGCGCGATGAGCCGGGAGGCCTTCAGCTCGGTCTCGTCCCACTCGCGTCGCGGATCGCTACCCCAGGTTATGCCCGCGCCCGTACCGAAGCGGATCTCGTCGGACGACAGCCAGAACGTGCGGATCCCCACCGCCAGCGACGCCCGCCGCCGATCGGCGTCGACCCAGCCCACGGTCCCACAGTAGGGCCCGCGCGGCTCGGGTTCGAGCTCATCGATGATCCGCAGGGCGGAGGATTTCGGGGCCCCGGTCACCGACCCCGGCGGGAAGGTCGCGGAGAGCAGCTCCGGCCACCCGTACTCCGGCGCGAGCCGCGCCCGGACCGTGGAGACCAGGTGCACGAGACCGGGGTGCTCCTCCACCTCGCACAGGGCGGGCACGCTCACCGAACCGACCGCGGCGACCCTGCCCAGGTCGTTGCGGACGAGATCGACGATCATCACGTTCTCCGCGTAGTCCTTCTCCAGCAGGTCTCCCGCGGTGACCCCGGTCCCCTTGATCGGCCTGGACTCGACCACGTCGCCGTCCCTGGACAGGAAGAGCTCCGGGGAGGCCGACACGACGCTCAGCCCCGGCAGGCTCACCGTGGCGGCGTGGGGGGCGGGGTTGCCCTCCGCCAGCCGTACGGCCAGGGCCAGCGGGTCCGGCTCCTTCCCCGCCGGGAGCGGCGCGCTCAGCACCCGGCACAGGTTGGCCTGGTAGACCTCGCCCCGCTCGATGTGGGCGCGGATACGCCGCACGCCGTCCTCGTACGCGGCCCGGTCGAGAGAGCTGTGCCACGACGACGGGTGCGGCCCGCGCCAGGGGCCGCTCGGCACGGGCAGCGGGGCCCGGCGGACGTCGCCGAACCTGGCGCACGTCACCTTGCCCTCGTAGTCGATCACGACGGCCCACCACCCCTCGCCGTCCAGCGCGGCGAGATCGGTGGTGAGGTCCCGAAGACCGGTGGCCAGATATCCGGTGACATGCGCAAAAGAGTCATGCACCGCCCTATTGTCCCGCTTGCCCGGCCAGCAGCCGCACCAGGGTGCGGGCGGCGGCCAGGGGCGCGGGCGGCAGAGCCGCGTAGACGGTCCTGCGCGGGGCGAGGTCGCCAAGAGAGCGGAGCACCAGATCGGCCGGTACGGCGTACGCGGCGATGGCGGGCACGAGCGTGACGCCGAGCCCGGCCGCGACGAACCCGAACTTGCCCGTCCACTCGCCGATCCTGACCGTGGCGCGGGGCGCGAACCCGGCGCGGGCGCAGGCCGCGGCGAGCGCGGTGGCCCGGCCGGGCAGGGGCGCCTCGATCCAGGTCTCCCCCCGCAGCTCGCGCAGGTCGACGATCTCCTCCGCCGCCAGCCGGTGGTCGCGAGGCAGCGCGACGAACAGCTCGTCGTCGGCCAGCTCGACCAGCTCCACCTCCCCCTCGCCCACCTCGCCGGGCAGCTCGGACGGGTAGTCGCTGACCACCGCGACGTCCAGGCCGCCCTCACGCATGCGGCGCAGCAGGCTCCGGCTGGGTCCCTCGATCGGGACGAGCTCGACCTCGGGGAAGTCCTCGCGGAACGCGCGCAGGGCGTTCGGCACGAGCGCGACGTTGGCGGTGGCGAACGCCCCCACGCGCAATCGTCCCCGGTAGCCGCCGTGGATCCCGGCCAGTTCCTCCTCCGCCCTGGTCAGCCGGTTCAGGACGACCTGGGCGTGATGGTGCAGCGCCTCACCTGCGGGCGTGAGCCGCACCCCGCGCGGCAGCCGCTCGAACAGCGGGCCGCCCGCCCGGTGTTCGAGCGCGGCGATGCGGCGGGACACGGCCGACTGTGTGTAGTTGAGCCTGGCGGCGGCCGCGGTGAACGACCCGGTACGGGCCACGGTGTCCAGCAGGCGCAACGCTTCTACGTCGAACACATTCCTCCCTCGCATGGCTTACATGCAATCTAGTCGCTGGTGGAATACCTTCCCGGTTCGTAGCGTGGAGCGCATGATTTCCTTTCTTGGTCTGGGACACATGGGCGTCCCGATGGCCCGGCGGCTGGTGGGGGCCGGGTACGCGGTGACGACGTGGAACCGCACCCCCCGCGCGATCGAGGGGGCCGCCTTGGCTGCCTCGCCCGCCGAGGCCGTGGCGGGCGCGGAACTGGTCGTCACGATGCTCAGCGACCCCGCGGCGGTGAGGCGGGTGCTCGCGGACGCCGCACCGGGGCTGCGGGCCGGAACGGTGGTCGCGGAGATGTCGACGATCGGGCCCGAGGCGGTGGCCGGACTGCGTGACCTGCTTCCCCCGGAGGTGGGACTGGTCGACGCGCCGGTCCTGGGCAGCGTGGGACCGGCCGGGGACGGCACCTTGACGGTGCTGGCCGGGGGCCTGCCCGAGGATCTGGCCCGCTGCCGGAAGGTGCTGGAGGTGTTCGGCCGGGTGCGCGAGGTCGGCGGCCCCGGCGCGGGCGCGGCGATGAAGCTGGCCGTGATGGGCGCGCTGGTGCCGGCCCAGGTGCTGCTCGCCGAGACCGTCGCGTACGCGAGGGCGACCGGAGTGGACACCGCGGCCCTGCTGGACGTGCTCGGCGGCACCCCGCTGGGGACGCTCGTCGAACGGGTCCGCCCGGCCGTCGAGAGCGGTCCCTACGAGACGCGCTACGCCCTCGGCCTGGCGGCCAAGGACGTGGAACTGGCCGCGCACGGGACCCAGACGCTCGCCGCCGCGGCCGGGACCAGGCTGGCGGGCGCGGTGGCGGCCGGGCTCGGCGGGGCGGACCTCTCAGCGATCTTCACGCACGTCGCCGCGACCGGTCCCACAGGGGCGGGCCGGACAGGCGACGCGGGTCATCCGGTTCACGTGGGGAAGGCGGGAAAGGTGGGGCGGGAGGTGGACGCCAGGCCGGTCAGGGACAGCGGGAGAGCCGGGGCAGGAGACCCGGACGGGCCGGAGGGCCGTACCGCGGTGGAGAGGCTGAACCCGGCCACGGTTCCCGCCACCAACGGCCTCTACTCCCACGCCACCAAAACCGCGGGCCTGCTGTTCGTCTCGGGGCAGGTGGCGCTGGACGAGGAGGGGAAGGTGGTCGGCGAGGGGGACATGACGCGCCAGTCCGAGTACGTGATGGACCTGCTGTCACGCGTCCTCTCCGACCAGGGCTGCACGTTCGACGACGTGACCCACATCCGGAGCCACCTGACCGACATGTCGCGGCTGCAGGAGTACGGGGCCGTTCGCAAGCGTTTCATCACCGGCGAACCCCCGGCCAGCACGACCGTGGAGGTCTCGCGGCTGTTCCGGCCGGGTCTGCTCATCGAGGTGGAGGTGATCGCCGCCATCCCCGCGAACCGGTGACGGCGACCGCCCCCACCGCTCTCGTCGGCGGGCCGTGGCGGCGGGATCACCGCGCCGTCCGGCCCGCGACGGCGCCGTGGCCGCCCTGCGACGCCTTACGACAGGGGGCCGGTGATCGTCTCGGCTGCGGCGACGACCGCGTTGGCCGCGACGAGCTGGACCACCGTCTCGATCTCCGGCGCGAGGAAGCGGTCGGGGCCGGGGCCGGGGACGGACTGGCGCAGGACGTCCACCACGGCCCCGGTCGCCGGGGCGGGCCGCAGCGGGGCGCGCAGGTCCAGGGCCCGCGCGGCGGTGAGGACCTCCACCGCGAGCACCCGGGTGAGACCGTCCACCGAGCGGCGCAGCTTGCGCGCGGCCGACCACCCCATGGAGACGTGATCCTCCTGCATGGCGGAGCTCGGGATGGAGTCGACGCTCGCGGGCACGGCCAGGCGCTTGAGCTCGGAGACCACCGCCGCCTGGGTGTACTGGGCGATCATGTGACCGGAGTCGACGCCGGGGTCGTCCGCGAGGAAGGCGGGCAGGCCGTGGTTGCGGGCCACGTCCAGCATGCGGTCGGTGCGGCGCTCGGAGATGCTCGCCATGTCGGCGACCGCGATGGCCAGGAAGTCGAGCACGTAGCCGACGGGGGCCCCGTGGAAGTTGCCGTTGGACTCCACCCGGCCGTCGGCCAGGACCACCGGGTTGTCGATCGCGGAGGCGAGCTCCCGCCCGGCCACCAGGGCGGCGTGCGCCAGGGTGTCACGGGCGGCCCCGGCGACCTGCGGGGCGCACCTGAGGGAGTACGCGTCCTGGACGCGGGTGCAGGTGCCGTCCCGGTGGGACTCCATGATCTGCGAGCCGCCGAGCAGGGCCCTGAGGTTGGCGGCGCTGGCCGCCTGCCCGGGATGCGGGCGCAGGGCCTGCAGGTCGGCGGCGAAGACGCGGTCGGTGCCGAGGAGCGCCTCCACGCTCATGGCCGCGCTCACGTCGGCGGTCCTGAACAGGCGGGCGAGGTCGTCCATGGCCAGGATGAGCATGCCGAGCATGCCGTCGGTGCCGTTGATGAGCGCGAGCCCCTCCTTGGCCACCAGCTCCACGGGCTCGATGCCCGCCCGCTTGAGGGCCTCCGCGGCGTCGGCCCGCTCCCCCGAGGCGTCACGGACGACGCCCTCACCCATGATCGTGAGGGCCACGTGGGAGAGCGGCGCGAGGTCGCCGGAGCAGCCGAGGCTCCCGTACTCGTGCACGACGGGGATGATCCGCGCGTTGAGCAGGCTCTCCAGCACCTTGGCCGTCTTGGGGCGCACACCGGTGTGGCCGGTGGCCAGGGTGTGCAGGCGCAGCAACATCATCGCCCGGGTGACCTCGATCTCGACCTCGGGGCCCGACCCGGCGGCGTGCGAGCGTACGAGGGATCGCTGCAGCTGAGCGCGGAGCGAGGGGTCGATGTGACGGGTGGCCAGGGCGCCGAACCCGGTCGAGACGCCGTAGGCGGGGGTGGGGCTCTCGGCCAGCTCGTCCACGCGGGTGCGGGCCGCCGCCATGGCGGCCACGGCGTCGTCGCCGAGGCGTACGGGGGCGCCGTGCCTGGCGACCCTGACGACCTCCTCGAAGCTCAGCGGCTCCGGCCCGATGTTCACGACCTCGTTGTCGCGCATGCTGTCAACTCTCTCGCGTAGGGTGAGTCGTGGTAACTGGTGAAACCATAGCTGGCTCCTTACATCTCAAGATACCGGCCGTATTCGGTTTGGGGAGTCGCCGGGTATTCGCTAGAGTTCTCACAGTGAGTCCGGGCCGGTCCCGGAGGCACGCGGAAGTGGCTCAGTGGTAGAGCATCACCTTGCCAAGGTGAGGGTCGCGGGTTCGAATCCCGTCTTCCGCTCGGGAAAGGGGCGTCAACCCCCCACTCGGTGGAGTGGCCGAGAGGCGAGGCAACGGCCTGCAAAGCCGTCTACACGGGTTCAAATCCCGTCTCCACCTCTGGTTTTCAGCGAGGACGATTAGCTCAGCGGGAGAGCGCTTCCCTGACACGGAAGAGGTCACAGGTTCAATCCCTGTATCGTCCACCACCGCCCATAGCTATGGGCTGACCAGGTCAAACGGCCGCCAAAGTCCCAACTCAGGGGCCTTGGCGGCCTTCTGGCTTCTCTGGATGATGTCCGTTGTTCCGGGTTGTTTCCCGTCTCGGTGCTGACGTTGTGCTGACCTCAGACATCCGCCCCCATCGCACCAGCCATGTCCGAGAAGTCCTAATCCACCCCTCGGCCTGGCGCACCCAGGCGCGTACCGCGGTCTCGGTCAGATCGAAGTCCGCGGCCACCTGCCTGATCGACCGGTCACCCCGCCGGCACAACTCAACGATCTCAGCCTTGAACTCCGGCGTGAACGAACGGCGAGGCCGAGGCTTCCTCTTCCCCATGCTCTCCATGATGGACATCCTTCCGGGGACGAACCCCTGATCTCGGATGTCCGTCAAACCGGACCAGGCTCAGGTGTAGACGACCCGGCTGGAGATCCGCTCGACCATGATCCTCACCGTAGCCAATGGAAGGTTCCAGGTAATCGGACGCCGTAATAAACCGGTCAGTACGGCACGTTTCTCCCAGGGAACATATACGACATATCACCGTAACGGGTGATCTATAGCGTCATGCGCAATACCGGGGTCCTCAAGGAGCACGTGGTGCGCAAAGTCCTGATCTCCCTCATCTCCCTCTCCCTCACTCTCGTCGCCGTGCAACCCCAGCAGGCCAACGCCAAGGTCGCACTCGACCTTGAGACGTTGACCGGCGCCGAGGCCAGCTCCCTCATGGCCGCCGGCAAGCTGACCTCGGTCGACCTGACCAAGGCGTACATCGACCGGATCACCGCGCTGAACAAGCGCGGGCCCGGCCTGAACGCCGTCACGGACCTCAACCCCAACGCGTTAAAGGAGGCCGAGGCGTACGACCGCCTGCGTAAGAAGGGCAAGTCGCTCGGCCCGGCCATGGGGCTGCCGATCCTGCTCAAGGATTTGATCGACGTCGAGGGCATGCCCACGACGGCGAACAACTGGTCGCTGCGCCAGTCCTTCCCGGCCTCCGACGCCGGCATCACCAAGAAGCTGAAGGAACGCGGCGTCGTGATCCTCGGCAAGGTGGGGCTGTCGGAATACGCCAACAGCTTCGGCTCGCAGCCCTCCGGGTTCGGCAACTACGGCGGCCAGGTCATCAACGGCATCGACGCCGACCAGAACCCCTCCGGGTCGTCGTCGGGCACCGGCGCGGCCATGGCCGCGGCGCTGTCGACGCTGGGCATCGGGACCGAGACCTCCGGTTCCATCATCTCGCCGTCGAACACGCAGTCGCTCGTGGGTCTGCGGCCGACCGTGGGGCTCGTGCCCGGTTACGGCATCGCGCCCATCTCGGCCTCGCAGGACATCGCCGGTCCGATGGTCCGCACGGTCTCCGACGCCGCGCTCACACTGGCCTCGATCGCCGGGCCCGACCCGGTGGCCGACGCCGGGTACAAGGCCATGTTCGGCGACGACTACATCGCCAAGGGCATCATCCCGCCGCTCCCCGCGACGCTGCCCGACTACACCAAGGCCATCGATCTCGACTTCGTGCGCGGCAAGAAGATCGGGTACAACGGCACCCTCACCGAGGGCAGCCCGCTCAAGATCGCGTACGACGCCCTGACCGCCGCCGGCGCCATCCTGGTGCCCCGCCCGCAGGCGACGATCCCCTCGCTGCCCGCGCTGCCCAGCGGCTATGAGCAGCACAAGAGCATCGACTCCTACTACGAGCGGCTCGGCCCGCAGGCGCCGATCAACTCGCTGGTCGAAGAGGTGCAGGTCAACCAGGCCGAAGCTCACCAGGCGCTCAAGTTCGGCAACGTCAACCACCTGAACTCGTCGCAGGCGGACGTGACCCCGGGTGGGGCCAACGAGCAGGCGTACCGGACGAATCTCGCGATCCGTAAGGCCGCCTGGCACAAGGCCATCGACGACATGGTGACGTACACCAACTCGGACCCGGCGCAGCCGGCCGACCCGGTGATCGCCATCCTGGGCAGCGCGCCGAGCGCCCCGCAGGCCGGTTACCCGTCGATCACGATCCCGATGGGCTACACCGCGACCCAGCGGCGCGCCCAGAACGCGCAGGTCCACGGCAACGCCTACAGCGAGTTCAACCTGCTCGGCGTCGCCTACGTCATCGAGCAGGCCACCAAGCTGCGCCAGCCGGCCAGCCTCGTGAACCCGAGCATGTACCGCTGCGCGAAGACGACCCCGGCTCCGCCGTTCGCCGAGCGCGGCGCCTGCAACCCCGGCTACGACGCCGTCCTCAAGGTGACCGGCTACGACTCCCGGCCGCTCGGTTTCTCGCTGGAGACCGAGACGGCGCAGAGCCTGATCCAGAAGCTGAACAAGGACGAGGTCTCGGCCGAGGAGCTCACCCGCGCCTACCTCGACCGCATCGCGCTGACCAACGCCGAGGGCCCGGCCACCCAGGCCGTCCGCGAGATCAACGCCGACGCGATCAAGGAAGCCCGCAAGCTCGACCAGGAGCGGTGGAAGTACCGCACCGGCGAGCCCACCAGCCCGAACGACACGCGCCCGCTGCGTCCCGCCCTCTGGGGCCTGCCGGTGCTGGTCAACGACACCATCGACGCCAAGTCGCTGTCGACCACGGGCGGCTCGATCGCCCTCCAGGGTCTCAAGCCGGCCAACGACTCCGCCCTCGTGGCGAAGCTGAAGGCCGCCGGCGCGATCGTGCTCGGCAAGACCAACGTCACCGAGCTGAACGGCGTCTTCGACGCCAACCTGCCGAAGGGCTACTCCTCGCTCGGCGGCCAGGTCCTGCTCCCGAACGACACCGACAAGACCCCGGCGGGTTCGTCGGCCGGCGCCGCGGCGGCCACCGCCTCGGGTCTGGCCGCGATCACGATCGGCATGGAGACCTCACTCGACTCGGCGCAGCTCCTCGCCCCGGCCGACGCGGCCGGTGTGGTGGGCCTCAAGCCGACCGTCGGCCTGGTCAGCACGACCGGTGTGCTCCCTGCGGCCAAGTCGCAGGACGCCCCCGGCCCGATCACCCGCAGCGTCGGCGACGCCGCGACGATCCTCAACGTGATCGCCGACCCGGCGAGCCCGGTCGACTACACGAAGGACCTCAAGGCCGACGCCCTCGCGGGCAAGAAGATCGCCGTGGTGTCCAGCACGAGCGCCCCCTACCAGGAGGCGATCGCCAAGCTCCAGGGCCTCGGCGCGACCGTCACCCAGGTCTCGATCGCCACACCGGCCGCAACCGACAGCGTCGTCGCCACCGAGTTCAAGCGTGA
The DNA here is from genome assembly GCF_036227305.1 of Streptosporangium sp. NBC_01469. NCBI lineage: Bacteria > Bacillati > Actinomycetota > Actinomycetes > Streptosporangiales > Streptosporangiaceae > Streptosporangium > Streptosporangium sp. NBC_01469. The sequence goes on along the minus strand of NZ_CP109465.1, from coordinate 5,367,247 downwards.
CCTGAACGCCTACCTCGGCGCGGCCAAGCCCGGCACGACGCTGCAGAGCATCATCGACTACAACAACGCCAACCCGGTCGAGGGCCTGAAGTACCAGCAGGGTCAACTGCTGGCCGCCCAGGCGATCGACCTGTCCGACCCCGCGACGAACGCCAAGTACACGGCCGACCTGGAGGCCGGCAAGGCCGCCAACAAGGCCGTCCTGAACAGCGTCCTGAGCGGGTATGACCTGATCCTGGTCCCGAGCGGCAGCAACGTGATCGGCTACGCCGACCGCGCCGGCTACCCCGCGCTCACCATCCCCGCCGGGTATGGCGCGCAGCAGAGCTCGTCGGGCCGCAACCCCATCGGTGTGACGCTGATCGGCGGCGCCTTCTCGGAGGCGAAGCTGCTGGCCGGCGGCTACGCGCTGGAGCAGGCGATCGACGACCGCCTCGCCCCCAGCTACACCAACCCCAGCATGTGGCGCTGCGTCCCGGAGAGCACCTTCTTCACGGGCGAGTTCTGCCTGCCGGGCGACCGCCTGGCCCCTCGTTACAAGGGCTAACCACTAGTTGAAGAGAAGGGCCCGCGGTCTCCCCCGCGGGCCCTTTTCTCGTTGCGGGGGTACGACCTGAGCTGCCCGTCTACTGCCTGACCTGGGCCGGGGTCGGCCCTCCGCAGGGAGGGGTTCGACCTGGTAGGAGCCGGTACTGCGGTTGACATCCAGCGGCAAGATGGCCACGCCTCGGCGGCGGGCATCGGCCAAGATCAGTCTTTTGGGGTACTGGCCAGGGTCATGTGTGAGAAGCCCGGCGTAGAAAGCGGCCGGATGGTGGGTCTTCAGCCACGCCGACTGCAAGGTGGGCTGGGCGAACGCCGCGGCGTGCGCCTTGGCGAACCCGAACGCACCGAACGCGGCGAGCGTTCGCCAGACCTCGTCGACGACCGCGCTCTCGTAGCCGCGCGCGGTGGCCGCGGCGCTGAACCAGGCGCCCGGGCCAGGCGGCAGATCCACGGCAAGAGCACCGTCATCCACCGGATGACGGCCGCCGGGTCGCGCCGCAACGCCTGATAGGCCGGGCGCTGCGGCGACAGGCCCAGCCCGCGCAAAAGCCGACCGGCCGCCGCCACCGACACCCCGATGCCGAACCAGGCCGCGATCACCATCGCCACCAGCGCCCGCGTCCACAACGCCACGGCCACCCCCAGCACCTGACGGGGGGTGACATCACGCACCACCGCCTTGACGGTCTGCTCCTGCCCGGCCGCCAACCGCCGCGGCCGGCCCGGCGCCTTCTTGATCCGCAGCGCCTCGACACCGCCCGCCCGCGCCTGGCGCTTCCACCGGAACACCGACTCACGGCCCACCCCCAGCGCGTCGGCCACCCGATCCGGTGACATGCCCCCCTCCAGCAACCGGAGGACGAAGACCTTCTCCTCGAACGTCGCTCTGCGACCTTTTCTGGCCATACCCCCAGCATGCGCCCGCCAGAGCTCGATCTCCCACCGCCACCCAGCACGTACCAAAACTTATGATCGGCTCAGTATCACCCTCCCCAAGAAGCCGCCGCACAAGGAGCGGGTAGTGGCCATCTGGGAACAGATCGTGCGCCTGGTCGAGGCCATGCCGGAAAACCTGAGACTGCCCACCCTCGTCATGGGCTACACCGGCGCCAGAATCGGCGAAGTCCTGGGACTGACCCCCACCGCTCTCAGCGAGGATGACAACATCCTCACCCTGTCCGGCTCCTACACCCGAAAGCACGGCGGCCAGAAAGGCTCCCTCAAGCACCGCCGGGACGGCGAGGACCGCCCGGTCCCCCTGCCCGATTTCCTCCGCGATGCCATCAAGAGCCACATCAAGGACTACGGGATCAAGGAAGACGGCTATCTGTTCCCCGGCACCCGAGCCAAGGTCATCAACGATGACGCCTACCGCAAGCACTTCAAGGCCGCCTCAAGACGGTCGGACTACCCGCCGACTTCCGCACCCACGACCTGAGGCACAACTTCACCTTCAACCAACTCGCCGACGGGGTGAACCTGACCGACGTGGCCATGATGGTCGGACACGGCGACTTCCGGACCACCGTCCGCTACACCCACCGCGTCAAGGCCAAGTGGACCCAGCACGCCAAGACGATGGAGGCCACCTATGCGGCTGCGAGCACCAAGACGGCGTGCTGACTATGTGCTGACTGCCCAGCGCGGCAACCCTGGCGAAATAGGAGATTTTGCCCCGAAATGAGAGATTCCCTGTATCGTCCACCATCCATCGTGGATCGAACGGAACGGCCGTCAAAGCCCCGCCTCAGGGACCTTGGCGGTCTTCTACTTTCTCCGGTTGATGGCCGTTGCTCCCGTCCCGGTGCCGACCCCGTGATGGTCTCGCCCCCAAGGACCCTCGTGACTACCTCCCTACCTGCGTTCAGGCTCGCATGTACGCAAGGAGCCGCAAACCCCAGAGGTAGGAGACCACCGTGGCGATAACGTTCTACGGCAAGGACCCGACCAATCCTGGCAACAACTGTCCGGCCGTGTTCCGGGACGAGTCAACGGGTGACTTCTTCTTCCAGGGGAGACCGTTGTCGACCCAGAGACCCTGGCGAGGGTCGCAGCCGACAGCCCCATCCTGGACACGGAGTCAGTGGTGCGACTCCCCGAGCGCATGATCGAGATCATCCTGGAGGCATGCCGTGACAGAGTTCGGCGACCTGCTGGCGAAGTGTGAGCGCACAGCTTTCAAGCTGGAGTTCCGGGACCAGTACATGACCGGCGATCCCGGCTACCTTGCCTGGGAAGCCGGAGATCTCACCGAGGCGGTACGGCTGTATTCAGAGTGGACCGCCACCGCCCGTACGGCGATCGCGCGGGGGGTGGACATGCGGAGAGTCCGCGTCGTGTCCGAGCCGGTGAGCACCTACATCGCCTTCGAGCACGCCGTGACGCCGGGGGTGAACCTGGCGGCCGGCGAGGCGATCAGGTGGCTCCCGAGGCGCCTGGCCTCAGATCTGGCCCTTCCGGGAAACGACGTGTGGATCTTCGATGGCCGCATGGTGCAGTTCTGCCACTTCGCGGGCGACGGCGCGTGGGTCTTCAATGATGAGACCGATGATCCGGCAATCGTGACGTTGTGTTCATCGGCGTTCGCGGCTGCCTGGGATCGCGCCACCGACCACGAGGAGTATCGGATCCAGTCGTCCTGCTGATCACGACTCGCACACGCTCATGCCCACCCCGCATTCCTCCAGCTCCAGCGCTCAGGCGGCCAGACAGGCCCTTGCCTCCCGGCTGCGCGACCTACGGCTTGACGCGCGCCTGACCTCCCGAGCCCTGGCGGCTTTGGCGGGGTGGCATGAGGCCAAGACCTCACGGATCGAACACGGCAAAAAGCAGCCGTCCGAGAGCGATATAGCGGCGTGGGTGCAGGTATGCGGAGTGCCCGGCCTGCTCCCCGAGCTGATCGCCGAACTGCGGGCGGTGGACTCGGCATGGTTGGACTGGCAACGAGCCGAGAAATCGGGCCTGACCCACTTGAATGCCGCCGTCCGGGAACTGTACGAGCGGACCAAGCTGTATCGCTCCTACTGCCAGGACGTCATTCCCGGCCTTCTTCAGACGGCCGGGTACACCACGGCCACCCTGTCGGCGATTCGCGACGGCAGGCGGGTACCTGTCGACGACGTTGCCGAAGCCGTTGCCGAGCGGATGGCTCGCCAGCACATCCTGTACGAGGGCGACCACCGGTTCGTGTTCATCCTGGAGGCTGCGGCGCTGACTTACCGGCGCGGCGGTCCTGAAGTGATGATCGGTCAGCTTGGTTACCTGCTGGAAGCGATGGCGCTTCCCTCTGTTTCTTTGGCGGTGATCCCGCCCCATGTCGAGCGGGCGGGGCGGTGGCCTGTCGAGAACTTCTACATTTTCGATCATGTGCAGGCGAACGTGGAACTGGTGTCCGGCTTTCTCACGATCACGCAGCCGAGAGAGATCACCATGTACGCCGAGACGTTCACCAGGCTTCATGAGATAGCCGTTTTCGGACGGGAGGCACGGACCCTAATCAAGGCAGCCATGGACTCTCTGGAGTAGGTGTCCGCAAGTATCCGCAAGCTTGTGGTGCTCTGGAAACCCCCGCTCCTACTGTCTGGGTTATGGCATCCGGACAGACAGTGACAGAGGCCCGCGCCGGGGGGCAAGAGAGCGACGAAACGGCGAGCCCTGCCGGGCAAGAACTTCCCGAGGGGTTGATTGACCTCGCACGGCTGGTCAGTGCGCAAGGTGTTCGAACGTCGATCATTCACTATGTGGGGCTCCACCTCCGCGGCCACCGGCCACTCCCGTTTCCGCGAGACGACCGCTTCGAGCTGATCGCCCACAGCCACGACGGCTGGGAGGTGGCGAGCGTGACCGTGGGAGACCGTTCCGGCTGCTTCGTGGTCTCGCTGCCCTCGGTGAGGGTCACGACCCAGATGGTGAACGCCGACCAGCAGCACGCGGTGGTGGACCTGATCCTCGCCGCGCTGTCGAAGGATGTCGCGTGAGGCGGGAGATCCCGGAGTGCGACGGCACGAAGAACCCGGACGGCTTTCTTGAAGCACGTCGTGAGGGCAGTCTCGCGAACGCCCCGGACGAGGTGAGCGCGGCGACGTTCCGAGGTCTTCAGCTGGGGTGCCCGGCCGCGCGGGTGGTGTGGTCACTCGTACCGGACAGGGAGACAGAATGACCGGCGCCGTGCCGACACAGCTTCGTGTTCCCTATGTCATCGCGCATGCCGACGAGGTCGCGCCGCAACGCCTGCGGTTCGCCCGGCGCCCGCTTGGTGGGCTGCGGCTCGTCTACGACGATCCGCGCCGGGGCGACATGGCCTGCGGGGTGCTGCGCGTTCGCGTCCTGAACAACCGGCAGGGGCCGCCGCAGTGGCGCAAGCTCAACACGTTGCGTCAGTGGCGGTGCATGGGTGCGACGCGAGGTCGCGCATTACGAGTGAACGGACAGGTTGGAGGCCGGTTATGCCGGGTGTGTAGTTCCTGATCGGTGTTCGAGATCGGTCCCCGCCCTGGCGTGCGTCCGCAGGTCTTGCCTGTGGGGGTACGGAGCCCAGGGTAGAAGCCCAAGGGCCCCTGTTCCGTCTGGGGGAGCAACCGGGCGAGGGGAAGGCCGGACGGGCGAACGTGAGTAAACCCCTGATGACGCCTCGTCACGCCAAGCTCAGGCAGGCGGGATGAAGATCTGAGTGTTAGGGCCTGGCCGCTGGAAGAGGCGGCGAGCGGCGGCCGGAGTTCATACGCCGGTCGTGCGGACACCGCTGGCCCCGGGGTTAAGGGGGCGCCCACCCCGACCATCACCATCAACACACCCGTGAAGCCCTCCGTGGCTTGCTTGAGCCGAGGTGCGGGGAAAACCCGCTCGCCCGGTTCTGAGGGGGCCCTGGCGCAGCAATGCGCCGGGGCTACCCGACAGAAGCTGCGGTACCAGGTCTGCGGGCAGGCCGCGACCGACCCCGGCACGGGACGCATCCCCTGGATCATGACCGACACCGCGTTCCGCGAACTCCCCGAGGACCCCGCCGGGGGCCTCACGAGTGCGCCCCCGACCTGCCGGGCCTGCATTCCCGAGGCGCTGGCCACCTGCCCTCAGCTCGGAATCTCCTCGACGGTCTGCACCGTCGCCCGCGCCCAGCCCGCCGCCGTACTGGCCGACATGTTCACGCCCGGTCCGGGCCAGAGAGCCATCCCCACAGGGGAGCACAGCGTTTCGGTCATTCCACCTCTCTGGGCAAAGCGGATGGACTCCGCAGACCTCCGCTTCCGCCGACATCTCCGGAAGAGTTTCGCAATTCTCCATTGCCGCCGTTCCGCATGTGTGACTGGCTCCTGAAACCGCCCACCCACATCAAAATAACCGGCGACCTGGAGACGGTGCTGGGCTGGCTTGATCAGCAGTGGCGGCAGCTTGAGCCGTCCTTCGCCTACCCCGGCCAGGAAAAACACCTGGGCAGCGGGCCTGAGCGACTCCAGGTCGCCGGAGACGCGCTGAGGCATTGCGGGAGCATGGCGTGGGGACACTGGTTGAAAGGGGAACGCTTCGGCCACACCGCCGCGGTCGGCTGCCCCGACGTACACGCCCCCCACTATCGGTGCCCGACCGGCCCGTGAGCCGGTACGTCGATCCACGGCCGATCCGGGCGCCGGTGCCTGGAGCCACTGCTCCGGAATGAGGAGGCACAGCGATGAACGACGAGCCCATTCTCGTCACCGGTGCCGGTGGGGCCGTCGGGGGTGTCGGCCACACCGTGGTCGGGCTGCTGCGCGGGCGCGGCCTGCCCGTGCGGGCGATGGCGCACCGCGACGACGAGCGCGCGGACGCGCTGCGTGCCCTCGGGGCCCAGGTGGTGGTCGGTGACCTCACCCGGCCCGCCGACGTGGCGGACGCACTCGACGGCTGTTCCCGGATGTTCTTCGGCATGAGCGTGTCACCGTCGTACCTGGAGGCCGCCGCCACCGTCGCGACGGTGGCCCGCGCGGTGGGCGCCCTGGAGGCCCTGGTCGGCATCTCGCAGATGACCGTGTCCCAGATGAGCGCGCTGAGCACCGAGGAGTCCCACCAGCAGCGGCTGCACTGGCTGTCGGAGCAGGTGCTCGACTGGTCCGGGCTTCCCGTCGTGCACGTCCGGCCCACCGCCTTCCTGGAGAACCCGATGTTCACGACGCTGGCCGAGCGTTCCATCGCCGACAGCGGGACCATCCGGCTTCCCTTCGGGACCGGCCGCACGTCACCGGTCGCGGCCGGCGACGTCGCGGCCGTGGTCGCCACGATCCTGGAGGACCCGCGACCGCACATCGGGCACGTCTACGAGCTGACCGGGCCCCGCTCCCAGGAGATGACCGGCGTCGCCGAGGAGTACTCCCGGGCGCTGGGGAGGAAGGTCACCTACGTGGACGTCCCGCTCGACACCTGGGTCGACGAGGTTCTCGCACCCGCGGGGCTGCCGCCGCACACCGAGGAGCACATCGTCACCATGGCGCGCCTGCACCGCGAGAACCGTTACGACCGGGCGACCCGGGACGTCGAGGCGGTTACGGGACGGCCCGCGACGACGGTGGAGGAGTTCGTCGCGGAACGGGCCGCCCGCTTCACCCGGTGAGCACCCCAGCCGTCCGGATTTGTCCGGTGAGCGGAGGGACACCCTCTGACGTGGGTCGTAGTTCCGGGCCACTACGCCTCCGGTGCCGGGCACGCCGCGCTCCTCGGCCGGGCGGCGGCCACCCGGACGACGCCGACCTGGTACGGCTGCTCGTGTACGGCGCGATCACCGCTGTCGAAGGCGTCGAGGCGTCGATCCGCCGGGATCTGCCCGCACCGTCCGGAGCAGGATCGCGACCGACACCGCCGCCGTCGCCATGAGGGCGGCGCACAGGAGCGCGGCGAGCTGCATCCCGCCGGTGAAGGCGGTGCGGGCGACGTCGAGCAGCTCCGCCGCGGCCTGTTCCGGCAGCCGGGCGGCCTCCCCCGCCGCCCCGCCCAGGCTCTCACCGGCCGGCCCCGAGCCGTCCGGGGGCAGGCCTTCGGGGGCCGCGGCGGCGAACCGCCCTCGGTAGACGGCCAGGCCCACGCTGCCCAGTATCGCGACGCCGAGTGCCCCGCCGAGCTCGGTGGCGGCCTCCAGGACCGCCGAGGCCGAGCCCGCGCGCTCCGGCGGGGCGGCCTCGACGATCATCCCGGACGCCAGGGCCTGCACCGCGCCGATCCCGGCTCCCGGCAGGAGCAGCCCGGCGACGAGCAGCCACCGGTCGGAGCCCGCGTCGATCGTGCTCATCACCAGGAACCCGGCGGCGGCGAGCGCCATGCCCGCGCCCATGACGTATCCGGGGCGGACCCGGCGCGAGATCCCCGCGGCCAGGAGCGAGCCGACGAGTGCCATGCCGGCGGCGGGAAGCGTCAGCAGCCCGGCCACCAGCGGCCGCAGCCCGAGCACCAGCTGCAGATACTGCGCGACGAAGTAGAACAGGCCCACCAGCGCGAAGACGGCGAGCGTGCTCGTGACCAGCGGCATGGTGAAGCCCCGATCGGCGAACAGGCGCGGGTCGAGCATGGGGTCGGCCAGCCCGCGCTGCCTGCGCAGGAACACCGCGCCGGCCGCGAGCCCGGCCGCGACCGCGAGCACCGCCACCGGACCCGGGCCGCCGGTGGCGAACTGTTTGACTCCGTACACGACCGGCAGCACCGCCGCCAGCGACAGCGCGGCACCGGGCAGGTCGAATCCTCCGGAGGCCGGGGCACGGTACTCGGGCAGCAGGACGGGTCCCAGGACGAGCAGCAGGACCATGACCGGAACGCTGATCAGGAAGACCGAGCCCCACCAGAAGCGCTCCAGCAGCCACCCGCCCACGATCGGCCCGAGCACGCTTCCCCCGGCGAAGCTCGCGGCCCACAGTGCGACGGCCGTCCGGCGCTGTCGCGGGTCGCGGAACATGTCGCGGATCAGGGCCAGTGTCGGCGGCATCAGGCTCGCCGCCGCGGCCCCTTGCAGGGCGCGGGCCGCGATGAGCAGCTCGGCGCTGGGAGCGTACGCGGCGGCGACGGACGTGACGCCGAAGACGGCCGCACCGGCCAGCAGCAGCCTGCGGCGGCCGATCCTGTCGCCCAGGGCGCCCATCGCCACCAGCAGGCCCGCCAGCAGGAACGCGTAGACGTCGACGATCCACAGCAGCTGGGGTCCGGTGGGCGCGAGGTCGGCGCTCAGGAAGGGCAGCGCGAAGTACAGCACCGTCACCGTCACCGAGACGAGCAGCACGGGCAGCACGAGCACCGCGAGCCCGAGCCACTCCTTCCCGCCGGCCACGCCCTTCACCATGTCCCGACCTCCGTGGGTACGCTGTACGCCTCTGAACGCATACATCGTACGCACAACTGCTGGAAATCAACAACGATCCAAGCTGGGCCAGAACACGCGGATTTTCAGGCCAACGAAGATGGCTCCTGCCCGCCTGGGCTCGAATTTCATCACACCGATATCTATTACGTCACGGAAAAACGCGTGTTAGAGTTTCGTCACCGGCAGCCGAGTGTGACGTAATGGAGTGAGGGAAACGCGTGTCGACGTGCGTACAGTGCGGGGAGCCGCTGAGCGCGGCGGCCCGGGGGCGGCGTCCCCGATACTGCTCGCGGGCCTGCCAGGCGCGGGCGTACCGGACCAGGACGGCCGAGCGGGCCGCGTCCCCTCCCACACCCGCACCCGCGCCTGCCCCCTCCCCCGCCCGCGACATTTCCGGCACGCTCGCGCGGTCCACCCGGGTGGCGGAGGCCGGAGCGGAGCCCCGCGAGCCCCGGGACGGGCTGAGTACCGGGCGGATCGTGCGCACCGCGATCCGCATCGCCGACACCGAGGGGCTGGACGCGCTGTCGATGCGCCGCGTCGCGGCCGAGCTGGACGCGGGCACGATGTCGCTGTACCGCTACGTACCGGGCAAGGACACCCTGATCGAGCTGATGGTCGAGGCCGTCTTCGCTGAGAGCGCGCCCCCGGACCCCGTTCCCGGAGGCTGGCGCGCGGGGCTTGAGCTCGCCGCGAGGCGGGAGTGGGCGATGTACTCCAGGCATCCGTGGGTGCTGCGGGTCATCGCCACCCCCCAGCCGCCGCTCGGGCCGAACGTGCTGGCCGACGTCGAACGGTCGATGCGGGCCGTGGACGGCCTCGGCCTGGATCCGATGACGATGCACTGGGTGGCCATCATGGTGAGCGCCCAGGTACAGGGCTCGGCCCTGCTGCTCGTCAACGAGGTGGAGGCCGAACGGCGTACCGGCGTCACCACGAGACAGTGGCGCGCCCTGAAGGCGCCGATGCTCCAGGAGATCCTGGAGTCCGGCCGGTTCCCGATGCTGTCCAGGCTGCACGAGGAGCGGGGCGACGCGATCGACCTCGACGAGTGGTTCGAGTTCGGCCTGCGGCGCCTCCTCGACGGTCTCACCGTCCTGATAGAGAGCCGCCGGACGGGACCGCCACACGACGAACCGCCGCACAACAGACCGATACACGACGAACTGGTACACGACGGACCTGTACACGACGAACCGTCGCACGATGTGGCGCCCGCGGGCACGGAGTCCCGAGGCGACCCGGAGCCCGCGGATATGGAGCCCGGGACCTCAGACGACGTCACGCCTCGTGACAGCGAGGCCCCACCTCAGGCCCGGAGCCTGGCGTAGAGCCGGCGGCACTCCTCGTACGCGGGGAGCAGGCCCTGCCGCCGGGCCTCGGCGAGGGGCGGGGCCGTCGCGTCCTTGTCCGACAGCAGCGGCGTCACCCCGGCGGGCCACTCGATCCCCAGCTCCGGGTCGAGCGGATCGACCCCGTGCTCGCGCCCCGGCGCGTATCCCTCCGAGCAGAGGTACACCACGATCGCGTCGTCGGTCAGCGCCATGAAGGCGTGGCCGAGCCCCTCGGAGACGTAGACGGCCCGGTGGTCCTCGTCGTCCAGGATCACCGACTCCCACCGCCCGAAGGTGGGCGACCCGACGCGGATGTCGACGACCACGTCGAGAACCGCACCCCTGACGCACTTGAGGTATTTGGCCTGACTCGGCGGAACGTCGGCGAAGTGCACGCCGCGCAGCGTCCCCCGGCGCGAGACCGAGTAGTTCGCCTGCGAGAGGGCCAGGGTCTGGCCGGTGGTCTCGCGGAAGGCCTCCACCCGGAACCACTCGTGGAAACTGCCCCGATCGTCGGGGAACACCTTCGGTTCGAACACCCACGCACCCTCGATGCCGAGCGGACGCATGCTCACCTCTCCTTCCGTGGCCCCGCCTCATCCGGGGGCGGCTCCCGGAGGAACGGCACGCGTGGCGGGTGCTCCCCAGCGGAGTCTTCAGGACCGCCGGCCCGTTGTGAACCCGCCGCCGTGCGCCGTGAAGGCACGCGCGGCCTTCCGGGGGACCGTTCCAGAGCCCGGCGGGCGGGTTGTCCCAGGTGGGCACCCATCAGGCCGGTGACCGGCCGCGCTGTCCACTTCCGGCCATCGAAGGCGCCGAAGGGGGCCACGCGGTCACGTGGCCCCGTGGCCGTCGGCGGACCCGGCACCGGGCCTTGACGACGCCCTGACAGCCGTACGACACCGAGGACGCGTAACATCGGCGTTCTGCGACATTCATTCGATTCCTGCTCACGAACTCACACGGACACACAGAGGATCATGAACGACTCCTTCATCCCCGCCGCCCGCGCGGCGGCAGGCAAGGCCGGACCCGGCGGCACGCCCGCGCGGCGGTCCTCTCGGTCGGAGAACGGCACCGCCACGCCCGCTCCGGTGGAGGCGTCATGACGGACCTCCTGCGGAACCCCGTGAAGAACTACGACTGGGGTTCGCACACGGCCATCGCCACGCTGGCCGGGCGTCCCTCCCCCGCCGAGCTGCCCGAGGCGGAGATGTGGTTCGGCACCCACCCGTCCGGTTCCTCGTCGGTGCTGCGCCGGGGGACGTGGCACTCCCTCGCCGAGACGGTGGCCGCCGCCCCGGAGACCGAGCTGGGGAAGGAGACCGTCGAGCGGTTCGGCTCGCGGTTGCCGTACCTGCTCAAGCTGATCGCCGTGGACCTGCCGCTCTCGCTCCAGGTCCACCCCTCCCAGGAGCAGGCGCGGGAGGGTTTCACCCGGGGCACCTACGTCGACCCGTTCCCCAAGCCGGAGCTGATCTGCGCGCTGACCCCGTTCACCGCGCTGGCCGGGTTCCGTCCTCCCGAGGAGGCCGCGGCCCTCATCGGCGGGCTGGGCGTACCGGAGCTGGAGGCCGTCGTCGCGCCGCTGGCGGCCGGAGACGCCTCCGCCGCGCTCCGCGCGCTGGTGGAGTGGCCCAAGGACGGCAGGGCGGATCTCGTGGCCGCCATCGTGCGGGCGGCCACGGCCGCGGGAGGCCCCGAGAACGAGCTGGTCGTACGCCTGGCGGGGATCCATCCCGAAGACCCCGCCTGCCTGGCCCCGCTGTTCCTGCGGCGCCACGAGCTGCGGCCCGGCGAGGCGCTCTTCCTGGGCGCCGGGGTCCTGCACTGCTACCTGAGCGGGTTCGGTGTGGAGATCATGGGCGGCTCCGACAACGTGCTGCGCGCCGGGCTGACCGGCAAGCCGATGGACGTGGAGGAGCTGCTGCGGGTCACCGACCCCTCGGTCCCGGCCCTGCGGGTCGAGCCGGTCGGCAACCTCTACCGCACGCCCGCCCCCGAGTTCCGTCTCGGTACGGCCGTCCCCGGTTCCGGCCTCACCCTGGAGGGCGGGGTGCCGCGCATCCTGCTGTGCACCGAGGGCGAGGTCGAGACCGGCGGGCACACCCTGCGTCCCGGCGAGTCGGCCTTCGTCCCCGCCGCCCACGGGCCCGTCGAGCTGTACGGCCCCGGCACGGTCTTCTGGGCGGAACCGGGAACCGCGTAGGCGCCACACCCCACCGAACCGCGCTCCCCCGGCCGTCCCTCGCGACGCCGGGGCCGGAGGGCGCGGGCGCGCGAGACGCCGGGCGGAGCGCCCGCCACCTCCGGGTATCGAGCGCCTCCGGCCGGGGACGAGCACGCGCGGGACGGCGGGCGGGCGCCCTCGTGTCCATACCGGCCTGCTATGGCGGATAACCCCGGAGGTAGGCGGGGCGTCCCCACCAGCGAGGCTGGAGGTATCCGATGACACCGTCCGACGACCTCACGGATCCAGACCTCCGTCTGGAGCTGATCCTGGTCGAGGTACTGCACCACGAAGCCGAGCACCTCGCGACCGGCTGAGCGTCCCGGTCCCGGCTCCCACGGGGGGAGCCGGGGCCAGGGCGTGCCGCTCGGTGTCTCCGGTGGGTGACCGGCCCGCACTACCACCTGCTATCTCACCTTCAAATATCATAAGAGGGGCAATCACAATTCCGGTTGTCTCCGCAACCGCTATGAGCAGGCGGTATAACGTCCACCGAAACGTAACGCGTTCACGCGAACGCGAGGTGTTATGGGTTAAGGCCTCACGGAACCCTCACCCGGTGGAGTTCACAATGGAACCCGCACTGCTCATCGTCGCCGTGCTCGTCATATGGGTTATCTCCGACTGGATACGTAATTACCTATCCAAATGCCGCAAGTGCCGAGGATCCGGCACCTTGAAATCCACCTTCTTCCCTCGCCAGTACCGTCCCTGCCCGCGCTGCAGCAAGGGCGAGGTCAAGCACGGCTTCGCTCCCAAGAAGTGACCCGGAGGCAGGACGTGAGGAGTCTCCCGGTGCGCCCATCCGCCTTCCACCGGAAACCGGAATTCCGCCCGGCACATGACACGCACACCGGGATTTCCCGGAAATCCCCCGTGCCGGCCAGACACGTGATCCTTTCCCGCCGCCGTTCGAACCTTTCGCAGGGGATTGACGTTTCAGTATCGTGAAGCCTTTCCACGGTGTGCGCGTCGCCCTGGCCCTGACGGCGACATGCGCGGCGGCCGTACTGATCTCACAGGCGGTGCGCGTGCCGTCTTCCGTGCCCGCGTCGTGCCCGGAGCGATGGGGTGGCGACGGGCCCGGCGGCTGGGTGCCCGCCGCCACCGACCTCGACGGGGCCGGGGAGTCACTCGTCCCCGGAGAGCCGCTCTCGGCGATGATCTGCGCCTACCCGGGGGACAGCACCCGCCCGGGAGGCGAGCGGCTCGCCGGATCCCGGATCCTGACCGGCGAGGCCGGGGCCATCGCCCACGACCTGGGCTACCTCCCGGTGACCACGGACGATCCCGGCGGTCCGTGCACGCAGGCGGGCGGGGCGATGACGAACTATCTCATCCGGTTCGCCTATCCCCGCGGGGAGGCCCTGTGGGTGGGCAGCGCCGAGGAGGTCAACTCCTGCGTGACGACGACGAACGGCACCGTCGGCACCCGCTCGTACGTCGGGCGGGACATCACCGTCGCCTACCGGACCGGAACGTGGAGCCCCGTGCGGCCGGACGACCCCTGCCACGGGCCCACCGGGCGCCGGGGCCAGAACGAGCGGATGGTGCCCGGCGAGCCCGTCTCGGTCCTGGTCTGCGGGCAGCCCACCTCGTACGGCGGGCGCTCCCCCCGGCTGGAGCACGGCAGGCAGACGGCCGAGGCCCTGGCCGCGACACTGAACTCCCTGGACACCTGGCCGAGCGAGAAGGTGTGCCGCAGGACCGGGGGCACGCGGGACGGTGACCTCCGGGTCCTGTTCGGCTACCCGGACGGGCCGCCCGCGGACGTCCGGGTCTCACCGTCCTGCGATCCGGGTGTCGACAACGGGCTGCTCCAGGCGGACCTCGGCGAAACCGTCCGCGACCAGGTGGCGCGACTCGCGCCACCTTCCTAGACGCCACCTTCCTGGACACCACCGGCCCGGACAGCGGCGCCCCGCGGTACGGCGGCGACGCCGTCTTCGTACCGTCCGCCGGCCACGTCGCTCACTTACGGTTTCCGCCGACCGGCTCGGGGCGGCAGGTGTCGAGCATCTCGCCGAGGGCGGCCTTCTCCTCGGCGGTGACGGTGAGGCGGTAGTGGTACTTCACGTCCGCCCAGGCGCGGGCGTACATGCAGCGGGAGGCGGCGAGCGGCGGCTTCCACGACTCCGGCCCCCGGTCGCCCCTGCTCCTGTTCGACGCGGCGGAGACGGCGAGCAGCTGCGGCCGTTCCAGGTCGTTGGCGAAATTCTCGCGCTCGGCGTCGCTCCAGGTGTCGGCACCGGAACGCCAGGCGTTGGCCGGCGGCACGATGTGGCTGACATCGACGTCGTCGGCGGAGCTGAGGGTGCGCCCGTCGTACACCGAGTACCAGGAGCCCGACACCGCCCGGCAGGCGTCGTCGCGCTCCACGTTCTGGCCGTCGCGCGCCAGCACGATCTCGCGGGCGTCGCAGGCCGAGGCGCGCGGGCTCCAGTGCGGGAAGCGGTCCGGACCGTAGCCCGCCATCGACCGCGGCTCCACGACGGTCAGCAGGTTCAGCTTGGCGCGGGCGATCGGCGGGACCGACGGCTCGGGCAGCCTGACCGCGGCCACCGCCGGCCCGGCGAGGGTGGCGAGGAGGGCGGGAAGGGCTGTGAGGGCGGCGGCCGTACGGCGCCATGGTCGTGTCAGCATGTGCCACCACTACCAGTGAAGATCGCTCCGAGTAACGAGAAACGCCGCCACCGCCACGGACCGTGATGGATATGCGGGAGAACATTCCGCCCCCACGGGAACGGCCGGCCGAGGTTCGCCCCGTCTCCCGATCGCGAGTTCCGGAACCCTCGGACCCCTCCGCGTACGCCTCGCGATTCCCGGCCAGGCGTGTACCAGTGGTGTGTACCACCAGTACACTCCGAGCATGCGAGTTGTCATCAAAACCGTGGGCACCGTCCTCAGCGCGATCCTCCTCAGCTACCCGTTCTGGGCGCCGGAGTGGGGGCTGGGGATCCTGGGCGAGATCGGAGCGCTGGGAATGCCCGGCGGACTGATCGCCATCGCCGTTTTCTTCGGGCTCGTCGCCCTGTACTGCCGCGCCCTCCAGCGAACGATGACGCTGATAGGGCCCGAGGCCAGGACCGCCTCCCCCGCGTCGGTGTGGTGGATGTTCGCGATCCCCTACAACTTCACCGAGGACTTCTTCATCGTGCGGGCCGTCTCCACGTCGCTGGCCGCCTCGACGACCGCCGGCACACGCGTGCGGGGCGGATTCGTCCGATGGTGGACGGTGATCGGATACGGCTGGTGCGCTTTCCAGATCCTGTCGCTCTTCCCGGGAACAGCCGGATACGTCGGCGGAGCGATCGCCCTCCCGCTGTGGGCCGCACACTGGATCATGACGGGCCGCGTCAACCGCAGGCTTGCCACCCGGCAGCCGGCCGTCCCGCTGACAGAGAGCCTTTAGGAAACCCATGCCGCTTCCACGCTTCGACCGGCTGCCGGCCGACGCGCGAGCCTCCATCCTCACCGTCGCCCGCACCCACTTCGCGCGCGACGGCAAGGACGCCGCGTCCTTCAACCAGATCATCGCCGAGGCCGGCATCTCCAAGACCTCCGCCTACCACTACTTCGACGGCAAGGACGACCTCTTCGGCGCCGTGGTCGCCGACGCGGGCGGCCGGACGCTCACCGCGCTCGGCCCCTGGGCCGACGTGGCGACCGGGGACGAGCTGTGGGAGCAGGTGGCGGCGGGTACGACACGGCTGGTGGCGCACCTGCGCGAGCATCCGGACGACCGGGCCGTACTCGCCGAGCAGCCCTACCTCGCCCGCGACAGCCACTCCTGGATCCACAGGCTCGTCGCGAA
This sequence comes from Streptosporangium sp. NBC_01469, assembly GCF_036227305.1. Lineage (NCBI taxonomy): Bacteria > Bacillati > Actinomycetota > Actinomycetes > Streptosporangiales > Streptosporangiaceae > Streptosporangium > Streptosporangium sp. NBC_01469. The sequence goes on along the minus strand of NZ_CP109465.1, from coordinate 5,351,012 downwards.
CGGCCTGCGCATCGGACTGATCGATCCGTTCCCCGGCGTCGAGCTGACCACCGTGACGACGGTCGGCGTCTTCGACGCGCTCGACACGTGGGCGCTCGACCACCCGGGCGAGCCCGGTGACTCCGTCGCGGACACGCTCACCCTCTTCCTCGCCCGGCTCTGGAACACCGCTCCCGGGGACGAAAACACCGGGGCGTAGACCGCGCCGGCGGCGTGCCGACCACCGCGACCGACGCCGACGCGGTCCCCGACCGGTCACGGCGGGGACCGCTGTGGCGCCGGGCCGGTTCAGTTGACCGGCGCGCCCGGCCCCAGGGGGATGCCGAGGGCCCACCAGGCCAGGAAGAGCAGGGTCCAGGCGGCGGTCATGGCGATGGCGAGCGGCAGGGTGTACGAGGCGAGAGTGCCGATACCGGCGTTCTTGCGATAGCGCTGGAGGAATCCCAGGGCCATCAGGAAGTACGGGCTCATCGGCGTGATGGCGGTGGAGCCCGAGTCGGCGATGCGGAACAGGGCCTGGGTGGTCTCCGCGGGGACATGGACGAGCATCAGCATGGGGACCAGGACCGGTGCCGCCAGGGCCCACATGGCGGAGCCGCTGGTGACCATGACGTTGACCAGGGTCAGCACGATCAGGATGAGCAGGAAGACGACGACGATCGGCATCCCGCTCTGCTTCAGCGCCTCCGCGGCGTTGACCGCCAGGACGTCCCCTATGTGGGTCCAGTCGAAGTAGGCGAGGAACTGGGCGATCGCGAAGAACAGGACGAGCACCGGCGCCATCTGCTTGACGCCCTCCACCATCAGTCTTGGCACGTCACCGGGCCTGGTGATGGAGCCGGAGCGCGTCCCGTAGACGATGCCGACGAGCGCGAACAACATGGCGACGACCGCGGCGATGCCGTCCAGCAGCGGGGACTGGACGATGCTGCCGTTCTCGCCCCTCAGCGGCGAGGAGCACGTAGGCGTCCTCCCCTCCGACGATCTTCGCGGCGGCGGTGGTGATGCCGGCGAAGATGGCGTCGTTGGGGGTCGGGACCGGGCTGGCGTCGTACCCGGAGGCGATGGACGTGTAGGCGACGACGATGCCGAGGATCGGTGAGCGGCCGACGGCGCGGAAGGCCAGGCCGCCGAGGGGCACCAGGATGATGTAGGCGGCCGCCGACGCGACATGGGCCACGGTGCCCGCGAAGGCGACCGCGAACACGACCCATGAGGCGGAGACGCGGGAGACCCCGACCTTCATCAGCGCCGCGAGGAATCCGCTGCGTTCGGCCACCGCGACGCCCATGATGACCACGATGATGGTCGCCACGGGCGGGAACGTGGCGAAGTTCTCGATCATCGTGGAGACGGCCATGGCCAGGCCGTCACCGCTGAGGAGGCTCCGGACCGCGACGGTCTCGCCGTCGCCGGGTGAGACCACGGAGACACCCATCCCGGCCAGTGCCGCGCTGACGACGACGAGGATCCCGGAGAGGATCCAGAACAGCCAGAACGGGTGGGGCAGGGCGTTTCCGGCGCGTTCGACGACCGCCATCGCCCTGACGATGCGCGGCAGCGGGGGGTCGGCGGACTCCGGTGGTGTTTCCGGTGTCGCAGGACTGGTGGCGGACATGGCGGCTCCGTACGGGGAAAAGGGCAGCCCGGTATGAACGGGTGCTGCTGTGGGGGATGTCGGCGGTCCCGCCCGCGGTGCGGGACGGTCACGGCCGAGGGCGCGGCGACGGCGACCGGACCTGACCTGACCGCCACCGGGCGCCGGACGCCGGACGCCGGGAGGCGGGAGGCGGCCGTCGGGAGGCGGCCGTCGGGAACGGGGGCGGCGGTGTCGGACCGGGCCCGAGGCGGTGCCGGCTCGAAGGCCCGGGGCGATGCCGGAAGTGCGGTCGGTGAGAGGGATCGGCGAGAGGTGCCGGGAGGCGGCGAAAGGCGGCTGGTGAGAGGGACGGCGAGGGTCGGTGAGAGGGGTTCGGTGAGAGGAACGGCGAGGGTCGGGGAAAAGAGTTCGGTGAGAGGGGGTCAGCGAGTCGTGGTGCGGGACAGCCGGTGACGGTGCAGGAACTCCCACAGGACCCGGTGGGCTTCGATGGTCTGGGTGGTGTATCCGCCACCGCTGTAGCTGTCGGCGCCCGGCCAGGTGTGACCGCCTTCGCGGACCGCGACGTGCCGCACCTCGGCTCCCCTGTCACAACCCACCCAGCGGGAGATCGTGATGTCGGGTTCGATCACTCGGTCGGGGACCCGCTTCGCGCAGTTGTCACGCCGTGCCCACGCGGCGACCCAGTCGGGGATGGCGGGCAGGCCCCGGTCGGCGTCTCCGGTGTAGGGAATGGTGACGTCGCCCGTACCGTGGAAGTCGATGACCGGCACGGGGCGGGAGGGACGGCAGTCCTCGCCGGTGGCGGGGTAGAAGGCCCCGGCCACCGGGGCGATCGCGGCGATCCGGTCGGCCATCCGGCAGGCGAGCAGGCCGGTGAGTCCGGCACCGTTGGACTTCCCCGTGGCGTACACGCGACGCCGGTCCACGCAGAGCCGGTCCTCCAGCGTGTCCAGCAGATCCGAGGTGAACGCGACGTCGTCCACCCCGGGCGCCGCGTAGGGCGCACCCTGCCATGCCTGCCGGTCGCCGTCCCCGGTGCCGATGACGCCGTTGGGGTAGGCCACGACGGCGGGTAGTTCGGAGAGCTTGGAGAACTCCTCGGTTCCGGCGCCCGTGTTGCCGCGCCCGTGGAAGGCGAGAACGACGGGCCACGCGCGGCGGGGGGTGTAGTCCGGCGGGAGATGGAGCTGGTAGGTCCGCTCGATCCCCTGGCTGGTCAGGGAGTGCAGGACACTCGTCCCCGGCGCCTGGGGTGCCGGGGTGCGACACCCGCCGGACGGAGGCGCCGAGGTTTCGGTGTTCGGGGCCATGGCGTACGCGGGAGCGAGCGTGCCGCCCAGGAGTACGAGACCGGCGGCTGTCGTCGCGGTGAGGGTGCGCAGGAGAACTCTCGCGCCTGTCATGACGGCTCCTATCGTCGGCCGCGTCCAGACGGCCGTTCGTGATTGTTCGCGACGGCGTTCGCCGCCGTGCTCGTGGCACGGCACGCCGGCGAACGGTGAGGGGTGGGACCGGGGCTGGATGGGATTGGCGTCCGGCCAGGTGAGGAGGGGGACCGGGGCTGGATCGGGCTGACGTCCAGCCAGGTGATGACGAAGATGCGGTGAGGAAAGATGAGATCCAGGCTGGATCGGGGCTAGGCGTCTAACCAGGTGGTGACGAAGGTGACGATGCGGGCGACGGCCGCGTCGACGATGGCCCGGCCGCCTTCCGGGGTGGCGTCGCGGGGGTCGCCGAGCACGCCGTTGGAACTGAGCAGGTCGTAGCGCACCGTGAGGGTGGGGTGGCCACCGTTGAGCGACAGCCGGTGGACCGGGTCGAGTTCACCGGCATGGGTGGTGCCGGGGGCGAGCCGCTCGGTGTGCACCAGGTGAGGTGCCAAATGGAGCATCTGGGCGGTCTCCGCCTCGCCGCTGTGCCCGTGGATCTCGCTGACCCCCAGGCCGGCCACCACGTCACCGGCGAGCGAGGTCAGCGGGGTCCAGGCGAACTGCAGGTCCGGATGGGTGGTGAGCAGGTCCTGGGCGACCGTGGTGAGGGTGGCGTTGTTGCCTCCGTGGCCGGTGATCACGAGGATCTTCCGCCAGCCGTGCCGGTACAGGCTGTCGGCGTACTCGCGAACCACCGCCGCCAGCGTCGCGGTCGTCAGGGTGACGGTGCCCGCGAAGGCGAGGTGGTGCGGCGAGACGCCGACCGGCACCGACGGTCCGATCACCGCGGAACCGGCGAGTTCCGCGGCCACCAGCTCGGCGACGTGCTCGGCGCGGACGGTGTCGGTGGTCAGCGGCATTCCGGGCCCGTGCTGCTCGAACGCGCCCGCCGGAATGATGACCAGCGGACTGGCGCGCACGGCCTCGGCCGCTTCGAGCGTCGTCATCTCGCCGAGCCGCGTGGGGCGTCGCGGGCTCAACGGTCCGCCTCGGGAAACTCGGCGGCCACGACCGCGTCCCGGATCGCCGTGAGGTGCTCGCGGGTGAGCCGTTCGGCCGCCGCCGCGTCGCCGTCGCGTACGGCTTCGAAGATCTCCACGTGCTCGGCGTGGTCGCGGGCCCGGTCGTTGTACCGGTGCCGGATCTCGACCTGCTCGCGCGCCCGTACGTGGAACAGCGCTTCGACGGTTTCCCGCAACAGCGCGTTGCCGCTGGCCGCCGCCAGGGCGACGTGGAAGTGCGCGGCCTGGCGGAGCGACTCCCGCGGCGGGTACAGGGCGTTGACGGACGCCGCCTCCAGTTTCTCGACGGCCTCGGGGACCCTGGTACGCGCGGCGAGCGCGGCGATCACCGGCTCGACGACCAGGCGGGCCTCGACCAGTTCGAGCACCGACTCCCGGGTGCTGCGGGGCAGGTGCGGATTGGCCAGCAGCCGCCGGTCGACGCCGGGTCCCACGTAGGTGCCCGACCCGTGCCGGAACTCCACCACGCCGGTGGCCTCCAACCGGCGCAGTGCCTCGCGCACCGTCGGGGTGGTGACCTCGAAGCGACGCGCCAGTTCCCGCGAGGAGGCCAGCACGTCGCCCGGTCCCAGCCGCTCACTGCGGATGATCTCGACGATGTCGTCCGCCAGACGCTCGGACAACGACTGCTCGCTGTAACTCATAAAGTGAATAGATCACTTGATCTCTTCGCGTGTCAATGAGTGTGACCTGATTGTCTCCGGAGCATCACTCGTCCCGCGCGTCCCATGTGAGGCTCGCCCGCGGGCAGGCGCCCTCCCGGGCCCCCGGCACCGGCACGCCACCGCGAGACGACTCCCCCGACCCGCTCCCCGCCCGCTGTGTGCCCGCAACGCACCACCGCCCGCTGTGTGCCCGCACGCGCGCCGCCGCCCGCTGTGTGCCCGCACGCGCGCCGCCGCCGCCGAAAGTTCCCTGCACGGACAGACAATCACCTGGCGCGCATCGTCAACACGAATCGTGTTCACGCGTGTCACCATTCCACAAAGCGTCCGTGAATCCCAATCAAGGGCGGACAGAAGAACGAAAGGTACGGCCTGATGAATCGAACGGCAAAACTCTCCGGCGCGCTCGCGTCCCTCGGCATGGCCGCCGGACTGCTTTTCACCCCGGCTGCGGCGTCGGCGGACGCCGAGGCGACGCTGGCGAGCCCCGTGACCCTCAGATTCGCGGACAGCACCACCATTTCCAGGAACGCCCCGGGAATAGCGAATTTCCTCCCCCCCAAAGTGGCCGCCACGGTAAGCGGGGGAAGCTGGTCGGGATACGTCCAGTACAACGATGGTTCCAGAACCAATTTCTGCCCCTCGCGGATCACCAACTTGGCTCCCAAGCCGGCCCAGACGCTGTTCATATCAGCCACGAAGGCGCCGGGGTGCCCGTAAGGTCCCCGCTCGGATTCACCGTGACGGCGGGTTACTACCAGTGGCTGTGAACGCGGCTGTATCACCCCGAACCCGTGTTGGGTTCGGCGGGCCTTTTGTCATCGCGTGAAGAACCCGCCACGGAGTTCTGTTCCCGCCCACGCGATTCCTACCGGGACCCTGCGATTCCTGCCGGGACCGTCCCGCGGGCATTGGCCGTCCCAGGCCGGCGCGTCCCGGTGGCCCGGCGGTGAGCCCCCGCCCAGGAGGCTCACCGCGGTCGACGGTCGGGCGGCGCCTTCCTGCCCGGCCGTTTCCTCTGCCCCTGGACCTTCAAGCTCGCCGCCGAGGTACCCGTCACCTGCCCCTCGTCCAGCGGCTTCGCGTCCGGCCACGGCCACCGCTCCCTCAGGGCCGGTGGCCGCGTTCGGCCGGCGGGTTCCCGCCGTCGCCTGACATCCGGCGGGGCGTCGTCACATTTCCCGGTCGCGTGATGTCGTGGGCTTCAGCACCTTCTTCGCCTTCGCCATCAGCGTGAGCGCCACCGCCGCGAAGGCGAGCGCGAGCAGGGTGAAGAGGGTGAGCGACAGTTCGTCCGTCCAGCCCAGCAGCCGGGGCGATGCCGTCGAGACGGCGAACAACCCGAAGAACAGCAGCGACCATCCGTACGGCCTCACCTGCAGGACCCCGCCTCGTCCGGAGATCACGCGCGGAACCCGGCTCGTCATCAGCACGTGAACGCCGTGCGCGGCCATCACGCATCCGGCCGCCAGAAGGGCCCAGCTGAACGCGACTGACAGTGCGTGCACGCTCATCGGGATCGCACCTCCCTGGCTGCCGACGGTGAGCGGAAACGATATTTCCCATCTTCGACCGCCTGCCCCGCGAAAGGTGCGGCAAACCAGCGGCACCCCATCCGCCCGTACGGCGGCACGCGGATTCGACGTGTCCTCTCCCGCTCCGGGAAGAGTTCTCCCCCGGCCACTTCCGGCTCGGCCCCGGGGAGCGGGTCGGCCCCGTTCTCGTCACCGGTATCCGCGCCGCGAGAATGCCGTGAAAACAAATGAGGTGAGACCGCCGGAGCCCGTCGGTAGTCTCATCTCATCAGGTCGGGATGGGGCAGTGGTTAGCCCGGCGGGCTCATAATCCGCAGGTCGCAGGTTCGAATCCTGCTCCCGATACGCGGTCACCGCTGCTCTCGTGCGTCCAGCGGCCCAGGACGACCGGGCGCCCTTCGGGGACCCGGCGGCGCCGGTTCGAATCCGGCCGGGAGCCCCTTCTTTTTCGGCGCGCCCATCCGATCGGCGCCACTCCGGGCCTCGGGAATATCCCGGTAGCCAAAACGAACAGGTTCCAGGGTCGGGCGTGCCGATCTAGCTCGAATACTCAACCCTGATCACGACATTTCCCGTTTTCTGGCCTGTCTCGACGTACTGGTCCGGGAACCGGGGTAAGAGCTACCCAAAGGATCATGTGCGGCCAAAATCACCAGACGTCACGATACGTTACAAAATGGCCACATTGACAGGAGGGCAATTGACACGCCCGTAACGCGGGTGAAGTCTCTAGCCGCTGCCCACCATGACAACGATGTCATGGCTGATCGGAGGGAACCGGAATCGTTATGATCATTGACTTCTGCCTCCTGCCGCCTCTTGTCTAGCCGAGAGCCACGCTCAGGCATGGACACATCCACCCGCGGGCACCGCGACGATCGCCCCCGCCGGACTTCGCCTCCGGCCCTCACGACGAGGCGGCCGGGCTCGTCCCCCGGCGGCGACCGGCCCGCGGCGCGTAACCGCTTACGACCGAGGCGACAGCGCACGCACACCACCCATCGGGCGAATCGTGCGAGGAATGAATTAATTTAGATTCTGTGGAAAGCCCCTGTCTTCCAGATGCGGCCCAGCCGCACCACGGTTGACGAACCGATACGAACCTCCCGGAGGAAAGCATGTCGGTGGTGACCTGGCGCGGTCCCCTGCAGGACGTGTGCGGATCCCTCTGCCGGCCCGGAGACGGCGACGCCGCCGTCTCCCGGCCGTACCCGGCACGGGTCCGGATCGCGGTGAGCCGGCCATGAGCGACGCGCCCGTCCTGTTGGAGATGCGTTCGATCACCAAGGAGTTCCCCGGGGTCAAGGCACTCTCCGACGTCAACCTGGTGGTGCGGGCCGGTGAGATCCACGCGATCGCCGGGGAGAACGGCGCGGGCAAGTCCACCCTGATGAAGGTGCTCAGCGGGGTCCATCCGTACGGCACCTACTCCGGCGAGATCCTCTACCAGGGCACGGAGAGCCGCTTCTCCGACATCCGGGCCAGCGAACACTCCGGCATCGTGATCATCCACCAGGAGCTCGCCCTGGTGCCCGGCATGTCCATCACCGAGAACATCTTCCTCGGCAACGAACCGGGCCGCGGCGGCGTGATCAACTGGAAGGTCGCCAACCGCCAGGCACTGGAGCTGATGGCCCGGGTCGGCCTGGAGGAGGACCCGGACACGCTGATCAAGGACATCGGCGTGGGCAAGCAGCAGCTCGTGGAGATCGCGAAGGCGTTCGCCAAGGACGTGAAGCTCCTCATCCTCGACGAGCCCACCGCAGCCCTGAACGAGGCCGACTCCCAGCACCTGCTGGACCTGCTGCGCGACTTCAAGCAGCGCGGCATCACCTCGATCATCATCTCCCACAAGCTCAACGAGATCGCGCAGATCGCCGACGCCATCACCATCCTGCGGGACGGCCGGACGATCGAGACCCTCGACGTCAAGGCGGACGGCGTCGACGAGGACCGCATCGTACGGGGCATGGTCGGCCGGGAACTGCACAGCCGGTTCCCCGACCACACTCCCGAGATCGGCGAGGTCTTCTTCGAGGTCCGCGACTGGACGGTCCGGCACCCGGTCTCCGCCGAGCGCCTGGTGGTCAAGAACTCCAGCTTCACCGTGCGCCGCGGCGAGATCGTCGGGTTCGCCGGCCTGATGGGGGCCGGACGCACCGAGCTGGCGATGAGCGTCTTCGGCCGGTCGTACGGCACCTACGTCTCCGGGCGGATCTTCAAGGACGGCCGGGAGATCGTGCTGAAATCGGTGTCGGACGCCATCGCGCACGGCCTGGCGTACGTCAGCGAGGATCGCAAGTCGATCGGCCTGAACCTGCTCGACGACATCAAGACCTCGATGGTGTCCGCCAAGCTGTCCAAGGTCTCCACCCGCGGCGTGGTCGACCCGGTGCGGGAGCATCGGGCGGCCGAGAGCTACCGGACGAGCCTGCGGGTCAAGGCCCCCACCGTCGACGAGGGGGTGACCAAGCTCTCCGGCGGCAACCAGCAGAAGGTGGTGCTGGCGAAGTGGATGTTCACCGATCCCGACCTGCTGATCCTCGACGAGCCGACCCGGGGCATCGACGTGGGCGCCAAGTACGAGATCTACGGCATCATCCAGCGACTCGCCGAACAGGGCAAGGGCGTCATCGTCATCTCCTCGGAGCTGCCCGAGCTGATCGGCCTGTGCGACCGGATCTACACGGTGTTCGAGGGGACCATCACCGGCAACATCGACCGGCGAGACGCCGACCCGGAGCTACTGATGAAGCAGATGACCTCAGCGAAGAAGGCCCGCCGATCATGAGCCGCGTGAAAGAACTCCAGAAGTCCCTGTTCGGAGGGACGACCTCCAACGCCCGGCAGTTCGGGATGATCTTCACGCTGGTGGCGATCGTCCTGCTGTTCCAGATCCTGACCGACGGCCTGACGCTGAACTCCGGCAACCTCATCTCGCTGGTGAGCCAGTACTCGTACATCCTGATCCTGGCCATCGGGATGCTGATGGTGATCGTCGCCGGGCACATCGACCTCTCCGTGGGCTCGATCGCCGCGTTCGTCGGCATCGTGGTCGCGAAGGTCATGCAGGACTACTCGGTGCCGTGGTTCCCCGCCATCCTGATCGGCCTGGCGGTCGGCGTCCTCATCGGCACCTGGCAGGGCTTCTGGGTGGCCTACGTCGGGGTGCCGGCCTTCATCGTCACCCTGGCCGGCATGATGCTGTTCCGGGGCGGTAACCAGTACATCGGCAACGCCGACACCATTCCCGTGCCCGAGGGGTTCAGGGTGATCGGTGCCGGCTTCCTGCCCGAGGTCGGCCCGGACACCGGGTACAACAACCTCACACTCCTGCTCGGCCTGCTGATCTGCGTGGCGGTGGTGGTCCGGGAGTGGAGGGCCCGCCGGACCCGGCGGGAGATGGCGGCCGACGTCGCCCCGATGTGGATCTCGGCGATCCGGGTCGCCGTCCCGATCGTCGTGGTGGTGTTCGCGGCCCTGCAGTTCGCCGGTGGCCGGATCGGGACCAGCTTCCCGATCTCCGGGATCATCCTCGGCGTCCTGGTCGTGGTCTACGGGTTCGTCACCCGCAACACGGCGGGCGGCAGGCACATCTACGCGGTCGGCGGCAACGCCCGGGCCGCCGAGCTGTCCGGTGTCAAGCTCAGGCGGGTCAACTTCCTGGTGATGATGAACATGTCGGTCCTGGCGGCCCTGGCCGGCATGATCTTCGTCGCCCGTTCGGCCGCCTCCGGGCCGCAGGACGGCATCGGCTGGGAGCTGGACGCGATCGCCGCCGTCTTCATCGGTGGCGCGGCGGTCTCCGGCGGCCTGGGCACGATCAGCGGATCCATCGTCGGCGGTCTCGTCATGGCCGTGCTCAACAACGGCCTGCAGCTGATGGGCGTGGGATCCGACCGGGTGCAGATCATCAAGGGTCTGGTCCTGCTGCTCGCCGTCGCGCTCGACGTCTACAACAAGAGGCAGGGGCGCTTCTCGGTCATCGGATCGCTGACGCGCCCGTTCCGCCGGGAGGCACCGACCGGCCCGGCGTCCGGCACCGAGGCGGACCAGGAACGCGGCAAGAGTCCGGTGGCCGGCTGACGGCCACCACAGGCGGGGCGGAAGACCTCCGCCCCGTCCTACTTCGAAGAAGGGCGTCTTGAAAATGCGCAATATCCTCGTCAGGGGGGTGGCGGCCGGGGCCATCGCGCTCCTGGCTCTCACCGCCTGCGCCTCCGAGCGTTCGCAGACCCCCGCCACCGGTACGGGCGCCTCCCCCGGCTCCACCGAGGCCGCCAAGGGCTTCGCGGCCGACTCGCTGATCGGCGTCGCGCTGCCGTCGAAGACCTCGGAGAACTGGGTCCTCGCCGGTGACCTGTTCACCAACGGCCTGAAGGAGGCCGGTTTCCAGTCCGACGTGCAGTACGCCGGCTCCTCCACCACCGTCGCCGACCAGCAGGCGCAGATCTCGACCATGGTCACCAAGGGTGCCAAGGTCATCGTCATCGGCGCGACCGACGCCGCGCAGCTGAGCACCCAGGTGGAGGCCGCCAAGGCCGCCGGCGCGACCGTCATCGCCTACGACCGGCTCATCAAGAACACCGGCGCCGTCGACTACTACATCGCGTACGACAACTTCAAGGTCGGCCAGCTCCAGGGCCAGGCCCTGCTCGACGGCATGAAGGCGAAGAAGGCGAACGGCCCCTACACCATCGAGCTGTTCTCCGGCTCGTCGGACGACAACAACTCGGCGGTCTTCTTCGACGGCGCGATGGACGTGCTGAAGCCGAAGATCGACGACGGCACCGTGGTGGTCGGCTCCGGCCAGACCGACGTCAAGCAGACCGCCACCGACGGCTGGAAGGCCGAGAACGCCCAGCGGCGGATGGACTCGCTGCTGACCTCCACCTACGGCAGCAAGACCCTGGACGGGGTGCTCTCCCCCAACGACACGCTGGCCCGCGCCATCATCACCTCGGTCAAGGGTGCCGGCAAGGACCTGCCGGTGGTGACCGGCCAGGACTCCGAGGTGGAGTCGGTCAAGTCGATCGTGGCCGGCGAGCAGTACTCGACGATCAACAAGGACACCCGCGAGCTGGTCAAGCAGACCATCCAGATGGCCAAGGACCTACAGGCCGGTAAGCAGCCCCAGGTCAACGACACCAAGTCGTACAACAACGGGGTGAAGGTCGTCCCGTCGTACCTGCTGGAGCCGCTGATCGTGACCAAGGAGAACGTCGTGGAGGCGTACGCCAACGACCCCAAGCTGGCCCCGCTCACAAAGTAGCGGCGCCCGGCTGGAGTCAGCCACGTTCACGGGTCCCCGGAAGCTCGCAGCCGGGGACCCGTTCTCGTTGCCGCTTTCGTTGCCGTGCGGCGTCCTTGTTGCCGAGCGGCGTCGCTCTCACGGTTGGCGCTCACCACCCGTTCGCCCTGCGGAACAGCGCATCGTAGGGGTCGGGTTTCATATCCACCCGGATCCACTCGGCGACCTGATGCCGAGGCAGGCGATGGGCTTGCCGGACGTCGTAGCCGTGCGGTGCGCACAGGTCGATGAGATCGCCTCGCTGCCAGTTTCGGTCCGCGAGGCAGCCGGTCCCGTCGGCGACGAACGCTTCAACCGCTTGGATCGCGCATCTGGGCACCACGCAGTTGTGCACCTCGTCGCGGCGTCGGTGCTCGATCCGCTCGGCGTCGCTCACCATTGGGGCCTCCTCAGGTCTCGCGGCCAGGGTATGGCCCACCGGCCACAGCGACGACCTACCCCGAGACGATCCTCGTGATCCGCGGCCCGCGCGACCGCGGGATTTTTTTCCGTACGGTGAGATCATGTTCTTCGAGCCCCCGCCGGCACAGGAAGAATCGACTCGCCCACCCAAGCCCGGACTGCCCGCTTGGTACGCTCCGCCGGCGGAGGAGATGGGCGCGGTGATGACCAGCGGTCTGGTGCTGGCCCGCACCCCGGACATCGTCATCACCCTGCCGACGATCCAGGCTTTCAGAACCGGCTGCCTGATGAACGTGGACATCGCCATGAGGCGGCACACCATGTCCGCCGCCGAGCGGTTGGTCCCGTACTGGCCGGATTCCGCACAGGGCGAGTAGAGCCTGACCAGCGTGGATCGCCGTGAGTCCCGCTCGACTTCCGGCCGCGCGTCCGGGCCACTCCGTGTCCTGGTCAAGCCGCTCGGCGCGTGCTCGTGCCGGATGCCGGTGCGGGGAGGTGGTGGGCGCCCTCGCCCTTCTTGCAGGTGGCGCGGACCCCGTACAGGCGGACCCCGTAGAGGCCGGGGCTCCGGCCGATCAGTGGGCCTCCCCCGGTCTGGACCCGAGCGATCATCAGGTCCCGTGGACCAAGGTCTTTCAAAGCACCCTTGTCATGAACACGCTGTACGGGTCGGGCCGGTAGTCCGCGAACGGCTCGCAGTAATCGAATCCGAACTTCTCGTACAGCTTCCGGGCGGGCAGGAAGAACTCGTCAGCGCCGGTCTCGAGGCTGAGCCGGGTGAACCCCATGCATCTGGCCTCGGTGATGATGTGCTCCAGCAGCAGGGACGCGGTCCCGCTCCGCTTGCGCGTCGGCGCGGTGCGCATCGACTTCACCTCGGCGTGGCCCGCGTCCAGCCTCTTGATCGCACCGCAGCCCACCAGGCTGTCACCGTCCATGACCGACCAGAACGTGATCTCGGGCTTGCGGAGCCCGTCCAGATCGAGGGCGTGCTTGCTCTCCAGGGGCGTGATGGATCGCATCTCCTGGACGTGCTCATCGAGAAATCCAGCGATCTCCGGACCGGAGAGGTCGTCGAGGACAATCTTCAACTGCTCGCCTTTCTTCGGGGCCTCGGTCCCGCGGTTGCCACATCACATTCTCGGGCCACTTGGAGCCGGAGGTGACCGTGGAGGCGTTCGGCGATTTCGCCGGCCCCGCCGCAGGCTTGTCCCCGTCACCCCGCGAGGCACCGCCGTCGATCGTCGTTCATCGGGCGCCGGAAGACACCGTTCAGGCGGTGAAAGACACCGCTCGGGCGGCGATGGGCGAGAAGGCGGTGGCGTCGCCCTTGCGGACCACGCTGGTGTCACCGTTGACGCCGATCGGGATGTCGCCGGCCAGTGTGATGCGGTGGAGAAGCCGGGGCAGGTCGTCGTAGTCCGCGACGGCGTAGTGCTGGGTGGCCCGGTTGTCCCAGATGGCGATGTCGCCCTCGCGCCAGTTCCACCGCACCGTGTTCTCCAGGCGGGTGATGTGCCGCTGCAGCAGGGAGAACAGATCGTGGAAATCGGCACTGCTCAGGCCCGTGAACGACCGGACGAAGTGGCCGAGCAGCAGGGACGGCTCTCCGGTCTCCGGGTGGATGCGGACGACGGGGTGCTCGGTCTCGAATTCGCTGCTCCGGAACTGCTCGCGGTACTCCTGCTCCTTGACGTCGATCCCGCCGATCTGCGGGCGCTGCGCCGTGTAGTCGTACAGGTTCGAGTGCACCGCGCGCAGTTGGCCCGCCAGCGCCTGCAGGCCGGGGTGCAGCCGCCGGTACGCCTCCACCGTGTTGGCCCACACCGTGGTCCCGCCGTAGGGCGGCAGCGTGATGGCGCGCAGCACGCTGATCGCCGGGATCCGGTCGACGAAGGTCACGTCCGTGTGCCAGCTGTTGGCCTTGCCCTGCTCGGAGTCGATCGGGAGCACGGCCTCACCGTCGCCGGTCACCGTCGGGTGCGGCTTGGTGACGGTGCCGAGCAGCCTGGTGAACGCGTGCTGGTCGGCGTCGGTGGCATGTTGCTGGTCGCGCAGGAAGACCACACGGTGGCGCAGCAGCGCGGCGCGCAACTCGGCGACCGCCGCCGCGTCGGCGTCGCCGCCCACCCGGATGCCGCCGACGACCGCGCCGATCACGCCGCCGACCTGCGTGACGTCGATGTGCTGGTAGGAGCCGTCGGCGACGACAGGCGCCTCGTGGTCATGGAGCTGGGTCATTCCCTGGCACCTTTCGATGGGCGATGTACGGGTGGGCCGTATCACAGCGTGTGCCGGGAGAAAATAAATGTCAACTATTCCTACAGGTTTAATAGGGAAATTTGCACGTCCCGCCTGACCGGGGACGACCGGGCGGGATCGTCCAGCAGGTGGGGCTCGCTCACCCGGCCACCTCGATGACGATCTTGCCTCGCGCGTGACCGGCCTCCACCGTCCGCAGTGCCTCGGCCGCCTCGTCGAGCGGGAAGGTCTCGGTCACGTACGGCCGCAGCACGCCCTGCGCGACAAGCCGCGCCACCGCCTCCAGCACCTCGCGGTTGCGCTTACGCGCCACGGGCGAACCGCCCAACCGCGCCACGGTGTCCCGGTCGGCGGCGGTGATCAGCTTCGAGGGGTCATCCAGGAGGCCGGCCACTGCCACCAGTGCGTCCCCGCCGACCAGGTCGTAGATCGCGTCGACTCCGTCGGGGGCGGCGGCCCGCACCCGGTCGGCGACGTCCGGCCCCGGCTCGACGTGAACCACGCCGAACTGCTCGACGAAGTCCTTCTTGGCGGCACTCGCGGTGCCGATCACCCTGAGCCCGGCGTTCCCGGCGATCTGCGCCGCGGCCACGCCCACCCCGCCGCCGACGCCGACGATCAGCAGTGTGGCACCGGGGGGCAGTTCGAGCTGGTGCACGCCGTCGTAGGCGGTGGCCGCCGCGATGGGCAACGTGGCGGCGTCCGCGAACGACACGGCGTCGGGCTTGTGCGCGGCCAGCTCGGCCGGCAGGAGCGTGTACTCCGCGTAGCCTCCGGTGAGGGGGTTGCCGAACACCGCGTCACCGGGCTCGAACCCTTCGACGCCCCCGCCGACCTCCTCGACCACCCCGGCGACCTCTCCGCCGAGGACGGCCGGCAGCTCGGCCGCCGCCGCGCCGGGCGGAAGGTACCCCGCCCTCCGCTTCCAGTCGACGGGGTTGACCCCCGCCGCCTTCACCGCGACCAGGAGCTGACCGGGGCCGGGGACGGGGCGGGGAAGGTCGGCGAACGTCTCCGTCTCGGGCCCGCCGTGCTGGGTGTACGTGTACGCCTTCGGCATGTCGTTCCTCTCTATCTATTCTATTCCTACATGAATAGTAGAGATAGGAATCTTATTCCCTGCATGAGCAGGATGCCCGGGAAACTCCCGGCGGCGGGCCGGACCGGCGGAAAATCGCTCGCCTCCTCCGGCCACCCTGCGTCAACATGGTCATGACCGTGGGTGTTCAGAGGGATGGATGGCCATGCTGGGATTACCCGATCTCCCCGGAGACAGACCGTCCGCCCGAAGGTCGGCCGTCCTGCTGACGCTGCGGTATTACAACGGGGAGCTGCTGAAGCAGTGGCGGGTCGCCGTGCCCGCGCTGATCCTGCCGGCGCTGGGAAACACCTGCCTGTTCTACATGGCGCCGCTGGCGGTGGGCGCGATCGTGGGGCGTCTGTCCGAGGACGGGGACGGCACCACCATCGCCGTGCTCATGCCGTACGTGCTCGGCTTCGGCGCGCTGCTGCTCGCGGGCGAGGTCCTGTGGCGGGTGGGTCTGCACTTCCTGTACCGCACGGAAGCCGTGGGCATCGAACGGCTCGGGGCGACGGGCATGGACGAGTTGCTGGCCAAGGACGCCGCGTTCTTCCACGACAACTTCGCCGGCTCGCTGACCAAACGGGTGCTGAGTTTCTCCGGCGGGTTCGAGAGCTTCGTGGACACGCTCACGTTCTCGATCATCGCCAAGGTGGTGCCACTCGCGTTCGCCTCGGTGGTGCTGTGGCGATACCACCCGCTGCTGGTCTTCGTGCTCCTGGGCCTCATCGTCGTCACCGGCCTCCTCGTCGCCCCGCTCATTCGCCGTCGCCAGAGGCTGGTGGACCAGCGTGAGGCGGCCAAGGTGCGGGTGTCCGGGCACGTCGCCGACGTGCTGACCAACATGGAGACGGTCCGCGCGTTCGCCGCCGAGGACCGCGAGGCCCTGAAGCACCGGACCCGGGTCGCCGAGCAGCGCAGGCTGACGCTCCGTTCCTGGGACTACGGCAACCTCCGGGTGGACACCGTCATCGCACCGCTGTCGATCCTCACCAGCACCGTCGGCCTGCTGCTCGCCGTCGCCCTCCGCGGTGGCCTGGGCGTGGAGGCGGTCGTGGTGACGTTCAGCTACTACACGACCTCGATCGGCATCATGTTCGAGTTCAACCAGATCTACCGTCGCATGGAGAGCGTGCTCACCGAGTCCGCCCAGTTCACCGAGCTGCTCCTCACGCCGCCCGCGGTGGTCGACCCGGACGACCCGCAACCGCTGCGTCCCGCCGACGCCCGCGTCCGGTTCGAGCGGGTGACGTTCGCGCACACCGGCAATCCGCCCCTGTTCGACGGCCTGGACCTGGACATCCCCGCCGGCACCAAGGTCGGCCTGGTCGGCCGGTCCGGCGGCGGCAAGAGCACCCTCACCCGGCTGCTGCTCCGCCTCATGGACGTCGACGGCGGCCGGATCCTGATCGGCGGCCAGGACATCGCCCGACTCCGCCAGGCCGACCTGCGCGGCCTGATCGCCTACGTTCCCCAGGAGCCCGCCCTCTTCCACCGGTCGTTGCGCGACAACATCGCCTTCGCCCGGCCGGGCGCCACCGACGCCGAGATCCACCAGGTCGCGCGGGCGGCGCACGTCACGGAGTTCGCCGAGGCTCTGCCCGACGGCTTCGACACGCTGGTCGGGGAGCGCGGCGTCAAACTCTCCGGCGGCCAGCGGCAGCGCGTCGCCCTCGCCCGCGCCATCCTGCGCGACGCGCCGATCCTGTTGCTGGACGAGGCCACGAGCGCACTGGACTCCGAAAGCGAGATCCTCGTCCAGGAAGCCCTGTGGAGTCTGATGCGTGACCGTACCGCCCTCGTGGTCGCGCACCGGCTGAGCACCGTCGTCCGCATGGACAGCCTGGTGGTGCTCGACCAGGGCCGCATCGTGGAACAGGGCGACCATCGTGAGCTCCTTCAGGCCCAAGGGCCGT
Organism: Streptosporangium sp. NBC_01469; assembly: GCF_036227305.1. Taxonomy (NCBI): domain Bacteria; kingdom Bacillati; phylum Actinomycetota; class Actinomycetes; order Streptosporangiales; family Streptosporangiaceae; genus Streptosporangium; species Streptosporangium sp. NBC_01469. Next base: position 5,333,785 of record NZ_CP109465.1, on the reverse strand, counting down.
ACGCCCGCCTGTGGCACCACCAGTCCGGCGGCTTCCTGCTCGAAGAGGACACCTCGGACACCGTCCACCGCTGACGCGAGGGTGTCCCCGTCCTCCCCGTCCTCCCCCGGGCGATCTCGAAGAGCCGGAGCGTCCGCCGAGCCGCAACTTTCGTCACATACGTGAAAGTTTCACCGGCGCGGTGTCGTCCGCCCAGATCATCAGGGCGGACCGAGCGCGGTGTTTGAGGTTCCGCGGCCCGCGTGCCTACGGTGCTGGCATCCGCACAGTGATCCGGTCAAGGAGTTCATCTATGCGCGCCCGCTTCGTCCCGGCCCTGATTCTGGCCCTGCTCGCGCTGGTCATCACCGCCCCCGAGGCCCGCGCCCAGGTGGTGGGCGGCTTCGACTTCTCCCGGGCGCAGGTCTCCGTCACGGGCCTTCAGGTTCCCTGGGGCCTGGCGTTCCTGCCGGACGGCAGCGCGCTGGTGTCCGAGCGCAACACCGGACGCATCCTGCAGGTGAGACCGGGCCAGACGCCCACGGCGGTCGCCACCGTCAGCGGGGTGAGCGCCTCGGGTGAGAGCGGCCTGCTCGGCATCGCCGTGTCGCCCGCCTACGCCCAGGACGGCTGGGTGTACGCGTACTTCACCAGCACCGCCGGGGACAACCGCCTGGTCAGGCTGCAACTGACCGCACCCCAGACACAGACGGTGATCTACTCCGGGATCCCGAGCAACACCTTCCACGACGGCGGCCGCATCGCCTTCGGGCCGGACGGCATGCTCTACGTGGCGACCGGCGACGCCGGAAACACCGCCAACGCGCAGAACGTCAACAGCCCCGCCGGGAAGATCCTGCGCATGACGCCCACCGGCGGCGTGCCCGCGGACAATCCGATCGCGGGCTCCCGCGTCTGGACCTACGGCCACCGCAACGTCCAGGGCCTGACCTGGGACTCCCAGGGCAGGATGTACGCCGCCGAACTGGGGCAGAACACCCGGGACGAGGTCAACCAGATCGTCGCGGGCTCCAACTACGGCTGGCCGACGTGCGAGGGCACATGCACCAACCCCTCCTTCCGCAACCCGATCGTCACGTGGACGACCGCCGAGGCCTCGCCGAGCGGGCTGGTCTGGGCCAACAACACGCTCTTCGTCGCCGCGCTGCGCGGCCAGCGGCTCTGGGCGGTGCCGCTGACCGGCGCCGGTACGCCCGGCACGCCGCTGGCCGAGTTCCAGTCCGCCTACGGGCGGCTCCGCACGGTCGCGGTCGGACCTGACGGCTGGCTCTGGGTGACGACCAGCAACCGGGACGGCCGCGGCACCCCGGTGGCGCAGGACGACCGCATCGTCCGCGTCCCGCCGGCCGCCACCGAGGGCGACACCACCCCGCCGACCGCGCCGGCCGGCCTCGCCGCGTCGGGGACGACCTCCACCGCCACCACCCTGACCTGGACCGCCTCCACCGACAACACGGGCGTGACCGGCTATGACGTCCTGCGCGCACCGGGCGCGTCCGGCGGCACCTTCACCCAGGTGGGGACCTCGGCCACCACCACGTTCGCCGAAACGGGGCTCACCGCGAACACCACGTACCGCTACCAGGTCCGGGCCCGCGACGCGGCGGGCAACCTCTCGCCGGTATCGAACACGGCGACGGTCACCACCACCGCGGGCGGCGGGGGCACCGGCGGATGCTCGGTGACGGCGACCGTCCAGTCCCAGTGGGGGAACGGGTACGTGATCCAGCCGGTCACGGTCACCAACACCGGCACGTCCGCGATCAACGGCTGGACCGTGACCCTCACGCTGCCGAGCGGCCACACCGTCACCGGCTCGTGGAACGCCGCGCTGACCGCCGGCGGGCAGACCGTCACGGCGAGGAGCGCCGGGCACAACGGCGCGCTCGGCGCCGGCCAGAGCACCACCTTCGGCTTCCAGGCGAGCCGCCCCAACGGCAACACCCAGACGCCGTCCGGCTACCGGTGCACGAGCCCCTGAGTTCCGGCCGCACCTGACAAAGTCGGCGCGCCCCGGCGGCCACCGGGTGGCGCGCCGACGCGCCCATGCCAAGAAGAACAGCGCAGCCGGTGGCCGAGGAACCGGCCTTGACCTCTCCTGCCACGCTGACGCCCCTTGGGACGGTCTCGCATGATGCGAGCCGCTACTGCGGCGGACGTCGACCCCGACCCTGCGGAGGGACGGCGAGAGTTCGCCGATGCGCCGCCCTGCCGCGGCTACGAGATCCCACAACAGCTGGTGGACGATGTGCGTGGCACGACCTACCACGCGTCCACCGCGACATCGCGGGCGGCCGACGACTACCTGAAGCAGCGCGCGCTCCCCGATCGACTGACGGTCCTCGGCAAGCCGCTACTGGTGATCTTCGGCAGGGAGGACCGGAGATGGCGATCCTCGCCACGGGCAAGATCAAATCCAAGGACGCCGCCGCGGGCTGGGCTCTCGCCCACCTCCCCCCGGAACACCGTCGCGTCCTAGAGCACGCCAGGTATCTGTACCGCAACTGTCACTACGAGGATGAGAGCTGGAGTCACGAACTGAAGGCCCAGGTGCGCCCGCACGTGGACGAAGTGCTCACCCACATCGACAATCTGCGCCGACAGGGGTGAACCTACGCCCACCGGTTCGGCGGCTTTCCGGTTGAGGACGACACCCGGACGACGCGCTCCAGCACTGACCTGACCGCGACCGGCTACGGCCGGTGCTGCCGCCCGATCTGGACCGCGACCCCGTCCAGCAGGAGCCGCAGCCCGGCCTCGAAGAACGCGGTCAGTTCGAATTCCAGGTGGTCGTCGAGAGGCGCCGTGGGCGTTGAGAGCCTGGCATGAAACGTCAGGAGGTGGGCGGTGTACCACTGGTCGGGCGACAGCCCCGTGTGCCGCTCCGCGTCGTGCTGCGCCTCCAGGTTCGTGGCCGTTCCTCTTACGTGGTTGGCCACCGCCCACCACACGACCCGGGCCGCCTCGGGGTCGAGGCCGAGCCCGAGCACGGCGTTCATGCTCCAGGTGCCGAACCTGAGCATGTTGGACAGCGGCTGCGGATGGGTGAGCGACATGAGACGGGACAACCAGGGGTGGCGCAGATAAAGGCGCCACTGCAGGCGCGCCGCGAGTTCCAGATGGGCCCGCCAACCCGCCGGAGGCTCCTGTGGTAGCTCCAGCTCGCCGAACACGGCGTCGGCCATGAGCGTGGCCAGTTCCTCCTTGTCGCGTACCAGGCCGTACAGCGACATGGTGGGCATGCCGAGCATCGTCGTGACGCCGCGCATGGACACCGCCTCAAAGCCCTGCGCGTCCGCGATGGCGATCGCCGCGCGCACGACCCGCTCGCGCTCGACGTTCTGATCGGCCACCATCGGACGCCGCTCCCGGCTCGCGTGGCCCGCCCCGCGACGAGGCGCGGGTGCGGGGGTGGATACGGGGACGGGTTCGGCCACGACGGTGCCGACGCGGGGGACGGCCACCACCCTCCCCCGTCGGCGCAGCGTGTCCAGCGCCTTGGTGGCGGTCGCGATGGCCACTCCCCACTGTGCGGCGGCCTGCCTGATGGAGGGGACGCGGTCGCCGGGCCGCAACGTGCCCGTGTCGATGCGCCGCTCGATCTCCCGCACGATCCGCAGGTACGGCGGCGCGGAGCCGCTCCCAGCTCGCTGCATGGCCGATCGCCTCCCAACTCCTGCACTAGGGCAGTTACGACTCGATCGCAGCGGCCGGGCAGCCATCGTCCCGCCCCTGGTGAGCGGCCGATTCACTGGCCTAGTACATCGCGGGCGGCCGCCCTGTACCGGTGTTTTCCCGGTGTACCGTCACGCTTCGTACACCGTACAACGAATCGACCTGAGGTGAGCATGCGCCACTACGACCGTTACCTGCACGGGCCTTTCGCCCCGGTAAAGGAGGAGGTCACCGCCTACGACCTGCCCGTGACCGGACGCCTGCCCGCCGACCTGAACGGCCGCTACCTGCGGCTGGGCCCGAACCCGCTCGGCGTGGAGGACCCCATCACGCACTTCTGGGCCTTCGGCGCGGGAATGGTGCACGGCGTGCGCATCCGCGACGGCCGAGCCGAGTGGTACCGCAACCGCTGGGTCCGCTCGACGGAGGTCTCTGACGCACTGGACAGGATGCAGCGCGGGCTGCAGCCGCCCGCGTTCCTGCCGCCCTCCCCGAACATCCACGTGCTCCGTCACGCCGGGCGCACCCTGGCCCTGTCGGAGGCCGGCGGACTGCCGCACGAACTCGGCTACGAACTCGACACGATCGGGGAGTGCCCCATGGGCGCCACGCCCGAGGGTTCCAGCGCCAACGCACACTCGAAGATCGATCCGCGCACCGGCGACCTACACTCGGTGGCGTACGTGCTGGGACGTCCGTTCGCGCAGCACATCGTCACCGATCCGGCGGGAACGGTCACCCGGGTCGCTGACATCCCGCTGCCTGGGGACCTCCCGTTCCTCCACGACTTCGCGCTGTCGGAGAACTTCGTGGTCGTCTTCGACATCCCGCTGACGTTCAGCATGGACGCGATGCGCTTCGGCTGGGACCCCGCGCACCAGGCCCACGTGGGCGTCCTGCCCCGGGCGGAAGGGCAGGTCCGCTGGTTCCCCGTCGATTCCTTCTACGTCAGCCACATCCTCAACGCCCACGACGACGGCTCGACGATCACCGTGGACCTGATCGTCGCCGAGGGACCCGTGGACGTCACCGATCCCGGCGGCATCAAGCCCAGGCTCGACCGCTGGACCATCGACCTACGCGCCGGGCGGCTGGAGCAGCGATGCGTGGACGACCGGGCCCAGGACTTCCCGCGCGTGAACGACGCCTACGCCTCCCGTCCGCACCGCTACGGCTACTCCGCGGTGACCCCGGTGTACGGCATGCAGTTCACTCCCGAAGGCCCGCACCCTGACGACGCGTTCACCAACGCGCTGGTCAAGCACGACCTGGTGCGGGGCACGACGGAGGTGCACGGGTTCGCGCGGGACGCCGCCGTCGGTGAGGCCGCGTTCGCCGCAGACCCGAGCGGCGATCAGAACGAGGGCGCGGAGGACGCCGGTTACCTGATGGCCTACGTCGCCGACCCCGAGCGCGGCGCCTCGGACCTGGTGATCCTGTCCGCTCAGGACTTCACCGGGCAGCCCGTGGCCCGCGTCCACCTGCCGGTACGCGTGCCCCTCGGCTTCCACGGAAACTGGATCCCGGACGCCTGAAAGCCGAAGGCCGCCGGGTTCGTCAGCCACGGCGTGCACGGCGGCACCCGGGCCGTGGAGCACCTGCGGCTGACCATGACCGAACTGCAGGTCGCCAACGTGCGCACCCAAGTCGCGCTGTCGGCGTTCACCGACTTCGAGATCACCGACCCGGCCGAGCCCGGCGTGATCGCCCCCGGCCCCTACCAGGAGCCCACCCTGAACGAGCTGCTCGACGAGGTAATCGCCTGGTCCCGGGCCCTCAAGCCGCTGCGCGAGGTCACCTCGCAGGCGGTATCCGCCTGACAGGCACGCATCAGAGGAAGAGAGAACGATCCCATGCGTTACCGACTGCTGGGCCGTACCGGACTGCGGGTTTCCGAGGTGTTCCTGGGTGCCATGACCTTCGGTGAGGCGGGGTTCGGCGCGTCCCGGGAGGAGTCCGGCCGCATCCTGGACGTATACGCCGAGGCCGGGGGCAATGTCGTCGACACGGCGAACTTCTACGCCGGCGGCCAGAGCGAGAGTCTGCTCGGCGAGCTGCTGGAGGGCCGCCGAGACCGGTTCGTCGTGGCGACCAAGTACACCGTCTCCCGCGACGGCACCGACCCCAACGCCGCCGGCAGCCACCGCAAGAACCTCACCCTGTCACTGGAGGAGAGCCTGCGGCGACTGCGCACCGACTATCTCGACCTGTACTGGGTCAACCTGTGGGACCGGCACACCCCAATCGAGGAGACGATGCGGGCGCTGGACGACGCCGTCCGCGCCGGAAAGATCCTGTACGTCGGCATCTCCGACGCCCCCGCCTGGATCGTCGCCCAGGCCAACACCCTGGCCGAGCTACGCGGCTGGACACCGTTCGCGGCCCTGCAGGCGCCCTACAACCTGCTCAACCGCGATATCGAACGCGAGCTGTTGCCGATGGCCGAGGCGTTCGGCCTGACGGTCGCCGCCTGGGGGCCGCTCGCCCACGGCGTCCTGTCGGGCAAGTTCACCCGCCCCCAAGGCCCGCAAGGGAGCACCCGGATCGCCCCCGGCTCCCTCGGCGCTCACGAGCACGCCGCCGCCCGAGCCGTACAGGAGGTCGCCGATGACGTGGGGTCGACCCCCGCGCAGGTAGCCATCGCCTGGGCGCGGGCGCGGTCACGGGCCGTGCACCCGATCCTGGGCGCCAGAACCGCCGAGCAACTCCAGGACACCCTGAGCGCCCTCGACCTCGTCCTGCGCGACGAAGCGCTGCGAAGCCTGGAGGAGGCCACCGACTTCACCCTCGGTTTCCCCGGCGACTTCCTCGCGGAGGCGGGCCCGCCGGCCGTGTTCGGCGAGGCCTTTGCCCGACTCGACGGGAGACGACTCCCGTGATCGAAACAGGTGCACGGGGAGAGTAGTGCGCACTGTCCCGTACCCCAGCGTTTGTCCTGGTCAACGGTGACCTTCATGATCTTCCTTGATCCTTCTCAGTCGTGCAGGGATCCGCCGCCGTCAATGGACCATGTCTGACCGTTGGGCCACCAGGAGCTCATCGAGCACATGACCATCACCTCAGCGGAAGACACCGTCGCAAGCGCTCGGATGGCTCAACTCATTGAGTTGTTGTCAGTAACCGAAGATCACGTTGTGTGATGACGGCAGGGTCCAATCGTGCTCGCGGTAGAGCAGGACCAGTGCCGCTTGGGTGATCTTCGCGATGCGCCACGGGTCGAGACTGACCCGGCGCAGGGCTTTGAAGGTGACGGTGAGCAGGGCGTTGGCGCGTTCGCCGACTCCGCGCAGGCCGCGCAGGAGCTTGTTGTAGGTGTGCTGATCGTCGCTGAGCTTGTGCTGGCCGGCTTTCTTCTTGATCGGGACGTGGATGATGTCGGCGGCGCCTTCGTAGCCCAGGTCGGCCAGGATCGGCAGGTCTGCGCAGATGGCCGCCAGGGCGGTGATGGTGCCGTGATGGCGGGCGCAGGTCATGTCGTGTTCGCGGCCGCGCCGGACGTCGGAGACCCACAGGGGCCAGCCGTCGGGAGCGGAGATGACCTGGATGTTGCCGCCGTGGTGTTGGTGCTTTCCGGACCACCACAACTGCCCAGCCCACGCGAACCTCGCGACGTCCGGACCTACCTTGCGATCAAACGTGCAACGTTCGAACTACCCCTGCGAGAGAGAATCCTGCGTTTCGTGCCTTCCCTGCGCCTTCTCGGGGGTGTCGGTGCACCGCTCTTTGCGGCCCAGGGACAGAAATTGCTCCTCAAGGAGGAGCAGCAGCGCGGCGGCCGTCATCAGGCCGCCGACCAGAAAGGTGCCGCGCACGCTGATGAGGGGAAGCAGCAGGCCGCCCGCGAGGGCGCCCGCGGCCACGCCCAGGTTGTAGGCGGCGCCGTTCGCGGCGATGGCTGTTTCCGTGCGGCCCGGCGCGAAGTGCATGACCTGGCTCTGTGTGGCCATGAAGATGGGCCCCAGCGAGGCGCCGAGGAACACGATCGTGATCACTGCCAGGGTCTGCGACTCGCCTGCGGCGGACAGGCCGAGCAGTGCCACCGCCTGCGTCGTCACGGGGAGCGTGAGGGTCGCCCGGGGAAAGCGGTCGAGGAGCCGCCCGTACACCGCGACGCCGACGATGCCGGTGATGCCGAGGACCAGGAGCAGGGTGCTGACGGAGGACTCGCTGAACCCAGCTTCGTCCACCAGGAACGTGGAGATGTAGGTGTACCCGGCGAAGACGCCGGTGACCGTGAGCCCGGTGACGGTCAGCACGACCGCGAACCGGCGGGTGTCCGGCGCCACGCCGCGCACGGCGTGCCCCGCCTCCTCCGGACGGGACGTCGGCAGCACAGTGGCGATCACGATGAAGGAGGGGATGGCCAGCGCGCCGACCACCAGGAACGGCACCGGCCAGCCGGCCTGCTGGCCCAGCCAGGTGCCGCCGGGCACCCCGAGGACGAGGGCGAGCGAACCGCCCACGGACAGCGCTCCTATGACGCGCCCGCGGACGCGCGGGGGAAACAGGCCGACCGCGACGGGCCCCATCACCGCCCAGAACAGCGCCTGGGCCACCGCAGTGACCAATCGGCTCGCCAGCAGCACCCAGTACGAGGAGACCAGAGCCGCCACGACGCTCGCGAGGAACAGCGTGGCCAGCAGGACGCAGAGGACTAACCGACGGGGGACCGAGCGGGTCACCGTGGCGATCGGCACCGAGACGAGGGCCACGGTCAGGCCATAGCCAGACACCAGCAGACCGACGGCCGACAACGACTGGCCCAGGTCCTCCGACATCAGCTTGAGAATGCCGATCGGCAAATTCTCGGTGGTATTGAAGGCGAACGCGCCCAGCATGAGCGCACCCACCACGGCCACACCACGCCACTTCGTCGACTCCGTCGTCATATATCCTCCACGTTCACAGCGAGCCATTCCGATCTCAGCCTGAAGGCTGAGGTGGGACGGTGCGCGCTGCCTGAACGCGGAGGATGGTGCAGTCGGTGCTTCACTGATAGGCGCTGAGCCGGTCACCGCGGACCTGGCCGGCGCGGACTTGCAGGCAATGAGCTGTCGTCTGTAACTGTTCGTCGCTCTGCGTAGGGCTCGATTGTCTCGGTATGCCGCGGCCCGGTGGTCGACATGGGTAAAGCCCCTGATAGAAGTGGTCTTGACTAGAGATCAACTTCATAACCAGAGGCTTCACGCGCCCACCAGTGTCACATACTCGGCGACCCTCGACGTCCGCCGGGAGACCGTGCTGTTCCTGTCCGCCCAGCTGCACGCCGAGCGCCGCCGCCGGGGCACCCGGCGCGGCCGCGAACACGACATGACCTGCGCCCGCCACCACGGCACCATCACCGCCCTGGCGGCCATCCGCGCAGACCTGCCGATCCTGGCCGACCTGGGCTACGAAGGCGCCGCCGACATCATCCACGTCCCGATCAAGAAGAAAGCCGGCCAGCACAAGCTCAGCGACGATCAGCACACCTACAACAAGCTCCTGCGCGGCCTGCGCGGAGTCGGCGAACGCGCCAACGCCCTGCTCACCGTCACCTTCAAAGCCCTGCGCCGGGTCAGTCTCGACCCGTGGCGCATCGCGAAGATCACCCAAGCGGCACTGGTCCTGCTCTACCGCGAGCACGATTGGACCCTGCCGTCATCACACAACGTGATCTTCGGTTACTGACAACAACTCAATGAGCAGAGCAGGAAGGCGCACCACAGGATCGCCGCGATGCGCGGCCGGCTGACGCGGGCCCAGAAGAGCGGTGACGCCGATGAATATCATTCGGTCACCCCACAGGAAGGCGTTATGGCAGACAAGTATGTTCGGCGCGGACATTGAGGGAGAAAGTCCGGATCAAAAAAGAAGCAGACGTCAGGGTGGGTGATCGTGGCCGCCATCGTCGGCGCGGCCTGGTTGTGGAGCGGACCACCGGCTGCTGGGGACCGCCGAGCCGGACCGATTCGTTGAGCCTGCGCAGGGCGGGGCGGCTGAGCTCACCGGTGAAACAGCGCACACGCCGACCCGGGCGCGGCATGTGACAACCTCAGTGAGCCGCCGTTCGCAGTGCGAAGGGTTTGGTGCTGCCGCCGGAAATGCGGATGGTCACCACATGGCAGGGCTCGGCCTGCCCTGGCCGCTATTGATGGACAACTCGTTTTGCCGCTACACGGGTGAAAACCTGAGGTGACTCGGCTGGTTGTACGCCGCCGCGTGTTAGCCGTACCTCTGACCTACGCCGACGCCCTCACTCCTCGATCGGGTGGGGGCGTCGTCATGTCCTGGTGCCCCAAAGAAACTGAATTCACCTGCCAACCTACGCCACGAACCGACCGTCTACATTCGCCCCATATTTCACATGCTGGAGGATGCACCAGTGCGCTCTTTCCCCCTGGCCCTGTCCGCTGTCGCCTTGGCCATGGCGCTTGTTCCCGTTGTGCCGGCGCAAGCCGCCGCGCTCCCCGCGGTCCAGTTCGCGAAGATCTACTACAACTCGCCCGGGTCGCCGGACAACGGGGCGAACAGCAGCCTGAACGGCGAGTGGGCGCAACTCAAGAACACCACCCGGAAGGCGATCAACCTCAAGGGGTGGACCCTCCGCGACAAGACATCCGCACCGGATCACGTCTACACCTTCGGTACGTTCACCCTCGGCGCCGGGAAGACGGTCACGGTGCGGACCGGTAAGGGTACGAACACCTCGACCACCCGCTACTGGGGCCGGGCCGGAGGGACGTTCGCCTACATCTGGAACCAGGCCTCAGACACGGGGTACGTCCGCAACCCGGCTGGAAAGCTCATCGACTCCTGCTCGTACAACAGCTCCCGGGTCGAGTCGGTCAACTGCCTGTAGCCGTACGACAAGGAGAGCCCTCGCCCATCACGGGCCAAGACCCCAACTCTCAGGGGACTCATTTCAGTTGAACTGGCGGCGTACCTCTCCGCCTCTGTAGGCGATGATGTGCCGGGCGTCGAGGTAGAGGCCGACCTTTCGGTCACCTCGACGTCGTAGCCGGTCTTCTCCTTCACCCCCGTACGGCGGCCTACGGCAGAGGTTCACCTCATGGTCAGGGATCTCCCGCCGGAGTGATGCCTACGGGGCGAAGGTGTCCCAGGCCGCCTGCCGTACCTCCAGATGCGGGGCGTCGCGTAGGTCGCGGAGGAGTTCGCGCCACGGATCGGCCCAGTCGGTCCGTTCTCCGACGACGCGGGTGAGCGCGAGGGCGAACAGGCCCGCGGCGAGGTCGTCCCGGTTCGCCAGGCGCCGTGCCGCCGGCAGTACGGTATCGGGTCCGATGTCGCGCACGGCTCCATACCCGAGGCAACCTGATATCGCGCTGTCCGCGGTCGCCGCCGCGAGGATGGGCCGGTCACGAAGCAGGTCGGCCAGAAGACACAGGTCATCCCCGAGTTCCACAGGTCCGCGCTCAGCGGATTCCCCGAGCAGGGCCGCGCCGAGCCGGACGGCCTGGGAGAGCAGGAGCGGCTGAGCAGCCAGGATGCCCACGGCGTCGCGGATCAACCGGTTCCGCCAGGAGTTGCCGTCGGAGTACCGGACAGAGATCAGCTCCTCGACTATGGCGGTCACCCGGTCTCGCGAGGGGGTCTTCAGAGAGCCGGCCTGGCCGTCGTCGGGTACGGCGGCGGCCAGCCGGGTGAGGACGTCGAGCGCCTGCGGCCGGATGGTCCCGGTCCGCAGCAGGGCGAGGAACATCGACAGGACGGACTCGCCGCCTTCCGCCTGGGGGTCGCCCACGGCCGTCGCGATCTGCTCCACGTCGCCCCGGTACCAGTGCGCCCAGGCAGTGAACGCCTTCGATCCTCGGAACCGCACACCAGGAAGGGTGGCCGCCGAGAGGAGCCGGCCCATCAGATCCGCGTAGCCGGGGCGGACGGGGGGCGCGTACTCCAGCGGGCCGGCTTGGAAGAGCATGCGAAACATCGATTCGTTGGCGTACCGCCCGACCGCCGTCCCGAGCGCGTCCAGAGTCCGTGCGTCCTCCGGCATCCGGAGCAGCGCCGAGGCCACCGCTGCTCGCACGTCGCGGTGCAGGTCGGCATCCGCCCACACCCGAAGGAGCAGGTCAGCCGCTCCCAGCGGACGGTTCCGCTCCACCTGGCGCGCGACGTGCTTGCGCAGGGTCACCTTGCCACCGGGGTCCGTCAACGCCTGTTCCAGGAGGGGACCGAGCCGAGACGGGGTGACCGAGCGGCAGCACCGTGCCAGGGCGGCCACCGCCACCCGGGAGGCGGCTCCCCGAGCGTGTTCGAGTAGCACGGGCAGCGCCTGGGCGGGCGAATCCGTGCTCGCCATCGCCGCGATGGCCGCTTCGGCCAGCACCGTCTCCTCTCGGGCCGCCCACTCCCTCAGAAGCTCCAGGCCACCGCCGATCCGGCCCGCCGCCTGGATGGCGGCCAGCCGATCGGTGACGGGCAGCCCGCCGTCGCCGACGACGGACACGAGCCGTGCGCGCACGTGGTCGCGTTGACCGGGGGTCCACCTGCCTGCGACGACGCCGTCGACGGGAGGTACCCACGGCCCCCCGGTGAACCGGCCCTGATGGACTCCGCTCAGCGACGGCAGGAGCAGGTCGGTACGCCGTCCGGCCACCGTGCGCCAGACGGCGGGCAACCTCACGGCGGACGGGTCCTCCCGCACGAGTTCGACGACCCGTTCCTCCCGCTCCGCCGGGCGTGCCAGCCACAGGCAGGCCGCCTGGCGGGCGATCGGCTCTGGTGCCACGCGCACCGCGGCCCGAAGGTCGTCCTGGAGTTCGTCCAGTGTCCACGACCTCCGGCCGAGCGCCCGGGCCAGTGCCACGGCCAGAGTGAAATCCCCCCGGTCCCGCGCGGCGCGCAGCTCTGGGCGAAGCACCGCGAAAAGGTCGCGCTCCTGGCCGCGGCGCAACACCCGGTCCAGGCCGTGCGACGTCGCCGCCGGCTCAGTCCCCCATCGGCGCCTGCGCGAGGGAGGGGACTGCGCCGCCGGAGCGGAAAGCCCGTCGGCTCCGTGGCGCGCCACCAGCTTGGCGTACGTCCCCAATGCCCAGGCCGTCAAGGCAGGCGTCGTCGCGGAATCGTGGTGTCGTACCACCCGTCCGGCCAGGCGTCGCAGCGCCTCCTGGGTGGCGAGGGAGGAATCCGGCGCGTCGACCGCGGCGGCGGCGACGCGCTCCAGGATATCGGCGAAGGAGTCGTCCAGTAGAGCCGGTGCGACGCCGCCGATCGCGGTCAGCAGGTCACGGCGGAGCGGGTCCTGTTCGTTGGCGATGCGTCCGGCCAGCTCGGCGAGGAGCTCACGCAGCGTCTCACCGTCCCGAGCACGGGCCGCGCAGCGCAACAGCAGGGATCGGCCCAGTCCCCGCCGTCGCGGATCACCGCCGAAGGCGGCTTCCCGCAACGGGCCTGTGGCCTCCGCGAGCGGCAGGTAGGAGGCGAGTTCCAGCGGGATGGAGGGATCGTCCAGGTGTGCTCGGGGGGACTGCCACACCGAGGCATGCCATGCGAGCATCCGCCGCGCTTCGGCCGCCGCGCGTTCGGAGGGGAGCGAGTCCAGCAGCGGCATCGCCCACAGGCCTGAGGAACCGCCCATCTGCTCGGCGACGGCATCGAAGATCGACCCCCTGCGTTCCGGCGGCAGCGACCGCAGTACGGTGACCAGCTGATGAGGGTTATCGGAGGCCACGGCCAGGATCTCCGCCTCCGGGCATGACCGCAGACGCTTGACCAATGCTTTCGGCGGCCAGGACCAACTGGTCCTCGACCCGCGCGTGAGCACCCGCGTGGTACGGACGGCGTCAGCCTCGAACAGCGCGCCCAGAACCCCCGCCGGGAGCGGGATGCGCGGGAACCACAGGTCGTGCCGCTCCAGCAGGTCCAGCATGCGCGTCGGCTCGGCGAGCGCCGCGAGTGCCGTTCCCACGCCACGGCGGCGCCACCAGCTCCACGCGTGGATCCCGGCGGACAGCTCCTGATCCGCGGCCTCCAGCACGGCGCCGGCATGGCTTTTGCTCAGCGCGTGCCACGATGTCACCGCGTGAGCGAGGTCGGGCAGCCATCGCGAGACGGTCGGACCGCCGCACGCCGGCAGCAGTGCGGCCGCCTCGCGGTCCCCCCACCGGGCGTGGACGTCCGGCAGCAGCCTCTCCGCCGTCTCCCGGCGGCGGGCGATCACCAGCGTGCGGTACAGCGCGAGACGCAGCTCGGCAGGGGCGTCGTGCAGAGCGGCAGTGACCGCCTGGTCCCCGATGGGGAGGGTCCGCACCGCTCGCAGGGCCGCACGACGCAGATCCATGTCCGGCCCGGCGAGAACCGCTTCGACGAAACCGAGTTCCCGGGCCGCCATGGCCATGTGGAGTGCCGTGCGTCGCTCGTCCCGGCCCTGCCGATGGAGATCGGCCAGAAGGTCGCGCAGCTGAGAGGTGCCGGCCATACGGCGGGCGAGCAGTGCCAGCTCCCGCATGCGTTGCGGGTACGGCAGGGGGTCGAGGTGCTTCAGCGATTCGGCAGTGACATGATCGGCCGGTCCCCGGACCGGCTCGTGGGGCCTCAACGGCCTGGGCGGAGATCGCCCTTTCTCTTGGTCATGTCATCATCATGATCTATCGCTCCCTTACCCGCAAGCCGGACGGCACCGTGCCGGTGCGGCTGATATCCGCCGACCAAGTCCTCTCGTGGGCCACGTCAGCACGCACGTGACCGAGACGGTCTACCGTCACGAGATCAGGACCGCGCTCACCAAGGGCGCCCAGTTGGTCACCCGGGAAACCTCTCAGCGTGGATCCGTCCAGCTCACTTCCGCCATGGCCGACCGCGCTTCACAGCACAAGCAGGGCGTGGGCTTATGGACGTGCTCATGTCTACTGATCTTTACTTATCGCCGGTAACTCGCCGAGGCGGGTAGACCGACGTGTCGACGAGGGTGCAGTCGCCGAGTGGTTCGTCCAGTTCGACGGTGAACGGTGTCGGAGGGTTCGCCTGGCACGTCCGAGGACCATCTGCCGAGAGGGGCTCCACACCGATGACCAGACGTACCTCTGTTGGAGTGTCGACGTCGTCCGAACCGTGACCCCCTATCGGCGTCTGAAAGCTGACCCCTGTCGTGTACTTGATTGTTACTGGTCATTGCTGGGATTGGCCGCTGGCACGCGGCCAAGGTCACGATTTTTGAGGCGGTAGCTGTCTCCCTTCAAGCTGATGACTTCGGCGTGGTGGACCAGGCGGTCGATCATGGCGGCGGCCACGACATCGTCGCCGAACACTTCTCCCCAGCGTCCGAAGGGTTTGTTGCTGGTGACGATCAGACTTGCCCGCTCGTAGCGGCTGGAGACCAGCTGGAAGAACAGGTTGGCCGCCTCGGGTTCGAAGGGGATGTAGCCGACCTCGTCCACGATCAGCACCGGGATCCGAGACAGCTTGATGAGCTCGCCCTGCAGCGTGCCGGCGGCGTGGGCGTCGGCCAGCCGGGCGACCCATTGGGCGGCGGTGGCGAAGGCGACTCGGTGGCCGGCTTGACAGGCCCGGATGCCCAACCCGATGGACAGATGGGTCTTGCCGGTTCCGGGCGGCCGAGGAAGACCACGTTGTCCTTGGCGGTGACGAAGTCCAGCGTGCCCAGATGTGCGATGACCTCGCGTTTAAGAGAACGCTGGTGGTCGTAGTCGAAGTCTTCCAACGCCTTGCGGGCCGGAAAGCGGGCGAAGCGGATCCGGGCCTCGCCGCCGTGTGATTCCCGGGCGGCGACCTCGCGTTGCAGACACGCGGCCAGAAACTCCTCATGCGTCCACGACTCGGCCCTGGCCCGCTCAGCCAGCCGATCGATGGCCGCGGCCAGGGACGGGGCCTTGAGCACCCGGGTCAGATAGGCCAACTCGGCCGCGACGTTACGTCCACTGCTCGGCTGGGTTTGGGCGGTGGCCATCACGCCACCCCCTCGACGCCGAGCAGTGCATCGTAGTCACTCAATCGGCGCTGCTCGACCTCGACCTCGACCTCGACCTCGGCTTTGGCCGGGGCAGCGGCGGTGCGCAGGCAGGTGCGGCGCATCGCGGCAGCGGCTTGGGCATGCAGCGCATCGGTGATGGTCTGGTGCGGCGCCCAGCACCGCCGGTGGCGGCCCACCAGCTGCCCGCCGCAGGTCACGGTGACCTCCTCCAAGTCGGCGACCACCTCCACCAGGCGGCCGATCACCGAGGGGTGCACCGAGTAGTCACACGAGGCGACACGCACATAGTGATCACGCGCCAGCCGAGTCGAGGTGCGCCAGCCAACGGCCGGCGCGACCGGTGGCAACGCCACCATCGCCGCCAGGTCGACGTGCAGCCGATCCAGCGGCCGACACTGGATGCGCCGGTGATGACGGCTGTTGGCCTGGGGGAGCCAGTTGGCCAGTTGGGCGTTGAAGTCCTGCGGGCAGGCAAACTCCCTGCCGGGCAGAAACGAGGTCTCCAGATAGCCGTTGGCCCGCTCCACCATCCCTTTGGCCTCGGGATCGCCCGGCCTGCATTGCAGGATGCCCACTCCCAGCGCTCCGCGGAAGGCGTTGGCATCCGCTGTGAGCTGCGGTTTGCCGCCCCGCCACCGGCCGATCGCGCTCTCGTTGTCCCATACCAGCGTCTTGGGCACCGCGCCCAGCTCCGACAACAAAGCCCAGTGTCCGGCGAACAGATCCCCCGCGGTGCGCGAGGGTAGCATCCGGGCCATCATCCACCGCGAGTAGCCGCTGACCATGACCAGCACCGGCGGGCTGGCCAGATGCCCGGCTCCCACCGCCACCTTCACCGGCGGGAACCACAGATCACACTGGGCCAGCTCGCCCGCTTGATAGGCGGTCCGCGACGCCGGATCGACCGGCTTGAACTGCGGCCGCAGCACACGGATTCGGTCTTTGAGGACCGTGAGCGACCGCGTCCAGCCGATCCGCTCGGCGATCACCGTCGCGGGCATGGTCGGAAACTGCGCCAACAGCGCCCGGATCTGCGGCTCGGCCGCGTCCACGATCGATCCCTTGCTCGGCCGCTCATACTTCGGCGGGCTGTCGGCCGCCAGCGCCCGTTTCACGGTGTTCTTCGAGATGCCCAGATGCCGAGCGATCGCCTTGATCGGCATCGCCTCGGCTCGATACAACCGGCGGATCTCCGCCCAGTCCTCCACCTTGATCACCCTCCAGAGTGACTACAAGGGGGTCACCATTCGGCCGTCGCCAGGGGGTCACCGTTCGCGCGTCGTCAACATGGAGTCGGTTTCATCTCGATTAGGTGTACGCGGCCGTCCGCCCGTTGTCCGCTGGCGCACTCTCGTTCGTTGACCAGCACATGTATCTTCCGCGCGTCTTTACCCGGTGGTGGTACGGCAGGATCCAGAGTCACATCCGCTATGTCGAGAGCACCGAGGTCCTTCCGTAGGTCGCAACGGCTGGACGTCTTCATGTGCCAGCCGGGGCGGCCGTCCTCGTCGGGCTCGCCGAACCGTTCGACCTCCAAAAACGCGTGAGTGAACACCGTTTCCTGCCCCTGTACCTGTGGGGCGTCAAGTTCTTGGATGAGCGCCACTCGGGTGTCGCTCTCCTCGATGATCTTCCAGGCGGATAGGTCCTCATGCGGTTCGGATCAGACGCGGGAGCGAACCCAGCGAGCTTGCTGGGGTCCCGGTCGGTCTCCATGTCTTCTTCCCAGCCGACACCACGCGTCACGACATAGTCCTGGTGCTCAGCCGTCTTCAGGATCAGGCAGCGCGTATATACAGGGGCTCACTACGCGGCTCGCCCGGTACGGCCTGCTCTGTGGCTTCGCCGCCCGGCTGTCTCGTGTGCCCGATTCAGCTTCACGCGCTTAGCACGGCAGTCCTCGGGCACATGCCTAGGACATCGGCCGCAGGTCCAAGCCGACCACGGAGACCCCTCCGGGGCGACATGCCGTAAACCATTGGATTCACACGTGTCTGCATACGAATTTCCGAATGACCTGGTAGAGATTCAGCGCGACTACGAGCAAGCCGACGCCCTCTTCGAGAAACTGGTCGCCGCTCTCCCCTCGGCGATAGACATCATGACCGGCAAACCGAAGTCCACCGACAAGCAGGAGGACGAAGTACAGAAGGCCCGCGAGGTGCGGCTGCAGGCGCAGGAGAAGCGCGACCAGCACCCGTGGCTGCAGGACGTGGACGATCAGTACGCCGCCAGGATGCAGCTGTGGAAGGCCGCGCGCGCCAGCGAGTGACCCCCCGCCTGGCCACTCTTCTCCCCCGCCGCACTGGCCCCTCGTCGAGCACCAGGGCGGCCTGCACCATGGCGGTGGCTTCGGCGTTCACCGGCATATCGCATCACGCTCTGGCCTCAAGGCCAGCGGAGCGTTGAACGGGCGTTAGTGCCCCGGATCCAATGAGACAGTGCAAATCCATCGGACGTGGGGCAAGACGATAACGGTAGTCGCCGGCGCCTGTCAAACCGGGTGACACAGGTCAGGCTGCAGCGTTCTGTGCTGATTGCTCCGTTTCGATCTTGGCTTCTGGCTGGTTGATCCAGGCACGTTCGGGCAGTCGGGGCGGGGTGGGCATGCGTCGGAACCGCTCGGGGTTGGCGGCGTAGGCGGCGGCCAGGACTCGGGCGCGCTCGGTCTGGACCTGGCCGACGGTGTCGTGGTGGATCGAGGCCGGCGTGTGCAGAGCGATCCCCGAATGCCGGTGCTCGTTGTTGTAACAGGTGAAGAACCGCCGGCAGAACTGGCGGGCGTCCTGGATGGACCCGAATCGTCCGGGAAACGCCGGGCAGTACTTCAACGTCCGGAAGTTCGCCTCCGAATAGGGATTATCGTTCGATACCTTCGGCCGGGAATGTGACTGGTCGACCTTCAAGTCGATGAGGAGCTGGCCGACGGTTTTCGATGTCATCGGGGTACCCCGGTCGGAATGGATCGTCTTCGGCGCCGATCCGCCGTTCCGCTCGATGGCATTCTTGATGAATCGTTTTGCGAGGCGGGCGTTCTCGGCGGGCCAGGTCTCCCAGTGCACGACGTACCGCGAGTAGATATCGATCATCACGTACAGGTTGTAGACGACCCCCTTTTCGGGTCCTTTCAATTTCGTTATGTCCCACGACCAGACCTGGCCGGGGCCATCGGCGACGAAGGCGGCCACCTCGCGCACCTGCCGCTGGCGCTCGCCGCTGTGCTCCGGCCGCCAGGTCAGCGCCGCCACATAGATATGGACGATGCCGCGCGGGCCGTCGATCCCGGCATACAGCACCTGCCCGCCGGTGTCCGGCCCGCCGGTCAGCTTGCGCGACTCGTGCGCGCCGATCGGCCAGCGCGACAGGACGGCCAGGCCGGAGCGCACGCCGTCGACCTCGTAGTCGCCTTCGAACACGTGGTACGGCAGGCCGAGCCGGGCGCCCTGCCCGTCCCACGCCTCCACCAGCCCCACCACGTCGGGGTCATGCCGTTCCAGGGTGGCGCGGATCGCGACCTCGCGACTCTCCCATGGGCCGTATCTGCCCCACACGTTCCAGGTGACGAGCCGGAACGTCGTCGTGATCAGTGGCCCGTAGGGCTCGGCGATGTCGTAGGTCATCCGTATCCTCCCGTACCGTTCCGGCCCAGCGGCGAAGATCTCATCTTCCGGGAGCCGCCTCCCGGCGTACAACCCCGCCCAACAGGTCAGAAAGTGGTGCAGAAGTCGTGGGTGGCGTCACACCAGCGGTCGCCACCTGCCTAGCCACGGCAATACCGATGTGATGCGCTCCCGCAGGAGTGGATGTTCGGGGCTTTGCGGGCTCGCTGTGGCACCTGGTGCATATGCTGCGCCAACGCCGGTGCATGCCGAAAGGGCTGTGCCGCGTCTGCGGGAAGTCGGCCACTGACCCCGACACCGGGCGTATCAGCTGGATCATGCCCTCCGCAGTGGCAGGTGACCTCTGATCGCCCTGGCCCACAGCTCACCCGCCCGCGTGCAAAGCGCACGTGAGCGAGGCACTGGCCGCCCGCCCGTACCTGCGTAGAAAGGTGCCGCTCGTTCGCACGGTCGGCGACTACTCCCCGGTCGGGGTGCCGGCCGACCTGTACGGCGAGGATGACGGTGGCCAGGTGGTGGAGACCGGCCATCAGATCCCTGTCGGCTTGAAGTGAGCGCCACCTGCTGAAGCGGGCGCGGCCACACAGTTCATCGTTCAAGTCACGGATCTCCAGTCCGCGGCCCGGAGGCTGAGAGCCATAATCCTCCCTTGACTCGTCCTCAGGCGGGGACTCCGCTACTTCGTCGGCCCTCATACTGCTGCTTGTGGGCTCAGCGGGTGCGGTACTCCACCCACGCCCGGCACGCCACATCGGTCAAGACACCCTGGACCTGGCGGCGAAAGTGTTGCAAGCATCGGGTCCCTTGGCCCGGAAGCCACGGTTCAGCCAGTAGGAGTAGTTCGCGGCCTTGCCGTGGGTGGGGGAATTCGTCGCGATACGCCGCAGGTAGGCGAAGTCCGACGCCGGTCGCTTCAGGGAGGACCAGACGCTGCCGATGAAAGCGCCGCTCAGGCAGTCCGCCTGGAGTTCGAGGCGGCGCGAGGCGGCGTTGTAGTCCTCCTTGGTGCGGTACTTACGGGAGTCGAAGGTAGTCATGATCCCGGAGAGCTGCTGGACGTGATGGCCGTACTCGTGGGCGATGGCCTCAAACAGGAACAGGTCGCTCGTGCCGGTGAGGACGTTCTTGTCGAGCTGGAAGACGATGGTCTTGTCCTTCGAGCAGTAGATCGCCTGGGCGTCCTTGGGAAACGTGTTGCAGCCGGTTTTCACGCCGGAGCGGCGTATGGTCCGCAGCTTCGCCATGGCGAAGGGCAGTTTTGCCGCTGTGAACTGACGCTTCCAGCTGGTGTTGAGGCAGTGGAGGATGCCGTTGAGGTAGTTGGTAACGCCTTTGAAATCGTCATCGCGAACCGGCCGCTCCGGACAGGTGTCCAGCTTCAGTTCGCCGGCTTTGTAGATCGGGTTGGCCGTGAGAGCGGCCGCGCCGACGGGAACCGGCCTGAGCCGTTCGGTGCCGGCTGCGGCGGTGCCAGTGAGGAGGAGGCTCACCAACACGCTGGAGAACACCATGGAGGGGAGGACGCGCATGGAGGTCAACTTAGCGAAAGGCAAAAATCTGGCAAACGAAATTGCTGGCTGCTCCTGGCTTCCCTTGTTGGAGTTGGGACCGGCGGCCAGTCATCGCGCGGGGGGCCTCACGGATTACCAGCTATAACGGGACGGCGTGGAACAGCAGAAAGCCCCACCCGGAAAGCAGTATTCGAACCTGTGCCCCCTTCATCCCCGGGCGATCCAAACGGTTCCCCGACCAGAGTTGATATCGGCTCTGACCTGCGGTTGACGTCTCTGGCTGTCCACCGGCATCCGGTCCCGTCCAGGGGGGTTGTCCCCCGGTTGGTCACCCAGAAAGTAATGGCTGCGAACAAGCATCTTCATCGACGCCGTCCGGCGTCCCTCCGCCGATTGGTGTCCAAGCGCCCATTATCAGTGATGGCTGCGATCATGCTACTCACATGGTCGAGGAAGGACTGACGAGTGCAGGAATCAGGTGCTTCGGAAACGGATGGCGGCACGAGCAAGGCGGATCTGGACATACGCGCCCATCATAAGAAGGTCCAGGTCCGGTTGGCTGTGGCAAGCGATCCCGCCACACCCTCGGAGATCCTCGAAGCCATGGCGGCAGACCCCTCCCGCGCGGTCAAGCGTGCCCTGGCGGCTCGGCCTGACGCACCAGACGGGGTCTTGCGTGCACTCGCTCAGGACGCGGATGTGAAGACCCGCCAGAGCCTTGTCGAGAATCCCTCCTGTCCAGCCGATGTCCTGGTCACCCTGATCGAAGACCCTCACTGGTCGGTGCGATGGTCACTGCCGGACCATCCGGCCGCCGACGCCGAGGTCCGCCGCGCCATCTGCCGGTCCGCGGATGAGATTCTGCGTCGACTGCTCGCCGAGAAAGGCGGGCTGGACGAGGAGACGAACTCGGTACTCGCCGGAGACCCCTCTCCTCATGTCCGAGCGTGCCTGGCGGCTCACACTAACGATCCGGACATCCTCACTGCCCTAATAACCGACGCCGACCCCAAGGTTCATGTCGGTGCGACCCAGAACCCGATCACCACAACAAACCAACACCGCCTTCTCTCGAACGACAAGTCCGCAACCGTGCGCAGAGCCGCAGTAACGTCGGAAAAACTCCCTTACGACGAATTGCAACGCCTTGCCCATGACCGATCGGTCGACGTGCGGTGGTGTCTGGCCCTATGGCCCACGACGCCGGAGACCGTCTTACGAGTTCTCGCTGAGGATCCCCACCCCGATGTAATGGCCCAGGCCCGAGCCAGACTCGGGGAGAACACCTAGCCCACTCAGGCGCTCATAGGGTGGCGAGCCAGTAGCTCCCGAACCTCGGGAATGTCGGGTCGCTTCCGGCGATGACGTCATCGGCGAGCCGCAGACCGTGAACCCGTGCCGCCAGATCCTGTGCGGTGCCCATCCCACCCCTCCGCCCTGCCCCGGCGGGAAGGCGGGACAGTGGGTCGCCTTCGGGCATGATCGCGGCGAGTACCTGGGCCGGTGACTTCCGGGCAGCCTTGTTCGCCAGGTCGAACAGCTCGGCCTCGGGGAGATCGAACGCCCGGCAGTACAGCACCCGGTAGAGATCCTTGCGTTCGGTGCCTGCCCTTCCCCCAATCCTTGATCATGCGGATCAGGGACTCGCGGGTCGGCAGGTGAGCGCGAGTGTTCTCATCGGCCGCCTCGGTGAGTGCTCGTGCCATCTGCCGTTGCGACCACAGCCGCTCGCGTCGCTCGGCGCGCAATCTCAGCGCCCAACCCGGAATCTCGTCCATCACCGCACTCTGGGGGAGACATGGGAGACCTGCCGTCTCCCCTATCGCCTCCTGTGCGAGCACGTGTATGGGCGATGTCATGGAGGGACCGCGAAAAAGCGGAACCCGCAGGCGCGGACACGCCGTACGGGTTCCTTGATCGCACAGTGAAGGTGCGCCCCATGGACACCGGAGCGCAGTGCCGCCAGGCGCGAGCAGCGGAACCCCCGTGATGGAGGCGGCCTACCGCAAGCAGATCCGCCCGGTCCTGCTCGGTGGTGCGGAGGCGATGGATCGGATCTTCACGTGACGGGAGCCATAGTCACCCAGAACGAAGAAAGGGTGCCTCCCTTTCGGGTGACACCCTTGCCGACCAGCTAAAACCTGGTCGGGACGACAGGATTTGAACCTGCGACCCCTTGACCCCCAGTCAAGTGCGCTACCAAGCTGCGCTACGTCCCGGTTGTTCGTCGCCCTCGCGGGCTGAACGGTCTTAACCTTAGCGCAGATCGAGGGGGCTTCGCACACGGCGACGCCCGCGAGGGCAGGCGATCGTGTGAAGGGCGGGGGCGCTGTGGGGCGTAAGGCGTTGATCGACCAGGAGGAGCTACGGCGGTTGGCGGGGCAGGGGTTGTCGAACGCGGAGCTGGCCGCGCGGTTCGGGGTGAGCGAGTCCGGGATCTTGCAGGCGAAGCGGGCCGCCGGGCTCTCGAAGCCGATGCTCGATCACTCGCGGGCCATCCCGTGGAAGCTGGACCGCGCGCACGGCCAGTCCGGGCCCGCGACGAACCTGCGGAACCTGTCGTCCGTGGCGCAGGGGCGGGTGATCCCCGCCGAGAAGCTGAACACGGCGCTGCGCTGGGCCGGACGGCTGGTCGCCGCCGGGATGGACATCTCGTACGAGCGCGGCCGGGGATTTCTGGAGGTTCCCGCCTCTCCCGGGGACTGGTTGGTCGAGAGGATGCTGAACGAGGCCCGGAAGGCCGCCGGCGCCGCCGATGTCCCCGAAGCCATCAAGGATCAGGGAAAAAAGTGAACGCGGGGGCCGCGATCGAAAGCCCGATAAAGGGATATTCAATACCCGAAAAATCCCGGTAAAACATCAAATCCAGACCGAGTAGTGGCACGCCACAGATGTCGGCAGCCGGTTTCGAGCCTTGACCCCAGGGCAGCGCACGGGTACAAGCGCCTACACAACCGGAGGCAGACATGTCCACCGTGATCTGGGTGGCCGTCGTCGTGGTCGCGGTGGCGGCGATCGTCGCAGTCGGCTATTTCGTGCTGCAGCAGCAGCGCCGGCACCGACTTCGCGACCGCTTCGGCCCCGAATACGAACGTACCGTGCAGGAGCGCGAGAACCGGCGCGATGCCGAGCAGGAACTCATCGCCCGCGAGCAGCGCTTCAGCTCTCTCGACATCCGCGCCCTGGACGCCGGGACGCGCGAGATCTACACGAAGAAGTGGATGGAGGTCCAGGAGCGTTTCGTGGACGCTCCCGGCTTCGCGGTGACGGAGGCCGACCACCTGGTCACCTCCGTGATGGCGGAGCGGGGTTACCCGACCGAGGACTTCGAGCAGCGGCTCTCCGACCTGTCGGTCGCGCACGGCCGCACTCTCGATCACTATCGGCAGGCTCACGAGATCAGCACCCGGGCCGCCCACAAGGAGGCCTCCACCGAGGAACTCCGGCAGGCCATGGTTCACTACCGCGCCCTGTTCGAGGAGTTGCTCGCGGCCCCCGGCAGCCCGGCCAACGGCGACCGGACCCCCCGGCGGACCGAGACCGTCGACCGGGATCCCGCGGTTCCCGACGCCCCCGCCGCCCGGCGGACGGAATCCGCCGAGTCGGAGACCACCAACGACGCCGAGCGAGCCTCCCGACGCGATCCCCAAGGACGGTGACCCGATATGAACGACCGATTCAACCCGGACAAGGACCGGCTGGTCCACAAGGTGGACGAGGACGACGACCGGACGGTCCGCAAGTTCGACGAGAACGACCTGAACGCGACGCGGCACGGACAGGACAGCCAGGACACGGCCCCCGAGTTCCAGGAGCCGCGCCCCGGTGACGCCGACCATACGGACGCCTCACCCCTCGACCCGGACACCGGTACGCGCGACCCTCTGGCCGGTGACCGCGACGACGTCCTCGTCGTCGAATCGAGCGACGACCGGCGCGCCACCGGTTCGGACGTCCTGCTCGACGACGACCGGCACGACGTGCCGGGTGATCCCGACGACGGCAGGAACGACAGCCCGTTCGCCCACGCCCAGCCCCCCGCCGCGACCCCGGGCACCCCGGTGACCGGCATCGGCGCGCACGCCCCCGTGCCCGGCGCGGGCTCACCGGTGACCCCCGGTTTCCCCGAGAGCACCGCGGACCGGCCGGACGACGTGCTCGACGAGGGTACGGGCTTCACCGACGCCGAGCGGGCCGACCAGACGCCCGCCGTCACCGCGCCCGCCACGGCCGGGGCCCTGTTCGACCAGGACTCCGACGACGTACGGCGGCGCTGGCAGGAGGTCCAGGCCGGTTTCGTGGACGACCCGCGTGACGCGGTGGAACGGGCCGACTCCCTGCTCGACGAGGTCACGAGCTCTCTCAGGAACGCGCTGGAGACCCGAACCGGCGAGCTCCAGGGGCGTTGGAAGAACACCGAGAAGAACGACACCGAAGATCTCCGGACCGCCCTGCGTGACTACCGGGCGACTCTGGAACAGCTCCTGAACATCTCCGCCGGAACGAGGTAACCATGCTCGCAATCGCCGCCGCCGTCGTATTCGGCCTCGGATTTCTGCTCGACCTGATCAACACCAGGCTCGGCCCGCTCACCGGGACCGGCTTCCTGCTCCTCGGACTCCTGCTCCTCGCGCTGCACCAGGCCGGGGTCGGCTCGGCCGGCCCGCGGACCACCACCGGGGGCGGAGGAGGCTGGCGCCGCAGGCGCTAGACCTGCCGGAGGCGGACCCCAACACCTGGGGAAGCCCGCCTCGGAGGTACGGCTGTCGAAACGGGAAGGGCCCCGTCCACTCGGACGGGGCCCTTCCCGTTCTTCCGCCCCGTCCGGTGGTGCGGCCACGGTGAGTCCGGAGGCCGACACCCGTTTTCCGCTCCGTCGCCGCCTGGCCGATGTCAGGGATTCAGCAGGCGGCGGGGCCCCGGTCCGTGGTCGGCGAGTGCGTCGCCGGGGTTGATCAGCGCGCACTGCTCGAACGACAGGCATCCGCAGCCGACGCACTCGGTGAACCGGTCGCGCATCCTCTCCATCTTCTCGATGCGAGCGTTGATCTCCTCGCTCCAGCACGCCGACGCCTTGATCCAGAACTCCCGGGTGGGCGGGGCGTCCTCCGGGAGGAAGCCCAGCGCTCCCCCGATCACCGACAGCGGCATGCCGACGCTCTGCGAGGCGCGGATGAACGCCACCCGGCGCAGCGTGCTGCGGTGATAGCGGCGCTGGTTACCGGTGGTCCGGCGGCTGGAGATGAGCCCCTGCCGCTCGTAGAAGCGCAGCGCGGAGGTCGGCACGCCGCTGCGCTCGGACAACTCACCGATGGTCAGCTCCTTGGCGATCGTCGCGGGTTCCGGCATGGGCCCACCCTAGCTTGACATGAACCTTTGTTTAGGTACGAGGCTGTTCACACGGTGTCGCGAGGACACCGGAAACCCCCTCACCCGGTGGGCGCGGACGCCGCGCGAGGGCAGGACCGCGAGCCCTTACCCCGCCTGACCCCGACGGACGCGGCCCGGACTCGCGGCACCCCTCCGTACCCACCAAGGAAGCAAGGAGACTGCGATGGCCGAGACGGTCCCCCAGTGGATCAGCCAGCACGCCCATCCCCTCACCACCCTCGACCCCCAGGCCCCGCTCGCCGATCTGCTGCCACTGCGCGACATGGCGCGCGATGCCACGGTCGTCGCCCTCGGCGTGTCGACCCGCCAGGCCCATGAGCTGTCCGTCATCGCTCACCGGATCCTGAGGTTCCTGGTCGAGGAGCTGGGGTTCCGCTCCCTCGCCCTGGAAGGCGACGACGCGGGACGCCTCAAACTCGACGAGTACCTACGTACCGGACAGGGCGACCCGCGGGCGTTGCTGGCCGACGCCAGGTCCTTCTGGCAGACCGAGGAAATCCTCGGCGTCATCCGATGGATGCGCGCCCACAACGAGCGACACCCGGCCGACCCGGTCCGTTTCGCCGGCGTCCTCGACCATCCCGGGCAGGCCACACCACAACCCGACGGCCTCGAAGCCATCGAACGACGCCTGGCCGAGGACACGATCCGGTGGCACGAGCACACCGGAGACAAGATCGTCTACTGGGGCGGCATCGCGCACACGGCCAACGGCGCCCCGCGGACCGTCTCCCCGTCGTCCCCGCCGGCGACGCACCACAACGCGGGCAGTCACCTGCGCGAGCGCTTCGGTCCCGGCTACCTGTCCCTCGGGCTGACCTTCCACCATGGCTCGCTGCCCTATCCCGTCCCCGCCCCACCGGCGGACTTCGCCGAGACCCCCCTCGGCGCAGCCGGCCCGGACACCTTCCTGCTGGATCTGCGCGCCGAGAGGCCCGATCCGGTTCGGGCCTGGTCCGACGCGCCGACCAGGACGCGGCTGATCGGTCCCGTCTACGATCCCGGGGACGACGCCGCGTACCACCTGTCCGGCGGCTCACTCACCGACTGGTTCGACGTCATCGCCCACCGCCGGCAGGTGACGCCTGTCCACCTCATTACCGGCTGAATCACCGGCCGAGCCGGCGTACTCCTCCGAGCCGATCACCGGCACATCGCCGGTCCACGGCCCGTCCGCCGGGCATGCGAAGCCTCGGCGGTGCCTTCCGGCGTTCACCGTGGGACATGAGAAAACCGGCGTCGATGGCGGTGGGACGCGCCTCGCGCCGGTGAAGGTGAAGGTGAAGGTGAGGAAAAGGGTGAAGGCCGGGTGGGCGGCGTCACGTGGCCACGTGACGCCGCCCACGATCCCTGGCACGGATCCTCCGGGCGTATCCCGGAAAAAGGCGGTTCAGACCTTGAACGACATGGTGATGAACGTGCCCGAGGCCCCGGTCTCGAACTTGATGTCGGAGCTGACCATCCGGGCCACCCACAGGCCCATGCCGCTGGTCGCGTGGGGCCCGGGAGGCGTCTCCCCCGGAGCGGGTCCCGGGTCCCACCGGCCCTCGTCGTGGATCTCCACGACGAGGGTACGGCCGACCGTCCACATCCGCAGCACGGCCTTGGCGGTGGTGTGACCGTGGGTGACCGCGTTGGTGGCCACCTCGTTCAGCGCCACCAGGAAGTCGGCGAGGCTCTCCTGGGACATACCGCTCCGCACGGCCTGGGTGGCGGCGAAGTCGCGTACGTCGGGAAGGTCGGGAAGGCAGAAGGCGAGTTCGGCGACAGCGGCGTCGGCGGGGATCATCCGGGAACGGCCGCCACTCGCCATGAAGCGAGCGGGACGAACACCGTCCTCGTTCACCCGAGATCCGCCTCCCCTGTCCCAGTCCGCCGTTGTCCTCAGCATCCGGGATCCATTCAAACGCACCTTACGCCACGTCCGTTGTCGCCGACTGGGGTGCCCTGTAACGGGCGGTGTATTCAGCATTCGGCGACAAGTTCCTCACGGAGCTGGTCAAGCACCTTCCGCAGGATACGGGAGACGTGCATCTGGGAGATCCCGAATTCCGCCGCTATCTCGGCCTGGGTCATGTTGCCGAAGAAACGCAGCAGGAGAATGTTCTTCTCACGCTCCGGCAGCTTGTCGATCAGCGGCTTGACCGCCTCGCGGTCCACAAGGGTGCCCAGCGCGTCGTCCTCGTCGGGGATCACGTCGCCCAGCGCGGCGGCGTCGTCGTCGGCGCCGAGGGGGGCGTCCAGCGAGAGCGCGCTGTAGGCGGCGGAGGCGTCGAGGGTGAGCAGGACGTCCTCCTCGGAGATCCGCATCTTCACGGCCAGCTCGGCGACCGTGGGGGCGCGGCCGAAGTCCTGGCTGAGGTCGGCGACCAGGCGGTTCAGCTCGGCCCTGCGCTCCTGGTAGACGCGGGGGACGCGGATGGCCCAGGTGCGGTCGCGGAAGTGGCGCTTGACCTCACCGGTCATGGTGACCACGGCGTAGCCGCGGAAGGGGTGCCCGAGAGTCGGGTCAAAGCCGTTGATGGCCTTCATCAGCCCCACGTACGCGGCCTGCAGGAGGTCCTCCAGTGGCTCGCCGCGGTAGCGGTAGCGGCGGGCGATCTCCATGGCGAGGTGGCGGTGCATCTCGACGATGCGCTCACGCAGACGCTCGGCGCGGTATTCGGAGATCTCAGGCAGGGACATCTCGGCGAGGAGGTCCTCAGCGGTCATGTCGGTGATTGCGAGTGCCTGAACAGACATTGCTGCTCCCTGGTATTACTGTCGGGCGAGCCGACCACGGAAGCAACATCCGGGCAGACGGCATCGCCTCGACTAATTTTCGAGGCGAGGCCCTCTGCTGGACCTCTGCTTCCAGTATTCCCCGGAAACCTGGAGTATTACTCGCCCCCAGGTAACAGTAAGGTTGCTAATCGAATGGCACGAGGAGGCCCTGAGTGACGGTGTCGGAGAACGGCGAGAGATCGGCAGCCCTGACTCTCACGTCGGCGCTGGTCAGTGGGATCAACGTGATCCGGGTGACGGGTCTGCTGGACGCGACGACGAGGGATCAGTTCGCCGACTACCTGGCGGCGGAGACCGGCGAGCACGGTCTCGACATGGCGCTGGATCTGAGCGGGGTGACCTTCATGGACTCGCGCGCGCTCGGACTCATCGTCCACCACTGGCAGGTCAGCACCACCGCGGGCGCCAAGTTCGCCCTCATCGGGGTGGAGTACGCCAAGACCAAGGTGATGTGGATCACTGGTCTGGCCCAGCGGCTGCCCCTGTACGACACGATCGACGACGCGATCGCCGCCTTCGGCTAGCGGCCGATCATCTCGGCCAATCGGTGGTGGTCCCCGGACGATCCCCGGTTGGCCGAGGCGATCCGTCGGGGAGGGAAACCGGAGCCTCAGTCCTCTTTCTTCGCCTCGCGGTTGCGCTGGTGCTCCTCGACCAGCAGCTTGGCCAGGTCGGCGACCTTCACCTGGTGGTGCTGCGAGATGCGGCGCAGCTCGTCGAAGGCGGCCTCGGCCGAGCAGCCGCTGGACTTCATGATGATGCCCTTGGCCTGGTCGATGATCGCCCGGCCCGCGAGGGCCTCTTGCATCTGGGCCGCGTCGGTGCGGACCTCGTCGTAGTCCCACATGTTGGCGAGGGCCACGCCCACCTGCTCGGCGAGCATGTCCGCCAGCGGCGGGACGTTCCTGGCCGCGAAGACGCCGGGGCGCACCCCGTACATCCCGAGGACCAGGACGGCGTGCTCGATGACGATGGGCATCGCCAGGACCGAGCGGACGCCGCAGCGGACGGCCATGCCGGTGTACGCGGGCCAGCGGGGCTCGCGCAGGACGTCCTGGACGATCACGTGGCGCCCGGTGGCGCGGGCCTCGGACGAGGGCCCCTCGCCGATCTCCCCCTCGCTGTCGAGGAGGACGATGAGCTCGCTGTGGGAGGCTGAGACGACCATCCGTTCCTGGCGCCAGAGCTCGGCGGAGCCGCCCGCGCAACCGGGCACGCCGCCCGCGAGGGTGACTGTGAGACCGCGCAGCACGCTCTCGCTCGACGTTTCCTCGCTGACCCTGCCGAGGACCGCGAGGTCCCGGGCGAGAACGGGGGTGACCATGTCCATCTCGCGACTCCCCTTCCCTGTGTCGCTAACTTAACCACTATCCGACCGCGCATCGATTCGGCCGAGCGGGTGGCGTACCGTCTACGACGGGACCAGCCCACTCCGGCCCCTGACGAGGACGAGCATTGACCGACGCCATTGGCCTTCAGACCCTGGAGCAGGCGCTGAACGCGCTGACCACCAGGGTCTCCTCCCTGCGCGAGGCGAAGTCCGCCTACCCCGCCGACCCCCGGTCCACACTCGACGCGGCGCTCGCGGAGCTCGACACCGCCCGCGAGCTGCTGGACGCCTCGGTGCGAGAGCTGCGCAAGGCGCCCAAACGGTCGGGCGAGCGGGAGAGCGGGTCGCAGCGGGAGCTCAAGCTGCTGCGGCAGGTGTTCCGCACCTTCCCCATCCCGGTGGTGGTGCTGGACGCCTCGGGGGTGGTGCGGCGGATCAGCGCCGAGACGTCCAGGATGCTCGGCAGCCCTGCGGGATACCTGATCGGCCGCTCGTTCCCGCTGTTCGTCGACGTCTCCCGGCGGGCGGCGTTCCGCTCGCACCTGACGGCGGTCCAGCAGGGCGGCCAGACCGCGACCCTCCAGACGCGGCTGGCCCACCAGGGCCGCGCGCACACGGTGCAGCTGGCCGTCACCCGGCTGACGATGCCGGGAGAGCCGCAGGAGATGGTCGCGGTCATGATCCTGCCGCTGGAGGCGCAGGTGGCGGGGCCGCCGCACGGCCCGGCCGACCGCTCGGACGCCACCCTGGTCGTGGCCGCGGCGCGCCGGCAGGAGCTGCTGTCCAGGATGACCCGCCTGCTGCTCGACGAGGAGAGCCTGCGCCAGCCGGTGACCGTCACCCGGGCCTCGCGGCTGCTGGTCGC
The DNA here is from genome assembly GCF_036227305.1 of Streptosporangium sp. NBC_01469. Lineage (NCBI taxonomy): Bacteria > Bacillati > Actinomycetota > Actinomycetes > Streptosporangiales > Streptosporangiaceae > Streptosporangium > Streptosporangium sp. NBC_01469. Next base: position 5,302,677 of record NZ_CP109465.1, on the reverse strand, counting down.
CGAGTGGGCCGACTGGGTGATCGCCGACGTGGTCCGTGACGGCATGCCCCGGCGGGCCTGCGTGCTCGGCCCGAGCGACAAGCCGGTGACCCAGCTGGTCCGCCTCGCCGAGGGGATGAACCCGCTGACCGCGCCGGCCATCGCGCACGTGCTGACCGGCGGCTCTGGTGTGGTGCACGAGATGCTGGAGGACGACGGGCTGCTCGGCGACGTCCCCGGTGGCCCGCCGCTGCTGCGGGTGATGGGGGCCGCCTCGGTGCTGATCGTGCCGATCGGCGGCGAGAACGGCGTTCTGGGGGCCCTGACCCTGGTGCGGCTGCGCGACCGCGAACCGTTCTCGCTGGCCGATCTGGGGCTGATGGAGGAGATCGGCGCCCATCTGGGGCTCGCGCTGCGCGCGCGGCGCAGCTTCCAGACCCGCTCGCGGGCGGCCGACGCGCTGCGTACCAGCGTGGTGCCCCGGAGCCTGCCGGACATCCCGGGATTCGAGGCCGCGGCCATCTACAACGCGGGTTCCAGCCCGGTCGGCGCCGAGTTCTACGACGTCTTCCGCGTCGGCGAGGGGTGGGGTTTCGCCCTCGGGGGCGCGGCGGGCAAGGGTGAGGAGGCCGCGTCGGTCAGCGCCATGGTGCGCAACGGCCTGCGCGTGCTCAGCGTCTGGGAGACCGATCCCGGCGAGGTGATGCGCAAGCTGAACCAGGCCCTCACCGCCCAGCACAACGGCATGTTCGTGATGGCGGTGACCGGGTTCGTCAAGGCGCGCAAGATCAGGCTGGCCAGCGCGGGGCACCACCCCGCCGCGCTGCTGCGGCCCGACGGCGGGGTGCGGTTCACCGCGGGGGGCGGCGTTCCGCTGGGCATCGCCCCCGAGGCGGAGATGTTCACCGAGGAGCTCACGCTGACCTCGGGCCAGACCCTGGTCTTCTACTCCGACGGCCTGGTGGCCTCGCAGAACGAGCTGGGTGAGTCCTACGGCGAGACCAGGCTGGCGGACGTGCTGGCGCGCTGCGTGGCGCAGTCCCCCGCCGAGATCGTCAAGACCGTGGAAGAGGACCGGCACGCGTTCTCCAGCGGGAGAGTTTGGGATGAGATCGTGATACTCGCCCTCCGTGTCGTATAACTTGGCTAACTCGGTGTGACTCTCCGGTCCCACCGAGCGATGACCAGGGGCCGCACCCGGCGGCACCCGTGTTCGACGGAGCGGGCGGAGAATGAGATCACTTCAGGATCGGCCCCCTTCCAGCCGGATCGAGCCGGGCGAGCGTCCCTGCCTCGCCTCCGACCGCGACGACGAGCGCGAGACGATCTGCCGGGACGCGACACCCGGCCTGCGCCTGAGCGGGGAGGACCTCATATGACCTCCATCCACCAGGCCGCGGTGTACGGCTCCGACGGGTGCTTCCTGGCGATGGCGCTGCCGTTCGTCCAGGACGGGCTGGCCAAGGGCGATCCGGTGATGGTCGCGACCACCTCGGCCAACCTGGAGCTTCTCGGGGACGCCCTGGGCAGGGAGGGTCGCCAGGTCGACTACGCGGAGACCGCGTTCCTGGGCCGTAGGACGGTGGAACGTGCCACCGCCTTCCACCGCTACTGGCAGCGACGCGGCCCCGAGGCCCCGCGTGGCGGGCACGTGCGGATCCTCGCCGAGCCGGTGTGGGCCGGACGCGGGACCGCCGACGTGCGGGCCTGGCAGCGCATGGAGTCGGGCCTGAACCTGCTGCTGCGCGACACCAACGTGTGGATGATCTGCCCGTACGACGAGAGGACGGCGGATCCGGGGGTGGTGGCCACCGCGCGGCGCACCCACCCCACCCTCTCCAAGGACGGCGTCTCGATGACGTCCTGCCCCGAGTACACCGATCCCGCGGGCTTCATCGCCGAGTGCGACTCCGTCCCGCCCCTCGAACCGCCGGGCGACTCGGCCGCCGCGCACGTGGAGACGCTCCACGCCCTGCGGGTGTTCGTCACCGGCCACGCGTCCTTCATGGGGCTGAGCCCCGACCGCGCGAGCCTGCTCTCGGTCGCCGCGTACGAGGTGGCCGCCCTGCTGGAGCCGCCCGTGACGGTACGGCTGTGGGAGCGGCTGGGTGCGATCACCTGTCACGTCGACCGCCGGGGCGGGCGGGTCGCCGACCCGGTCGCCGGATTCCTCCCGCCGGGTTCCGCGGCCGGTCCCGGCGACGGGCTGTGGATCGCCCGGCAGCTGTGCGACCGCCTCGACATCCACAATGACCAGGGCGGATGCGTGATCCAGCTGCACGTTCCGAGCGCCAGGGCCGAGGAGTCGCGGCAGAGCAGGAAGTATTAGAAGGCCTTGGCCTCGTCCCAAGGGTTTGGCTTCCACGGAGATCGGGGTATGGTTAAGGCCATACAGACGTGTGCCTAAGACGCAGGCACCCCTGAAGGAATCACAGGCTTTTCATGCCTAATCTCCTCCCAGAGGTGTGCCGTGAACATTGCATTCGTTTCCTCCGAGGCTCTCTCCTCCACCCAGGACGAGTCCGACCTCGCCGCCCAGCGCGCTCACCTGATGGCAGTGGCCCGTGAGCTCGGCCGTGAGCACAAGGTCACGATCTACACCCGGAGGAACTCCGACTCGGAGAAGGCCAGGGTCCGCGTGTCGCAGGGCGTCACGCTGGAGAACCTGACCGCCGGGCCCGCGCAGGACCTTCCCGAGGACGGCGTGCTGCCCTACCTGTCCGACCTCGGCGACCAGCTGATGCACCGCTGGGGGCAGGACCGCCCGGACGTCATCCACGCGCACTCCTGGACCGGCGGGCTGGCCGCGATCGCCGGGGCGAACGGCCTCAACGTGCCGTTCACCCAGACCTTCAGCAACGAGAACTCCCGCGACGTCAGGAAGGTCCGGGTGCAGCGGGCCATCGGGCGCCGGGCCAGCGCGGTGATCGCCGGGTGCGGCGACGAGGAGAGCTCGCTGATCCGGCTGGGCGTGCCGCGCCGCAACATCTCGGTCATCCCGTGCGGTGTCGACGTCGAGCGGTTCCGCCGCCAGGGTCCGGCCGCCGCCCGCGGTACCCGGCCCCGCCTGCTGCACGTGGGCCCGCTCACGGCGGACAAGGGCGTGCACACCGCGATCCGCGCGCTGGAGGGCATTCCCGAGGCCGAGCTGATCATCGCCGGTGGCCCCGCGTCCGTGGACCTGGAGCACGACGCCGACGCGCACCGCATGATGCTGCTGGCCAAGGAGATCGGCGTCGACGACCGGATCACCGTTCTCGGGCACGTCCCGCACTCCTCGGTCGCCAAGCTGATGCGCAGCGCCGACGTGGTCGTCTCGCTGCCCAGGGAGGCCCCGGCCGGCGTCGTGGCGCTGGAGGCCATGGCCTGCGGCGTTCCCGTCATCGCCTCCGCGGTGGGAGCCCACCTCGACTCCGTGGTGGACGGGGTGACCGGCCTGCTGGTGCCCGCCGACCGTCCGGCGCAGACCTCCCGCCTCACCCGCGAGCTGCTCGCCGACCCGACCCGTCGCACCGCGCTCGGCTTCGCCGGTGCCGACCGCGCCCGGTCCCGCTACTCGTGGGAGCGGATCAGCCAGGAGCTCGTCCACGTCTACGAGACCGCTCTTTCCGGCTCCGCCCGCTGAGCGCACCCGGCCGCGCCGGCCGGACACCGCGGGCCGCGCGGAACACACCCCGAGACCGGGGGTCCCCGAAGGGGGACCCCCGGTTTTCGCGTACGGGGCCCGCATCGCGGGTGCGCGGGACTCGCGTCAGGGGCGGGTGACAGCCCGTGTCACGGGCGGATGAGCTCACATCACGGGTGTGCAGGCCCGCGTCAGGGGTGGGTGAGGCCCGCGTCTCGGGCGAGTGACGCCCGTGTCAGGGTGGGTGAGGCTCGTGCGACGGCCCGCCTCCGCGATTCACCGCCCTCACCTACACCGGCTCCCGTGACGCCTGTGGCCCGCGGCTACGCCTATGCCTGCGACTGCGACCGGGTCGCGCGGCGGTGCAGGAGGACGCCGAGGCCGCTGGCGGCGAGCAGGACGACCCCGGCCAGGACCAGGATCACCGCGCCGCCCACGGCCCCGTCCGTCCAGTCCCAGACGGCCTCGGGGACGGCGAGCGTCAGCCCGGCCACGCCGCTGACGATCAGCACCCAGGTGCGCCACCGCCCGTACAGCGCCAGGCAGGCCAGCGCGATCAGCGCGGTCAGCCAGTATCCCCAGGCGCCTCCGTCCCACAGAACGGGCCACTGGCCGCCGAAGAGCGCGATGGCGGCGCCCATGCCCAGGCCCAGGTCGCGCGGGACGAGCAGTCCGGCCAGGGCGGCCCCCAGGATGAGCAGGCCCAGCGCGACGTAGGCCAGGCCCCAGCCCGGTCCCTCCCCCGCGGAGGCGTCCACCAGGCCGGTCAGCGTGACCAGGGCGAAGCCGCCGCAGGCCAGCAGGCCGATCGCGGTGGGCAGCAGCGCGTAGGCCGCCGCCGCGACCACCAGCCCGGCCACGCCGCCGACGAGCACCTCCTGGCGGTCGACCGCCACCCCGGCGCACAGGGCCGCCGTACCCGAGCCCAGTGCGGCGAGCGTGGCGGCGACCCTGCCCTGCACGGCGGCCGTCCTGCCGGTCGCCGACCGCGCCGCCGCGCCGAGCCCCGCGGCCACCGCCAACAGGAGCAGCGTGACCACGACGAGGACCGTGATCCTCGCCGGCTGGGTCATCCGGTCCCAGCCCAGGCCGACGAAGGCCGCGGCACCTGCCAGGACGAGTCCCCCGCCGACGTACGCGAGGATCTCGCTCCACCTGACCCGGTCTCCCGCGCCCGGCTCACGCAGCGCCTCGCCGACGGCGAGGGCGACCGGCTCCACCTGCTCGGGGCGGAGTTCGCCGGACTCCACCAGCCGGGCCAGCGCCCGCCGTACGGCGTCAACGTCGTTCATGTGCGGAATCGTGACACACCCGGATCTGGACGGCACCCCCCGAACCACTGGGACGTATGCGAAGAAGGGATACCCCTGTTACTGGAGTGGGATCGTTGCTTTGATGGCCCCATGTCGATTCGTGGCACGCTCCTGGGTGTTCTGGCCGCCTCCCTCGCGTTCTCCTCGCTGCCCGCGACGGGCGCGTCCGCGGAGACGGGCCCGTCCGCCGGGCGCGGCTGGGGCGCCCCGGTCCTGGTGGAGAACTTCAACGGCACCCGCGTCGACGGCCGCAGGTGGGTCGTCTACCACTCCCCCGGCGCCGAGACCAACCCGCGCACCGGGCGGGCCTCGACCGTGGGCGGTGGCGTGCTGCGGCTCAAGGGTGGCTTTTACGGGGGCAGGGACCTGTCGGGGGGCATCGCGACCCGGAGCGCGCAGCGGTACGGGCGCTGGGAGGTGCGGCTGCGGGCCGAGCGCGGCGCGGGCTACACCCCCGTGGCGCTGCTCTGGCCGTCCGACCAGGGCGGCGGGGAGTACGCGGAGGTCGACTTCGCCGAGATCATCGACCCGGGCCGCAGGTCGGGCGGGATCTTCGTGCACCGCGGCGACCGGCCCCAGGCCCAGCGGCAGATGCGGGCCGACTTCACCCGGTGGCACACGGTCGCGGTCGACTGGCTGCCCGGACGGCTGACGTTCTGGCTGGACGGCAGGAAGGTGTGGGACTACCGGGGGCCGAACGTGCCGAGGAGCCGCTCCATGCACCTGACGCTCCAGAACGACGTGACGTGCAACGAGTGGTCGCCGTGCCGCGACCGCTCCACTCCCCCGACGGTCAGCATGTACGTGGACTGGGTGAAGGTCTACCGGGCCCCCGTCTGACGGAAGCCGGTGGTCAGAGCCGACGGGAGCCGGGCTCAGAGTTGACCGGAGCCGGGGCTCAGAGGGGTGAGGGCCGGGGTCCAGATGGGTGAGGGCCGGGGTCCAGATGGGTGAGGGCCGGGCCGATGGGAGCCGGAGCGCCTACGGGAGCCGGAGCTCAGAGCAGGTGGGCGGCCTTGAGGGCGAGGTGGATCAGCAGGCGGTCCTCGCCGTCGGCGAGGTCCCTGCCGGTGAGCCGCTCCGCCTTGGCCAGCCGGTAGTAGAGCGTCTGGCGGTGCACGCCGAGCGCGCCGGCGGTCTCCTGGACGTGGCCGGCGCGGTCGAGGTAGCTCTCCACGGTCCTGGCCAGCTCCGGATCCTCGGCCAGCCCGGCGGTCTCCTCCGCCAGCTCCCGCAGCCCCGCCGGTGACATGCGGGCCAGCAGCCGGTAGACGCCCAGCCCCGGCCAGGTGGCGACGGGGGCCAGCGCGGGCACCCGGCCGGCGACGCCGAGCGCGTGCACGGCCTCCCGCCAGCTCCGCCAGGCCTGCGCGGGCTCGTCCCTGGGGGCGCCGACGCCCACCAGCGTCCCGTACATGCCCTGGATCCGGTCGGCCAGCTCTCCGGCCTGGCCCGCCGGGACCAGGAGGGCGACCAGCGGCTCGCCCCGTACCGGGAACGCGGGGTCGGCGAGCACGGCGCGCGGGAGCGTCCAGAGGGCGGCGACCCGGTCCGGGGAGGTGCGGGCGGCGATCGCCGTCACCGGGCCGCGCACGTCGTCCAGCCGTGACAGCGCCCGGGAGCGTTCCTCGGCGTCGGAGGAGAACAGCTCCCGCAGGTTCGCGCCCAGGTCCTGGCGGCTGCGGGCCTCCTGGGCGAGGACGGTGGCGGCCCGGGAGACCAGGTCTCCGACCGAGGCGAGGGCGTCGTCCCCGAGCGTTCCGTCGTCGAGGAGCCACAGGTAGCCGTAGGTCACCTCGTGGTGCCGCAGCGGCACGCACACCCGCGCGAGCACGCCCAGGTCGGCGTCGGCGGGGATGCGGACGGGCCCGCGGGCCCCGGCGATGCCGTAGCCCTCGAAGTAGGCTCGCACCTGGTCCGTCGCGCGGCGCCGCAGGATGGACTCCTGGCGCACCACGTCGATGTCGCCGCTCTGCGCGGCGTAGGCCAGGAGCTGGAAGACCCGGTCCTCCAGGGTGGCCGAGGCGCCGAGCCTGGCGGCGATCTCGTCTACCGTCTCCTGTAACACCCCACCATTGTCGTACATGTGTATGAACGCCCTGCCCGTTGATCGTGGCAGATGCACATGACGGCCGGTCGGGCGGAGGTTTTAGGCTGGAAGCATGCTCGGTTCCCTGCTTCTCGGCGCGTCCCGGTTGCCGCTGGTGCGGCACGCGGTCTCCGGCGTGCCGCTGACGCGCAAGGTCGTCGATCGCTTCGTCGCGGGCGAGACGCCCCAGGAGGCGGTCGAGGCGATCCGCGGGCTCGCCGCCACCGGTCTGGCCGTCACCGTCGACCATCTGGGCGAGGAGACGACAGACTCCGCGGCGGCCACCCGGACGGCTCGGGCGTACGTCACGCTGCTCGGCGCGCTGGGCGGGCTGGGGCTCGGCGACCGGGCCGAGGTGTCGGTGAAGCTCTCCGCGGTCGGCCAGGCGCTCGGCGCCGACGGCGACAAGATCGCCCTGGAGAACGCGCGGCAGATCTGCGAGGCGGCCGGCGCCCGCGGGGCGAACGTGACCCTCGACATGGAGGACCACACCACGGTCGACTCCACGCTGGAGACCCTGCGGGCCCTGCGCGAGGACTTCCCCTCCACCGGTGTCGCCGTGCAGTCCTACCTTTTCCGCAGCGAGGCCGACTGCCGCGACCTGGCGTACGAGGGGTCGCGGGTCCGCCTGGTCAAGGGCGCCTACGCCGAGCCCGCCTCGGTGGCGCACCGGCACAAGAGCGAGGTCGACAAGGCCTACGTGCGCTGCCTGCGGATCCTCATGTCGGGTGCGGGCCACCCGATGGTGGCGACGCACGACGACCGGCTGATCTCGATCACCGAGACGCTCGCCGACCGGTTCGCCAGGTCCCGGGGCGACTACGAGTACCAGATGCTCTACGGGATCAGGGCCGACAAGCAGCAGGCCCTGGCGGGAGCGGGTCACACCGTGCGTGTCTACGTCCCGTACGGAGACGACTGGTACGGCTACTTCATGCGCCGGCTGGCCGAGCGCCCGGCGAACATCGCCTTCTTTCTTCGTGCCCTTGGAGGCAAGTGATGGATGCCATCTCCGCCGTTCCCGCCCCGTTCAACGAGCCGGCGCTCGGTTACGCGCCCGGCAGCGCCGAGCGTGCGGCGCTGGAGAACCGCGTCAAGGAGCTGGCCGGGGCCCAGCTGGACCTGACGATGACGATCGGCGGCGAGCGGCGGATGGGCGGCGGCGCCCCAATCGACGTGGTCCAGCCGCACAACCACGCCTCCGTGCTGGGCCGCATGACGGACGCGAACGCCGACGACGTGCGCGCGGCGATCGACGCCTCGCTGGCGGCGGCGCCCGCGTGGCGCGCCCTGCCGTTCGACGAGCGGGCCGCGATCTTCCTGCGGGCCGCCGACCTGCTGGCCGGCCCCTACCGGCAGACGCTGAACGGCGCGACGATCCTGGGCCAGTCCAAGTCCGCGCAGCAGGCGGAGATCGACGCCGCCTGCGAGCTGATCGACTTCCTGCGCTTCAACGTGGACTTCGCGCGCCGGCTTCTCAGCGACCAGCCGGTCTCGTCGCCCGGCGTGTGGAACCGGATGGAGTACCGGCCGCTGGAGGGCTTCGTCCTGGCGATCACGCCGTTCAACTTCACCGCCATCGCCGCGAACCTGCCGTCGGCCCCGGCCCTGATGGGCAACGTCGTCGTCTGGAAGCCCTCCCCCACCCAGCAGTTCTCCGCGCACTTCACCATGCGCCTGCTGGAGGAGGCGGGGCTCCCGCCGGGCGTCATCAACATGGTGACCGGCAACGGCGCGGCCGTCTCCGAGGTCGCGACGACCCACCCGGAGCTGGCCGCCATCCACTTCACCGGCTCCACGCCCACCTTCCAGCACCTGTGGTCCACGGTCGGCGCCAACATCGCCTCGTACCGGTCCTACCCGCGCCTGGTCGGCGAGACCGGCGGCAAGGACTTCGTGCTGGCCCACCCCTCGGCCGACCCCGCGGCGCTCACCACCGCGCTGGTCCGCGGCGCGTTCGAGTACCAGGGGCAGAAGTGCTCGGCCGCCTCCCGCGCGTACGTGCCGCGCTCGGTCTGGTCGGTGATCCGCGACGAGCTCGTGGGCACCGCCGAGTCGCTGACCGTCGGGGACGTGGCCGCCGACCTGTCGACCTTCATGGGCGCGGTCATCGACGAGCGGGCGTTCGCCAAGAACAGGGCCGCGATCGACCGGGCCCGCTCGCTCGACTCGATCAACGTGCTGACCGGCTCGTACGACGACTCGACCGGCTACTTCGTGAGGCCGACCATCCTGGAGTCGGCCGACCCCACCGACGAGATCTTCGTCAAGGAGTACTTCGGGCCGATCCTCGGCGTGCACGTCTACGACGACGCGGACTTCGACGCGGTCCTTGACCAGATGGAGGGCGTCTCCCCGTACGCGCTGACCGGTTCGATCATCGCCCGGGACCGCTACGCGATCGCCTCGGCGTCGGAGCGGCTGCGCTTCGCGGCGGGCAACCTCTACATCAACGACAAGCCGACCGGCGCGGTCGTCGGCCAGCAGCCCTTCGGCGGGGGCCGCTCGTCGGGTACGAACGACAAGGCCGGGTCGATCCTCAACCTGACCCGCTGGGTCAGCGCCAGGACCATCAAGGAGACCTTCGCCCCGCCGATCGTTAAGGGACCATATAGGGGTGACATTCCCCAGTCCGGCTGGGAGCAGCCTGATCTCAAGAAGTTCGGCTATTCCGAATAGGCCGTGAAAAGCGGTGACGCCTGGGTTTCGCATACGAAACCCAGGCGTCATTCGTTTCCGTCGTTTCCGGCTGCGGCCAGGGCATCGACCCCACCCACGAGGTGCCACCGCTCGCGTCCAGCCGATACCAGCCCGGCCCGTACGCCGCCCGCAGCAACACCGGCTCCGTGCACGGGTCCTCCCCCGGCCCCGGCGATCAGAGAGCGCGGAGCGCCTCGGTGAAGGCGTCGACGGTGGCGGCGATGTCCGTCTCGGTGTGCGCGGTGGACAGGAACCACAGGCCACGCGGCACCATGTTGACTCCGCGGTCGAGCAGCTCCGCGTGCAGCCGAGCCATCATCGCCCGGTCGGTCGCGGCGAACCCGCGATAGTCACGCACGGCCTCGGCGTCTGTGAAGTAGGTCTGGAACACCGGCCCGGGACCGTCCACGAGCAGCGGCACACCCGCCTTGGCAGCCGCGTCCCTGATGCCCTCCATCAGCGCCGAGCCCCGGGCGAACAGCGTGCCGTAGACCTCGTCCCGCTGCTCGTCGAGGATGCGCAGCGTCGCCTCGGCCGCCGCGATGCCGACGGGCTGGGAGTTGAACGTGCCCGCGTGGGCGACCTTCCCCGTCGAGATGTGGTCCATGACGGACGCCTTGCCGACCAGGGCGGAAACCTGCATGCCGCCGGCCATGGCCTTGCCGAACACCGACAGGTCCGGGGTGATCCCGAGGTACTCCTGCGCGCCGCCGGGCGCGAGCCGGAAGCCGGTGATGATCTCGTCGAAGACGAGCAGGCTGCCGTGCCGGTCGCAGAGCTTCCGTACGGCTTCGAGGTAGCCGAGGTCCGGCAGGATCGCCCCGGTGTTGCAGAGCACCGGCTCGGTGATCACCGCGGCGATCTCGGCACCGTGCCGGTCCATCAGGCGGGTCAGGGCCTCGAGGTCGTTCCACGGGCAGAGGATGAGGTCCTCGGCATGGCCCTGCTGCTGCCCCGCCGTACCGGGGACCGCGACGGGCGCGTCGGCCGGGCCGGCCAGCTCCAGGGCGGGGTGCACGCTGTAGAGGACGGGGTCCAGCCAGCCGTGGTAGTGGCCCTCGAACTTGAGGATCTTGGACCGGCCGGTGAAACCGCGCGCGAGCCGGAGGGCGGCGTGAACCGCCTCGGAGCCGACGGTGTTGAAGCGGACCCGTTCGGCCGAGGGCACCATCGCGCACAGCCGCTCGGCCACCCGCACCTCCGCGGCGTGCTGGGCCGAGTAGACCATGCCGCGCGCGGCCTGGGCCGAGATGGCCTCGACCACCTCGGGCGGGCAGTGGCCCAGCAGCGCGGGCCCCTGGCCCAGGACGTAGTCGATGTAGGCGTTGCCGTCCACGTCCCAGAGGTGCGCGCCCTGCGCGTGGTCCACGTAGAGCGGGACGCCGGTGGTGCGGCGAGCGTCGCTGGATACCCCTCCAGCCAGGTACTGCTGCGCGGTGGAGTAGAGGTCGCGGCTGACGTCCAGATTGCGGGTCATGACGACCATCAAAGGCGCACCGCCCACCACGTACAAGGAAGAGCGCAAGGGAGGGGTCGTCATCGCAAGGATGGGTTCTTGTGAGGCCCAGGCCGAGCTGGTGAGCTGAGGCACACCCCTCAGGAAGGAATGGCCGTGTATCTCGGGCGTATCCGGCGGACCCCCGCCGACCAAGTCGAAGCAGTGGCCTGGCGCGAGGGCGGCGAGCTTCTCAGCCTGTCCGGCCTCGACGGGCCAGCCGATCCGGTGGCCCTGCTGAACACGTACGGGCTCGACCGGCTCACCGCGGAGGTGGACCGGCTCTGGACCGTCGCGCCGGCGCTGCTCGCGGAGTCGTCGGTGTTCTTCGAGCCGCCGGTGGCCACCTGCACCAAGATCTGCTGTCTGGCGCTCAACTACCTGGAGCACGCCGAGGAGAGCGGGCTGGAGGTGCCACCCGCGCCGGTGCTGTTCTTCAAGCCGCCGTCGGCGCTGACCGGCCACAACCGCCCCGTCGAGGCACCGGCGCGTACGAAGCACCTGGAGCACGAGGTCGAGCTGGCCCTCGTCATCGGATCGGTGACCCGCGACCTGCCGGCCGAGCGCTGGCGGGAGGCCGTGGCCGGCTACACGGTGATCAACGACATGACCGCCCGCGACCTGCAGCTGGCGAACATCGACCGCAACGTGCCGTGGGATCAGGCCAAGGGGTTCGACACCTTCGCCCCCACGGGGCCGTATCTCGCCACGATGGACGAGGTGCCCGATCCCCAGGCGCTCGAGCTCCGCCTGGAGGTGGACGGCCAGGTGCGGCAGCGGGCGAACACCAGGCAGATGGTGTTCGGGATCCCCCAGCTGATCGCCGACCTGTCGGACGGAATGACGCTGGAGCCCGGTGACCTCATCGCGACCGGCACCATCGCCGGGATCGCCCCGCTCCAGGAGGGCGACGTCATGCGGGCCACGGTGGCCGGCGTCGGAACACTGGTCAACAGGGTTACTTTTAGGACCGCCTAAATAGTATTATTCGGCGCATGGACGCGCCCTTTGCGGTCGCCGCGCTGGTCGACATCGATGACTTCGTCGCCTCGCGGCGGTCGCGCGGGCAGCCGTGGGCCCGCCGCCAGCTCGACCGGGCCGAGCGAGCGGTTCTGGCGGTGACGTACGGCCGACCGGCGGCGAGCTGCCGTTCGACGCCTCCCGACGAGTGGCTCGTGCTTCTGACCGGCGACGATCCCCACGCGCTCATGACCGACGCGGGCGGGCTGGCAGAGGAGCTGCGCACCCGCATCGTGCGTGAGACCGAGCTCACCGCGACCGTCAGCCTGGGCACCCCGCACGACGGGCCCGGCGGGGTCGCGGCGGCCGAGCGGGACGCCCGATGGACGAACTCCTACAAGCTCCTGCTCGGCGGGGACCGAGTGATCACCTCGCCCACACCGGACCGGCCGGGCTCGCCGCCTCCGGTGCGGATCGAGCCGGAGCTGGCCCGCCGGATCCAGGCCGGCGACGCCGGCGGCGCGGCCGGACTGCTCTCCAATTGGGTGGACCGGTGCCTGCAGGAACGCGACCTGGACCCGAAGACCCTGTACAACTGGCTCATGGGTGAGCTGCTGTTCGTCGTCGACGTGGCCAACGGCTCCCGGCTCACCGGCGGCTCCACGGACTGGCTGGACGCCTGCGCCCGCCTGCCGATCGAAAAGCTGATCACCGTAACCGAGATCCACGAGCGCTCCTACCTGCACATCTGGCTGGAGGAGACCATCAGGCGGCTGGTGCGGAGCGACAGCGCGAAGGACATCCTCACGATGGCCGAGAGCTACCTGACCGCGCACTACAACGATCCCCGGCTCAGGCTCTCCACGGTCGCCGAGGCGATCTCCGCCAGCCCCTTCTACATCTCGCACCTGTTCGCGGAGGAGCGCGGGACCACGTTCCTGCGCCACCTCACCGGGCTGCGCCTGCGCCACGCGCGGACCCTGCTCAGCACCTCCGCCCTCCCGGTCGACGTGGTCGCCGCCGAGTCGGGCTACTTGAGCGCGAAGGCCCTGCGGAGCGTGTTCCGGCGCCACGTCGGCTGCTCACCCACCGAATATCGACGCCAGACATATCGGATGCGACCATAAATCTGCCCGGTCCCCAACCTCACCGACGTCCTGGTCGCCCAACTCCTGGTCGCGGGTCGCCGGCCGGTACGTCACCGCGGGCGTATCGCCGCCCGTATTCAGGTCGGCCGATACCCCAGGCGGCGACGTCCACAACGACCTGCTCCTGGCCGGGTACGGCTGGCGGGCACGGCTCGGCGACGCGTGACCGCTAGCGGAGCGACCGCTCCATCACCAGCCGGTACGGCTGCCGCGGCCGCCCCGCCTGGGCGGGGCGCACGGTGGGCAGGGGCCAGGCCAGGCCCTCCTCGACCAGGCTCTGCAGCACCCGTCGGGCGCTGCGCGGGGCGATGGACAGCACGTCCGCCACGATCTCGGCGTCCACGACCATCGCTTCTGGCCCGTCGCCGAGCCCTTTGACCAGCCGCTCCAGGATCTTCACCGCCTTGGAGGCCGCCACGGGCTCGCTCACCGGCTCCACCTTGCGGCGCCGGCGCATCGGCAGGGACAGCACCGTGCCGTCCAAGCCGACGAGGAAGGCCGCGGTGGCGTCGGCGTTGCGCGCCTTCTCCACGGCGAGCATCGCGTTGGAGTCGGCGTCCCTGGCCGTGTTGCCCAGGCCGATGCCGACCTCGACCGCGACACCCACGTCGGCGCGGATCCGGTCCATGAAGGGCGCGACCCGGAAGCCGTCGGTCGCCTGCGAGAGCGAGCCGACGGTGGCGGTGACCACGTAGCTGTTCTCGTCGCGCGGAACCACGGTGGCGCCCATCAGTCTGGCGTCGGTCAGCAGCGCCTGCTGCAGCGAGAGCTTCAGCTCCTGCTGCCAGTAGTTGCCCGGCCCCGAATAGCTGGGCCGGGCCGAGGCCGCCAGCTCCACCAGGACGATGGCGATCTGTGACTCCTCCAATCGGCTGCCCGTCCCGAGGAGCGCCGCGGTGTTGAGCGCGAGCCGCAACGTGTGCGGGGTCGGCAGCATCCGCAGCACGGGCACCTGGGCGGCGGCCAGCTTCCCGGCCACGGTCCTGATCGTGGTCAGCGCCGCGGTCGTGGCCCCCTGCCGGTAGAGCTTCTCGTGGAAGCCGATGAAGCCACGCGCCGACTCCGGCCGGTCGTACTCCGACAGGTGCACGTGGTCGGTGCTCACGCCGATCTCGCCGTACGCCTCGTGCACATCCGCGGCGGAGATCGAGTCGATGCTCACCCTGGCCGGGTCGATGCCGTGGCTGAGCACGCCCCGCAGCAGGCTGGAGTAGAGGCCGGAGCCATTGACCGGGACGAACGTCGCGGGCACCGGCAGCTCGCCCGACTGCCGGGCCAGGTCATGCTGGAGAGGTCCGGTGAAGAGGACGACGTCGACGCTATCGGCGATCTTGCAGAACTTCTCGTACGTCTCGTGCTCCTCCGCGTGCGGCGCGCCGACCAGGCGCCAGTCGGCGGCCGCGGGCAGATCCGCCCCGATCGACATGATCTGCTCGACCAGATCGTGCGGCCCCACGACGCCGATCGTCACCCTGGATCGTGTCTCGGACCGTAGCCGCTCCATGACGGTGATCCCTCCTTATCCAAGTTGCCCCCACCGGGATCATAAATCGTGCTCAGGGTGCGACCACCTGGCTGGAACGTGCTTGCCGGGCGCTGTCTCGCCACTGGAGCAGATCGGTCATCGTGCCACCGAGCACAGCGGTTCTGGCGTCGTCACTGAGATCACTGAAGAGTACCCGTCCGAGCGACATCCGAAGATCGATGAACGGGAAGTCCGAACCGAACACCACCTGCCCCAGCCTCACCTCACGCACCATCCGGGCGAGGTCGGCGCCGGTGTTGTACGAACCGCACACCTCCAGCACCACCCCCGGACGGCGCTGCGCCACCTCGATGGCCGCGTCGAACCCCAGCGGGGTGGCGCCCGCGTGCCCGGCGAGGATCACCGCTCCCGGATACCGGATGGCCGTCTCCTCCACCATGGGCAGGTCGTTGTACGCCGAGCCCTCATAGGTGTGCGTGAGCACCGGGCAGCCGGTGCGCTGCGCGAACTCCCACACCGGCGCGTATCTGCGGCCCGTGAGCGGATACAGGTGCAGGTCCGGGTGGAGCTTGACGCCCCCGAAACGGGGGTCGTCACCCCACTTCCCGAGCTCCCCCACCGGGTCCTGCCACGGGTTGACGGTCAGGTAGCCGGTGAACCGGTCGGGCGCGTGCTCGACGACCGCGGCGGTCGCCGCGTTGCCCGCCGCCGCGTCGAGCTGAATCGCCAGGTGACTGGACAGGACCGCGTGCGACACCCCGCACCGGTCCATCACCCTGACCATCGCCGCCGGGCCCGCCTCGGGGATGAAGAACAGGCTGTACGGCCCGGCGTGGGCGTGCGCGTCGACGATCCGCAGGCTGTGCTGGGGACGGCGTTCCCACAGGGCGGATGTGAGGGGGTTCATGCTGCTCTCGCCTTCTTGTGGAGCAGACTCCGCAGGTTGCCCCCGCCGATCGCCGACACCGCGCCGTCGTCGAGCTCCGACCACAACAGCCGGGTGACCGCCTCGGCCGGGTCACGAGTGGGCGCACCGGTGCCGAAGACCAGCCGCTGCTCGCCGAACCGCTCGACGAGCCACTCCAGGCCGCAGTGCGAGGACAGGTTGGCCAGCCCGAGGTGGACGTTGTCCGTACGGGCCAGAACACCGGCCACCTGGCGCAGGACGCGGTAGCCGAGGCCGCCGACCACGACCGTGAGGTGCGGGTGAGCCACGGCGACCGCCTCCACCTGCGGCCACGTGGTCTGGGTGGCGTCCAGGAGCAGCGGCAGCCCGGCCCGCGCGATGGCCTCGAGCACCGGGGCCGCGTCCACGCCCGCGAGGTCGTAGCCGTGGTCCACGGGGTAGGCGCGCACCGCACGGACCCCACCCGCCAGGGCGGCGGACACGAACTCGGCCGAGGTGCCCGTCTCCGCGCAGGTGTCGGGGAGCATCACCCAGCAGGGGAGCAGCCGGGGCTGGCCGGCGACCAGCTCCAGCAGCGCCTGGTTACCGGTGCGGGGGTCGTGCAGCCACGACAGCGTGTGCCCGACCAGCGCCTCGGAGATGCCAAAACGGTCCATCGAGGCGAGCGCCTCGACGACGCTGCCCGCACCGACGTCGCGGGCGGGATGGCGTCCCAGCATCGCGTCGGCGTCGATCAGCACCGGTCCGCGCCTAGTCATCGGCCGCCGCTTCCAGGTGCCATCGGCCCGACGACGGGAGGGTGACCGTGAGGCCCGGGCGCAGCCGTACCCCGTTGAGCGCCAGCCTGGTCACACCGGGCGCGTGGACCCTCAGCTCGGTGCATCGGTCGGTGTCCACCACCGCGGTGAATCCCCCGCGGTAGGTGATGTCGGCCGCGACCAGTCCCCGGGCCTCGACCAGGGCGATCCCATCCTGGACGAGGGAGGGGCCCCAGCAGGCGGCGGCGAGCAGGACGCCGGCGGTGTCACAGCGCGTCCACTGGTGGCCGGAGAACACGTCGACGACCCCGTCGAGACAGACCTCCCCGCCGCGCAGCCGTACGGCGGGCGGGTTCTCGGCGAAGGGGAAGAGCCCTACGGTGAACGTCTCGGCTCGCTGACGCAGGCCGAGGGTGTGCACCTCGCCGTACTCCGCGGTCCGGGCCGCGGGGTCGGGGATCCGGCTGGGCCCGGTGCTGTGCAGGACGCCCGTGACCGCCTCGGGGTCGGCGGGAAGCACGTAGAGCCCGGGACCCCGCACGTTGGCGTGCCCTCCGGCACGTTCCGTCCAGGGCGAACGGCCGTGCAGCTGCCACACGGCTTCGGGGGCGTCCTCTATCTCGTCGGTCACCAGCCAGTACGACGGGGCTTCGCGGACGAAGACGATCCGCCGGTCGTGCCTGTTCGGATAGCCGTGGTGATGGCCCGCGAACACGTCCACGTGCGGCAGGGCCGCGAACGTGTCGCAGGTGGCGTCGCGGTCGGCCGAGAACGCCGCGCCGGGCAGGAGAACCGTGTTGTGGCCGCGCGTCGCCTGGAACCAGTCGTGGTAGCCGGGGTCGTCGTAGGACGGTGGACCGCCCGCCTCCCAGGCCAGCGGCACACCCCAGCCGGACAGCACGAAGTCCAGCGCCGCGTGGTGGCTGTGCGGCTCCAGCTCGTGGCCGACGAACGGTCCGTAGTTCACCACGGTGTGCAACGCGTCGGGCTCCCAGCCGGTGCGGAAGACCGCGTACTGGCTGGTGTCCAGGGTGCGGGAGGAGGCGTCGGGCTCGCTCGCCGGAGCGGGCGCGGGCGCGGGCGCGTCGTCCGGGCGGGGCGGCAGCCACGCCAGCTCGCCGCGCAGTTGCTCGGGCGACAGCCAGCGCCGGGCGAGCACCTCGTAGCCGGGATCGCCGAGCAGGTAGTGGCCGCGCAGCAGGTGCGCGGCCGGCCAGAACAGGCCGCTGTCCTGCAGGTGGGGAATCCACCCGGCGGGGGTGACGAGCGCGACGTACCAGTCGTGCATGGCCCGGACGCGCGGGTGGGCGGCCAGGTCCCAGCCGAGGTACTGCTCGCCGATGACGGCGGCCCGCTGGACGGCTTCGACGCACATGCTGTGATAGCCCGGAGAGCGCTCGTGGTGCCCGCCGTCGGCCCGCACGTCGAGTTCGAGGTGGTCGAGGATCCGCGCCTTCGCGACCTCCGCCCAGCCGCTCGCCTCTCCGAACTCGGGGAAGACGGCGGCGACGTGCAGGAGCTCGGACGCGCACGCGAACTGCCAGTTGCCCTGCCGGAACTCGTCGTGCTCCTCGGCCGCCCAGCGGGCGCCGCCGAGGACGGTCTTCACCATCCGCAGCCAGCCCTCGCGGCTGAGCGCGGGCTCCTCGCCGAAGACCGCCAGGGCCTGGGTGACCAGGGAGGAGCGCGCCCAGACGCCGAGGGAGTACCAGACGACGTCGAGACCGGGCCAGTCGCCGACCACCCGGTCCCGGCTGTCGTACCACTGGCCGAACAGCCGGTCCCACTCCTTGGCGTAGGCCGGGTCGCGAGTCAGCGCGTAGGCCGAGACCAGGGGCGACATCCACCTCAGGTAGTGGAACCCGTAGAGCCTCGACCGTCCGTGCCCCCTGTCCAGGAAGTCGGCCTCGGTGCCGAGGAGCTCGTCGGCGGCGGCGACGGCCTGCGCGGCGGCCTCCGTCCCGGACATGCCCGCCGCCCAGCGGGCGACGTCGAACACCGGCCGGGGCCCGGTCCTGGTGGACAGGTGACGGCGCAGTTCCTCCACCGTCGCGGTCCCGGTCGCCGCGAGCAGGTCCTCATCGGTGATGTGGCGCATCCGCACGGGGTCAACGTGTGGCGGTTTCTCCACGTATTGCACGTCAGTCCTTCCCCACTATCTTCACCGGCAGGCCCGTCCGCGCGGACTCGTGCGCGGCGGCGAGCACCGCGGTGACGTGGCGGGAGCTCTCAACCGTGATCAACGGCTCGCTTCCCGTCCGGGCACAGTGCACGAAGTGCTCGATGGCGTCGCGGTAGGCGCCGGCCGGGATGCCGTGGACGACGCGCTGGAGCATGTTCCGCGGGTAGGTGTAGCCCTTGTCGGTGGCGAGCTGGATGTTCTCCCGCTGCCGGTCGAGTTGGACCACGCCGTCCTCTCCGACCACCGTGACGTAGCTGTCGACCATGGTCGGGAAGGTGTTGGGATAGATCCAGGCCGACTCGAACGTGGCTGTGGCCCCCCGGCTGAACCGGGCCTGGATCTGCATGGCGTCCGGGGTGTCGATGCCCATCGCCCGGAGCTTGCCGTAACGGGCGGTCGCGAAGACCTCGACCACCTCGTCGTCGAACAACCAGGTCACCAGGTCGATGTCGTGGCTGGAAAGGAACCAGGCGCAGGTCGTCCGATCCGCCCAGCTGATCATCTCGGTGGGCACGTGGATCGTGTCGTTCTTCCTCGCGTAGCCCACGACCGCTTCGCCCAGCAGGGGCATCTGGTCCTTGGCCTGGGCGTAGGCGGGCACCCAACGGTGGTTGAACAGGCACATCGCGACCACGCCCGCCCGCCGGATCGCCGCGAGCGCGCGGTCGGCGTCGGCCACCGTCGTGGTGAACGGCTTCTCCACCAGGATGTGGACGCCCGCCTCGGCCGCCGCCACCATCACATCGGCGTGCAGGTGGTCGGGCGTGGTGATCGACACCGCGTCGACCGTGCCCGAGGACAGCAACTCCTGGTAGTCGGGGTAGACGGCGGCTCCCACCCGCTCGGCCAGTTCCTCCGCGTGCTCCCGGGTACGGCTGGCCACGGCGGTGATCTCGGCACGCGGATGGGCCGCCAGCACCTCGGCGTGCCCGCGGCCCATGATTCCGGCGCCCACGATGCCTACTCGCAGGTTAGACAAGAGCGTCATTCCAATTCTTCTCCGCTGTTTCGAGCGCTTCCTTCACGCTCTTCTGTCCTTGGAACACGGCCCGGAGCTCCTCCGCCAGGGACTCGGTGAGCTCGGCGTCCTTCGCGGTGCCCAGCGGCGCGTACTCCAGCCTGGGCAGTCCCTTGACGATCACCTGGCGGGCGACGTCCATCGGCTCGGTGCCGCCGGTGCCGGTGAAGAAGGAGTCCTTCGTCGAGGAGATCGTCGACGGGTAGATCGGCACGATCTTGCAGAAGGCGAGCTGGTTGGCGCCGTTGGTGAAGAATTTGATGAACTCGGCCGCCGCCTTCTTGTGCTTGGAGGCCTTGGGGATCGTGAACGTCTGCTGGGCGCTGAGCAGATAGCCGCCGCCGACCTTCTGGACGGGCTCGGTGACGATGAGGTCCTTGTAGATGTCAGGGGCGTTCTTCTGGATGTTGACCAGGGTCGAGCCGTTGGCGCTGGCCGTGAAGGCGACCTGGCCGTTGTCGAGGCTCTGCGGGAGGGCTCGGACGTCCTTGGAGACGGAGCCCGGCGCGATGCCGTGCTCGTCGTAGCTCTTCTTGAACTTCTCGATGATCGCGGCGGCCTCGGGGGTGTTGAACGCCGCCTTCTTCTTGTCCTCCGACAGCAGCGTGACCCCGTAGTAGCGCAGCACGGAGACGACGGACAGCCCGGGGATCTCGTTGATGCCGTAGACCTTGGTGTCGGCGTAGACCTTGGCCGCCAGGGCCAGCGCCTCGTCGTAGGTCTTCGGCGGCGCCTTCTCGTCGAAGCCGACCTTGGACACGACCGACCTGCGGTACATCGCCACCGGGGCGCCGCCGTTGTACCAGGGAATCCCGTAGAGTTTGCCGTCCTGGCGCAGCGGCTCCACCAGGTTCGGCTGGAAGTCGGCGAGCTCCTCCGGTTTGAAGTAGTCGTCCATCGGCGCCAGCGACGGGATGAACCTGCCGAGGTCGGGAGAGCCCAGGTTGACCGCGTCGGGCACGTCGCCGCTGGCCACGGCCGCGAGCAGTTTGGTCGCGCTGTCCTGACCCGGGACGTCCACCCACTTGATGGTGACCTTGGGGTGTTCCTTCTGGTACTGGGTGATCAGCCCGGTGACGTAGTCGTTGTAGTTCTTCTTCAGGTTGATCGTCCAGAATTCGACCTCGCCCTCGAACGGCTCGTCGGCCGCGGCGGAGGGGGTGCCCGCGGAGGTGCCCGCCACGCAACCGGTGGTGAGAACCGTCAGTGCCAGCAGCCCTGCCGCCAACACCGTCCTGGGTGGAGCCATGCGAACCTCCTGAATTGCGGCCGTCCTTAAAGCATCCTTTCGGCACAATGTCAGCCCAACCCAAGCCCGTCAAGGCCCACATCCCCACCATCTCGCGACGCCGCCGATCAGCCCATTCAGCCTTGACTCCGGCGAATAGACAAAGATACGCTCCCGAAATTCCGGCCTGCCGTTATCTAGACTACGGCCCTCACAAATAGCGTTGAAGGGTGTTGGCGCCGATGGCCCTACACGTACCAGAGCGCCACGCGCCTTCGGCGGCCCCGAGGACGCGTAGCCGCAAGAGCACGTCAGGAGATGATCGGAAGGGGCCACAGCCCGGCAGGATCCCCGGCCAGCGCTGGTACACCCCCTACTTGTTCCCCATCCCGGCCCTGATCCTGTTCGGAGTCTTCTTCGCGTGGCCCGCCGTCACCGCGATCCAGCTGTCGTTCTTCAAATGGGACGCGGTGTCCCAGCCGATCTTCGTGGGCCTGGACAACTTCGCCCGGCTCGCGAGCGACGGCAGGTTCTGGACCGGCCTGGGCAACTCGATGCTGTTCCTGGTGGGGATGTTCCCGCTGCTCGTCGTCATCCCGTTGCTGCTGGCCGTACTCGTCAACCAGAAACTGCCGGGCATCAAAACGTTCCGGATGCTCTACTACCTGCCCGTCGTGACCTCGATGGTCGCGGTCGGCGTCGCCTGGGAGTACGTCTTCAACCAGCAGGGCGTGCTCAACTGGATCCTCACCGGCTTCGGCATCCTCGACCAGCCGATCCAGTATCTCCTCGACCCCGTGTGGGCGCTGCCGGCCCTCGTCCTCGTCGAGGGCTGGAAGAGCATGGGCGTCTTCATGATGATCTATCTCGCCGGACTGCAGACCATCCCCACGAATCTCTACGAGGCCGCCAAGGTCGACGGCGCCTCGGCCTGGCACCGCCTGCGCCACATCACCGTCCCGCTGATAGTCCCCTATCTCGCGGTCACGCTGACCATGGAGATGCTCGAGGCGATGCAGGTCTTCACGTCCGTCTACGTGATGACCCAGGGCGGCCCACAGGACTCCACCCTCACACTCGGCTACTACATCTGGTCGGCGGCCTTCCAGAAGTACGACATGGGTTACGCCAGCGCCATGGGCCTCGTCCTATGGCTCCTTTTGATCCTCATGGCGCTCGCCAACTACCGGATCACCAAGGGAAGGACGGTCATGACATGACGCCGAAGCTCGCCTTCTGGCTGCGGCGCGCGGGCATGTACGTCCTGCTGACCGCGATCGCCCTCGTCTTCGTCGGCCCGTTCCTGATCCTGCTCTCGGCGGCCTTCAAGCCCGCCGGCCAGGCCGTCTTCTCCTTCCCGCCCGACATCATCCCCCGGCCCCCGGTCCTCACCTGGGTGAAGGAGGCCTGGACGACCGTCCCCTACCTGAGCTACCTGCTCAACTCGGTCGTCTACGTCGGCGTGATGGTGCCCGTGTACATCGTCGTCTCCGCGCTGTGCGCCTACCCGCTCGCCCAGATGAACTTCCGCGGCCGGAACCTCATCTTCTTCGCCATCCTGTCGACGATGTTCCTGCCGGGCGAGGTCATGCTCCTCCCTCGTTTCCTGGTGGTCTCGCAGCTCGGCATGGCCGACAGCTACGCGGGCGTGATCCTGCCGGGACTGCTGTCCGCTTTCGGGATCTTCCTGCTCCGCCAGACCTTCGCGGGCGTGCCACGCGAGGTCATCGACGCCGCCCGCACCGACGGCTGTCACGAGCTGAGGATCTTCTGGCACGTCATGCTGCCCGCCGCGCGTCCCACCCTGGCGATTCTCGGCATCTTCGGCTTCATCTCGGTCTGGAACAGCTTCATCTGGCCGATGGTCGTGCTGAAGGACTCCGCGATGTACCCGATCGCGCTGGGGATCTCCTACCTCGCGGGCGTCACCGGCACCGACGTCCGCGGTCTCGCCGCCGGAACCGTCATCTCGATCCTGCCCGTCGTCATCTTCTTCATGATCATGCAACGTCACGTACTCGAAGGCATGCGCGGCGCGGTCAAGGGCTGACGTCGCGCGAGAGGTGGTCTGAAAATGCTGTCACGCAGGCAATTCACGCTGGGAACCCTCGCCATGGGAGTTCTCGGTACCACAGGTACGGCTCGCGCCGCCGCGGGCTACGACTACACGGCCAGGGAGACCTTCGACCTGTTCGACAAGGTCTTCCACGCGAGCGGCAACCTCGGCCAGCCGACCGACCACAACGAGCAGGGCGGCCTGGGCTGGGGGCAGTCCTACGTGCTCGCCGCCTTCATCCGGATGTACGAGGCCTACGGCGACACCACCTACCTGGACCGGCTCATCCACAACGCCGACCTCATGCTCGGCACGCGCGACTCGGAGCGGGGCGTGACCGACTACCGCGGCCTCTCGCTGCCCGCCTGGCGCAACCGGAGCTACACCGCCGGAGGCGTCACCCTGCTCGACCCGGCCGGGCAGCCGCTACTGGAGGTGCGCAGCGCGCTGACCAATGTCGACGACGCCGTCGCGACCGTCCGGGCGGGCACGAGCGAGGACCGATTCACCCTCGAGGTGGCCAACACCCCGAAGGCCAAGGTGTCCACCTTCGCCGACCTCACCATGGACCCGGCCAGCCCCGACTACGCCGTGCGCCGCGTCCTCGACGCCTACCCGTCGGCGACCATGGTGACCGCCCGTGATCCCAGGGACTCGCCGGCCGCGGGGCCGATCCCCGCCCTGGGGACGATCAGTCTGGCCGCCGCGCCGGTGCACTTCTCCGTGCACACCGGAATGATCACCTATCCGCTGGCGTCGTTCGTGCGGATCGTCTACCGCACCCCGGGCCTGCGCCGTGATCGACGCTACAAGGCCAAGGCCGATGAGTACCTCGCGGCCGTCCGGGCCGCCGCGGCCGTCCACGATCGCGAGTGGGTGCAGAACGACGCCGGGCTCGGCCACTTCATCTGGCCCAAGGGGATGCCCGTCCCCTACGACGGCGCGGAGCAACCCATCAACCAGAGCCTCGGGCTGGGCCAGACCTACGCCGAACTGGCCGCGGCGACCGGCGACCCCACCTATCTGGACCGCACCCGCCGCCTGGCCCGCGCGTTCGCCGGGGACTTGAAGGTCGACGCGGACGACGCCTACGTCTGGCCGTACTGGCCGGCGTTCGGCAAGATGTACAACGGCTACACCAAGGCTGACGACGTCTCCGAGTACACCCCGTCGTACGGATCGCCGGGCAAGGGCGCCCAGCAGATCGAGGACCTCAGCCACGCCGCGATCGACGTCGAGTTCGCCGCGCTGGCCTTCCGCCGGGGGATCCACTACAGGGGCCGCGACATGCAGCGCTTCGCCCGCACCTACACGAAGAACCTCGCGACCTCCGACAACGGTGTGGCGACGACCTTCGTCCGGGTCGACGGCAGCGGAGCCCTGGCCACCTCAGGGCAGTATCTCCAGGCTCCCCGCTGGATGCCGGTGACCCAGTGGGACGAGACCCTCTTCACCCATGCCCGCGCGGTCTACGACGACCACGCAGTCGAATCGCAGTACGGCTCCACGCTGCTCTCCGTCGCCTACCTCAACTGGCATGCCTGCCGGAAGGGCTGACAGCCGGCCGGTCGTGCCCCCGATTGTCAAGGGACCATATAGGGGTGACATTCCGCAATCCGGATGGCAGCAGCCCGACCTCAAGCAGCTCGGCTTTCCCGAATAGGCCGGAAGAACAATGGCGCCTGGGCTTCGTATACGAAGTCCAGGCGCCATTCGTTTCCGGCTACGGCCAGGCATTGATCCCACCCATGAGGTGCCGCCGCTCGCATCCAGCCGGCACCAGCCCACATCAAGATCATCTTGCAGTCCGCACACTCCGTAACCATTGCGTTCGCGCCAGAGCCAGTGACGTACAGTCCCGGGTGGCTCTTCTCAGGAAAGAGCCGCGGCGGCCTGGACCTCGACTGCGGCGCCGTAGTGGAGCTGGCTGGCGCCGGTGACAGCGCGAGCGGGGCGGTGCTGACCAATCCAGTCGGCATAGATGGCGTCGAACGCCGGCCATTGACCGATGTCGGTGACGTAGACGGTGACCGAGACGAGGCGGGACCGGTCAGTGCCTGCCGCGATCAGGCACCGGTCGAGGTTGTGGAGGACCTGGCGTGCCTGAACGTCGAACGCCTGGTCGCTCAGGGCAGTGCCGTGCTGGTCCACCGGCAGCTGGCCGGACACGTAGACGAGGTCTCCGTGGATGGCGACATGGGAGTAGTGGCCCGGCGGCTGGATCAGGTCTGGGCTGTTGCGCAGGTGAACGGTGTCGCTGCGCTCGGTGGTGTTCGGGGTCGCGGGGTTGGGCATCGTGTTCCTTCGTCGTGATGGCCGGCATCCGCCCATGACGGCGACCGGCCGATCGGGGAGGTGCCGTCTCCAAGGACCACGGGTTTGCGGCATTTCCATAGCCGACTATAAGATAGCCGACTATGGAAATCGTTGACGTACTGGCGATCTGCGGGAGCACCCGGGAGGGATCGCACAACCGGTCGCTCCTTCGAACCGCGCAACAGCTGGCGGAGGCCCCGTTGCGGGTGGAGGTGTGGGACGACCACGCCCGGATCCCCCGCCTGGACGCCACTCGGGGGCGTCCCTTCCCTCCGGCCGTCGGCGCCCTGCGCGAGCGCGTGGCGGTGGCCGACGCGCTGCTGCTGGTGACGCCGGAGCTGAGCCGCGGCATCCCCGGGCAGATGAAGGACCTCGTCGACTGGCTGTCGATCCTCGCGCCCCCGCGCCCGCTGGTGCGCAAGCCGGTGGTGCTGATGAGCGCCTCGCCCAACCGGTTCGGCGGAGTCTTCGCCCAGTTGCAGCTCGGCGACATGCTGCGGCGGGTCGGCGCCGAGGTGCTCTCCGACTTCGATGTGGCGGTCGGCTTCGCCCACCGTCACATCGACGCCGACGGAGTCCTGACGGGGGAGGAGGCGCGAGACGACATCACCCGGCTCTGGCGGCGCGTCCTCGCCCGCGTCGCGGATGACCGGCCGGCGGTGCCGGCGTGACCGCGGGCCGGCAGATCGCGGCCGCGCGGGGGCCGATCGGTTACGCCCTCGCCGAGGTCACCAGGGCGCACCGCGCCGAGATGCAGCGCCGGATGGCCGAGCTCGGCCTGCACCTGGGCCAGGAGCTTCTCGTCGTCGACCTTCACCACAATCCCGGGACCACCCAGGCGGACCTCGTCCAGCGCATGGGCATCGAACAGCCCACCATCGCCAAGGCGATCACCCGCATGGAGCGGGCCGGGTTCGTCGAACGCGCCCCGGACCCCGGCGATCGCCGGGTGACCCGGTTGCGGCTGACCGAACGCGGCGAGGCCGTGGTCGACGCGGTCGTGACCGCGTGGGCGCAGGTGGAGAGCGAGGCGAGCGCCGGGCTCTCCACGGCCGACGCCGCACATCTCATCCGGCTGCTGCACGCCGTCCGCGACAACCTCACCTGACCACCACCCGCAGGAGAAGACATGGAACTCGGACTCGCAGGAAAAGTCGTCCTGGTGACCGGTGCGAGCACGGCCATCGGCAGGGCCACCGCGCTGGCCTTCGCCGAAGAGAAGGCGCACATCGCCGTCGGCTACCACACCAACCTCCGGGCCGCGGAGGAGACCGTCGCCCTGGCCGAACGGCGCGGAGCCCAGGCGATCGCCTGGCGACTCGACCTCGGCCGCCCCGACTCGCTGCAGGCGGCGGTCACGCACGCCCGCGACCGGCTCGGGCCGGTCGACGTCCTGGTCAACAACGCCGTCCGCTGGCCGGACTGGCCCGAGCCGGGCGAGCTGTTCGAGACCGCGCCGACCGAGCGGTTCACCACGTCGGTGACCGCGAACCTGGTCGGCCCCTACCTGCTCGCCCGCGCCGTGCTGGCCGACATGCGGGCGAACGGATGGGGCCGCATCGTCAACGTCTCCACCGGACTGGTCGAGGACGGCTTCCCCGGCAACGTCTCCTACGTGGCCGCCAAGGCGGGGCTGCACGGCCTGACCCGCGTGATGTCCAGGGAGCTCGCCTCCGCGGGCATCCTCACCAACGTCGTCATGCCGGGCTTCACCCCCGCGGACAAACCCATGCCGCAGCACCTCCTCGACAAGGCGGGCGAGGCCGCCGCGACCAAGCGCGTCAGCCATCCCGACGACGCCGCACGCATGATCGTCTACTTGTGCTCGGCCGCCAACACCAACACCACCGGCGAGGCCATCAGGACCGACGGCCACTTCCTCACTCCAGGCTGATCCCCTCGCAGTCTCCTCTCACGTTCGCCGGGGGACGGAAAACGGTCAAGGCGTCCACGACCGGGCTCACCGGCGTCGCCGGGTGGCCCTCCTTACTCCGCCGCGCTCTCGCCCGTCTCTCGTTCCGGTCCGCGCCGGTACGGAGAGTAGGGCGAGAGGGCGGCGAGAGACGCCGCTCATAGCGTCGGTCGCAAGCTTTGACAGGAGTCCATCGAACGGGGAGGAGACGCGATGCTGGCAGCCCGGGATCTGCGGGTGACGGTCGTCGGCGCCGGACCGGTCGCTTGTCTGGTGGCGATCGAACTGCGGAAACGATCATTCGAGGTGAGTCTCTACGAGCGCGGCTCGGACGTGCGCCTGGCGGACGGAGCCCGAGGGCACTCGTTCAACCTGACCCTGACCAGGCGTGGGCTCACCTCGTTGGACGAACACATCGTGGACATGCTCTATCGCAACGGGGTCGTGCTGCCGCAGCGGGTCATCCACCACGTGGACGGGACGACGTCCTGCCAGCCCTACGGCACCGACCCCGACCTGCATCACCTGCTGTCGATCCCGCGGGGCCTGCTGCACGAGATGCTGCTCGACGAGGCCGAGAAGGCCGGGGCGAGGCTGAACTTCGGGTTCGAGTGCATCGGTGTCGAGCCCGGGTCGGGGTCGGCGACGTTCGTGGACGGCGGGGCGGGGATCGTGCGGACGAGCGCGGACCTGCTGATCGGCTGTGACGGCGCGAACAGCATCGTCCGCCACGAGATGTTCCGGCGCGGAGCGCAGATGCGGATCTCCCAGGACTACGTCGCCGACGGCTTCGTGGAGATCCGCATACCCGCTCTCCCCGACGGGGGCCACGCGCTGCTGGACGCGGCGCGTGACCCGGACCGGCCGCGACACACCCGGCACGGACTCCACATATGGCCCCGCGGCGAGTTCATGCTGCTCGCCCAGCCGAACGTGGACGGCTCGTACACCGCGGGCCTGTGGATGCCGCTGGTCGGCGGGGACGGCGAGGGCGGCGAGCGGCTCGGCTGGGATCGGGTGCGCACACCGCGAGCCGTGCGCGAGCTGTTCGAGTCGCACTTCCCCGACGTGGTGGACCTGGCCTCGTCGTACGCCGAGGACGTGCTCCAGTGGTCACCCGCCCCGCTGAAGACCGTGCGGTGCGATCCCTACCACCACGGCCGCACCGTGCTCATCGGCGACTCGGCGCACACCCTGGTGCCGTTCTTCGGCCAGGGCATCAACTGCAGCTTCGAGGACGTGCGGACCTTCTTCGCCATCTTCGACCGCAACCTCACCGAGACCGAGACCGGGCACGACGCCGCGACCGCTCTCGCCGCCACGCTGCCCGCCTACACCGAGTGGCGCAGGCCCGCGGGCGAGGCCATCGCCGACCTGTCGCTGGCGATGGCCTCGGAGCTCAAGGACCGCAGCGGGGACGTCGCGTTCCAGGCCCGCAAACGGCTGGAGAAGGAGCTTCACCTGCGGCACCCCGGGCTGTACGTGCCGCTCTACCACGCCGTGGCGTTCACCGACACCCCGTACCAGGACGCGGTGGCCCGCCACGAGCGACACCGGGCGGTGCTCGACGAGCTGTGCTCGCGCCACGATCCCGCCGACGAGGTGGAGCTGATCATCGCGGAGTACGCGGAGGCGATCGGCCGCGTCACCCCCGGCCCGCGGAACGGGCGGCGGGCGGCGGGGGCCGGCCACCTCGTCCCCGACCCGCGAACCGGGCGGCACGTCGTTCCCGGCCCGCGGACGGAACGGAGCGTCGCTCCCGCCCCTCGGGTTGAACAGCACGTCGTTCCCGGCCCGCAGATGGAACAGAGCGTCGCTCCCGCCCCTTGGGTTGAACAGCGCGTCGCTGCCGGCCCGCGAGCGGAGCGGCACCTCGCTCCCGGTCCTCGCGCGGAGCAGGGCGTCGTTCCCGCTCCTTCGGCGGAGCGGCGCGCGGCGGTGGCGCCGGGGACGGACCTGCACCTGGACTCGGCGCAGCAGAAGGAGCTGCTCGACGTCGTGGCGGCCCGTCTCATGGACTTCCACGAGGACCTGAGCAAGGGCAACCACCCCGCGTGGTACCGGGTCGCCGCCGCGGAGCCGCCGCGGGCCGAGCAGCGGGCCCCGCGTACCGGCACGGCCGTCGCCACCCTGCTGGACGAGATCTTCGACTCCGCGCTCCCCGACGGGATGATGCACCCCCACCCCGGGTTCATGGCCCACGTGCCCTCGGGCGGGCTGTTCCAGGGGGCCGTCGGCGAGTTCGTGGCCCGCAGCCTCAACCGGTTCGCGGGCGCCTGGGCGGCCGCGCCGGGTTTCGCCCGGCTGGAGGCGAACGTCATCGACTGGTTCTGCTCGCTGATGGGATACGGCGAGGGCTCGTTCGGCTAC
This sequence comes from Streptosporangium sp. NBC_01469, assembly GCF_036227305.1. Lineage (NCBI taxonomy): Bacteria > Bacillati > Actinomycetota > Actinomycetes > Streptosporangiales > Streptosporangiaceae > Streptosporangium > Streptosporangium sp. NBC_01469. Next base: position 5,273,135 of record NZ_CP109465.1, on the reverse strand, counting down.
CTGACCACGGGCGGGTCGATCGCGAACTTCATGGCGCTGCGGTGCGCGCTGGAACGCCTCCCGGAACACCAGCACCACCGGGCGGCCGTGTACGTCTCAGAGCAGGGGCACTTCTCGGTGGCCAAGGCCGCGCGGCTGGCGGGCATCGGCGTCGGTGGGCACCGGACCGTGCCCACCGACGGCGCGTACCGCATGGACCTCGTCGCGCTGCGCGAGATGATCGAGCGGGACGTGCGGTACGGCACCCCGCCCGCCTGCGTGGTGGCCACCGCGGGCACCACGAACACCGGCGCGGTGGACGACCTGCGCGCCGTCGCCGCGCTGTGCCGCGAGCACGGGGTCTGGTTCCACGTCGACGCCTGCTTCGGCGGTTTCTTCCGCCTGACCCGGCGCGGGCGGGTGCTGCTCGACGGCATCGAGGAGGCCGACTCGATCGCGGTCGACGCGCACAAGTCGCTGTTCCTGCCGCACGGCAGCTCCGCGTTGCTGGTGAGGGACAAGACCACGCTCAAGCAGGCGTTCGCCATCCCGGACGCGGCCTACATCCCGGAGCTGTCACAGGACGACGACCGCCCCGACTTCATGGACTACGGCCCGGAGCTGACCCGCGAGTTCCGCGGCCTGACCGCGTGGCTGCCGATCAAGATGCACGGTATCAACGCCTTCGAGCGGTGCCTCGACGACAAGCTCGACCTCGCCGAGGACCTGGCCCGGCGGCTCGCCGCGGTGGACGGGATCGACATCGTCTCGCGGGGAGAGCCGCACCTGCCCACGGTGGCGTTGAAGGTGCGCGCGGGCGACCCAGCCGACGCGAACGACACGGCCGAGGCCGACCGGCTCACGGAGCGGGCCTGCGAGCTGATCTGCTCCCGGGGCAACGTCTACGTGGCGACTTCGGAGCTGCCGCACGAAGGGCACGTGATCCGCGCGTGCATCATGCACCACCAGACCGACGCCGGGGTCATCGACCGGTTCGTCGATGACGTCCGCTGGGCCCTGCGCAGGCTCGGAGAGGAGTAGAGGACGATGCTGACCACCCCTGTACGACAGCTTCCCCCCGGCCCGGACGAGCCGGTCGCCGAGCAGCTCGCCGCGTTCGAAGGAGACCCGTTCGGGTGCGTCGAACGGATGGCCCGGCGTTACGGCGACATGTTCACCCTGCGCCTGGGCGCGCTGGGCAACGAGGACCTCACCGCGGTCGAGCACGGCGGCGACTGGGTGTTCCTGACCCGGCCGGACCAGCTGAGGGTGATGTACGGCTCGGACGACCGGACCAGTGGCGCCCTGGCCAACAAGGTGTTCTTCGGCACCGAGGAGGAGTCCGTCGGCTACATCGACGGCACCATGCACCGCAGGCGCCGCGCCCAGCTGCACCCCGCCTTCAGCGGCAGCCGCGACTACGCCGCGATCACCGCGGACGCGGTCGACGCGCATGTGGCGCGGTGGCCGCGCGGGGTGCCGTTCGACCTGTTCACCGCGTTGCAGGCGCTGACGAGCGACATCATCGTCGAGGTGGTCTGCGGGGGGATGAGCGCCGAGGACAAGGCCGGCCTCGCGGCGCTGCTGCTGCCCATGGAGAACGCCGCGTGCGGGCGCGAGGAGGTCCTGCGGGCCGACCGGGCCGTGCGCGCCTTCGTCGACGAGCGCCTGCCCGGCCACCTGGAGCGCTGCGCGGAGGCGGGCGTGGACGACGTCTTCGCCGCTCTGCTCCGCCACGCCGCCGAGGGCGACGGGTCCCTGACCGACGAGGTGGTGCGGGACGAGGTGTTCAGCCTGCTGTACACCGGTTTCTCCACCACGGCCAACACGCTGTCCTGGACGTTCCTGCACGTGCTCGACGACGACCGGGTACGCGCGGAGCTCGGCCGCGAACTCGGTGACCGCTTCCGTTCCCGCCCGGTGCGCGCCCAGGACTTCCGCGGGCTCGACTACCTCGACGCCACGCTCATGGAGGCGTTGCGGCTGCACCCGGTCTCGGCGCTCAACGGGGTGCGCATGGTCGTCTCGCCGATGCGGCTCGGCGACTACGAGCTGCCGCCGGGGACGTTCCTGGTCCACTGCGCGTACCTGCTGCAGCGCGACCCGGACCTCTACCCCGACCCGTCGCTGTTCCGGCCGGAGCGGTTCGTGGACGCCTCGGTGGACCCCTACGGGTGGGGCGCGTTCGGCGGGGGCGCCCGCACCTGCGTGGGGCGCGGGTATGCCCGCGCGGAGATGCGCATGATCCTGGCGATGGTGCTGTCCTCGGTCCGCATGCGCGCGGCCGGGCCGATCCCTCCCGCGCGGCAACAGGGGATCTTCATGGCGCCCGAACGGACCCGATGCGCTGTCGAGGAGTAGGCCCTGATGACCTTTTCACACACGCGTGCCACCTTCGGCCTGGACACCGTGCCCGGTTGTGCCGAGGCCGGGGCCCTGGCGGGCGACTACGCCGTCATCCCGGTGTACCGGGAGTTCCTGGCCGACGCGCTCACCCCGATCACCGTGTTCGACCGGCTCTGCGGCCCTGACGACACCGGATTCCTGCTGGAGAGCGTGCCCGTCAGCGGTGACGTCGGCAGATACTCCTACATCGGGCACCGCCCCCGGCTGCTGGACCCGCCGGTGGGCGATCCGCTGGCCGAGGCGCGCGGGATCGCCGCGACGCGGGCCGCCCCGGTGCCCGGGGTGCCGCCGTTCCACGGCGGGGTCGTCGGCTACCTCGGCTACGAGACCGCGAGCCGTTTCGAGCGCCTGCCGGTTCCGGCCGGGCCGGCGCCGGGCGTGCCGGAGTCGGCGTTCATGGCCGCGGAGGACATGGTGGTGTTCGACCACGCCACCCGCAAGCTGCTGGTGCTGACGCTGTACCGGCCCGACCGCGAGTCCTACGGGGACGCCGTGGAGAGGCTGGACCGGATGGGCCTGTGCCTGCGGTCCGCGCCCTCGGCGCCCGACCTCGTCGGCCGGGCCGCGCGGTCGCGGCCCCGCGCCGCGCCGGACAGCGAGGGCTGGCACTCCAACGTCACCAGGGAGGAGTTCGAGCGGCGGGTCACCCGGGCGCGGGAGTACATCGCCGCGGGCGACGCGTTCCAGATCGTGCTCTCGCAGCGGTTCTCCCGGCCGCTGCGCGTCACCCCGCTGGACCTGTACCGGCACCTGCGCGCGGTGAACCCGTCGCCGTACATGTACCACCTGAGCCTCGGCGGGGGACGTCACGTCGTGGGCGCCTCCCCGGAGCTGCTGGTGCGCACCGACGGCCGCACCGCCCGTACCAGGCCGCTGGCCGGATCCCGGCCCCGCGGAGCGAACCCGCACGACGACCTGGCGCTGGAGCGGGACCTGCGCGGTGACGCGAAGGAGCGCGCCGAGCACGTCATGCTGGTGGACCTGGGCAGGCACGACATCGGCCGGGTGTGCGCCCCCGGCACCGTGCGCGTGGAGCGCCTGATGGAGGTGGAGCGCTTCTCGCACGTGATGCACCTGTCCTCGACGGTGGCGGGAGAGCTGCTGCCGGAGGCGACCTGCCTGGACGCGCTGCGCTGGGCCTTCCCCGCCGGGACGCTGAGCGGGGCGCCGAAGATCCGCGCCATGGAGATCATCGCCGAGCTGGAGACGGAGCGCCGCGGCGTGTACGGCGGCGCGATCGGCTTCGTCGGCGTCGGCGACACCGCCGACCTCGCCATCGGCCTGCGGACCATGGTGATCGCCGACGACACGGTGTACGTCCAGGCGGGCGCGGGGATCGTGGCCGAGTCGGACCCGACCGCGGAGTATCTGGAGACGTTGCACAAGGCCAACGCGCTGTTCAGCGCGGTACGCGAGGCGGAGGCCACGACATGACCGCACCCCCCGGCGAGATGGAGGCCACGACATGAGCGCGTCCCCCAAGGTGGCCGTGATCGACAACTACGACTCCTTCACCTACAACCTGGTCCACTACCTGGCCGAACTCGGCGCCGCGGTGTCGGTGTTCCGCAACGACGAGACGACGATCGGCGGGCTGGCCCGCCACGACATGCTGGTGATCTCCCCCGGCCCCCGCACCCCCGCCGAGGCCGGCCTGTCGGCACCGGCCGCGCGGGCGCTCACCGGCCGGATGCCGGTGCTGGGCGTCTGCCTGGGCCACCAGGGCATCGCCGCGGCGTACGGCGCCGAGGTGGTGCGGACGGCCCCGATGCACGGCAGGGCCTCGACGATCAGGCACGACGGCACGGGCGTCCTGTCCGGGCTGCCCAATCCGTTCACCGCCACCCGGTACCACTCGCTGGCGGTGGACCACGCGACCCTGCCCGACGAGCTCGTGCCCACCGCGTGGACCGACGACGGCGTGCTGATGGGGCTGCGTCACCGGTCGCACCCGACCTTCGGCGTCCAGTTCCACCCGGAGTCCGTGCTCACCCCCATGGGAAAGCGGCTCATGGCGAACTTCCTGAGGAGCGGGTGACCGGCCCGCCGGGAGCACCGCGCCCCCGTGTCCCCTTTGACTTCCGTGGCCTTCGTGACCTTCGTGGCTTCCGTGGTCCCCGTGGCCGCCCGCGAGGTTCCGGTGGCCGAGAACGGCGATCGCGACGCGTCACCCGAGAGCGGACGCGATCGCGCAGATCTGGTGAAGGAGTTGTCAGCGGCATGCAGATGATTGATGTTCCGACCCTTGGTGCCCCTCCCCCGCCGTCGGCCCGTACCGGTGCGCACCTGCCGCCGTCCGGCTGGCGTCCGGACTCCTGGCGCGGGCTGCCCATCTCCCAGCAGCCCGACTGGGCCGACCCCGGCGGGCTGGGCCGCGTCCTCGGCGAGATCTCCCAGCTTCCGCCGCTGGTGCTGCCCGGCGAGATCGAGGACCTGCGGGCGGGGCTCGCCCGCGTCGCGGACGGCCGCGCCTTCTTCCTGCAGGCGGGTGACTGCGCGGAGCGATTCGGCTCCTGCATCGAGAACGGGGTGCGCGGCAAGCTCCGGCTGATCCTGCAGCTGGCGATCCTGCTGTCCTACGGCTCCGGCCTGCCGGTGGTCAAGGTCGGCCGGATCGCCGGGCAGTTCGGCAAGCCGCGCAGCAGCCCGACCGAGATCATCGACGGCGTCGAGCTGCCCGTCTACCGGGGCGACATCGTCAACGACACGGCACCCACCCGGGCCGCCCGCACCCCGGACGTCGAACGGCTGCGCAGCGCCTACCACCACGCGTCGGCGACGCTGAACGTGCTGCGCGCCCTCCTGCGGGAGGGCTTCGCCGACCTGGAGCGGGTGCACGCCGGAAACCAGGAGTTCGTACGGCGCAACCCGGCGGCCCGGCAGCACGAGGGCGTCGCCGCCGACATCGCGTGGGCGCTGCGCTTCATGGCCGCGTGCGGCGCGGAGAGGACGGACCGGAGCGCGCCGCAGGACCACCTCTACACCTCGCACGAGGCGCTGCTGCCCGGCTGGGAGGAGGCGCTGACCCGTCCCGACGCCGAGACGGGGGCCTGGTACGGCACCAGCGCCCACATGCTGTGGGTGGGCCACAGGACCCGCGGGCTCGACGGCGCGCACATCGAGTACCTGTCCGGGATCGCGAACCCGATCGGGGTGAAGATAGGACCGGACGTCACGCCCACCGAGCTGCGGCTGCTGTGTGAGCGGCTGGACCCCGGCCACGCGCCCGGCAGGCTGGTGCTGATCAGCAGGCTGGGCGCCGACCGGGTACTCGACCTGCTTCCGCCGCTGGTTCACGAGATCCGCGCCACCGGGCGGCCGGTGGTGTGGGCCTGTGACCCCATGCACGGCAACACCTTCCGCTCGCGGAGCGGTTACAAGACGAGGCGGCTGTCGGACATCACCCGCGAGATCGCGGGGTTCTTCGCCGTGCACCGGGCCGCGGGCACCTTCCCCGGCGGCATCCACCTCGAACTGAGCGGCGACGACGTCACCGAGTGCCTCGGCGGGGCGGAGGAGGTGCTCGACATCCACCTCGGGCACCGGTACGAGACCGCGTGCGACCCACGGCTGAACGCCGGCCAGTCCATCGAGCTGGCCTTCGCCGTGGCGCGGCTGCTGCGGCGGCACTGCGCGACCTGACCCCGTCCGACCTTGGCATGACCGTGATCCGTCCCGGAACCGGGACGGATCACGGTCATGTCGGGGGGATCACGGTCATGTCGGGGAGATCATGTTCAGGCCGCGCGTCCCCGGGGCGGCACGGCCTCCGAGCCGGGCGGCGGACCCGGCGGGGTGCCGTCCCCGAACGGCCTGCCGCCGAGACCCTCGCGGCCGTGCGGGGTGAGCCAGCCGGACAGGTCCGGGCCGCCGGGCACGATGTGATGGGGATTGTTCTCGTCCAGAACGATGTGGTAGTGGCGCTTGATGTGGTCGAAGTCGACCGTGTCGCCGAAGCCGGGGGTCTGGAACAGGTCACGGGCGTACGCCCACAGCGCCGGCATCTCCGTCAGCTTCGATCGATTGCACCGGAAGTGCCCGTGGTAGACCACGTCGAAGCGCACCAGCGAGGTGAACAGCCTGATGTCGGCCTCGGTGATCGTGTCGCCGACCAGGTAGCGGCGGGTCCGCAGCCGCTCCTCCAGCGCGTCCAGGCGGGCGAACAGCGCGTCGTAGGCCCGTGAGTACGCCTCCTGGGTGGTGGCCATGCCCGCCTCGTACACCCCGGCGTTGACGTCGTGGAAGACGTGCTCGTTCAGCTCGTCGATCTCCGCGCGCAGCGGCTCGGGGTACAGGTCCGGGGCGCCGGGGCGGGCGAGGGCCGTCCACTGGGTCGCCAGGTCCAGGGTCATCCTGTCGAAGTCGTTGGTGACCAGGCGCCGGGTGTCCACGTCGACCAGCGCGGGAACGCTGAACCCGCCGTCGTAGTCCGCGTCGGCGGCCAGATACGCCTCGCTGAGGTGGCGGTAGCCGAGGACGGGATCCCTGCCGTCCGGGCCTAGGGCGAAACTCCAGCCGCGGTCGTCCTGGATGGGGTCGACGACGGCCAGCGAGATCGCGTCCTCCAGGCCGAGCAGCCTGCGGCTCACCACGGCCCTGCTTGCGAACGGGCACGCGCGGCTCGCGACCAGCCGGTAGCGATGCGGTTCCGCGGGCCAGGCAGAGCCCGGATCCGCGGTGATCCGGGCGTCGAAGCGGCTGGGAGACATCACGGATTCGGACTCTGCGCTCAATTCGGGCTCCATGGAATCGTGGTCGGTCTCTCCGACGGAGAGCTTCCCCGTACGCGCCGGGGCATGACGACTTCGGGAAATCACGACTTCGACGAATCCACGGGGACCGGGACCGGGACCGCCGGGGTGCGGCGCGACCGTACTCCGGCGGAGAGCGCCACGGCGGTCGCGACGTTGACCGCGGCCATCGCCAGGCAGAGCAGCGGAAGCCCGCCCAGGGAGAGCAGCGGCCCGGCGAGGCCGAGGCTGCCCGCCGCCGCGGCGGCGCCCATGGCGAGCTCGCCGAGCCCTTCCGCGCGGTGGCGCAGCGGCTCGGGCGTCACCTCCACCAGCCACATGCTGCCGCTGACCAGGTGCAGGTTCCAGGACACCCCGACCAGCGCCAGCAGCGCCAGGTCGGAGCCGATCCCGCCGCCGAGCACGCCGAAGACCAGCGAGCCGGTCATGCACAGCGCCGCGACCAGCGCCACGGGCCGGGGGCCGAACCGCCTGCACAGCGCCGCGGAGACCGGCGCGAAGGCGAACATCGCGCCGATGTGCAGGGCGGCGAACATCCCGACCGCCTGCAGGTCCCACCCGCTGTGCTGCAGGTGGTTCGGCACGGAACCCATGATCGCCACCATCGACAGGTTGCCGGTGCCCAGGACCAGCAGCGGCAGCAGCCGTCCCGGCCCGCGTCCGGTGGCCGGGGTGCCCGTCGCGGACGCCTCGGGCCCGCCGCCACCGCGTAGCCTGAGCAGGATGAGCGAGGCCAGCGGGAACACCACCACCGCGAGCAGGTGCAGACCCGTCTGCGGGGGCAGGCCGGCCGCCTCCGCCACCGCGCCGGTCGGTCCGAGAAGCACGGGGCCGAGGACCGCGCCGACGGTGACGGCCGCGACCGCCAGCCCCATCGCCTGCGGGGCACTGCGCTCGTCGACGAGGTCGGTGGCCAGATACCGGCCGAGCATCACGCCGGTGGTGCCCGCGCCCAGGAGTACGGTGCCGACCAGCAGGCTCACCAGCCCCCAGTTCACGGAGAACACGACGATGGCCGCACCCACGGTCGCGCAGAGGTTGCAGGCGGCCGGGCCCCACACGCGCCCGAGCCGCCGCATGATCGCGCCCGCGGCGGGACCGGCCAGCGCCGACCCGGTGACCAGCGCGCCCATCGCCGTCGGGCCGTAGGCCGCGGATCCGGTGACCAGCTCGGCGAGCAGGGGGCCCGCGGTGGCGCCCGCGGCCAGCCCGAGCGATCCGACGATCTGGCTCAGACAGAGCAGCAGGACCGTCCCGGGCAGGTGGGCCCGCGTCGAGGCGTTCGAGGTGCTCATCGCGCCGCCCACCACCTGACACGGTCGTTCACCATTCGGTCCGTCGCCGTCATGTGCTCGCGGTGGGGTTCGCTCAGGTGCGCGACGCGGCGTACGACGGACCTCGGCGTCTGCGCCAGGCCGGCCTCCAGCAGGGTGCGCGCGAACCGGTCGAACGCGTCGGCCATGTCGTGCTCCCGGGGGCCCAGGCAGAGACCGGCGAGATGGTCGAGCTGCCGTACGGCCGCCGTGGGCAGCCGGAACCGGCAGGTCACCACGTCGATGTCCGGCGAGACCGACCGTTCGGCTCCGGACGCCTCGAAGGCGTTGAACAGCGGGCTGACCCCGGTGAGGCCCGCCTGGCCCGTCAGGTCCGGGCAGTGCTGCGGCGGTCTGCCCGTCACGTCGTCGGCGATGCGCATCGCCGTCACCCCTTCCTCTCTCATCACTCCGACTGCCAGGTCCAGGGAGGTCGCCGGCAGGGCCAGGTCGCGGACGGCGTGCACGGCCGCCGCGCCGGTACGGGCGCCGGTCGCCGCCACCAGCAGCAGCTGCGCGGCCTCCCGCGCGGACTGCAGGTGGAATCGCCGGGCCGGCGCCGGTAGCCACAGCACCGTCCCCTCACGGCACGAGCGGCGGAACCGGCGCAGCAGCGGTGAGTCGTCGGCGACGTGGGCGAGCCGCGCGATGACGGCGTTCACCCGCCCCCGCGCCGCGGCGTCGGCGACGATCAGCTCGATGGCCCGCTTGCCGGCCGACCGGACGTCGTGGGCGTATAGGAGCAGGGACTCCTCGGTGGAGGCGACGACCAGGACGCCGACCCGCGCCGCGGCGCAGGCGTCCACGACGTGGCGCGTGCCCAGCACGTCGGTGCACACCGAGTCGTGGGTGTGGTGGGCGCCGTGTTCCGCCGTTCCCGTGACGGGGCGCGAGGCCAGGTGGAAGACGACGTCGGGGCGGATGGCGGCGATCAGCCGGGACACCCGCTCCCGGTCGCGGATGTCGAGGACGCGGTGCTCGGCGCCGTCCACGGCGGCGTCCGGCGAGAGGCCGGCCGTCAGCAGCCTGCCCGGCCCCATGCCCGCCAGCTCGGCGACCAGCGTGCCGCCGATCCGCCCCTCGGACCCGATGACCAGCACGGTGCGACCGCCGACGAGGTCGCGTACCCGCCGGTGCGGCACGTCGACGTCGCGCCCGGCCACCGCGAGGACGTGCCGGTACCGCGCGTCACCCGCCGGGTACGTCGCGGTCAGCTCGGTGGCCAGCTCCCGCAGCCTGCGCAGGGCGGCGTGGTCCGGCTCGCGGCGCCACGCGGGGGCGATGGCGCGGATCTCGTCGAGGATTCCCTCGACACGCCGTGCGGCACTCATCTCGATGACTCCTGTACGGCAGGACCGGCTCGGGGCTCTGGTGTACGACAGGACCGGCTCAGATGTACGGCAGGCTCGGGGCTCGGGTGCTCCCGACGGTTCGGGGGCGTCCGACGGTTCGACTGCTCCCGACGCTAGTCCGGTGCGTTCTCGCTCCGCTCTCCGCGACGGAGAGCCAGGGCGGAGGGCCCGCGGGGGGGCGCGGGCGCACGGCCCGGACACGGGGGGCGCGTGGACAGGGAACTCGTACGGAGAGCACGGGCGGCGAGTCCGGACGGGCCCCGGGGGACGGCCCGTCCGGATCCTCACCTCACCCCGTGGCGGAGGTCCGCTTGATCCCGCTGATCACCCCGTGCGGGGTCCAGGTCTCCCCCGGAAGCCTGCGCACCTCGTCGAACCCCGTCTCGCGCATCCACCGCTCATAGTGGCTCCAGCTGTAGATCATGCTGCGCGGCGCGGTGAGCGTGGCGAAGTAGGCGTTGTCCAGCGCCGAGTAGAGCGGTCCTTCGCCGGTGTCACTGGACATCACGTTGAACACCATCACCCTGCCGCCCTCGGGCAGTGCCGCGTGCGCCTTGCGCAGCAGGCCGAGATTCTGCTCCGGGGACCAGATGACCAGCTGGTTGGCGAACAGCACCGCGTCGTGGCCCTGGGGGTACGGGTCGTTGAAGATGTCGCCCACCCGCACGTCGATGCGGTCGCTCAGCCCGTTGTCGGCGATCTTGCGCCGGGCGATGTCCACCGCGCCCGGCAGGTCGAGCACGGTGAACCCGACCCCGGGGTTGGCGCGGGCCAGCTCGATCGCGTTCACCCCGTCGCCGCCGCCGACGTCGAGCACCCGGCGCACCCCGGTGAGGTCCGCCTTGGCGACCAGGACCGGGTTGGACAGCAGCGACCAGGAGCGCATGCAGCGGTAGAACAACCGCTCCAGCTCCGGCGTCTCGGGCAGCCGGTGGTACAGATCGTCGCCCGTCCCCACGAACCGGGCCAGCCCGGCGTTGGTGTTCTCCCGCAGTGACTCGACGAGGTCGGCCAGCGGAAGGTATACGAGCCTGGCCTGGAAGGCGACGATGTCGGCCAGGACCTCCCAGGAGCCGTCCTCGAACATCTCCTGGATCACCGCGCAGTTGCGGTAGCGCCCGCCGGTCACCTCGGTGAGCCCGAGAGCGGTGACGCCGAGCAGCAGGATCTCCGTCGGCCGCGGGCCCAGCCCGAGCAGGTCGCCGACGTCCTCGGCGGCGAGCTCGTCCTTGTCGCGCAACAGGGCGAACAGGCCCAGCTCGCAGCCCGCGTTGAGCATCTGGAACGCCGCCGCCCCGAACAGCGGGCCGACGAGATCCTCACGTGACCGCACCTTCCGGGGGCCGTGAGGGTTCTCAGCGTTCTCAGCGTTCTCAGCGTTCTCAGCGTTCTCAGCGTTCTCAGCGTTCTCAGCGTTCTCAGCGTTCTCAGCGTTCTTGGGGTTCTTGGGGTTCTCAGGGGACACCGCGTTCTCCTCCCGTGTTCTCGCGCGTGGGGCCGTCACGACACGTCGAACAGCGTGCCGGGGACGGGATGGCATCTCTGCTCGGTGCCCAGGTCGTCCAGCCGTGCCATCTGGGACTCGTCGAGGGTGAAGTCGAACACCTGGATGTTGGCGCGGATGCGCTCGGGCTTGGCCGACTTCGGGATGACGACGATGTCGTGCTGCAGGTGCCACCGCAGCACGACCTGCGCGGGGGTCCGGTCGCACTCCCGGGCGATCTCCACCGCCGTGGGGTGCTGGAGCAGTCCTTGGTCACGGCCGATGGGGCTCCAGGCCTGCGTCACGATGCCGCGTTCGGCGTGCGCCGCGCGCAGCTCGTGCTGCGGGTACAGGGGGTGCAGCTCGATCTGGTTGATCGAGGGCACCACGGAGCACTCCTCGGCCAGCCGGTCGAGCTCGGCGACGCCGAAGTTCGACACGCCGATCGACCGGACGCGGCCGTCGGCCCGCAGCCTCTCGAACGCCCGCCAGCTGTCCACGTACCGGTTCAGCGCGGGGCGCGGGAAGTGGATCAGGTACAGGTCGAGGTGGTCGAGGCCGAGCCTGGCCATGCTCTCGTCGAAGGCCCGCATGGTCTCGTCGTAGCCGTGGGCGTCGTTCCACAGCTTGGTGGTGACGAAGAACTCCTCGCGCGAAACCTCGCTGTTGGCGATCGCCTTTCCGACTCCGGCCTCGTTCTGGTAGGCGGCGGCGGTGTCGATGAGGCGGTAGCCCTCTTCGATCGCCGTCGTCAGCGGCTCCACCACCTGGTCGGCGGGGATGAGGAACACCCCGTACCCGAGCCGCGGGATGGACACGCCATCGTTGAGGGGCACATGCGGGATCGTGGTCACGGCAGGTTCGTCCTTCCTGTTCTGGGGCCGTTGTCAGGAGTAGCGGCCGGGCTCGGGCACCTCGTCGAGCAGCTGGTACAGGCCGACCTCGCGGCGCTGGTAGGCCACCGGGTGATGCAGCGTGTGGGTGCGGGCGTTGCGCCAGAACCGGTCGAAGCCGAACCGGTTCGCGGTGGAGCGGGCCCCGGTGACCTCGAAGATCCGTGAGGTGACCTCGAGCGCCACCTCGTCGGCCCGCGCCTTCACCGCCGCGGTCCGCACCTTGTACTCGCCGCGGATCCGGGGGGTGACCGAGTCTGGGTCGCGGTGCAGCGCCATGCCCTCCTCGGCGACCTGGTCGGCCAGCGCCTCGGCGGCCCAGAGCTTGGCGGTCAGGTCGCCGATGGTGTCCTGGACGCGGGGCTCGTCGACGGTGCGCTCGTACCCGCCCCAGCCCCGGCCCGTCTGGGTGTACTCGATCGCGGCGCGCAACGCGCCGCCGGCCACGCCCAGCCAGATGTTGCAGAACAGGAGCTGGCCGGTCGGCACGTTCGTGGTCGCGTAGGTGCGGGGGGTGAACACCTTGTCCCGGTAGCCCAGCGCGTCCTCCCAGGGCACCCTGACGTCGCGGATGGTGATCCCGCCGCTCTCGGTCAGGCGCTGGCCCATGTTGTCCCAGTTGTTGTGGTGGACGATGCCCGGCTGGTCGGTGGGCACGACGGCCAGCACGTGGTCCTTGCCGTTCAGCACCCCTTCCAGCACCGTGTGGTCGGAGACCTTCACCCCGGTGCAGAAGTGCTTGCTGCCGTTGAAGACCAGGTGGTCGCCCTCGTCCGTGGCGACCACGTCGGCGTCGCGCGGGTTGAGGGCGCACCCGAAGAACCAGTTGCCTCGGGTGGCCTCGATCTCCAGCCGCCGGATCTGCTCCGCGGTGCCCAGCCACCGGGGCAGCCAGCACCACGTGTAGTGGTCGCCCAGCAGCTGGCCGATCGACCCGTCCGCCGAGGCGACGGCCCGCACGACCCGGTAGGCCGTCGGCCATTCCTGGCCGGCGCCGCCGTGCTCCACGGGACCGAAGATCGGTACCAGTCCCGACTCCTTGAGAATCCGGATCTCCTCGTGCGGCGTCCGGTTGGCGCGGTCACGTTCGGCCGCGCCGACGCTCAGCACGTCGGCCACCTCCCGGGCGCGGTCGATCCAGTCCGTCGGCGTGTTCGGCCTGGCCGACCAGTCCGGCCGGGGTATGGACCCTGCGGGGGCGGGCGTGGTGATGGTCACGTTCTCTCCTTGAGGTGTCGAGGGGGGACGGGGACGCCGGGGCGCCGGGACGGTCGGACCGCCGGGGCGACGGCGTCGTCCAGCGGGTGTCTCCGGCGGCCGGCTCACGGGTGTGGCCCACGATCGGCTCGCGGGTGTCTCCGGCGGCCGGGCCGCGGATCTCCGCGGTGGCCGGACGCGGTGGCCAGACCAGGGCGTCTCCGGGGCCGGGCCGCAGGTCTCCGCGGTGGCCGGACGCGATGACCGGACCGGGGTGTCTCCGGTGGTCAGACCGCGGGCCGCGTGGTGCCGTGCGGGTTGTCGATGACCGAGCGCCAGAGGCCGTCGGCACCGCGCCGGATGACGTCGGTGCTGGTGCCCTCCATCCGCATGTGGCCGCCGCCGGGACCGGCGCCCTCCACGACCCAGTCGGCGATGATCAGCGCGATGTCGTCCGCGACGTAGACGTGGCGGTCGCGGATGTCCATGGGCAGCCCGAGCGCGAGGAAGTCGGCGATGGCCTTGCTCGCCTCGCCGCCGGTGACGGGATCACCGGGTCCGCGGACGAACACCGCGCCGTCCGCCAGACCGGCCTCGACGGCGGCCACGTCACCGGAGTTGAAGGCGCGGCGGAAGTTCTCGGTGTGCTGGTACGGGTCGGAGACCGGGGCGAAGGTGCTCCTCGTCGAGCTGGTCATCTGTGCTCCTTCATGACATTCGGTGGCTCGCTGTTTCCGCGGTCAACGCGGGCCGGTGGCGGTGCCCCGCGGAGGCGGGTCCCGCGATGTCCGCGGGGACGGGCTCGTGCGGTTCCGGCCACACCGAGTAGCGGCGCAGCCCGTACAGCAGTGGGCGGCGCGACTCCCGGCGCAGCACGCGCTGGACCGCGCCCATCACGACGGTGTGGTCGCCGACCCGGTCGGCGCGCGACACCAGGCAGTCGGCTATGGAGTGGGCGTCCCGCACCAGGTGCGGGCCGCACGCCCCGCCGTCGACCGTCCACTCGGCGCGCTCGAAGCGGCGCGGATCGCCGGAGGCGAACAGCTCGGCCGTCGGCCGGGCGTTGTGGTCGAGAAGATTGAGGGTGAACCGCCGGGCGGCGAGCACCGCCGCCAGGGTCGGGCTGGCGTTGCGCACGCACACCAACAGGGTGGGCGGGGCGAGGGTGACACTGCAGACCGACGAGCAGGTTATGCCTTTGGGACTGCCGTCAGCGGAGACGACCGTCACGACCGCCACCCCGGTGGGGAAGCCCGCCATCAGGGCGCGGAAGTCATCCTGGCCGGTCTGGTTCGTACTCGGTGCTTCGCGCATGTGATACCGCCTCTGCTGGCCGGGAGCGCCGGTCCGGACCGTACGCGACGACGTCCGGGAACCGCCTGCAATCACGTGAGCTCACGCTATGAGCGTCGGCTCTCGATGCTCTCTTTCCCTTCTCTCACCGGCCCCGGCCTGGGCGGGGCCGTGGGACGACGAGGCCGCCGGAGCGGTGCTCCGGCGGCCTCGGGTGGCGCCTGTGGTGTCGGGCGGACGTCACGCGGTCGCGGCTCGCAGCGGCTTGAGCGCCCCGGCGATCCGGGCGAAGCGGGCACCGTGGTATTCGGCGGCGGCGTACACGTGCTTGGCCAGGTCCTCGTCGCCGTCGCGGATGCTGATGCCGTACGGGTTGCCGCCCGCGGCGTGGATGAGGTCGTAGTCGGCGTATCCGGTGGGGACGATGATCGAGCCCCAGTGGTGCATCACGTTGTAGAGGGCGACCAGGGTGGTCTCCTGCCCCCCGTGGACCTCGTAGCTGCTGGTGAATCCGGTCGCCGCCTTGCCGGTCAGCTCGCCCTCCTGCCAGATCTTGCCGGTCATGTCGAGGAACTGCTTGAGCTGGGAGCTGACGTTGCCGAAGCGGGTGGGCGTGCCAAAGGCGAAACCGTCGGCCCAGACGAGATCGTCGACGGTGGCCTCCTCGATGTGCGCGGTGGCGTCACAGTGGTCCCGCCAGGCCGGGTTGGAGTCGATCGCCGAACGGGGCGCCAGCTCGGGAACGCGGCGCAGCCGGACCTCCGCCCCCGCCGAGGCGACGCCACGGGCCAGGGCCTCGGCGAGCGCGTGCACGTTTCCCGTCGCCGAGTAGTAGATCACTGCGATTCGGATATTCATTGGTCCACCTCTCAACTGTTCATTGCCGGATCCCGCATGGCCGTACGCCGGCTCCGGTTCCGTGTGACGGCTCTCGCTCCGCATGACGGCCGTCAGCTCGCGGACGGCACGGCCGCGACACCGTCCTGGTCGTCCGTGTCCGCGCCGACCTTGGCGATGCCGAGTTCCCGGCGGCCCAGCCTGGAACGGGCCGGTGACGGCACGCGGGACAGCCGGCCGCGATGGCGGGCGGCGAATCGCAGCCCCTCGGTCTCGAGTTCGAGCCAGGCACCCGGGTCGGATGTCACCATCTCGATCATCTGCTCGCACACCGCCGTCGGGCACTCGATCAGGCCGGATCCCCCCGCCTCGCCTTTGAGCAGTCGCTCGGCGCCCTGGGCGAGCCCCAGCCAGCAGTCCGCGGCACGATCGAGCATGCCGGCCCGCTGCGCGACGGGCAGCTCGCTGAGGGAGCGTTCCCTGGCGTACACCCCCATCAGCTGGTGCATCCGGCAGCGCAACACCCCCATGTGGTCGGTGCCCGCCACGTCCAGCAGTCCCCGGTCGACGAGGTGCTCCAGGATCGGCTCCACCTCGGAGATCGGGGTGTCGACGGCGGCGGCGGCCACCCAGGCGCCGAAGTCGGGCACCTGCAGCATGCCCGCCGCGTACCAGACCCGCCGCGCGTCCGGGTCGAGGGCCTCGATGCTGGGGGCCAGGTAGGAGCGCATGTCGAACGCGCCGTGGGAGAGCTCGTCCAGCCGGCGGTCCGGATCGCTCAGCCGCTGCGCGAGGCCACCGATCTTGAGATGGGTACGGGAGGCCAGCCGGGCCGCGGCGGCACGCACCGAGAGCGCCAGCCTGCCGGTCGCGCCGACCACCTGGTCCACCGCCTCGGGCTCCGCCGCTACGCGGTGGACGCCCACGACCTTGCGCAGCAGCTCGACCGACTGGTCGACGGTGAGCATGCCCACCTCGACGGGGAAGTTGCCCGGGACGTCGGACAGGTTCGACCGGCTGGTCATCAGCACCGCCGCCTCGGGCGTGGCCGGGATCAGCGGCCAGACGTGACCGGCCCCGAGCACGTCGTCGAGCATGATGAGCACGCGCCTGTGGTCGAGCAGGCTGCGGTAGATCGCGGCCCGCTCGGCGAGCTGCTTCGGGATGGCGGTGTCGGCGACGCCGAAGGAACGCAGGAAGCAGGACAGCACGTCGCCGACGTCGACCGGGTCGGGCCGGGAACCGCGCAGGTCGGCGTAGAGCTGTCCGTCGGGGAACTCGTCGCGCAGCTGGTGGGCCACGTGCAGGGCCGTGGCCGACTTGCCGGAGCTCCACTTGCCGTAGACGCCGCAGATGCGGGCGCCGTGGCTGTCGGCCGTCAGCGCGGCGCGGATACGGCGCTCGTGTTCCGGCCGGCCGACGTAGTCGGGCAGGTCCGCGACGAGCTGGGCGGGCACGTTGACGGGCGCGTCCTCGGAGACGTGAACCGGTTCGCCCGCCAGGACGCGCTGGTGCATCTCTCGCAGGGTCGGGCCGGGTTCGAGGCCGAGCTCGTCGACGAGGAGCGCCCGACCCGCGGCGTAGGTCTCCAGCGCCTCCGCCCGCCGGTCGGCGCAGTACAGCGCGTACATCAGCTGCGCGCGCAGGCCCTCCCGCAGGGGATACCGCTCCACCAGGGCCATCAGCTCGTCGATCAGCTCCCGGCCGCGACCGCACTGGAGCTCCAGGTCGATGCACTCCTCGATGACCGACAGCCGCCGCTCCTCCCACTTGGCGGCGACGGCCTGCACGGCGGGGCTGTCGACCTCGGCGAGCACCGGGCCGCGGAACAGCGACAGCGCGCAGCGGAAACGGGACGCCGCCAGCGTCCGATCGCCCTGCGCGGCCAGCGAACGGGCGTCGGCGACCTGCTCGTTGAACCGGTGCGCGTCGACGGTCTGCGGGGCGACGCGCAGGGCGTAACCCGGTGACGTCGTCTCGATGAGATCGGCGACGGCCCCGGCGAGCGCGAAAGAACGACGCAACTGCCATATGCACGTCTGCACCTGCTCGGCGGCGGTCCGCGGCGGCCTGCCCGCCCAGAGGGCCTCCACGATCTCCCCGACCGTCACGATGCGGCCGGCACTGTCCAGGAGCATCGTGAGCACGATGCGCTGCCGGTTCTTGCCGACGACGACCGGTGTGTCACCGATCAGCACTTCAAGTGGACCCAGTATACGAAACAGCATATGCGCCTCGACATTCCCGCTAACGGCTGTGTAATCGGATCATCTCGCCTCGCCCCATCATCAATCCCCATTCCTGACCGGATATTCACGGCGCCCGGCCGGCCACGGGCGGGGACCGTCACGGTCGTTCGTCACCTCGCGTTTTCCTTTCCCGATGGCTCGCCGTTTCGGCGACGGAGCGGTGACGCGGAACGAATGTGACGCACCCATACCGCCAATTCCGGACGATCACTATTCAGCATGACCGCGCACATGATCTTGACTTAACAATACCCTCCCTCTCTTCACATATAGCAAATTACCCCGTATATGGCAAGTCGGCCATGAATGGCGCAGCCAAGGTCAATAAGCAGCCGGGAAGCATAAATCTCCCGACGTAATACTGATTTTTACCGCGACATAATGTGTCACACTGCGTCGCCCCGGGGAAACCCGGGTAAGCACCGGAAAGCCCGGGGAAAGAGGCCAGCGGCCGGGGGACGACAAAGCAGAGGTGGCGGTTTACCAGGGCAGATCCGCCACTTTCCGCCTGGCGGCCGGCCGGTCACGACATCGGGCGCCGGCGGCCCGGCGTGACGAGGCGAGGCGACCCCGGATTTCGGTCACCGTCGCCCGCTCCCGCGCGGACCGCCCACAGGACCCGGTCGCAGAATCGCGGGCCAAAGGCGTCGAACCGCGCCACAAAACGTTTCAAAAGTTGGGAGGTGAACATCGCCACCTCAGGGAAACCACCGTTTCCCGATTATCGGGCGGCCATACAATACGGAAATTCCAGGACCTGCCAAGGATGGCCGAATCAAAAAATGCTCGACCCGGAGAATGGCATCGGCGAACAACCGCGTACGCGGCCAGGGCCCGGACGCGGCCGGTGACGGCGGCGAGAACACGCCGTCGGTGACCCGAATTCTCGGAGGCCTTTCCCGCCCAATCGACCACCATCCCATCGCGACATTCCGGTCATTCTTCATATACAGTCGCCCGGGTCTCCGATCGGAGACCCGGGCGACGTCCTCTCAGGTCGCGCGGGGCCGGAACCGGGGCCCGTCACCTCGTGCCGGACGGCCCCGGAGCCACGGCGCGGTCATCCGGGTCAGGGCCGTGTGACGGCCGCGTTCGGTCCCTGAGCGCTCAGGGAGTCGGGGTGGGAGTGGGGGTCGGCGTCGGGGTCTCCGGCACGGTGGGGGTCGGTTCGGGGGTGGGGACGCCCGGGGTCTCCGAGGGAGGCGCCGGGGTCTCGGTAGGCGGCAGGGGGGGCTCCGAGGGAGGTAGCGGGGGCTCCGAGGGAGGCGGCACCGTGGGGGTCTCGACGGGCGGCGTGGGACAGATGACGGGCGTGCGCCACCTGCTGCCCGGCCGCCACTGGTTGACCGACCACCAGCCGCCGTTGCGCCAGAACTTCTTGCTGGGCCGCGTCAGGTCGAAGACGTAGGCGGCCGTCGCCGTATCGCCCGAGGTCGTGGCGGTCACCGAGACCCAGTCGCCCTGCCTGAGCGCGTTGCCCCGCCGCCCGGAGAGGGCCTTGGTGGTCTCGGCGATCGCATACACCTTCTCGAAGCCGTCCTGGCTCTTGACGGTGATCGAGTCCTCCGCCAGGACGGTGGCCTCGCCGGTCTGGGCGAACACCGTGAAGCCGCAGCCGTCCTTCGCCGGTAGGACGAACTCGCCGTGCAGCGTGCCGGGGAACGCCAGCGGCGGTACCCGGGGCGGCGGCGTCGTGGCGGTGGGTGACGGCGTCGGCGTCTCGGTCAGGGTCGGGCTGGGAGTCGGGGTCAGCGTGGGTGTCTCGCTCACCGTCACCGACACGCTGGGCGTCGGCGTCGGCGATTCCGTCGGGGCGGGCGGCGGCGATGCCGCTGACGCCGAGGACACCCCGACACCGCCCGACGCCGCCAGCACGACGGCGGTGGCGACGACCATCGGGCGCGGGACGCGCCGTGGTGGTCCGCCCGATCCGCTCGACGACACCGCGTTGGGCCTGTCGGGATTTTGTAGCGTCACCTTGTTCCTCCATCTGGTTTGATCCGGAACCAGCGGGGGCGTCGATGGGGTGCTCACGCCCGCCGCCGAGACCGAGGACCACCGCCCGGTCGTGGTCCTCCATCGAGGGCGCGGGGAAGACTGCCCGCTTCCGGAGAAGCCATGCCGACGAAACCAGCGATGAGCCAGCGAAATCGGACCTTTCGCCAGCTCACCCCCACGTTTCGCGAATTTAAACAAATCCCCTTCCGGGCCTATGGACGTGTCCGGAAGGGGGAAATGACACTAGCCACTCGACTCCAGCTCGTTGTCCAGGATCTCGAAGAGCTCGTCGGCGGTCACCGAGCGCAGCGCGGTGATGTCCTCCTCCTGGTCGGTCGCGCCCCATTTCGAGGCCAGCCCGCGAAGCCGGGACGCGATCCGCCGCCGCTGCTCCTCACTCCACGCCACGTCCGTCAGCGCGGACTCCAGCTTGGCGATCTCGACGTCCAGGGCCGGCTCGGTCACGTCGCCGGACAGCTCGCGGAGCAGGTACCCGGCGATGGCGCTCGCCGAGGGGAAGTCGAACACCAGCGTCGCGGGCAACCGCAGGCCGCTGGCGGCACCGAGCCGGTTGCGGAGCTCGACCGCGGACAGGGAGTCGAAGCCCAGGTCGAGCAGGCCTCGGCCCGGTTCGATCGACTCGCGGTCCTCGTGACCGAGCACGGCGGCGATGTGGGAGCGCACCTCGTCGAGCATCAGCCTGTCCCGGGCCTGGCCGGTCTCGGCGGCCATCCGCCGGGCGAGGACCTGCCCGCCGTCGGGTCCGGCCGCCCTCCTGGCCGGGGTACGGACCAGGCCGCGCAGGATCGGCGGCACCTCCTCGGTGGCGGCCCGCACCCTGATCCGGGCGAGGTCCAGCCGCGCGGGCAGCAGCAGCGGCCGGTCGAGCCCGAGCGCGGCGCCGAACAGCGCGAGGCCCTCCTCCGCCTCCATCGGCAGGACGCCGGTGCGCGCGATCCGGCGCAGGCCGGTCCCGGACAGCCTGCCCGCCATGCCGCCGTGGTCGGCCCACGAGCCCCAGGCCAGCGCCGACCCGGCCAGCCCGGCCGCGTGCCGCGCCTGGGCGAGGGCGTCCAGGAAGGTGTTGGCCGCGGCGTAGTTGGCCTGTCCCGCGCTTCCGAACACCCCGGCGACGGAGGAGAACAGCACGAACGCCGCGAGATCGGCGGACGCGGTGAGCTCGTGCAGGTTCGTCGCCACGTCGATCTTCGCCCGGAACACGGTGTCGATCCGTTCCGGGGTCAGCGCCCGCACCGTGCCGTCGTCGAGCACGCCCGCGGTGTGGAAGACGCCGGTGAGCGGGTGCGCGGCGGGAATCCGGTCCAGCAGCGCCGCCAGCTCGTCCCGGTCCGCCGCGTCGCAGGCGGCGACCTCGACCTCCGCGCCGTACCCCCTGAGCTCCGCCGCGAGGTCGCCGGACGCGGCCGGGCCCCGGCGGCCGGCGAGGACGAGGTGGCGGACGCCGTGGCCGGTCACCAGCCGCCTGGCGACGAGCCCGCCGAGCCCGCCGGTGCCGCCGACGATCAGCACCGTGCCGTCGGGGTCGAGCGCGCGGCCCTTCCCCGACGGCCCCTGGACGACTCTGGCCAGGCGTGGCGCGCGGATCGTCCCCTCGCGGACGGCCACTTCCGGCTCGGCCGAGCCGATCGCCTTCGGCAGCGCCCGGCGCGAGGACTCCTCGCCGTCGAGGTCGACCAGGGCGAACCTGCCCGGGTTCTCCGCGCGGGCGGAGCGCACCAGCCCCCACACCGGCGTGTACGGGAGGTCCGGCGCGTCGCCGTCCGCCGTGACGACGGCTCCCCTGGTCAGCACGGTGAGGCGGGCGGCGTCGAACCGCTCGTCGGCGAGCCAGCCCCGCAGCACGCCGAGCACGTCGCCGGTCACCGACCGCGCGGTCGCGCCGGGCACCCTCGGCACGGGGTAGACCACGACCTCCGGCACCGCGCCGCCGGCGTCGATCGCGCCGGCCAGGGCCTCCAGGTCCGCGTACCGCTCCGCTCCGTCCAGCCCGAGATCGTCCCCGCCCAGTACGGCGCGGCGGACCGGCGCCGTTCCCTCCGCGGGCACCGGTGTCCAGTCCAGGTGGTACAGCGACTCGTGCCCGGCCTCCCCCGGCCGCCCGGCCGGGATCGGGCGCGAGACGAGCGAGCCGACGGAGAGCACGGGCGTCCCGTCCTGGTCGGCGGCGTGCAGGGAGACGCCGTCCTTTCCCTCGGGGGCGAGCCGCACCCGCAGCGCGGAGGCTCCCCGCGCGTGGATCGCCACCTCGGTCCACGCGAACGGCAGCCGGGGTTCGCCGCCGGAACCGGCGACGAGACCGGCGTGCAGGGCGGCGTCGGAGAGCGCCGGGTGGAGCTGGAAGCGTCCGGCCTGCGTCCGTACCTCGTCCGCCAGCGTGACCTCGGCGAACACCTCCTCGCCCCGCCGCCAGGCCGCGGTGAGCCCCTGGAACACCGGGCCGTAGCCGAGCCCCCGGGCCGCCAGGCTCTCGTACGCCCCGTCGAGCCCGATCGGCTCCGCGCCGGGCGGAGGCCACGACGACAGACCCGCCTGCGGGGCTACCACCGGCTCGCCCGCCACCCCGGTCGCGTGACAGGTCCAGCCGGTCTCCTCACCGGCGGACTCGATCCTGGAGTGGACGCCGACCGGCCGCTCCCCCTTCTCGTCCGCCGGGCCGACCACGACCTGCAGCAGGACGGACCGGTGCTCGGGCACCAGCAGGGGTGCCTGGAGCGTCAGCTCCCGCAGCGCGGCGCATCCCGCCTCGCCGGCCGCCGTGAGGGCCATCTCGACGAGGCCCGTGCCGGGCACGAGCACCGAGCCGCGCACCGTGTGGTCGGCGAGCCAGGGGTGGGAGCCGAGCGACACCCTGCCGGTCATCAGCACGCCGCCGGAACCGGCGAGCCCGACGGCCGAGGCCAGGAACGGGTGCCCGGTGTCCCGCCGGCCGAACGCGCCGGTGCCGCCCGCCGGGTCCGAGGCGTCCAGCCAGTAGCGGCGGCGCTGGAAGGCGTAGGTCGGCAGCTCGACCCGGCGGGCGCCGGTGCCGGCGAAGAAGGCGGGCCAGTCGACCGGCACACCCCGGGCGTGCAGGCGGCCGACCGTCTCGACCAGCGTGTCCGCCCCCGGCCGCTCGGCGCGCTGGCAGGCCAGGAAGAGCCGCGCGTCGTCCGGGGACTCCTGGCCCATCGCGGTGAGCACGGCGTCGGGGCCGAGTTCCAGGAACGTCGTCACCCCCTGGGCGGCCAGCGTCTCGAGGCCGTCGTGGAAGCGCACGGTGGCCCGCACGTGGCGGACCCAGTACGCGGGCGTGCACAGCTCCTCGGGATCGGCCACCTCACCGGTCACGTTGGAGACGATCGGGATCCGCGGCGGGCGCGGCGACAGCCCGCCGACCACCAGCGCGAACTCCTCCAGCATCGGCTCCATGAGCGGGGAGTGGAACGCGTGCGAGACGCGCAACCGCTTCGTGCGGACGCCGTCCAGCCTCCCGACCAGCGCCGACACGGCCTCCTCGGTGCCGGAGACCACCACCGAGGAGGGGCCGTTCACCGCCGCGACGCTCACGTCGCCGGTGAGCAGCGGCACGACCCAGGCCTCGGGGGCGTTCACCGCCACCATCGCGCCGCCCGCGGGGAGTGCCTGCATCAGGCGGCCCCTGGCGGCCACCAGCACGCACGCGTCGGCCAGCGACAGCACGCCCGCCAGGTGCGCGGCCACGACCTCGCCGACGGAGTGGCCCGCGAGCAGGTTCGGGCGCACGCCCCACGACTCCAGGAGCCGGAACATCGCCACCTCGACGGCGAACAGGCCCGCCTGGGCGAACACCGTCCGGTCCAGGACCTTCTCTTCCTCCTCGGACTCGCCGAACACCACGCTCGCCAGCGAGCGGTCCAGCAGCGGGTCCAGCTCCGCGCAGACCGCGTCGAACGCCTCGGCGTAGGCGGGGAAGGCCTCGTACAGCTCGCGTCCCATCCCGGAGCGCTGCGCGCCCTGCCCGGTGCACAGGAACGCGACGGGTCCCGGGGCGGCGGGAGGTCCGGCGGGCAGCGTGCCGTCGCGCAGCCCGGCCAGGCCGCGCAGCAGGGCGGCCCGGTCGCGGCCGGTCACCACCGCGCGGTGGTCGAGCGCGGCGCGGGAGGTGGCCAGCGACAGCCCGACGTCGGCGGGGGACGACTCCTCGCGGTCCCGCAGGAAGGAGAGCAGGCGCCCCGCCTGCGCCCTGAGCGCGGCCTCCGTACGGCCGGAGAGCACCCACGGCACGGCGTGGCCGGGGTCCTCGCCGCCGGGGACCTCACCGCCGGGGGCCGCGCCACCGAGAGCCTTGCTACCGGGGACCTCGCCGTAGGGCGGGCCCGGCTCGGGCTTGGCGGCCCGTTCCCCGGCGGCCTGCTCGATGATCGCGTGCGCGTTGGTGCCGCTGATCCCGAAGGACGAGACGGCCGCGCGGCGCGGGCGGCCGCTGTCCGGCCAGGCGGTCTGCGCGGTGAGCAGTTCGACGGCGCCCTCCGACCAGTCCACCTCGCCGGACGGCGCGTCCACGTGCAGGGTCCTGGGCACGACCCCGTGCCGCATCGCCTGCACCATCTTGATCACTCCGGCCACGCCCGCCGCCGCCTGCGTGTGGCCGAGGTTGGACTTGATCGAGCCGAGCAGCAGGGGCCGGTCGGCCGGCCGGTCCTGGCCGTAGGTGGCCAGCAGGGCCTGCGCCTCGATCGGGTCGCCGAGCCTGGTGCCGGTGCCGTGCGCCTCGACCACGTCGACGTCCGCCGTGGCCAGGCCGGCGCTCGCCAGCGTCTGGCGGATGAGCCGCTGCTGGGCGGGGCCGTTCGGGGCCGTCAGCCCGTTGCTCGCCCCGTCCTGGTTCACGGCGGAGCCGCGCACCACGGCGAGGACGGGATGCCCGTTGCGCCGGGCGTCCGACAGCCGCTCCAGCAGGAGCATCCCGGCTCCTTCCGACAGCCCGGTGCCGTCGGCTGCCTCGGCGAACGCCTTGCAGCGGCCGTCGGCCGCCAGGCCCCGCTGGGAGCTGAACCCGATCAGCGTCGCCGGGGTCGACATCACCGACGCCCCGCCCGCCAGCGCCAGGTCGCACTCGCCCCGCCGCAGCGCCTGCGCGGCCAGGTGCAGGGCGACCAGCGACGACGAGCACGCGGTGTCGACGGTCATCGCCGGTCCCTCGAAACCGAAGGTGTAGGACAGCCGCCCGGAGGCCACGCTGCCCAGGCTGCCGTTGCCGAGGTAGGGAGCCACCTCGTCGGGGACGGCGGTGAGCCTGCTGCCGTACTCGTAGTACATCAGCCCGGCGAACACGCCGGTGCGGCTGCCCCGGAGCGACCCCGGGTCGATTCCGGCCGACTCCAGCGCCTCCCAGGAGATCTCCAGCAGCAGCCGCTGCTGCGGGTCCATGGCCAGCGCCTCGTACGGGCCGATGCCGAAGAACTCCGCGTCGAAGTCGGCGGCGTCGTGGAGGAACCCGCCGGTACGGGTGTGCGTCGTGCCCGGGGTGGCGGGGTCGGGGTCGTACAGCCCTTCGAGGTCCCAGCCCCGGTCGGTGGGGAACGACGACCGTCCCTCCCCGCCCGAGGCGACCATGGACCACAGCTCCTCGGGGCCGTTCACGCCGCCGGGGAAGCGACAGCTCATCGCGACGATCGCGATCGGGTCGTCGTCGGGCGACGCGGTGGCGGCGGCCGCGGCCGCCTGGCCGGTGCCGAGCAGCCGCGACAGCAGGTACCCGGCCAGCGCCTTGCCCGAGGGGTGGTCGAACACGAGGGTGGCGGGCAGCCGCAGCCCGGTGGCCGCGCCCAGCCCGTTGCGCAGCTCGACGGCGGTGAGCGAGTCGAAGCCGAGGTCCTTGAAGGCCCGGCGCAGGTCGACCGTCTCGGGGGTGGCGTGGCCCAGGGCCGCGGCGACGTGGGAGCGTACGAGCTCCAGCATGGCCTGTTCCCTGTCGGGCTCGGTCAGCCCGGCCAGCCGCTGCGCCCATCCCTCGGCGCCGCGCTCGGCGGCGACCCTGCGGGCGGGGGCGCGGACCAGGCCGCGCAGCAGCGCGGGCAGCGACGCGGCGCGGGCGCGCAGCGCGGGGAGGTCGAACGCGATCGGTACGGTGACGGGTTCGTCCAGCGCGAGGGCGCGGTCGAACATGTCCAGGGCCGCCGGGGAGGAGAGCCCGAGCACACCGGACCGCGCCATCCTGGCCACGTCCTCGTCGGTGAGGTGGCCGGTCATCCCGCTGCGCTGGGTCCAGAACCCCCAGGCGAGCGACGTCGCGGGAAGGCCCAGCGCCCGGCGGTGCCTGGCCAGGCCGTCGAGGAAGGCGTTGGCGGCGGCGTAGTTGCCCTGCCCGGGGTCGCCGAGCACCCCGCTGGCGGAGGAGAACAGGACGAGCTCGACCGAGGGCAGCTCGCGGGTCAGCTCGTGCAGGTGCCAGGCGGCGTCCACCTTGGGCCGCAGCACCGCGTCCATCCGCCGGGGGGTGAGGGAGGCGACCGTCCCGTCGTCGAGGACGCCCGCCGCGTGCACCACGGCGGTGAGCGGGTGCTCGCCGGGAACGCCGGCGAGCAGGCGCCCGACCGCGGCCCTGTCCGCCACGTCGCAGGCGGCGACGGTCACCTCGGCGCCCAGCTCGGTGAGCTCGGCGCTCAGCCGGGCCGCGTCCCCGTTCACCGGGCCGCTGCGGCTGGCCAGCAGCAGGTGCCTGACCCCGCGTTCGGTGACCAGGTGCCGGGCGAGCACCGCGGCGAGCCCGCCGGTGCCGCCGGTGATCAGCACGGTTCCCGCGGGATCCCACGCCCGCGGCGGGACCTGGGCGGCGGCCTGGAGGGGGGTCCGCGCCAGCCGGGGCACGAGCACCTCGCCCGCGCGCAGGGCGAGCTGCGGCTCGTCCGAGCCGAGCGCCCGCAGGACGTCGACCGGCAGGGGCCCGTCGAGATCGACGAGGACCAGGCGCTCGGGGTGCTCGGCCTGGACCGACCGCACCAGCCCCCACACCGCCGCGCCGGCCAGCGCGCCGGCCTCGCCGGGCGCCGGCGTGCCCGTCTCGCCGGGACCGGGTGTCACGGCGGAACCGGGCGTCACGGCGTGAGCGGGCGTCACGGCGGCCAGGCCGGGACCGGTCGCGGCACCGGGCGCCGACGCGTCCGCCCCGTCGGGACCGGGCGTCACGGCGACCCGGTCCGGGCCGATCGCGACACCGGCCTCGGTGAGGACGACGAGCCGCGAGTCGGCCAGCCGGGGATCGGCCAGCCAGCCCTGCAGGAGCGCGAGCGTCCGGTTCGCGCTCGACCTGACGGCGTCGGGAACCGCCGGGTCGCCCGGTGCGCGCGGGCACGCGGCGAAGACCATCTTGGGGGCGGGATCCCCCGCGTCCAGCGACTGCGTCAGGGCGGCCAGATCCCGGTGGGACGCGCAGCCGCTCAGCACGGCCCCCACCCCGAACTCGTCCGCGCCGAGCACGGCGAACGGCCCCGACGGGGCCGGGTCCATGATCGGGAGAGGCGTCCAGGTGAGCCGGTAGAGGGGGTCGCCCGTCGTGCGGGTCAGGGCCTCGGGGACGGACCGCACGGCCAGCGAGGCGACCGAGCAGACCGCCCTGCCCTCGGGGTCGGCCGCCTGCACGGTGACGGCGTCGGGGCCTGACGGCGCCAGCCGTACCCGCAGGGACGAGGCGCCGGTCGCGTACAGCTCCACGCCGTTCCAGGAGAACGGGAGCCTGATCGGCCCCTCGTGGTCGACCAGGCCGGTGTGCAGCGCCGCGTCCAGCAGGGCGGGGTGCAGGCCGTAGCCCGCGCCGTCCGCGTCCTCGGGGAGGTCGACCTCGGCGAAGACCTCCTCACCGCGCCGCCACATCGCGCGCAGCCCCTGGAACACCGGCCCGTACCCGTACCCGAGTTCGGCCAGCCGGGGGTAGAAGCCGTCCAGTGGGACGGGGGTCGCGCCGGGCGGCGGCCACGCCTCCTGGGCGAAGGGCTCCGCGGGCGTCGCGGTGCCGAGCACGCCGTCGGCGTGCAGCGTCCACGGCTCCGTCTCCTCCTCGGCGCGCGAGTACACCGACAGGACCCGCCGGTGCGGCGCGTCCGAGGGCTCCACCACGACCTGTACCTGCAGACTCCCCCGTTCGGGCAGGGTGAGCGGGGTGTACACGGTCAGCTCCTCGATCGCGGGACAGCCGGCCTGGTCACCGGCCCTGATCGCCAGCTCGACGAAGCCGGTGCCCGGCATCAGGATCGTGCCCGCCACGGCGTGGTCGGCCAGCCAGGGGTGTGACTCGACGGAGAGCCGCCCCGTGAGCACCACCCCGTCCCTGCCCGCCGTCGAGACGGCCGCGCCGAGGATCGGGTGGGAGAGCGAGGTCAGCCCGG
This sequence comes from Streptosporangium sp. NBC_01469, assembly GCF_036227305.1. NCBI lineage: Bacteria > Bacillati > Actinomycetota > Actinomycetes > Streptosporangiales > Streptosporangiaceae > Streptosporangium > Streptosporangium sp. NBC_01469. The sequence continues at coordinate 5,245,021 of NZ_CP109465.1, read as the reverse complement.
CGGCGGCCACGTCCCCGCGCGGCTCGACCGCGTCCAGCCAGTACCGCTCGTCCTGGAAGGCGTACGTCGGCAGCCGGACCCGGCGGGCGCCGGTGCCCGCGAAGAAGGACGGCCAGTCCACCGGCAGGCCCCGGACGTACAGCTCGGCGGCCGAGGCGGCGAAGCGGCGCAGGTCCCCCTCGTCGCGGCGTAGCGTCCCCGCGGCCGAGGCGGCGGAACCGCTCTCGTCGATGGTCGCCTGGACGTTCACGGTCAGCACGGGATGCGGGCTGACCTCGATCAGGAACCCGTACCCCTCGTCCAGGACCGCGCGGGTGGCCTGCTCGAAGCGGACCGTTCTGCGCAGGTTGGTGTACCAGTACTCGGCGTCGAGCAGCTCGCCGTCCAACCGGCCGCCGGTCACCGCGGAGAAGAACGGCACGGTGGAGGGCGTCGGGACGATCGGCCCCAGGTCGGCCAGCAGCCGGTCCCTGAGCCGCTCCACGTGCACCGAGTGTGACGCGTAGTCCACCGCGATGCGGCGGGCCCGCACCCCGTCCGTCTCGCAGCGGGACAGCAGCTCGTCCAGGGCGTCGCCGTCGCCGGAGACCACCACGGCCGAGGGGCCGTTGACCGCGGCGATCGTGAGCCTGCCGTCCCAGGCGGCCAGCAGCTCCTGGGCGTCGGCCTCCGGCAGCGACACCGACGCCATGCCCCCCTGGCCCGCCAGTTCCTCGGCGATCGCGCGGCTGCGCAGCGCGACCACCCGCGCGGCGTCCCCGAGCGAGAGCGCGCCCGCGACGTAGGCCGCCGCGATCTCGCCCTGGGAGTGGCCGACCACCGCGGCGGGCTCCACCCCGTGCGCGCGCCACAGCGCCGCCAGGGAGACGTTCACCGAGAACAGCGCCGGTTGCACGACGTCCACCCGGTCCAGGGAGGAGTCGCGCAGCACGTCCGGCAGCGACCAGTCCACGTACGGGGCGAGGGCCGCCGCGCATGCCGACAGCTCGTCCGCGAAGGCCGGGGACGACTCCAGCAGGTCCAGCGCCATCCCCCGCCACTGCGAACCCTGCCCGGGGAAGACAAAGACGGCCTTGCCCCCCTCCTCTCCGGTGACCCCCCGCACCAGCCCGGCGGCCGGGACTCCCCCGGCGAGCCCGGCCAGGCCGGTACGCAGACCGTCGAGGTCGTGACCGACCACGACCGCGCGGTGCTCGAAGGAGGCCCTGGTCGTCACGAGGGACAGGCCCGCGTCGAGCGGGTCGAGCCCGGGACGCTCGTCCACGAAGGCCAGCAGGCGGGCGGCCTGCGCGCGCAGCGCGGCCTCGTCCCGCGCGGACAGCACCCACGGCAGTACGGCGGCGGAGCCGGGCCCGTCGCCGCTGTCCCGAGGCTCCTCCGGCCCCGGCTCGGCTTCGGTCTCGGCCGCTTCCAGGATCACGTGCGCGTTGGTGCCGCTCACCCCGAACGAGGAGACCCCCGCGCGGCGCGGCCTCTCGTACTCCGGCCACGGCCTGGCCTCGGTCAGCAGGCTGACGGCTCCCGCCGACCAGTCCACGTGCGGCGAGGGCTCGTCCACGTGCAGGGTCCTGGGCAGCACCCGGTGCCGCATCGCCATCACCATCTTGATCACCCCGCCGACCCCCGAGGCGGCCTGCGAGTGCCCGATGTTGGACTTCAGCGAGCCCAGCCAGAGAGGGCGGTCCGTCGGCCGGTCCCTGCCGTAGACCGCCAGCAGGCTCTGCGCCTCGATCGGGTCGCCCAGCCTGGTGCCGGTGCCGTGCGCCTCGACCACGTCGACGTCGCGGGAGGTGAGCGCCGCGTTGCCGAGCGCCCGGCGGATCACCCGCTGCTGCGAGGGCCCGTTGGGCGCCGACAGCCCGTTGCTGGCGCCGTCCTGATTCACCGCCGTGCCGCGGACCACCGCCAGCACGGGGTGTCCCGCGCGGCGGGCGTCCGAGAGCCGCTCCAGGACCAGCATGCCCACGCCCTCCGACCAGCCGACCCCGTCGGCGGCGGACGCGAAGGACTTGCACCGCCCGTCGGGTGCCAGCCCGCGCTGCCTGCTGAACTCGACGAACGTTCCCGGAGTGGCCATCACCGTGGCACCGCCGGCCAGCGCCAGGCCGCACTCGCGCTGCCGCAGCGCCTGGACCGCCAGGTGCAGTGCCACCAGCGACGAGGAGCACGCGGTGTCCACGGTGACCGCGGGGCCCTCCAGCCCCAGGGCGTAGGCGATCCGCCCGGAGGCGATGGCGCCCGCGCTGCCGTTGCCGAGGTAGGCCTCGAACTCCTCCATGCCGCGTTCGCGGACCCGCGCGCCGTAGTCGTGGTACATCAGGCCGGCGAAGACACCGGTCTGGCTTTCCCGCAGCGAGTCGGGGGCGATCCCCGCGTCCTCCAGCGCCTCCCACGACGCCCGCAGCAGCAGCCGGTGCTGCGGGTCACTGGTCAGCGCCTCACGCGGCGACATCCCGAAGAACCCGGCGTCGAAGTCGGCCGCGTCGTGCAGGAATCCGCCCTGGTCGGTGTAGCTCGTGCCCGGCCGCTCCGGGTCCGGGTCGTACAGGCTCGCCACGTCCCAGCCCCGGTTGACGGGGAACCCCGAGATCGCGTCCCTGCCCTCGGCCACCAGCGACCACAGGTCCTCGGGTGAGCGTACGCCCCCCGGATAGTGGCAGCTCATCCCGACGATGGCGATGGGCTCGCTCGCCTGGTCGGTCACCTCGCGCAGGCGCTCGGTGGTCTCGTGCAGCTCGGCGGTGACCCGCTTGAGATAATCGCGGAGCTTGGCTTCGTTCCCCATCACACATCCGTCCGCTCTGCTTGCGACGTGCCCAGCTTGCTGTCGATGAAGGCGAAGATCTCGTCATCGGAGGCCGCGTCGAGGTCGTCGACGACGGTGTCCTCCCCGTCGGCCCGGTGGAGGTCCTGCCAGGTGGCGACCAGGGTCCTGAGCCTGGCCGTGACGTCCGCTCGCGCGTCGTGGCCGAGCGCCTCGATCTCGTCCGGGTCCGGCGTCGCCAGGATCGCCTCCAGCCGGTCGAGCTCGCCGAGCAGGGAGAGCGGCACGGCCACCCGCTCCGGGCGCAGGCGGTCGTTCAGGTGTCTGGCCAGTGCCGCCGGGTTCGGGTAGTCGAACACGAGGGTGGCCGGCAGCCGGGTGCCGGTGACGGCGTTCATCCGGTTGCGCAGCTCGATCGCGGTGAGGGAGTCGAAGCCCAGCTCGTCGAACGCCCGGGAGGACCGTACCGCCTCGACGGAGGCGTGGCCGAGGACCGCGGCGACCTCCGCCCTGACCAGGGCGAGCAGCTCCTCCTCCCGCTCCGCCTCCCCGAGCCCGGAGAGCCGGTCGGCCAGGGACGACCCGTCGGTGGCCGCCGAGGCGGAGCGCCGCCGCCGTCCCGGCACCAGGTCGGCCAGCAGGGCGGGAAGCAGTCCCGCGTCGCGCTGCTCGCGCAGCACGGCCGGGTTCAGCCTGACCGGTACCAGGGCGGGATCCTCCATCGTGACCGCCAGGTCGAACAGGGCCAGCGCGTCCGCGGTGGGCAGCGGCGAGACACCCCCGCGCCCCACCCTGGCGACCCCCTCGCCGACGAGGTGCGCGGTCATCTCGCTCGTCTGCTCCCACAGTCCCCAGGCCAGCGCGATGCCCGGCAGTCCCAGGGACCTCCGGTGCGCGGCCAGCGCGTCGAGGAAGGCGTTCCCTGCCGCGTAGTTGCCCTGGCCCGCCGTGCCGAGCGTGCCGGCGGCGGCGGAGAACAGCACGAACGCCGACAGGTCCAGCGTCTTCGTGAGCTCGTGCAGGTGCCAGGCCGCGTCCGCCTTCGGCCGCATCACCTCGTCGAGCCGCTCCGGGGTCAGGGTGGAGACCAGGCCGTCGGCCAGCGATCCGGCCGCGTGCACGACCGCCGTCAACGGGTGCCGGGAGGGGATGTCCGCCAGCAGCCGCGCCAGCGCGTCACGGTCGGTGACGTCGCAGGCGGCCAGTACGACCTCCGCGCCCAGATCCGCCAGCTCTGCCCGGAGGCTCTCCGCCCCCGGCGCGTCCGCGCCGCGCCTGCTCGCCAGCAGCAGCCTGCGGGCGCCGTGCTCGGCGACCAGGTGCCGCGCGAGCAGTCCGCCCAGGCCACCGGTGCCACCGGTGATCAGCACGGTGCCCTCCGTCAGGTCCGGTCCCGCGGACCGGTCGCCCGGCGTCGCCCGCACCAGGCGGGGCACCGAGACGGCTCCGGCGTGGACGGCGATCTGCGGCTCGGCGCCGGTGATCGCGGCGGGCAGCAGCCGCCACGACTCCGGGTCCTCGTCCACGTCGGCCAGCACGATCCTGCCGGGATGCTCGGCCTGGGCGGATCGGACGAATCCGGCGACCGAGGCCGAGGCGAGGTCTGCGGGCGTTCCCGTCCTCCGCGTCAGGATCACCAGGGTGGACGCGACCAGCCGTTCGTCGGCCAGCCAGGATCGCACCGCCGCGAGGGTCCGCGCGGTCGCCGGCCGCGCGTCGGACGGGGAGGTGGCACCGACGGGGAACAGCACCGCCCGGGGCGGCGGCGCACCGGCGTCGAGCGCCGCTCGCAGAGCGTCGATGTCGGCGTGCTCCACCGCGTGAACCGGGGCGCCGGTGACGGGCGCGTCCACCCAGGCGACCCGGTACAGCGAGTCCTGGACGACGGGCCCGGTCTCGGGCCCGACCGCCTGGACCGGGCGCAGCACCAGCGACCCGATCGACGCCACGGGGGCTCCCTTGGGGTCGGCGGTGTGCACGGAGACGGCGCCGTCCTCGGCCGTGGAGATGCGGACCCGCAGGCCGGTGGCTCCGGTGGCGTGCAGGGCGACGTCGTTCCAGGCGAACGGGAGCGCGGCGCCCGCGTCGGGGTGACCGGTCAGCCCGACGGCGTGCAACGCGGCGTCCAGCAGGGCCGGATGCACGCCGTACCGTCCCGCCTCGTCCCTGACCTGATCGGGCAGGGTCACCTCCGCGAAGACGTCCGCGCCGCGCCGCCAGGCCGCCTGGAGTCCGCGGAAGGCCGGGCCGTAGGCCAGGCCGCCCTCGACGACGTGGTCGTAGATCGCGTCGAGCTCGATCGGCGTCGCGCCCTCCGGCGGCCACACCTCCAGGCTGTCCGGCTCGGCCGGGGTGTCGGGGGTGAGGGCGCCGACGGCGTGCCGGGTCCAGGCCGCGTCCAGGGGGGCCTCGGCGGCGCGCGAGTGCACGGCGAGCCTGCGCCGCCCGTTCTCGTCGGCGGCGTCCACCGCGACCTGGATCGCCACCGCGCCGGTTTCCGGCAGGACGAGCGGGGCCTGCAGGGTCAGCTCCTCCAGGAAGCCGCAGCCGACCTGGTCTCCGACCCAGACTCCCAGCTCGACCAGGGCGGTGCCGGGGAACACGGCCACCGCGCCGACCCGGTGATCGGCCAGCCAGGGGTGCGTCGCAAGCGACAGTCTCCCGGTCAGGACCGTCGTCTCCGCGTCGGCCAGCGAGATCGTCGCGCCGAGCAGCGGGTGCTCGGCGGCGGCCAGCCCGACCGAGCCCATGTCACCGGTGTCGGCGACGGTGTCGAGCCAGTAGTGCTCGCGTTGGAAGGGGTAGGTGGGCAGGTCGATTCGTTGGGCGCCGGACCCGGTGAACATCGCCGGCCAGTCGACCGTGACGCCTCGGGCCCACGCCTGGCCCACCCCGCGGACCGCCGCCTCGACCTCGTCGTGGTCCTTACGCGCCAACGGGACGAACACGGCGGTCTGGGTTCCCATCGCCGACAGGGCCGGGCTCGGCCCGGCTTCGATGAACGTGGTGACGCCCTCCGCTTCCAGGGCGCGCACCGCGTCGCCGAACCGGACGGGTTCACGGACCTGCCGCACCCAGTAGTCGGCGGACGCGATCTCGTCGGGGTCGGCGAGGTGACCGGTCAGCGTCGACACCAGCGGGATCCGGGGGTGGTTCCACGACACCGATTCCAGGACCGTGCGGAAGTCCGCCAGCATCGGGTCCATCCGCGCTGAATGGAAGGCGTGCGAGACCCGCAACCGTTTGGCCCGGTACGCCCCGTCCAGTTGGTTCAGGAGCGCTTCGACCGCGTCCTCATCACCGGAGACCACCACCGAGACCGGACCGTTGACCGCCGCCAACCCCACCCGCCCGTTCAAATACGGCGCGATATCCGACTCCGAGGCCGCCACCGCCGCCATCGCCCCACCCGAGGCCAACCCCTGCATCAACCGGCCACGCGCCTCCACCACCCGGCACGCATCCTCCAGCGACCACACCCCCGCCACATGAGCAGCGGCGATCTCTCCTACGGAGTGCCCTCCGACGAAGTCCGGGGTCACTCCCCAGGACTCCAACAACCGGAAGAGGGCGACCTCGAACGCGAACAACCCCTGCTGGGTGTACATGGTCTGGTCGATCAGGTCCGAGCCGCCGAACAGCACCTCCTTGACCGAAGAGGCGCAGGCCGCGTCGAAGGCCTCCGCGAACACCGGGAACGCCGCATACAACGCCGCTCCCATCCCGGCGCGCTGTGCTCCCTGCCCGGAGAACAGCACCGCGTGACGACCCCCGGCCACACCCTCCACCCCCGGAACGAACCCCGCCAGCTCATCACGACCCGGCCCGCAGAACACCGCACGATGCTCCAAAACCGTCCGAGTCGTCGCCAGCGAATACCCCACGTCCAGCGCATCCCCCGCCCACGACGCCAACCGCGCGACCTGCGCCCGCAACCCCTCAGCACTCTTGGCCGACACCACCCACGGCACCACCGGCAACGTGCGTTCCACCACCCGCACGGCAGACTCCTCCACCACCCCCTCCACGATCACATGCGCATTCGTCCCACTGATCCCGAACGACGACACCCCCGCCCGACGGAGTCCCTCACGCTCCGGCCACGGCCGAGACTCGGTCAGGAGCTCGATCGCGCCCGACGACCAGTCCACGTGCGGTGAGGGCTCGTCCACGTGCAGCGTCTTCGGCATCACGCCGTGCCGCATCGCCATCACCATCTTGATCACACCCGCCACCCCGGCGGCGGCCTGAGCGTGACCCATGTTCGACTTCACCGATCCCAGCCACAGGGGGGCCGACCGGTCCTGGCCGTAGGTGGCCAGCAGCGCCTGCGCCTCGATCGGGTCGCCGAGTGTCGTCCCCGTGCCGTGCGCCTCCACCACGTCCACGTCGGACACCTCAAGGTCGGCGTTCGCCAGCGCCTGACGAATCACCCTTTCCTGGGAGGGGCCGTTCGGCGCGGTCAGGCCGTTCGACGCCCCGTCCTGGTTGACCGCGCTGCCCCGTACCACCGCCAGCACCGGGTGCCCGTTGCGGCGCGCGTCGGACAATCGCTCCAGCAGCAGCATTCCCACGCCCTCGGACCAGCCCGCGCCGTCGGCGGTGGACGCGAAGGACTTGCAGCGGCCGTCGGGCGACAGTGCCCGCTGTCGGGAGAAGCGGACGAACATCTCCGGTGTCGCCATCACCGTCACGCCGCCGGCCAGCGCCAGCGTGCTCTCCCCCTGCCGCAGCGACTGGCAGGCCAGATGCATGGCGACCAGCGACGACGAGCACGCCGTGTCCACCGTCACCGCCGGGCCCTCCAGGCCGAAGGTGTAGGAGAGCCTTCCGGAGACGACGCTCGCGGCGTTGCCGATCTCGACGTTGTAGTCCTGGACATTGGTACCGACGAACACGCCCACCTGGCCGCCGCGCAACGAGACGGGGTCGATGCCCGCACGCTCGAACGCCTGCCAGGAGTTCTCCAGCAGCAGGCGCTGCTGCGGATCCAGCGACCGGGCCTCGCGCGGGGAGATGCCGAAGAACTCCGCGTCGAACTCCGCGACGTCGTGCAGGAAGCCGCCCGCGCGGGCATAGTTCTTGCCCGGCCGGTCGGGATCGGGGTCGTACAGTCCCTGGACGTCCCAGCCGCGGTTCTCGGGGAACGCCGACACCGCGTCCACCTCCTCGTCGACCAACCGCCACAGGTCCTCGGGGGATCGGACGTCCCCGGGGAAGCGGCAGCTCATCGCCACGATGGCGATCGGCTCGTCGGTCCCCAGGCTCGCCGTCGCGACCGTGACGGGCTCGTGCCCCGTCCCGACCAGTTCGGCCTTCAGGTACGCGGCGACCGCCGAGGGGGTGGGCCGGTCGAAGACCAGGGTGGCCGGGAGAGCCAGCCCGGTGGCCGTGCTCAGCCGGTTGCGCAGTTCGACCGCGGTGAGTGAGTCGAAACCGAGGTCCTGGAAGGCCCGATCGACGGGGACGGCCTCCGTCGAGGCGTGCTGCAGCACGGTGGCCGCCTCGATCCGTACGAGATCGAGGAGGAGGGGCTCGCGCTGCGCGTCGGGCAGTTCCGCGACGCGGCGGGCCAGCTCCGATCTCTCCGCCTGGCCCGTCGATGTGTCCGGGGTGACCAGTACGCGCTGGACCTCGGGAATCCGGTCGATCAGGGGGCTGGGCCGCGCTGCGGTGAAGGCCGGGGCGAACCTCTCCCATTCGATGTCGGCGACGACGAGATCGGTGTCGTCGTGATCCAGTGCCTGGCCGAGAGCGGCGAGGGTGAGCCTCGGGTCCATGGCTCGCAGGCCCTGGCGTCGCAGCCGTTCCTCAAGGTCGGTCTCGGCGGCCAGTCCCTCACCGGCCCACAGTCCCCAGGCGACCGACGTGGCTTTCAGCCCGCGCGCCCGCCGCCGCCGGGCCAGGGCGTCCAGGGAGGCGTTCGCCGCCGCGTAGGTGGCCTGCGCGGCGCTGCCCCAGATCCCGGCCGTCGAGGAGAACAGCACCAGCAGGTCCGAATCACGGTCGAGCAACTCGTCGAGATGTTCGGCACCGGTGACCTTCGCGCCGAACACGGCCTCGGTGTCGCTCATCGTCGTCTCGTCCAGGGTGGCCCAGCCGCCGATCCCGGCGGTGTGGAAGGCGGCCGTCACCCGGTGTTCCGCCAGCAGGTCACGCAACGCCGACCGATCCGTCACGTCACAGGACGCGATGGTCACGCGCGCGCCCGCCCGGCCGAGTTCCTCCGCGAGCTTCCCGGCGCCAGGCGCGTCGGCTCCTCGGCGACCGGCCAGTACGAGGTGCTCGGCTCCCCTGCCGACAAGCCACCTGGCCACGTGCGCGCCCACGCCTCCCGTACCACCGGTCACCAGGACGGTGCCGTGCGGGCGCCAGGTCTCGGCGGGCTCGGCGGTCGGCGCGCGGTGCAGGCGGCGTACGAAGACTCCGGACGCGCGCACCGCGAGCTGATCCTCGTCGGAGGGGCCCGCGACGACGTTCACCAACCGGCTCAGCGCCTGCTCGTTCATCACCTCGGGCAGTTCGACGAGCCCGCCCCACCGGCTGGGACGCTCCAGGCCGATCGACCTGCCCAGCCCCCAGAGCCGGGCCTGGCCCGTGTCGACCTGGCCGTCCAGGGTGAGTGCCCACAGGGGTGCCGTCGTTCCGGCGTCGCCGAGGGCCTGCGCCAGCAGGATGGTGTTCGCCACGCGCAGGTCCACGAGGGGATGGCCGGGGTGTGGCCGGTTCTCCAGCGCCAGCAGGGACAGCACTCGGTCGCAGGAACCGCCGGTGGCCTGCCGGATCCGGGCCGCCAGGGCGTCCCGGTCCTGCTCGGTCAGCTCCAGCGTCAGCGTGGTGATGCCGCGCTGCTCCAGCGTCCGTAGCGCCGCCACCCAGGGGTGATCGAGGTGGTCGGCGGGGACCACCACGAGCCAGCTCTGCGGGGATACGCGCACGGGCACATCGGGTACGGCGTCCCAGCCGACGCGGTAACGCCAGCCGTTCACGGTGGACTGCTCGTCCCGCTGCCTGCGCCACGAGGAGAGGATGGGCAACATGGTGCGCAGCGCGCCGTCCTCGCCGTCCGTCATGCCCAGGGTGATGGCCAGCCGCTCGACGTCCCCCTGCTCCACGGCCGCCCAGAACCGCGATTCCTCGGGGTTCTCCTCCTTCACCCCGGCGACGTCGGCGTTCAGCCAGTAGCGCTGTCGTTGGAAGGGGTAGGTCGGCAGGTCGATCCGTTGGGCGCCGGAGCCGGTGAACATCGTCGGCCAGTCGACCGTGACGCCTCGGGTCCATGCCTGGCCCAGTCCGCGGATCGTGGCTTCGACCTCGTCGTGGTCCTTGCGTGCCAGGGAGACGAACACGGCGGTCTGGGTCTCCATCGCCGACAGCGCCGGACTCGGCCCGGCCTCGATGAACGTGGTGACGCCCTCGGCCTCCAGGGTCCGCACCGCATCCCCGAACCGGACCGGCTCACGCACCTGCCGCACCCAGTACTCCGGCGACGCGATCTCCCCGGGGTCGGCGAGCGCACCGGTCAGCGTCGACACCAGCGGGATCCGGGGGCGGTTCCACGACACCGATTCCAGGACCGTGCGGAACTCCGCCAGCATCGGATCCATCCGCGCCGAGTGGAAAGCATGCGAGACCCGCAACCGCTTGACCCGGTACGCCCCGTCCAGCCGGTTCAGCAGTGCCTCGACCGCGTCCTCATCACCGGAGACCACCACCGAGGCCGGACCGTTGACCGCCGCCAACCCCACCCGCTCATTCAGATACGGCGCGATGTCCGACTCCGAGGTGGCTATCGCGGCCATCGCCCCGCCAGCGGCCAGGCTTTGCATCAACCGGCCGCGTGCCTCCACCACCCGGCAGGCGTCTTCCAACGACCACACTCCTGCTACATGAGCAGCGGCGATCTCTCCTACGGAGTGACCTCCAACGAAGTCCGGGACCACTCCCCAGGACTCCAACAACCGGAAGAGGGCGACCTCGAACGCGAACAACCCCTGCTGGGTGTACACCGTCTGGTCGATCAGCTCCGAACCGCCGAACAGCACCTCCCTCACCGGTGCCGGACACGCCGCGTCGAACGCCTCCGCGAACACCGGGAACGCCGCATACAACCCCGACCCCATCCCGGCCCGCTGCGCCCCCTGCCCCGAGAACACCACCGCGTGGCGACCACCCGCGACCAACCCACTCACCACCCCCTGACCCACCACCACCGCACGATGATCCAGAACCGTCCGGCTCGTGGCCAGCGAGTACCCGACGTCCAGCGCATCCCCCGCCCACGACGCCAACCGCGCGACCTGCGCACCCAACCCCTCAGCACTCTTGGCCGACACCACCCACGGCACCACCGGCAACGCGCGTTCCACCACCGGCGTGACCGGCTCCTCCACCACCCCCTCCACGATCACGTGCGCGTTCGTCCCACTGATCCCGAACGACGACACTCCCGCCCGGCGGGGTCTTTCGCGCTCCGGCCACGGCCGGGTCTCGCTCAGTAGCTCGACCGCGCCCGACGACCAGTCCACGTGTGACGAGGGCTCGTCCACGTGCAGCGTCTTGGGCATCACCCCGTGCCGCATCGCCATCACCATCTTGATCACCCCGGCCACACCGGCAGCGGCCTGGGGATGCCCGAGGTTGGACTTCACCGACCCCAACCACAAAGGAGCCGACCGATCCTGACCGTAGGTGGCCAACAGCGCCTGTGCCTCGATCGGGTCGCCGAGCGTCGTCCCCGTACCGTGCCCCTCCACCACATCCACATCGGCGGAACCCAGCCCCGCATCGGCGAGGGCCGCCCGGATGACGCGCTGCTGTGAGGGACCGTTCGGCGCGGTCAGGCCGTTCGACGCCCCGTCCTGGTTGACCGCGCTGCCCCGTACCACCGCCAGCACCGGGTGTCCGTTACGGCGCGCGTCCGACAACCGCTCCAGCAGCAGGACACCTGCCCCCTCCGACCAGCCCGCGCCGTCCGCGGCGGTGGCGAACGATCTGCAACGGCCGTCACCGGACAGCACTCCCTGCCGGGAGAACTCGACGAACATGTCCGGCGTGGCCATCACCGTCACGCCACCGGCCAGCGCCAGCGAGCAGTCGCCCTGCCGCAACGACCGGCAGGCCGTGTGCAGCGCCACGAGCGAGGAGGAGCAGGCGGTGTCCATGGTGACGGCCGGTCCCTCGAACCCGAACGTGTACGCGACCCGGCCGGAGACCAGGCTTCCCGCCCCGCTGCTCCCGGGGTAGTCGTGGTACATCACACCGGTGAACACCCCGGTCGAGCTGCCGCGCAGCGAGGCGGCGTCCATGCCCGCGCGTTCCAGCGCCTCCCACGAGATCTCCAGGAACAGACGTTGCTGCGGGTCCAGCATCGGCGCCTCACGCGGTGAGATCCCGAAGAACTCCGCGTCGAAGTCAGCCACGTCGTAGAGGAACCCGCCCTCGCGGACGTAGCTGGTGCCCGGCCTGGACCTGCTGGGGTCGTACACCGCGCCGAGATCCCAGCCCCGGTCGGCGGGGAAGTCGGAGATCACGTCGAGGCCGTCGGCCACCAGCCGCCACAGCTCCTCGGGCGAGGTCACCCCGCCCGGATAACGGCAGGCCATTCCCACGATCGCGATCGGCTCCAGATCGGCCGCCACGGTGAGCGCCGCCGTCTGGACGGGAGCCGTACCGAGCAACTCGTCCTTGAGGTGGCGTGCCAGGACGATCGAGTTGGGGTAGTCGAAGACCAGGGTGGCGGGAAGCCGAAGGCCTGTCGCCTCGTTCAGCAGATTGCGGAGCTCCACGGCGGCCAGAGAGTCGAAGCCCAGCTCGCGGAAGGCTGCTCCCGGCTCCGCGGACTCGTTCGCGGAGTATCCGAGCACGGTGGCGACACGGGTACGGACCAGATCCAGCATCACCCGATCCCGCTCCGGCTCGGTGAGGGCGCCGAGACGACGGGAAAGCGCCGGGTCGGCCGAGGCGCGTCCCGGTTCGACCACCCGGCGGGACCTGGTCCGCAGCAGGCCGCGCAGTAGCGGCGGGATCTCGTCGGTGCGGGCGTTCAGCGCGACGCGGTCCACCCGGATCGGTGCGAGGACGGGTCTGCCAAGCCCGACGGCCGCGTCGAACAGTCCCAGCGCCTCCTCGGTGGCCAGCGGCGGCAGACCCAGCCGGGACATCCGTCGCAGGCCCGCCTCGTCGAGCAGTTCCGCCATCCCCTCGGCCTCGGCCCAGAGCCCCCAGGCCAGCGAGGTGGCGGGCAGTCCCGCCGCATCGCGATATCCGGCCAGCGCGTCGAGGAAGGCGTTGGCCGCGGCGTAGTTGGCCTGGCCCGCGCCGAGAACGAGGCTCGCCGCCGACGAGTAGAGCACGAAGGCCGAGAGGTCGAGCTCCCTGGTGAGCTCGTGCAGATGCCAGGCCGCGTCAACCTTCGGACGCATCACCCGGTCCACCTGCTCGGGGGTGAGCGAGCCGAGCACTCCGACGTCCGCCACCCCCGCGGCGTGCACGACGGCGGTGAGGGGATGCCGTGGGGACACCTCGGCGAGTACGGCGGCCAGCGACGCCCTGTCGGTGACGTCGCAGGCGGAGACCGTGACCTCGGCGCCCAGCGCGGCCAGCTCGTCCCGCAGCTCCGTCGCCCCGGCCGCCTCCGGGCCTCGGCGGCTGACCAGCAGCAGGTGTCTGACTCCGCGCGCTTCGACGAGGTGGCGGGCGAGCAGCGCGCCCAGCCCGCCGGTGCCTCCGGTGATCAGCACCGTGCCGGCGGCGGACCAGCTCGACGCCGCCTGGCCGGGAGCCACCGGGACGAACCGGGGCACCCGTGCGGCACCGGCGCGCACCGCCACCTCCGGCTCGCCCGACGCGACGACCGCGGCGAGCAGCCGTTCGGAGGAGGGGTGATCGTCCAGGTCGACGAGGCAGAATCGCCCCGGATGCTCGGCCTGGGCGGAGCGCACCAGCCCCCACAGCGCCGACTGCCGGAGATCCACGGCCGCGTCGTCGGCGCCCGTGCTCACCGCCCCGCGTGTCACCACCACGAGCCGCGAGGAAAAGGCCCGCTCATCGGCCAGCCAGGCTTGCAGGTCCCGCAGCGTTCGCTGAGTCGCCGCCCGTACCCGTCCGGGCAGATCCTCGTCGTTCGATTCCGTGACACGCGTCGGCTCGTCCGTCTCGAGGGCGTACGCCAGCAGTACGACGTCGGGCATCGGCGTGTCCGGCCCGATCGAACGGCCCAGGTCGGCCAGGCCAGGGCGGTCGGGGCCACCGACCTCCCGCCGGTGTTCCTCGTCCCGCACCGGAGCGAGGGACACCAGGGGCCAGTCCACCTCGAACAGCACGTCGCGTCCGGGCCGGCCGAGCTGGTCGGCGGAGACCGGGCGGGCCAGCAGCCGGGAGACACCCGCGACCGGCGCCCCCGACGAGTCCGTGACCGTCACCGACATGGCGTCTTCGCCGACCGGCCGGATCCACACCCGCAACGCCTCGGCGCCGGTGGCCAGCAGCGAGACGCCGTGCCACTCGAAGGGAATCCGCGTCCCCGTGGCCTCGTTCAGCAGCCTGGGATGCATGGCGGCGTCCAGCAACGCCGGATGCAGGCCGAAGCCGGTGCCGCTCATGTCCTCCGGCAGGGCCACCTCGGCGAAGACCTCGTCGCCCCGGCGCCACATCGCCCGCAGCCCCCGGAACGCGGGACCGTAGTCATAGCCGCGCGCGGCGAGGCTCTCGTAGGCCCCGTCGAGCTCGACCGGTGTCGCGTCCGGCGGCGGCCAGACGTCCGACTCCATGGAGGGGAGGTCGGCGGCAGGCTCCATGGGGCGGACCGTGCCGGTGGCGTGACGGGTCCAGGGGAGATCCGGATCGGAGTCGTCGAGCCGGGAGTGGATGGAGAACGCCCGCAGTCCGGCCTCGTCGGGTGTGCGGACGATGATCTGGAGCCGTACCGCTCCGGCGTCGGGCAGCACCAGCGGGCTTTCCAGCGTGAGACCTTCGAGAGTTCCGCACCCGACCTCGTCACCGGCCTGGATGGCGAGTTCGACGAAGCCGGTGCCGGGGAAGATCACCGCGCCCATCACCCGGTGGTCGGCCAACCAGGGCTGCGTCTCCACCGACAACCGCCCCGTCAACACCACCCCCTGCGAATCAGCCAACACCACCGCCGCCGCCAACAAAGGATGACCAGCCGCACTCAACCCCAACAACCCCACATCACCCGAAACAACAGACCCCTCCAACCAATAACGCCTCCGCTGGAAGGAGTAAGTCGGCAGATCAACCCGCCGAGCACCCGACCCGGCGAACATCGCCGGCCAGTCGACCGTGACGCCTCGGGCCCACGCCTGACCCAGTCCACGGACCGCCGCCTCGACCTCGTCGTGATCCTTACGCGCCAACGGAACGAACACGGCGCTCTGAGTCTCCATCGCCGACAGCGCCGGACTCGGCCCGGCCTCGATGAACGTGGTGACGCCCTCGGCCTCCAGGGTCCGCACCGCGTCGCCGAACCGGACCGGCTCACGGACCTGCCGCACCCAGTACTCCGGCGACGCGATCTCCCCGGGGTCGGCGAGGTGACCGGTCAACGTCGACACCAGCGGAATGCGCGGGCGGTTCCACACCACCGACTCCAACACCGTGCGGAACTCCGCCAGCATCGGATCCATCCGCGCCGAATGGAAAGCATGCGAGACCCGCAACCGCTTGACCCGGTACGCCCCGTCCAGCCGGTTCAGCAGTGCCTCGACCGCGTCCTCATCACCCGAGACCACCACCGAGACCGGACCGTTGACCGCCGCCAACCCCACCCGCTCACTCAGATACGGCGCGATGTCCGACTCCGAGGTGGCTATCGCGGCCATCGCCCCGCCAGCGGCCAGGCCCTGCATCAACCGGCCCCGCGCCTCCACCACCCGGCACGCATCCTCCAGCGACCACACCCCCGCCACATGAGCAGCGGCGATCTCTCCTACGGAGTGCCCTCCGACGAAGTCCGGGGTCACTCCCCAGGACTCCAACAACCGGAACAGCGCCACCTCGAACGCGAACAACCCCTGCTGGGTGTACATGGTCTGGTCGATCAGGTCCGAACCGCCGAACAGCACCTCCTTCACCGAAGAGGCGCACGCCGCGTCGAACGCCTCCGCGAACACCGGGAACGCCGCATACAACCCCGACCCCATCCCGGCCCGCTGCGCCCCCTGACCCGAGAACAGCACCGCGTGACGACCCCCGGCCACACCCTCCACCCCCGGAACAAACCCCGCCAGCTCATCACGACCCGGCCCACAGAACACCGCACGATGCTCCAAAACCGTCCGAGTCGTCGCCAGCGAATACCCCACATCCAGCGGCGAAAGCTCCGGCCGCTCCCGCATGAACGACGCCAACCGCGCGACCTGCGCCCGCAGTCCCTCAGCACTCTTGGCCGACACCACCCACGGCACCACCGGCAACACCCGCTCCACCACCCGCACGGCAGACTCCTCCACCACCCCCTCCACGATCACGTGCGCATTCGTCCCACTGATCCCGAACGACGACACCCCCGCCCGACGCAGCCCCCCACGCTCCGGCCACGAACGAGACTCCCCCAACAGCTCCACCGCACCCGACGACCAGTCCACATGCGACGACGGCTCATCCACATGCAACGACCTCGGCATCACCCCATGCCGCATCGCCATCACCATCTTGATCACACCCGCCACCCCCGCAGCAGCCTGCGTATGACCCAGATTCGACTTCACCGACCCCAACCACAAAGGGGCCGACCTACCCTGCCCATACGTCGCCAACAACGCCTGCGCCTCAATCGGGTCGCCCAACGTCGTCCCCGTGCCGTGCCCCTCCACCACATCCACATCGGCGGAACCCAGCTCCGCGTTCGCCAACGCCTGACGGATCACCCGCTGCTGCGCCGGACCATTGGGCGCCGTCAGCCCGTGGCTGGCGCCGTCCTGGTTGACCGCGCTGCCACGGATCACCGCCAGCACCCGGTGACCGTTGCGGCGCGCGTCCGACAACCGCTCCAGCAGCACCAGGCCCGCGCCCTCGGACCACCCGAGCCCATCGGCCGCCTCGGCGTAGGGCTTGCAGCGGCCGTCGGCCGCCAGCCCGCGCTGGCGGCTGAACTGGAAGAACACGCTGGGCGTCGCCATCACGGTCACGCCACCGGCCAGCGCCAGCGAGCACTCCCCCCTCTGCAGCGCCTGGGCGGCCAGGTGCATGGTGACCAGCGAAGACGAGCACGCCGTGTCCACCGTCACCGCCGGGCCCTCCAGACCGAAGGTGTAGGCCACCCGTCCCGAGACGACGCTCCCTGCGCTGCCGAGGCCCACGTTGGCCTCCTGGCCGGACGTCAGCGAGGACGGCCGCGAGCCGTAGTCGCCGTACATCACCCCGGCGAACACCCCGGTGTCGCTGCCGCGCAGCGAGTCGGGGACGATGCCCGCGTTCTCGAAGGTCTCCCAGCCGACTTCCAGAAGCAGCCGCTGCTGGGGGTCGATGACCAGCGCCTCGCGCGGGCTGATCCCGAAGAACGCCGGGTCGAACTCGGCCACGTCGTGCAGGAACCCGCCCTGCCGGGTGTAGGACCTGCCGGTGTGCTCCGGATCCGGGTCATAGAGGCCGGGGTCCCAGCCCCGGTCGGTGGGAAAGTCCGAGACGGCGTCGCCGCCGCCGGCCACCAGCCGCCACAACTCCTCCGGCGAGGTCACCCCACCGGGGAACCGGCACCCCATCCCGATGATCGCGATCGGCTCGTTGGAGGCGGAGACCAGATCGAGGTTCGCCTGCTTCAGCCGCTCGTTCTCTCTCAGCGCGCTCCGCAGCGCTCGGACAAGCTTGTCGTCAGAGTTCGCCATGGGCTTTCCCATCGTCAGTCACAGATCAGGAGTCGATCTCGTCGCTCAACGCCATGCGGATGAGGTCGTCGGCCGCCATACCGTCGAACTCGTCGGCCTCGTCGTGGTCGTCGTCGTGCGTGCCCGGCTGCTCCGAGGGGGCGCCGGCCAGTTGCAGCAGCGGGCCCAGCAGTCCCGACCGGCGCAGCCGGCTGATCGGGATGGAGGCGAGCGCGTCCCTGACGGTCGTGTCCCTGCCGTCGTCCACCGGCCCCGTGGACGTGCTGACGGCCAGCTTGCTCCGCAGGTGGCCGGCGAGCGCGTCCGGCGTGGGGTGGTCGAACACGAGCGTCGGCGGCAGGGAGAGTCCGGTGGCCGAGGCCAGCCGGTTGCGCAGTTCCACCGTCATCAGCGAGTCGAAGCCGAGCTCCTTGAACGGCCGCCCGGGGTCGATGCTCTGCCTGCGGTGGTTCGCGACCGTGGCGATCTGCGCGGTGACCAGCTCGACGAGCCTGACGTGCTGCTCGCTCGCGGTCAGCCCTTCGAGCCGGAGCACCGGTTCTGTGGATACCGGCGTACGCGGGGTGTGCCTCGGCACCCCCCGGAGCAGGCCTTCGAGCACCGCGGGTGCGGTGTCCTGCTCGCGGAGCCCGGCCAGGTCCAGCCGGATGGGCATGACGCACGCCGCGTCCACGGCGTGGGCCAGGTCGAAGAGCCCGAGCCCCTCCTCGCTGGGGAGCGGGACGACCCCGATGCGGCGCATCCTGGCGAAGTCGGCCTCGCCCAGCTGCCCGGTCATCCCGCTGGCCTGGCCCCACAGTCCCCAGGCGAGCGCCGTCGCGGGAAGTCCCGCGGCGCGGCGGTGAACGGCGAGGGCGTCCAGGAAGGTGTTGGCCGCCGCGTAGTTGGCCTGCCCCGGACCGCCGAGGATCCCGGCGGCGGCGGAGAACAGGGTGAACATGGACAGGTCGTGGTCCCTGGTCAGCTCGTGCAGGTTCCAGGCGGCGTCCACCTTGGGACGCAGCACCGCCTCCAGCTGCCGCGGGGTCATCGTGGTGATGACCGCGTCGTCGAGCAGGCCCGCCGCGTGGACCACGGCGGTGAGCGGATGCTCGGCGGGGATCGAGCCGAGCAGGTCCGCGAGCGCGTCCCGGTCGGCGGCGTCGCAGGCCACGACGGACACCTCGGCACCGAGCCCGGCGAGCTCGTCGGCCAGGGCCGCCGCCCCTTCGGCGTCGGGGCCTCGGCGGCTGGTCAGCAGCAGGTGCCTGGCTCCGTGCCTCGTGGTGAGGTGCCTGGCCAGGAGGGCGCCGAGCGTGCCGGTGCCACCGGTGATCAGGACCGTTCCCCGCGGATCGAGCAGGGGCTGACGCTCCCGGGCCGCCGTCGCGGGCAGCCTGGCCACCTGCGGCGAGTAGGCCCGCCCCTCGCGGAGGGCGACCTGCGGGGCTCCGGTGGCCAGCACGCTCGCGAGCACCTCGCGTGACAGCGCCCGTTCTCCGACGCCGCCAAGGTCGTCGAGGTCGACGATGGTGATCCGGCCGGGATGCTCCGCCTGGGCGACCCTGAGCAGACCCCAGCAGGCCGCGTGGGCCAGGCCGGTGACCCGGTCGCCGGGCAGGGCCGCGACCGCGCCCCGCGTGACCACGACCAGGTGGGGCGAGCCGAAGGTCTCCTCGGCGAGCCAGGACTGCACGAACCCGAGCAGGTCCGCCGTGGCGGCGCGGGTCGTCGAGGCGAGATCCTTGGTGACGGCCCGGGGCAGCGGCGCGAGATCCGCGGTGCCGTTCCGGAGTGCCGGCTCCGGGTCCGTGGCGTCCGACGGGGTGAATGCGACGACGACGTCGGGGACCCGCGAGCCCGAGGCGATCGCCTCGCGCAGGGCGGATACGCCCGCGTGGTGCGCCGCGCCCGGCAGTTCGGCACCGAGCACCGCCCAGTTCCCCTCCCGGGGGGCCGGGGAGAGCGGCAGCGCGCTCCAGTCGACGTGGAAGAGCGACTCGTGCTGAGGCGCGGTGAGGGAGGCTCGCAGCTGCTTCTCCGAGATGGGAAGCATCACCACCGACTCGACGGAGGCGACCAGCCGGCCCGACTCGTCGGCGATGGCGATGGTGGTCCCGCCGCCCTCGGGCACCGACATCCACACCCGCAGCGCGCGGGCCCCGTGCGCCCGCAGGTCCACGCCGCGCCACGTGAACGGGATGCGCGGCCGTTCGCTGCTCTCGTCGGGGTCGGCGACCAGCGCGGTCAGCTCGTCGGGGATCAGGTCGGCGCCGAGCGCGTGCATCGACGCGTCCATCAGCGCGGGATGCAGGTCGAAGGACGCGGAGCCGACCTCGTCGAGCAGCCGTACCTCCGCGAAGAGGTCATCGCCCCGCCGCCAGGCCAGGCGCAGCGACTGGAACGACGGCCCCCAGGTGTACAGACCCCGCTCGTTGTGGCGCGGGTAGAACTCGCCGGTGTCGATGGGCACCGCGTCCCGTGGCGGCCATTCCAGCAGCTCGGCGGGAGCGGGCCTGGCGGACACGTCTTCGGCGGGGGCCAGCACGCCCCTGGCGAGCCCCACCCAGGGCTGTCCGGGTTCCGTCGCCCGGCAGCGCAGGGTGAGCGGCCGAGAGGCGTCCTCCCCCGGGGCACCGACTCTCAGCTGGATCTCGAACACCCGGTTCTCGGTGAGTACGAGCGGCAGCTCGTGGGTCAGCTCCGCCACCCGCGCGCAGCCGAGCTCCCTGCCCGCCCACGCCGCCAGCTCGACCCAGGTGGTGCCGGGCACGACCACGCTGCCGAGCACGTGGTGGTCGCCGACCCACGGCTGCGAGCGCTGCGACATGCGCCCGAGGAACAGCACTCCCGAGTCGTCCAGATCGATCCTCGACCGGAGCAGCGGGTGGTTCACGGTGCCCGCGCCGCCGGGCGCGTCGTCCGCGGCGAGCCGGAGCCAGTAGTGGCCGCGTTCGAAGGGGTAGGTGGGCAGCTCCGCGGGGCGGGCGCGGTGCCCGGCGTGACAGGAGGCCCAGTCGACGGGGATACCGAGCACGTGGGCCTTCGCGAGCGCGGTGACGACGGTCGCGGACTCGGGCTGTCCCGCCCGCATCAGCGCGACGAACCCGCCCGGGACGCTCTGCTGCGCCAGCGCGCTGAGCACGGCGTCCGGTCCCAGCTCCAGGTAGGTGGTGACGCCTTGGCCGTGCAGCGTGCGCAGGCCGTCGTGGAAACGTACGGCCTGCCTGGCGTGCCGCACCCAGTAGTCGGGCGAGCGGAGCTGCGCCTCCGTGGCGAGCTCGCCCGTGACGTTGGAGACGATCGGGATCGAGGGGGCCGCGAAGGAGAGGCCGGCCACGACCTGGCGGAACTCCTCGCTCACGGCGTCGAGGTGCGGCGAGTGGAAGGCATGGCTGACCTTGAGCCTCGTCGCCTTGCGTCCGGCGCCCGCCCATCGGGCGCCGACCTTCTCGACCGCGCTCCGGTCGCCGGAGACGACGACCGCCGACGGGCCGTTGACCGCGGCGATCGACACCCTGTCCTCAAGCCCGGCCAGCGACTCGCGGACCTCGTTCTCACCCGCCTGGATCGCGATCATGGCGCCGTCGGCCGTGATCCGCTGCATGAGCCCGGCCCTGGCGGTGATCAGTGTCGCGGCGTCGGGCAGTGTGAGCACGCCGGAGACGTGCGCCGCGACGATCTCGCCCACGGAGTGCCCGATGAGGTAGTCGGGCCGTACGCCGTGGTGCTCCAGCAGCCGGTGGAGCGCGACCTCCAGGGCGAACAGCGCGGGCTGCGCGTACTCGGTCCTGCCGAGCAGCGCCTCACCGGGGCCGAACAGCACGTGTGCCAGGGGGTGCTCAAGGTGCGGGTCCAGGTGTCGGCAGACGGCGTCGAAGGCGTCGGCGTACACCGGGTTGCCCTCGTAGAGCTCCCGGCCCATGCCCGCCCGCTGGCTGCCCTGGCCGGTGAAGAGGAAGGCGGTCGCACCGGGCGGTACGGCGGCGGCGCCGAGTACGACGCCGGGTCCCCGCTCGCCCTCGGCCACCAGGTCGAGGGCCGCGAGCAGCTCCGCCCTGGTGGCGCCGACCACCACCGCGCGCTGGTCGAACACCTGCCGGGTGGTCGCGAGCGCGTGGCCGACGTCGGCGTCGCTCAGCCCCGGCTCCCCGGCCAGGTGGTCGGCCAACCGGCGTGCCTGGGCCCGCAACGCCGTCTCCGACTTCGCCGAGATCGGCCACGGAACGACCGCCGGCCCGGCACCGGAGACCTCGGGTGCCGGAACAGGCGCCCCGGCCTGTTCGAGGATGACGTGCGCGTTCGTGCCGCTGATGCCGAAGGAGGACACGCCCGCCCGGTACGGCCGTCCGGTCTCCGGCCACGGCGTCGGTTCGGTGATCAGCGAGACCGCGCCCGAGGTCCAGTCGACGTGCGGGGTGGGCCGGTCGACGTGCAGCGTCGGGGGAAGCAGGTCGTGGCGCATGGCCATGACCGTCTTGATGATCCCGGCGACTCCGGCCGCCGCCTGGGTGTGGCCGATGTTCGACTTGAGCGAGCCGAGCCAGAGCGGCCTTCCCTCGTGCCTGTCCTGGCCGTAAGTGGCCAGCAGCGCCTGTGCCTCGATCGGGTCGCCGAGTACGGTGCCCGTGCCGTGCGCCTCGACCGCGTCCACGTCGGAGGGGCGCAGACCCGCGTTGGCCAGCGCCTGGTGGATCACCCGCTCCTGCGAGGGCCCGTTCGGCGCGGTGAGGCCGTTGCTGGCGCCGTCCTGGTTCATGGCGCTGCCCCGGACGAGGGCGAGCACCCGGTGGCCGTTGCGCTCGGCGTCGGAGAGCCGTTCGAGCAGCAGCAGTCCCGCGCCCTCGCCCCAGCCGGTGCCGTCGGCGGCGGCGGCGAACGGCTTGCACCGGCCGTCGGCCGCCAGCCCGCGCTGGCGGCTGAACTCGACGAAGGCTCCCGGGCTCGCCATCACGGTGACGCCGCCGGCCAGTGCCAGCGCGCACTCGCCCGACCTGAGCGCCTGGGCGGCCAGGTGGACGGCCGTGAGCGACGAGGAGCAGGCGGTGTCCACGGTGACGGCGGGCCCGTGCAGCCCGAAGGTGTAGGCGATCCTTCCGGAGGTGACGCTGGAGGCGTTGCCGGTTATCAGGTAGCCCGCCGCCTCCTCCTGCGGGTGGGCCAGGCCGCCGCCGTACTCCTGCGACCAGGTGCCCACGAACACCCCGGTGTCGCTCTCCCGCAGGCCCGCCGGGGTGATGCCGGCGCGTTCGAAGGTCTCCCAGGCCAGTTCGAGCAGCAGCCGCTGCTGCGGGTCGATCGCGAGGGCCTCGCGCGGGCTGATGTCGAAGAAGCCGGGGTCGAACTCGGCGGCGTCACGCAGGAAGCCGCCCGTCCTCGCGTAGGTGGTCCCGGGGTGGTCGGGGTCCGGGTCGTACAGCGCGTCCACGTCCCAGCCCCGGTCGGTGGGGAACTCCCCGATCGCGTCGACCTTCTCCGACACCAGCCGCCAGAGGTCCTCCGGTGACCGGACGCCGCCGGGGAGCCTGCATGTCATGGCGACCACGGCGATGGGGTCGTCGTCGGCCGCCTCCCTGGTCGCGGGGACGGTCCGCGCGTCCTCGTCACCGGCGAGCCTGGCGAGCAGGTGCCCGGCCACGGCCGTGGGCGTCGGCCAGTCGAAGGCCAGCGTGGTGGGCAGTGCCAGCCCGGTGGCCGTGACGAGCCGGTTGCGCAGCTCGACGGCCATCAGCGAGTCGAAGCCGAGCGCGCGGAACGGCTGGGCGAGGTCGAGGCCGTCGGCGGTGGCCGCTCCGGCGACGGCCGTGGTGTGGGCGCCGACGAGCTTCACGAGGTGCTCGTGCCGCTGCGCGGCCGTCAGCTCGGTCACCTGCCGCCGCAACTCCGAATCCGCGCCGGCCTCGGGGCCGGCCGCGGGCCTCGTCTCCGAGGGGATCTCGTCCAGCAGCGGCCGGGGGCGGGCGACGGCGAACGCGGGGGCGAACCGCGCCCAGTCGACGTCCGCGACGGTGACGCACGCCTCGTCGTCCGCGAGTGCCCGGTGCAGCGCGCTCATCGCCGGTTCGACCGGCATCGCGCGGATGCCGTACCTGCTCAGGCCGCCGGTCACACCGGCCTCCGCTCCCATGCCGGCGCCCGCCCACAGTCCCCAGGAGACGGCGGTGGCGGGAAGCCCCAGCCCGCGCCGGTGCTCCGCCAGGGCGTCGGCGAACGCGTTCGCCGCGCTGTAGGCCGCCTGGCCCGCGCTGCCCCACACGCCCGCGATCGAGGAGAACAGGACGAAGGCGTCGAGCTGGTCGGTGCCGAACAGGTCGCTCAGGTGGCCGGCCGCCGCCGCCTTGGCGTTGACCTCGGCGAACTCGGCGAGTGTGGTGCCGATGATCGGCGTGTTCTGGTTGACGCCCGCGGCGTGCACCACCGTCCTGATCGGGCCGTGGTCACGCCGGACCCGCGCCACGAGCGCGGCCAGCTCGTCCCGGTCGGCGGTGTCGCAGGCGGCGATCGTGACCGTGACACCGAGCCGGGTGAGCTCCAGCCACAGTTCCTCCGCGCCGGGCGCCTCAGGGCCGCTCCTGCTGACCAGCACCAGGTGCGTCGTGCCCGCCCGCGCCAGCCAGCGCGCGACGTGCGCGCCCAGCGCGCCGGTGCCACCGGTGATCAGCGCGGTGTCCCGCGCCCTCCATTCCGGTACGACGGAGCCGCCACGCGCCGCGGGGACGAGCCGCCGGGCGAACACCCCCGAGGCGCGGATCGCGAGCTGGTCCTCCGGCGTTCCGATCGCCGCGCGCAGGCGGCCGAACGCCTTGGCGTCCGCGGTCTCCGGCAGGTCGACGAGCCCGCCCCACCGCCGGGGGTGTTCGAGTCCCACGACCCGGCCGAAGCCCCAGACCTGCGCCTGCGCCGGGCGGCCGAGCCGGTCGAAGCGGCCCGCGCGCACCGCGCCCCGGGTGATCAGCCACAGCGGTGCCTCCCCGCCCACGTCGTCGAGCGCCTGCGCGAGCGCCAGGGTGGCCGCCATCCCGGCGGGGACGTTCGGGTACGCCGGATGCGGGCGCTCGTCCAGGGCGAGCAGCGACAGCACCCCGGCGACCTCGCCCCCGGCCCCGTCTCCCGCCTCGCCTCCTACCTCGTTCTCGGCCCGCAGCCGCGCGGCCAGTGCCGTACGGTCGTCGGCGTCGGTCACCACGATCCGCCGCGTGTCGAGACCCGCTCCGGCCAGCGACGCCGTCAGGGCCGCCACCCAGGGGTCCTCTGCGTGCGCGGCGGGGACGAGCAGCAGCCAGATGCCGGTGGTACCGGCCGGGGTCCCGGGCCGGGCGGCGGGAACGGGTCGCCACACGACCTGGTAGCGCCATCCGTCCGCGAGATCCTGTTCCCGCCCTCGCCTGCGCCAGGCGGCCAGCGCGGGAAGCACCGAGGTCAGCGCCGCCCGCTCCGTGTCGTCGATGCGCAGCGTCTCGGCCAGCGGCCCCAGATCGCCCTCGTCGACGGCCGTCCAGAACGGCCGCGCCCACCGGTCGGCGGCCTGGCCGGTCCGCTTCGGCGACAGCCAGTAGCGCGTCCGCCTGAACGGGTAGGTGGGCAGGTCGATCCGCCGCCCCTCGTGGACGGTTTCCGCGTTGACGGACACGCCCTGGACCCGCGCGGTCGCGACGGCGGTGGCGACCTGCCGCGCGTCGTCCCTGTCGCGGCGGAGCGTGGGGATGGCCGAGGAGCTGCCGACCAGGCCCGCCAGCGTGCCGTCCGGGCCCATCTCCAGGTAGACGCCCACCCCGAGCTCGCCCAGGGTCAGCACCCCCTCATGGAAGCGGACCGGGTCGCGGACCTGCCGCACCCAGTGGTCCGGGTCGCGCAACTCGTCGGCACCGGCGATCCGGCCGGTGCGGTTGGTGACGAGGGGAATGCCCGGAGCGTTGAAGGTGAGCCCCTCGACGGCCCGCCGGAACGCCGCGAGCATCGGGTCCATGTGGTGGGAGTGGAAGGCGTGACTGACCTGGAGCCTCCGGGTCCGGTATCCCCGCTCGGCGACCGCGAGCGCGAGGGCCTCGACCGCGGCCTCGTCGCCCGAGACGACCAGCGAGTCCGCGCCGTTGATCGCGGCGACGCTCACCCCGTCGCCGAGGAGGGGTGCGAGCCGGTCCTCGGGGATGCGCAGCGAGACCATGGCGCCCCCCTGCGGCAGGGCGTCCATCAGCCGGGCGCGGGCCGCGACGAGCGTGGCGGCGTCGGCGAGGCTGAACACCCCGGCGACGTGGGCTGCGGCGATCTCCCCGACGGAGTGCCCGAGCAGGAAGTTCGGGACGACGCCCCAGTCCTCGAACAGCCGGTAGAGCGCGACCTCCAGGGCGAACAGCGCGGGCTGGGTGAAGCCCGTCCTGTCCAGCCGGGCCCCTCCCGACCTGATCACCTCGGCCAGCGAGCGGCCGAGCAGCGGGTCGAGCAGGCCGCACACCTCGTCGAAGGCCTTGGCGAACACGGGGTGGGTGTCGTAGAGCCGGCCGCCCATCCCGGCGTACTGGCTGCCCTGCCCCGCGAAGAGGAAGGCCGTCTTGACCGGGGCGTCGCTCCGGCCGTGTACGAGGTTCGGGGCGGGCCGCCCCTGGGCCAGGGCGGTGAGCCCGGCCAGCAGTTCCGCGCGGTCGTCGCCGACGATCGCGGCCCGGTGCGGCAGCGCGGTCCTGGTGACGGCCAGCGAGTGGCCGATGTCGGCCACGGCAGGCTCGGGGACGGCCGTCGCGAACTCCAGCAGCCGCGCGGCCTGGTCCCTGAGCGCCTCCTCGCCGTGGGCGGAGACGAGCCAGTGCGTGGGCCCGCCGTCAGTGCCCTCAGTGCCGTCAATGCCGTCGGCGGCGTCGGTGCCATCGGGGGTATCGGCGGCGGCGCCGCGCTCGCGCTCGGGCTCCGCCGGGGCGGCCTGTTCGAGGATGACGTGGGCGTTCGTGCCGCTGATGCCGAACGAGGACACCCCGGCCCTGCGCGGGTGCCCGTTCTCGGTCCACGGCCTGGACTCGGTCAGCAGCGCGACCGCGCCCGCCGTCCAGTCGATGTGCGCCGAGGGCTCCTCCACGTGCAGCGTCCTGGGCAGGACGCCGCGCCGCAGGGCCTCCACCATCTTGATCACGCCCGCGACGCCGGCCGCGGCCTGGGCGTGCCCGATGTTGGACTTGACCGTGCCCAGCCAGAGGGGCCGGTCCGCCGGCCTGCCCTGCCCGTACGTCGCCAGCAGCGCCTGGGCCTCGATCGGGTCGCCGAGCACGGTGCCCGTGCCGTGCGCCTCGACCGCGTCCACCTCGGCCGCCGCCACCCCGGCGTTGGCCAGCGCCTGCCGGATCACCCGCTGCTGGGCGGGGCCGTTCGGCGCGGTCAGGCCGGTCGACGCGCCGTCGGAGTTCACCGCGGAACCGCGCACCAGCGCGAGCACCCGGTGGCCGTTGCGCTCGGCGTCCGACAGCCGCTCGACCAGCAGGACGCCCACCCCCTCGCCGAGCCCCGTGCCGTTCGCGCCGGCGGAGAACGCCTTGCAGCGGCCGTCGGGCGAGAGCCCGCGCTGGCGCGAGAACTCCACGAGCAGTCCCGGCGCGGACATCACCGTCACCCCGCCGACGAGGGCGAGCCCGCACTCCCCGTTGCGCAGGCCCTGGATCGCCAGGTGCAGCGCGGTCAGCGACGAGGAGCAGGCGGTGTCCACCGTCACCGTCGGCCCTTCGAACCCGAAGGTGTAGGCCAGGCGGCCCGAGGCGACCGCGGGCAGGTTGCCGGTCAGCAGGTAGCCCTCCACGGACTCGGGCCCGTCCTGCATCCTCGGCCCGTAGTCCTGCGCCATCACGCCGGCGTAGACGCCGGTCCGGCTGCCGCGCAGCGACCCGGGGTCGATTCCGGCCCGCTCGAAGGACTCCCACGCGACCTCCAGCAGCAGCCGCTGCTGCGGGTCCATGGCGAGCGCCTCGCGCGGCGTGATCCCGAAGAACTCGGCGTCGAAGGAGTCGGCGTCCGGCAGGAAGCCGCCCTCTCGCGCGTACACCGTGCCGTGCCCGTCCGGGTCGGGGTCGTACAGGCCTGAGTCCCATTCGCGGCCCGTCGGGTACTCGCCGATCCCGTCGCCACCGGAGGCGACGAGCCGCCACAGGTCCTCGGGAGAGCGGACGTCACCGGGGTAGCGGCACGCCATGCCGACGATGGCGATCGGCTCGGCGGCCCGGCCCTCCAGGTCCCGCACCCGTTGGTTGGCCCGGCGCAGGTCGGCGGTAACCCACTTGAGGTGTTCCAGCAGCTTGTTCTCGTTATCCATCAGATCCTCACTCAGCCCGCCGGGTCATCAGGACTTGCCGAACTCGTTCTTGATGATGTTGAAGAGCTCGTCCGCGGTGGACGCCTCCAGGTCGTGATCCAGCTCGGTGCCCGAGGTGCTCGAGGTGCCCGAGGTGCCCCACCGGGCCAGGAGCGCCCGCAGCCCATCGGTGATCGCCGCCCGCTCGGCCTCGCTCGGGGTCAGCGCGGACGAGGCCGCCCGCCATCTGCCGAGGTCGTCCAGCAGGCCTGCCGGCGTGGGCGTGTCGTCCGGCACCAGCTCGGCGAGCAGGTGGCCGGTGAGGGCGGTCACGCTCGGGTAGTCGAAGACGAGGGTCGCCGGCAGCCGCAGCCCGGTCTGGCCGGTGAGCCGGTTGCGCAGCTCGACCGCGGTGAGCGAGTCGAAGCCCAGCTGCTCGAAGGTGCGGCCGTCGCCCACGGCCGAGACCGACGCGTGCCCCAGCACGGTGGCGACCTGGCGGCGGATCAGCTCCAGCACGGCCGTCTCCCGCTCGGCCGGGGACAGCCTGGCCAGCCGCGTGCCCAGCGGCTCGGCACCGGTCTCCGGCCGCGCCGGGACGTCCGCGGCGGCCCCCCGGCGTCGCGAGGGGACGTCGATCGCGCCTCGCAGCAGCGGCCGTACGCCGTCCGGTTCGGTCCCGGTACTCAGCCGTACCGGAACCAGCACGGCGTCGGTCCTCGTCCTGGCGGCGTCGAAGAGGGCGAGCCCTTCGGGCGTGGCCAGCCGGCCGATGCCCAGCCTGGACATCCTCGCCCGGTCGGCGTCAGCCAGGTGCCCGGTCATGCCGGAGTCCTCGGCCCACAGGCCCCACGCGAGCGACGTGGCGGGCAGCCCCCGCGACCTGCGGTGCTGGGCCAGCCCGTCGAGGAAGGCGTTCGCCGCCGCGTAGTTCGCCTGGCCGGGGACGCCGGCCACTCCCGCGATCGAGGAGAAGAGCACGAACATGCCCAGGTCCGCGTCACGGGTCAGCTCGTGCAGGTGCCACGCCGCGTCCGACTTCGGCCGCATCACGGCGTCCA
The DNA here is from genome assembly GCF_036227305.1 of Streptosporangium sp. NBC_01469. NCBI lineage: Bacteria > Bacillati > Actinomycetota > Actinomycetes > Streptosporangiales > Streptosporangiaceae > Streptosporangium > Streptosporangium sp. NBC_01469. The sequence continues at coordinate 5,216,104 of NZ_CP109465.1, read as the reverse complement.
GGCTCTGCCGGGTCAGCGAGGTGACCAGCCCGTCGTCCAGCAGTCCCGCCGCGTGTACGACACCGGTGAGCGGCCGGTCCGCGGGCACCTGCGCGAGCAGGCCCGCCAGGGCGTCGCGGTCGGCGACGTCGCAGGCCGCCACCGTCACGTCGGCGCCCAGCCCGGTGAGCTCCTCCACCAGCTCGCCGGCGCCGGGTGCCCCGGCCCCCCTGCGGCTGGTGAGCAGGAGGTTGCGCACGCCGTGCCCGGTCACCAGGTGCCGGGCCGTCAGCGCCCCGAGGGTGCCGGTCCCGCCGGTGATCAGCACCGTGCCCCCGGGGTCGAGCGCCGCCGGCATCAGGAGCACGACCTTGCCGACGTGCCTGGCCTGCGACAGGAAGCGGAACGCCTCGGGCGCCCTGCCCACCTCCCAGGTACGGACCGGCAGCCGCCGCAGCGCCCCCCGCTCGAAGAGCGCGAGCACCTCGGCGAGCATCGCGTGGATCCGCTCGGGGATCGCCTCGTCCCCCTCGGCGGCGGCGAGGCGGGTCAGGTCGAACCACCGGTAGAGCACGTCCGGGTGCGCGGCGGCCACCTCTTCCGGGTCCCTGAGGTCGGTCTTCCCGATCTCGACGAACCGGCCGCCCTTGGGCAGCAGGTCCAGGCTCGCGTCCACGAACTTCCCGGCCAGCGAGTTGAGCACCACGTCGACGCCCCGGCCGCCGGTGACCGCGAGGAACCTGTCGCGGAACTCCAGGGTGCGGGAGGAGGCGATGTGGTCGTCGTCCAGGCCCAGCTCGCGCAGCGTGTCCCACTTGCCGGGGGAGGCCGTGGCGAACACCTCCGCGCCGAGGTGCCTGGCGAGCTGGACCGCCGCCATGCCGACTCCGCCGGCCCCCGCGTGCACCAGCACCGCCTCGCCCGCGCGCAGACCGGCCAGGTCGACCAGGCCGTAGTACGCGGTGAGGAACACGGTGGCGATCGACGCCGCGTCGCCGAAGGACCAGCCGTCGGGCATCGGGGCGAGCGAGCGCCTGTCGGTGTCCGCGACCGGGCCGAAGGCCCCGTCGAACAGGCCCAGCACCCGGTCGCCCTCGCGCAGGCCGGTCACGCCGGGGCCCACCTCGACGACCACGCCCGCGGCCTCGATCCCCATCAGGACGTCCGGCTCGGGATACATGCCAAGGGAGACGAGCACGTCCCTGAAGTTGAGGCCCGCCGCCCGTACGGCGACCCGGACCCGGCCGGGGCCCGGCGGGCCGGACGCGGCGGGGCACTCGACGAGGGCCAGGTTCTCCAGCGTCCCGCCGGGCGTGCGGTCCAGCCGCCAGCGGACGGCGTCCGAAGGCGGGGTCAGAACACCAGTGGAGGAGGCTCGTGCCAGCCTCGGCGTGAGGACCCGTCCCGCCCGGATCGCCAGCTGGGTGTCCGCCCCGCTCTCCAGGTATCCGGCCAGCTCGGCCGTCTCCATCGGGGGCGCGTCCGCGTCGAGGTCCACGAGCGCGATCAGGCCCGGCTGCTCGGCCTGCGCCGCGCGGACCATGCCCCAGATCGCGGCTCCGGCCAGGTCGGGCACGTCCCCGTCGCCGTCGACGGTCACCGCGCCCCTCGTCGTCACGATCAGCCGCGCGCCGGGAGACCTGTTCTCGGCCAGCCAGGCGCGGATCCCGGCCAGCACCCGCCACGCCTCGGCCCGCACCTCGTCGGGCCCGGTGGCCGCCGTTCCCGCGGGCAGCACCGTGACCTCCGCGGCGCCGTCCGGCACGAGGCTCCCGGCGGCCGTCGGCACCTCGGCCCACTCCAGGCCGAACAGCGAGTCCGGCTCCGTCCGTACGGAGGTCACCAGCTGGTCCGGCGAGACGGGCCGGAAGACGAGGGAGCGGGCGGAGACCACCGGCTCGCCCTCGGCGTCCACAGCCGTGATCGACACCGCGTCCGTTCCCGCCGGAGCCACCCGTACCCGCATGCTCGACGCACCCGCGGCGTGGAGTTCCAGCCCGCTCCAGGAGAACGGCAGGCGCAGATCGGCGTCGCCCCCGGCACCCCCGCGCAGCAGCGCCGCGTGCAGGGCGGCGTCCAGCAGGGCCGGGTGCAGCAGGAACAGCGCCGCGTCACCGCGCGCCTCCTCGGGAAGGGCCAGCTCGGCGAACACCTCCTCGCCACGCCGCCACAGCGCCCGCAACCCGCGGAACACCGGGCCGTAGTGGTAGCCGCGCTCCGCCAGCCGGAGGTAGCCCTCCTCGACGTCCACGGCCACCGCGCCGTCCGGCGGCCAGGTACCGCCCTCGGCCACGGGCCGGACCGGACCGTCCGCCGGGTGGGGCGATTCGGTCAGGGTCCCGGTCGCGTGCAGCGTCCACGCGGCTCCCGGGTCGCCCTGCGGCGCGGAGTGCACCGAGACGGCCCGCGTGCCGGGCTCGGCCGGGGCCTCGACCCTGACCTGTACCCGCGCCCCGCCGCGCTCGGGCAGCACCAGCGGCGTCCGCAGGGTGAGCTCCTCGATGACGTCGTGCCCCACCTCGTCGCCCGCCCTGACGACCATGTCCACCAGCGCGGTTCCCGGCAGCACGGGAGCGTGCGCGACCGCGTGGTCCGCCAGCCACGGGTGGGTCTCCAGGGACACCGTCCCGGTCAGCACCGTCTCGACCGTCCCGGTACCCGCGAGGGAGAGCACCGCCCCCAGCAGCGGGTGGCCGGTGGCGGTGAACCCCAGCCCCGAGACGTCACCGGCGGCGGCGGAAGGGGCCAGCCAGTACGGCCGGCGCTGGAACGGATAGGTCGGCAGATCCACCCGGCGAGCCGGGGCACCGGCGAAGACCGGCTCCCAGTTCACCGGCACACCCCGCACCCAGGTCCGGGCCAGGGAGGTGAGGAAGCGTCTGGGCCCCTCCTCGTTCCTGCGCAGGGACCCCACCACGAGGGCGTCGTCCCCGACCGTGTCCTCCACCCCGGCGGTCAGCACCGGATGCGGGCTCACCTCGACGAAGACGCCGTGGCCCTCGTCGGCCAGGCGCCGCACGGCCTGTTCGAACCGGACGGTCTCCCGCAGGTTCCTGAACCAGTACCCGGCGTCCAGCGTGCTCGTGTCCACCCAGTCGCCGGTGACGGTGGAGCAGAACCCGACCGTGCCCGCCCGGGGGGTGACCGGCCGGAGCGCCGCGAGCAGCTCCTCGGCGATCAGCTCGACCTGCGGGGAGTGGGAGGCGTAGTCGACCGCGATCCGCCGGGCCCTGACACCCTCCGACTCGCAGGCGGCGGCCAGCTCGTCCAGGGCCTCCGGCTCACCCGCGACCACCACGGCCGACGGCCCGTTCACCACCGCCAGGGAGAGCCGCCCCGCCCATCGTGCGATCCGCGCGGACGCGTCCGACGACGACAGCGCGACCGAGAGCAGCCCACCGGCTCCCGACAGCCGTTCCGCGACGATCCTGCTGCGCAGGACGACGATGCGCGTGGCGTCCTCCAGGGACAGGGCGCCGGCCACGTACGCGGCGGCGATCTCCCCCTGGGAGTGCCCGACCACCGCGTCGGGCTCGACACCGTACGAGCGCCACAGCCCGGCCAGCCCGACCATCACCGCGAACAGCGCGGGCTGGACGACGTCGACCCGCTCCAGCGAGGGCGCGCCCGGGGCGCCACGCAGCACGTCGGTCAGCTTCCAGTCCACGAACGCCGACAGCGCGCCCTCGCAGTCGGCGATCACCTTGGCGAACGCCGGGGACCATTCGAGCAGGTCCTCGGCCATGCCGAGCCACTGCGACCCCTGGCCGGGGAAGATGAAGACCGTACGGCCGGGGTCCGTGGCGACGCCCTCCACCACCTCGGGGACCTGCTCCCCCTCCGCCGTCGCGGCGAGCGCCCGTCCGAGCTCGTGCCGGTCGGCGACCACCGCGACCGCGCGGTGGTCGAAGGCCGAGCGCAGGCGCAGCAGCGACGCGGCGACGTCCGCCGGCTCGACGCCGTTCGCGATGTTCCCGCCGTTCTCTGCGTTCTCCATGTCGAGGAGCGTTGCGAGCCTGCCCGCGGCGGCCCGCAGTGCCTCCTCCGACCTGCCGGACAGCACCACCGGCACCACCGGCGGGACGGAGCCCTCGGCCGCCGCGTCCCCGGCCTCGGGCGCCTCCTCCAGGATCACGTGCACGTTGGAGCCGCTGATCCCGAACGAGGAGACCCCGGCCCGGCGCGAGTGCCCGCCGCGCTCCCACGGCACCGCCTCCGTCAGCAGCCGCACCGCGCCCGCCGACCAGTCCACGTGAGGAGAGGGCTCGTCCACGTGCAGCGTCTTCGGCAACGTCGCGTGCCGCAGCGCCTGCACCATCTTGATCACGCCGCCGATGCCCGCCGCCGCCTGGGCGTGCCCGATGTTCGACTTCAGCGATCCCAGCCACAGCGGTTCCGGCCGCGTCCGGCCGTACGTCGCCAGGAGGGCGTGCGCCTCGATCGGGTCACCGAGCGCGGTACCCGTACCGTGTCCCTCGACCACGTCCACCTCGTGCGCGGCCACCCCGGCGTCCGCGAGCGCCTGCCTGATCACCCGCTGCTGGGCCGAGCCGTTCGGCGCGGTCAGCCCGTTCGACGCGCCGTCGGAGTTCGTCGCCGTACCGCGTACCAGGGCCAGCACCGGGTGGCCGTTGCGCCGCGCGTCCGACAGCCGTTCGAGCAGCACCATTCCCGCGCCCTCGGCCCAGGCCGTTCCGTTCGCGCCCGCGGCGTACGCCCGGCACCGCCCGTCCGCGGCCAGCCCGCGCTGCCGGGAGAACTCCACGAACATGCCCGGCGTGGCCATCACCGCCACCCCGCCCGCCAGGGCGGCCTCACACTCGCCGCGCCGCAGGGCCTGCACCGCCAGGTGCAGGGCCAGCAGGGACGAGGAGCAGGCGGTGTCGACGGTCATCGCGGGCCCTTCGAGCCCGAGGGTGTAGGCGATCCGGCCGGACGCGACACTGGGGCTGCCACCCGTGAGCAGGTATCCGTCAAGCCCTTCCTCCGGCGCGTGCAGCGGCGGGCCGTAGCTCTGCGCCATCGCCCCGACGAACACCCCAGTACGGGTGCCGCGCAGCGACCCGGGCACGACGCCCGCCCGTTCGAGGGCCTCCCAGGACGTCTCCAGCAGGAGCCGCTGCTGCGGGTCCATCGCCGTCGCCTCACGCGGTGAGATGCCGAAGAAGGCCGGGTCGAAGCCGGAGACGTCGTCGAGGAACCCGCCGGCACGGGTGTAGCTGGTGCCGAGCCGGTCGGCGTCGGGGGCGTAGAGCCCGTCCAGGTCCCAGCCCCGGTCGGTGGGGAACTCGGAGATGGCGTCACGCTCGTCGGCGACGAGCCGCCACAGGTCCTCGGGGGAGGCGACGCCACCGGGGAACCGGCACCCGATGCCGACGATGGCGATCGGCTCGTCACTCCCGGCGGAGACCGTCGGCTCCCCGGTGCCCTCGAGCGTGTCGGCGGCCCGGCTCGACAGGTGCTCGGCGAGCGCGAGGCACGTCGGATGGTCGAACAGGAGCGTGGTCGGCAGCGAGAGCCCGGTCGCGGCCACGAGCTGGTTACGGAGCTCCACCGTCAGGTGCGAGTCGAAGCCCAGTTCCTTGAACGTACGGCCGGTGTCCACGAGCTCCGGCCGGGGATGGCCGAGTACGGTCGCCGCGTGCGCGCGAACCAGCTCCAGGGTGGGGCGGCGCCGGTCGACCGGGGACGAAGGCTCCTCGGCCGCCACCGGGACCTCGGTGTTCGTGTTCGTGTTCGCACCGGTGTCGCTGTTCGTGGCGGCATCGAGCCAGTAGCGCTCGCGCTGGAAGGCGTAGGTGGGCAGGTCGACCCGCCGAGCACCGGACCCGGCGAACATCGCCGGCCAGTCGACCGCCACACCCCGGGTCCACAACCGGCCCACGGCCCGCGTCAACGCCTCGGGGTCGGGCTGGTCCTTCCGCACCAGGGAGACGAACAGGGCGGCGTCCTGGGCCTCCATCGCCGACAGCGCCGCACTCGGCCCGGCCTCGATGAACGTGGTGACGCCCTCGGCCTCCAGGGTGCGCACCGCGTCGCCGAACCGGACCGGCTCACGGACCTGCCGCACCCAGTACTCCGGCGACGCGATCTCCCCGGGGTCGGCGAGGTGACCGGTCAGCGTCGATACCAAGGGGATCCGGGGGCGGTTCCACACCACCGACTCCAACACCGTGCGGAACTCCGCCAGCATCGGATCCATCCGCGCCGAATGGAAAGCATGCGAGACCCGCAACCGCTTGACCCGGTACTTCCCGTCCAGCTGGTTCAGGAGCGCTTCGACCGCGTCCTCATCACCGGAGACCACCACCGAGACCGGGCCGTTGACCGCCGCCAGGCCGACCCGCTCGTTCAGATACGGAGCGATGTCCGACTCCGAGGTGGCTATCGCGGCCATCGCCCCGCCTGAGGCCAGGCTTTGCATCAACCGGCCGCGTGCCTCCACCACCCGGCAGGCGTCTTCCAGCGACCACACTCCTGCTACATGAGCAGCGGCGATCTCTCCTACGGAGTGACCTCCGACGAAGTCCGGGGTCACTCCCCAGGATTCCAACAACCGGAAGAGGGCGACCTCGAACGCGAACAGACCCTGCTGGGTGTACATGGTCTGGTCGATCAGGTCCGAACCGCCGAACAGCACCTCCTTGACCGAAGAGGCGCAGGCCGCGTCGAAGGCCTCCGCGAACACCGGGAACGCCGCATACAACCCCGACCCCATCCCGGCCCGCTGCGCCCCCTGCCCCGAGAACACCACCGCACAACGACCGGTGGACGAGGCGACATCCCTCGACACCTCCGGGCTGACGCCGTCCCGGGCCAGTTCGGTCAGCGCGGCCAGCAGTTCCTCGCGGTCGCCTCCGGTCACCACGGCCCGATGCGTGAGGCTTGCTCTCGTGGTCGTCAGGGACAGACCGATGTCGAGCGGATCGAGTCCGGGCCGCTCCCCCACGAAGGACAGCAGCCTCTCCGCCTGCTCCCGCAGCGCGGCCCGCCCGTTTCCGGACACCACCCAGGGCACCAGGCCCATCCCGTGCCGGACCGGCTCCTCGCCGCTCGCGGGCGGCGGACCGGAGAGCACGACGTGGCAGTTGGTGCCGCCCATGCCGAAGGAGCTCACCCCGGCGAGCACCGGCAGGTCTGGGCGTGGCCACGGTCCCGTCTCCGACTGGACCCGGAGGTTCAGGCTCTCCAGCGGGATCGCCGGGTTGGGCGTCTCGTAGTTGCGGCTGGCGGGCAGCTCACCGTGCCCGATGCTCAACGCCACCTTGAGCAGCCCGACGATTCCCGCGGCGCCCTCGAGGTGCCCGACGTTGGTCTTCGCCGAACCGACCGCGAGGGGGTGTCCTGGGGCGCGTGCCGCGCCGAGAACGGCGCCGAGGGCGGCCGCCTCGACGGGGTCGCCCACCCTGGTACCGGTGCCGTGGAGCTCGACGTACTGGATCTCGCCCGGCTCCACCCCCGCCCGTTCGCAGGCGAGCCGGATCACTTCCTCCTGCGCCCCGCCCCGGGGCACCGTCAGGCCCGCGCCACCGCCGTCGTTGTTGACCGCGCTGCCCCGGATCACGCACCTGATCTCGTCGCCGTCGGCGACGGCGTCCGCGAGTCTCTTCAGCAGGACCAGGCCGCCGCCCTCGCCGCGGACGTATCCGTTCGCCCTGGCGTCGAACACGAAGCACCGGCCGTCCGGTGAGAGCGCGCCGAACTTGGCGGCGCTCACGGTGCTCTCGGGCGCCAGGTTGAGGCTGACGCCGCCGGCCAGCGCGAGCGTGGACTCGCCCCGCAGGAGACTCTCGCAGGCCAGATGCACCGCGACCAGGGACGACGACTGCCCGGTGTCCATGGTCATGCTGGGACCCGCGAGCCCGAACGCGTAGGAGATCCGGTTGGCGATGATGCCGCGGTGCAGGCCCGTCAGCGTGTGCTGGGTGATGGCCGGCAGCCCTCGCCGGTGCAGCAGCGTCGCGTAGTCGTCCGCGACGGCACCGACGAAGACGCCCGTGCGGCTCCCGGACAGGGTGTCGGGAGCCAGCCCCGCGTCCTCCAGGACCTCCCAGCTCAGCTCCAGCATCAGTCTCTGCTGGGGGTCCATGGCGACGGCCTCGCGCGGCGAGATGCCGAAGAGCCCGGCGTCGAAGGCGGCGACATCGTCGAGGAAGCCGCCCCAGCGGGTGTTGGCCTTGCCGGCGACGGTCACGTCACGGTCGTAGAGGGCGTCGGCGTCCCAGCGGCCGGCGGGAACCTCGGTGATCGCGTCCTCACCGGATCGGAGCAGCCGCCAGAACGCGGCCGGCCCGTCGGCGTGCGGCAGCCGCGCGGACAATCCGATTATCGCGATGAGATCATTACGTTCCGAATATGTTCCAGGAGTATTTTTCTCGCCGCTGCCAGCCATCGCTAGTCGCGAACCTCCACGCTTCGACGTCATTTGGGCGACGCCTGAATGAAATAAACAACAAAAGAAAAAGGGGGACCGGCCTGTTTTTCTGGTGACGGCTTTTCCCGGCTGCGGTTCAGGCCGGTGCGGGCTGCGGTGAAATCGGCTCGTCCCACGGGATTCGGTGGTCGTAGACCCAGCTGAGCGCGGCCGCCTCGTTGAGCGCGATCCGTTTGAAGAACAGCGGCATGACCAGGTCCCGCGCGCGCCTGCGCGCCTGGCTGCCGACGATCAGCAGGTCACCCGCCCTCCTGCCGAAGGAGACCACCTTCTCGACCCTCGGGCGCCGGATCCGCTCGAACGTGGCCATCGCCTCGGGGATGTCGGGGATGTCCCGCAGGCACTTGCCGAGCACGACGGAGTCCTCGATCGCCATTGACGCCCCCTGCCCCGCGGTCGGGGAGACGGCGTGCACGGAGTCGCCGATGAGGAGCATCCGGCCGTTGCTCCACCGGGGGACGGTGGGAAGGTCGTTGATCGGCCACGGCGCCCAGATCTCCGGGGTGGCCTTGATGATGTCCACGGCCGGGCTGTTGTCCTTGGCGAACAGCTCGCAGAGGTGGGCCCGCCAGTCCTCCCGGGTGATCGAGGCGAGTTCCTCCCTGCTCGGCTCGTTGGGCCAGGACGGGGCCGCGTACCACCAGATCTCCCCGTTGGGGTGGTGGATGTAGCAGAAGAAACAGCGTTTGCCCAGGTACATGAACTCGGTTCCCGGCTCGCCCGGCACGGAGATGTCGCGCGCGTAGCCGCCGGTGTTGATGAGCTTGCCGTAGCGCGGCTTCGGCGCGTCCGGATCGATGATGGTCCGTACGGTCGAGTGCAGGCCGTCGGCGCCGATGAGCAGGTCTCCGTGCACCTCCGTGCCGTTCTCGAACCGGGCGACGACGCCGTCCGCGGTGTTCTCCGCCCCGATGAACCGCATCCCGAACTCGAAGTGGATGTCCCTGCGCAGCGCCTCGTCCCGCAGCGCCCCGTACAGGTCGCCGCGCTTGACCGCCCGGCTCACCGTCCCGTCGTCCAGCTTCTTGCCGTTCGCGACCTTGGACAGGCGCCTGCCGCTGCCCATGAAGTAGCGGTTGTAGGGGATGTCGAATCCCGCGTCCAGGGCGGTGGTGATGCCGAGTTCGAGCAGCGCGCTGCGCCCGTTGACCGCCAGCACCAGGTTGGCGCCGATCCCCTCGGCGCTCTTGTCGTAGGCCTCGAAGACCCGCGGTTCGATGCCGGCCTTCTGCAGCGCCATGGCGGCCACCGGTCCGGCCACGCCGCCCCCGATGATCAACGCAGTGGTCATGCTCTCTCCTGTCGAAGGATGTTTACTTACGAGCAGACAAGAAGCCCCGGCTTGCCGGAATGGCAAGCACAGCCTATGCATGAAAGGGCAGAGAAACCCATGACACGTACGGAAGTACCGGGGGCTTAGGGGGCACGTAGGGGTAGGGGAAGAAATTCACCGGGGCGTAGCGTCATGAGCGTGACGACGATATTTCACCTCGCCAATGGGACACGCCGCTCGGCGGTCCGGACAGCAAGGGAAACAATGAATCCTCGAAAGACCTTGGACAGCGGCCAGGCGGCCGGAAAAATTGACCGGTGTCGAATGGTGGAGCTTCCCGAGCATTCCGATCCTCGGGGCCTTCTCACCGTGGTGGAAGGCGGGAAAGACATTGATTTCGACATCAAGAGGGCCTACTTCATCCACCATGTCCCCGAGGAGGTGACCCGGGGCGCGCACGGTCATCGGCGGCTGCGCCAGTTGATCATCGCCATGCACGGCAGCTTCGAGGTCATCGTCGACGACGGCTTCGAAAAGGAGCGGTTCGTGCTGGACAATCCCAGCCGGGGGCTCTACGTCGTCCCGATGATCTGGCGCGACATGGTGAACTTCACGCCGGACGCGGTGGGGCTGTGGCTGGTGTCGGAGCCCTACGACGAGTCGGAGTACTACCGGGACTACGCGGAGTTCCTGCGCGACGCGAGGGCCTCCCGGTGAAGGCGCCCTTTCTCGACCTGAAGGCGCCCTACACCGAGTTGCGCGCCGAGCTCGACGACGCCGTCCAGCGCGTGCTCTCCTCGGGCTGGTACCTGCTCGGCCCCGAGCTCGAGGCCTTCGAGGAGGAGTTCGCGGCCTACTGCCGCAACAGTCACTGCGTGGCCATGGGCAGCGGTGGCGACGCGCTGGAACTCGTGTTGCGGGCGCTGGGCGTCGGCCCGGGAGACGAGGTGATCGTCCCCTCCCACACGTTCATCGCGTCCTGGCTGTCGATCTCGGCCATCGGGGCGCGGCCGGTCCCCGTGGAGCCGGACGAGCGCACCTACACGATCGACCCGGCCCTGATCGAGGCGGCGATCACCCCGTCCACCAGGGCGATCGTGCCCGTGCACCTCTACGGCCATCCCGCCGACCTGGTGCCGATCGCCGAGATCGCCGACCGCCACGGCCTGGCCGTGGTGGAGGACGCGGCCCAGGCGCACGGGGCCCGTTACCGGGACCGCCTGGTCGGCGAGGGCTCACTGGCCGCCGTCTTCTCCTTCTACCCGGGCAAGAACCTCGGCGCGCTGGGAGACGGGGGCGCGGTCGTCACGGACAACGCCGATCTGGTCGCCCGGCTGCGGCTGCTGCGCAACTACGGTTCCCGGATCAAGTACCAGCACGAGATCCAGGCGGGCAACTCCCGTCTGGACGAGCTGCAGGCGGCCATGCTCCGCGTCAAGCTGGCCCGGCTGGACGACTGGAACGCCCGCAGGAGGTCGGTCGCCGAGCGCTATCTCAAGGAGCTGTCCGACCTCGACGACCTGGTGCTGCCCGAGGTGGCCTCGTGGGCGGACCCGGCCTGGCACCTGTTCGTGGTGCGCTCGGCGACCCGGGAGCAGTTGCGGGAGCGCCTGGCCCAGGCCGGCGTCGGCACGCTGATCCACTATCCGGTCCCGGTGCACCTCTCCCCCGCCTTCGCCTCCGATCGTCGGCTCGCGGGCTCGCAGCCGCTGGCCGAGCGGATCGCCGACGAGGTGCTGAGCCTGCCGATGGGACCGCACATGTCCGACGAGGCGGTCGACTCGGTGGTGGCCGCCGTACGCGCCGCGGTGTGAGCCCTGGCCGGGCACGGGTTCGTCCCGCGCCCGGCCGGGAAGCGGGGTGACCTCCCGGCTCACCGGGGCCTGGCTCACCGGGGGCCGGCGAGAACACCCCGCCTCCGGCTGGAAACGGGGTGGTCTCGCGGGCGGGACCCGTCTGTGCCCGGCCGGGAGCGGGGTGGACGCGCGGGGCGAGGGACCTGGCCGGAGGCAGGGGGCCACGAGAGACGGGACCCGGCCGGGAGATCAGTCCCTGACCCCGAGGAAGAGGCCCCTGCCGGACGGCCCGCCCTCGATGTAGGTGGGCGCGCAACCGGCCTTCCTGAGGGCGTGCTCGTATTCCTCGCGGGTGAACAGCGTCATGAACAGCGTGTCGGTGAAGTGCCGGATCCCCTCCTCCGCCTCCGCGACGAGGTAGTGCACCTCCATCCGGGTCATCCTGCCCTCCACCCGGGAGTGGGAGACCCTGACGACCGTGCGCCCGTCCTCGCTCGCGCTGTCGCTTGCGACGTAGCCGGAGGCGAAGCGCTCGGGGAACCACCACGGCTCGATGACCAGAACCCCGCCGGGGACCAGGTGGTGGGCCAGCCGGCTCACCGCGACGTCGAGTTCCCCGGCGTCGGCCATGTGCGCGATCGAGCTGAACATGCAGGTGACCGCGTCGAACGTACGGCCGAGATCGAAGTCGCGCATGTCCCCCTTGGTCAGCGGCACGTCCGGCAGCCGCCGCTTGGCCAGGGCGAGCATGTCCTCGGAGAGTTCCACGCCCTCCACGTGCTCGAACAGCTCGGCGAAGTGCGCCAGGTGAGGGCCCGTCCCGCACGCCATGTCGAGCAGCGACCGGGCGTCCGGCCTGGCCTCCCGCACCAGCCGCGCCACGGAGGCGGTCTCCTCCGCGTAGTCCTTGCCGCGGCTGCGGTAGATCATGTCGTAGATCTCGGGGAGTTCACCGTCGTACATGCTGTCGTCCTCTCGAACCGGTCTTGGAAGGTGCGGGCCGGGTCAGCTCTGGCCGCTCTCCGGCTGTGCGAGCCACCACGGGTTGGCCCGCGCCCACGCGATCGTCTCGCCCAGACCGTCGCGGAGTGAGGTGGTGCTTCGCCAGCCGAGGACGGCGGCCGCCTTGCCTGCGTCGGGAACGCGGCGGCGCAGGTCCTGGTAGCTGTTTCCCAGCCGCTCCTCCATGTCCACGGGGATGACGTCCGGCTCCGTGCCGGTGAGCTCGGCGACCAGCTCGATGGCCCGCCGAATCGGGGTCTCGTCCGAACTGCCGATGTTGAAGCACTCGCCGTCGGCCTTGGGGCTGGTGGCCGCCAGGATCGTCGCGGTGATCGCGTCGTCGACGAAGGTGAAGCAGCGGGTCTGCCCGCCCTCGTCGTAGACCACCGGCGCCAGCCCGCGCAACGCCCGGTGGATGCTGCGGCTCACCACGAAGGCGGGGCGCTGCCTCGGACCGTAGACGTTGAAGTAGCGGACGATCGTGGCGCGCAGGCCGTACGCGCGCACGAACCCGAAGGTGAGGTGCTCGGCCAGCGCCTTGCTCGAGGAGTAACTCCAGCGCTCGGTGGCGGTGGAGCCGAGAACCCGGTCGGCGTCCTCGGACCACGGGACGGCGGGGTTCTTGCCGAACACCTCGCTGGTGCTCGCCACCACGACCTTGGCGCCCGTCTCGTTCGCGAGGTCGAGGACGTTCCTGGTACCGAGCAGGTTGATGTCGATGACGTCCAGCGGGCGGTCGAGATAGCGGTCGACGCCGACCACGGCCGCCAGGTGGTAGACCACGTCGACGTCCGGCGTCATCACCTCGGCGACCTGGGCGCGGTCCCGGATGTCACCGGCCACGTATCGCGTGTCGCCCGGCCCCTGGTCGGGCGGCGGCGAGCCGCCGTCGAACACGGTCACCTCGTCGCCCCGCTCCACGAGCCGCGACACCAGATGACTGCCGACGAAACCGCATCCGCCGGTCACCACCACCTTCGCCATCGCTCTACCGCCCGATCCCGCGGTAGGCGAAGCCCACCCGTCTCAGCTCGGCGATCGTCTCCCTGGGGTAGTAGGCCCGGCCGTCGATCAGCACGCAGGAGCCGGACACCATCTCGCGGAGTTCGGTGAAGTCGATGGCCCCGAACTCCCTGTGCCAGGCGAGCACCGCCACGCAGTCGGCGCCGGACACCGCCTCCTCGTACGACTCGGACACCTTCAGCCCGAAGGTCTTCTCCACCTCGTCCGGGTGCACCAGCGGGTCGAAGGCGGTCACCTCGACCCCGGCGTCGCGCAGACCGGACACCACCGGCTGGGTGGGTGTCTCCCGCAGGTCGCCGGTGTCGTTCTTGAAGGCGAGCCCGAGCACCGCCACCTTGGCCCCCTCAGGTCGCTTACCGAGCTTGGCGAGCTCGGCGAGGATCAGCTCCACGGTGTACAGCGGCATGCCGGCGTTGACCTCGCGGGCCGCCGGAATGGTGAGCATGTCGATTCCCCGGCCTTTCGCCGCCTGCCACACCATCCACGGATCCTTGGTCAGGCACGAACCGCCGACCCCGACACTGGGCAGCAGGATGTTGACGTTTCCGTTTCCCTTCGGAATGGTGTTCGCGGCCGAAATCACGTCCAGGACGTCCATATCGAAAGTGGCGCAGAGTTTGGCCAGTTCGTTGGCGAGCGCGATGTTGTGGTCGATCCACCAGTTGTCGGCGAGTTTCACCATCTCCGCGGCCTCCAGCGAGGCGCACGCGATGACCTCGACCCCGATCGCGCGCCGCCAGAAGGCCACGGCCGCCTCGGTGCTCTCCTGGCACCAGCCTCCGACGACTATCGGGAAACTCCGCATCTCCGCCAGTGCCGTGCCCTCCGAGAGACGCTCGGGGCAGAACGCGAGCCCGAAGTCCACCCCGCAGGTGAGGCCGCTCCGCTCAAGGATCGGGACGACCAGTTCCCTGGTCACCCCCGGTGGCACGGTGCTCTTGAAGATAAGGAGCTGGCCTCGCCGGATCCGCTGGCTCAACTCCTCGCAGGCGCCCTTGAGCTGGGCGTCCTTCAACACACCGCGGCCGTGGATGGGGGTGCCGACCGCCACGATGACGACGTCCGCCCCGGTGATCGCGTCGTAGTCGGTGGTCACCCGCAGCTTGCCCGCGTCGAGTCCGCCGGCCATCAGCTCGGGCAGGCCGGTCTCGCTGAACCGGCAGTGCCGGTCGTTCAGCTCCTCGACGAGAGTCGTGTCGGTGTCGACACCGATCACCTCGACCCCCCTGTCGGCGAGGACGGCCGCCACACAGGAACCGACATAACCCAGGCCGAGAACGGCCGCGGTGATGTCTTCGGAATCCGGCAGGAATTGCATGCTCGCTCCATTCGGCAGCAGCCCTGATCGTCCGGGAGGGAATCGCACGGAGATTCAGAACTCGCGCAACATCGGCACACCGGGGGAAGCCGTTCGCCGCGACCGCCCCGACCCAGAACAGCACCGTCACCAGGAGGCATGGAAAAAGCGAAAAGGTCCGCGAAACGTCGAATTCACCGACAGTGCTTGTGTAACGAGACTATGGTCGGCGACTTTGCCGCGACAACCCCTATCGGAGCCCCTAGCTCCCCTGAGCAGGGGGATCCGGCTGCGGCTCGGCGGCGGCGTCATCCGGCGTCTGCGGCCCGGCGGCGGGGAGGCTTCTCAGGACCGCGCGGATGGCCTCGCCCAGATCCCCACCGGACGGGGCGCGGTCGGGGTCGAGGAGCCACTGCAGCGCCAGGCCCGGGAGCAGGGCGAGGACCAGCGAGCCGATGGTGCGGGCGGCCCCCTCGTCGATCCCCGAGGTGGCCTTCATGATCACCGAGGCCATCCCCGCGCGGGTCTCCTCGAAGCTCGTCGCGAGCTGCTCGCGGAGCTCCGGAATGTGCTCGGCCTGGGCGAACGCCTCCACGCTGGAGACCCAGAGCGGGCGATGCGTGGCGAAGGACTGGATGAGGTGCGTCCACGCCTTCTCGAACTGCTCGATCGGATCGGCGTCGGCGTCCCAGGACAGCGAGAGCATGACCGCGTCGAGCTCGTCGCCCCACTCGGCGAACGACTCGATGATGGCGGCGGTCAGCAGGGCTTCCTTGGAACCGAAGTGATAGCCGATGGAGGCGAGGTTGGCGCCGGAGGCGGCGACGATGTCGCGGGCGGTCGTGCGCCCGTATCCGCGCTCATGGAGGCAGCGTTTGGCACCCGCCAGCAGATCATCCCGGTGTCCCACGATCATCATCTTACCTGATCATCGACCTGGCGGACCGCCCCATCATCGTCTATACAAACATATAAGACATATGTACATTGATCGCATGACAGTCCCAGCGAAGGCAGGAAAGCGCGAGTGGGTAGGGCTCGCGGTCCTGGTGCTTCCCACTCTGTTGATCTCCATGGACATGACGGCGCTGTTCTTCGCGCTGCCCAATCTGAGCGCCGACCTGGCTCCGAGCAGCGCCCAGCTGCTGTGGATCATGGACATCTACGCGTTCCTGCTCGCCGGTTCGATGATCACGATGGGCACGCTGGGCGACCGGGTCGGCCGGCGCAAGATGCTCATCATCGGCGGGGCCGTGTTCGGCGTGGTGTCGGTGGCGGCCGCGTTCTCCGACTCGGCGGAGATGCTGATCGCCACGCGCGCGCTGCTGGGCCTGGCCGGAGCCACCCTGGCGCCCTCGACCCTGTCACTGATCCGCAGCATGTTCCTCGACGACCGCCAGCGACGGACCGCGATCGCCATCTGGACCGCCGGGTTCTCCGGCGGCGCGGGGCTGGGCCCGATGCTGGGCGGCGTGCTGCTGGAGCACTTCTGGTGGGGATCGGTGTTCCTGGTCAACGTCCCGGTCATGCTGCTCCTGGTGGTGCTCGCGCCCCTGTTGCTCCCCGAGTTCCGCGACCCCAACCCGGGCAGGTTCGATCTGTTCAGCGCGTTCCTCTCCCTGGCGGCCGTCCTGCCGGTCATCTACGGCGTCAAGATGCTGGCCGAGGACGGCGTGCAGTGGTCGCCCCTGGCCGCGATCGCCTTCGGGGTCGTGATGGGGGTCGTCTTCGTACGACGGCAACGGCAGCTGACCGACCCGCTCATCGACGTGCGGCTGTTCGCCGACCGGGCGTTCAGCACCTCCATCGGGGCCAACGTGCTCAGCATCTTCGGCATCGTCGGCTTCGGCTTCTTCGGCACCCAGTACATGCAGCTCGTCCTGGGGATGCGACCGCTCACCGCGGCGCTGTGGACCCTGCTGATCGCCCCGGCGATGGCGGTCTCCGTCCTGTCGGCCTCCCTGCTGGTGCGATGGTTCCGCCCGGCGTACGTGGTCGCCGGGGCGCTCGCGCTGATGGCTGCGGGCTTCGCCGCGCTCAGCCAGGTCTACATCGGCGATTCGCTGCTGATCGTGGGAGTGGGCTTCATGCTGCTCGCGGGCGGCTCGGGCGCGGTGGGCGCGCTCGCCGTCGACATGATCGTCGCAGCCGCGCCACCGAAACGGGCGGGTGCGGCCTCGGCGCTGTCCGAGACCGGATCGGAGTTCGGCGGCGCCCTCGGGGTCGCGATCCTGGGCAGCGTCGGCGCCACCGCCTACCACGCCCAGATGGACGACGCGATCCCGCCCGGACTCCCACCGGAGGCCGCGGAGGCGGCCAGGGACACCCTCGGCGGCGCCATGGAGGTGTCCAGATTCCTGCCGGATCCGGCCGTGTTCGTCCAGGTCGCGCAGGAGGCCTTCACCGAGGGGATGCGAACGGCGGCGACCGTCGGCGCCGCGATCCTGGCCGTGACCGCGGTCCTGGCCGTGCTGCTGCTGCGGCACCTGCGGTCGGACGTTCAGAAGGACTCGGACGCCCAAAAGAACTCGGACGCCCAGAAGGACGGGTCCGCCGTCACGGCGGACCTGACGAACGAACGATGAACCCCCGTGGGCGAGCCCCGGGGATTCATCGCTCCGGGATCACAGCGTGGCGCGCAACCATCCCTCGATCGCCTGAGCCGTCGTACCCGCGTGCGCCTCCTCCATCATCGTGAAGTGGTCGCCCGGCACCTGCAGCGTGGTGTGAGCGGATTTGAGGTCGGCCCGCCAGCCGTCGGCCCCGGCGGGGACGTCACCGAGAATCGAGTTCTCGGCACGGACGAACAGCACCGGCGCCTCGATCTCCTCCAGCGTCACCTCGCCGATCAGCCGGACATAGCGCCCCATCGACGACAGCCGCGCGCTGTTGAACGGCCCGATCTCGGGCTCTCTCTCCAGTAGCCCGTAGAGCATCTGATCCCAGACCGCCTTGTTGTCCTCGTCGCGTACCAGGTAGGTGTCGAGCATGACGACCGCCTCGGGGCCTCGGCCGAGCCGCTCCAGACGACCGGCCGCGGCGTGCGCGAAGATCCCGCCCGAGGACATCCCGGCGAGCACGAAGGGCCGCTCGCCCGCATCCGCGCGCACACTCTCGGCGAACACCTCAACCGCCGCCTCCACCGACTCGGGCAGGCTCTCGCCCCTGGAGATACCGAGCACCCGAAGCGCCGAGACCTCTCGCTCACCGCGGAAGTACCTGGCGAAACGCGCGTACTGCTGGACACCGCCGAGCGCCATCGGTGAGGGGAAGCAGTACAGGACCGGATGCCGAGGCCCATCGGCGAGCTTCACCGGCGCCGGCACCTGTCCGAGGTCTTTGACGGAGGCGAACGAGGTCCGGGTGGCGGCCACCCCGTCCAGCATGTCGAACCCCCGCTGCATCCGGCCGGAGTAGACCGCCTCCCTAAAGATCTCGCTCAGGGTGTCGGCGGCGGACGCGACGAGGGCCGGGCTCTCCGCTCTCTCCACGGGTCTGTCCACGGGCGGGCTCTCGGCCAGCGCGGCCACGAGGTGGCGGACGAGGTCGTCGGGAGTCGCATGGTCGAACACGACCGTGGCCGGGAGGTCCAGCCCGATGGCCGCGCTCAACGCGCCGCGCAGTTCCATCGCGGTCGCGGAGTCGAAACCGGACTCGAAGAACCCGGCTTCCGGATCTACGCTGTCGGCCGACGGGTGGCCCAGGACGTACGCGGTACGGGTCAGCACCAGTTCCCGCACCCGCTGCCGCCGCTCCTCCGGCGAGAGATCCGGCAGCAACGGCTCCACCTCGGGCACGGCGGCGAGGGCCTGCTCCGCGAGGTCACCCGACGGAACGTTCAGCCAGTAGCGCTGTCGTTGGAAGGGGTAGGTGGGCAGGTCGATTCGTTGGGCGCCGGACCCGGTGAACATCGTCGGCCAGTCGACCGTGACGCCTCGGGTCCATGCCTGGCCCAGTCCGCGGATCGTGGCTTCGACCTCGTCGTGGTCCTTGCGTGCCAGCGGGGTAAACACGGCGGTCTGGGTCTCCATCGCCGACAGGGCCGGGCTCGGCCCGGCCTCGATGAACGTGGTGACGCCCTCGGCCTCCAGGGTCCGCACCGCATCCCCGAACCGGACCGGCTCACGCACCTGCCGCACCCAGTACTCCGGCGACGCGATCTCCCCGGGGTCGGCGAGGTGACCGGTCAGGGTCGATACCAGCGGGATGCGGGGGTGGTTCCACACCACCGATTCCAGGACCGTGCGGAACTCCTGCAGCATCGGGTCCATCCGCGCCGAATGGAAAGCATGCGAGACCCGCAACCGCTTGACCCGGTATGCCCCGTCCAGTTGGTTCAGCAGTGCCTCGACCGCGTCCTCATCACCGGAGACCACCACCGAGGCCGGACCGTTGACCGCCGCCAACCCCACCCGCTCATTCAAATACGGCGCGATGTCCGACTCCGAGGCAGCCACCGCGGCCATCGCCCCGCCAGCGGCCAAGCCCTGCATCAACCGGCCCCGCGCCTCCACCACCCGGCAGGCGTCTTCCAACGACCACACCCCTGCCACATGAGCAGCGGCGATCTCCCCTACGGAGTGACCTCCGACGAAGTCCGGGGTCACCCCCCACGACTCCAACAACCGGAACAGGGCCACCTCGAACGCGAACAACCCCTGCTGGGTGTACATCGTCTGGTCGATCAGCTCCGAACCGCCGAACAGCACCTCCCTCACCGCTACCGGGCAGGCCGCGTCGAACGCCTCCGCGAACACCGGGAACGCCGCATACAACCCCGACCCCATCCCGGCCCGCTGCGCCCCCTGCCCCGAGAACACCACCGCGTGGCGACCACCCGCGACCGACCCACTCACCACCCCCTGACCCACCACCACCGCACGATGATCCAGAACCGTCCGGCTCGTGGCCAGCGAGTACCCGACGTCCAGCGCATCCCCCGCCCACGACACCAACCGCGCGACCTGCGCACCCAACCCCTCAGCGGACTTGGCCGACACCACCCACGGCACCACCGGCAACACCCGCCCCACCACCCGCACGGCAGACTCCTCCACCACCCCCTCCACAATCACATGCGCATTCGTCCCACTGATCCCAAACGACGACACCCCCGCCCGACGCAGCCCCCCACGCTCCGGCCACGGCCGAGACTCCCCCAACAGCTCCACCGCACCCGACGACCAATCCACATGCGACGACGGCTCATCCACATGCAACGACCTCGGCATCACCCCATGCCGCATCGCCATCACCATCTTGATCACACCCGCCACCCCCGCAGCAGCCTGCGTATGACCCAGATTCGACTTCACCGACCCCAACCACAAAGGGGCCGACCTACCCTGCCCATACGTCGCCAACAACGCCTGCGCCTCGATCGGATCACCCAACGTCGTCCCCGTACCGTGCCCCTCCACCACATCCACCTGATCCGCCGACACCCGAGCATTCGCCAACGCCTGACGAATCACCCGCTGCTGCGCCGGACCATTGGGCGCCGTCAACCCATTCGACGCCCCATCCTGATTCACCGCACTACCACGAATCACCGCCAACACCCGATGCCCATTACGACGAGCATCCGACAACCGCTCCAACACCAGCAGTCCCATGCCCTCGGCGAAGCCGGTTCCGTCGGCGGAGGTGGCGAACGCCCTGCACCGGCCGTCGGCCGACAGGCCCCGCTGCCGGGAGAACTCCACGAACGTCCCCGGCGTCGCCATCACCGTCACGCCACCGGCCAGTGCCAGCGAGCACTCCTCACCGCGCAACGACTGAACCGCCAGATGCAGTGCCACCAGGGAGGAGGAGCAGGCCGTGTCCACCGTCACCGCCGGGCCCTCCAGACCGAAGGTGTAGGCCACCCGCCCGGACACGATGCTTCCCGAACCGAAACTGCCGGGATAGTCGTGATACATCGCCCCCGCGAACACGCCGGTCCGGCTTCCGCGCAGCGCGATGGGGTCGAGTCCGGCGCTCTCCAGCGCCTCCCACGCGCCCTCCAGCAGCAACCGCTGCTGCGGATCGGTGCCCAGCGCCTCGCGGGGGGACATCCCGAAGAAGGCCGGATCGAACTCCCCCGCGTCGTGCAGGAACCCACCCTGCCGGGTGTAACTGGTCCCCGGACGGCCCGGCTCGGGGTGGTAGAGCTTCTCGATCTCCCAGTCCCGGTCGCCGGGGAACTCCGTGATCGCGTCGCCGCCGTCGGCCACCAGCCGCCACAGCTCCTCCGGAGAGGTCACCCCGCCCGGGAACCGGCAGGACATACCGATGACCGCGATCGGCTCGCGCGACTGGGCCACGAGTTTCCTGTTCTGCTCGCGCAGCCTTTCGCTCTCCTTGAGAGACGCGCGGAGTGCTTCGACGACCTTCGTGTCAGGACTCGTCATTGCGGCGTCATCCTCTTTCGTTGTCGTGCGTTCCCAGGGCCATGCTGATCAGGCTTTCGGTGTCCATCTCGTCGATGACCCCGTCAGCCGGCGGGTCATCCGCGTCGGGCTCGCGTTCGCGGCGGACTCCGGCGAGCTCGAACAGGCTGTCCAGGAGCCCCGCCTCGCGCAGCCGGGTCAGCGGAATGGACTGCAGGATCGCCCGGATCTCCGATGAGTCGTCGGAGGCGGGCACGGCGACGGCGAGTTCCTTGTCCAGCGCCGAGGCCAGGGCCCGGGGATTCGGGTGATCGAAGACGGCCGTGACGGGCAGTCTCAGCCCGGTGGTCGCGTTGACGCGGTTGCGGAACTCCACTGCCGTCAACGAGTCGAAGCCGAGCTCGGTGAAGGCACGGTCGGGTTCGATGTGGGAGGCGTCCGCGTGGCCGAGTACCGCCGCGGCGGTGGCCCGCACCAGTTCCACCAGCTCCGCCGACCGCTTCTCCTCCGTGAGTCCGGCAAGACGATCCCTCAGCGCCGCCGAGGCGTCCGTGCCGCTCGCCGTACGGCGGAGCGGGGTGCGCACGAGACCGCGCAACACCGGCGGCAGGTTGTCGCCGAGCGCGGCGAGCGCCGTGGCGTTCAGCGCGATCGGCACCACCGAGGGGTCGCCGGTCGCACAGGCCGCGTCGAACAGTTCCAGGCCCCGTTCCGGGGTGAGCGGCTCGATGCCCAGCCGCTCGATCCGGCGGGCGTCGGCACCGGCCAGCCCGCTCGCCATACCCTCGCCCGCCCACACCCCCCACGCCAGTGAGAGCCCGGGAAGGCCGAGGCCCTGCCGGTGCCGGGCCAGCCCGTCGAGGAAGGCGTTGGCGGCGGCGTAGTTTCCCTGTCCGGGTGTGCCGAACAGGCCGGCGGCAGAGGAGAACAGCACGAAGGCGCCCAGGTCGAGATCCCTGGTCAGCTCGTGCAGGTTCAGCGCGGCATCGACCTTGGGACGCAGGACCGTGTCCATGAGCTCCGGCGTCAGGGACGGCAGCACGCCGTCGGCGAGCACCCCCGCCACGTGCACGACCCCGGTCAGGGGATGGTCACCGGAGATGCCGGCCAGCAGCCGCCTCGTCTCATCCCTGTCGGCGAGGTCACAGGCGACGACCGCGACGTGCGCGCCGAGGCCGGTGAGATCGGCCACCAACTCGGTGACGCCGGGTGCTCGATCGCCACCGCGACTGGCCAGCACCAGGTGCCTGACACCATGGCCGGTCACCAGGTGCCTGGCCACCAACCGGCCCAGCGTCCCGGTGCCACCGGAGACGAGCACGGTGCCGCGAGCGTCCCACCGCACGCCGGTGCCGGGGACGACCGCGACACCTCCCTCCGCATCGGGAGAACGGCCGATTCGCGACAACCGTGGCATCCAGACCTGGCCGGCCCGTACGGCGAGTTGGGGTTCGCCCGTCGCGACGGCCGCGACCACGGCGCGCTGGGACTCGGCGTCGTCGTCCAGGTCCACCAGCACGACGCGGCCGGGATTCTCCGACTGCGCGGAGCGGACCAACCCCCACACGGCCGCACCCGGCAGATCGGTGACCTCGGAGCCGCCCGCCTCGACCGCTCCCTGGGTGACGACGACGAGTCTGCCCGCCCGCTCGTCACGTATCCACTCCTGCAGGATCGCCAGGATCCGATGCGTCTCGGCCCGTACGGCGTCGGCGGTGTTCCCTCCGGGTCCGGAGCGGATGACGACGATGTCGTCCTCAGCGGCCATCGCCGGATCCTCCGCGGACTCGACCGCCACCTGACCGGCCGGCGCGTGGGTGAGCCCGCTGTCCGCCGGGCCGACGACCGTCCAGCGAGCCGTGGTGGCGACCGGTTCGGCCAGGCAGGGTACCCAGTCCAGCCGGAACAGCGACTCGTGCTCCGGGGCAGGCCGGTCGAGCGCGGCCGGTCTCAGCGCCAGTGCCGCCGAGGCCACCGGGGCGCCCGTGACGTCCCTCACCTCAACCGTCACCGCCTCCGCCTCCGCGCTCTCCGCCCGGATCACGACGCGCAGATCGGAGGCACCCGTGGCGTGCAGTTCCACATCGGACCAGCTGAACGGCAGCAGAACCTGTTCGCCTCCCAGACCACTCGCCGCGACCACGTGCAGCGCGGCGTCCAGCGCGGCCGGGTGCAATCCGAACCTGGCGGCCTCGGTCCTCGCCTGCTCGGCGAGTTCCGTCTCCGCGTACAGTTCCCCGTCCCTCCGCCACGCCCTGCGCAGCCCTCGGAAGGCAGGCCCGTAGCTCAGCCCGGCGTCGGCCAGCCGTTCGTAGAACCCCGCCAGCTCGATCGGCTCGGCATCCGGGGGCGGCCACGCTCCCGGAACGGCGGGCGGACGACGGGTCCCAGCCGTGAGCAGACCGGTCGCGTGGTGTGTCCAGAGCGTGTCGCCCAGCGCGCTGTCGTGGCGGGAGTGGACGTTGACGGTCCGCGAACCGTTCTCATCGGGGGCGCCGACGGCGAACTGGACGTCGACCGCCCCCCGTTCGGGGATGACGAGAGGCGCCTGGATCGTCAGCTCCGCCAGCCGGTCGAGGCCCACCCGGTCCCCCGCGTGGAAGGCCATCTCCACGTAGGCGGTCGCGGGCAGGATCATGGCTCCGCCAACAGTGTGATCGGCTACCCAGGGATGCGTCCGCCTGGACAGACGGGCGGTGAACAGCAGTCCTGCCGAGCCCGCCAATTCCACGACGCTCGCGAGCAGCGGGTGCCCCGAGGTGAAGGATCCGCTCGCCGTACTGCTGTCCAGCCAGTAGTGCTCGCGTTGGAAGGGGTAGGTGGGCAGGTCGATTCGTTGGGCGCCGGACCCGGTGAACATCGTCGGCCAGTCGACCGTGACGCCTCGGGTCCATGCCTGGCCCAGTCCACGGATCGTGGCTTCGACCTCGTCGTGGTCCTTGCGTGCCAACGGGACGAACACGGCGGTCTGGGTTCCCATCGCCGACAGGGCCGGGCTCGGCCCGGCCTCGATGAACGTGGTGACGCCCTCCGCTTCCAGGGCGCGCACCGCGTCGCCGAACCGGACGGGTTCACGGACCTGCCGCACCCAGTACTCCGGCGACGCGATCTCCTCGGGGTCGGCGAGGTGACCGGTCAGGGTCGATACCAAGGGGATGCGGGGGTGGTTCCACACCACCGACTCCAGGACCGTGCGGAAGTCCGCCAGCATCGGGTCCATCCGCGCCGAATGGAAAGCATGCGAGACCCGCAACCGCTTGACCCGGTACTCCCCGTCCAGCCGGTTCAGCAGTGCCTCGACCGCGTCCTCATCACCGGAAACCACCACCGAGACCGGACCGTTGACCGCCGCCAGGCCGACCCGCTCACTCAGATACGGAGCGATGTCCGACTCCGAGGCGGCTATCGCGGCCATCGCCCCACCTGAGGCCAGGCTTTGCATCAACCGGCCGCGTGCCTCCACCACCCGGCACGCGTCTTCCAACGACCACACCCCCGCCACATGAGCAGCCGCGATCTCTCCTACGGAGTGACCTCCGACGAAGTCCGGGGTCACTCCCCAGGACTCCAACAACCGGAAGAGGGCGACCTCGAACGCGAACAACCCCTGCTGGGTGTACACCGTCTGGTCGATCAGCTCCGAACCGCCGAACAGCACCTCCTTCACCGGTGCCGGGCAGGCCGCGTCGAACGCCTCCGCGAACACCGGGAACGCCGCATACAACCCCGACCCCATCCCGGCCCGCTGCGCCCCCTGACCCGAGAACACCACCGCGTGGCGACCCCCGGCCACACCCTCCACCCCCGGAACGAACCCCGCCAGCTCATCACGACCCGGCCCACAGAACACCGCACGATGCTCCAAAACCGTCCGAGTCGCCGCCAGCGAATACCCCACATCCAGCGCATCCCCCGCCCACGACACCAACCGCGCGACCTGCGCCCGCAACCCCTCAGCGGACTTGGCCGACACCACCCACGGCACCACCGGCAACGCGCGTTCCACCACCCGCACGGCAGACTCCTCCACCACCCCCTCCACGATCACATGCGCGTTCGTCCCACTGATCCCAAACGACGACACCCCCGCCCGACGAGGCCGCTCCCCCAGCGGCCACGATCGGGACTCGCTCAACAGCTCCACCGCACCCGACGACCAGTCCACGTGTGACGACGGCTCGTCCACGTGCAGCGTCTTGGGCATCACGCCGTGCCGCATCGCCATCACCATCTTGATCACACCCGCCACCCCCGCAGCAGCCTGCGTATGACCCAGATTCGACTTCACCGACCCCAACCACAACGGAACCGACCGACCCTGCCCATACGTCGCCAACAACGCCTGCGCCTCAATCGGGTCGCCCAACGTCGTCCCCGTACCGTGCCCCTCCACCACATCCACCTGATCCGCCGACACCCGAGCATTCGCCAACGCCTGACGAATCACCCGCTGCTGCGCCGGACCGTTGGGCGCCGTCAACCCATTCGACGCCCCATCCTGATTCACCGCACTACCACGAATCACCGCCAACACTTGATGCCCATTACGACGAGCATCCGACAACCGCTCCAGTACCAGGACCCCGGCACCCTCCGCCCAGCCAGTACCGTCTGCCGACGAGGAGAACGCCTTGCACCGGCTGTCCCCGGCCAGTCCGCCCTGACGGCTGAACTCCACGAAGGTCTCCGGCGTCGCCATCACCGTCGCTCCACCGGCCAGGGCGAGCGAGCACTCCCCCTGGCGCAACGACTGGCCGGCGAGATGCAGCGCCACCAGGGAGGAGGAGCAGGCCGTGTCCACCGTCACCGCCGGGCCCTCCAGACCGAAGGTGTAGGCGATCCGCCCGGACGCGATGGCGCCGGTACTGCTGCTACCGATGTAGTCGTGATACATCAGGCCGGCGAACACCCCGGTCGAGCTGCCCCGCAGCAGAGCCGGGTCGATCCCCGCCCGCTCGAAGGCCTCCCACGCCGTCTCCAGCAGCAGCCGCTGCTGCGGATCGACGATCAGCGCCTCGCGCGGGCTGATCCCGAAGAACGCCGGGTCGAACTCCCCCGCCTCGTGCAGGAACCCGCCCTCCCGCACGTAGCTCGTCCCCGGCCGGCTCCGTTCCGGGTCGTACAGCTCCCCGAGGTTCCAGCCGCGATCGGTCGGGAATCCGGAGATCGCGTCCTCTCCCCGGTCGAGCAGCCGCCAGAGATCCTCGGGCGAGCGCACCCCGCCCGGATAGCGGCAGGCCATCCCCACGATCGCGATCGGCTCCTCCACCCCCACCGAGGAGCTCGCGGAGAGGGTGACCTCCGGGGAAGGCGCGCCCAGGATCTGCTCACCCAGGAAGCGCGCCAGCGCGGCCGGAGTCGGATGGTCGAACACCAGGGTCGCGGGCAGCCGCAGGCCGGTGGCGATCCCCAGCTGGTTACGCAGTTCCACGGCGGTCAGGGAGTCGAAACCGAGGTCCTGGAACGCGCGGGCCTGGTCGATCTCACCGGGCGAGCCGTACCCGAGAACCGCCGCGACCTGGCCGACCACCAGATCACGCAACGTCTCCAGGCCCTTGTCCGCCGCCATCGCGCGTACCCGCTCGGCGAGACCACCGGCCGGAGAGCCGGAATCGGCGGACGGACGCGCCGGCCGCCACAGCCCGTGGAAGATCGACGGCAACGTACCGGCGCCGCGCAGTGCCGAGGTGTCCAGCCGGACGGGGATCACCGTCGCCTCGTCCACTCCGATCGCGGTGTCGAAGAGCGCCAGCCCCTCCACCTCGGACAGGGGGAGCACCCCGTTGCGGGAAATACGGGAGCGGTCCGCCCGGACCAGCGTCTCGGACATCCCCGCCTCCTGCGCCCACAGCCCCCACGCCAGCGAGAGCGCGGGCAGCCCGTCGGCTCGCCGACGCGCGGCGACGGCATCGAGGCAGGCGTTCGCGGCGGCGTAGTTGCCCTGCCCCGCGTTGCCGAACACTCCGGCGATGGAGGAGAACAGCACGAACGCGGTCAGATCGAGATCCCTGGTCAGCTCGTGCAGGTTCAGCGCGGCGTCGACCTTCGGCCGGAACACCGTGTCCAGGCGTTCCTCCGTCAGCGAGGCGGTGATCCCGTCGTCCAGCACCCCGGCGACGTGCACCACGCCGGTCAGCGGATGCTGCGCGGGAATCGCTTCGAGCAGGGCCGCCAGCGCGTCCCTGTCGGCCACGTCGCAGGCCTTCAGCTCGACGGTGGCCCCGAGACCGGTCAGCTCCGCGATCAGTCCGGTGTCGGTCGCGGACCGGCTGACCAGCAGGAGGTTCCGGACCCCGTGCTCGGTGACGAGATGTCTGGCGACCAGACCGCCGAGGAAGCCCGTGGCCCCCGTGACCAGGACGGTGCCGGCGCCCTCGAACGTGCTCGGCGAGGCGCCGTCCTCCGCCCGCGCCCTGGCCAGGCGCGGGGCGTGGAGCACCCCGCCGCGCACCGCCACCTGGGGTTCACCGGTGGCGAGCACCGAGGGGAGGAGGCGGGCGATGTCAGCGGTTTCCCGGTCGGTGTCGACCAGCACGATCCTGGACGGGTTCTCCACCTGCGCGGACCGCACGAGTCCCCACACCGTCGCGGCGGCCACGTCCACCCTCTCGTCACCGCTCACCGCCATCGCGCCCCGCGTGAGCATGACCAGCGTCGACGTGGCGGCGCGGTCGTCGGCGAGCCAGGACTGCAGTGCGGCCAGCGCCCGGTAGGCGGCGACCCGCACCGCCCGCGCGTCGTCACCGCCGTCGCACTCGACCACCACCGTGTCCGCCAGATCCTCGAAGGACACGGGGCCCCGCGCTTCGGGGGCCGTGGTGTCGAGTCGCTGCCAGGCCAGCCGGTAGAGCGAGCCGGACTGCCCGGAGACGGAACGGGCGTCGGGCAGCGGCCGGGTCACCAGCGCGTCCACCACGGCGACCGGCGCGCCCGCGCCGTCAGCGATCCGCATCGCCACCGCTCCGGTGGCCGCGTCCCGCACCAGGCGCACCCGCACCGTCGACGCGCCGCCGGCGTACAACGTGACGCCGGACCACGAGAACGGCAGCCAGGCCCCGCTCTCCTCATCCCGTACGGGGTCCTCGGCGATCCCCGCCATGCCCAGCACGTGCAGGCTCGCGTCGAAGAGCGCGGGGTGCAGCCCGAACCGCGCCGCGTCGGCCGTCGCGACCTCGGGCAGGCTCACCTCGGCAAACACCTCGTTCCCGCTGCGCCAGGCCGCCCGCAACCCGGTGAAGACCGGCCCGTAGACAAGCCCGCTGTCGGCGAGCCGTTCGTAGACGCCGTCGAAGTCGATCGGCTCGGCACCGGCGGGCGGCCAGCTGCGCAGGTCGAAGGAGGGCGGCCGGATCACCGTGCCGAGCAGGCCGGTGGCATGCCGGGTCCAGGGGGAGTCCGGCCCGAGGCGCTCGGCCCTGCTGTGCACGGACAGTGCTCTCCTGCCCGTCCCGTCAGGTTCGCCGACCGTCACCTGAACCGTCACGCCGCCCTGCTCGGGAAGCACCAGCGGACTCTCCAGCGTGAGCTCCTCCAGGTTCGAACAGCCCACCTGGTCGCCCGCCCGCACGGCCAGCTCGACGAAGCCGGTGCCGGGGAAGATCACCGCCCCCATCACCCGGTGGTCGGCCAACCAGGGCTGCGTCTCCACCGACAACCGCCCCG
The DNA here is from genome assembly GCF_036227305.1 of Streptosporangium sp. NBC_01469. Lineage (NCBI taxonomy): Bacteria > Bacillati > Actinomycetota > Actinomycetes > Streptosporangiales > Streptosporangiaceae > Streptosporangium > Streptosporangium sp. NBC_01469. The sequence continues at coordinate 5,187,267 of NZ_CP109465.1, read as the reverse complement.
TCAACACCACCCCCTGCGAATCAGCCAACACCACCGCCGCCGCCAACAAAGGATGACCAGCCGCACTCAACCCCAACAACCCCACATCACCCGAAACAACAGACCCCTCCAACCAATAACGCCTCCGCTGGAAGGAGTAAGTCGGCAGATCAACCCGCCGAGCACCCGACCCGGCGAACATCACCGGCCAATCGACCGTGACGCCCCGGGCCCACGCCTGACCCACCCCACGGACCGCTGCCTCGACCTCGTCGTGATCCTTACGCGCCAACGGGACGAACACACCATCCCGCGCACCCATCGCCGACAACGCGGCACTCGGCCCGGCCTCGACGAACGTCTTCACCCCCTCGGCCTCCAGGGTCCGCACCGCATCCCCGAACCGGACCGGCTCACGCACCTGCCGCACCCAGTACTCCACCGACGCGATCTCCCCGGGGTCGGCGAGCGCACCGGTCAGGGTCGACACCAAGGGAACGCGCGGGCGGTTCCACCCCACCGACTCCAGGACCGTGCGGAACTCCTGCAGCATCGGATCCATCCGCGCCGAGTGAAAGGCGTGCGAGACCCGCAACCGCTTGACCCGATACGCCCCGCCCAGCCGGTTCAACAGCGCCTCGACCGCGTCCTCATCACCCGAGACCACCACCGAGACCGGACCGTTGACCGCCGCCAACCCCACCCGCTCATTCAAATACGGCGCGATATCCGACTCCGAGGCCGCTACCGCCGCCATCGCCCCACCAGCGGCCAGGCCCTGCATCAACCGGCCCCGCGCCTCCACCACCCGACACGCATCCTCCAACGACCACACCCCCGCCACATGAGCAGCCGCGATCTCCCCCACCGAATGACCCCCGACAAAATCCGGGACCACCCCCCACGACTCCAACAACCGAAACAGAGCCACCTCGAACGCGAACAACCCCCGCTGGGCATACACCGTCTGATCGATCAGCTCCGAACCACCGAACAGCACCTCCCTCACCGCTACCGGACACGCCTCATCGAACGCCTCCGCGAACACCGGGAACGCCGCATACAACCCCGACCCCATCCCGGCCCGCTGCGCCCCCTGCCCCGAGAACACCACCGCGCACAACCCACCCGCGACCGGTCCCTGGTCCGTGCCCCCCGCGGCCACCGCGTCCAGACCGGCGGTCGCCGCGGCCTCGTCCCGGGCCACCAGCACGGCCCGGTTCTCGAAAGCGGTCCGGGTCGTCGCCAGCGAGTATCCGACGTCCACGAGGTCGGCCCCTGCCGCCAGCAGCGAGGAGATGCCCGCCGCCTGGGCCCGCAGCGCCTCCGGCCCGCGCCCCGACAGCGGCACGACCACGCCGCCCGCCGACCGTCGCCGCGCCCCGGGGGCCTCTGGACCGGAGGTCCCGTCCTCGACCGGGGTCGCCTCCTCAAGGATCACGTGCGCGTTCGTCCCACTGACGCCGAAGGAGGAGACTCCCGCCCGGCGCGGCCGATCGAGCCTCGGCCACGGCAACGCCTCGGTCAGCAGCCGGACGGACCCCGCCGACCAGTCCACGTGCGACGACGGCTCGGTGACGTGCAACGTCTTCGGCAGCGACGCGTGCCGCAGCGCCTGCACCATCTTGATCACGCCGCTGATCCCGGCGGCGGCCTGCGCGTGCCCGATGTTCGACTTCACCGATCCCAGCCACAGGGGGGCGGTCCGTCCCTGGCCGTACGTCGCCAGCAGCGCCTGTGCCTCGATCGGGTCGCCGAGCGTCGTCCCCGTACCGTGCCCCTCCACCACGTCCACCTGGTCGGCGGTCACCCCCGCGTTCGCCAGCGCCTGCCAGATGACGCGTTGCTGCGACAGGCCGTTCGGCGCGGTCAGGCCGTTCGACGCCCCGTCCTGGTTGACCGCACTGCCACGGATCACCGCCAGCACCTGGTGCCCGTTGCGGCGGGCGTCGGACAGCCGCTCCAGCAGGACCATTCCCGCGCCCTCCGCCCAGCCCGTGCCGTCCGCGGAGTCGGAGAACGCCTTGCACCGGCCGTCCACGGCCAGCCCGCTCTGCTTGCTGAACGCCAGGAACGGCGCGGGCGTCGACATGACGTTCACCCCGCCGGCCAGCGCCATGGAGCACTCCCCCTGCCGCAGCGACTGGCAGGCCACGTGGAGCGCCACCAGCGAGGAGGAACAGGCCGTGTCGACGGTGACGGCGGGCCCCTCGAAGCCGAACGTGTAGGAGACCCGGCCCGAGATCACACCTCCCGAGCTGGCCGTGCTCAGGTACGCGGCGGCGGTCTCCGGGGCGGCGGCCAGCAGGGTGGAGTAGTCCTGGCCGCCGCTGCCGACGAAGACGCCGAGCGAGGTGCCGCGCAGGGACTCGGGCACGAGGCCCGCCCGTTCGAGCGCCTCCCAGCACACCTCCAGTACCAGCCGCTGCTGCGGGTCCATGGTGACCGCCTCGCGCGGGGAGATCCCGAAGAACCGCGCGTCGAAGTCGGGCGCGTCGTGCACGAATCCGCCCTCGTGGGCGTACTCGTCCCCGATGACGTCGCCGAGCGCCCAGCCGCGGTCGGCGGGGAAACGTCCAACCGCGTCCCGTCCCTCGTCGACCAGCCGCCACAGGTCCTCGGGCGAGCGCACGCCACCGGGGTACCGGCAGCCGATCGAGACGATGGCGATCGGTTCCTGCTCGCCCCTGTCCACCTGGCGCAGCCGTTCGCGTGCCTGGTGGAGATCGGCCGTTACCCTCTTGAGGTAGTCAAGCAGCTTGTCCTCGTTCGCCATATCCAGCCCCGCCCATTTCCACCCGAAGCCTCAGGTGATGCCGAGTTCCTTGTCGATGAAGTCGAAAACGTCGTCCGCGGAGGCGGATTCGAGCTGGTCGGCCACGCTGACGGTGGTCGTGCCCGCGTCCTGCTCGGCCAGCCTGAGCAGCAGCGCCCTCAGCCGTTCGGCCACCCTGTCGCCCTCGATCTCCGCGCGCGAGCGGTCGGCGACCGCCGCCTCCAGCCGGTCGAGCTGGGCCAGGATCGGCAGCTCCACCACGTCGCCGGAGGAGAGCAGGGTTCCGAGGTGCTCCGCCAGCGCGGCGGGCGTGGCGTAGTCGAACACCACGGTCGCGGGCAGCTTGACGCCCGCCGCCTTGTTCAGCCGGTTGCGGAGGTCGACCGCGGCCACCGAGTCGAAGCCGAGGTCCTTGAACGCCCGTCCCGGGTCGATGTCGTCGCTCCCGTAGCCGAGGAGCGCGGCGATCTGGGTGCGGACCAGGTTCAGCAGCGCCCGCTGCCGCTCGGCCGCGGTCAGTCCCGCGAGCCGTTCGGCCAGGGGTGATCCGCCGCCCGGCTCGTCGTCCGTCTCGGACGCCTCGGCCAGTACGGCGAGCGCCTCGGGCAGATCCCGCAGGAGGGGGCGCGGCCTGCCGAGGGTGTACGGCGGGACGAAGCGCGTCCAGTCGGTGTCGGTGACCACCAGGTGGCTCTCGTCGCGGTCGAGCGCCTGGGCCAGCGCGGTCAGGGCCAGGTCCGGGTCCATCTCGCGGATGCCGAGCCGTCGCAGGTGCGCCCCCGCGGCCTCGTCCACCATCCCGCCCCCGCCCCAGGAACCCCACGCGATCGACGTCGCGACCTGTCCCCCGGCCCGGCGCCGGGAGGCGAGCGCGTCCAGGAAGGCGTTGGCTCCGCCGTACGCCGCCTGTCCCGCCGACCCCCAGACGGCGGCACCGGAGGAGAAGAGCACGAAGGCGTCCAGCGGGTGCCCGGCCAGCAGCTCGTCGAGGTGCAGCGCGCCCGCGATCTTGGCGCGGACCGCGTCGGCGAACTCCTCCGGCTCCATCGCGGCGAGCGGTTTCGGCTCGGGCAGGATCCCGGCCGCGTGCACCACTGCGGTCACCGCGTCGGACTCGGGCAGGGAGTCCAGCAGCCGGCTCAGCGCGTCCCTGTCCGCGACGTCGCACGCCGTGACGGTGACCCTGGCCCCCAGCTCGGACAGCTCGGCGGCCAGTTCGGCCGCGCCCTCCGCCGCGAGGCCGCGCCTGCTGGTCAGCAGCAGGTGCTCGGCCCCGTTCTCCGCCAGCCGGCGCGCCACCCGCGAACCGACCCCGCCGGTGCCCCCGGTGACCAGTACGGTTCCGCGTGGCCGCCAGGTGTCGCCCGTGCCGTTCCCGGCCAGCGGGGCCCGCACCAGGCGGAGGGCGAACGTCCCCGAGGACCGGACGGCGACCCTGTCCTCACCGTCCTGGCCGTCCTCACCGTTCTCTTTACCCCCGTCGTTCCACCCGGCCAGCAGTCCGGCCACCCGGCGGGCGACCGGCCGGTCCACGACCGCCGGCAGGTCGACGGTGCCGCCCCACGTGCCGGGGGCGTCCAGGGCGAGCACCGTGCCCAGGCCCGTCACCACGGCCTGCATCGGGTCCACCGGCTCCGCGCCGTCCGGAACCGGTGTCGCGTTCCTCGTCGCGCACCAGAGCCGGCCGGTCGGTTCGACCGCGCCGAGCGCCCGGACCAGGGTCACGGTGGCGACGACTCCACGGGACAGTTCCGGGTGCCGGGGGTGCTCGCGGCCGTCGAGCGCGAGCAGGGAGAGCACCCCGGCGACGGCCGCGCCACCGAGCCCTTCGAGTCCTTCGAGCGCTTCGGGTCCTTCGAGTCCTTCGAGTCCTTCGAGTCCTTCGGGTCCTTCGGGTCCTTCGGGTCCTTCGAGTCCTTCGGGTGCTTCGGGTGCTTCGGGTGCTTCGGGTGCTTCGGGTGCTTCGAGCTTTTCGCGGAGCAGGCCGGCGACCGCCTCCGCGGGCGAGTCGTCGGCCACCTCGACCGGCACGATCCGGGCCCCGGAGGCGGCGAGCCCCTCCATCAGGACGGGTTCGGAGAGCCCGGCGGGGACGACGACGAGCCAGGTCCCCTCCAGGGGCCCGGACGCGTCGGCCACCGGCCGCCATTCCGCGCGGTAGCGCCAGCCGGTCACCACGGACTCGTCCCTGGCGCGGTTCCACCAGGAGGACAGGGCCGGGAGCACGCCCTCCACCTCGGCGGGCTCGACCCCCAGGGTCCTGGCCAGCGCGGGGCCGTCGCCGTCGGCCACCCGCGCCCAGAAGTCCTCGTCCGGCAGGGGGTTCGCGGCCCGGACGACGTTCCGCGCCCAGTACCGCCGGGTCTGGAAGGCGTACGTGGGCAACCTGACCCGGCGGGCTCCGCCGTACATGCCGGACCAGTCGGGGCTCAGGCCACGGACGTGCAGTTCCGCCACCGACCTCAGCAGGCGGTCGGGGCCGCCGTCGTCGCGGCGCAGGCTGCCGGTCACCACCGCCTCGCGTCCGAGGTCGTCGAGCGTCTCCTGCAGCCCCATGGTGAGCACCGGGTTCGGGCTGATCTCCACGAACGCCACGTGGTCCATGCCGGCCAGGGTGCGCACGGCCGCCTCGAACTCGACGGTCCGCCGCAGGTTGGTGTACCAGTACCCGGCCTCCAGATCGGCGGGCCGGATCCAGTCGCCGGTCACCGTGGAGATCATGGGTACCGTGCCCGCCCGCGGGCCGACCGGCGCGAGCTCCCGCCGCAGCCTCTCCTCAAGAGGTTCCACCAGCACCGAGTGGGACGCGTAGTCGACCGGCACCCGCTTGACGCGTACGCCCTCCGCGGCGAGTTCGGCCAGCAGTTCGTCGAGCGCGTCCGAGGCTCCGGACAGCACCACGGAGCCGGGGCCGTTGATCGCGGCGATGGAGAGGTCTCCGGCCCATCTCGCGAGCCGCTTGCCCGCCTCCTCCGCGGGCAGGGCCACCGAGGCCATACCGCCGGACCCGGCGAGCGACTCGCGGATGGCCCTGGAGCGCAGCGCGACGATCCTGGCGCCGTCCTCGATCTCCAGCAGCCCGGCCACGCAGGCGGCGGCGATCTCGCCCTGCGAATGCCCGATCACCGCGTCCGGCTCGATGCCGCGCGACCGCCACTCCTCGGCGAGCGAGACCATCACGGCCCACAGCACCGGCTGCACCACGTCCACCCGCTCCAGCGTCCGGGGGTCGGTGTCCCGCAGGACGTCGGTGAGCCTCCAGTCCACGAAGGGCGACAGGGCGCGCTCGCACGCGGCGATCCGCTCGGCGAACACCGGCGACGCGTCCAGCATCCCGACGGCCATGCCCACCCACTGCGAGCCCTGCCCCGGGAACACGAAGACCGTCTTCCCGCTCAGGTTCGCCGTTCCCGTGACGACGTCCGCGCCGGGCTCTCCCGCCGCCACCTCGCCGACCCCGGCGAGCAGCCCGGCACGGTCCCGGCCGACGACCACGGCCCGGTGCTCGAAGGGCACCCTGCCCAGTGCCAGGGACAGGGCCACGTCGGCGGGGTCGAGTCCGGGATGCTCGTCCAGATGGGAGAGCAGCCGCGCGGACTGCGCGCGGAGCGCCGCCTCGGAGCGCCCGGACAGCGGCCACAGGAGGACGCCGGGCCGGGCGGTGCCGTCCTCGGGTTCCTCGCGTTCCTGCGTGGGCGCCTGTTCGAGGATGACGTGGACGTTCGTGCCGCTGGCCCCGAAGGACGACACGCCCGCGCGGCGGGGATGGCCGTTCTCCGCCCAGGGCATCGGCTCGGTGAGGAGTTCGACCGCCCCGGCCGTCCAGTCCACCTTCGGGGTCGGCTCCGCCACGTGCAGCGTCCGGGGCAGCGTGCCGTGCCGCATCGCCTGCACCATCTTGATCACCCCGGCGACCCCGGCCGACGCCTGCGGGTGCCCGATGTTCGACTTGATCGACCCCAGGCGCAGCGGCCGGTCCGCGGGCCGGTCCCGGCCGTAGGTGGCCAGCAGCGCCTGCGCCTCGATCGGGTCGCCCAGCGTGGTGCCCGTGCCGTGCGCCTCGACCGCGTCGACCTCGTCGGGAGTCACCCTGGCGTTGGCCAGCGCCTGCTCGATGACACGCCGCTGCGAGGGGCCGTTCGGCGCCATCAGGCCGTTGGAGGCCCCGTCGGAGTTCACCGCGGAGCCGCGGACCAGGGCGAGGACCTCGTGCCCGTGCCGCAGGGCCTCGGAGAGCCGTTCGAGCACCAGCACCCCCACGCCCTCCGACCAGCCGACGCCGTCGGCGTCACCGGAGAACGAGCGGCACCTCCCGTCCTTCGACAGGCCCCGCTGCCGGGAGAACTCCACGAACATGTCCGGGGTCGCCATGACGGTGGCGCCACCGGCCAGGGCCAGGGAGCACTCACCCAGGCGCAGCGACTGGCAGGCGAGGTGCAGGGCGACGAGCGAGGAGGAGCAGGCGGTGTCCACCGACACCGCGGGCCCGACCAGGCCGAGGCTGTAGGCCACCCGGCCGGAGACCAGGCTGCCCGCGCCGGTGCTCCCCGCGTAGTCGTGGTACATCACGCCCGCGAACACCCCGGTCATGCTGCCGCGCGCGGCGGCGATCATCCCGGCGCCCTCCAGCGCCTCCCACGACACCTCAAGCAGCAGCCGCTGCTGCGGGTCGATCCCGGCCGCCTCACGTGGCGAGATCGAGAAGAAACCGGCGTCGAACTCCCCGGCGTCGTACAGGAACCCGCCCTCGCGGACGTAGATCTTGCCCGGCCGGTCCGGCTCGGGGTCGTAGAGCCCGGCGACGTCCCACCCGCGATCCCGCGGGAAGCCGCCGATGGCGTCCCTGCCCTCGTCGACCAGCCGCCAGAGGTCGGCGGGCGAGCGCACCCCGCCCGGGTACCGGCAGGCCATGCCCACGATCGCGATCGGCTCGGCGGAGCGGTCCTCCATCTCCCGCAGCCGCCTGCGCGTCTGCCGCAGGTCCGCGGTAGCGCGCTTGAGGTAGTCCCGAAGCTTGTCGACCTTGTCGTCATCGGCCATCGGCTGTGCACCAACTCCGCGAGTAGTACGTGGCTCGTTCAGGGGGTGCCGAGCTCGGTGTCGAGGGCCAGGAAGAGCTCCTCGTCACTGACGGCGTCGTAGCCGTCCTCCACCGTCTCGGGCTCGGCGTCGCTGTGCCGTTCGCGCCACTTGCGCAACAGCGCCTCGAGGCGTGCGGTGATCCGGGGATGCGAGCCGTTCAGGTCCGCGGCCGAGAGCACCGACTCCAGCTGGTCGACCACGGCGAGGACCGGGGTGGCCGCGTCCGCGTCCGCCGGTGCGATCTCCTGCCCGAGGTGGCGGGCGAGCGCCGCGGCGTTGGGACTGTCGAAGACCAGCGTGGCGGGCAGGCGCAGGCCGGTGGCCGCGGCCAGGGTGTTGCGCAGCTCGACCGCGAGCAGCGAGTCGAAGCCGAGCTCCTGGAACGCGCGGTCGGGGGCGATCGAGTCCGGCCCGCCATGCCCCAGGGTCGCCGCCACCTGGGTGCGGACGAGTTCGAGGAGGAGGTGGTCACGTTCCTGCTCGGGCAGGGCGGCCAGCCGTCCTCGCAGGTCGGTGCCGCCCGCGTTTCTGCCGCCGGCCGGGGCGGCTCGTCGTACGGGCCCGCGGACGAGGCCGCTCAGGATCGCCGGGATCCCGTCGGGCCGGGAGCGCAACGCCTCGACGTCCAGCCGCATCGGCACGACGGTGGCGTCCTCCTCCAGGTTCAGCGCCATGTCGAAGAGGGCGAGCCCTTCCTCCTCGGACATGGCGGGTATGCCGAGCCTCCGCAGGCGGCGCAGTCCCCCCTCGTCCAGGTACGCGCTCATCCCGCTCTCGCTCGCCCACGGCCCCCAGGCCAGGGACGTGGCGGTCAGACCTCGCGACCTGCGGTACTCGGCGATCCCGTCGAGGAAGGTGTTCGCCGCGGCGTAGTTGGCCTGGCCCGCGCCGAGCACCAGGCCCGCGGCCGAGGAGAACAGCACGAATGCGGACAGGTTCATGCCCTCGGTCAGCTCGTGCAGGTGCCAGGCCGCGTCCGCCTTCGCCCGCAGCACCGTGTCCACCTGCGTCTCGGTGAGCGCGCCGAAGACACCGTTGGCGACGACGCCCGCCGTATGGATCACGGAGGTCAGCGGCCGCTCCGGCGCGACGGTCGCCAGCAGGTCGCGGACGGCGTCCCGATCGGACACATCACACACCGCGATCCTGACGTCCGCGCCCAGCAGGGTGAGTTCCTCCCGCAGCTCGCGCGCGCCCGGCGCGTCCAGGCCGCGCCTGCTCGTCAGCAACAGCGACCGTACGCCGTGTTTGACGACGAGGTGGCGGGCGACCAGCGAACCGAGGCCGCCGGTCCCGCCGGTGATCAGAACCGTTCCGCCCGTGTCCCAACGGTCGCCCGCTCCCGCGCCGTCGTCCATGATCCAGGACAGGCGAGGCACGTGCAGCTCGCCCTTCCGGATGGCCGTCTCGGGTTCGCCTCCGGCGACGGCGGCGGTGATCGCCCGTTCCGAGGACTCCTGCCCGTCCAGGTCGACCAGCACGATCCTGCCCGGGTTCTCCGCCTCGGCCGCTCGCACCAGGCCCCACAGGGCGGCGTCCGCGAGGTCGGTGACGCCCTCGCCCGGTATCGCGGCCACCGCGCCCCTGGTCACGACGACCAGCCGCGACGTCGACCACCGCTCATCGGCCAGCCAGGACCGCACCAGGCCCATGACCCGGTTGACCGATTCCCGCAGCCGTACGGTCACCGGACCGTCGTCGCCGGGGACGCGGGACAGGATCACCACGCCGGGCGGGAACCCGCCGCCGTCGACCATCGCCGTCAGCGACGCCATGTCGGGATAGCGCGTCATTCCCGGCAGGGCGCCGGCCTGCGGTCCGACGACGGCCCAGGTGTCCTGGGCGAGGACCGAGGCCGGAGGGGGTGGTGTCACCCAGTCCAGCCGGAACAGCGACTCCTTGCGCCGCGTCCGGGCGGCGGTGACCTGTTCCGCGGACACCCGGCGGGCGAGGACCGACTCCACCGTCGCGACCGGTGCTCCCGTGACGTCGGCCAGGTACGCCGTCGTCGCGTCGGGCCCCGACGGCACGAGCCTCACCCGCACCGACGACGCTCCCGCCGCGTGCAGCGAGACGTCCGTCCAGACGAAGGGAATCCAGGTCTCTCCCGCCGCCCGTCGCCCGCCCTCGTCGAGGAGGGTGGCGTGCAGGGCCGCGTCCAGCAGTGCCGGGTGCAGTCCGAACCGTGCCGCGTCCGCCGCCGCGTGGTCGGGGAGCTCGACCTCGGCGAAGAGCTCCTCACCGCGCCGCCACGCCGCCCGCAGCCCCTGGAACACCGGCCCGTAGGCGTAGCCGTGCTCGGCCAGCCGCTCGTACAGCGCGTCGAGCGGGACGGGCACCGCGGCGGGCGGGGGCCAGGCGCTCAGGTCGGCCGGAATCGAGGACGGGGCCGGGGTCAGCGTTCCTCCGGCGTGCCGCGTCCAGGGCATGTCCGGCGAGACGTTGTCCGCGCGGGAGTACACCGCCACCTGCCGGTTGCCCGCCTGGTCCGCCGCCTCCACCGTGACCTGCAGGTGAATGTCGCCGTCCTCGGGCAGGACGAGCGGCGCGGCCAGCGTCAGCTCGGCCAGGGTGGGGCAGCCCACCTCGTCACCCGCGCGGACGGCCAGCTCGACGAACCCGGTGCCGGGGAACATCACCGCGCCCATCACCCGGTGGTCGGCCAGCCAGGGCTGCGTCTCCACGGACAACCGCCCGGTGAGCGTCACTCCACCGGAGCCCGCCATCGGCACCATGGCGTCAAAGAGGGGGTGCCCGAACGAGGGAGCCGCGGACGTGTCACTCCGCAGCCAGTAGCGCTGTCGTTGGAAGGGGTAGGTCGGCAGGTCGACCCGCCGAGCACCCGACCCGGTGAACATCGCCGGCCAGTCGACCGTGACGCCTCGGGCCCACGCCTGGCCCAGTCCACGGACCGCCGCCTCGACCTCGTCGTGATCCTTACGCGCCAACGGGACGAACACGGCGTTCCGGGTCTCCATCGCCGACAGCGCCGGACTCGGCCCGGCCTCGATGAACGTGGTGACGCCCTCGGCCTCCAGGGTCCGCACCGCGTCGCCGAACCGGACCGGCTCACGCACCTGCCGCACCCAGTAGTCGGCGGACGCGATCTCCTCGGGGTCGGCGAGGTGACCGGTCAACGTCGACACCAGCGGGATGCGGGGGTGGTTCCACACCACCGACTCCAGGACCGTGCGGAACTCCGCCAGCATCGGATCCATCCGCGCCGAATGGAAAGCATGCGAGACCCGCAACCGCTTGACCCGGTACGCCCCGTCCAGCCGGTTCAGCAGTGCCTCGACCGCGTCCTCATCACCGGAAACCACCACCGAGACCGGGCCGTTGACCGCCGCCAACCCCACCCGCCCGTTCAGATACGGCGCGATATCCGACTCCGAGGCCGCCACCGCCGCCATCGCCCCACCCGAGGCCAACCCCTGCATCAACCGGCCCCGCGCCTCCACTACCCGGCACGCATCTTCCAACGACCACACCCCCGCCACATGAGCAGCCGCGATCTCCCCCACCGAATGACCCCCGACAAAATCCGGGACCACCCCCCACGACTCCAACAACCGGAACAGGGCCACCTCGAACGCGAACAGACCCTGCTGGGCGTACATCGTCTGGTCGATCAAGTCCGAACCACCGAACAGCACCTCCCTCACCGCTACCGGGCAGGCCGCGTCGAACGCCTCCGCGAACACCGGGAACGCCGCATACAACCCCGACCCCATCCCGGCCCGCTGTGCCCCCTGACCCGAGAACAGCACCGCGTGACGACCCCCGGCCACACCCTCCACCCCCGGAACAAACCCCGCCAGCTCACCACGACCCGGCCCACAGAACACCGCACGATGCTCCAAAACCGTCCGAGTCGCCGCCAGCGAATACCCCACATCCAGCGCATCCCCCGCCCACGACACCAACCGCGCGACCTGCGCCCGCAACCCCTCAGCGGACTTGGCCGACACCACCCACGGCACCACCGGCAACGCGCGTTCCACCACCCGCACGGCAGACTCCTCCACCACCCCCTCCACAATCACATGCGCATTCGTCCCACTGATCCCAAACGACGACACCCCCGCCCGACGAGGCCGCTCCCCCAGCGGCCACGATCGGGACTCGCTCAACAGCTCCACCGCACCCGACGACCAGTCCACATGCGACGACGGCTCATCCACATGCAACGACCTCGGCATCACCCCATGCCGCATCGCCATCACCATCTTGATCACACCCGCCACCCCCGCAGCAGCCTGCGTATGACCCAGATTCGACTTCACCGACCCCAACCACAAAGGGGCCGACCTACCCTGCCCATACGTCGCCAACAACGCCTGCGCCTCAATCGGATCACCCAACGTCGTCCCCGTACCGTGCCCCTCCACCACATCCACATCGGCGGAACCCAGCCCCGCGTCGGCGAGGGCCGCGCGGATGACGCGCTCCTGGGAGGGGCCGTTCGGCGCGGTCATCGCGCTGCTGGCACCGTCCTGGTTGACCGCGCTGCCCCGTACCACCGCCAGCACCCGGTGACCGTTACGACGAGCGTCCGACAACCGCTCCAGCAGCAGGACACCCGCCCCCTCGGCCCAGCCCGTACCGTCGGCCGACGAGGAGTACGCCTTGCACCGGCCGTCAGGAGAGAGGCCGCGCTGGCGGGAGAACATCACGAAGCTGTCCGGCAGCGCCATCACCGTCACGCCACCGGCCAGTGCCAGCGAGCACTCCTCACCGCGCAACGACCGGACCGCCAGATGCAGTGCCACCAGGGAGGAGGAGCAGGCCGTGTCCACCGTCACCGCCGGCCCCTCCAGACCGAAGGTGTAGGCCACCCGCCCGGAGACCACGCTGCCCGCGCTGCCACCGCCGACATAACCGTCGAGTTCGGGGGGGACGTTGCCGACGCGGGAGGCGTAGTCGTGGTACATCACCCCGGCGAACACCCCGGTGTCGCCGCCGCGCAGCGAGCCGGGGACGATGCCCGCGTTCTCGAACGCCTCCCACGAGGTCTCCAGCAAAAGCCGCTGCTGCGGATCCATCGCCAGCGCCTCGCGCGGGCTGATCCCGAAGAACGCCGGGTCGAACTCCCCCGCCTCGTGCAGGAACCCGCCCTGCCGGGTGTAGGACCTGCCGGTGTGCTCCGGATCCGGGTCGTAGAGATCGGGGTCCCAGCCCCGGTCGGTGGGAAAGTCCGAGACGGCGTCGCCGCCGCCGGCCACCAGCCGCCACAACTCCTCCGGCGAGGTCACCCCACCGGGGAACCGGCACCCCATCCCGATGATCGCGATGGGTTCGCGCTCGCGCTGCTCGGCCTCCGCCAGGCGGCGGCGGGTCTCCCGCAGGTCGGCGGTCGCACGCTTGAGGTAGTCGAGAAGTTTGGTCTCGTCTCCCATCGACATCACCCTCCTGTGGTCGCGTGCCTGACGACCAGCTGTTCCAGCGTCGACACGACGTCTCCCGGGCTGGGTCTGGTCAGCATCTCCTTCTGGATCTGCGCCGCGCCCTCCTTGAACGACGGGTCGTCCAGCAGGCGGGCCAGATTCGACGTCAGCGTCTCGGGGGAGAGCTCCTCCGGTGCGATGAACAGCGCGGCGCCACGGTCCTCCAGGAGACGCGCCATCTGCGGCTCGCCCCACAGGTTGCCGGGGACCAGCAGTTGCGGCACGCCGTGGACGATGGCGGTGCCCATCGTGCTGGCGCCCAGGTGGTGCACGACGGCCGAGCAACTGGGCAGCAGCGCGTTGAGCGGCACGAAGTCGTGCACGTGGACGTTGGCCGGAACGGAGGACACGCTCTCGAGCTGCTCGGCGTTCAGGGTCGCGATCACCTCGACGTCGAGCTCGGCCACCGCCTGGAGCAGCTCGCCGATCTGCATGTGGTGCAGGCCGACGTTGCGGGCCGTGACCCCGAAGGTCAGGCACACCCTTGGCGCGCGGGGAGGTTCGGCCAGCCAGTCCGGGATGGTCGAGGGCCCGTTGTAGGGCACGAAACGCACGGGGAGGACGGGCAGGTCGCCCGAGATCCGCATCCAGGAGGGCAGCGGATCGATGGTGAGCTGACCGGTCACCATCTCCTCGTCGAACTCGTGCCCGAACGGGGCGAGCCTTCCGGCCAGCCAGTCGCCCATCGGGTCGTTCTGCGGCCCTTCGGGGTTCTGGGCACGGAGCCGGTGGAACAGCTCGCGCATCCTGGCGAAGTGGTCCATCCCGAACAGCATCCGGGCGTGGGCCGCGCCGGTGACCCTGGCCGCGACGGGACCGACGTAGGTCAGGGCGTCCCAGATGACCAGATCCGGCTTCCAGGACCGCGCGAAGCGGACGAGGTCGTCCAGCATCGCCTGGTTCGCCTGGTACTCGGAAATGAAACTGGAATACAGGCCGAGCGTGTCCCTGACGTATTCGAGTGTCAATTTCTCCGGCCGCGTCTCGGCGATGTCGTAACCCATCCGGTAAGGGGTGCCGTCATCGGGGAGTTGTTCCAGCATTTTCGCGTCATTGACCATGTCGATCTCGTCGCCGACGGAGACGGCCGTCAGTCCCGCCGCGAGAATGTCGGCCTGGATATTGGGCCGGCTGGCCACGCATACCTCATGGCCGGCGGCACGCAGTGCCCATGCGAGCGGAACCATGTTGTACAGGTGAGTACTTGCCGCGAAGGTCGTGAACAAAACACGCACGGATCTCTCCAACCCGACGATATAAAGGTTCGCGAATGCGGACGTCGCCGGCGGTTCGGCGCCTCGCGTTTGTCGCACTTCTCTCCAGGCGTACGTTACCGGCCGGACTGGTCGCCCCCTCACCCCTTAACGCCCCTTATCGTCCCCCTAAACGCGCGAGTAGCGCGGTGAGGGCGCGTCGGTGACACATCGTGATCGCCGATCGGCGGCAAAAAATTCAATATGTTTCCGCGCAATCCAGCCGGGACATATCCGGGGTGCCCTCCTCACGGCATGCCGTTCTCGAGGGGCTGCCACGACCCCCGGCATTTGATGTACAAACGTATAAGACATTGGTATAGTTCGGCGGGGCAGCAGCCCGGACAACCGAGGGAGAGATGACCGACGTGGCACGGTTCGCAGTACGTATGGCCAGGTGGAGCGCGACGCACCCCTGGCAGGCCATCGTCGGGTGGATCCTCTTCGTGGCGATCTGCATCACCGCGGGTTCGCTCGCGGGCACCCGGGGGACCGTCGACTCCGACTTCTGGACGGGAGAGTCGGGCCGGACGCAGGAGATCATCGCCACGGGCGGCTTCCCCAACCCGCCGGTCGAGAACGTGCTGATCACCGCACGGACCGGCACCCTGGACAAGGCCGCGGCCGACGCCGCCGCGCAGGACGTCACGCGGCGCATGGACGCGCTGCCCGAGGTCGCCGAGGTCGGCTCCCCCATCCCGTCGCCGGACGGCCAGGCCCTCCTCGTCACGGTCACCATGCGCGCCGACCAGCAGTCGGCGGTCGAGCACGTCACGCCCCTCCTGGACGCCACCGCCGCCACCCAGTCCGCGTACCGCTCCCTCAGGGTCGAGCAGACCGGTGGCGTCACCATCGACAGCGGGATCTTCGACCAGGTCGCCAAGGACCTGGTGCTGGCCGAGCTGCTCACCGCCCCGGTGACGCTGGTGATCCTGCTGATCGCCTTCGGCGTCTTCGTCGCCGCGGCCGTGCCGCTGATCCTCGCCATCTCCTCGATCGTGGCGGCGATCGGCCTGTCCGCGCTGGCCTCGCACGTCTTCCCCGACGTCGGCATGGTCAACAACATCATCCTGTTGATGGGCATGGCGGTCGGCGTCGACTACTCGCTGTTCTACGTGAAGCGCGAGCGCGAGGAGCGCGCGAAGTCGGGCGGGAAGCTCGACTACGCGGCCTCGGTCGAGCTGGCCGCGGCCACCTCCGGCCACGCGATCCTCGTCTCCGCCTTCGCGGTGATCGTCTCGATGATGAGCCTCTACCTCGGCGGCATCGCGGTCTTCTCCTCGCTCGCCACCGGCTCGGTCATCGTCGTCGCCGTGGCC
This sequence comes from Streptosporangium sp. NBC_01469, assembly GCF_036227305.1. Lineage (NCBI taxonomy): Bacteria > Bacillati > Actinomycetota > Actinomycetes > Streptosporangiales > Streptosporangiaceae > Streptosporangium > Streptosporangium sp. NBC_01469. The sequence goes on along the minus strand of NZ_CP109465.1, from coordinate 5,171,411 downwards.
GTGGTCGGCTCGCTCACGGTGCTGCCGGCCCTGCTGGCCAAGCTCGGCCGCAGGCTCGACAGCCCCCGCGTCCCCTTCTTCGGCCGGTTCGGCGGGGAGAGCAGGGAGCCCCGGATGTGGCGGGCGATGCTGCGCCCCGCGCTGCGGCACCCGGCGCTGACCTTCCTCGTCGCGACGGTGGCCATGCTGGCGCTGGCGCTTCCCGCCCTCAACCTCAAGCTGACCGCCGCGGGCCTCGACACCATGCCCCGGCAGATCGTCGCGATGCAGACCTACGACCGGCTGACCGCGGCCTTCCCCTCGGAGGGCGCGGCGCACGTCGTCGCGGTGCGGGCCGAGGCCGCGCAGGCCGGCCAGGTCGGCGCGGCGCTGAGGGGGATCGTCCAGGACCTGCAGGGCAGTCCGCTCTTCGTCCCGGTCCCCGAGGCGAACGTCCGCGCGTCCACCGACGGCCGCGTGCACACGATCGACCTGGCCACCCCCTACACCGCCGACACCGCGAAGGCCGCGGAGTCACTGAGGCGTCTCAAGGAGGTCGTCGCGGCCCGGATGGGCACGATCCCCGGCGCCGACCACGCGGTCGGCGGCGACGTCGCCAAGCACATCGACGAGGTCGACATCCAGACGCAGCGGATGCCGTGGGTGGTGGGCTTCGTCCTGCTGCTGACTCTCCTGATCATGGTGGCGGCGTTCCGCTCCCTGGTCGTCGCCGTGACCGCGATCCTGCTGAACATGCTCTCGGCCGCCGCCGCGTTCGGCGTGCTGGTGGCGGTGTTCCAGTACGAGTGGGCCGAGCAGCTCCTCGACTTCCGCTCCAACGGCGCCATCATCTCGTGGGTGCCGCTGTTCCTGTTCGTGGTGCTCTTCGGCCTCTCCATGGACTACCACGTCTTCCTGGTCAGCCGGATCAAGGAGGCCGCGGAACGCGAGGGGGTGACCACCCGCCAGGCGGTGGCGGACGGCATCGTCAGCTCCGCCGGAGTCGTGACCAGCGCCGCTGTGATCATGGTCTCGGTGTTCGTCTGCTTCGTCTTCCCGAGCATGGTCGAGCTCAAGCAGCTCGGGCTCTCGCTCGCGGTCGCCGTGCTTCTCGACGCGGTCGTCATCCGCATCCTCGTCCTGCCCTCCCTGATGGTGATGCTCGGCCGCTTCAACTGGTGGCCGTCCCGGCTGGGCCGGACCGTCGCGCCGGAGCCGACACCCGAGGAGCGGCCACGGGTGACGCTACTGAAGTGACAGACCGGCGATCTAGCGAGGGGGTTCCTTGAACCAGCCGCTCTCCACAGGTTCTCGACACGGAGGATTCGCGTGAGGCACTCCGGGAGAATCCTCCGGTTCGACGGCATCAGCGGCTACGGCTCGATCGTCTCCGACGATGACGAGGAGATCCGTCTGCACGCGGCCGACCTGCGGGATGACAAGTACCTGTTCGTTCCCGGAACCGAGGTCTCGTTCGAGATCGAGGAGAGCGGCCACGGGTTGAAGGCGTACGACGTGGCCCTCGCCGGTTCCACCGGGGGGCCGGTGCTGTACGTGCTGTCGAGCAGGCGGGAGGAGGCCGAGGAGGACCTCTGCGACGTCCTGCCCCGGAGCGAGTTCCTCCGGGAGATCACCGAGGTGATCGTCGTCGCGGTGCCCTCGCTCAGCGCCAGGCAGATCCTCCAGCTGCGCGCGCACCTGGCGAGGTTCGCCCTGTCGCATCACTGGATAGAGGGCTGAGTGCCCGGTTCACGCGGTGTCGGTGAGATCCCGTGGCAGGCCGACGGGCAGCTCGGTCCGCCTGTTGACGTTGAGCTTGCGGTAGGCCCGGGTCAGGTGCTGCTCGACGGTGCTCTCCGTGACATGGAGCTTCCGGCTGATCTCCCTGTTCGTCAGCCCGCGCGAGGCCAGCGTCGCCACCCTCCGCTCTGCGACGCTGAGCACGTCGAGCCCGCCCTTCTCGGCCTCGTCGGCCACATTCCAGTCGGGCAGCAGCCGCTCGTACAGCACGTTCGCCTGGCAGGCCTTGGCCAGCTGCAGCGCGTGCCTGGTCATCATCCGCGCCCGGTCGACCTCGCCCGTCTCCTGCCTGGCCTGGCTGAGCTCGGCGAAGGTCAGCGCCAGCTCGTACCGGTCGCCGCACGCCTGCAGCAGGTCCGCGGACTTCCGCAGGAGCACCAGCCCCTGCTTGACGTCGCTCGCGGCGGCGAGCACGCGCAGGCAGACCCCCTTGACGTTCGCCTCGTCCGCGCCGCTCAGGGCCAGCTCCTCGCGGGCCAGCTCGCGGGCGGCGTCGAGTTTCCCCATCCGTACGTAGACCTGCGCCAGGCCGCTGCGCCACGGGATGACCGAGGGGAAGTCCAGACCCCAGTTGCCGGCCAGCATGCCCGCGCTCTGGAAGTCGCCGAGCGCGGCGTGCAGCCGGTCGGTGGTCAGGTAGTAGTGCCCGCGGGCGTGCAGCACCTGCAGCCAGAACCTCGTGTTCCGCATGGAGTCGGCGGGGATCTGCCGGAGCTGGCTCCTGGCCTCGGCGAACTTCCCCATCCGGGTGTTGACGAGGACGAGTTTCGCCATCGGCGAGCCGATGGCGACCCCCCAGCCCTGGGCCGGCAGGATCTCCATCGCCGCGCGGGCGTGCCGCTCGGCCGAAGGCAGGTCGGCGTAGCGCAACGCGATGCCCGCCTGGACGTCCAGCAGGACCGCGCGCCAGGTCGCCGCCCGCCACAGGGCCGCCTCCCCCAGCAGGTACTCACACCAGAAGCTCGCCCGGTCGACGCGCCCGGAGTGGATCAGCACGTGCATGGCGGAGATAACCGCCTCCAGCACGGTGTCACCGGCCTGGCAGCTCTGCAGCACCAGCTCCGCGTTGTCCACCGTCTCGGGGCTGCCTCCTCGCGTCAGCATCGCCGTCCAGCTCGTGGCCGACCTCTTCTCGGCGCTCACCCCGGACGCGGTAGTGATCACCTGCGGATACCAGCAGTGCAGCCACTCCAGGGTGGTCCGGTACTCGGCCGCGTCCAGGTGCCCGGCCGTCACGTCCAGCCTGGCCAGTACGGCGGCGGCGTCGCGCCAGCGCCCGAACCACACCAGTGCCCTGAGCAGCAGGAGCGCGTCCATGACGCTGAGGAGGCCCTTGACGTCCGCCTCCAGCAGCGACTCCAGCTCCTTGACGGCGGCCGCGGCGTTGAGCCGCCACTGCGCGCGGACCAGCTCCGCGGTCAGCGCGGCGGCTCTCACCTCGTCGACGTGCCGGCCCCGCCTGGCCAGCTCCAGGCAGTCGATCGCCTCCCGCGCGTTGCCCCTGGCGAGCTCCTGCTTCGCCGCGCTCTCCAGGATCGGGACGGCCCAGGACTCGGTCGCCGCTCCCGCCGCGACCAGGTGTCCGGCCGTCTCCAGGTGCGGGGCGTCCTCGTCGTGCAGTATCCCGGCCGCGCGCAGGTGTAGCGGGGCACACTCCTCAGCCGGGATGTCGCCGAGTACGGCGGTACGGGCCCGTTCGTGGCGGAACCTTCCGCCGTCCATGAGCCCGTCCGTCTCCAGCTGTCGCAGCAGCGCCGTGACCGTGGAGGGTTCCGTCTCGAGCAGTTTGGCGATCGTGTCCGGCGTCGCCGACTCCCCCAGCACCGCGGTGGCGCGGGCGGCCCGCAGCAGTTCCGGTTCGCCGCGCTGCAGGCAGGCCAGCACGGCTCGGGCGAAGGCCTGGCACACGACCGCCTGGACCTCACCGGAGCGCCTCTCGTCGCCGTAGGTCCGGTAGTCGTCGATCAGGGCGCGCACGATGAGCGGATTTCCGCCGCTCAGCCGATGGCACTCGGCGGCCAGCTCGCGCGCCACCGGCGACCCCAGTTCGGCTTCGATCAGCCGCTCGACCCCCTCGGGCGAGAGGAGCCGCAGTCTGATCATCCGGAAGTACGGCTGGCGGGCCAGTTCGAGTTCGAGGGGAGAGTGTGCCCTGCTCGGTGCCGCCCGCTCGTTCAGGATCAGGAGCACCCGTGCCGACCGGATCCGGCGCTGCAGGTAGAGGAGGGTCTGCATCGAGGCCTCGTCCGCGAAGTGCACGTCGTCGACGGCTATCACCACCGGACGTTGCCTGGCGAGCCTCAGCAGGGTGGCGCACGCCTCGTGCACCAGGCGCGCCGCCTCGAGCACGTCCCCGCCACCCCAGGATGCCAGTTCCCCGTAGACATCCGACGGCAGGTGCGCGCTGTGGAAGAGCTGTCCCATCACGCCCATCTGCAGTGTGCGTTCCGCGGGCGAGCCGGCGGCGGTCAGGAGCAGCGCACCCGATTCGACCGCGTATTGAGCGAAATGATAAATGAGCTCGGTTTTACCGCTTGCCACTCCACCGCTGACCAGTACTACATGCCCGTCCCCTTCGGCACTTTCTAAGTAGAGTTTTCTCAGCCCTTTGGAAATTGCGCCCCGGTCAAACAAATCAGTACTCCGACTTCGGTCAGACTTCAGCCCCCAGTGCCTGCCCCGGCATCCCCCGATGCCCGTCACGGTGAATCTACCATCCACCCCATACAAGTGTCTAGATATGCGACACAGGCCACGCTTCGCGCAGTAATAACTACAAAATGGTGCGGTGAAATCGTCGACCCCGGTAAACAATTGTTTTCGGGAGGCTAGCGCCGGCCCGATGGCGAGAATCCGGCATCTGACCTGCGACGTTCGCGAGAGGAATACACGACACAAGATCGGCGAACCACCCCGTGGCCCCCAGTGTCATGGCAACTCCGCCCGCACCGAACAATGCTTCAAAAACATCAGTGGCGGTGAAACGACTCGTGAATTACACCCGTCGGCCGTCCATCCGGTGAACGACGAGTTTTCCAGCGCGTTACGGTTGACCACGCGGGCTCCACCACACCGACCGGGACCGTTTCCCGTGGGCGGCGGAACCCTTTCGGTCACGGAACTGGAAGAATCCGTGAGCGGCCCTGTGGCGCTCGCCGGGACTTCCGTTCACGTGAACGGCCGAGCGACACCTCGCCGAGCCGGATGCCGTCGTGCCACGGGGTCCGCGAGACGCGCGGGTGATCGTGGTCGACCATCCGGGCGTCGAGACGTGAGTGCCGGTGGGCGTCCCGCTCGGTGCCGTGCACGATGACGGACCTCTGGTGACGCGAGAGTCTCATCGGCTCGCGTGCCGGCGGGTGATGCGAGGTGGCGACCGCGGGAACCGTCGTCATCGGCGGACCTCTGCCTCGTCGAGGCTCTCGCGGGGGTCAGAAGTGGGTGTGACGAGCAACTCCGCCGATTTTCCGGCGTGCGGGAAACAGGGCACCTGGATCTCGCTCCTTGGTGAGTAACCTCTCCAAGGTTGCCAGCGGTGCCCCGCAGGGGACAACCCCCTATTTGACCTCTGTCCGGGTAGGGGTGTCGGACGCGGAAGTGGATGCCAGGCAGTCCGTGACCAGTCGCAGGACCGCGGCCTGGTGCGCGTTGAGATAGAAGTGGCCCCCCGGGAAGACCTTCAGCCGGAAATCGGCGCCGGTGTGCTCGCCCCAGGCCTCGGCCTCCTCCAGCGTCACCTTGGGATCGCTGTCACCGACGAGCGCGCGGATGGGGGCCCGCAGATCGGGGCCGGGGACGTACCTGTAGGTCTCGGCCGCCGCGTAGTCCCCGCGGACGGCGGGCAGCACCATGCGGATGATCTCGTCGTCCGCCAGCACGTTGGCGTTGGTGCCTTCGAGGCCGCGGATCTCGGCCAGCAGCTTCTCGTCGTCCAGCAGGTGGAACGTCTCGTCACGCTCACGTGACGGCGCCCGCCGCCCCGAGGCGAACAGCACGGTCACCGCGATCCCCCGCTTCTCCAGCCGCCGGGCGACCTCGAACCCCACGGTCGCGCCCAGGCTGTGACCGAAGAGGGCCAGCGGCCGGTCGGCCCACCCGCTCACGGCCTCGGCCACCGAGTCGGCCAGCTCGGGGACGTTGTCGACACAGGGCTCACCGCGCCTGTCCTGACGTCCCGGATACTGCACCGCGAGCACCTCGACGGCCGGGGAGAGCGCCCGCGAGACACCGAAGAAATAGCTGGCCGAGGCCCCGGCGTGCGGCAGGCAGACCAGCCGGTGCCCGGCCCGGGGAGCCGGGTGGAACCGGCGGATCCACATGTCGCTGTCAACGGCGGTGTCCGGCATGACGCGCTCCTTCTTCGTTCGTCTTCTTCCCTCGTGCCGCGGGGAGTACACGCCGCCGGCCGCGGACAGCGGGCTCATCGACCCGGAATCGAACAACCTGCCCAGCCGGACCTCCGGAGCGCGAAAATCCACTTCCGGCACGCCGGGACCCGATGACGCGTCCTCAACGAGTACGGACATCGACTCACACTCCGCAGCGGTGAGCAGCGGGCAACGAATTCGTCGCGCACCTCTTGAAACAAGAGAATAAGCCGGGGATCCGTACGCCGGACAACCCCTAACTTACCCTTACGTCCTTTCGCGATAGTGGATTGCCCTTTCGAAGGGAAGGCCGAGCCTATTATCGTTTCTCCTCGTTGCGCATATCTAGATGGGGGTACGTGCCATGAAGGGGATCATCCTGGCAGGTGGCTCCGCCACCAGGCTCCATCCGGCCACGCTGGTCGTTTCCAAACAGCTGCTTCCGGTGAACGACAAGCCGATGATTTACTATCCGCTTTCCGTGCTCATGCTCATCGGCGTACGCGATATTCTGATCATCTCGACACCTGTCGACGTTCCCCGGTTCCAGTCTCTCCTGGGGGACGGATCGCAGCTCGGCCTGCGCATCGACTACGCGGTCCAGGACGAGCCCGGTGGCATAGCGCAGGCATTCACCATCGGCGCCGACCATATCGGGGACGACTCGGTCGCGCTGATACTGGGCGACAACATTTTCCACGGCACGGCGTTCTCCGACCTCCTCCTGGAAAAATCGAAGGACGTGCGCGGGTGCGTGCTCTTCGGCAGCGAGGTGCGCGATCCCGAGCGGTACGGCATCGCCGAGATCGACGCCTCCGGCCGGCTCCTGAGCATCGAGGAGAAGCCGGTCCGCCCGCGCTCCAACCTGGCGATCACCGGCCTGTACTTCTACGACAACGACGTCGTCGACATCACCAAGAACCTCCGGCCCTCGCCCCGGGGCGAACTGGAGATCAGCGACGTGAACCAGGTCTACCTGAGCCGCGGCCAGGCGAACCTGGTCGTCCTGGGCCGGGGCTTCGCCTGGCTGGACACCGGCACGCCGACCTCGCTCCTGCAGGCCGGCCACTACGTCCAGACCATGGAGGAACGCCAGGGCGTGCGCATCGCCTGCCTGGAGGAGATCGCCCTGCGGATGGGCTTCATCGACGCCGACGCGTGCTACCGGCTGGGCGTCCGGATGTCGAGCTCCGGCTACGGCCGGTACGTCATGGACCTCGCCAGGTCCGCGGGGCTCTCGGCGTCACTGTCATAGGGGAACGGGCAACCAGCGAGAGGGAGACGGGCATGTTGGTGACCGAACACGACGTCCTGCCGGGCCTCGGCCGGCTCATCGGCGAGATCACCGGGACACCGGCCTCAGGGATCACCATGGACGAGATCCTCGACCCGGCGTTCCTGGCCGAGATCGTCGCGGCCGCCAGGCACGACTACAACCTCGACCTCACCGACGACGAACGCGGCGGCCTGAAGACCGTCGGCGACCTGGTCGGCCTCATCCTGGGCTGAGATCCGGGAACGGCTCAGGAGTAGGCGGCGACCATGCCGGTGACGACACCGGCGAGCGAGACGAGCGTGAGGACGCAACCGAGGACCACCGCCGTGCGCCTGCCGCGACGCGCCTTGAGAACGTGGAGGAACACGTACGGCAGGAAGCCCAGCACGCCGACGCCGAGGAACGGCATGGTCAGCGCGGCGAGGACGCCGGAGGTGCCGGTCGGGACGGCGCGGTCGCCCTCGGGGGTGAGCTGGGCCCGCCTGACGTCACCGGCGGTGGAGTCGGGCGAGGCGTCGACCGGGATCGCGTCGCCGCCGCCGTCGAGCGCGAAACTGCCCTCGCAGTCGTAGCGGCCCTGCCCCAGATCCTGGCACGAGACGACCGTGAGCGTTCCGGGGGTGCCGACCGAGCCCGTCGCGAGCTTGAGGCCGGGCACCGCGACCACGAAGGGCAGCACGCCCAGCCCCGTCCAGAGGATCAGCAGGATGGCCATGCCGACCTTCCCCGGTGTGCGTCCCGGGCCGGGGGTCGGCACCGGCTGGAAGGCGTTTGCGATGTCGTCGAATGCGCTGCTCATACGGAAAGGATGGGACACGCCACTTGTGAACTACCTGTTCATGGCTTGTCGCCGACCGCCCTGGCCTCGGCCTCGGCGGCGCCGAGTTTGGCGGCCTCCTCGAGAGTGGGGGCGGTGCCGCCGAGGTGGCGTGGCTGCCGCCAGACGCCCGGCGGGATCTCAGGGCAGCGTCGAAGTCGCCGCGACGTCCGTCACCGCCGACAGGCCGCAGGGGCCCAGCCCGAGCATGCGGGAATGGAAATTTCGCGGATCGAAGCCGGACCCGAGGCGACGGCGCGCGATTTCGCGCGCGTCATGCCAAATCTTGGCACCGTACGCGTAGGTCAGTGCCTGCCCCGGCCAGCAGCCCTTCGCGGGCAACCCGATCGGGCACCGATCCCGTCGTCTTCCCGCTCTCGGCCGGACTGATCAGTGATGATAGAGCGACGGGCACGGCTTCCCCTGGGATCGGATGGCTTGAGAACCTCGATCTTCGGGAGTCGTGCCCTTTTTCGCGCCCGGATTGGGCCAGTTATTACCTGAGGAGAACGCTGCTACCAGCCACACACAAGGAATCAAACCCGGTCAAAGCTCCAAGATGCCGGGGCCGTGCCACAACACCAACGACGTATCACTCCTCATCAACAAGGGTGCAAGTAGCGATAAATAACGCCATCAAAACAAAAAGGAGTCATGTTGCTTATCGAAGACGAAGATCCCTGTAAGGTCGTGGTCAACCATGAAGAGCAGTATTCCAGCTGGCCGCAGGGTCGTGATAACCCGCCCGGATGGAATGAGGCAGGAAAAAAAGGAACCAAGCACGAATGCCTGGCCTGGATCGACGAGCGCTGGACCGACATGCGCCCGTTGAGCCTGCGTCGCTTCACCGAACCGGCCGGGCACGTCACCGGAAACAATAGGTGACCGGAAGGGACGTGCCCCGGCCCACCCAAGCGGAGGAGAAAAGAGAGCATGTCAGCCTCTGATGCCAGCACGGGAACCGAGAAAGGGCCGAGCGCACTGAGCATTCTGCGCGACAACCCGAGGTTCCTGTCGCTGTGGTCGTCGCGAGTCATCTCCGCCACCGGCGACACACTCAGCCTTGTCGCGCTGATGCTTCACGTGGCCGACACGACGGGGCAGGCGATCGCGGTCTCCTTGCTTCTGCTTGTCGGGGATTTCGTTCCTTCCCTGCTCAGCCCGATCGCCGGCGCGATCAGCGACCGCTTCGACCTCAAGCGGGTGATGATCGTCTGCGAGGTCACCCAGGGCGTGATCCTCCTGCTCATCGCGCTCTCGCTGCCGCCGCTGCCTCTGTTGCTGGTGCTGGTGGGTCTCCGTGCCATCGCGGGGCAGGTGTTCCTGCCGGCCTCACGGGCGGCGATACCGGGTCTGGTGCGAGACAAGGACCTGGAGACCGCCAACTCCACGCTCGGCTTCGGGACCAACGCCGCCGAGGCCATCGGGCCACTGATCGCGGCGGTGCTGTTCCCCTTCATCGGCATCCGCGGCGTTCTCCTGGTCGACGCCGCCTCCTTCCTGCTGGCGGGAGCGCTCCTGCTCCGGCTGAAGTCCCTTCCCCCGATCCCCGCCGAGGACGGCGAGAAGTCCTCGCTCCTGCAGGACGCGAAGTCCGGGCTGGGCTACATCTGGTCGGCCAAGGTGGTGCGGATCATCGCCCTGGGTTTCTGTGCCATCGTCGCGTTCAACGGAGTCGACGACGTCGCGCTGGTGCTCCTGGCCAAGGTGACCTTCGCCGCCGGCGACTCGGCGGTGGGACTGCTTCTGGGGGCGGTCGGCATCGGGCTGATCTTCGGATACGCCCTGATGACCCGCTACAGCAGCCGCGTGCCGCTGGTGGTCCTGTTGATCGCCGGCTTCGCGGTGAGCAGCGTGGGCAACCTGCTCACCGGGCTGGCCTGGGCCGTCGCGGCCGCGTTCGCCACCCAGTTCATCCGTGGATTCGGCATCGCGGCGATGGACGTGGCCACCAACACCATGCTGCAGCGGCTGGTCCCGCCGAGGATGCTCGGCAGGGTCTTCGGCAACCTCTACGGAGCCATCGGGTTGGCGGCCGCCCTGTCCTACGTCGGCGGCGGTTTCCTGCTCGACGCCACCTCAGCGCCGGTGACCCTCATCATCGCGGGCGCCGGCGGCACGCTGGCCACCGTACTCGTCGCGTTGACCCTGCCGGGAGTGCTGCGCAGGAGCACTCCCGGCCAGGGCACGGAGAACAGCGAGAACAGCGAAGACAGCACCAAGAACACCGACAAGGACACCGAACTGCGTGAGGTCAGGGAATAGCGATCCGCCGCAGCGCCTCGGCGAGCCCGCCACAGCCGCTGTAGCGATCTCGCGGATTCGCGGCCATCGCTTTGGCGACGACACGATCTACCTGGGGTGGGAGATCGGGGCGCAGCACGGCAAGGGAAGGGGGCGCGGGCCGAGAGCCGGCTTGTGTCCCTGGAAGGAGGCCATCGTGGTCAGACACCCGTAGAGCACACATCCGAGGGCGTAGACATCGGACCGGCGGTCGACCACCGGTTTCACATCCCGATGGACCAAACCCTGGGAGTGGAGATGGTCCAGGGCCTCCCCCGTCTGCGCGATGACCGATACGGCGTTTTCAAGAGTGAGAGGACCATTCGATTCGAGTAGTGCCCGCAGATCTCCGCCATAGATATAAGGCATGACCGCATAAAGCAAACCGCCATTCTCACCAACGCCGTAGATCGGCATCACATGGGGATGGCTGAGACCGGCCGTCGTACGCCATTCGCGCAGAAAACGCCGGGGAAACATCTCGTCCCGAGAATATGCGGGACGCAGCGCCCTCACCGCCGCCCTTCTGCCCATGGGGTTCATCGCGGCCTCGGCGTTCACTCCCCGGCTGACGGTGAGGCTGGGCGCGAGGCCCGTCACGGTGGTGGGCACCCTGCTCGTCGCGGGCGGCATCGCCTGGCTCACGCGGATCTCGACAAGCAGCGAGTACTTTCCCGATCTCGCCATCCCGATGGCGCTGAGCGGATCGACGCCGAGTCCCCGGGCCGGCGGAGGTCGGGACGGACCGAGGATCGTCGCACCCCTGAACCTTTCCGGACACCGCCGGGGCGTCATGCCCCGTGATGCCTCACCCTCGCCTCGGCCTCGGCGGCGTCGAGTTCGGCGGCCTCCTCCGGGGTGGGGGCGGTGCCGCCGAGGTGGCGGGGCTGCCACCAGACACCCTGCGGGATCTCCGGGTAGCTCCGCTGTGCCTTGTCGAGCATCTCGGCCATGCGCTCGCGCAGGTCGGCGGTGACGGCGTCGTAGTCGTCGCCGCGCTGGGGGTGCATGGGCTCGCCGACCTGGATCGTGATCGGCACGTGCCGCTGCAGCAGCTTCTTGGGGTGGCCCTTGGTCCACAGCCGCTGGGTGCCCCACAGGGAGACCGGGATCATCGGCACCTTCGCGCCGACTGCCATCCGGACCGCGCCGTTCTTGATCTCCTTGACCGTGAAGGACCGGCTGATGGTGGCCTCGGCGAACACCCCGACGACCTCGCCGCCCCTGAGCGACTTCAGCGCCGCGCCGAACGCGGCGGCCCCGGCCGCGCGGTCGACCGGGATGTGGTGCATGCCACGCATCAGCGGGCCGGAGATCCGGTGGTCGAAGACCTCCTTCTTCGCCATGAAACGCACCAGGCGCCCGGCCGGGCGCGCGGCCCACCCGGCGAAGATGAAGTCGAGATAGCTGATGTGGTTGCTGACCAGCACGGCCCCGCCGGTCCGCGGGATGTGCTCGGCACCCTCGACAGTGATCTTGAGGTCCAGCGCGCGGAACACGGTCAACGCCGCCCCGAGGACCGGGGGGTACACGATCTCAGCCATGGCTGAACCGTACCCCAGCTCTCCACCCGGCCCGACCTCCCGATCCTTCCCCGACGCCCTCGCGCGGACGGAACCTCAGTGCCCCCGGAACGCCTCCTCCAGCCACCACGCCCCCCGCGCGCGGCTGACCCTGGCGTGGATCAGCAGGGGCCGGTCGCGGGCTCCCTCCAGCCACCGGGCGACCGCGCCGAGATCCGCCCGGTCCCGTACGGTGACCGCCTCGCAGCCGAAGCCCCGGGCGATGCCGGCGATGTCGGCGGGCGGGAAGGTGACGGTGTCCAGGGGATACCCGTCCGGGCCGAAGTGGTGCACCTCGGCGCCGTAACCGTCGTCGTCGTACACGACGATCACCATCGGGAGGCCGAGCCGTACGACCGTCTCCAGCTCGGCGACGCCCATCAGGGCGCCCCCGTCGCCCAGCGCGGCCACCGGGAGCCGGTCCGGCTGGGCCAGGGCCGCGCCGATCGCGGTGGCCAGGCCGAGGCCGATCGACTGGAACGCCTGCGTGAAGCAGAATCCCCGCTCGTCGGGGACATCGAGGAACATCGACGGATATCCCATGAAATTTCCGGAGTCGATGGAGACGACGCGTTCCGCGGGGAGCAGGTCGTCCAGCTCGATCGTGAGCGTCCGGGGGTCGATCCTGCCGTCGCCGCTCTCGTCGGTGTAGGGAACGTCCCGCCAGCGGTTCTCCCCGGCGATCCGCGCGGCCAGCCCCGCCGAACGGTAACCGGCACCGGCACGCTCGCCGAGCAGGCGGTTGGCGGCCCGCGCGGTGAGGGCGACGTCGCCGGCCACACCGAGGTGGACGGGCCGGTGAGCGCCGAGCGCGGCGACGTCCAGGTCGACCTGGACGACGGTGGTGCCGCGGCCGATCAGCGTGCCGTGGCGCATGGTCCACATGTTGAGGGCGCAGCCCCAGCCCACGAGCACGTCGGCGTCGCCGATGAGCTCGACCGTGAGCGGCGAGGCGAAACCGCCGCTCACGTCCAGGTCCCACGGGCTGCCCCTGAAGAGTCCCCTGGCCACGGCGGAGGTGGCCAGCAGCGCCCCGGTCCGCTCGGCGAGCTCCTCGATCTCGCGCCGGGCCCCGCGTGCGCCCCGCCCGGCCACGAAGACGGGACGGCGTGCCACCGCGAGGATCTCCACCAGCCGGGCGACCTCGTCGGTCCCGGGCTCCACCAGCCGGGCGATCGCCCCAGCCCCTGCGCCGGGTTCCGGGGGCCGGACGATCCGTTCGGCTCCGGGCTCCACCAGCCGGACGACCTCGTCGGTCCCGGGCTCCACCGGCCGGGTGGCCTCCCCCGCTCCCGGTACGGCCGCGCCCACCCCCTCCCCGCCCCCGAGAGCCGCAGGAACATCCCGGCCCGCGTCCGGGACGGCCAGCCCCTGCACCTCCAGCGGAAGGTTGAGCAGGACCGTACGGCGCCCGTCGCGAGCGGTGCGGAACGCCTCGGCCGTGTCGGCGGCGGCGGTCTCCGCCGACCCGATCCGCAGCGGGACGGCACCCACCGCCTCCGCCAGCGCGGTCTGGTCGACGAAGAAGTTCGAGCGGGGCTCGGTCACCTCTCCGGCCAGCACGACGAGCGGGGTACGGCTCTTGGCGGCCTCGGCGATACCGGTCATCGCGTTGGTGAGCCCCGGCCCCTGGTGGACGCTGAGCACGGCGACCCCGCCGCTGAGGCGGGCGTAGGCGTCGGCCATGGTCGCCGCACCACCCTCGTGGCGTGCGGCGACGTAGCGCACACCCTGCGCGACCAGGGCGTTGGTCACGTGGAAGTTGCCGCTGCCCACCACCCCGAAGGCGGTGTCCACGCCGAGTGAGGCGAGGGTCCGCCCCACGACCTCGGCGACGTTCACCTCTCGACCAGGGCCAGCACCCGCAGCGGGCTGCCCGAGCCTCCGGCGATGGGCAGCGGCGGCGCGACGACCACGGCGCCGGTCGCCGGGAGCCGGTCGAGGTTGCGCAGCTGGGTCAGACCGTACTTCCCCGCGCCCAGCAGGAACGAGTGGCAGGGGAAGGCGGGGTCGAAGCCGTGCGCGGCGCCCGCGTCGGTGCCCACGGTCTCCACACCCAGCCCGGCGACAGAGGTCTCCTCGGCCAGCCACCGGGCGCACTCGACCGAGACGCCGGGCGTGTGCGGGCCGGTCTCGCTCGCGTTCAGGAAGCGCTCCTGGTCGTGGGAGTAGGCGTCCCAGCCGGTGCGGTAGAGCAGCCATCCGCCCTCCGGCAGCGGCCCGTTGGCCTCCTCCCACGCCTTGACGTGCGCGATCTCCAGCAGGAAGTCGGGGTCCTCGGCCGCCTCGGCGGCGAAGTCGAGGACCACGGCCGGGGCGATCAGCCGCTCGACCGGCACCTGCGAGACGTCCTCGCCGTCCTTGCCCGTGACCCAGTGAACGGGCGCGTCGAAATGGGTGCCGGTGTGCTCACCGGTCACGATGTCGTTCCAGTACCACGCGGGGCCGCGGTCGTCGTAGCGGCTGATCTCCTTGAGCGTGAACGGGACGGTGTTGCCGAACGGCTCCGGCAGCCGCAGGATCGGCGTCTCCGACGACAGCGGCGCCGTCAGGTCGATCACCTCGATCCCGCCGTTCCGGATGCTCTCCACCAGGTTCCGCAACACCGACATGACGCCTCCAGCTGGGATAAGACCTGGGCAGATCCTCCTACACCGCCATCTCCGCCGCCACCTTCGCGCACGCACCGGCCGACGCCCACCGCGCGCCGGGCCGCCAGGCGCCAGGACCCGCACCGGCCCCATACCGGCCCCTCCCGCGCCCGCCGGGCATCGGCCCTCGCCTCCGGCACGGTCCGCGGCTCGGAGCCCGGGAGGAGAGGGCTTCCGCCGGCCGATGCTTGCCATCGCCCGCGAACAGGGCGAGTTTGGGAACTGTGAAAAAGCTCATCAACGAGGTCGAGTCAGTCGTTCCCGATGCGCTGCGCGGCGTCGCGGCGGCCCATCCCGGGCTGCGGGTGGACGTGGACAACCAGATCGTGTTCCGGGCCTCGGGGCCGCGTCCGGGCAAGGTGGGCCTGGTGTCCGGCGGCGGGTCGGGGCACGAGCCGCTGCACGCCGGATTCGTGGGGTACGGCATGCTCGACGCGGCCTGCGCCGGTGAGATCTTCACCTCTCCCGTACCCGACCAGATGATCGAGGCCACCGCGGCGGTGGACGGCGGGGCGGGGGTCCTGCACATCGTGAAGAACTACACGGGCGACGTGCTGAACTTCCAGATGGCCGCCGAGCTGAGCGGCGAGGAGGGGGTGCGGGTGGAGAGCGTGCTGGTCGACGACGACGTGGCCGTACGCGACTCCCTCTACACGGCGGGGCGCAGGGGCACCGGCGCCACGCTGTTCGTCGAGAAGATCGCCGGGGCGATGGCCGAGACCGGCGCGCCGCTGACCGAGGTCGCGCGGGTGGCCAGGGAGGTCAACGCCCGCAGCCGCTCCTTCGGGGTCGCGCTGAGCCCCTGCACCACGCCCGCGGCGGGCATGCCCACCTTCGACCTCGCCGACACCGAGATCGAGCTGGGCATCGGCATCCACGGCGAGCCCGGCCGGACACGCTCGGCCATGCGCCCGGCCCGCGAGCTGGTCCACCTGGCGATGGACGCGATCCACGAGGACCTGCCGATCTCCGGCGACACCCTCGTCATGGTGAACGGCATGGGCGGCACGCCGCTGATCGAGCTGTACATCGCCTACGCGGCCGTCGTGGACCATCTGGCGGAGAAGGGGGCGCGGGCGGCGCGGAACCTCGTCGGCAACTACGTCACGAGCCTCGACATGCAGGGGTTCTCGATCACGGTCTGCCGGTTGAACGAGGAACTCACCCGGCTGTGGGACGCCCCCGTCGAGACCCCCGCCCTGCGCTGGGGCCGCTGATGACCTCCGACGCGGACGCCGCCCCGCACACCGATCCGCACAGCGACACGAACACCGAGACGAACGCCGGCCCGCACACCGACCCGGATACTGGGACACACACCGGCACGGACGCCGGCCCGCACACCGACACGGACGACGCTGGGATGAACACCGCGATGGACACCGCCCTTTTCACCGCCTGGATCGAGGAGACCGCCAGGACCGTCGCCGCCGAGAGGGAGCGGCTGACCGGCCTGGACGCCGCGATCGGCGACGCCGACCACGGGGCCAACCTCGACCGGGGTCTCACCGCGGTCGCCAAGGCTCTGGCCGCCGGGGAACCCGGCACCCCGGGAGCGCTGCTGGTGCTGGTGGGCAACACCTTGATCCGCAAGGTCGGCGGGGCGTCCGGTCCCCTGTACGGCACGGCGTTCCGAGAGGCGGGCAAGACGCTGGGCGACACCCCCGAGGTGTCCGTCGCGCAGCTCCACGCGGCCCTGGAGGCCGGGCTCGCCGGGGTGCGGAAGCTGGGGTCGGCGGCCGAGGGCGACAAGACCATGGTGGACGCCCTCGCCCCGGCCGTACGGGCACTGGAGCAGGCCGTACGGGATGGGAAGGACCCGGCGGAGGCGATCGGCGCCGCGGCGTCGGCGGCCCTTACCGGAGCCGAGGCGACGATCCCGATGCAGGCCCGCAAGGGGCGGGCCAGCTATCTCGGGCCGCGCAGCGTGGGCCACGAGGACCCCGGCGCCGCCTCCACCGCGCTCATCATCTCCGCCCTGCACACGGTGACTGCGCGATGACCCGCTTGGCGGGACGGCCGGTGGCCCCGTGGTAGGCATCGTCCTCATCTCGCACAGCGGCCCGCTGGCGGCCGCGGTGGCGCTGCTGGCCGCGCAGATCGGCGGCACGAACGTGCCGCTGGCCGCCGCGGGCGGCACCGAGGACGGCGGCCTCGGGACCAGTCCCGACCTGGTGGCGGCGGCGATCGAGGAGGTGGACCGGGGAGAGGGGGTGATCCTCATCCCCGACCTGGGAAGCTCGGTGCTCACCGCCCGGCTCTTCGCGGACGAACGTGTGGTGATCGCCGACGTGCCGTTCGTGGAGGGGACCATCTCGGCCGTCGTGTCGGCGGGCACCGGCTGTTCGCTGCAGGCCGTGCTCGCGGCGGCCGAGGAGGCGAGGACCTTCCGCAAGCTCTGAGGCGGAAACCCCCGCCCTCCGGGGAGAACAGGGATTTCCGGCGTACCCGCGAGACCCGGCCGGTCGGTGCGGACCGAGACTCCGACGTACGCGCGAGGCAGGGCCGGTCCGTGCGGACCGAGACTCCGACGTACGCGCGAGGCGGGGTCAGCGCGTGGCCAGCAGGCCCTCCAGCAGGCCGAGGACGGCCTGGACCGGAGGGGGCGTGGTCCCGAACTCCACGTCGGTCCCGCTGACGGAGTCCATCACGGTGACCGAGCTCTGCGGCAGCCCCCAGCGCTCACCGCCGTCGTGACCCACGCCGACCTCGATACCCGCGAAGGTGACGTACTCCCAGTTCTTGAGCTCCCTCCTGAGCGCCTCGTGGCCGCGTACGGTGGCCCACTCGGCGACGGCCGCGAGGATGTCACCGAGCGTGTTCTCGCGCTCCTTCAGGTCTCCGGACTGGAGTTCCTCGATCTGGCGATCCAGCTCGGCGCGCTGGGCGAGGAGTGCGTTGATGTCGCTCATAGGGGGCCTTTCAGGGGAGGTGAGAAGTATGCGGGTGGGAGCGGCGAGTTCTCTGGAAGGTCGTTCACGAGAGGATCGGGCCTCCACCCGGGCAGAACCCCGCCGCGATCCGCGGGCTGCCGGAGGCTTCGCCGATCACTGGAGAGGACATTGCCGTCATGCGTCACATAATGGTGCCGTACGACCCCACCCTGCGTCGATCCGTCACGGTGGAATCCTCACGCTCAGAGGCAGCGGGCATCGAGACGCGCCCCTCGCACCGTCGTCGTGCTGGTCAGGGTACGGCGTCGCGGGCACGGGCGGTGAGGTCGAGATACTCCTCGCGGGACAGCGTCCGTACCTCGAAGCCGAGTCCGTGCCGCGCGGCGAAGCGGTGCGTGTCCTCCAGCGGCCACGGGCCCGGCAGGTGGCGGACGGGCCTTCCCTCGCCGTCCACCACGAAGAGCCCCGGCAACTTCTCGTGACGGTAGGCGATCAGGGCGGCCGCGCAGCCCAGGTCGGGCCCGATCTCGATGTCGTCGGAGACCATCCGCGAGCCGAGCCGGACACGCAGCGTCCTCCCGTGCGGAACACGCAGCGTCTTCCCGCGCGGGACGGAGAGGTACGGCCCTCCGGGCGGCCCGAGCGCTGAGCCGCGCCGGACACGCCGGTTGTGCCACGCCTGCCGCACGGGCTTCAGGAGGACGAGCAGGGGGGCGAAGAAGACCGCCAGCCACTTGGCGTCCAGCAGGTCCAGCAGCATCCCGCCCAGCGCGGACAGCCCCCGCCACGCGAACCAGCCACCCGTCGCGACGACATAGGCCATCGCGAACAACCCGGCCACCCCCGCGCAGACCGCCACGGTCTTCTTGGCCCTGGACAGCCGGGGGACCTCCAGCCCGGTGAGGCGCGTCCAGCCGGGGGCCCGCCTGCTCAGCACGGTACGCACCATCCTCGACGACATCACCAGGGCGTCGTGCACGAGAAGTTGCCGCCCGGCCGCGAAGGCGGCCACCTCGTGGGCCGTCCACGCGCCGGGAAGGTCGGCGAGCACCAGCCCGTCGGCGTCGAGCACGGCCAGCCCGGTGAGGGAGCGCGACTCCTCCTTACCGGAGACGAACACCCGGCGCTCGTACCGGTAGTGGTACAGGGAGGCGGGCGCGAGCAGCAGCGAACGTCCGGCCACCGGGTCCCTCGCGACCAGCGTCGGGCCGTCCCAGCCGAGGGTGGTCGCCGGGCGGGGCGTGCCCTCCAACGCCCCCTCGTACGGCCGGAGCTCGCCGGACACCTCGTCGGACGGCCTGAGCCGGGCCGCCGCCTCGTGAGAGTGGTCGCCGCGCACCGGGAGTCCCGCGTCCGCCGTGGTGCGCCACAGCGGCGCCCGGTTCTCAAGGGCGGCGCGCCCCTCCCACTCGGTGGCGTAGAGCCGGTACTCGAAGGTCAGCCCGGCGTCCGCGGCGAGCGTCTCCACCAGATGACGGGGCCTGGCTCCCGGGGAGTCGAGCATGACCCTTCCCTCGGCGTCCAGGACCGCGACCCCGTACACGACCCCGATCTCGCGGGGAAGGCGGTACAGGACCAGGAAGGCCGCGCGTTCCTCACCGGTGAGCGGCAACCGGATCGGATGACGGCCGGGCACCTCGACGACGAGACAACCGTCGTCCACCCCCATCTCACACCCGCCCCCGGCGAGCGATCGTCTCGCGCCTATCGCTACCCCCGTCTCCCCCGCTTCGGAAAGCCCCCTTTTCCAGAAGTGACGGATAAAGCAAACATAAAGTTCCAGGAACGGGGACGTGGAATCACACCGGGAGGATCGGCCACTGCCCGGTCGTGGCGTCGTCCGCTACCTCCTCGGGCCGTCGTTTCCGTACAAGACGGCCGCGGTGGCGCTTCCTAGCATGGGCGTGGGCACTCCGCCGCGGTGCGTCGGCGTGGCAACACCATCTACCTGGCGGCCTCGTCGCCCGGCAAAATGAGGAGAACAGCACATGCGTGATCTGGTCTATACCGCGTTCGTTTCGCTCGACGGCGTTGTGGACTCCCCGGGTGGCGGGCCGGGCGAAGACCACCGCAGCGGTGGCTGGGTGGTCAAGGACATCGAGTTCCTGCCCGAGGCGTTCTCACTCAAGGGCGAGGAGCTCGAGGATACGACGGCGCTGATGTTCGGCCGCCGCAGCTACGAGGTGTTCGCACCGATCTGGCGCGACTCGGAGGACCACGCCGCCTACAGGGAACTGCCCAAGTACGTGGTCTCGACCACGCTGCCCGACGACGCCCTCGTCGAGGGTTGGGGGCCGACGACGATCCTGCGCTCGACCGAGGACGTCGTCGAGCTCAAGAAGAGCGAGGGTGGCGCGATCTTCATCCACGGGAGTGCGGAGCTCGCTCGACGCCTGTCGGACGCGGGCCTGGTCGACCGGTACAACCTGCTCGTCTTCCCGGTGCTGCTCGGAGCCGGGAAGAGCCTGTTCAGCAGCGCGGACAAGGACAAGCAGGCACTGAGCCTTCGGGCGTCCGCGGCCTACCCCAACGGTGTCATCAAGTTGATCTACGACGTCGTCGGCTGATCCAGATCCAGGGCGATCGCACCGCCGGTGCCCTCGCGGAGTTGTCGCGCCGTACGCCCGACGTACCGTCGCAGCGCACGGGCCAGGTGCGGCTCGTCGAAGTACTCGAGCTTGGAGACGACATCGGTGACCGGGGTGCCGTCGGCCAGCAGCGCCGAGGCCTTGCGGACGCGTTCGATCTGCCGTACGGCCCCCCGGGTGAGCCCGGTCGCCGCGCGGAACCGGCGTTCGACGGTGCGTCCCGAGACCACTGGACGGTGACCTCGGCAGACCTCGGCGACGAGCGGGTCACGGACCACGGCTCCGGCGCGCACAAGGCGGTCGACCAGGGCCTCGGCGTCGTCGGGGCCGGGAGTCTCCCAACGGAGACCGTCCAGCCGGAAGGTCCTGTGCGTGGCGTCGGGGAGCTCGACGCCACAGTCGACCAGGGCCGGCGTGGGCACGGCCCGGAGCCAGGTGCCCACCGCGAACTCGATGCCGACGAAGGTAGCGCCCTCCGGCACCGGCGCGGTGCCGGTCCTGGTCTCAGGGCCGGAGACGCTCGCGTACGCCGTGCCCTCGAGCTCCCAGAACACCAGACCCCAGCACACCGTCGCCACCGAGGTCATCTCCGCGACCCACTCGCTCGTACAGGTCCACACGGTGTCGACCCAGGGCGAGTCGGACGCGCGAGTCTCGAACCACAGTGCCACGGGAGAAGGATAGGCACAGTTCGTCGTACACCCAATCGAGCCGGCCCCATCGGCGCGACGCCTGGTCGATCTGGCGATGAGAGTTCCACCCCCACGACATCGAGGTCGCTACGCCGAGGAGTTGTGTGCCGAGTTGTGGGATCTGGCCGGGGCGAAGGCGACCCGTTCCCCGCAGGTGTCGTACGCGGTGCAGCAGTGGGGCCGGGTGTGGCAGTTGCGCTGCGGGCTGCGGGCTCCGGGACGGCGTCGAGTCGAGCGGACACCCCCGGCCGCGCCGTCGACCTGCACATCACCCAGGAGTCGGGCCCGCCCAGGCCGTATAAGCGCCTTTGTGTCAGCGGCGTCGCCGTGTGCGGGAGCGGACGAACGAACCCGCCGCGGCGAGGAGGTTCGAAGCGGGCGAGGAACGCGTCCCGGCCGGGCTCGGTACGCGCCCGCGGGTCGGCGGTACTCGCCCACGAAATAGGTCACCGCAGGTCGGAGACTTCCCTTCCCTACTTGTAGCGGAAGTAGACGAAGAGGCGGCCGTGGTTCTTGGCGTCCTTGTCGATGCGGTGGTAGAGGGCCTTGATCTCCTTCTGCTCCAGGAAGCGCAGGACCTTCTTCTTCAGCTGGCCCGAGCCCTTGCCGGGGATGATCTCGACCTCGGTGGCCTTCTTCCTGATGGCCTCGTCGATGATGCCCCGCAGCGCCTTGTCGATCTCTCCGCCCTTGTTGTAGAGGGGGTGTAGATCAAGCTTGAGCTTCAACCGAGCCTCCCGCGTGTCAGGTGAGGCCAGTTTACGCGCGGCGGAACGCCCCGCCTTCGCGGCGGTCGCCCCCTCCTCGCGGTCACGCCTCCCTCGGTCGCGCCCTCCCCCGGTCACGCCCTCCCCGCGGTCGCGGATAAGGCGGGCACGGAGACGCCCGAGCCGCGGAAGTACGGAAACTCCGCCGAGTCTGCGATCAAATTTGACCAATTCCCACGATGATTGTGTCAATTTCATGATCTAGGCAAACAAATGGTCTCTAGTTAGGCTCCCTGTCATGATCGGCCGCCCTTACCGGGTGGCCGATCGCGTGTCACCCGACGGGGAGGGTCGCGCCCTCCCAGGCATGCCTTGCCCCAGGCGTGCGGGTGGCCTCCCCTCCCTGCCACGTGAGCGGTTCATGCGTGCCTACAGGGAGGTCTCGTTGACCAGAAAGCCCTACTCACCGAGGATCAGACGCGTGGCGGCGCTCGCCGCCGGCGTCGGGCTCGTTGCGGCGATGGCGCCGCCGGCGAGCGCGGATCCCACCCCCACCCCCACGCCGTCCGCCAAGTGGACGGCGACTCCCCTGACCGGGGGTGAGCCGGTCCAGGGCGCGAAGTCCCCCACCGGCAAACTCGCCCGGAGTGACGAGGGGCTGCTGAAGTCGACCTCGGGCGCCACGGTCAACGTGATGGTCAAGCTCGACTACGACTCTTTCGCCGCCTATCAGGGTGGCCTCGAAGGGCTTCCCGCGACGAGTCCGGCGAAGACCGGAAAGGCCCTTGATATCAAGAGTGGCGACGCGAGGAAATACCAGCAACACATCGAGGACGTCGAGAACACCTTCCTCGCCGAACTGGCCAGGAACGTGCCAGGCGCCAAGGCTGGCCAGAAACTGCGGACCGTCTACGGCGGCATCGCGCTGCGCGTCCCCGCCAACAAGGCGGCCTCGCTGCTGAAGCTGCCCGGCGTGGCCGCCGTCCAGGAG
This sequence comes from Streptosporangium sp. NBC_01469, assembly GCF_036227305.1. NCBI lineage: Bacteria > Bacillati > Actinomycetota > Actinomycetes > Streptosporangiales > Streptosporangiaceae > Streptosporangium > Streptosporangium sp. NBC_01469. Next base: position 5,148,804 of record NZ_CP109465.1, on the reverse strand, counting down.
GACAAGCCCGAGCAGCTGCTGACCGACTCCAGCCCCGCGTTCATCGGAGCGCCCGCGATCTACAGCAAGCTGGGCGGCAGCTCCTCGTCGGGCAAGGGTGTCATCGTCGGCATCCTGGACTCCGGCGCCTGGCCCGAGCACCCCCAGTTCGCCGACCCCGGCACGCTGCCCGCCGCACCGCCGACCAAGGACGGCACGCCGCGTACCTGCGACTTCGGCGACAACCCGCTCACCCCGGCGGCCGACACGTTCGCCTGCAACCGGAAGATCATCGGTGGCGCCCCGTTCCTGGAGACCTACAACGCGATCGTCGGCGGCGAGGTCTACCCGGACAGCGCCCGCGACTCCAACGGTCACGGCACCCACACCGCGACGACCTCGGCGGGCGGCCCGGTGGCCGACACGAACCCGCTCGGCATCAGCCGGGGACCGATCCACGGCATCGCCCCCGCGGCGCACGTGTCGGTCTACAAGGTCTGCGGCCAGGCGGGCTGCTACCCCTCCGACTCCGCCCAGGCGGTCGGCCGGGCCATCCTCGACGGCGTCCGCGTGATCAACTTCTCGATCTCCGGCGGCACCTCCCCCTACAGCGACCCGGTGGAGCTGGCCTTCCTCGACGCGTACGCGGCGGGCGTGCTCGTCTCGGCCTCGGCGGGCAACGCCGGCCCCGGCGCGGCGACCGTCAACCACGTCAGCCCGTGGGTGACCACGGTGGCGGCCTCCACCCAGACCAGGACCTTCCAGTCGACGGTCACGCTGTCCGGTTCCGGCGGCGCGACGGCCACGGTGAAGGGTGCCTCCATCACCCCGGGCCTCGCCTCCCCGCTGCCGGTGGTGCGGGCCTCGGCTCCCCCGTACTCCAACCCGCTCTGCACCTCGCCCGCTCCCCCGGGCCTGTTCGTCGGGAAGATCGTCGTCTGTGAGCGCGGTCCCGACCGGGTCCTGAAGGGCTTCAACATCCGGCAGGGCGGCGCGGCCGGGATGATCCTGTACAACTCCACCGCGCTCGACGTGATGACGGACAACCACTGGATCCCCTCCGTCCACATCGACAAGCCCGAGGGCGACGCCCTGCTGGCGTTCCTGTCGGCCAACCCCGGCGCGACGGCCTCCTTCACCCAGGGCACCAAGGCCTCCTGGCAGGGCGACGCGATCACCACGTTCTCCTCGCGCGGCCCCGGCGGCGACTTCCTCAAGCCGGACGTCACCGCCCCCGGCCTGCACATCCTGGCCGGGCAGACGCCGACGCTGGAGGGTCCGGCCGGTGGCCCGCAGGGCAACCTGTACCAGGTCATCTCGGGCACCTCGATGTCGTCGCCGCACGTCGCGGGCTCCGCGGCCCTGGTGTTCGCGCTGCACCCGGACTGGACGCCGGGCCAGGTGAAGTCCGCGCTGGAGACGACGGCCAAGACCTCGGTCACCAAGCAGGACCGCGTCACCCCGGCCGACCCGTTCGACACCGGCGGCGGGCGCATCGACCTGACCAAGGCCGGCGATCCCGGCCTGACCCTGGACGAGACGGGCGCGAACTTCACCGCCTCGGCCAACGACCCGCTGAACCGCATCGACCTGAACCTGCCGTCGGTGAACGCCCCGATCATGCCGGGTCTCATCACCGCCAAGCGGACGTTCACCAACGTCACGAACAAGACGCTCACCTTCACCGCCACGGGCACGACCGTGAGCGGCGCGAACATCACGGTGCTGCCGCCGCTGTTCAGCGTGAAGGCGGGCAAGAGCGTCAAGCTCAGCGTGGTGATCACCGCGCCGGACCTGCCCGAGGGCCAGTACTTCGGCCAGGTGAACCTCAAGCAGGTGGGCGGCTCGCGCAACCTGCACCTGCCGGTTGCGTTCGTCCGCAAGGAGGGCGCCGTCCCGGTGGACCAGACCTGCGCACCGGCCACCATCCCGCGCAACACCGGCGAGTCCACCTGTACGGTCACCGTGCAGAACGACACCCTTGAGGACGCCGAGGTCACGGCGGTCAGCACGCTGGACGGCAGGCTGCGCCTGAACTCGGTGACCGGCGCCACCAAGGTCGGTTCCCAGATCGCGACGACGAAGACCACCCTCGCGGCCAAGCAGCCGGACAGGCCGAACGTCACCCCGGGCACCGGTCCGGCACCGTACCTGCCGCTCGACGCCTTCGGCATCGCGCCGACGCCGATCGGCGACGAGCAGGCGATCAACTTCACCGTCCCCGCGTTCCAGTACGCGGGCAGGACCTACACCAGGCTCGGCGTCGTCTCCAACGGCTACACGGTCGCCGGGGGAACCTCCGGCTCGGCCGACGTCTCGTTCGAGCCGCAGACCCTGCCCGACCCCGCGGTCCCGAACAACGTGCTCGCCCCCTACTGGACCGACCTGGACGGCACCGGCACGCCGGGCGTCTACGCCGGCACGCTGACCGACGGCGTCAGTGACTGGCTCGTCATCGAGTGGCGGGTCAACATCTACGGTACGAGCGACACCAAGGTCTTCCAGCAGTGGATCGGCCTGAACGGGACCGAGGACATCACCTACACCTACGACTCGGCCAACCTGCCCGGTGATCCTCCGGCGGGCTACGGCCTGACCGTGGGCGCGGAGAACGCCGACGGCACCGCGGGCGGCCAGATCACCGGCCCGCCGACCGAGGACCTCCGGGTGTCCAGCACGCCCGGCGCCCCGGGAGGCAGCCTGAGCTACACGATGAAGATCAAGGGCGTCAGCCCCGGGATCGGAACGGTGACGACGGGTACCTCGACACCGCAGGTCAAGGGCCTGACGATCGAGGTGGACAAGATAACCGTGCAGTAGCGGGAACGTGATGGGCCCGGCGCGACGCGCCGGGCCCATCCGGGCTTCGGGGGACGATCCCAAAGGCCTACCCGGACTCAAGTGCCCGGATCCCGGGGGACCCGGGCTCAGGGATCGAGCCCCTTCGGACCCGGGCTCGCGAACCGGACCCCGGCTCAGCGGTGGAGGTAGTCGACCAGGTGGGCCTTCTCGGTCTCCAGCGCCTCGATGGCGCTCTTGACCACGTCGCCGATGCTCACGATCCCGGCCAGCCGGCCGGCGCTCACGACCGGCACGTGCCGGATGCGGTGCGTGGTCATGGTCTGGCGGAGGTCGTCGACGTTGGCGTCCGGCGGGCAGGTGCGGACCTCGGTCGTCATGATGGACGACACCGGGTCGTCCAGCACACCGGCGCCGCGGTCGTGCAGCCGCCGCACGACGTCGCGCTCGGAGACGATGCCCGCGATGGACGAGCCGTCCTCGGACACCACCACGGCACCGATGTTCTTCTCGGCCAGAACGGCCAGGAGCGCGGTGACCGTCGCATCCGGGCGGACGGTCGCCACCTCCACTCCCTTGCCTTGCAGAATCGTACCGATCAGCATTGACACCACCTCGGTTCAGCCTGGCGCGGGTATCCCCTACCTTTGCCCTCTTGTGCCACACGCTAAGCGCCGGAAGGGGCAAAGTGTGGATTGTCAGGTGATGGGGAGCAACCGCACCGCGTCGAGGGCCAGGGTGAGCTCCACGATGTCGAGCGGGCGGGCGAGCGACCGGCCGGTGAGCTGCTCGATGCGGCGGATGCGGTTGAAGACCGTGTTGCGGTGGCAGTACAGCTGCCCGGCGGCGCGCATGGCCGAACCCTCGCACCGCAGCCACGCCTCCAGGGTGCCGAGGAGCACATCCCTGTCGGCCTGGTCGAGGGCGAGGATGGGCCTCAGCACAGCGCCGCTGAGGTGGCCCGCGAGCTCGGGCTGGCTGACGATCAGCGCGGCGGGCAGCCTGTCCTCCAGCCTGGCGATCTCCGGACCCTCACCCACGCAGGTCCGCAGGGCCAGTTCGGCGAGCCGCCTGGCGCGGCCCAGTTCCGCCAGTCCCTCGACGACCGGGCTGATCCCGGCGCATCCGGTGACGTGCGGGCGGAGCTCTCCGGCCAGGTCGTCCATGTCCGCGTCGTGCAGCAGCACGACCGACACCTCGTAGTCGGGGCGCATCCGCCACAGCAGCCGCATCACGCCCAGGGCGGTCGGCCGCGGGGAGTCGTCCCCGTGGTCGTGGCGGCCGGGCAGCCGGGTGATGACGACGGCGTACCGGCCCAGCTCCGGCAGGTCGAGCGCGGCGGCGGCGCTGCGGACGAGGGCGGCGTCGGTCCGGTCCTCCAGTAGCGCGTCGAGCAGGGCCTGGACCCTCTCGGCTGTACGGCCGAACATCTCGGCCTCCCGTCTTCGGTAGGCCTCGGCGGCGGCGATCGCCTGCCGGTCGATGGCGTGCCACACCTTCGTGGCACTGCGGATCAGGACCGGCAGGCTGTCCGACTCCTCCTCGGTGACCACGTCGATGAGACCGTCCCACATCACCTGCGCGGAGAGCCGGTAGCTGCGCAGCAGGGAGTCCATGGGCAGCCCCTGCTCCGCCCTGCGCCGGGCGGTCCTCTCCGCCTGCGGCAGGTCGCATCGTTCGGAGCGGGGCAGCAGGATCGCCCCGATACCGTCCCGCATCGCCTCGTAGACGCTCTGCCAGTGGTCGTCGGTGGGAACCATCCGCCGGTACGCCTCGTCGGTGTCGCGGATCTTGGCGACGAGCTCGTCGGTGAGCTCGGGAAGTCTCCGCAACAGCCTGCGGGCGGCCAGGCGCATGATCCTGCGTACTTCGTCGTCCGTAACCGGCCGGGTCCCCATCTGGGGATCGTGACAGCAAGACACCTGGCCGAACAAGGTTCTGTTCTGTTTCGTGACCCGGGGTTGTGCCCGCGCACAACCGGCACCCGCCCCGCATGGGCACCCGCCCCGACTTCACCCCGCCCTCTGGACGCCGGTGAAGCACCTCGGTTGGGTGCGTTCATCGGCTGTCAGGAGGCACACATGGACGTGCACGACCCCCGCCCGCCCGAAGATTACGGGCTGGTCGTCAGGGATCTGGCGGTGGGTTACGGCCCGGTCCTGGCCCTGCGGGGTGTCTCGCTGGACGTCCCGCGCGGCTCGGTCGTCGCGGTGCTCGGCGGCAACGGCGCGGGGAAGTCGACCCTGCTGCGCGCCGTGTCGGGCACCCTGGGGTTCCACCGGGGCGGGATCACCGCGGGCGAGGTCGGGTTCGGCGGTACGCGGCTGTCCGGCACCGCCACCTCGGCCGTCGTGGCGAGGGGCGTCGTCCAGGTACCCGAGGGGCGCAGGGTCTTCGCGCGGATGACGGTCGAGGAGAACCTGCGGGCCGGCGCCCTCGGCGCGCCCGACCGGCGGTCGGCGGCCGAGACGAGGGAGAGGGTTCTCGCGCTCTTCCCCGTGCTCGCCGAGCGCGCCGGACAGCGCGCGGGGCTGCTGTCCGGGGGCGAGCAGCAGATGCTCGCCATCGGCCGCGCGCTGATGGCCAGGCCCAGGATGCTGCTGCTGGACGAGCCCACCCTCGGTCTCGCGCCGATGACGGCCGCCAGGATCGCCGACACCGTTCGCGAGATCAACGCCGGGGGCACCACGGTGCTCCTGGTGGAGCAGAACGCCGCGATGGCCCTCTCCCTGGCCTCGCACGCCTACGTGCTGGAGGTCGGCGAGGTGGTGCTGTCGGGACCGGCCGCCGAGCTCGCCGCGAGCGACGAGGTGCGCCGCCGCTACCTGGGCATCGAGGACGCGTCCGCGTCCGCCCCGGGGACGCGGGAGGCCGCTCGCCCGGCCCTGGCGAGGTGGTCCGCGTGAGTGATACATACCAACCGGACGGTATGGATACTTCCATTCCCCGGCTCGACGTGCGTGACGTGACCGTGCGCTTCGCGGGGCTCACCGCGCTGGACACGGTCGGCTTCAGCGTCGAGCCCGGCAGCGTCCACGCGGTGATCGGGCCCAACGGGGCGGGCAAGTCGACCTGCTTCAACGTCCTGTCGGGCGTCTACCGGGCCACCTCGGGCAGCGTGCGGTTCGGCGACGCGGAGCTGACCTCCCTGGCCCCGCACCGCATCGCCGCCCTGGGCGTGGCACGCACCTTCCAGAACATCGCCCTGTCGCCGCGCCTGTCGGTGCGGGACAACCTCATGCTCGGCCGCCACCGGCTGACCCGCGCTGGGTTCCTCTCGGCCGGGCTGCGGCTGCCGCAGGCCCGGCGCGAGGCGGCCGCGCACGGCGAGCGGGTGACCGAGATCGCCGCGTTCGTCGGGCTCTCCGAGCGGCTGGCCACACCCGTCGGGCTGCTGCCGTACGGCGTGCAGAAGCGCGTGGAGCTGGCACGGGCCCTGTGCATGGAGCCCCGGCTGCTGCTGCTGGACGAGCCGGTCGCCGGGATGACCGGCGGCGAGCGCCGCGACATGGCCCAGCTGATCGTCGCGGTACGGGAGAGCCTCGGCATCTCGATCCTGCTGGTCGAGCACGACATGGGGATCGTGATGCGGCTCGCCGACGCGGTGACGGTCCTGGACTTCGGCAGGCGCATCGCGGACGGGCCTCCGGGCCGGGTGCAGAACGACCCCGAGGTGATCCGCGCCTACCTTGGCGCGGCGGCGGAAGGCGCCGCGATCAAGGACACGACGGCCGGAAACGCCAAAAGCGCCACCGCCCGGAGCACCGAAGACGAGAACACGACCGCCGAGACCGTCAAGGACGAGGGCGCGACGGGCAAGGACGAGGGCGCGACGGGCAAGGACGAGGAGGTCGCCTCGTGATCACTTTTCTCGAACTCCTGGTGAACGGGATCTCCGTCGGGGCCGTGTACGCGCTGATCGCCCTGGGTTTCGTCATCATCTTCAAGGCGACCGAGGTGGTGAACTTCGCGCACGCCTCACTGCTGCTGGTCGGCGGCTTCATCGTGGCCAAGGCGCACCCGTCGGTCGGCTTCTGGACCGCCCTGCTGCTCGGCGTCGCCGGAGCCGCCGTCGTGGGCGCCCTGATCGAGTTCCTGATCATCCGCAGGGCGAACGTCGCCTCGCACAGCGTCCTCGCGATCGTGACGATCGGCGTCGACATCGTGCTGACGACCGAGCTGACGAGACAGATCGGCACCGACGTGCTCGCCCTGGGCGACCCGTGGCGCGACCGGGTGCTGCATCTGGGAGCCGTCAGCGTCGCCCAGACCCGGGTGGTCGCGCTCGCCGTCGCGGCGGCCCTGATCGCCGCCTTCCTGCTGGCGTTCAAGTACACGAACTGGGGCATCGCCATGCGTGCCACCGCGGAGGACGCGGAGACCGCCGCGCTGATGGGCGTGCGGCGCGGGCGGGTCTCGATGGGGGCCTGGGCGGTCGCCGGGGCGCTCGCCGCCGTCGCCGCGCTCTTCCTGTGCGTCTTCCCCACCCCGGGGCTGGACCGCAGCACCACGTTCGCGGCGATGAAGGCGTTCCCCGCGGCGATCCTCGGCGGCCTCGACTCCACCACGGGAGCGCTGGCCGGGGGGCTGATAATCGGCGTCACCGAGGCCATGATGAGCGGCTACCAGAACGACCTGGCCTTCCTCGGCCGGGGCATCGGCGACGTCGCGCCGTTCCTCGTGATGATCGTGGTCCTGCTCATCCGCCCCGCCGGGCTGTTCGGGACGAGGGAGCTGGCACGTGTCTAAGAAGGTCGTCCTCTCCTGCGTCGCGCTGGTCGCGGTGGCCGTCGCCGTACCGTTCTACCTGGAGGGCTTCTGGCTGCAGGCCGGGCTCTTCGCGATGTCGGCGGCGATCGGCGCGATCGGCATCAACCTGCTCACCGGCGCCACCGGGCAGCTGTCCATGGGCCACGCGTTCTTCCTCGCGGTCGGCGCGTACGCCTACGTCTACTTCGCCTCGGAGCCGGAGGGCGGCGCGCACGCCCTCGGCGGCCTGGGCCTGCCCACGCCCGTGGCGGCGCTGCTCGCGGTGCTCGCGGCGGGCGTCGCGGGCGGGGTGTTCAGCCCCATCGCGGGACGCCTGAAAGGCGCCTACCTCGGCATCGCCACCCTCGCGCTGATCTTCGTCGGCCAGCACGTGCTGTTCAACGCCGAACCCGTGACGGGCGGCTACAACGGGCGGGCGGTGCCGCCGATGGAGCTGTTCGGGTTCGCGTTCGCCGACACCCCCGAGCTGGTGGTGGCCCAGGTGCCGTTCGGTTCGCTGGAGCGGCTCTGGTTCCTGGGGCTGGTCCTGCTGACCGGCGCGGCGCTGTTCGCCCGCGGGGTGCTGCGCGGCCGTCCCGGGCGGGCCATGAACACCATCCGCGACCACGAGATCGCGGCCGGGGTGATGGGCGTGCCGGTGGCCCGCTACCGCGCCGGGGTGTTCGTGCTGTCGTCGATGTACGGAGGGCTGGCCGGCGTCCTGATCGCACTGGTCTTCCAGCGCACCGTGCCCGACTACTTCGGCCTGCTGCTCTCCCTCGACTACCTGGCGATGATCATCATCGGCGGTCTCGGCTCCGTCGCGGGCGCGGTGATCGGCGCGTTCTTCATCTCGATGCTCCCCCAGCTGCTCAGCCGCTACAGCGACGCCCTGCCGCTGGTGGCCGAGCCGGGCTCGGGCGGGGTGTCGCCCGCCGAGGCGGCCCGCATCCTGTACGGCGCCGCCGTCGTCGTCATCGTCCTCTTCCTGCCCGGCGGGCTGCTCGGCCTCGCCGGACGCCTGCGCGTGGCCGCCGGCCGGAGGCTCACCCCCGCCTCCGCTCCCCCGGCCTCCGCGACTTCCCCGACGACCGCGACGACCGCGACGACGAAGACCCCGCCGTCCCCCTCCCCCTCTCCCGACACAAGGAACTGATGACATGAAGATCCCAAGAACCCCGGTCCGACACGTCGCGGCGCTCGCCGCCCTGGCCCTGGCCGTCACCGCGTGCGCCAGCGAGAAGGCCACCGGGGGCAGCGGGGGCGCCGCCCCCTCCGTCGTCGGGGGGGACGGCGTGAAGACGGGGCCCGGCGTCACCGCCGACAGGATCACGATCGGTCTCATGACCGACCTCACCGGCCCGTACGCCTCGTTCGGCAAGAGCCTGACCCAGGCGCAGCAGCTGTACTTCGAGCAGACGAACGCGGCCGGGGGCGTGTGCGGGCGGCAGCTGGAGGCCCTGGTGCGCGACCACGGCTACGACGCGCAGAAGGCGGTCGCGGCCTACACCGAGATCGCCCCGAAGGTGGTGGCGATCGCCCACTTCGTCGGCTCGCCCATGGTCAACGCGCTCAAACAGCGCATCGAGGCCGACCAGATGCTCACCATCCCGCAGGCCTGGGCGACCGGGCTGCTCGGCAGCAGGTCCATCCAGGTCACCGGGACGACCTACGACATCGACATGATCAACGGGGTGGACTTCCTGGCCAGGGAGAAGGGCATCGAGTCCGGGGACAGGATCGGTCATCTGTACTTCGAGGGCGACTACGGCGAGAGCGCGCTGAACGGCTCCAAATACGCGTCCGAGAAGCTCGGCCTCACGCTCGTGGAGCAGAAGATCAAGGCCACCGACCAGGACATGAGCGCCCAGGTCGCCGCGTTCAAGGCGGAGGGCGTCAAGGCCGTCCTGGTCTCCGTCGGCCCCAAGCAGACCGCCTCGCTCGTCGGCGTCTCGCTCGCCAAGGGCATGGACGTGCCGTTCGTCGGCAGCAACTCGGCCTACTCCCCGCAGCTGCTGCCCACCCCGGCCGGGCCCGCCCTGCTGAAGGACTTCTACTACATGACCGCCGGCACGCCGATCAGCTCCGACATGCCCGCCATGAAGAAGCTGGCCGCCGACTACGCGGCGAAGTATCCGGACACGGCCATCGACAGCGGCGTCCCCTCGGGCTACTCGGCGGCGGCGATCGTCGTCGACGCGCTCAAGAAGGCGTGCGAGGGCAAGGACCTGACCCGGGGCGCCGTGGTCGCCGCGCACCGCGGCCGGTCGGCCTGGGGCGCGGAGTTCGGCACGGTCATGGACTTCACCACGTTCGACAAGCCCGCCTCGCTGCTGTCGTACGTGGCCAAGCCGGACAAGGCCGCCCTGGGCGGCGCGGTCGTCTTCAAGGAGGCCGCGACGTCCGACCTGGCCAAGGAGTACCGGGTCCCGGTGGGCTGACCCCGGTCCGCGGTGCGGCTCCGTAACCCGCCAGGGGTGCGGGCCGCACCGCTCCGAGCTAGCGTGTCGGCATCCAGAAGACCTCCGCGCCCGGGGACACGATGACCCAGAAGCTCAACACCGGCAGCCACGACCTGCCGGTCTCCGACGCCCTCGCCGCGTTCATGAACACCGGCTGGGCCGACACGCACCGCGACGACCTGGCCCCGCTGCCGCAGGCCGCCTACACCGCCAAGCGGCGTGCCGCGCTCGCCGCCCGCTTTCCCGGCGAGCGGCTGGTCGTCCCCTCCGGCACGCTCAAGGCGCGCAGCAACGACAGCGACTACCGGTTCCGGGCGCACAGCGCCTTCGCCTACCTCACCGGCGACCAGGAGCCCGACGACGTGCTGGTCGTCGAGCCCTCCGGGGAGGCCACGCTGTTCCTGCGCCCCCGCTCGCCGCGGTCGGCGCCGGGACAGGCCGGACAGGAGTTCTACCGCGACCGCCGCTACGGCGAGTTCTGGGTGGGCCGCCGTCCCGACCTGGCCGAGGCGGAGGCTCTCCACCAGATCGCCTGCGCGCCGATCGACAGGCTGGGCGACGCGCTCGGCGGGCCCGCGCGGGTGTTGCGCGGGGTGGACGCGTCCGTCGACGGACGGGTCTCGCCCGGCGGCGGTGACGACGAGCTGGAGACGTTCCTGTCCGAGATGCGGCTGGTCAAGGACGAGTGGGAGATCGCCGAGCTGCAGTTCTCGGTCGACGCGACCACGCGCGGGTTCGAGGACGTGGCGCGGGCCCTGCCCGCCGCGCTGGGGCACCGGCGCGGCGAGCGCTACCTGGAGGGGGTCTTCGGCCTCCGCGCCCGCCTGGAGGGCAACGCGGTCGGCTACGACAGCATCGTGGCCTCCGGCGCCAACGCGTGCGTGCTGCACTGGATCCGCAACGACGGGCGGCTGGACGGCAACGGGCTGCTGCTCCTCGACGCGGGCGTGGAGACCGATCATCTCTACACCGCCGACATCACCAGGACCCTCCCGCTGTCCGGGCGCTTCAGCCCGGTCCAGCGCCAGGTCTACGAGCTGGTGTACGAGGCCCAGGAGGCGGCGATCGCCACCCTGCGCCCCGGTGCGAGCTTCCGCGACTTCCACCGCGCGGCCATGCGGGTCATCGCGGAGGGACTGCACGACTGGGGCGTGCTGAAGATCGGCGCGGACGAGGCGATGGAGCCGGAGAGCGGCCTGTACCGCCGCTACACGCTGTGCAGCAGCGGCCACATGCTCGGCATGGACGTGCACGACTGCGCCAGGGCCCGCGCGGAGGTCTATCTGGACGGCGTGCTGGAGGAAGGACAGGTGCTGACCGTCGAGCCCGGCCTCTACCTGCAGCCGGACGACCTGACGCTGCCGCCGGAGCTGCGCGGCATCGGCGTGCGCATCGAGGACGACCTCGTCGTCACCGCCGACGGCGCCCGCCTCATGTCGTCCGGGCTGCCCCGCCACCCGGACGAGGTGGAGAGGTGGATGGAGGCCTCAGGCATCGCGGGCTGAGCGGCCGGGGGTGGGGTCGAGGAAGACCTGCGCCACCGGGGGGAACCGCTCCTTGAGCGTGCGTTCCACCCGGTCGGCGGCCCGCTCCAGCCCCGCCCCCGTGGTGTCGTCCACGAAGTCGACGCGGGCCGCGACCAGTATCTCGCCGGGCCCCAGCATCATGGTCAGGAGCTCGACCACGTTCTCGACCTCGGGCATGGCGGCGATCTCCTCCCTGATCCGTTCCGTCAGCCCCTCGGGCGCGGACTGGCCGATCAGCAGGGAGACGTTGGTGCGGATGAGGTGGATCGCGACCCACAGGAGCAGCAGGCCGATCACCACGGAGGCGGTCCCGTCCCAGACGGACGAGCCGGTCAGCTGGGAGGCCAGCAGGCCGGCCGCGGCGATCAGCAGCCCGGCCAGGGCGGCCGCGTCCTCGAAGAGCACGGCCTTCAGCGCCGTGTCGGAGGTCCTGGCGACGTAGGAGTGCGGGCTCACCTCATGGCGGCGGGCCTCCCCCCGCACCTGTGTGAGGGCCCTGCGGAACGAGATCCCCTCGATCACGAACGAGACCGCGAGGACCACGTACGAGACCGTCAGGTCGGTGAGCCTCTCCCCGGTGAGGATCTCGTGCACCCCGTGGGTGATGGAGAATCCGGCTCCGCCGATGAGGGTGGCGAAGGCCGCCATCAGCGCCCAGAAGAACCCCGCCTTGCCGTAGCCGAACGGGTGCCGCGCGTCGGCGGGATGCCCGCTCCTGCGCACCGCGACGAACAGCAGGGCCTCGGTGACGGTGTCCGCGGCCGAGTGGGCGGCCTCGGACAGCATCGCCGACGAGCCGCTGACCAGACCGGCGACCAGCTTGGCCACCGCGATCGCGAGGTTGGCCAGACCCGCCACGACCACCGTGGCGAGGCTTTCCGAACCGCCCTTGTCGCCGTCCACCCCATTTTCCGTCATTTCCGGCATACGGTTACTTTATGTGCACCTCACCCCTTACCCCCCAGTGGTGGCGCGGCCGATCCCGCCTGGTCACCGGGGTGGGACCGGCGGCGGGGAAACGTGCGGGTTCCGCCACGTCGCCGGACCACTACCACGAGCGATCGGCGCCTTCTGAGGTAGATTCTGATCTATGACCCTGAAGCAAGCCCCGCCCGGCGAGCGGAGTGGTCGGCTGGGGGACGGACCCGTCGCAGTCGCGACCACCCGCGCGGTGAACGAAAGTGGTGAGCGACCGGTGAACGACCAGGAGCCCCGCTGGCTGTCCTCCGTCGAGCAACGGGCATGGCGCGCCCACCTCGCCGCGCACAAGCTCCTCGACCATCGCCTCGACCGTGAGCTCCAGCCCTTCGGGCTCTCGGTCAACGACTACGAGATCCTGGTGAACCTGTCGGAGATCCCCGGTCACCGCATGCGAATGAGCGATCTGGCGGAGGCCACGATCCAGTCCCGCAGCCGCCTGTCACACCAGATCTCCCGGATGGAGGCCGCCGGCCTGGTCGCCAGGGAGACCTGCGCCGACGACCGGCGCGGCACCTTCGCCGTCCTCACCGAGCACGGCTGGGCCACCATCCAGAAGGTCGCGCCACACCACGTGGCCGGCGTGCGCCGGCATTTCATCGACCTGCTCACCGACGAACAGCTGATCGAGCTGGAGGCGGCGTACGCACCGGTGGTGGAGCACCTCAAGAGCATCCGCTGACCCGAGCCGCCAAGAGCCGCCCGCTGACGAGCCGACGAGTGGAACCCTCAAGGAGGTCCAGGAGCGGCACCGGGAGGGTGCGGCTCTCAGGGGCTTCCAGGAACCTTCCGCCGACGCGAAACCGACGGGTGGGCCCCTCGAAGGCGTCCGCCGACGCGAAACCGATACCGGTCGTTACTCGTTAGTAGACCGGAGTGTCGTTACGATCCGCCCATGTCTGCTCGCCGGATCCTCATCACCGCGGTGATCGCCGCGTCCTTCCTGGTCACCGCGTGCAGCGGCGGTGGTGCCTCCGACGGCACGACGGCCCTCCCCAACGGAGCCGAGCTGGTCAGGAAGTCCGCGGACGCGACGCGCGCCGTGAAGTCCGCCGCCTTCTCGATGGAGACCGAGGGCACGCCGCCCGTACCGGTCAAGAAGGCCTCCGGCCGTCTCAGCGGGACCGGCGACGCGGACGGCACCCTCCAGATCGACGTGATGGGCAGCCTCCAGGAGATCAACTTCGTGCTGATCGGGGAGACCGTCCACTTCAAGGGCGTGACCGGTGGCTTCCAGCAGATGTCGCGGAGCCAGCTGGCGGCGATCTACGACCCGTCCGCCATCCTCAACCCGGAGAAGGGCGTCGTGCAGCTGCTGACCAACGCGCTGGACGCGAAGACCCAGGCGGCGGAGAAGCTGGACGGCGTCGACGCCTACCGGGTCTCGGCGACGCTCTCCCAGCAGGTGCTCGCCACGATGGTGCCCGGTCTCGCCCAGAGCGTCGACGCCGTGCTCTGGATCGACAGGGCCACCAACCGGCTGCTCAAGGCGGACCTGCCCCTGACCGGAGGCAAGGTGATCGTGGCCTTCAGCGACTACGACGTGCCGGTCCAGGTCACCGCTCCGGCGGAGTGACGGTGACCCGCACCGCCCCGGGGAACGCCTCCCCGGCCCGGCGGCGGACCGCCCTCGGCGTCGGCGGCACCGCGGTGCTGCTGGCCGCCCTGGACGCGTACGTCGTGGTGACCGTCCTCGTCGACATCGCCAGGGACGTCGACGTTCCCCTCAACCATTTGGAGCGGGCCACCCCGATCGTCACCGGTTTCCTGCTCGGCTACATCGCGGCCATGCCGCTGCTGGGCCAGCTCTCCGACCGGTACGGCAGGCGCCCGCTCATCCACCTGTGCCTGGCGGGCTTCGCCGTGGGCTCGGTCGTCACCGCACTGGGCGAGACCGTGCCCTGGCTGGTCGCGGGCCGGACCCTGCAGGGGGTGGCGGGCGGTGCGCTGCTGCCCATCACCATGGCCCTGATCGGGGACCTGTGGGACGAGGACGAGCGCCCGGTGGCGCTCGGCGCGGTGGGGTCGGCCCAGGAGCTCGGCAGCGTGCTGGGCCCCCTGTACGGCGCGGCCCTCGCCGCCCTGATCCCGGCAGGCCTCCAGGTCGGCGGCGTGCAGCTCGGCGGCTGGCGGTCGATCTTCTGGCTGAACATCCCGCTGGTGGCCCTGGCCGCGGTCGCCGTGCAGCGGTCGGTGCCGGCGCCCGCCCGCGACCGGGCCCGCGGGACGGGGAGGCGCGTCGACGTGGTCGGCGGGCTGCTGCTCGCGCTCGCGCTCGGCCTGCTCGTCGCCGGCCTCTACAACCCCGACCCGGGCAGATCGGTCCTCCCTCCGTGGGGCATGCCCATGATCGTCGCCGGGGTCGTGTCCGGCGCCGCGTTCGTCGGGTGGGAGTGGCGCTCCAGGACCCGGCTGATCGACATGACGGGGGTGTCGCGCGGCCCGTTTTTCGCCACGCTCGGGGTGAGCTTCCTGACCGGCGCCGCGCTGCTGGTCACCCTGGTCGACGTGCAGCTGTCGGCGCAGACGCTGCTGGGCCTCGACGCCCTGGACGGCGCCCTGGTGCTGTCGCGCTTCCTCGTCGCGCTCTCGGTGGCCGCGCTGGTGGGCGGTCTCATGGCCCGCCGCTACGGCGAGCGCGCGGTTACGGTGATCGGGCTCGCGGTGGCCACGGCCGGGTACGCACGCATCGGCCAGTGGCCCCTGGATCTGGCCTCGGCCGGATACCGCATGGACGCCGACCTGGTCGTCGCGGGCCTCGGCCTCGGCCTGGTGATCGCCCCGGTCTCCTCCGCGGTGCTGCGGGCCGTACCCGCCGCCCAGCACGGGGTCGCCTCGGCCGCGGTGGTCGTGGCCCGGATGATGGGCATGCTGCTCGGCGTCGCCGGGCTGTCGGCGTGGGGCTTCCACCGCTTCCAGTCGCTCACCGCCGACCTGGACACCCCGCTGCCCTTCGGCGTGGACCCCGTCGTCTACGCCGAGCGGCTCGCCGAGTACGAGAGCGCGGTGAAGGCGGCACTGCACACCGAGTACAGCGAGATCTTCCTGATCACGGCCGTCCTGTGCGGGGTGGGGGTGCTGGTCGCGCTGCTGCTGCCGCGCGGGTCAGGGCGGGTGGACGGGGCCTGACGGTTTTGGCATCCCACGCGTGATCAGACGTAGGGACTGGTGGCGATCTCGCTCATCAGCCATGCGGTGAACAGCTTCAGCCGTCGTCCGACCGGACGGTCCTTCGGTCTGATCAGGTAGTACGCGCTGCCTGGATCGATCTCGACGTCGAACGGCCGGACGAGCTGGCCGGCCCTCAGGTCCTCATGAAGCAGGTCCGAGAAGAAGAGGGCGGCACCGTGGCCGTCGAGGGCGAGCTGCCGCAAAGTGTGTGAGTCGTCCACCTGGTCGGCTCTGGGCGGTTCGGGGAGTTCGACGCCGGCGGCGCCGAACCAGCTGGTCAGATGGTCGATGTCGAACTCGAACATGAGTTTGTGGTCAAGCAGGTCGCGCGGCGAGGGATCGGGTGGCAGCCGCTTCAGGTATTCGGGAGCGCACACGATCGTCAGCCTTCCGTGCAGCACCAGGGTGCTTTCCGCGTTGGGCCAGTTGCCCGGACACCAGTTGATCCCCGCGTCCAGGTTGTCGGTGAGAAAGTCGGCGGGCTGGTAGGCGTGGTGGAGCCGCAGGTCGATGTCCGGGTGGTGGGACCAGAACCTGCCAAGCCGTGGCGTCAGCCACCTCGCCGAGAAGTATGGGGCGACGCTGACGGTAAGAGTCTCCTTCTGGTCGGTTCGCTTCAGTTCGCTCACCGCGCGGCTGAGGATCTGAAGCGCCTGTGAGCACTCCGGGAGGAGCTTCTTGCCGCTCTTGGTGAGTTCGATGCGCCGGTGCAGGCGCGTGACGAGCGGAACCCCAAGCTCCTCTTCGAGGTGGCGGACGTGATGGCTGAGGGCCGCCGGCGTCACGTACAGCTCCTCGGCGGCTTTAGTGAAGCTAAGGTGCCGGCCGACCGCTTCGAAAGCTCGGAGCTTTGTCAAAGTGCCTGAGTCTACCTCCATAGCTGGAAGTTACATTAGTTCTTCTCATGTGTCATGCCGCCCAGGTAGGCTTCGGCCACTCTGGGGTCCTTGCGCAGCACGGCGGCGGGGCCGTCCAGGACGCACGCACCGTTCTCGATGACGTACCCACGATGGGCGATCTTGAGGGCGGCGGTGGCGTTCTGCTCGACGAGCAGGACGGAGGTGCCCTCGGCGTTGATCTGGGCGATGAGTTTCATGACCTGGACGACGATGAGCGGGGCCAGGCCCATGGACGGTTCGTCGAGCAGCAGCAGCCGGGGTCCGGTGATGAGGGCTCGGCCGATGGTGAGCATCTGCTGCTCGCCGCCGAACAGCCGCAGGTTCTGGAAGGTCCGCGCGACGCCCAACCCCGCGATCGCCGAGG
Source organism: Streptosporangium sp. NBC_01469 (assembly GCF_036227305.1). Lineage (NCBI taxonomy): Bacteria > Bacillati > Actinomycetota > Actinomycetes > Streptosporangiales > Streptosporangiaceae > Streptosporangium > Streptosporangium sp. NBC_01469. The sequence continues at coordinate 5,131,877 of NZ_CP109465.1, read as the reverse complement.
GCCGCAACCCCGCCAAATCCCTGCCACGCAAGGTGATCCGGCCCGAGGTCGGCCGGTAGAAGCCGGTGACGCAGTTGAAGGCCGACGTCTTGCCCGCCCCGTTGGGCCCGATCACCGAGACGATCTCCGCCTCGTCCACCGAGAACGACAGGCCGTCGATGGCCACCAGCCCGCCGAAGACCAGACGCAGATCGGTGACGTGTAGCAGACTCATCGCAGCGCCTCCTGAGAACGGGCCGGCCAGATCCCCTGCGGCCACAGCAGCATGAAGGCGATGAGAAGTACGCCGAACAGGAAGAACCGGTAGTCGGCGAGGTCACGCAGGACCTCCGGCAGGATGCTGATCACCACGGCGCCGACCACGACGCCGGGCACCGAGCCCATCCCGCCCAGCACCACGGCCATCAACACCAGCGCCGATTGCAGGATCGATACCCATCAACGCGCTGGTACGCGGGTCCAACGCGATGGCCCGCATCGCCCGGCCCTCACGGGTGCGGGTGACCAGCAGGTTCAACCCGGCCATCAACGCCACCGCCACCCCGACCAGCACCAACTGCTGCACGGTGAACCTGGCCCCGAACACCTCCATCGAGGTGCCGCCCAGCCGCACCGGATACACCCGCGGGTCGGCCCCGGCCACCGCGCGCATCCCGTACTCCAACGCGAACGACGCCCCGACCGCGGTGATCAGCAGAGACAACCGCGGCGCCCGACGCAACGGCCGGTAGGCGATCCGCTCCAACGCCACCCCGGCCAGGCCGGTGACCACCATCGTCACCACCAGCACCGCCAGCAGCAGCGGCAGAGCCATCGAGGAGGACACACCACCCACCGCGCCGAGAATGGCGAAACCAGCGAACGCCCCCAGCATGTACAGGTCGCCGTGGGCGAAGTTGAGCAGCTTGATGATCCCGTACACCATGCTGTACCCCAACGCCACCAGCGCGTAGAACGAGCCGACGAACAACCCGTTCCAAACCAGCTGCGTCATGTCAGCGCGTCCTGCAGGGCGAACACACCGTTCTTGACCACCAGGATCTGGAACCCCCCGCCGGTCAACGTGTGCTCGGGGGTGAACCTCAGCGGCCCGGAGAACATCGGGAAACCGTCGATCGCCTCCAGCGCGCCGATCACCTTGGCGCCGTCGGTGCCACCCGCCTTCGTCACCGCCTCGGCGGCGAGCCGCACCGCGTCGTAGGCCTGGTTGGAGTACGGGCCCGGCTCGGCGTTGAACTTCTTCCTGTACGCCTCTACCCAGCCCTCGGCACCCCGGAGGGTGTCGGGCGTCTGGGTCATCGTGGCGTAGAGGCCCTCGGCGGCCTCGTCTCCGGCGATCTCGACCAGCTTGGGGGAGACCGAGCCGTCGCCGACCATGATCGAGCCCTTGTATCCGGCCTGCCGGAGCTGGCGGACGATCAGGCCGCCCTCCTGGAAGTAGCCGGTCCAGTAGACGAAGTCGGGCTTCTTGGCCAGCACGTTGGTGATGTTGGCGCTGTAGTCGCTCTCCTTCGGGGTGACCGCCTCGACGATGACGGCCGACGAGCCGAGGCTCGCCTGGGTACGCAGCGCGATGTCCTTGGAGTAAGTGGACTCCCTCGGTGACCAGCTTGTTCGCCGCCGCCGAGGCCGACTGCGCGTCACAGGCGTCGTCGGCGGTCCTCAACTCCAGCTTCCGGCTCAGCACCCCGCCCTTGGCGTTGATCTCGTCGATCGCCAGCTGCGCCGCGTTACTCATGTACGGACCGATCGAGGCCTCGCCGCCCGACTGCGGGATCAGCATGCCAAGAACGATCGGGCCTTCTTTCCCGCCACCGCCGGCTTCTCCACCGAGCAGGCCCTGACCACATCCGGTGGCCAGGAGGCCGAGTGCGGCGACCGCCGCGAGGGACTTCAGAGGGATGGCACGCATGTGCGACCCCTCCCTTCTATGAGGTGTGACATGTCATGACTGGAGGCTCTTCTCGTGCCGCGGGTCCCCTGTTTCCGTCAGCCGAACGAGATGCCCTGGGCCAGCGGCAACGCGGAGGAGTAGTTGATGGTGTTGGTCGCCCGCCGCATATAGCCTCGCCACGCGTCCGAGCCGGACTCCCTGCCGCCCCCCGTGCTCTTCTCGCCGCCGAACGCGCCCCCGATCTCGGCGCCGGAGGTGCCGATGTTCACGTTGACGATGCCGCAGTCGGAGCCGCTGCCGGCGATGAACCTCTCCGCCTCACGCTGGTCCAGGGTGAAGATCGAGGACGAGAGCCCCTGCGGTACGTCGTTGTGCAGCCGGACGGCCTTCTCGAAGGTGTCGTACGTCATGACGTACAGGAGCGCCGCGAAGGTCTCCTGCCGCACGATGCCGGTCTGGCCGGGCATGCGCACGATGGCCGGCCGGGCGTAGTAAGCCTGCGGGGCTCCCTCAAAGCACACCCTGGTGCCGCCCGCGACGATCTCGCCACCGTCGTTGACGGCGTGATCCAGCGCCTGCCGCATGGCGCCGAACGCGGCGCCGTCGATGAGCGGACCCACCAGGGTGGTCTCGGCGAACGGGTCGCCGACCACAAGCCCTTCGTAGGCCTTGCTGAGCCGCCCTACCAGCTCGTCCGCCACCGACTCATGGACGATCACTCTTCGCATGGTGGTGCACCGCTGGCCCGCGGTCCCCGCCGCGGCGAACAGGATGCCACGCACCGCGAGGTCGAGGTCGGCCGACGGCGCCACCACCGCGGCGTTGTTGCCGCCGAGTTCGAGGAGCGAGCGTCCGAAACGCCGGGCGACCCGAGGGGCGATCGCGGCGCCCATGCGCTCGGAGCCGGTCGCACTGACCAGCGGCACCAAAGGGCTGTCCAGCAGTACTTCGGCCGCCGGAATGTCACAGACCACCAGCCGGTTGACGTCGGACGGCATCCCGCACTCGGTCGTGGCGCGCTCCATCAGCGCGGAACAGGCGAGTGCGGTCAGGACTGTCGTCGGTGAGGGTTTCCACACGACCGTGTCGCCACAGACGAGCGCGATCGCGGCGTTCCACGCCCAGACAGCGGCCGGGAAGTTGAACGCGGAGATGACCGCGACGACTCCCAGAGGATGCCAGGTCTCCATCAGCCGGTGTCCCGGTCGCTCCGAGGGCATGGTGCGCCCCTCCAGGGAGCGGGACAGCCCGACGGCGAAGTCGCAGATGTCGATCATCTCCTGGACTTCGCCGAGCGCCTCAGAGCGGATCTTGCCGACCTCGATCATGATCAGTTCGGCCAGGTCGTTCCTGTGCCGGTCGACCAGCTCGCCGAACCGCTTCACCAGTCTCCCGCGCACCGGGGCGGGTACGGTTCGCCACTGGAGGAACGCGTCGTGGGCGGCGCGGACGGCGGCTTCGACGTCAGCGGCACCTACTGCGGGGATGTCGAACAGGTCGTCTCCGGTCACCGGCGTGCGTGCGGTGACGGCGCTCAGTGCCGAGGTGCCGACGGCGACGCCGCACCGCCGCAGGCTCTCCCGAGCCATCTGGCGTAGTTCCTCGGTGGATAGCGGGTGAGCCGACGTCGGGGGGGATGTTGTCACGATGAATCTCCGGTTCAGCTCGTTACCAGGCCATGGTTCCGCCGACCCCGTCGCGCAGCGCACGACGGTAGGCCAGGTTGGCCGCGACCATGTCCTCCATGCCGATTCCCATGGCTTTGTAGACGGTGATCTCGGTGTCGTCCCGTCTGCCCGCACGCTGGTCGACCGCGACCGCGCCGAGCGTCGTGGACTTGGTGGGATCCGCGGTGGACAGCTCCGCGCAACCGATGGGCACCGGTTCGAACGCGTCGAGGGACTCCACGAACAACCGGTGCCGCCGGGCCAGTTCCCTGGGCAGCTCGCCCTCCGGCGGGTAGTAGCCCACGGAAGAAACGTGCGTGCCCGCCTTCAGCCAGTCGGGGTCGATCACCGGTGCGGCCGCGTGTGTCGCCAGGCAGACGACGTCGGATTCGCGTACCGCCGCCTCCAGGTCCGCTGACGCGCGTGCCGTTTCGTCGCGCGAGGCCAGCCGCTCGGCGTCGTCGAAGTGGAGTGAGCAGATGTTGATGCGATCGAACTGACGGATCAACGGCAGCAGTCGCAGGTGTTCGCGAGCCTGGACGCCCGCGCCGACGATCGTGGCGACCCGTGCGTCGGGCCGCGCGAGCAGCCGTGCGGACAACACCGCGGACGCCGCCGTGCGAATCCCGGTGATATACGTCCCGTCCATGACGCAGGTCGTCGCCCCGGTGAGCGGGTCGAACAAATTAATCATGGCGAGATGATTGGGCAACCCGATGTCGAGGTTCCTGTCGAATACGTTCACCACCTTCACGCACATCTGCATGCCCGGCCGCCAAGCCGACATGGCCAGCGAGAAGCCCTCGCCGGGGACCGTCAGTTCCGGTCTGAAAGGCGACTGCACCTCGCCCAGCTCAAGGCCGCGGAACCCGTCCTCCAGGCCGTCCAGCAGCTCCTGCAGGTCAAGGTTCTCCTCTACCTCCGCCTCGGTGAGGGTGAGGATCTCGCGAACCCCTTTGACGATCTCGAACGCGGCTTTACCCGCCGTCTCGGTCATGAAATCTCCCCGTGCTTACTCAGGATCCGGTGCGTTTGATTGTGCGAGACCGACCGGTATCGTTCAACCGAAAAATCCGCCGTTCACATTAGTGAAACTAATGCGATCGATCTGTCGAGAAGGGACGACCCTCAAGATCACTTGAATACCACTAAAGATCTTTTGGATGGTCCGGAGCGGGACGTCCGCCGTCATGATCACTGCCCCAGTGGGACGCGTCCCTTGAGCCGCATGGCGGCGCGGACGCGTTCCTGGGCGATCAGGAGCGCCGCCTCGTGGGGGCGTATGTCCCGCCTACGGGCCTCCGACAGCACCGCTTCGGTGTTGCCGCGCAGCTTCGCCGAGATGAGGGAAAAGATCTGTGCCGGATCGGGCCGGAAGGGAGAGTAGCGGGCGTCCATGGCGAAGCCCGCGGCTATCACACCGCCGGCGTTGGCGATGAAGTCGGGGACCAGGATGACGCCACGTTCGGCCAGGATCCGCTGGGCGTCGGGGGACGTGGGGAGGTTGGCGCCTTCGACGACGATCCGGGCCCGCAGGCGGGTCGCGATGTCGGTGTCGATGACGTCCTGCAGGGCGGCGGGGACAAGGACGTCGCAGGGCACGAGGAGTTCGGTGCCCGGGGCGGACACGGGAACGGAACCGTACTCGTTGACCAGGGCGTCTCCGTGGATCTCGCGAAGCTTCAGAAGTCGCTCGACATCCAGGCCCGCCGGGTCGTGGATGGCGCCGTGCGCGCTGGAGACGGCGACGACGGTCGCACCGAGTTCGGCCAGACGCCGGGCGGCGGCGCGGCCGACGGCGCCGAAGCCCTGGATGGCGACCCGGGCGGCGGTCAGGGACAGCCCGCCGGCCTCGGCCGCGGCGTCCGCGGCCTCCGCGACCCCGTACCCGGTGACACCCAACACGTCGTAGGGAACGCCGCCGAGCTCGTGGGGCGTACCGACGGCGGCGCCCCGGTCCCCCAGTTCGTCCTGAACGATCGCCGCGTCGTTCTCGGTCAGGCCCATGTCCAGGCCGAGCACGTACTCGCGGGGGACCTCGTTGGACAGGGCACGGACGAAGGCGCGAAGGACGCCCTCCTTGTCGGGTGAGGCCGGATCGGCGACGATGCCCGCTTTGGCGCCGCCGTGGAACATGTCGATGCCCGCCCACTTCCAGGTCATGACACGGGCGAGGCGGGCGACCTCGGCAACGGTGACGTGGGGGCTCATCCGGGTTCCGCCCTTGCCGGTACCTCGGGCGGTGTTGTCGATGACCAGCACGCCCTTCATCCCGCTACGGCGGTGTGAGACGACCACGATTTTCTCGGGTCCCCATTCGTCGATCATCGCGAGCGTGTCCGTCACGGCTGATTCTCCTTCTGGCTGTCCTGCTTCTGGCTGTCCTGCGAAGCAGGCTGGGGGCTGATGAACGCCCGCGTGTCACCCGGTGCGGTTCGGGGTGGCGGAGGCGAGCAGTTCGGCTATGTGCACGGCGGTGCGGTCACTGAGCTGGTCGATCTGGGTTCGGCAGCTGAAGCCGTCGGCCAGGATCAGCGTCTCCGGCTCGGCGTCGCGCAGCGCGGGGAGCAGGACCTGCTCGGCGGCGGCGGCCGAGACGTCGTAATGGCCTCTTTCGAAGCCGAAGTTCCCGGCGAGCCCGCAGCAGCCGGAGTCCAGGACCGTGTTGTCCACGCCCGCGCGCCGCAGCAGCTCGCTGTCGGCACCGAATCCGGTGTCGGCGTGCTGGTGACAGTGCGTCTGGCTGAGGGACCGGACGTCGATTCGCGGCGGCGTGTAGTGGGGGGCGTGCCGAAGGAGGAGTTCCGCGAAGGTGTGGACGCGCTCGGCGGCGTTCCGCGCGGCCGGGGTGTCCAGCAGTCGAGGCAGGTCGGAGCGCAGGGCCGAGGTACAGCTTGGTTCCAGGCCGACGACGGGCATGTCCGGGAGGGTTTCCAGCGCCGCGACGGCACGCCCGGCCATGCGGCGGGCGATCTTGAGCTGGCCGGTGCTGATCCAGGTCAGCCCGCAGCACTGGGTGCCGGGCGGAACGTGGACCCGGAAGCCGGCGGCCTCCAGGACGGTGACGGCGGCACGCAACACGTGCGGGCTGAAGTGGTTGTTGAAGGAATCGACCCACAGCAGGACCGGCTTACCCTCGTCCACGCCGTCGCGGTGGCCGAACCAGTCCAGGAAGGTCTCGCCCGCGAAGGAGGGAATGGCGCGCTGGGACGCGATCCCGCCCAGCCGCTTGATCAGGGGCGCCAGCGATGAGCGCGTGACGGCGTTGACCAGGCGCGGGGCATGGGCGGCCAGCCGGGACCACAACGGCAGCCATCCCATGGAGTAGTGGGACAGCGGGCGCGCGCGACCGCTGTAGTGGTGGTGCAGGAACTCCGACTTGTACGTCGCCATGTCGACCCCGACGGGGCAGTCGGAGCTACAGCCCTTGCATGACAGGCACAGATCCAGTGCGTCGCGGACCTCCCGGGAGCGCCACCCATCGCTGATCACCTCGCCCTGCGTCATCTCGTACAGGAGCCGCGCACGGCCGCGGGTGGAGTCACGTTCGTCGCGGGTCACCCGGTAACTGGGGCACATCACCGACCCGTCGGCGCTGCCGGTGCGGCACTTGCCGACGCCGACGCAGCGGCGCGCCGCGCGGCTGAAATCACCACCGTCGTCGGGGTAGGAGAACACGGTCCGCAGCGGGATCACGGTGCGGTGCGGCGTGACGCGCAGGTCGTGGTCGGAGCGTCGAGGATGGACGATCATCCCCGGATTGAGCTTGTTGTCGGGATCCCAGATGTGCTTGAACGCTTCGAACAGGGCCACGGCCTCGCCGCTGTAGACCAGTTCCAGGAATTCCGAGCGTGCCTGCCCGTCACCGTGCTCCCCGGAAGGAGAACCGCCGTGCTCGGCGACCAGACGGGCGGCGTCGGCCATGAAGTCGCGGAACCTCTCCGTGCCTCGGGTGGTGGCGAAGTCGAAGTTGATGCGAACGTGCAGGCAGCCTTCACCGAAGTGGCCGTAGACAGCCCCTCGCAGGCCGTAGCGAGCCATCAGGTCGTTGAATTCCCGCAGGTAGGCGCCGAGCCGCTCGGCCGGGACCGCGGCGTCCTCCCAGCCCGGCCACGCCTCCGAGCCGTCGGGGAGCCGGGTCGCCAGCCCGGCGGCGTCCTCGCGGATACCCCACAGGGCCCGCTGTTCGACCGGGTCGGCGGTGACGTACGCACCCTGGAATCCCGTGGTCCGCTCGGCCTCCTCGGCCAGCTCGGTGGCCTTGAGCAAGGCCTCTTCCGGGGTGTCCGCCCCGACCTCGGCGAACAGCCAGGCGTCCCCCTCGGGGAGGCGATCGGTGGCCGACAGGGCGGCCGGGCGTGTGACCATCCGAGTCAGGGCGCGGTCCAGCCCCTCAAGCGTCATCGGGGATCGCCGGAGCAGGAACGGCACCGCGTCCGCGGCCACGGCCGCTTCGGGGTATCCGAGTACGGCCATCGCCCGCGCACGGGGACGCTGTACCAGGCTGAGCTTGGCCGACAGCACCACCGCGCAGGTGCCCTCGGAACCGACCAGGGCGCGCGCGAGGTTGAAGCGTGCCTCAGGCAGGATGTGCTCCAGCGCGTAACCGGACACCTGCCGTGGGAAACGGCCGAACTCGGTGCGCAGCGTGCTCAGGTTGCCCGTCGCGAGGTCGCGTACGCCGGCCAGCAGCCGGCCGCGCTCGCCGCCCTCGGCGATGGCCTCGTCCAGCTCACCACTCGTCATCGGGCCGACGGTGAGGATCGTGCCGCCGTAGGTGAGGACCTCAAGCTCGATGACGTTGTCGCTGGTGCGGCCCCAGACGATGGAGTGCGATCCGCAGGCGTTGTTGCCGATCATCCCGCCGATGGTGCATCGACTGTGGGTGGAGGGATCCGGACCGAACGCCAGGCCGTGAGGAGCCGCGGCCGCCTGGAGGTCGTCCAGGATCACGCCGGGCTCGACCCGTGCGGTGCGCGCTCGCGGATCGAGTTCGAGGATCCGGTTGCAGTACCGGGAGAAGTCCACGACGATCCCGGCCCCGATCGCCTGACCGGAGGTGCTGGTTCCCGCGCCACGAGAGGTCAGCGGCACGCCGTACCGCCGGCATGCCGCCACCGCCGCGATCACGTCGTCGCGGTCTCGCGGGAAGACCACGCCCAGCGGGATCCGCCGGTAGTTGGAGGCGTCCGCGGAGTACTGCGCGAGACGGCCGGGATCAGCGGTCGTCTCGCCTCGGACGGTGCGTCGCAGCGCGGCGAGGACCGCTTCGCGGGTCGGTGGCGCCGTGGCGGCCTCCGGTGTTCTCGCCATGTGAGGCTCCGTTCTAAAAGGTCACGGGGAGCGGCCGGCAGCAGGGGGTGGGGCCGCGTTCTCAGCCTGGAGGGGAGGAATCCGAAAGCCAAGGGCAAGGAGACCGGTAGCTTTTGGCCATGAGAGCAAGAGTTCCTTCTCCTGATGGAGCGTGCCGATGTTGAATCCGACCCACCTGCGCACCCTTGAGACGGTCTGCCGCACCGGCTCCTTCGCCGTCGCCGCACGCGAACTCGGCTACACGGCCTCCGGTGTGTCCCAGCAGATGGCGGCGCTGGAGCGAGCCTGCGGCCTTGTGCTGTTCGAGCGTGAGGCCCATGGAATCCGTCCGACCGCGGCGGCCGATCAGCTCGTGGAACGGACCGGCCGCGTGCTCGCGGTGCTCGGCGAGTTCGAGGACGAGGTGCGGGACCTGGCCGCTGGACGCGTGGGCCGCCTGCGGCTGGGAAGCTTCCCCACCGCCAGCGTGCGACTGGTACCCGCCGCGCTGGCGGCCCTGGCCACGGACCACCCGGCGGCGGAGATCCTGCTGGAGGAGGGGGAGCCTCGGGAACTGGCCCCGATGCTCGTCAACGGCGAGTTGGACGCCGCCCTGCTGTACGAATACGGCCATGTACCCCAGCGGTGGCCGGAAGACCTGGTGATGGTGCCACTGCTGCACGAAGCGCTGCTGCTCCTGACGCGCCGGCGACGGCCCGCGGACACCGGTGAGGCCACGGCGCGGTTGCCGGCGATGCGTACGGAGAACTGGATCGCCAGTCGTGAAGGCACCGACGGGGCGATCTCACTGGAGCGGCTGTGTGCCGCCGCCGGTTTCGCGCCCGCCATAACGCGGCGCAGCAACAACTACGACGTCGTGCGGCAGCTGGTCGGAGCGGGCCTGGGTGTGGCCGTCGTGCCCGCGCTGGGACACATCCCCGACGAACGCGTCCACGCCCAGGCCGTCGATTCCGCGCCGGCCCACCGCCGTGTCCTGATGGCCTATCGCAGGGCCAACGTCAACCCGCTCCTGCAGCCGGCGTTGCGGGCCATCAGGGCGGCCGTCCCGAGGAACCGTCCCTGGCTCGCCCCGCCGCAGGGATGATCGGGCCGCCCCAAGGGAGTCCCAAGAGAAAGGAGCTCTTGCTCTCACGGCCAAAAGCTACCGGTCTCCTTGGCCTTGGCTTTCGGATTCCTCCCCTCCAGGCTGAGAACCCCGGCTGAGAACGCGGCCCCGCCCCCGCTGCCGGCCGCGTCCCGTTCCACGGAACGACCACACCAGGAGGCTCGCATGATCCCCACTTGGCGGCTGCGCGCCGCATTCGCCCATCGCCTGTCGGACATGTACGGAACCGAGGTACCCGCCTACACCACGCTCCTCGACGTCGCCGGCGAGGTCAACCACGAGGCCGCACGCGAGAACGCCGACGCCGAACGCCTCGGGAGCATCGAACGGGTCACCGCGGAACGCCACGGCGCCATTCGCGTCGGTACCCCTCAGGAGATGCGTCAGGCGGCCCAGATCTTCGCCGCCCTCGGCATGCACCCGGCAGGTTTCTACGACCTGCGTGACGCGGCCTCCAGTGCCATACCGGTGATCTCCACCGCCTTCCGCCCCCTGGACGCCGCCGAACTGGCCCGCAACCCCTTCCGGGTCTTCACCTCGCTGCTCACTCCCGCCGATCGCCGCTTCTTCGACGCTGATCTGCAGGCCCGCCTGGAGACGTTCCTCTCCCGCCGCGAGATCTTCGCACCGGAACTGCTCGACCTCGCCCACCGCGCCGAACACGAGGCGGGACTGCCCCGGGAACAGGCCGAACGCTTCCTCACCCTGGCCGTCGCCGCCTTCGAACTGTCCGCCGAACCCGTCGACCAGACCTGGTATGCCGAACTGGAACGCGTCTCCGCCGTCGCCGCCGACATCGGCGGCGTGTCCAGCACTCACATCAACCACCTCACCCCTCGCGTACTGGACATCGACCGGCTCTACCGGCGCATGGGAGACCGTGGGATCGTCATGATCGACGAGATCCAGGGCCCTCCACGCTGGGAGGGGCCGGACGTCCTGCTGCGGCAGACCTCCTTCCGCGCGCTCGCCGAACCGCGAAGGTTCCGCCGGCCCGACGGCGGCGTCACCACCGGTTCCCTGCGCGTCCGCTTCGGCGAGGTCGAGGCCCGCGGCATCGCCCTCACCCAGGTGGGACGCGCACTGTACGACGAGCTCATCGCCGAGACCGATCGGCGGCTCGCCGACCACCCCGGCGCCTCCGGACAGGACCTGGCCCGCGACATCTGGCGGGCCCGCTTTCCTCGCGACGAGCGTCAACTGGCCGCCGAGAAAATGGCGTACTTCACCTACCAACCGGCCACGAGACGTCCCCACGACGGGCAGCGGCCGCCCGCGGACCTCCCCGGTCTGCTGGAGGGGGGCTGGATCACCGCCGACCCCATCGTCTACGAGGACTTCCTGCCCCGCTCGGCCGCTGGGATCTTCCAATCCAACCTCGCCAACGAGGGCACCCGGGACACCACCCGGAGCGGGGCCCACTACGACGCGCGCCGGCTCTCCGAGACCATCGAGCGCCCTGTCCACGACCCCTTCGACCTCTACGCGGCGCAGCAGAACGACTCCCTGCGCCTGGCCCGCCGGGCACTCGGGCTGTCCCCCTCGGCCGACGGCTGACCCCCGACGAATCCCAGCACGATCACCCACGGCGGCGCGGCGGCGCACAGGGGACCGGCCAACCGCGCGGGCCTGATCGGACCCTGAGAGACGGGCCTGATCGGACCCTGAGAGAAAAAGACGAACGGCCCGGCGGAGAGGCCGGGCCGTTCGCGGTGAGGTTCTTACTTCTTCTTCTGCCCCTGGCGCTTCTCGCGGATCTTCATGGTGACCTCGATGGGCGACCCGGCGAAGCCGAACTCCTCGCGGATCCGGCGCTCGATGAAACGGCGGTAGGTCTCCTCCAGGAAGCCCGAGGTGAACAGCACGAACTTCGGCGGCTCCGTCGACGCCTGCGTGGCGAAGAGGATCTTGGGCTGCTTGCCGCTGCGGACCGGAGGCGGGGTGGCCGCGACCAGGTCGGTCAGGAAGGCGTTGAGCCTGGCGGTGGGCACCCGGGTCGCCCAGGAGTCGAGCGCCTTCTCGATCGCGGGGACGATCCGGTCGACGTGCCAGCCGTTCTTCGCGGAGATGTTGATCCGCAGCGCCCACGGCACGCGGACGAGCTGGCGGTCGATCTCCTTCTCCAGGTAGTAGCGGCGGTCCTCGTCGAGCAGGTCCCACTTGTTGAACGCCACGACCATGCACCGGCCGGACTCGATCACCAGGGAGATGATCCGCAGGTCCTGCTCGGTCAGCACGTCGCTGGCGTCGATGAGCACCACCGCGATCTCCGAGCGCTCCAGGGCCCCCCGGGTGCGCATGCTCGCGTAGAAGTCGGCGCCCTTGAGCTCGCGGTCGCGCCGCCTGATCCCGGCGGTGTCGACGAAGCGCCAGGTCTTGCCGCCGAGCTCGACCAGCTCGTCCACCGGGTCGCGGGTGGTGCCCGCCATCGGGTCGACGAGCACGCGCTCGGAGCCCGCCAGCTTGTTCAGCAGCGAGGACTTGCCCACGTTGGGCTTGCCGACCAGGGCGACCCTGCGCGGACCGCGCTCGGGGCCGAAGCGCTGCTCGGGCGTCTCCGGCAGCTTCTCGAGGATCACGTCCAGCAGGTCGCCGCTGGAGCGGCCGTGCAGGGCCGAGACCGGCTGCGGCTCGCCCAGGCCGAGGGCCCACAGCCCGGCGGCCTCCAGCTCCATCTGCTGGTTGTCGACCTTGTTGGCGGCGAGGATGACCGGCTTGCCGGACCCGCGCAGCACGTGGCCGACGATCTCGTCCGCGTCGGTCACGCCCACGACGGCGTCGACCACGAACAGGATCACGTCGGCCAACTCGGCCGCGACCTGGGCCTGCTCGGCGATCTTCAGCGCCATGCCGGTCGCCTCGGGGTCCCAGCCGCCGGTGTCGACCACCGTGAACCGGCGCCCCCGCCAGGTGGCGTCGTAGGTGACCCGGTCGCGGGTCACCCCCGGCACGTCCTCCACGACCGCCTCCCGGCGGCCGATGATCCGGTTGACCAGGGTGGACTTGCCCACGTTGGGGCGGCCCACCACGGCCACGACCGGCTGCGGGGCCGTGTCGGGCCCCACATCCCGCTGAGAGCTGTCATCGGTCCCCGAATCGGCGAGCTCCGCGTCGATCCAGCCGTTTTCGTCGTCGTATACCCCGGTCACGCCTTTTCCTTAATCACACGCAGTATTTCGGCGATGACCTCTTCGAGGTTCAGCGCCGTGGTGTCGAGCTCGACGGCGTCGGCCGCCTTCGCCAGCGGGTCTGCCTTCCTGGTCGAGTCGAGGGTGTCCCGGCGGGCCATCGCGGCCCGCTGCGCCGCCACCGTGGTGCCGGTGAGCTCCGCCGTGCGGCGCAGTGCCCTGGCGTCCGCGCTCGCGGTCAGGTAGATCTTGACCGCGGCGCCGGGCGCCACCACCGTGCCGATGTCACGGCCCTCGACGACGATTCCACCCGAGCCGATGATCTCACGCTGCTCGGCCACCAGACGGCGCCGCACCTCGGGCACCGCGCTGACCGCCGAGACGGCCGCGGTGACCTCGGCGGTGCGGATCGGCGCGACGGCGTCGACGCCGTCGACCGCCACCACGGGGGCGTCCGGGTCGGTGCCCAGCGTGAGCACCGGGTCGAGTGCCCTGGCCGCGATCGCCTCGGGGTCCGCGAGGTCGACCCCCCGCTGGATCATCCACCAGGTGATCGCCCTGTACATCGCCCCGGTGTCGAGATAGCGCAGCCCCAAGGCCCGCGCCACCCCTCGTGACGCGCTCGACTTGCCCGATCCCGAAGGACCGTCCATGGCGACGACCAGTCCGGTCACGACGCCTCTCCCTTGCAGCCCGCTTCAGTTGTCCGTACGAGGCTACCGGGAGCGGGGAAGGAACCGCGCATCGAGCGAGAAGGCGGATGCCCGCCCCGGACATGAGCGGGCCTCACGAAGATCGCCACGGCGGTACGGGCGGACGCGGTGGCGGGCCGGCCGAACCCCCGGTGGATCATCGGGGAAACACCGCGTGCGCGTGGTCACACAGCGGCGAGATCACGCGGAGACGACACCACGCGGAAGCGAGGCCGGGCAGAGGTTGAGATCACCCGGAAGGGGTCACGGCAGGTGCCAGCCGTTCGCCCGCAGGGCCTCGGCCAGCGCCGTCACCGCCTCCGGCTGCACCCAGAGCTCGGCGGCACCCAGCGGCAGGCCGGGGGCGTGCTCAAGCCTGACGTCCTCGATGTTGACGCCCGCCTCCTTGGCCACCTGGAACAGCCGGGCCAGCTCACCGGGACGGTCGCCGACGATGACCTGGACGACCGCGTAGGTGCGCGCGGGACCGCCGTGCTTGCCGGGAATCCTGCCCGTGCCCGTGACGCCCCGGTACAGCAGCTCGGTGACGCGGGCCATGGCGTCGGGATCGTCGGAGGCGGCCGAGGCGCGGAGGGAGGACGCCGCGGCGGCCAGGTCGGCCGCCACCGCCTCCAGCACCTCGGCCACCGGCAGCGCGTTACCCGACAGGATCCCGGTCCAGAGCCTCGGGTCGCTCGCCGCGACGCGGGTGACGTCGCGCACCCCGGGACCGGCCAGGCCGAGCGCGGTGACCGGCGCCTCCGCGAGACGGGCGGCCACCGCGGAGGCGGCCACGTGGGGGGCGTGCGAGACGACCGCGACGGCCCTGTCGTGCTCCTCGGCGCCGACCCTGACCGCCTCGCCGCCACAGAGCTTGACGAGCCCGTACAGAGCCTCCAGGGCGTCGGGCGAGGTCTCCTCGGTCGGGCACAGCGCCCACGGGCGCCCGAGGAACAGGTCGGCCCGCGCCGCGGCGGGCCCGGAGCGCTCGCGTCCGGCGAGCGGGTGCCCGGCGACATAGGTCGTCAGGTCGCAGCCGAGGCTCGCGGCCTCCCGGAGCGGGAGCGCCTTGACGCTGGCCACGTCGGTGTAGAAACGGGCCGCGCCGGCCTCCTGGAGGGCGGCGAGCCGCCCGGCGACCACCTGCGGCGGAACCGCGATGATCGCGATGTCCACGGTCACGCCCTCGGCCCACTCGACCCCGGCGCCCAGCTCCCGCGCCAGCCGCAGGGATCCCGCGTCGCGGTCGGCCAGGTGGACGGCCACGCCCTGCTCGCGCAGGGCCAGGGCGATCGAGGTGCCGATCAGGCCCGTACCGACGACCAGGACGCTTTCGAGACCGCTCACGCGCGCTCCTCCGAGATGGTGACGCACGAGAGGATCACTGGGCGATGTCCACGCGGAGGGCGACCGCGCCACGCAGGTAGACGTGCTGGATGTCCTGGCGGGACCGGTCGACGTCGACGTGGGCCATCAGCCGCACCACGCGGGGCAGCGCGCCGGGAACGTCGATCTCGGAGGCGCAGATCAGCGGAACGTCGTGGAAGCCGAGCTTGCGGGCGGCCAGGGCGGGAAACTCGGCGGTGAGATCGGGGGTGGCCGTGAAGATCACACTGATCACGTCCTCGGTGGTGAGCCTGTTGCGCCCCATCACCTCCGTGACCAGCTCGGTGACCCCGGACAGGATCTCGTCCCGGCTGTTGGCCCCGACCTGGGTCGCACCTCGGATCGCCCGTATCATCGCCGTTCCTCCAATCCACCGTGCCGGACCACCCCCGAGGATGGTCCGGCACGTCCTAACACACGTGTCAGGGAAGGTTACAACCCGACGGCGGCGTAGAGCTCCCCAACTTCCGTGAGGGTCAGTGCCCGGACGGTGCCCGGCTTGAGGCGGCCGAGCTTGACCGGGCCGAACTCGATGCGGGCCAGGTCGATGACCGGGTGCCCGACCTCCTCCAGCATGCGGCGGACGATGTGCTTGCGGCCCTCGTGCAGCACGATCTCGATCAGGGCCTGCTGTCCGTGCTCCTGGACCAGGGCGAAGGAGTCGGCCTTGGCGAGGCCGTCCTCCAGCTCGACGCCCTTCTTCAGGCGGCGGCCGAGGTCGCGCTCGATCCGGCCGGGAACCTTCGCCCAGTACTTCTTCTGGACGCCGTAGCTCGGGTGGGTGAGCCTGTTGGCCAGCTCACCGTCGTTGGTGAGCAGGATCAGGCCCTCGGTCTCGGTGTCGAGACGGCCCACGTGGAACAGCCGCTCGGTGCGGTCGGCCACGAAGTCGGCCAGCGAGGGGCGGCCGTCCGGGTCGGACATGGTGCTGACGACGCCGATCGGCTTGTTGATCGCGAGGTAGACCAGGTCGGGCATGGTCGGCAGGCGCTTGCCGTCGACGTGGATGACCTGCTTGGCGGGGTCGACCCGGGCGCCGAAGCGGCGGACCACCTGGCCGTCGACCGTCACCCGGCCCTCGCCGATCATGTCCTCGCAGGCCCGGCGGCTGGCGACGCCCGCCTGGGCGAGGACCTTCTGCAGCCGGATGCCGTCGGGGACCTCGGTGGTGTCGCGCTCGTCGACGTAGTCGCGGTCGTAGAAGTCGGAGTCGCGCTTGGGCTGGCGGGCGGTCTTGAACCGGTCGTTCGCGATCGCGCCCGGCCTGAGCGGCGCCTTCGCCGCGGGGGCGCGGTTGGCGGACCGGTCAGCGGGAGCACGGCGCTCGCCGTACGCCCCGGCGCGGTCGCCGCCGATGGTCTGGACGTCGTCCCGGCGGCCGGTCCTGCCGAAGCGGCCACGGGAACCACCACCGGCGGGCGCGTCGCCGCGACCGCGGTCGGAGCCGGGCCTGCCACGCGAGCCGTCACGATCGGCGCGGAAGCCGCCGCGGTCGTCACGGCGCGGGCCGTCGGAGCGGAAACCGCCCTGCGAACCGCCCGAGGGCCTGCCACCGCCGTACTGGCTCCGCGAATCGTCACGGGAGCCGCCGAAGGACGAACCACCGCGATCGTCACGACGCGGACCGTCGGAACGGAAACCACCCTGCGAACCACCGTCGGGCCTGCCATACCGGCTGCGCGAATCGTCACGGGGCCCGCCGAAGGACGAACCACCGCGATCGTCACGACGCGGACCGTCGGAACGGTAACCACCGGACGAAGAACCACCCGAAGGCCTGCCGAACGAAGAACCACCACGATCATCACGACGCGGACCGTCAGAGCGGAAACCGCCCTGCGAACCACCGAAGGACGAACCACCGCGGTCGTCACGACGCGGGCCGTCGGAACGGAAGCCACCCTGGGAGCTGCCCGAGGGCCTGCCGGACGAAGAACCACCACGATCATCACGACGCGGACCGTCAGAACGGAAACCACCCTGCGAACCACCGAACGAAGAACCACCGCGATCGTCACGACGCGGACCGTCAGAGCGGTAACCGCCCTGGGAGCCGCCCGAGGGCCTGCCGGACGAAGAACCACCGCGATCGTCACGACGCGGACCGTCAGAGCGGTAACCGCCCTGGGAGCCGCCCGAGGGCCTGCCGGACGAAGAACCACCACGGTCGTCACGACGCGGACCGTCGGAACGGTAGCCGCCCTGCGAACCGCCCGAAGGCCTGCCGGACGAAGAACCACCACGATCATCACGACGCGGACCGTCAGAACGGAAACCACCCTGCGAACCACCTCGGAACCCGCCGGAGGAGGATCCGCCTCGGGAGGAGCCGCCCCGGAATCCACCGGACTGCGAGCCCCCACGGGGATTGCCACCGCGCGGGGCTCCGCCACGGCCTTGACCGCGTCCATCACCGGACGGGGTACTGCGCCTGTTGTTCACTACTTCTGCTCCTCTAGGGATTCCATGTCGTCGGGCAGGAAAGGTGCCAGCTCGGGAAGCTCTTCGAGCTCCCGCAGGCCCATCCGCTCGAGAAAATACGAACTTGTCCGGTAGAGCACGGCTTGGCTCTCCGGTTCGGTGCCGGCCTCCTCGACCAGCCCCCTCGTCATCAGCGTGCGCATGACGCCGTCGCTGTTGACACCGCGGATGGCCGCCACCCGGGCCCGGCTCACCGGCTGCCGGTAGGCGACCACGGCCAGGGTCTCCAGAGCGGCCTGGGTCAGGCGCGTCTGCTGGCCGTCGCGGACGAACCGCTCCACGAGTGGCGCGCACTCGGCCCGCGTGTAGAACCGCCAGCCGCCCGCGACCTCTCTCAGGTCAAAACCCCGCCCGGAAGCGGTGTATTCCGCCGAGAGCTCACGAATCGCCCGCCCGATCTCGTGGACGGGCCGTTCCAGCACCTGGGCGAGGGTCACCTCGGCGACGGGCTCGTCGACCACCAGCAGGATGGCCTCCAGCCCGGCGCGCAGGTCCGGCTCGGCACCCGGACCAAGCTCGGCATCCGGACCGATCTCGGCACGTGAACCAGGCTCGATACGCGGGTCCGGCTCGGCACGCGAACCGACCTCGGCACGCGGGCCGAGGTCGGGTGCCAGGTCAGTCATCGGCGGGCTCCCTCTCCGGGCTGTTCAGGGTCTCGTCGTAGTCGTCGGCCACGGCGACGTCGCCGTCGTCACTGCCGGTCCAGGTCACGTGCAACTCCCCGAGAGGCTCCACCTGCTCGAAGGAGACGGCCGCCTCCCGGTAGAGCTCCAGGACGGCCAGGAAACGCGCGACGACCTCGAAGGTGCCGGCGCAGTCGGAGGTGAGTGCCCGGAAAGTCGCCCGGCGCATCCGCCGCAGCCGCTCGACAAGGATAACCGCCTGTTCGCGGACATTGGCGAGCGGTTGGTAGATGTGGGCCACCGAGACCGACGGAGGCACCTTGGGGGCGAAGGCCCGCCGGGCGATCTCCGCGAGGCGGTCGGGGCCGATGCCGAGGATCAGCGCGGGCAGCAGGTTCGCGAACTCGGCCTCCATCGGCACCGTACGGGGGAAGCGCAGCGCCTCCTCGGCCATCCGGCTGGAGAAGACCTTGACGACCTCCTTGTAGGCCCGGTACTGCAGAAGACGGGCGAACAGCAGGTCACGGGCCTCCAGGAGGGCCAGGTCCTCCTCGTCGTCGACCTCGCCCGAGGGCAGCAGCCTGGCGGCCTTGAGGTCGAGCAGGGTCGCCGCGACGAGCAGGAAGTGACTCGTCTGGTCCAGGTCCCACTCCGGGCCCCTGGCCCGGATGTAGGAGATGAACTCGTCGGTGACCTGGCTGAGCGAGACCTCGGTGATGTCCAGCTTGTGCTTGGAGATCAGACCGAGCAGGAGGTCGAAAGGGCCCTCGAAGACCTCCAGATGCACCTTGAAGGTGTCATCGTCGGTCTTCGGCTGCTCGGTCATCCCTCCATTGTCCCGCACCCGGAGGCAGGATCACCGCTCCAGCGCGGCCCACCTGGCCAGGACTTCCCTGGCAAGCTCGCGGTACGCGCTGGCGCCGAGCGAGGACGAGTCGAAGCTGGTGATGGGCTCACCGGCCACGGTGGCGTCGGGGAAGCGAACCGTCCGGTTGATCACCGTGTGGTAGACCTTCTCGTCGAACGCCTCGACGACCCGGGCCAGCACCTCGCGGCCGTGCAGGGTGCGCGCGTCGTACATGGTGGCGAGCAGGCCCTCGATGACCAGCTCGTCGTTGATGCGCTCCTGGACCTTGATGATGGTGTCCATGAGCAGCGCGACACCGCGCAGCGCGAAGAACTCGCACTCCAGCGGCACCATGACGCCGTGCGCGCAGGCCAGCGCGTTGATCGTGAGCAGTCCCAGGGAGGGCTGGCAGTCGATCAGGCACACGTCGTACTCGGGCAGGAGGGGTTTGATCACCCGGCCGAGCACCTGCTCGCGGGCGACCTCCGTGACGAGCTGGACCTCCGCCGCCGACAGGTCGATGTTGCTGGGCAGCAGGTCCATGCCCTCGACGCCGGTCTCCAGGAGCACGTCCCTGGCGGTGATCTGCCGCTCCATGAGGAGGTTGTAGACCGTCAGGTCGAGCTGGAGAGGGTTGATCCCGAGGCCGACCGAGAGGGCACCCTGCGGGTCGAAGTCGACCAGCAGCACCTTGAGCCCGGCCTCCGCCAGCGCGGCGCCCAGGTTGATGGTGGTGGTCGTCTTGCCGACGCCGCCCTTCTGGTTGACCATGGCGACAACCCTCGCCGGTCCGTGCACCGTGCGGGGGGGCGGGTCGGGGAAGACCGGGCGGGGACGCCCGGTCGGGCCGAGAACTCCCCCACTGCGAGGGGTCCCGGCGGTCTTGGTGTCGCCCCAGGGATTCTCGGGGTTTGCTGGGGTCGTTCCCCGGATAGAACCGTCGGTGGTCACAGTCACCAGTCGAACCTCCCTGACGGCCTCTAACCGGACCGTCCGGACGGACACTATGGCGTCAACACGTATGCGGCAAGGCGGCACGCCCGGACATAAGCAAGGTCAATCCCGCGTGCGCGGATGCGCGGCGGCATAGACCTCGCGGAGCTTGTCGACCGTGACCTGTGTGTACACCTGGGTGGTGGTCACCGAGGCGTGGCCGAGTAGTTCCTGAACCACCCTAACGTCCACACCCCCGTCAAGGAGGTGGGTTGCGAACGAATGTCGCAACATATGTGGCGACACTCCTTCGAGCCCGCCGCGCTCGGCGGCGCCCTGGAGGACCTCCCAGGCGCCCTGGCGGGTGAGCCGCCCGCCCCTGGCGTTCAGGAAGAGCCCCGAGGTGCCCCGGCCGTGTGAGGCGATGCTGGGCCGCGCACAGGTGAGGTAGGCGCGCAGCGCCTCCCCCGCGAAGCCGCCCAGGGGCACCAGGCGGGTGCGCCCGCCCTTGCCGCGCAGGCGCACCCGCTGGGCCTCGGCCCCCAGGTCGACGTCGTCGACGGCGAGCCCCACGGCCTCGGAGATGCGCGCGCCGGTGCCGTACAGCAGCTCGAGCAGCGCCCGGTTACGCAGCGTGAGCGGAGCTCCGTCGGGCCCCGAGGCGGCGATCAGGCGTTCCACGTCGCGGACGCTGATCGCCTTGGGAAGCCGCCTGAGCTGGCGCGGCGAGCGCACCTCGTGGGCCGGGTCGTGCAGGCAGACGCCCTGGCTCAACGCGAAGCGGTGCAGGCCGCGCACCGCGGAGACGGCCCGCGCCGCCGAGGCGGCGACGAGGGCCTGGTGCTCCCCGTCGCCCTCCCTGAGCGCCGTCACAAAGGCGGTGACGTCGTCCTCGGCGACCTCGCCGAAGGTGACGCGGCCGCGCTGCTTGAGATGCCCTACGTACCGCAGGAGGTCACGGCGATAGGAGGCCAGGGTGTTGGCGGCCAGGCCCCGCTCCACGGCCAGATGGGCGAGGTAGCTGGAGAGGACGGCCTCCGTCTCGCTCAGGGTGTCCTCCTGTCATGCCTCCGGTGCGTCGGCGGGCCGCAGTGAGGCGAATCCATCCGCCGAAGCGGCGTATGCGGCGAGAATACCGGCCACGGCTTGGGAATTGTGGATCATTCCCGCCATGGCACGCCGAACCGCGTCGGACAGGGGGATCCACACCACCGGCATGTCGGCCTCCTCGTGCCGCTGGACGAAGTCCAGTTCCTCCTGGGGGATGGGGCTGACATCCCTGGCGAGGAAGATGCGGGTGCGCTCGTCGCTCATCCCGGGCGAGGGGAAGGCGTCGATCAGGGTGTGCCAGGTGCCCGCCCGGTAGCCCGCCTCCTCGGCGAGCTCGCGGGCCGCGCCGTCCGGCAGGGACTCGCCGTCGACGTCGCGCAGCCCCGCGGGCAGCTCCCACAGCAGCCGCCGTACGGGGTGGCGGTACTGGCGGATCAGCAGGACCCGCTCCCTGTCGTCGAGGGCCACGACGGCCACGGAGCCCAGGTGGACCACGTAGTCGCGGTTGACGGCCTCGCCGTCCGGCATGACGACCGCGTCGGTGACCGCGGTGATGACACGGGCGCGGAAGTGCTCGGTAGAGGAGACGACCTTCCACTCCTCGGGAACGTCCACGACCTCCAGGACGTCCTGCCCCTCCTGGCTTTCCCCCGCGCCCGCGCCCTCGTCCGCTCGCGAGCCGCTCACTTGCCCCGCCCCGCCTTGGCGACGGTGCCGCGGATGTCGGCGTACGTCAGGGCGGCGCCGATCAGGCCCTTGAACAGCGGGTGCGCCCGGGTCGGCCGGGAACGGAACTCCGGGTGCGCCTGGGTGCCGATGAAGAAGGGGTGGACGTCGGCGGGCAGCTCGGCGTACTCCACCAGGCGGCCGTCGGGCGAGAGGCCGGAGAAGACCATGCCGACCTTCTCCAGCTGCTCGCGGTAGGAGTTGTTGACCTCGTAGCGGTGCCGGTGGCGCTCGTCCACCTTCGCCATGCCGTACAGCTGGCGGGCGAGCGTGCCCTCGCCGAGCCTGGCCGGGTAGAGGCCCAGCCTCATGGTGCCGCCCATGTCGCGCTCGCCGGAGACGACGTCCTCCTGGTCGACCATGGTGGAGATGACCGGGTGGGTGGTCTCCGCGTCGAACTCGGTGCTTCCGGCGTCCTCGATGTCCGCGAGGTTGCGGGCGGCGTCGATGACCATGCACTGCATGCCCAGGCAGATGCCGAGCAGCGGAATCTTGTTCTCCCTGACGTGCCGGATCGCGCCGACCTTGCCCTCGATCCCGCGTACGCCGAAGCCGCCGGGCACCAGGACGCCGTCGACGCCGTCGAGCTCGCGGGCCGCGCCCTCGGGGGTCTCGCAGTCGTCGCTCTTGACCCAGCGGATGTTGACGCGGGCGTCGTTGGCGAAGCCGCCCGCGCGCAGCGCCTCGGTGACCGACAGGTAGGCGTCGGGCAGGTCGATGTACTTGCCGACGAGCGCGATCGTGACCTCGTTGGCCGGGCGGTGCACCCGGCGCAGAAGCTGCTCCCACTCCTTCCAGTCGACGTCCCTGAAGGGCAGGCCCAGACGGCGCACCACGTAGGCGTCCAGGCCCTCGGAGTGCAGAACCTTGGGGATGTCGTAGATGCTGGCGGCGTCGATGGCGGAGACGACCGCGTCCTCATCCACGTCGCACATCAGGCTGATCTTGCGCTTGATCGCGTTCGTGACCGGGCGGTCGGAGCGCAGGACGATCGCGTCGGGCTGGATGCCGATGCTGCGCAGCGCGGCGACCGAGTGCTGGGTCGGCTTGGTCTTCAGCTCGCCGCTCGGCCCGATGTACGGCAGCAGCGAGACGTGGAGGAAGAACACGTTGTCGCGGCCGACCTCGTGGCGGACCTGGCGGACGGCCTCCAGGAAGGGCAGCGACTCGATGTCGCCCACGGTGCCGCCGACCTCGGTGATGACCACGTCCACGTCGGGACCGGCCATCGACCGGATGCGGTCCTTGATCTCGTTGGTGATGTGCGGGATGACCTGCACGGTGTCCCCGAGATACTCGCCGCGGCGCTCCTTGGCGATGACGTTGGAGTAGACCTGGCCGGTGGTCACGTTGGCCGAGCCGTGCAGCTCGGTGTCGAGGAACCGCTCGTAGTGGCCGACGTCGAGGTCGGTCTCCGCGCCGTCGTCGGTGACGAACACCTCACCGTGCTGGAACGGGTTCATGGTGCCGGGGTCGACGTTGAGGTAGGGGTCGAGTTTCTGCATGGTGACCCGCAGGCCGCGCAGCTTGAGAAGGCGCCCGAGGCTGGAGGCCGTCAGTCCCTTCCCAAGACTGGAGGCGACGCCGCCGGTGACGAACAGATGCTTGGTGTGTGCGGCGCTGCGCAAGAAGGCTCCCGTGGTCGTTACAGATCGTCGGCGCACCCTTATGAATGGCCTACAGGTCCACGGGCTCTCAGAATATCAAACGGTACCGGCGAAGTGCCCGAACAACCCCCCACCCACGTTCCCTCCAAACCCAACCAAGCGGTAATTTGATCCGTTATGTCACTTCATGGCGTGGTACGGCGTGCCATGGGCAGCCTCGTCCACCGGCTCTGGGCGGCGGCCCGCACGGCCGGCGCCGTCACCCCCGTCAGCCCCGCCGGATACCGCTTCCGGCGCCTCGGCGAGGGCGCCTGCCTGTCGTTCCCGCTCGGGGCCGTCTTCGGCGAGGCCTGGATCGAGATCGGCGACCACACCCTGATCGGCGAGCGGGTCTCCATCTCCGCGGGCATGGGTCCCGGGGTCGACCTGGGCCCGGACTCGGTCGTACGGATCGGCGGGAGCTGCTC
Source organism: Streptosporangium sp. NBC_01469 (assembly GCF_036227305.1). Classification (NCBI taxonomy): domain Bacteria; kingdom Bacillati; phylum Actinomycetota; class Actinomycetes; order Streptosporangiales; family Streptosporangiaceae; genus Streptosporangium; species Streptosporangium sp. NBC_01469. Next base: position 5,107,955 of record NZ_CP109465.1, on the reverse strand, counting down.
CATCGGCAGGGGCAGCCACATCGTCGGCCACCAGTCGATCGACATCGGCGACGACGTCTTCACCGGCCCGTACGTCTACATCACCGACCAGAACCATGTCTACGACGACCCCGAGGCGCCGATCGGCCGCCAGTGGCCGCGCAACAACCCGGTGTCCATCGGCTCTGGATCGTGGCTGGGCACCGGCGCGATCATCCTGCCGGGCACCCGGATCGGCAGGCAGTGCGTGGTGGCGGGCGGGGCGGTGGTACGCGGGGAGTTCCCCGACCACAGCGTGATCGCGGGCATCCCCGCCAAGGTGGTGCGCCACTACGTACCCGGCCAGGGGTGGCTGCCGCCGCACCTGGAGGTCGTGGAGACCATGGGCACCGTGAACGCTGTGGACGCCGCGGAGGTCATGGACACCGAGACCGGAGTGATACCGCGATAGGGGACGGATCGGGATCGATCGACGGCCGGGAACCGTTGAAGAAGGAGAGAGACACTACGGAGGTGCGATGCTCGCGGCACTGACGGGCCTTGGACTCTCCACCGCGGCCGGGCTCAACGCCTACATCCCGCTGCTGGTGGTCGGCCTGCTCGCCAACTTCACCGACCAGGTACGGCTGCCGCAGGAGTTCGCCTGGCTGTCCAACGGGTGGGTTCTCGGGATCATCGGCGTGCTGCTCCTGGCGGAGTTCGTGCTCGACAAGGTCCCGGTGGTCGACAGCGTCAACGACATGATCCAGACCGTTGTCCGCCCCGCCTCCGGCGGCGTGGTCTTCAGCGCCACCGAGGCCGCGGCCCGGCTGGACGGCTCGACCTGGATGAGCCACAACCCCTGGCTCAGCTGGGTGCTGGGGATCGGGATCGCCCTGGCCGTGCACACCATGAAGGCGGCCACCAGGCCCGTGGTGAACGCCACCACGGCCGGGGTGGGCGCGCCCGTGGTCAGCACGGTGGAGGACGCCGGGGCACTGGGCATCAGCCTGGTGGCGATCTTCCTGCCGGTCCTGGTCGTCGTGGTGGTGGCGGGGCTGGCGCTGTTCGCCTGGTGGGCGACCCGCAGGATACGGCGACGGCGGCGGGTGGCCGCCCCGAGCCTGCGATGAGACCACACCCGGGCGACCGCGCCCTCCACCACACCGCGCCCCCACCAAGGACCATGCCACGGACCGCACCGAACACCACGGCGCGATTTCCGTCACAGGTCGCATCGTGCCGCCCACCACGGATCGCGCCGTGACGCTCGTCGCGGACCGCGCCCTGGTGACCGTCACGGTTGGCGCCACGCCCCCCGCCGGGTGCCGCACCCCCGTCCGCGCCGACCGGCTCCGCGAGGTTCGACGCCCGCGCGGGGGCCTCGGCGCGGGCTATGCTCGAAACACCCTGTCCAGCCCGTTCAACCCTTGCCGGGAGGTGGCTCCGATCGGCGATTTCCTCATCGTCCTGATGGTGATCCTGCTGTTCTTTCTTCTCCTGGGAGGAGTCGGGATCTACCTGCTGGTCAAGGTCGGCAGGAAGGCCACGAAGAAGGCCAGGGCCGTGTCCACCAGGGTCGCCACCCACGTGGCGGCGATGGGCACCGGCGACGCCGCAGAGACCGAGCGAATGCGCCTCGACCTGCGGCGCGAGATCTCCCTGACCCGCCAGGCCGTCGACCACGCGCTGCGCGACGGCTGGGGCCTGGGCGACCTTCCCCACCTCGTGGCGGAGATCTCGGCGCACGCCGAGCAGCTCGACGCCCAGCTGGCCCACTACGCCCAGGAGCGCCGGGTCTCGCCCTACATCGACCACACGGCGCTGGGCCGCCTGCGCGAGCACCACGCCAAGCTGACCACGTCCTGCGCCAGGATCAGGGCCGACCTGCGCGACGACCAGATGGCGCACTCGGCCGGGAGCATCGACGAGATCCAGGGCCGCACCGACCTGGAGATCGAGGCACGCCGCCGGGCCCCCGACCCCCTGGACCAGATCGACGAGCTCTACAACCGCACGATGATCAACCGCACCCACCCAGACGACTCCCGCTGACCGTCCCCCCACGGCGCCTCCCGCCGTGGGCGGAGATCGTCGCCGGACCGGTTGCCGGTGATCGGCCAGGTCACCGATGACCTCTTACGGTCACAGTGATCCAGATGACCCACCGGCCACACACGGTGAGTGTCAGGATGACTCCGTCAGGCAATGTTCCTGGATGTCGCCGAAGAAGGTTCTCTGATGACAGCCGTTTTCCCCGAGTGGTTCTACCCGGGGCCGACCGGCGGGTGGACCGCCGACATGCTCGATCATCTTCCCCCCGGCGCGCCCCGGCATGTCGAACTGATCGACGGGTCGCTCATCATGAGGCCTCCGCAGACCGCTTTCCACATGTTCGTCATCAATTTGATGATCGACCAGCAACGCGGCATACGACCACCGGCTCACCTCAGGGTCGTCCGGGAGATGACCGTGACCCTGGGAATGAGGCAGCGGCCCGAGCCCGACATCATGGTGGTGGCGAGTTCCGCGCTGACGAGCCTGAGCACGACCTCGTTCAAGCCCGAGGACGTGCACCTGGTGGTCGAGGTGGTGTCTCCCGAGTCGCTGGAGCGAGACCGCACCACCAAGCCCATCAAATACTCCGACGCCGGGATCAGGCACCTCTGGCGCGTGGAGCAGGAGGACGACAGGCCCGTCGTCTACACCTTCGAGCTGGAGCCCGCCGTCAAGGCGTACGTCCCGACGGGCATCCATCGGGGGCGGTTGAAGACGGACGTCGGCTTCGAGGTCGACATCGATCTCGACCTCGGCACGTTCATCGGCCCTTGACATCCTCCCCACGGCCAAAGCCCGCGGCCTCCGCACCGGAGGTATCCGATGAGTTCCACATCCCGGCGAGGTCGTCATAGGTGGCCCCGGCGTTGATGCGGGCGCGCATGGCCTGGGCCTGGGCGGTGGTGGGCAGGAAACCGTCGAGCAGGGCGGGAAGGCCGAGGCGCCAGCCGAGCAGGGCGCGCGGCGACTGCCGGTGCCCGGCGCGAATCACCGAGACGCCGACCCTGATCGCGTGCTCGTTGCCGGGCGGGACGCCTGGGCGGTCGGTCTCGATCGCCGAGTAGCGGAAGCCGTCGGCGAGGTCGCAGGGCGGGCAGCCCAAGGGGCCCCTGCCCCGCCGGGCCCCGCAGTCGGGGCAGATCAGCCGGTCGAGGGCGCCGTCGACGACCCGCCAGTCGTGCCGGTCGGGCTCGTCGGCGACCATCTCGGCGATCACCGACTCCTCCTCGGCGGACAGCCCCGCCGCACCGAGCCCGGCAGACAGCCCGGCCTCACCACGCTTGGCGGACGATCCGGCTCCAGCACGCCCGGCAGATGCTCCGGACCCGCCGGGCGGCCCGGCGGTGCCGAACCGCTCTCGCAGGAACCCCCGCCAGCCGTCCTCGACGATCCGGTCGACCAGCGCCGCGCACCGGACGCAGCCGGGCGCCCCGCCGTACTCCCAGCAGCCGCACTCGGCGCACCGTCGCATCAGGCGACCGTATCCGGCCGCACCCGCGACGGACGAACCGTTTTCACCCCGACCTTGCCGTGCCTCCCCCGGCGCTCGGGCGTCGCCCTCGTGATCCGCGTGTCCCCTTCATCGTCGTCGGGCCCGGTCGTCCCGGCTCGTCCCCGCGATGGAACGGATCACCGGGTCCGTCGTCCCCGCCCGTCTCCACGATGAACCGGATCACACGAAAACGACCGAGTCAGGAGACCCCGGCCTCGCGCATGTCGCGCACCTCCCGCTTGAGCTCCTTGATCTCGTCTCGGAGCCGGGCGGCGACCTCGAACTGGAGGTCGACGGCGGCCTGGTGCATCTGCTCGGTGAGCGACTCCATCAGCGCCTCCAGCTGGGCTCTGGGCATCTCTCCGGCGATCGCCCTGGCGTGCTGTCCCGCCTGCTTGACCGCGAAGCCGGGGACGGGGGCCTTGCCGCGCGACTGCTGGCGGCCGCTGCCGCCGAGGAACTGGGCGGTGTCGGCATCCTCGCGGTTGAGCGAGTCGAGGATGTCGGCGATCTTCTTGCGCAGCGGCTGCGGGTCGACGCCGTTGGCCTCGTTGTAGGCGATCTGCTTGGCCCGGCGGCGATTGGTCTCATCGATCGCCCGCTCCATGGAGGGGGTGACCCGGTCGGCGTACATGTGCACCTGGCCGGAGACGTTGCGGGCCGCGCGGCCGATGGTCTGGATCAGGGAGGTCTCCGAGCGCAGGAAGCCCTCCTTGTCGGCGTCGAGGATGGCCACCAACGACACTTCGGGCAGGTCGAGGCCCTCGCGGAGCAGGTTGATGCCGACCAGCACGTCGAACTCGCCCATCCGCAGCTCGCGCAGCAGCTCGATGCGGCGCAGGGTGTCGACCTCGCTGTGCAGGTAGCGGACCCGGATGCCGAGCTCGAGCAGGTAGTCGGTGAGATCCTCGGACATCTTCTTGGTCAGCGTGGTGACCAGGACCCGCTCGTCCTTCTCCGTACGGGTGCGGATCTCGTGGACCAGGTCGTCGATCTGCGACTTGGTCGGCTTGACGATCACCTCGGGGTCGATCAGCCCGGTCGGCCGGATGACCTGCTCGACCACGTCGCCCTTGGAACGGCCCAGCTCGTAGGAGCCGGGGGTGGCCGACAGGTAGACCGTCTGGCCGATCCGTCCCAGGAACTCCTCCCACCTCAGCGGGCGGTTGTCCATCGCGGACGGCAGGCGGAAACCGTGGTCGACGAGCGTGCGCTTGCGGGAGGCGTCCCCCTCGTACATCGCGCCGATCTGCGGGACGGTCTGGTGGGACTCGTCCAGGACCAGCATGAAGTCTTCGGGGAAGTAGTCGAGCAGGGTGTTGGGCGCGCTGCCCGGGGTGCGGCCGTCCATGTGGCGCGAGTAGTTCTCGATGCCGGAGCAGGTGCCGATCTGGCGCATCATCTCCAGGTCGTAGGTGGTGCGCATGCGCAGCCGCTGGGCCTCGAGGAGCTTGCCCTGGCGCTCCATGGTCTCCAGGGTCTCGGCCAGCTCGGCCTCGATGCCCCGGACGGCGCTCTCCATCCGCTCGGCGCCCGCGACGTAGTGGGAGGCGGGGAAGATGTAGAGCTCCTCGTCCTCGGTGATCACCTCGCCGGTCAGCGGGTGCATGGTCGAGAGCTTCTCGATCTCGTCGCCGAACATCTCGATCCGCACGGCGAGCTCTTCGTACTTGGGGATGATCTCGACGGTGTCGCCGCGCACCCGGAAGGTGCCCCGGGTGAAGGCCATGTCGTTGCGGGTGTACTGCATGTCGACCAGGCGGCGCAGCAGGGTGTCGCGGTCGATCTCCTGGCCGACCTTGAGCCTGACCATGCGGTCGACGTACTCCTGCGGGGTGCCCAGGCCGTAGATGCACGACACGGAGGCCACCACGATCGTGTCGCGGCGGGTCAGCAGCGAGTTGGTCGCCGAGTGGCGCAGCCGCTCGACCTCCTCGTTGATCGAGGAGTCCTTCTCGATGTAGGTGTCGCTCTGCGGGACGTACGCCTCGGGCTGGTAGTAGTCGTAGTAGGAGACGAAGTATTCGACGGCGTTGTTGGGCATCATCTCGCGCAGCTCGTTGGCGAACTGCGCCGCGAGCGTCTTGTTGGGCTGGATGACCAGGGTCGGCCGCTGGAGGCGCTCGATCAGCCAGGCGACCGTGGCGGTCTTGCCCGTGCCCGTGGCGCCCAGCAGGACGTTGTCCCTGTCTCCGGCCTTGACGCGCCGTTCGAGCTCGGCGATCGCGGCGGGCTGGTCGCCCGAGGGGATCATGTCGGTGACGACTTCGAAGGGAGCCACCTTGCGCTGCAAATCTGTTACCGGCCTCACCTGTCCCACTGTAGGTGGCGTGACCGACAATCCTTCCTCATAGGTCCGCGTACGGGCGGACCACCGTCAACCGCATGGGTCCGTGTACGAGCGGACCGCCGTCAACCGCACGGGTCCGTGTACAGGCGGACCGCCGTCAATCACGTGTCAAGCGATCCGCAAGTGAGATCCCCTTTACTGTCTCGCGTGCCAATGATCACAAAGCGTGATATATCGAGCTTTCGATATATCACTAACCCGGAGGTGTGATGTCCCGGCCAAGAGAAGCCGCGCAGTACGCGAGGGCCGCAGCCCAGGCCATAGGACAGGGCGGCGACGTGCGCCAGATGGTCGGGCAGGCCGTGGGGCAGTACGCCGGCCAGGCCGCGGGACAGTACGCCGGGCAGGTGGCCGAGCAGTTCATGGGCCAGGCGGCCGGAAACGCCGGAAACGCCGGGTCCGCCGCCGACAAGGGCTTCGCGCTCAACCCCTCCGACTTCATGGCCGCCCGCGACCAGGGCTCGTCCCTGGGCACGGTCATCGAGGCCCGCAGCGCCCCGCTCAACGAGGCCGGGGAGATCGTCAACCGGAGCTTCGGCGGCAACGGCCCGAACGGCGAGCCGGTCCACGTCATCTCCCCCGTGGTCATCCCCAAGGGCACCACCGCCAGGGTGGTCGTCCCGCTGGTCGTGCTGGCCGGCCTCGGCCTGGTCGGGCTCGTCGCCACCGGGCTGCCCGAGGGGGCCCGGGTGCTGTTCGGCCCGCACTACTGGGCCGTGCTGGTGCTGGCCGCGGCGTTCCTGTGGTGGCGCAGGAGCGTGGTCATGGTGCCCGAGGGCTGCAAGGCCCTGATCACGAAGTTCGGCAAGCTCGTGCAGATCGCCGAGCCTGGCCGGGTGACGCTGTTCAACCCGTGGAAGCGGGTCAGCTACATCGTCAACACCACCCGCGAGTATCCCTTCAACGCCCCCATCCGCGAGGCCCCCACCCAGCAGGGCGTCAAGGCCAGCGTCGACCTGTTCCTGCAGTTCCGGATCGAGGACCCGGCCGAGTTCATCTTCGTGCTCGGCTCGGTCGGCGGCTTCCAGGCCAAGCTGCAGAACGCGATCAGCGAGGTCACCCGCTCCCTCATCTACGCCCAGCGCGCCGAGGAGATCTACGACCTGGTCGGCGAGAGCACCATGGGCATGCTGGACAACCTCAACCAGCAGTTCCTGCCCGCCGTACGGCTCACCGACGTCAACATCACGCACGCCGAGCCGTCCAGCCAGGAGTACCGGATGGACCTGGCCGCCCCCGAGATGATCAGGGTCGCCAAGGAGGCGTACACCTACGAGTACGAGCTCCAGCTGCGCAAGGAGCAGAACGAGGGTGACCTGATCAAGGAGCTGGCCGGGCTGCAGGAGCAGCTTTCGGCCATCCACGCCGAGATCGCCGGGCACCAGGCCAGGATCGACACCGCGCTGGAGCGCGCGTCCCACCAGGCCAAGGCCCAGGGCGGCCAGCGGCTGGTGGAGGCGGAGTCCACCGCGAAGGCCAACGCGGCGCTGCTGGAGGCGCAGGCGCTGGACATCCGCTCGCTGAGCGCCGCCGAGGCGCCGGAGATCCTCGACTACCGCTTCCAGCAGGACCTGCTCGACAAGCTGGAGTCCGTCGCCTCGCACCTGCCGCGCCTGGTGCAGGTCGGCGACGTCGTCGACATCGACCTGCTCGCCCTGGCCAGGCAGCTGGTCGGCAACCCCGAGGCCCAGCTGTTCTCCCAGGCGGACATGGCCGCGATCAGGGCGCGGATGAGCGAGATCGGCAGCCGCGTCGAGGAGCGCGGGGCGGAGATCAGCTCCCTGCTCAACACTCCCGCCGACACCGTCGTCCCCGTCCCCGCCCCCGTCGCGGGCCAGGTTGCCCAGGAAGAAGAGGTCCGATGAGCGGCAGAGAGTTCTCCAAGATCAAGGAATCCCTGGCCTCCTGGTCGGAGATCCGCCAGCTGCTGCGCGGCGGCGAGTCGGGCCAGCTGGTCCCGGTGGTGATCCCCAAGGACCGCCGCGGCTTCGCCTGGGTGGCGCTGCTCCTCCTCGCCCTCTACCTGGCCGGCACGGCGGTGTTCGCCAACGGGGCCCTCTCCCTGCTGGCCGCGGTCGGAGCGGTGTTCTCCCTGGTCGCGGCGCTGGTGTGGCTGTGGCGACGGGCGATCATCGAGATCGAGGAGGGCACCACGGGCGTACGCAGCCGGTGGGGCGCCATCGTCGGCACGCTGCCCCCGGGGCGCCACTACCTGTGGCTGCCGTGGGACCGGGTGGACGCGGTCGTCGACACCTCCACCGAGATCCCCTACTCCGCGCCGATCGTGGCCTGCCCGACGGCGGAGAACGTCCCGCTCAAGTCGATCGAGTTCTTCCTGAAGTTCCGCATCGTCGACCCGGTGGCCTTCGTCCGTACGATCGGCGCCGGTAACTTCGACCTGGTGCTCAGCAGTGCCGTACAGGACGCCATCCGCCAGCGCAGCCGTCTGGTGAACACCGAGCGGGCCTACGACCTGCGCGGATCCGACGTCGGCGACATGCAGGAGCTCCTCACCCGCCAGCTCGGCCGGTACGGCGTGCGCATCACCGGCGCCAACATCCCCGACGTGCAGCTGCCCGACCAGTACCAGCAGCACCTGGCCACCCGCGAGAAGGTCGCCAAGGAGCTGTCGGCCTTCGAGCGCGAGTGGGAGCTCACCCGCAAGCGCCGGATCGACACCCTGCTGATGGAGATCGAACGTTCCAAAAAGACACGTGACGCGCGTATCGTCGAGGTGAGAGCCGCCGCCAACACCGCCCGTAAGGACGTCGCCCGCATGCTGGAGGAGCACGAGACCGAGGCGCAGCGGGTGCGCTGGGAGATCGAGGCGAAGGGCCGGGCCGAGCTCACCTCCGCCGAGAACGAGGCGAAGGGGCTGCGCAGGCTGGCCGACTCCTACCGCGACAACCGCGCCGTACTCCAGTACGAGCTGGCCCGCCGCAGGCTCGACGTGGGCGCCAAGCTCGCCGAGAGCGCCCCGCGCCCCGTCGTCGTCCGCACCTCCGGCGCCTCGGGCGACACCTCCGCCCTGTCCACCCTGCTTCTGGCCCAGATCCTGCCCCAGCTGAGCGGCGGCAACGGCCAGGCCAAGCCACCGAACCAAGTCCCCTGATGAGAACAATCTCCAACCCCTGGGAGTCCTAGATGGTGTTCCGTAAGCTGATGGCCGCGTTCGGCGCCGGTGTCGAGGTCGACACCGTGCTGCAGAACTCGCAGGTGCGGCCCGGCGAGGTCCTGCGCGGACAGGTCAACTTCCGTGGCGGCGGCTCCGACTACAAGGTGGAGGGCATCTTCATCGACTTCACCGCCGTCGTCGAGGTCGAGAGCGGCGACAACGAGTACAAGTCGACGTACAGCTTCCTGCGCCAGCAGATCACCGGCCCCTTCCACCTCGCCGCGGGCGCCCCTCAGTCGGCCCCCTTCGAGATCCAGGTCCCCTGGGAGACCCCGATCAGCGCCATCGGCGGCCAGCCGCTGCGCGGCATGCAGCTCGGTGTCTCCACCGAGCTCGCCCTGGCGGGCGCGCTCGACAAGGGTGACCTCGACGCGCTGTTCGTCAACCCGCTGCCCGCCCAGGACCACGTGCTCGGCGCGCTGGACAACCTCGGCTTCCGCTTCAAGAAGGCCGACCTGGAGCGGGGCACCCTGTCCGGCTCGCGGATGCCGTTCTTCCAGGAGATCGAGTACTACGCGGGCAACGACTACCGCCGTCACTTCAACGAGCTGGAGCTCACCTTCATCGCCGGCCCCCAGGCCATGGACATCATCCTGGAGGCCGACAAGCGCGGCAGCTTCGGCTCCAGCAACGACACCTTCAGCCGCTTCACCGTCCGCTACAACGACCACCCGGGCCAGGTGGAGCAGTCCCTGCGCGGCGGCCTGCAGTCCATGGCCCAGAAGCGCGGCTGGTTCTAACCTTCCTCGCGTCGCGGCCCGGCCACCATTCCTTCGGTGGCCGGGCCGCGGCCTGTCCGGCGTCATCGGGATCCCGGGTCAGGGACGTCTCGAACCCTCGGCCACCCGGATGATCTGTCTCTGTCCAGCGGCTCAGGCGGCCTTGAGGCGACACGGCCCAGGGTGTTTCGCGAAAGGCTCGAGCGGCACCGCGGGACCTTTCACGACATGCCCTATCGCGGTCGCATCAGGTCGAGGTCCTCACCCCATGCGTCCAGCACCGCGCCGTGCCCGGCGCGGCGGGCCGCCGCCTCGACCTGGGCGAAGAGGCGCCGTTGCAGGGGCACGTCGCCCGTTCCCGAGATGCGGTCCGCGGCGTCCAGCAGCCTGCCGGTGTCCCAGCCGGGCAGCGGGTACCGGGTGAGTTCCCATTCCAGGTACCTGTTGTAGGGGCATGGGCGGCGGTCGAGCGCGAAGAGCAGCTCCAGCAGGAACCGGATGCTGTCGGCGGCGTCGAGACGGGCGGCGAGCGCGTGTCCGTCACGGTCGTTCTTGACGGAGCGGTAGAGGGAGTTGGCGTAGGCGTCGAGCCGTTCACCGGAGTCCCGGAACGCCTCATCGGCGTCGAGTCGCGCCTTGGCGGCCAGGATCCGGGCGATGCCTCCGTCGAGCCGATCGAGCACGATCCGGGCGCGGGCGAGGGCGTAACGCTCGAAGCCGGGCATTCCTACCGTGCGGAACTCGGCGAGGGGAATGATGACGAGGTCGAGCTCGGGAGTGCGGTGGCCGGTGAACCGGGTGAGGTCCGTTGTCGCGCCGTCGGCGAGGACCACGTACAGGTCGTGGTCGGAGTGCTCGGTGGTCATGCCGTCGTGGGCGCGGGAGCCCTTGAGGACCAAGCCGACGACGGCGGGGTCGGCGGCGGCGAGTTCGACGAACGCGTGGTAGGTGAGGGGGCGCTGAGCGGACATCGTGTGATCTCCGGTGGGATGGTGGCGGGTATGCCTGCCGAGGCGGCCCCGTCTGCCGGGGTCGCCCGCACCGTCCGCGGCGGCACCCGGCCGCCGCCCAGAGGATCAACGCACGTGTGAACCCTATCGCCGGACACCCGGAGCGCGCCGCAGGGGAACGGCGTGGTCGTGATCGAGCGGCACCAGCAGCCCGCCCAGCGTACGAGCGCGCTGGGAGCGCGCCTGCCGGTGCAGGTGGAAGGCGTCGGCGAGGCAGGCGTCGCCCCAGGCGTACGGCGTTCCGCGCGCCGCTCCATGGCGCGCAGGAGCTGGCGGGCGTTGTGGAAGTCACCGCGCCACAACAGCGCGGTGCCCTCGCGGACCAGGCGGTAGGCGGTGTCGGCGGTGACGCGGTCGCCGGTGTCGGCGCAGGACGCTCGGCGTCGCCTCGAACCGAACTGCCGCCGTGCCGGGGACGTCACAGAAGCACGGGCCTTCCGCCACGTGCCTAACCGGCAAGGGCCTCGTTGATCTGACGGGTGGTCTGGGTGGCGACCCGGGGGTTGACGGCGGCGTAGGAGGTGTAGGCGTTCAGGCCGGTGGCCAGGGCCCAGCCGCGGCCCCGGGTCCAGGTGGCGTCGTCCACACCGAGCGCGGCGCGGAAGGCGGCCCGGCTCCCGGCCGACATCAGGGTGAAGGCGATGGTCAGGTCGCAGGCCGGGTCGCCGACGCCGAGCCCGCCGAAGTCGATGACCGCGCTGAGGCGTCCGCCGTCGACCAGCAGATTGCCGGTGTGGAAGTCGCCGTGGACCCAGACCGGAGGGCGACCCCATCCGGGGGCGCTCAACGCCGCGTCCCACAGCTCGGTCATGGCCACGGTGTCGAACACGTCGCCGACCTCCGCCATGGCGGCCCTCGTCTCGCGGTCCCGGTCGGCCAGCGGCCAGATGACGAGGTCCTCCCGGGTCTCCACCGCCGGGATCTCCTCGGGCGCGAACCGCTGAAGGGCGGTCAGGAACTCCGCCAGCTTGACGGCGGCCCCGGACGAGTCGGCCAGTGCCTCGACGGTCGCCACCTCGCCCTCCAGCCAGCGGGACACCGCCCACGGCCACGGATAGCCGAAGTCGGGGTCCCCCACCCCCACCGGTACCGGGATGGCGAGTGGCAGGTGCGCGGCGAGCCGGGGCAACCACTCGAACTCCTTCCGGGCCTGCCCGATGGCGTCGGCGTGGCGGGGCAGCCGGACAGCCAGCTCCTCCCCCAGCCGGTAGATCACATGGTCCGAGCCGGCCGGGTCGAGCAGCTCCAGGGGCGACTCGGCCCATTGTGGGAACTGCGTATCGATCAGACGCCTGACGAGTGCGGCGTCGATCGCGGGGCGGATGTCCGTGGTTCTCACGGTCGCCAAGAGCAACTCCTGCGGTCGGCCCGCTCCGTGCGGCGGGCAGTCGGGATCATCACAGTGCGTCGCGAGCCCGCTTGTCGATCGGGTTTCCCGGAATCGGCGCTCGACACTGTCCCGTCCGGGTTTCCCGGAATCGGCGCTCAACGCTATCCCGGCCGGGTGAACCTCGCGGATGCCGGACCTGCCCTGCGGGCGAGGGTGAGCAGGTGACCGCTGACGCCCAGCAGGGAGGGGACCAGCTCCAGGCGACGCTGGGCGTCGAGCATGAGAGCGCGGCGCTCGGGGTCGTCGAGCCAGTCGTCGACGTCGCCGTACAGCCAGAAGGCGCCCTCCAGGCCGTAGCGGGTGACATCCGGGAGCCCCGCGTCGGCGAACTCCGCCGGGACGTCGTCGGGGTCGTGCATGTAGGCGGTGAACTTAATGCCCGGACCGGACAGGACCCCGTCCGCCAGAGCCGAGTTCACCGTCTCCCTCGGTTCTTCCCGCAGGTACAACCCCTGGTAGACCATGTCGTGCACGGCCGCGTAGCGGTTGATGGTCGCGGCGGCCACCAGGCCGCCGGGCCGCACCACCCGTACCGCCTCGGCCAGCGCGCGGACCCGGTCGGCGCGGTCGGCGAGGTGGTAGAGCGGGCCGAGGAGCAGCACCGCGTCCACGCTCTCGTCGGGCACCGGCAGTCGCCTGGCGTCACCCTGTCGCGCGGTGACCCCGGCCAGCCGCGCCGCCCGCTCCACGTGCGACGGCATGAGGTCGATCAGCTCGACCTCATGCCCGTCGGCGGCCAGCCACTCCGCGTGCACCCCGGTGCCGCCGCCCACGTCCAGCACCCTGGCCGGAGCCGGAGGCAGCGCCCTGCGCAGCACGTCCTGCGTCCGCCAGAACTCCAGCCGCCCGCGCCCCGCGCGGAGCCTGTCGTTTTCCTTGTCCTGCTCGTAGTAGGCGAGCAGTTCCGGTGTCATCGCCATGCTCGATCATGTCTTCGGCGTGGGCTTGCGGGCAAACCAATTAGACGGCCGGACGAACGGTAGGGCCGTCGGTCGTGTCGGCCGGAAGGACCTGTCGAAAGATTCCGTGGAGAAGGTTCTGCCGGAGATGCTTTGCCCGGAAGATTCTGCCGGGCAAATCGGCACCCGTTGGGGAGGCCGACGTGTCAGGCTCGGCCGTCGCCGGAACGCCATGTCCGAGCTGTCACGCGGCTCACCCAGATGGGCCGCACCTTGGCTTACCAAGTGCCGCCATATCCCCTAATGTCCATGACCATGAAAATCCGCGTGATCATGGCGATGGCCGCCGCCTCCGTCCTGCTCTTCCCCGGTACGGCCACCGCCCTCGCATACCCGGTCGAGGACGCCCCGCTCCTGACCGGCAACCCCCTCTACTCCGCCGGCAAGCTCCCCGCCGCGAATTGCGCGAAAAAACCCGCCAAAGGCAAGAGCCTCGCCTCGGTCAAGAAGCACGTCAGCGCGCTCATCACCTGTATGAACGACGCCTGGGGCCCCTACTTGGAGGAGGCCGACCTGTCGTTCGTACCACCCGGCCTGGAGATGACGGGAGCCCCTCTGGGGACGAAATTCAAGCGCTACTGCTTCGGGGCCAGGATGGACCCCGCCAGGTCGGAGGCCGTCACCTGCTTCGGAACCAACATCTCCGTACACATCCGTCCCGACTGGATCAAGGCGTCCGATGACCTTCCGATCCTCACGGAGCTGAGCTCCGTCTATGGCGAGTACGTGCAGAGCCTGGTCGACATCAGGGAGGGCTACAACGCCCTGCACGCCGACGACGACGCCGAGATCCAGGAGCAGCTCCGCCGCTACAGCCTGCAGGCGAAGTGCCTGGGCGGAATGACCGCGAAGAGCGTGTGGTCCGCCCTCGGCTACCCCGCCAAGGACGCCGGGCGCCTGCTGAACCTGGCCAAGGCCGATGCCGACCCCAAGGGCAAGTCCCGTTACTTCGGCAAGAGCGCCAATGTCGTCTATTGGACCAAGCGTGGCTACTCCACCGCCGACCCCCGGTCCTGCAAGACCTGGATCGTTCCCTCCGCCAAGGTCTCATAGCCCGTTCCCGGATTCCCCCGCCCGCCGCCCTGCCCACCGGCCTGGTTCCCGCTCGCCGGGATCCAAGCCGGTCAAAACTTGAGGCTTTATTTTCCGGGGAACGGATTGAATCCGTCGGACGCACACCGGCGTGCTCGGAAGCTTTGCCGGGCATTCGAGCGGCCGAGGATCACAATTCGGTTCACCTGCCGCGCCATCCGTATGCGAAGAACCGCGACCGAACTCGAAAAGAGCCTCCGCACCTCCGTTTCTCCTCGAGTCATTGTCCCAGCAGTCGCCCCTCACGCTCATTCTCGGCCGCCAGGCGGCGCGCCATTTCCCCGAGGGTGCCCGCGCACATCACGTTGGACAGGTTCCTCCTGTCGAGAACCTCCTCGGACAGGCTTTGGCGGCGTACGGCGTAGTAGCCGCCCCCCATCGCCTCGGAGATGAGCCAGTGCCTGCCGTACCGGGCGATGAGGATGGCTATCGTCCCGGGTCTCGCGTCGTCCGGTGTGCCGGTCATCGCCGTGCCAGCTGGAACCAGACGACGCGCCTGCGCCCCGACGCGCACTCGTGCCAGCCCCACGACAGGGCCACCTCGCGGACCAGCCAGAGCCCACGGCCACCTTCCGCGTCCTCGTCCGGCTCTGCGGGAACCCGAGGCGCACAGGTGGCGGACCCTTCGTCGATCACCGCTATCCGAATGGCGTCCCCATGGCTCGCCACCGCGACCGTCACCTGGCCGCCGACGCGTCCCGACTCCGAATGCCTGACCGCGTTCGAGACCAGCTCGCTGACCAGAAGCTCGGCGTCGTACGTATCCTTTTGGCCGGAGTTCTCCAGCACGCTCCGAACGTATCGCCGGGCCGAAGAAACCGATTCGGCCACCCCGGGCAGATCGACACGGCCCAGCAGACCAAGCTCGGGAACCGTCTCGGCACCCATCGAATCACCGCCATTCCTGTGAGGTCGCAGACGTCGAAAATTCGTCTGCCCCAATGGCTCCGTTAACCAGGCGAATTGTCCATTTAGTTCCCCGACATCGCCCGGATAAAGTCTTGGCCTATAGAGTGCACACAGTTATGCTGCCGTTGCAGAACAGATCGGCTGACAAATCGGCGACAAAAAGCTACACGACCTGTAGGCGTTTGTTGTTCATTCGACGGCCGACGTCATCGCAACGCTTGAGGGGTGAACATGGGAAACGATCTCGACCCACGCCTGACACCGACTCAGCGCTTCGGCCGCGAGCTGGGGCGGGCCCGCAAGGAGGCGGGCCTGTCGCAGGCCCGGCTGGGCAATCACCTGGGCGTCTCGTCATCGTTCGTCGGGCACATCGAAACCGGCAACCGGAGGCCCAGCACCAAGTTGGCGGCCGACTGCGACAGGTTCTTCGAGACGGACGACCTCTTCACCCATCTCTGCCGGAACATCGCCGCCCCCTCCGGGCCAAGCTGGTTCCTCAGGTGGTCCGACGAGATCGAGCCCCGGGCCCGCGTGCTGCGCAGCTGGGACCCGCTCCTGGTGCCCGGCCTGCTCCAGACGGAGAAGTACGCGCGAGCCGTCTTCCGTGGCGACCTGGCCACCTCGGACCAGGAGGTCGAAGAGCAGGTCGGCGCCCGCATGCGACGGCAGCTGATCCTCAAAAAGGACAGTCCGCCCATGCTGTGGGCCCTTCTCGACGAGTGGGTGCTCCGCCGCCCCATCGGAGGCCCGGAGGTCATGTACGAGCAGCTCGACCACCTCGCGGCCGTCGCCGGTCGCCAGAACGTGACGGTGCAGATTGTTCCGCACGACACCTCCTGCACGACCGGCCTGATGTCCGGGTTCGTGCTCGCCCAGTTGACGGACGCGCCGACCGCCGTCTCCGTGGAGTCGGCAGGGGCAGGCGAAGTCTCAGCGGAACACAATTTGGTAGGCGTCGTCTGGGACAGATATGACAAGATCCGAGCAGAGGCGCACCGTCCCGGGCAGTCGCTAAAAATGATCGAAGAAGCGAGGGACCAATGGAAGCAGTAGACCTGACCGGCCTCGACCTCTCCGGGGCCGCCTGGAAGAAGAGCTCCCTCAGCGGCGGGAGCGGCGGAAACTGCGTCGAGGTCGCCGGAAACCTCCCCGGAGCCATCGCCGTCCGCGACAGCAAGAACCCCACCGGCCCGGCCCTCGTCCTCAGCCGGGGCGAATGGGGTGCTTTCCTCACCGCTGTGAAGTCGGGCCACTTCGACTGACGGTGGAAGTGCGGCTTGTCGCGCTTGGCCTATGGGTCATGGGGATCCCACGAACCCGAGGCAGGACGGGTTTGGCACCCACCGCGAGACCGGCAGCCAGCCGGTCGGTCGTCATGATCGCCAGCGGCTCCACGCCCCTGGCGCCCGTCCTGCTGAACTCGTCATCGGAAGATCGACCTGACGCTCCGCCGCGTCCGGAGATACCCGGCAGACCGCCACGCTCCCGGCACACGACCCGCTGGCGGGCGCTCAGGTGTCAAGAACGACATCAACGATCTGCATCTGCCGGATACTGCGGTCCTTGGAGAGCTTCGCCAGCTCCACAGGGCGCCCCGTCTCGAGGCATCGGTGCACAGCCCCCTCCTGGACACGGGTCCGCACCTCATGCAGATCGAGGTTCAGCTGCCTCAAAGCAGGCGCGTCGTTCTCATCGAGCAGGGAGACCCAACGCTGGAACTGCCGTTTCAACCTGAAATCGCGGATTGAGGCATCTAATCAGAAACCACGGCTATTCGCGGCAAAGCTCGTATTTACCCGGTTTCCGCGTCGAGAAATTCAACCCCCACGCGGCATACATCGAGGTGGGCGCGGGAGGCGCGCAGACCCGCGCGTCGTAGTCGCCCTGGAAACGCCAGTCTCCGCGCCCCTCCCGTGTCCAGAAGTGCAGCCTGCTCAGCGACGCGACCACGTAGTAGGTGTCGGCCGCCTCGCTTTCGCCGTAGACCACGCCGTAGTAGACGACTCCCTCAGTAGTCACCCGGGCAGATTCCGCGGAAGGGCCGACGGCAGCGCGGCTCGCGGCGGCCAGCTTGTCACGGGTGGCCTGACTGATCGTGAGAGGCCAGGCTCTCCCTGCGGCCAGGCGCTCCTCGGGTTCTTCTTCGTCCGCGCTCTCACCGGGCTTCTCCTCGGGAGCTGTCGCCGCGCCCGTACCCGCGACCGGAGTCGGTGACGGCAGGGAGTCCACGGGCCCAGGTGACGCGCCGACTCCGGGGGCGAGGGACGCCGGGCCGGACGCGGCGAACACCAGCGCCACGGCTGCGACCGCGAGCCCGACGACGGCGAGCAACGCTCCTGTGATCGCTACAGGCACCACCAGTGATCTTCGCATGTGTCATCCATAGCACCACGGGATAGGAAATAAGCAGAAATTTCAGATTCCAGAATAGATACGACAAGATCCGAGCAGAGGCGCACCGTCCCGGCCAGTCGCTAGAGATGACCAAAGAAGCGAGGGACCAATGGAAGCGATAGACCTGACCACCCCTGACCTCTCGGGGGCTGCCTGGAAGAAAAGCTCCCTCAGCGGTGGGAGTGGCGGAAACTGCGTCGAAGTCGCCGGAAACCTCCCCGAAGCCGTCACCGTCCGCGACAGCAAGAACCCCACCGGCCCGGCTCTCGTCTTCACCCTGGGTGAGTGGCACACCTTCCTCACCGCCGTGAAGTCGGGCCACTTCGACTGATCGGTTAGACCGCTCCCGGCAACTC
Organism: Streptosporangium sp. NBC_01469; assembly: GCF_036227305.1. Taxonomy (NCBI): domain Bacteria; kingdom Bacillati; phylum Actinomycetota; class Actinomycetes; order Streptosporangiales; family Streptosporangiaceae; genus Streptosporangium; species Streptosporangium sp. NBC_01469. The sequence continues at coordinate 5,090,093 of NZ_CP109465.1, read as the reverse complement.
AGTTTGGAACCTAGCTCCCCGCAGCGTCACGCGACGGCACACCTCAACCACACAAGGGGCATGAAGCGCAAGTCGCAGGGCCAATCACCAAGCATGAACTACTGATGAATCAAGGCCGAGATGGAGAAGCGAATCGAGTCCGGGCGGTCAGTATTCCAGGATCACATCAGTCACGCTAAGCCACTGCACTCGGGAATCATCCTGAAGCTTTCGAAGATCTTCCGAGCTTGCAGTGATGACGAAGCCTTGGATCAGCCCGCTAAGGGCATGTCTGCGAATATCTCTCAAGTCTAGACCAAATGCACTTAGGGCCTGAGCATCTTCTTCTTCAAGCGAAGACGCCCAGCGCTGAAACTCCTCCACATGCGATGCTCGGCCGCGCGAGCACGAGAAACCAGGCGTACCACATATATCGCCCGACCATGTTATCGGTTTCTTCTCAGCAGCTCCGCCTGCGCTAAAAACAACCGCACTGACTCGGCTATCGAAAAACTTCCAGTCGCTGTCGAGATATTCTTCGCTCGCGGGGGCCTTCAAGCTCACAACCGCAGTTGCGTGCATTGGAGAATTGAGTGCGCCCAGCAATCTGCTTGTGTATCGCCTTTGCCGCTCAGTCCTAACTGCATCTAATTTAAAGATGTCATCAAGAGCTTGAGTGGTCAGCGTTTCATTCAGCGGCACCCAATTGGCGGATGGATCAGCACCCAGATGGATTGTGGTAGCCGAACGATACCATTGCGGCGTGAACCTCAAATCTGGCACTCTAGGACTGATCAACATATCGATCGTACCACCCGTCCCATCGATATCGAAATCATCTGGATCCAAGCCAAAAAAGTCGATGTAATATCCCGGGTTCGCAATGCTAAACGCATTCACCAATACGCGGCGAGCGTCAACCGAATCGGAATATCGACTCCAGGGACCGCGCCAATGATCATAGGTCCACCACACAGTCACCCCGACCATGACTACCAGTATCGCCAGCGAAATGACGCGCATCAGATTGAGTGTTCTAATCACGCATTGCCTCCCAGGAGGAAATACCACTACAGTCCTGCATCTGTTGAGGAACCCGAACGCAGTCCGAATCCGCATCAGTTCTGAGATCCGAAATCCAGGTGAGTAGGGGCCCCACGAACGAGGGGCCCCGCTCACCCAGATCGATGACTAGGAGTCTATGAGGGACAGACTCGGCTCAGAGGGAATACACCTGAGATTTCTCACCGGATGTCCCCACAACTACCGCTAGGAATACCGGCTAGGTCCATCACTGCATGTCGTTCGCGTAAGGCATTCCAGAGCAGAAGAGTTCCAGATTTATCTGCACCAATACGAATCACGCCTGGATCGTATTGGAGACCGGCACTTAAAGATGCCTTAACGTCGGGCGGGTCAAGGAGCGCGGTTTTTCCAGTGCAGCGATCATAGATCACTGCTACGTTGCCCAGACTATCCGAGCTCCAGCCAGAACTGATGGTCGTTCCGCCGCTCCGGCCATACACAAGTGGTGGGTCAGAAAAACCAAACCTCTCAGCAGCAAGACCTCTTTGCCGATGTTGGCCCGGAAACACACGTCGATCTGTCCCATCAGAGCGCTGTACCACCACTTGAGTGATCTCATTCTGCTCCGGCCTGGCGGCACCCACGCACCAGGTGGGACCGCAACGTTTGAACAGGCCGTCCACCGCTCCTGTATCACGTTTTTCAGAAGTAACAAGATTTGTGATATCATCACTCTGCTCGTCGTAAGCCCACGGCCAGGACGCGATGGACCGATGTTTACCTATCGAGCTTTTTTGCGGAATCCCGCCAGCAAGGGGAACTCGATAAACTTCCCCCTCTTCCCACCAGATCACCTCATCTTTTGTGACCTCCATACCATCAACAGTTTCCGGACCGGAAATCGGAGCGGCGATGAGTCTCATCGATCCACCTGTACGCGGCATGGCCCAAATCTGTTGTGGGCTCGGATCTCCACCCGCTATCCATATGATTTCATCGTCGGTCAGGGCCACTTTCAGCACATCGTGGTAGACGCCTCCCTTGGGTGCGGTGGCGAGTACGCGATGGCGGCCGGTTCGGCGATCGTAACTGATCATGGCCGGACGGGTGTCGTCGGCGACGACATCCCCGTGAGCCAGCAACACGGTGTTCCTGTCGAGCATGACCACCGGGGTCACATCACCAATCCCCTTAATGAATTGAGGGACGACAAAAAACGCTTGTGGCCAAACTTTACGAGCCGAGGGCAGGGCCGGTGCGCCGACCTCGGCAACCGGGCGACGCGAATTGTTGATACTTACTCCACAGGCGGCGCTTACACCTATGCCAAGCATTACAAACGCCCAGGCTGCAAGCCTGATCGATCGCCCGTATCGACACATGTCTTCAGAGACTCCGTTCGCGAGCTTACCGCAAGTATAAGCCCAGCCTATCTGCATATGCCATCTGGGCAAATCGCGTTTTCCCCGATGAAATTTAAGGGAGTCCATGGATGTCCGGCATCCATGGACTCCCGGAATTATAACTGTCTAGAACTTTTGCTGAGGGTAATCACATCTGGTAGACGAAGGACTTGAGTCGACCACATGGTAGTCAGATAGGTTATTGGAATCACGCATGATCCGTACGCGGGTCTTGTGGGTCATTGGATGCCAGTCAAATTTCCTGGTCTTCTTCTTTCCGTCGGATTTGTATGTATAGTCGAAACCTATTTCTAGCTCGCTGTAGAAAGCATGACGATATGTCCCAATGCTGCAGCTGTTGGCCCCAGCCTCCTCGCAGGTCGCCAGAATATCGCGATGGAAGTTATCTATCCATCGCTTGTCTGACACCTTTTTCGGGTCTACGCTCTCGCATTGCTCTTTGACGTTACGCTCCCAGTTAACGCCGAACCCAAGCTCACCCGTGATACCCGGGGCTGCCGAGAACCCTCCGGAAATCCCGACAGTGGTCCCAGCGGTGTAGGTATCCGATACGTTGTAGAAGCAAGCAGTGCCGGCGGCTGTCAATTTTGCGGCAGGTTCATTTATCCGAGGGTTCTCCCTGCTCGGGCCCCAGCCGAGCAACGCTTTGCCGAAGCTTGTTCCTGGACCCCATCGGTTGTCTCCGTGCCCCGACCAGGAAATCCCTGCTTCCTGGTGTATTTTATCGATTTTCCACCGCTGGTCTCTGTCGTGCTCGGTGTTTTCGGTCGGGGGACCCCACGTGGATGACATTTGCGTGATGTAATACCATCCCTTCCCCAGGTAATCCTCGACGCGACATCCAAGGAAGCCGGGTTTAGTAGTCGACGATGATGACCGGCCTGGTGCACTGCAGATCGTCGAAGTGGGCTTCTGACACGTCGGAGACGCAGCCGTTCTTGAAATCGCGGATGCAGCCGTCGTGTGCCCCGGGATTTCATCCTCCTCGCAGCTTCCACCGGTGCCCCTGTCACGGGAGTCCGTGCTGTCCATCTCCACCTCCACAGGGACCTGGATAATGGTCACCTTGCCGCACCGATCGAAGGCAAAGATATCGATGAAAGGCTCGCTCGGCTCAATCTGCCCGAGAGTATCCGCCATGGCACCAATGGCGGCTTTCTGCCCAGTAGGCGATGCGGTGGAAGCATGCTCCCACGTGCGCTTGACCGTAGCGGTCACATAAACCATGCCGTCACCGGCGTCTCGCGGAACCACGTTCTCCAATGTGACGGTGGAGTTGGTCCGGCTGATATCCGAGGCATCCATCAGCTGCCTCTCCGTGACCAGAGAATCATTCAAAAGCGACAACTTCGCGGTGCTCGGCGCCTCGGGAGTAACCCCGGGTGCCTCCCACACAGTTGCCGCGCGGCCTTCCAGAACCGCGTCTTGCGCCCGGTAGTAATCCTTGATCCGTTCCGCGTACTCCTGTACGGACGAGGACAAAACCGACTCCGCCCTTCCCGAACTCCTGGTCTGAGCGGGTGCGGGGAGGCCGAAGCCACATGACTGAGAAGATGCAGGGGGCGGGGGCGGGGGCGCCGCCTTGGGAGTGAAAGCAGCCGACTCCCATTCACTCGTGCCGATGGAAGTCCGCGCCCGGACCTGGATCGTGTAGGTGATTCCGTTGGCCAGGCCACCGATGGCAATGGTCGGATCGATCGAGTCGAATCCCTTGACCGGTTGACCCTCCCCGTCGAGCACTTCGACGTCGAAGCCATCTAGCAGAACCATGCCGCCGTTGTCCACCGGCAGGCCCCAGCTCGCGACGACACCACTGTCACCGGCCTGCGCGACAAGATTGAGAACCTTGCTGGGCGGCTTCGGCAAAAAGTACGTGATCGTCGTAGAAAGCTGCTCGGCGGCCCCTGGATCGCTGAAGCTCACCAGCTCTTCACGATTGGAGGTCAACAGGTACCAGGAATAAGCGCTATGAGCGAGGTCGGCCTGTGGGGCCGCGATCGGAAAGTCGAACGACAGCGCTGCTGTGTCAACGTCACCGGGCAAATCGGATGCCTTGGTGTCACCGGTGACATCGCTCTTGAGTGGCGCCGCAGTAACGACCGTCTCAGGCGAGCAGACCCCACCGGGACAACTCGGGGTCCCCAGCTTCAGGACATCCTCGGTGAAGGTTGCCCCATCAGGGACCTCCTCCAGCCGGATTCCGATTACCGTGGCGAGTTTGTCCGCCCCGGCGCCACCGACCTGGATTCGGTCGGTGTCCGTAAGCGGGCACGGAGCACCATCACATGCCGTCGGATCGGTCTTCGCCGTCTTGATGACGAAGTTGTCCTTCCCCAGCGTCAGGCGCTTGGCATCCTCAACGGGCGGCTCGGCCGGAGTACCCGGGGTGGTGAAGCTCATCGCAGCCGTCTTGGCGGTGCAGATCTCCAGGGCGCACGCCTGCATCTGCCAGGTGTAGGTCCTACCGAGTTGAACGGTGTTCTCCGGCACCTGGAAGGACGCACGCTCCCCGCCGTTGACCGTACGCTCGCCGAGCGGGCTGGAGCCGACTGGGGCACCGGTGCTGTCGTACAGGAAGTACTTGGCGGTGACCGGGCCGCCCGAGGGACGGTTGACCATGCCGGACAGGATCGGCCGGGTCGGGTCGGCCATGCCCGTCTCGGTGTCGGTGGGCAGCATCGGAGCGTCGCTGGTGATGCGGTAGGCCGGGCTCTCGTTACAGGAGGGCTGGGTGACGCCGCTGCGGCAGGCCCGCACCACGAACTTGAGGCTGGCCGGATTGTGGAGGGCGAAGGTCTGCTCGATCACCTGGCCGGAGGGCTTGGCGTTGTAGCTGGTGGCGGCGACCTCGCCATACAGCTTCTTGATGTCCGCCAGGGACAGGGCCCGCTGGTAGAGGCGCATGTCGTCGACCGCGCCCTGCAGCAGGTTGAGGCCCGACTTGTGGCCGCCGATGCGGAACGGGCCGGCGGCCACAGTGCCGGAGGGCTGGTAGTCGGCTTCGCCGGACAGCACTCCGTTCACGTAGAGGCGGATTTTGGATGCGCTGGAATCGTACATGGCGACGAGGTGCGACCAGGTGTCCACCGCGGCCAGTTTGGCCGAGTCGACCCAGACGCCGTACCCGGTCGTGCCTCCGGTGCCGGAGACCTGCAGCCGCCACTTCTGGTGGCTGCCGCCGAGGTAGTAGATGCTCAGGCCGGACGGGTCACCATCCTGGCTGGCGACGTACTGGACGGCTTCGCTGTCCTTGAGACGGACCCAGGTGCTGATGCTGAAGCTGGAGTTCTGGTTCAGCACCGACCTGCTGGTGGCGGCGTAGGAGTTCGGTACGCAGCAGCCGTTGCTGCCGGTCATGTCGTTCAGTTGGATCGCGCCGCCGAGCTTGCCGGTGGTGGCCGCTCTCCTGCTGCCGGTGTACGTGGCGGTGTGGCCGCCTGTGCCGGCGTCGGCCGCGGAGGCCGCCCCCGCGGGCTCGTCGAATTTCCAATGCGCCACGTGCCCGGTGGGGAAGGAGGGCGGGGGCACCATCGTGGAGTCGTTGACGGTGACGGTGTAGTCCAGGTTGGTGCCCTCGGGCACGCTGGACTTGAAACCGACCTTGACGCTGGTGCTGCGGGCGATCGCGTCGTTGCCGTCCATGGAGTCGATGGACTCGGCGGTGACCGTGGGGATCTCCGGTGGCAGGAAGTACGACACGGTCAGCTTCGGCTTGGTGCCGCCGACCTTCTCCGCGGAGTGGAAGTAGACCGACCATCCCGAGTTCTGTGTGGGGTCGGTCGTGCCCGTGCCCGAGAGCCGGATGCCCTCGTTGGGCTGGCCCGCGGCCCACGCCTGGGCCATCGCGGTGACGCTCCAGGTGAAGGTCCTGGGGATCCAGTTGCCGAGGTCGTCGATCGACGACGTGCTCGGGCAGAGCTGGACGGACGACCCGAAGCTGGTCACGGACGGCTGGTTGCTCCAGCTCACGTACTGCGGCCAGGCGGAGGTCACCCGCTTGGCCTCGATCCCCCCGGGGCCGTACCAGCGGCAACCCACGAGCTGGTCGGCGTACATGTCCAGCCTGGCGCTGCCGACGGACCTGCCCGCCAGCACTCCGGTGTCGAACTTGAGGAGAGAGTGACTGTAGGTGAGCGCCCCCGAGGAGTTGGTGCGCTCAATGCTCGTCACCAGCCGCTGCGAGGCGGGCGAGGTGTCGGCGTTGCCGGTGTTGCTCACCACCAGATCGCTCTGCAGGGTGAGGGTGGTGGTGGGATCCACCGTGACCGGATACCTGGTCGCCGGGTCGGCGAGAAACGCCAGATCCGGAGTGAGGACCAGTGTCTGCTCGCCCTTCTCCTCCACCACTCGCGTGTCGATTTTCCCGGTACGCGGCGGGACCGCTCCGGCGGTTCTGGTTTCGGCGGCACTGGGACCGGCGTCGATGGTCACCGGCTCGGCGGCCGACGCCACCTGCCTGCCCTTGCTGTCGGTGAGTTCGAGTCCGCCTCGCCTGTTCTTGGCGAAGTCGAGCCCGTCCGTCTCGACCGGAATACGAAACTCCACCGGCCCCTTGGGCTGTTCCCGCAATACCACGTCATGCCGGAATCCCGTGGGCAGGGCCGTGACGACGAGATCGGCCCCCTGACCGGCCGCGTCGACAAAGGTCGCGACATTTCCCTTGACGGTCGGCTTGGGCAGTTCGGTCGGCCAGCCGAACGAAACCTTCTGCCCGTCACCGCGTTCCATGGACGCGAAAGGACGATCCGCGCCACCCGCGGAGAACTCGATTTTCGCCTTGGCCAGTTTGGGCTTCAGAACCCCGTCCTGCTCCACCAGGGTGGTGTCGATCCAGTCCCACGATCCGTCGGCCTGTTTGAGCTGAGCGGGACCGGCGTACGACTGTGTCGTCAGGTGCCCGTCCGGATAGGCCCAGGTACGTGACCCCTCTGTGTAGGCCGCTTCGACCTCCACCGGTTTGTTCTGCTTCCGGGCTTCTTCGAGCGCGGCCCTCAGCGGCGCGTCGGGATCCGCCGGGCGAGGGAATTCCGTCACCTTGGGTACGGCGGGGGCGGCCGGTTCGGGCGCGGCCTGCGCGGGGACGGATCCACCGGCCACCAGGAGTGACGCGGCCAGAGCAGAAACGGTCACGACCGTAAGTGCGATTCGGTTGGACGATCCACGCCGCGGCGGCATGGAAGGACGGTTCGGTAAGGGAATCCCCACCGATTACCTCCAATGGTTACGAAGGACCGGCCAGGAATTGGGAAATGGGAGCGCCCAGCCGGAGATGATCGTCACAAGCATCACGGCTGGCGCTGTTGATCTTGTCGTATAGAATGTCGTGATCTTGCCAAGAGATTCATCACCTGCTGTTTCTCGTGGAGAAATCGCAGTTCAGCGAATGCGCGGCGGTAAACATTCACCGGCTGACAGGGAAACATCGCGCATCGTGACGGCCGCGATTCATTGGGGGTTGGAATGGAAATTCGCGTTCTCGGTCCGGTCGACATCTGGCGTGACGGCCGTTCGGTCACGATCGTCGGGCCGAAGCAACGGACCCTGCTGGCCGTCCTGGTCCTGGAGGCCAATCGGGTGGTCTCCCACGATCGGCTCCTGACCGCTCTGCGGGGTGCGAAGATCCCGGCCACCGGCCAACGGCTGTTGCACAACCATCTGTGGTCACTGCGGCGTCTACTCACCGATGACAACACCGTGGTGAGCATGCCCACCGGCTACTCGCTGCGTCTGCGACCGGGTGCTTCCGATCTTGACGTGTTCGTCACCGAGACGACACTGGCTCGCTCCGCTCTGGCCGCGGGTGACGCCTCCCGGGCCGCGGAGGGATTCCGCCGGGCTCTGGCGCTGTGGCGCGGCACCGCACTCGGCGGTACGCACCCCGAACTGCAGGCGACGGAGGGGTCGGCCCTGGAGGAGCAACGCCTCGCCGCGCTCATCGGCCGAGTCGAGGCCGACCTTATCTTGGGGCGTCATCCCGAGTTGATCGGTGAACTGCGCCTGCTGGTGACCGAGCATCCGTTGAACGAGAGGTTGCGCGGCCAGTTGATGCTCACGCTCCACCGCGCCGGCCGCACGGCGGAGGCGCTGGAGGAATTCAGGGCCGGCCACCGGCACTTCCGCGACGAGCTCGGCCTGGAGCCCGGAGAGGAGCTCGCCCGCATCCACCAGGCGATCCTGTCCGGAGAGTCCGCCCCCAAGGCTGCCACGACGGAACATGTTCCCGCCGCACACGTGCCCCGGCAGTTGCCCGCCGACATCACGCGCTTCACGGGCCGTACGGAAAAGCTGCGTCAGCTGGACATGCTCCTGGTCGAGAAGGAGGACACGCCGACCGTGGTGATCTCAGCTATCGCGGGCACCGCCGGAGTCGGCAAGACCGCTCTGGCGACCCATTGGGGGCACCGGGCATCTGCCCGGTTCCCGGACGGACAGCTCTACATCAACCTGCACGGCTACTCGCTGGGACGGGCCACCACCGGGGCACAGGCACTGGACCAGATTCTCCGCGGACTCGGCGTGGCCGACGACGAGATCCCGCACAACGTCGACGAACGCGCGTCGCTCTACAGGTCGCTGCTGGCGGGCAGGCGGATGCTCATCGTGCTGGACAACGCCGCCACACCCGACCAGGTTCGCCCTCTGCTTCCCGGTTCCTCACCCTCCAGAGTTCTGATCACCAGCCGCGACACCCTGCGAGGTTTGTCCGTCACACACGACGTACGCGGCATCTCACTCGATGTGCTGTCGCCCGGTGAGGCGATCGCGTTGCTCAACGGCCTCCTGGGCGGAAGCGAGGCGGCTCACGAGGCGGAGGTGATCAGCGAACTGGCCCGGCTCTGCGGATATCTGCCGCTGGCACTGCGGCTGGCGACGGCCCAACTCGCGGGCAGGTCCCCCGCCCGGGTCAGGGAATTCGTCGCCAAGCTTCAGCAGGAGAACCGGCTGACCGTCCTGGATCTCAAAGAGGATCCGGAGATCGGTGTCCGCTCCGCGCTTGAGTTGTCCTACCGGAGCCTCACGACACCGGTCCGGCGGATGTTCCGGTTACTCGCCGTGCATCCAGGGCCGTCCATCGGGCCGGACGCCGCGGCCATCCTCGCCGACATGCCCGCCGAGGACGCCACAGCGGCGGCCGAGACGCTGGTCAACGCACATCTACTGCAGGAGGACGACGAGCGGAGGCTGTCGATGCACGACCTCGTGCGTGTCTACGCGGAGGAGCGGTGCGCCGATGACGAGGCCGTGGACGACCATGAGAACGCTCTGACGAGAACGCTCGACTGGTACCGGCACTCGGTCTTGAAAGCCATGGACCATCTGTCGCCCGCGGACACCACCTTCATGGCGATCACCCCGATCGACGGGACGCCGGACTTTTCGGGCTTCGACGAGGCGATGGCCTGGCTGGAACGAGAGCACCACACTCTCGTGGCCGTGATCGTCCATGCCGCGCGGCGAAACCGGCACACCCACGCGTGGCAGACCTTCACCAGGTTGTCGTGGTTCTTCTACTCGAGGAACCACCTCGACGATCTCCTCACGACAGGCGAGATCGCGCTGTCCTCCGCCCGCCTGATCGGTGACCGCGCCGGCGAGGCCGAGATCCTGAGTGACCTCGGCTACGCCAAGATGTTCACCGGACGGTACGCCGAGCATCTCGACCACCAGCAGAAGGCGTTGGAGATCTGGCGTGCCTCCGGCGACCGTATGGGGGAGGCGAAGGCACTACGGCATGTGAGCTACGCCTTCCAGTTGGCCGGACAACCCGCCAGAGCGATCGAACTCGGCGAGCAGTGCCTGGAGCTCGCCCGCAACATCGGGGCTCGGGTCGACGAGTTCGCCATGATGGACACCCTGGCGATCAGTTACTTCTTCATGGGCAGGCTCGACGAGGCGGCAGAGGTCCTGTCGAAGTGCCTGACCGAATGGCGTGAAGCCGACAGAGAATACGACGAGGCATACTGCCTCGTGCAACTGGGCCTCGTCCGGGGAAAACTCAAAGAGTCGGCGACCGCCCTGGACTGCCTCCAGCAAGGATTACTGATGGGTCGCGAGCAGGGCAACCAGCGGATCGAACTCGATGCTCTCAACGGCATCGCCGTAGTTCTGCGGCAGGAGGGACGTTACCGCGAAGCCTTCGAGCGCCATGGGACGGCACTTACCCTCGCGAAAACCCTGCAGGACAAATCGATCGAGAGCGAGATGCTCAGCAGCCTCGCGAACACCTGTCTCGCGAGCGGAGACGCCCAAACCGCCCTGGAGCACTACCGAAATGCCGCCCGCTACGCCGACGAGGCGGAGGACGTCTACCAGCGGGGATTCTCCCACGAAGGGCTGGGCAATGCGCTGCGAGCCCTGGGGCGGACGGATGAGGCCGTGGAGCACTGGAGGACCGCGCTCGACATATGGGCGCCCATGGGTGCCCCCCAGGCCGAAGAGGTCGCGAAGCGTATGCACGAGACCTATGTGAACTGACGGCATTCGTGTCATGCCGGGCGACGACTGTGACCGTGGTGTTCGTACGCTCAAGCCGCGTGACACGTCCGCGGTCGTTGCTCAGGCAGTAAGCAGCAGCGCCGTCACCGTGGCGGTCACGCCCACCACGGCCAGCGCCGTCCCGGCCAGGACGAACGTGACCATCGGCACCCGCACTCCCCTGCGGCGGCACCACTCGAACCACAGCAGGGTGGCGAGGGAGGCCCACGGGGTGATCACCGAGCCGGCGTTGGTGCCGATGAGCAGGGCGAGCAGCAGGTCCCGGTCGCCCGGGGGGATGGCCTGCTCCACGACCGTGTAGGCGGGCAGGTTGTTGATCAGGTTGGACAGCACCGCGCCGACGGCCGCGACGCGGTAGGCCCCGTCGCCTCCCGGGCCCCCGGAGGTCCCGACGAGGGAGCTCATTACCGAGGCCAGGCCGTACCGGCTCAGGGTGGGCACCACCAGGAACAGACCGACGACGAAGACGAGCAGCTGCCAGGGGAACAGCGCGAGGGTGAGCTTCGAGCGGTCGCGCCAGGCGAAGGCGGCGATCATCAGGGCCGCCCCGGCCAGGGCGGCGAACTGGATCGGCAGCTCCAGCAGGATCGCGGCGACGAACAGGACGCACGCCGAGGCCGCGATCCTGAACAGCACCGGGTCGGCGACCGGCCCGGGGGTCGGCGGGTCGTAGCGGACGGCACCGCGCCGGCCGCGGCGCCAGAAGAACACCCACAGGAAGACCATGGTGACCGCGATGGAGACGAGCTGGGGAAGCCAGAGCCGCCCGGCGAACTCGCGGGCGGACATGCCGAGCCGTTCCACGGCCAGCAGGTTCGTCAGGTTCGACACCGGCAGGAGCAGGGCGGCGGTGTTGGCCAGCCAGAGGGTCGTCATGGCCAGCGGCAGCGCGGCGATCCCGGTCCTGGCCGCGAGGGCGAGCATGACGGGCGTCAGCAGCACCACCGTGGTGTCCAGGTTCAGGAAGATGGTGACCACCGAGGCGAAGGCCGTGCACAGCAGGAAGAGCGCGACGTGGTTTCCCCGCCCCACCGCCGCCAGCCGGATCGCGATCACATCGAAGAGCTGGGCCTCCTTGACGAGGTCCGCGAGGATGATCACCGCGCCGAGGAACAGCAGGATCGGCGCGATCCGCTCCATCTCGCTCCAGGCCTCCCGTACGGGAAGCAGACCGGTCGCGACGAACAGGAGGCCGAGGCCAAGCAGTCCGAAGCGGATCCGGTCCAGAACGCTCAATCTCCGCAGCACATCGGACATGGTCGCACGCCTCACCTGCGCGAACCGGTCCAGGGGTGATCGCGCCCGGATGTCCGCGCGGGCGGTGAGGTCCCCGGGAGGTCGTCCGGCCCAGGCGGGTGCGGAGGTCCACCGAGATGGTTTCCGAGATCGGGGGCCGCGTACGGCCCTCCCGCTCAGGCGGGCACCGAGCCCCGCTCAGAGGGCCTTCGCGCTCAGACGGTGGCGCGGGCCGTGAGGTCGGCCCAGATACCGTCCATCCGGGCCTCCAGCTCCTCCAGGGTCCCCTCGTTCGGGACGACGATGTCGGCGATCTCCAGCCGCTCCTCGCGGGTCGCCTGGGCCGCGAGCCTGGCCCTGGCGTCCTGCTCGCTCATGCCGCGCAGCTCGACCAGCCGGGCGACGCGCACCTCGTCGTCGGCGTCGACGACGATCACCACCTCGTACATGGGGGCGAGCTTGTTCTCCGCCAGCAGTGGCACGTCGTAGATCACGATGCTGCCGGGAGCCGCCCGCTCCTGCAGCTCGGCGACCCGCGCGCCGACGAGCGGGTGGACGATGGCGTTGAGCGAGGCGAGTTTCTCGGAGTCGGCGAAGACGATCGAGCCGAGCTTCTCCCGGTTGAGTGAGCCGTCCTCGCGCAGGACCTCCGTGCCGAAGACCCCGGTCACGCGCGCCAGCCCGGGGGTGCCCGGCTCGACCACCTCTCTGGCGATCTTGTCGGCGTCGATGACCACGGCGCCACGGGCGCCCAGCCGCCGGGAGACCTCGCTCTTGCCCGACCCGATGCCACCGGTAAGCCCCACCTTCAACATGATCCGCAGCATACGCCGTACGGGCCGCGTTCCGGCGCGGTCGGCGACGGGGCTCCACCTCGGGTCGCCGGGCCTGGGCCCGCCGTTCATCCCGTCGTGCGAGGCGGTCGTCTCCTCGGCGGGGGGCCGAAATCGCCCCTCACCATGCCCGCCGGCTGACGGCCCCGGTGGCCCCCGGCGCGCAGGCAGGAATCACCCCTCGCCATGCCCACCGGTTGGGTCCCGACAAGCGAGCAGGAATCGATCTTCACCGCACCCCCGGCTGACGATCCCAGCGGTGCATCCCGACAAGCGGGCAGGAATCGCCCCTCGCGGCGCCGGAGGTCACGTCTGCCGCCCTTCAGGACGAGATGCTCACTTGGCACCGATCGGCGTACGGAAACGTCTCTGAGGCCCTCACAGCTCCCTGCGCATGTGCACCAGGGTCAGGTGGTCGGTCATCCGCTCCCGGCGCGTCTCGCGGTAGCCGTGGCGGCGGTAGAGGCGGAGGTTGCCCTCCGACAGGTGGCCGGTGAACAGGTCGAAGGCGAGTGCCGTGGCGGCCTCGTCGTGCAGGGCCGCCAGCAGGGCTCCGCCGACGCCCGCGCCCTGCCGGTCGGGGGCGACCACCAGGCGGCCTACCAGGCAGGTTGTTCCGGACATCCGGCCGCGGACCGCGCCCACGATCCTCGCCCCGTCGCGGGCGACGAGCACGGTGGCCGTCTCGACGGCCTTGCGGACCTGGGCGATGGACTCCACGAGCGGCGCGATGAACGGGTCGCCGTAGAGCTGGGCCTCGCCCACGTAGGCCGCGCGCTGCACGGTCAGGATCTCGCCCGCGTCCTCGGGTTCCGCCCACTCGATCACGGTCACGGCGCCACCCTAGCGGCGGGACGAGAGGCCGGGCGACGGGAAGACCCCGCCGGAAACGCGGGAAAGGGCCCCGCCGGAGCGGGGCCCTTCCGTCGATCTTCTACCGCGTTGTCAGCGCCGTCGGCACCGTCAGTTCTGGCCGCCCGCGAGCTTCTCGCGCAGAGCCGCGAGAGCCTCGTCGGAGGCCAGGGCGCCCGCCGCCGGAGCGGAGGAGCCACTGCTGCTGCTGGAGGCACCGGTGGAACCCGTGGACGGGGTCTCGCCGGAGTAGGACGTGGGGGCAGCCTCGCCCGCCTCGGCCTCGGCCTTGCGGGCCTCCTCGACCTGCTTCTTGTGAGCCTCGAAGCGGGTCTGAGCCTCGGCGTACTGCCGCTCCCACTCCTCGCGCTGCTTGTCGAAGCCGTCGAGCCACTCGCCGGTCTCGGAGTCGAAACCCTCGGGGTAGATGTAGTTGCCCGAGTCGTCGTAGGTCGCCGCCATGCCGTAAAGCGTGGGGTCGAACTCGACGTCGGCGCCGATCGCACCCTCGTTCGCCTGCTTGAGCGACAGCGAGATCCGGCGGCGTTCGAGGTCGATGTCGATGATCTTCACGAAGATCTCGTCGCCGACCTGAACGACCTGCTCGGGAATCTCGACGTGGCGCTCGGCCAGCTCGGAGATGTGGACCAGGCCCTCGATGCCCTCCTCGACGCGGACGAACGCACCGAACGGCACCAGCTTGGTGACGCGACCCGGGACGACCTGACCGATCTGGTGGGTGCGGGCGAACTGCTGCCAGGGGTCTTCCTGCGTCGCCTTGAGCGACAGGGAGACGCGCTCGCGCTCCATGTCGACGTCGAGCACCTCGACGGTGACCTCCTGGCCGACCTCGACAACCTCGGAGGGGTGGTCGATGTGCTTCCAGGAGAGCTCGGAGACGTGGACCAGACCGTCGACGCCGCCGAGATCGACGAACGCACCGAAGTTGACGATCGAGGAGACGACGCCCTTGCGGACCTGACCCTTCTGCAGGGTGTTGAGGAACGTCTGGCGAACCTCGGACTGGGTCTGCTCAAGCCAGGCACGGCGGGACAGAACCACGTTGTTGCGGTTCTTGTCGAGCTCGATGATCTTCGCTTCGAGCTCGCGGCCCACGTACGGCTGGAGGTCGCGGACGCGCCGCATCTCGACCAGGGACGCCGGCAGGAAGCCACGCAGGCCGATGTCGAGGATGAGACCACCCTTGACGACCTCGATGACCGTGCCGGTGACGATGCCGTCCTCGTCCTTGATCTTCTCGATCGTGCCCCAGGCCCGCTCGTACTGAGCGCGCTTCTTGGACAGGATCAGGCGGCCTTCCTTGTCCTCCTTCTGGAGAACAAGGGCCTCGACGTGCTCGCCAACCTCGACGACATCCGCCGGGTCGACATCGTGCTTGATCGAGAGCTCGCGCGAGGGGATGACACCCTCGGTCTTGTAGCCGATGTCGAGCAAAACTTCGTCTCGATCGACCTTGACGACGGTGCCCTCGACGATGTCGCCGTCGTTGAAGTACTTGATGGTCAGGTCGATCGCTGCGAGGAACTCTTCCTCGGAGCCGATGTCGTTGACCGCTACCTGCGGGGTGCTCGAGGTGGCCTCAGTGCTGCTCGTCATGTGTGGAGTTGCTCCGAACGCGGACAGATGTCGATGTGGCGAACGCGCGGCAGGCCTCTTACCGTCAGCCGAAGAATTGACATCGGCGTGATCGAGCGCGAGCCCACTCCGTCCGAGACACGCGCGAGCCCACAACGCAGCGATCAGCATATGAGACCAGACGGGTATGGTCAATCCAACGACTCTACGCGCCCGCGTGCCGAAAGGATAACGATCTCGCTTAATAGGCGTTGATCTTCTGCTCCCGGTTCGTTCTGATATTACCTCGAAGCCCGTGTGGGACGGAGATGCGATCGGGATCGCCGTCGGCCGTGTAGCGCTCGCGGGGGTGCTTGTTCAGCCATCCGAGCCAGTACTCGGAACACCACTTCCGGCACTCCCCCTTCCTGCCGTTGCTCTGGATCCGCTGGATCGCGCGCCAGTTGTAGTCCTTGACGAACGGCGAGACCGACGGCTCGGCGCCGGCCAGGAAGACGCCCTTGAACCGGTAGGACACACCGTGCCACTTTCCCGACTGCACGGTAGATCTTTTGTGGGGCATCGCGCCGAACGGCAGCGCCAGCGTCTCGGAGGGGGGAACCCCGAGCTTCTTCAGCAGCCGCTCGACCCTGGCGACCTGCTCGACGATCTTCTTCTTGGGCAGGCTCGGCAGATTAGGGTGGCTCCAGGTGTGGTTGGCCACCTCGAAGCCCCTCGAGGCCAGCCAGCGCACGGCCCGCTCCTGGTCCTCCTCCTCGCGCAGGCCGAACGGGTGCCGGTTGACCCAGAAGGTGGCGACGGGCCGGAAGCCGGGGTACTTCACGGCGACCTGGTAGATGATGCCGACCGCGGTGTCCTTGGCCGGGGTGCCGTCCGCCTCCAGGGCGAAGTGGCTGGGATGGCCGTCGTCGAAGGTCAGCACGACCGGGTGTTTGCCCGCCGGGATGTCCATCCTTCCGGTGGCGAACTCCCGGGCGGTGACCGGCACGTAGCCGTCCCTGGCGAGTCGCTCCAGCTCCTTGCGCATCTGGGCGGGGGTGCGGTCGATCGAGGCCAGCCTCCTGGCGGTGATCCGGTGGTACATCAGGATCGGGACCGCTCCGGCCTCGTTCGCCTTCACCTGCCGCGCGAACTCCGCCGAGGCGGTGATCGGTGGCGGCAGTTCGGCCGAGGGCAGCTCGGGCACCGGCGAGGGGGTCGCGGACGGCGGCGGGCCGGCCGTCGACGCGCCCGGCCTGGCCGCGCCGGGCGGCGCGGAGGGCGGCGGGAGCACGAGGAGCACCACCACCGCCAGCACGACGACCACCACATTGGCCAGGATGATGATCTTCGTCAGGGGGATTGGACTCCGCACAGAACTCCCGTGCCCGTCGAGCTTTTCGGCTTGGATCACCAGCCTAGAACAGACTCGGACAGGCCCGGCCAACCGGCGATGTCCGGCCTCCCGGAGACGGTCTCCACCCGCCCGGGAGTGATCGCCGACGCCCGGCGTCCTCGCAGGTGGGACCGGGGAGGCTCCCGGCGGCCGACGCCCTCACAAGTGCGTACGAGAACCGGTTGGGCAGTGCCCCCAGGAGCCCCGAGGAGGCCGTCGACGCCCCGGGGAGGTCGCCGCCGCCTGGCCCCGGCCGGGCACGCTCCGAGGAGGCCGGCGGCGCCCCGGGGAGTCACCGGCCCCGAGGGCACACCGGTTCCCGGGAGAGGAGCCTGCCGGGCACGCCCGGAGGAGGTCGACGGCGTCCCGAGAAGTCACCTCCAGAGGGAGCGGTCCCTCCGGGCGCCCGGAGGGGGCGTCGGCGTCCCGAGAAGTCACCTTCCGAAAAAGCGGTCTCTCCGGGCGCACCCTGAGGGAGTCGCCGGCCCCCCGGGGGCCGTCAGTGCCCGGCGTCCTCCCAGGTGCGGCCGACGCCCACCGAGACGGCGAGCGGGACGCGCAGGGAGTATGCGGCGTTCATACGGTCGGTGACCAGCTCCCGCAGGGTCTCCAGCTCGCCGGGGGCCACCTCGAACACGAGCTCGTCGTGGACCTGCAGCAGCATCCGGGAGCCGAGGGCCGCCTCCTTCAGCGCGCCCTGCACGTTGAGCATGGCGACCTTGATGATGTCGGCCGCGGACCCCTGGATGGGCGCGTTGAGCGCCATCCGCTCGGCGATCTCGCGGCGCTGGCGGTTGTCGCTGTTGAGGTCGGGCAGGTATCGGCGGCGGCCGAGGATGGTCTCGGTGTAGCCGTCGTTCCTGGCCTGCGCGACGATCGCGTTGAGGAAGTCGCGGACGCCGCCGAACTCCTCGAAGTACTCCTCCTTGAGCGCCCGCGCCTCGGAGACCGGGATGTTGAGCTGCTCCGACAGCCCGAAGTCGGACAGGCCGTAGGCGAGGCCGTAGTTCATCGCCTTGATCTTGGCCCGCATCTCGCCGGTGACCTTCTCCGGCTCGACGTCGAAGACCCGGGCCGCGGTGGCCATGTGGAAGTCGTGGCCGGACTCGAAGGAGGCGATGAGCGCCTCGTCGCCGGACAGGTGGGCCATGACGCGCAACTCGATCTGGCTGTAGTCGGCGGTCAGCAGGGTCTCGAAGCCCTTGCCGACCACGAAGCCCTGCCGGATGCGGCGGCCCTCGGCGGTGCGGATCGGGATGTTCTGCAGGTTGGGCTTCTCCGAGCTGAGCCGCCCGGTGACCGCCACGATCTGGTTGAACGTGGTGTGGATGCGGCCGTCGTCGGCGATCTCCTTGATCAGGCCCTCGACCGTGACCTTCAGCTTGGCCTGGTCGCGGTGGCGCAGCATGATCGTCGGCAGCTCGTGCTCGGTCTGGGCGGCCAGCCAGGCCAGCGCGGAGGCGTCGGTGGTGTAGCCCGTCTTGGTCTTCTTCGTCTTGGGCAGGTTGAGCCTGACGAACAGGATCTCCTGGAGCTGCTTGGGCGAGCCCAGGTTGAACTGCTCGCCCTCCACGGACGCGTGCGCCGCCTCGACCGCCTGCTTGACGGCGGCCCCGAACTCGGCCTCCAGGCCGCTGAGATACTCTCTGTCGGCGGCGATGCCGGCCCGCTCCAGCTCGGCCAGCACGGTGACGAGCGGCAGCTCCACGTCGCGCATGAGGTGGGTGCCGCCCAGCGGCTCCAGGAACGTCTCCAGCGCGTCGGCGAGCTCGCCGACCGCCAGGGCCCGCAGGGCGAGGTCGTGGGCGCCGTCGTCGTCCTCGGCGTCGAAGAGGCTGGCCTGACCGCCGTTGTCGGCCTCGCCGCGCAGCCCGCGCCGCAGGTAGACCCGCACGAGGTCCTCCAGCGACGAGCGCTGCCCCGGCATCGCCAGGTAGGCGGCGAGCGCGGTGTCGCAGGTGAGACCGCGCAGCTCCATGCCCTGCGCCCACAGCGCGAGCATCGGGCCCTTGGCGTCGTGCACGGCCTTGGGCCTCGCCTCGTCGGCCAGCCACGCGCGCAGGGCCGCCTCGTCGGCCTCGGTCAGCGTGGTCGGGTCGATGAACGCGGCGCCCGGCCCGCCCTTCCCCGCCCCCGCTCCCGCCGCCGCGATGGCGATGCTGTCGACGCGGCCGGTGCCGCTGCCGTACGCGCCCTTGAAGGCGAGGCCCGCGCGGCCCTCGGGCAGCGCGCGCAGCCACGGGGCCACCTCGTCGGGGCCCAGGGTGACGACCTCGACCTCGAAACCCTCCTCCACCTCGGTCTCGGGCGAGCCGATCGTCTTGAACAGCCGGTCGCGGATCTCACCGCGGAACTCCAGCGTGTCGAGGATCTTGTTGACCTCGTCGCGGTCGGCCGCGCCGATCTCCAGGCTCGTGACCTCGCGCTCCAGCGGCACGTCGCGGATCAGCTGGGTCAGGCGCCGGTTCAGCAGCACCTGGTCGAGGTGGTCGCGAAGCTTGTCGCCGACCTTGCCCTTGACCTCGTCGACGCGGTTGACCAGCTCCTCCAGCGAGCCGAACTCGCGGATCCACTTGGCCGCGGTCTTCTCGCCCACGCCGGGGATGTTCTTCAGGTTGTCGCTGGAGTCGCCGCGGATGGCCGCGAAGTCGGGATACTGCGCCGGGGTGAGCTCGTACTTCTCCAGCACCGCCTCGGGGGTGAACCTGGTCATGTTGCTGATGCCGACACGGGTCATCAGCACGGTGATCCGCTCGTCGACGAGCTGCAGCGCGTCGCGGTCGCCGGTGACGATCAGCACGTCCATGCCCTGCTCCGCGGCGCGGGTGGCGAGGGTGGCGATCAGGTCGTCGGCCTCGTATCCGGCCAGCGACAGGTGCGGCACGCTCATCGCGTCGAGCACCTCGTGGATCAGGCTCATCTGGCTGCGGAAACTGTCGGGGCTCGCGCTCCGGTTCGCCTTGTAGTCGGCGTACTCCTCGTGGCGGAACGTCGGCTCCGAGCGGTCGAAACAGACCGCCACGTGGGTCGGCCGCTCGTCGCGGAGCACGTTGACCAGCATCGAGGTGAAACCGTAGACCGCGTTGGTCGTCTGCCCCGTGGTGGTGGAGAAATTCTCCTCCGGCAGGGCATAGAACGCCCGATAGGCCAGTGAATGCCCATCCAGCAGCAGGAGACACGGACGAGTGGGGGTCGCTTCGCTCTTCGGCACACCGAAAGCCTAGTCTCCTGGTGCGACAGAAAACCTGGCCCCGCACGACTGGAGACGTCCCCTTGACCGTGACAGACCCCAACGAAGCCGCTCGGCGGATCGAGGAGGCGCTCGGCGCCTCGCACCGGAACACGCTGGTGGACCGGATGGGCATCGTGATCACCGAGGCCACCCCGGAGAGGGTGGTCGGCACGATGCCGGTCGAGGGCAACATCCAACCCTACGGCCTGCTGCACGGCGGCGCCTCCTGCGTGCTGGCGGAGACCCTGGGTTCGACGGGCGCGGCCATCCACGCGGGTCCCGGGCGGGTCGCCATGGGCATCGAGATCAACGCCACCCACCACCGCTCGGCCACGTCCGGGCTGGTCACGGGGGTGGCCACCCGGATCCACGGTGGCCGTACGCTCGCCACCTACGACATCGAGATCGTCGACGAGCAGGGCCGCAGGGTGTGCACCTCGCGCCTCACGTGCATGCTCCGCGACGTCTGAGCACGCCCGATCACGTCCGATCACATCCGCCGATCGGCTGATCACATCTCGTCCTCGATCATATTCGGACCGCCTTTTTGCCTTCCTCGCGCAACGGGTCCGCTACGGTGGGTGACGGCGATGCCCGTGGGGAGGCCGAGTAGAAAACGTACGGGGTCGGGGAAGCTCCGTATGGCGCCAAAGGCCTCCCCCGGGCTCGCCTGGTTTCCCCGCGCCCGCGAGACCCGCGGGCGGGCCCGGATCATCGGCCCTTCCCCACCGCCCCGCCCACTCGCCCTTACAGCGCCCCGTTTCCGGCGGACCCGCGGCACACCGTCCACGCGGACTCCCGCGCGCCGTCCTCCCGCGCATGGACCCGGTGACACGCCGGGCGTACCCGTACACCCCGGCACACGTATGGCCCAAGATCCGTACACCCCGGCACGCGTACGGCCCGCGCCGGGCGGGCGCGGGCCGTGCGAGGTGGAAATCAGCTGCCGGCGCGTGTCAGATGTCGGTGTGCGTCGGGTCGAGCACGCGGCGCAGGAAGGTCTTCGTGCGCTCGTGCTGCGGAGCGCCGATCACCTGCTCCGGGGTGCCGTCCTCCACGATCACACCGCCGTCCATGAACACCACCCGGTCGGCCACGTCGCGGGCGAACGCCATCTCGTGGGTGACCACGAGCATGGTCATCCCCTCCTCGGCGAGCTTGCGCATGACCGTGAGCACGTCTCCGACGAGCTCGGGGTCGAGCGCGGAGGTCGGCTCGTCGAAGAGCATCAGCGCCGGGCTCATCGCCAGTGCCCTGGCGATGGCCACGCGCTGCTGCTGCCCGCCGGAGAGCTGGGCGGGGAAGGCGTCGCACTTCTCTCCGATGCCGACCTTCTCCAGGTTCTCCCTGGCGATCCGCTCGGCCTCCGCCTTGCCCCGCTTCAGCACCCGGCGCTGCGAGACCATCACGTTCTGCAGGACGGTCATGTGCGGGAACAGGTTGAACTGCTGGAAGACCATCCCGATCCCGCGGCGGGCGGCGTCGATGTCGACGTCGCGGTGGGTCAGCTCCACGCCGTGGACGACGACCTTGCCCGACGTGGGCTGCTCCAGCAGGTTCACACAGCGCAGCAGCGTGGACTTGCCCGACCCCGAGGGGCCGATGACGCAGACCACCTGGCCGGGGTCGACGGCGAAGTCGATGCCCCGGAGGACTTCGTTCTTCCCGAAGTACTTGTGCAGGGCACGGATCTCGACCGCGTGGTTCACCGGGGCCGCCGGGGTTTCCGGATTCGCTGGGCTCACTGTCACCGTCCCCTCGCCTGGCGCTTCTCCAGCCGGGACGCGAGATAGCCCAGCGGAATGGTGACCAGTAGATACGTCACGCCTACGACCAGGATGGGCGTGGCGTTGGCATAGGTCGAGGCCATGTCGTTGCCGAACTTCGTGAGTTCGACGTAGTCGCCGGAGACGCCGAGGAACAGCACCAGCGAGGAGTCCTTGAGAAGGGACACGAACTGGTTCGTCGTCGGCGGGATGACGATGCGCACGGCCTGCGGGATGACGATGGTGACCATGGCCCGTGTGTACGACATGCCCAGCGAGCGGGCCGCCTCCATCTGCCCCTTGGGCACCGCCTGGAGTCCGGCGCGCAGCGTCTCGGCCATGTAGGCCGAGCCGACGATCGTCAGGCCCAGGATGCCCTGGCCGTACGTGCCGCCGGGCACCTCGAAGCCGGTGATGGCCAGCGGCAGGAACAGGATGAGCAGGAAGATCAGCAGGGCGGGCAGGCCACGGAAGATCTCGATGTAGGCGACCGCGATCCACCGGTAGGGCCGCACCGACGACAGCCGCATCAGCGCGAACAGCAGGCCGAGCAGGAAGGCGAAGACGAAACCGCCGACCGAGTAGATGATCGTGTTCTTCAACGCGATCGTGAACAGGTCGGGAAGCGTCTTCTCGGCGACGTCGAGCCTGGTGAAGTTCTCGCCAAGCTTGCCCCACTCGATGCGCAGGGCGAGGAAGACCACCACGGCCGCCAGTACGAGGTACTGGACGCCTCTGCTGATCTGCTGCCTCTTGCGGGGACTGAGCCCACTCCCGGCGGGGGCGCCCCCGCCGGGAGTGGGCTCGGTCGTCGTTGGCTGGTCGGTCATCGATTAACCGAGCTCGCCGGGCTTCTTACCGAACCACTTGACGAAGATCTGCTCGTAGGTGCCGTCGGCCTTGGCCTCGGTGATCGAGTCGTTGATCGCCTTGAGCAGGATCGGGTCGGAGCCCTTCTTCAGGCCGATGCCGTACTGCTCGCCGGTGTCGAGGCTGGCGGCCAGCTCGAACTTGTCGGCGATCTCGGGCTTCTTCAGCCAGGTCAGGACGACCGGGAGGTCCTGGACGATCACGTCGACCTGGCCGGACTGCAGGCCCAGCAGCTCCTTGGGAGAGTCGGCGAACTCCTTCGGGTCGAGACCCTTCCCCTTGACGTAGTCGAGGCCCGTGGTCGAGGCCTGGGCGCCGAGCTTGAGGCCCTTCGCCTTCACCTCGTCGAGGGTCTTGACGCCGCTCCCCTTCTTGGCCAGCAGAGCCTGCGTGGCGTCGAAGTAGGGCTCGGAGAAGTCGATGTTGGCCTTGCGCTCCTCGGTGATCGTCATACCGGCGGCGGCGACGTCACACTTGTTGGTGGCCATCGCCGCGCCGCTCTTGATGACGGCGAAGTCGATGTCGACGATCTCCTGCGTCAGGCCGAGCTTCTTGGCGGCCAGGTCGACGATGTCGACGTCGAAGCCGACGACCTTGTCGCCCTCCTTGAACTGGAAGGGCTCGTACGGAAGGTTGGTGCAGGTGGTCAGCTTGCCGGGAGTGACGAGCTTGGGGCCGGCCGCAGCCGCGGGAGCGCTTGCCGAGGCACCATCGCTCGGGCTGGCGGAGGTGGACCCGCCACCACCGCAGGCCGAAAGGCCGAGCGCACCGGCGACGACCATGGCGCCCACCGCCATCGCACGACGGGAAACAAAACTCAGGCCCACGAAGGCCTCCTTACGGTCAATGTCGCTTCTTGTATGGATACCTCAGTGCAGGTCATGCTTCATCACCTGCATAATCATGCAGATCACCACTACGACACAATTCGGACAACAACCGCGTCCGGAGTTTTCTGTTCAATACCCTGCCCACGCGCGGATCCGGGCGCCGACAGTTGCCGAATCGCCAACCGACAGCCGGGGAGCCGTTGAACTCCAGGATCTACCTCGGTTACGTTGCCGAGTGTGCGTGATCCCCTGGTCCTGCTCACCGGTGCCGCCCTCGCCGCCACCGTCCTGTCCGGCTGCTCCGGAGCGGGCCCGGCCGGTCCCGCCTCTCCCCAGGCCACGCCCACCCCGACCTACGAGCTCCCGCCGCGCCCGGTACGGCCGAGCGAGAGCCCCGTCAGGGCCGCGCCGGTCACCGACGGCGACACCCGGTTCCAGGTGATCGGCCTGCAGAAGGGACTGAGCGGCTTCTTCGGCAGCCACGCCGAGTGGCAGGCCAAGGGCCAGTACGTGGTCGTACGGATCCTCGTGGAGAACCCCGGCCGCACCAACGCCCGCTTCGACGCCAAGCGGCAGAGGCTCGTCGCCGCCGACGGCACCACCTACGGGATCGACAAGTTCGCGCAGGCCATCAAGCGGCAGCCCGACGAGCTCCCGCTCGGCGCCCAGGTCAGGGTCGAGATGGACCTCTGGTACGACATCCCCAAGGAGGCGAAGGTCTCCGCGATCCGGCTGTTCGGCGATCCGCCCCTCGGCGTGACCGGCAGCACCGACGGCGTGCAGGTGCCGCTGCCCTGAGCGGGGGACCTGCGGGACCGGCTCCCGTACCGGCGGGTGCGGACCCGCCGCGCGAGTGCGCGACGGGCCCGTCACCTGCCACGAGGCCGTGAAGGTCCTGGAAGCACGAGCCGGGGCGGTTCTTCCGTGACCTCTCGCCGTCCTTTGCGGGACCGCGACCCGCGGGTGCGCGACGTCAGGGCAGCTCTTCCGTGACCTCTCGCCTCTCCTGCGGAGCGGGAGCCGGGGGCGCCGGAGCGGGAGCGACCTGCGCCACCTCCGCCTCCAGGTCGAGCTCCGCGCCGCCGCCCAGGTAGGCGGCCTGCACGGCGGGGTCGTTGAGCAGCTCGTCCGCGGGCGCGCTCTTGACCACCTTCCCGGTCTCCAGGACGTAGGCGCGGTGAGCCAGCTTCAGCGCCTGCTGGGCGTTCTGCTCCACCAGCAGCACCGTGGTGCCGCGGCGGTTGATCTCCTCGATGATCTCGAAGATCTGCTGCACCAGCAGCGGCGCCAGGCCCATCGACGGCTCGTCCAGCAGCAGCACCTTGGGCTTGGCCATCAGCGCGCGGCCGATGGCGAGCATCTGCTGCTCGCCGCCGGACATCGTGCCGCCCATCTGGGTCCTGCGCTCCGCCAGGCGGGGGAACAGCTCATAGACCTCGGCCAGGTCGGCGCTGAAGTCACCCGAGCGCGTGTACGCGCCCATGAGCAGGTTGTCGTGCACCGTCATGCCGGGGAACACCCCCCGGCCCTCGGGCGCCTGCCCCAGACCCGCGAGGACCCGCTGGTGGCCGGGCATCTTGCTGATGTCCTTGCCATCGAAGGTGATGCTCCCCGACGACAGGCCGCGCAGGCCCGAGATCGTCTTCAGGGTCGTGGTCTTGCCCGCCCCGTTCGCCCCGATGAGCGTGACGATCTCGCCCTCGTTCACCTCGACCGAGATGCCCTTGAGCGCCTCGATCTTGCCGTAGTGGACATGAATGTCCTTGACCTCAAGAAGCATCGGCGGGAGCTCCCAAATACGCCTCGATGACCCGGGGGTCGGTCCGCACCTCGTCCGGCAGGCCATCGGCGATCTTCTGGCCGAAGTCCAGCACCGCGATGCGGTCACTGATGCCCATGATGAGGCTCATGTCGTGCTCGATGATCAAAATCGTCCGGCCCGCGTCGCGGATGTCCCGGATCAACTGCTGCAGCGCCACCTTCTCCGCCGGGTTCATACCGGCGGCGGGCTCGTCCAGCAGCAGCAGCTTCGGGTTGGTCGCCAGCGCGCGGGCGATCTCCAGACGGCGCTGGTCACCGTACGGCAGGTTCTTGGCGTGCTCGTTGGCGCGGTGTGAGATGCCGACGAAGTCGAGCAACTCCATCGCCAGCCTGCGCCCGTCCTTCTCGGCCCGGCGGTGCCAGGGAAGCCCCAGCGCCACGCTGACCATGCCCGACCTGTGGTGCGCGTCCGCGCCCACCATGACGTTCTCGATGGCCGTCATGTTGTGGAACAGCCGGATGTTCTGGAACGTGCGGGCGATGCCCCGCTTGGTGATCTTGAAGCGCTTGACGCCGCTGATCCTGTCGTCCAGGAAGCGGACCTCGCCCTCGGTCGGCTGGTAGACGCCGGTCACCACGTTGAAGACCGTGGTCTTTCCCGCGCCGTTCGGGCCGATGAGAGCGAAGATCTCTCCCTCGTTGATGGTCAGGTTGACCTCACGCAGTGCCGTGACACCGCCGAACCGCATGACGAGGTTCTTCAGCTCCAGCATGACGCGGCCGGTGCGCTCCGCCTCGACCGCCTTGGGGTTCGTAGCGGCCGGGTTCACCTCGGCCGCGTTCGCTTCGGTGCTCACTTGGAAGCCACCTCCTCACCGTGCGACTCGGGCCCGGGAACCTCGGCCCCGAGCGTACCCATCCCGCCTGACCCCTCTTTCAGCTCCGCCCTGCGTTGACGCGATGGCAGCAGACCCTCCGGACGGAAGATCATCAGTGCCACGAGCACCGCGCCGAAGATCAGCATGCGGTACTCCTGCAGGCCGCGGAACCGCTCGGGCAGCCACGCCACCACGAAGGCGCCCAGCATGACACCCGGCAGGTTGCCCGCGCCGCCCATGACCACCGCGGCCAGGATCGTCGCCGACAGCAGGAACTGGAAGTCGTTCGGGTTGATCGAGATGGCCTTCGCCGCCCACAGCACGCCCATCGCGCCACCGATGGAGGCGCCGATGGCGAAGGCGAGCATCTTGAAGCGGAACGTCGGCACGCCCATGACCTCGGCCGCGTCCTCGTCCTCGCGGATCGCCGCCCAGGCACGCCCGACCCGGCTCTTCTCCCAGCGCTTCACCAGGATGATCACGATGACGGCCAGCGCGACCAGCAGGTAGTAGTAGGGCCGCGGATCCAGCACGCCGTACTTGAGGGGATCGACCCCGAACACGTTGGGGATGCTGATCCCGAACAGGTGCAGGTCCTCGTAGCTCGGCGGGTGCGGGATGCCGCGGATGCCGTTCGGGCCGCCGATCTCGTCGGTGTTGCGGGCGGTGATGCGAATGATCTCGCCGAAGCCCAGCGTGACGATCGCCAGATAGTCACCGCGCAACCGCAGTGTCGGAGCGCCCAGCGTGATGCCCGACAGGGCGCAGATCGCGATGCCGACCAGCAGGATGAGCCAGAAGTTCCAGCCCAGCCGGGTGCCGATCAGCGCCATCGCGTAACCGCCGACCGCGTAGAACGCGACGAAGCCCAGGTCGAGCAGGCCGGCCTGGCCGACCACCACGTTCAGGCCGATCGCCAGGACCACGTACGTCCCGATCGGGAAGAACAGGATGCTCGCCCAGTCGGTGTAGGGCGACATGAAGGGGGCGAGGCTCTCCGACGGCAACAGCAGCGCCCCGACGATCAGGGCCACATACAGGATCCAGCGCTGCCAGCCGGGAGTGATCTGCCAGCGATCGTGCATGTCGTCACCGAAGCGGCCGAGACCGGTGCGGATGCCTGCCAGGGGATTCTTCTGGTTCATGCGCGCGCCTGCTGGAGTGATTCACCGAGGATGCCGGTGGGGCGGAACATCAGGACCAAGACGAGGATGGTGAAGGAGATCACGTGCTTCCAGTCGGAGCCGAAGAAGATGGCCCCGTAGTTCTCCACCAGCCCGAGCGTGATTCCGCCGACCAGGGCGCCGCGCAGGTTACCGATGCCACCGAGGACCGCCGCGGTGAACGCCTTGATACCGAAGAGGAATCCGATGTAGTAGTTCGTGTTCTCGTACGAGATCAGGTAGAGCGCGCCCGCCACACCGGCCATGCCGCCGCCGATGAGGAAGGTCATCCGGACGATCCGGTTGATGTCGACGCCCATCAGGACGGCCGCCTCGGGATTCTGCGCGGTGGCGCGAATACCCCGGCCGATCTTCGTCCGGTTCACCAGGGCGTCCAGCGCGATCATCATGCCGACCGCGGCGACGATGACGAAGATCTGGTCGACCCGGACCACATGGCCGAAGATCGAGAAGAGCTCGGTCCGCTCCATGATGCGGGGCAGACCCATCTGGATCCTGCCCTGCTCGGGACGGTTGAAGACGTTCGGGATCACCAGGAGCGCGAACAGCTCCTGCAGGAAGATCGAAGCGCCGATCGCCGAGATCAGCGCCGCCAGCCGGGACGCGCCGCGCTTGCGCAGCGGCCGGTAGGCGATTCGCTCCAGCGCCACCGCGGTGCCCGCCGAGGCGAGCATGCCGGCCAGGATCATCGCCAGGATGAGGCCGACCAGCGCGATGCCCGTGAGGGGCGAGTTGATGCCGAACACGAACGGTACGAACATCGCACCGAAGGTGCCGATCATGAAAACTTCGGAATGCGCGAAGTTGATCAGCCGTAGCACGCCGTACACCATGGTGTAACCGAGCGCGATCAGGGCGTAGATCGAGCCAAAGGCCAGGCCGTCGATCGTCGCCGGCCAGAACTGATTGATGAAGTCATTGAGCACTAGGGTTTACCACTTCTAGCGGGGGTCGCCTGCACGTCCGGGTAGCACACCGCCTCCAGCAGAACCTCGTGGACTCTCTGGAAGTACGAGAGGAGCGGGAACGCATCCGCGGCGTTCCCGCTCCCCGCGCGTCGAACTACCTACTGTCCTTCAGCGCCGGACTAGCCCAGCTTGGCCTCGTTGGCCTTGCCCAGCAGGCCGATGGCGCCGTCCTTGACCTGGTAGATGTAGATGTCCTTCGCCGCGACCTCACCGTTGGCCTCGAACTTGACCTGCTTCGAGACGCCCGCGAGGTCCACCGTGGCGATGAACTCGTTGATCTTGTCAGGGGTGACGTTGCCCGCCTTGATGGCGTCGACGAAGACCGTCGCGGCGTCGAAACCCTCGGCCGCGTAGATGGCCGGGTCGGCGCTGTAGGCGGCCTTGTAGGCGTCGGCGAAGGCCTTCACCTTGGCGTCGGTGACGTCCGGGGTGGCGATGTAGCAGGGGCAGCCGACCAGCGCGCCCTCGGCGTTGTCGGCACCGGCGCCGTCGATCAGGCCCTTGTCCAGCGAACCGTCGCCGGACAGGAACTTCGCGGTCACGCCCTTGTCGCGGAGCTGCTTGAGCAGGTTGCCGCCCGCGGCGTAGTAACCGCCGAAGAAGATCGCTTCGGGCTTGGCCGCCGCGACCTTGTTCACCACGGAGGAGAAGTCACTCTCGGCCGGGTCGAGCGAGTCGGTCTCGGGCTTCACGCCCTTGGCCTCGAGCGCGCCCTTGACGGCGTCGGCCAGCGGCTTGCCGTACTCGGACTTGTCGTCGATGACGAAGACCTTCTTCGCGCCGACACCGGTCGCGATGAAGTCGCCGATGCCGGGGCCCTGGATGCTGTCGCTCGGCAGCACGCGGTGCCAGTACTTCCAGCCGTTCGTCGCCAGCGCGGCGTTGGTGGCGGACGCCGAGATGCTCGGCAGCTTCGCCTCCTCCAGCACCGGCGCCACCTGGGCGGACTCACCGGAGAACGCGGGGCCGATCAAACCGACGATCTTGTCGGTCTTGATAGCCTGCTGGGCCAGGGCGACCGCCTTCGACGGGTCCGCCTGGCTGTCGTACTCAACCAGCTCGATCTTCACGGCCGGGTTGGTCTTGTTGTACTCGTCGACGACGAGCTTCGCACCGTTCCGGGGGGGAATGACGATGCCGGCGTTGGCGCCGGTCAGGTCGCCCATGAAGCCAAGCTTGACGGTACTGGGGGCGGCAGCACTGGAGCCACCCTCAGCCGCCGGCGTGGCCTCCGTACCACCGCTGCTGCAGGCAGCGAGACCGAGGGTGAGCGCCACACCGGCGGCAAGCACTCCACCGAGGCGTGCAGTCTTAGGCCGCAAGGTTGCCTTCCTTTCGCCCGGTCCCTCGTCAGGACCGAGTTCACAGATGCCCTTCCCTGGCGGGTGGCCAGGGGTTGTGTCGGTTAGTACAACTAGCGGATGTCACGGGTCGATACAGGACGGCCCACCGTTACCGCTTCGTTATAACACCGATCCTTTTCGGCTATCAGATACAAAAGCCGTGGTCACTGGCAACCTTACGGTCTCCACGGGAGTCGCTCGGGCCGTCCGGAGACCCGCTCCGCGCCCCCTGGAACGCACCCTGCGGGCACCCGGCGGGCACGGCCCTCAAAAATGGTCAAAACCACCCGTTCAGGACTCTGGGGCCTCTGCCTCGGGCTCCGTCCCGTCCGCCACCACGATCTGCGCCACCTGCCGCATGCTCAACCTGCGATCCATCGACGCCTTCTGGATCCATCGGAACGCCTGCGGCTCACTCCAGCCGTGCCGCTCCATCAGCAGACCCTTGGCCCGCTCCACGAGCTTGCGCGTCTCCAGCCGCTCCGAGAGCGTCCCGACCTCCCGCTCCAGCGCGGCGATCTCCTGATGCCTGCTGACCGCCATCTCGATCGCCGGAACCAGGTCCGACTTCGTGAACGGCTTCACCAGGTACGCCATCGCACCGGCGTCCCTCGCCCGCTCGACCAGATCGCGCTGCGAGAAGGCCGTGAGGATGAGACACGGCGCTATCCGCTGCGACACGATCTGCTCGGCCGCCGAGATCCCGTCCAGGATGGGCATCTTCACGTCCAGGATCACCAGATCCGGCCGCTGTTCCATCGCCAGCTTGACCGCCGACTCCCCGTCCCCGGCCTCCGCGACGACCGCATACCCCTCCTCCTCCAGCATCTCCTTGAGATCGAGGCGGATCAGCGCCTCGTCTTCCGCGATCACCACTCGCCGCTGCGTACTCACGAGCAAGAGAGTACCGACGTCCGCTAGATTGGGACCACGCCGGTGCCCGAGAGTGATCTACTTCTAGGTAAGCTCTTAGCTGGCGCGCAAGACTCGGACAAATGCAGAAAAATGCCCCGATAGACCAACGGCAGAGTCGATGGACTCAAAATCCATTCAGTGTGGGTTCGAATCCCACTCGGGGCACCTCTATCTGGGTTGACCCCCGAATCAGCTGATTCAGACCTCTCCGGCACGATACGGAGCGCTCGACAACCGTCGGTGGCGCTTGGCGTGGCCCCTCCCCCGCGAAACCGTCGACCGCGCTATTCACCTCTCGGCGCTCGGCCTCATCGACCGACGGGTGGTCGAACCGTTCGGAGAATCTCAGTGATTCTCTTTCCTGATTCATCGGCATCTGCCCCGGCGGACCGGGGACTTACGTCGCCTCCACAGGCGTTTAGCGTCTTCGGGGAACTGCCCGGCGACGTGAACCTAAGCGGCTTGCTGATCGAGCGTCATCGCGGCGAGCAGGTTGCCGGCCGCGTTGACGTCCCGGTCATGGACGAGACCACATCCACAAGACCACACTCGGTCGGCGAGGGTCAGGTGCCGGTTGATGGTGCCACACCCGCCACACAACTTCGTGGAGGGGAACCAGCGGTCGGCCGCCCACACGCTCGACCCGTACCAAGCCGTCTTGTAGGTGAGTTGGCGGAAGAACTCGCCGAACCCGAGGTCGGAGATCGCGCGGGCAAGGCGCCGATTAGCGATCATGCCCGTGACGTTCAGGGTTTCGATGGCGATGGCCCGCTTGGTTCTCGCGAGGCCAGTCGTCGTCTTGTGCAGGAAATCGGCGCGCTGGTTCGCCACGTTGAGGTGAACCTGGCCGAGACGCTTGACGGCCTTGACTCGGTTGGCGGAGCCTCGCTGCTTACGCGACACCGCCTTGTTCGCCCTACGCAGCCTACGCAGCGCGGCCTTGAGCGGCTTGGGTGCGTGGATCTCAGTGACGGTGCCGTCGTCATCCACCACGGTCGCGAACGTCTTCACTCCAACGTCGATCCCGCACGCGGGCGCGTCGGTGAGTGCGGTGCGGTGCTTGTTGATGTCGCTGCGGTCGATCTCCAGTTGAAAGGAAATCCACCACCGGCCCGCGACCTCCTTGACGGTCGAGCCGATCACTCGCGCCCGATCGTCAGCGAGACGCTCAGTAAGCCACGACATATCCTCACGTGCTCGGACCTTGCCCACGCCGGGCACCTTCACCAGCCGGGCGTCAGCAGGCGTGGCCCGGTTGGCATCGTAGCGGAACCGCGAACCGTGCTTGCGTTTGCGCCAGTCGGGGAACCCGATCTTCTTGCCCTTGCGGGCGCCGTTGCGGGAGTCGAAGAAGTTCTTGAACCCAGCAGCGCGGACTCGGCATGCTTCCTTCGGTACCCGCGACGACAGGCCATTGCCGGCGAACCAGGAGAAGCGCTCGGGGTGTTCGGTGCGCCATGCGCGTTCCAGTGCGGGCGCCGACCAGGGAACCGGTGTGAGGTCGATGTCCGCGACACCATAGGTCTTCTCCGCCTCCCGCTGATCGAGAGCAGCCTTGACCTTCTCCAGGCAAAAGTTC
Source organism: Streptosporangium sp. NBC_01469 (assembly GCF_036227305.1). Classification (NCBI taxonomy): domain Bacteria; kingdom Bacillati; phylum Actinomycetota; class Actinomycetes; order Streptosporangiales; family Streptosporangiaceae; genus Streptosporangium; species Streptosporangium sp. NBC_01469. The sequence goes on along the minus strand of NZ_CP109465.1, from coordinate 5,057,950 downwards.
TCCACCACCCGCGACAAGCCGGCGTGCCGGCCGAGACGCTGACGCTGCTCGGGTGTCGGCGCAAGCTCCACACGGAAGCCTTGGCGATCGCTCATGCGGCTTCGCCGGCCGCGCTTATCGCGGCCTTGGCCCGACGCGAGGCGGAGCGGCGACCATACAGGCGAGCGCAGAACGAGGTGAGGATCTCGGTCATGTCCCGTACGAGATCGTCATCGAGTTCGGTGTCGTCGATGACGACGATGCGCCTGCCGGTGGCTTCCATCGCGGCGGATAGGTGTTCCAGCCCGTACCGGGTCAGGCGGTCGCGGTGCTCGACCACGATCGTGGTGACCGAGGGGTCACGCAGCAGCCGGGCGAGTTTCGGTCGTTTACCGTTCAAGGCCGATCCGACCTCGCTTACTACCTCTGCGACGCTCAGACCCTTGCCGGTGGCGGCAACCACGACCCGCCCGGCTTGCCGCTCCAGGTCGGCCTTCTGGTCGGCGCTGGAGACCCTGCAGTACGCGACCGTCCGCCCCTGCGGGGCGGCGTGCTGTTCGAGCACCAAGTATCGGCCAGTGGCGGTCTTGGTAACGGGGACCGGCATCTTGCCGTCCCGCGCCCATTGCCAGGCGGTTTGGTAGTGCACGCCGTTCCGCCGCGCCCACTCGGAAAGCTTCACACACTGATCATCCCAGAGAAGCACTGATAAAAGCTGATGGTTTCACTACCAGCTAACTCCCCCAAGGTGTCTCGACTGGAGCGATCCGAAAACGGCGCACCGGTGACATCTAATACAAAAGACGGCATCGCCGTCGTCTCCCCTGCCGTGTCTGCGGACTCGAGCGGATGGTGGTTCCGCGTGCGGAGTAGGTTGCTCGGAAATGGCGTGAAGTGGCGTAGCGGGAGGCGGCGGCGTGGGAGCTGTGGAGGACGGCCGGATGGAGCGGGGCGATCTCGGTGCCGGGCGGGTGTGCCTTCCCGAGCGGGTGAGGCTGAGCGGGCACGGGGTGGTGCTGCGGGAGTGGGGGGACGGCGACCTGGCGGCCATGGTGGAACTGTTCGACGACCCCGAGGTGGCGTACTGGACGCCGCTGGCCTCGCCGTTCGACCCGGAGGCGGCGCGCGCCTACCTGGAGCGGGCCCGGCGGCGGCGGGCGACCGGGGAGCGGGTGCAGCTGGCGATCACCGTGGACGGCGGCGAGCCGGCGGGCGAGGTGCTGCTGATGCTGAGTGGTCTTGGCCTGGACGTCGCGGAGATCGGTTACGGCCTGGGAGCGGCCTACCGGGGGCGGGGCCTGGCGTCGGGGGCGGTGCGAGTGATGACGGAGTTCGCCCGGAGGACGGTGGGGGTGTCCCGGCTGCTGCTGGAGATCGAGGCCGACAACGCGGCGAGCGTGGCGGTGGCCCGCGCGGCGGGTTACCAGCTGACGGACGCGCCGCCGGTCCCCTCGGAGGAGAAGGGACGGCGAATGGTGTTGCGGACGTGGGAGTACGCGGAGACCGACTCTCACGGGTGACGGCACGCGCCGGTGACAGCACGGGACAGGCCGGTGAACGGGACAGGCGGGTGGGAGCTCCGGTCTCTCGATGTGGACGCGGAGTTCGTCCCTCGGTCGCGGGCGGGAGGCGCGGCCGAAGTCGCCACGCGGGTGGCGGGTCGGTGGGTTACGTTGTTGATCTCGACTCGGTCAGACAGATATGTATGAATGTCATTAATCCCGAGGAAAGGTAAGCGGTCCCGGAGAGATCTGACGCGTTCCCCGGCCGCGGAGCGCGTCTCACCCCCCTGCCGAAAGTGAGACACGTGTGACGTCCTCGCCTGGCCAGTCCCTAAGCAGCACAGAGCTTTCCGACGCCAAGCGAGCGCTATTGGAGAAACGGCTGCGCCGTCGCGCGCCGGATCCGGTGTTCACGATCCCCCGGCGGCCACCCGGGCAGGGGGCGCCGCTCTCGTTCGGGCAGGAGCGGCTGTGGTTCATGGACCAGTTCGCTCCCGGCACCGCCGCGTACACGATCCCGATGACGTTGCGGCTGACGGGGCCGCTGGACGTCGCGGCGCTGGAGCGGGCGATCGGGGCGGTGGTGGCCAGACACGAGAGCCTGCGGACGCGTTTTCCCGCCGACGAGGACGGACGTCCGACGGCGGTGGTGGAGGAGCGGGTCGAGGTTCCGCTGGAGAGGGCGGAGGCGGACGACGAGCGGTCCGCGATACGGCTGGTGAGCGACGCGGCGGCGCTGCCGTTCGACCTGGCGCGGGGACCGCTGCTGCGGACGCTGCTGGTACGGGTGGGCGGCGTAAACAGCGAAGACGCCAAGAATGACCGAGATGCCCAGGATCCTGAGGAAGCCCGAAATGTCGGGGCCGCCCGGCATGCCGAAAACGCCGGGGACACAGCCGGGGACATCGGGAACACCGGGGACATCGGGGACACGGAGGGCGCCGGAGACGTGGCGGGGGGCTCGGCCGGGGACGCGGAGAGCACCGGGGATCACGTGCTGCTGGTGGCGCTGCACCACATCTGCGGTGACGGCTGGTCCACCGACATCCTGGCCGAGGAGCTGCGGGCCTGTTACGCGGGGACGGAGCTTCCCGAGCCGCCGCTGCAGTACGGGGACTACGCGCTGTGGCAGCGGGAGCGGCCGGTCTCCGAGGCCGGGCTGTCCTACTGGCGGTCGCGGCTGGCCGGGGTGGTGCCGCTGGAGCTCCCCGTGGACGGGCGGCGGCGGGGCGAGCAGACGTTCGCGGGGGCCTCGCACGGTTTCACGCTGGGGCGGGAACTGGTGGAGGGGCTGACGCGGCTGGCGCGGGAGTCCGACGCGACCCTGTACATGGTGCTGCTGGCGGCGTACCAGGTGCTGCTGGGCCGGTACGCGCGCCAGGACGACTTCGCGGTCGGTTCCCCGGTGGGCGGGCGTCCCCGGCGGGAGCTGGAGAGCGTGATCGGCATGTTCGTGAACGTGCTGGCGATGCGCGCGGACCTGTCGGGCGACCCGGGGTTCCTGGAGCTGCTGGAGAGGGTCAGGCGGACCACGACGGAGGCGTACGCGCACCAGGAGCTGCCGTTCGAGCAGCTGGTCGGGGAGCTGGGCATCGAGCGGGACGTGAGCAGGTCGCCGGTGTTCCAGGCGGTGTTCGCGCTGCAGAGTTACGGGCGCAGGGAGGGGACGCGCTGGCCCGGGTTGTCGGTGGAGCCGTTCGAGTTCGAGGCCAGGGCGACGCGTTTCGACCTGGAGCTGTTCCTGACCGAGCAGCCGGGCGGGATGGGCGGGTTGTTCGTCTACAACCGCGACCTGTTCGACGCGGCCACGGTCGAGGGGATGGCCGCGCAGCTGGAGGCGCTGCTGGGGGCGGTGCTGGCGGCCCCGGCCGCGCGGATCTCGGAGCTGGACGTCCTTCCCACCGAGGAGCGGGGGCGGGTGCTGGCGTGCGCGGCGGGTCCCGGGGAGCCGTACGCGGACGGGGCGACGCTGGGCGGGATGTTCGAGGCGCAGGTGGCCCGGACGCCTCGGGCGGTGGCGGTGGAGTTCGAGGGTGAGCGCCTGACGTACGCGGAACTGGAGGTGCGGGCCAACCGGCTGGCGCACCGGTTGCGCGGGCTGGGGGTGGGGCCCGGCTCGCTGGTGGCGGTGTGCGCGGAGCGATCGGTCGAGCTGGTGGTGGCGCTGCTGGGGGTGGTGAAGGCCGGAGGGGCGTACGTGCCGCTGGATCCGGAGTATCCGCCGGAGCGGCTGGCGTTCATGCTGGCCGACGCGGCGGTGCCGGTGCTGCTGGCGCAGCGGGCGGTGCTCGACGTGCTCCCGGAGAACCTGCGGGGCGCGGCTCCGGACACGGTCCTCGGCGGGCCGGACGCGGTTTCCGGTGGCGCGGTGAACACCCTCGCGGGTGCGGAGGCGAACGCGGGCACGAAAGCGGGTGCGGGCACGAAAGCGGGTGCGGGCACGAAAGCGGATGCGGAGGCGGCGAGGGAGGTGCCCCGGGGCGGCGGGGTGGTGACGGTCGTGCTGGACGATCCGCTGGACGGGCCGGGCACGCCCGTGGAGCCGTCGGCGACGTCGGCGGACGCGGCGTACATGATCTACACCTCGGGGTCGACGGGACGACCCAAGGGGGTGCCCAACACGCACGGGGGCATCCGCAACCGGCTGGGCTGGATGCAGAGGGTCTACGGGCTGACCGGCGACGACGCGGTGGTGCAGAAGACCCCGGCGGGTTTCGACGTGTCGGTGTGGGAGTTCTTCTGGCCGCTGGTGACGGGCGCGCGGCTGGTGCTGGCCCGTCCCGGCGGGCACAGGGACGCGGCGTACCTGCGGGACCTGATCGTGGACCGTGGGGTGACGACGGCGCATTTCGTCCCGTCGATGCTGGCGGCGTTCCTGGAGGAGGAGGGCGTCGAGGCGTGCGGGTCGCTGCGCCGGGTGGTGTGCAGCGGCGAGGAGCTGACGGCGCACGTGGCCGAGCGGTTCTTCGGGCGGCTGCCGGAGACGGGGCTGTTCAACCTGTACGGGCCGACGGAGGCGGCGATCGACGTGAGCCTGTGGCGGTGCCGCCCGGGTGACGCGACGGTGCCGATCGGGCACCCGGTGGAGAACACCTCGCTGTACGTGCTGGACCGGCACCTGCGACCGGTGCCCTTCGGGGTTCCCGGTGAGCTGCACATCGGCGGGGCGCAGGTGGCGATGGGCTATCACGCCCGGCCGGGCCTGACGGCGGAGCGGTTCGTGCCCGACCCGTTCGGGACGGCGGGGGCGCGCCTGTACCGGACGGGTGACCTGGTGCGGCTCCGCCGTGACGGTGCGATCGAGTTCCTGGGGCGGATCGACCACCAGGTGAAGATCCGTGGGCAGCGGATCGAGCTGGGCGAGATCGAGGCGGTGCTGCGCGGGCTCGCGGGGGTGCGCGAGGCGGTGGTGACGGTGCGGGAGGACGGCGCGCCGGGCGACAGGCGGCTGGTCGCGTACGTGGTGCCCGTGGCGGCGGCCGGCGCGGCCGGTGAGGGACCGCCCGGAGCGGAGCCGGACAGGACGCGAGGGAGCGGCACTGGACCGGACGGGACGCCGAGGAACGGTACGGGGCCGGACGGAACGGAGCTGGACGGGGCGGAGCTGCGGCGGGCGTTGAAGGTGACGCTGCCCGACCACATGGTGCCGTCGGCGTTCGTGGTGCTGGACGCGCTGCCGCTGAGCCCGAACGGCAAGCTGGACCGGAAGGCGCTGCCCGCGCCGGAGCGGCCGGTCGCCGAGGCGGCCGGGCCGGGCGCCGAGCCACGGACGCCGGTGGAGCGGGCGATCGCCGACATCTGGCGGGAGTTGCTGGGGGTGGCGTCGGTCGGCGCCGACGGTGACTTCTTCGAGCTGGGCGGGCACTCGCTGGTCGCGATCCAGGCGGTGGCGCGGATGCGCAAGGCGCTGCCGGTGGTCGGGGGGCGCGCGGTCGGGGTGATGGACCTGTTCAAGCATCCGACGGTGCGCGAGCTGGCGGCCCTGGTGGAGCGGCCCGCGGGACCCGCGGGGCCGCGGAGCCTGCTGTACGAGCTGACCAGGCCGGGGCCCGCGCTGATGACGTACGTGTGCATACCGTACGGCGGGGGCAGCCCGCTGATCTTCCAGCCGCTGGCCGACGCGCTGCCGGACGGGTGCTCGCTGCACGCGCTCGCCTTCCCCGGGCACGACCCCGGGTTGCCGGACGAGGAGACCAGGCCGATCGACGAGGTCGCGGACCTGTGCGTGACCGAGATCCTGGAGAACGTCGAGGGCCCCCTGGCCCTGTACGGCCACTGCGGCATCGGCGGCGCACTGGTGGTGGAGGTGGCGCGGCGGCTGGAGGAGCGGGGCCGCGCGCTGGAGGCGGTGTACATCGGGGCGATCTTCCCGTTCGCGAAGCCGAGGGGCCGGATCGCGGGGCCGCTGGCGCGGCTGACGCGCTACGACCGGTTGCGCGGCGACCGGGTGTACGAGAACCGGATGAAGTCGATGGGCACCGACATCTCGGGGCTGGACGACGAGCAGGTCCGGTTCATGGTGCGCAACCAGCGGCGTGACACCCTGATCGCGGAGGAGATCTTCACGCGGGTGCTGGCGGAGCGGGTGGAACGGCTGCGGGCGCCGGTGGTCTCGGTGGTGGGCGAGCAGGATCCGACGACCGACTACTACCAGGAGCGTTACCGGGAGTGGCACTTCCTGAGTGACACGACGGCACTGGTGATCCTGGACGAGGCGGGTCACTATTTCCTGAAATATCGGGCTGCTGAGCTGTCGGAGATCCTCACCAACACGCACATCGCCATGGGGTACGGCGCGGCGGGCACGCTCGACCGGTCTTCGCGGGGGCCCGGGGCCGGATGGTGGGTCGAGGAGGTCTCCGTCCGCTCCTCGGATCCGGAGGAACCCGCCATACCGGAGGGAGCCGCCGGAGCGGAGGGAGCCGCCGGAGCGGAGGGAGCCGCCGGAGCGGAGGAGTCAGGCGTATCGGCGGAACCCGCCGTACCGAAGAGTGACGCCGACCCCGCTTCCGAGGGGCCGTCCGGTTCCCCGAACGGCGGGGGAACCGGCTCCGGAAACGGGAGGACGGCCGGTCCCGCGAACGGGAAGGCCGTCGGGAACGGAACGGCCACCGGTCTCCGAAACGAGAGGACGGCCGCCCCCCAGAACGGGAAGACCACCGGGACGAGGAAGGCCACGGGCGCCGGGAAGGCCGGGACGGGGCTCAAGGCGCCGCCGCCCAGCCTGCGGCGGTTCCTCGTGGTGGCGGCGTTCCAGCTGGTGTCGATGGTCGGCACCGCGATCACGGACTTCGCGATCCCGGTGTGGATCTATCTGACCACCGGGTCGCTGGTGGACTTCGCCCTGTTCGTGGCGTTGTCGATCATGCCGGGGGTGCTGATCGCGCCGCTGGCGGGGGCGATCGTGGACCGGTCGAGCCGTCGCTCGATGATGATCCTCGGCAACTGCATGGCCGGTGGCACGCAGCTCGTCCTGGGCGCCCTGTTCTGGACGGACACGCTGCAGATCTGGCACATCTACCCGCTGACCGCGTGCCTGTCGATCGCGCTGATCTTCCAGCGGCTGGGCTTCACCACCGCGCTCCCCCAGCTCGTCCCGAAGGAGTACATGGGGCACGCGGCCGGGGTGGTGCAGATGGTGATCGGCACCGCGCAGTTCGCGGCGCCGCTGGTGGCCGTCGCACTGCTGTCCACCATCGGCCTGGGCGGCATCCTGGTGGTCGACGTGGCGAGCTTCGTGCTGGTGCTGGGCGCCCTGCTGCTGATCCGCTTCCCGGACACGATGGCGCACTCGCCCAGGGAGCCCCTGTCGAAGGAGATCGCGCAGGGGTTGCGGATGTCGATCGGCAACCGTCACCTGCGGGCGGCGATGATCTACTTCGCGACGCTCAACGTGATGCTCGCGGCGCTGCTGCTGTCGATAACCCCGCTGGTGCTGTCGTTCTCCACGCTGACCGTCGCCGGGCAGATCTCCTTCGTCGGCGGCCTGGGCGGGACGCTGGGCGGCATGGTGATCGCGCTGTGGGGCGGGCCGAGGCGGCGGCGGATGCGCGGGGTGATGCTGGCGACGCTGGGACTGTCGGTGTTCGCGGTGATCACCGGGTTGCAGCCCTCGGCGTGGGTGGTGGGGATCGGGGCGTTCGGCCTGTGGGGCTGCCTGTCGATCGTGAACGGCACCTTCCTGACGATCATCCACACGAAGGTGCCGCAGCGCTTCCACGGTCGCGTGCAGTCGCTCAACCAGATGGTGTCGTGGTCGACGCTGCCGATCGGCATGGCGGTGGTGGCGCCGCTGGGCGAGCGGCTGCTCAACCCGCTGCTGGTTCCCGGTGGCGCGCTGGCGTCGACGGTGGGCTCGGTGATCGGTGTCGGCCAGGGCCGCGGCGTGGCGTTCATGTACATCCTGCTGGGCCTGGGCATCGCGGTGCACGTGCTGATCTCGATGCGCACCCGGGTGCTGTCGCGGTTCGACGACGAGATGCCGGACGCCCCGGCGGACGACCTGGTCGGGGCCCAGATCCTGCGGGAGCGGGCGGGCAACCGGGTGAGCGTGGCCTGGACCGCCCCGGCGTTCGCCAAGGCGATCACGATGCCGCTGCCGCTGGAGCGCGCGCGGGCGGTGCTGCGCACCCCGTACCCGGACGCGGAGGTGCGGGAGGTGGTGCTGCGGACCGGCGGGGAGATCAGCGCGGTATACGAGGTCAGGTGCGCCGACCGCGAGCTCATCGTGAAGATCTACCCGGACGTGCTGGCGGCGCGGCTGCACAAGGAGGCGCGCGTCTACGAGCTGCTGCGCGGCAGCGGTGCCTCCTGTCCCGAGATGGTGCACTGGGACGTCTCGCGGCGCGACCTGCCGCACGCGTACGCGGTGATGACGAAGGTGCCCGGCCGGCCGCTGTCGGAGGTCTCCGGCGGGCTGGCGGCCGGGGAGGTCGCGGGCCTGTACCGGGAGATGGGCCGGACGCTGCGGGCGGTGCACGAGGTGCGGGTGGAGAGGTTCGGGCCGATCGACGGGCCGCTGGAGAGCTCCAACGAGGCGTACGTGGGCGGGCAGCTGGACCTGAGGCTGGCGCAGTTCACCGAGTTCGGCGGGGACCCGGGGCTGCACGCGGAGCTCTCCGCGTATGTCGGGCGCAACCGCCACCTGCTGGCGCGCTGCGACTCCCCCGTGCTGTGCCACAACGACTTCCACGAGCGCAACGTCATGGTCGCCGGGGAGGACGGGCCAGGGAGCCCGCTGCGGATGACCGGGGTGATCGACATGGAGAACGCGCTGGGCGGCGACCCGCTGATGGACCTGGCGCGGACCGACTACTTCGCGGTCAGGGGTGACGCGGAGCGGCAGCGGTACCTGCTCGAGGGGTACGGCGACCTGCCGGACGACTGGGCCGAGCGCCTGGCCTTCTACCGGCTCTGCCACGCCCTGGAGCAGTGGCACTGGCTGGCCACCCTGGGCGAGACGGCCGCCCTGCCCGTGATCGCGGAACAGCTTCGCGAGTGCCTGAAGGAGAGAGTGTAAATGGACGTCTTTCCAGCCTCGTTCGCCCAGGAGCGGATCTGGTTCCTGCACGAGCTCCTGCCCGACCTGGCCGTCTACAACATCGCCGTGTGCTCGGAGGCGACCGGTCTGCGGCCGGTCGACCCCGATCTCCTGGAGCGGGCGCTGGCGGTGCTCGCGGACAGGCACGAGTCGATGCGGACCGCGTTCGAGCTGCGCGACGAGCGGGTCGTGCAGACGATCGCGGGCCGGGTGCCGGTCTCGGTGGCGAGGACCGACCTGTCGGAGCTGCCCCCGGAGGCGGCGGCGAAGGAGTTCGAGCGGGTCGCGGCGGAGGAGGCGCGCAGGCCGTTCCGGCTGGAGCGCGCCCCGCTCTGGCGGGTGCGGCTGGTGACGCTGGGCGGCGGGGAGTGGCGGCTGCTGATGATCCTGCACCACACGATCTTCGACGCCTGGTCGTCCGGCGTCCTGTGGCGGGAACTGGGCGAGGTCTACCGGGCGCTGCGCGAGGGCCGCGAACCCGAACTGCCCGAGCTCGCGATCCAGTACGCCGACTACGCGGTCTGGCAGCGCGACCGGCTGGGCGGCGGCGAGCTGGACGGCGACCTGGCCTACTGGCGGGAGCGGCTGCGCGGGAGCGTCCCGCTGGAGCTGCCGTCCGACCGGCCGCGCCCGGCGGAGATGAGCTACCTGGGCTCGGTGCTGGACTTCGCCGTGCCGGAGGAGCTCACCGAGCGGGTGGGCGCGCTGGCGCGGCGGCGGGGCACCACACCGTTCACGGTGCTGCTGACGGCGTTCTCGGTGCTGCTGGCGCGCTGGAGCGGGCGGACCGACGTCGTGGTGGGCTCCCCCGTCGCCGGGCGGGAGCTGCCGGAGCTGGACCCGCTGATCGGCATGTTCGTCAACACGCTGCCGCTCCGTACCGACCTGGGCGGCGACCCGGCGTTCGGCGGGGCGCTGGACCGGGTCCGCACGACCGTGCTGGAGGCGTTCGACCACCAGAACGTGCCGTTCGCGAAGCTCGTGGAGGCGGTGAGCCCGCCCCGCGACCCCGGCAGGACACCGCTGTTCCAGGTGGGGTTCAACCAGATCGCGGTGGACGGGCGCGGCCGGTACGGCAACGGCACCTCGAAGGCCGATCTCACCATGGAGCTCCACAATCCGGATGGCACCTTGGAGGGCTGGGTCGAGTACAGCACGGACCTGTTCGACGAGGACACGATCCGCCGCCTGGTGTCGGCGTTCCTGACGCTGCTCGGCGCGGCCGTCGACGACCCGGAGCTGCCGATCTCCCGGCTGCCGCTGATGGACGGGCGGGAGCGGGCCCGGCTGCTGGCCTCCTGGCACGGTCCGGCGGCCTCGTACCCCGAGCGCTGCCTGCACGAGCTGATCGCCGAACGGGCGGAGCGGACGCCGGACGCCCCGGCGGTCATCTCGTCCGAGGGGACGCTCAGCTACGGGCGGCTGGAGGAGCGGGCGGGTGCGCTGGCCCGGCGGCTGCGCGAACGCGGGGTGGGGGCGGAGACGCCGGTCGCGGTGTGCCTGCCGAGGAGCACCGAGCTGATCGTGGCGCTGCTGGCGGTGCTGAAGACGGGCGGCTGCTACGTGCCGCTGGATCCGGACTACCCGGCGGAGCGGCTGGGGTTCATGCTGGCCGACTCGGGCAGCCCGCTGCTGCTGACCCGCTCGGCGCTGGTGGAGCGGCTGCCGTCCGACCATCCTCCGGCGATCCTGCTGGACGCGTTGCCGCCGGGCGAGGCGTCCGGGTTCGTCCCCGGCCCCGTCTCCCCGGACGCTCCGGCGTACGTCATCTACACCTCGGGGTCGACGGGGGTGCCCAAGGGGGTGGTGGTGCCGCATCGCGGGGTGGTGAACCTGGTCACCGGGCTGGGGTTCACCGAGCGGGAGCGGATGCTGCTGCTGACCTCGCTGTCGTTCGACATCGCGGCGCTGGAGATCTTCGGCCCGCTGACGGCGGGCGGCGCGGTGGTCCTGGCTCCCCCGTACGGCGACGGCGAGCTGGGCGAGCTGATGGCGGAGGCGGGGGTGACGACGGTGCAGGCGCCGCCGTCGGTGCTGGAGGAGATCCTGGAGCGACTGCCCGCCGGGCTGCCGCGCGTGTTCAGCGGCGGGGAGCCGCTCCCGGTCTCGCTGGCCGGGCGGATCCACCGGGTCGCCGGTGAGCTGTGGAACCTCTACGGGCCGACGGAGACGACGATCTGGTCGCTGGCGCACCGGGTGCCGAAGGGCGCGGAGTCGATGTCGATCGGCATGCCGGTCGCGGGCACCACCGCGTACGTGCTGGACGAGGCGATGGAGCCGGTGCCCTCCGGTGTCGCCGGGGAGCTGTTCCTGGGCGGCGACGGGGTCGCCCGTGGCTACCGGGGGCGGCCGGGGCTGACCGCCGAGCGGTTCGTCCCCGACCCGTTCGGCCGGGGCGGCCGTCTCTACCGGACGGGTGACCTCGTGCGGCGGCTGCCCGACGGCACCCTGGAGTTCCTCGGGCGCGCGGACGACCAGGTGAAGGTGCGGGGGGTGCGGATCGAGCTTGGCGAGGTGGAGGCCGCGCTGGCGGCGCACCCCGGGGTGCGCCGGGCGGTCGCCGCGGTCAGGGACGACGCCCCCGGCGGCCGGGCACTGGTCGCGTACGTGGACACGGGAACGGACACGAGCGCGGACACGAGCGCGGGCGCGGGCGCGGGCGCGGGCGCGGGCGCGGGCGCGGGCGCGGGCGCGGGCGCGGGCGCGGGCGCGGGCGCGGGCGCGGGCGCGGGCGCGGCGGCGGGTGCGGAGGTCAGCGGGAGTACGGGCTCGGGGACGGCCGCGGAGGTGACGGCCGGGGAGCTTCGGGCGTTCCTGGCGTCGCGGCTGCCGGCCACGATGGTGCCGAGCCTCTTCGTCCCGGTACGGGACTTCCCGAGGCTGCCCAACGGCAAGCTCGACCGCGCCTCGCTGCCCTCACCCGTCGCGGAGGAGGCCCCGGCGGCGCCCGCCGGACCGGTCACGGCGAGCGAGGAACTGGTGCACGAGATCTGGTGCGAGGTGCTGGGCAGGAACGGCATCGGGATCGACGACGACTTCTTCGACGTCGGCGGGCACTCGCTGCTCGGCACCAAGGTCGTCGCCAGGATCTGCTCGGCGGTGGGCATCGACCTGCCGCTCAACGCCCTGTTCACCACACGTTCGGTCCGCGGGCTGGCGCTGGTGGTGGAGGAATGTCTGGCCGCGGAGATCGACCGGCTCACGGACGAGGAGGCCGAGCGGATCGCCGGTGAATACGACCGAGATGACAGCGCGGTGAACTAGGACCGAAATCGGCATTTTGGGTGCTTGCTCTTGGTAGCCCCCGGCCACATTCGGTGTCCACAGAGTGAGACGCTTCACGACGTACGGAAGTGGCCGGTCACCTTCCGTTCACGGGATCGCCGTGAACTGCGGCGATCCCGGAGCGCCAGGAGGCCAGACGATCTTCCCGTGCAGCCGAAATCGGCATTCCGACATACGTTTAACTTTCAATCCTTGACTGCCGATGACACAAATAATAGGAATGATCTGGCTTATCGCTTGTGAATACTTGACAGGGCAAAAACCCTGTTTGGGGCTATGGGGGGTGAATGCTCGAAGCGATGCGGGGGGACTCATCGTCCGCCTCGTTGCACGGTCCGTCGTCCACTCCACCGGCCCCGCCGACGGCCCCCACACCCACCGCCCGGACGGCCGGACCGTCCCACCTCGCCCCGGACGCGCTGCTGTGCGACCTCGTCGCCGACCAGGCGGCGCGGACGCCCTCCGCCCCGGCGATCCGCCAGTGGGACACCGGCCTCACCTACCGCGATCTGATCGGCGCCGCCACCGCGCTCTCGCTGCGGTTACGTGCCCTCGGGGTGGGTCCGGAGGACCGGGTCGGACTCTGTGCCAGGCGCACCCCGCTGATGACCGTCGCCGTCCTCGGCATCATGATGGCGGGCGGCGCGTACGTCCCCCTCGACCCGGCGCATCCACGCCGGAGGCTTGACGAGGTGCTCGACGACGCGGGCGTCGCGGTCGTCGTGGCCGACGGTCACGGCCGCGCGCTGCTGGACGGATGCGGGCGTCCCGTGGTCGAGCCGGAAACGAGCGCCGCGACCGCAACCGTGTCCGAAATTACCTCCGGAACCACCGCGCCCCCGGCCGGGACCGGGCCGGCAGTCGGCGGCGAGATCGTCGCCGGGAGTCCGGCGCTGCCGGGGAATGCCGCCTACGTTCTGTACACGTCCGGGTCGACCGGGCGGCCCAAGGGCGTGGTCGTGAGCCACGCCTCCGCGGTCGCGTTCGCCTCGGCCGCGGCGGCCCATTTCGGCCTGGACGGCACGTGCCGGTCGATCGCGTTCTCCGCGCTCGGGTTCGACGTCTCGGTGCTCGACATGCTCGCGCCGCTCACCGTGGGCGGCTGCGTGCAGCTGGTGCCCGACGAGGACAGGACCGACCCGGCCCGCCTGCAGCGGTTCCTGGAGGCGCACGACGTCACCTGGGGGTTCATCCCGCCCGCCCTGCTGCCGCTGGTCGACCCGGCCCGGCTGCCGCGCCTGCGCGACCTGGTCACGGCCGGGGAGCCGCCGGGCCCCGAGCAGGTCGCCCGCTGGTCGGCGCACACCCGCTTCCACAACTGGTACGGCCCCACGGAGACGACCGTCTGCGTGGTCGGCACCGAGCTGTCGGGGACGTGGGAGCGGTCGCTGCCGATCGGGTATCCCCTGCGCGGCTGCCGGGCGCACGTCCTGGACGAGGACATGCGCGAGTGTCCCGTCGGCGTCCCCGGCGAGCTGTACATCGGCGGGCCTCAGGTGAGCCGCGGCTACCTGGGCCTGCCCGGCATGACGGCCGAGAGGTTCGTACCCGACCCGTTCGAGGCCGTGCCCGGGGCGCGGCTCTACCGCACCGGCGACCACGTCGCCTGGCAGGAGGACGGCCGGATCGCCTTCATGGGGCGGCTGGACCGGCAGGTGAAGATCCAGGGACAGCGGGTCGAGATCGGCGAGGTCGAGTCGGTGGTGCGGGCCCACCCCGGGGTGACGCAGGCGGTGGTCGACGCCCCCGGCGAGCTGGTCGCCTACGTCGCGCCACTGGACGCCCCCGGGCTGGCCGCCCTGCGGGAGCACTGCGCGGGGCGGCTGCCGGTCTACATGCTGCCCACCCGCGTGGTGCGCGTCCCCGTCCTGCCGCTGAACACCTCCGGCAAGGTCGACCTCGCCGCCCTGCGCGGCCTCGCCCGGGACGCCTCCGGGGTTTCGGAAAACACGACCGGGAACACGAACGGGGCCTCGGGGCTGGCGGGGATCTGGGCGCGGGTGCTCGACGCCCCTCCCCCCGGCCCCGACGACGACTTCTTCGAGCGCGGCGGGCACTCGCTGCGGGCGATGCGCCTGGTATCGGCCGTCAGGGCGGAGCTCGGCCGGGACATCTCGGTCGAGGACGTCTACGCGGCCCGCACCTACGGCGCCCTCTCGTCCGGCGTCGAGACCGCCCCCCTCCGGGACGCCACGCCCGCAGGAGACACCGGAGGCGCCCGGCCCGGCGAGACCCCGGCGCCCCCGGCGCTGTCGCCCGCGCAGCGGCGCATGTGGTTCGTGGAGCGGCTCGCCCCCGACACCCCCGCGCACAACATCGCGATGGCCGAGCGCGTACGCGGCCCGCTGGACCACGACGCGCTGCGGAGCGCCCTGGAGTCCGTGGTGGCCGGGCACGAGACGCTGCGCTGGCGGATCGCCTCCCGCGACGGCGTGCCCCACGTGTCGGTCGTCCCGCCCGGCGAGGTGCCGCTCCCGCTCGACGACCTCTCGGCGCTTCCCGATCCCGGGACCGCGCCGGAGAAGGCGCTGGAGGCGGTGCTGGAGAGGGAGGCGCGGACGCGGTTCGACCTGGCGCGCGACCCGCTGGTGCGGGCCAGGCTGATCCGGCTGGCCGAGGACGACCACGTGCTCGCGGTGACCGCGCACCACATCGTCTTCGACGGCTGGTCCCAGGACGTCTTCTACCGGGACCTGAGCGCCGCCTACCGCGGTGATCCGCCGGGGCCGGCGGGCGCGTCGTTCGCCGACTACGCGCGCTGGTCGAGGGAGCGTTCCGACGGCGACGGGGTCGACTGGTGGCGCGAGCACCTGAAGGACGCCCCCATGGTGCTTGACCTGCCCAGGGACACCCCCCGGCCTCCCGTCCAGACTTTTTTTGGAGCGCTCCGAACCGCGGAGATTGACGGTGAGATCGGAGGCCGTGTCAGGAAGCTGGCGGTCCGGCTGGGGGTCACCCCGTACCCGGTGCTGCTGGCCGCGTTCGCGCAGCTGCTCTCCAGACTGTCCGGGCAGCGGGACCTGCTCGTCGGCACCCCGTACGCCGACCGGGGGCACGTCGCGTTCGAGTCGCTGATCGGCATGTGCGTGCGGATGCTGCCGCTGCGGCTGCGCCAGGACCCCGGGGCATCGTTCGAGGAGCACGTGGCCCGCTGCCGCGACGAGCTCGCCGAGGTCGTCTCGCACGGCGACGTGCCGCTGGAGCGCGTCGTGGAGGCGCTGCGCGTCCCGCGCGACCTGGGGCGCAACCCGGTGACGCAGGTGCTGTTCAACATGTACAACTTCGCGGAGCCCAAACTGGACCTGCCGGGGTGCGTGACCGAGCCGCTGCCCGCCGGGCTGCCGGGTGCGCTGTTCGACCTGACGATGTACGTCAGCGAGCGCGGCGACGGCAGCGACGGATATGCCCTGCAGCTCGTCTACAACCCCGACCTGTTCTCCGCCGCCAGGATGGACGCCCTGCTGGCCGGTTACGCGCACCTGCTGGGCGATCTGCTCGCCGCCCCCGGCGAGGCGGCGCGCGAGGCCCGGCTGGCCCCGCAGGAGCCGCCCACCGCGCTGCCGGTCTGGGACGGTCCCGGGCCGCTGGACACCCTGCACGGCGACGTCGTGGTGGAGGGCGCGGGGCGGGTCCTCGGGCACGCGGAGCTCACCGCGCTGCGCCACCGTACGACCTCGGCGCTGCGCGCGGCCGGGGTGGAGCCCGGCCAGGCGGTCGCGGTGCTCGCCGCGCGGGTCCCCGAGCTTCCCGGGCTGCTGCTGGGGGTGCTGGCCGGCGGAGCCCGCTGGGTGATCCTCGACCCGGCGCACCCGGCGCCGGTACTGGCCCGCCAGGCCGCCGCCGCCGGGGCCGTGGCGGCGCTGCGCTGCCCGGACGCGCCCTCCCTGGCGGGCCTCCCGGAGATCGCGCTGCCGGAGACCCCGCCGTCCGAGACCGGGCCGGCCGGTGACGGGGAGCCCGGTGACGGTGGGCCTCGGACGGCCGTGGCGAGGCCGGATGGGGACGGCGGCAGGTTGTCCCGGACCGGCGGGGCGCCGTGGGAACCGCATCCCGAGCGGGGCTACCTCTCGCTCACCTCGGGGACCACCGGCGACCCCAAGCCGGTGGTGACCGGTGAGGGGCCGCTCGCGCACTTCGTCGCCTGGTACGCGGCGACCTTCGCGGTGACCCCGGCCGATCGCTTCGCCCTGCTGTCGGGCCTGGCGCACGACCCCGCGCTGCGCGACGTGTTCGTGCCGCTCGCCACCGGCGCCCGGCTGTGCGTGCCGGAGCGGGAACTGCTCCGCGACCCCGTCCGGCTGGTCGCGTGGCTGCGCGAGCACCGCGTCACCGTACTGCACCTGACCCCGCAGCTGGCCAGGATGCTCTGCGGGACCGGCGCGGTGCTGCCCGAGGTGCGGCTGGTGGCGACCGGCGGCGACCGGCTCACCCACGCCGACGCCGCGCGGCTGCGCCGTCTGGTCCCGGCCGCCCGCCTGGTGGCCTTCTACGGCACCACCGAGACCCCGCAGGCGCACGCCTGGCACGAGATCCCCGCCGACGTGCGCGAGAGCGCCGAACCCGTCCCCGCGGGGCGCGGTGTCGAGGGCAGCGAGCTGGTCGTGACCGGCGAGCACGGCGGCCGGGCCGGGGTGGGCGAGCTGGGCGAGGTGGTCGTGCGCAGCGCCAACCTGGCGACCGGCTATCTCGACGCCGGGCTCACCCGGCTCCGCTTCACCGGGGACGCCTTCGCCACCGGCGACCTCGGCCGCCTCAACCCCGACGGTACGGTGACGATCGCCGGTCGGCGCGACGACCAGGTGAAGATCCGCGGCTTCCGGGTGGAGCTGGGCGAGGTGGAGGCGGCGCTGTCCGCCCACCCCGAGGTCCGCGCCGCCGCCGCGGTGGCCGACCGGGACGAGCGGCGCGAGACCGTGCTGCACGCCTACGCGGTGCCCCGCAGGCCGGGGCTGGCCGCGCCGCGGCTGCTCGACCACCTGCGCGCGGTGCTGCCCGAGCACGCGGTGCCCGCCGAGGTGATCGTGGTTCCCACGCTGCCGCTCACCCCCAACGGCAAGGTCGACCGCGCCGCGCTGCGCCGCCCCGCGTCCCGGCCGGGAGGCGAGGCGGGCGGGGAGGTGTCCGGCCCGACCGAGCGGGCCGTGGCCGAGGTGTGGCGGGCCGTGCTCGGCGTGCCGCGGGTGGGCGCGGCCGACAACTTCTTCGAGATCGGCGGCCACTCGCTGGCGATCGCCGCCGTCCAGGCCCGCCTGGGCTCGGCCCTCGGCCGGGAGATCCCCATCGTGGACCTGTTCCGCCACCCGACCATCCGCGCCCTGGCCGCGCACCTCGACGGTGGAGGCCCCAGTCCCGGCCTCGACCGCGCCGCACGACGACTCGCCGTGCGGCGAGACCGCCTCAAGGACCGCTCAAGGAAGCCGAGCTGACAACCGCGCAATCTCCCGTACCCGACCCCGAACCGACGTCCGCACCCCCTCGGCCCCCGAGGCCGAGCCCGCACCCGTCCACCCCCTCTCACCGGAAACCGAACCGGCGCCCCGACCGGCGACCGCACGACCCCCCACACCGCGAACCGAAACCGCGACCGCACGATCCCCCTACCGCGAACCTCGAACCGAACCGGCGACCCGGCAGACCAGCGAGCCGGTGACCGGACCGGCGATCCAGCCGGAACCCGCACGACCTTCCGTACCGGCAACCGAGTCGATACCCGTCCAACCCCCCGCGCCGGCGCCGACCGCGCCCGGCAAGAAAGAAAGGGACCCCCGCATGGCCGAGGAGCCCACCGTTGAACCGATCGCGATCATTGGCCTTTCGTGCCGGGTGCCGGGAGCCGGGGACGCCAGGCAGTTCTGGCACAACCTCGCCGACGGAGTCGAGTCGCTGACGCACTTCACCCGCGAGGAGCAGCGGGCGCTCGGCGTGCCCGACCACATCCTCGACGACCCGGACTTCGTACCGGCCGCGATGATGCTCGACGACCACCAGGGGTTCGACGCCGCGTTCTTCGGCATGTCGATCAGGGAGGCGGAGATCCGGGACCCGCAGCACCGGCTCTTCCTCGAACTGTCGCACACGGCCCTGGAGGACGCGGGGTACGACCCGTTCAGGTATCCGGGCGAGATCGGCGTCTACGCCGGTTCCGGCTCGGACTTCTACCAGTGGATCAATATCAGGAGCAACGCGCAGGCCCACGCGAACGCGGGCTGGCTCGCCGTCATGGTCGGCAACCACGTCGACTACTGCGCCACGCTGTCGTCGTACAAGCTGGACCTGCGCGGCCCGAGCTACACCCTGCACACCGCGTGCTCGACCTCGCTGGTCGCGATCCACGTCGCCGCCGAGGCCCTGCGCAACGGCGAGTGCGACATGGCCCTGGCGGGCAGCGCGATGCTCGACCTGCCACAGGGCCAGGGGTACGTGTACGACGAGGACGGCATCGTCTCCCCCGACGGCCACTGCCGGGCCTTCGACGCCAAGGCGGCCGGGACGATCTGGGGCAGCGGCGGCGGCGTGGTCGTGCTGAAGCGGCTGTCGGAGGCGATCGAGGACGGCGACAACGTCCGGGCGGTCATCCTCGGCAACGCGATCAACAACGACGGCGCGAGCAAGGTCGGGTTCTCCGCGCCCAGCATGGACGGCCAGGCCGCGGTGATCGCCCAGGCACTCGGGGTGGGCGGGATCGACCCGCGCACGATCACCTACGTCGAGGCGCACGGCACGGGCACCGCGCTGGGCGACCCGATCGAGGTCGCGGCGCTGAGCAGCGTGTTCGGCCAGGACACCGACGACACCCAGTGGTGCGGCATCGGCTCGGTCAAGAGCAACATCGGCCACCTGGGCCAGTCGGCGGGCATCGCCAGCATCATCAAGGCGATCCTCGCCCTGGAGAACGGGCTGATCCCGCCCACGCTGCACTACGAGAGCCCCAACCCGAAGATCGACTTCACGCGGAGCCCGTTCTACGTGACGGGGACGCCGACCAAGTGGGAGCGCAACGGCTTCCCCCGGCGGGCGGGCGTCAGCTCGTTCGGCATCGGCGGCACCAACGCGCACATCGTGCTGGAGGAGGCCCCGGCACCGGCCCGCGAGGAGCGCGAGCCCCGCCCGGCGCACCTGCTGCGGCTGTCGGGCAGGACCGACACCGCGCTGGCCGCCGCCGCCGAGCGCCTGGCCGCGCACCTGGAGGCCCATCCCGACACCGACCTGGCCGACGTCGCCCACACCCTGCGGGTGGGGCGCAGGGAGCTGTCGCGCAGGAGCGCGGTGGTGGCCTCCGACGTCGCCGACGCGATCGCCGCGCTCCGCGACCCCAAGCGGACGGTCTCCGGCGCCGTCTCCCGGCGCACCCCGCGCCCGGCGTTCCTGTTCTCCGGGCAGGGCTCGCAGTACGCGGGCATGGGCGCCGAGCTGTACCGCACCGAGAAAGTCTTCAGGGACGCGGTCGACGAGTGCGCCGAGATCCTGCGGCCCGTGCTGGGCGAGGACCTGCGTGAGCTGATCTTCGCCACCGGCGGGGAGGCAGGCGAGCGGCTGCGACGGACGGCGCTGACCCAGCCCGCCCTGTTCACCGTGGAGTACGCCCTGGCCACGCTCTGGCGCTCGCTGGGCGCCGAGCCCGCCGGGATGATCGGCCACAGCATCGGCGAGTACGTCGCGGCGACCGTGGCCGGGGTCTTCAGCCTGCCGGACGCGCTGCGGCTGGTGGCCGCCAGGGGCCGCCTGATGCAGGGCATGCCCGCGGGGGCCATGCTCGCCGTGCAGCTCGCGCCGGACGAGATCGGGCCGCTGCTGCCCGACGACGTGTCGGTGGCGACCGTCAACGGCCCCGGCACGTGCGTGGTGGCCGGTCCGCCGGCCTCGATCGCCGAGCTGGCGGCCCTGCTGAAGGAGGAGGGCATCGGGCGGATGGAGCTGCGCACCTCGCACGCCTTCCACTCCTCGATGATGGACCCGATCCTGGGCGAGTTCCGCGCGCTGGTCGCCGGCGTCGAGCGGTCGGCGCCGAGCCTGCCGTTCCTGTCGAACGTGACCGGCACCTGGATCACCGCGGACGAGGCGACGGACCCGTCGTACTGGGCCCGGCACCTGCGCGAGCCGGTGCTGTTCGGCGACTGCGTGGCGGCCCTGCTCGCCGACGGCGACTGGATCATGATCGAGTGCGGTCCCGGCAGGCAGCTGGCCGGGCTGGCCAGGGCGCAGACCCCGCCGGGCGCGGTCGCGCCGCTGCCCTCCCTGCCCGGCCCCAAGGACGTCGGTGGCGACGTGGCCGTGCTGTCGGCCGCGTACGGCACCCTGTGGGTGAACGGCGTCGCGCTGGAGGCGTTCGGCGAGGAGGGCCGCCGGGTCTCGCTGCCGACCTACCCGTGGGAGCGCCAGCGCGCCTGGATCGACCCCGACCCGCAGGGGGCGTTCGTCGGCGGCGTGGCCAACCCCGCGCCGGTCGAGGACGACCTGCCGCTGGACCGCTGGTTCAGCGTGCCGGTGTGGCGGCAGGTCCCGCCGGGACCGGTGCCGCTGTCGCCGGTCACCCGGGCCCTGGTGTTCGCCGACGACGGCTCGGCCGGGCTGGTGGACGCGCTGCGCGCGACGGGGGCCGAGGTGATCGAGGTGCGGCCCGGCGACGGGTTCTCCTCGGAGAACCCCGAGAATTCGGGGGGCGTCTACACCGTGCGTCCCTCCGAGCGCGCCGACTACGACGCGCTGCTGGCGGCCGTCGGCGAGGTGCCGGGCCGGGTGGTCCACGCGTGGACCGTCGGCGACGAGCCCGCCGCCGGGGCCGAGGAGACCTGGCGGGCCCAGGACCGGGGCTTCTTCAGCGTGCTGGCCCTGGTGCAGGCGCTGACCGCGGCGCAGCCCGCGGACGCCGCGGACGGGGTGGAGCTGGCCCTGCTCACCTCGGGGGCCCAGGACGTCACCGGCGGCGACCTGCTCCGCCCGGAGCACGCGACGCTCGCCGGGTTCCCCCGGGTGGTGCCGCTGGAGACGCCGTGGCTGCGGGTGCGCCACGTCGACGTCGAGGGACGCGACTGGATCAGGCACGCCGCCGCGGAGCTGGGCAGGAGGCCGGAGCCGGACGAGGCGGGGCTGCTGCCCACCGTGAGCGTCAGGGGTGGCCGCCGCTGGCTGCAGCACTACGAGCAGCTGGAGGTGCCCGCGTCTTCTGCGGAGACAGCTGAGGCGATCGGGGGGCAGGCCGGTCCCCGCGACGGGCAGGTCTACCTGATCACCGGCGGCCTGGGCGGCATCGGCGTCTCGCTCGCCGAGGACCTGGCCTCGCGGGCCCGGGTACGGCTGGTCCTGCTGTCCAGGGCCGGGCTGCCCGACCGGGCGGAGTGGGACGCGCACGAGGCCGGCCGCGCGGGCCGGGCGATCGCCGCGATCCGCAGGATGGAGGAGGCCGGGGCCGAGGTCCTGGTGCTCGCCGCCGACGTCACCTCCCCCGCCGACATGCGCCGGGTGCGGGAGGAGACGATCGCCGGGTTCGGCCGGGTGGACGTGATCGTGCACGCCGCGGGACTGCCCGGCGGCGGCATGGCCGAGATCAAGGAGCGGGCCGCCGCCGAGGAGGTGCTGGCACCCAAGGTGGTCGGCACGCTCGCGCTGCGCGAGGCCTTCGCCGACCTCGACCTGGAGGCCGTCGTGCTCTGCTCGTCGATCACCGCGGTCGCGGGCGGCTTCGGCCAGGTCGACTACTGCGCGGCCAACAACTTCCTCGACGCGCACGCCAGGGGCGAGCACGGCTGGGGCGCGGCCACGGTCGTCTCCGCCAACTGGGGCAAGTGGCTGGAGGTCGGCATGGCGGCGGAGGTCGCCGCCCCGGCCGGGTTCGTGGCGCTGCAGCGCGGCGACCGGATCAGGGCCGTCGACCACCCCGTGCTGTCCGCCTGGCACGAGGCCGACGGCGAGGGGCTCGGCTGGGCCGGGGGCAGCCTCTCCCCCGAGACCCACTGGGCGCTCGGCGGGCACCGCATCTCCGGGGTGCCGGTGCTGCCGGGCACCGGGCACCTGGAGCTGGCCCGCTGCGCCAGCGAGGTGGTGCTGCCCGGCCCCGGCGCCGTCGAGCTGCGCGACGTGGTGTTCGTCGAACCGCTCTCGGTGGCCGACGGGTCCTCCGCGGAGGTACGGGTGACGTTCAGCACCGAGGCGGACGGCGCGGACTTCCAGGTGCGCAGCGTCATCGGCGGCGAGCAGCGCACCCACGCGCGCGGCACCGCTGCCAAGGTCGACGCCGGGCCCGCCGGGCACGCCGACGTGGCGGCGATCATCGAGCGCTGCACCCCCGCGTCCGAAGAGCAGGGCGGCGTACCGCTGTCCGGGCTGCTGACGCTCGGCCCCCACTGGGGGCACATGAGCAAGTGGTACATCGGCCAGAACGAGGCCCTGGGACTGTTCGAGCTGCCCGAGGAGCTGTCGGAGGACCTGGACGGCTGGGGCCTGCACCCGGCACTGCTCGACAGCGCCACCTCCTTCACCTGGATCGACGTCGTCGGCCACTACCTGCCGCTCGGCTACGGCCGCATCACCGTCAGGGACCGGCTGCCCGGCAGGTTCTGGAGCCACATGCGCTTCCGCGACAGCGGCACCGACGAGGTGCTGGCGGTCGACGTGACGCTCATCGACGCAGGCGGCACGATCGTCACCGAGATCTCCGACTACGTGCTGCGCCGCATCAACACCGACGCCGTGGTGGCCGGGGTGACGGCCGACGCCGGAGCCCAGCGGGCGGGCACGGTCACCGTCCCCGACCAGGGCGGCCAGGTCGCGACGACCGCCGGAGGGCCCGACGCGGTCGGCATCCGCCCCGCCGAGGGCGCCGAGGCGTTCCACCGGCTGCTGGCCACCCCCCTCGGCGCGCAGGTGGTGATCGCCGCGACCCCGGTGGCCGCCTACCTGGCCGGTGTCGGGTCGGTCACCCAGGAAACGGTCGAGACGGAGCTGGACCCGGCCGCCGTGTCGGACCGCCCCCGTCCCGGCGGCGCGGCGGCCGACGACTACGTGGCGCCGCGCGGCGACGTCGAGACCGCCATCGCCCGGCTGTGGAGCGAGGTGCTCGGCGGCGAGCGCATCGGCGTCGACGACGACTTCTTCGAGCTCGGCGGCAACTCGCTGATCGCCGTGCAGCTCATCGCCCTCATCCGCAAGGAGCTGGGCGTACGGCTGCCGATGCGCAGCCTCTTCGAGGAGCCCACGGTGGCCGGGGTCACCTCGCTGATCGAGCAGGCACGCGCCACCACGCCGGCGGCGGAGACCGCCCCGGCCGCGAACCAGAGCATGATTCCCCGTCTCCCCCGCAGGAGTGAGCAGCAGTGAGCGGATCCCTTCCCGACACCAAGGTCGTTCTCAACGACGAGGAGCAGTACTCCATCTGGCCCTCGGGCCGCGACAACCCGGACGGCTGGCACGACGCGGGCTTCACCGGCACCAAGGACGAGTGCCTGGCCCACATCGAGCAGGTCTGGACCGACATGCGTCCGCGCAGCCTGCGCGAGGCGATGAAAGCGGGAGACGCGGGATGACCGAACAGGTGGTGGACGTCTTCCCGTCCTCCTCCGGGCAGGAACGGATGTGGTTCCTCGCCCGCTTCGAGCCCGAGCTCGCCGTCTACAACATCGGCATGCTCATGCCGATGAGCGCCCGCCAGCCGGTCGACCCGCGCCGGCTGGAGGCGGCCGTCGCCCACGTGGTACGCCGCCACGAGGTGCTGCGCACCGTCTTCGAGTTCAGGGACGGTCAGGTGGTGCAGATCGTCAGCGGCGCCGTCCCCCCGGTGCGGCTCACCGAGACCGACCTCACCCACCTGCCCGCCGACCTGCGCGAGGCCGAGCTCGCCCGGCTGGCCAAGTCGGACTCCGTCACGCCGTTCGTCCTGGACCGGGCGCCGCTGTGGCGGCTGCGGCAGGTACGAATGGCCGACGACGACCTGCGGCTGATCTGCGTGTTCGACCACACCGTGTTCGACGGCGTCTCCAGCCACATCTTCGTCAACGAGCTGGAGGAGTGCTACGACGCCATCGGCGAGGGACGCGAGCCCAAGCTGGCGGAGCTGCCCATCCAGTTCGCCGACTTCGCCGTCTGGCAGCGGGACCGGCTGACCGGGAAGTTCGTCAAGGAGGAGCTGGCGCACTGGCGGGAGCGGCTGGCCGGGATCCCGTCCGACCTCGCCCTGCCCGCCGACCGGCCGCGCCCGCGCAGCCGCTCCTACCGGGGTGAGATGCAGCTGGGCGCGTTCTCCCCGGAGGTGTCGGCCGGGATCCAGCGCCTGGCCAAGGACCTGAACTCGACACTGTTCACGGTCATGCTCACCGCGTTCGCGACCGTGCTGTCCCGCTGGTCGGGGCAGTACGACGTCGTGGTGGGCACCCCCATCGCGGGGCGGCTGCTGCCGGAGACCGAACCCGTCATCGGCATGTTCGTCAACGCCGTGGCGCTCCGCGCCGACCTGACCGGCGACCCGACGTTCGCCGAGGCGGCCGGGCGGGTGCGCACCACGGTCGCCGAGGCCCTGGACCACCAGGAGCTGCCGTTCGAACGGCTGGTGGAGGCGCTCCAGCCGACCAGGGATCTGAGCGTGCCGCCGATCTACCAGGTGATGTTCAACCTGGCCGGCGACACCAACGAGGGCCAGATCGCCAACGGCACCGCCAAGGTGGACCTGCAGCTGGACCTCAACATGCGCGGAGGGCGGCTGCACACCCGCCTGGAGTACAGCACCGACCTGTTCGACCCGTCCACGATCGAGCGGTTCGGCGCCTGCCTGGAGACGCTGGTCGAGGCCGCGGTCGCCGACCCGGGGACGCCGATCTCCCGGCTGCCGCTGCTGACCCCCGCGGAACGGGACCGCGTCGTCGCGCTCGGCGTCGGCGAGGACCCGGGGCGTGCCGTGCACCTCCTGGGTGGCCCGGCGGGCGTGACCGATCCGGCCGGCGCCCGGGACGTCGGTGGTGCCGGTAGGGGCGACACCCGCGACGTCGGCGGTGCCGAGGGCATCGTCGCCCGGGACGTCGGTGGTGCCGCCGGGGCCGGCACGACTCCAGCCCCGGCGAGTTCGCCGACCTCGTTGACCTCGTTGATCGAGGCTCAGGTGGCCAGGACTCCGGACGCTCCGGCCGTGGTCACCGGCGACGCCACGCTGACGTACGCGGAACTGGACGAGCGCGCCACCCGGCTCGCCCACTGGCTGCGCGGGATCGGGGTCGGGCGGGGCAGCCCGGTGGCGGTGTGCGCCGAGCGGTCGGCCGAACTGGTCGTCGGCCTGCTCGCGGTGCTCAAGGCGGGCGGGGCGTACGTCCCCCTCGACCCGGAGTACCCGCCGTCGCGGCTGGCGTTCATGCTGGCCGACAGCGGGGCCCGGGTGATGCTGACCCAGCGCCACCTGCGCGACCTGCTCCCCGAAGGCGCCGTCAAACCGGTGCTGCTGGACGCGCCCGACACCTGGGGATCGCAGCCCCCAGGAACGGCGCTTCCGGTGGCCGGTCCCGACGACGCCGCGTACGTGATCTACACCTCGGGTTCGACCGGGCGTCCCAAGGGCGTCGTCAACACCCACGGGGGCATCGTCAACCGGCTCGCCTGGATGCAGGACCGGTTCGGCCTCACCCCGGCCGAGGCGGTCCTGCAGAAGACCCCGACGAGCTTCGACGTGTCGGTCTGGGAGTTCTTCTGGCCGCTGGTAACGGGGGCGTCCCTGGTACCGGTCCGGCCGGGCGGGCACCGCGACCCCAACCACCAGCGCGACCTGATCAAGGCGCACTCGGTGAGCACCGCGCACTTCGTCCCCTCGATGCTGGCCCTGTTCCTGGAGGAGACCGGCATCGAGTCGTGCCGCTCGCTGAAGCGGGTGATCTGCAGCGGAGAGGAACTGCCGCCGCACCTGGCCGCCCGCTTCTTCGAGCGGCTGCCCGGGGTGGAGCTGCACAACCTCTACGGGCCGACGGAGGCGGCGGTCGACGTGACCGCCTGGCGGGTGGAGCCGGAGGGGGCGGGCACGCGGCACACGCTGCCCATCGGCCCGCCCATGCCGGGCAACCGCCTGCACGTGCTGGACGACCTGCTCCAGCCGGCGCCGGTCGGCGTACCCGGGCACCTGCACATCGGCGGCGTCCAGGTGGCGCGCGGCTACGCGGACCGGCCCGGCCTGACGGCCGAGCGGTTCGTACCCGACCCGTACGGGCCGCCCGGCTCGCGGCTGTACGCGACCGGCGACCTGGCGAGGGTTCGCGCCGACGGGAGCCTCGAGTTCCTGGGACGGATGGACGACCAGGTGAAGGTGCACGGCTGGCGGGTCGAGCTCGGCGAGATCGAGGCCGTGATCGCCGAACACCCCCGGGTGCGCCGGGCGGTCGTGGCACTGCGCGACGACGCCCCCGGTGGGCGCGGGCTGGTCGGGTACGTCGACTGGTCGGGAGACGCCTCGGCGCTCACCGCGGAGCTGCGCAGGACGCTCGCCAGAAAACTGCCCGCCGCGCTCATCCCGCAGGCGTTCGTCGGGATCGACGACATCCCGCTCGGCCCGAGCGGCAAGCTCGACCGGGGCGCGCTGCCCGCGCCGACCGGCTCGGGCCGGGCCGACCTCGGCACGCCGTACACGGAGCCGCGCACCCCGCTGGAGACCGAGCTGTGCGCCCTGTGGGGCGAGCTGCTCGGCCGGGAGCGCATCGGCGTCGAGGACGACTTCTTCCAGCTCGGCGGCCACTCGCTGCTCGCGGTGCTGCTGGTCACCCGCTACCGGGACACGTACGGCGTGGAGATGCCGCTGCGGCGGTGCTTCGAGATCACCACGGTGACCGAGCACGCCCTCGCCGTACTGGAGCTGCAGCTCGGGAACGACGACGAGGAGCTGGCGGCGCTGCTCGCGGCGCTGGAGGACCCCGCGGATGAGTGACCTGAGGGCAAGGCTGGCGCGGCTCAGCCCGGAACAACGGGCCGCGCTGGAGGAGAGGCTGCGGCGGCAACCGCCGCCGCGGCGGCCGTCGGGCATCCCCCGGCGCGCGGACGGCGACGGGCCGCCGCCCCTGTCGTTCGGCCAGGAGCGGCTGTGGTTCCTGCAGCAACTGGACCCGTCCGACGCCTCGTACAACATGTTCATGGTGCAGCGGCTGCGCGGGCACGTCTCGGTCGAGGCGCTCGGGTACGCGCTCGGCCGCCTGGTGGAGCGGCACGAGACCCTGCGCGCCCGCTTCACCTCGCGTGAGGGCAGCCCGGTGCAGGAGATCGAGCCGCCCCGGCCGATCGAGCCCGACCTGATCGACCTCACCCGGATGCCCGCCGCCGAACGGGAGGCCCGCGCGACCGAGCTGGTCGCCGACCTCACCAACCGCCCGTTCGACCTGGCGGCCGGGCCGCTGCTGCGGGTCCACCTGGTCACCCTGTCGGAGACCGACCACGTGCTGTGCGTGGTGCTGCACCACATCGTGGCCGACGGCTGGTCGCTGAAGATCCTGCTGGGCGAGCTCGCCACCTGCTACGGCGCGTACCTGGAGGGACGCGAGCCGGACCTGCCCGCGCCGGTGCTGGAGTACGCCGACTACGCGGCCTGGCAGCGCGAGCTGCTGGACGAGGAGGGCGTGCGCCGCCAGCTCGACTACTGGAGCGGGCAACTGGCCGGGGTACCCGCGCTGGACGTCCCCGCCGACCGGCCCAGGCCGCCGGTGAAGTCGTCCAACGGCGACTACGCGGCACGGCGGATCGGGCGGGAGCTGACCGCCCGGCTGGACCGGCTGGCCAGGGACGAGCGGTGCACCCCGTTCATGGTGCTGCTGGCCGCCTTCCAGGCGCTGCTCGGCGCCCACTCCGGGCAGGACGACGTGTGCGTGGGGTCGGTGATCGCCGGGCGGGAACGCCCGGAGCTGGAGCGGATCGTCGGGTTCTTCCCCAACACGCTCGCGCTCCGCGGCGACCTGTCGGGCGACCCCGGCTTCAGGGAGCTGCTGGGCCGTGTCCGGGCGACGGTGCTCGACGCCTTCGCCCACCAGGACATCCCGTTCGAGCGGCTGCTCAACGAGCTGCACGTCGAGCGCGACCTGAGCACCACGCCGCTGTTCCAGGCGATGTTCGTGATGCAGGACAAGGAGGCGTCCGAGCTGGTCATGCCCGGCATCGAGACCGACGTGTTCGACCCGGGCGCGCGGCAGGCCAAGTTCGACCTGATGCTCGACGTGACACCCCGCTCGGAGTCGTTGTACGCGCTGCTGTCCTACAACGCCGACCTGTTCGAACCGGAGACGGTGGCCAGGATGCTGCGCAGGTACGAGCGCGTCCTGGAGGCCGTGGCCGACGACCCCGACATCCCGCTGTCCCGCCTGCGGGCCGCGATGCTGCTCCCCGAGGACCGCCTGCCCGCCGTCACCGCGTCCCTGTCCACCGCTCTGCCCAACGCTCTGTCCGCGGCCCCCGGGCTCGTGGGCGGGGCGGCGGCCGGTCCGGCCGGAGGCGCGGGAGTGGCCGGGGTGATCGAGCTGTTCGAGGAGCGGGTGCGGCTGGCGCCGGACGCGGTGGCGGTCAGCCACGGCGACCGGCGGCTGAACTACGCCGAGCTGCACGAGCGCGCCGCGAGGCTGGCGGCACGACTGACCTCGGCGGGGATCGGCCCCGAGACCGTGGTCGCGGTGTGCGCCCGGCGCGGTCCCGAGCTGGTCGTGGCACTGCTGGCGACGGCCATGGCGGGAGGCGCCTACCTTCCGCTCGACCCCGCCTACCCGGCCGAGCGCCTGCGCTGGATGCTGCGCGACAGCGGAGCCGCGCTGCTGCTCTCCCAGGACGGCCCGCCGGGGTGCGACCTGCCGACGATGCCGCTCGCCGGCGTCGCGGACGGCTCCGCCACCGGAGAGAGCTCACACACCGGGGACGGTCAGGGCGCCGAGGACGGCTCACCGCCCGGCGCCCACCCCCACCGGCCGGGCGAGCACGGCGCCCGGACACCCACCGAAGACGGCCGGGTGACCAGGCCCGGCGGGCCGGGGAACGTGGCGTACGTGATCTACACCTCCGGTTCGACCGGCACTCCCAAGGGCGTGCAGGTCGAGCGGCGGGCGCTGGACACGCGGGTGGCGTGGATGCGCGCCGAGTACGGCATCCGGCCGGACGACCGGGTGCTCCAGTTCGCCTCCGTGGGCTTCGACACGCACGCCGAGGAGATCTATCCGGCGCTCACCTCGGGGGCCGAGCTGGTGCTCGCCCCCGACGAGCCGCTTCCCGACTTCCTGCGGACCTCGCGGGGCTCGTCGCTGACGGTGATGGACCTGCCCACCTCCTACTGGCAGGAGCTGGTCGCCGCCCGGACCTCCTGGCCGCCCGCGCTGCGCCTGCTGATCCTGGGCGCCGACCCGCTGCCGGGACCGGCGCTCGCCGCCTGGTACGAGGCTCACGGCGAGCGCGTCACCCTGGTCAACAGCTACGGGCCGACCGAGACGACGATCATCGCCACCGCCGGTGAGCTCGACCCCACCGAGGCGTCCAGGCGACCCACCGTGGGTCATCCGCTGTCCGCCACCCGCGTCCACGTGCTGGACGAGTACGGCGCGCGGGTGCCCGTCGGCGTGCCCGGCGAGCTGTGCGTCGGCGGAGACGGGCTCTCTCGTGGCTACCTGGGGTCGCCCGCCCCGACGGCGGAACGCTTCGTGCCCGACCCGTACGGTCCGGCCGGTTCGCGCCTGTACCGCACCGGCGACCGGGCCAGGTTCCGGCCCGACGGGCGCCTGGAGATCCTCGGCCGCCTCGACCGCCAGGTCAAGATCCGGGGCTACCGCGTGGAGCCCGGCGAGATCGAGGCCCGCCTGCTGGCCCACCCGTGGGTGGGCCAGGCGACCGTGACGGTCAGGGAGGACACTCCCGGCGACCGCCGCCTGGTCGCCTACGTCGTACGAACCGACCGAACCGACCGGACCGACCGGACCGACCGGACCGACCGGACCGCCGACGAGCGGACCGCCGACGGGGGGCCGACCGAGGAGCGGGCCACCGAGAGGACAGTCGACGGGCGGGCGGCCGAAAGGACGACCGACGGGCGGCCGATCGACGGCGGCATCGGCCGGGTGGAAGGCAGCCGCGAGCGGTCCGGGAACCGGTCCGACGCCGGGGAACTGCGGGAGCGTCTCGCGGCGGAGCTGCCGCCGCACCTGGTGCCGAGTGCCGTGGTGGAGGTCGGGCACATCCCGCTCACGCCGAGCGGGAAGGTCGACCAGGGCGCGCTGCCCGCCCCCGAGCACCGCTCGGGTGAGGGGTACCTGCCCCCGGAGACCGCCACGCAGGAGCTGGTGTGCTCGGTGTGGGCCGAGGTCCTGGGGGTGGAGCGAGTGGGAGCACTCGATGACTTCTTCCAGCTCGGTGGCCACTCGCTGCTGGCGACCAGGACGATCGCCAGGCTCTCGGCGGCGACCGGCCTGGACGTGCCGTTGAAGCTGGCCTTCAGCCACCCGTCCGTACGGAGGCTGGCGCAGGCGCTGGACGCGCTGGCGGAGGCCGGGCCCGGCGCGGGTTCCGGGGTGGGCCCCGGACCGGTGCGGCGCCCGGAGGGCACGACGCCACCGCTGTCGTTCGCGCAGGAACGGCTCTGGTTCATGGAGCAGTTCAGTCCCGGGACCGGCGCCTACGTGCTGCCCGCCGCGGCACGGCTGCGCGGGCCGCTGGACCTCGCGGCGCTGGGCGCGAGACTGGACGCCGCCGTGACGCGGCACGAGAGCCTGCGGATGCGCTTCCCCGCCTCCTCCGACGGGAGGCCCGAGGTACGGATCGTCCCGGCCGGGGCCCCGGAGGCACGGATCGCGATCCGCGTCGTCGAGACGGGATCGTCGGCGGGGACGCTCTTGACGGGATCGACCTCAGGGGGATCGGCCTTGCCGGGAACCGTCTCGGCGGCCGACTCCGGAACGGAGACGGAGGTACGGGCACGGGCGCGGGCCGGGAC
The DNA here is from genome assembly GCF_036227305.1 of Streptosporangium sp. NBC_01469. Classification (NCBI taxonomy): domain Bacteria; kingdom Bacillati; phylum Actinomycetota; class Actinomycetes; order Streptosporangiales; family Streptosporangiaceae; genus Streptosporangium; species Streptosporangium sp. NBC_01469. Next base: position 5,026,740 of record NZ_CP109465.1, on the reverse strand, counting down.
ACAGGCGGGTTCGGAGCCGACGGAAACGGCGGCGAACGCGGGGGCACCCGCGGGGGCGCACACGAAGGCGGAGGCGGAGGCGCGGCGGATCGTCAGCGCCGACGCGGCACGCCCCTTCGACCTCGCCGACGGCCCGCTGCTCCGGGTGACCCTGGTCAGGCTCTCCTCCGAGGACCACGTGCTGCTGGTCGCCGTACACCACATCGTGGCCGACGGCTGGTCGGCGGAGATCCTGCTGGACGAGCTGCTCTCCGGGCACGACGGGCGAGACAAGCACGACGGGCACGACGGGCGTGACGGGCGTGACGGGCGTGACGGGCGTGACGGGCGTGACGGGCGTGACGGGCGTGACGGGCGTGACGAGCACGGCCGTGACGTTCGTGGCGGCCGTCCGGAGCCACGTGTCGGGTACGGCGACTACGCGCTCTGGCAGCGCGAGCGCCTGGCCGGGCCGCGGCTGGAACGGCACCTGGAGTTCTGGCGGGAGGAGCTGTCCGCGCTGCCCCCGCTCGAACTCCCCCTCGACCGGCCCAGGCCGACTCGGCAGGGGCACCGGGGTGCCTGGCACGACCTGCGACTGGACGCCGGGCTCACAGGGGCGCTCGGCGAACTGGCGAGGGAAGGCGGCGCGACCCTCTACATGGCGTTGCTCTCCGGGTTCCAGGCCGTGCTCTCCCGCTGGTCGGGACAGGACGACTTCGCGGTGGGCTCACCGGTCGCCGGCCGGGACCGGACGGAGTTCGAGGACGTGGTCGGGTTGTTCGTGAACCTGCTGCCGCTCCGGGCCCGCCTGGAGGGCGACCCCACGTTCACCGAGCTGCTCGGCCGCACCCGCGACGCCGCCCTGGAGGTCTACTCCCACCAGGAGCTGCCGTTCGAGAAGCTGGTCGCCGAACTGGACCTGGCCAGGGACGCCACCCGTCCGCCCGTGGTGCAGGTGCTCTTCGCCCTGCAGAGCTACCTGGGCGGCACGGTCCCGGCAGGGCGATCCGCACCGGCGGCCGGGCACCTGATGCCCGCGACCGCCCCCGTGGCCGGGGGCACGTCCACGGCGGGGAACGGTCGGATGGCCGAACCCGCGGCCGGGGAGGAGACCCGGCTCGCGGCCGGTCGGGCGGACGATCCGGTGGTCGAGCCGTTCGCGCCGGACACCACCTCGACCCGGTTCGACCTGGAGCTGTACGCCTCGGAGACCGGTGACGGCCTCGCGGCGAGGTTCGTCTACAACCGCGACCTGTTCCTGCCGGAGACCGTCGAGCGGCTCGCCGTGTCCTTCGAGACGTTCCTGCGCGCGGCCGTCGCCGCTCCGGGGACCCGCGTGGGCGACCTGGAGCTGCTCTCCCCCGGGGAGCGGGACCTGGTGCTGACCGGCTGGAACGCCACCGAGACCGCGTACCCGCCGGAGGAGACGCTGCACGGTCTCGTCGAGGCCCAGGCCGCGCGGACTCCCGGCGCCCCGGCCGTGGTCTTCGAGGGCGAGACGCTGACCTACGCCGAGCTGAACGCCCGCGCCGACCTGCTGGCCGCGCGGCTGCGCGCCACCGACACCGACACCGGGACAGGTGCGGGTGCGGGTGCGGGGAGGGTGTTCGCCGTACGGGCGGAGCGCTCGCTCGATCTGCCCGTACGGCTGCTCGCCGTGCTCAAGGCCGGGGCCGCCTACCTTCCCCTCGATCCGGGGCTGCCCGAGCGCCGGGTCGACACCATGCTCGCCGACGCCGGGGCCGTGGAACTCACCGCGGCCCAGGACACCCCGGCGGGGCCCGGGGACTCGGGCCGCCGGGCGAGGGATCTGCCCGACTCGCTCGCGTACGTGATCTTCACGTCGGGGTCGACTGGGCGGCCCAAGGGTGTCGGGGTGTCGCACCGGGCGATCGTCAACCGGCTGCGCTGGATGCAGGCGACGTACGGCCTGGACGCGAGCGACGCCGTGCTCCAGAAGACCCCCGCCGGGTTCGACGTGTCGGTGTGGGAGTTCTTCTGGCCGCTGATCAGCGGGGCGCGCCTGGTGCTCGCCCGCCCCGGCGGCCATCGGGACACCGCCTACCTGCGCGACCTCGTCACCGAGCGGGCGGTCACCACGGTCCACTTCGTCCCCTCGATGCTCGCCGCCTTCACCGCGGAGGAGCGGATCGAGGAGTGCCGCTCGCTGCGCCGGGTGATCTGCAGTGGCGAGGAGCTGACGGCGGGGGCCGCGGAGCGGCTGGCCGGGCGGTTGCCCGGGGTGGAGCTGCACAACCTCTACGGGCCGACCGAGGCCGCGGTCGACGTCTCCTGGCACCGCTACACGCCGGGTGAGAAGGTCGTGCCGATCGGCCGCCCGGTGGCCAACACCCGCCTGTACGTGCTGGACGGAGCGTCGCGCCCGGTGCCGGTCGGGACGCCGGGCGAGCTGTTCATCGGCGGGGTCCAGCTGGCCCGCGGCTACCTCGGCCGCCCGGCCCTCACCGCCGAACGCTTCCTCCCCGACCCCCACGGACCACCCGGCTCCCGCCTGTACGCCACCGGAGACCGCGCCCGATGGCGACCCGACGGCGAACTCGAATACCTCGGCCGCCTCGACACCCAGACCAAGATCCGCGGCATGCGCGTCGAACCCGGCGAGATCGAGGCCGTACTCGGCGGGCACCCGGATCTGAGCGCGGCGGCGGTCGGCGTCTGGCACGACGGCGCCGGAGCCCGGCTGGTCGGGTACGGGGTGCGGCGCGAAGGGGCGCGGGGGCCGGTGGACGCCGATCCCCGCGAGTGGCTCAGGGGCGAGCTGCCCGAGCACATGATCCCCACCGCCTGGGTGACGCTGGACGCCCTCCCGCTCACCCCCAACGGAAAGCTCGACCGGACCGCTCTGCCGCCGCCGCCCGGCCGGGGCGACCTTCCCTGGGAGCCGCCGCGCACCGACGCGGAACGCGCCGTCGCCCAGGTGTGGCAGGACGTGCTCGGCCTGGACAAGGTCGGCCGTCACGACGGGTTCTTCGGCGTCGGAGGTGACTCGATCCGCAGCCTCTCGGTGGTGGCCCGTCTGCGCCGGCTGGGCTACGGGCTCGACCTGCAGCGGCTGTTCACCCACCAGACCGTGGCCGAACTGGCCGCCGTACTGGACACACCGGACACCGGACCCTCCGCGGTGGCGGAACCGGGGCCGGAGGCCGCGACCGGGGCGTTCGGCATGCTCGGCGCCGCGGATCTGGCCAAGCTCAGGAAGGGCGAGCGATGATCGAGGACGCATATCCGCTGGCCGCGCTGCAGGCGGGGATGATCTACCACAGCGAACTCGAACCGGGCGGTCCCACCTACCACGACCTGATGACCATCACCCTGCGCGGCGCCCCGGACGTCCCGGCGCTGACCGGGGCGCTGACCGGGGTCGCGGCCCGGCACCCGGTGCTGCGCACCTCGTTCGACCTGACCGGGTTCAGCGAGCCGCTGCAGCTCGTCCACGACACCGCGACCATCCCGCTGGAGGTCGTCGACCTGCGACCAGACGGGGACGGTCCGGACGGAGACGGCCCCCGGGAGCGGCTGGCGGCGTGGCGGGAGGCCGAGAAGCACATCGGGTTCGACTGGTCGTCACCTCCGCTGCTGCGGGCGTACGCGCACGTGCTGGACGACGACGAGTTCGCGCTGAGTCTCAGCTTCCACCACGCCGTCCTCGACGGCTGGAGCGTCGCGGCGCTGGTCACCGAGTTACTGGGCCGCTACACCGCGAACCGCTCGCACGGCCTGCGCGACTCGCACGACTCGCACGACGAAACCGACCCGCCGCGAGCCCTGTTCAGGGATCTGGTGGCGGCCGAGCGGGCCGCGGTGGGCTCGGAGACGGCGCGGGAGTTCTGGCGGGAACGGGTCGAGGACGCCCCGGAGAGCCGCCTGCCCCGGCTGCCCGGGTTCCCGTCCGGCGGGCCGCGCGCCGCCGAGGTGGTGGCCGTACCGGTGCCCCACGAGACGGTGGCGGCGCTGGAACGGCAGAGTCGCGAGCTGCGGGTCCCGCTGCGCACGACCCTGCTGACCGCGTACGTGACGGCGCTGGGCCTGGTCACCGGCGAGCGGGAGGTCATGACCGGCGTCCTCAGCCACGGCAGGCCGGAGACCGAGGGCGGCGGCGAGGTGCTGGGGCTGTTCCTCAACACGCTGCCCCTGCGGGTCCGCCTCGACACGGGCGACCGGGCCGAACTGGTCAGGCGGGTCTTCGACGCCGAGGTGGCCGCGGTGCCGTACCGGCGCTACCCGCTGTTCGAGATCCAGCGGGCCGCGGGCCGCTCACCGCTGCTGGACACGCTGTTCGACTTCCGGGACTTCCACGTGTACGGAGGGCTGTCCGGCGACGGCGTGGCGATCACCGGGCAGGAGTTCTTCGAGCAGACCGACATGCCGTGCACGGTGGCCTTCGTCCGGGTGCCCGGCGGCGGCCTCACCCTCACGGTCTCCTACGACGCCTCCCAGTTCCCGCCGGAGCAGATGGAGTCCCTGGCCGGGCGGGTGATCGATGCCCTGACCGGCGAGCCCGGCGTGGGCAGGGCGGAGAACGAGGCGATCGACCGCTGGAACGCCACCGGGCGCGAGCACCCGGGCGGCACGCTGCACGGCCTGGTGTTCGAGCAGGCGAAACTGACGCCCGACGCCCCGGCCGTGGGTTTCGAAGGCTCGTGGACCACCTACCGTGAGCTGGCCGGGCGGGCCCTGGCGATCGCCGGGGAGCTGCGCCGCGCCGGGGTGTCACGCGACCGGCCGGTGGGGGTGCTGCTCGAACGGAGCGCGGACCTGCCCGCCGCGCTGCTGGGCGTCCTCGCCGCCGGGGGTGCCTACCTGCCGCTGGAGCCCGGTCACCCGGCCGGGCGGGTGCGGGGCATGCTCGACGACGCGGGCGCCTCGGTGCTGCTGACCTCCGCCGACCTGGCGGGCGAGGCTCCCGGGGGTACGCGGGTCGTCCTGCTGCCCACCGCCTCGGAGGATCCCTCCGGGGTCCCCTCGCAGGAGGATCCGCCGGACTCGCTCGCGTACGTGATCTTCACGTCGGGGTCGACTGGGCGGCCCAAGGGTGTCGGGGTGTCGCACCGGGCGATCGTCAACCGGCTGCGCTGGATGCAGGAGACGTACGGGCTCACCCCGGCGGATCGGGTCCTGCACAAGACGCCGGTCTCGTTCGACGTGTCGGTGTGGGAGCTGTTCTGGCCGCTGGTCACCGGCGCGGGACTGGTGGTGGCCAGGCCCGGCGGGCACTACGAGCCCGGCTACCTCACCGAGCTGATCGGCGCCGAGGGGGTCACCACGGCGCACTTCGTACCGTCCATGCTGGATCCGTTCCTCGACACGCCCGGCCTGGAGGCACTGGGCGTCCCGGCCGTGGACGGACCGGACGCGGACAACTTGGTCGCGGACAGGCTGGGCGCGAACGGGCCGGACGCGGGCGAGCCCGGCGCGGACAGGCTGAGCGCGGACGGTCTGGTCGTGGGCAGGCCGGACGCGAACGGGCCGGACACGGGCGTCCCGGCTGTGGACGGGCCGGGCGCGGGTGGTCTGCGCAGGGTGGTGTGTTCGGGTGAGGCGCTCCCCGCCGACCTGGTGCGCCGCTTCGCCGAGCGGCTTCCCGGGGTGGAGCTGCACAACCTCTACGGGCCGACCGAGGCCGCGGTCGACGTCTCCTGGCACCGGTGCGACCCCGCCGAGCAGGTGGTCCCGATCGGCCGCCCGGTCGACAACACCCGCCTTGAGGTGCTCGACGAGCGGTTCGGACGGGCACCCGTGGGCACCCCGGGCGAGCTGTTCATCGGCGGGGTCCAGTTGGCCCGCGGCTACCTCGGCCGCCCGGCCCTCACCGCCGAACGCTTCCTCCCCGACCCCCACGGACCACCCGGCTCCCGCCTGTACGCCACCGGAGACCGCGCCCGATGGCGACCCGACGGCGAACTCGAATACCTCGGACGCCTCGACACCCAGACCAAGATCCGCGGCATGCGCGTCGAACCCGGCGAGATCGAGGCCGCGCTGCTCTCCGAGCCCGAGGTCCGCGCGGCGGCGGTCGTCGCGGACGGCGACCGCCTGATCGGCTACGTGGTGACCACCGAGACGGTCGACGGCGCGGCCATCGGCACGGAGGCGCGTACGGACAGGAAGACTCACCCGAACCCGAACCCGAACCCGGCCCCTGGCACCCGGCCAGGAACGGACGCCACCCCCGAACAGAACACGCAGACCGGAACGAGGCCGACAATCGACTGGCGGGCCAGACTGCGGGCCACGCTGCCCGACCACATGATCCCGTCGGCCTGGGTGACGCTGGAGGAACTCCCCCTCACCCCCAACGGCAAGCTGGACCGGAAGGCCCTGCCCGCGCCGGAACCGGCGGGCGCGGACGGATTCAGGGTGCCGCCGAGGGACCCGGTCGAGGGACGGGTCGCGGCGATCTGGGAGGAGTTGTTCGACGTCCCGATGGTCGGGGTGTTCGACGACTTCTTCGACCTGGGCGGGCACTCGCTGCTGGCGCTCCGGCTGGCCGTGCGGATCAGGCAGGAGTTCGGCAGGGAACTGCCCGTGGCGGCCGTGCTGGCCTCGCCGACCGTGGCGGGCCTGGCGGACGTGCTGCGCCGCCCGGAGGACCTGGGCGAGCAGCGGGTGGTGACGCTCAACGCGGAAGGCGACCGTACCCCGATCGTCCTGGTGCACGCCCTGGGCGGGCAGGTCTTCCGCTACCACCCGATGGCCCGCAGGCTCGGCCCCGACCAGCCCGTCTACGCGATCGCGGCCAGCGGGCTGATGCCCGGTGAGGACCCGCACACCACCATGGCCGACATGGTCGAGGACTACGTCGACCGGCTGCGCGCCGTCCGTCCCGGCGGGCCGTACGTACTGGGCGGGTTCTGCATCGGCGGGAACATCGCGATGGAGATGGCCAGGCGGCTGCGCGCCCTCGGCGAGGACGTCCCGCTGCTGGTGCTGTTCTACTCCGACGCGGACGAACCCGTGATCACCAGCTCGTTGGAGGACGACGCCTCGCTCATGACCCACGCGCTGGCGGGAGGACCGCTGGAGACGAGCGGCGCGGAGTTCGCCGGGCTCGGCCCCGAGGAGATGCTGGTGGCGGTCATCGCCGCCGCCGGGCGGGAGCAGCGGCTGGCACCCGACACCGCCGACGTCGAGCAGGCCCGGCGCTTCCTCCGGGTGTTCCGGGCCAACGCCCACGCGGTCGGCCGCTACCGGCACGAGCCGTACGACGGTGACGTGGCGCTGTTCGCCCCCGCCGGTGACCGGCCCGATCTGGGCTGGAACGGCGTGGTCAAGGGGAACCTCGCGATCGAGGCGATTCCCGGCGAGCGCGTGGTCATCCTGTTCGAACCCCTGGTCGCCGAGGCGGCCGCCAAGCTGAGGAGTTGGATCGACCATGGCGTCACCGGACACTGAGAGCACCCGGAACGCGGGGAGCACGGGACCGCCACAGAGCACCGGGAGCACCGCGACGGTCGGGGCTCCAACGACGACCGGAACGGCCGACACCCCGGTCGCCGGAGCCCCTGAAGTCCCCGGAGCCGCCGGAGGTCCCGAGACCTCCGAAGGCTCAGGAGGACCCGGGGCCTCCGGGGGTCCCGGTGCCCCCGGGGACGAGAAGCGGCCCGAGGAGACCGGTGACGACGGCGGTCTCTGGCGTAACCAGGACTTCCTGCGGCTGTGGACCGGCCAGACCCTCTCCCAGTTCGGCTCCCAGATCTCGTACGTGGCGATCCCGCTGATCGCCGTCGTCACCCTGGGCGCGAGCGCGACCGAGATGGGCGTCCTGGGCGCGCTGGTACGGCTGCCGATGCTGGGATTCCTGCTGTTCGGCGTCTACATCGACCGGATGCGCAAGCGGCCGGTGCTGATCTGGTCGGACCTGGGCCGGGCGGCGGTGCTGGCCCTGGTACCGCTGCTGTACGTGATGGACGGCCTCACGCTCGGGGTGCTGTACGCGGTCGTGTTCGTGCTGAGCCTGCTGTCGGTGCTGTTCCAGGTCGCGTACCGCTCCTACTTCCCGTCGCTGGTCCCGCTGCGTCACCTGGGGGACGGCAACGGCAAGCTGCAGCTGAGCGAGTCACTGGCGCAGACGGCCGGTCCCGGCGCGGCGGCGGCGCTGATCAAGGTGGTCGCCGCGCCACTGCTGATCATGATCGACGTGCTCTCCTACCTGTTCTCCGCGATCGCCATCCTCCTCATCCGCAAGCGCGAGGAGGTGCCCGCCCCGGACGACGAGACGGCCGGGAGCGTGCACCGGGCGATCTGGGCGGGCTTCCGGTGGGTGATGGACCAGCCGATGATCCGGCCGCTGGCCATCGCCAGCGGGCTGTACTCGTTCTTCGTCATGGGCGCCATGCAGTCGATCTACGTGCTGTTCCTGCTGCGGGGCGGGCCCGACCTGCCGGTGGAGTGGGTGGGGATCGTGATGGCGACCGGCGGCGTCGGCGCCATCCTCGGCGCGACCCTGTCGGTGCGGACCATGCGCCGCATGGGGATCGGCCCGACACTGCTGTGGAGCACGATCATCGGCAACTGCGCGCTGCTGCTGGTGCCGTTCGCGTCGGGACCGGTCTGGCTGGCCGCCGGGATGCTCGGCCTCTCCCAGTTCGTCGTCTGGGCGAGCAACCAGGTCTTCTTCGTCAGCAACATGACCCTGGTGCAGTCGATCACCCCGCCGCACCTCCAGGCCAGGGTGATCGGCACGATCTACTCCCTGGGACTGATCCCGGCCCCGCTCGGTGCCCTGGGCGCGGGCCTGCTCGGCGAGGCCCTCGGCCTGCGCCCGGCCATCCTGTTCGCGGTGATCGCCGGGGCCATCCTGCCGATCCTGCTGCTGGTCTTCTCCCCGATCCCGAAGGTGAGGGAGATCCCCGGCACCTGAGCGGCCGCGCGACGGGCACCTGTCCCCGGGCCCCACCGGGGACGGGTGCCGGTACGGGAGAGGATGATGGTAGGCCGGACGACAGCGGGCACGATCGGGAGGAGACCCCGGGTGGCCGCCCGGCTCGATCGCGACGACCCACGTCGTCCCCACCCGTTCCCATCCCGGTAGGAGAACCATGACCACACTCACCGACAGGACCATCACGGCTCTGCGCACCACCCACGACGAGCTGGCGGCCTTCGTCCGGGGGCTGGACGCCGCCGACCTCACCCGGCCCTCGGGCTGTTCGGAGTGGACCGTCGCCCAGGTGCTCAGCCACCTCGGCAGCGGCGCCGAGATCGGCCTGGCGACACTGCGCGCGGCGCAGGACGGCCGGGACGCCCCGGGTCAGGACTTCAACCACCCGGTGTGGGACCGCTGGAACGCGAAGGACCCCGAGGAGCAGGCCGCGGACTTCCTCACCGCCGACGCCGACATCGTCTCGGCGTACGAGAGCCTCGACGCCGACGCCCGCGAGCGGCTGCAGATCAAGCTGGGATTCCTCCCCATGCCCGGCAGCGTCGCGCTGGTGGCCGGGATGCGCCTGAACGAGGCCGCCCTGCACGCCTGGGACGTCAAGGTCGCCTTCGACCCCAAGGCCACCGTCGCGCGGGACGCCGCCGGGGTGCTGACCGACCTGTACACCGGGCCGCTCGATTTCATGATCGGTTTCATCGGCAGATCCGACGCCCTGGACCCGCGCGTGGCCACGACCCTCCGGGTCGAGACGATCGACCCCGAGCACGTCCTGGGCCTCACCCTCGGGGAGACCGTCGGCTTCAGCGAGGCGCCGGAACCGGCCGACGTCACCCTGACGCTTCCCTGCGAGGCCTGGGCGCGCCTGCTCGGCGGCAGGCTGGCCCCCGAGCACACCCCGCCGTCGGTGACCGTCACCGGCGACGGCGTCATCCTCGACGACCTCCGCCGGGTGTTCCCCGGTATCTGACGACCGCCCGGCCCGTGGACGGCGCCTTCCGTATCACCCTGGAAAGCCGCGGCCTCGATCGGGGAGCGAGCGGTCGCCGGTCAGCCGCGGAGCAGGCAGAAGGGGTGTCCGGCCGGGTCTGCGTAGACGTGCCAGCCGCGGGTGCCGTCTCCGGCGTCCAGCAGGGTGGCGCCGAGCTGGAGGACCTGCCGCCGGGCCCGGTCGAGGTCCGCCACGTCGATGTCCAGATGGAACTGCTGCGGGCGCGCCGGGTCCGGCCAGCGCGGTGGCCGATACTCCCGCACACCCTGGAACGCGAGCACGAGGCCGGAGCCGGTGTGAAGGGTCGCCCAGTCGTCGTCGAGCGACCATCGAGGATCGGGCCGGTTGAGCTCGCCACCGAGAAGCGACCGGTAGAACCGGGCGAGGGCCGGCGCGTCGGGACAGTCCAGCACCACGCACTGCAGGTTGCCGATCACACGTGCTCCTCGTCAAGAACGCCGACCCCACGACCCTAGTCGGGTGCCGATGAGAAACGTGTCATGAGCCACAAACGACTCGAGCTCGACAAGGCGGTCTCGGCGTAGGAGGAGCAGGGTGCCGCCCCCGATCACCTACCACGGCGGGACGGCCGAGCTTGCTGACCGGATCGCCGTCATGCTGCCCGAGCACACGCACTACGTGGAACCGTTCGCCGGGTTCCTGACCGTTCTGCCGGCGAAGGGACCGTCGTGGCTACTACGGCGTCGCTGAGCGCCTGGCCGACACCGGGGTGAGGGCGAAGCGCGGCGGGCGGTAGGTCGTTCCGGCCTCAGCGGCTCACTGCGGTCTCCCGCTCCACGCGCGACAGCTTCTCGGGATTGCGCACGTGGTAGGCGCCGGTGACATAGCCGCTCTCCACGCGCACCGCCACCACTCCGTCGATCTCCCCGTTGACTCGCACGAGCAGCCCAGGGCCGCCATTGATCTGCACCAGCTCGGTCGACCTTTCCGCGTCGCGTTTCCACCAGCCGACGGCCAGTAAACGAGCCACGTTGTCGAGCCCCACAACGGGCCGCAGCAGGGCATGCCTGACTCCGCCGCCGTCGCTCAGGGCGACGACATCCGGCGCGAGGACGTCGAGCAGGCTCTGCAACTCGCCGGTTTCGACCGCTCGCTGGAAGGCCTGGAGTGCGGCTCGGGTCTCGGCCGGGGAGGCGATGCCGCGTGGTCGGCGCGCGGCGACGTGCGCCCGCGCCCGGTAGGCGATCTGGCGGACCGCGGCCGGGCTCTTGTCGACGGCTTCGGCGATCTCGTCGTACTCCAGATCGAACACCTCGCGCAGCACGAACACCGCCCGCTCGGTCGGCTGAAGCGTCTCCAGCACCAGCAGCATCGCCATCGAGACGCTCTCGGCGAGCTCGACGTCCTCGGCCACATCAGGCGCGGTCAGCAACGGCTCGGGCAACCACGGCCCGACATAGGACTCCTTACGCCGGCCGAGCGCGCGCAGCCGGTCCAGCGCCTGCCGGGTGACGATCCGCACCAGGTAGGCACGCTCCTCCCGCACGGTGGTCAGATCGACGTCCACCCAGCGCAGCCAGGTCTCCTGCAGGACGTCCTCGGCGTCGGCGGCCGAGCCGAGCATCTCGTAGGCAACGGTGAACAGCAGGTTGCGGTGGGCAACGAACGCCTCGGTGGCGGAGTCCACGAAGTCGGCACGGTCGGCACGGTCGAGCGGCTCGGCTGGGTCCGCACTTTGTTCGCTTCGTTCGCTGCGCTCGCTCATGCCCGGCTCCCGCCTGTTCGCTCCCAGCACTGCCACACGCACAAGACGCCGCTCCCCACCGCTTTGTAACACCCACGGCAGGTGGCCTATGTCACATGGCCGCGCTGTTACAGGGATCGGGGCGCCGGCGTCTCGTGTTCGTCAGGACGCCGCGCGAACGATCCGTACGGCACTACGGCACGCAAGACAAGGAAGACCTCACCATGTCCACACCCACGACGACCAAGCAGGAGGACCTGCGGTCGCGCATGCCCAACCCCCTCCCCTTCGTCCCCGAGCTTGCAGAAGTCGGCGAAGGCCTGCACAAGGTCCTCAGGAACGGCGCGATTTCCCCGACGACCATCAGCCTGCTGCAGCTGCGCGCTGGGCAGATCCTCGGCAGCACGTACTTCACCATCCGGGAGACCAACAACCTCCGCAGGATCGGGGAATCAGAGGAGCGCATCACCGCCGTGGCCACCTGGCACGACGCCACCTACTTCACCGACGCCGAACGGGTCGCGCTGGAGCTCGTGGAGGCCGTCCTCACCCCGAACCCGTCCGGGGAGCGCGTCCCCGACGAGCTGTACGCCAAGGCGTCCGCGCACTACGACGACAAGGCGATGTGGACGCTCATCATGGCGATCGCCCACATCGGCTTCTTCACCCCCGCCGCTCTCATCGCCAAGCCGATCCCCGGCATGCCCCCCGGCCAGAACTACAGCGAGTGAGAAAGGTACACACCATGAGCATCACCAAGTTCGCGGTGGCAGGGGCGACCGGGCGGCTGGGCCGCCACGTCGTCGACATCCTCACCGAACGGGGGCACCAGGTGGTGCCGATGTCCCGAGCCACCGGCGTTGACATCATCACCGGTGAGGGCCTGGCCGAGGCTCTCACCGGGGTCGATGCCATCATCGACGTCGCCTCCTGGCACGCCTCCGAGCAGGAGGCGGCGACGGAGTTCTTCCGCACGTCGGCCCGCAATCTGCACGAGTACGGCCAGAAGGCGGGAGTCACCCAGATCGCCATGGCGTCCATCATCGGCGTCGACAAGGCCACCGCCGGTTTCGTCGCCGCCAAGAAGGTGCACGAGGAGCTCCTGCTGTCCGGCCCGCTTCCCGTCCGCATCCTGCGGTCCGCGCAGTTCCACGAGTTCGTCGGTCAGCTCCTGGACTGGCAGCAGGGCGACGTCGCCTACCTCCCGGCCCTGCCCACCCAGCTCGTGGCCTGCCGCACCGTGGCCGAGGAACTGGTCGACCTGGCCACCGACCCCGACGCGCCCGCCCCGGGAACGCCGATCCCCGAGATCGCCGGACCCCGTAAGGAGACCATGGCGGAGGCGGCCCAACTCCTCGGCGCCCGCCGAGGCATCAAGGTCGTCGGCGTCGACGGCTCCGGCATACCCGATGCCGAGATCGCCGCCAACGGCGGGTTCCTGCCCAGCCCGCACGCCAAGCTCGCCGGACCCACCTTCCGGGAGTGGCTCGACACCCAACCCTGAGCCGGCCGTGCGGTACGGCCTTGCCCTTGTTCTCGGAACGCCACGGCCCGGAGTTTCGAGAACAAGGGCTTCCTCCGAACCTCGCCCTAGGGAACTCAGTGGTTCCCTCCGAGCCAAACGCACGGTCCGATCCCTTTGGGCGCCTGGATTCGTCACCGCATCCTCAGAAAGGGACTCACTCATGCCCCTCACCACGATCGACACAACGACCGCACTCGTCCTCATCGACCTGCAGAACCTCGTCGTCGGCCTCCCCACCACCCCCTACACCGGCCCCGAGGTGGTGGCCCGTGCGGTCGACCTGGCTGACGCCTTTCGCCACCACGGTGCTCCGGTTGTCCTGGTCCGGCTCACGGGCGGCCCGGACGGACCGGATGCTGCTCCAGGGCGCACCGGGATTCCGCGCCCGCCCGGCCCCCTGCCCGCGGGCTGGGACGTCATCGTCGATGACCTGACCGGCCACCCCGGCGACATCACCGTGACCAAGCGCACCTGGAGCGCCTTCCACGGCACCGACCTTGACCTGCGGCTGCGCCGCCGCGGTGTCACACAGCTTGTGCTGGCCGGGATCGCCACCAGCATCGGCGTGGAGTCCACCGCCCGCGCCGCCTACGAACACGGCTACAACGTCACGCTGGTGACGGACGCCATCGCCGATCGGGATGCGGAGGTGCATCGCCACAGCATGGAACGGATCTTCCCACTCCTCGGCGAGAGCGCTACCACCGCCGAAATCATCGACCTGCTGGCCAAGACCCACGCCTGACGCTCTTACACGATCACCGGATGAAAGGACAAAAGATGATGAAAGCACTGGACTTGCCGCTGTACATGCGGCGGAACGGTCTCAACCCGGTCGAGGAGCTGGCCCGGGCTCGCGACGGCGAGGGTGTGGTGCGGATGGAGACGCCGTTCGGCCTGCCCGCGTACCTGGTCTGCCGCCATGAGGACGTTCGCCAGGTGCTGGCGGATCCGGCCCGGTTCAGCAGCGCCCTGACGCCGTTCCCAGGAGCTGGGCAGATGAACGCCGACGAGCTGGCCACGATGCGGGCCGGGCAGCTGATCGGGTTCGACCCGCCCGAGCACACGCGGTTGCGCCGGATGCTCACCCCGGAGTTCACGGTACGGCGGATGCGCAGGCTTGAGCCGCGGATCACCGAGATCGTCCAGGCGGCCCTGGACGATCTGGAGCGGGCCGGTAAGCCGGCCGACCTGGTGGAGCACTTCGCGCTGCCGGTGCCGTCGCTGGTGATCTGCGAGCTGCTGGGCGTGCCGTATGCCGACCGCGCCGAGTTCCACGAGCGTGCCGTGCGCCTGCTGGACACCTCCTTGCCGATGGACCAGCGCGTCGCGGCGCAGCGGGAGGACCGCGCCTACCTGGCCGGCCTGGTGGCCCGCGCCCAGGCGGATCCGGGCGAGGACATGCTCGGCATGCTGGTGCGCGAGCACGGCCACGATCTCAGTACCGATGAGCTGATCGGCATCGCGGGACTGCTGCTGCTGGCCGGGCACGAGACGACCTCGAACATGCTCGGCCTGGGCACCCTGGCCCTGCTCCGGCACTCGGACCAGCTCGCCGTGATCCGCGAGGACCCGGCCCAGGTCGAACCCGCCGTCGAGGAGCTGTTGCGCTGGCTGTCCGTCGTGCAGTCGCTGCCGCCGCGCACGACCACGGCGGATGTGGAGATCGCCGGGCACGCCATCCCCGCAGGCTCGCTCGTGATCTGCTCGCTTCCCGCCGCCAACCGCGACCCTGCCTTCATCGACGATCCCGAGACCCTCGACATCACCCGGGGAGCCGCCGGCCACATCGCCTTCGGCCACGGCGTGCACCACTGCCTCGGGGCACCGCTGGCGCGGATGGAGATGCGCATCGCCTTCCCGGCACTGCTGCGCCGCTTCCCCGGCCTCGCCCTGGCCGACCCGGACCAGCAGGCCGACTTCCGGGCCTTCGGCCTCGTGTACGGCTTGCACACGCTGCCGGTGACCTGGTGAGCGGACAGCCTCCGAGAGCCGGCACCTCACCCACCGACACACAAGGATCAATGCTGTTCGGGGCTCATGACACGTTTCCTGCCGGTATCCCTAATCGGACACGGCGGCCACAACCCCGCCCGTACCCCGGCCCGGACGCGGTCGGCGAGGGCTCAGTACACGTCGCGTACGTAGCGCCTGCTCGTGGCCAGGTGTTTGACGTAGACGACGGCCTCGTCGTCACTGAGGCCGCCGTGGACGGTGGCGATCTCGCGGAGAGTCTGGTCGACGTCCTTGGCCATCCGGCTGGCGTCGCCGCAGACGTACAGGTGGGCGCCGTCCTGGAGCCAGGACCAGAGCTGGACGCCGTGCTCGCGCATGCGGTCCTGGACGTAGACCTTGGCGCGCTGGTCGCGGGAGAAAGCCAGGTCCAGCCGGGTCAGCAGCCCGTCGCGGTAAGACGCGTCGAGCTCGTCGCGGTAGTAGAAGTCGGTGGAACGGCGCTGCTCGCCGAAGAAAAGCCAGTTGCGGCCGGAGTGGCCCAGTGCCCGGCGCTCGTCCAGGAAGCCGAGAAAGGGCGCGACGCCCGTACCCGGGCCGATCATTATCATCGAGGCCGCCGGATCCGCCGGGGGACGGAAGTGCCTGGTGCGCTGGACGAAGACGGGCACGGGAGTGTGCTCGGGGCTGTCGGCCAGGAAGGACGAGCACACCCCCCTGCGCGCCGTACCGCGCGGGTTGTCGAAGCGGACGACCGAGACCGTCAGGCTCACCCGGTGGGGATCGACCAGCGGGCTGGAGGAGATGGAGTACAGGCGCGGCCGCAGGCGTTTGAGGACGCCCGCCCACTCCTGGGCCGTGGCCCGGACGGGGAGTTCGCCGACCACGTCGACGGCCTGGCGGCCCCAGGTCCACTTGGCCAGTTCGCCCCCGTTGCCCGAGCGCAGGAACCGGGTGAGATCGCGGTCGCGGGTACGGTCGGCGACGAACCTGAGCAGACCAGAAGTGATCTTGGTGATCTCCAGGTGACCCCGCAGGGCCTCGCCGAACGGGACGGAGCCGAGGCCGGGGATCTCGACGGTGTCGGCAAAGTCGAGGCCGGTCACGGCCAGCCATTCGGCGACCAGGTCGGCACTGTTGACCGGCATTACCCCGAGCGCGTCACCGGCCTGGTAGGTCAGCTCGCCGCCGGTGTCGAAGGTGAACTGCCGCACCTCCTTGGCCGATCCGGGCAGACTGAGCAGCCGGTTACCGGTCAGCGGGGCGCTGAACCGCGCTGCCCTGCCGGAGCCCGCCGACGGCTCGGGCCCCGAGGACACCGGCCCAAGACCCGAGGGGACCGATCCGGGGTCCGAGGGGGCCGAAACAGGGCTTGAGAGCGTCGGCCCGGATCCCGCGCGTGTCGGCTCGGACTCCGAGCCCGCCGACTCGGGCTCTGGACGCGCCGACTCAGGTTCTGGACGCGTCGATGACGGGACGGGAGACACGGGAGACTCGGCGAGGGCGGTGAGCAACCGCTCAAGCCAGCCGAGGGCCCGTGAATGGTCGTCGGGCTCGCAGTCCACGCGGGGTGCCAGGCGTTGGGCGCCCAGCTCCTCAAGGCGCTGGTCGAGCCGTCGCCCATGGCCGCAGAAGTCGTCGTAGCTGGAGTCGCCGAAGGCGAGTACGGCATAGCGCACGCCGTCGAGCCGGGGGGCACCGGACCCGATGAGGGCATCCCAGAATCCGACGCCGTTGTCGGGTGCCTCTCCGTCGCCGAAGGTGCTGGAGATGACGAGCAGGTCCGCACCACGGGGAATGCTGTCCGGGGCGCAGTCGGCCATGCTGATCAGCCGGGGGGCTCGCCCCGCGCCGGTCAGCCGGTCGGCGCTGGCGGCGGCGAACTCCTCTGCGTTCCCGGTCTGGGAGGCCCACAGGACAACGATGTCGCGCGCCGGCGACACCGGATCGCCGATCGCCCGCTGAGGTGGCGGCGCGAGGGCTCGGGAGAACATCCCGGCCAGCACCCCGTTGATCCACAGGGCGTGGGCGGGGTCGACGGGAGCCTGCTCCGGCAGGACCGGCACGGCCGTACCGGCGGACACCGTGCCGTCAAGAGCGGACCCCGTACCGTCGAGAGCGGACGCCGGGCCTTCGAGGGCGGAGGCCGGGCCGTCGAGCACGGACGCCGCACTGTCGAGGGCGGACAGGAAACCGGCCATGTAGCGGCGCTCGTGGTCGGCGAGCACCGGCGGCGTCAGGTCGGCCACCCCGAGCAGGCCGGCCAGCGCGGCGATCCGGGCGTGCCGGGTGGCCTCCGGGGCCGTTCCGGCGTACTCCGGAACCACGGGGAACGCCGGGGACGCTGGGGACGCTGGGGACGCTGGGGACGCGGAGAGCTCGGGGAACGCGGTCGTCCGGGTGGGCCCGGAAACCGTGGGGGACCCCGCCGTCCAGGCCTGCTCCGGAGCCGCAGGGAACGCCTCGGAGACGACCCTGGTGAGGGAGACCGCGCACACCTTGAACTCGGGCTGGAAGGAGATGGGGTCGACGGCGTCACTGGTGACCGCGTTGACGCTGAGGTACTCGCCGAACAGGTCGTTCCAGTGGAACGGCGCGAAGCAGTTGCCCGGCATGACCCGGTCGCTCAGCCGGGCGGGCAGCACGGCCCTGCCGCGCCGGGAGGCGATCTCCACCAGGTCGCCCTCGCCGATCCCGTGCTCGGCGGCGTCCTGCGGGTGGATCTCGACGAAGGGCCCGGGGTTGAGCTTGTTGAGCTTGGCGACCCTCCCCGTCTTGGTCAGGGTGTGCCACTGGTGCTGCAGTCGGCCGGTGTTGAGAACGAAAGGGTAGGCGTCGTCGGGCAGTTCGGCGGGGGGCAGGTGCGGGCGGGGGAAGAAGGCGGCCCGGCCGCTCGCGGTGGCGAAGGCGAGGCGCGGGCGGCTGCCGTCGGACCGGGTGAGCGGCGCCTGGCTGACGCCGTCGTTGAGGTAGCGGACGGGATTGCGGTCACCGCCGCCCGGCGGGCTCGGCCACTGGACGGGGGTCTCGCGCAGCCGCTCGTAGGTGACGCCCCGCAGGTCGTAGCCGGTCTTGGGATTCCAGGTTCGCTTGATCTCCTCGAACACCTCCTCCGCGTCGGCGTACGAGAAGGCGTCCTCGAAGCCCATCTCACAGGCGACGCGGGCGATGATCCGCCAGTCGGGCAGCGCCTGTCCCGGTGGTTCCACGGCCTGCCGGAGCAGGGTGAGGTTCCGCTCGGAGTTGACCATCACGCCTTCGGTCTCGGCCCACATGGCCGCGGGCAGGACCACGTCGGCGTAGGCGTTGGTCTCGGTGGCGGCGAAGACGTCCTGGGTGACGACGAACTCGGCGGCCTCCAGGCCCTCGATGACGGTCCTGCGGTTGGCGACGCTGGCGACCGGGTTGGTGCAGATGATCCAGCACGCCTTGATCTCGCCCTCGGCCATGCGCGAGAACATCTCGACGGTCCCCTGGCCTACCTCGGTGCGCAGGGTGCCGGGCGGCAGGCCCCACAACTCCTCGGTGAAGTGCCGGTCCTCCTCCACCAGCACCGAGCGCTGGCCGGGCAGTCCGGGTCCCATGTAGCCCATCTCGCGCCCGCCCATGGCGTTGGGCTGGCCGGTCAGGGAGAACGGGCCGCTGCCGGGGCGGCAGATCGCTCCGGTGGCCAGGTGCAGGTTGCACAGCGCGTTGGTGTTCCAGGTGCCGTGCGTGCTCTGGTTGAGCCCCATCGTCCAGCAGCTCATCCACTCCCCCGCCGCGCCGATCCACTCGGCCGCCCGGCGCAGGTCGTCCTCGGGGATGCCGGTGAGGGCCGCGACCGTCTCGGGAGGGTAGTCCCGCAGGAAGTCCGGCATCGCCTCCCAGCCGTCGGTGTACCGCTCGACGAACTCGTGGTCGACGTGGCCGCCCTCGACCAGCAGGTGCAGCAGCCCGTTGAGCAGGGCCAGGTCGGTGCCCGGCCTGATCTGCAGGAACAGGTCGGCCTTGTCGGCGGTGGCGGTACGGCGGGGATCGACCACGATGAGCCTGGCACCGGCCTTGACCCGGTCCATCATCCGCAGGAACAGGATCGGGTGGCAGTCGGCCATGTTCGCGCCGATCACGAAGAACAGGTCGGCGTGGTCGAAGTCCTGGTAGGAGCCGGGCGGGCCGTCCGAGCCCAGCGACAGCTTGTAGCCGCTGCCCGCGCTGGCCATGCACAGCCGGGAGTTGGACTCGATCTGGTTGGTGCCGACGAAACCCTTGGCGAGCTTGTTGGCCAGATACTGCGCCTCCAGCGTCATCTGGCCGGACACGTAGAACGACAGCGCGTCCGGCCCGTGCTCGTCCAGGATCCGCCGCAGCCTGCGGGCGGTCTCGCTGATCACCGCGTCCACGTCGGTCGGCACGGGCTCGGCACCCCGGTCCGGCCTGACCAGCCCGCTTTCGAGGCGGCCGGGGGCGGCGAGCATGTCCGCGGTGGTGGCTCCCTTGGTGCACAGCCGACCGGCGTTGGCCGGGTGGCTCCGGTCACCGGAGGCCTTGACGACCCTGCGCCGCCCGTCCACCTCCAGCACGATCCCGCAGCCGACACCACAGTACGAGCAGACCGTCTTCACTCTCTCCGCCGCCGTCATAGGTCCCTTCTCCCTGAGTAGGGGCCCGTGACGCCCTCCGCCGAACAGCGGGAACGCCAAAGCCGCATCGGGCGGTGCCAACGACGGAAACATAAGAAACAGGCGTTACGTAGACGTCACAAATGTCCGCGCCCGGCTGTTACATCCGCATCACCGCCGATCTCCCCCGGCCACGCGCGGGTACCTTCGCCGTAAACCCGTGCATCGGCGAGCCCATCGATCGGCGCGAAAACCGGGCGGAGCGTCCACGGTTCGGCTTCCCCGCTTCGCGAACGTCAGGAGTCCTTCGGCCCGTCATACGGGAGCCGGAACCAGACCGCTCCACCCGCCTCGGCGTGATCTCATCTATCTGGAGAACATGTCCAGCGGCCTGTACCTGGAGGACGCCCTGGACGTCCGGCGGTACGTCTCGGTGTTCGACTACCTCAGGGCAGCGGCCCTCAGCCCCGCCGACACGGCGACTATGCTGATGAACGCGCCGAACAACCTGGCGTGAGTGTCCAGCCGAAGGGGCGCGGGATGTCCAACCCGGTAGACCTGACCACCGCCACGTGGCGCAAGAGCTCGCTCAGCGGAGCCAACGGCGACTGCGTGGAGGTCGCGGACCTGGGCGACGTCGTGGCCGTCCGCGATTCCAAGAACCCCGGCGGCCCCGGACTCGTCTTCACCCGCGCCACCTGGTCGGCCTTCGTCGCGGGCCTCAAAAGCGACGCGTAGCTCCCCGGCGGGGCCGGCTCCGGACCGGAACCCGGCCCCGCGCCGCCGAGCGATGAGCCCATCCCCTGACCAAGCCGCCGCCTGCCCCTCCGCACACGGGAAGGCGGCCTCGGCTCATTCTCACGATCACCGGGAGCCCTTCTCCAGCGGCCGGAACCGCAGCCTGACAAGATCGACGCGGCAGAGCCGCTTGCCGGCGGGTGGCGCTACACCGTCCGGGACGGCCAGAGCTGCATCCGGTAGAGATCGGCCTCGACGATACCGGCCGGAAAGTCGGGCTCCCCGGTGTTGACCAGGAGCCTGGTCAACACCCGAGCCGACCAGGTGCTGTCCTGCTCACCCGTGTCGAACTCCAGGTACTCGTCGTCCGACGCGTACGGGTCCCCGTAGTCCTCGGCGATGCCGATCAGGCCGGTGCGCAGGTGGAGGCGGCCTTCCCACATGCGTTCCCAGGAGGGGAGCAGGTCGGGCTCGGCGTCCCAGACCTCGTAGCGGACGTGGATCGGACCGCCCCGGGAAAGCTCGTTCCCGGGGTGGACCACGCTGGTGATGCTGACGCCGTTGGGCCCCGCCCCGATTCTGGGGAGCGTATGCCTCATGCCGTCGCCCGGCGAGGGGCTGCCCATGGGAACGCCGTCCTTCATCTCGGTGATGAGGAAGCCGGAGCCCGACCAGATACGCAGGCTGTCGAGGGCGCTCGCGCGAAGGACCGCCATGGGAGCCCCGCCTTCCGGTGATGGGAGAAGGGCCCCGGCGCGTTCCGCGGTGGCACGCGCCGGGGCCTTTCGGTTAGTCGATTCGGCTAGTTGAGGAGCTTGACCCAGAACTTATCGCTTCGGGTCACCCGGTTGTTCGCGTACCAGAAGCCGAGAGCGCGTCCATGGAAACTGTTCACCTTCGCATCCACGAGGCGGATGGAGTAGTTGTTCTTCGGATTGGCGTTTTCGGCGCTCTGCTCGGTGCTGGCGAACGGGTACTCGTCGCACGACTTGCCCACCCGCTCGGCCTTGGTGTACTCGTTCTCGCACGCCTTGTGGACGATGCCGTGGCTGCCCGCGGGAGTGGTGTTGTACTTGGCCCTTGTCAGCGGATGTTCCTTGTCGCCCCAGGCGCCCGCGAACTTCTTCGTGCTGGGATCCAGGTCGTAATAGGTCTTCCTGCCCGGCTTACTGAGCCCCGGGGACTGCAAAGCGCTTTTGACGTGACGGTATATTTCCGCGATCGAGGTGTAGCGATCCTCTCTCGCGTTGTATGTCTGATCGCTCTCAGCCATGGCCAGCGTGAGCCCGCCGCGCAAAATCACACACCCTCCGTTGGGGTACGACTTCTTGAAGAGCGGCGAGGTGTCGCAACGTATGCCGCGCGCCTTACCCACCGAGAACTTCAGCTCCTCGCTTCCATCGGGCATGGGGAACTTGACGCCGAACATGTTGGTCTCCGTGCACGATCCCTCCTTGTCCACTCCCGTCATCTCGGTCGACCTGAAACCTCCGGTGATGTGCCAGTCATCGGGGGCCGCCGCCTGCCACGCGCTGACCCGGTGCCAATACTTCAACCCCTCGTCGGACTGGCTGGCGAGGCAGGTTCCCATGTTGCGGTCCCCGACGGGGAAGATGTAGCGGGAGAGCATAATGGGAGCGTTCGCGAGTGTTCCCGTGGCCGACCTGATGACCATGTGCTCCTGGGTCTTGAACTCGCGGTTGTTCTGGTTCGTGGTGATCCGCCAGTAGGAGTGAGCGAGCACTTCTCCGGCCTTCTCCCCGTTCAGCCATTGCGTGGCGCGGAACGGAATACGCCGGCAGTAGTCGAACCTGTTCCGCTTGTACTCGGTGATCTTGTCGGGATTGGTGTTCGCCGTCTGCTGCTTGCAGTCGGCCAGCGTCATCCGGGAGGCGTTCGCCCTCTGCTCCGGAAAGATCTGGCGAATCTCGACCGGGTCGCTGGCCTGCGCCTGAGCTTGAGCCGACGTCGCGGTCGCGCGCTTCTCCGACCCGGCCTTCACGGGGTTGGCCGAGGCAGGCTTGGCGGAGGCGGGCTTGGCAGACACGTCGACGGTCAGCGGCTGCCAGGCCGACCATGGGCCGGGCGTACCGGCGATGATCGTACGTGCCCGCCAGCGGACGCGCGTGCCGTCGTCCAGTTTGCCGGCCGGGATCCGCACGGTCTTCCTCGGCTCGGCCGACGCCGCGCTCGTGCCCGACCAGATCGTCCTGCCCGCCTTCGACAGCCTGGCGGGCGGTGCGGCGACCTCGAACTCCGCCGAGGAGGCCCCTGCCTTCCCGGTCACCCAGGCCGCCAGTTCCGGATTCCGCGTGGCGGTCAGCGCGCTGCCCCGGGACACGACGGTGCCCTCCGACACGAGTTTGCCGATCGCCGACTTCGCCACCGGTGCCGTCCTGAGCGTCCGCGCGGAGGCCGCCGCGCCGGTCGCCGTCGGGACCGGGGCGTTCATGTCGGCCTGGATCTGCGCCGCGGTCTGCGCCACGTTGTAGACGCGGACCTCGTCGATGAGACCGTCGAAGTAGTCGCCCCAGACGGAGTGGCCGCCGATGTAGAGCGGGCTTCCGTCACTGATGAGAACATCGGTAAGTGGTGCTGACGTCACCGCGACGCCGTTCACCCAGAGACGGGCGCGAGTGCCGTCGTAGGTAAGGGCTACGTGGCTCCAGGTGCCGGTCGGCAGGGAATTGGTCCCGGTAGATACCGCTTCGTCCGACTCGGTGGCCAGGTATCCGGTCGGGGGGCCGTCCTCGCTGGAGGCGTACAGGCCGTAGGACTCGTATTCGCCATTGCCCCAGTCCTGCATGACGACGGTGCGCCAGTTGTCGACCGTGTCGGGCTTCACCCAGGCCGACACGGTCATGTCGTCCGCCAGTCGCAGGGAGGGGGCGCCGTTGACGGTGATCCAACTGGATTCGCCGTCGAACGCCATCGCCCTGCCGTACTTCCCGGCGGTCGTCCGGGTGGTGTCAAGGGCGGTGCCGGTGTTGCCGTGGCCGGAGGAGTCGGCGACGGTGCTGCCGACGGCCTCTTCCATGCCGTACGCCGCGACCAGCCCCGGAACAGGCGGGTCAGGGTCCGGATCGGGGTCCGGATCGGGGTCCGGGTCCGGGTCGGGGGGTGTGGAACCGTTGATCGGGGTGTTCATGTCGGCCTGGATCTGCGCCTCGGTCCGCGCCTCGTTGTAGATCCGGACCTCGTCGATGTCCCCTTCGAAGAGCTCATTGCTCCACACGTTGTTGCCGCCGATGCGCAGCGGAGCGCCCTCGTCGTCCAGCGCGCCGCTCGCGGGCGCCTCACCCGACAGAGCGCCGTTGACGTACAACCGCGCGTTCGCGCCGTCGTACGTCACCGCGACGTGGCTCCAGGCGTGGATCGGCAACGCCGACGATCCACTGACCTGATTCACCGTGCCGTCCAGTTGCAGCCACCCCGACGGGCCGCTGCCGTTGGAGGCGTACAGCCCGTACGAGGCGCCCTGCGACCCGGGAGCCAGTTCCTTCATCACCACCGTGCGCCAGGAGGTGACCGTCTCCGGCCGCACCCACGCCGACAGCGTCATCGCCGAGCCCAGCCGCAACGACGCCGAATCCTGCACCGTCACCCAGCTGGTCAAGCCGTCGAACTCCGCCGCCTGGCCGAACTTGCCGTCCGTCCACGAGATGTCACGGCCGGTACCGACGTTGCCCTTGCCCGACGCGTCACCCACCGTCGAACCCGTACCCTCGTCGAACCCGTAGGCCGCCACCAAACTGGGGACCGGTGGGGCCTGAGCGGTGGCGCCGAGAGCCTTGAGCTCGTCCGCGTACAGCGTGACGGCGCCCGGGACGATCAGCTTGAGCTGGGCCGTCACCGCTTCAGCCGGCGGGAACTCCTCGATCGATACCTCGGTCCAGGTGTCGCGCGGCAGCGTCTTCGACACCGGTGACGAACCCGCCGAGGAGCCGTCCGCCTTGAACCAGTCGAGCCCGTACTGCACCTCCGCGTCGGCACCGACGGGGAAGAACCAGCCGGTGGCCGCGTGCAGGCGGTCCGCGACGACCGGGAGGCCGGCCTCGGAGCGGACAACGCCCTGCGCGCCCGCGACGATTTTCGCCGATGCCGTGCCCTCGTGCGCGCGGTCCGTCGAACGCTGCAGGGTGCCGTCGGCGACCGTCCACGGGGCGGACTCGGTCTCGAAGAAGGGGTTGGCGTTCAGCAGGCGGTCGGGGGGCCTCGGCACCGGTACGGGGTTCCCCGGGGGCACCTCGCCGGGGAAGTCCGCCCCCTCCCCGGGGTTGTCGACCGTCTCCAGGAGATCCTCGTCGGAGATCCCCTCGGGAATGTAGGCGCCGTCGACGAGTTTGGCGTCCATCGAAACACCGTCCGCGAGGGACTCCTCGATGGCCTGCTCCGGGGTCAGTTCCTGGGGCGGGGGGAGATCGTCGTAGACGTTACCCGCGTCCACCCATGCCTTGTCCTCCTCGTACGAAGCCGTCGGAGCGTCCTGCTCGTCGGAGTACGTGCGTACCACCATCAGGTCCTGGGGCGGTACCTCGTACTTGACGAAGAGGTGCGGGGGGTGGCCGTCGAAGTCGGTGTAGTTGGCCGAGCGGAACTCGCGCCAGTTGACGACGTTGCCCTCCTGCAAGGCGCCGACCCGGAGGCCGTAGTTGGGCTGACCCGCGGCCCAGTCCCGGACGATGCCCTCGATGGTGTAGTACACGTCTCGCGAGGTCAGGTTGCCGGAGCAGTGGTCGCCGACGGCGCTGCCCTTGACGCCCTGGCCGCTGGTGGTCACCGTGGGCTGGTTGCTCCAGCTCAGCGAGTTGACCGACCAGTTGCTGGTGATGCGGCGCACCACAATGTCGCCCTTGGCGTCGCCGCAGGCGTGGGAGCGGTAGTTCCACGGCCGCAGGTCGGCGTTGATGATCGTCCGCCCCATGAAGGGGGTGCCGGTCAGGTCGAAGCGCAGGTAGCTGCGCCAGACGGTGCTCGGGTCGTTGGTGGGGCCGTTGGAGATGGCGTTGCCGCCGTTGCCCACCAGCAGCTTGAACATGCTCTGGTTGGGGCCGCCGGTGTTCCAGGTCTTGTTGTTGATGAACGTGTCGTCGGGGTAACCCGGGCCGTACCAGTCCGACTCGTCCGCCGCCAGGGTGACCGGGTAGACGACCCGCGGATCGGCCAGGAAGCCCGCGTCCGGCGACAGCACCAGCGCCGGTCCGTCCTGCTTCCGCTCCACGGCGGTCCTCGCCGTGCCGACGCGGCCGGAGCCGGGGTCCTTGGCCGCCGTCGCGTCCAGCATCCGTACCGTGGCCAGCTCGGTGACCGGCTTGTCGCCGTCCAGCACGGCCGCCGTCCCGGAGGAGGTCCTGCCGTAGCTCATCCCGGCGGGCAGGTCGGCGGAGATCGGCAGCGTCAGCTGCCCGCCGGGCCGTTCCCGGATCACGATCTCCCGGTGGAACCCCGTGGGGGTCACGGTGACCACCAGGTCGACGCCGCGACCGTAGGCGGACTCGTACACCGCCCTGTTGCCCGACAGCTTCGGAGCGGGCAGTTCACCCGGCGCGGTGATCTCCACCTCGCCGGCCTTGCCCTTCTTCGTCCCCAGGGACTCGCCCTTGGCGGTCAACAGCGTGGTGTTCCCGCCGTTGGACAGGCTGATGTCCAGCTTGACCGCACGCGGCTTGACCACGCCGTTCTCCACGACCAGGGTCGTGTCGATCGCCCGCCAGGCGCCGTCCCGTTTGACGCGGACGGGTTGGCTGTAGACGTAGGTACCCAGCGTCCCGCCGCCGGGATTGGCGACCGTGGTCGAGTTCTCGGTGTGGAGACTCTCGATTTCGATCTGCTTGTTCTCCCGTTCCGCCTTCTGCGTGGCAGCCCGCACAGGATCGGAGGCGGTGGACGGCGTCAAAGGTGAAGGGGCGGGAGTAGGGGCGGGATCGGCAGCGGCGGGTACGGCCGCCAGTATGGATGCGGACAGCCCGAGAATAGCTATCAGGGATGTACGGCGGCGACTGCGGGATAAGGCACCAAGTCTCAGTCGGCGTGTGTTCACTCCGGCCTTCCATGATCGATTCGATCGAACCAGGCGATCTTCACATAAGGCCGACGTGAAAGTAAAGATTGGTTTCAGGAAAGAACCATCACTGCGAAAGGCGTGTGCAACCGCTGATTCCCAGCGGTTGCACACCGAGCCATTTCCGCCCTGACGGCCCTGGTCGGCGAGGCTTCACGCATGGCGATGGCGGAGGAGAGGAGGCTCCCGACAAGGCAGCGGTCGACCAAGATCCGATGTCCCGGCCAGGAGACTCGTCACTGTCGTACCGTGCCTCGATTCCACTGTCCAACCACGCGTTGATCCGCCTGGCCAAGCTCATCCGCACATGCGATCCTGGTGCCGCAATTCATCGGAGAGGGCCGTTGCCCAAGACGAAAAGGGCTCACTCAACGGGGTTTTTTTCGACCTTCGGCCTGCCGCCCTCATAAATATCCAACGGCCTCGTAAATACAGTGTGCGCAGATATCGATCATCACAATGGACTGTAAACAGAGGCCTATCTAAGAATTTCCCCGCGAGAACCTTTGACGGACCATCGGCGGCCGGCCTGGAATGGCCTTAGTCGAACGCCGCCCGTTCCACTGGGACCCCGCCGCACACGCCCGTTGACGCGGGCGGCGGGGAACCGGCGGCTCAGGTGACCAGGTCGGCGACCAGTTCCAGCTGTTTCAGGCGGAGGCGGAGCGTCGGGGTGACCAGGCCGACGACGAGGGAGGTCGCGCCCGCCTCACGGTAGGCGGCGACCCGTTCGCGGAGCTTCCCTGACGGCCCGCACATCGTCATCGCGTCGACCCGGACGACGAACCCGCTCCTCGACCAGGCCGCCGCCAGTCCTCCGAGCACGAAAAGTCGTTCTCCGGCACCCACAGGTTTCCCTCCGGCGGGTCGAAGACAGAGAACGAGAGGTCCGATAACCGCAAGCACCGAGCCTGCGTACCGGGGACGCTGGGATCATGAACACGACGGAGAAGACAGGGAAGCAGGCGGGCGGGCGGTCACGGGATGACGCCTGGGCGGTGATGGAGCGGTTCTACGCCGCCGAGGCCGCGTACGTGACCGCAGGTGGGTTCGGCAAGGCCGACTATGGCGAGGTCGCCGCCTACCTGGATCCCGAGGTCGTGCTGCACCAGGCCCCGGGGCTGCCGTTCACGGGGACGGGGACCTGGCGGGGGCATGACGGCATGGAGCGGTTCCTGGCCGCGTTCAGCGAGGTCTGGGAGTCGATGGAGTTCCTGGAGCAGGAACACTGGGGTGACGGCGACACCGTCGTGGTGCGGAACCGGGTGCGTTTCCGTGCCCGCGCCACCGGCAGGGAGGTCGACACCCTGATCCTGCAGCTGATCACCGTCAGGGACGGGCGCATGCTTGAATGCCGCCCGTTCTACTGGGACCCCACCGCCGTCGCCCAAGCCTGCTGACGCGGCGGCGGGGAACCCGGCAGGTCAGGTGACCAGGTCGGCGACCAGTTCCAGTTGTTCCAGGCGGAGGCGGAGGGTCGGGGTGACCAGGCCGACGACGAGGGAGGTCGCGCCCGCCTCACGGTAGGCGGCGACCCGTTCGCGGAGTTTGCCCGGTGGCCCGCACATCGTCATCGCGTCGACCAGGCCGTCCGGGAGCAGCGACATCGCCTCGCCCTGCCGTCCGCCCAGGAACGCCTCCTGGATCGCCTCGGCCTCCTTCTCGAAGCCGAGGGAGCGGGCCAGGCGGTTGTAGAAGTTGGTACGGCGCGAGCCCATGCCGCCCAGATAGAGGGCGAGCATGGGCCGCATCATGTCGAAGGCCAGTTCCTCGTCCTCGTCGACGAGGGTGAGAATCATCGGGGCGACGTCGAAGCCGTCCAGGGTGCGGCCCGCCCGCGCCGCTCCGGCGCGCAGCTGGGCCGTGCGCTCCGCCAGGTGCTCGGGCGGGAAGTGGATCGCGAGCCAGCCGTCGGCCAGCTCCCCGGCGAGCGCGGTGGTCTCCGGGCCCATCGCGCCGAGATAGACGGGGAGGTGCTTCTGGACCGGGGAGACGCCCAGGGACAGTTCCTTGCCCTGCCCGCCGGGGAGCGGCAGCGTCATGGTCTCGCCCGAATAGCTCACCGGGCGGCCTTCCAGGGCCAGCCGCAGCACCGACAGGTAGTCGCGGGCGCGGGCCATCGGCCAGTCGAAGCGCTCCCCGTGCCAGCCCTCCACGACCTGGGGCCCCGACACGCCCACGCCCAGCCGGGCCCGGCCGCCGGAGATCTGGTCGATCGTGGCGGCCGTCATCGCCGCCACCACGGGCTTGCGGCCCGACATCTGCAGCACGCCGGTACCGAGCGCGATCCGCTCGGTCTGACCAGCGATCCACGCCATCAGGCTCGCCGGGTCGGTGCCGTACGTCTCGGCGGCCCACACCGACTCGTAGCCCAGCCGCTCGGCCTCGCGGACCAGGGTGAGGTGGTCGGCGGGACCGAGCCCGGCACCGCCCCAGTAGCTCATGCTGTAACCGAGACGCATCCGATCTCCTCTGCGATGACGGTGGCGAGCAGGTCCGGGGTCTCCTCGGCCAGCCAGTGTGAGGCGTCGAGCTCGCGCATCGACGGCCGCCGGACGCTCTGCCTGCGCCAGCCGAGCAGGCCGCCGCGCGACATGGAGCCGTCGCGGCTGCCGTACAGGACGGTGACGGGCACGGGCAGCGGCGGCCCCTGCCGGTGCCGGTATCGGGCGAGCATCCCGAAGTCGGCGCGGAGGGCGGGTTCGAGGATCGGCCTGAGCACCTCGCGCTCGGCCACCTCCGCCGGTACGCCGCCGAGCTCGATCAGCTGGTCCCAGAACAGCCACGACGGCAGGGACGGCAGCCTGCGCAGCAGGAGCGTGACGTCCGGCGCGGCGAAGGACCCCACCAGGAGCCGTTCCGGCCACCGGCCGGCCCCGGACGAGGAACCCGATCCGGCGAACTCCGGTGACGGGCCTCCGGCGGGCCCGGCGGGTGCGGGCGAGGGCGCCGATCCGGCGGACGCCGGGAGCCCGGTCCCGGCCGGTCCGGAGGCGGGGGCGAGTTCGGTCAGACGGCGGCAGACCAGGTAGGCCAGCAGCGCGCCGCTGCAGTAGCCGAACAGCGCGTACGGCTCGCGGGCGGTCGCCAGCAGGTCGCGGGCCAGGACGTCGACGAGCGCGTCGAGGTCCTCGATCGGCGGCTCGGCCAGCCTGGCCTGGCGGCCGGGGAGGTTCACCGACCACACGTCGACCTCGTCGGGGAACCGCTCGGCCAGGTCGACGAGCGAGGCGGGGCCGCTGCCCGCGTTGGGGAAGGTGTACAGGCGGATCCGGCCCCCCGGCCGCTCCCCCACCGGTACGAACCACGGCGCGGTCATCTGGGTCCCTCCAGTGTGAGGACGTCGTATCCGGGCCCCGGGAAGGACGGCGGTCGCGAGAAGGACGGCGGTCGCGAGAAGTATGGCGGTTTCGGGGAGGCCCATGGCCACGGGGACGCCGGCGGTCCCGGCGATTCTCCGGGACAAGGCGTGATTCCGGAACGGAGCGCGATCCCGGGACAAGGCGTGCGGGCCTCGGCCCGGGGAAGTCCGGGCCCCGGCTTCGAAGGAGCGGAAATCAAGAACCCACCCCTTCCTGGATGAACGCGGCCAACTCCGCCGGGGTGGGATGGTCGAAGACCGCGCGGACGTTGATCGCCCGGCCCGCGAGCTCCTCCAGCGGGGCGATCAGCCGCACGGCGAGCACCGAGTGTCCCCCGTTGAGGAAGAAGTTGTCGTGCTCGCCGAGTCCCGGGCGGCGCAGCGCCTCCCGCCAGAGCCGCAGCACCCCCTCGGCGAGCTCCGAGCTCGCCGGGGTGCGGGAGGCGGGCGCGGACTCCTCCTCGGGTACGGTCAGCCCCCGATAGTCGATCTTGCCGTTGGCGGTCGTCGGGAACTCGCCGGCCAGCACGATCCCCGACGGGACCGCGTAGTCCGGCAGCCGCGTCCCCGCGTACCGCCACAGCTCCTCCCGCAGCGCGGCTCCCGTCTCCCCGTCGGGCAGGTCCGTGGGCTGCACGAACGCCACCAGCCGGTCGTCGTGCACGATGACGGCCGCGACCTTGACGGCGTCGTGGTGGTGCAGCACCGCCTCGATCTCGCCCAGCTCGATGCGGTGCCCGCGCAGCTTGATCTGGCGGTCGTCGCGGCCCAGCAGCTCCAGGGTCGCGTCGTGCCTGAGCCTGGCCGTGTCCCCGGTCCGGTAGAAGCGCCCGTGGCGGGGGTGCTCGCCGAACCGCTCGGCGGTCAGTTCCGGCCGGTTGACGTATCCGGCGCTCACCCCGTCGCCCGCCACGCACAGCTCGCCGGGTACGCCCGGCGGGGCCTCGCGCCCGTCGGCGTCCCTGACGAAGATCCGGGTGTTGGCGAGCGGCACCCCGATCGGCACCGGGTCGGCCGGAGGACCGAGGATCTCGGCTGCGGTGGACCAGATGGTCGTCTCGGTCGGCCCGTAGACGTTGAACAACCGGCAGCCGAGGCCCAGCAGGTCCGTGGCGAGCGCGGCCGGCATGGGCTCTCCGCCGCAGAGCACGACGCGCCCGGCCAGCTCGTCGCGCGCCTCGGGGGCGATGAGCCGCCACGCCGTCGGGGTGGCCTGCACGACGCGTACATCCCGCGCCGCGATGAGCTCCAGGAACCTGCGCGGCTGGAGCTGGTCGTCGTCGGAGGCGACGACCAGGGTGCCGCCGACGGTGAGCGGGAGCATCAGCTCCAGTGCCGAGATGTCGAAGGAGGTCGTGGTGGACCACAGCACCGCGTCGGCCGGGCCCGTCCCGAGCCGGTCGGCGAAGTCGAGGACGAGGTTGGCCAGGTTGCCGTGGGTGACGGCCACCCCCTTGGGCCTCCCGGTGGACCCCGAGGTGTAGATCACGTAGGCGATCGACTCCCCGGTGACCGTCGCGGCGACCTCGGCCGGATCCAGCCGGTACGCGGACGCGCCATCGCGATCGGCCGTATCAGCGCCGGACGTGGCATCGGTTCCAGCCCCGGTTCCGACATCGGAGGCGGCATCGGTTCCGGTCCCGGCGGCGGACGCGAGGTCCTGCGGCATGGAGAGTACGGGGACCTCACCCGCCCAGGGAGCCTCGGAGTCGGCGATGACCAGGCGGGCCCCGCAGTCCTCCACCTGGTAGGCCAGGCGTAGCTCGGGCTGGCGCGGGTCCAGCGGCAGGTAGGCGGCTCCGGCCGCCCAGACGCCGAGCACGGCGGCGACCATCTCCGCCGAACGGCCCAGGCCGAGTGCCACGATGTCGCCGGGGCCCGCGCCGCGCGCTACGAGGGTGTCCCTGACGATGGCCGCCCAGGCGAGCAGCTCGCCGTAGGTCACCTCCCGGTCGCCGTCGCGGATCGCCGTCCCGGTGCGGGTCTCGCGGACCGTTTCCCGATCACCGTCACGGACGGCCGTCCCGGTGCGGGCCTCTCGGGTGACCTCCGGGTCACCGTCATGAGTCGCCGTCCCGGTACGGGTCTCGCGGACGGCTTCCCGATCACCGTCACGGACCGCCGTCCCGGTGCGGGCCTCTCGGGTGACCTCCGGGTCACCGTCATGAGTCACCGTCCCGGTACCGGTCTCGCGGACGGCTTCCCGATCACCGTCACGGACCGCCGTCCCGGTGCGGGCCTCTCGGGTGACCCCCCGGACACCCTCCGTGCGGGTGACGATCCGCTCCAGCAGCGTGGCCGGGCCCTCCCAGGTCCGCGCGGTGTCGTTGAGCCGGTCGAGCAGCCGCCGGTCGGCCGCGGAGAGGGAGTCCAGCTCCCGCTGCGGCCGGTGCGCGTCCTCGGCGGCCCGCCGCAGCAGCGCGGTCATCCGCGCGACGAACGCGGCGATCTCGGCCTCGTCGTGGACCTCCGTGCTGTGCCAGACCCTGAGCGTGAGCCTGCCGGGCTCCTGCACCGCGATGCACTGCAGGTCCAGGCGGCTGCGGTCGAACAGGTCCTCGACGTACTCGGGGACGGAGCCCAGGATGCTGACCTGGTCGTCGGTCCACGGCCGGTAGTTGAACATGTGCCGGAACAGCGGCACCCTCCAGTCGCCGGTACCGTGCCCGCGCTCGACCAGCACCGCCTCCACCGAGGCGTCCGCGTGCTCGACCCCCTCGAAGAAGACGTCCTCGACCCGCCTGACCAGGGCGGCGAAACCCTCGTCCGGGTCGGTGCGCACCCGCATCGGCAGGGTGCTGACGCCGTAGCCGACATGGCCGCGCATCGCGGCCGTCCTGGTGGTGACCGGCATCGCGGCCACCAGCTCGGGACCGGCGCCGTGGGCACGCAGGGTGAGCATGAACGCGGCGGCCAGCACGATGTTGTCGGTGGTGCGCAGGCCGGTCCGCAACGTGTCGAGCGCCCGCCGCGTGTCCGCGTCCACCTCCCAGGAACAGGTGTGCCCGGCGAAGGTGGGCCGGGCGGGCGACGGCCTGCTGCCGGGGAGCACCATCGCGGCCGGATCGACGTCCCTGAGCCGGTCGAGCCAGTAGTCCAGCGACTCCCGCGACGCCTGCCCCGGCTCCAGCATGGGCGCGGTGCCGGAGAGCGCGGCGGGGAGCGGCTCCTGGCTCGTCTGCGCGTCGTAGAAGCCGCCCAGCTCCTCGACGAGGAACTGCATCGAGGTGGCGTCGATGACGATGTGGTGGGCCACCAGGCAGACCACGCTCCCGCCGCCGTCGGGCAGCGCGAAGTGCCCGGCCCGGAAGAGCAGGTCGCGGCCCAGGTCGAAGGGGTCGTCCAGGAACCCCTGGAGGTCGGCGACCAGCGTCTCCTCCGTGGTCTCCCCGTTCACCAGCTTGATCTGCGCGTCCTTCGGGGCGGTGAGGTGCCGCACGGGCGCGCCGTCCACCTCGGGGAACCGCAGGCGCAGCGCCGGATGCCGCTTGAGCAGGCGGTTCACCGCGATCTGCAGCGGGAGCCTGCGCAGCGGCTCGCGGGTCCTGAACGCCACCGCCAGATTGGACACCCCGCTCGACCCGGCGAGCTGCTCCAGCACCCAGAACGAGTACGGAACCGCCTCGGGTCGGCGCAGCGGCTCGGCGGACTCCGGCAGGCCCTCCGGGACCCGCGGCGCGCTCTCACGTTCCCGCGCCTCGGAAGCCGGTACGGAGTCGGGAGCGGGCGTCACCTGGGCGGGGCGACGCCCTCCCGGTACGGGCAGGCGCTGCAGGGGGTGGTCGGGGTCGAGGGCGACCCAGTCCACCGGGCAGCCGAGCGTCCACAGCCGGGCGAGCGCCGTGAGCAGACCTCCGCGGTCGTCCCCGCAGTCGATCGTTCTCTCGTCGGCCGCCGTCCTCGCCGTCCCGACCAGGAGGGACAGCGTGCCTCCCGCAGCGGCGGTTCCCGGCCCGGTCTCCCCCCGGGGCGAGGCCCCCTGCCCCGGGACCACCTCGCGACGGGTCTCCGGCTCGTGGAACGTTTCAGGTCCGGGCACCGGCTCGGGCGCCGTGATGTCGGCCGCCACCGGCTCGGACACCGCCATCGCGTCATCCGCCACCGCTTCGGGCACCTGCTCGGACACCTGCTCCGGCACCTGCTCCGGCACCTGCTCCGGCACCTGCTCCGGCACCGCGACGGAGGCGGCCACCCGGGCGATCGCCTCGTCCAGTTCCAGCGTTCCCGAGAAGGCCGCGGCGGTGAGTTCGCCGACACCGTCTCCCGTACAGCCCCGGGGGGTGACACCCCAGCCGGTCAGGGTCGCCGCCAGGGAGTAGGTCACCGCGAACGTCACCGGGTCGTCGTCACGCTCCCCGGTGAGCCAGGCGTCGCAGAGATCGACGCCGTGCCGCTCGAAACCTTCCAGGCAGACGTCCATCGCCTCGCTGAACAACCGCTCGACCCCGTACAGCGAGGCCCCCAGCCGTCCGGCGCCACCGGCGGGGAAGACGAATCTCACGCCCGTTTCGGCCGCACCGCCGAGGGGCGGCTCGTGCGCGGGTGGGGCCACCGGATTCGCGAGGGCGGCGGACGCCTCCGCCGGGGTGGCGGCCACGACCGCGCCGCGTACGGGATGCGGGGTGCGGCCCCGCTGGAGGACGGCCACGGCGTCGGCGAACCGGTCGGCGGCGAGGGTGGCGAAGAACCCCGCCAGGCTTTCCCGTACGGCGTCGGCCTCCTCCGCCGTACGTCCCGACCAGGCGACGACGCGGGGCCGGGAGTCCGCCGGAAGGTGGACCGGCGGGAATCCCTCCTTCACCCTCAACGGGTCCCGCAGGCGCGCGGTCGAACCGCCTCCGGACAGATCGCCACCGGGCCCGCTGCGGGCCGGACCGGTGCGGGAGGGAACGGCGCCGGGCGAGGAGTCGACCATTTCCCCGACCACCGCCTCGACCACGGCGCGTACCAGATCCCCGTCGAGGAGAGCGTCGTCCAGGCGCCTGAGCGCGATCGCGGTGCCCCGTTCCGCGATGGCGCCCAGGCTCGAACCCGAGACGGTGACCACGAGGTCGCAGAAACCCAGGGCGAGGGCCAGGCAGGCGGCCTCGGCCGTGTCGTGGACGGCGAACCCGCGCGGTGGGCGCGCGGGATCGTGTCCGGCGTTCTCCAGGGTGGCCTCGACGACCTCGATCGGGAGGGCACCGGGAGAGAGCGGGGCACGCGGGCCCATGCCGATCACCGCGATCGGCGCGGTATTCGTCACCGAGGCGCCCCGCCGTCCCGGCGGATACGGGCGCGCACGTCCCGGCGGCTGCCCCCGACGGGGCGCAGGCGCGCGGGTTCGCTCCTGACGGGTTCCTGCGCGCCCTCGACGAGGCGGCTGAGGGCCCGCACGTTCGGCCGGGTGAACATCGAGGTGACCGGGATGTCGATACCGAGCACCCCCGTGATGTCCGCGTGCAGCTCGACCAGCGCCATCGAGTTGAGCCCGGCCTCGAAGAAGTTCTCGTCGGGATCGACCGTCCGGCCCAGGCGGGCCTCGATCATCTCCGCGACCGTGTCCGCGGCCGACACGCGCTGCCCCGGGCGGCCCGGTTGGCCTGAAGGTCGCCCCTCGTCCCCCTCGCGTTGCCGCTCCGCTCCCACCGGCCGACTGCCCTGGATCATCCGGCGCCTTTCGTTTAGTTTGTTCGATTCGCCAGGCGAGCCCCGTTCGGGCATGCCATGCACCGATCCTCTGACACCTATTCGGACACGACAAGAGCGTATTTTTCGGCTTTTGTGAATACGCGGTCGCGCGGAAGGCCCCGGAAACGCGTACGGCCACCGCCGGAGCGGTGGCCGTACGCGATCACGCGGATCAGGCGGGGTTGGAGACCGCCGCCCCGATGGTGTGCACGCGCAGGGCGTTGGTGGAACCCGCGGTGCCGGGAGGCGAACCGGCGACGATGACGACCTTGTCGCCCTTCTCCAGACGGGAGTTCGCGAGCAGCGAGGCCTCCACCTGGCGGACCATGTCGTCGGTGTGGTGGACGAACGGCACCTCGAAGGTCTCCACGCCCCAGGTCAGCGCGAGCTGGTTGCGGACGTGGCGGGCGGAGGTGAACGCCAGCAGCGGGATCGGCGAGCGGTAGCGGGCCAGGCGGCGGGCCGTCTCACCGGACATGGTGAACGCCACCAGCGCCTTGGCGCCGACGATGGCGCCGACCTCGGCCGCGGCGCGGGCGATGGCGCCGCCGGTGGTCTCCGGCAGCCGGTCGAGGCTGTGCGTGGCCTGCAGGGAGCTCTTCTCCGCGGTCGTGGCGATGCGGCTCATCGTCTCGACGACCTCGATGGGGTAGTTGCCGACCGAGGTCTCGCCGGAGAGCATGACCGCGTCGGCGCCGTCCATCACCGCGTAGGCGACGTCGGAGGCCTCGGCGCGGGTGGGACGCGGGGAGGTGATCATCGACTCCAGCATCTGGGTGGCGACGATGACCGGGCGGGCCTTCTCGCGGCAGAGCTCGATGGCGCGCTTCTGCACGATGGGCACCTCCTCCAGCGGCAGCTCGACACCGAGGTCACCGCGGGCGACCATGATGCCGTCGAAGGCCTCGATGATCTCCGGGAGCCGCTCCACGGCCTGCGGCTTCTCGATCTTGGCGAGCAGCGGGAGGCGGATGCCCTCCTGCTCCATGATGTTGCGCACCACGTCGGCGTCGGAGGGACGCCTGACGAAGGAGAGGGCGACCAGGTCGAAGCCGGTGCGCAGCGCCCAGCGCAGGTCGGTCTCGTCCTTGTCGGTCAGGACGGGGGCGCTGACGTTGACGCCGGGCAGGTTGAGGCCCTTGTTGTCGGAGATCATGCCGCCGATGATCACGCGGGTGGTGACGCGCTGGCC
This sequence comes from Streptosporangium sp. NBC_01469, assembly GCF_036227305.1. Lineage (NCBI taxonomy): Bacteria > Bacillati > Actinomycetota > Actinomycetes > Streptosporangiales > Streptosporangiaceae > Streptosporangium > Streptosporangium sp. NBC_01469. Next base: position 4,990,062 of record NZ_CP109465.1, on the reverse strand, counting down.
GTCGACCCGGGTCACCTCCAGGTGGACGCGGCCGTCGTCGACCAGGATGCTGTCCCCGGGGTTGACGTCCTTGGGGAGCCCCAGGTAGGACGTGGAGACCTGGTCACGGTCGCCGGGGACCTCCTCAGTGGTGATCGTGAAGACATCACCGAAGCCGAGGCGGACGGGGCCTTCACCGAACTTGCCGACCCGGATCTTGGGGCCCTGGAGGTCGGCCAGCAGACCCACGCCACGCCCGAGCTCGGCGGCAGCCTCCCTCACCCTGTCGTAAACCTCCTTGTGCAGCTCGTGGCTGCCATGGCTGAGGTTGAAACGGGCCACGTCCATCCCGGCCGCGATGAGTTCGCGGAGGCGTTCGGGAGAGGAGGTGGCGGGGCCGAGAGTGCAGACGATTTTCGCGCGACGAGTCACGGATCCCACCCTAATTGGTACAGACCACTTGGTCGTGACGTTGGTCATAGCGCCGATGAAAAATTCGGTGACACAAAGCTACCCCGGATGAACAGGAGGTTGCGAATCGCCCCTTGGGCCCACTCGGGAGGCCGGGCGTCACCAGAATCATGAGGCCGGATTTCACAAAAAACACTCCTGAACGCGTGTCCCGGGCGGGCCGGTCGCGGAGGTCCCCGGGCGCACCGGTCACCGGAGCCCCGCGCGTCCCGAAAGTCCCGGGGCAGTCGCGGACGGCCTCCTCCGCGACCGGCCCGGCGCCGATGCCCGGCAGCCATACGTCCTTGGCGACGACGATGCCCTGCGGCGAGGGGCGCAGGCCGCCCTCCTCCCGCAGGCCCGGCGTCCTGAGGTGGAGGCCGGGCAGCCCTCCGGCGAAGGCGGTCGGCGAGGCGCCCGCCGGCAGCGGCGGGCGCCCCGGGGACCGGCCGTCAGGGAGCGAGGGGGGCGGCCTTGGCGGCCTTCTCGGCGCTGATGACGCCGTGGCCGTAGAAGCCGTTGCGCGTCTTGGGACCCTCGCACTTGTGCACCGTGTCCACCACGAGGTCGATCTTGTAGGCGTACTCGCGCGGCGAGGGGCAGGCCTTCTCGGTGGCGGTGGAGTACAGCTGGCGCTGGACGTCCGCGGGGGGCATCGTGAGACCGCCCTTGCCGGGCTTGCCGAAGCGGCTGATCAGGATCGCGGCGACGCCGGTGGCGTGCGGGGCCGCCATGGAGGTGCCGACGAGGTACTGGTAGTAGGCGCAGGTGCCGCCCTCGCAGTCCCGGATGATCGACTCGGACTTCGGCGTGCCGTCGGCGGCGATCTGCCCCTTGGCCTTGAGCGCGTTCTCCGGCGCGGCGGCCAGGATGCCCCTGGTGGTGTCGTACGTGCCGCCGCCGTCGAACTCGTCCCCGCCCGGGGCCGCCAGGTCGGCCTGCTCGACGCCGTAGTCGGAGTAGTAGGCCTTGCGCCCGCTCTGACCCACCGAGGTGATCGAGATGACGCCCTTGGACTCGGCCGGGACGTTCAGGCAGGAGTTGTCGACCTTGCGGGTGCGCTCGGCGTCCTTGGGGTAGTCGGGGCTCGTCGTGTCCTTGCTGGGCCTGCCGAGGTCGGTGGCGCCGTTGCCGATGGCGCTGACCAGGGTGACGCCGCGCTTGCGGGCGTAGTCGAGGGCGCGCTGCATGCCGGTGATGATGCCGCGCTGCTCCAGCTGCTCGGCCTTGGAGTCGCCGGGGTTGGCCTTGCAGTTGAACAGCCACGGGTCGACGTAGAAGCTCATGTTGACCACGTCGATCCCGGCGTCGGCGGCGTAGGTGAGCGCGTCGATGCTGGGCTTGAGGAAGAACAGGCCCGAGTCCTGGCCGGCGCGCAGGTTCACCAGGGACACCTGGGGGGCGACCCCGGCGATGCCCACGCCGTTGAGCGGCGAGGCGATGGTGCTGGCCACGTGGGTGCCGTGGCCGTCGTCGTCCCAGTCGACCGGGTCCTTGCAGCTCTTGAACTCGCAGGGCCCGTCGAGGGCCTTGCCGTTGGGGTCCTTGGGCCGGTCGGTCACGAAGTTGCGGCTCAGGGCGCGGTTGAAGTTGGGGGCGATGTCGGGGTGCTTGCCGTCGATGCCGGTGTCGATGACGCCGACCAGCACCTTCTTGTCACCGGGCTCGGTGGCGTAGGAGCCCTCCGCGGTGGCGCCGATCATCTTCATGTCCCACTGCCGCCCGGCCAGCGGCTCCGGCGCACCGGTGGAGGCGGGGGTGCCCGCCTGCCCGAGGGCGTCGGCGGAGGGGAAGGCGACCGGGGTCCTGACCTGGGAGGCGGCCTCGGAGGCGGTCCTGGTGCCGGTCGCGGTCCCGGCCTCGGTGCTGGTCGCGATCCCGGCCCCGGAGGCGCTCTCGGCACCGGGGGTCCTGGTCGCGGGGGCGGCGGGGATCGCGGTGGCGGAGCCGATCCTGCGGTCGGAGGAGACCCCCTCGACGGCGTCGCTGCCGGCCAGGCTCTCCACGAAGCGGGGGCCGGGACCGCTGGCGAGGACGTAGCCGATCCTGGTGTCGGTCGACAGGGCGGTGCCGCCGCTCGCGCCGATCGCGCCGATCGCCCGGTCGCGGGCGCCGTCCGCGTAGAAGACCAGGTATTCGCGGGTCTGGCCCGCAGCCGTCGTGGTCCCGCCCAGGGCTCCCGCCGTGAGGGTCGCCGCCAGGGCGAGCACCGTCGCCGCGCCCGTCAGGCTTTTGATCCCGCGATTCATCGATCCTCCGCACCTGGCCTGATCAAAGACATTTATCTTTCAGGCATATGTACGCCAAAGCAATCCGAACTCCCGCTCTGCGCGTTTTTATCGGTAAGCAGCTGGTAAGACATCCGGCACGCGGACGATTCCCGGGCATACCGGGCACGGCTCCGCCCCCGGAAGCGTGATGTGCTCAGACCCGCCGTGTTCCCACCAGACCAACCGCGGCCCGACCAGATCAGTCGTGGCACACACGAACCGGTCCGGGGGCGCATGAACCAACCATGACACACCCGGACCGGCCATGCCGTGTCAGACCAGCGGTCGTGCCGTCGGCGGGATCGCCACCGGCAGGGCCGTCCGGCCCGTGAGGTAGCGGTCGGCGGCCGAGGCGGCCGAACGGCCCTCGGCGATCGCCCACACGATCAGCGACTGGCCGCGGCCCATGTCCCCGGCGACGAAGACGCCGTCGACCGAGGACATGTAGCCCTTGTCCCTGGCGACGTTGCCCCTGGCGTCGAAGAACTCGCCTCCGGCGACCTCGGCGAGCTCCTCCAGCAGGCCCTTCTTCTCCGGGCCCACGAAGCCCATCGACAGCGTGACCAGCTCGGCCGGGATCTCCCGCTCGGAGCCGGGCACCGGCTTGAACCCGGCCGCCGGCCCCTCCACCTCGACCAGGCGCAGCGCCCTGACGTTGCCGTCGGCGTCGCCGACGAACTCGGTGGTGGAGACCGCGTAGACCCGGGCGCCGTCGCCCTCGGCCAGCTCCTCGTGGGCGCTCTCCATCTTGAACAGGATGGGGAACGTGGGCCACGGCTGGCTGCCGGGACGGTTCGCCGGGGGCTGGGGCATGATCTCCAGCTGGGTGACCGAGGCGGCCCCCTGGCGGATCGCGGTGCCGATGCAGTCGGCGCCGGTGTCGCCGCCGCCGATCACGACGACGTGCTTGCCCTCGGCGCTGATCGGCGAGACCGGGAAGTCGCCCTCCTGGACCCGGTTGGAGGGCGGCAGGAACTCCATCGCCTGGTAGACGCCCTTCAGGTCGCGCCCGGCGACGGGCAGGTCCCGCCACTGGGTCGCGCCGCCGGCCAGGACGATCGCGTCGAACTCCTCGCGCAGCCGCGCCGCCGTGATGTCCACGCCGACGTTGACGCCGGTACGGAACTCGGTGCCCTCGGCCCGCATCTGGTCGAGACGGCGGTCGATGTGCCGCTTCTCCATCTTGAACTCGGGGATGCCGTAGCGGAGCAGGCCGCCGATCCGGTCGGCCCGCTCGAACACGACCACGTCGTGCCCTGCCCTGGTGAGCTGCTGCGCGGCGGCCAGGCCCGCAGGGCCCGAGCCGACGACCGCGACGCGCCTGCCGGTCTTCGAGGCGGCGGGCTGGGGGGTGACCCAGCCCTCGTCGAAGGCGCGGTCGATGATCTCGACCTCGACCCGCTTGATCGCGACCGGGTCGGAGTTGATGCCGAGCACGCACGCCGCCTCACACGGAGCCGGGCACAGGCGGCCGGTGAACTCCGGGAAGTTGTTGGTGGCGTGCAGGCGCTCGATGGCCTCGTGCCAGTCGTCCCGGTAGACCAGGTCGTTCCACTCGGGGATCAGGTTGCCCAGCGGGCAGCCGTTGTGACAGAACGGGATGCCGCAGTCCATGCACCGCGCGGCCTGCTTGGTCAGCGCGGGCTTGGGGAAGTCCTCGTAGACCTCGCGCCAGTCGCGGATGCGCACGTCCACCGGGCGGCGCGCCGGCAGCTCGCGTCCGTGAGCGAGGAAACCCTTGGGGTCAGCCATCGGTCGTACCTCCCTTATCCCTGAAAAGCCTGAAAGGTCTTCGAAACAGACATCGGCGTCACCCCTGGACCGCGGCGGTCATGACGGCCTCGTCGATGTCGCGGCCCTCCAGCCGGGCGGACTCGGCGGCCCGCAGGACCCGCTTGTAGTCCGTCGGCATGATCTTGCCGAAGCGGGACGGGTCCCAGTCGGCGATGAGCGCCTTGGCCACCGTGGAGCCGGTCTCGGCCAGGTGGGCCTCGACGACCTCGCGCAGCGCCTCGGAGTCGGCCTCGTCCAGCTCCTCGATCTCGACCATCTCCCGGTTGACCCGCTCGACGTCGAGGTCGAGCAGGTAGGCGACGCCGCCCGACATGCCCGCCGCGAAGTTGCGGCCGGTCGGGCCGAGGACGACCACCTTGCCGCCGGTCATGTACTCGCAGCCGTGGTCGCCGACACCCTCGACCACCGCGGTGGCACCGGAGTTGCGGACGCAGAACCGCTCTCCCACGACGCCGCGGATGAAGGCCTCACCGGAGGTCGCGCCGTACAGGCTGACGTTTCCGGCGATGATGTGCCCGTCGAGCGGGGCCGCGTCGTGCGGCTGGACCGAGATCCGGCCACCGGACAGGCCCTTGCCCACGTAGTCGTTGGCGTCACCGGTCAGCCGCAGGGTGACGCCCCTGGGCAGGAAGGCGCCGAAGGAGTTGCCCGCGGAGCCGGTGAAGCGCACGTCGATGGTGTTGTCGGGCAGCCCCGCGCCGCCGTACCGCTTGGTCACCTCGTGGCCGAGCATGGTGCCGACCGTGCGGTTGACGTTGCGGATGGGCAGGTCGAGCGTGACCCGGGAACCGCCCCTGAGCGCGCCCTCGGCGAGCTGGATCAGCGTGTTGTCCAGCGCCTTGGCCAGCCCGTGGTCCTGCTCCACGGTACGGCGGAGCGAGGCGCCCTCGGGCAGCTCGGGCTGGTGCAGGATCGGCGCCAGGTCCAGCCCCGAGGCCTTCCAGTGGCTCTCGGCCGGGGTGGTGTCCAGCAGCTCGGCGTGGCCGACGGCCTCCTCGATGCTGCGGAAGCCCAGCGCGGCGAGATACTCGCGGATCTCCTCGGCGACGAACTCGAAGAAGTTGACCACGAACTCGGGCTTGCCGGTGAACCGCTTGCGCAGCTCGGGGTTCTGGGTGGCGACGCCGACCGGGCAGGTGTCCAGGTGGCAGACGCGCATCATCACGCAGCCGGAGACGACCAGCGGGGCCGTGGCGAAACCGTACTCCTCGGCGCCGAGCAGCGCGGCGATGACCACGTCGCGGCCGGTCTTGAGCTGGCCGTCCACCTGCACGACGATCCGGTCGCGCAGGCCGTTGAGCAGCAGCGTCTGCTGGGTCTCGGCCAGGCCGAGCTCCCAGGGGGCGCCCGCGTGCTTGAGCGAGGTCAGCGGGGACGCGCCGGTGCCGCCGTCGTGGCCGGAGATCAGCACGACGTCCGCGTGGGCCTTGGACACGCCCGCCGCGACCGTTCCGACCCCGACCTCGGCCACGAGCTTGACGTGCACCCGGGCGGCCGGGTTCGCGTTCTTCAGGTCGTGGATGAGCTGGGCGAGGTCCTCGATCGAGTAGATGTCGTGGTGCGGCGGCGGCGAGATGAGGCCGACGCCCGGGGTGGAGTGCCGGGTCTTGGCGATCCACGGGTAGACCTTGTGGCCGGGCAGCTGGCCGCCCTCACCGGGCTTGGCGCCCTGGGCCATCTTGATCTGCACGTCGTCGGCGTTGACCAGATACTCGGAGGTCACGCCGAACCGGCCGGAGGCCACCTGCTTGATGGCCGAGCGGCGGGCCGGGTCGTGGAGCCGCTCGGGGTCCTCGCCGCCCTCGCCGGTGTTGGACTTGCCGCCCAGCCGGTTCATCGCGATGGCGAGCGTCTCGTGCGCCTCCATCGAGATGGAGCCGTACGACATCGCGCCGGTGGAGAAGCGCTTGACGATCTCGCTGACCGGCTCGACCTCGTCGATCGGCACCGGCTCGCGGACGCCCTCCCGCAGCTTGAACATGCCGCGCAGCGTCATCAGCTTCTCCGCCTGGGAGTCCACCAGGCCGGTGTACTCCTTGAAGATCTCGTAGCGGCGCGAGCGGGTGGCGTGCTGCAGCTTGAAGACGGTCTCGGGGTTGAACAGGTGCGGCTCGCCCTCGCGGCGCCACTGGTACTCGCCGCCGACCTCCAGGCGGCGGTGGGCGTTCTCGGCCCGGGGGTAGGCGCGCAGGTGGCGCTGCGCCGCCTCCTCGGCCAGGACGTCGAAGCCGACGCCGCCCAGGCGGGACGTGGTCCCGGTGAAGCAGGCGTCCACGACCTCCTGGCTCAGGCCGAGCGCCTCGAAGATCTGCGCCCCGGTGTAGGAGGCGACCGTGGACACCCCCATCTTGGACATGACCTTCAGCACGCCCTTGCCGTACGCCTTGATGAGGTTGCGCACGGCCTTGTGCCTGTCGACCTTCAGGGCACCGGAGTCGACCATGTCCTCGACGGTCTCGATGGCGAGGTACGGGTTGACCGCGCCCGCCCCGTAGCCGACGAGCAGCGCCATGTGGTGCGCCTCGCGCGCCTCGCCGGTCTCGACGACCAGACCGATCTTGGTCCGGGTCTTCTCGGCGATCAGGTGGTGGTGGACGGCACCGGTGAGCAGCAGCGAGGGGATCGGCGCCAGGACGTCGGAGGAGCCGCGGTCGGACAGCACGATGATCCGCGCCCCGCCCTCGATCACCGAGGAGACCTCGGCGCGGATCTCCTCGATGCGGCGCAGCAGCGCCTCGCCGCCGCCCGCGACCTCGTACAGGCCCGAGACCACGTGCGGGTGGAAGCCCGGCAGCGCGCCCTCGTCGTTGATGTGGATGATCTTCGCGAGCTCGTCGTTGTCGAGCACCGGGTAGGGCAGCACGAGCTGGCGGCAGGAGGCCGGGCCCGGGTCGAGCAGGTTGCCCTCGGGGCCGATGGTGCTGGCCAGGGAGGTGACGAGCTCCTCGCGGATCGCGTCCAGCGGCGGGTTGGTGACCTGCGCGAACAGCTGGCTGAAGTAGTCGAACAGCAGCCGGGGCTTCTCGCTGAGCACCGCGACCGGGGTGTCGGTGCCCATCGAGCCGATCGGCTCGATGCCCGCCCTGGCCATCGGCCCCAGGATGATCCGCAGCTCCTCCTCGGTGTAACCGAAGGTCTGCTGCCGCTTGATCAGCGTCTCGTGCGACAGGGCCTCACGCGAGCGGGCGGGCAGCTCCTCGAAGCGGACCAGCCCGGCGTGCAGCCAGTCCGCGTACGGCAGCTCGGCCGCCAGCTCGGCCTTGATCTCGTCATCTTCGATGATCTTGCCGAGCTCGGTGTCGATCAGGAACATCTTGCCGGGCTGCAGGCGGCCCTTGCGGACCACGTCCTCGGGGGCGATGTCCAGCACGCCCGCCTCGGAGGCGAGCACGACCAGGCCGTCCGTGGTGACCCAGAACCGTCCCGGGCGCAGGCCGTTGCGGTCGAGCACCGCGCCGACCAGGGTGCCGTCGGAGAAGGTGATCGAGGCCGGGCCGTCCCAGGCCTCCATCATCGTGGAGTGGAACTCGTAGAACGCCCGCCGCGCGGGGTCCATCTCGGTGTGGCTCTCCCACGCCTCGGGGATCATCATCAGCACCGCGTGCGGCAGGCTGCGTCCCGCGAGGTGGATGAGCTCCAGCGTCTCGTCGAAGGAGGCGGTGTCGGAGCCGGCCGGGTCGCAGATCGGGAAGAGCCGCGACAGGTTGCCCGGCAGGTTCGCCGTCCCCAGCATGGCCTCGCGGGCGCGCATCCAGTTGCGGTTGCCCTTGACCGTGTTGATCTCACCGTTGTGGGCGACGTAGCGGTAGGGGTGCGCCAGCGGCCACGAGGGGAAGGTGTTGGTGGAGAAACGCGAGTGGACCAGCGCGATCGCGGTCTCGTAGCGCTCGTCGCTCAGGTCGGGGAAGAACTGCTCGACCTGCAGCGGGGTGAGCATGCCCTTGTAGACGATGGTCCGGGAGCTCAGCGAGGGGAAGTAGACGTTCGCCTCGTGCTCGGCCCGCTTGCGCAGGCAGAAGGCCAGCCGGTCCAGCTCCAGGCCGCTCTCGCCGTCCGGGGACGCCACGAACAGCTGGCCGAAGAACGGCATCACCGCGCGGGCGCTCGGCCCGGGAAGGCCGGGGGTGATCGGGACGTCGCGCCAGCCGAGAACCGTCAGGCCCTCCTCCGCGGCGATCTCCTCGATCAGCCGTACGGCGGTCTCGCGGGCCTGCGCCTCGGCGGGCAGGAAGGCCATGCCGGCGGCGTAGGAACCGGCCGCGGGCAGGGGGAGGTCCGCCACCACGCGGAAGAAGGCGTCGGGAACCTGGGTCAGGATCCCGGCCCCGTCGCCGGTGTCCGGTTCGCTACCCTGGGCCCCCCGATGATCAAGATTGCACAGGGCGGTCAGGGCCTTCGCGACGATGTCGTGACTACGGCGGCCGGCCACGTCCGCGACCATGGCGACACCACAGGCGTCGTGCTCGTGCGAGGGGTGGTACAGGCCCTGAGGCTCGGGAAAGCCGAGGTGGGCAGCAGGCATTGAATCCCTCCCGTCGTCTTGCTTCTTTCGAACAAGCAAGGGACGACGTTGGCCCTGCTGCGTGGTGGGTAGAGATTACCGTACCCTGCCGGATACCTACCTACCCGGTGAGGTCCCGCCGAATTAGTGCAGGTTCGCCCGGTTCATTCAACACGTCACGGTGGCGCAACATTCCAGGTCCTGGCTCTAGGGTGGCCCAATGGAACCGAGCGACCCCGCCGCCCCGGGTGACCCCACCGGTCTGACAGACAGCGCCACTCCGGACGCCCCGGGCGTGTCGGGACGGCCCGGCCTGCCGGAAACCCCCGAGGGCACCGGGGCCGAGGCGCTCGTCGCGCGGGCGGGCGTCGACGGCAGGCGACTGCGGAGCGCGCTGGCGGCCCTGGGCGGCGGGCGCTGGTGGACGCTCGCCGACCTGGTCAGGGAGACCGCGACGTCACGGCGGACCATCGAGGCGCTGCTGCGCGAGGTGGACGGGGAGTTGGAGCGGTCCGGCGATCGATTCAGGCTCCCGGCCCCTCCGGCCTGGCTGGATCCGGCCCGGCAGGAGAACGGCTCCCCGCCGACCGACCCGCGGGTGAGCGGCCCGGGGGTGAGCGGCCGCACACCGACCGACCCAGGAGTGACCGGCCCCCCACCGGCCGGACCGAGAGTGACCGACCCCACACCGACCGGAGCGGGCGCGCACCCCCTCGGGCCGGCGGACCCGGTGGCCCACCTGCTCCCCGGCCACGCCGACCTGGTCGCGCGCATGGACGAGCTGATCGCCAAGGCGCCCCGGGGCCGCCACACGCTGGACCACGTCGCCGCGACCGGCGAGACCGTGGTCAGGCGGGCGCTGCTGCTGGACGCCCGGTTCTGGCTGGACGGCGCCCGGCTGCTGTGCGTGGGCGACCACGATCTGACCTCGCTGGCCACCGCGATGCTGCACCCCGGCGTCGAGGTGACCGTCGTCGACGTCGACGAGCGCATCCTCGCCTACATCGCCGGTGAGGCCGACCGGCTCGGCCTGGCCGTGCGAACCCGCTGGGCCGACCTGCGCCTGGGCCTGCCCGCCTCCGCGCGGTCCTGGGCCGACCTGGCGATCACCGACCCTCCCTACACCCCCGAGGGCGTCGGGCTGTTCGTCGCCCGCTGCGCGGAGGGACTGCGCGACCGCGAGCAGGGCCGGATCATGCTGGCGTACGGCGCCAGCGAGCGCACCCCCGCGCTCGCCCTCAAGGTTCAGCAGGCCCTGTCGCAGCTCAACCTCGTCAACGAGGCGATCTATCCCGACTTCAACCGCTACCTCGGCGCCGAGGCCATCGGCTCGGCCGCCGACCTGTACGTCCTGCGTCCCACGACGAAGACCTGGCCCGCCGCGGCCGCCCGCGCCGAGGCGCCCGGCACCGCCATCTACACGCAGGGCCCCCAGTCCGTGGAGTCGGCGGCCTCCCCCACCGCCCCGACCGCAGACTCCGGCGACGGGTTCGTCCCCGAGGTGCTGGTGGGCGACTGGCCCCGCGACGTGCTGCCCAAAGCCCCCAGAGCGCGCCTGACGACCTGGCTGGCCAAGCCCTACGCCAGCGACCCCACCAAGGTGGCGATCTCCGTACCCGCAGGCCTGGAGGCCGCGCTGCCCCGGCTGCTGCTGGCCACCCGCGCCGAGGAGGTCCGGGTCACGCTGGCGTCGGCCCCGAAGGACCTCCCCGCCGACCTGCTCGCCCCCGTCTACGACCTCACCGCCGAGGGCACGTCCGTCCGCGCCGTACGGGTGGCGCCGCCCACCGGGGACAGCGGGAACGCGGGAGACACAGAGAGCACCGGGAACGCGGACGACGCGGCCCGGATCCTGCGCCGCGTCCTGGACAACGCGCACGGCAAACTCGCCAACACCTGGCGCGAGGCCCTGATCAGGGTCAGGGGAGACCTGACGAAGAAGCAGGCCAGGGCGGTCGTCACCGCCGTGGCCCCGTGGGCGGGCGACGTCACCGTCCTCGAACTGCCCGCCCACCGGCTGCTGGAGCTCCGGGCCGCGGTGGAGAGCTCCCTCAGCGCACCAGCCGACGCTGGATGACCAGACCGAGGCCGTCCATCGCGACCTGCGGATAGGTGAGATCCACCTGGCTCCCCTGGACGACGGGGGCGACCCAGCTCACCGTGACGTAGTGCCCGAGGCCGCGGACCTGGGCCCAGCTGCGCGAGCCGTCGAAGCCGTCGGGCGTGTCGGGGGCGGGCCGGACGAAGCCCCCGCTCTTGAGCGCCGCCACGAGCCTGTCGGCGGCGGCGGAGTCGGCGAGATTGAAAATCAGGAACTGGCCGGAGACCGCGCCGTCCTCGGTCTCGTAACGGGCCCGCAGCACCTGCGTGCACCCGCCGAGCACGTCCTCCGCACTCCCCCAGGCCGCCTCAGCGCAGTCGGCGAGGGTCTCGGTGGTCCTGAGCGCGAGACTGGTCGTGCCCGCCGACACCGAGGGGCCGGGGAACATCTCCGCGACGGTCAGCGGCTGGGGATCGAGGACGCGGGTCGCGATGGGCGCGTAGTGGGCCGTACCGGACTCCGCGCGCAGGACCGCGGCGCGCGGGGCGGGCTCGCTCCCGAGCCACAAAAAAGCCCCCACCCCGGCGACCCCGGCCAGCACGACAACGATGATCCACTTGCGCATGAAAAAAGCTTACTTTGACATCCTCCCAGTCCTTGAAGAACCAGGATTCCTGACCGAAATCAGAGGTTCACGGTTCGTAGCCCCGCCCAACGGCTGGAGGGCTCCCCGCGCTGCCACCCCATGCCCTGGGGCGGTCGAACAATATCGGCTTGGCTATCGCCGACTCGGCCAGCTTAGCGAGACCTGCCCGCACAATCCGGCGAACGAAATGACGTACGGGAACTACTGGGCCGGGGCGGGCGCCGGGGAGGCGGCGACGATGCGGCGGAAGATCGCCTTTTCCGTGGCGCGGACCGTCAGGGACAGCGAGACGAAGTCGTCCCTCGGGCCCGGTTCCACCCCGTCGGCCCTGCCGAGCCAGACGAGGCCCGCGTAGTGCCCCATGGCGTGACCGCTGGCCTCGGTGTGGCCCGCGGCGGGGAAGGCGGCCCTGGACGCCTGGAGCGGCCGGACCCAGCCGCCCCGGTGCATGGTGGTCAGCATGGTCACCAGCGTGTCGGCGGAGGCGGTGTCGCGGAGGTTGAACAGGGTGTACTGGGCGACGTAACGGCCGTCGGCGCTGGCGTACAGGCCCCTGGCCACCTGGGTGCACCCTCCCCGGGTGAGCAGGTCGGCGAGACCCTGGCCCCAGACCGCCGCCACACAGTCGGTCTCCAGCCGCGGGCTGCCCGCCAGCCTCAGCGTGGTCCTGCCCTCCTTGAGGGTCTTCGCGAAGAGGTCCTTGGCCGTCAGCGGCTTGGGGTCGGCCTTGCTCTCCGCGATCGGCGCGAACACCTTGGAGGAGGGCCATCCCCTGTAGACGTCGGGCCGGGGTTCGGTGCCGATGACCGAGGCGGTGACCCGCTCGGGCTCGAAGTCGTTGCCGATCGCGGAGATCGCGAGGGTGAGGGCGACCGCGGCGACCAGCACCCCCGCCAGCGATCCGAACACCACCACCAGCCGCTGCTGGGTCAGGGTCAGCCCCCACTCCTCCAGCTGGGGGATGCTCCAGGGCTCCTCTTTCCTGCCGGGCTTCTTGCCGGAGGTACGGCGGCGCTTGCGCCCGGAGGCGGGGGGCGGAGTCGAGGTTGGGGTGGTCACAGTCCGGTTCCTCCCAGGAAGGTGCCCAGGGTGAAGGTAAGGCCGGCGGCGACCGCGCCGACGACGAGCTGGCGCAGCCCGCTGTACCACCAGCTGCGTGCGGTGACCCGGGAGACCAGCGCGCCCGCGCCGAACAGCGCCAGGCAGGAGATCACCGCCGAGGCCACCAGGCTGGTGACGCCGAGCAGGTACGGCAGGAGGGGCAGGAGGGCGCCCACGCCGAACGACAGGAACGAGGAGATCGCGGCGGTCCTGGGCGAGGGCAGGTCGCGGAAGGTGACGCCGAGCTCGGCCTCGGTGTGGACCTCAAGGGCCCTGTCGGGGTCCATCGAGATCTGCCGGGCCACCTCGGCCGCCACGGCGGGATCGACACCCCGCTCCTCGTAGAGCTTGGCGAGCTCCTCCAGCTCGGCCTCGGGGTGGCGTTCGAGCTCGCGCCGCTCGACGTCGATCTCGGCCAGGGCGAGCTCCCGCTGGCTGGCCACCGAGACGTACTCGCCGCCCGCCATGGAGAACGCGCCCGCGGCCAGTCCCGCGATGCCGGCCAGCAGGATGACCCTGGTGCTCGCGGCGCCGCCGGCGACACCGGCGATCAGGGCGAAGTTGGAGACGAGGCCGTCCATCGCGCCGAACACCGACGGCCGCAGCCAGCCGCCGTTGACGTCGCGGTGCCGGTGGTGCATCTCGGCACGTCCCCTGGAGGTGTCCGAGCTCACCCTGGTCCTTCGGGCGGCAGGCCCCGGGGCTCAGCGCCGGGGGGAGACGACGGGCCACCGGTCTCGGCCCCGGAGTGGAGACGCACCGGCGTGCCGGACGATCCGGCGGCGCGTCCGGGGCTCCAGGGCCTCGACCGTGGGAAGAACGTCACCGTCGTTCTTTCTCACCCTCGGGAACGACCTTGGTCGCGACCTCCTCGGGGAGATCGCCGCCCTCCGCACCCGAAGCGGTGCCGTCGGAGTCGGCGGCATCGTCGGGGACGGCCCTGTCCGAGGTCGTGCTCTCCGAAGCGGTGCCGCCCGGAACGGCCTTGTCCGAGGCGACCTTGCCGGGTTCGGCCTTGATCGGAGCGGCCTTGTCAGAGGCGACCTTGTCAGAGGCGGCGGCCGGAACCGTACGGTCCGGCTCGTCCTCGGCCCGGTCGCTCTCCACCGGCTCGGCCTGATCCGACGGGTGGGCCGGATCGACCGGGCCCCCGGCCTCGACCGGCCCTTCGGCGGCGAGCGTCGCCGAGGCGGGCCGTGCCCCGTCGTCCTGCCCGGCCTCACCGTCGTTCTCGGTCTGGTCTGCCTGGTCGGACGGATGGGCCGGATCGACGGGATCTCCCGCGCCGTCCCCCGGAGCCGCCGCGGCCAGGGTGGCGGCCCCGCCCTTCGCCGAATCCGAATCCGAATCCGAATCCGCGTCCGCCTCCTCGTCCGGAGCGGTGGCCCCGTCCTCAAGGTCGGCGGGGTCGGGCACCGGGCTGACCCGCTCCTCCCCGGTCTTGTTCCTGGTGAACCAGAAGTAGGCCATCGCCCCGATGAACAGGATGATCGAGGTCCACTGGTTCAGCCGCAGGCCGAGGATGTGGTGGGCGGTGTCGACCCGCAGGCCCTCGATCCAGAAGCGGCCCACGGTGTAGCCGGCGACGTAGAGCGCGAACAGGCGGCCGTGGCGGAGCAGGTACTTGCGGCCGATCCAGATGAGGACCAGCGCCAGGCCCAGGTCCCAGATCGACTCGTACAGGAACGCGGGGTGGTAGGTGTCCTCGCCCGGCACCGTGCCCGGCCGGTCGGGGTCGATCTCCAGGCCCCACGGCAGGTCGGTGGGACTGCCGAACAGCTCCTGGTTGAAGTAGTTGCCCCAGCGGCCGATGGCCTGGGCCACCGCGATGCCGGGGGCGACGGTGTCGGCCACCGCGGTCAGGGAGATGCCCCGGCCGCGGCAGCCCAGCCAGACGCCCACGCCGCCGAGGGCGACGGCGCCCCAGATGCCCAGGCCACCGTTCCAGATGAACAGCGCCTCGATCGGCTCGTTGGGCGCGTCCGGCCCGAAGTAGAGCTGCCAGTCGGTGATGACGTGGTAGAGGCGTCCACCGACCAGGCCGAACGGCACGGCCCAGACGGCGAGATCCACGATCGTTCCAGGGGCACCGCCGCGGGCGCGCCAGCGGCGCTCGCCGATGGCGACCGCGACGACGACGCCGAGCACGATGCACAGTGCGTAGGCCCGGATGGGGACCACGCCGAAGAGATGCCAGACCCCCTGAGAGGGGCTGGGAATCGAGGCGAGGGGCATGTCAGGTGACGTTACCGTGTCACGAGCTACTTGGCGGCATCAAGAACGGCCTGGCGTAGCTCGGCCGGTTTGAAAGCCACGCCGGTGTCCACCTCGGTGCCGTTGAGCTTCAGCGTCGGGGTGCCCGTGAGCTTCTGTGTCTCCAGGACCTTGGTGCTGTAGGCGAGGTGCTCGGCGGCCTTCGCCTGGCTGGTCACGCACGTGTCGAACCCGGGATCGGTCACCCCGGCGTCCTTGCCCCAGGCGATCAGGTCGGGGATCTTGAAGCCCTCCTCGGTCTCGGAGGGCTGCTCGTCGAACAGCTTGTCGTGGAACCTGCTCCAGGGAACGCCTCCGGGGATGCAGCGGGAGGCAGCCCCCGCGCGCACGGAGTTGCCCCGGGTGATGCCCTTGTTGGTCTGCTCCTGGAAGATCGTGATCGGGTGGTAGACCACCTTGGCCTTGCCCTCGGCCGCCAGGTTCTTGATCGTGGGACCGCTGGTCTCCTCGAGCGCCCTGCAGGCCGGGCACTGGAAGTCCTCGAAGACGTCCAGGACCGGCTTCTCCACGCCCGCCTTGGCCATGACCACCGAGCCGTCCGCGGCGACGGTGATCGGCGCGAGTTCGGCACCGACCAGCTCGGACCTGCTGCTCTGGGCGGCGAACCACCAGCCCGCCCCGACGGCGGCGATCGCGAGGACGGCGGCCGTTCCGATGGTCGCCATGCGCTTGCGCCTCTCCTTCAGCATCTGCTCTTCGCGCTGTGCCTTGATCCGATCACGCGCCGACTGGTCCCGCGCGGCCTTGCCCATCAGTCAGTCTCCTTTTCCTGGTGCTCCTCCTCGTCGTCGCCCTCAAGGTCGTCGTACGGCTCCCGTCCCGGGGTGAGCCCCAGGGCGGAGTCCAGCGCGAAGCGGCCCGGAGGGAACCAGGCGACGAGCACGCCGAGTCCGAAGAGACCGAAGTCACGCAGGATGTCGATGAGGTAGTCGGGCTCCACCCCGGCCGCCAGCTGACCGCCGCCGCCGAAGCAGCCGCAGTCGATGCGCAGCCCGCGCGCCCACGCCGAGGCGATCCCGATGACAAACGCCAGCATGAGCAGTGCCGAGATGACACCCGCCGCCCGGGTGAGCAGCCCGACGACCAGCAACACCCCTACGACGATCTCCAGGATCGGCAGGCCGTAGCCGACCACCGTGGCGAGCGATTCAGGGAGCAGTTCGTATGCCTCGACCGCCTGAACCGAGAGCACCGGGGTGCCGATCTTGCCCCAACCCGCGACGATCAGCACGCCCGCCAGCACCAGCCGCGAGACGGTCGTTACCCAGGGTAGCGCCGAAATCACGATACGCGACCTATTGGGCGCGGGGTTATCAGAGGTCACGAGCACCATTCTCCTATTCCAGGCCCCGGGCACGGACGTCTCCGGCGAACGCAAGGTATCCGAAGGAAACCTCATCACGGGCTGGATAAGCGTCGAATAAGCCTGCCTGACAGGTAGAAAGCCGGGTGCGGCCCCCGTCACGGGGACCGCACCCGGCGAAATCCTCAGCCTCGGACGCCTGCCGCCAGCTCGGCGCCCAGCTCGCGGACGGACGCCAGGCCGGAGGCCTCGTCCGGGGCGTCCAGGACGCGGCGGATGAACGCCGAACCCACGATGACGCCGTCGGCGTACCCCGCGACCTCGGCGGCCTGCCGTCCGGTGCCGACGCCCAGGCCGACGCAGACCGGCAGGGAGGTGTGGAGGCGGGTGCGCTCGACCAGGCCGTGCGCGGCCGCGCCGACCGAGTCGCGGGCGCCGGTGACGCCCATCAGCGACGCCGCGTAGACGAAGCCGGTGCAGCTGTCGACGACGGCCTTGATTCGGGCCTCGGTGGAGCTGGGCGCGACCAGGAAGACCGTGTCGATCCCGGCCTCGGCGCTGGCCTCGCGCCAGGGACCGGCCTCCTCGGGAGTCAGGTCCGGCGTGATGGTGCCCACCCCGCCCGCGTTCGCCAGGTCCCGGGCGAAGCGCTCGGCGCCGTAGCGGTCGATCGGGTTCCAGTACGTCATGACCAGGGTGGCGGCACCGGTGGCGGCCACGCCCTCGACCGTGCGAAGCACGTCGGCGATGCGGGTGCCGTTGGTCAGCGCCCGGTGGACGGCGTCCTGGATCGTCGGGCCGTCCATGAGGGGATCCGAGTAGGGCAGGCCGATCTCGATCACGTCGCAACCCGCCTCCACCATGGCGGTGGCGACGGCGATCGCACCGTCCTTGCTGGGGAACCCAGCCGGCAGGTATCCGATGAGGGCGGCGCGGTCGTCCGCCTTAGCCTTGGCGAACACCGTCTGAAGAGTCGTCATCGTTACTTCCGTTGCGGTTCGTCCCCTTCGGCCCGCCGGAGGGGAGGCAAGTCGGCCGTCAGGTTTCAGAGGTTGAAGTACTTCATCGCGGTGCCCATGTCCTTGTCGCCCCGGCCGGAGAGGTTGACCAGGATCGTCGCCTCGGGGCCCATCTCGCGACCGAGCTTGAGTGCCCCGGCGAGCGCGTGCGAGGACTCGATCGCGGGGATGATGCCCTCGGTGCGGGCGAGCAGCGAGAAGGCGTCCATCGCCTCGGCGTCGGTGATGCCGTGGTAGGTGGCACGGCCGCTGTCCTTGAGCCAGGCGTGCTCGGGGCCGACGCCGGGATAGTCGAGCCCGGCCGAGATCGAGTGCGACTCGATCGTCTGGCCCTCGTCGTCCTGCAGCACGTAGGTGCGCGAGCCGTGCAGCACGCCGACGGAGCCCGCGGTGAGGGTGAGGGCGTGCTCGCCGCTCTCCAGGCCCCGGCCGCCCGCCTCGTAGCCGTGCAGCTGAACGTCCCGGTCGTCGAGGAAGGCGTGGAAGATGCCGATGGCGTTCGATCCCCCGCCGACGGCGGCGGCGACCGCGTCGGGCAGTTTGCCGGTGAGCTCCAGCATCTGGCGGCGGGCCTCGACGCCGATGATGCGCGCGAAGTCGCGGACGATCTCCGGGAACGGGTGCGGGCCGGCGATGGTGCCGAAGAGGTAGTGGGTGCTGTCGACGTTGGCGACCCAGTCGCGGAACGCCTCGTTGATGGCGTCCTTGAGGGTCTGGCTGCCGTTGGTGACCGGGACGACGGTGGCGCCGAGCAGCTTCATGCGGGCGACGTTGAGCGCCTGGCGCTCGCAGTCGACGGCCCCCATGTAGATCACGCACTCCAGGCCCATCAGGGCCGCGGCGGTCGCGGTGGCGACGCCGTGCTGTCCGGCACCGGTCTCGGCGATCACCCGCGTCTTGCCCAGGCGCTTGGTCAGCAGGGCCTGGCCGAGCACATTGTTGATCTTGTGGGCGCCGGTGTGGGTCAGGTCCTCGCGCTTGAGGATGATCCGGGCGCCGCCCGCCTGCTCCGCGAAGCGCGGGATATCGGTCAGCGTGGTCGGCCGCCCGGCGTAGGTGCGCAGCAGGTGGTCGAACTCCCGCAGGAACGCCACGTCGTTCTTCGCCTTGTCGTACTCCGCCGCGACCTCGTCCAGCGCCGGGATGAGCGCCTCGGGCACGTAGCGGCCGCCGAAGACGCCGAACTTGCCGTGGACGTCCGGGTCGTCGCCGTGGGCGGCGTTACCCGCGAGGTCGGCGGTGGTGATGACGGTTCCCTCGTGCGTTGTCACTGCTTACTGCCCCTCGGGTCGGGATGCGGGATGGGCACCGGCGGTGACCAGATCGACCACGGCGGCCCGCGGGTCCTTGCCGGTCACCAGGCTCTCGCCGACCAGGACGGCGTCGGCACCCGCCCTGGCGTAGGCGAGCAGGTCGTGGGGGCCGCGCACACCCGACTCGGCGATCTTGATGATGCCCTCGGGGATCTTGGGAGCCAGCTTGGCGAACACCTCACGGTCGACCTCGAGGGTCTTGAGGTCCCGCGCGTTGATACCGATGATCCTGGCTCCGGCGGCGAGCGCCCGGTCGAGCTCCTCCTCGGTGTGCACCTCGACCAGCGGGGTCAGCCCGATCGACTCGGCCCGCTCGATGAGCGAGACCAGCGCGTTCTGGTCGAGCGCCGCGACGATCAGCAGCGCCAGGTCGGCGCCGTAGGCGCGGGCCTCCCAGAGCTGGTACGAGGTGACGATGAAGTCCTTGCGCAGCACCGGGATGTCGACGACGGCGCGCACGGCGGCCAGGTCGTCGAGGCTGCCGCCGAAGCGGCGCCGCTCGGTGAGCACACTGATGACGTGGGCGCCGCCCGACTCGTAGTCGCCGGCCAGCGCGGCGGGGTCCGCGATCGCGGCCAGGGCGCCCTTGGACGGGCTGGAGCGCTTGACCTCGGCGATGACCGCCACCTGGTCGCCGCCCAGCGCCGCGTACGCGTCGCGGGGGGCGGGCGCCCGCCCGGCCCGCTCCTTGAGCTCGGCCAGCGTCACCCGCTCCTGCCGCTCGGCCAGATCGGCGCGGACTCCTTCGAGGATTTCCTCAAGCACGCTCACTTGCCCTCCTCGCGAAGCTCCGGGGCCGGGTTCGCGAACGCCGCCGCATCCGTGGTTCGCTCGCTCCGCTCGCTCACGAGTAAGGCCCCTCCCGGTCGACTGCCCTTGTTCCGCCGATGCTATCGGCCCGGCCGGGGTCGCCCCGCCACGGGGTGAGACCTATCGGTGACTATGGGGCTAGGAATTCCCCAAAAGGAAGATTTCGCACTATCCAAAACGCGACCATCAAGGCGAGCAATAACCACACATAGACCGGGCGGATGGATTTACCCGCGGGCGCGGCACCGGACTTTCCGGTGGACCCGCCTCCTGACCAGGCACGCAGCGCCCACCGGCCCCACAGCAGGACCAGCACCGGGATCAGGAGCACGACGAGCGGGTTGAGTCCCAGGGCCGTCGCGGGATCTCCGTGCACGAGCGCGTACACCGTTCGCAGGCCGCCGCAGCCGGGACAGTAGAGGCCGGTGAGCAGGAGGAACGGGCAGGTCGGATAATGGCCGGGCTCGTTGGGGTCCACCGCGCCCACGAACGCGACCGCCGCGCCCGCCGCCAGCGCGACCCCGAGCGGCGCCAGCACGGCCGCCGCACGCGAACCCGCGACCTTCCCCGTCACCACGGCCCGTCAGCACCCTTCACCGGTGGCCGGCCCTCACCTCACCCGTGGCCGGCCCTCACCTCACCCGTGGCCGGCCCTCACCGGCCACCCTACTCACGCCGTCCCCGCGCCACCGGCGCGAACCCCCGCCCGCCTCCCGGGCAGGGGCGCGGGACCCGGCAGGTACGGGAATGTACCGGGCGCGCCACCGTGGCGAGATCGGGGCCGGTCGCGGACCGGCCCGGACACCCGACCCGGACGCCCGTCCCCGTGTCAGGCGCCCAGGGAGGCGCTGCCGAGGATGGCGCCGACCGCGACCAGCCAGGCCAGCACCGCCAGCCAGCACAGGATGCCGAAGTAGGACAGGACCAGGCCCGCGATGGCCATGCCCCGCCCCTCCTCGCCCGTCCGCTTGATCTGTCCCAGCGAGATGTGGCCGAGCACCACGCCCACGATCGAGGTGAAACCGCAGAGGAACAGCCCCGCGATGCCCATGATCAGCGCGGCGATCGCCATGCCGTTGTTGCCCCGCGGCGGCGGCGCGCCGTACCCGCCGTAGGGGTCGTAGCCGCCACCGGGCGGGCCGTAGCCTCCGGGGCCGTACCCACCGGATGAACCGTAGCCCCCCGGGGAGCCGTGACCGCCGCTCCCTGGGGGCTGGCCATAGCCACCCGACTGATCGCCATAGCTCATGAATGACCCCCAATTATCCGAGTTGCGGGCGAAATCCTAGCGAAAACGCTCTCGCAAAGAGGGAAGCCGTTCACGCTTGTGAGCACGTTGTGAGCAAGTCGTAGCCGGGGGCGCACAATCCCGGCCCTCCCGACGGCGAGACCGCGAGAAGGTCCCGGTGGCGGGAACGACGGAATCACGGGCACGGCGGAAGCGCGGAGGGCCGAGCCCACGTTCCACCGGGGCTGCGCTCGCGGGGGTCAGCGCTCATGGGAGCCAGAGCTCACGAGGCCAGACCTCGCGGGAGTCAGCGCTCGCGAGGATCCGGATCGGCCGTCGGGTCGGTGCCCTCGTCGATGGCGTCCCACAGGGCCCGCTCGCTGGGGGCGCTCTCGGCGGGAACGGGAGCGGGACCGCCCGCGCCACCGGGACCGGCTCCCTGCCGGTCGTACCGGCCGGACATGCCCGGCCAGCGCCCGCCGCGCAGGATCGCCGCCACTCCCCCGGCCAGCAGCAGAAGCCCTCCGGCGGAGGCGAGGAGCGGCCAGACGACGGCCGAGGTGACCTGCGGGGCGGTGCCCGCGGACATCGGCGCCTGCGCTGCGGAGATCCGCAGCGCGGCGCCCGCGCCGCTCCCCCACCAGGAGCCGGCGATCATCCCGGCTCCGCCGAGCGCCATCACCGCTCCGACGAGCCGGCGCCACACGCCTCCCGTCGCGAGGACGGCGACCACCGCGGCGAGCGCCGCCCAGGCGGCGGGGCCGAGCGCGGGGGCCAGTTCGGCGGCGGAGACCGCCACCTCGCGGGTGTCGTACGTCACGGTGAACCAGTCGCGTCCCGCGGCGAGGAGCACGAGCGCGGCACCCGCCACGCAGACCGCCAGCCAGGTCCACAGCTCCCGCCTGGCCGTCACGCCCGGGTCACCGTCAGCTCGTCGGCGTCGAAGCAGGTCCGGTCGCCGGTGTGGCAGGCGGCGCCCACCTGGTCGACCCGCAGCAGGACGGTGTCGCCGTCGCAGTCGAGGGCGGCGGACCTGACGTGCTGGACGTGGCCGGAGGTGTCGCCCTTCACCCAGTAGGCCCCGCGGCTGCGCGACCAGTAGGTGGCCCTGCCGGTGGTGAGCGTGCGGTGCAGCGCCTCGTCGTCCATCCAGGCGAGCATGAGCACCTCGCCGGTGTCGTACTGCTGGACGACGGCGGGAACCAGCCCGTCGGCGGTGCGCTTCAGCCGGGCCGCGATGGCGGGGTCAAGGGACATGTGGCAATTGTGCCGCAACCGGGGAGAGGGGTGACGTCCGGCCCGGCCGCGCGAGCGGTCCGGGCGATCCACCGGGCGCGAGGTCCAGGCCCAGGTGGGAAGGCCCGGCCGGTCAGTGGCTGCGATCGTCGTCGAGCACGTCGGCGGCATGGACGACGATCTTGGGGTCGGGGGTGCCGACGATCTCGCGGTCCTTGTTCTCGTACTCGAACAGGCTCAGCACGTGGCGCATGGCCTCGGTCCTGGCCCGCTTCTTGTCGTTGCTCTTGATCACCGTCCACGGGGCCTCCTCCGTGTCGGTGGTGACGAACATGTCCTCCTTGGCCGCGGTGTAGTCCTCCCACTTGTCGAGTGACTCCAGGTCCATCGGCGACAGCTTCCACTGCCGCACCGGGTCGACCTGGCGGATCACGAACCGGGTGCGCTGCTCGGAACGCGAGACCGAGAACCAGAACTTCACCAGGTGGATCCCGTCCCGGACGAGCATGCGCTCGAACTCCGGGGCCTGCTCCAGGAACTCCAGGTACTCCTCGGGGGTGCAGAAGCGCATCACCCGCTCGACCCCGGCGCGGTTGTACCAGGAGCGGTCGAAGAAGACCATCTCCCCGGCGGCGGGCAGGTGGGAGACGTAGCGCTGGAAGTACCACTGGGTGCTCTCGCGCTCGCTCGGCTTCTCCAGCGCCACCACGTTCGCGCCCCGGGGGTTGAGGTGCTCCATGAACCGTTTGATCGTGCCGCCCTTGCCCGCGGCGTCGCGCCCCTCGAAGAGGACGACCACCCGCCCCCCGGTGTCCTTGATCCAGTACTGGAGCTTGAGCAACTCGATCTGGAGCAGCCGCTTGATCCGGTCGTACTCCGCCCGGTCCATCCGCTCGTCGTAGGGATACTTCTCCCGCCAGGTGTCGACCGGACTGCCGTCCTGGCGGATCAGGACGGGGTCGTCGTCGTCATCGTCGTTGACCCGCAGGTCGGACAGTTCGTCGAGCAGGTCGCTGCGGTCTATCGCCGCGTGGACGTCCACCACGGGGAACTGGCTGCCCGAAGGCTCCCCACCAACCAACTCTGCCATCGGTCCCTTCCCTCGGGCGGGCGTGGGGCCCGCCTCCGCCCTGCCTCTACCTCGCCCTGAGCAGGCTAATCCTTCCCGATCGCCCCTTTCTCCTGCTAGGCGATCCATCTCGACTAAAAACCCACTAAACAAGTAGGTCTTGACGGGATTGTGAACGTGTGTTGAAGTGATGCCGTGCGCCCGGAGCTCCGGCCGGTGACGGGCGAGCACGTCATCCCAAGCCGTCCCCACCCCCTCCCGTGTCGCCGCCGCCCCTCCGACGATCCGTCGACGGCGCGCCCCCACCCCGCCCGGTACGACCAGCCAGAAAGGCCTCAGCCATGCCCGTCGAACTCTCAGGCGCCGACGGCGGTGACACGCACGATCCCCCCGCGGCCCCCGCGGCCCTCACGGCCCCCGCGAAGGCGCCGCCCCCGACGAAGAACGGCCGGGGGCGCGCGCACCACGGGTACGTGTGGAGCCGGGCACGGCTCATCCCCGCGTCCGCCCCCGGCGGGCCCCGCGTGATCCGGGCCGCCGCTCCTCCCGCGGGCGGCCCCCCGGCCGGCCCGGAAGACTCGGAGGCCGGTGAGCCCCCGCTGAAGGTGGTCACCACCCGCCACCCCGGACGATGGGTGGCGGCCCTGGGCGTCGCGGTGCTGCTGGCCATGGCGGTCAGCGCGCTGGTCACCAACCCGGCCTGGGAGTGGGAGGTGGTCGGGGAGTACCTGTTCGCGCCCTCCGTGCTGCGGGCGGTCGTGTTCACCCTTGAGCTGACCGCGCTGGGAATCGTCTTCGGCTTCCTGCTCGGCACGGTCCTGGCGCTCATGCGGCTGTCGGGGAATCCGCTGCTCAACTCGGTGGCCTGGGGCTACATCGCCCTGTTCCGGTCGGTACCGCTGATCCTGCAGCTGCTGTTCTGGTACAACCTGGCCCTGCTGTATCCGAGGATCTCCTTCGGCGTGCCGTTCGGCCCGGCGTTCTTCGACGTCGGGACGATGGATCTGATCAGCCCGATCACCGCCGCCGCGCTCGGCCTCGCCCTGCACCAGGCCGCCTACGCCGCGGAGATCGTCCGGGCGGGCCTGCTCTCGGTGGACCACGGCCAGCGGGAGGCCGCCGCGGCGCTGGGCATCCCCAGAACCAGACAGCTGTTCCGGATCGTCCTGCCGCAGGCCATGCGGTCGATCGTGCCGACCGCCGGCAACGAGATCATCGGCCTGGTCAAGGGCACCTCGGTCGTCTACATCATGGCCCTGCCCGAGCTCTTCTACCAGGTCCAGGTGATCTACAACCGCAACGGCAGGGTGATCGCCCTGCTGCTGGTGGCGACCATCTGGTATCTCGTCATGACCTCCGTGATGTCCGTCGCGCAGCACTACGTCGAGCGGCACTACGGCAAGGGCCGCGCATGAGCGCCGCGATGGTCGAGCTGCGGGACGTGCACAAGAGCTTCGGGTCGCTGGAGGTGCTGCGCGGAGTGGACCTGCGGGTCGCCCCGGGCGAGGTCACGGTGATCCTGGGCCCGTCGGGGTCGGGGAAGTCCACGCTCCTGCGTACCGTCAACCACCTGGAGAAGGTGGACAGCGGGTCGGTCAGCGTCGACGGCGAGCTGGTCGGCTACCGCAGGTCCGGCGACAGGCTGTACGAGCTGCCCGAGCGCGAGATTCTCCGGCAGCGGACCAGGATCGGTTTCGTCTTCCAGAACTTCAACCTCTTCCCGCACCTGACCGTGCACCAGAACGTCACCGAGGCGCCCCTGTCGGCCCAGCGCAGGCCGAGGGCGGAGGTGGACGCGCTGGCGACCCGGCTGCTGGAGCGGGTCGGGCTCTCCGACAAGGCACACTCCTACCCCCGCAAACTCTCCGGCGGCCAGCAGCAGCGGGTGGCCATCGCCCGCGCCCTGGCCCTGGAGCCCAAGGTCATCCTCTTCGACGAGCCGACGTCCGCGCTGGACCCGGAACTCGTCGGCGAGGTGCTCGACGTGGTGAAGGGCCTCGCAGGAAGCGGCACCACCATGATCGTCGTCACCCACGAGGTCGGCTTCGCCCGCGAGGTCGCCGACACCGTGGTCTTCATGGACGAGGGCCGGATCGTCGAGCGGGGCACCCCCGCCGAGGTGCTGGACGCCCCCCGGCACGAGCGCACCCGCCTCTTCCTCAGCAAGGTCCTCTGACCTCTCTCCGAACCCCCGTCCCGCCACCCCACCCCAGCAAGGATCGACATGTCGTTCATATCGCGGCTCGCCCCCGCCATCGCCGCCCTGCCTCTCCTCCTCGCCGCCGCCTGCGGCGGTACCGGAACCTCAGCCGGTACGACGGACAGAGCCGAGGCCGCCCCGGCCGCGGCCCCGTCGGGAACCGGTGGGGTGAAGATCAACACCTCGCCCGAGCAGAACCGTGTCCGCGCCGACAAGGTGGAGGCGATCGCCGCCAAGGTCCCCGAGGCGATCCGGTCCAAGGGCGCGCTCACCGCCGGATTCAACGGCGAGGGCGCACCGCCCCTGGTCTTCCTCGCCGACGACGACACCACCCTGGTCGGCGTGGAGACCGACCTCGCCCACCTGATCGCCGACGTGCTGGGCCTGCCGCTGAAGGAGGAGAACACCTCCTGGGAGAACCTGTTCCTCGCGGCCAAGTCCGGCAAGTACGACCTGGTGCTCAACAACGTCACGGTGACGGAGGAGCGCAAGGACATCTACGACTTCGCCACCTACCGGGTGGACCAGCTCGCCTGGCAGGTGGGCAGGGACAGCCCGATCACCAAGATCGAGAAGGCCGCCGACATCGCCGGGCTGAACGTCTCCGTCGGATCCGGCACCAACCAGGAGAAGATCCTGCTGGAGTGGGACACGCAGAACCAGAAGGCCGGGCTCAAGGCCGCGAACATCCAGTACTACGAGAAGTACGGCGACGTCCTGCTCGCACTGAAGTCCGGCCGCGTCCAGGCCTACCTGGGCCCGAACCCGCCCATCGCCTACCAGGTCGCGGTGGGCGGCGACAGCAGGATCGTCGGGACGCTCTCGGGCGGCGGGTCGGTCGAGGGCCTGATCGCGGTGATGACCCTGAAGGGCAACGGCCTGATCCAGCCGGTCAACGAGGCGATCAACACGCTCATCGAGAACGGCAAGTACGCCGAGGTGCTCAAGCGCTGGGGCCTGGACAACGAGGCGCTGCCCACGTCGAGGATCAACCCGCCCGGCCTGCCGAGGCAGCCGAAGTGACGATCGACTCCGCGAGGCCCGCCGCCCCGGGCACCGAACGGCCCCTCCCCCCGGCACCGTCCCCGTACCCGAAGCACACCCCGCCGACCCCGGCACCGGGCGAGCCCTTCGAGGTGCGGTACGTGGCCGTCCGCGACCCCGCGGTCAGGCCACTCCTGAAGGACCTGCACGCCGAGTACACCGGCCGGTACGGCCCCAACGACGAGATCAACCGCTATCCCGACGAGCGGTTCACCCCGGAGCACGGGGGCGCGTTCCTCATCCTCGTCGAGCGCGGGCGGACCGTCGCCGGGGGCGCGTTCTTCCGTCACGACGAGGAGACCGCCGAGTTCAAGCGGATCTGGACCCATCCGGACCACCGGAGGCGCGGCCTGGGTGTCGCCGTGGTGCGGGAGCTGGAACGGGAGGCCGCGCGGCAGGGCTACCGCAGGGTCTATCTGACCACGGGTCCCCGGCAGCCCGAGGCCGCCGGGCTGTATCTCTCGACCGGATACAGCCCGCTCTACGACCTGGCGGCCGACCCCGAGGCCGTCGGCCCCCACCCCTTCGAGAAGACCATCCGGGGATCGGGGTAGACGTGCCCCGCTCCCTGGGGTCGCGGCCGGTTCCGCTAGGAGCGGGCGGCCGAGACCCAGGAGGCGTACAGGTCCGCGTAGACGCCGGGCCGCCGTACCAGCTCGGCGTGCGGGCCGCGCTGCACGATCCGGCCCTTGTCGAAGACGAACACCTCGTCCGCCGCCTCGGCGGTGGAGAGCCGGTGGGCGATGGAGACGGCGGTGCGGCCCCGCGTGACGCCCTCCAGGGCACGGGCCAGCCGCACCTCCGTCGCCGGGTCCACCGCGGAGGTGGCCTCGTCCAGCAGCAGCAGGTCGGGGTCGGCCAGATAGGCGCGGGCGAGCGCGACGAGCTGGCGCTCGCCCGCCGACAGCGACTCGCCGCGCTGGCCGACCCTGGTCGCCAGGTCGGCGGGCAGCCCCTCCAGCCAGTCGGTGAGCCCCAGCTCGGTCATCGCCAGCCGGATCTCCGCCTCGGTCGCCGAGGGGCGGCCGAAACCGATGTTCTCCGCCAGGGTGCCGTCGAACAGGAACCCGTCCTGCGGCACCATGACGATGCGGCTGCGCAGCGAGGAGAACCGGACGTCCCGCAGGTCGTAACCGTCGACCGTGATCCGCCCTGAGACCGGGTCCATCAGGCGGGTGAGCAGCTTGGCGAAGGTCGTCTTGCCCGAGCCGGTCTCCCCCACCACCGCGATCCGCGAGCGCGGCGGGATGTCCGCCGAGACCTCGTGCAGCACCGGCACGCCTCCGGGATAGGAGAATCCCACGTCCTCGAAGGACACCGAGATGGGACCGCGCGGCAGCTCGACGCCGTCGGGGCCCGGGTCTGCGACGTCGGCGGGGGTGTCGAGCACGCCGAGGATGCGCCGCCACCCGGCCACGGCGTTCTGTGCCTCGTTGAGCACCTCGGTGGCGATCTGCAGCGGCGAGACGAACAGCGTGATGAGGAAGAGGAAGGCGACCAGGCGCCCCTCGGTGATGTCGCCCGCCAGCCCGAGCCGCACCCCGACCAGCACCACGGCGGCCAGGGCCACGGCGGCGACGATCTCGGTCAGCGGGAACACGGTCGCGACGATCCGCTGGGTGCGGGCCTGCGCCGCCCTGTTGGCGTTGATCGCGACGTCGAGCCGCTCGGCCGTACGGGCCTCGGAGCCGTGGGCCCTGATCACGGCCGCGCCCACGACCGACTCGCTGACGGCCGAGAGCATGTCGCCGGTGCGCTCACGGACCCGCGTGTAGGCGCCCGACAGCCACCGCTGGAAGCGCGGCAGGACGACCATGAGCGGCAGGAAGCACAGCCACACCAGCAGGGCGAGCTGCCAGGAGTAGACGAACATCAGCACGGTGGCGACCAGGAGCTGGCCCAGGGCGATGATGATCATCAGCCCGCCCCACTGCATGAACACGCTGATCTGGTCGACGTCGCCGGTGACCCGCGAGACGAGGGCGCCTCGGCGCTCGGTGTTCTGGGTGAGCACCGACAGGTCGTGCACGTGCCGGAAGCCGCGCACCCTGAGCGTGGCGAGGGAGGACTCGGTGGCCCGGTAGAGGCGGACGTTCATCAGGTACGCGCACAGCGCGGTGAGCACCACGGCGGCGGCGCACAGCAGCACGGCGGTGCGGATGTAGGCCACGTCCGGGGCCCCTCCCCCGAGCCCCGTGTCGATGGTCTGCTGGACGGCGATCGGTACGATGATCTTGCCGACCGTGGCCATCACGGCCAGCGCGAGTGTCCCGGCCATCCCCCTGCGGAACTCCGGCGTGAGCGACAGGCCGTGCCTGACGGTGGCCAGTCCCGAGCGCTCGACCCCCTGGAACGAGCTCACCGGCACCGTCCTCCCAGCGGGCCGTGGCCCCGCTCGCCCCGCGTCGGCCCGGCGGGGCGCCGCCCCGGCCGGTTGTGCTTCCTCACGCGCTGACCTCTTTTTCTCGCTCGGCGTCGAGCGCCTCGCGCTCGGCGCCCTGGCGTTCGTAGGCGGTGACCAGGTTGCGGTAGCCCTCGCATCGGGCGAGCAGCTCCGCGTGGCCGCCCCGGTCGACGACCCGGCCGTGGTCGAGGTAGACGACCTCGTCGGCCAGGGCGATGGTGGCCATCCGGTAGGCGATGACGACCACGGTGGAGACCTGGGCCGCGTCCCGCAGCCCGTACAGGATCCTCGCCTCGACCTGCGGGTCGACACTGGAGGTGGCGTCGTCCAGGACGAGCAGCCGCGGGCGGCGCACCAGCGCGCGGGCCAGGGCGATCCGCTGGCGCTGGCCGCCCGACAGGGTGGTGCCGCGCTCGCCGACCCGGGTGTCCAGCCCCGAGGGCAGGGCGCTGACGAACCCCTCGGCCTGCGCCAGGCGCAGCGCCGCCCAGACGTCCTCGTCGCCGACCGGCAGGCCGAGGGTGACGTTGCCGCGCACGGTGTCGTCGAACAGGAACGTCTGCTGCGGCACCAGCGCCACCGCGTCGCTGACCCCGTTCCTGGCGACGTCGCGCAGGTCGGTGCCGTCCACGAGCACGACGCCCTCCGCCGGGTCGACCAGGCGGACGAGGGTCTGGGCGAGGGTCGACTTGCCGGAGCCGGTGGGGCCGACCAGGGCGACGGTGCGGCCGGACCCGACCTCCAGGCTCACGTCGCGCAGGACGGGGAACTCGCCGTCGCCGTACGCGTAACCGAGGCCGCGCACCTCCAGCCTGGCGGGTTCGGTGCCGGGCAGCTCGACGGCGCCGTGCTCCATGGAGCCGGTGGCGTCGAGCACGGCCTGGACCCGCTCGTAGCCGACGACGGCCCGGGGCAGCTCGGCGAGCACCCAGCCCAGCGCGCGGATCGGGAAGGCCAGCAGGGTGAACAGGTAGGCGACCTGAACCAGCACGCCGGAACCGATCGCGCCGCTCTCCAGCCGCATCGCGCCGATCAGCAGCACGGCGAGCACGCCCAGGGTGGGCAGCGCCTCCAGCATCGGATCGAACAGGCCGCGGACCCGGCCCACGGCGATGTTGGCGTCGCGCAGCTCGTGGGCCTTGGCCAGGAACCTGGCGGTCTCCTCGTCCTCGCGGCCGAGGGTCTTGACGACCAGGGCGCCGTCGAAGCTCTCGTGGGCGATCTCGCTGACCTCGGCGCGCAACTGCTGGGCGCGGGTGGCGAGCGGGTTCAGCCTGCGCTGGTAGACCAGGTTGAGCACGGCGATCGCGGGAAAGACCAGGAAACCGACGAGGGCGAGGATCGGATCGGTGATCACCATTGCGACGGCGGCGGTGACCAGCATCACGACCACGCCGACGGCCATCGGCAGCGGGGCGAGCGGCGCCCAGGCGGCCTCCACGTCGGACCCGGCGTTGGACAGCAGCTGCCCGGTCGGGTGCCTGTGGTGCCAGGCCAGGGGAAGCCTCAGATACTGGCGGGTGACGTCGCGGCGGGAGCGGGCCTGCATCCGATACTGCATGACCCCGGCGAAGTATCGCCGCCCGGCCACGCCCAGCGCCTTGAACAGGGACGCCCCCATGATGAGGAGCGCGCCGAGGGTGAGCGTGCCCGTCGTGATCTGCCCGTTCCTGAAAGCCGGGAGCACGACATTCTCGGTGGCCCAGCCCAGCGCCCACGCCGAGGCGACGGTCATCACGCCGTACAGGGCACTGGACAGCACCGCGGCGGAGAAGATCGCCTTCTCCGCCCGGATGGCCACCCCGAGGACCCCGAGTCCCCTGCGCATGACTGCGGTGGTCATCTTGCTCGCCACGCGGGGGGTGTCCTTTCGACAGGAAACGTTGTTACCTAAGTCCCTATCACTGTGGATCATGCGGTTATTCCCGAACCACCTTCGGTAGTGTCACGCCTACACCTCTGGTTGCCCGCACAACGACATCGTTAGGACCACGGATGAACTACGCCCGCGCCGAACGAGCCGCGCTCAGCGACCTGTTCGCCCAGCTCGGCCCGGACGCTCCCACACTCTGCGAGGGCTGGACCACCTTCGACCTCGCCGCCCACCTCGTCGTCCGCGAGCGCCGCCCCGACGCCGCCGGAGGCATCATCCTCAAGCCCCTGGCCGGGCACACCGCCAGGGTGCAGGAGTCCATGAAGACCAGGAAGGGGTACGCGGGTCTCGTCGAGCTCGTGCGTTCCGGCCCTTCGGGGGCCTATCGCCTGCCCGGCCTGGACCAGGCGGCCAACACGACGGAGTTCTTCGTCCACCACGAGGACGTGCGGCGGGCGCAGCGGGTCTGGGAGCCGCGGGAGCTGCCCGCCGACCTGGAGGAGAGGTTCTGGAAGCAGATCCACCGCGGCGCCCGGCTGTTCCTGCGCCGCTCTCCCGTCCGGGTCGTCCTGCACCGCATCGGCGGAGGTGTCGCCATCGGCGGCCCCGGTGAGGGCCCACAGGTCGAGGTGACGGGCACGGCCGGGGAGCTGCTGCTGTTCTGCTTCGGCCGCCAGTCCCACGCCAAGGTCGACGTGAGCGGCGACGACGAGACCGTGGCCAAGCTGATGGACGCCCCGCTGGGCGTCTGAGCGAGGCCGCCTCCCGGGGAGCGGGAAGCGGCCGTGACGACGACCCGGGCCCACCGAGGTCCGGGCGCCGGCGGTTCGCGGCCACGCGGCCGACCGGCCGACGCCGGGAGACCGGGGACGTCAGCGGACGTCCTCGCCCCGGTCCCAGCTCCCGGCCTTCGCCAGACCCCGGGAGAGCATGTAGCCGATAGTGAGGAAGGTGATGTACCTGAGGGCTTGCTCCGCCCCGAAGGGGTCACCGTAACCGCGCGGGTCGCCGCCGACCGCGAAGGCCGTGATCACGATCGCGATCAGGATGACGATGTAGGCGATGAACTCGGTTGTCTGAAATGCCGGTTTTGTCTCTGTGGTCAGCCTGCTGGAGGAGACGTTGCGCGGCCGATCACCTGGCTGGCCTGATCCGACGGGCGATGTCATCGTCCTCACTCCTTGCTCATTTATAATTACCCATAGTTATGACACATCGACAAATTCCCCCTTTTTAAGGTCACAAACGCCGCACCGGCCACCTGCGCGCCGCCCGCCCCGCGCGGGCCCGAGGCGCGACACCTCGGCCACGCCGGGCGGGCCAGGCCGGAGGTCCCGGCGAGCCGGGCGTCTTCCTACCGCCCGCGTACTCCGGCCGCGGCCCACCCCGACCCACCCGACGGCGTCTCCGCGCATTTTCTGACATCGGCCCGTCGCGCCGGAACCCCGGCATGGGGCGACACGCCCGGCCGGTCGCCGAATCGGCGATGACCGGCAAAAACAATCCCCGAGATCGGCGTATGCACAGCGCCGGGCTAGCCCTACCGGTATATCTGGCAATGAATATTGGACAGGAGCGCCTCGCGACCGCACGATGGCGGGTGTGACCTATGCCAAACTCGCGACCAGACCACGGCTTGCCGCTGCGGGACGGGTATGATCATCAAAATCCGGGAGCCACCCGGGCCGCAGATGCCAAAGATCGATAAAATTCGGGTATATACGGCTGGGATTGGAACTGCCAGGAGGCCCCCATGCAGGTCAAGAAGGTCCTCACCTACCTCGCGGTAGCGTTCGTGGTCTTCTATCTGTTCACCAAGCCCGCCGAGGCGGCGAGCGCGGTCAACGGAGTCTTCGACGGGATCATAAGGGGGGCAGACCAGTTGGCTCTGTTCTTCACCCGAGTGCTCACCTAACCGCCCGGCGGGGTTCCCCCGCCCCGAGCCGCGTCACCCGCGCTCCCGGCTGATCCACAGGGGAGCGCACACCCCCCGCGCCGAACGCCATGCCGTCGGCCCCGCCGATCCCGGAAACGTACCGCGACGATCGCCGGAAGCCGTCACGGCACCCCCGCCCCCGCGAACCAGCGACGAGGTCACACCCGCGCCCCGCCCGAGACCGCGCGGCCCCGCCGTACAGAGTGGTACGGAAACAGGGTGGTCCGGAAGAACACCCACACGACGTGACACGGAGACCACCCGTACGGCGAACGCCCTGACCCGATCATGGATGACCACGGAAGACATCACGGCACTTCCTTGATGATCTTTCCGGCACCCTGGGGGAAAGTCCGTTTCTCGTACGGGGGATCGTTCATGCATGGCAAGCAGGGTTTCCCCGGGATCGGGGCGATCGTCGCCGGAGCCGTCGCGTGCGGCGTGCTGGCGACCCCGGGAGCCGCCTTCGCGACCCCGGACCCGACACCGTCTTCGGCCCAGGTCCCGGCTTTGATGCCGCCCTCCGCCCAGACCTCGACACCGACACCGCCTTCGGCCCAAACCCTGGCACCGATGCCGCCCTCCGCCCAGGCGCCGTCACCACCTTCGGCCCAAGTCTCGGCACCGACGCCGCCATCCACCCAGGCGCCGGCCCCGATGCCGCCCTCCGTCCGGACACCGGTCGCGGGCGGGTCCGGGCAGCCGGTCGCGGGAGGCTCCTCGTCTCTCTCGGCCCGCCCTTTCCTCGGCCATTTCGGCGTCGCCGTCGACCGGCCGCTGAGCGGAAGGATCACACTGGCCAACCCGACCGGCGAGACGCTCGCCTTCAAGGTGACCGACCCCGCCCTCCTGCCCGCCGGGATCACGCTCGACGCCGACGGCCTGCTCGGCGGCACCTCCCGGGTATCCGGCACCTGGACGGTCCCGGTCGAGGCGTGCGTCGCCTCCGGTGGTTGCAACACCGGCGCGGTGACGATCACCGTCACCTGCGAGTGCGCCGGTTCGTCCCCCTCGTCCCTCCCTTCTGCGGGCGCGCCCTGCTCCGACAGCGGTGCGAGCGACGTGCTCACCTCGTGACCGACGCGCTCACCCCATAGCCCCGGACCGGAACCTCGCGACCTTCCCGGATCACCCGAGGGCGAGCGTCCCCGGTGCTTCCCCTCCCCCCGAGGACGTGTTACGCAGGAGGCATGGGAGACCACCAGGCCATGACCGGCCCTCACACGCTCGACGCCGCGGCGCTGCGCGCCGTCGAACGCGCCGACACGGAGGGCGTCGAGCTGGTTCGCTTCCTGTACGCCGACCACGGCGGCGTGATCAGGGGCAAGGCCACCTCCCGCTCCCGGCTGGCGGAGCGGATCCACACCGGCATCGGGCACACCGTGGCGATGATGGCGATGAACATGCTCGACGAACTCCAGGACGTCGAGGGCCTCGGCCCGGTCGGGGAGGTGCGGATCGTCCCCGATCCGGCGACGTTCGTCCACCTGCCCTACGCTCCCGGCGCCGCGGCCATGCTGGCGGACCTGCGCCGGGTCGACGGCTCCCCCTGGCCCGTGTGCCCGCGCACCTTCCTGCGCGAGGCCGTCGCCGCCCTGGCCGCCGAGGGCCACACCCTCGTCGCCGCCTACGAACCCGAGTTCACCCTCGGCCGCCGCGAGCCCGACCCCGCGGGCGGCCCGGACCGCCTGGTCCCCGCCGACGACAGCCTGTGTTACTCCACCGTCGGCTTCAACCAGCTCCACGACTACACGATGGCCCTGGTCCGTGCCCTGGAGAGCCAGAGGCTGCGGCCCGAGCACTACCATCCCGAACTCGGCCACGGCCAGCACGAACTGTCGATCCGCCACGCCCCCGCCCTCCAGGCCGCCGACAACCACGTGATCTACCGCGAGACGGTCAGGGGCGTCGCCGCCCGCATGTCGATGTGGGCCTCCCTCGCCCCCAAACCCCTCGCCGACCAGCCGGGCAACGGCGCCCACCTGCACGTCTCCCTCTGGGACCCCGACCTCAAGACCAACGCCTTCGCCGACCCCGCAGACCGCTACGGCATGTCGGCCACCGCCTACCGCTTCATCGGCGGCCTGGTCGCCCACCTCCCGGCACTCACCGCGCTGACCTGCGGCTCGGTGAACGGCTTCCGGCGCCTGACGCCGAGGTCGTGGTCGAGCGCGTACGCCTGTTACGGCATGGACAACCGTGAGGCGGCGGTGCGGATCTGCTCCCCCACCGGACGCGACGCCGCGGCGTCCGCCAATCTGGAGCTCAAGCCCTCCGACTCCTCGGCCAACCCCTACCTGTCGCTGGGCGCCGTCATCCACGCGGGCCTGGACGGCATCCGCCGCGGCCTCGACCCCGGCGACCCCGTCAACGTCGACCCCGCGACCCTCCCCTCCGGGCGCGTCCCCCGTCTGCCTGCCTCCCTGGACGAGGCCCTCGACGCCCTGGAGGCCGATGACGTCCTCATGAACGCCCTCGGCCCCCTCCGAGCCTCCGCCTACCTGGCCGTCAAACGCTCCGAGGCCCGATCCTTCGCCGCCCAGGACGCCGTCTACGAACTGTTCCACCACTTCCGGGTCTTCTAGCGCCCCGAAACCCTAAGATCGCCGTACATCCCACATGTCCGGGAGGCGTGATAAAGAGCAGAACCGGGACGGTCCTGGCACTCGCCCTCCTGCTCGGCGGATGCAGCCTCGGAGACGGGCGGGACGCGTCTCCGGCCCCGTACGTGACACCGTCCGCGCTGCTCCCCGAGCCGCCGTCGCCGCCACCGTCGTCGTCCCCCCGGCCCGCGTCACTACGGTCGCAGGGATCACCGCCCGCCGAGGGGAAGGGGAGCCGCGACCCCCGCGACGTCAACGGCGACGGCTTCGCGGACCTGACCTTCGTCATGTCCCACGGCCCCTGGTCGCCCGACCTCGTGATCGTGTACGGCTCGAAGGACGGCCTGGATCCCCGGACCAGGACGGTGGTGCCCGGCGCCCACCTTGAGTTCACCGGGCCCGCCGACACGGCCGATCTGGACGGCGACGGCTTCGCCGACGTCCTCGTCCACGGCCACGTCGTACAGGCCGGCGCCGACTCGGATGTCCCGCACATCCTGTGGGGCGGCCCGAAGGGGGTGGACCCGGAGGCGGTACCGACCGCGGTCCCGACGTCCGCCGCCCCTCCCTTCTTCTCCCACGAGACGGTGCCGGGTGACTTCGACGGCGACGGCGAGGCCGACCTGGCGCTGAAGACGCCGATGACGAACGGAACGGGCGAGAGGCAGGAGAGCCTGGCCGTGCTGTACGGGCCGTTCACCCGGAAGGGCGTCCCCCGCCGTCACACCGTCCAGCCCTCGCCGGTCAGCGTCGACATCCAGGGCCTGATCGCGGGCAGGATCGACGGACGCCGCGCCACCGACCTGCTCGTACGGGATGGGAGCGACGGCGGGCAGGCAGCGTCGTGGCTCGTCAGGGGCGGCCCCGGCGGGCTGTCCCGCCGGAGCCGCGAGCTGAACAAGGGCAACTCCCTCGCGTTCGGGGACTTCGACGGGGACGGCAGGGGCGACGTCGTGGTCGCCGACAGCGGTAGCCGCAACAACGAGCCGGGGTACGAGACCGAGCCCCCCGGGGTCGACGGCGTGATGACCGTCTACTTCGGCGGGGCCCGGCGCGCGCCACAGGTGTTCAAGAACCTCAGGTTCGCGCGGGAGACGGTGGCAGGAGACTACGACGGCGACGGGACCGACGACCTCGCGATCGACCGTGGCCCCGACGGCGTCGAACTGCTCCACGGCGGGAGGAACGGGCTGCGACGCGGCGGGAAGGTGATCCGCCGGTCCGGACCGGCCACGGACCCGAACGGCGGGAGGCTGCGCCCCTTGGAACGCCTGGCACACCCCCGGGCGGCGGCCGACTACGACGGCGACGGGCGGGACGAACTGCTGCTGACCTGGTCCCCCACCGGCCACGTCCCGGAGTGGGGCTCGGCGCTGTCCCTGTGGTGGGCGACGGACGGCGACCGCGACGAGAGCACCTTCGGCACCGGCGGCTGGTGAGACACCGGGTCCCGACCAAATCACCCCCGCTACAAAGCGGCCGGATAACCTTCCGTGTCGACCGTCAGCAGCACCGGCTCCGGCAGCGTGAACGGTTTACCGAAAGGGCTCACGTTCTCGCGGGTGTAGCGGTTGACGTCGGGCTCGCTGAACACCCTGATGGTCTCGCGCTGACGGTCGATGATCACGTAGACGGGAATCCTCATCGAGGCGTACGTCTCCGGCTTGTCGCCGTAGTCCTCGGAACGGGTGTTCTTCGACACGACCTCGATGACCGCCGCCACGATCTCCTTGCGGACCGGATTCTCGTCGTCGCTGAGGCTTCCGGCAGGGATGATCACGATGTCGGGTTGCGGCCCCCGATGGTCACCCGGGGTCCCGACCCTCATGTCGGGCAGGGCCCACCAGGCGTCGGAGGGAATCTGACGGATCGTCTCGCTGACGATCAGATTGTGAAAGGCGGACGCGGACGCCTGCATCACGATCTTCCCCGCGTACCACTCGACCTTGTACCCGTCGCGCTCCGCCGCCAGCGCGAGGAGCTCACTCAACGTCCTTGAATCATCTGACATCTCGCCCCTCCCCGCTCATATCCAATGGAGTCAACGGACCAAGCAATCCATCGCCTGTCAGGTCATTAGGTGATTGACGAAGATCCCGATAAGAATCCGATCACCGAAGTCGCCGCCAAAGGCGAAATGAATTCGATTGCGATGGCCTTCTATTTTCGAATGCCACTCACAGCAGACCTCTCGGCCCTGGTACCAAACATATCGATGACGCATGGCCCTGGCGTTTCGATGAGTGTTGGGACTTTCAGGAGAAATACGAGTAAGGCCGTGGGCCGTCAGTGCCGCCCCGACCTCATTGGCACGGCCCAGTGCGGTCGCGTGCGCGGCGAGGAAGTGGTCGTTGAGCACGGCGAGATGCCGGACGACCTCAGGCCGAAGCTCCCGATACGAACCCTCGAACCTTCCGAAGGTCAGATCCTCATGGAATATTAAATTCGAAAAGGAACGCTCCGCCAACTGAAAGAACGCACTCTCCGGAACATTCTCCAGCTCGTAAAGTGATCTCCAGAAAGGCGAAAGCGCCGAACTCTCGACAAAGAAGTAAATCTCAGCTCGGCCGACCGATGCAGCCACCTCGACGAAACCGCAGTGCGGTGAGGCCGCGAGAACAAGGCAGGCCACCCCCCTCCCCTTGAGCGTGGAGGTGAGGGCGTAGGCGACAGACCATGCGACAACCGGCGACGCATCCCCCAACGTCACTTCATCGACGCCGGGAATCGAATCATCCCATTCTCGGCATTTCTGGACTAAGCTGTAAAATCGATTGCGAACATCACGATCGATACGAGACCCGAGTTCGGAGGTCAGGTAGGTGTAGAGCTCATGATGGTCATCACAGAGAACATTCTCAAACATCGGCGGCTTCCAGGCAGGGCAGCCGCTCGCCTTTAGGGTGCTCAACTCCTCATTGAAACGATCCAACAAAGAAGAGAGCCGATCTGCGGTCAGCTCTCTGAAGTCGAAACTGTTCTCGTCAATGACGACGCGTGGGGAGTCAGCGTCGTTGGGCACGGGCGATACCTCCGAGGTCGTTTTCCAACTGGTCGAAGAATCCGTCGGGCCACTCCGTCAGACCACCACGATCAGTCATCTCAATCGTGATCGGTTCGGCACCATCGAAGAAGTGAACTATGACATCGGAGGTGACCACCTTCTCGTCAGCCACGGCAGCGAGGCGAATCCCGTTAAGGACATGATCGCTGTGAGTCTCCACGATGACCTGGATACCGGCTCCTGCCAAGCGCCCCAGAAAACGCCCCATCCGGGACTGGCCCGCCGGATGCAGGTGAGCCTCCGGGTTCTCCACGATGAACAAGCCACCAGACGGGGCCAGCAATCCGGCCACG
The DNA here is from genome assembly GCF_036227305.1 of Streptosporangium sp. NBC_01469. Taxonomy (NCBI): domain Bacteria; kingdom Bacillati; phylum Actinomycetota; class Actinomycetes; order Streptosporangiales; family Streptosporangiaceae; genus Streptosporangium; species Streptosporangium sp. NBC_01469. The sequence goes on along the minus strand of NZ_CP109465.1, from coordinate 4,951,611 downwards.
ATGATCGGCAGTGCGTATGAGACTCCGAAACCCATGTTCGGAGGCCGGATCCCGTCGAGCAGAGAACCCGGCTCCTGATAACGGATCACGCTGGCGGCGATGCCCGTCGGCCATTGCGCGGTCACCCGGATCGGCCGGATGATGTCCGTCGCCCAGTCTTCAACCTGGGCGCGCAGTGTCGTGACGCCATGCTGCTCGGTGTGCGGATGCCGAAGCTCCGCACGGACCTCCTTGTTCTCATGGACCGCGAGCGTTTGGCCGGTGTACTGCCCCTGCTCACCGACCCCAAGATGCGCGACATCCTCCGCGGTTACCCCGAGTTGGTCCCGTGGCCCCAACCTCTCCGCGCACAGGTAGGTGAATGCCGCTCCACGCCCACACAGGATTGACGGGGCCGACGGCCGCGGCTCCACGACACCGAGATTGAGCGACCGTCCGCCAGGCGCCGCGAACCCGAACTTCACCGGGGAGCCGCCATCGATCTCGAACCACACGGAGACTTCGGTCGCTTCTTCCGCATCGGGGTGCTGAATGTCCTCGGTTTCGCCAAGCGCAAGACCAAGGAACCCGTTGAGAGCCACCACCTGAGCCTCCGGCAGACACGCCGCTTGGCGGGCGAGCAGCAGCGACTGGATCAGCGTGCTCTTACCGGATCCATTGAGACCGGTCAGCACGGTCAACGGGCGCAGAGGCAGTGACAGATCAAGGAACCGCTTGAAGTTGCGAATCCCCAGCCGGGTGATCACGCTCCTATCACCAGCTCCCGCGCCTTGTCGAAACGGTACTTGACCTTCCTCGTGCTACCGGTCGAGGTGCTGATCGCGTCAACGTATTCCTGGTCATGCGTCATGAGCTCGCGAGCCCCGGCGACTATCGCGGCGAAGTTGGCCGATGTACTAAGAACTGCGACCTCGGCGAACGCGAAGGCCCAGCTCTCGAACAGCGGGCGATTCAGTGGGAAACGCCAATCGGTCTCCAGCGGCCACTTGCGGAAGGCATGCGGGCCGAAGACCTGACGAGCCAGTATCATCGCAGCGGCGAACTCCCGTTCGAGATGCCTGAGATCTTCCTCTGAGGTTTTCCCGGGGTCATCGATCCACGCGGCTGCCTCGTCGAGGTAAGGGTCCATGGAACCCCGATACGCGTCGAGGCCGAGCAGCCTGAACGCGCAGAACCTCAACACCAACTCGCGGTCCGCCATCCGCACGTGACCGCGAAAGGTCTCGCCGACGGTTTCCAGGAACACGGGTAGTTCCGCACACCGTTTCAGGAAATCCCTGCAGCGGCGACTGGTCAGGCAGTGTCTGATCTCCTGCGCGTTCAACGGCGTGCCACCCGTGTTGATCCGCTTGAAGATGTCATACTTGACCTGAGGCGGAGTCTGCGGATCGATGACGTGAACCACCAGTTGAGTCTGGTGGAACCGACGCCGCCATACCGGCGACAAATCCTTGAAGCCCCTGCCTTCCTCGTCCTTGAGGTATTCCAGGTGGCTGAGCGTGAAAGCCTCCTCGCGCGCGAAGCCGTACGCCGTCGACAATCGCTGCAGGCCGTCAATTACCTTCATCGTCCCGTCCTTGTCCTGCGCAAAATAGAACGCGGGCAACGGGATCTGCAACAGGATCGACTCGATCAATCCCGACTTCTGAGGAAGCTTCCACACCTGGTTACGCTGGAAATCAGGGGCAAGCTCCAGCTCGCCCTCTTCGATCATGTCAAGGACGTTGCGGAGCGAGTAATTCCGTGATGTCACCCGGATGCTGTCCGGCTTCCAAGGAAGCCCTCGTTCCTCGTCTTCACCATCGGTCTCAGCTTCGACGTCCAGCGGTTTGTCAAGGAAATGCTCTTCGAGCACCTCGCGCTGCGCGGCGTCCGCCATCGATTCCGTCCTCTGTTGTGACACCGTCTCATCATAGTGATCGTGCCACCTTCGGCACGGCAACCATGAAATCCCAGCGTGACGGTGTGCTCGAACCCGAATCAGGCGCGTTGTCCGCAGAGAGACTGGACACCACCTCAATCCGGTCCGAGGCCGGCTTCCGCACGCAGAAAGAGTCCCTTTCGTGAGGGCGATGGTGCCGTATGAGGCGGTCAGACCGGGAAGATCTCGGCCCAGACCGCGTGGCCCTTCGCCTGGGTGCCACGGAAACCGACCCTGGAGGCCAGGGCGGCGACCACGGCTAGACCTCGACCGTGCTCGGCGAGCGGATCGGCGCCGCGACGCGGACCGAATCTGGGCGTGGCGCCCCAGCCGCAGTCGTAGACGGTGATCCGGACGACCGTGGTCCTGCGGGTCAACTCGACGATGAACGTCCCCTGAGGGCGCCCGCTGCTCGTGTGGGCGACGGCGTTCGCCGCGAACTCGGCGACGATCTGCTCGGCGTCGTTCCGGCACGGCGAGTCCTCCAGCAGGAACCGGATGAACCGGCGAGCGACCGGAACCTGATCCATCCGGCCGGGAAAGACCCGCCGGTAGATCATCCCACCGGGCCGCAGCCCCACCATCGCCTCGATCAGCGCGGGGGCCACATCGTTCCAGACAACGGCCATGTCATCTCCTGCGGGACGTCGGGAAATTCACCTCCAGCAGGGTGACCCACCCCGCCCCACCCGGTAACCCCCGTCCTCGAAACACCGCACCACCCCACCCTCCACCCCACTGACCTGCACAGATGCCGACTCCGCCTCTCCGGCATCCCCTTTTCCGCACACGCCTATCGCTCTGCGTAATCGTTCGGATACTATTCGCTCACGTTCGATTCAAGGAGGGGCCATGCCAGGCGAGGGATACCGCACCCTGCTCGACTGCCGACGCCGCAGCAGGGCGCTGCGCGCCCGCTCGTTCACCTTCGACCAGATCGCCTACATTCTGGCCCTCGATCACGACGTCAGCCCCCTGCGCCTGTATCGCTACGCCCACGGCCGCACCGCCGGCGACATCGTCGCCGCCCACAACGACCTCGACCCCGCTGGCACCGCCTCCCTGCGCGAGGCCCGCCTCTACGACTACGAGGCCTGGCCCGCCACCGGCCGCCGCGTCCCCGCCCGCACCGTCGTCATCCTCTCCCGCATCTACCAGACCACCGCCCGCAGCCTGCTCACCGACGAGATCTACGCCCGCTACAACGCCGCTCACCGCGACCTCCTCGACCGCGCCGACCACCGCCACCTCGACCCCCATCAACAGCTCACCCCGCCCCCACCCTCTACCTCGGGCGACGCGATCCCCCCGGCGTGCCCGGCGCCCGCCTCGGCCATCCGTGACGAAGGGCTACCCGCCTGGAGTCTGGCGCCCACTCCAGGCGGTCATGACAGCATTGAACGGCAACCGGTCCTCGCAAAGGTTCAGCACCCGAGCCCCGCCCACTGCACCGAACTTCTACGCGCCCTGCGCGCCGAGGAGACGGACATGAAACGACGCGAACTGCTCTTCGAACTCGCTCTTCTCCTCGGCGGCACCCCCGCCCTGGGCCTGCTCCGCCACCTCACCCCACCCGAACGCGAACGCCTGGCCGCCGCCGCCCAGCAGCGCACCCCGATCGACAGCCGCACCATCGACCTGCTGGAACGCCTCACCGCCCGCCTCTGGGAAACCGACGAGTCCACCGGCCCCCAGCAGGTCCTCCCGGTCGCCGAAGCCAAACGCGCCCTGATCAACGACCTCCTCCACCAGACAACCCTCACCCCCACCCTCCGCGACCGCCTCCTCCGCCTCTACTGGAATCTCTCCCTCATGACCGGCTGGAGCCGCTTCGATCTGACCGACTACGCAGGCGCCACACACCAGTACAACGAAGGACTGGCCGCAGCCCACGAACTAAACGACCCGGCCCGCATCGCCCATCTGCACGGATTGCTGGCGTATACGGCGCTGCACCAAAAGAGACCCAGTATCGCCCTGGACCACGCCTTCGCCGCCGAAGGATGGGCAAAGGAAAGCGGGAACCGCCTGCAACAAGCAGCCACCTACATCCAGGTGGCTCGGGCGGTCTCCAAGGTCAAGCACGAGGAAGGCGCTCTCCGTCTCCTCGACCGCGCCGCCGATCTGGCAGGCAGCGAACGAGGCGACTCCGATCTCCAGCATCTCTTCTGGCTCACCCCGGAATGTGTCCCCACCTACGGAATCCGTTGTTTCATCGAACTCCAACGGCCCGACCGAGCAATATCCGAAGCCAAGCAGAGGCTGGCGACGATGGACTCCAAGGCGACCAGAGAACAGGGCCTCCTGTATCTGGAGTACGCGACCGCGCTGATCCAGAAACGCGAGATCCCCGCAGCCGCCGCGATGATCGGCGAGGCCACCCAGATCGTCATCGGTCACAGCTCTGCCCGACTCGTCAACTCCATACGCCAGGCCCGCGCCCGCCTCCACCCATGGGAGGACAACAGGCACGTCCGCGCCCTGGACGAACGGCTCCGCGCCCTTTCCATCACCGCCTGAAACGCACCCCCGTACAGAGCGGGACGTCGAGCCCGGACAGCCACGAGCGCGTGGGAGCCCAACCCTGAGCTCCTTTCCGCAGTGGCGCTTCAGCTACGGCGATCAATCCTCGAACCAGGCCGTACGAAGGCTTCAGCACCCAACCGCACCTTGGGCCGCCGGAAACGGAGCAACTACGGTCCACACCCCCTACGGCCGGACACCAGTGCGCGGAGGCGGGCCGGTGTTCCGGGCGGCGTATAAGAAAGCGCAACCCCGAGCGCCCGAGCAGGCCGGAGGCCTGGACAACCAGACCCCGGCCACGACGGCCGCCCGGAGCACCGGCCCGCCGCAGCGCGAACCAAGAACCAAGAACCAAGAACCAAGAACCTCCAAGAGGACCATCAAACCCATGAGCGGCCCACCGAGAACCACAAACCTCCACACCGGCGAGCGCACCGCTCAGCCACGCTGTGAGGCGCGTACGAACCCCGATACCGTGGTACGCATGACCGTCCCGCATGGCCACGAACCCCACGGAGCACTTCCGTGGGCTCCGCGTTACTGGAACGCGGATGAGTTCATGAACCATGATTTCGGCGACGTCGGCCGTCGCTTCGAGCTTGAGGACGGCTGCATCGTCATGACCCCCGCGCCCTCCATCCGCCACCAGCGCATCGCCCGCCGCCTCATCAACGCCATAGAGGCATGTCTGCAGGCCGACGATCTGGACCTGGACGTGGAGGGGCCGGTCAACTACCGCCTCAACTCCGACACCGTGTTCGCCCCCGACATCGCCGTCTTCCAGCGTGGCACCGACAGTGACCTCTACGTGGAACCGCACGAGATCGAGATCCTCGCAGAGGTCACGTCCACCAACTCCAACCGCGACCGCCTCACCAAGATGAACCGCTACGCCCGGACCAAGTGCGAGTGGTACTGGATCATCGACCAGAACACACTGGTCATCGACGTCTATCAGCTCGACGGCGATCTCTACAGGCAGGTGGCCGCCCTCACCCCCGGCACCGCCGCCACCCTGCCCGGCCCCGTTCCCCTGACGATAGATCCGGGAACGCTCGCCTAAGAGCCCCTCGACGCTATGGCCTCACCGCGGCGCGGACGATCGCGCGACGGATGGGTTCGTAGCCGGTGCACCGGCACAGGTTGGACGTGAGCAGCTCCCGCAGCCGCTCCGGGTCGCCGGCGATCGCGGGGTCGGACTCCAGCGCGGCGGCGGCGAGCATGAGGAAGCCCGGCGTGCAGAAGCCGCACTGCAGGGCGTGCTCGGCGGAGAAGGCCGACTGGAGCGGATGCGGTTCGCCGCCGGGGCCCGCGAGCCCCTCCACCGTCCGCACCGAGCGCCCGTCGCACTGCACGGCCAGCATGAGGCACGACCGCACCGCACCGCCGTCCACCACGACCGTGCACGCGCCGCACACGCCCTGCTCGCAGCCCAGGTGCGTACCGGTCAGGCCGCACTCCTCGCGCAGCACGTCGCCGAGGACGCGACGGGGTTCCACGTCCAGGCTGTACGCCCGGCCGTTGACGGTGAGCGTGATGTTCATCGGCGGGCTCCCCCGTGGTCGGCGTACGCCTGGCGCAGAGCCCGGCCGACGAGGACGGCGATGACCTGCCGCTGGTACTCGACGTCGGCGTACGGCCGGGCGATGGGGGCGGCGTCGCGCTCGGCGGCGATCCGCCCGGCACGGCCGAACAGGTCGTCGTCGAGCGGCGACGAGCCGACCAGCGACCGCTCGGCGGCGTGGGCCCGCACCGGCCGGTCGGCGGCGTTGGCGAGCCCGACGCGGGCCTCGGTGATCACGCCGTCGAGCACGGTCAGCGTCACCACCGCGGCGAGCTGGGCGAAGCTGGCGTGCGTCCGCCGGTGTTCGGCGAAGGCGACCCCGGTGACGTCGTCGAGCAGGGGAAGCCGTACGGCGGTGATCATCTCCTGCGGCAGGCGCGCGGTCCGGTGGGGGCCGTGGAAGTAGTCTCTGGCCCCGACCACCCGCGTGCCGCCGGGCCCCCGCAGCTCGATGCCGGCGTCCAGGGCGACGGCGACGGCGCACCACTCCGCGGCGGGGTGCGCCCAGGCCAGGCTGCCCGCCATGGTGCCGAGGGCGCGGATCGGCGGGTGCGCGATGTTGACGACGACGAGCGAGAGCAACCGGCCGAGCGGCCCCGGCGCGACCCGGGGCGACTCGAAGGCCTCGAAGGCCTCGTGGCGGACCAGTGCCCCGGCGTGCAGGGCGCCGCCGTCCACCCGCAGCCGGTCGAGACCGCGGACGCGGTTGATGTCCACCACCAGGTCGGGGCGGGCGCGCCGGTAGTGCATCTCCAGGATCAGGCTCTGGCCACCGGCGAGTATCGACGCCTGCTCCCCGGCCTCGGCGAGCGCGGCCACCGCCTCGTCCACGGTGCCCGGCGCGACGTAGTCGAAGGCGGCGGGCTTCACAGGTCCTCCCCCGCCTTCGAAGCGGCCCCCGGTCCCGGCTTCGCCCCCGTCTCCGAGGTGATCCCCAAGCCCGAGGCGGCCCCCGGAGCAGAGTTCGAGGTCCCCGGATCCGGCTTCGCCCCCGTCTCCGAGACGCCCTCCGAGCCCGAAGCGGCCCCCGGACCAGAGTTCAAGGTCCCCGGGTCCGAGGCGTCCCCCGGGGCGGAGCCCGAGGCGCGGGCGGCCCGCCACACCACGTCCGGGGTGAGCGGCATCCGCAGCAGGTCCGGATCGGTCACCCCCAGCGCGTCGGCCACCGCGTTGACGATGGCCGGAGGGGCGCCGATACACCCCGACTCCCCGGCGCCCTTGGCGCCCAGCATCGTCCACGGGGTCGGCGTGGTGGTCTCCCTGATCTCCACGGGCGGCATCTCGGTGAACGTCGGCAGCAGATAGTCCAGCAGCCCGTAGGGCAGCATCGGCACCCCGGCCTCGTCGTAGGGCACCCCCTCGTACAGCGCCTGGCCGATCCCCTGCGCGATCGACCCTCTGGCCTGCCCGGCGACCGCCGCGGGATTGAGCATCACCCCGCAGTCGTCCACCCCGACCAGCCGCAGTATCCGTACGGTGCCCAGCTCCGGGTCGACCTCGACGACGGCGGCGTGGGTGCCGAACGGGAACGCCATGTCCGTCTCGAACCGGTCGTCCACCCGGAGCGGCCCGGTGGCCGCGACCAGGCCGCCGAGGTCCAGGGTTACGGACCCGTCCCAGCGGGAACTCAGCACGCCTCCCGACCAGGCGACCTCGTCGACCGGCAGCCGCCACAGCCGCGCGGCGCGCTCCCTGGCCCGGTCGACCAGCGTGGTGGCCGCGCGCCACAGGGCCGGACCGCCCACCTGCGCCGAGCGGCTGGCGTAGGAGCCCACGCCGTCGGCCAGCTCGTCGGTGTCCCCCTCGACGAACCGGACCCGCGACTCGTCCAGACCGAGGGCGGTGGCCACCAGCGAGGCGAAGGTCGTCTCGTGGCTCTGCCCGGTGGAGGCGGTGCCGCAGCGGGCGACCACCGTGCCGTCCGGGCACGCCTCGACGCCGCCGAACTCGTGGAGGCCGCCCCGCTCACCCCCGGAGCGTTCCACGTAGCAGCACAGCCCGATGCCGAGGGGCGTGGCGGCCGGATCCGCCCGGCGCCGGTCCCGCTCGGCTCGCCACCGGTCGTACTCCAGGGTCTTCAGCGCCAGGTCGAGCGCCGCCGCGTAGTCCCCGCTGTCGTAGAGCCGCCCGGTGGGGGTCTCGTACGGGAAGCGCTCGGGCGGGATGAGGTTGCGGCGCCGCAGCTCCGCCGGGTCCATGCCCAGCCGCCGGGCCAGCACGTCCATCGACCTCTCCAGCGCGAACGTCGCCTCCGGCCGCCCGGCGCCACGGTAGGGGTACGTCGGCATCGTGGTGGTCAGCACCGAGCGGAGCGTGGCGTGCACCAGGGGCGTGGTGTAGGCGCCGGTGGACATCCGGGCGGTCTGCGTCGGGAGCCCCGCCCCGATGTGCGGGTAGGCCCCCACGTCGGCGTCGATCCTCAGCTCGTACGCGAGCAGGTGTCCCTCGGCGTCGGCGGCCAGCCGGACCCGCTGGTCCTGCCCCCGGCCCCGGGTCGCGGCCAGCAGCGACTCGGCGCGGTCCTCGATCCACCGGATCGGCAGGCCCGTCGTCACGGCCAGGAAGGCGACGGTGACGTATTCAGGGAACGTCGCGCTCTTCGACCCGAACGCGCCGCCGCTGTCGGGGGTCACCACCCTGATCCGCCGCGACGGCAGGTCCAGCGCCTCGGCCAGTTCACGGCGGAGCCGGTGCGGCGCCTGGTGGGAGCACCACACGGTCAGCCGGTCCCCCTCGGGGACGGCGAGGAACGCCCGGCACTCCATGGGCGAGGGCAGCAGCAGCTGCTGGCGGTAGCGCGCCTCGACCACCACCGCCGCGCCCTGCCAGACGGCCTCGTCGATCGGGGTCCCCACCGACCGTTCCAGTGCCACGTTCTCCAGCCCGTCGAACAGGGAGACCGGGCCGTCCAGCGCCTCGGCGGCCGACACCATCGGCGGGAGCGGGTCTATCCGGGCGACGACCTCGGCGGCGCCGTCCTCGGCGTGGTAGCGGTCGTCTCCGACGACGACGGCGACCGCCTCACCGGCGTAGCGGACCCGGTCGGAGACCAGGGACGGCCACTCGTGCCCGGCCACCGCGTCCCGCGCCGACAGTCCCGCCAGGACCGTGAAGGGAACCGGGGGCAGCCCCGGCAGATCGGCGGCCGACCAGGCACCCCGGACCCCGGGGACCAGGCGGGCGGCGGCGCAGTCCACCTCGCGCAGGCGGCCGTGCGCGACGGGGCTTCGTACGAACACGGCGTCCAGGCAGCCCGGCACCACGATGTCTGCGACGTACCGGCCGTGGCCGGTGAGCAGCCGCGCATCCTCCCGCCTCGCCCAGACATGCGCCACGACATCCTCCGAACCCTTGGATTCAGCTTCCCCCTTTCCCTCCCCCCATCACACATAGCACTCACATAGTCATAAATTAGATATTTCATGATTTAAAGGTAGATAACCGGCACAGCGGGGCGCCGCCGACCGGGAGAACGGCGACGGTGGACGCACGCGGACCGGGCGGGCCGAGCGGGCCAGGCGGGCCGAGCCAGACGAGCCAGACGGGCCAGGCGGGCCAGGCGGGCCTAGCAGGTCAAACGGGCCAGACGCGCCAGGCGGGCCGTGGGATCACTCCTTGGCGGTGAAGACGATCTCCACTCTCCGGTTCTTCGCCCGGTTCTCCTCCAGCGGCCGCCCCTCGACGACGTTGGGCACCCGGGGCCGCCGCTCGCCGAAGCCCTCGACCTGGAAGGTCACGCCCGTCAGCGTCCCCTGGAGGGCCTCCCGCACGGCCCGCGCCCGCCTGAGCGACAGCGCGGCGTTGTAGGCGTCGGCGCCCTGGTCGTCGGTGTGCCCCTCGATCCTGACCGCCCCGCCCGCGGAGTCCGCCCGGACCTTCTCGGCGACCCTCCCCAGCCGCTGCCGCGCCCGAGGCGTCAGCACGGCCTTGTCAAGCGCGAACAGCACGTCGCTGGTGAGCGCCACGGTGATCTCCTCACCCCGCCGCGACTCGCTCTCGGCGCCGTCGAGGGACTCCACCTCGGCGAAGATGTCCTCGACAAGGGCGACGACGTCCTCCACCGCGGCCGTGGCCTCGTCGCCCGGATCCGCCCACGCGGTCGTCCCGGGGCCCGCGACCAGGGCGAGCCCGAGCGCCAGGATCGTGAGGCGCTCAGGAGATCGGGACATCACTGAACACACCCAGCACCTTGAGGTCCACATTGATCTTCGTGACGTCCGGCGGCGGGGCGGCGAACGAGGCGTGCAGGGGCAGCACCTCCCCGGGCTGGGTGAACACGTCGTACTCGGAACACAGGCACGAGGGTTTGGGCTGCTTCGCGGTGCGCGCGACGGCGTACCGCTTGCCGTTGACCGGGTCGACCAGGCTGACCCCGGCCACGGTCAGGCCGAGACCGCCCGGGGTGTCGCCCATGTCGCTGTTCATCTGCCACCGTTCGTCGCTGTTGTTGGTGACCGTCCAGGTAAGCGTGGACAGCCTGCCCTGACGCCGGAGACCGGTGATCTCCACGGTCAGGTCGGCGCCACTCGCCTTGACCTCCCTGCGGGCGATCACCCTCTCCCGCTCGGCGGGCACGGTCTCCGTGGCCTCCGGGACCTCCGTCGCTTTCACCGCCTCCGTGGGCTCCGCCGCCTCCGTCGCCTTCGTGGGGTCCGCGACCTCCAGCGTCCCCGTCACCCGCTCCTCCCCGCCGCTCCCCTGCTGCCCGGGGAGCATCCCGCAGCCGCTCAGCATGGCGGCCACCACCGCCACGACTGCCACCGGTGTGGTCCCTCTTCGCATCTCGTCCCCCTTCGCCCGTTGTGGATCGCGTCGAGCCCGACCGTAGGCGGGCGACCTTCAGAAGCCGCATAGCCCGCTACACGCGCAGGCCACGGCGCCGCGACGCCTCACGGGCGAGCTCTTCGGCCTCGGCGAGGCCGTGTCGGTCGCCGAGGCCGTCAAACTCTCCCACAGCGTCTGATATAGCACCAATAGCCTCATCCACCTCATCGAGATCCAGAAGTGCCGCCGCCAGGGTCAGCAGCGCCCGCCCGGCACCCCGGCGGTCCGCGTACTCACGGAACACCCCCAGCGCCTCCTCCGCGGCCCCGCGGGCGGTATCGGGCCGGCCCTCGGCCAGGGCCACCCTGGCCAGGAGCACCAGTCCCGCGGCCTCGGGGAGCCGGTCCCCCAGACGCCTGGCCAGGCCGAGAGCGCGTTCGGCCCGCTCACGCGCCTCGGAGGGGCGCCGCCGGTCCAGGTAGAGCCCGGCGAGGTCGAGCGAGACGGCCGCCTCGCCGCGCGGATCGCCCAGCTCCCGGTAGGCCGCGAGGCTCCCGTGCAGCAGGTCCTCGGCCTGCCGCGACCCGCCGAGGGCACGCAGCGCGTCGGCCCTGCCGCGCCGGTCCCCCGCCGCCGAGAACGCGGCCAGGCAGGCCACGAAACAGGCCTCCGCCTCAGGCCGCCGCCCCTGGGCGAGGCGCACCAGGCCGAGCCGGTGCCGGGTACGGGCCACCTCGCGCGCCTCGGAGAGCGGAAGCGCCCGCCCGAGGGCGTCGGCGGCCTCCTCCAGACGGCCCTCCGTACGACGCAGGTCGGCCAGCGAGCGCAGCAGCAGCGCCTCACCGTGGCGGTGGCCCGCACGCCGCGCGGCCCGCAGGCCGAGTTCCACGACCGCGTGCCAGTCCTCCCGGTGCGCGCCCAGCTCGAAGAACGGGGTCAGGTAGAAGGCCAGCCGCCAGGTCGCCTCGTCCAGGCCGGCCCGCTGGAGGTCGGCGACGGCCGCGACCAGGAACCCCCGCTCGGCGGCCAGCCAGCGGGCCGACTCCCGCAGCCGCGTGGTGTCCAGGTCCGCGGCCTGCTCCGCCGTACGGGCCACGGTCTGGCCGGAACCCGGCTCGGCGGGCAGGAGCAGCGTCCTGGCCCGCCGGGCACGGTCGAGGATCTCCCCGGCGGCCGCGGCGAGGACCCGGGCGGGCGGCCCCTCCTCGGCGGCCAGCCGCTCGGCGGCGTAGAGCCTGGTCAGGTCATGCCAGTCGTACCTCTCCTGGCCGCTCGCGTCGAGCCCGCGCGCCCGCAGCAGGCCCGCCTCGGCCAGCGCCTCCAGCAGCCGGCCGGCGGGCGCCCCGAGAACGGCGGTGGCCGCCCACGGGGCGACGTGGGGCGCGGACAGCGCGCCGAGACGGCGCAGCAGCAGGCGTTCGTGATCCGAGAGCGCGCGGTAGCCGAGCGCCAGGCTGCCGCGCACGGCCAGGTCTCCCGCGCTGAGCTCGTCGAGGCGGCCACGCTCGTCCTCAAGGCGTCCCGCCAGGTGTTCCAGCGTCCAGCTCGGCCGACGCGCGAGCCTGGACCCGGCGATCCTGAGCGCCAGCGGCAGCCCTCCGCACAGCACCGCGATCCGCGCGGCCGCCTGCGGCTCGGCCCGCACCCGCCGCTCCCCCACCACCCTCGCCAGCATCTCCACGGACTCGTCCGTGTCGAACACGCCGACCTCGAAGGCTCGCGCCGCCTCCAGGCCGGACAGCGGCGAGCGGCTGGTCACCAGCGTCAGGCAGCCGGGCCCGACGGGCAGCAGCGGGCGCACCTGAGCCTCGTCGGCCGCGTCGTCCAGCACCACCAGCAGCCGCCGCCCGCTCACCATGCTGCGGTAGAGGCGCGTCCGCTCGGCCAGGTCGGCGGGCACCGCCCCCTCAGGGCAGCCGAGCGAGCGCAGCAGGTCCTCCAGCACCGCGCCCGGTGTCCTGGCCCCGAGCGAGGCGTGCAGCCGCCCGCCGGGGAAGTCGAGCCCGCCGGCCGCGTGGACCGCCACCGCGGACTTGCCCGTCCCCGCGGGACCGTGCAGCACGAGGTGGACGGGCGCGGTCCCGGCGACGGGCACGGACCGGCGGATCCAGTCCAGCACGCGCTCGCGCCCGGTGAAGTCGGCGACGTCGGGCGGCGTCTCGTTCGGCACGTCGTTCGGCACGGCCCGCGCGGGGGCGCCCCCCGCCAGCACGCGCTCGTGCGCCGCCCGCAGCTCGGGACCGGGTTCGAGACCGAGCTCCCCGACGAGCAGCCGCCGCGCCTCCCGGTAGGCGCTCAGCGCCTCCGACCTGCGCCCCGCCTGGCCGAGCGCCAGTACGAGCTGTCCCCACGCCCGCTCCCGCAGGGGGTGCGAGGCCACGAGCGCGCGCAGCTCCCCCGTCACCTCCGCACCCCGGCCGAGCGCCACGTCCAGCTCGACGCGCTCCTCGAGGGCGGTCAGCCGCAGCTCCTCCAGCGGTACGGCGTACGCGCGCCGCAGTTCGGCCGAGTCGACATCGGCCAGCGCGGGTCCCCGCCACAGCGCCAGGGCGGCGCGCAGCTCGTCGGCCGCCTCGGCGGTCCTGCCCGCGTCCCTGGCCCGCCGGCCCGCGATCACCAGGCGCTCGAACCTGTGCGCGTCCACCTGGTCGGGATCGACGTCGAGGAGGTAGCCGCCGGGTACGGTGCGGATCCCGTCGACCACCTTGCGCAGCGCGCTCACGTACACCCGCAGCACCGGTTCCGCCGAGGCGGGCGGCTCCTCGTCCCACACCTCGGCGATCAGCCGTCCGACGGTCAGCGTCCGTCCCGGCCTCAGCAGCAGGGCGGCCAGCAGCGCGCGATGTTTGGCGGGACTGGGTGTCAGGTCACGCTCACCCTCGACGACCCGCAGTACTCCCAGCACGTTGAACTGCACGCTCACCCCTCCATCGGACGGGCCTCGAACGAGCGGAACCCGACCCGGACGGGCGTGGCCGCATCCGGCGCCGCGTGGACTCCGGTGGCCCCCGGGCCGTAGGGGTCCTCGGCGTCGGTGGCCTCCCCCACCGGTTTCTCGTTGAGCCACATACTGAGGACGACCCGTCCGCCCCGCTGCGCGCACTGGGCGACGACGCGGTTGTCGGCCGACTTTCTCATCCGCACGGGTCCGTGCAGGACGACGCCCCGCCCGCCGCGCCGCTTGGTGATCGAGGCCTCCCCCGAGGCGGTGACCGCGAACTCGTAGCGGTCACCGGTGTCCGCGTCGCCGCGACACCACACGCCGAACTCCCCGGAGCCCCCCTCCAGCCGCATCCTGGAACTGATCACGACCCCCCCGGCGGACCCCTCCGAGAAGGGGGCCGACTTCCACAGCCGCCATCCGGGATTGGCGGTCAGCAGATAGACCCCGCCGTCCAGCTCGGTCCTGCCGCCGTTGGACACGCCGACGGCCCAGGACTCGGCGAAGTCGGCATGGTAGGACGACGCGGGCGCGCCGAGACCGGCGTAGAGGACCCACCCGCCCACCAGGACCGCCACGAGCACGGCGGCGCCCGCGACCCACGGCCACCGTCGTCTCCTCGAGGTCACCGCACCCGACCGGGTGGGCTCCCCGGCCCCAACGGATCCACCGCCCCCAGCCGGTCCCCCGAGCGCAGCCGGTTCCCCGGCCACGTCCCGTTCTCCGAGCACGACCGGTTCCCTGAGCGCGGCCGGTCCCCCGGCGACGGCCGGCTCCCCGAGCACGGTCGGCTCCCCGGGTACGGCCGGCCCTCCGCCACCGCCGGCCGGCCCTCCGCCGCCGACGGCCCAGGCGCGTTCGACGGCCTGGCTGGCCGTCGCCGGGGTCGGCCGGCCGCCGACCAGCTCGTCCAGCAGCCGCTGGGCGCTCGGCCGCCGCGCGGGGTCCTTGGCCATCGCCCCCTCGACGACGGCGCGTACGCTCTCGTCGAGGCCGTCGAGGTTCGGCCCGTCGTTGACGATCCGATAGAGGACCTCGGACGGCGAGCCACCGCCGAACGGCAACCGCCCCGTACCGGCGAACGCGATCACCCCGCCCCACGCGTAGACGTCGGCCGCGGGCGTCAGCGGCTCGCCGCGCACCTGTTCGGGCGCCATGAACGCGGGAGTGCCCAGGATCGCCTGGCTGGCCAGGGTCTGGGTGTCGACGAGCTGCGCGATACCGAAGTCGATCACGCGCGGGCCGAGGGGCGACAGCAGCACGTTCGACGGTTTCAGGTCGCGATGGATCACCCCGGCCCCGTGGATCGCGTGCAGCGCGGTGGCGATCCCGACCGCGAGCGCCTCCAGGTTGGCGCCGGTCAGCGGCCCCTGCTCGCGTACGGCCTGCGCCAGGTCGGGCCCCCTGACGTACTCGGTGACGAGGTAGGCGACGCCGTCCTCGACCCCGGCGTCGAGCACCGGAGCGGTGCAGAACCTGGCCACCCTGCGCGCCGCCGCCACCTCGCGGTCGAAGCGCCGCCGGAAGGCCGGGTCTCGGGCCAGCTGCGGATGGATCACCTTCACCGCGGCCAGGCCCCCCGTCGGGGTCGCGGCGAGGTGCACCACGCCCATACCACCCCGGCCCAGCTCACGTCTGAGCACGTAGCCGCCGATCGTGTTCACCGGAGTTACCTTATGCCGTCAAATTCGCGCACACTGGCATTTTGTACGCCAAAGAGCTCAGTCCCTAACTCCTTGCCTCGAGGACGCCTCGGCTACGGCGACCACGAACCGGCCACCCGCACCGAGATCTCCGCCCCCGAAACGACGAACGACGGCGCACGACGACGAACAGAGACGACGTCAGCGGACCGGATACCCCGCCCCCCGCAGCGCGTCCTTGACATCACCGATCTTGAGCTGCCCGAAGTGGAACACCGACGCCGCCAGCACCGCGTCCGCCCCCGCCTCGACCGCGGGAGGGAAGTCCCCGACGGAACCGGCCCCGCCGCTGGCGATGACCGGAACCGACACCGCGGCCCGTACGGCCCGGATCATCTCCAGGTCGTAGCCGTCACGGGTGCCGTCACCGTCCATGGAGTTGAGCAGGATCTCACCGACCCCGAGCTCCTCACCCCGCCGAGCCCACTCCACCGCGTCGATGCCGGTGCCCCGGCGACCGCCGTGCGTGGTCACCTCGAAACCGGACGGCGTCGGCGGGCCGTCGACGACCCGGCGGGCGTCCACCGAGAGCACGACGCACTGCGCCCCGTACCGCCGGGACGCCTCGGTCAGCAGCTCCGGCCGGGCGATCGCCGCCGTGTTCAGGCCCACCTTGTCGGCGCCGGCCCGCAGCAGCCTGTCGACGTCCTCGACCGAGCGCACCCCCCCGCCCACGGTCAGCGGGATGAACACCTGCTCGGCCGTCCGGCGGACCACGTCGTACATCGTCGACCGGTCGGAGCTGGAGGCCGTGATGTCCAGGAACGTCAGCTCGTCGGCCCCCTCCGCGTCGTAGCGGCGGGCCAGCTCGACCGGGTCGCCCGCGTCGCGGAGGTTCTCGAAGTTGACGCCCTTGACCACCCGCCCGGCGTCCACGTCCAGACAGGGAATCACTCGTACCGCGACAGTCATCTGCGGCCCCCTCACGAACTCACGGCGGCGAGGGCGTCCTCGAGGGTGAAGGCCTGCGCGTACAGCGCCTTGCCCACGATGGCCCCCTCGACGCCGATCGGGACCAGCGAGGCCAGGGCGCGCAGGTCGTCCAGGGACGAGACGCCGCCGCTGGCGACCACCGGCTTGTCGGTGCGGGAGCAGACCTCGCGGAGCAGGTCGAGGTTGGGGCCGCGCAGCGTGCCGTCCTTGGTGACGTCGGTGACGACGTAGCGGGGGCAACCGTCGCCCTCCAGGCGGGCGAGGACCTCCCACAGGTCGCCGCCCTCCTGGGTCCAGCCACGGGCGGCCAAGGTCGTCCCCCGCACGTCCAGCCCGATCGCGATCCGGTCACCGTACTCAGCGATGATCTTGGAGCACCAGGCGGGGTTCTCCAGCGCCGCGGTGCCGATGTTCACCCGGCGGCAGCCGGTGGCCAGCGCGAGCTCCAGGGAGGCGTCGTCGCGGATGCCGCCGGACATCTCCACGTTGACGTCGAGCGCGCCGACCACGGTGGCGAGCAGCTCGCGGTTGCTGCCCCGGCCGAAGGCCGCGTCGAGGTCGACCAGATGGATCCACTCCGCACCGGCCTCCTGCCAGGCGAGCGCCGCGGACAGGGGATCGCCGTACGACGTCTCGGTGCCGGCCGCGCCCTGGACCAGGCGGACCGCCTGACCGTCGGCGACGTCCACGGCGGGGAGCAGCTCAAGCGACATCTGTTCAGGACCTCCGGTCGAAAACAAGGGTGATGAAAAGCGGTACGAACAGCAGAGAGATGACCAACGCCCCGAACCGGGCGGCCCACGAGGACCACAGCAGCCAGACGAGCACCTGGACGATCAGGAACAGCACCACCGCGACACCGTTCTGCGCCCGGCGGCGGCGGGCCATGATGCCACCCTGGGACACGATGCGCACGGGCCTGCCCGGCAGCAGCGCGACCATCCTGCCGACCCGCTCGCGCCGCCGCGCCAGCCGCGCCTCCCGCTCGGCGCGCAGAGCCGCCTGACGGGCCTGCTCGGCCTCCCGTTCGGCCCTGCGCCTGGCCCGCTCCCTGCTCATCGAGAACTCACCGGACGCTCACCGGAAACCCGGACGAGGACCCGGCGGAGGACCCCACCGGAAACCCGGCCGGGAACCTCGGCCGGAAACCCACCCGGGACCCGCGAGATCACGTGACGGTCCCGAGCCAGTTCGTGAGCAGCTGCGCACCGGCGTCGCCCGACTTCTCCGGGTGGAACTGGGTGGCCGCCAGCGGGCCGTTCTCCACCGCCGCGACGAACGGCACCCCGTGCTCGGACCAGGTGACCAGCGGGTCGGTGAAACCCGGCCCCGCCTGGAGCTCCCAGGAGCGCACGCCGTACGAGTGCACGAAGTAGAAGCGCGTGTCGGCGTCGAGCCCGGCGAACAGCGCGGTCCCGGCGGGCGCCTTGACCGTGTTCCAGCCCATGTGGGGCAGCACCGGAGCCTCCAGCCGCTCCACCGTGCCCGGCCACTCCCCGCAGCCCTCGGTCGTGACGCCGTGCTCGACGCCCGTCTCGAAAAGAATCTGCATGCCGACGCAGATGCCGAGGACCGGCCGCCCCGCCGACAGGCGCCGGCCGATGATCCGCTCACCCCGCACGGCGCGCAGCCCCGTCATGCACGCGGCGAACGCCCCCACCCCCGGCACGACGAGGCCGTCGGCCTCCATCGCCGTCTCGTAGTCGCCGGTCACCGTGACGTCCGCGCCGACCCGGGCCAGCGCGCGCTCCGCGGAACGGAGGTTGCCCGAGCCGTAGTCGAGAACGGCCACCTTCTTCTTCACCACCAGAGCACCGCCGCCGTGGTCGACAGGGCCGCGAGGACGGCGAGCAGCACCGCGCCCTTCCTCAGACCCTGTTTGAGGAATGAGACAATCCCGCCGACGAGGAAGAGGGCCACGAAGGCCATCGCGACGGCCGCCCAGTTGCCGCTCACCGGCGCGTCCCCCTCCCTGCGCGAGAAGCTGTCACAGCACGCCCTTCGTGCTGGGCACCCCGGTGGCGCGCGGGTCGCGCTCCGAGGCCGCCCGCAGCGCCCTGGCCAGGGCCTTGAACTGCGCCTCCACGATGTGGTGGGCGTTGCGGCCGTACGGGACGCGCACGTGCAGGCAGATCGCGGCCTGGGCGACGAACGACTCCAGGATGTGCCTGGTCATCGTCGTGTCGTACTCCGCGCCGATCATGGGAGCCATGCCCTCGGGCTCGCTGTGCACCAGGTAGGGGCGCCCCGACAGGTCGACCGTGACCTCCGCGAGCGACTCGTCCAGCGGGCAGGACGCGTTACCGAACCTCCGCAGGCCCGACTTGTCACCCAGAGCCTCGCGGAACGCCGCCCCCAGCGCGAGCGAGGTGTCCTCGATCGTGTGGTGGGCGTCGATGTGCAGGTCGCCCTCGGTCTTCACGGTCAGGTCGAACAGCCCGTGCTTGCCGAGCTGGTTCAGCATGTGGTCGAAGAACCCGACACCGGTGGACACCTCGACGTTCCCGGTGCCGTCGAGGTCGACCTCGACCAGCACCGAGGTCTCCTTGGTGACACGCTCGACGCGACCGCGACGCGGTGCCGTCTCGCCGCCAGTGATGCTGCTCACAGGATCTCCTCCAGGGCGGCGCGGAACGCCGCCATCTCCTCAGGGGTACCGATCGAAACTCTCAGCCACCCGGGCGGCCCCACCTCGCGGATCAGCACCCCGCGATCCAGCAGGCCCCGCCACACCGCGTGCCGGTCCTCGAAGAGCCCGAACAGCACGAAGTTGGCGTCCGAGTCGGCGACCGCCAGCCCCCGGCCGCGCAGCCACTCCACCGTGGCGTCCCGCTCGGCCCGCAGCGCGTCGACCGCGCCGAGCAACTCCGCGCCGTGGGCGAGCGCGACCCGCGCCGCCGTCTGGGTGAGCGTGGACAGGTGGTACGGCAGCCGGACCAGCAGCAGCGCCTCGATCACCGCCGGGTGGGCGGCCAGGTATCCCAGCCGGGTCCCGGCCATGGCGAACGCCTTGGACATCGTCCGCGTGACGATCAGCCGGGGATTGTCCGGCAACAGGGTCAGCGCCGACGGGGTACCGGTGCGGGCGAACTCGAAGTAGGCCTCGTCCACCACCACCATGCCCGGCGCAGCCTCGACGATCCTGGCGATCACCGCCGGATCCAGGGCGGTGCCGGTCGGGTTGTTGGGCGACGTCAGGAAGACGACGTCGGGCCGGTGCTCCTCGATCGCGGCGACGGCCTTGTCCGGGTCGATCCCGAAGTCGTCCTCACGCGCCCCGGAGATCCACTCGGTCGAGGCACCGGTCGTGATGATCGGGTGCATCGAGTAGGAGGGCTCGAAACCCATCGCGACCCGACCGGGGCCGCCGAAGGCCTGCAGGATCTGCTGGAGCACCTCGTTGGAGCCGTTGGCGGCCCAGACCTGCTCCACGGCCAGGCCGTGCCCCAGATACGCGGCCAGCTCCCCGCGCAGGGCGAGCGCGTCGCGGTCGGGGTAGCGATTGAGCTCGGCCGCCTGGGCGCGTACGGCCTCGGCCAGGTCGGCGACGAGGGACGCGGAGGGCCCGTAGGGGTTCTCGTTGGTGTTGAGCCTGACCGGGACGTCGATCTGGGGAGCACCGTACGGCGTGCGCCCCCGAAGGTCGTCGCGGATCGGCAGATCTTCAAGCTTCACGACGAAGTCCCCCAGTCGAACCGGGAACGAACATCCCCGACGAGCACAGGCGGGAAGGCCCTCACGAGGGCACCTCCCAGTCGAAACGGGCGCGGATCGCCGCGCGCCCGATGAGCACGGGCCGGGAGGTCCTCATGAAGGCACCTCCCAGTCGAAACGGGCGCGGATCGCCGCGCGCCCGATGAGCACGGGCCGGGAGGTCCTCATGAAGGCACCTCCCAGTCGAAACGGGCGCGGATCGCCGCGCGCCCGATGAGCACGGGCCGGGAGGTCCTCATGAAGGCACCTCCCAGCCGAAACGGGCGCGGATCGCCGCGCCATGCGCCGGGAGGTCCTCGGTGTCGGCCAGCACGCACACGTGGGCGGCGGCACCGGCGAGGGCCTCGCGGCTGTAGTCGACGACGTGGACACCGCGCAGGAACGTCTGCACCGACAGCCCCGAGGAGTGGCAGGCACAGCCGCCGGTGGGCAGCACGTGGTTGGAACCGGCCATGTAGTCGCCGAGCGAGACCGGCGCGTAGGAGCCGACGAAGATCGCTCCGGCGTTGCGCACCCGGGCGGCCAGCGCGTGCGCCCCCGCGGCGTGGATCTCCAGGTGCTCCGCGGCGTACGCGTCGACGACGCGCAGCCCGGCCTCCATGTCGTCGACCAGCAGGATGCCCGACTGGCGCCCCGACAGGGCCTCGGTGATCCGCTCGGCGTGCTTGGTCGCGGCGACCTGACGGGGCAGCTCCCGCTCGACGGCCTCGGCCAGCTCCACCGAGTCGGTGACGAGCACGGCGGCGGCGATCGTGTCGTGCTCGGCCTGGCTGATCAGGTCGGCGGCGACGTGCACCGGGTCGGCCGTGGAGTCGGCGAGGATCGCGATCTCGGTGGGGCCGGCCTCGGAGTCGATGCCGATGCGGCCCTTGAGCAGGCGCTTGGCGGCGGCCACCCAGATGTTGCCGGGGCCGGTGACCATGGTGACCGGCGGGCACTCCTCGGTGCCGTACGCGAACATCGCCACCGCCTGGGCGCCGCCGACCGCGTAGACCTCGTCCACGCCGAGCAGCGCGCACGCCGCCAGGATGGCCGGGTGCGGCAGCCCGCCGAACTCGCGCTGCGCGGGCGAGGAGACCGCCAGGGAGGGCACCCCCGCCTCCTGGGCGGGAACGACGTTCATGACCACGCTGGAGGGGTAGACCGCCCGGCCGCCGGGGACGTACAGCCCCACGCGGTCGACGGGCACCCAGCGCTCGGTGACGGTGCCGCCGGGCACGACCTGGGTGGTGACGTCGGCGCGCCGCTGGTCGCGGTGGACGAGGCGGGCGCGGCGGATCGACTCCTCCAGCGCCGCCCTGACCTTCGGGTCGAGCCCCTCCAGCGCCCCGGTGACCGCCTCGGCGGGCACGCGGGTGGACTCCAGCTCGACACCGTCGAACCTGGCGGTCAGCTCCCGCACGGCGGCGACCCCGCGATGACGCACGTCCTCGCAGATGGGCCGCACCTTCTCCAGGGCGGCTTCGACGTCGAGGTCGGCACGGGGCAGCACGTCGCGGAGGTCCCCCGGAAGGGGCCCTCGCAGGTCGGTACGCGAAATCACCCGTTCAGTCTACGGAGGTCCGCCACCCGATATCGTCCCGTCCATTATCCGGACAACGCCTTTACTATGTAGATTTTAACCAGCCGCTACGCTTTCCCTGTGAGTAAGAGCAAGAACAAGGGCGGCCAGGGAACCCCCGCGACGGTGGCCCTGACCCAGGCCAAGGTCGATTTCACCCTGCACCCCTACGAGCACGACGCGAACGCGCAGGCCTACGGCGAGGAGGCGGCCGACGCCCTCGGGGTGCCGTACGGACAGATCTTCAAAACGCTCGTGGCCGAGGTGGAGAGCGGGCTGGCCGTCGCGGTGGTGCCGGTGTCGGGCAAGCTCGACCTCAAGGCGTTCGCGGCGGCGCTGGGGAGCAAGCGGGCGGCGATGGCCGACGCGGCCAAGGTCGAGCGGGTCACCGGCTACGTGGTCGGCGGAATCAGCCCCCTCGGGCAGCGCAAACGCCTGCCGACCGTGGTCGACGCCTCCGCGCTCGGCTTCGCGACGATCTACTTCTCCGCCGGGCGGCGCGGGCTGCAGATCGAGACCGGCCCGTCGGAGCTGGTACGGCTCACCCAGGCCGTCACCGCCCCCATCGGCAAGGCCGACTGAGGCTCCCGCGAGGTCCCGCGAGTCCCACAAGACGACCCCGCTCCCCCGGGCGGGTCCTGTCGAAGGTTGCCGACGCGGCGCGCGGCGGCGTTCGGTCAGACTCGGTATGACGGGACGTACCTGACCGGGGACATCGGGGGCAAGATGCACTACCTGACCGCTACCGAGATGATCGAGCTGCTGCGCACCAGGCAGGTCGGCGCGGTCGAGCTGCTCGACGCGCACCTGCGGCGGATCGAGGAGGTCAACCCGAAGGTCAACGCGATCGTCACGCTGGTGGCCGAGCGCGCCAGGCGGGAGGCCGAGGAGGCCGACCGGGACCTGGCCCGCGGCCGGTGGCGGGGGCCGCTGCACGGGCTGCCGGTCGCGCACAAGGACCTGGCCGACACCGCGGGGATCCGCACCACGTACGGCTCGCCGATCTTCGCCGACCACGTCCCCGTCTCCGACGCGCCGATCGTGCGGCGGATGCGCGAGGCCGGGGCGATCACGGTCGGCAAGACCAACACCCCGGAGTTCGGCACCGGCTCGCACACCGTGAACGAGATCTTCGGCGCCACCCGCAACCCCTACGACCTGTCGAGGTCGGCCGGGGGCAGCAGCGGCGGGGCCGCGGCGGCGCTGGCGACCGGCATGGTGGCGCTGGCCGACGGCTCCGACATGGGCGGCTCGCTGCGCAATCCGGCCTCCTTCTGCAACGTGGCGGGGCTGCGGCCCACCCCGGGTCGGATCCCCTCGCCGTCACCCGTCGCGGCCTGGTTCACCCTCGGCGTCCCGGGACCGATGGCCCGTACCGCGGAGGACCTCGCGCTGCTGATGAGCGCGGTGGCGGGGTTCGACGCCGCCTCCCCCCTGTCGATCACCGAGAGCGGCTCCGCCTTCGCCGGGCCCCTGGACCTCGACCTGACCGGGGTGCGGATCGCCTGGAGCCCCGACCTGGGCGGGCTGCCGGTCGACGCGGAGACGGCCAAGGTCACCGCGGACGCCCCGGCCGCGCTCGCGGAGCTGGGCGCGCGGGTGGAGCGGGTGGACCTGGATTTGTCCGCCGCCGAGGACGCCTTCCGGATCTACCGCGCCTGGTACTACGCGCTCTCCTTCGGCGACCTGCCGCAGGAGAGCCTGGGGGCGAACGTGCGCTGGAACGTCGAGCGGGGCCGCGAGGTGACCGGCGCCGACCTGGCTCGCGCGGAGCGGCTGCGCAGCGGGCTCTACCGGCGGATGAACTCCTTCTTCGACACCTACGACTTCCTGATCGCGCCGGTCAGCCAGGTGCCGCCGTTCCCGGTGGACGCCCCGTACGTCTCGGAGATCAACGGGGAGGCGCTGCCCGACTACCTGGCCTGGATGCGCTCGGCCTACTGGGTCAGCGTGCTGCACGCCCCTGCGGCGTCGGTGCCGTGCGGGTTCACCTCCGGCGGGCTGCCGGTGGGCGTGCAGATCGTCGGGCGCCCCTTCGCCGACATGGCGGTGCTGCGGCTGGCCCACGCGTTCGAGCGCGCCACCGGCCACGGCTCGCACCGGCCGCCCCTCTGACCTCGGCCGGGTCCCGGTCCCGCGCCCGCCACACCCGGACACGGTCACGGCTCGCACCGGCCGCCCCTCTGACCCCTGCCGCCCTCCCGGCTTTCGGCCCCGCACCCGCCACCGGGATCACGCGGGCCGGCCTACCGGTCGCCGGTCCGGTCGCTGATGTCGTACGACGACAGCGGCCCGTAGGGGTCGTTCCCGCCGAAAGGGCGGCGCAGCGGGGAGTCGCGGTAGCCCGCGATGCCCTCCAGGGCGAAGAAGAGGCCGGCGGCCAGCGTCGGCCACACGAACAGCACTCCCTGGGCGGTCAGCGCCAGCGGCCCCGCGATCAGCGACGCGGACGTCCCCGAGGCGCTCACGCTCACGGCGCCGAGATTGACCGTCTCCCCCACCACCAGCGCCAGGTACGCGCCGAGCAGGCCGCCCGCGGACAGGCCCACCACCACCGGCAGCGGGCGGCCCCCGCGCGACACGCTGTAGCCGACGGCCCCGCAGGCGAGCCCGAGCGCACCGGTGATCACGGCGAACCAGCCGTCGGCGGCGATCAGCGCCTGGGTGGAGGGATCGGCCAGCAGCGGCCCCCCGTTCGTCACGACGTACGGGGGGCGCGGCGCGGCCAGCGACCACAGGATCCCGGCGACGACCCCGATCAGCGCGAGCACCAGCACGGTGATCACAAAATCACGCACGCCGCGCACCATGGTTCCCTCACCCTCTGTGCAGATGTGCCCGATGTTACATACCTCTCGGCCCGGCGCCATCCGAGGCCTCGATCGAATCCCGTTACTCTGGCGGTGTGAACGAAGAGGTATGGCTGATCGAACCCTCCGGGCCGCTGCGCGGTGACGTCGAGGTCCGCGGCTCCAAGAACGGCGTCTCCAAGCACATGGTCGCCGCGATGCTGGGCACCGGTGAGAGCACGATCCAGAACGCCCCGGACGTGGGCGAGGTGGGGATCACCGCTCAGATGCTGAGGGCACTCGGCATCGACGTGGAGATCAGCGCCGGGGAGATCTCCGTCGCCCCGGGGAAGCAGATCAACCCGCACGTCCCGGCGGCGTTCACCGGCCTCAACAGGATCCCGATCCTGATGCTGGGCCCGCTGCTGCACCTGGCGGGCGAGGCGTTCGTGCCGCTGGTCGGCGGCGACCCGATCGGCCGCCGGCCCGTCGACTTCCACGTCGAGGCGCTGCGCGCGATGGGCGCCGAGGTCGAGGTGAGCGACACGGGGGTGTACGCCAAGGCCAAGCGGCTGCGCGGCACCCGGATCGAGCTGCCCTACCCCAGCGTCGGGGCCACCGAGACGATCCTGATGTCCGCGGTGCTGGCCGAGGGCAAGACCGTGCTGAAGGGCGCGGCGATGGAGCCCGAGGTGGTGGAGCTCGCCCTGTTCCTGCAGCGCATGGGGGCGCGCATCGAGCTGAGCCCCGACCGGCGCATCGTGATCGAGGGCGTGGAGCGCCTGCACGGCGCCTCCACCTGGCTCAACGGCGACCGCATCGAGGCGTTCTCCTACCTGGCGGCCGGGCTGATCACCGGCGGGCAGGTGCGGGTGCACGGCTGCCCGCAGGACCGGCTGGTGACCGCGATCACCACCCTGGCCAGGATGGGCGCCGAGGTCGACATCACCGACGACTACCTGTCGGCGTCCGCGCCGCACGGGCTGCGGGCCGCGGCGGTGCAGACCGACACGCACCCGGGGTTCATGACCGACTGGCAGACGCCCCTGATGGTGCTGTTCACGCAGGCCCAGGGCATGTCGGTGCTGCACGAGACGGTGTTCGAGAACCGCCTGGTCTACGTGCCCGCGCTGCAGAAGATGGGCTGCGAGATCGAGGTCTTCGACGTCTGCCTCGGCGGCCCCGCCTGCCGCTACCACGACACCAACGCCAAGCACTCGGCGGTCGTGCGCGGCGTGTCCAGGCTGAGCGGCGCCGACGTGACGCTGCCCGACATCCGGGCCGGGTTCTCGGCCGTGCTGGCCGCCGCCGCCGCCGAGGGCACCTCCACCCTGCGCGGGGTGCACCACATCGAGCGGGGTTACCACCGGCCGTTCGAGCAGTTCGCCTCGCTCGGGCTGAAGATCAGTCGAGAAAAGGTGCAGGACGGGTAAGAATTGGCAATCGGGCGTTTGTAGGTGATCATCTGGTCGCACGTTACTATGCGTGACATCGCGCCCAGAGGTGAGACGTGGTCCCGGCGTGTGCCTGGGCCTGCTGGCGGCCTGCGGGGTGTTCGGCGGGCTGCTGGCCGCGATGGCCGCGCTGCCGCTGGTCGGCACGGCCGGGCTCACCGTCAACAACGTCACGAGGACCCTCACCGACCTGCCCCCGAGCCCCCGGGAGAACCCGCTCCCGCAGCGCACCGTGCTGCTGGACAAGAACGGCAAGCGGTTCGCCCAGTTCTACACGGAGAACCGGACGGTCGTGACGCTCGCCCAGGTCGCCCCCGTCATGCGTGACGCGATCGTGGCGATCGAGGACTCGCGCTTCTACGAGCACGCCGGCCTGGACATCAAGGGCACCCTGCGCGCCCTGGTCACCAACACCAGGGCGGGCGGGGTGCGACAGGGCGGGTCCTCGCTCACCCAGCAGCTCGTGAAGAACATCCTGCTCGAGAACTCCGAGACCGACACCGAGCGCGCCCAGGCCCGCGCGCCCAGCGTCCAGCGCAAGATCACCGAGCTGCGGTACGCGCTGGCGATGGAGCGGAAGTACAGCAAGGCCGAGATCCTGGAGCGCTATCTCAACATCGCCTACTTCGGCGCGGGCGCCTTCGGGGTGGAGGCCGCCGCCCAGCGGTTCTTCTCGGTCCCGGCCTCCCGGCTGACCCTGCCCCAGGCCGCGGCGCTGGCCGGCGCGGTCCGCACGCCGTACGCCACCGACCCGTCGCTGGACGCCGCGCGCCGGGAGCGGCTGCGCGAGCGCAGGGACATCGTCCTGGACCGGATGGCCCAGCTGTCGTACGTCACCCCGGCGCGGGCCGAGGCCGCCAAGAGGCGCCCGCTCGCCATCCGCCTCAAGCCCGAGCCGGGCGGCTGCGACGGGAGCGTCTACCCCTACTTCTGTCTTTACGTGCACCGGGAGCTGCTGACCAACACGGCCTTCGGCCACACCCGCGCGGAGCGGGAACGCCGCCTGGCCAGGGGCGGCATCGTGCTGCGCACCACGCTGGCGCCGAAGGCGCAGCGGGCCGCGGAACGCGCCATCGCCGCGCGGGTCGGCAGGAAGGACACCGAGGTCGCGGCCGAGGCCATGGTCCAGCCGGGCACCGGGCGGATCCGGGCCATGGCGGCGAGCAAGCGGTACGGCAGCAACGCCGGCAACGCCAGGAACGGCCCCAGCACCACCTACAACCTGCCCGCAGACATGGCGCACGGCGGCGGCCAGGGCTTCCAGGCGGGATCGACGTTCAAGGTGTTCACCCTGGCGACCGCGCTGGCCCAGGGCTGGCGGTTCGACCAGGGCTTCATGACACCCGGCGGTTTCGTCCCCGACAGCGGTTTCACCGACTGCAGGGGCCGCAAGGTCAACGACCCCGGCGCGGAGATCTTCAACGCGAGCGGCGAGGGCAAGGGCGGCCCACAGAGCCTGTCCACCGGTACCTGGAAGTCGGTGAACATCTTCTACATGATGCTGGAGCAGCGGGTGGGCCTGTGCCCGGTCGTCACGACCGCCAAAGCCCTGGGCATCGCCCGCGCCGACGGCACCCCGCTGCGGGAGGTACCGACCTTCACCCTCGGCGTGAACGAGATGGACCCGGTGACCGTGGCGTCCGCGTTCGCCGCGTTCGGGGCGCGGGGCCGCTACTGCCGCCCGATGGCCATCGTCGAGATCGTCGAGCGGGACGGCAGGCGCGTCCGGATCCCGCCCAGCTGCGCGCGGGCGATCGACCGCGGCGTGGCCGACGCGGCCAACCACCTCCTGGCCGGGGTGTTCACCAAGGGGACCATGACCGGCCAGAGCATCGATCGCCCGGCCGCGGGCAAGACCGGCACCAACAACGGCTACACGTCGGCCTGGTTCGCCGGCTACACCCCCGACCTGGCCGCGGCGGTCAGCGTGGGCGACATCCGGGGCTCCTACCGCTACCCGCTGACCGACGTCGAGATCGGCGGCGAGTACTTCGGCGCGGTCCAGGGCGCCTCCCTGCCGGGACCGATCTGGGTCTCGTCGATGTCGGCGGCCCTCGACGGTACGCGCGAGACCCGCTTCCACCACCCCGACATGAGCCGTTTCGGCGGCGGGTTCACCCCCGGCCTGAAGGAGGCCCTGGCCAGGGAGCGCGAGGAGGAGGGCGCGGAGGGCGCGGACGCCGCGGACGCCGAAGGCGAGGGCCGTCGCGGCGCCAGGGGAGACCGCGGGCGCCGCTTCCGCGAGGAGTACAGGCACCGGGAGGGACGCGGATATCGGGAGGAGCGGCGCTACCGCGACAACGGCCCGCACCGCCGCTACCGCGCCCCCCAGTGGCGCGACCGCCCCCGCTACCGCTGACCGGTGCCGATTCAGCGGGTGAGCCTCCGAAGGCTGGAAGCCCTTCACCACCCCCGCCACCGCTGACCACCCACCCTGGCGCTCCCGGGACGGGCGGTCGGCGACCGGCGGACCGGCGCTTGACCGGTGAGTCAGCACCTGCCCGACGACCCGGTGCCCGATTCAGCGGACATGCACCCGCACGCCGCCACCTGAACCGGTCGACCGGCGGGTCAGCGCTTGACCAGCACCTGCTGGGTCGGCAGGAGCACCGGAGGCCGGGAGCCCTTCGCCGCCGCCGCAGACGGGCCGCACAGCGCCTGCATGAAGTAACCTCCCATCGCGTAGTCGATCGCGTGCGGCTGCGGGTAACCGTTCGCGTCGAGCTGCTGGTACTTCATGAGGTTGAACCCCAGGGAGAGCTGGCGGCGGCCGTCCTCGCCGGACAGGGAGATCGTGCCCATGCCGAACACGCCGCCGTCGTGGCCCCAGAACCGGCCGCAGGGCAGGTCCTGGGCGTAGATGCCGAGACCGTAGTTCATCACGACGTTGCCCTGGGCGTCGGTGACCGGCACCGTCGTCCGCATCTGGGCGAGCTGCGCCGGGGCGAGGAGCCTGCCGCCCAGCAGTTCCCGGTAGAACCGGTTGAGGTCCTCCATCGTCGCGACGACGGCGCCCGCCGTACCCGCCCACGACATGTCGTAGACGCTGTAGTCGCGCGGCGGGTCGATGTAGCCGTACAGCGCCTCGTACGCCTTGGAGTGCGGCCCGGGGATGACCGGCGTGCGCGGGAAGGACGTGTCGCGCAGCCCGGCCCGGTGGATCACGTGGCGGGTGATGTACGCCTCCGCGCCGGTACCGGTCACCTTCTCCAGGAGCAGGCCGGCGATCACGTAGTTGGTGTTGGAGTACGACCACACCTGCCCCGGCTCGCCCGTGCGCGGCGCCTCCAGCCCGAATCTCACCAGCTCCGACGGGCGGATCCTGCGGAACCGGTGCTCGTCGAGGCTCTGCGGGGACGCCTGGACGAGGGAGGGGAAGGCGCCCGCGACGTAGTCGCCGATGCCGCTGGTGTGGTTGAGCAGCATCCGGACCGTGATCTTCTGGCCGAGTTCGCCCGGCAGGAGGCCGGGGAGGTATCGGGCGACGGGAGCGTCCAGCTCGACGCGGCCCCGCTCGACCTGCTGGAGGATCGCCACGGCCGTGAAGGTCTTGGTGATGCTGCCCACCCGGTGGACCATCCCGGACTGGACGGGCCGCCGGGTCCGCACGTCGGCGACCCCCGCCGCCCCGAGCCACTTCGACCCGCCGTCCCGGACGGCGGAGTAGGTGCCGTACATGCCGGCCTCGTGGATCGCGTCGAGGCTCCGCCGGAGTGCCTCCCTGTCGAGCCCGGCCGCCTGACCGGCCTCCTTGCCTGCCGACGCCGAGGGCCCGGGGACCGGCTCGGCGGACGCGGGAGGCGCGACGGCCCATGTCACGAGTATCGCGCTCAACCCGAGGCCGGCGATCGCCCGTCCACGGTGGGGAAGTCGCGCGAGAGTCATCGGCTGTCAGCTCCTCAGATCCGGAATGTACGACATAACGATCATCGCAATTCTCACCGATTCCTCCCTCCGCTGCGCGGACGACTTCTTCCTAATCCGTCAGGATGACCTCCGGTACGCACCTCGATGGAAAATGTCATGGCCTGGCCGGGGCGGCGCCTTCCAGGGTGCCGGAGGTGAGCAGGCGGCCCACGACGAGCCAGTAGGCGCCGGCGATCAGCCCCCCCCGCCGAGCTGGGCCAGGATGATCTCGCAGAGCCACAGGACGGGAAGGGCCGCCGCGACGACGCAGGCCCCCAAAATTTTTCGCGGGATCTGTCACAGGCCGGAGGGCTGTCCTGTCTTAGCTGGAGACCGAGGGCGAGCGAGTGCCCCGGCGGACAGAAGGGTTCACCATGAAGATCGTGGTAATCGGCGGGACCGGTCTCATCGGGTCGAAGCTCGTGACGAAGCTGGGGGAGCACGGTCACGAGGCCGTGGCGGCGTCGCCGAACACCGGCGTCAACACCCTCACCGGCGAAGGGCTGGCCGAGGTGCTCAAGGACGCGCAGGTGGTGATCGACGTGTCGAACTCCCCCTCCTTCGAGGAGGCCGCCGTAATGGAGTTCTTCACGACCTCCACCCGCAACCTGCTCGCTGCGGAGGCGCAGGCCGGCGTCGGCCACCACGTCGCGCTGTCGGTGGTGGGTACGGAGCGGCCGCCCGGGAACGCCTACTTCCGGGCGAAGATCGCTCAGGAGGAGTTGATCGCGGAGTCGTCGATCCCGTTCTCGCTCGTGCACGCCACCCAGTTCTTCGAGTTCGTCCGGCGCATCGCCGACGAGGCCACGGACGGCGACCAGGTGCGGATGGCGCCCGTGCTCTTCCAGCCCATCGCGGGCGATGACGTCGCCCGGGCGGTCGGCCGGGTCGCGGTGGGATCTCCGCTGAACGGCAGGGTGGAGGTCGGCGGGCCCGAGCAGTTCAGGATGGATGAGTTCTTCCGGAAGGCCTTGACCGCCTGGGGCGACCCGCGCGAGGTGGTCACCGACCCGCAGGCGCGCTACTTCGGCAGCGTGCCGGACGAGCGCACGCTGGTGCCCGATGACGGCGCCTCCCTGGGAGAGATCCGCTACCGCGACTGGCTCGACCGGGGTGAAGGCGCGATGTCTCGCTGAAGTCCGGCAGAAAGGACCGCGGTCGAAGCCGGACACGCCCTCAACCTCCACATCCGGATTCAACAAATCACCGGTGATCGTCCAGATCGTAAACAGTGACCTCAACGTCGCGTTTTACCAGGCAATCGGTGATGATCGGCTCGATTCGGTCCCAGGTGCCGCCTGCCAGACCACATCCGATGCGAGGCATGTGAACGCCGGCGTCAAGCTCGACGGCATGGTCGGCGAGGGTCTCCAGACAACGGTTCACGGCCTGATAGCGGATGGGTGGGCCCGCCTTGGTGGCGCGGACACCGTGCTGGGCGATCATGTTGGCGACCCACAGGCCCTCATCGACCTGGACCAGTCGCACGGCGCCCAGCGCGAACCCGTCATTCTGGCGATACCAGGCTCGGTAGGCGGCCTCCGGTGCGGGCCAGCGCCGAGAGAGCGCGACGACGAAGCCGCGCCCCCAGCCACCGGCATCGTTACAGACATGCGCGATGATCTTCGGACTGCTGCCGACAGGGACGGTGGCGTCGCCTGTCACGTACGAGATCATGCTGGGACACCTTTTCTGGTTACGGCCGCCGCTGAGCTCATCTTCGTCCAACTCTGCAGTGAAAAGGCAGGGCCACCCACTCGGCAGAGCAGACGAGCGGCCCGGTCAACGGATCAGGTGTCCACGCCGCAGAACACCCATCGGCGATGACATGACGGGTTCCCGTTGAGATCCGAAGCTGTTCCGATCATCTTCGAGACGCGCGGAAGCGCAGGCCGCCGTTGACCGTCAGGCCCCGAGGCAGGCGGGGCCGAGGAGCTGCTTCAGGTCACCCATCAGGGCCGGGGAGGGCGAGACGCGCAGGCGGTCGGCGAGGCGCACGATGGTGGTCTTCGGGCCGTTGTGGACCTGTAGGTGCACCTCGGTGGTGCCGGGGTGCGCGATCAGCACCTCCTTGAGGCGGCCGACCACCGGCGGGGTGCAGCGGGCCAGGGCGAGGCTGACGGCCAGCGGGCCACCGGCCTCGCGGGTCAGGTCGGGGGCCGTCACCTCCATGGCGATGATCTTCCCGACGTCCTCGCGCTTGTCCAGGCGGCCCTTGACGAACACGATGGCGTCCTCGGCGAGCACCGTCGCGCAGAGCTGGTACGCCGAAGGGAAGATCATCACCTCGATCGCGCCCTCCAGGTCCTCCAGCTGGGTCAGGACCCAGGTGTCGCCCTTCTTGGTGACCTTGCGCTGCAGGCCGCTCAGGATGCCGCCGACGGTGACGACCTGGCCGTCGGGGCGGTGCTCGTCCTGCAGCGCGGCGACGGTGCAGTCCGCGCCGGAGGCGAGGATGTGCTCCACGCCGAAGAGCGGGTGGTCGGAGACGTACAGGCCGAGCATCTCCCGCTCGAACTGCAGCAGGGTGTTCTTGTCCCACTCGCCCAGCGGGATCTGCACGTCGAAGGTCTGGTCCTCCGCGCCCTCGATGGCGCCGAACAGGGAGTCCTGCCCCTGGGCCTCGTTCTTCTTGATCCCGATGATGCTGTCGACGGCCTGCTCGTGGACCATCACCAGACCCTTGCGCACGTGTCCGAAGGAGTCGAAGGCGCCGGCCTTGACCAGCGACTCGATGACCCGCTTGTTGCAGACCACCATGGGAACCTTGCGCAGGAAGTCCTTGAAGTCGGCGAAGCGGCTCTTCTCCCGGCGCGCGGCGATGATCCCGTCGACCACGTTGCCGCCGACGTTGCGGATGGCCGACAGGCCGAACCGGACGTCGGTGCCGCGCGGGGTGAAGTCGAAGTCGGAGTCGTTGACGTCCGGCGGCAGCACCTTGATGCCCATGCGACGGCACTCGTTGAGGTAGAGGGCCGACTTGTCCTTGTCGTCCTTGACCGAGGTGAGCAGCCCGGCCATGTACTCGGCCGGGTAGTTGGCCTTGAGATAGGCGGTCCAGTAGCAGACCAGGCCGTAGGCTGCGGTGTGCGCCTTGTTGAAGGCGTAGTCGGAGAAGGGCAGCAGGATGTCCCAGAGGGACTTGATCGCCGCCGCCGAGTAGCCGTTGTCCTTCATGCCTTGCTCGAAGGACTCGTACTGCTTGTCCAGCTCCGACTTCTTCTTCTTGCCCATCGCGCGGCGCAGCAGGTCGGCCTTGCCGAGCGAGAACCCGGCGACCTTCTGCGCGATGGCCATGACCTGCTCCTGGTAGACGATCAGGCCGTACGTCGTGCCGAGGATCTCCTGGAGGGGCTCTTCCAGCTCCGCGTGGATCGGGGTGATCTCCTGCTGGCCGTTCTTGCGCAGCGCGTAGTTGGTGTGGGAGTTGGCGCCCATCGGGCCGGGCCGGTACAGCGCGAGCGCCGCGGAGATGTCCTCGAAGTTGTCGGGCTTCATCAGCCGCAGCAGCGACCGCATGCCACCGCCGTCGACCTGGAACACGCCCAGGGTGTCGCCGCGGGCCAGCAACGCGTAGGCGTCGGAGTTGTCCAGCGGCAGCTTGAGCAGGTCGATGGCCTCACCGGTGTTGGCCTCGATCATCTTCAGGCAGTCGTCGATGATCGTGAGGTTGCGCAGGCCCAGGAAGTCCATCTTCAGCAGGCCGAGCGTCTCGCAGGTCGGGTAGTCGAACTGCGTGATGATCACACCGTCGGAGTCGCGGCGCATGATCGGGATGTAGTCGGTCAGCACCTCCGACGACATGATGACCCCGGCGGCGTGCACGCCGGTCTGCCGGATCAGGCCCTCCAGGCCCCTGCCCAGGTCCATCGCCGACTTGACGTCGACGTCCTCCTCGTACAGCCTGCGCAGCTCACCGGCCTCGTTGTAGCGCGGGTGGTCCTTGTCGAAGATGCCCGACAGCGGGATGTCCTTGCCCATCACCGCGGGCGGGAACGCCTTGGAGACCTTGTCGCCCAGCGCGTACGGGTGCCCGAGGACGCGAGCGGCGTCCTTGATGGCGGCCTTCGCCTTGATGGTGCCGAAGGTGGCGATCATGGCGACCTTGTCGGCGCCGTACTTCTCCGTCACGTAGCGGATCACGTCACCGCGCCTGCGCTCGTCGAAGTCGATGTCGACGTCGGGCATGGAGACGCGGTCGGGGTTGAGGAACCGCTCGAAGATCAGCCCGTGCGGCAGCGGGTCGAGGTCGGTGATGCCCAGCGCGTACGCGGCCAGCGAGCCCGCGGCCGAGCCTCGCCCGGGACCGACCCGGATGCCGTTGTTCTTGGCCCACATGATGAAGTCGGCGACCACGAGGAAGTAGGAGGGGAACCCCATCTGCAGGATGACGTTCATCTCGAACTCGATCTGCGCGCGGTGCTCCTCGTCGACGCCCTCGGGGAAGCGCCGCTCCATGCCCGACCAGATCTCCTTGCGGAACCAGCTCTCCTCGGTCTCCCCGTCGGGCAGGGGGTAGATGGGCATCAGGTTCTTGAAGCCGAACATGCCGCTCGGGTCGACCTTCTCGGCGACCAGCAGGGTGTTGCGGCAGCCCTCGGCCCACAGGTCCGAGGAGTCGACGGCGCGCATCTCGTCGGCGTTCTTGATGTAGTAGCCGCTGCCGTCGAAGCGGAAGCGGTCGGGGTCGGACAGCTGCTTGCCGGTCTGGATGCACAGGAGCGCGTCGTGCGAGGTCGCGTCCGACTCGTAGGTGTAGTGGGAGTCGTTGGTGACCAGCGGCGGGATGTTCAGCTCATGTGAGATGCGGGTCAGGCCGTCGCGGACCCGGCGCTCGATGTCGAGCCCGTGGTCCATGATCTCCAGGTAGTAGTTGTCCTTGCCGAACAGGTCCTGGAACCTGGCCGCCGCCGCGACCGCCTCGTCGTACTGGCCCAGGCGCAGGCGGGTCTGCACCTCACCCGACGGGCAGCCGGTGGTGGCCATCAGGCCCTCGGAGTGCTCGGCGAGGATCTCGGCGTCCATCCGGGCCCACTTGCGGACGAAGCCCTCGGTGTAGGCGCGCGAGGAGAGCTTCATCAGGTTGCCCAGGCCGGTGGCGTTCTTCGCCCAGATGGTCATGTGGGTGTAGTAGCCACCCGCCGAGACGTCGTCGCGCTTCTGGTGCGGCTCGCCCCACAGCACCGGCTTCTTCTGGTGCCGGGAGGCGGGGGCGACGTAGGCCTCGATGCCGATGATCGGCTTGATCCCGGCCCCGGTCGCCTGCTTGTAGAAGTCGTAGGCGCCGTGCATGTTGCCGTGGTCGGTGATCGCGATGGCGGGCATGCCCAGGTCACCGACCTGTTTGAACATCTGCTTCAAACGGGCGGCTCCATCCAGCATGGAGTATTCCGTGTGAACGTGCAGATGCACAAACGAGTCTGACATGCGGCCCCGTCCTCCCCTAGTCGCACCGTCGGCGAGGAAAGCGTATCCAAATCTGAGTTTCGAAAGTGACTCATGCGCTTCGGGTCACCTCCCGTTCGGGCTCCCCCTCACTCCGGGGACGCCTCGGTCCCGGGTGTCTCCGCGCCCCGCTCCCGAGACGCGGACCGGCGTTCCTCGGCGAGGTGGAGACCCGCCTCGATGACGGCGTTCATGATGGGGCCGAGCCTGGCCTCGCCCAGGACGGGGGCGCGGCGGGCCATCTCGGCGACCAGGCTGCGCTCGCGGTCGGCGTCGCGACCGGCGAAGCCTCCGACGGGCTTGAGGCGCTGGATGGTCCCGGCCAGTTCGGCGCGGCGTTCCAGGAGGACGGCGAGGGCGGCGTCGACGCGGTCGATGGCCTCCCGGGCGGCGACGACCGAGTCGGGGGTCTCCCTGCGGGTGAGGGCACCGACGATCTTCACGGCCTCGCGCACGGCCAGCGCGTCCCGCTCGCTGGAGGAGGGGTCCAGCAGCAGGCCGTCGGCACCGGCGGCGACCGCGGCGGAGGCCAGCGCGGGGTCGGCGCCGAGCCCGGCCAGGACGGGATGGTTCGATCTCTCGCGCGCGGCGCGCATCAGGGCCAGGTCGGGAGTGGCCGCGCCGAGGGGGGCACGGCCGCCGCTCTCGCAGAGCACGACCCTGCCGTTGCCCTCCGCCACGCAGCGGCCGGCGATCGCCAGCCACTCCTCCAGCGTCGCGGAGGGGTGGCGCTGGAGAAGCACCGGCAGGCCGAGCCCGGCGGCGGCGCGCACCAGCCCGGAGTCCCGCATCCAGGCCGCGCCGACCACCGTGCCGTCGGCCCTCTCGGCGATCAGCGGCAGGTCTCCCGCCGAGGACGGCTCCACCAGGACCGGTCCCGCCCCCCGGGCGCGGGCCGCCGCGATGGACTCGGCCGCGGAGACTTCCCCGCGGCGGTCTCGCAGGCTGATCCAGTGGGCGTCCGCGCCGGGCCCGCCGATCACCACGGCCGGCCCGGTCCCCACCGTGAGCGCGCCCAGCCGCACCGCCGCGCGTTCCGTGTGTACCGTGCACTGTGCGGTGGACGACATGAGACTCCCCAGGTTCGGCCGACGCGCGTCCCGCGAGCCGGCGGCCGTTCGGAAAGGGACTTCGGACTTCGGACAGAGAAAAAGGCAGAGACTTCGCGTCTCCGCCTGGTGCCGGCTCCGGCTGGTCGCTAGTTCACACCGTCACGACCGGCTCTCCGGAGCCGGCTCGATAAACGCGAAGTGACAGGTCATGGGGGCAATCCTAGGTCACCTTCCTGACATCCGCCACGTACTGGACAGCGCATCTCAAGATATGGACTTTTCTACGGCGTGTGAGTCGATCACTTTACCGGGCTATGAGAGTATTCGGGGGTTCAGAAGGAGGTAAGCCGGTTGATGGCCGAAGCACAGCCCGAGGGGCGCCGTATCGCCTCCCGCTACCAGCTGCTCGAAGCCATCGGGCGGGGTGGCATGGGCATCGTGTGGCGAGCCCACGACGAGCTCCTCGACCGTGAGGTCGCGATCAAGGAGGTCCGCTACGCCGACATGCTCGGCGAGGACAGCCAGGAGGACTTCAACCGGCGCACCAAGCGCGAGGCGCGTGCGGCCGGGCGCCTGACGCACCCGAACGTGGTGGTCGTCCACGACGTCGTCGAGGAGGACGGGCGTCCCTGGATCGTCATGCAGCTGGTGGAGTCGCGCTCCCTCGGCAAGGTGCTGCGCCAGGACGGGCCGCTGCCTCCGCAGCGGGTCGCGGAGATCGGCCTCAAGCTGCTGGAGGCGCTGCGCGCCGCCCACGCCCAGGGGGTGCTGCACCGCGACGTCAAGCCGGAGAACGTGCTGCTGGCCGACGACGGCCGGGTGGTGCTGACCGACTTCGGCATCGCCACGCTCGAGGCCGAGACCGCGCTGACCATGACCGGCATCGCGGGCACGCCCGCCTTCATCCCGCCGGAGCGCATCAAGGGCGGCAGCGCGCAGCGCGAGTCCGACCTGTGGTCGCTCGGCGCGACCCTGTACGCCGCCGTCGAGGGCAAGCCCCCGCACGACCGGGGCGGGGCGCTGCCGACCATGCACGCCATCCTGAACGACGAGCCCGAGCCCCCGGTCCACGCCGGGCCGCTGGCTCCCGTCCTCGAAGGGCTGCTCCGCAAGGATCCGGCGCTGCGCATGCCCTACAAGGAGGCCGTACGGCTGCTGCGCAGGGTGGCCGAGGGCGAGAGCGACCGGGACCGGCCCGCCAGGACCGCCGTCATGCCGGCCGTGAACCCCGGGGACGACACCGATCCCGGGATCCGCTTCCAGCCCGGCGCCGTCCCCGAGACGGGCGCGAAGCTGGACTCCGTACCCTCGGAACCCTCGGACTCCAAGGACGAGGCCGCTCCCGCGCCCCGCGAGAAGCCGCGCAAGGCCGCCGCGAAGGCACCGGCCGAAGCCGTACGGCCGAAGCCCGCCCCCGCGAAGCCCGCTCCCTCGGCGGCCGGTTCAGCGGCGGCCGGTTCAGCGGAGAAGGCGAAGGAGGCACCGGAGAAGGCCTCGTCCGCCGCGAAGGGCGGCCAGCCTCCCGAGGCCGAAGCCGGATCACCCGCTTCAGACGCCGGAGCGGGATCACCCGCCGCGGACGCCGGAGCGGGTGCACTGGCTCCCGAGGCGGGAGCGGGCTCGAAGGCGAGCCGTCCCACCGGCGAGGCCACCCCCGCTCCCCCGGCGTCCTCCGCCGCCGAGGCCGCGCCTCCGGTCCTGCCCAGGTTCGCCCCGAAACCGAAACCCGCCACCGGCGCGAAGCCCACCCCGAAACCCGAACCCGAACCCGCCGCCGAGGCCGCGCCTCCGATCCTGCCCAGGTTCGCCCCCAAGCCGAAACCCGCCACCGGCCCCGCCCCGAGCCCCGAGCCCGCCCCGGAGCCCGAGGACGCGGCGCCCCCGGTCCTGCCCAGGTTCGCGCCCAAACCGAAACCCGCCACCGGCGCGAAGCCCACCCCGAAACCCGAGCCCGCCGCCGACGTCGCACCGGCCCATGAGACGAAGCCTGGCACGGTGCCCTCCGCGTCCGCCGGCCTCGCCGCCGGGAAGAGACCCGTCGCGCCCAGGACGAGCCGCGAGAACGCCCCGCCGGCCACGGAGCCGGGATCCGAGCGTCGGAGGCCCGTCTCGCGTCCCAACCCCTTCCCGCCCGTGGGGCGCGAGCCCGCGCCGAGGCCGGAGCCCGCCGGGGAACGGGAACCCGCCTCCGCCTCCAGGGCCGAGCCCGCCGCACGGGAGGAGCCCCCGGCCCCCTCCTACGGGGACCACGGCCACGGGACCGGCACGTTCGCCCCCGGGGGGCCGGACACCTCCCGGGTGAAGCGGGGTCTGCTGGTGCTCGTGCCCGCGCTGCTGATCGTCGGCGGGATCGCCGGCTGGCTCGGCATGCGCAGCGGCGACGAGACCCCGCAGGCCAGGCCGGGCGAGGCGGGCGCGTCCAGCGCGTCGAACGCCCCGAGCGGTGCCACCGAGACGACCCCGGAGGGCTCGCCGGACCCGGAGACGTCACCGTCCTCCTCAACGTCCCCGTCGTCCCCGTCAGGGTCCCCTTCGGCGTCCCCGTCGTCCAGCCCGAGCCCCACCAAGACGGAGGAGAAGTCCCCCCTCCCCTCCGGCTGGAAGATGCACAAGGACAGCAACGGCTTCTCGATCGGCCTGCCCAAGGGGTGGGGCGTGGACAAGCGGCCCGGCAATCAGGTGTGGTTCCGCGGCCCCGACCGGACGAGCTTCGTCTTCGTCGAGTACGTCGACAAGGCGGGCCCCGATCCGAAGAAGGACTGGGAGAACCAGGAGAGAGTCGTCCGGGGCGGCTTCTCCGGCTACGACCGGATCAGGATCGCGAACGTCAAGTACATGGTGAAGGCCGCCGACTGGGAGTTCACCTGGAACACCAGCTCGGGCAAGGTCCGCGTGATCAACCGGGGGTTCGTCACCAAGGGCGGCCGGGGGTATGCGATTTACTGGCATACCCTGGCCAAGGACTGGAAGAAGAACATGCACCTCTTCGAGGGGTTCACCGCGACCTTCTCCTCGAAAAAGTGAGCGGGAGCCCTACCGCCCGCGGTCAGTGAGCTTGGGAGGGCGGGGATGGCGGAAAGAAAGGTGGCGGGCCGCTACCGGCTGCTCGAACACATCGGCGAGGGCGGCATGGGCATCGTCTGGCGCGCCCACGACGAGCTCCTCGACCGGGTGGTGGCCGTCAAGGAGGTCCGCCACCGGGGGGTCGACGAGGCCACCCGCACCGACCTGAACCGGCGCACCATCCGCGAGGCCAGGACCGCGGGGCGCCTCGACCATCCTTCCGTGGTCATCGTGCACGACGTGGTCGAGGAGGACGGGCGGCCCTGGATCGTGATGCAGCTGGTCCGGTCCCGCTCGCTGGGTGAGATCGTCCGCTCGGGCGGGCCGCTCCCGCCCGAGCGGGTCGCCACGGTGGGGCTGCACGTGCTGGGCGCGCTGCGGGCCGCGCACGCCGCGGGGGTGCTGCACCGCGACGTCAAGCCGGAGAACGTGCTGCTGGCCGACGACGGCCGGGTGGTGCTGACCGACTTCGGCATCGCCTCCATGACGCAGGAGACCGGCATCACCCGTACGGGCGCGATGGTGGGCACCCCCGCGTTCCTGCCCCCCGAGCGGTTGCACGGGCTGCCCGCCACCCCCGAGTCGGACCTGTGGTCGCTCGGGGCGACGCTGTACGCGGCCATGGAGGGCCGCCCCCCGTTCGAGCGGGCTACGGCCGCCGCCACCATGATGGCGGTCCTCCACGGCGAGCCGAGCCCCATGGCCCACTCGGGTCCCCTGCCGATGGCGATCCTCGGCCTGATGGCCAGGGACCCCGCCGCCCGGATGGTCCCCGACCAGGTCGAGGCCCTGCTCAACCGTGCCTCCTCCTCCGGTCCGGCCTCCGGGCGGGCGGCACGTCCCGGGCAGCGGGCGTACGGCTCCCCCGGGTTCCAGACCGACCCTCCGCGTGCCGACCCGCCGCCGCTTCAGGACGCGGCGCGGGACGCGTGGCGGCCGGAATACGGGGATCCCCTGGGCGGTCCCGGGCAGCCCCGCCACCCGGCCGCGCACACGCACCCCGGGCAGTCCCCGTACGCGGCCGGGCACACGCCCGCCGAGCAGTCCCGTCCCCCGGTGGCGCGCACGCGGCCGGAGCAGCCTCCGTACACGCCCCACACGCCCCCCGAGCCGTACACGCACCCCGGGCAGTCCCCGTACACACACCCCGGGCAGCAGGCCTACGCGCACCACGAGCAGCCTCCGTACGCGCAGGTCGGGCAGGTCGGGCAGGTCGGGCAGGTCGGGCAGCAGGCGTACGGCTCCGAACCCCCGCCTCCCGGCTCCTGGCCGGGGCGGGAGCAGACCACGGACACGGGGGCCGAGCCCGCGCGGCGGGCGAGGGCGGGGCGACTGGCGCTCCTGGCCGGGGTGCCCGCGCTCGTGGTGACGGTCGGGATCGGCGCGTGGCTGGTCCTGCGGGATCCGGGCGCTCCGGTGGACACCGGTGACAACCGGGCCGACGCCACGGCCCCGATCACCGCCCCCACCCCCGCCACGCCGCCGGAGGCGACCTCCACCCCGGAGGCGACCCCGACGGCGACGCCGCGTCCGGCCAGAACCGTCCCCAGGGGCTGGCGGCTGCACCGCGACCCGATGGGCTTCTCCGTCGCGGTGCCCAGGAACTGGCAGGTCAAGCGGTTCTCCGGCCGCGACAGGGTGGAGTTCCGCGCCCCCGGCGCGAGCGGTGTCCTGTGGATCGAGTCGACCGACGACCCGGAGACGAACCCGGTCAGGCACTGGGAGAAGGTGGAGCGGGCCGGAACGGCCGACAACGTCTGGCCGGGCTACCGGCGGATCGGCATCACCCCGCTGGTGTACCGGGGGGTGCCGGCCGCCGACTGGGAGTTCACCTACCTCAAGAACGGGGTCCGCACGCGCGTCCTGGACCGGGGCTTCCGCACCCTCGCCGACAGGCCGTACGCGATCTACTGGGAGAGCCCGGCCTCCGGGTGGGACCGCTCGTTCTTCGACATGTTCACCAGGACCTTCCGGCCGTGAGCGACCTGGAGAGGGCGCGTTTCTGGCGTACCCCGGCCCTGCCGGGGGTGGAACTCCTCAAGGCCAGATACGTGACCCACCGCTTCCCGCCGCACGCGCACGAGGGGTACACGATCGCGATGATCCTGTCCGGGCTGGAGGAGTTCGCCTACCGGGGCACCGTCCACCGCGTGGGTCCGGGCAGCCTGGCCATGCTCAACCCCCAGGAGGCCCACGACGGCCACGCGGGCGTCCCCGACGGGTGGTCCTACCGGGTGCTGTACCCGTCGGTCGAGTTCGTCTCCGACATCGCCGACGAGCTGATGACCGGGCCCGGCACCCCCTGTTTCCCCGAGACCGTCGTCCATCACCCGCCCACCGTCGCGCTGCTACTGGCCGCGCACGACGCCGCGGAGGGGGGCGACGACCTCGCCTCCTCGACGCTGGCCCGCACGGCCTTCGCCGCCCTGCTCAGCCGGCACGCCTCCCGCCGTCCCCCGGGCACGCCTCGCTGGGACAACGACCCGGCGGTGCGGCGTGCCCGGGAGATCCTGCACGAGCGGCTCGTCGGCCCGCCCACGATCGAGGACCTGGCGCGGGCGGTGGGCATGAGCCCCTTCGCCCTGATCCGGGCTTTCAAGGCGGCCACCGGGCTGCCCCCGCACGCCTACCTGAACACGCTGCGGATCATCCGGGCCCGGCGGCTGCTCCAGGCGGGCACGCCTCCCGCGCAGGTCGCCGGGGACGTGGGGTTCACCGACCAGGCCCACCTGAGCAGGCACTTCAAGCGGACGGTGGGCGTGCCACCGGCCGCGTACCAGCGCGCAGGAACGTACAAGACCGGGGCCTGAAACCGTACATAAGCTCCCTTTCCATGGAAACAATCACTCGCTCCTCCGCGATCAGGGACGGACTGGGGGTGGGGATCGCCGTCGGGCTGTCGGGGGTGGCCTTCGGCGCCGCGGCGGTCACCGCGGGGCTCAGCGTCGCGCAGGCGTGCGTGCTGAGCCTGTTCGCCTTCACCGGCGCCTCGCAGTTCGCCCTGGTCGGCGTCGTCGCGGGCGGCGGCAACCTGGTCGCGGGCACGGCCGGCGCGATGCTGCTGGGCGCCCGCAACAGCCTGTACGGCCTCCGCATGGCCGGGGTGCTCGACATCCGGGGATGGCGTAGGCCTCTGACGGCCCAGGGGGTGATCGACGAGACGACGGCGGTCGCCCTGGCCCAGCCGGACGAGGAGTCGGCCAGGACCGCGTTCCTGGTCACCTTCGCCAGCCTCTATCTGACCTGGAACGCCACCACCCTGGTCGGCGCGCTGGGCACCTCCTGGGTGGCCGACCCCTCGGTGTTCGGCCTGGACGCGGTCGGCCCCGTGGCATTCCTGGCCATCCTGTGGCCCCGGCTCACCGGGAGCGGCGCCGAGACCCGCGCGCTGCGCCTGATCGCGGGCGGCGGCGCGGCGGTCGCGCTGGCCGCGACCCCGTTCACCCCGCCGGGCGTGCCCGTGCTGCTCGCGTCCGTGGCCGTGCTCGCGGTGATCCTGAGGAGACCGAAGTGACCATCTGGTGGGCCGTCGTCGTCACCTGCGTCGCCTGTTACGCGCTGAAGCTCGCCGGGCTGTCGGCGCCGCGCCGCGTCCTCGACCACCCGGGGGTGCAGCGCTTCGCGACGCTGGTCCCGGTGGCCCTGCTGGCGGCGTTGATCGCGGTGCAGACCTTCGGTGAGGGACAGGGGCTGCACCTCGACTGGCCGCGTACCGCGGGGATGGGTGCCGCCGTCGTGGCACTGCTGCTGCGCGCCCCGTTCCTGGTGGTCCTCGCCGCGGCGGCCGTCGTCACCGCCGCGCTGCGCCACGTCCTGAGCTGAGGTCGCCCGTGCCGCGCGGGAACCGTACGCGGAAGGTGGCGCCGGCGCCGGGGCGGGAGATCACCGTGGCGTCGCCGCCGTGCGCGGCGGCGACGGCGGCGACGATGGACAGCCCGAGGCCCGCGCCCCCCTGGCGGGCGCCCTCGCGAGGGTGACCTGCCCGGTGGAAACGCTCGAAGACCAGGGCGCCCTGCTCCTCGGTGAGGCCCGGCCCCTCGTCGGCCACCTCGACCACGGCGTGCTCGTCGTCCACCCGGATCCTGACGACCGCCGCGGTCCCCTCCGGGGTGTGGCTGAGCACGTTGGCCAGCAGGTTGCCGACGATCTGGCGGATCCTGGCGGCGTCGCCTGGCACCTCGACGGGTCCGTCGCACTCCAGCGACAGCGGCCTGAGCGGCTCGATGGCGAGGATGTCGGCCACCGCGTCGGCGGCGAGCGCGGTCAGCTCCACCGGGGCGCGCTCCAGGGGACGGCCCTGGTCGAGGCGGGCCAGCAGCAGCATCTCGTCGACCAGGGAGCCCATCCGGGTGGCCTCGGCCTCGATCCTGCGCATGGCCTTGGCCAGGTCTTCCGGCCGGGTGTCCGCGCCGCGCCGGAACAGCTCGGCGTAGCCGCGGATGGAGGCGATCGGGGTGCGCAGCTCGTGGGAGGCGTCGGCGACAAAGCGGCGCAGCCGGTCCTCGGACGCCTCCCTCTCGCGGAACGCCTCCTCGATCTGGGTGAGCATCTGGTTGAGCGCGTGACCCAGGCGACCCACCTCCCCGGTGGCCGGCGCCGCCTCGATGCGGCGCTCCAGGTTGCCCTCGCCGATGGCCGCCGCGGTCTCGACGATGCGGTCCAGCGGGCGCAGCCCCCGGCGGATCAGGTGGGCGGCGAGCAGGGTCAGGCAGACGAGCGCGAACGCCGAGGAGCCGATCATGACCAGGGCGACGCGTTCGGTCAGTTCGTCGGAGGCGGCCACGAGCGCCTCGGGGGTGGTGAGGGCGAGCAGCCGGGCGCTGTTGTGGCCGCGCCAGTCCTGCAGCGCGCCGAACGTCGCCCCCGCCGCCGTCCCGAGCGCCAGGGCGACCAGGCCCACGACGGTCAGCACTAGGCGGGTCCGCAGCGACATCAGTCTTCCCTCGGCAGGCGCAGGACGTATCCCACCCTGGGCACGGTGTGGATGAGCGGCGGGTGTGACGCGT
The DNA here is from genome assembly GCF_036227305.1 of Streptosporangium sp. NBC_01469. NCBI lineage: Bacteria > Bacillati > Actinomycetota > Actinomycetes > Streptosporangiales > Streptosporangiaceae > Streptosporangium > Streptosporangium sp. NBC_01469. Next base: position 4,907,272 of record NZ_CP109465.1, on the reverse strand, counting down.
CGACCTTGCGGCGCAGGTAGCTGATGTAGGTCTGCACGACCCCGTCGTTGCCGCCGAAGTCGTACTCCCACACGTAGTCGAGGATCTGCCGCTTGGAGACGACCTTGCCCGCGTTGGCCGCCAGGAAGCGCAGCAGCTTGAACTCCGTCGGGGTGAGGTCGACGCGCCGGCCGTTGCGCCACACCTCGTGGGCGTCCTCCTCGATGACCAGGTCGGCGAAGGTCACCCTGCCGCCCTCGGCGCCGGTCCGCCGGGTCCGGCGCAGCACGGCGCGGATCCTGGCGATCAGCTCCTCCAGGCTGAACGGCTTGGTGACGTAGTCGTCACCTCCCACGGTCAGCCCGCCGATCTTGTCTTCGGTGGCGTCGAGGGCGGTGAGGAAGACCACGGGCACCTCGGAGCCCGTGGACCTGATCCGGTGGCAGACCTCCGTGCCGAGCACGTCGGGCAGCATCACGTCCAGGACGATCAGGTCGGGTCCGAAGGTCTCGGCCAGCGACACCGCCGCGGCCCCCGTCCCGGCGATCGCCGTCTCGAACCCCTCGTAGCGAAGTGCGGTTGCGACGAGATCGGCGAGATAGGGCTCGTCATCTACGACCAGTATGCGGCTCACCCGACAAGTCTCACTCGGAAGATCTTCAAAAGACCATAGAAAACTCTGTGAAGAGTGATTCACATGCCGCTCTAAGGGCGGGCACACAACCGTCGAAGATCATTTTGTTGCACTGGAGGCCATGGAGAGAATCTCGGTTTTCGTACTGCGGCGCAAGGGACTGGTCGCCCTGCTGGCCGTGCTGGGATTCCTGGTGGGCATGGGCGCGACGCCGATCGCGATTCAGCGGCTCTCCGAGGAATACTCACACCCGGGAATGCCCGCTTTCGATGCCAATCAGGAAATCGTCAGGATCTACGGGAATGGCGGCTATCAGCGACCATTCGTCCCAGTTGTCGTACTTCCCGAGGGAATGCGGGCCGAGGAGAGCAAGGAGATCCTCGGCCGCGCCTTCGCCGCCGTCTCCGCCGAGCTGCCCAAGGCCCGCGTGGTCTCCTACGCGAGCACCGGCGACCCCCGGCTGATCGGCACCGACGGCCGGACCACGTTCGGGCTGGTCTTCCCCGGCACCTACTCCGACGGCAGCCCGCCGGGCGGCGGCCTCGGGGAGACCCCGGACGAGAGCCCGGTCATCGTCAGGGCGATGACCCCGGCGCTGCCGGCGGGCACGAGCGTCCACGTCACGGGCCTGGACACCCTCGCGCCGAGCGTGGACGCGGGCGGCGTGGACGTGCCCGCCAAGATCGGTATCGGCGTGCTCGCCGCGGTGGCCGTCCTGCTGCTGGTGTTCCGCTCGGCGCTGGCCTTCGTACCGCTCCTCATCTCGGTCCTGTCCATCTTCCTGTCGTTCATCGTGATCCTGCTGCTGACGCTGGTGACGACCGTGCACGACGTGGCCCTCACCACGATGCCCCTGCTGGGCCTGGGCATCGCGGTCGACTACTCGCTGCTGCTGGTGGCCCGCTGGCGGGAGGAGCAGGCGGGCGGGCACCGCGGCGACGAGGCCGTGCACCGGGCCATGGCGGGCGCCGGGCGGGCGGTGCTGTTCAGCGGCGTGGCGGTCGCGGTCGGCCTGGTGACCATGGTGGTGCTGCCGGTGCCGTTCCTGCGCAGCCTCGGCCTCGCCGGGATGATCATCGCGGCGATGAGCGTGGCCACCACGCTGACCGTGCTGCCGGTGCTGCTCGCCCTGGCCGGGCAGCGGCTCGACCGCAGGCGCGCCCGCGCGGGCCGGGACGAGGTCCCCTTCCATCGCGAGGCGCGGGCCGGGCGGGCCTGGTCAGCATGGGCCCGCGGCGTGGTGCGGATGCGCCTGCTCGCCACCCTGCTCGCCGGCGGGGTGCTGGTGGCGCTGACGGTGACCGCCCTGAACGTCAACCTCGGCCTGCCCGCGAGCGGGAACCTGCTGGCCACCGGCACCGGCCACGAGGGGCTGTCCGCGCTGCGCCAGGCGGGCGTCCCCGAGGGCTCGATCACCCCGTTCGACGTCCTGGTGACCGGCGACCCGGGCCGGGCCGCCGAACGGCTGAGGGGCGTGAAGGGCGTGTCCGCGGTGCTCGCCCCCGACGACCCGTCCTGGCGCCGCGAGGGCACCGCCGTCATCACGGTGCTCCCGATCTCGGAGAACGGCACCGAGGCCGGCGAGGCGACCATCACCCGGGTGCGCGAGGCGGCACCGGCCACCGCGCGCGTCGGCGGCAACGCCGCGCAGAGCATGGACTTCCAGGAGCGCACCTACGGGGCGTTCCCCTGGATGCTCGGCCTGATCGCGCTGGTCACGTTCGTCATGCTGGCGCGGGCGTTCCGCTCGCTGCTGCTGCCGCTGAAGGCGATCGTCCTCAACCTGCTCTCGCTGGGCGCGGTGATCGGCGCGATGGTGTTGCTGTGGCAGTTCGGCTGGGGGACCAGGGAGCTGCTGGACATCCAGCCGACCGGCTCGATCGGCGAGTTCGTGCCGCTCACCATCTTCGCCTTCCTGTACGGCCTGAGCATGGACTACGAGGTGTTCATCCTGGCCAGGATGCGCGAGGAGTACGACAGGTCCGGCAGCACGGAGCACGCGGTGATCGAGGGCGTGGGCCGCACAGGGCGGCTGGTCACCTCGGCGGCGCTGATCCTGTTCATCTCCTTCACCGCGCTGGCCATGACCCCCGAGCTGGACGTGAAGGTGTTCGCCAGCGGCCTGGCCCTGGGCATCTTCCTGGACGCCACCCTCATCCGCGGCGTCCTGGTCCCGGCCGTGGTCGCGATGATGGGCCGATGGAACTGGTGGCTGCCCGCCTGGGCCGCGCGGCTGCTGCGGGTGGAGCCCTCGCCGCTACGGAGGGAGAACCCCGAGCCCGCCCGGATCCCGGAACCGGTCTAGGCCCCGCCAGGCCACCGGCCCGGAGTCCACCCGGCGGCGTGAACGGCCATCGCCCGGAACGGCGATGGCCGTTCACGTCTCCCCTCCCCCGGCGGGACGACACCACCCACCCGGCAACGAACGGCAACGGCCGTTCACCCGTTTCCCCTGGCCACCAGCAGGACGACGCCACCGTGAAGAACAGCAACGGCCGTTCACCCGTTTCCCCCCGGCCACCGACGGGACGACGCCACCGCGAAGAACAGCGGTGGCCGTTCACCCGCCCCCCGGCCATCGACGGGACGACGCCACCGCGCGAAGAACGAGGAACGGCCACCGCCCCGGGGAGGCGGTGGCCGTTCACGTGTTTCCTTCTTCCGGGCCGTCGGACGGCTTTCCCCGGATCGTCAGACGGCGGTCAGCACCGCCGCGGAGTTGAAACCCCCGGAGCCGCGGGCCACGACCAGCGCGGACGAGAGCCCCTCCACCCTCCTGGGCTCGGTGACCAGGTCCATCCCCTCGGGGGCGACGGTGCCGACGGTCGGCGGGAGCACCCCCTCGGCCAGGGCCAGGGCCGCCCAGGCGAGGTCGAGGGCCGCGCCCCCCGAGCACAGGCGGCCGGTCATCGTCTTGGGCACCGTCACCGGCACGCGGCGCTCCCCGAACACCTCCCGCAGCGCCGCCGCCTCGAGGGAGTCCCTGGTCACGTCCCCCGCCCCGTCGGCGAAGACCACGCCGACCTCGTCCGGGCCGAGCCCGGCGCGGGCGATCGCCTCGCGCATCGCCCTGGCGTACTGGCGGGGATCGGGGGCCGGGTCGCTCACGTGGTGGGCGTCGTGGGTGGAGGCGGTCCCGGCGATCTCGGCGTAGACCGTCGGGGCGACCCGGCCGAGGGCGCTGTACCGGTCCTCCACGATGAGGATCGCGCCCCCCTCACCGGGAACGTGGCCGGCCGCGTCGGGCGCGAAGGGCCGGTAGGCGCGTACGGGGTCGGTCGCGCGGCTCACCGTCGCCTCACCGGCCTGGCAGGCCAGCGCGTACGGCGACAGCGGCGCCTCGGTGCCCCCGGTCACGACGACCTCGGTACCCGCGCGGATCAGCCGTGCCGCCTCGGCCAGCGCGTCGATCGCCCCGGCCGCGTCCGCGACCAGCACCCCGCAGGCGCCCTTGATCCCGTGCCTGATGGACAGCTGGCCGCTGCTCGCGGCGTAGAACCAGCCGATGGACTGGTAGGCGCTCACCGACCTCGGCCCCTCGCTCCACAGCGCCTGGATCTCCCGCTGGCCGAAGACGTTCCCGCCCGAGGCGGCTGCGGTCACCACCGACAGGTCGAACGGGTCCTCCCTCGCGGGGTCGAGGGCGGCGTCGGCCAGCGCGAGCCGGGTGGCGGCGAGGGCGAACCAGGTCCACCGGTCGGTCTGCACCAGCAGCCTGCTGTCGACGAACTCGCGCTCGTCGAAGCCGGTGACCTCCCCCGCCAGCCCGATCGGCGACCCGGAGGCGTCGAACGACGTCACCGGGCCGATCCGGCTCCGCCCGGACAGGGATCCCTCCCAGTGCCCGGCCGCGCCGATCCCCGTCGGGGCGACCACCCCGATCCCGGTGATCACCGCCCTGCGGTCGCTCATCGGACCGCCTCCGGGTCAGAGAAGATCATCGCGGACTGGAACCCGCCGAAGCCGCTGCCCGCCGAGAGCGCGTGCCTGGCGGTCACCTCGCGGGCGACCAGGGGCGTGTAGTCCAGGTCGCACTCGGGGTCGGGCACGGTCAGGTTGGCCGTGGGCGGGACCACGCCCCGCTGCAGGACCAGGGCGCAGGCGGCCATCTCGATCGATCCGATCGCGCCGAGCGAGTGGCCGATCACCGACTTGATCGAGCTGATCGGCACCCGCCGGGCGTGGTCGCCGAGGCTCCGCTTGTAGGCGGACGTCTCGTGCAGGTCGTTCTGCTTGGTCCCCGACCCGTGGGCGTTGACGTAGCCGATGTCCTCGGGGTTGAGCGCGGCCTGGTCGAGCGCGTGGCCGATGGCCCTGCCCAGTTCCAGGCCGTCGGGCCGCAGCCCGGTCATGTGGAAGGCGTTGGCCCGCGCGGCGTAGCCGGTGACCTCGCAGTAGACGCGGGCACCGCGCCGCCGGGCGTGCTCCAGCTCCTCCACCACCAGCACCGCCGCGCCCTCGCCGAGGACGAAACCCCTGCGCCCGGCGTCGAAGGGCCGCGAGGCCGTCTCGGGCTCGGCGTTGTCCGGGCTGGTGGCGCGGATGGCGTCGAAGCACGCCACGGTGATCGGGGAGATCGGCGCGTCCGACGCCCCCGCGAGCATCATGTCCGCCTCGCCGTCCTGGATGAGCCGGTACGCCCGGCCGATGGCGTCGATGCCGGAGGTGCAGCCGGTCGAGACGACGGCGGCCGGGCCGTTCAGGCCGAACCTGACCGCCAGCTCGGCCGCCGCGCTGGAGGGCACCAGCGACTGGTAGAGGAACGGCTTGAGGTGGCGGTGGTCCACCTCCCAGTCCGTGCCGCGGTCGCTGGCGACCACGTACTCCTCCTCCAGGGTGATGGTGGCCCCGACCGCCGAGCCGAGGCTGACCCCGGCCCGCTCGGGATCGGCCGCGCCGAGGTCGAGGCCGGAGTCGGCCAGCGCCTCGTCGGCGCCGGCCACGGCCAGCTGGACGAAGCGGTCCATGCGCCGGACCTCGCGCGGGGTGAGCCCGTGGGCGGCCGGGTCGAAGTCGACCTCGGCCGCGATCCGGGAGCGGAACGGGGACGGGTCGAAGGCGGTGATCCGGCGGACGGCCGGCTTGCCGTCCACGATCCGGTTCCAGAACTCCTCCCGGCCCACCCCGCCCGGGGCGATCACCCCGATGCCGGTGACGGCGACTCTTCTCACGTTCCCACCTTCCCGGGGTGGGGCTCGGTGTCCACGTGCCCGAGTTCGGGCCTCGGGGCGAGCGGGCTGAGCTGGAAGACCGCGAGCACGTCGTCCTCACCGACGTTGGTGAGGCGGTGCCTGACCTCGCGGGGGATCAGCAGCGCCTGCTCGGCGCCGACGGTGAGCGGCTCGCCGTCGAGGTCCACCCTGAGCGTCCCGGTCGCGACGAACACGTACTCCTCGGAGTAGGGGTGGTAGTGCTCGGAGACACTCTCGCCGGGCGCCAGGCGCACGGCCCCGCAGAAGCCCGACGAGGAACCGCAGGTCGCCGGGGAGACCAGGGTGCGCAGGTCGCCACCGCGCCTGGTGTTGGACGGCACGTCGTGGAAACCCACCACGCGCCGGCGGAGCCTCTCCACCTTCTCCTTGATCAGCGACATCTGGATCGCGGAGCCGGCGTTGATCCGGTCGGTCATCCCCCGGGTGTCGACCGGCGCACCGGGCCTCATGTGGAAGTCCTGCACCCAGCGCATGCGGGTGCGGTCGGGGCCGAGTTCCTCGTAGACCCAGGTGATGTTCATGAACTCGAAAGGCCCGGTCTCCACCCGGCGCGCCCTGACCGTCCAGGTGTCGCGGTCCCAGGAGCGTTCCGACACCCAGGACCAGACGCGGTCCTGCTCGTCGGGGTGCATGGTGAGCCGGAAGGTCACCGAGTCGTCCGACTCGGTGAGGATCTCCACCTTCGCGTACTCGGAGAAGAGTTCCGGCCAGGCCCGGACGTCGTTCGTCCGGTCCCAGACGAATCCGATGGGCGCGTCGATCTCGATCGCGTTGTCGGTGTGTCCGATCATGATGTGCGCTCGCCTCCTCCGACGCCGGTCGCCGCCAGCCGCTCGATCACGAGTTTCCTCATCAGGGACGGCGTGGCCCGGGCCGTCAGCTGTTCCTCCACGTCCACGCCGAACCGGTCCTGGATGCGGGTGGCGATCTCCACCCGGGCCAGCGAGTCGAGGTCCAGCTCGTCGAAGCTGAGCTCCAGGACGTCGTCCCCGGCCGCGGGGTCCAGGCCCACGGAGAGCAGCAACTCGCGTGCGTTCTCTTCGGTGAATGGCATCGTCATCGTTTCCTGTCGTCGGTCGGTGTCTCGGAAGGCGCGGGTCGGGTGTCTCGGCGGAACGGCCCGTGTGTCGTCGGTGTCCCGGGGAGCACGGGCCGGGTGGTCGAAGGGCGGGCCGGTCTCCCGGAGGAATCGGCCCGCGTCCCGTCGGTGTCTCGGCGGAACCGGCCCGCGTCACGGAAGGCGCGAGTCGGTCTCCCTGCGGAACGGCCCGTGTCCCGGAAGGCCGCGGGCCGGTGGCCCGGGGTGTCAGCCGTCGTCCCGCAGGGCGTCGGCCAGCCAGATCCGGGCCGAGCCGACCGCCCGGAGATCCGCCATCGCGGGGACGGGACGGCCCAGCCTTCGGGCGAGGTCGGCCTGGTGGGTCACCGTGGCATGCCAGCCGTACCCGGCCAGCCAGCCCACCGGGTCCTCCACGGCCGACCGCCAGGCGGCCCGGGTGGAGGCGAGCCTGCCCATGGCGGGCCGCATCTGCGGCAGCTCGGCGTACGCCTTGTTGACGTGTTCGACGGCGAGCCTGCTGCCGGGGGGCGACAGCTCGGAGACGCGGCCGAGGACGCGCCCCGCGTCGTCCGGCGTGAGATACATCAGCACGCCCTCGATCAGCCAGGCGGTCGGCGCGTCCGGGTCGAGGCCCGCGGACAGCAGCGCCGACGGCCAGTCCTCGCGCAGGTCGGCGGGGACGACCGCGCGATCGCAGGCGGGCCGGGCGCCCTGACCGGCCAGCGCCTTCTCCTTGAAGGAGATCAGGTCCGGCAGGTCGACCTCGAACAGGCGGGTGCCCTCGGGCCAGCGCAGCCGGAAGGCGCGGGTGTCCAGGCCGGCGGCGAGCAGGACCACCTGCCGCAGGCCCGCCCCCTCGGCCTCGCGCAGCCGGTCGTCGAAGAAGCGGGTACGCAGGACGAAGTGCTCGGCGGCCTGGCGGCCCGCCTCGCTGATCCCGGTGATCCGCCCGGCGGCGTCGGCGAGCGGGCCCGCGAGCGGGTCGTCGAAGAGCCGGTCGGGCCGCGCGCTCTCCGCCTCCCTGGCCTGAGTGATCACCACCGCGGTACGGCTCACGCCCGTGGGCGGGCCGGGCTCCCCCGTTGGTCTGGTCACGCCTCGCTCCTGTCTTCCGTGAGGTCTCCGTCGCCGACGGAACCCCTGTCTCCGGTGAAACCCCTGTCGCCGGTGAAGTCGACGGCCATGGTGAGCCGGTACGTCTCGCGGTACACCAGCCGGTCGAACGTCAGGCGCATGAACGCGTCACGCGCCGCGCAGGCGACCGGGTGCCGCCAGCGGGTGAGCTCGCCGTTGGCCCGCGACCGCCGGACCATCCGGGCGGTGCGCTCCACCCTCCGGGCCTCGTAGGCGGCCAGTGCCGCCGGGACGTCACCGCCGGCGAGCTCCTCGCCCAGCACGAGGGCGTCCTCGATCGCCTGCCCGGCCCCCTGGCCGAGGTTGAACGTCATCGGATGGGCCGCGTCCCCCAGCAGCGTCACCGGGCCGTGGCTCCAGCGCCGCAGCGGCGGACGGTCGAAGATGTGCACCGGGGTGACGTCGTCCGCCCCGGTGGCCGCGATCAGGCCGGGAATCGGGTCGGGCCAGCCGGCGAACTCCGCGGCCAGCAGGTCAAGGGCGCTCTCGCCGAGCCGCGGGGCGACCCGGTCACCGAGCACCCCGTCCCAGTAGACGTGGTCGTCGGCGAGCCGGTAGCAGACGAACCACCGGCCTCGGCCCCACGTGCTGAGGAAGGTGTGCTCGGGCACCCCGGAGCCCGGCAGCCGGATGACCCCCTGGAAGGCGGTGAACCCGGCGTAGCGGGGCGGCGGTTCGCCGGGGAGCAGCGCGGCGCGTACGGCCGAGCGCAGCCCGTCCGCGCCGACGAGCAGGTCCGCCCGTTCCTCGCGGCCCCCGTGGAACCGGGCGACGACGCCGTCCCCGGTCGCGGTGAGGCCGGTGAACCGGGAGCCGGTCACGAGGTCGTCCCCGACCTGATCGGCGAGGAGGGCGTGCAGCCCGGGGCGGCCGACGGCGTGGACGGGGGCGTCGTAGTGCCCCGCCATGCGCGCCATCGACCACTCCGCGATCCTCCGGCCGCGCGCGTCCTGGAACAGGTGCCGGTGGAGCTCGTGCCCGATCTTCCCGACCCCGGGCTCCAGGCCGAGCGCGCGCAGCGCCAGCACGGCGTTGTGCCAGAGCACCAGGCCGTGTCCCGCCCGCGCGGCACGCGGTTCGGGGGCGCGCTCGTACACGGTGACCTCGGCTCCCGCGGCCCGCAGCGCGAGCGCCGCGGTCAGCCCGCCGATGCCGCCCCCGACGACGACCACCCTCACGAGGGCCCCCGCGCGACGGCGGCGGCCACCGCGCCTCCCCTGCCCCCCACCGCCCCCGTCCCCTCCGGGGGCGGTACGGCCGTCTCCGTCTCCTCCCGGACCAGGAAGCGCAGAGAGCGGGCCTCGGTCACGCACTCGCGCATGGGCCCGACGAGCGCGCGGTGCTCCTCGGCCGCCTCCCAGGTGAGGAAGTCGGCCAGCTCGCGCCACTCGCTGGTGATCAGCCACTGCTCGGGGTCGGTCGCCGACTGGCATACCTGGTCCCTCAGGTGCCCGGGGACACCTCCGGACACCTGGTGGCGGATCTTCTCGTAGGCCGCCAGGAAGTCCTCCCACCGCTCGGCGGGCACCCTGATCAGGAAGACGATCCTGGCCCTCATCGGGGACCCCCCACACCGGGCGGGGGGCCGCCGAGCTCGGAGGTGAACTCGAACCGGCCCAGTACCGGGACGCAGCTGCCGTACAGGCCGTCCGAGGCCTCACCGGTGAGGAACCCCACGACCCTGGCGACCAGCTCGGGGGTGACGGTGTGGTCGAAGTTCATCCCGGGACGTTCCCTGCGCTTGTCCGGCGTGTCGGCCATGGTCATGACGATCGTGTTGGCGTGGATGCCGCTCCGCTTCACCTCGTGCGCGATGGAGCGGACCCAGGCGACCAGGGCCGCCTTCGCGGCGGTGTAGGCCGACAGCGCGGGCAGCGGCTCGCCGGCGAGCGGGGTGCTGAAGTAGACCAGCCGCGCCCCCTCGGCCAGGTGCGGCAGGACCGCCTGGGTGGCGGTCACCGCCGACAGGAAGTTGTCGCGCAGCATCCGCTCGTAGGTCCCGGTGTCCATCAGGAACAGCGGTCCCGCCCGGAAGCCGCCGACCAGGTGGACCAGCCCGTCGAGACGGCCGAAGCGCCTGATCGCCTCCTCGGCGGCGAGGCGGGCGCCTTCGGGATCGGAGACGTCCGTGGCCAGCGTCTCGATCCGCCCGGCGACCCCGTGCCGCCGCCGCAGCCCGTCGAGCCGGTCCTTGTCCCGGCCGGTGAGCAGCAGCCGGTCGCCCCGGCCGCCGAGCAGCTCGATCACGGGCCCGGCGAGCTGCCCGGTGGCTCCGGTGATCAGGAAGACGGGGGCGCTCATCGGGCCGGCTCCGTTCGGACCGGTTCCGCGACGCGGGTGGTCACGTGGTCCATCAGCGCCGACGCGAAGAAGGCCCGCACCCCTGCGGGGTCGCTCATGTCGCGCGGGACCACGAGGTGGGCGTCCAGCTCGCGTTCCAGTTTCTGGATGCCGGGCTGCCTGGACAGGTGTGCCATCACGCTCGGCAGGTTGCCGTCGATCTCGATGACACGGACGACCGTGGTGCCGTGCATGAAGATCGACGTACTGAGCAGGCGTGTCCCGTCGGGGGTCTCCCCCTCGGGGGGCGCGTAGCCCGACAGCAGTTCCCGCACCGCCGCCTCCGTGCCGGGCCTGATCTGGAAAGTGATCGCGTAGCGCCGCATCGGTCTCCCTTGGCCGGGGGCGGCCCTCCGCCGCCTTCGGGAACCAGCCTGTTCGCGGCGGGTCCGGCTGTCTTCCACCACGTGACCGAACCCGGTGGTCCCCCGGCGGTGGGGTCGTCTCCGCCGCGGGTGGGAGCCCGCGTCCCCTCACCGTGGAGTCTCCCGGGGGCGGGGGTGCCATTGCACCGGGACCCGACCCGCCCCGCTTTTAATTTAAAACGCTATTAAAACAATGCCACACACGATGATTCGTACCGTTTTACCCACATATTCAGCCATCGCATATATTGCGATTCGGCCAACACATCTTAAGAATCCCCAAGGCTTCTCTGTGAGAACTCATAGATCACTTGAATGACACGCGTGCCGATGGTATCCGCCGGAAGGAGGCCCTCGAGTTATCCGGGCCACCGTCCGGAGAACATTTCCCGGTGGACGATCGACACCTCGCATACCTGAAGAATAGAATCTTAATGAATTCTGTGACGCCCCATATGATTTGCTTGATATAGCCACTTTTTCTGACTACGCTCACCTTTCATGGGGGAACGACGGGGCAAAACAACCCAGAAATGCAAGCACCTCTCATGTTCACCGATTAGCCGATCTCAACGGAACCCAACGGGGTGGGTCCGGTGAGCGCCTTCTTCGGCTATCTCGTCTCCGAGCTGAGCTGGACCGATCTGTTGTGCTCCACGGTGGCCGTGATCCTGGCCGTCGTGTCGTCCACGATCGACGCCCGCCACGCCCGGACCACACCGGCCGGGAGCGAGACCGGCGCGATGCTCCGTGAGCGACGCTGGATCGCCCGCGACCTGCACGACGGCGTGGGCCACGGCCTGACCGTCATCGCGCTCCAGGCCAGACGACTGTCCGGCTCATCGGCGACGGGGCACCACGTGGCCCAGATCATCGAGGAGACGGCCCAGGCGACCCTGGAGGACCTGCGGAAAACCCTGGCCGCCCTGCGGCACGAGCCGTCCCTCCCACGGGGGCGGCGCGACCTTCCCGAGTGGAAGGACCCGCTACGCGGCCCCGCGTGGGAGGAACCTCCGCGCGGTCCGTCACGAAAGGAGCCGCCACACCGCCTCTCCTGGGAAGAACCTCCGCGCGGCGACGACGGGGTGCCGCTGTCGACCAGGCTGACCGAGCTCGCCGGGCGCTTCCCCTTTCCCGACCTGGCCGTACGGCTGCGCAACATCGCCGACGAGCGCCACGTGCCACCCGAGGTCGCCAAGACCGCGTTCCGCGTCGCGCAGGAGGCCCTGACGAACGCGCTCAAGCACAACACCGGCCCGGTCCGGCTGGACGTCTGCTTCGGTGACGAGCTGAGCGTCTCGGTGGTCAACGAGACGCGCCCCGGTGTGATGGCCGTGGCCGTTCCGGTGCCCTTTCCCGGCAGGCGGGTTCCCGGCGGGCAGGGCGGCGCGGGGCTGCCCGGCCTGTCGGAGCGGGTCGCGGAGCAGGGGGGCCACCTGGAGTCGGGGCCACTGGCCGGGGGCGGGTTCGCCACCAGGGCCGTCATTCCCGTGACTTCTGCCATCTTCAGAGAGGACGAGCCATGCGGAAGATCCGTGTCCTGATCGCCGACGACCAGCCGCTGATCCGCAGTGGCCTGCACGCCATCTTCGACGGGGTGCCCGACATCGTGGTGGTCGGGGAGGCACGACACGGGATACAGGCGGTGCAGTCGGTCAAGTCGCTCCGCCCGGACGTCGTGCTGATGGACATCAACATGCCGCGTATGGACGGCATCACCGCCACCAGGGAGATCTGCAAGCTGGGTCCCGCCTATCCCGCGAAGGTCGTCATCCTGACCATCTACGACCAGGACGAGCACGTCTTCGAGGCGCTGCGCAGCGGGGCCAGCGGCTTCATCCTCAAGCACACGCCCACCGACCGGCTGGTGGACGCCGTGCGCGAGGCCGCCGAGGGCGACGCCCTGCTGTCGCCCTCGGTGACGCGAAAGCTCATCGACGAGTTCGCCAGGCGCCCGGTGCTCTCGGCCGCGCCGACCGCCGTGCTCGACCAGCTCACCGAGCGGGAGCGGGAGGTGTTCCGCCTGCTCGTGCGGGGCTACGGCAACGACGAGATCGCCCGCACGCTCGTGCTCGGCGACAGCACGATCAAGTCACACGTCCAGCATCTCTACCAGAAGCTCGGGGTCCGCGACCGGGTCCAGATAGTGATCTTCGCGTACGAGAACGGCCTGGTGGCGGCCACCCCCCGGGGCTGACACGGCTCCGGCGCGCGAAGGCGGCCGTCTCCCTCTCGTCGGGAGGCGGCCGTCTCGCGTCCGGCCGTCCCGCAGAGCCACCTCCCGTCCGGTCCCCGGAAAAGCGCCCGGAGAAGTGCCGGGAGAAGTGCCGGGAGAAGAGGCACGGCTCCCCCCGGGGAAGGAGACGGTCCCCTCCCCGGAGGAGCCCCCGGTTCACGCCGGCGGCGGGCGACAGCGGCCGGGGCCGGTTCCTACGGTGGGACGGACCCGATCGACCGGCCACCGAGGAGTGCCCGTGCCCGACCAGATCCTGATCGTCGCCCGCCTCACCCCCGGCGGTTCCGGCGAGGTCTCCCGCCTCTTCGGCGAGTCCGACGCCGGCGAGCTGCCCCGCGCGCTCGGGGTGACGCGCCGCGACCTGTTCCTCTACCGGGACCTCTACCTCCACCGCGTCGAGTTCGAGGGCTCCGCCGCCGAGGCGATGGCCGCGGCCCGCGGACGCGAGGACTTCCTGCGGCTGAGCCGGGAGCTCGAACCACACGTCAGGCCGTACGACCCGGACACCTGGCGCGGCCCCGCCGACGCGATGGCACGGCGGTTCTACCACTGGACCCCCGAGGAGCGTGCCCTGTGACGACCTCCACCGCCGGACCACGACTCGGTGATCGCGAAACCGGTCGTCTGGGCGCCCACCCGGGAGGAGGCCGTCGCCAGGGCCGACCGCGCGCTCGCCGAGTTCGCCGTGGAGGGGCCGGGGGCGGTCACCTCCATCCCGCTGCTGCGCGCCCTGCTCGCACAACCTCGGTTCGCGGCCGGTGAGCACGGCACCGGATTCGTGGACTCGCTCATGAGCGAGCAGGAACATATACCCTGGTCTGCGTAAACTTTTCTGAATGCCAGCGTAAATCCGGGGTACTCGCCACCACATGACCGATTCTCAGGGGATCATCGGAGCCCGCTACCGCCTGCTCGAACGCATCGGCAGAGGAGGCATGGGAACGGTCTGGCGAGCGCGGGACGAGGTCCTGGGCCGCGAGGTGGCGGTCAAGGAGGTCATCCCCTCCCCCGACCTCACCGGCCCCGAGCGCGAGGTCTTCACCGTACGGACCCTCAGGGAGGCCCGCGCCGCCGGGCGGATCGGCCACCCCGGGGTGGCGACGGTCTACGACGTGATCGAGGAGTACGGGCGTCCCTGGATCGTCATGCAGCTCGTCGACTCCCGCACGCTCGGAGCGGTGATCAGGGAGGACGGGCCGCTGCCGCCGATGCGGGTGGCGCGGATCGGGCTGGAGGTGCTGGGCGCGCTGCTCGCCGCCCATCAGGCGGGCGTCCTGCACCGCGACGTGAAGCCCGACAACGTGCTGCTCGCCAAGGACGGGCGGGCCGTGCTCACCGACTTCGGCATCGCCGTCCTGGAGGGCGACTCGTCGATCACCAGGACCGGCTCGCTCATCGGCACCCCGGCGTTCATCGCGCCGGAGCGGGCGAGCGGCGGGCCGGCCGAGTTCGCCTCCGACCTGTGGTCGCTCGGCGTGACGCTCCACGTGGCGGTCGAGGGGCGTTCCCCCTTCGAGCGGGCCCACCCGCTGGCGACGCTCAGCGCCGTCATGCACCAGGAGCCGTCACCGATGCGGTTCGCCGGACCGCTCGCCCCGGTGATCTTCGGCCTGCTCCACAAGGATCCCGCGCGGCGCATGTCCGCCCGCGAGGTGCAGATCCAGCTGACCTCGCTGGTGAACGGCACCGCTCCGCAGCCGACCATGCCCATCGAGCTGCCCGTCGAGCCACCGGTCGGGACGCGGACCGGGCCGGCCACCGCGATTCCCGTGGTGGCCGCGGTCCCGGGCCCGGACGGCGCCCCCACCACCCCGGCCGGGGCCATGCCGCCCATGCCATCCGAGCTCCCCGAACCCGAGCCGGTCCCGGCCTTCGCCCCCCGGAGGAGACGGCGTCCGGCGACGGCCGCCCTGGTCGCGACGGCGCTCGCCATCGCCGCGACCGCGGGAGGGATGGCGTGGGTCGCCGTCAACTCCTCGCCCCAGGCCCCCCAGGATCCGCCGGCCTCTTCGAGCGTGGCGCCCGACGAGAAGAAGCCCTCGAAGGAGCCCGAGCAGGCGAAGGTGCCCGCGCGGGACAACGGGGGCGGGACCTCCGGCCGCCAGGCCCCCGAGAGGTCGGGGAACGGCGACCCCGCGCCCAGGGACAGGCCGTCGGGCAAGCCGACGGGCGAACCGTCGGAGAAGCCCTCGGGCAAGCCGTCACAGGACCCCTCCGCGGAGCCCGAGGAGGACCCCACCGAACCGGGACAGGACGAGGAGGAGGGCCAGGGCGAGGGGACCGACGAGGGCTCGGGCCAGGACGACGCGCCGGGCGAGGGCCAGCAGGGCGACTCACCCGACCAGGTTGACCCCAACGCCGGGAGGGCCGCGCTGGAGACGGGCACCGCAGGCGAGGCCGAAAGGGCCGGGGCGACCGGCGAGGGGAAGGGCGCCGGGGGGTTCTGAGAAGGGCCCGGGGAAGACCTGGGCAGGAGGACCCGGAGGACCACCGCCCGGTCCGGCCCCTCCCTAACCCGGCGGACCGCGCTAGGACTCGGCGGCGACGATCTTCAGGGCGTTGGCCAGATCGTCGGGGTAGGTGGTGCTGAAGGAGACCCACTCGCCGGTGGAGGGGTGCTCGAAGGCCAGGGAGACCGCGTGCAGCCACTGCCGGCTCACCCCCAGGCGCGCGGCCAGGGTGGGGTCGGCCCCGTACAGCATGTCGCCGACACACGGGTGGCGCAGCGCCGACATGTGGACCCGGATCTGGTGGGTGCGGCCCGTCTCCAGCTTGATGTCCAGCAGCGACGCCGCGCGGAACGCCTCGATCGTGTCGTAGTGGGTGATCGAGTCCTTACCCCCGGACACGACCGCCCAGCGGCCGTCCCCGACGGGATGGCGGTCGATCGGCGCGTCCACGGTGCCGCGGTGCGGGTCGGGGTGGCCCTGGACCAGCGCGTGGTAGCGCTTGTCGACCGTACGCTCCTTGAAGGCCCGCTTCAGGTGGGAGTAGGCGTGCTCGCTCTTGGCGACGACCATCGCGCCGGTGGTGTTGGCGTCCAGCCGGTGCACGATGCCCTGGCGCTCGGCCGCGCCGCTGGTGGCCACCCGGTGGCCGGTGCCCAGCAGGCCGCCGATCACGGTGGGCCCGGTCCAGCCGGTGGTCGGGTGGGCGGCCACGCCGATGGGCTTGTTGACGACGACGATGTCGTCGTCCTCGTACACGATGTGCATGCCGGGCACCGGCTCGGCGACCGGCATCGGGGTGGTGGGCGGCGGCGGGAGGGTGACCTCCAGCCAGGCGCCGCCGTGGACCCGGTCGGATTTGATCGCGGTCGAGCCGTCCACCAGCACGTCGCCGGCGACGATCAACTCGGCCGCGCGCGTGCGGGAGAGGCCGAACAGACGTGACAGGGCGGCGTCGAGGCGCTCGCCCTCCAACCCGTCGGGGACGGGGAGGCTTCGCCGGTCAGCCATCGTTGTTCTCCTTCGTTTCCTTCGTGTCCTTCGTGGCTCCCGTGTCGCGCGTGCCGTCGATCTGGTAGCCCCGCCAGGCGAGGAAAACCGCCAGGATGCCCCCGCAGACGATCGCCGAGTCGGCGACGTTCCAGACCGGGAAGTGGCCGGGGAAGGTCTCGATGAAGTCGACCACGTGCCCCTGGAACGGCGAGGGCCTGCCGGGGCCGAAGCCCGAGGGCCAGCGGAAGACCCGGTCGGTGAGGTTGCCGAGCGCCCCGCCGAGCAACAGGCTCAGCGTGACCGCCCAGGGCAGGCTGCGCAGGTTGCGCGCGGTGCGCAGGATCGCCACCACGACGGCGGCCGCCACACAGGTGAAGACGATCGTCATCCCGGTGCCGAGATTGAAGGCGGCCCCCGGGTTGAAGATTACCCGGAACTGGAGGATGTCCGGGATGACCACGAACGGTTCCCTGCCCTCCAGGGTCTTCAGCACGAGGGTCTTCGTGGCCAGGTCGAGGGCGTAGATAATGGGGACGATCGTCGCGAGGACGGCGATCCGCCGCCCCGGGAGCGGGGCGGCCGCAACCGCCCCGTCCTCGGTGTCGCCGGTCAGCGGCGCTCCTCCCGCTGCTTGCAGGCCACGCACAGCGTCGCCCTCGGAAACGCCTGAAGGCGCTCCTTTCCGATCGGCTGATGGCACGATTCGCACACTCCGTAGGTCCCCGCGTCGATCCGGGCGATCGCTCGCTCGTTCTGCGCGACCAGGTCGCGCGAGTTCAGGGTAAGGGCGATTTCGCGCTCGCGTTCATACGTCCGGGCTCCGGCGTCGGCCTGATCGTCTCCCGCCCCGTCGGTGACGTCGCTCGACGCGATCTCCGTCTCGGCCTTGGCGATCTCCTCGTTGAGCTCGCGGATCTCCGTGGCCAGTTGCCCGCGGACCTCCTTGAGCTCCTCGGCCGACCAGGTGACGACGGCGCCGTCCTGGGACGGCGCCACCGCGCTTTTGTCTGCGCGCACGGTCGCGGCCATGGCGGCCTCCTTGCTCGATGGACCGTCTCCAATGTGGTAAACGGTGCGGGCAGCTTAGGTCTCCCATAACAGAACGGCAAACGACCCGCCGCAATGTTTACCACTCCCGTAACATCCGGTCGCTTCCCCCTGATTCCACCCAGCCGACCTCAATACGGGGAAGCTTCCAGCGGGCGGGTGCGTTATCGTTTGAGCCTGCAAGGCGTTGATGGGGACAGCAACCTCCGCATCCCCTCGCACGAGCGACCCGGGGACGGTGCGAGCCCGGGGCGAGGCGCGGAGGCACGATCACCCCGGAGCCGCCGGAAGAACGGCCGCGACGACCCGCCAGAGGCTCGCGACGGCCCAGTAGACCCGGCAGCAGACCAAAGGAAGAGGACCTCGCGCGCGGGGTCAAGGAGGGTGGTACCGCGGGGCCCGACGGCCTCGTCCCTCCACGCCACAGCCGGTTCCAGCGTGGAGGTCCAACCCATTATGTCCGCCTATTTCCGTTCTCTTCCTGCGCAGGTCGATCTTCCCGCGCTTGAGCACGAGGTGCTCGACCGCTGGCGGGACGGCAAGATCTTCGAGCGCTCGGTCGAGCAGAACGCCGGCGGTCCCAACTGGGTCTTCTACGAGGGTCCGCCCACCGCCAACGGCATGCCCGGCGTCCACCACGTCGAGGCCCGCGTCTTCAAGGACCTCTTCCCCCGCTACAAGTCGATGCGGGGCTTCAACGTCCCCCGCAAGGCGGGCTGGGACTGCCACGGGCTGCCCGTCGAGGTCGCCGTCGAGAAGTCCCTCGGCCTCTCCGGCAAGAAGGAGATCGAGGCGTACGGCATCGCCGAGTTCAACGACAGGTGCCGTGAGTCCGTGCTGAAGCACGTGGACGCCTTCGAGGAGATGACCGAGCGGATGGGCTACTGGATCGACCTGTCCCAGGCCTACCGCACGATGGACCCGGCCTACGTGGAGTCCGTCTGGTGGTCACTCAAGGTCATCTTCGACAAGGACCTCCTGACCCGCGACTTCCGCATCACCCCGTACTGCCCCCGCTGCGGCACCGGCCTGTCCGACCACGAACTGGGCCAGCCGGGCGGCTACGAGACCGTCACCAGCCCGTCGGTCTACGTCCGCATGCCCGCGACCTCGGGACCGCTGGCCGACCTCGGCGCCTCGCTGCTGATCTGGACCACCACGCCGTGGACCCTGGTCTCCAACACCGCCGTGGCCCTGCACCCGGACGTGACCTACGTCGCGGCGCGCCCCGCCGGGTCCGACGAGGTCCTGGTGGTGGCCGAGCCGCTGCTGGTCTCCGCGCTGGGCGAGGGCGCCGAGGTCCTGGCCTCCTTCCAGGGCGCCGACCTGGAGCACACCACCTACTCGCGCCCGTTCGACCTGGTCGACATCCCCGGCGCGCACTACGTGGTGCTCGGCTACTACGTCACCACCGAGGACGGCACCGGCCTGGTCCACCAGGCGCCCGCCTTCGGCGCCGACGACATGACGACCTGCAAGCGGTACGGGCTGCCCGTGGTCAACCCGATCGGCCCCGACGGCCGGTTCCTGGACAGCGTGCCCCAGGTCGGCGGCGAGTTCTTCAAGGACGCCGACGAGGGGCTCACGGCCGACCTGCGGGCGCGCGGCCTGCTCTACCGCGGCAGCCACTTCGAGCACAGCTACCCGCACTGCTGGCGCTGCCACACCGCGCTGCTCTACTACGCCCTCCCCGCCTGGTACATCCGCACCACCGCGATCAAGGACCAGCTCCTCGCCGAGAACGAGAAGACCAGCTGGTACCCCGAGACGATCAAGTGGGGCCGGTTCGGCGAGTGGCTGCGCAACAACGTCGACTGGTCCCTGTCGCGCTCGCGCTACTGGGGCACCCCGCTGCCCCTGTGGGTCTGCACGGCCGACGAGTCGCACGTCACCTGCGTCGGCTCGCTGGACGAGCTGGGCCGCCTGTCCGGCCAGGACGTCTCCGCGCTCGACCCGCACCGCCCCTATGTGGACGACGTCACGCTGCCCTGCCCCACCTGCGGCAACGAGGCGCGCCGGGTGCCCGACGTGATCGACGCCTGGTACGACTCGGGCTCGATGCCGTTCGCCCAGTGGGGCGCCCCGTACCTGAACGAGGAGATGCTCCAGAAGGCCTACCCCGCGCAGTTCATCTGCGAGGCCACCGACCAGACCCGCGGCTGGTTCTACTCGCTGATGGCGGTCGGCACGCTCGTCTTCGGCAGGTCCTCGTACGAGAACGTGCTCTGCCTCGGCCTGATCCTGGCCGAGGACGGCCGCAAGATGAGCAAGCACCTGGGCA
Source organism: Streptosporangium sp. NBC_01469 (assembly GCF_036227305.1). Lineage (NCBI taxonomy): Bacteria > Bacillati > Actinomycetota > Actinomycetes > Streptosporangiales > Streptosporangiaceae > Streptosporangium > Streptosporangium sp. NBC_01469. The sequence continues at coordinate 4,887,543 of NZ_CP109465.1, read as the reverse complement.
ACGTCCTCAAGCCGATGCCGCTGATGGACCAGCACGGCGCCGACGCGCTGCGCTGGTACATGGCCTGCTCCGGCTCGCCGTGGGCGGCCCGCAGGGTGGGACACGGCGCCCTGGAGGAGATCGTCCGCAAGGTCCTGCTCACCTACTGGAACACCACGTCGTTCTTCACCCTGTACGCCAACACCGAGTCCTGGTCGCCGTCCCGGCTCTCCGAGGCGCCCGCGTACGAGGAGCGCCCGCTGATCGACCGCTGGGCCCTCGCCGAGCTGCACCGGACCGTGTCCGAGGTCACCGCGTCGCTGGACGTCTTCGACACCGCCCGCGTCGGGCGGCGCCTCGCCGAGTTCCTCGACGACCTGTCCAACTGGTACGTGCGCCGCTCCCGGCGCCGCTTCTGGACCGGTGACCCCGCGGCGTTCGCCACGCTGTACGAGTGCCTGGAGACCGTCACCCGGCTGATGGCACCGGTGGTTCCGTTCACCACCGACTACGTCTGGGACGTGCTCCGCGACGCCGGTGCGCCCTCCTCGGTCCACCTGGCCTCCTGGCCCGAGGTCAACGGCGAGCTGCTGGACCCCGAGCTGTCCGAGCGGATGGCGCTGGTCCGCCGCCTGGTGGAGCTGGGCCGCTCGGCCCGCGCCTCCAGCGGGGTCAAGACCCGCCAGCCGCTCGGCCGCGCCCTGGTCGGCGCCCCCGGCTGGGCCGCGCTCTCCCCGGAGCTGCGCGAACTGATCGCCGACGAGCTCAACGTGAAGGACCTGGAGGACCTGTCCGGGATCGGGGCGGACCTGGTGTCCTTCACCGTCAAGCCCAACTTCCGGGCGCTGGGCAGGCGGTTCGGCTCGCAGACCAAGCTGGTCGCCTCGGCCGTCACCGCCACCGACCCCGCCGAGCTCGCCCGCGCGCTCCGTACCGGCTCGCCGGTCCCGGTGGAAGCGGGAGAGCTGGGCACCGTGGAACTCGGCGCCGACGACGTGATCGTCACCGAGCAGCCGAGGTCCGGCTGGGCGGTGGAGGCCGGGGCCGGTGAGACCATCGCCCTCGACCTCACCATCACCGACGAGCTGCGCCGCTCCGGCCTGATCCGCGACGTCATCCGCCTGCTCCAGGACACCCGCAAGTCCACCGGTCTGGCGATCACCGACCGGATCGACGTGTGGTGGTCCACCGGCGACGCCGACCTGGCCGAGGCCCTGCGGACCCAGGGCCGGACGGTGGCCGACGAGGTCCTCGCCGTCTCCCTCACCGAGGGCGGCGTGGACGACCTCCCCGCCCACGGCGACGCGGAGCTCGGCCTGACCTTCCAGCTCCGCCGCACGACGACGACGGTCTGACCGGTCTGGCCCGTCTGCCTGCTCCGACCGGCCGGACCGGCCTGGAAGGACCGGTGAGACCGGACACGGCCGGGGTGCCGGGGATGTCCTCCCCGGCACCCCGGCCGTCCTGGTTTGCGAAAATGACGGGCCCGATGTCCGGATAGCCCGGAGGCGACCGGTCCGGTGCCCGGTCGGCTCACGTCCGGCGGTCGAGCCTGCAGATCGGGCAGTTGCTCAGACCGGCCTGCTCGGCCTCGGCCCGGGACATGGTCTCGATGCCGCTGCCGCCCACGCTGGCGCCCTTGACGAGAGGACAGTCGGAGTCGTGGAAGCGGCGGGTGCCGACGATGACCGTGACCGTCTCGCCGTCCGCCCCGCGCTCCTGGGCGGCGGGACGCGGCCGGTCCTTGATGGCGGGGATGCCGCCGGGGGAGGTGTCGTCGCCGCGGTCATCGGCGTCACGGTCATCGCGGGAGGGGGCGGACCCCCCGGCCTCGGCGGCTTCGGACGTCGCGCCGGTAGAGGCCGCCTCGGGTGCCGGGGCGGGTTTCGCGGAGGTGGAGTCGGCCGCCACCTGCCGCCCGGCGCGCCCGGACGCGGTCTCGGCCGGCTCCACCGGTTCGGGGGCACCGCCCTCGGCGGGGGTCGCCCGCCCGGCGGAACCCGAGGGCTCCGGGGAGGCGTCCCGCCCGGCGGTCGCGGTTTCCGCTCCCTCGGGGGAGGCCTTCGCGCCGGAGACGGCCCCGGCGCCGGCCTTCCCTTCGGCGGGCTCGGCCTTCGCGGACCCGCCCCTGGCCTGCTTCACGGGCTCGGCCTTCGCCGGCTTGGGATTGGCGAGCCTGGTGGGCTCGGCCTCGGCCTCGGCCTGCCCGGGTCCGGTGGACCCGGACTTCGCGGGCGCGACCACGGGGGTGTCCGGCTCGTCGGGCTCGGGCGCCTCGGCCCGGCTCGCGGAGGCGGTCGTGGCGGACGTCCCTGAGGAGCCTGGGGAGCCCGAGGCGGTGGACCCGGTCCCTGCGGGTCTGCCGGTCTTGGGCCCGGCCTTCGCGGAATCGGGCCTGGCGGAGGTGTCCGCGGACCCGGTGGAGGCCTCCGGACTCTCCTGTCCGGACGTCCGCGCGGCCGCGTCGCGGTTGAACCAGCTGGTGGCCTCGGACGCGGCGTGCGGGATCTCGGGGATCTTCGGCAGCCGGATCGCCGGACGGGTCGGCTGCTCCGCCGGGCGGGCCGGGGGACTCGCGGGCTCCTGGGGCCGCGCCTGCGGCTCGGGAGGCTTGACGTAGGGCCGGGCGACCGGGACGACGGGCTCCTGCGGGGAGCGCCGGGCCTCCTCGCGGGACGTGGTGCTCTCGCGCCGCTCCGCGGAGGTTTCCGGCCTGGCGGGTGCGACGTCGCGCCTGGCCACCGGAGGCGCCGGGGGTGCCGGGGATACCGGGGGCACTGGGGACGCCGGGGACTCAGCCCTGGTCTGCGAGGTCTCGAACCGGGCCTGCGGGCTCTCGGCCCCGGGCCGCCGGGATTCGGGCCGCTGAGGTTCGGATCTCTGAGATTCGGGCCGCTGGGCCTCGGACCTCTGAGGGTCGGGCCGCTGGGGCTCGGGCCGCGCTCCGGGGGCCTGCTGCCCGCCGGACGGGGCCGCGGGCTGCACGGGCCGGTACGGGGAGGTGAAGCGGGCGGTGGCCTCGTGTGCTCCCGGCTCGTGAGCACCGGCCAGGGGGCCGGACTCCCGGGAGACGGTCAGGGACTCGTCGGGCTTCCGCACCCCGGGCGGGGTCTCCCGCGACTGGGGCCCGGAGGTGGAGCCGGCGGGCAGGCACGTGGTGCAGGGCGTGAAGCCCTCCTCCAGCGCCTCCTCGTGGGTGAGCTCCTCATGATCTCTGCCGGCCAGCTGGCGGCATCCCGCGACGTGATAGCGCTTGCGGCCGGGGATGACCAGCACGATCGCCCCGGGGTCCAGGGCGCCCCGCCTCGCCGCGGCGGCGGTGGCCGGCCCGGCCACCGGGCCGCGTCGCGGCTGGGTCGGGGCGGCGGGCGCCTGCGGCATCCCGTGCCGCACCATCATCTGCTGTGGCGCGGAAGGCTGGTTCGGCACACCGTGCGGCGCGGGCAGTGGCCCGGCCGGCATCGGTCCCTTCGGGGGAAGGGGCTGAGAGGCCCCGGCGTCCCCGCCGGGGAACAACTCGTGGCGGCGCAACAACGCCCCGATCACCAGGAAGACTGCGGACAGCACGCTGACCGCGATCGACCACATGACCAGGAATGGCTTGGCCAGCACGAACCCCGCGATGAGCAGGACGATGGCCGTGAGTACCAAACCGGCGCTGATAAGGATCACAGAGAGACTCCCGGATGCGGGTCAACAGGATGACCCGACACCTTAGCGGCGGTCGTTGTGAGGACCGTCAACGCCCTGGAAGGCGCCAGAATGCTGCGAGGGATCGCCGCCGAACGGGTTGGGCGCGCTCTGGAGGGTCGGCTGACCGCCCTGAGGCACCGCGTGGGACATGGCCGGGGGCCCGCTCACGATCGGGAATCCGCCGCTGCCCTCGGCAGCCACGTTCAGCTCGGCGAGCTGATTCTCCAGGTACAGCTTCAGGCGGCTGCGGTACTCGCGCTCGAAGCTGCGGAGCTCCTCGACCTTGCGCTCCAGCTCGTCGCGGGTCTGCACCAGGGAGCCCATGGCCTGACGGTGCCGCTCCTGCGCGTCGCGCTCCAGCGTCTCCGCTCGCGCGCGCGCGTCACCGATGACCTGCTCGGCCTGGCGACGTGCCTTGCCGAGAATGTCGTCGGCCTCGCGGCGCGCCCGGGTCACCGTCTCGTCCGCCTCACGGCGGGCGTCGGCGATGGCCTGGTCGGCGGTCTGCTGGGCGAGGGCGAGGACGCGGGCCGCGGTGTCCATGTTGTCCTCGGCCGGAGGCATTCCCATTCCGACGGGAACGGGCTGCTGATGCTGCACCGGCTCGGGAGCACGCATGGGCTCCGGCTGCTGCATCATCATCTCGGGCTTGGGCTCGGCGATGGGGGCGGGCGCCATGGCCATGCCCATACCGCCGGGGACCTTGCCCCGCAGGCACTCCGCCAGCTTGGCGCGGAGCTCCTCGTTCTCCTGAATGAGACGGTCCAACTCGGACTCGACCTCATCGAGGAAGGCGTCTACCTCTTCCTCGTCGTAACCCGGCCTGAGTCGGGTCGTACTAAATTGCTTGTTCCGCACATCGGCGGGTGTCAGCGGCATTTCGGTCTCCTTGGCGCGCTTGGAGTCTGTCCGGGGGGACGGTACCCGATCAACGAAGCGCGGACACGAGTTGGATCAAGACCAAGACCACAATGAACAGCACTGTGAAGCTTAGGTCAAAGGCCACCGTACCCAACCGGAGTGGTGGAATGAAACGGCGGAGGAACTTGAGAGGTGGGTCGGTCACCGTGTATACGGCTTCCGCCAGCACCAGGACGATGCCGGTGGGGCGCCACTGACGTGCGAACGCCTGCACCGTCTCGAAGATCATTCTGCCGATCAGCAGGACGAGGTAGATGGACAGGACGAAGACCAAGATCCCGCTAACGATCCCCACGGTCCGTGCCCGCCTCCACTCCGCTCTGCCGTCCTCTGTCCCGTCGGGACCTGTCGGGCCGGTCACTGTTCATGGTGGAACTCTAGCTCTGGTTGAAGAATCCGCGTTCCGCGATTCGGGCCTTGTCCTCGGCGGTCACCTCGACATTGGCTGGGGACAACAGGAACACCTTGTTGGTAACACGTTCGATGCTGCCGTGTAGGCCAAAGACCAGACCTGCCGCGAAATCAACGAGTCGCTTGGCGTCGCTGTCAACCATCTCGGTCAGGTTCATGATGACCGGGGTACCGTCGCGGAAGTGCTCGCCGATGGTCCGCGCCTCGTTGTACGTACGAGGGTGAAGGGTGGTGATGCGCGCCAGATCGGTCGTGCGGCGCTCCAGAAGGGCCGTCGCGGGCCTCGGAGCGGGGACGCCGGGGTCGGTGTCATCCTGGAGGTCGTGGACCGTGCCAGGACGTTCGTCGCCCTCGCGGCGCGCGTCGTCGAATTCCTCGTACTCGTCGTCGGGGTAGCTGTCGTATCTCTCATAGCGGTCGTCCTCAACAAGACCGAGGTAGACCGCCATCTTGCGCATCGCGCCGGCCATCGCTACTTCTTCCTCCGTCTTGCTTCAGATGTGCCCCAGGGGCCAGCCCGACCGCCCTGAGCTCACCACCGTTCGACCGCTGCTCGGATACGCGGACGCCAAGGCCCACTTGAAGGGACATTACCTGACGAAGGGCTTCCTGCGACCGAGCAACGCCGTACCAACACGCAGGTGTGTCGCGCCGTTGGCGATAGCCTGGGATATGTCCCCACTCATTCCCGCCGAGATGACATCGGCGCCCGGGTGGGCCCGCTGGACGGACCGCGCGATCTCCCTCAGCCTCGCGAACGCCCCGCCCGGTTCCTCCTCCAGTGGCGCGACCGCCATCACCCCGCCCAGCTCAAGCCCCTCGGCTCCGGCGACGGCGTCGGCCAGGGCCTCCACCTCCTCCGGTCGCGCGCCGCCCCGCGCGAGATCGCCGTCGAGCGCGACCTGCACCAGGCAGGTGACCGGGCGTCCCGCTCCGAGCGCCTCCCGGCTGAGCGCGGTGACCAGGCGCGTGCGGTCGACCGAGTGGACGACGTCCGCGTACCCGACCACCGAGCGGACCTTGTTGGTCTGCAACTGGCCGACGAAGTGCCAGCGGAGGCCGAGACCGGCGCACTCTCGCGCCTTGACCGAGGCCTCCTGGTCGCGGTTCTCACCGACGTCGGTGATCCCGAGTTCGGCCAGGAGCCGTACGTCGGAGGCGGGGTAGGTCTTGCTCACCGCGATGAGCGTCAGCTCCTCGCGGTGACGGCCGGCGGCCCGGCAGGCCTGGGCGATCTCCGCCTCGACCCGGGCCAGCCCGGCCGCGATCTCATCACGTCGTGTTGTTTCCGTCACATCTCCGCCGCTCGGACACTGGCAAACCGGCGGAGCCCATTCTTCCCGGCACGGCCGGGCGGTCCGTCGCCGCCCCCACCGTGAGAGATGTCACTTCAGGAAGTCGGGGACGTCCAGCTCCTCTTCCTGCTCCTCGAAGATCACCGGCCGGCGCCGGGCGGGATCGGCGGCCCTGGCGGAGATCGGTGTCGGCTGCGAGGGCTCGGGAGCCGGCCGCGGGATCGACAACGGCGGGGAGTGCGGCTCCTCCACGCGGTGCGGCTCGGCCTGCTCCGCAGAGGACTGCGGCTGATGGACCGGGTAGATCTGCTGCGGCTGGGGTGCGGGCTCCGCCTGCGCCGGCTGCGGGGTGGCGACCGGCCGCATCGGCGGGGGCGGCGCGTGCTCCACCCTGGGCTCGGGGCGGGGCTCGGCCTTGACCGTGGGCGCCAGCGGGCGGACCTGCTGCGGCGCCGCCGAGGGCGGGGCCGGGCGCGAGACGGACTGCGGGCGGGCGGCCGGCTGCGGGAGCGGCTTGGGCTCGGGAGCGGGCTCGTCGAACCCGGCCGCGATCACCGTGACACGCACCTCGTCGCCGAGGGCGTCGTCGATGACCGTACCGAAGATGATGTTGGCGTCCGGCGCGGCGGCGGTGGAGACGAGCTGGGCCGCCTCGTTGATCTCGAACAGGCCGAGGTCGGAGCCACCGGCGATCGACAGCAGCACGCCGTGCGCGCCGTCGATGCTGGCCTCCAGCAGCGGGCTGGAGACGGCCATCTCGGCCGCCGCGACCGAGCGGTCGTCGCCGCGGGCGTGACCGATGCCCATCAGGGCGGAGCCCGCCCCGGACATGACCGACTTCACGTCGGCGAAGTCGAGGTTGATCAGGCCGGGTGTGGTTATCAGGTCGGTGATGCCCTGGACACCGGAGAGCAGCACCTGGTCGGCCGCCTTGAAGGCGTCCAGCACGCTCACCTGCCGGTCGGAGATCGACAGCAGCCGGTCGTTCGGGATCACGATGAGGGTGTCGACCTCCTCGCGGAGGGTCTCGATGCCGGCGTCGGCCTGCATCGCCCTGCGCCGTCCCTCGAAGCTGAAGGGCCGGGTCACGACACCGATGGTCAGCGCGCCCAGCGTACGGGCGATGTTGGCCACCACCGGGGCGCCGCCGGTGCCCGTGCCACCGCCCTCACCCGCCGTGACGAAAACCATGTCGGCCCCCTTGAGGACCTCTTCGATCTCCTCACGGTGATCCTCGGCCGCCTTGCGCCCGACTTCGGGGTTGGCTCCCGCGCCAAGGCCACGGGTGAGTTCGCGCCCGACGTCGAGCTTGACGTCGGCGTCACTCATCAGCAGCGCCTGGGCGTCGGTATTGATGGCGATGAACTCGACGCCCTTGAGTCCCTCCTCGATCATCCGGTTGACGGCGTTGACTCCGCCTCCGCCGATTCCTACAACCTTGATGACCGCGAGGTAGTTCTGCGGTGCTGCCACGACGAGGGGCCTTTCCGCTCGTTGACTTGCAATTTCATGCGGCACGGGGCCCGTGCCGTCGTTTCCAAAACCCTCACCCTCAAGTTGAGATTTAGCTTTATGTCAACCTGAGGAGTGATACGGACAGTAGGAGTTACGCTCCTGGCGGGTCAACTAACCGCGCCGCAAGCGCGTCCAGCGTGTCGCGGGCCGTCCTTTTCCGGGAACGCCCGCCATCCGATGAGATCACTTAACCGTCACGACGTCAGGCGAACTGACGTCATAGGTGTCGGCCGGACGCTTGAGCAGCGTAACAAGGATCCGCGCCTTGTCGGCGGGCCGGTCACCGCCGCCCCACACGATCGCGCGGCCGTCCTTGAGGCGCAGCGAGACCGTCTCCGCCGACGGCGCGAGCACCTCCGCGACCCGGCGGGCGAGATTCTCCGGCAGCGCGGTGATGACGGTGAGCGCCGCCGCGGTCGCCGGATCCGCCGGGCCTGGCCGGGACACCCGTAGCACGGGCAGCGCCGGGGGCGCGACGTCCCTGAGCTCGGTGACCATCCCGTGGCGGTCCATCAGCGCGGACCTGTCACCGACCGGCACCACCGCCACCGGCTCGCGCTCCACGACCTCGACGCGCAGGGTGCCCGGCCAGGCGCGGCTCACCGTCACCGACTCGACCTGCGGGATTTTGCCGATCCTGCCCTCGACCTCGGCCACGTCGACGGTGGCGAGGGGCTTGTCCGCGGCCACCTCCGCCGCCCGCCGGATCTGCTCGGCGGACAGGCCCGCGTTGCCCACCACCTGGATGTCCCGCACCCCGAGCACCGGGGAGAAGAACACCAGCCACGCGGCGATGCCCACCACCCCCACGGTGAGCAGGGCCAGGAAGGCCGACCGCCACACCCCGTTCATCGCCACTCCCCCTCCGGCGACCCGCGCCCGCTGGCGTGGGTCACCGCGCGGCCAGCTCCGCCACGATCCTGGGGCCCAGCTCCGTCACGTCGCCCGCCCCCATGGTCAGGACGATGTCACCGGGCCTGGCACGGTCCGCCACCAGGGCGGGCACGCTGTCACGGTGGGGGACGTAGGCGACCCGCTCCGCGGGCAGCGGCACCTTTCCCGCCACCAGCGCCCCCGACACGCCGGGCTCGGGGTCCTCGCGGGCTCCGTAGACGTCCAGGACGACGGCCTCGTCGGCCAGCCCGAGCGCGGCGCCGAACTCGTCGGCGAAGAACCTCGTGCGTGAGTACAGGTGCGGCTGGAAGACCGCGATGACCCTGCCGTCGCCGGAGAAGGACGCCACCACGTCCCGCGCCGCGCGCAGGTCGGCGGCGAGCTCGGTCGGGTGGTGGGCGTAGCTGTCGAAGACCGCCACCCCGCCGGCCTCGCCCTTGGCCTCGAAGCGGCGCTTGGCACCGGTGAAGGCCGCCAGGCCGTCGCGGATCTCGTCGAAGGAGACACCGAGCTCTCCCGCCACGGCGATGGCGGAGGCGGCGTTGAGCGCGTTGTGGCGGCCGGGCACCGCGAGCCTGACCTCCCCGCGCCCCACGACCGTGAAGGTGATGCCCAGCCCCTCGGGGACGATCCCGCTCACCCGCAGGTCGGCGTCCTCCGACTCACCGTACGTGATCACCTTCAGGCCGCGGGCGCGGGCGATCGGGATCAGCGCGGCGGAGCCGGGGTCGTCGGCGCAGACGACCATGGTATGGGTGATGCGCTCGACGAACCGGGCGAAGCTGTCGTGGACCGCGCGCGGGTCGCCGTAGTTGTCCAGGTGGTCGGGCTCGACGTTGGTCACCACGGCGATGTCGGGGGCCAGCATCAAAAAGGAGCCGTCGCTCTCGTCGGCCTCGGCGACGAAGACATCGCCCGAGCCCTCGTCGGCGCCCAGGCCCGTCGTCACCAGCTGCCCGCCCACGCAGTACGAGGGGTCGGCGCCGCACTTCTGCAGCGCCACGGTGAGCATCGAGGTCGTGGTGGTCTTGCCGTGGGTGCCGGCCAGCGCGACGCCGGTCTTGCCCGCCATGACGGAGGCGAGCGCCGCGGCCCTGGGGATGACCCGCAGGCCCTGGCGGAGCGCCTCGCCCAGCTCGGGGTTGGAGTCGCGGATCGCGGTGGAGACCACGACGGTGTCGATGTGCTTGATGTGCGAGGCGGCGTGGCCGAGGTGGACCCTGGCCCCCAGATCCCGCAGCTCCGTCACCATGTCCGAGCCCCGCGCGTCGCTGCCGGAGACCGGCACTCCCCGCTTGAGCAGGATGCGCGCGATCCCGGACATCCCGGAACCGCCGATCCCGATGAAATGGACCCGTCCCAGGTCGCCGGCCGCGACCGGATCCACCAGCTTGACCAGGCTCATCGGCCGCTCACCCCTCCTCGTTCGCCGCGCGTGCGCGTTCGCGCCGCGTCCGGCCGTCGTCCGTCTTCCGCGGCCTCGCGCTCACCGTCCCGGATCCCCTTCGCGCCCATTCAGCCCCTCCCCTGCGCCGCGATCCGCAGCACCCTGCGCGCCAGCGTCACGTCGGCGTCCTTCCTGCCCATCCGGGAGGCCGCCTCGGACATGGTCACCACGCGCTCGGGGTCGGACAGGATGGGCAGCACGCTCTGGATGATCCACTCCGCCGACAGCTCCGCGTCGTCGATCATCAGACCGCCGCCGCCCTGCACGATCGGGGTGGCGTTGAGCCGCTGCTCGCCGTTGCCGTGCGGCAGCGGGATGTACGCGGCCGGCAGGCCCACGGCCGTCAGCTCGGCGCAGGTCATCGCGCCGCTGCGGCACAGGGCGAAGTCGGCCGCCGCGTATGCCAGGTCCATCCGGTCGACGTACTGCAGCACGACGTACTGCGGGTCGCCCGGCGGCGGCTCCTCCTCCAGGGTGTTCTTCGGGCCGATGACGTGCAGCACCTGCACCCCGGCCCTGCGCAGCGCGGGGGCGGCGGCCAGGGCCGCCTGGTTGAGCGAGCGGGCCCCCTGGGAGCCGCCGGTGACCAGCAGCGTGGGCAGGTCGGCCTCCAGGCCGAACCAGGATCTGGCCTTGTCGCCCATGGACAGCCGGTCCAGGTTGACGATCTCGCGGCGGAGGGGGATCCCGATGTGCTCGGCGCGGTTCAGCGGGGTGTCCGGGTGGCCGGTGAACACGTGCTCGGTGAGGCGCGCGCCCAGCCGGTTGGCCAGGCCGGGGCGCGGATTGGCCTCGTGGACCACGATCGGCACGTTGCGCCGCCGCGCCGCCAGGTAGGCGGGGGTCGCCACGTAACCGCCGAAGCCGACCAGGACGTCGGCCTGGACGCGGTCCATGACGCCGGCGGCCGCGTTGATGGCGCCCGCCAGACGGCCGGGCACGCTCAGGAGCTGGGGCGTCAGGGCCCGGGGCAGCGGCACCGCGGGCACCAGCTGCAGCTCGTATCCCCGGGCGGGCACCAGCCTGGTCTCCAGGCCGCGTTCCGTACCGAGGCAGGTGATCCCGATGTTCGGGTCGAGTTGGCGCAACGCGTCGGCCAGAGCGAGCGCCGGTTCGATATGACCGGCCGTCCCGCCGCCGGCGAGGACCACCCTCATGTCGGTCCTTTCGCTTATCGTCTTCCGCGGCCCGGCCGTCGTTTTCCGGCCGGACCACCCAGGCCAAGCCAGCTTAGGCCCCGCGCCACCGGTCCGGGGCCATGGGCCGCGAGAGCCTCGCGGGCGCCGGGCTCGTGCTTGGCGAACGACAGGAGCATGCCGAGGGCGGCGAGGGTGGGCAGCAGGGCCGATCCGCCGTAGGAGACCAGCGGCAACGGGATGCCGGTGATGGGCAGCACGCCGATGACCGCGCCGATGTTGACGATCGCCTGGCCCACGATCCAGGCGACCGCGGCGGCGGAGGCGAGCCTGACGAACGGGTCCTTGACCCGGGTGGCCACCCGCAGCCCCGCGTAGCCCAGCAGCCCGAACAGGGCCACCACGACGAGCGTGCCCATCAGGCCGAGCTCCTCGCCGAGGATGGAGAAGATGAAGTCGCTCTCGGCGTGCGGGATCCAGCCCCACTTCTGCCTGCTTGAGCCCAGGCCCAGCCCGAACCAGCCGCCGCTGCCCATCGCGATCTGCCCCTGCACGGCCTGGAAACCCGACCCCTGGGCGTTGCCCCACGGGTTGAGCCAGCCCGCGATCCGAGCCGAGCGGTAGCCCTCGGTGCTGATCATGACGATGGTCGAGAGCACCGCCACCGAGAAGATCCCGCCGAACAGCTTCAGCGGCGCCCCCACCACCCACAGCAGCGCCAGGAAGATCAGCATCAGCATCAGCGTGGTGCCGAGGTCTCGCCCCAGCATGACCATGACGGCCAGGATCGCGGTGCCCGGCATCAGCGGGATGAACAGGCTGCGCCACTCGATCAGGCCGTTGCGCGCCTTGCGGGCCAGCAGGTCGGCGCCCCAGAGCATCAGCCCGAGCTTGGCGGGCTCGGACGGCTGCAGGTAAATGGGGCCGAGGTCGATCCAGCGCTGGGCACCGAGATGGGATTCGCCGACGAACAACACCAGCACCAGCCCGAGGATGGACAGCGCCACCAGCGGGAGGCCGGCGAGCCTGAAGAACCGCGGCGGCAGCTGCGCGCAGATCCACATCAGCGGGAGGCCGAGCGCGGCCGAGATCGACTGCTTGAAGAACCAGTAGAACGGGTTCCCCTGTGTGTCCTTCAGCTCCAGCGCCTCGATGCTGGAGGCCGACAGCACCATCATCAGGCCGAGGGTGAGCAGCAGCGCGCTGCATCCCAGGATCAGGTAGTACGAGGTCAGCGGCCGGTTGAGCAGCTCGCGGAAGGCGAGCAGGTGCTCGCGGAAGCCGCTCGGGCGCGCGGGCGCGCCCTTCAGGGCGGGCGCGCCCTCGTGGGTGGTGGCGCTCACGCCGCTCCCCCGTCGTGCCCCTCGGCGAGACGGTGCACGGCCCGGGCGAACGCCTCCCCTCGGGCGGGATAACCGGCGAACATGTCCAGAGAGGCGCCGGCCGGGGCCAGCAGCACGGTGTCTCCGGGGGCGGCGAGCCTGGCGGCTTCGGTGACGACGCGGTCCATGACCCCAGTGTCTTGCCCCGCCACCTCCACCACCGGAACATTCCCGGCGTGTCGCGCCAGAGCCTCGCGAATTCGCTCGCGGTCGGCGCCCAGGAGCACCGCGCCGCGCAGGCGGGGCGCGGCGCGGCGTACCAGCTCGCCGACGTCGGCGCCCTTGAGCTGTCCTCCGGCGACCCAGACGATCGACGGGTAGGCGGCCAGCGAGGCGGCGGCGGCGTGCGGGTTGGTGGCCTTGGAGTCGTCCACGTAGTCGACCTCGGCGACCCTGGCCACGTGCGCGATCCGGTGCGGGTCGGGCACGAAGGCCAGCAGCCCCTCTCGGACGGCGGCGGCGGGCACCCCGTAGGCCCTGGCCAGGGCCGCGGCGGCGAGCGCGTTGGCCACGTTGTGCGGCGCGAACGGGCGGACGTCGGCGAGCGAGGCGAGCTCCTCGGCGTTGTTCGCGGGATCGGCCACGAACGCTCGGTCCACCAGCAGGTCCTCGACCACGCCGAGCTGGCCGGGCCGGGGCGTCCCGAGGGTGAAGCCCACGCTCCGCACCGCGCCGCCGCGCCCGGCCGCGCTCTCGTACGGCGCGGCGAGGCGGACCGCCCACTCGTCGTCGGCGTTGTGCACGACCGTCCCGGCCCTGGCGAAGATCTCCCCCTTGACGCGGGCGTACTCCTCCATGGAGCCGTGCCAGTCGAGGTGGTCGGGCGCCACGTTGAGCACCGCGGCCGCGTACGGGGCGACGCTGGGCGAGCGGTGCAGCTGGAAGCTGGACAGCTCCACCGCGAGCACGTCGCAGGGTCCGGTGACGGCCTCCACCACCGGGGTGCCGACGTTGCCGACGGCGAGCGCCCGGTGGCCGGCGGCCAGCAGCATCGAGGTGAGCATACGCACCGCGGTGGTCTTGCCGTTGGTGCCGGTCAGCGCCAGCCAGGGGGCGGCGCCCTCGGGGCGGAGCCGCCAGGCCAGCTCGACCTCGCCGATCACCTCGATCCCGGCCGCCGCCGCGGCGGCGAGCAGCGGGTGGTGCGGCGGCCAGCCGGTGGTGACGATCAGGGAGGTGCCCGCGGGAGGCTCGGCGGGCTCGCCGAAGCGGACCTCGACGCCGAGCGCGGCCAGCTCCCCGGCGATCGCCCTGGCCCGCTCGCCGTCCCTGCCCTCCAGGACGACCACCTTCTCACCGCGCCCCGCCATCGTGCGGGCGACGGCCGTGCCCGAGACCCCCAGCCCCGCGACGCAGATCACGCGCCCTCCCCGGCCGCGCTCGTCCGTACGGTCACAGCCTGGGCATCCATTCCACGTAGAAGATCCCCAGCCCGGCGGCGGCGCACAGGGCGGCGATCAGCCAGAAGCGGACCACGATCGTCGTCTCGGCCCACCCCTTCAGCTCGAAGTGGTGCTGGAGCGGGGCCATCCTGAAGACCCGTTTCCCGGTCATCTTGAAGAAGCCGACCTGGATGATCACCGACATGGTGATGAGCACGCACATCCCGGCGAGGATGATCAGCAGGAGCTGGGTCCTGGTGGTGATGGCCAGCCCGGCGAGCACGCCGCCCAGGGCGAGCGAGCCGGTGTCGCCCATGAAGATCTTCGCGGGCGGGGCGTTCCACCACAGGAACCCGACCAGCGCGCCGAGCACCGCGGCGGCGACCACGGCCAGGTCCAGCGGGTCGCGGACCCAGTAGCAGTTGGGCCCGAGCTGGGTGGTGCAGCTGTTGCGCAGCTGCCAGTTGCCGATCAGCACGTACGAGGCCAGCACCACGCCGGTGGCGCCGCTGGCCAGGCCGTCGAGGCCGTCGGTGAGGTTCACCGCGTTGGAGAAGCCGACGATCATGATCAGCACCCAGATGGTGAACCCGATGAGGCCGATGGAGGGGCCGAAGTCCCTCAGGAACGACAGGCGCGTCTCGGCGGGGGTGATCAGGTAGGCGTCGGGGAAACGGGTCACCAGGACCGCGAAGACCGCGCCGACGATGAGCTGGCCCAGCGCCTTGGCGCCGCTCCGCAGGCCGAGGCTGCGCTGCTTGTAGATCTTGATGAAGTCGTCGAGGAAGCCGACCGCGCCCAGTCCCGTCATCAGGAACAGCACGAGGACCGCGGAGACCGTGGGAGGCGTGAAGCTGTACAGGTGGGCGCAGGCGAAGCCGACCAGTGCGGCGATCACGATCACGGTGCCGCCCATGGTGGGGGTGCCGCGCTTGTCGTGGTGGCCGGAGGGTCCCTCCTCCCGGATGCTCTGCCCGTAGCCGCGCCGGGAGAACAGGCGGATCGCCAGCGGCGTGCCCAGCATGGACAGCAGCAGGCTGACCACCGCCGCGACGAGGATCTCCCTCATCGGCGGTCACCCCCGAGCAGCGCCGCGGCCACGCGTTCGAGGCCCGCGGCCCGCGGTCCCTTGATCAGTACGACGTCGCCGGGCGCGAGCAGCGCCGACAGCTCCGCGCCCGCCTGGGCCGCGTCGGCGGCGTGCGAGATCCCGGTGGCGGCCGGAACCCCGCCGCCCGCTCCGGTGCTCTCCCCGAACGCGGCGACGGGCGAGAGGCCGGCTCGGCCGGTGCCGGGCGGGCCGCCCGGCGGTCCCCCCGCCCCGACGTGCGCGGCGGAGCCGACCGGTACGCGGCCCGTGGCCTGTACGGCGCTCCTGGCCCCGGCCAGGACCGGGCCGGCGTCGGGGCCGACGACGAACAGGCCCGCGAGGCCCGCGCCTCCGGCCAGGCGTCCCAGCTCCTCGTTGAGCGCGGCGCTCTCGTCGCCCAGCTCGCGCAGGGCGGCGACGACCGCGAAGCGGCGGCGGTCGCCGGCGAGCGCGTCCAGGGCGCCGAAGGCGGCCCGCATGGAGTCGGGGTTGGCGTTGTAGGCGTCGTTGATCACGGTCACGCCGTCGGCGCGGTCGGTGACCTCCATCCGCCAGCGGCTGCGGGGCTCGGCCTCCGACAGCTCCTCGGCGATGGTGGCGACCGGCAGGCCGAGCTCGTAGGCGGCCGCGGCGGCGGCCAGCGCGTTCTCCACCGCGTGCTCGCCGTAGAGGCGCAGGCCGACCGGGGCGGCGCCCGAGGGGGTGCGCAGCGTGAAGGAGGCGCGTCCCCGCTCGTCGACGGTCACGTTCTCGGCCCGCACGGTCGCGCCCTCGCCCCGGCCGTACCAGGTGACGCGGGCGCCGGTGCGTCCCGCCATGGCGGCCACCAGCGGGTCGTCTGCGTTGAGCACGGCCACGCCCTCGGCGGGCAGCGCCTCGACCAGCTCGCCCTTGGCCCTGGCGATCTCCTCCTTGCCGCCGAAGACCCCCAGGTGGGCGGTGCCGACGTTGAGGACCACGCCGATCCTCGGCGGGGCGACGCGGGTCAGGTGGGCGATGTGCCCCGCGTCCCTGGCGCCGAGTTCCAGCACCAGGTAGCGGGTGTCCTCGCCGGACTTCAGCACGGTCAGCGGGTGGCCGATCTCGTTGTTGAACGAGCCGGCCGTGGCGACCGTGGGGCCGATCCTGGCGGTGAGCCTGGCCAGCAGGTCCTTGGTGGTGGTCTTGCCCGCGGAGCCGGTGATGCCGATGACCGTGGTCGCCGGCAGGGCCGCGCAGACGGCGGCGGCCAGGCCCGTCATGGCGGTCACGGTGTCGCCGACGATGACGGCGGGGGCGTCGACGGGCCGGGAGGCCAGCACGGCGACCGCCCCGGCCGCGACGGCCTGGGCGGCGAAGTCGTGCCCGTCGACCCGTTCACCCTTGATCGCGACGAACAGCGACCCCGGCTCGACGGCGCGGGAGTCGGTGACGACCGGGCCGCGCACCACCGCGCGTGGGTCGGCCATGCCCGCGAGGGCCCCCGAGGTGATCTCGGCGATCCTGGCCAGCGGCAACGGGATCATGATGCGTCTTCCCTACTCTCCATACGTGCTTCGGCGCCCGGTGCGGTTCCTGCGCCTGACGATCGCGTCGGCCACGACCTGCCTGTCGTCGAAAGGAAGCACCTGGTCGCCGACGTACTGGCCCTGTTCGTGGCCCTTGCCGGCCACGAGGACGACGTCACCGAAACCCGCCCGGCCGATGGCCAGGTCGATGGCCGCGGCGCGGTCCGGCTCAATGATCACATGTGCGCGCCCGTCCTGGGACACGCCGAGAACTCCGTCCATCATCTCCGCGAGGATCCGCAGGGGGTCCTCAGAGCGGGGGTTGTCGCTGGTGAGAATAGCCACATCTGCCAGCCTTGCGGCGGCTTCTCCCATCATTGGGCGTTTACCACGGTCACGGTCACCTCCGCAGCCGAGTACGACGATGAGCCTGCCCTCGGTGACCTCGCGCAGCGAGCGCAGGACCGACTCGATCGCGCCGGGCTTGTGCGAGTAGTCGACGATGGCCTGGAAGTCCTCGCCACCGGGAACCCGCTCCATCCGGCCGGGAACTCCCGCCAGCGTACCGACGCCCGCCACCGCGGCCCGCAGCGGCACACCCGCCTCCACCAGCGCGACGATCGCGCCCAGGGCGTTGGCCACGTTGAAGGGCCCCGGCAGGGCGACCGACGCGGCCTCCTCGACGCCTCCGGGCCCCACGACCTTGAAGGTGCTGCCCTCGGGACCCAGCCGCACCTCCACGGCCCGCCAGTCGGCCTCCAGGGCGCCCTCGGCGGAGAAGGTGGCCATCGGGATCTTCGCGATGCCGAGGAGCTCCCGCCCGTGGGCGTCGTCGAAATTGACGACCCCCATGCGGCTCATCTCGGGGGTGAACAGCCGGGCCTTCGTCGCGAAGTAGTCGTTGAGGTCACGGTGGAAGTCGAGGTGGTCCTGGGACAGGTTGGTGAACAGCGCCACGTCGTAGAACACCCCGTCGACCCGGCCGAGCGCCAGCGCGTGGCTGGAGACCTCCATGGCCGCGGCGGTGACACCCCGCTCGCGCATCAGGGCGAACAGGGCCTGCAGGTCGCTGGCCTCGGGCGTGGTGAGCTTCGGCGCGAAGCGCAGCTCACCGGCGTGGATCTCCACGCCCCCGATGAGCCCGGGACTGTGCCCCGCGGCCCGCAGCCCGGCCTCCAGCATGAAGGTGACGGTGGACTTGCCGCTGGTGCCGGTGACCCCGACGACCATGACGTCCGCCGCGGGATTGCCGTACACCCAGGCGGAGACCTGCCCGAGCAGGCGGCGCGGATCGGGCACGACGAGGACCGGGAGGCCGGTCGCGACCGCGGCCGCCCTTCCCGCCTCGTCGGTCAGGATCGCGCTGGCACCCGCGGCGAGGGCCTGGGCGGAGAAGTCGGCCCCGTGGGCCGTAGCCCCCGGCAGCGCGACGTAGAGATCTCCCCGGCACACCTGGCGCGAGTCGATGGTGATCCCGGACACCGCGGCAAGCGGGGCTCGCGACGTGCCCGAGGGCGCGCCGATGAGGCTCGCCAGCCCCGAGAGCGGACGGGGTGAACTGGTTGAGGGTCGCATTGACGACGGGGGACGCACGGCGAGAGCGTACCTTCACTCGTCACTCTCCGGCGCGTATCCGCACCGGGGACGGCCTGGTTCCGGTCGGCGGGATCTTCCCGCTCTTCAACGCGAACGTCATCACCTTCTTGAAGACCGGAGCGGCGATCTCCCCACCGTAGTGGCCCTCCTGGGGGTCCTGGAGGACCGCCAGGACGACCAGGCGGGGCTTGTCCGCGGGGGCGAAACCAACGAATGTCGCGGTATATCCGCAATAGCCCTGACATCTGGTGTCGTAGCGCATCGCGGTACCCGTCTTGCCCGCCACCCGGTAGCCGTCGATCGCGGCGAGGTTGCCGGTACCCTCCTCGCTCACCGCGGCCTCCAGCATGGTGGCGACCTCCCGCGCCGTACGCTCGCCGACCACCCGGGTCCGCTTGCCCGGCGCGGACGGCGTGAACGCGCCGTTCTCCCCGGTGGTGCCGGCCACGATCTGCGGGGTGACGCGCACCCCGCCGTTGGCGATGGTCTGGTACACGCTGGCCGTCTGGAGCGCCGTCACCGAGACCCCCTGGCCGTACGCGATCGTGCAGCGCTGGCTGCCCGACCAGTTCTTCCAGTCGGGCAGGAGCCCGGCCTCCTCCCCCGGCAGCCCGGTGCCGGGCTTCGCGCCGAACCCGAAGCGCTGGAGCATCGAGTGGAGCTTCTCGTCGCCGATCTTCTGGGTGGCGAGGATCGTGCCCACGTTGCTGGAGGTCGCCACGATGCCGGAGAAGGTCAGGCGCTCGGTCGGGTGCGGATGGGAGTCCTTCAGCACCCGGTCGGCGCACCTGATCTCGTCGGCGACCGTGAACAGGCTCTCCGGCCGCACGGCTCCCGACTCCAGGGCCGCCGCGGCGGTGATGACCTTGTTGGTGCTGCCCGGCTCGAACACGTCCGTGACCGACCGGTTGACCCGGTCGGCGACGGGAGAGTTCATCCAGTTCTTCAGGTCGAGCTCGGGCGCGTTGGCCATGGCGATCACCCGGCCGGTCCGCGTGTCCAGCACGATGGCGCTGCCGGTGCGCGCCCCGGTCGCCTTGACCTGCTCGCCGATCGCCTTCTGCGCGGCCCACTGGACGTCGCGGTCGATGGTCAGCCGCACGTCCCTGCCCTCGACCGGCGCCCGGACGGTACTGCGGGTCATCGGGATGCGCTGTCCCTTGGCGCCCGTCTCGATGACCTGCTCGCCGTCGCGGCCCGCGAGCAGCTTGTCGTAGGTGCTCTCCAGCCCGGCCAGCCCCGTGCCGTCGGTGCCGACGAAACCCAGCAGGGTGCCCGCCAGGTCGCCGCCGGGGTAGTCGCGCCGGTAGCGGTGCTTGCTGCCGACGCCCTTGAGGTCGTACTTCATGATCCGCTGGGCGAGCGCCGGGTCGACGGCCGCGGCGAGCTGCTGGTAGTGGCTGGTGCTCTGGGCCAGCTTGGCGGCGATCGGCTCCTTGGGCGTGCCCAGCTCCTTGGCGAGGATCGTGGCCACCCGGTCGCGCTGGTCGGCGGAGACCTCGGACGGGTCCACGAAGACCTCGCGGGCCTCCAGGGTCAGCGCGAGTTCGTGGCCGTTGACGTCGGTGATCGACCCCCGCCTGGCGGGCAGCTTCTCGCCCTGTACGCGCTGCTTGGCCGCCTCCGCCGTGTAGACCTTCGAGTCGAGGCCCTGGAGCTGGATGAGCCGCCCCGCGAAGATGGACAGCACGAAGGTCATCGCCATCAGGCCGATGCCGATGCGCCTGCGGGGGTTGCCCAGGCGCAGCACCGCCGACGGGCGCGCCGGAGGCCGCGGCGGCCGCGGCGGCTTGCCACCGTCGCCGCCGCGCGCCGTCATGCGGGTGTGCTCGTGATCCCCGGGCCGCTCGCCCCCGCGCCTCGGCGCGGAACGCACCCAGCCCAGCGGGTCCGGCGGCCCCTCCGTCCGTGAGGACCGCACCGGCCCGCGCGGGGCCTCGGGCCCCGGGGACCTGCGCGGCGCCGCGGGGCCCGGCGGCCTGCCCGGCTGGGGGGCGGAGGGCCTGCCCGGCGCCCCGGGACGGCCGGCCCTGCCGGAGGCCCCGGAGGCCCCGGAGGCCCCGGGAGCGCCGGAGGTACCGCCCCTGCCGCCCGGCCTGCCGGGCCCGTCGGGAGCGGGCGGTCGCGCGCCGGGGCCGGGCCTGCCGGTGGAACCCGGCCTGCCGGACGGGCCCGCGGCCGACGGTCTCGCCGGGGAGCCCGGCCTGCCAGGCCTTGCCGATTTATCGTATTTGTCAGATTTGTCGGGCCTGCTGGGGCCCTCCGAGGCCGGTGGCCTGCCGGACGAGCCCGTCCTGCCGGAACCGCCTGGAGCGGGCACCCGGCCGGATCCGCCCGCGGCGGACGGCCTCGCGGCGGAACCGGGCCTGCCGGGCCGCCCGGACCCCTGCCCCTTGCCCGGACCGTCGGCGGGGGACGACCGCCCCCTGGAGGAACCGGGCCTGCCCGTCCCGTCCGCGCCCTGTCCCCTGGCGGGGGCTCCCCTGCCGGAACCGGCGGACGGCCTGCCGGGCGAGCCCGGCCTGCCGGGCGAGCCCGGCCCGTCGGGGGAACCCGCACGGCCGGAACCGGACGACCTGCCCGGCGAACCGGACCCGGCCGGCCCGTCGGCGTCCCGGGCCCCGCCGGAGGAACCCGCGCGGCCGGAACCCGGCCTGCCCGAGGCCGGAGGCCTGCGCGGGGAGGCCGGTTTCTGAGGGCTGTCGGGCACGCCGGGAGCGCCGGAGGGCCCGGCGTCGCCGGAACCCGGCCGGCGCGGCTTGCCGGGAACATCCGAGGAGCCGCCCGGCCTGGCCGTACGGCCGGGACCGCCGGGCGAGCGGCGGCCCGATCCTCCGGCCGGTCCCCCCGCGGAACCGCCTCGGCCCTGTCCAGGCCCCGGCCCCCCGCTCTCCCTCACTGGCCCGTGCCCGGCACTCGCTCCTGCCCCGCGGGCGTCTTGACGTCGCCGGCGGCCCCGACGGCGGGCCTGTCGGGGTCGATGACGCGCGCGGTGTCCCAGTCGGGCCCCAGCCCCTGGAGCTCGTTGTTCCTCGCGACCGCCGCGGGCATCTCCTGCCGCATGATGGCGCTCTGCTTGCTCTCCTTCTCGATGCGCAGGCCGTTGATCTCGTTGTTCAGCCCGTTGGCCTTGTAGGAGTCCCGTGCGAGCACGGCGTTCAGCAGCAGCAGGCTGACCAGGCCGCCACAGAGCAGGCCGACCACGAGCAGCAGGAAGGGAGCCCTCGGCGGCCGGGCGCGGCGGGGCGCGGGGGGCGCCTTGACCTGCGCGGCCGGAGCGGCGGCGGGCGCAGGCCTGGCCGGCCCGGTCCCGTATCCCTGCGGCACCGCGCGGGGGACGCGCACAGGGCGCGCGCCGCGGCTGGGCGCGGCGCGTCGGACGTCTGTCTCACTCCTCGTCAACTGCCTCACGGATCCTCTCTGCCGCCCGACACCGGGCGGAGGCCGCCCGCGGGTTGCGGGCCACCTCCTCTTCGCTCGGAAGCTCGGCTCCCCTTGTCAGGAGCGCGAACCGCGGCTGGTGAGCCGGCAGCGGGACGGGGAGGCCAACAGGGCCGGTGTCCCTGGTCCGCGCGGTGATGACCTGCTTCGTCAGCCGGTCCTCAAGGGAGTGGTATGCGAGCACGACGACGCGCCCGCCCAGCGTCAATGCGTCGAGCGCGGCTGGGAGCGCGCGTTCCAGCGCCGTCAACTCCGCGTTCACCTCGATCCGCAACGCCTGGAAAGTCCTTTTGGCGGGGTTGCCCCCGGTCCTGCGAGTAGCGGCCGGGATCGCCGTCCTGACGATCTCCGCAAGCCGCTTGGTAGACGTTATGGCCTCTCTGGCCCTTTCCTTGAGGATTAAGTGCGCGACACGCGGGGCGAATCGTTCTTCTCCGTAATCCCGCAGGATCCGGATCAGCTCGGCGGCCGGGTAGGTGTTGACCACGACCTCGGCCGTCAGCTCCTCGTCGCGGTCCATCCGCATGTCCAGCGGCGCGTCGTAGGAGTAGGCGAAACCGCGCTCGGCCTCGTCCAGCTGCGGGGAGGAGACGCCCAGGTCGAACAGCGCGGCGTCGACGCGGGGACGGCCCACCTCGGCCAGCACCTCGGGAAGCTCGTCGGAGACCGCGCGGACCAGCGTGATCCGGTCGGCGTACGGGGCGAGCCTGGCGGTGGAGCGCTCGATGGCGGTGGGGTCGCGGTCGATCCCGATCAGGTGGAGCGAGGGGTGCGCGGCCAGCAGGGCCTCGGCGTGGCCGCCGAGTCCGAGGTTGGCGTCGACGAGCACGGGGGCGGGGCGGGCCAGCGCCGGAGCGAGCAACTCCAGCACCCGGTCGAGCATGACGGGGATGTGACCCCCGGGTGCGGGAAGATCCGCCTGGAGATCATGGTTGTGGTTCTCGGCGCGCATGAAGCGCAACCCCCCTCTTTCCCGCCTCGTCCCGTGGACGAGCGGCGGACGCTCACCGGTGTCTTGCAAACTGGCCCCCACCCTCGGGGCCGTCCGGCCAGGTCCCCATCCGCACCCGCGTGTCCACCCGTCACCTGACACCGGGGAAGGTGCATCAGCTGACGGGCAGGTGGTTGCGGGTGGAGACCTCGCCGAACGACGTTTTACCGATGAGTCGACCGTGGAGTCACAGAATCCCTGGCAGCACCTCCTCCGACAGATCGGCAAAAGCCTGCTCTTGGTCGGCCAGATAGGCGCTCCAGGCGGCTGCGTCCCAGATCTCCAGCCGGGTGTTGGCCCCGATGACAACGCAGTCGCGGCGCAGGCTGGCGTATTCGCGCAGAGCCTGTGGAACGGTGATCCGGCCCTGCTTGTCGGCGACCTCGTCGGATGCACTGGCGAAGAGGACACGACTGTAGTCACGGACCGCCTTGGCGGTCACCGGCGCGGTGCGCAGAGCCTCGGTTATGCGCTGGAACTCCTCTACGGGAAAGACGTAGAGGCAGCGCTCCTGGCCTTTGGTGATCACCAGACCCTCCGCCAGCTCCTCGCGGTACTTCGCCGGCAGGAACAGCCGTCCCTTGTCATCGAGACGCGGGTGGTGGGTGCCGAGGAACACCGGCCTCACCTCCCGTGCCCAGTGGAGCACCAGGCGTCGCAGCCCTGCCCTCCACTGCGCACCACCATACTCCACTTCTCTCCACCGTCAACTGATTCCACGCCTCTTCACGACGGGTTTCGACGACATTTCCCCAGTTCAAATGGGGTGGTGCGGAGTGGAGGGGGTAAGCGGCCCCTCACATGCCACGGGCGTGTCGAGTAAGGCCGCCGAATAGACTAAAGATCATGAAATAAGCCGGAGGACGGTGAAGAATGATGGAAGGCGAGGACCCCCGCGCCGCCACAGGACCGGCACGTCACCCGTACAGGATCGCGACGGTCGCGGCACACACTATGGCTGTTTACCCGGAATCATCCCTGATGACCGCATAAAGTCGCCGTGGGAACGCATGGCGCCGTAGTGTCGGTAAGCAGAATGAGTTACGGGATCACAAAGATTCCGCAACGGCAACCCCCCGGCGCGTAACCGCCGCACCCTCATGGAGGCCTGGTGGCAGTAACCCATGACGTCTCACCACAGCTCGATGATCTTGTTGTCACCGCGCACCGGATCCGCCAGTCGATCGAATCGGTGATCGAGGGCAAGAGCGACGTCGTCCGCCTGACCTTGACCGTACTACTCGCCGAGGGGCACCTCCTCATCGAGGACGTGCCCGGAGTCGGCAAGACCATGCTCGCCAAGGCGCTGGCGCGGTCCATCGACTGCCCGGTGCGCCGCGTGCAGTTCACCCCCGACCTGCTGCCGAGCGACATCACCGGAGTGAGCGCCTACAACCAGCAGACCAGGGAGTTCGAATTCAAGCCCGGCCCGATCTTCGCCAACATCGTGGTGGGTGACGAGATCAACCGGGCGTCGCCGAAGACCCAGTCGGCGTTGCTGGAATGCATGGAGGAACACCAGGTCACCGTCGACGGCGCGACCTACCGCCTGGACTCCCCCTTCATGGTGATCGCGACGCAGAACCCGATCGAGATGGAGGGCACCTACCCCCTTCCCGAGGCACAGCGCGACCGGTTCACCGCCCGGATCGCGATGGGCTACCCCGCGCCCTCCGCGGAGCTGGAGATGCTCGACGTGCACGGCGCCGCCTCCCCGCTGGACAAGCTGGAGCCGGTGGCCACCACCGAGGAGGTGAAGGCGCTGATCGAGGCGGTGCGCGGGGTCTACGTCTCCCAGCCGATCAAGAAGTACGCGATCGACCTGGTGACCGCCACCCGCCAGTCCCCCGACCTGCGGCTGGGCGCCTCCCCCCGCTCGACCCTGCAGCTGGTCAGGGCCGCGCGGGCGCACGCCGCGCTCGCGAGCCGCGACTACGTCATCCCCGACGACCTGCAGGAGCTGTGCGTCCCCGTCCTGGCGCACCGGCTGCTGCCCAGCATCGAGGCCCAGGGGCAGCGCCGCCCGCCCGAGCAGGTGATCGCCGACCTGGTCCGCCGGGTACCCGTACCCGAGGCCCAGGCCCGGTGACCTCCGGCCTCAAGGCGCTCACCGCCCGCGGCCGGTCCTTCCTCGCGTCCGGCGTCGCGGCGCTGCTGTGCGCCTTCATCCTCGGCGAGCACGATCTGCTCAGGATCGGTGTGCTGATCGTCTCGCTGCCGCTGCTGGCGGCCATGGTGGTCGCCCGCACCCGTTACCGGCTGAGCTGCGCCCGGCGCCTGGACCCGCCCAGGGCCGAGGTGGGCAGCGAGGCCACCGTGACGCTGCGGCTGGAGAACATCACCCGGCTGCCGACCGGTCTGCTGATGATCGAGGACACCGTTCCCTACGCCCTCGGTGCCCGGCCCAGGTTCGTCCTGGACCGGGTGGAGGCGCAGGGCATCCGGGAGATCGACTACCGGGTCCGCTCCGACCTGCGCGGACGCTTCAACATCGGACCGCTCTCCGTCCGGATCAGCGACCCCTTCGGCCTGGTCGAGCTGACCAGGTCGTTCACCATCAGCGACACGCTGATGGTGACCCCCCAGGTGGTGGCGCTGCCGCACGTCCGCCTGGCCGGCGAGTGGACGGGCGGGGGCGACAGCCGTACGAGAAGCGTGGCGGCGGCGGGAGACGACGACATCGCGCCGCGCGAGTACCGGCAGGGCGACGACCTTCGGCGGGTGCACTGGCGCTCGACCGCCAGGCACGGCGAGCTGATGGTGCGGCGCGAGGAGCAGCAGTGGCAGAGCAGGGGCGCGCTGCTGCTGGACACCCGGCGCTACGCCCACCGGGGCGAGGGCCCGCGCTCGTCGTTCGAGACGGCGGTCTCGGCCGCGGCCTCCATCGGCGTGCACCTCGCCCACGAGGGTCTCGGCCTGCGCCTGGTCACCGACCAGGGGGCCGAGCACCTCACCGACAGCGGGCTGAGCCTGTCGCTGCTGGACACCCTGGCCGTGGTACGGGCCAGCACGGCGCGGTCGCTGGAGTACGGCGTCGGCGCGCTGCGGCAGGGCGGCGACGGCCTGATCGTGGCCGTGCTCGGCAAGATGGACCTCGACCAGGCCCGGGAGCTGGCCAGGGCCAGGCACGGCAACGTGACCGGCGTGGCCGTGATGCTGGACGTGGCGGGATGGGAGAATCCCGAGCTGGACGAGGACGAGGAGTTCCAGGCGGCGCGGTCGGTGTTCACCGGAACGGGCTGGCGCGTCGTGCGCCTGCCCGCCGGCGGCTCCGTCGCGGACGTGTGGCAGAACGCCGCGCAGCGCGGACGATTCGCGGCGAGCAGGGGTGGCTCATGAGACTTCCCATCGCGTCGGGCGTGGCCACGGGAGCGGTCGCGATCGCGCTCTACCCGCTCTTCCAGGGGGGCGCCTGGTTCTGGTCGAGCCTGGGCGCCATCCTGATCGTGACCGGGATCGGCATGCTGGCCGGCCACTACACGCTGCCCGGCTGGCTGGCGCCGCCCGCGCAGGTGCTCGCGGTGTTCCTCTATCTGACGGCGGCGTTCGCCGGGGACGAGGCCTGGGCGAGGGTGATACCCACCTGGGACTCGATCGCCAGGCTGGACGGGCTGCTGACGACGGGCTTCGCCGACATCCAGCGGTTCGCCGCCCCGGTGCCCGACAGCACCGGCATCGTCCTGCTCACCTGCGGCGGCGTCGGCCTGATCGCCGTCCTCGTGGACCTGCTGGCCGCGCGGCTGCGCAGGGCCGCGCTCACCGGGCTGCCGCTGCTGGCGCTGTTCACGGTCCCGGCGGCGGTGGTCGCCGAGCCGATCAGCTGGCCGGCGTTCATCATCGGGGCCCTGGGCTACCTGGGGATCCTCGTCGCCGACGGGCGGGAGCGGGTCAGCCACTGGGGCCGCGCGGTGCTGGTGCGCCGCACGTCGTCCTTCACCGTCACCCGGCCCGCCCCCTCCGACACCGGGGCGCTGCGGCTCTCCGGCAAGCGCATCGGCTTCACCGCGATCGCGCTGGCCGTCCTGCTGCCCGCGCTGCTGCCCACCCTGGAGCCCGACCCGCTGTTCGGGTTCGGCGTGGGCAACGGCAGGGGCGGCGGCAACTCGATCAGCATCCCGAACCCCATGGTCAACCTGCGCGGCCAGCTGTCGCTGCCGGAGAACTCCACCGTCCTGACCTACAAGGCCAGTGACAGCACGTCGCGCTACCTGAGGATGTACTCGCTCGACATCTTCGACGGCGAGCAGTGGACGATGTCGGAGCCCAGGGGCCGCCCGGAGGACCGGACCTCCGACGCGCCGATGCCCCCGCCTCCCGGCCAGGGCGCGGGCGTGCCCGTCACGCCGGCGACCCTCAGCGTCACGGTGAGCGAGCAGGTCAGGAGGCTGAGCTTCCTCCCCCTGCCCTATCCGGTGTCCAAGGTCACCGTGGCGGGCGACTGGCGGCCCGACCGCGACACGCTCATGGTCTTCTCCACGCGGAACACCGCCGGGGGCCTGACGTACCAGGCCGTCACCGCCGAGCCCGAGCCCACGGCGGACAGCCTCAAGGCGGCGCCCCCGCCCGCCACGGCGATCAGGGAACGGTACCTGGCGCTGCCGGACAACCTGCCGGACGAGATCAGGCAGCTGGCCCTCCGGGAGACCGAGCGGGGGGCCGGCGTGTACGAGCAGGCGATCCAGCTGCAGGAGTTCTTCACCGAGACCGGCGGGTTCACCTACAGCCTGGCCACCCAGGGGCACGACGGTTCGGCGCTGACGGACTTCCTGATCCGCAACAGGACCGGCTACTGCGAGCAGTTCGCCTCCTCCATGGCGGTGCTGGCGCGCGTCCTGGGCATCCCCTCCCGGGTCGCCATCGGCTACACCGGGGGCAGCGTCACCTCCGACGGGTGGCAGGTGCGCACCCACGACTCGCACGCCTGGCCCGAGCTGTACTTCGAGGGGACCGGGTGGCTCCGCTTCGAGCCCACCCCGGCGGGCGGAGCGGGCCAGGGCAGCGCGACGATACCGTCCTACACCCGCCCCGAGGTGGCACCGGCCACCCCCGAGGAGCCGAGCGCGGCACCGTCGTCGGACCCCACCGGCTCCGACTCGCCCACCGGGTCGGCGGCCGACCGCCGCGACGAGATGCTCGACCGGGAGTTCGGCGGCGTGCTCACCCCGGTGGACGAGGGAATGCCGCTGGCCGCGCGGATCGGCATCGGGGTCGCGATCGCGCTGCTGGTCGCGCTGATCCCCGGGCTGGTCCGATGGCAACTGCGGGTCCGCCGTGGCAGGTCCTACTCACGGCGGGCCGGGGACCCGGCGGGCGAGGGACCGGCCGTCCGGGATTCCACCGGCGTCGTCTCCCCCGTGGCGGTCAGGGGGTTCCGCTGGGAGCCTGCGGTGACGGCCGCGTGGGCCGAGCTCGACGACGCCCTGTGTGACTACGGGATGTCGCGGCAGGCGAGCGAGAGCCCGCGCGCGCTGGCCAGGCGGCTGGCGGAGCAGTACGTGTTCGAGCCGGAGGCCGCCGCCGCGCTGGCACGGATCGCCTCGGCGGTGGAGCGGATGCTCTACGCCAGGACCCCGGGCGAGATCGGCACCCTGCGCGAGGACATGCGGAGCGTACGGCGGGCGCTGGCGGCCACCGTGACCCGCGGCAGACGGATCAGGGCGGTGCTGCTACCGCCCTCCACGCTCCTGCGGATGCGGGCGATGGGCGGGCGGGTGCTGGACGGTTTCGACCGGCTGGAGAACATCCGGCTCCGCAGACCGGCCAGGAAGGGCGCCTGAGCGCCCCTTGGTGATCGGGACGCGCGACGACGCGTCCCGATCACCAAGGGAGGGCAAGGTTCCGGTCGATCGGGGGCGCGGGCCGGGATCCTCGGGCCTCGAAGCCGGCGGGTGGCGAACCCGGAGCGTCGAAGGGACGTCGAGGGGACATCGAAGGGACACAGCCGCGACTCCGGGAGCGCGGAGCGTCGAACATCGATCACCGGGGGTAGGGGGAACGGCGAGTCCGAAGCCGCCGGGGCACGCGAGGGGCGGACTCGGTGGATGACGCGGGCCGCTCCCACACCGGGAGTGACCCTCGTCGTCACAGGGGGATCGTCAGGGAGATCCGCCGCGGACGGTGGCGGACCCTGGCGGGCTAGCGCTCGTCGTGGCGACGGCGCCAGCGCTCCTCCATGCGTTCCATGAAGCTCTGGCGGGAGCCCGAACGGCGCCCCCCCTTGCCTCGCGGCTGATCGGACGGCGTGGCCGCGTTGGCCTCACCGAACCCGTTCATCCGCTTCCAGCTGGACAGACCCCACAGACACGCGGCGAGCATGACCACGAAACCGCCGACGCCGAGCGGGATGTTGATGATCACGACGCCGACCATCAGCAGGACGACACCCAGGATGAAGCCGATGGAGGCCTTCACCAGGCGGCGCCTGTAGTGGCTGCGGGGATCACTGATCCTGACGGTATTGGCCCACTTCGGGTCCTCGGCGTAGAGGGCCTGCTCGATCTGGTCGAGCAAGCGCTGCTCGTGCTCAGAGAGCGGCACGGCGCCTCCCAAGGACAGCCCCAGGACGGGGAAGACGGTGACGGACGACACGGGGTGTCCGAACCTCGCGGTCGGTTATCCCCAGAATACGAGGCTGTAGACGTAGACGAAAGAAAACGTCCAACGTAGTCCAAACCGGAGGCGGCGTCATGGATCCATTCCATCAAACGGCGGGCGAACAAGGGAGGCCGGAAGGACGGCGTCGTGACCGAATCTGCGGGCCGCCCGGTCCATCGCCTGCTCGGCCTCCCGCCAGCCCGTCTCGCGCTCCCCGAGCCCGATCTGGCGGGTCGCCCCGGCGGCCGGGCTGAGGTTCTCCACCCGCACGCCGACCAGCCTCAGGCTCGCGTTCTCCAGGCCGG
Organism: Streptosporangium sp. NBC_01469; assembly: GCF_036227305.1. Lineage (NCBI taxonomy): Bacteria > Bacillati > Actinomycetota > Actinomycetes > Streptosporangiales > Streptosporangiaceae > Streptosporangium > Streptosporangium sp. NBC_01469. The sequence continues at coordinate 4,857,984 of NZ_CP109465.1, read as the reverse complement.
AGGCGGTGTAGAGGGCGCAGGCGACGTCGTACAGGATCTTGGCGACGTCGGTGGGCTCGCGGAGGCTCCGGGACCGGGTGAGGGTGGTGAAGTCGGCGCGGCGCAGCTTGACGCTGACCGTGCGGCCGACGCTGCCCCCTCGCCTCAGCCTGGCGGCGACCCGCTCCGAGAGCCGGAGCAGCTCCCTGCGGATCTCCACCGGGTCGGCGATGTCTGTGGCGAAAGTCTCTTCCGCGCCGATGCTCTTGTCGGGGACGTCGGGGGTCACCGGCCGTTCGTCGCGCCCCCAGGCGAGCGCCGCCAGGTGCGCGCCCGCCGCCTGGCCCAGATCCCGCTGGAGCGTGTCCACCGGGACCCTGGCGAGGTCTCCGACGGTCCTGATGCCGAGGCGGGCCAGCGACTGCTCGGTGCGCTCCCCGACGCCCCACAGCGCCGCCACCGGCAGCGGGTGCAGGAAGTCGACCACCCGGTCGGCGGGCACCACGAACAGGCCGTCGGGCTTGCAGTGGCGGGAGGCGAGCTTCGCCACGAATTTACTGTTGGCGACCCCGACGGAGCAGGTGACGCCCTGCTCGCGCACGACCTGCTCACGGATCATCCGGGCGATCGCCGTCGGCGGGCCGAGGCGCTTGCGCGCCCCGCCGACGTCGAGGAACGCCTCGTCGGAGGCGATCGGCTCGACCTCGGGGGTGAAGGTCTGGAAGATCTCCATGACGCGCCGGGAGACCTCCGCGTATTTGCCCCGGCTCGGCGGGATGATCACCGCGTGCGGGCAGAGCCGTCGGGCCCGGGTCATGGGCATCGCCGAGTGCACCCCGAACCTCCGGGCCTCGTAGGTGGCGCTGAGCACCACCCCGCGCGCCCCGGGCGCGCCGATGATGACGGGGGTGCCCCGGAGATCGGGACGATCGCGCAGCTCGACGCCCGCGTAGAAGGCGTCCATGTCGACGTGGAGGATCGGGCAGCCGGTGTCGTCCGTCCCCAGATCGGAGTCCGGACGCGACATCTGCTGCTTTCTCGACACACCGCCATCCTACGGGAACACGCGTTCGACGCGGCGTTCACCGGTGGCCAAGCACGTGCAGTTGGGTCGCGATGTCGCGGAGCACCGGGTGCGCCGCCGCGGCCTGCTCCAGGGCGACCAGGGCGCGGGCGGCTCCGGGCTCGCCGTCGAGCAGCCTGCTGGGCACCAGGTCGGCGAAGACCCGTACGCCGTGCACCTCGCCGGGCGCGAAGCCCGTCGCGGTGAGAAGCCGCTCCAGGGCCTCGCGGGTGAAACGCCTGGGTGTGGGGTCGCGGTCGCCCCAGCGGCCCTCGGGATCGTCCAGGACCTGGCGGGCCTCGTCGAACCTGCCGGCGATGGAGCGGTGCAGCGCGGCGGCGAGCGGGTTGGCGGCGAGCACGCTGATCACGCCGCCCTCGCGCAGCAGGCCGGCCATGGCCTTCACCGCGCCGATCGGGTCCTCCACGTACTCCAGCACGCTGTGGCAGAGCACCAGGTCGGCGCCGCCGGTCGGCAGCAGCTCCCCCAGATCCGCGGCGTCGCCCTGCAGGGCGCGCACCTCCACCCCCGCCTCCGCCGCGCGGCGCTCCAGCGCGGCGAGCGAGTCGGGGCTGGAGTCGACGACCGTCACGGCGTGCCCCAGGTCGGCCAGGGGGACGGCGAAACCACCCGTACCACCCCCGGCGTCGACGATGTCGAGCCGCTCACGGCCTGTCGCGGCCACCCGCTCGGCCAGCACGGCACTCAGGACGTCCCACACGACCGCTGTGCGGACCGCGGGGGTGCCCGCCTGCCGTGAGATGCCTACGGCGTGCAACTTCAGATCGCCTCCTCATCCGGTGACGAACCCAGCCTACGCCGCGTGCCCCCCGGCGCGGCCCAAGGAGTATCCATACTCCCGCTTGATCGAGTCTTTTTCCTGACGCGGACGGATCCCGCCGGCAAGCCTGGAGGAAAGGGGACGCCTCGGGCAGCGGCGCGCCGGGGCGGGGAGACCGGAGATCCGGGCTCCCCGTGGGGGCGGCTAGAGCGCCAGGGACGGCTTGAGCTGCTTGAAACGGGCCATCAGGCCGTTGACGAACTGCGGCGACTCGTCGGTCGACAGCTCGGAGGCCAGGCTGACCCACTCGCTGATGACGACGCCCTCGGGGACGTCGGGCATCCACAGCAGCTCGTAGGTGCCGCCGCGCAGGAGGTTGCGGTCGACCGCCGGCATGCGGTCGAGCGTCCAGCCCTCGGAGTAGGTGGTGATCAGCTCGTCGATGCGCGACCGGTGCCTGCACACGCCCTCGACGATCGTCGTGGTGTACTCGTTCACGGGCGGCTCGGCCCGCTCCAGGCGCTCCGCGAGGACGCTCAGCGGGTCCTCACTGCGCGCCTCGGCCTCGAAGAGGATGTCCAGCGCGCGCCTGCGCGCCTTACCTCGTGCCGACATCAGGCGCGGCCGAGATAATCGCCGGTGCGGGTGTCGACCTTGACCTTCTCGCCGGTGGTGATGAAGAGCGGCACCTTGATCTCGGCGCCGGTCTCCAGCGTGGCGGGCTTGGTGCCGCCGGTGGAGCGGTCGCCCTGGAGACCGGGCTCGGTCTCGGCGACGAGCAGCTCCACGGCCGCGGGCAGGTCGACGTAGAGGACGTTGCCCTCGTTGATCGCCACGGTGGCCAGCATGTTCTCCAGCAGGTAGTTGGCCGAGTCTCCGACCGCCACCCTGGTGACGTGGAGCATGTCGTAGTTCTCGGTGTCCATGAAGACGTAGTCGTCACCGTCCATGTAGGAGAACTGCATCTCGCGCTTGTCGACGTTGGCCACCTCGACCTTGACGCCCGCGTTGAAGGTCTTGTCGACGACCTTGCCCGATAGCACGTTCTTGAGCTTGGTACGGACGAACGCGCCGCCCTTGCCGGGCTTGACGTGCTGGAACTCCACGACGGCCCAGAGCTCACCGCCGTCGAGCTTGAGCACCAGGCCGTTCTTGAGGTCGTTCGTCGTCGCCACTAGTCTCTCCTGCGTACGGCCGCTCTTAAAGGACGAGCAGCTCTTTGGTCGTCCGTGTGAGAAGTTCCGGCCCGCCATCGCGCGCCACGAGCGTGTCCTCGATGCGGACGCCGCCCCTGCCGGGAAGGTAAACCCCGGGTTCGACGGTTACCGGAACTCGATCCTCTAGTCTAGCGTGCTCATGGTCGCGCTCCGGCTCTCGTGAAGATCGTTCCAGCTTCGGGGAGCCGTCCCGCTCTCCCTGGGAGTCCTCGGGCCTTCTCCGGGACAGGAACGGCGCCTCGTGGATCTGCAGCCCGACGCCGTGGCCGAGGCCGTGCTTGAAGAACTCCCCGTACCCCGCCTCCCCGATCAGGTCGCGGGCGGCGGCGTCCACCTCGTGGAGCGCCGCGCCGGTCCGCGCGGCCAGGACGCCGGCCCGCTGGGAGGCGTGGACCAGGTCGTACAGCTCGTGCTGCCACCCCGCGGGCTCGCCGATCGCCACGGTCCTGGTCATGTCGGCGTGGTAGCCCCGGTACAGCGCCCCGAAGTCCATGGTGACCAGGTCCCCGCGCTCCAGCGGCCGGTCCGAGGGCGAGTGGTGCGGGATCGCGCCGTTGGGCCCGCTCGCGACGATCGAGTCGAAGGCGAGCCCGTCCGCGCCCAGTTCGATCATCCGGCGCTCCAGCGCCCTGGCGACCTCCTTCTCGGTCAGCCCCGGGCGCAGTTCGGGCAGGACCTCGGCGAAGGCCCGGTCGGTGAGCTCGCACGCGGTGCGGATGAGGTCGATCTCCTCGTCGTCCTTGACCATGCGCACCGACTCCACCACCCCTGACAGGCGGAGGGGCTCCCCGCCCAGCCGGAAGTAGCCGGCTACGGACATGTGGTCGGCCTCGATGCCCGTCCGGCCGGTCTCGGGCAGCAGGCCCCCGGCGACGTCGGGCTTCTCGATCACCTCGATGTCGGCGCAGACGCGCAGGGCGGCCCCGAGGTAGCGGGAGTCGGTGGCCAGCGTGGCGGTGGCGTCGGCCCTGACCAGGACGGCCGCGTTGGAGCTGGCCAGACCGGTCAGGTAGCGCACGTTCACGCCGCCGGTGACCAGGATCGCGTCCGCCTCGTGAGCGGGCAGCAGGGCCGCGAGGTTCGCGCGGCGCCGGGCATGGGTGGCGGTCATGGTACGCATGCTATTAACCGATTTGACCGATGTCGTCACCTTGACCGTGCCCCCGCCCGCACACCCATCCGCCGGGAGAGGCCGGGTCAGACCGATGCCCTCACCTCAACCGCGGCCCTGCCCATACGCCCGCCCGTCCGGAAAGGCCGGGTCAGACCGATGCCCTCACCTCAACCGCGGCCCTGCCCATACGCCCGCCCGTCCGGAAAGGCCGGGTCAGACCGATGCCCTCACCTCAACCGCGGCCCTGCCCATACGCCGGTGGGAGAGGCCGGGTCAGGAGGCGAGTTCCCTGACCCTCTCGATGAGCCGGACGCGCTCCTCGTGGGTGCCGGCCAGCGGGGCGACGTTGACGGTCGTGACGCCCGACTCGCGCATGGCCTGCAGGCGCTCGCGGACGTGCCCCTCGGGGCCGATCAGGGACATCTTCTCCAGCAGCTCGTGCGGCACGAGCGCGGCGGCCTCGTCCTTCCTGCCGTCCAGGTAGAGGTTCTGGATCTGCTCGGCCTCCTTCTCGTAGCCGTACCTGCGGGCGAGGTCGTTGTAGAAGTTCCTGCCCTTGGCGCCCATCCCGCCGATGTAGAGGGCGGCCATCGGGCGGCCCAGCTCCAGCCAGCCGGAGACGTCGTCGCCGATGGCCAGCGCCGCCTGGGCGATCACGTCCAGCTCGCCCAGCGCCGGGTCCCGCTTGGCCTTGCCCGCCGCCAGGGAGGCGCCCCACACGTCGGCGGCCTTCTCCGGCACGTAGAAGATCGGCTCCCAGCCCTCGGCCAGCTCGGCGGCCAGCTCGACGTTCTTGGGACCGATGGCTGCGATCACGACGGGGATGCGTTCGCGGACCGGGTGGTTGATGAGCTTCAGCGGCTTGCCCAGGCCGGTCCCCTGGTCGGCGGGGAGCGGGATGGTGTAGTGCCTGCCCTCGTAGGTCAGGCGCTCGCGCCTCCAGACCTGACGGCAGATCTCGATGACCTCGCGGGTGCGGCCGAGCGGGGCGGTGTACGGGACGCCATGGAAGCCCTCGACGACCTGGGGGCCTGAGGCGCCCAGGCCGAGGGTGAAGCGGCCGTCGGAGACGTAGTCCAGGCCCGCGGCGGTCATCGCCAGCAGGGCGGGGGTTCGGGAGTAGATGGGCAGGATGCCGGCGGCGATCTGCAGCCTCTCGGTCCTGGCGGCGATGTAGCCCAGCTGGCTGACCGCGTCGAAACTGTAGGCCTCGGCGACGAAGACGATGTCGAGACCGGCCTTCTCGTAGTCGGCCAGCTCGGCCACCGTCTCCTTGAAGCCCCCCGAGTAGTTCAGGGCCATACCGATGCGCATCGTGAGATCGTCCTTCCGCGGTGCCGACGAAACCGAATGTTGTTCCGTTTGTCTCGACGACAAAGGTTATCGACTCACCGCCGAAGCACCAAGCCCCGCGCCGTCGCCGCCGGGCCGGTAGCCTACGCATTCCGGGGTAGGGGACCCCGGAGGGCGGGTGTCCCGGCGGTAGGTGACCGCCGGAGGGGTGGACGAGGAGCGGTGTGCTGAGGCAGTCGATCATCGTGACGGCGGGAGCGCTCGCCCTGACACTCGGGGGGCACCGGCTCCTGCCTGAGCTGGGCGGTTTCACACCCGTGCTGGAGAGTCTGCTCCCCTGGCTCGGGGTCGTCGTGCCGGTCCTGCTGGTCGGCGCGCTGGCCACCCGCTCGTGGCAGGTGATCCTCGCGGCGCTGGTCCCGGCGACCGTGTGGGGCCTCATGTTCGGTCCGACGCTGCTGCGCAGCCCGCCGGGCGGGCCCAGCGACCTGTCGGTCGCCACGCTCAACGTCGGCGCGACCAACGCCGACTCGGCCGACGCCATGCGTACCGTCTCAAGGGACCGCGACCTGGTCGCGGTGCAGGAGCTGACCGCCGGCGGCCCGGCGGCGAAGGTCCTCAACGACCGCTTCCCGTACCGCTACCGGATCGCCACGGTCGGCCTGTGGAGCCGGTTCCCGATCGCCGAGGCCCGCAAGGCCGACATCGGCCTCGACTGGGCGCGGGCGCTGCGCGCGGTGGTCGTCACCCCCAAGGGCAGGCTGACCGTGTACGTCATGCACCTCGCCTCCGCCCGCCCCGGCCAGACCGCCCAGCGCGACGAGACCCTCTCCTACGCCCGCAGGATGGTCGACAGGGACGACAGCGAGCACCTGCTGCTGCTCGGCGACCTCAACACCGCCACCACCGACCGCAAGCGCTCCGGCCTGGTGCCGCCGCTGTCGGACGCCCAGCAGGAGGCCGGTACGGGATTCGGCTTCACCTGGCCCGCGTCCTTCCCCGTCACCCGCCCCGACCACATCCTCTACCGCGGCATGGTCGCCACCAGGGCGGGCGTCGAGCGGGCCGCGGGCAGCGACCACCGCGCCGCCGTCGCCTCACTGCGCCTGGCCGCCTGACCGCCCAGGAGAGTCCGGACGACCGGAATGACCCGGACGACCCGGACGGCTTCGGTGGCCGAGACGACCCGGGGCCGAGGCCGCCTCGAACTCCCATGACGCGGACGGCCCGGCGGCTCGGATGACCGGGCAGCCCGGCGGCCCCGGCACCCCGGCACCCCGGCACCCCGGCGGCTCGGATGACCTGGCGGCTCGGATGACCTGGCGGCTCGGATGACCCGGCACCCCGGCGGCCCCGGACGGTCCGACGGCCCAGCGACTCGGACGGCCCGGCGGCTCGGGGGCCGAAGCGGCTCAGGTGGCGAGGTCCGGGCGGGCCCGGAGCGCGGACAGGTCGGCCGGGGTGTCGATGTCGGCGGGGTCGGCGACGTCGTCGCAGGGGACCGCGACGACCAGCTCGGGATGGGCTTTCAGGAACGGGCGGGCGCCGGCGTCGCCGGTCGCGAGCCGGGCGACCTCCTCGAAGTGCTCCCTGGCGATCAGCACCGGGTTCCGCCGCGCGCCGCCGTAGGTGGCGACGGCGACCGAGGCGCCCCCCGCCGCGGCCCCGATGAGCCGCTCCACCGCCCGCGGGCCGACGAACGGCTGGTCCACCAGGGCGATCACCACGTGGTCGGCGGTGGCGGGGATCGCGCCCAGACCGGCCCTGAGCGAGGAGCCCATCCCCGAGCTCCACTCCGGGTTGTGGACGGTCACCGCTCCCCGTACCCGTACGGTGGCCGCGCCGAGCACCACGACCACCGGACGACAGCCGGCGTCGTGGAGCGCCCTGACCCCCCGGTCCACCAGCCGCTCCCCGTGGAAGTCCACCAGCGCCTTGGGAGTGCCGAGCCGCGAGCCGGACCCGGCGGCCAGCAGCAGCCCGGCGCTCGCCGGGCGCCCGCCCGCCGACCCCGCGGGACCCCCCTCCGCGCCCCCCTCGGTGTCCCCGGCCGGAAGCCTCACCGGGACCTCCGCGGGGGCCTCCGTCGGGATTCCCGCCTCCTCGCTCACGCGCCGGGCCCGTCCCCGTGGATCCTGCCGGAACCGTCGGTCAGCGGCCGGCCCGAGCCGCCCCAGCGCAGCTGGATCAGCTCGGCGGCGATGGAGATCGCCGTCTCCTCGGGCGTACGCGCGCCCAGGTCCAGCCCGATCGGCGAGCGGAGCCTCTTCAGCTCGGCGTCCCCCAGTCCCGCCTGCGCCAGCCGGGCCAGCCGGTCCTCGTGCGTGCGGCGCGAGCCCATCGCGCCGACGTAGCCCGCCGGGGTGCGCAGGGCGACCTCGAGCAGGGGGACGTCGAACTTGGGATCGTGGGTGAGCACACAGATCGCGGTCCGCTCGTCCACGACGGTCGAGGTGAGATAGTCGTGCGGCCACTTGACGATCACCTCGTCGGCCTCGGGGAAGCGCTTGGCCGTGGTGAAGACCGGCCGGGCGTCGCACACGACCACGTGGTAGCCGAGGAACTTGCCGACCCTGGCGACCGCGGCGGCGAAGTCGATCGCGCCGAAGACCAGCATCCGGGGCGGCGGCGCGAAGGACTGGACGAAGACCGACAGCTCGTCGAGCCGCCGCTGTCCCCTGGCCCCGTACCTGCGCACGCCCGTCAGTCCCTGCGCGAGCATGCCCCGGACGTCGTCGTCCACCGCGTCGTCCAGCCGGGTCACGCCCAGGGAGCCGGAGGAGTGGTCCGGCCAGACGACCCGGCGGGTGCCGATCGTGCCCGGCCCCGACAGGACGGTCGCCACCGCCACCGGCTCGCGCCGCAGCACCGAGGCGGCGACCGCCCCCAGCTCGGGGAAGGTCTCCCTGGAGACGGGCTCGACGAAGACGTCCAGGATGCCGCCGCAGGTCAGGCCGACGGAGAAGGCGTCGTCGTCGCTCACGCCGTACCGCTGCAGGACGGGCGCGCCCGAGGAGACCACCTCCCGGGCCAGCTCGTAGACGGCGCCCTCGACACAGCCGCCGGAGACGCTGCCCTCGGCCTCGTCGCCGAGCACCGCCATGGACGCCCCCGGCGGGCGGGGCGCGCTGCGGAAGGTGTTGACCACGGTGGCCAGGCCGAACGTATCTCCCGCCTCCCACCACCGCAGGATCTGTGACAGCACGTCACGCATGAGCGCCTCCCAGCAGCGTCGCCAGTTCCTCGAAGGCGGCCAGGCTGTGCCCGGCCACGAAGTCGTCGATGTGGGGAAGGGCGGCCCGCATCCCGGCGGTGAGCGGCCGGTAGCCCTCCCTGCCCTTGTGCGGGTTCACCCAGATCACCCGGTGGGCCGTCCGGGACAGCCGGGCCATCTCCGCGCCCAGCAGCGAGACGTCGCCGCGCTCCCACCCGTCGGAGGCGATCACCACCACCGCTCCCGCCGCGTCGTTCAGCGCCAGGAGGCGCCGGAGCTCCTCACCCAGGCGGGTGCCGCCGCTCCAGTCGGGAATGGCGAGGGAGACGGCGTTCATCGCGGTCGCCGGGTCGCGGTGGCGCAGCTCGGCGGTGAGCCGGGTCAGCCGGGTGCCCGCGCTGAACACCTCCGTCGCCCCCGGCTCCGATCTGACCAGTGCGTGGGCGAGCCGGAGCAGCGTGTCCGCGTACGGGGTCATGGAACCGCTGACGTCGATCAGCAGTACGACCCTGCGGGGCCTGGTCCGGTGCGCGCGGTAGCGGAGCCCGGCGATCTCCCCGCCCCTGCGCAGCGTCTCGCGGACGGTCGCCCGGCCGTCCAGCCGCCCCCGGCGGGCGGGCCGGAAACGCCGCGACGCGCGCCGCTCCCTGCCCGCCCGCAGCAGGGCGAGGAGCCGGTGCGCCTCGGCGAGCTCCGCCGCCGTCATCGCGGCCACGTCCCGGGTGCGCAGCACCTCCGTCGCGCTCGCGGTCGCCGCGAGGGCGGGCTCGCCGCTCTCCCCCCGGTCGGGGCGAGTCTCCGGCAGCGCCGCGGTGTGCCGGGTGACGGTGACCGCCGCCGCTCTCGCGCGGCCCGCGCGCAGCCCCCCGAAGTAGGCCCGGAACACCCGGTCGTAGCGGGGCAGGTCGTCGGCCGAGGCGCACAGCGTGACCCGGCCCGCCCAGTAGACGTCGTCGGGCCTGGAGGCGTCCAGGTGACACAGGGCACGCAGCAGGCCCTGGGTCCGCTCGTGGTCGGCGGGCACCCCCGCGGCGCGCAGGGTCCTGGCGAAACCGGTCATGACCGCGACCAGGTCCTCCCCGGCACCGATCGTGGAAGGAGGAACCCCCTCGCTGGAGGGGACCCCGGCGGGGGGAACGCCGTCAGCGCCGGGACGCACCGAAGAATCCGTTCCCGAGCACCGTCTCGTGGTCCTCCCTGTGCTTGAGCAGGGCGCCCAGCGAGGCGGCCGCCACGTCGGGGTCTAGCTCGCGGGCGCCGAGGGTCAGGAGCGCCTCGGTCCAGTCGAGGGTCTCGGCGATCCCCGGCGGCTTGATCAGGTCGGCAGTACGGAGCCGCCCCGTCGCCGTGGCGACCTGCTCGGCCAGGATCCCCGAGCACTCGGGGAGCCGCCTGCGCAGGATCGCCACCTCCCGCTCGAAGGAGGGGTGCTCCAGCCAGTGGTAGAGGCAGCGCCGCTTCAGCGCGTCGTGCACCTCGCGGGTGCGGTTGGAGGTCAGCACGACCACCGGCGGCCGCGCGGCGCGGATCGTGCCGAGTTCGGGGACGGAGATCGCGAAGTCCGAGAGCACCTCCAGCAGGATCGCCTCGAACTCCACGTCGGCCCGGTCGACCTCGTCGATGAGCAGCACCGAGGGCTGGGTCTCGATCGCCTTCAGCAGCGGCCTGGCGATCAGGAACCTCCGGTCGTAGACCTCGCCCTCCAGCCGGGCGGCGTCGGTGACGCCGCCCGCCTCCGCCGCCTTCAGGTGCAGGAGCTGGCGGGCGAAGTCCCAGTCGTAGAGCGCCTGGGAGGCGTCGAGCCCCTCGTAGCACTGCAGGCGGATCAGCGGCGCCCCGAGCACCTCGGCGAGGGTCCTGGCCAGCTCGGTCTTGCCGACGCCCGCCTCGCCCTCGATCAGCAGCGGGCGGCCCATCCGCAGCGCGAGGAAGGCCGCCGTGACGAGCCCCTCGTCGGCCAGGTACGACCGCTCGTCGAGCAGCCCGGCCAGCTGCGCGGGCGACTCCACATCAGATGCCTCGATTGTCCGCCTCACCACCACCTCAGGCTACGCCCGGCGGCGGGTCCTCGCGTGATCACACCGCGACCCGGAACCGGCGTCTCACAGGAACCCCGTGGCACGCGGGGCACGCCGGTGACGGCTCCGTGGCGGGTGGCCCGCCGGGGGACTCGGGGACCGGCGGGCATACTGCCGTTCCCCGCGAAGAAGTATTGTCACCCCCTGTGAAGAACCTGCTCGACCGGATCAACACCCCGTCCAGGGTCGTCGTGGCGGCGTTCCTGGCGGTGGTCCTCACCGGGACGGGGCTGCTCTCGCTGCCGATCGCGGTCGAGGGGGGCCAGAGTGCCTCGTGGACGTCGGCCCTGTTCACCGCCACCTCGGCGGTGTGCGTGACCGGGCTCGCCGTGCACGACACCGCGGCGCACTGGTCGTTCTTCGGCGAGATCGTGCTCCTGGTGCTGATGCAGATCGGCGGCTTCGGGATCATGACGCTCTCCTCGATCCTCGCGGTGGTCGTCTCCGGCAAGCTCGGCCTGCGCGCCCGCCTCAACACCCAGGCCGAGACCAAGACCCTCGGTCCCGGCGACGTACGACGGGTGATCGTGGGGGTCGCCAAGGTCACGCTGGTCGCCGAGACGCTGACCGCCGCGGTGCTCGCCGCCCGCTTCGTGATCGGGTACGGGGAGCCGGTCGGCCGCGCCATCTATTACGGGATTTTTCATGCGATCTCGGCATTCACCAACGCCGGGTTCGCGCTCTGGCCGGACAGCATGATGAGGTTCGTCACCGACCCGTGGATCTGCCTCCCGCTCATCCTCGCGGTGGTCGCCGGAGGTCTCGGCTTCCCCGTCTACGCCGTACTGCGGCAGAACTGGCGCCGCCCGGCGCGCTGGACGCTGCACGCCAAGATCACGCTGGGGATGACCGCCGTCCTGCTGTTCGGCGGGGCGGTGGCCGTCACCGTCACCGAGTGGAACAACCCCGGCACGATGGGCGGCCTCTCCCCCGGGCTCCGGGTCATGGCCGGGTTCTTCCACAGCGCGATGACCCGCAGCGGCGGCCTGAACTCCGTGGACACCTCCCAGATGAGCGAGAGCTCCTGGCTGATCAGCGACGTGCTGATGTTCATCGGAGCGGGCAGCGCGAGTACCGGGGGCGGCATCAAGGTGACGACGTTCGCACTGCTCGGGTTCGTGATCCTCGCCGAACTGCGCGGCGAGCCCGACGTCTCGGCGGGCCGCCGCCGCATTCCCGAGCAGCTGCAGCGGCAGGCGCTGACGATCGCCCTGCTGAGTGTGGCGTCGGTCGCCGTGGGCACGTTCGCGTTGATGACGGTGACCCCGTTCAAGCTCGACCGCGTACTGTTCGAGGTGATCTCGGCCTTCGGCACGGTCGGGCTGTCGACCGGGATCACCGCCGACGTCGGCACCGCGGGACACCTGATCCTGACCCTCCTGATGTTCGTCGGACGGCTCGGCCCGGTGACCCTCGGCGCCGCGCTCGCACTGCACGTCCAGACCCGTCGGTTCCGATACCCGGAGGAGCGTCCCCTCGTTGGTTGACAAGAAGAATCGCGGCGACGCGGTCGTGGTGATCGGCCTCGGCCGGTTCGGCGGCGCGCTGGCGGCGGAACTGGTGAGCCGCGACATCGAGGTGCTCGGCGTCGACAACGACTCCAAGAACGTGCAGCACTTCTCCGGGCGGCTCACCCACGTGGTGTGCGCCGACTCCACCGATCCCGACGCCCTCGAACAGCTGGGCATCAGGGAGTTCGGCCGGGCCGTGGTCGGCATCGGCACCGACATCGAGGCGAGCATCCTGACCACCTCGATCCTGGCGGACCTGGGAGTGGCCGACATCTGGGCCAAGTCGATCAGCCTGCAGCACAGCCGGATCCTGCAGCGGGTCGGCGCACACCACGTGGTGCAGCCGGAGCACGACATGGGCGAGCGGGTCGCGCACCTGGTCACCGGGCGGATGCTCGACTACGTGGAGGTCGACGAGGACTACGCCATGATCAAGACCATGGCGCCCCGGTGGGCGGACGGCAGGAGCCTGGGCAGCCTGGGCGTCCGCAGCAAGTACGGGGTCACCGTGGTCGGGATCAAGAAACCCGACGGCAGATTCACGTACGCCACCTCGGACACGGTGATCCAGAGCGGCGACACCCTGCTCGTGGCGGGCGATACCGACAAGGTCGAGCGGTTCGCCGAGGAGACCTGAGCGCGGGATCCCGGCCGTGAGCCCCGTACGGCGGCCCGGCCCCGATCCCTTGTCCGGCGGGTCGGGCGAGGCCGGTAGCGGGCCGCCGAGCCCCCGCGCGGCGGCTCAGCGGGTCTCGGACGCCTCGCCGCGTTCCCTGATGAGGGCGGCGAGCTCGCGGACCTGGCGGACGGTGCGGTCCTTCTCCGAGCCCTGCAGGCCCATCGCGCCGACCGTGGCCCCGTCGGTGAAGTCGATCTTCGCCCAGGGCTCGTGGGCGACCAGGGTGACCCCGAGCACCTCGGGCCACTCGTAGCGGTGCACCCGCAGCGGGTTGACGACGGTGATCCCCTGCTCGTCGGCCTCCACCCGGACCCGTCCCAGCAGGTGCAGGACCCCGGCGACCAGCCCGCCCAGCCCGATCATCGCGATCCTGTCGGCCAGGGTGAACGGCTCGGCCAGGAAGATCGCCATCAGCACCGCGCCGAGCATGATCAGGCCCGCGAAGCCGTAGGCCGCGATCCGCCCCTTCCTGGGTCGCCACACGACGGGCAACGGGGGCGGGGAGACGCTCTCCGGGCTCACTCTCAGATCACGATCCTTTGGAAACCACCGGTCGGAACGGCTGTGACAGCTGGTCACGGCGCCGATGGCAACCTACCGCACGGCCCCGCCGCACCGATCACCGCGGCACGGCGGGGCAGGCTCGCACGGGGCGACCCTAGGAGCGGAGTTCCCGCAGCAGCAGCGCCGTCCCCAGGGCGGCGACGGTGGCCTCGTAGCCCTTGTCCTCGTGGCTGCCCGGCAGCCCCGACCTGTCGAGGGCCTGGTCGAGGGACTCACAGGTCAGCACGCCGTTGCCGACCGGGACCTCCTCGTCGAGGGAGACCCGGGTCAGGCCCGAGGTGACGGAGTCGCACACGTAGTCGAAGTGGGGGGTCTCACCGCGGATCACGACCCCGAGGGCGACGACCGCGTCGTACCTCCTGGCCAGCGCCTGCGCCACGACCGGGATCTCCAGCGACCCGGCCACCCGCACCACGGTCACCGCCGCGCCGCTGTCCCTGCCCGCCTGCTCGGCCCGCGTCACGAGCTGATCGGTGATCTTCTCGTGCCACCGGGCGGCGACGACGCCGACGGTCAGCCCCTTCGCCTCGACGGCCCCGGCCGACGGTCGCCCGGCCCCGCTCACGCGATCACCCCGCGCCCGCTCACGCGCTCGTCCCGCTCCGTCCGACCCGCTCGCTCACTCATTCGCCCTCCCTGGGGATCTCGTGGCCGAGGCGGTCGCGCTTGGCCGACAGGTATTTCTCGTTGTGCGGGTTCATCGCCACCGGCATGGGCTCGCGGCCGAGCACCTTGATGCCGTAGCCGTCCATGCCGCGCAGCTTGGCCGGGTTGTTGGTCAGCAGCCGGATCGACTTCACGCCCAGGTCGGCGAGGATCTGCCCGGCGTTGGAGAACTCCCGCGCGTCCACCGGCAGCCCGAGCTCCAGGTTGGCGTCGACGGTGTCACTTCCGGCGTCCTGGAGGCTGTACGCCCTGAGCTTGGCCAGCAGCCCGATGCCGCGTCCCTCGTGCCCGCGCAGGTAGACGACCACGCCCCGGCCCTCGTCGGCGATCCGCGACATGGCGTGGTCGAGCTGCACCCCGCAGTCGCACCGCAGCGACCCGAGCACGTCGCCGGTCAGGCATTCGGAGTGCGCCCTGACCATGATGTTCTCGCCGTCCTCGATGTCGCCGAGGACCAGGGCCAGGTGCTCGCCGCCGTCCAGCGAGCTCGCGAAGCCGTAGGCCCGCCACTCGCCGTACCTGTTCGGCAGCCGCGTCTCGGCGACCCTGGTGACCATCCGCTCGGTCCGGCGCCTGAACTCCACCAGCTGCTCGATCGAGACGAGCGCCAGGTCGTGCTCGTCGCAGAAGTCACGCAGCTCCGGCAGCCGCATCATGGTGCCGTCGTCGTTGACGACCTCGGCGAGCACGCCCGCCTCGCTCAGCCCGGCGAGCCTGGCCAGGTCCACGGACGCCTCGGTGTGGCCGCGCCGGGCCAGGACGCCGCCCTCCCGGTAGCGGAGCGGGAAGACGTGTCCCGGCCGTACCAGCTCGGACGGCTCGGTCGCCGAGTCGGCCAGGGCGCGGATCGTGCGGGCCCTGTCCGCGGCGGAGATGCCGGTGCTCACCCCGTCCCTGGCGTCCACGCTGATCGTGTACGCGGTGCGCAGGCGCTCCTTGTTGTCGTACACCATCAGCGGCAGGCCGAGCCTGTCGAGGTGCTCGCCGCGCATCGGCACGCAGACCACGCCGCTGCTGTGCCGGATGGTGAAGGCGAGCAGTTCCGGGGTGGCCCTGGACGCGGCGAAGATGATGTCGCCCTCGTTCTCGCGGTTCTCGTCGTCGACGACCACGACGGCCCTGCCCTCGCGGATGTCGGCGATCGCGCGCTCGATCGGGTCCAGCTTGATCACAAGGCCTCCTCGGGGACGAGCACGGCCCTCGACCGGTACTCCTTGAGCCAGTTGACGAGTCCGGCCGGCGCGGCCGTGTTTCCAGGGGTCCCAGGGGTCCCGGGGGTCCCGGGGACCTCGGATCCGGTTTCGAGGTGGTTCACGGCCTTCTCACCTGGTCCGTCGTGGCGTCCCCGGCCGGGGCGTACGCCCCGACGAGCTTCTCCACGTGCTTGGCGATCACGTCGACCTCGAGGTTCACCGGGTCTCCCGGCCGCTTCGCGCCGAGGGTGGTCAGGCTCAGGGTGGTGGGGATGAGGCTGACGGCGAAGCCGCCGGAGCCGACGCCCATGACGGTCAGGCTGACGCCGTCGACGGCGATCGAACCCTTCTCGACCACGTAGCGGTCGAGCTCGGGCGGCAGGGAGATCCGGACGACCTCCCAGTGCTCGGCGGGCTCCCGCGACAGCAGGACGCCCGTCCCGTCCACGTGGCCCTGCACGATGTGGCCGCCCAGCCGCTGGTCGGCGCGGACCGCGCGCTCCAGGTTGACCGGGGAGCCGGGTCTCAGCGCGCCGAGGGAGCTGCGGTCGAGGGTCTCCTTCATCACGTCGGCGGTGAACACCCCATCCACGACGTCCACCACGGTCAGGCAGACGCCGTTGACGGCGATCGAGTCGCCGTGCCCGGCGTCCGCGGTGACCGTTCTGCCGCGGATCGACAGCCGGGCCGCGTCGGTCAGCGGCTCGATCCCGGCGATCTCTCCCAGTTCTTCGACGATTCCGGTGAACATTCACAGCTCCTTGCGGGGGATCGCCCGGAGGGCCGGGCGCGGGTCGTGGCCGGTGCGGTGCGGCGTCCTCGGACTCCGGGAGGCTCTCGCCCGGCGGGCGCGACCGCCGTCCGGCCCGGCGGCACCGGGCGAGGGCGGGCGGTCGCGCCCGCCGGGCTCTCCGTCGAAGGTGAACTCCGGGGGAACGGGAAGCCTTCCTGCGGGCCGCGGGAAAGTCGTCCGGGGGCCGGGAGCGCGGGGCGCGGAAGGGCGCGCGTCCGGAGGGCGGGGCGCGCGCGAAGGAAGGGATGTGCCGGTGTGCCCGGATCGGGAACGGCCGGACGGGGAATGCGGAAAATGACGGGGGCCGACGGCGCCGTGCCCGTGAGGGGCGCGCCCGGCTGCTTGGCGCGTCCGCGCCGGATCAGTCACCCGAGGTCTCCTACTCGCCAGTAGCTTTTTGCCACGGCGGGCCCCGGGGGATCAACGGGTGCGTACACCCGATCAGCGGAGGGTGCCCGAAGACACTCTCCGCTCGCGCGCTTCCTCCCATCCGGACTCTAACCGTCGGTCCTGGAGTTTCACCAGGTCAACCGGTCGATGGCTTCGACCGGGTCGCGGACTGTAACCGCCGGCTCGGAATTTCACCGACCCCGGAGCACGCTGCTCTGCTTCTCTCGTTCTCGCGGAGGGCATGCCGCGGACGGTTCACCCTCCTCTACCAGTGTGCCATGTCCGGAAAACCGGGCGGCACCCTCTTCCACCATGTGGAACAAGCGAGCGTTTGGTCGGGTCACGCCGCGCCTTCTACGCCCTCCGCGCGTCCGGGGGGCAGGCGGGCCGGAGGCGGCGCGTCGAGCGACCACAGGAGCGCGTCACCCGAGGGCGCGGGCCCTGCATGAGGAGTGCGCGGAAACCCGCGGCGAGCAGGATCCGCTCGCCCATCACCTTCCAGGTCACCGACTCCGGTCCGAAAAGGCCGTGATTCATGCCCCGCATCCCGGTAAGTGGAGGGTTACCCCCGCACGACGCCCAGGCACGCCATTGTCTCGGATCTGTGACACTGTACGAGCTTGTGACACAAGCAGGGTCAGACCCGGACAAATCCATCCCGGACGCGTCATGAACGTGTCACAAATCCGTGAATATCCACCTTCGGGAGCCCTATCTTCCCACGTCACCCCCTATCTACGTCAACGGAATTGCAGCCACAAACAGGTGGACGTTATACAACAAAAAAATGAGTAATGACCAGGCCATTGATTGTCATGGTCTGCTTTGCAATGGTTCCAGGGATCCCGCTCACCATGCTCGTTGGGAGCCTCCGCACGATGACCATCCCTGCACCAGCCACGACCACGACCGGGGAGGTACTGGCGGCGAAGACACCGGAAACGGTGGGCCGCTCACCCGGGCAGCTGATGTGGCTGCGCTTCCGACGCGACCGGACCGGCATCGTCTCGGCCGTGGTGGTGATTTTCTTCTTCCTGGTCGCGCTCCTCGCGCCGGTCATCGCCTGGCTGTACGGCAAGGACCCCTACGCCCTGTACGGCCAGGACATGCCGGGCCTGCTGAACGACTACGGCTACCCGGTCCTGCCCAACGGCGGCATCAGCTCGGAGTTCTGGTTCGGCATCGAGCCCGGCCTCGGCCGTGACGTGTTCACCCAGCTCGTCTACGGAATCAGGACCTCCCTGTCGATCGCGGTCACCGCGACGATCATCGCGACGGCGATCGGCATCGTGATGGGCATCGTCGCCGGGTACGCCGGGGGCAAGACCGACTACTTCATCGGCCGCCTCATCGACATCGTCCTGTCGTTCCCCTCGGTGCTCTTCATCATCGCGTTCATGCCGGTCGTGGAGAACCTGTTCGTCAGGCCGGACGAGGAGACGCCCATCTGGCTGCGAGCGGTCACCCTCGTGATCGCGCTGACGATCTTCCAGTGGGCCGGCCTCGCGCGGCTGCTGCGCGGCCAGGTGCTCTCCCTGCGCGAGCGGGAGTTCGTCGAGGCCGCGAAGGTGACCGGCGCCTCTCCCGCCAGGATCGTCTTCAAGGAACTGCTGCCGAACCTCTGGACCCCGATCCTCATCCAGTCGACGCTGCTGCTCCCCGCGCTGGTGACGGCCGAGGCGGCGCTGTCCTTCCTGGGCGTCGGCATGATCGAGCCCATCCCCGACTGGGGCCGCATGTTCCGTCGCGGCACCGAGATCTACCAGAACGACATCACCTACCTGATATTTCCCGGTGTCGCCCTCCTGATCTTCGTGATCGCGTTCAACCTCCTGGGCGACTCGGTTCGCGACGCCTTCGACCCCAAGCTCAAGCGCTAGATCGGAAATAGGAGAAAGATGAAAGTCCGTACACGGTCAGCGATGGCCGTACTCGCCATAGGCGCGCTCGCACTCACCAGTGCCTGCGCCCAGGGCAACCAGGGCGCTCCCGCGGCCCCCAGCGGCGCGGCATCCGGCGCGTCCGGCGCGGCGGCCCCCGCGGCGACCTACAAGCCGCCGACGATCACCGTCGGAACGGCCGACGACTCCAAGGGCCCGGCCATCGAGCCCGAGGGCGTCGTCAAGGGCGGCACCGTCACGATGATCGACCGTGACGACATCGGCCACCTCGACCCGGCCCAGGTCTACGTCAACACGATGTCGAACTTCGGCCTGCTCATCGGCCGCACCCTGACGGGCTACAAGCGCATCGGCCCGAGTGACTACAAGCTGGTCGGCGACCTGGCCACCGACTCGGGCACCGTCTCCGACGGCGGCAAGACCTGGACCTTCACCCTCAAGGACGGCGTGAAGTGGCAGGACGGCACCCCGATCACGTCCGAGGACGTCAAGTGGAGCATGGAACGGACGTTCGCCCCGTTCGTCACCCAGGGCCCGACCTACATCCAGCAGTGGCTGACCGAGGTCGACCACAAGAAGGCCTACCAGGGCCCGTACGACGGCAAGCGCCTTGAGAACATCGAGACGCCGGACGACAAGACGATCGTCTACAAGTTCAAGACGCCGCACGCCGACGCCAACTACGCCTTCGCCATGGGCGGCTACGGCATCGTGCCCAAGGAGAAGGACACCAAGGAGCAGTACGACAAGAAGCCTGTCTCCAGCGGCCCGTACATCATCAAGAGCCACGTCGTCGACAAGTCGATGGAGCTGGAGCGCAACCCGAACTGGGACGCGGCCACCGACCCGATCCGCGGCGCCTACCCCGACGCCTGGCGCCTGGAGTTCGGCCAGGAGAACCTGCAGATCAACGACCGCCTGATCGCGGACACCGGCCCCGACCAGACCGCGTTCACCCCCTACGCGACCACCCAGCCGGAGCGGCTGCAGCAGGTGCTCGGCGACGCCGACCTGGCCCCCCGCCTGATGAAGAGCCCCTCGCCGTACGGCAACTACTACTACTTCAACCTTGACCGGGTGAAGGACATCAAGATCCGCCAGGCCATCAACCACGCGTGGCCGTCCAAGCAGATCCAGCAGGTCTACGGCGGCCCGGCGGCGGCGGCGCTGCCCACCACGATCCTGAACGAGAACACCACGGTCGGCTACGAGTCCTACGACCTGTTCGGCAAGGAGGCCAAGCCCGAGGGTGACGTCGAGAAGGCCAAGCAGCTGCTCGCCGAGTCGACCAACCCGACGCCGACCATCGTCTACGCCTACAACCAGACGCCGCTCCAGGAGCAGATCACCGTCGTGATCAAGAACGCCCTGGAGAAGGCCGGCATCAAGGTCGTGGCCAAGCCCCTGGACCGCAAGACCTACTACGACTCCATCGGCAAGGTGAAGAACGAGTTCGACCTCTACTGGGCTGGCTGGGGCGCCGACTGGCCGTCCGGCACGACGGTCCTGCCCGTCATCTTCGGCCCGATCGCCGACGGTGCGCCGAACTACGCGCACCTGAAGGACCCGGCGCTCGCCAAGGAGATGGAGGAGATCACGGCGATGACCGACATCGACGCGCAGAACAAGGCGTGGATGGCTCTGGACAAGAAGATCCAGGAGACGATCACCCCGCTGGTCGTCGCCGAGAACCGGATCGCCAACACCCTGCACGGCTCCAAGGTCGGTGGCGCCGAGATCGACCCGCAGTCGTGGGTCGTCTCGCCCAACAGCATCTTCGTGAAGCCGTAACGGCCCACGAAACCGTAGGAGAACCGGCGGCCGTGGCCCGGCGGGGATGACGACATCCCCGCCGGGCCGCGGCCAGGGGCCTCCCGGCCCCACCGGTCCCAGCCACCTCGGGAAAACAGGCAATGCTTCCATTCATCACTCGCCGCATACTCGGCGCCGTGGTCACACTCGTGATCATCTCCGCGGTCACGTTCTTCCTCTTCTTCGCCGTGCCCGCCGACCCGGCGAGACTCGCCTGCGGCAAGGTCTGCCCGCCGGAGCTGCTGGAGCAGGCGCGGCACAACCTGGGACTGGATCAGCCCCTGTTCGCCCAGTTCGTGGCCTGGCTGGCCGGGATCTTCGTCGGCCGCGACTACGGGGGCCTGGGCGACTGCCCCGCCCCCTGCCTCGGCTTCTCCTTCGTCAACCGCGCGCCGGTGTGGGAGACGATCCTGGACCGGCTCCCGCTGACCATCTCGCTCACCATCGGGGCCGCGGTCGTCTTCCTCACCTTCGGTGTGGCGACCGGCATCATCGCGGCGCTCCGGCAGGGCAAGCCGCTGGACAAGATCGCCAGTGTGTCGTCCCTCATCGGCGCCTCCGTGCAGATCTACTTCATCGGCACCCTCGCGCTGTACTTCCTCGTCTACCAGAACCAGATCTTCTGGCGTCCCAAGTACGTGGAGTTCACCCAGGACCCCGTCGGCTGGGCCACCGGCCTGCTGCTGCCCTGGCTGGTGCTGGCGATCATCTTCACCGCCAACTACACCCGCATGACCCGTTCGACGATGGTGGAACAGCTCGGCGAGGACTACGT
This sequence comes from Streptosporangium sp. NBC_01469, assembly GCF_036227305.1. Lineage (NCBI taxonomy): Bacteria > Bacillati > Actinomycetota > Actinomycetes > Streptosporangiales > Streptosporangiaceae > Streptosporangium > Streptosporangium sp. NBC_01469. Next base: position 4,836,961 of record NZ_CP109465.1, on the reverse strand, counting down.
CCGCACCGCGCGGGCCAAGGGCATGTCCGGCCGCAGCGTCGTGATGCGTTTCGCGATGCGCGGCACACTGACGCCGATCATCACGATCTTCGGTGTGGACCTCGGCGCGCTGATCGGCGGCGCGATCATCACCGAGCAGACCTTCGGCCTCCAGGGGCTCGGCCAGCTGTCGGTCAAGGCGGTCACCAACTCCGACCTGCCCATGCTGATGGCGACGGTGCTCGTCGCGGCCGCCGCGATCGTCCTCTTCAACATCGTCGTCGACATCGCGTACGCCTTCATCGACCCCCGCGTGCGGCTGAGCTAGGAGCCTTGAAGAAAGTGTCAACTCCGTTCCTCTCGGTCCGTGACCTGACCGTTGACTTCCACACCGAGGACGGCGTCGTCCACGCGGTGGACGGGCTCTCCTTCGACGTGGAGAAGGGCACCACGCTGGGCATCGTCGGCGAGTCCGGGTCCGGCAAGTCGGTGACCAACCTGACCGTGCTCGGCCTGCACAACCCGGAGACCACCAAGATCGGCGGAGAGATCCGGCTGGACGGCGAGGAGCTGATCGGCGCCTCCCGGTCCACCATGGAGAAGCTGCGCGGCAACAAGGTCGCGATGATCTTCCAGGACCCGCTGACCTCGCTCTCCCCGTACCACACCATCGGCAAGCAGATCTCCGAGGTCTACCGCAAGCACACCGGCGCGAGCCGCGCCGAGGCCAGGAGCCGCGCGATCGAGATGCTGACGCGGGTCGGCATCCCCCAGCCGAAGACCAGGGTGGACGACTATCCCCACCAGTTCTCCGGCGGCATGCGCCAGCGCGCGATGATCGCGATGGCACTGGTGTGCGACCCGGACCTGCTGATCGCCGACGAGCCCACCACCGCCCTGGACGTGACCGTGCAGGCCCAGATCCTGGACCTGCTCAAGGAGCTCCAGGACCAGACGGGGGCCTCGATCATCCTGATCACCCACGACCTCGGCGTGGTCGCCAACACCGCGCACGACGTGCTGGTGATGTACGCCGGGCGGGCGGTCGAGCGCGGGACCGTCAGGGAGGTCCTCCACGAGCCCCGCCACCCCTACACCTGGGGCCTGCTGGCCTCCATGCCCCGCCTGAACGCCCCGGTGGACGTGCCGCTCCGGCCGGTCCGCGGCACCCCGCCGAGCCTGATCAACGTCCCGTCCGGCTGCCCCTTCCACCCCCGGTGCGACTTCATGGAGCTGGCCGGCCCCGGGCTGTGCCGTTCCGAGCGGCCCGAACTGTCCCCGCACCGCGGCCACGGCGACGCGTGCTACCTGACCCTCGCCCAGAAGAGGGAGATCCAGAAATGAGCGAGACAACCGGCGAACCCCGCGGCGAGGCGCTGCTGGAGCTGTCCGGGCTGAAGAAGCACTTCCCGGTGATGGGCGGTGTCGTCTTCAAACACCAGGTCGGCAAGGTCCACGCGGTGGACGGCATCGACCTGACGGTGCACGCCGGTGAGACGCTCGGCCTGGTCGGCGAGTCCGGCTGCGGCAAGTCCACCGCCGGGCGGCTGGCGTCCCGGCTGCTGGAGCCCACGGCGGGCAGCATCAGGTACGCCGGACGGGAGATCGGCCACGCCAAGCGCAGGGAGCTGAAGCCGATCCGGGCCGAGATCCAGATGATCTTCCAGGACCCGTACTCGTCGCTGAACCCCCGGCACACGGTCGGCACCATCGTCGGCGGCCCGATGGAGATCAACGGCATCAACCCGCCGGGCGGCAGGGACAACCGGGTCCGGGAGCTCCTGGAGATCGTCGGGCTCAACCCCGAGCACTTCAACCGCTTCCCGCACGAGTTCTCCGGCGGTCAGCGGCAGCGCATCGGGGTGGCCCGCGCGCTCTCCCTCAACCCCAAGCTGATCATCGCGGACGAGCCGGTCTCCGCCCTCGACGTCTCCATCCAGGCTCAGGTCGTCAACCTGCTCCAGCAGCTCCAGCGGGACATGGGCATCGCGTTCCTGTTCATCGCGCACGACCTGGCGATCGTGCGGCACTTCTCCCAGCGGGTCGCGGTCATGTATCTCGGCAAGATCGTCGAGGTCGCCGACCGCGCCTCCCTGTACGAGCGCCCCCGTCACCCCTACACCCACGCGCTGCTGTCGGCGGTGCCGGAGGTGCTGGAGGACGAGGAGCCGCGCGAGCGCATCCGCCTGGCCGGGGACGTGCCCTCCCCGATCAACCCGCCGTCCGGCTGCCGCTTCCGCACCCGCTGCTGGAAGGCTCAGGACAAGTGCGCGACCGAGGAGCCCCCGCTGGTCAGGCTGGAGGGCAACGAGGAGGGTCACCTGACCGCCTGTCACTTCCCCGAGCAGCCGACCGTGCACGGCCGGGACGTGGTGCTGGACCCGGCGCTGCAGTCCTGAGGACCCCGTAGCGGCATCCCCGCCGGTGCCGGGCGCCCGCGGACCGGCCTCCCCGGCCTCCTTCACCGGACGGCTCCCGTCCGCCGCGTCCCCCCGCGGCTCCCCGGGAACATCGGAGGGCGGGACCCCAATATCGGGGTCCCGCCCTCCGACGGTAAAGGCCTCTGACGCTGTCTGACGCCAAGGGGAGCGCCGTTGGGAGGAGCCCGGCCCCGCTCGAACGGCCGGCCCCCTCCGGCGGGCCGGGGCGGGGCTCAGTGGCCGCCGAGGCGGCGGCCCGGCGGCTCGGCGGACGTGGCCAGGGCGCGCAGGCCGTCGACCGCGCGGGCCGGGTCCTCCGCCCCGTAGACGGCGTTGCCCGCCACGAAGACGTCGGCGCCCGCCTCCGCGCAGCGCTCGATCGTCGTGTCGGAGACGCCGCCGTCCACCTGGAGCCATATCTGCCCGCCGTGCCGGTCGACGAGCTCGCGAGCCCTGCGGATCTTGGGCAGCACGATGTCGAGGAACTTCTGCCCGCCGAAACCGGGGTCGACGGTCATCAGCAGCAGCATGTCGAGCTCGCCGAGCAGGTCCTCGTACGGCTCGACGGGGGTGGCCGGGTTCAGTGCCAGGCCCGCGCGGGCGCCCGCCTGGCGGATCTGGCGCAGCGTGCGCACCGGGGCCTTGGCCGCCTCCACGTGGATGGTCACGCTCCCGACACCGGCCTCGGCGTAGGCGGGGGCCCAGCGGTCCGGATCTTCGATCATGAGGTGGCAGTCGAGCGGCGTCGAGGTCGCCTTGAGCAGGGACTCGACGACCGGCAGCCCGAGGGTCAGGTTGGGCACGAAGTGGTTGTCCATGACGTCCACGTGCAGCCAGTCGGCGTTGGGCACCGCCGCGGCCGCCTCGGCGAGGCGGGCGAAGTCGGCGGACAGGATGCTGGGCGAGATCTGTACGGCCATGATTGGCCGATTCTAGCGGCGGGGGCCCGCTGCCCGTCCTCCCCCTCGGAGCGGGGCCGGGCCGAGGGGCCGAACCCCCACGGGACGCCCGGTCCGTAGTGGCCGACCACGTCCCGCCCGCCGCAGTTCCAGCGTCCCGGCCCCGTACCGCCGAGCCGTCACCGATCGCCGGAATCCGCGTTTCCGAGGAGGACGGGATCCTCAGCGCGAGGGTTTCCCGCACCGGCCGGGTGCTCTGGAAAAGCACCCGGGAAGGTGAGCCGCTGGACGCGTTCGACGTGCTGATGGAAAAGTCCGGGAAACCGATGGACCCGGAGGAGGATCGCTGGGAGGAAAAATCGAGCACCGCCTCCACCGGCCGCCACCTCGTGATCGACGCCCTGACCGGCTTGCGGACCTGGAGCGTCCTCTCGGGCTACGTCGGAGACGGCCCGGCCCGGCCGTTCTTCCACCTCGTGGGCGCGGCGGCGGGGAGGATCCTCGTCGAGGGGCTCACCCTCCTCGACCCCGCCGACGGGCGCACGCTCGCGACGCTCTCGGCGCCGCTGACCGAGGAGGACGCCGCGGCCGCCCTCGCCTCCCCGCCCGGCTGGGGCGGGCGGGGAGGAGTGCCCGCGACCGCCTGGCCGCTCAAGTGGCTCGGGCTCACCGTGACCGGGGACTCGCGACGATCATCGCGGGTGCCGTGGTGACCGGCTGGGCGTAGGCGCAGGCCTCGGCGACTTCTACACCGACCAGGGAGAGGGTAACGAACTGCTCGGCTTTTCATCAGCGTTCGTCAGCCCTTGTTGTGCTTCTTCCGTCTAGTGGGATGAACAGCACGCCAGGCATCGAGTTGATCAGCGGGCCGCAGCGGGCGGGGCCGACCTTGATGGGCCGCCAGGGACCCTTCAGAGCGTTTGGGCGGGTTGTCGGGGGTGCGCCAGGTGATGCCAAGGCGGGCGCATGCCTTTTCGCTGGTCAGGTAGTCATCGATCATGATGTCCACGGTAAGTTCATATTCGGCGACGTACCGTGACAGGGGAGGGGTAGTGCGGGTTCATCAGGCCTACCACTACGCCCTCGACCCCACCCCCGAGCAGGCGCGTCTGCCGGCCTCGCATTGCGGGGCGGCGCGGTTCGCGTTCAACTGGGGCCTGGCCCGCGTCAAGGCGGCGATGGACCAGCGTGCGGCTGAGCGGTCCTACGGCATCGCGGATGGGGCGTTGACCGAGGTGCCGTGGTCGTTGTATGACCTGCGACGCGCCTGGAACGCATCCAAGGACGTCGTCGCCCCGTGGTGGGCGGAGAACTCCAAGGAGGCCTACAACACCGGCCTGGACGGCCTCGCGCGGGCGTTGAAGAACTGGGCGGCTTCCCGTAAAGGCGTGCGGGCAGGCAAGACGGTCGGGTTCCCCCGATTCAAGGCCAAGCACCGCGCTGCCTTGTCGTGCCGGTTCACCACCGGCACCATCCGGGTGGAGGTCGATCGCCGTCACGTGACGCTGCCCCGGCTGGGAACCATCCGCACCCACGAGTCCACCCGCAAACTCGCCCGCCACCTGGAGCGCCGGACGGGACGCGTCCTGTCGGCCACCGTTCGCGCCGAGGGAGGCCGGTGGTTCGTGGCGTTCACCTGCGAGATCGACCGTGCCGAACGCGTCCCGGCCAGGCCGGACGCCGTCGTCGGGGTCGATCTGGGGGTGAAGGATCTCGCGGTGCTGTCCACCGGCGAGGTCATCGCCAGCCCCAGGCACCACCGCTCGGCGCTGAAACGGCTGCGCAGGCTGAACAAACAGCTCGCCCGCCGCGTCGGCCCCCGCACCCCGGACGGCGCCAGACGGCAGGCCTCAGCCCGCTGGGCCAAAACCAAGGCGGCGCTCGGCAGGGCACACGCACGGGTCGCCAACCAGCGGCGTGATGGCCTGCACAAGCTCACCACTCGGTTGGCGGTCACCTATGGCATGGTGGTGGTCGAGGACCTGAACGTCTCCGGGATGCTCGCCAATCGCGGCCTCGCCCGCGCGGTCGCCGATACCGGGATGGCCGAGGTGCGGCGGCAACTCACTTACAAGACCGGGTGGAGCGGCGGCGGGCTGGTGGTCGCCGACCGTTGGTTTCCTTCCAGTAAGACGTGTTCGGGATGCGGCGCGGTGAAGGCCAAACTCGCCCTGTCCGACCGTGAATACACCTGTAGCGAGTGTGGCCTGGTCCTGGATCGGGATCTGAATGCCGCGCTGAATCTGGCCGCGCTCGCGGCCGGCGTCGCCCAGAGTTGCGGGGAGACGGTAAACGCCCGTGGAGGAGCGGTAAGCCCTGTCGTTCGCGCCAGGCTCGCCCCGGTGAAACGGGAACTCCCGGAAGGGAGAACGCCGCCACGGCAACGCGGCGGCTCGCTAACCCTCACAGAGAAACATTGAGAACCAGCGAACGGTACGCCTCCTACGAGCTGCGCACGTTCGGCGTCGACGGCACCCCGCTGTCCACCGTGCCCCGGCTGGGCAGGCCGGACGGGGAGATCCTCGACCCGTACTCCCCCACCGGGCGGCGGCTGGCCGGGTGGTGCCCGGACCGTCCCAAGGATCTCTGCGTGCACGACGCCGCCACCGGGACCCCGCTCGTCCGGATCGAGACGAGCCTGCGGTATCTGATCCGCTGGTACGACGAGGAGCATCTGCTGGTGTGGCGCCGCCACGGCGAGGGCCACGCGGCGAGCGTGATGGATCTCCACGGCCGGATCCTGACCGACCTGGCCAGGGACGGCTCCGGCGGCCGGGACGGGACGAGGCTCCTCTACACGCCCCGGCCGCGCTGACGGCCCGGAGGCATCAGGGGGAGACGGGCGGGGCGGGCGGCGGCTCGTCCCGGTCGCCGGTCCCGCCGGGGGGCGGGGAGGCGTCGTCCGGCCTGGTCACCTCGGCCCTGAAGATGCGCAGGGAGCGGCCCACCGACCTGGCGGCGCCGGGCAGCCTCGCGGAACCGAACAGCAGGACGAACACCGCCACGATGATGAGCAGCTCGGACAGTCCCAGATCGGCCATGGGACGACCTCCTTCCGATGGAACGTCCCCACCCCGGGAGCCGAAGCCGGCCGGGCGGGGGTTCAAGAGCGCGGGTCAGATGTTGACCCGGACGCGATACCTCTCCAGCCAGGCGTTGAACTGGAGAAGCCCCTCCAGCGACGCCCGGCTTCCCGTGGGGCCGCCGTCCGCCTCCGGCCGGTCGAGCACGACCCGTACCTTGTCCGGGTCGATCAGCGGCGCGGCGGCGATCTCCCCGCCGTCGAGCAGCCGGACCACCTCGGCGCGGACGGCCTCCTCGTAGGAGGGGTCCTGCGTCGACGGGTAGGGGCTCTTGCGGCGCCCGAGGACCGAGGGCGGCAGGAGGTCCGCGGCGGCGGCGCGCAGCAGGCTCTTCTCCCGCCCGTCGAAGGTCTTCAACGCCCAGGGGGCGTTGAAGACGTACTCCACCAGCCGGTGGTCGCAGAACGGCACCCGGACCTCCAGCCCGTGGGCCATGCTCATCCGGTCCTTGCGGTCCAGCAGGATCTGCACGAACCGGGTGAGGTGCAGGTAGGAGATCTCCCGCATGCGCCGTTCCAGGCCCTCCTCGCCCGGCAGCCGGGGCACCTCGTCGAGTGCCTGCCGGTAGCTGTCCGCGCGGTAGCCGGGGATGTCCAGCTTGCGCGCCAGGTCCTCGTCGAGGAGCGCCCCCACCCCGGCGAACCGTCCGAACCCGGGAGCCACCAGCCACGGGAAGGTGTCCGCGGAGACCGCCTCGGGATCGAAGAACCACCGGTAGCCGCCGAAGACCTCGTCGGCGGACTCGCCGGACAGCGCCACCGTGGAGTGGCTCCGGATGGCGCGGAACAGCAGGTAGAGAGAGGTGTCCATGTCCCCGATGCCGATCGGCAGGTCACGCGCCCTCAGCACCCCGGCGCGCTCCGCCGGCTCGATGAGCTCGGCGGAGTTCAGGACGATGTCGCTGTGGTCGGCGCCGATGTGCCGCACGACGTCGTGCACGTACGGCGTGTCGGGGGTGTCGCGCATCTCGTCGGGCGTGAAGTTCTCGCTGTACCCGGTGAAGTCGACGGAGAACGACCGGACCTTCCCGGCCCCGAGCCCCTCCAGCCCGCGGGCGGCCAGCGCCGTGATGGTGCTGGAGTCGAGGCCGCCGGAGAGCAGGGTGCACAGCGGCACGTCGGAGATGAGCTGGCGGGTGACGATGTCGTCCAGCAGCTCGCGCACGGTCCCGACGGTGGTGGTGAGGTCGTCGGTGTGCTCGTGGGACTCCAGGCTCCAGTAGGGGCGGCGGCACAGGTATTCACGGGTCACCCGGACGGTGTAGCCGGGGCGCACCTCGTACATGCCCTGGTAGACGGCCCTTTCCGGGGTCTTGACGAAGGCGATCAGCTCGCGCAGACCGTCCGCGTCGACCGTGGGCGTCCCGACCAGGGGGTTGGCGAGGATCGCCTTGGGCTCGGAGCCGAACAGCACTCCGCCGGGGAACGGCTGGTAGTACAGCGGCTTGATGCCCATCCGGTCCCGGACGAGCAGCAGCTCCTCACGGCGGGTGTCCCAGATCGCGAAGGCGAACATGCCGTTCAGCCGTTCGGCGAAGCCCTCGCCCCATTCGAGGTAGGCCCGCAGCAGGACCTCGGTGTCGCTCTGGGTTCGGAAGCGGTGGCCGCGGGCGGTCAGTTCCGCGCGCAACTCGATGAAGTTGTAGATCTCGCCGCTGTAGGTGAGGACGGCGAGCGGTTCCCCGTCCTCGTCCGCGATCATCGGCTGGCGTCCGCCCTCGATGTCGATGATGGCGAGGCGCCGGTGACCTATCGCGGCGTGCGGGGCGAGCCACAGCCCCTCGTCGTCGGGCCCGCGGCAGGCCATGGTGTCGGTCATGGCCTGCGCGACGGCCTGTTCCTGCCGGAGATCGCGCTCGAAGTCCACCCATCCGCAGATTCCGCACATTTCGACAACTCCGCATCCTGTTCGGAGGCAGTTACATTCAATCGAACAGCGTGCGGTGCCCATATATGCCCAGGCAACCCCCTCTGACCTGCGGAGATGACCCCGGTTGTCCCCCTCGGAGGGGAGGGAGGCGCTCGTTCAGCGGCGGCGCAGCAGGGCCAGGAACATGGCGTCGGTGCCGTGCCGGTGCGGCCAGAACCGCGCGTACGGCCCCTCGCCCAGCCCCTCGACCTCGGGCAGGTGCTCACGGGCGTCCAGCGCCTCGACGTCGTCGCGGCGGCGCAGCACGTCGCCGACCACGGCGACGGTCTCGGCCAGGTGCGGCGAGCAGGTCACGTACGCGACGACGCCACCGGGACGGACCGCGTCGATCGCCGAGTCGAGCAGGGCGCGCTGGATCCTGCCCAGCTCGGGAAGGCTTCGGGGATCGCGGCGCCAGCGGGCCTCTGGGCGGCGGCGCAGCGCGCCCAGGCCGGTGCAGGGGGCGTCGAGCATGACCCGGTCGAAGACCCCGGGCCGCCAGGCGGGCGCGGTGCCGTCCGCAGTGATCACCGCGGCCTGCCGGGTCGTCTTCCACACCAGCCGCGCCCGGTGGTACTGCAGCTCGGCGGCGAGCAGGCGTGCCCCGCCGGGGAAGGCCACCGGGCCCGTGCCCGGCCCGGAGGCCGCGCCCGTGGCCGTACCGGTGACCGGGGCCGTACCGATGTCCTGGGCCGCGCCCGTGGACGAGGCCGTGCTGGTGGCCTGGGCCGTATCGGTGGCCGAAGCCGTGCCGATGGACGAGGCCGCACCGGCGGCCGGGGCCATATCGGTGACCCGGGCCGTGCCGGTGGCCGGTCCGGGCGTCGCGGCCAGGAGGGGCCCTTCGGCGCCGGGTCCGCCCAGGCCCGCCTCGTCGCCGCGGGTCGCTATGGCGTCGAGCAGGCCCGCCTTGCCGCCGGGCCCCGCGCACAGGTCGAGCCAGCGGGAGTCGGAGCCCTCCACCGGGACCCGCGTCAGGGCCAGCGCGACGAGCTGGCTGGCCTCGTCCTGGACGGCCGCGCGCGACTCGGCCACGGCGAGGACCGCACCGGGGTCGCCCTCGGGCAGGTAGGCCGCGTACGGGGAGTATCTGGCGGGTTCCGCGCCCGAGTCGAGGAGCTCCTTGACCGACGAGCGGCCGGGGCGGGCGACCAGGGTCACCTTGGGACGCTCGTTGTCGGCCGCGAGCAGGGCGGCCGTCTCGTCGAAGTCACCGCCCACCGCGTCGCGCAGGGCGTCGACGATCCACCTCGGGTGGCTGTGGGCCACCGCCAGGTGACCCACCGGGTCGTCGGCCGGGTCGGGCGCCACGATCGGGATCCACTGCTCCAGGGAGCGGGTGGAGACCTTGCGCAGCACGGCGTTGGCGTACTTCGACGCGCCGATGCCCACCCGCAGCCGCACCAGGTCGACCGTGGTGCCGACGGCGGCGTGCGGGGGGACCCGCGTCTTGAGCAGCTGGTGCACGCCCAGGCGGACGGCGTCCAGCAGCGGCGGGTCGACGTCCTCCGGCGCCCGGTCGCTGCAGGCCGCGATGATCTCGTCGTAGGTGCCGAGGCCGCGCAGGGTGCCGTAGGCCAGCTCGGTGGCCAGGCCCGCGTCGCGCCCGGAGAGGCGGCGCTCGCGCAGCAGCGCGGGCATCAGCAGGTTGGCGTAGGCGTCCCGCTCGTCGACCGCGCGCATCAGGTCGTACGCGGCGTTGCGCGCCTCGTCGCGGACCGGCTTGGGCGGGCGTCCGCCCTTGCCCCTGCCTCCGGCACCGCGTGAGCGGCCCGCCGGGCCGTGATCCCCGCCGCGCGGGACGTTACGGCCGTTACCACTGCTCATGATCTTCAGGCCAGCCGATCCTCGTCGGTGGGCCGCACTCCGCGGGCCCACTCCCCCGCGCCCATCAGACGCTTGCCCTGCGGCTGCACCTCGCCCAGCTCGACCGGGTAGGTGGCGGTGCCGACCAGGACGGAGTTCTTGGACGCCGCGATCTGGCCGGGGGCCAGGCCGGAGGCGTCGGGAACCGGTCGCACGGGCCCCAGCTTGATCCGCTGGCCGCGGAACCCGGTCCACGCGCCCGGGGCCGGGGCACAGGCACGGACCAGGCGGTCGACCCGCATGGCGGGCGCGGACCAGTCGACCCTGGCGTCGTCGACGCTGATCTTCGGGGCGAGGCTCACCCCCTCCGCGGGCTGCGGCACGGCCTCCAGCTTGCCGTCCTCGATCCCGTCGAGGGTGGCCGCCAGCAGCCCCGCACCGGACTCGGCGAGCCGGGCGAGCAGCTCCCCGCTGGTGTCGGCGGGGCGGATCTCCTCGGTGACCACGCCGTAGACCGGGCCGGCGTCCAGCTCCTTGACGATCCGGAAGGTGGCCGCACCGGTGATCGCGTCACCGTGGAGCACGGCGTGCTGCACCGGCGCCGCGCCGCGCCAGGCCGGCAGCAGCGAGAAGTGCAGGTTGACCCAGCCGTACCGGGGAATGTCCAGGGCGGCCTGCGGCAGGAGCGCGCCGTAGGCGACCACCGGGCAGCAGTCGGGGGCGAGCTCGGCGAGCCGGTCGAGAAACTCCGGGTCACCCGCCTTGGGCGGCCTGAGCACCTCGATGCCCGCCTCCTCGGCGAGCTCGGCGACGGGGCTCGGATGGACCTTGCGGCCCCGGCCCGACTGGGCGTCCGGGCGCGTGACGACGGCGACGACGTCGTGGCGAGGCGAGTCGATCAGGGCCCGCAGCGAGGGCAGGGCGGTGTCCGGGGTTCCGGCGAAGACCAGGCGCAAGGTTCCTACAGAGCCTTCCCTTGGGTGGCGTGCGGGGAGAACTTGAACGCGGGGGCCGACAGTCCGTTCCAGTCGGCCTCGCGGATCGCCTTCATGGCGAGTTTGCGCTGCTTGACGTCCATCCGGTCGATGAACAGCACGCCGTCGAGGTGGTCGGTCTCGTGCTGGAAGCAGCGGGCCATCAGGTCGGTGCCCTCAAGGGTCACCGGCTCGCCGTGCATGCTGAAACCGGTCGCCACGGCCCGTATCGACCTGGGCGTGGGGAAGGACAGGCCGGGGAACGACAGGCAGCCCTCCTCCCCCTCCTCGTCCTTGTCCTCCGACAGGTCGAGGTTGGGGTTGATCAGGTGCCCGAGCTGGTCGTCCACGTAGTAGGTGAAGACCCGCAGGCCGACCCCGATCTGCGGCGCCGCCAGCCCGGCCCCCGGCGCGTCCATCATCGTGTCGGTGAGGTCTTTGACGAGCTTGCGCAGCTCTTTGTCGAAGTCCTTGACCGGCTCGGCGGGAGTGCGCAGCACCGGGTCGCCGAAAAGGCGGATCGGCTGAATGGCCAACAGGGATCTCCTCACGCTTCAGGGGATTGCCCCAGTCTAAGGGCGACGGCCGCCTCCCCCGGGCCTTCTCCGGGACCGGGCGCGGGGACCGGACGGGCGGGCCGCTGCCGGGAGCGGGCGGACAGGCCATCGCCGGGAGCGGACAGGCCGTTACCGGGAGGGGCGAACGGGTCGTTACCGGGGGCCGACGTGCCGTTACCGGGAACGGGCGGACTTGGCCACCGATGGAACCCGGGCCGCCGCCCGGACCGGGGGGAGAGCCGGGGTCAGCGGGAGCGGGCCTTCATGGCGGCCTTGCGGGCGGACTTGGCCACCGCCGCGTCACCGTGGCGGGAGCCCAGCAGGTCCAGGACGGTGAAGGTGTCGGGGTGGTCCGCCAGGGCCATCTCCTCGATCACGCGGACGAGGTCCTCGCCGGGTTCGAGCGCGTCGAACTCGCAGATCGCCTCGGAGGCGTCGCCGCGCTCGAGCAGCGAGGCGAGCGAGTCGACCGCGAGCCAGGTGTTGTCGGCGGGCGTGAGGGCGGGCGCGGGCAGGTCGCGGATGTGCAGCCAGGAGGCGGCGTAGCGCCACATGGCGGGCTCGGAGAGCGCCTCCCTCAGCGGGGCCTCGGCCTCGGGGCCGAGCTCCTCCAGGATCGTGCCCGCGGCGCCACGGCGGCCGGCCGTGCCCGAGGCGGCGACCTTGACCAGCTCGCGGGCGGCGGCCTCGGGGTGGCGGGACTCCAGCCACACGGTGACGGCGCTGGGCGCGGCGGAACCCTTCATGATCGCCTCGACCAGCTCGGCCGCGCCCAGGTCGGTGAAGACGGCGACCTCGGCGCCCGTCGGCGCGTCGTGGCCCTCCCGCATCAGGTCCTGGCGGACGGCCCACATGCCGAGCGGGGTCAGCCTCGGCCGGTCCGCCCGCGAGGTCTCGACCAGCCCGCAGTAGCCCAGAAGCGACAGGGCCGACTCCAGCTGGGCGGGAAGCGCGCCGGCCAGCACCCGCATCTCCGCCTGGCGAGCCCCGCAGGCCACCTGGTGCGACTGCAGGATGCCCTTCGCCAGGGTCGCGGTGGACAGCCCCTCGCGCACGGCGTACAGCGTGGCGAGCATCTCGGCGAGGTGGTCGTCGATCACGGGGGAACCGGTCAGGTCGTCGTCGGCGCGGTCGAGGACGTCCATCACCACGCCGTCCCAGAATCCCAGCAGCGCCCGGGGCGGCAGGTCGGGGGAGAGCACGAGCGGGCCGGGCGTCACGCTGCCCCGGGAGATGCGGAGCATGCCGGTGTTGACCGCGACCACCCAGAGCAGGTGCAGCCGCGCCGGACCCGGCAGGCCGAGCTCGGCGCAGGGCGCGAACGGGTCGGGCAGCAGGCCCTCGGGGGTCACCTGGCGGGCGCCGGTCCAGGCGGCCAGGCGCTGGGCGTCGATCACCAGCGGCACGTACGGCACCCGCGCGGCCAGCTCCGCGTCGTCGGCGAGGTCGACGGGTGGGAAGCTCAGCGCGTCGCCACGCGGGGGGCAGCCGCGGCCCGTTGCGGTGACGGACTCCTCCAGAACGGCCGCCCGCAGCTCGCGGGGCGCCGTTCCCAGCTCGTCGACCAGCCTGCGCAGTTCGCCGATGTCGAAGACGTTCCCACTGTTCCCGCTCTTTGCCACCCGTGAAACTTACTGCACTCGCGCCTCACGCATACACGGCTCAGCCGATGGCGCGGGAACGTGCCTTGAAGGCCGCCTTGCGGGCCGCCTTGGCCGCTCCGTGATCTCTGAGGGAGCGTCCGAGCAGCTCAAGGACGTCGACGACCTCCGGATGGTCGACCCGCCACATCTCCTCGATCACGTGTGGCGGGGGGCCCGAGGCGGACATGTTCTCGGCGAACGTCTCCGGATCCTCCTCGGCGGCGGGCATGGCGAGGGCGAGCATGTCCACGCTCATCCAGAGCACCTCCTCCTGGGTGAGCGCGGGGGCCTCCAGGCCCCGCGAGCTCAGCCAGTGGATGGCGTGCGGGCGCAGCTCGGGCTCCTCCAGGAAGGCGCGCACCGCCTCCTCGGCATCGGGGCCGAGGCGGTCGACGATCGTCACCGCGACGCCCCTGGCGACCGAGGGCGCGCCGGAGACGGAGCCGAGCAGCTCGGTGACCGCCTGCTCCGGTGTCCTGTTCTCCAGCCAGCCCCCGATGTCGGCCTCGGCCATCTCGGCGGGCATTCCGGAGAGCAGGCCCTCGATGAGCTCGGGCGCGTCGGCGGTGGTCAGGTCGGCCGCCTCGGGCGCCTCGATGCCCAGGTCGGTGTAGAGCTCGTGCAGCCCCCACAGGGCCAGCGGGCTGAGCTCGAGCAGTTCGTCGTCCGGCTCGGCCATCCCGCAGTAGGCGAGCCGCCTGACGGCCTCGGGGACGTCGATCTCGCCGTCCTCGACCAGGCCGATCTCCTCCAGGTACTCCCTGACGAGGGAGATCGGCACGGGCGCCTGGAGACGGTAGAGCATGTCGCACAGGCCGTAGAGCTCCTCGTCGAGGGAGACGTCGCCCGTCACGGCGCCGCCGGTCTCCTTCTCGACGACGAACTCGACCGTCGCGGCCCAGATGTCGAGCGGGTCGAAGTCCTCGCCGTCGAAGATGGCGGTGCCCTCGACCGTCACCAGGCCGGTGTGGACCGCGAGCTCCCACAGCAGGCCGGGGTCGGCCACCGAGAGCTGGGCGGTCGCCTCGGCGGCGTCGCGGACCCTGAGCCGGCCCTTGAGGGTCGGGGTGCGGCCCCCGGCGAGCATCCACTGGACCAGCCTGCGCGCGTCGGTCACCAGCGGCACCCGCAGGGCGCTCTGGGCGAGCGTCTCGCGGGGCGCCAGGCGCACGGGCGGGAGGGGCGAGCAGCCGGGACAGTCGCAGTGCTCGACGGCGGGTTCCTCCTGCACCGCCGAGACGGAGAGAAACCCGCTCTCGGTGCTCTCGGTGGCCCGCTCCAGCGAGTCGGCGCCCATCGCGCTGAAGAGACTCTTGGCCATGCCGAACCGGGAGGTGTCGGCGAGGGCGATGGGCATCTCGGGTTCGATCCGGTCGAGGACGCCCCTCATCCGGACGGCCATCTTGCCGCCGATCTCCTCGGTGGCGAGCAGGAAGTCGACCAGGGTACGGGCGGCGGCGACGGTCTCGGGGGCACTCTCCGGGGGGGCGATGACCTTACGCGGATAGATGTTGAGCAGCAGCTCCTCGAAGGCGACGGGGGTGAAGTCACCCAGCTCGTTCACGTCCAGATAGTCACTCGCGTAGTCGCAGAGCAGCCGCACCTCGTCCACGTCAACGTCCAGGCCGTGCGCACGCCCCCACGCGCGCAGGTCGTCTACGGCCCGATTCACCCATTCGATCGACACAGGGGAAAATTAACGGCTTACTGCCAGCACCGCGAATCGGGGAAACAACTCAAATCACATCTAGGGGGTCAATGCATACCTTGACCACCTCCGGAGCCTTGCGCGCGGAGCGTACTCCGGCGGCCCCTTTCAGCGCCGTGGCCAGTGCCGATCCGGACCCCCTCGCGATCCGGACCATGGCGCGTTCCCGCACTTGGTCCCCCTTGGGAGAGGCCACGGGGACGGGGCCGAGCACCTGTGCCTCGGGGGGCAGGATCATCTCGCCGATCATTTCCCTGACCGCGGCCGGAGATCCGGTGAGCGTCGCCATTTTCACCGCGGGGGGGAAACCGAGTTCTGTCCTGTCGGCCAGTTCTCTCTCGGCATGGTTCACCGGATCCCAGCGCAGCAGAGCCTGCACGGCGGCCAGTGAGGAGTCGGCCAGCACGACCAGCTCGGCCGAGGTCCGCAGCAGGGCCGCCGCGTTCATCCACCGGCGCAGCGTCTCCTCGGCGGCGCGCAGGTCGGGCCGGCCGAGCAGTGCCCAGCCGTCCAGCAGCACCGCCGCCGCGTACCCGCCCTCGGGCACCGGCTCGGCCCCCGGGGTGGCCACCACCAGGGCGCGGCCCGCGCCGACCGTGGCGAGCACCCCGTCCCTGCCCGACGTCCTGACCGGCACAGAGGGGAAGGCCCGCCCCAGCTCCTCGGCCGTACGGCGGGCACCGACCACCAGGGCACGCACCCGGACGCCCCCGCAGGACGGGCAGCGCCAGTCACCCGCGATCCGGCCGCACCAGCGGCAGTACGGGGCCACGTGGCCGCCGCGCAGCGCGAACGGGCCGCCGCAGTGCCCGCAGCGGGCCGGTGCCCGGCAGCTCTGGCACGCCAGCGCGGGCAGGTAGCCCCGCCGGGGGACCTGCACCAGCACGGGGCCGCTCTCCAGCCCGGCGCGCAGGGTCCGCCAGGCGAGGCTGGGCAGCCGGGCGGCCCTGGCCGCCTCGTCCCTGGCCAGCTCCGAGTCCTCCCCCGCCGGGCGGACCCTCGGCGCCCTGGCCCTGACCGTCTCGCGGGTCGCGACGATCGGCCCGGCCCAGCCCGCCGCGATGAGCTGGGTGGCCTCCGCCGTACGGGCGTATCCCCCGATGAGCAGGCCCGCCCGCGCCCGGTGGGCGCGCAGGGCGAGAACCTCCCTGGCGTGGGGATAGGGGGCGAGCCGCTCGGAGTGCAGGTCGTCGCCGTCGTCCCAGATGACCGCGAGCCCGAGATCCCTGACCGGGGCGAACGCCGCGCCCCTGGTCCCGGCCGCGACCGGCACCTGCCCCCTGGCCACCCGCAGCCACCGCCGGTAGCGCTCGGCGGGCCCCAGGTCGGCCGTGAGCGCCACGTGCGCGCCGGGCTCCAGGACGGCGCTCAGGGCCGCGTCGAGCAGGGCCACGTCCTTGCCGTCGGGAAGCACCACGAGGGCCCCCCTGCCCCCACGCAGGGTCTCCCGGACGGCAACCGCGACCGCCTCCGGCCACCCCGGCCCGTTCTCCCCGGTTCCGGGCAGGGCGGTCCACACCGCGCGGGGGGAGCCCCCCCGCGCCAGGGCCGCCAGGAACGCCTCCCCCTCCGGGTAGTCCGCCCACGGCCCGGGTCCCGTTCCCACTCCCCGCGCCGGGTCCTGGGGGGCCGGGGCGGGGGTCTCGGCCTCGACCCTGGCGTGGCGGGGCGGGACGGCCAGGCGCAGGACGTCGGCCATGGTCCCGGCGTAGTGGTCGGCCACCGCGCGGGCCAGCGCGGCGATCTCCGGGGTGAGCACGGGCTCGGCGGAGACGATCCTCTCCAGGCGGGTCAGTTTGCCCTCGTGCTCGGTGGTCTCCACCCGTTCCAGAAGGAAGCCGTCGACAAGCTTGCCCGCGAACCGGACGCGGACCCGGGTCCCCGGCACGGCGGCGGCGTCCAGGGGGGCGGGGACGAGATAGTCGAACAGCCGGTCGAGGTGCGGCAGCGGCGTGTCGACGACGACCCGCGCGACCGGCAGCTCGGCGGCCGGCTCCGGCACCCCCCTGACCGGCTCGGCCACCCCCGCCGGCCTGGCCGTCCCCGCGGCCCTGACGACCCTGGCCGGCCTGGCGGCCTTGCCGGTGCCGCCCCGCGCCCTCGCGGGACCGCCGGGCGCGGGCCGCTCACGGACGGCGTCGAGCGGCAGCAGGGCGTCGTCGTCCGGCGAGGGGCTGGCGTGGGTCACCCACCTGTCCTACCAGACCCTGGCCCCCGCCCAGACGACGGCGGGGGAGGCGGGCCGGTCCCGGGCCGGCCTCGGGCCGGGACCGGGCCGGGAGGACGGGAGACGTGCCCGACGGGACCGCCGCCGGAGCCGGTCGGACGGAGGCTCGACCCGCCGCCCGGCCGCGACCCGCCGGAGCGGTCGCCCGGCGATCGCTTGGCGGTCGCTTGGCGGTCGCTCCGGCGGGTCGTTTGACGGTCGCTTGACGGTTGCTCCGGCGGGTCGCTTGGCGGCCACCCGGCGGTCGCTTGACGGTCGCTCCGGCGGTCGCTCCGGCGGTCGCCTGGCATGGGAGCGTCAGATGGAGCGGCGGTGGGTCCAGCGTCCGCCGAGCAGGGTGCCGAGGATCGGCATGTGGCGCAGGCCGTCCCCGTCCAGCCCGGCCGGGTCGTACTCGGTGATCACCAGGTCGGCGGGGTCACCGGGACGCACTCCCGCGCGTCCCCTGGCGGCCGCCGCGAGCGCCACCGGCAGCGGGATCGCCTGCTCCGGGTGCCACGGCGGCCGATCGTCGTCTGTCCTGGCCACCGCCGAGGCGATCCCGTCCCAGGGGTCGAGCGGCGCCACCGGGGCGTCGGAGCCCAGCTCGATGACGGCTCCGGCCGCCAGCAGGTCGGCGTAGGCGAAGGCCCTGCCGGTCCGCCCGGACCAGTGCAGGTCGGCCACGTCGCGGTCGTCGGGCGCGTGGGCGGGTTGCACGCCCGCGACCAGGCCTGGCCTGGCGAACCTCCCGAAGTCCTCCGGGCGGACCAGTTGCGCGTGCTCGATCCTCCCCGGGCAGCCGGTCCGCTCGAAGGCGTCCAGCGCGATGCCCACCGCCAGGTCGCCGATCGCGTGCACCGCCGGGTCGATCCCGTGCCGGGCTGCCAGGGCCATCACGCCGTACAGCTCCTCCGGCGCCGTCTCCAGCAGCCCACGCGCGTCGCCGCCGGGGTACGGGTCCGCGCAGTAGGCGGTCCTGGTGTTCAGTGACCCGTCCACGAACGTCTTGACCGGCCCGACCTCCAGCAGGCCCCCCGTACCCGCGACGGGCTCGCCGGTACGCAGCCCGCGGCCGATCGCCTCCTCCAGCCGGTTCACCGGGATCGAGCAGCCGACCCGGACGTCGATCCGCTCCGACCGGACCCGCCGGGTCCAGTCGGTGACGTTGTCGGCGAACTCGAAGTCCAGTACGCCGACGACTCCCCTGGCCGCGGCGGCTGTGGTGGCCTCAGCGACCCAGCGGTCCAGTTCGTCCCCGGGCGGCGGGGGCATCTCCGCCATCGCGTCGTAGCAGTCGCGCTCGCGCAGCACCCCCGTCGGGTGCCCGCCCCTGCCGATCGCCGCCAGCGCGGCCGGGCTGAACCAGGCGGTGTGCAGATCATTGCTGACCAGGACGATCGGCCGGTCGGGCGCCGCCGCCTGGAGCAGCGACTTGTGCGGCGCGTCCGGCCACAGGGCGTCGCGGAAGCCGTAGCCGATCGTGAACCCGGACGCCCCGGACGCCCCGGCGCCGGAGGGCGGGGCGACGAGGCCGACCGCCTCCCGCGCCGACCGCGCCGAGGTCAGGTCGATCCTGCGCCGGGCCTGCGCCCACTGCGCGGAGTGCACGTGCGCGTCCCACAGGCCCGGCAGGAGGGTGCCGCCCCCGACGTCGACGGACTCGTCGCAGGGGGGCGGCTCTGCGGCCACCTCCGCGACCCGGCCGCCGACGATCAGGACGTGGCGGAGCGGGCCGCCGGGACCCAGCCGCGCGTTGCGCAGCAGCAGGCGAGAAGACGGTGAGGACATAAGGCAGAGATTAGGCGGACTTAGGAGGACTTAGGCGGACGGCCGACGCGCGCTCCCCCGGGGACCGGCGTTCCTCCCGGCCGTCGTTCCTCCCGAATATCGTTCTCCCCCCATTGGCACGCACCGCATTGGCATACACAGCATTGGCACGCACCGCGCCGCCCGTGCAAGAGAGTTGTCACGCACCGCGCCGCCGCCCGTGCGAGAGACCGGAACCGGTGCTCCGCTCTCCCGCACCGCATTCCGCGCGCTCCCGGGCGACCGAACTGCTGTCCGGCCGCGATCCGGGTGCTTAAGGTGAACGTGGACCGCCTTCGGCAGGAGACTTTCGATATGGGGCCGACGCCGCCTGCGTCATCGGAAAACGGGTCATCTCCGGGTGAATACTCGGGAATCAATCCGGAGTTGATGGAACGATTCATCGCGTCGCTGGAGCAGGCGCGGAAAGTGGTGGGCGAGGAGATCTCGGCAATCCTCAGGGCGCTTTCCTCCGTGGACGCCGACCGGTCCGCGGCGCTGCGGATCCGAGAGATCGAAGGCTGGCTGGACCAGGAGATCCCGCGGCTACGCAGGCGCAACCAGCTGATCCAGGAGCCCGACCTCCTGAACGACTGGGCTGCGGGGCCGGGTCCGCCGGGACTCACGCCGGGGCCCGGGGGCGGAGGACTCACGGCCTTCGACGAGAGGGCCCTCACGACGCGCGCCCTCGCCACCGACGAGGGCGAGAGGCTCGCCGAGACCCTCACTGCCCTGGGACACCCGGCCCCCTACTCCCTCGGAGACGACCACGACCGGATCTTCGACCGGCTCGCCGACCGGCGGAAGGACGCCGACTTCACCGCGGGGTTCTTCGCCACCCTCGGCCCGCAGGGCGCGGCGGCGGCGCTTCGGAAGCTGAATCACTACGGTGGCGAGTCCGCCAAGGAGCACTGGAAGACCATGGGGGAGGCTCTCGCCACGGCGGTGGCCCGGCGACCGAAAACGCTCGGCCCGGCCTGGGAGCCGGAGAGCCTCGGGAAGATGCAGGCATCCGGCCTGGGCCTGGTGCTCGGCCACGGCAGGTTCCCCTCCGGGTGGCTTACCGAGGTGATCCGTCCCCGCGTCCGGAAGTCCCCCGGCGACGAGGTCCTCGCCCGCTGGACCGCCGACCTGAACCACTTCCTGTCCGCCCTGGCCAACAATCCCGAAACGGCGAGGGCCCTGTTCAACGACCTGTCGCGCGAAGATCTCCGGGATCTGTTCTCCGAGCTCAACCGGGAGGTCGCGCTCTACACCAACGAGCACGACGCGATCGCCTTCGACCCCGAGGCGGAGTTCGGCCGGATGCTCGCCGCCGGGGCCGGTGTCTTCGAGAAACGCTCCCCCGGCCCCGAAGCGGTGCGATTCGCCTTCAACGTCATGACGACCATGGGCGACCTCCGGACCAGAGCGGACTTCCGCGATCCGGAGGGACAGCCGATGGAGGTGGCGAAGGGCGCGAGAATCTTCATGTCGATGCTCGCGGGCGCCTACGCCGCCGAGATGATCGAGGGTGCCAATGCCGGAGACGCCAACCGAACGCAGGACAGCGCGTTCGAGAAAACCACCACGCTCACCGCCGGCCTGCATCCGAAGTTCCGCCTCAGCCCCGGTGACACCTACCGTTTCATCAAGATCTTCGCCGATTCGGCGGAGCGGATGAAGCCGTTCGACGCGGGAATGGGCAGGTTCTCCAGGCACCTGATGGACGAGGCGGGCGCCAAGGACCGCGGGGCAGGCATCAAGCACCTCGGAAACACCTTCGCGAGCCTGGGCTACGTTTCCGGCATGCAGTTCGCCGCGGCGAACGAGGTCCAGGGGAAAATGGATGAGTACGACCAGAAGATGAGGGATCGACTCTTCTTCCTCCTGGGCTTGGGAGTCGACATCGTGGGGTTCGGCATCGGGGAGCTGGGGGCCGCAGCACTGGACGCGTCGGGTAAGAGTCTGGCTCTGGACGCGGCCGACGAGCTGGTCTGGTTGATGATCAGCAAGTCCATGAGCGAGACCATCGACTCGCACAAGGACATCGATGGAACCCGCCTGGACGAACTCAAGGAGAACAACCGCCTGGCCACCCTTGGGCGTGAATACTGGATCTTTCACGAGTTGAAGCGCTACGGGTTCTCCTACCCGGTGCCCCCGAACGATCCGGCCTTCGGCCAGCCTCCCATCACCGGGAAAGACGGCAACCTGCTCCCCTTCAACGAGTTGGCCAAGGATCCGAAGGCGCTGAAGAACCTCGCCGACTGGCTGATCCGCAACGGCTCGGGCAGCGGAGACGACAGCACCGTCGGAGAGGCGGCCACCCGGCTCAACAACGCTTTCGGGGGAGCCAAGGACAACACGCAAACAAACCCCAGCCCCTTGGGGTAGTTCACAAAGCGACCCTAAGGCATTGAGTCTCACCGGAAAGTTCGAAGCGCTTTTTCTTCGAAGAGTCGACAGTGATTTTGACACGCGATTCACCCTTGACAGACTCATTGCTCGGCGTTTTCCAGTCAACGGAAACAACTTTATATCCACGCCTCCCCAGGCCGCCGGTCAGCATGTTGAATATAATGACCGGTTCGTCGACGCTGGAAGCGTCCACTCCGGCAACTCCATATGTTCGCTTCGCCATCCCCTCTCCGCAGGGGATGTCCTTGCCACCCTCGTCCGTCACCGTGACATCTTTTGCGTGGGTCGACTTCACCAACCAGTCGATGTCGGCCTTCAATGTCACCTCGGCCTGAGCCACCGTCGGCCCCGGAGGTTCAGAGGAGCACGCCCCCAACACCAGTACCCCCAAGGCGACGATCGCAGCCGACCCGACACGGGCGCAATCGAGGTGCATCACGGGCTCTCCGTTCACGTCAACCAACATCACCCAACTCCAATGATGCCTAACAATAAAGTGATTTCCCGGAAAAGCCCCTGAACGCGTCAAACTAAGATGGCCAGCGAGCGCAGTCTCTCGTCCAGGTCCTGGACATGTTTGTTGTCCTCCCATGGCGCGAGCCGGACACGGGCCTGCCGTATCGAGTGCAGAAGTCTGACGGAACTGTGTCTCACGGAGATCTGAGCAGCAGCACCGATCATCGCCGACGCCTCCGGGATCTCTCGCTTCTGGATCAGCGCGGTAGCGTATTCGAGGTGCAGAATGCCGCGTTCCCGATTCCAGCCTGGATCCGCTTTGACCAGGGTCTGTTGCGCCAAAGGTATCGCCCGCTCAGGCTGCTTGAGCTCTACCAGACAGAACACGGCATGACGGGCGATGCGCTCGGGGCTGATCCAGAAAAGGTGACGAAGATCAGACTCGTTACGTTTCTCACATGCCAGATCGATGGCACGGTCGAGGAAGCGAAGGCCGCCCTCATCGCGCCTCACTCCGGCGGAAACCCGGGCCATCATGAGTGAGATGGCCGCCTGCTGCAGACGGTTGCCACTGTTCTTTGCCCACCCTTCGGCAGCAAAGGAGTGGTCCATCGCGACGGTGGGCTTTCCCTGATAAAGAGCCATGTTGGCTGACAGGCTATGAAGATGGGCAAGGAGCGCGGGAGCACGCAGCTCGTGAGCCACCGCCAGCCCTTCCTCATACCTCTGGGTGGCACCTTGATAGTCCATGAGGTCGTAGTGAGCCCATCCAGCGAGATGGGAGAGGCTCCAGTAGACGTGAAGAAGACGATCACGCGAGGCCGGCCTGAGGGAGCCTTGCTTGAGCAGATCTTGGACTAGGGCGCGCTTTGCGTTGGCTACCGGAATGATCTGCCGAGGACCCATCGTCTCGTCCATCCTCCAGAGACGAGTTGTGAGATTGTCCAGCACGTCGATGGTGGCCGCGTCGATCGGGCCCTGGTGCCGGGCGGCCGCGGCCAGGCGTTCCCGTTCCGGCGGGGTGAGATGGCGCAGCAGGCCCAGGGCCGGTGTCCCGCCCAGAAGCAGGGCCAGTTCGAAGAGCAGCTCGCGGCGTTTCACGTCGGCCTCCTCTGCGCCGACCGCGCGCAGCAGGTCGGCACAGCGGGCGGGCGCGGGCACGGGAACGAGTGGGGGAAGTGCCTTCGTTCCCTTGGTGCCCGGGACGGCCGGTGCGGACACCTGGCGAGAGTGGTTCGCGTCGAGGTGACGGTGGTCGGCCTGGTCGAGCAGGTCCCGGTCGCGTACGCCGTAGGAGGCGTACACCTCGTCGGTGAGCAGACGCCGCGCCGCGGTCTGGTAGACGCGGGCGAAGATGGCGACCGCCCCGGCGCTGGGACGCCGTCCAGCCTGCGGCCACGCCTCGTAGTCGTAGAAGCGCGGGGCGCGCAGGGTGGCGGTGCCCGCCGGGTCGAGATCGTTGTAGGCGGCCACCACCTCACCCGCCGTGCGGCCGTGGGCGTAGCGGTACAGGCGCAGCGGGCTGACCTCGTGGTCCAGGGCGAACACGCCGGCGATCTGGTCGAACGTGAGGGAACAGGCACGCAGCGCCTCGCTGCGCCGCCTGCACCCCAGCAGAATCCGATATCCCTCTCCGGGCATCGTCACTCCCTCGCTCGAAACCCTTTCCCGAACACACACGGATCGTATTCGAGCGATCACGGAGAATGACAGCACGGCGTGGAAGTGGGGATGCCCACCCGTCGGACGAGACGTTCTCGCAGCTCAGAGGTGACATGCGAGGGGTATTCCCCCGACGGCCATCCGGAGGTTCACCTCCCCGGAGAGACGGGGTCACTGTTCTCCTGACGATTTCCGCCGACCAGGAGAGCCCAGATGACCGCTACCCACGACGGCGTGGCCCCGGAGTTGATCGACGCGATGGTCCGGCTCCGCCCCGGCGGCATGACCTGGCGGCGGACCTTCCCCGGCCGCCCCTCCCAGGTTCCCGAGGCCCGGCGCTTCGTGCGGTTCCTCCTGGCCGACTCCCCCTTCGGCCGGGACGCGGAGCAGGTCGTCGCCGAACTCGCCGCCAACGCCGTCCGCCACACCGCCAGCGGACGGCCGTACGGCACGTTCGTCGTCGAGGTCGTCCGCAAACCCGAGACCACCCGCGTGACGGTCTACGACTCCGGCCAGGGCGCCGTCCCCGCCGTCACCCACCCCGCCCTCCTCGGCGAGGGCGGCCGGGGACTTCCCCTCGTCATCGCCCTGGCCTCCCAGGTCGGCTGCCAGGGCAGCCGATCCCACGGCCACGCCGTCTGGGCTCAGTTCACCGGCGAGAGACTCCCCGCACCCCCAAGCGCATGACACCGGCGTACGACACACAAACCCGGCGGGCCGTCGCAGTCTTCAAACGGGAGTGAAACCGAGTGCCGCGGCGGCCTCACTCTGAGCGGTGTCACGACTGGCGAAGCCGAGTTTGTCTCCCGGGTCCTCCAGGAGCGATACGGCCGCCAGCTCGGCCGTGGCGAGATGCATGGCGTCGAGCGCACGAAGGGCATGAGCGTAAACGATCTCCACGGCCCGGCGCTCCACGGCGTCGCGGGGCGCGCTCAGCAACGTGACCGGGCCGTTCTCTCCAAGATCTGCCGCCAGTACGGCAATCCTGGTGTCCAGTTCCAGCAGCCGCCTGGCACGGGAGGCACGGACCAGCACGCCGGTCACCTCCACCACGGTCAAGGTGCTCGTGACGAGGAGATGCTCGGGGTCTTCGAGGAGTTCTCTGGCCCGGTCGTGACCGGGTTCGTCGCGGAGATAGGCGCAGGCCAGGACCGAGGAGTCGACGTAGGTGAGCATCGGGGTCAGCGACCCTCCGCCCAGAGGTCGTCGAGAACCGGGCCGGCGCCCTCGGTGGCCGCGAGCGCACGCTCACGGTCGGCTTCTGTCACGAGAGGAGCAGGAGGAGAGAGGGGCCGCTCGGCGAGCACCCCGAGTCTCCGCGCTCGAGCGCGGAGCTCCGCCCGAGCGTCCAGCGCCTCGTCGGACACGCCATGGGCGAGGATCTCCCCGGCGGTCGCGTTGATGGAGCGGCCGGTGCGGCGGGCCCTGCGCGTTATGCGCTGATGAAGATCGTCATCGATTCGGAGAAGAAGTTGCTTCATGCGTCAATGATATCAATCAAAGCCTTGAAAGTGATATCACTTACCGTCGGCGACGTGCCCCCCGCGACTCGTCGGCGACGCGCCCCCATGACCGTGACGGAACCATCCGGCATCCCGCCGGGCGGGACAGGACCGGGAACGCGTACGGCCCCCGTGAAGAAGATCACGGGGGCCGTACGAAAAGGTGGTGCGGGTCAGAGACCGGCGGCGCTGCGCAGGGCGTCGGAACGGTCGGTGGACTCCCAGGAGAAGCCCTCGCGACCGAAGTGGCCGTACGCGGAGGTGGCCGAGTAGATCGGGCGGAGCAGGTCGAGGTCGCGGATGATCGCGGCCGGGCGCAGGTCGAAGACCTCGAGCACGGCCTGCTGGATCTTCTCGACGTCGGTCTTCTCGGTGCCGAAGGTCTCGACGAACACGCCGACCGGGTGAGCCTTGCCGATGGCGTAGGCGACCTGGACCTCGGCGCGGTCGGCCAGACCGGCGGCCACGATGTTCTTCGCGACCCAGCGCATGGCGTAGGCGGCCGAGCGGTCGACCTTGGACGGGTCCTTGCCGGAGAACGCGCCGCCACCGTGGCGGGACATGCCGCCGTAGGTGTCAACGATGATCTTGCGGCCGGTCAGGCCGGCGTCGCCCATCGGGCCGCCGATCTCGAAGCGGCCGGTCGGGTTGACCAGGAGGCGGTAGCCCTCGGTGGCGATCTCCAGGCCGGCCAGGACCGGGTCGACCACGTGCTCCTTGATGTCGGGAGCGAGCATCTCCTTGAGGTCGATCTCGGCCGCGTGCTGGGTGGAGACCACCACGGTGTCGAGCCGGACGGGCGTGTCGCCGTCGTACTCGACGGTGACCTGGGTCTTGCCGTCGGGACGCAGGTAGGGCACCGTGCCGTCCTTGCGGACCTGCGACAGGCGCTCGGCGAGGCGGTGCGCCAGCTGGATCGGCAGCGGCATCAGCTCGGGGGTCTCACGGCAGGCGTAGCCGAACATCAGCCCCTGGTCACCGGCGCCCTGGCGGTCGAGCTCGTCGCCGGCCTCGCCCTCGCGGTTCTCGTAGGCGTCGTCGACGCCCTGGGCGATGTCGGGCGACTGCGCGCCGATGGACACCGACACGCCACAGGAGGCGCCGTCGAAGCCCTTGTGCGAGGCGTCGTAACCGATCTCGAGGATCTTCTCCCGGATGAGACCGGGAATGTCGACGTAGGTCTCCGTCGTCACCTCTCCGGCGACGTGGACCTGACCGGTGGTGATCAGCGTCTCGACCGCGACGCGGCTCTTGGGGTCACCCTTGAGCATGGCGTCGAGAATCGCGTCACTGATCTGGTCGGCGATCTTGTCCGGGTGGCCCTCTGTGACCGACTCGGAGGTGAACAGGCGACGGGACAAGTCAGTGGCTCCTCATGCAGCGGCTGCTGGCGTTTGGGGGCTCTGGCGTCGGCGGACACCAGTAGCGCTCCGGCGAATTCTAGCCCCACCTGATGTGGAGCCGTGAAACCGTCTCAGATCATGTCACTCTAAAGTCTCGGATCGCGTACGGAAAAGAGCTCTGTCTCAAGGAAATCCAGGCTCGAAACGCACGCGACCGCGGTGCGAGGAGGGTTCGATCGCGCCACGAGGAGCAATCACACCAAAACGGTATTTGGATTACAAATCGGGCAGCGGATCGGGCGGTAGCGTCTCGGGGGCGAAGACCTCGGCGTCAGCGGCGGCGACCACCGCGGCGTATTCCTCGTCGATCTCGAACACCATGCCGCCGAGCTCGATGGCCGCACCCGCGGAGAACTCCAGCGGGCCGAGCCGGGTGCGCCGGGAGTGGGTGGCGTACACCGAGGTCGGCGCGTCGCGGTCGAAGAACTTGGTGGACATCACGCAGATGGTGCGGTCGGTGACCACGATGAGGAAGGTCGCCATGCCCGGGGTGCCCACCGACAGCGCCGGCAGGACGTAGTGGATCTCCTCACCCGGCGGAAGCAGCGCCCGGCATCGAGCCCTGACGGCGGCGGCGACCGGCATGATCGAAACCCCTCCCAGCCACGACATTGCAGGTCATCTCGGAGGCAGTATCCGCCGGGAGGTGGCCCGCGGCAAGAGGTCAGGCCAGGCGTGCGGCGACAAGATCCCAGACCCTGTCGGCGAGGGCCTCCTTGGGACCGCGCGGGATGTCGATCTGCTCCCCGCCGGCGACCAGGACCACGGCCGCGTTGTCGGGCGTGCCGAAGGCGAGGCCGTCGCCGACCTGGTTGACGACGAGCAGATCGCAGCCCTTGCGGGCGAGCTTGGCCCGCCCGTTGGCGAGGACGTCGTCGGTCTCGGCCGCGAATCCCGCGATCACCCGCGGGTACGGCTTGAGCCCCTCGCGGCGCCGCTCACCCAGCTCCGCCAGAATGTCGGGATTTTTCACGAGATGGATGGAGTCAGGCTCGTCGGCGGTCTTCTTGATCTTCGATTCGCTCCGCGCCGAGGGCCGGAAGTCGGCGACGGCGGCGGCCATGACCACGGCGTCGGCGCCCTCCACCGCGTCGAGCACGGCGGCGCGCAACTCCAGGGCCGACTCGACCCGGACGACCCTGGCCCCCGCCGGGTCGGGCAGGCCGACGTTGGCGGCCACCAGGGTGACCTCGGCCCCCCGGGCGACGGCCGTGCGGGCCAGCGCGTAGCCCTGCAGGCCCGAGGAGCGGTTGCCGATGAAGCGGACCGGGTCGATGGCCTCGCGGGTGCCCCCGGCGGAGATCACCAGACGGCGACCGGCCAGGTCGGCCGGGCGTCCGGCGATGACGCGGCGGCAGACCTCGAAGATCTCCTTCGGGTCCGGCAGCCGGCCGGGGCCGGTGTCGGCGCCGGTCAGGCGGCCCACGGCGGGGTCCACGACGATCGAGCCGCGCTCGCGGAGCGTGGCCACGTTGGCGCGGGTCGCGGGGTGCTCCCACATCTCGGTGTGCATCGCCGGGGCGAACACCACCGGGCAGCGCGCGGTGAGCAGGGTGTTGGTCAGCAGGTCGCCCGCCAGCCCGTGGGCGGCCTTGGCGAGCACGTCGGCGGTGGCCGGCGCGACGACCACCAGGTCGGCGCCCTGCCCGATGCGGACGTGCGGCACCTCGTGCACGGACTCCCAGACGTCGGTCGTGACCGGGTTGCCGGACAGCGCGGCCCAGGTCGGCTCACCGACGAAGCGGAGCGCCTCCTTGGTCGGGACCACGCGCACGTCGTGGCCCGACTCGGTGAACAGGCGCAGCAGCTCGCACGCCTTGTAGGCGGCGATGCCCGCGCTCACACCGAGGACGACCCTGGGTCCGCCGGGGGACCCGGCTTCTTCCGGAGTCCGCATCGAGGTGGTTCAGCCCTCGATCGGCTCGGAGGTCAGCAGGCCCTCGCTGACCTCGCGCAGCGCGATGGACAGCGGCTTCTCCTGCGCGTGGGTCTCGACGAGCGGGCCGACGTACTCGAGCAGGCCCTCGCCGAGCTGGGAGTAGTAGGCGTTGATCTGACGCGCCCGCTTGGAGCCGAAGATCACGAGACTGTACTTGCTGTCGACGATGTCGAGCAGGGCGTCGATCGACGGGTTGGTGATGCCTTCGGAGTAGGCGGCGCTGGTTGCCACGTGTGATTTCCCCTAGCTAGGTGAACGTCCGAGGCGCGAATCCTCGGGAGCATCAGCCAATAAGGCTATCAGCCGATGGCATACGCCCTGGACGGACGTGTTGACGAGTGTCAGGTCGAACTCCTGCTCGGCCGCCATCTCGATCCGGCCGGCCGCCAGGCGGCGGGCGATGACGTCCTCGGGCTCGGTGCCCCGGCCGCGCAGGCGCTTCTCCAGCTCTCCCCAGGTCGGGGGGGCCAGGAAGACCAGCAGGGCCTCGGGCATGGTCGCGCGGACCTGCCTGGCGCCCTGGAGATCGATCTCCAGCAGCGTGGGCACCCCGGCCTCGAGCTTCTCGATCACGGGGCCGCGCGGGGTTCCGTACCGGTTGCCGGCGAACTCGGCCCATTCCAGCAGCTCGCCCGAGGCGGCGAGGCGGTCGAACTCCTCGTCGTCGGCGAAGAAGTACTCGACGCCGTGGGTCTCCCCTGGACGGGGTTTCCTGGTGGTCACCGAGACCGACAGCCACACCTCCGGGTGTGCCCGCCGAAGCTCGGCGACGACCGTGGACTTGCCGACGCCCGACGGCCCGGACAGGACCGTCAGGCGCTTACCGGCCGGGAGCCCGGGGAAGACTCGCGCCCCCTCCGGACTTCCGGCCGAGGATGTGGAGCGACCGGCCCCGCCCTCGGCGGTTGCCTCCGGAGTCCGACTCTCGTCGGACCACGACGTTCCGGTCACTCCAAACCCCCCGTGATGCTGTCCCCCATGCGGGGCGAGCGTGGTCGTATGAACCGAGATTAGCTCTCGGCCCCGCCGAACTCACGCTCGAGCGAAGCTCGCTGGTTCGTACCCAGGCCCCGCACACGGCGGGACTCTGCGATTCCAAGCCGCTCCATGAGCTGCTTGGCGCGGACCTTGCCCACGCCGGGAAGCGACTCGAGAAGGGCCGAAACCTTCATCTTGCCGATGACGTCGTCGGCCTGCCCGTCTTTGAGCACCTCAGCCAGAGAGACCGCACCGTGCTTCAGGCGGTTCTTCACCTCGGCACGCTCTCGGCGGGCCTTGGCAGCCTTCTCTAGGGCTGCGGCGCGCTGCTCAGGGGTAAGGGGAGGAAGAGCCACGCCGGGTCACCTCGAATTTCCTGTCGATGTACTCGGACGGGAAGGGAAACTAGCTGGTCATGGCGCTTCAAGCAACGTCAAGGCCACTTTATCCCCCTAGAAAATCTACTTCGTGACTTTGTGTGATCGCTGTGTCGCTCTACGTCGACAAAACTGCTCTCAGCGCCGAGTTTTCAGGGGTTGTCCCACCCGCGACGCCCGGCGGTCTCCGGCGCCCCCTCACACGCGGAACCGGGTGCTTCCCGGCGTTACCCGACCCGCGACGCCCGGCGCTCTCCGGTGCCCCGACACGCGACGCCAAACGGTCTCCGGCGCCCCGGCATCCACGACGCCCGGCGGTTTCCCGCGCCCCGGCACACGCCGCGCCCGGCGCTTTCCTGGCCCGCGCGACACCGCGACGCCCGGCGGTTCCGGGCACACGCCGCGCGCGGCGCCGAACGGCTCCCCGGACCACGCCTCGGATCGCGCCTCGGACCGCTCCCCGGACCACGCCTCGGACCGCGTCCCGCGCGACGCCCGGCGCACTCCCCGGACCGCTCCCACGCACAACGCCCGAAACGGTCCCCGGACCGCGTCCCGTACAACGCCTGGCGCGGTCTTCGGACCGCTCCACACCCGACGCCGGAAACAGTCCCCGGACCCGCGTCCCGCACAAAGCCCGGCACACTCCCGGACCCGTCACACCCGACGCCCGGAGCAGTTCCCGGACCCGCGTCACACACGACGCCCGGCACGGCCCTCAGACCGCGCCACACACGACGCCCGGCACACTCCCCGGGCGCGGGTCACACTTGGTGCCCCGTGGCGGCGGAGACGCGCCGGAGGGCCGCGGCGATGCCCGCGGCCGTCGCGCCGGGGTCGGCGGAGCCGGTGATCGGGCGGCCGATCACGAGGAGGTCGGCCCCGTCGGCCAGCGCCTGCTCGGGAGTCGCCACTCTTGCCTGGTCCTGGCTCGCGGCGCCGACGGGGCGGACGCCGGGGGTGATGAGG
Organism: Streptosporangium sp. NBC_01469; assembly: GCF_036227305.1. Classification (NCBI taxonomy): domain Bacteria; kingdom Bacillati; phylum Actinomycetota; class Actinomycetes; order Streptosporangiales; family Streptosporangiaceae; genus Streptosporangium; species Streptosporangium sp. NBC_01469. Next base: position 4,806,283 of record NZ_CP109465.1, on the reverse strand, counting down.
GTGATGCCGGGACCGACCTCGGCGCGCACCGCGGCGACCTCGCGCGGCGAGCAGACGAGGGCCTGGGCGCCCGCGGCGACGGCGAGCGCCGACAGGCGGCGTACGGCGTCCTCCGAGGGACCGTTGACGCCCACCTGCTCCAGGTCGGCCTCCGAGAGCGAGGTGAGCAGCGTCACCGCCGCGATCTGGGTGTTGGGCATGGCCTCCACGGCCGCCCGGATCATCGCGGGGCCGCCGGCGGCGTGGACGGTCAGGATGGCGGGCTTGAGCCGGGCCACGGCCCTGGCGGCGCCCGCGACGGTGTTGGGGATGTCGTGGAGCTTCAGGTCGAGGAAGACCCGCACTCCGCTCGCCCCGCGGACGGAGGCGATCACGTCGGGGCCGTAGCGGAGGTAGAGTTCCAGCCCGACCTTGACAGTGGTGACGTGCGGGGTCACCAGGCTCGCCCAGTGGGCCGCTGTCTCGAGGTCTGGCGCGTCCAGGGCGACGGCGATGGGTGCGGGCGTCACAGGGAACTCTCCTCAAGATCTATCCGGTGCCGGGTGGACGCCCCCGGCGGGCGGTGGGCCAGCCCGACCGCGTCGGCCAGCCGGTGGAACCCCCGGGCCGCCAGGAGCTCCTCCAGCTCGCGGAGGATGCGCAGGCAGGCGTAGGGGTCGTGGAACAGCGCCGTCCCCACGGCGACGACGCAGGCGCCGGCGAGGATGAGCTCGAAGGCGTCCCTGCCGGTCAGCACGCCGCCCATGCCGATGATGGGCACGCTGGGCAGGGCCGCGTGGACCTGCCACACGCAGCGTACGGCCAGTGGCCGGATGGCCGGTCCCGAGAGTCCTCCGGTGACCGCCGCGAGGGCGGGCCGCATGGCCTCGGTGTCGATGCTCATGCCGAGCGGGTTGTTGATCATCGAGAGCGCGTCGGCACCGCCGTCCACGCACGCGCGGGCGACGCTCACGATGTCCACGACGTCCGGGGAGAGCTTGGCCACCACGGGCACGTCGTAGCGCATGACCGAGCGCACCGAGGCGATCACCTCGGCGGAGGCCGCGCCGTCGCGGGCGAAGACCCGGCCGCGGTCCTCGATGTTGGGGCAGGACAGGTTGACCTCCACGGCGGTGACGCCGGGCGCGTCGGTGAGCCTGCGGGCCAGCGCGGTGTACTCGGCCACGGTGCCGCCGCCGATGGACACCACGGTCCGCACGCCCCGCTGGGACAGCCAGGGCAGCTCGCGCTCCAGGAAGGCGTCCACGCCCGGCCCCTGGAGCCCGACGGCGTTGAGCATGCCCGAGGGCGTCTCGGCCATCCTGGGGGTCGGCCGGCCCGCCCTGGGGGCCATCGTGATCGACCGGGTGGTCAGCGCGCCGATCCTGGCCAGGTCGAAGAACTGGGCGAGCTCGGAGCCCGACGCCGCGCATCCGGCGGCCGTGGTGACGGGGTTGACCAGCTCCACGTGCCCCAGGTACGTCCGCATGTCAACCGGCATTCCGCGTTCCCCCACCGGGCGCTCCCAGCGCGTCGAACGGGATCGTGCCGACGTCGTCGAAGCGGACGCGCTCGCCCCTGAAGACCGGTCCTTCGACGCACGAGCGGACCATCCGGGTTACACCGTCGTCCCCGATGACCGGCAGCACGCACGTCATGCACACGCCGATCCCGCACGCCATCCCCTCCTCGACGGCCACCTGGACGGGGATGTCGAACTCGACCGCCACCGCGGTGACGCCGCGCAGCACCGGCATCGGGCCGCAGGCGTAGACGGCGTCGGCCCGCACGTCGGCGATCACTCCGGGCAGCACGTCGGTCACCCGGCCGCGCATGCCCAGGGAGCCGTCCTCGGTGGTCAGCGTGGTGGTCTCCCCCATCCGCCTGGCCCGCAGGGCGCCGAACACCCGGTCGGAGGAGACCGCGCCGAGGACGAAGTCGACGCGGCAGCCGCGCCCCTGGAGGGCGTCGGCCACGGTGAACAGCGTCGCCGAGCCGTGCTCGGCACCGACCAGGACGCAGGTCACCGGGTCCCTGGGCAGCGGGAACGGGCGGCCGAGCGGGCCCACCAGGTCGAGGGTGTCGCGGGCGCGCCGCTCGGCCAGCCAGGCCGTGCCGGGACCCCGTACGGAGAAGACGAACTCGACCGTACCCCCGTAGTCGGGCTTGACGTCGTGGACGAAGAAGGCACGGCGCGTCAGCATCGACGTCTGCGCCCCGCCGACGGCCACCCCGACGAAGTGACCGGGCCGGAAGCGCTCGGCGATGCCGGGCGCCACCACGGTCAGCGCATGGTAGGCGTCGACGCGGCGCGTCGTCAGCACCGTGCCGGTCACCTGCACCGGGGTAACAGGCGTCTCCCTCACCTCCGCTAAGGCACCGGCCCCGCTCCTCAGCCGCTCCGCAAACGCTTGGCGTGCTCCTGGAGGGACCGTACGCCGATGTCACCACGGACGATCGCCTGGATGCCCTGTACGGCCGCGGCGAGCCCCTGGACGGTGGTGATGCAGGGGATGGCGCGCAGCACCGCGGCGGTGCGGATCTCGTAGCCGTCCAGGCGCGGCCCCGACTGGCCGGGACTGCCGAAGGGGGTGTTGACGATGAGGTCCACCTCCCCGTCCAGGATGCGCCGGACGATGGTCTGCTCGCCTGCGGGGCCGGTCCCCTCGCTGTGCTTGCGCACGATCTTGGCATGGACGCCGTTGCGGCGCAGTACTTCGGCGGTGCCCTCGGTGGCGAGGATCTCGAAGCCGAGGTCGGCGAGGGCCTTGACCGGGAAGATCATGGCGCGTTTGTCGCGGTTGGCCACCGAGACGAACGCCCGCCCCTTGGTGGGCAGCGAGCCGTACGCGGCGGCCTGCGACTTGGCGTAGGCGGTGCCGAAGAACTCGTCGATGCCCATGACCTCGCCGGTGGAGCGCATCTCGGGGCTGAGCACGATGTCCACGCCGCGGAACCGGTTGAACGGCAGCACGGCCTCCTTGACCGCGATGGGCGCGTCCAGCGGCATGGTGCCGCCGTCGCCGGTCGCGGGCAGCAGGCCCTCGGCGCGCAGCCCGGCCACCGTGGCGCCCATCATCACCCTGGCCGCCGCCTTGGCCAGCGGCACCGCCGTGGCCTTGGAGACGAACGGGACCGTACGGCTGGCGCGGGGGTTGGCCTCCAGCACGTACAGGATGTTGGCGGACATGGCGTACTGCACGTTGAGCAGGCCGCGCACGCCCACTCCCCTGGCGATGGCCTCGGTCGCGGCGCGGATGCGCTTGATGTCGTAGCCGCCCAGGGTCATCGGCGGCAGCGAGCACGCCGAGTCGCCGGAGTGGATCCCGGCCTCCTCGATGTGCTCCATCACGCCGCCGAGGTAGAGCTCCTCGCCGTCGAACAGGGCGTCGACGTCGATCTCCACGGCCTCGTCGAGGAACTTGTCCACCAGCACCGGGTGGTCGCTGGCCGCGCCCGCCTTGGCCATGTAGGAGGCCAGGGTGTCGTCGTCGTAGACGATGGCCATCCCGGCGCCGCCCAGCACGTAGGAGGGCCGCACCAGCACCGGGTAGCCGATCTCCGCGGCGATGGCCAGCGCCTCGCCCTCCGTCACCGCGACGCCGTGCTTGGGCGCGGGCAGGCCCGCCTCGGCGAGGACCCTGCCGAACGCGCCGCGCTCCTCGGCGAGGTGGATCGACTCCGGCGAGGTGCCGACGATCGGGACCCCGGCGTCCTTGAGCGACTGGGCCAGGCCGAGCGGGGTCTGGCCGCCGAGCTGGACGATGACGCCCACCACGGGGCCGGTCTGCTGCTCGGCGTGGACGACCTCCAGGACGTCCTCCAGGGTGAGCGGCTCGAAGTAGAGGCGGTCGGAGGTGTCGTAGTCGGTGGAGACCGTCTCGGGGTTGCAGTTGACCATGACGGTCTCGTATCCGGCCGCCGACAGCTCGAAGGAGGCGTGCACGCACGCGTAGTCGAACTCGATGCCCTGGCCGATCCTGTTGGGCCCCGAGCCGAGGATGAGGACCTTGGGACGCTCCCCGTAGGGGACCTCGGTCTCCTCGTCGTAGGTGGAGTACAGGTAGGGGGTCTGGGCGGCGAACTCGGCGGCGCAGGTGTCGACGGTGTTGTAGACCGGCCGGACGCCGAGCGCGTGGCGCAGGTCGCGCACCCGCGGCTCGGTCATGCCGCGCAGCTCGGCGATCTGCGCGTCGCTGAAGCCGTACCGCTTGACCCGGGTCAGCACCTCGGCGGTCAGCTGCGGCGCCTCGCGCAGCTCGGCGGCCACCTCGTCGATCGCCATGAGCTGGTCGAGGAACCACGGGTCGACGGAGGTCGCCTCCGACAGCTCCCCGATCGTGGCCCCGGCGCGGATGGCCTGCTGCATGGTGAACAACCGTCCGTCGTGCGGGACGCGGCAGGCGTCCAGGAGCTCGTCCCTGTCGCCCGGCTCCCCCGCCCAGGTGAAGGAGGCGCCCTTCTTCTCCAGCGAGCGCAGGGCCTTCTGCAGGGCCTCCGGGAAGGACCGGCCGATCGCCATGGCCTCGCCCACCGACTTCATGTGGGTGGTCAGGGTCTGGTCTGCCCCGGCGAACTTCTCGAACGCGAACCTCGGCACCTTGACCACGACGTAGTCGAGCGAGGGCTCGAACGACGCGGGGGTCTCCTTCGTGATGTCGTTGGGGATCTCGTCCAGGGTGTAGCCGATGGCCAGCTTGGCGGCGATCTTCGCGATCGGGAAGCCGGTGGCCTTGGACGCGAGCGCCGAGGAGCGCGAGACGCGTGGGTTCATCTCGATGACGACCATGCGGCCGGTGCTCGGGTCGACGGCGAACTGGATGTTGCAACCGCCGGTGTCGACACCGACCTCGCGGATGACCGCGATGGCCACGTCGCGCATGTTCTGGTATTCGCGGTCGGTCAGCGTCAGCGCGGGGGCCACCGTGACGCTGTCGCCGGTGTGCACGCCCATCGGGTCGATGTTCTCGATCGAGCAGACGATCACCACGTTGTCGGCCCGGTCGCGCATGACCTCCAGCTCGTACTCCTTCCAGCCGAGGATGGACTCCTCCAGGAGCACCTCGGTGGTCGGCGAGGCGTCGAGGCCCGCCCCGGCGATGCGGCGCAGCTCCTCCTCGTCGTGCGCGAAGCCCGAGCCGACCCCGCCCATGGTGAAGGAGGGCCGCACCACCAGCGGGTAGCCCAGCTCGCCCGCGGCGGCCAGGCACTCGTCCATGGTGTGGCAGACGAACGAACGCGCCGACTCGGCGTTGAGGCCGTGCTCGGCGGCGACCTTGGCCACGATGCCCTTGAACAGCTCTCGGTTCTCGCCCGCCTGGATGGCGTCGACGTCGGCGCCGATCAGCTCGACCTCGTAGCGTTCCAGGACCCCGGCCTCGTACAGGGAGATCGCGGTGTTCAGCGCGGTCTGCCCGCCCAGGGTGGGCAGCAGCGCGTCGGGCCGCTCCTTGGCGATGATCTTCTCGACGATGTCGGGGGTGATGGGCTCGACGTAGGTGGCGTCCGCGAACTCGGGGTCGGTCATGATGGTCGCCGGGTTGCTGTTGACGAGGATCACGCGGAAGCCCTCGGCACGCAGCACGCGGCAGGCCTGGGTGCCCGAGTAGTCGAACTCGCAGGCCTGGCCGATCACGATCGGCCCTGAGCCGATCACCATGATCGACTGGATGTCCGTGCGCTTAGGCACCCTTGCTTCCCTCCGTGCTCGTACTCATGGTCGCGCCCGTGTTAGCGCTCACCCCGCTGACCGTTCCCCGCTCGCCCGCCATCAACGCGCAGAAGTCGTCGAACAGGCCGGCCGAGTCGTGCGGGCCGGCCGCGGCCTCGGGGTGGTACTGGACGCTGAACGCCGGGCGGTCCAGCAGCCGCAGCCCCTCGACGCAGTCGTCGTTGAGGTTGACGTGGCTGACCTCCGCCGGTCCGTACGGCGTGTCGAACACGCCTTCCAGCGGCGCGCGTACCGCGAAGCCGTGGTTGTGCGCGGAGATCTCCACCTTGCCGGTGCCCCGGTGCTGCACCGGCTGGTTGACGCCACGGTGGCCGTAGCGCAGCTTGTAGGTGCCCAGCCCCAGCGCCCGCCCGAAGAGCTGGTTGCCGAAGCAGATGCCGAAGAACGGGACACCCGCGTCGAGGACGCCGCGAAGCGCCTTGACCGGACCGTCCGCGGTGGCGGGGTCGCCGGGGCCGTTGGAGAAGAACACCCCGTCGGGGCCGAGCGCGAGGATCTCCTCGGCGGTGACGGAGGCGGGCAGCACGTGCACCTCGCAGCCGCGCTCGGCCATCCGGTGCGGCGTCATCGACTTGATGCCGAGATCGACGGCGGCCACGGTGAACCGCCTGGGACCGATCGCGGGCACGACGTACGGCTTCGGGGTGGAGACCTCCCCGGCCAGGTCGGCGCCCTCCATCGCGGGGCTGCCCAGCACCCGCTCCAGCAGCTCCTCGACCGGTGCCAGGGCCTTGCCGGAGAAGACCCCGGCCCGCATCGCCCCCCGCTCGCGCAGGTGGCGGGTGAGAGCGCGGGTGCCGGTGATGGCGATGCCGACGACGCCCTGCTCCCTGAGGTAGTCGTCCAGGGAGCGGTTGGATCGCCAGCTGGAGGCCATCCGGGCGGGCTCGCGGACCACGTATCCGGCCACCCACACCCGCGACGACTCCGGATCCTCGTCGTTGACCCCGGTGTTCCCGATGTGGGGCGCGGTCATCGCGACGATCTGGCGGTGGTACGACGGATCGGTCAGCGTCTCCTGGTAGCCGGTCATCCCGGTGTTGAAGACCATCTCGCCGAAGGTCTCGCCCTCGGCGCCGTAAGGGGTCCCGTGGAAGACGCGTCCGTCTTCCAGCACTAGCACTGCGGTCACTCACACACCCCGATCATCTCGGTTACAGCTCCGCAAAGTATGAAATATCCGGCACGTTGGGTCGCCGTCCCGCCGCCGGACGGGACGCCCTCGCGTCCCGGGGAGGGAAAGGAGAAGGTATCCGACGCGGTCCCCGCGGCGGCCGGCCGGGCGCGGCGGGCGCGTCGGAGGAGGGTCCTCACGTGAGCTTTCCGTCCAGGACGGTCGGCCTGCCGCGCAGGAAGGTCGCGACGACGCGGCCGGGCAGGGTCAGGCCCTCGTAGGGCGTGTTGCGGCTCTTGGAAGCGTAGCCCGCCGGGTCGACGGCGGCACGCACCGACGGGTCGTAGAGGGTGATGTTGGCCGGGGCTCCGACCTCGATCGGCCGCCCGTGGCCCTGGAGCCTGCCGATCCTGGCCGGGGCGAGGGACATGCGCTCGGCGACGCCGGCCCAGTCGAGCAGGCCCGTGTCGACCATCGCCTCCTGGACCACGGCCAGTGCCGTCTCCAGGCCGATCATGCCCATGGCGGCGGCGGCCCACTCGGTCTCCTTGTCCTCGACCGGGTGCGGGGCGTGGTCGGTGGCCACGCAGTCGATCGTGCCGTCGGCCAGGGCCTCGCGCAGCGCCTCGACGTCCGCGCGGGTGCGCAGCGGCGGGTTCACCTTGTAGATCGGGTTGTAGGAGCCGACCGGGGAGTCCTCGACCAGGTCGTCGGTGAGGAGCAGGTGGTGCGGGGTCACCTCGGCGGTGACGTCCCAGCCCTTGGACTTGGCCCAGCGGATGATCTCCACGGAGCCGGCCGTGGAGACGTGGCAGATGTGCAGGCGCGAGCCGACGTGGGCGGCCAGCAGGCAGTCGCGGGCGATGATCGCCTCCTCGGCGACCGCGGGCCAGCCGGTCAGGCCCAGCCGCCCCGAGACCGCGCCCTCGTTCATCTGCGCGCCCTCGGTCAGGCGCGGCTCCTGGGCGTGCTGGGCGACGACGCCGTCGAACGCCTTGACGTACTCCAGGGCGCGGCGCATGAGCACCGCGTCGGAGACGCATTTGCCGTCGTCGGAGAAGACCCGGACCCGCGCGGTGGAATCGGCCATCGCGCCGAGCTCGGCGAGGCGCTCGCCGCCCAGGCCGACGGTGACTGCGCCGACGGGCTGCACGTCGCAGTGGCCCGCCTCCTGGCCCAGGCGCCAGACCTGCTCGACGACGCCGGCGGTGTCGGCGACCGGCTCGGTGTTGGCCATGGCGTGCACGGCGGTGTAGCCGCCGAGGGCGGCGGCGCGGGTGCCGGTGGCGACGGTCTCGGCGTCCTCGCGGCCCGGCTCGCGCAGGTGGGTGTGCAGGTCGACCAGGCCGGGCAGGGCGATCAGCCCCTCGGCCTCGACGGTCTCGCCGCCGGTCAGCCCCCGGCCGATCTCCACCAGGAGGCCGTCGCGGATCAGGATGTCGGCCGGCTCGCCGCCGAGGATCCTGGCGCCCCTGATGACGATGCCGTCACGCGTGGCCCCGATGCGGTCGTTCATCAGATCTCTCCCCCGAGGTCGGCGCCGCCAAGCAGCAGGTACAGGACGGCCATGCGTGCGGTCACACCGTTGGCGACCTGCTCGACGATCGTCGAGCGCGGCGAGTCGGCCACCTCGGCCGCGATCTCCATGCCCCGGTTCATCGGGCCGGGGTGCATCACGATGGCGTGGTCGGGCATCTTGGCGACGCGGTCGCGGTCGAGCCCGTAGCGGCGGCTGTACTCCCGCTCGGTGGGGAAGAACGCCGCGTTCATGCGCTCGCGCTGCACGCGCAGCATCATCACCACGTCGGACTTGGGCAGCACCGCGTCGAGGTCGTACGAGACCTCGCACGGCCAGGAGCCGACCTGGACCGGGAACAGGGTCGGCGGGGCGACCAGGGTCACCTCGGCGCCGAGCGTGGCCAGCAGCAGCACGTTGGAGCGGGCCACCCGGCTGTGCAGCACGTCGCCGACGATGGTGACCTTCCTGCCGTCCAGCGGGCCCAGGCGGCGGCGCATGGTGAAGGCGTCGAGCAGGGCCTGGGTGGGGTGCTCGTGGGTGCCGTCGCCGGCGTTGACGACGCTGCCGCGCACCCAGCCGGCCAGCCGGTGCGGCGCGCCCGAGGCGCTGTGGCGGATGACGACGGCGTCGGCGCCCATCGCCTCCAGGGTGAGCGCGGTGTCCTTGAGCGACTCGCCCTTGGAGACGCTGGAACCCTTGGCGGAGAAGTTGATGACGTCGGCCGACAGGCGCTTGGCCGCGGCCTCGAAGGAGATCCTGGTCCGGGTGGAGTCCTCGAAGAAGAGGTTCACCACCGTGCGGCCCCGCAGGGTGGGGAGCTTCTTGATGGAACGTTCCGAGATCTTCGCCAGCTCGTCGGCGGTGTCCAGGATGAGCAGGGCGTCGTCGCGGGTCAGGTCGGCCGCGGAGATCAGGTGCCGCTTCACCGGTCGCCCTCCTTCAGCAGCAGGACCGCGTCGCTGCCGTCGTTCTCCTCCAGGTAGACCTTGACGCTCTCGGACTTGGACGTCGGCAGGTTCTTGCCCACGTAGTCGGGGCGGATGGGCAGCTCGCGGTGGCCCCGGTCGACCAGGGCGGCGAGCTGCACGGCCTGCGGGCGGCCCAGGTCGTTGAGGGCGTCGAGGGCGGCGCGGACGGTGCGGCCCGAGTAGAGGACGTCGTCGACGAGGACGACCACCCTGCCGTCGATGCCGTCGGCGGGCAGCTCGGTGCGACCCAGCGCGCGGGCGGGGCGCAGCCGGAGGTCGTCGCGGTACATCGTGACGTCGAGGGAGCCGACGGGGACCGAGCGGCCCTCGAACTGCTTGATGTGGGCGGCCAGGCGGCGGGCCAGGTGGACGCCGCGGGTGGGAATGCCCAGGAGGACGACGTTCTCGCCGCCCTTGGTCCGCTCAAGGATCTCGTGGGAGATGCGGATCAGGGCCCGGTTGATGTCGGACTGCTCAAGGACGGCGCGGGCACCGCCCTGCGCATGCTGGAGCGCACGCGAATTGGCCTCGGCCAAGGAAGAACACCACCTTTCCCGCCTCACGGGACGGGTCTTAAAGGAAGTCAACGACTTCAAGGTACCAGCCGGGTGACGGTTCGCCCGAAGAGGGGGTCCGCTCCGCGAACAGCACGGATCCGCCCCGGTAATCTTCTCAAAAGTGAATAAACATCACGATCTTCGCTGACTTCCAGTTGGTCCTGCGGGTATGCGCCTCACATCCGCACCACGGCGAAGCATGACGACCACGCCCCGGGCGCAGCCGTCCCGGTGGACCCTGCCACCAGCCGCGAAGGAAGAGAAATGGCCTTTCACGTCGACTCCGAGGTCGGCCGGCTCCACCAGGTCCTGCTGCACAGGCCGGAACTCGCCCTGAAACGGCTCACACCGTCGAACAAGGACGACTTCCTCTTCGACGACGTGCTGTGGGTGCAGCGCGCCGTGGAGGAGCACGAGGAGTGGCAGAGGCTCCTGGTCGACCAGGGCGTCACCGTCCACATGCTCTCCGACCTGCTCCGCGAGACGGTCGAGATCCCCGAGGCGCGCAGGCACATCCTGGACGGCGTCGCCGACGAGCGCTACTTCGGCCCGATGGCCGTCGACGCCGTCCGCAACGCGCTCGACTCGATGGACTCCGTCACGCTCAAGCGCTATCTCACCGGGGGCATCACCAAGCGCGAGCTGGTGGACATGGGCACCGACCCCAAGAGCCTCGCCTTCCACACGCTCAGGCCGGACGACTTCGTGCTGCCCCCGCTGCCCAACCACCTGTTCACCCGCGACACCTCCTGCTGGATCTACGACGGCGTCTCGATCAACGCGATGAAGAAGAAGGCCCGCCGCCGCGAGACCGTCAACATGGAGGCGATCTACCGCTACCACCCGGCCTTCGCGCCCGGCTACGACCGGCCGGACGAGGGCGGTTACAACGTCTGGATGCCCGGCATCCCGGCGGCGCCCGCCACCATCGAGGGCGGCGACGTGCTCGTCATCGGCCGGGGCGCGGTGCTGGTGGGGATCAGCGAGCGCACCCAGCCCCAGGCGGTCGAGATGCTCGCGCGGAGCCTGTTCAAACGGGGGGCGGCGACGAAGATCGTCGCGCTGGACATGCCGAAGGCGCGGGCCTTCATGCACCTGGACACGGTCATGACCAACGTGGACGTCGGCGTCTTCACCAAGTTCGCGGGGCTGGGCATGCTGCCCTCCTACACGGTCGAGCCCGGCGACAACGAGAAGGAACTCAAGATCACCGACCATCCCCCCGAGGACATGCACCGGGCCATCGCGCGGGCGATCGGACTGGACGACATCAAGGTCCTCAGCGCGACGCAGGACGTGTACGCCTCCGAGCGGGAGCAGTGGGACGACGGCTGCAACGTGCTGGCCCTGCGTCCCGGCGTGGTGGTGGCCTACGAGCGCAACACGACCACCAACAACCACCTGCGCCAGAACGGGATCGAGGTCATCACGATCCGGGGCAGCGAACTCGGCCGCGGCCGGGGCGGTCCGCGCTGCATGAGCTGCCCGCTCGAACGCGACGGCATCTGAACCCTTCCGCCGGGGACCCGGCCGCGCGGAACGTGTCCCCGCCCCGGATCACCGGGCGTACGGAGATGCCGGAAATACCGGAGATGCGAACATCCGGACGGCGCTCGCGGGCTCCGGGCGGCACGCGAGCGCGCCACCGATTCCCGTCTCCGGCCGGACGGGACCGTCGCACCGGGTATTCCCCGTCGATGTGTCGTTCAAGATCATACGCCCGTCGCCGCGCCCGGTGATGCCGCCACCCCGACATCCTCCAGAAGATGCGGGAATCCGGCGAAAGTCCCGAAAAAACCGGAGGTTTCGCGATCCCGAGTAGGACAAGTGCGGCGTTTGAGGCGGACCCCATCGGACCGGATTCGACATCTTTTTTCCAATCAGCTTGACCTTAGGCGCCCACAGCTTTACCGTCACTGTCCGTAACCACACCTCGTGGCGTTATCGGGTGAACCCTGACGCACCGGTCACCGAAGGTGCCTACCTCGGGCGCCAACCCGGTGAACGGGGCATAAGTTGCGAGGTAGCACAATCAAGTTGAGAGCACCACATAACAGAGCCGGGGGGCCACACCATGCCGTCTGAGTACGCCAAGTCGTTGGGTGCACGACTCCGCGCCATTCGCACCCAGCAGGGCCTGTCCCTGCACGGAGTCGAAGAGAAGTCCCGCGGGCGCTGGAAGGCGGTCGTCGTCGGCTCCTACGAGCGTGGCGACCGTGCCGTCACCGTGCAGAAGCTTGCCGAACTGGCTGATTTCTACGGAGTGCCGGTCTCGGAGTTGCTGCCGGGAGGGGCCGCTCCGAGCCCCCTCGGCCCGACACCGAAGCTTGTGATCGACCTTGAGCATCTTGCCCAGCTCCCGAAGGAGAAGGCAGGCGCGCTCGCTCGCTACGCGGCCACCATCCAGAGCCAGCGTGGCGACTACAACGGCAAGGTGCTGTCCATCCGCCAGGAGGACCTCCGCTCCCTCGCCGTGATATACGACAAGTCCCCCAGTGAGCTCACCGAGGAGCTCATCAGCTGGGGAGTCCTGGACCCGGAGGCTCGCCGAGCCGTCGAGTCCTTCTGACGACCCCTGACCGGTCGTGGGTGCGCCGGAACCGGCGTGCCCACCCCGCAGAGAATCTTGCTCTCAGCAGAAACGTGCGCTTCGTCCCGCCCCGGGCTACAGCCGTTGTGGTAGGAAAAGGCAAACATGCGTTTAGCGAGATGTGGTGGACATGGCCCCGGGAGATGATCGGCTTGATCACTCTCGATCGAGCCCGAAAAGCCGTCTCCGCGCCGTCATGGCGTCGCTGGGATCGACCAGGACGCGCGCCTTCCTGCGGCTGCTGACCTCGATCGGCACCACCAAGACGCAGGACACCCTGAAACTCCTGCCGTTCGTCGTCATGGCCGTGGTGGCCCTGATCGACTTCGGCTCGGGCCCCACCTCCGGCCTCCTGCCGCTGCTCGCCCTCGGCCCGGCCTTCGCCAGCGTGGCGTGCGGCCTCGCCCGCACCACGGTGGTCGGCGTCGTCGCCCTGGTGCTGTGCCTCGCGCTCGGCGTCTACAACGACATCCTCTGGATGCCCCGCACCGACATCACCCTCATCGCCATCCTCGGCGTCACCGTGGCCAGCGTGCTGGCCAGCGCCGGGCGGCTGCGCCACGAACACCAGCTCGCCGACGTGCGCTCGGTGGCCGAGGCCGCCCAGCGGGTGCTGCTGCGCCCGGTGCCCCGCCGCGCGGGACCGGGCATCGGCGTGGCCGTCTCGTACACCTCCGCCACGGCCGAGGCCAGGATCGGCGGCGACCTGTACGAGGTCGTCACCACCCCGCACGGGGTCCGGATCATCGTGGGAGACGTCCAGGGCAAGGGCCTGGAGGCCGTGGAGACGGCCGCGGTCGTGCTCGGGGCCTTCCGTGAGGCGGCGCACGACGAGAGAACGCTCCAGGGCGTCGTGGCGCGTCTGGAGAACGCGCTGACCCGCGAGCTGTCCGGCGAGCAGTTCGTGACCGCCGTGCTGGCCGAGATCAGCGGCGGTTCCACCATCACCGTCATCAACTGCGGCCACCCGGCGCCCATGGTGCTCGGCGCCGACGGCGGGATCTGGTTCGCCGACCCGCCGGACGAGGCGCTCCCGCTGGGCATGAGCGCCCTCAAGGCCAGCGAGCCGCAGCCGCACCACATCCCGTTCGAGCCGGGCGACCAGGTCCTCTTCTACACCGACGGGGTCATCGAGGCGCGCGACGGTGCGGGCGAGTTCTATCCGCTGCTGGAGCGGGCGCACCTGCTGGACGGCGACGACCCCCAGGGGTCGTTGGACGCCCTCCGCGCCGATCTGCTCGACCACGTGGGCAGGCCGCTGGGCGACGACGCCGCGATGCTCCTGTTGCGCCACCGCGCCGCCCGCCAGAGCTCCACGGCGGCGTGAGGAACGGCAACGCGAGGGACGAGGGAACGGCGACGCGAGGGCCGAGGGAACGGCGGCGCGAGCGAGGAACCGGTCGCACGAGGGACGGGGACACGAAAACGTCCCCGCACGCCCTGTGCCCGCCGGCGGGACCGGTGGACGCGGGACGTGCGGGGACGGCGCCGGTGAGCACGGGCGGCGACCCCGGGTGGGAGGCCGCTCCGGCTCTAACCGGCTAGGGGGATCTGGCCGGGGAGCACGGGCTGGCTCGGCATGCCGAGCAGCTTCTCCACGGTGGTGACGAAACGCTCCGCCTCGGAGATGAGCTCCTCGGCGTCTCGCGAGGACACCGTGCGGGTCAGGCCCGCCTCGGCGGCGGCCCGCTTGGCCGCGCTCGTCTCGAAGTAGGGGGCCCACTCGGCCAGGCGGGGCTCGGCCTCGGGCAGCATCTCCCAGGCGCTGCGCAGCCTGCGCCTCCTGCGGCCCTCCATGGGACGGGGACGGGCCGCCAGGACGGCAGCGGCCGCCCTGAGCGCGGCGAGGTGGGCCGCGACGTAACGCGCGGCGGAGGTCCGGGCGGCGGCGGCCTCTTCGAGGCAGTCGCGCGCGTCTGAGAGGTGCGCTCGCACCGTGGGGGACAACCGGGGCCCACCGGAATCGCTGAGCCGAGGGGTCATAGTGCTTCAGCCTCCTTGGTCGCAAGCGGCTCCGGTGTTTTCGCCGGTGGTATCACACTCGCAGACCCCACCGACAAATCCACCGGACGGCCGGACGAGGAGCTTCCCCTCTCCCCGCCCGTCCTGACCTGGCCCGATCGTCTCCGCCGACGACGTGGGCCCGATCGGCCGCCCTTGGAACACGAGCCGCGAGCCCCGTGTCATCACATCGAACATAAATTCGATCACTAATACTGTCAAGTAAAACGACGAACAAAAGTTCGATCTTCGGGCATGTGGCGCACGCGAAAGGGCCCCGGGAGATCGTCGTCTCCCGGGGCCCTGTTCACGACCGGCTCAGGACCGGCTCACGACCGGCGGGATCACGCCCGCCGGATCGGCCGCTCCGCCGCCCTACCGGACGAACCTGCCTCGGACGTGCACCGGCACTCCCGTACCGAGCAGGCCGGGAAGGACCTCCGCCACGTGCATCGGCAGCCGTACGCAACCGTGGGAGGCGGGCGCCAGCGGCACCGAGAGCGCGCCGTGGAAGGCGATGCCCCCGTTGAAGAAGATCGGGTTGTAGAGCTGGCCCAGGTAGGACTTGTGCCAGCCGTCCCTGCGCCAGGTGGTCTTGTAGTCGCCCGTCGGCGTGCGGGCGTCGCCGCAGAACCGCTGGGCCCTGCCCTCCCAGGTGGCCGTCTCGCAGTAGGCGATCCCGCTGCCGGAGGAGGTGTGGCTGACCAGTTTCACCGCGCCGTCGACGTAGAGGACCATCACCTGCTTGGCGAGGTTGACCTCCACCCGGGTCGGCTTGCCGTTGGGGACGAGCACCTTCGGCGCCCGCGGGGCCTCCAGGGCGTCCCAGGTCCCGCGTGCCACGGTGCTGGTCGGCGAGACGCCGTTGACCTTCTGGAAGGCCCAGACCGCCACCAGGGTCGCCCCGCCGTAGCGGCCGTCGATCCTGCCGGGGGCGTAGCCGAGCTCGGCCAGCCGGGTCTGGAGCAACTTCACCGCGGCGCCCTTCGCGCCGAGCTTGAGCGTCCTGCCGGGTGCGACGAACGGGGACGCCCCCGTCGCCCCGGCTGTCACGGGTTTCCCGGCCGTCACGGCCGTCACGGCCGTCACGGCCGGGAAAGCCGAGGTCTGGGCCGCGGCGGCGCCGGCGGAAAGGGTGACGCCCGCGGAAGAGAGGAGCACGGCTCCCGCCGTCATCAGCGCGGCCACTCCCAGCCGCTGTCCAGCCCCCACTTTCAATCAACTCCTCATATCACTATGGATCGGGTCAAGGGACCATAGCGCACGGTTTCCCCGCGCAGGCGGCCGGTTATAAAGCGGCAATCAACGGTCAATCTGTTTAGAGTGGCCGCGTGCCAGAAAAGTTGCATCCGAACATCGAGAAGGTCGCCGCCGTCCTGCGCGAGCACGGCGTTCCCGGCGAGATCGTCATCTTCGCGGAGGCCACCCCGACCGCCGCCACCGCGGCCGCGCAGCTCGGCTGCGAGGTCGGCGCCATCGCCAACAGCCTGATATTCGACGCCGACGGCGAGCCGCTCCTGGTGCTGACCAGCGGCGCCCACCGCGTCGACACCGACCTGATCGCCAGGACGGCCGGCGCGGCAAGGGTGCGGCGCGCAGACCCCGCCTTCGTACGGGCGGCCACCGGCCAGGTCATCGGCGGCGTCGCCCCGATCGGCCACCCCGCCCCGGTCAGAACCCTGGTCGACACCTGGCTGGGCAAGCACGAGGTCGTCTGGGCCGCCGCCGGTCACCCGCACACCGTCTTCCCGACCTCCTTCGACGAGCTCGTCCGGATCACCGGAGGGCTCCCCGTCGAAGTCGAATGACGGCTTTCCCCAGCGTTTGAGCACCGCGCTCACCCCGCGCTCACCCCGCGCTCACCCCGCGCTCACGGCCCCGCGCTCACGACACGGCGCCGCCGGGACCCGTACGGCCCATACGGGTCCCGGCGGCCTCGGAGAGCCGGTCAGGCCCCTCGCGGCCCGGCCCGGAGGCGGGCGGGAGCGGCGGGGAAACCTCCTGGTGAACGCCGGACAGCACTCCCTCCCCACGCGGTGACCCGCGTCACGTCCGCCCTGCTAGGGTGCGACGCGTGATCGGACTGCGACGGATCGGCCCCGACGAGTTCACGCTCCGGCTGGACGCGGTCCTCGGCGTCTACACCGAGGCGATGCACCCGCCGGTCGACCAGATCGCCGGCCGCAGGCTCATCATGGGAAACCACGCCACCCACCCCGCCTTCACCTGCCTGTTCGCCGAGCTCCCCGACGGCACCCCGGTGGGCATCGCCTACGGCTTCCACGGGGTTCCCGGCCAGTGGTGGCACGACGTGGTCAGGCGGGCCCTGGCCGACAGGCACGGCGAGGGCGGCGCCCACGGCTGGCTGGGCGACGCGCTGGAGCTCGCCGAGATCCACGTCCACCCCGACTACCAGGGCAAGGGCATCGGCCGGGCGATGATCATGAGCTTGTGCGCGGGCCGCCTTGAGCGCACCGCCGTGCTGTCGACCCGCGACCAGCCCACCGCGGCCAGGCACCTCTATCGGAGCATCGGCTTCGTGGACCTGCTCACACAGTTCGTCTTCCCCGGCGGGCACGAGCGCTACGCGATCCTCGGGACCGCCCTGCCGCTGGTCGGCTGAGCCACCCGGCCGCCCCGGCTCCGGATCTCCACCGGGACGCCGTCCCTCCCGTACCCCGGTGTGCCACGCCTGGGAGTCGCGCCCCCGGCGGACCGGGGGCCCGCGGTGTCAGACCGGCAGCGGGGCGATCTTCGACGTGTGGTCCAGGGCTTGGAAGACCTCGCGGGTCGCGCTGGAGCGGTTGAAGGTGATGAAGTGAATGCCGGGGGCGCCCTCGTCGAGCAGGGTCTGGCAGAGCTCGGCGGCGTGCTCGATGCCGAGGCTGCGCACCGCGGCCGGGTCGTCGGCGACGGCCGCGAACCTCTCGGCCACCTCCGGCGGGAACGGCGCGCCGGAGAGCTGCTCGGACCTGGCGATGGTGCTCATCTGCGTGACGGGCATGATGCCGGGAATGATCGGCGTGTCACAGCCGCTGGCCGCCACCCGGTCGCGCAGCCGCAGGTAGTCCTCGGCGCGGAAGAACATCTGGGTGATCGCGTAGTCGGCGCCCGCGCGGCACTTGCGCACGAAGTACTCGGTGTCGGCCTCGATCGAGGCCGACCTGGGGTGCTTGTACGGGAAGGCGGCCACGCCCACGCAGAAGTCGCCGGACTGGCGGATGAGCCGGACCAGCTCCTCGGCGTACAGGACACCCTCGGGGTGGCGCACCCACTCGCCCGTCACGTCGCCGGGCGGGTCTCCCCGCACGGCGAGGATGTTGCGCACCCCAGCTCCCGCGAAGCGGCCGATCAGGTGGCGCAGCTCGCGGACGGAGTGGTTGACGGCGGTGAAGTGGGCCACCGGGGTGAGCGTGGTCTCGTGGGCGAGCCGCTCGACGATGTCGACCGTGCGGTCGCGGGTGCTGCCGCCGGCGCCGTAGGTGACGGACACGAAGGTGGGGTGCAGGGACTCCAGCTCGCGGACCGCGCGCCAGAGCTGACGCTCCCCCTCGTCGGTCTTCGGGGGGGAGAACTCGAAGGAGAACGAGCGGGCACCGGCGGCGAGGAGCTCGCGGACGGTGGCGACACGATCAGGGAGGACAGATGCGCGACCCAGAGCCATGGGGTCAAGGATACTTGCCCGGCCGCTCGGGCGCCCGATCAGATCATGTCCGCCGCCCGCGGAACGGACTTGTCACAATTAGCGAGTAAAACAACCACCTCCCTAGATCGAAATGTCCCCTTGGACCGTTAATCTCATTACCTGACCTCCTCCCGCCGCCGAAGCCGGGGGATTCCAATTTTCATAGATTGGGTTTCCTGCCTCATCGCCAGTCGCAAGGAACCCGGAGGTGTCGTGCCCTACACCGGCTGCACAGGCGTTCCACCTCTCCGCCGGACCGGCGGAGAGGATCTTGTCGATCATGCGTACGGTGGTCGGGGTGCCATCACCGCCGGTCACGCCGCCGGGACGCACGGCGCCGTACCGCGTTTCCCCCCCAGAGCTGAAGCCCAGGGTCTCCACACTGGAGGTATTCGATGATCACTTCTGCAGCCGCGCTGGACACGATCCGGTCGGAGGTCGATCGTTCTCTTCGGCGATTCGTCGAACGGCAGCGCCCGCAGGTCAGCGCTCCGGAGCTGGCGCCGCTCGTCTCTGCGGCCGAGGACTTCCTCGCGGGCGGTAAGCGGCTGCGACCCGCCTTCTGCTACTGGGGCTGGCGCGGTGCGGGCGGGGACGACGATCCCGCGCTCTTCTCCGCCGCGGCCTCGCTGGAGCTGCTCCAGGCCAGCGCCCTGGTGCACGACGACGTGATGGACGCCAGCGACCTGCGCCGGGGCATGCCCTCGGCGCACCGCAGGTTCGAGGAGTTGCACCGGAGGGCGGGCTGGCACGGCTCGGCCGAGCAGTTCGGCGAGGGGGCCGCCATCCTGCTGGGCAACCTGATGCTCATCTGGTCCGGTGAGATGTGGCGGAACAGCGGCCTGCCGGCCGCCTCGCTGGCGGCGGCGCAGAAGGTCCACGACGACATGCGCACCGAACTGATGTGCGGGCAGTACTTCGACCTGCTGGAGCAGGCGCACGGCGAGGGCACCTTCGACAGCGCGCTGCGGGTCGCCCTCTTCAAGAGCGGCAAGTATTCGGTGGAGCAGCCGCTCAGGCTCGGCCTGGTGCTGGCCGCCCGGGGCAGGGAGCCCTGGATCGACCGGCTCTGCGAGGAGTACGGGCAGTCCGTGGGCATCGCCTTCCAGTTGCGCGACGACATCCTCGGCGTGTTCGGCGATCCGGGCGAGACCGGCAAACCGGCTGGCGACGATCTTCGCGAGGGCAAGCGGACGATGCTCATCGCCCGCGCGCTCGCCGTGGCCTCGGAGTCCCAGGCCCAGGTGGTGCGCACCACCCTCGGCGACCCGGACCTGGACGAGGCCGGGGTCGACCGGCTGCGCGGGATCATCGAGGAGACGGGGGCCCTCGTGGCGTGCGAGGACCTGATCAAGGGATACCTGGAGAACGCCCTCGGCTCGCTGGAGGGCGCCCCGATCCTCCCCGAGGCCCGCGCCGCACTGGCCGACCTCGCGGTGGCCGCCACCTCCCGGCGGACCTGACCGCGCGCCCGGCTCGTACCGGTCCGGCTCGCGACAGGCCAGTCCGCATCGGTCCGGCTCGCGACGGGTCGGCTCGCACCGGTCCGGCTCACGACAGGCCGGTCCGCATCGGCCCGGCTCACGACGGGTCGGCGAACGGCACGGTCCGCCCGGCAGGGGACACGGTCTTCGCCGGGCGGAGAGGGCTTTCAGGCGGGGACGGCCAGCCTCCGCTTGAACTCCCCCGCCGCCGCCTTGGGATCGTCGGCCTCGGTGATCGCCCGCACGACCACGACCCGGCGCACGCCGTACGACATGACCTCGTCCAGGTTGGCGAGGTCGATGCCGCCGATGCCGAACCAGGGCCGGTCGGTCTCCAGGGCCGCGGCGTGCCTGAGCAGGCCGGGGCCCGGGGCGAACCTGCCGGGCTTGGTGGGCGTCGGCCAGATCGGGCCGCAGCAGAAGTAGTCGACACCGGGCTCGACGGCCGCGGCGGACGCCTCCTCGGGGGCGTGAGTGGAACGCCCGATGAGGATGTCGTCGCCGAGCATGTCGCGCACGACCCGCACCGGCAGATCATCCTGGCCGAGGTGGAGCACGTCGGGGCGGATCGCGTAGGCGATGTCGGCCCTGTCGTTCACGGCCAGGAGGGTGCCGTGCCGGTCGCAGGCCTCGCGGAAGACGGCGAGGAGATCGAGCTCCTCGCGCGCCTCGAGACCCTTCTCGCGCAGCTGCACGATGTCGACCCCGCCCGCCAGGGCGGCGTCGAGGAAGTCCGCGAGGTCTCCCCGGTCACGACGCCCGTCCGTACAGAGGTACAGGCGGGCGTCAGAAACCGAGGGCTTGGGCACGTCTCTTCACCTCGGTATGGCGACCCGCCACGATCGCGTCGACCGGCGAGCCCGGCAGCGTGTCGTCGGGGGTGAAAAGCCAGCGTAGGGATTCGACGTCGTCGTATCCGGCGTCCAGCAGCACCGTGAGGGTGCCCGGGAGGCCCTTGACGACGTCTCCGTCGGCGAGGAACGCGGCGGGGACCTGCGGCTCGCCGCCGCCCCTCCGCACTCCGATGAGCTTGCGGTCCTTGAGAAGTTGCTTGGCGCGACCGGCGCTCAGGTTGAGCCTTCTGGCCACCTCGGTCAGGGTGAGCCACTCGCCCACCAGCTGGTCGGTTTCCCGGTCGATCTGCGCAACAGAAAGCGTCACGAATCCACCACTACCACATCGAGCCCTTCGCCAAACACCTGGCGGCGAGGTTACGCCACCGTACAGTCGCGCAACGCTATCGCAGGGTCGGTGAGGCGATCGACGTCGAGGCGCTGCCCGCCCTCGATGAGGCGGCGCCCCTGGACCAGGTCGCGGGGGCGGTTGACCGAGAGTACCGCGGTGAGCCGGTCGTCCTCGGTCACCCAGCACACTGCCCACCTGGGCTTCCCCTCGGCCTCCGGGTCGCCGCGCCGGATCGGGCGGGCGCCGTCGTGGTGGCCGGCGTACTGGACCATGTGGCCGAACTGCTCGGACCAGAAATAGGGAACCGGGTCGTAGACGGCGGCGTCGCCGACGAGCGTGGCCGCCGCGACGTCCGGGGCGCCCAGGGCGGTGTCCCAGTGCTCGACGCGGAGGCGGATGCCGTAGCGGCGCGACCACCAGGCCGCGCAGTCGCCCACCGCGACCACGTCGGGCAGCGAGGTGCGCAGGTGCTCGTCGGTGACCACGCCGTTGTCGAGCCTGATGCCGGACCCGGCCAGCCACTCGGTCGCGGGCCGCACGCCCACTCCGGTGACGACCACGTCGGCCTCCACCGCGGAGCCGTCGGCCAGGATGAGCCCCCCGTGCTCGACGGAGGCGACCATGGTGCCCAGGCGCAGGTCGACGCCCGCCTCGGCGTACCAGGGGGCGGTGTACGCGCCGACCTGGCCGAGCGCGGCGGCCAGCGGGGTGCCGGCGGCCTCGACGACGGTCACGGCGCAGCCCGCCCTGCGGGCGGCGGTGGCCACCTCGGCGCCGATCCAGCCCGCGCCGATGACGGCGACCCTGGTCCCCTCGCTGAGCAGGGAACGCAGCCGGAGCGCGTCGTCGATGGTGCGCACCACGTGCTGGGGGCCGTCTCCGCGCAGCCTGATCGGGCGGGCGCCGGTGGCGACGACCAGGCCGTCGTAGGCCAGTTCGCCCTCGGTGGTCTCGACCACGCCGGGGTGCAGTCCCTTGGCGGACACACCCGCGCGGAAGTCGACCTCGAGGGCGTCGAGGTCGGAGTCGACGACAGTGGAGTCGGTCTCGCCGAGCAGCACCCCCTTGGACAGGGGCGGACGGTCATAGGGCCGGTGCCGCTCCTCTCCGATCAGGGTGATCCTGCCGCCGAACCCACGGGCCCGTAACGCCTCGACGCTGCGTACGCCGGCCAGGCCGGCGCCAACCACCACGACATGATTCACACTTCCCGACCATAAGCGGGAACCCCGTACTCCTACCAACGGTCGTTGATAACGAAAACGGGATTTACCTCACATCTGGCGCGCTAAGCGTGTTGCCCGAACCCTTAGGGTAGGGGAGGAAGACGCGCGGGAGCCCGGAACGCACCGGGCTGAGAGGAGGGCTGCGGACGAGGAAGGACCCCCTGCGAGCTGGTGATGTGCGAGGAAACGCGCCCTGGGGCGCGGTCCGGCACGGCACCGGCGGGCGAGGTCCGGAAACGGCCGCGAGCGAGCCCTCGACCGCCACGAACCTGATCCGGGTCATGCCGGCGAAGGGAGCGGAGCACGTATGGCGCACCATTTCGACCTCCTCGTCGTCGGCGGGGGCGTGATCGGCCTGTCGGTGGCGTGGCGCGCCGCCCGCCGGGGCCTGAGGGTGGCGCTGGCCGACCCCGCACCGGCCTCCGGCGCCTCGCACGCGGCGGCGGGCATGCTGGCCCCGGTCAGCGAGGTCACCTACACCGAGGAGCCGCTGCTGCGGCTGGGCCTGGCCTCCCTGGAACGCTGGCCCGCCTTCGCCGCCGAGCTGGCGGACGCGAGCGGGCACGACCTCGACTACCGCACCGACGGCACGCTCGACGTCGCCTTCGGCTCGGACGACCTGGCCGCGCTGGACGACCTCGCCGCCTTCACCGCCAAGCTGGGACTGCCCGCCGAACGGCTCACCGGCCGCGAGTGCCGCCGCCTGGAGCCCATGCTGGCCCCCGCCGTCCGCGGCGGCCTGCTGGCGGGCGGCGACGCCTGGGTGGACCCCCGGAGGGTCACCTCGGCACTCCTGGCGGCCCTGGAGCGCGCGGGCGGCGTCCTGGTGCGCGACCGCGCGGCCGAGCTGCTCACGACCTCGGGAAGGGCCACCGGGGTACGCCTGCCGAGCGGCGAGACCGTCGGGGCCGACCTGGTGATCCTCGCCGCCGGGGCCTGGTCGGGCTCCCTGGAGGGGGTGCCCCCCGAGGCGCTGCCCCCGGTACGGCCGGTCAAGGGCCAGATCATGCGGCTGCGCTCCCCCGCGCCGATCCTGCGGCGGTGCGTGCGCGGAGTGGTCCACGGCTCGCACGTCTACCTGGTGCCGCGCGGCGACGGCGAGACGGTCCTCGGCGCCACCCAGGAGGAGATGGGCTTCGACACCCGCGTCACCGCCGGGGGGCTGTGGGAGCTGCTGCGCGACGCGCGGGAGCTCGTCCCCGGGGTGACCGAGCTGGAGGTGGCCGAGGTCGCCGCGGGACTGCGTCCCGGCACCCCGGACAACCTGCCGCTGATCGGCCCCACTGTCGTCCCCGGCCTCCACCTGGCCACCGGGCACCACCGGGGCGGGGTCCTGCTCGCACCGCTCACCGCCGACCTCTGCGCCGAGGAGCCGGGCGAGGGGGACGAGACGGGTCCGGGGCTCTCCGCGATCTGCTCACCCCTCCGCTTCCGCGAGGGCGGTCCCGGGGAACCCCGTTCCCGGGAAGACCGCTCCCGGGAGCAAGGCCCTCGGGGACACGATTTCCGGGAACCCCCGCCGCGGGAAGACCGCCTGCGGGAGCACACACCGCAGGAGTACCCATGAACGTGACCATCAACGGGACCGCGCACGAGCTGCCCCCGGGGGCGACCGTCGCACAGGCCGTGCAGCGGCTGACCGGCGTGCGGAGCGGGGTGGCCGTCGCGGTGAACGACGAGGTCGTCTCGCGCGGCGCCTGGGAGTCCACGGCGCTCGCGGAGGCCGACCGCGTCGAGGTGCTCACCGCGGTTCAGGGAGGTTGATCGGCGATGACGGATATGGCGGACATGGCAGACGATCTGATCATCGGCGGTGAGAAGTTCTCCTCCCGCCTCATCATGGGCACCGGGGGCGCTCCGTCCCTGGAGGTCCTCGACCAGGCGCTCGCCGCCTCGGGGACCGAGCTGACCACGGTCGCGATGCGGCGGCTCGACCCGGCAGCGCGGGGCTCGGTGCTCGACGTGCTGCGCCGGCGTGACATCAAGGTGCTGCCGAACACCGCGGGCTGCTTCACCGCCGGTGAGGCCGTGCTCACCGCCAGGCTGGCCAGGGAGGCGCTGGAGACGGACTGGGTCAAGCTGGAGGTCATCGCCGACGAGCGCACCCTGCTGCCCGACCCCATCGAGACCTTCGACGCGGCCGAGCGGCTGGTCGCCGACGGGTTCACGGTGCTGCCCTACATCGGCGACGACCCCGTGCTGGCACGCAGGCTGGAGCAGGCGGGCTGCGCGGCGGTGATGCCGCTGGGCGCGCCGATCGGCTCGGGGCTGGGCATCCGCAACCCGCACAACATCGAGCTGATCGTGGAGTTCGCGAGCGTGCCGGTGATCCTGGACGCCGGGATCGGCACGGCCAGCGACGCGGCACTCGCCATGGAACTGGGCTGCGACGCGGTTCTGCTGGCCACCGCGGTCACCCGGGCACAGCGTCCGGACCTGATGGCCCAGGCGATGCGCTCGGCCGTCTCCGCGGGCCGGGCCGCGCGTATGGCCGGGCGGATACCCCGGCGTCGCTACGCGGAAGCCTCCTCTCCCTCGATCGACAGCCCGCCGGTGGTTCATCGATAGAAAACCACCACGTCTCGGCATCGGTTTGGGATTCAGGGATCCTGTCGGCGCCAAATCGCCCGTAAACTCGGCCACGTGGACACGACGCTTACGGACCCCCTGGTCGGGAAACTCCTCGACGGGCGTTACCGCGTTGAGTCCCGGATCGCCCGGGGCGGAATGGCGACCGTCTATCTGGCCCTGGACGTCCGGCTCGACCGCACGGTCGCCGTCAAGGTGATGCACCGCTCGCTCGCCGAGGACCCCGCCTTCGTGCGGCGCTTCATCGGCGAGGCCAAGTCGGTGGCCAGCCTGTCGCACCCCAACGTGGTGCACGTGTTCGACCAGGGCACGGACGGCGACAACGTCTACCTCTCGATGGAGTACGTGCCGGGGCGGACCCTGCGCGACGTGCTCCGCGCCCGGGGCAGGCTGCCCGCCCGCGAGGCGCTGGAAGTCATGATCCCCGTCCTCGCCGCGCTGGGCGCCGCCCACCAGTCCGGCCTGATCCACCGGGACGTCAAGCCGGAGAACGTGCTGCTCGCCGACGACGGCCGGGTCAAGGTCGTCGACTTCGGCCTGGCCCGCGCGATCGAGGCGAGCAACCAGACGCGCACGGGTGTCATGATCGGCACCATCGGCTACATGTCGCCCGAGCAGGTGACCTCTGGGGGCGCCGACGCCCGCAGCGACGTCTACGCGGCCGGCATCATGCTGTTCGAGCTCCTGACCGGCCGCCAGCCGTACGAGGGTGAGACCCCGATGTCGGTGGCCTACCGGCACGTGCACGACACGGTGCCCGTGCCCTCGGCGCTGCTGCCCGGCTCTTCCCCGCTGCTCGACACCCTGGTGGCCAGGGCGACGGCCCGCGATCCAGCGAACCGCCCGGCGGACGCCACCGCGCTGCTGGTCGCCGCCGTCGAGGCACACCGGATGCTGCCCAGGGAGAGCGGCCCGGTGCCGTCCGTCCCCGTCGGCCCGCCGCACGGCCACGAGACGGCGGCGCCCGCGCCTCCCGCCCCGGCCAACCACACGCTGATCCAGCCCCGCACCGAGCTGCTCACCGGCCAGGCCGGCGACCGCCAGGTGGCCGGCCCCAGGGCACGCAAGGGGTCAGGTGCCCGCTGGTTCCTGATCGGGCTGGCCGTGGTCATGGTGATCGCGGTGGGGGTGACCGGCTGGCTGTTCTCGCAGAACACCTCCATCGTGGTGCCCGCCACCCTGGTGGGCAAGAACGTCACGACCGCCACCGGCGAGGCCAAGCAACGCGGCTTCACGGTCGAGACGGGCAAGGCCGAGCACGACGAGAAGGCTCCCAAGGGGACCGTGCTGCGCACCGATCCCGTGGCGGGCACCGAGGCCGAGCCGGGGAGCAAGCTGACCCTCATCCCCTCTGCCGGGCCCAAGCGGGTGGCGGTGCCCAACGTGGTGGGCATGACCGAACCGCAGGCCAGGAGCAAGCTGGCGGAGTCCTCCCTCCTCGTCGACGACATCAGGAAGCTGCCCAGCGAGACCGTGCCGCGCGGCCAGGTGATGCGGACCATCCCCGCCGTGGGAAACCCGGTCAAGGAGAACAGCAAGGTCGACCTGGTCGTGAGCGCGGGCCTGGTCATGCCGGACGTCAGGGGCATGCCCCGCGACCAGGCCGACGGGGTGCTGCGCGGGGCGGGCTTCACCCCCGAGTTCGTCGAGCAGACCGACTCCGCCCAGCCGTGCACCGTCATCGCCCAGGACCCGCAGCCCAAGGCCGAGATCGACAGGGGCGCCGTGGTCCGGCTCACCCTGTCGCAGTGCAGCAGCGAATGGCGCTGGCCCTGGGAGCGCGAGGGCGAGATCCCGCCGGGCGACAACGGCGGCAACGTCGTGGTGGTCCCGAACATCGTGTTCAAGGACTATCGGGCGGCGAGAGACGAGCTGCGCGCCGCCGGGGTCACGGTGAAGCTGAAGCGCACCCTGGGCAAGGGCAGGGTCCTGGCCCAGATCCCGCCGGGCGGCCAGACGGTCCCGCCCGGCACCGAGGTCACCATCTGGTACTGACGTGCCGGGGCGGGGTCAGCCGGTGAGGAAACCGTGCAGGCGGACCCTGGCCAGGCCGCCGTCGGGGTAGATGTCCACCCTGGCGTACGTGGCCGCGGGCGCGTCCCGGACGCGGAAGCGGTGCCGGGTGTCGGGCAGCAGGCGGGTCCTGGGCAGCAGCGGGAACCAGGTGACGCCGTCCGCGGTGCCCGTGACGAAGACCTCGGCGGGGGCGTTGAACACCAGGTTGGTGGTGTCGATCTCGACGAGGCCGACAACGCCGGAGCCCGCCAGGCGGATCACCAGCCAGTCGTTGCCGCCGTCGCGGCGGCGGGCGGTCTCCCAGCCCTCGGCCTGATGGCGGGCCAGGCCGGGTGAGATGGCGTTGTTGGGCGAGGAGTAGAACTCGTTGGAGCAGGCGGTGACGAGGGCGCCGTTCTCCAGGGCGGCCAGGTCCAGGCCGAGCCCCTCGTACAGGGACAGGTCGGGCCTGACCTCGCCGTGCACCCGCAGGCGGGCGATGCCCCCGTCGGGGAACATGTTCAGCCGCACGTGCGTGTGGCGGCGCTCGCCGGACACCGCGAAGAGGTGCTCGGCGTCCCCCTTGAGGCCGCTCCTGGGAACGATCTCCACCCAGTCGGCCGCCTCCAGCTCGGCGACCGTCGGATAGCCCTCGACCTCGGCGGCCTCGACGGAGGCGTACGGCGGGTAGTTGCCCTTGAACCAGGCGGTGTCGATCACGACGCCCCTGATCACCCCGGGCATGCCGAGTCTGACCAGGGCCCAGTCGTGGCCCGGCTCGCGCCGCCTGCGGGTCTCCCAGCCGTCGTAGACCTGGCCCTTGGCCCCGAAGGTGTGCGGCATGAAGCCGGGGCGGCCCGGCCTGATGAGGCTCTCCCTCTCGGCGAAGGACTCGTCGTTGGCCGCGATGACCGAGCCGCCGAGGGTGCGCAGGGCGAGGTCGGGCAGTGCGGTGAATTCGGTCGACTCGGTCAAGGGGTGAACCTTTCTCGCGGGGAACCGGCCGGGCCGCCGGGACGGTTCCGCCACCGGAGACCACCGGAGGGCGGGGCGCCCCGCGGACCGGGATCGTTCCGGCGGGGCCGTGCTACAGGAGGGTGCCCAGGGGATCCTTCCCCACGACCCGGCCGCGCAGCCATGTCGTGCGGACCACCCCCGTCAGCGTCCTGCCGTGGTAGGGCGTGACCGGGTTCCTGTGGTGCAGGGCGGAGACGTCCACGGTGTGGACGGCGTCGGCGTCGAAGGCGACCAGGTCGGCGTACGCGCCCTCGGCGATGACGCCCTTGCCCCGCAGCCCGGCCAGCTCGGCCGGGTGTTCCGCCATCCAGCGGACGACGTCGCCCAGGCCGTGCCCGCGCCGGGCCGCCTCGGTCCAGACGGCGGTCAGGCCGAGCTGGAGGGAGGAGATCCCGCCCCAGGCGGCGGCGAAGTCGGGCACCTTCAGGTCGGGGGTGGACGGCGAGTGGTCGGAGACGACGCAGTCGAGGATCCCGTCGGCGAGGCCGCGCCAGAGCTCGTCGCGGTTGGCCGAGGAGCGGATCGGCGGGCAGCACTTGAACTGGGTGGCGCCCTCGGGCACCTCCTCGGCCATCAGGGTGAGGTAGTGCGGACAGGTCTCCGCGGTGAGCCTGACCCCCTCCCGCCGGGCTTTCGCCAGCGGTTCCAGGCACAGCGCGGACGACACGTGCAGGATGTGCGCCCGCACCCCGGTCTCCCCCGCCAGCGCGGCGACCCGTTCGACGGCGCGGCGCTCGGCCTCTCCCGGCCGGGAGTCGAGGAACTCCGGGTATCCCGGCCCCTCGGGGTCGGCGAGCAGCGCGGGGTCCTCGGCGTGGACGACCAGCAGGCCGTCGAAGGAGGCGATCTCCACCATGGCGGCCCGCAGCCCGTCCGCGTCCAGCGGCGGGAACTCGTCCACACCCGACGGGGACAGGAAGCACTTGAACCCGCGCACGCCCGCCTCGTGCAGCGGCCGCAGGTCCCCGACGTTGCCGGGGACCGCCCCGCCCCAGAAGGCGACGTCCACCGCGCACTGCCCGTCCGCGGCCCTCCTCTTCACGGCGAGGGCGTCCGCGGTCACGGTCGGCGGCAGCGAGTTGAGCGGCATGTCCACGATCGTGGTCACCCCGCCCGCCGCGGCCGCCCTGGTGGCGGAGGCGAACCCCTCCCAGTGGGTGCGGCCGGGCTCGTTGACGTGCACGTGGGTGTCGACCAGGCCGGGCAGCAACGCGACGCCGCCGAGGTCGACCCGCTCGACGGCGGCCGGCTCGGCGTCGTGGGCGTGCACCCCGACGATCCTCCCGTCCCGTACGGCGACCGCCGCCGGTCCCTCTCCCCGAGGCAGCACGACCCTGCGGGACCGGATGACCAGATCCGGTACGTCCTCAGTCCCTGCGCTCATCCGCTCTCCGTTCCTCGTCGCTCCTCAAAGGTGCCTTTCCGCGACCCTGCGGGCGAGCCGCTCCAGCAGCGGGCCCGCCTGGGACATGCACACGGCCGGGTCGGGCTCGATGTCGGTGAGCGCGTAGGCGGCCGTGATGCCCGCCGCGTTCAGCTCCTCGTCGCCGAGGCTGCGGCGCCCGCAGACCGCGACGACCGGGACCCCCGCCTTGGCCGCGGCACTCGCGACCCCGGCGGGCGCCTTGCCGCGCAACGTCTGCTCGTCGAGCGAGCCCTCGCCGGTGACGACCAGGCGGGCGCCCTCAAGCCGGTCGCGGAAGCCGAGCAGTTCCAGGAGATAGTCGATGCCGGGACGGAAGTCGGCCGCCAGGAAGGCCAGCGCGGCGAAGCCCACTCCCCCCGCGGCGCCCGCGCCCGGCCGCCCCGCCACGCCCATCGAGCGGACGACGCCGTCGTGCTCGATGGCCCCGACCAGGCCGTGGGTGTGCGCGGCGACGGCGGCGAGCCGGGCGAGGGCCCGGTCGAGCAGCCTCACGTCGTCGGGACCCGCGCCCTTCTGCGGTCCGTACACGGCGGCGGCGCCGTGCGGGCCGAGCAGCGGGTTGTCCACGTCGCCCGCGACGACGAACTCGACACCATCAATCGCAATAAGTCCGGACGTATCGATTTTTTCCAGGTCGAGGAGGGCCGCTCCCCCGAAGGGGAGTTCCCGTCCCCCGGCGTCCAGGAAGCGGACGCCGAGCGCCCGCATCATGCCCGCGCCGCCGTCGGTGCAGGCACTGCCGCCGAGACCGAGCACGACCCGCCGGGCCCCGCGCCGTACGGCGTGGGCGATCAGATCTCCGGTGCCGTGGCTGGTCGCGGTGAGCGGGGCCAGCTCGACGCCCTCGTGCGCGGGGGATCCCGCCGGGGCGGCGGGCCCGGAGGCGACCGGCAGCCGCCGCAGGCCGGATGCCTCGGCCAGCTCGACGACCGCCGTCGGCACGTCCCCTCCCGGAGGGGCGTCCTCGGGCGAGGAGGCGTCGCGCCAGGCGTAGGAGGCGAGGACCGGTTCACCGACGGGACCGATGACCTCGACCTCGACGCGGGTGAACCCGCAGGCCACGACCGCGTCCACGGTGCCGTCACCGCCGTCGGCCACCGGCAGCGCGACCGTGGCGACGCCGGACCCGAGGCCCGCCGCGACCCGCGCGGCGACCTCGGCGCCGGTCAGCGAGCCCTTGAACTTGTCCGGGGCGATCACGACGTGTCCCGACGACTCAGACAAACCCTGCTCCCTGATGACGGATGGGGGGCACGCGTCCCCGGCCGGTACGAGCGGACGGGGGCGGATGCCGGATCCCGGTGAGACGGAGGACCATCATCACATCCACCCCCGCACGCCCTCGACGCCCGGTCCTCCCCGGAGGCGTCGCGGTCCTCGCCGGAGGCGGCCCGGTTCTCCCCGGAGGCATCGTGGTCCTCCTCGGAGGCGGCCCGGTCCTCCCTGGAGGCGTCGCGGGACGAGGCCGGCGGGCCGTCGTCGCCGGGCCCGCCTATCCGCCGACCTCCTTGGCCGCCGTGAAGCCCTGCTCTTCGGCCAGGCGCATGAGCCGGCGGTGCGCCTCGCCTCCCGCGCGGCCGAGCTCGTCCTGGGCGACGGTACGCAGCTCGTCGTCCTCGACGACGGTCTCGCCGCCGACCAGCAGCCGGGCCAGCGGGGGCTGCCGGGTGCCGAACACCAGGGCGCAGACCGGGTCGGCGACCGCGGAGGCGAATGCCCCGGTGCGCCAGAGGGCGATGTCGGCGAGCTTCCCTGCCTCCAGGGAGCCGAGCTCCTCCTCTCGGCCCAGGTTCCTCGCCCCGCCGAGGGTGGCGATCTCCAGGGCCTGGCGGGCGGTGAGCGCGGTGGGCCCGTACCTGGCCCGCTGGAACAGCAGGGCCTGCCGCATCTCGCCGGAGAGCGAGGTCAGCTCGGCGGAGGCGCTGCCATCCACCCCCAGGCCGACGTTCGCGCCCCGGTGGAGCATCTCGGAGACGCGGGCGATCCCGGCGCCGAGGCGGCCGTTGGAGCTGGGGCAGTGCGCCGAACCCGTACCGGTCTGGGCGAAGACGTCGATGTCACCGTCGCTCAGGTGGACGGCGTGGGCGAACCACACGTCCGGGCCGAGCCAGCCGAGCTTCTCCATGTAGTCGACCGGGCGCTGCCCGACCTGCCGCAGGCAGTGCTCCTCCTCGTCGAGGGTCTCGGCGAGGTGGGTGTGCAGGCGCACCCCCTTGGACCTGGCCAGCGCGGCGGCCTCGGTCATCAGGTCGGCGCTGACCGAGAACGGCGAGCAGGGGGCGACCGCGACGCGGAGCATCGAGGAGAAGGACGGGTCGTGGTAGGTGTCGACGGCCTCGGCCGTCGCGTCGAGGATCTCGTCGAGCCGCTCGACCACGACGTCCGGCGGCAGGCCGCCCTGCGACCTCCCCCGGTCCATCGAGCCCCGGGCGGGGTGAAAGCGGAGGCCGACCTCCCGGGCCGCCTCGATCTCCGCGGCGA
Organism: Streptosporangium sp. NBC_01469; assembly: GCF_036227305.1. Classification (NCBI taxonomy): domain Bacteria; kingdom Bacillati; phylum Actinomycetota; class Actinomycetes; order Streptosporangiales; family Streptosporangiaceae; genus Streptosporangium; species Streptosporangium sp. NBC_01469. Next base: position 4,774,736 of record NZ_CP109465.1, on the reverse strand, counting down.
ACAGGTCCCCGCGCCCCTTGGGAAAGATGTAGTGGTGGTCGCTGGAGGTGGTGCAGCCCGACAGGGCCAGATAGCCCAGCCCCGCGCCCGCCGCGCCCCTGACGACCTCGGCGTCCATCGCGGCCCACACCTGGTAGAGCGCCGTCAGCCACTCGAACAGGGTGGCGTCCTGGGCGAGCCCCTGGGAGGCCCACTGGTAGAGGTGGTGGTGGGTGTTGACCAGGCCGGGTGTGGCGAGGCAGCCGGTGCCGTCGATCCTGACCGCCCCCGGGACGTCCGGCGCGGGGCCCGCGCCCAGGGCCACGATCCTGTCGCCCTCGACGTGGATGTGCCCCGAGGGAATCTCCGGGCCCACCACCGGGGCGATGTGGACGTTCTCGATCAGGGTGGAACTCACGGGGCCCCGCCTTCCGCGTGGACGTTCTCGATCCGGGTGGGACTCACGAGGCCCCGCCTTCCGCGTGGACGTTCTCGATCCGGGTGGGACTCACGAGGCCCCGCCTTCCGCGTGGACGTTCTCGATCCGGGTGGGACTCACGAGGCCCCGCCTTCCGCGTGGACGTTCTCGATCCGGGTGGGACTCACGAGGCCCCGCCTTCCGCGTGGACGTTCTCGATCCGGGTGGAGCTCACGAGGCCGCCGCCTTCCGCGCCGCGGCGAGGCGTACGGCGTCGAGGATCTTCTCGTAGCCGGTGCACCGGCACAGGTTGCCCGCCAGGGCCTCGCGGATCTCCGCGTCGGACGGCCTCGCGACCCGTTCGATCAGGTCGTGGGCCTGGACGAGGAGGCCGGGGGTGCAGAAGCCGCACTGGACGGCGCCGCACTCGACGAAGGCCTCCTGGATCGGGTCGAGCCGGTCGCCGTCGGCGAGCCCCTCGACGGTGCGGACCTGGCGTCCCTCGGCCTGTCCGGCCGCGACCAGGCACGCGCAGACGGGGATCCCGTCGAGATAGACCGTGCAGGAGCCGCACTCGCCCTGCTCGCACGCGTTCTTGGAACCCGGCAGGCCGACCCGCTCGCGCAGGACGTACAGGAGGCTCTCTCCCTCCCAGACGTCGTCGGCGGTCTCCCTGCGGCCGTTGACGGTGAAGGTGACACGCATCATCCGGCCCTCCTCTCGAAGTGTCCGGAGCGGAACTCGTTCCACGCCCAGGTGAGGGTGCGCCGCGCCATCACCGCGATGGCGTGGCGCCGGTAGTCGGCGGTGCCGCGCACGTCGTCGATCGGCGAGGCGGCCCCGGCGGCCAGCTCCCCGAAACGCCCGAGCACCGCGGGGTCGAGCCGGGCCTCCCAGTCGAGCTCGGCGGCGAGGAACTCCTCGGCGGCGACGGCCCGGCGGGGGGTCGGGGCGGCCGAGCCGATGCCGGTGCCGACCCGGCGCTCGCCGGGGTGCAGCGCGATCGCGAACGAGCAGACCGCGATCACCATGGCGTTGCGGGTGCCGACCTTGGAGAAGTACTGCGGGCCGCTCGCGGGGCTCGTCCAGAACGCCCGGATCAGCTCGTCGGCCTCCAGCGCACTGCGCTTGACCCCGAGATAGAAATCGGCGGCCGGGATCATCCGCACGCCCCTGGCCGCGGACTCGACCTCCACGACCGCGTCCCCGGCCAGCAGCGGCGGGTGGCTGTCCCCGGCGGGCGAGGCCGCGCCGAGGTTGCCCCCCACGGTGCCCCGGTTGCGGATCTGCGGCGAGCCGACCGTGCGGGAGGCCTGCGCCAGGCCCGGCAGCCGGTCGCCCAGCTCGGCGATGAGCCGGGCGTACGTCACGCCCGCGCCGACCCTGAGCCTGCCGTCCGGCTCCTCGCTCCACGCCGCCAGCTCGGCGACCCGGTTCAGGTCGAGCAGCGCGGCGGGCCGCCGCACGTCGAAGTTGAGCTCGACCATCATGTCGGTGCCGCCCTGGATGGGTACCGCCTCCGGCCGGTCCGTCTTGGCGGCCAGAGCCTCCGCCCACGTGGCGGGTCGCAGGAAGTCCATGCTCGTCACTCCCAGGCGAAGCGGGCGTCGGGGGCGTCGTCGCGGAGCACACTGCCCTCGATCAGCCCGTAGGGACGGTCGGCGGCGTAGAACACCTCGTTGGGGTTGTCCAGCCCGAACGGGGTGAGATCGACCAGGAAGTGGTGCTTGTTCGGCATCGCCAGGCGCACCTCACAGACCTCCTCGCGGGCGTTCAGGACCCGCTCGCCCATCGCGTAGAGCGTCTGCTGCAGCGACAGGCTGTAGGTCTCGGCGAACGCCCCGAGCAGGTGGCGGCGCACCTCGTCGTACGACTCCCCGTACGCCGTCCCCTGCCCGGCCGCCCCCGGCAGGTGCCGCCAGCGGGCCGAGACGGCGGTGGCCAGGACGCGGTCCTTGGTGGGGGGCAGGGTGGTGTACTCGTCCTCGATGAAGCCGGAGAACTCCGAGTCGGTCGAGTTGAGCACCACCAGGTCCCTCAGCCCGGAGACCACGGTGGTGGTGCCGTCCCGGTCGTGGTGGACGGCGCAGGTGCGCACCTCCCTTCCCGAGCGGACGAAGGAGTGCCGCCCGCGCTCCCCCGCGGTCTCCTCGGACACCGGGATGCGGTCCCAGAAGTGTTCCTCGATCTCCACGCGGGCGTGGTGGACGGTGGGCTGCGACTCCACGTAGTGGCGGGCCAGCAGGATCGCGAATTCCTCGATCTCCGCCACGCCGTGCTTCCTGGCGAAGGCGTACACGGTGTTCTTCTGCGTGTCGGTCGGCAGGACCGCGGCGTTGTCGCCGGTGAGATGGACCGCCTCCATGTCACCGGACAGCGCCGAGCCGACGGTGACGTCCTTGACGTGGTGGACGCCGCCGTCCCTGACGACGCGGACCAGGCGGGTCTCCGCCTTGCCGTAGCGGTTGGGGCCGAGAACGACGGACATGCTAGCTCCCTCGATACGTCGAGTAGGCGAACGGGCTGAGCAGCAGGGGCACGTGGTGGTGCTCCCGCGGGTCCGCCACCGTGAAGTCGATCGAGACCCGGGGGTAGAAGGCGTCCACGGCGCGGGCGGCGAAGTAGCCGCCGGTGTCGAAGACCAGGCGGTGGTCACCCGCCCCGCAGGTCCATCCCGCGATCCGCCCGTCGGCGTCGGTGACGCCCTCGGCGAGCACCTCGCCGTCCCTTTCCAGGCGTACGGCGACCCCCGCCGCGGGCCTGCCCAGGGCGGCGTCCAGCACGTGGGTGGACAGGCTCACGCGGACCCCTCCCCGAGGAGTACGGGGTTCGTGACGGCTCCCGGAGGCGCGGGGCGGGCGGCTCCCATGGACGCGGGGCTCATGGGGCGGCTCCCATGGACGCGGGCGCTCATGCGGCGGCTCCCAGGAGTTTCGCCAGCCGCAGGCGGGTGATCTTCGCGAGTTCGGTCCTGACGACGTCCCGCTCGGTGTCCTCGTCGTTGCCGAGCCGCTCGGTGAGCCGGGCCAGCATCTCCCCGGCCGACAGGCCGGTGGCGCAGATCAGGTAGACGTGGCCGAACCGCCGCTCGTAGGCGCGGTTGCCCTCCGCCAGCCGGTCGAGGACCTCCCGCCCGGCCGTGTCGACCCCCGCCTGCTCCCCGCGCGACCAGGCCGCCTCCCTCTCCGAGTGCCTCTCCGGGTGTTCCAGGCGCCTTTCCGAATGGCCGGGCGACGCGAAACCCGCCACAGGTTCCGGGTGACCGGGGTGGCCGGACGGCGCGGAACCCGCCACCGGACCGTCCTCGCGGGACGGCTCCGCGGCGGGTGGCCGCTCCGCCGCGCGAGGCGGCTCGCCGATCCGGGGATGAGCGGCCAGCGCCTCGCTGACGCCGGACCAGTCCAGTCCCCGTACGGCGGTCTCCGCCACCTCGGCCAGCCGGTCGAGGTCGCGGTAGGGGCGCGACGCGGCCACCTCCCGGGCGAAGGCCCGGGAGGCGCAGCAGGCCAGCAGCCCGGCCTCGGCCTCCTCGGCGCCCAGCGCGTTGAACGCGGCCAGCCCCGGGACCGGCGGCGCGGAGTTCACGTTAGGCATGTGAGCAGTACACACACCGCCGGCGTGTGCGGTCCAGCGCCACGAACCGCAAACTGAGCCATGATTTGCCCCAGATTTTCGTAACATGCTCCAAACTCGCTGATCTTCGTCGCCCACCCGCCTCCCTGACGTGCGACCGGAGGCCCCGTGGAGACGCGGGATCCGGCCCGTCACCGGTCATCGGCCTCGAAGAAACGGGCCGGGCGGCCCGCCGGACCACCGTCGGGTCGTCGCGGGCGGCCCGTCCGGTCCCGTACGCCACTCGGCCCCGCGAGCCGCCCACCCCGTCCGCAGGCGTCGGGCGATGGTGGTTGATAAGGAACATCGATCGCCGGGGACAGGGCGGCCCCCCGGGCAGCGCCTAAAATGGTGGCACTATGACTTCACTCTCTCCGATCGGCGGGCACGTCTCCGTCACCGGCGGTCTCGCCAAGGGCGGGCTGCGGTATGCCGCGGACATCGGTGCCGAGATGATCCAGGTGTTCGTCACCAACCCCCGCGGCTGGGCGCTCGCCGCGGGCGACCCCGTCCAGGACACCGCGCTGCTCGAATCGGGCGTGCTCTCCTTCGTGCACGCCTCCTACCTCGTCAACATGGGTTCCCCCAGCCCCGAGACGCTGGAGAAGTCGGTGGCCACCGTGCGGCACAACCTGCTGCGCGGCCACGCGATCGGCGCGAAGGGAGTGGTCATCCACACGGGGTCGGCGGTGAGCCAGCCCCGTGACGCCGCCCTGCGCCAGCTGCACGAGCATCTCCTGCCGCTCCTGGAGGAGATCCCCGACGACGGGCCCGACCTGCTGCTGGAGTCGATGGCCGGGCAGGGCGGGGTGCTCTGCGCGACCGTCCAGGACCTGGAGCCCTACCTGGAGGCCCTCGACTGGCACCCGAAGGCGGGCGTCTGCTTCGACACCTGCCACGTCTTCTCCGCCGGGCACGACCTGTCGACCTCCGAGGGCGTCAAGGAGACCCTGGACGCCCTGCACGCGATCGCCCCGGGGCGGCTCAAGCTGGTCCACGCCAACGATTCCAAGGACCCGTGCGCCTCCAGGAGGGACCGGCACGAGAACATCGGCTCCGGCCACATCGGCGCCGCCCCCTTCGCCGAGATGATGCGCCACCCCGCGGTGGCGGGGGTGCCGTTCTGCATCGAGACGCCCGGCGGTGCCGAGAAGCACCGCGAGGACATCGACGTGCTCAAGAAGCTCCGCGACACCTGACGCGACGACCGGTCGCCCCCGGTGTTCACCGGCCGACAGGGCCGTGTCACCGGGATCCGCGAGATCGGACGGGACGCCCGTCCTCGTGATCCGACCGCCCCCGTGTGGCCGGATCACGGTCCGGCCCGTCGGCTAGCGCGGGCGTCCCGTCATATCGGAGATCGGCGGCCCCTCCCCTTCCGGCCAAGGACCCGGCGGCCGAGTGGCCGGATGTCGCCGGCTCTCGACGGTCACCCGGTGTCCGCGCGTCAGGCCTTGTGCGAGCCTTCCGGCTCTGTCCCCCCTGACGCGGCGGGTCTCGCTCTCCGATGAGGGAACACTAGAGGCGCGTCCAGACGCGTGAGCGGCGCTTTCCCTCCAGCGCGATTAACGGTTCGTAGTTGTCGATGTGCGGAGAGTGCCGATACGACGAACGGCCGCCGGCGGACGACGAACGGTCGATCGGAGGCTCATGGGGCCTCTGTGACCACCGGTGCGGGAAACACCGGCGGGGCGCACGAAGGGCGTGCCGGCGAACGAGATCCAGGGCCGGAGGTCCCGCGACGGCAGGTGGGCGTCCCGGACGCGGGTCGCCACCCGGGCCACGGCCGGGGCGGCGACCGGGGAATCCGGCGGCGAGGGGCGGGCGTGCCGGGGTCCACAAGGGCGTGAATCGCCGCACGGGGGCGTAAGGGCGCGAGACGGGGCCCGGAGGACCCGTGGACGGCGAGAGGTCTCGTACGGCGGTCGTGCGGCCCCGAGGAGGCGAAGGACCCGTCCGGGACCGCGTGCGGCGCCGCCGCGCACGGGTCCGGCAAGCTCACCCCATGAGCCGCACGAGCCGCACGAGCTGCACGAGCCCCATGAGCTGCACGAGCCCCATGAGCCCCATGAGCCCCAGAGGACAGAAAGCGGAGAACGGGCGGGACACGACCCGCGCCGCCCGCGACGGTGGGCGTCCTCGATCCGCGAAGAAGACGAAGAGGACGGCGGCGGGATCCGCGAAGGAGACGGCGGCGGCTACCGCAGGGCGGCGGACGGCAGCGGCCTGGCCCGGACCACGCCGGGAACGGCCGGGCGGTCACGGAACTGGCGGATGAGCCGCTCGCGGACCTGGCGGGTGTGGCGGCGGCTGACCGGGAGCGTCTCGGTGCCCACCCTGAGCATCACCCGGCCGCCGTCGAAACGCAGCTCGCTCACGTGCCGCACCGAGACCAGCGTGCTGCGATGCACCCTGATGAACCCCGAGCCGGCCCAGCGCCGCTCCAGGGCGGCGAGCGGCATGCGGACCAGGTAGCTGCCCTCGTCGGTGTGCAGCCGGACGTAGTCGCCCTGCGCCTCGGCGAACCAGACGGCCTGCTGGGGCACGAACCTCGTCCGCCCGGCGAGCTCGACCGGGATGACGTCCTCGGGCACGGGGTCGGCCGCCGCCGGAGTCATGGACTCCAGGCGCCGCACCGCCTCGGCCAGCCGGTCGGCCCTGATCGGCTTGAGCAGGTAGTCGACCGCCTCCAGTTCGAAGGCCTGCACCGCGCACTCCTCGTGGGCGGTGACGAAGACCAGCCGGGGCGGGTTGGGAAAGCCCGCGATGAGCCTGGCCAGGTCGAGGCCGTCGAGGCCGGGCATCCGGATGTCGAGGAAGACCCCGTCCAGCCGCTCGCCCGTGCCGATCATCTGGACCATGTCCTGGAGCGCGGTGACGCCGCCCACCGCGGTGGAGACGTGCTCGATACGGGGGTCCTGGCGGAGGAGATAGGCGATCTCCTCAAGAGCGGGGACCTCGTCGTCAACGGCCAGGACTCGCAACATGACCCTACGCTGCCCCCTGAACCACATCCGCCGCAAGCCTCATGACAACTTCAGGTAATGCTTTGACTACAAATAGCTACCGACGGGGGAGCTTGGGGATGCGGAGCCTCACCGTGGTGCCCGCGTTCGGGGCACTCTCCACGACCAGGCCGTAGTCCTCGCCGTAGATCTGGCGGAACCGCACGTCGACTCCGGCCAGCCCGATCCCGCCCTCCTCGCCCCCGCAGGAGTCCCCCCGCGGGGAGCCACCGTCCAGGAGCATCCTGGTCCGCTCGGGCGGCATGCCCAGGCCGTCGTCCTCCACGCTGATGTGGGCCTCGGGCCCGGCGTCGCTGACCACCACCCGGACCTCGCCGCGACGTCCCGCCGCGGCCACGCCGTGCTTGACGGCGTTCTCCACCAGGGGTTGCAGGCAGAGGAAGGGGACGGAGAGCGACAGCACCTCCGGGGCGACCCTGAGGGTGACGTGGAGCCGGTCGCCGAACCTGGCACGTTCCAGGAGCAGGTAGCGGTCCACGCAGTGCAGTTCCTCGGCGAGGGTGGCGAAGTCGCGGACCCGGCGCAGCGCGTACCGGTTGAAGTCGGCGAACTCGACCAGCAGTTCCCGCGCCCGGTCGGGGTCGGTGCGGACGAACGAGGCGATGGTGGTCAGCGCGTTGTAGACGAAGTGGGGGGACATCTGGGCGCGCAGCACCCGCATCTCGGCCTCCATCGTCCGCCGCCGCGAGGAGTCGACCTCGGCCAGCTCCAGCTGCCCCGAGACCCACCGGGCGACCTCGATGACGGTCCGCGCCAGTGCCGCGCTCACCACGGTGTCGTACGCGGCGAGCGCGCCGACCACCCGCCCGTCGACGGTGAGCGGCACGACGACGCCGCCCCGGATGTCGCAGCCCGGCGTGTCGCAGGTCAGGTCGTCTCCGGCCACCACGCGCGGGCGGGCCGAGGCGAGGACGGTACGGGCGTGCTCGGGCACGTGGTCGCGGTGGCAGCCGGCCGCGCCGTCCCAGGCGAGCAGGCCGCCGGTGTCGGTGACCGCGATGGCGCTGGTGCCCAGCAGGGCGCGCAGGTGGCGGACCGCCTTGCGGGCGGACTCGCGGGTGAGCCCGGCCCGCAGCGAGGGGGCCGCCATCGCCACGATGTGCAGGGCGAGGAAGGTGGCCTCGTCCGTCGGGCCGCCCGAACGGTCCGGGTGCTCCCGGCGCGGGCGGGGGAGGAAGAATCCGAGGAGGGTGCTGAAGGCGCAGAGCAGCACCCAGCCGGTGGTCGACATGCGGGAAACGGTAGTCAACCCACCCCTCTGATCAGGGGCGAACGCCGATCACGGCGGGCCTTCGCCCGCTTCCTCCTGATAGGAGTAGCGCTGCTCACGCCAGGGGTCGGCGATGTTGTGGTAGCCGCGCTCCTCCCAGAAGCCGCGTTTGTCCTCCAGCAGGTACTCCACGGCGCGGACCCACTTGACGCTCTTCCAGGCGTACAGGTGCGGGACGATCATCCGCACCGGGAAGCCACGCTCCGGGGAGATGGGCTTCTCGTCGAACTCCATCGCGAACATCGTCTGGGAGCGGATGAAGTCGCCTATGCGGATGTTGGCGCTGTAGCCGTACTCGCCCCAGATCATCACGTGCCTCACGCCGGGCGCGGGCGGGGCGATCTCCATCAGCGTCGCCGTGGACACCCCGTTCCACTCGTTGCCCATGATCGAGAACTTGGTGACGCAGTGGAAGTCGGCCACGATCGTGGTGCGCGGCAGCTCGGAGAACTGGGGCCAGGTGAAGCGGTGCTGCTCGCCCGAGGCGGTCGCCCCCATGACGTGCAGTTGCCAGGTCGCGGGGCGGAACGTGGGCACCCGGCCGTAGTGGATGACCGGCCTGCCCCGGGGGACGTACTGGCCCGGGGGCAGGCGGGACTCCTCCGAAGGTTCGGGCTGCTCCACCATCACTCCCCTCGCCGTTTCCCCCATGGCACGGGGTAATCCTGCCATCGCGGGTTTCCCGGCATCTCGGTGGCCACCGCATAGCCCTCTTCCCCGGCCTGGCCCCGGGTCGCCGGAAAGGCGCGTTCCCTCCGTGCGCTATCATTTGCCGCTATGCGCACCGCGTTCTGGTTTTGGTATGGCGACGGACCCTCAGGTCGGACCGTTCGCCCCCAGATGCTGCGCTGACAGCCTGGCGAACAGAAGGCCCCGGGTCCGGTTTTCGGACTCGGGGCCTTCTGCTTTTTCCGGCCTTCGTCGAGAACGTCGCAACCACAGGAACCACAGGAACCACCGGGCCCGCCGGGACGGGCGGGCGCCGGCGGAGTGATCGAGAGGGAGAGAAATGGTCATCGTCATGGGTCCCGGCGCCACGCGGGAGGACGTCGAGGCGATCGTGGAGATCATCGGCGCGGCGGGCGGCGAGGCGTTCGTCAGCCGGGGCGTGAGCCGCACGATCATCGGCCTGGTCGGCGACATCGCCCAGCTGGCCACCCTCGACCTGCGGGGGATGCCGGGGGTGGCCGACGTGATGCGGGTGAGCGCGCCGTACAAGCTGGTGAGCCGCGACAACCACCCCGAACGGTCCGTCGTCCGCGTCGGCGGCGTGCCGATCGGGCCGGGCACGGTCACCCTGATCGCCGGGCCGTGCGCGGTGGAGACCCCGCGGCAGACCCTGGAGGCCGCCCTGATGGCCAAGGCGGCCGGGGCCACCCTGCTGCGCGGCGGCGCCTACAAGCCCCGCACCTCCCCGTACGCCTTCCAGGGGCTCGGCGAGGCGGGCCTGCGCATCCTCGCCGACGTGCGCGAGCAGACCGGGCTCCCGATCGTCACCGAGGTCGTCGACGCCGACGACGTGGAACTGGTGGCCTCCTACGCCGACATGCTCCAGGTCGGCACCCGCAACGCGCAGAACTTCGCGCTGCTGCAGGCCGTCGGCGCGGCGGGCAAGCCGGTGATGCTCAAGCGCGGGATGAGCGCCACCATCGAGGAGTGGCTGATGGCCGCCGAGTACGTCGCCCAGCGCGGCAACCTCGACATCGTGCTGTGCGAGCGCGGCATCCGCACCTTCGAGACCGCCACCCGCAACACCCTGGACGTCTCGGCGGTGCCGCTCGCCCAGCGGCTGTCGCACCTGCCGGTGATCGTCGACCCGTCCCACTCCGGCGGGCACCGCGACCTGGTCCTGCCGCTCACCCGCGCGGCCATCGCGGCCGGCGCCGACGGCGTGATCATCGATGTCCACCCGCACCCCGAGCAGGCCCTCTGCGACGGCCCCCAGGCGCTGGTCGACGGCGACCTGGACGAGCTCGCCCAGGTGATGGAGCACCTTCCGCCGCTGCTGGGCAAGGTCGCCGCCGGTGACCTCCTGTCCCCCGCCTGACTCCTCCCCCATCCCCCCGGGAACGCCGGGGGGATGGGTTCAGGCGTCGAGCTTGTACTCCTGCAGGGACCCGGCCAGCTGGACGGCGAGCTCCTCGGCGTCGAGGCGGCGCTCGATCTTCTTCAGGTCGACGATCTTCGCGGCGGTCTCGGCCCGGCGGGGGGCCAGGAGTGTGCAGCAGTCCTCGTCCGGCAGCTCGGAGATCGCCAGGGTGCCGATGCGGCGGGCCTCGGCCATGATCTCGGTCTTGTCGAGGCCGATGAGGGGACGCAGGATCGGCATGTCGACGGCGTCGTCCTGGGCGGTGATGTTCTGCAGGGTCTGCGAGGAGACCTGTCCCAGGGAGTCGCCGGTGACCAGTGCCCCGGCGCGCAGGCGGCGGGCGACCTCCTCACCGGTCTTCAGCATCAGGCGCCGCTGGGTGATGATCGCCAGGCGGTCCTGCCCCGAGGCCTTGATCGACTGCTGGGCCTTGCCGAAGGGGACGACCCACAGCCTAGACCCGCCCTGGAACTTGTCGAGGGCCCTGACCAGCGCGTACGCCTTGTAGATGGACTCGGAGGTGGTGAAGGGGATGCCGGAGAAGTGCAGGAAGTCGACCCGCAGGCCGCGGCGCATCATCCGGTAGGCGGCCACCGGGGAGTCGATGCCGCCGGACATCAGCACCAGGCCCCTGCCGCTGGTGCCGACCGGCAGCCCGCCCTGGCCCGGCTGCCCGCCGGTGAAGACGAACGCCTCGTCGCGGTCGACCTCGATGGAGACGACCAGCTCGGGCCGCTTCAGGTCGACCGGCAGGCCGTAGATGTCGTTGAGCTCGCCGCCGACCGAGCGGTCCAGCTCCATCGAGGTGAGCGGGAAACGCTTGTCGCGGCGGCGGGAGCGGACCGCGAAGGAGACACCGCGCCTGACGTCGTCGCGGTCGGCCAGCAGCTCGATGGCGGCCTTGGTGATCGCCGAGGGGTCCTTCTCCACCCGCCAGGCGCGGTGGACCCAGACCAGGCCGGGGACGTACGAGACACGCTCGGCGACCGCGTCGGCGATCTCGGCGCCGCTGCCGTCCGGCAGGAAGAGCGCGATGACACCGTGGCGCTGCCGTACGTCAACCTTGACGCCGACGTCCTTCAGGGCGGCCTTGATGTTGGCCTGCAACCTGCGCTCGAAGAGCTCGCGGTTGTTGCCCTTGAGGACGACCTCGCCCAGTTTGAGCAGAACGCAGGGCTCGCCCAAGGCGGACATGGTCATGGTGCGACCTCCGGTGGAACTTCGAGGGGAACGGGGAGTCAGGAGGACGCCGGGGAACCGGCGCCGGGGAGTCACAGTCAAGTCTCTCGCGTGCTCACGCAAAGACAACATCTCGACCTTGTCACTTTAGTCGCGCCTACGACCCGTCGAGGCCCTGCTCGATCGCGTAGCGGACCAGTTCCACCCGATTGTGGAGCTGAAGCTTGTTCAGCGTGTTCTGGACGTGGTTCTGCACCGTCCGGTGGGAGAGCACGAGACGCTCGGCGATCTGCTTGTACGACAGGCCCTTGGCGACCAGGCGGAGCACCTCGGTCTCCCGCTCGGTCAGGCGGGGCGTCGCCTCGGGCGCGGGCCTGGCGGCCAGCCTGCGGTACTCCCCCAGGACGAGTCCCGCCAGGCCGGGGGTGAACACCGCGTCGCCCCCGGCGGTGCGCCTGACCGCGTCGAGGAACTCCTCCTTGCTCGCGGATTTCAGGAGATATCCGGATGCGCCCGCTTTGATGGCCTCCAGTACGTCCTCCTGCTCACCGCTGGCCGACAGCACCAGCACCCGGGGCGGCGGCTCCGAAGCGGCCAGTCTCCTGGCCACCTCGACCCCCGGCAGGTCCGGCAGTTGCAGGTCGAGCACGACCAGCTCGGGCCGGACCGCCGCGGCCACCCGGACCGCCTGCCGCCCCTCCCCGACCGTGGCCACGACCTCGTATCCGGCCTCGGCCAGATCCCTGGCCACCCCGTCCCTCCACATCGGGTGGTCGTCCACCACCATCACGCGCATTGGCCCACCTTAGAACTGTTCCCTCCCGCCCGGTCAGCCTCCTTCACGCCACGTCCCCGCCCCCGGCACCCCTCGCCTCTCATGCACGGCCCTTCTCCCCCGGCGCCCCTCGCCTTCCGCACACACGGCGTCCCGACCTCCCGGCGCCTCCCGCCCCCGCCCCCGGTACGCGGCGCCCGCCCCGCCCGCCGTGCGGGCGGGAAGTGACACGGCGACCCCGGCGGTCTCCGCGGTCTCCGCGACCTCCGCGACCTCCGCGACCTCCGCGACACGGCCTAACCGGCCGGCACCGACATCTCGATCTCGGTGCCCCGGCCGGGGCCCGAGATCACGGTGACCGTGCCGCCGAGGTCGGCGATGCGGCCCCGGATGGACTGCGCGACGCCGAGCCGCCCGTCCGCGGCGGCCTCCTCCAGGCGTCCGGGCGCGATGCCCGGCCCCTCGTCCCTGACGGTCACGGTGACCAGCCCGCCGTCGCCCTCGGCGAAGACCCAGGCGGGCGCCCGCGCCCCGCAGTGGCGGGCGACGTTGTCCAGGGCGGCCCCGACCGCGGCGGCCATCTCGGCCGCGGTGGCCGCGGGCAGGGTCAGCGGGGTCGCCGGGGCGGAGACGGTGACCGTGGCCGAGCCGTACCTGTGCAGCAGGGCGCACAGGTCGGCGGTGCCGAGGGCGGACGTCTCCGGCCTGAACCTGACCAGCTCGCGCAGGGCTGCCTCCTGCTCACCCGCGAGCCTGCCCAGCTCGGCCGCCTCACCGCCGATCTCCTGCCCGCGCCGCTGGACCAGCGCGAGCACCTGGAGCACCGAGTCGTGGATCCCCCGGGCGAGCCGCTCCCGCTCCCGCCCGGCCGCCTCCAGCTCGATCGCCTGCTGCATGCGCTCCTCGGCCTGCTTGGCCAGCCGGGCCACGTGCCCGACGACCACCCCGGCGAGGAAGAACAGGACGGTGCCGTTGATCGGCAGCATCTCGAAGCCACCCCCGGGGACGCCGCGCAGCCACAGATCGGCGAGCGAGACGATCAGCGCGGCCACGGCCCCCAGCCGCCGCCCGCCGTACACCGCCCAGGCGAGCACCGCCCCGCCCATCCAGGTGCCGGTGATCGGCAGGCTGCCCTGCTGGTAGACGCCCTGCACGGCCGGGGTGGCGAGCAGGCAGCCCACGGTCACGAGCATGTCGGCGGCGAGCAGCGGCCGGCCGCGGAACTCCTCGACGGAGTAGGCGAAGATCGTCGCCACGGTCCACAGCGCCATGACGCCGATCACCAGCCAGCCGGTCGCCGGATGGGCGTACCCCCCGGCGCGGATGAGCAGGACCGCCGCGTACGCGAGGGACGCGACCCGGAAAACCGCGACCGCCCGCCAGAACGAACCCTCGATTCCCGTCACCTGCCGCCCACGCCTTTCCCCGAAAAGGCCACGAGCTGCAATAATTCACCGATTTCCCTATCGCGAGAAACTGGAACATGTCCCACGTAGATCACTTCTCCTACGGCCTGCTCACGCCCGTACTGGCCTACGCCATGTCGAGCGTCGGGTGCGTGCTCGGCCTGCTGCTCACCGCCAAGGCCCGCGCGACGGGGGGTGTGGCACGCGCCCGCTGGCTGGCGGGCGGGGCGCTGTCCATCGGCGGCACCGGCGTCTGGGTCATGCACTTCGTCGCCATGATGGGCTTCGCCGTCGGCGGTGGCCAGATCCGCTACGACGTGCCGCTCACGGTCGGCTCGGCGGTCCTGGCGGTCGTCGTCGTGGGCGCGGGCCTGTTCCTGGTCTCCCAGCGGGGGGAGAGACCACTCTCCCTCCTGTCCGGCGGCGTGCTCACCGGCCTCGGCGTGGCGGGCATGCACTACGTCGGCATGTTCGCGATGAACATGTCTGCGCGGGTCTCCTACGACCTGTCGCTGGTCGGGGTCTCGGTGCTGATCGCGATCGCCGCCTCCACGGTGGCGCTCTGGTTCACCCTGCGGGTCAGCGGCGCGCTCGCCACCGGCGGCGCCGCGCTGATCATGGCCCTGGCGGTCTGCGGCATGCACTACACCGGCATGTTCGCGCTCGAGGTACGGCCCCTGATCTCGCCGACGCCGGTCGAGGGGGCCAGGGGCGTCGACTTCATGCTGCCCACGCTGGCCCTGGTGGGCCTGCTCACCCTCGGCCTGCTGCTGGCCGTCATCCTGTCGCCGTCACAGCGGGAACTGGAGAACGACGCCGCCCTGCTGGCCAGGCTGGAGAGCCGTCGCGACGAGGACCGGCTCCGGGAACCGGTCGTCCCGCCGCCCGCTCCCGCGCCGAGGGGTCCTTCACTGTTCGACTCCCGAGAGCGATGATGTACGGCTTGCGCCCCCGCTGGTGCCTGATCAAGGCGCAAGCCGTACATGGAGGGGAATCGCGGGCGACCGCCCTGCCGGGAGGTTAGGGGAGGCCGCTTGCAGAACACTTACAGGCGTGCCCGGAGGACACCTACCGGCCCCGGAGACACCCCGGCCAAGCCTCGGGGGCGGGTCTCAGCCGAAGAAGACCTCGGCCTCCTCGTAGCGGCTGACCGGCACGGTCTTCAGCTCCTTGGTGGCCTCGTCGAGGCCGACCCGGACGATGTCGGTGCCCTGGAGGGCGACCATCTTGCCGAAGTCGCCGTCCTGCACCGCGTCGATGGCCTGCAGGCCGAACCGGGTGGCCAGCACCCGGTCGAAGGCCGTGGGGGTGCCGCCGCGCTGGATGTGGCCGAGCACGGTGGTGCGGGCCTCCTTGCCGGTGCGCTTCTCGATCTCCTTGGCGAGGTTCTCGCCGATGCCGCCGAGCCGCACGTGGCCGAAGGCGTCGAGCTCGCCCGCCTGCAGGGCCATCTGGCCCTCGACCGGGTGCGCGCCCTCGGCCACGACGATGATCGGGGCGTACTTCGTCTTGAAGCGGGACTCGACGTAGGCGCACACCTTGTCGATGTCGAAGGGCTTCTCCGGGATGAGGATGACGTTGGCGCCGCCCGCCATTCCGGCGTGCAGGGCGATCCAGCCCGCGTGGCGGCCCATGACCTCGCAGATCAGCGCGCGGTGGTGGGACTCGGCCGTGGTGTGCAGCCGGTCGATCGCCTCGACGGCGATGTTGACGGCCGTGTCGAAGCCGAAGGTGTAGTCGGTCGCGTTGAGGTCGTTGTCGATCGTCTTGGGCACGCCGACGACCTTCACGCCCTTGTCGAAGAGCTGCTTGGCCACACCGAGGGTGTCCTCGCCGCCGATCGCGATCAGCGCGTCGACCCCGCCCTTCGCGAGGTTTTCCTTGATCTTCTCAACGCCGCCGTCGATCTTGATCGGGTTGGTCCGCGACGAGCCCAGGATCGTTCCGCCGCGCGGCAGGATTCCGCGTACGGCCTCGATGTCAAGCGGCATGGTGTCGCCTTCAAGGGGACCCCGCCAGCCGTCGCGGAATCCGACGAACTCATGTCCGTGAACGCCCACTCCCTTGCGTACAACGGCGCGGATAACGGCGTTCAGGCCGGGGCAGTCGCCGCCCCCGGTGAGCACTCCGATACGCATGGCATCCTCCGGTAGTGAGTTCGGTGCAAGATGGCCAGACTAAGTGGCACGGTCGGTCCGGCGACGGATTTTCGCCACCGACGAAACGCATTCTGCCCGCAGATGCGGCCAATGGTCTAGACCAAGTGGAGTAGTCCTCACATGTCGTTTTCCGCGATCGACGGGAGAGCGACCCGGTGGCCCGGGGACGGGCTCCGCTCCCCGGGCCCGGCCGGGCGCGCACGTCGACGGCAGGTCGAAGGCCTCGGAAAAGCCTCCTGAGAGCACACTACGGCAGGGGCAGCACGCAGGAGGGGGTGCCGACGGCGAAGACCTCCTCCGCGGGCTGCGGGACGCCTCCCTTGAGCGGGAGTACGGCGACACCGTCCGAGCGCTGGTTGGCCACATACATGTGACCGTCGGCAGCGGCGAAGTGCCTCGGCCAGACGCCGCCGCAGGGGACCTCTGCCACCGGCTCCAGTCCGGGGCCCGCGAAGACCGAGATCGTGTCGGGCCCCCGGTTGGCGACGTAGACGAGGCCGCCGGAGACCTCCAGGTGCGAGGGCTGGTTGCGCCCCTCGCTCCCGCTCGCCGGGACGACGGCGATCTCGCGCCACCCGCCGTCGGGAGCACCGGAGGCGCCGGAGCCGTCGGGGACGTCAGGGGAACCGGAAAAACCAGAGGAACCAGAGGGACCGGAGCCGCCGGAGACCTCGTAGACGCGCACGGTGCCGTCCAGTTCCCCCGCCACGTACCAGTGACCGCCCGACCAGGCCATGTGCCGGGGGCCCATGCCGGACGCGAGCCGCACCGGCCCCGCGGGGTGCGGGACCACCTCGTCCCCGACCAGGTAACGGCGGACCTCGTCGCAGCCCAGGTCGCTCACGTACAGCACCCCGTCGGGGCCGAAGACCGCCTGGTGGGCGTGGGCGCCCTCGCGGTAGGGGAAGATCCACACGTCGGTCAGAAGGCCGGATCCGTCGATGCCGTGCACGCTGACCGTGCCGTCGCCGTAGTTGGTCACCGCGAGGCGCGTGCCGGTGGGGTCCACCGCCAGGTGGCAGGGGGCCGACCCCTCGCTGGGCCGCTGCGCGAGGGGGCTCAGCGTGCCGTCCCCGGCGCGGGCGAAGACGCCGATCGTGCCGCGCTCGCTCTCCCCCACCGCGTACAGGATCGGGAGGGTGGGATGGACGGCGAGGAAGGAGGGGCCGGAGGCCGCCGTCTCCCCGAGCCGCGCGAGGCTCCCCAGCTCGACCAGGGTGATCCCCGGCCCGGACCCGTCGGTGTCCGGGGTGTATCCACCGATGTACGCGACCTCAGCCATCATGCTCCCGCCGTGGGCGCGGCCCGCGCCGCCCCCAGCTCATCATCCGTTCTCAGCCAAAGTGCGAAGCTAGCGCAGCCGACCGCCGATCTCACAGGGGCCCACGCCGATCGATTCATTGACCGCGCCAACTTCATTGACCGCGTCAACGAATTGATTGATGCTGTCAAGCATGGAGAGACACGTGGCGGAGGTCCGCGCCTTCAACCGCTTCTACACGAGGCTCATCGGCCTGCTCCACCAGGGCCTCCTGGACAGCTCCTACTCGCTGACCGAGATGAGGGTGCTGTTCGAGCTGGACCGGGCGGGCCGGATGGAGACGGGCGACCTGCGGCGGCTGCTCGGACTCGACGCCGGATACCTCAGCCGGATGCTCGGCAGGTTCGAGGGCGACGGGCTGGTGGTGCGCGAGCGGTCCGCCGCCGACGCGCGGCGGCAGGTGGTCGAGCTCACCACCGAGGGCAGGACCAGGTTCGCGGGCTTCGACGAGCGCGCGGCGGAGGAGGTACGCGAGCTGCTGTCCGGGGTGACCGACGAAGACGGCGGGCGGCTGGTCGCGAGCATGGCGACGATCGAGGAGATCCTGGGCCGGGCGCCGAAGCCGGACCGGCCGTACGTCATCCGCCCGCCGCGTCCCGGCGACCTCGGCTGGGTGGTCTACCGGCACGGCACGCTCTACAGCCAGGAGCGGGGCTGGGGGATGAACTTCGAGGCGATGGTGGCCAGGGTCGTGTCCGACTACGTGGACGGCCACGACCCCCGGCACGAGGCGGCCTGGATCGCCGAGGTGGACGGCGAACGCGCCGGGTGCGTCTTCTGCGTGCGCAAGGACGACGAGACCGCGCAGCTGCGGATGCTGCTGGTCGAGCCGTCCACCCGCGGCATGGGGATCGGCACCCGGCTCGTGGACGAGTGCGTGCGCTTCGCCAGGGCGGCCGGCTACCGGCGGATGGTGCTGTGGACCAGGGACGTGCTGGTGGGCGCCAGGCGCATCTACCGGGAGGCGGGCTTCGAGCTGGTCGAGAAGGAGCGGGGCGAGGGGGACGGGGACGACAAGAGCTTCGTCGAGGAGATCTGGGCCCGCGACCTCTGACCTCGCCCCCTTCTCGGCGGGCCGGAGCGCCGGATCCGCCACGACGGCGCGTCTCCCCGCCGGACGTGCCCGCCCCCTTCGTAGGGGAGACCTGAGGCGGAGGCGGGCGCGTCCGGCCCGCCGGGCGAGGTTCAGCCGGACAGGCCGATGCGGGCGTGGAGGCGGCGCAGAGGGCCCGGGGCCCACCAGTTGGCCTCACCGGCCAGGCGCATCGCGGCGGGGACCAGGATCGCGCGGATCACGGTCGCGTCCACGAGGATCGCCACCGCCATCCCCACGCCCAGCATCTGCACGAAGACCACCTCCGCGGTGCCGTAGGCCGCGAACGACACCGCCAGGATCCCGCCCGCCGCCGTGATGAGGGGGGCACCGCGCTGGAGCCCGGTCACCACGGCCCCCGAGGTGTCGCCGGTCAGGTCGTACTCCTCCTTGATCCGCGACAGCAGGAAGACCTCGTAGTCCATCGAGAGCCCGTACGCGACGCAGAACATCAGGATCGGGATGCTCGGGTCGAGGGTCCCCGTGGGGGTGAAGCCCAGCGGGCCCGACAGGTTGCCGTCCTGGTAGATCCAGACCAGGGCGCCGAACATCACCGACAGGCTGAGCAGGTTGAGCACCGTCGCCTTGAGCGGGATCAGCACGCTGCCCGTCATCACGAACAGCACCGCGAAGGTGATCGCCAGGATCAGCCCGAGCAGCGGCGGCAGCCGCTCGATCACGGCCTGCCGGTAGTCGGCCAGCTCGGCCGGGTAGCCGCCGACCAGCACCTCGAACGGCGCCTTCATCGCCCTGACGTCGTGGACCAGCCGGACGGGGTCGTCCTCCATCAGCTCGGCGGAGGGGACCACCGACAGCCAGGTGCCCCCGGTGCCCGCGAACCGCGCCGGGTCTCCGGCGGAGATCCGGCTGCCCGCCGCGTACGACCCGGCGGCGGAGTCGACCTGGGCGACGCCCGGGAGGCGGGAGAGCGCGGCGGCGTAACCGGGTACGGCCTCGGGGGGCGCTCCGGCCGCGCCCGTGGAGACGATCTGGAGGGCGTCGGTCTCCTCGGCGGGGAACTCGGCGCGGATCACGTCCGAGGTCTGCCTGGCGGGCGCGGACGCGGGCAGGACGCGGTCGTCGGCGACGCCGAGGCGCAGGCCGAGGAAGGGCGAGCCGAGCAGCAGGAGCACCGCGGCCGCGACCCCGCCGTAGACGACCGGCCTGCGCATGACGCGGGTCGCCAGGCCGCGCCAGAAGGTTCCCCCCGCCGCCGCGGACCGGCGCGACAGCACCCGGTCGCCGACGGCGGCGAGGATCGCGGGCAGGACGACCACGGCGCCGACCACTCCCCCGACGACGACCGCGATCCCGGCGTAGGCGAAGGAGCGGAAGAAGTCGAAGGGCATGAGCAGGAGCACGCTCAGCGAGGCGGCGACCGTCACCCCGCTGAAGATCACCGTGCGGCCGGCCCGCTCGACGGCGTGGGCGACCGCCTCTTGCCGGTCCCTGCCCAGCCCCATCTCCTCCCGGAATCGGGCGATCATGAACAGCGAGTAGTCGACGCCCAGGCCGAGCCCCATGGCCAGGGTGAGGTTCAGCGCGAACGTCGACAGGTCCGCGTACAGGAGCGGTATCCGCAGCAGCGCCAGCCCGATCACCATGGCCAGCGCGCCGAGCACGACCGGCAGCACGGCGGCGAGGACGCGCCGCAGGTAGACCCAGAGCAGCACGAGCACGAGCGGGACGACCACCAGCTCGGCACGGACGAAGTCCTGCCTGGCCAGCGGCACGGTCTGACGGAAGACCTCCTCGCCGCCGCCCGCCCTGACGGTGGTCGCGGCGTCGCCGCGCAGGACCTCGGGGATGATCCTCGGCAGGATCTCGGAGCGGACCCGGTTGGCGTCGCCGGGGATGCGGGCGACCACGAGCGCGTGCCTGCCGTCCTCGCTGCGCAGCGTGGCGGGGTTGCCCCGCGACCAGTAGGACGCCGTCTCGGCCACGCCCTCGAAAGCCGCCAGCCGGGTGGTGAGCGCCCGTCCGGAGGCGGCGACGGCGGGGGTGTCGACGGTCCCGTTCCTCGCGGTGACCAGGAGGACCAGGTCGGCGCTCCCGGTGCCGAACCGCCCGGCCAGCTCCGCCTGCGCCCGGTCGGACTCCGAGCCGGGCGCCTCGTACCTGGCCAGGGAGAGCCCGGACACCGTGCCCGCGGCCAGTGCTCCCAGCACGACGGCGCCGAGCAGGGCGAGGACCATCACCAGGCGGCGGCGCCGCACGAGGAGGTGGCCGAGTCGTCTCAGCGGCGGTATGGGAGGCGCCGCGACCGGGCGCGGGTCAGTCTTCATGATCATCCCCGAAATTCGGTAAACTGCTCGTGTTTTAGGGTTCGAGACAGGAATACAAGTAAATGCTCGCATTTGTCAACGGGATGACGCATGCCTGAGAAACGTCCGGCGACCGGACAGCCGGCGGACGACCGGCCCGCGACCGCGCGGCGGACCGGCAGGCGGGCGACCGACCAGCGCGCCGTCGACCAGGCCACCGACCAGCCGACGACCAGACCGCGGACCGACAGGCAGGCGACCGGCCAGCGCGCCGTCGACCAGGCCACCGACGACCAGGCCGATGGCAGTCAGGCCGCGACCACGCGGCGGCCGGTCAAGCGGCAGGCGCGCGGCCTCAGGCGGATGGAGGAGATCCTCGACGCCGCCGAGGGGGTGATCGCCGAGGCCGGCTACGCCGACATGACCACGAACGCGGTGGCCGAGCGGGCGGGCATGTCCCCGGGCTCGCTGTACCAGTTCTTCCGCAACAAGGAGGAGATCCTGGACGGCCTGCTCGACCGCTTCACCGAGGGGCGGAGCGCGCACTGGGCGGCCAGGCTCACCGGCGACGTCGTACGGATGCCCGCGGCCGACCTGATCGACCAGGTGGTCGACGAGATCGTCGCCTACAAGGCCTCCCGCCCGGCCTACTGGGCCCTGCTGCACGGCTCCGCCACCGGCGACCGGCTGGCGACGGCGTCCGAGCGGCTCCATCGGGACATCGCCCGGCGCATCGCCGAGGTCCTCTCCGTACGCGCGCCCCGTCTCGGCGAGGAGCGGCGCCTGCTGATCGCCACGATGATGCTGGCCACCATCAGGGCGGTGCTCCCGCTGGTCGCGGCGGGACCGCCGGAACGCGCGGCGGAACTGACCGCCGAGCTCAAGACCCTGCTCACGGGCTACCTGTCAACCTCCACGGACTCCGGCCAGGAACCGGGCGCCTGAGTCACCGGCCCCGAAGGGGCATCCGCGGGGATGCCGACCATGAACCCCGAGGTCAGGACCCCGCCCTAATTCCCTATTTATAGATAGGTATTATGTGGTTAATATCGGGGGCACCACCCCGTTCCGTATGAGCCCTATGAGGCGAAGATGCGCTTGCACTGGTTCCTGCCGACCACCGGCGACGGCCACCACGTCAGGCCCGCCACGACCACCGTCGCGGCGGGCGGCGCCGCGGCCAGGCCCGCGACGCTCGACTACCTGTCCCAGGTGGCCCGCGCCGCCGAGGCGGCCGGTTTCGAGGCGGCGCTGACCCCGGTCGGGGCGGGCTGCCCCGACCCGCTGGTGGCGTGCAGCGCCGTCGCGGCACGGACCGACCGGCTCAAGCTGCTGGTGGCCTTCCGGCCCGGCTTCACCCTGCCCACGCTGCTCGCCCAGCAGGCGCAGACCCTCCAGGAGATCAGCGGGGGACGGCTCCTGCTCAACGTGGTCACCGGCGGCGACCCCCGGGAGCAGCGCGCCTACGGCGACTTCCTCGACCACGACGCCCGCTACGAGCGCACCGGCGAGTTCATCGAGGTGCTCAGGCGCACCTGGGCGGGCGAGCCGTTCGATCACCTGGGCGCCCACTACCGGGTGTCGGGGGGCGGGCTCGCCACTGCGCTCCCCGACACCCCCGACATCTACTTCGGCGGGGCCTCCCCCGCCGCGGAGCGGGTGGCCGCCGCCGGGGCGGACGTCTACCTGATGTGGGGCGAGCCCCCGGCGATGATCGCCGAACGGGTCGCCAGGATGCGCGGGCTCGCCGCCGAGGCGGGCCGCGAGCTGCGGTTCGGCATCCGGCTCCACGTCATCGCCCGCGACACCTCCGAGGAGGCCTGGGCGCACGCCCGGCGCCTGCTCGACGGCATGGACCCCGACAGGATCGCCGCCGCCCAGGCGCGGTTCGCCCGGATGGACTCCGTGGGGCAGCGCCGCATGGCCGACCTCCACGGGGGTTCCGCGGACGCGCTGGAGATCTCGCCCAACCTCTGGGCGGGGGTCGGGCTGGTCCGGGAGGGCGCCGGTACCGCGCTGGTCGGCAGCTACGCGGAGGTCGCCGAGCGCATCCGCGAATACGCCGATCTGGGCCTGTCGGAGTTCGTCCTGTCCGGCTGGCCGCACCTGGAGGAGGCCTGGCGGGTGGGCGACTTCGTCCTCCCCCGGCTGGCCGCTCCCGCGCTCGTCGCGTGAGCGTCCTCACCTCCCGCCCCCGTCTCCAATCCCGTCTCCGACCCGTGCAGGGGTTCTGGCGGGCCCTGGCGCTGCGGGCCGGGGCGATCGTCGCGCTGGTCGCGATCTGGCAGGCCGTGGCCATGGCCGGGATCTGGCCGCCGGTCTTCGTACCTGAACCCGTCGCGGTCTGGGACCAGTTCCTGCGCACCACCGTCGAGGGCGTGAGCGGCTACACCCTGCAAGAACACCTGCTCACCAGCCTGCGCCGCATCCTGCTCGGCTGCCTGTACGGGGTGACGGGCGGCATCGCGCTGGGACTGCTGATCGGCATGGTCCCCACGCTGCGCGCGCTGCTCGGCCCGCTGGTCACGTTCGTGCGCACCCTGCCGCCGCTGGCGTACCTCAGCCTGCTGGTGATCTGGTTCGGCATCGACGAGGAGCCCAAGATCTGGCTCCTGCTGCTCGCCGCGCTCCCGCCGGTCGCGGTGGCCACCGCCGACGCCGTACGCGGCGTGCACGAGGACTACCTGAACGCGGCCCGCTCGCTGGGCGCCCGCCGGCACGAGCTGCCGCTGCGGGTGGTGCTGCCGAGCGCGCTGCCCGAGATCATCACGGGGGTACGGGTGGCCGTGGGTGTCGCCTACACCACCGTGGTCGCCGCCGAGACCGTGAACGGCGTGCCCGGCATCGGCGGCATGGTCCGCGACGCCCAGCGCTACAACCAGACGGACGTGGTCGTGCTCGGGATCATCGTCATCGGCCTGTCCGGCCTGCTCATCGACTTCCTCCTGCAAACGCTGGACCGCCGCCTGGTGCCCTGGCGCGGCCGTACCTAGGAAAGACCCCCATGAAACGCATGATCCTCGCCCTCACCGCCGCCGCCCTCGCCCTCACCGCCTGCGGGTCCGGTACGGAGGAGGCCAAGCCCGCCGCCGACGGCTCCCCGGCGACCCTGCGCATCGGCTACCAGCTCATCCCCAACGGGGACCTGATCGTCAAGGACCAGCAGTGGCTGGAGAAGGCGCTGCCGAACACCAAGATCACATGGAGCAAGTTCGACTCCGGCGGCGACGTGAACACCGCGATGATCGCCGGATCGCTCGACATCGGGCTGGCGGGCAGCAGCCCGGTCACCCGCGGGCTGTCGGCGCCCCTCAACATCCCGTACCGGGTGCCGTGGATCTTCGACGTGATCGGCGACAACGAGGCGCTCGTCGCCCGGGGCGGCGTGACCGACGTCAAGGGGCTCGCGGGCAAGCGGGTCGCCGCCCCCTTCGCCTCGACCACCCACTACAGCCTGCTCGCCGCGCTCGCCGAGGCCGGACTGTCGGAGGCCGACGTGAAGATCCTCGACATGGAGCCGCCGGACATCCAGGCCGCCTGGCAGCGCGGTGACATCGACGCCGCCTACGTCTGGACGCCCACCCTGGCCGAGCTGCAGAAGAACGGCGGCACGACGCTGGTCACCAGCCGCGAACTGGCCCAGCGGGGCAAGCTCACCGCGGACCTCGCGGTGGTGAGCGACGACTTCGCGAAGAGGTACCCGAAGGCGCTGCACGTCTGGCTCCAGCAGCAGGACCGCGCGGTCAAGCTGGCCAGGAGCGACAAGGACGCCGCCGCCGCGGCCATCGGCCGCCAGCTCAACCTCGACCCGGCGGAGGCCGCGCGCCAGCTCGGCCAGCTCGTGCTCCTCGACGCCGGCGAGCAGCGCTCCGCCGAGTATCTCGGCACCCCCTCGGCCCCCGGCAAATTCGCCGAGAACCTGCGCAGCTCGGCCGAGTTCCTCAAGGGCCAGAAGAAGGTGGACGCCGTGCCGGAGCTGAGCGTCTTCCAGAAGGGCCTGGCCACGCAGGAGCTCGCGGATGCCTTCGCCGGAAGCTGAGGCCACCCGCGCGGGCACGGGTACCGGCCCGGCCCGCACGGGCGCGGATCCCGAGGCTGCGGGCGGCACCAACACGGATCCCGAGGCGGCAAGCGGCACGAACACAGGTCCCGAGGCGGCAGGCGGCACGAACACGGACCCCGAGGCGGCAGACGACACGGGCGCGGAGGTGACCGACGGGAACCCGGAACCTCTCGACGCCGGAGCCCGGGACACGGCGCTCGCGCTCGCCGGGGTGTCGCACTCCTACCGGGGACGCGCCGGGACGGTCGACGCGCTCGGGCCGATCGACCTGGAGATCGCCGCCGGGGAGTTCGTGACGGTCGTGGGCCCCTCGGGGTGCGGCAAGAGCACGCTGCTGCGGCTGGTGGCGGGCTTCACCGCGCCGTCGGCGGGAACCATCACGGCCTCCGGCGGGCCGGTGTCGGGGCCCGACCCTGCCAGGGGGTACGTGTTCCAGCAGCACCGGCTCTTCCCCTGGCTCTCGGTCGAGGGGAACGTCGGTTTCGGGCTGCGCGGCCTGCCCCGGACGGCGCGGCGCGAGCGGGTGGCCGAGCTGCTGGAGCTGACCGGGCTGGCCGACGTCGCCAGGGCCAGGCCGTACGAGCTCTCCGGGGGCATGCAGCAGCGCGCGGCGATCGCCCGCGCGCTCGCCCCCGATCCCGCGCTGCTGCTGATGGACGAGCCGTTCGCCGCCCTGGACGCCTTCACGAGGGAACGCATGCAGGAGGAGGTCCGCGAGCTGTGGCGGCGGGCCGGGACGACGGTGGTGTTCATCACCCACAGCGTCGACGAGGCCGCCTACCTCGGCACCCGCGTCCTCGCGCTGAGCGGCAGGCCGGGCCGGGTGGTCCTCGACCGCGCCTCCGCCCTGCCCTACGGGGAGCGCCCCCGCACCGACCCGCTCTTCGCCGGGCTGCGCGAGGAACTGACCGAGGTCGTCAGGAAGGCGGCCTCGTCCGGCTGACGCCCGGCGCGAGCCGACGCCGGGCGGCCGGACAGGTGGAGCCTTCCGGCCAGGCCGCCCCGCGAGCGGCCCGGCCTGGCCGCCGTCAACCGGATCCCGCACCACGCCGTCCGGCCCTGACGAGTCCTCCCGCGACCGGCTCCGGCCGTGGTTCCGGCCGTGGTTCCGGCCGTGGGAGGACTCCCGCGCCTTTCCGTGCCTTTCACCGCCTTTCCGCAGGACGATGCAACAGTTCGCCGTGCGATTCCATCTGAGAGGTGACAGGGACGACGAAAGGCGAAGGCAGTTGGAAGCAGATCCCCGGTTCGCCGGGTTCGTCGCCGAGCGTGGCGATG
This sequence comes from Streptosporangium sp. NBC_01469, assembly GCF_036227305.1. Classification (NCBI taxonomy): domain Bacteria; kingdom Bacillati; phylum Actinomycetota; class Actinomycetes; order Streptosporangiales; family Streptosporangiaceae; genus Streptosporangium; species Streptosporangium sp. NBC_01469. Next base: position 4,748,804 of record NZ_CP109465.1, on the reverse strand, counting down.
CGCTGTTGCGTTACGGCCACGTCCTGGCCGGGAACCCGCACGACGCGGCCGACCTGGTGCAGGAGGCGCTGCTGAAGCTACGCGCCTCCTGGCCGAGACTGCGCGCCAAGGACAATCCGGAAAGTTATGTGCGTACCACCATGGCCAGGCTGCACATGGCGGCCTGGCGACTGCGGCGGCGCGAGCTGCTCACCTGGGACCCGCCGGAGCACGGGTACCACGACGCGACGCCCGGCGAAGACGAGCGGGCGATGGAGGAGGCGCTGGCCGGGTTGCCCCGCAAGCAGCGGGTGGTGCTGGTGTTGCGCTACTACGAGGGACTGAGCGACGAGGAGATCGCGGCGGCCCTGAAGATCTCTCGTGGAACCGTGCGGAGCCAGGCGTCGCGGGCGCTCGGCAAGCTCCGCTCCGCGGTGGGCGAGCACATCGAGGAAGGCGTCATGTCGAATCGTGGGGAGCGGTGATGGCCGACATCGAAGAGCGGTTGAGCAGGACCCTGGGAAACGTGGCCGAACGGGCGCCGCGGCTGAACGCCTCGGCGGCGGAACGGTTGGAGACCGGCTACCGGCGGCGCAGGAACAGGTTCCAGGCGCTGCTCGCGGCGGCGGCCGTGACGGTGGTCACCGGCGGGGTGGCCGTGGGCCTGCGGGGGGTCGGCGACGAGATCGCGCTGCCCGCCGCCGGACCGTCGGACGTGCCGTCCGCGGTGATCGGCGTCACCGCGGAACCCGTCGGGAAGGTGTGGCCGCAGGCCGTGTGGAAGATGCCCGTCAAGGACCCCGAGGGCAGGGAACTGCGTCCCGTCGCGCTGACCGACGACGGGAAGCTGCTGGTCAAGGCGTGGCGCGAGGTCGAGCGGCCCGAGGTCCTCTATCTCTACGACCTGGCCGGAGGGGATCTGCGGAAGATCGCGGACGTGCCCCTGCCGAAGAGGGGGGGTGCCGCGCACTTCGGCGTGGGTGAGGGCCTGGTGGCGTGGTGGACGGCGACGAAGACCTCCGTGCACCTCTGGGCAGTGCCGCTGACCGGCGGCGAGGCCAGGCGGGTGGCCGAGCACAAGATCGGAGACGACATGGTCGACAACCTCGCCGTGGCGAAGGGCGCGATCGTGTTCTCCGTGGCGAAGGGCGGGGTGTTCAGCGTTCCCGTGAACGGGGGCCGGGTGACACCGGTCGAGCGCGGGACCGGGCTGAACCTGTTGTCCTGGCCGTGGGCGGGCTCGCCGGGCGCGTGGAGCCCCCCGGACAAGGCACCGTTCACGCACCTGGTCAACCTGGAGACCGGGCAGACCAGCGACGCGGCCCCGGCCTCCCAGGGAACGCAACTGCTCGCCTGCGGCGTCCAGTCCTGCCTGGAGACGACGCCCGGCGGCGCCAGAGCGTTCACCCGGCAGCGTGACGGCGCACAACAGCAGGAGGTGCCGACCGGCTTCCAGATCCCGGAGCCGCCCGGCCAGAGCCGCTTCTACGTGCGCCTCATCGGAAGCGACGCCCCGGGGCTCGGGCTCTACGACCTGAAGACCGACACACTGGCGGACCTGGGCATCCGGGAGGAGGCCTCGCAGGGCGAGGTCCCGGTCGCCGACCGGGCCGGGCGGATGATGACGTACCAAATCAAGAGCGGCAGGTACGTGATCGACCTGTCCAAGATTCCCTGACCGGGAACGGGCACGCCGGGGCGGGGGGAACGCGGGCGGAGTCGCCTTCCCTCCCCGGCCGCCTTCTCAGGATCCTCCAACGGCCGCGGATCGACCGCCGTACCGGCAAAGCGCGACGGTGAGCACGAGCCGCCGTTTGGATCACCCTAGCGGCGGAAGGGGCCGGTGACCTCGTAGGTGACGCCGTCGGTTCCGGAGGCGTCACCGCGAGGGCCGCGCCGGGAGGAGAAGTAGAGGCGGTCGCCGCCCGGTGAGAAGGCGGGGCCGGTGATCTCCGACCTGGGGTGGCCGGAGATCCGCAGGACCGGGGTGACGACCCGGCCGGGGGTGATCAGGTTGATCTCCATGTCACCGCCGCCCCCGGCGACGTACAGGTCGCTCGGAGGGGTGGTCACGGCACCGGTCGCCGGGGCGTCCGCGTCGTAGGCGACCTCCAGGTGTTCGCGCTCCGCGTCGTACGCCCACACCCGGTTGTCGCCCCTGGTGGTGAAGAAGCACAGGCCGTCCGCGTAGTGGCAGCCCTCACCGCCGGAGAAGCGCCTGGCGTCGCCGACCTGGTCGCGGGTGGCCTCCCGCGACCCGCCGGGGTCGGGCACGCGCCGCCAGGTCACCCGCCCCCGGCCGGACGCGGCGCAGAGCACCTCCAGGACGCCTGACGTCAGGTCGCCCCAGTAGGCCGGACGGAACCGGTAGAAGCAGCCGTCCGGCTCGTCCTCGGTCAGGTAGACCACTCCCCGGTCGGGGTCGCAGGACGCGGCCTCGTGCCTGAAGCGGCCCATCGCCAGGCGCGGCATCGCGGCCCGCGAGCCGTAGGGGTCGCACTCGAAGACCCGGCCGCGGAGGATCTCCTCGCACGACAGCCAGGAGTTCCACGGGGTGCGCCCGCCCGCGCGGTTGAGGTCGGTGCCCGACAGGATGCGGTAGGCGCCGGCGACGGCCCCGTCCGGCCCGAACCTGATGGCCGACGCCCCGCCGAGCAGCGGGGCCTCCGAGTTGGACACGTAGATCCAGCCGTCGCCGTCGGGAAAGCACGCGCCGCCGTCGGGCGCCGGGTGCCACAGCACCCCGCCGATCCTGCGGCCGGTGCGGGCGACGATCCGGCTGCTGAACCCCTCGGGCAGCGCGATCCCGTTGGCGTCGGGCTCGCGGAGCGGTCCGTATGGACCTCCCGAGCGCCGGAGGACCGCGCCCGCGGCCTCGTGCCACAGCGAGCCCGCGAGGACGGTGGCGGTCGCGGTGACCGTGGCCGTGGTGCGCGGAGCCGTACGGCGAAGCATGTGGCCCCTCCTCGTCGTCCCTCACGGTACGTGGCCAGTTGACCGAACCCACATGAACGCCGAGACTCCCCCGCCGCAAACTTTGCGGAAACCGGAGAGCAAACATCCGTCAAAACAGGTCGACCTATCGCCAAGATCGCCATCTTTCCCGCCCGGCGCGTCCACAGTGGGATCTTGAACCGTCGTCAGATCGGGAGGACCGTTGAGCGAGGGACTCGCGTTCGCGAATCCAGTCTTCGAGACCACGCCCCACGTGGGCACCCGCCGAGCTCTCGTCTTCCTCGACTCTCCCCCGGCCGCGACCCCGTCCCCGTCACCGGCCTCGTCACCGCTCCCGCCCTCGCCGGACGCGGGCGCGGGCATGAGCGCGGGCACGGGCACAGGCGTGGGCACGGACACAGGCGTGGGCACGGACACAGGCGTGGGCATGAGCGCGAACATGGGCACAGGCATGAGCGCGGGCGCGGACATGGGCATGGACACCCACGCCACCGGGCCGTACGCCGCCCGGCTGGACGCCCGGCCGGACGCGCGGCTGGTGAGCGCCCTGCGGGCCGAGGGATTCGCCGTCGACGCCGAGACCAGCGAGGGAGCGGGCGCGGACGGCGAGCGCGTGTGGAACCTGCTGCGCTCGGCACGGGAGGGCGACCTGCTGGTGATCCGGCTGCCCGCCGACGGCGGCTGGACCTCGGGGCAGCTGGGATCGATGATCGGCGCGTTCGGGCGGCAGGTCGGCGAGTCGCTGGCGGCCGCCGTACTGATGATCGTCGACTTCGGCTGGAGCGCCCTGGACGGCTCCGCGGAACCGGTCAGGCAACTCGCCGTGGCCGGGGAGCCGAGGGTGGCCGCGGCGGCCCTCACCCTCACGCTGAGGCTCGACGAGACGGTGCCCGGCCCGGTGCGCACGCTGACCGACGTCATCGCGGAAGGCCTGACGACGCGGGCCGCCGACCTCGACGGGGACGGGACGATCAGCGTCGGGGACCTGCACGCCTACGCGCTCGCCCGCTACGCGGCGGCCTCGGCCGCCCGCACGCCCATCCTGATCTCGTACGGAGCCGTCGCGGGTGTCGCCCTGACCCCGGCGAGGGACACCGCCGCCGTGCCGCACGCCGCCTTCGCCCGCGTCCTGGCGCGGCTCGGCGACCACGCCCCGCCCGCCTGCGGGATCGAGATCGTCCGGCGGGTCTACGAGCTCCACCTGAGCGAGCCCGCCAGGGAGATCCTGCGCAGGGCGGCCCTGCTCGACGAGGACGAGCCGATCGACGAGATCCTCGGCGACGCCGCCGAGCTGAGGCAGTGGGGCCTGCTGGGCGAGACGACCACGTTCGTCCACCCGGACGTGCGGACCTTCGGCCACTCGCGGCTGTCGGCCGCCGAGCGGGCACAGACCTCGGCGCTGCTGCGCCGCCGCCGGGCCGGGCTGCGGACGGTACGGCCCAGGGCCAGGCTCACCGCCGACCGGTGGACCACCGAGGACCAGCTCGGACACCGGGTCTACGCCGAGGCCATCGCCGCGTTCGTCCGCCACCCCGAGACCCGGCCCCCGCTCACGATCGGCGTCAAGGGTCCCTGGGGCGCGGGCAAGACCTCTCTGATGCGGATGATCCAGGACCTCCTGGACCCCGGGGCCGCCGGGGACGCCCCGGCCCCGATCCACCTGCCAGGCTCCCGCGCGGAGCGGGCGCTGACCAACGCCGAGGTACTGGCCAGGACGGGACGGCGCCCCCGGGAGAACGCCGGGCGGGCCGAGCCCGGCCCGCTCCCGCTGCGGCCGGCGGACTGGCGGCCCACGGTCTGGTTCAACCCGTGGATGTACCAGAGCGGCGAGCAGGTCTGGGCCGGGCTGGCCCACGAGATCATCAGCCAGGTCACCCGGCGGCTGCCCCGCGCCGAGCGGGAACGGTTCTGGCTGGAGCTGAACCTGTCCAGGATCGACCGGGAGGCGGTCCGCAGGCGCGCCTACCACCTGGCGGTGACCCGCCTGGCGCCCGTGGCCCTCGGCCTGGTCGCCACCGTCGTCCTCACCGGGGCGCTCCTGGCCGCCGCCGCGCTGCTGCCCGCGCTCGGCGCCTTCCTGGGGAACGCCGCGGCGGCCGTCGGCTCCGCCGGGTCGGCGGTGGTGGTGGGCGCGGGCGCCGTACGACTGGCGCGGTTCTTCGGGGAGTCGGCGGACAACGCGTTCCGCGGCCTGGTCACGCAGCCCGACCTGCTCGGCCCCGGCGCGGCCGAGGGGTTCGTCAACGAGGTCGCGACCACCCCCGGGTACCGGTCCAGGACCGGCTTCCTGCACCTGGTGCAGACCGACATGCGGCAGGTCCTCGACCTGGTCGCCACCGGGGAACGCCCGCTGGTGGTGTTCGTGGACGACCTGGACCGCTGCTCCCCGGGAACGGTGGCGCAGGTCATCGAGGCGATCAACCTTTTCCTCGCCGGGGAGTTCCCCAACTGCGTGTTCGTGCTGGCCATGGAACCGGAGGTGGTCGTGGCGCACGTCGAGGCGGCCTACCCGGAACTGGCCGGGACGCTGCCGGGCGGCGGGCGGTCCGGCCTGGGCTGGCGGTTCCTGGAGAAGATCGTGCAGCTCCCGCTGAGCGTGCCGCTGCTGGACGACGCCGACCGGCTGCCCGCCTTCGTACGGGCCCTGCTGGGCGTGTCCGAGGTCGCGCGGACCGCGACCGTCGCCCCGGGCGTTCCGTACGCGCACTCGGGCGCTCCGGACGCACACTCGGGCGTTTCCACTGCTTCCACTGCTTCCACTGCTTCCACTGCTTCCACTGTTCCCACTGTTCCCGCGGGCACGGAGACCGCGCGACCGCGGGACCCGGACACCACACGGACACCGAATCCGGCCGGACCGCGTCCGGCGGGTCCCCCAGCCGCCCTGGAACGGCTCGACCCGCCACCGGATCCGGCCGGACCGCGCTTGCGCGGTCCCCTGCCTCCCGCACGGCCCTCCCCGCCCGGCACGGTCACACCGGGCTCGCCCGGCACCGCCGCGTCACCGGGAGCGGCCGTGCCGGGACTGCGGGCACCCGCGAAGCCGCGAAGGCCCGGAGCGCGAACGCCGGTGGAAATGCCGGGACTCGGACTGCGAGCGACGACGGAACCGCGGGAATTCGGGACGCGAACGCCGATGGAGACGCCCGAGCCCGGATCGCGGGCGGCGGAGCCGCCGGACCCGGTGCAGGTGAGCCGGTTGCAGGACGCCATCTGGGCGCTGCGCCCGACCACGACGACCCTCGACGAGGCGGCCCGACTGGCCCAGGACGCCCTGGGCATCGAGTGCTCCGACGCCGTCGGCGGCCTCTGCGCGGCGACCCGCGAGGCCGCCGACCGCGTCTTCGACGACCTCTACAGCGACGAGAACGCCTACCGGGCGATCGAGTTCGTGCTCCCGGCCCTGACGTTCTTCAACCCGCGCGAGATCAAGCGGTACGTGAACGTGTTCCGCTTCTACTCGTTCCTCACCTACCGCCGCGCCCTCGCCGGGGCGGCCCCCGCCTCGGACGGCGAGGTCGCCAAGCTCGCGGCACTCGCCGTCCAGTGGCCGCACCTGCTGACACTGCTGGCCATGGAGACGGACGGGGCGAGCGTGCTGCGGCGGCTGGAGGAGGCCGCGAACGACGACGGGGGCTGGGAGCGGGCCGTGGGCGACACCGGCCTCACCGCCCACCACACACTCGGCGGCACCCACCTGGACGCCCTGCGCGACCTGCTCTCCCGCCCCCACCCCATCGCCGACCTCGCCCGCTATCTCCTCTGAGCCTCCGACTTCAGTGACACTTCACGATGAATCCGGCACCAGTCGTTACCGGGCAAGATTCCTATGTGACCGCTATGCCACCGCGTAGATGTCCCAGGTGGTAAGACTGCCCTCGGGATCGACTTCTGTTTTGTACAGCGCGACGCGAGTCGGTCCGCTGAGAGAAACACCCAGGAGCCTTCCGGTCTTGTAGTTGACCACGGCCCACTCCCCGCTGCCCTGCGGGCCGCGGGAACTCAGCCACCAGTCCTGCTCCGGGGCCTCCCAGTCGTGGCAGTCCCAAATGACGGCGCGGCTGAGACTGTCGCTGGTCAGGCACTTACCGGATTTCGCGTTGACGATGTTCTGGCCGCTCCAGTACCACTTCTGCTCAGGGGTGGTATTGCAGCCCCACTCAACGACGAACGCACCGTTGCTCGTCGAACCGCCTTGAACGGACAGGCATCTGTTGGCCCAGGTGCTTTTGAAATGCCGATAAGCTGCCGTGGCCTGGGCCGGTGTCGTCGTTATAGCCGAAAGTGTCGTAGCCATGATCAGGCCGGCCAGTGCGGTCCTGATGATTTTCCCGAGCATGAATTCCCCTCTTCACTAACCCCGTGTAGGCCATCGTCAAGCACTCCACAAACGTGGACGTGATCTTGATCGCAAGCGCCGATCGTAGGGGCGCGACCTTACGCGTAAATGATCATGAAGTAACGGGTGGATGTCCACCGGGACACGGGGCGGCGCCATGGCCTTTCTCGTGCCTGGTCCCGATAAATGTGTGACTGCGTGTGATGGATTCGGTCCGGGTTGGTGCGTGCATGTCAGGGCTGAGCGCGTTCTCACATCGTGAGACCGAGGGCGAGCCGCCCACATGGGTGTGACCGCCTGGGTCCTCGCTCGGGGGGCGGGTGATGACCGGAATGTCAGGTGGTGCTCTCCGAAAACCGGCGGATTGTTCACGTAGCGTACGGATTCTCCGGCGATCATTCAGCAGGTCTGTGCTCTGGTCGTCTCATGGCCGGGCACTGCTGTGATGATCCGGGGGATCCTGCAGATGGGGAAGCACTTGTACGGCATATGGGGAAAAGGTAGAAAGACCGGCCGGTTCGGATTGCTGGCCGTCTCCTTGGGCGTGGCGACGCTCGCGAGCATGCTGAGCGGGTTGCCCGTCCAGCCCGCACGGGCGGATCCAATCGGATCGCCCGTGTACCGAGCGCTCTCCGGTGTCGGGTCGGCGACGACGCAGGACTTGATGGACGCGTTGTCGGATGTGGTGACGGTGAACGGGCAGAAGGTGCTGGCCTCGTACAAGACGGACCCGGGCGCGTCACGCACGATCACGACCAAGAACCCCGCGACGCATCCGGACTGCACGCTGAACCGCCCGGCGGGGGACGCCGGCGGGCAGAGTGCCCTGGGGTACTCGATAGGGGTGCAGGACGGGTGTCTGGATTTCGCCCGGCTGGCGGGCGAGCCGATCAAGCAGTCGATCTCCCCGATCGCCAATGTGACCTACCGGCCGTACGCGCTGGACGGGATCACATTCGTGACGAACCGCAGGACCGCCTTGCTCGGGAAGAGTCTGGATTTCCTGCGTGACGTTTTCACATGTGGTGCCAGTGCGACTACATGGCATCCTCTTCTGCCGGCATCGGGGTCGCAACTGCGCAGTGAGTGGCTGGCGGCTCTCGATATCAGAGAGGAGGACGTAAGCGGCGGGAAGTACCCGTGCGTCAGGGACACCATCGCGGGCGTGCCGAACCGCGAGAACGACGTCTCGCTCGTGGCGGCGGACCAGGCCGCGATCATGCCGATCTCGATCGGGCAGTTCGTGGCGCACGGGTGGCCTGACATCCGGATGGGGAAGATCCAGCCAAACGGGGGACCTCCCGTACTGCCCAACAACGCGGCATTCTCTACGGCGTTCCCCAACGGGGTCAGCTACACCACCCACGCCTCCTCGAACCTTCCGGACATGACCTCCGGTGAGTTGAAGGACCTTTACCAGTGCCGGATCACGAAGGTCCGCGGAATCCCGGCGACGCCGCTGCTGCCAATGGCGAGCTGGGTACGATCGGCGTGGCTGAAGAGAGTGGACATCACCGAGGCCGACATAACCACAGGTCTGTACCCGTGTATCCGCACCACCCTGAGTGACGGTTCCCCGATCCCGGTCGATGACGGGCAGCCGCTGTACGACGAGCCGTCACAGGGGTCGAGCTACGTCATCCCCCACTCCATCGACGCCTACATCCATCAGATGATCGGGTACAGCGGGGTGGCCGCGGACAAGCGCTACGGACGCGTGCTGGGCGGGATCGCCCAGGACGGCAAGGTGGTGAAACGGCCGTTCGTGCTCAACTCGAACTACAGCCAGCCGCTGGTGCGCCGGTTGTACAACGTGATCCCCGTAGACAAGCAGCGGACCAGCCCGTGGCGGGAGGTCTTCACCGGCGCCACCTCGCTGATCTGCCAGAACGCCGCGATCATCGAGACCTACGGCTTCGTCCCTCTGGGCCCGGACAGCTGCGGTGGCGGTGACCAGGAACTTGTCGACCCCGCATCGCCCAGCTACCAGATCCGCAACATCAAGAGCGGCAAATGCGTGGCGATCGACGGTGCCAGCACCGCCGACGCCGCCCGTGCCGTGCAGCAGACCTGTGGCAGCGGTCCCGAACAGCGGTGGACCTGGCACGGGACCACAGTGCGGCAGCTCAAGAACACCCGCAGCGGCAAGTGCCTGGCGATCCGCAACGGCAGCATCACCAATGGTGCGCAGGCCATCCAGATGACCTGCGGGTCCGGCACCGAGCAGCAGTGGATCCTGCAGGCCGACCCGGCGGGCTCGGAGAGCCACCTCATGAACACCAAGAGCTCCCTGCTCCTGTCCGTTTCCGGCGGCGGCAGCACCGCCAACGGCGCCCAGCTGGTCCAGTGGACGGCCGACAACAGCCCTGAAAAAGACTGGACCCTGCAGACCGCCACCACCGTCTCACCGGGAGTGGACACGCTGATGGACACCACGACCTTGACGGCCACCACATCCTCGGCCACCGTGACAGGCGCCACGGCGATCCCGGCCCCGGTGGGGAAGGCGGCGATCGCGGCGGCGGCGGTGAACCAGTGGGTCACGGTGATCTATCCGAAGCGGTTGGTCGACATCCGCAACGGCAGATGCAGATTCCAGGGGTACTGGAGCCAGAAAGGCGCCAGGCCCGGCAGCGAGCCCATCGGTGGCTCCTTCTTTGAGACCCGCGGATATCTTGTCGGCCCCAAGTGCGCGGTGTCGATGCACTTGCAGGTCATCAACTACAAGAGGAAGAACGTGGGGATATTCGTCGCTGATCATTACGTTGACGCCGGCAAGCCCTCAAGCCCCGGTAAGAACGAGCGCTGGATGTTCTGGGGACCCCTCGGCGGCGGGTCCTACCAGCTGAAAATCGGTAACGTACCTTATCTCCTCAGTTACACCCTGAAGGACCTGACCACCGGTGGTGTCGCCTCGGTCGGGCAGATCTGGGGACCGAAGGCGAACTGGTGTGACGGCTGGCCCGGACCGGGCGCCTGCCCCACCACAACCTGACCGCCGGGCCTCGATGGACGACCTGGTCACCGCCGGCGGGGATGCCCCGCCGGCGGACGGCCGCGCGGCTCTCCCTCGGGCACCTCGGGCCACACCGTGTCGGCCCGCACGGCTCCGCCGAACCCGCCTTCTTCGCCTGCCCGGACAACACCGCCCACATGGCCCTCGAACGTCCCGGCCCCGACCTCGCCCTGCCTGGCCTGCACATCGCCGAGGTGGTCGCCGACCAGGCCGCCCGTGACGGCCGCACCCGCGTCGCCGTGCTCGGCACCGGATACACGATGAACGGCCCGATCTACCCTCGCGCGCTCGCGGCCCGCGGGATCGCGGCGGAAGTGCCGGACCTGGACGACCGGGAGGTGGTCAACCGGATCATCTTCGAGGAGCTCGTCAACGGGTCATGAGGTCGGGCGCGGCACCCGAACCACATCTAGTTAGTGCTCCACTTGCCGAGCGAACAGCTTCTCAAGCTGTGAAATTATGCCATTCATCTTCGCAGGCACGCTGCGTGCCCTTTACCTGGCAACCCCGTACCCTGACTGGCGCGCCTTCGGGAAGATCGCCAGTCGCCCAGGGCGAGCAGTACGGACTGGCGTGACCCCGGGTAGTGGCGATGCGATCCACCGTACCGTTGCGGTTAACGTCAAGTTGAACCTCGACGCCCCAACCGTCAGCAGCTGGGTCGCACGCTCCGATAGCGTCACCCGGGGCGCTGCCCGACGGATCATCTGACCAGTAGGCGGTGCCTGGAGATGGACACCATTCATGCACCCCGCAGGTCCATATGCTCCATACCAGCCCGGAGGCCTGCGCCGGGCTGGCCGAAGCGACTAATAACCCGAGGGCGGCCAGAACTCCGGTGAGAGCTCTGGCAGATAAGATCATCTTTCGCATGGCCGAAATGTACCCCGATATCACATAGACGGTCCACGCTGGCGGCCGCCCATTCCGGACCGCCTGGTGCGGGCCGTAGCCACCCAGGACCGCGTCGGCGACCCACCACACGGTGGTGCGACCATCGCGAAACCGCCGCACGACCTTGGTCCAGGCGCCCGGCGCGTGTGGACCTCCCCAGACAAGCTCTCGGGCGGTGTCGATCGGCGTGTGCGCCGCATCGGCCGGGGCCCAGGAGCCCTGGTGTGGCTTGAGCGCGAGCACGAACGGCAACCGGGCGGCCCACCGTTCAGCGCTGAAGGCCGCATTGTCGCCGTAGGCGCAATCGGCCACCAGCGCTCGAAACGGCATGGCGGCGACCTGTGCCCGACCCGCGAGCGCGGCCGCGAGCTGCGACTTGGTGCGAAACGCCGGATCGTTGCGGCCGCGGGGCAGCCGAGTGGCGGGGTATAGGGCGCCGCGTGCAGCGGATAGTAGACCCGCTCGTCAGCCCAGAGCGTGGTCACCGCCACGATCCCGTTCTCGATCTTCCCGACCGAGCCCAGATACTGAGCGGTCATCATCACGACCACCCCCGAACAGCACCAATCGTCCCGATCTACCGGCTTACCGCGGCATCAGTCCCATGTCAACAAACCACCGACTAGGCGCTGAGGGCCCGCGCGACCGTGAGGCTGTCCTCGTAGATGTGGTAGCGGGTGACGAGTCCGTCCTCGACGGTGAGGTGCAGCGCGAACGGTGAGGTGTACGCGACCCCGCCGTTCCGCACCGTCTGCGCGATCTCCCCGAACACGACGGCGTGCGCCCCGTCGACCAGGATCCGCGTCACCGATGTGCCGTCCAGTTCGGGCACGTGATGGGCCTCCAGCGACCGGAAATGGTCCGCCACCTCGGCCCGGCCGGACCGGGGGCGAATCCACGGCACCGCCGGATGCCCCTCAGCGGGCCAAGAGAGCTGCCAGTCGATCGGCTCGGCGAACAACTCCGCTGTACGGTCGTGATCGCCCTTGACGATCCGACGCAGCAGCTCTTCCACGATGTCACGGGTTTCATCACTCATGTCGCAATCCTCACAGTTTCGGATGCCACCCGTCGATTACCGCCGAGGTATGGCAGGCCCGCAGAGATCAGGACAAGGTGGATCGCCTCATTGTCGCCAGGTCACACCCGCCTGCTCCTCGGGGCTGATCGTCACACGCTCCTCCCTCTCACTCGTCCGAGACGGTCGACCGCGCCTCGGACAACCATCCGGGGTGGGAGCGGCGCTTCGCGGGGGACCGTACAACGCGACCGCTTATCGTTCTTCCCCGGGGTGATAGCCGAGCAGGTCACCTGGCTGACAGCCGAGGACTTCGCAGATCTTGGTCAGCGTGGTGAACCGGACGGCCTTGGCCCGGCCGTTCTTCAGGATGGACAGGTTGACGACGGTCACCCCGACCCTGCCGGCCAGTTCGGTGAGCGTCATGCCACGTTCTTCCAGGAGCCGGTCGAGGTGGACGGTGATGGCGTGGGTATCCGTCTCCGCGGGCGACATCAGATGACTCCTTCAAGATCGTCGCGCATCCGCACCCCGTCACGCAGGATGCCCGCCACTGCCAGCGCCCCAAGTCCGACGAGCGGCACGACCAGCGGGATCTCCCCTATCTGGTAGCGGGCCTCGCCCACGGCCATCGTGTCCAGCAGCCTCATCATCGCGAAGTTCTCGATCTGGGGAGCCAGGAGACCACCGCCGAGCAGCCACCAGCCCAGGAAACGCACCTGACGCGTGACCTGGGAGATGTAGACGCCGCCGCGGGCGCGCCACAACAGCCGCCACAGCAGGAAGAACGCGCCGGCGGCCACCACGAAGCCCGGGAAGGTGGTCAGAGCGTGCCAGAGGTACTGGCCGGCGTCGGGGGAACCGTCGATGAACTCGAGGCCGTTCGCCGAGGCCATGACGCCTGGCCGGGCCATCTGCGTGAACGCCGGGTGATCGAGAGGAATGCCGTAGCCATTGGGCGACTGGGCCGCTATGACGCGGTAGGTCAGGCCGAAGAAACCGGCCCGGGAGTAGAGCACCATGCCGGTGACCACCCCGGTCACCAGGACGAGGACCGCGAAGACCGCGGGCCGGCGCGCCACTCGTCCGATCGTGCTGTGCCGTGTTGCCATTATGCCGCCTCCAAGGCGTATCGTTTTTCGATGGTATCGATAAACATAGCCATTGATAATCGATATGGCAAGCGAGCCTCAGCCGACGGGGCACCTACTGTGCTCCGCGCCCACGGGTCCCTTTGGTGGTGGCGATCACGCCCGGTAACCGGCGAGGTGGTCACACCCGCGGATCCGTCGCCGAGGCGGGTGCGGGTCGCCCGGCGCCGTTCATCGAACTCGCGCACGTTCGTTGTCGGCGGGCGAGCACGTCGTCGGGGACCGCGCCGATCACCGCCCGCACAAGTCCGACAAAACAGTTGTGATCAAGCCCTCCCCCTCCGCCACCGGGGTAACTATGATCATGGTTTCGGCGAAGGCGGTACGCCGCCCCGCCGGAAACGGTCAACCCCCCCACCCGAAGGGATGGCTCATGTCCACCAAACTCACCAGACTGGTCGCGACATCGTTCGCGGCGATCGCCCTGGCAACTGCGGGATCCGCACTGGCGACGCCCGCCAACGCCGGCACGTCGAGCACCTCGTTCGCCGCCGCGTCCACATGGATCAAGTACGGCGACTACTCGTCAGATGCGAAGTGCAAGGCGAAGGGCAAGCAACTGCGAGCGAATGGGACATACCTGTCGTACTACTGCGAGTACACGGGCTTTTTCACGCTGATGGTCCTGACCAGGTAACCGGCTGAACACACGCAGCCCGGAACGGCGATCTCCGGGCTGCGTCCTGCGGGGGGAAGCTCAAAGCTTGTAGTTTCTCGCCATGGAGATCAGGGCGGCGCTGGTCGGTCAGGCACGAATCCGGGAGGCGGCCCGTTGGATGGGGAGACCGTCGGCGGTCGAGGTCCGGCGGGAACGGTCACCGAGACTGCTGCGTCGAGAAGACACGCTCCTGAAGCTGTATGACCTGAACAGGTTCTTCCGCGCGGAAGCCTCATTGATCAATACGTTCACGGTGCCGTGGCCGGATGAACACGCATGGGAAGCGGCGGTCAGCCCCGACGGCGACGTCGGCGTGTTCTGCAAGGACGACGCCGTCTGTGCGGTCACATCATCCGGTGTCGTGCTGTGGGAACACCGTGGCCACGGCCGGGACCACCCGAAGGAGAACCGGTCCTCATGCCGGGTCACCGACGACGGACGGTACGTGTGGGCGATGCTGGTCGGTGAGGTCGGCGGTGGCTCCTACCTCGGCGATGAGTGGCTCGTGCTGGAGGCCGACAGCGGACGTGTGGTGTCGCGGGAGACCCTGGACTGCGCCGCTGTCGGTGGTGAACATCTGTCACATCCCGATGGTCAGCACATGGGTCTGGGCGTCGGGGAAGGCCAAGACGGCGCGCACATGTACTGGGGCCGGTTGGAAGACGGCGTCCTACGCGTGTGGACGCACGATGACGACGACCGCATCCTGACCGATGTCCATCCGAACGGACTGTCCTTCATCACCTTCACCCTGCCGGATGAGATCGCCTGGCACTCCTTCCCCGGTGGAGCCCTCATTCGCAGTCTCACCGCCATGGACGCATGGGGTCCGGCCTCCGGCGATGACGAACCCTACTGGGATGTAGGGGGCGGCTACATCGACGCCGACACCGTGCTCGCCACGGCGACGGCCTACGCCAAGACTCCACAGGATGCCCGGCACATCTTGATCGATTCCCCCACGGGGACCACCCGCGGCGAAGTGCGCTACCCCCTGCCCGTGACCGGCTACGCACGTCCGCTCGCAGACGGCACCTGGCTCACCGCCGAAAACGACACCGTCTTCCGCTGGAGAGTTTCCCGAGCACGAGACAGCTGAGCGTCTCGATCCGCTCCCACAGCTCGTCCAAGACGACCCAGGGCAAGCCCGTTCCTCCAGTGTCCTGCGCCATAAATTCGTCCGCTAAGCCTGGAGCGGTTGTACGGCGCGGACTGGACGACCGAAAGGAGTAATCACTGTGAGCACGGGCGTACCCTGCCGACGCTGCGAACGTCGGCCTGCCTGATCACCATCTATCGATCGCTTGGAGAGGTACGCCGACTGAGGCTGATCCGCAGACGGGTCTTGGCATTGCTCTGGATGGATGCCGATCCCTCCGAACCGGACGCGGACCCCGCGCTCGCACAGCCCCTGTCGCCGATCCCGCAGTAGCCGGAGTACAGGAAGCCTCGCTTGAACGGCTTGCCGAGGTCCAGTTCGATGTCCACGTAGCTTGGGAGCTCGTTGAACGCCATGTTCGGGAGGATGAACTCCCTGCCGGTGTATCTCTGCAGGACTGTCTGCTTGACGGCGGGCTTGCAGACGAACGGGTTCGCGTAGGTGTTGTATCCGAGCCCGACGCCGGTGTTGAGGTATCCGACGTCCTGACACTGGTACAGCACTCCGCGCATCGCGGCCGCGTTCTTGGCTCCCCGGTATCTCGAGGCGAAGTTCTGGAAGCACGACTTCGACTCGCCGGTGCTGTAGGGGGAGGGGCCGGCGGCCGCGATCGCGCCGAGGAAGTCCCTGTTGCAGCCGATCTTCGGTGACAGGTCCTGCCCTCTGAGCAGCGCGGCACGCTTGCAGCCGGTCACCGTCTGGAAGACGCCGACGACGTCTTCGTTCGGGCGGAGCCGGGAGTACGCGAGGACGAGGTCGACCTGAGCCGCGAGCGGGTACGCCCCGGTGTTGCCGAACTCCTGGTCGAGGAGGCGGAACCACTCCTCGAAGCTCGGCACCTGCACCTGGATGTCCTGGGGCAGGGTGTAGACGGCGAGGTCCGTCGGGGTGTCGTAGCTTTCCAGGTCTGGAAACCCGACGTACGACAGGATTCCGATGCCGACCTTCGGAGGATTGTCACCGTAGAGCCTGCGCAACACGAGGTAGCGCTCAAGATTGGTGTTGGATCCCCCCCAGGCGTACCAGAAGCCACTGGGGTAGAGCGTCGTACTTCCGCGCGGGTGTGTCGTGGCGAAAAGAAAGGGCGAGACGCATCGAATCTGTCGGTTGTTCCATGCGGTCAGGTACTCGGCCGGTGTGGAGACGCAGCCGGCCCTGGTCTGGGCCACCGTTCGCATCGATTCTGAGGGCGCCGCCCAGGTCATGGTGAGCGCGAGAACGCAGGCCGCGACGGCGAGAGACGACTTCCGGGCGGCCGACGGATGCTTGAGGCTCATGCGTGCTCCTTGAGGCTCGATCGGCCGGTTCCGGTCGGATTGGAACGGATCGAACTACCGTGACCAATGTCAAGGAAAGGAACGATGCCGAGCCGCCGACGTGGCCGTTGATTGCCTCACCCAGACCGAACTGAGGGCAGGACCGCAACTGGAGGAAGGTTCACGGCTCGTACTCCCGCACAGGGCACGGCCCCCTTCTGCCGAGGGTGGCCGTTGTCCCGTGTCGATCTCGGCTCGGCGGCCCCAGCCACGCAGGGCCTTACGGCCGATGCCGAGCTGGTCTGCCACCCGGCCTCCGCCGTCAGGATCACAAAGTGTCGCTCATGTCATCCGAGAGCCGCACGATGTGCGGGATCCCGGCCGGGTTGCTGATCCAGTGGGCGGCCAAGCTTGAGGGCAGTGGTTCGAGCTCGTCCTGCGGATGCACGCCGTGCTCGGCGAGGTGGCGGGTGGCCAGCTCCACGTCGTCGGTGAAAAGCTCCAGCCACACCTCGGCCTGGGCGTAGTTGTCCACCCGGTCGAACCACAGTTTCACCGGCCCGAACTGGACGGACGCGCACTGCGCCACCGCGCCGTCCACCCCCTCGCCGCTCTCCTCGGCCACCTCCATGCCGAGCACGTCCCGATAGAAGGCGACGGTGCGGTCGAACTGGGCCTTGGGCAGTTTCATGGCGACGTTGCGGCCGCCCTGGAACGTGGGTCTCATGGCTGGGTCTCCTGATCGCGGTCGAGGTAGGCGCTGAGGGCGTGCAGGGTTCGGTCCCAGTCGCGGGCGAGCGCGGCCAGGAAGGATTGCGCGGTCGCCATCGGGGCCGATTCGAGGTGGTAGCGGACGCGGCGGCGTTCCGCCGGCACCGCCCGTACGAGACCGGCACCGGACAGCAGGGCGAGGTGCTTGGCGATCGCCTGGCGGGAGATGGGCAGGCGATCGGCGAGGTCGGTCGCGGTCGCCGGGCCCCGGGCGGCGAGCTCGGCCAGGATGGCCCGCCTGCTGGAGTCCGCCAGCGCGGCGAACACGGCCACCGCCACCTCCTCGGGGTCAGTGTCGGCCATCGAGGTGACGCACCAGCTTGGCCAGCCCCTCCCGCCAGCCCTCGACGTTGCCCCGGTAGGCAGCGGCGAGCTCGTCGGGTAGCTGCGCGAACCCCGTCTCGGTCAGGCCGAGCCGGGTGCCGTCGCCGACGGGATGGAGCACGATCTCGACGCGGGTGCTGCGCGGGTCGCCGGGCGGGAGCCCGTCGACGGGCCAGGTGAAGCACAGACGGCGCGGCGGCTCGACGGTCTCGATCCGCAGGACCGACCACGTGCCACCCCAGCACATCCTGATCTGGCCACCCGGCCGCAGGTCGTCGATCTCCGCCTTGTCGCCGAGCCAGCCGCCGAGCCCGTCAGCGGTGGTCAGGGCCGCCCACACCTTCTCGATCGGGTGGGCGAGATCGAGCGTCCGCTCGATGCGGTCGGGAATCGGCATTCGGCACCTCCATGGCAACCATCTGGTTGCCACAACCATATAGCAACCAGATGATTGCGACAATCTCGGGTGATGCCGTTCGGATCCACCACCACCGGCTCGGTCCCGTGCTCGCGCCGGTACGTTTCGGCCCGCACGCGGACGGCCGGGAAAGGCTCATCGCCCCTGCGAATGATCACGTGGCGGCCGTCTCCACACCCCCCGCCCCCGGATCCCGCGCGTTACTCGTCCCGGGCTCGGCGTACACCGGCACGATCTTCGCCCGGATCGCCGACCTCGACGACTCTGCCGACAAGCCGCCCACCGCCGTCAGCCAGCGGACCGGCCTCGACACACTGCCCGCCACCATCAGGGCTCCTGGTGCTGATGTGCCAGGCCACGCCGGCCAACTCCCCAGGGCTGATCATCACGTACTTCTCCCACTCGCTCACTTGGCTACGCCCGGAAGATCGATACGCCCATCCTTGCGGCGCGGTTACGCGATGGGGAAGTCGAACTCGCCGTCTTTGACGCCGCCGACGAACGCCTCCCACTCAGCCCGGGTGTAGACGATCACCTCGGCATCGGGACGACGACTGTGCCGTACGGCGACGCGCCCACTGCCGTCAGCCAGCGGACCGGCCTCGACACACTGACCACCACCATCGGCACTTCTGGTGCTGATGCGCCAGGCCACGCCTGCCAGTTCCTCAGGGCTGATCATCACGTACTCCTCCCGCTCGCTCGTCTGACACGGCCAACCGCAGCCCGGATGACGGTCGCGGACTCATCCGGGGTGAGAGCAGTGCTCCGTAAGGAATCGTACGCTCGCGCGAAGATCTCGGCGCCCTCCGCTTCGGTGTAGACAGCACCTCCCCGAGTCTCCACATAGGTCACGTCGGAGTAGGGCTCCGGCATATCGAAGATCGTGAAAGCGCCCTCGGGGCTGGCGTGCGCCCCGATAGCGAACGGCAGGACTCGAACGACCACGTTCGGCCTGGTCATGGCCTCAGACAAGTACTCCAGCTGGGCGCGCATCATCTGCGGTCCGCCGATCGTGCGGTGCAGCACAGCCTCGTCGAGGACGATCTCCAGGTTCGGGGCCGATTCGGCATCGAGTACGCGCTGCCGATCCATTCGAAACTCCACCCAGCGCTCGATCTGCTCGCCGGGAGCGTCGGCGGCACCCGCCGCGATGACCGCTTGGGCGTAGTTCCGGGTCTGGAGGAGGCCAGGTATGACCATCGCCGCATAGCAGCGAATCCCCTCGGTACGGGTTTCGAGCCAGGCGTGGTCGAACAGTCCACCGAGGGAGTCGTCGGCATAACCGTCCCACCAGCCCTTGCGCCAGATGTCGCGGCTGATCTGCTCCAACCCGTCGCGGACCTTCTGGTCGCCTACGCCGTACAAGTTGAGGAGTGCCAGCACGTCGGCCGCCCTCGCCGGGATGATGCCGGACTCCAACCGGCTGATGGTTCCAGCGTCACGTTGCAGGTAGTCGCCCGCCTGCTTGAGTGTCAGCTTGGCCGACTCGCGGAACTCCCTCAGGTGTTTGCCGAGCCACTGCGCCCGTAGCGTCGGTCCTCGCTTCGCGCCCATCGCCGTCTCCTTCGAGCTCGCGCCGCTTGCACTGTCGGCTAGTACCAGACAAACCAGGACAAGACCAACAACCTCATCAAGCAAGCTTGCGTCATCCTGAATTCGATGTCACGCTACCGAAGTAGCGGCGGTCACGCTACGCATTTATCCGAAAACACAGGGGAATCGGAGCGCGGCCGTCCACCGGATCTCCACTCAGGTTCAGCATCGGAAGGGAGTGCTCGACATGGAGCACCACACTGGTTCCGACCATGCCCCGGACTTCGGCGAGCGTGGCCCGCAGAACACGGATCACGAGCGCGCACGCACGCCGACCGGCAACCCCCCTCGCATGTTCGCCCTGGTCCAGGAGTTGTTCTACGAGGAGAACGAGGACGACGAGAGGGACGAGGAGAGCGTCACGGAGGTGGTGGCCTACGGACTGGCGTTGCCGTGCGGGACGGCGGCGACCGTCGGTGCGAACGGCCGCGACTTCGGCCGATGGACAAGCGCCCACAGTGCCGCGCGGCGGCTGCACTCCGACCTTGTCTGGTTCGGGGACAGCCGGCGGACGTCCGAGATCGAGCCGGGCAGCTACGAGACCGGCCCCTGACGCATCGGTTGATTCCTGCCATCGAGCTTCCCCCGTAGCCCGGACACCAGCGGTGTGGCATCAGGCCTCCGGGTCCGGCCGCCGGTGACGCCGCCTGGCCCGCGCCGCCGAAGGCCGCACACCCGAACCGTCGGCCTGCCTCATCGACGCCCAGGGCGTTAAGACCTCCACCAACGTCCCGACCACCCACCAGGGCATCGACACCGCCAAGAAGGTCGTCGGCCGCAAGCGCAGCATCGTGGTCCACCCCCTCGGACTACTGCCGGCGGTGCTGGTCACCGCCGCCCTCGTACAGAATCCGGTCGCCGGCACCACCCTCATCGACCAGATCGCCGCCACCCATCCCACCATCCGCAAAGCTGGGACTCATGACGTGATCCTTACCGGCACCTCTACTTTGGCGCTGGTGGCACCGACCCGGCTGGAGGGCCGTGTTCAGGTTTGCCTTGGTCGACCGGCCCATTTCCACGAGTTCATCGTCTGGACGTGCACGGCCCAACGGTGGCCGCCCGCGATCGTGATGCCTGCCGGGGGCGGCTTCCAGCCTGCCGATGCCGGGAGGTGGTGCCCTCCCGGCCGGTCTGGCCGACGGCCCACCGGCGGATGGGCTTCACCATCGATCCTCAAACTGGCTATTTTGGTACGTAGCCGTTCTGGTAACTGGTCCTGGAGTAGAGGTCCATGGAGTAGACGTCCCGGTCATGCTCCGGGATAAGGCCGGGCAGTCTGATGTTGGCCTCCTGAGGCATGCGCCTGAGCGCGTCTCCCAGTTGTCTCTGGACTTCCGCCATGAACGCGCGGGCGTCCTTGTCGTCGCCGTTCCAGATATCCGAGATCTCCCAACCGCCCTTGTTGACCACATGGTCAAAGCGGGACTGGGCGGTGCGCAGGACCTGCGCGCACTCCTCCGTCCCCCGCGCCACCTGGCCGTGGACGGCTGCCAGGCCCCGGATGTTCTCGTAGATGCTCCGAAGCGCCTCCTGTGCCTTGTCGGCATCGGCGCCCACCCAGGGGGCGTCGCGGATCTCCTGGGCCCGGTACATGAGCGCGTGCGCCGCCTCGGTCAAGCCGTTGGCGATGTCGGTGGTGCCGTTGGCGTGGCCGCTCAGGGCCTCGGGCTTACAGGACATCAGCATCTCCCGGAGCCGCTCCCTGCTTTCGTACTGGTACGTAGCGGTACGCTCGACATCCTCGATCGGGTTGAACCCCAACCCGAAAGCACCGGCCAGCTGGATCGTGTTTCCTTCCGGCCAGCTCATGTGGCCCGGGTAGGCGTTGCTCACCCGGTAGCGACCCTCGTCCTCGCGCTTTATTGGGTCTTCCAGTACATCCCAGTGAGGTGGACTCGCCCGCCAGGCGCCCTGGTCGACGAACTGGTAGTTCCGGCCGCTCGTGGCGACCAGGGCACCCGCCGCCGCGCATTCCGCCATCACGTCACCGACGAGACAGGAGAGATGCTCCCCGAACGTCAAGATCGTGACGAACGTGGCCCATGCCGGGTACCAGTCCATGGTGCCGGCGGTCACCTTTTCGCTGGGCAGCACCGGCGTGCGCAGCAGTTTGTAGACGTGGTCGAACTCGGTGATGAGCCTCCCGCCGATCGTCTGTAACCGCGTGTATGGGACCTCGACCCCGCCCCCGCCCCCGCGTTCGAGGCCGAGCCCCGGCCAGTAGTCCTGCCTCATGGGATAGGTCTCCCATTCCGACCACTCGTCCTCCAGGGTCGGCTGAGGCTCCCGAGGCATGGCTTCACCCTTCGCGCTTGTCGTGATCAAAGACGGAGTGTTACGAACAAGGCCTGACAGGAAGACGAAGATCGGATTAACGCTACCGGTCCGGACGCCGAACGATCAAGGCCCCCACTCGCCGGGCAAGGGCGGCACATTACTGCGCCGCCCTCCCCTCAGAACCGTGCGTGCAACTCGTCGCCGCACACGGCTCAAGCAAGCCCCACAGGGCGGTTCAGATCTGTGGAGCCAACCCCTTCCCGAGACGGTCAGGACAACGGCCAAGCCCCACCGAACCCCCACGTCACGAAGAGCGACCGGGGGCACAACACCAAAAGGACGCCCCGGCCCGTGACGGCCGGGGCGTCTCGAAAGACGATCTAGCGCTGGGCCTCGATCATCCAGTGGTGCTTCTCCAGGTCCTGCGTGATCTCGATGAGGAGGTCCTGGGTGACCAGATCGGGCTTCTCGGTGGCTTCGATGCGCTCGCGCATCCGGCGGATGATGGACCCGAGGATGTCCGTCATGGCGGCCACGACCTTGCCGTCGTTGATGTAGCCCGACTCCAGCTGCGGCACCTCACTGGTACCCGCGAGCGTGGAGGCCCGGCCGTCAGGGTTGCACCCGAGGGCCACCGCGCGCTCGGCGACGGTGTCCGCGTGCTTCCTGGCCGACGAAACGATCTTGTCGAGCTGCAGGTGCAGTGAGCGGAAGTTGTGACCGATCACGTTCCAGTGGGCCTGCTTGGTCAGGAGCGACAGGTCGAGCAGGTCGACAAGCGAGCCCTGGAGAACGTTGCCAACGACTTTCTTGTCTTCTGCCTTGAGCGGACTGGTGATCGCGGACATGGAATCTTCCCCCTGTTTCGAGCTTAGTTTCCCCTTTGGTACGAAATGTCCGTACCCACCTATCCGCCTTCCTATTCAGGCCATCAAGTTGACACTGTCATAGTTACAGTGTCACTATCGGGGCATGGAATGGACCATCGGTGAACTGGCTGAGCGGGCATCCGCGGCGCTGACCCCCACCGCCCAGCTCAACGGGCGGGTCAGGGACGTGCCCAACGAGCGCCTCATCCGCTGGTACTCCACGATCGGCCTCCTCGACCCCCCGTCGGCCCGCCGAGGCCGCGTCGCCATGTACGGCAGGCGCCACCTGCTCCAGATCGTCGCCGTCAAGCGGCGCCAGTCCGACGGCCGGACCATCGCCGAGATCCAGGCCGAGCTGGCCGGGGCCACCGACCAGACCCTGGAGTCGATCGCCCGCCTCCCCGGTCCCCCGCCGGAGCACACGACGGAGCCCTCACCGGGACACCCGCCCGCCCCTCCGGCCGAGACCGGCTCCCCCAGGACGGCGCGCCCGCGTTTCTGGGCCGGACCGGCCGCGGCCTCGGCGGCCACCGGCCCCGCTCCGCCGAAGCCACCCCCACCGCCCCCGGCCTCGCCCGGCAAGGCCCCATCCCCACCGGCCTCGTCCGGCAAGGCCCCGCCGCCTCCAGCCGAGACCGGCAAGGCCCCGCCCGCCCAGAAGTCACCGGACAAGACCCCGCCCCCACCACCGCCCGCACCGGGAGCCGTGATCGTCCACGGTGTGCGGCTGGCGAACGGCGTGACGCTGATGCTCGACACGGGCGGACACGCCCCCACACCCGACGACCTCGCCGAGATCGCCGCCGCCTCGGAGGGGCTCCTGTCGCTCCTCCGCGAACGCGGCCTCACACCTCCGGAAGGAATCCACGCATGATTACCTCGATCACAACGCTGCCGCCGGAGGAGTGCCACCCCGTCCCCGACGCCGGACTGGGGGCGCTCACCACCGAGCGCGGCAACCTGCCGCTGGAGAGCGTGGACGTGACCGCCGCCGTGTCCGGCCTGAGTGCCGGGGTCGAGGTGGTCCAGGGCTTCCGCAACCCGCACGACGTGGCGCTGGAGGCGACGTACGTCTTCCCGCTGCCCGACCGGGCCGCCGTGACCGCCTTCAGGATGGAGGCCGACGGCCGGGTCATCGAGGGCGTGCTCAAGGAGCGCGGCCAGGCCAGGGCCGACTACGACCAGGCGATCTCCCAGGGGAGGCGGGCCGCGATCGCCGAGGAGGACCGGCCGGACGTCTTCACCATGAGGGTCGGCAACATCGTGCCCGGCGAGCGGGTCACCGTGCACCTCACGCTGAACCAGCCGCTCCCGTACGAGGACGGCGCGGCCACCTTCCGCTTCCCGCTGGTCGTCGCCCCCCGCTACATCCCGGGCACCCCGCTGGACGGCGAGCGGGCGGGCGACGGCTGGGCCCCGGACACCGACGCGGTCCCCGACGCCTCCCGGATCACCCCGCCGGTGCTGCTGCCCGGCTTCCCCAACCCGGTCCGCCTGTCGCTGGCCGTCTCCGTCGACCCCGCCGGTCTGGAACTGCGCGAGGTCCGTTCCAGCCTGCACGTGGTCCAGGAGGAGGGCACCGTGATCCGCCTCCAGCCGGGTGAGCGGCTGGACCGCGACTTCATCCTGCGCCTGGCCTTCGACGCCTCCACCTCCCTCGCGCTGGTCCCTGACGAAAACAGCGAAGGTGAGGGCACGTTCACGCTGACTGTCGTCCCCGAACCTGCGCCCGCCGGGGCCGGGGCCAAGGACGTGGTGCTGGTGCTCGACCGCTCGGGCAGCATGACCGGCTGGAAGATGGTGGCCGCCCGGCGCGCCGCCGCACGCATCGTCGACACGCTCACCTCGGGTGACCGGTTCGCGGTGCTCTCCTTCGACACCGTCGTGGAGTACCCGGAGGGACTCGGCGAGGGGCTGTCCGAGGCGTCCGACCGCAACCGCTACCGGGCCGTGGAGCACCTGGCCAGGCTGGAGGCGCGCGGCGGCACCGAGATGCTGTCCCCGCTGGAGCGGGCCGTCGCGCTGCTCGCCGACTCCGCCGGGGACCGGGTGCTGGTGCTCGTCACCGACGGGCAGGTCGGCAACGAGGACCAGATCCTGGAGCGGACCGGCGCCGGGCTGGCCGGGGTGCGGGTGCACACGGTCGGCATCGACAGGGCGGTCAACGCCGGTTTCCTGGGCAGGCTCGCCGGGCTGGGAGGGGGCAGGTGCGAGCTGGTCGAGTCCGAGGACCGGCTGGACGAGGCGATGGAGCACATCCACCGCCGGATCGGCGCCCCCCTGGTCACCGACCTGTCCCTCAAGGCCGACGGGCTCGACCTGGTCACCGAGACGGTCAGCCACGTCGGCTCGATCTACTCGGGCGTCCCGCTCACCGTGCTCGGCCGCTACCGTGGCACCGCCGCCGGAGCGCTGACCGTACGGGGCCTGGCCGCCGACGGCTCGCCGTGGGAGCGGAGGGTCACCGCGTCCGTCGTGGACAACCCTGCCGTACGGGCGATCTGGGCGCGGGCGCGGCTGCGGGCCCTGGAGGACCGTTACGCGGCCGGTGACCGGTCGCTGGAGGCCGAGATCGTCGAGACCTCGCTCAGGTACGGGGTGCTCTGCCGGTTCACCGCCTTCGTGGCGGTCGACACGCAGGTGGTCGCCGAGGGCGGTCCGGGACACCGGGTGATCCAGCCGGTGGAGCTGCCCAGCGGCTGGGAGAGCCCGGTCACCGCCGCGCCGATGATGCTGACCTCGATGGCCTTCGGGAGCGCGGCCCCGGCCCCTCCGCCGATGGGGCCGCCCGGGATGGCCCCTCCCGGCGCCGCGCCGAAGTTCGCGGCGAGCCCGGCCGTCGGTGGCATGTCCCAGGAGTCGGCGGCCGGAGGCTTCGACGACCGCGCCCGGATGCTGCCCCGTCCCGTGCCGGCGGGGGCTCCCCCGAGGGGAGGCGCGCCGCAGGCCAGGCCGCAGGACCCGCCGAGGGAGCAGCTCGCCGAGGAGCTGAAGCGGCTGCGCGCCGCGGCGTCCCTGCCCGCCGCCGAGCGGCTGCGCCTGCTGGAGGACCTGGGCAGCCGTCTCGCGGCCCTGGCCGTCTACCTCGGCGGCCACGCGGAACTGGCCGCCCTGGCGAGCGAACTGCAGGCCGGAGGGGACGTGGACGCTCTGTGGCGGCGGGCCGTGGAGGTCCTGGAGTCCCTGACGGGCTCCGCCAAGCGGCGCCCCTTCTGGAAGCGATAGTCTCCCCGCCCCCGCAACAGGGAGCGGATCAGGACACTGCGGCAGCCGCGACCCGGGGCCGACGCGACCAGCCCTGGGGCGGTCTCGTGACCGTTCGAACGGTCACGAGACCGCCCCAGGGCGCGAAGACCACGCTTCGGGCCGGGCCCCGGATCCGTCGGCGGGCGGTCTCACCGTCACCGTCTCTACGGTTCGACGGTGACGGTCCTCGTTGGAATCGGTTCCGTCGGTGCGGTTGTTTCCACCTGGTCGTCCGGTTTGACGGTGACGGTCCTCGTCGGAGTCGCCTTCGGCGGTGCGGTCGCGCCCACCCGATCGTCTGGTTCGACGGTGACGGTCCTCGTCGGGATCGGCTCCGGCCGTGCGGTCGTGCCCGTTCGATCGTCCGGTTCGACGGTGACGGTCCTCGTCGGGATCGGCCACGGCGGTGCGGTCAGACCTGCCCGGTCGTAGACCCCGACCTCCCACCGCCCCGGCCGCCGCCCGAGTTCGGCGGTCAGCCGTTCGATGACCCCGGGCCGGAGCAACGCCGCCATCACGTACTTGCCGTCACACAGCCCCAGCTCCTTCCTGGCCACCTTGCAGCCGTCATACGCGGTTCTGAGCGGACCGGCACGGCGGGTCGACCTGTCACCGGGCAGAACCCAGACCTTGAAGCTCTGCGGCCGCTCCAACCAGTCGGGGCTCGCCGATTCCTTGTTGCTGGAGACGTTCGCGCCGTCCTTTCCACAACTGCTGACCGAACCACCACGAGCCGACCGGATCACCACCAACGCCTTCGGATCAGCGCATACGACCTTGTACGAGGTGTAGAGGCTCAATGGCTGGAACGTGACCGTCGTTCCGGCGGGCATGGTCGTGGAACCGTACGACGCGATCAGGGGGGCCGAATAGGTGGGCGTTCTGTTCTCGGGGGGCAGCGCGGACGACGGGGAGACCGCCGCCGTCATCGGCGGCTTCTTCTCCACCGGTTCCAGGCCCGTCCAAAGCCCCTGGGCCGGGAAGGCCACGGTGATCGCGGCGGCCCCCGCCAGCGCGACGCCCGCCACGGCCCTGCGCCGCCTGATCCCGCGCCCCCGCCGCACGATCTCCCGCATGTCGGGAGGGCCGCCGGGGACGCGTTCGGCCAGCACCGCGCGCAGCTCTTCTTCGGTGTGGGTCATCGTCGTACTCCCGTCATCTGCATCTCCGGGTGAACGCGGAGATGTCTCAGCGCCCGGCCGAGCTGGGTCTTCACCGTGCCGAGGGAACAGCCGAGCACGTCGGCGCACTGCGCGAGCGTGAGCTCCTCGAAGTAGTGCAGGACGATGACCGCGCGCTGCCGCCTCGACAGGCCGCCGATCGCCTTCCAGAGCACGTGGCGACTGCCGACCTCGGCGGTGAAGTCCCGCGGATCGGCGCGCTCGGGAAGGTGCTCGGCGGGCACCTCGTCGCGCCACTTCCTGCGCCACCAGGAGGCATGGGTGTTGACGATGATCCGGTGCACGTACGGGTCGGGATCGCCCTCGATTCGCCGCCACGCCACCCATGCCTTGGCCAGCGCCGTCTGCACGAGATCCTCGGCGGTCGCCCTGTTCCCCGTGAGCAGATACGCCGTATGTCGGAGCCGCTCGTAACGCGTCGCCACATAACCGTCGAACCCGTCGTCCATTCGCGATCTCCGTCCTGAAGCCTCACAGGCATCTACTCGGTGGCGAGCCGGTTCGGACGACAGCGGGATGCGATGAGTGGACCTGCCTTCCGCCGTTTCACGGGAGCGAGGCGGAGTCCACGGCGCGGCGGGCACGGCGGAGCGGTCGTCGGCGCGACGGCCTTCGCGAATACGACGCCCCTCGCACGGACGCGGACCATGACAGCCTTCACAAGTACAGCCCTCGCACGAGCGCGGACCATAGCGGCCTTCCCCGGGTACGGCCCTCCCACGGGCGCGGATCGCGACGGCCTTCGCGGATACGGCCTTCGCGCGGGCGCGGATCACCGTACGCGACGAAGATGCCCGCGGGGCCGATATGGGACAGCGCGGGGACGAGGGCGTGAAGAGCGGGGTTCCATCCCCGGCCGCTACACATAAAGTAGCGGGATGGTGATTCTGGACGGCGGCCTGGCCACCCATTTGGAGGAGCTGGGCGCGGACCTGCGAGACGACCTCTGGTCGGCGAAACTCCTGTTGGAGAACCCCTCTGTGATCCGGCAGGCGCATCTCGACTACTTCGCCGCGGGTGCAGAGGTGGCGATAACGGCGAGTTACCAGGCGAGCATCCCCGCTTTCGTACGGCGGGGCCTGAGCGCCGCCGAGGCCGAGGACCTCATCCTGCTCTCCGTGCACCTGGCCGCCCAGGCCAGGGACGCCCACGGCTCGGGCACCGTGGCCGCCAGCGTCGGCCCGTACGGCGCATACCTGGCCAACGGCGCCGAGTACACCGGCGACTACGACCTCGACGAGGACGGCCTGACCGACTGGCACCGCGACCGCTGGCACATCCTGGCCGACAGCGAGGCCGACCTGATGGCCTGCGAGACCATCCCGTCCTACACCGAGGCCAGGGCGCTGAGGCGGCTGCTCGCCGAGACACCGGGGATGCGGGCGTGGGTGAGCTTCTCCTGCCGCGACGGCGAGCACATCAACGACGGCACCCCGCTCAAGATGGCTGCCGGTCTTTTCGCCGGGAACCCCCAGGTGATCGCGATCGGCGTCAACTGCACGGCACCGCGCCACGTGCTCAGCCTGATCTCGCAGATCAAGGGCAAGCCCACCATGGTCTACCCCAACTCCGGCGAGGTCTGGGACTCGGCGAACCGGCGCTGGCTCGGGCTGGCCGACCCGGTGGAGTTCGGAGAGGCCGCGGCCGGGTGGACCGCCGCGGGCTCCGCCTTCGTCGGCGGCTGCTGCCGTACCACCCCGGAGCACATCCGCCAGATCCGCGCCCACCTCACGGGGGCGGGCGCCCCGTGAGGCCCTGACCGGCCACCGCGCGGGCCCGTGCCGGAGACCCGCGCCCGGATCGTCCGCTGCGTGATCGACTCCCTGGCGCTGGCCCACCGGGCGGCGATCGAGGACGCCCGGCGGCTCACCGGCCGGGCGGTGGACACGATCCACATCGTCGGGGGAGGCTCACACAACGCGCTGCTCTGCCGGCTCACCGCCGACGCCTGCGGCCTCCCCGTGGTCGCGGGGCCCGTCGAGGCCACCT
Organism: Streptosporangium sp. NBC_01469; assembly: GCF_036227305.1. Classification (NCBI taxonomy): domain Bacteria; kingdom Bacillati; phylum Actinomycetota; class Actinomycetes; order Streptosporangiales; family Streptosporangiaceae; genus Streptosporangium; species Streptosporangium sp. NBC_01469. The sequence continues at coordinate 4,719,705 of NZ_CP109465.1, read as the reverse complement.
CGATCGGCAACGTCCTGGTCCAGGCCAGAGCGGACGGGGTCGTCTCCGGAACCCTCGCCGACCTGCGCGCCCTGGTCCGGCGCACCCAGCACCTGGAGCGTTACGAACCTCGTCCCGATGCCGGGATCCCGTCCACGGAGACGCTGCTCGGCCGGCCCGTTCCCGCCGAAGGGTGAGTCGGACGTGCAGTCTGTTTTCGCCTAGGGGTGAGCGGGCGTCCGACCTTGGTTCCCACTGACAGGTGCCCGGCTTGATCCCGCTGAGGGCAAGCGGGTATCCGGCCTGTTCTCACCGGAGGGTTGGCAGGTGTCCGCTACCGGATCCCCCGAGATGTGCGGCAGGGGATCCGGCGGCTACGGGCATGGGACGCGGGTACGGCGGCAGAAGTCGGCGATGCGTCCGGGCATGTCACCGGGCGTGCGGAAGATCGGGTCGTCGGCGTCCACGACCGACCGGAACGGCTCCTCCCGGGCGGCCTGCCGGAGCAGCCCCTCCAGATCGACCCGCCCTCCCGGCGCCTCGGCAGGCGAAGCCCCGGCGGGCGGCCCTTCGAGCGACCCGGCGGACGCCCCCGTGGACGGCTCGGTGGACGATTCGGTCGACGCCCTGGTGAACGACCCGGTGGACGGCTCCGTGCCGGGCGGGATCTCCGCCGGAGCGGTCTCCGACTCCCAGGTGCGGATGCACTCCTGCAACAGCCACAGCCCGGTGACGTTGCGGAGGTAGCGTACGGTGCCGTCGATGCCCGCCTCGTTGGTGAAGTTGGCCCGCCGCCCCTCCTCACTGATCATGGGCTGGTCCAGCTCGACGCCGACCAGCGACCAGGTGCCGCAGGAGATGTAGGCGAACCGCTCACTCCTCGCGGGGACCGCCGCCACCGCGGAGGCGGTGTCGTGGGAGCCGACCGCGATGACCCGGGTGTCCGGGGAGAGCCCTATCTCGGCCGCGACCTCCGGCGCCAGCGGGCCGATCACCTCGCCGGGACGCCGGATCGGCGGCAGGACCCTGGCCGCGGGGCCGAGGCCGCCCACCAGCGCGGTGTCCCACCGGCGGGTCCTGGCGTCGAGCAGCTGGGTGGTGGAGGCGTTGGTCAGCTCCGCGCCGACCTGCCCGGTCAGCCAGTACGCGATCAGGTCGGGAATGAGCAGCAGTGTCGAGGCCGAGGACAGCCGGGGCTCCACGGCGAGCTGGTGGATGGTGTTGAACGGCTGGCGGGCGATGCCCGTGCGGGCGTACAGCTCCTCGAAGGGGACCTGGCTGGCCGCCTTCTCGGTACGGGCGTCACGGTAGTGGACGGGGTTGCCGAGCAGCGCGCCACTGTCGTCCAGGAGCCCGTAGTCGACGGCCCAGGAGTCGATCCCGATGCCGTCGACGTGGCCCGCCGCGCGCAGGCCGTCCAGCACGCCCCGGTAGATCCGCAGGATGTCCCAGTACAGCGTGCCACCGGCCCGGACGGGCACGTTCGCGAAACGGTGCACCTCGCGCAGTTCCAGGGTGTCCGGTCCGATCTCGGCGACGACCACCCGGCCGCTCGACGCGCCGAGGTCGACCGCGGCGTACCGCCCGGTCCGCCCAGCCCGCCCGTGCTGTCCGGACCGCGTGGGCTGTCCGGTCCCCGGTGCCGGCTGCATACGATCCCCTCTCAGAAACCAGGAAACAGGAATGCCCCCGGCTCCCGTCCGGCGGGACAGGAGCCGGACAAAAGAAGACGGGTTCAGCGCAGGAAGGCCGCCGCGACACCCGCGTCGACCGGGATGTGCAGCCCGGTGGTCTGGGTGAGCTGGGTCAGCTGGAAGACCGCCCCCGCCACGTGCTCGGGCAGCACCTCGCGCTTGAGCAGGGTGCGCCGCGCGTAGTACTCGCCCAGCTTCTCCTCCTCCACCCCGTACACCGCCGCCCGGTTCGCCCCCCACCCCGAGGCGAAGATGCCGGACCCGCGCACCACCCCGTCGGGGTTGACCCCGTTGACCCGGATCCCGTACCCGCCGAGCTCGGCCGCGAGCAGCCGCACCTGGTGCGCCTGATCGGCCTTGGCCGCCCCGTAGGCCACGTTGTCGGGGCCCGCGAACACCGCGTTCTTGGAGGAGATGTACACGATCTCCCCGCCCATCCCCTGGGCGATCATCACCCGGGCGCTCTCCCGCGAGACCAGGAACGACCCGCGGGCCATCACGTCGTGCTGCAGGTCCCAGTCGGCCACCGTGGTCTCCAGCAGCGAGCGCGACAGCGACAGACCCGCGTTGTTCACCACCAGGTCCACCCCGCCGAACGCCAGCACCGCCTCCCGGATCGCGGCGACCACCTGTGCCTCGTCGGTGACGTCCACCTCCACCGCGACCGCGACGTCCTCCGGCCGGTACGCCCTCGCGCCCAGCTCGGCGGCCACCTCGCGCGCGGCGCCGAGGTCGCGGTCGGCCACCACCACGCACGCCCCCTCGGCGGCCAGCCTGCGCGCGGTCGCCGCCCCGATGCCCGAGCCGCCGCCGGTCACCACGGCCACCCGCGTCGCCAGCGGGCGCGCGGGCGGCATCCGGCGCAGCTTGGCCTCCTCCAGCTCCCAGTACTCGATCCGGAACTTCTCGCTCTCCTCGATCGGCGCGTACGAGGAGAGCGCCTCCGCGCCGCGCATCACGTTGATCGCGTTGACGTAGAACTCCCCGGCCACCCGCGCGGTCTGCTTGTCCCTGCCGAAGGAGAACATGCCCACGCCCGGCACCAGCACGATCGCCGGATCGGCCCCCCGCATCGCGGGCGAGCCCTCCACGGCGTGCCGCCGGTAGTAGGCCGCGTACTCCTCGCGGTAACCGGCGTGCAGTTCCCGCAGCCGGGCGATCACGTCCTCGATCGGCGCGGTGGCGGGCAGGTCCACCACCAGCGGGGCCACCTTGGTCCGCAGGAAGTGGTCGGGGCAGGAGGTGCCCAGCGCCGCCAGCTCGGGGTGGCGCTCGCGCGACAGGAAGTCCAGCACCTCGCCGGTGGCGGTGTGGTGGCCGACCTGCGGGGCGTCGGTGGAGGCCAGGCCCCGCACCACGGGGAGCAGCGCCGCCGCCCGCCCGGCCCGCGCCTCCTCGTCCAGCGGCTCGTACCCGGCGAGCACCGGCCCGAACGGCTCCGCCCGGCCGTGCTCGGCGATGTACGCCTCCGCGGTGCGGATGATCTCCAGCGAGTTGGCCTCGCAGGCGGCCGAGGTGTCGCCCCAGGCGGTGATGCCGTGCCCGCCCAGGACGCATCCGATCGCCCGGGGGTTGCCCGCCTTGATCGCCGCGATGTCCAGCCCCAGCTGGAAGCCCGGCCGCCGCCAGGGCACCCACACCACCCGGTCCCCGAAGATCCGCGTCGTCAGCGACTCGCCGTCGGCGGCGGTGGCGATCGCGATCCCCGCGTCCGGATGCAGGTGGTCCACGTGCGCCGCGTCCACCAGGCCGTGCATCGCGGTGTCGATCGACGGCGCGGCGCCGCCCGTGCCGAAGGCGCAGAAGCCGAACGCCGCGACCATCTCGTCCTCGCGCCCGACCCCGGGATACACCCCCGTCAGCGCCCGCAGCCGGTCCAGCCACAGCACCGCCAGACCGCGCTCGGCCAGGGTGCCCAGGTCTCCCCCGGACCCCTTGACCCACATCACCTCGGCCGGAGTCCCGGTCACCGGGTCGGTCGCCGTCCCTTTGGCCGAGGTGTTGCCTCCCGCGAAATTGGTGTTCCGCGGATCGGCCCCCAGCGCGCGCGACCGCTGCAGCAGTTCCTCAACCGGCGACGTCATGACACCTCTCCGCTCACTCGTCCACCTGTCATCTCCCGCGGACATCCGGCGGGGCCCTCACGGGAGACCGGGACGCGACGGGGCTGGATCTTCTTAAAAACGTTTTAAAGACGGTGAAAAAGCTATGGGACACTCACGACACTGTCAACGCCGTCACACCGGATCACGGGCCGAAAGCCGTCAAGCGGGCCGAAAATACCAGCCTGACTGGCGGACCAACGGTTGTTACGTTTTAATCAATGCACATGAGTTCGGTGAGCATAAAGGAAGTCGCGACACGGGCCGGGGTGTCCCCCGGAACGGTCTCCAACGTGCTCAACCGCCCGGAGAAGGTCGCCGAGAGCACGCGCGCCCGGGTCGAGGAGGCCATCCGCGATCTGGGGTTCGTCCGGCACGGTTCCGCCTCCAGCCTGCGGGCCGGGCACAGCCGCACCGTCGGCCTGTCGGTCATCGACATCGGCAACCCCTTCTTCACCGACGTGGCGGCGGGGGTCGAGGAGGTGGCCAGCGAGCGCGGGTACGCGGTGATCCTGGGCAACTCCTCGGGCGACCGGCTCAAGGAGGAGCGCAACCTGCTGGTCTTCGCCGAACAGCGGGTCCGCGGGGTGCTCATCACGCCCGCCGGGGCGAACCTGGCCAAACTCGACCAGCTCAAGGAGCGCGGCATCAGCGTGGTGCTGGTCGACCACCCCGCCGAACGCGCCGACCAGTGCTCGGTGGCGGTCAACGACATCACCGGCGGCTCGCTCGCGGTCTCCCACCTGCTGTCCACCGGGGCCGAGCGGATCGCCTACGTCACCGGCCCCCTCACCATCCGCCCGTGCGCCGACCGCCTGATCGGCGCGGAGCGGGCGCTGGCCGCGGCGGGCCGCGACCCCGGGGAGACCCTGGAGGAGATCGCGGTGAACGCGATGAACGCCAGGTCGGGGCAGCAGGCGGCGGAGAAGATGATCGCCGGGGGACGGCTGCCCGACGCCGTGTTCTGCGCGAACGACCTGCTGGCCCTGGGCATGCTGCGCGGTCTGCTCCAGGCGGGCGTGCGGGTCCCCCGGGACATCTCCCTCATCGGCTACGACGACATCGACTTCGCCTCGGCGTCGGCGGTCTCGCTCAGCTCCGTCCGGCAGCCGACCCACCGGCTGGGCCGGGTCGCCACCGAGCTGCTGCTGGACGAGTGCGACAATCCCGAGTCGCACGCCCATCAGCAGATCATGTTCCAGCCCGAGCTGATCATTCGCGAGTCGGCCCCCTGATCCCGCCTCCGCCCGGTCAGGGACGCCTGCGCGCCTCCTTGGCGGCCTGTCTGGCGGCCTCCTTCGCCCCCTTGGCCGCGCGGGCGGCCTCGACCTTGGCGCTCGCGGCGTACTTGTCGACGTACTCCTGGCCGGAGAGCTCCATCAGCGCGTACATGATCTCGTCGGTGACGGCGCGCAGGACGAGGCGGTCCTCCTCCATCCCGTAGTAACGGGTGAAGTCGAGCGGCTTGCCGAACTTCACCCCGGGGCGGATGCCCAGCTTGGGCAGGGCCCTGCCCGAGGGCATCATCTCGAAGGTGTTGACCATCGCCCACGGAACGACCGGCACCCGCGACTCCAGCGCCAGGCGGGCCACACCGGTCTTGCCCTTGTAGAGGCGGCCGTCGTGGGAACGCGTACCCTCGGGGTAGATGGCGAGCACGTGCCCCTCCTCGAGGATGCGCTTGCCGGTGCGCAACGCCGCCTCGCTGGCCTTGCCTCCGGAGCGGTCGATGGGGACGGTGCCGACACCGCTGAAGAAGGCCCTGCTCATCAGCCCTTTGAGACCGCGGCCGGTGAAGTAGTCGGACTTGCCGAGAGAGATCACCTTGCGCCGCAGGAACAGCGCCCCGAAGAAGTGGTCGGCGAACGACAGGTGGTTTCCGGCCAGGATCACCGGCCCTTGCTTCGGCACGTTCCCCACGCCCTCCACCCACGGGCGGAAAATCAGATGGAGTAGGGGCGAGAGGATGGCCTTGACCACCCAGTAGAACACTCGATGCTCCTTCGATCGGCAGGCGGGGACCTGGAGTTATCCTCCCACTTCCGATCCCGGCCACCTACCCCACCGAACCACCCAAATCGACCTCTCGCAAAACACGTCCCAGTCGTGCGACGATCGGGCGAACCTTACTAGGAGCCGCGATGCCAGTCATGCCCGGTGCGGAGGCGTACCACCATGCGGGGGGACAGGTCGGCGTCCTGCTCTGCCACGGTTTCACCGGATCGCCACAGTCGTTGCGCCCCTGGGGCGAGTACCTGGCGGCGGCGGGCATGACGGTGGCGCTGCCGAGGCTGCCCGGCCACGGCACCACCTGGCGGGAGATGGCCCGCACCCGCTGGGAAGACTGGTACGCCGAGCTGGACAAGGCCCTGGCGGACCTGCGCGGCAGCTGCGCCGAGGTCTTCGTCATGGGCCTGTCGCTCGGCGGGTGCATGGCGCTGCGGCTGGCCGAGGTGCACGGCGACGGGATCAAGGGATTGGTGGTCGTCAACCCCTCGATCGTCAACGACGCGCCGCTGCTCAGGCTGGCGCCGCTGCTCAAGTTCGTGATCGCGTCGGTGCCCGGCGTGGCCGGGGACATCAAGAAGGAGGGGGCGGCCGAGCTCGGCTACACGCGTACGCCGGTCAAGGCCGCGGCCACCCTCCTGCGGCTGTGGTCGCTGACCCGGTCGGAGCTGGGTAAGATCACGCAACCTGTCCTGGTTTTCCATAGTCCGCAGGATCATGTTGTGAAACCGGTGAGTGTGCGTATTCTGCGTGAGAGGCTGACCGGGGGGAATCTGAATGTGGTGGAGCTCGCCGACAGCTACCACGTCGCGACGCTTGACAACGATGCTGATCGGATCTTTGCGGGGAGCCTGGAGTTCATCACCTCGAACGCGTCTGTACCCTTGCAGAGAGACTGATCGCGAGCGGGGGATGCGCGGTCTCCGGGAGAAAGTGATCGGCCGATGAACAACGGGCCCAACTAGGTGACACCTCAAAGCGATGAGGACGAGGTCTGGCGTCAGATCGTCGCGTCCTTCAACGACACCGCCGAGCGCGACTCGGCAGATCAGCCGTGGCCGGACAGCGAGAACCTTCCGGCCGAGCCTCCGCGACGGGTGATCAAACAGTCGGACGAGGAAGACCTCCTGCGTGAGGACGACCCCGCCGACGAGGCCGAAACCGGCACGGAACAGTCCGAAGGAGAGGACGAAGAGGGCCACTACGTGCCTCCGCCCCCACCTCCCCTGCCCAAGACCGACGCCACCACCAAGATCGCTTGGCTGGCGCTGTTCGGCGGTCCCGCCTACCTGTTGCTGAGCGCCGCGCTCAGCTGGAACCTCCAGGGATGGATGCTCTTCACCGCGGTCGCCGCGTTCATCGGCGGTTTCGTGGCGCTGGTGGTCCGGATGGGCGACGGCCCGCCCAACGACTCCGGCTGGGACGACGGCGCGGTCATCTGAGCGGTTCGTCCGGCCGCGGCCGTCGGCGCGGGGCGTCGGCCGCGCCCGTCCCCGATCCCCGATCCTCGATCGGACCGTCCTCGATCGCCCGGAACGGTCGTGCCCGATCACCGGGCAGACCGTGCCCTGGCTACGACTTGGCGCGGTCCGGGTTGCCGAAGCGCTCGATCACGTCGGTGTACTTGCCGGAGGCGTCGACCACGTGGCCGACGGTCCACACGGTGTCGGTGCCCGGCAGGTACGCCACCGACTGGAGCCTCACCGTCCGGGGGGCGGCGGTCTCCGGACCGCGCAGCGCCTTGACCGTACGCCCGTCGTATCGGAGCAGGAAGGCCTCGCCCGGCCGCTCCAGGTCGACACCCGAGATCCAGAAGTGCCCCTTGCGGTCGCCCGTCACCCCGTACAGGCGGACGTCACCGTCGGGGAGGGACACCCGGGACCACTTCTTGCCGTTCCACGACAGGGCCAGCGGGACGATCCCGCCGTTCTCCCGGTAGACGCCCCCGACGGCGAGGGCCCGCTTGGGCCCGTCGAGGTGGACGTCACGCAGGTAGCCGCCGGGAATCTCCGGCGCCTTGTGGGTCTTCCAGCGCCCGCCGGACTGCCTCATGATCAACGGCTTGCCCCCGGTGTCGCCCACCGCCCACCCGTCGCTCTTGCCCGACAGCGCCACCCCGTACAGCGCGCCCCTGTCGGGCAGCTGGGTGAGCTTCCACTTCGAGCCGGTGCCGGTCACGACCATGGGCAGCTTGTCGCGGCGCCCGACGGCGACCACCCGGCCGGGAACGGCCGCCACCCCGCCCAGCCAGTCGCCCGAGTGCAGCTTGTCGACGATGACCCTGTCGAAGGACGACCCGTCTCCCCTCGCCAGGTAGGGGAGGCCGTCGTGCCCCTCGCCGACGGCCCACAGCTCGGTCGCCGAGGCCGCCGCGACGGAACGCAGGGGGCCGGCACCGGTCGGGTCGTTGCGGATGCCGACCTCGTTCCAGGAGGTGCCGTCCCAGTGGGTGATCGCGCCGCGGCTCTGCCAGACGTCCCAGACGCTCTGCTGGCCGACCGCCCACACGCTCGTGGCCGAGACCCCCGCCACGTCGGACAGGGACCCGTCACTGCTCAGGCCCGCGCTGACCGGAGCCTGCCATGCCTCGGCCGCGGGCGGGCTGACGGGATCGGCGTGGGCTGGGAACGTTTGCGAGGACAGCAGGAGCAGGCCTCCCGCGCAGAGAACCAGCGCACGCCGCGGAAGGCGACGGGTCATGTTTCAAATGGTACGGGGCTCGTCCGCTCCCCGCATGCCGGTCTCCCCACTTGACCCGCGCGATCTGGAAAGACACTCCGCCCCCGTCACGGAAACTCCCGCCCTCCCGGCTCTCCCGGCTCCCCGGGAGGGTCGGGATCGGGCTCCCCCGGCGTGGCGCCCGGGTGGTCGCCGACACCGGATGATCTCACCGGGGTCGTACCGGGATCGGCGCCCGCGGCCGGGCCCGGACGGTCTCCGGCCTCGGGGCGCGGGTGGTCCAGATCAGCGATCACCGGCAGGTGGTCGGTGGCGGCCACCAGGTCGGCGGGGTCGGCGTCGACCCCGCCGCAGGAGACCACGGATAGGCCGTCCATCGCGAAGATCGCGTCGATCCGCTTGTGCGGGCCCCTGGCGGGGAAGGTGAAGCCGTCGCCGCGCGGCGAGACCGGGTAGCAGTCGGTCAGCCGCTCGGTGAGGTGCCGCCAGCTCGGCTGGCCGGACTGCTCGTTGATGTCTCCGGCCAGCACCGGCAGCGCGTCGAACCGGTCGGCCACCTCCCGCAGGAGCCTCATCGCCTCGGCCGCGTGGTGACGCCGGGCGGTCTCGTCGAGATCCAGGTGGATGGAGCCGACGGCGACCCGCCGTCCTTCCGACTCCACCACGGCGATCGCGATGGCGCGCCGCTCCAGGGGGAAGAAGGGCTCCAGGAGACGGCCCTCCCCGTGCAGCAGCCGCACCCCGGGGCCGGTCAGCACGGCGACCCCGCCCCTGCGGCGGCCCGCGGCCACGGTCAGCCCGCCGAAGGCGGCCAGCCGCCTTCGCCTGCGGCGCCAGCACAGGAACCGGGGGGCCTCCTGCACGCAGAGCACGTCGGCGCGGAGCGCGGCGACCACCCGCCCCAGCGCCGGGACGTCGTCCTTCATGGAGCGCACGTTGTAGCTGGCGATCCTGAGCACCACGGCCACCTCACTTCGCGACGCGTGCCGCGAGGATAACCGCGCATCACCGGACGTACCAGCCACCCGCCCCGATCGGCATGCGGGCGGCCGGTACGCGCCGGAGGCGGTCAGCGCCTGCGGGCGAGATCCGCCGCGCCCACCACACCCGCCGCCGCGCCGAGCTCGGCGCAGCGGATGTCGGCCAGCGGGCGGTGCCCCCGGCCGCTCAGATGGGTGTTGTAGAACTCGCGGGTCTCGTCGATCCACAGGTCGGCGGCACGCGAGACGCCGCCGCCGAGGACGAAGCAGCCCGGGTCGAGGACGGCGGCGAGGTCGGCCAGGCCCTGGCCGATCCAGCGGGCCATCGAGGAGAACGCGGCCAGCGCGGCCGGGTCGCCCTGCCTGGCGGCCTCGGTGACCTCCTGGCCCTCGATCTGGTCGGGCGTTCCTCCGGCGATCTCCAGGAGCTTGACGGCCCGGTCGGGCTCGGCCTCGGCGATCATCCTGGCCTCGCTGACCAGGGCGCTGCCGCTGGCGTACTGCTCCCAGCAGCCGAGGTTGCCGCACCCGCACAGACGTCCGTCGGGGACCGCCTGCATGTGGCCGAGCTCGGCGCCCATACCCCAGCGACCCCGGTAGAGGGAGCCGTCGAACACGATGCCGCCGCCGATGCCGGTGCCGACGGTCACGCAGACCAGGTGGGTCTCGCCGCGACCGGCACCGAACCTGGCCTCGCCCCACGCCATCGCGTTGGCGTCGTTCTCCACCACCACGGGAAGGCCGACCATGTCGGAGACCTTCCTCTGCAGCGGCTCCTCGCGCCAGGCGAGGTTGGGGGCGAAGCGGACAATGGACCTGGTCTCGTCGACGAACCCGGCCGCGCCGAGACCTACGGCCTCGATCTCCCGGCCCTTGGAGAGTTCCAGGATCACGTCACCGATCGTGTGGGCGACCCGGTCCGGATTCTCCGCCGGGGTGGGCCGCAGAACATGCTCGATGATCTGGCCGTCCTCGTCGACGACTCCCGCCGCGACCTTCGTACCGCCAATGTCCACACCGATGGTCAGCGCCATTGTCCGTTCATCCTCTCCCCCTGGGCTCACCCCAGGTCGATGTGCTCCACAGGGGTGTCTCCTCGCTCGCGCTCCCGCTCCCGCTGCGCGGGCGCGGGCTTGCCGAGTCCGTCGACGGCCGACTTGAAGGCGGCGAACAGCTCGGTGCCCGCCTGCATGAGGTGGTCGGTGACGGCACCGCCCGACTCACGCTGCGCGGCCATCGCGCGGCAGACGGGGCAGGCCCGGCAGATGTACTCCTCATGCTCCGAGACCGCCTCCTCCCACACGTCCCGCTCTCTTCTTCCTCGCCCACCACCGGAAAGCGCGCTGCCGAAACCGGTCATCGTGCCCTTGATCAGATTCTTGCGCAGTTCTTTGGTGGCTTTCCGCTGCAGCGTGTCGAAGAGTTTGAACGCCTCCTCGGCGGCGGCGCCCAGCGGGTCCTTGCCGCCCTGGGACCGCTCATCCCGAGACCGCTCATCCCGAGACCGCTCATCCCGAGACCGCTCATCCCGAGACCGCTCATCCCGAGACCGCTCATCCCGAGACCGCTCATCCCGAGACCGCTCATCCCGAGACCGCTCATCCCGAGACCGCTCCTCGGCCGCGGCGGCCTTGTCGCGCCCCGCGGGCTCGACGCGGTCGCCTGGCCGGGTCCACGGGGTCCATCCGGTCGCCCGCTCCTCGCGCCTGACCCGCTCGGCGCGCTCGAACCACTCGGCGCGCGCGTCGCGCCCGGCCCGCTCCGAACCCGGGGCCGGCTCGGTACGCGGGGTCTGGGCGGGGTCCGGGGTGTGCTCGGCACGAGGGGCCTGCTCGGAGGGCGCGGCCTCGGCCACGACCTCCACCTCGACCACCTCCAGGCGCGCGACCTTCTCGACGCGCTCGGCCCGCGCGGGCTCCCCGGCGTCCTCCGGCCGCTCGACGGCCTCCACCCGCTCCACCCGCACAACGGACTCGACGGACTCGACGGACTCGACGGACTCGACGGACTTGGACGCTCCGGTACGCCGGCCCTTCGGGGTTTTCCCGACCGGCTCCGCGCTCCGCCCCTTCTGGGCCGTCTTCCCGGTACGTCGGCCCTTCTGGGCCTTACCGGCGTCCTCGGCACCCCCGGCGCCTCCGGCGGTCGCGGTGCCCTCGGCGCCCTCGACGCCTCCGGCCTCGGGCGGTGGCGTCACGGCGTCGGCGGTCTTCCGTGGCCTCCTCGGCGCGCGCGGCTTCGGGGTCTTCTCTGCGTCGTTCGTGTTATCGGTCATCAGGCCCTCCCGATTCGAACCGTACCCGGAGAAACCCATCTCGGAGCGCGGCGTCCCGCACCGGCCTGCGGGCCAGCGCGACGGGCAGGGCCAGGACACGGCGGTAGGAACCCGCGTTGACGATCAGCTCGTCACCCTTGCGCGCCAGATCCACCTCGTCCTTGTCCGCGAGCGGCAGGGCCAGGATCAGCTCGCCGTCGGCGGTGATCCGCAGCGGCGGGTCGACGGAGGGCGGGGCGAAGGGGTCGCCCTCGCCGTACATGGCCTCGGCGACGGCGGCGAGGGCGTCAAGGCCGACGGGCTCGGCCTCCAGGTACGGCACGATGTGCACGGGCAGCGGCGCGAAGGACTCCTCGACCTCGGCCAGGTGACGGGCCTGGGCCCGCACCCACCTCTGCCGCCACGGGTCGGCGCCCTCGGAGGGGAAGACGCGGTTGGCGATCACCGCGTCCACCCGGTAGCCGTACAGGCTGAGGGAGGTCAGCGTGCGCCGGGCCTCGGCGAGCACGACGGCCTCGGGGGTGAGCACCAGCCGGACGCTCGCGCCGGGTCCGGTGAGCAGCTCGCGCACCTCCATCAGGCCCCGGTGGAGCCGCTCCCCGGCGCCGATCACGTGGTCTTCCGGCACGCTGACCTGCGCCAGGCGGCGGACCAGCGGGGAGAGGGTGCTCAGCAGCCGCCTGCCGATGGGCAGCAGCCGGTTCACGTGCCAGTCGAGGGCCTCGGGCAGGGCGAGCAGCCGGAGCGTCTCGGCGGTCGGGGCGCAGTCGATGACGATGACGTCCCACAGCCCGGTGTGCGCCTGCTCGCGCAGTTCGAGGAGGGCGATGACCTCCTCGGCGCCGGGCAGCACCGTGATCTCCTCGGCGGTCACCTCGTCGAGGCCGAGCTCGGCGAAGACGCCCCTGGCGTAGTCACGCAGCTCGCCCCACTGGCGTTCCAGCGCCCGCTGGGTGTCGACCTGGTAGAGGGAGAGGCCGGGCGCGATCTCCGTGGGCTCCCCGCCCGCCCGCACGTCGAGGGCGTCGGCCAGCGAGTGGGCGGTGTCGGTGGAGACCACCAGGGTCTTGAGCCCGGACCGGGCGGCGAGCGTGGCCGTGGCGGCGGCGACGGTCGTCTTGCCGACGCCGCCCTTGCCGGTGAAGAGCAGGACCCTGCTCACACCGCCTCCCGGCCCAAGGGCGCGGGGCTCCGCTCCGCGACCGCGCCGTGCCAAGCGCCCGGCCCCCTCGTGCTCATGGGGTCTCGACGCGCTTCTTCAGCCCCTTCAGGGCGGTGTCGATGATGACCTTCTCCGCCTTCCGCTTGATCATGCCGATCATCGGGACCTTGAGATCGACGGCGAGCTCGTACGTCACCTCGGTGCCGCCGCCCGCGTCGGCAAGACGATAACTCCCGGTGAGCCCGGAGACCATCTTTCCCGCCTCGGCGACGTTCCAGTCGACGGACTCGTCGCCGTGCCAGGTGTAGCGGAGGGTGTACTCGTCGCTGATCACGCCCGCGTCGAGGACGAACCGGACCGTGGCGGGCCGGCCGTCCTCCCCCGTGGAGAGGACACGCGCGGCCTTCACCTGGCCGGCCCACTCCGGGTACGAGGGGAAGTCGGCGATGACCGTCATGATGGTCGACCGGTCCGCGCCGATCGTGATGCTGGAGGTGGTGCGATCAGCCATGGGGCAACCGTACTGCTTCACGATCGTCCGCGTACGTCCCGGAGGGGCCGGGCGTGGCCGCCACGGTGACAGGAAGCGGTGGCACGAAGCGGACACCTCACGCGTCCGTCGCTCCGGTACGGCTACCACTCCAGGACGTAGGGAACGCCTCTGTTCCGGAAGTGCCCCACGTTGAGGCATTCGGTCCTGCCGACCCGGGTGCGGGCGGCGAGGGGCTGGTGCACGTGGCCGAACAGGGCGTAGCGCGGCTGGGTCCGCCTGATCGCCTCCAGGGTGGCCTCGCTGCCCCGCTCGAAGCGCCGGGCGACCACGTCGTAGAGCAGTTCGGGGATCGCGGGAGGGATGTGGCAGCAGAGCACGTCGACCTCGCCGACGGCCTCGACCTTGCGGGCGAACTCCTCGTCGTCGATCTCGTACGGGGTCCGGTACTGGGTGCGCAGCCCGCCCCCGACGAAGCCGAACCGGAGACCGCCGATCTCCACGGTCTCGCCGTCGAGCACGTGGTGGCCCTCCCGGACGTACTCGGGCCAGTAGGTCGGCAGATCCACGTTGCCGTAGGTGATGTACGCGGGAGTCGGCATCGCGGCGAAGATCTCGCCGTACTGCCGCCGGACGGAGCGCTCGATGTGGTCGCGCGGGTCGCCCTCCAGCGAGGCCCACAGCCCGGAGGACATGGCCCGCGCCTCGTCGAACCGCTTGGCCGTCCGCAGCGCGATGAACTCCCCCGCCCGCTCGGCCCCGAAGAGCTCGGCGAAGATGCCCTGGGAGTGGTCGTCGTAGTCGACGAACAGGATCAGGTCCCCCAGGCAGATCAGCGCGTCGGCGCCGTCTCCCGCGCGGGCCAGGGCGTCGGCTCTCCCGTGAACGTCGCTGACGACGTGAACCCGCATGTCGGACATCCTAACCACCAACGAATACCGCCATATGTGATGAACCTCGCAGGGCGCGGGCGCGACGGGGAGGCACACGGCGCGGCCGACGGTCCGGCGCGACGGTACTTGCTACGGTGAAATCACTCTTGATAACGCCTGGGTGACGAATTTACCCAGACGTAACTTATCGCGATAACTTCCAGGCAGCCCATCGATCGTGCGTCTCCAGGAGCGACCCGTGCGCGAGTACAGCGTCCCCGTGCTGGTGGATGTCCCCGCCTCCGCCAACCTCACCGACACGGTGTTCCGGCGTGCGGAGGAGGAGCCCGACGTCGTCGCCCTGCGCCGCAAGGTCGGTGACGACTGGATCGCCGTCACCGCCCGTGAGTTCCGCGACCAGGTCGCCGGGGTGGCCAAGGGCCTGATCGCGGCGGGGGTGGAGCCCGGCGACCGGGTGGCCCTGATGTCGCGCACCCGCTACGAGTGGACCGTGATCGACTACGCGATCTGGTCCGCGGGGGCGGTCGGCGTGCCGATCTACGAGTCCTCCTCGGCCGACCAGGCCGCCTGGATCATCTCCGACAGCGGCGCGAAGGCCGTGTTCGCCGAGCTGGAGTCGCACGAGGAGACCATCAGGGAGGACGCGTCCGGCCTGCCCGGCCTCAAGAACGTCTGGCGCATCGAGAGCGGCGCCCTGGACGAGCTCACCGCGCTCGGCGCCGAGATCACCGACGACACGCTCGCCGAGCGCAGGACCGGGCGCGGCATCGCCGACCTGGCGACCATCGTCTACACCTCGGGCACCACCGGCAGGCCCAAGGGCTGCAGCCTCACCCACGACAACCTGCTGTTCACCGCCAAGAACGTCGCGAAGGGCCCGCTGGAGCGCCTGTTCACCGTGGAGGACAGGGCGGGGCTGCTCTTCCTGCCGCTCGCGCACGTCTTCGCCCGCATGATCGAGGTCGTGCTGATCGAGACGGGCACGATCCTCGCGCACACCCCCAACATGAAGAACGTCGCCCCCGACCTACAGGCCTTCAAGCCCACGTTCCTGCTGGGCGTGCCCCGCGTGTTCGAGAAGGTCTACAACGGCGCCGAGCAGAAGGCGACCGCCGAGGGCAAGGGGAAGATCTTCCACGCCGCGGCCGACACCGCCGTCGCCTGGAGCAGGGCCGAGTCGGCGGGCGGCGCGGGACTGGGCCTCAGGCTCAAGCACGCCCTGTTCGACAAGCTCGTCTACGGCAAGATCCGCGCCGCGACCGGGGGCAGGCTGACGACGGCGGTGTCCGGCGGTTCCGCCCTCGGCGAGCGGCTCGGCCACTTCTTCCGGGGCGTGGGCATCGAGACCCTGGAGGGCTGGGGCCTCACCGAGACCTCCGCGCCGTCCTCGGTCAACATGCCGGGGGCCAACAAGATCGGCACCGTCGGCAAGCCGTTCCCCGGCGTCACCATCGGCATCGGCGAGGACGGCGAGGTGCTCGTCAAGGGCCGCCACGTCTTCCTGGGCTACTGGAACAACGACGAGGCCACCGCCGAGGCGATCGACGCGGACGGCTGGTTCCACACCGGCGACATCGGCGAACTCGACAGGGACGGCTACCTCCGCATCACCGGACGCAAGAAGGAGATCATCGTCACCGCCGCGGGCAAGAACGTCGCCCCGGCCCCGATGGAGGACCACATCCGCGCCCACCCGCTGATCAGCCAGGCGATGGTGGTCGGCGACGACAGGCCGTTCGTCGCGGCGCTCATCACGCTCGACGTCGAGGCCCTGGAGCAGTGGAAGGCCGCCAACGGGAAGACGGGGATGGATCTCGCCGGCCTCAGCTCCGACCCGGCCATCGTCGCCGAGGTGCAGCGGGCGGTGGACGACGCCAACAGGTTCGTCTCCAAGGCCGAGCAGATCAAGAAGTTCACCGTCCTCGACATCGACATCAGCGAGGAGAGCGGGCACCTCACCCCGACCCTGAAGATCAAGCGCAACATCGTGATGCGCGACTTCGCCAAGCAGGTCGACTCCCTCTACCGCTGAGGGGTCTCCACGGGCCGGGTACGCCGGGAGTCTTCGCGACGGACGAGCCGGCCCGTACCGTCCAACCGGCTAAGGGGTCTCCGCGGGCTCCAGGAGGCGGGCGAAGCGGGAGGCCGCGAGCTCCCAGCTCCACTCCCGCGCCGCCCACTCCCGCCCGCGCTCCCCCATGGCACGCGCCCCGGCCGGGTCCTTGAGCAGGCCGACCAGGGCCGCCGCGACCTCGTCGGGGCGGGTGCCGTCGACGACCAGGCCGGTCTCCCCGCGCAGCACGGCGTCGGGGGCGCCGCCCGAGGAGCCGGCCACCACGGGCAGGCCGCTGGCGGAGGCCTCCAGGTAGACGATGCCGAGCCCCTCCACGTCGACGCCGCCCAGGCGGGTGCGGCACGGCATGGCGAACACGTCGCCCGCGGCGAGGTGGCCGGGCAGCTCCGCCTCGGGCACGGGGCCGGTGATCCTGACCGAACCGCCCAACGGCCGGGCCAGCCGTTCCAGGGTCCTGCGGTACGGGCCCCCGCCGACGATCAGGAGCACCGCGCCGGGCACGTCCCGGATCACGCCGGGCCAGGCCCGCAGGAGCGTGTCCTGGCCCTTGCGCGGCACCAGCCTGGACAGGCAGACCACCACCGGCCGCTCTCCCAGGCCGAGTTCCGCGCGTACCCGCCCTCCCCCGGCCCCCGGGTGGAACACCCCGGTGTCGACGCCGGGTGCGAGCCGCACCAGCTTGTCCTCGGCTATCACCCCGGCCAGCCTCCGCCGGGTGTACTCCCCGAGGTAGGTGACCACGTCGGCGTTCGCCCCGATCCTGGCGAGCACCCGGCGGCCGATCGGGATCCCGGTCCAGCCCGCCTCGTGGCCGTGGGTGACCATGACGACGCGGCGGGCCCCGGCCTCGCGCATCCTGGGCGCGATCAGCCCGAGCGGCGCCGCCGCCCCGAAGACCACGGTGTCGCACCCGAACTCGGCGACCAGCCCGGCGGCCCGGCGGGCCACGGCGGGCGTGGGCAGCATCAGCGAGGTGGGGTGCCGCACGACGGGGTACGGCTGGCGCAGGTCGAAGGCCTCGCTGCCGGCCCACCGGGGGGCGTAGACGACGACGGAGCCGGGCGGGCGGCGGGCGATGAGACCGTACACGAACGACTGGATCCCCCCGGCGCGGGGCGGGAAGTCGTTCGTGACGACCAGCGTGCGGTTCACGGTTCGGGGAGGCCGTTCAGCCTGGCCCAGGAGCGCGCCATGGCGATGCGCTGCGGTGCCGTGGGATGCGATGCATAAAGTACATATTCGATGAAATCGGGCGACAAATCCGAAATATTAGTAACTGCCAGTCGTTTCTGCATCGCCACGAACGTCGCCGGGTCCCTGGTCAGGTCCAGCGCGTGCACGTCCGCGCGGGCCTCGATATGCCTGCTCACCAGGTTCTGGGCCGGCCCCGACAGGACCGTGGCCAGGCTCAGCAACCCCATGACCAGCCCCACCGCCGCCGGGTCGCCGAGCGAGGTGACCCCCGCCCGGCGCCGCACGCCCGGTGCCGAGGTCACCACGTAGAGCAGGCACGCCCCGAACGCCGCGCCCAGGCCGCCGACGAGCGTGCCCCACAGCACGTCGTCCGCCTTGGCGTGGCCCAGCTCGTGCGCGACCACCAGCTCGACCTCGTCGGCGGGCGCGCGGAGCAGCGTGTCGTAGACCACGATCCTGCGGGTCGCGCCGAATCCGGAGACGTACGCGTTGAGCGCGGTGGTCCGCCGGGAGGCGTCGGCGACGAGCACGTTCTCGACCGGCACGCCGTCCCTGGCGGCCATGGCGAGCAGGTCGTCGCGGAGCCGCCCGGCCTCCAGCGGCCTGAAGTCGTTGAAGACCGGCTCGACGAGCACCGGGTAGGCGAAGGAGGCGGCCACGGTCAGGACGAACGCCCCGGCCGCCGCGGGGATCCACCAGCGCCGGAAGCGCCGCGCCAGGGCGATCACCGCCACCACCATGATCGCGGTCAGTGCGGCGCCGATGCCGGTGCTCTTGGCCCGGTCGGCCGCCCACGCCGGCCAGGCCTGGGTGGACAGCCCGAAGTCGCGCAGGTAGCTCTCCGACCACATCCCCAGGGGCCAGCGCAGCATCGCCACGGCCACCGACAGCACCAGCACGCCGAGCAGCGCCCGCAGCCACCACGGCCCCGGCAGCCGGCCGGCGAGCCGCGCGCCCAGCGGGGTGGCCACCAGCACCCCCGCCACGACCAGCGTCAGGCCGAGCGACAGGTAGCCGGGGAGGCTCACCAGCGCGTCGAACGTCTCGGCCCTGGCGATCTGCTCGGGGGTGAAGTCGCGGGCCGGGTCGGGGGCGACGGCCGGAGCCCCCTCCGCCAACGTCCTCCAGGGCGTGGTGAACGCCACGACCGCCAGCGTGGCCACCCCCAGGCCGGCCAGCGCCCCCCCCGCCGGCCGCACGCCCGAGGGCGCGTCCGTCGTGCTCAGCGTCACGTGAGTTCCTTCCTGAGGTAGTCGCGCCAGGCTCCGGTGAACTCGGCCACCGGCAGCCCGAGTGCGCTCCCGACATCGCTACCGTAGAGCCTCACCAGGGCCTTCTCCCCGAAGCGCTCCGCGACGAACCGGCAGGCGAGCCACGCCTCCTCGTACGCCTGCGCGAGCCGCGGCGCGCCGGGGGCGAAGTCGGCCGGGGCCGGGAGGCGGCCGGGCAGGACGCCCGAGCGCACCTCGGCGGCCAGCTCGGCGGCGGCCGTGCGCACCGCGATCCCGGCGTCGCGGTAGCCCGCGTAGTCGGCGAAGCCCTCCGACAGCCACATCGGCACCCGCCCGCCGCGGGTCGCGCCGGTGGCCACGTGGGCGAGCTCGTGGGTGATCACCACGTCTTTGCCGGTCGCGGTGAGCCTGGCGTATCCCGACGGCAGGACGATCACCCGGTCCGCGGTCGCCATCGCGGCCAGCCCGTGGGTGCTCCCGGCCCCGGCGAGCGCCGCGGCCTCGGCGTCGGTGGCGGGGAAGAGAATCACCGCGAAGACCGGCCCCCAGATCTCCGCGATCGTCGCGCGGGCCCGGTCGGCCCTGGCCGCCAGATCCCGCAGGACGGCGGCCGGGACGCCGTGGCCGATCACGAGGGAGTGCTCACCCCGGACGGTGACGGCGGCGCCCGGCCACAGGTCTCGGAGGTCGCGCGGGCTCGGGGTGGCGTCCGGGAGGGTCCCGGCGTCGTACGGGGAAAGGTGGCGGGGGACGCGCGGGAGCGGGGCGGCTCCGGCCAGGAGGGGTCCCGTCCCGGCGAACGGACCGGCGCTCATCAGCGCCAGCATCCCGGCGAGCACGGCGCGGCGCCCTTTCGGGACGGACATACGAGCCGATGGTACTCGACCGGCATGGAGCGGCCCCGGCCCTCCGCGGGGAGGGCCGGGGCCGCTTTTCCGTGCTCGGGCACGTGCCTTCGGGCGCGTGCCCGGACGCGGGCTCGGGCTCCTGTACTCGGACGCCGTACTTCGGACGCCGTGCTCAGGCGCGGGTCTCGGGTTCCGCGCTCGGCGCGCGGGCCCCGGGCTCCGTGCCCGGACGCGGGTTCAGGCTCCGGGTCGCACCGCTCCGGCGAAGGAGGACCTGTAGTAGCCCGCCAGCCTCACGATGCGAACCGTCTTGCCGCTGCTCGGCGAGTGGACCATCCTGCCCTTGCCGACGTACATGCCGACGTGGCCCTTCCCGCTGAAGAACAGCAGGTCACCGGGGTGCAACTTGCTCCACGAGACCTTCTTCCTGATCGACCTGTACTGGCTGTGCGTGACCCTGGGGAGGGACACGCCCGCCTTGCGCCAGGCGTATCGGACGAGCCCCGAGCAGTCGAACGCTCCGGGACCGGAGGCTCCCCACCGGTACGGATCGCCGATCTGCTTCTTCGCCGCCGAGACCGCCTTGCCGGCCCGGACCTTCTGCAGTGCCGCCCTACTCAGCTTGGTCTTGCCCTTGCCCTTGGCCTTCGCCGTGGTCGTGGCCCGAGTGGCGGTCTTCGTGGTGCTTTCGGCCTTCTCCGAAACGCCGGCCGCGCTGTTGACCAGGATCTCGGAGGGACCGTCCGCCGTCGCCTGCGCCGCCGTGGACCCGAGGGTGACCGCTCCGGCTGAGGCGGTCAACGTGAGGGCGATACCGCCGATGGAAAGGCGGAAAAGGCGCGACAGACGGGGGTTGTGCGGGGTGGTAGACAGGATTTCTCCTTGGGACTTCCACTGATGCCTACCGGGTTAGCTGACGGATTCGGGCTTGGAAGATGCCCTACGGCACAAATATGCCGATTCACCCCTGGCCACGCTGTGCTGGGCCTTTTGGGTCCCCGGTTCCATGCCTCCTGGCTGCATGGATTCGGCGGGCCGCCGTGATGAGCCCTGCCCCCGGGTGGGGGCACGGCGGCCGGTTGGATTTCTATAGGGACACCGGCCCGAAGACCGACATTCGCCGCGACGGCGTGGCTTGCACGTCGCGACGCCAGAAGTTACCCCGATCTCCAACTTTCGGCAAAGCATTCTCAAAATCAGGAGGTCGAACGAGCCTCTTGATCTTCCTGTTACCCCTGCTTAATGACTATTTATGCTATTGAGATATGACTCTCGTCACATCCTTCGCATCACACCCTGATAAATCACAATTCTGTAATATTCATCACACTTACCATGATCCAGGTTTGATCCCGGCGGATGGACCGTTCCCGGGCGATCGGCCGGACGACTTCGGCGCCCGGCGCACGCGCGGGCGCCGTGGATCACCCCCCGGAGACCCGCCTCGACGATCTTTAATCCGGCGGCGGGGGTGGACCCGCAACGGAACCGTTTCGTACGTTAAGCCGGTCCGGTCAGGTCAGAGGGGGCGCTGAACGGGGTCGGCAGGGAGTCGTCAACGTACGTTCCGGTTCTGGCGCAGACCGCTTTCGATCTTGATTGTGCGGAGGATCGCCCTGGTGGAGTGATGTTCGGTGATGGTGATCTACGTGTCCGGAAGTCCTCAGTAACGGACAAGATCGGATTATGGGTTATCAACACGAGTTCGTGAGCGCTATGTAATGGCCTGATCGCTTACCGCTGCAAAGAGACCAACCACAGTGCGTCGACCGTTACATACCTCACAACCCGCGAAGTGCCGATGCCAATCGGTAACTCGGCACTTCATTCTCATGATCCTGCCGGCCGTTGTTGGGGGTGACTGTCTGGATGGTCACGCAGATCTCGGTAGCCGAACTGGGCGCCCTGCTCGGTCGGTGCCGGTTGTCACTGAACGGGGCCGGGCTGATCGGCATCGTGATCAACCAGGACAGTGATCACTTTCTTGCCTCGAGCGTGGCCGGTCTCAGCTGCTTGGTGGGCGTGTCCGATGTCCTGCAGTTGGTAGATCTCCTCCACGATCGGGCGCAGCCTGCCCTGGTCGACGTAGTCGGCGAGTGCCGCCAGGTCCGTTCGGCGGGAGCGGGCCATCATCAGGCGCACGCGTGGCCCTGGCAGGACGGCCGAGCGCAACGCGAAGGCCATCGCATCGGCGGAGGTGGTCATCATCCTGCCGCGCGGGCGAAGCAGGCGCCGGTAGGCGTCGAGCGAGGTGCCATGGCAGTCGAGGATCACGTCGAAGTCGCCACTCAGACGGTCTGGGGCGGCGTAGTCGAGGGTATGGCCGGCGCCGAGGTCGCGGCAGAAGGCGTGGTTGGCCGGGCTGGCCACGGCGGTGACCTTGGCGCCCATGGCCTGGCCCAGTTGGATCGCGGCGCTGCCCACCCCGCCGCTGGCGCCGACCACCAACAGGTCTTCACCTGGCTTGAGCCGTACCACATCGCGTAGCGCACGCAACGCGGTCACGCCGACGCTGGGCAGGGCGGCTGCCCTCACCAGGCCAACTGTGGTCGGCGCCGCGCTGACGGCGGACGGCTTGGCAGTGAGGTATTCGGCCGCGGCTCCCGCGCGGCCCGCCACGTCGCCGAGGAATCCCCACACCCGCTGCCCGACGGCCAGGTCACTCACTCCTGCGCCGAGCGCGGTCACTTCGCCGGCGAAGTCCAGCCCGGTCCGTTTGGGGAAACGCCGCCCGGACATGATCTTCATGCCGCCGGAGCGGATCTTCACGTCGATCGGGTTGATGCTGGAGCCGTGCACGCGGATGAGCACCTCTCCGGCCCGGGGCTCAGGCGCGGGAACGGTGCGTACGGCCAGCTCCTCCGCGCTGCCGTACCGGTCGTATTCGACAGTGCGCATCATCGAAGATCCATTCATCGAAGGATTCATCGAAGGTCCATGGAGACGACGAGCTTGCCGCGGGTGTGTGCGGTGGCGAGGTCGCGGTAGGCCTGCACGGCGTCCTCGAGCCGGTAGCGTCTGCTGATCGGGTCGGGCAGTGTGCCTGCGACCGCGAGGGCCGCGATCGTGGAGAAGGTGTCGGGCCGGGCTGCGGTCGTGCCCATCACCACGGTTACCGTGAGGTCCTCGCGGGCGAACGCGGACGGCTCCGGGGTGCCGGGCGTGGTGCTGAGCAGGCGCCCTGCCGGGCGGATCGCCTTGGCAGCCCGCACCACTGCCTCGCCTTCGAGTGCCAGATTGACGACCGCGTCGACCCCCTCGGGGTGGCGGCGCAGGGTCTCTTCGACCACGTCGGTCGCGAGATAGTCGATCACGCCGGCCGCTCCGAGTCCTCGGACGTAGCCCTCGTCCGCGGGTGCCGTGGTGGCGATGACCTCGAGCTTCTCCCCGGCCAGCAGCGGCACGACCACGCTGCCGATACCGCCACCCGCACCGATCACCAGGACCGTTTCGCCCGGCTGGAACCCTCCGGCCGCCATCACCGCCAGGCCCGTCATGCCAGTGCTCGGCAGCGCCGCCGCATGTTCGACACTCAATCCCTGGGGGCGCCGGGCAATGTATGCGCCGGCGTGAAAGAGCGCGTACTCGGCCATCGCGCCCGAGGTGACCGCAGGAATGCCGACCCCGGCGGCGAACGACGGCGGCGCCCCGAACCCGAAGACCTCCTCGCCCACCGCGAACCCGGCCACCTCCGGGCCCAGCTTGGTCACCGTCCCGGCGAAGTCAGTGCCCAGCACACAGGGGAAGTCCAGCGGCACCAGGTCGCGGACCGTGCCCTCGCTCATCAGCAGGTCTGCGGGATTGAGCGAGGCCGCGCCGATCCGCACCTGAAGCTGGCCGGGACCCGGATCCGGGATGGGCAGCTCCTCGATGCCGAAGGTGTCGGGTGTGCCGTACTTCCTTGCCACCAAGGCCTTCATGGTTGTCCTCCAAACGAGACAATATGTCTCAGATCAGGCATGATGTCCGCAAGCAATAGTGCCGCCACTTCAGGCGGGCGACCAGTCTCACTTCCGCAGCTATGTACCGACCTGGACAAGGAGCCATGAATTGTCTCGCTCACCGGACAACGTCCGGGTGCGCCGCACCCGCAAGCTGCTCCGCGAGGCCCTGGTCGAGCTCATCGAGGAGCGCGGATTCGACCGGCTCACCGTGGGCGAGATCACCGAGCGGGCGATGGTCAGCCGGGCCGCCTTCTACCGCAACTACCGCGACAAGTACCACCTCGTGGAGCAGGTCTTCGAGGAAGCGATGGACGCTCTGCTGGGCACGATGGCCGATGATGTTCAGAAGCCACCGCTGGAACGATGGGTGGTCTTCTTCGCGCACATCGCCGAATACCATCGCCTCTACGGCGCGCTACTGGGCAAGAACGGCAGCCCCTGGTTCGCCGCGAAGATGCGGCAGTCACTGGCCGACATGGTCACCGAGCACCTTCGGCCGCCTCCATCGTCCGACGGGCTTGTGCCGATCGTCCTGGGGGGAATGTTCGTCCAGGCCATCACGTGGTGGCTGGAGAACGGCAGGCCATCCTCCCCACGAGAGATCGCCACTCGCACAGGACGGCTCGCCTCGGCCATCATCACCGAGACCAACAACTCGACCACTCCGATGCGCGACCGCTGACGGCCCGGATCCGAGACGTCGTCGGTAATCAGATTGTCGGAGGCGGCCACTCAACTGTCCGGCCCTTGCCTGTGGCCTATCTACCGTCGGATTCGCACCCGGATCAGAAGGAGGCCTGCTGCAGCGCCCGGTAAGCCCGGTAGATGGTGCCGCGGCCGACCCCCCAGGGCACGGGCGATCTCGGCCACGGTGACGCCTTGGGCCGCGTATGACCTTGTCCGTTACCGGGGACTTCCGGACACGTAGATCACCATCACCGAACATCACTCCACCAGGGCGATCCTCCGCACAATCAAGATCGAAAACGGTCTGCGCCGGAACCGGAACGTACGTTGACGACTCCCTGCCGACCCCGTTCAGCGCCCCCTCTGACCTGACCGGCTTAACGTACGAAACGATTCCGTTGCAGGTCCACCCCCGCGGCGTCGAACACAGGGGTTATATACCTGTTTGGGTAATTTTTGGCGGGGTAAGGCAGGCGCGTACTTCAGGGAGGCGGTAATCATGTCGAACCGCTTGTTCCAGGACAGACACGACGCGGGCCGGGTGCTCGCGGGTCTCCTCGACACGTACCGGGGACGGCCCGACATCGTCGTCCTGGGCCTGCCCCGGGGCGGTGTACCCGTGGCGTACGAGATCGCGACGGCCCTGGGCGCCCCGCTCGACGTCTTCCTCGTCCGCAAGCTCGGCACTCCCGGAAGGGAGGAGCTCGCGATGGGGGCGATCTCCAGCGGCGGGGTGACCGTCCTCAACGAGGGCGTCGTCGGGGGCCTCGGCATCGCGCCGGAGACCGTCCGGCGGGTCGCCCGGCGCGAGCGGCGGGAGCTGCTCCGGCGCGAGCGGGCCTACCGTGAGGGGCGCCCGCCCCCGGACCTCGCGGGCAGGACCGTCATCGTGGTGGACGACGGCCTCGCGACGGGGGCGAGCATGCGCGCCGCCCTCCAGGCCCTGCGCCGTCTCCGGCCCGCCAGGACCGTCGTCGCCGTACCGGCCGCGCCGGAGTCCGCCTGCCAGGACCTCGCCGCCGTGGTGGACGAGGTCGTCTGCGCCACCACGCCGTCGCATTTTTTCGCGGTCGGGCAGTCGTACCGGGACTTCACCCAGACGACCGACGAGGAGGTGTGCGATCTTCTCCGCGCCACGTCGGGTTCGTCTCCCGGCACCGCCGAATCTTCCATCGGCGTGGAGCCTTCCGGCACCGCCGAGCCTTCCACCGCTGTCGAGTCTTCCGGAACCGCCGACAAGGCCGGCGAGAACCCGCGGCCCGCCGCGGTCAGGGGCGGACGGCTCCGACGATCCCGCGGCCGTAGGCGGACAGCGGGACGACCTTGACGACGTCGCCGGTCTGCGGGGCGTGCACGATCTGGCCGTTGCCCGCGTACATGGTGACGTGGCCGAGGCCCTCGCTGAAGATGAGGTCGCCCGGCTGGAGCTCGTTCAGCGAGACCTTGCGGCTCGCGCCCCAGCTCCACATCTCCCAGGTCGTACGGGGAAGACTGACTCCCCCTTGCCGCCAGGCGGCCTGGAGCAGTCCTGAGCAGTCCCAGCCGCTGGGACCCGTGCCGCCGTACCGGTAGGGCTTGCCGACCTGGGCGAAGGCGAACTGCAGGGCGGCGCGGGCGTTGCCCGAGGCGGAGCCGTTGTACTGGATCCCGGCGCTCTCGGGGTTGCCCGTCTTGAAGACGTTGAGCTCACGCAGGATCTTCGTCTGGGCCTTGACCATCTTGTCGGCCTTGGCCTTCTCCTTGACCAGCTCGTCACGCGTCCCGTCGGCCTCGGCGAGGGCCTTCTTCGCCTCGTCCCTGCTGGTCCGCAGCGCCTTGGTGGCCTCGTCGAAGGCGCTCAGGGACTGGGCGCGGGAGGTGGACATCTGGTCGGCGGCGGCCAGGCCGCTCAGCAGGGCACCGGGGTCGGCCTGGTAGATCATGCCTTCCCAGCCGTTGATCACCCCGACCTGGTACGTGCTGACGGCCATCGTGACGAGCTCCTTGCGCAACCCGGCGACCTGCTCGTTCTGGCGGGTCAGGTCGCCGTTCAGCGTTTGGTACTTCTTCCTGGCCCGCTTCCACTTCTCCGAGGCCTGGTTGTACTTCTCGACGATCTGGTCGGCCTGCTCGTTGAGCTTCTCCAGCTTCTTCTTGGCCTGGGCGAGCGTCGGCTTCGGCTCGGCGAACGCTCCGCTCACCGGCAGCATCAGCAACGCGAGCGCGAGCCCGGCCGCCACCGGTATCCGAATCAGTCCAACCGGCAAACCCGCCACGGCCACGTCAACGCCTCCCAGACTGCACCAGACCTGCGGCGAATAGTACAGAAGAAGTAATGATTGGCTCACCTTTTCGCCGGGTTTGCTCCTTACTCGCAGGTGAAAAGCAGGTGAAACGCTTTACCCGCGGTCGGCGGCGCCCTCCTCACGAGCGGCGGCGCCCCGGCCGCGGGGAGCGGTCTGGCCGGACCCCCGGATCGCGGGAAGCGGTCCGGCCGGACCCCGGTCGCGCTACCCGCAGGTGGCGACGGCGCAGATCTTGGCGGTCATCTTCCTGGCGTCGCGCAGCTGGACGGCCCAGTCGCTCCTCTCGGGCTTGGCGTACTCCCCAGCCCAGAGATAGACCAGGACGGCGTTGCCCCTCCTGACCAGCACGCTCCGGTCACCGCCCACCCCGGCCTTTCCCCCGTAGTAGACCTGGCCGGAGATCCTCAGCGCCTCGTCGCCGAGTCCGGTCAGGCGCGAGGAGGCGTAGCGGTAGCCGGCACCCGAGTCGGTCCTGGCCCTGCATCTGGTCAGGGCGGCGCGCACCTGGGCGACGGCCGAGACGGCCGAGGCCCGCGAGCCGTACAGGATCACCTGCTCGACCTTCATGAAGTCCGGCACGCCGGTGAAAGTCACCGTCCGCGCGGCCACCCGGCCGGTCGCGGCCAGCGTGCTCCTGTCGCACGGGTTGACGGCCAGCCCGGCCTTCGCCGAGTTGCCGACCTTCCAGTTGGTCTCGGGGTCGTTGTCCTTCCTGGCGGCGTCCTTCTCGTACAGCAGGAAGCCCTTGGGGATGGCGACCGTCGTGGCCGCCGCGGGGGCGGTGACGGTCGCCCCTGCGGCCAGAACGGCGAGGGCGAGCGTTATGATCTTCTTCATCGAATCAAACCTCCTGGGTGATCCGATGCTTCACGACCACGAAAGGTTTACGCGCGCCCCAGACGTCTGAGAAGAAGCACCGAGGGCACCGGCCTGGCGCCCATCCTGCGGACCGACTCGGCCACCTCGCGATCCGAGGAGACCACCGCGACCGCGCGCCCCGTGGGCTCGGCGCGGACCAACTGGCGGATCAGGTCGTCGGCGATCTGGTTCGGGGCGCTGAACAGCACGCGCACCCCCCTGGGCGCCGAGACCGGGACCGGCCCGTTCAGCTCGGCGCCGTCGAAGACACAGGTCAGCTCGGTACGGGTCTGCGCGTAGAGCGCGCCGAGACCGGTGAGGAGGCGGCTGCGCTGGTCGGCCAGGGTGAACGTGCCGTAACCGGTCTTGGTCACGTTGTAGCCGTCGACGATCAGGTGGATCTGCGGCAGCGCGAGCAGCTGGTCGAGCAGGGCGGGGTCGTCGTCGGCGAGCGCCCGCGCGGGAACCGCCTGGACCCCCTGCCTGCCGGGCGCCACCGAGGCCACCGAGTCGGCGGGACGGTGGATGCCCGAGGGCAGGGCGAGCTCCCTGCGCAGCCCGGCGGCGGCGTCCTGCAGGGCGTCGAGCAGCATCCGGACCTTGGTGTCCTCCACGCTGCGGCCCTCGCGGGCGGCCCTGCGCGTCGACTCCAGCTGCCGCTCGGCGTCGGCCAGCCGCTCGCGCAGGCGGCGCAGCTCGCTCTCCACCGTGTTCCCCGCCGAGAGCGCGCCGGCCCTCACCTCGTCGGCCATCTCCTGGGCGGCGGCGGCGCGCGCCTCGGCCGCCCTGGTCCGCTCGCGGGCGTCGTGCAGCCTGCGGCGCAGGTCGGAGACCTCCGAACGCGAGGTCTTGAGCTGCTCGCGCAGCCGCTCGGACTCCTCCTTGGCCGCGGTCTTCTGGGCGGCCAGCTGCTCGCGCAGCCGGGAGACCGTCTGCTCCTGTGCGGAGCCCTCGGCCACGGCGACCGACCGCTCAAGGTCGGCGCGGGCCACCTCCACCATGTCCGCCCAGCCCGGCGGCCGGGTCAGGTAGGCGGCGGCGGCCACCATGACGGGCTCGGCCGCCGGTGGGACCGTGCCCTCGGCAAGGCTCGCGACCAGCTCGGGCCAGCCCGCGGTCAGCGTCTCGGCGACCAGCTCGCGGAACTTCTTGTCGGTCTCCAGCTGCGCGGCGATCGGGGCACTGCCCAGCTTGGCCCGCTTGCGGGGCTCGAACCTGGCGATCCCCTTCAGCGGCAGCGGCACCGAGGCGGCGGGCATCGAACCGAGAATCTGGGAGGCCAGCTCCACGACATGTAAGCGGACCTGCTCGGGTAACGGACGAGACAGGCCCTCTCCGGCTGAACTCATCACGGCCCCTACTCGGATCGGTCTTCACGTCAAGGGTACGGCTACCGCACCCTGACCCCGACCTGACCGTAAGTCGACCGGCGGCCGACGGGGCCGTGAACGCTCTGTGGACAAGCGCTTGCTGGTGGGTTACGACTGTGCGGATCGACTTGTGACGCACGCCACCCGGGAGAGCGCGATGGACGAGCCGAAGAACGAGCGCGGCCGGCAGGCCGAGGGCATGCGGACATCGACCCGCGACCTCGGAGCGTTACGGGAGCGGATGCGCTCCTGGCTCGGCGCGAGGGTGGGGTCCCCCGTCACGGTCTCCCCGCTGTCCCGTCCCTCGGGCAACGGCCTGTCCAGCGAGACCCTGCTCTTCGACGCCTCCTGGACCTCCGCCGAGGGCGGGCACGACGTCCGGTGCGTCGCCAGGATGGCCCCGGCGAGCGAGGCGGTGCCGGTCTTCCCTGGCTACGACCTCGGCAGGCAGTTCGAGGTCATGCGGATGGCGAGGGAGCGCGCGGGCGTGCTCGCGCCCCGGACCCTGTGGTACGAGCCCGACCCCGGGCCCCTGGGCGCCCCGTTCTTCGTGATGGAGCGGCTCACCGGCGACGTGCCGCCGGACCTGATGCCCTACACCTTCGGGAGCTGGCTGCTGGACGCCTCCCCCGCCGACCGCGACCGGCTGCAGCGAAGCAGCGTCGAGATCCTGACCACGC
This sequence comes from Streptosporangium sp. NBC_01469, assembly GCF_036227305.1. Classification (NCBI taxonomy): domain Bacteria; kingdom Bacillati; phylum Actinomycetota; class Actinomycetes; order Streptosporangiales; family Streptosporangiaceae; genus Streptosporangium; species Streptosporangium sp. NBC_01469. The sequence continues at coordinate 4,690,272 of NZ_CP109465.1, read as the reverse complement.
TGCACGACGCCCCGTTCACCGCCGGGGAGCTGCGCCCCCTGGAGATCCCCGGGACGGGCGGGACGGCGCTGCGCAGGCACGTCGAGGACCAGCGGGCCTACTACGAGTGGGCGCACGGCTCCATGCCCATCCCACTGCTGGAGCGGACCTTCGGCTGGCTGGAGGAGCACTGGCCCGCCGACCCGGGACCCGACGTGCTGAACTGGGGTGACGCCCGCATCGGCAACGTGATGTACCGGGACTTCACCCCGGTGGCGGTGCTCGACTGGGAGATGGCCGCGGTCGCCCCCCGTGAGCTGGACATCTCCTGGATGATCTTCCTGCACGCCTTCTTCCAGGACATCACCGAGATCATGGAACTGCCGGGGATGCCGGACTTCATGCGGCGCGAGGATGTCTGCCAGACGTACCACGAAATAACGGGATACAAGCCTCGGGACATGGAGTTCTACGAGACGTACGCCGCCCTCAGGCACGGCATCATCATGGCCCGCGTCGAGCACCGCCGGATCCACTTCGGCGAGCAGGCCATGCCCGGCGACCCCGACGACCTGGTGATGCACCGGGCCACCCTCGAGCGGATGCTGGACGGGAGTCACTGGGGCTGAGGGCGCCAGGGAGCCCCCTCCCGGACGCGTGGATACCGCGGGTTCTCCCGGCGCCCGGCGCGCACCGGCCAGGGAAGGGGGCGGTGCGGTAAATGTCGGTCGAGGCTTCTAAGGTCGTGAATCGTGGACTACGCCGTGCAGGGAACACTCGACGAGCTGGGCACCCCGCTCAGCCAGATCACCTTCGTCGTGTTCGACCTGGAGACCACCGGCGTCTCGGCGGGCGAGCACGCGATCACCGAGATCGGGGCGGTCAAGGTCAGGGGCGGCGAGGTGCTCGGCGAGTTCGCCACCCTGGTCGACCCCGGCTCGCCGATCCCGCCGTTCATCTCGGTGCTGACCGGCATCACCGACAGCATGGTGGTGGCGGCGCCGAGGATCGAGTCGGTGCTGCCGTCCTTCCTGGAGTTCGCCGCGGGCTCCACCCTCGTGGCGCACAACGCTGGGTTCGACCTGGGGTTCGTCAGGGCGGCCTGCGCCGCGCACGGCTATCCCCCGCCGGCCCACCAGGTGGTCGACACCGTCGACCTGGCCCGCAAGCTGCTGACCCGCGACGAGGCACCCAACTGCAAGCTGTCCACGCTGGCCAGGATCTTCAGTGGCACCGAGCCCTGCCACCGGGCGCTCGCCGACGCGCGGGCCACCGTCGACGTGCTGCACGCCCTGCTGGAGCGGGCGGGTTCCTTCGGGGTGCGGACGCTGGAGGAGCTCAAGGGCTTCGTCCGCGCGCCCACCCCCGAGCAGCGCCGCAAGCGGCACCTGGCCGACTCGGTGCCGGCGGGTCCCGGCGTCTACGTGTTCGAGGACGAGGGCGGCGACCCTCTCTACGTCGGCAAGAGCACCAACCTGCGCAACCGCGTGCGCGGTTACTTCACCGCGAGCGAGACCAGGCCCCGCGTCCGCGAGATGATCGGCATCGCCGCGCGGGTCAGGTCCATCGCCTGCGCGACCTCGCTGGAGGCCGAGGTCAGGGAGCTGCGGCTGATCGGCTCGGCCAAGCCCCGCTACAACCGCAGGTCGCGCTTCCCCGAGAAGATGTTCTGGCTCAAGCTGACCGACGAGCTGTTCCCCCGCCTGTCGGTCGTCCGCGAGGTCAAGGACGACGAGGCCTCCTACCTGGGCCCGTTCAACAGCACCCGCGCCGCCGAGGACGCCCGCACGGCCCTGCACGAGACGGTCCCGCTGCGGCAGTGCACCGAGCGGATCACCCCGCGCACCAGGCGGTCCGCCTGCGCCCTCGCCGAGATCGGGAAGTGCGGGGCGCCCTGCGAGGGCCGCCAGAGCCCCGGCGAGTACGCCGTGCACGTCGTGGCGGCCCGCCGGGCGATGGAGCTGGACGCGGCCCCGGTCTTCTCCGCGATCGAGGCCAGGATGGAGCGCCTGGCCCTGGACCAGCGCTACGAGGAGGCCGCCGCCGACCGCGACCGGCTCGCCTCCTACGTCCGCACCTCGGCCCGCATGCAGCGGCTGCGGTCACTGACCGCGATCTCCCAGATGGTCGCCGCCGCCCCCCAGCCGGGCGGTGCCTGGGAGATCCACGTCATCCGGTACGGGCGGCTCGCCTCGGCCGGGGTGATGCCCAAGGGCGCCCACCCCACCCCGTTCGTCGAGGCGCTGACCGCCACCGCGGAGACGGTGCAGCCGGGGCCGGGGCCGGTCCACGCGGCGAGCGCCGAGGAGACCGAGTGCGTCCTGCGCTGGCTGGAGTCGCCGGGGGTGCGGCTGGTGCAGGTGGAGGGCACCTGGAGCCTGCCCGTGTCCGGCGCGGGGCGGCTCAAGGCCCGCATCGACCGCGCCTACCGGACGGCCGAGCCGCGCCGGGCACGTGAGGGCCGCCCGCTGGGCTGACGGCCGCGCTGATAGCTTCTGAGGCGGCAAGCCGCACTCAACGAGGAGGAAGCTCGTGGTCACCGCGATCGTTCACATCAACGCCGAGGTGGGCCGGATCCCCGAGGTCGCCCAGACGGTCGCCGAGATCGACGGGGTGAGCGAGGTCTACTCCATAACCGGGGAGTACGACCTGATGGCCATGGTCCGCGTCACCTCCTACGAGGAGATCGCCGAGGTCGTCCCCGGCCGGATCAACAAGGTCGACGGGGTGCTGCACACCGAGACCCACGTCGCCTTCCGGGCCTACTCACGGCACGACCTGGACGCCGCCTTCTCGATCGGCCTCGGCGAGTCCGACTGACCCCGGGCCCGGCGGGTCCGGCGGCGCCGAGGTCCCTTCTTCTCCGGTACGGGTGAAACCGGCTTCTCCGGTACGGGTGGAACCGGCGCGCGAGGCGGGTCCGGCATCGCCCCCCTCACCCGCGCCTGCGGGACCCCGGTGCGGCCCGACGGGCGTGTCTCCCTCGCCCGTGCGGCCTCCCACCTCGCCCGCGGTGGGCAGCCGCGCCCGCACCTCGAACCCCCCTCCGGGCAGGGTCCCGGCCGCCAGTGTCCCGCCGAACAGGAGGGCCCGCTCGCGCATGCCGAGCAGGCCGTGCCCCGCGGCCGCCGAGGGGGCGGTCCTGCCGTCGTCCCGTACGAGGACGTCGAGGAAGCCCGGCCGCCAGCGCAGCGTGACGCGGGCCGAGCGGGCACCGGCGTGCCGCAGGGTGTTGCCGAGCGCCTCCTGGACGATCCGGTAGGCCACCAGTTCGAGGGCGAGCCCGACCTCGGCGGGCCTGCCGTCCTCCATCACGTCCACCCGCAGACCCTGCTCCCTGACCCCGGCGAGCAGGTCGCGGAGGTCGGACAGCCTGGGCTGGGGCGTCCTGCCGGTCGAGGGGCCGTCGAGGTCGAGCAGCGACAGGGTGCGCTGGAGCTCGACGAGCGCCTGGCGCCCCGACTCCTCGGCCACCCGCAGGGTCTGCCTGGCCCGTTCGGGATCCTTGTCCATGATCATTCGTCCGGCGCCCACCTTGAGCGTCATCATGCTGACCCCGTGGGCGACGACGTCGTGCAGCTCGCGGGCGATGCGCGCCCGCCTCTCGGCGAGCTGGGCACCGGCCAGCGCCTTCCCCTGGTCGGCGAACCTGGCCTCCCAGGACCTGAGCCTCAGCAGCAGAAGTCTGCGCTCCCACACCAGGCTCGCCACGGCCGCGCACAGTACGAGCGCCGCGTACGACAGCAGGATGGGGAACATCTGCTCGGTCAGGGGGTCAGCACGCCACATGGCCGCAATCTAGAACGGCTCTCCCAAGCGATACATCCTCTCTTGGGCGGATCTTCCATCCGCCCCGGAGGGGAGGACCTCCGGGGCCGTGGCCCCGGAGGCCACGCGTCGGGACGGCTTCCCCGCCCGGACCCCGGCCGCGCTCCCCAAGACCGCCGGGACGTGTCAGGACGGTCTCCGGGAACGCGGGCCGGGATTTCCCCGGCAAGGTCACAGGGCGGGGTCAGGACGGCTTCAGCGCCCGGCTGATCTCGATCCAGCGGTCGAGGGTCTCGGCGGCGGCGCCGGAGTCGACGGCCCGCGTCGCGCGCTCGTAGCCCACGGCCATCGCGGCGTTCAGGTCGTCACCGGCACCGTCGTCCGCGGCCTCGCCCGCGCCGTCGAGGGCGACCAGCGCGGCGGCGGCGTTCAGCAGCACCGCGTCACGGACCGGCCCCGTCTTGCCGCCGACCAGGTCGCGGACGGCCTGGGCGTTGAACACCACGTCCCCTCCGCGCAGCGCGTCGGGCGCCGCCCTGGGGATGCCGAGGGCGGCCGGGTCGAAGACGACCTGCTCCAGGACGCCCCGGCGCACCACCCAGACCGTGGAGGTCGTGGCGATGGTGAGCTCGTCCAGCCCGTCGTCGCCCCTGAAGACCAGGGCGGAGACCCCGCGCTCGGCGAAGACGCCCGCGACGACGGGGAGCATGCCCGCGTCGAAGATGCCGATCGCCTGGGCGGCGGGCCTGGCCGGGTTGGTCAGCGGGCCCAGGAAGTTGAAGATCGTGGGGATGCCGAGCTCCTTGCGCGTGGGGCCCACGAAGCGCAGCGCCGGGTGGTAGACCGGCGCGAAGCAGAAGGCGATCCCGGCCTCCACCGCGACCCTGGCGGTGTCGGCCGGTACCAGGTCGAGCACGATCCCGAGGTGCTCCAGGACGTCGGCGGCGCCGCAGGAGGAGGAGGCGGCCCGGTTGCCGTGCTTGACGACCCTGGCCCCCGCCGCGGCGGCCACGATCGCGGCCATGGTGGAGACGTTGACGGTGTGGGCCCGGTCGCCGCCGGTGCCGACCACGTCGACGACGGGACCCTCGACCGACAGCGAGGTGGCCCGCTCCAGCATCGTGCGCGCCAGGCCGGTCACCTCCGCGACCGTCTCACCCTTCGCCCGCATCGCCACCGCGAAGCCCGCGATCTGGGCGGACGTGGCGGAGCCGGACATGATCTGGTTCATCGCCCAGGCGGTCTCGTCGGCCGTCAGGTGCTCGCCCGCGATCAGGGCGGACAACAGCGCGGGCCAGGTGGTGCGCGCGTCCATGGAGGTCTCCAGGGGGGTTCCGGGGGGTCTACCGGGCGGACAGACGGGTGGACAGGCGGCGGCGCATCAGGTCGGCGACGGTCTCGGCGAGGACGACCGGGTCGATCGGCTGCGGCACGACGGCCTCGGCGCGCGACCACTCGGCCAGCCAGCGGTCGTCGCGGCGGGCGATCAACAGGCAGATCGGCGGGCAGTCGTGGACCTCGTCCTTGGCCTGGCGGGCCACACCCATGCCACCCGCCGGCTGGGCCTCGGCGTCGAGCACGGCGACGTCGATCTCTCCGGAGTCGAAGTGCTGGATGACCTTGGCATGGGTGGCGCACTCCACGATCTCCACGAGGGGCACGTCGCCGGCGGGGCGGCGGCCGATCGCCTGCCGCACCTTCTCGCGGGTGCTCGCGTCGTCGCTGTAGACGAGGACCCTCATCTTGTCGTCGGTGCTCACGGTCGCGCTCACTATCCCTCGTCGATGTATGGTCACCTGGGATGCTACCGGTCAGCCGGTCCGGAGACCCAGGCCGGAGCCAGGGGCGAGTAAATTGCCCTATACGTCCACTTTGGGGGGACGTATGCACCCCCTATCGGGGGGTCGTGCGGCGACCCGAGCAGGAGAGCCGCAATAATGCTGCCCGTGGCGACAGCATCCGCAATTTCAACGACGACGACAGCACACTCGTCCCGCAGACCCGATCTGGTCAGCGTCGGGACGATCGTCTGGCTGTCCTCCGAGCTCATGTTCTTCGCGGCGCTGTTCGCGATGTACTTCACCATCCGGTCGGTGAGCATCGGCCAGGGACTGCCCTGGCCCGAGGCCCACCTGAACATCCCGTTCGCCCTGGCCAACACGATCATCCTGGTCCTGTCGAGTGTGACCTGCCAGCTGGGCGTGTGGGCCGCCGAGAAGGGCCAGGTCGCCAAGCTGCGCTTCTGGTACGTCGTCAGCTTCCTGATGGGCGCCGTGTTCGTGGGCGGCCAGCTGTACGAGTACAGCGAGCTGGCCCACGAGGGGCACACGCTGTCGCACTCCGCGTACGACTCCGTGTTCTACCTGACCACGGGTTTTCACGGCCTGCACGTGACGGGTGGACTGATCGCGTTCCTCTTCATGCTGGGACGCACGTACGCCGCGAAGCGCTTCACCCGTGAGCAGGCGACCAGCGCGATCGTCGTGTCCTACTACTGGCACTTCGTCGACGTGGTCTGGATCGGCCTTTTCGTAACCATCTATGGCATTCACTAAGGAATCGGGGATCTCTGTGAATAGGATCACCGCTGGGCGGCGGCATCCCCTCGCGAGATACGCCGTCCTGCTCCTGGCCCTGGGCCTGATCGGCGGGGTCTACACCGTCGCGCTCTCGATCTCCCCCAGCCGTCAGGCCGACGCCGCGATCGCGTCCGGCAGGGCCGACGACGTGGCGGAGGGCAAGAAGCTCTTCGAGCAGAGCTGCTCCAGCTGCCACGGGCTCAACGCCGAGGGCACCGCCCAGGGTCCGACCCTGGTCGGCGTCGGCGCCGCCTCCGTGGACTTCCAGGTCAGCAGCGGCCGCATGCCCCTGGCCAATCCCGGAGCGCAGGCACCGCGCAAGCCCCCGGCGCCCTGGGTCAACGAGGACACCGTCCGGCAGCTCGCCGCCTACGTGCAGTCACTCGGCGGCGGCCCGGCCATCCCGACCGACGAGCAGGTCGACGCCGCCAAGGGCGACAAGTCCAAGGGCGGGGAGCTGTTTCGCGCGAACTGCATCCAGTGCCACAACTTCGTCGGCTCCGGCGGCGCCCTGACCCAGGGCAAGTACGCACCGCCGCTCCACGACGCCACCGAGAGGCAGATCTACGAGGCGATGATCACCGGCCCGCAGGCGATGCCGGTGTTCAACGACAGCATCATCACCCCCGAGCAGAAGCGGGACATGATCGCCTACATCGTGGGCGTGCGTGAGGAGCCCAACCCGGGCGGCGCCGGTCTCGGCCGCATCGGCCCGGTCACGGAGGGTCTGGTGGCCTGGGTCGTCGGGCTCAGCCTCCTCTCCCTGGCCGCCATCTGGATCACCGCGAAGAGGCGACAGGCCAAATGACTGACAACAATCACGACATCGAACAGCCGGAGGAGCGCGCGCCGAAGCGCGTGATCGGCACCCCCTCCCCGGCGACGAGCACCTCCATTCTCGGCCACGAGGAGCCGAGGATGGCGGACGTCGTCCAGGTTCCCGGTGTGACCCCGCAGGACGAGGCGACCGCGAGGAAGGGCGAGCGGTACGCCGCCCTCTGCTTCCTGGTCGCCTTCCTGGGCGGCATCGGCTTCGTGGTGTCGTACGTGGTCTTCCAGGTCGGCGACATCGAGAAGACGCAGGTCTCCAACCTCGCGCTGGGCGGCACGCTCACGCTGGCCCTGCTCGGGCTGGCCGCGGGCCTGACGACCTGGGTCCGCCTGGTCATGCCCAAGTACAACCTGGTCCAGGAGCGCCACCCGATGGCCTCCGACACCCAGACCAGGTCCTACGTGGCCGAGACCTTCCTGCAGGGGGCGAACGAGAGCGGCATCGCCAAGCGCCCGCTGCTGCGCCGCACCCTGCTCGCCGCCGCCGCCCCGCTCGGCCTGGCCCCGCTGGTCCTGCTGCGCGACCTCGGCCCGAGCCACACCAACTTCCCGGCCAAGCTCCGGCACACCGTCTGGGGAGAGAAGACCAAGGACGGCAAGCCGCGCAAGCTCATCGTCGAGGGAAGCGGCTCGCCCATCAGGGCCGCCGACTTCAACTCCCCCGGCGGCATCCTCTCCGTGGTGCCCGAGGGCTACGAGCACGACCTGAACGCGCTGGCCAAGGCCACACTGATCCTGATCAAGTTCCGGCCCGAGGAGCTCAAGTCCGGGACCAACCTGAACTGGACCCACGACGGGATCGTGGCGTACTCCAAGATCTGCACGCACGTCGGCTGCCCCGCGGCCCTGTACGAGCAGACCACCCACCACATCCTGTGCCCGTGTCACCAGTCGACCTTCGACGCCGCCGACGGCGCCAAGGTCATCTTCGGCCCGGCCGCCCGGCCCCTGCCTCAGCTGCCGATCGCCGTCGACAGTGAGGGATACCTCATCGCAACGGCGGATTTCCCGGTCCCCGTCGGTCCCAGCTTCTGGGAGCGCGGCGACGCCGAGGCCGAGGTCCGTGAGAACGGAGCCCAACAGTAATGAGCATCGAGACCGTTCCCAAGCCCATCGAGGGCGCGAGCACCTTCGTCGACGACCGCATCGGCGCGGGAAACTTCCTTCGGCGCAACCTCCGGAAGATCTTCCCCGACCACTGGTCGTTCCTGCTGGGTGAGATCGCCCTCTACTCGTTCATCATCCTGCTGCTGACCGGCACGTTCCTGACGTTCTTCTTCAAGCCCGGCATGAACCACGTCGAGTACGCCGGCTCGTACGGCCCGCTGCAGGGCGTGGTCATGTCCGAGGCGTACGCCTCGTCGCTGAGCATCAGCTTCGACGTGCGCGGCGGCCTGCTGATGCGGCAGATGCACCACTGGGCCGCCCTGCTGTTCATCGGCGGCATGATGGTGCACGCGCTCCGGGTGTTCTTCACCGGCGCGTACCGCAAGCCGCGCGAGCTGAACTGGCTGATCGGCGTGCTGCTGCTCACGCTGGCGCTCGCCGAGGGCCTGACCGGTTACTCCCTCCCCGACGACCTGCTCTCCGGCGCCGGTCTGCGGATCACCGAGGGCGTGGCGATCTCCCTGCCGCTCGTCGGCACCTGGATCACGTTCTTCCTCTTCGGCGGCGAGTATCCGGGCGAGGACGTCATCGCGCGCTTCTACTCGCTGCACATCCTGCTCATCCCTGGCATCCTGCTCGCGCTCATCTCGGCGCACATGATCCTGATGTGGGTGCAGAAGCACACGCAGATGCCGGGCAAGGGCCGCACCAACGAGAACGTGGTGGGCGCGCCGTTCTATCCTGCCTTCATGATCAAGGCCGGCGCCTACTTCATGTTCACCTTCGGGGTCGTCGCGCTGCTGGGCACCTTCGCCCAGATCAACCCGATCTGGCTGTTCGGCCCCTACACCCCCGCCGACATCTCGGCGGGCTCGCAGCCCGACTTCTACATGGGCTTCCTCGAAGGCGCGCTGCGCCTGATGCCCGCCTGGGAGCTCAACCTCTTCGGCGGCGCGGGGGGCACGCTCGCGATGAGCGTACTGATCCCGGCCCTGGTGCCGATGGGCGTCGTCATGACGGGCCTGGCGCTGTACCCGTTCATCGAGCAGTGGGTCACCGGGGACCGCCGCGAGCACCACATCGCGGAGCGTCCCCGCAACAACCCGCACCGCACCTCGATCGGCATGTCGGCGGTCACGTTCTACGGCATCCTGTGGCTGCTGGGCGCCAACGACGAGATCTCCGCGTTCTTCCACATCTCACTGAACTGGACGACCTACGCCGGCCGGTTCCTGATCATCGCCGGTCCCGTGGTGGCGTACATCGTCACCTACCGGGTCTGCCTGGGCCTGCAGCGCGGCGACGCGGCGATCATCAGCCACGGCGTGGAGTCCGGTGTGATCAAGCGGCTGCCCCACGGCGAGTACATCGAGGTCCACGTCCCGCCGCACGAGGCCATCGAGGCCCACATGCGGGGCAAGGAGGCGATCCCGATCGTCTCCGGAGGCGGCGCGGGCCCGAAGGACCGCGACGACATCCCGTCCAAGGGGATGCGCGGCCCGCTCGGCCGGCTCCGCGCCAAGATGAGCGCGGCGTACGGCGGCGAGAAGATCCCGCTCGACGACGGCCACGGCCACGGCCACGCCGAGGAGCACGGCGCCATCGGCGAGGGTCACGGGAGTCACGAGGAGCACGCGGCGGTCGGCCAGGGCGGAGACGACAAGTCACTGACCCGCTGACCCGTCACGGCTGACGCCACGACGAAGGGCCCGGACACCGCACGGTGTCCGGGCCCTTCGTCGTACGCGGTCCCCGGCGGAAAAGCGCCCGTTGCGCGCCTCTCCCTGCGAGACGATGTTCGCTGTACGCGTTCCCGCCCGGACGATGCTCGTCGTACGTGTTCCCGGCAGGACGGCGCCCGTCATGCATATCCCTGGCGGGACAGTGCCCGTCGCACGCGCTCCCGACGTGGACATGCCCTGAACTGCCGCGAGGCCTCAGGGAGGCTCTCAGGAGGGCTTCTCCGGGCCTTTCACGGGCCGAGGCCCGAAACCCCCCTCAGGCCGTGCCCCGGGCGTCCCCGGCTTCCTGGGCGGATGCCGGGGACGCCGCGGTCAGACGTCCTCGGTGTTGAAGTGCTTGAGGCTGCTCCACTTGAGCCACTGCTTCCAGCTCTCCTGCCAGTGGCCCCACCCGTTGGTGGGCTCCAGGACGCGGGGCGAGCCGGTGATGATGATCGGGTCCCCGATCAGGGTGTTGTCGAGGAACCACTTGGCGTTGCTCGGGCTCACGTTGACGCATCCGTGGCTGACGTTGGAGTTGCCCTGGGAGCCGACCGACCACGGGGCGCTGTGGATGTACTCGCCGCTGTTGGAGATGCGGACGGTGTCGTAGACGGTCAGCTGGTAGTAGCCGGCGGAACCGGGGCCGATGCCCGGGGAGGTCATGACGGTGACGTCCTCCCGGGACATGGCCAGGTGCACGCCGCTGGTCGTGTGGTACTTCCAGGTGCCGCCCTGCCCGGCGCTCATCGGCATCTCGCGGACGACCCTGCCGTTGCGCTTCACCGTGAGGTTGTGCGACTGGACGCTGCCCCGGGTGATCTGCGAGCGGCCGATCTTGAAGTTGACGATCTTGTTCGCGGCCCCGTACAGGCCGTCGCCGCCGCGTACCCCGGCGAGGCGGGCCTCGACCCGGACCCTGGTCCCGGAGGGCCAGAAGCTCTTCGGGCGGAAGTGCACGTTCCGGTTGTCGAACCAGTGCCACGCCCCCAGGACCGGCCTGGAGGTGCGGACGAGGAGGTTGCGCTCGATGGAGACCCGGTCGGAGACGTCGCGGTCAAAGGTGATCATCACCGGCATGCCGACGCCGACGGTCAGGCCGGTCGAGTCCCTGCCCGGCATGAAGCTCTCGATCGTGAAGGTCTGGTTCTTCTTCACCGTGGAGAAGGAGGAGGTCCTGGTGGTGACGGCGCCCGCCGGGTTGACGGCCGTCACGGAGACCTCGTAGGAGGCCCCTGGAGCCGCCGTGCCGCGGCTGCGCCACTGTGTGCCGTCGGCGCTGAGAACGCCCGGCAGGGAGCCCTTGGCGCCCTTCACGGCCCTCACGGTGACCTGCCTCAGGGTGCCGCCCTGCGCCGCGACCAGGACGGGGGTGTCCGTGGGGACGCCGCCGGCCCTGTCGAGAGGGGCCACGGTGACGACGGCCGCCGCGGCGGACGGCGCCTGGGACGTCTGTGACGTCTTGCCGCCCGGTTCGGCGGTGTTTCCCGAGCAGGAGGCCGTCACCAGTGCGAGGGCCAGCAGTCCCGCTCCCCGGCTCGAATCACGGATCGCGTGTCCCACATGAACTCCCCTGTCCCGGACTGAACCACTGATTTAGTTATTACCCGGAGTAAGCGGTTCACCACATAAGACATCCACCTTGACCCCCAAATAAACGCCAAAAAGCGGGCCACGGAAGCTTTCCGTGGCCCGCTCGGGTGGCGGTGAGGCGCGGGGTCAGTGCGAGAAGTTGCCCCGGTAGTACTCGAAGACGAAACCGATCATGCTCATCAGGATCGCGAACACGCCGATCAGGAACAGCCACCAGCCGATGACCAGGCCGACCGCGCTGAGCGCGACGGCCAGGCAGACGAAGAGCGGCCACCAGCTGTGCGGGCTGAAGAAGCCGAGCTCCCCGGCGCCCTCGCTGATCTCGCCCTGCTTGTCGTCCTCCGGCTGATCGCCGATGCGGCGGGCCGTGTACATGAGGTAGTAACCGATCATGAACGCGAAACCCACCGAGATGGCCATCGCCGTCGTGCCGACCGGCTCCTTGGACCAGTACCAGTAGACGACGTCCACGGCGGCGAAGAAGACGCCGCAGAGGATGAACAGCCAGCCCTGGACCTTCATCGGTTCTCCTCCAGCTCATGGGCCGGGATGTACGGGTGCTTGAGGTCGAACGCCGGGCGCTCGGACCGGATACGGGGCAGCGAGGTGAAGTTGTGCCTCGGCGGCGGGCAGGACGTCGCCCATTCGAGGGAGTTGCCGTACCCCCACGGGTCGTCCACGGTGACCTTCGGCGCGGTCTTGTGGGTCTTCCACACGTTGTACAGGAACGGCAGCGTGGAGGCGCCCAGCAGGAACGCGCCCACCGAGGAGACCATGTTGAGGTCGGTGAACCCGTCGATCGGGCTGTAGTCGGCGTAGCGGCGCGGGAAGCCCTGCGCGCCGAGCCAGTGCTGGACCAGGAAGGTGGTGTGGAAGCCGACGAACAGCGTCCAGAAGTGCACCTTGCCCATGGTGTCGTTCAGCATCTTGCCGGTGAACTTGGGCCACCAGAAGTAGAAGCCCGCGAACATCGCGAACACCACGGTGCCGAAGACCACGTAGTGGAAGTGCGCCACCACGAAGTACGAGTCGGACACCTGGAAGTCCAGCGGCGGGGAGGCCAGGATGACGCCGGTCAGGCCGCCGAACAGGAACGTCACCAGGAAGCCGATCGAGAACAGCATCGGCGACTCGAACGACAGGTGGCCGCGCCACATGGTGCCGATCCAGTTGAAGAACTTCACCCCGGTGGGCACCGCGATGAGGAACGTCATGAAGGAGAAGAACGGCAGCAGCACCTGTCCCGTGGGGAACATGTGGTGCGCCCACACGGTGATCGACAGGCCCGCGATGGCGATCGTCGCGCTGACCAGGCCGATGTAGCCGAACAGCGGCTTACGGCTGAAGACCGGCAGCACCTCGGTCACGATGCCGAAGAACGGCAGCGCGATGATGTAGACCTCCGGATGCCCGAAGAACCAGAACAGGTGCTGCCAGAGCAGCGCACCGCCGGTCTGGGAGTCGAAGATGTGCGTGCCGAGCTTGCGGTCGGCCTCCAGCGCCAGCAGCGCGGCGGCCAGCACCGGGAAGGCCATCAGCACCAGGATCGAGGTGAGCAGGACGTTCCAGGTGAACATCGGCAGGCGGAACATCGTCATGCCGGGCGCGCGCATGCAGATGATCGTGGTGATGAAGTTCACCGAGCCGAGGATCGTGCCCAGACCGCTGATGGTCAGGCCCACGATCCACAGGTCGCCGCCGATTCCGGGAGAGCTGATCGCGTTCGACAGCGGGGTGTAGGCGAACCAGCCGAAGCTGGCCGCGCCGCCCGGGGTGATGAACCCCGACAGGGCGATGAGGCTGCCGAAGGTGAAGAGCCAGTAGCTGACCATGTTCAGTCGCGGGAAGGCGACGTCGGGGGCGCCGATCTGCAGGGGCATCAGCTCGTTGGCGAAGCCCGCGAACAGCGGGGTCGCGAACATCAGCAGCATGACGGTGCCGTGCATGGTGAACAGCTGGTTGAACTGCTCGTTGCTGGTCAGCTGGAGACCCGGCTGCGCCAGCTCCGCCCTCATGATCAGCGCCATGACGCCGCCGATCAGGAAGAAGATGAACGAGGTGATCAGGTAAAGGTGTCCGATGATCTTGTGATCGGTGGACGACGCCCACTTCGTGATGATCGAACCCTTGCGGGTCGGCACCGGGGAGAGGACGAGGGGTTCGTTAAGTGCGGTCACTGGGCACCCGCCTGGCTAGCGATGTACTGGTCGAACTCGGCCGGGGGCACGAGCTTCACCGAGAAGAGCATCCGGCTGTGGTCGACGCCGCAGAGCTCGGCACAGCGGCCGGCGTAGACACCGGGCTTGTCCAAGGTCTCGACCTCGAACTTGTTGTTCACCCCGGGGATCACGTCGAGCTTGAAGTGGAACGCCGGGACCCAGAAGGAGTGGATGACGTCCGGCGAGTGGAGATCGAACCTGATCTTCTTACCGGCCGGCAGCACCAGCTGCGGCCCCTTGGTGTAGTCGGCGGCGGGCTGGCCGACCACCTGGGCGGTCTTGCCGTTGTAGTCCGTGGTGAAGCGCCAGCTCCACTGGAAGCCCTCGACCTTGACCGTCACGTCGGGCTTGGCGGACATGCTGGTGATGTAGTTCTGGTCCCGCGCGGTGAAGAAGAAGAAAACGCCGACCATGATGATCGGCACCACCGTGTAGAGGATCTCGATCGGGAGGTTGTACCGCACCTGGGGCGGCAGCTCCTCCTTGGAGTTCTTCTTCTTGCGGTGGAAGGCAACGGACCAGAGGATCAGGCCCCACACGACCACACCGGTGGCGAGGGCGGCGATCCACGATCCGTTCCACAGACTCTGGACGGCTTCGGACTGCTTGGTGACGCCCTCGGGCAAGCCGGCTCGGGACCAGTCTTCGGCACTGCACGCCGTCAGGGAAACCAGCAGCAGCGCCAGAGCGGCAGCGCGTGGCACCCGGCGGCGGGCCAACGGACGCCGTGCAGAACGGCGGGTCGGACTCACGGATCGCCTACCCCACAGATGAAGCCCAGGAGTCACTCCTGGGCGGTCGTTTGTTCACGTTCAAGATTTCGTAGTTCACAGCTTCACGCTGGGGGACACATTAGCGCGCACACCCCTCGCCCTCCCCCGCAGCCCCCGCACGCACCGCGCGTGGTGCGACGATTGGGACGTGGCGTACTTCGACGCGGCTTCCACGGAGCCGCTGCACCCCCAGGCGCGCGAGGCTCTGATCGCGGCCCTCGACGTCGGCTGGGCCGACCCCGCGAGACTTTACGGTTCCGCCCGCCGGGCAAGGATGTTACTGGAACAGGCGAGGACCGAGGTGGCCGAGGCCCTGGGCGTCAGGCCGGACGAGGTCTCCTTCACCTCCTCCGGCACCCAGGCGGTGCACCTGGGCGTCCTCGGCACCCTGCACGGCCGCCGCAGGACCGGCCGCCGCCTGGTCACCTCGGCCGTGGAGCACTCCAGCGTGCTGCACGCGGCGGGCATCCACGAGCGCGACGGCGGCTCGGTCGAGACGGTCGGCGTCGGCATCACCGGCGCGGTCGACCCCGGAGCCTTCGGCGAGGCGGTCCGCGCCGAGGGCACGGCCCTCGCCTGCCTGCAGAGCGCCAACCACGAGGTCGGCACGCTCCAGCCGGTCGCCGAGGCGGCGGCGGCGTGCGCGGAGGCGGGGGTGCCGCTGCTGGTGGACGCGGCCCAGACGGCGGGCAGGATGCCGCTGCCCCCCGGCTGGTCGGTGCTGGCCGCCAGCGCGCACAAGTGGGGCGGTCCCGCCGGGGTCGGCGTGCTGGTGGTCCGCAAGGGCACCCGGTGGCGTACCCCGCTGCCCGAGGACGACCGCGAGCGCCGCCGGGTCCCCGGATTCGAGAACGTCCCCGCGGTCGTCGCGGCGGCCGCCGCGCTGCGCGCCACGGTGACCGAGTCGGCCCTGGAGTCGGCCAGGCTCTCGGCGCTCGTGGACCGTGTCAGGGCCGAGGTGCCCCGGCTGGTCCCGGACGTCGAGGTCATCGGCGATCCGGTCGTACGAGCACCGCATATTGTCACCTTTTCGTGTCTTTATGTGGAAGGTGAGGCATTGCTAACGGAACTCGACAAGGCTGGGTTCTCGGTATCGTCCGGCAGCTCCTGCACGGCGAGTACGCTTCGTCCGTCGCATGTTTTGGAGGCCATGGGCGTGCTCACGCACGGGAACGTCCGCGTTTCGCTACCCCGGGGCACCTCGGCGACAGATGTCGACCGTTTTCTCGCCCTTCTGCCGGACACGGTGCGGAGGATCCGCGAGGAGGCGGGGGTCAAGCTTTGATCAACATTCGGGGAGTGAAGACGTGATGACGTCCAGCCAGGCCACTCCGGCGGGATCGGCGCGGCCCCCGGCCCTCACGATCGACGCGCTGGGCAAGAAGTGCCCGATCCCGATCATCATGCTGGCGGCGCAGATCAACGACGTGCCGCGCAACGAGATCGTCGCGGTCCTCGCCGACGACCCGGCCGCCTTCACCGACATCCCGGCCTGGTGCCGGTTGAAGTCGCACCACCACGTGGGCAGCTACGAGCTCCCGGAGCGCGGCTGGGCCATCCACGTACGCCGCAATTACTGACATGTCCTGAAATTGGGTATGACCCTCCCCGAAAATACGCCAAACGGTTCGGGGGGACGGCATGAGCGGTGAGACGGCCAGAGATCTGATGCACGCCGGGGTCCGGTGCGTCGAGGCACACGAGACACTCGACCGGGCGGCGCAGATGATGCGGGACATGAACGTGGGCGCGCTGCCCATCTGCGGCAGCGACGACCGGCTGAAGGGGATCATCACCGACCGCGACATCGTGGTCAGGTGCGTGGCACACGGCCTGGACCCCTCCACGATGACCGCGGGAGACCTGGCCACCGGCCTGGTCTGGGTGTCCGCGGACGCGAGCGTCGAGGAGGCTCTGGCCAAGATGGAGCAGAACCGGATCAGGCGACTACCGGTGATCGAGGACGGCCGCATCGTCGGCATGATCACCGAGGCGGACCTGGCCAGGAAACTGCCCGACGACAAGCTGGCCGAGTTCGTGCACCGCGTCTACGCGAGCGGCTGACCCCCGGCGCACCCGGCTCACGCGAGCACCCGCACACCCGCTCACGCGAGCACCCGCACACCCGGCACACCCGCCCCGCGCGGGCGTCCGGCAGCGGCCGGGCCACCGCCGGGCGTCGGCCCGGCCGGTGGTCCGATCGGCGGTTCGGAAGCGTGGTTCCGAAAGCGGGGTCCCGGGAAGCGGGACCCCGGGAGGACGCCGGGAGGACGCCGGGACGTGGCGGCTCAGGAGAGGCCCCGGAGCCGTGGCGGCTCAGGCGTGGTGGCACTTCACGAAGGCGGCCACCTCGGCGGCGGCGTCGGCGCCGTAGGCGCTGGCGAGGCGCTCCAGGAAGACCTTCTGGCCGAGCTCGTACTCCTGTCCGCCGACACGCTCCAGGACGTGGGTGGCGGTGAGGTTGCCGACCTGGCCGCAGCGCTCCGGGGACAGGCCCCAGGCCAGGGCGGCCAGGAAGCCGGAGCGGAAGGCGTCGCCCACCCCGGTGGGGTCGGCCTTGCCGAGCTCGGGCGCCGGGGGGACGTGCAGGGACGGCTCGCCCTTGCGGTCGATGACCACGCCCTTGGGACCGAGCGTGGTGACGCGGACGCCGACCCGGTCGAGGATCTCCTCGTCGCTCCAGCCGGTCTTCTGCTCGATCATGCCCTTCTCGTAGTCGTTGCCGAACAGGTAGGCGGCGCCGTCGACCAGCTCGCGGATCTGCTCACCGGGCATGCGGGCGAGCTGCTGGGAGGGGTCGGCGGCGAACGGGATCGCGCGCTGACGCGCCTCGGCGGTGTGCCTGAGCATCGCCTCGGGGTCGTTGGGGCTGATCAGCACCAGGTCCAGGCCGCCGACCCGCTGGGCCACCGGGCCGAGCTCGATGAGGCGGGCCTCGGCCATCGCGCCGGTGTAGAACGAGGCGATCTGGTTGTGGTCGTCGTCGGTCGTACACAGGAAGCGGGCGGTGTGGTGCGTCTCGGAGACGTGGATGGAGTCGCAGTCGACGCCGTGACGCTCCAGCCAGGAGCGGTAGTCGGCGAAGTCGGCGCCGACCGCGCCGACCAGAATGGGACTGAGCCCCAGGCAGCCCATTCCGAACGCGATGTTGGCCGCGCAGCCGCCGCGGCGGACCTGCAGGTCGTCCACGAGGAACGACAGGGAAACCCGGTCGAGCTGATCGGCGATGAGCTGGTCGCTGAAGCGGCCGGGGAAGGTCATCAGTTGATCGGTCGCGATTGAGCCGGTGACGGCGATGCGCACGGGGTTCTTCTCCTCGTTGTCAGCATCTCTGGGAACGCGGGCGATTGAGCCACGCGGGAAGATGAGCCACGCAAGAATACGCGACCTTCCTCGCGTCTCGCTCGTTCCTGCGTGCTACCCCGATCGCGCGCGCGAAAGCCCCGCGGGGTGACCAATGTCACCCCGCGGGGCCGGGCGTTCTCGCCTGTTCGACTCGCCTAGTTGAACGAGTCACCACAGGCGCACGAGCCGCCGGCGTTCGGGTTGTCGATCGTGAAGCCCTGCTTCTCGATCGTGTCGACGAAGTCGACGGTGGCGCCCACGAGGTAGGGGGCGCTCATCCGGTCGGTGACCACGCTCACGCCGTCGAAGTCGGAGACGACGTCGCCGTCCATCGAACGGTCGTCGAAGAAGAGCTGGTAGCGCAGGCCGGAACAGCCACCGGGCTGCACGGCCACGCGCAGCTGGAGACCCTCCTCGCCCTGCTGCTCCAGCAGGCTCTTGACCTTCGCCGCGGCCGCGGAACTGAGGATCAGGCCCTGCGCCGTGGTCTCGCTGCTCTCAACCGACATGTTGGTGACTCCCGCGTCTGCGTCAGCCGCTCCCCGGGAACGGCTGTCTGTTAATGACGTCCTTCTCAGACGCTACCAACACCCGCCCCCCGGCACACATTCCTCAGCCGCCAGAACCATCCGCCTTTGGACAAAACCCCCTCCCCAGGAATAAAGCCCCAATCCCGTGTGTCATCATTAGTCGTCACTTCGACGATAAGGGGGTGTGGCCATGACGACCACCGAGACCGGGCTTCCGCTCTTCGTCCTCGGCAAGGGTGTCGATCCGCACAGCGAGCGCGGCGTCGACTGTCCCGGCGAGCTGCCGTCCGCTTCCGACCCGGCGCTCGTCGAGCGCGCCAGGAGGGCCAAGGCGGCGCTCGGCGACAGGGTCTTCGTGCTGGGCCACCACTACCAGCGCGACGAGGTCATCCAGTTCGCCGACGTGACCGGCGACTCGTTCAAACTCGCCAAGGAGGCCGCGGCCCGCCCCGACGCCGAGTACATCGTCTTCTGCGGTGTGCACTTCATGGCCGAATCCGCCGACATCCTCACCTCGAGCTCCCAGAAGGTCGTGCTGCCCGACCTCGCGGCCGGGTGCTCGATGGCCGACATGGCCACCTTCGACCAGGTCGAGGAGTGCTGGGAGGCCCTGGAGGACGCGGGGATCGCCGGGGTCACCGTCCCCGTCACCTACATGAACTCCAGCGCCGACATCAAGGCGTTCTGCGGGCGCAACGGCGGTGCCGTGTGCACCTCCTCCAACGCCAGGCGCGCCCTGGAGTGGGCCTTCTCGCGCGGGGAGAAGGTGCTCTTCCTTCCCGACCAGCACCTGGGCCGCAACACCGCGGTGCTGGAGCTGGGCCTGTCGCTGGACGACTGCGTCGTCTACAACCCGCACCGGCCGAACGGCGGCCTCACCGCCGAGCAGCTCGGGAACGCCAAGGTGATCCTGTGGAAGGGGCACTGCTCGGTGCACGGCCGCTTCAGCGCCGAGTGCGTGGACGACGTCCGCGCCCGCATCCCCGGCGTCAACGTGCTGGTCCACCCCGAGTGCAGGCACGAGGTCGTCACCAAGGCCGACCACGTCGGTTCGACCGAGTACATCATCAAGAAGCTCGAGGAGGCTCCGGCCGGGTCCTCCTGGGCGGTGGGCACCGAACTGAACCTGGTCAAGCGGCTCGGCGCCATGTTCCCCGACAAGAACGTGACGTTCCTGGACCGGACGGTCTGCTACTGCTCGACGATGAACCGGATCGACCTCCCGCACCTGGTGTGGGCGCTGGAGTCGCTCGCCTCCGGCCAGGTCGTCAACCAGATCACCGTGGACGACGACACCGCCCACTGGGCCGGGGTCGCCCTGGACCGGATGCTGGCCCTGCCCTGATTCCGGCCCTGACCTGACGACGAGACCCCGGCCCCCGGCCGGGTCCGGGTGTCCTGCGGCTCCGCCCCGATCTCAGGGTGGACGGGCCCCGGCGGGTGGTGACCCGCCGGGGCCCGTCGCGTGCCGGGGACCTGTCGCGTACCCGGGGTCGGGGGAGCACCGCGTGAGCGGGGCCTATTCGAGCTCGTAGACCACCCTGACGCTGACGGACACGTTCCGGCGGCCGGGGCTGATCGACGCCTTGTCGGCGATCCCGGCGAAGCCGCGGACCGGCGTCGGCGGGGTGACGCTCTGCTCGCTGATCTCCATGACGCGGCCGAGCCCGCGGCTCGCGAGCTCGGCGTACTGCGTGGCGCGGCTTCTGGCGTCCTCGAAGGCCGCCTCGCGCGCCAGCCTGAGCGGCGCGTGGTTGTCGGACACCTCGAAGGTGACACCGTCGAACCGGACCGCCTCTCCGACAGTGGCCGCCGCGTCCACCACGTCGTCCGCGTCGTCGATGTCGCGCACCACGGCCTCGACGCCCTGCGTGGCCCGGTAGCCGGAGATCGTGGGATATTCCTTGTACTCGGGGCTGAGGGTCAACTCGTCGGTCCGCAGGTCCTCCGCCGCGATCCCGGTCGCGAGCAGCGCCCGCGTCAGGGCGGCGGCGGCGGTACGGGCGTCGGTGAACGCCGCCCCGGCGGTGGGGCGGCGCACCTCGACGCCGGTGTCCAGCCGCATGATGTCGGGGGTGGCGGAGATGCTCCCCTCGCCCACGACCGTGATCTGGGGACGACTCCTCTCCACGGTCACCGCGGAGGGCTCGGAGTCCGCGAGCGCGGTGCCGCCGGACAGGCCGGCAAGGAACAGCCCCGTGGAGACGAGCACGGCCAAGGCGGCCGCCTGAGACATCTTGATCATAAAGTCATGGCACCACGGGGCCGCGGTCGCGGCGGCGAGCCCTGCGCGGGCCCTGTCGTGTCTTGGCCGAATCCCGGGCGGGTGTTTTGCGTTCGGCCGGGGTGGATCCGGGGCTGATCCTGACCGGATCGGGACCGCATCGGGATCTGACGGGGACCCGGTTTCCCGGCCGCATCGGGATCTGACCGGGATCCGGTTTCCCGGCCGCATCGGGATCTGACGGGGACCCGGTCCGGGCGGTGGACGCGGCCTAGATCCGGGCGAGCCCCCGCCACCAGCCCAGCAGCCCGCCGTCGCCCTCGATGGCGTAGTCGTCGGGGCTGCGCCGCCCCCACACGACCTGGAGCAGGTCGGCCGACGTAGCGGCGAGCACGGTCACGGTGCCCGGTTGCAGGGACCGCCGGTGGTGGAAGCGGTCGGGGTCAAGGGTGATCACCCATCCGGCTCCGGTGTCGGCCTGCAGCGAGATCGTCTCGCCCCCGCCCCTGAGCTCGGCCACGTCCGGGTTCCACTTGACGTACGGCAGGATGTCGAGGAACTCCTCGACCCCGTCGGCCGCCACGTGCTCGTCGATCGTGACCGGGACGCCCAGCGCGAGCTCGGCGTCCACCCGGTGCACCACGGTCTCGTGGAGCGTCCGCCTCGACCAGAACCGCACCCGCTTCTCCCCGCCCCAGGTCCACATCGGCGCCTG
The DNA here is from genome assembly GCF_036227305.1 of Streptosporangium sp. NBC_01469. NCBI lineage: Bacteria > Bacillati > Actinomycetota > Actinomycetes > Streptosporangiales > Streptosporangiaceae > Streptosporangium > Streptosporangium sp. NBC_01469. Next base: position 4,668,888 of record NZ_CP109465.1, on the reverse strand, counting down.
CGGGTCCTGCGACAGCAGCGCCTCGGGCAGGAAGGCGGCGCCCTCGCCGAGCCAGGCGGGATAATCGCCCGGGTCGGCGGGCAGGCCCATGTCCATGCCGTCGCGGTCGTAGCGCCGCTCGGTCAGGTCGCGCACCATCGCGGCCGCCCACCGGTGCACGCCTCCGGTGTGGGCGGCGAGCCTCGCCAGATCCCAGCCGGGACAGGTCAGCACGGAGACGGACATGTCACGCCCCCGCAGGACGTCGGCCATCCGGGCGATCTCCGCGGCGACGGCCGCGGCGTGCTCGTCGTGGGTCCACTCCCTCATGTCAACCCTCTCGCGTGAAGCGCATGAACTGCTTTTCGTACTCCTTGGCGTCGGTGCTGGTCGCCAGCAACCGCTGCACCTTCCCCTTGAAGTCGAACACCACCGCCTCGTGGCCGGAGCCCTTGCGCCGCCAGCCCGCGATGTGCTCGTCGTCGTACCAGCCGATGAGCCGCTCCGTCTCGAACGGGATCCGGACCTTCGCCGGGGCGTCGGAGCCGGTGGACCAGACGCAGATCTCCTTCTTGCTCTCCTTGCAGTACGTCAGCAGGGACGAGCCGGACGGGGAGATGTCGTCGCCCTCGACCGTGATCGGGGTGCCCACGTCCAGCAGGGTCTGCAGCACGGTGCCCTGCGTGTCGTAGAAGCGGATGCGCTGGGTCTTGCCGGTCAGCGCCCAGGTGCCGACGGCCCGGCCGTCGCCCCGCCAGAAATAGCTCCACTTGCCCGCGTCCTTCTCCTTCACGCGGACGACCCTCGCCTTCTTCGTGGCGACGTCGATGATCGCGAAGCCGTACTCCTTGCTGATGTCGCCGACCGCCTCGTAGAGGGTCACCAGGCCGCGCCTGCCGTCCGGCGACCACTGCGGCAGCGTCGGGTAGATCGGCGCCTTGGTGATCCTGATCCTACTCGCCGCGCCGGATCGATGATCGACGATCGACACGACCGCGTAGCTCTGCGCGTCGTACATCCGGTCGGTGCCCAGCGCCTGGGTGCCCTCGGCGTTCACCGTGTACTGGAAGTACTTGTCGTTCTTGGCGAACCGCTCGGTGCCCTGCCTGCGAACGTAGAGGGTCTTGTCCCAGTCGAGGCTGTAGGAGCTCAGCCTGATCGGGTCCTGGTCGCTCTCGTGGAGGGTGAGCGAGCTGCCGGGCAGTTTGATCGTGCTGGTGGCCTCCGGCACCGTCGGAGCCGTGGGGGCCGGGGTGCTCGCGCCCTTCGTGCCCTCCGCCCGGATGGTTCCGGGCGTCTCGGCGGTGTTGCCGCGCAGCACCAGCACGACGCCCCCGGCCACGAGGGCGGTGACCAGCACGCCCCCCACGATCGCCGGCCACGCCCCGCGCCCGCGCCGGTCGGGGTCCGCCCGCCCCGGGTACGCCGGTGGTCCGGGGTTCCGGTACGAGTCGCCCTCGGAGGAGGGGAAGGTCGCAGGACCGCCGTAGGGCTGGGGTCCGGGGTGCCCCGGATATCCGGGCGGCGGGTGCCCGGGGCCCTGCGGGGGGTAGCCGTCGGGGCCGGGATACCCGCCGGAAAAGGGCCGCGTGGGGGCCGGCCCCTGCTGCGGGTGACCGTGGGGCCCGCTCCGCTGGGCATGACCGCCGGGGTCCGACTGCTGGGGATTCCGGGCGTGGCCGCGGGGGTCCGACTGCTGGAAGTGCTGGGCGTGGCCGCGAGGGTCCGACTGCTGTGGGTGGCCGGCGGGACCGCCCTGCGGGCCCTGCGCCGGGTATCCCCCGCCGGGCCCGTGCTGGGCGAAGGGCTGCGGCCCGGAGTGCTGCCGCTGGGCGTGCTCGTCGCCCCCCGGACGCCGCTGCCCGTACACGGTGTGCCCGGGATCGTTCCCGCCCGGGTAATCGTTCCCGCCCGGGTATTCGCCGGGGCCGGGGCCGGTCCGCTGCGCCGCGGCGGCCGAGCCCTCGGCGAGGATGCCGCGCGGCGCGGTGGGCGGCGCGGCACCGGTCGCGGCCGCGCCTCCCGTGCCGCCCGCGTGGCCGAGCAGCCGCAGCAGCGCCTCACCCGCCGCGGGCCGCTGGGCGGCGTCCTTGGACAGGCACTGCCCGACCAGGTCGCGCAGCGCGGGGTCGGTGATCGCCCCCAGGTCCGGCTCCATGTTCATGATCCGGTTGAAGATCGCCGGAAGGCTGTCCGTGCCGAACGGCGGCTGCCCGGTGGCCGCGAAGACCATCGTGCAGCCCCACGCGAACATGTCGGCGGGCGATCCCGCGTTCTCCCCGGCCAGCTGCTCGGGGGTCATGTACGAAGGGGTCCCGATCGCCATCGCGGTCAGCGTGGAGGTCCGGTCGAGGGCCTTGGCGATGCCGAAGTCGATCACTCGGGGGCCGTCGGAGGCCAGCAGCACGTTGGACGGCTTGAAATCGCGGTGCACGATCCCCGCCTGGTGGATCGCGACGAGCGCGGTGACCGTGCCGATCGCCAGACGGTGCAGTCCCGCGCCCTCGCGCGGGCCCTCGGTGGTCACGACCGCGTCGAGCGTCGGGCCGTCGATGTACTCGCTCACGATGTACGGGCGATGCCGGTCGACCCCCGTGTCGATCACCGCGGCGGTGCAGAAGGGCGCGACACGCTGGGTCGTGCTGACCTCGCGGACGAAGCGTTCCATCGCCTCCTCGTCCTGCGTGAGATCCGCGCGGAGCAACTTGACCGCGACGCGCGCCCCTGTCGGGGAAACGCCCAGGTAAACCGTTCCCTGGCCTCCCTCGCCGAGCCGGGCGGTGAGCCGGTACTCCCGCACCTGCTCGGGATCCCCGGGCCGCAAGGACGCGAGGTCCGCCATGGTCACCCCCTTCTCCCGTGATGGATTTCCGGTCCCATTGTGGGGGCAAAGGGTCACAGGACGTACATCAAACCGCAAGCCGGACGGGCCATCCTGGCACGCTCCAGAAGCCTCGCGAATCGCGCGGAGAGGCCTTACGGGAAGGGCTTCGCGGGAGTGCCTCTCAGAGGCCTGGCGCACCCCAGGCGGGAGGACCTCTCAGAGACCGGGCGCACCCCAGAGGGGGAACCAGCGGCCGAGATCGGGCTCGATCTCCAGCTCGCCGCCGATCGCGCCGCGTACCTGCAGCTCCAGCGCGTTGTCCCTGCGCTGCTCCCGCCCCGCCCCCTGCTCGGCGGGCAGCGGGGCGAACGGGTAGAAGGTGCCCTGCTTGTAGAGGTAGACCAGGGCGAGCCCGCGGCCGTCGGGGGCGGCGAAGGAGACCAGCGAGCAGAGCAGGGAGGGGCCGAAACCCGCCCCCTCGAGGGAGGAGTTGACCGCGTGCAGGTCCGTGACCAGGTCACCGAGCATGTCGGGGGTACGGCGCACCAGCAGCCACGTGTAGCCGAAGGAGTCCTTCGACACCTCCACCGGGGGGCCGCCTCCGGCGTTCAGCAACTCGGTGATGTCGCGCTCCAGCTCGGCGAACGCCCCGCCCTCGGCCGAGCGGAAGCAGACCGCCCCCACGCCCGTCGGCGCCAGATCGGTGGCGGCCCGCAGGGTCACCGCGGCCGAGGGCAGCGCGAACAGCGCGTCCAGGTCGGCCCTGGCCGGTTCACTGCGCCCCATCAGCACATCCCACCAGCGCATCAGATCACTCCCCCTGAGCTCTCCGAGTCCCCGAGTCCCCGAGTCCCCGAGTCCTCTGAGCTCTTAGAGCTCTAAGAGCCATCCGCGACCCGGTGTCCGGTCACCCGCGCCCGTCGAGCGGCTCCGGGCCGGGGTCCTCGAGCCCCTCCGGCCCCTCCGGCCCCTTCGGCCCTTCCGCGGCCCGGTGTCCGGTCACCCGCCCTGCCCGAGCTGGGCGGAGATCCCGTTGAGCTGTTCCAGGCGCCGCTCCAGCGGCGGGTGGGTCGCGAAGAGCGCGGCCAGGCCCGCCTTGCCGGACAGGGCCGGCGCGAAGAAGAACGCGTTGAACGGCTCGGCCTCACGCAGATCCTTCGTCGGGATGCGGGCCATCTCACCGCTGATCTTGACGAGGGCGCTGGCCAGGGCGGAGGGGCGCTGGGTGAGCAGCGCTCCCGCACGGTCGGCGGCCAGCTCGCGGTAGCGCGACAGGGCACGGGTGAGCAGGAAGCTGACCGCGTACACCAGGACCGAGACGAGCAGGATGATCATGCCGATCGGCAGGCCGCCCCTGTCGTCGCGCCCGCGCCCGCCGAGGCCGCTGTAGAGCGCGACCCTGGTCATCAGCCCGGCGACGATGCCGAGGAAGGACGCGATCGTCATGACCGCGACGTCGCGGTGGGCCACGTGGGACATCTCGTGGGCCAGCACGCCTTCCAGCTCGCCGCCGTCGACGCGGCGCAACAACCCCGTGGTCACGCAGACCACGGAGTTCTTCTGGTTACGGCCGGTGGCGAACGCGTTCGGGACGTCCGAGTCGGCGATCGCCACCCGTGGTTTGGGCATGTCGGCGAGGGCGCACAACCTGTCGATCATGCCGTGTAGCTCCGGGGCCTCCTGCGGGGAGACGACACGCCCGTGCATCGCGAACAGCGCGATGCGGTCGGACATGAAGTACTGCACGAGCAGGATGCCGCCGGCGATCACCAGCACCACGACGGCCCGGACGCCCAACGCGATCAACACGGCCACGAAGACCACGTAGAGCAGTCCGAGCAGGAACATGGTGACCACCATGCGCCTGGTCAGGCCCCGGTCCGGGGCGAACCGGGTTTGTGCCATATGCCCAAGCTAGCCGGGAATCAGCCCCTCGTTGCCGAGCATCTCCCGCACTTCGTCCATGGATGCGTCGGCCGGAGGCAAAATCAGCTCCGAGGACTCCAGGCTGTCGTCGGGCAGCGCCTTGCCGACGTGGCGGACCTTGTCGAGCAGGGCGTGCAGCCGCACCCGGAAGGTCTCCTCCTCGCCGGCCTCGATGGCTGCCTCCAGCTCGGCGTCCAGCGTGTTCAGCACGTCGAGGTCGGCGGGGGCGATGTCGATCTGCCCCTCCCCCATGATGCGGACGATCACAGGCCCTCCCCCGGCTGGCGCAGTTGCTGCGTCTGGTTGGACTGCGGCTGCTGGGAGTGCGGCGGCTGCTGGGGCTGCTGCTGGGGCTGAGCCGATCCGGGCGTGATCGCGCCCTGCGGCGCGGGCCCCTGGCCCAGCTCGGCCTTCATCCGCGCGATCTCCAGCTCCACGTCGTGCCCGCCGCCCATGCGGTCGAGCTCGGCCTGGATGTCGTCGCCGCGCTGCCCGCTGAAGTCGTCGAGCGCGCCGCTGGCCAGCAGCTCGTCGATGGCACCCGCGCGGGCCTGCATGGAGGCGGTCTTGTCCTCGGCACGCTGGATCGCCAGGCCGACGTCGCCCATCTCCTCGGAGATACCGGAGAAGGCCTCGTTGATCCGCGTCTGCGCCTCGGCGGCGGTGTAGGTCGCCTTGATCGTCTCCTTCCTCGTACGGAAGGAGTCGACCTTGGCCTGCAGCCGGTGGGAGGCCGTGGTGAGCTTCTCCTCCTCGGCCTGCAGGTTGTCGTGCTGCACGCGGAGGTCGGCGATCTGGGTCTGCAGGCTGCCGCGACGGGTCAGCGCCTCACGGGCCAGGTCCTCACGGCCGACCCCGAGCGCCTTGCGGCCCTGCTCCTCGAGCTTGCGCGACTGTGCCTCGATCTGGTTGATCTGAAGCTCCACGCGCTTGCGCGAGGTGGCGACGTCCGCCACGCCCCGGCGCACCTTCTGCAACAACTCCAGCTGGCGCTGATATGAGTAGTCCAGGGTTTCGCGAGGATCCTCCATCTTGTCCAACGCGTTGTTCGCCTTGGACCTGAAGATCAGCGAAAGTCTCTTCATCACGCTCATGCGCGTCGGCCGTCCCCTTCTTCAAGTGCGCTTCGGGTCACCCCAAGTGATTCCAGCCCCCCGAAAAAGCACCGGAGCCACCATAGGGTTCACCCTACGCATAACGCGCGGGGGCGTCACTAAGTTGCAGTCCCGGTAGGCTGACGTTGTGTTCCGACGTACCCAGACCACCGCGGACGACTCCCCCGTCTCCGCTAACGATCCTAAGCCTGCGGGCAAGGGGCGTCCCACACCCAAGCGACGGGACGCCGAAGGCCGTCGCCGGCAGCCGGTGAACGCCCCCCAGAACCGCAAAGAGGCTTACAAGAACCTCCGCGAACGCCAGGCCAGCGAGCGCGTCAAGGCGCGCGAGGGCATGCTGCGTGGCGACGAGCGCTACTTCCCCGCCCGCGACAAGGGGCCCGCCAGGAAGTTCGCGCGAGACTGGGTCGACTCCCGCCGTCTCGCCAGCCAGTACTTCCTGCCGTTCTCCCTTCTTATCCTGCTGCTCACCTGGATCCCGTTCCCGGCGGACGTCCGCGGTTACGTCTACGTCGCGGTGATCACGGTCGGCTGGCCGCTCATGATGGTCGGCGTGCTGCTCACCTCGATCTGGGTGTCTTGGAAGGTGAAGAAGCTCACCGCCGAGAAGTTCCCCAACGAGAACCTCAAGGGCGTCGGTTTCTACGCCGCCATGCGCGCACTGCAGATCCGCAAGCTGCGCTTCCCGCCGCCCGCCGTGCTGCCCGGCGGCCGGCCCGTCCCGCCGAAGAACTGACGGCGGCGAAGCCAACGACGGCGCCCGAGGAGCACCGCGGCCGAGCATGTCTCCGAACCCCGTCCCCTCCACGAGGGGGCGGGGTTCTTCGCGTCTCCCAGTGGCGGGGCGGCCCGGCCCTGGGGGATCTCACCGCTCCAGAACCGGAACTTCCGAACCGGAACCCTTGAACCGGGGCTCCCGGTTCGGGACTCCTGAACCGAACTTTCGAACCGGGACTTCCGAACCAGGACTCCCGAGCCGGATGAAGCATGACCTCTGAACGACGTCGCCCCTGAATCCGAATCGGGCGAGGTCACTCCTGGACGACGTCACTCTCGATCACGTTCCAGTCCAGCTCGCCATCGGTGACGACCGGCTTCCAGTAACCGATGGACCCGCCGGTCTCCAGAGCATCCGCCGTCATCCTCAGCAGGCCGTAGTAGGAACTGATCCGGGTTTCGCCGGGCGTGAAACTCATCTGGCCCTCGTGATCGGTGTCGCCGACGTCACGCACCACGGAGTCGATCACCAGGTGATTGCCGCTCCCGTCGGCGCCGAACGGGATCATCCGCCCGTCCCACCACTCCGCCCGTACGTCGGCGTCGAGTTCGGCGGCGCCCTCGACCTCCGCGTCTATCCCGCACAGCTGCCGCCAGGTGTCACGGATCCCGCGGACCCCCTGGTTCCAGTTACCGAGGAACCCGAACGGCCAGGTGTCGGCCACGACGGAGGCCCCGTCGTGCCGCAGCAGGGAGGCACGCAGATCGTCGGGGAAACGCAAACCCATCTGCGCCTCCGCGACGGCGATCGTACGGGCTCTGGCGGGCTTGCCCAGCGTGCGGCGGCTCGCGGGGGCGTTGGCCTCCAGCCACCTCTCGATGCGGCGCCACTGGTGGTTCACCGCCCGGGTCACCCTGGGGTTGAGTGCCCGCACCCGCGGGGTCCGCGCCCGCGGGTGGCAGTCGGCGTCGGGAACCGCCACGGGAGTCGCAGCGGTCTCGTACGGGCTCGGAGTCTCGTACGGGGTCGGGGTCTCGTACGGCTGGACGGGTTCCGCCGGGTAGGAACCCTGTTCCACGCACCCGTACACGCTCGCCGTCCCCTGCTCGTCCGTGAGGTGCAGCCCCGGCTCCAGCTCGCATCCCCCGTCCGTGCCGTACAAGCTCCCGAAATCGGTCACCTCGACGGTCTCCACCCCGTTCGAGAAGACCGCGCTCTCCAGAAGCTGCGTGCCGAAGGCGAGCAGGCACAGCGCGATCCCGGCGGCGCCCCAGCGGACCAGGCGGCTCCGGGTGCCCTCGTCCAACGGCTTCCCCGGTGTCCGCGGCCCCCGCTCGAACGTCCGCTCGACGGCGGCCCGGAAGGCGGAGGGCGGCCTGGCGGCGTACCGCCTGAGGTCCTCGTCCGTGGGGGTGCCGAGGATGGGCGCCGGGGGCCACCGCGTCGCGCGCTCGGCTCCGGGGGCCGGTTCCTTTACCGAGGAGGCGACCGGGCCCTCCGCCGGGGAGACGCCCCGGGATCCCTCGATCGGAAGGGCGGCCCGGCGCTCCTCCGCTCGGCGCCACAGGCGGGCGACCGCCACGACGACCGCCGCCAGCACCGCGGCGGCGAGCGCGAGCCGTACCTTCCGAGAAGTGATCATCCGCAACACGCCCGGCAGGGTATCCCGAATCGTCATGAAATATGACGCCTACTAATCTCGGACCATGGAATTCCGCCACCTTGGCCGCAGCGGTCTCATGGTCAGTGAAATCAGCTACGGCAACTGGATCACACACGGCTCCCAGGTAGAGGAGGACGCCGCCAAGCAGTGCGTGCGAGCGGCACTCGACGAGGGGATCACCACCTTCGACACAGCCGACGTGTACGCGGGCACCAAGGCGGAGGAGGTCCTTGGCCGCGCCCTCACGGGGGTCCGCCGAGAGTCCCTGGAGATCTTCACCAAGGTCTACTGGCCGACCGGACCGGGCCCCAACGACCGGGGGCTGTCGCGCAAGCACATCACCGAGTCGATACACGGCTCGCTGCGCCGTCTGCAGACCGACTACGTCGATCTCTACCAGGCACACCGCTTCGACAACGAGACTCCGCTCGAGGAGACCCTCAAGACGTTCGACGACCTCGTACGCCAGGGCAAGGTCCTCTACGTCGGCGTCAGCGAGTGGACCGCCGACCAGATCGGCCGGGCACTGAAGATCGCCGATGAGATGGGCTTCGACCGCCTGGTCTCCAACCAGCCCCAGTACTCCATGCTGTGGCGGGTCATCGAGGCCGAGGTCGTGCCGCTGAGCGAGAAGGAGGGCCTCGGCCAGGTCGTCTTCTCTCCCATCGCCCAGGGCGTGCTCACCGGTAAGTACCGGCCGGGGCAGCCGCCCCCCGCCGGTTCCCGGGCCACCGACCCCGCCGGGGGTAACTTCATCGCCCGGATGCTCAACGACGACGTGCTCACCCGCGTCCAGCAGCTGGAGCCGATCGCCGCCGACCTCGGCCTGACCATGGCCCAGCTCGCGGTGGCCTGGGTGCTGCAGAACCCCAACGTGGCCTCCGCCATCGTCGGGGCCAGCAGGCCCGAGCAGGTCCGCGACAACGTCAAGGCCTCGGGGGTGAAACTGGAGTCCGAGGTACTGAAGAAGATCGACGACGTCCTCGGCCCGATCGTCGAGCGCGACCCCTCCAAGACCGTGAGCCCCGAGCGGCGTCCCTAGCGCGGAGCAGGAGCGGGTCACGGAGAGCGGTGACCGGTCATCGTGACCGGTCGTGACCGGTCATCGTGAACGCCGGAGGCGTCCACCGTGGCTCCCCGCGTTCGCGCGCGGGAGCTCGCTCGCGGGACAGTTCGTGCGTGGGAATTCGCTCGCGGGACAGAAAGAACCCCTCGGCCCCTCGTCTTCATCGAGGGGCCGAGAGGTTTCCATTCACTCAGGTTCATTCCGGGCGCAGTGACATTCCCTCGTACTCAACACGCTCGCCTTCGATCAGGGTGACTTTCTCAACCCCGGACTCCAGCAACTCGCGCCAGCTTTCACCGAGCCACGACTCGGCATCGGCCTGGCTCGGGAACGTGTCGGACGGCGAAACACCCTCGACTACCTCGCCACCATTCGCGTTTTCATAACGCCAGCGCCAAGTCATGCCATAGCTCCTTCTCGCGGGTCCTGCCGGTGCCCCTCGGCGGCTCAGCGAACCCTACCTCTCCCGGGCACTCCCGGGCATGAAGGCGAGATCATGGCCTCGTGCTACGCCGCCGGGACGTTCCCGGCACTCCCCGTACGCCTCGGGTGCCGTCCGCCTTCACCCGGAGGCGGAGGCTCGCGGCTTCCCGACCAGCTTCTCAACCAGCGTCTCAACCCGAGGGGAGACCGGGCGTGAAGGTCCTGATCTCCGGCACGGCGGGCGCGGGCGGGTGGCCGGCCCCGGACTGCGGGTGCGCCTCCTGTGCCCGCGTCACGCCCGGCCGCCGCCCCACCTCCGTGGTACTTGACGTCTCGGTGGCACCGGACGGCCCCCTGGTGCCCGACGGCCCGGTGGCATTCGGCGGCTCCGTGCGGCTGCCGCTCTCCGGCCCGCTCCCGCCCGGCTACCGCGCCTCGCCCGGCCCGGACGGCCTCACCGTCACCACCCCCGGCGGCCGGCGCGTCCTCCACGCCGCCTCCTCCCCTTCCTATCCGTACGACGAGTCCTCGTACGGGGAGTCCTCGTACGACGAGCGGGACGGGCAGGTGGAGGGCGCCGATGACGTGGAAGAGGCGCTGGACCTGGTGCTGCTGGACGTGCTGGACCGGCCCGAACGGCTGGGGGACCTGCGCCGGCGAGGCCTCGTCGGCGAGCGGACGCACGTGGTGACCGTCGATGTCGACCACCGGGTGCCGACGGAGGCGGAACTGACCCGGCGGGCCGCGCTGTGGGGGGTGCGCGTCGTGCCGGACGGCACGGTCGTCGACACGAGCGAGCCCCCTCCCGCCCAGGCTCCCCCGCCCAGGAGGACCCTGCTGCTCGGGGGGAGCCGGTCGGGCAAGTCCGCGGAGGCCGAACTGCGGCTGGCGGCCGAGCCCGAGGTGCTCTACGTCGCGACCGGGCCGTCCGGCGACGGCGACCCCGAGTGGCTGCGCCGGGTCCGGGCACATCGCGACCGAAGGCCCGCCCACTGGAGGACCGCCGAGACCACCGACCTGGCCGGGCTGCTGCGGTCCGCCGACACCCCGCTGCTGATCGACGGGCTCGGCACCTGGGTGGCCGCCGTCTTCGACGAGTGCGACGCCTGGCCGGAGGAAACCGGCGAAGGCGGCCGGGACGACAGAGACAGCGGGGACAGCGGGGACAGCGGGGACAACAAAAACGGCGAAGGCGGCAGGGACGGCAGAGACGGCAGAGACACTGTCGCGGCCCGGTGCGACGACCTGGTGGCGGCCTGGAGGCAGACCCGGGCCCGGGTCGTGGCGGTCTCCGACGAGGTCGGTCTCGGTGTGGTGCCCGGCACCGCCAGCGGGCGGATGTTCCGTGACACCCTCGGCCGGTTGAACCAGCGCCTCGCCCTGGAGTCGGAGGACGTCACCCTCGTCGTCGCCGGCCGCCTCCTCCCCCTCCCCATCTGACCCCTGCCGCCCGATCTCCCCGGTGCTGTGGTCGGCAACCGTTGTGATCAGCGACCGTTGCGGCTGACAACCGTTGTGACCGGCAACCCCCACCGGGTCTCCGGGGCGGCCCTGGCCGAGGCCGTCCCGGAGACGGCACACCGCCGAATCCGGTGGACGCGTGCGGTCGCGGCGCCGGAGAGGCCGAGCGCTACGATCATCGGTCATGTCCGAGCCCTCGCCCCCGCCCGCGGACGGTCCGTCCACCTTCGCCGACGGGGTGCGTCTCGCGATCGGCACGCTGAGCGTGTTCCCGGTCCGTCCCGGAGTGGTCGACCGCCGGGCGGGGGGAATCGCGATGGCGACGGCCCCGCTGGTGGGGGCGGTGATCGGGGCCGGCGGCGGGCTGGTGCTGATGATCTCCCTGTCCCTGGGGACGACACCGTTTCTGGCGTCGGTGCTGGCCGTGGTGACCGTGGCGCTGCTCACCCGGGGGCTGCACCTGGACGGGCTGGCCGACCTCGCCGACGGGCTGGGCAGCGCCAAACCCGCCGAGCGTGCGCTGGAGATCATGAAGCGGTCGGACATCGGCCCCTTCGGGGTGATGACGCTGATCTTCGTCCTGCTGGTGCAGGTGACGGCCCTGTGGGAGGCCGCCTGCGCGGGAGCGGGAACGGGCGCGATCACCCTGGTGGCGGCCTGCGCGGCCGGACGGCTGGCCCTCACGTGGGCCTGCCGCGCGGGCATTCCCCCGGCACGCCCCGACGGGCTCGGCGCGATGGTCGCGGGCACCGTGCGGCGAAGCGTCGCGGTGGCCGTGACCGTGCTGGTGCTAGCGGGAACGGCGGCACTGGTCTATCTCCACGGCGTGAGCGCCTTCGACCTGTGGTCCTCCGGCTCCCCGTCCGAGTCCTCCGGCGCGTTCGAGCGGGGCTATGTGGCCTATGCGGACATCACCAACTACCTCCCCGAGATCGAGTCAAGCATCCCCGGTGTGGGCCTCATGTCGGGGCTGGGGCCGTTCATCACCCCCTGGGGTCTCCCCCTGGCCATGCTCGCGGGGCTGCTGGTGGCCTGGGCCGTACGGCGCAGGGCCGTACGGCGGCTCGGTGGTGTCACCGGTGACGTGCTCGGCGCCCTCGTCGAGATCGCCACCGCGGCGACCTTGCTGGCCTGCACCATTCTCACGAACTGATCTCCCTCCCGGCCCGGTCCGAAGAGATCCGGGGGACCTTCCCCGTCTGGTTCTCACGCGACGGCGGCCGGGACCGGCCGCTCGACCGGCCGGTATTTGAACAGCAGTGCCGAGACCACCACCAGCAGCGCCGAACCGACCAGGCTCGTGATCCCCGCGACGGCGAACACCGGCGGGTCGGCCGCGTCGCCGACGAGCAGCATCAGGCCCGCTGAGGCGTTCAGTGATCCGTGCCCGACGACCGCGGGCCAGACGCTTCCCGAATGGAGACGGAGCCAGCCGAGCAGGGCTCCGAAGATCACGCAGAAGACGATGAACATCGGCGCGGCCCACACCTCCAGTTCGGGGTAGTTGTATCCGCGCAGGGTGAGCGGGAAATGCCAGAGCCCCCAGATCACCCCGGACACCAGGATCGCCCGCCAGGTGCCGAGCGGTGTCAGACGCGGCAGCAGCCAGCCTCGCCACCCCCACTCCTCGCCGAAGGCCGCGACCGAGTTGACCAGCGGGGCGACCAGCACCATCGCCGCGGCCTGCGCGGCCACCAGGACTCCGGTCGCCGCCGGGGGCGGCCCGCCCGGCGTGGCCGCCAGGCTCTCGCGGAACAGGCTGAACTCTCGCAGGTCGACGGAGAGCAGGCCGAGGGCGGCGCTGAGCGCGATCGCGGCGACGACCAGGGCGGGGATGCCGAACCAGGCCAGCGCGACCAGCGCGAGCGTGCGGCCCCGGCTCCCGCCCGCCGACAGACCGGTTCGCACCGCCCACTCGCGCCCGGTGGCGGGGTCCCCGAGCCACCTGCCGCGCAACCGGACGGCGAGGACTCCGAGCGTCGGGGTGAACATCATCGCCACCCCGATCGCCGTGAACGTGAGCGTGCCGGTCGGCGTGTCCGCCAGCCAGAGGGGAAGGGCGAACAACCAGGACAGGCCGAACGCGACGAGCAGGAACAACCACAGGTCGGGGAATCGACGAAGCATGACACCGCCTTCGGGTGCTTGGACGCGAGAGGACCGGGCGAGAGGACCGGGCGAGAGGACTGGAAAGGCAGCGGACATGACCGCGGAAGGGCCGTGAAGACCGCGAGGGGAAAGAAGGCGGAAGGGGACGAAGGGGCCGGAAGACCGCGGTGGGAAAGAACGGGCGAAGGAAGGAGAAGGAAAGGGATGGACGGGCCGGAGCGGGGGTCAGCGGGCGGACGGCCCGGTGGACGCCCGGTCCGCGAGGGTGTTCAGCAGGGCGGCACCGCTCTCCGCGTCGTCGATCGAGACGGCGAAGCGGCCACCGGAGACGTAGCCCACCACGAGGCACTCCCCGCTGCGGATCATGACCGTCACGGCTCCCGGCAGCCCCCTGACGCCCCAGCCTCCGACGCTGGACGGGAACAACTCCTCCGACCAGGCCCGCTCCACCCGCTCGATCGGGATGTGTTTGCGAGGCAGGCGGAACGGCCCGTAGAAGAGCGCGAGACCCTCCTCGGTGACCTGCACCCGCACCGAGCTGAAGGTCACCCCTACCAGGCCCGCGAGGGACATGATCGTCGCGGGGACCCGCAGCGCGCCGTCGCCGCCGATCAGGGCGAGCACGGCGCACCCCAGGCCCGCGGCCAGGACGGAACCGCCGAGCGCGACGAGCGGGCCGCTGCTCACCGAGGAGACCCACACCGCGCGCTGGCCGGGGCGGAGCCGGAGCCGCCGCGTGGGGACGACGGACGGCTCGGGATGGTCGTCGGGCCCCGGGCGGGCGGCGAGGGCGCCGATCCAGCCGCCCAGCACCAGCCCCGCGACCGCGAGCAGCGCGCCCCACCCCAGGTCGGTGGCCTGCCCCCAGTCGGGGGCGTCGAGATTGGCCACCAGCGTGACCGCCTGCAACCCCGGAAGGAACAGGCCGGCACCGCCCAGCAGGGCGCCGAGCCCCATGCGGCTCGCCCTGCGCCTGAACATCGCGGTGTTGGTGAGCGCGAGCACCCAGGCCCCGCCCGCGAGCAGCACCCACAGGCCCACCTGGAACAGCAGCGAGGCGATGAACGGCATCGAGTTGTCGGGGGCGCCGGACGGGCCCCAGTGCGTGGCGATCGGATCGGGCAGCCGGTCTCGCAGCACCAGCGGCGCGGCGATCAGCTCGGCGGTCACCAGCGCGACCCAGCCGGCGGCGATGGACAGGAATCGGGCTCGTAGCCCCACGTCGGTCACCCCTTCGAAGGACCGGGCTCCCGGCCCGGTCATGACAGTTCCCTGATGAGCTCGATGACGTCGTCGTGGCGGTAGCCGTACTGGACCGCCTCGTCGAGCAGGGCGCGCAGTTTCTCCTCGATGACGCTGCGCGGGTTGGGGCGGCTGAGCACGCTCACGCCGCGACCCCGGCGGAACTCCAGCACCCCCTCGTCGCGCAGGTCCCGCAGGGCGCGCAGCACCGTGTTGGCGTTGATGCCCAGCGCGGCGGCCAGGTCGCGAGCCGGCGGGAGCCGGTCTCCCGGAGCGTACGAACCCTCGGCGACGGCGCGTCTGATCGCCTCGGCGACCTGCTCGTGCAGCGGCCGGGGATCGTTCAGATCCAAGGTAAGCAACATAGTGCTAGCGACATTAGCACCAAGCCGCCCGATGGTGCCACTCCGAATAGCACCATCGGGCAGCACGATTCGTAGGACGAACCCTCGTTTATGCGTACTGCGCCAGCCCGACTAGCATCGGCCTACGTGACCACTGTGCGGCTTACCCCAACTGACAACGCTGTCTCGTTCGATACCGACGCGCTGGTCGTCGGCGTCCACACCGGACCGGACGGCCTGCTTCCCGCTCCCGGGGCCGAGGGCCTCGACCAGGCGCTCGGCGGCAGACTCGCCGCCACGCTCGAGAGCGTGGGCGCCAAGGGTAAGCCGGGCGAGATCTCCAAGATCCCCACCTTCGGCGCGCTGACCGCGCCCCTGCTGGTCGTCGTCGGCCTGGGCGACGTCCCCGGTGACGGCCCCGCGGACGGTTACGACGCCGAGGTCCTGCGCCGCGCCGCGGGCACCGCGGTCCGCGCCCTGACCGGCACCGGCCGCGTGGCGCTCGCCCTGCCCGCCGCGAGCGCGGAGCACGCGGGCGCCGTCGCCCTGGGCGGCCTTCTCGGCGCCTACTCCTTCACCAGATACCGCACCGCCGGAGAGCAGAGCTCCCCGGTGTCCGAGCTGGCCGTGCTGACCGACGCCGAGGGCGCCCAGGCCGCGATCGAGCGCGCCACCACCCTGGCCGAGTCGGTCTCGCTCGTCCGCGACCTGGTCAACACCCCGCCGTCGGACCTGTGGCCGGCCCGCTTCGCCGAGATCGCCGAGCAGGTGGGCGCCGAGGCCGGTCTGTCGGTGGAGGTCCTGGACGAGAAGGCGCTCAAGGAGGGCGGCTACGGCGGCATCGTCGCCGTCGGCCAGGGGTCGGCCAACCCGCCCCGGCTGGTCCGCCTCTCCTACAGCCACCCCGAGGCCGGCACGAAGCTCGCGTACGTCGGCAAGGGCATCACCTTCGACTCGGGCGGCCTGTCGCTCAAGCCGACGGCCTCGATGGACTGGATGAAGTCGGACATGGGCGGCGCGGGCGCGGTCTTCGGCGCCCTCCTGGCGATCGCCAGGCTGGGCCTGAAGGTCAACGCGGTCGGTTACCTCTGCCTGGCGGAGAACATGCCGAGCGGCACCGCGCAGCGCCCCTCCGACGTGTTCACCAGCTTCGCGGGCAAGACCGTCGAGGTGCTCGACACCGACGCCGAGGGCCGCCTGGTCCTGATCGACGGCATCGCCCGCGCCGGGCAGGACGACCCCGACGTGATCGTCGACGTCGCCACGCTCACCGGCGCGCAGATCGTCGCGCTGGGCTGGCGGACGGCGGGCGTCATGGGCAACGACGACGACCTTCGCGCGGAGATCGTCGCGACGGCGGGCGAGCAGGGCGAGGCCGCGTGGCCCATGCCCCTGCCCGACGAGCTCCGCAAGGGTCTCGACTCCCCGGTGGCCGACATCGCCAACCTGCACCCCGAGCGTTTCGGCGGGATGCTGACGGCCGCCATCTTCCTGCGGGAATTCGTGCCGGACGGGGTCCGTTGGGCACACATTGACATGGCCGGTCCCGCCTTCAACAAGGGCGAGGCCCACGGCTACACGCCGAAGGGCGGCACCGGGGCGATCACCCGGACGCTCGTCGGCCTGGCCGAGCGCTACGCGGGCGAGCCTTCGCGGTAACCGTTGTCGCCGCGCAAGCGGGTCACAAGCAACCTAGACAAATGAAAAGATGCGGTTGCCGGGGTCAGGCCAAGGGCGGGCACCGGCGCGGCGCCGAGCCGGGCCCGGCGGCGGTGTGGATGCGATCGAGGATCCGCGCGGCCGCCCAGGGCACGACGAGGGGCGCGACCGTGAAGACGGTATTTCGATCCGACAAGGAGCTTTCCTGTGGCTGATGGCAGCGGCCCCTACGACATCGTCGTCCTAGGTGGCGGTAGCGGAGGGTATGCCTGCGCTCTGCGGGCGGCCGAGCTGGGCAAGACGGTCGCGCTGATCGAGAAGGACAAGATCGGCGGCACGTGCCTGCACCGTGGATGCATTCCCACCAAGGCGCTTCTGCACTCCGCGGAGGTCGCCGACGAGACGCGGGAAAGCGCGACCTACGGCGTCAAGGCCCGTTTCGAGGGCATCGACGTGCCCGCGGTCCACGCGTTCAAGGACAAGATCGTCACTCGCGCCTGGAAGGGCGTGCAGGGCCTTCTCAAGAGCAAGGGCATCACGATCATCGAGGGTGAGGGCCGTCTCGCGGGCCCGAACCGGGTGTCGGTGGGCTCCGAGGTCTACGAGGGCCGCAACATCGTGCTGGCGACCGGCTCCGCGCCCAGGTCCCTTCCGGGGCTGGAGATCGACGGCGAGCGGGTCATCAGCAGCGAGCACGCGCTCAAGCTCGACCGGGTGCCCACCTCGGTGGTCGTCCTGGGCGGCGGCGTCATCGGCGTGGAGTTCGCCAGCGTCTGGCGCTCCTTCGGCGCCGAGGTGACGATCGTCGAGGCCCTGCCGCACCTGCTGCCCCTGGAGGAGGAGTCCAGCTCCAAACTGCTGGAGCGCTCTTTCCGCCGTCGCGGCATCAAGCAGGAGCTGGGCGTCTTCTTCGAGGGCGTCAAGACCACCGACACCGGCGTGGTCGTCAGCCTGGCCAACGGCAAGACCCTCGACGCCGAGCTGCTCCTCGTCGCGGTCGGCCGCGGCGCGGTCTCCGCGGGCATGGGCTTCGAGGAGGCGGGCATCGCGATCGAGCGCGGCGCCGTCACGGTGAACGAGTTCTGCCAGACCAGCGTGCCGGGCGTGTACGCGGTCGGTGACCTCATCCCGACCCTGCAGCTCGCGCACGCGGGCTTCGCCGAGGGCATCCTGGTGGCCGAGCACATCGCCGGGCTGAACCCTGTGCCGATCGACTACGACGGCGTGCCCCGGATCACCTACTCCGACCCCGAGGTCGCCTCGGTGGGCATCACCTCCGCCCAGGCCAGGGAGCGCGGCCACGAGATCGTCGAGCTGACCTACGACCTCGCGGGCAACCCCAAGAGCCAGATCCTGCAGACACAGGGCGCCGTCAAGATCATCGCGAAGAAGGACGGCCCGGTCCTCGGCGTGCACATGGTCGGCCGCCGCATCGGCGAGCTGGTGACCGAGGGACAGCTGATCTACAACTGGGAGGCCCTGCCCTCCGAGGTCGCGCAGCTGATCCACGCGCACCCCACCCAGTCCGAGGCCGTCGGCGAGGCGATGCTGGCGCTGGCCGGCAAGCCGCTCCACGTCCACAACTAACGCAAGCCCTCACTCGGAACGCGAGAGAAGACAACCAATGCCGAAGTCCGTACAGATGCCCCAGCTCGGTGAGAGCGTCACGGAGGGCACCGTCACCCGTTGGCTGAAGAAGGAGGGTGAGCGCGTCGAGGCCGACGAGCCCCTTCTCGAAGTCTCCACCGACAAGGTCGACACCGAGATCCCGTCCCCGGCGGCGGGCATCCTCACGAAGATCGTGGTGGCCGAGGACGAGACCGTCGAGGTCGGCGCCGAGCTCGCCGTCATCGACGAGAACGGCACCGAGGGCGCCGCCGCCCCGGCGCAGGAGACGGCCCCCGAGCCGGAGCCCGAGCCCGCCCCGCAGCAGCAGGCACAGCCGGTCTCCTCGATCCCGCAGCCCGCCCCGCAGCAGGCGCCCGCACCCCAGCAGCAGGCCCCGGCACCCGCGCAGGCGCAGCAGGCTCCCGCCCCGGCTCAGGCCCCCCCGGCGCCCCAGGCCGCGCCGCCGTCCCCGATCGCGGCGTCCGAGCCCGTCGCGCAGCCGTCGGGCGACAGCCCGTACGTCACCCCGCTGGTGCGCAAGCTCGCCGGTGAGCACGGCGTGGACCTCGACGCGCTGACCGGCACCGGCGTCGGCGGGCGCATCCGCAAGCAGGACGTCCTGGAGGCCGCCCGCGCCCAGCGCGAGCGTGCCAGCGCTGCCCAGGCCCAGCCCCAGGCCCCGCAGGCCGCCGCCCAGGCCCCGGCCCAGGCGGCCCCGCAGGCCCCGGAGCCGATCGCGGTGGACACCACGCTGCGCGGGCGCACCGAGAAGATGTCGCGGCTGCGCCAGACCATCGCCAAGCGCATGGTCGAGTCGCTGCAGGTCTCGGCCCAGCTCACCACCGTGGTCGAGGTCGACGTCACCAAGATCGCGCGGCTGCGCGACCAGGCGAAGGCCGAGTTCCAGCGGCGCGAGGGCGTCAAGCTCACGTTCACGCCGTTCTTCGCCCTCGCCACGATCGAGGCGCTCAAGCAGCACCCGAAGCTGAACGCCACGATCAACAGCGAGACCAACGAGGTCACGTACTTCGACACCGAGCACCTCGGTTTCGCGACGGACACCGAGCGCGGCCTGCTCGTCCCGGTGATCAAGGACGCCGGCGACCTCAACATCGCCGGGCTGTCCCGTAAGATCGCCGACCTCGCCGAGCGCACCCGCACCAACAAGGTGAGCCCGGACGAGATCACCGGCGGCACGTTCACGCTGACCAACACCGGCAGCCGCGGCGCGCTGTTCGACACGCCGATCCTCAACCAGCCGCAGGTCGGCATGCTGGGCACCGGTGCCGTCGTCAAGCGCCCGGTGGTCCTGGACACCCCGGAGGGCGAGGTCATCGCCGTCCGCTCGATGATGTACCTGGCGCTCAGCTACGACCACCGCCTGGTCGACGGCGCGGACGCCGCCCGCTTCCTGACGACGATCAAGCGTCGTCTCGAGGAGGGCCGTTTCGAGAACCAGCTGGGCCTGCACGGCTAGTCACCCGTTCTCTCCCACCGGGCCGGTCCGCGACGTCGCGGGCCGGCCCGGCTCGTTCTCCCCCGGGTGAGGACCGGTGGCCGCCGGTACGCGAAGGCGGGCCCGTACGGACCCGGCGGCGCCGCGAGAGAGCTCGCGGGGGTGACGCGAATCCGGTGGGCGTCCGGTTTCCGAAGACTCCGGGGGAGGTCGATTACATTGGACGGCATGACGATCATCGTGACCGGGTCCTCGGGCCTGCTGGGATCGGCTCTGGTCAGGGCTCTGCGGGACGACGGCGCCCGGGTGGTCCGTTTGGTCCGGCGGGCGCCGGAGGGCGGCGACGAGGCCTTCTGGAACCCGGCGAAGGGGGTCGTCGAGCGGGCGGCGCTGGAGGGCGCGGAGGCGGTGGTCCACCTCGCGGGCGCGGGCATCGGCGACCGGCGCTGGAGCGAGGACTACAAACGCGAGGTGGTCCGCAGCCGGGTCGAGGGGACCAGGACCCTGGCGGGCGCGCTCGCCGAGCTGACGGCGAAGCCCGCGGTGCTGCTGTCCGGTTCGGCGGTCGGCTTCTACGGCGACACCGGGGACGTGGCGGTGGACGAGACGGCGCCCGCGGGTGCCGGGTTCCTCGCGCGGGAGGTCGTGGTGCCCTGGGAGGCGGAGACGGCGCCCGCCGAGGAGGCGGGGATCCGGGTGGCGAGGCTCCGTACCGGCCTGGTGCTGAGCGGCCGGGGCGGCATGCTGTCGCGGATCCTCCCGATCTTCAAGGCGGGGCTGGGCGCCCCGCTGGGCTCCGGGCGGCAGTACTGGTCGTGGATCTCCATCGACGACTGGGTTCTCGCCGTACGACACATCCTGAAAAATCCGGAAATCTCGGGGCCGGTGAATGTGACGGCGCCCGAACCGGTCACCAACGCCGAGTTCACCAAGGCTCTCGGAGCGGCCCTCCACCGGCCCACGATGCCGCTGGCCGTGCCGGGCTTCCTGCTGCGCACGGCCCTCGGGGAGTTCGCCGAGGAGGGAGTGCTGACCGGCCAGCGGGTGATCCCGCGGCGCCTGCTCGACAGCGGCCACGCTTTCCGGCATACGCGTCTCAACGAGGCACTGACCGCCGTACTCTAAGATCCCTGTTTTCAGCGTTCCGGCCGATGAAACCACTGGGAGACAGACATGGGCAGCCCCGGGCAGTCGCACATCCTCGCGATCGGAGGCGGCTCGTTCCGCGCCTCCATCCGCCAGGGGACCATGGAGGCGAGCCCGCTGCTCAGGTACGCCCTCGACCTCACCGGCCAGGACCGGCCCCGCCTGGGCCTGCTCGCCACCGCCACCGGCGACGACGCGGAGTGGCTGCTGAAGATGTACGGCGCCTTCGGCGCGTGGGACGTCGAGGTCAGCCACCTGACCGTGTTCCCGATGACCAACGTCGAGGACCCGCGCGAGTGGGTTCTCAGCCAGGACATCATCTACGTCAGCGGCGGCAGCGTGGCCAACCTGGCGGCCCTGTGGCGGCTGCACGGCCTCGACGAGATCTTCGAGGAGGCGTGGCGGGCGGGCGTCGTGCTGGCGGGCCAGAGCGCCGGGGCGCTCTGCTGGCACGTGGGCGGCAACACCGACTCCTTCGGGCCGACGCTGCGGGTGTGGTCCGACGGCCTGGGTATGCTTCCCTACTCCTGCGGCGTCCACTACAACTCCGACCCGCAGCGCCGCCGGCTGCTGCACGAGGCGGTGGCCTCGGGCGAGCTGCCCGAGGGCTACGCCGCCGACGAGGGCGTCGCCCTGCACTACGTGGGCACCGAGTTCATCCAGGCCGTCAGCGTGCACCCGGACGCCTACGCCTACCGGGTGGAGCACGACGGGGCGGGCGGGGCCAAGGAGTTCCGCATCGAGCCTCGGCTTCTCACGTCTTAACCACGAACGGGTCAACTACTCTTGAGGCGTGAGTGACCTGGCAATCGTCCGTCTTGGCGTTGACTTCCCCTACGAGCAGGCATGGGATCTTCAGCGGCGCATCCACGCGCGCCGGGTGGCCGAGGAGATTCCCGACACCTGCCTGATGCTCGAACACGCGCCGGTCTACACGGCGGGCAAACGCACCGCGCCGCACGAGAGGCCCTCCGACGGCACCCCGGTCGTCGAGGTCGACCGGGGCGGGCGGATCACCTGGCACGGCCCCGGCCAGCTGGTCGGCTACCCGATCGTCAGGCTCGGCGGCCCTCTCGACGTGAACGCCTACGTGCGGCTCCTGGAGGAGACCCTGGTGCAGATCTGCGCCGACTTCGGGGTCCAGGTGGGCCGGGTGGAGGGGCGCGGGGGCGTCTGGGTGGCCGGAGACCCCTCGCACGGCCTGCCGGACAGGAAGGTCGGGGCGATCGGCATCCGGGTCTCGGGCGGCGTCACGATGCACGGGTTCGCGCTCAACTGCTCCAACGACCCGAGCTGGTACAACCGGATCGTCCCGTGCGGCATCAGCGACGCCGGGATCTCCTCGCTGTCGGCCGAGACCGGCCGCCGGATCGTGGTCGACGAGGTCCTGCCGTACGCCGAGAAGCACCTGGCCGAGGCGCTCGGCGCGCAGGCCTTCGAACTGCCCGAGGAAGACCTCTTCCGGCGCTGATCCCGGCACCGGCCCCGGACCGTTTCCGGGGCCGGTCCCCCGGCCGCGGCCGGAGCCGGTTCCCGCATCGGCCCCCCACGCCGTTCCCGGCGTTCCCGGCGCTGTTTCCGGCACCGCTTCCAGGACCGCTTTCCGCACCGCCTCCGGCACCGTCTTCCGTACCGTCCCGCGCACCGCGCCCCGGGTCCGCCGCAGCTTACGGCGGGACATAAGCTGGTGAGGTGAGCGAGCGTGACGACATTTACAGCACCTCGATGTGCACCACCTCGGTCCCCCGACCGACGAAGGAGCTCGCATGACCGTCGCCCCCGAGGGGCGGAAGCTCCTCCGCCTCGAGGTCCGCAACGCCGAGACCCCCATCGAGAAGAAGCCCGACTGGATCAAGACCAAGTTCAGGGCGGGCCCGAACCACACCGAGCTCCGGGCGCTGGTCAAACGCGAGGGGCTGCACACGGTCTGCCAGGAGGCCGGCTGTCCCAACATCTCCGAGTGCTGGGAGGACCGCGAGGCCACCTTCCTCATCGGCGGTGACCAGTGCACCCGGCGGTGTGACTTCTGCCAGATCGACACCGGCAAGCCCAAGGCGTACGACACCGACGAGCCGCGCCGCGTGGCCGACTCGGTGCGGCAGATGGGGCTCAACTACGCGACCGTGACCGGTGTCGCCCGCGACGACCTGCCCGACGGCGGCGCGTGGCTGTACGCCGAGACCGCGCGGCAGATCCATGCGCTCCTGCCCGGCTGCGGCGTCGAGCTGCTGGTGCCCGACTTCAACGGCGACCAGGCCCAGCTGGAGGAGGTGTTCTCCTCCAGGCCCGAGGTGTTCGCGCACAACATCGAGACCGTGCCGCGGATCTTCAAGCGCATCCGGCCCGCGTTCCGTTACGACCGGTCCCTGGGAGTGATCACCAAGGCCCGCCAGGCCGGTCTGGTGACCAAGTCCAACCTGATCCTCGGCATGGGCGAGGAGCGCGAGGAGATCGTCCAGGCCATGCGCGACCTGCACGAGGCCGGGTGCGACCTGCTCACCGTGACCCAGTACCTGCGGCCCACCCCGCGCCACCACCCCGTCGAGCGCTGGGTGAAGCCGGAGGAGTTCGTGGAGCTCCAGAAGGAGGCGGAGGCCATCGGTTTCGCCGGGGTCCTCTCCGGACCGCTGGTCCGTTCCTCCTACCGGGCGGGCCGGCTGTACAAGCAGGCCATCGAGGCTCGCCAGCACGCCTGATCCCCTCGGCGAACCCGTGAAACCGGAAGGACCCCGCTCCCGAGCGGGGTCCTTCCGGTTTTCGCCTCCGCTCGGCACGGCCGGATCGCGCGCGGCGCACCCGTGCGGCCGTACGGCGTTCGCGGGCTCGTACGAGCCGCCCGGCGCCGGCGAACACGTACGGTCACGGAGGCGCCCGTGACCCCGCCCAGGACCCGGCGCCCGGCAGGTTACGTTTTCACTTCTTGACCCCTGGATTTGTATCCTTCAGAACATGGCCAAGAAGCCCGAAGACTCAGAGCGCCCGGGGCGCATCAAGCAGCTCCGCATGATCGCGAAGATCATCAAGGAGGCCAATCCCAAGGGGATGCCGATCGTCTACGCCTCGGCGCTGGGCACGCTCGCGCTGTGCGTGGTGATCGGCCTGGTCACGGGCTGGTTCTGGTATCTCCTCTTCATCGGGATCATGCTGGCCCTCACCGTCGGGCTGGTGGTGTTCGGCCAGCTCGCCCAGCGGGCCCAGTACTCCATGTTGCACGGGCAGGTCGGCGCCGCCGCCGCGATCCTGCAGGGCATGCGCGGCAACTGGGAGGTCACCCCCGCCGTCGCCGTCACCCGCGACCAGGACATCGTGCACCGCGTGGTCGGCTACCCCGGCATCATCCTGGTCTCCGAGGGGCCGGGCAGCCGCGTGCAGAAGATGCTGGTCGCCGAGAAGAAGCGCGTCCAGCGGGTCGCGCTGGACGTCCCCGTCTACGACGTACAGTCCGGCGACGGCGACGGGCAGATCCCGCTGGCCAAACTGCAGCGGCATCTGATGAAGCTGCCCCGCAACCTCAAGAAGCCCGCCCTGTACGAGATCAACAACCGGCTGAAGGCTCTCCCCCAGACGCTGCCGATGCCCAAGGGCCCGCTGCCGCGCGGCGCGAAGATGCCCCGCCCGAAGATGCGCTGATGAGCCTCGCCGGGGTGGGCCGCCACCGGGTGGACGCCGCGGCCACCTCCCGGGCCAACCGCGGCTGGTGGGACGGCGCCGCCGACGAGTACCAGGCGGAGCACGGGGAGTTCCTGCGCGACTCCGGGTTCGTCTGGGGCCCCGAGGGCCTGGACGAGACCGACGCCCGCCTGCTGGGCGACGTCGCGGGCAAGGACGTGCTGGAGATCGGCTGCGGTGCCGGGCAGTGCGGGCGATGGCTGGCCGGGCAGGGCGCCAGGGTGGCCGCCTTCGACCTGTCCTTCCGGCAGCTCCAGCACTCCGGCCGGATCGACCTGGAGGCCGGATCCGCGCTGCCGGTGGTCCAGGCGGACGCGGAGGTCCTGCCCTTCGCCGACCGGGCGTTCGACCTGGCCTGCTCGGCGTACGGCGCGCTGCCGTTCGTGGCCGACGCCGGGGCCGTCCTGACCGAGATCCACCGGGTGTTGCGCCCCGGGGGCCTGCTGGTCTTCTCGGTTAGCCACCCGGTCCGCTGGGCCTTCCCCGACGACCCGGGCCCCGCCGGGCTCACCTCCGACCGCTCCTACTTCGACCGTTCCGCGTACGTGGAGATCGGCGAGGACGGGCGACCCTCCTACGTCGAGCACCACCGCACGATGGCCGACTGGGTCGGGCTCATCACCGCGTCGGGGCTGGTGCTGCGGGGGCTGACCGAACCCGAGTGGCCACCGGGTCACGACCGCGAGTGGGGCGGCTGGAGCCCGCTGCGCGGCCACCACCTGCCCGGCACCGCGATCTTCACCTGCGCGCGATAGCGCGGAACCCCGCCGGGCGGCCGGACCGTCCGGCGGGGTTGCGCGCGTTCACGCCCAGCGTACGAACCGGTGAGAGCCGTTCACGTCGGGCGCACCCGCCAGTGAGAGCGGTTCACGCCGAGCGTGCCGACCGGTGGCGGCGCAGGTATTCGGCGGTGAGCGAGTCCTGGCAGGCCAGGAGCTCCCGAGGGGTGCCGGTGAAGACGATCTCACCGCCGTTCCTGCCGCCGTCGGGGCCCAGGTCGACGATCCAGTCGGCGTGGGCGACGACGTCGAGGTTGTGTTCGATGACCACGACCGTGTTGCCCCTGTCGACCAGGCCGTTCATCAGGGCGAGCAGGGTGTCCACGTCCGACATGTGCAGGCCGGTGGTGGGCTCGTCGAGGATGTAGACGCTGCTCGTGCGGTGCAGGTGGGTGGCGAGCTTGATGCGCTGCCGCTCGCCCCCGGACAGGGTGCTCAGCGGCTGTCCGAGGCTGAGGTAGTCGAGGCCGACCTCGGTGAGGGTGCGCAGCTTGGCGCGGAGCGCGGGCTCGTGGAAGAAGTCGGCGGCGACCTCGACCGGCATCTCCAGAACGTCGGCGATGGACGCCCCGCGTAGCTTGTGGACGAGCACCGCGTCGTTGAAGCGGCGGCCGTCGCAGGCCTCGCAGTGCGTGGTGACCGGGTCCATGTAGGCCAGCTCGGTGATGATCACGCCCTTGCCCTGGCACTCCGCGCACGCCCCGGTGGAGTTGAAGCTGAACAGCCCGGGAGCCACCCCGTTGGCCGTGGCGAACAGCTTGCGGATGGGATCCATCAGGGCCAGGTAGGTGGCCGGGGTGGAGCGGGAGGAGGCGGCGATGGCCGACTGGTCCACGAAGATCGCCTCGGGGTAGGCCCCGGCGAACACCTGCGCGATGAGCGTGCTCTTGCCCGATCCGGCCACGCCGGTGACGGCGGTCAGCACCCCGGCCGGGATGTCCACCGAGACCTTCTTGAGGTTGTGCAGGTCGGCGTCGCGGATCGGCAGCGTGCCCCGCGCCGTCCTGAAGTCCTCCTTGACCTCGCCCGTGCGGCGCAGGCCCTGCCCGGTGAGGGTGCCGGCCTCCCGCAGGCGCGCGTACGTTCCCTCGAAGACGATCTCGCCGCCGTGTGTCCCGGCCCTGGGGCCGACGTCGACGACGTGGTCGGCGATCGCGATCACGTCGGGGTCGTGCTCGACGACGATCACCGTGTTGCCCTTGTCGCGCAGCGCGCGCAGCAGGTCGTTGAGCCTGCCCACGTCGCGCGGGTGCAGGCCGGTGCTGGGCTCGTCGAAGATGTAGGTCATCCCGGTCAGGCTGCTGCCCAGGTGCCGCACCAGCTTCAGCCGCTGGCCCTCGCCGCCGGACAGCGTGGCGGCGGCCCGGTCGAGGCTGAGGTAGCCGAGCCCGATCGCGGCCAGGCGCTCCAGGGCGCCGCGCGCCGCGGCGGCGATGGAGGCGGACGCGGGCTCGTCGAGCGTGGACAGCACCTCGATGAGGTCGCTGATCTGCATCCGGGCGTAGTCGGCGATGTTGCGCCCGCCGACGCGGGTGGCCAGCGCCGCCGGATTCAGCCGGTCGCCGTCGCAGGCGGGGCAGACGCCGTCGGTGACGAACCGCTGGATGCCCTCGCGGGTCCGCTCGCTCAGGGTGCTCAGGTCGCGCTTGACACCCAGCCTGGTGAAGCGGTCGACGATGCCCTCGTAGGCGATCTGGTACGAGCCGTTCTTCATGCTCAGCTGCACGGTGCCCTCGGAGCCGTGCAGCAGCGTCCGCCACTCCTGCTCGGTGTAGTCGCACAGGGGCTTGGCGGGGTCGAGCAGCTCGTAGTTGCCGTACACCTGCCACTCGGTGCCGCCGACCTTGTAGCCCGGCAGCAGGATCGCGCCCTCGTTCAGCGACTTCGTCCGGTCCAGCATCAGGTCGACGTCGGCCTGGACGGTCCTGCCCAGCCCGTCGCACTCGGTGCACATGCCCTGCGGGTCGTTGAAGGAGTAGGTGGAGACGAGCCCGTTGCCGTGCCTGGCGAACAGGGCCCGGATCATGGGGTAGATGTCGGTCATGGTGCCGACGGTGGAGCGGGCGTTGCCGCCCACCGGCTTCTGGTCGACGATCACCGGTGTCGTCAGGTTCTCGACGACGTCCGCCTGCGGGCGCTCGTACTTGGGCAGCTGGTTGCGGATGAACCAGGTGAAGGTGGCGTTGAGCTGGCGCTGGGCCTCCACGGCCACGGTGTCGAAGACGATGGACGACTTGCCAGAGCCCGAGACCCCGGTGAAGACCGTGATCCTGTCCTTCGGGATGGTCAGGGAGACGTCCTTGAGATTGTGCTCGCGGGCCCCGACGATCCGGATGCCGTCCTGCGCGGCCTCGGCCCGCGCTCGCGGTCCGGTCTTCTCATCGGTGACGGTCACGGGGCGACTCCTCTTTCCTGCTCGCGCGGTGCGCGGGGGGCGTGAGATCCGGGCGTGCGGACTCATGGGCATGGGCGTACGTGACGGGCGGCGCCGAAGCGGGTGGCGCGTGCCGCACGGCGGATCCGCCGTGCGGCACGGGCGGCACCCTAGCGGTCGCCACCGACATTCAGGACGAGCCCGCCGAGGGCGTCGAAGGTGGTGAAATCCCCGCCGGAGACGAGGTTCTTGGTCACGGCGATCGCGATCCCGGTGGCCGTGTCTGCGTACGCGGCCGATCCGCCGCTGCCCGCCATGCCGAACAGGGTGGGGCTGTCGAGGAGCTGGGTGGCGCCGAGGGCGTACCCGAGGGATCTGGTGGTCGGGAAGGTGGTGACCTCGTCCACGCCGCTGAACTCCACCGAGGTGATCTCGCGGAGCCGTTCCGGCGAGACGAGCCTGACGCCGTCCACCTCGCCCAGCAGGGCGGCGTACATGCGGGCCACGGCGCGGGCGGACATGGTGCCGCCCGCCGGGATGTCGGAGGTCAGCACGTCGGCGCGGTTGCCGAAACCGGCGTCGGGCATCGCCGCCATCGGCGCCGCCGTGTAGCCGTCCACGACCTTGAAGAACGGGATGTCCGCGAACATCTCCGGAGACATCTCGAAATCACTCGGCGCGTCCTCCAGGCGGGCCAGCCTGCCCAGCTCGGACTCGGGGACGCCGAAGAACAGCTCATCCGCCACCCCCAGCGGTCCGGCGACCTCCTCCCGCAGGACCTGGGAGATCGGCTTGCCGGTGGCCCGGCGGACGATCTCGCCGATGATGTAGCCGAACGACTGGGGGTGGTAGCCGGTCGCGGTGCCGGACTCCCACCAGAGCCCGGCGTCGGCGATCGCCGCGCACATCTTCTCCCAGTCGCACAGGTCCTCGGGCGTGGTGGCCACCGGTACGCCGGGCACGCCCGTCGAGTGGGTCAGGGCGTGCCGTACGGTCGCGCGCTCCTTGCCGTGGGCGCCGAACTCCGGCCACAGCTCGACGATCGGCGTGTCGTAGCCGAAGACGCCCCGCTCCACGAGCACGTGCGCCACGGTCGAGGTGACGCCCTTGCCGGTCGAGGCGCTCCAGAACGGGACGTCCGGCGTGACGAGGCGCCCGGTGGCCGGGTCGGCGACGCCCGCGACGACGTCGACCACCAGCTCGCCGTGCCGGTACGCGGCGACCTGCAGGCCCCGCTCGGCGCCGGACTCCACAAGCTTGTCGGCCGCTTCCTGGACCCGCTTCTGTATATCGTTCATGTTCTTTCCCTTCGCGATGAGGCGTGTGACCTGTACGACGGCGGGACGCCGCAAAAGGAATCGGTCCGGGGTCCGGCGCCGCCGGGAAAAAGAAGAGACGTCGTGTCCCACGCCCTCCGGACGGCGCCGGGACGCTGTTCCGGCCGCCCCCGACCGGGAGAACCGGCATCGTCCGGGTCCCCGGAACGAAAGAACCGGCATCCTCCGGGTCCCCGGACCGGGAGATCAGCGCCGCGCGGGTCGCCGGGAGATCGCGAGCAGGACGGCGGGCTCCCGTCCCGGATTGTGCAGGGCGCGCACCGGCAGCCCCTCCAGCCACAGCACGTCGCCGCGCCCGAAAGCCCGGCGACCGCCGTCGGAGCAGACCAGCTCGATCCGCCCGCGCTCCAGCAGGACGATCGCCCCCCGCCACTCGGCTTCGTCGTGGACGCGCGAGCCGCCGGGCTCGACCACGACCGTCCGCACGTCGAACGACGGCCCGAACCGCCCGGGAAGCGAGGGCGCCGGGTTCCCGCCGGCGCCCGTCACAGCGTCTGGGGAAGATCGAAAGCCGGGAAGATCTCGGCGCCGAAGGTCGTGACCTGGGTCACCAGCCCGTCCTCGACGCGCAGGACACCGAGCCACGAACCGTGGTACTCGGACTCGCCGGGACGCCTGACGTACGCCGCCGCGGCGGGCTGCCGGTTGGCGCGGGTGGGCAGGACGCGCCAGTCTCCCCACGCCTCGGGGCCGACCATCGCCGGGCGCCACGCGTCGACGATCGACGGCCCTCCCAGGATCCAGATCGGCGCCGGCGGCATCGACTGCCACGCGTCCGCGCGCAGCACCCCCGCCAGGATCGCGGGATCCGCCTGCTCGACGGCGTCGATGTAGCGCTGCAGCACCGCGCGTTCCTCACCGGTCGGATCCGAGGACGGCGCCCACTCCAGCCGTCGCGCGGGCAGGTGCTCCCTCATCGTCGACCGCGCCCGCTGCAGGGTGCTCTTCACCGAGACGACGCTCACCTCCAGCAGCGCGGCGGCCTCCTGCGCCGACCAGCCGAGCACGTCGCGCAGGATCAGCACCACCCGCTGCCGGGGAGGCAGGTGCTGGATGGCGGCCATGAACGCCAGTTCGATCGTCTCCTTGGCGACCACGGCGGCGTCCGGCTCGGCACCGGCGGGCGCGGCCGGCTCCAGGAGACGGTCCGGGTAGGGGCGCAGCCAGAAGACCTCGGTCGACGACGGCGACGGCACACCGGCGGTGGCCAGTACCGGCGCCTCGCGCGGGCGCGGGCGGCGCGGGTGGCGGTCGAGGAAGTCCAGGCACGCGTTGGTCGCGATCCGGTACAGCCAGGCCCTGAACGTCGAGCGCCCCTGGAAACTCTCCCTCTTGCGCCAGGCGCGCAGGAACGTCTCCTGCACCATGTCCTCCGACTCCTCGAACGAGCCGAGCATCCGGTAGCAGTGCACCCGCAGCTCCCGCCGGTACCTCTCCGCGAGCGCGCCGAACGCCGGCTCGTCACCCGCCAGCGCGGCGGCCAGGACCTCGCCGTCCTCCAGCCGCTCCTGGCCTGTCTCGTCCTTCGTCACGACCTCGTACCTCCCGTACGGCGTCCCGCCCGGCGCGGGCGTCCACGGTATGACGGCCAGCGGCCTGAAAAGGAATCGGCGCCGGGCCGGGCACAGGGACGAGCGCGGGGTGAGCGCGGGTACGGACGAGGGTAGTGCGGGCGCGATCACGAGCGCGGGGCGACGCCGGGGAAGGGAAGAGGTGAGAGTGGGAAACCGGTTACGGGGCCGACTCAGAGACGTACGACCACGGTGTTCGCCGCGCGGTCGTGCAGGCCGCGCTGGTCGCGGTCCCAGACGAGGGCGGGCACGGCCAGGCAGAGCAGGAAGGTCCGTACCAGCACGGAGACGAACCCGGGGGCGCCGCCGCCGAGCGCGGCGACCCGAACGCCGAGCAGGCGCATCCCGAAGGTCATCCCCATGGTGCCCACCAGCAGGAGGTATTCGGCGGCGAGGACGAGGACCGGGACCCAGGGCGCCGCGGTGGCGTCGATCCGCAGGAGTCCCTGGGTGATGGCCCAGGTGCAGATCAGCCAGTCGATCAGGAGGGCGCCGATCCTGCGGCCGAACCCGGCCACCGAGCCGCTGCCCTCCCTGGGCAGCCCGAGCCGCTCCCCCGGGTAGCCGAGATCGACTCCGGCGGACCTGACGCCGCCGAGCCAGGTCTGGGTCCAACGCGGCTGCTTACTGCTCATGCCTCCAACGGTAGCCGCCCGGGACGCCGCCCCCTCATCCACCCGGACCCGCTACCGGTATCACGCGAAAGCCGTGGATCATGTGTATCCGCATCCCCTGAGAGCATCCCCCGGAGAATCCCTGTGTCTGACATCGACGACATCGACGAGCGCTTCAAAGCGCTCACGGCTCAGATCAACGAGCGGGAACGCAAGCGGATGAGCAAGGTCGCCGCACAGGAGTGGGCGCGGCATCCCCGTCTCCGGCAGCGCCGGAGGCTACGGAACACGGCGATCGCTGTGGCCGTCCTGGTGGCGGCGGCCGGGGTGTTCGTCGTCTACCGGCCGGATGTCGTCGACCGGGTCCGTACCACCGTCTCCGACCGCCTCTCGGGTCCGGCGACCGGAGAGACCACCGAGACTGCTGAGCCCGCTGAGACGGCACGCGAGGAACCGGTGGAGGTCTCCCCCTTCGTCGGCTCGCCCGCCCAGAAGTACGCCGACGGCGCCAAGGGGCTGGTCATGCCGCGGCCCAGGGCGATGGGCGGGCTGAACCGCAAAGAGGTGTCCGCTGCCCTGGGGCACGCGAGAAAACTCCTCATGGCCTCGCACCTGGACCGGAAGGTGCTGATGGGCGGCAGGCCAGAGAAACTGATCCGGCTGCTGGATCCGGAGCAACGCGCGCCGTTCGTCAAGGGACTCAAGAAACCCGACAAGAAGAAGGGGTACTACAGCCGGGAGTGGGTGACGAGCCTGGCACCGAAGAGCGCCGAACTCGTCAGCGAGACCTTCAAGGTCCACGGCAGGCCCCGGCTGTCGGCCTTCAGGGAGAACGGTCTCCGGGGCGTCCGGGTCAAGGTCAACTACCTGTTCGTGTACGCGATCCGGCGGCCAGGCCGGCCGGACACCCTGACGAGGCTCGTCGCGCACAACATCGGCACACTGGACGCGTGGAGAGAAGGCGGCCGGTTGCGTTTCTGGGTCACCCACTGGAACGGCGGGGGTGTCGCCCCGGCGCGGTGCGATATCGACGACGGATTCGTACACCCGTTCTATCCGGACTCGGCGCCCGACAGGAAGCTGACCGCCGACGGCCCGGCCGTGGACCCCTACTCACTCGACGAGGGCACGTCGGAGGGCTGCCGCGTACTGAAGTCGGATACGTGAAACTCGGGTAAAGGTAAGACCCGCCATACCCGTCCAGAGCGGACTTGAGGACTACCGTGGAGGCGACTTTCGCTTAACACGGGCGAAACAAACGAGACACGGGGCGGTAACGGCACAGGCATACTTTCGGTCTGTTAGCCCGTCCCATGGGAGGTTCGCGTGTTCAACTCCGCCGACGACGTCCTGAAGTTCATCAAGGACGAAGGGGTGCAGTTCGTTGACGTCAGGTTCACCGACCTGCCGGGGACGACGCACCATTTCACGTTCCCCTCGGAGAACTTCGGAGCCGGTGTCTTCACCGACGGCCTGATGTTCGACGGATCGTCGATCCGCGGGTTCCAGGCCATTCACGAGTCGGACATGCTGCTGCTGCCCGACCCGTCCACGGCCGTGCTCGACCCGTTCAGGCAGCACAAGACGCTCAACATCAACTTCTTCGTGCACGACCCGCTGACGGGTGAGGCCTACAGCCGCGACCCGCGCAACGTCGCCCGCAAGGCGGAGGAGTATCTCAAGGGCACCGGGATCGCCGACACGGTCTACTTCGGCCCCGAGGCCGAGTTCTACATCTTCGACGACGTGCGGTTCGAGACCAACGCCCACTCGAGCTACTACCACATCGACTCGATCGAGGGCGCCTGGAACAGCGGCAAGGCCCAGGACGGCGGCAACCTCGGTTACAAGCCGCGCTTCAAGGGCGGCTACTTCCCGGTCCCGCCGATGGACCACTTCACCGACCTGCGCTCGGAGATGGTCCGCAAGCTCATCGACGCCGGGATCGACGTCGAGATGCAGCACCACGAGGTGGGCACGGCCGGTCAGGCGGAGATCGACTTCCGGTTCAACACGCTGCTCAAGGCCGCCGACACCCTGATGCTGTACAAGTACATCGTCAAGAGCACGGCCCTGGAGCACGGCCACACGGTCACCTTCATGCCCAAGCCGATCTTCGGTGACAACGGCTCCGGCATGCACTGCCACCAGTCGCTCTGGAAGGACGGCGAGCCGCTCTTCTACGACGAGGTCGGCTACGCGGGCCTGTCCGACACCGCCCGCTACTACATCGGCGGCCTGCTCAAGCACGCCCCGTCGCTGCTGGCGTTCACCAACCCGACGGTCAACTCCTACCACCGTCTGGTGCCCGGCTACGAGGCCCCGGTCAACCTGGTCTACTCCCAGCGCAACCGCTCGGCGTGCATCCGCATCCCGATCACGGGCTCCAACCCGAAGGCCAAGCGCATCGAGTTCCGGGTCCCCGACCCCTCCTGCAACCCGTACTTCGCCTTCGCCGCCCAGCTCATGGCGGGCATCGACGGCATCCGCAACAAGATCGAGCCGGTCGAGCCGGTCGACAAGGACCTCTACGAGCTTCCCCCGGAGGAGGCCCGCAACATCCCGCAGGTCCCGGGCTCGCTCGACGCCGTGCTCGCGGCCCTGGAGGCCGACCACGAGTACCTGCTGGAGGGCGGCGTGTTCACGCCGGACCTGATCGAGACCTGGATCGCCTACAAGCGCGAGAACGAGATCGACCCGATCCGCCTGCGCCCGCACCCCCACGAGTTCGAGCTCTACTACGACGTCTGAGCAATCAAGCTTCTGACCTGGGGAAACGCTGACGGTTAACCCGCCAGGGCACATCCAGGGCACTCAGGCGTCCCGCGAAAGGCCGTCGACCGTCCCTCCGTTGAGGGCACGCTCGGCGGCCTTTCGCATGCGCTCCTCCCTCGACGGCATGAAGTGCGTGTAGGTCCGCAGCGTGAACCCGGGATCCTCGTGGCCGAGGAACCCGGCGAGGCTGCGAATGTCCCCCTCCGCCAGGAGCACGCTCGCGAAGTGATGCCGCAGGGCGTGAAAGCCCTCTTCCCCGCTCTCGATCCACCGGCGAGTCCCGATCCCGCGTGCCGGGATGACTCCCCCGGCTTCGAGGGCCGGTTTCCAGATGAACGAGTTGAAGTGGTTCCGGTTCATCGCCTGAGCTTCCCCCAAGGCCGGGTAGTTAGCGTTTCTGCAGGTCACGCAAGCCCATTGAGGGGGCCCTGACGCGGAGCAACGGAGCTCGTTGATACAGGCAGTCGACCAAGACAGCTTGCATCCGAGGAGCTCCGTTGCCGTCTCATCATGTCCCGCCGAGTCCCGTGATGGCCATCACCCGTACCGTCACTGTGGCCGCCGGGAGGTTCGCTGCCGGGCAGCTCGGTGGCCTGACTCCGTTTCTGCCCTTCGAGTTGGTGGATGCCGTTCTGGAGGAGACCCGGGCGGTCCAGCAGCGGCTGAGAGACCTGCCGTCCCGGGTCGGGGTGTACTTCCTGGTGGCGATGTGTCTCTTCCCGGAGGTCGGATACCGGCTGGTGTGGGACAAGCTGACCGCCGGCATCGGCGGCTGTCTGCCGGGCCCCAGCGCGAAGGGACTGCGTGATCTACGTCGCCGCGTGGGCTGCGCTCCGGTGAAGGCGCTGTTCGAAGTGGTGGCAGGGGTACTGGCTCCACCGCGGACGCCGGGCGTGCGCTTCGGCCCGTACCGCACGGTCTCCTTCGACGGCTGCAGCTCGATCAAGACCCCGGACAGTGAGCGTAACCGTGGCTGGCTGAGACGATGCCCGCACGGCGGCTATCCGCAGGTCGAGTTGATGACGCTGGTCGAGACCGGCACCCGCTCCGTGATCGGCGCGGTGTTCGGCCCCACCCGGGAGAGCGAAACCTCCTATGCCACCCGCCTGTTGTCCCATCTCGGTCCCGAGATGCTGCTGCTGTGGGACCGGGGCTTCGACAGCAACGACTTCCTCGCCGCCGTGCACGCCACCGGCGCCCGCGTCGTGGGCCGCATCCGACAGTGCCGTCGCCCGCCGGTCCTTGAAGACCCTCATGGATTCCTCCTACCTCTCGGTCGTCGGCGGAGTCGCCGTGCGCATCATCGAGGCCGACGTACGAGTCACCTGCGCCGACGGCAGCACCTTCAACGGCTCCTACCGTCTGGTGACCACCCTGCTGGACGCCCGGCGCTACCCCGCCGACCGTCTCGTGCACCTCTACCACGAACGCTGGGAACACGAGAGCGCCTACTACGCGCTGCGTCACACCATTCTGCGCGGCCGGGTCCTGCGCTCGTGCGACCCGGTCGGCGTCGAGCAGGAGATGTGGGCCCTGCTGCTGTGCTACCAGCTCCTGCGCCGCGCCATCACCGAGGCAGCGGAGTTCCAGCCGGGCACCGATCCTGATCGTTGCAGCTTCACGATCGCTCTCCACACCGCCCGTGACCTGCTGGTACGCGCCGAAGAAGTCTTCGAGCAGGGCCTCGGGGCGATCGGCCGGCGGGTGATGTCGGAGCTGGCCCCGCCGCGTCGGCCCCGCATCAGTACCCGGAAGGTGAAGTCACCCATCTCACGCTACGCGGAAAGGAAGATGGACGGCCGCCCCGACCAGAGCCTGACCGTGACCTCCGTGGCGGTCTCTGTCCTGCCACCCCCGCCTCCTCGTCCCGCGCTGCCGGCCGCCACGGTCCCCGACTACGCCGGCCCCGGCCAGACCAGCAACCGCACGAACCGCGTCCTTACAGCCCTACAGGCGCAACCCGAGCGGCAATGGCGGGCCAGAGAAATCGCCGAGCTTCTCGGCGACGTCACCCTGGTCGCCACCCATCGACAACTCGCCCGCTGGACCGAGAGAGGGCTGATCAAAAGGGTCCGCACCGGCCGCTACGCAGCAGTAACTCCGCCAGAGACCACCACCTTGTGTGACCTGCAGAAACGCTAACTACCCGGCCTTGGAGCTTCCCCCCGCAGGACGGACACGTTGTCTGAGTCGACCTTGTGTCGACCGGGAAGGAAGAGACCCGTGCCCGCACCTCACCCGCCTGAGTTTCGTGAGCGCGCCGTCGCGCCGGCCCGACTCGGCGACAAACCGATCATCACTCTGGCCCAAGAATTGGGAATCAGCCGCTCCTGCCTGCGAAATTGGCCGGCCCAGACCGGCATGATCCTTCAACTGCCGTAACTCCCACCTTTCAAGGTCAGCAGCAAAGTGCCCATAAGGGACTATTCATGTCATATTGAGCGTGCCTCAGATTGGGAGTTCCAACAGAATCCCCTCACTCGACAACCATCACCCGCGGTCGTTCGTCTTTACAGTGGCCAGTCCCCCCATCAAAGGGCATAAGGGTATTTAGCATGGTCCGACGCCTGCGGATGAAGATCGTTGTTGTAGTGGCGGTTCCAGCCACATCCCCCGTTGACGGTTCACGCCACCACCACTACGACGGCGCTGGTGCCACCAGCCTCATAGCGGAAGGATTCGGACTCATATGACTCCCCAGGAGGCCCGTCGACGTGCCGAAGAGATCCTTCGTCAGCAGAGCGCCGGCGCCCAGATTATCCAGCTGAACAACGACGGCTCCCTGAAGATGCACAATGCTCCGACGCCGCCCGGGCAGAAGAGTACTGTCCTGCACGACCCGCACGGTGAATACGCATGACCGCTCCCTGGGAGCGATGGGCGGACTTGAGCAACTCACCGGAGTTCCTGATGACGGAGCGGACGACCTCGTTGCGGCACCGCCACCAGCTCGAGGTGATCAAATTGACGTCCGCCTGGAACACGATTGCGATCAGCCATCTACACAGCTTGATCGTAAACATCGCCGGGGTCGTTAAGACGGCGTCCGGAAACATTAGAGATTTCCGGATCGACGTACCGAACGGGTATCCCTACCGTCCGCCCAGGGTGTACGCCATAGGCTGGAACCCTGGCGCCTTGCACACGTATCCACACAGCGAATTGTGCCTTTGGCGGCCGGAGCAGTGGACTCCCCGATACACCCTCGCCTATACCGTCGCCAAGGCCTTCACCTGGATACACAAACACGACGTGTACATGCACACGAATCGCTGGCCGGGTAGGGGGCAGACACATTGAGCCACATCGACACCTCCAGGATCGATTATCTGCTGGAGCAGCGCAACGCCGCCGACCACGTCGTAGTGATCGGCCTCGGCTCGGGAGGCTTCCCGGTGCTGCAGCACCTCGCCATGTCGGGATGGGCGAACTTCACGCTCGTCGACCCGGACATTCTTGAGGAGCGCAACCTGGTCAAGCATCCTGCGCTGCGGTCCGACCTCGGGCAGCCGAAAACCGCGATCGCCCGGCGCTGGCTGCTCGATCGCAACCCGGGAGTGCGCTGCGAGACAGTCGACGCCGATGTCCTCGCCCTTCCCGCGACACACCTGGACGAATTGATCGGCGGTGCCGCCGTCGTCGTCTCCGGCACCGACTCCAATGCGGCTCGACACTTCATCAACGACCAGTGTGTGCGTCACGCAACACCGATGACCGTCGGGCTTGTGCACCGCGGCGGCGTCGGCGGCAACGTGTTCGCCTATCGGCCGGGCGTCGGCGGCTGCTACACCTGCATGGAGACCGTCGCGGAGGGTCTTGGCCACCTGCCTTCGGACGACGAGCTCCCTGTCACCGAGGACGAGACGGAGTTGCTGTACGGGCTCGATGTTCGCAACGCCTCGGCTGCCGGCCTCTCCAGCGATATCGCGCTCATTGCCGCCCTGCACGCACGCCTGACCATCGGTGAGCTGCTCGACCGCAAGTCCGGCGGCGCGTCCACCGCCAACTGGATATCGATGCGTATTCGCGGAGATGACGGCCTGTCACTCGGAGTTCACCACCTGACATTGCCCATGATCGACGGATGCCGGTCGTGCGGGCCCATCGAAAAATCCACCGCGGAGGCTTGAGAGATGTTCTTCAAACGGCACCGTGGGGAGCGCGGCGCACCGGAACGCATCTACATCCACTCCGACGTTCTGCAGGAGTCGGCACGCCTGGTGGAGGCCAACTCGGCGATCGAGGTTGGAGGCAAGCTCTTGGGCTACCGCATCCGCCGGGGATCCGCGGCACCCGACAGCCCGTACGGCAGGGCGATCGAGGCGTTCTGGAGCCAGACAGCCGACACTGAGGCGTTTCTACTGGTCGGCAGCATCGGCTCCGGGCCGAGAGCGAAAGCGAGCGCCACCTCGCTGCACCCCGACGGCGAATTCCAGGAAAGCGTGTTCCGCCAGATCGAGCGTGCCGAGCCGGAGATCGAGCACCTCGGTACCTGGCACAGCCACCATCCGAACGGCCTTCGTGAGTTCAGCGACGGCGACGTGCGGGGATACGCCGCCACGGTCGCCGACCACCGCTACAACGAGGACGCCTTCATTTCCGGGCTGTGCTTCGAACCGGCGGGCCTGTCCACCGGGGTGTTCGACATGTACACCCGAACCGCCCCCGGCGCGCCGAAGCGGCTGGGCGGCGACAGCCTCCACGTGGTCGATGTGATTCCCTCCCTGCAACCCGCCATCGCCGAAGCCGAGGCACGCACGCTCGGCGGCCACCGGTCCGGTGCCAACGACCACGCCGGTGACGCCCACGCGGCCATCGAGGACGCGCTGCGCGCGGCCGTGGGTGGCGAGCAGGTACAGCGGATCATCGATTCCAGCGGCACCGGTTGGGTGGTCACGTGGCCGCGCGGACCCGAGCGGCAGGCGGTCGTCATGTACGCCTCCGGCCCCCCCGACTCCGCGGCGCTCTCGATAACGCTGCGGACGGGCAACGTCGACATGACACTCAACGCCTCCACCGCGTCCCGGGAGGCAGTCGACCTCAGCCGCAAAATGACCGATGCCGTGCGAACCCTCGTCCAGGTCCTGGAACGGGCCTCGCGTCAGGCGCGCTGAGGCGAAGATGGATCCGATCCTCGCCGGTCTCGTCTGGCTGCTGGGCCAGAGCCAGATCCTCAGTCATATCACCAGCCGGCTTCTTGACCGGTACCTCCCGGCGCGAGAAAACGCACCGCTACCTCGGGTCGAGGTGGCGGTGCCCATGCGGCGATCGCCGGGTCCGCCAGGACCCGATCAGATCGGAGACCGGCTGATCGTGCCGCCGCCGGGCCGGCTGCTCTTCGTACGGGAAAAGCCGGGCCCTTATCAGCCGCTCCTTGCGATCGTGCTGTCCGACGGTCCCTCGTCCGGGCGGGTGCAGTGGATCCTGGGCCGGTTCGACGTGCCGATCGACCTCGAACTGCCGGCGAATGCGATCGCGCTGCTCCCTCTGATAATGCGGCTCGACGGTCCAGGGCAGGGCCGGATCACTCCGCATGACTTCCAGTTCACCGGCACGGTTGACGGGTACCAGGTCTACTCTGCGGCGTGAACGGGGTGCCCCAGGGCCGGGGGTTGATGTACCCCGGCTTTCGACGAGCGGCCGAATCGCCCGCGGAAGCGGAGGCGGATAAGTACGGTTACGTCGGAGTACGTTAATGATCACCGCCGAGCCTTCACCTTCGGAGCAGCGATGACGGAAACCGTCGAGTCCGCGCAGCCAGTGCCGCCCTTCAACGCCACCCGCCCGCTGGTGGGGGTGGAGGAGGAGTACCTGGTCGTCGACCCCCTGACACGCGAGGTGTCCCCGCGGGCCGCGGAGGTGATCGCGCAGGCCGCGAAGGAACTGGGCGAGCGGACGAGCACCGAGATCACCCGGTTCCAGGTGGAGGCCAAGACGCCGCCGTACGCCGGGATCTCCGGCCTGGAGGAGCAGGTGCGGCACATGCGCGCGGCGATGGCGGCGGCGGCCCGGGAGCACGGGCTCGCCGTGGTGGCCTCGGGCACCCCGGTGCTGGGCGACGTCGTCCCGCCTCTGATCACCGATCACCCCCGGTACGAGGTCGGGATCGCGACCTACCGATCGCTCCACGACGAGCAGGCCATCTGCGCCGGGCACGTCCACGTGCACCTGCCCGACCGGGAGGCGGCGGTGCTGGTCTCCAACCACCTGCGGCCGTGGCTGCCCGTCCTGATCGCGATGATGGCCAACTCCCCCATGTGGGCCGGTCGTGACACCGGATACGCGAGCTGGCGCACGCTCTGCTGGGGCAAGTGGCCGGTCGCCGGTCCGCCGCCGTACTTCTCCTCGCTGGCCGAGTTCGACGAGCTGGTCGGCAGGCTGACCGAGGCGGGCGTGCTGGTGGACCCGGGGACGATCTTCTGGGACATCCGGCCGTCCTTCCGGCTGCCGACGCTGGAGATCCGGGTGACCGACGTGCCCGCCACCGCGGAGGAGTCGGCCCTGCTCGCCGCCGTGGTGCGGGCGCTGGTGGTGACCGCGCTGGGGCGGGTCACGGCCGGCGACCCCGGCCCGAGGCTGTCGGCCGAGCTCCTGCGCGCGGCGTACTGGCGGGCCGCCCGCGACGGCCTGGAGGGGCACGGCATCTCCCCCGTCACCGGCAAGCTGCTGGCCACCGGCGACCTGCTCGACGCGCTCGTACGGCACAC
This sequence comes from Streptosporangium sp. NBC_01469, assembly GCF_036227305.1. Taxonomy (NCBI): domain Bacteria; kingdom Bacillati; phylum Actinomycetota; class Actinomycetes; order Streptosporangiales; family Streptosporangiaceae; genus Streptosporangium; species Streptosporangium sp. NBC_01469. The sequence goes on along the minus strand of NZ_CP109465.1, from coordinate 4,628,323 downwards.
CCGGCCGGCCCTGGAGGAGACCGGTGACCTGGAGATGGTGACCGAGCGGCTGGCGTGGCTGCGCGCCGCCGGTACGGGGGCGGCACGCCAGCGGGCCGCCCTCGCCGTGCGTGGGCGGCACGCCGACGTGGTCGACTATCTGGTGGAGCAGACCACCTCAGGAGGCGTCGGCTGACGTGCCGTCCCGCGCGCCCAGCTCGTCCTCCAGGAACGCGCACAGCGGTTGCACGTGCCGTACGGGATGGCGCCACTCGGCGAGCAGGTCCTCCAGGAGGTGGCGTTCGGCGACCATGTCACCGCGGCGCCAGTGGCGGATGACCGGATGCAGGAAGGCGCTCTCCTCGGCCCGGTCCGGGGTGGGGTGGCGCTGGATGGCGAAGACGTCACCGTAGTCCCGGCGGCCCCACCGCAGGGTGACGGTGAAGACCTGGGCCTCGCCGGCGAACCGCTCGACCGCGTAGTCCTCGGGCAGGTCCTCGTAGTGCCGGACCTGCCCGGTGGCCGGGTCGACCACGTACGCGTCGCACAGGTACTCGAACTGGGTCCACAGCGCCGAGCTGTGGTTGACCCGGTCGAGCATCGTGCCGGCCAGCTTGCCGGGGTCGGCCGGGAGCTTCTGGTGGTTGAGCGGTGCCCGCTCGTAACGCTCGGCGAGCAGTCTCGACATGGTGCGCAGGTTGTACCGGAAGCCGTCAATGAACGCGGACGACGCGCGTTTGAAGTCGCGCCCCTGCATCAGCGTGCCCGCGAAGTAGAGCCCGTCGACGTTGACCGACTGCCAGTCGGGGCCGAGCGCCGGGATCCGCCCGTTCGGAGCGAGCTCGGGCCGGCACGAGTCGGCGAAGGGACCGGTGTCCATCCGGAAGCCGGTGCACCGCAGCACCGCGTCGTACTCCAGCAACGCCTGCTCGCCCTCGGCCAGGGTGTAGGTGATGGCGGCCTTGAACGTGCCGCCCTCGCGCCAGATCCGGTCGATGTCGCATTCGAGCACACCGTGGAGCGTCTTGAACCAGTAGCTGTCGAGCAGCGCGCCGTACTGGCCGCGCACGTCTCCGGGATGCTTGCTCGCCCAGGTCAGCCGTACGGGATGCGGGCTGGCGAGATGGATGACGGCGGCGTACGGGAGCAGGGCCTGGGCGGTCTCGAACGCCGAGTTGCCCTTGCCGATGATCAGCACCCGCTTGTCGGCGAACTCCTCCCCGCCCGTCGGCATGTCCTCGTACCCGGTGGCGAGCTCGATGCCCGGGATGTCGGGGATGTTCGGCCCGCCCCAGCCGGTCGCCACGATGACGCACTCCGCGTGGAACACCTGGCCGGCGGCGTGCACGGCGAACAGGCCGTCGATCTTCTCGATCAGGTCCACCGGGGTGGAGAAACGCACGTTGAGCTTGTGCTCGCGCTGGAAGTCGGCGAGGTAGTCGACCAGGTCGTCCGCGCGCGGGAAGTACTCCTTCGAGTAGCGGGGGAACAGCAGGTCGGGCGAGTCGTTGAGCAGGGAGTTCCAGTCCCAGCGCAGCTTGATCTCGGGATCGTCCTGGGCGGTGTGCACCTTGTTCAGCGAGATCAGGCGGCGGTGCCGCGGATAGTGGCGGAAGAAGGACCCGGGGGCGGCGTCACGCTCCAGCGTGAGATAGTCGGCCCCGGCCCGCTGCAGGAAGTAGCTGAGCTGCAACCCTGCCGGTCCCGCGCCGATGATCAGGTAACGGTGGGGGGAGGTCGCTGTCATCGGCTGCGCGGCCCCCGCTCGCCGGGCACCCCGGCCCGCTCGCGCCTTGGGCGTGTGGTCCGCGTCCGACGCGCGAGCGGGCCGGGAACGCCCGGCTGATCGTTACCCGGCGTGACATGCGCCATGGACACTCCTTGAGGGATCGGCGACGGAGCACTTCACGCGCAGCGTGAGCGATCATCGCGGCCGGGTCAACCCTCATCCGGCGCCAGATCAGGCAACAGGCGAATTATTTCTCAATTTCGCGATAAAAATGGCTTCAGTGGTCGTCCTTTACGGCCCCGCACCCCCTCCTGCGTTCCCGCTCACAAGGTGCTCAGGCCTGGCGCTGCAGTTCGGCCAGCCCCGCCACATAACCGTCGGACCGCCTCGCCCGCTCGGCGTAGACGGCGGGGTCGTCCGGGGCGTAGGTGGCCAGGCCGTCCACGTACCGGTTGAACATGCAGAAGGCGGCGGCGATCAGCACGGTGTCGTGGATCTCCATGTCGGTGGCCCCCAGGGCTCGGGCGGCGTCGACGTGCCGTTGGGTGACCGCCTTCCCGCTCCGCTGCACCGCGCCCGCGATCTCCATCAGCGCCCGGAGCTTCCCGGAGACCGGCGCCGCGCTCGGGTTGGCGCATGCCTGCTCCACCAGCGGCATGCCCTCGTCGAGGTGGGCGGCGGCGATCGCCGCGTGCGTGGAGAAACAGAACCGGCATTCGTTCAGCGACGACACGTAGGCCGCGATCAGCTCCCGTTCACCACGGGACATGGAGCTCTCCCCGCACAGCAGTACCTCCACCAGCTCGTTCAACGGGCCGGCGGTCTCCGGACGGTAGCGAAAGAGACTGCGAACTCCTGGTTCGTCGGAGTTCAGGGAGATAAAAGCCATAAGTACCCCTTCGTGGAACTTCGGATACTTATAGCGTTGGTCCTTCGTTTCTCCGCCGCATCTCATGGCGTGTGATGTCGAGGCCTCCGCGGCACGAGCAGGCCGGACGAGGCGGAGACAGGGGCTCCGGGCGGGCACGTCGACGTGCGGTGACCGCCCGGAGCCCCTCGGTCAGCCTCGCGCCTCGGGGAGCGCCCGCAGATAGCCGTTCTCGACGATGCGGTCGGCCATGACCTTGTAGGCGGCGGGGTCGTCCGGGGTGAACGCGGCCAGGCCGTCCACGTACCGGTTGAACATGCAGAAGGCGGCCGCGATCAGGATCGCGTCGTGGATCTCCACGTCGGAGGCCCCCACCGCCCTGGCCGCGGCCACCTGCCCGTCGGTGACCGCCTTCCCGCCCTGCTGTACGGCTCCCGCGATGTCCAGCAGCGCCTTCATCTTGTCGGAGATGGAGGCGGCCGCCGGATCGGCGCAGATCTCCTCGACCGGGGCGGTGCCCTCCGGCAACTGCGCCTCGGCGAACGCGGCGTGCGAGGAGAAGCAGAACCGGCAGGCGTTCCGCGAGGACACGTAGGCCGCGATCAGCTCCCGCTCGCCTCGGGACAGCGAGTTGTCACCGCGTAGGAGCACCTCGGCCAGCTCACTCATCGGCCGCGCGGTCTGCGGCCGGTAGTGGAACAGGCCGGAGATGCCCGGCAGGTCGTTGCCCAGCGTGATGTGCGCCATGAACGCTCCTTGGAGAGTGGGAATCGACACGCTTCAGGCGCAGCGTGAGCGATCATCGCCGCCCGGTCAACCTCTTGGCCGCGGACGGCGGAGCGGGAGAGCGTCACCGCCGCGGGCCCGCACGGGACCAGGACGGCCACACGATCGCGGCGGTGACGAGCCCGCGGACCCGGAAGCGGAATCGGCGTCAGGCGGCGCCCGCCGGCCGGGGTGAGGTCCGCCGGCCGGGGTGAGGTCCGCCGGCCGGCCAACCGGCGTCCGCGCCGTCACCACGCGACGACCTCCGGGGAAGCCGCCGTCGACGCCTGATTGTCGCAGGGCAGGACGTTGACGGCACCTTCTCCGGACGGAATCCGTTTGCGTGACAACCGACGGGTTCGAGTAATGTTCGTGGCATGTCGAGCCCCGAGGCATCCAAGGTGGGGGCTTTCGGTCACGCCGTCAGCCCCCTGAACCACTGAGTTCGTAGTCCACTCCCCGGCAGCTTTGCTGAGCGGGGCAAGTGCGCGCACCCCTGGGTGCTGGCCGCGGTGACGAGACGCTTTCTTCTCGTTCTCTCACCTCGGAGTTCTCGATGCCTCTCTCGCTCTACCTGCTCGCCGTGGCGGTCTTCGCCATGGGCACCTCGGAGTTCATGCTCTCCGGCCTGGTGCCGGACATCGCCACCGGCCTGGATGTGTCGGTCGGAAGTGCCGGGCTTCTGACCTCGGCGTTCGCGGTCGGAATGGTCCTCGGGGCGCCGCTGATGGCGGTGCTCGCACGCCGGTGGCCTACCCGGGCCAGTCTGCTGGGCTTCGTGCTGGTGTTCGCCGTCGCCCATGTCGCGGGTGCCCTCACGTCGAGCTTCCCGGTTCTTCTGTCCACCCGTGTGATCGCCGCCCTGGCCAACGCGGGCTTTCTGGCAGTCGCGCTGAGTACGGCGACCACGCTCGTCACAGCCGCCCAGAAGGGACGCGCGCTGGCGGTACTGCTCTCCGGCACGACGGTGGCCACCATCGCCGGGGTTCCGGGCGGCGCGCTGCTCGGAACGCTGCTCGACTGGCGGGCAACCTTCTGGGCGATCGCACTGCTCTGCCTTCCCGCCGCCTTCGGCATCGTGAAAAGCATCCCGGACCATGCCGAAGAAGCCATACAGGACGCTCCGGCCGGCCCCTCCCTACGGACCGAGATCGCCCAGCTCGCGATGCCCAGGCTGGTCCTGGTCATGCTGCTGGGTGCCCTGGTCAACGCCGCCACATTCGCCACGTTCACCTTCCTGGCGCCGATCGTGACCGACACCGCGGGCCTGGACGAGCTCTGGGTCTCGGTGGTGCTGGTGCTCTTCGGCGCGGGGTCCTTCGTCGGTGTCACTCTCGCGGGTCGGCTCTCGGATCAGCGCCCCGGCATCGTGATCGGAATCGGCAGCCCGATGTTGTTGCTCGGCTGGGTCACGTTGGCGACCGTCGCCGCCCGGCCGGTGGCGCTTCTGATCCTCGTGTTCATACAGGGCGCACTGTCCTTCGCCGTGGGCAGCACCTTGATCGCCAGGGTGCTCTACGAGTCGGCGGGCGCCCCCACCATGGGCGGGTCATATGCGACCGCGGCACTCAACATCGGCGCGGCGGGTGGCCCTGCCATCGCGGCGGCGACCCTCGGAGCCGGTGCTGGTGATCTTGGCCCGATATGGGTCAGCGCCCTCCTTGTCACGCTCGCGGTGCTCACCGCGCTACCTCTGCGTCGAGTGATCGCACCCCAGGTCGGCCAGGCGATCCGATGACCCACGGGAACGCTCCGCGTCGAGTGTCGAAGGACGCCGGCGTGCTGCTCTCCCGCGAAATCCCGCACCGGTACGAGCGTGGCCGGCCGACATGACATCCCGTCCCGCCGTTAGATCGCCGCCGTAGGGGACAGAGGGGTGGGGCCGGGCACGACACGCGCCCGGTCGAAGCCCACCAGCTGGAGGTTGTGCATGCTTGCTCAGACCACGCGGAAGGCGGCGCTGGCCGCCGCGGCGATGGCGGCGCTCGTCGGCCTGGTCGGCGGTTGCGGGGGCGACGGCGACGACGGGGACGACGGCCCCGACGTGGTCAACACGACGACCGGACCCGGCGGGGACGACGACGGTGACGGGGACGACGACGGCAACTGACGACCGGCCGCGAGGCACGGCCGGGCGGCGCCTCCGTATCGCGCGTCGGCACCGCGCCCGGCACCACCGCGACCCGCGTGCCCCGCACGCGGGTCGCGGCGTGTCGTGACACCCGTCACCCGCTCGCCTCGGGTCGGCCAGGAACCCCCTGGGCCGTTCCACGACCACATCAACGCCTGTCGCCGAGCCCGGAAATAGGGCAAAGCATCGCACGACGCGCATCACCGGCTTGTTGGGCAGACTGGTCATGACCCACATGGATCGACCAGGCGAGGTGACGTGGCAGCGGCACTCCGGGACGAAGAGGCGAATCTCAGGCCTCCCCGGGCCGGGGAACGGCGTCCCGAACCCCTCGGACGCGGCCGGTTCACCGGACGTCGGGCGTTCCTCGGACTGCCCAGCCTTCCGGACCTTCCCGGCGGTCAGGGTCTCCCCGGGCGTCACGGCCCGCACAGGCGCCGGAAGCAGGCCGCGGCGGCCGTGCTCCTGGGAACGTTCCTGCTGCTGAGCGCCTCCGCCTGGATACCGACCCGGCCCGTCACCCCCAACCGGATCACCGCCATCGCGTACGCGATCGAGGCCGGGCAGCACCAGCCCGGCTGGCGGGGCGGGGAGATCCCCTACTCCTGGGGCGGCGGCCACGACGAGGACCCGGGCCCCTCCCTCGGTACCTGCCAGGGCTACCGGGGATCGATCCGGCCCTGCCCCGCCACCAGGACCCTCGGCCTCGACTGCTCCGGTCTCGCCCGCTGGGTCTACCACCTCGCCTACGGGCGCGACGTGCTGGGACCGGGCAACACCGACGACCACGTCAAGCGGCTCAAGAGGATCCCCGCCGCGGCGGCGAGGCCGGGGGATCTCGTTTTCTACGGCAAGGTCGGCAAGCGTAAAGTCAGGACCCACCACGTCGGCATCTACGTCGGCCAGGGCAAGATGATCAATGCACGGAGGACCGGGACCGAGGTGCGAGTCGATCGCGTCGCGGCCGTCGACGACCTCGCCGGCTACTTCCGCTACGCGAGGGCCCTCTGAGGTCCCGCGAAAACGGCACAGCGGGAACTCCCGCCGTTCACTAGGAGAGATATGCGCCTGGGCGTCATGTTCGACCGTGACCTTCCCCCCGAGTCCCTCGTCCCCTTCTGCCGCCATCTGGACGCGGCCGAGGTGGACGACGTCTGGGTGGTGGAGGATCTCGGCTGGACCGGGGCCGTCTCGTCGGCGGCCACCGCGCTCGCCGTCACCGAGCGCCTCCGGGTGGGCATCGGGATCACCCCGGCGCCGCTGCGCAACCCGGCCCTGCTCGCCATGGAGCTGGGCAACCTGGCCAGGCTGCACCCGGGCAGGCTCGCGGCCGGCATCGGGCACGGCGTCCAGGACTGGATGCGCCAGGTGGGCGCCCTCGCGCCCTCGCCGCTGGCGCTGCTGGAGGAGACGATCATGGCGGTACGGGGGCTGCTGCGCGGTGAGACGGTCACCCTCCAGGGCAGGGCCGTACGGCTCGACGGGGTGAGCCTGGTGCATCCCCCCGCCGTCGTGCCGCCGGTGCTGGCCGGGGTGGTACGGCCCCGCTCGCTGGAGCTGTCGGGACGGGTGGCGCAGGGCACGATCCTGCCCGAGGGGGTCGGCCCCCGGCAGATCGAGGAGGCCCTGAAGCTGACCGGCGAGGGTGATCACGAGATGGTGGTCTTCGTCCACCTCTACCTCGGCGGCGACGCCGCGGTGGTCACCGGCCTGGCCGAGGACACCGCCGGGTTCCTGAAGGTCTCCCCGGAGGAGGTCGTGATGGCGACGGGCTCTCCCGAGGAGGCCGCCGACCAGATCAGGTCGCTGTGGGAGGCGGGTGCCCGTACGGTCGTGGTCCGCCCGTACGGACCGGACCCGCTGCCCCAGGTGGACCTGCTCCTGGGGCAGCTCCGCTAGGAGCGGTCGCCCCGGACGCCGGTGAGGCGGCGCAGGACGTCCCACCAGAACGAGGCGCCGAACAGCAGCGCGACCATGGTGAGCAGGTAGCCGGGCCAGTGCCCGGGAGTGATCAGCCGGTCCCACCACGCTCCGCCGTTCCAGTGGAAGGACGGATCATCGGCGGAGCCGTCGGGCGGGATCGTGATGCTCACGATCGCGTGATCGAAGATCTTGACCAGTGCCGGGGAGCTGAGGGACTCGGTCACGCACTGGTACGGCTCGGCGAGGCCGATCTCGGTACCGGCGCACTTGTCCTTGAGCGCGGCGTACCCGTCCCCGCCGCCGCCCGCGATGGCGCTCACCCCCGCGCGGTAGGCGTTGTCGCGCAGCAGGGTCTTGCCGTACTCCAGCGCGTCCATGCTGAACGCCAGCGTCAGCACCACGCCCAGCGCGAACACCACCCACTTCACGTAGCGGGCGTAGAGCGTGGACAGGCGCTGCATCTCCCCGTTGAACCAGTCCTCGACGCCCTTGCGGAACCTCGGCAGGTCCCGCTGGGCACCTTCCCAGACGCCCTTGAGGTGGCCCGCGAGGGGACTGTTGATCGCCTCCAGCTTGGCGAGCAGGCCGTCGATCCCGCCCTCCTCGGCGGCGACCAGCTCCATCACCGCGCCGGAGAACCGCTCGGGCGGGATGTTGGCGATGCTGGTACGGGTGCCCTTGGGGTGGTCGATCTCCTGGAGCCGCTCGTACAGCCGCGCGGTCATGTCGACCGGCGGCACCGGCCTCTCGGCGGGGCCACCGTCCACCGGAGAACCGGACGAGCCGGACAGGCCGGACGAGTCAGGAGATTCGGGGGAGCCGAGGGATCCGCCGGTGCCCGCCTCCTCGGCGGCCTCCCGCGCGGCGCCCTCCGGGGCGATCCCCTCGGCGATCTCCTCCGAGACCCCCTCCCCGGCCTCCTCGGAGGCCGGGACGGTGGCGGCGTCGACCCGCATCGGCTCGACCACCGCGGGCGCGGCGTCGGGACTGTGCACCGGGCGCGGATCGTCCCTGGAGAAGGGCAGTTTCGCGAAGACGTCGGCTATCCTCGACGGGATCCACGACCTGCCGTCCTCGGAGCCGTCCAGGGTGTCCCTGAGGTAGGCCCACAGGAACTTGCTGCGGATCCCGAGCAGCCGGACGAAGGCCTCGTTGACCCCGCTCACCAGGAGCGACAGGAGCAGGAAGGCCAGGATCAGGCCGATGGCCAGATCAATGTAAACAGATATCAAAAGGATCACCCGGACCGTTGATACACGCCCGTCCCGGGCGACGCAACGCATCACTCAAAACAGGTCGGTTTTCGTGATCCGGAGAACACCCGGACGAAGATCCGGAGAGCACGCGGACGAACGGATGGACTCTTCGGCGCGGGCCGGTCCCACGGTCCGCGCCGGGCGAGCCGATCGCCCGGAAACCCGGAAGAGCCGGCCCTCCGGAAAGGAGCCGGCCGCCCCGGAGACCGGACCGGCCGGCTCTTCCGGAAACTCTTCCGAGAACTCTCCCGGGAGCCGGGCGGATCAGTCCTCGTAGAAGACGCGCTCCACGACCCGGCGGGCGCGGCGGGTGGCGCGGCGGTAGTCGTCCACGAAGTCCGACGCACCGTCGGGCGGGTAGCCGAGGGCCTGGGCGATGAGCGTGCGCTCGCGGGCGTCCACCGGGATCGTGTCGGAGGCGCGGCCCCGCACCGCGACGATGGCGTCGCGGATGCGCGAGGCGAACCGCCAGGCCTCGGCGAGCACGGCCTCGTCGGCCTCGGAGAGCAGGCCCTCCGCGACCGCCGCGCTCAGCGCCTCCAGGGTGCGGGTGGTACGCAGCGAGGGCCGCAGCCCCGCGTGGCGGAGCTGGATCAGCTGGGCCACCCACTCCACGTCGGACAGCCCGCCGGGGCCGAGCTTGGTGTGCAGGGCGGGATCGGCCCCGCGCGGGAGGCGTTCGGCCTCCATCCTCGCCTTGAGCTTGCGGATCTCCAGCACGGCCGCGTCGGAGATGCCCCCCTCCGGGTAGCGCAGCGGGTCGGCCAGGTGCAGCAGCCCGACGCCGAGCTCGGCGTCCCCCGCGGAGAAGCGGGCGCGCAACAGCGCCTGCGACTCCCACGGCGAGGACCACCGCTCGTAGTAGGCGGCGTAGGAGGCCAGGGTGCGGACCAGCGGCCCCGCCTTGCCCTCGGGACGCAGGCCGGGGTCGATGAGCAGCGGCGGGTCGGGGGCGGGCAGGGCCAGCAGGCGGCGCAGCTCGTTGGCCACCTCGAACGCCGTCTCGGTGGCCTCGCGATCCGGCACGTCCTCCAGCGGCGAGTGCACGAACATCACGTCGGCGTCGCTGCCGTACGAGGACTCGACCCCGCCCAGGCGGCCCATCGCGATCACCGCGAACCTCGTGCCCAGCGGGGTGCGGCGCTCCATCTCGACCTTGTCGATGGCCGCGTCGAGCGCGGCCTGGATCGTCACGTCGTTGAGATCGGACAGCGTCTGGCCGACCTCCTCGATGCCGATGATGCCGGAGAGGTCGGCGACGGCCGTGCGGAGCAGTTCCCTGCGGCGCAGCGCCCGGACCGCGGCCACCGCGCCCTCGGCGTCCCCGGGATGGCGGGCGACCACGGTCCGCGCCTCGGACAGCAGCGCCTCGACGGGCCTGGGGGCCAGTTCCGTGTCCGAGCCGAGCATCGCGACCGATTCGGGGGCGTTCATCAGCAGTCCCGTCACATAGCGGCTGGTACCGAGCATCCTGGCCAGGCGCGACGCCACGGCGGTCTCGTCGCGGAGCAGCCGCAGGTACCAGGGGGTGGAGCCGAGCTTGTCGGAGACCTGGCGGAAGCCGAGCAGGCCGGCGTCGGGGTCGGGGGCGTCGGCGAACCAGCCGAGCATGACCGGCAGCAGGGTCCGCTGGATCGCGGCGCGGCGGGAGACCCCCGTGGTCAGCGCGCTGATGTGGCGCAGCGCCCCGCTCGGGTCGGCGTAGCCGAGCGCCTCCAGGCGGGCCTTGGCCGCGGCCGTGGAGAGCCGGTCCTCCGACTCGGGCAGCCGGGCCACGGCCTGCAGCAGCGGCCGGTAGAACAGCTTCTCGTGCAGGCGCCTGGCCTCCATTGCGTGCCGCCGCCACCGGGTGGTGAACTCCCCCACCGGGTCGGCGGTCATGCCCAGGCTCCGGCCGAGACGGCGCAGGTCGGCGTTCCCCTCGGGCACCACGTGCGTGCGGCGGAGGCGGTGCAGCTGGATCAGGTGCTCGACCTGGCGCAGGAAGGTGTACGCCTCGGCGAGGGCCTTGGCGTCGTCCCTGCCCACGTAGCCGCCGCGGGAGAGGGCGCCGAGCGCGGGGAGCGTGGCGCGGCGGCGCAGCAGCGGGTCGAGGCGGCCGTGGACGAGCTGGAGCAGCTGCACCGCGAACTCGATGTCGCGCAGCCCGCCGGGCCCGAGCTTCAGCTGGCGGTCGGCGTCGCCGCTGCGGACGTGGGCCTCCACCCGGCGGCGCATGGCCTGGACGTCCTCGACGAACTTGTCGCGGGTGGCGGCCTGCCAGACCATCTCGTTCAGCGCGGCGACGTACTGCTGGCCGAGCTCGGCGTCGCCCGCGACCGGCCTGGCCTTCAGCAGGGCCTGGAACTCCCAGGTCTTGGCCCAGCGCCGGTAGTAGGCGAGGTGGCTGGCGAGGGTGCGGACCAGCGGCCCGGCCTTGCCCTCGGGGCGCAGCGCCGCGTCGACCTCCCACAGCGCACCCTCCGGGGTGCTGGTCGAGCAGGCGCGCATCATGCCCTGGGCCAGCCGGGTGGCGAGCTTGATGGCCTCGTGCTCGTCGGGGGAGCCGTCGGGTCCCTCGCGCGGCTCGGCCACGAAGATGACGTCGACGTCGCTGATGTAGTTGAGCTCGCGTGCCCCGCACTTGCCCATGCCGATGACGGCCAGCCGTACCGCCCCCGCCTCCGGGTGCTCGGACCTGGCGATGGCGAGCCCCGCCTCCAGCGCGGCTCCGGCCAGGTCGGACAGCTCGGCGGTCACCCCGGACAGCGAGACGACCCCGGTGACGTCGCGCGCGGCGAGGTGGAGCAGGCGCCCCCGGTAGGCGGCGCGCAGCGCCGACAGGGTGGCGGTGGAGGCGTCGGCCGCCCTCGGCTCGGGGTCGTCCGGCTCGGCGCCGACCGCGAGCAGCAGCTCCGAACGGAGTTCCTCCTCGGCCGGGCGGTCCACGGCCAACGCCCCGCCGAGCATGCGCCAGTGGTCCGGGTGCCTGACGACGTGGTCGCCGAGCGCGGCGCTGACGCCGAAGACGCCGAGCAGCCGCTCGCGCAGGCCGGGGTCGGACCGGAGCGCTCCAAGAACGCTGGGGTCCTGCTCGGCCAGCCGGTTCAGCGAGGTGAGCGCCAGGTCGGGATCGGCCGCGGCGACCAGCGAGGCCAGCAGGTCGATGTCACCGACGGCCTCCGGCCCCAGCTCGTCGAGCAGTCGCTCGGCCCTGGCGCCGTCGGCGAAGCCGAGCCTCGCCAGGCGTCCGGCTGTCGTCTGCATCCGGGGCACGGTTTCCACCGACCCTCCATGGTCCTCGATCACAAGCACGGGTGCCCTTCCTCAATCCCTACCCCGAGCGATCAAAGGTGCACGCTCCCCGCGGTCGCATGGGCCTCGGTTCCCCCGGCGGGCAGGGGGATCGGCGCGATCTGCCTCCGTATCCCCACCCTCGCTCGCATCCCAGGCGTTCGGAGCGTCGCCGCACAGGTTAATCCCGAAACTGTGCGGCGTCGTTAGCGGATTCGGAACGTAATCGCGCGGTCACGCGATTTGGACGGCGATGACGGCGGCGGCGAAACGTTCGGCGAGCGGCCTCCACGCGGCGACCAGGCCGTCCTCGGCCTCCTTCACCCGCGCGTTGAGCTCCTCGGCCGAGTGGCCCAGGCCGGTCAGGGCGTCGGCCGATCCGGCCGTCCAGCCGACGAAGATCTCCGGGGTGGCCTCGGGGTGGAACTGCACCGCCCAGGCGTTCTCCCCCAGCCGGTAGGCCTGGTTGGGGTACGGGTCCCCGGTGGCCAGCGGCACCGCGCCCGGGGGGAGCTCGGTGATCGCGTCGCGGTGGTACTGCACGGCGGGGGAGGGGCCTAGGCCGGTGAAAAGCGGATCGGCTCCGGCGGCGGGAAGAGGGACGACCTCGGTCACGCCGACCTCCAGCCCGTGCGCCCCGCGCCCGACGGCACCGCCGCAGGCGAGCGCCATGAGCTGTGCCCCCAGGCAGATCCCCAGGGTCGGCACGCCCTCCTCAACGCAGACGCGGATCAGGTCACGGGTGGCGGGCAGCCAGGAACACCTCTCGTCCTCCCAGGCCGCCGCCTCGCCGCCGAGGACGATCAGCCCTCCGGTGATCCGCTCGGGCACGGCCTCGCCCAGGTAGGGCCGGACGACCTCGCAGACGGCCCCGGCCCCGGACAGCCATCCGGCGAGGAATCCGAGCCCCGCGTCGGCCTCGTGCTCGATGACGGTAATCCTCATAGGGCAATTATGAGCTGATATGCATACAAGACGGTCACGGCCGGAGAGACATACGAGACCGCCACCCTTCATGTCGGCCGCGGACATTGACCTCGGACGCGAGCACCCGCCACCTTGGCATCAGTCCCGCCGGAACCGGAGGCGGGGCTCCATGCCCAAGGAGAACCGATGAACCCCGTCCTGAGTGATGTCGAGGTCCCCGGCGGCGCGCTGCGCGTCGCCCGCTTCGGCACCGGACCCCGCGTGATCGTGGCGGTGCACGGCATCACCGCCTCGCTCATGGCCTGGGCCGGCGTCGCCCGCAGGCTCCCCGCCGAGTGGTCGCTGGTCGCGATGGACCTGCGGGGCCGCGGTCACAGCGCCGGGCTCCCCGGCCCGTACGGCCTGGCCGGGCACGCCGAGGACGTGAACCTCGTCGCCCGGTCCGCGGGCGCCGAGTCCGGCATCGTGCTCACCGGTCACTCGATGGGCGCCTACGTCGCGGCCCTCGCCGCGGCGGGGCACGACTACGCCAGGGTGGTGCTGATCGACGGCGGGCTCCCGATGCCGCTGCCCCCCGGCGCCGACCCCGACGCGGTCATGGAGGCCACGCTCGGCCCGGCCGTCGCCCGGCTGGACCGTACCTTCCCGAGCGTCGGCGCGTACGTGGACTTCTTCAGGGCCCACCCCGCCTTCGCCGAGGCGTGGACCGAGGAGGCGGAGGAGTACGTCCGCTACGACGCGTCGGGGCCTGAGGGGGCGGTGCGCTCGCGGGTGCGGCGGGAACCGGTCCGCGAGGACGGCCGGTGGCTGCTCACCGAGGGGGAGGCGGTCGGCGCCGCGCTGCGCGCGATCACCTCTCCCCTGTCGCTGCTGCGCGCCCCGAGGGGACTGCTGAACCAGCCGGTCGGCCTGATGCCCGACGAGCTGGCCGCCACGTGGGCCGGGCGGCTGCCCGCGCTGGAGGACGAGGTGATCGACGACTGCAACCACTACACGATCCTCTTCGACGACCGCTGCGCCTCGCTGGTCGCCGGGCACCTCTCCCGCTGATCCCCCGGCGGCGACCCGCACGAGGCGCCGCCGGAGAGGCCATACGGGACCACCGCTGGACGACCGCCCCCCGTGCGGGACACGAGGACCAAGGGCCGGGGCGTCACGCCGTGCGGGTCGCGGGATCCGCGAGGACCGCCCTGGCCGGAGGCGGGTCAGCCGGCCTGGGCGGGAGTGATCCAGGTGGCCTTGGCGGCGGCGACCAGGGTGCCGTCGGCCTCGTAGACGGCGCTCTCGCCGAAGAGCTTGCGGCCCTCGCGGCCGGTGGCTCGGGCGACGACGGAGTAGGCGCCGCCGGGGTAGATCCGGCGGTGGATCCGCACGGTCAGGCGGCCGAGCAGGGCGAAGTCGCCGGGGCCGAAGTGCGCCCAGCCGGTGGGGCAGTCGAGGGCGGCCCAGAGGATCGCGTCGGGGACTTTGCCGTCCGCGTCGGTGATGGTCATCGGGACCCGCCAGCCGGCGGCGACCAGGTCGGTGCCGGGCACCGGCCCCGGGAAGATCCGCAGGCCGTCGCCGGGGTCGCGCAGGCCGCACGCGAAGCAGCCGGGGAAGGCGTGCCCGACGAGACCGGCGAAGCCGCCCTCGGCCCGCGCGGCCTCGTTGAAGGGCACGAAGTCCGGGACGTCGAGCTCCTCGGCGACCGTGATGGCCTCGACGAGGAGCCTCTCACCGTGGGTGAGGGTCGCGGTGTTGGCGAGGTGGCGCAGGGACAGCTCGGTATCCAGTGGCGTGGGTGCGTGCAGCGTGACCTCGACGGCCGAGTCGTGCCGGGCGCCGTGCAACGCCTCGGAGACCGTACCCGCGATCCAGCCTCCGTTCGCGGACCCCTCGGGACCACGGAAACGCGCCGGAACGGTCAGCACGGTCTGCAGCTCGGACGTCGTCGTCATGCCGCACCTCCTGTCGCCTTTATGGCGATCAATCCTCAGAAATCACGTAATGGGACTGACCGATTTTATCGGACTGCTTGTACATACAGCCAACTCGAGATCGATGACACTCTCATTAGCCGCAGGTAACGCCGGTATGACGTTCGGCGGGCGGCCTTGGATTACCCGCCGCGGCAACTCGTCGCCGCGGCGCCCGGATCACGAGGTCCGGCACCCGGCACGACCGCCGCCGGCCGCGTACGACCTGGCCGGGTGTGCGAGCCGGGCGTGACCACCGGCCCCGGGGCGCGCGGCCCTCGCGGGCACGGCGAGCGCCCCGGAGGCCCGCCGTGCCCGCGCCTGCCCGCGAAACCGCGCGGCGGCTAGAGGACCGGCAGGTAGCGGCCGAGCTCGAACTCGGTGACCTGCCTGCGGTACTCGTTCCACTCGGCGCGCTTGTTGCGCAGGAAGTAGTCGAAGACGTGCTCGCCGAGGGTCTCGGCGACGAGCTCGCTGCGCTCCATGACCGCGATGGCCTCGTCCAGCGACTGGGGCAGCGGCTGGATGCCCAGCGCCCTGCGCTCGGCCGAGGTCAGCGCCCACACGTCGTCCTCGGCGCCGGGGGGCATCTCGTACCCCTCCTCGATGCCCTTCAGGCCGGCCGCGAGGATCACGGCGAAGGCGAGGTACGGGTTGCAGGAGGAGTCGAGCGAGCGGAACTCGATGCGGGTCGAGCCGCCCTTGTGCGGCTTGTACATCGGCACCCGAACCAGCGCGGAGCGGTTGTTGTGGCCCCAGGAGATGTAGCTCGGGGCCTCGCCGCCCGCTCCGGCGATCGCCTCGGCGCCGCCCCACAGCCGCTTGTAGGAGTTGACCCACTGGTTGCAGACCGCGGTGATCTCGGCGGCGTGCGTGAGCAGGCCGCCGATGAAGGAACGGCCGATCTTGGAGAGCTGGTAGTCGGCGCCGGGCTCGTAGAAGGCGTTGCGGTCACCCTCGAAGAGCGACATGTGGGTGTGCATGCCGGAGCCGGGGTGCTCGGTGAAGGGCTTGGGCATGAAGCTCGCCCAGATGCCCTGCTCCAGCGCGACCTCCTTCATGACCAGGCGGAAGGTCATGATGTTGTCGGCGGTGGTGAGCGCGTCGGCGTAGCGCAGGTCGATCTCCTGCTGGCCGGGGCCGCCCTCGTGGTGGCTGTACTCGACGGAGATGCCCATCGACTCCAGCATCATGATCGCGTTGCGCCGGAAGTCGTGGCCCGAACTGTGCGGGGTGTGGTCGAAGTAGCCGCCGCCGTCGATCGGCTGGGGCCGCTCGTTGCCCTCCGGCCGGTTCTTCAGCAGGAAGAACTCGATCTCCGGGTGGGTGTAGAAGCTGAAGCCCATGTCGGAGGCCTTCGCCAGGGTGCGCTTGAGCACCCAGCGCGGGTCGGCGTGCGAGGGCGAGCCGTCCGGCATGAGGATGTCACAGAACATCCGGGCCGCGCCCGGCGTCTCGCTGCGCCAGGGAAGGATCTGGAAGGTCGACGGGTCGGGCTTGGCGAGCATGTCCGACTCGTAGACCCGGGCGAAGCCCTCGATGGCCGAGCCGTCGAAGCCGATGCCCTCGGCGAAGGCACCCTCAAGCTCGGCCGGAGCGATGGCCACCGACTTCAGGAACCCGAGCACATCGGTGAACCACAGCCGGATGAACCGGATGTCGCGCTCCTCAAGGGTGCGGAGAACGAACTCCTGCTGGCGGTCCAAGGCTTCTCCTTCATTGCCGACGTGCTGCAACACGCCTAGTGGTCTCCCAGTTTGCCCTCTCAGTGTTTCGCACACGTTACGGGGAAGAACGGTGAGATGTGGCACCGGGACCGCCGCGCCTCCGCGTTCCGGCCCCCCTCTCCTCCTACAGTGTGCGACCGGAGCCGCTGGAAGTTCGATCCGGGGGGAAGCGATGGCACGCACCGAAGTCCACGAACCACCGCACGCGGTCTCGCCGCCGGCCAGGCTCACCGAACGCCTCGCGGCCCTGGCGATGCCCTGCCCCGTTCATCCGTCGGCACACCTGGTCGAGGCCGCGACGTCCGACTGGGCGCGCGCGGCCGGACTGCCCCCCGACCCCGTCGCCTCCCGGCTGGCCGGGAGGGCGTTCGCCCGTTGCGAAACCGGCTCGGTCACGTCGCTGGCCCGCTGGCTGACCTGGATGTCACACCTGCGCCGGGCTCCCGAGGCCCTCACCCCGGTCCTCGCCGTGGCCACGGGCGGCGAGCCGGGCCCGGCACCGCTGGAGCGGGCCTTCTCCGGCCTCTGGACGGCGTGCGCGCCGGGGATGAGCGGCGCGTGGCGCGAACGCTTCACGGCCGGGCTGGCCGCCCAGCGGGAGGCGGTCCTCGGCCGTGGGGCACCCCTGGCCGATGATCGCGCGAAGCCCGCCGGGGGCGCCTTCGGCCGCTACCTGCTCGACCTGGTGGAGCCCTGCCTGGGGGTGGAGGTGCCCGAACGTGTGTGGCGGAGCCCGCCCTGGCGGGCGCTCGTCGAGGCGAGCGGCGACGTGGCCGCCCGGTGCGAGGAGGCGGTGGCCGGACACGGCCAGGCGGACACCATTTTTTTGGAACGCTCCAAACGGGAGGCGGAAGAGTGGACGATCGACAGGGTCGCCACCCGCATGGAGGAGCTGTGGACGGCCGCCCGCGCGGTCCCCGCACTCACGGAGCGGCACGACCTGGGCCTCACCCCCTCCCGCGAGGTGACGCGGGTGGCATGCGCTTTCTTGACCATCCCGAGGGCCTATCTGGAGTGGCTGCTGGAAACACCCCGCTATCGTCACTTACGGTAACTGTTCGATCTCAATAAGTAACGCTGGAGTAAACGATGAGCACCACGCTCCTCAATCACAAGCTCGACCGTGCCTTCGGGCACATGGACGTCGACGGCAGCGGGTCGATCGAGCGCGAGGACCTCCTCGGCCTCGGCGCCCGGATCCTCGTCGGCTTCGGCGAGTCGCCGACCTCGCAGGCCGGCAACAGGCTCGCCCAGGGCTTCGAGGGGATCTGGCGGACCCTGGCCGCGGAGATCGACGCCGACGGCGACGGCTCGATCTCGTCCGAGGAGTTCCGCGCCGGCATGACCTCCGCGTTCATCGAGGGCGACCGGTTCGACGCGGTGTTCGCGCCCGCCGCCGAGGCGGTGGCCGGCCTGTGCGACACCGACGGCGACGGGGCCGTGGGGCCGGACGAGTTCTGGATCATGATGGCCGCGTTCGGCACCCCGCGCGAGGACGTGCGGGCCACCTTCGAGCGGCTCGACGGCGACGGCGACGGCGTCGTGTCCGTGGGCGAGCTGGTCGAGGCGACCCGGCAGTTCTACACGAGCGCCGATCCGGAAGTGGCCGGCAACTGGCTGTTCGGTCCGCTGTAGTGGCCCTCACCCCGACGTTCGGCGAGCCCCTCACCCGTCCCCGACCCCTTCCTAAGCCCTTGCCATCCTCAATGTCCCTTTCCCTGTCCTCCTCCCCGTCTCCCGCCCCCACCGCCTCCGCCGCCTCCACCGAGCCCGCCTCGCCCGCCTCGCCCGCCGGAACGACGGGACATCCCGGGCCGCCGCGGCCCTCCGGGGTGGCCGCGCCCCTGCTGCTGCCCCTCACCGAGCTCGTACCGGTGATGTCGGCACCATGCCCGATGCACCCCTCGGTCGGCCTGATCGGCGCCGAGCTCGCCGTCTGGGCCCGCGAGGTGGGGCTCGAACCTCCCCCTGGCGCCGGGTTCGAGCGGATGGCGGGCCGCGCCTTCTGCGGGTTCGGCGTGGAGTCGGCGCTGCTGTTCGCCAAATGGCTGACCTGGCTGTTCCACTTCGACGACGAGTGGGACGAGAAGCCCGCCGGGCGCGCGGCCGAGATCGTCGAGGCCACCTTCGCGCGGCTCGACCTCGTCGCGCGTGCCCCCGCCCACGCCTCCTCGCCCATCGAGCTGGCCTTCGGCGACCTCTGGAAGGTCACCACCGAGCGGATGAGCACCCGGTGGCGGCACCGGTTCCTGGCGGGGCTGGCGGCGCAGGGCGAGGCCTGCCGTACCGAGGCCGAGAACCGGTGCGCGGGCCGCGTGCCCTCCCCCGCGCAGTACCCGCGGCTGCGGCGGGGCACCGCCGGCCCCTACCTGTTCGACCTGGTGGAGCCCTGCCTGGGGGTGGAGGTGCCCGCGGGGCTGCGCGAGAGCACGACCTGGCGGACGCTGGTGGACGCCTGCAACGACGTCACCGCCTGGTGCAACGACGTCGCCTCGCACCACAAGGAGCGGGCCAACGGCGACGTGCACAACTACGTGACGGTCGCCGCGACCGCGTTCGGGCTCTCCGACACCGCCGCCGTCGCCTGGGTGAACAACCGGATCGCCGCCCGCGCCGAGGACCTGCGGACCTCCGCGCGCCGGCTGCCTGCGCTGTTCGACCGGTTCGGGTTCTCGACCGGCCAGGCCAGGGATGTCAGCAAGGTCGCGTGCGCGTTCCTCACGGCGCCGAGGGCCCAGCTGGAATGGCTCCTGGAGTCCAGCCGGTACGACGTGCCGTGACCGGCCGCCCCCGGGTGGATCCGCCCGTACGCCCGGCCCCGGTGCCGGGTCGGGCACCTCCGGCGTGAGGACCCCCGGCTTCGGCCGGGGGTTCAACGGCCTCTGGACGCCATACGGTATCCAACCGGCTTTGATCACTCGTTGATTAGATTGCGGTCTGCGCCGGTTAAGGTCCCTTCAAGTACAAAATGAAGGGCCTAAACCATCATGCGCGGGCTGTACCGGGTGATCCCGACGGTGACGCCCGTCCAGAGCCGGGTGGCGGCGGTGGTGGCCGCCGCCGCGTCCGTGGCGATGGAGTGCGTCAACATCTGGGTCACGGCGCAGCTCCCGCAGCCCTCCTACACGCCGCTGCCGTTCGCGCCCGAGGACGTGGCCGGCGCCGCGTTCCCCGTCCTCGGGGCGCTGCTGGTCTTCCAGCGGCCCCGGCTGGTCATCGGCTGGCTGCTCTGCCTGGGCGGGCTGTGCTCCGCGCTGAACAGTCTCACGGTGAACCTGGCGCTCCTGGACACGGCGCGGGAGTGGGCGGTCCCGCCGGAGGCGATCTGGGCGGTCGCCGGGGTGAGCTGGAAGCTGACCATCCTCTTCCTGGTCGTGCTGCTGCCGATGCTCTACCCGGACGGGAGGCTGCCCTCCCCGCGCTGGCGGGCGCTGGTCTGGGTCTCCGTCGCCGTCCTGGGCGCCGACGTGCTCGTCATGGACCTCCTGCCCCTCTCCGGGCTGCGGTACACGAGCCTCGCCCCCCACCCGCTGCGGTTCTCGCTGGACATGCTCACCAACGCGGTGATGATCCTGGCCTTCGCCTCGCTGGCCACGCGGTTCCGGCGGGCCGGCCGCGAGGAGCGCGGGCAGATCCTCTGGACGCTGGTCGCGATCGCCACCGTCATCGTCCCCTGGGTGATCGGCAATCCGGTGTGGTGGCTGGCGTCGTTCACGATCCCGCTGGTCCCGGTCGCGATCACCTTCTCGGTGCTGCGGCACCGCCTGTACGGGATCGACACGCTCATCACCAGGGCGCTGGTCGGCGCGGGCCTGGTCGGCGTGATCGGCGGGGTGTACGTGGCGGTGGGCACCGCCTCCAGCCTGTTCCTGTCGGACGTGGACCGGATCGGCGGCCTGTTCGCCGCGCTCTGCGCGGGGGCGTTCCTCCACCCGATGCGGCGGATGCTCCAGCGCGGCGCCGACCGCCTCCTGTACGGCAGCAAGGGCGACCCGGTGGCGCTGGCCGCCGAACTCGGGCGCAGGATCCAGCGCACCGATCCCGCGGGCGGGCTGGCCGCGACCCTGGACGTGCTGCGCGACGGCCTGGCGGTCACCGGTACCGGCGTGCGCTTCCAGGGCGGCTGGCCCGAGGAGGCGACGGTGGGAACGCTGGAGGAGGTGACGCGCGACATCCGGCTGGTCTGGCACGGCGAGCCCGTCGGCCGCCTGCTCATCGGCCCGCCGGGGGCCCGGCGCCTGCCCGCCGCGCACAACGAGCGGGTCATCGCCGCGCTCACGCCGTACGTGGCCGACGCGGCCCACGCGGTCCGGCTGGTCGGCGCGCTGCGGCGCTCCCGGGAGCGGATCGTCACCACCCGCGAGGAGGAGCGCCGCCGCCTGCGCCGCGACCTGCACGACGGCCTCGGCCAGTCGCTCAGCGGGATGGCGATGTCCATCAACGCGGCCAGGCTCTCCCTGCGCGCCTCCCCCGAGACGGCCGAACGCATGCTCGGCGAGCTGCGCTCCGGCATGGACAGCGTCACCAGCGACATCAGGCACCTGGTGTACGGCCTGCGTCCGCCGGCGCTGGACGACCTCGGCCTGGCCGGGGCCGTGGCGGAGATGGCGGGCCCCGGCGTCGCCGTCGAGGTCAGGGGCGAGCTGCCGGGGCTGCCCGCCGCGACCGAGGTCGCCGCGTACCGGATCGTGCAGGAGGCGCTGACCAACGCGCGCAAGCACGCCGGAGCGGCGACGGTGCGGGTGTCGCTGGAACGGGGCGAGGACGACCTGAGCATCCGGGTGCGCGACGACGGGATCGGCGTACCCGCCGGGCGTCGCTCGGGGGTCGGGCTGGCGTCGATGCGCGAGCGCGCCGCCGAACTGGGCGGGACATGCGTGATCACAACGCCCCCCGAGGGGGGAACCGTGGTCGAGGCGATACTTCCGGTGAACTTGAATGTGGAGATCTGACCACCGATGATTCCTTACGGCCTGCGAACGATGGTGAGTATTGCTCTATGAGGTTGGTCCAGGTAGCCCTACCCTTACGCCTGCAATGCTGACATTTCGTGCTCTCGGACCGTTCCAGGCGCGCCACGGTGAGACAGCACTCGACCTCGGAGGCCAGCGCCAGATGGCGGTGCTGGCCCGGCTCCTCGTGGCCGGAGGCCGTGCCGTCCCCGTGACCATGCTCATCGACGAGCTGTGGCCCGGCGAGCCGCCCGCCCAGGCCCTGTCGACCATCCAGGGATACGTGTCGCGGCTGCGGCGCGCCCTGGAGCCCGGCCGCGCGCCCCGGGAGGAGGCCGAGGTCCTGGTCTCCGCCCCGCCGGGGTACGCGCTGCGCGCCTCCCCCGGCCAGGTGGACACCTGGAGTTTCGAGAGCGCGGTCAAGGCGGGCGGCGAGCCCGCCGAGGTGTGGGAGCGCCTGGAGGCCGCCCTCGCGCTCTGGCGCGGCCCGGCCCTGGCCGAGTTCTCCGACCTGCCGTGGGCGGCGAGCGAGGCGGGCAGGCTGGAGGAGCTGCGGCTGATCGCGGTCGAGCGCCGCGCCGACGCGGGGCTCCTCCTGGGACACTCCGGCGCCCTCGTCGCCGACCTGGAGGCGCACGCCTCGGCGCACCCGCTGCGGGAGGAGGCCTGGCGGCTGCTCGCGCTGGCCCTGTACCGCAACGGCAGGCAGGGGGACGCGCTGGGAGCGCTCCGGCGTGCCAGGGTGATGCTCCGCGACGAGCTCGGCCTCGACCTGGGCGCCACCCTGCAGCGCCTGGAGTCCGACATGCTGGCCCAGGCCGTCCACCTCGACCCGCCCGCCGGGACCGCGCGGGCCGCGGAACCGGCGGTGGCGCGCGCGGCCCCCGCCGAGGAGCGGGCGCTGCCGGGGCTGCGGATCGTGGTGGTGGACGACCAGGCGCTGGTCCGTACCGGCCTGCGCGTGGTGCTGGACAGCGAACCCGGCTTCGAGCTGGTCGGGGAGGCCGAGAACGGCGAGCAGGCGATCGCGGTCGTCAGGGAGACCTCCCCCGACCTGGTGCTGATGGACATCCAGATGCCCAGGCTGGACGGGCTGACCGCCGCGCGCAGGATCCTGGCCGACAAGGCGCCGCCGAAGGTCGTCATGATGACCACGTTCGGCACGGACGACAACCTCTACGCGGCGCTGCGGGCCGGGGTGAGCGGGTTCGTCCTCAAGACGTCGGCGCCCGAGCAGCTCATCAGCGCGATGCGGGCCGCGCAGGCCGGTGACGCGTTGATCGACCCCGCCGTCACCACCCGCCTGATCGCGGCCTTCGCCGGGCGTACCGACCCGTCGGCGCCGCCCGGCCTCGCCGGTCTCGGGGACGCGGAGCTCGACCTGATGAAGCTCGTCGCCCGGGGACTGACCAACCGGCAGATCGCCGCGACCCTGGCGGTCCCCGAGGGGGCGGTCTCTCGGTCGGTGGTCAGGCTGCTCGACCACCTCGGGCTGTTCGACCGGGCCCAGCTCGTCGTCACCGCGTACGAGTCCGGGCTGGTCAACCCCGGCGACGTGGGCAGATAGCGATGCGCCCGCGGCCACGCGACCGCGGCCGGACGCTCGACGGTGTCGGTGGCGTGCCCAGGCCGGTCGTCGACGCGGTCACCGTGACCGAGGACGCCCCCGCCTGGCCCGCCACCTCGCCGGTGCGCGGGCTGCCGCTCTCCCCGCTGCGGCTCGCCGCCGTCTCGGCGGCGGTCCTCTCGGTGGGGCTCACCGTGATCGGTCTCGTGCTCCGTCTCGACCTGCCACCCGGGTGGCGGCCGGGGCAGCCCGCCACGCCCGACCTGGCGGCCGGGCTGACGTTCCCCGTGGTGGGCGCGTTCCTGCTGGCCCACCGCGCGCGCCCGGCCACGGCGTGGCTGATGTGCGCGGGCGGCCTGATGTGCGCGGTCAACGCCTTCTCCGAGTCGGCGATGTTCACCCTCGCCGCGGCGGGCGACCTGGAGTCCGCCGGTCACCTCCGCCTGAGCATGGTCACGGGGAAGGCGGTCGGCGGGTTCCTGCTGGCGATCCTGTTCCCGCTGTACTCCCCCGACGGGCGGCTGCCCTCGCGGCGGTGGCGGCCGCTGGCGATGGCCGGCGTGGTCGTGTTCGCGGCGGACCTGCTGCTGAACCTCACCCGCCCGGACCCCGACCCCGCGCTCTACCCCTGGCCGCGGGTCATCCCCAACCCGCTCGTGGTGGGCCCCCTCGCCCCCTACAACATGGCGGCGCGCGAGGTGACCGCCGTCCTGGTCTCGGCCCTCGCGGTCCTGGCCCTGGTCTCCCTGGTGCTGCGCTTCCGGCGGGCCGGCCCCGAGCTGCGCCGCCAGATCGCCTGGCCGGTCTTCGCGTTCGCCGTCTACGTCGCCTTCCTGCTCGCCGGGCCCGCCTGGTGGCTGGCCGGCACGATCTGGACCGGGCTGATCCCGGCGGCCATCGTCTTCTCGGTGCTGCGCTACCAGCTCTACGGCATCGACACGGTCGTCAGCCGCGCCTTCGTCGCCGCCGGGCTGATCGCCGCGGTCAGCGCCGTGTACGCGGTCGGCGCGGTCGCCGGGCTCGCGCTGTCGGGGTACGACCGGATCGGTGGCCTGATGGCGGCCCTGCTCGCCGGGATCATCTTCCATCCGCTCCGGCACAGGCTCAGGAGCCTGGTCGACCGGCTCATGTACGGCACGCACGGCGACCCGCAGGCGCTCGCCGCGCTCCTGGCCAGGGAGGTCCGCGAGACCGAGCCGGCCAACGCGCTCGCCGCCGTCGCCGCCGTGGTCAAGGACGGGCTGAGCGTCACCGGCGTCGCCGTCGAGGTCCACGGGCCCGGCGCCCGGCAGGTCCAGGTCGGCCTGCTGGGCCCGGCGCCGCGCGGGGTGCCGCTGGTCTGGCACGGTGAGCCGGTCGGGCGGCTGCTCCTCGGCTCCCCCGGCCCTCGCAGGTTCGCCGCCGCGCACAACGGCCGCCTGGTCGCGGTGGCCGTCCCGTACGTCGCCGACGTGGCGCACGCCGTGCGGATGACCGCCGACCTGCAGCGCTCCCGGGAGCGCATCCTCACCGCCCGCGAGGAGGAGCGCCGCCGCCTGCGCAGGGACCTGCACGACGGGCTCGGCCACGCGCTGACCGACATGGCCATGTCGATCAACATGGCCAGGATCAGCCTGCGCACCGCCCCCGCCTCGGCGGACAGGCTCCTGCTCGAACTGCGCGGCGGCATGGACGCGGTCAGTCAGGAGATCAGGGAACTGGTGTACGGCCTGCGCCCGCCCACCCTCGACGAACTCGGCCTGGCGGGGGCCGTACGGGCTCTGGCCCAGGAGGGCACGCCGCGGGTCGCGGTGGAGACCGAGGGTGACCTGTCGGACCTGCCCGCGGCGGCCGAGGTGGCCGCGTACCGCATCGCGCAGGAGGGGCTCACCAACATCCGCAAGCACGCGCGGGCCGGCTCCGCGGTGATCTCGCTGCGGCGCGGGGAGTCGCTGGTGGTACGCGTCGAGGACGACGGGGACGGGCTGCCCCCGGGGCCGCGCTCCGGGGTCGGGCTGCTCTCCATGCGCGAGCGGGCCGCCGAGCTGGGCGGCACCTGCGTGATCGGGGCGGCCCCCGGGGGCGGGACGGTCGTGGAGGCCGTGCTGCCGATCCCCGCCGCGCCGGTCGTGGCGGGTCACCTGTAAACCTTTTCGGCCTCTCGGGACTCTAACCAGCCGTTACGGAATTCGTCCGAGGAGATCTTCTTGAAGCACTGGGCCCTGGCCACCGGCGTCGTACTCGCCCTGACGGCCGCCACCACCGCTCCCGCGCTCGCCGAGTCCACCGGGGGCGCCGGAGCGGGCGGGTCCGCCGGAGTCACCGGGATGAGCAGGTCCTCCACCGGGGACACCGGGGTGGCCGGATCCACCGAGGGTGCCGGAGTGGCCGGGGGCGCCGGGGGCGCCGCTCCTACGGCGGCCTCGCACGGGGCGGCTCCCGTCTCGGGCGCCGTCTACTTCCGCCACGGGGGAAGCGGGATCGAGGTGCTGACCCACCGGGGAGGCTGGACCAGCCTGACGGCCGGCGCCGGAGCCTCCGCCGGCCAGTTCGCGGTCGCGCCCGACGGCCGGAAGGTCGCCTGGATCGACGACAGGAACAGGCTGCGCGTCAAGACCACCGGGTCCGGCGCGGACAGGGTGATCGCCAGGAACGCCGCCTTCGGCAGCCCCTGCCTGACCCCGGTCTGGACGGCCGACGGCAGACGGATCGCCTACCCGGTGAAGGGCACGGGCGAGGCGATGACGGTGGCGGTGGTCGGCGCCGACGGCAGGGGCCGGTTCGACGCGGGGAAGACCCTCGGCCCCTGCCACCTGACCTGGTCGGCCGACGGCAGGACCCTCGCCGGGTACGCGGGCGACACCGACGGCGTCCATCTCCTGGACACCAGGCTGCGGATCTCCAAGCGCGCCCCGGGCGTCAAGCTCGCCAACCACGTGGAGAGCCTGTCGCCCGACAGCCGCCGGGTGGTGGTCAACGCCATCGGCGCGAACGCCCAGGGCGGCGACGGCTCCTGGCCCCTGTCGTTCACCCCGTCGATCTACGACACCAAGACCGGCGCGAAGGTCGCCATCCCGGTCAGGGGGCGGCTGCTGGGCGCGCGCTACCTGCGCGACGGCCGCCTGGCGGTCCGGGTCAGGGGCACGGCCGCCAACACGATCGTGGTCCTCTCCCGCTCGGGCAAGGAGGTCCAGCGGGTGACCGAGCCCGCCAGGGCGAAGAACCTCGGGCTGCTCTGGGTCCTCGGCTGACGGGTTCCCCGCCTGAGTTCCCCGGCCCGGAGGAGCCGGCCGACCGGCTCCTCCGGTCGGCCTCGGTGCTGCCCGACACGGAACCCGCCGACTCCTCCGGTCAACCTCGGCGGCGCTGCCCGATACGGAACCCGCCGATCCCGGCGGTCAACCTCGGCGGCGTCACCCGACGCGGATCAGCGGATCCCGACGGATCCCGGCGAATCTCAGCGAATCCCGACGGATCTCAGCCGATCCCGGCGGATCCCGGCGGATCCCGGCGGTCGAAACCGGCCGTCCGGGCGGCGGAGTCCTCAAAACCGGAGTCCCTCACGAACCTGTGAGGGACTCCTCTGCGGCCCGTGGACGCCGCCGGTCGCACGGTTCCCCGATATCGGCCGCTCTCCCCTGCGACGTCACGAATGACATCCGCACCTCGCCGAGATTTTACGGCTCACAACCCGGTGAATGCCCATGTCCAGCAAGAGGCGATATTTTCCCGAAAGTTGCCGCAATAAATAAAAAATAGGCAAACTCCAATCCTTCTTAACTTACTCCGAAAATAAGGAAAAGAGCGCCTAGGTCCTTTAGTCCGAACGGCTCGCCCTATATCTTTCCCCCTAATCATGGCCGTCGAGCGGGCTCCGCTCGCGGCCCGACCAAGGGAGAAACCCATGTATGGCAAGCGACAACTGATGGTGCTCGGTCCGGCGCTTCTCGCGGCACTCGCCCTGGGACCGGTCTCGTTCTCCCATGCCGCACCCGCACCGGATCCCGAACAGGCCGTGACGACAGGCGCTTCACAGAGCGAGACCATGATGGACCCGGCCCCGTCGGCGGAGGACCCGAGGGACTACTGGCGGGGATACAGGAACGGCTACCGGGCCGCCGCGCAGGACTGCCGCAGGCCCAGGACACGGAGCTACGCCGGGCCGCCCAGCGACTACGACAGGGGCTTCCTGGACGGCTACGACGCCGGTTACGCACGCTTCTGCTGGTCGGCGAACTGAGGGCGAACCAAGGACGCCGTCACCGACGGGCGCCGTCACGTCCCGCGATCGTGGTCGGACGGCACCGCCGCGCTCATGGCGGAGCGGGACGAGCACAATCGCAACTATCCCTTTAATCCCGTTTTTTCCATTAATACTATTGATCCAGGGAAATACCAGAAAGCCGGTCGTGAAACCCGGCGGACGGTCTCGCCTGGCGGGTTCGAATGCGCACAGGCGCCGCGGATCCGCGAATGACCTCCTCGAAAGCCCACCGGGCCTCGGTGAGTCCGGCGCAGAACGGACACCGGAGGGAAACAGGACGGACACCGGACGGTCCCACGGCGGACGTTCGCCGTGACGTCGTGTGCCGTTGAAGGAGAGGTGAGGCCTCCCCACCGGAACTGTTGCTCACGAGCTCAGTCCCGCGGGGGGCTTCACGCCCACCTGCCACCGACCATGGAGTACCGGCGAGTCCTTGAGGACCACACTCGCGGGCGACCTCGCAGCGGGAACGAGAAAGAGCCGGAGAGTGACCCGAGGCTCCCGCGGGAGCGCCCGACCGGGGAACCCCGGCAACGGGAGGCGACAGGAGGTCACCGCCGGACGTCCGCCCCCATCCACCGTCCGCCGGGGAGGAATCACCTGAACGGCGGGCTCTGGGCACGCCCCAATAGGATGGCCGCGTGGCTCAACTCCGCATCGCCCTGGCCCAGAGCAATCCCGCCGTCGGTGACCTGGCCGCCAACACGGACAGACTGGTCGAGTGGACCCGCCGTGCCGCCGACCGCGGCGCGCACCTGGTCGTCTTCACCGAGATGTTCCTGACCGGATATCCCGTCGAGGACCTCGTGCTGCGCACCTCGTTCGTTGAGGCGTCGATCGCGGCGATCGAGGAGGCCGCGCGACGGCTGGACGAGGCGGGACTCGGCGAGATCCCCGTGGTGGTCGGCTACGTGGACCGCGCGAAGCTCGCCCCGCGCGTCGGCCAGCCCAAGGGTGCCCCGCTCGACGCGGCCGCGCTGCTGCACCGGGGCCAGGTGGTCGTCAAGACCGCCAAGCACCACCTGCCGAACTACGGCGTCTTCGACGAGTACCGCTACTTCGTCCGCGGCGACCGGCTGCCGATCTTCCGGCTGCACGGCGTCGACGTGGCGATCGCGGTCTGCGAGGACCTCTGGCAGGAGGGTGGCCCCGTCGCGGTGGTGGCCGAGGCCGGAGCCGGGCTGCTCGTGGTGCCGAACGCCTCCCCGTACGAGAAGGAGAAGGACGACGTACGCCTGGCGCTGGTGGCCAGGCGCGCCCGCGAGGCCGGATGCGCCCTCGCCTACGTCAACCAGGTCGGCGGCCAGGACGAGCTGGTCTTCGACGGAGACTCGGTGGTCGTCTCGGCCTCCGGCGAGCTGGTCGCGCGCGCGGCGCGCTTCTCGGAGGAGCTGCTGATCACGGACCTGGAGCTGCCCGAGGCCAGGTACGGAGGGCTCGGCACGTTCCAGGTGGACGCCGGGGACGGCACCGTGATCACGGTGGAGCGGCTGGAGCTGTCGGCCCGCCCCGTCGAGCCGTACGAGCCGCAGGCCCCCACGATCGCCGAGCACCTCGACGACACCGCCGAGGTCTACTCGGCACTCGTCCTCGCGGTCCGCGACTACGTCGCCAAGAACGGTTTCCGGTCGGTCATCCTCGGCCTGTCCGGCGGCATCGACTCGGCGCTGACCGCCACGATCGCCTCCGACGCCATCGGCCCCGAACGGGTGCACGTGGTGCTGATGCCCTCCCGCTACTCCTCCGACCACTCGGTGAGTGACGCGCGGGAACTGGTCGACCGGCAGGGGATCAACGCCAGGACCGTGCCGATCGCCGAGATCGTCAGCGGCTTCGAGAAGGAGATCGAGCTCTCCGGCCTGGCCGCGGAGAACCTCCAGGCCCGGGTGCGCGGCATGATCCTGATGGGCCTGTCCAACGAGCACGGCCACCTCGTCCTCACCACCGGCAACAAGAGCGAGCTGGCCACCGGCTACTCCACCCTCTACGGCGACTCCGCGGGCGGCTTCGCCCCCATCAAGGACGTGCTCAAGACCCTCGTCTGGGAGCTGTCGCGCTGGCGCAACGCCCAGGCGGGCCGGTCGGGCGAGTTCCTGCACGGGTTCGCGGTGCCGCCGATCCCGGAGAGCTCGATCGAGAAGGAGCCCAGCGCGGAGCTCCGCCCCGACCAGCGCGACACCGACTCCCTGCCCGAGTACGAGATCCTGGACCGGCTGCTGTACGACTACGTCGAGAAGGACATGGGCTCCGCCGAACTCGTCGCCGCCGGACACGACCCGGCCCTGGTCACCAGGGTGATCCGCCTGGTCGACCTCGCCGAGTACAAGCGCCGCCAGTATCCCCCGGGCCCGAAGATCACCCCCAAGAACTTCGGCCGCGACCGCCGCCTCCCCATCACCAACCGCTGGCGCGAGACCACCACCTGACATCCGGCCCGTTTCCGGACGTTGGGCTCCCCCACCGCGGAAGCGATCAGTACAGTCGACAGGGTGCGTCATATCGCGGGATGTGCTCTGATACTGCTCCTGGCCGTCGGCTGTAGCACCGGCGGCCCAAGCCTTGACGAGGCCGCCCAAATGCTGGCCCGAGACGCGAAAAAGCTCGAAGCATTTCATCCGGCGGCGAACAAAAAAATCGTCGACAAGACCGGCAGGGACGGCGACGATTTCGCGAGCTGCTCCAACAACGACACCGCGCTCAGGTTCTATCAACTCAGTGGCGATTTCGGTGAAGGCGGCGAGCTCACACCGGCCAAGCGAGCCGATTCGTTCGCCCTTCCCCTGCGAGACGAGCTTAAAAAAACGGCTACGAAGTCGATCGCAATGCCAGCTGGACGCAGCCCGGCCGGAGCATTGTCATACTACGCAAACCGGACCCTGGCATTACTTTCATCGTTCTCGTACAGGCTTCCCAGCCGAACGTAGAAATAATCGGCAAGACCGACTGCCTGTCGGCGACTCGTTGATCACAAAGGTTTGCCAGAAAGGCGAGCCCGCTCCCGGAGCGCCGAGGCGGATCGCCTGAGGTTTCGCGAAGCTCCCCGGCACTGTTCGGCAAGCCTGTTCACATCCGCACTTCTCCGAGAGGTGTCGCGTTCAAAACGCTGAGCGGCAGGCCCCGTCCAGACCGGTCCGTCACCCACCGAACCGACCCTGATGCGGTCCAGGAGCGTCTCAAGATTTTTCACGTAGCCTTCGAAACGGTCGGCCAGTAAATCCTTCTCCTCTGCCTGGCGCAATAATTCGGCCGGTTTCTCTGTCATCGTCACCCTCCGCGCGCTTTGAACGCGTCCTCCAGCACCGGCTCCAGCCGCCCGTAGAACAAGTCCTTGAGCTGGCGGAGATCGGAATCGCCGAGCGGCATCTGCCCGTGGGCCTGGCGGGAGACGTTGAAAACAGTCAGCTGAGAATCAACGAGAACATCGAGCAGATCTGACGCCTCTCCCGGACCGCCTTTGTTCAACAAATCAGTGACAACATCTTTCAGATCGTTCTTCCCCGCCGCGTCGGCCGTCTTTCCTGTTGACGCCCCCATCCATACACCCTTGCTTATCATTTCACCGGTTCCCCATCCGATGAGCGCGTCCACGGGAAGGAGGAAAAGGTCTGCGATGATCCCGTTAACCGCCTCGGCAGACAGATCGGCCTCGTGAAGGCCGGAAAAAAACATCGATGCCAGCGCTCCAGCGTCGACTGCTTTCCCGTAAAATATTTCACGCTGTTCTGCGCGCACGCTCTCGGTTGAAGCATCACCAAACGGGTGATCCTTTCCCAGGTCTAGATCGAGCAGGAATTTTCCATAGCCGGTCTTGAGTGGACCAAGCGTTCCGTGGCCTCGTAGCAGGCCTCCGAAGAATCCTGCGATCTTCTCAGAGTCGAGCTTCTTCCAGCCTTCGCCCAAGGTGATACCCGGCACTCCGTGTCCTTGATTCCAGACGGCGACGAGCTCGGGGAAGTACTGCGACACGTGTTTGGCGAGCACCTGGCCGACAGGAGAAGGAGCGGACGCGAATATCCACTCCCCCTTTTCGTGACCGGAGGTCAGGGAAGGCCAGAAGTTCTTCCTGCTCAGATTGCTGATGATGTTGATCCAGGAGTCGCGGCGGAGGGTGGCATCTCCCGCGCCCGGGGCCAGGGCTCCGTCCAGAGCCTTGGCCAACAGGTGCTCGAAGTCCGTGCCCTCGAGACCGTTCACCACCTCGGGGCGGAGCAACAGCACCGCGTTGTCACCGGTGGTGAGAAACCTCTGAGTCGCCTTCATGTCCTGGCTCAGCGCCTTGGCCAGCCAGTAGACGTTCCAGTCTTTCCCGTCCACCCGCGAGCCGCTGTACTGGAGCAGCTTGGCTCCGGCCGCGAGGACGAACTCGCGTGACTGACGGGCCAGGCCGAGCAGCGCCGCCATGTCCGCGATGGGCAGATCTCCCAATGCGCGGTCGCGCAGATCCCTGGGAAGGGTGCCCGCCGCGTCCGTCGAGGCGAACGCCTCGGCCAGCGGGCCCAGGTCCTTCTTCGCCTTCGCCAGGTTGGCCGGGCTGTAACCACGCGCGTCGTTCTGGTTTCTCGCGCTCACGGCGGCGAAGATCCCCGCGAAAGTGCCGGTGCCCAGCGTGGTAAGCAGTCCCGCGGAATAGGCTGCGTCGGCGGTCCTGCCCTGCCCCTCCCGGAGCGCGCCCTGGACCTTCTCCCAGTTCTGGACGCTGGGGTCTTTCTGGTAGGCCTGCCATGCCGCCAGAGTTCGTTTTCCGGCGAGGGTCCCGGCGGTCCGGGCCGCCGCCGCGTCGCCGAACGCGAACTCCGCCGTCCTGAGGCCTCCCCGCGAAGAGGCGCCCTCGACGCGCTCGATCGTCTGGGTCCGCCAGGTCAGATCTCGCCGCGTCTCGTCGAGAAAGCGCCCGACACCGTCGAGCACCTCGGCACCCGGTCCGGCGGGCAGTCGGTGCCGGCCTCGGCGATGGAGGCCGACAGCGAGGGTCTCAGCGTCCGGACGCGCTGAACGGCGTCGTCCATGGAGGTGATGAGACGCCGTACGCCAGCCGGATCAATGCCGACAAACTCCGCCATTCGACCCGGCCTCCTCGGGGCACAGACGCCAGAACAACAAAGCCTCAACAGATTATCGCCGATTC
The DNA here is from genome assembly GCF_036227305.1 of Streptosporangium sp. NBC_01469. Taxonomy (NCBI): domain Bacteria; kingdom Bacillati; phylum Actinomycetota; class Actinomycetes; order Streptosporangiales; family Streptosporangiaceae; genus Streptosporangium; species Streptosporangium sp. NBC_01469. The sequence continues at coordinate 4,595,900 of NZ_CP109465.1, read as the reverse complement.
TCAACAGCTGAAGATGTTGAGAAGAAAAGACTGGCGGCCATCGGGGAAATATGCATCCGGCGGAGCACTTGACCGCGGACCCAAAGCACTTTTCACCGCGTTCCGGATACGCACTTCCTATTGCGGCAACGGGCCATTACTTTTCGTAGTGATCCGATGACGAAGCACGCGCCGGTCCCCCAGTGGCCCCGGCGCGAGAAAGGAGCCCGCGATGCCCGCCCCGCGTGAACCGGACGGTGAGACCAGCCCGCTCACCTTCTTCGCCTCCGAGCTTCGCCGCCTGCGCGATCAGGCCGGACTGTCACAGGAGCAGCTGGCCCAGCAGATCGCCTATTCGACCGGCCTGGTCAGCATGGTCGAGAGGGCCAAGCGCAACCCGTCGCTCGACTTCACCGAGCGGTGCGACCGGGTGCTCAACGCCAACGGAGTGCTCATCCGGATCTGGCCGATGCTGACCTACGGCGTCCTCCCGTCGCGCTTCCGCCCCTGGGTGGACATCGAACAGCAGGCCCACACCCTCCGTGGCTGGGACCCGTTGCTGATCCCCGGCCTTCTCCAGACCTCCGACTACGCCCGTACGATCCTGGAGGCCTATCCGGGAGTGACCGACGAGCGGGTGCAGGAGCTGCTGACCGCCCGCCTGGAGCGCCAGAAAATCCTGGCGCGCGACACCCCTCCGCCGCTGTGGACCGTGCTCGACGAGGGAGTCCTGCACCGGGGCGTCGGGGGTCCGGACATCATGCGCGACCAGCTCGCCGCGCTTCTGGCCGCGTCCGAGCACAGGAACGTCTCCATCCAGGTCGTCCCCCAAGGCGCCTACGTGACCGGTGGTGCGATCGCGGGTCTGGAGGGAGGATTCTTCATTGCGAGCTCCGAGGGCAGCCTGGATAGTGTATTCGTGGAGTCCGCTGCCGTAGGGCACGTCACGGACCATCCTCGCGACGTGGCGGCGATCTGCAAGCGATACGAAGCGGTCCGCTCGGCGGCCCTGCCCGCGCGGGCAAGCGCCGATCTCATAGCGAAGGTGATGACGGAATGGCAGCAGACCTGACCGGCGCGACCTGGCGCAAATCCTCCCTGAGCGGCTCCAGCGGCGGCAACTGCGTCGAGGTAGCCGTCGTCGACGCCCCTCGTACCGGGCACAAGGCGGACCTCGGGGCGCTGCACGTGCTGCGCGACTCCAAGAACCCCGGCGGGCCGAAGCTCTTCTTCACCCGGGCCGAATGGGACGTCTTCATCGCGGGCGTGAAGCTCGGCGAGTTCGACCACCTCGGCGGCTGACACCCGCGTTCGATCGCGGAGCGCACGAGCCTGGTTGGACTGGCTGAGCTGGGCTGGGCTGGGCTGGGCGAAATCCGATCACGAAGCGCCGAGCCGGGCCGGGCTTGAGGGGGCAGACGATCTCGGCTCCGGGAAGGAGTGCGACGTCCCGCATCCGGGGCGTCAGAGCACCGGAACACCACAGCCGAAACCCCGGAGCACCAGAAACGCGGAAACCCCGGCGTCCACCGCCGGGGTTTCATGACGCCGTTCGTGCGCGACGAGCCACGACGCGGCCAAAGCCGTGTCCCACCCGAGTTTCGTGACGACATCCATGGACGCCTGCCCGTGCGAGAGGCCCCCGGACAGCCGTACGGGAGGCCTCAGGGGCCGAGGCCCGCCAGGAGGTGGTCGACGATCCGTTCGGCCAGGTCGGAGGACTCGACGCACTCGTCGGCACCCTCGGTGCGGATGTACCACATGACGGTGCCGACCAGGTTCGCCATCGCGATGGGGACGTCGAGACCTGCCCGCAGCTCACCGGTGGTGACGCCGCGCCGCAGCAGGGCGGTGATCGCCGCCCTGCGCGGCTCGATGGTCGCCTGGCGGATGCGCTCCACCAGGCGGGGGTGCCTCTCGGCCTCGTTCATCGCGATGTTCATCACGCAGCGGTTGCGCGCGTCGCACGCGTCGCGCAGGAACACCCGCGTGTAGACGATGAGATCCTCGCGGACCGAGACGCCCGCGACCGGGGGCAGCGGCGTCTTGAGGGTCGCCAGCGCGTCGACGAGCAGGTCTTCCTTGTTCGACCAGCGCCGGTAGATCGTGGTCTTGCCGACCCCCGCGCGAGCGGCGATCGCCTCGATCGACAGCTCGGAGAGACCGACGCTCTCCCCGACCAGGTCGAGGGTCGCGTCGATGATGGCCTTCTCCGCCCTGGCGCTGCGGGGACGGCCCGCGGGGCGGGGCGTCCGAACCCCGGCCGCCTGAATCTCGTCGGTGGTCGTCATAGCTTTCCTACACTACCGCTGGTTCCTTGTCTGGACTGATCTCTTCGGGGACGGGAGCCACGGAGGACTTTCCTGGCAGCCACCTGAACACCACCAGGGCTCCGAGCAGCGCGATGACCGCGGAGACGAGAGCGGTGATGTGCATGCCCTCGACGAAGGCGAGCTTGGCCGGTTCGATGAGCGCCGCGCCTTGGGCGCCGAGGCCCTGGGCCACGCCCAGCGTGCCGGTCAGCGACTCGCCCGCGATGTGCCTGAGCTGGTCGGGCAGGCCGGTCAGGGCGGGGGCGATCTGGTCGCGGTAGGTGGCCGAGAGCAGCGAGCCGAGAAGCGCGACGCCGAGCGCGCCGGCCACCTGGCGGACGGTGTTGCTCATGGCCGAGCCGACACCGGCCTTCTCCCTGGGGAGCGCCTCCATGATCGCGGTGGTCGCCGGGGGCATGATGTTGGCCATCGCCGCGCCCTGGACGAAGAACACGATCTCCAGCAGGACGACCGGGGTGTTCTGGTCCATCAGCGCGTACGAGGCCAGCGCGCCGGCCACGATGACCATGCTGACGGTGGCGCTCAGCTTGCCGCCGAAGCGTGCGGCCATCTGCTGGCTCAGCGGGGCGAAGATCAGCTGTGCGGCGGCGAAGGGGATCATCAGGGCGCCCGCCTGCATCGGGCTGAAGCCCAGCACGATCTGCAGGTAGAAGACCAGGAAGAACATCGCGCCCATCATCGCGAAGAACACGATGCCGATCATGCCGACCGCGGTGGCGAAGCGCGGGTCGCGGAAGTAGCTGACGTCGAAGGCCGGGTGGTCGATGCGGCGCTCGTACCAGGCGAAGACGGCGAGCACGACGACGCCGAGGATCGTCGGGACGAGCACCTCGGCGCTGGCGATCGTGGCCAGCTCTCCACCCCGGATGATGCCGTAGGTGACGGCGACGAGGCCGACGATGGAGAGGATCACGCCGACCGGGTCGAGCTTGGAGGGCTTGGGATCACGCGACTCGGGCACGACCAGGCGGATGAGCACCATGCTGATCAGCACGATCGGCAGGTTGACCAGGAAGACCGAGCCCCACCAGAAGTGCTCGATGAGCAGGCCGCCGGTGATCGGCCCGATCGCCACGGCCAGGCCCACCCCGCCGGCCCAGACGCCGATCGCCTTGCCGCGCTCCTGCGGGGGGAAGACGTTGGAGATGATCGCCAGGGTGGCCGGCATGATCGCGGCGCCGCCGATGCCCATGAACGCGCGGGCGACGATCAGCTGCATGGGGTCCTGGGCGTAGGCGCTGGCCAGCGAGGCCAGGCCGAAGAGGACCATGCCGACCATGAGCATGCGCTTGCGCCCGGTGCGGTCGCCGATTACCCCGAAGGTGAACAGCAGGCCCGCGAACACGAGCGTGTAGGAGTTGATCGCCCATTCCATCTGGCTCTGGGTGGCCCCCAGGCCCACCACTGGGTCGGCGATCGTCTTCAGTGCGACGTTGAGGATGGTGTTGTCGAGCACGACCGCCAGGAGGCTGAAGACCAGCACTCCCAGAATCTGCCACCGTCGCGGGTGGCCGAGCTGTTGTTCCACGAAAGGCCCCGTATTCGATACGCTTGAGTTTCGAAACACCACCGTAGCGTTGATCATTACGATACGCAACCGTATCGTTTCGTATTTATCATGAAATATCCCGATCCCGGGATGCGCCCCGCCGAAGGGACGCGCTGGGAGCGGGTACGGCCGAGGTCAGGCGGCCATCGGGACCGGTTCCTCGACCACGGCCGCGGTGCGCCGCCAGAACGGCAGGGCGATCAGCACCATCATCACGCCGACCAGTCCGGCGGCGGCGAAGGCCCAGCCGGGACCCGGACCATCGATGATCATGCCCGCGATGGGCGCCGCGCAGCCCGCGCCGACCAGCAGCGCCGTGCCGTGCAGGCCCATCGCCTCGCCACGGGCCCCGGCGGGCACCCAGCGGCTCACGGTGTCGACCGTGGAGGACAGCGCGGGGGCGCACAGCACCCCGGCGGGCAGCAGGGCCAGAATCAGCCAGTGCCAGTTGGCGCCGACCAGCCCGACGGGGATGGTGAGCACCCCCATGGCACCGATCAGGACCAGCGGCGACAGCCCGCGGGGCAGCATGCCGTACACGAAGCCGCCCGTCAGCGAGTAGGCGCACCACAGTCCGATCGCCAGCCCGATCCACGCGGTGTCGCCGCTCTGCTTCATCGTCGCCACCAGGGACAGCTCGGTGGCGGCCAGCACGAAGGTCGCCGCCGCGACCGTGCCGAGCAGCCCGAGCATGCCCGGGGTGAGCCACTGGCGCCGGGGGACCTTCCCCGCCGGCCTCTGAAGCTCCTCGTCCGAGCGGATGGGCGGGTTCAGCAAAATCAGCGTCGCCCCCGAGGCGACCAGGCCGACCGCGACGATGCCCATGGTGGGCACGCTGCCGAGGAGGGTCACCCCCGCGATCGCCAGGGCGGGGCCGGTCATGTACGACACTTCAACGATCATGGAGTCGAGGGAGAAGCCCATCCTGCGCTGGTCGACCGGGACCAGCGCCGCGAGGCACTGCCTGATCACGCTGAACACCGGGAGGCTGAGCAGGCCCGCGGGCACCGACGCCGCGAGCAGCAGGGGGAAGGGCATCGCCCACGCGGTGGACCAGAAGGCGAGCTGGGCGAGCGTGGTCACCACCAGCACCGGGCGCAGGCCGTGGCTGTCGACGAACCTTCCGGCCAGCGGTGAGCCGACCGCCATCCCCACCGTGCTCGCCATGGTCACCAGCCCGGCCGCGGCGAAGCCGAGCCCAAGCCCGCTGGGGTCGACGACGTGCATCGTCAGCGTGATGGCGACCGCGGTCGAGGGGATCCGGGCGACCAGCCCCACCAGCAGCAACGACCGCACGCCCGGAATCGCCAGCAGGCGACGGTAAGGTTCGAAAGCCATTGTGATTACTTACCTCCGCGAGCATTGTGCCGTACACCCCCGGCACCTCCGCCACTGGATTACCGCACCGAGGCACCGCGCACCTCCCGCGTCCCGGCCCGGCCGCCGGAAGCCCCTCGGATGTGCCGTGCACCGCCGGATCACCCCGCGAACACGCCCTCCGTCACCCTCCGTCACCCTCCGTCACCGAGTCAACCGGATAAACGTGTCATATGTCCCCTATACCCCTCACCGGATTACCACGCCGATCAGGTCTGTTGAACCTGTCGTACGCGTGCAATCATCGAAACCGTCCGGGGACGCCACAGGGGCGCCTCGAGACTTCACTGGAGGTCCCATGTCCTCTTCCGTCACCAACCGGCCGACCTCTCTCTACGGCGGCCAGGCTGGACGAAGGATCACCGTGCGCGACGTCGCCGCCGCCAAGGAGCGCGGCGAGCGGTGGCCGATGGTCACCGCGTACGACGCCATGACCGCCAGGGTCTTCGACGAGGCCGGCATCCCCGTGCTGCTCGTCGGCGACTCGGCCGCCATGGTCGTGTACGGGTACGACTCGACGCTGCCCGTGTCGGTGGACGATCTCATGCCCCTGACGGCGGCCGTGGTCCGCGGCTCCTCCCGCGCGATGGTCGTGGCCGACCTGCCGTTCGGTTCCTACCAGTCCTCTCCCCAGCAGGCCCTGGAGACGGCCGCCCGCTTCATGAAGGAGGCCGGGGCCCACGCGGTCAAGCTCGAGGGCGGGCGGCGGGTGCTCCCCCAGGTCGAGGCCCTGGTCTCGGCCGGCATCCCGGTGATGGCCCACCTGGGCCTGACCCCCCAGTCGGTCAACACCCTCGGCGGCTACCGCGTACAGGGCCGCGGCCAGTCGGGCGACGAGCTGATGGCCGACGCCAAGGACCTGGAGTACGCCGGCGCGTTCTCCGTGGTCCTGGAGTGCGTCCCCGCGGACCTGGCCGAGCGGGTCACCGCGTCCCTGTCGATCCCCACGATCGGCATCGGCGCCGGGCCGGGCACCGACGCGCAGGTCCTCGTCTGGCAGGACCTGATGGGCCTGACCGCCAGCCCCGCCAAGTTCGTCAAGAAGTATTTCGACCTGGCCCACGAGATGGACAGGGCCGTGCGCAGCTTCGCCGACGAGGTGTCGACCGGCGCCTTCCCCGCCGCCGAGCACAGCTACCGCTGACAGACCCGGTCCTCGCGGGAGGCCGCCCCGGCGCCCCAGGAGAACCTGGCGGCACCGGGGCGGCCCCTTCCGCGAGGACCTCTCGGCTCCGTACGAGGGATCAGACGAGCGTGGCGGGGTCGGTGTTGGCGCCGCACACGACGACGGCCACCCGCTCACCGGGAGCCCGGGTGTAGGCGCCCGACAGCAGGGCCGCGTACGCCGCGGCGCCCGCGTGCTCGGCGGCCATCCTGTGGTTCCGCCACAGCTCGCGCCGCGCCTCGACGATGGCCTCGTCGGAGACCAGGAGGCTCCGCACCCCGGCCGCGCTCGTGATCTCGAAGGCGATCTCGCCCGCCCGGCTGGCGCCCAGGGCGTCGGCCCCCACCCCGGCGACCTCGACGCCGACCGGTCCGCCCGCCTCCAGGGCCCGGTGCAGGGTCGGGATGAGCTCGGGCTCGACGGCGATCACGCGGGCACGACCGCCGAGGGCGACGGTGATCCCGGCGACGAGCCCGCCGCCGCCGACCGCGACGACGACCGTGTCGACTCCCCCGGTCTGCTCCAGGACCTCCAGGCCGACCGTGCCCTGCCCCGCGACCACCTCGGCCTGGTTGTAGGCGTGAATGTCCAGGGCACCGGTCTCGGCCGCGCGCTTGACCGACGCCTCGTACGCGTCGGCGTAGACGGCGCCGATCTGGGTCACCCGCGCGCCGAGCGCGCGCAGCCCGGCGACCTTCACCGGGCTGGAGACCGTCGGCACGAAGATCTCCGCCTGGACGCCGAGGCTGCGCGCCACGTACGCCACCGCCAGGCCGTGGTTGCCGCCGCTCGCCGCGATCAGCCCGGCCTCGGGGATCCCCTCGGAGGCCAGGGCTCGGTTGAAGCCTCCTCGCGCCTTGAACGACCCCGAGTGCTGCAGCCCCTCCAGTTTCAGGAACAGCCCCGGCGACACCTCGACCACCGGTGTGCGCAGGACATGTCCGGCGATGCGCTCGGCGGCCCGCTCCACGTCCCCGATCGACACGCTCACGCGTGCTCCCTCCCCAAAAGTGATCCGGCGGGCCGCCCGGTCTCGTGGACGGCCCCGCGCCGCAGTGTAGAAGACACCGCGGATCGCGCTCCCCGTGGCGTCAGGCGAGCGCCTGCTCGAAGTCGGCCCACAGGTCCTCGATGTGCTCGATGCCGACCGCCACCCGCACGGTGCCCTCGCCGATCCCGTGCCGGGCGAGCTCCTCGGCCGTCAGGGAACGGTGGGAGGTGGTCGCGGGATGCAGGATGAGCGTCTCGACGCCGCCGAGGGACGGGGCCAGCAGGGCCAGCTTCACCGAGCTCATGAACCGCTCTCCCGCCTCCCGCCCGCCGGCCAGGTCGAAGGAGAAGACTCCCCCGAAGTCGGGCAGGAGCTTGGCCGCCAGCTCGTACGAGGGGTGCGAGGGCAGTCCCGGCCAGTGCACGACGGAGACGGCGGGGTGGGCGTTCAGGCGGGTGGCCAGCTCGCGGGTGTTGGAACAGTGGCGTTCCATCCGCAGCGGCAGCGTCTGGATGCCGCGCAGGGTGAGCCAGGCGGCGAATGGGTCCGCGGTGGCGCCCAGCTTGACGTTGAAGGACCACACCTTGCGGTAGAGCTCGTCGGAGGCGAAGACGGCGATCCCGCCGAGCACGTCGGTGTGCCCGCTCAGGTACTTGGTCGTGGAGTGCACCACGATGTCGGCGCCGTGCTCTATCGGCCTGCACAGGATCGGGGAGGCGAAGGTGTTGTCGACCACGGAGATCAGTCCGGCCTCGCGAGCCGCGGCGCACATGCCCGGCAGGTCGGCGACCTGGGTCACCGGGTTGGCGATGGTCTCCAGGTAGACGAGCTTCGTCTCCGGCCGCACGGCCGCGCGCAGCGCCGCCGGGTCGTCCTCGGGGACGTAGGAGACCTCGATCCGGAACCGCCCCGCCAGGTCGTTGATCATCGAGGCGGTGCCGCCATAGAGCGGCTTCTGCGCGATCAGATGGTCGCCGGGCTCCAGCAACCCGAGCAGCACGGAGTTGATGGCGCCCATCCCGGAGCCGGTGGCCACGGCGCCGACCCCGCCCTCCAGCCCGGCGACGGCCTCCTCAAGGGAGCGGACCGTCGGGTTCGACAGCCGCCCGTAGACGAAGGCCCCGTCCGGGCGGCCCATCCCGTCGGCGAAAACGGCCGGATCGTCGAAGACGAATCCGGAGGTCTGGTAGAGCGGCACCGTGATGGAGCGGCTGCCGTTCAGGGGCGGTTGGGGCAGGTGGACGGTACGGGTCTCCGGGCGAAAATCAGTCATATGTCAAGGATGTCCGGTTAACGAGCTACTTGTCAGATCCAATCGGGCAAGATTGGTCCGGCTTGAGGACCGGATCCCGCCAACCGGCCCCGGGTGAATCCATGGATCCGGCGCCGCCCGCGGACTCGCGCGAGCGGCCGCCGGACAGCGATCACGGCCGGGGACGCCCCGCTAGACGTCGGTGACGCGCAGGCCCGCGTGGGCCTTGTAGCGGCGGTTGATCGAGATGAGGTTGGCGGTCAGCGCCTCGACCTGGTGGGCGTTGCGCAGGCGGCCCGCGTAAACGCCGCGCACGCCGGGGATCCGGCCCGCCAGCGCCTGGACGGTGCCGGCGGCCTCGCGGTCGTCGCCCAGCACGAGCACGTCCAGGGCGATCTCCGCGACCTCGGGATCCAGCAGCAGGACGGCCGAGACGTGGTGGAACGCGGCGACCACGCGGCTGTCGGGCAGGACGGCGGCGGCCTGCTGGGCGGCGCTGCCCTCCTCGACCGTGAGCGCGTACGCGCCCTGCTTGTCGAAGCCGAGCGGGTTGACGCAGTCGATGACGATCTTTCCGGCCAGCTCGGAGCGGAGGGACTCCAGCGTGGAGCGGTGCCCGTCCCAGGGAATGGCCACGATCACCACGTCGGCCTCCGCCGCCACGGTCGCGTTGTCCGCGCCGCGCACCGATCCGTCGACGCTCTCCGCCGCGGCCTGAGCCCGTTCCGCGCTCCGCGAGCCGATCAGCACGGTGTGCCCGGCGAGGGCGAACCTCCGGGCCAGGCCCTTGCCCTGATCACCGGTCCCGCCCAGGATCCCGATCGAGATCCCGCTCACATCCGGAATGTCAGTGCTCACTCACCGCTCCTCATCGTCCCCCGGTCGCTCAAGGCCGGACTTCATCGACCATATCGCCTGTCCCGATCATCTCAGGGTCGCGTTTCCAGGATCGGCGCGGGGTCTCTGGGGCACGATGGTGCGATGGACGCTGGGTCGGTGACGCTGCTGCGCGAGATCCTCGCTTCGACCGGCTGGATCGAGCGGACCCGCGAGCTGGGTCTCGCCCTCCGCGCGACGCGCTCCCCCGGCGGGCTGCTGGTGGTCGGCACGCCCCAGGAGGAGCCCTGGCACCTGACCGCGCACCTGAGCGACGAGGCCAGGTTCGCCGGGCTGCCCCAGCTCGCCCCGACGCTGGTCCGCTGGGCGCCCGCCCCCGGAGCGCCCGCGCACCTGCGGGTCGGGCTGGAGCGGATCGAGCGGGCCGGGCGGGGTGAGACGTTGTTCGTGGTGGCCGAGGAGCGCGCCCCCGAGACGCTGCTGGAACGGGTGAGCGACGCCCGCAGGACCGGTACGACGATCCTGGCCCTGGACGGCGGCGACCCGGATCTGGCGGGTCTGGCCCACGACGCGCTGACGGTGCCCGAGCGGGCACCGTTCTCCTTCGACGGGGCCCAGCACCTGGTGAGCATGGCCGCGGGCGAGACGGGGCACCGTCCCGGCCTGCGCGACCGCCTGGCCAGGCTGCTGGAGCGGATCAGCGGCCCGCGGGTCACCGACTAGGCCCGCGGGTCACCCACCGGCATGGGGACCTTCCCCGTCCGCGCGTACGCCGTGGTGGACGGCTAGCGACCGGCTGGCGACCTCAGTCGTCCCCGTCCCAGGCGCGGTCGTTCCTCTTCCACTCCTCGTTCCGGTCGGCCGCGGTCTTCAGCGCGCCGGCCGCGGCCTCGCGCGTCGGGTACGGCCCCATCCGGTCCTTGTTCGGGCACCCCTCGTCGGGTTCGACGGCCATGTGCGTCAGGCAGAACCACCATTGGTCACTCATGCGGCAATCCTGCCCAGTGAGAAGCACAACTAGACTGGGGGACCATGACGACACTGCTCCAGCCCGGACGGATCTCTCCCCTCCGCAAGGTGCCCTCTCACATCCAGCGGCCGGAGTACGTCGGGAGGAAATCCCCGAAGACCGGTGAGGCCGACGTCAAAACCCCCGAGATCATCGAGCGCATGCGGGTCGCGGGCAAGCTGGCGGCCCAGGCGCTCGAGGAGGTCGGCAGGCACGTGGCACCCGGCGTCACCACCGACGAGCTCGACCGGATCGGCCACGAGTTCCTCTGCGACCGCGGCGCCTATCCCAGCACGCTCGGCTACCGGGGATATCCCAAGTCGCTGTGCACCTCGATCAACGAGGTGATCTGCCACGGCATCCCGGACGACACCGTGCTGCGCGACGGCGACATCGTCAACATCGACATCACCGCCTTCATCGGCGGCGTGCACGGCGACACCGACGCCACCTTCCTGGTCGGCGACGTGGACGAGGAGTCGCGCCTGCTGGTCGAGCGCACCCGCGAGGCCACCGACCGCGCCATCAGGGCCATCGCCCCCGGCCGCCAGCTCAACGTGGCCGGTCGCGTGATCGAGGCCTACGCCAAGCGGTTCGGCTACGGCGTGGTCCGCGACTTCACCGGCCACGGCATCGGCACCACGTTCCACTCGGGCCTGATCGTCCCCCACTACGACGACCCGTCACTGGCGGTCACGCTGGAGCCGGGCATGACGTTCACGATCGAGCCCATGCTGACGCTCGGCACCATCGACTACGACATCTGGCCCGACGGCTGGACCGCCGTCACCAAGGACCGTATGCGGACCGCGCAGTTCGAGCACACCATCCTGGTGACCGAGACCGGCCACGAGATCCTGACACTTCCCTGAGCTCCGGCCCGCTCCGTGGCCGCGTCCCCGGCCTGGGATCCCTGCTCCTGGGCGACGACCCGACACCCCTGATCTGGGACGGCTGCCTGAGGCCCCTGCGCCGAGGCGATCGCGGGATCCGGCATCTTCCCCGCGCCGCTCCCGCCGACGGCCGTCCGGGCCCGGCTAGTCCCGGCGGGGCACCACTCCGGTGACGGTGGTTCCCTCGCCGGGAACGCCGTTGACGCTGAGCGCACCGCCGAGCTGTTCGAAGTGGGTGCGCATGGCGACGACCCCCCGGCCCTCCGCCTCCCCGAAGAAGCCGACACCGTTGTCACTCACCGTCATGCGCAGGCCGGCACGCCCGAAGGTGACGGCGACGGAGACGACGCGGGCACGGCTGTGCCGCTCGACATTGGCCAGCGCCTCCCCAAGCGCGGCCAGCACGGTTCTGGCGACCCCCGGCGGGACGTCCTGGGCGGGCAGGGCCCAGATCTCGACGATGATCCCAGTGCGCTCGGCCCATTCGGTGAGATGCTCTTCGAGCGCCTGGGCCAGGCTCCGGCTCCGGCCCTCACGTACGCGCACTTCCTCGGACACTGCTCAACCTTCCTGATGCACATTGCAGCCACCGGCCCCCCGACCGGATGTGTGACTGGGCGTGGCGCGCGATGACGAAGCGCTGCACCCGCTGCGGTGAGCACGAGCCCCCTGAAATACAGGCTACCGGGAGGTATCCGTGAGGGGGCTCGAAGATAGAGGGCCGTAGCTGTCCGGCTACTCCGCGCCGTCTCGCCTGTTGAGTTTGGCCAGGTAGTCATTATAGGCGTCGAGCTGGGCGTCGCCACTGCCACCGTCGCGGGCCGCGGCGGCGTCGGCGCGGCGATCGGCGCGGCGGGCCCCGCGATCGTCGTGACGCCACCACTGGAAGGCCAGCGCGAGGAGCACGATGAGGGTCGGGATCTCGCCGAACCCCCAGGCGATGGCGCCACCGGTCTGCTGGTCCTCGACCGCGGACGCGCCCCAGGTGCGGCCGAGCTGGTCGTACCAGTCGGAGGCCAGCACGGTGGTCATGCTCATCAGCGCGATGCCGAAGAACGCGTGGAACGGCATGGTCACGAACAGCAGGATGAGCCGGGCCACGTGCGGCAGCCGGTAGGGGGCGGGATCGACACCGATGATCACCCAGAAGAACAGGGTCCCGCTGAGCAGGAAGTGCACCGTCATCACGATGTGGCCGAGGTGCTCCTCCATCGCGGCGGCGAACAACGGGGTGAAGTACAGCGCGTAGGTGGAGACGATGAAGATCGCGGTGGCGATCGCCGGATGGGCGATGAAGCGGACGAACCTGCTGTGCAGGATCGTCGTCAGCCACTCCCGGAGCCCCCGGTCGCCCCTGCGGGCGGCGGGCCGCAGGGCGCGCAGGGCCAGGGTGACGGGCGCGCCGAGCACGAGGAAGATCGGCACCATCATCGACAGCGTCATGTGCTCGGCCATGTGCGCGCTGAACAGCACCTTGGCGTAGCGGGCGACGCCGCTCTGGGTGGCGACCAGCAGGATCAGCACACCGGTGAACCAGGCGGCCGTGCGCCCCTTGGACCAGGCGTCGCCGCGCCGGGCGAGCCGTACGACACCGGCGAGGTAGAGACCGGCCAGCAGGGCGATGAGCGTGCCGGAGAACAGGTCGAACCACCACAGCGAGGCCAGGTTGGCCAGCGAGATCTCCGGCGGCATGGTGTAGCCGAGCACCTCGAAGGCCCTGTCGACGGGCAGGACCGCCGGAGGCGGCGCGGTGCGGGACAGCGCGACGGCCAGCCCGACGGCCGCGAACATGACGACGATCTCGCCGGTGGCGAAGCGGAGGAACGTACCGGACCCGCCCGCCGCGAGCAACGGCAGGGTGCGCCTGCGGTGCCACCAGCCGACGGCGCCGAGCAGCGCGAACGCGACGGTCTTGGCCAGCAGCAGCAGGCCGTAGGCGGAGGTGAACAGCTCGGAGAGCGCGCTGAGCCTGGCCATCACGCTGAACAGGCCGGACAGCCCCACCCCGATGAAGCACCACAGCGCCAGGGCCGAGAACCGGGCGGCGGCGATCTCCAGGTGCGGCTGACGGCGCAGCGCGTGCACGCAGAGCACACCGAGGCCGCCCACCCAGAGCGCGAGGACGACCAGGTGGACGGCGACGCCCGTGGTGGCCAGGTCGTGGTTGGGCGAGGAGGCGGAGTGGCCGGTCAGCGCGGGCGGGAGCATGGTGGCCAGGGCGAGGACCAGCAGGCCGCCGGCCGCGCCGGCGGTGATCGCCCCGCGGGCGAAGAGCGCGATCGCGACCGAGAACAGCACGACCAGGGTCAGCGCGATGCCCTGGGAGACCTGGCTGGCGAAGCTGGTGAGCTCGTCGCCGCCGAGCACGTCGGCCACCGGCAGCCCGAGCGCCTCCGAGAGGCTGAACACCATCGTGGCGGCGGCGGCCCCGGCCCAGACGAGGGCGACCCAGGAGGCGGCCTTGACGTAGCCGAGGGCGGATTTGCCCAGCAGGCCCTTGTCGTTGGGGAGCAGGAACGTGGCGGCCAGGAGCGTGCCGACGGTGAGCACGCCCGCCGCGTCCATCGCCAGCTTCGCCAGCGGCAGACCCCAGCGGGTGAAGGAACCCTGGTCGGGCAGGCCGGGGATGATGCGCGGACTCGCGGCACCTCCGGCGATCATGGCGATCACCAGGGCGGCGACGGCCGCCGCCGCGCCCGCGAGGGCGAGCTTCACGGCCCGGCCGTTCCCCGGCGCCTCGACCTGTGCCGCCTGCGCGGCCCGCGCGATCTTGCTCATGGCTGCTTCCTGCCGCGCATGCTGAAGAACAGGCCGATGCCGATGCCGGTCAGGCTGCCGACGACGATCCACATCCAGCCTGGCACGCCTCCCGAGGAGCCTGGCTCCTCGGACTCCCCGGCCGCGGCGGCCGGGCTGAGCGTGGCCACCGGTGTGCTCGCGGCCTGCGTGCTCGCGGCCGGGTCACTCCCGGCGGTCGTGCTCCCGGCGGGCTCGGGAGACGCCGAGGACGGTGACGGAGAGGAGTCGGCGGAGCCGAGCAGGGTGAAGGGGATCTCCCCCTCGATCGGGTGGCCGTCGGAGGACACCACGCGGTAGGCGATGACGTACTCGCCGGGAGGGAGATCTCCCTTGACCTTCTGGGTCACCACGGGGCCGTCGACGGCGGGCTTGCCGTCCTGGTGGGTTTCGTCTCCGGAGCGCACGACGACGTTCGGGAAGCGCACTCCGGCGCTGAACGTCAGCTTCACCTCCTCCAGACTCTCGACCTTCGCTCCCTTGGCCGGGTCACTGCTCTTGAGCCGGTCGTGGGCGAGGGCGGGCGAGGCGAAGGCCGTGCCGAGAACGAGGGCGGCGAGAAGCGCGAGGGCGACCGCGACAGGGGAAGTCTTCATGGCAACCACAAGGCTACCGACGCGACCACGCGGTCTCGACCCCCCTGTCCGTTCCACGGTCCGGCGCGAGTCGCCCCCGCCCTCTCGATCTACAGTCCGACGCAGGCCATCGCCCGCTTGTAGGCGTCGACGCTCCGGTCGGGCTCGTCGATCCGCTCCAGGACCCGGGCCGCGGTCAGCCAGGCGTGGGCGGTGAAGCGGGTCTCCGGCGCCTGCCCCAGACATTCGGCCCCGGCGAGCAGCTCCCGCGAGGCGTCCGCCTGCATGCCCAGCGCCGCGAGGGTCTCGCCGTGCAGCAGCCGGGCCTCCGCCTGCAGGACCTTGGGCATGCCGTCGAGCAGGTCGCAGACGAAGCGCATGTGCTCCTCGGCCCGCTCGGGCTGGGCGAGCAGCAGCTCCACCCGGACGAGGTTCATCGCGCAGCGCATCTTGTCGATCGAGCTGGCGGCGCTCTCCGCGAGCTCCCTCTCCGCCTTCAGCAGCACGTCGCGCCAGGTCTTGGCCTCCATGGGCCGGACGATCAGCAGGACCTGGGCGTAGTCGCTGCGCAGCCGGGCCAGCCGTCGCGGGTCGCCGTACTCGGACTGGATGGCCAGGGCGCGCTCGACGTGCGTGACCGCCTCGTCGGCGTAACCTGCCTCGACGGCGGCGATCGCGGCTTCCCAGTGTGCCAGGGTGAGCGCCTGCGGGCTGGCGAGGAGCTCGGCGGCGGCGATCAGCTCGCCGGCGAACTGGCGGGCCCGGAGCAGGTCACCGCGGTCGATGTAGGCGGCGAGGAGCTGGCCGCCCAGCCTCATGAGGCCGTCGGTCCAGGCGGGCCGGACCGGGCCGGTGAGGATCTGCTCGGGGACCTGCATCGCCCGTGCCAGGTCCCCCTTCTCGCGGTAGCAGCGCGAGAGCGCGACGGCGACCGCGACGTGACGCTCGGGGCCGGTGACCGCCTCGTCGTTCTCGCGCAGCCCGTTGAGCAGGACGATCGCCTGGTCCAGATCGCCACAGGCCTCGGTCGCGAGGGCCAGGCCGTACTCGACGTCCTGTCGCATCTGGGGCAGGCCCGCCAGGCCGCTGTCGGCGAGGAGCTCGGCGTAGCGGGTGCGCGCCTCGACGACCTCGCCGTTGTTCAGGGCCATCTGCGCGTAGCTCAGCGCGAGCTCGATCTCCTGCATCTGCTCGGCCGTGACGCCGTTGATCAGATATGTCAGGGAACAGTCGAGTTTTTCGGCGAGGAGCTCCAACACGGCGGGTGTCGGAGTACGCTTGCCACTCTCGATGAGAGAGACGTAACTGTCCGACAGTTCTGGATGAGCGAGCTGCGCCTGAGAAAGACCACGTTGCCGACGGACGGTTTTGATGCGCTGCCCCACCAAGTCTTGACCAGTCACGTTACCCCTTGAAAGATATCATTTGAGCAGCAGAACCTACGACAGGAGTCTCCCCGTGCGCCGACGTCTTGCCTTGTCTGCCCTCGCCATGCTATTTACGGCCACTTTTGCCGTCACTAGCAATGTTACGACCGAGAGTGCTGATTCGTCTGCCCCCCCGAAGGACACCGGCAAGTATTCTTTGCAGGCGAACGTCGCCCAGTCCAACCTGGGCTGGGGACACGCGGACTGAGCGGCGGCTCAGGCCACCGCGAGGACAAGGAACACAAAGAACCCCGCCCGCCCCAGTGGAGAGCTTTCAGCCAGCGAGCGGCTCCACCTGGCGGAACCGGTGCGATCGCACCGGCGTGAGCGTGCAGGCGTCCGTCATGCACGCTCCGGCGAGGCGGGACAGCTGAACACCGGGGCGTCCGCGCCCCCGGATTGGGTGCCACCGATCGCGGCCGCGCCGGGATCCGAACCCTTCCGTGAAGGTCGTTGTCCTTCACGGGGGATCCCGGCCGGAGGAACACACACGTATGGTTCGCGCTACATACGTACGGCTTCATCGCAGGTCACGGCTCGCGGGCCACACGGCCCGGGTCGAGGGTGCCGGTGACGGCCACCCGGCCTCTCTCGTCGGCGTCATACCGTTTCCGTCCATCCTCCGTCGCCGACCGGTCCTCGGGCCGGTCGGCCCACGGATCCCGTGTCGCCGGCGCCTTCCTTCGGCAGCCCCGCTTTTGAACCAGCCATTACCTGAGAAAATACATTGAATTAATCCACTATCAAGTCAATGTCCTAAAGCGGTCAGCCTGATTCTCGAAAGGCGGGCCGCCTTTTTGTCGTGGACACAAAGAAAGCTTTCGGCCAAGTCGGTTCACGGAAAACCGGAAATGTGGCCCGCCCGTCGGGAAAGCCCGAAAACATGATCCGCCCGCGGGAAACCCACGGGCGCGATCCGCTCTCAGCCCCGTCTCCGCCTCGGCTTCCCCCGGTTTCCGCCCCTCCCGCCCCGGCGCGCGCGGCTCTCCCCCCTCGCCCGTCTCCCCCGTCGTGGAACGCCTCGGGAACCCGTGGAACGCCTCGGGAACCCGTCGCGGCGCGGCCCCGCGACACCCGCTGGAAGGAACACCGGCGTGTTTGGTCCGGCACGGTTCGCGAGGGGCACCTGGACCACTTCCCGCCCATCCCCCCACTCTCCTGGAGAAAGGTCTCCCGCCTGGTAGGACCGGGAGAAAACCATTCCGGGAATGGCCGCGGAGAGGGTGACGGACGAGGTGGTCGGCCGCCCGCCGGGACCGGCCTCCCGCGCCGTACGCCGCCACCCGCCACCCGGCACCGCGACGGAGCGGATGGGCGCGCGGGGCGCGCTCCGGGCGGTTCGCGGGAAATCCTGCGTCACGAACTCGTCGGCTAGTGTCTTCTCCACGACTTCGCTGCGCCATGCCCGACCGCGTGGAGGTCTGATGGACGAGACGCACGCCACCGCCCCCGTCGGGGAGGACCTCCCGGCGGGGAGGCTCGGCATTGACATCCTGGGAACCGTGACCGGCCGGCGGGGTTCGCAGAGGCTCGACCTGGGAGAGCCCAGGCAACAGGCCGTCCTCTGCGTCCTGGCGATCAACGCCGGGCAGGTGGTCACCAAGGACAGGCTGATCGACGCGGTGTGGGGAGAGAGCCCGCCGAAGACGGCCGGACAGAGCGTCTACACATACGTGTCCAGGTTGCGAAGAACCCTGGACCCCGGCCGGGATCCGCGCAGGCCCTCAGGGGTGCTGGTCTCCGTCTCCGGCGGATACTCGCTACGCCTCGCGCCGGAGCAGGTGGACGCCCTGGTGTTCGAGCAGCGTCTTGACCAGGCCGGGAAGGCACGCGCGGAGAACGCGTACGAGACCTCCATGCGCTCCCTGGACAGGGCCGCGGAACTGTGGCGGGGCACCTGCCTGAGCGGGATTCCCGGCCCGTTCGCCGAGTTCGAGCGGCACAGGCTGAGCGGGCTGCGCCTGACCGCGCTGGAACTGCACGCGGACCTGTTGCTCCTGCTCGGGCGTCCCCAGGAGGCCGCCGCCCGGCTGGTCCTGCTCACCTCCGAGCACCCGCTGCGCGAGCGGCTCCGCGAGCTGTACATGATCGCGCTCTACCGCTGCGACCGGCAGGTGGAGGCCCTGAGGGTCTACCAGGAGACCCGGCGCCTGCTCATGGAGGAGTTCGGCGTCCAGCCGCACGAGAGCCTCCGCAGGTGCCACGAGCTGATCCTGCGCGCCGACCCCCTGCTGGGCCCGCCCTCGGCGTCCCTCCCCTCCCCGGAGCCGATCCCCTCCTCCGGGCCCTCCCCCGAGCCGGACGCCCGCGAGCGGAGATCCCCGGACTCGCGGCACCGTACGGCCGCGAGGACGAAGGTGGCCCGCCAGCTGCCGCGCGACCCCGTCGACTTCGTCGGACGCGCGGAGGAGCTCGCGCGGCTGAGGGCGCTGCTCTCCCCCCGGGACGGCGCCCCGCCCCATCACGTCGTCGCGATCACCGGAGCGCCCGGATCCGGCAAGTCGACCCTGGCGGTCCGGGCCGCGCACATGGTCCGCGACCGCTTCCCCGGCGGGCAGCTGTACGTGAACCTGCGCGGGGCGACGCCGGGCATGAGGCGGCTCCAGCCGATCGAGGTGCTCGGCAGGTTCCTGCGTGACCTCGGCACGCCCCCGCACGCCGTCCCCGCCGACGTCGACGAGGCCGCGGCCCTGTGGCGCGGCGAGCTCGACGGCCGCGAGATCCTCGTCGTGCTGGACGACGCCGCGGATCTGGCCCAGATCCGCCCGCTGCTGTCCGTGCCGATGGGCAACGCGATCCTGACGACCAGCCGGGAGAGCTTCACCCTGCTCGACGACTGCGCCCGCGTACCGATCTCCGGGATGCGGCGGGCCGAGTCCTCCGCGATGCTCACGAAGCTGATCGGGGCGGAGCGGGCCGCCGAGGACCCACGGGCGACGATGCGCCTGATCGACCTCTGCGGAGACCTGCCGCTGGCCGTCGGCATCGCGGGAGCCCGGCTGGCGAACCGGCCGCGCTGGAACGTGACCGACCTGGTGAGCCGGCTGGACGACGAGCGCGGGCGGCTGCGGGAGCTGTCGGCGGGCGATCTCGCGGTGAGATCCAGCCTGGCGGTCAGCTACGAGATGCTCGCCGGCAGCGACCACCGCCTCGACCGGACGGCCGCCCGCGCGCTGCGCGCGCTCGGCGTGCTGCAGACGGCCGACGTGACGGCGCACCTCGTGGGCGCCCTGCTGGGCGTCCCCGTGGACACGGCCGAGCACGCGATGGAACGGCTGGTCGACGCGCATCTCTCGGAGATGGACGAGCCGGGAAGATACCGGCTGCACGACCTGGTGCGGCTGTTCGCCAAGGAGCGGGTCGCCCACGAGGAGACGGAGGGCGACCGCGACGCCGCGCTGGACCGGGCGCTGAGCCTCTACCTCGGGACGACCCTCCTGGCCGTGAAGCTGTGCGGTTACCCCCGCACCGTGCCGACGGACCTGGAGCTCGGCGCGGGCCTCCTGCCGCTCGCCTCGGGCCGGCAGGCCCGCGACTGGCTCGACCAGGAGCAGGCCAACCTCGTGTCCGCCGCCTCCCAGGCGATGGGCGCCCCCGGGGAGCGGATCGCGCGCCTCGGGGCCGCCCTGGCCTTCGCGCTCTTCTGGCACCTCCAGCACGCGGGCCTCCCCGCCCGGCTCCAGTCGCTCAACCGGCAGGCGCTGTCGGTCGGGCGGCGGCTGAACGACCACCGCATCGAGGCGAACGCGCACAACCACCTCGGCAGCGCCCTGAACATGGTCGGCCGCCTCGAGGAGGCCCAGAACCACATCCGGCGGCAGCTGGTCCTTTCCCGGCGGCTGTCCGACCTGCACGGCGAGCAGAAGGCACTGGGAAGTCTCGCCATGAACTATCTCGAACTGGGCCGCTACGAGAAGGCTCTCAGCTGCGGCGAGGCGCAGCGGAAGGTCACGATGCAGGCCGGTCACGTGTCCGGCGAGCACTTCGCCCTCACCATGATCGGCTCGGCGTACCACGGCATGCGCCGTACCGGCCAGGCGCTGGCGGTGCTGGAGGAGGCCCTGTCCAGGTGCCGCCGGGACGGCAACAGGTACCAGGAGACGTCCGTGCACGAGAAGCTCGGCCGCGTCCACCTCGACCGGGGGGACCCCGAGTCGGCCAGAAACTCGTTCGAGGACGGTCTCGGCTGTGCCCGTGCCGTGAAGCTCAAGATCGCCGAGCCGTACCTGCTGCTCGGCCTGGCCCGCTCCTCGCGCCTCCTCGGCGAGACGGACCGGGCCGCGGCCTACCTGGCGCTCTCCCTTTCCGCCGCCCGCGCGGTGGGGAACCCGGTGGTGGAGAGGCTGACGGAGGAGGAGGCGACGATCCTGACCGCGTCCGCGAAGCCGGTCACGGCCGGCCGGGCGCGCCCGTAGCGGCCGGGCGCCGCGGGAGCGGGCGCCGCCGCGACGGCCGCCGGTCCGCAACAGTTGCCGACCGGCCCACCCGGTGTTTCGTCGCCTCTGCCATGTCCGGCTCCGGGCCCGGCTGATGTACTGCTGGAATGAGCGGCATCGAAACGCGACAGCACCGAGGCGTCGGCGAGAGCGTCCTGCGTCCCGACGGGACGCTGAAGGTGACGGGCGAGTTCGCCTACTCCTCGGACCTGTACCTGGCGGACATGATCTGGGGGGTCACCCTGCGCAGCCCGCACCCGTCGGCGTGGATCCGCTCGATCGACATCGGTCCCGCGCTGGCCATGCCCGGCGTGTACGCGGTGCTCACCCACGAGGACGTGCCGGGCGCGAAGTTCTACGGCCTGGACCACAGGGACCAGCCGGTGCTCGCCGTCGACCAGGTCCGCTACCAGGGCGAGCCGGTCGCGCTGGTCGCCGCCGACCACCCCGAGCGCGCCAGGCGGGCAGCCGAGGCCATCGTCGTGGAGTACGAGGTCCGCGAGGCCGTCACCGACCCGCGCCGGGCCGCCTTCGACGCCTCCTGCCCCTCGGTCCACGAGCGCGGCAACGTGCTGCGCCACCAGCCGGTCCGGGTCGGCTCCACGTTCGAGGCCCCCGTGGTCGTCACCGGCGAGTACGAGGTCGGCATGCAGGACCAGGCCTTCCTCGGCCCCGAGTCCGGGCTGGCCGTACCGGCCGAGGACGGCGGGGTGGACCTGTACATCGCCACACAGTGGCTGCACGCCGACCGGGGTCAGATCGCGCCGTGCCTGGGACTGCCCGAGGAGAGGGTACGGCTCTCGCTGGCCGGGGTGGGCGGGGCGTTCGGCGCCCGCGAGGACCTGTCCATGCAGGTCCACGCGTGCATGCTGGCCCTGCGTACGGGCCGCCCCGTGAAGATCGTCTACAACCGCGAGGAGTCCTTCTACGGTCACGTCCACCGCCACCCGGCCCGGATGCGCTACGAGCACGGCGCCACCCGCGACGGCAGGCTGCTCTACGTCAGGGCGGAGATCCTTCTGGACGGCGGCGCCTACTGCTCCACCTCTCCCGCCGTGGTCGGCAACGCGGCCTCCCTGGGGGTGGGCCCGTACGAGGTGGACAACGTGTGGATCGACGCCTACGGCGTCTACACCAACAACCCGCCCTGCGGCGCGATGCGCGGCTTCGGCGCGGTACAGGCCTGCTACGCGTACGAGTCGCAGATGGACAGGCTCGCCGAGGCGTGCGGGATCTCCCCGGTCGAGGTCAGGATCCGCAACGCGGTCTCCCAGGGGTCGACGCTGGCCACCGGGCAGGTGATCGACTCGCCCGCGCCGCTGGCCGAGATGCTCAGGGAGCTCGCCGCGATGCCGCTGCCCGCCGCGCCGGACGTCACGGGTGCCACAGACCTGCTGGACATGCCCGGCGGCGTCTCGCAGACCACCCGCGGCGAGGGGGTGCGACGCGGTGTCGGGTACGGCGTGGGCATCAAGAACATCTGCTTCTCCGAGGGCTTCGACGACCACTCCACCGCCAGGGTGAGGGTGGAGCTGATCGGCGGCGAGCCGCACGTCCTGGTGCACACCGCCGCGGCCGAGGTGGGACAGGGCCTGCTGATGGTCCAGGAGCAGATCGCCAGGACCGAGCTGGGGATCGACGCGGTGACGGTCGCGCGGGCGGACACGTCGGTCGGCTCCGCCGGGTCCTCGTCGGCGTCGCGCCAGTCGTACGTCACCGGCGGCGCGGTCAGGGCGGCCTGCGAGGCCGTACGGGAGCGGCTGGACGCGCTGAGGGCCGACGGGTCGTCGCTGGTGGCCGCGCTGGAACGGGCCGGGGCGGTGGAGGAGACCAGGGAGTACCGGCACCGGCCCACCTTCCCCCTGGACCCGGTCACCGGGCAGGGCGACTCGCACACCCAGCTCGCCCTGTGCGTCCACCGGGCCGTGGTGGACGTGGACGTGGAGCTCGGCCTGGTCAAGGTGGTGGAGCTGGCGGCCGTCCAGGACGTGGGTAAGATCATGAACCCGCTGGCGCTGGAGGGGCAGATCCACGGCGGCTCGGCCCAGGGGCTGGGGCTGGCGCTCATGGAGGAGATCCAGGTCCGCGACGGGCTGGTGCTCAACCCGTCGTTCACCGACTACCTGATCCCCACGATCCTCGACATGCCGCCCATGCAGCTGTCGATCATGGAGAATCCCGACCCGAACGCCCCCTACGGCCTGCGCGGCGCGGGCGAGCCGCCCACGCTCTCGTCCACCCCCGCGGTGGCCGCCGCCGTGCGGGCCGCCACCGGCCTGCGGCTGCCCCGGGTGCCCATCCGCCCGCACGACATCGCCCTGGAGAACTGACCGGGGGCCGAGGGGGCCGTGTCAGCCGGCGTCACCCTGCTCGCAGGCGACACCGTCCTTGTCCCCGTCGATGTACCACTGGTACTCCTCGTGGGTGCCCCGGGTGTAGGGGCCGTATCCGTTGTCCCGCGCGGCCTTGCAGCTGGGAAACCTGCGGTCGGTGCCCTCGCCGGACGTGTTGCCCGAGGTGTCCCCGGTGGTGTTCGCCGGGCGGTTCGGGTCGGCCCCGGCCCCCGCGGTGTTCGTGGCGGCCGGGTTGCCGGTGGGCGCTCCGGTCGTGAGCGGAGGGGTCACCGGCTGGTTCGCCGGAGGGGTCGCGGGCTGGCTGGCCGGGGAGGTCGCGACCGGGCCGTCCGACGGGACGAAGACCGACGCGCTCGGCTGCGCGCCGTCCGACGGCTGCGGGACGACGGCGCCGACGGTGCCGAGCAGCTTGACGACCATCGCGTCCGCCTCTTCCTTGGTGAAGGAGCCGGCGATGCTGAGACTGTCGTCGGTGATCGCCTGGGCGACCCTGGGGGCCGCCACCACCTTCTGTCCCACGACGATGGCGATCTGCTGCCTGACCGGGTCGTCCTCGTTGACCGCCTCCGCGGTCAGGTCGTTGATCTGCTCGCGGAAGGCGGGCGCGAACGCGATCCTGACCGAGTAGGCGCCGCTCTTCTCCTGGATCGCCTCGATCTTCCGCACGGCGTTCACGGTGACCCCGGCGGCGACCGAGTAGCAGTTCTGCCCGAGGTCGTCGGGGTAGGTCTCCGGGACCGTGCAGGCTCCGGCCTTCGCCTCGGTCACCGGGGCGAAGTGGATGGGAACCGCCAGCCGCCTGGGCGGCGTGGCACCGAGCGGCATGTCGGGGTTGCGGGTCATGAGCACCGCGATGGTGCCGAGCACGCCGGTGATCAGCACGACGACGACCAGGGTGGTCACCAGGATCGCGGTGGTGACCCGGCTCGCCCTGGGCACCCCGTCCTGCGGCTCTCCGGCCCGCCTCCTGCCGGTTCTGGGCGTCCCCTTCCCGGGCCCGTCCGATCCCGGCTCGGCGGGTCCATGGGCGGGAGGCTCCTGTCCCGCGGCGGGGGGCGGGACGCCGGGACCCTCGGGAACCGGGACGCCGGGACCCTCCGTACCGTCGAAGCCCTGCTCGCCGAGGGCCGGTCCCCCGAAGGCGGGGTCGATCGGCCCCGGATCGCCGAACCTCGTACCGGCGGGGTCCGGGCCGTCGGAGCCGGGATCACCGGGCCCCGCACCGCCGGGGCCGAAGGCATCGACACCGGGACGCCCGGCACCGAAGGCGTCGAAGTCGGAACCTCCGGAACCGGCACCGGGACGGCCGAAGGCGTCAAAACCGGAGTCACCGGGGCCGGAGGCGGAGCCGGGTCCGCCGAAAGCGCTGAAGTCAGGGTCGGCGGGACCGGGACGGCCGAAGGCGTCGAAGCCGGAACCACCGGGACCGCCGAGAGCACCGAGGTCGGGGCCGGCGGGACCGGGGCCGCCGAAAGCATTGAAGTCGGGGCCGGCGGGACCGGGGCCGGGGCCGCCAAAGGCATCGAAGTCGGAACCGCCGGAACCGGGACCGCCGGAACCGGGACCGCCGGAACCGGGACCGTCGAAACCCTGATCGCCACGACCCGGTTCATCGAAGCCATCGGGACCACCGGGACCAGCGAGGCCACCGGGACCGCCGAGAGGGTCGTCGTCCGGTTTCCCCGGGCCGCGCGCGTGGCGGCCGGGCGTGCCGCCGGAGCGCCCCGGCGGCGTGAAGGCGTCATAGGAGCCGGACGAGGACCGCGACGCGTCAGAGGGGTCGTCAGGCCCGGCTGGAGGTCCCTGCGGTACGGGCGGCCCACCCTGCCCCGCGTGCATCCCCATCGTCATATCCCCGTATTCCTCGCATCTGTTCGCGGCGAGCCTACCGACCGGCGAGGGGAGCCGGTAACCCCGCACGTCACGACGGCTCCCGGGAGACCGAACGTCGACGACCACTGACGGAATGTCATCAACTCCAACCCCATTCCTGCCTCCTTGCGCGTGATGACTCTCTTTCGGGGAACGCACAGTGAAGAAGAGGACACGCGCCCACCCTGGAGGAGCCGTGAAGATCTCCGTTCCCCGCGAGGTCAAGAACCACGAATATCGCGTGGCACTGACCCCCGCCGGGGCCCACGAGTTCATCCGGCACGGCCACGAGGTCTTCGTCGAGAAAGACGCCGGGACGGGGTCCTCCATTCCCGACGCCGACTTCCAGGGCGTCGGCGCGACCATCCTGGACTCGGCCGACGACGTGTGGGCCGCGGGCGAGCTGGTCCTGAAGGTCAAGGAGCCGGTCCCCGAGGAGTACCACCGGATGCGCGAGGGCCAGGTGCTCTTCACCTACCTGCATCTGGCCGCCTCGCAGGCGTGCACCCGGGCCATGCTGGAGGGAGGGGTCACCGGCATCGCCTACGAGACCGTGCAGAACGCGAACGGCTTCCTGCCGCTGCTGGCCCCCATGTCGGAGGTGGCCGGACGGCTCGCGCCCCAGGTGGGGGCGTACCACCTGATGCGTCCGGGGGGCGGGCGCGGCGTGCTGATGGGCGGGGTGTCGGGGGTGCACCCGGCCAACGTGGTCGTGATCGGCGCCGGGGTGTCCGGCATGAACGCCGCGGTCATCGCACTCGGCATGCAGGCGGAGGTGCTGCTGCTGGATCGCAACATCGACAGGCTCCGCCAGGCGGACATGATCTACAAGGGCCACTGCAAGACCATCGCCTCCTCCACGTACGAGATCGAGCGGGCGGTGCTGAACGCGGACCTGGTCATCGGCGCGGTGCTGATACCGGGTGCGAGGGCGCCCAAGCTGGTCGACAACGCGCTGGTCTCGCGGATGAGGCCGGGCTCCGTCCTGGTGGACATCTCCATCGACCAGGGCGGCTGCTTCGAGGACTCCCGGCCCACCACCCACGACAACCCGACGTACCGGGTGCACGACTCGGTGTTCTACTGCGTGGCCAACATGCCGGGCGCGGTCCCGCACACCTCGACGTACGCGCTGACCAACGTGACCGTCCCCTACGCCCTCGCGATCGCCCAGCTGGGCTGGCGGGAGGCCCTCCGGAGAGACCCGGCGCTGGCGGCGGGCCTGAACACGCACGAGGGGCACCTGACCAACCGGCCCGTGGCCGAGGCTCACGGGCTGGAGGCGGTGCCCCTGGAACGGATCCTGCGGGTCTAACGGCCGGGACACCTCGTCAGGACGGCGTCACCGGCGTCGGTACCGGCCGATCAGGGCGCCGGGGTGCCACTGGGAGCCGGGGCGTCGGTGGCGGGAGCGTCGGTGGCCGGGGCGTCGCTGGGAGCCGTGGACGCGTCGGGGGCGCCCGACGGGGCCTGGCTGGGCGCGGTCGCCGGGATGGGCGCCTCTGCGGTGGTGGTGCCCACACCCCCGCTGCAGGACGCGCCGAGCTCGGGGGTACCCGGGCCGTTCTTGTACTTGGTGACGAACCTGGCCAGGCGCCCGTCGGTCGCGCTGTTCAGCTTGAGCTGGTTGTTCCAGGAGCTGGCCACGACCTTGGAGGGCAGACCCGGGTACGGGCTCAGGAGCATGTAGTCCTTGGCGGCCAGTTCCCTCAGCGTGTCCACCTCCGCCTTGGGGAGGTCCGGCTGGTAGGTGATCCACACGGCGCCGTGCTCCATGGCGTGGACGGCGTTCTCGTTGTTGATCGGCTGCTCGTAGATGCCGCAGTTCTGCCAGGCCGGGTTGTGCTCACCGCCCATCGGCGGCGTCTCCTTGTACGTCACCTTGGTCTGGGTGTGCTGGCTACCCGTGTACTTCGTGGTGGCGACGCTGTCCAGCGAGGTCGCGGCCCGCTCGGTGACCAGGTAGTAGGCGACGACCCCGACGAGCAGAACGACGACGGCACCTCCGGCGCCCCACATCAGGAACGCTGCCCTGCGCTCCTTACGCTTCTGCTCCTCACGCATACGGGTGAGGTGCTCACGCCTCGCCTGCGCCTTTTCCTTGGTCATCAACCCTCCAGCCAGCAAACAACTTCGGGTCACCCTATGCCCTACCGGCGTATGTGGAGAATAAGGGGATGACAACGCGTGATACAGCGATGATTCCCGACAGTGGGTACTCTGGGCTGGTAATGGAAACCCCGGTCAAAGATGGCGCGAAGTCCAGGCGTGGCGTGGTGGTCGGCGTGCTGCTCGGCTGCCTGGTCACGGCGGTCGTGTTGCTGCTGGTGGTGGGGAGGACGGCCACCCCGACGGACGCCTCGGCGGAGGCGGGTTTCGCCCGCGACATGTCCGTTCACCACGCGCAGGCCGTCGAGATGGCCTTCGTCGCCAGGGACGGGAGTCAGGACGACGCGCTCCGGCGACTGGCCTACGACATCATCGTCACGCAGACGGCCCAGCGCGGCATCTTCACGGGCTGGCTGCAGCAGTGGGGCCTCAACCCGTCGAGTGAGCGTCCCTCCATGGCGTGGATGGCCGGTCACGGCGGCGGTCACGCTGTAACACCGGACGCGCCCGCCACGATGCCCGGTATGGCAAGTGAGGACGAGCTCAAAAGGCTCCGTGAGGCCACAGGCAAGGACCAGGAGGTCCTCTTCCTCCAACTCATGATCCGCCATCACGAGGGCGGCGTGCAGATGGGCAGAGGTCTGCTGAAACTGTCCGACCGTGAAGAGGTGGCCACCATGGCACAGCACATCGTCGACGGTCAGACGGGCGAGATCGAGTTGATGACCGACATGTTGCGGCAGCGCGGCGCCCAGCGACTGCCTTCCATCCTTTAATAGCGTCGGCGCGTCCCTGTGTGGCCGGTCTCCGGCCAGGGCAGCATGGAGCCAACCTGGCCGGAGGAAAGAGAATGGTGAACGACGAGCCGGAGAACCGCCTGGAGGTGAGCATCTCCGCCGAGGTGGAAATGGGGCAGTACGCCAACTTCGCCTCTGTGTGGCATACCCAGGATGGGTTCGTCCTGGACTTCGCGGTGATCACCAGACCGCCCCAGCTGGCCAACGACCCCTCCTCTGGGCAGCACTTCGTGAGCGTGCCGACCCGGATCGTCAGCCGGATCCGCATCCCCCCGAGCCAGGTGTTCGAGCTGATGAAGGCCCTCGAACAGCAGCTGACCGCGTACGAGCACGAGACGGGTCACAAGAACTGAGGCCCGGCCCGGGTGCCCCGGTGCGCGGGCACCCGCGACCGGACGTAGACGAGAGAGTGGTCCAGGCCGCAGGCGAGCAGCAGGGTGGCCGCCTCACGGGTGCGGGCGCGCAGCCGCTCCGGTCGTACGGAAACGCTCCGGAGAAGCGAAAACGACCGCCGGTGAACGGCGGCCGTTTGTGCGCGGTCGGGACTGGCTAGCGGGTCCGCCTCTCGGCGGCCCGCCACAGACCCGGACCGTGCTTGCTCATGCCGGTGAGTCTAGCTCCTGGGCCACGGCGGCGGCGAACGCGTCCACGTCGGCCTCGGTGGTGTCGAACGCGGTCATCCAGCGGACCTCGCCGGTCGCCTCGTTCCAGGTGTAGAACCGGAAGCGCTTCTGCAGGCGTTCGGTCACGTCCCCGGGCAGGATCGCGAAGACCGCGTTGGCCTGCACGGGGCGCGGGATCTCCACCCCTGGCACGTGCCGCACGGCGTCGGCGAGCCGCAGGGCCATGGCGTTGGCGTTGCGGGCGTTGCGCAGCCACAGGTCGCCCGCGAGCAGCGCCTCGAACTGCACCGAGACGAACCGCATCTTGGAGGCGAGCTGCATGGCGCTCTTGCGCAGGTAGCGCAGGCCGCGCACGGCACCGGGGTTGAGCACCACGACGGCCTCGCCGAACATCAGGCCGGCCTTGGTACCGCCGAAGGACAGCACGTCCACGCCCACGTCGGTGGTGAACGCGCGCAGCGGCACGTCCAGCGCGGCGGCGGCGTTGGTCGCGCGGGCGCCGTCGAGGTGGACGACCATGCCGAGGTCGTGGGCGTGGTCGCAGATCTCCCCGATCTCCTCCGGCGTGTAGAGCGTGCCCAGCTCGGTGGTCTGCGTGATCGACACCACCTTGGGCTGTGCCCGGTGCTCGTCGCCGAAGCCCCACGCCTGCCTGTCGATCAGCTCGGGGGTGAGCTTGCCGTCCGGGGTGGCGACCGGCAGCAGCTTGAGCCCCGCCGACCGCTCGGGGGCGCCGCCCTCGTCGGTGTGGATGTGCGCCGACTCCGCGCAGACCACCGCCTCCCAGTGGGCGGTCATCGAGCGGAGCGCGACCACGTTGGCGCCGGTGCCGTTGAACATCGGCCACGCCTGCGCGGCGGGGCCGAAGTGCCTCCTGAAGACCTCCTGGAGCGCGGCGGTGTAGACGTCGTCGCCGTACGCGGTCTGGTGGCCCCCGTTGGCGAGCGCGATCGCCTGGAGGATCTCCGGGTGGACCCCGGCGTAGTTGTCGCTGGCGAAGCCCTTCACCAGCGGGTCGTGCCTGCGGACGGCGTCCGTCACGTGGCCTTCCCCTCCCCCTTCGTATCGGTGGTGAGGTCGATCCGCGTGCCGTTGGCGTCGGTCCTCCACAGGTCGTCGATCGCCTCGGCGAGATCGTCGACGTCGGTGAAGCCGGGGAAGGTCCGCTCGGGGCTCGCCGCGCGCATGCCCTCGTGCACGAGCGCCTTGACGACCAGGATGTTCGCGGTGGAGGCGGTGCCCTCCAGCGCGTCGGCGAAGGCGAGGGTCCACGCCTCGGAGGCGGCCTTGGCCGTGCCGTACGCCGCGTTGCCCTGGGTGGGACGCTCGGCCGCCTTCGCGGAGACGATGGCGAACCGGCCGCGCTCGCTCGCCTTGAGCAGCGGCTCGAAGGCGAGCGTGACGTGCTGGAGGGTACGGATCAGCAGGTCGTGCAGGAGCGCCCAGTCCTCCAGCGACGTCTCGGCGAAGGTCTTGGACCCGCGCCAGCCGCCGACCAGGTGCACGATCCCGTCCACCCTGCCGTACTCGGCCTCCACCTCCCACGCGAGCCTCGCGACGGCGTCGGTGTCGAGCAGGTCGACCGCGAGGGTCCCCTCGGCACCGCTCCTGTCGACACCGATCACCGTGTGGCCCTGGCCGGTGAACCTGCGGACGACGGCCTGGCCCGCGGGACCACCCGCACCGGTGACAAGGATGATCATGCTCGGATGCCCTTCGTGGAGTCGACGACATCGCCGAGCTTACGACGCAGGGCCTCGTAGAACATGCTCAGGGGGAACTCGTCGGGCAGCACCGCGTCCACCACGGCCTTGGGGAACCCTTCCACCGGCAGGGCTCCGGCCCCGCGCGCCCAGACCGAGGCGGGGTTCGGCTCGACGTGGGCGGCGACCAGCTGGTGGGCGGCGAGCCAGTGGGCGAGCTTGGAGCGGTCGATGCCGTCCCGGTAGAGCTTCTCGACCTCGCCCCGCAGATCCGCGACGCCTCCGGCGAGCCGGTCCCAGTCGACGCTCAGCCGGTTGTCGGTCCACCGGACGACGTCGTTGCGGTGCAGGTACGAGAAGAGCAGCTGCCCGCCCAGGCCGTCGTAGTTGCGGACCCGGTCACCGGTGATCGGGAAGCGGAACAGCCGGTCGAACAGGATCGCCAGCTGGACGTAGCGGGCGTGCGGCACGCCCTCCCGCTCCAGCTTCACGGCCTCGCCGAACGCGGTCAGGTCGCAGCGGAGCTCCTCCAGGGAGTAGAGCCAGTACGGCATGCGCTGCTTGATCATGAAAGGGTCGAACGGCAGGTCTCCGTGGCTGTGGGTGCGGTCGTGGATCAGGTCCCAGAGCACGAAGGTGTCCTGGGCCAGCTCCTGCGACGCGACCAGCCTCGCCGCGTCCGGCGGCAGCGCCAGCTTCAGCGTGGCCGCGGCGGCACCGCTCACCGCGCGGAACCTGGCGGCCTCCCGGTCGGCGAAGATCCCGCCCCAGGTGAAGCGGGCCGGGGTCTCGCGGACCGCGACGGTCTCGGGGAAGAGCACCGCGGAGTTGGTGTCGTAGCCGGAGGTGAAGTCCTCGAAGGCGATCGGCACGAACATCGGGTTGTCGTAGCCGGTCCGCTCCAGCTCGGCCAGCCACTCGGGCCAGATCGTGCGGATCCACACGGCCTCGATGTGGCGGAAGATGGTGCCGTTCTGGGTGTACATCGGGAAGACGACCAGGTGCTCCAGCCCGTCCACCCGCTGGGTGTCGGGGTGGAAGGCGTCGAGCGCGTCGAGGAAGTCGGGGACGCCCAGCCCCTGGCCGGCCCACTTGCGGAAGTCGGCGACGACGGCGGCCAGGTAGGCGGCGTCGTGCGGGAAGCGCGGCGCGAGCCGCTCGACGTGCCCGATGATCTCGGAGACCAGCCCGGCGGCCCGCTCGCGGTCGCCCTCCTCCTGGATCGAGCCGTCCTTGGCCTGCAGCGGCCTGAGCGCCTCGACGGCGTCCTTGAGCCCCTGGAACTCGGCGCGGGCCTCGTCGCGGGCCTCGGACTCTCCGGCGGCCGGGCCTCCGGCGGCGGCCCGGCTCTTGGCCGCGGGGACGCGAGCGGCCCAGGTGACGAGGTTGCCCCAGAGCGCGGCGTGGTCGTAGTCGCCGATCGAGTCGTCACCGAACAGGTCGGAGTCGGCGATCACCACGACGCGGCCCTCCCCGTGCCGTACGGCCACCGCCAGCGGGCGGTTCGCGGGGGTCGCGGTGGGCGAGGTGGCGAACAGGACGGTCGCGTGGTCGGGGGCGGTGAGCGTCCCCGCCCGGTAGAAACAGGCACGCCGGGCCCCGGCGAGCAGGTCCTGCCCGCTCCCCGGAGTGCCCGCGGTGTCCCGAGGGTTGTCCAGGGCGTTCCGGGGGGTGCCCAGGACCCAGGAGGCCACGCCGTTGTGGGCGCTCCCGGGGTCCCGGACGAGGGTGTGCTCGACGCCCACGCCGAAGCGCGCGAGCAACTCGGTGAGGTTGCTGCCGTACTTCTCCTGCTCGTACTCGGCCATCACGACCAGCCCGCCGCCGTTTTCGACGTACTCCTCGATCGCGTCGAGCTCCTCGACGGGGAGGACCGGGCTGCCCAGCCCGGTGGTGCGCTCCCACCGATCACCGGAGGGGTGCGCGATCACCAGCACGTCCCGCGCGCTCAGCAGGCCCGGGGTGAGCGGGCCCTCGACGTGCGCGTCCACGGCGTGCCCCAGCCCGCGCAGCAGCCCGGCCGCGCGCGCGTAGCTGCTGTCGTCGGGATGGCCGGGATTCATCGTCTCGGCCACGTCCCGCCGGATGGTCCACGACTCGCTGTGTGCCTCGTCGAACAGTACACGCGGGAACGCCGTCACGATAAATCCTCCTTCAGATGAGATTGGTTAACGGAAAATATACACAACCTATGCCCGTTTTGACGCGTCCCTTATGGAACGACCGTGTTAAAGATCGCGGAAGGGCGGGCGGCGGGGAGGGGGCGGGCGGCGGGCCGGCCCACCGGGTGATCCCCCACCGGCCGCGCGGGCCCGGACCGGTCCCGGCGGCGGCGTCCGGACCGCCGCCCTCGCGTACGCGACCCCGTCCAGCCGCGCCGGACGCGCGAAACGACCACGCCGACCGAGGCGTGCCTCGGTCGGCGTGGTCGTCACGGGGCCGGGCGAACCCGGAACGCGTCAGTGATACGAGTAGATGTTGGGCTCCGGGTCGTTCTCCTGGAGTTCCCGGCGGTTGCCCTCCGGGCCCCACAGCGACCTGTAGGACTGGATGTTGTTCTGGTGCGCCTTGGCGTGCTGATTGAAGACGACCCAGTTCACCGGCTGGAAGTAGGAACCGGTCTCGTCCGGCGTCGTGAGGGAACCGGTGTAGCGGTAGGTGGCGCGACTGTCGGGCAGCAGCGCCTTGAGGTCGACGCCGCGGACGCTCCTGGACTCGCCGAGAGCGGGGGGCGACTTGATCAGGCGGTCATGCTGGGACAGGCCCTGGAAGGACTTGGCGTCGATGAGGACCGAGAAGACCACGTAGCCCTTCGGCCCGGTCGCCCGCTCGTGGACGAAGTGGGCCTCAAGGGGGGCGAAGGGCTGGCCGGCGAACTTGTGCTCGGCGTGGCCGTGGAAGTGCACGTTGTTCAGGTTGTACCGCTGGCCGCCGTAGGTGATGTACGGCTGGGTGCCGCCGGTGCCGATGACGAACCTGACGTCGTCGTGCTCGCTCGCCTCGTCCAGCGGGGGCTTGTCCTGGAAGAGGAGCGTCCCGTCGACACTGTGCGGGTAGTGGATGGCGAGCGCGGGCCCGGTGCCCGGACACGCCGCCGAACGGTCGATCACGACAGGAGTCTGGACCGCACTGTCCGTGCCGGTGCCGTGGCACGGCTTGACGTGAGCCTGTACGGGAGTTGAAAGCGAGATGAATGGAAGGGAAAAAACAGCAGCCACCGCAACGGGGGCAAGACGGTACCGCACCAGTCGCCTTTCGTACGAGGGGATGCCAAATATGTCGCCTACGGAGAGCCAAGGGGGCGATGTCCGTATTAAGGACGACATAAGGGCATTGGCGACATTAGCCGAAGAAAGTCAATCTGCACCCTGTTTTTTCGCGGCCAAAACGACCACAAGTAAACAACCGATTACTCGTGATCGAGACACCGTGTCCCACGTGGCCCGCAGCGACGGCCATCTCCATCGGATCAGGTCGGGTCGAGTGAGATCGCAGCAAGCCCAACCAGGTCGAGCCGGACCGGCACGGCATCCACTCCGGCGAGGCGCGCACGGCACGGCAACCCCCTGTCCCGCCGGACCTCGCGACCTTCGATGATCTTCACGCGCAGCCGCCCACAGGCCGGGCCGCCTCTCTCGACGAGGGCCACATGCCTCACAGAAAGTGTTGAAGCAACTACAAAGGGTACAAAGAGGACGGAAGCCACGAAGATGCCGTGAACGTTCTCCAGGGGGGAAAATGCCTGTACGGAGTACACGATCCGTTGCCGTCCCGGCAGCGGCACTGCTCGCCGTGACACTGCTCGGCGGCTGCGGCGGCGACAGGCCGACCGCGGTGAAGCCCGAAGCCGTCGTGGCCACGGCACCCGCGGCCGTTCCGCCCGCCGCGGGCGCCCCACCCGCCGCGGACCTCCCGGCGACGGACGCCGAGGAGTACACCGCGGAGGAGTGCCCGGTCGGCGCCAACACCAAGAGGTTCGCCAAGACCCGCTTCGCGCTGCACGCGGGCCTCGCACTGGGGGCCTTCTACCGCTACATCTACAAACCGCTGCAAAGCGGTGGTTTCAAGGCCGGGGCGGAGAAGCGGAAGCGGACCTTCGCGAAGGCCGCCGCGGCCGGTCTTTTCACCCTTCACGAACTGAGGGTCGCCAGGCGCTTCGCCCTGGCCAACCCGACATTGTGCAAGGGCGTCAAAACGGTCACCGACAGCTTCGACAACCTGACCAACAAGCTGAAGAGCGGCACCGCCACCCAGGCCGATCTGGAGGCCAGCAAGAACTCCTTCGACAGCCTGCGGCAGAACGCCACGAAGAACGGCTACAACTTCACGGAGAAGACCCCGATCGTCCCCGGCGCGGGCTGAGAACACGGGTGTCGGCAGGTCCCGGAACGCGGGACCTGCCGCGGCCGTCCCGGCCGGACCCGGCATACCGCCGGTCATCCCTTTCCCGTCCCGCTCGTGCCACCGTCCCGGACGCGTGCCGCGACGGGTGAGTGCCCCGCGCGGGGGACGCCGGGTCACCCCGGGGGCGGACGACCCGGGGCGGACCGGCGGCTTACCTTCCTGGCGACAGTCCCACACAGGCGCACAGGCAAGGAAATCCCCCATGTTCAAGGACTCCGCCGACTTCCGGCGCATCGCCTCCGGCGTGTTACTGATCGTCGCCCCGCTGCTCCAAGCCATCGCCGTCATCCTCGACCCCGGCACCTGGGGCGACGAGCGCGAGGCGGTCAGCTTCGGGGAGAACCCCGCTCTCGCCCAGGTCCAGTCGGTGATGTACCACTGGGCCTACCTGCTGATGGCCCTGGCGGCCCTCAGCCTGCTGCACGTGATGCGCCGCCGCGCGGTGGTCTTCGGCCACATCGCCGGCCCGCTCACCATCCTCGGCTACATCAACCTGTCGGGCCTGCTCATGAGCGACCCGGTGGAGTGGTGGCTCGGGCAGCGGAACCCCCCTGAGCAGGCGCAGCGGATCCTCGACGAGATGCTGGACCTGCCCGGCGTCGTCTTCGGCTTCCAGATGCCGTGGCTGTTCTTCGCCATCTTCGGCATGCCCGTCCTGCTGCTCGGCGTCTGGCGGGCGGGATTCGCGCACTGGTGGGTGCCACTCGTCGTCCTCATCGGCTATGGCGCCTCGATGCTGGTCCCGTACGGTCCGGTGACCATCCCGATGTGGGGCGCCCCCGCGGTCGCGCTGGGCTGGCTCGGCGTCAAGATGATCCGGATGAGCCGCGAGGAGTGGATCGCGTACTACCCGACGGCCGCCCCCGGCCGGACCACACCCGACTCGTACGCGAACACCACCGCCTGAGCCCGGTCGCGCAGGTGGAGCTTCATCAGCACCCGCGCCACGTGGGTCTTGACCGTGGCCTCACCGACGAAGAGCTTCCCCGCGATCTCGGCGTTGGTCAGGCCGCGCGCCAGGGAGCGCAGTACCTCCAGCTCGCGCGGGGTGAGGTCGGCCAGCTGCGGCGGGGGCGCCGGGTCGTGGCGTCCGGCGAAGGAGGCGATGACGCGGGTGGTGACGGCCGGGTCGAGCAGGGCGTCCCCGGCGACGACGACACGGATGGCCTCCACGAGCTGCTCGGGCGGCGAGACCTTGAGCAGGAACCCGCTGGTCCCGGCGCGGAGCGCGGCGTAGAGGTTCTCGTCGGTGTCGAAGGTCGTCAGCATCACGACCTTCGGCGGGTCCGGCTGGCCCAGCAGCCGGCGGGCGGCGGTGAGACCGTCCATCCGCGGCATCGAGATGTCCATCAGCACGATGTCGGGCCTGGTGCGGCGGACCACGGCGAGGGCCTCGATCCCGTCGGGGGCCTCACCGACCACCTCCAGGCCGGGCTCGCTCTCCACGACGAGCTTCAGCCCGGCACGGACCATCGCCTGGTCGTCGGCGATCACGACGCGGATGTTCACTTCTCCTCCTTGGCAGGCGGCTGGACACCTCGTTCCGAGGCCGGGCGATCAACAACCCGTACGCGCGGGTACCGAAGAAGGGAAGAGGAGAACCGCCCTGCGGGGAGACTAAAGCCTGGTGACCGTCTTGCCCATAGGACAAAACGCCCGGACAAGCCGCTCACAAGTGGGACACAAGTCAACGGGTCAGGACGCCGGGAACGAGACACTCCGCACGAACCGGTTGGCTACCGCGTCGTCACACCTGCCGGGCGCGCAGAAGTAGATGAGGAGGGCGGGCTCGTCCTGCCGTTCGACGACCCAGCCGGTGAATTCGAGCTGGCCGCCGCGCTGCGGGTCGACGATCGTCCCCTGCAGGCGCACGGCGGACTTCCCGCCCACGCTCACCTGGACCACCTGGGAGAGGACGCTCACCGTCCCGGGAAGCGAGGACTGCAGGGTCTCCTCCAGCTGCTTGGCGCCGCCGCGCGGGTCGAGGGTGTCGAGCGTCTGCGCGTAGAGGCCGGTGGCGTCCTGCGGGGCGTCCTTGATGATCTCGTTCGCCGCGGCCCAGTCGGCGGTGACGGGCGTGGCGAACAGCGCGCGGAACTGCTCCACCTTCGGCGAGGCCGCCACGAACACGTCGGCGTGCGGCTGCAGCGTCCAGGTGCCGGGGTACTGGAAGGCGACCGGCACCGCGGCGGAGCCTCCGTACGCCGTCCAGGTGTCGCCGCCGCGCAGGAACGTCGCGAGCACCGCCACCAGCGCGATGATCGCCGTGATCGCCACGGCCGCGCCGATGAGGATGCCCTTCCCGCCCGACGAGGACCTCTTCGGCTCCTTCCGTTTCCCGGACACCTCGGTCGTCTCGGACGCCGTCGGCGGCGGCGGTGACGGGGGAGCCTGCGCGAGCTGGTACGGCTGCCCGGCGCCGCTGATCGCGTCGCGCAGGTCGGCGATGAACTGGCCGCAGGTGTCGTAGCGCTGCTCGGGCGACTTGGCCAGGGCCCGCATCATGACGCCGTCGACCTCGAGCGGCAGCTCGGGACGGAGTGTGGTGAGCGGCGTGGGCGTCTCGGCGAGATGCGCCCAGAGCAGGGCGATCTCGTTGTCACGCTGGAAGGGCAGCCGCCCGGACAGGGCCTCGTAGACCACGCAGGCCAGGCCGTACTGGTCGCAGCGGCCGTCGATGTGCTCCTTGTTGATCTGCTCGGGCGACATGTAGCGGGGGGTGCCGATGAACTGGTTGGTCTGGGTCAGCCCGGAGATCGAGGTGCGGTGCTTGGTGATGCCGAAGTCGGTGAGGTAGGCGTGGTCGCCCTCGGTGTGGCCGGCGATCAGGATGTTGGCGGGCTTGACGTCGCGGTGGACCAGGTCGTGGGCGTGCGCGGTGTCGAGCGCCGCGGCCACCTGGGCGAAGATCCGGCTGACCTGGCTGACCGGCATCGGGCCCCGGTCGTAGAAGAGCTTGCGCAGGTCGGGGCCGTTGACGTAACGCATCGCGATGTAGAGGGTGCCGTCGTCGGCGGTGTCGGCCTCGTAGATCGGGATGATGTTGGGGTGGTCGATGCTCGCGACCGTGCGCGACTCCAGCACGAAGCGCTGGCGGAACCGGTCGTCCTCACCGAGCAGCGGATTGAGGATCTTCAGTGCCACCCGGCGGTTGAGCCTGGGGTCGATCGCGAGATAGACCACGGCCATGCCGCCCTTGCCGATGATGTCCTCGACCTGGTAGCCGGCCACTTCCCGGCCGATCAGCGCCCTGTCGTTCATGGACATCACGTCTTGGTCGGCTGGCCGCAGTAACCGCAGAAGCTGTGGGCGGGGCCCAGCCGCATCCCGCAACCCGTGCAGTATTTCTGCGCCACGTCTCCGGGTTTCGTGCCCGGCGCCGGGCTGGAACCGGGTGCCGTGTTGTGACCCGGAGCCGTGTTGTGACCCGGATCGCGCGCCACCAGCACCGGCTGGCCGGGCGTGGAGGAGATCTTGGGCAGCGCCGGGAAGGAGCGTCCGACGACGATCGTGGAGTCGGTCTGCTCGTCGAAGGCCGGTCGCGGCGGTATCGGTATCGGTGGTGAGGCCGGGATCGGGGGCCGGGTCCTCGCGGCCGGGCTCGGCTCGGGCTCGGGCTCGGCCTCGGGCTCCGACGACCCGCGGCGCCAGAGCAGGATCGCGGTGGTCAGCACGACCAGCACCAGCAGGCCGCCGCCGACGAGGAACGGCCACAGGGGCGTGCCCCCGGGCTGGTCGGTGGAGGCGGCCACCCTCTTGGTCGCCTCGTCCTCGGCGGTGCCGCGCTTGGCCTGTGACGTCTTCAGGTGCGCGGCCGCCACGGTGTGGCCCGGATAGAGCTCCAGCACGCGCTGGAAGGCGGGGACGGCGTCGCCGTAGTAGTGGGTGTGGAAGCGGGTCAGCGCCTGCTCGAAGGCGGCGTCGATCGGGCCTCGGGCGGGCGCGACGTCCGCCTCGGCGAGGGCCTTGGTGACCTCGCGGACGCCGATCATCCGGGCGTCCTTGCCGCCGCCGAGCAGCAGGCCGACGACCTCGCCCTTCTTGTCCTCGATCACCGGGCCGCCGAGCAGGCCCCTGTCGATGAGGGCACCCAGCTTCTCCGGCTCGTTGACCTTGTTCTCCGGGTCCTTGAACTCACGGCCGCCCTCTCCGGCGCCGCCCGCCCGCAGGTGGGCGATGTCGACGGTCTCCGGCAGGTTCGCGGCGGGCCGCCCGGTGAACCCCGCGACCGCCACCGGCGAGGCGTCCTTGGCGGGCACCGCGGCGGCGAGCGGGGCGGTGGGCAGGCCCGCACTCCCGTCGGCGCGGCCGACCGGCTTCAGCACCGCGGGACTGTCGGGCCTGTCGCCGGTACGGACGATCTCGGCCTTGAACCCCTCCTTGTCGGCGGGGGCGATGTTGGGGAAGACCGTGATCTCGGTGGTGACGTCGATGATGCAGGTGGCGGTGGGCTGCTTGGGCGGGTAGCACTCCTCCAGGTGGTGGTTGAGCTGGTCGTCCTTGAGCTTGTGCCGCTCGAAGTCCTCGGGGATCTTGACCTTGTGGTGCGCGGCGAAGATCTTGTTGGCGGCGTAGATCCGGACGTCGCGGTCGGTCTTGACCACCCGGGTGAGGGTGACCATGCCCCCGTCGGGGTTGATCACGGTGCCGGTGCCGGTGCCGATCGGCACCTCGTAGGAACGCTCCACGTGCACCAGCTCGCCGATGTGGTCGAGCAACGTGATGTCGACACGCGCCGTGGCCTCGATCCTGACCACCGCGGGGGTCACCAGGTCGGTGATTCCGCTGGGGTGCTCGTGAGCCAGGGCGGGAGCCACCCCGGCGATCGCCAAGGAGAGTCCTCCGAAAAACGCCAGCGCCGAACCGAACCGCCGCATCGCCACTCCCTACAGGGGATAGGACCAGGGTCGCAAACAGGGGTGAATAAGTGAACCGTCCAGGCCCGAGGGCTTGACTTTCTTTCCGCCATCACCAGTGAAAGGTCATGAGCGGGGCATCGCCACCCCGTTTTGACCATCCCGTTTTGCGGCCTATCGTCACGTCCACGCCCCGTCGCGGACAGTTACGCAAAGTCTAATCCTGACCCGCCCTCCGGCGCGACAACGTATACCGGACGAAGATCGGTCCGTACGGAAAAGCCCGCCCCCTCGGCCCCGGCCCCCTCAGCTCCGGGGACGCAGCAGCACGGCGGGATCGAAGGAGACCTCGAACGGGGCGAGCAGGTTCGCCACCTCTCCGGCCTCGTGCTTCTCCGCCGGTTTGTACTCGTCGCCGGCCAGCTCGTGAACGTGGACGGACGGCCCCTCGGACAGCTCGATCCGCCAGTAGGCGGGGATCCCCGCCGCCGCGTAGGCGGCCCTCTTGAGGTGGCGGTCTCGCGCCTGGGTGCTCGGGCTGACCATCTCGACGGCCAAGAGGATGTCGCGCGGCGCGAACATCAGCTCCGTCTCGTCGATGACCTCAGTCGGCACCACGACGAGGTCGGGGATGAAGAAGTCGCGCCTGCTCACCCGGAGGTTGACATCCGGCAGCGGCTCGAACTCGGGTGGCGCGGCGTCCTCGAGGATTCGCGCGAGACGCAAGATCGAACGCTGGTGCAGGGGGACAGGAGAGGAACTCACCAGTAGGCTCCCGTTGAAGAGCTCGTAGCGGTTCCCGTCGTCGGGAAACGTGAGCAGGTCGTCGACAGTGAACGGCGGCTCTCCTTGGAGAACCGTCCGCCTGGTCGTCGGCTCCGTCGTTGCCATCGCGGTCACCTGCTCAGTATCGGGAGTCTCGCCCTCGCCCACATGCTACTTCCCGCAATTCCCCTACTTTAAGTAGTCAACACATCACGGTTCGCCCATCGGTGGGCGCCCTGGTGGACGGCGGTGCGCACCGCGCGGGCGATGCGGGCGCCCCAGGTGGAGCGGGGGCCGCCGAAGAGCTCCTCGGGGCCGCCGGGAGCCCGGTCGGGGGCGGCCACGCAGACGGCGTCGGAGGCGGTGCCGGTGCAGGGGAAACCGGCCTCGAGCAGTGCCTGGGTCTTGGCCTCGGTCACCGTCATGACCGCGTTGACCAGAGCCGCGTCGCTCATCGCGACCGGTACGGCGACGGCGATGTTGATCGTTCCCGGCAGGAAGATCGGGGCCAGCTCGGGATCGGCGGCGCCTTCCGGGGCGGCGGCCCAGGTGGGGACGCGCAGCCCGACGGTCGCCACGACCTCCGCTCCCCCGTCGCGGGCCCGGGTGAAGTGGTCGACCGACGCCGCGGTGAGCATGCCGACCCCGGGGCCCGGCGGGGCCAGCTCCAGCAGGTGGTCCACCGGGTCCATCCGCGAGTATCCGGCGACCACCTGCGCGTTGAGCATCCAGGCGGCCGGGCCGATGCCGCCGCCGACCATGGCCGAGGAGATCGCCCGCCACCCGGGCCCGAACTCCCACAGCAGCGAGGCCAGCCGCGCGCCGTCCTCGTCGCGGTGGCTCAGCGTCAGCGCGGCCCCGGGTGAACCCCGGGTCCGCCCGGGAACGTCCGGCCGGACCTCGAACCCGCTCACGAACGCTCCAGACGAATCCAGGTCCCGCTCAGGGACGCTCAAGGTGAACCTCCGGCCTGCCGCCGGGACCGGTCGCGACACGGACGCGGGCGTCGAAGTGCTCACCGATCAGCTCCCCCGTCAGCACCTCGGCCGGAGTGCCGGAGGCGGCCACCCGGCCGCCCGAGAGCAGCGTCATCGAGTCAGCGTACTGACCCGCGAGGCTCAGGTCGTGCAGAGTCGTGACGACGGTCAGCCCGTCGGCCAGCCGGAGCCGGTCCACGAGTTCCAGCACCTGCTGCTGGTGTCCCAGGTCGAGGGCCGTGGTGGGCTCGTCGAGCAGGAGCACCGGGGCCCGCTGGGCCAGCGCCCTGGCGAGCACGACGCGCTGGCGCTCGCCACCGGACAGGTGGGCGAGCGGGCGGGCGGCGAGTGACGACAGGTCCAGCCGTTCCAGCACCGACGCGGTCACCTCGCGGTCGTGACGGCTCTCGCGGCCCAGGTAGGGGATGTACGGGGTGCGGCCGAGCAGGGCGTAGTCGAACACGGTCATGTCGGCCGGCAGCGCCGGGGACTGCGGGGCGTAGGCCAGCAGCCTGGCCCGCTCCCTGGGCCTGAGCCGCCTGAGCGGTGTGTCGTCGACGAGTGCCTCTCCCCCGAAGGGCAGCACTCCCGCCAGGGCCCGCAGCAGCGTGGACTTGCCCGCGCCGTTGGCACCGATGACCGCCAGCCAGCCGCCGTCCCGTACTTCGAGCCCGACACCGGACAGCACCGCGCGCCGGTCCAGCACGACCGACAGGTCCCTCACCACCAGGTGGCTCACCGGTCTCCCCTCCGTCTCTCCCCTTCGCGCGGCGCGGGTCACGGTCGCGCGCTCACCGTACGGGCGGGCCGATGCCCTCATCCCGTGGCCCACGCGCGGCGTCACGTCTCCACCCGGCGGGTCACGCGCAGCACGGCCACGAAGAACGGCGCGCCGACGAAGGCGGTCACCACCCCGATCGGCAGCTCGGCGGGCGCGAGCACGGTCCTCGCGATCAGGTCGGCGAGGACCAGGAAGGCGGCCCCGCCGATCAGCGAGATCGGCAGCACGATCCGGTACGACGCCCCGGCCAGGCGACGGACCACGTGCGGCACGACGATGCCGACGAAGCCGATCAGCCCGCTGACCGCGACGGCCGCCGCGGTGGCGAGGGAGGCGGCGAGCAGCACGACGAGGCGGACGCGGGCGGCGTTCAGGCCGAGGGTGACCGCCTCGTCGTCGCCGACCGAGAGCACGTCGAGGAGCCTGCCGTGCAGCAGCATGACCACCACCGAGACGACGGCGTACGGGACGACGAGCGTGACCTGGCCCCAGCCGCCGCCGACGTCGCCGAGGATCCAGGCGTAGATGCGCTGGAGCTCCTCCACCTTGAGCTGCTGCAGGAACGTCTGGATGGCGGTGAGGAAGGAGGTGACCGCGACGCCCGCGAGAACCAGCGTGGCGGTGCCGCCGCCCCGGCCCGCCACGCTGCCCAGCGCGTAGGCGAGCAGCACGCCGCCGACGGCCCCGGCGAAGGCCGCGGCGGGAATGCCGATCGCCTCGACGTCGCCACCGGTGAAGACGATCGCCGCCGTGGTCGTCAGGCCGGCGCCCGCGGCGGCTCCCAGCAGGTAGGGGTCCGCGAGCGGGTTGCGGAAGACGCCCTGGTAGCCGGCTCCGGCGACGGCCAGCAGACCGCCGACGATCGCGGCGAGCAGGACCCGGGGCAGCCTCAGCTCGGTCAGCAGGCCCAGCTCGACCGGGGCCAGCCCCGAGTCCACCGAGACGAACGGCAGCCAGTCGAGCAACTGGAGCATCACGCCGCGCGGCGCGATGCCCGCCGCGCCGACCAGCAGCCCGGCGAGCATGCTCGCCAGGAGCACCCCCACGGCCGAGAGCGCCACCGGCGGACTCAGCCTGGCCGCCTGCCTCCCCTGGACACCGGTCTCCCGAGCCTTGGTGCCAGTGCCTGTGCCTGTGTTGGTACCAGCGTCCGTGCCGGAGGCGGTGTCCGTGCCTGTGTTCGTACCGGAGGCGGGGGGCGACGATCCCGAGGCCGCGTCGCCCGGACCCACCGGATGTCCGGGGCGGACGTCTCGACCTTCGGAACGGGGAGGAAGCATCTCTCGTTCCCTCTTGACGCCGGTCAGCCCGCCGCCGCCTTCTGGACGGCGTCGCCGACCTGCCTGGCGAGGTCGACGACGCGCGGCCCCCAGCGGGAGGCGACATCGTCGTCGAGGAGGACGACCCGGTCGTTCTTGACGGCGGAGAGCCTGGACCAGCCGGGACGCTTGGCAAGGGTGTCCCTGGACTGGCCGCAGCACTTGGTGTCGGCCAGGAAGACGAGGTCGGGGTCGGCCTGGGCGACGAACTCGGCGGAGAGCTTGGGGTAGCCGCCGGCCGGGTCGGGAGCCTTGTCGGCGATGTTGGTCATGCCGAACAGCCCGTAGATCTGGCCGATGAAGGTGGTGGAGGTGGCCGAATAAGGGGTGGTGTCCAACTCGTGGTAGTAGGTGAGTTTCGCGTCCTTCGGCGCGGCGGCGGTGATCTCGTCGAGCTGCTTTCTCATCCCGGCGACGAGCTCGGCGGCCCTGTCGCCGTTGCCGGTGGCGGCGCCGAGGTCGGTGATCTGGTCGTAGGCCTCGTCGAGCTTGGTCGCGGCGGGCTCCAGCAGCACGGGGACGCCGACCTTGCCCAGCGCGGCCACGACGCTGTCGGCGTCGTTGGCGACCACCACCAGGTCGGGTTTCCTGGCGATGATCGCTTCCACGTTCGGCTTGAAACCGGACAGGTCGCTCTTCGGCGCCTCGGCGGGATGGGTGGACCGGTCGTCCACCGCCACGACCTGCGGTCCGGCGCCGATCGCGAACAGGCTCTCGGTGGCGGTGGGCGACAGCGAGACGATCCGCTCGGGCCTCCTGGCGACGGCGACGGAGCCGTTGCCCGCCTCGACGGTGACGGGGAATCCCGCCGCCGAGGGGGTGGCCGCCGTGGTCGCGGAGGCGGCCGGGGGCTGGGCGGGGGAGCTCTGGCCGCACCCGGCCAGGGTCAGCGCGGCGAGCAGGGCACCGGCGAGGGCGCTGCGTACGGGCCTCACACGAGGTCCTTTCAGTTGCCGGAACCGAGAGACCCAGGAGAGACGGGTCACCCTTTTCCACGAGGGTCGACGTCGACGCGGCGGAGGCGACCTGGCTCGACCTCTGGGGGCCATGACAGTTGCGGGACAGCGCCGGGCTCACACCGGACTTCGCTCACGCTGCGCGTCAGACGAACGGTATCAATCCCACCGGGCATCCCCCGAGGGTCCTCGACGTCATGGCTCCCGGCACGTGCCCTCCGGCGAACCGCTCCTCAGCCGAGCTGTTCCTCGGCGGCGGCGATGATCTCCTGCAGACGCAGGCCGTGCGCGGCGTCCAGGGGGTGGCCGCCACCGCGCCGTACGGTCAGCGCGAACTCGGCGAGCATGAGGGAGAAGACGTCGGAGCCCAGCCGGGTGCCGTCGAGGGACTCCCTGCCGAGCCGTCCGTAGATCTCGACGTCGGAGGGCGGGTTCTCACCCGGCACGCTC
This sequence comes from Streptosporangium sp. NBC_01469, assembly GCF_036227305.1. Taxonomy (NCBI): domain Bacteria; kingdom Bacillati; phylum Actinomycetota; class Actinomycetes; order Streptosporangiales; family Streptosporangiaceae; genus Streptosporangium; species Streptosporangium sp. NBC_01469. Next base: position 4,551,315 of record NZ_CP109465.1, on the reverse strand, counting down.
ATGCACAGCGACGCCTCGCTGACCGCGCCGGTCTCGTGTTCGAGCAGCAGGCCGACCCAGCCCAGCGGGTTGCCGTGCGCCCGGACCCCGACGACCCTGCCGAGTGCCGCGTCCAGCATGTCGATCATGTGCGGGCCGACGTCGAGGATCGCGCCGCGCTCCAGCCGCCAGGAGGTGGCGAAGGCCCCGCCGAGCATCGCCCCGGAGACGTTGGCCGCCCGCCCGCCGAACGGCTCGATGGCCGACACCCTGGCCAGGAAGGCACGGGTGGCGGGAGAGTAACGCCAGGTGAGGACCATCTGCGAGGCCACTCCCGCCTCGGCGACCGCCTCGGCCAGCCGCCGGGCCCCGTCCAGGTCGGCGGCGAGCGGTTTCTCCAGCAGCAGCGCCTTGCCCGCCTTGGCGGCGCGCACCCCCAGCTCGGCCTGGACGGCGGGCGGCACCGAGAACGCGACCGCCTCGCAGTTGTCGAAGAGCTCCTCGATCCGCTCGAAGACCGGGGCGCCGAACCTGGCCGCGGCCTCGGGACGGCGGGCCCACACGCCCGCCAGACGCGTGTACGGACCAGCCGCCAGCATCGGCGCGTGCACCATCTCGGCCCACGGTCCGGCGCCTACCAGACCCACAGATAACGTCACCGATCCAGTTTCGCACGCTCCCCCACCGTGATCGCGTGCCCCGGGCTGCGTGCCATGCCCGCCGTCTATGAGCCCGTCTGTGAGCCGCGGGTGGGCTCCCCGGGCACCCTCCGGAGAGCAGAGAGGAGGGTGAGGGGTGGCGGCACCCGCCGTACCGGCATGATGGTGGACCCATGAACCAGATGACGCTGCTGCGGCACGGCGAGACCGAGTGGAGCCGCGACGGCAGGCACACCGGGCTCACCGACCTGCCACTGACCGCCAAGGGCGAGGACCAGGCGCGGGCGCTGGCCCCGCTGATCTCGGGCCGGACGTTCGACCTCGCCCTGGTGAGCCCGGCGGGGCGCGCGAGGGAGACCGCCGAGCTGGCCGGGGTCAAGGACTACGTGGTCGACCCCGACCTGTGGGAGTGGGACTACGGCGGCTACGAGGGCGTCACCACCGCCGCGATCCGCGAGAGCCGCCCCGGCTGGTATCTGTGGCGCGACGGTGTCGTCTTCGGCGACGCCGGCCATCCCGGCGAGAGCGCGGAACAGGTCGGCGCCCGCGCCGACCGGGTGATCGCCCGCGCCGGGGCCGTGGAGGGCGACGTGGTCCTGGTCGCCCACGGGCACTTCCTGCGGGTGCTGTGCGCCCGCTGGCTCGGACTGCCCCCGCGGGACGGGCGTCTCTTCCGCCTGGACACCGGGACCTACTCCCGGCTCGGTTTCGAGCACGGCGAGCCGGTGGTCCTCGCCTGGAACGCCCCCGTCTGACCCCGGAGGGGCTTGGGCCGGGGAGAGACGGGAGCCGCGCCGCGAGGAACCCCCCGGCCCGCGCGCCGATCGAGCCCGATCACCTCGTACGGCGGAAGGTCTCGCTCAGGCGGCGGCCGCGACGGGCTGGGGGCCGCGGCCGGTCAGCCATTCGAGGACCTTGCGATGACCGTGGCAGGCGTCCTCGAAGTGACCCCAGCGCCAGTAACGCGGCTGGTCGCGCACTCCGGTGACCCATGTGCGGTAGGACACCGGAGTGTGCGCACCTTCCCCCGTCGCCGCCGAGGCGACACCGTAAGTGCGGATCACGACGCGCCCGCCTGGCGCGAACAGCACGTCGTCGGCCACCGGATACAAGGTCATCTGGTCGAGCACGGTTTGAGCCCCCAATCACTGTGATCTCAAACTCTTCCGTGCCGATCCACTCCCCCGGTTACATCACAGGCGCGCCACGGTTAACCCAGCGGCCCCGATGTAAAAACGGTGTTACACCGTTAAGCCGTCGAACTCCCCATCCTTCACCCCGAGTACCAGGGCGCGAATCTCGTCCCTCGTGTAGATCAGGGCAGGCCCCTCGGGGAAACGCGAGTTGCGGACCGCGATGCTGCCATCCGACAGTTCGGCCAGTTCGACGCAGTTACCCGTCGAGTTGCTGTGGCGGCTCTTGCGCCAGCTGGCCCCGGCAAGGTCAGTGGCGGGCATGCCGTTGTAGGTCTGCTTCATTTACATCTCTCTGAGAAGGTCGCCGAGGATCTCGGCGGTGCCCCCGGGCGTGGTGCTTTCCACGCACAACTGCTCCATGGCCGTGAGGTATGGATCGATGTCCTCACGTTTGTCCAGGTAGAGGGCACCCCAGAGCTGCTCGACATAGACGACGTCCGACAGATCGGACTCGGGAAACCGCAAGATGCTGAACGCACCACCCTCGGCCGCGTGCATGCCGAATCGGAAGGGCATCACCTGAAGGGTGATGTTGGGAAGCGTGGACACTTCCAGCAGGTGCTGGAGTTGCTCACGCATGATCTCCTTGCCTCCGATGGGACGCCTCAGGGCCGCCTCGTCGATGACCGCCCACAGTCGGGGGCCGTCTTTCTTCGTCAGGCGATCCTGCCGCTGCATGCGCATATGCACACGACGCTCGATCTCCGCCTCCGGCACGTCCGGGTAGCCCAACCGGATCACGGTGTGCGCGTAGGCGGACGTCTGCAGCAGGCCGGGAATGAACTGCACCTCGTAGGTGCGAATCATGTTCGTCGCCTCCTCCAGCCCCACGTAGGTGGTGAACCAGTGCGGCAACAGGTCGCCGTACTTGTGCCACCAGCCCGGGGTGTTCGCCTCGCGGACCATCTCCAGCAGGCCGCGCCGTTCTGCGTCGTCGAGCACGCCGTACAGGGTGAGCAGGTCTTCCACGTCACGCGTCTTGAAACCGACGCGGCCGAGTTCCATGCGGCTGATCTTGGACTCCGAGGCACGGATGTGAAATCCCGCGGCCTCACGGGCAAGTCCCTTCTCCTCACGCAGCCGGCGCAGGCTCGCGCCGAGCATGATTCGCCGAACGGTGGAACCGGTACCGGGCGGATCCATGGACACGTGGTGCTCCTCGCTCGCTTTCCTGATCGACAGTCTGTCACTTCATGGCCTAAGAATCCTTGGCCACGACCAAGATCCCCTTTCGTCCGGAATCACCCAATCAGGGGTAACGGTAGCGGTTGCACAGGCCTTATGCACGTGCATTCGCTCTTGCACCTGCACGGGAGTTTGCAGCATGATGACGGCTGTGCAGTCCGCCCAAACCGCGCCCCCCCGAGCGTCAACGTCATGGACGGCGCTCGACTGGTGGCCCCCCGCCGGCTGGTGGCCCGATTCCGCGCGTGATCTTCTTCCCGGATCCCCGGCGACCATGGCCAGCGCCACCTTCGTGCTCCCGCCGCACGCCGAGTCCGTCCACTCCGCCCGCAGCTTCGCGACGGGCACCCTCACCGGCTGGAACCTCGGTGAGCTGAGCGAGAACATGGAGCTGGTGGTCTCAGAACTGGCGACCAACGCCATCAGGCACGGCCTGAGACTGGCCGAGTCACGGGCCAGGGAGCCGATCCGGCTCTCCCTGCTCCGGAGGGGCGGGCTGGTCGCCTGCACACTCAACGACCCGGGAGCCGGCTTCCCCGCGCTCCGTGATCCCTCCCCCCTCGACATCGGCGGCCTCGGACTGCACATCGTCGAGTCGCTGAGCCTCCGATGGGGCTGGGCACCGCTGGCTCCGTACGGCAAGATCGTGTGGGCCGTCCTCAGGACGGGCCACCGCGAGGAGCCTGATCCTCTCGACCACCCGTAGCCCCCTCCCCGAGTAACCCTCCGAAGGCCCTCGGACCGGCCCGTCTTCTCTCCGGGCCCCGAAGGTTCTTTCAGAGCTCCGACGACCTTCTCCGCCTTTCCAAGGCCTCTACCGAACCCTCCCGGACGGCGCCGTCCCTTCCCTTTTAAAAGGCGCCGACCGGTCCCGGGGCCGCCACTCCTTCCGCCTCGCGGCCCCGGGACCGGTCAGAACCGGACGGAGAGCTTTATAACGCATCGCATTCTGCGCGGTAGATGCCGTCAGAGATGCCCTCTGCATTACCGTGGATGTTTATGGCTCACGGAGAGTCCCCGCGCGAGATTCCTGAGAGAGCTGCGAGATGGACGATCACCTGCTCGGCTGGTTGAAAACCCTCGACGAAGAACGGCTCGCCCGAGTTCTGGCCAACCGGCTGGACGCCATCGCCCCACCGTGGCCGCGCCGCCTGGACACCCTGGCGCAGCGGCTGGGCAACGGGTTCGCGGTGATGGAGGTCATGCGCGGCCTGCCGCTGCCCTCGCTGGAGGTGGCGCAGGCGTCACTGGCCCTCGGCGAGCAGGCCGGGCCGGAGACGGTCGCCCGGTTCATGGGCGTGCCCGAGGCAGAGGTGACACCCTGGCTCGACCTGCTGTTCGACCACGCGCTGGCGTGGCCGGACGGCGAGGGCCGCGTCCGGGTGGCCGAGGGGGTCGCCCGGTGGTGGACGGCGCCCTGCGGGCTCGGCGAGCCGCTCCCCCACTACCTGAACTCCTGGACGGTCAGCGCCGACGCGCTGCGCGGGCTGGCCAGGACCCTCGGCCTGCCGCACGGTCCCAAGCGGCGCACGGTCACCAGGGTCACCGAGATCCTCTCCGACCCCGGGCGGGTGACCGCGCTGCTGGAGAAGGCCCCGGAGGGCGCGAGGCGGCTGCTGGAGGAGTTCGCCTGGGACGGTCCGGTCCGCGACGTGGACGGCGGCAGGTTCGTGGTGCCCGGCGCTCCCGAGAAGTGGGCGGCCGACCACGGGCTGCTCTTCCGCCCCAGCTGGAACGTGGCCGAGATGCCCCGCGAGGTGGCGCTCGCGCTGCGCGGCCCCGACTACCACCCTCCCTTCACCCCCGCACCGCCCGACCTCGCCACCATCCCCGTCGACCCCGAGGCGGTCGACCACCTGATGACGCTGGCCGCCCCGCACGTGGTGGAGCGCTGCGCCGCCATGCTGGAGAACACCGCGAAGTTCCCGCTGCCGCTGCTCAAGGCGGGCGGGGTCGGGGTGCGCGAGGTCCGGCGGGTGGCCAAGGACACCGGCTGCGACGAGGACGAGACCCGGCTGCTGCTGGAGGTCTGCGCGGTGGCCCGGCTGCTGGCCTGGGACGAGCCGGCCGGTGGGCTGGTGCCCACCGAGAAGTTCGACCGCTGGCGGCTGGACGACGCCGCCGCCAGGCTGCGGGTGCTGCTGTCGGCGTGGTGGCGGATGGAGCGCTCGTCGCTGCGGAAGGTCGACGGCAAGTACGGCACGGTGCTCGGCGACGACCCGGCCGGAGCCATGGTCGCCCGCGCCCGGCGGGCGCTGCTCGGCGTGCTGGCCCGCCTGCCCGCCAGCACGGCGTGCACCGACCGGGCGGGGCTCGTCGGGTCCGCGCACTGGCACGCCCCGCTGCTGGACCAGTCGCTGCTGGCCGAGTGCGCCCCCGCCGTACTGGAGGAGGCCCGCATGCTCGGGCTGGTCGCCCTCGACACGATCACCGATCTCGGCCGGGCGATGGCCGGGCTGGACGCCTTCCCCGGTGACGAGATCGACGACTCGACGCCCATCGTGGAGAACGACCCCGTGCTGGTCGAGTGCTCCACCAGGGCACTGGCCAGCGTGCGGCGGAGCGCGCTCTTCGGCGCCGACCTCACCGCCGTGGTGACCGGCCCGCCCGCCGGCGAGCTCGCCGAACTGCTCGACCGGGCCGCCGAACGCGAGTCACGGGGCGCGGCCTCGGTGTGGCGGTTCACCCCGGCCAGCGTGCGCCGGGCCATGGACTCCGGCTACACCGCCGAGGACCTGCTGGCCGACCTCGCGGAGGTGGGTGCGGTGCCGCAGCCCCTCGACTACCTGGTACACGACGTGGCCAGGCGGCACGGCGAGGTCACGGTGACCACGGTCGCCTGCATCGTGCAGGCCTCCGACCCGGTGCTGCTGTCCGAGATCGCCGGGCACCGGCGGCTGGGCAGGCTGGGCCTGCGGCTGCTCGCCCCGACCGTGCTGGCCAGCTCGATGCCCGCCGACAAGACCCTGGCGGCGCTGAGGGAGAACGGCTACGCGCCGGTGCCGATCGAGGACACCGGTGAGATCACCATCCGCAGGGCCCGCGTCGAGGAGCCGCGGAACGGACGGCTGATCCTGCTTCCCGGGGGCCGGGTGGCCGAGTTCGAGCAGCCTTCGTACCCGCTGGTGGAGCCGCCTCCCGATCCGCGCGAGCACGCCCAGCGCCTGCTCGTCGCCGAGGGCGAGGCCTCACAGTCCGTCGGCAGGACGTGGGCGGTCATCGGCCGCATGGCCTCCCGCCTGCCGACCGCCCAGCAGTCGCTGCTCGGCTTCGTCGTCGACCGTGGCGTCCGGGCGGCGATCACGCTGGCCGACGGCCTGACCGCCACCATCAGCCACGGCGAGCTGCGCAGCGGCGTACTCGACGCGTGGTGCGAGGAGGCGGGCGACTATCTGGAGTTCCCGCTGGCCGACATCGTCGAGGTCCGCGGCACCTACGCCTGAGGCGGGCGAGCCGATCCGCGGTGGGCGGCGACCTGCCCGTACCTCTCGATGCGCTTGGGCACCGACCTCCCGATCAGGCTGACGCCGAGGGTAGGCGCGACCTGCTCGATGGTGGAGGCCGACTTCTGCGGCACGTACCAGAGGGCGTCCTTGGTGTACCTGCCGCTGACCAGCAGGTCCGGCTGGAGCGAGATGTACTTCTCGACGTTGAACTCGTCCCACACGTTGCCGATGGACTCGACCTTGGTGATGTCGACGTCGCCGACCTGGGGGTCCTTCGTACCGTCCTTGAGCCTGTGCGGCCCGAAGACGGCGACGGGGCGGACGCCGAAGTCCCAGAGCGCCGCGGCGGCGCCGACCTGGGCGACGACGCGGGCTGGGCGACCGGGCGTGTCGATCTTCTTTCCACGGTCGTCGGTGAAGGTCCACGGACCCGCCGCCGGGGAGGCGCCCGTCGCCGCGGTCGGCTCCGCTCCGCTCCCGCACGCGGCCAGGACGAACGCGAGACCGAGGCCCGCGGCCCGCGGCCCGGAACCTTGGCCGGGGCAGGACAGGTAGGGACACTTCCCCCTCTAAAGGATAGGCTTACCTAAATGACTCATGCGTTAGATTAGCCTTACCTAACCATTACCGACGAAGAGGGGTACCTGGTGAGCGGGGCCGGTGTGGCCACGACCGCGTCCGAGACGGCCGGGAAACCGGACGGGACGCGTCCCGGGCGGGCGAAAGGGCCGGGACGGCGCTCGGCGGCGCCGGCGGCCGGACTGCTGGCCGGAGTCGCGGCGCGGGTGCTGCCGGCGATGGTCAGCGTCGCGGTGGGCTCGCGCTCGGTCCCGCTGTCCACGGCGCTGGACGCGCTGCTCGCGCCGGACGGGTCGGTGGACCACACGGTCATCAGGGACCTGCGCGTACCGAGGATCCTGATCGGCCGTGGGTGCGGCCCTCGGCCTGGCCGGCGCGCTGATGCAGAGCCTCACCCGCAACCCGCTCGCCGACCCCGGACTGCTGGGCGTCAACCAGGGCGCCGCGTTCGGGGTGACGGTCGCCATCGGGCTGCTCGGGGTGAGCGACCCCTCCCTCTACGTCTGGTTCGCGTTCGCCGCCGCCGCGCCCCAGCTGGCCCGCCGGATCACCCGCTCTCCCGGCGTCACCCTGCTCGCCTCGGCGCTGACGGGCGCCACACTGCTGGTCGGCGCCGATCTGGCCGCACAGCGCGTCTTCGCACCGGTGCAGCTGCCGGCGGGAATCATGACCGCCGCGATCGGCGGTATATACCTGGTGTTTCTACTCCGGAGGGAACGACGTTGAGACTGTACGGCACCGGACTGACGCTCTCCTACGACAAGCGCGTGGTGGCCAGCGACCTGGACGTCACGATCCCCGACGGATCGTTCACCGTGATCATCGGCCCCAACGCGTGCGGCAAGTCCACCATGCTGCGCGCCCTGGCCCGCATGCTCAAACCGCGCGCCGGGACGGTCCACCTGGACGGGGCCGCGATCACCTCGCTGCCGTCCAAGGAGGTGGCGCGCAGGCTGGGCCTGCTGCCGCAGAGCTCGATCGTGCCCGACGGCATCACGGTCGCCGACCTCGTGGGCCGGGGCCGCTACCCGCACCAGCGGCTGATGCGGCAGTGGTCCCGCGAGGACGAGGTCGCGGTGGCGGCGGCCATGGAGTCGACCGACGTGACCGAGCTGGCGGACCGCTGCGTCGACGAGCTCTCCGGCGGCCAGCGCCAGCGTGTCTGGCTGGCCATGGCACTGGCCCAGGAGACCCCGATCCTGCTGCTCGACGAGCCGACGACCTTCCTGGACATCGCCCACCAGATCGAGGTGCTCGACCTCTGCGCCGACCTGCACGAGCGGGGCAGGACCCTGGTCGCCGTGCTGCACGACCTGAACCAGGCCTGCCGCTACGCCACCCACCTGATCGTGATGCGCGACGGCCGGATCGTCGCCGAGGGCGACCCTGCCTCGATCATCACGGCCGCGCTGGTGGAGGAGGTCTTCGAGCTGCGCTGCGAGATCATCGAGGACCCGCAGAGCGGCACCCCGCTGATCGTCCCCGAGACCCGTCGCCGCGCCCCCGTCCGTACCTAGGCGCGACCGCGGATCAGCCCTCCAGCGCGACCCGGCGGGCCAGTCCCAGGGGAAGCCCGCCGGAACCGGCCAGCGTGTCGTGGAAGGAGCGCAGGTCGCCACGGCCGGCGGCCAGGTAGTCGTCGCGGATGCGGTCGATCTCTAGGGCGCCGGTCAGGTAGGAGGGCGCCTGGGTGGGCCACGCGCAGTAGCGGTCGACCTCGCCCCTGGCCGTGCCGGGGGTGAGCGACGATTTCGTGGTCATGTACTTCTCGGCCTGCTCGATCGTCATGTCGCCGCAGTGCAGCGAGGTGTCGACGACGATGCGGGCCGCCCGGAAGAGCCTGAAGTCAAGGTAGGCGAGCTCCTGGGCCGGGGTGGTGAAGTAGCCCTGCTCGTGCATGAGCTTCTCGACGTACAGGCCCCAGCCCTCGGCGAAGTACGGGGTGCGGAACAGCCTGCGGGCCCGCCGGGGGTTGTCCGCCATCCACGACAGGTGCCAGTGGTGGCCGGGGTAGGCCTCGTGGACGGCGATGGAGGGCATCTGCGCCCTGGAGTTGGTACGCAGCCGCTGGCGAATCTGGTCCTCGGTGAAGGAGGACGGGGTGAACGGGACGAAGAAGTGCCCGATCCTGGAGGTCGACAGGGGCGGGGGCGACATGTAGGAGGCGACGGCGACGATGGGCCGCTGGAACTCCGGCGACGGGACGACCCGGCACTCCTCGCCCTCCGCGAAGGTCACCAGGCCTCGCTCGCGGACGAACCTCCTGGCCCGCTCCGTCTCGGCCTCGTACTCGACCAGCATGTCCTCCAGCGTCGGCGCGTGGTCGTCCTGGAGTTCGGTGATGACCGCGTGCCAGTCGCCGGAACCGCCGTCCAGCCTGGCGGCGACCTCGCGCATCCGCGCGTCCAGCTCGTCGTAGGCGGCCTGCCCCCGCCTGAGCAGCTCGTCGGCGCCGTAGCCGAGCATCTCCCGCTCGCGCAGCAGGGTGGAGTAGAGCTCCTCCCCCATCCGCCAGGTGCCGGTCGCCCGGAAATCCTCGAGGAACTCCACCAGCTCGTCGAAGGCCGCCGCCGCGGGCTCGGCCGCCGCGGCCAGCCGGGCGCGCAGGGCCTCGTCGGTGACCTGGCCGGGGACCGTCTCGGTGAGGAAGCGCCGGGCGGTCCGCGACTGGCCCAGCCCTCGCTGAACCAGCAGCGGAGCCGCCAGGGCGGGGTCGAGGTTGGCCCGGCAGGCGGCGATGACGTCCGGCACCTCGGCCAGCCGGGCGACGGCCGCGTCCACCAGCTCGGCCTCGGTGGACAGCCGCTGCAGGAACGGCCCGAACATCGAGGCGAAGATCGGTCCCACGTAGGCGGACGGGTCGCGCCGCCAGATCGGCCACGTCTCGTACGCGATCCCGCCGCGCAGCGTGGACATGACCAGCTCCCGGTCGATCTCGTCCTCGAAGCTCGCGGGGCTCTCGGGGCTCGCGGGACTCTCCGCGTCCCCGAGGCTCCCCGGACTCCCGGAACTCCCGGGAGCCTGGACCTCCTGGAGCCGCTCCAGCCAGCGGCGCGCCTCCCGCTCCCTGGCGAGGATGCCGGACTCGGTGAAGTCACCGAGGGTTCTGTCGTACCCCTGCGCGCCCGCGAGGGCGGCGTAGGCGGGATTCGCCGCCAGATACCAGTCGAGGAAGCCGCTCACGAGCTCAGGAGACGTCATAACGCCGGATCCTACTTGGCGGATGATCTCGTCACCGGTGTCGTCGCCCGTCCGTCCCCTGTCGGCCAGGAGCACCCGGGCCCGAACGCCCCGGCGGACCCGGTGGGTACGCCCGAGCGGACCCCGAGTCCGCGGACAAGCGGGCACGGCTCCGCGATTCCCATAAACTCGTGTTGTGGGTGACCCGAAGTTCGAGATCCAGATGCTCCATGACCGCGTGATGGTCAAGATCGAGCAGGAGTCCGAGGAACGGCGCAGCACGGCGGGCATCGTCATCCCGGCGACGGTGAAGATGGCCAACCGCCTCGTCTGGGGTGAGGTCTGCGGCGCCGGCCAGAACGCCCGCGCGGTCAAGGTCGGCGACAAGGTCCTGTTCAACCCCGAGGAGCAGTACGAGGTCGAGGTCCACGGCCAGCTCTACCTGGTCATGCGCGAGCGCGACCTGCACGCCATCGCCACCCCGCAGACCGACAACGGCACCGGCCTGTACCTTTGACGGCCGCGCCCGTGAGTGTCCGGCTCACGCGTCGGCCGGCATCCCCGTGCCCGGGTCCCCGGGGTCGTAGGCCGGTCCCCCGGGCATCCCGTAGGGGCGGCCCGAACCGGCGTGCGGGGCTCCCTCGCTCCGCTCATCCGCCGAGCCGGGAGCCCGATCACCTCCGGGTGTAGCCGAGGTAGAGCTTGTTGGACCAGTCGGCGGCGGAGAAGGCGGCCAGGACCCGCGTGGTCTTGCCCTTCAGGGTGGACAGGACCACCTGGTAGTGGCCGGAGGCGGGGATGACGGCGATGAAGTGTTTCTCGTCCCACCAGCCCCACAGGGCCTTCGGCTTGATGCCGGGCACCTTGACCGCGAGCTTGCCCGAGGTGCGGTCCCAGACGCAGACGTGCTCGGTGTAGCTGGACGGGCACCAGGTCATCAGGCCCCGTCCCGAGGGGGTGAAGGCGTCCTCCCCGCCGGCGGGCCTGCCGGTCTTGGCCAGGGTGCGGCGGATCGCGCCGTCCTGCCCGTAGAAGCGGGCGCCCCCCGCGTACTCGGCCACGACGTCGACGCCGTCGGAGCTCCAGCGGAACCTCGCGGCCTTGTCCACATTGGCCACGGTCACCGTCTTGGCGGTCTTCGCCACCACGTCGACGACCACGAACCCGGAGGTCACCCAGGCGGATCCGCTCTTCCTCTCGACGGTCAGCACCGCCTTGCCGCCGTTGCGGTTCCAGTGAGCGTAGTGCGCGACGAGCGGCTTCTTCACCGTACGGATCCTGGTGCCCTTTGAGGTCGCCAGGTCGAGCAGGACGACCGAGTCGTAGCCGCTCTGGTAGGAGGTGGGCACCGCGAGGGCCTTGGCCCCCTTCGGCGCGACCGTGATCTCCTGGTAGGCGGCCTGCCGGGTGAATCCGGCACCCCTGCGCAGGTAGGTCATCTTGCCGAAGGAGTAAGAGGTCACCCTGAGCGCGTCCTTGGAATCCTCCCTGACGGTGACCCGGGTGCCGGGCAGCACGATGTCGACGGGCGCGGCGGCGGGGCCGGCGGCTGCCTGCTCGGCGGCGTGCGCGGCCACCGGAACCGGCACGATCACCGAGATCAGGAGGGCGAGGCAACCGAGCAACCGGTAAATCCCAGGAGTCACGGACACGGCGGAATCTTAAGCCGGAAAGCCCTCAAGATCTTGATCTAGAACGAATCGGTTAGAAGAGGTGTGAGAGAGGCCGACCGGGGTGAGGGGACACCGGAAGGCGGGCGTGACGGAAAGCGGAGAAGCGGGAGAGCGGGAGAGCGCGAGAGCAAGAGGGCGGGGACACGGGAGAGGCCGGAGAGCGGGAACACGGGACCCCGTGGGACGCGAGACCCCGTGGGGACGAGCGGAGCCGGCGAGGGCGAGCGGAGCCGGCGAGGGCGAGCGGAGCCGGCGAGGGCGAGCGGAGCCGGCGAGGGCGAGCGGAGCCGGCGAGGGCGACGCGGCGGGCAGACCGAAAACGAACGGCGATTTTACGGCGGCGGGCTCCATACCGTCCCCCACTGTTTTCGTGGAGGGTCCGCGCCGCGCAACGCAAAGTCAGCCGATCCGGGCGGGGTGGATTCGGGCTCGGTGAGCCCTGTCGTGGAGTTAGGGGCCCTATCACCGATTAATGTCCCTCTCATGAGGGATCGGTCATGTGTGCCCCGTTCCTGGGTGCCCATCGCGGCCGGTTACGCGGCGATGGCGATCGGCGTCCTGGACATCCTCAGGGCCGTGCTGCCCGCGTTCAGAAAAAGCCTGGTCGGCGAGCTCACCGGGTTCCTGCCCGGAACGTTCGCCTCGCTCGCCCAGGCGGTCTCGCTCGTCCTGGGCATCCTGATCGTCATGCTCGCCCACGGCCTCCGCCGCAGGAAGAACCGGGCCTGGCGGGCGGTGATGGTGCTCCTGCCGCTGAGCGCCCTCATGGAGTTCCTGCACTCGCACCATCCCTTCACCGCCATCCTCACCACGCCGGTCATCGCCCTGCTCGTGGCCAGGCAGCGCGAGTTCTACGCCCTCTCCGATCCCCGGACCCGCTGGCGGGCGCTGTGGAACCTCCTCGTCCTCCTCGTCCTGGACATCGGCCTCGGCTGGGTCGTGGTCAACGCCCACCCCAAGACGACCGTCGGTGACCCCAGCGCCGGAGAGCGGCTCCAGCACGTGCTGCTCGGCCTCATCGGGGTGGAGGGCCCGGTCAGGTACTCCTCGGAGCGGACCGCCGACCTGGTCTTCTACTCCCTCCTCGGGCTCGGCGCGCTCACCGCGGTGACCACCCTCTATCTCGCCCTGCGTCCGGAAAGGCCCGTGGCCGAACTTGACCCCCGGCAGGAGGAGACGGTCCGCGAGCTGCTCGCCCGGCACGGTGCCCGCGACTCGCTGGGCTACTTCGCGCTGCGCCGCGACAAGAGCGTCGTGTTCTCCCCGACGGGCAAGGCGGTGATCGCCTACCGCGTGGTCTCGGGGGTGATGCTCGCCAGCGGCGACCCCATCGGGGACGTCGAGGCGTGGCCGGGCGCGATCAGGCGGTTCCTGGAGGAGGCGGAGCGGCACGCCTGGGTACCCGCCGTGATCGGCTGCAGCGAGACGGGCGGCGAGGTCTGGACCAGGGAGGGACGCCTGTCCGCCCTGGAGATCGGTGACGAGGCCGTCATCGACGTCGCCGCCTTCACCCTTGAGGGCAGGACGATGCGCAACGTCCGGCAGATGGTGAACCGGGTGGAGCGCGCGGGCTACACCTGTCTCGTACGGCGGGTCGGGGACCTCACCGAGGCGGAGAAGGACAGGATCCGGTACGCCGCCGACTCCTGGCGCGGCACGGACACCGAGCGGGGCTTCTCCATGGCGCTCGGCCGTTTCGGCGACCCCGCCGACGCCGAATGCGTCGTCGTCACGGCGCACAGGCCCGCCGAGACCACCGGAAACGCCGTGGAGACCGCGGACGCCAAAAGCGGCGGGGCCGCGGCGGAGGGCGGGACCGGGCCGGGCGAGGACATCCACGCCGTCCTGCACTTCGTCCCCTGGGGGAGGAGCGGCATGTCCCTCGACCTGATGCGCCGCGACCACGACGCCGACCCGGGCCTCAACGACCTGCTGATCGTCAAGGCCCTGCAGGCGGCCCCGGCCCTCGGCGTGAGCGTGGTCTCGCTCAATTTCGCCATGTTCCGCGCCGCGCTCGCCAGGGGCGAGCGGCTGGGCGCGGGTCCGATCCTCCGTGCCTGGTACGTCCTCCTGGTCTTCCTGTCCAGGTGGTTCCAGATCGAGTCACTGTACCGGTTCAACGCGAAGTTCCAGCCACTGTGGAAACCCCGCTTCCTGGTCTATCCCGCGGTGCGGGACCTCCCTCGGATCGGCGTGTCGGCGCTCCAGGCGGAGGCCTTCATCTCCCTCTGCCTTCCCGGGATCGCCTCCCGCCGCCTCAGGATCCCCCGCCGGGCATCCCCCCGCACCTCACGCACTCCATGACCATGGGGACGCGGTGGCGCCGATGTTCGTAGAAACGGTGACCGAGCGCTGTCACGACGAGCACCCCGCCGAGCAGCAGAAGCATGAACGGCCCGTACTTCTCGTGCCCTATCAGGCCCATGACGAGATGGGCGATACCAGCGGCGACGATGATCGCGCCGACGTTGAGCAGTTCCCTGTTGAGCGTCCACCCCGAGGCGGATCGTTCCCGTTCCGTCTCACTCATGCGTCCAGGCTCACTACCGTCGGTTACAGTCCCCGACGGATCCCGTCACCATGATGTAAAACACGGAGCATCTTCCCGGGGCGGCGAACATTGTGAACCATGTGATCCGTCGGTGATCCATCGGAAAACAAACCCCCGCGCCGAGCGGTGACCGGCGAGGCCCCCGTCAGCCGCCGAGCCTGCGGAACGTACGCGTCGACAGGGGCAGGAAGACGGCGATCAGCAGCAGCGGCCAGAGCACCGCCATGAGCGTGGCGTGCTGCGCGACCCAGGATTCACCTCCCCAGCCGGGGTTGTCGAAGAGCCTCCTGGCGGCCGTGGCGGTGGCCGAGAGCGGGTTCCACTCCGCGATCGCCCCGAGCCAGCCGGGCATGGTGCCGGGGTCGACGAACACGCTGGACAGGAAGCCGACGGGCCAGACCAGGATCTGCACGGACGTCACCACCTCCGGCCCTCCCGCGACGAGGCCGATGAAGATCCCCACCCAGAGCAGGGCGAAGCGCAACAGCAGAAGCAGGCCCACGGCGGTCAGCGCCGCGGTCAGTCCTCCCCCGGCGCGCCATCCGAGCAGCAGCCCGGTCACGATCATGACGGCCAGCCCGACGACCGAGTTGAGCATGTCGGCGATCCCCCGGCCCATGACCACCGCGGAGGCGCTCATCGGCATGGAGCGGAACCGGTCGGTCACCCCTTTGGCCGCGTCGGTGGTGACCGCCATCATCGTGCTCTCCAGGCCGAAGAGCATCGTCATGGCGAACATGCCGGGGATCAGGAAGTCGAAGTAGTCCCCGCCGCCGGGGATGCCGATGGCGCCGCCGAACAGCCCGCCGAACATCAGCACCATCATGATCGGGAAGAACCACCCGAGGATGACCGGGCCCGGCTGCCGGACCCAGTGGTTCAGGTCGCGCAGGGTGACGGTCCAAGAGTCGGCCAGCGCCCAGCCGAACCGGGCCATCGGGGACCTGGCGGGCGGCGTCGCGGTCGTCGTGCTCACGGGGATACCTCCGTACCGGGAAACAGGGTCGTCGTGCTCGCGCGGGTGCCCGCGCCGGGGAGTGCGGTGCTCAAGCGGACGCCTGCGTACCCGCACGACGTCTCGGAGCACATGGTCTGGATCGGGAGCGCGGTGCTCAAGCGGACGCCTCCGTACGGGTGAGCGGGGCATCGGCCGGGAGCCGCGCCCCTTCCCCACCGCCCGTCAGGTGCAGGAACACCTCGTCGAGCGTGGGGCGGCGCAGCGTGATGTCGAGCGGCTCGATCCCGGCGTCGCCGAGCGCGGTCGCCATCGTGACGAGCGCCCGGGTGCGCTCGGCGACCGGGACGCTGACCCGGCGCGCCTCGGCGTCCACGTGGACCTCGCCGGACGCGACCCGCGCCGCGAGTGCCTCCGTCGCGGCCACGTCCGCCGGGTCGGCGAGGACGAGGTCGAGCCAGTCACCGCCGATGGCGGACTTCAGCTCCTCGGGGGTGCCCTCGGTGACGACCCGGCCCGCCCCGAGCATCGTGATCCGGTCGGCCAGCCGGTCCGCCTCCTCCAGGTACTGGGTGGTGAGCAGCACGGTCGTGCCGGAGCCGACCAGGTCGCGGATGGCCGCCCACACCTCCTGGCGGGCCGCCGGGTCGAGACCGGTGGTGGGCTCGTCCACGAAGAGCACCGGGGGCGCCACGATGAGGCTCGCCGCCAGGTCGAGCCGCCTGCGCATGCCGCCGGAGTATTTGCCGACCGGCCTGCCCCCGGTGTCGGCCAGCGAGAAGCGCTCCAGCAGTTCGTCGGCCCGCCTGCGCGCCCCGGCGGCGGAGAAGTGGTTCAGCCTGCCGAACATCACCAGGTTCTGCCGCCCGCTGAGGATCTCGTCGACCGCGGCGTACTGGCCGACCAGCCCGATCCGTTCGCGTACCTGCCGGGCCTGTGTCCGGACGTCGAACCCCGCGACGCTCGCCCGGCCCGAGTCGGGGCGCAGGAGCGTGGACAGGATTCGAATCGCCGTCGTCTTGCCCGCTCCGTTGGGACCGAGCAGGCCGCAGACCGTTCCGGCCGCCACCCGCAGGTCGAACCCGTTGAGACCCGTCCCCTCGGCGCCCGCGTAGTTCTTGTGCAGGCCATGCGCGGCGATCGCCACCGCGCCCTGCCCTGCCGCCTTCACATCCACTTGTTTCACCCTTCGCACCCGTCTTCCCATCTGGCATACCTGGACAATTCGCCCGACATCGACATGCCCATGAAGCGTATAGCGTACCGTACGCCGTACGACTCAGCTACGGTGGTCCCAACGCCGAGAATCTGGAGACTGTTCCCATGAGTGCGAAAAAAGTTTCCGACGCCGACCCGGCACGCAGCCTGGCGCTCCTGTGGGGATCACACAGCAAGGCGGGACGCTCCGGGTTGACAGTGCGCTCGATCGTCCTGGCGGCCATCGAGCTGGCCAACGCCGAGGGGCTCGACGCGGTCTCCATGCGGCACGTCGCCGAGCGGCTGGAGGTCGGGACCATGTCCCTCTACACCCACGTCCCCGGTAAGGGCGAGCTGGTCGACCTCATGATCGACACCGCGTACGGGGAGCTCTACGACGACGTGGACGCCCCGTCCCGGCAGCCCGGCGGGTGGCGGGGCGCGCTGGAGTTCATCGCCACCCGCAACTGGGACCTCTACCGGCGCAACCCGTGGATGCTGCAGATCATCGACGTCCGCTCCACGCTGGGGCCGAACGCGTCACTCAAGTACGAGGCCGAGCTGCGCCCGCTGGACGGCACCGGCCTGTCGGACGTCGAGATGGACTCCGTCCTGACCCTGGTGCTCAGCCACGTGGAGAGCACCGCCAGGGCCAAGGCCAACAAAGCCCGGATCCAGGAGGAGAGCGGGGTCACCGACGCCGAGTGGTGGCTGACCAACGCCCCGCTCCTCGACAAGATCATGGACGCCGGCCGGTTCCCCCTCGCCTCCCGCGTCGGCCAGGCGGCGGGAGAGGCCTACCAGTCCGTCTCCGACCCCACCCACTCCCTCGCCTTCGGGCTGGACCGCATCCTGGACGGAATCGCCGGCCTGATCGCGGGCCGGGATCGCCCGTAGCGCCGGCGGGCCACCGAAGACCGCGGCACGACGCGAGGACGGCGTGCCCGACGGCGCGCGGGGTGGCGTACGAGAACGGCGTGCCCGACGACGACGCGGGCGTGAACACAGCTCCGCGGGGATGTCCCGGCACGCCACCCCCAGATGGGAGCGTTCTCGTGGCGGCGCCGTCAGTGCGGTCGCCGTCAGTACAGCGGTCATCGGCACAGCGGCCGTCCGCGTGGTCACCGTCAGCGCGGTTACCGTCCGCGTGGTCACCGTCAGCGCGGCGGTCGTCAGCGGCGGCCATCAGCGCGGTGGCCGGAAACCGAAAAACCGGGGTGTGCGGGACGGGAACGCCCTCGGTAGCCGTTCCCGTCCCGCACACCCCGGCGGGCCGGTTTAGTAGTAACCGGTGCCCGTGATGGTCGCCGGCTGGTTGCCCAGGTTCTTCACCCGGTAGCGGATGCACTGGGTGGGCGGGGAGGTACTGGCCGCGACGTACGCGGCGTGGTCGTTGGCGGCGATCGGCACCGACCCGATGTACCTGCCGCGGCAGTTACCGATCTTGACCTTGACGGGCATGCTGTTTTCGTCGAGCTTGACCAGCACGTTTCCGTTGTACTGGGCCGCGGGGACAAGCTCGGGCGTGAGGAACACCTCCTCGCCGGGCTGAACCCTCGCGGCCAGGTTGACGTCGTCGGCGTGGGCGGGGGTGCCGGTCAGTGCGACGGCTCCGGCGGCCGCCAGGACCAACATCGAGGACAGGGCGCGCATCGAACGTCACTCTCCTTATTCGTCTCTGCCGATCCGTCCCTGCGGATCGGACGTGGAGACACTACGGAGAGTCATATCCAGGATGGATAACGAGGTGGGCGGGTCCGGGTAAAACTCCAGGGAGTGCCGGTTTTGTTTCCCCGGCACCGGGTGTCATAGGCGGCCAAAGTGTCACCGATGCCGTTGCCGTGAGTAATCACCGTGGATCGGACATAGGGCGAGGATCACCCGGCGAAAGCCCCGCGGGACGGGCGGAGCGGGTGCCGTCGTCACGTCGAGCGAAGCCGGGACCGGCAGCGGAACCAAGCGGGACCGCCAGAGGAACCGGACGGGACCGCCAGAGGGACCGAGCAGGACCCGCAGGGGGACCGAGCGGGACCGGCAGGGGGACCGAGCGGGACCGGACTATCGGGTGAGGAGCTTCTGGGCCTCGACGATCAGATCGATGTGGAGGCTGAGCTTGAGACCGTAGTAGACGATGGCGGTGGCGGTGATCGCGGCGACGAGGACGACCAGGATCTTGACCGTCCAGCCCTGACGGCCCAGCCAGCCCGTCCAGGCCGACAGGGTCCGCTTGCCGAACTCCAGCACCCGGTGGGCCCAGTGGAACTCGGTGGCCAGCACCGCCAGCCCCGCGAAGACGACCAGCCAGCCCGGACCGGGGAAGGGCACCATGATCAGGCCGCCGATGACCAGCACGGCGCCGATGGCACCGATAACGATCTTCAGGGTGAGGCGGCCCGCGCGGGTGGACCTGACGCCGTCGAGCCAGCCGTGGATGCCGGACCGCTCGGCCGCCGCGTCCTTCAGCGCGTCGGCGTCGCCCGTCTCACCCCGGACGCCGCCGAGGCCGTTCTCGCCCCGCACGCCGCCGGTCTCAGACGGCTGCCCGGTCGCGCCGTGAGGCTCGCGCACCCCATCTGAGATCGTCATGTTCTCTCCAGGACAGTCGGTTTCTTCCACAATAGGCTCTGCTGGGCGGCCGGGCCCCGCCGACGCCCCCAGATCATCCTCAAGGCGGAGGGCCGGGGTCCGCCGGGGGGAGTCACGAGACCACCCGGACGGTCCCGCCGCACCCGTTCGGGGCACGGCGGGACCATTCGGGCTCAGGCGGTCCCGCGGTTCTCGCGGGACACCCCGGGTTTCGGGCGAGGTGCCCGCCCGCCGTCAGGAACGTCAGGAACCTCAGGAAGCGGTGCAGGTGACGGTGAACGGGACGCCGTTGGTACCGGTCCAGGAGGCACCGAAGCCGAACGCCGTGGAGGCCCCGGCGGCCAGGGCTCCGTTCCAGCCCGCGTTCCGCACGGTGACGTCGGCACCGGTCTGGGTGTGGGTGCCGCTCCAGAGCTGGGTGATCGTCTGGCCGTTCGGGAACGACCACCTGACCGTCCAGCCGGTGGTCGCCGAGGTGCCGGTGTTCCGTACCGTCACCTCACCCTGGAAGCCGCCCTGCCAGGAGTTCGACACCCTGTAAGCCGCGGTGCAGCCGCCGCCGGGTGACGGCCCCGTGAGGGTCCTGAGGGTGACCGGGCTGGAGGCGGGCGAGCTGTTCCCCGCCCCGTCGCGGGCGATCACGTAGAAGGTGTACGAGGTGTCCGGGGTGAGCCCGGTGAGCGCGAACGACGCCGAGGTGGGCGAGCCGACCCTGACGTCCGTCGCCCCCGCCTCGCGGTAGACGTCGTAGCCGCTGACCCCGACGGCGTCCGTCGAGGCCGTCCAGGCCAGCGTCGCCCCCGACGAGGTGATCGCCGAGGCGGCCGGGGTGCCCGGTCTGGTCGGCGGGACGGTGTCGGGGGGCGGGACGGTCCCGCCGTTGTCGGCGTACAGGATGCCGCGGCCGTTGGTGCCGAGGTAGACGCGGCCGTAGACGCGCGGGTCGCCGGTGACGGCCTCGCCCGCGTTGCCGTACTGGTGCCTGTCGTCGTTGATCCTGACCCAGCTCGCGCCGGTGTCGTCGGAGCGGAAGACGCCGGTCACGCCGCCGATCGTGGCGACGGTGTACAGCGCCTGGTAGCCCCCGGCGGAGGCGGATCTGCCGAACCCGATGTTGACGGCGCTCGTGACGCCGGACAGCTTGGTGAACGACGCGCCGCCGTTGGTGGAGTGCCAGATGCCCGAGGCCGCGCCCGTGTCACCGGCGGGGCCGGCCAGCCAGATGTCGCCCTCGCGGCCGGGTACGGCCTTGAACTTGACGTTGCCCTCGGCGGGCAGCCCGGTCGCGGCGGTGGCCGCGAAGGAGGCGCCGCCGTTGGTGCTGGCGTAGAACCTTCCGGCGCTGAAGCCGTAGAACCTGCCGGGGTTCACCCGGTCGGACTCGACCACGGCTCCCGCCGGGAGTCCGGTGGAGGCGGTCCAGGAGTTGCCGTAGCCGACCGAGTGGTGCACGCCCACGCCCTTGGGCGCCCAGACGAACCGGGAGCCGTCGGCCGCGGCTGCGATCGTGCCGCCCTCGTTGATCCCGCCGGGCTCGGTGCCCTGGAACCAGTTGGCGCCGCCGTCGGTGGAGAACGCGGCGTGGCTGTCGGCGGGCCGGTCGGAGTCGGTGAAGTTGCCCGCGCGGACCATGACGGCCGGGTTGGTCTCGGCGTAGTCGAGGCTGGTCGTCGAGGTGAAGTTCGGCGAGGTGAACATCATGGGCGGTACGGCGTCGAGGTTGGTGTGCCGGAAGCCGCCGATGTCGCCCAGCCCGCTGACCAGCGGGGCGCCCGACGGCGGGCTGATCAGGTCGAGGACGGCTGTCTCCTCGAGCCCCTTGACCATGGGCCTGATGGTGAGCTTGCCGCCGGTGTCCCACTTCTTGAGATCCTCGGTGCCGTAGAGGGTGGCGCCGGTGCCGTACATCATCCGGTCGCCGTCGAAGGGGTCGATCTCCAGCGACTCGGTCATCCAGCCGAGCTTGGGCGTCGTCTCCGGTGGCTGCGGGTTGGCCCCGAAGCTCAGCCACGGCGAGGAGGAGACGTCCATCGTGTAGCGGAGGCTGCGGTTCGGGTAGGAGGTGAAGTCCCAGATGCGGGTCCAGGTCGCGCCGGAGTCGGTGGACCTGAAGAAGATCACGTCCGGCCACCAGGAGATCTGGGTGGCGACCATGATCGTGCCGGGGTTCTGCCGGTCGATCGTGAGGCCGCTGTAGCCGAAGTAGTCGTCGGCCGAGCTGGACGGGACCGGGCTGATCCGGGTCCAGGCCCCGGTGGTGGTGTCAAGCTTCCACACGTCGCCCTTGGCGCCGTCGTACGGGCCGCCGGTGTCGCTGGTGGCGATGTAGAGCGTGTGGTTGACGTGGTCGAGCACGCCCTTGTGCGCGATGTAGCCGGTGGGCTGCCCGGCGACCCTGCTCCAGGTGGTCCCGCCGTTCGAGGAGCTGTAGACGGTGTTCTCCTTGTCGGCGACGCCCACGTAGATCTTCTGCGTCGCGTTCCCCGCGGTCGCCGAGGTCGGGTCGAAGGTCACCCAGACCACGCCGGGGCGGTGGCTGAGGTAGCCGTTGGGGTCGGAGGGGTCCTGCGCGTAGTTTCCCGGGTTGGGGAAGCTCGCGACCTTGGCCCAGGTCACGCCCTTGTCTGTGCTGCGCCACAGGCCGTTGCCGTCGGGCGCGCCGAGGTAGACGACGCTGTTCCTGTTGGGGTCGACGGCCAGGCGCTCTCCCATCCCCCGGCCCGGCATGTTGCCACCGAGCTTGAACGGCAGCGGTGTGGCCTGCCAGGTCGCGCCCTTGTCGGCGGAGCGCAGGACGGCCCCGTTGTTGGGGTCCCAGCTGTTGGTGTACATCCCGGCGGCGACGTAGACCCGGTTGGTCTCCACCGGGTCGGTGGCCAGGCTGACCACGCCGTTGTAGCCCCACCTGTCCCAGCCGACCCAGTCGAGCAGCGGGGTCCAGCTCTTGCTCGCCTGCTCCCAGCGGTACGCGCCGCCGATGTCGGTACGGGCGTAGATCAGGTTTCTCTCGGTCTGGTTGAAGACGATCCCCGGCACGAACCCGCCGCCGTCGATCCTGACGTTCTTCCACTCGTACGGGTCGGCGGCGGCCGTGGAACCGGTCCCGGTCACCATGGTCCCCGTCCCTGTCCCCGTCCCCGTCACGGCCTCGGACGCGGACGCCTGGGCGCTTCCGCCCCCGACGGCGGCGCCGACCGACGCGCACGCCACCGCCACGGCGGCGAGCATGCTGAACAGCCTTCTTCGCATGTACGGCTTCCCTTCGCAATGCAACGGACAAACCGCCATGCACGATCAGGTGACGGGACCCTGACCTTCGACCGCCCATGATGCGCGTGCATGAACGCCCAGAGATTCACATGCCGGACCCCGGGCCGTCAATAGTTTGAATAGACAACTAACAAACTCGTGGCGAATCACGGCGCACGGCCCCGCCGCCTTCGCCGCGCCGCCGTCCCGCACCCGGGGACCCCGCTGGAGCAAGCACGGAGAGCCTCACACCTCACAGGGGGCGCAGCTCTCCCGGGGAGGGAGCATCAGGCGCGAGCCCGGCCCCCTCGCGGCGGCCACGTCGTCGGGGTTGGCCAGCGCGCAGCGGTCCAGCGAGAGGCAGCCGCAGGCGATGCAGTCGGTCAGGCCGTGCCGGAGCCGTTCGAGCTGCCTGATGCGGTCGTCGAGCTCGTCCTGCCACATCGTCGAGAGCCTCGCCCAGTCCTCCCTGGTGGGGGTGCGCTCGTCGGGGAGGGCGGACAGCGCCCCCTGGATCTTCTTGAGCGGGATCCCGACCCGCTGGGAGACCCTGATGAAGGCGATCCTGCGGAGCGTGTCGCGGGAAAAACGACGCTGGTTGCCCGCGGTGCGGCGACTGCGGATCAGGCCCTTGGCCTCGTAGAAGTGCAGGGCGGAGACCGCGACCCCGCTGCGTGAGGAGAGCTGGCCGACGGTCATCTCCGGATTGTTGGGCATGCGCCAGTCTAACTTGACCTCAATCAATATTGAGGTTACAGAGTGGGGCATGACATTCACGAAGGCGGAGCTCACCTATCTCGAAGGCCAGCGCCTGGGCCGCCTGGCCACCACGGGCCCCGGCGGCTCCCTGCAGAACAGCCCGACCGGTTTCCGCGTCGACACCGAGACCGGCGTCGTCGACATCTACGGCCGCGCGATGGGCACCACCAGGAAGTTCCACAACGTCCGGACGAATCCGCAGGTGGCCTTCGTGGTGGACGACGTCGCCTCCACCGATCCCTGGCGGGTCAGGGGCGTGGAGATCCGGGGCGAGGCCGAGGCCGTCGAGGACCACGAGCCGTCCTCCCCGCACCTCAGCCGGCAGATCATCCGCATCCACCCCCGGCGGATCATCTCCTGGGGCGTCGACCCTGCCCAGGAGGGCATGAAGGGCCGCGACGTCTGACCCCGTATCCTCAGGGGCGTTTCCCGGCCGGGAAAACCGATCAGGCAGGAATGACGCATGACGAGAACACTGGTGCTGGGTGGCGGAGGCGTGGCGGGCATCGCCTGGGAGGCGGGGATCATCACCGGTCTGCGCCGGGCGGGCATAGAGCTGGGAGAGGCGGAGCTGGTCGTCGGCACCTCCGCCGGGTCGGTGGTCGGGACGCTCGTCGCCACCGAGGTCGACCTGGAGGGCTCGGTCGCCGTCCAGGCGGACGCCGAGGCCGCGACCGCCTTCACCATCGACACGGAGGCGGTCATGGCCGCCTTCGGCGTGCTCCACGACCCGTCCCTGGAGCCACAGGAGGCCCGGCGCCGGGTCGGCCAGATGGCTCTGGGGGTGAAGGACACCGGCGCCAGGATCGAGACGGTCGGCAGCCGGCTGCCCGTCAAGGAGTGGCCGGAGCGCCGCCTGCTGATCACCGCCGTCGACGCGAGGACCGGCGAGTTCGTGGTCTGGGAGCGCGGATCGGGGGTGCCACTGGTGTCGGCGGTCGCCTCCAGCTGCGCGGTCCCGTGCGTGTTCCCGCCGGTGGAGATCGGCGGGCGCCGCTACATGGACGGCGGGGTCCGCTCGGTGACGAACGCCGACCTGGCGGCGGGCAGCTCCGCCGTGGTCCTCCTGGAGCCGCTGGCGCACGTCTCGCCGAGGGACCGCCTCGAGGCCGAGCTCGCCGAACTGGGTGACGCCACGATCGCCCACGTCGTCCCGGACGAGGCGTCGATCGCCGTGTTCGGCGCCAACGTCCTCGACCCGGCCCTGTGGCGCCCCGCCTTCCAGGCCGGTCTCGCCCAGGCGCCCGCCGTCGCGGAGAGCGTGGCCAGGGCCTGGAAGGACTGAGACCGGCGTGAGCGGGAGGCGGGCCCGCGACAGGGTTCACGGTGAGGCTCACGGCGGGGTTCCCGACGCGGTCCACGGCGGGACTCACGACGGGGTTCCCGACGGGGTTCACGGCGGGACTCACGACGGGGTTCCCAACGGGGTTCCCGAAGCGATTCATGGTGAGGTCCACGACGGGGTTTCCGACGCGGTTCACGGTGAGATCCACAGCGGGACTCACGACAGGGTTTCCGAGGGGGGCCACGGTGGAGCGGGCGTGGGCGGGGTGGCGCCGCTGTGGGTGGTGAGCGGGCCGCCGGGAGCGGGGAAGTCGACCGTGGCGGCGGCACTGCTGGCACTGCTCGACCCGGTTCCCGCGCTGCTCGACAAGGACACCCTCTACGGCGGCTTCGTCGCGGCCACCCTCCGCGCCCACGGCCGCGACGACGGGGAACGCGAGGGGCCCTGGTACGACGAGCACATCAAGCGGTACGAATACGAGGGGCTGACCGAGGTCACCCGGCAGGTCCGCTCCCACGGCTGCCCGGTGATGCTGGAGGGCCCCTTCACCACCCAGGTGCACGACGCGGCGGTGTGGGAGCGCTGGGTCGGGCGGCTGGGCGGGCCACCCGTACATCTCCTCTGGGTCCGCTCGGACGGCCCGGCGCTGCGAGCCCGGCTGGAGGGCAGGGGGCTGGCGAGGGACGCGGGCAAGCTCGGCCGCTTCGAGGACTACCTGCGGGCCATCAGGGTGGACGAACCGCCCGTCGTGCCCCACGACGAGATCGACAACCGCCCCGGTGCCCCCTCGCTCACGTCACAGCTGGAACGGCTCGTCACCTCCCGGGGCACCGCCCGCGCGTAGCCCCCGGCTCTCCTGCGCGCGTGGTCCCACGACGGCCGGGGAGCGGGATCACGGGACCTGGAAGCGGTCGTCCCTGGCGTCGGTGATCGCCATGTGGCCGGGGAGGTGGCCGATGGCGAAGGACACCCCGCTCGCCATGACGGCCGCCTGCGGCGTCACCCCGCAGGCCCAGAAGACCGGGATCTCCCCCGCCTGCACCTCGACGGGGTCGCCGAAGTCGGGAACGCCCAGATCGGCGATCCCGATCTCGCCGGGGTCGCCGACGTGGACCGGCGCCCCGTGCACGGCCGGATACCTCGCGGTCACCCGTACGGCGGCCGGGACCAGGGAGGCCGGGACCGGGCGCATCGAGACGACCAGCGGGCCGCTCAGCGATCCCGCGGGACGGCAGGCGATCGAGGTGAGGTACATGGGCACGTTCGTCCCCGCCTCGATGTGCCGCACCGGGACCCCGGCCCTCAGCAGCGCGTCCTCGAAGGTGAAGCTGCAACCCAGCAGGAAGGCGACCAGGTCGTCCCGCCAGGCGTCGCGAACGTCGCCGACGTCGGCCACGGCCCTGCCGTCCTCGTAGACGCGGTAGGCGGGCAGGTCGGTGCGGAGGTCGCCGCCGAACAGGGCGGTGCTCACCGCGCCGGGGTCGCCGACGTCCAGGACGGGACAGGCGACGGGGTTGCGCTGGGCGAACAGGAGCAGGTCGTAGGCGAGCTCGCGGGGCACGGCGAGCAGGTTGGCCTGGGTCCAGCCCCGGCACCACCCGGCGGTGGGCGTCCGCAGCCCCTCCCTGAAGTGGCTCCGGGCCCGTTCGGGGGTGAGCGCCGCTACGTCCATCGGCGGATCATAACCCCGGCCCCGGCCTCGGCCCAGCGTCCCTCGCCCGCGCGGGGATACGGCTGCCGGATAACGGCGGCTCCGGCAGCCGAAACACCGGCGAAACCCCAGTTCCGAGAATCTCGAATGTCGGACACCGCTGTCAGGGCTCGGCACGGGGAAGTGGGCGCTCTCTAGATGAGACGGCCGAGAAGGCACTAGCGGTCATCCATAAATGCCATATTTACAGGGCCTAAATCATTTTTGGAACGATTCGACAAAATTGAGTCATATTTCATGACAAGTTTGCATTGCGGGTATAACGTCCCGGCCTTACGTTCCCGGTATGGATCTCGAGCTCCGACACCTCAAGATCGTGCGCGCGGTGGCACAGGCCGGCAGCGTCACCAAGGCCGCCACCCACCTCGGCCTGGCCCAACCCGCGCTGACGGCGCAGCTCAAACGGATAGAGCGGGTTCTCGGGGGAGCTCTTTTCGAACGCGACCACAACGGTGCCAGGCCCACGCCCCTGGGGCAGCTGGTCCTGTCACGTGCGCTGGTGCTGCTGCCCGCGGCCCGCGAACTCCAGGAGGAGGCACTCCGATTCGCCAACGCGAACGCAGACATCCCCAGCTACCGGCTGGGCGCCACCAACGGGCCGATACTCGGCGGTCTGATGGACCGTCTCGCCACAGCCTGGCCGTCCACCCCGGTGAGCACCCACACCTCCTGGTCCGCGAGGGAGCTCACCGCCATGGTGATGCTGGGCCGGATCGACTTCGCGTTCATCGGCGCCTGCGGGGAGAGCCCGCCGCCGGTGGAGGGTCCCGTGGTGTGGTCGACCGTGGGAACCGACCCGGTCTTCGTGCTGCTCAACGAGGACCATCCGCTGGTGGACAGGAAGGAGGTGGAGCTCGCGGAGCTGGCCGACGAGCAGTGGACGGTCACCCCCGGCGACAGTTGCTTCGGCGACTGCTTCGCCACGGCCTGCGCCCGCGCCGGCTTCACCCCCAAGACCATCTACGAGACCGACGTGGCCACCTGCATGCATCTGGCCAAGGTCGGCCGCGCCGCCGCGCTGTGCCAGGCGACCTTCCAGCCCGCCGAGGGACTGAAGCTGGTACCGCTCGCGGGAGCTCCGCTGCGCTGGCGGCAGCTGCTCGGCTGGCATCCGGAGGCGTCCAGCGCCGCGGTCGCGACGTCGATCTTCGAGCACGCGAAGGCCGCGCATTCCGACGCGGTCGGACGGAGCAGACGGTACGCCGCGTGGCTGGCCGAGAATCCCGGACTGGGCACCTCTCCATAACGTGACGGTATGGGACATTCGGTAGAGGCGCGCCTCATGTGCACACCGTTACGTTGACGGCACCCCCCACATGAGGAGAGAACCACATGCTCCGCAGAAGTGCCGTGACAGCGGGTTTCGCGCTCGCTGTCGCGATGGTGGCCACCCCCGCCACCGCCGCCCACCAGGGACCTGGCGAGACCGCCGCCGCCCCGTACACCCTCGCCGAGGCCCGGACACTGGTGGAGGCCACCGCCAAGCCGTCTCCGGGCCTGGTCGACGCCATCCGGCGCGACCTCGGCGGCACCGGTGAGCAGGCCGCGGCCCGACTGATCAACGAGGCCGCCGCCGCCAAGGTCGAGCCCGCCCTCCGCGGGCAGCTCGGCACCTCCTTCGCCGGATCCTGGGTGACGGGTGCCACCTCCAACCTGGTGATCGCCACCAGCGACTCCACCAAGGTCGCCTCGCTCGCCAGGTCGGGCGCGGAGGTCAAACTCGTCAAGAACTCGCTGGCCACGCTCGACACGGCCAAGGAGCGGCTCGACCAGCTCGTGGCCTCCGCGCCGAAGTCGGTCCCGTCCTGGTACGTCGACGTGCGGAGCAACAGCGTCGTCGTGCTGGCCGGTGACGTCGCCGAGGCACAGGCGTTCGTGGACGGCAGCGGCGTGGACAGGGCGCTGGTCCGTGTCGAGGCCTCTCAGGAGAAGCCCAAGCCGCTCTACGACGTGCGCGGCGGCGACGCCTTCTACATGGGCGGCCGCTGCTCGGTCGGCTTCTCGGTCACCCGCGGCAGCCAGGGCGGCTTCGCCACCGCCGGCCACTGCGGCACGCCCGGCACCGCCACCCAGGGCTACAACCAGGTCGCCCAGGGCACCTTCCAGGGCTCGTCCTTCCCCGGCAACGACTACGCGTGGGTCGCGGTCAACTCCAACTGGACCCCGACCGGCGTGGTGAACGGCTACAGCGCGGGCATCCTCCCGGTGACCGGCTCCACCCAGCAGGTCGTGGGCAGCTCCATCTGCCGCTCCGGCTCCACCACCCAGTACCGCTGCGGCACCATCAGCCAGCACAACACGAGCGTCACCTACCCCGAGGGCACCATCACCGGCCTGACCCGCACCACCGTGTGCGCCGAGCCCGGCGACTCCGGCGGCTCCTACATCTCCGGCAGCCAGGCCCAGGGCGTCACCTCCGGCGGCTCCGGCAACTGCAGCGTCGGCGGCACCACCTACCACCAGCCGATCAACGAGATCCTCTCGGTGTACGGGCTCACCCTGGTGACCAACGGGACCCCGCCGCCCACCGGCTGCAGCGGCTACCAGAGCTCCTACACCGGCTCGCTGACGTCCAACGCCAACGCCTACCAGCCCGGCACCTCCGGCTACAGCGCCGCCTCGGGCGTCCACCGCGTCTGCCTGGACGGCCCCAACGGCACCGACTACGACGCCTACCTGCAGAAGCTGAGCGGCTCCACCTGGACGAACGTGGCCAGCGGAACCTCCGCCAACCCGGATGAGGCCTTCACCTACAACGGCACCGCGGGCACCTACCGCGTGCGGGTGCACGCCTACAGCGGCTCCGGCTCCTACACCCTCGGCCTGACCAGGCCGTAAGGGTCTCCCGGCCGGACCCGACCGGGTCCGGCCGGGCACACGCCGGGCACCGGGACCGGGGCGGTCGCACCTCCCGAGCGGACCCCGGAAAGGTGCCCCGAGACCAGGCCGGTCCGCCGCCCCCGCGGACCGGCCACCCCCGCCGCCCTCCCCGCCACGAGCTTGTGCGAGCTCCTGGACGGGAGGGCGGCCTCGCCATGCCCGGACGTCGAGAACAATGGGAGCATGAGCGACCTTCTGACGCTGAGCGAGGGCGCGGTGCTGACGCACCTCGCCACCCGGGCCGAGCTGGCGAGCGGGGTGCTACCCGCCTCCGACGACCTGCGGCTGTGGGCGCGGCTGGCCGACGGTGAGGGGGTGCCCCTGGCGGGCGGCGGCCGGGTGCGGACCTCGCTCGAGTTCGGCGAGCCCGTCCTGACCGGGCCCGACGGCTGGCTCGCCGGGGTGGAGCCCGAGCAGGTGGTCGCGCTGCGCCTGCGCGACGGCGCCCTGGAGCTGTCGGTCACCGAGCTGGACGACGTCCCCGCCGAGCGGGTGATGCGGGTCGTCCAGGAGTTCGGGGAGCAGGCGCTCGACGCGCTGCGCGCCTTCGCCGAGGGGCTGGAGCCCGGTCCCGGCGTGCCGGTCGACGTCGTGGTCCTGGAGCTGCTGATGAAGGCCCCCGAGACCTTCGCCGACCCGCTGCCGCCGCTGTCCCCGCTGCTGCGCAACGCCTCGCTGGAGCTGCGCGACGGCCGGGTGGGCATCGTGGGCGCCCCGTGGGACCCGGCGTCGGTCGCCGACCTCGCGCCGCTGGACATCATCAGGCTCGCCCTGGTGCGCAGCGCGCTACGGACGTACGGCGAGGGCGCCGACCTCTCCAAGGCCGTCACCTACCTGTCGCGCTCGGAGGCGGTGCTCGCGAGGATCGCCGACGAGGTGGAGCGCGAGCCGCTCGGCCCGGCGCTGGTCGAGGCCCTGCCCCGCACCGAACCGGCCGCGCTGCTGCTGATCGCGAGGTCGGCCGAGGGCGAGGGCCGCTCGTTCGAGGCGGCCGGGCTGATCTCCGAGGTGCTCTCCCTCTCCCCCGGTCTGGCACCGGCCGTGCGCGACGCGGCCGAGTACGCCGCGTGCCGCACCGACCCCGGCGCCCCGCTGCCCGAGCGGGCCGCGCACCTGTTCCGGCAGCTGCTCGCGTACGCCTACCGCCCGGCCCGCCACCGGCTGATCGAGGATCTGATCGCGCTGAGCGTCCGGGTGGCCGAGCCCGCCCTGGCGGACCTGGCGCTGTTCGAGAACGACGTCGTCGGCGAGTTCCTGGACGCGCGGGCCGAGTGGCTGCGCGACGACGAGGTGGAGCTGCTGGAGTCCTGGCGGCGGACGCCGCTGCGGCTGTGGGAGGTCCTCGGCGTGTCCGGGGACGAGATCACCGTGGCCGCCGCCGGGGATGGAGCGGGGGGCGAGGACGGGGAGCGGGTGAGGCTGACCGACGAGCTGCTCTCCGGGCAGGCGCTGCCCGGCGACCTGATGCTGACCAGGGTGCTGGGCGACGGGACGGGACCGCACGTGTTCGGTCACCCGTTCAAGGTCGATCCGGAGCGGAGGGAGGAGATGCTCGGCCTGCTCTCCGACCCCGTCGACCCCTACGCGGTGGCCGGCTTCTTCAGGCGCCCCCGGCGGGCACCCGGCGCGACCGGCGGCGCCGACGGGGACTCCGGCCGCTGAACGGCCCCGGCCGGGACGGAGCCGGGATTCGTCGGAGGATTCACGGGTGGGCGAGGAGCGTGGCGCGGGCCGGGCGGCCGACGGCGAAAGCGGAGCCGGAGCCCCGTCGGAGGGGACGCCGACGGGCGAGGGGTCCGGCACGGGCCGGGCGGCCGATGGCGGAACCGGAGACCGTCAGAGCGTGCGCAGGAAGGCCAGGCCCGCGGTGGCGAGGGCGTCCTGGGTGTCGGCGAGGGGGCGCCAGATCGAGGCGGCCGTGGCGATCGTCCGGTTGTGCGCGGTGAACGACTCGATGCAGAGCGGGCCTCGGTAGTCCACGGCGCGCAGGGCGTCGGCGAGGGCGGGCCAGTCCAGGTGGTCGGCCCCCGGCGCGCCCCGGTCGTTCGCGCAGACCTGCACGTGCGCGACCAGGTCCCCGGCCCGCCGTACGGCCGCCGCCGGGTCCCGCTCCTCGATGTTCATGTGGTAGACGTCCAGCGCGAGGCCGACGCCCGGGACCCCGCCGACCGCCTCGACGGCCTGCTCGACGGTGTTGACCAGGCTGGTCTCGTAGCGGTTGAGCGGTTCGACGGCGACCGTCACCCCGCGTTCGGCCGCGTACTCGCCGACCGGGGCCAGGTTCTCCCTCAGCTCGGCGTAACAGGACTTGCGCTCCTCGTCCGACATCCGCCAGGTCCGCCCCACCGAGGCGTAGGCGGGTCCGCCGATCACCGGGCTACCCACCGTCACGGCGGCGTCCACGCACCGCCGCAGGTAGTCCTGGGTGTCGGCGACCGTTCCCGCGTCGGCGCCGACCAGTTCCCTGCCCGGCGGCATGACGAGGACCACCGAGGCCCTCAGCCCGAGGTTCCCCAGCAGCTCGGCCGCCCACTCGGGGTCCCAGTCGCCGGGCCGCTCCACCGGCAGCTCGATCACGTCGAACCCCCAGGCGGCCACCTTCGGCGCCAGCCGGGCGAGATCCTCGTCCGTCAGCGGCGAGACCCACACCCACGTGTTGACCCCGATGGGGAACATCGGCAAACCCCTTCCGTCCTGAGCGCGTTCTCGACGCGTCCCGAGCCCGTTGCGGACCCGTCTCGTGAGCCCGTCCTGGGCCCGTGAACGTACCGGGGGCTCCGGGCACCGACCGGCGGTGCCCGGAGCCCGGTGGACCGGTCTTACTTACCGCCCCAGCCGGCGGGGAAGTCCGGCAGCTTCTCGCAGCCGCAGAGCGCGTAGTGCAGCGGCGGCATGTTGGGCCGCAGGTAGGTGTCCAGGGTCTCGGAAGTGATCTTGGGCTGGGGCAGCTTCCAGATCTTGGGCACCTCCTCGCCCTTGAGGATCTTCAGGGCGGCGATGATCGGGGTACGCCACTGGTAGGTGGGATAGGTCGGCGCGATGGCCGTGAGGCCGCCGCTCTTCCACTTCTGCAGGAAGTCCTGCTGGTCCTCGCCGACGATCGCCGGCACCGGAACCCCGGCGTCCTCGAACGCCTCGACGGCCGCCACGGCGGTCGCGCCCGCGTCCATCCACACTCCGTCGATCTTGCCGTGCCGCTGGATGTAGTCGCTCACGATGCTCTTGGTCTTGGCGGCGTCGCCGTCGGTGAACTCCACGCCGACCACGTCGAGCCGGCTCTTGTCGAAGGTCACCTTCGCCGCCGACCAGCGGGTCTCCAGCACGTCGACGCCCGGCAGGATCCGCAGCGCGAGGACCTTGCCCCCGGCCGGCACCTTCTCCACCAGGAACTCGGCGCCGTCGGCGCCGAAAGCGTAGCCGCCGATGGGGTTGATGAACGTCACCGGGCAGTCGGTCTCCACGCCGCGGTCGAAGACGATCACCGGGACCTTGGGGCAGGCGCCCGTCACCGCGGGGGTCAGCGTCGCGGTGGTGTTGGGCGAGACGATCAGCGCGTCGCAGCCCTTGCCGACCAGCTCGGCGATGTCGGAGATCTGCTTGTCGTCCTTGCCCTCCGCGTCGAGGGCGGTGAACTGCTTGATCTCCTTGTGCAGCGCCACCTCGGCCTGCATGGTCTTCCAGCCCACCTGGCGCCACGGGTTGTTCACCGCGGCGTTGGAGAAGCACAGGTTGTAGGGACCGTCCTTCTTGTACTTGGCCGTACTCACCATCTCGGGGGCGATGGCCTGCTCCCACGGCTTGTCCGCGGGCCCCTCCGCACTCTGGGTCCGCATGGCCAGCTGGGCGTCGTAGTCGGCCTGGACGAAGAACTTCGACTGCTCACCGGTGTTGGGGGACGCGGCGGCGGACGAGGCCGCCGCCGAGGTCTCCGGTGCGGCGCTGGAGGTCGCCGGTTTGTCACTGGCACATCCCGCGGCGAGCAACATCGCGGAGACACCCGCGACAAGCGCCGTGATCGACCTGTTCAATGAAGGTCTCCTTCTTTTCTAAGGGTGCGTTCAGACGCGTAGAGCGCGCCTGAACGGAAGCCGTACGGCGCTCGCCGCGACGGCGGCGATGATGATCACGCCCTGGACCGCGAACTCCAGGGCCCCCGAGATCCCGTACAGGTTGAGCAGGGTGAACAGCGCTTCGAGGGTGAAGGCCCCGGCCATCGCGGCGACCACGGAGCCGCGCCCGCCGCCGAGCGCCACGCCGCCGAGGACGACGGCCGTGATGGCCTGGAACTCCAGACCCTGTCCGACCTGGGCCGAGACCCCCGCGAATCCGCCGAGCAGGATGCCCGCGACGGCCGCGGCCAGGCCGGAGAGGACGAAGGCGGCGATCCGGGTCCGGTCGACCCGGACCCCGGACAGCCCGGCCGCGCGTTCGTTGTCACCGGTGGCGATGAGCCGCTTGCCGAAGTCGGAGCGCATGAGGAGGATCGCCGCGGTGCCCGCGGCCAGGAGGATGAGCACCGACCAGGGCACCGGGCCGAGGTCTTTGCGGCCGAACATCCTGAACGTCTCCGACAGCGCGCCGCGCGGGGCACCGCCGGTCCACAGGAACACCGCGCCGGACAGCACGAGCATCATGCCGAGGGTGGTGATGAACGACGGCACCCGCAGCCCAGTGGTGATGACTCCGTTGGCGAGCCCGACCAGCAGCCCGATCACGATCAGCAGGGCCAGCACCGGCCAGGTCGCCTGCTCCTGCCCGTCGATCAGCCGGGCGGCCACCACGACCTGCACGGTGACCAGCGACCCGACCGACAGGTCGAACTCCCCGGAGACGATCACGAAGTACTGCCCGGCCGCCAGGATGACCAGCGGCGCGGCCCGCTTGAGGAAGGCGAGGAACCCGGCGGGCTCCAGGAAGAACGGGTTGGCCACGGCGATCAGTACCAGCAGCACCGCCAGCACGGCCAGGATCGGCCCCATGGACCTGAGGGCTCTCATCGGGATCGCCTCCGGGCGCCGCGGCGGGCGTGGACGGTCATCGGGATCGCCTCCGGGCGGTACAGCAGGCGTGGACGGTCATCGGGATCGCCTCCGGGCGGTACGGCGGGCGTAGACGGCCACGGCGGCGACGATGACCACGCCGCGGACCACGTCCTTGAAGAACGCGTTGACCTCCAGCTGGTTGAAGACGCTGTCGAGCACGGCGAGCAGCAGCACCCCGCCGACCGTCCCCGCGACCCCGCCCCGGCCCCCGGCCAGCGCCGTGCCGCCGAGGACCACCGCGGCGATCGACTCCAGGTCGTAGCCGCCGTCGGTGCCGACCGTGGGCGCGCCCGCGCCGAGCCTGCTCGCGAGCAGCAGCCCGGCGACGCCCGCGCAGACCGAGCACAGGACGTGCGCGGCGATGACGACCCTGCCGGTCCGCACGCCGGACAGCCGGGCCACCTCCTCGTCCCCGCCGACCGCGTAGATCCGGTACCCGAGCCTCGTGCGGCGCAGCAGGAACCAGACGGCGACCGCGACGGCGGCCCAGAGCAGCGCCGAGACCGGGACCGGCCCGATCCTGTCGTAGCCGAGCCGCTGGAAGGACTCGGGCACGCTGCCCGCGGGCCCGTCGTAGAGGTGGTCCACGATCCCCTTGACGATCAGCGCCGTACCGAGGGTCGCGATGAAGGCGTGTACGTGCAACCGGGTGATGACCAGGCCGTTGACCAGCCCGATCAGCGCGCTCACCGCGAGCACCGCCGCGACGCCGGGGACGATCCCGCCGTCCTGCCCGGCCATGATCTCGGCCGCGACGAGTGAGGTGAGGCTGATCAGGTACGCCACCGACAGGTCCAGCGACCCGACCAGGATCGCCAGCGTCTGCCCCACCGCGACGATGCCCAGCGCGGCCGAACGCTGCTGGATGCCGACGACGGTCTCCAGCGTGAGGAAGTCTCCCCCGTCGAAGGCCACCAGCACCCACCCGACGAGCATGACCCCGGCCAGGGCCAGGTAGATGACCTGGGTCGAGCCGACGCGGCCCGCCAGGGCGCGCCGTCCGCCTCCCCCCGGTGGAACGGGGGCGGCGGGACCGGCGGTGCCGGTCACCGCCACGGGCCGGACCCGGCCGGTCATGCCTGCACCTCGCCGGCGGCCAGGCGCATGACGGCCTCCTCGGAGGAACCCGCCGGGAGCGCCCCGGCGACGCGGCCGTCGCGCATCACGACGACGCGGTCGCTCATGCCGATCAGCTCGGGAAGCTCGGACGAGATCATCATGATCGCCATTCCGTCCTCCGCCAGGCCGCGCATCAGGTCGTGGATGGCGGCCTTGGCCCCCACGTCGACTCCGCGCGTGGGCTCGTCGAAGATCAGGACCTTCGGCGCCACGGTCATCCACTTGGCCAGCACGACCTTCTGCTGGTTGCCGCCGGACAGGTAGCGGACCTCCTGGTCGGGGCGGGGCGGGTGGAGCCGTACCGCCTCCAGGAGTTCGAGGACGCCGGTGCCGCCGGTCCCGCCGATCCGGCCGCCGTTGCCGATCCTGCGCACCGAGCGGGAGACCAGCAGGGCGTTGTCCCGTACGGACTGGCGCAGCGCGAGCCCCTCGGCCTTGCGGTCCTCGTTCACCAGGCCGATCCCGGCGGCCACGGCCTGCCGTACCGACACCGGCCGCAGCGGGCTCATCGTGCCGCGCGTGAACGGCTCGGCCCCGAAGAGGGCCTTGGCCAGCTCGGTGCGGCCCGACCCCTGCAGGCCGGCCACCCCGAGGATCTCGCGTTCGCGCAGTTCGAGGTCGATCCCGTCGAGCACGGCGTTGCCGCCGCCGCGCACGCTGAGCCGCACCTCCCCCGGCTCGGCGCCCCTGGCGGGGAAGTAGGTGCCGAGGTCGCGGCCGACCATCAGCCGGACCAGCTCGTCGGAGGTGATCCCGGTGGTGTCCGCGGTCCTGACGAGCACGCCGTCCTTCAGGACCGTCACCCGGGTGGACAGGTCGAAGACCTCTCGCAGCCGGTGGGAGATGTAGAGGACGGCGATCCCCCGCTCGCGCAGGCGGGCCACCAGCCGGTAGAGCAGTTCCACCTCGTGTCCGGCCAGCGCCGCCGTGGGCTCGTCCATCACGATGATCCGGGCGTCCTGGGAGAGCGCCTTGACGATCTCCACGACCTGCTGCTGGGCGATGGAGAGGTGGCGGACCAGGTCGCGGGAGGCGAAGGAGGTCTCGCCGAGTTCCTGGAGCAGCCGGGTGGTGGCGGTCTCCATCGCCTCCCTGTCGACCAGCCCCCGCCGGACGGGCTCGCGGCCCAGGAAGACGTTCTCGGCGACGCTGCGCTCGGGCAGCAGGTTGAACTCCTGGTAGATGATCGCGACCCCGGCGCGCTGGGCCTCGACCGGGTGGGCGAAGGAGACCGGGGCGCCGTCGATCTCGACGGTGCCCTCGTCCGGGGCGTGTACCCCGGCGAGGACCTTCATCAGCGTGGACTTTCCGGCGCCGTTCTCTCCGACGACCGCGTGCACCTCTCCGGCGGCGACGTCCAGGTCGACCCCGTTCAGTACGCGAACCCCGAGAAAGCTCTTGGCGATGCCGCGCATCCTCAGGATCATGGGGTTACCGTCCCCGCGTGAGGTCCACTCGTCAGGGATGTCAGGGATGTCAGGGTCAGGGGCTTCAAGGGCGTCAGGGATAGGGCGAACACATCCGAAAAGCCGGTTCCGACGACACAGGATGGCAATTGATTCGTCGGTAACCGCCCGATTTCCTCCATGTTTCCGGATGCTAAAGCGCTCTTATGGCGATGGTCAAGCAAAAGGATGTCACCATTTGGCATAATGGGGCTGGTAGATGGCCGAAGTCGCTTTGACTCAGTGGAAACAAGGAGTGTTGACTGTGCGCATGCTTAGCGAAGCGAACGGTTCGATCGCCGGCGCGGGGGCGCTTCTCAACATCCTGCGCGACGGTCAGGCCAGAACGAGGGCCGAGTTGGTCCAGCTCACCGGGCTGGCCAGGTCCACCCTGGCCCAGCGTCTCGACGCTCTGCTGAGCCAACAGTGGATCATCCCGACGGAGGAGGCCATCTCCTCGGGAGGCCGTCCGGCCATCGCCTTCACGTTCAACCGCACCGCCCGCGTCGTCCTCTCCGCCGACCTCGGCGCCACCCACGCCCGGGTGGCGGTCACCGACCTCGGCACCACGGTCCTGGCCGAGCGCGCGGCCGAGGTGTCGATAGACCGAGGCCCCGAGGAGACGCTCGGCTGGCTCCAGCGCACCTTCGAGGAGATGCTCGCCGAGACCGGTCACCGCCCGGACGAGATCTGCGGCATCGGCGTCGGCCTCCCAGGCCCGGTCGAGCACAGCTCGGGACGCCCGGTCAATCCGCCGATAATGCCTGGCTGGGATGGTTTCCCCGTCCCCGAGTGGCTCGGCTCGCGCCTCGGCGCCCCGGTGCTCGTCGACAACGACGTGAACATCATGGCGCTGGGCGAGCACTGGGCCGCCCGCCCCGAGGCCGACCACCTCATCTTCGTCAAGATCGGCACCGGCATCGGCTGCGGCATCATCAGCGACCGCCGCCTGCACCGGGGCGCCCAGGGCGCGGCCGGTGACATCGGGCACATCCGCGTGGCCTCGGCCCTGGGCACCGTCTGCCGCTGCGGCAACGTCGGCTGTCTGGAGGCCGTCGCCAGTGGCGCCGCCATGGCCGCCAAACTGTCCGCGGACGGGGTGGAGGCCGAGGACAGCCGCGACGTGGTCCGCCTCGTACGCGGCGGCAACACCCACGCCGTGCAGCTCATCCGGCAGGCGGGCCGCGAGGTCGGCGACGTGCTCGCCTCGATCGTCAACTTCTTCAACCCCTCGGTGATAGTGGTCGGCGGCGACATCTCCGAGGCCGGGGAGCAGGTGCTCGCCGGCCTCCGCGAGGTCATCTACAGCCGGTCGCTCCCCCTCGCCACCCAGCACCTGACGATCACCGCCAGCGAGCTGGGCGACCGCGCGGGTGTGATCGGCGCCGCCGTCATGGTCATCGAGCACGTACTGGCCCCCGGCAGCGTCGACCGGTCCGTGTCCGTGCCCACCGTCTGACCGTCCCCGCTGCCTGACCGGTGCGTGCCCGTGTCCTCCCGCCGCTCGACCGGTGCGTGCCCGTCCCCGTTGCTCGACCGGTGCGTGCCCGTGTCCGCCGGCCGGCCCGTGTCCGTCCCCGTCGTCCGGCCGGCGCGGGTTCATCACCGCCGGGTGACCGGTCCCGCCGTCCGGCCGGTGCTCGTGGGACACTCGTCCGACCATGAACGCCGAACCCGTAAGGACCGCCCGGCTCACGTTGGAGCCGCTCGCGGTGCACCACGCGGCCGAGATGGCCGAGGTGCTCGGTGATCCGGCCCTGCACGCCTTCATCGGCGGTTCGCCCGAGACCCCCCGGCAGCTCCGCGACCGCTATGCCCGCCTGGTCACCGCCCCTCCTCCCGGCCGGGACGAGTCGTGGCTCAACTGGGTGATCCGTCTCGACGACCCGGACGGCGGCTCGGACCGGTTGGTCGGCTACGTCCAGGCGACCGTCACCCGTGACCGCGCGGTCGTGGCCTGGGTCGTGGGGACACCCTGGCAGGGCCGTGGCATCGCCGGGGAGGCGGCGGTCGCGCTCGTCGCCTGGCTCAGGGAGCACGGCACGGCCGTCATCGTCGCCACCATCCATCCCGACCACGTCGCCTCGTCGGCCGTGGCCCGTCGCGCGGGCCTGTCACCGACCGACGGCAGGGTGGACGGCGAGGTCGTCTGGAGATCCGGCTAGGTCCGGGACCGGGTGTTCCCCGCGTGGAAGGGGGACGGATCTGAGTAGGAATGCTCAGGGGCGGCTGAGTGCGCGTGCCCTCCCCGAATTCCGCGATCTTCGAAATGCTCAGATCATGAAATGGTGGATTTTCCTGGTCGCGCTCGTCACCACGGTGGTCGCGGCGTGGCTGCTCGTGTACGCCCACGTCCCGCTCTCCACGTTCCTGTCGCTCGGGCTCGGCGCGATCAGCCTCGTCTGGCTGATCGTGCTCCTCACCCTGCCGTGGAACCTCTACTTCGGGGCACGCCAGGTCGTCCACGAGATCCACGTTTCCAGGGAGCGTGGTATCGCGGTGCCCGAGGGGCACGAGGCCGAGGCCCTGGAGATCGCCCGGCGGATGCGCCGGTTCGCCATCGGCGGGCACATCGTCTCGGCGGCGCTCCTGGCGGTCGTCACCTACTTCTCCGGCGCCTCGGTGGGCTACTACTTCGCCGGGTTCTACCTGCTGAGCACCGGCTTCCGCCCGGCGGGCGCCTACCTGTCCCACCTCCGCGAGCGGGTCACCACGCTGATGAGCGAGGCTCGCCACCCTCGCGAGGACATCGTCTCCCTCGTCGCCCGGGTGGACGGCCTGGCCGCCGAGGTGACCGCGCTGACCGAGTCGGCCGAGCGGCTCAGGGACTTCACCGAGACGCTCGGCGCCGACCTGCGGAACGGCGACGAGGCCCTGGAGCGCCGGATCACCGGGCTCGCCCGGCGTTTCGAGGACACCGTGGACGGCCTCACCGACAACCACGAGGTCATCACCGGGCTCAAGGCCTTCCTGCGCCTCGTCCGCGCCGACGCCCACGGCCACGGCCACGCCTGACCGCCGTTCCGCGTACAGCGGGAAGCGGGAAGCGGGAAGCGGGAAGCGGGAAGCGGGAAGCGGGATAGGACGCTCTCAGCGGGGGACCAGTTCCCGCGACGCGCTGAGCTCCCGCTTGACATCCTCCCCCGCCTGAAGGCAGGGGATTCCAACGGCAACTACCCCACGAAGAGGAGGTCGCGTTGAGGTTCACGGTTCGCAGGCTCGCCCAATGGCGAGCCTCCCCGCGCAGCCACCGCGTGCCCCGCGGCGGTATCTCGGATGTTCCTGGCCGCGTTCACATCGGCGTTGACCCGATGCCCGCAGCCCACACACGAGAAGAGCGCTTGGCTCTCGCGACTCTCCCCGGCACGGTGCCCACAGGCGTTACAGGTCTGCGACGTGAAACGCGGATCGATCCTCCGAACCCGGCCCGGAGCCTTCTGCTCCAACCGGGTCACGAGCCGACCCCACCCAGCGGCGAGAATCCCCCGGTTCAAGCCCGCCTTCTGCCGAACATTACGGCCCGGCACCTCAAGGGTGCCCTTAGCCGACCGGGTCATCGCGGAGACCTTCAACTCCTCGACCGCGATCACCTCGAAACGACGCGCCAGATCGGTCGAGGTCTTCTCCACCCAATCCTTACGCCGATCAGCCTCACGAGCCTTCAAACGGGCGATCGCGAGCTTCACCTTCGCGCGCCGGTTCGACCCGCGCCTGGCCCTGGCGAGCCTGCGCTGCAGCCTCAGCAGCCGTTTCCTCCCGGTGTCGCGCAGGGCGGGCACGCTCAGCAGCTCACCCGTGGACAGCGCGGCCGACACCGCCACCCCCCGGTCCACCCCGACGACCCCACCCGCACCCGGCGCGGGGATCGGCTCGGGAATCGCGGCGAACGCGACATGCCAGCGGCCCGCCGCATCCCGGGTGACCCGGTAGGACCTCGCCTGCGCGACGGGGCGCGACCAGCGAAACCGCACCCACCCCACTTTGGGGATCTTCACCTCGCCGACGTTGCGCGACACCCGGCGCATATCGTCCGGCTTGACCGCGACGATCCGGAAACCCTCGCCGCGTCCCCGGCTGCGCCAGGTGGATCGCCGATGGGTTCTACCGAAGAAGTTGGACATGGCCTGGTGAAAGTCCTTGAGCGCCTGCTGCTGCACCGTCACCGACCCGGCACCCAACCACTCGAACGCGGCCCGCGCCTCGGTGAGCTGACGACACTGCTCGGCGAACCCCGGCGCCGAGGCGCGTCCCGGTCTCCAGTGGGCGTGCTGCTCCAGCGCGAGATTCCACACAAACCGGGCATGCCCGCAATGCTCCAGCAACACCCGCTCCTGAGCGGGCGAGGGCTGAAGCCGAAAACGCGACACGCCGACCAACCTACCGACACCCCCCGACAAAACCCGGAGACCACCATGCCCGACCGTTCCGCGATTCTTCCCCGTTCTGAAGGACGGGGCATCCACGCTGCAGGGACTCGGTGAACCAGGTGATGGTGCGGCGCAGTCCCTCGATGACGTCGACCTTCGGCTGCCATCCCAGTGCGGAGACGGCGAGGGAGATGTCGGGGCGGCGGACCTCGGGGTCGTCCTCGGGACGGCCGACGAAGCGGATCGGCGACTCGGAGCCGGTCAGGTGGCGGACCGTCTCGGCCAGGGCCAGCACGGTCAGCTCGGTGGGATTGCCGATGTTGACCGGTCCGGTGAGCTCACCGCGGGCCAGGGCCAGGATCCCCTCGACGGTGTCGTCGACGTAGCACACCGACCGGGTCTGCCCGCCGTCTCCGGCCACCGTGATCGGCTCACCGCGCAACGCCTGGCGCACGAAGGTGGGAATGGCCCGTCCGTCGTAGGGCCGCATCCTGGGCCCGTAGGTGTTGAAGATCCGTACGATCGCGGTGTCGACGCCATGGCAGGTCCGGTACGCGGTCGTCAGCGCCTCGGCGAACCGCTTGGCCTCGTCGTAGACACTGCGCGGCCCGACCGGGTTGACGTTGCCCCAGTAGGTCTCGCGCTGCGGGTGCTCCAGCGGGTCGCCGTACACCTCG
Organism: Streptosporangium sp. NBC_01469; assembly: GCF_036227305.1. NCBI lineage: Bacteria > Bacillati > Actinomycetota > Actinomycetes > Streptosporangiales > Streptosporangiaceae > Streptosporangium > Streptosporangium sp. NBC_01469. The sequence goes on along the minus strand of NZ_CP109465.1, from coordinate 4,509,595 downwards.
CTGGTGGAGGCCAGCACGAGCCGGGCGTCCTTCTCCCCGGCCAGTCCCAGAGCGTGCAGCGTGCCGAGACTGCCCGCCTTCAGCGTCTCGATCGGGTGGCGCAGGTAGTCCACCGGCGAGGCCGCGGAGGCGAGGTGCAACACCAGGTCCACCGTGCCGGGCACGTGCACGAAATCGGTGACGTCGCACTCCACCAGCCGGAAGGCGGGCAGCCCGGTCAGGTGCCCGACGTTGCGCGGCGAACCGGTCAGGAAGTTGTCCAGGCAGACCACCTCCGCCCCCTCGGCCAGCAGACGCTCGCACAGATGCGACCCCACGAACCCGGCACCGCCGGTCACCACCACCCGCCGCCCGTTCATCGCACCCCCACCTCCGTCAACCGCGCCGCGGCGTCGAGGACGTCCCAGACGCCGATCTCCAGCAGGCCGGGATCGGGCTGGTACGCGTAGGGGTCACCGAGACCCCCGGCCCACAGGACGGTGTGCGGTCCCGTCCGCGGGGGTCCCCACCGGGCGGGGGCCACGGGACCGAACAGCACCACGGAGGGGGTGACGAGGGCGGCCGCCAGGTGGGCCACCCCGGTGTCGCCGCAGATCACCAGCCTGGCCCTCGCCACCAGCCCGGCCAGTTCGAGCAGCCCGGTGCGCCCGGCGAGCACGGACGTGGACGGCAGCCCGGCGAGCAGCGCCACCCGCTCGGCGAGGTCCCGCTCCTTCTCGCTCCCGGTGACCACGACCCGGTGCCCGTTGTCCCGCAGTTCCGCGGCCACGAGCGCGAACCGCTCCGGCGGCCACCGCCTGGCCGGGTACGCGGCTCCCGGGTGGATGACGACCGGCCGCGCCCCCTCGTCATCGGGGTGGGGGCGCTCCAGCTCCAGATCGGCGGGATCGGCCTCGATGCCGTACCAGCCGAGCAGGTCGCACCAGCGCCGCACCTCGTGCACGCCGTCCGGCCAGTCCGGTCCGTACGCGTCAGGGAAGGCGGGGTGCCTGTGGGTCAGCAGCCGCGCCGGGCCGGTGCGGTGGAGCGCGGCGATGCTGTGCGGGCCGCCGCCGTGCAGGTTGACGGCGACGTCGACGCGCCGGCCGAGCGGCGGTACGTGACCGGGGCCGGACACGTCGCACATCTCGTCCACCCCGCCGATCAGCGGCACCAGGGGCGCCAGCGCGGAGGGTGCGGCCAGCACGATCCGGTGGCCGGGGTGGGAGCGCCGCAGGGCGCGCAGGGCCGGGACCACGGTGAGCAGGTCCCCCAGCCCCAGCCCGCGCAGCACCACCATGACCGGCCGGTCCTCCACGGGTCCCGCGACATCGACACCCCGCCCTCCGGCGTCGGTGTCGGCGACGGCCTCGAGGGGGCTCGCGTGGTCCGGTACCGGGGGGACTCTCATCTGACTGCCTCTTTCGTGAGCATCGGGGCGATCCTCATGTGACGGCCTCTTTCACGAATGTCAGGCGGTCGACCGCCTCGACGACCCGCGCGCTCGACACCGACGACAGGCACGGATGACCGGCGACCGGGCAGGTCCCGGCCCGCGTCGCCCTGCAGGGGGCCTGCTGGTCGCCGAGGATCACGGTCGGCACCCCGTACGGCGCCCAGCGCCCGGCGGGGACCACGGGGGCGAACAGGCTGACGACCGGTGTGCCGACCGCCGCCGCGAGGTGGGCGGGGCCGGCGTCGGCGACGACCACCGCGCACGCTCCTTCGAGCACCGCGGCGAGTTCGGGAAAGGTCGTCCTGCCGCCCAGGTCGACGACGGACCTTCCCCCGCGCCCACCCGGCCGCCCGCCGCGCGGGGCCGAGGGGCCGTCCGAGCCCCGGCCGCCCGTCGCGGCGGACTCCCCGTCGACCCAGCCCTCGGTGAAGGCCGGCTCGTCCACCTCCCAGCCGCGCAGGCGGACGGGGCCGCCCCCCATCCAGCCGCCCGCGAAGAGGGGGCCCGGCGACAGGCCGTGCTGCCCGGCGCCGGAGGCGATCCGCGCGGTGAGTCCCCGCTCGTCCTGGCCGCCGGTCACCACGACCCTGCGGCCCGAGCGGACCAGGTCGTGGACCGCGCGTGCCCAGCTCTCCTCCGGCCACGCCCTGGCCGGGAGCGACACGCCGGGGTGCAGGACCACGTAGCCCGGCGCCCCGGTGAGGTGGCCGACGTCGGGCAGCGGGCGCCGCACGGCGAGGCCGCCCTGATCCCCCTCGGGGAGTTCGAATCCCGCCGCGCCGGCCAGCCCGAGCATGCGCTCGGGCTCCGGCAGGTCCACATCCTCGTCGACGACGTGCCGCACGTCGAGCAGCGAGCCGGGGTAGTCGGCGGAGATCGCGGCGATCCTCGTCGTACCCGCCAGCCTGAGCAGCAGGGCCAGCGGCAGCGGAGACTGGTGGAGCGAGGTGAGGATCAGCGCCTGCTCGGGGGCCACGTCACGGATGACGCGCAGCAACCTCAGGACGTGCGGGCTGGTCACGGGTGGCGCGGCGGCGTCGATCCACGGCGTGCGCCACTCCACCACCCGCGACACCCCGGGCAGCAGCTCGGCGGCGGCCCGGCCGTACGGTCCGATCAGCAGCACGACCTCCCGCGCGCCCGCGGCCACCGCGCGGATCGCGGGCCCCGCCAGCAGGACGTCGCCGGCCCTGTCCATGCGGGCGACGAGAACGGTGCCGGTCACCATCGCTCCCCGGGCCGCGTCACGACAGTGGTGACCTCCCCGTTGACCACGGGACCGGCCGACGGATCATGAAATGTCACGTTTTTTCCGAGAAATCCCATGGTGCTCGGCCTCTCGTTCGATATCTAATGACTACCGAGAGGAGCGGCCACACAAACCGAAAAATCGTATATAAGCGCAGTTGAGAGGATTATGCGATTACTTTTATCACTATAAGTAATCATTCTCATGATTATCTGACCCGTCGATCGGGTAACGAGGCCGCACGACGAGGCGGTTCACCGCGACGGTGATCTCCCTCGCGGAACCGAGCGGAACCGAGCGGGACCGAGCGGAACTGAGCGGGACCGAGCCGCCCCGAACGAGACCGGGCGACCCCTGACGACCGGACGGCCAAGGTGATCCGGACGACCCGGATGATCAGTTGGCCAGGGGGTCCGTACGGGACAGAGGTCCGTACAGGTCAGGGCTCCATACGGGTCAAAGGTCCGTACGGGACAGAGGTCCATACGGGACGGGGTGACCGGGGAGACGGTCAGCCGGGGAGAAGGTGGGCGTTGGGCTCGCGGGCGCGGTCAGCCAGCTCGGGGATCTCCAGCACGGTCACCCCGGCCGCCGCGAGTTCCTCGGCCCCGTGGCAGTCGACGAAGACCAGCGGCTCGCGCCACGCCATCACCACGCGCCGGACGCCGCTGTCCAGGATCAGGCGGGTGCAGGTCCTGGGACGCGACCGGCGCGCGCTGCACGGCTCCAGGCTGCTGTAGACCGTGGCACCGGCCAGCCGGGGGTCGTCCGGGGAGATCTTGCCGAGCGCCGACTCCTCCGCGTGGACCCGCGGATCGCCCTCCCGCGAGTATCCCCGGGAGATCTCCTCGCCGTCGGCGGAGACGACCACGGCGCCGACCGAGAAGGCCGTCTCCGAGGGCGGGCACGACCTCGCCAGGTCGCACGCCAGCTCCAGCCAGTCGTGGTCGCTCATCCCGGCCTCTCCGGTGGACGGCATGTCAGGCCAGCCGGTAGCGCAGGAGGGTGACGTCGCCCATCTTGCGGACCTCCGCCAGGTCCATCCTGCGACGGCGGTCGCGGGGGAAGTCCCCGCCCAGTACGAAACGCGGGGCCGCGGGGTCGCCGACGAAGAACGGGGCGACGACGAGGTGGAGCTCGTCCACGAGGTCCTCCCGCAGGAAGCGCGTGTGGACGGAGGTGCCGCCCTCGACCATCAGACGGCGCACCCCCCGCCCGCGCAGGTCCGAGAGGACGCGGCCGAGACCGACCGCATCGCCGGGGGCACCCGGGTCACCGGCGTCGACCACCTCGGCGGCCCCGCCGAGACGGTCGGCGAGCTTCGCCACGGCCGCCGACGCGGCGTACACGATCTTCTCCGCGTCACCGGCGGTGAAGAAGGCGGCGCCCGGGTCGAGGTCTCCGGTGGCGGTGAGCGTCACCTTCGCGGGAGACGGCGGCAGGCCGCGCGCGGCACGCTCCCGCGCGCGCTCCGGTGACCTGACCAGGAGCCGGGGATCGTCGCGGCGGACGGTTCCCGCCCCGACCAGGATCGCGTCGCAGGTGGCGCGGACCGCGTCGACCCGGTCGAAGTCCTCGTCGTTGGAGAGCAGGAGCCGTCGCGGCGTGCCGTCGTCGATGTATCCGTCGACGGACATCGCGCAGCTCAGCAGCACGTACGGGCGCTCGCCCACCCTCCACCTCCCCGGTCGGGCACCGGCCGATCGTAACAACTCCCGTCCCGCCCGCCCGCGGCGAGGCCCGCCCCGCGCGTCCCGCCCGGCGGGTCCCGATCGATCGCGTGTCGGCGAATACGGGATGTCATCTGTAAGTCGATAGTAATTCCCCGATTGTTTACCCTCTGTTAACCTAAAACTGAAGCTTTCCAAATGAAGGGGCATAAATGCGTGCGAGTTCCCTGAGACGTGGTCACGGGCGCCCTCCAGGCCCGCTTCGCCCGCTTCGCGGGCAGACCGGCCACCGCCTCCACGACACCGGCACCTCGCACGCCCGCGCCACCCGCACGGTCCACGCCGCCCGCGCCTTCCGCACCGCCCACGCGACCCGCGCCTTCCGGGGCGAGGGAGAGGCGTGACGGCGAGCCACCCGGCACGCGAGTGCCGCGCGGGCGCGGGGCACGGACGGCGGTACCACCTCTGATGGGGTGGACCCTGGCGTTCGCCGCCGTGGCGATCCTCTTCGTGCTGGCCAGCGGGGCCAACGACGGCGCCACCATCATCGGTCTCGGGCTCAGGTTCCCCCGCTCCCCCGGCTGGGCGGTCACCGTACTCCTCGTGGCCGTGCTCTTCGCCGTCCCGTACCTCCTGGGAGTCGCGGTCGCGCGCACGTTCACCGAGCGGCTGGCCGGGCTCGGGACGAGCGGCGGCGCGGCGGCGTTCCTGGTGGGAGTGGTGATCGCGGTCGCGGTGGTCGCGGTGCTGACCGGCCGGGGCCTGCCGACCAGCCTGACCCTCGCGGTGATCGGCGGCATCAGCGGCGCGGGACTCGGCGCCGGGCTCCCCGTGTCGTGGCGGGACCTGGGCACCGTCCTGACGATCGGGGCCTGCGCGCCCCTGGCCGGACTGATCCTGGGCTACCTGCTGGGAGCCGTGTCACACCGCGTGCCGTCCTACCGCCGCATGCCTCGGCTGGTGTTCACCACCCACCTGCTGGCCTACTCGGCCCAGTGCGTGGCGTACGCGGTGAACGACGGCCAGAAGATGATCGCGGTGGTGAGCGTGGCGATCGGCGTGAGCCGCGACGGGCTCGGCGGGGTGGGGCCCGTCGAGGTCCCGCCGGTGTGGATGGCCGCCCTCGTGGCGCTCTTCCTCGCCGGTGCCCTGGCGAGCCTGATCCGCGTCGGAGGCCGGCTGGGCCGCGGGGTGGTCATCACCCGCCCGCTGCACATCGTCTCCGCCGAGACCGCGGCCACCGGCGCCGTCCTCGGCAGTTCGGCCCTGGGAAGCCCGGTGAGCATGACCCAGTCGATCACCGCGGGGGTGGTCGGCGCGGCGACGAGTGAGGGAGCGAGGAGAGTGCGATGGCAGGATGTCGTGAACGTGGGTACGGCGTGGCTGGTCACGCTGCCGTCGTCGATGGCGCTTGGCTGTCTCGGCGGTCTCGCGCTGAGGCTGCTGTGAGCGCGAAGGGACGGCCCCGGAGGTTCGCGCGCGCCTGGGACGACCTGCGCGGCAGGTCGGGGCGGCGGATCGTCGGGCTGGTACGGGACCAGGTCGCCATCGCGCGGGCGGGGGCCGAGCTGGCCCGTTCGGTCGCGTCCGGCGAGATCGAGCGGTCGGCTGCGCGTGCCCGGATGGCCGACGTGGAGCACGAGGGGGACGAGGCCAGGGCCGAGCTGGTACGGATCCTGCGGCGGGTGCTGGCGACCCCCATCGACAGGGAGGACCTGTTCAGGCTCTCCCGCTCGATCGACGACGTGCTGGACCAGCTGCGCGACCACGTGCGCGAGATCGACCTGTTCGGGCCGGAGGATCTGCGGTTCGCGGCCGAGCCGCTGCGGGCGGTGATCGACGGCCTCGACGAGCTGGAGGACGCCGTACTGAAGGTGATCGACGACCCGGCCTCGGTCACCGTGGCCGTGCTGGCCACGCGCAAGGCGTGCAGCCGCGTCCGCCAGCTCTACCAGGCTCGGCTCGCCGAGCTGTTCGCCGGGCCGCTGGACATGGACACCCTGCGCAGGCGCGAGCTGCTTTCGCGGCTCGACGCGGTGGGCCGGCGACTCGGCGAGGCCGCCGACGCGCTCGCGGACGCGATGCTCAAGCGGAGCCACTGAGGACGGCCCGAGGCGCCGCGTCCGGGCGCCGCGGGGACGCGGCGCGGACGCTCGGGCGGGGTCGCCGGAACGGCGGGCGGGAACTCCCGCGCCTTCGGGTTCGTCCTTCACATGCGACCATCCACCGTGTGACGTCCCTGACGCTGAGAGGCATCTCCCGTGCGTAGCTCATTCTTCGGCAACCTTGACCAGGACCGGCTCCCCGACCATTTCGCCCTGCAGAACACCAAGATGCTGCGGGTGCGGCTGGGCGGAGAGGTGCTGGCCCGGCAGGGGGCGATGGTCGCCTTTCAGGGGCAGATGGACTTCGACTACGAGGGTGCGGGGAGCGTCGGCCGCTTCCTGAAGAAGATGGTCTCCGGGGAGGGCGCCCCGCTGATGCGCGTCCGCGGGCAGGGCGTGATCTTCTTCGCCGCCAACGCCGACGACGTGCACCTGTTCTACCTGGAGGACGAGGCGCTCACCGTCAACGGCACCAACCTGCTGGCCTTCGACCCCCAGCTCACCTGGGACATCCAGCGCGTCCAGGGAGCGGGCGTCGCCACCGGCGGCCTGTTCAACACCACGCTCAAGGGCACCGGCTGGGTGGCGGTCACCGCGCACGGCGCCCCCGTGCTCCTCGACACCTCCCAGGCGCCGACCTTCGCCGACAGCCAGTCCGCGGTGTGCTGGAGCGCGGGGCTGCACGTGGGCGTCAACCGCACGATGAAGGCGGGGGCGCTGATCGGGCGAGGCAGCGGCGAGGCCGCGCAGCTCGCGTTCAAGGGAGAGGGCTTCGTCCTCGTCCAGGCGAGCGAGGGCCCGATCGTCCCCCAGTCCGCCTGACGACCCGGACCGGGAAACAATCGGCCCGTTCGCCTACGGCCTGGCCTGGATGAGGCCGTGGGCGCCGGTGGTCAGCCAGGGGCGGCCGGTGGCCTCCAGAGCCTTGACCACGTCGCCGTCCAGGCCGACCGCGACCTCGGACTTCAGGGTGCGCAGCGTCGCGACCGGGCCGGGGAAGTACGCGGTGGCCTCGGCGAACGGGGTGGTGTGCGGCCAGGCCCTGTCGCCGACCAGGCGACGGTAGTTCAGGTCACCCTTCATGATCGTCAGTGACGCGGACGCGAAGTCCTCCCGCAGGCCGAACGGCATCTCGCGGTAGGGCAGGGGCGCGCAGGAGAAGGCGTGCGCCCGTACGAGCAGCCGCCCCGACCCGAGCGCCGCCCGCAGCCGCCCCGCGATCTCTCCCGCCTCGCCGCCCACGGCCGACATCCGTCGCAGGCAGGCTAGTACGTCGGCCGGGGTGGCGTCGGACACGTAGTACGGCAGGGGCTTGACGTGCAGGACGACCTCGCCGGTCCCCCGGGCGTGCAGCAGGTGGTCGATCAGGACGAGGTCGGGCAGCAGCTCGCTCCCGGCGTTGTCCGCGACGAGGCAGATCCGCGCGGCACCCCCGCGACCGGCGCCCCCGGGGGAATCCGCCGTCGCACGACCCGCGCCCCCGGGAGAGCCCGCCGTCACACGACCGGCACCACCCGCCGCCCGGCCGGACCCGCCCCCGGAAACGTCCGAGACGTCCGAGACGTCCAAGGCACCCGGAACACCCGGAACACCGGTCTCGTCGCCGCCGACGAGTGACCACAGGAGCGCGCTGTCGTCGGCGACCAGCCCGGACTCCCGCCCGGCGAGCTCGGGACCGGCCGCGACCCGGAACACGAGGTCGGCCCGGTTCCCCCACAGCGCCCTCAGGGTCAGTGCCTGGGCCCGCTCGGCGGAGGGCAGGTCGGCCAGGGCGTCGAGCTCGCGGAGCTCCTCGTCGACGGCCTCGCCGAGCAGCTCGGCCTGCTTGAAGGGCTCGAACGGGTCGACGCCGCGCCACGGGCCGGGCCCGAAGTAGCCGACCGCGGACAGGAGCCTGCGGTAGAAGTAACTCTCCGCCCACAGGAACGGCGCGTCGTCCCACCGCCGCCCGATGTGGCCCCGGTCCCAGCTCTCCCACAGGTCACGGTCGTGCGCGGTGTCCCCGAGCGGCTCGATGACCCCCTCGATCTCCTCCAGCAGCAGGTCAAGTGCCCGGTTCACACCGGCGTCGTACGGCGTGGCGGCGCGGACCCGCTCGATCAGGGCGGGGTGCCGTTCATGAAGGACCCGCCACGGATAGGACCCGGGGACGTCGCTCAGGAACTCCGGCGGACCGTACGGCGCCGCGGGCCCTCCGGACCCCTGCCGGGAATCACCGTCTGCCATTTCCGACTCCTTTTTGACGCAGGACGACTCTTGTTATGAAATGTGTTTAGCTAGAGCGAACAGGCGGCCACGCCGCTTGACGGAGGGAGCCGTAGGTGGGCACATCGGAGCGTCGCAGCGGTGAGGAGCTGGACCGCCACGACGCCGTCGGAGCCCGGATGCGGCAGTTCCGCAAGGAGCGCGGTCTGACACTACGCGGTCTCGCCACTCACTCCGGGCTCTCGATCGGGTTTCTCTCGCAGGTCGAGAGGGGGATCTCCTCCATCGGCCTGACCGCGCTCAACAGTGTGGCCACCGCGCTCGACCGCAGCGTGGCGGAGTTCTTCAACGACGTGCCGCCCGAGGAGGAGACGGAGGAGGAGCACGCCACGGTCTCCCACCTGCCGAGCCACTTCACGCTCACCCGCTCGGCGACGGCCGCCACCGAGTACATCTCGGGCCAGCAGACCTACCGCATGCTCTCGGCCAGGGGCCCGAACCTGGTGCTCGAACCGCTGCTGGTGCACATCGCGCCCGGCGGCAGGCGCGAGAACTCCTACGGTCACGCCGGGGAGGAGTTCGCCTTCGTGCTGGAGGGCGAGCTCCTGTACGAGGTCGACGGCGTCGAGCACCGGTTGCACCCGGGCGACAGCGTCCACCTGAGGTCGACCGTCCCGCACAGCATGTTCAACGACACCGACCGGGTCACCACGGTCGTGTCCGTGGTGACCCCCCGGCTGTTCTGACCCCTCCCCGCGCGGGCCGCGAGGGCGGTCAGCGGCGGCGCAGGGCGCGGACGGCCAGCGCGACCGCGGCCAGCGCGCCGAGCGCCCCGGCGGCGACCGCCCCGCGCTGGCGGGAGATGCGCCGCTGGATCTCGGCGTACGGCACCGTGCTGAACGACACGAGCTCGTAGCGGGAGACGTAGAGGCCGGGCAGCAGCCGTTCCAGGTCGTGCTCGACGCGCTTGCGCAGCAGGAACGACGGGGAGGCGACCTTGTCGCGCATCTCGACGAAGTTCTCCAGCGCGAGTTCGGCGATGGTGTCGGCGTGCTCCTTGCGGCGGGCCCCGTACATGGCGAGGGCCCGGGGGAAGTCGTCGCCGGTCTCCTCCAGGCAGCGGTCGAGCTCCACGCAGTCCTCGAAGCCGCAGTTGGCGCCCTGGCCGTAGAAGGGGACGATGGCGTGGGCCGCGTCGCCGAGCAGGCCGACCACCGCTCCGGCGGTGCCGCGTACGTGCCAGGGGCGGGCCCGCATGGTGACCAGGTGCCCGATCGGGTTGTGGGCGTAGTCTCCGGCGAGGTCGGGCATGAGGGCGCGGGCGTCGGCGTAGTTGGCGGCGAAGAACTCCTCGAACCGCTCCACGGTGTCCAGCTCCGCGAAACTGCCCGGCCCCGACTTGGGCCAGAACAGCGTGCATGTGAAGGACCTGTCCGGGTTGGGCAGGGCGACCATCATGGCCTTGCCGCGCGGCCAGATGTGCAGCGCGCCCGGGTCGAGGGCGAACCCGCCGTCGCGCGCCGGGATCGTCAGCTCCTTGTAGCCGTAGTCGAGATACTCCTGGCTGAAGTCGAAGCCGGGAAGGAACTGCAGCCGTCCCCGTACCGCGCTGTAGGCGCCGTCGGCGGCGAGCACGGCCGGGGCGGCGCGGGTGACGGGACCGCCGGGCGTGTCGAAGTCCATCCGGCCCGAGTCGACGTCGAGCCCGGTCAGCCGGTGCTCGAAGAGGGCACGGACCCCGGGCATGCCGAGGGCCGCGTCCAGCAGGGTGCGGTTGAGCTCGGAGCGGCTGATGGAGTTGATCGCCCGCCGCCCTCCGGCGCTGTACGGCTGGAAGCTGAGCGTGCCGTCGGGGGCGTGCATCATCCGGCCGGGCATCGGCAGCGCGGCCTTCAGCACGGTCTCGTCCAGCCCGATCCCGCGCAGCGCGTCGATCCCCCGCTCGGAGATCGCCAGGTTGATCGAGCGCCCGCGCTCGGGGGCGGCCTCGCGCGGGTCGGGCCTGCGCTCGTACAGGGTGACCTCGTACCTTCGGCGGGCCAGGTAGCAGGCCATCAGGCAGCCGACCAGCCCGGCGCCGACCACGGCGACCTCGCCAGGGGACCTCATACCGGACTCACCTCCCTGGCGAGCGCGTCGGCCGCCCGCCAGCAGTCGTGGAACGTGGAGTACATGGGCACGGGGGCGAACCGGATGACGTCCGGGCGCCGCACGTCGGCGAGGACGCCGTGGACCTCGTGCAGCCGGGCGGCCAGGTCGGCGGCGTCGACGATGACGCCGCCCCCGGTCACCCGCAGGGAGAGCTGGGCTCCGCGCCTGGCCGGGTCGGCGGGCGTGACGATCTCCAGCGGGCGGTCGCGGGCCACCTCGGCGAGCAGCCGTTCCAGGTAGCCGGTGAGCGCCAGGCTCCGCTCCCTCAGTGCCGCCATCCCGGTCTCGGCGAACATCCGCAGCGAGACCCGGACCGGGGCCATGGCCAGGATCGGCGGGTTGGAGATCTGCCAGGCGTCGGCGGTGGGGACGGGGACGAGTTCGGGCCGCATCTCGAAGCGGGTCGCCTGCTCGGTGCTCCACCACCCGGCCAGCCGGGGCAGCTCCGGGTCGGTCACGTGGCGCCGGTGCACGAAGCATCCGGCGACGGCGCCGGGACCGGCGTTGAGGTACTTGTACGAGCACCAGGCCGCGAAGTCCACGTCCCAGTCGTGCAGCGCGAGCGGCACGTTCCCGGCGGCGTGCGCGAGGTCCCAGCCGACGAGGCACCCGGCCGCGTGCCCGGCGGCGGTGACGGCGGGGATGTCGAGGAACTCGCCGGTCAGGTAGTTGACCCCGCCGAGGAGCACGAGCGCCACCCGGTGCCCCTCGCGGGCCAGGTGGTCCACGATGTCCTCGGTGCGCAGGCAGCCCTCGCCCTCGCGGGGGCGCAGGCGGACCACCGTCTCGTCGGGGTCGAGGCCGTGGTGCACGGCCTGGCTGCGCACCGCGTAGCTGTCGGAGGAGAAGGCGTTGTCCTCGATGAGGATGCGGGTGCGCTCGCCCGCCGGGCGGTAGAAGGTCGCCATCATCAGGTGCAGGTTGACCGTGAGGGAGTTCATCACCACGGTCTCGTCGGGGAACGCGCCCACGAGGGCGGCCGCGTCCTCGCGCAGCTCCGCGTGGTAGGGCAGCCAGGGGTGCGCCGCCCGGTGGTGCCCCTCGACCGCGTGCAGGGCCCAGTCGTCCAGCTCGGCGGAGATCGCGGCGCGGGCGGCGCGGGGCTGGAGTCCGAGCGAGTTGCCGGCGAAGTAGGCGACCTCGGGATAGCGGGAGGCGGCGGGAGCGGGCGGGACGAGGAACTCCGCCCGGCGGCACACCGGCCTCCCCGCGTCCCCTGCCCGCCCGGCGCACTCGGCGTCGGCGGCCAGCGCCTCCCGCTCACCGGGCGCGCCGGGGTCTCCGGGACCACCGCGACCACCGGATCCGTCATCTCCGCCCGGGTCACCTCCCGTGCCACGATCCAGGTCACCTCCCGCGCCACGATCCAGGTCACGGCGCGTGTCACCTCCCGTGTCACCGCCTGTACCACGGCCCGTGTCACCGCCCGTGTCATGGTCCAGGCCACGGCTCGGATCACGGCCCGGGTCACGGAGGTCGCCGAGACCCCCGGTCCTCGCGGCCGTCACGCCGACGCCTTCGTTGCCGGGCCCCCGGCGCGCTCACTCGTCACGTCGCCTCCTTCTCCCCCCTTATGTTCACCCATACTGAACTCAGGTGAAATTAGGAGCGCGAGAGGATTCGGGCCGCGCGCTTTCCGGACGGAAGGTTCTCAGGGCATCCGGCTTCGAGATGACGGAGCGTCACCCGGGAGTGTCGCGCCTCACACCGGGTTACCCCGCCGTCACCACCCCTCTCGGGGAGCGGTCCAGCAGCGGCAGCACCTCGGCGCCCAGCAGTTCCACGCCGCGGTCGTCGGTGAGACCGTGCGGCGTACCGAACTCCACCCGGTGCGCGCCCGCGTCGATCAGGGCCTGGGCCTGCGCGGCGACCTGCTCCGGGGTGCCGGAGAAGGCGAACAGCTCGAGCAGGTCGTCGGGGATCAGCCGCCCGGCGTCCGCGTCCCTTCCCTCGCCGACCAGCTCCTTGACCCTGCCCAGCAGGTCGGCGGGGACCTCCACGGTCGGATCGAGATCGGCGACCACCGCGAGGTACATGGCGACCTCGCCGCGCGCCCTGGCGCGGGCCGCGCCACCGTCGGCGTCCACCACGGTCACCGCGCCCAGGACGACGCCGATCTCGCGAGGGTCGCGCCCGGCCGCCGCCGCCCCGGCCGCGACCCGCTCACGGATCACCCCGACCATCGCCGGGTTCGCGCTGCCGCCCACCTTGATCTCGTCGGCGACCCGCCCGGCCAGCGCCGCCCCTCGCGGTCCCCACGCGCCGAGCAGCAGCGGCGGCCGGGGCCGGTACACGGGATAGCGCAGCCGGGTTCCGGGCGCGAGACGGAACATCTCCCCCTCGTACCCTGCGGTGTCACCGGCCAGCAGCCGGTAGACCACCTCGGCGGCCTCCGCCAGCGCGGTCAGCGGCCTGGGCTGGGCGATGCCCACCGCGCCGAGCCAGGTGCCGCGTGCCAGGCCCAGGTAGGCGCGGCCGTGCGAGGCCAGGTCGAGGGCGGCGAGCTGCCCGGCGATCTCGTACGGCGCCGCCGAGTACGGGTTGAGGCAGGCCGCGCCGAGCCGCACCCGCTCGGTGGCGGCGGCCATCTCCAGCAGGGGAAAGATCGGCGGCTGGTACATCAGGTCGCCGAACACACTCAGCACGTCGAAGCCGTGCTCCTCGGCGCGGCGCGCGAGCCGCGCGTAGTCACCGGCCCGCTTGTCGCTCTGCAGTCCGAGGCCGATCTCGACGGCGGTCATCGCGGACTTCCCGGATCGACGGCGGTCATCGCGGTTTCCTGCGAGTCGGCGGTCATCGTGAATCTCTCAGATCGGCGTCGGTCATCTCGGGTTCTCTCAGATCGGCGATCGTCGCAAGTCCCCTCGGGTCGGCGACGGTCGCCACAGGTCCCCTCAGAGCGGCAGTCATCGTGGATCCCTCAGAGCGGCGGTCATCGCGACAGTCATCGTGGATCCCTCAGGTCAGGTCGGCGGAGTTCATCCGGCGGCGCCGGGTCCGTTCGACCCGCATCACCAGCCGCTCCTCCGGGTCGGGGCAGGAGAACAGGGTGTCCCGCGCCAGCCAGTCGCCCTCGGCGAGGTCGCGCTGCTTCGCGGCGAGGAACGGCAGGACCGAGGCGAGCGCGTAGACGCAGAAGTGCTCGCCGTCGGGGAGCCGCAGGTGGGCGCTGTTCTCCAGCGTGAAGCAGTCGCCCACCTCCATCCCGCAGACGGACCTGCCCTCGATGCGGTCGACCACCACCCGCAGGTCGTACAGCTCCATGTCCCCCTCGTCGCCGTCGTCGTGCCCGCCGATGTCGTCCATGCCGCTTCCTCCCTCAGTCCTCAGTCCGTCCGGACCATGATCTTTCCTGTCGTACGGCGTGCGGCCAGGTCGGCGAGGGCGGCGGGGGTCCCCGCCAGGTCCACCACGCGCGACACGAGCGGCCGGACGGCGCCCGAGGCGAGCAGGGCGAACAACTCCTCGTAGGCGTCCCGCACCGCGCCGGGCCGCCGCCACGGGTACACCGACCCCCACGACACCCCGACCAGGGAGGCGTTGGCTGCGACGAGCGCCATCGGGTCGACCGGCGGCGGGGACCCTCCGGCCGTCCCGACGGCCACCAGGCGCCCCTCGAAGGCCAGGCAGTCCAGCGAGCGCGCGAGGACGTCGCCGCCGACGGGATCGACCACGACGTCGGCGCCGCGGCCGTCCGTCAGGTCCATGACCGAGGCGGCGAAGTCGGCGTCCAGGTAGTCGATCGCCTCGCCCGCCCCGTTCTCCCGGCACAGCGCGGTCTTGGCCGGGCCGCCCGCCGTACAGATCACGCGCGCCCCGAGGGCCAGCACGAGCTGGGTGGCGGCGATGCCGACGCCTCCCGCGCCCGCGTGCACGAGCACCGTCTCCCCCGCCGCCAGCCCGGCCCGGCGCAGCGCGAACCACGCGGTCTGGTACGTGACGGGCAGGGCCGCGACCGTGACGGGATCGAGCCCGGCCGGGTACGGCACGACGAGGGCGGCGTCGACGGTGACGACGTCGCCGAGGGCGCCGCGCGGCAGGGTGGGACAGGCGAGGACCGCCCTGCCCTCCAGGTGCCCGGCACCCGCCCCGGCGGCGACCACCGTCCCCGCGGCCTCGACGCCGGGCGTCATCGGCGGGTCGGGGCGTACCGGGTAGGTGCCCCTGCACAGCATGACGTCGAGGTAGTTCAGCCCGACGGCCCGTACCGCGATCCTGACCTCCCCGTCGCCGGGGGCGCGGTCCTCGGGCACCTCCGCCAGGGAGAGGACCTCCTCCGGCTCGCCGTGCGCGTAGGCGACCAGCCGCCGGTTCAAGGCGCGAGCAGTTCGGAGTGGTGGTGCACGATGAGCCAGTCGCCGTCGACGCGGCGCAGCACGTCGGTCACCCGGCTGTGCCGCGCGGGCCCGCCGGGCGGTTCGGCGACCAGCACGTAACGGGCGACGCCGGTGTCGTCCCACACGTCGATCCGCTTGTCCTCGGCCGCCAGCCTGTCGAGGTGGGGACGGGCACCCGAGCCGTCCCTGTCGTCGCGGTAGGCGTCGAGTTCCGACCGGGTCCGCAGCGGTCCCGGCAGGTGCGTCTCCCAGGTGGTCACCTCGTCGTGCAGGTGCCCGTCGAACCGCCGGCGGTCCGCCGCGAGGAACGCGTCGTACATGTCGTCGATGCCCGCGGCGATCAGATCGGCATCCGCGCCGGAAGCGGGGGCGGAACCGCCCCCGGAGTCGACGGCGGAGTCACCCGGAACGTCACCCGGAACGTCACCCGGCACCTCATCCGGTCCGTCGATCGCCGGAGGCCCACCGGGATGTCCCCGGTCTCCGGATCCCGGGAAAACGGTGTTCAAGGCTTCTCCCATCCCGACCGGTCGTCGCGGACGACCCGGCCGCCCTTCATCACCCAGCGGACCCCCCGGAAGGCCGAGGTGCCCGCGAGCGGGTCCGCGTCCATCGCGATGAGGTCCGCGTACTTGCCGACCTCGACGGTGCCGAGGTCGGCGTCGGCGCCGAGCCAGCGCACCGGGCCGAGCGTGCCCGCGTACAGCGCCCCTGCCGGGCCGAGGCCGCCCTCGGACATGCACTCCAGCTCGCGCACCGAGGCGTTGGTCCCCTCGAAGTCCCAGAACGGCGGCATGTCGCTGCCCAGCAGGACGTCCACCCCCGCGTCGAGGGCCATGGCGTAGCTCTCCAGGTGCCGGGGTCCGGCGCCGAGCGAGCGGCACTGCATCCACTCCGGCACCCCGAGCTCGTCGAAGAACTCCTTGCAGCGGGTGACGAGCAGCGTCGGCACCAGGGACGTGCCGCGTTCGGCCATCCTCTTCGCGACCTCGGGGGTGAGCTGGTAGCCGTGCTCCACGCAGTCGAGGCCCAGCTCGACGGCCTCGGCGATCACCGCCGCCGGGCCCGCGTGCGCGGTGACCTTGCGGCCCCAGGCGTGCGCGGTCTGCATCGCCGCCGCCATCTCGTCGGAGAACAGCTGCGGGGTGTCGATCTTCTCGTGTTTCCCGGCGATCCCGCCCGAAATCATGATCTTGATGAGGTCGGCGCCCGCCTTGACCTGGCTGCGCACCCCGCGCCGGAACCCGTCGGCGCCGTCGCACTCCAGGGTGTCGCTCCCCTCGTGCCCGTGGCCGCCGGTGCAGACCAGAGCCCGACCGGCGGTGAAGATGCGCGGGCCGATCGCCCGGCCGGACTCGATCGCCCGGCGCAGCGCGAAGTCGGCGTGGTCCTTCTCGGCCACGCACCGCACCGTGGTGACCCCGCAGCGCAGGGTGCGCCGGGCGCCGTCGGCCATGTAGAGGGCGAGCTCGTGCGCCGTCATGTTCTTGACGCTGTCGCCTCCCTCGCCCGGGAGCGACAGGGACAGGTGGGTGTGCATGTTGACCAGGCCGGGGGTGACGTACGCGCCGTCGAGGTCGAGCGGGCGGGCGTCGCCCGTCCGCTCCAGGATCCGCTCGCGGGGGCCCACGGCCGCGATCCGGTCGTCCCGGACCCACACCGCGGCGTCGGCGATCCGCCCCTTGCCGCCCGCCGCCCCGGCTTCCGTCGTACGGCTTCCCGAGGCCGTACCGGGAACACCGGTGGCACGGGCGTCGGTGACGGTGCAGTTGACGAGGACCACGTCGTTCATCGGGCGTCCCCGGCTCCGTAGGTGTCGCGGGCAGCGTCCGGGGAGACGTAGCCCTCGGCGACGTCGCGGCGGACGAGCTCCGGGTCACGCTCGCGCGGATCGCCGTGCCCGCCGCCCCCGGCCGTCAGCAACGTGACCCGATCCCCGACCTCCACCCTGGTCCGCTTGGTGCTGACCCGGTGCTCGCGCTCGGTGCCGGGAAAGACCACCACCTGGTTGGGCTCGGGCTCCAGCCCGCCCTCCAGCGCCCACGGACGCGACCGCGTCTTCTTGATCACCGACAGGAACTCACCCGGCACGACGAAACGAATGTCACGCCGCAAACCCACCCCACCCCGGAACCGCCCCGCACCCCCGGAGTCCTCCCGCATCTCGACGCGTTCGAAGAACATCCCGGTTCTCGCCTCCAGGACCTCGACGGGGGTGTTGCGGGCCTGGGTCTGGCACAGGTGGTTGGCGGCGTTCATGCCGTCGTGGGAGGGGGTGGCACCCCAGCCGACCGGGTCGTTGTTGCTGACCGCGAACATCTGCCCGGTCTCCGGATGGATCCCGACCATCATGAACCCCGGAACGTCGCCCCCGGAGGAGGCCGGAAGCCGGTCCGGCATGCCCTGCGCCAGCGCCTTGTAGATCAGCTCCAGGGCGACCGTCCCCGTCCACTGGGTGAAGGTCGCCGCCGGGTAGACGGCGTGGAAGAGCGTGCCCGGCTCGGCCCGCACCTCCAGCGGGGCGAAGTGCCCGGCGTTGGTCCGCTCCCCCGGGGTGGTGATCGCCTTGAACGCGACCCGGCAGGTCGCGATGGTCGCGCCGAACGGGAGGTTGACCGGTCCCGCGGTCGCGCCGGACGACCCGGCGAAGTCGACGGTGAAAGTTCCGTCGGCGACGGTGACGGTGACCTGCATGCGGACCGGGTCGCCGGTGACGCCGTCGTCGTCCAGCCAGTCGACCGCCGTCCACGAGCCCTGCGGGAGGCGGGCGACGGCCTCGGCGGCGGACTCGGCGGCGGCGGCGATCACGGTCTCGACGACGGACCCGACGACGTCCCCGCCGTAACGAACGTAGAGCTCGCGGACGCGGCGCTCGCCGGTGCGCAGCGCGGCGACCTGCGCGTTCAGATCACCGATCACCAGATCCGGCATCCGCGAATTGAACCGGATCAACTCAATGATCTCCCGATTCGGCACACCCCCCGAGAACACCTTCGTCCCCGGAAAGACAATCCCCTCCTGATGCATATCCGTAGAATCCAACACATACCCCGGATCCTTCGCCCCCAGATCCATCCAGTGAGCCCGCACACACAAAAAACCCACCAGATCCACACCCACGAACACCGGACAGAACAACGTCGCATCATAAGAATGCGCCGCGTTCCAATACGGATAATTCAACAACACCACATCACCCGGACACAGATTCTCCCGCCCCACATACTCCACACCCTTACGGATGGAATAGTCGTTGGCACCGAGGAAACGGCTCAGCCCGGTCGACTCGGCGACCAGGCGCAGGTCCGCGTCATAGACGGAGATGCCGAAGTCGAAGACCTCGTAGATGACCGGGTTGAAGGCGGTACGGACGAGCGTGGCCCGCATCTCCTCGGCGGCCGAGGTGAGATGGCTGCGCACCACCTCGACCGTCGCGCCGTCCACCGGGCCGCGGCCCTCGCCCGCCGGGCCGGAGTTCCTTCCCCGGACGGCGGCGGGCAGGGTGGCGCCGGAGACGGCCAGGCCGGACGGTCCGGAAACGGTGCTTCCGGAGGCGGCCAGGCCCGACGGTCCGGAAACGGTGCTTCCGGGGAAAGCCAAGCCGAATGGTCCGGAGACAGTGCCTCCTGAGACCGCCAGGCCCGACGATCCGGAAACGGCGGACGCCTGGGCGGCGGGGCCGGGGGCGGAGGGCTCAGACATCGTCGATCCCGTAGGTGTCGCGGGCGGCGTCCGGGGAGACGTAGCCCTCGGCGACGTCGCGGCGGACGAGCTCCGGGTCACGCTCGCGCGGATCGCCATGCCCGCCGCCCCCGGCCGTCAGCAACATGACCCGATCCCCGACCTCCACCCTGGTCCGCTTGGTACTGACCCGGTGCTCGCGCTCGGTGCCGGGAAAAACCACCACCTGGTTGGGCTCCGGCTCCAGCCCGCCCTCCAGCGCCCACGGACGCGACCGCGTCTTCTTGATCACCGACAGGAACTCCCCCTCCGTGACGAAACGGATGTCCCTTCGCAGACCCACCCCACCCCGGAACCGCCCCGCCCCCGCGGAGTCCTCCCGCATCTCCATCCGCTCGAAGAACATCCCCGTCCTCGCCTCCAGGACCTCGATCGGGGTGATGCGCCCCGTACTGCCCGAGACGTGGGTGGCGGCGTTCATGCCGTCGTGGGAGGGGGTGGCACCCCAGCCGACCGGATCGTTGTTGCTGACCGCGAACATCTGCCCGGTCTCCGGATGGATCCCGACCATCATGAACCCCGGAACGTCACCCCCCGAGGAGGCGGGCAACCGGTCCGGCATGCCCTGCGCCAGCGCCTTCAGGATGAGCTCGACCGCGACGATGCCGGTCCAGAGGGTGAACGTCGGCTGCGGGTAGACGGCGTGGAAGAGCGTGCCCGGCTCGGCCCGCACCTCCAGGGGAACGGTCGTGCCGAAGTTGGACGGCTCATCGGGCGAGGTGAGCGCCTTGAGGACGACCTTGCAGATCGCGATGGTCGCGCCGAACGGCATGTTGACGGGACCGGGCGTGGCGGGCGCGGAACCGGCGAAGTCGACGGTGAAGGTGCCGTCGGCGACGGTGACGGTGACCTGCATGCGGACCGGGTCCTCGGTGACGCCGTCGTCGTCCAGCCAGTCGACCGCCGTCCACGAGCCCTGCGGCAGCTCGGCGAGGGCGGCACGGGTGCGCGCCTCCCCGTCCTCGACCATTCGCCGGACCGCGGCGTCCACGGTCGGGCGGCCGAACTTCTCCAGGATCTCCAGGAACCGGCGCTCGCCGGTGCGCAGCGCGGCGACCTGCGCGTTCAGATCACCGATCACCAGATCCGGCATCCGCGAATTGAACCGGATCAACTCAATGATCTCCCGATTCGGCACACCCCCCGAGAACACCTTCGTCCCCGGAAAGACAATCCCCTCCTGATGCATATCCGTAGAATCCAACACATACCCCGGATCCTTCGCCCCCAGATCCATCCAGTGAGCCCGCACACACAAAAAACCCACCAGATCCACACCCACGAACACCGGACAGAACAACGTCGCATCATAAGAATGCGCCGCGTTCCAATACGGATAATTCAACAACACCACATCACCCGGACACAGATTCTCCCGCCCCACATACTCCACACCCTTACGGAGTGAGAAGTCGTTGGCACCGAGGAAGAAGGTGAGCCCGGTCGCCTCGGCGATCAGCCGCAGGTCCGCGTCGTACATCGACATGCCGAAGTCGTGGACCTCGTAGATGACCGGGTTGAACGACGTGCGGATCAGCGTGGCCCGCATCTCCTCCGCCGCCGCGAGCAGGTAGCTGCGCACCACCTCGACGGTCGCGCCGTCCAGCCGAGCACCGTCCGAGCGCTCCCCGTCCGAGCGCGCCCCGTCCGGCCGGGTCCCGTCCGAGCGTCCTCTGTCCGAGCGCGCCCCGTCCGGCCGCGTGTCATCCGACCGCGTGCCGTCCGAGCGCCCACCATCCGGCCGCCCGTCGTCCCGTCGCCCGTCGTCCAGCCGCTCCGTCATGACGCCGCCTCCGCAAGCCGTACCAGCAGGTAGCCGTGCTCCTCGACCTCGACCCGCTGTCCCGAGGGGACCACGGTGGTCGAGGTGCCCTCGTCGACCAGGGCGGGCCCGTCGAACGCGTCGCCGGGCTCCAGCAGCGCGCGGTCGTAGACGGCGAACGACGCCGTGGCGCGGGTGCCGAAGTCGTAGGCGTCCCTGCGGGCGAGCAGCGCCCGGCCCGCGTCGCCGTCACCCGGCGGGCGCACCGTCAGCTCGGGCCTGTCGGTACGGCCGACGCCGCGCACCCGCAGGTTGAGGATCTGCACCCGGTTGTCCATGGCGTGCCCGTACCGCGCCGCGTGGGTCTCCTCGAACGCCCGCCTGATCGCGTCGCGGTCGAGGTCGCGGCCCGCGGTGACGATGAGCGAGTGCTCCTGTCCCAGGTAGCGCAGCTCGAACTGGCGCTCAAGGACCATGCGCCCGGCCGGGACCCGCTGCGCCTCCAGGGAGGCGACCGCCTCGGCCTCGACGCCCTTGAACACCGTCTCCAGCCCGTCGAGGTCGGCGTCGTCCAGGGTGGCCATCACCGTGCGGGAGAAGTCGTCGACGATGTCGGCGCTGAGCATGCCCCAGGCGGAGAAGCCCGACGGCGCGAACGGCACGATGACCTCGCCGATGCCCATCTCCGCCGCGAGCAGCGGGGCGAGCAGCGGCCCGGCCCCGCCGAACGCGAGCAGCGAGAACCCGCGGGGGTCGTGTCCCCGCTCGACGGTGATCTGCCGGACCGCGCCGACGGTCCTGGCCAGCAGCACGTCGAAGACGCCCGCCGCCGCGGCCTCCGGGCTGAGCCCGAGGGGCCCGGCCACCTGCTCGTCGAGCGCCGCGCGGGCGGCGTCGGCCCGCAGCTCCATGGTCCCGGACAGGAAACGGTCCGGGTCCACGTAGCCGAGGACGACCGCCGCGTCCGTGACGGTGGGACGGGTGCCGCCCCGGCCGTAACACACCGGGCCGGGGTCGGCACCCGCACTCTGCGGCCCCACCTTCAGCAATCCCCGCTCCAACCACGCGATCGAGCCCCCTCCGGCGCCGATCGTGCGGATGTCGTAGGTGGGGATCAGCAGCGGGAAGTGCTCCAGCTGCGCCTCGTAGGCGGCCACCGGGGACCCGTGCTCGATCACGCACGCGTCCAGCGAGGTACCGCCGATGTCGAAGGTCAGAAGGTCCCGGCGACCGAGGGCGGCGGCGATGTGCGCCGCGCCCACGATGCCGCCCGCCGGGCCCGACAGCACGGTGTGCGTCGGGGAGGTCTTGGCCACGGCCGACGTCATGGAACCGCCGCCGGACCGCATGATCAGGAATCGCCCGCCGAACCCGCGTTCGGCCAGGCCGCGCTCCAGCCGGTCCACGTACCTCTCGAAGATCGGCCGGATGTAGGCGTCGAGGACGGTCGTGCTGGTCCGCTCGTACTCGCGGTACTCCCTGACGATGTCGGTGGAGACCGAGACCGTCACCTCCGGGTACGCCTCGCGGATGATCCGGGCGGCCTCCCGCTCGTGGGAGGGGTCGAGGAAGGAGTGCAGGAAGCAGACGGCGATCGACACCACGCTCTGCTCCTCGACGAGGACGCGGGCGGCCTCCCTGACCCCGGCGGCGTCGAGCTCCTCGACCACCCGGCCCCGGTGGTCGAGCCGCCCCCGCACCCCGGCGGTGTGGCGTCGCAGTACGAGGCTCTGGGGCCGCTCGTACTGGAAGTCGTACATGCGGTCGGCGGGCACGTTGCCCCTGCCGATCAGGAAGATGTCGCGGAAGCCGTCGTTGGTAATGATCCCGGTGGGCTCGCCGCGCCGCTCCAGGACTGCGTTGAGGCCGAGGGTGGTGCCGTGGATGAACAGCTCCACCTCCGACAGGTCGGTGCCGAGCGCGGTGACCGCGTCGAGCACGCCCTCCCAGGGGCGGGCCGGGGTGGTCGAGGCCTTCCTGAAACGCACCTCGTGGGTACGCGTGTCCAGCTCCATCGCGTCGACGAAGGTGCCGCCGATGTCGACGGCCAGCCGGATGTGCTTGGGGTCGGGCATTGCGGGTGTCACCTTTCGATCAGCGCGGGGATCTCGGCGACGCGACGGCAGGCGACCAGGCTCGCGTCGTACGGGCGGAGTTCCTGCTCCCGTTCCCGGCACTCGTCGGTCGCGAAGGGACAGCGCGGCGCGAGGGCACAGCCCGCGGCGGCGTCCGCCTCCTCCAGATCCTTGGTCAGTTCGACCCGGGGTCCGCCGTACCGGGCGCCGAGGCTCGGGGCACCGGCCAGCAGCGCCCGGGTGTAGGGGTGCAGGGGATTGCCGAAGACCTCTTCCACCGGCCCCTCCTCGACGACCCGCCCCAGGTAGAGGACCACGACGCGGTCGCAGAACCCCCGGACGACGGCCAGGTCGTGGGAGATGAGGACCGTGCCGCGCGAGCGGTCGCCGCTCACCTCGGCGATCACCTTCAGGATCTGCGCCTGCACGGTGACGTCGAGCGCCGAGGTCGGCTCGTCGAAGACGATCAGGTCGGGATCGCCGACGAGCGCGCGGGCGATGCCGACGCGCTGCGCCTGCCCGCCGGACAGCTCGTGCGGGCGCCGCCCGAGGATCGACGGGTCCAGCTCCATGCGCTCCAGGACTCGGGCGACGCGCGACGCGCGCTCCGAGGCGGGCACCCCGGCTGCGCGCAGCGGCTCGCCGATCGCGTCCTCCACGGTCCGCCGGGGGCTGAGCGACCCCACGGGGTCCTGGAAGACCAGCTGGGCCCGGGTACGCAGGCGGCGCAGCTCCCGGCCGCGCAGCTCGGAGAGGACCCGCCCGGCCACCTCGACCTTCCCCCGGGAGGGCGGTACCAGCCCGAGCATCAACCTGGCCAGCGTGCTCTTGCCGCAGCCGCTCTCCCCGACGACGCCGAGGGTCTCGCCCGCGGCGACGCTGAGGCTGACGCCGCGCAGGGCGTGGTGGCCCCCGCCGCCGAAGCGGGCACCGTAGACGACGTGCGCGTCCTCGACGCGCAGCACCTCTCCGCCCGTCCTCGTTCCAGAACCCGTCCTCTCGCCAGAACCCGTCCCCGTTCCAGAACCCGCCCCCGCGCCGGAGCCCGTCCCCGTTCCAGAACCCGCCCCCGCGCCGGAGCCCGTCCTCCCTCCGGAGCCCACCCCCGCGCCGGACGAGAGAGCCGTACGGGCGGGCGGCTCCGCGAACGGCCGAGGAGGCGGGCCGGCGAGACCGGTGAGATCGGTGAGGGGCCCGGATCGGGGGTGGAAGCAGGCGACGCTCCAGTCCGAGGCCAGGGCCCCGGCGCGCGGGAGCTCCGTCGTGCACAGCTCCGTCGCGTGCGCGCAGCGCGGCGCGAACGGGCAGGAGGACGGCGCCTCCGCGAGCAGCGGCATTACGCCGGGGGTGGCGGTCACCGGGCGCCCGTCGATGTCGGGCACCGAGCGCAGCAGCGCCCGCGTGTAGGGGTGGGCGGGCTCGTCGAGCACCTGCGGCCCGGGGCCGCTCTCGACCACCGTCCCGGCGTAGAGCACCACGACGCGGTCGCAGACCTCCGCGATGGAGGCGAGGTCGTGGGAGATCAGCAGGACGCCGCACCGCTCGGCGTTCGCGGCGAGCCGGAAGCGGCCGAGGATCTCCCTGGTGAGGGTCACGTCCAGCCCGGTGGTGGGCTCGTCAGCGATCAGCAGGCCGGGGGCGCACCCGGTGGCCAGCGAGATCATGACGCGCTGCGCCATGCCGCCGGAGAGCTCGTGCGGGTAGGCGTCCAGGCGGCGCCTCGGGCTGCGGATGCCGACCGACTCGAACAACTCGGCGGCGACCTCCCTGGCGGGGGCGGGGGCCAGCGCCCGGTGGGTGACCAGCCGGTCGACGAGCTGGCGGCCGACGGTCCTGGTGGGGCTGAGTGCGCCGCGCGGGTTCTGGAAGCAGATCGCGGCGCCGTGCCCCCGGAAGGACTCCAGCTCGGCGGCGCCCATCGTCAGCACGTCGGCGTCGTCGAACAGGACCCGCCCGGTCGTACGGGAGCCGCCGGGCGGCAGGCCCACGATCGAGCGGGCCACCATGCTCTTGCCGCCACCGCTCTCGCCGACCAGGCCGACCACCTCGCCGGGCTCGACGCTCAGGTTCACCCCGCTCAGCGCGGCGACCCGGCGTCCGGGGCGGTGGATCACGACGGAGAGGTCCTCGATCGACAGGAGTGTCATCGTCCGTCACCTCCTCGTGGAGTCGGCGCGTTCCTGCAGGCCCTCACCGAGGAGGCTGAAGCCCAGGACGCAGATCAGCAGGAAGAGACCGGGCGGTACCGAGGTCCACCACCGGCCGGCGACGACGTCGCCGGTACCGAGGCTGATCATGGCTCCCCACTCGGCGGTGGGCACCGGCACGCCGAGCCCGAGGAAGGACAGCCCGGCCAGCGTGAGCATCGCCCAGCCGCAGTTCAGCGGGGCGATGACGCGCACCGGCGTCAGGCTGTTGGGCAGGACGTGCCGCCAGAGCACCCCCCAGAAGGAGGAGCCGGAGACGCGGGACGCCTCCACGAAGGGCAGTTCCCTGATGGAGCGCACCTCGGCCCGCACCAGCCGGGCGTACGCGGGCGCGTTCACCAGGGCGATCACCGCGACCAGGTTGGCGGTCCCGCCGCCGAGCAGCGCGGCCACCGCGAGGGCCAGGATGAAGGTGGGGAACGCCTGGAAGACGTCGAGCACCCGCATCAGCACGTCGTCCGGCCAGCCGCCCCGGTATCCGGCGACCAGGCCGACGAGGCTGCCCGCGACCACGGCCAGGGCGACCGCGGCGACCGCGATGCCGACGTCGAGCCTGGCGGCGTGCAGGACACGGCTCCACACGTCCATGCCGTTGAGGTCGGTGCCCAGCGGGTGGGCACCGCCCGGCGGCGCGAGGGACGCGAGGGGGTCGATCTCCTCGGGACCCCACGCGCTCAGCAGCGGCGCGAACACGACCGCCACGGCGACCAGCACCAGGACGGCGGATCCGGCCGTGATCAGGGACGACGCGAAACGGCGGTCCCCACCGGCCTCCCGGACGCGCACCGTCTTCGGGGCACGCGCGGTCTCCGGGGCACGCGCGGTCTCCGGGGCACGTGCCGTCTTCGGGGCACGCACTGTCTTCGGGGCACGCGCGCCGTCCTGGGCACGCGCGGGCTCCGGGGCACGCGCGGGCTCCGGGGCACGCGCCTCGCCGGGCTTCCGTACGCGTCCGGTGTCGGCCTCGGACGCGCCTCCGGCTCCGGCCTCGGAGGCGCGTTCGGCTCCGGCCTCGGAGGCGCGTTCGGCGTCGGGCATCAGATCCTCACTCTCGGGTCGAGGACCGCGTGCACGACGTCGGCGATGAGGAACACCACCACGTAGAACAGCGCGATCACGAGCACCGACGCCTGCACCACCGGGTAGTCCCGGTAGAGCAGGCCGCGCAGCGCCCACTGCCCGAAGCCCTGCCAGGAGAAGACGTACTCCACGAGAACGGTCGAGCCGATGGAGAAGCCGAACACCAGGGCGGCCAGCGCGGGGAGCCGCACCAGCGCGGCCCGTACCAGGTAGCCGCGGAGCAGCAGCCGGTCCCCGAGCCCGTGCGCGGCGGCGGCCGCGTACGCCTCGGAGGCCAGTACCTCCAGCGCGGAGGCCCGGACGCTGCGCAGCAGCGGCGCGACGATGACGATCACCAGCGTGGCCACCGGCAGCACGAGGTGCTCCAGCGCGGAGACGAACGCGGGGCCGTTCGCCGTCAGCGCCGCGTCGAGCAGGTCGGCACCGGTGATCAGGCTGAGATCGGTGTCCGGGTCCACCCGGCCGCTGGGCGCCGGGGCCCAGCCCAGGACGCTGTAGCCGACGAGGACCAGCACCAGGCCGAGCCAGAACTCCGGCACCGAGTTGCCGACGAGCGCCGCGACGCGGACGGTGTGGTCGCCGAACCGGCCCGCGTTCCGCGCCGACCAGATGCCGAGCACCGTGGCCAGCACCAGCGCCACGGCCAGTGCGATCACCACGAGCTCCACGGTCGGCCCGACGCGCACGGCCATCTCGGAGCCCACGGAGGCACCGCTCTGGATGGAGGTGCCGAAGTCACCGGTGAACAGTCCCCCGACGTAGTCGAGGAACTGCCGCCACAGGGGCTGGTCCAGCCCGAACCTGGCCCGCGCGGCGGCGGCGTCGGCCTCCGTGGCGTTGGGGCCGAGGATGGTACGGATCGGGTCGCCCGGCAGGACCCTGACGAGGAGGAAGGTCAGGACGACCACCCCGAGGAGCACCGGGACGAGCTGGAGCAGCCGTCTGAGGAGGAACCGGAGGATGCGCATGGATCACCCGGCGAGGCTCAGGTAGCGCAGCCGGGCCAGACCGTCCATCGGCTGGACCCACCCCGCCACCTCCTCCCTGACGGGAAGGTTGAAGTTGGGCTGGCAGACGACGACCCACGGCACGTCCCCGGCCAGGATCTCCTGCACGCGCAGCCAGAGCTTGGCGCGCTCGGCCTCGTCGACGACGGTGTGGGAGTCCTCGAAGATCTTCTCGATCTCGTCGTTGACGTAGTTGGAGTAGTTGAGGCTGGCGCCCTTGGTGAAGCTGGTCCCGAGCATGTACTCCACGTCGTTGACCCAGAGCTGGCCCACGGTGATCTGCAGCGGGACGTTCTTCTTCTCCCTGCGCTCGGCGAGCGTGGCGGGGTCGAGCGGGGTGAGCTTGAGCTCGATGCCCGCCTTCCTGGCCTCGCTCTGCACCAGGACGGCGATCTGCTGCTGCTCCTCGCTGTCGGTCTGGAAGACCAGCTCGGAGGTGACCGAGGTCTTGCCCGCCCCGGCCAGCGTCTCCTTCGCCTTGGCGACGTCGTAGGCGTAGGGGTAGCCGGTCTCGGAGTAACCGGGCATGTCCAGCGGGACGACGCTCCTGGCGGGCCGCGCGTCGCCGCCGTAGACGTTGGCGATGATCTGCTCGTACGGGACGGCGTGGGCGAGCGCCCTGCGGACCGCGGGGTCGTCGAAGGGCGCGGTGGTAACCGACATCTGGATGGCGACCTGGTTGTTGCTCGGCGCGGAGATGACCTTGATGCCCGGCGTGGTCTTGAGGTCCTTGATGTCGCGCTGGCCGATCCCGAAGGCGATGTCGATGTCGCCGTTCTGCAGCTGGAGGCGCTGGTTGGAGGCGGCGGGGACCACGGTGAGCCTGATCTCGGCGCTCTTGGCGCCGTCGGTGCCGGGATAGCCGGTGTTGGCGGTGAGCAGGATCTCCTGGCCCTGGACCGCCTTCTCCACGTTGAAGTAGCCGCCGGTCGGGGGGTTCTTGGCGAACCACTCCTTGGCCCAGGGGTCGTCGCCGGTGGCGTGCTTCTTGGCCTCCTCCGAGTCGAAGACGTACAGCGAGATGGCCTGGATCTGCCGGGTGAGGGCACTGGGGAACGCCTGGGTGAACGTCACGGTGTAGTCGTCGACCACCTCGACCTGGTCGGCCCTGGTGAGCCCGATCAGCCGGTAGATCCCGGCGACGTTGGCCTTCGCGGCGAAGGCGCGGTCCTTGGACCACTTGACGTCCTTGGCGGTCATCTCGTTGCCGCCGGCGAACTTGACGCCCTTGCGCAGCTTGAGGGTCCAGACCTTGTTGTCGGCGTCGGGCTCGAAGGACTCGGCGAAGGTCGGGGCGATCGCCTCGGTGTCGAGGATCCGGCCGTCGCCGACCGAGGTGACCCCGTAGTCGACCATGTAGGGGAAGACGTTCTTGTAGAGCATCAGCGCGGTCAGGTCGAATCCGACGAAGTCCTGGTCCCAGCTGCTCAGGTAGCTGCCCACCGCGATCCGCAGCGCCGAGGCGGCGGGGGCGGCGCTCCCGCCGGGAGCGGCACTCGCCGCGGGGGTGCCTGAGCCGCCCGCCTTGGTGCCCGCGGCGCACCCGGTCGCGAGGAGGAGGGCGACCCCACCCCCGAGCTGCAGGATCGAGCGACGGGACAGCTCGGGAGATACCAGACCGTGGGGGTGAGAGAAACCGGGCATCGCAGTCCTCCAGGGGCCATGAGGGATAGGCCGCGAGGTTAGCGGATCGCTCCACTGACGGCTCACCCGACCTGCATGTGCCGTTTGTTCTATCAGACCTGAGTTTGGTGAACAAGAGATCGATGCTTGTTCACGAACGAAAACCCGTGCTCAGAAAGGCGATCGAGCAACTCAAAGATCAATTACACTGGGCCATGTTCACTGAATTTCACAAGAACGACGCCCAGATGTGACCGGCGCTCCCTACCCTGTCGACAGGGCCGGGCGCACCCCCGAGATCCCGTCCGGACGGCGGGACGGCGAACCACGCGCGAGCGGCGGGAAAAGCGGCGGGCGCGGCGACCGTCAGTGTGCTCTCTCGCCTGCTGAACGACAGCTGCGACAGCGACTGACCGTCACCACGCCCTCCGGCTCCATACGCGGTATTCCTGTCCCGCTACCGCTGTCGTCGCCCTGTGGAACCTTCTCTCACGGCGAACCCGCCTTCCGGTGGTTCACCGGGTCGGCGGACCAGGATTCGTAGGGGTTGCCCGCGTCCGCGGCCGAGACGACGGGCTGGAGGTAGCGTCCGAGCGCGGGATCGTAGAGACGGGCGCCCATCAGGACGGTCCCGTCGACGGTCTCCGCCGAGCGCCGCAGGCCCCCGAGCCAGCCGTAGCGCCGTGCCTCCGACCGCGCCACGCCGTACTCGTCGTAGTCGAGCACGGTCGCGGCGCCGGTGCCGAGTTCCAGCTCGGTGCCGACGTCGCCGTGGACGGTGGTGAGCTGCAGGCGCGCGGGCCCGGCCTTCGCGGTGATCGCGGCCAGGCGTCCGTCGGGGCCGACGACGTTCCTGGTGATCTCGCCGTCGCGGGTGTCCTCCACGATCCACGAGGGCCGGTCGTCCCCGGAACCATAGTGGCTGACCTTGACCGTCCCCGTCTCCGAGGTCGCCGACCGGATCCGGTTCCTGGCGTCGAGTGCCCAGGTCATCGTCGAGGAACCGGCCGTCTGGCGGTACGGCACGCCGTTGACGTGGTAGTTCACCGTCCGGCCGCCCGGCAGCGAGGTGGTGCGGCCCAGCGCGTCGTAGCCGTATCCGTCACCGGTGAGCCGGTCCGCCGCGTCGTGGGCGTAGGTGGTGACGGTGGCGGCCGGATCGTCCGGCCGCGGGCAGTCCTCGTCCGAGCTGTGCGCGGCCAGGCGGCTCCGGTTGGTGTTCGCGTCGAAGGAGTAGGCGCGCACCGCGCAGGTCAGGCCGATGTACTCCTGGACGGAGGACAGCCGCCCCGCCGCGTCGTAGCCGAGGGTGCGGTCGGTCATCGTGTCGGTGCGCAGGTGCAGGATCGTCTGCCCGTGCACCGACGCGGAGACCTGGTCGATCATCACCGGCCCCTCCAGGTCGTCCCTGGTGTAGATCCGGCCGAACTCGGCTCCGACCTCGTCGACCAGGCTCATCACGTGCAGGCCGCCCGGCAGGTCACCGGTGGTCATGACGCCCTCCTCGTCGTAGCGGGCGGTGAACACGCCCGCCACCGAGTCGGTGACGGAGGTGACCAGGCCGCGCGGTTCGGCGGCGTGGTCGTAGGCGTAGGTGACGGTCGAAGGGGCCGAGTCGACGACCTTGGCACGTCGGCCCAGGGCGTCGTACTCGGTCCGGGTGGTCCCGCCGTCGGCGTCGGTGACGGAGAGCACGCGGCCGAGCCGGTCATAGGCCGTCACGACCCGTTCGGTCACCGTGCCCGTGCCGTCGAGGCGCCGGTCCTCAAGCACCCTGCCGGTACCCGGGTCGTAGAGGACGCCCGCCGTGGGCAGCGGCTGCCCCACACCTCCGGTGACCAGCGTCGTGACCGGACGCCCCGCGGCGTCGTAGCCGGTGGTGGTGACACCGCCGGCGGACTCCGTCACGGTGGCGCGGTCGCCGAACCGGGTGTGGGTGAAGGTACGCACCGAGCCCGCGTTGCCGACCGGCTTCTCCTGGCAGGTCAGTCCCGCCCATTCCGGACGCCCGGCGCAGGTTCCCGAGCCGCCGGACTCGTAGTAGGTGGTCTCGACCCCGGCACCCTTGGGCCGGGTGGTCCTGGTGACGCCGCCCGCCGCGTTGTAGGCCGCGCCCGTGGTGATCGCCAGCCCTCCGGGGTCCCGGACGACCCTGGCAGGCCGTCCCACGGCCCAGTCGTACGCGATGGTGGTGGTCCGCACGTCGGTGTCGGGCATGCGCTCCCTGCCGACGATCCTGGCGCCGACCCTGACCGTGGTGGCCAGATCCCGGGTGACCGCGTCGGCGGGCCGCCCCTCGTCGTAGGTGGTGACGGTACGGGTACGGGCCCCGATCGCGTATCCGGCGGGGAGCTCGTCCTCCGCGCCGGGCACATCCGCCTCCAGGGTGATGATGTGGACCGGGCCGACCCTCTCCAGCTCGCGCCGCCCGGTGGCGTCGTGGACCGAGCGGGTGGACAGCAGCTCGGCGCGCTCGGGCGCGTCGAACTGGGTGATGGACAGCTCGGCGAGACGGTAGTTCTCCTCGTCGAGGGCGAGCGCCCGGTTGTGCGCGGTGAGCTCGCGCACCGCGTGGCCGGACCGGTCGTACTCGGTGACCGAGAGGTGGCCGCCGGGGACGAGGGTGTTCACCGCCCGGCCGTCCGCGTTGAGGTAGCTCACCGTGGCGCGGCTCCAGGTGGCCTGTGCGCCGGTGTTCGAGGCGGGCCGCTGGTCGGCGGGGAAGATCGCGGTGGCGGTGACGGGATTGTCCCGCTGCCCCCAGACGGCGGTGTGCGCGGGCAGCAGGTCGGCCGGTCCCCCCGTCGCCTTCCCCAGCGGTACGCCGTACACGAGGCTGGTCGTGGCCTCGCCCGTGACCTGGTCGGCGGTGCCGGGCCTGAGGGTGGACCGGGTGGCCGCGAGCAGGCGGCCGTCGGTGTCGTGGCGGTAGGTCCAGGGCAGTTCGCCCGGCGGGGTGAGCGAGACGACGCGGCCCGCCGCGTCGTAGCCGTAGGCGGTCTTGAGCGCGGGGACGATCCTGGGGTCCCAGGTCTCGCGCAACCGGCCCGCCGCGTCGTAGGCGTACCGGGCGATCGCGACCGGTGCCCCCATCACGGCCTGCCCGGCGGCGGCGCCGGGGACGGCCCCGTGGAAGAGCACCTCGCTGACCCGGCCCGCCTGGTCGCCGAGGACGGTGCCGCTCGCGGTGGTCGTGGTCGCGTAGACCAGTTCCAGGACGCGGCAGCCCACGACGGGCGAGGGAAGGGAACAGCCGCCCGCCGAGGTGATCGCCTTCAGCCTGCTCCGGCCGTCCACGGTCTCGTAGAGGTGGCCGCCGGGCAGGTAGACCTCCCCCTGCTTGGTGAAGGTGGTCACCGACCCTCGGGGGTCCCTGAGGGTGTAGGTGCCGGTGAGGGTCAGCTCCTCGGCGCCCCTCTCCGGTTTCCAGCCGCTCGCGGTCCTCGTGAACTGGATCGGCGTGCCGTCGGCGAGCAGCAGCTCGGCCGAGCTCGCCGAGGTCTCCCTCAGCGAGGCGTACGGGGAGGCGCCGCCCACGGACCACTGGGGCCCGAAGGGTGCGACGAGGCCGGTGACCCGGGCGCCGAGTTCCGGGTCGCGCGAGGAGGCCGTACGGGACAGCGACAGGCCGAACTCCGCCGCCTCGGTCGTCCGGAGGACGTGGTCACCGGTCAGCAGGTTCACCGCGCCGGGACCGGGAGCGGGACCGGAGCCGGAGCCGGGAGCGGAGCCGGAGCCGGAACCGGGAGCGGAGCCGGGAGCGGAGCTGGAATCGGAACCGGGAGCGGGAGCGGTCCCGCCCGGAGCCTCGTCCTGACCGGCCCGGTCCTCGTTCGCGCGGGGAGCGAAGGGGTCCGCGTCCGCACGGGAACCGGACGGATCCGCCGGTGCGCCGGGATCGATCGGGTCCGCCGCGGCGCCGGTGGCCCGGCGGTCGGCGACCACGTCGGCCACCTCGGAGGTACCCGTGACCCCACCGGCCGTCGACAGGACCGCGCGCACCTGCGCCGCGCCGTCACCGCCCAGCTGGCCGGAGAGGTTCCAGGTGAGCCCGGAGACCGTACCCGTACCTCCGGCGACGGTGACCGGGACCGGCCAGGCGGCCAGGGGCCTGCCGTCGGCGCCCAGCACGTGGGCCACGGGGATGTCGGCCCAGGCGTCGGTCTCGGCCCGCCGCCACTGGAACGTGGCGCGGTCGAAGCCGCCGCCGGTAGCGGCCAGCCCGACCTGCCCGGTGCTACGCCGTCCGTCCGCGGGCGAGACGAGCGCGACGGCTCCCGTACCGGAGCCGACGTTGAAGGTGTGGGTGACGGTCGGGGAGGCGTTGCCCGCCTTGTCGATCGTGTACGCCTGGAACGTGTGGGCGCCGGTCGTGGCGGGCGTCACGACGACCTGCTTGGCGGCGCCCGTGGTGAGCACCTTGACGATCGCGCCGCCGTCGAGGCGATGGGCGATCCAGCCGGTGTCGGTGGAGGCGGGCTTGACCGTGAAGGTGCCCGCCTTGCCCGCGCCGCCGTGCCAGGTGCCGTCGGCGGGGTAGTCGGCCGAGCTGACCGTGGGCACGGGCGGCTTGGCGGTGTCGACGGTGAAGGTGTGGGTGGCGTAGGCCGTGGAGCTCAGCGAGCCGTCGTTGGACCAGGCGCGGACGGTGTAGGTCCTGCCCGGGACGAGCTTGCCCGCCGGTACGGTCGCCGCCGAGAACTTGCCGCTGGCGACGTAGCCGCCGAGCAGGTTGTCGACGACCAGGGTGGTGCCGTCGTAGACGTCGAACAGGCCCCGCACGTTGCCACCGTCGGCGTCGCCGACGTGGGCCTGGAGCTGCGGCGTCACGGTGGTGGTCCAGTTGACCGCGTCGTAGGCGGCGCCAGGGGTGACCCACGTGCTCGGGGGCTTCGTCGGGTAGGAGTTGTAGGTCACCGCGATGTACGGCACGTGCGAGGAGGCGTTGCCGGAGTTGAAGCGCTTCCAGGCGTACTCGTCGGTCTCGCTGGTGGCTCGCAGGCCGATGCCGGACTCCGTCCAGCCGTTGTCCGCCCAGTGCTGCGCCAGCGAGGTCACGTTGGCGTTGACCCACCCGTCCGCGCAGCCGGTGCCCCATCCCTTGGTCTGGGAGGAGGTGGCGTAGCGGGCGGCCAGCGCCGGCCCCGGCCACCGCGAGGAGGTCGAGGCCCTGTTCGCCGTCCAGACCTCCCAGCTTCGGGCCTCACAGGACCAGGAGTGGAAGTTCCACAGGTTGAGCGTGGCCGACTGGATCTTCTTGCCCGCGATGCCGGGCGTCTTCCAGGTGATGAAGGACCGGGCCACCTGCCCGCCGCCGTTGTCGCCGACCTTCAGCTCGGTCGCGCCGGACTGGTCGGTTCCGTACCCCTCCTGGACGAAGGTGTCGAAGACCTGGCCGAGGTTCAGCGACGGGTCGACGGTGACCGGATAGACCGTGGCCGGGTCGGAGAGGAACGCGGGGTCCGGGGTGAGCACGAGCTCGTCCCCGGAGAGCCTCATGTCCACCTTGGCGCGGTGCCGATGCTCGCCGGAGCCGGGATCCACCCGGGCGTCCCACATCACGGGCGCGGGGATGGTGACGACCTCCCCACCGGCCCTCCCACCGGCGCGGCCGGTCAGCTCGACACCTCCGTCCGCCGTCTGGCGCGGCCTCATGCCGGGCGCCTTCAGCTTCAGCGAGTAGGACAGCGGCCGGTCCGGAGCGCGGTCGAGGAGAAGGAACTGCTCGGCTCCGGTCCGCGTGGCGGAGACGACGAGGTCGGCGCCGGGCAGCGCCTCGGGATAGGTGGCGCTCTCACCGGCGATCCGGGGCGCGGGCAGGCTGCCCTTCCACTGCAGGGTGACCTTGGCGTCCCCCTCTCCGAGGGTGATGAGGTCCACGGCCTCCGCGCCCCGGCGCGTGACGCCACGCCCGCCGAACCGGAGCCCGCGACGGTGTCCTCGGGTCACGACCTCACCGTCCGGGGCCGTCGTGAGGGATATGTCCACCGGCGCCCATCTGCCGTCCCGGCGGAACCGGATCGGGCCGGCAAACGCCTCCACGGTGAGCGAGCCGTCGGGGTTGGCGTAGGTCGTGGCGGTCTCGGTCCGCGCGGACTCCACCTCGACCCGCTTGCCGGTGAGCCGGGCGGTGAGCCTGGCCGAGGGTTCGTCGGGGGCGACGGGACCGGCGCCGCCCACGGTGGACGGGTCGGCGGTCGCCGGGGGAACCGCGGGGACGGTCGCGGACGGGTCGGCGGGGGCGGTCGCGGGCCCGGGTACGGGGCCGGCCGCCAGCGCGGCTCCCGTCTGCCAGGTGTTCAGGACGGTCAGGGCGAGGAGGGCGGCCAGGCCGCCGGCGATCGCCCGCGTTCCCGCGCGTGACGGGAGGTGGTTCATCGGTGCTCCGGGGAGAGAGGTGATCCGGTTCGACAGGAGGATCCGGTGGCGTGTCCGCGCGTGACGGCGCCCTGACCGGGCGATCTCGTCGGCGTCGGGCCCGCGCCGCCGGAGGATCCGACGGGATGTCCGTGCACGACGGCGCCCCCGCCACGAGGACGGGGGCGCCGGTGATCGGCTACTGGCCGACGTTCGACTGCTACTTGGCCGAGCAGCTCTTGCTGCGGACCTCACCCCAGGTGATCGGACCGGGCCACTGCGCCCGGATCGCGAAGCACTGCTTCTTGTTCGCCGCTTCCCTGATCTTGCGGATGAACGAGACGATTCCGGCGGCGACCGCCACCTTGCAGATCAGCTTGACCTTGCTGTTCTTGATCTTGTCGCAGGCCGCCTTCAGTACCTCGACGGCAGCGGCGGCACCGGCGTAGAGCCAGGTGTTGTAGATCTTCTTGGTCAGGGCCTTCGAGAAGATGAGCCGGCACATGGCCTTCCACCACTCGCACTGCAGCTTGAGCGCCGGGTCCGCGACCACGGGGTAGGCCGCGCCCGCGTGGTTGACGGTCTGGATGAGCGTCATGCCCTCGACGCGGTAGCTGGTCGGCACGGGGTTGCCGTTGGCGTCCTTGGCCCAGGGGGCGTCGATCTCCGCCAGGTACACGTCCTCGTTGTAGATGAGGACCGTCTGGTCGTCCTCCTCCACCTCCAGGGTGCTGCCCTCGGGAGCGACGATCGGGAAGCGGTACTCGGTGGGCGCGGAGGCGTCCTTGATCACGGTCAGCACGCGGGCGATCTGTCCGGTGCGCTGGTGGGCGTAGGCGACGCTCGGCTGGGTGGCGGCGTAGGTCACCAGGCCGGGCAGGGCCTGGTTACCGGCACCGGCGGCCTCGGGGACACCGAAGCCGATCTCCACGTCGCTGACGTCGACCCGCAGCGTGCGGTCGGGGACGACCGAGAACACCCGCTGGACGTTGCCGTCGGGGATCTCGGTCGGGGGAACGGTCCTGGCCTCCTCGACGATGTCGGGGACGACCTGGGTGAGTGCCTCCAGAGCGGGGTCGTCGGCGGCGACGGCAGGGGTGCCGCTCATGATCGCAGTGCTCAGCGTGAGTGTCGCCGCCATTATGGCGACGACCGCCCGTGTGCCGATGCGCATGGGATGTTCCTTCCGCCCGCGTTGCTGGGGATTAACGCGGGCGCCGTAAAGCTATGGATCTTGATTGGACACCAAGGTGATCTCTCAAGTCCGGGCGGCGAACAGTTGGTGATCACGAAATGGCCAGGCGGGCGCAGCGGATGGACGCCGGGCGTTCAACGGCCGGACATGTGAACGTGGCGGACAATCCCTCATGTTCACCGCGACCCCGCCGGGGGGCGGGGGAGGATCCGGGCGGCGTGTGGTGTGGCGGTTCAGAAACCTTGGGCGAGGCGGTAGTACGCCTGGTTCCAGCGGATCTCCTTGGCGAACTGGCGGGAGGTGGTGTCGGCGTCGATGACCAGCAGCTCGACGCCGAGCATGTCGGAGAGGTCGGTGAGCTCCTCGGTGGTCAGGGCGGACGACAGGACGGTGTGGTGCGGGCCTCCGGCGGTCAGCCACGCCTCGGCGGAGGTGCTCAGGTTGGGGCGGGGCCGCCACACCGCGCGGGCGACGGGCAGGCTGGGCAGCGGCTCGGCGGGGGTGACCACGTCGATCTCGTTGGCCACCATCCTGAACCGGTCCCCCATGTCGGACAGGCCGATCACCACGGCGGGCCCGGGTTCGGCGTCGAAGACCAGCCGGACGGGGTCCTCGCGCCCGCCGATGCCCAACGGGTGGATCTCGCACGAGGGCACCCCGGCGGCGATCGTCGGGCAGACCTCCAGCATGTGCGCGCCCAGGATGACCTCCTGGCCGGGGGTCAGGTGGTAGGTGTAGTCCTCCATGAAGGAGGTGCCGCCCTCAAGCCCGGCCGACATCACCTTCAGGGTCCGCACCAGCACCGAGGTCTTCCAGTCGCCCTCGCCGCCGAAGCCGTAGCCGTCGGCCATCAGCCGCTGCACCGCGAGCCCCGGCAGCTGCCGCAGCCCGCCGAGGTCCTCGAAGTTGGTGGTGAACGCGCCGAAACCCCCCTCGGTGAGGAAGTGGCGCAGTCCCAGCTCGACGCGGGCGGCGTAGCGCAGGGAGTCGTGGCGCTCGCCTCCGGCGCGCAGCTCGGGGGCGACCTTGTAGGTGTCCTCGTACTCGGCGGTCAGGGCGTCCACGCCGGCGTCCGCCGCGGCGTCGACGGCGGCGACCAGGTCGTTGACGCCGTAGGTGTTGACCGAGACGCCGAAGCGCAGCTGCGCCTCCACCTTGTCGCCCTCGGTGACCGCCACGTCGCGCATGTTGTCGCCGAAGCGGGCCAGCCGCAGCGAGCCCATCTCCGCGCGCCCGGCCGCGGCCCGCGCCCACGCGCCGACGCGCGCCGCCACGGCCGGGTCGCTCACGTGCCCGGCGACGGTCTTGCGCGCCACGCCCAGCCGGGACTGGACGTAGCCGAACTCGCGGTCGCCGTGGGCGGCCTGGTTGAGGTTCATGAAGTCCATGTCGATGGAACTCCACGGCAGCGCCACGTTGGCCTGGGTGTGCAGGTGCAACAGCGGCGTGCGCAGCGCGTCCAGCCCGGCGATCCACATCTTGGCCGGGGAGAACGTGTGCATCCAGGCGATCACCCCGACGCAGGCGTCCGAGGCGTTGGCCTCCAGGCAGACCCGGCGGATCGACGCGGCGTCGGTCAGCACGGGCTTCCACACCACCCGGAACGCCAGGGCGTCGTCGAGCCGCCCGGCGATGCCCCGGGACTGCTCCGCCACCTGGGCCAGCGTGTCCTCGCCGTACAGGCCCTGACTTCCGGTGAGAAACCAGATCTCACGCTCGTGGAGGGTCACCGCGGACTCCTTTGCCCGTAGACGTTCTGGTAGCGGTCGTACAAACTGTCGATGTCCGGCTGCGCGATGGGCAGCGGCTCGCCCAGTTGGCGGGCCATGTGCACGGTACGGGCGACGTCCTCGCACATCACCGCGGCCTTGACGGCCGCGCGGGCGTCCGCGCCGACGGTGAAGACGCCGTGGTTGCGCATCAGGACCGCCGGGGAGCGGTGGCCGTCCAGGGTGGCGACGATTCCCTTGCCGATGTCGTCCCCGCCGATCAGCGCGAACGGCCCGGCCGGTATCTCCCCGCCGAACTCGTCCGCCATCGCCGTCAGCACGCACGGGATGGACTCACCCCGCGCCGCCCAGGCGGAGGCGTACGTGGAGTGGGTGTGCACCACCCCGCCCACCCGCGGCATCGCCCGGTAGACGTACGCGTGCGCGGCGGTGTCGCTGGACGGTGACAGCCCGCCCTCGACCGGCTCACCGTCCAGGTCGCACACCACGATCGACTCGGGGGTCAGGTCCTCGTACGTCACCCCGGACGGCTTGATGACGAACAGGTCCTCACCGGGGACCCGCCCGGAGACGTTGCCCGCGGTCCAGGCGACGAGGTTGTAGCGGACCAGCTCCTGGTGGAGCGCGGACACCGTCTCCCGCAGTCTCCTGACGACGGCGCTCATCCGGCCGCCGCCGTTCCGTGCGCGGCAGAGCGCCCGGCCGCGCGCGGGGACGGGGGCAGTGCTCGCCCGATCGGATCTTCCTCGCGCCCGGTCACGCGTCCTCCTCGTTCGTCGACGTGCTCTTCCCGTCCTCGCCGGCCGGTGTGCTCGCCTCGTTGCGCAGGGCCCGCAGGCCGTGCAGCGTCTCCCCGCCCGCGAAGTGGTCGTGCAAACGGCGGTACTCGGCGTACAGCCGGTCGTAGGTGTCCGCGCGCCCGGCGTCGGGAACGTAGGCGGCCTCGGCGCGCCCGCCCATCGCGGCCGAGGCCGAGGTGATGTCGGGGTAGGCCCCGGCGGCGACCGCGGCGTGGACGGCCGAGCCCAGGGCGCACCCCTGCTCGGAGCCGATCACCGAGATCGGGCGGCGCAGCACGTCGGCGTAGACCTGCATCAGGAAGCGGTTCCTGATCAGGCCACCGGCGGCGACGAACTCGGTCACGGGCACCCCGGAGCTCTCGAAGGTCTCCACGATCGTGCGGGCGCCGAACGCGGTGGCCTCGATCAGCGCCCGGTAGGTGTCCTCGGGTCTCGTCGCGAGCGTCTGGCCGACGACCACGGCGGAGAGGTCGTGGTCGACCAGCACCGAGCGGTTGCCGTTGTGCCAGTCGAGCGCCACCAGGCCGTGCTGCCCGACCCGCTGCGCGGCGGCCAGTTCGGTGAGGAGTTCGTGCACGGTGAGCCCGCGCCGTTCCGCCTCGCGCTCGTAGGAGCCGGGCACCGAGGTCTCGACGAACCACCCGAAGATGTCGCCGACCCCGGACTGGCCCGCCTCGTACCCCCACAGGCCGGGCACGATGCCGTCGCGCACCACCCCGCACATGCCGGGCACCTCGGCCAGGGCCTCGGAGGACATGACGTGGCAGGTGGAGGTGCCCATGATGGCGACCATCTGGCCGGGCCGCACGGCGTCGGCGGCGGCGGCCGTGACGTGGGCGTCGACGTTGCCGACCGAGACCGCGATGCCCTCCGGCAGCTTCGTCCAGGCGGCGGCGCGGGCGTCCAGCCGTCCGGCGAGGCCGCCCAGCGGGGACGGCTCCCCGCCGAGCTTCGCGGTGAAACCGGCGAAGGCGGGGTTGAGCTCGGCGAGGAACTCCGCGGAGGGGTAGCCGCCGTCCTGGAGGATGGCCTTGTACCCGGCGGTGCACACGTTGCGCGTCTCCACGCCGGTGAGCTGCCAGACGATCCAGTCGGCGGCCTCGATCCAGCGTTCCGCGCGGCCGTAGACCTCCGGGTCCTCCTCCAGCACCTGGAGGCCCTTGGCGAACGCCCACTCCGAGGAGATCTTCCCGCCGTAGCGGGGCAGCCACGCCTCTTTCCTGCGGGCGGCGACGGCGTTGATCCGGTCGGCGTACGGCTGCGCCGAGTGGTGCTTCCACAGTTTCGGCCACGCGTGCGGGCGGGAGGCGAACCCGTCGACCTCGCACAGCGGGGTGCCGTCGGCGGTGGCGGGCAGCACGGTGCAGGCGGTGAAGTCGGTCCCCAGGCCGATGATCCGCGACGGGGGGATCCCGGCCGCCGCCACCGCCTTGGGCACCGCCTGGCGCAGCACCTCGCGCCAGTCCTCCGGC
Organism: Streptosporangium sp. NBC_01469; assembly: GCF_036227305.1. Taxonomy (NCBI): domain Bacteria; kingdom Bacillati; phylum Actinomycetota; class Actinomycetes; order Streptosporangiales; family Streptosporangiaceae; genus Streptosporangium; species Streptosporangium sp. NBC_01469. The sequence goes on along the minus strand of NZ_CP109465.1, from coordinate 4,469,394 downwards.
GACTGCAGCGCCCAGTCCGGGCCCAGGCGCACGGCGGTGTCCGGCAGCCGGTCCTCGATCACCCGGTGGGCGTACTCGTGCACGGCGGTGCCCATCTCGGCGCCGTCGCCCACCCGGACCACCACGGCGCGGCCCGACAGCGTACCGAAGTCGACACCGACCACGTAACTATTGTTGTTAGCGTTCACATTCTCTCCAGGACATCGGGACGGCGGGACCTCGACCACGGGGGACTCCGGCGCGACCACGCCGGGTCCGCGGGGTTCAGCCTCGGCGGGGCGGGACGGGACGCCGGGGAAGCGGACGCGGGACGGCGGCCGGTCGCGGGACGACGTGCGGGCCCGGAACCGTGCTCGGGCCCGCGCAGGGAACGGTACGCGAGCCTAGGCGCGGAACGGCGGCCGGACGCGGGACGACGTGCGGGCCCGGAACCGTGCTCGGGCCCGCGCAGGGAACGGTACGCGAGCCTAGGCGCGGAACGGCGCGGTGCTGGCCCTCGGCACGAACCGCGGCGGGACGACATGTCGCTCTTGGGACCATTCCGCTCCTGCCTCCATCTGCCTGAGCAGGATCTCGATGCTGTACTTCCCCACCGCCCCGAAATCCTGCCTGATCGTGGTGAGCGGCGGGGTGAAGAACTCCGACTCGGGGATGTCGTCGAACCCCACGATGCTGATCTGCTCGGGCACCCGCACGCCCAGCTCGGCGAAGGCCCGCAGCGCCCCGAGCGCCATCTGGTCGTTGGCGACGAACACCGCGGTGACGCCCGACGTCGCGGCCAGGCGCAGCCCGGCCTCGTAGCCGGAGCGCGGGCTCCAGTCGCCGGACAGCGACTCGGGGATCGGGCGGCCCGCGGCGGTCAGCACCTCACGCCAGCCGTCGACGCGCCCGTCGGCCTCCAGCCAGTCCGACGGGCCGGCGATGTGCCACACGGTCTCGTGGCCGAGGTCGAGCAGGTGCCGGGTGGCCAGGCGGGCGCCTTCGACCTGGTCGACGCTGACCACCGACACGTCGCCCGCGTGGCTGCCCTCGACGGCCACGACGGGGATGTCGGTGGGCACGCCGGCCAGCGCGGGGGCGGCCGAGCGCTGCGGCGCGACCACCACGATGCCGTCGACGGCCTGCTCGGCCAGGTAGCCGAGCGCGTCGCGCACGCCCGCGGTGTCGATGGTCTTGAGGCTGACCATGCTGACGAAGTAACCCGCCGCCCTGGCCGCCTGCTCGATGCCGTAGACCGTGCTCGCGGGTCCGTACAGGGTCGTGTCGAAGCTGACCACGCCGAGGGTGCGCGTGTGCCTCGTGACCAGGGCGCGGGCGACCATGTTGCGCCGGTAGCCGAGCTCGTGGATCGCCGCCAGCACCCGGTCGCGGGTCTCGGCGCGGACGTTGGGGTGGTCGTTGAGTACGCGCGAGACCGTCTGGTGCGACACCCCGGCCCTCGTGGCGACGTCCGCCATCACCGGCGGACGGCGTTCGAGGCTCGGGCTCACTGGTCGGCTCCTTCTGATGGCTTGGGACAGACTGTGAGCGCTAACAACACCCTACGTCAAGCACCTCAGACATTACATTCTGATTACTCGTAGATCATCCGTTAACACCTACTTGACGTTGCCGTCATGACGCCCTTAACTGGCGCATACCCCGTTGTTAGCGCTCACATCTCCTGCGAGAAGGTCTCCATGATGCGAGAACTCCTGACCGTCCGGGGGTTGACAGTCGGCCGACCCGGGCATTTGATAGCTCGTCACACAGCCGAACGGATCACCAGGCGGCCTGACGCCGCCGATGTGAGCGCTCACAAAGATGCTCGCAAAGACGCTCACGACGACGTCCGCGAAGACGCTCACGGACACGTTCACAACCACGATCACCGACGCCGGAGCGCGCCGGGACCCGGCCCGTTCCGGTGTCGCCGTGGGCGCGCCCCGGACAGGACGCGCCCCGGCGGCGGTACGCCGGAGGCCGGGACGCGCCGCCACGGCACCCGCCACTCCCGGGACACACCGCGTCCCGCCCCTCTCCCGGCCCGCCCCCGGACCGGGACCCCGGGTCCCCACACTGGAGGTATTCGATGAAGTTCGCGAAGCTGGCCGCCTTCTCGGTGAGCCTGGCTCTCGCCATGGGAGTGACGGCCTGTGGCTCCAGCGTCAAGACCGTCGACCAGGGCGCGTCGGGGGCGGCCTCCGCGGCGCCCGCCGACACCCTCGTCGGCGTCACCATGCCCACCAAGTCCTCCGAACGCTGGATCCACGACGGCGACAACGTCAAGAGCGCTCTGGAGAAGCTGGGCTACAAGGTCGACCTGCAGTACGCGGAGAACGACATCCCCACGCAGGTCAACCAGATCGAGAACCAGATCACCAGGGGCGCCAGGCTGCTGATCATCGCCTCGATCGACGGCACCGCCATCACCACGCAGCTCCAGCAGGCGGCCGACAAGAAGATCCCGGTGATCGCCTACGACCGGCTCATCCGCAACTCGCCGAACGTCGACTACTACGCCACCTTCGACAACTACAAGGTGGGCGTGCAGCAGGCGACCTCGCTGCTGGTCGGCCTGAAGCTGAAGAAGGAGGACGGCTCCGACGGCGACGCCAAGGGCCCGTTCAACATCGAGATCTTCGCCGGCTCCCCGGACGACAACAACGCCACCTTCTTCTACAACGGCGCGATGGACACCCTGAAGCCGTACATCGACAAGGGCACCCTGGTCGTCAAGAGCGGCCAGACCGACTTCAAGACCGTCGCGATCCTGCGCTGGGACCCGGCCACCGCGCAGAAGCGCATGGAGGACCTGATCACCAAGTCATACTCCGGCGGCACCGAGGTCCAGGGCGTGCTCTCCCCGTACGACGGCCTGTCCATCGGCATCCTGTCGGCGTTGAAGAGCAGCGGCTACGGCACCGCCGACCAGCCGTACCCGGTCGTGACCGGCCAGGACGGCGAGGTCGCCTCGGTGAAGTCGATCATCGCGGGCGAGCAGTACGCGACGATCTACAAGGACACCCGCCAGCTGGCCGCCATCACCGTCGAGATGGCCGACGCCGTGCTCAAGGGCGGCAAGCCCGAGGTGAACAACACCGAGGACTACGACAACGGCAACAAGGTCGTCCCGTCGAACCTGCTCGACCCCGTGATCGTCTACAAGGACAACTACAGGAAGGTCCTCGTCGACTCCGGCTACTACACCGAGGACCAGCTCAAATAACGGTACCGGTGCCATGAAGGACGGCACCCGGCCGGCGACGTCCCCATCCCTCGCCGGCCGGGTGCCCGCGGAGCGGGAAGGCAGTGCGGAGGCGGACGGCATGACCGACGACATACTTCGGATGCGCGGGATCACCAAGGCGTTCCCAGGCGTCAAGGCCCTGCAGGACGTCAACCTGGTGGTGCGGAGAGGCGAGATACACGCGATCTGCGGGGAGAACGGCGCCGGCAAGTCGACACTGATGAAGGTCCTGTCCGGCGTGTACCCGCACGGCTCGTACGACGGCGAGATCGTCTTCGACGGCGAGCCGTGCCGCTTCTCCGACATCAGGGACAGCGAGAAGCGCGGCATCGTGATCATTCACCAGGAGCTGGCGCTCAGCCCCCACCTGTCGATCGCCGAGAACATCTTCCTCGGCAACGAGCGGACCAGCCGCGGCCTGATCGACTGGAACCGGACGAACGCCGAGGCCGCCGAGCTGCTGGAGCGGGTCGGGCTGCGGGAGAACCCGGTGACGCTCTCGATGGACATCGGGGTGGGCAAGCAGCAGCTGGTGGAGATCGCGAAGGCGCTGTCCAAGCGGGTCAGGCTGCTCATCCTCGACGAGCCGACCGCGTCGCTCAACGACGAGGACTCGGCGCACCTGCTCGACCTGCTGCGCGGGCTGCGCGAGGAGGGCATCACCTCGGTGATCATCTCGCACAAGCTGAACGAGATCCGGGCCATCGCCGACTCGACCACGATCCTGCGCGACGGCCGGACGATCGAGACCCTGGACATGAGGAACGACCGGGTCACCGAGGACCGCATCATCTCGGGCATGGTCGGCCGCGACCTCGAACACCGCTTCCCGCCGCGCGAGCCGAGGATCGGAGAGGAGGCGCTGCGGATCGAGGACTGGACGGTGCACAGCCCCAGCCGGCACGGCCGCGTCGTCGTCTCCGGCGCGAACCTGACGCTGCGCCGCGGCGAGATCGTCGGCCTGGCCGGGCTGATGGGCGCCGGGCGCACCGAGCTGGCGATGAGCGTGTTCGGCCGCAGCTACGGGGTCGGCATCTCCGGCCGCGTCTACAAGGACGGGCGGGAGATCCAGCTCCGCACGGTCGGCGAGGCGATCGGCCACGGGCTCGCGTACGCCACCGAGGACCGCAAGCGGTACGGGCTCAACCTGATCGAGGACATCAAGCGGAACGTCTCCGCCGCGGCGCTGGGGAAGCTGGCGAGGCGCGGCTGGGTCGACGACAACAAGGAGTACCAGGTCGCCGACGGCTTCCGCGAGAGCATGAACATCAAGGCTCCCAGCGTGCTGTCGGTCACCGGGAAGCTCAGCGGCGGCAACCAGCAGAAGGTGGTGCTGTCGAAATGGATCTTCACCGACGCGGACGTGCTCATCCTCGACGAGCCCACCCGGGGCATCGACGTGGGTGCCAAGTACGAGATCTACTCGATCATCAACCGGCTCGCCGACCAGGGCAAGGCCATCCTGGTCATCTCCTCGGAGCTTCCCGAGCTGCTCGGCGTCTGCGACCGCCTCTACGCCATGTCGGCCGGGCGCATCACCGGTGAGGTCTCCCGGGCGGAGGCCACCCCGGAGCGGCTCATGCAGCTCATGACCAGGGAAAGTTCATGACCAAGGAAAAGGAGTAGGGAGCCCGATGAGCAGCGGCCAGGTCCCGGCACGTGAGAAAGCCGAACCCGCGGGAGACACCGGAGCACCGCCACCGGGCGGCGACCTCCTGGCGGTGCCCGCGAAGACACCCGGCGGCCGTTTCTCCGTGAACCTGCGGCAGAGCGGCATCTACATCGCCTTCGCGCTGATCATCGTGCTGTTCTCCGTCCTGACCGACGGTGAGCTGCTCAGCCCGCAGAACATCTCAAACATCATGGTGCAGAACTCCTACGTCCTGATCCTGGCGATCGGCATGATCCTGATCATCATCGCCGGGCACATCGACCTCTCGGTGGGCTCGGTGGTGGGGCTCACCGGCGCCGTCGCGGCCGTGCTGATGGTCGACATGGATGTGGCGTGGCCGCTGGCGATCCTCGTCACGCTGGTCGTCGGCGCGCTGATCGGGGCCTGGCAGGGTTACTGGATCGCCTACTTCGGCATCCCGGCGTTCATCGTGACCCTGGCCGGAATGCTGATCTTCAGGGCACTCACCCTGACCGTGCTCGGCAACCAGGGCATCGGCCCCTTCCCCGACGAGGTGCGGACCCTCGCCAACGGCTTCGTGCCGGGCCTCCTCGGCAACATCCCCCTCGGCCCGCTCGACGGCGCCGACCTGCTCACGCTGCTCGTCGGCCTAGCCGCGGTGGCCGGGATCGCCGGTACGCAGTGGCGGGCCCGCCAGGCGCGGCTGGGCTACCGGCAGAAGGTCGACGCGCTGCCCCTGTTCCTCCTGAAAATCGGTGCCGCCTCGGCGGTGGTGATGGTCGTCATCGTGCAGCTGGCCAGGTTCAAGAACCTGCCCTGGGTGCTGGTGCTGCTCGCCCTCCTCGTCCTGGGCTACACGCTCCTGACCAACCGCGCCGTCTTCGGCCGCCACATCTACGCCATCGGCGGCAACCTGAACGCGGCGAGCCTGTCGGGCATCAAGGTCAAGTCCGTCACGTTCTGGATCTTCGTCAACATGGGGGTGCTCGCCGCGCTCGCCGGGATCATCTTCGCCGGGCGGCTGAACCAGGCGGGCCCTACGGCGGGCAACGGCTTCGAACTGGACGCCATCGCGGCCGCGTTCATCGGCGGCGCCGCCGTCCAGGGCGGCGTGGGCAAGGTCGTCGGCGCGCTCACCGGCGGCCTCATCATGGCCGTGATCAACAACGGCATGTCCCTGATCGGCGCGCCCAGCGAGCGGGTGATGCTCTTCAAGGGCCTGGTCCTGCTCGCCGCCGTCGCCCTCGACGTGTGGACCAAGCGCCGCGCGGGCACGGCCCGCTGACCCGGCCGGGCCCCGGGCCCGGCCGCCGCTCTCCCTCGCCCGCGGCCCCGTCCCGTTCCCCTCGTGTCTCCTCCGCCCGCCGGACACCCCGGCGGGCGGGGGCGGACCGGCCGGTGGCCACGGGGTGTGGGGGTCCCCGCCCGGGGTAAAGCGAGTGATCTCGGCCGGGAAGAGGGGACACGGATGGCGATCGACTCGGTGGGCATGTGGATCGCGGTCATCGCGCTGGTGGTGGCGCTGCTCACCCTCGACTTCGTGGTGGCGGCGCGCCGGCCGCACACCGTGGGCATGCGCGAGGCCACCGCCTGGACGGTCTTCTACATCGGCGTGGCCATGGCCTTCGGCCTGGTCCTGTGGTGGCTGGCCGGGTCGGGGCTCGCGACGGAGTATTTCGCCGGGTGGATGGTGGAGAAGAGCCTCTCCGTCGACAACCTCTTCGTCTTCGTCATCATCATGGCGCGGTTCTCGGTGCCCGAGGAGCACCAGCAGAAGGTGCTGCTCTTCGGCATCGCCACCGCCCTGGTGCTGCGCGCCGTCCTCATCGCGGTCGGCGCGGCGGCCATCGCCCTCTTCTCCTTCACGTTCCTGATCTTCGGCCTGCTCCTGATCTGGACGGCGGTCCAGCTCGTCCGGCACAGGAACCAGGACCCCGACGTCGAGAACAACCCCCTGATCCGCCGCGCGGGCAAGGTGCTGCCGGTCAGCGACGACATGCACGGCGGCAGGCTCGTCGCCCGCGAGGACGGCAGGCGGGTGGTCACGCCGCTGTTCGTGGTCTTCCTCGCCATCGGGAGCACCGACCTGCTGTTCGCCCTCGACTCCATTCCCGCCGTCTTCGGAGTCACCCGGCACCCGCTCATCGTCTTCGCCGCCAACGCCTTCGCGCTGCTGGGGCTGCGCGCCCTGTACTTCCTGATCGAGGGCCTGCTCGAACGCCTGGTCTACCTGTCGATCGGCCTCGCGGTCATCCTCGGCTTCATCGGCCTCAAGCTCATCCTGTCGTTCCTGCACGAGGACGTCTCGAAGTCCTTCCCCGAGGTCCCGACCCCGGTCTCCCTCGGGGTGATCTTCCTGGTGCTGCTGGTCACCGTCATCGCCAGCCTGCGGAGGGTGCGCGCGCACCCGGAGGAGCGCGCGCACGCGGGCACCCTGCACCGGATGCGCCGCAAGGACAAGAAGCAAGACCAGGACGGGAGCGAGGGCCGGGGACAGGGGGGCCGTTCCGGCCGTCGGGGCTCCACCGACGGCTGAGAAGCCGGATCCCCCCGCGGGCGGAGGTCTCGCCGGCGGATTCCCCGTGGACGGATGCCCGGCGAACGAAGGTCCCGCCAGGTAGTACCCGGCGGACGGATCTCCTCGGAGGCGGACGCCCGGCGAACCGGCGCCGCGCCGGACGGATCCCCGGCGGAGCACCGCGCGAGCGGGTCGGTGGCGGGAAGACGCGAGTGTGCGGGCCGCCGCTCAGGCCAGGCAGCGCAGGGCGGCCTTCAGCCCGCGGTCGAGAGGATGGTCGTCCGGCAGGCGGCCGACCGTCGCCTCCACGAACACCGGGACCGGCAGCCGCTCACTCATCCCGTCCACACGCACCCGGACCTCGTCGCCGGTCAGCTCCACCCGGGCCTTCGAGTCCTGCTCGGCGAGCACGAACACGCCCACCCGCGCCCGCCACCGGGCCCGCTCCCCGGCCTCCTCCTCCGCGACGGGCGCGCCGACGTCGTCGGCGTGGGTGGCGTACTCGGAGGCGTAGTGGAAGGTCTGCAGCCCCACCGGGTACGGCCCGGCGAAGGTCGGCAGCGGGGCCTCGTAGCCGAGCGCGCGCATCCGCTCGCGCGTGTCCCCGTTCTCGCGCCGCCACTCCTGGAACACCTCCTCGACCGGAAGGCCACGACGCCCCTCCACGCACCACTCGTTGAAACCGTCGAAACCGCCTCCCACGCCCTCGCGCCGGAGCATCGCGGTGAAACCGTCGAGGTCGTCGTCCAGGCAGGCGTGGTTGTACAACTCCTCCCCCGCCAGGTGCCCGAGCACGTCCCGCACCGACCAGCCGGCCGCCCGCGAGGGGCGGTCCCAGCCCTTCGCGTCGAGTCCCGAGAAGTGGCGGTCGAGGCGTTCCGCCTCGGCGTCGAAGACGTCGAACGGGTCGAGCCCCACCAGAGGGTCCTTCGATTCGTTGGTCATGCCTCAGCCGTACCCGGAGAACGGCGAACGTCCCCTGGTCGAGCCGCCTGCCCGGCCCTGCGGTGCGCGGGGGCCGTCACCGCCGCACGCGGCTACACCTGGCCGGTCTACGGCCTTCCCGGCGGCGACCCGCGACGCACCTACGTGGAGTTCACGCTGGAGTCCACCGGCACCGGCACCACGCTGACCATGGTCGAGAGCGGGTTCGCGCAACTGCCGGACGCCGGAGAGCACAAGGTGGCACAGCAGTTCCTCGCCGCGCTCGCCCGCGACTGGGACGGTCCGCCGGCCGCCCTGCGGGACCAGTTGAGGTGAGGGCCCCGCGCGGCGTCCGGTCGTCCTTCCTGCCCGCCGAGCTCGTTGTCCGGACAGGGCTCCGGCGCGACCACGCCGCCGTCCGCGACGGACCGTCCCTCCGGCATGGAACTAGTCGTCGTCATCCCCGTCGTCGTCTCCCCTGGAGTGACGACGACGGGGCCCCTCGTCCCGGTCGTCCGGCGGGAAGACGAACCCGGAGTCGCGCAGGAAGTCGATGAGCGGCCCGTCGGAGGCGAGCCTGCCCCTGCGCCGCGCCTCGGACAGGTCCCGGCTCAGCCGGCGCAGTTCGTCGCGCGCCTTCTCGTTCTCGCCCCGCTGAAGGGCCTGGGCCACTTCGGAGACCCTCTTGCGGATCTGGCGGGCCACCTTGGGGTCGATCTTCCCCTGGCGCTCCTGGCCGGTGACCGCCCGGTGGAAGACCGGCAGCAGCGTATGCCATCCGGTCGCCGCCGGTGGCGACCGGATCGGTATCGGGGACGGCGCCGCGGACGCGCTCCCCGAGACGGCCGGTGTGGGTGACGGCGACGCGGGCCGCTCCGGAGACCGCGTCTCGGACGGCACCGCCGCGATCGAGGACGACACCGCCGCGGTGACCTGCCCGGCCGGGTCCGACGGTGCCAGCGCCCAGAGAGCCGTCGCCACCAGTACGGCCACCGTGCCCAGCGCGATCGCGGCGGACCGCCCGGGTGATCGCCCCCGCACGAGCGCGGAGAGGGCGCCGGAGAGGACAGCGGACAAGGGCGCCGGTACCGGTCCCGGCGTGGCCGTCGGCGGCGGCACGGTGTCGTACGTGGACGTGGGTGCCGGCGGCGCGGTGTCGCGGGCGGGCGACGCGTGGCGGGCCGTCACGGTGACCTGGCGGACCACCTCTCCCCCGGTCGGCCGCGCGGCGGGATCCTTCTCCAGCAGGGCGAGGACCAGTCTTTCCAGCTCCACCGGGACATCGGGCCGGTACCGCCTGGGCGGGTCCGGCCGGTCGCGGACGTGCTGGGAGATCACCTCCGTGGCCGCGCCGACGAACGGGGGCCGCCCGCACAGCAGCTCGTAGCAGACGCAGCCGAGCGCGTACAGGTCGGAGGCCGTGTTTCCCGGCTCGCCGAGGATCTGCTCGGGAGACAGGTAGGCGGCCGTGCCGATGACGCTTCCCACCGAGGTCAGCCGCATCGCGGCCTCGGTCGCGACCCTGGCGGTACCGAAGTCGACGACCTTGAGCGCACCCCCCGCGCCCAGGTGCAGGTTCGCGGGCTTGACGTCGCGGTGCACGACCCCGGCCCGGTGCGCGGCGTCCAGCCCGAGCGCGGCCTGCCTGACCAGGTGGCACGTCTCGGACACGCTCAGCGGCCCCCGTTCGGCCAGCTCCGCGGCGAGGTCCCGGCCGGTCAGCAACTCCATCACCAGGTACGGCCGATCCTCGTGCTCGCCCATGTCGAGCACCGTCACCACGTTGGGATGGACGACGCGCGCGGCGGTCCTGGCCTCCCGGGCGAACCTCTCACGCGTCGCGGCGTCGGCCACCTCCGCTGACAGGATCTTGACCGCCACCGCCCAGCCCGGCCGCAGATCGTACCCGCGCCAGACCTCGCCCGTGCCGCCACGGCCGATCAGCTCGTCCAGCCGGTACCGACCGGCGAGCACGGCCGCTGTCCCTTCCCAAACGCCCACGATCCCCGCCATCGATTCTGAGCCCGACAATTGGCACACAACTATATGAGGGGAGGTTCCGACCTGCGGATATACGCCTTAAATCATCTCTGAGCTGGGGTTTCGCGTCCTGTCGGGTCTCATTGAGCCGCGGGCGATCCCGGCGGCGGGTTCTCCGCGTCATCCGGTGAACGGCGACCTGGCGGTCCGGGAGCGTGCCGGAAACACCGAGTCCCGGAAGCGGCGTGCGCCTCCGGGACTCCGGCCGTACGGCTCAGCCGGCGGTCGCCTGCTCTCCGGCCGCGTTCACCGGGCGGTAGGTGAGGGCGAGGAGGCCGGTGTCGAACGTCGTGCTGTCCACGAGTTCCAGGGTCGCCGTGACGTTCTCCCCCCGGAACAGCCGCTGCCCCTGGCCGACGATGACGGGGGAGACCAGGAGCCGGTACTCGTCGAGCAGGCCGTGCTCCATGAGTGTGTCGGTGAGCTGACCACAGCCCCAGATCATGATGTTCCCGCCGGGCTGCTTCTTCAGCTCGGTCACCGTGGCGACGAGGTCGTCGCCGTGGATGATGGTCGAGGGCTCCCACTCGGCCTTCTCCAGGGTCGAGGAGACCACGTACTTCTGGATGCTGTTCACGTGGTCGGCGTAGGGGTTGCTCATGCCGGGCCAGGCCTGGGACATGCCCACGTAGGTGACCCGTCCCAGCAGCAGGGCGTCGCTGCCGAGCGCGAGGTCCATGGCGTACGCCATCGACTCCTCGTTCGTGTACGGCATGGACCACAGATGCGGGTTGTCGATGAAGCCGTCGAGGGTGGTCTGGGTCATGGTGATGATCTTCCGCATGGTTTTCTCCGTGTCGTTCATGTTGGACGAGAAAAGGTGTTCAGGTGACGTACGGGCTCCTGGCTCGGGCGTCGCGCAGGGCGCGGGCCCACCAGGCCAGCCGGTCGAGCGTGGTCCGCACCGCGGTGTTGCACTCCGCGGTGGCCTTGGGCCAGGTGCCGTCGGCGGCGAAGAGTTCCCAGTAGCGGGGAAGGGTGACGGCGTCGCGGATGGCCACGGCGTGCAGTTCGGTGAAGACCTGTCGGAGCTGTTCGACCGCGTGCAGGCCACCGGAGTCCCTGCCGTAGGCGACGAAGGCGACGGGCTTGGCCTGCCACTCCTCGTGGTACCAGTCGATGGCGGTCTTCAGCGGGGCCGGAAAGCTCCGGTTGTACTCGGGGGTGACCACGACGAAGGCGTCGGCGGCCGCCAGCCTCGGCGCCAGGGCGGCCACCTCGGCGGGAGCGGGCTCGTCCTGGTCGCTGAGGGTCTGCGGCAGGCCGGTCTCGGCCAGGTCGATCAGGTCGATGTCCAGATCGCCGCGCCTGCGGGCCCGAGCGGTGAACCAGCCCGCCACGGTGGGCCCGAACCGGCCGTCGCGGGTGCTCCCGATGATGACCGCCAGCCGCAGCCGGTCGTCTTCCGGCATCTCCGTACCTCCCTCGTGTTCCGCTCGGTTCGACGTGTCCTCAGCATGTCGCACCCCTTTTACGGAAAAGCTCCCGCCGTTTTACGGCCGGACCGGGGAGCGCGAAAATCCGTGGTGGGACGGTAGGTGCGCGGGACTATGGTGGCCTTCATGCGTTTCGGGGTGCTTGGGCCGCTGGCCGTGTGGACGACCTCCGGCGAACCGGTGGCGATCCCCGGGCTGAAGGTCCGCACCCTGCTGGCCGACCTCCTCGTCCACGAGGGACGCCCGGTGCCCGCCGACCGGCTCATCGACGACCTGTGGGGCGACGATCCGCCCGGCAACCCGGCCGGCGCCCTGGCCGCCAAGGTCTCGCAGCTGCGCAGGGTGCTGGAGGACGCCGAGCCCGGCTGCCGGGATCTGGTCGCCCGCCACCCCGCGGGCTACGTGATGAGGGCCGACACCGACGTGGCCGGTTTCCTGCGCCTGCTCGACGAGGCGGCCCTGGCCGGGGACCCATCGGCCAGGGCCGCGCTGCTGGCCGACGCGCTGGCGTCGTGGCGCGGTCCCGCGTTCGCCGACTTCGGCGACGAGCCGTTCGCGCGCCCCGCGATCGCGCGGCTGGAGGAGCGGTGGCTCACCGCGCAGGAGGACCGCGCGGAGGTACGGCTGGAGCTGGGCGAACACGTCCGGCTCGCGGGAGAACTCGGCGACCTGCTCGCCGCGCACCCCCTCAGGGAGCGGCTGCGCGCCGCGCACATGCGCGCCCTGTACCGGTCCGGGCGGCAGAGCGAGGCACTGGACAGCTACGAGGAACTGCGCGTCCTGCTCGCCGGCGAGCTGGGCCTGGATCCGGGCTCCGACCTGGTCGCCCTGCACCGGGCCGTCCTCGCCCAGGACCCGGCACTGGCCGCGCCCGGCCCTCTCCCGGACAGGCCCGGCACCAACCTCCCCGCGCCCCTCACCGACCTGGTCGGCAGGGAGGAGGCCGTCGCCGGGATCCGCGCCCTGCTGGAGGCGGAACGGCTGGTGACGCTCACCGGTCCCGGCGGCGTGGGCAAGACCCGTCTGGCGGTCGAGACCGCCAGACAGCTGACCGGCTCGGCTCCCCCCGGCATCGTGCGTGACGGGGTGTGGCTGGTCGAGCTGGCCGCGCTCGACCGTCCCGGCGACGAGGACGCGGTCCACCGGCTGGCTGAGATGATCATGACGGTGCTGGACGTCCAGGACATCGCGGGTGCCGCGCCGGTGACCGCCGCCGACCGGCTCACCGAGGCGCTGCGCCCCCGGCGGCTGCTGCTGGTGCTGGACAACTGCGAGCACGTCGTCGAGCCGGTCGCCGAGCTGGCCGGAGCGCTGCTGCGCGCCGCCCCGGGGCTGCGGATCCTCGCGACCGGCCAGGAGCCGATCGCCCTGCCCGGCGAGGTGGTCTGGAGCGTCCCGCCGCTGGAGGTGCCCGGCCGGGCCGTCGACGACATCCCCGCCCTGGAGCGGACGGCTTCCGTACGGCTGTTCGTGGCACGCGCGTCCGCAGTGACCCAGGGGGCCCGGGGGTTCGCCCTCGACGCGGACACCGCCCCGGCGGTCGCGACGCTGTGCCGCAGGCTGGACGGCATCCCGCTGGCGCTGGAGCTGGCCGCGACGAGGGTCCCCGTCCTCGGGGTGCACGGTCTCGTCGCCCGCCTCGACGACCGGTTCAGGCTGCTGTCCACCGGGCACCGGGGTGTCCCCCCGCGCCAGCAGACCCTGACGGCGATGATCGACTGGAGCTGGGACCTGCTGACCGACGCCGAGCGCGCCGTCCTGCGCCGCCTCGCCGTGCACGCCGACGGCTGCACGATGGAGGCCGCCGAGGCCGTCTGCGCGGAGGACGACCTTCCGGCCGCGGACGTGCTCGACCTGGTGGCACGGCTGGTGAACCGGTCGCTGGTGGTCATGGTGGACGGTGCCGACGGGCCGAGATACCGGTTGCTGGAGTCGGTGGCGGCGTACTGCGTCGAGCGCCTCCAGCACTCCGGGGAGTACGAGCGGGTGCGGCGGCGGCACCTGCGCCACTACACCGGCCTAGCCGAGCGGGCCGAGCCGCGCCTCTACGAGGCGGACCAGCGACGCTGGCTGCGGCGCCTCGACTCCGACGCCGCGAACCTCCGCGCCGCGCTGAACGCGGCCGTCAGGGACGGCGACGCGGGCGGCGCGCTGCGCCTCGTCGGCGCGATGGCCTGGTACTGGTTCCTGCGCGGCCGGCTGACCGAGGCCCACCGGTCCCTGGCGGCGGCACTCGCCGTCCCCGGCGGACCCCCGGGCGCCGTCCCCGGGGGCGACGAATCCGGCACCGTCCGAGACCACGCGCCGGACACCCTCCTGGACCGCGAACCGGACATCGCCGACGGTTCCGGAGGCGTACCGTTCGCCGCGCTCCGGGCCAGGGCCCTCACCTGGAAGGCCGTGATCGTGTTCCTCCGCGGTGACGTCGCCGTCGCCGACCGGGAGGAGCTCCGCCGGACCGCCCTGGAGGCGTACGAGGACGCGGGCGATCCCGGCGGGCGGGCCAGGGCGTGGTGGATCCTCGCCTACGCGGGGGTCGACCTCGGCGACCTGTCCGCCGCCGGGGACCTGCTGGACCGGGCGCTACCCGCCTTCGAGGCGCTCGGCGACCGATGGGGGACGGCCGCGACCCTCGCCCTCCGGGCCAAGCTCGCGCACGTACGCGGTGACCTGGACGGACTCGGACGCGACGGCGAGCGCAGCGCGCGGATCTTCGGCGAGCTCGGGGAGCGCTGGGGACAGCTGGAGTCCGGCGGCTGGCTCGGCGCGCTGGCCGAGATGACCGGTGACCTCGACCGGGCCGAACGGCTGCAGCGCGACGGCATGCGCCTGGCCGAGGAGCTCGGGCTGTGGACGGAGTTCGCCGGGCGGCTGGGCTGGCTGGGCTGGATCGCGCTGCAGCGCGGCGACTACGCGCGGGCGGCGGAGTCGAGCGAGAGATCGCTGCGGCTCGCCGTGGAGCAGGGCCACCGGCCCGGGCAGACCTTCGCCCGGATGGGACTGGCCTTCGCCGCGCGCAGGGACGGCCGCCTCGACGTCGCGGAGACCCACCTGCGCGACGTGCTGGACGGTACCCCGCCCGACGCCGGGGAGCCGCCGCCGTACCTCCCGATGGTCGTGACCGAGCTCGGCTTCGTCGCCGAGCTGCGCGGCGACGCGGCGACGGCCCTCACCCTGCACCTCTCGGCCCTCGATCTCGTGGCCAGGTTCGACGGGGCCCGGGCGATGACGGTCTCCGTGTACGGTCTGGCCGGGGCCCTGGCCGTCGCCGGACACCACGACCGCGCCGCCCGGCTCCTGGGCGCGGGCGCCGCGGCCCTCGCGTCGGGCTCCATGCCCCTGACCCCGCTGGAGAGCGGCGACATCGACCGGATCACCGCGCGGATCCGCGACGCGCTGGGCGAGGAGCGCTTCGCCACCGAATCCGGACGCGGCGCCTCGCTCACCGCCGAGCAGATCAGATCCCTGGCCGTCATACCGGACACCGCCGCGTCCTCACCGGACCGGATCCGCGTCCCCGCCGGGCCGGCGGTGGCCGGGGACGGGGGCGTGCCCGCCCAGGCAAGTAAATCAACTCCGTGATGGATTAGGAGGCCGGGCGATCCTGGCAGACTGTCCGGCATGAGGAAGAGCGCGGAAAACGAGGAGAGCGAGGAGGGCGGAGAGGACGTCTCCGCGCCCCGGGCACGCCGCAGGGGGCGCCCGCCCAGGGACCGCTCGGCGCCGTCCACTCCAGACCGCATCCTCACCGAGGCGACCGGCCTCTTCGCCCGGCACGGGGCCGACGGCGTCTCCATGCGCGACATCGCCACCCGGGTCGGGATCGACGTCTCCAGCGTGCACCACCACTTCCCGTCGAAGGCGTCCCTGTACGACGCCTGCTTCGCCCGCGTCTTCGAGCTGGAGCAGGCGACGTTGACGCCGCCGGTGCGCGCCTTCCTCGCCGCCGTGCGCTCCGAACCCGCGGGCGACGTCGTGGGCGCCATGCACGACCTGGTGGACGCGTTCGTCGACTTCCTCGACGAGCATCCCCAGACCACGTTCCTGTGGCTGCGGCGGTGGCTGGACCCCACCCTCCACCTGTCCCTGGACGAGGCGTACTCGCTGCCGATCTACGGCGAGATCGAGCGCGCCCTGCTGGAGGCGGCCACCCGCGGCCTCGTCGTCGAGCCGACGCCGCACATCACCGTGCGCAGCCTGGTCTGGGCGGCCCACGGCCACGTGACCGCGCTGAGCGCCCGCGGCGGCGACGCCGTGACCGCCGACCGCGAGAAGCGCGAGTTCCGCGCCTACGCCCACCGCTTCATCGACCGGCTCTACGCGACCCCTGGCTCGGGCGGCTCCACAGGCTAATATTCCATCATTCGATGGAATATGGGAGGCAACGGATGCGCACAGGGGAACCGGGCCGGGAAGCGACCGTCGGCGGCGTGCCGGGCCCGGAGGCGACCGCCGGCGGCGACACCGGAGCGAGCCAGGGGGCGACCACCGACCACGAAGGCACACCGGACCGAAGCGTGACCGCCAGCCGTGAAGACGTACCGGGCCGGGGCGTGACCACCGACCGCGAAGGCACACCGGACCGAAGCGTGACCGCCAGCCGTGAAGACGTACCGGGCCGGGGCGTGACCACCGACCACGTAGGCACACCGGACCGAAGCGTGACCACCGACCGCGAAGGCGTACCGGGCCGGGGCGTGACCGCCGTCGTCGGCGGCGGTGCGGCGGGGATAGCGGCGGCCAAGGCCCTCGTCGAGGCCGGTCTGCCTGTCCTCGGCGTCGAGCGGGCCGCCTCCCTCGGCGGCCTGTGGCGGCTGGACGGCGACACCGCGTCCTACGAGGGCCTCCGTCTCAACACGAGCAAGCCGCGCACGGAGTTCTCCGACTTCCCGATGCCCGCCGAGTGGCCCGACTACCCGACCCGCGCCCAGATGCTCGAATACCTGCGGTCTTACGCCGACCGCTTCGGGGTCGGCGAGCGTTTCCGGTTCGGCACGACCCTCGAATCGGCCCGGCGTACCGAGGACGGCTGGGAGCTGGAGCTGACCGGTCCCGGCGGGCCGTACCGCGAGACGGTGGAGCACCTGGTGGTGGCGAACGGCCACAACCACGAGCCCCGGCTGCCCGAGCCTCCGTACCCGGGGACGTTCACCGGCACCGAGTCGCACGCGCACGACTACGTCACCCCCGCCGAGCTGGCCGGGAAGCGCGTGCTCGTGGTGGGCACCGGCAACTCCGCGATGGACATCGCCACCGAACTCGCCGGCCACGCGTCCGCCGTGCTGCTGTCGGCCAGGCGAGGCGTCTGGGTGCTGCCCAAGCGGCTGCTGGGCCGCCCCTCCGACCAGCTCAACGGCGCCCTCGCGGCCCTGCTCCCCTGGCGGGTGCGGCAGGTGATCTCCCAGGCGGTGCTCAGGGTCGCCGACAGGAAACCCGCCGGACCGCGCCTTCCCGATCCCCGCCGAGGCGTGCTCCAGGACCACCCCACCCTGAGCGACTCCGTTCCCCGGCTGATCGCGGAGGGAAGGGTGCTCGCGCGCCAGGGCATCGCGCGCCTGGACGGCTCGCGGGTCCAGTTCGCCGACGGCCGGGTGGACGAGGTCGACCACATCGTCTGGTGCACCGGCTACCGGGCCGTGACGCCGTTCCTGGACGCCGCCACGATGCCGGACCCGGCGAGCACGCTGCTCTACCGCCACGTCTTCCCCGTCGGCGACGACTCGATCAGCTACGTCGGGCTGATGCAGTCGACCGGCTCGGCGCTGCCCGTCGTCGAGGCGCAGGGCCGCCTCGTCGCCGCCGTACGCGCGGGCACCCACCGGCTGCCCGACCCCGGGACCGCGCGGCGGATCGCCGCCGCCGAACTCGACGCCGCCCGCGACCGCTGGGGACAGCGCAGGCCCCACATGCGGATCGACGTCGACCAGTACCTCCGCGTCATGGACCGCGAGCTGCGCGCCGCCCCGTCCCACGCGCTGGCCGGGCGCCGGATCCTGGTCACCGGCGCGGCGGGCACCTTCGGCAGGGCGATGAGCGCGCGGTTCACCGCCCAGGGCGCGCACGTGGTCGGCCTGGACATCGCCCGTCCCGGCGACTCCGACATCCCGATCATCGCGTGCGACATCACCTCCCAGGAGTCCGTCGACGCCGCGGTGACCGAGGCCGCGGCCCTGCTCGGCGGCATCGACCTGCTGGTCAACAACGCGGGCCGGGGCGGGCCCGCCCCGGCGGAACTCGCCCCCGGCGAGGAGGTCGAGGCGCAGCTGCGGCTGAACCTCCTCGGCGCCTGGCGCGTGACGGCGACGGTCATGCCCCACCTGGTGCGCACGCGCGGGCGGGTGGTCTTCATCGCCTCGCGGATGGCGGTCCTGCCACTGCCGCTGGCGGCGGCGTACGGCGTCTCCAAGCGCGCCCTCGCGGCCTACGCCGACGCGCTCCGGCTGGAGGTCGGCACGCACGTCGGCGTGACGACGGTCTACCCGAGCATGGTCCGCAGCCCGATCCACGACAGTACGCGGCAGGCCGGGCTGTCCCTGGACGCGGTGTCCAGACCGGAGCCCGTCGAGGGCGTGGTCGACGCGATCGTCCGTGCCGTCACCGCCCGCCGCGCCCCGCGCGACGTGGCGACCACCGTCAGGGGACGCGTGGAGATGATGGTCGGCAGGCACGTCCCCTCCCTGGCCGACCGCCTCGTCCGCCGCACCGTCGCCGCCCGCGTGGCGGCCGGCGACTTCGCGAACGCCCCCCTCGCGGCGGGGATGGTGAGCAGGCACCGGAGCTAGGAGGCCAGCGGGCGGCGGGCACGTTCGAGGGCGCCCCGCCCGCCCTGCTCGTCCCCTCGTCCCGCCCGTCCTGCCGGCCACGACCGGCCCCCTGCCCGGCCCGCACGTCAGAATCCGGTGAGGGCTGCTTCCTCCCCCTGAGGACCTGTCGCAGACCCCCGAGGGCCTGTCACGGAGTCCCCGCGTCGGAAACGGTGCCGGTGGAACCGGCGGCGAGCGAACCGGGGTCGGCGGAGGCCCGGTGCAGCCGGTTGCCCGTACGCCGCCAGCGGGCGAGCCCGCCGTCCAGCGGGCGCGCGTGAAAGCCGCGCTCGCGCAGCAGCCGTACGGCCTCCGGGGAGACCACGCAGTAGGGCCCGCCGCAGTAGGCCACGATCTCGGCGTCCCGGGGGAGCTCGTCGAGACGATCGCGCAGCTCGGCCAGGGGCACCGACAGCGCCCCCGGCACATGGCCGCGGGCGTGGTCGGCCGCGGAGCGGACATCGACGATCACGATGCCGGATTCGGGGTCGGCGAGACGCGCGGCGAGCTCGCCCGCGGTCACCGGCTCCAGCACGGCGGGGTCGCCGAGGTGTTCGGACACCGCCTCCCGCAGGTCGGCGAGCCTCTCCCCGGCGAAGTCCTGCAGCTCGCCCAGGAACCGCGAGACCCGCTCGTCGGCGAGCCGGTAGTAGACCCGCGTACCGTCCTTGCGGCTCGTCACCAGGTGGGCGGCGCGGAGCTGCTGCAGCTGGGCCGAGGTGTTCTTCAGCGGGACGTCCGCCTCGTCGGACAGCTGCTCGACGGTGCGTTCCCCCTGGTCGAGCACGTCGAGCAGTCTGAGCCGCACCGGACTGGCCAGCGTCTTCCCGATCCGCGCCAGCTGCCGGTAGATCGGTTCCTCGCGAAACTCCGCCATGGCCGTCAGACCATGTACTGGTCGTGGCGAAGATAGAGGTCCGTCCACTCCGCGTCGCTGAGCCGACGCCCCTCGGCCACGATCGAGCCGAGTTCCTCGAAGTACGCCTCGCGCGGTGCCCCGGGGGTGAAGAGCAGCAGCATCGAGGCCAGTTCGCCGGACTCGTTGCGGAAACTGTGGATCCCGCCCGCCGGGACGTGCAGGAAGTCTCCGGCCGTCGCGTCGGTCCAGCCCTGCCCGTCGAACAGCCGCACCGTCCCGGACAGGACGTAGAAGGACTCGGAGATCGTCCGGTGGAAATGGGGTGCCGGGCCGGACGGATTCGGCCCCATCTCCCAGCGGTACAGGCCGAACTGCCCGTCCGTCGAGGCGCCGGTGCCCAGGTAGCGCACCGCCGTGCCGCCGATCATCAGATCCGGTCCCGCGCTCGCCGGCCGGAAGACCCCGCTGCTCTCGCCCGCCTCGCCCAGGTAACGAGCCTCTGGGTACGACATCTCGCTCTCCATCCCTATGAGCCAATGTTCTAAAGAACTATAGAACAAGACAGTAGCGGGATAAAGAGCAGCTTGATCCATAAATCCAGATTTATCAGTATTTGTAATGGACGCCCGGAGCGGCGACGCACGATAGTGCAGGGAGTCTCGACTGGCCCACGGAGGTTCCCCCCACCATGCGTATCACCAGGCCGCTCACCGCCTTGGCGGCCGTCTCGATGACCGCCGCCCTGCTCACCGTTCCCGCGACACCCGCCGGCGCCGACGTCACCGGTGCCGACGTCGGCAGCGCCACCGTGGTGCCGCTCCAGGTCACCGGAGCCCCGGACAAGCGGTTCAATCTGATCATCATGGGCGACGGCTACACCGAGGGCGAGCAGTCCTCCTTCGCCGCCGACACCGACCAGCAGCTCAACGTGATGTGGTCCATAGAGCCGTACAAGTCCTACCGCAACTACTTCAACGTCTACCGGGTGGACATCGTCTCCGGCGAGTCCGGCATCGGCTGTGACCCCGACCTGGCTTCCGGGAAGAAGAACACCCCGCTGAGCATGGCCTTCTGGGGCGGCTGCAACCCCGCCAGCGTCCAGCGGCTGATCACCATGAGCAACTCGGCGGCCAACTCGTACGCCAACCTGGTGACCGGGACCAGCGGCGCCAACCGGCAGATCCTGGCCCTGGGCAACAGCGGGACCTACGGCGGAGCGGGCGGCGCCTACGCCACCTCCTCGGGCCACAACTCGATGTCGGCCCTCATCGCGCCGCACGAGATCGGCCACTCGCTGGGCGGACTGCAGGACGAGTACACCTACTACACGCGAGGCGTGGAAGGCGGCGCCTACACGGGAGGCGAACCCGGCTCCGTACACCACACCCTGCTGACCGAACAGCAGATCAAGGACCAGCGGCGGAAGTGGTGGCGCTGGCTGGGCGAGCCGAGCGAGGCGGGCGGCGTCATCGGCCGCCACGAGGGCGGCCTGTACTTCGGCAGGGGAGTCTGGCGGCCCAGCGAGCACTCGCTCATGAGGACACTGGGCTACTACTACGACCAGGTCAGCCGCGAGGTGATGACCCAGAAGATCTCCGCCAAGGTCGGCCTCATCCAGGACGGCACGCCCACCGCGTCGCCGGTCGGCGCCGACCGGGTGCTCTGGGTGGAGCCGCTGCACCCCAACAGCCACTCGCTGACCACCACCTGGAGCGTCGGCGGCACCGAGCTCCCGGGCGACCGCACCGCGCTCGACCTGCGCACACTGAACCTGCCGGCCGGCACGCACACGGTGAAGGCGACCGTCGTCGACCCGAGCGACTTCGTACGGGACCCCGCCATCCGCGCCGGCGCCCTCACCGCGACCCGCACCTGGACGGTGGACACGACCGTGACCACCGTCCCCGCCTCGGTCGACGCGGGTCTGCTCTCCTCCACGCCTGCCGACCAGGCCGTCGGCCGCGACGAGGTCGTCTACGTCGAGACCACCCACCCCGACGACGGCATCCCCGCCGTCACCTGGACGCTGGACGGCACGCGGCTCGGCGACGCCGACGGGGACCTGAATCTGGGAGAACTCACGCTCACCCCCGGCAACCACATCCTCACCGCCACCTCCGGCGACGACACCCGATCCTGGACCGTCGACAACACGCTGCCCACGACCGGCTACGAGCTCTCCGAGCCGCTGGTCGCCTCCGGCGACGCCCATGTCTACAACGGCCCCTTCACCATGAGGCTCACCGGCGGCGACGACCAGGACGGGTACGTCGTGCACGAGTCCCGAGTGGACGGCGACGGCTGGTTCAACTACTTCGGCTGGCCGACCTCCGCCGACCTGCCGTGGACGTTCAGCGAGAGCGGCACCGTCATCGACAGCCTCACGTTCGGCAAGCTGCCCCGGGGCAGGCACACCGTCGAGTACCGCTCGATCGACCCCAGCGGCAACCACGGCACGGCCGGGAGTTTCACGGTCACCACCCTCGCGGCGCCGCCCGCCTGCACCACCACGATCACCGGTACGAGGAACGGGACGATCGTAGTCCGCTCCGGCGTCACCTGCCTGAACGACGCCCGGGTCAACGGCGGGGTGACCGTCGGCTCCGGCGCGTCCCTGGTGGTCAACGGCGGCAGTGTCAACGGAGCGATCACCTCGTCCGCCGCCGCCGAGGTGCACCTGCTCAAGACCCAGGTCAGCGGTGCGGTCGTCGTCTCCGGCACCACCCGCCAACTGGTCGTCGCCGGCTCCGAGCTCAGGGGCGCGGCGGTCCTGAACGGCAACACCACCGTCGACGCCCTCGTGATGGCGGGCACCAGAATCCGCGGCGCGCTCTCCTGCGGCGGCAACACGCCCGCGCCGTCCGACGCCGGGGTGCCCAACCAGATCACCGGCAGCGGCCAGTGCGCCGACCTCGTCGCCGACCCTCGATCCAAGGCCCGGGACAGGTCCTACGAGGCCGTGATGTCCAGCGACGTCCCCGAGAAGGGCCTGGACCAGCACCACCGCTGACACGCATGACGGCGGGACGCCCCCTCCGAGGGGGCGTCCCGCCCGGGAGTCGCCCTGTCCGGCGGTCAAGCTTTCACCCGCGGAAGGTCAACGCCGCCGAACCCCTCACTTCCCGGAGACGACGAGAGCGACGGGGACAACGGGGACGACGCGACCGCGGCCTCCACAGCGCCCCGTATCGGCTCCCCGTACCGGCCTCGGTTGCATCCCGCACCGGCGGCGATGATGGCACGATGGATCCCGTGCGCGCCGAGGAGGATCCCGTCCTACGACCTCCTGGCCGACCTGGCCGCCGACCCGCACACACCGTCCCGGCGAAAGGGGCGGAAAGGGATGGCCGGGACGTGACACGGACAACGAGCGCGGTCGGGAAAGAGCGACCCGACCTGGTCACGGCAACATGAGTACGGGGGTTCATGGTGCGGACGCATTTCGATCCTGACGAGGCCGAGGAGTTCGAGTCGGCGAAGGACCTACTGGTCCGCCGCTGCCTCGCCTGGGCGGGTGAGCACGGCATGCAGGCCGACGAGGCGATACTGGCGGCGGCCCTGGACGCGCGGCACCGCAGCCGCGACGGGCGGCTGGCCTGCTGGGACGCACGGCAGGTGCGGCGTTTCCTCCTGGAATGGATTCCTCGGCACCTCGCGGCCGATCGGGATGTCCTCGCCACCGCGCCGGAAAGCCTGCTGACGTTCCTGCGCTACCTCACCGCGTCCGGCCTGCGCGACCCTCGGGGCGCCTCCCCGGCGGAGCTGGAGGCGGCCGTGGCCGAGGCCGCGGCGGAGTATCCGGCGGCGCTGGCCGACCCGGCCCGGCAGGGCATCGGGAGGTTCTGGGCGCAGACCGCCCTCGACAACGGCGTCGTCCTCGACGACGAGCGGGCCGTGGCCAGGTTCCAGCGCGATGTCGACGCCGGCCGGGTGCGGTTCGACTCCGAAGTGCTCGACAAGCTTCTCGAAGCCGAGTTCATCGGCGCCGGACCCGACGACGAACGGGCCTTCCCCCAGTGTCCCGTCGCCCTCCCTCCCGCCGCCGAACTCGCCGCCGAGGCCGCCCGGAGCGAGGTCGTACGGCAGCTGACCGCCCTGACCGGCTGGGTGGGGACGGACGGACGGCTCCTCACCAAGACCGGAAACCTGCGGCTGGCCGACGCCCGCGAGCTGGCAGCGCTGCTGGACACCGGGGAGCGGGATCTGCAGGTGCGCAGCTCCGCCGAGATGCCCCGGGTGAGCCTCCTGTTGGCGTGGGCGAAAAAGGCGGGCCTGGTCCGAGTGCGCAAGGGTCGCCTGGTCCCGGTGGCCAAGGCCGGCCCCGTCCTGCGCGACCCGGAGGCGCTGTGGCGGCGCGCGTTCGAGGCGGTCTTCGAGCTGGGCACCGCGATCTGCGTGCCCGCCTTCGAAGGGGCCGGTTCCTCGATGCTCGCCACGACGTTCGACGTGCTGCTGCCCGACGTGCTGAACACGATGTACAGCCTGCCGACCCCGATCCCCGTGGCCCGGCTGCAGGAGACCGTATGGCTGGCCTGCCAGGAGTACTTCCTGCTCGACCCCGAGGAGGACGGCTTCCGCCAGGACATCTGGCGCCGCCAGGTCGAGAGGGATCTGCTCGAGGTGTTCGACGCCCTTTCCGCTCTCGGTGCCGTCGAGCAGAGCCACGGCTTGCCCGACGAGCTCTACTCCAGCGACCTGCGTCCCGGCGTGTTCGGTGAGTTCGGGGAGCTCACCGAGGACGACCTGCCGTTGCCGCCCGAGGCACGCGCCCGGCTCCTGCCGCGCCTGGCGGAGCCGGGCCCGCTGGTACGGCTGACGCCCCTGGGCACCCGAGCCGTACGGGAGCGACTGCTCGCCGACGGGCGGGACGCCCCGCTGCTCGGGGAGCTGACGGACGCCGAGGCGGGCGAACTGCTCGGGGTGCTCGCCCAGCACTACACCCAGGAGACGGCGGCAGCCGAGCTGAACGGCTGGCTGGCGGCGCACGGAGGTGACGTCGAGCCGCTCCTGGACGCCGTACGCGCCTGTCCCTTCCGTACCCGCGCCTCCGCCATGCTCTCCACCCTGGTGGAGACGCTCCCCGACGGCCGGTCGATGCGGGCGAGGCTCCGGCGTGACCCGGCGCTGGGGCCCCTCGTCCTGACCGCCCTCCTGGAGACGGGGGAACTGCGCCCCGGGGATCTCACCACCGACGAGCACTCACTGCTCCTCGCCGAAGGATTGATCATCCTGCTGGAGCTGGGCGGCCCCGAGGCCGTCGTGGAGCAGCTCCGCGAGTCGGCGGGCAGGGAGGCGCCCGAATTCGTCGCGGAGGTGCTGGATTCGGGGCATCCCACGCGAGTGGCCCTGGAGGAGCTGCGCGCACTGGTGTACGAGCCGATGCTGGCCAGGAACTCCCGGCTCCGCCTCGTACCGAGCCCCGCGCCCGGCTCGCGTGGCCGCCCCAGCGGCCGCGGCAAAAAGCACAGGCACTGACGGTCCCGCCGGAACCCCGGTTGTCACCGGCCGTATTGAAATTCCGCGGACCATGGGAGGGCACCGAGCCGGACGGGATGCCGTTCCCGTCGGTTCCGCTCGCGCCACCGGTCCACCGGGTCGTTCCTCGACGGCGGCCGTCACCCCACAACGGCGGCGGCCGTCACTCCACAACGGCGGTCGTCACGCCACCCCGGGAACCAGCGGGAGCCCGTGGTCGGCCGTACGGCGCGCGATCTCGAACCCGGCGCGGGTGTAGATGCCGAGGGCTCCGGTCGGATTGTCCGCGTCCACCCCCAGCCCCGCCGTGTCGTACCCCTGGGCGCGGAACTCGCCCAGCGCGTGCGCGAGCAGCGCGCTCGCCACCCCGCGCCCCCGCCACTCACGCGGGGTGCCGATGATCTGGATCCACGCCTCGCGGACCCCGGTCGCCTCGGTGTCGGCCTCGAAATAGTGGGTGAGCAGGATGCCCACGCTCTTCCCCGACGCGTCCAGCGCGACGAAGGACCCCTCCGGCCGGAACGCCCGCACCCCGACGATGTTGTTCCGCCAGGACTCCGGGGTGTGCTGGACACTCCCCCAGTGGTCGACGAACGAGCGGTTACGCACCTCCCGGACGGCATCCTCCAGGTCATCGCGATAGGTGACGATCTCCAGCCCCTCCGGCGGCGAGACCTTCGGCAGCTCGGCGCCCAGATCGAGGGTCATCCCGTAGAACCACCGGGCCGGCTTCATCCCCGCCCTCGCGACCAGCGCCCGCAGGCCCTCGTTGCGACTGTCCACCTCGACATGGAGCTCGAGGGGCTGCCCGGGAAAGCGGCGCTCGTGCAGCACCGGGGCGTTGCCGATCGCCCACTCCAGCAGGTGACCCCCCAGCCCCCGGCGCCGGCACTCCGGACGCACACCGCCCCACAGGCTCATCCGATGGACCGGCTCGGCTGCGGCCCGAGCCATGGTCACCCCGTACGCGACCAGCCGGCCGGACTCCCACACCCCCAGCGTGCCCTCGACGGGATCGAGCAGCGGGTTGGCAAGATCCTCGGCGAGGTCGTCCGCGGACTCTCTCCCCCCGACCTGGTCCACCTCGTCGATCGCCGCCAGCAACTCCGCCCACGCCCCAACGTCACCCTTGGTCAGCGGAGCCCACTCGAAGGTCATGGTTACCGAGCGTAGAAGCAGGCCACCCCACGCGGCGACCGATTTTCCGGCGGGCTCCACGCCTGACGAGCGGAGGGCTCGGCTACCACGACACCTCCGTACGGTTCTGGTCGTGAGGCCCGCCTACCACGGTGCCTCCGCGTAGTCCTTGAGGAAGACGCCGTGCACCGGGTCACCCGCCTCGCCGCGCACGATCGGGTCGTAGACCCGCGCGGCGCCGTCGACCACGTCCAGCGGCGTCCGGCGATCGAGCAGGTCCCGCAACGGCACGGGGTTCTCGTCGGTGATCCAGCCGGTGTCCACGCTGCACAGATACACACCCTGCCGCGCCAGATCGGCGGCGCTGGTACGGGTCAGCATGTTCAGAGCGGCCTTGGCCATGTTGGTGTGCGGGTGACGGCCGGTCTTGTTCGCCACCGCGAACTGCCCCTCCACCGCCGACACGTTCACGATGTAGCGGCGCGGGAAGGGCGCGGCGAGCAGCAACGGCAGCAGCCGGTCGATCAGCAGGAACGGCGCGACCGCGTTGACCAGCTGGACCTCCAGCAACTCGGCCGGGTCCACCCCACCGATCCGCGCCGACCAGGAGTTACGCGCCGACGTGTCCGGCAGCAGACCGGACGCGTCCGGCAGCCCCGGGGCCACGTCATCAGGACGTGACAGCGGAAGACCCCGCGGATCCCCGGCCACGTCATCGGCAGGCGAGGCCAGAGGATCTCGCGGATCCCCGTCCGCGCCACCGGAAGGCGAGACCCGGAGACCAGGCAGATCCCGAGCCGCGTCACCGGGATTCGAGACCGGAAGACCCGGCAGACCCCAGACCCCGTCACCAGGGGGCGACACCGGAAGACCGGGCATGAATCCCGGCACCGTCGACGCCCCCGGCGGAAGCCCGGCCCGCTCCCCCTCCATCAGGGCGGCGTAGGCCGACAGCGGCCGGCGCAGGGTCTGCGCGGCGTTGTTGACCAGGATGTCCAACGGATTCCCGGCCGTCAGGAACCGGTCGCCGAGCGCGATGACCTGGCGAGGGTCGCACAGGTCGATCCCCACGACCTCCAGACGCCCGCCCCAGTCACCGGTCTCGGCGAACCTTCTGACCGCGTCGGCCGGAAAACGGGTGGTCACCGTGACGTGGGCGCCGTCGCGGAGCATCATCAGCGCGAGCTGGTGCCCTATCTTCGTCCGCCCCCCGGTGACCAGCGCCCGCCGCCCCGACAGGTCGGCGCGGGCCGTACGACGGGCCGCGTTGAAGGCCGCGCACGAGGGGCAGAGGAGGTGATACAGGCTGCCCACCCGAGTGAAGTACTCCTTGCAGACGTAGCAGCGTCGCGGCCTGCGCAGTTCTCCGGCCGGCTCTCCCGCCCTTCTCTCCGAGATGGGAGCGTCGATCACCCGCTCCGGAGTGCCCATCGCGGTGGCCGCCAGCACCGCGGCGTCGGCCTCTTTCACGGCACGACCGCGCTTCTGCCTGCGGCGCTGCCGCCCGTCACGGACCAGTGCGAGCGCCGCGTGCGCGATCCACCTGCGATCCGGATCGTCCAGCGGGAGCCGCCTGGCCTCGCCAAGCGCCCGCAGGACCGTCCGGACGGTCTCGGAGTCCACGCGTCATCCTCCCGGGGGTGGGGCCGGCTGGATGTCCTCTTCCCCTGTCAGGGAAAGCGCGACGGCCCCACGCAGAACGGCTCATTTTCGAACCGGCACCTGCGTTCACCCTACCGAGAAGATCAACTCATTTTTGATGATTCGCCGGACTCCGGAGGGCCCCCGCCTCCTCGAACGGCTTCTCCAGCAACGCCTCGCGATACCCCGCGTCCCCGAGTGAGCCCTTCAGCCGGGAATCAGGGATGGAGCCGGACGGGCCGCCAGCCGTCCTCGGTCAGGTCGTAGCGGAGCCTGCGGTGCAACCGGGACGAGGCCGCGGCCCAGAACTCCACCGCGGTGGGTTCCAGGCGATAACCGGCGAACCGGTCGGGTCTCGGCAGCGGTTCCCGGAGTACGGCCAGGCGCTCGGCCTCCTTCAGCACCGCCTCTGGATCTTCCAAGGGGGCGCTCTGCCAGGAGGCGGTGGACATGGAGAGCAAGGGGGTGGGCCTGCCCGCCCAGAGCAGGTCGGCCTCGGCCGCGCCGAGCCGTACGACCGGACCCGAGAAGATCAGTTGCTGGGCGGTTTCCCGCCAGTAGAGCAGTCCGGAAGCCCAGCCGTTCTCGGCGATCTCCCGGCCCTTCTGGCTGGTGGCGTGGGTGATGAAGAGCAGGCCGCGCCGGTCGAACTCCTGCACGATCACCGTCCGGCTGGAAGGGCGGCCTCGGCTGTCGGCAGTGGCCAGGGCCAGCGCCTTGGGCTCGCGCACGCCGATGTCGACGGCGGTCGCCAGCCATCGGCCCGCCAGCTCCAGCGGCTCGGGCGGCGGGCAGTCGTACTCCGGGAAGTCCAGGTCCGTGGGGCCCGTGAGACTTTCGTATCGGCTAGACAAGGATCACTCCTCTGGCCACGGGTGCGGCGGCGCCGGAAACCAGGATCCGGCCGCCCTCTTCCGCACGGGCCCGCATCAGGGAGGGGCGGCCCATCTCGACGCCCTGGTGGATCTCGATCCACGTGTCGAACCCGACACGGCCGTGCCGTCCCAGGTGCAGGGCGAGCGGGCCGGCGGCGGAGCCGGTGGCCGCGTCCTCCTGCACCCCGTACGCCGGAGAGAACATGCGGCTGCGCCAGTACGTCCCCGATCCGGTGAAACAGTTGGTCGCCATGTTCTCGAAGGCCGCCAGCGCCCGGTGGTCGGGGCGGAGCCCGGCCAGCGCCTCGACGCTCGGCAGGCCGACGAAGACGTGGCGCGGTCCGTTGACGTAGATCTCGACCGGGAGGGTGGAGCTCTCCAGCCCCAGCGCCGCCAGCAGCTCTTCCTCCCGCTCGAACGTCGAGAAGGTGGGGGTCGGCTGCTCCATCGTCGCCGCGACCACCGCGTCGCCCTCGCGCACCAGGTCGAAGGGGATGACGCCCATCTTGGTCTCCAGCCGCAGCCGGTCGCCGTCGAAGAACTCGCCGAGGGCGACCGCGGTGCCCAGCAGCGGATGGCCCGCGAAGGGCAGCTCGTTGACCGGGGTGAAGACGCGGACGTGGTAGTCACCGTCCTCGCGGGCGGGCAGGACGAAGGTCGTCTCGGAGAGGTTCATCTCCTTGGCGATGGCCTGCATGCGGTCGGCGGTCAGGTCCTCGGCATCGAAGAGGACCGCGACCGGATTGCCGGACAGCGGGGTGTCGGTGAAGGAGTCGACGACCACATAGGGATGCGTCATGAGACCTCCTTCGCCGGCCTCGTGACCAGGTCACGGTGTTCGCAGATGACCTCGGCAGGCTCGGTCATGATGTCATTGCCCTTTCGATCAGGGAGGAGAGGATGCGCGGGCCGTTGCGGGTGAGCACCGACTCGGCGTGGAACTGGATCGAGGCGAAGTGCGCACCACGCAGGGCGTGGATCTCGCCGTTGTCCGGATCGAGGCAGAGCTCCACGTCTCCCCTGGCCTCGGCGTCCGGGCGGGCGGCGAAGGTGTTGTAGAAGCCGACGCGTTCGGTGGCTCCGAACAGGTCGATCGTGCGCGGCGCTCCCTGGTTCGGTACGGCACGGCGGCACAGGGGGAAGCCGAGCACCCGGCAGAGCACCTGGTGGCTGAGGCATACGGTGAGGAAGGGGGTCTGGCCGTCCAGAAGCTCGCGAACCGCCCGGTCCAGGTAGGCGATCTTGGGGTGGGTGAGGTCGCGGGGGTCACCCGGGCCGGGGCCGAGCACGACGAGGTCGTGGCCGCTCAGGCCGGGGTCGTCGTCGTAGCGGCGGACGGTGACCGCCATGCCCAGGGAGCGGAGCTGGTGGTCGAGCATGGAGGTGAAGGTGTCCTCCGCGTCGATGATCAGCGTGCGCACCCCGGTGAGGTCCCGGCCCTCCGCGTCGCCGTACCCGAGCCAGAAGCCGGAGATGTCGCTGTTGCGGCGGGCCAGGGCCGCGCGGACGTCGGGGTGGCGGCCGAGCCGCGTCCTGATGCCGGGGGCGAGGGCGGCCAGTAGCCCGGCCACCTTGGCACGGGTCTCGGCGATCTCCGAGACCGGGTCGGAGTGGCGCACGAGGGTGGAGCCCACCCCGATCCTCGTCTCACCGCGGGTGTCGATCTCCGCGGTGCGGATGAGGATCGCCGAGTCGAGCGTCCGCGCGCCGGCGGCGTCGCGGCCGATCAGGGCCATGGCTCCGCTGTAGTAGCCCCGGCTGTGCGGCTCGTAGCGCTCGATGACGCGGCAGGCGTTCTCCAGCGGGCTGCCGGTGACGGTCGGGGCGAACATGGATTCGCGCAGGATGTCGCGGACATCCCAGTCGCTCGTACCCTCGATGTAGTACTCGGTGTGCGCCAGGCGCGACATCTCCTTCAGTCGCGGGCCCGCCACCCGCACGCCGGGCGCGCAGAAGCGGGTCATCATCTTCAGCTCCTCGTCGAGGACCATGTAGAGCTCCTCCGACTCCTTGCGGTCGGCCAGGAAGTCCATGAGGTCGCCGAGCGCGGGGCCGGTGGGCGGATAGCGGTAGGTGCCGCTGATCGGGTTCATCGTCGCCACGCCGTCGCGCAGCGTCAGGTGCCGCTCGGGGGTGGCGCCGACGAAGGTGCGCTCTCCGGTGTGGACGAGGAAGGTCCAGTAAGCGCCCGACTCCATCGCCAGCAGCCTGCGGAAGAAGGCCAGGGCGTGGGCGGGCGTGTAGTCGTCGATGGTGGTGACGAAGGAGCGCTTGATGACGAAGTTGGCCCCCTCGCCCTCACCTATCGCCTCCTTGAGCACCCGGCGGACGATTTCGGCGTACTGGTCGTCCGAGACGTCGAACTCGCCGCCGGTGGTGGAGATGAGCCGGTCGGGAAGGCGGGTGAGCGCCTGGTCGGTCGAGATGATCTCCTGGTCCGTCACCTTCATCGCCAGCAGGGGCACGCCGTCGTCGGAGCAGGCGTAACCGCGCTCACGTATCTGCCGGAACGGGATGATCGCCAGCACCTCGTGCCACGGCCGCTCCCGGGCGGGCGCCTGGTCCTCCAGGGGCAGGTCGGCCAGGCGTGCCACCTCGATCACCTCGCCCAGCAGCACGTCGACCGTGCCGGGCGCGCCGGACTCCGGTCGGTGCAGCAGGGCGAAGGCGGGGGCCTCGCGCAGGCGGTCCAGTAGGTCCGTCATGGCCAGACCTCCTTCGCGGTGAGCAGTACGGCGCAGCGCTCGGCGGCGTAGGTCAGGGCCAGCCGGTGGTAGTCGGACGAGAAGTCGGCCACCGCGTCGGCGACCAGGAAGGTCTCCAGGTCGTGGGTGAAGGAGTCGACCGCCGTCATGAGTACGCCGACGTGGGCGTACACGCCGCAGACGATCAACTGGTCGCGCCCGGCGGCACGCAGCCGCTCCAGCAGGTCGGTGCGGGCGAAGGCGCTGTAGCGGAACTTGGCGAACTCCCAGTCACCCGGCGCCGGGGCGAGCTCGTCGGCCATGAGCCGGTCCTCCGGGGCGCGGCGCATGCCGGGCCCCCAGAAGTCCTTGAGCAGGCCGCGTTCCTCCTCGGTCATCGAGCCCGGCTGGGCGGTGTAGGCGACGGGCACGCCCAGCGCGGCGCTCTGCTCGCGGAGCCGGGCGACGGCTCCGACGAGTTCTTCGCGCATCGACGGCGGGAAAGGCTTGAGGAAGTAACGCTGCATGTCGTGAATGAGCAGGACCGCGCGCGCCGGGTCGGGAGTCCAGCGGGCGGTGTTGCGGGGCAGATCTCCCGTCGTGGGCAGCGGGTAGGGGGTGATCGGGGGGATCCCGGGCATGATCGTCCTCCTTCGAGGGTCCGGTGAGGGCCCGGGGCGTCAGTCGCTCCAGGCGGAGATGGCCTGTACGGCCTGCCAGAGGGGGAGGCGGGGGTCGCACAGCGTGGCGTCGCGCTCCCCCGCCTGGTCGAAGCGGCTCTCATCGGCGCCGCACTCGGTGACGCATTCGGTGACGCACTCGGTGACGCACTCGGTGACGCACTCGGTGACGCCGTCCGGGGTGGCCTCCGGGTGGAGCCCGCCCGGCACGCCGCCGGCGCAGGCCACCGGGTTGGCCCCCCGGACGGCAGGCCGACGCGCGGGATGTCCGCCCGCAGAACCAGGGGCCGCCCGGCGGCGACCTCGGCGACCTTGGCGAGCACGCCGCGCACGTCACCCGCCCGGACCGGCGCCGGACGACCGGCCAGCCGGCACCTCGGTCACCCGGCGAACCCGCGCGGGATCGTCCCGGACCGGCTGCCGCGGCGCTGGATACCCGCCATCGTCCGGGCTCCGCTCAGGTCGGGATGCCCTCGCGTTTGACCTGCGGCACCGGGATGCCGAGCGCGCGCAGTTGCTCGAAGGGGTTCATGAACTCGCGCTGCCGCTTGATCAGGCCGTCGACGAGCTCGAAGGAGTGAAGGAAGTGATTCTCGTATCGTCCTTCCGGGTAACCGGGGAATCGGATGGCCCCGACCCCGTCGCACTCCACCCAGAAGAAGTTCGGATCCTGCGTCTCGAAGATCTGGATGTTGGTCCACACCCAGTCGGGAAAGCATTCCAGCGACCAGACCGCGTGCGCCGCGAGCCGGTCTTTCCCGTTGATGACTATGGGCTTTCCGGTGTCGTTCGTCCAGAGGCCGCCGACGCCGTCGTCGGTGAACAGCAGATGGCGCTTGAGCCGGTCCTGGCCGGTCGTGTTCATGTATTTCTCGACCGTGGCCCAGTTTTTCTGGCGAAGTTCAGCGTGCTCGTCATTCCACATGACTTCCCTTTCCCTGCCGATTGACTGCGGTGTTCGAAATCCACGTTCCGGCCTTATCGGAGATCGGAACCTTGCGGTGGTGGCGATCGCCGTGGTCCATGACGACCCACGCGATCGCCTCCGGTGGTCAACCTGGACGTCGCCTCCGACACCTCAAGCGGCGACCGGTGGGGCGATGTGCCCCTGATCGGCCGGCCCGATGTGTCAGAGCAGCCGGAGCTGGGGACGGTAGATGTCCAGCCAGGTGCTCAGATCGAGTACTCGCTCGATACCGTT
This sequence comes from Streptosporangium sp. NBC_01469, assembly GCF_036227305.1. Taxonomy (NCBI): domain Bacteria; kingdom Bacillati; phylum Actinomycetota; class Actinomycetes; order Streptosporangiales; family Streptosporangiaceae; genus Streptosporangium; species Streptosporangium sp. NBC_01469. The sequence goes on along the minus strand of NZ_CP109465.1, from coordinate 4,436,259 downwards.
GCGGACATAGATGGGCATCGTGGCCGAGTCTTGCCGCGCGACATCGTCCAGCCAGCCGCGGTCGACGAGCTCGAACACCGGATCGTCGGTCGTGAGGAGTTCCTTGGCCTGCTGCAGCAGGACACCGGTGTAGAGCGGGTCCCGAGTGGCCGGGTAGGGAGCTTTCACCCGATACAGCACCGACTGGGGCAGCAGGTCGGCGCTCGCGGCGCGGAGCAGGCTTTTCTCCCTGCCGTCGAAGGCCTTCAACGACCACGGGGTGTTGTAGACATACTCCACGAGTCGGTGGTCGCAGAAAGGGACCCGGACCTCCAGCCCGACGGCCATGCTTATCCGGTCTTTGCGCTCCAGGAGCATTCGCACAAACCGGGTCAGATGCAGGTAGGAGATCACCCGCATCCGCCTCTCGTGGTCGGTCTCACCGTCGGCCCGCTCGACCTCGGCAACCGCGCCGGCGTACTGGTCGCGAATGTAGCCGGGCAGGTCGAGGGCGGCGTTGAGCTCGGCGTTGAACCGGTTGGACACCTGGGCTCGCGCGCCGGTCACGAAAACGGCCATCCACGGAAAGGTGTTCGCGGCCTGTATCTCGGGCTGGTGGAACCAGCTGTACCCGCCGAAGATCTCGTCGGAGGACTCCCCGGACAGGGCGACCGTGGAGTGCTCACGGATGGCTTTGAACAGCAAGTACAGTGAGGCGTCCATCTCACCGAGGCTGAACGGACTGTCCCGCGCGGTGATCACCGCGCGGCGCATCGCCGGATCGGCCAGCTCGGAATGCTTGAGCATGATGTTCTGATGCTGCGAGCCGACGTGCTCGGCCACTTCACGCGCATAGGGGGCGTCCGGCGTGCCGCGCAGGTGATCGCCGACGAAGTTGTCCGTCTGCCCGACGAAATCCACCGCGAAGCTGCGTACCTGCTCGCCGTGCTCGGCGAGTTGTGCGGCAGCCAGCGCGGTGGTCACACTGGAGTCCAGCCCACCGGAGAGCAGCGTGCAGCGCGGCACGTCGGCGACCAGTTGACGGCGCACGATGTCCTCGAGCAACGAGCGCACGGTGTCGACGCTGGTCTGCCGGTCATCGGTGTGCGCACGGGTCCGCAGGGTCCAATAGCGACGTTCACGCAGGCCGGCACGGTCGACGATGACCACGCCACCCGGTGCCACCTCGCGCATCCCGCACCACACCGCACTTCCGGGCGGCTGGGTGAAGCTGAACAGCGCACGCAGGCCGTCGAGGTCGACCGCGCGATCCGCCAGCGGGTTGGCGAGGATCGCCTTCGGCTCGGAACCGAACAGCACCCCGTCAGCGGTACTGGAGTAGTAGAGCGGCTTGATGCCCATCCGGTCACGGATCATGACGAGCTTGTCGGCCCTGGCATCCCAGACGGCGAAGGCGTACATGCCGTTGAGCCGTTCGGCGACTGCTTCGTCCCACTCCAGGTAGCCGTGCAGCACCACCTCGGTATCGCTGCGGGTCCGGAACCGGTGGCCACGGCGGACCAGCTCGCTCCGGAGCTCGCCGAAGTTGTAGGTTTCGCCGCTGTAGGTGATCACCACCTCACCGTCGTCGGTGCGCACCGACATGGGCTGGCTGCCACCTTCGATATCGATGACCGCCAGTCTTCGGTGGCCCAGCCCCGCATGCCGATCAAGCCAGGTGCCTTCGGCGTCCGGTCCCCGGCAGGCCATGGTCGCCGTCATCGCGTCGAGGTCCGCCTGCTGCCGGGTCAGATCCCGATCGAACGAGACCCAGCCAGCGATTCCACACATCGTTTTACCTTCCTACGTCTCATGCGCACTGTGCGGGGCAAGGTTGGAGTCGATCAGTGCGCCAAGAACTCGGGGCCTCTGGGGCTGGGTTCGGTACGCTCACGGCGACTTCCCGACCGGCTCGAAGGCCAGGCCGAGATCGACCAATTGACCGGAGTGGACACCTTCGACGATGACCTCGATGTCGGTCGTCATTCGGTGGGTCGGCGGGTATCCGATGAGCTCGGTGACCCGGTTCGGCGGCATCGGCACCGTGAGATCGGCCGTGGACTCCCACAGCATCACCGCGCCCCAGCGGTTGGTCAGCCGATCGGAGGTCCAGAACGTCAACTAAAGTGGCGGGGGTTTCCGTGAAATGCTCGATTTTGGGTACGGCGGATCAAGCTCCCGTTTGTACAGCCGGCTCGCCGACCGGTCGGCTGAGCACAAAGAAGACGAGACCGCCGAGGTAGTTCGATCAGTGGTGCGCGGCGGCGCCGTCGTGGGGCGGGTACGGGTTATCCCGGAGGTACGACCACGTACCGTCCGGCTGCTCAGTCGATGATTCCGTTCAAGTCCTTGGCCTTAATCCTCTCGCCCAAGATCTTCAGCAACTCGACAGGGGTCCTGGCGGTGGTCAGCGACCTCCCGCCGGCGTCCACCTGCATCGCAACGTCAGTCGCCACGGTTACTCGGGCGGCAGTGGGACCGCCGGGGTGGCCAACCACCGACATAAGGGCTGTGATGACGACCGATAATTCGCAGGCGATTCATGGCAGCTCCCTAAACCAGAGGTGACAGCATGGGGAAAATGAGATGTCTTGCGCGATGCCTGCTCCCCGTTTTGCCCCCCGGATCGAAGACGCCTGGACCCCTACCTGTTTTTTTCCGTCCGGATCGACGTTAAGGACCACATAACACTCTGGAGGTGGCGCCTGTCAACGGTGAAAAGACGGGAGATCCCGAGCCGAGTGCGTGATTCGAACACCGAATGGAAGCCAGCACTACAGCGCCGGGACCAAGACAATTACGGGCTTCCGGACCTGACAATAAAACAGTAAATTCATGGCATTAAATGGGTGGTGAGCCACGTTCGAGGAACGACCGCACGCCGTGCGCATGATGAAGCAAGGGAATCCGCCGACGACCTCTCTCTGATTCTCAACACATCCAGGGCGTCACTCTTCGTGCAGCAGGGCATCCGCCCGGAAGTGTGGCGCGGATCGAATGGCTCCTGGCCAGGCCCTTCATCCCTTCCTGACGCACCTGCCGGCCCCACCGGCGCCACCCTCGGCAGCGGCGTGGTGGGCGGTGAGGATCTTGTTCAGCAGATTGTCATCTTCCGGCGCCTGTCCTTGATCGGTACTGTTGGGAAAATCTGTCGGAAGGTCGGGAGGTCGGAATGACGGTCGACGTTCAAACGACTCGGAATGTGATTGAAATGATCACCGGGGGGTGGCGGGCGCAGGCACTCTACACCGCGGTCAAACTCGGACTGCCGGACCATATCGAAGCCGGCCGGACCACCTGCGGCGAACTCGCCGAATCGACCGGGGCGAATGAAGAAGGCATTCACCGCCTGATGCGACTTCTGGTGGCCATGGGCGTATTCGAGGGCAACGAGCGGACCGGTTACCGGAATACCACTATTGGCGCGGCACTGCTCGACGGCCCTCAGTCCCTACGCGACATGTGCCTGCTCCACGGCGAGGAGTACTACACCGCCTGGAGTCACGCCCACCACGCCATCAGCACGACCAGCTCGGGTTTTGAAGTGGCCTACGGCCAGTCGTTTTACACCTATCTCAGCCAGGACAAGGACATCGCCAAGCGTTTCCAGCGCAACATGAACGCCGCAAACATGTTCTTCGACCAGGTACCGGAGATCTTCGACTTCTCCGGCAAGAGGGTCGTGGACGTAGGTGCGGGAGGCGGGCACCTGCTCACCGCGATCCTGGGCGCCACACCGGATGCCAGGGGCACGCTCTTCGACCGCGAACACATGATGCCCGCGGCGCGTGAGCACCTGGCCGCCACGGTCGGACTGGACCGCGTCCAACTGGTCGCGGGTGACATGTTCAAATCCGTCCCGGCGGGTGGGGACGTCTACATTCTCTGCCGGGTGCTGGCGGGCTGGGAAGATGACGCGGTCGTCGAAGTCTTCGAGAACTGCCGGCGTGCCATGGAGGGCTCTTCGTCGCGACTGCTGGTCATCGATCGTCTTGTCGTGGACGAGGACTCCACCGTGCTGCCCGCTCTGTGGGATCTGCAGCTCCTGATGATAACCGGCGGCCGGCACCGCACCCTTGACAGGTTCAAGGAGATGCTGAACCGGGCCGGCCTGGACGTCGAACGGGTCGCCGAGCTACCCATGGAGACGACCGCCATGATCGCGGCGCCACGTCCCTCGGCGCGACACTAGGGCCGTTCTTCTTCGCCGATCCCGCGGCGGACGATCGCGACGCTGCCTGGGGGACAGCTGCCGCCGCGGGTGAGGTGCTCCAAAGATCCCGGACCGCCGTCTTCCATCGCCTCGCCTGTCGTTTCTGAGGCCAGTCGTTTCTGAGGCCAGTCGTTCCTGAGGCCAGTCGTTCCTGAGGCCAGGGGGCCGACTCGGCCGGCACTCTCAACCCAGGTGGAGCCGTTCGAGGAACGCGCCCCGCTCGGTGCGTTTGACCTCCGCGATCTTCTCGATGTCCCACCACTCGTACCCGTGGACATGGGCGACGGCCCGCAGCACTTCGAGCACGTCGGCGATCTCCTCCGCCACCCCGGCCGCCGAAGCCTCACGCAACTCCGCCGCCTCCTCGAACAGCTTCTCTAACAACGCCTCGCGATAGTCCGCATCCCCGAGAACGGTCACCACCGGATCCCCGCCACCCGCGCGAATAATCTCCGGAATCCTGTCCCGCACGAGTTTCCCCACCTCGGACCCACTCCTTCGTATGCGCATCGCCACTGACACCCACCCCATGGTGGGCCGCACCTGGAAGTGTCACTCATCCGTCCAACGCGGCGATAGCCGATGTGATCAACGCACGAGCATCGGAACCGTATACCGCCAGTTCGGCGAGCGCGGCGAACGCATCGCCGTACATGGCGACCTCGCGCGGCTGAGTGATCGTCAAGTGCCCGGACACGAGCTCGACCGTCACCTCCGCGGCGTCGAACATCCAAAATCCCTCAGCAGGCCAGATGTTCGAACGATCAGCGCCAAGCGGGATGATGCCCAGTGAGACCGTGGGAGTCTGCCTACCGTGTTCGATCTTGCTGACCTTGGAGGAGTGCCAGCCGGTCAGATGACCGAGGGCACGGCCCGACAGGCCGGCATCGAGACGGATACCTCGCAGCTTCACACCGAGGGCTTCGAGCGCCTTGTGAGCGCTGGAGGACGAGGAACGCATGATCCGTTACTGCTCAGGCGGGCCGGTAGTCGCCATGGGGAATGGCCCGCTCCCACACCGCCTCGAACGCCGTGACGCAGAACTTCACGAGATCCGGGTCGGTGAAGGTCTCCGCCCCCACCTTGTCGCCGTCGCCGCTGAAGTAGCTGACCAGCAACGTCTCCTCATCGAACAACCAGAAGTCGTTACCGGGTAACGCCAGACCGGTGGCGTTACGCCGGGGCAGCCACCGCACCTGCTCCCCCGCACGCACATTGGGAAAGGTCACGTCGTATTCGTACCGGATGTACTGGCTGACAGGCTCGGACACGATCCGGGCGCGCCGCATCTCCACACCGCGAGCGGTCGCGTCGACGACGTTCTGCAGCCACGGCCGCCACCAGGAAGTCCGATCGTCCGGGTCGATCCGGTGGCCGGCCTGCCAGGCATGGTAGTCGGGGTCGTCGAGCATGTAGCCGTCACGCATCTCCAGATGCAGGGCGGAGTACGTGCACACGCGCAGCCACTGCTCAAGCGTCTGCCCGACCGCCACCGTTCACCTCCGGAAAGAATCGCATCATGCGCCTGGGGAACCGAATCACCGTCTCCCCGTCGGGAACGGGACCGACACCAAGAGCGGCCGGGTCGGTCACCACATACCCCTGAAGGACATACTCGCCGGTCTCGGTGTCCTCCCACACCGTCGCGGAGTCACCGTTCGGGCTGTCGGGATCTTTGCCGAGAAACCGAAGCGCCATCCTGATCTCCTTCGCCGAGCAGGTCACCAGCTCTGCTTGAGTGTGCGGATGGCCGCTCCCCGCCTCAACGGTTTTGCTTGAGTTTTCTCACACGCGGCGGATCCGTCGGTCTGGGTACCCAGCGCGGCAAACGCTCGCACACTCGTTGAAGTCCAGGTGAGCGGCTTCCTACCGTCCGGTGTATGTGCTCCATCGGTTTGGACGCCCTGGGCTGTCGTGAACCTCTCCAAGACAGGTGATGCTGGTGTTCAGCATCCCCACTTTCCCTTCCTTCCATGAGGTGTACATCGCCGTATTGGACGCAGTCACCAACCGCCCGGACCACAACATCTCCACCCGAGGCAACACTTCCGCCGAACTCCTGAACGTGTCCTATCGGATCTCCCCCCCGGGACCGGTTGCCCTTCCTCACCCGCCGTCCGGTGAACGTCGTCTACAACCTCGCCGAGGCCCTGTGGTACCTGTCCGGACGATGTGACCTCAGCATGATCGGCTACTACGCGCCGGGGATGGGCACCTACTCCGCGGATGGACACATGCTCACCGGTACCGCCTACGGCCGCGCCCTGTTCACCCGAGGCCAAGACGGCCACACCCAGTGGGACCGGGTCCTGGACCTGCTGCGCAGAGACCCCGACAGCAAACGCGCCGTGCTGGGCTTCTTCCGCCCAAACGAGCTCGTCGAGCTCGTCGAGCAGGTCAATCCGGACGTGTCCTGCACGATCGCCGCCCAGTTCATGTTGCGCGAAAACCGGCTGCACCTGACGTCGTACGTGCGCGGCAATGACGCCTACACGGGGATGGAGTTCGCCGCCACCCTCCTCGGCGTTCAGGTCGGCCACTACACCCATCACGTCGGGTCGATGCACGTCAACGAACCCCACTACAAGTCGGTACGCCGTGTACTGAACGAAGTGAACCAGGAGGACTACCGGCGGCCGACCTTCACCCCACCCGTGATGCCCACCAGCTCCTGGTGGCATGAAGTGCGTGCCGTACTGAAACAGGAGGAGGCACTGCGGACCAACGCCGTCCAGCACACCTCGGCCAGTGTCAAGGCCACCGGGCTGCCGTCCTACTGGCAGCAGATATTGCTGGTCTTCGAGGCGTACCGGCAGATCAAGCATACCGATCAGCCGATCACGTCCAATTAGAAACCGGACTTAGTCGTCAAGGATGTCTTCCGCTAGCGCTTCAGGAAGATTCGCAGGAACGCCCTCAGCCGCCGGGATCGATTCGTCATCATCGCCTTCAACGGAGTCGCCGTTTATCGATACGTCGATGATCTTGGCGCCAACCTTCCAGGCATCAAATCGTTCCACGGGAAAGTCAAACCAGGCGATAAGCGCACTCCTGAGAGTTTGATCAGCGTGCTTTTCTGCCTTCTGCTTTCGCTTCGCGTCCATCAAAGATGGTTCGCTGCCCTTGAGAGCCTTCTCGTGTTGTTTCACTAAGAACCCGTGGTAAAGCGACCGGGCAGTGCTGAGAGTCTGCTCGAACATTTCGCGATCCTTGATCCAGTCTGCCACATGCTCCCACGCGACGGGCGTTGCAAGTATCTCGAGCCAGAAATACCGAAAGTAGACAGCCTGAGGCGTGTCCATGGATGCGATGGCGTTAAGTGGGTGCGTCACTCCACGTTTCGCGAAGACACGCCGCCTGTCGTGAGCTCTGCCTTGCCACTCCTCCTGCATGAAGTATGCATTCCAGGCATTGGCGAGATCTTTGGCGAATGCCGGAATTTCACGAAGTTCACGGCCCTTTACATGCAGCCTCCATAGAGTGCCGAGGGTAAGCATCATACCCAGCTGACATGCGTGTGTGTTCATCATGTCGTACGCATCTACGCTGCGCTTAATGGCGTCGGCACTTTCGGAACCAAAAAGCTCTTTAGTGCGCTGTTTCTCAAACGATTCTTGCTTTCCTTGAAGGTAGTCCCAAGCCTTGACTATGTCGGGCTTCGTCCTGTTTGGATTGATGCCCGGCAGAGTGGATTCGTGCTTGAAGTGAGAACTACTGTCTCGAAGGGTCCAGTAGACGCCAACGCCCCCAAACAAGGCATCGCTAGCGAGGCGCGCGAGGACATCACCAGGAGCCCAATGCTCCTTGACTTGCGTGAGAGCTTCCGCGTGGGCCCGATAGTGCACTACCTCCGAAAGAAGGGTTAAAATTGCGTCACCCCATGACTGCTTAAACTGCTCGGTGATCTGTTCGACCTTACCGAGAGGGAAACTCGCATTTCCGATCTCGTTCGCGATGTATGTAAAATCGCCATCCTTGACCGGGACAGGGAAGAGGCTTGAGATTTCTAGCTGGCCGCGCATAAAAGCGTCCCGCACTGTCTCACTCTCACGTCCGCTGAATGTGAGATCAACCTTCTGAAGGTATTTGGGCGGACCGAAGACGCAACGTTCAACCGCCATCTGGAGTAGATGAATGTTGGTCATGGCGGACCAGCGGGCAGACTGTGTTGTTTCCCCGGGGTTGTCGTACTCCACGGCATACAGCGGTAGAAACCTACTATTCGACTTGCTCCTGAGATCGTTAAGCAGACTACGTGTAAGCACTTTCTGAAGCTCCCCATCCGAAAGGAGGATGAGACGCGACTCACTTGGCTGACGTGCCTCCTTGTTGACATCGACGAATAGCTTTCGTGCAACGCCGTGAGGATCGCCCTTCGGGCCTGCGTGGTCGGGAAACCAACACGCGGTTACCGGTACTTCGACGCGGGAGAGATCCAGAGATCCTCCGTTGCGTTGATGCCAGAGCTCTAGCTCTCGTTGGACCGGAATCTCGTAAAAGGACTTGAAGCGTTCACCACCGCTCTGATCCCAAGTCTTAGAAAGGGTCCGCTCGATGGCAAGCAGCGCCATCGCCCGATGCTGACCGTCGATTACAACCAGTCGTGCGTGGGCTTCATTCCAGTACAGTTCACCAACTGGGATAGGGTGAAGCTTCCCATCGGGGTAGGCAAGGCGTCTAACGCGCATTGCCTCACCGGCAGTTGCCTGAACCCAATTTCCATCGTTGTCACTGACAAATTCCTCAGAACCCAACGGTGGAAGCTCGTGCGGACGCTTGTTCTTGAACGGAAGAAGGACAGCGACAACCGGCGGAAAGAATGCCGGTCCGGTGGCCCTAGGACGAAGAAGGTAGGGGATCAAGTTGATCGCGACACGATGATCGTCAAGGTCCCGCTGGAGCAGATGATTGAAGTCTAGATCCTCAGCATCCATAACTTCTCGGACCGGCGCAAGGCTCTTAGTGAGCAAACGCTCAGGATCTGAGCTCTCGTCGCCGAGGCGTGCTTTGGTCATGATGTACTCAACACGCCCTGCAGGCGTGGTGAAGCTGCCCCATGTGCCACGGACGAATTCCTGGAAACGCGGACCGCTTCCCGATCCGAACATTGTCATGCCTAACGCCTCCCAAGAATTGGCGAAAATAGTCTATGTAGATACCACTCAGCAGAGCGCGTGATGTCTCGAAGGTCATCCCCGCTCATACCCGCGTGGATGAGTGGCTCCAGATCTAAAACCCAGACCTCCAGGTCTTCCATCGCTACCTGACGTGCAGCAGCTCGATGTCCGAACGACCTGGCCTGCTTTATCGCCCGCGAGCGATCATCCGGTCGATTTCGCAAATAGTCACTGATCCGCGTGAAGTCGCTCTTGTGCCTAGATAGGCGCTTCTTCAGGTCTGCAGCGATACCGATGTAGAGCGGTGCTGCGAATATCGGTATGGCCTGGTCAAGGACTTGTGTTAAAGAGTTCCTCTTTGTGTATGAATGAGCTGCTCGAAAAAGGCTTCGCGCAGCGCTTTCTTCGGCACCACCGGTATCTGAAGCCCCTCCTTGGATCTGTGGTGTGCCTGGCTGCACAAATTCGCCCAGTGCACTGAGGGGATATTCGACATGAATTTTCCCTGCCCAGCGGGCTTCGTAGGCCGATTCGCCGCGAAGGTCGATGCTGGGCGGCTCGTAAACGAGAGCATATCGCTGCAGGGCGTCCAAGAATGCTGCGGCAGCTTCTTCCTCATCAGCGATTGTATCCGATTTTGAGATCGATACTTGAGGGCGGACATACCACGCGTAGAGCCCCGGACCATTGGGGGCCGAATCCACATCGAACATGGATAGGCGCCTGCATGGCGGCTCTACCTGACTTGTTCCCGTGCTCATGGAGTGCTACCTCGATCGCAACTGTTCAGCTATGGAGATCCCCCTGCAGTTCAGACTAGGGCATTCGCGGTACCACATTGTTCAGGTATGCGCGAACTCGTCTTCGAAGGACTGGTTTGTTCTTATTGGGCGATGAGCGAACCACGCGCACTTCGTGCTCATTGGCGATGTCTCAACGGTAGATGTCTCTAACGCTACCTGTCAGGGACTACCTCAGGCCAACGTTCGCCCATCCTGCCCCCAACTCCTCACCACGAGGCAACTCGCTACCGAACAATCTCGCAAGCCACAAAAGCGGGAACGATGGCTAAGCCCCCTCCCTTCTAACTTCTCGGACCACATCCGACCTGGCCTGATGGCACTCGCCGCGACCAACATGAACCGGAAGAGCGATGAGGACCCCGAGGGCCTTCTCCTCAGATCTCGACCAGTTCTCCGAAGCGCCGAACTTCTCCACGCCATGATGGATGGGTGACCCTGACAGAAGAGACAGGCGACGCTTGGCAGAGTGAGCGTCGCCTTACGGCGATCGGACGGACTGGGCTATCCGTCCCTGCACGGCAGGCAGTGATCGATCAGCAGATCATCCCTGGATCCTCGGTTCTCGACTACGGATGCGGTCGCGGCGCCGACGTTGAAGCCCTCACCTCGATGGACATCGCCGCATCCGGTTGGGATCCCTACTATCACCCCAATGGGCGTCTCGAAGCTGCCGATGTGGTCCTGCTCACCTACGTTCTCAACATCATTGAGGACCCCCAGGAGCGTCGCCGTACCCTCCTGAGGGCTTGGGAGCTCGCGGAACAGTCCCTGGTGGTCTCCACCCGTCTGACGTGGGAAAGATCCAAGGTCAAGGGCGCCGAGTTCGGCGATGGGGTGCTCACCAGCCGTCGCACCTTTCAGCATCTCTTTGGAGCGAGCGAGCTACGGGGATACGTCGAAGATGTGACCGGTGTCCGCTGCGTCTCCGCGGCCCCCGGCATCGTCTACGCGTTCAAACGGGACGAGGCTCGCCTGAGCTATCTGGCTCGCCGGATCGCTCCGGATATCGCTTGGCTAGCGTCCGACGACGCTGCCTCGGCCATCGCCTCGGTCATCGACCATAGCGAGCAGCGCGGAAGAATCCCCCGGTTGGAGGAGATGCCTGGGCAGATGGCTGAGCTGCTGGCGCATCTCAGCATCTCCGAGTTGCAGAGGCTTGTCCGCTCATCGGCGGACTCGGCCAAGATCGCCGAAGGGGCCAAGCGGTCCACCCTCACCACGCTGCTGTTCCTCGCGCTGGAGCTGTTCAATGGCCGTGGACCGTTCAGCTGCCTGCCGCTTTCTGTGCAACTGGACGTGCGGGCGTTCTTCAGTTCTTACAAGGAGGCATGCCAGCGAGCCGACAGAATCCTGCTGAAGCTCCGTGACGACTCCTACGTGCGCGGAGCCATGCAGGCATCCAAGGTCGGCAAGCTCACCCCAACCGCCTTGTATGTACACCGGCGTGCAATCGACCTCATGCCCATCGTGCTGAGACTCTACGAGCACTGCGCTGCGATCGCCGCAGGCCGGCCTTCTGAATGGTCGGTTCTCAAACTTCGTCACCAGGGCAGAGCGGTGAGCTGGTTGGACTACCCCGAGTTCGATTCGGACCCGCACCCGCGACTCAAGAGCTCTTACGTTGTCGACCTGGCCACGTTGAAGACATCGTTCATCTCCTACGACCAGTCAGCCAATCGGCCCCTGCTCCATCGGAAACACGAATTCCTCGCATCAGACGATCCCAACGTACCAAAGTACGAACGGCTAACGCAGAGCGAGATCAAGGCCGGCCTGTACAAGAACCCGCATCTGATCGGCACCGAGGACGGCTGGGAAGCTGAGCTGGTCCGGTGTGAGCGAGCACTACGCGGCCACCGTTTGATTCGACGTGGTTAGGAGCTAACTCCCACCTGGTAGTCCACGATCACGTCTGTGAAACTCTCGATGTCCAGCTCCTGTACCTGGCCGGGGAACCAGGAGAGGCGGAGCGAGTTGCTCGCAACGTGCTCGGGCAGGTCCATCGCCGCCAGCACATGGCTAGGTGTGTAGGAAGCACTGGTGCAGGCCGATCCGGTCGCGACCGCGGCGTAGTCCTTGAGCTGCAGGATGAGCGCCTCAGCATCCACATCGTCAAAGGCCAGATTAAGGATGTGTGGTATCGAGTTCTCCTGGTCCCCGTTCACCCGGAACCTGGTCCTGCCGAGCGATCGCAAAAGCTGGCGGCGGAAGTTCTCCGCATCGCTCCACCACTGCTTCCGCTCCTTCTCGAAAACCTCGGCGGCCTTCGCGAGTCCCATCACTAGGGGAACCGGCAGAGTACCGGGGCGAAGCTTGCGCTCCTGGCCGCCGCCGTACATCAGAGGCGTCAGCGGCACGCTGTCACGTCCCCGTCTGCGGACCAGCAGTCCACCGATGCCTTTGGGACCGCCAATCTTGTGACCGGTGAAGCTGACAAGGTCGATCGGCGCATGAAGATCTTCGGTCAGCTTGCCGTACCCCTGAGCCGCATCCACGTGGAGGTACGTAGAGGTCTCACGCAGTTTCTTCGCCAATTCGGTCACCGGTTGGATCACACCGGTCTCGTTGTTCACGTGCATAAGGGAGACGAGCAAGGTGTCAGGACGCAGGCGCTCCTGGACGGCTTCGACACTGACACGCCCCGACGTTCCAGGGCTGATGAGATCGATTTCAAACCCCCGGGAACTGAGATGCTCCAGCGGTTCGAGGACCGCCTTGTGCTCAACCGCGGAGCTGATGATGTGTCGGCGTCCTTGCTTCTCACCGTGCGGAGCGAGCCCAAGGATCGCAATGTTGTTGCTCTCGGTCGCTCCGCTTGTAAAGATCAACTCGTCGGGGCGAGCCGATAGGCTATGCGCCAGCGCTTCCCGCGCCCGCGCCACTGCCCGCTTTGCCCGAGTCCCGTACTCATGGGTACGACTGCCCGAGTTGCCGAACTCCTCGGTCATCCAGTGCAGTACGACCTCTGCGACCTGCGGTTCCACTCGGGTTGTCGCCGCAGCGTCCAAGTACGCGACCACGTTGCTCACCAGCACTTCCACCGCTCGTCGGTTTAACGTACGTACGTTAAATAGGTGACGTGCATGCTACCGTGTGGCTGGTGGGAACACACGGACCAACCCAGTTTCGCGGGGAATCGACCGCCACAGGCTTCGAGTACATCTTCCCAGCGATCAGGGGGGTGCAGGCGGGGCGTGAGTATTACGCATCGATGTGTCCGCTCAGCCTCATCCCCAAGATCTTCCTCTTCGACGAAGAGGAGCTCGCCCCAGAGGTACGCGCTCAACGAGTCTTGAACAAGGGCCGTGTTCCTGCCCTGGCCAGGTACATAATCGACAATCCAGATGATTACGTTTTCAGTGCCCTCACAGCCTCCGTCGACGGCACCATGCGCTTCGTCAGCGCCTCCGGCCAGGGCCTTGGCATGCGGATCGGCCAGTTGCACGTCCCGATGGCCTCTCGGGTTTTGATCAACGATGGTCAGCACCGGCGTGCGGCGATCGAAGCGGCACTGCGCGACAATCCCTCCCTGGGCGATGAGACGATCGCGGTGGTCTTCTTCCACGACGCGGGGCTGGAGCGCAGCCAACAGATGTTCGCCGATCTCAACCGGCATGCTGTGCGGCCGGCCAGGTCCATCGGCGTTCTCTATGATCATCGCGATGAGTTGTCGAAGCTGACTCGATTGCTCGCTCTGAAGTCTCCGGCCCTTCGCGGTTTCGTGGACATGGAGAGCAGCACGCTCTCTGGACGATCCGGCAAGCTCTTCACCTTGAGTGCCCTGTACTACGCGACCACCGCCCTCCTTCAAGACATAGACGTCAGTGAGAAGCAGGCGTACGACCTCGCGGCAGGTTACTGGGAAGCCATCGATCAACTGGTTCCAGAGTGGGGGCTTGTCCGCAAACGGAGCCTCAGCGCGGCCGAGATCCGGCGACAGTACCTGCACACCCATGGCATCGCGCTGCACGCCCTTGGCCGCCTCGGAAACACCCTCCTGCAGGAATCCCTCGATCCCGAAATCTGGCGTCCTCAACTGGATCCGCTGGGGCAAGTGGATTGGTCGCGAAACAACTGCGATTGGGAAGGGCGTGCGATCGTCGGCGGCCGGGTCTCGAAAAGCCACCAAAACGTCGTACTTACCGTGAACTACCTAAGGCAGCACCTTAGCCTCGAACTGACCACCGAAGAGAAGCAGGCCGAAGACGCCTACTTGCGAGGAGAGCGATGAGCACCCCTACGCGTGCGGCTGTACCGCTGAACACCCCGACGCGACGAATCGCCCCCTTCCAGGACCGCGGTGGTCTCGCCGCAGTCGTCAACGGATTGACCGAAGAGATCCGGGAGCTCTATTGCGCGGACGAGGTCCCATGGGTGGTCGGCTATAGCGGCGGCAAGGACTCGACTGCGATTCTCCAGCTCGTCTGGCTAGCCCTCCAGGAGCTCCCTGCCGAGCAACGGACCAAGCCGGTGTACGTCATTAGCACCGACACTCTCGTTGAAAACCCTGTTGTCGCCGCCTGGGTCACCCAGTCTCTGGAGACGATGCGCAAGGCGGCCGAGGCACAGCAGCTACCGATCGAACCGAACCGGCTGACGCCGGAAGTCAAGGACACCTTCTGGGTCGGCCTGATTGGTAAGGGCTACCCCGCTCCACGGCCGAAGTTCCGCTGGTGCACAGAACGGCTGAAGATCCGCCCTTCAAACGCATTCATCCGAAACGTGGTCCGCCATCACGGAGAAGCGATCCTGGTCCTCGGCATCCGCAAGGCCGAGAGCCAGGTCCGGGCCCGGGTGATGGAAAAGCACGAGAAGCGTCGAGTACGGGAGCGTCTCTCGCCCAACGGGAACCTGCCCAACTCCCTTGTGTATAGCCCCGTCGAAGACTGGAGCAACGACGAGGTCTGGACCTTCCTCATGCAGCAACCTAACCCGTGGGGACATCCCAACAAGGACCTGCTGACCATGTACCAGGGCGCCTCCAGTGACGGCGAGTGCCCACTGGTTGTCGACAACACCACCCCTTCCTGCGGCGACAGCCGTTTTGGCTGCTGGACGTGCACCCTTGTCGACAAGGACAAGTCCATGTCGGCAATGATCCAGAACGATGAGGAGAAGGAGTGGATGCTGCCGCTCCTTGAGCTCCGCGACGAGCTCGACGTTGCTGATGACCGTCATCTCCGTGACTTCCGCAAGATGAATGGAAACATCCAGCTCTTCAACGACCGCGTCGTGCATGGGCCGTACACCCAAAAGTCTCGCGAGACATGGCTACGCAAGCTACTTAACGCGCAGACTTGGATCCGTAAGAACGCCCCCGAGTACGTCCGCGGCATCGAGCTCATCACCATGGATGAGCTGCACGAGATCCGTCGTATATGGGTGTTTGACAAGCATGAAGTCGAAGACTCTCTCCCCAGAATCTACAAGGAGGAGACCGGCGAGGAGTTCCCAGGGCAACCATTGGATGAGCACCTCACCGTGGCGGCAGACGAAGTGGACCTACTCCGTGAGATCTGCGACGGGGATGACCTACATTTCAGAACGATGCGTGAGCTACTCGCTGTTGAACGCAAGTTCCGGACGATGACCCGTCGCTCCGGGCTCTTCGAAGCCCTGGAAGACACGATCCGGCGCGGCTACTACACCGACGCCGATGATGCGGCGGAGCATGCGCGACGCATGCGCGACAACAAGATTGCCCCTGAACTGTTTTCCTTGAACGAAGAGACCACAGATGCTCCTGCATGACATCACGCTGGAAAACTTCGGGGCTTACAGGGGCAAGCAAACGCTTAACCTCACCCCCAAGCCAGGGAAGCCGATCATCCTGATCGGTGGTCTTAACGGGTGTGGGAAGACAACGCTGCTTGATGCCATCCAACTCGCCCTGTACGGCGCCCGGGCTCGCTGTAGCGGCAGGGGGACACGTTCCTACGACATCTACCTGCGAGACAGCATCAACCGGCAGGCCAGCCCTAAAAAAGCCGGCATCAAGCTGTGGTTCTCCACCACGGTTGAAGGCGAACAGCGTCACTACCGCATCGAGCGCTTTTGGCAGCTCACCGGTAAGGCCGTGCGCGAGTCACTGGCCGTGTTCATCAACGGCGAGATGGACAAGGTGATTGGCGAGGGTTGGGCAGACCACATCGAAGACTTACTTCCCCTCGAAGTAGCATCGTTGTTCTTCTTCGATGGCGAAAAGATCGAGTCACTCGCCGATCCCGATAGAGCTGCTCCAGTTATCGAGTCAGCGGTGTATTCACTCTTGGGCGTCAACACCGTCGAGCAACTTCGTACAGACCTTCTAGCGCTTCAACGGCGGCAGAAAGTCTCGGACGAAGATAGGACCGCACTCGATCAGATCGCTTCAATCGAAAAGCAGCTTGAGGAGAATGAGGTAGCGCGCGCGGATGCGCTACAGCGGGTTGCGTCGGTCCGCGCTCTCCTCCTCCGGGCTCGGATGGACCTGAAGACAGTTGAGACGGCCTTTGCCAAGGAAGGTGGCGACCTGTTCCGACGGCGCGCCGAATTGGCAGCGCAACAGGATCATGCAGAAAAACAGCTTCAGGCCCTCAACGATATGCTCGCCAACACCCTGGCAGCTGGGCCTCTTCCCCTACTTCTCCTTGGCTCACGCCTTGATGCGATACGGCAGCAAGTCACTCGGGAAGAGGAAGCGGCCCAGTCCGAGCAAGTCCTCGAAGTGCTGAATGATCGGGATCAGCAACTTCTCGACCTACTAAGGAACACCCTTACAGCCGAGCAGGTTAGTCAAATCACCCAGCACCTAGAAGCCGACCGGCAGAGCCGCGCTGTCAGTGCGGACATCCCTAGATTTCTTCAGATGTCTCGTGGCGCGATTCAGCAATTGGACTCACTTGATCAGATCCTCAGCAGCGAACGCGCCCGCGCCCGCGATCTCCTCGCCGAGGTAGCAAGCCTTCGCGATCAGCTCAGTGTCATTGAGCGCCAGCTTGCCGGCGTCCCCGATGAAGAAGTAATCGCTGGACTGATAAAGCAGCAGGACGAGGAACGCAAGCGTGTCAGCCAGCTGGAACATGATCTGCGAACTATGGAGGAAGCTCACGCCAGCGCGGCGCGCGAGCACGAGAACCTAACGGTGATGCGCGAGCGTGCCTACGGCAAACGCGCCAGCGGGCTGGCGAAAGCGGAACACGCCGCACGGGTCGTCTCCTATTCCGACCGGGTACGCACAACCCTCGAGAAGTTCGGCGAGGCCCTGCTGCAACGTCACATCAGCCGTCTTGAAGTGGCTGTCCTCGACAGCTTTACCCGCCTAATGCGCAAGGGTGAACTCATTCAGGACCTTCGAATCGATACCAGCAAGTTCACACTGACGCTGATCGGCGCTGACGGTGAAGAACTGGATCCTGGGCGCCTAAGCGCCGGTGAACGACAGTTGCTGGCGGTCTCACTGCTCTGGGGCCTCGCCCGAGTTGCCGGCAACCGGCTGCCCAGCGTGATCGACACTCCGCTCGGCCGACTCGACAGCCGTCATCGGCAGAACCTGGTCGAACGCTACTTCCCCCAGGCCAGTCATCAGGTGCTGCTCCTCTCCACAGACGAAGAGATCGATGACGACTTGCTGAAGAGACTGATCCCAGCCATCGCACAGACTTATACCTTGGTTCACGACGACACCACGTTCACCACCACGGTGGAGCGAGGCTACGGGTGGGGTGGAACTTCTTATGTCGCTTGACACCATCCGTCTTTCCCAGCCGGCTCGCGATCAGCTCATCAAGCTCAAGCGGGTTACCGGGATCAAGAATTGGAACGTCCTCTGCCGATGGGCCCTTTCCCTATCTCTGGCAGACCCATCACCACCCTTGGTAAGGGAGATCGTCGCCGACTCCAATGTTGAAATGACCTGGCGAACCTTCGCCGGCACCTACGGGGATATGTATCTTGCTCTCCTAAAACAGCGATGCATAGACGACGGAGAAGCTCCAACGGAAGAAACGCTTGGACAGGCGCTAATCGTTCACCTTCATCGCGGCATCGGATATCTAGCCGGACGAAAAAACCTCAATACGATTAGCGATCTTATTCTGACCACATCAGAATAGCTCAATCCACATCAGAATAGCTCAATTTTACCGAGAGATGATTTATTTATCGCACGATCAGGGAGTGAACCAACTGCAACCAGATCATTGAGATTGCCTCCAGGGAGGAGTCTCTGGTCTCAGTGCGTGTTCGAGTAATGATCATTTAGTTCGAGGGACCCGTTTGAGCGGGCGGGGTGACCACCCCAGTGCGTGGACGGGCAGCAAATCGATCAGCACCCACTGCTCATCGGGCAGACCAGCGGGGTAAAAACCGTTGTCGTGTCATGCCTCCACCCACTCGGCAAGACAACCTCACGATCACCTCTCAAACACGTACTGAGACACCAGCACGCACGCTGCCGGGTCAATCAAGCCTTTGGGCGAACAGCGAAGCTGGCCGAAGCAATTTCTGTACCTGCAGCTTCAAATGCCCACCGATAAATCTGCCCGGGTTCAAGCGGTAGAGGTGGAAGCGGCACACAGAAAGCGATATTTAACGGAACTTTCCTTCCGTCATCGTCTACTGCCGTATCCTCCGGAAGACCAAATGATCCACCAATGCTTAAATTGCGGTCGCCGTTGAGAGCCACGCGCACTTCCCCGCCTGCTACGTCGAGAAGTCGAAGTCTGAAGGAAATTTCGTTCTTTGCCTCGCTCCAGGGTATGCGGAGAAAGACGGACACAGCTGATGGTGGAACCTCGGGACCTGTTAGCGACCAACCAGCACCGAGTAAATTTATTTTGCTCGATCCGCTGTCCGTAGTCGCTGCGTCAGCTAGGAGAATAAATGCTTCCATCAGCTCACCGCTTCCAGCTTCATCGATATGGCCGGATTCGTCGTCGGAGGCGAGTAGGCCGCGATAGGCATGTCCGTTATCCTGTTCCAGCGCACGTTGATGTGGGCATCGTTGACACTGTCAGGAGAGAAAACTCCAGTCGACACCTGCTGCGGCGCTTGAACCCGCCAGTCAGGAACGGCCGGCCTTATTGCTCGCTTCTCCATGGTGGCCTTCCGCGGCTCACCAGCACGGACAAGCCGGACGTCGAGCTCGAAGCCCATAGTGTCCAAGTAATCCGCGATAGTGTTGACTCGAAGATTGCCATCGCCGCGGAAGACCTGATTCACAGCCGAGCGACGTATTCCCAAGGACTTAGCAGTATCACTTTGCGTCAGACCGGACAGTGAGAGCCCTTGGTGTAGGACACCGAGAATCTCATGGCGAAGTCGTGCCGCAGCCAGGGCACGGGCACCGCGAATTGTTGAAGCGAACCGTTCATAAAGACTCATGATGCTAAATCCTCCTTTCGTACCCAGATAGCTTCGTCGATGTACCCACGTGGGGTCTGCCAAGACTTCTTGAGAAATCCACTGGTAAGACGGATGGCGTTGGCTACTGACCCTGGAACGTCAAAGAAAGGAAGTCTGACGTCGCCCACCTTGATCTCGCGTATCCCGTCACGCAGGTCGTTGAGCTCGCGGGGTACCGCAAGTGTGCCTGTCGCCGCATACCGCTCCAGCCGGATGATGATGTCTGCCAAGCGAGCTACGTCCTTGGCCCTCGAGGACTTTTCTAACCTCCTGACGAAGTCATCGGCCCTGCACTCGCCAGCTGTGGTCCTCGCAGCTTCGATCATCCGCGCTGGCCCTCGCTCGTAGTAGGTGCGTCCACAGTCCGGGCACACAGCCCTGCGTACAGTCAAAACTGTACCTCCCGAGGTGGCGATTGTCTCCAGAGGGTCGACAAGATCACCCTGGCAGAGCCGTAACATCGTGGTCCGTCGAAGAGCAGAAAGGCGACATGATTCGTTACATCGCCACATCGCAGACTTTCCCGTTGGCTGGCCGGTCCAGGCTTCCGGGCCGTCAGGCCAGGCGCAGAAGCTGAAGCGGTCCGGGTTCAGTGGAGGCTCTCAGCGGGTGTTTGATCCCATAGATTTTTGTCTGGTCCGGTTACAAGGCCACGCCAAGTTGGGGGATTCTCTGGTGAGGCGGTGGGTCATGTTGTCGATCACCACGAGGTGGATCATGGCTTCGGAGCTGGTGGGCAGGGTTTCACAGTCACGGGCCAGGCAGCGACGGAGCACCAGCCAGCCGCGTCACCAACCTGCCTGGGCAGTACACCTAACGACGCGGCAGCAGGGTGAATCCCCGGGTCGCGGCGGACGATCTCTACATCGACGCCCAGGGCGGTGGCGTGTTCAATGAGGTGCTGGCGGTAGCCGTCGTTCACCCGGGCTTTGCGGATGCTGGGATGGGTACCGGCGACCGAAGTCCTGTACGGAGGCTGCGGTGACCAGAACCGCCAACAGCAGCCTGAGCGTGTCGGTAATCACGAACCGTTTACGACCGTTAATCTTCTTGTTCGCGTCGTAGCCGCGACTGTCATGGCCGACGGTGCCGACACCCTTAATGCCCTGACTGTCCATCACCGCAGCCGACCTTCCTGCAGGCCCGCTGGCTCAGCACATCACGACCTGTTGAGTCGCCCCCGTTCCTCTCCAGCGCACGAAGTGCCAGTAAACGATCTGCCAGGGCAGAAAATGACCGGCAACTGCCGCCAGGAGCAACTGGTACGCACCACATACACGATCACGTCTACCACTTTTCGCCGTGGTTGCTTTTCGGACCATCATCCAATTTCGGGATGGGAAGCAGCGACTCTATCAGCGCCCACTGCTCATCAGTCAGACAGGAGGAGCAAAAACCATTTTGGTTTCATGCTTCTCTTCCCCACCCAATAAAACAGCAACACAATCACCTCTCAAACACACTCATACCGCAATTAGTGGGGCTTCGCTCAGAAATTACCGAGCGAAGCCCCGCCGTGAAGCAGTGGATCAGGATTCGAAGTCAGGCCTCTTAAATCCGGAAATCCCTAAACCGAGAATATTCTGCACCAAATTTTCGGTGTGCGTCACTCCCCGCCGACAGAGGTTCAGGACGACGTCCATCGGGCGAATGTGCGCGCCGATGTTGAGCTCACCTTGGATGATGGCGAGCCCTCCGTTGGCGTACTCCTCGAACACCTTGATCCGCTCAGGGAGACGTTCATCGGCCATGATCCCCGCGTCGTTCGGGTGGGCCAAGACCCCCATAGAGTCAATCACCGCCGAGATGGTTGCAGAATCGTTGAACAATCCGTAACGGATCGACTCACCGGCTTTTTCGAACGAGTCCTGTCTGCCTCGCGACCAGCCGAGCACTGCCGCAAAGACGAGAACTTGCCAGTAATTAGGGAACGGACCGCCTTCCTTACTGGTCAGCCGGCTGATGAGCTCGTTGTGCTCCATAGGGCGCCGGACGCGGACATCAGCGTTGAGAACCATCAGTTCCGAACCTCCGTGAGCTCAGCGCCGGTCCGGTCGGAACCGATGACCTGGTAAGGGTAGGTGTTGCCGTTCAACGTCAGCGTTTCGGTCGCACCGCTCACATCGGTCTTGGTTGTATGCGTGGTGATCACGTACTGCTTCCCGATACGAGGACGCACCTCCTGCTCAACAACCTCTCCCGCCTGCGCCTTGCTAGTGAGGATCACCACTTGAGAGGCGAGCCTGGGCAGGAAGTCAGCGACAGCCTTGCGGTAGTCATCGTCCAGGTTGCCGAAGACCGCGTCCATCACCACCGGGAAGTCACCACCGATCCCCTGGACGAAGGTGCGGCCGCGCTCTTGTGCCTCCCGTGCCTCACCGATGAGCGAACCGACGAAGGCGAGGGACAGCAATATGTTCTCCCCGGTGGACTTGGGCGCCGGGATTCGCTCGCTGCCGCTCAGATCCCACAGCTCCAGCGCGAAGTCCGGTGTGAGCTCCGGCTCATAGCTCTTAAGCGACACCAAGCGGTAGAGCTCCTGGATGCGGACATCAAGCCGACGTCGGACCCCCTGAGAAAGGATCTCCAAGATCTGGGCTAACGCCGCGCCTGCCTCCTCGACAGCCATGATCCGGTCCCTGATCCGGAGACTGCGGGCATCCTTGACCTCGAGCTTATCGAACTGGCTTCTTAGGCTCGCCTTATCACCCTCCAGCCGTTGGATCTCGGCACTGGCGGCACCGCTGGCCGCTACCTTCTCATCTCTCGCGAGCTTGGCCGCCTCCAACCTTTCCTCGGTCTTGACGACCTCCTCGGAGGGCAAGCGCTTGAACTTCTTGCCGATCTCATCGATATCACTCTCAAGGCGGCGCTCCTCCTCCTGAGCCTGGGCAATCCGCTCATCGAAGCCACGCAATGTGTCCTGCATCTGCGCCCTCTGGTCGTCGATGCTCTCCACCGTGCCTCGAAGTTGGTTCCAGGCGGCCTCGACTTCGGCGAGCCCGGCCCGAGCACGCCAGTGCTTCAGAGCATCACGGTGTGAACTACCCTCTGCCAGAGGCGTCCCACAGATGCACTCTCCACGCTCGAGAAGGTCATCGATAAAAGCCCGCTTGAGCGGTGCTGGGAGCTCGCCACGTTCGCGCAACTCTTCGCAAGCGGCCAAGATCTTGCCCGGCAGGGCGGGGAGAAAGGCGAGAAAGCCACTGGTTCCAACCAGCTTGGCGCGCTCCTCCTCCTGCTCCTGTCGTGTTGTCCGGGTACGCTTCAGTTGGTCTTCTAGCCGGTACCGGTTCTGCTGAAGCTCCTTCGCTTCGGCGAGCTGCGTCATCTTGAGGTTGAGCGCTTTGATCTCGGAGTCGAAGTGCCTCCGCTCCTTCTCGGCCGCGTTGCGGCGCCGCTGCTGTTCCTGGATCGATCGCTCGGTGTCCTCCAACTGCCCACGGATATCGTTTAATTTCTGCTGAGACGCGTCCTCAGCCTTCATACCTCGGCGTAGATTCTGTGCGACTTTAGGCAGATGCATGACCCCGCGCTCCATGGCCTCCAGCCCGAGGAGCGTCTTGACGGCCTCGCGCACATCGTCACCACCCTCATGCTTCGCCAAGGCTTCGATACGTTCACCGTTCACGAAGAAGAAGCGGCTCAGGCGCTCAGGAAGCATCTGATCGAGACGTCCGCTCGGATTGAGCACTTGTTCGAGGTTGCCATCCTTCGCACCTCGCCACAATTGAAGCTCGGGCTTAGGCCTGGGCTGAAACACGCCGCGCTTAGATGCATAAACGGATCTTTTCGCGATATAGATGTGGCCGCCATGCTCAAACTCAATAGTCACCGATGCGGTTAAGGGGGTTCCCTCGGGCGCATTATTCCAGACGGTGGTATTGATGAGCTGGTCATGATTTTCGACATCGTTGCTGAGCACTTCATAGAGAGCCCAAGTGAAGGCGTTCAGAAGTGTTGTCTTGCCGCCGCCATTGGTGCCCCACAGGACGGTGACGTTGGTCTCCGGGGTCTGCGCGAAGATGATCTTCTGTGTCCCTTGGTAAGGACGAAAGTTCTCCAACTCAACTGAGATGAACTTCATTACGCGATACCCTCGACCTTCTTCACCATTTCATCCCTGACGGTGTTCCGAGCCAACGGTTCGGACTTGTGCAGGTTCTCCTGTTCCAGAGTGAGAACCATCTTGATCACCTCGTACGCGTTGGGATCGATACCATTAAGGATCTGCTGAATCTGCTCGATTTCCCGCTGGTCCATCTTGTCAGTCACTGAAGTTTCTCCCTAAACATCCATCAGCTCGTAATACTCGCGCAGGTCGCGCAGCTCACTCAGGGACTCCCCATAGTTCTCAGAGTATTTAGCAAACTCGACGAAACGCTGCATCTCCCGCCGGAATAAGTTTCTCTCCATCTCGAAGAGTTCCTGGTCTTGCGGTGGAACCGCGATGAAGTCGACGACCTCGGCCTCTGTTTTTCCTGGAGCCCGGCGCAGGATTCTCCCGCGACGCTGGATGAACTGCCGGGGGTTGCTGCTGCTAGCCAGTAGGTAGGCGATTCGGGCGTCCGGAAGATCGATGCCTTCGTCTAGACAGCGCATGGAAACCAGCGCTTCCAAGTGGCCGGCTCCGAACGCTTCGAGGATTTCGCGCCGCCCCTGCTTAGACTCCTGAGAGGTATAGGAATGCACACGCATGCCGAGCCGGTTACCCAGTAGATCGAGTACCTGATCTACCTGGCGCTCACCGCCCACCGGATCGTCCTCCCACGGGCGGCCTCCCTCGGCGCAATAGACCAGCTGGAACGGTAACTCCCGCCGCTTGCCAACTTCCTCTCGGAGTGCGGCGACCTTCCCTTCAGCGTGGCCAAGTACCTTGGCTCGTTTGTTGAGCAGTTGCCCGAGCCGCGCTTTAGCATCGTCTCGCGTCTTTCCCTTGCCTCCCTTGACCTGGCCGTAGAGAGCGCCGATCTTGCCAGTCAGGATGGTGTAGTACGCAGCCTCTTCGTCGGTAAGGGGAACCAGCACCGGGTGATACCGGTACCGAGTGAGGGCGCCTAGCTCGATCGCGTCCTTGAGCCCAAGGCTGATCAGGGTCTCTCCGAAGTAGTCGCGAAGCGCCTCAGTACCCTCTTCGTCGAACCAGCGCTCCGGCGTGGCCGAGAGGGCCAGTCGCCACGGCGCTTGCTCCGGCAGGCTAGAGCGGTTGTGCTCGGCTCCCAGGTGGTGGACCTCGTCCGCAATGATCAGTAGCTTGTCCCCGACCGACGACAGAACATCCCGGAAGGTGGCCGAGCTGAAGGTCTTGTTGGTAACGACCAGGGTCACCGTCCGTCCTGGTCGCAGACCCGCGATCGCGTTGTTCGCCTGCGCCCGCCATGTCGCCACCGAGTCCCGGCACTTGATCGGAACGACCCCGAATCGGTTGAGCTCCTGCGCCCATTGCTCCACGAGGTCGAGCAGTGGAACCACGATCACGGTGACGAGGGAGCTGTCATGCGCCCGCAACTGGCGGCCAATCTGGTCAAGCGCTGCCAAGGCGGTGATGGTCTTACCCGTACCGGTTGCCATCTCAAAGATGCCACGCCCCCCTGCTTGGAGCCATTTTGTGATGGCCTCCTTCTGGTAGTCGCGCAGCTCGATTTCCCCAGGAGTGCTGGCCCATCCGTATTTGTTGACCTCTTCGGGACGACGCTGACGAGCCTTCCGTGTGAAGGCGTCCGAACCGGCCTTGGCCATCTGTACGGCTAGCTCTCGCAGGTGCTCCTCCGCCTCTTTCGGGAACTCCAGCACCTCCAGGTGTTCGGTCTTGTCCTCCCAAAGAGCGACGAAATTCTCCTTGATGCGGTGTACTCGGCGTGCGTCCTCCGGCGCCCATGAGGCGAACACCTCGATGGACTCGAAGTTGTTCTCCATCGCGGCACGTGTCTCGTTTAGCGAGCCAGTAAAGGCGACCATGTTGCCCTCGTCATCGGTGACGACACCGATCTTCTCGTGGTAGATACCGAGCCCATTGGTGTTCGCCATAACCGCGATCTTGATCTCGAGGGCACCCTCGGCGATCAACTTGCCTAGCGTTCCAAGCATTTCGGCCGCCTGTGCATCGAGCGCTTTGGGAGTGACCTCCCGGGCGATGGCCCGCGCGACGATCTCGCGGTACTCGTAGCCCCGGCGGATGTCCTCGACATCGTCGGCTGAGAGCAGCGGGCCGGCGACCAGCCGGATCTTGCCGCCGTTCGCACGCAACCCGTCGATGCCACGTGCTACCAGTTCCAGCGAGGCACTGGTGAAGTAGCCGACTGCGCGGTCATACCGCACTGCCTCCGCGAGCACCGGGATGTAAAAGCCGCGGGCGACGTCGCTGGTGTCACTCCTATAGGAGTCCCCAATCGGAATGCTGGACAGGCTCATCCTCTGGCCCCGTTGTTAATCGACTGAAGGGGCTCCGTGATGACGACCGCAGGCGTCGTTTCCTCCGGTTCAACCGTAGAATCCACGTCGTACCCATTGTGGCCGTTAGACCACACCCGCAGGATCAACAGGTTGTCGCCCGAAGTAGCCGGGGACTGGACGCCTGCTCGCAGGCCGCCTTCAAAGCGAAAGCACCCGGCATTTCGGAAGCCGGTTCCATTGGCGTCCTGTGCAACGAGGGGATCAAACACTGCGTTTCTCCAGCTTTGACGGGTTCAGACGGAGTTCAATCAGGCTCTTCGGTAGGAGAGGATGACGCGTCCCCCCGCCCACGGGCTAGGTCAGCCGCTATGCGACTCGCCGCGCAGAATCTGAAGGAAGTCATAAACTTTGGAATCGGTCGCGCTAGAACCAGAAGAACCATCGGTAATGCTTGAAAAATTGTCCGTATTCCCGAAGCCCTCTAGGGCGAGTTGGCTGCTGGCAGTCACTTCCACCGACTCATCAATCTCGCCGATCTCCTCTTCGACCAGACGGAAAATCGTCGGCGGACGCCCACCACTACTCTCACCCTCAAGCGTCTGAACGTTCGGCAGGAACTTGAGTGCCTCCTCAATCTTTCCGGAGGAATGATTGCGTCCGATGATGTTCCACAGCTCGGATTTGGTCAGCTCACCGTACTGCTCCAGCGCCTCACGGATCTTGTAAGCCAGTGCCTTCTCAGACTCATGGTTGGCGTGCTCGGCGCGGTACCTCGTGATGACCCACTGGGGAATCCGGCCCCGGTCGTTGACGGAGATGCCCTTCTGCTTTGCCCAGGTACGAATCAGATGCGCTGGCACCTCATCCGAACGGTAGGTGGTGGAGCGCAGGGCATCTACCGGGCCCACAGCATTCAACTGACCTGCGGTCCCGGTTTCCGCGTAACCCGAAGCTGCGGTCTGGTCGTCTACCAATGAGAGAAGGACCGCTGCAATCGTGTCCCGGTGGGCAGTCCGGAAGTAGCGGGGCATCACTTCCATTCCGTTCCGGCTCATGAGTTCATCAGCCCACCGTGTGACGTGAATGGGCCGTTCGAGCACGGACATTTCCGAAAGCTGCCGAAGCCGCTCCCACGGTGAGGTTTCCGCCTCGTCGGTCATGGACCCTCCCCTGGTTGCACATGTTCTGAGAGGCTGCTTAGCCCTGCATGCAGCGGGACTAGCGGCCAACTTTGGTAGCCGGATCTACCGAAACTGGTGCCAGCGCCGCCGATGCTGGTGATGGCCATGTTTCGGTGCGGTCGATCGGGATGGCGACTGCCTTTGCAACGCATCATGTTCGCCGCCCCCTCGACGGAGTGGATGCGGGACGGAGTCAACGAACCAGGTGAGGCACAGGGGATCAGCAGTTCCCTCCACCAGGAACCTCCCCCCTCCAAGCAACAAGTGAAGGTATCTGTGAACGCTCCCAGAGACGGGATATATCTATCAGTCGATAGCTCATGTCCTATTCGGGGTAGGTCGACGAGCTGGCCATCAAGTTGTTGATGGAGTCGCAAGTCGGCAGGAGAGCAGCACCTTCCGGATGGACAACTTGGCGAACGCCGCTCTCTATCCAGTTTGAGATGTCGCGGTGGGGCATGTTGTTCCAACATTTCCCCTGAGCGTGACGTTAGCCGCTAGCTGAGGTCCACACACGCATACATCATCTACTGGAAGTCCGACTCCTTGGAGCATGTGGGGTATGGACGAAGATACACCCCTCTAGGAGGCACACAAGCCGAACGTAACATTGGCTACATGAACACCAAGACTTCCTCATCAAACCACCTACACCCCTCGGAACACAATGGTTCCGGCGGATATAGCTCTTCTCTGAGCATCGCAGCAGGTGGACCCTGTTCCGCAAGGAAGGAATCTGTCCGCTGTCGAGAATGATGACTTGCTGCTGTCAAACAGGAACGCTTCGCTTGCGTGCTGGCGACCAAAAGCCGGCGCCACCCAGAACATATCTATCTTCCCAGGTCAGAGGCGTGACCATAAGCGACGTCAAGCTTTCAGATTCAGCATGCGACCAGCAGGAGACCCGACTTGCTCATCAAGTACCGCCTCCGACCCAACTCCACCAAGGCAATTGTCGATTACCTAGAGTAATAAAGCCTTGCATTCGGCTACTCGCAGTGACATTAATGAGGAAAGAAGTGGAGATTGAGTCACCCACCTCTCGCCACACAAGTCGCCGCCAAAGGGTCTGGCCAGAAGACTGAAGGTGCCCCAAAATCCACCCTCATTCAACGAGGAGGGCTTATCATAGCTCGCCATCCTTGTCAACTTCATGGGGTTGTTGACGGACCTGAGCTAACAGGGGGAAGCTCGGTTCGCAGTTCCAGCCCATTTGTCTCGCTCGCCTGCCAATCGTACGTCTTGCTCCCGATTGTCAGACCCAAATGGCACTATGTGAACCATGCCACAGAAGGCCCACCACTCCCCGATGGATCCTGTCTCCAAACTCCTTACCACTCCTGGGCAGCTCACCGCGCTCCGCGTCCACGACATCCTCCGTGAGCACAACGGAGGGCCTCTTGAACTCGACCGCATCTTGAAGGAACTGGGCGATGAGCATATAGCTAACAGCACTCTCGCAGAGGAACAGCTACTCGAGGCGCTGCTGAGGGATGACCGGTTGCGCTCGACCCGCGGCTACCGGCAGCGCTTCTCGATGTCAGGCAGATCTGTTCGTCTCCGTCCGCCCGGCAACAAGGCCGAGCAGGCCATTGAGCAGGAGAACGAGCAGGTTAAGGGGCAGCTGTTGGAGCAGCTGAGAGAAGTTCCTCCGGAGGTTTTCGAGCATCTCGTCGCGGCTCTGTTCACCGCGATGAAGTACGAAGAGGTGACCGTCACCAAGCGTTCCAAAGACGGTGGAGTCGACGTTCGCGCCACGCTCGTCGCGGGCGGCGTGATGACCGTCCCCACCTCGATCCAGGCCAAGCGCTGGACGACGAAGTCGGTAACAGTCAAGGAGGTCAGGGAGCTCAGAGGTACGCTTCCATCTGGCACTCAAGGCATCATCGTGACCACCGGGAAGTACACCAAGGACGCGCCCAGTGAGGCGTTGGGCAACACTCTTACTCCCATTCACCTCATCGACGGTCAGCTGTTGGCTGACCTGCTCACCGAGCACGGTATCGGGGTCCAGGCCTCACGCCTTTCTTTACTCTCCCTAGACCTGGATGCTTTGGCGACCATCACTGGCAGGGCTGAGAGCTCTGCTCAGGACACCCCCTCAAGACCATCAGGCAGCACTCAGCCCCGCTACTACATCGGGAAGATGCCCTCGGACCGCGACAGTCATATCTTAGATTCCATCGTCACCATGACCTCGCTTGCCGATGGCCAGCCGACCTGGGACAACTACATCACCAGCTTCCAACAGCACTTCCCGACTATCACCCGCTTCGATGAAGCACGTCGGCGATCACGCGTCCTGATCTCCCTCGGTCTGGTCGATATCGAGGATGGCTACATGAATTTGACACTCACCGGCCGACGACTGCTGGAGAACCCAGATACCGACTTCCTCCATGATGTCTTCATAAGCCGCATCGCGGGCGCCCAGGAGATCCAGGACCTCGCACTGTCCCTGACGCGAACCCAGTTGCGTAGCAGACTTCGGGCCGAACCTCCCGCAGGCCTCTCACCCACGCAAGCCGGCTTGGTAGCAAAGTGGCTCAACCATTTGACCCGGTCCGCACTTTCTAAGTAATCGACAACGGTGCGGTGACCCAGGACTCGTGGAGCATTCTCCACTCCTTTTTTCCGTTAGCAACATTCCCGACCCTCCCAGCTGGCAGGAGCTCGTAATAGCCTGGCCAAGGCCGCGGTTAGCTCCGCTGGCTTTGGATTCAGCAATGGTTACCCCGTCAGAGTGGACAGCCGCTGGTCAAGGCCGCTTCGGTGGGTGCCGTTGGGTAGGCGGTCGCGAACGGCGAGTAGCTTGCTGATGTTGCGTTGAGAAGGAGCATGTTCGATCACTGGAACCGCCTGGTGGAGCAGGTCGCCAGCATGGTCGGCGTTGCCGAGGTCGTTCTGGACGTGAGCACGCCTGATCAGGTAGGTGGCATAGTCTCTGCGTCTGGTCGGGGAGAACCCTTCTCGGGCCTTGTCCAGGTGGAAGTCCGCTCGTCGCAGGTTGCCCAGGTCGAGCTGACAAGCACCGATATGGTTGTGGAATTCCCCCTCGTCGAACCACAGGACCCATCGGGGGTCGTCTGGGCGGGTGCCGTGCCCGAACTGGGTGTCAGCGATGCTTAGCAAGCGATGGGATTCAGCCTTGTCACCAATGCTCGCGTGGGCCCAGGCCAGGCGCATGGCCAGCATGCTGGCGGTACGCGGTGTGACCTTTCCAGCGCTTTCGTAGGCAGCGCGGGCAATAGTCAAGGAACCGGGAAAATCCCCGAAATCCCTGCATTGCAAAGCCATTGACTTGAGAATGTTTGCACCTACGGCCCGGTCACCGGCCGTATGCGCGGAGTGGACGGCTGCGATCCAGTAACGCTGAGCTGCGGAATGCAGTCCTGTGTCGAAGGAGGCGAAACCTGCCATACTCCCGAGTTCTGCGGCCAGTCCGTGGAAGCGTTGGGCGATGGCCGCGTTGTAGGAAGACTTCTCCAGCACTTCGGCGACCATGCCGAGCTCGGCGTCGAGCAGCTTGCGTACCTGCTGCCCGCCGTAGATGTCTCCCAGAGTATGCAAGCGGGGCAAACTCACCTCAATCTGGGCCACGAACTCCTCAGTGATCCGGCCGCCGCGCAGTACAGCCACCAACTGGGCCGGTTCGACGTTGAGCCAATCGGTCGCGAACCCGGCCAGACTCATTCCGGTCAGCCGCATGAAACCTCGTCGGTCCATCATCGCCTTTTCCAGTGTGTGGTTGAGAGCGATCGTGCTGCCCGACTGGTCCCAGGAGAAGTCGACTCGGATGGGGTCGCCCACCGGCAGCCAGTCGGGCCATGGCTGCGTGTGGAGAAGCTCTTCGGAGACCTCGAGCTCGGCCGCCAGAGCGAGTTGTGTCTCACGGTCGGGCACGACCCCCCAGTGCTCCCAGCGCCATGCCTTCTCCCTCCTTCGTGCCATGTTGCCGACTCGCCTGGCGATGACGTTCACCAGGTCCTGGTAGGTCCATCCGCGTTCGGCACGGACGTAGCTCAAGGGGTGTACGAAAACTCCGCCAGGCTGCGTGGGCGCTGGTCCAGGCA
The DNA here is from genome assembly GCF_036227305.1 of Streptosporangium sp. NBC_01469. Classification (NCBI taxonomy): domain Bacteria; kingdom Bacillati; phylum Actinomycetota; class Actinomycetes; order Streptosporangiales; family Streptosporangiaceae; genus Streptosporangium; species Streptosporangium sp. NBC_01469. Next base: position 4,405,116 of record NZ_CP109465.1, on the reverse strand, counting down.
TTCACATCCCCTCCTTCCTCGGACTGTAAATCTGATTAATCCACTCGGACAGGCCATGAGGGCTTCCCGCCAGAGGGGACAACCGGAGACAACGAGATTCGCCTGTTCACGAGGTGGGTGACAGGGTTTTCTGGAGGCCGTCGGATCCAGCCTGCCCTTGTCGCATCACACTCCGCAATCAACTCATTACAACTAGATGGACAGGGCGGCTATTTCGCGAATGCACTGATGAGCAGGCCCCCAAGAGCGACCCGCCGAAGCCGGTTTCCGTCGCCGGTGAAACGTCTCCATTTCCACCCGTTAGGAGCAACGATGCTCATCGAGCACGTTCCCGTCCCGGATCCCGGCGAGTACGGCAGACCCCGCAACCGCTTCCGGATGACCGCCTGGTGCCTGCCTCCCGGCAGCGCGGCCCGTCGAGCCCGGGAAGTGCTTCGCGACCAGCTGGCCAAGCTGCCGCTGGACCCGGACGTGCTCGACGAGTTGGAGATCGTGGTCTCCGAGCTGGTCACCAACGCCACCCGCTACGCCCCCGGCCCCTACGAACTCCGCCTCCTGCACGACAACGGTCTCCCCGTCCGCGCCGAGATCGTCGACGCCGGAGCCGGAACCACCCTCATCAACCACCTCCTGCACCGCCCCCCGCCCGTCCCCGAGCGCATCGACGACCTCGAACTCGGCGGCCGGGGCCTGCGCATCGTCACCGAACTCACCCACGGACGCTGCGGCACCCAATGGACCCGCCTGTGCGGCACCGGCCAGCTCGGCACCGGCGTCTGGTTCGACCTCCCCACCCAGCGGCACCGCCCCTGACTCCCCGATCTCCGGGCAGCCGGGGTCGTCCCCCGATCCCCGCTGACCCCGGAGCCGGTCCACGCCGACGGCTCCCCCGTGCCGAGCGTGGGCCGTACGAAGAGGCCGGCGTCCACGGACCCGATCCCACCCTCGTCCGGGACGCCGGCCTCCCCGATGTCAGCTCAAGCAAGTTCGTGACGTACACGCGCGGCGTGCGGAAGGATGACGCCGGACGACTGGACGCACGGTGAACCTCGGAGAACTATGCATGTCGCAACATGGCCATTGGCGCGTATCTGACGGCACTCCCGTGACAAGAGCTGAGGCCCTGGAGATCTGGGCCCGTGAGGCCTACCCCTTGCTCGTTGGGGTGGCACGCACTTATCACGCGGTCATCACCTACGGGGAGCTTGCCGAGAAGATTCAGGAGAGCACGGGCATCCGCACCAGGGCTCTGCTCCACAACTGGATCGGAGCCGTCCTGGGCAAGGTGGTTCGGGAGGCTCATCGCCGTGGCGACCCGCCACTCACCGCTCTGGTGGTACGCGTCGATGACGGCATGGTGGGCGAAGGCTACAAGGAAGTTCTTGAGATTGCCGGAGAGCCGCCGGCAGAAAGCGTTCCGGATCGCGAGCAGCACGCCGCTCGCGCCCGGCTGGAGTGCTACCGGTGCTTCGGTGCGACCCTGCCCGCTGACGGCGGCGTTCTCGCACTCGCCCCGCTGTATCAGGCCGCCATAGAGCGTCGACGCGTACGCCCGGAGAGGCCTCCCCGGCTCTGTCCCCGCTGCTTCGTGCAGCTTCCCTCAACCGGCGCCTGCGACTCGTGCGACTAACAGCAGCTGAGCCGAGAAGAGCCAGGCCCCCTAATCGTTCACGTAGGACAGAGCCCCCGCCAACTCCCTCAGCAGCGCGGACCAGCGAGTTGTGAATGTCCGTCGTCTCCGACCTGACGCGGAAAGGAAGAACCTCAGCTCTGCTTGGCGATGATTTCCCGGTGGTAGTCCAGGTGATCCTGGTTGGTCTCGTGGTTCTGGATGACCCGGAGATGGCCGAGCGAGTTGCCGGATGCCGTGTCCATCACCGTGAGGTCAGCCTGGATGGTGATCATCCCCCGGTCGAACAGGACGTGGTGGTTGGGGCAGAGGCAGAGCAGGTTGCCGGGCTCGTCGGGGCCGTTGTGCGGTTTTCCGAGCGGGCGGATGTGGGCTCCCTCGGCGTAGAAGCCCCGGTGGAGAGTGAGACGGTCACCGCAGATCTGGCAGTGGAAGTCGTGCGCGCGATTGATCTGCTCGGCGAGCGGGGAGTCGCGGATGATGCGCTCCACGACGGCCTCCGCGCTGGTCGTCAAGCTGATATCGGCTGATCATCGCCCGGACGGAAGCTGATTGTCGGTGGCTCCTGGTTTTGTGAGCGGCACGGATCGCGGGGTTGGTCATGAGAGGTGGCGACGAGCATGAAGGATCGGCGGCTCCCGATGGGAGACGAGGAAGGCTTCTGGGGCTTGGTGGAGGCGGCCTGGGCACCGCTGGGGGTGGACGTCAATCAGGCACGACAGGCGCTGACACATCGGACGCCTGGCCCCCACGAGGACCTTCATGGCAAGCCTCCGTTTGCCATGGTCGAAGCCGCTCTGGAGGAGTTCCTGAGTAACCTCGGCTCCATCGGCGAGGGGTTGTCCGCGGACGAACTGACGGATCTCGATCGGATGGTCGAGCGCAAGCTCTATGACATCGACCGCGCGGACATCCAAGCGGTCACCGACGGTTCCGATGACGGTTTCCTCTACGCACGTGGCTTCATCGTTGCGCTGGGCCGAGACTTCTACGCCGCGGTTGCCAAAGATCCGAAGAAGGCGGTGCTGGACGCTGAATGTGAGGAGATGTGTTACTTCTTCGCCCACCTGCACCACGAGCGCTATGGAGCTTTCCCGGACACCGGATCGGGAGTCTCCCGCGAGTCGTGTTCGAACCCGGTCGGCTGGCCCAGCTGACCCACCACCCGCGAGGCTCGCGTACGACATGGGGCCACGCTACGAAAACCGAGGGCCGTGGGGCTCAGGGCGCGGACACCGAGCGCTTCTTCCCAGCTGACGTACGGTCTGCGCGTACTACAGGGGGAGCTCAACCCACGTTTGGGCAGCGGACGTCCGAAGGACGTCATCGCACATGGTGGTCTCCGGCGAGGCGGCGGGATCGACGAACCACTCCCGCCCGAACAGGAGGCCGAAAACGGGTATGGGCAGCCGGATCAGGCCGGGCCGGATCCGGAGATCTGGTAGCGGGCCACCTCGGCGTCGCGGATCATCGCCGTCTGGTCGTCGCTCGGCCCGGAGGCCCGGAAGGCGTCGAGACTCTCCTCGGACTCCCAGCGCTCGTAAACGTTGATCCGATCGGCTTCGAGGAGGTCGGCGCTGAGCGCGAAGTCGAGGCAGCCGGACGAGGCACGCGCCTGCTCGACCACGCTGACGCAGCTCCGCAGGTAGAAGTCGCGAGCACCGGGATCGACACTGATCCGACCAGAGACGATGATCATGCCGCCACTGTACGGTCCGCCACCGACAGAATCACCGCCGTATGAGATGGCGTATGACCTCCTTGTCCACCGCGCGGCCGGGGTGTCGTGCTCGATCCGGTGGCGGCGGCGGACGGAACGGAAAAGCGCCCGCCCCTCCGGGGGCGGGCGCTTTTCACAGGGTTACTCGTCCACGACGGGGCTGCCGGGGCGGCAGCGGGTGGGGAGGGGGTCGACGTTGCAGCCGGTGAGGATGCGGACGATCTGGGGATCGTGGTCGCTGGCCTGGTCGGAGAACTCGGCGTTGATGTGGACGACGCCGTAGGAGTAGCCCTTGATGGCGGGGCTGATGAGGATGTGGTCGAGGACCTGGGAGTTGCCGTCGAAGACGTAGCTGTAGCGCTGGTCGACGGGGAGGGTGTCGATCAGGGTCTTGAGGAGGGTGCCGTTCTCGGTGATGGTCTGGAGGGTGGGGCTGAACTGGTAGTCGTTGAGGTCGCCCAGGACGATGACCTCGGCGCGGCCGGCGCTCTTGACGGAGAGGTCCTTGACGAAGTCGCGGACCTCGGTGGCCTGCTTGACGCGCTGGACCTCGGAGCTCCGGACGGGGGGCTGCACGGCCGCGCTCAGCGGGGCGTCGCCGCCCTTGGAGTTGAAGTGGTTGGCGACGACGAACAGCTGCTTGTCACCGTCGTAGCGGAACTCGCCGACGAGCGGCTTACGGCTGGAGGCCCAGGCGCCGCTGGTCGGGTTGATCCGGCCGGGTGAGACCGACAGGGAGATCTGGTTGCTGGTCGGCCGCTCGCGGACGACGGAGACGGCAGTGTCGGCGTCGCCGCCGGGGCGGTCGACGAACGTCACGCGCGCGGGGTTGAACAGGAACACCGGGCGGATGTTGCCGCCGGGCTCGCCGCCGTCGGTGCCGTCGTTCGGGTTGACGGAGCGCCAGTCGTACGTGGGTCCGCCCGCGGCCTGGATCGCCGCGATGAACTTCGCGACGGTCTCGTCGGCCGCGACGACGCCGTTGTTGGTGGCGCCGTTGTTGTCCTGGATCTCCTCCAGGGCGATGATGTCGGGCTTGCCGAGGTTGTTGACGACGGCCTCGGCCAGCCGCGCGAACTTGGCGGCCGGGTTGGTGGCGGCGAGGTTCTCGACGTTGTAGGTCGCGACGGACAGGTCGCCCTGCTTCTTCGGCGGGAGCACCTTCTGGCGCTTGAGGCCGCCCTCGGTGATCGTGCCGAGCTGGGTGGCCAGCAGGACGTAGCCGCCGAACGACTGGTAGTCGAGCGGTCCGGTGGTTCCGGCGGCCAGCGTGGAGCCGACGTTGGCGGCGGGCGCGCCGTTCAGCGAGAGGATCAGCAGCCGGCCGCTGCTCAGGGCGTCGTAGCCCGCGTAGATGGAACCGCCGCGCGGGGTCGGGTTCTGGCCCGGCTTGAGCGTCACCCAGAGCTCGGAGAACTCCGTGTTGACCGGGCTGATCAGACGGGTCTCCTGGGCGACGGTGATCCGCATGCCCTCGTGGATCTCAAGCCAGTCAAGCACGTAGGAGGACGGCTCCAGGGGCTGGGCCTCCAGGCTGCCGCTCTTGGTGTAGGCGTCGGGGAAGGCGACAGGGACGGCCGCGGGCAGCGCGTTGCCGCCGGTGAGCCTGATGGTGTTGATCGTGCCGCCGAGCTCGGTGAGCGTCTGCGCGCCGGTGGCCGGACGGTACTCGGTCACGCGGCCGGTGACCAGGACGGAGTCCCCGATGGCGACCGTCGGCGACGTCGAGCCGGTGAAGACGAACAGGCCCTCGCTGGTCAGGGGGTCGGCGTCGGCGGACGGGTCCTGGAACCAGAAACCGCGCGAGTTGCCGGTCACCCGGACGGCGGTGACGATGCCCGGGACGTTCGTGACGTTCTGCCCGACGATCGGGGAGATCCGTCCCGAGCCCTGGATGTCGTGGATACGGGTGGTACCGGGGGTCGGGTCGACGGGGCCGCCCGGGTCGCCCGCGGTGACCGTGGTGCCCGCGGAGTTGGTGGCTTTCGGCACGCCGGAGACGAAGTCGGCGGCGTTGTTGTCGGTGTCGGTCAGCGCTCCGACGCGGGCGATGGCCGTGGTGTTGGTGAGCCCGGAGGCGGCGAGGGTCTCGACGTTCGCGGTCGCGCCGTAACCGACCAGGTCCTTGACGTTCGGAGCGGTCGAACAGAGGGTGCCGCAGCCCACCAGCGGGATCTGGGTCGTGACCAGGGCGACGACGCCGGAGGTGCCCGACATGGGGATCGTGCCGATGTCGTCGGGGGTGGGCAGGTTGACGGAGCCCGCGGCGCCCGCGGCCTGCTGGACGAGGTACTTGCCGTTCGCGGGGATGCTGCCGGTCAGCCTCGTGAGCTGGAAGACGACGCCCGCGGCCGAGGCGTACTGGACGCTCCAGCCCGAGACGTCGATGGGGCTGCCGGTGGTGTTGGCCAGTTCGATGTAGTCGTTCTTGAAGATCGCTCCGGAGTTGCCGCCGCCGCCGTACACGGCGGAGATGACGACGTCGGACGAGAGGGCGTTCGCGGTGCTGGGCAGTGCCGTCATGGTCGCCGCGACCACCAGCGGCAGACTCATGGCCGTGAGCAGCCGACGTACTCGGGGGGGTGCCACAGGAGTTTGCTCCTAGTAGATCGATAGGTGTCTCCCCAGAAGCATGGGGCTACGTACATCGTTCCAAAAGCGGCGTTATCGTTTATTTGCCTATTCGACGGAAAAGTTCATTGACTCTTCCGCGCGGTGTCGGCGCGACCCGGCCCGCGACGTCCGTTTCCCGCCCCGCATCCTCCACCGCCCCCTCCCACTCCCCGGCCTCTTGCCCGACCGATGCCGACGACGGGGAGGAAACTTTCGGTAATCGTCCACATCCTCCACGTGACACTGTTTAACCTTTACCTATGACGGTTAAGGTAAAGGTTATGGAGCACGGCAAGAGGACACGTGTCAGGCGTACGGGGCCGGCGCGCATCTCCAGCAAGAACCAGGTGACCCTGCCGGCGGCGGTGCTGCGCAAGCTCGGTCTTCACCCGGGAGACCCGGTCGACATCGCCGAAGAAGGCGGCCAGATCATCATCCGGCGACACCGCAGCCGTCTCTACGGGGTGATCGGCACCATCCCCGGCTTCACCGAGGCCGTGGACGTCGAGGCGAGCCGCGAGAGCTGGGGATGACGGGTGCCTACCGTGATGCTCGACACCAATGTCATCGTCGGCCTGCTCGATCCCGACGACGCACTGCACAGTCATGCCCGTGACGCCGTTCGCCGCTGGGAGGACAAAGCGGCCTCGTTCGCCATCTCCGTAATCACCTGGGGCGAACTGCGGGTGGGTGCGGTCCGCAAGGGTGTCGCGGCCGAGAGGATGCTCGGAACGTTCCGTGCCGCCGTCATCGATCAAATCGTCGGGGTGGACGAGGCGACGGCTGAGGGCGCGGCCCTGCTCAGGGCCGCGGACCTGACGATTCGAGTACCGGACGCCCTCATCGTCGCGACCGCCCGCGAGGCGGGGGCCGACGCGCTGCTCACCGCGGACCGGAAATTCCGGGGCATCGCCCCGGAACTCGTCGAACTGCTACAGCCGGGGTGAGCCGGCCGGAGACCGGAACCAGCACCGCGAACAGCGGGTGATCACGCTGTCCGGCGGCCGAAGACCGGGATCAGTACCGCGCCGACGGCGAGGTGCATCAGCGCCAGAATGGCCTTGGTCCCGCCGGTCGCCTCGACCGCGAACAGCGGCAGGAACGACACCAGCAACACGAGAACGGCGATCACGGCCCAGATGACCGGTGCCCGGCGGGTCAGCCGGTCCAGCAGCGCACGCGTGCCCCAGCCGAGCAGGGACAGGACGAGTGTGAGGACGGCGGCGAACGGCAGGCTGATGACCCCGGGGGGCTGGCCGTTGCGGGGGTCGACGCGCAAATCGGTGCCCAGGATCTGGGCAACGGCCCACAGCAGCGCCGTGGCGAGGACGGCGCCCCCGACCGCGAGGGCGGCGGCGCGCGGCCGCGTGGTCGCCGGGGAGGTGGACGAGGTGGACGAGGTGGTCATACGAACTCCTTCAGGGAACGAGAATGATCTTTCCGCGCGTACGGGCGGACTCGGCGTCGCGGTGTACCGAGGCCAGGTCGGCGAGCGGGCGGGACGCGGAGATGTCGAGGTGGACGGCACCGGCGTCGACGAGCTTGACCAGTGCGGCGAGGTGGCTCGTGTCGTTGCGGGCCACGAAGTGCACCGCGGTCACCGGGGAGCCGGCGGGGGTCGTGACCGGGACGGTTATGGACACGACGACGCCGCCCGGCCGGACCAGCGGTATCAGGGTCTCGGCGCCGATCGCGACAAGATTGAGGATCACGTCCACCGGTTCGTCCAGCGCGTCGGCGAGGGGAGTGGTCGTGTAGTCGACGATCTGGTCCGCGCCGAGCCGGAGGACCATCTCGGTACTGCGCGGACCGGCCGTGGCGATGACGTGCGCCCCGGCGTACTTGGCGAGCTGGACGGCGAACCCCCCGACGCCGCCGCCCGCGCCGTTGACGAGCACCCGCTGCCCGGACGTGACGCCCGCGTGCTCGAACACCGCCTGCCACGCGGTGAGGCCGGCGATGGGGAGGGCTGCGGCGTGGGCGAGCGGAACGGTGGCCGGTGCCGCGACCAGGATGTCCTCGGCGGCGGTGACGTACTCGGCGGCGGCACCGCCGCCGCCGCTGAGCAGACCGATGACCCGGTCGCCGACGGCGAGGGAGCGCACACCGCCGCCGACCTCGACGACCGTACCGGCGACGTCCCCGCCGAGCGTGCACGGCAGGTCGAGCTGGAAGACGGAGCGCAGGAGCCCACGGCGCAGGCCGATGTCGGACGGGTTGAACGAGGTCGCGGCGACGTCGATCAGCACCTCCCCCGGGCCGGGCATCGGCCTGGGGATGTCGTCGTGGCGGATGACGGACGCGTCACCGTACCGATGAATTCGCATGGCTTTCACGGATCGAACCTATGGGCGAGGCCGGAGGACGAGCCATGCTCAGCGGTCCCTCATTCATAATCGATCGTCTCCTCAGAGATATCGCGGGGATATCCTCGCCGTATGGACGTGCTCAGCGACGTGATCGCGGTCATGCGAACCGGACAGCCACGCTCGGCGCGGGTCGCCTGGCACGCCCCGTGGGCGCAGCGGTTCGGCACGATGCCCGGGGCCGCTGGTCTGCAGGTGATCCTCCAGGGGCCGTGCTGGCTCATCGGGCCGGACGGCGACCCGGTGCAGCTGGTCGCCGGGGACGTGGTGTTCCGGCCCCACGGGCGCGGGCACACGCTGGCCGACAGCCCCTCGACCCCACCGGCCGCGCTCGACTGCGACCCGGACGACCCCCGGTTCCTCCAGCTCTACGTCACCGACACCGTAGGCGTCCCCACCGGCACCGAGGCTCCGTCCGCCGTGACGCTCTGCGGCGGATACCACCTCGATCCGGCCCGCGCCCATCCGCTGCTGAACGATCTGCCCGAGCTCATCCACCTTCCCGCGCACCTCGGCCGGCACCCCGAGCTGCGTTCCACCGTGGACCTGCTCGCCTCCGAGGTGGAGCGCCCCCGCCTCGGCACGGACGCCATCGTTCCCGCGTTGCTCGACACCCTGCTGCTGCACATCCTGCGCGCCTGGCTCGACCGGCGGCCGGCCTCCGAGACCACGGGCTGGGCGGCGGCGCTCAACGACCCGCCCACCACCGCCGCGTTGCAGGCCATGCACCGTGACCCGGCGCGGCCGTGGACCGTCGCGACGCTCGCCGCCGAGGCGGGGCTGTCCCGGGCTCCGTTCGCCCGCCGCTTCACCGCCCTGCTCGGCCAGCCGCCGCTGACCTACCTGACCTGGTGGCGGATGACCACCGCCGCCCGTCTGCTGCGGGAATCCGACGCCCCGCTGCACGCCGTCGCGACCAGGGTCGGCTACACGTCGGAGTTCGCCTTCGCCAGCGCGTTCAAACGCCGGTACGGCACCGCCCCCGGCAGATACCGCCGCACCGGGTGACGCCGGTACGCGACGCCGGGAAAGAACAGAGGCCGGCGGACAGGGCCGGGGAGATGCGCGGCCTAGGAACTACCGATCTCCGCCTGGGCGGCCAGCACGGTTCGCCGGAGTGGCCGGGCTCCGCACAGGTCGGCGAGCTCCAGCGCCGCCTTCAGCTGGGAGCACGCCTCTGGAAGGTGGCCGGACCGTCGCAGGGCCTCGCCGAGTTCGTACAGGGAGGTGGCGTGTTCGAGGCGGGCGTCGGTCGCTTCGAGCAACCGGACCGACTCCGTCAGCATTTCGAGCCTCCGCGGTCCGGCCACGGTGCCGGCGGCTGATCGAAGTGCCCTGCCGACCGCCCTGGACGTCCCCCATTCGGCCGCGGCGGTGAGCAGGTCCTGGGCCACGGCGTGCGCCTCCTCGTGCCGTCCCCGCAGGAGCAGGCATCGTACGAGCGGTGTGCGCCAGTCGAGGATCTCCGGATTGGTGATGCCCATGGTGTGGCAGTGCTCCCTGGCCGCCTGCGTCAGTTCCAGCGCACGCTGGGTGTGGCCCCGCGCGATGAGCAGATCGATCTCGCCGTTGACGTAGATGTACCGGTTGAGCTCGGGGCCGTGGGCGGCCTTGACCTGGTTGAGGATGGACTGTGCCTCTTCGATGCCGCCGCGCGCCAGCAAAGCCGAGATGAGGGAGTTTCCGACGAATACCAGCCCGAGGTCGAGGCCGCTGTTCTTGGCCGCCTCCACGGCCAGCCGCCCGTCGTGGACGGCCTCGCCGAGATCGCCCCTGGCGTGCATGACCATCGATCTGTAGGTGAACGCGGGGGCGGTCCCGCGCAGTGAGCCGGCCCTGCGGCTGTGTTCGAGCACTTCCTCGATGGACGACAGGAGTCGCGGGTTGTCGCACGGGGTCAGCGCGTACCACGCGCACGTCATCAGGGGAAACGCCTGCGGCTGCCCGGTCAGGCGATCACCGGTGATGGCCCGCAGGGCGCGCCGCTCGGCCGACGCGCGCCTGTTCCGCATCGCGTCGTGGAGCGCGAGACTGCATTCGAGCATGAGGCCGCCGGAGGAGGAGTCGGGTTCCTGCGCGCCGAACTCGTCGAGCAACGCGACGAGGTCGGTGCCGTGCGGCGTCCCGTAGGCCACCATGCCGATGCAGGACTGCAGTGCCCTGCGCGCGGTGACCGAGAGACGGCGCTCTCTGTCGAGGGTGGCCTGACACGCCAGCGCCGCCTGCCTGGGCCGGCCGATCGTCCATGTGGTGCAGGCGAGGATGAAGGCGATCTCGGCGCGCCGCTCGGGGTCGGGTTCCAGGGTGAGCACCTCGGACAGGCTCTCGATGGCCTGCGGCATGTTCACCAGCGCCTCGGCCATGCCGAGCCGGGTCAGCACGTCCAGCCGCTGGTCGGTGCGGGCCTCGTCGAGTTGCCTGCGCAGGAACGCGACCGCGCCGTCGACCGATCCGCGGGCCAGGCTGACGTCGATGGCCTCACCGAGTATCGCCGTCGGATCGTGATCGCCCACGCCGGGAGGAATCCGGAGCAGGTGGGTCGCCGCCCTGATCGGGTCATGGCCGGCCATCGCGGTGTCGACGGCTCGCAGATGAAGGTCGACCAGTCTGCTCGCCCTGATCCCGGCGTAGACGGCGGACTGGATCAGCGAGTGGCCGAACGAGAATCGCGCGGGCACGCCGCGTGACGTGACCAGACCGTTGACGACCAGCGAGGACACCGCGTCGAGCGCCTCGCGCGACGAGAGCCCGGCCACCGTACCGAGCGCGTGGGCACCGACGCCGTCACCGAGTACGGCCAGGGCGTGCGCCACGCTCGTGGCGTGTGCCGGCAGGTGACGGAGTTGCCCGGCGACGAAGCGTTCGATGTTCGGCGAGCCCTGGAGCAGGGCGGGTTCGTGGCCTTCCGGCGCGTTCAGCTGACGGCCGAGCTCGCGTACCAGGAACGGGTTCCCGCGTGTCGAGTCGTAGCATCGCCGGATGAGTTCCTCGTCCGGCGGGGCGGCGATGAGACCGGCCAGCAGTTCGGCGCAGCCGCCGGGGGTCAGGGGGGGCAGCGTGGCCGTGACGGCCGGGGGCAGTCCGGCGATGACCGAGGCGATGTGGGCGACGCGTTCGGAACCCGGGCGCAGTCCGGCCACGACCACCGCCGGAAGCCCGTCCAGCCGCGCGGCCAGGTAGGCGAGGAACTGGGCCGACGAGGCGTCGATCCAGTGTAGATCGTCCACCACGATCAGCAGTGGGTTGCGTGACGCCAGATCGTGGGCGAGCCAGAAGAGCGAGTTGATGATCGAGTACTCGCCCTGCGGGGCGGCCGGATCGGCGCTCGCCGGTCGCAGGATGGCCGGCGCGGGCGCCGCGGGATCCCTGGCGAACGGCTCGAACAGCTGCCGGACGCAGCCCCAGGCGTAGTCGACCTCGAGGTCGGTGCCGCGAGCGCCGGCGACCGTGAAGCCCAGCTTCTCCGCCCGCGTCCGGGCGTGGTCCAGCAGGCTCGTCTTCCCGATTCCGGCCGGCCCCTCCACGAGCAGAAAGCCGCCCTGCCGCTTGGCCGCCGCGGCGTTCAGGATCTGACCGATGAGGCGCGTCTCCGCCGCCCGCTCCACCAGGGCGGGCGCGGGGAGGCCGCTCTCGGCTCTGCGGGTTTCGGAGGAACCGCTCTCGCTTCTCCGGGTCTCGGGGGGACCGCTCCCGGCCCCCCGGGGCTCGGACACGACCACCGGGCCCGGGGCGGGCAGGTCGAGGCTGGGATCCTGCCGGAGGATCGCCGTTTCGAGCTCGCGGAGCGGGAGCCTCGGGTCGATGCCCAGTTCGTCGAGCAGCCGGTCGCGTAACCGGTGATAGACCGCCAGCGCGTCGGTCTGCCGGCCGCCGCGGTACAGGGCGACCATCAGCAAACCGTGCAGATCCTCGTCGTACGGATACGGCTCGACCAGGCTCTCCAGCTCCGGCACCAGCTCCAGGTGCTTCCCGAGTGCCAGCCTGGCCTCCGCCAGCCCCCGCCCCGCGCCGTGACGTAGCCGCTCGAGCCTGGCCGCCTGCTCCTTGAACCAGGACAGCCCCGCCACATCCTCCAGGGGACGCCCGCGCCACAGTTCCAGGGCGGCCTTCAGTGTGGACGCCCGCGCGGCGGGATCGGTCTCCCCGGTTCCTCGCTCGATGAGGGACTCGGCCATCCGGACATCCGTCGCCACCGCGTCGAGGGTGAGCACGTACCCCGGCGGGCGGGCCACGATCGCCCCGGGCACCCCTAACAGCCTGCGCAGATAGGACATGTGGCTCTGCAGGGTGTTCGTCGCCGTCGCGGGCGGCCTGCCGTCCCACACCGCGTCGATCAGCCGGTCCGCGTCGACCACGCCGCCGGCTCGCAGGGCCAGGGCGGACACCACCGCCTTGCGGCGCAGTCCGGAGACCGGCAGGACGTCGTCCCCCACGACGACGTCCACCGGGCCGAGGAGCCGCACCAGGACTGGTTCCGGATCGCCATCGAGAGCACCGGAGACAGCCATCGCCACCCCCTGGGGCCGTGCGCCGTCTGAGCTGAGACGAATTCAGGCTAACCGGCCGGAACGTGGTTGAACACTGGATTAAGTCGCCGCGTTCCAGCACCACGTCAGCCGCGCTTCAACGCCCGGCGGCAGTGGTCCCGGGTACGACGGGGTAGTCCGGCAAGGCCGGGGGCCACCGGATCCCTCCAGGATCGAGAGGCCCGCCCGCCGGCATGTCGGTGCCGCGATCACCATGTGTCGCCCCCCTTGAGATCAGCCCTGGGGCGCCCGGCAGGACACGGAAGGTGGGGACACCGTGTGGAGCTGCTGGAAGGTGATGATCCCCCGGTGGTCCGTAACCTTCTCCAGGGCGCGAACGATCAAAGAGCGACGGGGGGCTATGTGCGTACCGAGGACTTGTCCGAAGCCGAGCGCCGGGTGTGGGAGGCGTTTCCGCGAGGCGAGGAGGTCGACTTCACCACCGGGAAACCGGAGGAGGACGACCCGGCGGCGGGGGCGGTCTGGGGCGCGGAGCGGACGGTCCGGGCGAGGGTGATCGCCGTCCTGCTGATGAGCGACATGAGTGAGGAGTCGCCCCGGTCACACCGGATCCCGGCGCTTCGCATCAAAGGGGCCCGAATAACCGAGCGGGTGAACCTGGCCCACTCCACCCTCCGGCACTCCGCGCGGTTCCAGTCCTGCCTCTTCGAGGAGGACCCCAGCCTGTACTGGGCGCGGTGCTCGCAGCTGAGCTTCAAGGGCTCCCACCTGCCGGGCCTGACCGGTTCCAACGCGCAGATCGACGGGCATCTGCTGCTGGAGGGGTGCGTGTTCACCGGCCGGGTGGAGTTGCACGGGGCCCAGATCGCCGGAAGTCTCATACTTGACCACACACGGACATCCGTGACCGATCTGGCGATCGACTGCGACCGGCTCCAGGCCGGACGGCGCATCTCCGCGATCGGGCTCAGCGCCGCGGGTCAGGTCAGGTTCTCCAACGTCAAGGTGAGCGGCACCGTGACTCTGGATCATGCCCACCTGGCGGCGGATCGCGCCCATCCCGCGGCTTCGGACGGGATCGCGCTCGTGCTGGACGAGCTGATCGCCGACGGGAGCGTCTTCTGCCGGTGGATGACGGTGACGGGGATGGTCAGCCTGCGCAACGCCCGCGTGACCGGGCCGTTCGGCTTCACCGGAACCGTGATCGACCACCCCGGCGAGATGGCCTTCCGTGGTTCCAGGATCACCGCCGAGGGCGGTTTGTATCTGGGCGTCGGGTTCACCGTGACGGGCACCGTACGGCTGGCCAACTCGCGGGTCGACCGGGAGCTCAGCCTGGACGGCGCCCGCCTGACCCATCTCGGCGGTGACGCGCTTCAGGCCGCGGAGCTGCAGGTCGAGGGGACCCTCGACGCACGCGGGCTCACCGCCGAGGGGCGGGTGGATCTCTCCCAGGCACGCATCGCGGGGTCGCTGGATCTGACCGGCGCGAACCTGTCCGCCGTGGTTCCCGACGCGAACCTGTCCGCCGTCGTTCCCGACGCGAACCTGTCCGCCGTCGTTCCCGGCGCGCCCGGCGAAAGCATCCTCGATCCTGCCTCGTCCGGCGGGACCGCCCTCGACACCGGTACGTCCGGCGGAGCCACTCCCGGTCCCGGTACGTCCACTGGGACCGCCCTCGACACCGACACCTCCGGCGGAGCCGCTCCCGGTCCCGGTACGTCCAGTGGGATCACGCTCGATCCGGATGCGTTCGGCGGGACCGCCCCCGGTCCCGGCGCGTCCCGCGCGGTCGCCCTCGACGCCGACGGGGTGAACGTCGGGGGCGGGCTGTCGTGCGCCAAAGGTTTCCGGGCCGAGGGCGCGGTCCGTCTCGCCGACGCGCGCATCGGCACGTTCGCCGACTTCAACGGCGCCCACCTGAGCAACCCCGGCGGACAGGCGCTCGACCTCGCCGGGGCGAGTGTCGGTGGCGGCCTGGAATGCGGGCGCGGCTTCGTCGCGGAAGGCGAACTCACCCTGATCGGGACCCGTGTCGGCCGGCACCTGTATCTCAACGACACGACGCTGTCCGCACCGGGCGGCCGTGCCCTGGCCGCCTGGCAACTGGAGGCCCGTGAGCTGTATCTGCGCCCCAGGCGGACCCCCGAAGGCACCGTCGACCTGCGGCACGCCCGGATCGGCGTCATCCGCGACGACCCCGCCACCTGGTCGCCACGCCGCCAGGACGGTCTCACCTACGAGGCCCTGGATCCGATGTTGCCCGCCGCCCGGCGCCTGGCCTGGCTGAAGGACGACCCGGGCGGGTACGCGCCGCAGCCGTACGAGCAGCTCGCCGCCATCTACCGACGGCTGGGGCACGACGTCGACGCCCGCACCGTCCTGCTGGTCAAGCAGCGGCGGCAGCGCTCCACGCTTCCGCTGTACGCCCGGGCCTGGGGCCGGCTGCAGGACGTCACCGTCGGGTACGGCTACCGCCCCGTCCGCGCCGCCCTGTGGTTCCTGGCCCTGCTCGTCACCGGCACCGTCGTGTTCGCCATGAACAACCCGCCTCGCGCGGAACCCGGCAAGGGTCCCGTCTTCAACGCCCTCGTCTACGCGCTGGACCTGCTGTTCCCGCTGATCGACTTCGGGCAGGAGAAGGCGTACCAGCCTGTTGGCGCCCCCCAGTGGGTCGCCTACGGTCTCGTGATCGCGGGCTGGGTGCTGGTCACCACCATCGCCACCGGCATCACCCGTGCCCTGTCCCGCCAGTGACCGCGAGGTGGGCCGCCGGGGTTGTTCACCGTGACCGGAAGAGGCCGTTCATCCTCCTGAACGATCTCGTCCGACGCTTCCCCGGACGAGCGCGTCAGGATGGGTCAGGGCCTCCAAAAGTGATTCCGCCATGAATGTCCCGGGCTTGGATGGAATCACCGTGAACTGTGCCGCTGATCTCATTGTGGACGTCGCCCACGGCCTGTGCAGGAGCGGACAGCATTCCATGCAGAGCCAGGCCGAGTCCGGCCAGGCCGACGAAGGCGCCGATCACACTCGCGACCTTGTCCGCCTTGTCCAGGCCGACGGACAGGAAGTAAACGCCGAGTCCCACGAGAACGGCGAATGCCACGACCGCGCCACACCAGACCTGCACCCTTTTTGACATAACGCCATCTTCATTCAGATCCGGAAATTCCGGAAGTCGGACGGCGCAGAGCGTACCCTCGATTCATGAGCGGCTCCGAGCCAGAAGGCGTGCACAACGAGATCGACGGCACGGTGCACGGTAACGCCGTCCAGGCTCGCGATGTTTATGGAAACATCATTTTTTACGCCGGCGACGAGGCGCGGACAGCCCAGGCCCGGGAGTTCGAAGATCAATTCCGACGTGGGGTCCTCCACCTCCTGGACCACATCGAACTCTGGGGTGTGGACGAGCTGCCCTGGGAACTGCGCAATTACCGGCTGAGCACCGCCTACATGAATCTTTCGCTCCAGGAAACAGGAGAAGGCCCCACCCTCAACGGGAGCGGTCTGCGCGTCGAGGACGCTGTCACCGGCAGACGCCGTCTGCTGCTGGAGGGTCATGCCGGCTCCGGGAAGACCACCGCTCTGCGCCATCTGGCCATTCGCGGACTCCGCGGAGAATTGCTCCGGGAGGGGGACGACTCCCCGGCGATGGTGCCATTCCTCATCAAAATGCGCGGCTGCCACGACGAGGGAAAACGCCTGCGCCTTCCCCAGGTGGAAGAGTTCGTCGCGGCCGTCGCCGATACGATCGCCGACGGTAAGCCTGAGCGTTGGGTGGCCGATCTCCTGAAGCACGGCCGGGGAATGATCTTTCTGGACGGTATCGACGAGATATCCGACAAGGACCGTCCGGCCGTCCTCAAATGGCTGGAAAAACTCCTCGCCTATTACCCGGACGCGTCCTATGTCCTGACCTCGAGGCCCGCCGCCGTCAACAAGGCCTGGCGCGAGCGATTACGAGCCCACGGCTTCGTGACCGCGAGACTGGAGCCGATGACGCCTACCCAGGTGGACGGCTTCATCGATCGCTGGCACCTTGCCGTGGCCGAAGGCGCTCATACCTACCGCCCCGGCCAGGTGTGGGAATCAGGACAACTCCTGAAGGGCGAACTGGCGGCGCGCCGTGATCTCGCGCGGCTGGCCAGGTCGCCGCTGATGTGCGCGATCCTCAGCGCGCAGCACCTCAGGGGAAACGAACTGGGCGACTCACGTTCGAAGCTCTTCCGCAGAGGCACTCTCGTCGACTTCCTGATCGAGCGCCGGGACGTACAGCGGTCCATCCGCCAGAGGTCCGACTGGCACCGCCTTCTCGCGCCGCTCGCCCACTGGCTGGTCCTAGCGGGCGAGGACACGCTCCCACGGAAGACAGCGGTCAAACTGATCGACCGGGTGACACATGGGGACCACCACCAGGCGGATTACATGCTCCAGCTCATGATGGAGCAGACCGGCCTCCTGGAACTCGTCGACGGAGAACGGGTCGGATTCCGGTTCCCCGGGTTCCAGGATTACCTGGCCGCCCAGGAGTTCCTGGACCAGATGCACCACCGGCACCTCGTCAGCCACGCTCACCTGCCCTCCTACCAGGAGGTGGTGATCATGGCGGTCGAGCAGGAGGCGGAGCACGATTCCTGGCACGTGCTGTCGGGGCTGGTCGACCGGGCCAGGAGAAGTCGCGACAACCATCGCCGGCTGTGGCTGCTGGCGGCCGCGTGCGTCGCGGACCTCGCCCCCGACAGGTGCCCGGAACTCACCGACCAGATCCGTTACACGGTCCGGGAGTTCCTGCCACCTCGCGACCTCGGCGAAGCCGACGAGATCGCCGAGGCCGGGGACTTCGTCCTCGACCTTCTCGCGGACGTGGCACGGTCGGGCTCCGTCACGAACGCCATGGCACCGGCCGTCATCCGCACCGCGGCGCTGATCGATGCCGACCAGGCGATTCCCCTCATCAGGCGGTTCCGTCACGCCGACGACCCCGGGATCCAGCGGGAACTGGCCGCGGGCTGGTGCCGGGGCCGCGAGTATGAGCGCTACGCCCGCGAGGTGCTGAGCGACGCGGCCCTCGGCTCGACCTGGCTTGACCTTCCCCACGTCTCCGCGCTGCCCACACTCCGCCTGATCACCGGCCTTCGGAACCTGCGGCTGCCCCGCGAAGCCGACTCCGACACGCTGAAGGCACTGGTAGGACTCGGCGGCCTCCCGAACCGGCTCGAAGCCATCAGCCTCGCCGACACGGCCGTCACCGACCTGACCCCGTTGACCAGGCTGCCGCGCCTGCGCCGGCTCGACCTCTCCAACACTCCGGTCACCGACCTGAGCCCGCTGGCAGAGCTTCCCGGCCTGAAAGTTCATCCGGTTCAGATCACCCGGTGACAGGGACCGCTTTCCCCGCGGAGGCGATGTGCGCGCTCCCGGGGAGAGCACCGACCGGCCCGGCCGCGTCGGCGACATGGCCGGCGTCGCCTCGGCTCGACACGCGGGAGTCCTAAGCTGTCCGACCATGCGCTTCCTCCCGTCCGGCGTCACCCCCCGGCGCCTCGCCGTCTCCACCCGGTGCGCCCTCCTCGCGACCGTGTGCCTCACCGTCCTGCCGTACGGGGTCGCACAGGCCGCCTCGCCCAAGAGCCCGCTTTTGAGGACCGGGAAGCTGGCGGCCACCTCGTGCCAGGAACCGCCGATCATCGACAGGGGCGTGCCGCTGATGCGGGAGTATCTGACGGCGGCCGTGAAATGCCTGAACACCTCATGGTCCGCCCACTTCGCCCGCGCCGGGCTGAGGTTCCGCAAGCCCGTGGTCCGCTTCTACGAGGAACCCGAGCGACGCGTGTGCGGGGTGCGCTGGCCCGCCAACGCGGCGGCCTTCTACTGCACCGAACGGGCCACGCTGGTGTTCCCGCTCACCGGCCACTGGATCGAGGGCAGGACCGACCTGTACCCCCTCAAGGTGGCGGCCCACGAATACGGCCACCACCTGCAGAGCCTCACCGGTGTCCGGGACGACTACGAGGCCCGCGTCCGCTCCGACCGCTCCCACCAGCCCGAACTCGGCCGCCGCTACGAGCTTCAGGCCGACTGCCTGTCGGGGGTGTTCCTGGGCAGCGTACGAGGCTCGCTGCCCCGTACCGAACAGGACTGGGAGGCACTGTCCGGTGCGCTCCGCGCCAGCGGCGACGACGGTCGCCGCACCCACGGCACCGGCGCCAACCGGCTCCACTGGTTCAAGCGCGGCTACCGGGCGCTCTCCCCCGCCGCCTGCGACACGTGGGCCGCCACTCCGTCCCGGGTGTCCTGACCCGCGAGCGGGAAAGCAGCAGCGGACCCCACGCGACGCAGGCGGCGGATCCCTGAGCAACCAGGTGAAGGTACTCCGACGCTCGAGCGGTCGGAACTTCACCGCCGGCGTCACCCATCACAGCCGCACCGAAGGGTAGAACATCGTCATGGCGGCTCGAGACCACGAACTCCTGCACGCTGCCAAACGCATCGCCGCCGCGCTGGGCCGCACCCCCGACGAGGTCATGCGGCGCGTCGTGGAGCTGGGGCGCGGCGACCGCGTCGACTGGTCCAGCAGCGAGCTTCTGCTGTGCGCCCTCGCCCAGCTGGCGGCCGAGCGGCCGATTCCTTCCGGAGCGGGCGGGCGCGCCGCGACGATCGAGAACATCGAGGCACCAAGCCTCGGCGTCACCCCGGGCAGGCCTGTCTCAACGGAGACGGAGGAGGGAGACATCACCTGATCCCCACGCTCCCCCTCCCCGGAGGCCCCTCGAAAGCCACCCCCTGGACACGGTCGCCGAACGCCCCGGACCGATGGCCGACGAGCCACTCGGAACGAGTGCGACCGCACCCCCGCGAAATACTGGGGCGATGTTCGAAGGCTTCGGGGAAATGACCGGCCCCGATCTCCCTCCGGCTCGTTCGCGGCTCCTTCCCGGACCGGTCACCGGTACGGCTGCCACCTGACCGTCTGGTCGCGGGTCCTGAAACTGCGCATGCGGTGCTCCCACTGTGGCCGGATGCCCGGGTTGCTGCGCAGGACGGGCACGACGCTGGTGACCAGTTTCAGCTCGCGGAGGCGGCGCAGGACCGGGAAGCCCGGCCAGCGGGTGACGTCGAAGCCGTAGCCCTCGGCGAGCGGCGTGTGCTCGTCCCAGGGATAGTCCATCCGCAGGCGTCCGACCGCGACGGGGGCCAGGTCCCACTCGCGCGGGCCGATCGCCGTACCGTCGAAGTCGCACAGCACCGGCCCGCCGGGGCCGGCGATGACGTTGCCCATGAACACGTCACCGTGGATGAGCCCGGCGGGGAGCACGTAGTCGAGTGCGGCGAGCCGCTCCTCGATCTCGTCGCACTCGTCCAGCAGAAAGGCGTGGTCGCCCGGGGACAGGTCCTCCGGCTCGTCGAGCCGCTGGCGGACCTCGGCCATCGGGGTCCACTCCGGCAGGTCCACCGGCGGGTCGGGAAGCGTGTGAAGTCGCCTGAGCACGGCGGCCAGGTCACCGCCACCGGGGCGCGGCCCCACCTCGGGAGTGTTCTCCCACAGGGTGACCAGGTGACCCTCGACCTGGAGCGGCTGCTCGCAGCCGGGCAGCAGCCGCACGGCGGGGAAGTCGTGGCCGGCCAGCCAGCGGGCGACCCGCACCACCGTCGGCACGCGGGAGCGGGCGGCCGAGGATCCGGCGACGCGCACCACGACGGATGCCCTCCGGAGGCGGAAGACGGCGTTGTTGGTGAACTTGATCAGCTCGGCGTCACCGGGTGCGAGCCCCACCCGGGCGCAGACCGACGCCAGCAGCGAGTGGAGCCGGTCGCGGGTGAGGCCGCCGGCGTGCTCGGTGGTCATCGTCATGCGGCGCGCACCGCCGAGATGCGCCGGGCGAGGTCCTGTGCGTCGCCGCTGTGCGCCCGCATCATGGCGACGGCCTGCAGCGGGGCGAGGCGGTCGATGATCCGCACCGAGCGGATCTCGGTCGCCAGGGTGACGGCCTCGTCGCCGTTGGCGATCCCCGAGGTCATGTCACCCGCTCTGAGCTGCACCGTCGCGAGGGCCGTCAGCTCGAAGACCCTGCTCCTGGCCATGCTCGGGTCGCGCTGCCCGAGCGCGTCGGTGAGGAATCGCTCGGCGATGCCCAGGTGGCTGTCGAGGTGGGTCACGGCGAGGTCGGCGTGGACCATGCCGCTCGTCGCGTCGAGGTCGGCGGCGCCGAAGAAGCTCACCCAGGCGGGTGACTCTCGGTCACGAGCACGGGCCAGCTCGTCGCTCGCCCTGTTGATCGACTTGAGGGCGAGATCGCTGTCGCCCAGCAGCGCGTAGGCCCACGCCTCGTTGGCGAAGAGCATCGCCACGGTCCGCTCGCAGCTGGCGTCCTGCGCGCAGATCTGCCCGAGCTGGAAGAACCGCAGCGCGTCCAGGATGCGGTCGCAGTGCAGGTGGACGCGTCCCATCCGATACAGGACGTTGGCCGCGAGCGAGGAGTTCCTCGCGTATTTGGCCTGCTCCAGCGCGCGGGCCAGGTGGCCTCTGGCCGCTCCGTACAGGCCGACGTCGAAGGAGGTCCAGCCCGCGAGGTTGTGCTGGTCGGCCAGCGCCTGGTGCAGCCGCAGGGTGACCGACTCCGGGCACGTGGCCCGCAGCAGCCGCTGCGACCAGGTCAGCTGCGCCACCACCGCGTCGCGGCAGACACCGCCCCCGTGCCGGTAGTCCAGGGCGCGCAGCGTCCGGGTCACCGTCTCGATCTGCTCGACGTCGGCCATGCCGATGCGGTACGGGACGGGGGTCTCCGTGGGGGGCAGCGGCTCGGCCCACTCCTCGGCGTCCCCGACCGTCGCGCCGATGGTCACCTGCGCGGCGTGCGCGAGGAGGCGGCGTACCTGCTCGTCCTCGCCGGGGTCGTCGCGCTGGTCCGCCGCCGTCCCGGCCAGCGCCGTGGAGGAGGCGTCGTAGGCCAGCCCCATGTAACCGCGCGGGATTCCCAGACCGTCGGCGATCCGGCCGAGCACCTCGTACGCCATCACCTGGCGGCCCTTGAGGATCTCGGAGATCTCCGACTGGGACTGCGCCGTGAGGGCGGCGATGTGACGCTGTGAGACTCCGATCCGCTGGAGTAACCGGTACACGGTGGCCATGTCGCGGGCGGCCAGAGCCTGGCGCATCTGCGGACGTTCCCAGAGCGCCGGGTCGATTTCCTGCGCGTTCCCACTGCTGACGTTCATGCCGACCTTTCCCGGCCGAATTCCCTTGACGGGTTCCCTTGACGCCAAGGTAACCGGCGACCCGGCACCGCCGAAGCCGTATCGGTACGACCGATCATGCAAGGTGATCGGCCCTGCCTGTCACCGAACCGATCTGCGGACAGTATTGGTCCTGCGACTCTCCGTATATCGGTCTTGTCCCGCACCATGGGTAATTCAGACCAGCGAGTGGCCGGACGCCTCGGCGACCCCGTGCCGCTGGTGCCCTACGCGATAGGAGCGACGATGCTCACCGAGCACGCTCTGGCTCTGGACTTCGGCGTGCACGGCAAGATCCACGGCCGCTTCCGGGTGGCCGTCTGGCGCCTTCCCCAGAGCGACACCGCCCGCCGCGCCCGCAGGCTGCTCCGCGACCTGCTGTCCCGGCCGCCCTTCGCCGCCCACGAGGTCGCCGAGCTGGAGGTCGTGGTCACCGAACTGGCCACCAACGCCGGCAGCTACGCCCCGGGCCCGTACGAGCTGCGGGTCCTGCACGACCACGACCTGCCGATCAAGGTCGAGGTGGCCGACGCCGGCGGCGGGGTCCCGCTGATCGAACGCCTGCTGCACCGCCCGTTCACCGCCCCGGGCCACGTGGACGAGCTGGAGCTCGGCGGGCGGGGCCTGCGGATCGTCAACGAGTTCACCGCCGGGCGCTGCGGGGCCCGCTGGACGCGGCTGTGCGGCACCGGGCAGATCGGGACCGGCGTCTGGTTCGACCTGCCCGCGCACCGCCCCCGCCGAGAAGTCCCTTAGCCTCCCGGGCGGTTCCGGACCGGCCTGCCCGCGCACCGCCCCCGCCGAGAAGTTCTTTCAGCCTCCCGAACGGTCCCGGACCGGCGTCCGGTCCGACCTGTTCGTACACCACTCCCGGACATGACCTCCGCACCCCCGGGCCGTCGGCTCCGGTCACTCCGGCGCCGGATCCGGCTGCCAGGGCCCGCCGTGGTCGAGCAGGCGTTCCAGCCTCTCCGCGTACGGCCGCCAGTCCAGCCCCTTGCTCTCCGCCCAGGTGTCGTCGTGGCAGGTTCGCAGGTGGCGCGGATCGGCGTCGCCGATCACGGTCGCCACGGCACCTCGGACGCCCCGGGCGCGCATGCGCGTGACCATCTCCAGCGCGCCCCACAGGTTCGTGCCGGTGGCGGCGCCGACCGGCGGTCCGATGTCCCGGCGGACGCGGCGGGCGGCGGCCACACTCGCGGCGTCGGGTACGGGGACGACCAGGTCGACGAGGTCGGGGACGAACCCCGGCTCCAGGCGCGGCCGGCCGATCCCCTCGATCCTGGAGGGCATGCCCGTGGCGTAGTCGGCGGCGCCGCTCGCCCAGCCGGGGAAGTAGGCGGAGTTCTCCGGATCGACCACGGCCAGCCGTCCGGGCAGGTCATGGGCGCGCAGGTGGCGGCCGACGGCCGCGGACGTGGCACCGGTGCCCGCGCCGACCACGACCCAGCGCGGGCACTCCTCCAGCTGCCCGAACAGTTCCTCGGCCAGGCTTCCCCCGCGCCAGTCGACGGTCGCCGCCGAGGTGTAGTGGTCCAGGTAGTGGCCGCCCACCCGCTCGGCCAGCTTCGCCGCCTCCGCGTAGATCGCCAGGGGCGGGTCGACGTGCAGGCACCTCCCGCCCAGCCGTTCGACGCCCTCCCCGGACGACCTCTTCGGCATGACGGCGATGTACGGCAGGCCGAGCAGCCGGGCGAAGTACGCCTGCGCGACGGCCATCGCACCCCCGCTCGCGTCCACCACGGTGGTGCCCTCCACGATCAGGCCTGCGGTGATCGCCCGGACGAAGAGCGCCCGCGCCAGCCGGTGCTTGAGGTTGCCCGTCGGCTGCGCGGACTCGTCCTTCAGCCACAGCCGCACCTCCCACCCGGCGGGCAGCGGGAACCGGCGCAGCGGCGTGGGAGGGATCCGCTCCCTCTCGCCGTCCAGCTTCGCGATCGCCTCCACCGCCCACGCACCACCGCCGCTCATGACGGCAATCTAGTGCGATTCACCGAGCTGGCGGCGGCCGATGACGCCCGCCTTGCCGGCCACGTAGGCGGCGAGGTTGGCGGTGCCCCGCATCCCGGCGATGGACGCCATGTTGACGATCGCGCCACCACCTGAGCCAACATGTCAGAGCATGGGAAAGCGGGGAAGGACCCGGACGAGAAGACGTACCACCGAGGAAGGCCATGGCTCATGAGGATCACGCTGGTCCAGGGGGACATCACCACGCAGGATGTCGACGCCGTCGTCAACGCCGCCAACTCCTCGCTCATGGGTGGCGGCGGAGTCGACGGGGCCATCCACCGGCGCGGCGGCCCCGCCATCCTCGCCGAATGCCGCGACCTGCGCGCCTCCCACTACGGCAGGGGGCTCCCCACCGGCCAGGCCGTGGCCACCACCGCGGGAGACCTCCCGGCCCGCTGGGTCATCCACACCGTCGGCCCCGTCCACTCCCCCACCGAGGACCGCACGCACCTCCTGGCCTCCTGCTATCGCGAATCCCTCCGCGTGGCCGACGAACTCGGCGCCACCAGCGTCGCCTTCCCCGCCGTGTCGGCCGGGATCTACGGCTGGCCGATGGACGACGCCGCCCGCACCGCCGTCGACACCGTACGGGCCACCCCGACGCAGGTGACGGATCTGCGGTTCGTCCTGTTCACCCCGGACGCCCACGCCGCCTTCGAAAAGGCCCTCGACACCGCGGGGTCGTGAGCCGGTCCCGGCCGAACGGGCCCGGGGCCACCCACGGCCCACCCGGGAGACTCCCGGACACCGCCACCGCCTTCCCGTGCCCGCCGGTTCGCCGGTCCGCCGCGCACAGGCGGACGGCGCGGTGGACGGCGCGGTCGTCAGGCGGGCTCGTCGCCGAACGCTCTTTCCAGGCCCAGATCTCCATCCGGGTAGCGCGTCACGGGACGGCGTCCCGGCAGGGACCATCGGCCGGTCCCGCGGCGTGCCCGCGGCGCGAGGGTGAAGGACCCGGTGAACCAGGCGGCGAGCAGCGTGCGGTCGATCAGCGTCAGGTCGGTGCCCGCCGCGCACTCCCTGGCCGGAGCCGTGAACGTCGCCGAGGTGACGAGCACGCCGCGGTGACCGGGATAGGCGTGGAGCGCGCCGAGGAGGTCGCGGATCTGGGGTGAGCCCACCGAGGTGCCCCAGCGCTTGCACTGGATGACGAGGCGGTCGCCGCCGGGCCCGGTCGCGACGACGTCGACGCCGCCGTCACCGCTGCCGCCGATCCTGCGCACCCCGCGGAAACCCTCTCGCCGCAGCAGGGCCTCGACGAGGGCCTCGAACCGGTCACCGCTCATGCGGTCGACGCGTTCGAGACGCGCGTTGTCCTCCAGCCACTCCCGCTCCCGGGCCTCGATCACCTGATGACGGAGCAGGAGCGCCCCGGCCAGAGCTGCGATCAGCACGATCGTGCCGCCGATCACCAGCTGCCAGTTGGCGACGACGACGTCGACGAGCCATATGGCGACCACGACGATGGCCCCGGCCGCGACCACCCACAGGAACCAGTCGCCGTCTCCTTTGCGCCGGCGCGGTCTTCGCCCGCCGGACGCCCGCCGTCGCACCGTCTTGGCGGGTGTCCGTCGCCGTGCCATCGCGCACCTCCGGGGGACGAGGTTGGAACGTTGCCGCTGACCCTGTCGACTCTGACAACGGGTACCGACAATTTCCAGGGCGACGTGCTTCGGGACGACCGGCGAACGCGGATTCGTACCGGCCGTATCGGACGCACCCCGCCCGCACTCCCGAACCTCACCCCGGCATGACCACTCCCGAACCGTGC
The DNA here is from genome assembly GCF_036227305.1 of Streptosporangium sp. NBC_01469. NCBI lineage: Bacteria > Bacillati > Actinomycetota > Actinomycetes > Streptosporangiales > Streptosporangiaceae > Streptosporangium > Streptosporangium sp. NBC_01469. The sequence continues at coordinate 4,379,276 of NZ_CP109465.1, read as the reverse complement.
GAACCCCGAACCGGCGCGGCCTCACCGACCGGAAAACCCAGCCGGGCCAGCCGGCTGAGAGTGACACCGGCCCCCGGCCCGGAACCGCGCGCACTCCTCGGCCGGGTCGAAGGGACAGGTGCCCGAACGGCCGGGCTGTCGCCGATCACGATCGTGACACCTCTTCCCCCGCGTGCCGGAATCTCACGCGTGCGGGGAAGGAGCGGCCGAATCCTCGCGGAGCGCCTCGTCGACGCCTCCGGTGCCGGAGGCGTCGACGAGGCGCTCCGCGATGTCGGTGACGAGTGCCGCCTCCGCGTCCACCGGATAGAAGTGGCCCCAGGGAAAGGTCCGCAGCTCGAAACCGGAGGCCGCGACGCGGCTCCAGGCACGCATCTCCCCGTGGCTCACGCGCGGGTCGTCCGTCCCCAGGTAGCCGGTGATCGGAGCGGTGACCGCCGGAGTGAACGCGGGCCGGTAGGCGTGCAGGAGGTCGTGGTCGGCTCGCAGCGCGATCATCGCCAGGTCCATCAGCTCCGGGAAGCGCAGGAGCATCGGATCCGCGGCGGCGGCCTGCTCGGCGAGCTGACGATCACCGATGGGGATCCTCCTCGCGTCGTCCGCGCACAGGTGCGGCGCCGCGTGCGCCGACACCAGCAGCGCCGCCGGGGAGATCCGGTATCGTCCGGCGAGCCTGATCGCGACCTCGTACGCGACCACGGCACCCATGCCGTGCCCGAACAGGGCGAGCGGCCGGTCCGCCAGGGTGACCAGTGCCTGGCAGACGTGGTCGACGAGGGGTTCCATGCGGTCGATCGGCCGCTCGTTGACGCGGTTCTGCCTGCCGGGATAACACACGGCGGAGAGCTCGACGTCGGCGGGCAGCCGGTCCTGCCATCCCCGGTAGAACGTCGGGGCACCCCCGGCGTGGGGGAAGCAGACGAGGCGCAGGCGAGGCTCGGCGAGCGTGCGCTGCCTGCGCAGCCACATGCGAGAGTCCGCCGGGACCGTCTCGGTCATGGGAGGTCGTTCCTTTCGAGGACCGCGTACGGGCCGGCCGTCTCACCCTCCACCGTCTTCGGGAGCCGCTCACGGTCCTCCCCGAACCGGGGGTCGATCGTGATCCGGTCCGCGACCGCGATGCCGGCCCCCGAGACGTCGGCCTCCGGAGCCCCGGAACCGGGACCGGGAGTGCCGGGACCGGGAGTGCCGGGACCAGGGGTGCCGGGACCAGGAGTGCCGGGACCAGGAGTGCCGGGACCGGGAGTGCCTGGACCAGGAGTGCCGGGACCGGGAGTGCCGGGGCCGGGAGTGCCGGGGCCGGGAGTGCCTGGACTGGGGCCCCCGGGACCTGGGCGACCGGGGATTCCCGGACCGGGGACGGCCGGGTCGGGAAGGCCGGGACCGGGAGTGCCCGGACCCGGGAAGCCACGTCTCGCCATGCCGGCGACCGAGGTGCCGTGGTTTCGGGTGCCGCCGCCCCGGTCGACGCCGTGAGTGCCATCCGTACCGTCGATGCCGTCGATGCCGCCACCCCCGCCGGTACCGTCGGTGCCGGCCGCGTGCGTCGCGCTCAACTCTGTCGTCCTTTCCGGCGGCACGGCCGCGCCGCCAACCGGTTCGAACCCCGCGGGTGCTTCCCCTCAGCGGTTGTAAAGGACCGCTCGGCGGCTGCGGAACTGCTCGGTGAGCACCGCCACGTGCTCGCGCCGGTAGCCCTGGTCCATCGCCCTCAGCACGCGCTCGCGCATCACACCGAGGTAGGAGTGGTCGATCCCCGCCCGCTCCGCGATGCCCGCCAGGTTGTTGAGGACGTTCAGGTGTGAGGTCAGCGGAGCCTGCTCGAAGGTGTAGTCGCGGCGCGCGATGAGGCCGAGGCCGACACCGATCGTGTTCTGGAAACCGGGGTCGTAGAGCGGCACGGACTCCGCGAAGTCGTTGAGGGGGACGCCCATGCTCTCCGCGATGGCCGAGCACTCGAGGAAGCCGTTGACGAACGCGTAGTAGAAGGCGCTGGAGACGACGTGGTAGGCCTTGGCGTAGGCGGGGTCGGGGCCCAGGCGCACCTGCTTGCCGGACAGCGCCTCGGTGACGCCCGCCAGCTCCTTGAAGTCCTCGGCCGCCCCGCCGTAGACGGTGAAGCAGTCTTCGGTGCCGATGGCGTCCGGGTAGTTGAGGATCGCGGCCTCCAGGTATCTGCCTCCGGCGGCCTCCACCCGCTCCCGCAGGGGGGCGACATCGTCGGGGATGCCGCTGGCGCTCTGGACGACGAGCCTGCCGGAGAGGTCGGCCGCGGCCTCGTCGAGGACCGCGTGGGTGATCTCGTAGTCGAGAAGGCACAGCAGCACGATCGGGGAGGCCTCGATCGCCTCGGCCGCCGTCGCTCGGAGGTGGACGTCCCTTCCCTCGAGCCTCGCCGGGCGTTCGGGCGTACGGTTCCAGACCGAGACCTCCAGGCCGGAGTCGGCGCAGGCCCGTACGATCGCGGAACCGATCACGCCGGTCCCGATGACCGTCACATCCGTCATGTCACTGCTCCATCCTGGTGAAGGTCATGACGACCCCGCCGACCTCGGCGGCGTCCGCCCACGCGGCGAAGGTGTCGAGCAGCCGCGCGGTGCCGGACGCCCCGTACCCGGCCTCCGGCCGTGCCCCGCGCTCCCCCGGCCCGCGCGTGAGCCGGGAGAAGGAGTCGCGCACGCTCTCGGTGATGTCGACGAGCTCCGTGGCGGCCATTCCGGCCCGCCGCGCCGCCGACAGGTGGTCTTCCGGCACGTCGAACGACCCGGCGTTCGACACGGCGTTCGACACGGCGTTCGACACGGCGAGGTAGGGGCCGATGCGCTCGCGGATCTCCTCGGTCATCGGAACCAGCGGGTAGGGGGTCTCGACCACCAGGCGACCCCCCGGTCGCAGAACCCTGGCGATGCTCCGGTAGAGGGCCGCGACGTCGAGGTACGGGGTGACCTCGAAGGCCAGCACCGCGTCGAACGAGGCGTCGGCGAACGGCAGGTCCAGCGCGTCGACGCGCCGAAACCGCACCATCTCGGCCATGCCCTGCGCCGCGGCGTGCTCGGCTCCGTCGCGCAGTGCCTCCTCGTCGATGTCGATCGCCATGACCCGCGCGCCCAGGGTCCGGGCCAGGCGCACCGCCGGGCGACCGTTGCCGCAGCCGACGTCCAGCACCCGGGAGCCCCGGCCCACGCCCAGCCTGGCCACCACGAAGTCGGTCATCCGCTCCATGGCCTCCAGGATCGACGCGTCGTCGTGGGACCCCGCCCGGCGGCCGTGGTGCGGCTCGGGCCCCGCGGTCTCACCCATCAGCGCCGCGAGCTCGTTGTAGGTCGACTCGATCCCCGAGGAGGGAGAGGGGCCGGTCCTGACGTTTCCCACGTCCGTCCGGAGTCCGGAGTCGTCACCATCCAGAACAGAAATGAGAGACCTCCTCAACCAGAGAAACGCGAATTACGCCGATAAGCGTAAATCGTCGGTCGAACTAATCCGCCGGCCGAGCAAAACACTAGCAGCGGGCGCCGACACAGTCGATGACCCCGAATATTGGTTTCTCACCAGACAAGGTCAACATTTCCACGGATATCAGTGTTGACGCCCACTCTTTCACCATAAAGCCATTCCCGAGCAAAGGACACCAAAAATCAATACCCCTTTCCCGCTTTCGGGTTTTCCGGCTCACGGGCATTCCGGCCACGAAACCGGCCGTCCCGCGAATGCGGAATCAACGACTATTGGCACCACTACTCGCAAAATGAGCATTTTTGCTGGTAAGTCGGTCAGGCCGATGGGTGTCAACGGCGGCGGAGTCCAGCGCGACAGCCGAGTCCGGACCAGAGCACAACCGGCGAACCAGGTCCTTCACCGGAGAGACCGTGGAGAACTCCCAGATTCCACCCCGTCACGGTCCGGTACGCGCCCCATCCGGCCGGGCCACCCGGCTCGACAGGACGGCCGGCAGGCCGGTGAGCTCCCCTCCCTCGCGGTCCCCGACCGGAGGCGACGACCTCCCGCGGACCCCGGACAGCGGTGCGCGGAGCGTCAACATGGCGTCAGCGCTCCCGCCATCCCCGTCTGATTCCCGTAGAGATCGCACCGAAAAGCACCAACGAGGAGATAACGTCACTTTCGTACGAGTTCTCATCAGGAGGAAGTAATGTCGGAAGTCCCGTTATACGTGCCGGTCCGTGAAGGCGCCTTCAGCATGTCGCTGCGCCTGTTCAGGACCGATTCGGGCAGGAGGACGGCAGCCGCCTTCTCGTCGCCGATGCGCCTGACCAGGGTGCTCGGTGCCGGCCAGCGCTGGATCCGGCTCACCGAGCCCGCGCTCCGGCGCATGATCGAAGATCTGGACGTCACCGGCATCGTGATCGACCCCGCCGGGACGACGGCTCACCACAAGTCCCCCCAGGCCGCGTGATGTGCGTTCTCACGCAGGACCTGGAACGCTGGACGGCCTCCGCGACGGGAAGCGTACGGGAACATCGGCAGGCCAGATCTGGCGACGCGTTCGCGGCCGACCGACAAAAAATCACCGAGATCGATCGTGCCCGCGCATCAGGCCACATTCATCAGGCAAAATGACACGGTGATTGACCTGTCCCAGGCGACTCACCGCGACTCCCACCCCTTCGCCCACCTCAGCGCGCCGAACGCGGAGCTCTACCGCCGGGTGCTGCGTACGTTCGCCCAGGCGAAAGAACGCTTCATCGTGCATCTGCGCCCCGAGGACGTCGCGGCCGAGCTGGGACGGGACAGCGACGACCAGCTCGCGCAGGCGCTGGAGAAGCTGACCGAATGGGGAAATCTGCGCGCCGACGCCGACACCGGCAGGGTGACCTCCGTCGAGGACTTCCACCGCAAGCGGTTCCTGTTCCAGCTCACCGCGGCCGGGCAGGCGGCCGAGCAGGCCATCGCCTTCTACGAGGAGGCGATCGGCCGGCGGGGTACGCTCCAGTCGGTGGCCCTGGGCGACATCGCCGAGCAGCTCGGATCCCTGTCCGCGCTGGCGGGCCAGGCCGATCCCGATCCCGCCAAGACACATCTGCTGCTCCTTTCCCTGGCCGAGCGGTTCGCCTCCCTCGCCGACAACGCCCAGGCGTTCATGGCGTCGCTGCGCCGCGCGATCGACTTCTCCGACGGCGACGTCGAAGGGTTCATCGCCTACAAGGAGCGGCTGATCGACTACATCAACCGCTTCATCGCCGACCTCGCGAACTCCGGCGCCCGCATCGCCGCGCTCCTCACCGAGCTGGAGTCGGGTGATCACGAGAAGCTGCTGCGACTGGCCGCGCGGCGGGAGGCCGCCGACGCCGTGCCGGAGGGAGCGGACGCGGCCGACGCGTACGCCAGGGCCGAGGCGGCAGCGCTCGGCTCGTGGCAGAACCGCTGGCGCGGCCTGAAGGACTGGTTCGTCTCCCGCGACGCCGGCCGCCCCTCGCAGGCCCGGCTGCTGAGGCAGGCGGCCGTGACGGCGATCAAACAGCTCATCGACGCGGTCGGCCTGATCAACGAGCGCCGCTCGGGCCGCTCCGACCGCTCGGCCGACTTCCGTACGCTGGCCCGCTGGTTCGCCGAGGCCCCCGACGAGGCGGCGGCGCACCGGTTGTGGCGGGCGGCCTTCGGTCTGTCGCCCGCGCGGCACCTCACCGTCACCGCCGAGACCGTGAGCGCCTGGCAGAAGGAGGAGCCGACCCCCAACACGCCGTGGAATGTCGCCCCGCCGGTCCGGATCTCCCCGCAACTGCGCAGAACCGGCTCCTACGAACGGCGCGGAAAGCCGAACCGGGTGCAGGACCGCTCCGAGGCCCGCGCCTTCCTGCTGGAACAGATGGAGCGCGAGGCCGCGGAGACGGCCAGGGCCCGCGCCGTGCTTCACACCGGCGGACCGGCCCTCCTGTCGGAGCTGGACGTCCTCGATCCGCGGGCGTTCCGGCTCTTCCTCGCACTGCTCGGCGACGCCCTGGCCGCCCGCCTGCCCGGCGACACCGAGGTGAAGACCGTGACCGGCGACGGTTCGATGGAGGTGCGTCTCTCGCTCGTCCCGGACGGGGGCAGTGTCGAGATCCGCACCGAGGACGGGGTGCTCACCGGTCCCGAACACCTCATCGAGATCATCGATCTGATGGCGGCCTCGTGATCCGCGACGAGGAGGTGGCGCAGCGACGGGCCGCGCTGCGCGCCCTGCTGTCCAAGCCGCTGCTCACCGCCGAGACCGACGCCGACAGGCTCGTGCTCGTCCGCCGCCACCTGACCGAGCTGCGCGACTGGCTGAGCCGGGAGACCGGCTGGCGGCTGCTGGCCGACGCGGAGACGGCCCGCCTGTTCAAGACCGCTCCGTCCCTCTCCGACGCCACCCATCCGGCTCGCGGGCGGGCCGGTGAGCCCTTCGGCCGCCGCCGCTACGTCGTGCTCTGCCTGGCCCTCGCCGTCCTGGAAAGGGCGGACGCGCAGACCACGCTCGGCCGGCTCGCGGAGGAGGTGCTCAACGCCGCCGCCGAACCGGGGCTCGGCTTCGCGTTCACCCTGGACAGCCGGGCGGAGAGGGCCGATCTGGTGGCCGTCGTGCGCATGCTGCTCGGCTGGGGCGTGCTGCGCAGGGTCTCCGGCGACGAGGACGCCTACCTGTCGGCCACCGGCGACGTCCTGTACGACGTGCGCAGGCCCGTGCTCGCCACCCTCCTCACCGGGACGCGCGGCCCCTCCACGGTCGGCGCCACCGCCTTCGAGGAAAGGCTGGCCGAGCTGACCGCCGAGCCCGTCGCCGACACCGACGACCTGCGCAACCAGGCGATGCGCAGAAGGCTCACCCGCAGGCTCCTGGAAGACCCGGTCGTCTACTACGACGACCTCGACGAGGCCGAGCGCACCTACCTCGTCTCCCAGCGCCAGGCGATCACCCGCAGGATCGAGGAGGCGACAGGTCTCCTGCCCGAGATCCGTGCCGAGGGCATCTCGATGGTAGACCCCGACGACGAGCTGACCGACGTACGCATGCCCGAGCAGCGAACCGACGGCCACGTGACGCTGCTGGTGGCCGAGCACCTGGCCGCCCGCGGTGAGGCGAGCACGGACGAGCTGCACGCCTTCGTACGCCAGGCCGCCGCCGCCCACTCCGCCTTCTGGCGCAAGGGCGTGACCGAGCCCGGCGCCGAGGAGGAGCTGCTGGCCGACGCACTGGACAGGCTGGCGGCACTCCGGCTGATCGAGATCCGCCCCGGTCACGTGCGCGGGCTTCCGGCGATCGCCCGCTACGCCCTCGACGAACCGACCATCCGCGAACCAGGAAAGGCCCGGCGGTGACGCACCCCATCCCGACCTCCGAGCGTTGGAAGCCCCTGCGGGCCGGACTCGTCGACATGTTCCACTACGACGTCGAGGAGTTCCGCTTCCACGATGGGCGGCTGCTGCTGCGCGGCAACAACGGTACGGGAAAGTCGAAAGTCCTCGCCCTGACCATGCCGTTCCTTCTCGACGGGGAGCTCGCGCCGCACCGCGTGGAGCCCGACGGCGACCGCCAGAAGCGGATGGAGTGGAACCTGCTCCTGGGCGGCAGGCACCCGCACCCCGAGCGGCTCGGCTACACGTGGATGGAGTTCGGCCGGCGCGCCGCCGACGGCACCACCGAGTTCCGCACCGTCGGCTGCGGGTTGAAGGCGGTGAAGGACCGCGGCATCGTCAGGCACTGGTTCTTCGTCACCCCGCAGCGGATCGGCGCCGGGCTGGACCTCGTCTCCCCCACCGGCGTCTCGCTCACCAGGGAGAAGCTGCGCGAGGCCGTCGACGGACACGGTCTGGTCTACGATCGGGCCTCCGACTACCGCAGGGCCGTGGACGAGGCGCTGTTCGGCCTCGGCGAGCACCGCTACGAGGCCCTGGTCAACCTTCTCATCCAGCTCCGCCAGCCGCAGCTGTCCAAGAAACCGGACGAGAGGCTGCTCTCCCGCGCCCTCACCGAAGCGTTGCCTCCGCTGAGCCCCTCCCTGATCGGCACGGTGGCCGAGGCGTTCCGCGGGCTCGACGAGGAGCGCGACGCGCTGAAGGCCCTGGAGGAAGCCCGCAGGGCCGCCACCGACTTCCTCGGCCATTACCGCAGGTACGCCGGAATCGCCGCGAAGCGCAAGGCCGCGGTGCCCCGCACGGCCCAGAGCCGCTACGAACACCTCGGCCGCGATCTCAACGAGGCCGAGAGCCGCCACACCAAAGCCCAGGCGGACCTGGAGGCGGCGCGAAAGTGGATGGCCGAGCTGGCGGCGACGCGGACGCTCCTGGAGGCCCGCAGGGAAACCCTTGAGACAAGTCCCGAGATGCGCGACGCCAAGCAGCTTGAGCGGGTCGGCGAGGAGGCCGGGCGGCAGGCGGAGCACGCCCGTACCCGAGAGAAGGACAGGGACGCTCTGGCCACGGAGGCGCGGCGACGCCGGGTCCGGGCGGACGCCGCCGAGGCCAGGGCCGCCCAGGCGGCCCGCGAGCTGTCCGCCGCGCGGGACTCGGCCGCGTCGGGCGCCCGCGCGGCCCTGTGCGAGCCGGCACATCTCGACATCGTGGCCCGGTGGGAGGAGGATCCGGCCGGTGCCCGCCGTGCCGCCGAGACGCTGGCCGACCGGCGGTCCGAGGCGGTGACCGAGCTCGACCGCCTGTCCGAGGCCGTCGCCCGTGCCCAGGCCCGGCTCGACGCCGCCCGCGCCGAGGCGGACCGGCTGACCGGCGAGCTCCAGGCCGCCGCCGAGCGCGTCTCCGCCGCCGAGCGGGCCACCGATGGGCAGGCCGGCGAGCTGGTCGGCGCCTATGTCGGCTATCTCGCCGGGATGGTCGAGCTGCGGTTCGACGACCCGGACGCGGTGCTCGCCATCCTGGAATCCTGGACCACCGCCGCCGAGGGCCCCAACCCGGCCGCGGCCGCGGTCGACGACGCCGCCAGGACGGCCACCACCGAGCTGGCCCGTGAGCAGGCGGACCACGACGCCGAGTTGCGTGCGCGGCGGCAGGCCGCGTCGGACCTGACAGAGGAGATCACCCGGCTGGAGGCGGGCGGTCACGACGCGCCGCCCGTCCCGCACACCCGGGCACCGAACTCCCGCGCGGACCGGCCGGGCGCGCCGTTCTGGAGAGCGGTCGACTTCACCGACGCGATCCCGGCCGACCATCGGGCCGGGCTGGAGGCGGCGCTGGAGGCGGCCGGGATCCTCGACGCCTGGATGACCCCATCGGGCACGCTCGTGGCGGAGGACGACACCGTCCTGCTCACGGGCGCGGCCATCGCGGGTCCTTCCTGCCGCGCGGTGCTCCGCCCGGCGGTCGACCGCGCCGACCCCCGGGCGGCCGCGCTGCCGGACACCGCCGTCCACGCGGTGCTCGGCGCCATCGGGCTCGGCCCCGGTACGGTCACCTGGGTCGCGGCGGACGGCCGCTGGGCCAATGGCGTGCTTGCCGGGTCCTGGCACAAGAAGAGCGCCGAGTTCATCGGCGAAGGCGCGCGGGAAACGGCCAGACGCGCCCGTCTCGCCCTGCTGCGGGAAGAGCTGGACCGGGTGCGTGAGCGGATGGAGGAACTCCGGCGGCAGCTGGCGGCGCTCGCCGTACGGCAGCGGACCCTCGCCGAGGAGCACCGCGCGCTACCGCCGGACGCGCCGCTGCGCGAGGCGCACGTCAAGCTGGCCACCGAGCACGAGCGGCGGCGCGAGCTGAACGGCGCGCACCATGCGGCGCGCGACACGATGACCGCACGACGGGCGGAGACGGACACGGCCAGGTCGCTGGCGGCCGAGTTCGCCGAGGACGTCGGTCTGCCCACGGAGGCCGAGGAACTCGCGGCGGTCAGGCGCGGAGTGGCCGGCTACCGTCTCGCCCTGGCCGGGCTATGGCCGGCCGCCGAGGCGACGCTCGCGGCGCGCGAGGCCGCGGCGGAGACGGCAGAGGAGCTCTCCCTCACTCTCGAACGGCACGGGGAGGCCGTCCAGCGGGCGGCGGAGGCGCGGGAGGGTGCCGAGGCCGCGGCGGAGAGATACCGGGTTCTGGTGGAGACCGCCGGAGCCGCCGTCGAGGAGCTCTACCGCCGCCTTGAGGAGGTGCGACGGGCCCTGCGGGAACGGGACGTCGCCGAACGCGCCACCAGGGAGGCCGAGCAGGCCGCCCTGAGCGAGCGGGGTAAGGCCGAGGGCAGGCGCGACACCCTGCGCGACGAGATCGAGCAGGCCGGGCTGGTACGCGACGCGGCGGTCGCCGAGTTCCGCGCGTTCGCCGCCACCGGACTGCTGCGCGTCGCCGTACCCTCGCTGGAGGTCGCCGATCCCGGCGTGGAGTGGCCGGCGACCCCCGCGGTCCTCCTCGCCCGCGCGGTCAACGCCGAGCTCGACGGCGTCGACGACGGCGACGGGCCGTGGGACAGGATCCAGAGACGGGTCACCGAGGAGCACAAACTGCTCTCCGACGCCATGTCCAGACACGGGCACTCGGTGGGCCTGACCCTCCAGGACGGAATCATGGTCGTCGACGTACTGTTCCACGGTCACACCAGGGACATCCCCGGTCTGGCGGAGGCACTGTCGGAGGAGACCGCACACCGGGCGCAGCTGCTGTCGGCCAAGGAACGGGAGATTCTGGAGAACCACCTCCTCAACGAGGTGGCCGGCACCCTGCACGAGCTGATCGCCACGGCCGAGGCCGAGGTGCGGGAGATGAACGCCGAGCTGGAGTCCCGCCCGACCTCCACCGGCATGCGGTTGCGCCTTGTCTGGAACACCGCCAGGAGCGCCCCCGACGGGCTCGGCCGGATCCGCGAGAAGCTCCGCCAGACCGTGGATGCCTGGTCGGCCGAGGACCGCACCACGGTGGGCGCCTTCCTGCAGGAGCAGATCGCCCGGGAGTACGCCGGCAACCCGGCCGCCGGGCGGACCGAGCAGCTGACCAGGGCCCTGGACTACCGGACCTGGCACGAGTTCGCGATCCAGCGCCTGCAGGACGGCCAGTGGCGCGGCGCCACGGGGCCGGCCTCGGGTGGCGAGCGGGTGCTCGCCGCGTCCATGCCACTGTTCGCCGCGGCGTCGGCCCACTACAAGTCGGCGGGCAACCCGCACGCTCCCCGGCTGGTGGCGCTCGACGAGGCGTTCGCGGGCGTGGACGACGACTCGCGCGCCAAGTGCCTGGGACTGCTGGCGACGTTCGACATGGACGTGGTGATGACCAGCGAACGGGAGTGGGGCTGTTACCCGCAGGTGCCGGGACTGGCGATCTGCCAGCTGTCCAGGCGCGACGGCATCGACGCCGTCCTGGTCACCACCTGGCGGTGGGACGGCCGCGAACGCCGCCAGATGGAGCGGCCCGCTCCACGCCCCGCCGCGATCGTCCCCGAGCAGGAGCCAGAGGGGCTGTTCACATGACCGGCGGGCCGCGCGAACAGCCGATCGTCCGCGTGACCGGTGGAGCGTTCGCGCAGGCGGCGGGCCGCGTGAGCGACGGACCGTTCGCGCGAGCGGCGGGCCACGTGACCGATGGAGCGTTCACGCGAGCGGCGGGTCGCGTGAGCGACGGACCGTTCGCATGAACGACGCGCCGGAGCGGCTGGAGCGATTGCTCGGCACGCGGGAGACCGCGTGGCTGGTCGAACGGGCCCGCCGCCGCCTCGAACAGGGCAGACCGCTGACCGGTACGGTCACCCTGGGCAGGGCCTCGTCTGAGCAACGCCGCGCGGTCGAACTGCTCCTGGGGCGTCGCGCGGGTACCGGCACCTCACTGTCGGTCTCCCTCGACGAGGTTGACCGCGTCCTGCGCTCCAGCGGCGCCTGCCGCGACGGCCTGGCCGCCGCGGTCGTCCTGCTGCACGGCCCCGTCCGCGACCTCACGCGAGAGAACGCCGAGCGGGAAACGGCCTGGCGCGGCGCCTGCGCGGGACTCGACGCCGTCGTGGCCGGTCGCCCGGAGCTGCACGGCTGGCGCTCGTGGCTGGACACCACCGGCCAGCTGCGGCGGAGCGCCCCTGACCCCGGCGAGGCCCGCGTCCTGCTGGACAGGCTGGCCGAGGTGCTGCGCCGCCTGCCGCACCCGGGGACTCCCCTCGGCCGTCTGGCGGCGGAAAGCTGCGACGACGCGCACGCTCTCGACGAGGGCCGGCCGCTGGCCACGCTGGCGATCTCAGCCGCCCGTGCCCTGGCCGGACTGCCCTACGCCGGTGAGGGCACGGCCGACGCTCGCAGGAAGGCATGGGCCGCTGTCGGGGTCCACCTCGACGACCTCTCGTCAACCGTCGTCTGCCTGGGGTTGCCCGGAGACGACCGCACCCCGACCGGGCGCGTGCTCGCGGTCGCCCGCGAAGCGGGCGAGCCATGCGTACTCACCCTGCGCCAGCTACGCCGCCACGAGACGCCCATCGCCGGGGGTCTGGTACGGATGTGCGAGAACCCGATCGTGATCGCCGCCGCGGCGGACGCGCTCGGGCCGCTCTGCCCAGGTCTGGTCTGCGTCAACGGCAGACCCTCCGCGGCCGTCTGGCGCCTGCTCGACCTGCTCGCCGCCGGAGGCACCTCCTTCGCCTACCACGGCGACTTCGACTGGGGCGGCGTCGGCATCGCCGCGGCCGTCCACGGGCGAGTCGGATGGCGGCCGTGGCGCTACGACGCCGCCTCCTACGAGGCCGCCGCCTCCCGGGCTCCCCTGGCCGGACGCCCCCATCCGACCCCCTGGGATCCCGCGCTGTCGATCGCGATGGCACGGCGGGCGGTACGGGTGGAGGAGGAGCTGGTGTTGAGCGACCTGCTCGCCGACCTGGCCTCCGACCAGCGGTGACGACATGGCCGGGACCGCTCAGACGGGGAGCGGACGGTCGAGCCCGGCACGGTCGAAACGCTCGATGAGACTGGGCTTGCGCAGATGCTCCTGCCGCAGGAGCGCGAAGCGCCGCGCGAAGTCGCCGAGCCGGTCGGCGCGCTCGGCCACGGCCCGCAGGTCCTTCAGGAGCTCGACGGCCGCGTCGTACTCAACTGCCTTCCTGGCGCCGATCATCGCGTTGACGCGCAGCCAGGCCCCGTCCTCGTCTCTGCCCAGCTTGTCCAACTTCTTCTCCCTGGCCAGGGCCCGCTCCCGTTCGCGGCGGGCTTCCTCCGCCGCGTGCCTGGCCGTTTCCTCGCGTTCGCGTTCCTGGCGGCGCTCCGCCGCGGCGTCCAGCAGCTCGGCCACGCTACGCCGGGGAAGGCCACCGGTGTCGCCCCCGGGTTCGCCACGAAACCGGCGCAGCAGCTCCATCCGAACCTGCGCCCCCTGGTCCCGGACGACCCGCAGCAGCAGCTCGTCCTTCTCGGTCTCGGTCAGCTTCGCGATCCCCTTGGCCAGCCTCCGCGGATCGTCCCGCACGACGACAGGCGCCGGGCTCGCCTCGGCCGCGACCGCGAGCAGGTCGGCGTCAAGGCGGAGGAAGTCGGCGAGGGCCCGCTGCCCCGCGCTCAGCGATCCCAGCCCCGCCGGCACCGGGGGTTCGAGCTCGTCCTCGTCGGCGTAGTCGAAGGCGTCCTCGTCGTGTTCCCACCGGCCGAAGGCCGACAGCCAGGCGAGATAGAGGGGGCGCAGGTCACCGGCGCCGAGTTCGGCACGGACACCGACGATGGCCGACAGGGAGTCCTCGGCGTCCTCGTCCCATTCTCCCGACTCGTCTTCGCTGGTCAGGTCGAGAATGAGATGCTTGCCAGAAACCCACGCCGACATCTCGTCCCCGACGCAGTACTGCTCGGCGACGTTCATGTCGAGGAGCGCCCGCGGCAGCCGGAGCATCACCCGGTGAGTACCCCAGTTGGTCAGGTACAGATGGGCGTCGTAGTAGCGCTCCATCATCCGGCGCGGATCGCCGCTGAAGTCGCCCCAGTGGTACTCGTTGGTGAAGCTGGTTGCGGTGATCCGGGCCCGGGTGGACAGCGCACGGACCTCGGCCTGCTGACGGGCGTCCAGGGGGCGGTCCACCGCCAGGAACTCGTAGTACTGATATTCGCTCATCGTCAGGGCGCCCAGTGCCGGTAGGCGTCGATCCACTCCGAGCCCTCAGGTGGCGGAGTCGGCAGTGGGAGGTCGAGGATGCCGATCGCCTGCCGGTGCTCCTCTCGGCCGCAGATCGCGACGATACCGCTCCCCGCGAGCAGATCGATCTTCTTGACCGTGACCTCGACACCCAGCACGATCGTCTGGAACGGCGTCGCCAGGTGCTCGTCGAGCATGACGTGAAAGCCCGAAAGCTGCTCGTATTCGTCGTAGGCGTCGACGGTGGCCTCCTCGACCAGCGCGTCCAGCTCCGCCTCACTCAGCTCTGCCACAACGCCAAGCCTAGGGCTTCTCACGCTGCGACCGCCTCCGGACGGACAAGCTCCCGCTTCCGCCCGCGTATCTCGTACGTTCAGGTCCGCACCTGCTCTCATACATCCAGGCATTCAGGTCTGCGCCTGCGCGACCAACGCACCGGAATCGGCCCCGGTCACACCGCCACGCTGAGACTTCACGGTCGGTACGTCCGGTCCGGACATCGCGGGACGTGATGTCAGACGGCCTGCGAGGCGGCGGCCTCGGGGCGCAGGTCGGCGAGGCTCAGCCGGTGCGCGGGCTCGTCGGGCAGGACGATCCGGCGGGTGGGGCTGAGGCCCGGTCCGAGGTGGAGCAGCTCGCCGGGCTCCATCAGGCACCAGTCGGGATGGTCGTCCATGCGTTCGCTGGCGACCACGAGGGCGGGGACATCGGCCAGGTCGCGGGAGCGGACGCGGATGCGACCGTCGGTGCCGCTCTGGTCGAGGTGCCGGCCACCGTGGCACCCGCCGGCGGCCCGCCGGAGCACATACAGCCCGTGGGTGTCGGGGTAGCGCAGCGCCCACAGATCCTGCGGGGTGGTGAGGACCAGGTTGAGGGCGTAGACGGGCAGGTTCTCGGCGACCCAGCGGGCGGCGGCCTCGATACCGGCGGCGACGTCGCCGCCGCGCGCCCTGGTCTCACGGGTGATCAGCGCGAAGAAACGCTCGGAGTCGGTCTCTCCCTCGACCAGTTCCCGATACTCGCCCAGCTCCGCGTCGAGGTCGTCCAACCCCTCGATCACCCCGTTGTGGGCGAAGAGCCGCCCGTCCTGCAGGAAGGGATGCGTGTTGCGTTCCTCCAGGCCACCGGTGGAGGCGAAACGCACGTGGGCCACGAAGGTGGCGGACTCCGCCTCCTTGGCCTCCTCGGCGAAACACCGGTCCTGGTAGGCGGCGACGGGGGCCTTGTGCACCTTCGGGGTGCCGTCGGTGTCGAAGTACCCCAGACCGATCCCGTCGGGATAATGGCGGCTCTGCTCGCTGACGCTGTCCGGCGCGTCCAGGAGCCAGAAGGTGGCACACGTACGCCGAGGCGCGCTGCTCAAGCCGAACAGACGGCACATTCCAACATCCCCTTCTCCCTCGTCCTCCGCCCACACCGGTCCTCCCCCGACCGGCGCGGACGTCTCCGGGCGCCACCGTCAGCCGTCAGACATGACCGTGGTGCCGAGGAATCTTGCTCTCGGTGTCGTGCGCGAAGCCTCCGGCGTCATCGGCGGTGCGGTGCGCCCCGCCCCCAGCCGACCCCGCGCGGGTCCTCCGTCAACAGATCGGCCAGGTCGTGACCGAAACCGTTGCGGACGACGACGCGCTTTCCGCTCCCGGTGTGACCGGGCCGCCCCCAGAGGCGTCGTCCGTGTCCTTTCCGAGCTGATCAAGCACCGTGAGCTGGAGTTTTCCCCTGGACGGGGTACCCCGCCACCGCCGCTCGACACCCTCGCCGAAGATCGGGAGTCAGAGCGTGAGGACGTTGAGGGGCCTCTCCTCGACGCGACCGGAGCCCGAGCCCGGCCGGACTTGTCGACCAGGTTTCCCTGATTGGCCGGATCGACTTCATCGGTCGGTGGCGGGAGGCTGCTGAGAATCGCTCATGCGTAAACCCCTGTTTGTGGCAGCCGTTATGGCGGCCTCGCTGGCCGCCGGTGTCCTGCCGTCCATCGCCGAGGCCCAGACGGGCCGCGGCCCCGCCGTGACCTTCGCCCTGCTCGGCGACACACCGTACGGCGACGCGCAGCGCGCCGAGTTCCCCGCCCTCGTCAAGGACGTCAACACCGACCGGAACGTGCGCTTCGTACTGCACGCGGGTGACATCAAGGACGGTTCCTCCACCTGCGACGACGCGCGCTTCGCCGATCTGGCCGAACTGTTCGGCACCTTCGACGACCCGTTCGTGCTGACCCCCGGCGACAACGACTGGACCGACTGCCACCGCACCACGGCGGGGGGCTACCTGCCCACCGAGCGCCTCGACGCGCTTCGCCGGGTGTTCTTCCCGATTCCCGGCCGTACTCCCGGCCGCCACTCGATGCCGGTCCTCACCCAGGCCGTCGACCGGCGCCACCGTGACTACCGCGAGAACGTGCTCTTCACGCGTGAGCGCGTCGTCTTCGCCGCGGTGCACGTCGTCGGCAGCGACAACGACCTGGCGCCGTGGGCCCAGCTGCCCGGCGGGGACCGGCCCGAGCCGCGGAAGGCCGAGTTCGAGGCTCGCGAGGCCGCCGCGCTCGACTGGATCGACACGGCGTTCGCCACCGCCAGGCTCACCCGCGCCCCGGGTGTGCTGCTGCTCATGCAGGCCGAGCCCGTCGAGACCCCCGGGTTCACGAAGATCCGCAAGCGCGTGATCGACAGGGCCCGCGCGTACGGCAAGCCGGTCCTGCTCGTGCACGGCGACGAACACGTCTACGAGGTGGAACCGTCCTACGCGGGGGTGCCCAACCTGACCCGGCTGGAGACGTACGGTTCCACCGCGACCCAGTGGCTGCGCGTCACCGCCGCCCCCAAGGCGCCCGGAGTCTTCTCCTGGGAGCCGCAGACGGTGACGTCCCGATAACCGGCCCTTCCCACCGGCACGTGGACGCCCCGGTGTCGCGAACTCCGTCGGCGCGGACGCCGCACCGGGGCGCACGCCGTTCCCCGAGACTCGTCGGGGAACGGCTCCCCCGCGACCGCCCCGACGACGCTCATCCCCGGGGCACGTCACTCTCGCTCGTCCCGGCACTCCTGCTCGTCCCGACGCGACCACTCGTCCCGGCGCGACCACTCGTCCCGGCGCGACCTGACGAGGGCGTGCCCGGCGGGAGCGCGCCCGTCCGGGAACGCGGTGCCGGCCACACGTGCCACGCGACCGCGTAGCAGAGCAGGACGGTGCCGAACCCGACCGTCCCGCCCAGGATCACGCAGCGCACCAGGTCGTACAGGCTCACCGCGGCACGGTCACCGCTCCCCAGGATGACCGCGCCGGCGACCGCGGCGACCGCCCCGGCGACCAGGACCCACCCGCGTGACCGTCCCGTCACGCCGGGCCGGGGCTCCGGCCGTACGGCGGCGCGCCGGTACCACAGGACGAACCAGCCGGCCAGGACCACGAGCCCGCCCAGCGAGCTGACATACATCACCACGTTGAACACCCGGTGCGCTCCGACGACCGAGACGCGCATCACCGGCCAGTGCACCACGGCGAAGCCCCCCACCTGAGTGAACCCGTCCCACACCAGGTGCGTGGCGACGCCGGCCGCCAGCGCGGCCATCACCGCGACCCCGCGCCCGGACGGCGCCCGGACGGGCAGCCGCGCGCGCAACCCGTCCGGGGCCAGCGCCGTCAGTGGCGCGCGCAGCAGAAGGTGGAAGACGACGAGCACCGCGACTCCCGCGGGCAGGTCCACCAGCACGGCGCCCAGCCAGCCGTGGGTGGTCTTCGAGGAGAAGGGCAGCGGCAGGTAGTACGGCAGGTCGGGCACCATCGCGCCCACCGCCAGCGCCGAGGGGGGCAGCCGGCACCGCAGCGGCAGGATCGCGACGGTATGGCTCAGGGTGAAGGGCACGCCCCATTATCGGCGTCGTCGACGCGGGCGGTGATCATGCCGGACGGCCGGTCGTCCACCGCCCGGACGCACGAGAGGCGCCTGCTCCGGCGGAATTGTCGGCGGGTCCTGCCAGGATCTCGCCACCTGACCGAAGACCTGATCTTGGAGATTCACGCCATGGAAGCGAAGGACGTCCGGCCGGCCGCCTGGGACGGGGTGCGCGCGCTCATCGACACCGGCGACGTGGCCGGGATCGTGAAGGCCGTGACGGCGCTCGACGACGCCGGACGGCGTGAGGTGGCGCGCGAGCTGCCCGGATACGTCACGGTGCTCCAGGAGAGGGAACAGCGGTCGCTGGCGGAGCGCGAGGCCAGGCTCGACCGGGCGCGGCAGGACCGGCAGGAGGAGCTGCTGCGGTGGCGTGACACCGGGGAGATCTCCGAGGACCAGTACCAGCGAGCATGGTCCATGACCTGGGACGACTACGACGGGTGGGAGGGCGCCTCCGGGGGCGACGGCTGGATCGAGCCGATGCGGATCGCGGGCGCGGGCACGATCGGCGGCGCCGCGGCCGTGGTGACGTGGATCAACCGCAGGGAGTTCGAGCGCTGGGACCTCGACGATGCCCGGGTGGTCGACGGGATCGAGCCGCTGCTCGAAGTGATCGCCTCGCGGCCCGCCGCGTGGCAGGCCGACCTGGCCGTACGGGTCGCGCTCCGGCTCCGTCCCCGGCGTCGCCGCGCCCCTCGTGACCGGAACCTGCCGCTCGCGTTCGCCCTGCTCCGCCGTACCGGCGCCACCCCGCCCGCGCACGACCCGCTCGTGGTGGGGTGGGTGTCCCGGGACGCCAGGCTCGGCGAGCTGCGGGCCGATCCGCTGCTCGACCACCTGCTGCCGCGGCTCTTCGAGGCCGAGGGCATCGGCCGGGCACTGCGCGACGAGCGGTCCGGTCCGGGCGGCACCACCCGCTGGCTCGGCGCCCTCCGCACCCTCGCGGCCGAGGGCCGGGTGCCGCGCGAGCTGCTGCTCAACGGCTGCCGGAGCCGCTTCCTGCGCGGAGGCGAAGGCCCCGACCTGCGGTTCTTCGCGCGCCTGCACGAGCTGCTCGACCCCACTCCGGCCGAGATCGAGCCGCACGCCGTCGACTACCTGAGGCTCCTGCCCACCGCGCCGGGCCCGGTGGCCGAGCTGTCGCTGAAGCACGTGCGCCGGTTGGACGGCCTCGATCCGGCGGACGTGGTGGAGGCACTGGAAGGGCTGCTGTTCCGCGCGGAGGGCGGGCTGGTGCGCACCGGTCTGGCCTGGCTGGAGGAGTCCATACGGCGGTCGCCGGGCCGGGCCGACGAGCTGGCTCCCGCCCTGGCCATGGCGTTCGGCCACGAGGCGCGGGCCGTGCGGGAAAGGGCCGTGCGCCTCGCGGTCCGGCACGCCGCGCACCTCACCGCGCTCGGCGCCGAGATCCTCCGCGGCGGCATGGGCACGCTCACGCCCGACCTGCACAACCGGCTGGCCGCGGCCGTCGGCGGCGAGCGCGTCGAGGAGCCAGAACCCGCATCGGTGCCCGAACCCGCGCCCGAGGAGGTCTTCGTGCCACGGCGGCTGCCCGACCCGCCCCGTCCTGTCCCGGTCGTCGCGCCGCCGGACACGCCGGGTCAGCTGGCCGGCATGTACCGGCGCGACGGCTGGCGGGTGGCCGAACGCCGCCTGTCCGCCTTCGTCCGGCTGGCCGCGCGGGACAGGGAGTCGCTGCGCGCCGCCCTGACGCCGCTCTTCGCGCGCGAGGAGGAGCCGTGGCACCCGGACGAGTGGCGGGAACACGGCGACTGGATGACCGCCTTCGCGGCCGAGCTGGCCGACCCCGGGCGGACGTACGAGACCGGCCGCGTCGCGTTCGTCAACCGGGCCCGTCGCGAGCGCGGGCTTCCGCCCGTCGTGTACGAGGAGCCCGACCACCTGCCGGAGCGCAGGCGCGCCTCGCCGCTGCACCGCTTCGTCCTGCTCCGGCACGCGGAGATCCTCGACGCGCTGCGGGCCGGGACCCTGCCGCCGCTGCTGCTCGCCACGCCGACCCTGTCCAACGGCCTGCTCGACCCGGCCGAGCTGGTGTCCAGGCTGGAGACCCTGGAGGCGGCCGACGTGACGCCGCTGTCCGCCGACTTCCAGCAGGCGCTGCTCAGGCTGCCCCGCCGCGTCGACCCGGCGGTGACCGTACGGGCGGAGGCCCTGAGGTCGGAGGCGGGCCGCCGGGCGGCCCGCTGGATGGCCGAGGGCGGGCTGCCCGACCCCGTCGTGCGGGTGACCCGGTCGGGAGAGAACGACGGGCTCGGTTCGAGCGTCTGGATGGCCTGCACCGTCCAGGCCGAGCCCACCGGCCTGCCGCTGGTCGACGAGCTGCTCGCCGACCAGCCCCGGCACGTCAACTTCATGGCGGACGGGCACCTCGGCGGGTTGATGGAATGGTGGGCCGCCGTCCTGCCCTCCCACCGGGAAGTGGTCGCCGCCCACCTCGTCCCGCACCAGCCGGTGCCCGACTGGAGCGCGGCGATGGACTCGCTGCGCCTGGTCGACCTCGCCGCCGCGGAGGGACCCGCCGGGCGGGCCGTCGCCGTCCTGCTCGCCCACCGGACCTTCCCCGGGCCGTTCGCCCACGACGACAGCCTCCCCGCGTTCACCGCCCTCCGGCAGCTGGCCGCCGCCGGAGACCTCCCGGCCGAGGAGATCGGCGCGGAGCTCGCGGAGCGGGTGGTCAGGGGCGAGATCACGCCGAAGCTCCTGCTGGGTGCCCTCGAGGCCGAGGCCGCGGACGGAGCCCACCGTGAGATGTGGCGAATCCTCGCCGTGGCGCTGCCCTCCATGCTCCCCGCCCCCGACAGCCGCCCCACGCCCGCCCACGCCGACCTGGTCGCCCGGGCGGCCCGCCTCGCCCGCTGGGCACGGGCGCGAGGACGGATCCCCGCCCTGACCGAGCTCGCCGCGCGCAAGGGCCGCAGCCACGTCTTCCGGCACGCCAGGGCCCTCGACGATCAGCTGGCGTCACCGGCCGCGGACACCGACGGCTGAGGCGGGAGCCGCTTCAGCGGACCACCATGGGGGCGCAGGGACGGCCGTCGGCGGGCCCGTGGCCCGTGACCGTGGTCCGTAACCGTCGTGCGTGATCGTCGTGCGTGATCGTCGTGCGCGGACGTCGTGCGCGGACGTCGCGCGTGAAAGCACATCGGCGGATCGGGTGATGAAAGGTGACCGCTGAGTCCGTGAACGTCGCGCGCGGACGTCGTCCGTGAAAGCAGATCGGCGGATCGGGTGATGAAGGGTGACCGCTGATCGCGTCCGAAGGGTTGCACATGACGGGAAGACCATCGTGACCACGATGTCCTGGACCGCTCGTCCGGCGGACGACGCCGAGGTCGTCCGGCTCTCCCTCGTCGAGTCCGAGCGGTTCAGCGCGATCTTCGACCTGCACTTCCACGAGATCCACCGCTATGTCGCCCAGCGGCTCGGCGCCGACATCGCGGAGGACGTCGTGGCGGAGACGTTTCTCACCGCGTTCCGCAAACGGGCGCTCTACGACCCGTCGCGCGCCGGCGTGCGGGCGTGGTTGTACGGCATCGCGACCAACCTCATCGGCAAGCAGCGCCGCGTCGAGGTGCGCACGCTGCGCGCGCTCGGGCGCCACGGCCCGGATCCCGACTTCCCCGGGCACGAGGAACGGGTCGCGGCGCGGGTCAGCGCGGAGAGCCTGCGGCCGAGCCTGGCAACGGCCCTGGCCGGGCTCCACCGGCGAGACCGCGACGTCCTGCTCCTCGTGGCCCTGGCCGGGCTCAGCCACGAGGAGATCTCCAGCGCCCTGGGCATCCCGTACGGAACCGTCGGGTCACGCCTGAACCGAGCCAGGAAAAAGCTGCGCACCGCGCTGGGTGGCACCAATCCCATGCTCGAACCCGAGGAGACCGATCATGGATGAGCTGGACAGGGTCCGTGAGCTGTACGGCGAGCCGCAGGCCGACCCGTTCCTCAAGGCCAGGGTGTTCGAGCGGCTGGAGGCCGAACCCCGTCGCCGTCGCCGATTTCCGTGGACGATGGCGGTGACCGGTCTCGCCACCGCCGTGGCCGTGACCGTAGCGGTGGCGGTGACCGTCCCGGCGACGACCGGGAGCCCGACCCCGGAGATCTCCGGACGGTCTGTCCTCCTCGCGGCGGCGACCAGGGCGGAGGCCGATCCCGCGACGACGGGCGCGTACTGGCGCGTCAGGAAGCTGCACCGCAGAACGCACCCGGAGCCGTTGGGAAGGGGCGAGAACCGCTACCGGGTGGTGGAGTCGTGGCTCACCGAGCAGTGGGCCGCCAGGGACGGCAGGATCTGGGCCGGTTCCCGGGCGCTGGGGGCGCGCCCGGGGAGCGAGGCCGACACGGAGGCGTGGCGCCGTGACGGGTCTCCCACCGAGTGGAGGGGTGTGGCCCCGTCATGGAACCCGCCGCGGAATCCGCCACAGGACCCGTCACGGAATCCGTCACAGGATCCGTCGCGAGGCCCGTCACGGGACTCGTCGCGAGGCCCGTCACAGGACCCTTCGCAAAGCCCGTCACAGGACCCTTCGCAAAGCTCCTCACAGGACCCTTCGCAAAGCTCCTCACGAGGCCCGTCACAGGGCGAGGGAGGAGCGCTGTCCGCGTCGCCGGGCGAAGGCCTGCTCAGGGCCGTCACCGGCAGGGCGGCTTTCAGCATGGCCGGTCACGACATGACCTTCGAGCAGATCCGGGAGCTCCCGGCCGACCCCGCCGTCCTGAAGGACCGGATCTCCGGGATGGTGCGAGACGCGCCGGACGGCCCTGACGGCGGTGTCCTGGCGGACGCGCTCAGCGGCCTGCTGTGGAGCAAGCCGTCGTCGCCCGAGGTTCGGGCGGCCGCCTACCGGGCCCTGGCGGAGCTGCCGAACGTCCGCTACCTGGGTACGGCGACGGACGAGCGGGGCCGGAAGGGGGCCGCGTTCTCCTTCACCGTACGAACCTCCCCGGCCGTCCCCGTCCCCATCCCCGTCCAGCGGACGCTGATCATCGACGTCGCCAGCTCCCGGGTGCTGTCCTCGACCGACACGGGGGGCGGCCCGGGGGCCGTGGGGGACGAGGTCGAGGTGGTCCTGGAGGCGGGCTGGACGGACGACAGACCCACCCCGCCCGCACTCCCGTAACCCACCTGCCGTCTCCGGGCCGCGCCGGCCCGACCCCGTCCCACACCCCCATAACCCACCCGCCCTCGCCGAACCACGCCGGACCGGCCCTCGTCTCCACACTCCCGTAACCCATCCGCCCTCACCGGACCGGCCATCGTTTCCACACTCCCGTGGCCCACCCGCCGTCTCCGGGCCGCGCCGACCCGGTCCGGCATCCTCTCCGGACCACGGCGGGCCGGCCGGTCGTCGTCTCCGGGCACCCGTGGCCCGGCCATGTCCGCCGACCTTCCCCACCGGTTCGTGGAGCCCGCACCGGTGTGAGACCGGCGGAGCTCGGGCCCCGGCCGCCCCCGTTCAGCCACGCCCGCCCCGGCGCACGTTCCGCGGGCGTGAAGACGCCCGTACCAGCACCCTTTGGAGCGATCACTTGTTTCAGCATGCCCGCGGGGCCCTCGGCCTGATCGCGAACCGTCCCGCCCCGTCCTCCCTCGCGACAGCGGACGGCCCGGTCGTCTACCCGGCCGGGCGGTTCCCAGCGATCAAAGTGGCCGAGGTCATGCGGGGCCGGGTCACGTTCGTCGGCCTGCCCCCCGTCGACCTGGACCCGGACATCGACTGGTGCCTCGACCCGTACCGCAACCGTTCCTGGGCACTGAACCTGCACGCGCTGAGATGGATGGGACGGCTGGTCGGGGAGTACGAGCGGTCAGGGAGACCGGAGTACCTCACCCGCGCCGTGGAGATCGCCGCTGACTGGGTCAGGAAGAACCCGCGCGGCGGGAACGGTGTCAGCCCCTGGGCCTGGGCCGAGCACCCGGTCGCGCTGCGCGCACCGGCCCTGGTCTGCCTCAGCGCGTACGTGCGTGCCGACTGGCTGTCCGACAGTCTGGTCGAGCACGCCGGGATCCTGTCCGACCCCGCGCTCTACCGCCGGGGCCACAACCACGGCCTGGACCAGGACATCGCGCTGCTGGCGATCGGCTGCCGTCTTGGGCGGGAACGGTGGAAGGACCTGGCCATCCGGCGGATGGCCGAGTCGGCGGAACTCTCCATCGACGCGCAGGGGGCGCTGCACGAGCAGGCTCCGAGATACGGCGTCTACGTTCACCGGCGGCTGGAGACGGCCATGGAGGCGATCGAGAGGTGCGGGGCCGAGATCCCCGCCGGTCTCGCCGCGCGGCGGACATCGCTGGAGACGTACGTCAGCCATGCCACCCAGCCCGACGGCCGCCTGGTGCCGATCGGTGACAGCCCGGCCGACACGCGCCCCGAGGGTTTCCCGCACGGGGAGAGCACGGTGAAGGTGTTCGACGGCGGTTACGTCTTCGGCAGGACGGCGTGGGACGACCCGGAATCCGCCTACTACTCGATCAGGTTCGGCCCCGGGCGCCGCCTGCACGGCCACGAGGACCATCTGGGCGTCACCTATCACGCCCACGGCCGGGACATCCTGGTGGAGGCGGGTTTCCACTCCTACGAGAGAACGGCCTACCGGGAGTGGACGGCCTCCCCCGAGGCGCACAACGTTCCCATCGTCGTGGACGCCGCCTTCCGTGCGGGTACGGCGACACGCCTCGCGAGCTCGTCCGTGGGCCGCACCCGCCAGTCCTACACGCTCACCGACGACGCGTACGGTGTCAGTCGCACGCGCTCGGTCCTGGTCTGCCACGGCGCCGACCTGATGGCCGTACTGGACACGGTCCCGGCAGGGTCGGCGCTGCGCAACCTGTGGCACCTCGGCCCGTCGCTCAGGGTGGTCTCCAACCGCGACGGCAGGGTGGTGCTGGCCGACGGGAACTGGCGGGCGACGCTGCTGCAACTCGCGATGCCCTCCCTCCGGCCGGTCGGCGGCCAGGAGGTGCTGGCCTGCGAGATCTCGACCGGCTACCTCAGGAAGGCGGACACCGCGACGGTACTCTCCCCTCCGGCCTCCTCCCTGCTGACCCTGGTCGTCCCGGGCACCGGAGACCCGGAGGTCACCCTCTCCGAGGGGAGGATGACCGTCCACACCTCCGGCGGCCCCGTCTCCTTCTCGCCCTCGCTCGACCATTCGTGACGGGCGCCGCGCCCCCTGTTCCCGTCTGTTCCCGTCTGTTCCCGTCGAGCCGGTAACCCGGTGGCCGTCCGACGGCCGCCCATGACACGGTGTACCGGTGTCCGATCTCATCAGAACGCCCCGCTCGGTCGCCGAGGCCGTCGCCGCCGAGCGGGACGGCGAGCGGTTGCGTTACCTGTTCTTCTGGGGCCACCGGCCGCCGCGTGACGGCGGAGTCGGCGCCGGGTGCCTCAGCCAGTGGTGGGAGGCCACCTTCACCTCGGAGGGGCACGACTTCCGGTCGGCCGAGCACTACATGATGGCGCACAAGGCATGGCTGTTCGGCGACGGTGAGACGGCCGCGCGGATCCTCGCCGCCGAGCACCCCGGCGAGGCCAAGAAACTCGGCCGCGAGGTCCGCGGCTTCGACGGGGCCGTGTGGGACGAGCACCGCTACGGGATCGTGGTGCGCGGCAACATCGCCAAGTTCGGCGAACACCCCGAGATGAAGGACTTCCTGCTCGGCACCCGCTCCCGCGTCCTGGTCGAGGCCAGCCCCGTCGACCGGATCTGGGGCATCGGACTCGCCGCCGACGACGAACGCGCCGCCTCCCCCACCACCTGGCGGGGCCTGAACCTGCTCGGCTTCGCCCTCATGGACGCCCGCGACGCCCTGGACGCCACACCGTGAAACAATCCAAATCCACCTTGACGGAGAGTACGAGCACCGGGACATCCTGCGGTACCGCGTCTCCGGCCCGCGCGCGGTACGCCCCAGCGCCCCGTCGAAGCTTCCGAGGGTGACAGGTGTCAGGGGCATGACCGAGAGTCGAATGGCCACGTCGCCTCCTCATCTCGGACACTGGCATTTGCATCCTTACCGGGATGAGTGCCAGAAATCCTGCTCGAATGAGGTTTGGCCCACCATGCCGAGATTAAAGTTTTCCCTTTTCCCGCGAAGATCTTTTCAAAGGCGCTTCAACGCAGTACTTTCCTCAGAGGAAGTCGTGGCACTGGGCTGACCCGGCTGGCCGGGCCGATCGGCGAGGAGGCCGGATCTGCCGATCGATCACAACATCCTTCAAGGATGGTACGGCGAGTCCTACGTGAGCCTGATCGCAGCGAGCGCGGGGCTGACGGTCGCCAAGCCGCAACCGGACGTCGACGGAATCGACCTGTTCCTCAACTACCCAAAGGCACGCGGCACACGGTATCGGCCCCAGATCGACGTGCAGGTCAAGACGGTTCGCAAGCCGGAGTACGCAGACAACAAGGAACTGACCTACTCCCTTGCGGCGAAACATTTCAACGAGCTCGCAGGCACCGGCTTCGACACGCCGCGCTACCTCATCGTGATTCACGTACCCCAAGACCCCTGTGACTACATTCACGCGGAGGAGGAAGACACCGAGCTCAGAGTCCGCCATCGCGGTTACTGGGTCTCGTTGGAGGACCACACGCCCATTGTCGGAACCGGCCAGAAGTCCAAGACCGTCAGGCTGCCACGGGCGAACCATGTGACGCCGGCAGCACTGCTGAGGCTTATGATCCGCCCGGAGGCGTCATGAATCTCGGACAGGGGTATCTGGACGCTCTCGCGGGCCTGCGCCCGGAAGAGGTCTCCGTCTATCTCGCCAATTCCGGCTGGCTGGACAGTGACGTCATCGGTCGTTCCCGCCTCTGGGTGCTGGACGACACGGACAGGGAGTTCGAAGTCCTCCTCCCTGGCGATGAGGGGATGCGCGACTACCTGCCACGCATGGTGAGTCTCTTCCAGGTGCTCAGTGAGGCCGAGCAACGGCCACAACCGGAGATCCTCCGTGACGTCACCGCCAAAGACATCGATTCCCAGCACTTCACCACTTATCCGGAAGGACCTCCGGGAACGACCTCGGTGGCCGATGCCGTCGATGCCTATGAGGGACTCCGGTGGCTGTACATCGCGGGGGCTTACGCCGTGGACGGCGAACCCCGGCTGATACTGCCGAATCGAAAATCCCGGACCGTGGAGGAGTTCCCCCGCCACGTACGGCTGCGCCCACCCCGTGAAGGCAGTTATGTGATCACCGCCGAGGTCCCCCTGGATCTGCGGCCGGAGAACGGGGCCTTGTTCTCCCTGGACACGCCGTTCTCCCGCCGGGTGCTGTTACGTCTCTACGACACGATCCGTACGGCCAAGACATCCGCGATCGAGGCGTCGGAAAGCTCTGATCTCTCGCCGTTCGCCGACCGGGTGGGTGAGGGCATCTCGGTGACGCTCTGCCGCGCGCTGGCCCTGTTCGGCGGAATGGACCGGGACCGGCCGTTCAAGATCCAGTTCTCGTGGGCGAGCACGCTTCCCACCGGTGTGCGGACCTCGGCCATCCGTTTTTCCGAACCGGAGATAGCCATGCTCACCCAGGCCGGAGAGGATCTCGGACACGAGCGACAGGAGCAGGAGGCAGAGGTCACCGGCACGATCTTCAAGCTGGAGCGGACCACCCCGGAGCAACTCGGCTGGGTGGTGGTCCAGGGAATGGCGACCATACGCGGATCAGAGCGACGCACCCGGCGGCGGATCTGGATCCGTCTTGGAGGCGAGGACTACAGCTCCGCGACCCGTGCCCATGATTTCGGACTGAAAGTTCGCATGAACGGCGTGCTCGTGCGGACGGCGAGCAGGACGCAGCTGGAGGCTGTGCGCGGGTTCACCGTGCTGGAGCGCGGCTGACCGTCACCCAGTGGAGCACGGTGAACCTCACCCCGTAGGACGTAGCGGACCGTCCTCGGGCCGCATGAGCGCGCGGAAATGCCTGACGAGCCTGCGCACCACGTCGGGATCTCGGAGGACGACGCCGACTTCGAGGTTGTGGGCGAGCGCCCGATCGGTGAGGTTCGCGCTGCCGAGCAACGCGACGTCCTCATCTGCGGCGACGACCTTCGCGTGCAGCGCCGGAACCGAACCACCGGTTTTCGGCCTGTCCGCCCAGGCCCAGAACGTGGCCAGCGAACGGAGCGCTTCGAAAGGCTCGGTGGGCGTGCCACGCAACGCACCGCCGTCCTCAATGCTGCCTTCCAGCACCAGATCGACCCGAACACCCCGCCCGGCCGCCCTGGCCAGTTCCCGCGCCACCTCGGCGACACCGAACGCGGCGAAACTCACCACGAGCAGCGACGTGCGGCTGGCGCGGATCACCTCGATGATGACCGAGCTGGTCAGCCGGACGGGGACCTCGTCGCTGTGCGGTCCGCTGACCACGACGTCGGTCCTGTGCCGGTGGGTCTCACCGTGCATCCGGGACGCGGTCTCCAGCGCCAGTGCCACCGCCGAACCCGGCGGCGGAGGGTCGGCCGCCGACCAGGCGGCGACGAGCCGGGCCGCTCTGGCCCCCATGACGGCCCCGGTCCTGGCCCGGGTCAGCAGTCCCCGGACCGCGGGATGCGGTGCAGGATGCCCGCGCAGGATCTGCGCCCATGCCCGTACGTGGCCTTCGGGGAGCTCCCGCGCGAGCGCGGCGATGACGGCGGGCAGGTCGTTCACCGCGTGGCCAGGAATCCGATGCCGAGGTCGCTGACGGTGTCGACGAGCAGGGCCCGGTCCAGGTAGTGGTTGCCCCGTTCGCATGAGGTCTCGGACGCGAACAGGCAGGCGTGGCACGCCGAGCCGTACAGGTGTCCGTGTTCGCGGGGATCGCGTTCGGAGCAGAGCGGATCGGAGCTGCACAGCCGTGCGGCGTCCAGCGCCTGCTCGATGAGCGTGCCGAGGCGGTCTCGGCGACCCAGGGACACCAGACCGCCCAGCGTGCCCTCGCTGTCGGGGGCGGCGGTGTACAGCAGCACCCCGGCCATGGGTTGCGCACCGGTTCCGGAGTAGATCCGTTCGCCGATGCCTGCGGCGCTGTAGCCGCTCTCCAGGGCGAACTCCCGGATGAGGGCGTGGGCGAAGGTATGCAACAGCAGATAGCGGATACCCGGCCAGTGGCCCGGTTCGAGCCGGCGCCGGCCCCGCCACCTGTCATGTCCCTCACGGAGCTGTCTCCGGCGTCTGCGGACGTCGGGACGTCGCTGCCAGGCGGCCAGCTCCTCCTCCCGGAAACGCAGGAAGATGCCCTCGCCCCGCATCTCCGCGCACGGCACCCACGTGGGCCTGGCGATGGAGATCGGCGCGAAACCCGCGTCGCCCCCGTCCTCTCCCCATTCGGGGGCGTCGATCCGGGTGAAGCCGTACAGGGCCGACACCTGGCGCAACCGGGTGACCAGGACGACCTCCTCCAGCCACCGTTTGCCGTCGGCGGGGGGCCGCTCCTTCTCGGTCGTGAAGTCGGGCAGCCTGACCGGCAGGGCGCGGGTGAAGGCGTTCCATTCGGGGGTCATCAGATCCAGGTCGTCACCCTGGTCGTCGTCATCGGAGCTCTCTGTGTGCCGCCGAATCGCCTTCCAGACCTCGTCGACGCCGTACTGCTCCAGCTCCGACCAGCATTGCAGGTTGGGAAGCAGTTCCTTGCCGTCCCCCTCGGGGAGCAGCGCCGCCAGCTTCAGCATCTTCCACAGCTCGGCGACCCGCTGGTCCACCTCCATGTCGGCCTGCGGCAGGGTGAAGGCCCTGAGCTGCATGCCGAACCAGCTGTTGGTGGCGCCCAGACCGATCGTCCGGGTCTCCTCGCCACAGCCCTGGAACTGCTCGGACCGCAGGTGCGGGTGGCGGCCCCGGCACCGCGGCAGGTTCGGGACCATCTTCTCGCCGATCGCCTGCGCCATCGACCGGGGCGGGACACCGCACGAGCACCGGACCCACAGACTCGCCGCGTCACCCGTGGTGCCCTTCTCCTCAAGGGTGAGGGTGTGCCCGCCGTACTCGGGGACGATCCCGCTGTGGGCGAAGAACAACCAGGGGAAGTCGTCGAGGTGCCCGTGGACGCAGGCGAGGACGAACCGGGCGGGCACCGCGGTGGGACGGCCTCCGCCGTTGCCCCGGCAGCCGTGCACGTAGCGGATCCGGTCCGGAGAGAACGCGTGCGGGAGAAGCTCGAACAGGCCGGTCTCCACCGGGGCCAGGAGTCCGCACTTGGGGTTGGTGCAGCGCAGCCAGCGTGGGAACAGGGTGACGGGCACTCCCACGCGGGTCCACTCACCGAAGGGGTCGGACGACTCGGGGACGTAGGGAGGGGTACGCAACGCCTCCACCGGCGCCCGCAGCTTCGCCCGCACCGCCGCGAGCAGTCGCTCCTCGGGGACCACCCGGGTCTTGGACGGATCCCACTCGTCCAGCCCGCACACCATCACTGACAGGTTGGGCATGTCGGCGACCGCCCCCACACCGTAGGTGTGCAGGAGTTGATTGGGGCGCAGTTCGCCGACCCGCAGACTCGACCCGGTCATGAGGCGCTCCCTCCGGCCGTGAACGGCGGTTCCTGGGTGATGGCGAGGTGGTCGTCCTCGGGCAGGAGCAGCAGGCGCACCCCCGGCTCGACGTCCCGCAGCGAGGTCGGGCACGTCATCGGCCGCCAGCGCCCGTCCTCCGGGCGGCGCAGCAGACCGGCCGCGTCCCCGGGCACTCCCGGCGCCCTGTCGTTGTAGGCCAGCCGCCTGCCCGGCACCCGGCGTTCGTTGTGCCACTGGTCGAGCCGGGCGTCCAGGTGGCGTTCGACCTCGACGCCCACCCGGTTCTCCGCGGTGACCTCCCGGGCCCGGCGCTTGAGGAACCGCACCACGTGGTCGGCCAGCTCACCGGCCCGGTCGAACTGTCCGGCGCGCAGGTTGCCGTTGTACGAGAACTCCAGGTTGCGCACCAGGGACACCAGCACCCCGGTCAGCCCGCGGTCGACCGCGCGGTCGGCGAACGGTGTCACCGACAGCGCCTCCACGTGCCGGTAGACGGTGGCGTGGAAATGCTCGAACGTCTCGTAGTGCGACAGGTCACGCGGCCGAGCCCAGTTGTAGACCGTGAACACCAGGCCCGGCGCGGCACGGCCGACCCGGCTGGTGGCCTGGATGTACTCGGCGGCGGACTTCGGCTGGTTGGAGACGACCATCACGCCGAGGCGGGACACGTCGACACCGACAGCGATCATGTTGGTGGCCAGCAGGATGTCGATCGGGCGGCGCCTGCGCTCCTCGCGGTCGTCGGTGAACGCCTGCTCCAGGTGGTCGAGCACGACCGGGATGTCCGAGGACGACAGCCGGGAGGTCAGCTCCTTGACGACCGGATCCCAGCGACGGGAGAACCCACGATCCTCGGCCCGCGACAGGCGGGTGGAGACGTCGTCCT
This sequence comes from Streptosporangium sp. NBC_01469, assembly GCF_036227305.1. NCBI lineage: Bacteria > Bacillati > Actinomycetota > Actinomycetes > Streptosporangiales > Streptosporangiaceae > Streptosporangium > Streptosporangium sp. NBC_01469. Next base: position 4,347,993 of record NZ_CP109465.1, on the reverse strand, counting down.
CCACCATGCGGCGCATCGCGCCCAGGTCGCGCAGGCTGTTGAAGTAGCCGACCAGGGTCATGTAGGGGTCGGTGACACGATTGCGCCCGTACCTGTCGTGCAGGGTCTGGGCCGCGCCGAGCACGGCGACGTACACCCGGATCAGCACCGACTTGTTGCGGACGCCGTGCGCGCAGATGCCAACGTAGCGGCGGCCGGGCCGATGCCCGGGTGCCGCCGGATCCACCGGGCGCTGTCGGGAAAAGAAGTTGTCGCCGATGTCCAGCCCCGGGGGCGGGAAGATCTCGGTCCGCCGGTCGAAGAGCGCCCCGATCTGCTGCTGTGCCCGGCGTACGGTCGCGGTCGAGGCGATGACCTTGGGCCTGACCCGCCTGCCGCCAGGGAGCTCCCAGGTGGCGAGCCGGTCGACGGCCGCCTCGTACAGCCCGGCCAGGGACCCCAGCGGGCCGGAGATCAGATGCAGCTCGTCCTGGATGATCAGGTCCGGCGGCCGGATGCGCGACACGTCGACGATCCGCGCGGACGGGAGCAGCCCCTTGGCGGGATGCCGGGTGGACGCCGACGACAGCTCCCAGTCGTTGGCCCCGGTGTCCTCCGTCACGTATCCGTGCCGCTCACACCGCTGCCTGACCCGGCCGAACAGCGCCTGGGTCTCACCACGCCACGGGAGCTGGGCGAACTTGTCCACCGTCGCGATGATGAGGCTGGGCAGCAGCCGGTAGATCTCCTCGTCGACCAGGACGACCGGAAGACCCTCGGGGTTGGTGACGTCGTTGAAGTCGCAGTAGAGGTTGTTGCAGAAGACCTGGGTGCGGCGCCGGGTCGGATCGACCGCGATGTTGATGCCCGCCTCCAGCACCTCGCCGCACCACGGGCAACCGGTCAGCTGGTGCGGTGAGCCGACGGCCCGCACGAACCCCCGTTTCCCGGCCTTGCGGAGCTGCTTCAGCCACTCGCCTGCGTCGTCGGTCTTGTTGGGCGTCACCCGCGCGCCGACCCAGAGGCCGATCCGGAACGGTGTCGTCCCCCACACGGTCTCGTCACCGCGGCGCAGATGCTCACACGCGCAGATCAACGCGGTGGCGCGCTGGAACTGCTGGATGGTGAGCAGCCGAAGCGTGTAGCGCATCAGCACCGCCACGCCCGCCGACGGGTCGTAGCCGCCAAGCGCCGGGCTGAGCCTGCGGATCGCCAGCGTGAACGCGGTCAGACCGAGATACGCCTCGGTCTTGCCGCCACCGGTGGGGAACCAGAGCAGGTCGGCCACGGCGTCGCCGTCGCTCTCGTCGGCACCGCGCTCGGCGTGCCCGGGGTCGGCCAGCGCGGGCAGGTTCAGCAACATGAACGCGAGCTGGAACGGGCGCCACCTGTGGTTCTCCGGCGTGCCGACCTCTCTCAGCGCGTCTTCGAGCGTTCTGGTGGGGGTCTTCCGTCGTACGGCCGCCGCCAGCGTGTGCACACGCTGCAGGTACATCGCCTCGTTGGCGAACCGGAAGGCCTTGAGCGCGTTCTCGTCGCGCGCGTTCTCGTCTCCGGTGAGCAGGTCGATCCCGGCCTCGATCCGGTCGGCCGCCCTGCGTGCCGTGGCCAGCGCCTCACCGGGCGTCTTCCCGTACGGCACGAGCCGCTCGCCGGGGTCGGAGAGGCGCTTCTCCTGCCGGGCGATCCAGGCCCGGTACCCCGTGACCAGCGGCGACAACCCTCTGCGCAGCGCGTCGGCCGGCAGGCCGCGAAGCACCTCCATGTCCAGCACCAGATCGGCCAGCTCCGGCAGGTCCGGATCGTTTCCCGGGTCGGGCACGCCGGTGGACGGGATCTCGTGGGTCGGCACGGCCCGCGTCTCGACCTCCACCGCCCGCATCGGGTCGTCCGGCGCCCGCCGCGCCGTCACCCCTACCCCGTGGCCGATCGCGAACTCCGGATGGAACCGGTAGGCCATGGCCAGCCGCCGCTGCTCGCCACGATCGATCTCGTCACCGCCACCGAACGTGTCGGGCCGGGCCCGGAAGATCGGCCCGTCGTCCACGGCGGTGACGCCCATCCGCACCTGGAACAGCCATGCCGCGCCCTCCAGCCTCTCGGGCCGGGGCGTGGTGTTGACCAGAAAGACGGAGACCAGCCAGCCGCCGTCATGACGGCGCGCCCGGCCACGGACCACCACATGCTCGTCGGAGGGCATGCGCTCCGGATCGAGCCGCCCCTCCCTGAGGGCCAGCCGCACGGCCCCCGAGTCGGGCACCCGATGCCAGACCCGCCCGCCCGCCGCGCCATCGGGGTTCTCGACGCGCTTGTAACGCGCCCAGTGGCCGGTCACCTTCAGCTCGGCCGTGTCACCGTCCACGAAGACCGTGCAGCCCAGGGCGGAGGGCATCATGCTGGCGACGGTCAGGACGGACGGCTCGGCCTCGTCCTCACCCACGTCGGCGCCGTCGGTGTCGGCGGCGTCGTCCATCAGGTCCGGCTCGATCAGCTCACCGTCGGGGGCGAGCCTGCCCAGGATGTAACGATCGGTCGGGCGCTCCTTGAACTCCTCCCCCTCGTCACCGAAGGGACCGTGGAGATCATGGACGACCAGCTCCTCCAGCTCGTCCCGGATCCGAGCCTCGTCGGGGCGTTCGAGCACCGTCTCACCGCTCATGCCGATCACTGTAGGGGCAGACCACGACATTCCACAGGCGCTCGCCGGAGGACAGGCGGCACGGTTCGTGGGCCCTCGATTTACTGTGAGGTGGAGTGTGAAGCGTAGCCCCTCCCCGCCCAGCGAGTCCGTTCAGCACGGAGCCCAGCGAAGTGCGCCGCCATGTCCTTTCCGGACATTTTCGCCACCAGGCATCGTGAGGCCTCCTCACGATCTTCAAACGCGAGCGGCCTACGCGTACCCCTCGACCCTTCATGGTCACCATGTGTCACGAGGGCTGAGCCCGTCACGCTTCAAGATCCACTTCAGGAAGATCGATTTATTCGACCGGCTGGAATCAATGCCTACTGAATCCGAAAGCTCGACGTAACTCGTGATCACACCTCTTACCTGCAGTGATAGGCGGCCTTTGTGTAACGTCCGCCTAATCATCGTCAGTATAGTTTCCGGTCAACACCCTCACAAAATCACATTTTCGGTCTTTGGAGTGAGGTAAGTCACATTAGCGAATTTCGCTAGATGTCATCCAATTAGCTCGTATCCGCAGACGTGATCTTGACCAGGGTTAACAAGGTCTCAACGGCGCGGCATCACGGCGGGCCATTGCCCCGGGTAACCGGTAAGACACTTTCCCGCGGGTTGACTGCTCTTGTCATCTCGATCAACATCCACGGTGATCGTCCTCTTGTTTGCTCTTTATCTGCTCGCTGATGTGTGACGGCCCCGGGTCCGGGGTCTGCGTCAGCGTGCCTGCGGAAGGGTTCGGGATGCGGGTTCGGCGCGTGCGATTTCGTCTGATTGCCCTGGTGATCGGGGTGGTGATGGCGGTTTTGATCTCCGGGGTGGGAGTTCCCGAACGCCTGGTTCAACCAGCGGCCGCAGCCGTTCCCGGCTCCGATCCCGAGCCGTCGGTGGACGGGCGCGCCGTGCCGAAACCCAAGGCTGCCAAGGGGGCCGAGGAGAGCGCGCCGGTGGTGAAGCCGAAGCCTCCGGTGTGGCCCAAGGCGGGCAGTGCCGAGGTGGAGGTGACATCCGCGTTGGTGCGGGCCGGTGAGCTGCCGGTTCGGATAGGGGCGGTGGACTCCGGTACCGGTACCGGCGCGGTGAAGGTGCAGACGTTGTCGGCCGAGGTGGTGCGTACGCTGAGCGGGGTCGGGGTGGCGGCCCGGTTCGAGCGGGCCGACGGCGGTGATCAGCCGGGGAAGGTGCGAGCGGAGTTCTCCTACGCGGATTTCCGGGACGGGTTCGGCGGTAACTTCGCCGGCCGTCTGCAGATTCTGCGGCTGCCCGCCTGTGCGGTTCAGACGCCGCGCCCGCGCGGTTGTGTGATTCAGCCGCAGGTGGTGAAGGCGTCCAACGATCTCAAGGCCGGCGTGCTGGTCGCCGAGGTGGAGATCGGTCAGAGCACTCCGGTCAAGGTGCCCGCTGCGGCGAAGGGCGATGCGAAAGCCGCGGCCAAGGTCGCGGCCGAGGCGACGGCGGCCAAGCAGCTGGCCGAGGGGTCGGTGTATCTGATGGCCGCCGGTTTGACCGGTCCGGACGGGAACTTCGGCGCCACCGATCTCAAACCGTCCGGCACCTGGCAGGCCGGTACCTCCGGCGGCGGTTTCAGCTATGACTACCCGCTGCCCGAGGCGCCGTCACCGGCCGGTAACGGCCCGGATCTGTCGCTGGGCTATGACGCCTCCTCCGTCGATGGTCAGGGCAACTGGACCAACAACCAGTCCAGTGCGGTGGGAGCGGGCTGGGAGCTGAACGCCGGGTTCATCGAGCGCCGCTTTCGCCGCTGCGTCGTGGACAACTTCTACAACGAGCAAGCCGATCTGATCTGGACAGCCCAAGAGACCGGCACGTTCGGCAAGGCGTTGTGCTGGGAGTCGCCGGACGCCAACGACAACGACGCCTCCACCACCGACATGACGCAGTCGGAGCTGGTGCTCAACCTGGGCAGCCGTTCGGCGCAGATCGTCAAGGACCGGGTCTCGGGGTTGTGGAAGACGGTGCCGGACTTCGGCTGGAAGATCGAGCAGCTGCCCGGTGGCGCCGACAGCCAGGCGTACTGGAAGATCACTTCCACCGACGGGCAGGTCTCCCGGTTCGGCTTCCGCAAAGACGCCCAGTGGCAGGTGCCCTATGTCGGCAACGATTCGGGCGAGCCGTGTTATGACCGCTACCTGGCCGATGCGATCCCGCCGACCTGTACCGGGGTGTGGCGCTGGAACCTGGACCAGGAGATCGACGCCGACGAGAACGTCATCGACTACACCTACGAGCGCGAGACCAACTACTTCTGCCTGCCCAGCTGTTTCCACGAGATCTACCGGGTGCTGCCCTATGACCGGGGCGGGTTCCTGGCCAAGGCCGAGTGGGGCCACAACACGCAGGTGGCCGGCAGCGTGCCGACCGCCCGCACCACGCTGACCACCGCCGACCGGGGCACCACCGACGTGCCGACCGACCTCAGATGCGACGTTCAGGTGGGCTGCGCCAACGGGGCGCTGGCCTTCTACTCCACCCGCAGGCTGAACTCGGTGCTGACCGAGTCGCTGAACGCCGCCGGCGGCTGGGATCCGGTGGACCGCCTGGATCTGAGTTACGCGTGGGTCTACACCCGCACCGACTTCGGCGCACCGTACGACCCGGTGCTGTGGCTGGATACCGCGCAGCACACCGGTCTGGCCGGGGGAGGCTCGGCCACGCTACCGGCGACTGACTTCGACGCCGTCATGCTGGCCGGGAAGATGGTCTACGACGACGTCTCGGACTGGACGCAGTACCTGTCGTGGCGGATGGTGCCGCGGATCGGCGCGATCGCCAACGGGATGGGCGGGCGCGTCGAGGTCGCCTACGGCCAGGCCGACCCATGCTCGGGCGGCAAGGGCCGCGACGGCACCAACTACCACGCCGACCACACCGGCGACTGCTACAAGGTCGACATGAGTGAGAGCGGCAACGAGGCCTGGACGCTGTACTACAAGCAGCTGGTCACCAAGGTCACCGAACGCGACGTGGTCGCCGCCTCCCCGGACATGGTCAACAGCTACGAGTACCTGGGCACGCCGGGCTGGGCCGCCCCGGTGGAGTACGCCGAACCGGGGCTGTCGCCGCCCTCGACCGACTGGCGCGGGTACGCCACCGTCCGCACCACCCAAGGCTCAGGCACCGACCCAACCGGCTACACCGTCACCTCCGCCACCTTCCTGCGCGGCATGGGAGGTACGGTCACGAACTTCGAGGGCAGCACGGTCAGCGACGTCCGCGCCCTGCAGGGCCGGGTGTTGCAAGAGCAGAGCTGGAAGCTGACCTCGCTGAGCCCGCACGCCTTCGCCGAGGTCGACGGAACGAGGTATGAGTACTCCCTCGTCGCGGCCGGTACCGGCCCGGGGGTGCATGACCCGGTCAAGGTGCTGACCACCCGCGAACGCGGCCGCGAACTCCTCGCGAACGGTTCGTGGCGCTACACCGACGAGAAGACCGCCTACAACGCCGACGGCCTGCCGAACAAGGTCAACGACTACGGCCAAGACGGCGTCACGACCGACAACTCGTGCGTGTCGATCACCTACGCCCGCAACACCGACTCCGGCCAGTGGATGATCGACTACCCGTCGGTGACGGAAAGCCGCGCCGGGGACGACTGCACGGCCGGGACGCTGATCGGCAAGTCGATCGCGCTGTATGACGGCGGCACCGACCCGGCCACCAACAAACCCACCGACGGCAACGTCACCGAGAGCCGCTCCTACGCCAACGCCAGCACTCTGTCGGTGGGCAAGGCCACCTACGACGACTACGGCCGCATCCTGACCAGCGTGGATCCGCGCAACAAGACCACCAGCACCGTCTACAGCCCAGCCGTCGGCTGGCCGCACATCGGGGTGAGCGTCACCAACCCGCTTGGTTACACCACGACCACACGCACCTCCCACGTACACGGGGCGGTCGTCTCGATCGTCGATGCCAACACCAGGAAAACCGAGATTGACTACGACGCCCTCGGCCGGTCCATCAGAGCCTGGGGGCCGAGTCAGCCGCGTGGTGGCGGCACGCCCACCGCGAGCATGACCTATGAGCTGACCGGTACCGCTCCGGCCAAGACCACGGTCAATCGGCTGCTATCAGGTACCGGCAGCGGTGCGAAATGGCTGACCTCGCACACCTTCGACGACGGGTTCGGCCGCCAGCGCGAGGCCCAGGCCACTTCTCCGGCCGGAGGACGGGTGGTGTCCGTCACCGCCTATGACGCGCGTGGCCTGGTGGCGACGGTGTCTGATCCGGTGCACAACGCCGCCTCGGCCGGATCCGGGTTGCTGAATCCGGCGCTGACCAGCTTGCCGCAGTGGTCCAAGACTTTCTACGACGGCCAGGAACGGCCGGTCGCGGCTGTCGACTACCACCTGGGCACCGAGTTGCGCCGCACCACCACCGCCTACCCCGGCGCCGACCGAACCGAGACGATCCCGCCGGTCGGCGCCAAGACCGTTAATGTGCTGGACGCCTTCGGCCAGGCGGTCAAGGTCGAGGAATGGGTGGACGCGACCACCCATCACGACACCGTCTACGGCTACGACCTGGACGGCAACCTCACCACGATCACCGACGCCAAGGGCAAGATCCGCACCTTCACCTTCGACTGGCTGGGCCGACGCACCGCCGCCACCGACCCCGACGCCGGCGCCTCCTCCTCCGGCTATGACGCGGCCGGAAACCTGACCTGGAACATCAACGGCAAGAACCAGAAGGTCTCCTACACCTACGACGACCTGGGACGGCGGACCACCCAGTGGTCAGGGGAGGCGAGCACCGGTACCAAGCTCGCCGAATGGACCTACGACACTCCTGCCAAGGGCCGGCCGACCGCGGCGGTCCGCTACACCGGCGGCCAGGCCTACACCCAGACCGTCACCGGTTATGACGCCGACTATCGCGTGACCGGTTCCAAGGTGACCATCCCCGGCAGCGAAGGGCTGCTCGGCGGCGAGTACGCCTTCACCTCCGGCTACGACGCCGCGGGCAACCTGATCGAGCAGAACCTGCCCACCGCCGGTGGCCTGGCGGCCGAGAAGCTCACCTTCGGCTATACCGACCTGGGCCTGCCCAAGACCCTCAGCTCCAACCACGGCGGCGGCTTCACCTACGTCAAGGACACCACCTACACCGCCACCGCCCGCCTGAACGACCGCGCTCACGGCGCCGCAGGCCAGCTCAAACGAGCCCTGACCTGGGATGACGCCACCGGGTTGCTCAAGCGGGTCACCACCGTCACCAAGGCCGACACCCCGGCCCCGGTCACCGCGCAAAACGACGAGTTCTTCTACGACACCGCCGCCCAGATCACCCGGATCCTGGACGCCGCCTCCGCCGTCCCGAACGGCACCGCCGGCCAGTCGGAGTGCTACACCTACGACGCCCGCCGCCGCCTGAGCGCCGCGTTCACCACCACCGGCGCCTCCTGCGCGAGCCCCGCCGACGGCCAAGGTCTCGACCCCTACAACCAGGCCTACGGCTACGACACGGTCGGCAACATCACCACCCTGACCGACAACGGCCAGGCCGCCACCTACACCTACCCCACCGGCACGGTGCGGCCGAACGCGGTCACCTCCATCACCCGGCCCGGCGGCACCGACACCTACACCTACGACAACGCGGGGCAGATGACCGGCCGCACCGTCGCGGGCAAACAGGCCACCTTCGACTGGGACGAGCTCGGCCGGCTCACCCAAGCCGTCGTCGACGGCCAGCAGACCTCCATGGTCTACGACGCCGCCGGCGAACGCCTGATCCGCCGCGACCCCGGCGGCGCGACCACCCTCTATCTGGGGGCGATGGAACTCACCCTGGCCGGCGGAGCGGTTAGTGCCAAGCGCTACTACGCCGCCGCCGACGGCTCCACCGTTGCCCTACGCACCTCCACCGGTCTCACCTGGATGCTGTCGGGGCTGCACGGCAGCAACCAGCTCGCCGTCAACGACGCCACCGGCCAGATCAGCCGTGAACGCTACACCCCCTTCGGTAAACGCCGCGGCGGCGACGACCTGCCCTTCACCGACCGCGGCTTCCTCGGCAAGACCGAAGACGCCTCCACTGATCTGACCTACCTCTCCGCGCGCTACTACGACCCGGCCATCGCCAAGTTCATCTCCACCGACCCGCTCCTGGACCTGCGCAACCCGCAGTTCGCCAACCCCTACAGCTACGCCGGCAACAACCCCATCGGCTTCTCCGACCCCGACGGCCAAGCCGCATGCCGCCCCGGCGACTGCCCCACCAAGAGCGCCATGCAGTACACCCAGGCGCACAACCAGAAGAACGCGAAGAAGAAAGCAGCAGCGCTGAAGGCCGCCCATGCCTCCGACCGCAAAGAAGCGAAGATCACCCGGAAGAAAGACAAGGAATACAAGGAGTCCACGAGGAAGGCCAAGAAGTGGAAAGAGGAAAAGAGAAAGGAGAAGGAGGCCAGCAAAAATGCCCCTATGGTTTACCTGGACTGCTCTTCCGGAGGTACCTGCAAGAAGGGCACCCCTCCTGCCGAAGACCTTGCTCTGGGGTTCCTTGATCTTTGGATAGGGGGGATGGCGGACACCGTCGAGATGGTTGCGGCGTGTGCGGAAAACGATAGGTCCAGAGCATGTACTGATGCCGCATCAGAAGCTTTAAAGCCTGGCCGGAAAAAGAGGAGCGGATGTAGCAGTTTTGTCCCGGGGACCAAGGTCCTCATGGCCGACGGCTCTTCCAAGCCGATTGAAAAGATCAAGGTCGGAGACAAGGTTCTCGCGACGGATCCGTACACCGGTAAGACCGAGGCCAAGCCCGTAACCGCTCTGATCGGCAGTGCAGGTGAAAAGCGGCTTGTGCAGATCAGCGTAATTACCGACGACGGCAAGTCTGGCAAGAGCGGGGCGGTCCTAGCGACAGACCAACACCCGTTCTGGGTTGAGTTCGAGCGCCGCTGGGTCGATGCCGATCAACTCAAGGCGGGTATGTGGCTCCGCACCGGAACGGGTACATTTACACAGGTCTCGGCTGTAGAGACTCGACTCGTTCACAAGCAGCGTGTTCACAACCTCACCGTTGCCGACATCCACACGTACTATGTACTAGCCAGCAACATGCCGGTGCTCGTACACAACTCGGGCGACTGTGAGGTAGCTCTCGGCATCAGAAAAGAAGGCGACCTCCGCAATTTCGCGAGTTCGCGTGGACTCACTCACTTCCTTGACAAAACCAAAGACGGAGCACTCGGGGCTGTACGAGATTTAGCTTTCCATAATCCCGGAAAGCGAATTCATGTCAACCTTGACGGTTTCGATCACGAAGACAATCCAGCCCTCGCCTTTAAAACGGCATACAAGCGGGGAGGTGGCAACAATTGGTTTACAACAGAACGCGAGATGAAAATCATTGGGGACTCGGTGCGGAGAGGTTATCGGGACTGGGGTAGTATTACTTTCTATCGCGGCGGAAAAGTAGTTGATGTTCCACGCCCCGACTTCTGAAAGAGCGAGATGGCAAAGATAGTTAGCTGGGAGCGAGAATTTCGACTCTGGCACTACACCGTAAGCTATTCACAGCTATTGCTAAGGAGTATCGTTACCAACGATTCTCATAAAAGAATTGACCTGCTTTTCAGTAACGTCGAGCGGATGCAGGTCGACTCACAATACGATCGCCTAACAGTAGAGGAATTTTCCTCACCAATTGACATTAAGTTTCCGAAAGCCGATATCCTCATGCCAGAATATGGGAAGATATTTCTAATCAACGGAGGTCCTGACTTTGTAACTGCTACTCATTTTCAGTGGCATGAGGATAACGGTGATGCCCGTTCGCCGTCGAAGTTCGGCCCCTTTCGGGGGACTGATTAGAAAACGGATAGCAGCACATGGGAAGAATAACGGGGCGATGGCTCCTATTCCCCAGCCGAGGCTTGCGCCTATTTGAACGCCAAAATCGCCGCTTAGACCGCTCATGCCGTCTCGATGGATGCTCCTACGGATATATAGCACCGAATTAAAACATTTGAAAGCTCGGCAGGCGGCACGAGGATTTCGGCATCACTGGCGTCCTGCCATACGGTGCACCAGGACGGGGTGTCCTGATTTGGGACTGCTCCGGACGTGTCGAGGTTCGAAGATCGAGCGGGTAGTTTGCACTGAAGGGTCGGTTCTGTCTACGACGACAAGAAGCGTCGATCTGGTGTTGACGATTGCCGGGGTCTTCACTCTGTTTTCAAAAAAGCGGCTCCGTCTCCGGGGGCTTTTTGGGTGCCAACCGGATCACTTTGTCTGAACTCAACTGGCCGCAGGCGGTCTCGCGCTCCATAAAGACCGCGTCCTAAGAGGTCCTTGACGACGATCGTTGCCTGAAGGGAGCGATACACGGTCTCCAAGAGCGTGAAGTACGGCCCCCGATTGGGGGGTGAAATGATGAGAGTGGAAGTTCTGCAGGTCCTGGACTCTTCGCAGGGGATCGTGCGCTTCAGGTGTGAGTCCGGCGTCGCATCTGGCCGCTGGATGGGGTCGAATCCCGCTAAGACGGGTCAATTCGATATCGAGATCGAGGTTCCGGAGGAGGTCGCAGAGTGGGCGGCAGTCCCCTCGGGTGTTACTTCCCTCTCGGAGGCCGCCGGGGCGGAGCCTGTCGCCCTCATTACGGGCGAAGTTGTCAGATTCAACGATAGTGACGATTCAGTCATAGAGATCAGAGTGGGAACGGCTATCCTCCTGATTGAAATCCCGAATCGAAGGTCGGAGCTTTCCGTGGAGGGTCTAATTTCCTTCCAGGCTCCCGAAATTCAGCTCTACCCGTATGAACTGTAGGTGATCTAGCCAAAAGGCACAGGGGAAGATTACGCGGGATTCTCCGTGGATGGCCCTGTGCGGGTTATCATGGGTGTGGTGTTTGACTCTCGACAGCTTCGATCAAACGGGAGTTCCAATTCCGCCGATGAAGCCCCACCGAGCTTGCCCGGTGGGGCTTCTGGGGTTCTTGACGGCAACGTCAGTGGCCGGGACAGCCGGGGAAGACTGTTTTCCCGCGCGGCTGGGACACCGACAAGATCCTTGACAGTGTTGTCGACGTGGCGACGAGTCCGAACAGCGTTAGGACGCAGCAGACAGGCCGAAATGGAGCCCTGTACACGAGGAACGGGGATCCGTCGCGGTGGAAGATAGAAGGAGCGGTGGACGGTGCGAACATCAGGGTCATTTATGAACCTGCAACGGATCGAATTGTAACCGGTTTCCCGTACCGGCCCTGATGGAGGCGCAGTGGAAGCTGTTGAGTACATCGCCAAGATCGAAGAACTACTAGAGGGATCGCCCATCACTGCATCTTCGGTCGTAGTCGATGTGCGTGACCTTCTGACGGCCGGAGAGTTCGCCCTAGCTTTCGACACCATGTGCTCATGGATTTACGAGGACGAGTTGTCGATTAGCGAAGAATATTACGCACAGCTTGTCCGACTGTCGGAGGATCTTGGATCTCGCGATCTAATCGCGCGAATGCGTGAGCTGGTAACGGGATAACTGAGTGCGTTCCCGCCACTTCGAATGGACCGCGTCGTAATCGTCTGATGTGGGTCGAACCGGAGTGAGCGACCGCAAGTCCGAAGCCCCGCCAGGTGCGTCCTGGCGGGGCTTTTGCACCTCGGAAGCCCCAACTCGTGGTCGACATGCTCGCCCGCCTGCACAAGGTGCCGCAGAAGACGGACAGCAGCCCATAGGGCTCCAGCGCGTTCTCCTCGAACCGGGTCGAATTCATCTGACTGATCCTTAAAGAGCTCGCAGAAAAAGATCTATAGGGTGCGCAATGAATGTTTTCATCCGTGGAGCGGCGGGCGGCCACGGGAGGACGAGCGGTATGGCTCATGGGCCGCCGACGGATGACCCGTCGCCACGGCCCTCCGGCCGCTGTAGCCGCCGGATCTGGAGGAGCAGCTCCCGTTCGCGGTTCGCATGCCGCTGCTCACGCCGCAGCTCCCCTTCTTCGGCGGCCTTGTCGTCCCAGCGTGCCCGGGTCTCCTTGATGTGGTACAGGGTGGCGCGGGATATCCAGACGACCGCGATAACTATGGCCATGGACATGTTCACATGGCCGGTGAGGAGCAGCACGAAAGTAGCTATGAAGCACACCCATAATGCGGCCTTGGCAGCATTTTCTATCGCGTCGATGTGAGCTTCGAACAGTGTCATTCGTTACCCCGGTGCTGTTGGGTGGAGTAGTCGGTTTGGCATGAGATGGAATGACCGAGATGTCGGGCTGTTGGCTCTCTCGACCACGGGCACGGGTACGGCGCCCGAAACGCGATCTCGGCGGCCTCGGGGCCTTGTCGACATGGATGATCAATACCTACTGTGGTATTCGACTTTCTCTTCCATCAGGGGTCAGGAGAGGACGGGGGCGGCGTGGCCGAGCGGATGGTGCCCAGTCCCCGGCACGAGCGGCTGAGGCAACTGCTCGTGGAGGCCGAGGAGCGGGCTCACGAGGTTCGGCAGGCATACCAGCGCGCCTCCTCGGCGATGCGGTCGGGACAGGTGTGGACGGGGCCGACGGCCACCACTTGGACCACCGAGCTGGAAGACCGGCACCAACGGCTCGGACGGCTCGCCCAGAACGTGGTGGACGCGGTCGAGGAGGAGCTGCGCCGCTCTCCTCCGCTGGTGACCGAGGCCGAGGCGAACGCCATGCGCCGGGAGATGGCCGGACGCACGTGACCGTCATGACCATGAGGGGGAGCGTTCCATGGCACCGACCGCCGAGTTCTGCGGCATCGACCCCGAGCAGATGGGGCAGCTCGCCACCTCCCTGGGCGGCGCCGCCGACCGGCTGACCGCGTTCCGCGAGGAGTTCGACAGGAAGCTCGGCCAGAACGGGATCAGCGTCCCCGCGCTGCGGGAGATCGCAGACATCGCCGACTGGGGCCGGACCCAGGTCTCCATGCTCCACGGCCGGATCGACCTGATCAATGCCCTGGGCAACGGCGCCCCTGAGCTGGGCGGGGCGGGCGGCGCGGTCTCGATGGCGGCGGGCGGGCAGGGGCTCGTCCGCCTCCCCGACGAGTTGAAGGACTTCGACCTCGCCCAGGGCCTGGCCAGGATGTACGGCGAGGACATTCTCGTGAACTTCCACGGCGAGTCGCAGGCCAAGCTCATCCACGAGCACATCGACGACGTCGCCAAACTCGCCGACAACCCCCAGGCCGCCGCCGCCTTCTTCGCCCTGCTGTCTCCAAAAGTCCGCGACAGCCTGCCCAGCATCCTCGCGGTCACCGGTAGCAAGACCGCCCAGAAGGACCTGGAAACCTTCAGCAAGGCCCTCGGCGCGGCCCTGAACGCTCCCACCCTCATTCCAGCGTTCGCCAAGGTCAGAGACGACCTGGTCAAGCCGGTCGACGGCAATATCGTCGCGTGGAACCGGCTCGCGCTGTTCAAGGGCGCGAACGCCCCTTCCTCCATCCGCAGCGCGGCGGCCCGCGCGCTGGTCCTGGACGAGTTCGCCAAGAGGCCCGGACAGGAGTGGCGCGCCGGCTCCCTGGGGGGCAAGAAGTACGACCTGCCTGACGACCTGGTCGCCATGGGCCTGGAGCTGCTCGACGGAGACGGCGCGGCCGTACGGGACGCTTTCGCCAAGATGGGCGGGACCGACATCAAGCTCAGCCAGCCCGACAAGATGAAGCTGTTCCTCGACTACGCCAAGGGCGCGAGCACCGGGGACGAGGTGGCCGACGCCTTCGGCCGGGCGATGGAGGCGGGCACCGAGGCCAAGACCGAGAAGGCCGGTCAGCACAGCCCGGAGGCCGCAGCCTTCGCCCTGGACCTGATAAAAGTCGCAGGCTCCTTCGGCGCCGACCTGCCATGGCCTGCCAAGGATTCCATGGGCGTGATCGCGAATTCGTATGTCCATGAACTGGTCTCGGGCGGACGCTTCGACAGAGCCGCCGACCGTTCCTCCGGCATGCAAATCCCCGAACATTGGGAAGCCTTCCCCGGGGTGACCCCCGCGTTCTACCTAAGTCCCGGCGACACCTATCAATTCATGAAAACCTTCGTCGGAGAGGACAAGGTCGCTGACGCGTTCGACTCGACGGTGGCGAAGTTGCGCCATGACACCTTGCTGGGCGCTGCCAGGCTGGACGCACAGGGCAACACCGAATACTTCGGCAAGGCCTCAGTAATGTTCGGCGACTTCGGCAGCGTCGCGTTCAAGACAGCAAAAGACGTGCTCGGCGAAGAAGACGCTATCGCCGATATGACCCGGGACATCACCAAGAACACCGTCGGTTTGATGCTCGGCGGGATTGGCTTCGTGAAGCCGGTCGCTGAAGTTGGCTGGGAGTTCGCCCAGGCTTACATCGTCAGCGGCCTATCGGATAAGTGGGCCGACAGTTTCGAGACACAGGTCCAAGCGGCTACCGAAATCCGGGGCGACCTGGCCAAACGCATGAAGTACGAGATGGCATACCTTCTCCACAGTGGCGGCTACCCGGCGAGCGAACCTCCCAATGAGCTCCTCAGCGCAACCACCGGAACTCTCAAAACATATGACGAACTCGCGGCCGAGGCTAGGCGCGAGGCCACCGGCAACAAGAAGTGGGAACAGCTACTTCAAATAAAGCTGGATGCTTACGATGGCTGGATGGACAGCAACGGGAAGCTAGATGAAAAGGTTGAAAACTCCTCGCGATTCCAGACCAGCGACCTAGCCGAGAATCTACTGAAGACCCCGAATTAACACAAAAGCTTGTCTCACTGCGGCAGGCAGGGGGTCTCCGCATGCAGCCGCCAGGTCGGCGCCTCCGGTGCCACATATACATTCACCATAACCCCGACCTCTTTCCTACCAGAGATGAATCGCCCCTCGGGGGCGTCTACCTGACTGATGTCGTACTCCACCTTGTAATCCAGGACTTGGGAAAGAGTGTTCTCCATAAGTCTCTGCGCCTGGTCTAGATGAGAGTCCAGCGATTGGTCGGCACGCGTATAGTCGGCCGTTGCCCGGAGCACCCGCTTAACGTTCTCTCCACCACATGGAAGATTCTTGTCTGGGCGCTGTAGGATGCGCAGTTTTTTGAGCGGGTTCTTGAAGACGTCGTCGGTTTCCAGGCGCTGCGTGTCCTTCTGAAGCTCTGCTGCCGCGTCCTTCAGGGAAGGATCGGAAGCACATCCTGAGGCCACTATCATCAGCGCCAGACCGACCGAGAGTAACCGGGTGGAGCGCATTCAGGACCTCCGGGGATGGTGGGCGCCGGGACGTATCAATCTTTACCCACCCGGCACGCGTTCGCCACACCCTTTCCATACTCGTTCGTCAGCCAAGGGGAGTTGCCAGGTCACGCCGACCACTGTCGTCAGCCAGGGCAGGAGCATGTCCTCACGGGTTGAAGCCGTGATCCGTTCGGTCGGCGGCTCGCTCGTCGTCATGATTTCACCTTTCGAATGCTTTCCGGTGCTCGCGACAGGCGACCGAAAGAGGATCATCTCATTCATTCCCGGCCCGATTCGTCTCCGGTTAAGAAAATGGCTTACCGCTTTCTTGTCAAGACTTTCATGAGGAGGATTCCTGTGCCTAGAATGCCTTATCGGTAGTCGACCGACTACTGGATCGGCAATCCAGGCTAGAGCGGATGATGACAGCCGTTGGTCTATCTGGACTGGATTCGATATCACCGGCCGACCATTAAGTCCGTTTTTTCTAAATCGGGAGGAAATGCGATGGAAGGCGTGCCGCCCCTCGACCCTGGATCCCCTCGCGTGCGGTTTGGTGCCGAAATGCGTCGGCTGCGGGAGGCCGCGCAGCTCTCGCAGTCCTCCGTGGCTTCCCGGCTGGGATGCACGCAGACCCAGGTCAGCCGACTGGAAGGCGCCAGTCGCACACCGTCGAAGTCCGACGCCGAGAAGTTGGACCGGCTCTTCGCGACAGCCGATGGCAACGCCTTCACCCGGCTCCGCCAGCGCATCCTCGCCCAGCCTGGCGGCCCGATCTGGTTCCAGAGCTGGGTCGAGGAGATCGAGCCGACCGCCCTCGTCCTGCGCTCCTGGGATCCGCTCCTCATCCCCGGCCTTCTCCAGACGGAGGCCTATGCCCGTTACCTCTTCGCTCAGGCTCCTCAGATCACCCCCGACGAGGTGGAAGAACGAGTTCGAGCTCGTATGCACCGGCAGTGGATACTCAGTCGGGAAAATCCTCCCCTCCTCCTTGTACTCATCGACGCGGGCGTTCTGCGTCGCAAGGTCGGTGGAGCTGACGTGATGCACGAACAACTCGGCCACCTGCTGGAGATCACTCAAAGACCGACCGTTTCCATCCAGATTGTCAGCCCGGAATGCCTCGCGGGCATGATGGGCGCTTTCACGATCGCCGAACTTCCAGACGGGCAACCGGGTGCCATTCATGCAGAATCTTCAGCGGAAGGACAGATCATGACAGATCTTGATTCCGTGACATCGGTTTGGAAGCGCTATGAGGCGATACGGCTCTGGGCCTATCCTGAGCACGTGTCCCTCAAAATGATCGAGAAGGCGAGGCGGGGATGGGTCTGAGCGGCGCCGTGTGGCGGAAGTCGTCGCGTTCCGGAGACAGCGGCGGCCAGTGTGTTGAGGTAGCGGCCAACCTGCCCGGGGTGGTCGCAGTCCGCGACAGCAAGGACCCGAACGGCCCCAGGCTGCTCTTCACCCCCACCGAGTGGGAAGTGTTCGTCAACGGTATAAAGACAGGCAACTTCGATCACTGACCTGTTCTCGGTCAGGGGAAACCGTCCGCCCAGAGCAGGAGGACGCCTCAGGCCGAGATCAGGAACAACACAAGCCCAGTCAGAAGAGAGCCCCGTCCGGCGGAAACAGTCCATCCTCAAAGGAGGAATCGATTCCCTCCGCTACCGGGTCCAAGCTGCCGGTGCGATCCATAATTGGCGAGACGGGGTTTGCTCTGCGGGTGGCGCGCGCCTTCTTGGACTTGCGAATCCCCTGCTCAAGCTCCTGCCGGTGCCGGTAGTGATTAAGCACGAGTAACTTGTCAAGCACATCAGCTTGAGCTTCTGGGCTGATCGTGAACTTTATCCCCTGTCGAGTCAAGTGGAATCCATAGCTCAAGTCGATCTCACGCCAGGACGGTAGCTGAGCTGAAGCCATTCGCATCTCGAACTCTCTGATCGCGGGCTCTCGCTCCTCATCTAGTGCGTACGACTCCCGAACTGCCTCATCGATTTCGACATGGATGGCGCGCAGACGACGGATATGGTCATCGTTTTGAGAATCATCATCAACTCGGTTGTAAATCTTGGTGAGCCCTTCTCTCCTGTCTGTCATCACCCGCCTTCGGATAACGTCTAGCTCTTGTCCGGCCAGTCTCATTCGCTCAACCAGCGTTGGTTGCGGAAAAGTTTCAAAACACCGCGTCGGCGTATATTGAAGATCGCCCTTCAGTGAACCGGAATGTTTCCACGCCCACGCAATGTGGATCTGCGAGGCCAACAATGCAAGTAAACGGCGATCATCAGTGGTGAAAACGATGACTTTTTCGTTCAACACCTGACGAGCGGGAGCGAGGGTCGCCATCGCGGTACTGCTTACCCGAGCGATCGCAACAACATCATTGAGGTCCACGATGGCATCTACGAGCCCGGGCGCCCGCTCTGCATACTGCCACCATCTCTCCCTACGCGCCTGACGTTTATTGGTCGCCCGAAAGGGCTTAACCTCTCGCTCTACGATTGCAAAGGGCCCAGGATACCGTTGAGCTTCCTCAAGCGTCCAGCCTCGAAAGTTAATTATCCATCGCTTGGAGTGGGTGGAGTCCCAGCGCGAATTCAACTCTTTTCCATCGACATACGGGAAGATAACATCATTATTTCTCGGATCCTCATCAATCAAGGACTGCGCATTTTCGGGAGACAACGTGAACCCAAGCCCTAAAACGTTTACCCCCTGAAATGACTGCTCCAGGTTGCCGATGAGAGGAATTGGTTCACCCTCTATTCTGATCTCCTCAGCACCCAGCGATGTTGCTACCTGGAGGACTTGCTCATCGTTGATCCAACACTTCTCATCCGTGGATGTTTTCCCGAGCCAAATCCGCACATAGAACACAGATGCGGTTCCGGGCCAGATTTTTGGGCTAGTGCCACGATAAAGATTCCACCCCCATTCGACAGCCTGATCAAGACCAACAGCGCGAGTCTTCACGGTAGCGACTGCTTTAGAGGCAATAATACCGACCCGACCAGCGGAGGCCAGCGCCAGGTTGCGAAGCAGGAAGTAGGAACACAGGTCTGCGCTGCCACGCTTACCCTTCGCAATCCACTCCACAAGATATTCGCGATAGTCATCACCAGCGATTCCCGAGATGAACTGCCCGCCGATGAACGGCGGGTTGCCGACCACGGCGGCGAAGCCGCCGTGCCGCATGACCTCAGGAAACTCCAGCGGCCAGTGGAACGGCCTGATCGGCTCCGGCCTGCGCCCGTCGCCGGTGAGCATGGGCGTGATCAGCTCGCGGACCCGGTCTTCGGCGTCCACGGCCGTGGCGACCGCCCGATACAGCTCCCCGTCCTCGACCGCGTCGAGGTGCTCCACCAAGGCCGCGAGGCGGGAGCCGTACCCCTCCTCGCCGGGGTCGCCCGCCAGCTTGATGGCCAGGGCGAGCGGGGCGAGGACGTCCTCGACGTCCTCGGCGAGTTCGGCAAGGCGCCTGCCGTACTCGTCCTCGTCCTCCTGCTCCTCCCAGTGCGGGCGGCGGTTCTGCTTCTTTTCGTCGGCGGCGGCGAGCGCGGCGGCGACGACGGCGTCGGCCGCGAAGCGGAGCCGCCCGGTGAGCGCCTCGGCGGTGGCGAGCTTGGCCTCCAGCTCGCGGCCGTGGGCGGTGTCGCGGACCGGCTCGCTCTCGATCTCGACGCGGAGCCGCTCGGCCTCGTCGAGGATCGTCCCGACCGTCTCCCCCAGGGTGTTGGTGAGCCGGGTGTTCCGGAAATTCCCCGCCTCCGGGTCGAGGTCGAAGGCGACGAGCTGCCGGTCGTCGACGACGCCGATCAGGGAGTCGCCGCAGCGCAGCGCGTGGTCGAGGAAGGAGAACGGCCGGTCCTTGGCCAGAGTGACCAGCCACAGTGACAGCTTCGCCAGCTCGACGGCCTGGTCGTCGCGGTCCACCCCGTAGATGCAGCTCGCGGTCACCCGGCGGCGGGCCTCCAGCAGCAGGCCGTCGCGGTCGTAGTCGGGTCCGACGGCGTCCAGGATCTCCCCCGGCACGCCGTTCCGCTCCCAGTCGTCGACGATCCGATCCGCGATGTAGCGGCATGCGGAGACGAGGAACGCGCCCGAGCCCATCGCCGGGTCGAGCACCTTCAGCGCCAGCAGCTCGTCCCAGCGCTTGGCCCGCCACATGTGCGGCTCGGCGCCCTCGGCGGGACCGGGGGAGAAACAGAGGGGGGCCAGGGTGTGCTCGACGACCTCCTCGGCGAGCGGGCGCGGCGTGTAGTGGGTGCCGGTGGAGCGCCGGTCGCCGACCTGGGTGATGATCAGCGAGCCTTCCGGGAAGATCGTGGGCCGGTCCCGCAGGTCGCGGCGGAGCAGGCCGAGGAACGGGGTCGCCCGGTCGGACAGCGCGTCGTCGTTGTCGCAGGCCGCGCGGAGCCGTTCCAGGTCGACCGGCTTCGCCTCGGCAGCCAGCGCCTTCGCCGCCCGGTTCGCCGTCGTGTCGCAGGCCCGGACCACCCAGGCGGCGAGGTCGGCCTCCTCGCGGCGGGCACGTTCCAGCTCGGCCAGCGGAAGCTCGGGCTCGGTCTTGCCGAACAGCCCGGCGTACGGCTCGGTCACGCGGACGCAGGAGAACTCCAGCAGGCCCTCGTAGACGTGGCCGATCTGCTCGACGTTGAGGCCCTTGTAGCTGAGCCGTTCCGGGGCGCCGCTGTCACCGACCAGGATCAGCAGCGCCCGCAGGATCTCGTGGACGACCCGGTCGGTGACCTTCATGTCGGCCAGCCACGCGAAGCGCTCCGGGTCGAACAGCGCGCCCCCGTACGGGGGGATGCGCAGGTCGTCGTGCTCGCACCCGCCGTGCACGGCGCCGAAGAGGGCGAGCAGCCGGGGCCAGGCGGACCTGCGGCGGTCGCCCACCGCCTCGCCGTTCCTGCTGCGCGCCTCCTCCAGCTCGTCGAAGAGACCGCCGACCGAGTAGGAGTGGGCGTACAGCTCGGAGTCGACGGGCAGCAGGCGCTGGTCCTCGGCGTAGAGCAGGAAGACCAGGCGCATCATCACGCTCAGCGTGCCCCGGTAGACCCGGCGTTCGGGCACGGCGGCGAGAAGCTCGCCGCCGGACTCCCGGTCGAGGCGGGCTAGCTCGCCGACGAGCAGCTCGACAGCGCGCAGCACCTGCCTGCCGAGGGTGTTGGTGACTTCGGCCTGCGCGTCGGCGCTGCGGGAGAACAACGCGGCCAGGCTGTCGGTGGGGTCACCCGCCGCACCTGTGGCGGGTTTGAGCACGCGGGTCGCGCCGAGCAGCGTCGTGAAGGCGCGGAGCAGGTCGCGCTCCTCCAGCCACAGGTCGGCGTCGAAGGTCGCGACCGTGGAGGGCTCCTGGACCCGGGCGTGCACCAGGACCCACAGCTGCCCGTTGGTGAGCAGCGCCAGCGGCACACCCCGGCGGCGGCAGAGGTCGGCGGCCTCCTCGACCGCGGAGCGGCGGTCCCTGGTGGCCTTGGTGAGGGACTCGGCCCAGCCGCGCCGGTAGATGTGCAGCCGTTCGGCCCGGCCTCCGGCGCCGTCCGGGCCGAAGGCGACCCCGTCGGGCCGTACGCGCGTGTCGGCGGGGCCGTACCCGCGCACCTCCTCGGGCAACCCGGCGCCCTCGGCGACCAGCGGGCCGGTCAGGCCGAGCACCTCGCGAAGGACGAGGTCCTGCCAGGCGGAGTTCAGCTCGTCGGGAGCGGCCTGGACCTCGTCCCACGCCTGGACGAGGCGTTCCAGCTTCCGCTCGGCGGGGGTCTCCAGGCCCTGGGGCAGCGCTTCGGCGAGCACGCCGACCGAGACGAACGGGCCGTCCGGTCGCAGCAGGCTGATCCAGTCGGCGTGCTGACGGGCGATCGACGGGGTCGTGGTTCTGCGGCGCGGCGGCATCAGGCCCCCCGGTGGGCGATCGAGGCGGGCACGAGGAAGGTGACCGCGGCCGGGAACCACCGGACGGTCGGATTGGCGTAGCGGCGCGTGATCGCCTCGATCTCGTCGGCGAGCTGCCGGGGGATCGACTCGCGCCGCTCGATCAGGGCCTGGCGGTCCCTGGCGAGCTGCGTCCGCTCCTCGTCGGCCTCGAACAGGCTGGGCTGCCAGTAGCCTTCGTCGTCGAGGGCGGCGCCGATGGTGCGGCGCAACTCGTCGAGGACGGCGGTCATGGCGGCGATGTCCTTCTCGCGGCGGGCCGCCAGGTCGGTGGCGTGCCGCTTGGTGCGCCGCTTGGCCCGGTCTTCAAGAATGCCGGCGATCCTCGGCTCCAGCTCCAGCCGCTCCCAGGCGTCGGTGAGCCGGTCGAGAACGTGCCGGGGTGGCTGCTCGTCGGTGGACGCGGCGAGCCAGCCCTCCAGGGTCTCGGCGCTCACCCGGGTCAGGCGGCCCTCGGTGAGGGTGCCGCCGCCGAGGACGACCTCCTCGTGCAGCCGGGTGCCCTCGTCCCCGGTGACGACGATGCGCATGTGCGCCACCACGGCGGGAGAGGTGAGCGGGTCTCCGGGGACGACCCGGGCGGCGACCCGCGCCAGCTTCGCGCCGCCGTCGGCCCCGGAGGTCCACAGCTCGGCGCGGAGCAGGTGCAGGCACATCTGCACGAGGCGGCTGCCGAGGTGGAGCAGGACGACGTCGGTCCGGCTGACCGCGGCGGCGTGGTCGAAGGTGACCACGCGCTCCATGTGCGTGACCGGGTGCAGCAGCCCGTCGTTTCTGGCTTCGGCCCACGCTCCGGACATCGGCGGCAGCCGGAAACACCGCGCGTTCAGCCCCCGGGGCGGATCGGCGTCGACCAGGTCCCTGTTGTGGGCCAGCCAGAGCGCGGTGCGGACCACCCGCTCCACCGTCTCCGGGGACAGGTTCAGCTTCGTACGGCTGCCACGCAGCGTCTCGGTGAGCCTCTCCAGGTCGGCGGCGAGGTCACGGCGGATCTTCAGCTCGGCCGTGCCGCGCCGCCTGACGATCTCGGTCTCGGCGGCCCTCCAGTCGGCGGGGCGCCCCAGCATCTTCCGCTCGACGTTGGCGGCGATCACGTCGCCCGCGCTGCCGAGGTCCTCCCGGATCTGGTCGACCTTCCTGGCCGCCACGGTGAGGAACTGGAGCTCGTCCTCAAGCGAGCCTTCCCGAGCCTCCTGCCAGTCGGAGGGGACGAAATGGAAGACGTCGACCTGCGGCGCCGGCTGGCCGTGCCGGTCGATGCGGCCGTTGCGCTGCTCCAGCCGGTTGGGGTTCCACGGGATCTCCCAGTGCAGCAGCCGGTGGCAGTGGTCCTGCAGGTTGATGCCCTCGCTGGCGGCATCGGTGGCGAGCAGGATCCGCATCTTGTCGAGATCCGGGGAGTCGCGGAAGACCTTGCGGATCCGGTCGCGCTCGGAGTCGTCCATCCCGCCGTAGAGGCAGGCGATCCGCTCGGCGGGGTAGCCCGCGTGGATGAGCTGATCCCGCAGCCAGTTCTGGGTGTCGCGGTATTCGGTGAAGACGATGACCCGCTCGTCGTTCCACTTCCCGCCGGGGCGGACGATCGGGTCGAGCCAGGCGCGCATCGCGTCGAACTTCGCGTCGGGCCGCTTCCTCGCCTCCCTCGCCCAGTCGCGCAGGTCGCCGAGGAGCCTCTTCTCGGTGGCGGTCAGCGGGGGCAGCAGCCGTCGGACGGCGGTCAGGGCGGTCGTCTCGGCCTCGCCGTACGCGGCGTCGTCCTCGGCGGTCTCCTCCAGCCGCTCCACGAGCGGTCTGAGCACGCGTTCCCGCGCCCTGGCGGGCAGGGGCCGCTCACCGTCCTCGCGCCGGACCATGGTCTCCAGGTGCTTGTCGACCGTCTCGGAGAACGCCTGCGGTGAGGAGAACAGCCGCTTCTTCAGCAGCATCGTGACGAAGTCGGCGGCGCCATGCTGGGCATTGCCGCCGGACGTCCGCCTGCGCGACTCGGCGTACTCGGCCAGCCTCAGGTGCGCCAGGCGCTCGGCCTCCGAGTAGCGGACGTCCAGGTCGTGGATGACGCGGGTCGCGAAGCGCGCCGAACCGTCCCACTTCGGCGGCAGCTCGCTCTTGAGCCGGCGGATCATCACCTGGGCGAGTTGCTCGTCGCTGGGCGGGACGCCCCGAGCGAACCGCTGGTCGTCCAGCAGCTCCAGCAGGGCGGTCCACGAGTTCTGGTAGCCGTTGTGGGGGGTCGCGGACAGGAACAGCCGGTGCTCGCAGTGCGGTGCGAGCTCGCGGACGACCTCGGTCCGCTGCGAGTCGACGGCGTACTTCCCCCGGGTCGCCGG
Source organism: Streptosporangium sp. NBC_01469 (assembly GCF_036227305.1). Lineage (NCBI taxonomy): Bacteria > Bacillati > Actinomycetota > Actinomycetes > Streptosporangiales > Streptosporangiaceae > Streptosporangium > Streptosporangium sp. NBC_01469. The sequence goes on along the minus strand of NZ_CP109465.1, from coordinate 4,323,880 downwards.
CGCGCAGGTGTGCACCTCGTCCACGACCAGCAGGTCGAAGGCGCGCGGGTAGCGCGGCACCGGGGGGAGCACGTCGCGCAGCAACCGCCGGGGGCGGTCGCGCTTGAGCCAGTCGATGCTCACGATCAACCGCGGGAAGTGCGTCCACGGGTTCGCGTAGAGTCCGCGGGTGCGGCGGAGTTCCTTCAGCAGCCCGCTGTCGACGATCCGGAACTCCAGCCCGAACTTGTCGCGCATCTCGTCCCGCCACTGCAGCGTCAGGCCCGCCGGGCAGACGATCAGCATGGTGCGGGCCCGGTGCCTGAGCATGAGCTCCTGCATGACCAGCCCGGCCTCGATCGTCTTGCCCAGGCCGACGTCGTCGGCGATCAGGAGATTGGTGCGCGGCATCGACAGCGCCCGCACGACCGGGTCGAGCTGGTACTCCTCGATCTGGATGCCGGAACGGAACGGCGCCTGCAGCACGGTCGTGTCCGCCGAGGCGATCGCGCCCCACCGGACCGCGTCGAGGAACGCGTCCAGATGGCCGGGTGGGTCGAACCCCCGGGCGGGGTTCGGCAACGCGTGCCGCTCGTAGGCGGTGGCACCCGGCTCCAGCTCCCAGACCACCCGGAGCCGCTCGTCACGGGCATCGTCCTCGATGCTCACCAGGCTCACCACGTGGGGAGCCCGGGACGTGAGGGTCCTGTCGTCGGAGCCGGCCACACTGCCCTGGCGGACGTCGGCCACGACCCACGGCCGGTTCCTGACGGTCACCACCTGGCCGATGGCCGGCAGCCCCGACGTCTCAACCGCCACCTGCGTCATCGCCGCTCCCCACACGAGTCATCACTTTACGTTTTCTTGCCTCATGGCATAGGCCGGCGATTACGTCCTACCATGATCTACCAATATTCCAGAGCGTATCGATAAGAATTCGAACCGGCGAAAGGTGGCGACGGCGTGCCCGAGCTTGCGCTCTCCAAGGAGTTCCTTGACGAATACGGCAGGCTTGAGAAGCACGTCCGCAGGCAGGTCAGGGAGACGATCTCCAAGTTCCGCGAGCACACGTTCGCCGGACTCCATCTGGAAAAGCTGCAAAAGGCCGCCGATCCCCACGTGCGAACCGTCCGCATCGACCGTTTCTGGCGCGGCGTCGTCCTCAAACCCGAACGGGGCGACGTCTACTGCATGGTCGCGGTCCTCCCGCACGACGAGGCGATCAAATACGCCACGAGCCGGAGGTTCACCGTCAACCAGGTCCTGGGGGTCCTGGAGGTCCGCAACGAGGTCGCGCTGGACCGGGTGCGCCCGGCGCTCGAGGCGACCGCCCAGAGCGTACCCGACCGCCTCTTCGACCATGTCTCCGACGCCGATCTCGTACGGCTCGGCGTGGACGCCGATCTTCTCCCCCTCGTCCGGCTGCTCACCGGCGAAGCCCACCTGCAGGCCCTGGAGAAGGTGCTCCCCGCCGTCCAGCGTGACGCCCTGATCGCCCTGGCCGGCGGGATGACCGTCGAGGAGACCCTGGCGGAGATCAGCGCGCTACTGGTCACCGAGGAGGCTCCCCACCGGGTTGATCCCGGAGACCTGGCGGCGGCCATGGAGCGGACGCCCGGCGAGATCGCGTTCGTCTCCGGCCCGGGAGAGCTGGCCTGGATCCTGGAGCACCCGTTCGCCGCGTGGCGGATCTTCCTGCACCCGGCCCAGAGGAAGATCGCGTACAGGGAGTCCTTCTCGGGGTCGGTCCAGGTCACCGGAGGTGCCGGAACCGGCAAGACCGTCACCGCCCTGCACCGGGCCAGGCACCTGGCGGCCGGGGAAAGAGGACAGATCCTGGTCACCACGTTCACCAAGACACTGGCCGAGGCGCTCGCGCAGCAGCTCGACCTGCTCATCGGCGAGTCCGAGCCGCGTAAGCAGATCACCGTGGTGCACGTGGACAAGCTCGCCAACGAGATCGTCTCCGAACACCTGGGGCGACACCCGAAGATCATCGGGGCGGGCGAGAGCGAGGCCCTCTGGAACACCGTCGCCACGCACGTGGGGCTCGACCGAAGGCCGTCGTTCCTGCAGCGCGAGTGGGAGCAGGTCGTGCTGGCCCAGGACATCCGCGACGAGCGGGCCTACCTGACCTGCAGGCGCCACGGCCGGGGAACCCAGCTCTCCGCGGACGAGCGGCGCCTGGTCTGGCAGGCGATCACCGGGTTCACCTCGCGACTACGGCAGGCGGGTTACCTGACCCACCGCCAGGTCGACGAGGAAGCGGCCCGGATCATGACGGCCACACCGCGGAAGCCATACCGGCACGTGATCCTCGACGAGGCGCAGGACCTCCACCCGGCGCAGTGGCGGATGCTGCGGGCCCTGGTGGATCCCGGCCCGGACGACATCTTCCTCGTCGGCGACCCCCATCAGCGGATCTACGACAACCGGGTGTCGCTCGGAAGCCTCGGCGTCGCCGTCAGGGGCCGCAGTCATCGGCTGAAGCTCAGTTACCGCACCACGCAGGAAATCCTTCACTGGGCGGTCCGGCTCCTGGGACCGGATCCGGTGGACTCCCTGATCGACGAACCCGACACCCTGGCGGGCTACCACTCGACCCTGCACGGACGGCGGCCCGTCGTCAAAGAGTTCAACGACAGGGCCGCCGAACTCGACGCGCTCTGCGATCAGGTACGAAGCTGGGTCGGCTCCGGCGTGGAACTCCACGCCATCGGCGTCGCCACCAGAACCGTCCAGCTGGCGAACGCGGTGGGCGACGCCCTCCGGGCGGCGGGAATCGAGAGCATTCCCCTTGCCGCGACGGAGGTCTCGCCACAGTCGGTCCGGGTCGGGACGATGCACCGCATGAAGGGACTGGAGTTTCGCTGTGTCGCCGTCGTGGGCGTGGACGACGGTGTCGTCCCCGCCCCGTTCGCGGTCACGCCGAAGGACGAGGACGCGGCGACCCATCGCCAGGACCTCCAGCGCGAGCGGTGCCTGCTCTTCGTGGCCTGCACCCGAGCCCGCGACGCGTTGTACGTGTCGCACAGCGGCGGGGCGAGCGCGTTCCTCGGTAAATGAGGCACACCTGGAAACCACGGGAAAGCGTCTTTCGGGTTTGCTCGCACGGTGCTCGCCTAGCTTCCTGCGGTCGCTTTCACGACGTCCGTTGATCGGACCACGCGGGACCCGGCGAATGCCCTTCGAAGGTCGGCCGGGATACCGTGACACGGCTACATCAGTCGTCCACCGCGACGACCCTGACCGTTCGTGCCGAACCGCCTTTGAGCCTATGGTCCTCGCCCACGGAAGCCGCAGTGAGGAATTGTCCGAGTTCGGCGAAAGGAGACACTCGTTCGTAGCCGTCGAGTTCGACCGCGGAAACGACGACCGTCCCCTCTTCTCCATCGGGGTGGCGGATGCGCACGAGGCTGCCCGGTGTGACCAGGCCGCATCCGGCGGGGCGGCTCTTCAGGCGAGGCCAGCCGCGCATGGAGTACAGGTCACGACGCCGGACGCCCAACTGATCCCGATAGGGCTCGACGTTCTCGTCTCGAGCGCTCGAACCGATGGAACGAGTGCTTCGGAGCCTGTTCTCGATCGCCCTGATCTCGGCCCGGACCCGCTCGACCGCGTTGGCCGTCAGAAACGCCCCCGCACGAACGCATGCCTCGCCTCGGAAGGACAGGCCGTGGCGTCGCGCGAAACCTCTCAGGCTCTCCCTTACCGTGGAGTGCTCCAATTCGTCGGCGTCCATCCGATAACCGCCGAGCCGATAGTCGAACTGAACTAGCCCGCTGGTTATCCGTCGTAGCTCTCTGTTGAACTCGGGATTCTTGGGAAAACGGATGACGAGGCTGTTCCCTGCGAGCCGAATCGAGTTGTCCGTCGTCACATACACCGCCCATGCCATAGAGATGAGCAACATCATCGGCATGCACGGCATGATCCGCAATACGATTTAATAAGAGTCTGCCGACCCGCGGGGATATCGGCTGGACCATACGAGCAGGGGCATGCCGGTCCGTTTTCGACTCTCCTGCGGCAGGCACACCGCGAGGACGCACAGTCCAGGGCTGGCCGTCCCAGGACAGAATGAGCTGGGTCATGGCCGAACGGTGCCTGCTTCAGCAGCCGCTCACATTTTCGGTTGTCCGAATCGGCGGACGTTTTTCGAAAGCCGCACAACTCGCGAATCTCACCGCGGACCCAAAAGTTCACCGGCTACTCGCATACCCACCGACCGAGTTTTCCGGGATCGGCCCTGCCCGCATAGGGCGGAGCCGCCGCCGGCAACTCGTTCATCCGTACGACGATCGTCAGATCCGATCGAGCAGGTGACCGAAGACGGTGAGGCCCACGCACTCCAGCGAGTATCCGTACGGGATCTCGTTCTCACCGGTGTTCACGGATTTGGGAAACGTCCGCATGTTGGAGCTGTGGAAGAACTTCTCGGGGAGGGTCACTCCTGAGACCGTACGTATGTCGTCCAGCCTTACCCAGGGCGGCACGATCACGGCGATGGTCTGCCGCCGGAGCCTCTTGCGGTCGAGGTAGACGACCCGGTGTCGGCCGGGATGGACAAGTTCAAGTTTGCTCTTGGTGGCATGCGAGGGCTGGAAGCCGTGCTCACCCGCCAGGGCCACCAGGCGTTCCTCCAGATCGTTCGCCCACGTACCAACGCCCGAGTCAGGCCAGGGGACGGGAAGGAAGCGAAGTGACGCGGTGGGAGGGATCGACTCGATCATGATCGGACTCTACGACGTCCCGTCGGAACGCGCGCCGCCAAGGTGGCCGGGCCACCTGCCACGGCTGGTTGAACTCGTGGTGTCGCAGGGGCCGACTGTGACTTAGCACTTCATCTGTCAGGTGAGCGGTTCACCTGGTGGGCTGAGCGCTCTGGTCAGCGAGCTGAGCATCGCGGCCGGTGAGCGAGTTGATCTCTGTTTGGCGATGGTGCGGATGTCGTCGCGGAGCGGGCGCATAGGATCGCCGGCATGGCGCTGCGACCTGTTCAGGTGAACATAAAGGCTCTTGATGCCTCGGCCGTCGGCCGGTTCTGGGCGGAAGCCCTCGGCTGGAGTGCTTACAGCCCCGGCGTGACCACCTACGTCGGACCCGTCGGCGGCCTCGTCTGGCCGGACCCGGTCGCCGTCTGCATCGACGTCGTTCCCGTCCCGGAACCCAAGACGACGACAAAGAACCGTGTGCACCTCGATCTCGCCACCACCTCCACGGCCCATCAGGCGGACCTGGTCGCGCGCCTCCAGGCTCTCGGTGCGACGCCCGCCGACGTTGGCCAGGGCGACGTGCCATGGACGGTCCTCGCCGATCCGGAGGGCAACGAGTTCTGCGTGCTGGAGCCTCGGGAGATCTACCGGGACACCGGGCCGATCGCCGCGGTGGTGGTCGACTGCGCCGATCCGCGGGACATGGCCCGGTTCTGGGGCGAGGCGATCGACTGGCCCCTGCACGAGGTGACCGACGACCAGGCGACGCTGCGCTCCGCCAAGGGTGTCGGCCCGTATCTCGAGTTCCTCCGCACGCCCGGCGTGAAGACCGTGCCAGACCGCGTCCATCTCGACCTGCTGCCGTACCCCGGTGACGACAAAGCAGCGGAGGTGGCCCGGCTGCGGGCTCTGGGCGCCACCGACCTCGACCTCGGCCAGGGCGACGTCCCGTGGACATGCCTGGCCGACCCGGAGGGCCACGAGTTCTGCGTCCTCGCCCCGTCCTAACATGGAACGAGGGCGGTCCGCGGGCGCCGCGGGCGCAGGGACCGGCGTCGCTGCCGAGGCTCAGCCAGAAGCAGTTCACGCAGTTGGAGGCGGACCTGGCCAAGGGTCCGGCCGAGCACGGCTGGGAGGACCGACGATGGACGCTCGCCCGGATCAAGACGTTGATCGGCTGACGCTTTCATCTGGCCTACACGATTCAGGGCGTGCGGAAGCTTCTGGTGCGCAACGGCTGGTCGTGCCAGGTGCCGGCCCGCCGCTGAGGTCATCGCCGGCTTCCCCGGCCGGGCCGATTTGACCGGCGCCCGCGTGCTCGCCGAACTCGGCGACGACCGCACCTGCTTCTCCGACGCCCACGCGCTGAAGGCCTACGCCGCATCGGTGCCCATCACCCGCGCTTCGGGCAAGAGCCTGGTCGTCCACCATCGCAAGGTGAAGAATCAGCGCCTGGCCGCCGTCAGCTACGTGTGGTCCTTCGCCTCCCTACGGGCACCAGGTCCCCGAGCGCACTACGACTACCGGCGTGCCGAGGGCGACCGGCACTCCAGCGCGCCGCGCAACACCTTCGATCGGATGCTCGGCTGCCTGTTCCACTGCCTGCACAACCGCAAGACCTACGACGAGTCAGCCGCCTTCCCCCATCGTCGATCGATGCGGCTCAGCCACGCGTCCTGAGCATCGGCCAACCGCTCTACCAGCGGTATCGGAACGAAGCGGCACGCGAATTCAAGCCCCGCGTCCTCTCCATCACCGCGAACATGGTGGTGCCATGCATCAGCGCTATCCGGGTGGGCCGTGAGCTGGAAGAACGTTGTCCGCCGCGGCTGCCCGGTATCAGCACGCGGCCTGTTGTCCACCGCAATGGGCCCGATGATGGAGAGTCCGGTCAGGCCGGTCTCCTCGATGACTTCTCGCAGGACAGCCTGTTCCAGGCTTTCATCGGGCCGGACCCCTCCCGCCGGTACTTGAGAACCCGCTTCGGGCATGCCGACGTGATCGAAGACAAGCAGCTCCGGAGCGGATCGATAACGGATGATGTAGGCGGCGACGCGAATTCGCGGGCGAGACATCCCGCCATCATCCCAAAAAGCAATCTTGAAAGCATTTGCCGAAACCAAGGGCTTGACGCTCTACGCAAATCAGATGTCTACATCCCGGGGATTACGCGCACCGGTCCTGTTCGGATGAACACTGCCGATTCCGAAATCAGAATTCCGGAATCAGGCTGCCAACGCGCCTGCCACGTTCGCATGCACCCTGCCAACGGGGTTGTGGAGCATCCAGGACGCAAGGGGAAGCGACGCAGCCCGTACCTGGACGCGACCCCGTCAGACCGAACCGAGATAGCGGGCGTCGATGACGTCGTGGCGGCGCTGGCCGAGATACCAGTCACCGACGCCGCTGGTGTCGATCGCCGCGCGCAGCACGGCAGGTTCCCCGTCGGCCGTCTCGGCGACGACCTCGCCTCTCGGGGAGATGATCATCGTCGGGCAGTGGGTGACCGGATCGGCGACGTTGGCGGACAGCACCCATCGCTGGTTCTCGGCCGCTCGGCTGATCAGGTGGCTGCGCCATACCCCGTACGGCTCGGTGGGGTTGGCGGCATTCGTCAGATACACGAGCATCTGCGCGCCGCAGCGGGCGAGGTGCTGCCACTGCTCGGGGAAGCGGATCTCCCGGCAGAGCTGCGTCCCGACAGTGACCTCTCCCACGGGAAGCGCGAGCCGGTACACGGGAAGGGCGGAGCCTGCGGCCAGCACGCCACGCTCGTTCATCGCCAGGTTGATCTTCCGGTAGGTGTGCCGCTCACCTTGGGGGGTGAAGACGAGGGAGGCGTTCCACCACTGCCCGGCATCGGGGACCAGCGATCCGCAGATCACGTGGACACCGGTTCGCGCGGCCACCTCGGCGAGCCCGGTAACAGCCGCATCCAGCTCGGCTGGATCCAGCAGGGAAAGCGGAGCCAGGTCGGCGCCGTAGCCGGACAGAGCTCCTTCGGGGAAGACCACCAGGTCGTCATCGGCGCAGGCTTCGACCACTCGCGTGATCTCGCGCAGGTTTCCGGGGATGTTCCAGGAGATCGGGATCTGGGCAACGGCTGTGCGCACGAGCATGGGCCAGGAAGGTATCAGGCGGGCGCATCCAGATGATCGCTGGCATCCTCCCGGTGCTCGGCATCGGTCGGATGCGACCATGGGGTGCTGCGCGCCGAAGTTGCAGGGTGAGCTCGAACAACTTCGTCAGACCTATTCTGCTTTCTGCGGCTTGACGCACCGGCTGTCGGCAGGGTTCGGCCGGAACGGACAACCGGGACACTTCGCCAGGCTCCGAAGCGTTTCCGGTCTAGCGTCGGCCACGTGAGAATCTCGCCGGACACCGCACGTCAGACGGAATCACCCGCCCTGGCCGAAGCAGGCGTCACCGCCGCGTTGTGGTCCTCGGTAACCGACCGGCCCCATCCACCGGGAGCCCTGCTGCCGGAACGGCTCCTCACCGGATCGCCGGCTCCAAGGGCGCTTGGGCCGGTACGCCGCAAAGCATGGCCCTCGCGCGCCGCCTGGCCGGGCATGGACGCCGATTCCGCGAGGGAAGCGACGGAGTGACGCCGTGGGAGATGCTCGCCGTCCTCGCGGCGGGCATCAGCGCAGGCGTCGTCAACACCGTCGTCGGCTCCGGGTCGCTGATCACTTTTCCCGTTCTGCTCGCCACCGGCATGCCACCTGTCACCGCCGCGGTCTCCAACACGCTCGGCCTGATCACCGGCTCCATCAGCGGGGCCATCGGTTATCGCGCCGAGCTCGGCGGCCAGGGCCGGCGCATCCTGAAGATGAGCGTCGGCTCCCTGTTCGGCGGCCTCGCGGGCGCCATGCTCCTGCTGGCCCGGCCCGCCACGTGGTTCGAGAGGATCGTGCCGGCCCTGGTGGGCCTCGCCCTCGTCCTGGTCCTGCTCCAGCCCCGGATCAGCGAAAGCGTGCGGCGGCACCGCGAGCGCACCAGCGGCTCACCCCACCCCGACGGCGGCCCGCTGCTTCTCATCGGACTGACACTCGCCAGCGTCTACGGCGGCTACTTCTCCGCCGCCCAGGGAATCATCTACATGTCCCTGATGGGCGTGCTCCTTGACGAGACCCTGCAACGCCTCAACGCCGTCAGGAACGTCCTCGTCGCCGTCGTCAACACCGTCGCCGCGCTCTTCTTCCTCTTCTCCGCGGATTTCGACTGGACGGCCGTCGTGCTCCTCGCGATCGGTTCTGCCTTCGGCGGCCTGATCGGGGCCAAAATAGGCCGCCGCCTCAGCCCCGCCGTGTTGCGCTTCCTCATCGTGGCGGTCGGTATCGTCGCCATCGTCCGGCTGGTGCATCACTGATCCAGGCCCCTTGTGCCACACAGTCTCCGCCCCTGAGCGCCTGGGGGTGCCTCGAAGGTTCCGGACATGTGGTCCGTTAGGGTCGAGACCATCCCGCGGACCTACGGGCTGGTCGAGCTGCCCGGCTTCGGGCAGCTCGACCAGCCCACCCTTTGGCGCTTTACAGATCAGAACCTGTGCGCCGCGTTATAGGCTTACACCGGGTATGCCCTCGAAAGCATTAACGCGTTAGCTCGAATAAGGGTTATCGTAGTAGCTCCATCCGCAGATATCGGTCCCCGTTACGTCCGCGCAGACATAAACGGTTACACCCTTGACGCGAGCGTTGTCTCGCCAGATGAGTCCTCCCACTCCGGACTCCCCACCACTGCACGAGTCGGTGTGCTTACGAGTGTCTTTCCCGGAACCCAGTTCATTGACGATCCGCATGTAGGTGTAGACACCTATGTTGTCGCACTTTTGATCCCAGGCCACGAGGGTGATGCCGTCGAGGTTGGCGGGATTGCTGGACGACCAGGTCCAGCTTGCTTTGCCCTGGCCTCCGGACACGTGGAGCCAGTTGCCTCCCGCCGCGTGCGCAGGGGCTGCGGCCGTAACCGTCAGGGCGGCGACGCAGGCCGCTACCAGGAGGGGGGCACGCAATTTCTTCATAAAGCCATTCATTGCAGGTTTCTCCCGAGGACCGAGGGTTTGCGAGACGACATGAAGCCTGAATCGCCCTTTCCATTCCGAATAACTCCGGCATGCGGAATCTATTAATAATTACCATTTAGCCGTGATCTTGTGACCCTGTAAGCTTCAAGGGAGTCGCAGGGGCAAGCCTCAGCAAGGCCCGTTGGCGCCCTTGATGGACGAAGGGAGGCCGGCCTGTCCGAGGTGCGATGCGGTAACGGCTGCTACGCCCGCGACCCCGACGTCGCCGAGCGTGACGCCCAGGCGTGCCGGCTGTTCACCGGGATCAACGGCGGGGACCTGCCGACCATCACCTACCGGCGAGCGTGGGACAGAACTCGTGTCACGGTGCTGGACAGAGCCGAGTACGCCTCACCGCTCGGCAATCGCATCTACGACCTTCGACATGCCCGCCTGTCCACCTGGCTCGACGCCGGGGTGCCCGCGACCCAGGTCGCCCACTGGACCGGGCTGAGGCACAGTGTGGACGTGCTGCTGAAGATCTACGCCAAGTGGATGAAGCGGTCAAGCGCCGCATCTCCGACGCCCTGGAAGGCCAATGATCTCGGCCGGACTTCAGCACGTATTCAGCACGGCCAACCGCAGGACGCCGGTGACGGTCGTTGACAACCGGACATCGCAAAAACTGCCAGGAACACAAAAGGGCAGGTCAGAGGTACTTTTTCCTGCTCACGAGAGGTAGGGCGGGCGGGACTCGAACCCGCGACCCAGGGATTATGAGTCCCCTGCTCTAACCGGCTGAGCTACCGCCCCTCGCGCACGCCGTACGCGGCATTCAACCAAACGTAGGCGCTGTTCGCACACCTGCCGGGCGGGACGGGTTCAAGATGTGACCTTCGGCGGTAACCGAGCATGGAACCGGGCTCGGACGGAATCGCTACCCTACTGGTGGACCTTGTTGAGGAGTGTTGAATCATGCGCGTTGTTGGAGCTTTCAGGGACTCGTACGGCATGGAGCCGGCCGGGGTATGGCACGCTCCGGGGCGGGTCAACCTGATCGGGGAGCATACCGACTACAACGACGGGTTCGTCCTGCCGTTCGCCCTGCCGTGGGGGGTGACCGCGGCGGTGTCACCGCGCGAGGACGGGGTGATCAGGCTGCGGTCGCTGCAGGCGGATGAGCCGGTGACGCTGGCGACGCCCGATGAGGCCGAGGGCTGGGCCCGCTACGTGGCCGGGGTGTTCTGGGCGCTCCGCGAAGCGGGGCGGGAGCAGGGACAGCAGGAAGGCCAAGGGCAGGGACAGGGACAGGGACGCCCGGTCGGCGGGGCGGATGTGGTGATCGACGGGGACCTGCCCCAGGGGGCGGGACTGTCGTCGAGCGCGGCGCTGGAGGTGGTCGTCGCCACGGCGCTGAACGAGCTGTACGGGCTCGGCCTGACCAAGATGGAGATCGCCCTCGCCGCGCAGAAGGCCGAGAACGACTTCGTGGGCATGCCGTGCGGGATCATGGACCAGGCGGCCTCCTCGCTCGGTGAGGAGGGGAAGGCGCTGTTCCTGGACTGCCGGAGCCTCGGGACCAGGAACATCCCGTTCGACCTGGCGAGTCACGGCCTGCAGTTGCTGATCATCAACACCGGGGTGCACCACGAGCTCGCCGACGGGCAGTACGCCCGCCGCCGCAAGGACTGCGAGAACGCCGCCAAGCGCCTGGGGGTCGACGCGCTGCGCGACGTCACGGACCTGGCGGGCGCCCTCGCGAAGCTGAGCGGCGACGAGCGCAGGCGCACCCAGCACGTGGTGACGGAGAACCATCGGGTCGAGGCGGTGATCGGGCTGCTGCGAGCCGGGGCGGTACGGGAGATCGGGGCGCTGCTGAACGCCTCCCACCTGTCGCTGCGCGACCAGTTCGAGGTGTCCTGCGCCGAGCTGGACGTGGCCGTGGAGTCGGCGGTCAGGGGTGGGGCGCGCGGGGCGCGGATGACCGGGGGCGGGTTCGGCGGGTCGGCGATCGCGCTGGTCGCCGACGACCGAGTGGAGTCCGTACGGGAGTCGGTGGCCGGGGCCTATGCCGAGCGCGGCTGGGCCACACCGGAGATCTACCCGGCGACCCCGGCCGAGGGAGCCCGCCGCCTGCTCTGAGCGGCCCGCTCCCGCACATGGGATCACCCGGCCAACCGGGCCCGTGTCATAGGCTCCCGTCGCGTAGTCCAGCATGGGATCACCCGGCCAACCGGGCCCGTGTCATTGGCTCCCGTCGCATGGTCCAGCGCGGTCAGGTAGGTGCCGAGCTCGACCCCAGCGCCAAATCCGGGCCCGCCCCCAACCCCGTGCCCGGACCCGCGTCCGCATCCGAACCCGCCGAATGCACATCCGAACGCGCGTCCAAGCCCGCGTTCGTACCCGAACCCGAGCCCGAACTCGACGGCCAGTCGGGCATCAGCGGCGGGCCCTCCCCCTCCGCCGCGCGGACCAACCGGCGCAGGAGGTCGTCGAGCACCTCGCGGTCGCCGGGGTCGAGCGGGCCGAGCAGTGCCCGCTCCGAGATGTCGCCCTGGTCCATGCGCTCCTGCCAGACGGCGCGCCCGGCGGGGGTCAGCGCGACGAGCAGGCGGCGGCGGTCGCCGGGATCGTGCACGCGGTCGACGTACCCGGCCTGCTCCAGCCGGTCGAGCCGGTTGGTCAGCGTGGCCGGGTGGGTGTCGAGCCACCCGGCCAGCAGTGAAGGGGTCGCCCGGTAGGGCGGCCCGGCCGCGACCAGGTGGTGAAGAACCTCGAACTCCCAGGCCTTGAGCCCTCCGGCGGTCAGCCAGGCGTCCCTGTTCCGTTTGAGCAGCCGCACGAGCACCTGCATGCGCGTGACGATCCCCTCGATCTGCGGGTCGAGGTCGGACAGCTCCCGGGACCAGTGCGCGATGTGCCGATCGATGGAGTCAGGCTCTGACATGCCCACAGGGTAACGCCGTCCTCCGTCGAGCCATTCTTAATACGGATGCGTATATTATGGTTTCGTAGTACTTTTCGTCCATGACCCCTTCGCGCGGCTCGTGGGCCCCCTTGCGAGACCCCCGCTTCCGCCTGCTGTGGACCGGCCAGGCCCTGTCGTACATCGGCGACTCCATCACCGCGGTGGCCCTCGCGCTGGCGATCGTCACCGCGACGGGCTCGGCAACCGACCTCGGGGTGGTCCTGGCCGCCCAGTCGATCGCCATGGTGGCGCTGATGCTGCCCGGCGGTGTCTGGGCCGACCGGCTCCCGCGCCGTCGCGTGATGATGGGCGCGGACGTGGTACGCGGGCTCGCCCACGCCGCGATGGGCTTCGAGCTGATCACCGGCACGGTCGACATCGTCCACCTGGCGGCGCTGGCCGCCGTCTCGGGGGCCGGTTCGGCGTTCTTCCTGCCCGCCGCGACCGGTCTGGTGCCCGCCACCGTGGCGGCGGAGCACCTTCCTCGGGCCAACGCGCTCATGGCGATCGCCCAGCGCGGGTCCGTGCTGCTCGGCCCGGGGATCGCCACCGCCCTCGCCCTGACCGCCGGCCCCGGCTGGGCCCTGCTCCTGGACGCCGTGACGTTCACGGCCAGCGCGGTGCTGCTGGGCCGGCTCCGGCTCGCGCCGATCCCGCCCGCACCTCGCGAGCGGTTCGTCAGGCAGCTGGCGGAGGGCTGGGCGCAGCTGCGCCGCCATCGGTGGTACTGGACGAACCTCGTCGGCCACTCCATGTGGAACCTCAGCCGCTGCGCCCTGATCACGATCGGGCCGGTGATCGCCGTCACGAGTCTCGGCGGCGAGCTCGCCTGGGGCACGATCGTGCAGGGCGGCACGGTCGGCGCCCTGTGCGGCGCGTTGCTGGCGCTCCGGGCGAGACCGCGCAAGCCACTGGTCGCGGCGAACCTCGCGCTCGCGCTCGGCGCGCTGCCCCTGGCCCTGCTCGCCGCCGGGGCACCCGCGCTGATCGTCGCGGCGGCCTACGGGCTGATGACCGGTGGCCTGGCGTTCATGGCCCCCCTGTGGGAGACCGCCGTGCAGGAGCACATCCCGGCCGAGGCGATCTCACGGGTGTCGGCGTACGACTGGCTGCTCTCCCTCGGGCTCACCCCCCTCGGCATGGCCCTGGCCGGGCCGCTGGCCGGCGCGGTGGGCACGGCCCCCACCCTGTACGGGGCGGCGGCGCTGCTGGCGGTCTCCTGTCTGGGGGTGCTGGTCCTGCCCGACATCCGCGGCCTCCGTCAGGGCTCGACCGACACCAGTTTGGGCACCGCGCCGAGCAGCTCGCGGGTGTAGTCGTGCCGGGGCAGGAAGAACACCTGGTCAACGTGTCCCTCCTCCACGACCCGCCCGCCGCGCATGACCAGCACCCGGTCGGCGACGTGGTGGACCACCCCGAGGTCGTGGGAGATGAAGATCAGCGCGGTCCCGTCGGCGGCCTGGATCTCCGCGAGCAGGTCGAGCACCTGGGCCTGGATCGACACGTCCAGCGCGGAGACCGGCTCGTCGCAGACGAGCACGTCGGGGTGGGTGGCGAGGGCCCTGGCGATGGCCACCCGCTGGCGCTGGCCGCCGGACAGGCGCCGGGGGTGTGAGTCGGCGACGTCCGCCGGGAGGCCGACCCGGTCCAGCAGCTCGGCCACCCGGTCCTTTCTCCACGAGCTCGGGCGTCCCCGGAAGAGCTCACCCCTCGGCGAGCTCTCCTCACCCCAGGAATCCCCCGGGGAAACGGGTCCGTGGAGGGAGGCGCGGAGAAGATCCCGCAGAGACCCGCTCCCCGGGGGATTCCTGGGGTGCGGCCCGCTGTCGAAGGGGGCTCCACGGTGCGGCCCACTCCCCGGGGAGGCCCCGCGGTGCGGCCCGCTCTCGAAGGGGGCTCCACGGTGCGGCCCGCTCTCGGAGGGGGCTCCACGGTGGGACCTGCTGTCGAAGGACACGCCACGGAGGGGTTCCGCGATCAGGCGGCCCACCGTGTAGCGGGGGTCGAAGGAGTCGAGCGGGTTCTGCGAGATGACCTGGATGCGGGACCTGCGCGACCGCCGCCCGCGCTCGCGGACCCCCGACCAAGGCTCGCCGCCCAGCCGGACCTCCCCAGAGGCGGGTTCGAGCAGGCCGAGGACGAGCCGGGCGACCGTGGTCTTCCCCGAACCCGACTCTCCCACGATGCCGAGCGTCTCACCGGGGTAGACCTCGAAGGACACATCGTCGACCACCGTGCGCGAGCCGTACGCGGCCGACAGCCCCGAGACCTCCAGGATCGGCGCGGCGTGGTCGACGGTCCGCTCCGGCAGCGGGGTGCGCAGCGCGATTCCCCCGGCGGCGACGGCGGACAGGCGGGTGCCGCGCGAGGCGGCGGAGGGGACGGCGGCGAGCAGCAGCCTGGTGTAGTCGTGCCGGGGCGCGGACAGCACGCGTCCCGTCGGCCCCTCCTCGACGATCACCCCGTCCTTCATGACCAGTACGCGGTCGGCGACGGCGGAGACCACAGCGAGGTCGTGGCTGATCATGAGCAGCGCGGTGCCCTCGGCCTTGCGGGCGGCGAGCAGCCGCAGGATCTGGGCCTGCACGGTGACGTCGAGTGCGGTCGTCGGCTCGTCGGCGATGATCAGCGGCGGCCCCGCGGCGATGGCGGAGGCGATCAGGGCGCGCTGGCGCAGCCCCCCGGACAGCTGGTGGGCGTACTGCCGGGCCCGCACCTCCGGTTCCGGCACCCCGACCGCCTCCAGCAGTTCGATCACCCTCTCCTTCCGGGCGGCGCGGGGTACGACGTCATGGGTGGCGAGCACCTCGGCGATCTCGTCGCCGACGGTACGGAGCGGGTCGAGCGAGGTCAGCGCGTCCTGGAGCACCAGCCCGGCGAACCGGCCGCGCAGCCGCCGCCAGTCGCGGGCGCCGAACCGGAGCGCGTCCGCGCCGTTCACCGCGAACCGGGAGGCCGTGACCTCGGCGCCGGGACCGGTCAGCCCGACCAGGGTCCTGGCGGTGACGCTCTTGCCGGAGCCGGACTCCCCGACGATCGCCACGCACTCGCCCGCCTCGATCGACAGGCTCACTCCCCGTACGGCCCGCACCCCGGCCCGGGGGAAGCCGACCCGCAGGTCCTCGACGTCGATGAGGCTCATCGGGTTCTCCCCTCGAAACGACGCTGCAGGCGGCGCCCGACGAGCGTCAGGCTGATGACGGTCAGGGTGACGGAGAGGCCGGGGAAGAGCACGCTCCACCAGGCGACGCGCAGGTAGTTGCGGGCCTCCGACAGCATCGAGCCCCACTCCGGGCTGGGCGGCTGCGGGCCCATGCCGAGGAAGCTGAGCCCGGAGGTGGCGATGATGGCGGTGCCCATGCCGATCGTGGCGAGCACCGGCAGGGGGCCCAGCACGTTGGGCAGCACGTGGCGGGCGACGAGTACCGGCCTGGCCAGACCGAAGGTGACCGCCTGCTCGACGTAGCCGGAGCGGCGCACCACGAACGTCTGGGCGCGGACCACGCGGGCGTAGTTGGGGATCTGCGCGATGCCGATCGCGAGGATCACGTTGCCGGTGCCGGGACCGGTGATGGCGATGACCAGCAGGGCGAGCAGCAGTTCGGGGAAGGTCGCCACGACGTCGAACAGGCGGCTGAGCAGCTCGTCGACGTAGCGGGGGGACAGCCCGGCCAGGACGCCCAGCAGGGTACCGGCCCCCGCGGCGAGCAGGACGGCGGCGGCGCCGATGCTCAGCGAGTGCCCGGCGCCGTGGACGACGCGCGACAGCACGTCGCGGCCGAGGTGGTCGGTGCCGAACCAGTGCTCGGCACTCGGCCCGGCGAGCGCGTGCAGCGGGTCGGCGGCCAGCGGGTCGACACCGGTCAGCAGGCCGGGCGCCACGGCCGCGACCGCGGCGACCGCCAGGAACAGCAGCGGTACGACCAGCGGCGCGCTGAAACCGTACCGGCGCCCGGCCGCGGCGGGGGCGGCGGCCACGACACCGGGGACCTCCGTGATCGCCGTCATCGGCTCCTCCTCGGGCGGTACGGCGACCGCGACGCCACCGGCTCCTTCCGTGACGTGACCCACGACAAAACGGCCACCGGTTCCCTCCGCTCCCGCGACAAGACCGCCACCGGCCTCTCCCTCCGAGGAACCGCCATCGGCTCCTCTTCCAACGGGACCGTCATCGGCTCCTCCTCAGGCGGGGGTCGATCGCGAGGTAGGCGAGGTCGACGATCGTGCTGACCGTCACGTAGGCGAGGGCGGAGATCAGCACGACCGCCATCACCAGGGGCAGGTCCTTGGCGGTCACCGCGCCGACGGTGACCTGGCCGAGCCCCGGGCGGCCGAACACGGCCTCCACGATGATCGCGCCGCCGAGCAGGAAGCCGGTGAACCAGCCGGTGAGGGTGACGGCGGGGAGCAGCGCGTGCCGCAGGGCGTGCCGGGCGACGAGCCGCCACTCGGTGATGCCGCGCGAGCGGGCGGTCACCGCGAACGGCTCCTCCAGCGCCCGTTCCAGCCCCTCGCGGAGCACCTGGCCGAGCACCCCCGCGATCGGCAGCCCGAGCGCCAGCCCCGGCAGTACGAGGGAGACGAGCCCCTTGTCCCCGGAGACGGGGAACCAGCCGAGGGTGAAGGAGAAGACCGCGAGGAGCAGGATGCCGATGAGGAACGGCGGGACCGAGACGACGACCAGCTCCGACAGCCCGACCAGGCCGCCGAGCCAGGAACGGCGCCCGGCGGTGGTCAGGGCGAGCACCAGGGCCAGGACGACCCCGAAGAGCGCGGCGGTGAGCGCGAGCTGGATCGTCGGCCCGATCTGCGAGGCGAGGACGTCGCCGACGCCGCGCTGCAGGATGTAGGAGCGGCCCAGGTCTCCCTGGAGCAGGCGGAACAGATAGTCGACGTACTGCTGGAGCGGGGAGCGGTCCAGCCCCCACTCGGCGATGATCTGCGCCCGCCGCTCGGGGGTGTCGAGGCCGCCGTCGCCGCCGATCAGCACGTCGACCGTGTCGCCGGGGGCGAACAGCAGGGCGAGGTAGGCCGCGGTGGCGGCGGCCCAGAGCACGGCGACGCCCGCTCCGAGCCGCCGGACCACCGGGCCGAGCCACCCGGCGGCGGCCAGCCCCCGCCGCCGGGTGAGTGTGAGAGTGCTCACGTCCCTATCCGGACGTCGTAAGCACTGTTGGGGGTGCCGGAGACCGGCTCGAAGGTGATGCCGGTGACCCCGGAGCCGTAGGCGATCTGGTCGGCGGGAACGTAGAGCGGGAGCAGGATCGCCTCGTCGGTGACGACGGTCTTCTGCGCCTTCGCGTAGAGCTCCTTGCGCTCGGCGAGGTCGGCGGTGACCGACGCGTCGGTGAGCAGCTTGTCCAGCTCGTCGCTCTGGAACTTCGTGCGGTTGATCGCGGCGCCCCCCGGCAGGATCAGGTTGAGCGCCGCCCCGGCGTCGGTGTCACCGCGCGAGTTCTCGAAGATCTCGTATTCGTTGTCGTCGATGGCCTTCTGCGCGGTGCCCTGGTCCACGATCTTGACCTGGAAGTCGATTCCCGCGCTCTGCTTGACGGCCGCCTGGAAGGCCTGGGCGAGGATGTCGCGGCGGTCGCGGACGAACGGGGCGGCGTTGACGGTACGCACGGTCAGCCGCTTGCCGTCCTTGACCCGGAAGCCCTCGGCGTCACGCTCCTTCCAGCCCGCCTCGTCGAGCAGTTGGTTGGCCCGCGCGGGGTTGTTGCCGAAGGTCTTCTCCAGCGAGGGGTCGTAGAACTGCGGGCTGCCCTGGCCGATGACGCTCCAGGCCCGCTTGGCGGTGCCCTGGTAGACGGAGTTGAGCACGGCGTCCACGTCGACGGCGTCGCGGAAGGCCTCGCGGACCCGCTTGTCGTCGAACGGGGGACGGGAGGTGTTGAAGTAGTAGGAGAACGCGCTTCCCGAGTTGAGGCTGGTCTCCAGCTTCAGCTCGGGGTCGCTCTTGATGAGGGCGATCTCGGTGGCGGGCACGCCCTCGATCACCTGTACCTGCCCGGAGGTAAGCGCGCCGACCCGGACCGCCGCCTCGGGCAGGAAGCGGTACGTGATGTCGGCCAGGTGCGCCGGTCCCTGGTGGGCGGCGCCGGTGGGCGGCCAGTTGTAGTTCGGGTTGCGCTTGTAGTGGACCTCCTGGCCGGGGGTGAACCGGTCGAGGATGAACGGCCCGGTGCCGACCACGTCGACGCCGCCCGCCTTGAGGTCCTTGGCGCTCTTCAACGACTTCGGGGAGACCTGGCCCGCGTACGGGGAGGAGAGGAAGTCGAGGAACAGCCCGTCGGGGGCCTTCAGCGTGACCTTCAGGGTGTGCGGCGCGGTCGCCTCCGCCTTGTCGAAGTTGCGCAGCTGGATGGCGCTGACCGCGGCGTTGTAGCCGGGCGAGACGAGCTGGTCGAGGTTGGCCTTCACCGAGGCGGCGTCGAACTTCTCGCCGTCGTGGAAGGTGACGTCGTCGCGGAGTTCGAAGGTGTAGGTCAGCCCGTCCTTGGAGACCTTCCAGGACGTGGCCAGCCACGGCAGGAACTCGCCGTTCTTCCCGCGGGCGATCAGCGCGTCGAACTGGTTGTGGACCAGGAGGCGGGCCTTGTTCTGGCCCCACTGGTGCGGGTTGAAGGTGATCGGCTGCGTCTCCACCGCCCACACGAGCGACCCGCCGTCGCCACCGGCTCCCTCACCGCCGGCCGCCGCGCTCGGGGCCCCGCTCTCGGCTCCGCACGCCGCGAGCGCCAGCACCCCGGCGAGCGTCAGGGCGCCCCATCGCAACTTCACGTTCTTCTCCTTGCGCTTTCGTACGACGTGCTTCTCTAGGGCGTGTTTCTGTGTCACGGGGTCCCGCGTGACGTGCTTCCGGGGGACGGGGCTTTGTCCAGCGGGGCCCTGCTCGGCGGGGCCCTGAGTGACGTGCTTCCGTACGGCGTGCTCGGCCGGCTCTGTGACGCGCCGGTCAAGATGGTCGGGGTGATCGGGGTGGTCGGGGTGGTCGGGACGGTTCATGCGACGTGCCGTCTTATCTGGGTTCCGGCGGCCTCGGACAGCACGATCCGGGCGAGGGCGTCGGCGTGGCGGAAGAGCGGGGCGTTGAGGCGGGGCCTGGCGAAGCCGCCGGTGGCCCGGCCGCCGACGACCCAGGGGCCGAAGGCGAACCTGCGGGGGTGCGGGGTGCCGGACCTGTCGAGCAGGCGGCGGTCGGCGGGCCGTACGTTCACCAGACCCGACTCCTCGTCGAGCTCGCCCCGGTCGCGGAGCGCGGTGATGAGCGGGTCGACGGCCCGGCTCACGCTGGGCGCGGGCAGCCGGGCCTCGACGAGGGTCGTGGCCGTCACGCCGCCGGGCACGGTGGGGCTCTGCGCCCGCCAGCGTCCGTCGTGGTGGTCGACCTTGAGGTCCGCGCCGAGGAAGGTGACCACCCCGGCCCTGGCCAGGGCGCGCAGCTCCTCCAGCCGGGGTCCCGGCGGGCCGCTGGCGACGTAGCTGAAGAACCCGCCGAACCACGGGTCGGAGACGCCCAGCTCGGCGAGGACGCCGTAGACGGAGAGCAGCCCGAGGATCATGGCGTGGTCGGCGCTGTGCGCCGGGTCCGAGCGTCGCTGCAGGTCGACGGCGAGATAGCCGTGCATCCACTTCTGCAGGCCGGCCTGGTCGCCGAACCGGATGCCGTCCAGCGGCCGGTCGAGCCGGTCGAAGTCGAGCCGGTCCAGGTGCCGGGGCACGGCCTCGCGGACCAGCCTGCGCATCCCGAGGCTGCGCCACTCCTCGGCGGCGAAGCCCTCCTCGAACTCCTCCCAGCCCAGCTTGGCGCGCTTGGGGTGGGCGGTGATGAGCTCGTGGTAGTACGCGAAGGCCAGCTCCTTGGCGACCAGCGGCCACACGTCCCGGCGGAAGTTCCACGGCCCCTCGCCCAGCGCCTCGCGGGTGAGGAAGCGCGGCACCGGCGGGCGGGCGCCCGTGAAGGGGTAACCGGTCTTGGAGTGGTACGGCACCCCGCGCCGCGACCCCACGTGCAGGAGGGGCTCGCGCCCGTTGGGCAGGTAGACCAGCTCCCCGTCGTACTCGCGGACGAACCGGCCGCCCCGGCCCGAGGTGAGCAGCACCATCAGGTCGACGAAGGCCAGCCCCATCCCCCGCATGATCACCGGTTCCCCGGCGGGGATGCCGTCCAGGTCGAGGTCGGCCGCGTAGCCGGTGGGCAGGTAGCGCAGCCCCCCGCGCGCGGCCAGGCCGGCCAGCGCGTTCTCCTCCCTCGTCGGGGTCACGTCGCCGTGCCCCTGGGCCAGGATCACCGCGTCGGCCTCGATGGTCCGGCCGTCCTCCAGGGTCACCGTCTGGCCGCCGGGGACGTCGGCGAGGTCGACGGCGCGGGCGGCGTGCACGTGCACCCGGACGCCGCGCGGGGCGTTCGCCACCGCGTGCCGGAAGACGTGGGAGAGGTAGCCGTTCTGCGCCGGGCGGGAGGCGAACCTGCCGGGGTCGCCGCCGAGCCACTCGGCCAGCGTGGGTCCGGGGCGGATCGGCCCCTCGCAGCGCACCGACTCGTCGGTGAAGAGCGTCACGTCGGCCGCGGTGGAGTTCATCCAGAGCAGGTCCGGCTGGTCGTGGCGCCAGACGCGCCCGCCGCCCGGCGGGTGGGGGTCGATCACGTGGACGTCCAGCGACGGCCAGCCGAGCAGGTCGGCGGCGTTGGCGCAGATCCGCTCCACCAGGCAGGTGCCCGTCGGTCCCGCGCCGACGACGGCGATCGAGGCGCTCATACGGCGGCTCTGCGGTGCGGCTGGTCCCAGTCGGCGTGCAGCGGCTCGACCGGGATCCGCCAGGCGTCGGTCTCGCCCTCCTGGCCGGAGACGTGGGAGATGGCGGTGAAGTCGGTGTTCTCGCGGAAGGCGGGGTGGGCGTACAGGTCCCTGGCGTAGGCCCACAGGTTGGGGAAGGCGGTGAGCGGGCGCTCGCTGATCCTGGCCGCCGGGTTGTCGCTCAGGTCGAAGCGGAGCAGGGTCGGCCAGAGCCGCACGTCCGCCTCGGTGATCCCCGAGCCGAACAGGAACCTGCGGTCGGCCAGCCGGGCGTCCAGCTCGTCCAGGAAGGCGACCACGGTCCCGCGCGCCTCGGTGTACGCGGCCTCGGTGGTGGCCGACGCCACGCGGCCCGCCGCCGTGTTGACGATCTCGTAGATCCTCGTGTTGAGCTCGTCGATCTCCGGCCGGAGCTCCTCGGGGTAGAGGTCGGCCTCGAGGTCGCCGCCGAACCGGGTGGCCAGGTCGATCGTGATGTCGGGGAAGTTGTTGCTGACGATGCGGCCGCTCGTCCTGTCCCACAGGACCGGCACCGAGACGTGCCCGTCGAAGCCGGGCTCGGTCACCTCGTACGCCTGCCGCAGGATGGTGAACCCGTTGACCGGGTCGGCCCCGCGCCGCTCGCGGAACGCCCACCCGCGCCCGTCACGCCCGTCGTCGACGTAGGAGAGCGAGACCACGTCCTGGAGTCCCTTGAGGGAGCGCACGATGGCCGCGCGCTGCGCGTACGGACAGACGGCCGCGACGTAGAGGTGGTAGCGGCCCGGCTCTGCGGGGAAGGCGGGTGTGCCGATCCGCCCCTGGAAGGGGTAGCGCGGGCCGGGCCTGCCACCGGGCCGGTAGTGGCCGTGGGTGTCGAGGTCGACGGGGCTCGCGTGGTTCAGTGTGCTGGTCTTCGGCATCTGGCACTCCCGGGCATGTCTCGGTGACCCCGATGAAGGGATCCGCGCTTGCGGCACGCCCACCGTGCCGCCAGGTCTCCCCCGGGGGCACCCCGCCGCGGTGCGAGGGTTGCCGGTCAGCCAGCCGGGGCTTCTCACTGACACTCTTAACCTATTTAGAAGGTAGGAAATACATAGATCTCTGTCAAGCCTTAATGTCGGGGAATGTCCTATGAGAGCGTGAACGTGGTCTACCGCAAGTACGACGGGTCACTGCACTGGCACCACCGCGGCCTGCTGCTCGGCGAGGACGAGCACGGGGTGTGGACGGGCTGCCTCGCCAACTCCATCGGCCGCAAGGGTGACGGTCCCGCGGTCCCCTCTCCGCACCCGTTCGTGATGCTCTTCCCCCGCGACGCCTGGTGGACGGCAGCCTTCAACGCCGCCCCGCACAAGTACGAGATCTACTGCGACATCTCCACGGTGCCGGAGTGGAGCGACGGCGAGGTCACCATGGTCGACCTGGACCTCGACGTGATCCGAGCCCGCCGGAACCTGCTGAAGGGCCGCCCGAGCCAGGTCTTCCTGGACGACGAGGACGAGTTCGAGGAGCACCGGGTCAAGTACGCCTACCCGCCCGACGTGGTCGAGAGCGCCCGCGCCTCGGCCACCTGGCTGATGGAGGCCGTCACCGCCCGCACCGCCCCCTTCGGGGACGCGCCGCACTGGCTCACCCTGGTCGGCTGAGCCCGGTCGCCTCGGTCCCGGCCATCCGGCGCCGCGCCCAAAGCCCGACCGGCCGGGCCCGATCCCCCAGGTCTCGGCCCCTGGAATCCAACCGGCCGGGTCCGGTCACCCGAATCCCGGCCGTCCAAGCCACGCCCCCGAAACCCGACCGGGCCGGGCCCCGCCCCCGTGGGGCCCGGCCCGGCCCGGCGCCTCTCATGCGGCCCGGTTTCCTCGCGAACCTCAGCGGGCGCGGCGGCGGAACAGCCTGCCGGAGAGCATCGCCGAGACCAGCAGGAAACCACCGCACCAGGCCAGCGCCTTCCACGGATCGTTCCCCACGGGCTGGCCCAGCAGCAGACCGCGCACGGACTCGATGATCGGCGTGGCCGGCTGGTTCTCCGCGAACCCGTGCAGCCATGCGGGCATGGTGTGCACCGGGACGAAGGCACTGCTCGGGTAGGGCAGGAACATCACGAAGAAGGTGAAACCGCCCGCGACCTCCGGCGTCTTGGCCAGCAGGCCGACCACGGCCGAGACCGCGGAGATGGCCAGGACGAACACCACCAGGACGCCCACCGCCGCGGCCCAGCCGGCCAGGTCCGCCTCCGCCCGGAAGCCGAGCAGGAACGCGACGACGAACACGATGACGAGCGAGGTGAGGTTGCGCACGGTGCTGGCGGCCACGTGCCCGCCCAGGAACGCCCCGCCGCCGACGTCCATCGACCTGAACCTGTCGACGATCCCCCGGCTCATGTCGTGACTGACGGCGACCGCCGTCAGGGAGGCGCCGTAGGAGGCGCACATGACGAGGATGCCGGGGACGGCGTAGGTGACGTAGTCGACGCCGGTCTGGATCGCGCCGCCGAACAGGTAGACGAACAGCAGCATGACCAGGACGGGCATCAGGAACGAGATGAACAGCGCGTCGAGGTTGCGCAGCGACAGGCGGACGGCGCGGCCGGTCATGACCGGCCAGGCGGCGAGTTCAGACACCGGCCCGCTCCCTGTCCGTCAGGGCGAGGAACGCGTCGTCGAGCGTGGCGCCTCGCACGGTGAACCTCTCGATCGCCGAACGTTCCGGGTCCACCTCGTCCAGCAGGGCGCGGACCTCCGAGGCGCTCCCGCCGACAGCCGCCCCGACGGTCAGCCTGGCGAGATCGGCGTGGACGGCACGCACCCCGAGGAGGCGCGTCACCTCGGCGAACGACCGGGCGTCGGTCAGGACGAGGTCCAGCCGCCAGGCGGCGACCCTCGCCTTGAGCTCGTCGGCGGTGCCCTCCGCCACCACCCGCCCGCCGTCGAGCAGCGCGATCCGGTCGGCCAGGCTGTCGGCCTCCTCCAGATACTGGGTGGTCAGGAAGACCGTGGTGCCCGAGCCGGTGAGCTGGGTGATCACCTCCCACATCGCCTGCCTGCTCCGCACGTCGAGACCCGTGGTCGGCTCGTCGAGGAAGATCACCGACGGCGCGCCGACCAGCCCCGCGGCCAGGTCCAGGCGTCGCCACATGCCACCCGAGTACGTGCCGACCCGCCGCTTCCCCGCCTCGACCAGGTCGAACCGCTCCAGCAGCTCGGCCGCCCTGCTGCGAGCCCCCGCGCGTGACAGGCCGGACAGGCGGCCCATCATCCGGAGGTTCTCCTCGCCGGTCAGCAGCTCGTCGACCGCCGCGTGCTGGCCGGTCAGGCTGATGGCGCGGCGGACGCGGCGGCGGTCGCGCACGACGTCGAACCCGGCGACCGTGGCCCGTCCCGCGTCCGGGCTGACCAGCGTCGCCAGGGTGCGCACGGTCGTGGTCTTGCCCGCGCCGTTCGAGCCGAGCAGCGCGTACACGCTGCCCTTGGCGACGCGCAGGTCGACGCCGTTCAGGACGGCGAGCCGGCCATAGGACTTTGTGAGGCCGACCGCCTCTATCGCTGGTTCCACTACCCCTCCTGCGTATGGCGTACGCT
Source organism: Streptosporangium sp. NBC_01469 (assembly GCF_036227305.1). Lineage (NCBI taxonomy): Bacteria > Bacillati > Actinomycetota > Actinomycetes > Streptosporangiales > Streptosporangiaceae > Streptosporangium > Streptosporangium sp. NBC_01469. Next base: position 4,298,852 of record NZ_CP109465.1, on the reverse strand, counting down.
CTACTGTTTATGGCGTACGCGGTATTGCGTAAGGTATACACTCACAGGAAAGGACGGTCAAGCCCGGGAGCGCGATGGAAGTGCCGGAGAGCGTGGAGATCGCCTGGGGCCTGCGCGAGCGGCCGGGCAAGGGGCCCAAACGCACCCTGAGCCTGGAGCACATCGTGGAGGCCGCCATCAGAGTGGGCTCCGCGGAGGGACTCGCCGCGGTCTCGATGAGCAAGATCGCCGCCGAGCTCGACGTCTCCACGATGGCGCTCTACCGCTACGTCACCTCCAAGGGTGACCTGCTCATGCTCATCACGAACGCGGTGATCGGCCCGCCTCCCCAGCTCCCGGAGCCGGGCGACGACTGGCGTCACGGCGTCTACCGGTGGGCCGGCGCCCTGCGCGCCGCGCTGCAGCGGCACCCCTGGTCGTTGCGCATCCCCATCACGGGCCCGGGGCTCATGCCCAACCACGTCGCCTGGATGGAGGCCGGGCTGCGCTGCCTGCGCGGCACCGGACTGGCCCCGGACACGAAGATGGCGGCGCTGCTGCTGGTCGACGGCTTCGTCAGGACTGAGGTGGCGCTCCTGGCCGATCTCCAGGACGCCTTCGACGCCTCCCGGGTCACCGACGAGGAGGCGATGTCCGGCTACGGCCGGTCACTCGCGAGGCTCACCGACGCTCAGCGCTTCCCGGAGATCCACGAGCTTCTCGAGGCCCGGGTCTTCGACATGCCCGGCGGCCCCGACGACGAGTTCGTCTTCGGCATGGACCGCATCCTCGACGGCCTCACGGTGCTCGTGACCGGAAAACCACCCGCCTGATCCTCGACGACCTCACACCGCCCACGCCGGAAGCCCATCCGCAATCGGCATCCCGCCCCGGTACCCGATCCACACCGGCATCCCGTCCGCCCCGGTACCCGATCCGCACCGCCATCCCGTCCGTACCGATATCCGATCCACACCGGCATCCCGTCCGCCCCGGTACCCGATCCGCACCGCCATCCCGTCCGTACCGATATCCGATCCACACCGCCATCCCGTCCGCCCCGGTACCCGATCCACACCGGCATCCCGTCCGTACCGATATCCGATCCACACCGCCATCCCGTCCGCCCCGGTACCCGATCCGCACCGCCATCCCGGCGGCGTTCGTTCCGCGCCCGGCGGAACGGAACCCCGCCGGATCCGCCCGCGCGGGGACCTACAGGGGCCTACGGGGTTCTACAAGGATCTACAGGGGCCTACAGGGGAGGGAAGCCGGGGGCGCGGCGCTCGACGAAGCTGGCGACGCCCTCGGCGAAGTCCGGCCGGGTGAAGGACTCGGCCATCAGGTGCGTCGCGGCCGCCTCCGACGCCTCCAGGCTCCGCTGGCCGTCACCCCAGACCTGACGCTTGATCACCGCCATCGAGGCCGGGGAACTGTACGTCGCCAGCTCGCGGGCGTAGGCCAGCGTCTCCTCCATCAGCCTCTCCCCCGGCACCGACCGGCCGGCCAAGCCCAGCTCGTACGCCTCGGCACCGGTGAAGGTGCGGCCCGACAGCAGCAGGTCCATCGCCCTGGCCTGGCCTGCCAGGCGGGGCAGGACCCATGACATGCCGTACTCGGCGATCAGGCCGCGCCGGGCGAAGGCGGTGGTCCACTTGGCCTCGGCGGCCGTGAAGACCAGGTCGCAGAGGAGGGCGTGGACCATGCCGAGCCCGGCGCAGGCACCGTTGACGGCGGCGACGATCGGTTTGCGGATCGTGGTCGGGAAGGTGGTGGGGCGCGGATCCGGCCGCCCCGCGTAGGAGCCGTCATGGAGGGCGGTGAGCGTCCGGAAGTCCGCACCGGCGCAGAACCCCCTCCCCGCGCCGGTGACCACGATCACCCGGACCTCGGGGTTCTTCTCGGCCTCGGCAAGCTGGTCGAAGTAGCGGCGGCCCATCTCGTCGGTCCAGGCGTTGAGCCGGTCCGGGCGGTTGAACGTCAGCGTCAGCACGCCCCGCTCGATCGACGACAGCACCAGATCGACCATCCCGCATCCCCCTCGCGAGCCCGGAGAGCCACAGAATATCGTTCTACACCTTTTCCCTCTCCGGCGTCAGCATGTGCGAGCGGACCAGATCCTCGACCGTGGCGCGCAGACCGAGGAAGGAGGAGGTGCGCTTCACGGCGAGGGCCCGGTAGGCGGGAAGGTCGATCGGCACCTCGGCGGCGACCCTGCCGGGGCCGCAGGCGAAGACGAGCACCCGCTGGGCGAGCAGAACGGCCTCCTCCACGTCGTGGGTGACCATCAGCACGGTGGTGCCCGTGTCGCGCCACACCTCGCGCAGGAAGAGTTGCGGCGTTGATCCGCGCCGCGTCCACGACCGCCGGGAGCGCGTACGGCCAGGTCACCTTCCTGAGGATCTCTCCGCGCCGGGCGCCGAGGGTCGCCGCCGGCCTAGCCCAGCTCGCCGGGCACCCGCCGTACGGCCTCACAGTCGCGTGACGCCCGGCGTCGGCGGAACCCTAGGTGCGCCCCACCATGAGGTGGGTCACTGCAAGTGCTTGAAGCGCTCCCTACGGCTAAGGTCGGGGGATTCCAGCCAGCCCGGACGCCGCTGTTGCGGTGGTCTGCGCTGCTGTTGCTTGGCGGTTGGCCTTGCGGCCCACGCGGTTGCGTGGTTTGCGCGCCCCAGCTCGCACACCCGGTCCGGGCTGTGCGAACTCCGCCCTTCCGGCGGTGAGTACGTTCTTGGCGGCGTTCACGTCGGCGTGTTCGGTGTGTCCGCAAGAGGTACACCGAAAGACCGCTTGGCTCTCGCGGGACTTCCGATCCACCACCGTGCACACGTTGCACGTCTGACTCGTGTACGCCGGATTGACAGTGATCACATGGGTGCCCGTATACCGGGCCCTACTACGAGTGGCCAACTCGATCCGATACCAGCCCTTGTCCAAGATGGACCGATTCAATCCGGCCTTGGCAGCGGCCCCGTTCGGCAAGAACGCGCCCGGCCGCTCAGGATCTGGCCTGGGTTCGACGCCGGCGGTCATGTTCTTGGTCTTGAGCGCCTCGAACACGACCATCTCAAAACCCGTGGCCAGGGTATGGGCGGTCTTGGCGGCGAAGTCCTCCCGGCGCCTGCGGACCGTCCGCACCATGTCGGCGACCCGCGCGGCGGCTCTCTTACGCCGGACCGATCCCTTCGTGGTCCGGGCGAAGTCGCGCTGAAGCTTCTTGACATGCTCAACTTCCCGATCACGGGCGAACACCCGGTGATGGAAGCGGCCGTCCGAGCGGGTCGCGACCTTGACCACGCCCCGATCGATCCCCACGGCGCTGCCAGGGCCGGCGTGGCGCTCAGGCGCGGTGACCCCATCCTCGACGAGAAAACTGATGTACCAGTGCTCGCCGTCCCGGCTGACGGTGGCGTTCTTGACCTTCCCGCCGAGCGGGCGGGTGATCCGCACACGGACCCAGCCGAGTTTCGGCAGCCTCACCCGCGCCCAGCGCCGGTTGAGCCGCTCGACCGCGATTTTCCCGCCCTCGGGGAACCGGAAGCTCGGCGGGTTGGCGACCTTCGACTTCCAGCGGACTTTCCACGTGCCGTGCTTGGCACACGCGGCATCCAGGTCGATCAACGCCTGCTGCAGACAGTGACCGGGCACCTCGGCCAGCCACGGGAAGTCGGCTTTCGCCTCAGCCACCTGGCGGGCCTGGTCGTGGTAGCCGATCCACCCCCCGCGCCGACGATAGAGGCGGCGCTGTTCCAGCGCGGTGTTCCACACCGACCGGCACGCCCCGCCGACGCGTTCGGCGAACTCACCCTGCTCAGGGGTGAGGTCCAGGCGATACTTGCGTCCGGTAAGCACCGGCGATCACCGGTCCTTCTGATTCTCGATGTAGCCCTCGACCACCTGCGGGGGCGCATCACCCACGGTCGCCACGAAGGAGGAGTTCGTCCACAAGGTCGGCAGCTTCGACGTCAGTGCCGGGAACTTCTCGCGGAGCAGGCGAGAGGTACGGCCTTTGACGGCCTTGACCAGCTTGTGGATCCCGAACCGGGGGTCCACCTCGACCAGCAGGTGACCGTGGCCGGACATGACGTCGCACTCCACCAGCCATGCTCCCTTCTCCTCGATCACCCCACGGATCAACCGTTCAAACCGTTCTTCGATCCGAGCGTCCAGAACCCGCCGCCGGTACTCGGGGCACCACACCACGCGCAACGCACACTGGAAGGCGATAGTGCCGTTCCTCCGGAGCGTCACGGCCACACTGAGTCAGTATGCAGAAGGAAGTCATCTGCCGCTCAAAGATTCGATTGCCCATCAAGGAGAACCCTCTTCAGGTCAGAGCACGCTCGGGCCTGGCGACCCTCCCACGCCGGGCTCACCCCCATGGCTGAAGCCAGGGGTGAGCCCGGCATCTCCGATCGCCGGTACGTTTCCCCTGGATTAACCCCCCGTTGCAGTCCAGTGACCGAGTGCGCGTTCCAGGGAGTCCGGGTGGTGGACGAAGTTCGGCGACAGCAGCCGATCCTCGTAGTAGCGGTGGAAGACCGGCGTGGCCGAGGCCGACATGGGGGGCACGATCCAGGTCCAGTCGGCCGGACAGACCCGCCCCTCCTTCTCCTCGCGTTCCAGATGCATCAGGAAATGTCTGGACTCGGTGTGGTGGTCCGTCATCGTCACCCCCGCCCGCTCGAAGGAGTGCAGGACCGCCATGTTCAGCTCCACCAGCGCGTAGTCCCGCCAGAGCGAGCGGTCGCTCTCGGTGTCCAGTCCCATGCGCTGGGCGATCACCGGCATCAGGTCGTAGCGGTCGGCGTCGGCCAGGTTGCGGGCCCCGATCTCGGTTCCCATGTACCAGCCGTTGAACGGGGCCGCCCGGTAGCAGATCCCGCCGATCTCCAGGCACATGTTCGAGATGACCGGCACCGCGTGCCAGCGCAGTCCCAGCTGCTCGAACCACGGGTGGGTGGGGTGCGAGAGCGCGACCTCCAGCACGGCGTCGCCGGGGATCGTGGACAGCAGCGGCGGCCCGTCCCCCACCGAGATCGCGAGCGGCAGGACGTCGAAGGGGCTTCCGGGACCGCCTGGCCAGCCGAGCTCGCGCAGCATCGCGGTGAAACCGGTGTAGCGGGGGTCGCCGACGACCGAGCCGTCCTCCATCGCGTACCCGGCGTAGCGGATGAGCTGCTCGTTCCAGATCCGCGGTCCCGGGGTCCCCGGCCGGTCCTGGGGGAACACGGTGATCGTCGGGCGGATCCGGCGGCTCGGCGCCGCGTCCCGCAGGTGGTTCACGCACTCGACGGCGACCCCCTCGGCCGTGGTGACGTGCCGCCGGTCGCGCACCCGCAGCGAGCGCCAGTACAGGCGTCCGATGCACCTGCCGCTGTTGCGCCAGGCCACCCTGGCGCCGAAGGTCAGCTCGCCGGGGGTGTGCGTGTACGTCCCGGTCCTGGCGATCTCCTGCCGGACCTCACGCAGGCGTTCTCGCAGGACTCCCGCCCCGGGATTCTCCGCGTGGAACAGCCTGAGGTAGTCCTCGGCCGCCGCCACGTCGACCGGGAGCACCTCGGGGACACCACCGGGGACGCCGTCAGAGACGCCGCCGGGGGCGCCCAGGACCCTGAGGACATCGGGAACACCGGGGACACCGGGGACGTCGCGGAGCGGATCCGGCGCACGCCGCCGGGACCTTCGCCAGGTCAGCACAGAAAAACCACCAATTGTGGCTCACGGGCACGACGACCGTTCCGGGCGGCGCGGTGCCCTGAACGCGGCGGCCCTTCCCCGCTGCGATCGCTGTTGTCCGCGGCAACCTCGCACCGGTTAGCTCGCCAAGATCATGGCGACACCGGGCGCGGCGCTCCTCATTTTCTGTGATTCACCGGGTTTTGTCCGGCGAATCGGAACGCGAGAGGCTGTCTAAAACAGGCCGGAAGACGGCGAAAGGCCCCGGAAGCTGAGCTTCCGGGGCCTTTCAACTGGCTCCCGCGATAGGACTCGAACCTATAACCTGCCGGTTAACAGCCGGCTGCTCTGCCGATTGAGCTACACGGGATTGCGCTTTGCGCTGGTCGGACCGGGTGTCCCCCGTTCCTTGCGGCGCAGGAATAGATTAGCGCACTCCATGGGTGTGTGTCGCATCGATACTCCGGGGTAGGTGCGAGACGAGGCGATCCGCGAGTGATCACAGGACAGGGTCCGCGGAACATGCTTGTGGAGGTGGACATGCGTTATCGACTGATGCTCGGGGTGGGATTCGCGGTTGGCTACATCCTGGGAAGCCGCGCCGGCCGGGAACGGTACGAGCAGATCAAGCGGATGGCCCAGCGGGTCTCCGACAACCCCGCCGTGCAGGAGACGGCCGGCCTGATGGGCGCCAAGGTCTCCAAGGCGACGGGGGTGGCAAGGACCAAGGTGAGCGACGTGGCCAGGAACCGGCTGCCGTTCCTGCGTTCGGCCAACGGCTGGCACGGCGAGGAGCATGACGACACGGGCACCGGCTGGCCGGACAACCAGAGGACGAACGCGCCCTACTGATCTTCCTGCCGCAGCCCCATCGGCACCCACGGGCCGGGAACGGCCCGCCGATGTGAAAGGCCCCTCAGGGGGCCTTTCGCGTGTCCGGAGCCGATCTCGAGGGAAGGCCCCGCGCGGGAAACGGGCGGCTTCGCGAAGGCGCCCTGCCCGGGATCTCAGACGCCGAAGCTCCGGCGTGTCTCCTCAAGCGCCTGCTCAGCGAGGGCACGCAGGCCGGGGTCGTCCGGGTCGAGACCGGAGTCGAAGACGAACTCCCAGATCAACCGGTCGGCGTCGGCCTTCCTCGCCACCAGCCGCACTCCCCCTCGCGCGTCCAGCGGGACGTACTGGTTGACCACGATCGAGGCGGTCACCCGCTCCCGCACGGCCTCGGGGATCCGGCCGGGCTCGGGCAGCAGCGCCCGGTGCGACCGCCCGTCGGTGGTGCCGACCGTGAGCCCCTCCTCGTCCCACACCCCGCGATCCACCCGGAACCAGGGCAGGCGCTCACCGCCCAGGTAGAGGGCCTTGTCCGCGGCGATCACGTAGCCGTCAGGACCCTCGGCGTAGGCGAGCACCCGGTCGCCCGGGGCGACGGCCGCGCGGACCTCGGAGGGCATGCGATTGAAGAGCTTCACCGTTCCACGGTATCCGCCAGCAGGTCGAGGGTGAGCGCCGCCGACCAGGAGAAGTCCCGGCTGCCCCGCCCGCTGCCGTCGAAGGGGTCGAAGCACTCGCGGAAACCCGCCTGCCGTACGAGGCGCAGGGTGCTCGAGCCGAGCACCCGCACCAGCCCCGGCAGGTCGTGCACGGCCGCCGCCCGGCGCAGCAGCCAGTTGGCGTTCACCCAGGACGGCCCGCGCCAGTAACAGGACCTGTCGAACTGCTGGGCGCGGATCTCGCAACTCGGCACCGGATATCCGGCGGCCCCCATGAAACGGGCCGACTCCAGCACCCTCACCAGCTCCGCGACCCGCTCGCCGGGCATCCCCTGGTCGAGCATCGGCCCGAAGCAGCCGACCGTGCACACGGGGCTGAGCCGCCCCTCACGCAGATCGCGGGCGCGGAAGACGCCGTCGTCCCAGAGGCGTTCCAGCAGCGCCGCACGGATCCGCTCCACCGCCTCCCGGTGCGGGCCCGCGTCCGCGCCCACCACCGGAGCCAGCTCGGCGAGCGCCTGGCAGGAGGCGAGCCAGATGCCGTTGAACATCGGGTCCTCGACCGCGAACGGGTGCTCGTCCCGTAGATAGGCCGGATCGTAGCCGGAGTCCCGGTAGGCCAGGGCGAGCGCCATGTAGCGGTCGTGGCGGCTGTCGGAACGCCGGTCGGCGGGCTCCTCGTTCCGCCGGTAGGCGTGGTGGACCGGGGGCAGCGCCTCCAGCGGCGCGTCCCAGGCGGGGCTGTCGTCCATCCCGGACTCCCACGGGTGCACGATCGCGGCCAGCCCTCCCCCGCCGAGGTCCCTGGAGGTGGCGAGGTAGTCGTGCTGGGCGACCAGCATCGGGTAGAGCCGCCGCACCAGGGCCACGGCCGTGTCACGGTCGGCCGCGTGCCGCCATATCCACCACAGGGCCAGCGCGTGCAGCGGCGGCTGTGTCAGCCCGGAGGTGCACACGGCGTGGGGCGAGGCCGGGTGGTCCCGGGAGCGCCAGACCGAGGGGCCGGGGAAGTAGCCCTCCGCGTGGACGGGGTGGAAGACGATGTGCGGCACCATCCCGGTGCCCCACTGCCCCGCCAGCAGGCTGATCAGCTCGGTTCCGGCCCTGCGGGTGTCCCAGCGGGCCAGGCCGATCGCGACGAAGGTGGAGTCCCAGTTCCACTGGTGGGGGTAGAGGCCGGGCGCGGGAACGGTCGCGGACCCCGTCCAGTTCGCGTCGAGCACGGACCACGCCTCGCGCCCGAGCGCGGCGTCGTCGACCGCCGCTCGCGACTCCATCCGCCCAGTCTGCGCCTGTATCGGCCAGGAAAACAGTCCAGCCCGCCTCGAATGCACCAAACAGGGTTAACGTACGGCCCCCGGAACGGGTGCGAGCCCGGAAAACAGGGGCTTCCGGATGATCGCGGCAGCGGTAGTCCCAGGTGACCGGCGACGGAACCGCCGAAACGACGCGGGCCCGGAACACGGGGACCCCGGGTGATCGGTGAGAACGGCGCGGCCCGAAAAACCGGAACGGGCACGGGCACGGAGCACGAGGGCTCCCGGGCGATCGGCGTGAACGGCGCGGACCGGACCCTCGACGATCACGGCGACGGAACCACCGAACGGCGCAGGTCCAAAAAGAAGGTCCTCCGACGGCCACGACGGCGAAACCGCCGAGGGGCGCGGGCCGGAAACGAGGGTCCCCGACGATCACGGCGACGAAGCCGCCGAACGGCGCGGGCCCCGGGAACGGAGGTTCCCGGGGCCCGCGCCGTGTGGCTCCTCAGTCGAGGTAGTCGCGAAGCATCTGCGCCCGCGTCGGGTGCCGGAGCTTGGCGAGGGTCTTTGACTCGATCTGCCGGATGCGCTCGCGCGTCACGCCGAACTCCCTGCCGACCTCCTCCAGGGTCCGAGGATGCCCGTCCGCGAGCCCGAAGCGCAGCTGGATGATGCGCTGCTCACGATCGGAGAGGGTCGCGAGGATGTCGTCGAGCTGGTCCTGCAGCATGATGAAGGCCGCCGCCTCCATCGGCACGACCGCGTCGGCGTCCTCGATGAAGTCTCCGAGGTCGGAGTCCTCCTCGCCGATCGGCGACTGGAGCGAGACCGGCTCCTGGGCGATCCGCTGGATCTCGATCACCCGGTCGATCGGCAGGTCCATCTCCATCGCGATCTCCTCGGGCGCGGGCTCGCGGCCGAGGTCCTGGTGGAGCTGACGCTGGACCCGTACCAGCTTGTTGATCGTCTCGACCATGTGCACCGGAATCCGAATGGTGCGCGCCTGGTCCGCGATGGCCCTGGTGATCGCCTGGCGAATCCACCAGGTGGCATATGTGGAGAACTTGTAGCCCTTGGTGTAGTCGAATTTCTCGACCGCCCGGATGAGCCCGAGGTTGCCCTCCTGGATGAGGTCCAGGAACAGCATCCCGCGTCCCACATATCTTTTGGCGATTGACACGACCAGTCGCAGATTGGCCTCGATCAGCCGCTGCTTGGCCCGTGTGCCCTGCCAGGCGAGCTCCTTGAACTCCGGGAAGACCAGACGCGAGACGACGCTGGCCAGTTTGTCCTCGGCGAACAGACCCGCCTCGATGGACTTGGCGAGCTCCACCTCCTCCTCGGCCGTGAGCAGGGGCACGCGACCGATCTCCCGCAGGTATATGCGGACAAGATCGCTGGTCGGGGCTCTTTTCCCGACATCCTCCTCATCGGCCCGGGCGGGTTCCTCGTCGCCCTGGGGCTCAAGGACCTCCACTCCCTGCTCGGCGAGCATTCGGACGACGCGTTCGAGCGCGTCGGACGGCAGCTCGGACTTGTCGAGAGCGGCGGCCACGTCATCAACCGTGACGCTTCCGCGCTCTCTTCCCTTCGTGACGAGGTCGGCCACCTGGTCTACCGATGGCGGCCCACTTGGCAGCACCGATGCACCCACGGGAGACAGTCTGCTGTATTGGGTCCCCTAAATGGCAGACCTATTTTTGTCACCGGAGGTAAGGCCTCGATCATTATCGGATCGAGACCTTATTCGGGTTTGGTGTAATCAGCCCGCGGATATTAATGCCATTTACGCCGTCAGCTCCCGGCCGCGCGATCCTTGAGCACGCGCCGCTGCTGTTCCAGCGCGACCAGCTCTCCGAACAGCCGGTTGTACTCCTGCTGCTCGTCGACCGGGTTCGTCCGCTGCATTCTCGACTTGAGCTGCTCGATGGCCCGCCCCACCGAGACGAGCTCCAGGGCCGCCAGCATGGCCGAGGCGTAGCGCTCCTCGCTCGCCAGATCGGCCCGCAGCTCCTCGACGGCGAACCGGGTGACGACCCCGCGCAGGGAGTCCTCGGCCCCGCGGAGCAGCAGGTCGACCCACTCGCGCCCGCCCTGCCCCGCCGTGGCGGTGCCGCCGGAGTCGACGATCAGCCGGTAGAGGGCCGCGTGCTCGGCGAGCGTGAACGCCTCCGCTCCCAGCGCCTCGAAACCCGGGCCGAGCAGCGCGGGACGCTGCACGGCCAGCCGCAGCACCTCCGCCTCGGTCCGGACGCCGGGGTCGGTGAGGTCGGCGACTTTGCGGGGCCCCGCGGGGCGCTGGGCGCGCGGCTGGGCCGCCGCGGAGACCTCGGTGATCCGGTCGAGGACGAAGCGCTCGTTGTTGAAGCCCAGCCACCGGTCGAGGTCGACGGCGTACAGCTGGCGCAGGGACCTGTCCTTGATGCCGGCCACGATCGGGGCGGCGGCGTCGAGAGCGGAGAGCCGTCCCTCGTTGGTGCTCACGTCGTAGCGGGAGATCACGCTGCGGATGGCGAATGCGAACAGCGGCTCCCGCCCGGCGATCAGGTCGCGCACGGCCGCCTCGCCGTGCCTGATGCGCAGGTCGCACGGATCGAGGCCGTCGGCCTGCACCGCGACGAAGGTCTGGGTGACGAACTTCTGCTCGTCGGCGAAGGCGCGCAGCGCCGCCTTCTGGCCCGCCGCGTCGCCGTCGAAGGTGAAGACCACCTCGCCGTGCGACCCCGACTGGTCGAGCAGCAGCCGCCGGAGCACCTTGATGTGCTCCTCGCCGAACGCGGTGCCGCAGGTGGCCACCGCCGTCGGCACGCCCGACAGGTGACAGGCCATCACGTCGGTGTAGCCCTCGACGATCACGGCCTGGGAGCGCTTGGAGATCTCGCGCTTGGCCAGATCGACGCCGTAGAGGACCTCGCTTTTCTTGTAGAGCGGGCTTTCCGGGGTGTTCAGGTATTTCGGTCCGTCTTCGGCGTCGTTCAATTTCCGCGCGCCGAAACCGATGACGTCGCCGGTTATGTCGCGAATGGGCCAGACCAGCCGTCCTCTGAAGCGGTCGATCGGGCCGCGCCGCCCCTCCTTGGCCAGCCCGCCCTTGATCAGCTCCGCGGTGGTGAAACCCCGGGCCATCAGGTGCCGCGAGAGGGCCTCCCACTCGGCGGGGGCGTACCCGACGCCGAAGCGCTCGGCGTCGACCCGCTCGAACCCGCGCTCCGACAGGAACCTGCGCCCGATCGCGGCGTCGGGGGCGGACAGCTTCGAGACGTAGAACTCCGCCGCCGCCCGGTGCGCCTCGATCAGGCGGATGCGCTCGCCCTGCTCGCGCCCGGGGACGTAGCCGCCCTGCTCGTAACGGAGCTGGACGCCCGCCCGGTTGGCCAGCCGCTCGACCGCCTCGCCGAACGACAGATGCTCCAGGCGTCGGACGAAGGTGATGACGTCGCCGCCCTCGGCGCAGCCGAAGCAGTACCAGTAACCCCGGGTGGGGGTCACGTTGAAGGACGGGCTCTTCTCCTCATGGAAGGGGCAGAGCCCTTTCAGGTTGCCGCCGCCGGCGTTGCGGAGCTGGATGTGCTCGCCCACGATGTCGGCAATCGGCGAGCGCTCCCGTACGAGCGCGATGTCCTCATCACTGATCCGGCCTGCCACGCCGCGAGTCTAGTCCGGCCCCCCGACAGGTCGGGGCGAGGAGCCGGCCCGGCTCCGCTCCGATCCTCCGGCATGCCGGAGTGCCACCACCGGGACGGGAGGTACGGGAGGAACGATGACTTTCCCGAAGTGGTCGTGACCAACCAGGACGTCGGTTACAAAGGTAAAGGCGGATTCTCGATAATGTACGCGGGTGGAGATCATGCGATCGGGGCACATAGCACGATTGGCCGCCGTGACCGGCGCGGTGCTCGTTACCGGGGCCTGCGCGTCGCCGGGCGGGGTGGCGGGCATCGGCACTGCGGTCCCGACCCCCGGAGCGGAGCCCGCGGCCGGGTCTCCGGCCTCGTCGGTCACCGCGACCATGCCCGAGGCGACCCCGACCCCCGTCCCCCGGACGGCGGTCGACCGCCCCAAGGCCGACCCCCCGGTGCAGGTCCCGCCGCCGAAGGTTTCCAAGCACACCTACGTCTTCCCGGTGAAGGGCTGCTCGTCCACCTACGAGAGCAGGCTCCTGGTGCTGCCCAAGACCACGATCTGGGCGGGCAAGGGCTGCTCGTTCGTCTCTCCGGTGAACGGCGTGGTCGACGAGGTCAACGTCAAGAACCGGTGGACGCCCTCCACCGATCGCGGCGCCGACCGTGAGGGCCGGTTCGTCACGGTCATCGGCGACGACGGCGTCCGCTACCTCGGCGGCCACCTGGACAAGATCGCCCTGGGGGTCAGGCCGGGACTGCGCGTCAGCGCCGGTCAGGTCCTGGGCCAGATCGGCAACTCGGGCAACGCCCGCTCGACCGCCAGCAACCTCTACTTCGCGATCTCCTGGAAGACCTCCCCCTCGATGTGGTGGGTGCGCCGGGGCATGGTCAAGCCCTGGAACTATCTGGACGCCTGGCTGAAGGGCAATCCCACGCTCTCCCCCAGTGAGGAGATGCGGGCCGTGATGAACCAGACCGGGGCGGCTCCCCGGTGCTTCACCCTGTGCGCGTCGAAACCGCAGCCGACGCCGACGAGGAAGCCCACCAAGAAACCGGAGCGCCCGCAGGAGCCGGTGCAGATCCCGCTGAACGGCGGCAACTGACACCGGGAACGTGACACCACATCACCGGCCGGGGACGCGACACGACCCGGCCGGCGGCCCGCCAGGGCGCGGTGCCAGGCGACCGCGGAGGTACCGGGAACGGGACAAGCCCCGGCGAACGCGACACGACCCGGTCAGCGGCCCGCCAGGGCGCGGTGCCAGGCGACCGCGGAGGTGTCGGTGAGCGAGGAGATCTGGTCGACGACCACGCGGAGCCGTCCGGCGTCACCGGCGGCCCTGGTGAAGGCGGGCCTGAACGCGGGCTCCAGGGTCCCGGGGGCGCCCAGCATGATGTGGTGGGCCAGGTCGTGGATCAGCTCGCGCTGCCTGACCTGGTTGGCGTTGTGCGCGTCGCTGGTCATCACGTAGTGGGCCGTGACCCCCTTGAGCAGCGCGCACTCCAGCCGGGTGGCCCTGGGCACGATCAGGTCGGCGCTGTAGCGCCCGGCCGCCGGTCCGTACGCCTCGCGGGTGGCGACCTCGGCGGACTTGCAGAAGTGGCCGATGAGCGAGCTGGTCAGCCCCTTGATCGCGGCAAGGTCGGCGAGTGAGCGGTCGAAGTGGCGGGGCCAGAGCGGCTGGGTGATCAGGCGGTAGAAGAGGTCCTCCAGCTCGCCGGGCTCGGCGTCGGGGGCGTACCACTCTCGGGTGGTCGCGCAGACCTCGCGGCGCTCCGCCGGATCGCGCATCGCCTCCAGCACCACGCTGCCGGAGTGGAGGGCGTCCTCCAGGTCGTGTACGGAGTAGGCGACGTCGTCGGCCCAGTCCATGATCTGGGCCTCGAAGCTGACCTGCCCCTCCGGCGCGCCCTCCCTGATCCACTCGAAGACCGGCGTGTCGTCGTCGTAGACGCAGTACTTGGCACTTCTCTCGCGGGTCCACGGGTATTTGACCGCGGCGTCCAGGGAGGCGCGGGTGAGGTTGAGCCCGGCGCTGCGGCCGTCCTCGGTGACGACCTTGGCCTCCAGCCGGGTCAGCAGGCGCAGGCTCTGCGCGTTGCCCTCGAAGCCGCCGCACCCGGCGGCGAGCTCGTTGAGCGCCGTCTCCCCGTTGTGGCCGAACGGCGGGTGGCCGAGGTCGTGGGCCAGGCAGGCGGTCTCCACCAGATCGGGGTTGCGGCCGAGGGTCTCCCCCATCTCACGGCCGATCTGCGCGCACTCCAGGGAGTGGGTCAGCCGGGTGCGGGGGATGTGCTGGCCGCTGCCGAAGGTCTCTCCCGGGCCGACGACCTGGGTCTTGGCGGCGAGCCGCCGCAGCCCGGCGCTGTGCAGCACCCGCGCCCGATCGCGCTCGAACGGGCTTCTGCCTGGGTTACCGGGTGGTTCCGGCACCCACCTGACCTGATCGTGCTCGTCATAGCCATGCATAAGTGCCCTGATTTTATCCGCGAAAGGACCCTGCCATGCCGAACAGCGAGAAAACACCTGGTTATCGGGCATGTGCCACTGTTCCCCGCTCGCGCGGGGGTGGCCGTCGTGTCCTTCTCGGAGCCGCCGAGCGTGACCGCCGTTCCCCGACCGCGCGGGGGTGGCCATCGTCTCCTTCTCGGAGCCGCCGAACGTGACCGCCGTTCCCCGACCGCGCGGGTGGGGCGTTCACCGGGCCCGCGGCCGCCCCGGTGAGGGTGGGGCGGGCCGCGGGAACCGGCTCCGCGGGGTGTCGCCTCCGGCGGCGCCGGAGGCGACACCCCGCGAAGTCAGGGTGCCGGCCGTGAGGGTCAGCGGGTGTCGGAGCCGCCGCACACCAGGGTGGCGCGGGCGGCCTCCAGGCGGGCGACCGGGATGCGGAACGGCGAGCAGGACACGTAGTCGAGACCGGCATCGTGGCAGAAGTGGATCGAGTCGGGGTCGCCGCCGTGCTCACCGCAGATGCCCAGCTTCAGGTCGGGACGGGTCGCGCGGCCCTGCTCGACGGCGATCTCGACGAGCCTGCCGACGCCGTCGCGGTCCAGGGTCTCGAACGGGGAGACGCCGAAGACACCCAGCTCCAGGTACCTGGAGAAGAAGGCGGCCTCGACGTCGTCCCGGGAGAAGCCCCAGGTCATCTGGGTCAGGTCGTTGGTGCCGAAGGAGAAGAACTGGGCGGCCTCGGCGATCTGCCCGGCGGTCAGCGCCGCGCGGGGCACCTCGATCATCGTGCCGATCAGCGCGTCGACGCCGGTCTCCTCAAGGATCCGCCGCGCCTCGTCCTTGACGTGCTCCAGCTCCTGGACGGCGGCCACGAGCGGGATCATGATCTCCGGGCGGCTGCCGGGCACGGCCTTGGCCGCCGCCGCGATCGCCCGGACCTGCATGGCGAACACGCCGGGGATGACCAGGCCGAGCCGCACGCCGCGCAGGCCCAGCATCGGGTTCTCCTCGTGCAGCCGCTTGAGCGCGACCAGGAGCCTGCGGTCCTTCTCCTCCGCCGCGTCCCCCGCCACGGCGATCTTCACCGACAGCTCGGTGTAGTCGGGCAGGAACTCGTGCAGCGGCGGGTCGATCAGGCGGATCGTGACGGGCATGCCCTCCATCGCCTGGAAGATCTTCGTGAAGTCCTCCCTCTGCAGCGGCTCCAGCGCGGCCAGGGCCCGTTCGCGCTCCTCGGCGGAGTTGGCCAGCACCAGGTCCTCGACCAGGCTGCGGCGCTCGCCGAGGAACATGTGCTCGGTGCGGCAGAGCCCGATGCCCTGGGCGCCGAACCTGCGCGCCCTGGCGGCGTCCTCGCCGGTGTCGGCGTTGGCGCGCACGGCCATCCGGCGCGCCTCGTCGGCGTGGGACATGATCCGGTGCACGGCGCGGACGAGCTCGTCGTCCTCGTCGCCCGAGCCCTCGAAGTACTCCACGACCGGGGAGGGGACCACCGGCACCTCGCCGAGGTAGACGGCCCCGCTGGTGCCGTCGATGGAGATGACCTCGCCCTCGGAGACCACGAGGCCGGAGGCCGTGGTGAACGCGCGGTCCCTGGCGGAGACCTCCAGCTCCTCGGCGCCGCAGACGCAGGTCCTGCCCATGCCCCTGGCGACCACGGCGGCGTGCGAGGTCTTGCCGCCGCGGCTCGTCAGCACGCCCTGGGCGGCGATCATCCCGGCCAGGTCGTCGGGGTTGGTCTCGCGGCGGACCAGGATGACGGCCTCTCCCTGTGCGGCGAGCTCGACGGCCCTGGCCGTGGAGAAGACGGCCTTGCCGACGGCCGCGCCCGGCGAGGCGTTCATCCCCCTGGCGATCACCTTGTTGCCGGAGTCCTCCGCGAAGCGGGGGAACATGAGCTGGGCGAGCTGGTCGCCGGTCACGCGGGTCACGGCCTCGTCCAGGTCGATCACGCCCTGGTCGACGAGCTGCACGGCGATGCGGAACGCGGCGCCCGGGGTCCGCTTGCCCACCCGGGTCTGGAGCATCCAGAGCTTGCCGCGCTCGACCGTGAACTCGATGTCGCACAGGTCGCGGTAGTGGTCCTCCAGCGTCTTCATGGTCCGCATGAGCTCGTCGTAGACGAGCTTGTCGATGCCCTCCAGCTCCTGCAGCCGCATGGTGTTGCGGATGCCCGCGACCACGTCCTCGCCCTGGGCGTTCTGCAGGTAGTCGCCGTACACGCCCTGCTGGCCGCTGCCGGGGTCACGGGTGAAGGCCACCCCGGTGCCGGAGTCCATGCCGCAGTTGCCGAAGACCATCGAGCAGACGCTGACCGCGGTGCCCAGGTCGGCCGGGATGCGCTCCTGGCGGCGGTACAGGACCGCGCGCGGAGCGTTCCACGACGCGAACACGGCCTCCACCGCCATGCGCATCTGCAGGTGCGGGTCGGCGGGGAAGTCCTCGCCGGTCTTGGCGTGGACGATCTCCTTGTACGTCGCGACCAGGCGCCTGAAGTCGGCCGCCTCCAGCTCCAGGTCATCGCGGCCGTCCTTGAGCTCCTCCAGGGCGTTGTCGAAGAGCTCGCCGTCGATGCCCTGGACGGTCTTGCCGAACATCTGGATGAGGCGCCGGTAGGAGTCCCAGGCGAAGCGCTCGTTGCCGCCCGCCTGCTTGGCCAGCCCGTGGACCGAGTCGTCGTTGAGCCCGATGTTGAGAACGGTCTCCATCATGCCGGGCATGGAGAACGCGGCCCCGGAGCGCACGCTCACCAGGAGCGGATCGTCGGCCTGGCCCAGCCTGCGGCCCATCGCGCTCTCCAGGGCGGCCAGGTGCTCGGAGACCTCCTCCTGCATCCCCTCGGGAAGGGTCCCGTTCGCGAGGAAGCTGCGGCAGGCCTCGGTGGTGATGGTGAAGCCGGGGGGCACCGGCAGCCCGAGGTTGGTCATCTCGGCGAGGTTTGCTCCCTTACCGCCGAGCAGATCCCTGAGATCTTTGTTGCCCTCGGTGAAGTCGTAAACGTACTTCGGCACGGTTGCTCCTTCTGCGACTTCAAAACGACGTCTGGTTCCGCCTCTCTCCGGACTCTACCGACGAACAAGGCAACGAAACGGCACTCACCAGGTGACACAGCATTATCGCAGCTCAGGGCATGTAAACCGGTCTAATCCAATTCAAATCAAGCCCAAATACATGATGATATAGATCACTTTGAAAATTGGTTTACACCAATTGGTATAAACCAATTTCCCTGGCATTCAACCCCGTTCACGGCCGGTTCAGCGACCCGCCAGGCCCGCTTCGGCGAGGGGGTTCAGGTCGGGAACCTCCCCCTCCGCGGGGCCCTCTCCGGACGGCAGCCACAGCACGAACACGCTCCCCGCGCCCAGCCGGGAGAACAGCCGCACATGCCCGCCGTGCGACTCCACGATCTGGCGGACGATCGCCAGGCCCAGCCCGCTGTGCCGGTCGCGGCGGCTGGTCTGGCCGCGCCAGAAACGGTCGAACACCCGCGCGTGGTCGTCCTCGGGCACCCCGGGCCCGGCGTCGCGCACCGCCACCCAGATCCAGTCCCCGGTACCGCCCGCCGCCACGACGACCTCGCTCCCGCCGGGCGCGAGCCGTACCGCGTTGGAGAGCAGGTTGCCCACGGCCCGGCGCAGGGCGTCGTGGTCCCCCACCCCGCGCAGCCCGGCGGGCAGCACCTTGCGGATCGAGAGCCCGCGCCCGGCGGCGAGCGTGGTGAACTCCTCGGCCGCCTCGGCGGCCAGCGCCCCCACGTCCACCTCGGCATCGGCCAGCGCGGGCGCGGACCGGCGCGCGGTCGCCAGCAGATCCTCGACCAGGCGGGTCATCCGGGTGGTGGCCCGGTCCACGATGGCCACCGCGCGCATCCGCTCCTCCTCGGTGCTGTCGGGCGAGGCGAGGACGGCGTCCACGTTGGCCCGGATGATGGCCAGCGGGCTGCGCAGCTCGTGGGAGGCGTCGTCGATGAGCTGCCGCTGCGCCAGGAAGGCGCCCTCGAGGCGGCCGAGCATGGTGTCGACGGTGTCGGCGAGGTCGCGGAGCTCGTCCTTCGGGCCGGTGAGCAGGATCCGCCGCGACAGGTCGGTGCCCTGGATCTCGGCGGCGGCCCTGGTGATCGAGCGCACCGGGCGCAGCACCCGGCCGGAGAGCACCCAGCCGATGCCGAAGCTCGCCAGGAAGAGCCCGCCCAGGGTGAGGAGCGAGTAGTCGCGCAGGGTCCGCAGGGTGAGCAGGTTCACCGCGTTCTCGACCTCGGCGAGTTCGACGACGGGTGCCTTGCCCACGTAGCGCTCGGTGTCGACGCTGTAGAGCTTGGCCTGCTGGACGGTGTAGGGCCGCTCCTCGGCGCTCCTGGCCACGGCGACGTACAACAGGCCGATGACCAGCGCGGAGAGCAGGAACAGCAGGCTGGAGTAGAGAACGGTCAACCGGAAGCGGATCGTCTGCACGAAGGAGAGCCTCACGTGTCCTCCCGCAGCCGGTAGCCCTTGCTCACCACGGTCTCGATCACGGCGTCGGCTCCGAGCTTGCGCCGCAGGTTTCCCACCGTCACCCGCACGGTGTTGGTGAACGGGTCGGTGTGCTCGTCCCAGACGTGCTCCAGCAGCTCCTCGGCGGAGACGACGTGCCCGGGGCGGGTCATCAGGTAGTGCAGGACCCCGAACTCCTTCGGGGTGAGTCCCAGCTCGCGCCCGCTCGAGTGAGCCTCCACCCGGGAGGTGTCCAGCCGCAGTGAACCCACCTGCAGGATCGCCGTGCCGCCACCCGGCTCCCTGCGCAGCAGCGCACGGACGCGGGCCAGGAGCTCGGGGAAGGCGAACGGTTTGACCAGATAGTCGTCGGCGCCCTCGTCCAGCCCCCTGACCCGGTCGTCCAGCCGGTCCCGCGCGGTCACCATGATGATCCGCACGGCCTGGCCCTGGTCGGTGCCGCGCAGTGCCCGGCACACCTCGAAGCCGTCCCCTCCGGGCAGGTTGAGGTCGAGAAGAACCAGGTCGTACGAGTTGACCTGGAGCTTCTCTCGCGCCTGGGCCACGTCGTAGGCGACGTCGACCGCGTACCCGGCCCGGACGAGCCCCACCCGCAGGGCGTCGACCAGATCTTCCTCATCTTCGACAACGAGCAGTCGCATAGTACGAACCTAGGTCGTGTACGGCCGGAAACGCGGATGCCACCGCCATACCGCGCTTCCCTTCCCCTTCGTTCCCCTCCTTCCGGTCACTCCCGGATAATCCGTTCGGCGACAGGTGCCGCCCTGTCGATCGGGATGGCGAAGCCGATGCCGATCGACCCGGCCCCCCGCCGCGAGAGCGTCGCGATCGCGGTGTTGACCCCGATCACCTCGCCCCGGGCGTTGACCAGCGGGCCTCCGGAGTTGCCGGGATTGATGGAGGCGTCGGTCTGCAACGCGGTCTGCCCGCCCCCGCCCAGCCTCACCTGACGGTCGAGGGCGCTCACGATGCCGCCGGTGACCGTACCCGCCAGGCCCAGCGGGGAACCGATGGCCAGCACCTGGTCACCCACCGCGACGTCCGCGGATCTCCCCAGCTCCGCGGGGACCAGCCCGCGGGCGTCGTCCACCCTGAGCACCGCGAGGTCGTACGCCTCGTCGGTGCCCACGACGGTGGCGGGCAGGCGCCGCCCGTCGCTGAGCACGACGGTGACGCTCGTACCACCGGCCAGGACGTGCGCGTTGGTGAGCAGGTGCCCGGCGCCGTCGATCACGAAGCCGGAGCCCGAGCCCCGGCCGGACTCGACCGACACGACGCTCGGCAGCACCTTCGCCGCCGTGCCGCTGAGACCGCCCGCGACACCCGCCGAGGCGGACGGGCCGACCGGGCCCGCGGTGGACCGGGGCAGCGCCACGGGAGCCGCCCGCTCCTCTTCCGTCAGCCGGGCCCCCGCGACGCCCGCCACGCCACCGGTGACCATGGCGACGAGCGCCGCGGCGACCAGGACACGTCCCGCCCCCGCCCTCCGCGCGGTGGCCGCCGGGCCCGGTGGCGGGCCGGTCGCCTCCGGCTGCGCGGCCGAAGGCGGGTCCCCCGGTGCGAAACCGGGCCCCCGGGGCCGCCCGAGACCCGGGGGCCGATCGTGTGATGTCACCATGGCCGACTCCTCACAGGATCCTCGAGAACCAGAACAGGGAGGTTCCGGCCGCCACGACAGCGCCGAGCAGGGCCACCCCGACGAACCACGGCCAGATCTCCTGCCGCTCGGTCCGGTAGCCCACCGAGCTGCCGATGTCGTCGTAGACGGCCTGCAACTCGCCGCCGGAGGCCGCCTCGTAGAAACCTCCGCCGGTACTCTCGGCCAGCTCGCGCAGCGCCGGGCCGTCCACCGGCACCGCGGTCTCCCGGCCGCCCATCTGGATCGTGCCCTCGGACGTGCCGTACGCGATGGTCGAGACCGGCACGCGCCGGGAGACCGCCTCCTGTGCCGCCAGCTCCGGTGACCGCCCCATGGTGCTCGACCCGTCGGACATCAGCACGATGTGGGCGGGCGGCCGGTCCCCGCCCTCCAGACCTTCCAGGGTGTCGATCGCGTCCAGGGAGGAGAACACCGCCTCGCCGATGGCCGTGCCGGAGTCCGTGGTGAGCCGGTCGATCGCGGACAGCACCGCCGCCCTGTCGGCGGTGGGCGGCACGCTCACCGAGGCCGAGGACGAGAACGTGACCAGGCCGAGGTTGAACCGAGGGGGCAGGTCCGCGACGAACCGCCGCGCGGCCTGCCGCGCCGCCGCGAACCGGTTGGGCGCCACATCCGTGGCCTGCATCGACGCGGAGACGTCGAACGCCACGATGATCGTCGCCTGCTCCCTCGGAACCCGCATCTCGGCCGTCGGCCGCGCGAACCCGACGACGAGGAGCACCAGCATCCCCATGAACGCCGTGACGGGCACGTGCCTGCGCCATCCCGGCCTGCTGGGCGCCAGCTTGTCCAGCAGGTCCAGGTTGGTGAACCGCAGCGCGTACCGGCTGCGCCGCAGGTACATGACCACGTAGAGAATCGCGATCACCAGGGCGGGCACCAGCAGCCACAACCAGACGGGTGACAAGAACGTCATGCCACACCACCTCTCGCACCTCTCGCACCTCTCGCACCACTCGCCCCGCGGGCCCGCGCCAGGCGGCGCTGGAGCACGACATGACGGACCAGGTCGCGGACCCAGTCCCGATCGGTGCCGAGACGCAGGTGCGCGGCCCCCGACCGGCGCAGGGCGGTCGCGACGGCCGCCCGCTGCCCCGCGGCGGCCTCGGCGTAGCGCTCGCGGAGACGGCCTCCGGCCGTGGAGATCTCCCTGCGGCGGCCGGTCTCCGGGTCGACGAGGGTGAGCACGCCCACGTCGGGCAGGGTCAGCTCCCTGGGGTCGACGACCTCCACCGCGAGGAGCTGGTGGCGGAGTGCGAGATGGCGCAACGGCCGCTCCCAGGTCTCCGGGGGATCGAGGAAGTCCGAGACGACGACCACGAGCCCGCGGCGGCGCACGACGCGGCGGAGGTCGTCGGCGGCCGGGCCGACGCGCGGCGCCGGGGTGCCCGGCTCGGTACGCGGCAGCGAGAACACCTCACCGAGCAGCGCCATGAGATGCGGCCGCCCGCTCCTGGCGGGGAACCGCCGGACCTCACCGCCGTGCAGGAGGTGCGCCCCCACGCGGTTGCCCGTCCGCTCGGTGAGGAAACCGACCGCCGCGACGGCGGCGAGCGCGAGTTCCCGCTTCTCCATCAGCGCGGTGCCGAAGTCCATGCTGGCGCTGGCGTCGAGCAGCACCCAGGTCTCCAGCTCCCGGTCGGCGATCAGGTCGCGCACGTGCGGCTCCGTCGTGCGGGCGGTGACGTTCCAGTCCATCCTGCGCACGTCGTCACCCGGCGCGTACGGCCTCGCCTCGGCGAGCTCGCCACCGGGGCCTGGGGTCAGCCCCCGGTAATCCCCCTGGAGCAGCCCGTCGAGGCGTCTGACGACCGTCAGCTCCAGCCGCCGGAGCACCCGCTCGGACAGCAGGTGCCGCATCAGGCCGCCTCTCCCTGCCCGGGGGCGATCCTGGGCATCGGAATCGCCGCGACCACCCGGTCCACGATCCGCCGCGGGGGGACGTCGTCGGCCAGCGCGTCGAACGACGGCACCAGCCGGTGCGCGATCACGTCGCCGGCCAGGTCCGCGACGTCCTCGGGCAGGACGTAGTCACGCCCGCGCAGCAGCGCCAGCGCGCGGGCCGCGGCGACCAGGCCGAGCGTCGCCCGGGGGCTCGCCCCAAAGGCCAGCAGCGGTGCGACGTCCGCCAGCCCGAACCGCGCGGGCTCCCGGGTCGCGTACACCAGCCGGACCGCGTACTCGGCGACGGCGTGGTGGACGAAGACGTCGTCCACGGCGGCCTGGAGCGCCAGCAGCCTCGGTGAATCGAGCACCCGCCGGGAGACCGGCCGGCCGGTGCTCATCCGGTAGAGGATCGCGAGTTCCTCCGACTCGCTCGGGTACCCCACGTCGATCTTCATCAGGAAGCGGTCCCGCTGGGCTTCCGGCAGGTGGTAGACGCCCTCGGACTCGATCGGGTTCTGGGTCGCCAGGACCAGGAACGGAGCGGGCACCGGGTGGGTGCGCCCACCGATGCTCACCTGGCGCTCGGCCATCACCTCCAGCAGCGCCGACTGGACCTTGGCCGGAGCCCTGTTGATCTCGTCGGCGAGCACGAAGTTGGCCATCACGGGCCCCAGCTCGGTGTCGAAGCTCTCCGTGGACGGCCGGTAGATACGGGTGCCGACGATGTCGGCGGGCACCAGGTCGGGAGTGAACTGGATCCGGGCGAACGAACCGCCCACGACGCCCGCGAGCGTCTCGGCCGCCAGCGTCTTGGCGATGCCGGGAACCCCCTCCAGGAGGCAGTGCCCCCGGGCGAGGACCGCGACGAGCAGGCGCTCGACCATGCGGTCCTGACCGACGATCACCCGCTTGACCTCGAACAGCGCCCGCCCCAGCACGGCGCTCTCCGGCGCCCTCTCCGCCCTCTCCGCCCCGCCGTCCGTTCCGGACGGGATCTCCCTCACGTGCTCGGCGTACTCGGTCACGGGGCGATCGCGGAGGTCGAGGCGGGACAGTCGTCGACGAGCAGCCGCAGCTCGATCGCGTCGTGGGCGGGTCGCGGGTCGGCGTGAGCGGCACTTCCCGTGAGCAGGAAGACGACCCCGCCGAGGGCCACCACCCCCGGTACGGCCTTCCAAGGTGATACGCGCGCCATCGTTCTCCCCTTCGTTGAACGAACGATCACCCTGATGTCATCAAAGGCCTCCGAAAACCGCTGTAAGCCCGCTTTTTATCTCATCTTTCGCCCCGGCGGCTCTCGGCAGCTCCCGGCGGCTCCCGGCGGGAGTCACCGGGGAAACCACCGGGAGCCGCCGGGGCGGAGACGGGCCGGGAGGGGAGCCGCTGTGGAGGTGACGGGCATGAGAGGTGACGGGCGGGAGAGGCCCGGTCGGAGAACCGGGCCGGGGGGCCGGGCCGGGGGGCCGGGCCGGGGGGCCGGGCCGGGGGGCCGGGCCGGGGGGCCGGGCCGGGGGCCGGGCCGGGGAACTCTGCCGAGGGGAACGACGACGGCCGGCGACCCCCGGGTGCGGGGGTCGCCGGCCGTGGCCGGTCGGGCGGGGGGACCTCAGTCGTTGAGGTACTGACGGAGGTAGGAGTCGACCTGGTCGAGGGCCACCCGCTCCTGGGCCATCGAGTCGCGCTCGCGGATGGTCACCGCCTGGTCGTCGAGGGTGTCGAAGTCGACGGTGATGCAGAACGGCGTGCCGATCTCGTCCTGGCGGCGGTAGCGGCGGCCGATCGCCCCCGCGTCGTCGAACTCGACGTTCCACCGGCGGCGGAGCTGGGCCGCCAGGTCCTTGGCCTTGGGCGACAGGTCGGCGTTGCGCGACAGCGGGAGCACCGCGACCTTGACCGGCGCGAGCCGGTGGTCCAGGCGCATGACCGTGCGCTTCTCCATGACGCCCTTGGCGTTGGGCGCCTCGTCCTCGGTGTAGGCGTCGATCAGGAAGGTGAGTGTGGCGCGGTCGACACCGGCGGCCGGCTCGATCACGTACGGGACGTAGCGCTCGCCGGTGTCCTGCTCGAAGAAGCTCAGGTCGGTGCCGGAGGCCTTGCCGTGCGCGGTCAGGTCGAAGTCGGTGCGGTTGGCGATGCCCTCGAGCTCACCCCACTCGGTGCCGGTGAAGTTGAAGCGGTACTCGATGTCGACGGTCCGCTTGGAGTAGTGGGACAGCTTCTCCGGCGCGTGCTCGTAGATGCGCAGGTTGTCCTTGTTGATGCCGAGGTCGGTGTACCAGCGGAAGCGCTCGTCGATCCAGTACTGGTGCCACTCCTCGTCGCTGCCCGGTTTGACGAAGAACTCCATCTCCATCTGCTCGAACTCGCGGGTGCGGAAGATGAAGTTGCCCGGGGTGATCTCGTTGCGGAACGACTTGCCGATCTGGCCGATGCCGAACGGGATCTTCCTACGCGCCGACTGCTGCACGTTGAGGTAGTTGATGAAGATGCCCTGGGCGGTCTCCGGGCGCAGGTAGGCGAGGCCCGACTCGTCCTCGACCGCGCCGAGGTAGGTCTTCAGCAGGCCGCTGAACTGCTTCGGCGAGGTGAAGGCGCCCTTGGTGCCGCAGTTGGGGCAGGTGATGTCGGCCAGGCCGCCCGCCGCGGGCTTGCCGTGTTTTTCCTGGTAGGCCTCTTCGAGGTGGTCGGCCCGGTAGCGCTTGTGACACGACTGGCACTCGGTCAACGGGTCCGTGAAGGTCTCCACGTGGCCGCTGGCCTGCCACACCTCGCGGGCGAGGATCACCGAGGAGTCGAGGCCGACCACGTCGTCACGCCCCTGCACCACGGTCTTCCACCACTGCCGCTTCACGTTGTTCTTGAGCTCCACGCCCAGCGGACCGTAGTCCCACGACGCGCGCAGGCCGCCGTAGATCTCGCTGGAGGGATACACAAGACCGCGCCTCTTGGCGAGGCTGACGATGGTGTCCATGATGTCCGTACGGCGTGCCATAAGGGAGAATCTCCATCCGGCTGGAGGTCGGCGAGGAATTGATTGAGTCTCCAGCTTAGGGGAGACGGACCTGCGGGACGTGCGGTTAAACCACGCCGCCCGCCTCGCCCCGGCAAAGCTTCCCCGGAACAACGGGGACCCACGGGGGACGACGGGGACCCACAGGGACCGGCGGGGGACGACGGGGACCCACGGGCGGGACGTCAGGGGCGCTCGACGTCCTCGAACGCGCTCGACTCGTTGATCATGAGCGTCATCAGCGGATACATCGCCATCCGCGCCGCGCCCAGCGCCCTGCGGTAGAACCCGGCGCCCTCCCACTCGCTGACCAGCGCCCACAGCTCCGGCTCGTCCACCGACCTCGACACCCGGCCGCGCACATATCCCGGCTGTCCGGCCAGGGTGTCGACGATCTCGTGGGCCCGGAGCGTGAACTCCTCGGTCTGGCCCGGGGGCACCATGTAGCGGATGAGAGCAAGCATCCGCCCAGCATGCCAGAGCCCGGTCCCGCTCCTGGACGACGGGCGGACGACCGTGCGCCCGTGTCCGCCCTCGCCCTCGCCCTCGCCCTCGCCCTCGCCCTCGCCCTCGCCCTCGCCCTCGCCCTCGCCCTCGCCCTCGCCCTCGCCCGGAATACTCGCTGAACCTCGTGGGTTCCCGGTGAACATGACAACTCTTGGCATCATCGGCGCGGGTCTCATCGGAAGCCAGGTCGCCCGGCACGCGGTGGCGAACGGCTACGACGTGGTGATCAGCAATTCGCGGGGGCCGGAGACGCTGGCCGAGCTCATCGCGGAGCTCGGCCCGCGTGCCAGGGCGGCGACCGCCGCAGAGGCGGCGCAGGCGGCGGACGTGGCCGTTGTGACGGTCCCGCTGCGCAACTACCGGCAGGTCCCGGTCGAACCGCTCGCCGGAAAGATCGTCCTTGATACGAACAACTACTATCCGGAGCGGGACGGGGTGATCCCCGAGCTGGAGGACGAGTCCACCACGACGGCGGAGCTGCTGCAGGCGCACCTGCCGACGTCCAAGGTGGTCAAGACCTTCAACCACATCCTGGCGGCGCACCTCGCCGACGACGCCCTTCCTTCTGGAGCCCCGAACCGCCGGGCGCTCGTCATAGCGGGTGACGACGCCGAGGCGAAGGCGTTCGCGACCAGGCTCTACGACCAGTTCGGCTTCGACACCGTCGACGCGGGGCCGTTGAGCGAGGGGTGGCGCATCCAGCGCGACACCCCCGGTTACGGGCCGCGCAGGACCGCCGAGGAACTGCGTGGCGACCTCGCGGCGGCGAAGCGCTATCGCGACCTCCCGTAGGACGGCGCGCGTTCGTTCACCTCCCCCCGCGGACCGCCCGCGGTGTCCCGGCACCGCGGGCGGCCGGGTTTGAGACGTGTCCAGGGCCGCACGCACCTGTTCACGTCCCCCCACCGGCCGCCCGCGGCGCCCCGGCACCGTGGACGGCCCCGGGCTCCGGGCATGTTGCGGCGGGCGCGGTGGCGTTAGGCTCGACTCGTGGCCGACAAGCGCGAGGAACGCCCCGCACACCCGCTGGCACAGCCCCGCCCCAGGCAGGGCAGGCGCCCGCTGCCCCCGGGTGAGCAGTTCTTCACGCCGGGGGCGACCGGGCTGCGGCGGAAGGTCGAGCAGCGCAGCGCGGCCCCGCTCGTCTTCCTGTTCCAGCTCCCCCGGTGGATCGCCCCGGTGGTGCTGGTGGTCCTTCTCCTGGCCGGGTTCGCGGTGCCGTCCTTCTGGGGCGGCGTCGCCGTGCTTCCGGTGATCGGGTTCGTCGGCTGGCTCGCCTACATGTCGTGGCCGTCCCTGGGGGCCGGGGGGCGTCTCCTGCGCGTCGTGCTGCTCACCTTCCTGATCCTGCTCGCCGCCGACCGCTTCGGCGCCTTCTGACACCTTCTTCTCTTTCGGCCTTCAGCGGGACGTGGGCAGGAGGGTGTAGCCGGGGAAGTTGCCCGGCAGCCGCTCGGTGTCGGACCCCTGGGTGACGGCCCGGACGAGCAGCTCGCCGCCGACGAAGGCACCCCGCCAGGAGGCGCCGAGACCGCCGAACAGCTCCTCCCGGTCACCGCGCGAGCGGGGGGCGTTGACCCCCACCTTGAACGCCCGCACCTCCGGGGCCAGCCGCCTGACGGTCTCCTCGTCGTCGCAGGAGATCGTGGCGACCAGCGCGCCGTTGCTGGCGTTCATCGCGGCCAGCAGCTCGGCCTCGGTGTCGACCAGCACGATCGTGTCGACCGGCCCGAAGGGCTCGGCGTGGAAGAGCGGGGACGAGCGCGGCGGGGCGAGGATGGCGACGGGCGCCAGGTAGGCCGAGGTGTCCTGGCCGGGAAGGAACAGCCCGTCGTCGAGGGAGCCCCGGTACAGGGGGACCCCGCCCTTGGCCACCGCCTCGTCCACCTGGTCGGCGAGCTCCTTGACCTTGGCGTTGGTGATCAGCGGGCCGAAGTCGAGGTCGGGCGGCGGGTCGTCGGGCCCCTCCACGGCCAGCGGGTGGCCGAAGCGCACCGACCGGACCGCCGGCAGGTAGGCGGCCAGGAACTCGTGGAACAGCGAGCGCTGCACCACGAACCGCGGGTAGGCCGTGCACCGCTGCTTGGCGTAGTCGAAGCTCTTGCGAATCTGCCCGGTCAGCAGCTCCCAGTTGCCGTACTCCCACACCCCCCAGCAGTTGAGCCCCTCCTGCTCCAGGACGTGCCGGTGGCCGAGGTCGGCGAGCGAGGTGGCCACCTGCCCGCCCGCGTCGCGCCCGCCGACGAAGGAGACGCAGCCCAGCTCCTTGCCGCGCACCAGCGCCGGGGAGAGCTCGGCGCCTCCCCCGCTGACGAGGGTGAACGGCAGCCCCTCCTGGGCGGCGAGCGCGGTCGCGAGGGTGAGACAGGCCAGACCGCCGTCGGTGGGCGCCTTGGCGATGACCGCGTTGCCCGCGAGGGCCTGCACGAGCATGGCGTGCATCAGCACGCTCATCGGGTAGTTCCAGCTGGCGATGTTGCTGACCGGGCCGCCCAGGGGGACGCGCCCGCCGACCATCCGGTCGATCTCGCCGACGTACCAGTGCACCCCCTCGATGCACCGGTCGACGTCGGCCGCGGCCAGCTTCCACGGCTTGCCGATCTCCCAGACCAGCAGCAGGGTCAGCAGGTCGCGGTGGGCGGTCATCGCCTCCAGCGCCGCCGTGACGCGCGCCTTGCGCTCGGCGAGCGGCACGTGGCGCCAGAGCCGGTGCTCGTCGAGACCGGCCCGTACCGCGCGCAGGGCGGTGGCCCTGTCGAGGCGGGGCGGGCCGGCGATGGCGGTGCCGTCCACCGGCGAGGCAGCGGGCTCCGGGCGGCCGTCTCGCTGCCAGAAGCCGCCCCAGTGGTTGAGCACCCGGTCGTCGTGGAAGGCCTGGGGCGCCGCCGACACGCACCGTTCGTAGGCGTCGGACCAGGCCGACCCCGGCTTGAGTATGGGTGACATGGGCTGTCTCCTCAGTCGGACCAGTCGATGGCCAGGGCGAGCTCCTGCTCGGGCAGCGGCTCGAACTCCTTGATCGCGTCGAGTGAGGGGCCCATGGCCGCGTTGGCCTCTCTCTCGACCATGACCTCGACCAGCACCGGGAGCTGCCGGCGCTCCGACTCGGCACTCGCCCAGGCCAGCGCGTCGCCGATCTCGCAGGGCAGCTCGACGCGCCGGGCCGGGCAGCCGAACGCCTCCATGAGCTTCACGTGGTCGACCCCGCCCTCGCCGTAGTGGAGGTCGACGGCGTAGTTCATGTCATAGGGGATCTCGGCCTGGCGGATGAGCCCGAGATACTCGTTGTTGATCATCACGATGACGAACGGGATGCGGTACTGGGCGGCGACGGCGATCTCCTCCATCAGGAACTGGAAGGAGTAGTCGCCCGCCACGGCCACCACCTGCCGCTCCGGATAGGCGCACTTGACGCCCATCGCGGCGGGCACCTCCCAGCCCAGCGGCCCGGCCTGCCCGCAGACGAGGTAGCGGCGCGGGAGGTAGGTCTTCTGGAACTGCCCCGACCAGATCTGGTAGAGGCCGATCGCGGTGACGAACGTCGTGTCGGGCCCGTAGAAGTCGTTCAGCTCCCGGAAGACCCTCGGCGGCTTGATCGGCACGTCGTCGAAGTCGTCGCGCCGCAGCAGCGTGCCGCGCAGCTCGGCGACCCGCGCTGGCCACCGTCCCGGACGGCGGGCCTTGGTGCGGCTGCTCGCCTCCCCCGCCATCGCCGCCAGCGTGGGCCGGGCGTGGCCGACCACGCCCAGGTCGGGCTCGAAGACCTTGCCGATCTGGGTGGGCTCGATGTCGACGTGGATGAACTTGCGCCCCCGGCGGTAGGTGTCGAGGTCACCGGTGTGCCGGTCGCCGAACCTGGCACCCACCGCCAGCACCAGGTCGCTCTCCAGCAGCGCCGCGTTGCCCCAGCGCGTCTGGGTCTGGATGCCCGCCATGCCGGCGAACAGCGGGTGGTCCTCGGGGAAGGCGCCCTTGCCCATCAGCGTCACCTGGACGGGAATCTGCAGGTGCTCGGCGAGCGCGCGCAGCTCGGCGTCGGCGTCGGCGATGACGACCCCTCCGCCGGCCAGGATGAGGGGCCGCTGGGCGCCCATGAGCAGGTCTATCGCCGCCCGGATCGCCAGGGGCCTGGGCTGCGGGACCTCCACCGGGAGCGGGGTGTCGATCTCCCTGTCGTACAGGCAGGTGCCGCGTTGCACGTCGATCGGCAGGTCGATCAGGACGGGGCCGGGGCGCCCGGACCTGGCGATCCTGAAGGCCTCCCTGAACACCCACGGGGCCTGGGCCGGCTCCTTGAGCTGGACCGCCCACTTGGTGACAGGCTTGGCGATCTCCACGATGTCGACCGCCTGGAACGCCTCCTGGTGGAGCTTGTCGCGCGCCGCCTGCCCGGTGATGCAGATCATGGGAATGGAGTCGGCGAGGGCGGTGTAGAGGCCGGTGATCATGTTGGTGCCCGCCGGGCCCGAGGTGCCGATGCAGACGCCGACGTTGCCCGTGACCCGGGCCCAGCCGTCGGCGGCGTGCGTGCCTCCCTCCTCGTGGCGGACGGTGATGTTGCGAATGTCGCTGTGCTGGAGCGCCGCGTAGAGCGGGAGGATCGCCGCGCCCGGGATGCCGAAGACGGTGTCGACGCCTTCGGACTCCAGGACGGCCACCACGGCCTCCATGCAGGGGATCCGCTTCACTGGTTGATCCTTTCGATCACCTTGAGCAGGGCGGAGTGGTCAAGGGAGCCGTGCCCCTGGGCACGGGCCGCGGCGACGAGCTGGGCGACCAGCCCGGTGAGCGGGAGTGAGACGCCCGCCTCCCGCGCCGCGGCGATGGCGATGCCCATGTCCTTGTGGTGCAGGTCGATCCGGAACCCCGGCGCGAACTCGCGCCTGATCATGGAGTGCCGTTTCAGGTCGAGGATGCGGGAACCCGCCAGCCCTCCGGCCAGGACGTCGAGCCCGCTGCCGGGATCGACCCCCGAGGCCTCGAGCAGCACGATCGCCTCGGCGACCAGGCCGTAGATGCCCCCGACGACGAGCTGGTTGGCGGCCTTCACGGTCTGCCCCGCCCCCGCGGGACCCACGTGCACGATCGTCGTGCCGACGACCGCGAGGAGCGGGCGTACGGCCGCGAAGTCGACGGCGTCCCCGCCGACCATGATCGACAGGGTGCCGTCGACCGCGCCGCGCTCCCCTCCGCTCACCGGCGCGTCCAGCGCCCTGATGCCCTTGACGGCCGCGGCCTGCGCGACCCTGCGGGAGGTCTCGGGCCGCACGGTGCTCATGTCGATGTGGATCAGCCCCTCCCTCCCTCGCTGGAGCAGCCCGTCGTCGCCGAAGGCCACCTCCTCCACCTGGGGGGAGTCGGGCAACATGGTGATCACGACCTCCGCCTGCGCGATGGCCTCCGCCACGCTGCCCGCGGACTTGCCGCCGGCCACCGCGAGGGCGTCCATCCGCTCGGCGCTCATGTCGTAGCCGACGACGGTGTGCCCGGCTCTGACCAGATTGGCCGCCATCGGGCTGCCCATGATCCCCAGGCCGATGAATCCGATGTTCATGAGCGGCTCACCGCTCCTCCCTCTCTCAGCGTTCATCGAATACCTCCAAGGTGGAGACCCTGGGCCGCGGCCCGGGGGCGGAAAGCGCGGCCGGTCGCCGCGCGCGGTCCGGTGGTGTGCCCTGTGGAGCCGGTGGGGAGGTCAAGCGTTCCTCCAGCCGAAACTCTCGGCACTGGGGCCGGTGGGGCGGTATTCGAGCCCGACGTGGCCTCGGTATCCCGAGGTCTCCAGGCACTCGAAGATCTGGTCGTACGGCATGGCTCCGGAGCCCGGCTGCCCCCGGCCGGGGTCGTCGGCGATCTGGACGTGGCCGAACCGGTGGACGCTCCGGTCGATGAGCGTGAGCACGTCCTCGCCCATGCGGTGCAGGTGGTAGAGGTCGGCGAGGAAGGCCACGTTGCCCGCGCCCACCTGGTCGATCACCTCGAGGGCCGCGGCCGAGGAGGTGATCGGGTAGTCGGGGCTCTCGTAGGAGTTGAGCGCCTCGACCACGACCGTGGCGCCGACCCCCGCCGCCGCCTTCGCCGCCAGGGACAGGTTGGACAGCGCCAGGTCGCGCTGGGCCCGCGAGGACAGCCCGGCCACCCGGTTGCCGTAGAGGGCGTTGAGCACCCGGCAGCCGAGCGCTCCGGCCAGGCCCACCGCGACGTCGACGTTGGCCTGGAACCTGGCCGAGCCGTCGGGCCGCGACAGCAGGCCCCGCTCCCCCGCCGCCATGTCCCCGGCGTCGAAGTTGAGGCCGACCAGGCGCACCCCGGCCTCCTCGATCGCCCGCCGCAGGGCGTCGATCTCACGGTCGGCCGGGCAGGGGACGGCGAAGGGCCACCAGAGCTCGACCGCGTCGAAGCCCGCCTTGGCCGCCGCTGCGGGCCGCTCCAGCAGCGGCAGCTCGGTGAAGAGGATGGAGAGGTTGACGTCGAACTTCACGGCGCCTCCCCCACTCCCAGGGAGACCTTCGCGGGCGGCCCGTCCAGCGTGCCCAGCGCGGCCAGCGCCGACCGCATCAGGCGGGCGGTCTCGCTCGGGGTCTTGCCGACGCGGACGCCGACCTTCTCCAGGGCGTCCTTCTTGGCCTGGGCGGTGCCGGCCGAGCCGGACACGATCGCGCCCGCGTGGCCCATGGTCTTGCCCTCCGGGGCGGTGAAGCCCGCCACGTAGGCGACGACCGGCTTGGTGACGTGCTGCTCGATGTAGGCGGCCGCGCGCTCCTCGGCGTCGCCGCCGATCTCACCGATCATCACGATCGCGTCGGTGCCCGGGTCGTCCTGGAAGGCCTGCAGCGCGTCGATGTGGGTGGTGCCGATGACCGGGTCGCCGCCGATGCCGACCGCGGTGGAGAACCCGATGTCGCGCAGCTCGTACATGAGCTGGTACGTCAGCGTGCCCGACTTCGAGACCAGGCCGATGCGGCCCGCGCTGGTGATGTCGGCCGGGATGATCCCCGCGTTGGAGGCGCCGGGGCTGATCAGCCCCGGGCAGTTGGGGCCGATGATCCGGGTCCTGCCGCCCGCCGCCTGGGCGTGGCCCCAGAAGGCCAGCGTGTCGTGGACGGGGATGCCCTCGGTGATCACCACGCAGAGGCCGATCCCCGCGTCGACGGCCTCGATGACCGCCGCCTTGGCGAACCTCGGCGGCACGAAGACCACCGAGACGTCCGCCCCGGTCGAGGCGATCGCCTCGGCGACCGTGCCGAACACCGGGACTCCCCGCTCGGCGAAGTCGACCGTGCCGCCGCCCTTGCCGGGCGTGACGCCGGCCACCACGTCGGTGCCCGCCGCGAGCATCCTGGCGGTGTGCCGTCGTCCCTCCGCGCCGGTCATGCCCTGCACGACCACCTTGCTGTCGCCTGTCAAGAAGATCGCCATGCTTGCCACTCCCTCTCAGTGCTCGCGTGCCCTCCGTGGGCGGGACCGGCGGGCTCGCCGTGTCCGATGGTCGGCCCGCTCATGCCGCGGCGAGCCTGGCCGCCTCTTCGGCGGCGCCGTCCATGGTCGTGATCTGGCGGACCGCGGGGTGCGCTGCCTCGGTGAGGATCCGGCGGCCCTCCTCGGCGTTGTTGCCGTCGAGCCGCACGACGATGGGGCGGCTCAGGCCGCGGTCGCCGAGCAGCCCGAGCGCGGAGACGATGCCGTCGGCCACCGCGTCGCAGGCGGTGATGCCGCCGAAGACGTTGACGAGGACCGACTTGACGTCGGGGTCGGAGAGGATGATCTCCAGGCTGTCGGCCATTACCTGCGCGGACGCTCCGCCGCCGATGTCGAGGAAGTTGGCCGGGCGGACCCCGCCGAAGCGCTCCCCGGCCTGGGCGACGACGTCGAGGGTGCTCATCACCAGCCCCGCGCCGTTGCCGACGACCCCCACGCGGCCGTCGAGCTTGACGTAGTTGAGGCCCTTGGCCCTGGCCCGTGACTCGAGGCCGCCGTCGCCGGGCCCGGCGGTCAGGGCGGCGTGGTCGTGGCGGAAGGCCGCGCCCTCGTCGAGGCTGACCTTGCCGTCGAGGGCGAGGATCGCGCTCCCCGCCGTCCAGACCAGGGGGTTGACCTCGACCAGCAGGGCGTCCTCCTCCACCATGACCCGCCAGAGGCGGACCAGCACCTCGGCCACCGCGCTCTGCAGGTCGGAGGGGAAGCCGGCGCGGGTCACCAGCTCGCGCGCGGTGCCCTCGTCGATCCCGGACAGCGGGTCGATCGGCATCTTGACCAGCGCCCCGGGCTTGGTCGCGGCCACCTCCTCGATGTCCATGCCGCCGTGGACGGACGCCATGGCGAGGAAGCACCGGTTGGCCCGGTCGACGAGATAGGCCACGTAATACTCCTCGACCGGGACCGTGGCGGTCTCCACGAGCACGGTCTCGGCGATGTGGCCCTTGATGTCCATGCCGAGGATGTGCCGTGCCTCCTGCTCG
This sequence comes from Streptosporangium sp. NBC_01469, assembly GCF_036227305.1. Lineage (NCBI taxonomy): Bacteria > Bacillati > Actinomycetota > Actinomycetes > Streptosporangiales > Streptosporangiaceae > Streptosporangium > Streptosporangium sp. NBC_01469. The sequence goes on along the minus strand of NZ_CP109465.1, from coordinate 4,264,351 downwards.
GCGGCGGCGGGACCGGGGGCGGGCCGCACGCCCCCGGCCTTTCCCCTGCCGCCGGTCTTCACCTGGGCCTTGATCACGACCGGGACCCCGAGACCGGCCGCGATCGCGCGAGCGGCCTCGGGGGTGGCCACGACCTCGCCGATGGGGACGGGGACCCCGTGCCGCGCGAAGAGTTGCTTCGCCTCGTATTCGAACAGGTCCACGCGACCTCCCTGGATATGGTTCTTGTAGACGGTATACCGTATGGAAATCTACCCGTCCAGACCTCGACAGGGACTCCGGCGACGGATATTCCATACGGTATGGAGAAGACGCAGCTCGTACGAGACTGGCGGGGACGCGATTACCTCGTCGGCGACACCCCGCAGGATCTGATCAACCGTCCCCGGTCATGGATGTTCTGGCTCCCCTGGGCCGCCATGGCCTCCATCGGCGCCATGCAGTACGGCTACGCGGCGGCGGTGCCCGCCCTGGCGCAGGCGCGCGGCTGGCCGCTCGCCCAGACCCTGGCGCCACTGGCCGTCTGGATCATCTGCCAGGCCGCCGTCGCCCTGCCCACCGTCCTGCTGCTGCGGCGCGGCGCGCTCGGGATCCGCGTCGCGCTGTGGGCCGGCGCGCCGCTCAGCGCCGCCGCGCTGCTCACGGTGGCCTTCGCCCGCGACCTCCCCGTGGTCGTCGCGGGCTACGCCCTCCTCGGCGGCGTGGGCGCCGGACTGGTGTACGGCTCCTGCACCGAGGCCGTCGCCCGCTGGTACCCCGAGCGCCCGGCCGCGCGGGTGGGCTTCACCACCGGCGCCTTCGCCTATGGCACGGCCCCGCTCGCGGTGGTGGCCGGCCTCCCCGGAGACCCGGTGGGCGCGGAAAACACGCTCCAGCCGGTGTTCATCGTGGCGGCGGCCGTCGCGCTGGCCACGGTGGGCCTGGCGGCGGCCTTCGTACGCCTGCCGCCGCCGCACTGGTGGCCCGCCCACATCGACCCGCGCGCCTGGGCCGACGACCGGGTGGCGCTGCGCAGGGAGCCCCGGGCCGTCCGCCAGTTCTCCCTGGGTCAGGCGCTGCGCACCGGCTCGCTCCCCACCCTGGTGTCGATCCTGGTCTGCGCGGGGGCGGTCTCCATCTTCGACGTGGTCGCGCTGGCGACCTTCGGCGGCTTCTCCCCCTGGGCGGCGGTCGCCCTGCTCCTGGTGCTCAACGGAGCGGGACGCGCCTGCGCCGTGCTCGCCGCCGAGGTGACCGGACGGGGGCGCGCGCTCAGCGCCGTGCTGGCCCTGCTCTGCCTCGGGCAGCTGCTGCTGGCCTGGGGGGCGGTGACCGGGTCGGCCGTCATGATCCTGGTGGCGACGGTGCCCGCGGGCCTGGGCGGGGGCGCGTTCTATCCGCTCATCGCCAGCCTGGTCCGCGAATACTTCGGCGAGAGACACACCGCCTCGATCCACGGCGTGGTCTACAGTGCGAAGGCGGTCGCCGGGCTCGTCGGGGTCGGCCTCGCCGCTCTGGCCCTGACCTCGTCCGGGCACGCCGCGGCGTTCTTCCTCGCCGCAGGCCTGGTGCTGGCCGCCGCGAGCCTCAGCGCCACCCTGCGCCAACCTGGCCATCCGGTCACGCTTCCGGGGTGAGCGGTGATGTGATCAGGCTCACGACGGGCACTCTGTCCGAAACTGTATACTGTAGGCAGTCGACAACAGACAATGGGCTGGCCAGACGAGGGGCCGCCATATTTTCTCATCCTGGAGCTGAAGAGACATGGTGCGGTCGGAACTGGCGAACTCGGGAGCGGCGCCCAAGATCCCGCGCCCGACCACCCTCCGGGAGAGCGTTTTCGAGGCGATCCTGGAGCTCATCGTGAACGGGAGCCTCAGCCCCGGTCAGCACCTCGCGGAGAGCGAGCTCGCCGAGTTGCTCGGCGTGTCGCGCCAGCCGGTCCGCGAGGCGCTGCAGATGCTTAGCGGCGAGGGCTGGGTCGACCTCCGCCCCGGCCACGGGGCGTTCGTCCACGCGCCGACCGTGCAGGAGGCCGACCAGCTGCTCGCCGTACGCGCCCTGCTGGAGACCGAGTCGGCGCGGCTGGCCGCGCTCAACTCGGACGCCGCGGGCGTGGCCCGGCTGCGCGAGGTGTGCGCGCGCGGGCTCCGGGCCCTGGAGGCGGACGACATCGACGCCTCCGTGGCGGCCAACTCCGAGCTGCACGCGCTGGTCACCGAGCTGTCCGGAAACGCGGTTCTGGCGGAGCTGGCCTCCCAGGTCTCCCGCCGCGTGCGCTGGTACCACACACCGGTGGCCCGCCAGCGCGGCCGCGCCTCCTGGGAGGAGCACGACCAGCTGATCGACGCCATCGAGACCCGCGACGAGACCAGGGCCGCGGAGATCATGCGCGACCACACCGAGCACACCCGCTCCTCCTACCTGGAGCAGCGAGCCGCCGAGCCCGCCGAGCCGGAGGAGCCCGCGCCCACCGTCCGCCGCCGGCGCCCGCGCTCGCTCAGCGCGAGCTGACCCTCCGTTCCCCCGGCTCCGGCGCCCGGCGCGAGCCGCCCCTTCCCGGTCGGCGCGAGCCGATTCCGATCCCCTTCCCCGCTCCCCTGCTCGCGCTGGTCCGATCCGGCGCGAGCCGTCCCCTCCCGTGCTGGTTCGGTCCGGTACGGGCTGATCGCTGGAAACCCGCTCGTGCCGATCCGATCCGGCACGAGACGGTCCCGCGCGTCCCGGTCCGGAAAACACGTCCGGGAAAGCACGTCCGGGGAAACACGTCCGGGGAAACACGTCCGGGAGGCATGTCCAGGAAGCACATCCGGGAAGCACATCCGGGCAAGCGCGGACGAACCCATGCGGGCCGGCCTCCGGACCCCGCGGGCCGACACTAACAAATCGAACGAATCAAACGAACCGGCATCGGCCGATCACGCACGGGCCGGAGCCTGACAATCCAGCGGATCGGCAGGCGCTAATCCGGGCGGGCCGGCACCGGCTAATCCGTACCGACCGGCGCGGAAAAGCGCGGGCACCCCGCGCGGACCGGCACGGGATACGGCCGTTCCGGGGCCCTTCCCACCCGGCCCGAGCAGCTCACGGACCAGTTGACACAGAATTCACCGTTGGCCCGTTTGAGTGAAACACCCAGGGCAGATACTGAACGAAAGAATTGGTGGTGATGATCGATGAGAGCGTTTCTCAACAGGTTCCGCTTTCTCACCTCTGGATCAGCGGGTTATTCCGCCGACGGCCGGATGATGGGGATCGGCCTCGCGACGGCCATGCGGAAATACGGCTCGGCGGAGAACGCCGAGCGCCATCTGCGCCGCTGGGCGACCGAGCAGCGGACCGATGGGATCGACGTTCCCAAATGAGCGAGCGGGAGGCCTCCGCTGGGAAGACCACCCGCTCGCGACGGCCGGCCGCGCCTCAGCCGTCCGCGTGCGCCTCGCTCCGCTTCGCGGCGGGGTCGGCGGGATCGATGGCGCCGGGAGAAGCGGAGGGGTCGGTCACCGGGTCCGTGGGACCGGCCGCCGGATCCTCCGCGGAGCCGTTCTGGTCCGCCGGGGTGCGGCCGCGGTCGCTCCTCGACTTGAGGAGGCTGGCCACGGTGGTGATGGCCAGCGTGCCGATGATGACCCCGAGGGAGACCAGGATGGGAATCTCCGGCGCCCAGGAGACGCCGTCGTGGTGAAGTGCCTCGAAGATGAGCTTGACGCCGATGAAGGCCAGGACCACCGACAGGCCCTTGCTGAGATAGACCAGGCGATCGAGCAGTCCTCCGATCAGGAAGAACAGCTGCCGCAGCCCCATCAGCGCGAAGGCGTTGGCGGTGAACACCAGGTAGGGCTCCTTGGTCAGCCCGAAGATGGCCGGGATCGAGTCGAGGGCGAAGAGCAGGTCCGTGGTCCCGATCGCCACCATCACGATCAGCATCGGGGTGACGGCACGGCGGCCGTTGACCATCACGGAGAGCGACGAGCCGTGGTAGGTCTCCGTGGTGGGGACGACCCGCCTGACCGTGCGCAGCGCGATGTTCTCGGAAAACTCCGCCTCCTCCTCCTCATGACCGATGAGCTTCCACGCGGTGTAGATGAGGAAGGCGCCGAAGATGTAGAAGAGCCAGTCGAAGCGGGTCACGGCCTCCGCACCGGCGGCGATGAAGATGCCACGCATGAGGAGGGCCAGGACGATGCCGATCAGGAGCACCTTCTGCCGGTAGCGGTCCGGCACCGAGAAGCGGCTCATGATCAGCAGGAAGACGAACAGGTTGTCGACGCTGAGGGAGTACTCGGTGATCCAGCCCGCGAAGAACTCGCCGCCGTACGACGGTCCCGTGACCACCAGCAGCCCCACGCCGAAGGCGATGGCGAGCGACACGTAGAAGATCACCCAGAACGTGCACTCGCGGAACGAGGGCTTTCGCGGGTTGCGCGCCACGAGGTAGAAGTCAACGGCCAGCACGAGGCCGAAGCCGGCGATCGTGACCAGCCACACCCAGGTGGGAATGTTCAACGCGCTCCTTTCCGTGCGCGGCGGCGTTCCTTGGCGAGCCACAGCGCCTCAGCGTGCTCAACGTAGGCGGCGAACAGTTCGCGCGCCTGCGGATTGCGCTCTCTCAGGCGCATCAACCAGTGGGGCATGAGCCTCTCGTGCAACCAGAGGAAGCCGATCGCGAAGCCGAGGCTCACCATTGCCTGGTAGGCCAGGAATCCCGCCACCCCGCCGGGCAGGCTGACGTGACCGAAGACGGCCAGGCTGGTGGTCGTCTCCTGGAACAGCCGGGCCAGGGGGAAGCCGGCCAGCCAGTAGAGACCCGCGGGGGCGAACAGCCCCGGTCTGAACAGGTTCTGGCCGAGCAGAATGGAGTATCCGGCCCCGAGGAGGCCCAGGGGAAGGGCCAGCGTCACCGCGGAGATCGCGGCCCAGCCGGCGGGCTGCCCTGCGAGCAGGGTCAGCCCCCCGGCCATGGCGCCGGCGACGACTCCGATCAGCGCCCCGGGAAGGGCGAGTTCAGCTTGTCGCATCGGCACGGTCTCAGCCCACGACCACACCGAAGGCGAACAGGCTGTAGAGCAGCATCCCCAGATAGAAGACCGCCCCGAAGCCGATGATCAGGTTGGTCCAGATCTTCGGCCGGATCGGTTTGGGCAACATGCGGTTGTTCACCAGCAGGAGCGTCACGCAGTAGGCGCCCATGGCGAACGTGGACAGGAACGCCAGCGTGTCGAGGATCCCGCTCGGGCCGTCGGCCGGGCCGAACAGCAGGATCAGGATGCCGAACGCGATGACGCCCCACAGGAACCCGGCGTACAGGCGGGACATCCCGAACTTCTTCGCACCGCGTACGAAGTGGAAGCTCATGTCCGCCTGTCCCCTGGAGAAGGAGTCGAACAGGCCGAGGGTGGCGTTCAGCCCGATCAGCGCGATGAAGCCGAGGAAGACCCCGCCCAGCACCGAGCTGCCCGCGGAGGCGAAGGAGTCGGCCATCGCGTTCAGCGCCACCTCCCTGTCGCCCGACTCGATCACGGTGCGGACGCCGGGGGTGTTCCGTGCCGCCGCCTGGGCGATCACGGTGAAGGAGACGGTGACCAGCATCGTGATGCCCCAGAAGAGCAGAAGCGCGTCGAAGGTGACCCAGCGCCGCCACCCCTTCCACTTGCGCATCTCCTCGGGGTTGTTCGTGTCGAACATGAAGCCGCGCGAGGGCATGGCCTCTTCCTCGCCGGCGTGCCGGAGACCGCGGACGGCCGGGATGTGGGCGCCCATGCCGGCTCCGGAGTCACGCAGATGCAGGGTGTACCACATCTGCTGCATCCCGGACGGTCCGGCGAAGGCGATCGAGCCCACGATGACCGGGAACCAGGCCTCGGAGAGCGCCTGCTGCGGCAGGTAGCCGAAGGCGAACATCCCGGTGATCGTGCTCACCACGTCGCCCCAGGTGCCGACCATGGCCGCCACCACGGCGGTTCCGACGACGAGCGTGCCGATCAGGATCGACAGCACGCTCTCCAGCAGGTTGTAGATGACCTTCGCCAGGCTGAAGACGACGCCGACGAGTATCAGGCCCGCGATGGCCGTGATCAGCCATGGAATGCCGGTGATCTGCTCGAAGGCGGCGGCCCCCGCGGACAGATGACCCGGCCAGATGTAGACGAGGATCGCGACGACGAAGAAGAACCACATCAGGGGCTTGAAGACCCGGGCGGCGCCGAAGAAGATGCTCTCCCCGGTCGCCATGGCGTAGCGGGCCATCTCCAGCATGACCACGGCCTGGAGGGTGACTCCGATGAGGAACAGCCACCGGATCTCCGGCCCGAACAGCAGGACCAGCCGGGGCCACATGTACGACTCGCCCATGCCCACGCCGAGCGCGACGAGGAACACCGTCGGCCCGAGGATGTGGATCGACGGGGGAGCGTCGGGCAGGGTGCGTATGGGCATCGGCTCCAGCCCGCCCGCCCGCCATACTTTTTCTTCCTGGCCGGATGCGGCGGCGGCTTCGCCGGGCTCCGCTGCAGCCGGTGTTCTCGATGTGTCCACCTGCGGACCTCCTGGGGGGTTGGTTGATCCTGCGAGTGCCCCGATTCGCCCCCTCGCTCATGAAGCGCGGCTCAGCCGCGCAGCAACCCTGCGGCCCTGGCCCAGCGATACTTGGCGCCGAGCACGGCCACGGGCTTCTCCGTGGTGTACGGGTAGGCGATCACCCCGTTCGCGAAGAGATGGTCACAGGCCTGCTCGACCTCGGTGTCACCGGCCAGTGAGGCGACCACGGGCTTGTCGTTGCCCTTGGCCCGCTCCTCGGCCACGACCCGCGCGACCAGCTCGGCGAAGACCATCGGCGGGGTGATGATCGTGTGCCAGTAGCCGATCACCAGCGCGTGCACGCGGGGATCGGCCAGGCCCAGCCTGATGGTGTTCTCGTAGGTGCTGGGCGGTTCGCCACCGGTGATGTCGACGGGGTTGCCCGCCGCCCCGAAGGGCGGGATGTAGGCGCGGAAGGCCTCGTCGAGATCCGGCGGGATCTCCATGAGGGTCAGTCCGTTGTCGACGCAGGCGTCGGAGAGCAGCACTCCCGAGCCGCCCGCCCCGGTGATGATGACGACGTTCTCGCCCTTGGGCGTGGGCATCAGCGGTAGCGACCTGGCGTACTCGAGCATGTCGTTGAGGCCCGGGGCCCGCACGACGCCCGCCTGGCGAAGGATGTCGTCGTAGACCTTGTCGTCGCCGGCCAGCGCTCCGGTGTGCGAGCCCGCGGCCCGCGCGCCCATCGCGGTGCGCCCGGCCTTGAGCACGATCACCGGCTTCTTGGCGACCATCCGCTGGGCGGCCTCGACGAACCCGCGCCCGTCCTTGAGATCTTCCAGGTGCATGGCCACGCAGTTGGTGTTGTCGTCCTGCTCGAAGAAGGTGAGCAGGTCGTCCTCGTCGACGTCGGCCTTGTTGCCGACCCCGACGATCGCCGAGACGCCCATCCCGGTGGTACGGCTGAAGCCGAGGATGGCCATGCCGATACCACCGCTCTGCGAGGTCAGCGCGACCCCGCCCTTCACGTCGTACGGCGTGCAGAACGTGGCGCACAGGTTTTCCGGCGTGTAGTAGTAGCCGTAGATGTTGGGGCCGAGCATGCGCATGCCGTGCTTGCGGGCGATCTCGACGATCTCCTGCTGGCCCTCGACATTGCCCGTCTCGGCGAACCCGGACGGGATCATGATGGCTCCGGCCACCCCCTTGCGCCCGGCGTCCTCCAGCGCCGCGGGCACGAACTTGGCCGGGATGGCGAAGACCGCCACGTCGACCTCGCCCGGCACGTCGGCGATGCTCGGGTAGGCGGGCAGCCCGAGGATCTCCGAGGACTTCGGGTTGATCGGGTAGATGTGCCCCCGGTAGCCGCCGTTGATCAGGTTGCGCATGACCGAGTTGCCGATCTTGCCGGTCTCGCCGGAGGCTCCGATCACCGCGACGGCGCGCGGCTTGAAGATCCGGTTCATCCCGGTGAGGATCTCCTCCCGCGAGAGCCGGGCGGGCGCGACGACGGGGTCGGCGTCGAGAAGGATGCGCACGTCGGCGGCCGTCGCGCCGTCGGAGGTGGCGAAGACGGGGTTCAGGTCCACCTCCGCGATCTCGGGGAAGTCCCCGACGAGGGCGCCGACTCGCTCGATCATGTTCGACAGCGCCCCCCTGTCGGCCGCTTCGGCACCACGGACACCGCGCAGCACCTCCGCCGCCCTGATGTCGTCCAGCATCCCGAGTGCATCATCACCCGAGAGGGGGGCCAGCCGGAAGGTCACGTCCTTGAGGACTTCGACGAGCACCCCGCCGAGCCCGAAGGCGACGACCTTGCCGAAGGTCTGGTCGGTGACCGCACCGATGATCACCTCGTGCCCGGCGCCGACCATGGCCTGGACCTGGACGCCGTCGATCGACGCCTCGGGGTCGTACGAGCGCGCGGAGGCCACGATCCGGTCGTAGCCGGCGCGCACCGCGTCGAGGTCGGCCAGGCCGACGAGCACCCCGCCCGCCTCGGTCTTGTGCAGGATGTCAGGAGAGACGATCTTGAGCACCACCGGCAGGCCGATCTCCCCGGCGAGCGACACCGCCTCCTCGGCCGAGGTCGCCACCCCCTCGCCGGGGGTCGAGATGCCGTACGCCTGGCAGATCTTCCTGCCTTCGGGGGCGGTCAGCGCGGTGCGGCCCTCGACGCGGGCCTTGTCCAGCACCTCGCGTACGGCGGCCTGGTCATGCGCCATCAGATGACTCCGTTCGTCTTCAGGTCGGCCAGCTCGTCGGCGGACAGGCCGAGGCCGGCGTAGATCTCGGTGTTGTGCTCGCCGAGCAGGGGCGGTGCGGTGACGTCCACCGGCGAGTCGGACAGGTGCAGCGGGCTGCCGACCGTCACGAAGGAGCCGCGCTCGGGGTGGTCGACCTCGATCAGCGCGCCCTCCTGCCGCAGGCTCTCGTCCTCCAGCAGCTCCTTGGTGGACAGGATCGGGCCGCAGGGGATGTTGGCGGCGTTGAGCCGGTCGAGGACCTCCCACTTGTCGCGGGTGATGCTCCACTCCTCGATGAGCTGGAACATCTTGTCGAGGTTGGGAAGGCGCGCCTCGGGGGTGGCCCACTCGGGGTCGTCGCCCAGCTCGGGGCGGCCGATGATCCCGGCGAGCGGCGCCCAGCCGACCGGCTGCACGATGACGTAGATGTAGTCGTTGGGACCGCCGGGGGCGCACCGCACGGCCCAGCCGGGCTGGCCGCCGCCCGAGGCGTTGCCCGAGCGCGGCACCTCGTCGCCGAAGGTCTTGTTGGGGTATTCCGACAGGGGTCCGTGGCCGAGCCGCTGCTGGTCGCGGAGCTTCACCCGGCACAGGTTGAGCACCGCGTGCTGCATGGCCACCTGGACGCGCTGGCCGCGCCCGGTCTGCTCGCGCTGGTAGAGGGCGGCCAGGATGCCGGCCACGGCGTGGATGCCGGTGCCCGAGTCGCCGATCTGGGCGCCGGTGGCCAGCGGCGGGCCGTCCTCGAAGCCGGTGGTGCTCATCGAGCCGCCCATCGCCTGGGCGATCACCTCGTACGCCTTGAAACCGGCGTAGCGTCCCGGGCCGAAACCCTTGATCGAGGCGTAGACCAGCCGCGGGTTGAGCTCCTGGAGCCGGTCCCAGGAGAACCCCATCCGGTCGACCGCGCCGGGCCCGAAGTTCTCCACCAGGATGTCGGAGTCGCGCACCAGGTCGGTGAAGATCTGCTTGCCGCGGTCGCTCTTCATGTTGAGGGTGATGCTGCGCTTGTTGCAGTTCAGCATCGTGAAGTAGAGGCTGTCGACGCCGGGGACGTCGCGCAGCTGCTTGCGGGTGATGTCGCCGGAGGGCGCCTCCAGCTTGATCACGTCGGCGCCGAGCCAGGCCAGGAGCTGCGTACAGGACGGACCCGACTGCACGTGGGTCATGTCGAGGACGCGGACACCTTCCAGTGCCTTCATGGGGCCCCCCTCACTTGTACATGGTCTGGTTCATGGTTCCGGGCGCGTACACGTCCGGATCGACCCACACGTTGATCAGTGCGGGCTTGCCCGACTCGCGGGCCCGCTCCAGCGCGGGCCGGATGTCGGCGGGGTCCCTGACCTCCTCGCCGTGGCCGCCCAGCATCCGGGCGAACTCGTCGTATCTGACGTCGCCGAGGGTGTTGCCGACCCGGCCGCGGTTCTCGCCGTACTTGGCGGCCTGGCCGTAGCGGATCTGGTTCATCGACGAGTTGTTGCCGATGACGCCGATGAACGGCAGGTTGAAGCGGACCATCGTCTCGAAGTCCCAGCCGGTGAGGCTGAACGCCCCGTCTCCGAAGAGGCAGAGCACCTCCTTGTCGGGTTTGGCGTACTTGGCCGCCATGGCGAAGGCGACGCCGACGCCGAGGGTGCCGAGCGGCCCGGGGTCCATCCAGTGGCCGGGCGACTTGGGCTGGACGACCTGGCCGGAGAAGGTGACGATGTCGCCGCCGTCGCCGATGTAGATGGTGTCCTCGGTGATGAACTCGTTGATCTCGTGGACCAGGCGGTAGGGGTCGATCGGCTGTGAGCCGGACAGCTGGCGGGGCAGCCGCTTCTCGTAGGCCGCGGTCTCGACCGCGCGCAGCTCCTCCAGCCACTCCTTGCGCCGGGTCGCGCCGTTCTCGACGCGGCCCGAGGCGGCCTGGGTGGCCGCGGCCAGGATCAGCCCGGCGTCACCGACGATGCCCAGGTCGATGTCGCGGTTCTTGCCGACGGTGCGGTAGTCGAGGTCGATCTGGACCACCGTCGCCGAGGGCGACAGGCGCTTGCCGTAGCCCATCCGGAAGTCGAACGGGGTGCCGACGATGATGATCAGGTCGGCGTTGGTGAAGGCGTAGCGCCGGGAGAGCTGGAAGTGGTGCGGGTCGCCCGGGGGCAGCGTGCCGCGGGCCGAGCCGTTCATGTAGGCGGGGACGTTGAGCGCGCGGACGAAGTTGATCGCGTCGTCGGTGCCCCGGGTGGTCCAGACCTGGCTGCCCAGCAGGACGCAGGGCTTCTCCGCGTGGGCCAGCATGTCGGCGAGGCGCTCGACGGCCTCGGGGTCTCCGGCCTGGCGTACGGAGGCGCGGTAGCGGCCGGCCTCGGGGATGCGGGCCTTGGAGATCGGGACGCTGGCGTCGAGGACGTCGCGCGGGATCTCCAGGAAGGACGGCCCGGGAGCGCCGTGGTAGCACTCCCTGAAGGCCATCGAGACGATGTCGGCGACCCGCTCGGTCGAGGGGACCGTGGCCGCGAACTTGGTGATCGGGGTCATCATGTCGACGTGGGGAAGGTCCTGCAGCGAGCCCATCTTGTGCTGGCTCAGAGCCCCCTGCCCCCCGATGAGCAGCATGGGGCTCTCCGCCCTGAAGGCGTTGGCCACGCCGGTCACCGCGTCGGTGGTGCCCGGCCCCGCCGTCACGACCGCGCAACCCGGCTTGCCGGTGATCCTGGCGTAACCGTCGGCCGCGTGCGCCGCCACCTGCTCGTGGCGGACGTCGATGACCTCGATGCCCTCGTCGACGCAACCGTCGTAGATGTCGATGATGTGGCCGCCGCAGAGCGTGAAGATCACATCGATCCCCTCCGCCTTGAGCGCCTTCGCCACCAGGTGGCCTCCGGAGATGGTTTCCGGCGCCGTGTCCGCTGGCTGGGTCATTCTGGTGGTCCTCTCGATTGTGTTCTCCATACTGCATACCGTATGAGGGCAATGGTTACCCCCGGGGTCCGGCGATGTCTAGACCCTTTGTGCGGGTAGTGAGACAAGCTCGACCGGCTCGCCCCTCCACCCGGGCGGGACGACCGCGAGCGCTTCGGCGAGCGCGGCCCCCCACAGCGATCCCGGCCGGTCGTGCCCGACGGGCACCGCGCCACGCCCGCCGCGCCGCACCGCGACCATGCGGGTGTCGGCGTGGTGGGGCCGCACGTGACCGGTGAGCGCGGACCGCTCGCGCGGGGCCTCGGGCCCGCCCGCGAGCGCCCGGACCGCCGGGGCGAGCAACGTCAGCGCGGCGACCAGCGCGGCGTAGGGATTGCCCGGCAGCCCGGCCACCAGGCGCCCGTCGGGAAGCCTGGCGAGGAGTTGCGGGTGGCCCGGACGCACCGCGACACCGTCGACGAGGATCTCCGCCCCGAGCCCGGCGAGCACCGCCCTCAGGTGGTCGGCGGGCCCCTTCGACGAGGCGCCGCAGACCACGATCACCTGGCCCGGCGGCCCGTCCTGGGTCCCCGCGAGCGCGGCGGTCAGCGCCCGCGCCCCGTCGGGCAGCCACGACGGCGCCTCGGCCCGGCCGCCCGCCCACTCGACGAGCCCCGGCAGCATGGGACCGATCGCGTCACGCACCCGCCCCGGGCCCGGGAGCCCCAGCGTGACCACCTCGTCGCCCGTGACCAGCACGGACACCAGGGGTTTGGGCCGCACGCGGAGCACGTCGTGCCCGAGCCCGGCCGCGAGGCCGAGCACCGCGGGCGTCACGGCCGAACCGGCCGTGAGAACGACGGTCCCCAGCGGGCAGTCCTCGCCGCGCCGGCGGATGTGCCTGCCGGGCTCGACCGCCCCGGAAGGGGCCGACACCCACTCGCCGACCGGCCCGCCCGCCGTACGGGACTCCCCGCCCGGTGGCGCGAACCGGCCGAGCGGTGGCGTGAACCGGCCCGGTGGCGCGGACCGGCCGGGCACCCCGCCTCCCGGCGGCGGTGCGCCGGTCCGTACGGCCGCCTCGTAGGGCAGCACCGCCTCGGCGCCCTCTGGCACCGGGGCGCCGGTGGCGATCTCCACCGCCGTACCGGGCGCGAGCGCGGCCCCGTAGGCCGCGCCCCCTGCGAGCACGAGACCCGTGATCCGCCAGGGCGGATCGCCCGCGACCGCGTAGCCGTCCATCGCGGCCACGTCGGCGCCGGGCACCGGGACGAGGGCGCGCAGCGGCCCGGCCAGGCGGCAGCCGTACGCCAGGTGGAGGGGGAGGTCGACCGGGGAGAGCGGCCCCGCGGCGGACGCCGCGACCCGGCGGGCCGACTCCCACGGGAGCGCCTCCGCATGGGCGCCGCGGTGCGGTGCCCCCGCCGGTGACGGCGCTGGTGAGGGCCCCGGCGAGGACAGGGCGGCCGGATCTCGGGACGGGGCTTCGTGGACGGTGGATCTGAGGACGGCCATCGGCGACTCCTTGACCGGATTTTTTCCATACTGTATACCGAATGCACTATGGACGCGAGGACGGAGCCTCTTGTGAAAGTCGCTGTTCTTGGCGCCGGCGCCATCGGCGCCTACGTCGGCGCCGCCCTGTGCAGGGCAGGCGCCGAGGTGCATCTGATCGCCCGCGGAGAGCACCTCGCGGCGATGCGCAAATCGGGAGTGCGCGTGCTCAGCCCGCGCGGAGACTTCACCGCCCACCCCCACACCACCGACGACCCCCGTGAGATCGGCCCGGTGGACCACGTCTTCCTCGGCCTCAAGGCCAACTCCTACGCGGCGGCCGGACCCATGATCCAGCCGCTGCTTCACGAGACCACCGGCCTCATCGCGGCCCAGAACGGCATCCCGTGGTGGTATTTCCACCGGCTGCCCGGCCCCTACCAGGGCCATGTGATCGAGAGCGTCGACCCCGGCGGGGCGGTCACCTCCGCGCTGCCGCTGGAGCGCGCCATCGGATGCGTCGTCTACGCGGCGACGGAGATCGAGGCGCCCGGCGTGATCCGCCATCTGGAGGGCACCCGCTTCTCCATCGGCGAACCCGACGGCTCCCTCTCGTCACGCTGCGTCGACTTCAGCGCCGCCATGATCCAGGGCGGCCTGAAGTGTCCCGTCGAGGCCGATCTGCGGCGTGACATCTGGATCAAGCTCATGGGCAACATCGCCTTCAACCCGATCAGCGCGCTCACCCGGGCGACCATGGCGGGCATCTGCCGCCACCGCGGGACGCGCGACCTCGTCGTCACCATGATGCGCGAGACCGTCGACGTGGCCCGCCGGGTGGGCTGCGAGCCGGACATCTCGATCGAGCGCCGGATCGCGGGCGCCGAGCGGGCCGGTGAGCACAAGACCTCCACGCTCCAGGACCTGGAGAAGGGCAAGCCCCTGGAGCTCGACGTGCTTCTCGCCGCCGTCGTGGAACTGGCCGACCTGACCGGGGCCGAGGTGCCCACGCTGCGGGCGATCCACGCGGTCGCCGACCTCCTGGACGAGCGGGTCCGGGAAAATCTTGCCGCCGCCAGTTGATGCGACATACCGTAGACTGTATACAGGACTGTCGAAAGGATGGGGTATGAAGAGGGACCGCGGGGACCGCGCCGAGCACTACGACCGGCTCACCCATCCCCTTGTCCGTGAAAACGGCGTGCTGCGCCGCGCCACCTGGGACGAGGCGCTGCGACGGGCCGCAGAGGGCTTCCGCCGCAACGTCGAGGCACACGGGCCGGACGCCTTCGCGATGCTGTCGTGCGCCCGCTCCACCAACGAGATGAACTACGTGGGCCAGAAGTTCACCCGGGTCGTGATAGGCACCAACAACGTCGACTCCTGCAACCGCACCTGCCACGCCCCGAGCGTGGCGGGCCTGTCCGCGGCCTTCGGCAGCGGCGGCGGCACCTCCTCCTACCAGGAGGTGGAGGACGCCGACGTGATCGTGATGTGGGGCTCGGCGGCACGCAACGCGCACCCGATCTTCTTCCACCACGTGCTCAAGGGGATAAGAAAGGGCGCCCGCATGTTCGCGGTCGACCCCCGCCGCACGGGCACCGCCGAGTGGGCCGACCTCTGGATGGGCCTCAACGTGGGCACCGACATCCCCCTGGCGCACGCGGTGGGCCGGGAGATCATCCACGCGGGGCTGCACAACGTCTCGTTCATCGAGCGCGCCACCGAGGGCTTCGAGGAGTACGCCGCCTCGGTCGAGCCGTGGACGCTCCCGGTGGCCGAGCAGGTCACCGGGGTGCCCGCGGCCGCCATCCGGGAGCTCGCGCACGCCTACGCCAGGGCCGACCGGGCCCAGCTGTGCTGGACGCTCGGCATCACCGAGCACCACAACGCCACCGACAACGTGCGCGCCCTCATCAACCTGGCGCTGCTCACCGGCCACGTCGGCCGCTACGGTTCGGGTCTGTCCCCGCTGCGCGGCCAGAACAACGTGCAGGGCGGCGGCGACATGGGCGCGATCCCCAACCGGCTGCCCGGCTTCCAGGACATCCTCGACCCCGAGATCCGCGGCAAGTTCGAGCAGGCGTGGGACAAGCCCATCCAGCCGCGCTACGGCCTCAACCTCACCGAGATGCTGGAGGCGATGGCCGAGGGCGAGGTCACCACCTGCTACCTCATCGGGGAGAACCCGGTGCAGTCCGAGGCCGACTCGCTGAGCTGCATCAAGCGGCTCAGCATGCTCGACCACCTGGTCGTGCAGGACATCTTCCTGACCAAGACCGCCCAGATGGCCGACGTGGTGCTGCCGGCGGGCGCGGCCTGGTGCGAGAGCGAGGGCACCTTCACCAACAGCGAACGGCGGGTGCAGCGGGTCCGCAAGGCGCTCGATGCGCCGGGCGAGGCCCGCGACGACATCTGGATCCTCTGCGAGCTCGCCCGCCTCCTGGGCCACGACTGGAACTACACCGGCGCCGAGGAGGTCTGGAACGAGCTCCGTGCCCTCTCCCCCGCCCACACCGGCATGACCTACGACAGGCTCGACAGGCTCCAGGGCATCCAGTGGCCCTGCCCGTCGGAGGACTCCCTCGAACCGCCCTTCCTGCACGGGCGGCTCTGGGAGACCGACCTGGCCCGGCGGGGCAGAGCAGCGCCGTTCGCGGTGCTCAGACACTCCCCACCGGTCGACCTGCTCGACGACGAATACCCCCTGCGGCTCACCACCGGCCGCCGTCTCGACTCCTACAACACCGGCGTGCAGTCGTCCGGGTTCGCCTCACCGCTGCGCAGGGGCGAGAACATCGAGCTCTCCCCCGAGGACGCCGCGCGGCTGGGGGTGAGTCCCGGCGAGGAGGTCAGGATCAGCTCCCGGCGCGGCTCGGTCATCGCCCCCGTCTACGTCGACCCGGCCCTCCGTCCCGGCCTGGTCTTCATGACGATGCACTTCCCCGACGAGGTCGACACCAACGCCCTCACCATCGAGGCCACCTGCCCGATCGCGGGCACCGCCGAGTTCAAGGCCGCCGCCGTGCGCGTCGACAAGCTCGTACCCGCGAAGGCCGGGTGAAGGGGGAGTGGATCTCCGGTTCAGCGACGCCGAACCTTCGGCCGAGGAGCGCGCCGCGATCGACGCGTTCCTCGGCGCCCCCACGACGGGCTGGGAGGGTGGCATCCGCTCCGACGGCGACCTGCGGGTCGCCGTCGGCGGGCACGAGGCCCGTGACCGGCGCGACCTGCTGCTCCCCGCGCTGCACGCGGTCAACGACAGGATCGGCTGGATCAGCGAGGGCGCTCTCGACTACATCTGCCGCCGCCTGACCGTGCCGCCCGCCGAGGCGTACGGGGTGGCGACGTTCTACTCGCTGTTCTCGACGAAGCCGCGACCGGCGCGGGTGCTGCACGTCTGCACCGACCTGGCCTGCCAGGCGCGCGGCGCCGACGCGGTGCGGCGAAGCACCGAGGAGAGGCTCGGGCCGCCCGGCATGTCCTGGCAGCCGAGCCCCTGCCTCGGCCTGTGCGAGCGGGCACCCGCCGCGCTGGCCCTGCAGGCCGGCGAGTTCCCCGGGGCGACCGTGTACGGCCCCGCCGAACCGGCACCGGCTCCCACCGGCGGCGCCAACGGAAGCGGCGGTGCCAACGGAAGCGGTGCGGCCAACGGAGCCGGCCAGGCCCACGACGCCGACGGCGCGGCAGGCACGAGCGGCACGGGCACCACCGGCACCACGAGCGGCGCAGGCGCCGGCGGCGCGGGCCGGGCGCAGGATCTCAGCAGGCTCGGTGGCCTCAGCGGCATGGACGCCACCGGCGGCCCCGCCCTGGCCGAGCGCGCGGAGCCTCCCGCCGAGCACGCCGTCCCGCAGGCGGGCGACCCCTCCCTCGTGCTGCTGCGCCGGGTGGGAATCGTCGACCCGGCGAGCCTGGACGACTACCGGGCCGAGGGCGGCTACGCCGCGCTGCGCGAGGCCGTCAGGATCGGTCCCGCCGGAGTCATCCGCGAGGTGCTCGAATCCGGCCTCGTCGGGCGGGGCGGCGCGGCGTTCCCCACCGGGCGCAAGTGGGAGGCCACGGCCCGCCAGCTCGACCACCCCCACTACCTGGTCTGCAACGCCGACGAGAGCGAGCCGGGCACCTTCAAGGACCGCGTGATCATGGAGGGTGACCCGTACGCGCTGGTGGAGGCGATGACCATCGCCGCGTACGCCACCGGCTGTCCCAAGGGCTACCTCTACATCCGCGGGGAGTATCCCCGGGCGATCGGCCGGATGGCCCACGCCATCGACGTCGCCCGCGCACGCGGCCTGCTCGGGGCCGACGTCATGGGACAGGGCTTCGCCTTCGACATCGAGATCAGGCGCGGCGCGGGCGCCTACATCTGCGGCGAGGAGACCGCGATCTTCAACTCGATCGAGGGCTTCCGCGGCGAACCGCGCAGCAAGCCGCCCTTCCCCGTGGAGAAGGGCCTGTTCGGCAAGCCCACCGTGGTCAACAACGTCGAGACGCTGGTCAACGTGCTGCCCATCCTCGCCGGTGGGGCCGCCGCCTACGCGGCGACCGGCACGGAGGGCTCGACGGGCACCAAGCTGTTCTGCGTCTCGGGCACGGTCGCCAAGCCGGGTGTCTACGAGCTGCCGTTCGGCGCCACCCTGCGCGAGCTGCTCACGCTGTCCGGGGGCGCGACCGGGACGCTCCGGGCGGTGCTGCTGGGCGGCGCGGCCGGCGGGTTCGTCCGCCCGGACGAGCTCGACGTCCCGCTGACCTTCGAGGGCACCCGGGCGGCCGGCACGACCCTGGGTTCGGGTGTGGTCCTGGTGCTCGACGACAGCGTCGACCTGGCCCACATCCTCCTGCGCATCGCGGAGTTCTTCCGCGACGAGTCGTGCGGGCAGTGCGTGCCCTGCCGGGTGGGCACCGTACGGCAGGAGGAGGCCCTGCACCGGCTGAGCCGCAGGCCCACGGCCGGCGACATCGCGCTGCTGCGGGAGGTCGGCCAGGCCATGCGCGACGCCTCGATCTGCGGGCTCGGCCAGACCGCCTGGAACGCCGTCGAGTCGGCCATCGACCGGCTGGGCGTCTTCTCCCCCTCGGAGGCATCATGAGTGTTCCCCTGCAGCCGCCCCGGCGGCTGATCGAGATAACCGTCGACGGCGACCCGGTCCGGGTGCCGGAGGGCTCGACCGTGCTGGACGCCTGCTCGGCGGCGGGCAAGGACATCCCGACCCTCTGCTACGGCGACACCCTCACCCCGAAGAACGCCTGCCGGGTCTGCGTGGTCGAGGTCGAGGGCGCCCGTACGCTCGCCCCCGCCTGCTCGCGCAGGGCCGAGCCCGGCATGGTCGTCGGCACCGCGACCGAGCGCGCCCGGCACAGCCGCAAGATCGTCCTGGAGCTGCTGGCCTCGACGGCCGACCTGTCCACCACGCCGCGCGCGGCCGAGTGGATCGAGGAGTACGGCGCGCGGCCCGACCGCTTCGGCGAGGAGGCCGCCACGGTCGCGCAGCCCGCGAAGGTCGACAACGACCTCTACGTGCGCGACTACTCCAAGTGCATCCTCTGCTACAAGTGCGTCGACGCCTGTGGCGACCAGTGGCAGAACAGCTTCGCCATCTCGGTCGCCGGGCGGGGCTTCGACGCGATGATCTCGACCGAGCACGACGCCCCGCTCACCGACTCGGCCTGCGTCTACTGCGGCAACTGCGTGGAGGTCTGCCCCACCGGGGCGCTGTCGTTCAAGAGCGAGTTCGACATGCGCGCCGCGGGCAGCTGGGACGAGTCCCGGCAGACCGAGACGACGACGATCTGCAGTTACTGCGGGGTCGGCTGCAACCTGACCCTGCACGTGCAGGACAACCGGATCGTCAAGGTGAGCTCGCCGCACGACAACCCGGTCACCCACGGCAACCTGTGCATCAAGGGCCGTTTCGGCTTCCAGCACGTCCAGAACGTGGCCTCCCAGGAGGACGCGATCCCCGTCTCCGGCCCTGTGTCCAGCTCTGTCTCCGGCTCTGCCCCAGGCTCCGTTCCCGGCGCGCGGACGGCCCCGGCCGATGGGTAGGGTCACCGTCAAACGCCGGGTCCTGCGGCTGCGGGAGACCGCGGCCGCCCATCGGGTCGACGTGCTGGCGGCCGAGGAGCCGCTGGAGATCCGGCTCGACGGGCGGCCGCTCACGATCACCATGCGCACGCCGGGCGACGACTTCGACCTGGCGGCGGGCTTCCTGGTGAGCGAGGGAGTGGTCACCTCCGCCGAGGAGGTCACCGCGATCCGCTACTGCGCGGGCGCCACCGCCGACGGCGCCAACACCTACAACGTGCTCGACGTCAGGCTGGCGGCGGGCACGTCCCCGCCGGCGACCTCGCTGGAGCGCAACTTCTACACCACCTCCTCGTGCGGGGTGTGCGGCAAGGCCTCGCTCGACGCGGTCCGCACGGTCGCCAAGTGGCGGGTGGACGGCGACCCCGCGCCGGTGACGGCCGAGGTGATCGCGGCGCTGCCCGACCGGCTCCGCGCGGCCCAGCGGGTGTTCGACCGGACCGGCGGGCTGCACGCCGCGGGCCTGTTCACGCTCGGCGGCGACGCGCTCTGCGTGCGCGAGGACGTGGGCCGGCACAACGCGGTGGACAAGCTGGTGGGCTGGGCGCTGCGCGACGGACGTCTGCCGCTCGCCTCGACCGTGCTCATGGTGTCGGGACGCGCCTCCTTCGAGCTGGTCCAGAAGGCGGTGATGGCCGGCATCCCGATCCTCGCCGCCGTCTCGGCCCCCTCCTCGCTGGCCGTGGAGCTGGCCGCCGAGGCGGGGCTGACACTCATCGGGTTCGTCAGGGGCAGCTCGATGAACGTCTACACCGGGGAAGGACGCGTCGGCCTGGTCCCCGGCTGAGCTCGGGCCGCACCCCCACGCCGGGCGCCCACACCCTCAGCGCCGCGGCCTACCGGGAGCCGGGAGGTGCGGCCCGCGACACTCCTCACCGGGCTGAAGCCACCGCGTTCGCCCCACACCGACCGCCGAGGCCGGGGAGCGGCGGCTCCCCGGCCCGGCGACGAGAGCCCGGCCCGCGATACTCGCCCCCTTCGCCGGCCGGGCTCTCTGACGCCCGCGCCCCGTTCCAGTACGGTGGCTCCCCGCGCGTGGAGTGGCGCCCTCGGCGGGGCGTCGCGCGAGACTCGATTTTGACAACCGTTTTCATTTACGCGCATACTAGTCGACATGATGTCCGAGTCCTCCCGACGTATCCGCATACGTAATGTCAGCCTGGCTGCGTCCGCCGCCCTTCTCGCCGCCACCACCGCCTGCGGCGCCGAAGTCGGCTCGACCAGCGGCGACTCACCCGGGGGGGCGTCGAGCGCCTCCACGGACGGGAAGACCGCCGTCACCGCGGCCATGTATCCCCTGCAGTGGCTCGCCGAGCGGGTGGGCGGCCCCGACTCGGCCGTCACCGGCCTGACCAAGCCCGGCGTCGAGCCGCACGATCTGGAGCTGTCCCCGATCCAGGTGGGCGGGCTGGAGACGACGGGGCTCGTCGTCTATATCAGGGGCGTCCAGCCCGCGGTGGACGAGGCCGTCGAGCAGCACGCCGCCGACCGGGCCTTCGACGCGGCCACCGCGGTCACCCCCCTTCCCGCGGTCGCGGAGGAGGAACACCACGGTGAGGAGGGACACGACCACGAGGAGACCGGTTACGACCCCCACCTCTGGCTCGACCCGGCTCGCTTCGCGACGGTCGCCACCAAGCTCGGCGAGAGGCTGGCCGCCGCCGACCCCGCGCACGCGCGGGGCTACCGGGACCGCGCCGCCGCCACCGCCGCCGACCTCACCGCCCTGGACCGGGAACTGGCCAAGGGCCTGGCCACCTGCTCGTCGGACGCGATCGTCACCAGCCACGCCGCGTTCGGCTATCTCGCCGACCGCTACCGGCTGCACCAGATCGGTATCAGCGGCCTCGATCCCGACGCCGAGCCCTCTCCCGCCCGCCTCGCCGAAGTGGCAAAAGTGGCCAAGCAGGAGAAAGTAACTACGATTTTCACCGAAACCCTCGTCAGCCCGAAGGTCGCCGAGATTCTCGCCCAGGAGGTCGGTGCGAAGACCGCGGTTCTCGACCCGGTGGAAAGCCGGCCGTCGAACGGCGACTACCTGTCCGCCATGCGCCAGAACCTCTCCACACTCCAGACAGCGCTCAGCTGCTCGTAAAGGTCACACGTGACATCCAGCAAAACGGTTTTCACCATGAACGGCGGCCAGGTCAACCTGGACCGCCGTCCGGTGCTTCGCGGTATCGACCTGTCCGTCGAACCCGGCGAGGCGGTGGCGGTGCTCGGCGCGAACGGGTCGGGGAAGTCCACCCTCATCCGCGCCCTGCTCGGCCTCGTCCCCCTGTCCGGCGGCGAGACCCTCCTGTACGACAGTCCTCCCACCCGGTTTCGCGAATGGTGGCGGATCGGCTACGTCCCCCAGCGGCTATCGGTGGGCGGGGGCGTGCCGACCACGATCCGCGAGGTCGTCGCCTCCGGCAGGATCGCGAGGCAGCGACGCCTGCGCCTGACCGGCGCGGCCGACCGCGAGGCGACCGGCAGGGCCCTGGCGGCCGTCGGCCTGGCCCACCGCGCCTCCGACCCGGTGCAGGCGCTGTCCGGCGGGCAGCAGCAGCGGGTGCTGATCGCCCGCGCCCTCGCCGGAGAGCCCGACACCTTCGTCATGGACGAGCCCACCGCGGGCGTCGACTCCGAGAGCCAGCTGCTCCTCGCGAAGACGCTGTCCGCACTCGTCGAGCAGGGCAAGACGGTCCTGCTGGTCGCGCACGAGCTGGGCCCGCTGGAGCCCCTGATCACCCGGGCGGTGGTCCTCAGGGACGGGTACGTGTGCCACGACGGCCCGCCGCCCCGGGCGGTCGGCACGCACGCGCTGCCCGGCCACGACCACGTGCACCCGCACGGCGAGGAGGAGCCCGTGAGCCCGCTCGACTGGAGGCCGACCTCGTGATCGAGCTTCTGCGGTTCGACTTCATGCAGCGGGCACTGATCGCCGCCCTCCTGGTCGGCCTGGCCGCCCCCGCCATCGGCACGTTCATGGTGCAGCGCCGCCTGGCCCTGCTGGGCGACGGCATCGGGCACGTCGCGCTGACCGGCGTGGCCCTGGGCTTCCTGACCGGAACCGCCCCGGTGCTGACGGCCGTGCTGGTCTCGATACTGGGCGCCGTGGCCATCGAGCTGGTCCGCGAGCGCGGCAGGACCAGCGGGGACGTGGCGCTCGCACTGCTGTTCTACGGCGGTATCGCCGGGGGCGTGCTGCTCATCTCGCTGGCCCCCGGTGGCAGCAACGCCACGCTGATGTCCTACCTGTTCGGCTCGATCAGCAGCGTCGCCGTCGAGGACGTGTGGGTGATCGGCCTGCTGGCGGTGGCGGTGCTCGGCGTGGTGACCGTCTTCGGGCGGGAGCTCTACGTGCTGTGCCAGGACGAGGAGGTCGCCAAGGCCAGCGGCCTGCCGGTCCGCTTCCTCAGCCTGCTGATCGCCGTGACCGCCGCGCTGACTGTGGTCATCGCCATGCGCGTCGTAGGATTGCTTCTGGTGAGCGCGCTGATGGTGGTGCCGGTGGCGACCAGCCAGCAGCTCACCCGGGGGTTCGTGAGCACGATGTTCCTTTCCATGCTGTTTGGGATGATCTCCACGGTCGGTGGCCTGACCTCCTCCTTCTACGTCGAGGTCCCGCCGGGCGCGATCATCGTCATCGTTGCTCTCACGGGGTTCGTCCTCGCCCTCGGGCTCGGTAGATTCGTACGTCGAAGCCGACCTCAGGAGTCCAGCCCATGAGCAACAGGCGTGATGCCGTCCACGCGATCCTCCGCCAGAGCGAGGGTTTCCGCAGCGCGCAGGACGTCTACGCGGAGATGCGCGCGGAAGGCGC
Source organism: Streptosporangium sp. NBC_01469 (assembly GCF_036227305.1). Classification (NCBI taxonomy): domain Bacteria; kingdom Bacillati; phylum Actinomycetota; class Actinomycetes; order Streptosporangiales; family Streptosporangiaceae; genus Streptosporangium; species Streptosporangium sp. NBC_01469. The sequence goes on along the minus strand of NZ_CP109465.1, from coordinate 4,241,337 downwards.
CAAGATCGGACTGACCACCGTCTACCGGGCGCTCCAGGCGCTCGCCGACACCGGCCACGTCGACGTGCTGAGAACCGACGACGGTGAGTCGGTCTACCGGGCGTGCGCCAGCGGCGACCACCACCACCACCTGGTCTGCCGCACGTGCGGCCGTACGGTGGAGGTGGCCGGGCCCACGGTGGAGCGCTGGGCCGAGGCCATCGGCTCCGAGCACGGCTTCACCGAGATCACCCACACGGTGGAGGTCTTCGGGACCTGCGCCTCCTGCTCCACCGCCGCCAAGCCGCTCCGCACGCCGAGTCGCGCCTGAGCGGACGCCCCGGCGAGACGCGGGTACGGAAGAGCGGTTCAGGACGCAGCAGACACATCATGACGTACCAGGACATGATTCCGCGGGAAGCCTCATGACCCGGGGCACGCCACGGCGATGGGCGCACGCGAGGGGGCGCCGGAAGCCCACGGGAGAGATACGCTTCCGACACGGCGAGCCGCCGTACGCGCCTCCACGCTGCAACCGCTTCTACAGGAGTCAACATGCCATTCGGACATGACATGGTGCACTCACTCGCCACCGCGGTCGACCTGGTCAACACCTCCCCTTCCACCGGAGGCGAGGAAACCCTGACCGACCTGCGAAAACTCGGCGACTTCGTGGCACGCTGGGAGGTCAGCGGGATCGGCGAGCTGAACGCCGCCGACCTGACCCAGGTGCGCGCGCTGCGCGAGGCCTTCCACAAGGTCTTCACCGCCCCGGACCAGCCCACCGCGGTCATCCGGCTGAACACCCTGCTGAGCGGGACCCGCATCACCCCGCGCCTGGCGGAGCACGACGGCCACCCCCTGCACGTCCACTACTTCGCGCCGGACGCCTCGCTGCACGAGCACCTCGCGGCCGACATCGGGGTCGCCCTGGCCCACCTGCTCGTCGAGGGCGAGTGGGAGCGCCTGCGCACCTGCTCGGCGCCCGACTGCGACCACGTCTTCGTGGACGAGTCACGCAACCGCTCACGGGTCTACTGCGACAGCCGCACCTGCGGGAACCGGATGCACGTCGCCGCCTACCGCGCACGACGCCGGGCCTGACGTCACTCTCCGCTAATACCTATTGACTGAGTAGGTAATGCGGGTAGGTTGTGACGTGACGTCGCCTACCCCCGAGGAGAAGCCCATGAGCGTCACCGACGAGCTGCTCGCCAACGCCGAGCGTTACGCGGAGACCTTCACCAGGGGCCACCTGCCCCTGCCGCCCGCACGCGGGCTGGCCGTGCTGGCCTGCATGGACGCCCGCCTCAACCCGTACGGCCTGCTCGGGCTCTCGGAGGGCGACGCGCACATCATCCGCAACGCGGGCGGCGTGGTGACCGCCGACGAGCGCCGCAGCCTGGCCATCAGCCAGCGCCTGCTCGGCACCAGGGAGATCATCCTCATCCACCACACCGACTGCGGCATGCTCACCTTCACCGACGACGACTTCAAGCGGCAGATCCAGGACGAGGTCGGGGTCAAGCCCGACTGGGCGGCCGAGGCCTTCACCGACCTCGACGAGGACCTCGTCCAGTCTCTCCACCGGATCAGGAACGACCCCTTCATCCCGTACACCGACTCGGTGCGTGGTTTCGTCTACGAGGTGGAGACCGGCCGCCTGCGCGAGGTCAAGGCCTGACCGCCGAGGCACCTGCCCCGCGACGTCCGAGATACCGGTCCTCGCGGGGCCGGAGCGTCAGGAACGGCGGAGGGACGGCGCGGGGCGGCCCGCGAGTCAGTGGTGGCCATTACGCCCTGTGCGGGCGCGGGCCTCGGGGAGGCCGGGCAAAACAGGGCAGGGCTATGCCCCGTGCGCGCGAAGCAGGAACAGCGTCTGGTTCAGCGCGTTGGCCAGGTGTTTCGTCGATCCGGTCGCCTTGTCCAGGACGGCGCCGCCCTCGAGGGCGGAGATGACCAGCGAGGAGAGTTGCTCAACAGGGGCGCCGGGCCCCAGGAGGCCGGTGTTCCTCATGGCCTCCAGACGCTCACGCAGCACCTCGTCCCAGTAAGTGAAGACGCGGCCGATCACGACACGCTCGTCGGGATTGCTGTCGAGCGCCCGGCCTGCGAGGGCCGCGACTTCACAGGCGTCGTCCTGCGACTGCTGGGCATGCAGGCCGATGATCTGCCCGAACCAGTCTTCCCAGTCCTCCCAGGTGAGCAGGCTCGCCGGCATGCCGTAGTCGGTGAGGCGCTCCAGCTGCCGTTCCGTGGCCGCCCGGTGCAGCTCGTCCTTCCCGCCCGGGAAGTAGTGGAAAAGCTGTCCCTTGCTGGTCTTGGTGACGTGCATCACCTCGTCGAGGTTGAGCCTGGCCGCACCGCCGGCCACCAGCAGATCCACCGCCGCCTCAAGGATGCGCCTCTTCGTCGCCTCACCTTTTGTCGTGGTCATGATGTGAATCTACTATTTCTGGACTTGCAAGTCCAAATTTATGGAACGAAACTCGTGGCCGTGAGAGTTCCGAATGTCTCGCGCGCCGTCATCGGCAAGGTGCTCCTGCCGCTCGCCGCCGTGCAATACGTCGTCCTGGAGGCCGTGGCCGCCGCCGCGTGGCACGACCCGCCCTACAACTACGCCGTCAACTTCATCTCCGACCTCGGCAACCCCGTGGCCGGCGACGTCTTCGACGGCCGCACCATCAACTCGCCCCTTCACCTGGTGATGGACACGGCGTTCATCGCTCAGGGCGTCCTGTTCGCCGCCGCCGCCGCCGTGTTGCTCCACCCCCTCTACCGGGCGGCGGGCCGCCGCCTCGGCAAGGCGCTGCTCGTGCTCGCGGTCCTGCACGGCATTGGGGTGATCATGGTCGGTCTCTTCCCCGAATCCGCCGCCGCGCTGACCAACGGCGTCATCATCGCCCACGGCATCGGCGCCGCGACCACGATCATCACCGGCAACGTGATCGCGATCGTCGTGGCCGCCGCCGGGCGCGGACTTGCGGTCCCCGCCTGGCATCGCGTCCTCGGTTTCACCCTCGGAGTGCTGGGCCTGGCCGCGTTCGTGCTGCTTCAGGTCAACCACTCGCTCTACGTCTCCGCGGGCGGCGTCCCGGAGCGGATCGCGGTCTACACGATCATCGCTTGGGAGGCTGTCACGGGCATCGCGCTTCTCGTCTCCCGTACCGGGGTCCGGCCCATCACCTCAGCCACCATGAAGAAGGAATCCATCGCATGAGTGCCACCACCGCCACCTACCGGCGTCTCGCCGGACGCCGTGCCCTCGTCACCGGCTCAACCTCCGGCATCGGCCGTGCTGTCGCGGAAGCCCTCGCCCGCGAGGGCGCGACCGTCGTTGTCTCCGGCCGTAACGAGACCGCAGGTGCCGCGGTCGTCGAAGCGATCACGACGGCCGGCGGAACCGCCCACTTCGTCGCAGCCGACCTCGCCGAGGGAGCCGCCGCCGTCGAGCGGCTCGTCGCCCAGGCAACAAAAGCCGCCGAAGGGCCGATCGACCTGCTCGTCAACAACGCCGCCCAGCTGATCCCCGCACAATCTCTGCTCGACGTCGACGAGGCACTCCTCGATCGTGCCCTCGCGGTCAACGTCAAAGCGCCCGCTCTTCTCACCAAGGCAGTGGTCCCGGGCATGCTCGAGTCCGGCAGTGGCGCGATCATCAACATGGGCTCGATCAACGGCACGGTCGGCATGGCCGTGGCAGCCCTCTACGGCGCGACCAAGGCAGCCCTGCACTCGCTCACCGCCTCCTGGGCAGCCGAGCTCGCCGCCGATGGCATCCGCGTCAACACCGTCGCCCCTGGCCCGACCATGACGCCCGCCAACGCCGCCTTCCACGACAACCTCCGGCAACTGACCGCGGGCCAGCCTGACAGACGCCCCGGCACCGGTGAGGAAGTCGCCGCCGCGGTGGTCTTCCTCGCCGGCGACGAGGCGTCACACATCCATGGCGCGACCCTTCCCGTCGACGGCGGCTTCCTCGCCGCCCGATGACACCGCCCCTGCGCCGAAGAGGCCGGGGTCGGCCACGCGAAGACGCGCTCGACGGCGGCGGCCTGCGCATCCGCACGCCCACCCGGGCGTACCGCAGGGTGACCGCGGCCAGCGCCCAGGCATCGCGGGCGGATCACTACCGGGGCCCCGTCAAAGGGCGGTCAAAGGGCGCCGCAGGCACCGTGACGACCGGCTCTCACGACTCAGAAGGCGCCGTGGCGGCCGACTCCCGCGGCGAAGCGGGACGCGCCGGCCACCGCGCCGGGCAGGGCGTTCAGGCCGTGGCGCAGCTCCCCCGCCATCGCCTCCCGCTCCGGCAGCCCCTCCTGCTCCAGCACCGACAGGCGGTCGCCGCGCATGCACTCCTGGGGGAAGCGCGCGAGGGCGGCGGCCAGGTTCTCGGCGGCGGCGCGCGAGGTGCCGGTCGGCACCACCCGGTTGACCAGCCCCATGCCGAGGGCCTCCGCGGCGGCCACCGGACGGCCGGTGAGGATCATGTCCATCGCCCGGCCCGTCCCGACCAGCCGCGGCAGCCGGACGGTGCCGCCGTCGATCAGCGGGACGCCCCAGCGGCGGCAGAAGACCCCGAACACCGCGTCCTCCTCGGCCACCCGCAGGTCGCACCAGAGGGCCAGCTCCAGCCCCCCGGCGACCGCGTGCCCGGCGACGGCCGCGATCACGGGCTTGCCGAGCCGCATCCGGGTGGGCCCCATCGGCCCGTCCCCCTCGGCGTCCACCCGGTTGGCACGGCCCTCGGCGACGGCCTTGAGGTCGGCTCCCGCGCAGAACGTGCCGCCCTCGCCCCACAGCACGGCCACCGCCGCGCCGGGGTCGGCGTCGAAGTCGCGGAAGGCGTCGGCGAGCGCTCGGGCCGTGGGGCCGTCGACGGCGTTGCGGACCTCGGGCCTGGAGAGCACGACGGTGGTGACGGGCCCGTCGCGTTCGATCCTGACAGTCATCCGGGGGCACCTCTCAGCGGGTCGGCGTCACCCGGAACATAACATTATTCTGCGGAGGCGCCGGGAGCACCCGAGGAGTCCCTGGCGGACGGGACCGCGTTCGGCACCGCTCCCCCGTATCTCCTGTCGCGCTTGGCGTACGTCTCGCAGGCCTCCCACAGATCGCGGCGGTCGAAGTCGGGCCAGAGGCGGTTGAGGAAGACCATCTCGGCGTACGCCATCTGCCAGATCAGGAAGTTGGAGGTGCGCTGCTCGCCCGAGGACCGTACGAACAGATCGACGTCGGGAATCTGCGGCTCGTCCAGATAGCGGGCGAAGGTCTCCTCCTTCACCCGGCCCGGCTTGACCCGCCCGTCGGCGATGTCCTGCGCCAGGCGCAGGGCGGCGTCCACGATCTCGGCGCGGCCGCCGTAGTTGACGCAGAACTGCAGGGTCAGCGTGGAGTTGCCCTCGGTCATCTCCTCGGCGTCGCGCAGCTCCTGGATGACGCTCCGCCACAGCCGCCCGGGGCGGCCCGCCCAGCGGACCCGCACGCCCAGCGCGTGGAGCTGGTCCCTGCGGCGGCGGATGACGTCGCGGTTGAAACCCATCAGGAAGCGGATCTCGTCGGGAGAGCGCTTCCAGTTCTCCGTGGAGAAGGCGTAGGCCGACAGGTAGGGGATGCCGAGCTCGATCGCGCCCTCGATCACGTCGAAGAGCGACGCCTCGCCCGCCTTGTGGCCCTCGGTGCGGGGCAGGCCGCGCTGCTTGGCCCACCGCCCGTTGCCGTCCATCACGATCGCCACGTGCCGGGGCACGAGGTCGCGCGGGATCGGGGGCGGGGTGGCGCCGGAGGGATGCGGGACGGGTGGGCGGACGTTCACGTGGCGAGCTCCCTTTCTACGTGTCGAAGAGAGCGTATGCCGTGTTCGAGATGCCATTGGAGATATGCCGCAACCAGGCCGCTGCACTCGGCGCGGTGCCGGGCGACGGAGGCGTCCGCGGTGAGCCAGTCGCCCTTGAGCAGCGCCAGCATCAGGGCGAGGGTCTCCCCCTCGGGCACCGCCGCGCCCGCGGGACGGCAGGCCCCGCACACCACGCCGCCGGCCACGATGGCGAAGGCCCGCACCGAGACGGCCTTGCACCGGGCGCAGGCGTCCAGGGCGGGGGCGTAACCGGCGACGGCGAGGGAGCGCAGGAAGTAGGCGTCCAGGACGAGCCTGGCCTCGTGGTCCCCCGAGCCGAGCGTGCGCAGGCCGCCGACGAGCAGCAGGAACTGGCGCAGCGCCGGCTCCTTCTCCCCCATCACCAGGCGGTCGGCGGTCTCCAGCATCGCGGAGCCCGCCGTGTAGCGCGGGTAGTCGGAGACGAGCGGCTCGCCGTACGGCCTGATGGTCTCGGCCTGGGTGATCATGTCGAGCGTGCGGCCGGTGTGGAACTGGAGGTCGACGTGGGTAAAAGGTTCGAGCCGGCCGCCAAATCGTGATGTTGTCCGCCGGACCCCCTTGGCGACCGCCCGGATCTTGCCCATCCGCCGGGTCAGGACGGTGACGATACGGTCGGCCTCGCCCAGCTTGTGGGTGCGCAGGACGATGCCGTCGTCACGGTACAGACTCACCCGCACAGTGTAGTGGGACCGTCCACTTGGCAGAGGTGGAACCATGATCAAACGACACGGATAGATCACCGGTGCGTGTTGTTCACCTAAAACTCACTAAACTTTGGCCTCTGGCGAAATGCCGCCCCCGGTTATACCGCCCCACACCCGTCTCCGCACGAAAGGGTGCCATGCCCCGCGTGGTCCTGCTGGGCTCATCGCCCGGCCCCGATGCCGCTCCCGGCCAGGCGACGCCCGCCGCGTTGACCCTGCCCGCGCTTCCCGGCTGCCCCACGGTGATCGGCAAGCTGCACGGTCAGCTCGCCTCACTCGACCCCGAGCCGGTGACGATCGTCCGCTCGGGCGACGCCGCCGCCCACCGGGGCTTCCCCGGCAGCCTCGTCGAGACCTCCGACCTCGCCGGTGACCTGCGCGCCGTGGCCGACGCGGTCGAGGGCGCCACCGAGAGCCTGCTCTTCCTGCCGGCCAACTCGCTGATCCACGACGAGCTGATCTACCAGATCACCAAGTCGAAGCGCGGAGCCCTCGCGCTGATCACCAAGGAGCCGCGCGAGGAGGACGAGAACGGCGACGTCATCGTCCCGGACGTCCCGATCGACGAGGCCCTGCCGGAGATCGGCGACCGGAGGCTGGAGGGCCTGCCCGTCCGGGTACGCGCCCGCAAGTCCCGGGTCATCTCGGTGGGCTCGGCCTTCCACGGGGTGACCAGGCCCAACTCGGTCCTGCTCGGCCCGCTGCACCTGCACCACAAGCACGCGCCCGTCCTCGCCGAGGCCGCCCGCGAGCTGGCCGACATGGCCCACCTGCTGGGTCCTGACGACGACCTGGTCCAGCTGCTGGTGCTGGGCCTGGTGCGCAAGGGCGTCTCCGTCGGCATCCGCGGCCGCCGCGACCTGTTCTTCCGCCGGGTCTCCACCCCCGAGCAGGCCGCCGAGGCGCTGGCCGAGATGGCCACGTTCAACGAGGACAAGGCACGGCTGAACAACGCGGTGAAGGGCGCCGACGGCTTCTTCACCACGTACTTCGTCAGCACCTACTCCCGGTTCATCGCCCGATGGGCGGCCAGGCGGGGCCTCACCCCCAACCAGGTCACGCTGATCTCGATCGCGCTGGGGGTGGCGGCGGCGCTGTGCTTCGCCACCGGCGATCGGGCCGGGATGGTCGCGGGTGGCGTGCTGATCTACTTCGCGTTCGTGTTCGACTGCGTGGACGGCCAGGTCGCGCGGTACGCCCGCAAGTTCGGCGTGCTCGGGGCGTGGCTGGACGCCACGTTCGACCGGTTCAAGGAGTACGTGGTCTTCGCGGGCCTGGCGGTCGGCGCGGCGGTCTCCGGCGTGGGCGACGTCTGGACGCTGGCGCTGATCGCGCTCGGCGTGCAGTCCATCAAGCACCTCCTCGACTTCTCCTACGGCGCGGCGAACCGGCGCAAGCCCCCGTCGCCGCTGCCCTCGGTGGCGCTGTCGATCAGCGCCGACACCGGCCTGCGCCAGGCGCTGGAGGAGCGCAAGAACGCCAGGACCGGCGGGATCCGCAACCTGCTGAAGATGTGGGGCCGGGCCGGTAGATACCGTTCCGTGCACTGGGCCCGCAAGATGATCGTGTTCCCCATCGGCGAGCGCTTCGCCGCCATCGCGATCGTCAGTGCCCTGTTCGACGCCAGGATCACCTTCCTGACGCTGATCATCTGGGGCGGCATCGGGGCCGCCTACTCGCTCACCGGACGCCTGATGAGGTCTCTCGCATGATCACCCAGCCGCAGACCACCCCCGTTCCGGATCCGTACGAGGAGCGGCTGCGCGTGCAGACCGCCCGGCTGCTCGCCTACCGCGACGACGGCCCGCTGGTGACGCTGCTCCGCGACAGGGTGGGACCGGGGCTGCCCCCGGTGCCCGCCGCGCTCGCCGCGCTGCTGGCGATCGTCGCGATGGCCGTGACCGGGATGCTGGTGGACGGGCCGATCCTGCTCGTCCCGGTGCTGGTCATGCTCGTCCTGGTGCTGCCCACCGCGGCCCGCGACCACCTCGGCAAGCTCGACTGGCTGACGCCGCCGCTGATCCGGGGGACCGAGTTCCTCACGATCATCCTCATCGGCCTGGCGGCCGACGCGCCCAAGTGGCTGCTGTACGTGCTGATCTACGTGATCGGCTACCACACCTACGACACGGTGTACCGGACGCGGCAGAGCATCTGGCCGGCCCCCTGGGTGTTCCGGGCCGGGCTGGGCTGGGAGCTCCGGCTGCTGCTGATCGGCGCCGGTGCCGCGCTGGGCGTGCTGACGTGGGTGCTGGCCGCGCTCACGCTCTACCTCGGCGTGCTGTTCGCGGTCGAGAGCGTGACGAGCTGGGTCGGCCTGGACAAGCAGACGGCGAACGCCGCGCAGGCGAGCGACGACCTGGAGACCTCCCCCGAGGAGGCCCAGGAGCAGGCCACCGGCGAGGCCGACCAGACCTGACCTGACCTGACCTGAACCTCACGAACGGCGAATGCCGCCGGACGAATCACCCGTCCGGCGGCATTCGTGCGTCCGGGCCGGCCGCCACCGCCGCTCACTCGCCGCCCACCGCGAACCCGCGCCGATCCGAAGCGGTATACAGGTCTGCGTGGAACTGGACAGGCTGGATCGCGACATCATCGGGGCGCTCGTCGAGGACGCCCGCGCCACGTACGCGGAGATCGGGCAGCGGGTGGGCCTGTCGGCGTCGGCGGTGAAACGCCGGGTGGACCGGCTGCGCGAGACCGGCGCCATCACCGGGTTCACCGCCCGGGTGGAGCCCGCGGCGCTCGGCTGGACCACCGAGGCCTACGTGGAGCTGTACTGCGCGGGCAAGACCTCGCCGTCGGAGATCGGGGTGGCCATCGGCCGCCATCCCGAGGTGGTCTCGGCGTGCACCATCACCGGTGAGGCCGACGCGCTGCTGCACATCAGGGCCACCGACGTGCGGCACGTGGAAAGGGTGATCGAGCGCATCGCCGCGGAGCCGTTCGTGGTGCGGACCAAGAGCTCCATCGTGCTCTCCCGCCTGATCGAGGCACCCCTGGTGACCTCGCGCAGCGAGCCGTTCATCGCCCCGCACAACGAATCGACGTTCCTGGCCTGAAGCACGCGGGAAACCCGCGTCAGCGCGCAAAAGCAGGCTCTTGGCCTGCGAGAACGCTGTTCCTAGGCTGATGACGCCGCCATCGGGACCGTGACGGCGGCTGTCATCACGATCTTTTCATATGCGGGGTTATCCATGACGAGGCACTACCTCATGTGTCGGCCCGACCACTTCGCGGTCGAGTACGCGATCAACCCGTGGATGCGCCCCGAGGCCGGAGCCGACCGCGAGGTGGCGATCAGGCAGTGGGAGACGCTCAGGAGCGCCTACGAGGAGCTCGGGCACCGCGTCAGTCTCATCGAGCCGGTGGAGGGCCTGCCGGACATGGTCTTCGCCGCCAACGGCGCGCTGGTCGTGGACGGCCGCGTGTACGGCGCGCGGTTCACCCACCCGCAGCGCGCGGCCGAGGGGCCGGCGTACCTGCGGTGGTTCGTCGACAACGGCTACGAGCGGGTCCGCGACGCGGCCTTCGTCAACGAGGGCGAGGGGGACTTCCTCACGCTCGACCACCTGGTACTGGCCGGGACCGGGTTCCGCACCGACATCACCGCGCACAAGGAGGCCCAGGAGTTCCTCGGCCGCCCGGTGGTGACGCTGCAACTGGTGGACCCCCGGTTCTACCACCTGGACACCGCACTCTTCCCGCTAAACGGACATAACGTGGCATACTTCCCGGGGGCCTTCTCTCCGGGGAGCCAGGAGGTGCTCCGCAACCTCTTCCCCGACGCCGTCATCGCGAGCGAGGACGACGCGGCCGTACTGGGCCTCAACGCCGTCAGCGACGGCGTCAACGTGGTGATCAACGTCGAGGCCGCCGACCTGCAGCTCGAACTCAAGCGCCGGGGCTTCGAGGTCATCCCGGTGGATCTGTCGGAGCTTCGCAAGGCGGGCGGCGGTCCCAAGTGCTGCACGCTGGAAATCCGGGCATAGTGCCCGACATCACGGCCACGGACCAGACAAACCAGGGAGGGGCGGATATCGGATGACCGGCACCGACGACTTCATCGAACTGAGCGAGCGCCGCAGCGCGCACAACTACCACCCCCTGCCCGTCGTGATCCGCGAGGCGCAGGGCGCCTGGGTCGTCGACGTGGAGGGCAGGCGGTTCCTCGACTGCCTGTCCGGCTACTCCTCCCTGAACTTCGGGCACGGCAACCCGAAGATCATCGCAGCGGCCCAGGAGCAGCTGTCGCGGCTCACCCTGACCAGCCGCGCCTTCTTCCACGACCAGTTCGCCACCTTCGCCGCCGGGCTGGGCGACCTCACCGGCAAGGACATGGTCCTGCCGATGAACACCGGCGCCGAGGCCGTGGAGACCGCGATCAAGGTGGCCCGCAAGTGGGGCTACGAGGTCAAGGGCGTGGCCGCCGAGCAGGCCAACATCATCGTGATGGAGGACAACTTCCACGGCCGGACCACCACGATCGTCGGCTTCTCCACCGATCCCGACGCCCGGGGCGGCTTCGGCCCGTACACCCCCGGTTTCAGGATCGTGAAGTACGGCTCCGTCGAGGCGATCCGCGAGGCCGTCGACGCCAACACGGTCGCGGTGCTGCTGGAGCCCATCCAGGGCGAGGCCGGGGTGCTGGTACCACCGGACGGCTACCTCACCCAGGTCCGCGAGCTGTGCACCGCGGAGAACATCCTGATGATCGCCGACGAGATCCAGTCGGGTCTCGGCCGCACCGGCGAGACCTTCGCCTGCGACCACGAGGGCGTCGTCCCCGACATCTACGTGCTGGGCAAGGCTCTGGGCGGCGGCGTCGTCCCGGTCTCGGCGATCACCGCGAACGAGGACGTGCTCGGCGTGATCAGGCCGGGGCAGCACGGCTCGACCTTCGGCGGCAACCCGCTCGCCTGCGCGGTCGCGAACGCGGTCATCGAGCTGCTCGGCACCGGCGAGTACCAGGCGCGGGCCAGGGAGCTCGGCGAGGTCATGCACGAGAGGCTGCGCGGGCTGATCGGCCACGGTGTGATCACCGTGCGCGGGCGCGGACTGTGGGCGGGGATCGACATCGACCCGTCGCTGGCCAGCGGGCGGGAGGTCTCCAAGGCGCTAATGGCCCACGGCGTCCTGGCCAAGGACACCCACGGCTCGACCATCCGCCTCGCCCCGCCGATCGTCGTCTCCGAGGAGGACCTCCTGTGGGCGGTCGACCAGCTCGGCGCGGTCCTGGAGGAACTCGCGAGGTGACCCCTGAGTTGCGGGAGTCAGCTCGGTGCGGTCCTGCGGGAACTGCGAGGTGATCCCTCCGGTGCGGCCCGCGCCCCGGTGGGGCGCGCCGCACCGGAACCGCCGCTCCGCCGAGCGACGCCCGGATCCGCCGGCGGACGGCTGAGCGACGCCAGGGCCCTCTAGTGGACGGCGGAGTCCGCACCCAGCTCCACGACGGTGATCTCCGAGACCTCGGTGCCCGCGGCGGTGTCCCAGCGGACCGACGTGGGGTTCGTGTCCAGGGAGAGGATCGCCACCGCGTTGGAGAACCACGGGCCGTTGGTGATCCGCCACTTGAACGGCGGCTTGGGGATCTTCGCCGTACGGGAGAGCGAGCGGCCGATCAGACTCGCGACGCCGAACTGGGCGACGATGTTGGCCAGGCGCAGGGTGCGGCTCAGCGGGTTGCGGATCGGGGAGCAGACCAGCTGGTAGATGGGGAGCCCGCGCGCCTTGGCCACGTAGGAGTAGTGCACGTCCCCGGAGAGCATGATCACCGGCTTTCCCAGCCCGGCCAGCAGCTTGGACAGGTCCTCGAACGAGCGGCGGAAGGCCGCCCAGTGCTCCAGGTCGACGGCCTGGCGCAGGGCCTCCGACCAGCGGGCCACGGTCTTGCCCCAGGCGCCCTGGGCCAGGGCCTCGTTCCAGTTCTGGATGTGGTGGATGCCCGCCGGGAGCAGGAACGGCACCGAGGAGCCGATCACGAAGCGCTTCGCGCCCCCCTTGTGGAGCTGCTCGGTGAGCCACTCCCACTCCACCGGGTCGATCATGCGCCGGTCCGCGGGGTCGAGCTGGCGGGAGCAGCGGGAGTCGAGCATGATCAGGCGGGTGTCGCCGAGGTCGCGGGCGTAGCTCCACCGGCTGTCGGCGGGAACGTCGTAGGCGTGCTCGGCGAAGACGTCGAGGACCTCGGCGCCGTCCCCCTCTGCCGCGTACACCTTGCTGAGCACCTCGTCCGAGGCGCGCTCGGCCGGCGACATGTTGCCCAGGTGCTGGTAGACCCAGTAGGCGCCGATCCCGGAGACCACCCGGTGCCGCCACCACGGGACGTCCTCCATCGCCGTGCGCCAGGAGATGGAGGTGTTGAAGTCGTCGCGCAGGTCGTGGTCATCGAAGATCATCGCGGTGGGCACCGTGGAGAGGAGCCAGCGGATCTCCGGGTCGGTCCACGCCAGGCGGTACAGCTCGGCGTACTCCTCGAAGTCGGCGATCTCCTTCTTCGGGTCGGTGTCCCTGCGGCTCGCGATGAACTCCAGCATCTCGGCGGACGGCTCGTCGGCGTAGACCTGGTCGCCGAGCAGCAGCAACAGATCGGGCCAGCGCTCGTCGGACGCGTCCGGCAGGGTGCCGCCGTACGCGCGCAGCACGTCCACCCCGTGGGAGATCGTGTACACGAGGTCGTGCGGCACGCTGGTCCGGCAGGAGCCGAACATCACCCGGTTCGGACCGTCCGGGCCGAGCAGCCGGATGCGGCTCGGCGGCCGGTCGGGCAGGGGCCACACGGTCTCCCCGTCCAGGCGCACCTCGTAGGTCCCGCCGCCCTCCACGTCCACGAGCGCGTAGTGGTGACCGTGGACGGTGAACGTCCTGGCCTCCGAGCGCACGTCGCCGACCTCGACCGTCACCTCGCACGGCTCGCTCGTCTCCACCCACACCGACGCGCTCGTCTCGTCCACGTAACGCAGCATCGGTCCGACCACAAGTTCCGGCACGTTCATCCCCTCAGCCACTGCACAACGCCGGGACCCCTGACCAGGTCCTGGCAAATCTGCGTGTTACTCCCAGATTGCCCAGGGGGGCCGGCAGATAACAACGCACCTCCCGGTCGCGGGCCCGCGACCGGGTCAGGGAATCAGTCATGAGAACGAAACACGGTCCGTCCCTGCGGGCAAAAAACCACACCTAGTCTGATCGTGACCATGTGCCCCGAGCGGAGCAAAGGCGCTCCACTCACCGTACGGAGGTTTCCCTTGAGAACGCTCACGGTGCCGTCGACGACGCCGGCCGCCACCGCTTCCGTCAGTCCGGGCCGGCAGGCCCTCGACTCCGCGCTGTTCCAGCTCGACCAGGCGGCGGACCGGCTGGACCTGGACGACAGCCTGCGCGCCATGCTCGCCACTCCCCGCCGCTCGCTCACCGTCTCGGTTCCGGTCCGCCTCGAGGACGGCCGGATGGACGTCGTGCAGGGTTTCCGGGTGCAGCACAACACTACCCGCGGCCCGGCGAAGGGCGGCATCCGTTTCCACCCTCGCACCGACGTCCACGAGATCACCGCCCTGGCCATGGGCATGACGTGGAAGTGCGCGCTGGCCGGGGTTCCCTACGGGGGCGCCAAGGGCGGCGTCTCCCTGGACCCCGCCTCGCTGAGCGCCCGCGAGCTGGAACGGGTCACCCGGCGCTACGTCAACGAGGTCCTGCCGATCATCGGCCCCGAGAGGGACATCCCGGCCACCGACGTCGGCACCGACGAGCGGACCATGGCCTGGATCATGGACACCTACTCGATGAACGCGGGCTACCCGGTGCCCGGCGTGACGATCGGCGGTCCCGTGACCCCCGGCGGCGCGCCCGACCGGGTCGGGGCCACCTCCCGCGGCGTGCGGATCGCCGCGCTCAGGGCCCTGGGCGGTTCCCCCGAGGGCCGCACCGTCGCGATCCAGGGCTTCGGCAAGGTCGGCGCCCCCGCCGCGCGCTACCTCGCCGACGCGGGCTGCCTGGTGGTCGCGGTCTCCGACCGTACCGGGGCCGTGATCGACCGCTCCGGCCTGGACGTCGACGACCTGCGGGCGTGGTCGGAGGAGACCGGCGGCGTACGCGGCTACCGCCGGGCGGACGCGCTGTCGTGGGAGGAGTTGCTGGAGCTCGACGTGGACGTGCTCGTCCCCGCCGCCATGGAGGGGGCGATCACCGAGGAGAACGCCGTCCGGGTCAGGGCCAGTCTGATCGTGGAGGGCGCCAGCTCCCCCACCACGCCCGGGGCGGACCGCGTCCTCGCCGACGCGGGCGTCACCGTGGTCCCCGACATCCTGGCCAACGCGGGCGGCGTGATCGTCTCCTACCTGGAGTGGCTGCAGGACATGCAGGCGCGCCGCTGGAGCGCGCGCGAGGTCGACGCGAGGCTCCGCGGCATCGTGGAGGACGCGTTCGACACCACCGCGACGGTCTCGGCCGAGTGCGGGATCACCCTGCGCCAGGCGGCCCATGTGATCGGCGTCGGCCGGGTCGCCGAGGCCCACCGGGCGCGCGGGCTGCACCCCTGACGCCGTGAGGGGACGTGCGATGGATCCCGAGGCCGCGGATCAGAGCGTGTCATGAATTCGGAGGCCATGAGGGGACGCGTCATCGATCCCACAACCGAGGACCGGAGCGTGTCATGAGCTCAGAGGCCGTGAGGGGACGCGTCATAGACCTCACAACCGCGGACCGGCGTGTGTCATGAACTCGGAGGCCGTCGCCCGGGGCGCGTCACGAGCGGCTCAGGCCGCCCGGGGCACGCTCCGGGGCCGCCGGAGCCTCGTCCAGGGCGGCGACCAGCCTTTCCAGGTCCCGCATGAGCCGCTCGGTGCGCTCGGTGCCGTAGACCGCCTCGATCAGCCGGTGGTGCTCGGCCACCCCGCCCTCGACCCGGGCGAGCAGCTCGGAGCCACGGTCGGCGAGGAAGACGGCGACCTTGCGGCGGTCGCCCGGATCATGGCCCCGATAGACGAGGGAACGGTCGATGAGCCGGTCGATGGCCTTGGTCAGCGTCGGATGCGGCATCAGCACGGCCTCGGCCAGGTCGCCCATCGAGTGCCCCCGGCCGTCGGCGAGGGCGCGCAGGATGCGCCACTGCTCGACGGAGACGTCCTCGGCGGTCACCGCGGCGGCGAGTGCCCGGTTGACGCTGCGCTCGGCCCTGCTGAGGAGGTAGGCGAGCGAGGATCCCAGCCCGGTCGTCACCACATGGAGCTCCCGTCTGCGTCACGATCCGTGTCCCGTCCAGGTAACGGGACTGCCGTACCCATCCATTCCGGAGGATACTCGTCCCTGTGGCAGAAGCCATCACACCCGTCATAGAACCCCTGGAAGCCCAGCTGCTCCGGGGTGACGCGCTGCGCGTCGGACTGGTCGTGCCGATCTCCGGTGTGCTCGGCCTGGTGGGTCCGTGCGCGATCAACTGCGCGATCCTCGCCGCCGACGAGGTGAATCTCGCGGGCGGGATGCTCGGCAGGCCTGTGGAGCTGGTCCTGGTCGACGGCGGCCGTCCGGCGGCCCAGGTGGCCGCCGAGGTGGCGGGGCTCGCGCGCTGGGGCGCGATCGACGCCGTGGTCGGCACCCACGGCAGCGACGTCAGGATCGAGCTGGTGCGGGCGCTGGCCGGGAGGGTGCCGTTCGTCTACGCGCCGCCGTACGAGGGGGGCGGCCACGCGCCCGGGGTCTACTTCCTGGGCGAGACCCCGGCCCGCCAGCTGCGGCCCGGCCTCGACTGGCTGATCGACCGGCGCCGGGCGCGCAGGTGGTTCCTGCTCGGCAACGACTACGTCTGGCCGCGCCTGGTCCACGGGGCGGCCAGACGCCACCTCGCCGCACGGGACGTCGGGGTCGTCGGCGAGCTCCTGGTGCCGTACGGCATGCGCGACATCCCCTCGATCCTGGAGAGGCTGGTCGCCGGCAGGCCCGACGCGGTGCTGCTCAGCCTGATAGGCAGCGACCTGGTCGCCTTCAACCGGGCCTTCGCGGCGGCCGGGCTGTCGTGGCCCCGGCTCTGCGGCGCGCTGGAGGAGCACGGCCTGCTCGGCATCGGCGGTGACGCCACCGGCGAGCTGTACGGGGCGATGGGTTACTTCGCGAGCCTGGTCACCGACGACAGCCTGAGCCTCGGCGAGCGCTACACCCGCCGGTTCGGCTCGACCGCGCCGCTGCTCAACGGGCACGGGCAGGGGTGCTACGAGGCGGTGCTGATGCTCGCCGCGCTGGGCTCGCGCGCCGGGACGCTCGCCGTGCCCGAGGTGGACGCGATCGCCGACGGCACCTCCATCGTCACCGCCCGGGGACGGCTGACCCTGCGCGGACACGGGGTGCGGCGCCAGGCGCACATCGGCCGGGCCGACGGGCTGGACTTCGACATCGTCCGCTAGGCGCGCGGCGGGTCAAAGTCGGGCAAAAACTTCCGACTGAAAACTTTTCCTTTGCAAAGAAAAGTTCTAGGGTACGGCTGCACCCACTTCAAGGAGCCGTACATGACAACCGAGCCCTCACTGGAGCAATTCGGCTACCGCCAAGAACTCCGCAGGTCACTGAGCTTCACCGACCTGCTCGTCTACGGCCTGATCTTCATGGTCCCGATCGCGCCGTTCGGCATCTTCGGCGGCGTCTTCCAGGCCTCGGGTGGCATGGTCGCCCTCGCGTACGCCATCGGCATGGTCGCGATGGCCTTCACCGCGCTCTCGTACGCGCAGATGGCCCGCGCGTTCCCGATGGCGGGATCGGTCTACACCTACGCGGGCCGCGGCATCGCCGCGCCCGTCGGCTTCCTGGCCGGGTGGGTGATCCTGCTCGACTACGTGCTGGTGCCCGCCCTGCTCTATCTCATCGCGAGCGCGGCGATGGCCTCCTTCGTGCCCGCCATCCCCGTCTGGGGCTGGCTGATCGTGTTCGTGGTGCTCAACACGGTCGTGAACTACACGGGCATCCAGATGACCGCGCGCATCACGAAGATCATGCTGATCGGCGAGCTCATCGTGCTGGCGATCTTCATGATCGTCGGCGTGGTCGCCCTGGCCCAGGGCAAGGCCCAGGCGGGCGCGCTCAGCCCGCTCTTCGACTCCTCGACCTTCTCCTGGTCGCTCGTCTTCGGCGCGGTCTCGATCGCGGTCCTGTCCTTCCTCGGCTTCGACGGCATCTCGATGATGGCCGAGGAGAGCCGCGAGGACTCGCGGCGGCTCGGCAAGTCCATGGTCGCGGCGCTGGGCCTGGCCGGGGTGCTGTTCATCGCGCAGACCTGGGTGGCCGCGCTGCTCACTCCCAACCGGGCCGACCTGCTGACCAAGGGCGACCCCGCGGGCACCGCCTTCTACGACATGGCCGAGTTCGCCGGGGGCCACTGGCTCAGCGTGCTGACCGCGGTCGCCACCGCCATCGCCTGGGGCTTCGCCAACTCCCTGGTCGCCCAGGCCGCCACCTCCCGCCTGCTGTTCGCGATGGCCCGCGACCGCCAGCTCCCCTCCTTCCTGGCCAGGATCCATCCCAAGCACAGGGTGCCCGTCAACGCCACCCTCGTCGTGGCCGCGATATCCCTGATCGTCGGGCTCTACCTGACCACCCGCGACGACGGCATCACGCTGATCAGCGGGCTGGTCAACTTCGGCGCGATGACGGCCTTCCTCGCGCTGCACGTGTCGGTGGTCGTCCACTACGTCGTGCGCCAGGGCAGCCGCGACCTGTGGCGGCACCTGGTCGCCCCGGTGCTCGGCTTCGCGATCCTGCTCTACGTCGTGATCAACGCCAGCATCGCGGCCCAGACGCTCGGCGTCGTCTGGTTCGTCGTCGGCCTGGTGGTGCTCGGCGTCTCCTACGCCACGGGCCGTCGCCCCACCCTGGCCGGACTCGTCGACACCCCCGCCCCCGGCACGTCCGCGACGTCCGGCAAGCCCTGAAAGCCCACGACCCCCATCCCGCCGACCCGACAGCTTGCGAGGGCAGAACCGTGTTCGAGATCTTCCAGGAGGTCGAGGAGGGGCTCGGCTCCTTCCGTACCCCCGCCGCCCCCACCGCGAAGCGCGTTACCGCAGTGGGTGCGCGATGAACGTCTTCTCCTACCGGCCCGCGCCCGAGGACCTCAGCTACACCTTCGGCGGGCGGCCCGCGGTGGCCAGGGTCGCCCCCGGCTCGATCGTCGAGACGTACACCGAGGACTGCTTCGGCGGCCGGGTGAGGTCGGTGGACGACCTGCCCTCGCGCGTCTGCGAGTTCCCCTACCTCAACCCGGTCACCGGCCCCTTCCACGTCGAGGGGGCCGAACCCGGAGACACGCTCGCGCTGCACTTCGTCTCCATCGAACCCGCCAGGGACTGGGCCGTGTCGGCCACGTTCCCGCATTTCGGCGCGTTGACCGGCACCCACACCACCGCCATGCTCACCCCTCCCCTGGAGGAGCTGGTGTGGCGCTACGACATCGACACGGCCGCGGGCGTGGTCCGCTACCACGCCCGCAGGAGCGACTTCACGGTCGAGTTGCCGCTCGACCCGATGCACGGCACGGTCGGCGTCGCGCCCGCCGCGTCCGAGGCCCGTATGACGATCACCCCGGACGCCCACGGCGGCAACATGGACACCCCCGAGCTGCGCGCCGGGGTGACCGTCTACCTCGGCGTCAACGTCGAGGGCGGGCTCTTCGCGATCGGCGACGGGCACGCCAGGCAGGGGCACGGCGAGGTGTGCGGCACCGCCGTGGAGGCGGCGATGAACACCGTCGTCGCCGTGGAGCTGATCAAGGGGGTGAGCACCCCGTGGCCCCGCCTGGAGGACGACGGCCACCTGATGTCCACCGGCTCGGCCCGCCCGCTGGAGGACGCGTACCGGATCAGCCAGCACGACCTGGTCACCTGGACCTCCGAGCTCACCGGCCTGGACCCCCTGGACGCCTATCAGCTGGTCAGCCAGATCGGCGAGGCACCGGTCGGCAACGTCTGCGACACCAACTACACGATGGTCGCCAAGCTTCCCAAGTCCACCCTCGGCCGTCCGGAGGTCTACGAGTCGGCCCACGATCGCCTGCGCGCCCTCGGCCGGCGGTATCTGGCCGAACGCTGACCGGGGCCGTCCCCGCCGGGAACCCGGCGGGCCGGCCGCCCGCGTCGTGCCACCGGGGCGCGCGACGCGGACGGCCGGCTCACGGCGCGGACCGTCGACTCAGAGCGAGACGGTCAGCCCGCGGCGGCGACGATGTCCTCGCAGAGCGCGTGGGTGGCCAGGGCGTCGTCGGCGCCGAGCACGGTGCCGGAGCGGACCGCGTCGAGAAACTCCAGGCAGACCTGTTCGATGCCCCTCTGTCGGGAGACCGGGGTCCAGTCGCCTCGCCTGGTGAGGATCTCGGCGTCGGCGTGGTCGGTCACGTCGGCCAGGTTGACCACGCGGCGCTTGGAGCCGCCTCCCATCACCTCCACGGTCTCCTCGGCCGCGCCGCCCATCCTGTTCATGATGCCGAAGGCGGTGAAACCGTCCCCGGACAACTCCAGCGTCACGTGCTCCAGCAGCCCGTCCCTGACCCGGGTGCGGATGCCGGTGTGCTCGACCTCGCCCGGCACCAGGAACCTGAGGGTGTCCACGACGTGGATGAAGTCGTCGTAGACGACGGTCCGCGGGTCGGCGGGGTGGCGCGCCCGGTGCTTCTGCATCACCACCAGATCGCGGGGAAGCTCGCGCAGGGCCGCGTAGGACGGCGCCCTGCGCCGGTTGAAACCGACGAGCAGCGACCGCTCGCTCTCGCGCGCCAGCCGTACCAGGCGCTCGGACTCGGCGAGAGTGTAGGCGATCGGCTTGTCCAGGTAGACGTGGACGCCCGCCCGCAGCAGCGGCTCGACGACCTTCGCGTGCGCGCCGGTCGCGACGTGCACGAAGGCCGCCTCGATCCCCGCTCCGAGCACCTCGTCCACCGAGGAGAAGCGGCGCTCGACCCGGTAGGCGTCGCCGAGGCGGTCGAGCGTGGCGCGGTCGCGGGTGCACAGGTGCAGGTCGAGGCCGGGGGTCGCGCCGAGGACCGGCAGGTACGCCTTCTCCGCGATGTCCCCGAGGCCGATGACAGCGATCTTCATGCTCAGAGCGTACGGCGTGCCCCCCGGTCCCACTTCGGCGCGTACGCCGCGGCCCATCCCGGCGCGTACGCCCGCGGTCCCCGGCCCGCCCCCGCTCCCCTGGCTTCCCCGCCCCCGCGCCGCTCCTCCGCGTATGGCGTGGGACGTCTCCTCCTACGCCGCCACGGCCAGGCGGTCGCGCCACCACGCGAGCGTCGCGGCCAGCGCCTCGTCCATCGGGGTCGGCGCGATGCCGAAGACGGCCTCGGAGGCGCCGGAGTCGAGGACGAAGGGGCGGACGACCTGGTAACGCATCTCCTCCAGCTCCCTGAGCATCGGCGAGAAGGACCCGGCGGCGCGCAGCAGCCAGTGGGGCAGGGCCTTGACCCCCGGGTCGGGGACTCCGGCGAGCGCGCACAGGCGCTCGGCGACCTCGCGCGCCGTCATCGGCTCGTTCGTCGGGACGTGCCACGCACGGCCCCAGGCGCGGTCGCCCTCGCCCGCCGCGACCAGGGTCCGCGCGACGTCGGGCACGTAGGTCCAGCTGTGCGGCTGGGCGGGGTCGCCGGCGAAGCGGACGGTCTTACCGGACAGGAGCTTGGGGACGAACCTGTCCCCGAGGTGTGACTGGTCGAGGCAGCCGGGGCCGAAGTAGTCGGATCCGCGCACCTCGGTAACCCTGGCCCGGCCCGCCTCGTGCGCGGCCAGGGCCTCCCGCCACACCTTGACCCGTATCGCGCCCTTGACGCTGGGCGGGTCCAGCGGGTCGTCCTCTCTCATCGGCCGGTCGGGCGCCGCGTAGCCGTAGAGGTTGCCGAGGATGACGTACCCCGCGCCGGTGGTCTCGGCGGCTCCCAGCAGTGACGCGGCGAGCGGCGGCCAGTCGCGTGCCCACTCGTGGTAGCGCGGGTTGACGCAGTTGTAGAGGACTGCGGCACCCCGGGTCAGGGTGGTCAGCCCCTCGCGGTCGCCCGCGTCGGCGGCGACCCTGCGGACGCCCGGCAGGTCGGGCCCCGAGCCCGAGCGGCTGACGAGGACGACCTCGTGCCCCTGCCTGGCCAGCAGCCGGGCGACCTCGGAGCCGACCTGACCGGCTCCCGCGATGACGTGCTTGGCCATGATCCTTCTTCCTTCGGTGGTGATTGACGTGCCGGCTCACTGGTTCCAGACGAGCCGGAGGACGGCGTTGTTGAGGACGAAGACGGCGGCGAAGGCGATCCCGGGGACGAGGTGGCCCGCCATGACCAGCGCCGTGGCGCCGCCGCCGAACCAGAGCACCTCAAGGACGACGCGGGCGAAGCCGGTGAGCGGGATCGCCGGGTTGTTGGGCGCGCCGAAGACCGCCCAGATCGCGATGAACAGGCCGGGCCCGCCGAGGCCGAGGAGCAGCTTCAGCGGCCAGTTCGGGCCCACGACGAAGCCCCAGTGACCGACGGCGGCCAGCACGCCCAACTCCAGCAGGAACATGACGAGGAGGTTGACGTTCTTGGCCTGGGACAGCATGGAGGCTCCTTGAGGATTGCCGTTCCGTTCTGAGAGCAATGCTCTCTCCAGAGAGCACTGCTCGTCAAGAGCAGTGCTCTCTTTTGTTGTCAATGCTCTGATATGGTCGCGACATGAGTTCGAGCCTCACCGCACGCGAGAGGGTCAGAGCCGAGCTGACCCGCGAGATCACCGACGTCGCCCGGAGGCAGCTGGCCGTCGACGGCGCGAGCGGCCTGTCCCTGCGCGCGGTCGCCCGCGAGATGGGCATGGCCTCCTCGGCGATCTACCGCTACTTCCCGTCCAGGGACGACCTGCTCACAGCCCTGATCATCGACGGCTACAACGCCGTCGGCGAGGCCGTGGAGAACGCCGACGCGGCCGTCCCGCGCGAGGACCACGCGGGCAGGTGGATGGCCGTCTGTCACGCCGTACGGGACTGGGCGCTGGCCCATCCCCACGAGTACGCCCTGCTGTACGGCTCACCCGTCCCCGGCTACCGGGCACCGCAGGACACCATCCCCGCCGCGGTCCGCGACGTCGCCGTCTACGGCCGGATCGTCTCCGACGCCCACCACGCCGGGGCCCTGAACCCGCCCGGCCCCCACCCGCCCGTCCCGCCGTCCTTCCGCGACGACGCCGCGCGCGTACGCGAGCTGATGCCCGACGCCCCCGACGACGCGATCATCCGCGGCCTGATCGCCTGGACCGGCCTGTTCGGCTGGATCAGCTTCGAGCTGTTCGGCCAGTTCAACAACACGATCCTCGACCTCGCGCCGGCCTTCGACCACGCCATGCGCTGCCAGGCCCGCACCCTCGGCCTACCTGCCTGATACGTCACGACTTGGCCGCGATGAGTAACGTCTGGGTGTCTGACGTGATAAACGGGGTGAACGGCTCTCGAATGAGCCGTCTCCCCGATGGGCGAAAGGCACCCCCGATTTCATGGTGGAAAGTCCAATTCACGGCGAAGGCGTGACGGTCCGCACTCTTTTCGAGAGCAATTCCTTCGCGCTGGACTACTACCAGCGGGAATACACCTGGACCCGCCACGAGGTCGGCACGCTGATCGACGACCTCAGCCAGCGCTTCCTCAGCCAGTGGAACCCCCTGCACGACCGCGAGGAGGTCGGCCGCTACGCCCCGTACTTCCTGGGGCCCTACGTCTACCACGAGAGCAGGGGCCGCACCTTCCTCGTCGACGGCCAGCAGCGCGTCACCACGCTCCACCTCGTGCTGATCTATCTCCGGCAGCTGCTGATCGACCAGGAGAGGTGGATCGACGCCGACGAGCTGGAGAGGCTCACCTACACGGCGCGGCACGGCAAGCGGAGCTTCAAGGTCGGCAGCTCGGAGGAACTGTCCCGCGCGCGGCTGCTCAACTCCCTGGTCACCGATTGGAACGGTCTCAAGGGATTCACCCTGCCCGACAACGCCCACGTCTCGGTGCGCAACCTGCACGACAGGAGCCGGGAGATCGACGGGGAGTTCCCCGAGGTGCTGCGCGGCGAGGCCCTGGAGCCCTTCGTCCACTGGCTGCTCGATCGCGTCTGCCTGGTCGGCATCCGGGCCCTCGACCAGGAGAACGGCCGCGAGATCTTCGTGTCGATGAACGACCGGGGGCTCCGGCTGAGCCACGTGGACCTGCTGAAGGGCCACCTCTTCCGGCGGGTCGGCGAGCAGACGCGCGAGGATCTCGGCGGGGCCTGGGCCGACATGCTGGCCCGCCTCACCACGGCCGAGACCGACTCCCCCGAGGCCAACACGCCCAGCGCGTACGTCCGCTCGTTCCTCCTCGCGCAGTACGCGGATCTCGGCGAGGGGTCCGCGGACGCCGCAGAGATCGGGCGGGCCGTCCACGAGTGGATCCTGCGCAACGACGTCCAGCTCGGTCTCGGCCGCCCGGCCGAGGCGCAGGCGTTCGTGCAGAGGCTCACGAACGTGTCCAAACGCTACTGCGAGCTGCTCCGCGCCTGCCGGGAGTTCACCCCCGCCCTGGCCGGCGTCTACTTCAACGGCCACAACGGCATCGACAACCAGTTCACCCTGCTGCTCTCCGTGGTCTCGTCCGAGGATTCCGACGAGGTGTTCACCCGGAAGTGCTCGATGGTCGCGTCGTTCCTCGACCTCGTCTACGTGCGTAGGTCCGTCAACAACCTCCCCGTGCACCGCCGCGACCTCGACGAGATCGTCCACCGGCTCATCCCCGTCCTGCGGATGTGCCGGACCACCGACGACGTGGCCACGGTCCTCGGCCGGGAAACCTCCCTGATCGAACACGACTTCCGCGAACTGACCTCCTTCGGGCTCCGGGCCAACAACCGCCGCCTGGTCCGCTACCTGCTCTCCCGGATGACCGCCCACGTCCAGCGCGCGTGTGAGGGGGGAGAGCACGAGTACGAGTTCCTGCGGGGAGCGCGCGAGTACGAGATCGAGCACATCTGGGCCAACCGCTTCGAACGGCACCGCTCCGAGGTGGAGACCACCGCGGAGTTCTACATCCGGCGCAACCGCCTCGGCGCCCTGCTGCTCCTGCCCAAGTCCGTCAACGCGAGCTTCCGCGACGACCCCTACGACCGGAAGATCGAGCACTACTACGCAGAGAACCGGCTCGCGGCCTCCCTGCACCCCAAGAGCCGCCTGCGCAACACCCCGTTCACCCACTACCTCAGGGACTCGGGCCTGGACAAGCCGTTCCAGCCCTGCCCCCGGTTCGGCGTGCCGGAGATCGAGCGGCGGCAGGACCTCTACCGGCTCCTCTGCGAGGAGATCTGGAACCCGGCCAGGCTCGGCTTCCGCCTGCCGGCGATCGTTCTCCCACCCCGCGTCCCCGAGCAGTCCGGGGCCCGCCGCCACTACGGCGTCGAGGTCGTCGACCTGATCACGCACGGCCTGATGGCACCGAACACCAAGATCTTCCGTACGGTCAGGGGTGAGATCCACTTCGCCACGGTCGAGGAGGACGGGACGATCAGGGTGGAGGCGACGGGCCGCCCCTACCACTCCCTGTCGGCCGCCGGAGCCGCGGTCGCCGGGACCAAGGCCTGTGCCGGGTGGGACGTCTGGCGCGTCGACCGCGATGGCACCGCACTGCCGCTGAAACGCCTCCGCGAGGAGGCCATCAACCGCGGCCTGACCTCCAAACCCTGACGGCCGTTCCCGCCGCGCCCGGCGAACAACGCGGCACGTCCCTCTCACCGGTGAGAGGGACGTGCCGCGACGTCACCCGAGGCCGGCCTTCGGCGGCGGCGCGAGCGGCACGTCCCCGCGCGGTCGCCCGCGAGATGGGCACGGTCGCCATCGCCACCTGCTCACGGCCCTGCCCATCGACGACCGGAGGCCGTGGAGAACACAGCCCCCTACCGGGAGAACCTCTTGCGCGCGGCTCCCCGGATGACCTGGCCTGGCCGCTGCTGCTCCCCGTGCAGGGAGGTGAGAACGACGATCAGCCCGGTGACGGCCGGGACGACCCACTGCATGAGGCGCAGCTGCTGCTGCGTCCTGGCGACGTCGTCCGGGGTCTCCTTGTCGGGCTTCACAGCGCCCTCCACGGGCACGTCGCCCGCGTCCGCGAGCCTGGTCCCGAGCACGCCGGTGTAGGCGGTCGCGGCCAGCGCCGCGGCGGTCAGCGCGGCCTTGGCCGCGGTGCTCGCCCCCACGCCCCGCTGGTGCGCCACGCGCTTCCTGTTGGCCGTCAGCAGACCGGCCGAGCCGATGAGGAAGGCGCCGATGCTCGCGGCGCTGACCGGCGCCCACCGGCCCCATCCGGCGTTCGCCACCTTCAGGCGCTCGCTCCTGTCACTGACCACGGCGGTGGCGGCGTTGAGGCCGATCGCGCCCATCAACGAGCCGCCGAACCAGGTGGCCAGCCCGACATCGTGCATCGCGCGCACGACCGTATTACGTTCCATGCTCTCCCCCTCATCACCGGTGCTGGATTCACGATCTTTTATGGTGGATATCGCACCGTTACCACTGTGATGGGAGTTGACTACCCTGATCCAGTCGTAAGATCCGCTTGTGAGCTGATGTCCGGATCAAGGTTGGGGCTGCGAACGGTCAGGAAGAGGAGTCGGCCGGGAAGAGACGGGCGTCGAGGAACGGGTTGCGGAACTTGCCCGTGGGGTCGAGGTCGGCGGCCAGGCTCCGAAAGTCCGGAAGCCGGTCATACAGGGAGCTCAGGCGCTCGGGCCCCATGAGGAAGAGCTTGCCCCAGTGGGGGCGGGCCTCGAAGGGCTCCAGCAGCTCCTCGATCACGGCGAGCACCCGGCTCACCGCGGGCCAGTCCTTCTTCCAGGTGAAGTGGACGGCGACGACGTCCTCCCGGTAGGAGGAGCTCAGCCACAGGTCGTCCGCCGCGACGGTACGGATCTCCGAGATCTGCAGGACGGGGGCGATGACGTCCCTGACCGCGTCCAGCGCGCGGAGCGCGGCGAGGGCGTGGCGGCGGGGGAACAGATACTCCGACTGGAGCTCGTCCCCGCTGCTCGGGGTGAAGTCCAGGCGGAAGTGCGGCAGCCGGTCGTACCAGGGGCCGGGCACGCCCATCTGCGCGGTGCAGTTGACGGCGGACATCCCCGGCAGCGGGTGGCGGTCGGCCGTGGCCGCCGTGGCGTCCAGCCAGCGCGGCGTCGGCTCCCACGGGCCGGGCTCGCCGTCGCGGCGCTTCACCCACACCTGGTCGATCACGGGGCCGCTCCAGCCGGTGAACAGGCTCACGCTGTACGCGGCCGAGATGATCTCCTCGAAGTGCTCCTCCATGCGCGCCCACGGCAGGTTCTCGTAGACGTACTGCCGCACCTCGAAGGCCGGGACGACGTCGAGGACGACCCTGGTGACGATGCCCAGCGCCCCGAGGGCGACGACCGCTCCGGCGAAGCGGTCGCCGTCCTTCTCACGGCCGAGGACGGTGATCTCACCGTCCGCGGTGACCAGTTCGAGGCCGGAGACCACGGTGGCGAGGTTGCCGTTGGCGACCCCGGAACCGTGCGTGGCCGTGGCGCAGGCACCGGCGATCGAGATGTGCGGCAGTGAACCGAGGTTGGGCAGCGCGTAGCCCTCGCCGTACAGCCATCGGCTCAGCTCGCCGTAGCGCACCCCGCCACCAACCGTGACCGTGCCCCGCACCGGGTCGAGCTCGAAGTCGGCGGGCAGACCCTCCAGCGAGACGAGGTCACCGCCGGGACGGTCGGCGATCTCGTTGAAGGAGTGGCGGGTGCCGAGCGCCCGGACGGCGCCGCTGCGGGCGACCAGCTCCTGAAGCTCCTCGACACGGCCGGGGCGGTGGATCCGCGCGGCGCCGTAGGTGATGTTGCCCGCCCAGTTCAGCAGCCCTATGGTCACGATGTGCCCTCTCTACGCCTCACGTCAGGCCGTACGCGGCGGATGCTCGCCACACGCGGGTGATCGCGCGGGACACGGGCTCACTCGGGTGACCGTACGGGGCACGGGTCACGGCCGGACGGTCGTGGTCGTGCGGGGCACGGCTCATGGCCGATGGTCATGCGGGGCGCGACGGCGGGCATTGCCGCACCCAGGGTAGTTCAGGGACCTCGGTGCGTCGCCCGCGGGTCGTCACCGCCCGCGTTCGGCGCACTCGATGCAGGTCCGGGCGCTTGGACGCGCCTTCAGTCGTCCCAGGGCGATGGGTCGCCCGCAGCCGTCGCACACACCGTAGGTGCCCTGGTGGAGTCGTCTGAACATCTCGTCGAGATCGTCGAGGTGGGCTCGCGCCCTGTCGAGCAGGGCCTGGAGGTGGGACCGTTCGAAGGCGATCGTCGCCCCCTCCGGATCGTGCTCGTCGTCGTTGGCCACCAGCGCCGACGAGTCGACGAGGTCGTCCCAGTCGCGCGTCAGCGCCGTGATCTGGGTCACCGTCCTCTCGCGGTCCGCGGTCAGAAGATCCCGCATGGCCGCCCGCTGAGAGGAAGACAGCACGGTTCCGGATGACTGCTTGCCCATCATCGACTCACCCCGTCCTACCGCGGATCCACTCCTGGCCGTGGGCATCGCCGGTTTGTGGCACGAGGCCGCTGACCTGGGACTTCCTCCCAGTTTACGACTCTCGGGGCTGAGCGGCCCCCGCCCGGGGTCCGGAACGGCCGTACGGCGGCGAGGACGTCCTCACCGCCGTACGGGCCCCGTCGGACGCGTGCCACGGGACGGGTTCTAGAAGGAGAAGATCACCCCGGTCTCGGCACGCAGCTCGCACTGGTTGCTGAAGGTTCGCTGGTACCGGATGGGGCGGCCGTTCCAGGTGCCGGTCGCGGACGCGGCGACCGGGTCGTACCGCTGCGGGCAGGCCGCCCACGACAGCGGTCCGACGCGGGCGGGGTCGCCCTGCGCCCGGATCAGCAGCGCGCACGCCTCCTCCCCTCGGGGGTGCGTGCCGCTTGTCGGCCCGCATCCGAGCCAGACGGTCCGCACCCCGCCCGGTCGCGAGACGGTCAGCGTGAGCCGCTTGATGTACGGGCCGCCGACCGTCGGTCCCCACGGCGGGATCACGATGGGCGGACGGGGCGGAGTGGGGCGAGGCGGGATCGGCTCGCCCCACGGCGGACGGGGCGGAATCGGCGGCGGGATCGGGATGGGGCGGGGCGGAATCGGCTCGCCCCACGGGGGGCGGGGCGGAATCGGCGGCGGTGGGATCGGGCCGGGCCAGGGCGGGGTCGGCTCGACCCACGGCGGCGGCAGGGGAATCGGCGGTCCCGCATCCGGACGAGGCGGAATCGGCCGTGGCGGCCACGGGTCGGGCCAGGGCGGGGTCGGCTCGACCCACGGCGGCGGCAGGGGAATCGGTGGCCCCGCGTCCGGACGGGTCGGGGTCGGCCGGGGCGGCCACGGGGGCCGGGGAATGAGCGACCCCACATCCGGACGAGTCGGAATCGGAATCAGGGTCGGGGTCGGGGTCGGCCGGGGCGGCCACGGAGGCCGGGGAATGAGCGACCCCACATCCGGACGAGTGGGAGTCGGGGTGGGACGGGGCAGGATCGGCCGGGGCGGCCACGGGGGCGGGTCGACGGTCGATCGGGCCACGGACGGATCGGGTGCGTGGCGCGGTGGCCGCGTGTCCGCGGTGGCGGTGCCGCCGAGGATGACGAGCCCGGCGGTGGCCAGGCCGATAATACATCGCATGAATTCCCCCGATAAATACGAATTTCGCACATAGCCGAAAAAACCGTTTTCGGCTTGTTCGAGGGGAGCGAGTTAGACCCTGAGCTGCAAAGAGGCTATGTCGGCGACGTTGGGATGTCTCGCAGCGACCCGCCACGGAACACCGTGAATTCGCCGGTCGGGGAAGCCTCCGGACGGCCCGTTCGGAGAAGGGTCTCGCAGCCGGTCCGTGGCATGATCCGTCCTGGAAAAGCTGGTTTCACGGCAATTCTCACGGAGGCATCCATCGCCGCCCACGCGACGGGAGTCACCGTACGGCCTCCGCCCCGAGGTCACGCGCGTTCCCGGTACCGGAAGGCGAGCGGAAACGACTCGACCGCGCCCGGACGGATTTCGCGGTGGGCGCGGTCGAGTGAGCGACGTCGGTGCCTTGTGGGCGGCTGTCGGACCTCGCACGGCAGATCGTGCCGTACGGGGCGGGGGCGGTGCGGGACGAAGCGGTACGGGGGTGACGCGGACGCCGCCAAAAAGCGGCCCGGCCGTACCGCCCGGTCCGCTAGCGGCCGGCGCGGTTGACCGCGGAGATGACCGCCTTGAGCGAGGCGGTGGTGGTGTTGGAGTCGATGCCGACCCCCCACAGAGTCTCACCGGCGATCTCGCACTCGATGTAGGAGGCGGCCTTGGCGTCGGTCCCCGCGCTCATGGCGTGCTCGGCGTAGTCGAGGACGCGCACCTGGACACCGACCTTGGCCAGGGCGTCGCAGAAGGCGGAGATGGGACCGTTGCCGACCCCCTCGACCTCGCGGATCTCACCGTCGAGGCGCAGGTCGGCGCTGATGGCGTCCTTGCCGTCACCCCTGGAGGTGGTGCGGTGGGCCAGCAGGCCCAGGCGGCCCCACGGACTGGCCGGGTTGGGCAGGTATTCGTCGGTGAAGACCTCCCACATCCGCGCGGCGTTCACCTCGCCGCCGATGGTGTCGGTGTGGGCCTGGACGGCGCGGGAGAACTCGATCTGCAGGCGGCGCGGCAGGTCCAGGTGGTGGTCGGCCTTCATGATGTAGGCGACGCCACCCTTGCCGGACTGGCTGTTGACCCGGATGACCGCCTCGTACGTACGGCCGATGTCCTTGGGGTCGATCGGCAGGTACGGGACCGCCCAGGTGAACTCCTCGACCGGGACGCCAGCGGCGGCCGCGTCGCGCTCCAGGTGCTCGAAGCCCTTCTTGATGGCGTCCTGGTGGGAGCCTGAGAAGGCGGTGTAGACGAGCTCGCCGCCCCACGGGTGGCGCGGGTGGACGGGCAGCTGGGTGCAGTATTCGGTGACCCGGCGAATCTCGTCGATGTCGGAGATGTCGACCTCCGGGTCGACGCCCTGCGAGAACAGGTTCATGCCCAGCGTGACCAGGCAGACGTTGCCGGTGCGCTCGCCGTTGCCGAACAGGCAGCCCTCGATCCGGTCGGCCCCGGCCATGTAGCCCAGCTCGGCGGCGGCGACGGCGGTGCCGCGGTCGTTGTGGGGGTGCAGGGACAGCACAATCGAGTCGCGGTAGGCCAGGTTGCGGTGCATCCACTCGATCTGGTCGGCGTAGACGTTGGGCGTGGCCATCTCGACGGTGGCGGGCAGGTTGACGACGACCTTGCGGTCGGGGGTGGGCTGCCAGACGTCGTTGACGGCGTCACAGACCTCCACCGCATACTCCAGCTCGGTGCCGGTGAAGGACTCCGGGGAGTACTGGAAGTAGATCTCCGTGCCGTCCATCTCGGCGGCCAGCTTCTTGCAGAGCTTGGCGCCCTCGACCGCGATCGCGGTGATGCCCTCGCGGTCCTGGCCGAAGACGACCCTGCGCTGGAGGGTGGAGGTGGAGTTGTAAAGGTGGATGATCGCCTGCTTGGCCCCGCGCACCGACTCGAAGGTCCGCTCGATCAGCTCGGCCCTGGCCTGGGTCAGGACCTGGATCACCACGTCGTCGGGGATCAGATCCTCTTCGATGATCTGCCGTACGAAGTCGAAGTCGGTCTGGGAGGCGGCGGGAAAGCCCACCTCGATCTCCTTGTAACCCATCTTCACCAGCAGCTCGAACATCTTGAGCTTGCGATGGGAGTCCATGGGGTCGATCAGTGCCTGGTTGCCGTCACGCAGGTCGACGGCGCACCACCGGGGAGCCCGGTCAATGACCTTGCCGGGCCAGGTACGGTCGGTCAGCTGGATCGGCGCGAAGGACTCATAGCGCTTGAACGGCATGGGACTGGGCTGCTGCTGCGGATACATGCAAGGCTCCTCGACTGGGAAAACAATCGTGGCCGACGCGCATGGCTCGCTCCGCGACGAGGGAGCCGGCCTCTACAGGCCCTCGTCGCGGCAGCTAAGAAGCAGGCCGCGCAGCATGCTTAGCACGTTAGCAGACGGCCCCGGATGCCCGAGCCCCGGTCTCACATGGCGGGACCCGAAGATCTTCGGGATCCCGTCCGCGCGGCGCGCTCGCGACGGGCGGCCCGGCCTCCGGCGGTTCGGTCATCCGCTGATCGGATAAAGTCCAGAAGAACTCAGACAGGGGGAACGAACATGAGGGACGGCGACATCCTCGCCCACATCAACGAGCTGATCGCCGAGGAGCGGGAGCTCCGGGCGAAGCTGGGCTCGCACTCCATCTCCTCGCACGAGGAGAACAACCGGATCAAGAATCTGGAGGAGGCCCTCGACCAGGCGTGGGATCTGCTCAGGCAGCGCCGGGCGCGCCGCGAGTTCGGTGAGGACCCCGACTCGGCGGCCCCCCGCCCGATCGACGAGGTCGAAGACTACCGCCAGTGACCGTCCGCCCCGGACACCCCCGCCGGGAGGTCGCCGGCCGCCCCGCGGGCTGACCGCGTCACTCCCGCTCGCCCGCCGCGCTCACCCCTCACGCGACCCGGCCGGAGACGGGGACGGGGACGCGCTCGGGTCCGAAGACGGGGACGGGGATGCGCTCGGAGACGGTACGGCCTGGTCGGTCTCCTTGGCCGGGCGGCCCTCGCAGCGCGGGTCGGCCTGAGCCCGCCGCGAGACCGGGGCGAGCCAGGAGATCACACTGTGCTCGACGTACCAGCCGTGCAGGTTCACCCACGTCCTGGGCACCTCGCCGGGGTCGGGGCAGAGCACCTTCGACTGCAGCCGGGCGTTCTGGATGAACTCCACGGCGCCGTCACGCTTGAGGACGGTGGTCATCTGGTCGTCGCTGGCGACCATGTAGCCCACGACCACCTCCGCGGGCCTCTCCTCGGTCGGCCTCTCCAGGCTGATCTGCATGGCGACCAGCGGGAGGATCGGCGCCCTCATCACGACCACGCCGACCAGGAACGGCGTGAACACCGCCATCCCGATCGCGATGCCGTGGGTCAGCACCCTGGCCGGCGCCTCGGGCACCGGGCCGGTCAGCAGCGCCGCGAACACCGGGGGAAGCGTCAGGAGGATCGCGGTCGCCACGTCCCGCGCGGTGAACGCGGAGACGATGGCCGGCCACAGCAGGACGTACGACAGCACGGCGGCGATCACCGGCAGCGCGTAGCAGAACGTGGTCCGCAGCTCCTCGTGGGCCGGGAACCGCTCGCGCACGGTCAGGCCCAGCAGGGCCAGCGACAACATCGCCAGCGTCGGCAGGAAACGCAGCTGCCAGGTGCACACGCCTATCGCGATGGCCAGGACCACGACCCAGCCGGGCAGCCGCTGAGCGCTGTGCACCAGCCACGAGGAACGGCCCGTGCTGATCCAGCAGAGGGTGCCGAGAAGCCTGCCGCCGACCACGACGACGGGCAGCACCCACACCGTGGTCAGCAGGACCGCGCTCAGCAGGCCCAGCGGGCTGATGGTCTGCACGAGCAGGAGCAGCGTCTGGGTGTCCTGCTTGCTGGCGTACCACAGCCGCATCACCAGCAGGACGATCGGGAACACCGGCAGCAGCGTGAGGAACCACTCCTGGTTCCTTGGCGCGTCCCTCACCCGCACGTTGGACTTCAAGGGGCGGAGGGGCAATCCTGCACGGGGAGGGTCCGCTCCCACGGCCAGCGTCGCACGTCCGGGGAGAGCGCGCACGGCTGCCGCGCCTGGGCCACGTCCACCCCCGGGTTGGCCGCCAGCAACGGCCGGATGTGCTTCTCGTACGCCTCCTCCCACATCTTGTTGGCCGGATCGGCGTAGGAGCGGTAGAGCGCGAGGTCGACCAGGGTGCGCAGCGCGCCGTTGGAACCCGCGTTGACCGCCCACATCTCCGTCTTCTCCAGCGCGATGTCGTGGTGACGCAACTTCCTGCCCGGCTCGGCGACGAACCCGGCCAGCAGGGCCGCGTCGGTGGTCACCGCGTCGACCGCCCTGTTGGCCGCGAGGCCGTCCGCGAAACGGTCCACGCACTTGCTGATCAGGAGCTCGGCGATGGGATCGACCTTGATCGCCTTCTTCAGCTCGGTCAGGGAGGTCGAGGTGCCGAGCGAGCAGACCCTCTTGCCCTCGAGCTGCCCCAGGGAGGTGACGTTGTCGTCGGGGTAGTCGGACCTGGTCACCACCGACTGCTCGGTGTAGAGGTAGGGGGTGGAGAAGCCGACGGAGGGGTCGGCCTTGCGTTCCGGCGTCACACTGAAGGTCGCCACCACGAGGTCGACCTTGACGAAGGTGCCGTCCGTGTCGCGGGCCTGCATGCGCGCCCTGTCCTCGGTCTCGATGGACAGGAAGTCGACCTGGTCGGGCCGGAAACCCAGATCCGCCGCGATCATGTAGGCGATGTCGATGTCGAAGCCGGCGAAACCGGTCTCGCCCGGCTTCCGCAGGGCGATGCCCGGGGTGTCCTCCTTCACGCCGACCAGGAGCCTGTCCTTGTTCAGAAGCCCCGCCTTCTCGCGCAGCTCGGCCTCGGTGGGAGGCCCGCCCACCCACGCGATGGACACCCCGACCACGACCGAGGCGAGGACCAGCGCGATCCAGGCGGCCAGCCGGAAGCGGCGGAACCGGCGCCTGCGGGGCGGCCCCGACGGTCCCGGCGGGCCGATCGGCGGCCCGGAGTGGGCGTCTCCGGCGTCCGCGCCCTCGGACCGCGGGTCACGGTCGTAGCGGTCGTCGTCCCACCGGTCGCGGTCGTACCGCTCGTCGGAGCGCCGGTCGCGCTCATAGCGGTCGTCGTCCCAGCGGTCACGCTCGTACGGTCCCCGGGGCCGCCGCCCCTGCCCGTGGCGATCGTCGTCTCGCCGGTCGCGCTCATAGCGGTCGTCGGGCCGCCGGTCACGCTCGTACCGGTCGCCGTCCCGCCGGGCGGGCTCGTCACCCGGCCGCCGGTCACGCTCGCCCACGGCCCGGTCCCGGCGCTCGCCGGCGGGCGTCTCCCCGGTCTCCCCGGTCTCCCCGCCGGTTCGCCGGGAGCGTTCCACCCCGGCTCGCCGACCGGGAGCGTCACCGGCCGGGCCGCCGGTCTCCTCCCGGGAAGACCGGCCCCGCGTCTCGGGAGGGGAGGACACCCCCTCCGGCCGCTTTTCCCCGTCCGCAGGTTCCTTTGCCATGACACCCCCGGACTCCGCTTTTCTGGGCAGGCTATGTCGTCATCACCCACCGTGGGAGCCTCTTCATCAAGAAGTGATCAAATAGGACCTTATTGATATGAAAAGTCCGATTCAGATGCTTTGGGGGTCAGACGGCGAGAAGGCGGTGAATTCCCTCCCCGCGCAATTCCTCGGCCGCCCCCGAATGGACGACGTGCCCGGCGTCGAGAATGAGGAAGCGGTCGGCGAGGCGGAGCGCCAGATCCAGATACTGCTCGACCAGCAGGAGCGACAGGCCCGTGGCGTGCAGCCGCTCGATCGCCTCCTCGATCTCGATGATGATCGACGGCTGGATGCCCTCGGTGGGCTCGTCGAGAATGAGCAGCTTGGGACGGGTGACGAGGGCTCGGGCGATGGCGAGCTGCTGTTGCTGCCCGCCGGACAGGAACCCGGCGCGCCGCTTGAGCAGCGGCTTCAGGCGCGGGAAGGTCTCCAGGGCCTCCTCCAGCGCCTCCTGCGGCCCCTTGGCGGCCTCCAGCGTGACCTGAAGGTTGCCGAGCACGCTGAGCTGGGGGAACGTCTCGTGCCCCTGGGGGACGTACGCCATGCCGAGCCGGACCCGCTCGTGAGGCGGCATGCGCGTCACGTCGCGGCCCTCGAAGGTGACCGACCCCGCGGTGGCGGGCAGCACGCCCATCACGGTGTTGAGCAGGGTGGTCTTGCCGACCCCGTTGCGGCCCATCACGCACATCAGCTGCCCGGGTTCCACCTCCAGGGAGACCCCGAACAGCACCCGGGCCCTGCCGTACCCGGCGTCAAGTTCCTGTACCGACAGCATCGCTGCGCTTCCTTCCGAGATAGACCTCCTGCACGCGCGGGTCGTCGCGGACCTGGTCGACCGATCCCTCGATCAGCACCTTGCCCTCGTGCAGGACGGTGACCTGCGAGGCGTACCTGCGCAGGAACTCCATGTCATGTTCGATCACGATCACCGTGTGGTCGTTCGCCACGGACGTCAGGAGCTCGCCGGTACGCTCCCGCTCGTCCTTGGACATACCGGCCACCGGCTCGTCCAGCAGGAGCAGCTTGGGGCGCTGGGTGAGCAGCATGCCGATCTCCAGCCACTGCCGCTGCCCGTGGGAGAGCACCCCCGCGGGCCGGTCGGCCAACTCCTTCAGGCCGGTGGTCTCCAGAGCCTCGGCGACGGCGTCGGAGATGCCGCGCCTGCGCCGGGCCAGCGACCAGAGCGGGCGGCGGAAGGACGCCGCCAGGTCGAGGTTCTCCAGGACGCTCAGCTCCTCGAAGACCACCGAGGTCTGGAAGGTCCGCCCGACGCCGAGCCGTACGATCCTGTGCTCGCGCAGGCCCACCAGACTGTGCCCGTCGAAGACGACCTCGCCGGTGGTCGGGCGGGTGAGGCCGGTGATGACGTCGATGAGCGTGGTCTTCCCCGCCCCGTTGGGGCCGATCAGGAAGCGCAGCTCCCCCTTCTCGACCGTCAGGTCGATGCCGTCGATGGCGCGGAAGCCGTCGAAGACCACCGACAGCCCGCGTACCTCGATCATCGGACTCATCGGACCTCCTCCATGACTCTCGTGTCGGGAGCGTCCGCGGGCGGCGGCTCGGGGTCCGTACGGCGCCTCGACCTGCGCGCCCAGGCGTCGCGCGCCGACGCCGCCACGCCGAGGATCCCCTTGGGGGCCAGGGTCATGACGAGGATGAACAGCGCGCCCTGGAGGTAGAGCCAGCCGTCGGCGAACTGCTCGCTGAAGGACGTCTTGGCGTACCCCATGACGACCGCGCCGAGGATCGCCCCGGCCAGCGCGAACCTGCCGCCCACCGCGACCGCGACGACGAGTTCGAGGGAGGGGACCACCCCCAGCAGCGCGGGCGAGATGATGCCGACCACGGGCACGAACAGGGCACCCGCGAGCCCGGCCATGCCCGCCGACAGCGCGAAGGTGACGGTCTTGACCCTGGCCGGGTCGTAGCCGAGGAACCTGACGCGGTCCTCGCCGTCCCTGATGGCGACGAGCAGCCGCCCGAAGCGGCTTTTCACCAGCTGGCGGGCACCGAGGTAGAGCAGGCCGGTGACGATCGCGACCGCGAAGTACAGCCCGCGCTGGGTGGAGTCGGCCGCCAGGTCCTGGCCGAACAGGTCGTAGAAGTTGGTCAGGCCGTTGGTGCCGCCGGTCAGGCCCTGCTGGCCGACGAGCAGGATGACGAACGCGGCGGCGAGCGCCTGGGTGAGGATCGCGAAGTAGGCGCCGCGCACCCGCTGCCTGAACACCAGCAGGCCCAGCACCGTGGCGATCAGCATCGGCCCGACGACGACCATGGCGAGCGCGAACACCGGGTTGGCGAACGGTTTCCACAGGGCGGGCAGCTGCTCGACCCCGCTCCACACCATGAAGTCGGGCAGGTCGCCCTGGGCGTCCACCAGTTTCAGGTGCATCGCCATCGCATAGCCGCCGAGCCCGAAGAACACGCCCTGGCCGAGGACGAGCATGCCGCCCTGCCCCCAGGCCAGGCCGATGCCCAGGGCGATGATCGCGAAGCAGAGATACTTGGCCAGCAGGCCGAGGCGGAAGGGCTCCAGCAGGAGCGGTGCGACCACCAGGGCCAGCACCGCCACCACCGCGAAGACCCCGGGCCCCTTGAGTCGTGCGAGGTTCATCGGAATTCCGGGGCGAAGTCCCCTGGCTTCAGCCAAAGGCAGGAGGCCCCTCCCTCCCTTCCGGTATGGTCACTCGCGGGTTTGCGACAACCAAGCAGACCCTGCAGAGTCGCAAAATCCTCGCCGCCGGGCTGGTGGAGAGGTGAAACGCCTGCGGAGCTGATGTAAGACACGGCACTCGTCCCGGGTGTCTGCGGTCGGCGGTGAAACAGGAACTCCGACCTGTGAAGGTTGGAATCCTTCGGCTTCAGCCGTGGGGAGAATGTCAAGTCAGCGCCCTCGATCGGAGTACGAACAGGCCCTGCGGCCGGAACTGGAGGAAGGCGATGATCGCGGCGAACACAATGACCTTCGCCAGGCTGGCGTCGCTCCAGAACTCGGCGTACGAGTTGAGCAGGCCGAGTCCCGCGGCGGCGATGACGGCGCCGCG
Source organism: Streptosporangium sp. NBC_01469 (assembly GCF_036227305.1). NCBI lineage: Bacteria > Bacillati > Actinomycetota > Actinomycetes > Streptosporangiales > Streptosporangiaceae > Streptosporangium > Streptosporangium sp. NBC_01469. The sequence goes on along the minus strand of NZ_CP109465.1, from coordinate 4,203,527 downwards.
CAGCTGGCCGAGCCCTCCGGCGACGACCACGAGGAAGGCGTCGACGATGTAGTAGGTGCCGAGGGCGGGCCCGACGGGGCCGATGAGGGTGAGGGCGACCCCGGCGACCCCGGCCAGGCCGGAGCCGATGAAGAAGGTGCGCTGGTCCACGCGGGCGGTGTTGATGCCGCTGACCGCGGCCAGCTGCCGGTTCTGCATCACCGCCTGCATCCGCCGGCCCTGGCCGGTGCGGTTCATGTAGGCCCAGATGCCGATGACGGTGAGGACGGCCAGGGCGAAGATGAACAGCCGGTTGTACGGCAGGGACGCGATGCCGCCCTGCAGCCAGGTGGGCGCCTGGACCTGCACGTTGGGCGCCCCGAACAGGTCGCGGGCGAGCTGCTGCAGCACGAGGCTGACGCCCCAGGTGAGCAGCAGGGTGTCGAGCGGGCGGCCGTAGAAGTGACGGATCGCGGTCCGCTCCAGGATGAGCCCCATCAGCCCGGCGACCAGGAAGGCGACGGGCAGAGCGACGATCACGGCCATCCGGCCGGTGAGGTCCTGGAGCAGGTAGGCGGTGTACGCGCCCGCCATGATGAACTCGCCGTGGGCCATGTTGATCACGCCCATCTGGCCGAACGTGAACGTCAGGCCGAGGGCGATGAGGAGCAGCACGGCGCCGATGGACAGGCCGATCGGGAGCTGGTTGAGAAAAGCCTCCACCGAAGGTCCCCTTCCTACGAGTGTTTGGCTCCGGATCGGGCCGTACCGCATGTGGGTGCGTCACGGTGCTGCCCGTGATCTGGTCACGGCCCGGTCCGGAGCCGGTCTGAGAGGGGATCAGCCGTTGGCCAGGCCGCTCGCCCAGGGGTAGCCCTTGAGGTAGGGGTCGGGTTTGATCGGCTTGCCGGAGTTCCAGACCTCCTTGATGAGGCCGTCGGGCTGGATCACCCCGATCCTGGCCGTCTTGTACATGTGCTGGTTCTCGCCGTCGATGGTGACCAGGCCCTCGGGGCGCTCCAGGGCGATGCCCCCGGCGGCCTTCCTGACGGCCTCGACCTCGACGGATCCGGCCTTCTTGGCGGCCTCGGCCCACAGGTAGACGGCGTTGTATCCGGCCTCCATCGGGTCGGAGGTCACCTTGTCGGCGCCGTACTTGGCCTTGAACGCGGCGACGAACTTCTCGTTGGCCGGGTTCTCGGTGGTCTGGTAGTAGTTCCAGGCGACGGGGTGTCCGGCGATGTTGTCGACGCCGATGCCCTTGACCTCCTCCTCGGCGACGCTCACCGACAGGACGGGCATCTGCTCGGCGGTGACCCCGGCGCTGTTGAGCTGCTTGAAGAAGGCGACGTTGCTGTCACCGTTGAGGGTGTTGAAGACGGCGTCCGGCTTGGCCTGGACGACCTTGTTGGTCAGCGTGCTGTACTCGGTGTGGCCGAGCGGGGTGTACTCCTCGCCGAGGATCTCCATCCCGTTCGCCGCCGCGTACGCCTTGATGATCTTGTTGGCGGTGCGCGGGAAGACGTAGTCGCTGCCGACCAGGAAGATCTTCTTCTTGCCCTGTTCCTTGAGGTAGTCGAGGCCGGGGATGATCTGCTGGTTGGTGGTGGCGCCGGTGTAGAAGATGTACGGCGAGCTCTCCAGGCCCTCGTACTGAACCGGGTACCACAGCAGGGCCTTGCTCCGCTCGAACACCGGCAGCATCGCCTTGCGGCTGGCGGAGGTCCAGCCGCCGAAGGTGGTGGCGACCTTGTCCTGGCGGATGAGCTTGGTGGCCTTCTCCGCGAAGGTGGGCCAGTCGGACGCGCCGTCCTCGACCACGGGGATCAGCTTCTTGCCGAGCACGCCGCCGGCGGCGTTGATCTCCTCGATGGCGAGCAGCTCGGAGTCCCTGACGGTCACCTCGCTGATGGCCATGGTGCCGCTGAGCGAGTGCAGGATGCCGACCTTGATGCCGTCCTCACCACCGCCGGCGGAGGCCGCGTCCGTGCCCGCAGGGGCTTCGCTTCCACAGGCGGCCAGCGCCGCGGCCAGCGCCACGACGGTGACTCCGGAGCGCCATGCTGTGTTCCTCAATGACTTTCCTCCTTGCCGGTACGGCCCCCGCACCGATCTATCTGCCGTCAAGGTGACTGAGTGAGGTTTCCCGCCCAGTTCATAATTGTTAATTGCACTTTGCCGGGAGCTAACCGCCGTGACAGGACGTGGCAGCGCGAACACCACGCCGTTTTTTGTCCCGACAAATCAGCAAATTTCGTGATATCTACTTCGGAGCGCGCCGGTATACCCGCAGGAAAGGGGGCGCCGATGGACGCTTCTGCCCCGTTCGTGCGGCTCGCGCCACCTGGAAACCAGCACGACATCGACGTGCAACATCATGGAAACCGCCGGTTCCTATGGTCCGGGAATGCGGCTCACACCACACGAGCAGGAACGCCTGCTCATCCACGTCGCCGCCGGTGTCGCCCGCGACCGCAGGTCACGGGGCCTCCGGCTCAACCACCCCGAGGCCACCGCGATCATCGCGTCCTTCCTCATGGAGGGCGCCAGGGACGGACGCACCGTCGCCGAGCTGATGGACGCGGGCCGCAAGGTGCTGTCCCGCGACGACGTCATGGACGGGGTGCCCGAGATGCTGTCGTCGGTGCAGATCGAGGCCACCTTCCCCGACGGCACCAAGCTCGTCACCGTCCACCACCCCATCCCGTGAGCCCCGGCCGATCTCGTGAGGACCAGCCGATCCCGTGCACCCCAGGAACGGTGAGCGCCGATGACACCCGGTGAGATCCAGTACGGCGACACGCCCATCCCGCTCAACCCGGGCCGCGAGCGCGTCACCGTCCGAGTCGTCAACACCGCCGACCGACCGATCCAGGTCGGCTCGCACTACCACTTCGCCGCGTGCAACCCCGGCCTGGAGTTCGACCGCCAGGCGGCCTGGGGCACCCGGCTCGACGTCCCGGCCGGCACGGCGGTGCGGTTCGAGCCCGGTGTGGAGCGCGACGTGACCCTCGTGCCGATCGGCGGCCTGCGGATCGTCCCCGGTCTCCGCTCCGAGTGGGCCGGACCTCTCGACGGGAGCCCCAGTGTTCATTGAACGATCCCGCTACGCCGCGCTCTACGGCCCCACCACCGGCGACCGGATCAGGCTGGCCGACACCGACCTGCTCGTCGAGGTCACCGAGGACCTGTCGATGGGCCCGTCGGGGGCGGGCGACGAGGCCGTCTTCGGCGGCGGCAAGGTCATCAGGGAGTCGATGGGCCAGGCCAGGACCACCAGGGCCGAGGGCTCGCCCGACCTGGTGATCACCGGAGCGGTGATCCTCGACCACTGGGGCGTGGTGAAGGCCGACATCGGGATCAGGGACGGCCGCATCGTCGCGATCGGCAAGGCCGGAAACCCCGACACCATGGACGGCGTCCACCCCGACCTGGTCATCGGCCCCTCGACCGAGATCCTCGCGGGCAACGGGAAGATCCTGACCGCCGGGGCGATCGACTCCCACGTCCACCTGATCTGCCCGCAGATCCTCGACGAGGCCCTCGCCGCGGGGGTGACCACCATCGTGGGCGGCGGCACCGGGCCCGCCGAGGGCACCAAGGCCACCACCGTCACCGGCACCTGGTATCTCGCCCGGATGCTGGAGTCGCTCGACTCCTACCCGATCAACGTCGCACTGCTCGGCAAGGGCAACACGGTCAGCCGCGACGGCCTGCTCGAACAGCTCCGCGCCGGGGCCTCGGGCTTCAAGCTGCACGAGGACTGGGGTACCACCCCCGCCGCCATCGACGCCTGCCTGTCGGTCGCCGACGCCACCGGCACCCAGGTCACGATCCACACCGACACCCTCAACGAGGCCGGGTTCGTGGAGTCGACGCTGGCGGCGATCGGCGACCGGATGATCCACGCGTACCACACCGAGGGGGCGGGGGGCGGCCACGCGCCGGACATCATCCGGGTCGCCTCCTATGGCAACATCCTGCCGTCCTCGACCAATCCGACCCGCCCGCACACCGTCAACACGCTCGACGAGCACCTCGACATGCTGATGGTCTGCCACCACCTCAACCCGTCCATCCCCGAGGACCTGGCGTTCGCCGAGTCCCGGATCCGGCCGTCCACGATGGCGGCCGAGGACATCCTGCACGACATGGGCGCGATCTCGATGATCGGCTCGGACTCCCAGGCGATGGGCCGGGTGGGCGAGACGATCATCCGTACCTGGCAGACCGCGCACGTGATGAAGCGCCGCCGGGGCGCGCTTCCCGGCGACGGCCCCGCCGACAACCTCCGTGCCCGGCGCTACGTCGCCAAGTACACGATCTGCCCGGCCGTGGCCCACGGCCTGGACGGCGAGGTCGGCTCGGTGGAGACCGGCAAGCTGGCCGACCTGGTCCTGTGGGACCCGGCCTTCTTCGGCGTCAAACCGGACCTGGTGGTCAAGGGTGGTGTCATCGCGTACGCCCAGATGGGCGACGCCAACGCCTCCATCCCGACCCCGCAGCCGGTCATGCCGCGCCCGATGTTCGGCGCCGCCCCGGTCACCGCCGCCGCCACGTCCGTTCACTTCGTCGCCCCCCTCGCGATCGAGGACGGCCTCGCCGACCGCCTGGCCGTACGCAGGCGACTGCTGCCGGTGGCCGACGTCCGCCGCAGGGGCAAGGAGAGCATGCCGCTCAACGACGCCATGCCCAGGATCGACATCCACCCCGACACCTTCGCCGTCAGCGTCGACGGCGAGGTGATCGAACCCGCCCCCGCCGAGACCCTGCCCATGACCCAGCGCTACTTCCTGTTCTGACCGGCCCCCGGTCGACCGCCGAACCATCTCGTCCAGCCGTCTCGTCCAGCCGAAGGAGGCCCGCGCATCAACGCCGCGTTGCTGCTCCTGGCCGACTCCCGGTTGCCCGCCGGGGGCCACGCCCACTCCGGGGGCGCCGAGGAGGCGGTCAGGATCGGTGCGATCCACGACCTTCCCGGCCTCGCCGCCTTCCTGCGGGGCCGCCTGGCCACTGCGGGCCTGGTGACGGCCGCCCTCGCCGCCGCGGCCTGCGAGCTCGGCGCGGCCCACCTCTCCGCGAGCCTCCCGCCCCCGGCGAGCGGCCCACCGGCGGAGGTTCCCGCGCGGGCGAACGGCGTCGCCCCCGCTCCCAGGCACGGTCCCGCTCCCGCGAACGGCTCGTCTCCGGATCCGGAGACGAGCCGTTCCGGGTGGATACGCCTGGACGCGGAGGCCGACGCCAGGATCTCCTCGCCCGCCCAGCGGGTGGCGAGCCGCACGCAGGGCAGGCTGCTGCTGCGGACCTCGCGGAGGATCTGGCCCTCTCCGGTGCTCGACGCGCCGGCCGGGGCCGTCTCCCAGGGAGTCCACCACCCCCTCGCGCTCGGCGCGGTGGCGGCCGTCGCGGGCTGCTCCCCCGCCGAGGCCGCCCTCGCGGCGGCCTACACCTCCGTCACCGGACCCGCCACGGCGGCGGTACGGCTGCTGGGCCTCGACCCGGTCGCCGTCCACCGCCTGCTCGCCGACCTCGCCCCGGCCATGGAAAGGGTCGCGGCCACCGTTACCACCGGAGAGTCCGGGAAGTCCCGGGACTCCCCGGGCTCCTGGGAGTCCTGGGAGTCCTGGGAGTCACTGCCCGCGCACGCCGCCCCCGCGCTCGACCTGCTCGCCGAACAGCACATCCGCGCAGATCTGAGGCTCTTCGTCTCCTGACGACCACCTGGAAGGACGGTGACCCCCCATGGGCGCCAACCACGACGACCACCACCACGCCGCCGACCCTCACGGACGAGCACTGCGTCTGGGCATCGGAGGGCCCGTCGGCAGCGGCAAGACCGCGCTGACCGCGGCCCTGTGCCGGACGCTCGGCCCCTCGATGCGCCTGGGTGTGGTGACCAACGACATCTACACCACCGAGGACGCCGACTTCCTGCGCAGGGCGGGCGTGCTCGATCCGGAGCGGATCGTCGCCGTCCAGACCGGGTGCTGCCCGCACACCGCCATCCGCGACGACATCGCGGCCAACCTCGACGCGGTGGAGACCCTGGAGGAGCGGTTCGGCCCGCTCGACCTGGTGATCGTGGAGAGCGGCGGTGACAACCTCACGGCCACCTTCAGCAGGGGCCTGGCCGACCGGCAGATCTTCGTACTGGACGTGTCCGGCGGCGACAAGGTCCCGCGCAAGGGCGGCCCCGGCGTGACGACGGCCGACCTGCTCGTGGTCAACAAGACCGACCTGGCCCCGATGGTCGGCGCGGACCTCACGGTCATGTCCCGCGACGCGGCGGCCGTACGGGAGGGCAGGCCCGTGCTGTTCACCTCGATCAGGGAGGATCCGAGCGCGCACGCGGTCTCCGACTGGGTCACCGGCCTGGTCGAGTCCTGGGCCCACGAGCACTCCAACGCCTGACCTCATGTCCGTCACCGACTCCGCCCCGGCTCCCGCCCCCGTCCACGACGACGCCCCCACGCCCGCGCGGCCCGTACGTCCCGAGCCGGGGCGGGCCGGGCGGCGGTCGATGAGGGCGCGGGCGGCGATCGCCACCCGGCTGGACTCCGGCGGCCGGACCGTCCTGGCCACGATGCGTTCGGGGCCGCCGCTCACGGTGCGGGCGACCGCGCCTGGCCGGGTACACCTGGTGTCCACCGCCGCGGGTCCGCTGGGCGGCGACGACCTGGCCCTCGACATCGAGGTGGCGCCGGGCACCGCGCTGGAGGTGCGGTCGGTCGCGAGCACGCTGGTGCTGCCCGGCTCCGCGGGGGCCGAGTCGCTGATGACGATCACGGCCAGGGTCGGCGCGGGCGCCTCGCTGCGCTTCGCGCCGGAACCGACGGTGCTCGCGGCGGGCTGCCTGCACCGCGCGATCGTCCGGCTGGACCTGGCCGAGGACGCGCGGGTGTTCTGGCGCGAGGAGATCGTCTTCGGCCGGTACGGCGAGCGGCCCGGACGTTGTCACTCGCGCTTCGACGCCGTTCTCGGCGGGGTGCCGCTGCTCCGGCAGGAGTTCGTGGTGGGCGACCCGGAGATCGACGGCAGCTCCGCCGTCTACGGCGACGCCCGCTGCGTGGGCAGCACCCTGATCACCGGACGGGCGCCGGAGACGGTGGTCGGGGACGGCTGGGCCGTCCTTCCGCTGGCCGGCCCCGGCACCCTGGTCTCCGCACTCGGCCGGGACGCCGTCGAGCTGCGGCGGCGGCTCCGGCACGGTGAGGAGGCGGCCACCCCTGAGGGGGTGGCGGGCCCTCAGTCGTAGAAGCCCAGGCGGCGGAGCTGCTTGGGGTCGCGCTGCCAGTCCTTGGCGACGCTGATGCGCAGGTCGAGGTAGACGCGGGTGCCGAGGAGGGCCTCGATCTGCTGGCGGGCGCGACTGCCGACGTCCTTGAGCCGGGAGCCCTTGTGCCCGATCACGATGGCCTTCTGGGACGGGCGCTCGACGAACATGTGCGCGTAGATGTCGAGGAGGTCGTCGCGCCCCTCCCTGGGCATCATCTCGTCGACGACGACCGCGATCGAGTGCGGCAGCTCGTCGCGTACGCCCTCCAGGGCCGCCTCGCGGATCAGCTCGCCCACCAGCACCTGCTCGGGCTCGTCGGTGAGCTGGCCTCCCTCGTACAGCGGGGGGCTCTCCGGGAGGTGCTGGACCAGCACGTCGGCCAGCACGTCGAGCTGCTCGCCCGACCGCGCGGAGACCGGGACGATGTCGTCGAAGTCGGCGAGCTGGGAGATCGCGAGCAGCTGTGCGGCGATCTGCTCGCGGGTCGCCAGGTCGCACTTGGTCACCACGGCGACCACCGGGGTCTTCTTGATGCCCGCGAGCTTCTCCGCGATGAACCGGTCACCCTTGCCGATGGGCTCGTTGGCGGGCACGCAGAAGCCGATCGCGTCGACCTCGGTGAGGGTGGACAGCACCAGGCTGTCCAGCCGCTCACCCAGGAGCGTGCGGGGCCGGTGCAGACCCGGCGTGTCGACGATGATGAGCTGGGAGTCGGGGCGGTGCACGATGCCACGGATGGCGCGGCGGGTCGTCTGGGGCTTGGAGGAGGTGATCGCCACCTTCGTGCCGACCAACGCGTTCATCAGCGTGGACTTGCCGACGTTGGGCCGGCCGACGAAGCAGGCGAAACCGGCATGGAAATCAGCAGCTGAGGAACTCACGTCAACCATTGTCGCCGATGCCGGACTCAGCTCTGACGCGGTGTCCCGTCGGGACCGGCCACGAGCACGGTCTCGCCGCCCAGATCGCGGACCGCCCGCGTGTCGGCGTCGGAGGGACCGTCACCCGCCGTGACCAGCGCGGCGGCCTCCAGCGACTCCGCTCCGCTGGACACCGCCATCGCCACGGCGACCTGGAGCGCGGACAGGGTCAGCGACGGCAACGCCACATTGGTCGCCGAGTAGGTCCGGCCGGTCTCGTCCCGCACGGCGGCCCCCTCGGCGGCGCCGTTGCGGGCGCGGGCGGAACGGGCCAGCACGATGATCTTCTTGTCCTCGGGATCGAGGGTCGCGTCACTCACGGCACAAGGGTATTCAGCTTCCGGCCCGCACGGCGACCCGGCCTCGTCCGGGCGGCGATCCCCTTCCGGGCCGAGGCTCCGCCCCGGCGGCCTCCCCCGGCGGCGCCCCCGCTCAGGCGGTCCTCCCCCAGGCGGTACCCCCTCAGAAGATGCCCTCTGGAACGACGCCCCCTCGGACGGTGACTCCCGCTCACGCGCCGACCTCCCCGACCAGCAGGCGGGCGAGCTGCCCGGTACGCGCGGCGTCGACGTCCCTGACCCCGGCGTGCACCAGCGAGACCAGGGTGTGGCCGCTGAGGGCGAACACCAGGTGGATCTCGTACGGGTATCCGTTCAGCCTGCCGTTCAGCCGCCTGGCCTGCACCCCGTCACCGATCCCGCCCAGGTCCAGGCCGGAGACCCTGAAGGCGGTGCCGCGACCAGCGAGGGGGGCGCGCGCGACCGGGCAGCCGCCCAGCGCCTCGGCGAGCTCGCCGAAGTGGAGCGCGGCGTCGTCACCGTCGTAGGAGGCCAGGCCGAACCCGGCCAGCTCCCCGACCCCGTCGCCCTGGTAGGTCACGGCGGCCCGCGCGTCCAGCGCCCGCTTCGGCGGCCTGCCTCCGGCGGCGTCGAGGACGAGCCTGCAGTCCTCGTCGACGGGCTTGAAGGGAGCTCGCCAGCCGTCCCGCGGGCGGGCCGAGAATCCCTCCGGCAGGTCCCGCGCCCCGCTGAGCACCCCCCGCAGCCGGTTCAGCTCCGCGGCGCGGTCCGTGGCGCCGCCGGACCCCTCGTCGCCGCACCCGCCCGAAACGGTCGATACAAATCCACACAACACCGCAAAAACCACAAAACTCAACCCCCGTGTCATGAGCATTCCCCCGATGTCATGTGCGAGTGTCATGCGCGAGGCGACCCGTCCCCGCCGACCCGCTTTCTTCCCCGTCAGAAAAAGCGGCAACCATTCGATAAACGCCTAAGGGTGCCCTCAACCGCATTTCACGGTCGAGAACACCCTTGAGCGAGTGACGCAGAACAGCCTCGGAGCCCTGCGTGACTCTGTCTCCCCCTGGAGCCGGTCCCTCGCACCGCGAACCCCTCCGGGCGCCGGGACCTTCCCCACCGACTCCCGCGCGACCGGGTGCCGTGGGAGAAGCCTCGCGCGCCCCGCTTGCAGAAGACTTGCGGACGACTTGGGGACGGATGATCCGCCCGGATCCGGCCGTCCGGATCACCTCCCCTGACCACTACGACCCGGGGCCCCTCACTGGTCGGCGGAGGCCGAGACCGAGTCGGACTCGGCGGGGACGGCCCTGGTGACGAGGACCGTGCCGATCCGGTTGCGGCGACCGGCCAGGCTCTCGGCCGTCAGGCTGAGCCCCTCCACCACCGCCTGGGAACCGGCGATCGGCACCCGGCCCAGCGCGTGCGCCAGCAGCCCCCCGACGGTCTCGACGTCGTCGACCTCGAGCTCGATGCCGAACAGGTCTTCCAGGTCGCCCACCGGGAGCCTCGCGGTCACCCGGACCGCACCGTCGTCCAGCGGCTCCACCCTGGGGGCCTCCTGGTCGTACTCGTCGGCGATCTCACCGACGATCTCCTCCAGGATGTCCTCGATGGTGACCAGGCCGGCCGTGCCGCCGTACTCATCGATGACGATGGCCTGGTGGATCTGGCGGGCCTGCATCTCGCGGAGAAGCTGGTCGATCGGCTTGCTCTCCGGCACATAAGTGGCCGGGCGCATGAGGGACTCCACCGGCTCGGCGCGCCCCTCGTCGCCGGTGTCCTGCACCCGACGCGCGATGTCCTTGAGATAGGCGATGCCGATGACGTCGTCCTCGTTCTCACCCACCACGGGGATCCGCGAGAAACCACTGCGCAGGGCGAGCGACAGGGCCTGGTTCAGCGTCTTGCCGCGCTCGATGAACACCATGTCGGTACGGGGCACCATGACCTCGCGGGCCAGCGTGTCACCGAGCTCGAAGACCGAATGGATCATCTCCCGCTCGTCGGGCTCGATCACCCTGCGCTCCTCGGCCAGGTCGACCAGGTCGCGCAGCTCGGCCTCCGAGGTGAAGGGCCCCTCGCGGAAGCCCTTGCCGGGCGTCACGGCGTTGCCGAGCAGGATGAGCAGCTTGGGCAGGGGGCCGAAGATCCGGGTCAGACCGTAGACCAGGGGCGCGCTGGCGAGCGCGATCGGCTCCGCGTGCTGGCGGCCCAGCGTGCGCGGGGAGACCCCGACGATCACGTAGCTGATGACGATCATGACGGCCGCCGCCGCGGCGTAGGCCCAGCCCTGGTCGCCGAGCCAGTCGATGAAGAGCAGCGTGGCGATCACCGTGGCGACCAGCTCGCAGCTCAGCCGGAGCAGGAGCAGCAGGTTCAGGTAGCGCGGCGGGTCGGCGACGATCGCCTGCAGGCGCCCCGCGCCCCGGCGGCCGTCGCGGGCGAACTCCTCCGCGCGAACCCTTGAGATGCGGGTCAGGGCCGTCTCCGCGCTGGCGATCAACCCGCCGACCACGACGAGGACGACGGCCGAGAACAACCACCCGTTGGCGAAGCTCACCGCTGGGGGCGCACCTCCCGCCACGACTCCAGAAGCTCGCCCTGAAGGCCGAACATCTCCTTGTGCTCCTCGGGCTCGGCGTGGTCGTAGCCGAGCAGGTGCAGGATGCCGTGCGTGCACAGCAGCTCCAGCTCGGCCTCGGTGCCGTGCCCGGCCTCGGCCCCCTGCTTGGCGGCCACCTGCGGGCAGAGCACCACGTCGCCGAGGAGCGCCGGGTCGGTGGGCGCGTCGCCCTCCTGCCTGGCCCCCGCGCCGGGCCCGGGGCGCAGCTCGTCCATCGGGAAGGCCAGCACGTCCGTGGGACCGGGCTCGCCCATCCACTGCTCGTGCAGCACCGACATGGCCTCTTCGTCGACGACCAGGATCGACAGCTCGGCGAGCGGGTTGATGCCCATCCGCTCCAGCACGTGCCCCGACAGCGAGACGATGAGCCCCTCGTCGATCTCGACACCGGACTCGTTGTTGACCTCAACGCTCATCGGCCGTTCCCCGCTCCCCGTTCGCCGCGCGACCGGTTCGTGCCCCGCGACCCGATCCGCCTGTCGCGCCGGAGTCGCTCCGTGCTCATCGCTCGCCCACCGCTTCTCGACCGGCCGCCGGCCCGTCCGTTCTCATGATCTCCCCCGGGGGCGCTGCTTGACCACGCCCTTGATCTGCTCCACGGCGCTGCTCTGGCGTTGGGTCTCGTCGTAACGCCCGTACGCGTCCACGATGTCTCCCACCAGCTTATGCCGCACCACGTCCGCGCTGGTCAGGCGGCTGAAGTGGATGTCGGAGACGCCGTCGAGGATGTCCTGGACGACCCTGAGGCCGCTCTGCGTGCCGTTCGGCAGGTCGACCTGGGTGACGTCACCGGTGACGACGATCTTCGAGTTGAAGCCCAGCCGCGTCAGGAACATCTTCATCTGCTCCGGCGAGGTGTTCTGCGCCTCGTCCAGGATGATGTAGGCGTCGTTGAGCGTACGGCCGCGCATGTAGGCCAGGGGGGCGACCTCGATCGTGCCCGCCGCCATCAGCCTGGGGATCGAATCGGGGTCGAGCATGTCGTGCAGCGCGTCGTAGAGGGGGCGCAGGTAGGGATCGATCTTCTCGTAGAGCGTGCCGGGCAGGAAGCCGAGCCTCTCGCCCGCCTCGACGGCGGGGCGGGTGAGGATGATCCGGTTGACCTTCTTCTCCTGGAGGGCCTTCACCGCCTTCGCCATCGCGAGGTAGGTCTTGCCCGTGCCGGCCGGGCCGATGCCGAAGACGATGGTGAACTTGTCGATCGCGTCGACGTAACGCTTCTGGTTCACGGTCTTCGGGCGGATGGTCCGGCCCCGCGAGGAGATGATGTCCAGGGAGAGCACCTCGGCGGGCCTGTCGGAGGTCATCCGCAGCATGGCGATGCTGCGCTCGACCGCGTCGGCCGTGAGCTGCGCGCCCCCGCGGACGAGTTCGGACATCTCCTCGAAGAGCCGCACCACGGTGCTGCTCTCCTCGGGACTGCCGGTGACGGTGATCTCGTTACCCCGGACGTGGATGTCGGCGCGAAAGGCGCCCTCGATGACGCGCAACAGCTCGTCGCGCGAGCCCAGCAGGCTGACCATCGACTGATCGTCCGGAATAACCACCTTCGCCTGGGTCCGGCTGGCACCCCGGGACCTCGACGGCGTTCTGCTGGAATCGTTTGTCTCGGACATGAGCGGGCCTTACGGCCTGTTCGCCTCCAGATATAGGCGCGGAACTTCAACGCCATGCTATCCGCGATCGCCGGGATCGCGCCTACCGGTTTTCAGCCGGGCGGCCACTGCAGGCCGCGCCCGCCGAGCACGTGTCCGTGCACGTGGAAGACGGTCTGGCCGGCGCCGGGCCCGGTGTTGAACACCAGCCGGTAGCCCGACTCCGCGACCCCCTCCCGCAGGGCGACCTCGTGCGCGGCCTTGATCACCTCGTCGGCCAGGCCGTGGTCGGCGGCGGCCAGGGCCGCCGCGTCCCTGTAGTGGTCCTTGGGGATCACCAGCACGTGGGTCGGCGCCTGGGGATTGACATCGCGGAAGGCCAGCGCGCGATCGGTCTCGTAGACGATCTCCGCGGGAATCTCCTTGGCCACGATCCTGCAGAACAGGCAGTCGGCTTCGCTCACCATGACAGGCACCATACCGCCGAGGACGTTGCGAATCGGTGATGGTTCCCGTCCGCAAACAAAGATCCGCCCGGATATGGTGGGTGTGCAAAACTTCAACCACGACAGCCCTTTGCGCACAGCAATATATGGCCGCCTGGCGAGGACACGACTGGGTCATGCCCCCTAATGAACCGGAAGAGCGTAAACCCTCTGGGAAGGCCAAGCGTCCCACTGATGTGACCACCGAGACCCTCGTGGCCGACAGGTCGCTCGGGGCGGTGCCCGTCGGATGGGATGCCGACATGGCCGTTACCGCGCTCTACAGCGCGCACTATCGGTCTCTTGTCCGTCTCGCCGTCTTGCTCGTCCGCGATATGGCAACCGCGGAGGAGGTCGTGCAGGACGCGTTCGTCGCCATCCATGGCGCCTGGCGTCGACTGCGCGACACCGACAAGGCACTGGCCTACCTGCGACAGTCGGTCGTCAACCGATCACGTTCGGTGCTTCGGCACCGGGCGGTCGTCGAGAAGTACGCGCCCAAGGGCATGCCCGACGCGCCGAGTGCCGAGAACGGCGCGATCGGCGAGTTCGAGCGTTCCGCCGTCATCGAGGCGCTCCGCGGGTTGCCCGCACGCCAGCGGGAGGCCCTGGTCCTGCGTTACTACGGAGACCTGTCCGAGGCGCAGATCGCCCACGCGATGGGCATCAGCAAAGGCGCGGTCAAGAGCCACACGGCTCGCGGGATGGCCGCCCTACGAACCTCACTGGAGCAACTGTCATGACCGACTCCCCGGATGAGTACGGCGAGCTGCTTCGCCGCGCGCTCAGCGCGGAGGCGAACTCGGTCGTTCCCTCCCCGGACGGGCTGGAGATAATCCGCGGCCGCATCGAGCGGCGCGGGCTCCGCTGGCTGGTGTGGTGGCGCGCCGGAGCCTCCGTCGCCGGCGCGGTCCTCGTCGCGGCGACCGTCGTCATGGTGGTTCCCCAGTTCCGCGAACAGGTGATCCCCCGAGTGAGCACCGAAGGGGTCAAGTACGCCGAGTCGACCCCTCCGGTCGACGGGTCCGCCACCTCGCGCCCCCCGGCTTCCAACTCGCAGCCGCCGTCCAACCACGCCCCGCTCCCGGCCGTCAGCAGGTCGGGTCCCGGCGCCACCATGCTCCCGCCGACGCCCACCCCGTCCAGGAGCGCGAGGCCCAGCACGAGGCCGACCTCCAGGTCGAACCCGGCGACGACGGCTCCCAGGCCGACACCGACGCCGACGCCCACCTGCCCCACCCCCCTCGACAGCCCCACCCTCGAGCCCGGCGGGATCACCAGGAGGTGCGAGGAGATCGAGGCGACACCGACGCCGACGAAGACAAGGACGAGACCCCCGGCTTCCTCGGAGAGCCCGTGCTCGCCCGACGAGTGCGCGCCCTCGGGCGACGTGTCGCCCCCCGTGCCGACGGAGGCGGGCACCCCCGTTCCAACCCCCATCCAGAACTAGCGCGGCGACCGGTCACGGCGAGCCCTGACCGGTTTCTCATCTTCCTCTCTTCCTCATCGCCCCTCCGCGCGACGGGTCTCCCGGGTCCTCACGGCACGGATTCGCCGGGACCCGTGACCGCCGGGGGTGACCGCGTGAGCGTGACCGGCCGCACACCGGCGGCATCGGCGACACCGGCAGCGGGGTGTTACCAGCGGCCACTGCGCGTCTGGAGCACCGCCGCCGCGACGACCCCGGCCGTCGAGGTACGCAGCACCGTCGGCCCGAGCAGCGCCGGCACCGCCTTGGCCTCGCGGAACGCGGCGAGCTCCTCCCCCGACACCCCGCCCTCGGGGCCGACCACCACGACGATGTCGCCGCCCGCGGGGAGCGGCAGGCCGGACAGCGGGGAGGCGGCCTCCTCGTGCAGCACGACCCCCAGCGCCGCCGCCGACAGCAGGCCGGCCACCCTCACGGTGGACGCGAGCTCCGTCACCTCGGGCAGATGGAAGCGGCGCGACTGCTTGCCCGCCTCACGTGCCGTGGAGCGCCAGCGGGCCAGTGACCTGGCCGCCCGCTCGCCCTTCCACTGGGTGACACACCTGGCCGCGGACCACGGGACGATCACGTCGACCCCCGCCTCGGTCATCATCTCCACGGCCAGCTCGCCCCGGTCACCCTTGGGCAGGCCCTGGACCACGACCAGGCGCGGTGACGGCACGGGCACCTCGTGGCGGCGCAGCACCTCGACCCGGAGCGAGTCCTTGCCCGCCTCGGTCACCACGCACTCGGCGACGGAGCCCGCCCCGTCGGTCAGGTCGAGCCGCTCACCCGCCCGCAGCCGCCGTACGGCCGCCGCGTGGCGTCCCTCGGGGCCGCCGAAGACGAACTCCGGTCTGGCGAGGTCGGCGGGGTCGGCCAGGAAGACCGGAACGGTCATGGGCCGTCGGGGCGGACCGTGCCGGGGTGCCGGCCGGTCGGGACGACGCCCCCCGGCAGGGGCCGGGCCCGGCCGGGGCGGCGCGACCGGGGGCGAGCCGGGTCAGCGGCCATTGAAGGCGTCCCGCAGGCGGGAGAAGAAGCTCTGCTGCCCGGGGGCGAACTTGCCCGGCGGGCGCTCCTCGCCGCGGAGCCTCGCGAGCTCCTTCAGCAGCCCCTCCTGCTCCGCGTCGAGGCGGGAGGGGGTCTCCACGTTCACATGGATCAGCAGGTCGCCACGGCCCGTCTCGTTCAGGCGCTGCACGCCCCGCCCGTAGAGCGGGATCGTCTGCCCCGACTGCGTGCCGGGACGGATGTCGAGCTCCTCGGCGCCGTCGAGTGTCTCCATGGTCAGGATGGTGCCGAGCGCGGCCGCGGTCATCGGGATCTGCACGGTGCAGTGCAGGTCGTCGCCGCGCCTCTCGAATATCTCGTGGGGGCGCTCGACGATCTCCAGGAACAGGTCTCCGGGCGGGCCTCCGCCCGGCCCGATCTCGCCCTCGCCGGCGAGCTGGATGTGGGTGCCGTCCTCGACCCCGGCCGGGATGCGGACCTTGATGGTCCGCCGGGTGCGGACCCTGCCGTCGCCGGAGCACTCCTGGCAGGGGTTGCGGATGATCGACCCGAAGCCGCCGCACTGGGGGCAGGGCCGGGAGGTCATGACCTGGCCGAGGAAGGACCGGGTGACCTGGGACACCTCTCCCCGGCCGTGACACATGTCGCAGGTGTCGGGGTGGGTGCCGGCCGCGGCGCCGGAGCCCGTGCAGACCTCGCAGACCACGGCGGTGTCGACGACCAGCTCGCGAGTCGTGCCGAAGCCCGACTCGCGCAGGTCGAGCTCGACCCTGATGGTGGCGTTGCGCCCGCGGCGGGCGCGGGAGCGGGGGCCTCGGCCACCGCCACCGCCGGCCGCGCCGAAGAAGGCGTCCATGATGTCGCTGAACGGGAAACCGGCGCCGAAGCCCCCGGCCCCCGCGCCGCCGCCCGAGGCGAACGGGTCGGCACCCATGTCGTACATCTGCCGCTTGCTGGAGTCGGACAGGACCTCGTAGGCCTGCGTGATCTCCTTGAAGCGTTCCTGGGTCTCGGGGTCGGGGTTGACGTCGGGATGCAGCTCGCGCGCCAGGCGGCGGTACGCCTTCTTGATCTCCTCCGCACTGGCGTCGCGGCGCACCCCGAGGGTGCCGTAGTAGTCGCTCTTAGCCACTTTTCGTTGACCTCTTATGATGCAGCCAGGATCTGGCTGACGTAGCGTGCCACCGCGCGCACCGCGCCCATCGTGACCGGGTAGTCCATTCGCGTCGGGCCCAGCACACCGAGCCGGGCCAGTTGCTTGTCCCCAGAACCGTATCCGGCGGCGACGATGGACGTGCCCTGGAGTCCGGTGTAGGGGTTCTCCGAGCCGATCCGCACGGTCAGCGCGGAAAGGTCCGAGGTCTCACCGAGCAGTCGCATGAGCACGACCTGCTCTTCCAGGGCCTCCAGCACGTCGCGGAGCCCGACGGTGAAGTCGGCTCCCGCGAGGTTGGCGGCCCCGGCAAAAACGATCTTCTCATCATGCCTGTCCACCAGGGACTCGAGCAGTACGGACAGGATAGTGGCCGCGAGCGGCCGATCCTCCGTGGGCAGCCGCTCGGGCAGGTCAACGATCTTGTCGGGAACGCTGGTGAGCCCGCACCCGTCGAGGGAGGCGTTGAGCATCGCGCGCAGGTGGGCCACGCGCTGCTCGTCGACGACGTCGGGCAGCTCGACCACGCGCTGCTCGACCCTGCCGGTGTTGGTGATCAGCACGAACATCAGCCGACGCTCGCTCAGCGGCACCAGCTCGACGTGCCTGACCGTCGAGTGGGTCAGCGTCGGATACTGCACCACGGCGACCTGCCGGGTGAGCTGGGCCAGCAGCCGCACCGTCCGCATGACGACGTCGTCGATGTCCACCGCGCCCGCGAGGAAGCTCTCGATGGCCTTGCGTTCCGCGCTCGACAGGGGTTTCACCTGCGAGAGCCGGTCGACGAAGAGCCGGTAACCCTTGTCGGTGGGCACCCGGCCTGCGCTGGTGTGGGGCTGGGCGATGTAGCCCTGCTCCTCCAGCACCGCCATGTCGTTGCGGATCGTCGCCGGGGACACCCCCAGGTTGTGCCGATCCGCGAGGGCTTTCGAACCCACCGGCTCGTTGGTGGACACGTAGTCCTCGACGATGGCGCGGAGCACGGCGAGCTTGCGGTCGTCGACCAACGTGGTCACCTCCCTGCCTGCGTTCAGAGGGAAACACGAGGCTTGGCACTCTGTGTTCCCGAGTGCCAAGTGTACGGCCCCGGTGCGGAAGGCGCGATAAGCAAGAGCTGCGGATGATGACGGCAAGCCGTTGTCAAGTCAACTGCTATCGCGATCCAAGCGGCACCCACCAGAATTTGGGCATGTCCCAAGATTTCGGTTCTTATCCGGGCGACGCCTCCCGCGGCCCCGGTCACGGCGGCCCCCAGCAGCCGTACGGCCAGCAGCAGTACGGCCAGCAGCCCCCCTCGTACGGTTACGCACCCCCCGGCTACGGCGCCCCGCAGGGACCGCCGCCCCCCATCGGGAAGATCAAGCCTGGTATCGGGTGGATCGTCGGGGTCTGGCTGCTCGCCCTGGTCAGCATCATCGTCGGCATCGGCGGCTTCGCCGGTGGCCTCGTCGGCGCGGTGACCGACGCGGCCCCGACGCGGACGTTCGCCCCCGGCGAGACCGCGACGGTCGCGATCGACCCGGCGGACAAGCCGGCGATCTACGTCGCCACGGGCGGGCCCACCAAGTTCGAGTGCACGCTGAAGGGCGGCACGGGCACGCCCCGCCTGCAGAAGCCCGACATCCAGCAGACCGTCGCGGGGTCCGACGGCGTCACCTGGGAGATGGGCCTGCGGGTCGGCGTGGACCAGGCGGGCGACTACCAGGTCCAGTGCTCCGCCGAGCCCGCGGAGGGCACGACCTTCGGCGTGGGCAAGGAACTGGCCGCCGACTCGCTGGTGGGCGGGGTGGTCGCCCTGTTCGTGATCCCCGGTGTCGGGATCCTGCTCGCCATCGTCGTGACGATCGTCGTACTGGTGAAGCGGGGCAACGCTCGCAAGCGCCGGGCCGCCGCGGTGCCGGTGGGGCAGTGGGGACAGCCGGGACCCTACGGCAGGTGACGGTGGTGTTTGCTAGCGTCCCACCTGATCCCCGGCGAGAGAGGGTGGGCGGTCGGTGATGTACGAGCGTGACGTTCTGGCGGGAGACTGGCGGCGCCCGCGCAGGGGGACGATCCCCCAGGTGCCCGCGGAGCTCGACCTGGTCGTCGAGGACGCCGACGGCGGCTTCTGCGGCGCCGTGGTGGCCTGCGACAAGGAGGCCGTCACCCTGGAGGACCGCTTCGGGCGCCGGCGGGTGTTCCCGCTGGAGCCGGCCGCGTTCCTCCTGGAGGGCAAGGTGGTGACGCTCGTACGGCCCGCCGCGGCGCCGCGCGGTCCCAGGCGGAGCGCGTCGGGCTCCATCGCGGTGGAGGGCCTGCGGGCCCAGGTCGCCAAGGAGAGCCGGATCTACGTGGAGGGCGTGCACGACGCCGCGCTCGTGGAGAAGGTCTGGGGGCACGACCTGCGGGTCGAGGGCGTGGTCGTGGAGTATCTGGAGGGGGTCGACCACCTGCCCTCGATCGTCGAGGAGTTCGGCCCGGGGCCGGAGCGGCGGCTGGGCGTGCTCGTCGACCACCTGGTCCCCGGTTCCAAGGAGAGCCGGATCGCCGCGCGGGTCTCCTCACCGCACGTGCTGATCGTCGGGCACCCGTTCGTGGACGTCTGGCAGGCGGTCAGGCCGCAGGTGCTCAAGATCCCTTCCTGGCCGTCGGTGCCGCGCGGCGTGCCCTGGAAGGAGGGCGTCATCGCCGCGCTGGGCTGGAACGTGGAGCCCGGCGCCGCATGGCGTCACATTCTCGGATCAGTCACGACATATGCCGATCTGGAGCCCGAGCTCCTCGGGCCCGTCGAGGAATTGATCGACTTCGTGACGGTTCCCGGCGAGGATGGCTAGGCCGTCAACCCATCAGGAGGGGACATGAGCGAGAACCCCGAGGACCCACCGGACGCCGACCGGACGCGGCGCATCGGCGATCCCCCGCCCGGCCACACCCGACCGGGCCAGAGCGCCCCGCCCCCGCCCCCGCCCCCGGGCCAGGGGTACGACCACCCCGGCCAGGGACACGGCGCGCCCGGCCAGGGCTACGGCCAACCGGGGCCGGGCTACGGGCAGCCAGGGCCGGGCTACGAACAGCCGGGGCAAGGCTACGGGCAGCCGGGGCAGGGCTACGGGGGCTACCCGCCCGGCTCTCCCTACGACCCGGGCCACCAGCCCGGATACCCCGAGTACGGCGCGTACGGCGCGCCGCAGGGGTACGGCTACCAGGCGCCCCCGGGGACGTACGGCCCGCGGCCCGGCGGCGACGACACCACCATGGCGATGCTCGCCCACCTGCTGGGCCTGCTGACCTCCTTCGTCGGGCCGCTGGTGCTCTATCTGGCGAAGAAGGACGAGTCGCCCTACGTGCGCGACCAGGCCGCCGAGGCGCTCAACTTCCAGCTCACGGTGTTGATCGCCTACGTCGTCTCCTGGGTCCTGGCGTTCGTACTCATCGGTTTCGTGCTGATGTTCTTCCTCTGGATCGGATCGATCATCATGACGATCATCGCCGCGGTGGCGGCCAACCGAGGAGAGAGATACCGCTATCCGATGAACATCCGCTTCATCAGCTGACCCTGCCTGCGGTCCGAACGGGACCTCGGGTTTCTCAGGTGAGGTCGCGGACCAGGGCGTCGGCCAGCAGGCGTCCGCGCAGGGTGAGCACCGCGCGGCCCGCCTTGAACGGCTCCACCTCCAGCAGGCCGTCGGCGAGCGCGCGAGCGACCACCGGGGGGCGTTCCAGCTCTTCGAGCGGGAAGCCCCGGGCGAGCCGCAGCTCCAGCATCAGCCGCTCCACCGCCCTGTCCTGGGAGCCGAGCACCTCGCGCGCGTACGCGGGCGAGGTGCCCGCGGCCAGGCGCTGGGCGTAGGCGGCGGGGTGCTTGACGTTCCACCAGCGGGTGCCGCCGACGTGACTGTGCGCCCCGGGGCCGACCCCCCACCAGTCGCCGCCGGTCCAGTAGAGCAGGTTGTGCCGACAGCGCCCGGCCTCCGAGGTCGCCCAGTTGGACACCTCGTACCACTCGAACCCCGCCTCGGCCAGCATGGCGTCGGCGATCAGGTAACGGTCGGCGGCCACGTCGTCGTCGGGCATCGGGAGCTCGCCGCGCCTGATCCTGGCGGCCAGCTTCGTCCCGTCCTCGACGATCAGCGAGTACGCGGAGACGTGGTCGGGCCCCGCCTCGATCGCCGCGACCAGCGACGCGCGCCAGTCGTCGTCGCTCTCCCCCGGCGTGCTGTAGATCAGGTCGAGGTTGACGTGGTCGAACCCCGCCTCCCTCGCCTCCTGGACGGCCCGTGCGGGGCGGCCGGGGGTGTGGCGGCGGTCCAGCACCCGGAGCACGTGCTCGCGGGCGCTCTGCATCCCGAAGCTCATCCGGTTGAACCCGCCCGCGCGCAGCTCCGCCAGGTAGGCGGGGTCCACCGACTCGGGGTTGGCCTCGGTGCTCACCTCGGCGCCGGGGGCGAGCCCGAACTCCTCCTCGATCGCCCCCAGGATCCGTACGAGATCTCCGGCGGGTAGCAGGGTGGGGGTTCCCCCGCCGAAGAACACGGTCTCGACGGGGAGGTGCGCGCTGCCGAGGTTGGCCCGCGCCCGCCGCACCTCGTCGACGGCGGTGTCCGCGTAGTCCTTCTGCGACGCGCCGGGGCCGAGCTCGGACGCCGTGTAGGTGTTGAAGTCGCAGTAACCACACCGGGTCACGCAGAAGGGGACGTGGACGTAGAAACCGAAGGGCCGCTCGCCGAGCCCGGCGAGCGCGCTCTCCGGGAGCTCGCCCGAGGCGGGTACGGGATCCCCGTCGGGAAGTGTGGATGGCACGCCCCAAGTCTGCCGTCTCCCCCGCGATGCCCGGTACGCCGAGGATGCCGAGGACGCCGAGGACGAGGTGCTCGGGGACGCCGGCCGGCTCGAAGCCGAACCGTTGGAGGGAGACCCCGGCCCCGCCCGCCCGTCCGGCGCCCCGGCCCCGCCCGCCCGTCCGGCATCCCGGCCCTCGTGCCGCGAGCCGCCGAGGCGTCTCTCGCGGCGCTCCCGAGGGTCAGATCTCGTGCTCGCCCCGAACCGGCAGGCCGTACCGCCGGGCGAGGGGGTTCCACAGCTTCAGGAAGCCCTTCTTCGCCGTGGTCGCCTCGCCGGAGAGGGCGAGACCGCGCCGGTAGTCGGCGTCGCCGCTCCAGGCGCGGCTGCACCCGGCCTCCTGGCGGGTCGCCCAGGCGAGGAACGCCTCGTCGGCGTCGAACGAGGCGGTCAGGGCCCGGGTGAGGCGCTCCTTGACCGCGTCGCCGCCGTCGAGCGCGCCGGTGCCCAGCGCGTTGGCCTGGACCACCTGCTCGCGGCGGGCGGCGGTGATCCGCTGGAGCGTGGCGAGCCCGGTGGCGGTGCCCTCGCAGGAACGCAGCAGGCCGAGGGCCGAGCCGAGGCCCGACCGGGAGCCGCCGCTGTCGGCGAGCAGGGCGTCGAGGACCCTGGCCTGGGTCTCGGCGTCCTCGGGCCCCTGGGGAGCCCGCCCGGCCGGGGGCGTCCCGGTCTCGGCCTCCGCCCGGTCGCCGCTCGCCGCCGTCCGGATGCCGCCCGCCACGGAGGTGCCGCCGTCTCGCGGGGTGAGCCAGAAGGCTCCCGCGGCGACCATCGTCACCGCGAGGACCGTGGCCAGCGCGACCGGCGGCCAGACCTTGCGGTCCCCGCGGGGCGCCCGGCCCCGCGGCGGTGCCGGAGCCCGATCCCCCGGCGTGGGCTGCGGAGGTCGCTCGTCCGGCGGGAGATGCTGCTGCCAGTCGGCGGGATCCTGCCGCCACTCTCCCGGCGGGATCCGGCTCCCGCCCGGAGGAACGCCCCGCGGGGACTGAGCCGGTGGTGACTGAGCAGGTGGTGACTGAGCAGGTGGGATCTGGGCCGGCGGGAAACCGGCCGACGGGGACTGACTCACCGGGGGCCCACCCCTCGTCGGCGCCCCGCACCCGGGGCATCGCGGCAGCCCGCTCACAGGGGTGCCACATCGATTGCAGAACGCCTGCTGCTCCATGCCTTACCAAGTTAGCCGAAGCGACCCGCCGTCCACCGGTCAAAACGCCGTTGGCCGTTGACGGCCAGATCACGCAGGTCTACGATCCGGGAAAACTTAAAGGAAAGTTTCCTATAAGTTACTATTCCAAGCAGTGGAGAAGCCCGTGCAGAGACTCCTCCGTAAAGTGATCGCGGCAGCCCTCGCCGCGGGTCTGGTGGCGGTGGCCGTACCGGCCCCGGCCCAGGCCCAGACCTCCCAGGGACACGGTGACCGCTACAAGCGGGTCGCCTACTTCATCCAGTGGGGCGTCTACGGTCGCAACTACCACGTCAAGGACATGGAGACCAGCGGCGCGGCCGCCAAGCTGACCCATATCAACTACGCCTTCGGCTTCGTCAACGCCGGTGGCGACTGCTACTCCCCCGACCCGTGGGCCGACTGGCAGCGCCCGGTGCCCGCCGAGCAGAGCGTGGACGGCGTCGCCGACGCCGAGGGCCAGGCGCTGAACGGCAACCTGAACCAGCTGAAGAAGCTCAAGGCCAAGCACCCCGGTCTCAAGGCGCTGATCTCCCTCGGTGGCTGGACCGGTTCGAAGTACTTCTCCGACGCGGTGCTCACCCCCGAGGGCCGCGCCAAGCTGGCCTCCTCCTGCATCGACCTGTGGCTCAAGGGCAACCTGCCCGGCACCGCGGCCGGTACCGGCGCGGGCGTGTTCGACGGCATCGACCTCGACTGGGAGTGGCCCGGCTCCTCCGGCGAGGTCGGCAACGTCATCCGTCCCGAGGACAAGCGGAACTTCACCCTGTTCGTCACCGAGCTGCGCCGCCAGATGAACCAGTTCGACCGGCGCACCGAGCTGACCGCCTTCCTGCCCGCCGCCGCCGCGAAGATCGACGCGGGCTTCGAGGTCCGCGACGTCTTCAAGCAGCTCACCTTCGCCACCGTCCAGGGCTATGACCTGCACGGCCCGTGGGAGACCGTCACCGGCCACAACGGCAACCTGTTCAACGACCGGCGCGACCCCAACCCGGTGAAGTACAGCGTGGACCAGACCGTCCGCGACTACCTGACGCGCGGCGCCCCCGCCAAGAAGATCGTGGTGGGCGTGCCGTCGTACGGCCAGGGCTGGACCGGCGTCACCGGCGGGAAGAACGGCCTGTACGGGACCTCCACCGGCCCCGCTCCCGGCACCTTCGCCCCGGGGACCGAGGACTACAAGGTCCTCGTGAACAAGCCCGGCAAGCGCTACCGCGATCTGCTGACCGGGTCCGTGTGGCTCTACGACGGTAACGAGTTCTGGTCCTACGACGACCCGACCTCGCTGCTCCAGAAGGCGGCCTACATCCGCCTGAAGGGTCTCGGCGGCTCGATGATGTGGTCCATCGACCAGGACGACACCCGGGCGTCCCTCACCTCGGCGCTCTACAGCGTCCTGCGCTGAGCGACCCTCTCATACCGGGCGAGGCCGCAGGATCTGGGTCACCTGCGGCCTCGCCCGCACGTTCTACTTCTTGGCCTTGTCCGTGGAGGACTCGGTGGACAGCGCGGCGACGAACGCCTCCTGGGGCACCTCGACGCGGCCGACCATCTTCATCCGCTTCTTGCCCTCCTTCTGCTTCTCCAGCAGCTTGCGCTTGCGGGAGATGTCGCCGCCGTAGCACTTGGCGAGGACGTCCTTGCGGATGGCGCGGATGTTCTCACGGGCGATGACCCGGGCACCGATGGCCGCCTGGATCGGCACCTCGAACTGCTGCCTGGGGATGAGCTCGCGCAGTTTCTTGGCCATCTCGACCCCGTAGGCGTACGACTTCTCCCGGTGGACGATGGCGCTGAAGGCGTCCACGGCCTCGCCCTGGAGCAGGATGTCGACCTTGACCAGGTCCGACTCCTGCTCGCCCGAGGGCTCGTAGTCCAGCGAGGCGTAGCCGCGCGTACGGGACTTGAGCTGGTCGAAGAAGTCGAAGATGATCTCGCCGAGCGGCATGGTGTAGCGGATCTCGACGCGGTCCTCGGACAGGTAGTCCATGCCCTGCAGATTGCCCCGGCGGTTCTGGCAGAGCTCCATGATGGCGCCGATGAACTCCGAGGGGACGAGCACGGTCGTCTTGACCATCGGCTCGAAGACCTTCTCCACCTTGCCGGTGGGGAACTCCGAGGGGTTGGTGACGACGACCTCCTTGCCGTCCTCCATGATCACCCGGTAGACCACGTTGGGCGCGGTCGAGATGAGCGAGAGGTTGAACTCGCGCTCCAGCCGCTCGCGGACGATCTCCATGTGGAGCAGGCCGAGGAAGCCGCAGCGGAATCCGAAGCCCAGTGCCGCGGAGGTCTCCGGCTCGTAGTCCAGGGCGGCGTCGTTGAGCTGGAGCTTGTCCAGGGCCTCGCGAAGGTCGGGATAGTCGTCCCCGTCGATCGGGTACAGGCCGGAGAAGACCATGGGCTTGGGGTGGTCGTAGCCGCTGAGCGCCTTGAGGGCCGGCCTCGTCACGGAGGTCACCGTGTCGCCGACCCGCGACTGGCGGACGTCCTTCACGCCGGTGATCAGGTAGCCCACCTCGCCGACGCCCAGCCCCTTGTCGGCGATCTTCGGCTCGGGCGAGATGACGCCGATCTCCAGCGTCTCGTGGGCCGCGGTGGTGGACATCATCAGGATGCGCTCGCGCTTGCCCAGATGACCGTCCATCACCCGGACGTACGTGATCACGCCGCGGTAGGTGTCGTAGACCGAGTCGAAGATCAGCGCGCGGGCGGGCGCGTCGGCGTCGCCGACCGGGGCCGGGACGCTCGCCACCACGTGGTCGAGCAGCTCGCGGACGCCGATGCCGGTCTTGCCGGAGACCCTCAGCACGTCCTCCGGCTCGCAGCCGATGAGGTGGGCGATCTCCGCGGCGTACTTCTCCGGCTGGGCGGCGGGCAGGTCGATCTTGTTGAGCACCGGGATGATCGTCATGTCGTTGTTCATGGCCAGGTAGAGGTTGGCCAGCGTCTGCGCCTCGATGCCCTGCGCGGCGTCGACCAGCAGGATCGCGCCCTCACACGCCTGGAGCGACCGGGAAACCTCGTAGGTGAAGTCGACGTGCCCGGGGGTGTCGATCATGTTGAGGACGTAGTCGGTGTCGCCGACCTGCCACGGGAGCCTGACCGCCTGCGACTTGATCGTGATGCCGCGCTCGCGCTCGATGTCCATCCGGTCGAGGTACTGGGCGCGCATGGAACGGTCGTCGACCACTCCGGTGATCTGCAGCATGCGGTCGGCGAGCGTCGACTTGCCATGGTCGATATGCGCGATGATGCAGAAGTTGCGGAGCACAGCGGGGTCGGTCTGGCCAGGCTGAATGCGCACCGGGGTCCGTTTCAACAGATTGATGACGATCATACGGCTGGCATGCCAGCCGTCTTCCATGGTGACATGTCCGGGTGATTGCCCGGACCAGAGCACGGCGCGGCCTGCGGTTCCTCGCTATGGTGGCGGCCCTGCTCCTCGCGCTTCCAGGGGTGGCCGTGGCCACCCTCACCCTGCAGTTTACCGGGACACCCGCCCCCTGGGCGAAGACGACCGGCCACGACGCCCTGTGGCTGGGCCACGCGTGGGTCGACGGCCGCAAGACGGCCGACGACGTGCGAACCCTCGCCACCCGGCTGCGAAAGACCGGGATCAAGGACGTGTACGTCCATTCCGGCCCGTTCGACCCGGACGGGACCCTGCCCATCGGCAAGTATCCGAAGGCGGCCGACTTCCTGAAATGGTGGCGCGAGGAACTCCCAAAGGTCAGGGTGTCGGCCTGGCTCGGCCAGAAGGTCGACGGCGTCCTGGACCTGGACGACGCGGCCTCCAGACAGCGCGTGCTGGACGGCGCCCGCGCGATCACGGCGCTCGGCTTCGACGGCGTCCACTACAACTTCGAGCCGATCGGCGACGGCGACACCGACTTCCTCGACCTGCTGACCCGGACCCGCGCGATCGTGGGCGACGGCCTGCTCTCCACCTCGACCCCGCAGATCGAGCCGTTCCCGCTCGTCCGCCCGGCCGCGCGCGCCGCCACCGGCCGCGACAAGTACTGGTCACCCGACTACTTTCGCCAGGTGGCGAAGCTCACCGACCAGGTGGCGATCATGACCTACGACTCCTACCTCCCCTTCCCCTCCGTCTACGGCGGCTACGTCGTACGGCAGAGCTCGCTGGCGCTGGAGCTCGTCCCCGAGGAGAAGACGGTGCTGATCGGCGCCCCGGCCTATCATGACCACGGCGTCTCCTGGGCCGACGAGGCCGAGAGCGTCGAGAAGGCGGCCAGGGGCGCCCGGCTGGCGTTGACCTCGTACGGCAAACCTCGCGAGCGGTTCGGCCTGGCGCTCTACGTCGACTTCGCCGCCACCAAGGAGGACTGGGCGGAGTACGACAAGTTCTGGTTCAAGCCGTGAGCGTTCTGGTCCGAGTCATCGGGATCACACGCTAAACTGATCAGGCATCCCTCTGCCCGGCCTGTCGATTTGAGTGTCGACCACGGCAGTTGGTAGCCTAGTCAACTGCGTGTGGCGCGCCCTCTCTGCCCGCGCGCCCCATCCAACGACATTCACCGAGGCTTCTTCGTGGCGAACATCAAGTCCCAGATCAAGCGCAACCGGCAGAACGAGAAGGCCCGGCTGCGTAACAAGGCTGTCAAGTCTTCCCTGAAGACGGCCATCCGCAAGTTCCGCGAGGCCGCCGACCAGGGTAACGCCGAGCAGGCCCTCGTGCTGCAGCGCGCCGCCTCCCGCCAGCTGGACAAGGCCGCCAGCAAGGGCGTGATCCACAAGAACCAGGCAGCCAACCGCAAGTCGGCGATCGCCCAGCGCGCCGCCGCCCTGTCGGTCGCCAAGTAGTTCCACGCACCGCCGGACGCCGCATCCCCACGGGGTGCGGCGTTCTCGTGTCTCTCTGGGCCCCGCCGGCGAAGGCTCAGGCCGGGTCACCATCCGTTTCCGGGAGGAACCCGGTTTCCGGGAACCTCCCGATCACCCGGATGGCACTCCTCTAACGTCCCGTGCGGCTGGCCACCACGGTCTGGACCATGTGCTCCAGCGCGTACGCGGGGTCGGCTCCGCCGCCCTTCACCTGGGCGTCCGCGGTGGCGGCGGCCTGGATCGCGCGGGCGAGGCCCTCCGGACCCCAGCCGTTCAGCTGCCGCTGGACCCGGTCGATCTTCCAGGGCGGCATGCCGAGATGGCTGGCGAGCTGACCGCCCCGGAGGTTGCGGGGAGCGCCCCCCACCTTGGCCAGCGAGCGCAGGCCTCCGGCGAGCGCGCTCACCAGCAGGACGGGTGCCGTACCGGTCGAGAGCGCCCAGCGCAGTTGCTCCAGAGCGTCGCCCAGCCGCCCCTCGACGGCCGAGTCGGCCACGGTGAACCCGCTGACCTCTGCCCTGCCCCGGTGATAGCGCGCGACGGCGGCCTCGTCGATCGTCTTGCCGGGGGTGTCGAAGGCGAGCTGGCTGCACGCGGCGGCCAGCTCGCGCAGGTCGTTGCCCACGGCGTCGAGGAGCGCGGAGGCGGCGTCGGCCCCGATGGTGCGTCCGGCCCGCTTCAGCTCCGCCTTGACGAACGCCAGGCGCTCGGCCGGTTTGGTCACCTTGGTGACGGAGACCACCTGGGCTCCGGCCTTCTTGACCCCGTCGACCAGAGCCTTCCCCTTGACACCTCCCGGGTGGACGAGGACCAGCACGGTCTCGTCCGCCGGGTGGGCCGCGTAGGAGACGACCTCGGCGATGACGTCCTTGCCGAGGTCCTGGGCCGAACGGACGACCACCACCGACCTGTCGCCGAACAGCGAGGGCGACGTCATGCGGGTGAGCTCCCCGAGCTCCATCTTCGAGCCGGGGAGGTCGTGCACCTCGGCGGTCGGATCAGCCGCCTTGGCCGCCGAGGTCACCTCGCTCACCGCGCGGTCGGCCAGCAGTTCCTCGTCGCCGAGTATCAGGATCACGGGTGCCGGATCGGTTGCCGCCATGTCGAGCAGCATGCCACGTCCCGGTGACCGGATGGGTCGTCGGCAAGTCGTTCGCAATCGGAATGCAGGTGCCGCGAGGCACCCTGGAAACACCAGAGGAGGTGAGAACCATGACAAACTCCACTATTCGCCGCCACGTCTGCCCCCGCTGCGGAACGTCCCTCGACGAGGGACCGATCATGTACCGTTGCGCGCGCTGCAGCCGGTCGGTCTACGCCGCCGACGTGGACACCGAGTTCCGCCGCCCGGCCAGAACGGGGAACTGACCCGCGCCGCCCCGGCCGGAGGCTGGAACCGCCCCGCACCCACTCGGCCATGAGCAGGACCTGACCGGCGTCGGCCATCACCTGGCCGGGAGCGGGGGCGTTCCGGAGATCAGGCCGGGCGTGGCGGCGGCCACGAGACCGCCCCGGCCGGCTCGACCCCGCCGCCCCGGTCGTCTCCGGCCCTGCCGACCCGGCTCGGTCACCCCGGCCCCGCCGACCCGGCCCCGCCGCACCGGCCGGGTGCATCGGACCGCCCGCCAGCGGGTCCCCGCGTCCCCGGGCGACGACCGCCAGGGCCCCCTCGCTGACCACCACCGCGAGATCTCCCGCCAGATCCGTCCGATAGACGCGCGCGCCGAGCCGGTGCAGCGCGGCGAGGGTCGACGGCGCGGGGTGACCGTAGCCGTTGTCCGCCCCCACGCTGATCAGGGCGGCACGGACACCGGAGGCGGCGAGGAAGGCCGGGTCGTGCCTGCCCGATCCGTGGTGCGGAACCTTGAGAATCTCGGCGGGCGGCAGGCCGCGCCGGAGCAGCTCCGCCTGAGCCTCGGTCTCGATGTCGCCGCTGAGCAGGGCCGACCCCGCGGCCCAGCGGACGTGCACCACCACGCTGGCGTTGTTGACGGCCGCCCCCTCCCCCGCGCCGGGCGGGGACGCCTCGGCCGCCGGGCCGATGACGGTGAGCTCCGAGGGGCCGAACCGCCAGCTCACACCGGACCTCGCCGCCCACTCGACCACATGGCGACGGGCGAGATCGTCGCTCAGCCTCGCCCCGTCACGCTCTCCGGCACCGTGCGGGGTCACCATCACCGCCCCCACCGCGCGCCCGCGAAAGACACCGTCGAGCCCTCCCACATGATCGAGGTGCGGATGGGTGAGAATGACCAGCGGCACCTCTCCGACCCCCATGGAGCGCAGGCAACGGTCCACCCGCACCGGGTCGGGGCCCGCGTCCACCACCACGGCCCGCCCCTGCCCCGCCGCAACGAGCAACGCGTCCCCCTGGCCGACGTCACAGGCCACGAGCAACCATCCGCGAGGCGGCCAGCGTGCCACGATCGGCGCGGCCACCGTCACGGCGAGGACGAGCCCTGCCAGGGCCGCCAGGGCGATCAGGCGTGGCCGCCGGTGCCGCAGCACCAGCACGGCGAGCGGGACGGCACCGGCCAGCAGGAGCAGCCCGGTGACACCGCCCGGCCATGGGATCACGCCCAGCGGCAACCCGGCCGTGTGCTCGGCCACCTCGATGATCCATCCGGTGGCCAGTCCCGCCGGCCGGACCAGCAGCTGGGCGAGCCCCATGTGCAGGGGTGCGATCAACGCCACCGCGAAGCCGAGCAGGGTGGCGGGGGCCACGGCCGGGCCCGCGAGCAGGTTGGCCGGGATCGCCACCGGTGCGAGCTGCCCCGACATCAGGACCAGGACGGGGGTGACGGCGGCCTGGGCGGCGGCCGCCACGGCGGTCGCCTCGGCGAGCCATCGGGGCATGCGGGTCGAGAGCCGGTCGCGCCAGCCCGGGGCGAGGACCAGGATGCCCGCGGTGGCCGAGACCGACAGGGCGAAGCCGTAGGAGCGGGCGAGGCCGGGGACGAAGAAGACCAACCCCAGGACCGTCACCGACAGGGCGGCGACGCCGTCGCGCGAGCGGCCCGTGCCGAGGGCGAGGGCGGCGACCCCGCCCATCAGGAGGGCTCTGAGCACGCTGGGCGAGGGCCGGGCGACGACCGCGAAGGCGACCATGGCCGACATCGCCAGCACCGCCCGCGCCGCGAGAGGCAGCCCGGCCACCCTGGCCAGCGCGACCGCCGCCCCCGCCACGACGGCGAGATTCGCGCCGGAGACCGCGAGCAGATGGCTGAGGCCCGCCGCCTTGAAGTCGGCTTTGACCTGCTCGTCCATCCGGGACACGTCGCCGACCACCAGGCCGGGCAGCAGCCCGCGCTGCGCCGGCGGCAACACGTCGGCCGCCTCCCGCAACCCCGACCTGAGCGCCCCGGCCGCGCGCTGCTCCCAGGAGGGCCCGCTCAGGACTCGCGGTGCCCCCCTGACCAGCACCACCGCCGCGAGCAGCTCTCCGGGGTCGGCCGGACCAAAGCGCCCGGTGACCTCCACTCGCTGGCTGGGCAGCAGGGAGCGCCACCCGGAGCCCGAGACGAACAGCACCACCGGAGCCCGCAGCGCCACCCTGCCCGCTCCCGCCCCGACCGACTCGACCCGGGCGGGCACCACGAAACTCTCCCGGGGGAAAGGCCCTCCCCTCCGGCCCGTCTCTCGGGGGTCGTCGGTCACCACCACCGCGGCCACCGCCAAGGCGTTTCTTCCCGCGAGCTCGGCGACCGGCCCGGTGCCGACCGCGTGCACCCGGAAGGCCACCGACCCCGCCACCGCGGCCGCGCACCCCAGAACCGCGATCACCGCGTTCCGCCGGTCCGCCGCTCCCCGTGCCCGGGTCAGGACGGCCACGGCCAGGGCGCCCGCGGCCAGGAGACCGGCCGTCACGGCACCGGTCGCGGCTGAGCAACCCAGCAGGACGAGGGCGGTCACCCATGAGGCCGCCGCCGGCAGGACCAGATGCGCGGCATGCGCATGCCACCCCTTTCCGAAACCGTCCAAGCTTCTCGACACACCAAAGCCGCCGTCCCTGGCGAACCGCGTCATGACCGCCCTCGCGACCGGCGTGTCAGACACGGACCCTGTCGCGCATCTCGGCGTACTTACGGTCGCCTATCCCGCTCACGTCGCGGAGCTCCTCGACGGTGCGGAAACCTCCGTGGGCGTCGCGGTATTCGGCGATGCGCCGGGCGAGCACCTCGCCAACACCCGGTAGCTGCTCAAGCTGCTCGGGGGTGGCCGTGTTGAGGTCGACGACGGCGGTGGCGGGATCCGCGGGATTCACCGGGGTGGACCCCGCGACGACGGCCGCGCCGGAGGCGCCGACGACGATCTGCTCGCCGTCGACGAGCTTGCGTGCGAGGTTGAGGGATCCTGGGGCGGCCGCCCCGCGAATGCCCCCGGCCTCCTGGACCGCGTCGGCCACCCGGGAACCGCCGGGCAGCGTGATCACCCCGGGGCGCCGGACCTTACCCGTCACGTGAACGGTCAGTTCGGTGGCCGGCACGGGCCGCTGCCGTGGAGCGGTGACGGGCGCCGACAGCGGTGATCCGGAGATCGGCGTCGGTGGGGCGAGGGGCTCAGGCTCAGGCTGGGACCGCCAGGCGTACACACCGCCCGCGACGGCGGCCACCAGGGCGACGAGCAGCAGGAGGCGCAGCCCGGGACGGCCGGGCCCGAGCGCGGGCCCCTGGGTGGCCACGACCTTGCGAAGCGCCTCGAAGGACGGTGGAATCGGCGCCGAACGCATGCGCGAGGCGGGGCCGTCGTGGACGATGACGTCCTCCGGCCGGTCCTGGCCGCCGGGCCGCGCGTGCCTGCCCGGGTGCGATGTGACGGCCCGACGACGCGGCAGGGACGCGGGGTCGGGTGACTCGCGCCCCGTCAGGGTCCGCAGCCGCGACTCGGCTTGGAACCGCTCGATGTTCTGGCCTGTGGTCCGCACCCGCAGCACGCTACGACGACGACGGCGAGCGAATTTTCACCGAATCCCCTTCTGTGGATAATCCGCAGATCGCGTGGCGGAGGATATGGATACAGGCCGCCCGGTCGACGCGCGGGGTACCGAAAACCCGGAAACACGCGGGCCCGGAACCCTGGGAATCCAAAGACCTGCGGACCCGAGGACAGGACAAGGCCAAAGACGTCCAGCCCCGGAGAGATGCGGGCACAGAGCCCCGGGAACCCAGCGGCCTGCGGGCCCAGCGACGTACGGGCCGGAGACCTGCGGATACAGAGGCCTGCGGGCGTCCAGCGCTTCCCCGAAGAGGTCACGGCTCCGAAGACGTCACGGCTCCGAAGACGTCAGAGACTCACGAGAGGAGACGGTGATGCCGAGCATGCCGGGGCCGACGTGGGCGCCGATGATCGAACCGACCTCGACGACGATGACCTCGGTGAGAGAGGGGATGCGCCCCCGCAGGCGTGCGGCCAGGGTTTCCGCACGGGACCGTGCACCGAGGTGCTGGACGGCGATCTCCACCGGGCCCGCGCCCGCGCCCGCGGCCTCGACCGCGAGGTCTTCGAGGCGGGCGATGGCGCGGCTCGCTGTACGGACCTTCTCCAGGGGAACGATCGTGCCGCCGGAGATGTGCAGGATCGGTTTGATCATCAGTGCCGAGCCGAGGAGGGTCTCCGCGGCGCCGATCCGGCCTCCCCTGCGGAGATACTCCAGGGTGTCGACGTAGAAGAAGCTGCGGACCGACTCCGCGCGGCGGCGGGCGGCGTCCGCCACCTCGGTCCGGGTCGCGCCCCCCGCGGCGGCGCTCGCGGCGGCGAGGACGGGGAACCCCAGGCCCATGGCGATGGACCCGCTGTCGACGACGGTGACCGGAACGGGCGAGCCCTCGGCTCCCGCGCGGGCGGCCTCGACCGTACCGGACATCTCCGCCGACAGATGGACGGAGACGATGCCGGTCGCGCCCCGGTCCGCCGCCTCGCGGTAGGCGTCCGTGAAACGTCGCGGGGCCGGCCTGGAGGTCGTCACCCGGCCTCGTTCCCTCAGCGCGTCACCCATGCTCGCGCCGTCGATCCACGCCGTGTCGTCGAACGACCTGCCTCCCACGACCACCTGGAGCGGCACCACGACGATCCCCAGGCGGGAGACCTCCTCCGGCGGGAGGTAGGCGGTGGAGTCCGTGACGACGGCGACCGGTGGAGGCATGTCCAGAGGCTATGTGGAGGAGATCACGTGAAGGAGACGGGATCGACCTCCCCTCCTCGTGAGCAACAAGACAACAAGACAACGAGGCAACGAGGCAACGAGGCAACGGGGCCACGGGGCCACGGGGCCACGGGGCAACAAGGAGCCGCGCAGACAGCCCACGGGCAAAAGACAGCGGGAAGGGATCGGGCTCCCGAGAGGCGGGTCCTCCGGAAGGAGGATCGTCGGGGGGAGAGAGGAGCCGACGGGCGGAGGTTCCGAGAGCCGGCCCGCCGGAAAGGGAGAGGAGAGACCTACTGGACGGGGGTGCCGCCGCGCCAGACCCGGCGGGGCTTGAGACCGAAGGACCAGGCGAAGGCGCCCTCGTGGTCGGCGTCCCACTGGACGATGTCGGCCAGGCGGCCGGGGGCGAGAACGCCGCGGTCGGGGGCGCCGAGAACCGTGGCACCGCCGAGGGTGGCGGCTCGGAGGGCATCGCCGACGCTCATCCCGAAGGCCGCGACGGCGAGGCTGATGACCAGGGACATCGAGGTGATGCCGCAGTGGCCCGGGTTGTGGTCGCTGCCGAGGGCCACGGTGACCCCCTGGGCGAGCATCCGGCGGACCGGGGGCAGGCTGCCACGCTGGAGGGCGGTCCCGGGACAGACCACGGCGGGGACGCCGTAGCGGGCCAGGATCGCGATGTCCTCGTCGGTGGTGTGGTGGAGCAGGTCGGCGGAGGCGCAACCGAGCTCGGCGGCGAGCTGGACGGCGCCGCGCCGGGTGTAGGCGCCGGCGTGCACACGCGGCAGCAGGCCGACGTTGCGTCCGGAGGCCAGGACCCAGCGGGCCTCCTCCGCGGTGAAGTGGCCCTCGTCGCAGTAGACGTCGACACCGTCGGCTCCCGCCGCGGCGGCGTCGGCGCACCAGGCGCCCACGGCCTCGACGTAGTCGCGCTGGCGGCCGAAGTATTCGGGCGGGACGACGTGCGCGGCCATGAAGGTCACGTGCACCCGCGGCATCATCGGCTCTTTCTCCAGCTCACGCAGGAGTCGCACGTCCGCCAGCTCGCCGTCGCGGGTGAGGTGGTAGCCGGTCTTGGCCTCGATGGTGGTGGTGCCGCTGAGCAGCCAGTCGCGGAGTCGCTCGCGGACGCCGTTGCAGAGCGTCCAGGGGTCGGTGCCGCGGGTGACCGTCACGGTGGAGCCGATGCCGCCGCCCGCCGCGGTGATCGCGGAGGGGGTGGAACCGCTGGAGCGCATCGCCATCTCGGCATAGCGGTTTCCCGCGTAGACCGGGTGGGTGTGCGCGTCGATCAGGCCGGGGGTGACCAGCGCGCCGCCCAGGTTCTCGACGTGGTCGACGTCGACGATGTCGTCGACGACACCGGGCACGCTCTGCGGAAGGTCCGCGGCGCGGCCGACCCAGGCGATCCGGTCGTTGTGGACGAGGATCGCCGCGTTGCTGAACACGTCGTTTCCGGTCCAGAGCCGGCCGATGTTGGTCAGGAGGCGGACCGTCATCGCATCACCGCCTTGTGTTCAGGGGAAGACACTTGGAGGAGGGCCGCACCCGGACGGGGCGGGCCGACCCGGACGTCGCCGGGCACCGTGCCCTTCAAGCCCGCTGTGAGTCCGGACGGCATCGGGGGTCTCCTGCTCTCATCCGCGTATCTGTTGTGCGGCGACAGTATCGCCGGGATCATGATCGGGCGATTTCAGTTCAGTTACGTTATTTCACAAGTCAGCCCGCTGTACAGGCTAATTGGGAAGAACGCCGCCCCTCCGCGACCGCACCTCACCCGCCGGCTCGGCGATCACGCGTGGCGTTGAACAACTTTCCACAGCTCAGACTACTTCTTCATCGCGCGTAACAGTAGTCACCAGAGCAACTTGCGTCATAACATCTCGCTAGATTTGCCTTATGGTAGCAATCCAAACCTTGGGCGACCACTGTCACTTTTGAGGCTTTTGTACGTTTTCTTGTTCTTACAGTGCAGCCCTCATCGATCCTTCAGCGCAAGCTCCGCTGTTGAAACATGGTTCACCACCACTCTAGGCTGGCGCCCGGCAGGCTCGGGCCACGATCCTCGGCAACCGTCCCTCGCCCCCGCGGCCGCCCGCGATCTCCCACAGTCCCCTCGCGGGGCACACATCCCCCGCGAACGCCCGGAAAACCCGCGACGCGACACGGCGGCACCAGCCGTCCGACCTGGTCGTTCCACCTTCCCGAGCTCTGGCCACAAGCGGCCCACAGAACCCCCAAAAAAGGTTGTAAGCAGGACGCTCCATGTAGCCTTTCGTCCGAGTTGTCTCCAGGTCGTACGCATGGGAGTTGCCTTGTCCGTCCACGCGGACGCCGGTCGGCGTCGCATCGAAGAACTTTTCCAGGAGCACGAGGCACGCGTCTTCAAACGCTGGCTTGAGATCGCCCGTTCGCCCACGGGCAACACCGGCAACCAGCTGGACCGTGGAGGACTCGCCGACCAGTTGCGCGAGCTCTACCAGGCGCTGCGCCAGTCGTTCAACGACTCCGGCGACCTCAGCGACCTGCGCGGCCTGCTCGCCGAACTCTCCCGGGACCGGGCCCGCCAGGGGTTCACCCCGACCGAGACCGCGATCGTGGTGTTCGGCCTGAAGGAGGCGCTCTACGAGCTCGTCGAGGAGGACGGCTCCGCCGAGGCCCTGCGAGGTTTCATCTGGTTCTCCCGGGTAATCGACGACCTCGGGCTTTTCACCATGGAGAGCTACGCGACGGCCAGGGAGAAGATCATCATCGATCAGGCGGAGCAGCTGCTGGAGCTGTCCACCCCGGTGGTCAAGCTCTGGGACGGCATCGTCGCGGTGCCGCTGGTCGGCACGCTCGACTCGGCCAGGACCCAGGTCGTCATGGAGAAGCTGCTCCAGACGCTCGTCGACACCGGCTCCGAGCACGCGGTCATCGACATCACGGGGGTGCCCGCCGTCGACACCGAGGTCGCCCAGCACCTTCTCAAGACCGTGGTGGCGGCCCGGCTGATGGGCGCCGAGTGCGTGATCTCCGGCATCCGCCCGCAGATCGCCCACACCATCGTCACCCTCGGCATCGAGTTCGGCGACATCGTGACCAAGGCCACCCTCGCCGACGCGCTGGCCCACACGCTGCGGGCGAGCGGAGTCAGATTCGTCAAGGGCGGGGAGTCACGCATCGCCGTACGGACGGTGGAGGGGTGATGGATCGCGTCCCCATTCTCAAGCTCGGCGACATCCTGATCGTCTCCATCCAGATCGACCTGCAGGACATGAGCGTGCTCGCGCTCCAGGAGGACCTGTCGGAGAAGGTCGTCGAGACCGGTGCGCGAGGGGTGATCATCGACATCACCGCCGTGGAGATCGTCGACTCCTTCATCGGCCGGATGCTCGCCACCATCGCGGCGATCTCCCGCATGCTCGACGCCGAGACGATCGTCGTCGGCATGCGACCGGCGGTGGCGATCACCCTCGTCGAGCTCGGCCTCTCCCTCGGCGGCGTTCGCACGGCGCTCAACCTCGAGAAGGGCGTCGCGCTGCTGAACCAGATCGAAAACTCCCACCGCTCCGAGGCCTCCTGGTGACGACCGCCAAGGAGCTGCCCATCAACGTCAACGGCGACGTCGTGCTGGTCCGCCAGCACGTCAGGACCGTCGCCGTGAACGTGGGCCTGTCCCTGGTCGACCAGACGAAGGTGGTGACCGCGGCCAGTGAGCTGGCCCGCAACGCCCTGGTATACGCGGGAGGCGGACAGGTAAGGGTCGAGGTCGTCCACAAGGGCGTGCGGCGGGGCCTGCGGATGGTCTTCAGTGACAACGGGCCCGGCATCCCGGACATCGAGCAGGCGCTGACCGACGGGTGGACCACCGGCGGAGGCCTGGGGCTCGGCCTCAGCGGCTCCCGCCGCCTGGTCGACGAGTTCGACCTGGAATCGACTCCCGGTGAGGGAACGTTGATCACGGTGACGAAATGGGCGCGCTGATCCACTCCCAGCGCGACACCTGGGTACGGGCGGAGGACGCCAGCGCGATCGGTGCCCTCCGCCGTGCCGCCGTGACGCTCGCCGAGATCCGGGGATTCAACGAGGAGGACACCGGGCGGGTCGCCGTCGCGGTGAGCGAGGCCGCGTCGAACCTGGTCAAGCACGCGACCGAGGGGGTCATGCTGATCCGCCCGCATCCGGAGCTGGACTCGGCGGTGGAGGTCCTCGCGATCGACCGAGGGCCGGGGATGCAGGACGTCTCCCGCGCCCTGCGCGACGGCTACTCCACGGCCGGCACGCTCGGCATCGGGCTGGGCGGCATCGCCCGGATGGCCAGCGGGTACGAGGTTCACTCCATACCCGGCCGGGGCACGGTGCTCGGCATGTACTTCGCCGCGCAGGGCGCTCCGCGGCCCCCGTCCCGGGTGAGCGGCCTGACCCGCCCGATCGGCGAGGAGACCGTCTGCGGTGACGCGTTCGTGGTCACGGAGGAGGGTGCCACGACGACCGTGATGCTCTGCGACGGCCTCGGCCACGGCCCCGCGGCCGCCCAGGCCTCCCAGGAGGCGGTGCGGCTCTTCCTGCGGCACGCCGACCTCGCCCCCGTCACCGTCCTGGAGCGCATCCACACCGGTCTCGGTCACACCAGGGGCGGCGCGGTCGCCGTGGCCCGCGTCGACGGCGCCGCGGGCACCGTGAGCTTCGCCGGCCTCGGTAACGTCTCCGCGTGGATCGCCCACAACGACGGCCGCCAAGGGATGATCTCGGTCCCGGGCATCGCCGGGCACAAGGCCCGGACCCTGCGCCAGTACGAGTACGCCGTGCCGCCGCACAGCGTCGTCCTGCTCCACTCCGACGGCCTGACCGAACGCTGGGACATCACCTCCTACCCCGGCCTCGTCACGCGCCTCCCCTCCGTCGTCGCCGGCACGCTGCTGCGCGAGGCCGGGACCCGCAGGGACGACGCCTGCGTGGTCGCCGTCAGGCCGGGCACATGACCGGGGACGAGCTGATCCGGATCCAGGTCCGGGACGACCAGGACGTCTTCGCCATGCGCAAGCTGGGCCGCGAGGTGGCGGAGAGCGTCGGGCTGGAGGCCCAGGACCAGATCCGGGTGGCCACCGCGCTGAGCGAGATCGGCAGGGAGCTCGTCGAGGCGGGGACCGACGCCTCCGTCGCCTTCCGGCTGGAGCGGGACGCCCTGCTCGTCGCGGTCGACTTCTCGGCGAAGACCGACTTCCGCCCTTCGGACGGCGTGACGCTGGCGGGGCGTCTCGTTGACCTCATCGAGCTCGATCCCGCCGAGGGAAGAATAAGCATGGTCAAACGGCTCCCGCAGGGCCGCAAGCCGAGACTCTCGGCGGAGGAGATCCGCGCCAGGCTGGCCGCGGCGGCGCCCACCACGGCTCTGGACGAGCTACGCAGGCAGAACCGCGAGCTCGCCGAGACCCTGGAGGAGGTCCTGCAGCTCAACACCGAGCTGCAGGAGACCAACCAGGGGGTGCTCGCGCTCTACAACCAGCTGTCGGAGGAGCTGGAGGAGACCAACCGCGGCGTCGTGGCGCTCTACGCCGAGTTGGACGAGAAGTCCGCGCAGCTCCGGGCGGCGAGCGACGCGAAGAACAGGTTCTGGGCCACCGTCAGCCACGAGCTGCGCACCCCTCTCAACTCGATCATCGGCCTGGTCCGCCTCCTGGTGGGACCGGGCGGGGAGCCCCTGGCCGCCGAGCAGTCCCATCAGATCAACCTCATCGGCTCCTCGGCGGAGACGCTCCTGTCGCTGGTGAGCGAGCTGCTCGACATGGCGAAGGCCGAGGCGGGCAGACTCGACCCCCAGCCCTCCATGGTCGACCTGGTGGCCCTGGCCGAACGGCTGCGCATGACGCTGCACCCCACCAGTGGCAACGACGGGGTGACGCTCACGGTGGAGGTCTCGCAGGTGCCGCCGGAGATGCTGGTGGACGAGGTGATGCTCACCCGGATCCTGCGCAACCTGCTCTCCAACGGGCTGAAGTTCACCGAGCACGGCGAGGTCAGGCTGGAGGCGAGCCTCGACGCGACCACCCACGATCTGGTCTTCACCGTGACCGACACGGGAATAGGCGTGCCCGAGGAGCACCTTGAACGCGTCTTCGAGGAGTTCTTCCAGGTGCCGGGGCCGATCCAGGTGCGGAGCAAGGGGACGGGGCTCGGCCTGCCGTACGCCCGCCGGCTGGCGGAGGCGCTGGGCGGCGCGCTGCACCTGACCAGCGTCGCGGGGTCCGGCACCACGGCCACCCTGAGGCTGCCCTACCGGCACGACGGGGCTCCGGTGACCGGCCGGTTGCTCGTCGTGGACGACGACGAGGAGTTCCGCGCCACCGTACGGCGGATGCTCACCGGGTTCGCCGCGCACATCGACGAGGCCTCCGACGGCCTGAGAGCGCTGGAGATGATGAGGGAGAACCCGCCCGACATCGCCCTGGTGGACCTGTTGATGCCCCGCCTCGACGGCACCGCGCTGATGCTGCGGATGTCCGACGACGAGCGGCTGCGCCAGGTGCCGGTGATCGTCGTGACCGTCGCCACGGCGCGCCAGGCCCCCGACGGCGCGCACATGGTGATCTCCAAGCAGGGGCTCCGCCGCGACACTCTTCTGGAGGCGATCGGAAGCGCCCTGGGACACGTCGATGAGTAGGAACGAGGCGACGGTACTGGTCGTGGACGACACCCCGACCAAGCTGTACATCCTGTCGAGCTGGCTGCGGCGCTCGGGACACCAGGTCGTGCAGGCCACCGGCGGCATGGAGGCGCTCGCGAAGGTCAGGGAGCTCCGGCCGGACCTCGTCGTCCTGGACGTACGGCTGCCCGACATCAGCGGCTACGAGGTCTGCGAGCAGATCAAGGCGGACCCGGTGACGTCATCCATCCCGGTCATCCAGATCTCCGGGGCCGCGATCACCCCGGCCGACCGGGCCCAGGGGCTCGAACGCGGGGCGGACGCCTACCTGGCCGAACCGGTCGAGCCGGACGAGTTCGCCGCGACGGTCGAGGCCACGCTGCGCTACTACCGCGCCCGGCAACGGGCCGAGCTGATGGCCGGCCGGCTGGCCGCCCTCACCGAGGTCACGCTCTCGATGAACTCCGCCGAGACGTTCGACGAGCTCCTCACCACGGCCGTCGAGGGAGCCTCGCGGATCCTGGGACGGCGGGCGGGCACACTCGCCCTGCCCCCTGACGGCCGGACCCGCAGGTTCTCCGCCACCCCTCCGGAGAACACCGCCGTCGCCAAGGTCGCGGCGCCGGAAACACTGCCCAGGCTGAGCGCGATGTCCCTGGGCGCCTCCGCCGGAACCCAGGTCTTCACCGTCCCGGCCGCCGAGTGGACGAGGCTGGCGCCCGACACGACACTCGACGGCGACGTCTCGGCCGTGATCTGCCGCACCAAGCTGGGCAGGCCCCCCGTCTACCTCGGGGTGGTGGAGGTGCCGCCGCTCGACGCCGACGAGTCCAACGTGCTGCGCCAGCTCGGTCAGGCCCTCGCCCTCGCCGTGGACGCGCTGCGGGCGTACGCCGAGGAGCACGCGATCGCCCTCACCCTGCAGCGCAGCCTGCTGCCGGCGCGGATCCCCGAGACCCCCGGGCTCACGATCAGCTGGCGGTACCAGCCGGCGGTCGACAACGTCGAGGTCGGCGGCGACTTCTACGAGGTCCTGCGGCTGGGCCACCGGGTGCTCATCGCCATCGGCGACGTCCAGGGACACTCGCTGCTGGCCGCCACCGTCATGGCGGAGCTGCGCCACGCGCTGCGCGCCTCCGTCATCGGCACCTCGGACCTCGGCGCGTCGATGGCGCTGCTCAACGAGGTGCTGCGGCGCTACCACCCCGGCATGACCGCCACCGTGTGCCTGCTCCTGATCGACCCGGCGACCGGGGAGATGGAGGTCTCGAACGCGGGGCACATCCCGCCCCTCCTCATCGCGGACGGCCACGCCCGCTACCACCGCCTGGGCAATCTCCTGCTGGGGGTGGCCGAGGAGACCTACCGGGTCGACCGAGTGAACGTCCCCGAGGGAGGTTCGGTGCTGATGTTCACCGACGGCCTCATCGAGGACCGCGACAAGCTGCTCGACGAGAGCCTGGAGATCGTGCGGCACCTGGCGGAGCGGGTGGAGGAGGACCTGGAGGTCTTCTGCGACCGGCTGATCGAGCGGTTCGGCGCCAGGGAGGACGACGTGGCGCTGGTGATGTTCCGGCGCGAGAGGCGTCACTGACCGCCTCCTTCGCGCCCGGAAGGGACGGGCCTTCCCTGTCTTTCCGGCCGCACATGTGCGGCCGGAAAGACAGGGGCGGGTCAGACCGCGGTCTCGACCGGTTTGGCGGTCTTCTCCAGCTCGGCGAACAGGCCGGGCAGGACCCTGGCGTGCAGGACCGTGCCGTCCCCGGTGTGCTCGACGCCGAGGACCTCGCCTTCCTTGTGCGCCCGGGAGATCAGGTCGCCGCGCTCGTACGGCACGAGAAGCCTGACCTCCTGGTCGAAGCGGGGCAGCTCCCGCTCGATCACGGCCCTCAGCTCGTCGAGCCCGGCGCCGGTGCGGGCCGAGACCACGACGGTGTGCTTCTCCTTCGCGGTCAGCTGGGCCAGCACCACCGGGTCGGCGGCGTCGGCCTTGTTGATGACCACGATCTCGGGGATGTCTCCGGCGCCCTCGATGTCGCCGAGCACCTCGCGCACCGCGGCGAGCTGCGACTCGGGGTCGGGGTGCGAGCCGTCGACCACGTGCAGGATCAGGTCGGCGTCGCCGACCTCCTCCAGCGTGGAGCGGAACGCCTCGACGAGCTGGTGCGGCAGGTGCCGGACGAATCCGACGGTGTCGGCCAGCGTGAACAGGCGGCCGTCGGGCGTGTGCGCCCTGCGGACCGTCGGGTCGAGCGTGGCGAACAGAGAGTCCTCGACCAGCACTCCCGCGCCGGTCAGCCGGTTCAGCAGCGAGGACTTGCCCGCGTTGGTGTATCCGGCGATGGCCACGGCGGGAACCTCGCGCTGCAGGCGCCGCGAGCGCTTGGTCACGCGGGCGGTGGTCATCTCGCCGATCTGGCGGCGCAGCTTGGCCATCCGCTCGCGGATCCGGCGGCGGTCCAGCTCGATCTTGGTCTCACCGGGACCGCGACCGCCCATGCCGACGCCGCCCGCGGCGCGACCGCCGACCTGGCGTGACAGGTTGCCACCCCAGCCTCGCAGGCGCGGCAGCAGGTAGTTGAGCTGCGCGAGCTCGACCTGCGCCTTGCCCTCGCGGCTCTTGGCGTGCTGGGCGAAGATGTCGAGGATCAGCATGGTCCGGTCGATGACCTTGACCTTGACGATCTCCTCGAGCTGGCGGAGCTGGCCGGGGCTCAGCTCTCCGTCGCACACCACGGTGTCGGCACCGGTGGCGGAGACGATGTCGGCGAGCTCCTGCGCCTTGCCCGAACCGATGTAGGTCGCGGTGTCGGGCTTCTGCCGGCGCTGGATCAGCCCCTCCAGAACCTCCGAACCCGCGGTCTCGGCGAGGAGCTTCAGCTCCAGGAGGGAGTTTTCGGCGTCGGTCGCCGTACCGGAGGTCCAGACGCCGACCAGGACGACCCGCTCAAGTCGCAGCTGGCGGTATTCGACCTCGGTGACGTCTTCCAGCTCCGTGGAGAGGCCCGCCACCCGGCGGAGCGCCTGGCGCTCGGCCAGATCCATCTCTCCGTTGTCGAGCAGGTCGTCGAATCGGTCGAGGTCCAGCGGCTCACGAGTGTCTATGTCGTCGCTCCATTCAGATGGTTGGTGCGCATGCGTTCTTCTCATATGAGTGAACGCCCGAACACCCCGGGTCTCTTCCCCCCGATGGTGCCACGGGAACCCCTACGCCATCACCTGGTTATCACCACTTCGTCCCCGCCGGGACGCGAACGCCCCCGATCGGGGCGCCGGGGAACGGCTCGGGGGCGCGGCCTCAGGAAAGCAGGACCTCGGCGTCGCCGGAGCCGGTCCTCAGCGTGACCTTGCGGGGCGAGGAGGGGTCCTTGGTCACCTCCACGATCTTGTCCCCGGAGCCGGTCTCGGCGGTGACGTCGTAGCCGCCCTTGGGAAGATACGCGGCGACGTCGCCGTTCCCGGTCTCGAGCCGCACCCCCTCGGGCGCGGCGGAGAATCTCGCCTCGATGTCGCCGGAGCCGGTGTCGGCGGTGAACCGCTTGGAGTTCAGGCCGCCGGCCTCGATGTCGCCCGAGCCGCTCGCGGCGGTCACCTCCCCGGTCAGCCCGCGCAGCGTGATGGTGCCCGAGCCGGTGTCGAGCTTGGCGGTGAGGCCCGGCGGGATCTCGACCTTGTAGTCGACCGAGCAGCTCATCCCCTCGCAGTTCTCGCGCAGGGTGAGCGTGCCGCCGTCCACCGGGTGCTCGGTGACGGGCTTCTGCCCGCGCCAGTGGAGGGTCTCGGTCACGCGGACGGCCTGGCGGCCCGACTCGACGATCACGATGTCACCCGAGCCGGTGGCGGCGTCCAGGACCGCCAGCTCGCCGGTGACGTCGTAGGAGACGACCTCCTGCTGCCGGTCGCGGAAGTCGAGGGCGAGGTCGCCGCACCCCGAGAGGACGAACACCGATCCCAGGACCGCCCCTGCGACGACCATGTTCTTCTTCATGTGCCCAATCCTCGATTTCCCGGGAAGTCTTCACTTCCCAACATGCGGCCGGCCCGTTCCCTCCCTCTGCCGAGGGCGCTGATCTCACTCTGTCCGAGCGGGCCTCCCAGATCATCGGGGAATCCCCGGAGCGACCCCTGAGGGGGACCCTGCCTTTGACCGGTAACCGACCCTCAAGTAGCGTCGATTCCACAATTCAGAATTACTTTTCCACCATATGGAAAACATGGAAAGTCGCGAGGAAAAGAGGACTCATGGACGGCGTTGAGATCGGCGGTCCCATCCAGGACCGCTTCGACGAGATCCTCACGCCGGAGGCACTGGCCTTCGTGGCCACCCTCCAGCGCGAGTTCGACG
The DNA here is from genome assembly GCF_036227305.1 of Streptosporangium sp. NBC_01469. Lineage (NCBI taxonomy): Bacteria > Bacillati > Actinomycetota > Actinomycetes > Streptosporangiales > Streptosporangiaceae > Streptosporangium > Streptosporangium sp. NBC_01469. The sequence goes on along the minus strand of NZ_CP109465.1, from coordinate 4,158,751 downwards.
GCCGGCGTCTGGAGCTGTTGGAGGCCCGCCGGGCCCGCCAGGCGGAGCTGTCGGCGGGCGGCACCCTCGACTTCCTGCCGGAGACCCGGCACGTGCGCGAGTCCGATTGGCACGTCGCCCCGCCCGCGCCCGGCCTGGTGGACCGCCGCGTGGAGATCACCGGCCCCGTCGACCGGAAGATGACGATCAACGCACTGAACTCGGGCGCCAAGGTCTGGCTGGCGGACTTCGAGGACGCCAACGCTCCCACCTGGGAGAACACCATCAGCGGCCAGCTCAACCTGCGCGACGCGCTCGACCGGACCCTCGACTTCTCCGCCGGGGAGAAGAGCTACGCCCTCAAGCCGGACACCGAGCTCGCCACCATCGTGGTCCGGCCCCGCGGCTGGCACCTGGACGAGAAGCACCTCACCCTCGACGGCCGCCCGTTCTCCGCCTCCCTCGTCGACTTCGGCCTCTACCTCTTCCACTCGGCACAGCGGCAGATGGCCAAGGGCAGGGGCCCGTACTTCTACCTGCCGAAGATCGAGTCGCACCTGGAGGCCCGCCTCTGGAACGACGTCTTCGTCAGGGCCCAGGAACTGCTCGGCATCCCCCACGGGACGATCCGGGCGACGGTGCTCATCGAGACCTACCCGGCCGCGTTCGAGATGGACGAGATCCTCTACGAGCTCCGCGACCACTCCGCGGGCCTCAACGCCGGCCGCTGGGACTACCTCTTCAGTGTGATCAAGAAGTTCCGCACCCGTGGCCGCGAGTTCCTGCTGCCCGAGCGCAACGCCGTGACGATGACCGCCCCGTTCATGCGCGCCTACACCGAGCTGCTGGTCCGCACCTGCCACCGGCGCGGAGCCCATGCCATCGGCGGGATGGCCGCGTTCATCCCCTCCCGCCGCGACCCCGAGGTCAACAAGGTCGCCCTGGAGAAGGTCACCGCCGACAAGACCCGCGAGTCCGGCGACGGTTTCGACGGCTCGTGGGTGGCGCACCCCGACCTCGTGCCGATCTGCCGCGACGTCTTCGACGCCGTCCTCGACGACCGGCCGAACCAGCTTCACCGCCTGCGCGAGGACGTCTCCGTCTCCGCCGCCGACCTGCTCGCGGTCTCCAAGACCCCCGGCGACATCACCGAGGCGGGGCTGCGCAACAACGTGGACGTGGCGCTGCGCTACCTGGCCGCCTGGATGGGCGGGCTGGGCGCGGTGGCGATCCACAACCTGATGGAGGACGCGGCGACCGCCGAGATCTCCCGTTCCCAGATCTGGCAGTGGATCCACAACGGCATCGAGCTCGCCGACACCGGCGCCGTGGTGACCAGGGAGCTGGTCGAGGAGATCATCGACGAGGAGCTCGCCAAGATCGAGGCGGAACCCGGCTACGACGAGGCCCGCTACGGTCAGGCCACCGCCCTGTTCAAGGAGGTCGCCCTGGACGACGACTTCGCGGAGTTCCTTACCCTCCCGGCCTATGCGCGTATGCCGTGACATGACCATTCCGACGGTGCGGAATCCTCATCCCCCGGCGGGGATTCCTCACTCCGGGCGGTCACCCCGGACGGATGCGGACGCCGGGCCCAGTGGATACTTTGCGTGCATGAGCGATGACAGGAACGGCGGAGGAGTCGATCAGAGCGAGTACGCGGCGCTGCTCGACGCCGTCAAGCGCGAGATCATCGGCAGCAGGGGGCGGGTGGCGCTGCTCACCACCGACACCGAGCTGATCCGGCAGTACTGGCGGATCGGCCGCCACATCCTCGACCGGCAGCCGGACGACGACTGGGGCAGGAGGGCGGTGCCCCGGCTCTCGGCCGACCTGCGCGGCGCGTTCCCCGAGGCGATGGGCTACTCGCGGACCAACCTCCTCTACATGAGGGCCTTCGCGGCGGCCTGGCCGGACTCCATCCCGCAGACGGGGCGGCCGATTCCCTGGGGCCACCACATCGTCCTGCTGGATATGCTGGACAACAGGGCGACCAGGGAGTTCTACGCGCGCAAGACCGCGGACGAGGGATGGGCCCGAGGCGTCCTGATCACAATGATCAAGGGCCGGCTCCACCTGCGCATCCGCCACTCCTCGCCCGGTCCCGCCCGTGCGCCGCTTCCCCCCGACCGCCGCGCCCCGCAGCGGCCGGCCGGGGAGCCCCGCTTCGCCGGGCTCGTGGACGAGGGTCCCAGACACGGCAGGAACGCCGGCGCCGCCACGCTGAGCGAGAATTCGAGACGAGGATGACGAGGGTGCCGTCCTCGATCGGCCGATGGAGGCCGGCGGGCGCCGGCGGCGGCAGACCGCCGGGCACGCCTGAGGAGGAACGATGTCGACGAAGCCCCTGGACGAGCCGACCCGCAGGTTCGAGGAACTCCTCGGCCCCGGATCGGTCATCACCGACCCCGTACGGCTGCGCACCTACGAGTGCGACGGGCTGACCCACCACCGGGTCACCCCGGGCGTCGTGGTGCTGCCTTCGAGCGCCGAGCAGGTCGCGGCCGTGGTGCGGATCTGCAACGAGTACGGCCTGCCGTTCGTGGCCAGGGGCGCCGGGACGGGGCTGTCGGGCGGCGCCCTGCCGCGGGCCGACGGGGTGCTGGTCGTGACCTCGAAGATGCGGCGGATCCTCTCCGTCGACCTGCCGAACCGGCGGGCGACCGTGGAGCCGGGGGTCACCAACCTGGCGATCACCGAGGCCGTCCGCGACCTGGGCCGCTACTACGCGCCCGACCCCTCCAGCCAGCAGGTCTGCACGATCGGCGGCAACGTGGCGGAGAACTCCGGCGGCGCGCACTGCCTGAAGTACGGCTTCACCGTCAACCACGTGGTCGGCCTGGAGATCGTCACCCCCGACGGCGACATCGTCGAGCTCTCGGACACCGACCCCGGCTACGACCTGCTGGGCGCGTTCGTCGGCTCGGAGGGCACCCTCGGCATCGCGACCAAGGTCGTCGTACGGCTGAGCAGGCTGCCCGAGGCCGTCACGACGCTGCTCGCGGCGTTCGAGGACATCGAGCGGGGCGGGCAGGCGGTGTCGGCGATCATCGGCGGCGGCATCGTGCCCGCCGCGATCGAGATGATGGACGCCCTCGCCGTCGAGGCGGCCGAGGCGGCCGTGGCGTGCGCCTATCCCGAGGGCGCGGGGGCGGTCCTCATCGTGGAGCTGGACGGGCCCGCCGAGGAGGTCGCGCACCAGTTCGGCGAGGTGACGCGGATCTGCCGGGAGAGCGGCGCGTTCGAGATACGGGTCGCCGACGACCCGGCGGAGCGGGCGTCGATCTGGCGGGGCCGCAAGTCGGCGTTCGCCGCGGTGGGCCGGATCAGCCCCGCCTACATCGTCCAGGACGGCGTCGTCCCCCGGACCGCGCTGCCCGAGGTGCTGGCGAGCATCGACGCCCTCTCCCGCGAGTACGGCATCAGGGTGGCGAACGTCTTCCACGCCGGTGACGGCAACCTGCACCCGCTGGTGCTGTTCGACGACGCGGAGCCGGGCGCGGCCGAGAGGGCGGAGATCGTCTCGGGGAGGATCCTCGACCTGTGCATCGAGCACGGCGGTTCCATCACCGGCGAACACGGTGTCGGCGTGGACAAGTCCCGATATATGACGAAAATGTTCTCTGACGACGATCTCAACACCATGCAGCTGGTGCGCTGCGCCTTCGACCCCCGCGGCCTGTCGAACCCGGGCAAGATCTTCCCGACCCCCCGGCTGTGCGGCGAGGTCCCCGGGGTCCGCAAGGGCGTGCACCCGCTGGTCGAGTCGGGACAGGCGGAGCACTTCTGATGGGAGCACCGCTGGAGGCATCCTTGAAGGCACCTGTGAAGGCACTGAAGGCACTGCGCGAGACGGGGGTGACGATCCGGGAGGCGACCCCCGACGACGCGGTGGGCGGGGTCCCGCCGCGCTGGGTGGCCCTGCCGGAGGACACCGGGGAGGTCGCCGCGCTGATGCGCGTCTCGGCCGCGCACGACCTGGCCGTGGTCCCGGTGGGAGACGGCACCAAGCTCGGCTGGGGCAATCCCCCCGAACGGTGCGACCTGCTGATCGACACCTGCTGCCTGCTCCTCGGGAGCGGATCGGTGGCCGAGCACTCCTCGGGCGACCTCGTGGCACGGGCCGCCGCGGGACTCCCCCTCGACGTTTTCAACTCCATGCTCTCGCAGTTCCGGCAGGAGCTGGCCCTGGACAGTACCCTGCGCGCCGGCACCGTCGGCGGCACACTCGCCACCGCGGTCGCCGGCCCCCGCAGGTTCCGCTACGGCACCGCCCGCGACCTGCTGATCGGCATCACGGTCGTACTGGCCGACGGCACGATCGCCACCTCGGGCGGCAACGTCGTCAAGAACGTCGCGGGCTACGACCTGGGCAAGCTCTTCACCGGCTCGTACGGCACGCTCGGGGTCATCACCGAGGCCACCTTCCGCCTCCACCCGATCCCCGCCGACCGCCGCTGGGTCACCGTGGACCTGCCCGCCGCCGCCGAGCCGGGCTCCCCCACGGCACAGGCCGCGCTGGCCGCACTGGACGCGCTGGTCGCCGAGCTCGCGGCCTCGCAGGCCGAGCCGAGCGCCATCGAGCTGGAGTGGCCGGACCTCACCGGCGGGCCCACCGTGTCCGTGCTCGTCGAGGGGGTGGCGGCCGACGCGCGGGCGGAGGCCGTCCGCAAGTCGGCGGACGAGTACGGGAACGCGCGGATCACCACCGAGGCGCCCGCCTGGTGGGCGACGCCGCCCGGCGAGGAGGTGCTGCTGGAGCTGCGGGTCCCGCCGTCCGCCGCGCACCCGGCGCTGCGCGCCGTCGCCGCGCGCGGGCTGCCCGCGCGCGTGCGCGGGTCGGTGGCCTCCGCGGTCCTGCTGGTCGCCCTGCCGGGAGACGTCGGCGAGGCGGAGTTCTCCGGGTTCGTGACGAGTGTGCGCGACGACCTCCGGCGGCTCGGCGGCGGGCTGACGGTGCTCGCCGCGCCACCCGATCTCGTCCGCGGGATCGACCGCTGGGGCCCGTCGGGCGCCCTGCCGCTGATGCGGCGGGTCAAGGAACGGTTCGACCCCGGCCGGAGGATGTCCCCCGGCCGGTTCGCGGGAGGGATCTGACGTGGACCCTGAGCTGATCAACGACTGCGTGCACTGCGGGTTCTGCCTGCCCTCCTGTCCGACGTACGTCCTGTGGGGCGAGGAGATGGACTCCCCGCGCGGCCGGATCCACCTGATGAAACAGCACGTCGAGGGCACACCGCTGACGCCGGAGATGGCCGGGCACTTCGACGCGTGCCTGGGGTGCATGGCGTGCGTGCCCGCCTGCCCGTCCGGGGTGAGGTACGACCGGCTGATCGAGCAGACCCGGGCCGAGGTGGAGCGGGTGCACGTGAGGGAGCCGGACGACAGGGCCCTGCGGGCGCTGGTCTTCCAGCTGTTCCCCTATCCCCGGCGGCTGCGGGCGATGCGGCTGCCGCTGCGGCTCAGCGCCGGGCTGCGCCGCGCGGTCGCGCCGAGGCTGGAGCGGATCAACCCGTCCCTGGCAGCGATGGCCGACCTCGCTCCCCCGGTCGCCGCCAGGGTGCGGCTGCCGCGAAGGGTCGCGGCGCGGGGGCCGCACAGGGCCACGGTCGGGATGCTCACCGGCTGCGTGCAGGGGGAGTTCTTCCCGCAGGTCAACGAGGCCACGGCCCGGGTGCTCGCGATGGAGGGCTGCGACGTGGTGATCCCGCCCTCGCAGGGCTGCTGCGGAGCGCTGTCGCTGCATTCCGGCCAGGAGAGGCAGGCCCTGCGGTTCGCGAAGCGGACGATCACCACCTTCGAGCGGGCGGGCGTCGACACGATCGTGGTCAACGCCGCCGGGTGCGGGTCGACGATGAAGGACTACGCGGAGATCCTCGAGACCGAGGGCGACGAGTGGGTCGAAAGGGCACGGGCGATCAGGACCGTCGACCTGGCGGAGTATCTCGTCGCGCTCGGCCCGGCGGCCGAGCGGCACCCGCTGCCGCTCACCGTGGCCTACCACGACGCCTGTCACCTGGCCCACGCCCAGGGGATACGGTCGGAGCCCCGTAAGCTCCTGGACGGCGTGCCCGGCCTGGAGGTGAGGGAGATCGCCGAGTCGGCGATCTGCTGCGGCTCGGCGGGGACCTACAACCTGTTCCAGCCGGAGACCGCGAGGGACCTCGGTGACCGCAAGGCGGAGCGGGTGCTCGCCACCGGCGCCGACCTGCTGGTCTCGGCCAACCCCGGCTGCACCATGCAGATCGCCTCGGCGATCCGCCGCCGGGGCGCCGAGCCCATCCCCGTCGCGCACACCGCCCAGGTCCTCGACGCCTCGCTGCGCGGACTCGCGAGGGTGCCGTGAGCGGGGGTCCGATGGTGAGCGCGAGTGCGGTGAGCAGGGGTGCGGTGGTGAGCGCGGGTGCCGTGAGCGGGAGTGCCGTGAGCGGGAGTGCCGTGAGCGGGAGTGCCGTGAGCGGGAGTGCGGTGGTGAGCGCGGGTGCCGTGAGCGGCCCACCCGGCCGGTACGGGACGTGCCGGGATCCGGGATCGTCCGGCGAGGGGGGCGCATGAGCGCGGTGCAGTCGGTCGACCGGGCGCTGGACGTGCTGGAGGCGCTGGCCGAGCGGGGCGGGGAGGCCGGGCTCTCGGAGATCGCGGCCAGGACCGGCCTGCCGTACGGGACGATCCACCGGCTGCTGCGCACCCTGCTCGCCCGGGGCTACGTACGCCAGGAGTCCGACCGCCGCTACGCCCTGGGGGGCGCGCTGGTGCGGCTCGGCGGGGTGGCCGAGCGCATGGTGGGCGTGTGGGCGCAGCCGTACCTGACGAGGATGGTCGAGCTGTCGGGCGAGACGGCCAACCTGGCCGTGCTGGAGGGTGACTTCGTGGTCTACGTCGCCCAGGTGCCCTCCCCGAGGCGGCTGCGGATGTTCGCGGAGGTCGGCAGGCGGGTGCTGCCGCACAGCACGGCCGTGGGGAAGGTCCTGATGGCCGGCAGGGCGGACACCGAGGTGGCGTCACTGGTCGAGCGGACCGGTATGCCCCGCAGGACCGCCAACACGATCACCGACCTGCCCGGGATGCTCGCCGAGCTGGAGCGGGTGCGGGAACACGGGTACGCGATGGACCTGGGCGAGGAGGAGCTGGGCGTGCACTGCCTGGCGGTGGGCGTACGGGACGGGGCGCGGACGGTCGCCGCCCTGTCGGTGTCCGGGCCGGCCGAGCGCATCGCCGCGCTCGACCGGCGGGACCTCGCCGAAGGCATGCGCAGGATCGCGCACGACTTCGGCTCCGAGCTGGGCCCGGTCATGCCCGTCAGGGCGGACCGCACGTCGTGAGCCGGTCGCTCGCCCTGACGGGTATGGCGTGGATCCGTGGCGACGGCCGCCGGACGAGGGTCCCGGCCGCCGGGGTCAGCGGCCCGGAGGGGTGATGTTGAGGTTGCTGCCCTGCGGCACCGGGACCACGCTGACCTGCCCCTTCTGGATGGCCTGCCAGAGCACGGCGCCCTGCGGGCCGAGGACCCTGACCAGGTCCTTGATCGATTCGATCTCGGTGCGGACCTTGGCGTTGCGCTGGGTCTGCGCGACGTTCTCCGCCTTGGCCGCCTGCTCCGAGGCCAGGGCGGCGACCAGGGCCTCCGGCGGCTCGGGCTTCTGGATGGTCAGGGCGATGTCACCGCACTGCCCGCTGCCCCCGTAGTTCTGGTTGCAGAAGTAGTCGCCCCCGGCCGTCGCCTTGATGAACTCCCTGGCGAGCTGGCCGACCCGCGCCTCCCATGCCTGCTTCACCTTCGGGTCGTTGAACAGCCCCCGCCACTCGAACTCCTGCGAGGCGGCGTCCATCGCGCGGTCCAGCGGCACCCGCATGTAGATGTTGAGCATCCGCCGCCAGCCGTCGGACGACTCGCCCTCCTCGTAGTAGGCGCGGAACTTCAGCCCGATCTTCTCGTGGAACTGCTGGAGCGTCCTGCAGTCGGTGTTCAGCGTGAACGTCGCCACCCCGGACACCGTCATCTCTACGTTGTCCTTGGAGACCACGGACAGCGGCTTGGTCTCGGCGTCGTCCGCCCCGGAGAAGTCGAAGGTCCGCTGACCGAACGGGTAGGAGTATCCGTTGTCGCCGGGGCCGAGAAGTGTGGCGCCGCTGGAGGGGTTGATGCACTTCTCGAACTTGATGGCCTCGAGGACGCCGCCCGCGTAGTGCAGGACCACCTCGTCGGGCTGGGTGCTCACCCGCGAGCACGCGCTGAGGGCGAACCCGGAGACCACCAGCAGGGCGACCGCGAGGAGGAACCCCTTCAGCAGCAGCCGCCTGCCGCCACCGGCCTTCTGAGCGCTCATCATCTCTCCCTTTCGCACCCGTTTCGTGAAGGCGGATCCTAGTGGCGTCCGATCACGGGCAGCGGGGCCCGCGGCGACCGACACCCAACGGAGACATGTCCATTCGAGGCCTCCCGGTCCCGCCCGCGCACCATGGGCCTGAGGTCCCGGCCCCGTCCGTCCCTCGGGTCAGGTGTGAACGCTGTGGACGGGTGATCCGTCGGCCGCGCAGTGGACCTCGACCTTGACCTCGTCCTCCTCGGACTCGAACTCGACGCGGGCCCGGCCGGCGGGTCCGCGCTCGACGTCGTCGGCCTGGAATCCCTGGGCCGGACTCCACGACCGGAGGGTGACCAGGCCGTTCTCGCACCGGGCGATGACCCTGCCGCCCGCCGTGGTGATCACCCGGCTCTTGCCGGGATCCGCGACGGGTGTGGCGGTGGTGGTGACGGTGACGGTCGGCACGGGAGTGGGCTCACCGGGATCCGGGGCGCCCTCCGAGGGGGGAGGGGACGCGGGAGGGACGGTGGGCGGGGCACCGGGAAGGGACGAGGCGAGGGCGAGCGCCTCGTCGACCTCGGCGGCGGAGAGCGGCCGCAGCCCGGTGTCCGTCAGCGGCTCGCTGAGACGGTCGATCACCGCCACACCCGCTCCGATCGCGAGGAGCCCGGTGATCAGCCATCCGGCCACGACCAGGGGAAGACGCTTGCGCATGCCCCTCACTGTGCCACCCGGAACGATAAGACAACGCTAAGGAGCGGCTAACCCGCTTTTGACGCGGTGCGGGAGGAGGCTAACGTGGCGGCAAATGTCAAACGTGCTGCTCATCGAGGACGACGCCGCGATCCGCACCTCCCTCACCCGGGGTCTGCGCGACCGCGGCCACGCCGTGTCGTCCGCCCCCGCCGCTCTCGACGGCCTGCGGCTGGCCGTCGAGGAACGCCCCGACCTGGTCGTCCTGGACCTCGGCCTGCCCGACATGGACGGCCTGGACCTGCTGCGGATGCTCCGCGCGGTGAGCCGGGTCCCGGTGATCGTGGCGACCGCGCGAGACGGCGACGCGGAGATGGTCAGGCTGCTGGACGCGGGCGCCGACGACTACGTGGTCAAGCCGTTCAGCGCGGCCCAGCTCGACGCGCGGATACGGGCGGTGCTCCGGCGGATGGCGGGCGAGAGCCGCGCCGACAGCGCGGTCACCGTCGGGGGTCTGCGGATCGACCCGCGCACCCGGGAGGCGACCCTGGACGGGACGCCGCTGGATCTGAGCCCCCGGGAGTTCGACCTGCTCCACTACCTGGCGGCCAGGCCCGGCGAGGTGGTCACCAAGCGGGAGCTGCTCACCCACGTCTGGCAGATCCCCTACGGCGGAGCCGACAAGACGGTGGACGTCCACCTTTCCTGGCTGCGCCGCAAGCTGGGCGAGACGTCCCAGGAACCCCGCTACCTGCAGACCGTCCGGGGTGTCGGCGTGCGACTGGCCGCCCCGGCATGAGGCGCTGGCTGACCCTGCTGGTCGCGGCGACCACCTCCCTCGTACTGATCGCGCTGCTGGTCCCGCTGGCCCTGCTGGTCCGCACGGTGGCGGTGAGCGGGGCGGTCAGCGAGGCCGAGAGCGAGGCCGAGTCGGTGGCGGTCGTGGTCGGCGCGGCGGACACCGAGACCCTGCGGCTCACCGCCGAGCAGGCCGAGTACCCGGTCACGATCTTCCTCCCCGGCGGGGAGGTGGTCGGCGCTCCCGCCCCGCGCTCCACCGCCGTGGAACTGGCCTCCCGCGGTCGCAGCGTCACCGCCGCCGCCCCCGGCGGCCGGGAGATCCTGGTCGCGGTCCAGGGGGCGCCCGGGGGTACGGCGGTGGTCCGGGTGTTCCTGGACGACGGCCGTCTGACCAGGGGCGTACCCCAGGTCTGGGCCGGACTGGCTGCGCTCGGCCTCGCCCTGATCGGGCTGGGCCTGCTGGTCGGCGACCGGCTGGCCCGCGCGGTGATCAGGCCGATCGCCGCGCTGGCGAGGGTGTCGCACCGGCTCGCGGCGGGCGATCTGTCCGCCAGGACGGTGCCCGACGGCCCTCCGGAGGTGCACGCGGTCGGTCTCGCCCTCAACCATCTGGCCGAGCGCATCACCGGCCTGCTCGCGGAGGAACGGGAGAGCGCCGCCGACCTGTCCCACCGGCTGCGCACCCCGCTGACCGGGCTGAGGCTGGAGGCGGAGTCGCTGGCCGACCCGGAGGAGTCGGCCAGGATCGAGGCCAGGGTGGACGCCCTGGAGCGCGCCGTCACCTCGGTGATCACCGAGGCCAGGCGGCGGGTGCGTGAGCGCGCCGAGTGCGACGCGGCGGCGGTGACCGGGGCGCGGGTCGCGTTCTGGTCGGTGCTCGCGGAGGACCAGGCGCGGCACTTCACCCTCGACCTGGCCCCCGGCCCGCTGCCGGTCGGGGTCGCCGCGGACGACCTGGCCGCCTGCGTGGACGCCCTGCTCGGCAACGTGTTCGCGCACACCCCGGAGGGGGTCTCGTTCTCCGTACGGCTGGAGGCGACCGGCGGCGGCGCGCTGCTGACCGTCGCCGACGCCGGTCCCGGCTTCGCCACGCCCGACCCGCTGCAGCGCGGCGAGAGCGGTGCCGGGTCGACCGGTCTCGGTCTCGACATCGCCCGCCGCACGGCGGAGTCGGCGGGTGGCTCGCTGTCCCTGCGAACCTCCCCCGAGGGCGGGGCGAGCGTGGTCCTGTTCCTGCCCGCCGTCACACCCTAGAAGCCTTGGAAGCCCTGGAAGTCAGTCCTGCTCCTGCTCCTGCTCCTGCTCCTGCTGGAGGAGGGTCATCACCATGATCACTCCGTGGGGCAACATGTCGTCGGTGTGCAGGCGGGAGAGCTCGACGTTGAGCCGGGCGGGGCGTCCCCTGCGGTTCACGCCGTCCAGGGTGACGCCTTCATCGCGGCCGTTCCCCGGCTCGGGGCCGGTGTCCAGCATCCGCTGTGCCTTGGCCAGGATCTCCCCGACGGGCAGGCCGATGTCGAGGGAGGCCAGCCGGTAGCCGATCGCCTCGTCGGCACGGAGCCCCCACAGCTCCTCGGCTCCCGGGCTCCAGACCAGCACCCGCAGGTCCGTGTCGACCACGGCCACCGCGTCGCCGAGGCTGCGCACCACCGAGGAGACGAGGGCGGTGACCCGCCTGAGCTCTTCGCTGCGGGAGCTCAGGGTGTCGTTGATCTGCTGGAGCTCGTCGTTGGTCGACTGCAGCTCCTCGTTCATCGTCTCCAGTTCCTCGTTCGTGGACTGGAGCTCCTCGTTGGTGGTCTCCAGTTCCTCGTTCGTGGACTGCAGCTCCTCGTTGGTGGTCTCCAACTCCTCGTTCGTGGACTGCAGCTCCTCGTAGGCGTGCTCCAGCTCCCGGTTCGTCTGCTCCAGCTGGTCGCGGAGCCGGCGGTAGCGCGTCACGTCGTGGAAGTTGACTCCGACGCCGACCAGCTCACCGCCCGGTTCCAGCAACGGGACGACGGTGATGTCGAAGACGCTGGGCTCCGGCGCGTTCGGCCGGTGCCAGATGACGTCCTGGAGCTCGGCGACGCGCAGGTCCAGCTCCACCTGCTCGATCACCGAGCGGAGCTCGACCGGCCGGTAGGACACCTCCAGATCCTGGAACGGCCGCCCGATGTCGCGGAGGTTGAGGTTGAAGAGCAGCTCGGCGCGCGAGTTCGCCAGGGCGAGGTTCCTGGAGCGGTCGAGCGCGATCTGCGCGACCGAGCCGGTGGCGAGCGCCGCCGCCTGCAGCACCGTGTGCCGCGCGTACGGGCGGGTCTGCGACGCGTCGGCGGCGGACGCCCGGGTGGCGCGGCCGCCCGGCGGGGATGATCCGATCTTCTTGAACAGCCTCATGCGGAGGTTCACCGGCTCGAACCTGTCGCTGTGGTTGAGCAGCATCTCCGCTTTGCCCAGGAAGAGGTAACCGGGGTCGGAGAGCGCGAAGTGGAAGCGGCGGACGACGCTGAGCTGGGTCTCGCTGTTGAAGTACATCAGCGTGTTGCGGGCCAGCAGGAGGTCGACCCGGGAGATCGGCGCGTCGCGCGTGAGGTCGTTGCGGCCGAAGATCAGCTGGCGCCGCAGGTCACGCCGGAACCCGAACCCCGCCTCCACCGGCTCGAAGTAGGTCTGGCGCAGCTTCTCCGGCACCTCGGCGAGCTGTCGTTCGCCGTAGACGGCCGTCCGCGCCGTCTGGAGGGCCTTCTGGTCCAGGTCCGTGGCGTATATCTTCACCCTCTCGCGGAACTGGTCCATGCCGAGCTCCTCGGCCAGCACCATCGCGAGAGTGTAGGCCTCCTCGCCCGTCGCGCAGCCCGCGCTCCAGATCCGGATCATCTTGCCCGGCCCCTTGCTCGCCAGCAGGGTGGGGATCACGGTCTCACGGAGCGTCTGCCAGGCGGCCGGATCGCGGAAGAAGGCGGTGACGTTGATCAGCAGACTGTCGAAGAGCAGGTTGAACTCCTCGGGCTCCAGCTCCAGGTAGTCACGGTACTCGCCGTGGTCACGGAGCTTGAGCGCCTCCAGACGCCTGCTGATGCGGCGTATGAGGGTGGTGCGCTTATATCCGGTGAAGTCGAAGCCGCGTGCCTCCTTCAACATGAGCAGGAGATCGTCGAATTCACGTTCGTCGCCGGGCATCACCCTGCAAGCCTAGGCCCGTCACCGACCGCTACGTGAGGGCAAGGGCTTCCTCGGTGCCGTCGATGCGGCTTTGTGGCATTCGCATCGTCCTTTTGCGGTGGCGGCCTCCAGCGGCCCGGCACGGTCGAGGATTCCGGGCGAGACTACTTTCTCCGCGCGGGGGCAGGTGCGGCACCACCGGAACGGAGGTGGCGAGATCGCCGGGCATCCTCGCGGGGAGAACGCTCAGGGCCTCCACACCACCGGCCGAAGCCGCGACGACCACCACATCACACCCGCTGGAACCTGCCACATTTAGCTTCTATCCCGCCGGGACCCATTCATACTGGGGAGTCGTAGGGTGGTCGGTAGGGCCTCGGAAAGACCCTTGAAGGGTATGGCCAATATGGACATGTCGGTGTATGTCATTCACCAATATGGTGACACGGCCCTGGTGGCCGTGATGGGCGAGCTGGACGCCTTCAACTACCGGCTGCTGGAGTCGGAGCTGGAGTCACTGATGCTCGGAGGCACACGACACATCCTCGTGGACGCCGGCGAGCTGCTTTTCTGCGACGTCAGCGGGGCCCGGGCGCTGGAGCGGATCCACGAGGGCCTCCGCGCGGCCGGAGGAGAGCTGTTCGTCGTCCCCTCCCCGACCGTGATCCGGCTGTTCAACGTGCTCTGGGGAGCACAGGGGCCCGAGCACCCCGGCCTGGTCGACATCTCCAGCCTGGACGAGTTCCCCGAGGCCTCGCCGCTCCCCCGGCGGCACGTCCCGGTCCTGCGCCGCATCGGCGGCAGGCGCCGCGCCCACCGGGACGTCGCCCCGCGCACCGGGATCCTCGCCTCGGAAACGTCCTCCCCGCCGGAGCGCACCACCTCCGCGGAAAGCACGCGAAGCACCACCGCCCTTCCGGATCCAAGGGGTGTTCCGGGGGGTACGACGCCCCCGGCCGGGCGGGAGGCGGCACACCCGCCCGCCGAACGCGCGGCGCACCCGGTGCTGGAGAGGGCAGCGCACCTGAGACGGGAGGCGGCGGCACGCCTGGAGATGCTCCGCCTCCAGACGCAGACGACCTGCGCGACGCTGGCCGAGATCCACGACCGGATGGCCGCCCTCCAGGCCGGGCTGGAAACCCACATCGCGATGCGGGCCGCGGTGAGGCGCGCCTGCGACGAGCACTTCCACCGGGCGGATCGGATGCGCGAGCTCGCCACCTCGTTCCCTGCCGGATCCGGCTGAGTCGCGCCGCGGCCGATCACCGAGCGGATGATCACGCGCCCCCGTGGTTACCGGCGGCCATGGCGGAAAGCATGATGTCGTGACTTTTCCGCTCCCCAAAGGGAGTGGATTTCCGCCGAGCCACTGCCGCAGCTCCATGAAGGGCGAGCCATATGGCGGGCGATCCCGAAGTCCATGACAACCCAGCCGCCCGCGACGAACCTCAGAAGGAATTTCGGAACGAGCGGGGCGAGGCTCGGAACGAGCGGGGCGAGCGCACCCGCGAACGCATCGCCCAGGCCGGGGAGCGGGCCGGGCAGGCCGCCGAGCGCCGCTCCGAGCTCGCCCGCGGCGAGACCGCGCCGTCCTCACTCTCGCCCCCCTCCTCACTCCCGTCGCGCACCGAACGGATGGAGCGGGCCGGCGCCCGCCTGGGAAAGGCCCGCCTGCGGGCCGACCAGGCCAGGGAACGCGCGGTGGCCGGATACCGGTCGGCGGCCCAGGCCCACAGGAACGCGGCCGCGAGTCACGACCGGGCCGCGGCGGCGGGGAGCGGGGACGCGGAGACCCACCGGCTCCAGGCGCTGGAGCATCGCCGCCAGGCCGCCGCCGACGAGCACAGGTCGTCCATGGCCGAGCGCGAAGGCCCGGTCCTCTCGGAAGGCGACCCCCTGAAAGGCGGCCCCGAACGGACCGGCCTCTGATGTGGCCTGCCCGAAGTGGCGTACGGAAACGCGCCGGAATCCGGCCGCGAGCCGGACGTGCCCGGGGTTAACGATCCCTTAGCGTGCCCCTAGCAAATTCTCCGCAAATCTTGGCACATGAGACGAATTACCCGAATCACCGTCGGAACCCTCGCGACCGCCGCCCTCCTGACCGGTGGAGGCGGCATCGCCCTCGCCGCGCACCAGACGGACAGCGCGGCGATCACCGCCACCGCGGCCGGCACCGGCACGACCGGCGCGACCGCGACCGGCGCCGCGGGCACGGCCGCCGCACCGGTCACCACCTCGGCGTACATCTCCTCCCGCAAGGCCGTGCAGATCGCCAAGAAGCGTGTTCCCGGCGCACGTGTGAGCGATGTCGAGCGCGAGTGGGAGCACGGACAGCGAGCCTGGAAGGTCGAGCTGCACAAGGGCGCCTGGGAGTACGACGTCTACGTGTCGGCGAAGACCGGGAAGATCATCAAGTTGAAGCGCGACTACGACGACTGATCAGCAGGCTTTGAGAACGGTCTCCATGGCGTTCTTCTCTCCGGCCGTCACCCACAGGCCATACTTGACCTTCACCCTGATCTGACGTTCGACGTAAGGGCACCGGTAGGCGCGGCGCGGCGGCAGCCAGGTCGCCGCGTCTCCGGCGCCCTTCTGGCTGTTCAGCGGCCCGTCCACGGCCAGCAGGTTCAGCGGGTCGTTGGCGAGCTCCTTCCGCTCGGACTCGGACCACCGCTGGGCGCCCTTCTGCCAGGCGTCGGCGAGCGCGACCACGTGGTCGATCTGCACCGCCATGCTGGTCCGCGTCCCACGCTCGAACTTGATGGTCTTGCCGCTGTACGGGTCCTCGAGAATTCCGGACTGCACGACGCAGCCGTCCCCGCCCTTCTTGAAGACCTCTTCCTTCAGATCGCGAATGAGAATGTCGTTGCGGGTGTCACAACCGTTCTTGTCGACGTCCGACCACGCCGAACCGAACTCGTCGCGATCGTACCCCGTCATCGGGGCGCGCCCCTTGACCTCGAGTTTCCCCAGGTCCTTGAGCGCCTCGGACGCGGACTGCCCGCCCCCGGAGGACCGCGTCCCCTCGTCCGCTCCTCCGCCGGGCACCGGGCCGCAACCCGCCACCGTGAACGCGATCGTCGCGACGACCACACCTCGTACCAGCGCAGCCCGCACCCTGCCACCTCTCACGCGTTCACTCTCTGAAGCGGCAAATTACCCCAGATACCGCCCTCAATCTTAAAAGCCTCAAGCAGTCTTTGGAGGAACGAGAAAATTTCTGAGCTATCAATCCACACCTTAACGACATCTCTTGCTTGACCTGCACAAAGACAATCGCCAGCACTCCGCCCGGAGATGAGAGGACGCGGCCCTTCCGAAACACACGCCCTCAGATATTCACTCAGCGCGACTATCGACTACGTAAAGCAACGATGCTCTAATGGCCAAGAGCGCTCACATTAGGTGAGCAATTCGCTACGGAGAGGAATCGCGTGAGACGGATCTCATCGCGTCATCCCCACCTCGCACGGACCGTTACGGGACTGACCACCGCCGCGGCCACCCTGATCCTGGCCTCCGGGGCCGGTTCCGCCGCGGCGGCCTCCGCCCCGGCCGCCGAGCGCCGGGCCCCCGCCCTGCCGCCGCAGGTGGTCCAGCTCGACGACAGCGCCGAGTGCCCTTTCAACAGCCTCTGCCTCTACCGTGACTACGACTTCAGCGGGCCGGGATACAGCATCCCCGCGGGCTACCCGACCGATCTGAACGACGTGCCGATGCCGGGCGGCGTGGGCGGCTCCTCCACCGCCGCGGACAACGTCTCGTCGTGGATCAACAACACCGGCTACTACGTCCAGCTCGTCGACTACGCGGGCGCGGAGCGCAGCCTGCCTCCCTACCACTCGCTGGAAGAGTCGTTCGAGACCAACGACAGCGTCGACGCCATCTACTGGCTCTCCTGACATCGCCGGTCCGCCCCTCCCCTTCTCCCCGCACGCCCGCTCATCCGGGCCTCGGGGAGAGGGGCTCCAGGGAGAGGCGCTCCAGGGGAGCGTGCCCCGGAGATAGGCGCTCCGAGGAGCCGGGGAGAAGGTCTCCCGACCGCCCGGACCAGCCGACCGGACCGTTCGCCTCAGATGTGACCGGACCACCCGGACCAGCCGGCCGAACCATCCAGACCGGATATGACCGAACCACCCGGATCAGGTGATCAGGATCCCACCGTCGACCGGGATCACGGCCCCGGTGACGTACGAGGCGGCGTCCGAGGCGAGGAAGACCGCGGCGGCGACGAGCTCGGCCGGGTCGCCGGGACGCCCCATCAGCACCCGGTGCTCAAGATGCCAGGCCAGATAGCCCTCGGCGTACTGGTCGGTCATCTCCGAGGCGAAGAAGCCCGGCTCGACGCAGTTGACCCGGATGCCGCGCCGTCCCGTCCACTGCTGGGCGAGATCGCGGGTGAGGCCGACGACCCCCGCCTTGGAGGCGCTGTAGGCGGCCTGCGGCAGCCCGGCGGTCGTCTCGCCCAGGATGCTCCCGACGTTGACGATCGAGGAGCCGGGCCTCATGACCCTGGCGCAGGCCTGCGCCATCCAGTAGGTGCCGTGCAGGTTGATGTCCACGACCTGCCGGAACTGCTCGGGCGTCTCCTTCAGCGCCGGGACCGCCGAGCCCACCCCCGCGTTGTTGATCAGAATGTCCACCGCGCCCAGTTCGGCCACCGCCGTCTCGGCCAGTGCCCGGCAGTCCTCGGGCTTGGTCACGTCGGTGACGAGGGCCACGCACCGCCTGCCGGTCTCCTCGACCAGGGCGCGGGTCTCCTCAAGGCGGTCCTTCCTGCGGGCACCGATCGCGATGTCCGCGCCCGCCTCGGCCAGCCCTCTCGCGAACGCGACCCCCAGCCCCGAGGACGCGCCGGTGACGATCGCGACCTTGCCGTCCAGCCGGAATCGTTCGAGCATCCGGATCCTCCCTCATCCACCCAACGTGCCGAATGAGATTCTAGTGACCGTGACGAGAATCGCCCGTGAGGGGGTTCCTCACGGGCGACGCGGTGTCCTGTGGACGGTTCGACGAACGGCACGGTTTCCCGGGCTCCGAGCGGTTCGGAGATGGCTCGGCCTCCCCCTCGGAAGACCGGACGACGCCACGGGCCACCGGGCGCGGCCGTGGCGAGCCGTCCTACAGGCCGTACTCCTTGGTGATCCGCTCGTGCCGCTCCACCTCGACGTCGACGGCCTTGGCCAGGTCGAGCCAGGCCAGCGGGTGCACCCAGCGCTCGGTGGCGTCGTCCAGAAGCGCGTCGAGCTCGACCGGGCTCACGTCCGGCGGGACCGCGATCCAGCCGAACACGCCGGGCAGCGGCTCGCCCGAGGTCGGGTGGGTCACCGTGTAGTTGTCGTCGCTGTAGACCCACATCGGCCAGCCGCGCTCGACCATGACGTCGTTGAACTCCGTCCAGTCGGTCTGGCTGGGAGCGGCGCCGTCGAAGAACCAGCTGGTGTAGCCACCCGGGCGGAGCATGCTGACCGCGGCGAAGGGCGGCACGAAGCTCTCCTGCTCCTCGGCGCTCTCCGGGATCGGCTCAAGCAGCTGCGGCTCGAAGACGACCAGGTCACCGGCGTTGTACTCCATGCCGGGAGGCTGGGGGATGGCCAGGCGCGCTGTCGCGGGGCCGGTGCGCACGCTCAGGACCTGGCGCTGGCTGCCGTCGGGGGCGGGAAGGATGATGCGCACCAGGCCCATCTCCTCCTCGATCGGCCCCTCGCTCGACTGCAGCGGCATCCCGATCTTGGCGGCGCCCAGGCGGACGGTCTCCCAGTCTTCCGCGGCCGTCGCCATGACGACCATTCGCCAGACGTCCTGCTGCTCGATCTCCGCGGAGTCGAGGAGATCGCGCAGGATGCCCGCACCCTTGGCGTTGTCGCCGAGCTGCTGCACCGCGGCCGACCACAGGCGGGCCGCCTCGATGCCGCCGTCCGCGGCGGCCGCCGCCTCGCCCTCGGCCGCCGCCTGCTCCCAGCGCTCCCGCGCGGTGTACAGGCGGCCCAGGGCCAGGTGGCGCTGCGCGGCGGGCAGCCGCTCGGCCACCTGCTCCAGGCGCTCGTCCTGGCGGGCCTCGATCAGCAGGCCGCTGAGGTACGACGCGTCCTGCGGGTCGGCGTTCTCGATGTCGCCGGACTCGACCAGCATGGTCCAGTAGATGTCGGCGCCCCTGGCCGGGTAGCCGAGGAAGCCCAGCGTGGTGGTGTGGCGCCGGGTCGCCTCCACGTCACGGCCGGACAGCGGGGTCAGCCAGCCCACCCAGCGCTCGGGGTCGGCGTTGAAGCCGTCGGCGGCGTCGAAGTAGCCGACCAGCTCGTCCGTGGGGCCCGGAGCCGGAAGCTCGGTGGCCTCGTCCGTCGCGGTGCGCAGCTCGGCGATCCGCTTGGCGACGTCACCGGGGCTCCTGAGCTCCCCGGCCGCCGACTCCGCCAGGTCGGCCAGGAGACGCGCCTGCCAGATCCCCTGGCGGGCGACCGCCAGGTGCCCGGCGACGAGCGCCAGCTCGACCCGGGCGCGGTAGCCGCCCATCATGGCGAAGTAGTCGATCCACTGCTTGAGCACCCGGCCCAGCTGCCAGGTGTTGGTGATCTGCGCCGCTCCGGCGAGCGCGCGGATGGCGTGCGACCACTCGACCCAGACACGGGGGTGGTCGCCGACCACGTCGAGGTCGGGCAGGGCGTCGACGGACTCCTGCACCCGGCCGAGGGTGGCGAGCACGAGCGAGCGGAGCACTCCCTCGCGATGCTCCTTGGCCACCGGGTCGTCGGGCTTGAAACCGGTCGCGGCGTCGAGCGCGGTGAGCGCGTCCTCGGCGCGTCCGGCGGCGAGCAGCGCGCGGGCCGAGGCGGCCCCCAGCTCCCAGCTCGCCTCGCGGCCCGCGCCGCCCAGCGCCGCCACCGCGGTCTCGGCGTGGGAGACCGCCTCGTCGACACGACCCGCGTCGACCAGCGCCGCGACGTAGTGCTCGGCGACGGCGGCGAAGGCCAGCGAGCCGGGCTCGACGTCCAGGGCCGAGAGCCCGGCCAGCCGCTCGGCGGCGTAGCCGGGACCGTCTGCGTTCGCCTGCGAGATGGCCAGCGCCACGACGGCACCGGGCACGGACGGGCAATCGCGGACGTCCTCCCGCCTGGTGAACTCCACCAGTGTCTCGGCGTCGGCGATCGCGACCGTCCCCTGCGCGCGGTCGCCGACGCGGCCGATCAGGTGCCAGTAGCGGGCGTAGAACTCCAGCCAGGGCAGCCGCAGGTTCTCCGCCTGCTGCGCGATGGCGGGCGCGAGCACGTCGAGCTGCGCGTACCGGCCTTCCAGCGCCTGCGCGGGCACATCTCCGATCGCCATAGCCAGACCGGTGTTACCTGCTTCATGCAGTTGCCGCTGGGTGTCGCCCACCCAGGCCCAGATGTCCACGTCCATGAGACGTCAGTCTGCCAGGTCGGGGAGCATGCCCCAAACGGCTTGACGATCCCGCACAGCCCCGGGGCCTCATCGTGTGGCCCCGCACGTGCGGATGAACACGATCTCGCCGGACGCGAGGCCCGCGGCGACACCACGAGGGTCACGGAAGATTCACCTGTACGCCCCGGAGCGTGACCTCGACGGACACACCGCACCCGCACGACGTCGCGGGAGCCGCGCGGAAACCGGGGCGCCGGGATTCCGCGTACCGCTCAGAGCGTGATCTCGCCCGACGCGACCAGGACGGCGGGACCCGCCAGGTAGCTGGTGTGCTCGTCGAGGGTGACGGTGACGGTGCCTCCGGGCACCTCCACCGTCCAGGTGCCGCTGGTCTCCCCGGCCAGCCGCGCGGCCGCCACGACCGAGGCGACCGTGCCGGTGCCGCAGGACCTCGTCTCGCCCGAGCCGCGCTCGAAGACCCGCATGACGACCCGGCGCGGGCCCACCGGATTGAGCAGCTCGATGTTGACCCCGCCGGGGAACACCTCGGGGTCGAACGCCGGCTGGTGGCTCAGGTCGAGCTGGGCCACCGGGTCGCCGATGACGCAGGCCAGGTGGGGGTTGCCCATGTCGACGTGGAGACCCTCGTACTCGTGGCCCGCGACGGTCGTGCGGCTCGACCCCAGCACCCGGGGCAGGCCCATGTCGACGGTCACGTCACCCGTCTCCGCCAGCCGCACCCGCCTGACGCCTCCCCTGGTCGCGACGCCGAACTCGCCCGGCTCGGCGAGGCCCGTGTCGACCAGGTAGCGGGCGAAGACCCGCACCCCGTTGCCGCACATCTCGGCGACGCCGCCGTCGGCGTTGCGGTAGTCCATGAACCACTCGGCCTCGCCCGCCTGGCCGGAGACCTCCTGGCTGAGTTTCGTCCGCGTCACGCGCAGCACGCCGTCCGCGCCGATCCCCGCGCGCCGGTCGCACACCGCCGCCACGATCGTCGCGGACAACTCCAGCTCACCGTCCGGATCGGGGAGGATGACGAAGTCGTTCTCGGTGCCGTGTCCCTTCGCGAATCGCATGTCCCAACTCTATCCAGGCACGCGTCCGCCCCCGCCACCCCGGCCGGTCGCACACGTCCGTCCCCGCCGCACCGGCCGTCCCCGCCGCCCCGGCACGGTCCGGGGAGGGGTCAGCCGCGAATCGCGGCGAGCGCGCGGTCCAGGAGGTCCGGTTCCCGCTGGGAGAGCCAGATCACACGGGGATCGCGGCGGAACCACGACTCCTGACGGCGGACGAACCTCCGCGTCGCCCGTACCGTCTCCTGCTTCGCCTCCTCCTCGGTGCACTCACCGCCGAGGAAGCGCAGCACCTGCGCGTACCCGAGGGCGCGGCTGGCCGTACGGCCTCCGGCGAGCCCGCGCGCGGCCAGTTCCCTGACCTCGTCCACCAGCCCGGCCCGCCACATGTGGTCGACCCGCGCCTCGACCCGGGCGTCCAGCACCTCCCTGGGCACCTCCACCCCCAGCTGGACGCTGTCGTAGACGGCATCGTACGACGGCATCGTGGCCGAGAACGGCCGCCCGGAGATCTCGATGACCTCCAGGGCGCGGACGATCCTGCGCCCGTTGCCCGGCAGGATGGTCTCGACGGCCTTCGGGTCGCGCTCGCGGAGCCGCTCGTACAGCGGGCCGGGGCCGCGCAGGTCGAGTTCGGCCTCCAGCCGGGCGCGGACCTCCGGATCGGTACCGGGGAACTCCAGGTCGTCCAGGGCGGCCCGCACGTACAGCCCGGATCCGCCCACCAGGATCGGCGCGATCTCCCTGGCCCGGAGGTCGTCGATGATCGGCCGGACCAGCGACTGGTACTCGGCCACGCTGGCGGCCCTGGTCACGTCCCAGATGTCCAGCAGGTGGTGGGGCACCCCCCTGCGCTCCGCCACGGAGAGTTTCGCCGTCCCGATGTCCATTCCTTGGTAAAGCTGCATGGAGTCGGTGTTGATCACCTCACCCCCCAGTCGGAGGGCGAGATCCACGGCCAGGTCGGACTTTCCGGCCGCGGTCGGGCCGACAACGGCGATGACGGGTAGCTGAGGCACGGGGTAAGTCTGCCAACTCCCCGGGTATGGATGAGAGGCGATGCGTCCTCGCATCGGAATTGGGGGATTCACCATGTCGATCCTCGACAAGGTCAAGCACATGCTGGGTGGCGGCGCCAGGACCGAAGAACTCGCCAAACAGGGTATCGACAAGGCGGAACAGTTCGCCAAGAAGAGGCTGGGCGGAAAGCACGCCCGGCAGGTCGACACCGCCGCGCAGAAGGCCAGGGAGATGGCCGACAAGATCGACGAGCCGGGCACCACACCGCCGGACACGACACCCGCGCCCGGCCGCACCACGCCGCCGGGTACGACACCCGCGCCGGGCCGCGCCTCACCTTCCGGGCGGGACGACACCGCACCCGGTCCCGGCCAGCCCGGCACCACACCACCGCCCTACGGGCCGTAGGCGATCGGCGGGGCCGATCGCGGTCCCGGTCAGTCCCAGTCGAGCATCGGCTGCAGGTAACCCTCCAGGGTCAGCAGCCAGCGCTTCGACTCCACGCCGTCGCCACCGCTGAACCCGCCGAGCCCGTTGCCCGCGACCACCCGGTGGCACGGCACGATGACGGGGATCGGGTTGGCTCCCATGATCGACCCGATGGCCCGCGCCGGAACACCCGTCCCGCTGCGGGCCGCCAGCTCCCCGTAGGTCACCGCCCTGCCGTACGGAACCGTCTCGTACAGCGTGCCGAGCACCCTGCGCTGCACCGGCGAGGTCAGCCGCCAGTCCACCGGCACCCCGAAGACCTTCAGCCTGCCCGCGTAGTAGTCGCCCAGCTCGCCGAGCACGGGCGCCGTCATGCCGGGATCGTCCGCCTCCTCCAGCCCCAGCCGTTCGAGCAGGCGAGCCCTGAACCGGGCCGGGTCGCCCCAGCCCACGCTCACCACGCCGTCCTCGGTCACGGCGACGGTCATGTCCCCCAGCCGCGTCGGAACGCTCCCGAACGCCACGGTCCCCGCCATCGGCCTCGTGTCCCCTTCGCGAACTCGTCGTTCCCGGCACCCCTGGGCGCCGTCCTCACCCGCCACCGTGATCACTTCCGGGCGGGATCACTCCGTCCAGCGGGCCACGAAGTAGCCGACGCCGTAGGGCGCGTCGTCGTAGAGGATCTCGCCGCGCAGGGCGCCTCCGCACCCGCCGAGGACCTGCAGGGCCGCGCGGCCCGCGACCCACAGCTCGGCGGCCTCGCCGGGGTCGAGCGCCGGGACCTCGGCGCGGGCGAGCGCCTCGACGATCGCCCGGTCGTACGGTTTCGCGCGAGGGTCCAGGTATCCGGGGGACTTCTCGGTGAGGCAGGCCGAGCCGTCGGCCATGACGAGCATCGCCACGCGACCGGCCGTGGCCGCCAGCCGGCCGCCCAGGGACGCGCACTCCCCCGGGGCCGCGCCGAAGGAGATCGCGTGGAATCCCGAGGCGGTCAGGCGCCCTCTTCCGAGGAGCCAGCGGCCGACCGACAGGGACAGCGGCAGGACGGGCTCCCCCACTCCGCTCCGGACGTCGACGCCCCAGGGCGCGAGGCTCCCGGCGGCGTCCGCGCCGTACGTCGCGGTCCGGTCCGCGCCTCCCACCACCACGATCTCGTCGGCTCCGGCGTCGCGCAACACCCCGATCGCGGCCGCGCAGGCCGTCCTGAGGTCGTCGAGCTCCGAGGCCGCGGTCCCGGCCAGCTCGGGGACCAGCAGCGGGGGATGCGGGCACACGGCCGCGGCGACAAGCACCTCGCCAGACTAACGGAGCCCTCCCCGGGAACCGCCCCGGCGTCTCGCGGCGAGGGCGGCCGTACGGGGTCCGGAAACGCGTCGGGGCACGGTGATCCTCTCACCGTGCCCCGACGTGCCGATCGTCTCCGGTCCTTGGGTCAGTAGCCGCCGACGGGCCCCTGGGGATGGACGTAGCCGGGAGGGCCGTCGTTCAGATAGCCCTGCTCGGTGTCCTGCGGCTTCTGCGGGCCGCCGCTCTGCCGCTGCTTCGACGGCTTGTCCTCCGCGGGCCTCCCGGCGGCCGACTCGGCTCCCGGCTCGCTCTCGTCCGCCCCGCCGGTGCCGGCTCCGGAGTCGCCGCCTCCGGTGGACGTGTCGCCGGCTCCGGAGGCGGCGTCCGCCCCCTTCTCCGGCTTCTGTTTCCTGGCCTGCGGCGGGCTCTGGTCCGGCTCGGGCTCCTGGGACGCCTCCTGGGCGCTGTCCGGCACCGGTGGCACCCCGGGGTCGTCGCCTCCGGCGTTCACGAAGGCGAAGACGGCACCTCCGCCCAGGAGGGCGGCGGCGAGGACGGAGAAGACGGCTATGGCCAGGCCGCTTCTCCGCTGGGGCTTACGACGTTTCCTGGGCTCGCCGGCGGGGCCGGCGAGGATCTCTGGCTCTCCGGGACTGCCCGGGGATGGAGGGACGTGCATGGGGAAAACTCCCTGCGGTTCTCGGGGGGAAACCTCCACGGCTTCCGAGGGTGCTGAACCACAGTAGCCACAGCAGGGAAATGCTTGCACATCAATCACAGATGAATCACGAAATATCATCCGTTAGGGGACTGGCGGCGTCGCCGCACGCGTACCCCCTGGCAGGAGCGGTGACGTCGCCGGAATCGCCGTCCCCGTCGGGGATTCCGGCGATTCGATCATGGACTCGCGCCGCGCGGGAAAACGCCTTCGGAAAGGACATCCGGAAGGCCTCGCCCGGAGGAAAAACCCCGGGGACATCCGGGGTCCCGGGTCCCGGTGGGAGCGCGTCACGGGAACCGGCCCGGAGGGGACACCTCGGAAGGGCGCCCCGCGAAACCCACCGGCGAGGAACACCTCGGGGAGGTGTTCCCGGCGGGTCACCCGGAGGGACGGGACCTCAGGAGAGGTGCTTCAGGTGGGCCACCCCCGGAAGGACGGACCTCAGGAGAGCCGTTCCCGGCGGGTCACGCCGGAAGGACGGACCTCAGGAGACGGAGCAGCCCGAGGTCTCGGGGAGCGGGGCGGGGCGGCCGACCGAGGGCATGCCGAGCATGACCCCGGAACCGGCTCCGGCCGGGGCGCCCTGACGGGCCTGCCAGGCGTCGCCCGCGCGGGTACGGCGGAGCCTCAGGGCGGGACCGTCGGCGACCAGGTGGTGCGGTGCCGCGTACGTGACCTCGGCGCTCACCACGTCGCCCGGCCGCGGGGCCTCGGCACCGGGGGCGAAGTGCACCAGGCGGTTGTCGGGGGCCCGCCCCGACATGCGGTGGGTCGCCTCGTCCTTGCGGCCCTCGCCCTCGGCGACCAGCACGTCGAGCGTCCGGCCGACCTGCTTCTTGTTCTCCGCCCAGGAGATCTCGGTCTGCAGGGCGACGAGCCGCTCGTAGCGCTCCTGCACGACCTCCTTGGGAACCTGGTGGTCCATGGTGGCGGCGGGAGTGCCCGGCCGGATGGAGTACTGGAACGTGAAGGCGTTGGCGAACCGCGACTCGCGCACCACGTCGAGGGTGCCCTGGAAGTCCTCCTCGGTCTCGCCGGGGAAGCCCACGATGATGTCGGTGGAGATCGCCGCGTCGGGCATGGCCGCGCGGACCCGCTCGATGATGCCCAGGTAGCGCTCGGCCCGGTAGGAGCGGCGCATGGCCTTGAGGACCCGGTCGGAGCCCGACTGCAGCGGCATGTGGAGCTGGTGCATCACGTTGGGCGTCTCGGCCATGGCCGCGATGACGTCGTCGGTGAACGCCGCCGGGTGCGGGCTGGTGAAGCGGACCCGCTCCAGCCCCTCGACGTCGCCGCAGGCCCGCAGCAGCTTGCCGAAGGCCAGCCGGTCGCCGAACTCCACGCCGTACGTGTTGACGTTCTGGCCGAGGAGGGTGATCTCCAGCACGCCCTGGTCGACCAGGGTGCGCACCTCGTTGAGGACGTCGCCGGGGCGGCGGTCCTTCTCCTTGCCGCGCAGCGCGGGCACGATGCAGAACGTGCAGGTGTTGTTGCACCCCACGGAGACCGACACCCAGGCGGCGTAGGCGGACTCGCGCTTGGTCGGCAGCGTGCTCGGGAAGGTCTCCAGGGATTCCTTGATCTCGACCTGGGCCTCCCGCTGGACGCGCGCCCGCTCCAGCAGCACCGGCAGCGAGCCGATGTTGTGGGTGCCGAACACCACGTCCACCCAGGGCGCCCTGCGGACGATCTCCCCCTGGTCCTTCTGCGCCAGGCAGCCGCCCACGGCGATCTGCATGTCGGGGTTGCCCACCTTCGAGGGGCGCAGGTGGCCGAGGTTGCCGTAGAGCTTGTTGTCGGCGTTCTCCCGTACGGCACAGGTGTTGAACACGACCACGTCGGCCGTCTCCCCCTGGGCGGCCGGGACGTATCCGGCGTCTTCCAGCAGGCCCGACAGGCGCTCGGAGTCGTGCACGTTCATCTGGCACCCATAGGTACGGACCTCGTACGTGCGGGCGCTCTCCACGGTGACAGTCATCTCGAGACAAGGGTAGGCGCTCCGCCGGACCTTCAGGTACGCCCTCACCCCACCGAACCACAGGTAATCAATCGGTCACCCAACGTCAACGAACGCGCCAAGCCGGGGCTCCAAAGCCCCGTACGAGAATGCTGTGGATCGGATCGTCAAACCGGTGAAGTACGCGGAGGCCGGGATACCCCGCTTCCGGCGCGTCGAGATGAACCCGTTCCGGGGACAGGGATCCGACGAGCTTCCCGTGATCTTCACGTACGCCCTCGACGAGAACGACGAGCACCAGCTCATCCATCGTGTCGCCACCGGAACGACCGTGAACCTGAGGGAACCGTTCGCCTTCAAGGTTGATCCCGAAGCCTTGAGCAGGATTCGATGATCAAGCCGTGATCCGATCGGTACCGCAGGGTTAGCCCCAGGTGCCCTTTACAGAATTACCTTGTCCACCATGACGGAGAACGGGGACAAGACTCCTCTGGTCGTGCTTGAAGGTGTCAACAAGCACTACGGCAGCCTGCACGTCCTTCGGGACATCAATCTGACGATCTCCCGCGGCGAGGTTCTCGTCGTCATCGGCCCATCTGGCGGCGGCAAGTCGACCCTCTGCCGGACGGTCAACCGGCTGGAGGCGATCGACGAGGGGACCATCACCTTCGACGGGCAGCCGCTCGCGGCGGAGGGCAGGGCCCTGGCCAAGCTCAGGTCCGAGGTCGGGATGGTGTTCCAGTCCTTCAACCTGTTCGCCCACAAGACGATCCTCGAGAACGTCACGCTCGGGCCGATCAAGGTTCGCGGCATCGCGAAGGGCGACGCGGAACGGCGGGGCATGGAGCTGCTGGAGCGCGTCGGCATCGGCGCCCAGGCGTCGAAGTATCCCGCGCAGCTCTCGGGAGGCCAGCAGCAGCGCGTGGCGATCGCCCGCGCCCTGGCCATGGACCCCAAAATGATCCTGTTCGACGAGCCGACCTCGGCACTCGACCCGGAGATGGTCCAGGAAGTGCTCGACGTCATGATCGGCCTCGCCCTGGAAGGCATGACGATGATGGTCGTCACCCATGAGATGGGCTTCGCCCGCCGCGCGGCGAACCGCGTGGTGTTCATGGCGGAGGGCCAGATCGTGGAGGAGAACACCCCCGAGGAGTTCTTCACCAACGCCCGGACCGACCGGGCCAAGGATTTTCTTTCCAAGATCCTCACTCACTGACGGCTCTGCTCATCCCTGACGAAAAACGAGGTAGCAAGAATGCGTGTACGTCGTATTGGAGCCGTGGTCATCGCAGCCGCAGCGGCGATGGCCGGTCTGACCGCGTGCGGTGACAGCGGCAGCGGAAGCGACAAGTTCGTCGTGGGCATCAAGGTCGACCAGCCCGGCCTCGGGCAGAAGCAGCCCGACGGCTCCTTCAAGGGTTTCGACGTCGACGTGGCCAGGTATGTCGCCAAGGAGCTCGGCTACACGGACGACAAGATTGAGTTCAAGGAGGCCATCTCGGCCAACCGCGAATCTTTCATCCAGCAGGGCCAGGTCAACACCGTGATCGCGACCTACTCGATCACCGACGACCGCAAGAAGAAGATCTCTTTCGCCGGCCCGTACCTGGTCACCGGCCAGGACATCCTGACCCGCGCGGACGACACCACGATCAACAGCGTCGAGGACCTCAAGACCAAGAAGGTCTGCGGCGCCCAGGGTTCCTCCTCCCCCGCCCGCCTGGTCGAGAAGTTCGGCGACGAGTGGAAGAGCGGGTTCCTCACCGAGCAGCAGGGCTACGGCGCCTGCCTGCCGCTGCTGGAGAACAAGCAGGTCGACGCGATCTCCACGGACGCGACGATCCTGGCCGGCTTCGCCACCCAGTCCCCCGGCAAGTTCCGCCTCGTCGGCAAGCCCTTCTCCGAGGAGAAGTACGGCATCGGCCTGAAGCTGGACGACAAGGCGACCCGCGACAAGGTCAACGCGGCCGTGGAGAAGATGTTCACGGACGGCAGCTGGAAGAAGGCCATCGACGCCAACTTCGGCGAGTTCAGCAAGTTCTTCACCACCCCGCCGGCTGTCGAGCGTTACTGACCGGTCACACCCCGGCCGGGGCGTACGGATGCCCCGGCCTGTGACCACTGGAGGGATGAGTGCAGGCACTCTTCGATGAGTTCCCGATGATTCGGGACGCTTTCTGGTTGACGATACGGCTCACCCTCGCCAGCGGGCTGGTGGCGCTCGTGCTCGGGACGATCCTCGCGGGCATGCGGGTCAGCCCGCTGCCGATCCTGCGCGGAATCGGCACGACGTACGTGAACGTCCTGCGGAACACCCCGCTGACCCTGGTGATCGTGTTTTGCGGGCTGGGCCTCGGCCTGGTCCTGGACGTCTCGTTCTCCGAGAGTCTGTCCACCAACTACCTGTGGCTCTCCATCATCGGCCTGTCCGCCTACACGGCGGCGTTCGTCTGCGAGGCGATCCGGGCCGGGATCAACACGGTCCCGGTCGGCCAGGCGGAGGCGGCCCGCGCCATCGGGCTCACGTTCGGCCAGAACCTGAGGCTGATCGTGCTGCCCCAGGCGTTCCGCGCGGTGATCGCCCCGCTGGGCAGCATCCTGATCGCGCTGATCAAGAACACCACGATCGCCGCGGCCATCGGGGTGGGTGAGGCGTCCCTGACCATGAAGACGCTGTTCGAGGCGCACGGCGACGCGGTCATCCAGATCTTCGCCGGGTTCGCGCTGGGCTTCCTGATCCTGACCCTGCCGACCGGACTGCTGTTCGGCTGGCTGGCCAAGCGCTTGGCGGTGGTCCGATGACCGCGGTGACCACAGAGCGGCCCCCGGCGCGCAAGCGGCGCGTCGAGAGTTCCGAGCGCGTCAGCGTCCTGTACGACATTCCCGGCCCCAAGGCCCGGATACGCAACAACGTGCTCACCGTGCTGGCCGTCCTCGCCGTGCTGTTCGCGGCGTACGTGCTCGTGACCAAGCTCGGCGAGAAGAACCAGCTCAACGCCGAGTTGTGGACACCGTTCCTGCGCGGCGACGTGTGGATCAACCTGATCCTGCCCGGCCTGCTGAACACACTCAGCGCGGCCGCGGTCGCCGCCGTGATCGCGGTGCCGTTCGGGTTCGTCTTCGGTATCGGCCGGCTCTCGACGAACGTCTGGATCCGCCGTTCCTCGGGTGCGGTCGTCGAGTTCTTCAGGGCGATCCCACTGCTGATCATGATCTTCGCGGTGATGTTCGGCGGGAGCGCGGTCTTCGGGCTCACCGTGACGCCGTTCTCGGCGGTGGTGATCGGCCTGGTCCTGTACAACGGCTCGGTGCTGGCGGAGATCGTACGGGCGGGCATCCTGTCCATCCCGCGGGGACAGAGTGAGGCCGCACTCGCAGTCGGCCTCCGTCCGAGCCAGGTGATGCGGATGATCCTGCTGCCGCAGGCGGTCACGGTCATGATGCCGGCGATCGTCGCGCAGCTGGTGGTGCTCCTGAAGGACACCGCCCTGGGCTTCATCGTGTCGTTCGAGGACCTGCTGAACGCGGGGGCACGCGTGCTGCCCTCCAACTTCAACAACATCATTCCCGCTGTGATCGTCATCGCGATCATCTACATCATCATCAACGTGATGGTGGGCGCCGTCGCCACCTGGCTGGAAAGGCGGAGCCGCCGCAGTAGGAAGACCTCGGCCAAGCCGATCGCCCGGCCCGACTCGCCGACCGCGGTCGAGGGCGGCGTCGGAACCCCCACCCCCGCACCGTAGAAGTACGGCGGTCGAAGGGCGGTCACCGGATCCGGTGACCGCCCTTCCTCGTGAGGGGCGGGTGAAAACATCCGCAGGGCCGGCTTATGGCGGAGACCGGGCCAACCGCCCTCATCTCATCATTCCCCCTGATCTCACGGCTCGCGCGGTTCACCGGCGGTATATCTCGGGTGACGCGAGCGTGATACCGGCGACACGCGGCGGGTTATCGGGCAGGATTGCGCCATGTCCCCCGAGCAGGTCGTCCTGCCGTACGCCACCTGGCCGTCGCCGGTCTCCACCTCCGACGTCGCCCGTTCCGGGCTGCGCCTCGGATATCCGACGGTGCTCGGCGAGGAGGTCTGGTGGACCGAGGACCGTCCCGCCGAGGGCGGGCGGACCACCATCGTGCACCGGAGCGCCGACGGCGCCCAGCGCGAGCTGCTGAGCGCGCCGTGGAGCGCCAGGACCAGGGTCCACGAGTACGGCGGACGGTCGTACGCGGTGGTGCCCGGCGAGGGTGTGGTGTTCACGAACTTCGCCGACCAGCGGCTCTACCTGCTGCCCACCGGCGGCGAGCCCCGGCCGCTCACGCCGGAGCCCGAGGAGCCGACGGCCCTGCGCTACGCGGACCTGGTCGTCCACGACGGGCAGGTCTGGTGCGTCAGGGAGCGCCACGACGACGGCCGGGTGAGCCGGTCGATCGTGTCCATCCCGCTGTCCGGCGAGGGCGAGCCGCGCGAGCGGGCCGGCGGCCACGACTTCTACGCCGCCCCCACCATCTCCCCCGACGGCGAGCACCTGGCCTTCATCTGCTGGGACCACCCCCGGATGCCGTGGAACGGCACCGAGCTGTGGATCTCCCGGTTGGCCGACGACACCTCCTGGAAGGTCAAGGGCGGCACCTCCGAGTCGGTGCTCGCCCCGCGGTGGCGCGACGGGCAGAGCCTCTACCTGATCTCCGACTGGTCGGGCTGGTGGAACCTCTACCTGGTCGGGATATACGGCACCTCACCGAGAGCGCTCTACCCGGCGGAGCAGGAGTTCGCGGGTCCGCTGTGGCAGCTCGGCGCGGTGCCGTACGCGCCGATGGCCGACGGGAGCCTCGCGGTCCTGCACGGGCGGGGCGACCTGCGGCTGGGGGTCTTCGACCCGGACAGTGGCGTGCTGAGCGACCTGGACGTGCCCTACAAGGGCTGGGACGCGGTGCTGGCCACCGACGGGCACACCCTGGTCGGGATCGGGTACGGCCCGGCGCTGCCCCGGTCGATCGTCAGGGTCGACACCGTGACCGAGCGGGTGGAGGAGCTCCGCCGGGACGTCAACGAGCTGCCCGACCCCGGCTACCTGCCACTCGCCAGGCCCGTGGAGTTCGAGACCCGGTTCGGGCGCGAGGTGCACGCCTTCCTCTATCCGCCGTCCAACCCCGTGGCGCGCGGCGAGGGCCCCGCCCCGTACGTCGTGTTCGTGCACGGCGGGCCCACCGGGCACAGCGTCGGCGCGCTCGACCTGGAGAAGGCGTTCTTCACCAGCAGGGGCATCGGCGTGCTCGACGTCAACTACGGCGGTTCCACCGGTTACGGCCGCGTCTACCGCGAGCGGCTGCGCGGCCAGTGGGGCGTGGTCGACGTCGAGGACTCGATCGCCGGCGCCGAGTGGCTCGCGGCGGAAGGGCTGGGCGACCCGGCGCGGATCGCGATCCGGGGCGGCAGCGCGGGCGGATGGACGGTGATGGCGGCCTGCTGCGCGTCCGACACGTTCGCCGGGGGCGTCTCCTACTACGGCGTGAGCGCGCTCGCCAACTTCAGCGCGACCACCCACGACTTCGAGTCACGCTACATCGAGTGGCTGATCGGCCCGGAGGACCCCGCCCTGTACGCCTCGCGCGAGCCCGTCGGCCGGGTGGCGGGGGTGAGCTGTCCCATGCTGCTCCTGCAGGGCCTGTCCGACCCGGTGGTCCCTCCGGCGCAGTCGCAGGCCTTCGTCGACGCTCTCGCCGAACGCGGCGTTCCCTGCACCTACCTCACGTTCGAGGGCGAGGCCCACGGCTTCCGCCGCGCCGAGACCCGCAGCGCGGCCCTGGCCACCGAGCTCGCCTTCTACCAGCAGATCTTCCACTCCTGAGCGAAAGACCGGGACCGGACTGCCGGACGAGGGGCTGCGCCCCTGAAGGCCCGAAGGAGGGAACGGGCTGGACGGATCGGCGTGCCGGGCGATCGAACGAGCTCGCCCGGTTCGGCGGGCTCACCGGTGAGGCGGGGTCAGTGGGTTCGACGAGGCCGCCTGCTTCGGTGAGGGCGCCCGGCTCTGCGAGTGCGGTGGATTCGGCGGGTTCGGTGGATCCGGTGAATTCGACGGGTTCGGCGGGTTCAGCAGGTTCGACGGGTTCGGCGGGTTCAGCGGGCGAACTCGGTGGCCCGCGATTCGCGGACGACCGTGATGCGGATCTGGCCGGGGTAGGTGAGCTCCTCCTCGACCTGCTTGGCGACGTCGCGGGCGATCACCTGGGCCTGGATGTCGTCGACCGCGTCGGGCTTCACCATGACCCTGATCTCCCGCCCCGCCTGCATCGCGAAGACCTTCTCGACGCCCTCGTAGGAGGTGGCGATCTCCTCAAGGCGCTCCAATCGCTTGACGTAGGCCTCCAGCGACTCGCGGCGGGCGCCGGGGCGGCTGCCGCTGATCGCGTCGGCGGCCTGGGTGAGGACGGCCTCGACGGTCTTGACCTCGACCTCGTTGTGGTGGGCCTCGATGGCGTGGACGACATCCTCGTGCTCGCCATACCGTCTGGCGATCTCGGCGCCGATGAGCGCGTGGCTGCCCTCGACCTCATGGGTGAGCGCCTTGCCGATGTCATGCAGGAGCGTGCAGCGCTTGAGCAGCGTCGTGTCGAGCCGCAGCTCGGCCGCCATGATTCCGGCGATGTGGGCGGACTCGATGAGGTGGCCGAGCACGTTCTGCCCGTAGGAAGTGCGGTAACGGAGCTGACCGAGGAGGGTGACCAGCTCGGGATGCATGTCGGTGATGCCGAGCTCCACCAGGGCGTCCTCGCCCGCGCGCACGCACAGCTCCTGGACCTCGGCTTTGCTGCGCTCGTGGGCCTCCTCGATGCGCTGCGGATGGATACGGCCGTCGAGGACGAGTTTCTCCAGGGTCAGCCGCGCGGTCTCGCGGCGGACCGGGTCGAAGCACGACAGCAACACGGCTTCCGGCGTGTCGTCGATGATCAGGTTGACGCCGGTGGTCGACTCGAAGGCGCGGATGTTGCGACCCTCACGGCCGATGATGCGCCCCTTCATCTCGTCGCCCGGCAGGTGCAGGACGCTCACCACGGACTCGGCGGTCTGTTCGGTGGCCACCCGCTGGACCGCCAATGTGACGATCTTGGTGGCGCGCTTCTCGCCCTCCTTACGGGCCTCGCCCTCGATCTCCCTGATGATCAGCGCGGCCTCGCGCTTGGCCTGGTTCTCGATCTCCCGGACCAGCTCGGCCCTGGCCTGGTCGCTGGTGAGCCCGGACACCCGTTCCAGGATGGCCTTGCGCTCCTCGGCTACCCGTTCGAGATCCTCGCGGCGGTCGGCCAGCTCGGTCTCCGTCTCGGCGAGCTTGCGGGCCCGGTCGGCCTGGCGCCTGGCCTCCTCGTCGAGGCGCTGCTCCCGCTCGGCCAGCCGGTTCTCCCTGCGTTCGAGGTCGGACCGGAGCTCCTTGAGCTCGTACTTCAGGATCTTGCCCTCGGCCTCGGCCTCCTTGCGCATCTCGGCCGCCGCCTCGACCGCCGTCTCCGACCTGCGCAGGAGCTCTCCGGCCTCGTCCTGGGCCTTCGCCCGGATGTCGGCGGCCTCGCGCCTGGCCTCCTCCAGGTGGGCCTCGGCCTCGGCCTCCTGCTCGGGGGTGGGGCCCTTCGGCACCGCCCCGACTCCACCGATGCGACGCAGCAACACGACCAGCACGGCTGTCATCACGGCGAGAGCCACAACCGCCACTACCAACATGACGACCACGACCGGATCCATGCGCGCCTCACCTTCCTCGCGTCGCAAATATCAGGCACACGAGGGGTCACACGCACGGCACGGAAAGCCCAAGAGGCGGCGCTGTCGGGACAGTGGTGAACCCAGAGGGGATCACCCACCGGCTGTTCCCGCCGGTCCGTCGTCCCGTCCTCATCCGTCAAGCCTGCTTGTCCGTATTACACCGCTATGACAATCCGCGCTGCGCGGAGTAACTCCTCACTGCCGTTGAGATTAAGCGTCAGAGAGGTAACGAGCAAGCAAAGACCCGCTGTCAAGCCGCTTTGAACTAGTCGAGGGGATAGCCCGGATCCTCCGCGAATGGCGATGTTTCCGCCCCCTCGTCCTCCAGCACTTCGCGGATGACGCGAAACGCCAGGCCCGGACCGTATCCCTTACGGGCGAGCATGCCCGCCAGTCTGCGGGTCCTGACCGCGGGCTCCAGGCCCCGGGTCGAAGAGAGCTTGCGTCGCACAAGGCGACGGGCGGTCTCCGCCTCCTCCTCGGGGTCGAGCTGATCCACCGCCTCATTCACGGTCTCCTTGTCCACCCCTCGGTGGCGGAGCTCCGAGGCGAGGGCCTTTCTGGCGAGCCCCCGCCCGGCGTGGCGCGAACTCACCCACGCGGCGGCGAACGCCTCGTCGTCGATGAGCCCGACCTCGGAGAAGCGGTCCAGCACGGCGTCCGCCGCCTCCTGGGGCACCTCGCGCTTGCGCAGCGCCTCCGCGAGCTGAGCTCGGGTGCGCGGCGCCATGGTCAGCAGCCGCAGGCAGATGCCTCGCGCCACCGCCTGCGGATCGGCCCCGGACCTCCGGCTCGCCGGAGCCCCCTCGGCCGACCCGCCGGATCCACCGAGTCCGTCGGATCCATCGGATCCATCCGGTCCGTCAGGCAGGAAGCCGGGGGAGGCATCCCCGGACCGCCGCCCGCCACGCCGGGAGGCACGCTTCTTCCGGCCTCGCGGCGCGTCATCCGCAGGTTCCGCGATCTCCTCGCGGAACCCTCCTTCCGGGACGGACGGACCGTAGTCGCGCCCGCGCCCACGCCTGCCCGGTGAGCCCGCCCGAGGTTCGTCGGGCCAGGCACCCCAGTCTCTCGGCCCGGCCTCGCCGGCCGGACCGGAGTCAGGTCCCGTCGTCATCGATCAGCCCGGATTCAGGCGTCACCCGGCTTGGGGGCGGCGGCGGCCTTGGCACCACGACCGGACGCGGCGGGAGCCGCGGCCGCACCGGACGCGCGGCCCGACGCGGCGGCCGGAGCCGAGGCCGCGGGGGCGGGCGACGGGGTGGCCGGGTTGTCGACGCGCGGGCCGACGCCGAGCTTCTCCTTGATCTTCTTCTCGATCTCGTTCGCCATGTCCGGGTGGCTCTTGAGGAAGTTTCGCGCGTTCTCCTTGCCCTGGCCGAGCTGGTCGCCCTCGTAGGTGTACCAGGCGCCGGACTTGCGGACGAAGCCGTGCTCGACACCCATGTCGATCAGGCCACCCTCGCGGGAGATGCCGATGCCGTAGAGAATGTCGAAGTCGGCCACGCGGAAGGGCGGGGCCATCTTGTTCTTGACGACCTTCACCCGGGTGCGGTTGCCGACAGCGTCGGTGCCGTCCTTCAGCGTCTCGATGCGGCGGATGTCGAGACGGACCGAGGCGTAGAACTTCAGCGCCTTTCCACCGGTCGTGGTCTCGGGCGAGCCGAACATGACGCCGATCTTCTCGCGGAGCTGGTTGATGAAGATCGCGGTGGTGCCGGTGTTGTTGAGCGCGCCGGCGATCTTGCGCAGCGCCTGGGACATCAGGCGGGCCTGGAGACCGACGTGGCTGTCGCCCATCTCGCCCTCGATCTCGGCCTTGGGCACCAGGGCCGCGACCGAGTCGATGACCAGCAGGTCGACGGCGCCGGACCGGATCAGCATGTCGGCGATCTCCAGCGCCTGCTCCCCGGTGTCGGGCTGGGAGACGAGCAGCGCGTCGGTGTCGACGCCCAGCTTCTGGGCGTACTCCGGGTCGAGCGCGTGCTCGGCGTCGATGAACGCGGCGATGCCGCCACCGCGCTGGGCGTTGGCCACCGCGTGCAGGGCGACCGTGGTCTTGCCCGAGGACTCGGGACCGTAGACCTCGACGACGCGGCCGCGCGGGAAGCCGCCGATGCCGAGGGCCACGTCGAGCGCGATGGAGCCGGTCGGGATCACTTCGATGGGCGCACGGACCTCATCGCCCAGGCGCATGACGGAGCCCTTGCCGAACTGACGCTCGATCTGAGCGAGTGCGGTCTCAAGCGCCTTTTCGCGGTCGTTAGCTGCCATGGGAGCCCCCTGAAGGGTCGCGGGTTGGATCGGTTGCCAGAAAGCTACGGGGTGCCGCCGACAATTTCGGGAGGGCACGCCAGGAGCGACGGCCTGTTCAATATAGCCGAACGACTGTTCGATCGCCGCCCGTTGGCACCACGGGTTACGGGAGTCGCGAACCACCACGGAGGCCCCCGCGCATGACCGGGCACGACCGGCGGGTCACCGCCCCGAAGAGTACGGAACCCATCCGGGAGGCGACATTTCCGAGAATTACCTTGGGCCTGTTGTAACCAGGCTGACCTGGGGTGATCCTGAGGGGAAACGACCCGAGGTGCCCAACGTGCCCAACGCGTTCACGCAGCAACGCCTAGCCCATCTCGATTCCCTCGCCACCGAACTGCGACAACGGGGGCTGGCGAGCCGCACCCTCGGCGGCACCGCCCCGGTGCTGTGGGTATGGCATCCGGACAGCCTCCGGCAGACCATCGTCTTCGCCACCCCGGTCAGGGACGGCTGGCTGTTCCTGTGGTCACCGGACGGCGAGGAGAGCGCCGACGATCCCGCGCACGCGGCCGACTCGGTGGAGAAGCTCCTCGCCCCGCTCCCGGGGCCGTCCTGACCGGCCCTCCCCCGGTCTCCCCGGCCGGGGCTTCGCCCCAACCCCGGAAAACCTTCGGGCTTCACTCCGGCACTCCGGGCTCTCACGTACTCCCCGGCTCCCCGGTCCCCGGACTTTCGGGTACTCCTCGGATCTTCGCGTTCCTCTCCGGGCTCACCGGCCCCCTCGGGCTCATCGGCCCTCAGCGGAGCCTGGGCGAGACGTCGGTCACCCCGCACACGGCGCGCCAGACCTCCTTGGTCCCGACGCCTTCGGCCAGTGCCTGGATCACGGTCCGGCCGCCGAGATCGGCGATGACGTAGTCGCGGGCCCACGAATCGGCGTACTGGTCGCCGAAGTGTGACTTCATCCGCTTCCAGAATTCCGACAGGCGCATGCCCCAAGTATGGATCCACTCCGGTGTGCCATGGCCCGTCCCGGCACGACTCCGGGCCGTCGGCCGCCCCGCGTCCAGGTCCCACGGCCCGACGGGACCGGGACGGGGACGGGAGACGTACGGGGGAAGGACCGCCGCAGATGGGAGCCCGGACGGCCGGGGAGGTCGGGTACGGAGTCGTCAGAGCACGCGGGAGCCGTACATCTCGCCGAGGGGGTCGGCGAGCAGCTCCAGGCGGGCCCCGTCGGGGTCGGCGAAGTAGATGGACGCGCCGCTCTCGACCGTGTGCGGCACGCCCGCCGCCTCCAGCTTGCCCCGCAGGCGCTCCCACGTGGAGGGATCGACGGAGATCGCGACGTGGTGGAGCCCGCCGAGGACCTCTTTGTAGGGGCCGAGGTCCAGGCCGGGGAAGTCGAAGAAGGCGAGGAGGTTGCCGTTGCCGATGTCGAAGAAGAAGTGGTTCGATCCCCGGTAGTCACGGTTCTCGAAGATCTCCGTGAGCGGGAACTCCAGGAGGTCCTGATAGAACGCGATCGTCGTCTCGACGTCGGAGGAGATCAGCGCGAAGTGGTGCAGCCCCCTCGCGCTGCTCGGCGGGCGGTGTGCCCTGAGGTGCTCCGCCTTGATCCGCTCACGTGTCGCCTCGATGGCCTGATGGTCGATGCTCACCGTTAGCTCACCACTCAATGCGTCGTGTGTTCGTCAAAGCCATGTCCGTGACGACAGGGAGCCAACCTATCCCGGACGTCATGTCCCGGTGGCGAGGCCTCGGGAACGCCTCGGGGCGCGGTCTCCCGAGGTCCGGCCGCGAGATCGGTGGATCATTTATCCGCAGGTGACGCACGGGCCGTCCGCTCCCGTCCGCCGGTCGGCGGTGGCGGGTTCTGTCGGTGGTGCCGTGCAGTATGGGCGG
This sequence comes from Streptosporangium sp. NBC_01469, assembly GCF_036227305.1. NCBI lineage: Bacteria > Bacillati > Actinomycetota > Actinomycetes > Streptosporangiales > Streptosporangiaceae > Streptosporangium > Streptosporangium sp. NBC_01469. The sequence goes on along the minus strand of NZ_CP109465.1, from coordinate 4,120,029 downwards.
TGACCCGGTTGGTCGGCCGGACCGGGAGTCAGGGGGCGACGATGAGTGAGACGACGGGCGCGGGCGGAGCGCTCGACCACTTCACCCGGATGACCAGAGACTGGTTCACCGGGGCGTTCGCCGCGCCGACGGCCGCGCAGGAGGGGGCGTGGGCGGCGATCGCCCGGGGTGACAACACCCTGGTGGTCGCGCCCACCGGCTCCGGCAAGACGCTCGCCGCCTTCCTGTGGTCGCTTGACCGGCTCGCCTCCTCCGCTCCCGGCTCCCCCTCAGGCGCCGGAGGCGCCATCGCGAGCGCGGACACCCCGGCGGGCGGCGCCGTCACGGGCGTCCCGGGCACCCGCGCGGGCTCGACGGACGGCGGGAGTTCGGCGGATACGGACACGGCGGGCGGTGCGGGCACCCGAGGCGGGCGGAGGCGTTCGCGGGGGGACGGCGAGCCGGTGAGGCGGTGCCGGGTCCTGTACGTGTCGCCGCTCAAGGCCCTGGCGGTCGACGTCGAGCGCAACCTCCGGGCGCCGCTGGCCGGGCTGGGGCAGACCGCGCGGCGGCTCGGTCTCCCGGTGCCGGACATCTCGGTGGCGATCCGGTCCGGCGACACCTCCCCCGAGGAGCGGCGCCGGTTCGCGACCAGGCCGTCCGACATCCTGATCACCACCCCCGAGTCGCTGTTCCTGCTGCTCACCAGCCAGGCCCGCGAGGCGTTGCGCGGCGTGGAGACGGTCATCGTCGACGAGGTGCACGCGGTGGCGGCCACCAAGCGCGGCGCGCACCTGGCCCTCAGCCTGGAGCGGCTCGACACCCTCCTGCCCCGGCCCGCCCAGCGGATCGGCCTGTCGGCGACCGTGCGGCCGGTGAGCGAGGTGGCCGCCTTCCTGGGCGGGGCGCGCCCGGCGACCGTGGTCCAGCCGCCTTCCGACAAGGAGATCGAGGTCGAGGTGGTCGTCCCGATCGAGGACATGACCGAGCTCGACACGCCTCCCGCCTCCCCCGCCCCCGACGACGACCGCTGGCTGACCGAGACCCCGGCCAGGCGGTCGATCTGGCCGCATGTGGAGGAGCGACTGTTCGAGCTGATCCGGAGCCACAACTCCACGATCGTGTTCGCCAACTCCCGGCGGCTGGCCGAGAGGCTGTGCACCCGCCTCAACGAGCTGGCGTGGGAGCGGCGGGAGGACGGCGGGGAACGCGCCGGGGAGAGCGCGGAGGCGGATCCGGTGCACTGGGCCGAGGGGTTCCCCGGGCCGCCGGCCTCCGCCTCCACCCCGGCGGCGATGATGGCGCAGGCCGGCGCGGCCAAGGGGGTCGTCCCGGAGATCGTGAGGGCCCACCACGGTTCGGTGTCGAAGGAGGAGCGCTCCCAGATCGAGGAGGCGCTCAAGTCCGGGCGGCTGCCCGCCGTGGTCGCGACCTCCAGCCTGGAACTCGGCATCGACATGGGCGCGGTCGACCTGGTGGCCTGCGTCGGGGCGCCGCCGAGCGTGGCGAGCGGGCTGCAGCGGATCGGCCGGGCCGGGCACCAGGTGGGAGCCGTCTCGCGCGGCGTGATCTTCCCCAAGTACCGGGGGGACCTGGTCCAGACGGCCGTGGTGGCCGAGCGGATGAGAAGCGGGGAGATCGAGGACCTGCGCTACCCGCGCAACCCTCTCGACGTGCTCGCCCAGCAGATCGTGGCGATGACCGCGCTGGACGAATGGACGGTCGACGAGCTGGAGGAGGTCGTGCGGCGAGCCGCCCCCTACCGGACGTTGCCCAGGAGCGCGCTGGAGGCGACGCTCGACATGCTCGCCGGGCGCTACCCGAGCGAGGAGTTCGCCGAGCTGCGGCCGCGCATCGTCTGGGACCGGGTGACCGGCACCCTGCGGGGCCGTCCCGGGGCCCAGCGGCTGGCGGTCACCAACGGCGGCACGATTCCCGACCGGGGGCTGTTCGGCGTGTTCCTGGTCGGGGAGAAGTCCTCCCGGGTGGGTGAGCTGGACGAGGAGATGGTCTACGAGTCGCGGGCCGGGGACGTGTTCGTGCTGGGCGCGACCTCCTGGCGGATCGAGGAGATCACGGCCGATCGGGTGCTGGTCACACCGGCCCCCGGCCAGCCGGGAAAGCTCCCGTTCTGGCACGGCGACACCGCCGGGCGGCCGGCGGAGCTGGGGAGGGCCATCGGCGCGTTCCTCCGCGAGATGTCGGCGGCGGGCGCGGACGCCGAGGCGGGAGGCGGGGGCACCCGAGGCGCGAGGACGGGTGAGGCGAAAGCGGGAGTCACGGGAGCGGGACGCGGAGAAGCCGGGAACCCGGGGACGGGAAACGGGGAAGCGGGGAACACGAAGGCGGGACGCGGAGAAGCGGGACACGGGGAAGCGGGAGCGGGGAACGCGGCACGGGAGGTCGCCCTGAAGCGGATCAGGGCGGCGGGGCTGGACGAGTTCGCCGCCGCCAACCTGCTCTCCTACCTGGCGGAGCAGCGGCAGGCGACCGGTTACGTGCCGGACGACAGGACGTTGCTGGTCGAGCGCTTCCACGACGAGCTGGGCGACTGGCGGGTGGTGGTGCACTCCCCGTACGGGGCGCGGGTGCACGCGCCGTGGGCGCTGGCGATCGGGCGGCGGCTGCGGGAGCGCTACGGCGTCGACGTGCAGGCCGTGCACTCCGACGACGGGATCGTGCTGCGTATCCCCGACACGCTCTCCGACCCCCCGTCCGATGTCGCGGTCTTCGACGCGGACGAGATCGAGCGGATCGTCACCGAGGAGCTGGGCGGCTCGGCGCTGTTCGCGGCGCGGTTCCGCGAGTGCGCGGGGCGGTCCCTGCTGCTGCCGCGCCGCGTGCCGGGCAGGCGGTCGCCGCTCTGGCAGCAGCGGCAGCGCGCCTCCCACCTGCTGAACGTGGCGGGCCGCTACGGGTCGTTCCCCGTGGTGCTGGAGACGATGCGCGAGTGCCTCCAGGACGTGTTCGACGTGCCGGGGCTGGTCCGGCTGATGCGCGACATCGAGGCACGGCGGGTCCGGCTGGTGGAGGTCGAGACCGACAAGGCGTCGCCGTTCGCGGCGTCGCTGCTGTTCAACTACATCGGCGCGTTCATGTACGAGGGGGACGCCCCGCTGGCCGAGCGCCGTGCCCAGGCCCTCGCGCTCGACACGAGCCTGCTGGCCGAGTTGCTGGGCCAGGCGGACCTGCGCGAGCTGCTCGACCTCGACGTGATCACCGACACCGAGCGGGAGCTGGCCCGGCTCGACCGGCCGCTGCGCGACGCCGAGGACCTGGCCGACCTGCTCCGCTCCCACGGCCCCCTGGTGGCCGAGGACGTCGGCGTGCGCGAGGGCGACCCGGCGTGGCTGACCGCGCTGGAGGGCTCCCGGCGGGCCATCAGGGTGCGGGTGGCGGGGCAGGAGCGGTGGGCGGCGATCGAGGACGCCGCCCGGCTGCGCGACGCGCTCGGCGTGCCGCTGCCCGTGGGGGTGCCGCACGCGTTCCTGGAGCCGGTCGACGACCCGCTGGGCGACCTGCTGGCCCGGCACGCCCGTACGCGCACCCCCTTCCTCGCGAGCACCGCCGCGGCCAGGTTCGGCCTCGGCCCCGCGGTCGTCACCGACGCGCTGCGCCGCCTGGCCGCCTCCGGGCGGGTGGTGAGCGGGGAGTTCAGGCCGGGTGGCCGGGGCGAGGAGTGGTGCGACGCGGGAGTGCTGCGGATGCTGCGCCGCAGGTCCCTGGCCAGGCTCCGCAAGGAGGTGGAGCCGGTCTCCCCGGAGACCCTGGCCGCCTTCGCGCCCGCCTGGCACGGCGTCACCGGCTCCCCGCAGCGGGGCAGGCCGCCGATCGACGCGCTGGTGGGCGCGATCGAGCAGTTGCAGGGCGCGGCGGTGCCCGCGTCGGCGCTGGAGACGCTCATCCTGCCCTCGCGGGTGCCCGGATACGACCCGTCTTTCCTGGACGAGCTGACGGCCTCCGGCGAGGTGATCTGGATGGGTCAGGGGTCCCTGCCGGGCGGCGACGGCTGGGTGTCGCTCTACTTCGCCGACACCGCGCCGCTGCTGATGCCCGACCCCGGCGACATCACCCTGACGCCGGTGCACGAGGCGGTGCTGGAGGTTCTGAGCGGCGGGGGCGCGCTGTTCTTCCGCGAGCTGGGCGGCCGGGTCGGCGCCCTCCTGGCCGGTTCCGTCCCGGACGACCGTGCCCTGTCCGCCGCCGTGTGGGATCTGGTGTGGTCGGGCCGGATCACCGGTGACACGCTGGCGCCGCTGCGCGCCGTCCTCGGGACGGGGCGCCCCGCGCACCGCCCGGCCCCGACCCGGCGACGGCGGGCGGTGCTGCCGACCAGGAGCGGCCCGCCCACCGTGGGCGGGCGCTGGTGGGCGCTGCCCGCCCTCGCGGAGGACACCACCCAGCGCGCCCGCGCCCAGGCCGAGGTGCTGCTGGAGCGGCACGGCGTGGTGACCAGGGGCGCGGTGACCGCCGAGCGGCCGCCGGGCGGGTTCGCCGCCGTCTACCAGGTGCTCCGTGCCTTCGAGGAGAGCGGCCGGTGCCGCAGGGGCTACTTCGTGGAAGGGCTGGGCGGCGCCCAGTTCGCCCTCCCCGGCGCCGTCGATCGGATGCGCGCCACGTCCCCCTCGCCCGCCCAGCCGGACACGGTCCCGGAGCCCGACCCGTGGAGCACGCGGAAGCCGGAGCGGCCGGAGGGAAACACCCGGCGGGCGGTGGTGCTGGCCGCCGCCGACCCGGCCAATCCGTACGGGGCGGCCCTGCCGTGGCCCGCCCACCCCGGGGAGGTGTCCCACAAGCCCGGCAGGAAGGCCGGATCCCTGGTCGTGCTCGTCGACGGGCACCTGGTCCTCTACGTCGAGCGCGGCGGCAGGACCCTGCTGTCCTTCTCCGGCGACGACCGCCTCCAGCCCGCCGTCGACGCCCTCGCGCTCGCCGTGCGCGACGGCGCCCTGGGCAAGCTGACCGTCGAGCGGGCGGACGGCACCGCGATCAACGACTCCCCTCTGGGCGCCGCCCTGGAGTCCGCCGGGTTCCACCCGACCCCGAGAGGGCTGCGCCTGCGGGCCTAGACGTCGTCTCCTGTCGAGTCTGCGGTGACAAACGAGGGCAGCGACGATCGCGATAGATGATGCCAATTCCCCATTTTCGGATTGCCCAAAATGCGTGATCAACAACCTATATCATCCAGTTACATGTGAAATCTTGTGACAATCGCGAGAATATGACTACTCTGCGATTGTGTCCGGGGAGAAAGACACACAAAAGGGCAGGATGGCACGCGGGGAACCGAACGCTGGTCACTTGACGAGGTCGGCTGCGCCCGCGCCGTCCACTCCCGCCCTTCGCCGGGAACAGGCATTCGAGAGAATTCTCGACGGTGGCGGCTTCCGATCCAGGGGATCACACAGGATTACTCCACGGTCCGCGAAAATCGCCTTGAGCTGCCGTCACAGTGCGCCCAGGCCTCGGCGAACAGGTCGACCGGCTACCGCCTTCCGCTTACGCGCCGCAGGTGACCTGGCGGGTCCAAACGGCCTCTCCTTCTTCGTAGCCGCGAGTGACGCCATGACAACGCACATCGAGCATTCCTCCGGCACGATCCGGGCGACCCAGGGGCGACAGAGATTATGGGTGAAAACATCGCAGCCGATGTGCCGCACAGGCAGGCGCGAATTCTAATGGCGGGTGCCGTCAGCGGCGCATTGCTGCTGGCCGCGTCTCTCACCGTCGTTCTGACCGGAATTTCTGAACCGGAATCCCCTCGACTACCTCCGAGGTTTCCGTCTCTCCCGACCGGGCTGCCGAGCGGTTTCCCCACGGATTTCCCGTCAGGATTCCCGACGAGCCTGCCCTCGGACTTTCCCACAGACTTTCTGACGAACTTCCCCACGAACTTCCCGAAAGACTTCCCGACGAGCCTGCCCTCGGGCCTCCCCACAGACTTCCCGACGAGCCTGCCGTCGCTCCCTGACCTGCCGGTCCCGAAACCCGTCCCGGAGGACGTCCCATGACCGATGCACCGGCGACCGGCGAACCGGCATCAGCGACTGTTTCCCGCCCCCTGTCCGATGACGAGGTGGCCAGAGCCCGCACGATCCTGATCGCCCGGGTGCTCATCGGGGCCTACCTGGCGTACGTGCTTCTTGACCTGTTCCGGCCACGTACGGTGCCGAACGAGCCAACGCTGACGATCTTCTGGCCGCAGCCCCCGTTGCCGGGCATGCTCGGCCGGATGCTCTCCATGTCGCCGGCAGTCTTCTGGACCGTCCTGGCAGGCATCGTGGCGGGCGTGGTACTGCAGTTTCCGGCCACGACCGCCAGGTTCGCGGAAGGTCGCCGGGCCACCGTCCTGACGTGGGTGACCCTGGCGGTCATGCTCGGGCCGTTCGCCCTGATTCCCCTGACGGTCATCGGCTCCTCCCCACTGGCCGCTCTCGCCTGTGTCCCCGGCAGCGCCTTCGTCCTGTGGCTGCTCTATCTCTTCCACTGGTTTCCCCGGTTGCCCATCCGCATGCTGCTGGCCGCGTTCGGCTGGGGGGCGCTGATCATGTTCGGCCTTGGCCGCGCTTACAACAGCCTGGCGGTCGGCACCATCATCGGATTCACGACCGGGACACAGGCGCCCGGCCTCGGCGGGCTGACAGGGGCGTTGTACCGGATGCTCTCTTTTTTCGTGTTGCATATGAAGATCGTGAGCCAGCTGGCTGCGGCGGCCGGTGTGATCCTGTTGCTGCTCTGGTACCGGCACCGCGTCACCGACGCTATGACCGGTTTGGTGCTCGGGGCGGCGGTCGGACTCGGATACGCCTTCACAGAAAGCGTGGGGTTCATCCAACTCGCCGATCTGCTGGGGGGGATCACCGGCGTGACCGGTGGCTTCGAGTACTGGATCCGGCAGTCAATTGGTCTGGTCGGCGGGCCTGTGACGTTCGGAGCCCTGCTCGGGGCCGGGCTGGGGCTGGCCGCGCAGGCACGTCGGCGCGGGCAACGCGTGCTCATAGCGGGGGCGGGCCTGCTGGCCGCGGCCGGTGGCGCCGTGGGCACCGAACTGCTGTCCCCCTGGCTCTTCAAGCTCGCCGCACCTCATATCGAGGTCGGCGGACCGGCCGACACACTACTCGTCTCGCCGTTCCTCTGGCTGCTCGTGCAGCTGCCGTTCATCGTGCTCGCCCTGATGTTGTTGCGGAACGGGGCGTGTGCGAGGGCAGCGGCCGCGCGAGCCGCCGTACCGGAGGCGGTGGGTGAGGCCATCACCGAGCGGGAGGTGCCGTTCCTGGTCGACCCGGCGCTTCGCCTGTGGGCCGTGGCGAGCACCTGGCGCCGGCACGGCGGGCACGCGGCGCTCGCCCTGAGCCGCCTGCAGTCCGCTCAGCTGGACCTGGCCGCCTGGCGTTGGTGGCAAGGTGCCCGTTCCGACCCGAATCAGGCCCAGAAGGAAGGCGAGAAGTTGCATGCCAGGGTGATCCTGCTGAAGTCGCCGAGCGGCGCCGTCCCGGAGACGACCCCATGAGGGGCCGCGGGTTCGGCGTCGTGCCGGTACGCACAGTCCGTGTCGCTCTCGGCGCGCTGCTCCTCGCGTGCCTCATGTTGCCGCTGGCCCCACAGCAGGCCCTGGCCTGCGGCGTCAGCTACGGGCACATGCCTTCCTTCCGGTTCGACCTGCCCCGTCTCGGGCTCGACAGGCGGTGTTCGAACGCGGCGTCGCTCACGGGCGCCGGCATCGTCGCCATGTTGACGATCTCCGGTGTGGTCATCGTCGGCGCCCGTGCCTTCAGACGCGGCGAGGCGGTCGCACGAAAAACCCTCTCGAGATGGGGCGAACCTGCGGAGGTCCTGTCGGATTACCTGACCGTGACGGGGTCGGTGAAATCCGGCCCCGAGCCGGGACCTGCGGAGGGTGAGGATGCGCGCACCGGTCCATGAGCCGCGAGGGGAGAAGGAGGCGCCGGCGGACCGGGCCAATCGTGACGCACGCTCCCACCGGTGGCGGCGCCTCGCCACCCTCATCACCATGGTGGTCGGCGTCACCTCGCTCTCGGTACCGGGAACGCTGGCGGCGCCGACGCCGCCGGGCCCCGGGGCACCGACGGCCCCGGGGCCCTCGCCCACCGTCCCGGACCGCTTCACCGTCCTGCTGCCGCCCGGGACCACGGCCGAAGACGATCAAGCTGCCGAGAAGGCCGCCAAGGAACTGCTCGAGAACCCGGCGGGACGGGAACTCGTCAAAGCCGACAGAGAGTTCGTCAAAACCACCAAGCCACAGCTTTCTGGATCGGTGGGAAACGTCTCAGTCGAGTGGTTCGATCTGGGCTGGATGAAACACGCGGACGCTCTCCCCGACTGGCTGAAGCCCGAAGACCTGCTCACCCGCCTCCTGGAGGCCAGAGCGACCCCGGCGGACACCGGCAGGTATAAGACCGCGACGAAAATCGTAAAGCACGAAGGAAACCAAGAGCTTCACCAGCAGATCGGCGCGACACCGAGCAGCCTGTTGTTACAGGTATCCACCAGCAGTGAGTACCGGACCAGACACTCCGAGATCATCCCCCTCGACTGGCTTCGGTATGTGGTTCCTCGCATCCTTCTGCGGATGGCCAAGGCAGGCGACGTATACATCGCCCGCGGGACGACGGGCAGACTGAGCAAAAGAATTCTGCGGGAATCGCCTCTCTATATCGCGAGCCAGCGGACGCCCTGCCTCGATGCGTGCGATGCGGCCACCAGAGCATTTCCCCACGGTCTGGCGATCGCCTATTACGGCAAGAACAACAGTGAGCACGCGCAACGCGCCAAGCTGCTCGTACCGAAGGTCATGCAGAAGGCGGAGGCGGCACTACGCAGGCAGGAAAGCGATCAGGCGTGGCGGCGACGCCAGGCGAATCTCGGATTCTGTGACGGGGTCGGCGCGCCGCCCGGCCATCACGAGGCCGGCAGAGGAAAGGTCCTTGCGATGGCGGCGCCCCTTCCGGCCACGCCGTGCGCCGGAGGCGAGCCGGGCGGGGTCACCGGGGCGTTGTTGGCGGACGACTACGGCGGTGTCGACTTCTCCACCCTGGAACTGCGCTACATGTCCGATCGCCCCCACTCCGGTGATGTGCGGTACTCCTTCTCCGCGCGCCCCGCGGCCCCGGGCCTCCGCCAGAGCCCGGAGTCCCGCCTGCAGGCGGCCACGGACGCGACCGCGGACCTCCGGACCTGGCTGGTGCTGAACCCGAACCTGTTCTGGGTGAACCTCCATCCGACACAGCCCGACCGCATCATCGACCCGGAGCTGGGGCGAACGAAAGCCGGCCGGGCGATGCTTGAGGCGGACCTGCAGATGAAGCGCACCGAAGGGAAGCTGCTGAACCCGAACAGCAAATTCGGGGCGAAGTACTGGAAGGCCGCGCTGAGCCGCGGTGTGGACAGGGCGTGTTTCTCCGCCCGGATGTGGATCGTCCCCGGCCGGGTTGAGGTACACGAGGACGAGGATTCGCTCTACGTCCTGAAAGCCCCTCTTGCCGTGAAACTGAAGGCCGAAGACATCGGCGGCTCTTACTCGTGCCCGTCCCCGAACCAGGCAGCCGACGCCCGCAACGAGGAACTCCACCGGTCGACAGTGCTGCCGAAGATCGTGAAAGCGGTCAACACCGCGCCGGAGTACGCCCCGCTGCGCCGGGCGTTCACGGCCCGGGTGATCGCACAGTGGATCCGCGAACGACACCGGAAGGGCCACCGAACATCGTTCGACCGGCTGATCGACTCGGGGAACATCGGCGGCGCGAAACTTACGGACGATTGGAGGCCTCGGCAGGTGTTCGACGCCTACCTCCGCTCGATCAGAGACGGTGAGTTCTCCGTCAAGCGGACCGTCCGCAAGAAAGGAGCCGTCTTCATCTATCAGATGAGGTTCGGGGGCGTCGACTTCAGCGACGTGCCCATGACCGCCGTCGGCGTCGCCGAGATGGGCCGGCGGCACCCGCGACTGACGCAGACCGTGGAGGCCTCGGTAAAACACCCGGAAAAGGGCATGGACGGTTCCACCTGGCTCGGAGAGGCCGGCGGGCCGCCACCCCCCGGTCCGTGGCTCCGGATCACCGATGGGATAGGCGGTCTTGTGGAAGGCCGCGTCGGCGTCCTGGCCCTGATCCTTGTCGCGCTCGGAGCGATCGTCTTCGGCTTCCGCGGCGGGTCCGCTCGCAGGCGACGGCCGACACCGTGAAGACCGGCTGCACACGCGCGTCTCGCCACGACGATGTGGCCCGGGCCGAGACCCCGCCAGGACGAGGCCAAGGCCCGGCCGGCACCGGGCGAGGAAGGGGTCAGCCCCCGACGGGGACCGCCTCACCTCGTTCCTCGCGCTCCCGCTCCTGGCGCCGCTGGATGGTCTGGAAGCCGACCAGGTCGTCCGGGAGCGCGTCGGGGACGTCCACGTCGAACCTGGACAGCGTGCGGGTCCGCATCGCGACCAGCGCCGTGACCGCGATGGCGACGGCGAACAGCACGTACATCAGGCCGACGCCCCGGCCCTCTCCGGTGCCGAGCACGAGGCCGACCGTGTCGGCCAGCGGCCCCCCCGGAACCAGCAGCGGTTCGAACAGCGTGCTGCCGTACGGGGCGACCAGGCCGAAGCCGATCGGCAGGGTGGACCAGGCGATGAGCGTGTTGAGCGCGATGACGCGGCCGTGGAAGCGTTGCGGCACCTTGACCTGGATGATCGTCGCGTAGACGCCGTTGAGCATGGTCAGCCAGAACGACATCCCGAAGGCGCCGACCGCGATCAGGACCAGGTTCTGCTGCAGGCCGGTGACCAGGCAGAAGAGACCCAGCACGAGGGTGGAGAGCATCACGCCGCGCAGCCGCCGCCGTCGCGGGCCTCCCCAGACGGTCATGGTCAGGCCGCCGAGGAATACCCCGAGGCCGCCGAAGAAGGAGATCCGGCCGACGTCCTCCAGGGTGGCGAAGCCCAGGACCAGCGGCGAGATGAGCAGGAACAGCGGGGACAGGAAGATGTTCAGCACCGCGAAGAAGAACAGCATGCCGCGGAAGCCCCGGTTGCCCCAGGAGAACTTCCAGCCCTCGACCATCTCGGCGACCAGCGACTCCCGGCGCTTCCACGCCATGGTCTTCGGGAAGCGGACGAAGATCAGCACCCCGATCGCGAAGACGTACGAGACGACGTCCAGGACGAGGATGCCCTCCAGCCCGATCACGGTCATCAGGCCGACCGCGACCAGCGGGACGACCAGCTGGGCGGTACCGGTCACCATCTGGACCACGCCGTTGGCGTGGCCGAGGAAGCGCTTGGGGACCAGCTGCGGGATGGCGGAGTTGTAGGCGAGGCGCTGGAAGGTGAGCGCGACCGACAGCAGCACCAGGAGTGGGTAGATGTGCCAGATCTGCAGGTTGCCGGTCCACAGCAGGACGCCCAGTGCCAGCTGGGTGCCGAAAGCGCCGACGTCTCCGGCGAGCATGACCTTGCGCCGGTCGTAGCGGTCGACGAGGGCACCGGCCAGCGGGGACACCAGCATGCCGGGGACCAGCGCGAGGACGGCGAACAGGGCCATCATGGGGAGCGAGCCGGTGGTGATGTAGATCCACAGCGGGATGGCGAACTCGGTCAGCGACGACCCGACGATCGAGATGAGCTGTCCGGCCGCCACGGCGGCGAACCGCTTCATGCTCGGCGGAGGGCCGGAGCGCGCCGGGGGATCCGTCGCGACCGGGCGTCCCGTCTCCGGTGGCGCGCCGCCCGTGCCCGAACCGACGAGGGTGGGGGCCGGTCCCGCGCCGGTGACCGCGGGTGCCGTCGTCGCCGGGAGGATCTCCGCGGCGGCGTCCTGGGTGGAGACGCCGCCGAGCCACCAGGTCGATCGGCCGGTACGGGCCAGCTTGGCCGTGTCGCCGGAGGCGATGGCCCGGTGGGTGCCGGTGACGATGGTGGCGAGCTCTTCCGCCCGATATTTCAGGAAAAAGTGCCCGGCCTCGTCGAGGACGACCACGGCCGTGGAGCCGGTCAGGAGATGCCACTCACGGTAGCGCTCCTGGTAGAACTCGGTGGCCGGGTCCCGGTCGCCCGCCACGGAGATGATCGGTGCCCTGAGCGGCTCGACGCCCTCCTCGAAGAGGCGGGTGAAGTAGCGTTCTGCCTCCTTGGTGCCCTTGCGACGGTTGTCGATCATCAGCTTGAGCTGGTCGCGTTCCAGGTCCTCCACGTCGAGACCCGCGGCCTGCAGGGCGTTGGCCCAGACCTGGTCGCTGCGCAGGCGGTCGGTCAGGTTCGACAGCTTGGCCAGCACCGAGGTGGGACGCGCGAAGGGGAAGATGCCGCCGAGGTAGATCGCCTCGACCGGGCGGCCCGCGGCCTCCAGGCGGCGGGCGATCTCCACGGTCAGCATGACGCCGAGCCCGCAGTGCCCGTACAGCGCGAGCGGGCCGCGAATGTCCTTGAGGATCTCCTCCACGCAGCCCTGCGCGACCTCCGCCACCGGCCGGGTCTCCTCGATCAGCCCCATCTCCTGGCCGGGGACGGCGACCGCGTGCAGCGCCCAGTTCTGGGGCAGCGTGTCGGCCAGCGGCTGGTAGATGGCCGCGCTGCCGCCGCCGTACGGCACGCAGACCAGGGTCGAGGTGGCCGTGCGGGCCGGGGTGAGCCGGTGCAGGAGCATGCGCGGGCCGTCGTCGGCCGTCTCGACGAGCCGCGCGAGCTCGCGGACGGTCCGGTTCTTGAACAGGTCCAGGATGGTGACCTGGCGCCCGCCTTCAGGAATGGCTTTCCGAAGGCGGGCGACCACCTGCGCGGCGAGCAGCGAATGACCGCCCAGGTCGAAGAAGTCGTCCAGCACGCCGACCTGGACCAGTCCGAGCACCTTCGCCCACACCGCCGCGATCGCCTCTTCGAGAGGCGTCTCCGGCGGGACGAATCCGGCTTCCTGGTCAGGTCGTGCCTCGTCGGGCTCGGGCAGCCTGGCCCGGTCGACCTTGCCGTGCGACTTCAGGGGCAGCTCGTCCAGCCAGACGAACCGCCCGGGGATCATGTACTCGGGGAGCCGTTCACCGAGCCGCGCCCGCAGCTCACTGACGCTGACCCGCTCTCCGCCGACCTCGCCGACCACGTACGCGACCAGCCGGTCCCCGCGCAGGTCGACGACGGCGTGGGCGACTCCCGGCTGGCCGGCGAGCACCGACTCGATCTCCGGCAGCTCCACCCGGTAGCCCCTGACCTTGACCTGCAGGTCGCGGCGGCCGAGAAAGCACAGGTCGCCGGAGGGCAGCCACCGGCCGAGGTCACCGGTCCGGTACATGCGGGCGCCGGGCCCGCCGTACGGGTCGGGCAGGAATCTCTCGGCCGTCAGGCCGGGCCGCCCGAGGTATCCGCGGGCGAGACGGTCGCCGCCGAGGTAGATCTCGCCGGTCATGCCGGGCGGGACCAGCCGCAGGTGCTCGTCGAGCACGTAGACCCCGGCGCCGGGCAGCGGCCTGCCGATCGGCAGGTTCAGCGCCCGCTCGCGCTCGCCGGTGACGGCGTGGGTGGAGATGCCGACCGTGGCCTCGGTGGGGCCGTAGTGGTTGACCACCGTGGTGTGCGCGGTCAGCTCGCGGGCCCAGCTCCACCTGGACGCCTCGCCGCCGAGGACGAGGAGCTTGCGCGGGAGCAGTTCGGCGGGATCGTCCACCGCGGCGAGCAGCGAGGCGAGGTGGGAGGGGGTCATCTTCAGGTAGTCGGTGCCGCTCAGCAGCCCGGCGAGCTCCTCGGCGGGGGCCTGGGGATCGGCCAGGTGCAGCTCTCCGCCGGTCATGAGCGACAGGTAGAAGATCGTCACCCCGAAGTCGAACGAGAGCGACTGCAGCAGCGTGTAGACCGCGCCGGGTTCGACCTCGAAGCGCTCCCTGACCCCGGCGAGGTAGTTGAGCACCTGCCGGTGCTGCACCCCGACGCCCTTCGGCCGTCCGGTGGTCCCCGAGGTGTAGATCACGTACGCGAGGTCGCCGGGCGAGACCTCGGGGGGCTCGAACCCGGTCTCGTCCAGCGCCTCGGAGTCCAGGCAGATCACCGGCGCCCCGGGAAGGTCGGGAAGCAGGTCGCGCAGCGCGGAGGTGGTGAGGACAGCGACGGCCCCGGCGTCGGCGAGCATGTACGCCAGCCGGTCGCGGGGCTGCTTGGGGTCGAGGGGCACGTAGGCGCCACCGGCCTTCAGCACGCCGACGACGGCCGCCGCCAGGTCGGTGGACTGTTCGAGGAAGACGCCCACCCTGGTGTCGGGGCCCACGCCGTGCCGGTTCCTCAGCAGGGCGGCGATCCTGGTGGAGCGCTCCTCGAGCTCGGCGTACGTCAGCGAGCCGCCGCCGGCCGCGGACGCCGTACCCGGACCCGAGCCGCCACGCGCCCCGGACGCCGCACCCGAACCGCCACGCGCCCCGGACGCCGTACCCGAACCGCCGCTCACCGCGGACGCCTTCCGCGGACCGGAGCCGCCACGCGTCGCGGGCGCCGTCCCCGAGGCGGGCGAGCCCTCGTGGACCACGGCCGTCGCTCCGGGGGTGAGCGCGGCCTGCGCGGTGACGAGGTCGTGCAGCAGGTCGTGGCCGGAGGGCCGCAGGGCGGGTCCCGAGCCGAAGCCCAGAACCAGGTCGCGCTCGTCGTCGGAGAGCAGCGACAGCTCACCCACCCGCGTGTCCGGGTCCGCCACGATCGAGCGCAGCAGCGTCTCGAAGCGCGCCGCCAGCAGCTCCACGGTCTCCGGGTCGAACAGGGCGGTGCTGTGGGCGAGGTGGCCGACCAGCCCGCCGTCCGGGCTCTCGAACAGGTAGAGGCCGAGGTCGAAGCGGGTGGTCCTGGCCGGGAGCGTGAGGTAGGAGACGCGCCCGTCCTCCTCGCCCGCCTTGAAGTTCTGCAGCGCGAACGTGACCTGCGCGAGCGGCGACCGGCTCACGTCGCGGACCACGTTCAGCTCGTTGACCAGCTGGTCGAACGGGAGCTCCTGGTGCGCGTAGGCGTCCAGCGCGGCCTCGCGCGTCCGGGCCAGGAAGGTGGTGAACGACGGGTCGTCGGCGAGGTCGGCGCGCAGGACCAGGGTGTTGACGAACATGCCGACGACCCCGTCCAGCTCGGGCAGCCCGCGCCCGGCGACCGGGGAGCCGACCGCGAAGTCAGTCTGCCCCGAGTAGCGGGCCAGCAGCACCTGGAAGGCCGCCAGCAGCGTCATGTACGGCGTGGCACCGGCCGCGGCGCCCAGCTCGGCGAGCCGCCGGGCGAGGTCGGCGTCCACCCTGACGTCGAGGGCGGCTCCCTCGTGGCGCTGCTCGGCGGGGCGCGGCCTGTCGGTGGGCAGCTCGATGGCGGGCAGCCCGGCGAGCCGGTCGCGCCAGTGGTCGATCTCGCGGCGGTGGTCGCGGCCCCGCTGCCAGAGGGCGTAGTCGCCGTAGCCGACCGGCGCGGGCGGCGGGGTCCCGCCGTCGTGCAGGGCGAGCAGCTCGCGGATGAGCAGGTCGCTGGACCAGCCGTCGATGACGGTGTGGTGGGCGGCGATGAGGAGGACGTGGTCGTCGGGCGCGATCCTGACCAGCACGGCGCGGAAGAGCGGGCCGTGCTCCAGGTCGAACGGGACGGCGAGGTCGGCGTCGAGCAGCTCGATCGCGGCGTCCACGCCGTCCGCCTCGGCGACACGCAGCGCGGCGGGCCCCGGCTCGTCGATGACCAGCTCGGGGGTGCCGTCGTCGGTGGTGAGGAACCGCGTCCGCAGGGCCTCGTGGCGTGCGACGATCTCGTCCAGCGCCCGGCGCAGCGCGTCGGCGTCCAGGTCCCCGCGCAGGCGCACCGCGACGGGGACGGTGTAGGTGGTGGTGCCCGGCCGGTACTGCTCGAGGAACCACAGGCGTTCCTGGGCGTGGGACAGGGGTGGGACGGTTCCCGGGGCGCGGCGGACGACGGCGGCCCGCGACTCCCCCCGGCTCTTGAGCCGCTTGGCGAGCAGCGCCTTCTTGGCGTCCGACAGCGTTGTCTCGGTCACGCGTGTAACTCCATCCGGAGGGCCGCGAGGAAGAGCGCGGCGTCCCGGCCGTTGATCAGCCGATGGTCGTAGGCGAGGCCGATGTTGGCGACGGTCCTCGCGGCCACCGTGCCGTCCTCGGCGAGTACCAGCTCGGGCTGCGGCGAGGTGATCGCGAGGGCGCAGACCGTACCGGGGAAGATGAGGGGGATCGCGAGGATGACGTCGGCGTCGGTGTGCAGGGTGACGGCGATGTTGGCACCGGTGAGGTCCTTCTCGCGGAAGTCGCCCTCGGTGGCGGCGAGCCGGTAGCGCATGAGCGCGTCGGCGATGGCCTTGAGCGAGCCGGTGTCGTGGACGACCGGCACGTACAGGCCCTCGCCCATGTCGAACGTGACGCCCACGCGCGGGGCGTCGGCCGGATGCGCCCGGTCCCCGTCGAGCGAGGCGAAGAACAGCGGGAACGCCGGATGCAGCGCGGCCACGGCCTGGACGAACAGCTCCGCGAGCCCGACCGGCCTGCGTACCTCCCTGCTCAGTCCCCTGGCCCGCTCCAGCAGCGGGCCCACCTCGAACCTCACGACGGTGTACGCGGCGGGGATCGTGCCGTGCGAGGTGGTGACGGCGCGCGCGACGGCCCGCTGCACCCGCGAGAGGCGGTGCGCTCCCGCGACCGCGACCGGTTCCGGCACGTCCTCCAGCACGTCTCCCGGCACGACCTCCGGCGCGCTCTCCCTCACGTCTCCCCGCACGTCTCCCTGCACGTCTCCCTGCACGTCTTCTCGTACGTCTTCCCGCGCGTCTTCTCGCACGTCGGCGGCCGTCCGCCCGGTACGGCGGGAGGCCAAGGCCTCCACGTCGGTTCTGCGGATGACGGCCAGGCCCAGGGACGCGACCTCGGCGTGGGAGACGCCGAGCTCCTCCATCGCCGCGCGGGCGGGAGCGGTGACGACCGGCTCGGCCACCGGCGCGTCCTCCTGTCCCGATGCGTCTTCCGAGGCCACGGGCTCGGGCGCGTCGGACACCGGGGCGGGCGGCGGGGCCGCCTCGGCCGTGATGCGGGCGAGGAGCGCGCCGGGAGCGATCAGGGTGCCGAGGGCGGCGGCGTGGTGCAGGTAGCCGGTCTCCCCCGCCTCCAGCTCGTCGGTCGCCTTGGAGGTCTCCAGGACGGCGATCGGCTCCCCGGCGATGACGGGCTTGCCGTTCCCCACCAGCCACTCGACGATCAGGTACTCGGTGTCGTTGTTGTTGAGCTTGGGGACGTGGATGTCAGCCACGCAGAGCCTCCCGTACGGCGTGGTGGATCGTGGACTCCCCGACCAGGACCTCGTTCTCCAGGTGCGCGGCGGTGGGGATCACGGAGGCCCGTGAGTGGACGAGGCGGACGGGTCCGCGCAGGCGGTCCCAGACGCGGGCGTGCAGCAGGTGGGCGACCTCGCTGCCCCAGGTGCCCCCGGCGGTGCTCTCCTCCGCGACCAGGACGACGTCCCCCAGGTGGGGCAGGAGCGCGTCGGCGTCCAGCGGGTAGAGCCGGGAGGGGACCAGCAGCCGGACGGAGATCTCCTCCTCCATCATCAGGGAGCGCATCGCGCCCAGCACCCGGTGGGCCATCCCGCCCGGGGCGATGACCACGCAGTCGGGGCGGTCGCCCGCGTCGCGGATGTCCACCACGGCCAGGTCCCCGTCGCGGCGCACCAGGAACAGCGGGTCCACCCGCTCCATCTGCCGGGTGTAGAGGACCTTGTCCTCGAAGAACACGCACGGCTCGCCTTGTCCCAGCATCGCCGCGAACACCGCGCGGTTGTCGTGGAAGGGGGACATCTCGTACAGCGACAGCCCCGGCATGCCGACGAAGTGCTTCTGCAGGCTCTGGCTGTGGGTGGGGCCGTAGCCCCGGCCGCCACCGGTCGGGCAGCGCACCACCATCCGCAGCGGCAGCCGCTTGCCGTACATCGACACCGACTTGCTGGCGAAGTTGCACAGCTGGTCGAAGGCGAGCGCCACGAAGTCGCCGAACATGATCTCGGCCACGGCGGTGTTGCCGGTGAGCGCCAGTCCCGCCGCGACGCCGGTCAGCGCGCCCTCGCTGATCGGGGTGCCGATCACGCGCTCGGGAAAGCGGGTGGACAGCCCCTTGGTGACCTTGAAGGCGCCGCCGTACGGGTCGAGGATGTCCTCGCCGAGCACGTAGGCGGTGGGGTCGTCGTCCAGCAGCCCGTGCAGGGCCGCGTTGAGGTTCTCCGCTACGCGCACGGTCCCTCCCAGCGGGAGAGGGGGCGCGCGGCCACCTCGTCGGCGACGGCCTCGACCTCGGCCTTGACGGCACCGTCGAGCCGGTGGAACTGCTCGGGGTGGTCGTGGGCGTAGCGGGTGTACCAGTCGTTGTCCCTGGCGGTCCGTACGACGTCGGCCGGGCGGATGTCGTCGCCCTTGCTGTGCGGTCCGAGGCGGTGGGTGACGAACTCGACCACCAGCGGCCGCCCCTCGCGCACCCGCGCGATCTCGCGTTCCAGCGAGATGCGGATCTCGTTGACGTCGGTGGAGACGACCAGCCGGTGCGGGATGCCGAAGGCCGCCGCCCGGTCGGCCACCGTACCGGCCATCTGCGAGGCGGTCGGGGTGGACTGGGCGATGCCGTTGTTCTCCACCACGACGAGCAGCGGGAGCCGCCAGAGCGCGGCGAGGTTCAGCGCCTCGTAGACCGCGCCCTCGCCCCAGGTGCCGTCGCCGATGTGCACGCAGGCCAGGGTGCCGGGCTCGGAGCGCTTGAGGTGCAGCGCGACACCGGCGGCGACCGGCATGCTCTCGCCCTGCACGCCGGTGGACATGTAGCGGTCGCGGTGGATGTGCTGGCTGCCGCCGACACCCCCGCAGACCGCGCCCTCCCTGCCCATGATCTCGGCGAGCAGGCCGTGCGGGTCGCGGAACCTGGACAGGTAGTGGCCGTGTCCCCGGTGGTTGCTGAAGACGTGGTCGGCCGGGCCGAGCAGGGATCGCAGCGCGACCGGGACGTACTCCTGGCCCAGGCAGGTGTGCGTGGTGCCGTTGAGGTCGCCCCTGCCGTACAGCTCCAGGAGCTTGAGCTCAAAGTGCCTGACCAGGAGCAGGAGCTCTAGGTCCTCGTCGGCGAGGGGGGAGAGACGGAGCCCGTCGAGGGTCTCAGTCATCGCCGAGGGAGTCCACGATCCCGGCGATCGTCGGGTTGTCGAAGAAGGCGTCCAGGGAGACCTCGACGTCCAGGCGCTTGCGCATGCGGGCGATGATCTGCGTGATGGTGAGGGAGTGGCCGCCCAGATCGAAGATGTCGTCGTCGTCGGCGATCGGTGAGATGCCCAGTACTTCCTCCCAGATCTCGCGCACCTGGTCGGTCAGCGTGGTGACGGAACCCATCTCGTTCTCCAGAATTTCGTGCAGTGACAGGTCGGGGTCGTGAGTGGCGCGTTCCAGAAGGAGACGCAGGTCGTCGGCGACCCGGGCGGCGTCGGGCACCGTCTCGGGGTCGTGGCGCAGGCTGATCTCCAGCCCGCCGGGGCCGTCCACGCACTGCAGGTGCAGCGCGCCGCGTACCGCGTGGTTGAAGACGGTCCACTCCACCGATGCGTCGAGCCCGGTGAACACCGGGTCGGCGTCGCGGCGGGTGCGGTAGCTGACGGAGACGGGGACCAGCGCGGCGTGCGGCCGCAGGCGGGGCATCGCCCGGGAGAGCGGTACCCGGCGGAACCGGTAGACCTCCCGCAGCTCGGCGCGCAGCGCGGTGGCGAACTCGCGGAAGGTCGCCTCCGGGGACGGGCTGGAGGCGACCGGGAGCTCGTTGACGAACAGGCCGATGTGTCCGGCGGCCTCGGGGGGCCGGGTGGACAGGTCGACGGCGGTGGTCACCGCGGTGTTGCCGTAGCCGAGGAGCAGGGTGTGCAGCGCGGCGAGCAGCACCTCGAACCGGGTCAGGCCGGGGGCCGGCGCGTCCGGGCCGGAAGACGTACCGGACGGCAGATCCGGAGACGTGCCGAACGGCGCACCGGAAGACGTGCCGGAGGGCACATCTGAGGCCGGACCGGAAGACGTGCCGGAGGGCAGGCCCGAAGCCGGACCGGACGGCGTACCGGAGGGCAGGCCCGAGGCCGGACCGGAAGACGTGCCGGAGGGCAGGCCCGAGGCCGGACCGGAAGACGTGCCGGAGGGCAGGTCCGAAGCCGGACCGGACGGCGTACCGGAAGACAGGCTGGGAGACGGACGGGACGGGATCGACGGGTTCACGGTGAACCGCAGCACCCGGCCCTCGCCCGCCCGCCGGGATTTCAGCGCGCGGCCGAGGACGACGGTCTCGCCGGGATCGCGCCAGCGGGGCTTCCAGAACTCCCGCGCGCCGGGAAGCACGGCCGCCACCCGCTCGCGCTCGGCCCGGCCGTGGTCGATGCCGGGCAGCGGGGGCGGCGGCTCGCCGTTGTGGAAGGCGGCCAGGTCGCGCACCAGGATGTCCTTCGACTGCCCGTCGAAGACCAGGTGGTGGGCAACGAAGAGGAGCAGGTGCCGTCCGGGGCCGGCCTCGAACAGGGTGAACCTGGCCAGCGGGCCCTTCTCCAGGTCGAACGCGCGCAGGATCTCCTCCCGCACCGCCGCCCGCACGGCCGGCCCGTACCGCTCGCCGCTCCCGCCGTTTTCGCGGTGTTCACCGTGCTCGCCGTGCTCGCCGTGTTCACCGCTCTCGGACGGCGAGTCCGGCGCACTCGGTGACTCCGGAAGATCTTGCGTGCCCGGCGGGGACCCGCCGGTGGCGTCGTCGGAGGAGTCGGAGGAGTCAAAAAAGTCGGAGGAGTCGGCGGAGATCGTCACCTGGCGTACGGGAACCGGAGCGCCGGGCACCAGCCGCAGCTCGTTGTCCACCTCCGCCACCACGCTGCCCAGCATCGGGTGCCGGGCGACCACCGCCGCGCAGGCCGCCAGGAGCGCACCGGTGTCCAGGTCGCCGCGCAGGTGGACGAGTATCGGCATGTGGTAGGCGGCGCCCCCGCCCACGGTCTGCTCGGTCACCCACATCCCCTGCTGGGTGAACGTGACCTCCGGCATGCTCGCGGACACGGGACCGGACGCGCTCCCGGGCACAGGGACAGACGCGCTCCCTGACACGGGACCGGACGTGCCTTCACCTGGCGGTCCGGGGGTGAGCCGGGACGTGGCGTTCTCCGGCGCCGGCTCGGAGGCGTTCTCGGACGGGAGCGGGGTCATCGCGCGCCCTCCGTCGTCCGGCGCAGGGCCTTCTTGTCGACCTTGCCGCCGGCGTTGCGCGGCAGGGCGTCGACCGTGACGACGTGCGCGGGCAGTTCGTGCGGGGCCAGGCGATCCTTGAGGAAGATCCGCAGGTCCTCGGGGGTGAGGGGCTCCCTGGTGACGAGGGCCACGGTGACGACGGTCCCGAGCACGGGGTGGGGAACCCCGAACGCGGCGGCCTCGACCACGGCCGGGTGCCGGTAGACGACCTCCTCGATGTGGATCGTGGAGACTTTGAAGGCCCCGGACTTCACCACGTCGCTCTCGCGGTCGACGAGGTAGAGGTAGCCGTCGGCGTCGATGTAGCCGAGGTCGCCCATCCGCACCCAGCCGTCGCGGAAGGTCCCGCTGTCGGGGTCGCCGTAGTAGGCGCGCGGCGCCGCGGGGGATCGCATCCAGACCTCCCCGGTCTCCCCCGCCGCCAGCGGCTCCCCCTCCACGGTGGCGATCCTGACCCGTCCCCCGGCGATGGCTCGGCCGACGCTTCCCGGCCGGTCGGGGTCGAACATCATGACCGTCTGAGCCGGGGCGGCCTCGGTCGAGGTGTAGTAGTTGGTGATCGTCGCGTTGGGGAAGGCCATGGTCAGCGCCTGGGCGACGGCCGAGGGCAGCGGCGCGGCGGCCGAACCGAGCAGCAGCACGCTGGACAGGTCGTGCCGTTCGGCCACCCCCGCGTTGACCAGCTCGATGGCCATCGCGGGGACCAGGAAGACCGTCCCCGCGCGGTACGACTCGATCAGCGAGGCGAAACGGGCCGGGGTGAAGCGCGGCAGCGTCACGACGGCCGGCTGGGCGTCGAGCGCGTTGATCAGCATCGCCTGCCCGGCGTTGGTCCCGATCGGGAAGGCGTGGACGAGATGCCGGGAGTGTGCGAACGGGCGGCGTTTGGCACCGCAGCCGTAGGCCAGATTGGCATGGGTGGCCGAGACGCCCTTGGGACGGCCGGTCGTACCGGAGGTGTAGAGGATCTGGGCGAGATCTCCGGGCTCCGGAGGCGCGATATCGGCCTTGTCGTAGGACGTCTCGACGTTCAGACCGTCGACCGTGGCGCTCCAGCCGACCTCGGGCACGGCGAGACCCGCGGCGTGGACGACGCCGGTCGCGCGGCAGTTCTCCAGCATGAAACGCAGGTCATCGAGGGTGAGGCGGTCGGAGAGCGGTACGGCCACCCCTCCGGCCGCCAGGACCCCGCAGAACGCCACGGCGTAGTCCGCCCAGTCCGCGGCCCCGAACACCAGACCCACCCGGTCGCCCCGGGCGACACCCCGCGCGACCAGGCTGTTAGCAAGCGCGGTGGACCGCTCGTGCCACTGACGGTAGGTGAGCTGAGCCGAGCCGTGCACGATCAGCGCGACCCCGTCGGGGTCGGTGAGCGCCCGGTCTCTGAGCAGTTGGGGGACGGTCAGGTTCACCAAGTGAACCTCCCACTAAAGATCGGATGTATATGCCTTCGGTGTGTGCGAGCACCGAGGGCACTACAGGAAAGAATCTTTACTATTTAAAATCGAGCGTCAGTCTTACATGATCGTAAGGGTCGCGCAAGACTTTGGGGAGAGGTTCACAGAGGCAACAAAACCCGCGCGAAAGTGACCCTTGCGCCCTCAGGGCGAAGGTGTAACACTGACGACCGCAGAACTAACTGGAAAGTTTCTTTCCAAAAAGAAACCTTCTCAATGCCCGCCCAACTGGGCAAATGTGCACAGAGCGGGCTTTTTGCGTACCAACCTCCAACGCGATTGCGTGAACTACCGGGCCCGCGGCCGACAAAGGAGCCCTGCGTGTTCCCACCGGAGACCGTTCCAACCGGCCAGCCAGGGACGGAATACCCCCTGTCGTACGGCCAGCAGCGGCTTTGGTTTCTCCACCGGCTCGATCCGGGCGACTCGGCCTACAACACATCCTATGTTTACAGGTTGAAAGGTCCTCTTGACAAGATCGCCCTGGCGGCCGCTTTCACCGCGGTGGCGGCACGGCACGAGAGCCTGCGGACCCGGTTCCGTGAAGTGGCCGGGGAGCCCGTGGCGATCGTCGAGCCGCCGTCGCCGGTGACGGTCGAGCGGCTCACCGCCCAGGACGAGCAGGAGACCGCGGCCCTGGTCTCGGCGCTCACCAACACGGCCTTCGACCTGGCCGCCGCACCGCCGTTCCGCGTCTCGCTGATCGAGCTCGGCCCCGCCGAGCACGTGCTCTGCGTCGTCCTGCACCACATCAACGGCGACGGCTGGTCGATGAACGTGCTCCGCTCCGAGGTCGCCACCCACTACGGGAGCCGGGGCACCGCCCCGCTGCCCGAGCTGCCCCTGCAGTACGGCGAGTACGCGCGCGCCCAGCGCCCCGCGGACTCCGAGCTCCGCTGGTGGACCGAACGACTGGCCGGGGTGCCTCCCCTGGAGCTCCCGGCGGACCGGCCGCGCCCCGCCCGGCGGACCGGCGCGGGCGCCCAGGTCGACTTCCGGATCCCGCCCGACGTGGCCGCCTCGATCGGCGCCCTCGCCCGCCGAGCCCGGTGCACACCGTTCATGGTGCTGCTCTCCGCCTACCAGATCCTGATGCACCGGCACACCGGCCAGACCGACTTCTGCGTGGGCACCCCCTCCGCCGGTCGCGGCAGCACCGAGCTGGAGACCATGATCGGTTTCCTCTCGACCACGCTGGCCCTGCGCTGCGACGTGTCCGGCGACCCCACCTTCGAGGAGCTGCTCAAGCGCACCCGCAGGGTCGTGCTGGACGGGCTCTCGCGGCAGGACGTCCCCTTCGAGCGCCTCGTGGCCGACCTCGACGTGGAGCGGGACCTGAGCCGCACGCCCCTGTTCCAGACCCTGTTCGCCTTCCACACCCACGGCGAGTGGGGCGAGCCCCTGCCCGGCCTCGAGGCCACGTCCTTCCCCAACGGCTGGGCCCGCGCCCGGCTCGACCTGTCGGTGGACCTCTACAGCGGCGAAGACGGCGCCCTGCACGGCACCGCCATCTACAGCACCGAGCTTTTCGACCGCGAGACCGTGGAACGGATGGTCGCCCGCCTCCAGGAGCTGCTCACGGCCGTCGTGGCGGATCCCGGCTCTCCGGTGAGCTCGCTGCGGATGCTGCCGGACGCGGAGCTCGGCCTGCTGGAGGAGTGGAACGACACCGCGACCGGGCTGCCGGAGGTAACGCTCGTCGACCTGCTGCTCGAACAGGCCGCGGCGACCCCCGACGCGGTCGCGGTACGCGCCGCGCCCGCCCGTACCGCGACCCCCGCCGCGACCCCGGCCGGGACCGCGCCGGTCACCGCGAGCGGGCCGGTGAACGGGAGCGGGCCCGTGAGCGAGTCGGTGAGCGAGTCGGTGAGCGGAAGCGCGCCGGTGAACGGGCCCGGCGCGCGGGAGCTGACGTACGCGGAACTGGCCGCGCGGGCGGCGGAGCTGGCCGGGAGACTGGGCGCGGCCGGGATCGGGCGCGGCTCGCTGGTCGCGGTCCGGATGGAGCGCGGCGCCGACATGCTCGTCGCCCTGCTGGGCGTGGCGATGAGCGGCGCGGCCTACCTTCCCGTCGACCCCGACTACCCCGAGGCGCGCGTCTCGTACGTGATCGAGGACTCCGCGGCGGCACTGGTCCTGACCTGCCTCGACGACCTTCCCCTCGCGACGGGTACGGGCGCACCCGCGCGACCGCTTCCCGGCGACACCGCGTACGTGCTCTACACCTCGGGGTCTACCGGGCGGCCGAAGGGAGTGGTGGTACCCCACCGGGCGCTGACCAACTTCCTGCTGGCCATGCGCGACCTGGTGCGGTCCTCGCCGCGGGACGTGTGGCTGGCGCTGACCTCGCTGTCGTTCGACATCTCCGCCCTGGAGCTCTACCTGCCGCTGGTGACGGGCGGGCGGGTGGTCGTCGCCGACGCGGAGACGGCCCGCGACGGGGTGCGGCTCGCGCGCCTCGTCAGGGACGAGGGCGTGACCCACGTCCAGGCGACGCCCTCGGGGTGGCGCGTCCTGCTCGCCGGGGACCTGCCACGCGTGGTGGGCCTGACCGGCGGCGAGCCGCTCGCCCCCCGGCTGGCCCGCGAGCTGCGTCCCCGGGTGGACCGGCTCGTCAACGTCTACGGTCCGACCGAGACCACCATCTGGTCCACGGCCTGGGACGTCCCCGAGGACCCCGGCGAGATCGTCATCGGCCGCCCGATCGCCAACACCGTCGTCCATGTCGCCGACCCCGGCGGCGGGCCGTGCCCGATCGGGGTGGCCGGGGAGCTGCTCATCGGCGGCGAGGGGGTCGCCACCGGCTACCTCGGCCGCCCGGCCCTGACCGCGGAGCGCTTCGTGCCCGGCCCCGGAGGCTCGCGGCACTACCGGACGGGAGACCGCGTCCGCCGCCGCAACGACGGCACCCTGGAGTTCCTCGGCCGGACCGACAACCAGGTCAAGCTGCGGGGCCACCGCATCGAGCTGGGCGAGATCGAGGCCGTGCTGGACGCCCACCCCGGCGTGCGGCAGGCGGTCGTCGCGGTGCGCGGGGACCGGCTGGTGGCCTTCGTCGTACCCGCCGTACCCGCAGCGCCACCGGAGACGGACGGCGGGGGGAGCCCGAACGGCGCGGGAGCGCTCGACGGTCTCGGGGAGCACGCCGCGCGCGAGCTGCCCGGCTACATGGTGCCCAGCGTGTTCGTCGAGATGGAGACGTTGCCGCTCACCCCCAACGGGAAGGTGGACCGCAACGCGCTCCCCGACGTGGACGCGGCGCCCTCGCGGGACGCGGTCGCCCCCCGCACCCCGGGCGAGCGAATGGTCGCGCAGGTCTTCGCCGAGGTGCTCGGCGTCGCGGAGGTCGGGGCGTACGACGACTTCTTCACCCTAGGCGGGCACTCGCTGCTGGCCACCATGGTCACCGCGCGGCTGACGGCGCTGTCCGGGACGGAGGTGCCCGTCCGGGAGGTGTTCATGCGGCCGACGGTCGCCGCGCTGGCCGAACTGATCGCCACCGCGCCCGGCGAGCGGAGCGACGGCCCTCGGCCGAGGCCCGAGGGAACCGTCCCGCCGCTCTCCTTCGGCCAGGAGCGGCTCTGGTTCCTCAACCGGCTCGACCCGGACGACGCGTCGTACAACATGTGCCTGGTCAGGCGGCTGCGCGGGCCACTGGACCGGGAGGCGCTCACCGGGGCCCTGGCCGGGACGGTCGCCAGGCACGAGAGCCTGCGCACCCGTTTCCCCGAGGTGGACGGCGTGCCGGTCGTGGTCGTCGACCCGCCGGGGCCCGTGACCGTCGAGGAGACGGACGCGGCGGGCGAGGCCGGGGCGCTGGAGCTGGTCGCGGCCCTGACCAACGCGCCCTTCGAGCTGGGCGCCAGGCCGCCGCTGCGCGTCACCCTGATCAGGATCGCCGAGGACGACCACGTCCTGTGCGTCGTGCTGCACCACATCCTCGGCGACGGCTGGTCGCTCAACCTCATCTTCGACGAGGTGTCTCGCCTGTACTCCGGCGCCACCGCCCTGCCGCCGGTCCCGCTCCAGTTCGGCGACGTCGCCCTCTGGCAGCGCGGGCGCGACCTCGGCGACCTGCTCGGCTACTGGCGGGACAGGCTCGCCGACCCCACCCCGCTGGATTTGCCGGTCGACCGGCCGCGCACCGCCGGGGCCGCCAGGCGCGGCGACGTGGCGAGCGTCCGGCTGGACGCGGCGGAGGCCGCCGCCCTGGCCCGGCTGGGCAGGGAGCACGGCGCCACCATGTTCATGGTCCTGCTCGCCGCCTACCAGGTCCTGCTGTCCCGGCACACCGGGCGGAGCGACATCCTGGTCGGCACGGCCACCGCGGGCCGGGACCGGGTCCAGCTCGAACCGGTCGTCGGCTACCTCAGCGACACCCTGGTCATGCGCGGCGACCTGTCGGCCGACCCGACCTTCGCCGGGCTGCTCCGCGCGACCCAGATCGGCGTCCTGGACGCCTTCTCCCACCAGGGCGTGCCGTTCGAGGAGCTGGTGACGGCCCTGAGGGTCGAGCGCGACCTGACGCGCACCCCGCTGTTCCAGACCATGCTCATCCTGCACACGCAGGATTTCGCGCAGTCCCGCGACGCCTTCGCGGGGCTGACCACGACGGGGTTCGAGCACGGCATGCGGCAGGCCAAGCTCGAACTGATGCTGGAGGCCTGGCAGGACGAGCACGAGCTGACGCTCAGCTTCGTCTACGACGCCGAGCTGTTCGACCGGGCCACGATCGAGGCCATGGCCGCGCGGTTCCGCCTGCTGCTCACCGCGCTGCCGGACGCGTCCGGCAACCGGGTCTCCGAGCTGCCGCTGCGCACCGGGGACGACGACGCCCTGCTGCGGCGTCTCTCGCGGGGACCCGCGCGCCCGCCCGCTCCCCTGGTGCCGGACCTGTTCGCGGCGACCGTACGGGACACGCCGGGCGCGGTGGCGATCGGATGCGGGGGTGCCACGCTCACCTACGCCGGGCTGGACGCCCGCGCGGACGAGCTGGCGGCGCTGCTGCGGGCACGAGGCGTCGCCGGTGGCGACGTGGTCGGCGTCTGCCTGGACAGGTCGCCCGACGCCGTCGCGGCCCTGCTCGCCGTCTGGCGGGCGGGGGCGGCCTACCTGCCGCTCGACCCGGACCACCCGGCCGAGCGGCTCGCCTTCATGCTGGACGACAGCGCAGCCTCCCTCGTCCTCACCTCGGCGAACCTGGGCGACCGCCTGCCCGTCGGCACGCCGCGCGCGCACACGGACGACCGATTCCTGCCCGCCGCCCGTACGACCCAGCCCGGCACGCCGCGCGCGCACACGGACGACCGATTCCTGCCCGCCGCCCGTACGACCCAGCCCGGCACGCCACGCGCGCACGCGGACGACCGCCCCCTCGCGCCGGAGGGCGCACCGGCGCCAGGTTCCGCGCCCGGCTCGGCCGCTTACGTGATCTACACCTCCGGATCCACCGGAACGCCCAAGGGGGTCGTGGTCTCGCACCACAACCTGGCCGCCCGCGTCGGGTGGATGCGCGAGGCGTACGGGCTGCGTCCCGACGACCGGGTGGTTCAGTTCGCCTCGCTGAGCTTCGACACCCACGCCGAGGAGATCTACCCGGCGCTGGCCGCCGGGGCCCGGCTGGAGCTGCTGCCCGAGGGCGGCGTCACCCTGCCCGACCACCTCGACCGGGTCACCGTGCTCGACCTGCCCACGGCGTACTGGCACGCGCTCGTCGACGACATCGGCGAGATCGCCTGGCCGCCGACCCTGCGGCTGGTGATCCTCGGCGGCGAGCAGGTGCACGAGGCGGCCGTGACCCGCTGGCGGGAGCGCTTCGGTGACCGGGTGCGGCTGGTCAACACCTACGGCCCGACCGAGGCGACGATCATCGCCACCGCCGCCGAGCTGGACGGCTCCCCCGGGCGCCCGCCCATCGGCGTCCCGATCGCCGACACCTCGATCCTGCTCCTGGACGGCTCGGGCGAGGCCGTGCCACCGGGGGCCCCGGGTGAGCTGTGCGTCGGCGGGGCCGGGGTGGCCGTCGGCTACCTGGGCAGGCCGGACCTCACGGCCGAGCGCTTCCCCACCCTCGGCCTTCCCGGCGTCCCGGACATCCCCGGTGTCCTTGGCGTTCCCGGTGTCCTCGGCGTTCCCGGCGTTCCCGGGTTCCTCGGCGGGGAGCGGATCTACCGGACCGGAGACCTGGCGCGCTGGCGGGCCGACGGGCGGCTGGAGTTCCTGGGCCGCCTCGACGACCAGGTCAAGGTCCGTGGCTTCCGGATCGAACTCGGCGAGATCGAGGCGCGGCTGCTCGCCCACCCCGGCGTCGGCCAGGCGGCGGTGGCCGTCCGCGGGGAGACGCTCGTCGGCTACGTCGTCGGCACCGCCACCGGAGACGAGCTGGCCGGGCACCTGGCGGGGACGCTGCCCGCCTACATGGTCCCCGCCCTCTGGGTGAGCCTCACCGCCCTGCCGCTGACCGCGAACGGCAAGCTCGACCGGGCCGCGCTGCCCGCGCCCGAGGCCGGGTCCCGGACGAGGACCGCCCCGCGCGGTGACGCCGAGGAGCTGGTGGCCGAGATCTTCGGCGAGGTGCTGGGCATCGAGGGGATCGGCGCCTTCGACGACTTCTTCGCGCTGGGCGGGCACTCGCTGCTCGCCACCCGCGCGATCGCCAGGCTCCGCGCCGCCGTCGAGGTGGACGTGCCGATCCGCACCCTGTTCGCCCGGAGCACCGTGGCCGATCTCGCGGCGGCGGTGGAGGAGCTGCTCGTCGCCGAGCTGGCCGAAATGTCCGACGAGGAGGCCGAGCGCCTCATGGAAACCGGGAGCTGAGATGGGTTACCGCGTCGTGGTCAACCACGAGGAGCAGTACTCGATCTGGCCGGACGGCCGGGACCTCCCGGACGGCTGGCGGGAGGAGGGCGTCTCCGGTACCAAGGAGGACTGCCTCGCCCACATCGACCGCGTCTGGACCGATCTGCGCCCGCTCAGCGCGAGAAGATCGTGAAAGATGCTGAGATGTCCGACGGCTGGATCCGGATCCCGGCGAGAGGCGCCGGAGACCGTACGAGAGGGGCTGGCAATGGTTAGGGAACGGCTCGCGGCGATGGTGGCCTCGGCCTCCGACGGAGCGGTCACGGCCAGGGAGGCACTGGCCGCCACGGTCCCGCTGTCCGCGCTGGGGGTCACCTCCCTGGCGCAGATGCGGCTGATCGACGCGGTGGAGACCGAGTTCGGGGTGGAGATCGACCTGTCGGGCGACGGGTTCGACCTGCTGGACGACCTCGACGCGCTGGAACGCCACATCAACGAGGCGCGGCGCGCGCATTCCTGAACGCATTTCCGAACGGGGGAAACACATGGACATCCGGTTCTCGGGGAGCCGATCGGGGACGGCACCGCTGACCTGGGGGCAGCGGGCCATCTGGGACACGATCCAGAAGACGGCACCGGACGACCACTACTTCAACTTCGGCCGCGTGCTCGCCGTGCCCAGGCGGGCCAGGCCGCTCACCGTGGCGGGGGCGGCCGAGGTGCTGCGCACGCTGGTGGAACGGCACGAGTCCCTGCGCACCAGGCTGGGCGAGGCGCCGTACGGGAAGGCCGTCCACGCGAGCGGCACGGTAGCCGACGGGAGCGGCCTCCACCCGGGCGGCACGGCACCGTACGGAGGCGGTGCCCGGGAGGGCGGCGGCGCGGAGCCGTGGCAGGTGCTGGCGACCGGCGGCTCCATCCCGGTCACCGTGTCGGAGGGCGACCCCGAGCGGCTGCGGGACGCGCTGGCGGAGACCGCGTTCGACTACGGGAACGAGTGGCCGCTCAGGATCGGGCTCGTCGTCGACCGCGACGAGGTCACCCACATCGTGCTCGTCTTCTGCCACCTGGCCGCCGACGGCCTCGGGGCCGAGGTGACGGTCACGGACCTGCGGCTGCTCCTGCTGCGCGGTTCCGTACCCGGACCGCCCCCGCCCTCGCCGCTGGAGCTGGCCCGCTGGCAGGGCTCGGAGCAAGGCTTGAAGGTCGCGGCGGTGGCCGCGGCACACTGGGAGAGCGAGTACCGGCGCATCCCCCCGACGATGTTCGACCGGCGGGCGGACGCCCCCGCGGACCCCCCGATCTGGCGGGCCCACCTCGTCTCCCGGGCGATGGACCTGGCCGTGCAGCGGATCGCCGCGTTGAGGGGCGCGAGCACCTCGACCGTCCTGCTCACCGCCGCGTCCGTGCTGGCCGGGAGGGTGAACGGCCACGACATGAGCGCGATGCTGCCGATCGTGGGCAACCGCTTCCGGGGAGACACCGTCAACGCGGTCACCACGCTCTCCCAGGAGGGCCTGTTCGTGCTGGACCTGCGCGAGGGCGGTTTCACCGAGCTGCTGCGCGCGGCCAAGCCCGCCGCGCTGCGCGCCTACCAGTCCGCCTACCACGACCCGGACGACCGGGACCGGCTCACCGAACGGGCCAGCCGGGAGCGGGGCGTGCGGATCCACCCGTACTGCTGCTTCAACGACATGCGCTTCACCGACCGGGTGGACGCCTCCCCCGACGAGCCGAGCGTGCGGCGGGCACTGAACGAGACGACCCTCACCTGGCCGCTCAGCCAGGAGCGGCTCAACTGCCGGTTCTGCCTGCACGTGACCGGCGAGCCCGGCGGGCTGGGCGTCTCGCTCACCGCCGACACCGGCTACCTTTCCCGCCCCGCCATGGAACGCTACCTGCTCGACCTGGAGTCCTTGCTGGTCGAGGCCGCGTTCCGCGAGGTGCTGGAGCCGGTCGGTTGAGCGTCCCACCCACGACCGGGGCCCGAAGACCGCACTCTGGAGGTATCCGATGACGGTCCACGCCTACGCCGAGTCGACGTCCTGCGTCCAGGGCGGCGCGCTCCGCTTCCACCTCGCCCGCGCCTCCCGCGCCCCGCTGCGCGGCTCGGTGCTGGTCGAGGACGTGGCCGCGGACCTGGCCGTGCTCGACGGGGAGTTCACCGGGCCGGTGTGGACGCTCGACGTCCCCCCCGGCTGGCGCAGCTCGCTGTACCGCGCGATCTTCACCACCGACGAGGGCACCTGCGAGGTCTACTTCGTCGTACGGGCTGCCCGTCCCCGCTCGCCGATCCTGCTGTCGATCCCGTTCCCGACCTGGCAGGCCTACAACCGGGCGGGTATCCCCGGCGAGTCCATCTACTGGAGCGAGCAGCCGACCCGCGCCTCGCGCGTCTCCTTCGACCGGCCCGGCGGCGGGCCGCCGCCCGAACGCTGGGAGGAGGGCATGATCCGCTGGCTGGGTCCGGCCGGGTACGACGTCGACTACTGCTCGGCCCTGGACCTGCACGAGGGGCGCGAGTTGCTCTCCGGCTACCGGCTGCTGATGGTCAGCGGGCACGACGAGTACTGGTCGGCGGGGATGCGCGACAGCGTCGAGGAGTTCGTCCGACGGGGCGGCAACATGGCCGTCTTCTCCGGCAACACCTGCTGGTGGCAGTTCCGGCTGGAGGACGACGGGCGCACCATGGTCTGCTACCGCGACGCGATCGCCGACCCGATGGCCGCCGTGGACCCCGCCCTCACGACGGTCGAGTGGTCCAGCGCGCCGGTGAACCGCCCGGAGAACGGCCTGACCGGGGTCAGCTTCCGGCGCGGCGCCGGGACCTGGGGCCCGTACATGCAGCTCATGCACGAGGAGTCCTACACCGTCCGGTTCCCCGAGCACTGGGTGTTCGAGGGCACCAAGATGGACGAGGGCGACACGTTCGGCAGGGGGGCCATCGGCTACGAGACCGACGCCTGCGACTTCGTCGAGGAGGACGGCGTCCCGGTGGCCACCGGGCGCGACGGCACCCCGCCGTCCTTCGTCATCCTGGCCACCGCCGACCTGCGGCACTGGCACCGGTACGGCCAGGGCGGCATGGCCACCATGGGCGTCTTCGGCCTCGGCGCCGGGACGGTGTTCACCGCCTCCACCGTGAACTGGGGCAACACCCTGCACGACCCGGTCGTGGACCGGATCACCCGCAACGTGCTGGACCGGCTGTCGGTGCGCGCGGGCGGCTGGGAGACCATCGGCGGCGCGGACGAGGTCGGCGCGCTCACCGTGTTCGACTCCCTGCTGTACGGCGTCACCCCGGGCGGCTCGCTGCTCACCCGCGAGGTCTCCGACCAGAACCTGCGCTGGCGCCCCGCGGGCACCGCCCCCGCACTGGTCGCCCTGGCCACCCCCAGGGAGGCCACCGCCGTCCACCCGATCGGCCTGTACGGCCTCACCGCCGACGACCGGCTCGTCTACCGCGACCCCGAGGACGGCTGGACCACCCTCGCCGACGGGCCCCGCGGCGGGGTCGGCCTGGGCATGGTGAACGGCGAGCTGTTCGCCGCCGCCGCGGAGGGCCTGTGGCTGCTCGACCCGGAGACCTCCTCCTGGAGCCTGGTCGAGG
This sequence comes from Streptosporangium sp. NBC_01469, assembly GCF_036227305.1. Lineage (NCBI taxonomy): Bacteria > Bacillati > Actinomycetota > Actinomycetes > Streptosporangiales > Streptosporangiaceae > Streptosporangium > Streptosporangium sp. NBC_01469. The sequence goes on along the minus strand of NZ_CP109465.1, from coordinate 4,086,952 downwards.
CCGGCGCCGGTGCCGTGGCGCTGGCCGCGATGAACGGCCGACTGTACATGGTGGACGCGGACGGCCGGATCAGCACGCGGCTGCCGGTGGCGACCCCGGCCGGATGGGCCGACCTGTGCGACGCGGGCGGCTGCACCGTGCTGACCGGGCACGCGGGCACCCTGATCGGCACCGCCCCCGACCGCCCCCTGCTCCGGCGCGCGAACTTCCTGAAGGAGGCGGCGCCCACGCCATGACGGGGGCTGCGCCCACCTCGTGTCGGAGGCGGGGTGCCCACTCCGTGACCCTCCCGTCTGGGAGTCCCCTCGTGGCGGGTTCGAAGCCACCGCTCCTCGGGGCGCGTTCGTGCCGCCGTCGTCAACCGCGGTGAAACCTCCGCTTCTCAGGGCGCGGCGGAGGTCCCGGTGAGCGCCGGGTAGTCCTTGAGCTCGATATCCGTGGCGAACCTGTCCGTCACCCTGAGCATCGCCCGCAGCAGGAACCGGCGCTTGAAGACCCAGTTGCGCATCCTGATCCGCCGCCACGTCGCCGGGGCGAGAAAGGGACCGGCGCTACCCTGTTTTGCCACCTTGGCGTAGCCGCGGAAGGCCTCCTCGTACTCGCGGAACGCAGTCCGGTGGTCGCCACCGGCCGCCGCCAGCTCCCCGGCCAGCACGTACGCGCCCACGACGGCCAGGCCGGTGCCGAAGCCGCCCAGGGTGTTGCCGTAGGCGGCGTCGCCGAGCAGCACCACCCTGCCCCTGGCGTAGCGGTCGATCTCGACCCGGCTGAGCGAGTCGAGGTAGAGCTCGCGCGCCTCCGGCAGCCTGGCCATGAGCTCGGGGATCCGCCAGCCCATCCCCCGGTAGGCGTCGGCCAGGACGCGTTTGTGCTGCTCGACGTCGTCGCGGTCGAGGTCCATCGGCTCGGAGGCGAAGACGAAGAACGCGGGCGACTTGGGTCCGCCGAGCGCCACCATCCGGCCGGGCTCGTTGTACATCACGTTGCCGTCACCCGTACCGAGGTCGGCCAGCGCGTAGTAGTGACCGAGGAAGCGCACGTAGTCGGACTCGGGGCCGAAGGCGAGCCGCCGCACGTTGGAGTGGATGCCGTCGGCGCCCACCACGAGGTCGAAGGTACGCGGCGCGCCGCGCTCGAAGGTGACGTGCACGCCGCCCGCCGTGTCGGTCAACGAGGTGATGGAGTCGCCGAAGACGTACTCGCAGTCTTTCTCGGTCCTCTCGTACAGCAGGGCGGCGAGGTCGCCGCGGAGGATCTCAATGTCGCCGCCGGTGAACTCGCCGGGCATGACCGCCAGCCGTCTGCCGTCCGCGTCGACGATGACCTGGTCGGTTCCGCCGGTCTGGCGCCTCCGCACCTCCCGGAGGATTCCCATCCGCTCCAGCACGACGCGGTGGGTCTCACCCTTGAAGTCGACGGCCTGGCCGCCGGGACGGAGCGCGGGCGCCCTCTCGACGACGGTGACGGTGTGGCCGGAGCGGCTCAGCCAGTGGGCGAGCGCGGGCCCGGCGATGCTCGCACCGGAGATGAGGACCGTGGTGTTCTTCATGTTCACGAGCTTCGGGGGGAGCGCTGACAGCTCGCCGACCGTCGACTGACAGCCGAGCGCCCTCCACACCGAACACCGTCAGCCGTCGTCCGGATCGAGCGCCGCGAGCACCTCGTCGTGGCGCATCGCGGCCCCGCGGGCGTACGCCGACGCGAACACCTCCGCACCGACGAGGTCGCGGGCGCCCGCGGCGACTCCGGCGACGTCGCGGTCACCGGCCACGGCCGTCCCGCGCAGCGCCACCGCCATGCCGAGCAGCAGTGCCGCCCGTGTCCCCGTCCCCTCGAGCAGGGCGGCTCCCGCCCGGCCCTCGACGGCGTCGGCGAGGTCCACCGCCAACGGCGACCTGCGCGCGCGGGCCTGCGCCTGGCGATGGTGGAGCAGGGCCCCGGCGAGGTCACCCTCGGCCTCGGCCAGCCGTCCCAGCGCGGTGAGCGCGCGCGCCCGCGCCGACTCCGCGCCGAAGGCCCCGGTCTCCGCCTCTCGAAGCGCCAGGTCGATCCGGTGACGGGCCTCGGTGCGATCGCCTTCGAGCCGCGCGATCTCACCGAGCCCCAGATGCGTCGCGGCGGGCACGCCCGGCGCACCCGCCTTCCGGGCGAGTTCCCCGGCGCGCCGGTGGTCGGCGGCAGCGGCGGCGAGATCTCCCTCGCGTACCAGCGCCTCGGCCCGACGCCCCAGCACGTCCGCGGTCTCCTCAAGGGCGCCGAGCTCCTCCAGCAGCTCCAGCGCCTCCCGCCACAGGCCGCTGGCGCGTGCCCACTCTCCACGCCAGCTCGCGACCAGGGCCAGCCAGTCGAGCCCCTGGGCCGTCCCCCAGCGTTCCCCCAGGGACCTGAAGCGAGCCAGCACCTCCTCCAGCTCCCGCTCGCCCCCGGCAGGATCACCGTCGAGCACCTTCAGCAGGGCGCGGCTCAGCCCGACCAGGGCCAGGCTCCACGGATCGGAACCGAACAGCCGGTCGGTCTCGGGTCCGGCGGGCGGCGCCGGCTCCGGCGGCCCGGCGGACATGCCCCACAGTGCCGCGGCGAAGGGGTGGCGCAGCGGCCGGTCCCGCGACCACATGATCGCCTCGGCCCGTTCCCAGTGTTCCGGCAGCGCCCGGGGTACGGCGTGCGCCACGCACATGACGTACTCCTCCTCCAGCCCGGCGAGGGGACGACCGGTCACCGCGAGCAGCTCGGCCGCCGCCTCCCCCGCGTCGCCGCGCCGGCCGCCCAGCCACCAGTACGCCGCCAGCGCGGCGACCAGCCGTAGCCCCGTCTCCCTGTCGCCGCGCACGGCCCAGCGCAGCGCGGCCGTCAGGTTGGCGTGCTCGGAGGAGAGCCTGGCCAGCCACCTGAGCTGTTCGGCCCGGCGCAGGTGGGGATCGGCGCGCCGGGCCAGGTCGAGGAAGTGGCGGGCGTGGCCGCCGCGCAGGCGGTCCTCCTCCCCCGCCTCGGCCAGCCGTTCCGCGCAGAACAGCCTGATCGTGTCGAGCATCCGGTAGCGGTCGCCGTCCGTCTCGACCAGCGACCTGTCCACCAGGTCGGCCAGCAGCCCGGCGGCGTCCTCCACCTCGCAGACCGCCTCGGCGGCCTCCAGGGACGCGCTTCCCGCGAACACGGAGAACCGCCTGGCCAGCACCTGCTCGCCGGGCGAGAGCAGGTCCCAGCTCCACTCCACCACCGCGCGCAGGGTCCGGTGGCGGGCCGCCGCCGTGGGGTCGCCGCGCGACAGCAGCCGGAACCGGCCGTGCTCCGCCAGGCGCGTGGCGATCTCCTCGACGGTGAAGGAGCGCAGTCGCGCGGCCGCCAGCTCGATGGCCAGCGGCAGTCCGTCCAGCGCCGCGCAGATCCGGATGACCGTCTCCACGTTGGCCCACCGTACCTCGAATCCCGGCCGTACGGCCGCCGCCCGGTCGGCGAACAGCCGCACGGCCGGGCAGGCCAGGGCGACGGACGGCGGGGAGTCCGGCGGCGGGGTCTCCAGCGGTGCCAGCGGCACCAGCGTCTCGCCGGTGATGCCGAGGGGTTCGCGACCGGTGGCCAGGACGGCCAGTCCGGGGCACTCTCCCAGCAGCCTGCGGGCCAGCGTGGCGGCGGCGGCGTTCACGTGCTCGCAGTTGTCGAGGACCAGCAGCAGCTCCTGCCCGGCGAGTGCCGCCACCAGGTGCTCCACGAGGTCGGCGGGGCGCGGCGCGTGGAAGCCGGGCTCGCGCAGCCCGAGCGCGCCGAACACCGCCCGCGCCACCTGGTCACCGCCACCGGCCGGGGAGAGGTCGACGAAGCACACCTCGCGCCGCCCGCGTCCGGCCGCCTCGATCGCCAGCCGGGTCTTGCCGGTGCCGCCGGGCCCGGTGATCGTGATCAGCCGCGAGTCGCGCAGCGCGTCGATCCGCTCCAGCTCCCGCTCGCGTCCCACGAAACTGGTGAGCTGGGCCGCGGGCCTCCGCCGTGGCGGCGGCGCGGGTCGCTCGGCGCGCAGGACGGCCAGATGGATCGCGGCGAGCTCGGGCGAGGGATCGACACCGAGCTCCTCGGCGAGCAGCCGCCTGGCCTCCTCGAACACCGCCAGCGCCTCGGCCTGCCGCCCCGCCGCCCGCAGGGCGAGCATCAGCTGCCCTCTGAGCCGCTCCCGCAACGGATGCGCGGCCACCAGCCGCTGCAGCTCCGCCACCGAAACCGCCGAAACCGCTGAAGCCGCCGAACCGCCCTCGGGAAGAGCCGACTCCGCCTCGGCGAGGTCCTCCGTCGCCGACAGCCGGAGCTCCTCCAGCCGAGCCGCCCGCGCCCGCCCGAAGGGCAGGTCGGCCAGCGCGGGCCCGCGCCACAGGGCGAGCGCCTCCCGCAGCGGACCGGCGGCGACCGCGTGACGGCCAGCCGCCAGCAGCCGCCGCCCCTCGCGGGCCAGTCGTTCGAACCGGTGGGCGTCGACGTCGTCGGGATCGGCCACGAGCCGGTAGCCGGTCCCGTGGAACTCGATCACCTCGCCGGGCAGGCTCCGGCGGAGCCGGGAGACCTGGGCCTGCACCGCGTTGGCGGCACCGGCGGGGGGATCGTCGCCGTACTGGCCGTCGATCAGACGCTGGACGCCGACCGCCCGGCCCGCGTCGAGCAGCAGCATCACGAGCAGGGCACGCGGCCGGGGCCCGCCCACGGAGATCTCCTCACCGGTGGGGGACCGCACCTCCAGGGGACCGAGGACACCGAACCGCATGACCTCGATTGTCTCCCCCCGTACAGCGGGGCCGTAACGGGATGACCTCCCGATTCACCGACCGGACCGGAGCAAGGATATGGACGAATCCGAAGAAGGCCGTTGGTAAATCAATGGCTTTTCCCGGGCGACCGGACTCATCCTGTCCGCCATGGAAGAACCGAAGCACAGGATCCGGGCGGTCCACAGCGCGTCCACGATCACCGTCTACCAGGCCTACACTCCGGAGATCGGTCTCCCCGCCGCTCGTCACGGCCGTTTCCCCGCCGCCTGGAAGCGAGACCGGATGACGTGGATCAAACCATCGTTCCTGTGGATGATGTACCGCTGCGGCTGGGGCACCAAGGAGGGACAGGAGACCGTCCTGGCCATCGAGATCACCCGTGAGGGGTTCGAATGGGCCCTGCGCCACGCGTGCCTGTCGCACCACGAGCCTGGGCTTCACCCTGACCAGAACACCTGGAAGCGGCAGCTGCAACACGCGCCGGCCCGGGTGCAGTGGGATCCCGAACGCGATCTCCGCCTGCAGCGACTGCCCTACCGCTCACTGCAGCTCGGCCTCTCGGGTGAGAGCGCACGCCGGTACGCGGACGAGTGGACGGTCGCCATCACCGACGTCACTCCGCTCGTCCGCGAGATTCACGCACTCCTGCGTGAGGGCGAACCGGATACCGCTGCCCGGCTCCTGCCCGAGGAGCGCCCCTACCCCGCCGGAGACGACCTTCTGGCTCACCTGCGTCCGTAAGTGGTCATGAACGCCAGGCGCCGGCTCGCTTCGATCACGGCCGCGTAGTCCGGCGGCGGAAACAGGTCCGCGCCGAGTACGCCGCCCTCCGATCGCCGACTCGCTCCGATCGGCTCAGCCGTTCTGTGCCCGGCCTGAAATTCTGCCGTCGCCCGCGGACACGTAGGAGTTGAAAGCCTGCAGCGTTCGGAAGGTCTGACGAGGATGACGCGTGAGTGAACAAGACGACCGGTCCCGGTTCGAGGCGGTGTACCGGCGAACCCATGAGCAGATCCTCGGATACGCCGTGCGGCGGTGTTCCTCTCCCGAGGACGCCGCCGACGTCGTGGCCGAGACCTATGTGATCGCCTGGCGGCGGATAACCGAGCTCCCCGACGGTGAGGGCGGCAAGCTGTGGCTGTACGGCGTGGCCCGGCGGGTCCTGGCCAACCACCGCCGGAGCGAGCGGCGCAGACTCACCCGGCACACCGAACTCACCGCCGAGATCGAACACCTCTACACCGCTCCCTCCCACCACGGTGAGCAGCACGGCGTGGACGAGGCCATGGGCATGCTCTCCGACGGAGATCGTGAACTGCTGGCCCTGGCTCTCTGGGAGGAGCTCGATCCCGGCGAGATCGCCACGGTGCTGGACTGCTCCCGCAACGCCGCCCGTATCCGCCTGCACCGGGCACGCAGGCGCTTCGCCAAGGCCCTGGAGAAGACCCGCCCATCGGCCGCCCGTTTCGTGTCACGGCCACTCGTCGAGAAGGAGTCACGGTGAACAACGACCAGATCTTCAAGGACCGGGCGAGGGTGCTGGACGAGAGCCTGGCCGGCCGGGCGTCCACCACGGGGGCGGACGCGCTGCTGGCGGAGATCGTCTCGCTGGAGCGTGTTCCGGCCCGGCGGAGGCTCATGCGCTCTCCCGGCCGCGCCCTGCTCGGCCTGGCCGCGGCCGCCGTCCTGGCCGGAGCCATTGTCGTCGGGCCGTCCCTGTTCAAGGCGTCCGAGCAGGTGTACGCCAGTCAGGCCGTGACGATCGACCGGGTCGGCGACGAGTACGCCTTCTACTTCACCGAGGGCGATCCCGATCCCGTCGAGCTGCGGAAGGCCTTCCACAAGGTCGGCCTGGACAATCTCACGGTGACGCTGATCCCCGTCTCACCGCAACTGCCGCCGGGCTCCGTCTTCGGCTTCGAGAAGACCGACCCCGACGCAATAGCGAGGTTCACCGGGGGTGACTGCCTTCAACGGGTCGAAACCTGTCTGACGGCCTTCAGTATCACCGCGGACATCGAGGGACCCGCGGAGGTCAACCTGAGCCGCCCGGCGAACCCCGGCGAAAAGTACGCCTTCCCCGCCGACGCGAGCCTGCCAGGCGAGGCGCTGGCCGGGGTGAAGCTGCGGGGACGTTCGGTGGCCGAGGCGGCACGCGTCGTGCGCGAGCACGACCTGAAGGTGGCCTACGGCCTCGACTGGCCGCTGCGAGGTGCCGAGGGAGTTCGCTTCGAGGATGACGTTCCCGCCTCCCGCGTCGATCCCGGCTGGTCGGTGACGACGGCGCAGACCTACAACGACGGCGTGATCGTCCTACGCGCCGAACCGGGCCCGGACGCGACCCCGCCCCCCGGATTCTGCGTCGACCCGGTCTGCCCTTAACGCCCGTACGGACCTGACATCCCCCGGGCGGTCGGCTGGACCGGCGAACGGGAACCATCCGCGCGGCGGAGCCGAGCCGCCCACCGATCCGCGCGAGGCTAGGCAGAGGGCTCGGCGGCGCGTGGTCTTCCTGTTGATCACCCGCCGCCGACTCTCGCGGGGGCCGGCGGCGGACGAATCCGTGAGACGAGCCGGTACCGGCAGATTCCGGGCTTGAGAAACGTCCGTACAAACACGGGTTCCTGGCCCGTCATGGCTGTTCCTCCACCGCGAAACCGACTACTCGCGGGCACTCTCAGCTCAGTACGCCTGGCGCCGGGGGATGCTGATCCCGAGCATGCGCGCCCCGGTTTCCGTACGCGGGCGATGGGTGCTGCCCGGGGCGAACACCACGTAGCTGCCCGGCCCGAGCCGGTGACCCCTGTCGATGAACTCGCCGGACACGACGTAGTAGCGCTCCTCCCCGTCGTGCACGTCGATCTCCGGCCATTCACTGCCCGGTGCGAAGTCGTAGACCCAGCCACGAGCCGACTCGGTGGTGGGCAGCTGCCGCCGGAAGATGCCGGAGGCGACCTCAACAGGGTCGACCTCATCGACGTTCAGGATCTGTACGTCGTCGTGTTCTTCGTTCATGAGCCCATCGTGGCCGGGCACGGTCAGACCGCCCAGTGTCCAGAATGACATCCTCCGGTACTTTCCTGCCATGACCGTTCATCGCGTCGTCGCCCTGGCCCTCCCGCCGCAGTCAACCTTCGAACTCGCATGCGCCGCCGAGGTCTTCGGTGTGCGCCGTCCCGGCCTGCCCGTCCGCTACGAGTTCGAGGTCTGCGCCGAGCACCCGGGCAGGCTGCCCACCCTGGCCGGTTACGACATGGCGGTGACCACGGGCCTGGCAGCGCTCGACGCCGCGGACACGGTCGTGATCCCCGGCTGGCAGCGACCGGACACGCCCGCCTCGCCCGCCGTGGTGCGCGCGCTGCGGCTGGCTCATCGGCGCGGAGCCCGGATCGTCGCGATCTGCTCCGGCACCTTCCTGCTGGCCCAGGCCGGTCTGCTCGACCGCCGCCGGGCCACCACGCACTGGCGAATGGCCGCCGAGCTGGCGGCCCGCTTCCCCGACGTCCAGGTCGATCCCGACGCCCTGTACATCGACCACGGCGACGTCGCCACCAGCGCAGGCACAGCCGCCGGTATCGACCTGTGCCTGCATCTGGTCCGTGCGGACCAGGGGGCCGCCTATGCCGCGCAGGTCGCCCGGCACATGGTCATGCCGCCACACCGTGAAGGCGGGCAGCTTCAGTACGCCGCACCCCCTCCCGCCGACCACCTGCTCGGCTCCCTGGCCTCCGTACTCGACTGGATGACCGAACGACTCCACGAACCCCTTTCGGCCAATGACCTCGCCTCCCAGGCCGGCGTCTCCGCCCGCACCCTCGCCCGCCGCTTCGCCGAACAGCTCGGCGTCAGTCCCGGTCAGTGGCTGCTCGGCAAGCGGATCGCGGCCGCCCAGGCCCTGCTGGAGGAGACAGACCTGCCCGTCGAGACGATCGCCGTCAGGGTCGGCCTCTCCTCGGCCACCAACCTCCGTCGGCGCTTCCACCGCGCCCTGCGCACCACCCCCACCGCCTACCGACGCGCCTTCCACGGCGGTGAGCCCTCTTCTCCGTGACACGGACCCAAGGCCAGACGGAGACCGGCCCGTAGAGGGCGGCCGGGGAGCCGGTGGTCAGGGCCCAGTAGCGGTCGCAGTAGAACCAGTGCCACCACTCAGAGGATCCGAGAGCGACCTGCTGGCACGTGGCCTCATCAACGGCGGAACGCTGGATTCGTACAAGGCGCGCCTTCTCCTTCTCGCGTGCCTGCGCACCCGAGCGGACCTTACGGTGATCACGGACGCCTTCGAGGTCAGGCGCTGAGCCACCCGCGAGAGATCTGGAGCACTTTTCTGAACTAAGACAGTGACTCATTTGGCGAGTCGGCGGTAGCAAATGAGGGCCGCAGCGAGGGCAACGAAGGACGCGAAGTGGTCGGCCCGGCGCTCGTAGCGCCGGTGTAAACGGCGGCAGCCAGCCAGGAGAGGTGCGCTCCACCACCCAGCGGTGACGTCTCAGGCGCTGGCTGGACTCGATACTCATTTCTGGTATCGACAGGCGACGCTAATCGACGTAATATCCGGCGATTGGTTCAGGAAATCTATATTTTTCTGCAGTCGCAGCTTATCGCTTACACGCGGGTAGTTGAACGGCGATGCTGAGGCCCCCCGCGGGACGCGCGACGATAGTGAGTGTTCCGTCGTGCGCGTGGGTGATGCTCTTGACGATTGCCAGGCCGAGTCCGACGCCTGCGTGGTCGTTGCGTATTCTTCCCGTGCCGCGCTGAAACGGTTCTGTGAGTGCAGGGACCACCTCTGGGGACAGCTTCTCGCCGGTGTTCTCGACGGTGAGCGCCTCGGGGCCGATGCCGGTCTTGATCCACACGGTTCCCTGTACGGGCAGGTTGTGCACGATCGCGTTGTGCACCAGGTTCGTCGCCAGTTGCAGCAGGAGCGCCTGCGACCCCTCAACCGGGGTGATCTCACCTGAAGTCTCGATGGTGACACCGCGTTTCTTCGCGAGCGGGAGCAGTGTCTCGACGGCCTCTTCCACGACCAGGGACAGGTCGACGCGTTCCCGTGCGAAGGATCTCTGGTCGGCGCGGCTGAGCATGAGGAGCGCCTCGGTGAGGTCGATCGCCCGGGTGTTGACGGCGTGAAGGCGTTCGACGAGTTCGCCGATGTCACGGTCGGGATCGCGGCGGGCCACGTCGAGAAGCACCCGTGAGATCGCCAGCGGGGTGCGGAGTTCGTGTGAGGCGTTGGCCGCGAATCGCTGTTGCTCGGCGACGTGTGCTTCGAGCCGCACGAGCATGGCGTCGAAGGCGTCGGCGAGTTCGCGGAACTCGTCCGCGCGGCCAGGCAACCGGATCCGGTGGGAGAGCGATCCGTTCGCGGCCATGCGCGTGGCGTCGGTGATGCGGGTCAGGGGGGCGAGCATGCGTCCGGCGAGAATCCATCCTCCCAGCAGGCCGAACACCAGCAGGAACGCCATCACCGCGGCCGCCGCAGGGGCGAAGGCGCCCAGGAGGAGGATGCGGTTGGGCGCCACGTAGAGAAGGGCGGGCCAGCCGTCGGGTACGTACCGCAGGAGGAACACCCACACGGTGGCGAGCAGCAACGCGCCCGCGAGCATGAGGAATCCGGCGTAGCTGAGGGTGAGCTTGAGCCGGACGCTCATCCCGCGCGCCCTATCCACTCTCGCCTCCTGCGTCGATGCGGTAGCCGACGCCGGGCACGGTGGCGATGAGCCACGGTTCGCCGAGCCGTTTGCGCAGCGCCGAGACCGTGATGCGGACGGCGTTGGTGAAGGGGTCGGCGTTCTCGTCCCACGCCCGCTGCAGGAGTTCTTCCGCGCTGACGACACCGCCTTCGGCGGCGACGAGGACTTCGAGCACGGCGAACTGTTTGCGGGTGAGCGCGACGTAGCGGCCGTCGCGGTAGACCTCGCGGCGGAATGGGTCCAGGCGCAGGCCGGCGATCTCGCGTACGGGCGGCCTGTTGTGCGCGCGCCTGCGGTCGAGTGCCCGGAGGCGGAGCACGAGTTCCTGGAGATCGAAGGGCTTGGTGAGGTAGTCGTCGGCCCCGAGCCCGAACCCGGAGGCCTTGTCGTCGAGCCGGTCGGCGGCGGTGAGCATGAGGATGGGCATGCCGCTGCCGGAGGCGATGACGCGTTTGGCGATCTCGTCGCCCGAGGGGCCGGGGATGTCGCGGTCGAGGACGGCGATGTCGTAGGCGTTGACGCTCAGCAGCTCCGTCGCGGTGTCGCCGTCACCGGCGATGTCGGCGGCGATCGCCGCCAGGCGCAGCCCGTCGCGGATGGCCTCTGCCAGGTAGGGCTCGTCCTCGACGATCAACACACGCATGCACTCGATGCTAGGAGCCCGGGCGTATCGTCGGCGTATCGAAAATTCCATACGTGCTGACAACACCGCGCCGCCTTGACTGCGGGCATGGCCTACAGCGAAGCGAGGACCCAGCAGTGACCGGCTCACGGCATGACCCGGCCCCGCGGCTTCCCCGGACGGCCGCGAGCCCCGACGCCGTGGCCGCCCGCGCGCGGAACCTGACCAAGACCTACGGCCGGGGCGAAACCCAGGTCCATGCACTGCGCGGCATCGACCTCGACCTCCCGCGAGGCGGGTTCACCGCGATCATGGGCCCGAGCGGATCGGGTAAATCCACGCTGATGCACTGCCTGGCCGGACTCGACCAGGCCAGCGGCGGCACCGTCACCGTGGCAGGCACCGACCTCGGGTTGCTCGACGACGACGCACTCACGATCTTCCGCCGCGAGCACGTCGGCTTCGTGTTCCAGTCGTTCAACCTGCTGCCGATGCTCACCGCGGGCGAGAACATCGTGCTCCCGCTCGAACTGGGCGGCCGCCGGATCGACGATGCGGCACGCGAGCGCGCGTACCTGCTCGCCGACATCCTCGGCGTGGCCGACAGGCTCGCTCACCGGCCCGCGGAGCTGTCCGGCGGCCAGCAGCAGCGGGTCGCGATCGCGCGCGCCCTGATCACGCAGCCGGACCTGCTGTTCGCCGACGAGCCCACCGGAAACCTGGACAGCACCACGTCGGCGGAGGTGCTGGACCACCTGCGCCGCTCGGCACGCGAACTCGGCCAGACCGTCGTGATGGTCACCCACGAGCGGGACGCGGCGGCGTACGCCGACCACGTGGTCACCATGCAGGACGGGCGGATCGTCTGATGCGTACCGTCTTCCTCGCGTCGCTGCGCACGTACATCCGCAGGTACGTCGCGGCGGCGGTCGCGGTCACCGTCGCCGTCGCCTTCGTCGTCGTGGTCGGCATGCTCACCTCCGGCGCGCAAAGCGGGCTCATGGACGGCCTGGGGGCGCCGTACCGCAATGCCGAGCACGTGGTCTCCCCCGAGGGGTGGCCGTCGTCCGAGCTGGACCCGGAGGCCGTGATCGCCTTCACCGAGCGGCACGGCGAGAACGCGTCCGCGATCGGCCGGGCGACGCTTCCGGCGCGCGCCGGGAGCCGGCAGCTCTCGGACACGACGACAGTAGGGCCGATCGCCACCTCGCAGGTGTGGCGCTGGCAGGAGCTCAGCTCGGGCCGTTTCCCTTCACGTACGGGCGAGGCCGCGGTGGACGTGTATGTCGCCTTGGCCGAGGACATCGCGGTCGGCGACCGGATCAGGATCGGGGTGGGAGCCGCCGCGGCCGACGTCCAGGTGGTCGGTCTCGTGGAGTCGCCCTCTCCCCCGGCCCAGGCCTCGATGTACGTCACCTGGCCCCAGTTGCTGCTGTGGCGCGACCACCTCCATCTGGGCTCGGTGGCGGTGCGCGGCGAGGTGGGCCCGCTCCCTGAAGGCGCGAAGGCGCTGTCGCCGGAGGCGTTCACCGCTGAGCGGCTGACCCACGTGCAGAACAGGGTCGACAGCCTGTCGGTGATGTTGCTGTTGTTCGCCGGCATCGCGCTCTTCGTCTCGATCCTCGTCATCGCGAACACCTTCTCCATCCTGTTCGCGCAACGACTCCGCGACTTCGCGCTACTGCGCTGCATCGGCGCGACCCGGCGGCAGGTGGTGCGTTCTGTACGCCGCGAGGCGGCCGTCGTCGGCGTGCTCGCGTCGCTGACCGGGACACTGGTCGGCGTCGGTCTCGGCTACGCGCTGATCGCCCTGATCAGCGCCCTCGCGCCGGCCGTCCCGATGGGTGCCGCCGAGCTGCCCACGCTCTGGCTGCTGGGGGGGTTCACCATCGGCCTGGTGGTCACCATGGTCGCGTCCTGGTTGCCGACCCGGCGCGTGGTCCGGGTGAGCCCGCTGGCGGCGCTGCGCCCGGATGGCGCGGTCGACGCGCACACGGCCACCGGCCTGGTGCGGCTGGCGCTCGCCGCGCTCCTCCTGGTCGCCGGGCCGGCCCTGCTCGGGGTGGCGATGGTCCGGGGCAGTACGGCGCTCATGGTGGCGGGCGGAGGATCGGTGTTCACCGGCGTACTCCTCTTCGGGCCGGTGCTCGTTCCCCGCCTGGTCCGGATCACCGGCGCGCTGCTCGGCCCCGCCGGGCGGCTGGCGACCAAGAACGCCGTGCGCAATCCGCGGCGGACCGCCACCACCACCGCTTCCCTGCTGGTCGGCGTCACCCTGACGACCGCCGTACTCACCGGGATGACCACCTGGCGTACGTCCTTGAATGAGCAGATCGGCAGAGACCACCCCATAGACATCACGCTCACCTCGCCCAAGGGCCCGCTCACCACCGACCTCCTCACCCGGATACGTCGCACTCCCGGTGTGGAGCGGGCGATTCCCGTGTATGGCGCCGTGGCCCAGGTGGCCGGGCTCCACGACCCGATCCCGGTCGTCACCGCACCCTCCGCCGGGCAAGTGGCCCGCGACGGCGGAGTGTTCGCACGGGTCGAGCCAGGGAAGATCAGAATCGATTCCGACGCCTTCGGTAAGGGCCTGATTCTGCGGCCGGGTGACCGGGTCACGGTGCGCGTCGGCGACCGGCGAGCCCAGCTGCAGGTGGCCGTCGGCACCGGCTGGGGCCCGGCGGGCGTGGTCGCGCCCGAGACGCTGGCGACGCTCACCGACGCCCCCGAGCCGCGTGCCGTCTGGATCCGCGCCTCCACCGGCGCCGACCCGGCTCGGCTCGGCGCCGACCTGGACGAGCTGGCCGATCCCGTCGGCGCGACGATCGAGAACGGGTTGCGGACCTGGGAGTCGCTGGACCAGCAGCTGCAGATCTACACCTGGTCAGCGCTCGGCCTGCTCGGCATCGCCATCGTGATCGCCCTGATCGGAATCGCGAACACTCTCGGGCTCTCCGTACTCGAACGGGCCCGCGAACACGCGATGCTGCGCGCGCTCGGGCTCACCCGCGGGCAGCTCCGGCGGATGCTGGCGGCCGAGGCCGTCCTGCTGTCGCTGGTGGCCACCGTGCTCGGCACCGTGCTCGGCGTCGGTTTCGCCTGGGTCGCCTGCGAGACGATCGTGAAACGGGCCCTCCGCGACGCCACCATGCACATCCCTTGGCTGTCGCTCGGCGTCGTCGTCCTCATCGCCGCCCTGGCCGGACTCCTCGCCGCCGTTCTCCCCGCACGCCGGGCCGCCCGGGTGAGTCCGGTCGCAGGACTGTCACTCGACTGAGGGTCTGCGGATCATGGGACGGTGCGCATCGCCTTGCGCAGGGCGAGCCGGAGCGAGGCGATGGTCTCGTCAGATTCCTGTTGTTGTTCGGTGAGGCGTGTAGCTTGGGCACGTGCCTCGGCGAGGTCTCGGGTCAGGGCCTGGGTGCGGCCTTCCAGGTCCTGCACTCTCTGAACGCGTTCGGGTTGGGCCGCGTTGTCGATTTCCGCGCCCAGAGCAAGCTGGAGGCGGCGTTTCAAGGCATCGCGCTCTCGTTTCAGTTCTTGGATTTCTTCGCGGGCCATCGCAAGGTCGGTGTACAGGCTGGCGGGGGTGGCTCGCTCGGGTCGGGGGACCGCGGCTGCTTGCACACCGTGCTGGGCCTGCTCACTCATCACCTGCCGGATTGTGTCTCTGATGGCGAGGGTGTTGTATCCGGCCCGCGTGACGCAACTCCTCGAACGGCGCGAGCAGGGCGGCGAACTTGCGTCGGCCCAGGGCCAGGGGCTCCCCGCCGTGCCACACAATGTCCAGTTCGTCACCAGAGCCGGTCAGATCCGCAGCCGAGGCGGCAACGGCCTGAGCCACCTCAGGTGACATCTCATTGCTGAGTCGCCGGAATGGCAGGTAGCAGTACATACAATCGAGGTTGCATAGCGTGGTCGGCTGGAGTACCAGGGTCTTGGCCCGGCCGAACCATCGATTGAAATCCAAAGATCCTTCCATCTCGTGGCGCTCCTTCCCTAAGGGGTGTGGTTCGCGTGGGCATCAGGGGGTGATGGCGTCCCGCTACTCACGTTCGGCGAGCAGGACTAATCCGAGATCCGCAGGTATACGGGGACGAAGGAAATCAGATTTCGCGTTGTGGCCGACGGTTTCCAGCAGGCGTGGCGGCGTGGGTCCCTCCAGATCCCACGCCGCCACGCCGTCTAACGGGCACTTCCGGACAGGAGCCCCGTCCAGACGGCCCGAGCTTCACCGATCGGATACATGAAGGTGTCATGGACCTCGGGAGTGCGATCGAGCTGGACGGTTCGCCGGATGAACGCCTGCCCGCCGCCCTCGTACAGCTCGTAGGCCGTGGCGCGGCACAGGCAGGTCCACAGCACCGGGCGAGCCCGCTCAAGCACCGAATCCGCGTATAACTGCCGCCACTCCAGCCGTACATGATCCCGCTGAACCATGGCCACGTGCGGACTCAGGCACTCGTCAAGCAGGATCACAAAATGCCTCCGCCGTCAGTGGTCGAAAGTAGCCCGTTGATCTCGTTGCCGATCTCCACGACGCGGATGCCCAGGTCGAAGGAGTCAGTCTTAGCCATGCTGTCGATGGTCATCGAGAACTCCTCCCAGCTCACTTGCCAGTTGATCGATCGAGAGACTGTGATGCAGCGGACGACGTACGCGTGGGGCACGGAGCCGCGAAGAACGCCATCACGACTTTTCCGGCTTCCGCTTTCTCCACCGACCAAGCGGTCGAAAGGAAAGCGATGAGGAACATCCCGCGACCGTCCTCGGGTATGTCATCCAGGTCGTTCGAGGGGTTGGACGGAGCGGCTGGAACGGCATCGATGTCGGTGCCGCGATCGACGACCGCCACGGCAGCGCCCTTCTCGTAGATGTCAAGGATGAACGAGACCGGGCCACCGGCGTGCTTGAGCGCATTGCTTACGAGTTCATCGGCCACCAGGATCGCGTCGTCGGTCCGCTCGGTGCCGAACCGGCCGTTCAACGCTGTGCGCACCTCGACACGGACTACTTTCTGGGGAGCGTCGTGACCGGTGAGATCAATGTCACGGTGGTCGACCAGCTTTCCGAGATCCTGGCGACAGATCAGATCGACGGTTGTCAGGGGCATCCTCGCCTCCTGGTACTCAAACCGCCCATCGGCGTGAGCCGAGGCAGGCGCGAGCGGAGCGTGCGACGCGCGTTCATAGCCGCCTTCCGTGGACAGGAGGTAATTCCCGCCTTGAAGGTAAACCGGTCGCGTGCCTCACTTCCGGAACGTGGTTACGGGGTAGGAGCCAGATTCCGGGTGACCCTGGTCAGTCAGACGATGAGCCAGTTCACGCAGGGGTCGTCGACCTACATCCCCGCTGTCAGCCGAGGCGAAGAAGTTCTTCGAGCCGGGCGATGCCTGAGTCGACGTCGGAAAACAAAACGCCGACCATGCCGAGCCGTTCGGCCGGTGGCAGGTTGTGGGCGGTGTCGTCGACGAAGACACACGCCGATGGCGGAACGCCAAGCTTGTCGGCGGTGAGCTGGTAGATCTGCTCACCCGGTTTGCGGAGCCTGACCTGGTCAGAAATCACAACCGCGTCGAACCGGCCCTCCAGATCGTAACCGGCGTATGGGTCATAGACGCCGGTGCCCCAGGAGTTCGACAGCACCGCGGTGGCGATTCCCGCGTTCCGGGCACGGGCGACCAGATCCAAAACCGGCTGGCAGGGTCGCAGGTCAGCGAGGGCGCGGCCGAGGAGTCCGTCGGCGTCGACTCCGAGAAGGCGCGCCAGAATGGTCTCGTACTCATGCTGAGACAGTTGCCCGTCCTCGACCGCGGCCAGTGCGGCGCGACCTTCCTCGGTTTCGCGCAGCACATGCTCGACCGCACCCGCGCCGAGCCCTTCACGAATACCGAACGCGCGCAGTGCCCCGTAGAAGTCCGTGGTGATCACTCCGCCGAAGTCCAGAATCAGCCCGCGATACATCTACGTCATTCCTCCGGTTACGAGATCGCCTTCAATTCGATGAGTTTCTCACCGAACCGCCGGACTGTCGGAGTCCGTACGGGCCGTACGACGGTGTAGAGCTTCGCCACCCGACGCAGGCTATCGGCGTGCCGGGTATCCACGATGATCTTCAGCGCGTCGATGGCATGCTCGGCACCGTCATCGACCTTGTGATCACGCACGTAGGCTTCGGCGAGATCGATATGGGCGGTGCAACGGTGTTTACGCAACGCCGGATCCAGGCTGTCGAGTGCGGCCAGCAACTCGGTCTGGGCTTCGGAGTAGCGACCCAGGCGCATCAGTCCGCCGCCCCGATAGGCGGTCAACTTGTCGGAGTCGAAAACTCCGATCCCCAGCCACGGATCGGCCCGATCGGCGTGTACCAGGTGGGAAGCCGCATCGTCCAGGAACCGTTCACACTCCCGATCCTCACCGGACGCGGCATGCATCTCCGAGGCCACAGCCGACAACCAGCCATGAGTGACGGGGTGGATTCCTCGCCCTGCCAAGTCCAAAGCGCCCTGGGCGAAGCCGACGCCGGCTCTCCGGTTGCCACTGTAGGAGGAGTGAAAGGCGCGGCAACCAAGCGCGAACGCCAGCAGCTCTGGATCCTCAACCTGCTGACCCGCGCGGGCCGCGATCGCCAGGTACTGCCTGGACGAATCGAAATCCCCCAAATCCAACATCAGCATCGTGCCGATCAAGGCACCCATCTGCCCGATCATCGACACCACCCGGTCACGGTGCGCACCAGCGTCCGGCGCGAGCTCGATGAGCACGTTCAGCGTGCCGTGGACCGGTCCGATCAGTGAGAACGCCGATGAGGACCGATAAGCGCGGCGGTAACCGAGCGTTGCCTGTTCCAGCCCCTCCAAGGTCTCTGAATCCAGCCGAATCCGATTGGATCGAACCGATTCAAGCCGATCGCCGAGGTCATGAGCCGATTGGTCGCGGAGCAGGTCCAGCATGGACATGACAGAAGCCGCAGCCTGCCCGAAGAACCATCGACGTTTCACCTCGTCCCACATCTCCCAGTCATGTGGATTGATGAGCAGATGCAGTAATTTCAAAGTCTGTTCCTGCCCGGCTTGCTCCTGCGCACGCCCGGTACGAGCATCCAGGGCGATCAGATGCCGCAGGGGAACTCCGAGCAGCTCAGAGATCGTTTGAGCAAGACTGAGACTATCCAGACGAATTACACCCGTCTCGACTTTCGACACCCAGCTCTCGCTTCGGCTGATCAGATCGGCGAACTCCAGCTGTGACAGACCCCTGCGGCGGCGGGCCTCAGCCACCCGGCGCCCAACCAAGGTGTCGACCTTGTCCATGGTGCACCCACCGTCTCAAATCCGGTATCGCACTCGCCCCCGCCAGGAAGCACCAAAACCAACGCATCGCCCGCGGCATGACCACGGTCAGGAAGCTGATCGACAGAATCATCCGCTGCGATGCCCACCTGCTCCACAATCACACTCGACACCCACGCGCGTCCCGCGATCTGCCGGTTCAATAGGCGAGGTCAGACGGAGACCGGCCCATAGAGGGCGGTCGGGGAGCCGGTGGTGAGGGCCCAGTAGCGGTCGCCGTAGGACCAGTGCCACCACTCGGTGGGGTAGTTGACCAGTCCGGCCGCCTCCAGGGCGACAGCGAGGAGCTTGCGGTGGTGGCGGGCCTCGGGCGACAGGCCGGGGGCGTCGGTGTAGCAGGCGCCGCCGCTCTGCTCGGGGGTGGCGTTGAGCCGGGTGCCCATGTCGAGCTCGGTCCCGTCCTCGGCGGACAGGGTCAGGTCGACCGCCGCTCCGGCGGTGTGCGGGGCGATCTCGACGGGTGACACGTAGCGGCTCGCCGCGGCTCGCAGCTCGGCGGGCGACATCTCCGGATACAGCGCCCGGAGCTCCGCCGAGTAGCCGTCGAAGATCTTCTTCTGCGTCGCCGGTGGCCGGTACCCCTCCACGACCAGCAGCCGGTATCCCCCGGGAAGCTGCGCCTGCGCCTCCTCCAGCCGGGTCAGCAGTCCGAGCCTGAGGTGGGCGAAGGCCCCCTCGGGGTCGGCGAGCCGCCCGTCCGTCCGCAGCCGCCCCCGCACGTCGACCAGCTGCTCTCCTGACTCCTCGACGGGGATCGAGGCGACTCGGGGGTCGGAGATCAGAACGATGTCACGCATGGCGGCAATTCTTCCCCAAGCGCCACGGTGCGCGGGCCCCGCTCACGAGGGAACGGGAGTACCGGACCCCGTTCACAAGGAAACACCCGCTCCCGGTACGCCGGTCCGGCACCGGCCTCGTCGCACGAGACATCAGTCTGCGTTTCGCCGCCAAACCTCCACCCAGCCCAACGAACCGGCCGAGTCAGTGGACGACATAAAAGCGGAAATAACGCCCAAACGCCCGCTCTATGGCGAGAATTTGGGTGCATCGCTTGAGGTTCCAGTGGGTGGAAGGTGCAGATTCGAGCCATGAGCGACGCGACGGATCTCTACACGATCGGGCAGCTGGCCCGGCGCACCGGGCTGCAGGCGCGCGCGATCCGCTTCTGGTCCGATAGTGGCGTCGTCCCCCCCGCCCGCAGGTCGGGCGGGGGATACCGGCTTTATGACGCGGAGGCGGTCGCACGGCTGGACCTGGTCAGGACCCTTCGCGATCTCGGGCTCAGTCTTGATGCCATCCAGCAGATCCTGGAAAAGCGGGCCCCGCTGAGGGAACTGGCGGAGACACACGTCAAAGCGCTCGACGCGGAGATCCGCACCTTGAAGATACGGCGTGCCGTCCTGCGTGTTCTCGCCAAACGTGACAGCACCACCGAGGAGATCACCTTGATGCATGCACTGGCCCGACTGTCGGCGCGGGAACGCCAGCAGATCATCGACGAGTTCGTCAACGGGGCATTCGCCGACGTCGTCGACGAGGACGCCACCCTCGTCGCGGAATGGATGCGCGACATCCCCTCCGAGCTTCCAGAAGAGCCGACGTCCGAGCAGGTGAACGCCTGGATGGAGCTGGCCGAACTGGTCGGCGACGAGAGCTTCCAGCGGACGGTCCGGCAGATGGTCCTGAGCGGAAGGCAGGACAATCGCCTTGAGTTCGGACTCAACCTCCGGCCCCTGGTCCTCGAGCACGCGGCCGACGCCCTCAGGAAGGGAATCCCACCGGAGTCGCCTGGCGCAAAAGTGATTCTGGACCGGATCATCCCCGTGGAGCTTCCCGCCGAGGAAACCGTCTCCCTGGCGGACTGGCTGGAACTGGTCGCCGAGCCCCGGGTGGAGCGGTACTGGCAGCTTCTGAACCTCCTCCGGGGCCTGCCGCCGGCCCCGGAGGCGGTGCCGGCCTTCCAATGGCTGCTCGCCGCGCTGCGCGCCCACCGTTGATCCCGTCCCGATCGCGGACGCGTCCCGTGAGAAGGCCGTGAAAGCCGTGTGCGGGCTGGCCCTCGCCTCGTAGGACCCTGTCGGGCCGGGCTCCGCCCAAGCGGCACACCGGTTCCCACAACCGAGGCCATGCTCCCCAACATGACCTGGGGAAAGTCCACAGGTGACCGACGTCCCCGACCGCCGAACGCGATCTCGGAGGTTGAAGAACAAGATCAGACCGTGTCCGAGAACACCTGCTCACGGGCCTGGTTCAGCGCCGACACCAGGGCGCCGCGCAGTATGGGGTTCCCCTTCACCCGCGAGACCACCACCCTGGGCTGGCTCGGGCAGAACCGGGCCACCGCGTCCTGCACCCTGGCGGCGAGCGCGTCTCCCCCGGCCCTGCCGACGTCGCCGCTGAGCACGATCAGTCCGGGGTCCAGGACCACCGCGACAGCGGCGACGCCGACGGCCAGCCGCCCGGCCAGCTCGTCCAGGAACGCCTCGGCGCCCTCCGCGACGGCCGTACGGACGAGGTCTCCCACGGAACCGGCGTCGGCCCCCGAGGCGGAGCCGATGCCGTGGGCGTTCGCCAGCCCGGTCACAGCGTCGCCGCCGACCAGACGCTGGAACGAGCCCGACTGGGGCTCGCTCACGTCGGTGGGGAGCGGTTCGCCGGGCACGGGGAGCCAGCCGATCTCGCCCGCGCCGCCGGTGAAGCCGCGGTGCAGCCGTCCGCCCAGCATGACGCCGAGCCCCTGCCCGACCCCCGCCCAGACAAGCACGAAGTCGTCGACGCCCAGCGCCGCCCCGTACGCGCGCTCGGCCAGCGCGGCCAGGTTCACGTCGTTCTCTATCGTGACCGGGACGCCGAGGTCGCGGCGGAGCTCGGCGAGCACGCCGTTGTGCCAGGAGGGCAGGTCGAAGGAGAAGCGCACGTCGCCGGTGCCGGGGTCGACGACGCCCCGGGTGCCGATCACGAAGGCGCGCAGCCGGTCGACGCCGATGCCCGCCGACTCGCACGCCTGGCTGACCGCGCTCCGCACGAGCCGTACCGGGTCGTCGTGCCCGCTGGGATCGGCGGAGACCTCGGCGACGAGGGCGCCGGTGATGTCGGCGACCCCCGCGCTGATCCTGTCAGGCAGCACGTCAAGTCCGACCACGTACGCGCAGGAGGGCACCACCCCGTAGAGCGCGGCGTTGGGGCCGCGCCCGCCCGCCTGCTCGCCCACCACCGTGACGAGGTCGCGCTCCTCCAGCCTGGAGAGCAGCTGACCCGCGGTCACCTTGGAGAGCCCGGTATATTCTCCCAGCTCAGCCCGGGTGAGAGGGCCGCTGGACAGCAGGAGTTCCAGCGCCGCGCGGTCGTTGAGCTGGCGCAGCAGCCGGGGGGTCCCCGGGCGTGTGGGCAAGGTCGTCCTCCCCGTCACGATCCGCTAACGATCGTTTCTTTTAAGAAAGTTTCTTGTTAGTTTAACCCTAGTCAGCCCGCAGGCAAGCGAGTCGGAACCGCGGGTTGCGGTAGTTCCGAACGCTCCCAGTGAGTGCAGAGGGTCACGGGGACCCCGGCCATAACAGATGAGCGCAAACCCCGGCGAAAGCCTGAAAGGGAGAACTCCAGTGAAGTTCGCGAGAATCGCCACCACGACGGCCACCACGGCCGCCCTCGCCCTGGGTCTCGCCGCGTGTGGCAGCAGTGAGCCTGCCGCCCCGGCCGCCGGCTCCGACGCGACGGCACCCGCCGCGTCCGGCCCCAAATTCGCAGGTCAGACGCTGACCGTCTGGCGCCTCGGCGCTCCGGACGAGAAGCAGAACAAATTGATGGCCGACCTGAACGCCAAGTTCAAGGAGACCACCGGCGCCGACGTCAAGCTCCAGTGGGTGCCCTGGCCCGACGCGCAGGCCAAGTGGACCGCGGCGCTCGCCGGCGGCGAGGGCCCCGACGTCACCGAGTTCGGTAACGACCAGGTGGCCGCGTGGGTCGCGCAGGACGCGCTGACCGACATCACCGACATCGTCAAGGCCGCACCCGACTTCCAGCAGATCCCGCAGAACCTGTGGGGCTACGAGACGGTGGACGGCAAGATCTACGCCGCCCCGTGGGGTGGCGGCACCCGCGCCGTCCTCTACCGCAAGGACTGGTTCGAGGACCTGAAGATCGAGGTGCCCAAGACCTGGGAGGACCTCGTCGCGGCGGGCAAGAAGATCGTCGCCGAGAAGGGCAAGGACGTCGACGGCTTCGCCTTCAACGGCGGCTCCGACGCCAACATGTCGCTGTCGCCGTTCGTCTGGTCGGCCGGTGGCGACTTCGCCGCGTTCGAGGGCGGCAAGTGGGTCGGCAAGCTGACGGAGCCCGGCTTCAAGGAGGGCTTCCAGTACTACACCGACCTGGTGACCAAGCACGGCGTCTCGCGCAAGTCCGCCCTGACCCAGAACTCGGTGGACATCGCGACCCGCTTCGCCAACAGCAAGGTCGGCATGTACGTGACCGGCGGCTGGGACATCACCACCATCAAGGAGCAGAGCGGCGGCAAGGTCGACGAGGCGAAGATGTCCTTCTTCTCGCTCCCGGCCAAGGACGGCAGCGGCCCGGCCCCGGCCTTCCAGGGCGGCAACGACATCGCCATCTGGAAGGACAGCAAGAACGTCGAGCTGTCCGCCGAGTACGTCAAGCTCGCCGCCGGCAAGGAGTTCGGCACCCGCTACGCCAAGGAGGGTGGCCTGCTGCCGCTCTACCCCGAGGCTCTGAGCGAGTACGCGGCCGACCCGGTGCAGGCGCCGTTCGCCGAGACCTTCAAGGTCGCCAAGGGCTTCCCGAACGACACCAACTGGGCCGAGGCGAACGACACCAAGGCGGTCCTGCAGAGCGCGGCCCGCTCGGTCATCGAGGGTAAGAAGGACGTCGACACCGCGCTGACCGACGCCAACAAGGAACTCGAAGAGATCCTGAACCAGTAACCATGGCGAACACCTCAACCATCGCCCGGGACGGGGGCACCCCCTCCGTCCCGGCGCGGGGGCACCGAGGCGCCACGCCCCCGCGCAGGTCCAGCGGACTGCCCGCCTGGGTGGTCCCCTACGCGCTGCTCGTCCCCGGCCTGCTCGTCATCGCCGGCCTGCTGCTCTACCCGCTGTACCAGATGGTCGTCATGTCCTTCCAGAACGTGGGACTGCGGCAGATCCGGGGAGTGCCGGCCGAGTCCGTCGGCCTGGAGAACTACCAGAAGCTGGTCGAGTCCGAGCTGTTCTGGACGTCGCTCCGCAACACCGTCGTCTTCGCCGTCGTCACGGTGGCGTGCACCCTGATCCTCGGCACGCTGGTCGGCCTGCTCCTGCACAAGCTGGGCAAGAAGATGTCGACCTTCCTGATCGTCGGCATCATGGCCGCCTGGGCCACCCCGCAGATCGCCACCGCGATCATCTGGCGCTGGCTGTTCGACGCGGAGTCGGGCGTCATCAACTGGGCGCTCAACGCGCTGCCCGACTGGTTCTCCTCCCTGCTGTTCGGCCGTTCCGACTGGACCGGCGAGCCCTGGCTCAACGACGCGTTCACCATCTACATCGTGCTGATCATCGCGGTGGTCTGGGCGTCGTTCCCGTTCATCGCGGTCTCGATCCTGGCCGGGCTGAAGAGCATCTCCCAGGAGCTGTACGAGGCCGCCAGGGTGGACGGCGCCTCCGCGTGGCGGATCTTCTGGAGGATCACCTTCCCGCTGCTGAAGCCGGTCTTCGCGGTGCTGACGGTGCTCTCGGTGATCTGGGACTTCAAGGTCTTCACCCAGCTGTTCGTGCTGGCGGGCGGCACGTCCAACCGGGAGGCGTTCAACCTGTCGCTCTTCGCCTTCACCCAGGCCTTCAGCGCGCCGCCCAAGATGGGCATGGGCGCGGCCATCGCGGTGGTGCTGACGCTGATCCTGCTCGTCATCACCTTCTTCTACGTCCGCCAGATCGTGAAGACGGAGGACGTGCGATGACCACCTACGACACCCGGGCACCCCGGCGCGGGAAGCCCTCGTACGGGACGCAGGGCAACCTCAAGAGGCGCAAGAAGCTCGGCAAGGCCGGCCTGAACGCCATGGCCGTCGTGGTGTTCCTGTTCGCGGTGTTCCCCGTCTACTGGATGGTGACCACGGCCTTCAAGAGCAGCGAGCAGATCTTCACGACGGACTTCATCCCGTTCCCCACCGATTTCACGCTCGAACACGTGAAGCGGGTCTTCACCGAGGGCGTCGCGGGCCACTCCATCTGGCGCTACCTGCTCAACAGCGCCATCGTGGCCCTCGGCACCGTGCTCATCGGCGCGGTGTTCTCCCTGCTGGCGGCGACCGCGGTGGCCCGCTTCCGGTTCCGCTTCCGCACCTCGTTCCTGATCCTGCTGCTCATCGTGCAGATGGTCCCCGGCGAGGCGCTGCTCATCCCGCTGTTCATGATGGTCAGGCGGGCCGGGCTGTACGACCAGCTCCTCGGCCTCATCGTGGTGAACGTCGCCATGACGCTGCCGTTCGCCATCTGGATGCTGCGCACCTTCGTCGCGGCGGTGCCCAAGGAGCTGGAGGAGGCCGCCTGGATCGACGGCGCGAGCCGGTTCGCCACCTTCTGGAAGGTACTGTTCCCGCTGGTGGCCCCCGGCCTGGTGGCGACCAGCATCTTCTCGTTCATCACCGCGTGGAACGAGTTCGTGTTCGCGCTGACGCTCATCGGCGACCAGGGCAGCTACACCATGCCCGTGGCGCTGCGCTACTTCGTCAGCCAGCGGTCGGTGGACTGGGGCGGCATCATGGCCGCCTCCACCCTGATGACCATCCCGGTCATCATCTTCTTCCTGCTGGTGCAGCGGCGGATGGTCTCCGGACTGGTCGCGGGCGCCGTCAAGGGCTGACCCCATCGGTGCTGGTACGGCGCGCACCCACAAGGCGCGGGCCGTACCAGCCCTGCCTGTTTTCACATTGTTTACTCCCATGTCCGACACCCCCCTACATCTCAGGTAAGGAACACCTACCGCCATGTCTGAGTTCATCGCGGATCGCGGCGATCAGGGGCTGCGTCGTCTCGCGGCCGGTACGCTGCTCGCCGCGTTCCAGGGCACCGAGGCACCCGAGTGGGTGCTGCGGGAGCTGGAGAACGGTCTCGGCGGCGTCACGCTCTTCGGCTTCAACGTCGCCGACGCCGCACAGCTGTCCGCTCTCACCTCCCGCCTGCGCGCGTCCGCCGATCCGGTCATATCGCTGGACGAGGAGGGGGGTGACGTCACCCGGCTCGCCTACCACGTCGGCAGCCCGTACCCCGGCAACGCCGCCCTCGGCGCCGTGGACGACGTCGAGCTCACCCGGCGGGTCTACCGGTCCATCGGCGACGACCTGGCCCGCTGCGGCGTCAACCTGGACATGGCTCCGTCCGCGGACGTCAACACCGCCGCCGACAACCCGGTGATCGGCACCCGCTCGTTCGGGGCGGAGACCGCGCTCGTCGCCCGGCACACCGTCGCCGCGGTCCACGGTCTGCAGTCGGCGGGAGTGGCCGCCTGCGTCAAGCACTTCCCCGGCCACGGCGCGACCCGGCAGGACTCCCACCTGGAGGTCCCGCTCGTCGACGCCTCCGTGGAGTTGCTGCGCGAGCGCGAGCTGGTGCCCTTCCGCGCCGCGATCGAGGCCGGGACCAGGTCCATCATGACCGCGCACGTCCGCGTCCCCGCCGTCACCGGCGCGCTTCCCGCGACGCTCTCCCCCGCGGCCCTGACCGGCCTGCTCCGCGGCGAGATGGGCTACGAGGGCGTGATCATCACCGACGCCCTCGACATGAAGGCCGTCACCGCCGCCTACGGCCTCGCCGGAGGCTCGGTGCTCTCCCTCGCCGCCGGAGCCGACCTGCTCTGCCTCGGCCCGATCCCCACCGAGGACGACATCCGCCTCATCGTGGACGAGATCGTCGCGGCCGTCCACGACGGACGGCTCCCCGCGGCCCGCCTGGAGGCGGCGGCCGAGCGGGTCGCCGCCCTGCGCGCCTGGTTCGGCACGCCCCACACCGGTGAGGCCGAGCCGGACGTGATCGGCCTCACCGCCGCCCGCCGCGCGGTCAGCCTCACCGGCTCGGCCTCCCCCCTGGTCGACCCGCTGGTGGTCGAGGTGGACACCCCGCCGACCATCGCGGTCGGCGACGTGCCGTGGGGCTTCACGCCGCTGCTGCTGCCGCAGGCGGAGGTGCTGCGGGTCAAGCCGGAGGTGGCCGACGTGGCGGACATCCTGGAGCGCGCCTCGGGCCGCTCCCTGATCGTCGTCGTCAAGGACGCCCACCGCTACGAGGTCAGCCAGTCGGTGGTCTCCGCGCTGCTGGCCGCCCGCCCCGACGCCACGGTGGTCGAGATGGGCCTGCCGATCTGGCGCCCGGAGGGTGTCACCTACCTGGCCACCTACGGCGCCGCCCGCGCCAACGCCCAGGCCGCCGCCGAGCTCCTCGGCGTCTGACGGCACCGGCCCCCGTGGCCAGGCGCTTGCGGGCGCGGTGCGGGCGCTGGCTCCTCGGCGTCTGACGGCACCGCCCCCGCCGGCCCGTCCCACCGCCCGGCCGCTCCTGCCGCGGCCGGGCGGCACCCGGCGACACGATCGAGGACGTACCGGCGACGACACGGCCCGCCCCCGCGAGAACCGCGGGGGCGGGCCGTCGTGTCTTCTCTCAGGACGCCGTCAGGGACGGGGCGGCGCAGGACGTGTTCGCGGGTACCAGGCCGTAGCGGTCGGCGACGGCCTGGATCTCCGCCCTGAGGGCGGCCGGCGGACGGTCGCCGAAACGTTCCAGGTACGCCGCGACCTGTGCGGGGTCGTCACGCAGGAACGGGAAGTCGGTGGCGACCATGTGCCGGATCGCCAGCAGCGGGACCGGGCTGCCCAGCGGGCGGAAGGAGGGGTTCCACAGCCCCGCCTTGGGCGGCGGCCCGGGGTAGAACTCCCCGATCATCAGCCCCTCCGAGACGTAGCGCGACTTGAGCGTCTCCTGCGCGTGGTCGATCACCGCCGCGGCCTCGGACTCCGGCAGGTCGGGGAAGAGGACCAGGATCGTGCGGTACTGCGAGGACACCCCCGGCGTCGCGGGCAGCCTCGGGAACCAGTCGCGGTAGCCGGCGAGGGTCTCGGCGGCCTCGGGCCCGCCGGGCCGCCCGGGGCGGACCGCCAGGTAGAAGGTGCCGCGCTCCAGCGCGGTCTGGGCGTACGGGCAGACGGGCCCCTTCCTGCCCAGTTCCTCGTGGGGGCGGCAGAGGTACTCTCGTGCCCAGGTGACGATCTCCCTGAGCGGGGTGCGGTAGCGCAGGACCAGATCGTGGTCACCGGCCAGATCGGCGGTCTCCAGGAGGACGCGAGAGGGGTCCGCGGGATCGGTCAGCATGGTGGTTCGCCCTTCCGGGTGTTTCGCTGTGCGAGGCGTGCGCGACGTGCGAAGCGCGTGAGGCGTACGAGACGTGCGAAGACGGTGCGGGGTGCGGGGTCGGCACCGCGTGCGACGTGTGCGGCGTCGGCGGCGCGTACGGGAGATGTGAGGTCGGTGCCGGCCGTGGCGGCGCGTGCGACGTGTGCGGCGTCGGCGGCGCGTACGGCAGGTGTGAGGTCGATGCCACCCGGAGAGCGGCCGGAGCCGCGCGCGAGGCGGACGACGGCCGGAGCGGCGGCGAGCAGCCCGGCGAGGGCCGCCACCGCCCCCGCCCGGCGCAGGAGCGCGTCCTGCCGCCGGGCGCGGGCGAGCGCGTCCGCGTACGGGACGGTGGTGTGGGAGATCATCGTGTAGAGCGGAACCCACCGGCCCGGGAGTGTCCGGGCGAGCAGCAGGTCCGCCTTCTTGCGCAGCAGGTGCAGCGGGGACCTGAGCCGGTCGCGCAGTTCCACGAAGTTCTGCTTGGACAGCTCGTCGAGCACGTCGGTGTGCGGTTTGCGCAGCCGCTGGTACTCGGCGAAGGCGGCCCCGAGGTCCCCGGGGTGGTCGCCCACGCAGCGGTCGAGGACCGTGCAGTCCTCGAGCGCCGAGTTCATGCCCTGGCCGTAGAAGGGGTAGACGGCGTGGCAGGCGTCGCCGATGAGCGCCACCCGGTCCCGGTGGTGCCAGGGCGAGGTGCGGATCGACACCAGGTGCCCCACCGGGTGCTCGGCGTACTCCTTGGCCAGGTGGGGCATCAGGTCGAGCGTGTCCGGGAACCGTTCCCCGAGGAACTCCTCGGGGTCGGTGATCTCGCCGAACCGCTCGACGGGCAGGAAGAGCGTGCCGGTGAGCGAGTTGTCCCGGTTGGGATGGGCGACAATGAGGGCGTCCTCACCGGGCCAGACGTGCAGGGCCTCCAGCATGGTCCTGGCCGACCCGTCGTCGGCGGCGGGGATGGTCAGTTCCTTGTAGCCCCACTCCAGGAACTCCTGGTGGTGGTCGGCCCGCAGCCCGTGCTGCATGTGCGCCCGCACCTGCGAGAACGCGCCGTCCGCGCCGATCACCGCGTCGCCTTCGACGGTGCTCTCGGCCCCGGTCTCCTCGTGGACGAGGCGGGCGGCGGCCGTCTCGCGGTCCAGGCCGACCAGCCGGTGCCGGAAGTGGAAGGTCACCCCCGGCTGGGCCTCGGCGTGGTCGACGAGCGTGGTGATCAGGTCGTGGCGCAGGACCGAGTGGAGGATCTCTCCCTCGTGGGCGCCGTAGGGCTGGAACGGCACCACGCCGCCGGGCAGGTGGATGGCCCGGCCGCGCATCGGGACGGTGAGCGGCCACAGGGTGTCCATCAGGCCGATGTCGGTGAGCGCCGCGATGCCCCTGGCGGACAGGCCGAGGTTGATCGACCTGCTCTCGTCCTCGTCGAGCAGCCGGGGATCGGCCCGCCGCTCGTAGACCTCCACCCGGAACCCGCGCCCGGCCAGGTAGCAGGCGAGGAGGGTGCCCGCGGGACCCGCTCCAATGACAGTGATCTTCATGCGGTCTCCAGGCGGGCGACGAGCAGTTCGTTGGGGCCGTCGGCGTGCCGCCGCTCGATCCGGCCGAATCCGGAGTCGGACAGCCAGGCGGCGATGTCGGCGAAGGGGTGGATCCTGCCGCCCTGGGTGGTGGCGAGGTTGAGACTGAAGGCCCGGATGAACGCCTCGACCGTCGCGGGCGTGCCCTCGGGCAGGTCGGCGAAGGTCTCCAGCACGACCACCGCGCCGCCGGGGCGCAACGCGCCCGCCACCCTCTTGAACAGCGCGCGGTTGCCCGCCTCGTCGAACCCGTGGCAGAGGTTGAACAGCAGCGCGGTGTCGTGCCCGGCACCCAGGTCCATGCCGGGGCCGGCGCCGGGGCCGGCCAGGTCACCCGGGAGCAGGGCGACGCGGTCGCTCAGCCCGGCCGCCTCGATCCTGGCCCGGCCGCCCTCCAGGGCGTTCGGCAGGTCGGCGATCGTCGCGGTGAGCCCGGGGTACGCCTGGCAGAACGCGATGCTGTAGCGGGCGTGCCCGCCGCCGACGTCGAGCAGGCGCTCCCCGGGGTGCGGCGCGCTCGCGGCGACCAGCGGGGCGAGCCCGGCGGCCATCCCGTCGAGCATGCTCTGGAACTCGGCCAGCGTCCTGGGCCGTTCCTCGAGCCAGGCGTAGAAGTCGACCTGGGGGGTGCCGGTCCGTACCGACTCCTCCAGGCCGTCCCAGAGCTCGGCCAGGACGTCCTGCCAGAAGGCCAGGGCCGGGGCGTAGCTCCACGGGCTCCGCCTGTCCAGGGTGCCCGCCACCATCGGGCTGTTGCCGTACACCCCCGCCCGGCCGGGGGCCCGGTCGAGGTAACCGAAGGAGGCGAGCGCCTCCAGCAGCACGGCGAGCCCCGCCGGGTCGGTGCCCGTCCTGGCCGCCAGCTCCGTCACGGAGAGAGGGCCGGGCATGAGCGCCTCGAAGACCCCCAGGCGCTGGGCGGCCCCCGCCGCCCGGAACGCCATCGCGCCGATCAGGTCGATGTGGGCGCCCGGCGCCCCGCGGAGTTCCTCAGGGTCGAGATAGAGCGGCATCGCTGTCTCCTTGCGCGACTTGCGCGACGTCGGTTCCCGGGCCGGCCTCCGGGCCGGTCCCCGAGCGGCGTTCCGTGACGGATTCCGGGACGGTTTCCACACCGCCTTCCGTCAAAGGTCCCGGGACGGAACGCGAACCGGCTTCCACACCGTGTTCCGAGACGGGTTCCGAGACGGGTTCCGAGACGGGTTCCGGAGGGGCGTGCACGTCCTCGGCGTCGGGCAGCTCGGACTCCACCTTCCGCAGGCGGGGCCGGAGGTAGGCGAGCGGCGCGAGCACCACCAGGCACAGGCCGGTGATCAGGAAGATCGCCGCGATGCCCCGTCCCTCGCCCGTGCCGATCACGGCGCCGAGAGTTCCGGAGAGCGCCCCGCCGGGGGCGAGCATCGGTTCGAAGACCCGGTCGGCCAGCGGTCCCGCGGCCAGGTAGGTGAGCACCGTGGCCGTCTGGGTGAGCGCGCGGACCGTGCTGAGGACCCGGCCGAGCGCCGCGGGGTCGGTCTTGATCTGCAGTACGGTCATCCCGGTGCCCTGCACGAACGGCAGCGTGAACAGGAAGGCGGGCGCCACCACCGCGATCAGCCAGGGCGAGGGCGCGAGGCTGTGCAGGGCGAGCAGCACCCCTCCCAGGGCGACGAACACCGCGACACCGCGCACCCGCCGCCTCGGCCCGCCCCACGCGCTCAGCACCAGCCCCCCGGCGAAGACCCCCGCGCCGCCCGCGAACATCAGCGCCCCGAGCACCGCGGCCGACCCGAACGACAGGATCAGCGGCTGGACCAGCACCCCGGACATCCCGAAGAACAGGTTGTAGGCGGCCAGCACCATGACCAGCTGGAACAGCCCGCGCCTGGCCCGCAGGTAGCGCCAGCCGAACAGCAGGTCCCCGCGCAGCGGCTCCGGCGCGGCCGAGGCTCCGGGGCGGGTGACCTCGCGCGGCAGCCGCACCGCGAACATGACCACCCGGGTGACCAGGAAGGTGACCAGGTCGATCACGACCACGCCGGTGACGCCGACCGTGACCAGGAGCGTTCCCGCCAGCAGCGGCGCCGCGATCTTCACCGAGTCGGCGACCTGCATCAGGCCGTTCGCCCTGCCCAGGTGCCGCTGCGGCATGATCAGCGGCATCATCGCGTGGTACGCGGCCATGTGGAAGGTCCCGAAGACGGCCCCGGCCACCGTGATCACGTAGACGTGCCAGACCTCCAGCGAGCCGTAGATGAGCAGCAGCGCGAGGGCACCGGTGACCGCGGCGGCCCCGGCGTCGGCGGCCATCAGCATCCGCCTGCGGTCCCACCGGTCGGCCAGCGACCCGGCGAGCGGGGAGAGCAGCACCTCGGGCAGCACCGCGCACAGCATGATCAGCACGAACTCGGTGGCCGAGCCGTTGCGCTGGTAGACCCAGACGCCCAGCACGAACCCCGTCAGGCTCGACCCGATGATCGACAGCAGCTGCGCCGCCCAGATGACGACGAACCGGCGTATCCCGTCATGCACGGCTGTCTCCCATGAGGACTCCGGTGCCGATGTGGTCACCGAGATAGAGGTCGAGCAGCTTCCCGTCCGCCGGAGGGCAGAGCAGCCCGGCGGCGGCGAGGATCTCCTCGGTGGCCGAGCAGTCGAAGGACGGGCCGGGCAGCGTGCCGTACTCGGCGAAGAACGCCGGGTAGGGGGCGATCGGCAGGTCGTCGCCGACCTCCAGCCGGTCGCGGACCAGCCGCCGCCATCGGACGCCCGGCATGAGCCGTACCGGGAGGCCGTGCTCGCGCAGTCCCTCGACGAGTTCCTCCGAGGTCAGCACGCGCGGGTTGTGGTAGTGGAAGTCGCCGACGGCCCGGCTCGTCGCCAGGTGCACGATCGCCGAGGCGACGTGGTCGACCGGGGCCATGTCGATCCGTTCCCCCTTGGGCACCGCGCCGAGGCGGGCGCACGTGGCGAAGAGGCGGCCGAGGAAGTCACCGGGCACCGACCGGCCGGTGCGGCTGTCGGCGGAGACCCTGGCCGGGCGGTGGATCGCGATCGGCAGCCCGGTCTCCCTGGCGGCGCCCGCGAGCCGGTCGGCGACCCACTTGCTCTGGTCGTAGCCCAGGTGCAGCGGGCCGGGATCCGGCAGCGGGGTGTCCTCCCTGACCGTGCGCTCCCCGGGTGTCAGGTGCACGCCGAGCGTCGAGACCAGGTGGACGGGCGTGGTGACGCGGCCGGACGCGGCCAGCCGCAGGATCTCCAGGACGGCGTCCACGTTGGCCCGGCGCAGCCGCCGGTAGGGCAGGGCGAAGTTGACCAGGGCCCCGTTGTGCACGACGAGATCGGCCGAGTCCGCCAGCTCCGCGAACTCCCCGGCGGTCAGCCCGAGGCCCGGTAGGTCGAGGTCCCCGGCGTGCGGGACGATCCTGCCGTCGAAGCGCTCGTCCCAGAGCCCGTACCTGTCGAGGTTGTCGCGCAGCCGCCCGGCCGGGGTGTCGCCCCTGACCAGGCAGTGGATCTCGGCGTCCGTGGTGCCCAGCAGCCCGGCGAGCAGGTACGCGCCGAGGAAGCCGGTGGCGCCGGTGAGCAGCACCCGGCGCGGCGGCCCCTCGGGGACGGGCGTTCCGGTGTACGCGATGTCGCCGGGCAGCACCGCCTCCGCGTACAGGTCCACGGCGGCGGGCGCCCAGCCGTCCGCGCTCCCGCCCACCCAAGCGGACCCGGCGTGAGAGAGCCCCCCGTCCTCGGCGTGGCCGGGTATCCCGTCCGGGCGGCCGATCCGCTCGTCCACGGCGGCGGCCAGCCCGGCCAGGTCGGTCGCGGCGAAGAGCGCGGTCATCGGGACCGTCACCCCCAGCTCCGCGCCGATCCTGGAGACGATCTGCGGGGCGAGCAGCGAGTGCCCGCCGAGGTCGAAGAAGTTGTCCCCCCGGCCGGGGTCCGCCTTGAGCACGTCGGCCCAGATCGCGGCGATGACCCGCTCGGTGCCCTCCCTCGGCGGCTCGTACGGCGGGGCCTCGCCGTCCGCGTCCGGCTCGGGCAGCGCCCGGAAGTCGACCTTGCCGTGCGAGGTCAGCGGGAGCGCGGGGAGCGTGACGACCGCGCCGGGCATCATGTAGCCGGGAAGCCGCCCGGCGAGGAACGCGCGCAGCTCGGCGACGGTGAGCCGGTCTCCCACCAGGTAGGCGATGAGCCGCCGGGTGTCGGCGGTGACCACGGCCTCGCGGACGCCGGGGTGGGCCAGGCAGGCCGCCTCGACCTCTCCCGGCTCGATCCGGTTACCGTGGAGCTTCACCTGCCGGTCGGTGCGCCCCAGGAACTCCAGGTTCCCCTCGGGCCGGTATCTTCCCAGGTCACCCGTGGCGTACATCCTCGCTCCCGCCCGAGGCGAGAACGGGTCGGGCAGGAAGCGCTCGGCGGTCTGCCCGGGGCGGCCCAGGTAGCCGCGGGCCAGGCACTCGCCGCCGATGTGGATCTCGCCCGGCACCCCGATCGGGGCCGGGTTGCCGTGGCGGTCG
Organism: Streptosporangium sp. NBC_01469; assembly: GCF_036227305.1. Lineage (NCBI taxonomy): Bacteria > Bacillati > Actinomycetota > Actinomycetes > Streptosporangiales > Streptosporangiaceae > Streptosporangium > Streptosporangium sp. NBC_01469. The sequence goes on along the minus strand of NZ_CP109465.1, from coordinate 4,053,079 downwards.
AGCACGTAGACGCGGGTGTGCGGCAGCGCGGCGCCGATCGGCAGGTGCGTGGCCGCGCCCAGCTCGGCGCCGTCGACCGTGCGGTACGAGGTGGCGCAGACGGTCGCCTCGGTCGGCCCGTAGTGGTTGTGGAACGCGACCCGGCCGCCGGTCAGCGCGGCCCAGGCGCGCAGGCGTTCCACCGGTACGCTCTCGCCGCCGACCATCATGGTGGTGACCGGGGCGGTGAACTCGTCCAGTTCCTCCACCCACTGCTGCCAGAGCGCCGAGGCGGTGTCGACCATGGTGATCGAGTGCTCCGCGCAGAGGGCGGCGAGGGCGGGTCCGGTCAGCGAGGCGGGAGCGGGGTGCAGCACCAGCGCGGCGCCGCTGATCAGGGCGGGGAAGACGTCCCCCGCCGAGGCGTCGAAGCTGAGCGGCGGGACCATCAGCACCCGCTCCCCCGGCCCGAACCCGTGCAGGTCCCTGAACGACCGGGCCAGGTGGGCGAGCGTGCGGTGGCCGACGACGACCCCCTTGGGCCGTCCGGTGGAGCCGGAGGTGTAGATCACGTAGGCGGCCCGGTCGGGGTGCCCCGCGACGGGCTCGCGCGCCGCCGCCCCTCCGGTGGGGCCGCCGTCCGTCCAGAGATCTGTCCAGAGGTCCGTCCAGAGGGCGAGGTCGTCCCGGCTGACGACCGGCCCGGTGAACCCGGCGAGTTCCGCCCCGTCCGCGATCGCCGCGCGCGCGCCGGAGTCGGCCAGCAGGTACGCCAGCCGCTCGGCGGGCTGCGCCGGATCCAGCGGCACGTAGGCGGCACCCGCCTTGAGGATCCCCAGCAGCGCCACGATCGCCTCGGGCCCGGCGGCCAGCGCCAGCGCGACCCGCGCCTCCCCGCCCTCGGCGATACCGTCCCCCACCGGCCGCTCAAGCAGCGGCCGGAGCCGGTCGGCCACGGCGTCCGAGGCCCGGTCGAGCTCCCCGTACGTGAGCACGGCGCCCTCCCCGCCGGGAGCGGCGGGGGTGATCACGGCGGGGGCGCCGGGGGTACGGGCGGCCTGCCGGGCGATCAGCCGATCGAGGAACTCCCCCGCCCCGTGAACCGCCCGAACCGGGCCGTCCGAGAGGACGTCCCCCGGATCCCCTGCCGGATCGTCCGAGAGCACGTCCCCGCGAATCCGGTCATCCGGAGGGGAGGCGACCGCACTCACCACCTGGCCGTCGAAAAGCACATCCCCCGAGTCCCGGTCCGGATCGTCCGAGAGCACGTCCCCCGGCTCCGGTGCCGATCCGCCGCCGAGCACGATCGCGCGTTCGGCGGCGGGCAGGATCTCCAGCCGCGACAGGCGGCGGCCGGGGTCGGCGACGATCAACCGGAACAGCGTCTCCAGCTGGGCGCCCATCCGCTCCACCGTGGACCGGTCGAACAGGCCGGTGTTGTAGGAGAACATCAGCTGGACGTGCGTGGGATAGACGATCACGTCCAGGGAGAGGTCGAACTTGGCCACGGCCAGGCCCGACGCCACCGGCGCGGTGCGGACGCCGTCGAGGTCGAGCGATCCGGCGTCCGGGTTGCCCAGCATCAGCATCGTCTGGAACACGGGGGTCCTGGCCGGGTCGCGGTCGAGGCGCAGCTCGCTCACCACGTGCTCGAACGGCACCGCGGCGTGGCCGTACATCGTGAAGGCGCGCCGCCGCAACCTCTTGAGCGTCTCGCGGAAGGTCGGGTCGCCCGCCAGGTCGGCGCGGAGGGCGAGGGTGTTGATGAAGACGCCGAAGACCCGCTCGAACTCCTCCTCGGCGCGACCCGCGACGGGGGTGCCGACGCAGAAGTCGTCCTGGCCGGTGTAGCGGGAGAGCAGCACCTGGTAGGCGGCCAGCACGGCCATGAACGGCGTGCACCGCTCGGCCCGCGCCATCCCGGTGATGCCCCGCCACAGCTCCAGCGGGATCCGGTGGACCACCAGGTCGCCCTCGGTGGTCCGCACGGCCGGGCGCGGCCGGTCGGTGGGCAGTTCCAGCACCGGGACGCCGTCGAGCTCGCGCACCACGGCGGCGACGTCCACCGGGTGCTCGCGCTGCTCGCGCACGTAGTCGGCGTACTGCCGCGCGGGCGGCGGAAGGGGCGACGGCAACCCGAGGCTGAAGGCCGTGTACAGCGACGCCAGCTCCCCGAACATGACCTGCTCGATCGACCAGGCGTCCCCGGCGATGTGGTGCACGACGACCAGCAGGACGTGCTCGCCGGGCCCGGTACGCACCAGGCTCACCCGCAGCAGCGGCCCGGTGACCAGGTCGAACGGCCGGTTGCTCCGCTCGGCGAGCAACGCCGCCAGCTCCCGCTCCCGCGACGCCCCCGCACCTCCACCTTCACCCCCGCCCGACGAACCCCCCGGCGCTTCGTGCGGCAAACCTCCCGGCGAACCCCCCGGCGGACCTCCCGACGGCCCGTCCAGGCTGCCGCCCGTCCCCCGCTCCGGCGTCCCGTACGGCGGCTCACCGGTCAGGTCGAGCCTCTCCATGACCAGCGGCGCGGGATCCAGGACCCTCGCGGCCGGGGAGCCCCCGACCTCGGGGAAGACGGTCCGCAGCGCCTCGTGCCTGGCCACCACCTCGCCCAGTGCCCGCTCCAGGGCGTCGGCGTCGAGCGGCCCGGTGAGCCGCTCGCAGACGATCATGTTGTACGTCCCGTCCCCGGGAGTGAGCCGGTCCAGGAACCACAGGCGCTCCTGGGCGTACGAGAGCGTGCTCACGCGGCCTCGCCCCGCAGACGCGTGACCTCCTCGACGAGGCCGGCGATGGTGGGGTTGTCGAAGAAGACGTCCAGCGAGACCTCCACGCCGAGCCTGCGGCGGGTCCTGGCGATGATCTGGGTGATGGTCAGCGAGTGCCCGCCGAGGTCGTAGAGGTCCTCGTCCAGCCCGATGTCGTCGAGGCGGAGGATCTCCTGCCAGATTTCCCGCACCTCCGTGGTGATCGGATCCTCCCCGGCGGGGGGTTCCGTCACGTTGCCGGGGGCCGGGACGAACAGGTCGGTCACGGGAGACTCCTCTGGGGGCGTGGGGTGGGGTGGTTCCGCCAGATCCGCGACCTTCGCACGGGGTTCCGCGGAGATGGCGCGCAGCAGCGCGCGCAGGTGACCCGCGATCCTGGACACGTCGTCGTGGTCGATCGCGGCGGGGTTGAAGCGGAGGCCGAGGGTGAGGCTCAGCCCGGCGTCCACCGCCTGGATGTGCAGCGCGCCGTGGGCGGCCCCGTTGAAGACCGTCCACTCCACGCCCGCCCCGAGACCGGGGAACTCCGGGACGGCCGCCCTCCTGCGGTAACTGAGCAGCACCGGCGAGGAGGGCGGTTCCGGGGGCGCGTGCCGGAACCGGTACATGGCGTGGAGCTCGGCCCGGACCGTGCGCAGATAGCCGGGAAACCCCTCGTCGAGTTCGGGGTGCGGGACGAAGGGCACCCGCGCCACGAACGGCCCGACGCGGTCGCGCGTCTCGCACGTCCGGGTGCCGAGGTCGAGGGCGAGCGGTGACGCGGAGGTGCCGTACCGGCGCAGCAGCACGCCCACGGCCGCCAGCAGCAGCTCGAACCTGGTCGCGCCCAGCGCCGTGGCGGCCCCGGTGAGGGCACCGGACTCCGCGCCACCGAGCACCATCTCGACGATCTCCCCGGGGCCGGTGCCGCGCGGGACGGCGCGCAGGCCGGGCAGGACCAGCTCCGCGGGCTCGCGGTCGCGCTCCTTCCAGAACTCCTCGGCGCCGTCGGGCGGCGCCTGGAAGGCCCCGCCGTCCGCCCCGGCGCCGTCGCGCCGGCCCGTCCGCGCGGACGGCGAGCCCGGCGAGGCGCCGTAGGGCGACGGGACCGGGGAGGAGTGCGACGTCGGCCCCGGCAGGGTGGCCCGCGAGAAGTAGGCGTCGGCCAGGTCGCGGACCAGGACGTCCTTGGAGTCCGCGTCGAACACCCGTCCGTGCGCCGTGAAGAGCAGCCTGACACGCTCGGGACCCACCGTGACCAGCGTGAACCTGGCGAGCGGGCCGCGCTCCAGGTCGAACGGGCGCGCCGCCTCGGCCGTGGCGACCCCGGGATAGCGCTCCGGGGTCGACTCCGTGCGGGTGACCCTGACACGCCCGAGCACCGGGTGCCTGTCGGCCACGTCGGCGCACGCGCCCAGCAGCGCCGGAACGTCGACGGGACCGTTCAGGTGAAGCGCCAGCGGGATTCCCCGCAGGTCGAAGGGGCCGTGCGACATCCTGTCCGTCTCCCTCGTGGGTGACTCACTTCGGGCAGGCGCCGGGGGCCGCGTCGCCCCTGACAGCAGTCTTGACAAACAATTATTAGGAAAGTTTCCTGTCTATTTACGCAACCCGAATGCTACACATGTGGTACGCCTGAGACAAGCGACTTGCCGTGAACCGACCTGGAGGCGTTGATGACCGTTCGTGGTGGCCGGACGACCGGACCGAACGGCGCGAGCCCCGAACTGGCCGGGCTTGCCGACACCGTGTTGCAGCCCGGGTTCGTGGGCGTGGAGGTGCCCGACTGGCTGCGGAGGCGGCTCGCCGAGGGGCTCGGAGGGGTTGCGCTCTACTCCCGGAATCTTGTAGACAGCGAGCAGACCAGGGCGCTGACCGCCGCACTGCGCGCGGAGAACCCGGACGTGGTGATCGCCACCGACGAGGAGGCGGGCGACGTCACCCGGCTGGAGGCGCTCACCGGCAGCTCGCGTCCCGGCAACCTGGCGCTCGGCGCGGTGGACGACCCCGGGCTGACCGAGCGGGTCGCCCGCGAGATCGGGCTGGACATGGCCGCGGCGGGCATCACCCTCAACTACGCTCCCGTGGTCGACGTCAACTCCGACCTGGACAATCCCGTCGTCGGCACCCGCGCGTTCGGCGCCGACCCCCGGCTGGTCGCCCGGCACGCCCGCGCCTGGGTCACCGGCCTCCAGTCGGCGGGGGTCGCCGCCTGCGCCAAGCACTTCCCCGGCCACGGCGCCACCGCCGTCGACTCGCACGACGACCTGCCGACCGTCGCCTACTCGGCCGAGGAGCTCGCCGCCACCACGCTCCCGCCCTACCGGGCCGCCATCGAGGCCGGGGTGCGTGCCGTGATGACCGGCCACCTGCTCGTGCCCGCCTACGACCCCGACCTCCCCGCCACCATGAGCGCCCGCATCCTGGTCGGGCTGCTCAGGGAGGAACTGGGCTTCGACGGTCTGATCGTGACCGACGGCGTGGAGATGCCCTCGGTGGCCGAGCGGTACGGCGTGACCGGGGCGGCGGTCCGCGCCCTCGCCGCCGGGGCCGACGCGATCTGCGTGGGCGGCGAGCGCAAGGGCCCCGGGGTGGTCGGGTTCATGCGCAACGCCATCATGGGCGCGGTGGCCGACGGGACCCTTTCCGAGGAACGCCTGGCCGAGGCCGCCTTCCGGGTCCGCCGCCTGGCCGCCTGGTCGGCGGAGCGACGGCGAACGGCCGGCGAGACGAGCCCGGCGGGGAAGCCCGCGGGGCTCGCCGCGGCCAGGCGGGCCCTGCGGGTCCGCGGTGACGGGCTCCCGCTGCCCGCCGCGCCCCAGGTGATCGAGTTCGTCTCCGAGACGAACATCGCCGTCGACCGCGCCACCCCGTGGGGTGTCGCCTCGCCGCTGGCCGCGCTGCTGCCGGGCACGACGGCCCTGCGGCTCGGCTCCGGCGACCCGGTCCCGCCGCCCCCCGACGGGCGCCCGCTGGTGATCGTGGTACGCGACGCCCACCGGCACGCCTGGGTCTCGGACCGCCTGGACGCCCTGCTGTCACGGCGCCCCGACGCGATCGTGGTGGAGATGGGCCTGCCGGGCCCGGCCACCCCGGGCGCCGTCCACATCACCACCCACGGCGCGACCACCGCCTCGGGTCAGGCCGCCGCCGAACTCCTCTCGGGCCGCCACCCGCTTCCGGCCACCGGCGGCTGACCCCCGCCACCGCCCTCACGGCGCCCCGCCCGCGACCGCGCCGCACGGCTCACCGGGGCGTTGACGCACGGCTCTCACGGCGCCCCTGCCCCTACCGCGACCCGTGACCGCGCGGCTCACCGCCGGACGTGACGTACGACCCTCACGGCGCCCCCGCCCACACCGCGGGCCCGCGACCGAGCCGCGGGGCGTCGACGTACGGCGCCGTGGGAGGTCAGTCGCCGAGGACCCACACCAGCTCGTGCTGGAGGGGGCCCGGCATCGCGAGAAACTCCCCGTAGTCGCAGGCGAGCGGCGCGATCTGCGAGGCGTACGCCAGGACGGCGCGCCGCTTGAGCGTCCACCCGTCCCCGTCCAGGCGCAGCCTCGGCCCCGGCCGGAGGCGGTGGCGCCCGGCGAGCGCGCGGACCGGCGGACTCGCCGCCAGGGCCTCCCCGGCCGCCGGGCTCCCCCACTCCCGCACGACGGCGGCGTAGGGAAGGTCGGCGTAGACCCAGGGCTCCAGGGTGTCGAGCTTCTCCAGCACGTCGAGCGCCCGGTCGCGTACGGCCTCGTGGTCGGCGTTGCCGATCCCCATCGGGACCAGCACGCGCGTGCGCGGGGTGACGTGCTCGGTGAGGAACGCCTCCAGGTCGTCCAGCGGGAGCCGGGCCGCGGGGACGTCCGGATTGTCCAGCGCCACCTGGTCGACCCCGAGGATCTCGCACGCCCGCGCGTCCTCGGCCCGCCGCTCCCGCGCCGTCTCCTCCGCCGAGGCGAACCCGCACAGCCGGTCCCACGCCGAGAGCGTCTCACCGGCGCCGCCCAGCGCCGTGACGATCGCCGCGTTCCCCTCGCGGCGGGCGAGCAGACCCGCCGCCGACAGCACCGCGTCGTCGAAGTGCGGCGAGACCACGATCGTCTCCCAGCTCATCGTCTCCACCCCGCCCTGGCCAGGACGAGACCGCGGCTGCCCCGCTTGCGCAGGTAGGCGAGGCCGTCGCAGACGGACTCCAGCGTCGGCGGGGCGAGCTCGACGCGCTCGGCGACCCGCCAGGTGTGCTGCTCGCGCAGCCAGGGCCAGATCCGCTCGTTGAGCTGGCCGCTCTCCAGCGCGAGGAGGACCAGGTCGGTCGGCAACCGGTCGAGGAGTGTCAGGTCCTGGTCGTAGTAGAGCATCTCGACGAGCAGGTACGCCGCCGCCTGGCGCTCCCCGTGGTCGGCGAGGTCCTCCAGGCTGTCCGGGAGCACCTCCACTCCCGGCTCCGCCCGCTCGGCCAGGCGGGCGCGGAAACCCGCGTTGGGCTCGGTCGCCTGGACCCGGTAGCCCTTCCCCGCCAGCCGGCGGGTGAGCTCCCCCTGGCACGCCCCGACCTCCACGATCGGCCCGTCCTGCGGGGAGCACCAGCGGGCGGTCCACGCGGCGGTCGCGTCCAGCCGCGCGGCCTCGTAGGCCGAGCGCCCGAACTCCCACGGGTCGTCGGCCACCGCGGCGTCGTCCCCGAGGCTGGAGATCAGCGCGTAGAGGCGGTTGGCCTGCGCGGCGCTCGCGGTGAAGAACCTCTCGACGGCCGGAACCCGGTCCGTGGTGACGAGCCGGTCGGCCACCCGGCTGCGCAGCAGCTCACCGGCACGCCGGTTGATGAAATCGATCTTCGCCCCGGCCTCGGCGGCGGTGATCGCGGTCGCCGTGGCGGGGATCGTCTGCAGGAAGGGATTGTCGCCGACCGAGCAGGTCACGGCCGGCAGGGACGGCGAGGACGGCGAGGACGGCGAGGACGGCGAGGACGGCGAGGACGGCGAGGACACGGAGGCCGGCGAGAACGGCGACACGGCGCGGGAGACGATCCAGCCGAACCGGGCCCGGCGGATGCGGTGGTCGGCGGGCGAGTGGGTCCAGACCTGGCCGGGCGCCTCGCCGAGCAGGGCCGCCACGTCGGCGGGGACGGGCAGCTCCGCGGTGTTGCCCCCGGGCTCCACCATGGGGCCGAGCAGTTCCAGGCGCTCCCGCAGGGACAGCCCCGCAGGCAGGGTCACGCTCGTCCTCTTCTGCCCGACGACCACCAGGACGTCCTGGTCTGCGTGGTCCCGCAGGACGGAGACGAACTCCAGGGCGACGTCCTCGGCATGCAGCACGGCGATGACAGCCGTCATTTGTCCCCATCCTCGATCACGGAAAGATGTCTTTTTCATGACATTTCCGCGCCAGCATAGGGGATCTTGCCCGCCGCGCGACGGCCGTTCGCCGAGAAGAGTCCCCTGCCCCGCCGGACATCCGGGATCCGGGGCTCCGGGGTCCGGCCCCAAAGACTCCAGGCTCAGGGTTGAAACTGGGGGCTCAGGAGGTGAAGATCTCCTCCCTGGCCTGTTCCAGGGCGGCGATGACGGCCCCGCGCAGCACCGGGTTGCCCCCCACCTCGCTGGCCACCACCTGCGGCCGTACCGGGCAGCTCCTGGCCACCGCCTCCTCGATCCTGGAGGTGAGCTCGTCACCCCCGGCCCTGCTGACCTCCCCCGCGAGCACCACGAGCCCGGGGTCGAGCACGACGCACACCGACGCCACCCCCAGCGCCAGCCGCCCCGCGATGTCGTCGATCAGGGGCTCTCCCCGCTCCCCGGCCGCGACCGCCGCCGCGACGCACTCGGCGGCGCTCTCCCCCTCGAAGCCGTACGTCGCGGCGAGCTCGGCGACCGCCTCGGCGCTGACCAGGGACTGCAGGCCCCCGGCGAGCGACGGCAGCCTGCCCGGCACGGCCCGCACGTCCTCGGCCAGCGGCACCCCGGGCACCGGCAGGTAGCCGATCTCGCCCGCGCTGCCGGACCGGCCCCGGTGCAGCCGCCCGCCGAGCACGACGCCGAGGCCGATGCCGCGCCCCACCCAGAGGAGCACGAAGTCGTCGACCTCGCGGGCGGCCCCCAGGGTGCGCTCGGCGATGGCGACGAGGTTCACGTCGTTCTCTATCCTGACGTCGCGACGCAGGTCACGGGCGAGCGCCTCGTGGATGCCCTCGTGCCAGCCGGGCAGGTCGAAGGAGAACTGCACGTCTCCGGTGCGGGGGTCGACCACGCCCGGGGTGCCGATGACGACCGAGCGCAGTTTGGAGAGCGCGACCTTGGCCGACCGGCACGCCTTGACCACCGCGTTGTGCACGAGGGCCACCGGATCGTCGTGCCCGCTCGGTGCCACCCGCACCTCGGCGACGATCTCCCCGTGGATATCGGCGATGGCGGTCGTGACGAATTCCGGGCCGACATCCAGACCAGCCACATAGGCCGAGGAGGAAATAATCCCATAAAGCGCGGCATTGGGCCCGCGGCCCCCCGCCTGCTCCCCCGCGACCTCCACCAGCCCGCGCCCCTCCAGGCGGGCGAGCGTCTGCGACGCCGTCACCTTGGAAAGGCCCGTGAGCTCGCCGATCTGCCCCCGCGTCAGCGGTCCGGAAGCGAGCAACAGCTCCAGGGCGGCCCTGTCGTTGATCTCCCTCAATAGCCTGGGCACGCCAGGACGTCGCTCCATACGCATGCTCTCTTGTTCGCCGTTTCCCCGTCGCGATTACTTTCAAGCAAGAATAACGGTTCTATTCTTAATAAGGCTTCCTGATAGTTTAGCCCCGCTCGGGCCCGGCGGGGGCTGACGAGGACGTCCCGGCGCCGTCGCGCCCCTGCTCACCGCCGTTCCGCCCCCACTCCCCTCACGCCCAACACCACGATGCCCGGAAATCAAGGGCTTGCGACGTCGGCCCGGCGCGTGGAACACTCCCGAAAACGGTAAAGGTTCTTTTCAGTAAGACCCTTGCCGTCGGGTGGCGAGGCAGGTTTCGACATGGATACCGTCATCACGATCGCAGCCGAATACACGGGTCTGCGGACCCGGCAGGGGCCCGTGACCATGGGCCAGGCCAACATGGCGCGGTGCGTGCTCCGCGACCCGCCGCTCCACATGAACTTCCGCGTCACCAAGCACCTCCCCGAGGGGACGCCCCTGTCCGCCGTCACCGAGACGGTCGGGCGCCTGCTCTCCCGGCACGAGGGACTGCGGGCCACCATCCACTCGGACGTCCAGGTCGTGGCCGGTTCCGGCTCCCTGCCCGTCGAGATACACGGCGCCGGGACCGGTCTCCTCGACGAGGTCGCCGAGGAGGTGGGCCTGCGGATGCAGGGCACCCGGTTCGACCTGGAGTCCGAGCTTCCGATCAGGGTCGCCGTGATCACCGAGGGGGAGGCGCCCCGCCTGGTGATCTTCGTTCTGCCCCACACCTCGGTGGACGCCATCGGGCTGGCCACCGTCATGAGGGAGTGGGAGCGCCTGATCCGGGGGGTCGCCGTACCGGCACCGTGCCCGATGCAGCCGCTGGACCTCGCGACCGCGGAGGGCGGCCCGACGACCCTGCGCCGGACCGAGGCGGCCCTGCGGCACTGGGAGAGCGGGCTCAGGCGGGCACCGCAGTCGATGTTCGCGATCGACGAGGCGGCCGAGGCCGACGCCGACGCGATCCGGCCCCGGCTGCGGATCCGCTCGGCGGTGGCGGCCGAGGCGCTGGAAGCCGTCGCGAGCCGCACGGGCGCCAGCCGCTCGGCGGTCACGCTCGCCGCCCTGGGCGTCCTCATCGGCCTGCGCAACACCCAGCGGACCTGCGTGATCGCGTCGCTGGCGAGCAACAGGGTACGGCCCGAGCTGCGCGACTACGTCGGGCCACTCGCCCAGGACGCGCTGATGACCGCGGACCTCGACGTCCCCACCTTCGACGAGGCGGTCCGCCGCTTCCGAGGCGCGTCCCTCTCCGGATACCAGCACAGCCGTTTCGACTCCGTCGCGCTCTGGGAGGTGATCGAGGCCGTCAACGCCGAGCGGGGGGTGGACTTCGCCCGCGACTGCGTCTTCAACGACATGAGCGGCGTCACCCTCCCCGAGCCCGAGCCCGCGCCGTCCGCCGAGATCGAGTGCGGCTGGCTTCCCGCGGCCTCGCTCCCCGCGCACCTCGCGCTCTGGGCCAACCGGCTGGAGGACGTGGTGGACCTGACCCTCTGGATCGATCCGCGGGTGATGAGCCGGGCGGAGGCGGAGGGTTTCGGAACCGGGCTCGTCCGGCTGCTGATCGCGGCCGGGGACGGGGACGTCCAGGCTTCCGACATTTCGAATATATCGGTAATTTCGCCTATCGAGCGCGATCCGCAATGGATCTACACCGACTCCTGCTGGGTGAACCTCGGCGCGGTGAAGCGGCTCGTCGGCGAGGCCGTCCGGGGGCGCCCCCACCTCGTGACGCACGATCCGGACGGGCGTCTGACCTGCCACGTCACCTCCGGAACCCCAGAGGAGATCCGCGCCGCCTGCCTCGTCCTGCTGCCGGGCCGCACCTCCGCGATGGCACCTCACCACTACGTCGTGCACGCCCCGGAACCCACCGGCGCGTCGCTCTACGGGCCCGTCGTCACCGAGGGCGACGGACGCCACTCAACCTCCTTCGGCCCCTCGCGCGTAAGGAACCAATAGCAGGCGGGATAATCGGTTACATGCGCCTATCCGCTCGTGTCGACTATGCCCTCCGCGCCGCCGCCGAACTCGCCGCCGCGGGTGACGGCCCTACCACGGTGGGTGAGCTGGCCAAAGAGCAGGACATGCCTCCCAAGTATCTCGAGAACATCCTGCTCCAGATGCGCCGCGCCGGGCTGGTCCGCGGCCAGCGCGGCCCCGAGGGGGGCTACGTGCTGGCCCGCCCGCCCGCCGAGATCAGTCTCGCCGATGTGATCCGCGCCGTTGACGGCCCGCTCGCCAACGTCAGGGGGGAGCGGCCCGAGCACGTCGGTTACCGGGGTCCCGCCGAGTCGCTGCAGCAGGTCTGGATCGCGCTGCGCGCCAGCGAACGGGCGATCCTGGAGGAGGTCACCCTGGAGAACGTGGCCACCGGAGCGCTCCCCGAGCGGGTCCGCAGCCTGTCGGCCGACCCCGCGGCCTGGGACTGAACGTGCCGGTGTGGCCGCCCACCAGGGTCCGGCCGGCCCGGCCCGCCCGGGACCGGATCACCTCACGTGACCGGCTCACCACCAGGGAGCGGCTCACCGACCGGGAGCGGCCCGTCTCGTGGGAGCGGCTCACCACCCGGGACCGGCTCGCGTCTCGGGGTGGGCGTCGTGCCCGAGGGTGATGTCGTCCACCGCTCCGCCCTGCGGCTCGGCCGGGCGCTCGACGGACGGGTGCTGACCCGCTCGGACTTCCGCGTACCGCGCCACTCCACGGCGGACCTGACCGGGCGCGCGGTGCTGGAGACCGTCTCACGCGGCAAGCACCTGCTCACCAGGGTCGAGGGCGGGCTGACCGTCCACACCCACCTGCGGATGGAGGGCCGCTGGCAGATCTCACCCGCGGGGCGGGGGCTGCCCGGAGGCGACGTCGTCCGCCTGGTGCTGGCCAACGCGGAATGGCAGGCGGCGGGGGTGCGGCTGGGCATGGTCGACCTGGTGTCGACCGAGGAGGAAGGACGGCTCGTCGGCCATCTCGGACCCGATCTGCTCGGGGAGGACTGGGACGAGGCCGAAGCCGTACGGCGGTTGGCACGACGGCCTGAAACGAGCATCGGGGTCGCGCTGCTCGATCAGCGCAACCTGGCGGGAATCGGCACCATCTATCGCGCCGAGACGCTTTTCCTCGCCGGAGTGTCGCCGTGGCGACCTGTGGGGACGGTTGAGGATCTGGGGGCGATCGTGTCGATCGCGCGGCGATTGCTGGACGCCAACAAGGAACGTCCGAGCAGAACGACGACGGGCGACCTCCGTCCGGGACGGAGCACCTGGGTCTACGGCAGGGCCGGGCGGCCTTGCCTACGCTGCGGGCGTCGGATCAGTCATGGGGAGATGGGCGCACAGCCGCAGGAACGGCTGATCGTCTGGTGCCGTCACTGCCAGCCGGAAGAACCGACCGGCTAGGCGGCGACCATGTCGTTGACCTCGGGGAACACGGAATCAGGCACGGTTTCGGGAATCGGCAGACGCTCCCGTTCGGGGACGTCGCCCGCCAGCACCGGAGCATGCTGCAGCTCGGCCAGGGCGAACTGATCGGAAACCTCGCGGAGAACCTGTGAAAGCGGCACGCCCAAGGCACCGCAGATCGACGCGAGCAGCTCTGAGGAGGCTTCCTTCTGGCCACGCTCCACCTCGGACAAATAGCCGAGAGAAACCCGAGCCAATGTGGACACCTCACGCAAGGTGCGACTCTGCCGCACCCTCAGCCGCCGCAGCACGTCACCGAGCAGCTGACGCAGCAGGACCATCTGTCGCTCCCTCCCCGGCACGGATGTCTTCACGACACTCCGCGCTATCGGTTCGTGCCGCCCGTTCTTCGAACGCGACCCTTGGTACATACTCCTCGCCGTCATCATCGCTTGACCTTTACCTCACTCACAGTTCCACCGTACCTGTATCAACCGACAACGCGGCAGACCATGTGGAGCATGTTCGCTGGGGACGTAACGCGGTAATCACCCTGAATGTTCCCTCACGTTCGTCTCCAGCACACCTCGGAGGAGGTCCACGGCCTCGTTCACGGTCGACTCCCGGATCTGGTCGCGCGTCCCGGCAAGTCGCGGATCCCGGTGCCATACCCGCCCGTCCGGGCCACTAACGGCGAGATGCACGGTACCCACCGGTTTACCGTCCTGCGGGTCCGGGCCGGCCACCCCGGTGACCGCCAGGCCGTACGTGGAACCGGCGAGGAGGCGTACCCCCTCGGCCATCGCGGCGGCGACCCGAGGGTGCACGGCCCCCTCGCGGGCGAGCAGGTCCGCGGGGACGTTCAGCAGCCGGTGCTTGAGTTCGGTGGCGTAGGAGACGACCCCGCCCAGGAAGGCCGCGGAGGCCCCGGGGGGACCGGTGAGGGCCGCGCAGATCAGCCCCGCGGTCAGCGACTCGGCGACCGCCACCGTCTCGCCCCTGCGGACGAGAAGGGAGAGGACCTCGGTGGCCGCGAGCAGGCGGTGACTCATCCGGCCCGCCTCATATCGCCCGCGCCCGTTTCGCGACCTGCCGCAACTTGATCGCCCGGATCACGTAGTCGAGGCCGGTGACGACGGTGACGAGGGCCGCCGCGCCCATCACGACCCAGCGGATCAGGTCGGGCACGCCCGGCCAGACGTAGGAGACGATCGCGGCGATCTGCAGGACGGTCTTCACCTTCCCGCCGTAGCTGGCCGGGATGACGCCGTGCCGGATGACCGCGAACCTCAGCGCGGTGACGCCCAGCTCCCTGCCCAGGATCACGACGGTGACCCACCAGGGCAGCTCCCCCAGGATCGAGAGGCTGATCAGGGCGGCGCCGATGAGCGCCTTGTCGGCGATCGGGTCGGCGATCTTCCCGAAGTCGGTGATCAGGCCGTAGCGGCGAGCCAGCTCGCCGTCGAGCAGGTCGGTGAGCGAGGCCACCATGAAGACCACCAGCGCCGCGGCCCGCCAGCCGGATCCCGGCAGGAAGAGGCAGGCCGCGAAGAACGGAACCATCGCCAGCCGTATCACCGTCACGACGTTGGCGATGTTCCAGGCGCTCACCTTGGGGCGCGCGGATGCCGCTGTCGGGTCGGTGCCGGTCTCTGGCGTGTTGGTCATACGCTCTCCCGGCCCGGCGGCGCACTCATGGAGCCGCCTTGATCCGGGCGATCAGGTCGACCCCCTCCGAGTCGACCACGACGGCCCGGACGATCTGGCCGGGGACCAGCCCGATGCCCTGGACCGTTACGGAACCGTCGACCTCGGGCCCCTGGTGGGCGGCGCGGCCCTCGTAGCCGCCGTCGCCCAGGTCCTCCTCGATCAGGACGTCGACCTCGGTGCCGATCCGCTCCTCGGCCCGCTGGGCCATAAGCTCCTCGGCCAGCTCGGTGAGCGCGGACACCCGGGCGTCGACGATCTCCTGGTCGAGCTTGCCGGGGAGCGAGGCCGCCTCGGTGCCGTCCTCGTCGGAGTAACCGAAGATGCCGATCACGTCGAGCCTCGCCTCCTCCAGGAAGCCCACCAGCTCGCCGAACTCCTCCTCGGTCTCGCCGGGGAAGCCCACGATGAAGTTGGAGCGCACGCCCGCCTCGGGGGCGTGGGCGCGGATCGACTCCAGGAGGTCCAGGAAGCGCCGGGGGTCGCCGAAGCGGCGCATCCGGCGCAGCACCGGGCCGCTGGCGTGCTGGAAGGACAGGTCGAAGTAGGGGGCCACGCCCTCGGTCGAGGCGATGATCTCCAGCAGCCCGGGACGGAGCTCGGCGGGCTGCAGGTAGCTGACGCGCACCCGCTCGACGCCCTCGGTCGCGGCGAGGGAGGGCAGCAGCTTCTCCAGCGCCCTCAGGTCACCCAGGTCCTTGCCGTAGGAGGTGGAGTTCTCGCTGACCAGCACCAGCTCCTTGACGCCCTGCTCGGCCAGCCAGGCGGCCTCGCCGAGGAGCTCCTCGGAGCGGCGCGAGACGTACGCCCCGCGGAAGGCCGGGATGGCGCAGAACGTGCAGCGCCGGTCGCAACCGGAGGCGAGCTTCAGCGAGGCCACCGGGCCGTCGCCCAGGCGCTTGCGGAGCGGCCGGGGGCCGCTCGCGGGGGCCACGCCCTCGGGCAGCTCGCCGTGGCCGGGAATGGCGGTCCTGGGAGCGGAGGCGCGTTCCACCGGCGAGATGGGCAGCAGGGTCCTGCGGTCGCGGGGACTGTGCGGGACGAGCGACCTGCCCGCCAGCACGTCGTCGAGACGCGTGCCGATGTCGGTGTAGTCGTCGAAGGAGATGACGGCGGCGGCCTCGGGCAGCGCGTCGGCGAGCTGGTCACCGTACCGCTCCGCCATGCAGCCCGCGGCGACCACCTTGGCCCCGGAGTCGGCCGCGGCGAGCAGCGTGTCGATGGAGTCCTTTTTCGCCGAGTCGATGAAGCCGCACGTGTTGACGACGACGACATCGGGGTCGTCGTCGCCCAGCTGCCAACCGGCAGCCTCAAGACGAGCGGCGAGTTCCTCGGAGTCGACCTCGTTGCGTGCGCAACCAAGCGTGATCAGCGATGCGGTTCGGCGGGATGACATGGTGAACACTACGGTATCGGGAGTTGGCCACTACCCGATGCACCTCCCCCCATTCAGGCACCTCCGCACCCCCCGCCCCGCCCCGGACGCGCCGCCGTCGCGGGCGGCCCCGGAGCCCGGGAGGCCCCCGGAACGCGGGGCCCGGAAAGCGTTCCCTACGGCCTGACCTAGCGCTTCTTGGCGGCGGGTGCCTCGTAGGAGCGGTTGACGACCTGCCCCCGGCGGCCGGGGGCGCCCAGGTTCTTGCCGTTCAGCTTCAGCGAGACGGCTCCCCCGTCGCCGAAGGTGACCCTCATCCCGGTCTTCGCCTTCCAGGTCGAGGTCTTGCCCGCCGCGAGCGTTCCCGAGAAGAGTCTCCGGCCGCCCGCGTCCTGCACGTCGAGCCAGGACGTGCGCTTCGCCTTGACCTGGAGGACGACCATGTCGCGCCGCTTCTCCTCGGCCAGCGACGCCGCCCGGCGCGGCGAGTCGGGACCGGGACCGGCATGGGGCGGCGCGGCGGGCACCGGCATGGGGCGGAGCTCCGCCACGGGAGTGTCGCCCCCGCCCATGGTCCGCGCCACGCCGAAGATGACCACGATGCCCAGGGCCACCGCCATCGCCGTCGTCCAGTTGGGCGAGCGGCGCTCACGGATCTTCAGGGGCATGTCGGCCTGGAAGACGCTGGAGGCCCGCACCGGCAGCGGCACGCCCCCGTGCTGCTCGTCGTAGCGGTGCACCAGCGTCTCTGGATCGAGATCGACGATCTTGGCGATGTTTCTTATATGGCCCCGCGCGTAGAAATCTCCCCCGCACTGGGAGAAGTCATTCCTCTCGATTGCCTGGATGAGAACCTCGCGAATGCGTGTCCGCGCGCTCAACTGCCCGACGGTCATCCCCATCGACCGCCTGGCATCCGCCAGATCGCTTCCAATGCCCATGGCGCACGCCTCTCAGCCCCCGACGTTGCGTAGCGATACCTATTCAATCAGTAACCGGACGGAAGGTGTGCGGCGGGGGGTGCCATTCCGGTACGGCGCCGTCAGCCCCCGCGCAGGTCGGCCAGCAGGCCGGGGAGCTCGTCGGGTTTGACCATGACCTCCCGCGCCTTCGACCCCTCGCTGGGCCCGACGACGTTCCTGCTCTCCAGCAGGTCCATCAGGCGGCCCGCCTTGGCGAAGCCGACCCTGAGCTTGCGCTGGAGCATCGAGGTCGAGCCGAACTGGGTGGTCACGATGAGCTCGGCCGCCTGGACCAGCAGGTCGAGGTCGTCGCCGATGTCCTCGTCGATCTCCTTCTTGGCGGTCGCCACGGCGGACACGTCGTCGCGGTACTCGGCCGCCATCTGGGCCTTGCAGTGCCCGACGATCTCGCCGATCTCCTTCTCGGAGACGAAGGCGTTCTGCAGCCGCATGGGCTTGCTGGCGCCCATCGGCAGGAAGAGCGAGTCGCCCTGCCCGACGAGCTTCTCGGCGCCGGGCTGGTCCAGGATGACCCGGGAGTCGGCCAGCGAGGAGGTGGCGAAGGCCAGCCGGGAGGGCACGTTGGCCTTGATCAGGCCGGTGACCACGTCCACGCTGGGGCGCTGGGTGGCGATGACGAGGTGGATTCCGGCGGCGCGGGCCAGCTGGGTGATGCGGACGATGGAGTCCTCGACGTCGCGCGGGGCGACCATCATCAGGTCGGCGAGCTCGTCGACGATCACCAGCAGGTACGGATAGGGCTGGTAGACGCGCTCGCTGCCCGGCGGCGGCACCAGCTTGCCCGTGCGGACCGCCTTGTTGAAGTCGTCGACGTGCCGGAAGCCGCTGGCGGCCAGGTCGTCGTAGCGGCGGTCCATCTCCCCGACGACCCACTCCAGGGCCTCGGCGGCCTTCTTGGGGTTGGTGATGATCGGCGTGATCAGGTGCGGGATGCCCTCGTAGACGCTGAGCTCGACCCGCTTGGGGTCGACCAGGACCATGCGGACCTCGTCGGGGGTGGCCCGCATCAGGATCGAGGTGATCAGCCCGTTGACGCAGACCGACTTGCCCGCGCCGGTGGCGCCCGCGATGAGCAGGTGCGGCATCTTGGCCAGGTTGGCCACTATCGTGCGCCCCTCGACGTCCTTGCCGAGCCCGACGATCATCGGGTGGTGGTCGGCCTGGGCCACCGGGGAGCGCAGGATGTCGCCCAGCGAGACGAGGTCCTTGTCGGTGTTGGGGATCTCGACGCCGATCGCCGACTTGCCGGGGATCGGGGACAGGATCCGGACATCAGCCGACTTGACCGCGTACGCGATGTTCTTGGTGAGCGCGGTGACCTTCTCGACCTTGACCGCCGGGCCGAGCTCGATCTCGTAGCGCGTCACCGTCGGCCCCCGGGTGAAGCCGATCACCTGGGCGTCGATCATGAACTGTTCCATCACGCTGGTCAGCGCGTTGACGACGACGGTGTTGGCCTTGGTCTGCGGCTTGGGCGCGCTGCCGGGGCGCAGGAGCTGCGACTCGGGCAGGGTGTACGGACCGGCCTGGGGCGACAGGACGAGCTGCTCGACCTTGCGCGGGGCCGGGGTCGGGTCGGGGGGCTCGGCCCTGGCCACCGCCTCGGCCGCCTCTTCGTCCACCAGGCCGGGCACGATCTCCGGGGAGTGTCCCGGAGTCCCGCCGGGCGTCTCGGCGATCAGGGGCGTGTCGTAGGGCTTGACGTGGTCGCCCAGCTCGGTGCCCTCGGACTCCGGCTTCTTGCGGGTGGCGGGCTTCTTCCTGGACACCCGCGGCTTGGGGGGCAGGTCGCGGTTGAAGAGCATGTGCCGGATCTCGGCCAGCCGCTCGGGGACCCGGTGCACCGGCGTCGCGGTGATCACCAGAATGCCGAAGCCCGACAGGATCAGCAGCAGCGGGATCGTGATGAAGGACGGCAGGATGCTCGCCGGGGGCGCCGAGACGATGAAGCCGATCATGCCTCCGGCGGCCGACACCTTGTCCATGCCGTCGGAGCTGCCCCCCGAGGGGTACGGCGTGTCGTGGACGACGTGGACGACGCCGAGCACGCCGACGGTGAGGGCGGACCAGCCGATGATCATCCGGCCGGTGTCGGCGTTCTGGTCGGGGTGGCGCAGCAGCCGCCAGGCCAGCAGCACGAGAAGGATCGGGATCACCCAGGTCAGCGAGCCGAAGACACCGCGCATGACACTGTCGACCACGGTGGAGACCGTGCCGGTGTTCTTCCGCCAGGTCATGGCCGCCAGCACGACCGCCCCGGCGAACACCGCCAGGCCGAGCCCGTCGCGGCGGTGGACGGGATCGAGCTCGCGCGCGTTCTGCCCCAGGGCCCGCGCGGCGCCGCCGATGCCCCCCGCCAGCAGCATCCAGATGCCCATGAACAGCTTGCCGATCATGATGAGCACCCAGCTGATCGGGTCATGCTGGGGCGAGGGCCTGCGGGCCTGGCTCGCGCCCCTCGGCCGTCCGGCGGGCGCCCGCCTGGCGGGGGCCGTACGGGCCTGGGAGGCGCCCGAACGACCGGAGGACCCCTTGCCGGGGGGCTTTCCTGAGGAGCCTTTAGACGTACGGGTGGCCATGCTAGGGAGGTTAACGAGACGGGTGGTGGATTGCGCGCCGACTCGCCGGAGCGGCCGGCCCTCGGCGGCGTTTCACAAGATCGGTCGATACTTCGTGAACAGTGATGAAGAGCGCTGAATATCCCATTAGCCCGCCGGAAAGCGTATTCCATTCCGTGTATTGACATTGCGTTTCATGTAGTAGAACCTCCTCACCAACAGGGCGTTGGGAGGAGACACATGTCCGCACTCGACTGGTCCGTTCTGGGCGCGTACTTCCTTGTCATGATCGGTATCGGCGTGTGGTCGAAGCGCCGCATCAAGACCGTGATCGACTTCTTCACCGCGGGGGGCCGTATCCCCTGGTGGCTGTCCGGCATCTCCCACCACATGTCGGGATACAGCGCGGTCATGTTCGTGGCGTTCGCGGCCGTGGCCTACAACTACGGGCTCGCGATGTACGTCTGGTGGGCACTGACGATCGGCATCGGGATCGGCATCGGCGCCTTCGTCTGGGCGGCCCGCTGGAACCGGCTCCGTTCCAAGCACGGCGTGATCTCCCCGCTGGAATACCTCGCCCGGCGCTACAACCTGCCGACCCAGCAGGTGCTGGCCTACAGCGGCGCGCTGCTGAAGGTCGTGGACATCGCGGCCAAATGGGTGGCGATCGCCATCCTGCTCAAGGGCTTCGCGGGCATCCCGATCCAGTGGGGCATCCTGGTCACCGGGGCCGTCACGCTGGTCTACATCACCGCCGGAGGGCTGTGGGCGGACGTGCTCACCGACTTCGGGCAGTTCGTCATCCAGGGCGTCGCGGGCATCGCCATGTTCGTCGCGATCATGATTCAGCTGGACGGCGTCGCCACGCTGTGGACCATGTGGGACAAACTGCCCCCCGGCCACGGCGACCCGTTCGCCGGGCCGTACACCACGACGTTCTTCCTCGCGCTGCTCTTCATCAAGACCTTCGAGTACAACGGCGGCATGTGGAACCTGGCCCAGCGCTACATGGCCTCCCCCTCGGGCTCGGCCGCGAAGCGTTCGGCGCTGCTGTCCAGCGCGCTGTGGCTGGTCTGGCCGCTGATCCTGTTCATCCCGATGTTCGCCGCGCCGCTCATCGTGCCGGGCCTGGCCAACGCCGAGGAGGCGTACGTGCGGCTGGCCCAGACCCTGCTGCCGCAGGGGGTGATCGGGCTGGTGCTCGCGGGCTTCTTCTCGCACACCATGGCCATGGTCGCCTCCGACGCCAACGTGATCTCCTCGGTCATCACCAGGGACATCGCCCCGGTGATCGTCCGCAGGGTGCGCGAGCTGTCGGCGCGGGCCGAGTTGACCTTCGCCCGGGTGACCACGTTCACCTTCGTCCTGGTCAGCATGGCGATCGCGATCTCGACCGAGGGCCAGGGCGTCGTACTGAAGATCGTCGTCGACCTGGTCGCGGCGACGATGGGGCCGATCTCGATCCCGCTGATGCTGGGCATGCTGCCGTGGTTCCGGCGGAGCGGCCCCACCGCGGCCATCGTCTCCTGGGCCGCCGGGCTGGGCGTCTGGGCGTACGTCAAGTGGATCATCGAGTCCAAGGACACCGCGATGGTCGTCGGCGTGCCGCTGGTCACCTCACTCGTCCTGTACGTGGCGATCGGACTGCTGAAGCCGGAGAACCGCGAGGACCGCGACGTGCTCATCGACTCCCTGTCCAGCGACCCCGCCTCCACCGACCCGGAGCAGCGGCGGGCCGGAGCGGTCGGCTGACCGCCGCCCTCCCCGCGGCCCTCCGGCCTCCGGAGCGGTCGCGTGGCCGTCCCCGGGCGTGGCGGGCTCCAGGACCCGCCCGCCCGGGGACATGCTCCTTCCACCGGGAGGGGGAGGGAAACACGCGGACCGGGAATCCGGCCGGTCCCGGGCGGGGCGGACTCCCGGTGGACTACTTGTCGGACTCCAGGACGCCGCCGTTGGCCACGTCCGACTTCTCGATCTCGGTGAAGACGACGCGCACCGACTCGCGACGCGCCTTCAGGATGTCCACGGCCGCCTCGGTCAGCGCGGCCACGAACTCGCGGCGCTGGTCGAGGGTCCTGCCGGACAGGAGTTCCACGGTGATGTTCGGCATGTCGAATCCTCCAGGCTCAGGTTATTGCATAACATGAGACCACATTCCATTACATGGAACAACGGGTAGCCCTGACCGGACGCGGACCAGGAGGCGGGCGGATCAGCCGTTGAGCACCGGGGCGGGGGCGCCGAGGGCGGCGGAGACGTCGCGGGCCGCGGATACGACCTCGGGCGCGAACCGCTCCAGGTCCTCGCGGCCCATGTCCATCGCGAGAGCGGAGATGGAGATGCCGCCGAGCACCTGGCCGGTGTGGTCGAAGACCGGGGCGCCGACGCAGAGGATGCCGGGCAGGTTCTCCTCGTTGTCGAGCGCGTAGCCGCGGGACCGTACCAACGCCAGGTCGGCCAGCAGGTCCTCCGGCGTCGCCAGCGTGGTGGGGGTCGGGGCCGGCATGCCCGTACGGGCGCAGATGGCGCGAACCTCGTCGGCGCCGAGCTGGGCCAGGACCGCCTTGCCGATCGCGGTGCAGTGCAGGCGCAGGCTCATGCCGACGCGCGAGGGCATCTGGTACGGCCGCCGGCCCTCCAGCTTGTCGACGTAGACCGCCTCGTCCCCGCTGCGGATCGCGAAGTGCGTGGTGTAGCCGATCCGCTCGTGCAGCGCGTTGAGCGCGCCGGAGGCCTGGCGGGCCGGGTCGAAGCGGCTCATGACCCGGCCGGCCAGCGTGAGGATCCGCGGCCCCGGCTCGTAGCCGCCGCGGCCGTCGGCCCGCGCGAACCCCCACTCGACGAGCGACTGGAGGATGCGATGGACGGTCGACTTGGACACGCCCGTCGCGGCGGCTATGTCGGTCACGCGGTGGTGCTCGGCGATCGCCTCCAGCACCGCCAGCGCCTTGTCGATGGAACTGCCTTCCCTGACCACGATCGTGAGCCTACTGGTCAGCGCGCCAACCAGCCTCCGTCGACCGCCAGCAGGTGCCCGTTGACGTAGTCGGAGGCGCCGGACGCCAGGAAGACGGCGGCGCCCACGAGGTCCTCGGGGGTGCCCCAGCGCCCGGCGGGGATGCGGCCCCTGATCTCGGCCTCCCGCTCGGGGTCGTCCCAGAGCCGCTCGGTGTTGCCGGTCCTGATGTAGCCGGGGGCGATCGCGTTGACCTGCACCCCCGAGCCCGCCCACTCGCAGGCCAGCGCCCGCGTGAGCCCGGCGACGCCGTGCTTGGCCGCGGTGTAGCCGACGACGTTGACGCCCCCCTGGAAGGACAGCATGGAGGCGATCATGATGATCTTCCCGGAGCCCCGGGCGAGCATCCGCGTCCCGAGAACCTGGCTGAGTAGGAAGACCGCGTCCAGGTTGACGTCGAGCACCTCGCGGAAGGACTCGTGGGGGTGCTCGGCGGCCGGGGCCCTGCGGATGATCCCGGCGTTGTTGACCAGCACGTCGACCGGCCCCAGGCGCCCGGCCGCCTCGGGGACGTCCCGGGGGTCCGACAGGTCCAGGATCCAGCGGGTGGCCCGCCTGCCGGTCCTGCGGACCTCGGCCTCGACGTCGTCCAGGTCGTCGTCGCGGCCGTGCAGCACGATGTCGGCCCCCGCCGCCGCCAGGCCCACGGCCAGGGCCCGGCCGATCCCGGTCCGCGCGCCGGTGACGAGCGCGGTCCTGCCCTCCAGCGAGAACATCAGCGCAGCTCGCCGATCTCGACCTGCTCCATGTCCTCGAAGGCCTGGTTCTCCCCGCCCATGGCCCAGACGAAGGAGTAATTCCTGGTGCCGAAGCCGCAGTGCACCGACCAGGGCGGGGAGACGACCGCCTGCCGGTCGGCGACGACGAGGTTGCGCGTCTCGTCTGGCCGTCCCATCAGGTGGATCACCCGTTCGCCGGGCGGCAGGTCGAAGTAGAGGTAGACCTCGGTCCTGCGCTCGTGGGTGTGACAGGGCATGGTGTTCCACATGCTGCCGGGCTCCAGCACGGTCACGCCGAGCACGAGCTGGCAGCTCTGGACGCCCTTGGCGTGGATGTACTTGTAGATCGTCCGGTCGTTGGAACCGTCCCGGCCGCCCAGCCGCACGGGCTCGGCGTCCTCCAGGGTCGCGGCGGTCGTCGGCAGGGCGGCGTGCGCGGGAGTGGAGACCAGGTAGAACGCGCCCCCCTCGAAGACCACCTCGCGGGCCCCTCGTCCGACGTAGAGGCACTCCTTGGGGGCCAGGCGGTACGCGGTGCCGTCGACGGTCACCGTGCCGGGCTCGCCGATGTTGACCACGCCGAGCTCGCGGCGCTCCAGGAAGTACTCCGACCTGAGCGGGTCGGGACAGTGCAGTCTCAGTGGCCCGTCGTCCGGCAGGGCCCCGCCGACCACGATGCGGTCCTCGTGGGAGTAGAGCAGGCGGACCTCTCCGGGCACGAAGAGCTGCTCCACCAGGAACCGGCGGCGCAGCCAGTCGGTGGTCGCCCCGGTGAGCTGGTCGGGTGCCGTGGCGTGCCGTACCTCCATCGACCCTCCATTGTTCTATTACATGGAATTAGAAGCTGCTACATAGAACACTGTGAGCATACAACGACCCCCTTCCCCGCGCACTCACCGCGATTCCCCGGGCACCGGCGCCCGGAAAACGATCCCCGAGGTGAGAACTTTCCCGGCCGTACCCGGGTCTCAACAGGAGATCGCCACCGACAGATGGGAAAGACCGATGACGACTGGCACGGCACGGACGACGATCCGGCTGGCGGCGGCGGGCACGGCCGCGGGCCTGGTCCTCGCGACCGCCTTCGCGGGCGGCACCGCCCTCGCCGAGACGGGAGGGGCCGGCGCGAGGATCCCGAAGAACTTCCTCCTGCACGAGCCCCAGGCCCGCAAGCCGGTGAGATATCCGGAGGAGGAGAAGTGGACCATCAGCCAGAGGCTGGGAGGGAATCTGGAGATCAACCCGTGTGACCTGCGCCGCCCCGCCGATCGCGACCGGGTGGCCATGCGGACCGTCGTCTACCAGGCCCCCGAGCACCGCTCCGGCGAGCAACTGGTGATCTACCGCTCCACGGCCGCCGCGCGCAGGGCGCTGGCCGGGCTCCTCGGGCAGGTCGAGAGGTGCGCGCGCGTCAAGTACGAGGGCACGGTCTTCAGGAGCTGGGCCGAACCCGTCCGCGCCGGAGACCGGGCCGTGCGGATCGCCGGCCAGAGCTACGACGCCAAGGGCGCGCGTCCCGCCATCGGCGGGCACCGGGCCGTCGTCGTGCGCGAGGGCCGGGCCGTGGCGATCTACCTGCTGGCGGGCGAGTACGGCAGGGTGCGCGACTCCGACTTCACCCGTCAGCTGAAGAACGCCAGGAGGATGGCGGTCAAGATCTGCTCCCTGCCCGGCGTCTGCTGACCCGTCGCGGGGAAAACCGGCGTCCGCCGATCCGTCGCGGGAGAAGCCGTGTCCGCCGGATCACCGCGGGAGAAGCCGCGTCCGCCGGCCACCGCGGGAAAGGCCGCGTTCGCCGGCCCACCGCGGGGGAAAGCGAGGAATATCGATGCCCGCGCCCGTACGGCGACGGGCGCGGCGGGGGGGCCGCCCCGATCGGGCGGCCCGATGGTCCGTACGGCGGCCGGTGAGACCGCCGTACGGTGCGGGGGTCAGACCTCGACCACCACGGGGATGATCATCGGACGGCGACGGTAGGTGTCGCTCACCCAGCGCCCCACGGTCCTGCGGACCACGCGGCGGACCTGCTGGATGTCCACCACCCCGTCGGCCGCGTTCTCCTGAAGGGCCCTCTCGACCTGCGGCAGGATGTCGTCGAACATGGCCGGGTCGATGCCGGATCCCCTGGCGTGGATCTCCGGGCCCCCGGCGAGCTTGCCGGTGGCGGTGTCGACCACGATGACGATGGAGATGAAGCCCTCCTCGCCCAGGATGCGGCGGTCCTTCAGCGCGAAGTCGGTGACGTCGCCCACCGAGGTGCCGTCCACGTAGACGTAACCGGCGGGAACCGCGCCCACGATCTTGGCCCGGCCGTCGATCAGGTCCACCACGACGCCGTCCTCGGCGATCACGATGTGGTCGTCGGGCACCCCGGTCAGCGCGGCGAGCTTGGCGTGCGCCCGCAGGTGGCGCCATTCGCCGTGCACCGGCATGAAGTTGGACGGCCGCGTCAGGTTGAGCACGTACAGCAGCTCACCCGCGGCGGCGTGCCCGGAGACGTGCACCTTCGCGTTGCCCTTGTGCACCACGCGGGCGCCCCAGCGCGACAGCCCGTTGATCACGTTGTTGACCGCGGTCTCGTTGCCCGGCACCAGTGAGGAGGCCAGCAGGACCGTGTCGCCCTCGGCGATCCGGATCGGGTGGTCGCGGTTGGCCATCCGCGACAGCGCCGCCATCGGCTCGCCCTGGGACCCGGTGCAGATCAGCACCACGTCCTCCGGCGGCCAGCCCTCGATCTCCTTGGCGTCGACGATCAGGCCGGGCGAGACCCTCAGGTAGCCCAGGTCGCGGGCGACGCCCATGTTGCGCACCATCGAACGGCCGACCAGCGCGACCTTGCGGCCGTGCTTCTCCGCCGAGTCGATGACCTGCTGGACGCGGTGGATGTGGGAGGCGAAGCTCGCCACGATCACGCGCTTTTCCGCGGTGCGGATGACCTCGTCGATGACCGGCGCGATCTCCCGCTCGCTGGTGACGAAGCCCGGCACCTCGGCGTTGGTCGAGTCGGACATCAGCAGGTCGACGCCCTCGGCGCCGAGCCTGGCGAACCCGCCCAGGTCGGTCAGCCGCCCGTCGCTGGGCAGCTGGTCCATCCGGAAGTCGCCGGTGTGCAGGACGATGCCCGCGGGCGTCCTGATCGCGACGGCCAGCGCGTCGGGGATGGAGTGGTTGACGGCGAGGAACTCGCACTCGAACGGCCCGAACCTGTGCCGCTCGCCCTCCACGACCTCACGCTTGTTCGGCTGGATGCGGTGCTCGGTGAGCTTGGCCTCGATCAGCGCCAGCGTCAGCCTGGATCCCACGATCGGGATGTCGCGGCGTTCGCGCAGCAGGTAGGGCACGGCACCGATGTGGTCCTCGTGCGCGTGGGTCAGGACCACGGCCTCGATGTCGTCCAGGCGGCCCCGGATGTATTCGAAGTCGGGCAGGATCAGGTCGATGCCGGGCTGGTCGGGCTCGGGGAAAAGTACCCCGCAGTCGACGATCAGCAACCGGCCTTCGTACTCGAACACGGCCATGTTGCGGCCGATCTCGCCGAGACCGCCCAGCGCGACGATGCGCAGGGCACCGTCGGGCAGCGCGGGCGGCAGCCCGAGTTCGGGATGGGGGTGACTCATCCGGCCACACCTCTCTCAGAGGTCTCACATGCGACGGAGGTCCCCGCGAGCAGCAGGACTACTCCCTCGCCGAGCACTCCGTCCCCCAGCGGACCGTTGTGTCTTCTTTCTCGCAAACTCTCGTTCCTCCCGGATGCGGCCGGTGAAGGCCGCGGTGTTTTATCTCATGTCACAACTTCGTCGGACAGCTTCACACCGCCCGCGATCAAGTCTTCGCGCAGCCTGGCGAGCTGCTCCCGGGTCGCCTCCACCAGGGGCGGCCGCATCGGTCCCGCGGGCTTCCCGACCAGGGACAACGCCGCCTTCGCCATGATCGCGCCACCGGCCTGCATCATGATCGCGGAGACCACGGGCAGCAGCCTGCGGTGGATGGCGAGCGCGCCCTCGACGTTCCCCGAGCGGTGCGCCTCGATCATCGTGGCGATCTCCGCGCCCACGACGTGGCCGATCACGCTGACGCACCCCACGGCCCCCACCGACAGCCACGGCA
Organism: Streptosporangium sp. NBC_01469; assembly: GCF_036227305.1. Classification (NCBI taxonomy): domain Bacteria; kingdom Bacillati; phylum Actinomycetota; class Actinomycetes; order Streptosporangiales; family Streptosporangiaceae; genus Streptosporangium; species Streptosporangium sp. NBC_01469. Next base: position 4,025,779 of record NZ_CP109465.1, on the reverse strand, counting down.
GGTTGAGCGTGTCGTCACCCGAGTAGTAGGCCAGGCCGGTGGACGCGATGATCTGCGACCCCTCGAACAGGTCGGCCTTGGCGTCCTTCACCGCGACGATCCGCTCGTGCCGGGCGAGCCGCACCAGCGTCTCACTCCGGATCGGCACGCCGCTTCGGCCGGGGATGTCGTAGAGCATGGCCGGCAGGGCCGTCGCGTCCGCCACCGTGGTGAAGTGGCGGTAGATCCCCTCCTGGGGGGGCTTGCTGTAGTACGGCGTCACCAGCAGGAGACCGTGGGCCCCGGCGCGCTCGGCGGCCCTGGCCAGCTCGACACTGTGGCGGGTGTCGTTGGTCCCGGCTCCGGCGACGACCGCGGCGCGGTCGCCGACCGCCTCGACGACGGTGCGCAGGAGGCGCTCCTTCTCGTCGTCGGTGGTCGTCGGGGACTCCCCCGTCGTGCCGCTCACGACGAGGCCGTCGTTACGCTGCTCGTCCACCAGGTAGGTGGCGAGTCGCGCCGCTGTCTCGTAGTCGACCTCTCCGTCACTCGTGAACGGTGTGACCATCGCGGTCAGCATGCGGCCGAAGGGGGCGTCGGAGGTTCCAGTTGGCGCTGCCATAGACCGAACGCTACCTGGATCCGCTGAAACGGTGGACCCCGCCACCCCGCCTAACCTCCGTCCACCGATGGGCCCAAGAGCGAACATCCCCCCGAGGTGCCCGCTGCACACCGTACACGCGGATATACACCACCGCGGCGACGGACCCCGCCGGGCACCGTGTCGTACGGGGGCGGAACGCCGGGTGGAGGGGGCGTCCCGGGCGGCGGGACGGTCGGAACGGCCGGGACGGATCCGGCCGGTCGCCGTGGGAGAGATGGGCCAGGAACCGGCACTCGTGCGCCTAGCGCCCGGTTACGTGAAATAACGAGAACTTTGTCCGCTTTGGCGGCGGCGAGGACTTCCTTGAACGAGAAAGAGGCCGCCGATATGTGCTCGGGGGTACACACATCGACGACCTCTACCGTTGAATCGGTGGTCCTTACGCGGGCGTTACAGGGTCTCTGAGATATTTTTGGACACTTCTGGGTGCGGCGGTAAAGTTGGAGCTCCAAATCGGAGCCATTACCCTGCGTTGTGCATTGAATACGACAGGATGGGACAACGCCCCAGACCCCCAGGGATGGACACGTGGCAAGCTCCGATCCTGTCTACCTGCGCGTCGTCGCCGACATCCGGCGCCAGATCGTCGACGGCTCCCTCTCCCCCGGCGCCCCGATCCCCTCACGCGCCCAGCTGACCAGAAAGTACGGCGTGGGCGAGACCGCCGCCCGGCACGCGCTGCGCGTGCTCGCCGCCGAGGGCCTGATCGTCGGCCGCGTCGGCTCGGGCCACTACGTACGGGAGCAGCCGGTGCTGCTCCCCCTGCACCGATGGCGTTTCCACGACCACCACGCCCCGTTCGGCGCCGACATCCAGTCGCAGGGCACCCGGGCCACCTGGGACTGGCGGGCCGAGCCCGCCGACGCCACCCCCGACATCGCCCACCGCCTCCGGCTGGACGAGTCGGCCCCGGTCACCCGCACCCACTACGTCTTCCGCGGCGACGGCAAACCGATCCAGCTCGCCACCTCCTACGAGCCCGCCGAGTTCGGCGAGACCGCCGAGGAGAGCCCCCGGGGTCTGATCGCCCGCCTGTCGGCCATCGGCGTCAAGGTCACCGAGATCGTCGAGCAGGTCTACACCCGCGTCCCGCAACCGGCCGAGAGCGACGCCCTCGCCCTGCCCGGGGGTGTCCAGGTCCTGCACGTCGAGCGCACCCACTGGGCCGGAGACCGCCCGGTGGAGACCAGCGACATCGTCATCCCCGGCGACCGCTTCCGCCTCGTCTACGCCCACCCCCTGCACCCCTGACACCCCGGCCCGAAGGCCGGCGCGGCAGCGAGGGCGTTTCCGCGCGACCGGGGGCGGGTCCTCACCGTCCCGTATCGCAGCACCCGCGTGTCGCCCGTCGTGGCAGCCCCGGAAGCCGGAAGGACCTCCGCCGACCTGCGATGCCGCGCCGGGCAGGGAAGCGGTCACAAAGCTTTAAAGCTCCCTTCAGTCCCAATATCCCCTCTGGCCGCACATGTGGCTGACCATGATCCGGTCAGCTGATGGATCAGCCACGAAGAGGGACAACAGATGCGTAGATGGCGTGCGGCCACAGTGATCGCAACGATCGGTGTCGCGGTGGGGGCGCTGTCCGGGACGGCGACCGCCGACGGAGACGGCGATCGCGACAGGCACCACCGTCGCACCTTCGACCTGCAGGCCCACCGGGGTGGGCTGGGGTTGGTCGTGGAGAGCACTCTCGCCTCGTTCGCCAACGGGCTGGAGGTCGGGGTCAGCACGCTCGAACTCGACGTGCAGATCACCGAGGACGGCAGGGCGGTCGTGACCCATGACCGGCAGATCAACGGCAGGAAGTGCCGGGACACCGCCCCCGCGTTCGACGGCGACCCCGAGTTCCCCTATGTCGGCAAGTTCGTCAACACGCTGACCCTGGCGCAGGTCAGGACCATGGACTGCGGCAGCCAGACGCTGGCGGAGTTCCCCGGCCAGCGACCGGTCCCCGGAGCTCGGATGCCCCTGCTGAGCGAGGTGTTCGACCTGGTCAAGCGTTACCGCGCGCACGACGTCACGCTCAACGTCGAGACCAAGGTCGAGGCCGGGGCGCCGCATCAGACGGCCCCCAGGGAGCAGTTCGTCCAGGTCACCGCGGCCGAGATCCGCAAAGCCGGGATGCGGCGCCAGGTCACCGTCCAGAGCTTCGACTGGGGCGCCCTGATGCGGATGCGCCAGGTCGACCGGAGGCTGCCTCTCGTGGCCCTGACCAACCGGGACTTCCTCCAGACCGGACAGCCCGGCGCGTCCCCCTGGCTCGGCGGGATCGACATCGACGACTTCGGCGGCGACCCGCTCAAGGCGATCAAGTCCTTCGGCGCGACCGCCTTCTCCCCCGTGCACGGCACGCCGCAGAACGGGAAGGTCACCGACCCCGGCTACCAGCCCTACGTCACCAGGGAGATGGTCGACCAGGCGCACCGCCTCGGCATCAAGGTGATCCCGTGGACCGTCGACGACGAGCCGACGCTGAACAAGCTCATCGACGACGGCGTCGACGGCATCATCACCGACTACCCCGACCGCCTGCGGAAGGTGATGTCCGACCGCGGGTTCAAGCTTCCCCGGCCGTACTTCCCCAGGTAGTCCCCGGCCGGGGGCCCGCGCCGGTTTCGCGACGCCGTGGGAACAGGAGAAAGACGACTCCTGAGGTCAGGGGTGGGGGCGGGAGCGGAGGACTTCGAGGGCGCGGTCGGCGTGGGCCTCCATGGAGGTCTCGCTGTGGATCACTTCCAGAAGGCGGTGGTCCACGTCGATGACGAAGGTCATCCGGCGGGTGAGGAAGGGGCCCACCGCGACGGCGCGGCGGGCGCCGAGACGTCGGGCGACGGTGCCGTCAGGGTCGGAGAGCAGGGGATAACCCAGCTGGTTGGCCTGGGCGAACCTCGCCTGCCGGTCGACCTGGTCGCGGCTGATCCCGATCCTGGTCGCCCCCTCGGCGGCGAAGTCGGCCGCCAGGTCGCGGAAGTGGCAGCTCTCGGCCGTGCATCCGGAGGTCATGGCCGCCGGATAGAAGAAGAGCACCACCGGCCCCTTGGCCAGGAACTCGCTGAGCCGCCTCGGCGTGCCCGTCTCGTCGAGGAGCTCGAAGTCCTCGATCACATCTCCCACCGCGAGGCTCACGCCCACGAGTCATCTCCTTACGTCGTCGGAGGATCTCCGCTCGCCCCGGCCGTCGTGATCGGCGAGACTGGGAGTCGGAGTCCCAACCTCATTTCTAAGCGATTCACCGGCCGAGTGACAGGCCCCCTGCCGCCCCACCCTGGAATATCCGTTCTCGTCCTCCGGAAACCCCGCGAATCACCGCCGGGCCCCTCAGCCGTCACTCCGGCCCGGTCGTCCTCGGCGTCCCCCTCGAGCGTACGGGCGCACGACGACGAGCGCGAGAAGTGTGAAGACCGGGGCGACCACACCGGCCCAGGGCGGCGCGAAGCGCAGGAGCAGGGACGCGCAGAGGGCACCGAGGACGAGCGCGACGACGATGGCGGCACGACGCCGGTTGTCGGCGGACCAGCCCGACGCCGAGGTCTCGAACAGCGCGGTGAGGGTACCCGTGACGAACGTCGCCGTGATGCCGGCGAGGTTGACGCGACGGGCCGCCGCGGCCTGCATGCCCATGGCGCAGGATCCCGCCCCGATCAGCGCGAGAATCACGGCCGGGCCGGGTGCGCCCCCGCTGAACGCCCAGCCGGCGAGAAAGGCGACCTGGAGGGCCAGGCCGGCCCGCAGGAGCCTGATGACGGCCAACGGCCACCACGCGTTCCCTCGGTGACGCCCGGGCATCTTGAAGCCGATGAGAAGCCCCGCGCAGAACCCCGCGCAGGCGAGTCCGGAACGCAGCGCGTGGAGCACCCAGTCCTCGCGGCCGGCGAGGGCGAAGAGGATGAGGTTTCCGGTCATGTTCGCGGTGAAGACACCGCCGAGCCCGAGGAAGGCGATCGCGTCCATCGCCCCCGCCGCCAGCGTCAGCAGCACGAGAGCGACATGGCTTCGCCGCTGGACGGACCCCGTCTCGGGGACCCGCACGGGAACGGGCTCGGCACCGGAGGCGGGAGCCGGAGCGAGCGCGGGGGGCGGACCAGGTGTGGGAGCCGGATCGGAGGCGGGCGCGGGAGGTGGGCCGACGGGCACCGAGGGGTCTTCGCCCTCAGGGCGGGTCATGGGGTTGATCGGCCATCTGCCGTCCTCCGTGGTCATGCGATTGCGCGCATGGTGGATTTTCCCAGCTTGAAGCGGTTTCACCCGGCTTCCCGCCTCCGGAGGCGGCCGTCGCGACACGTCGGCTCGGGAAGCGCGATGAACTTCCGGCTCCACGGGGTCCGATCCCCCGATCGATCACGATGTTGCGGCGTCCCCTCGAACGCGCCCTGTCCCCGCGGAGCCCAACTGCCCAACTGTGCCTGACGCGCTCAGGTCACGTTTCGATCCGCCGGAGGCGACTCGCCGCAGTGGCCGTCAGTCCCCGGGGGTGGGCCGGTGGGCGGGCCCCCTCCACATGTAGTTGACGCCCTTCTCCTGGCCGACGACCCGGCCCGCCTCGTCGTAGGCGGTCACGGTGGCCAGGGGGGTGTCGACGACTTCCAGGGGTTCGCCGTTCGCGTCAACGCGCCCCCCGGGATCCGGGACCGGTTTCGTGAGCATCCGCCCGATGAAGAAACCGTTGGCCACCTGCGCGTCGACGCGCCGCCTGCCTGCCCAGTCGATCTCCACTCGCCGCACGTCAGGAGTGACACGCCCGACGACAACCAGGTAGTTGTCATCCCTTTGCTCGCGTTCCGGCCCCACCGCGTACGAGTGAGTTTGCCCCTCGTAGGCGTCCACGTTGAGGTCGCCGGAGAAGCCGGTCAGGTCCCCGGGGGGGTTGTAGCCCCAGTAGGTGAACACCGCGCGCCCCGCGAACTCCTTCTGCGTGGTCGGCGTGCACAGGACGAAGCCGGCGGTGCTGCCGACCAGCGCGGTGGATCCTCCCCTGTCGCGGTACTCCACCAGTACGCGGAAGTCCTCGGCCCTGCCGTGTTCGGGGATTCGCCGATTGCCGTCCATGTTGTGCACCGGCCCGCCCGTGGGCATGCACTCGCGTACCGCCCGCAGCTGCTCGGGAGTGTTCCGCGGCAGTCCGGCGACCTTCGCGGCGATGTTCCGGCCTTCGGGAAATCCGGAAGAAGAGCCCACGACGAAGACACCGGCCACGGAGGCCGCGGCGACCGCCAGTCCGGCGAGCGACCACGACAGGCGGCGGCGCCTTGAGGCTCCGGCGGCTGCCCGGGAGGCGTAGGCGAGGGCGTCGACCGGCCGGGCCTCGCCCGCCATCAGCCTCAGCTCCTCGGTGATCTTCTGCTCGTTGACGGTCATGTCAGGCCTCCAGGGTGACGGTTTCGCCGACCAGCTCGCGGAGCCGGACGATCGCCTGATGGGTCTGGCTGCGGACGGTTCCCACCGAGCAGCCCATGATCTTCGCGACCTCCGATTCGGAGAGGTCCTCGTAGTAGCGCAGCACCAGCACCGCGCGTTTGCGCACCGGCAGGGCACGCAGTGCCTGTTGCAGGGTGAGACGGTTCTCGATCTCGCCGACGCGGTCGCCGACCGCCTGGTCGGGGGGCGTCCGAACCACTCGTTCGCGGCCCCAGCGGGGACTTCGCCAGCGGCCGACCTGCTCGTGGTACATCACCCGCCGCACGTAGGCCTCGGGATTGCCGCGAATTCTCCGCCAGTGGCCGGTGGTCTTCATCAGCGCTGTCTGTAGCAGGTCCTCCGCGGCGTGCTGGTCGTTGGTCAGGACGTAGGCGAGCCTGATCAGGCTGTCCGATCGGCTGACCACGAATTCAGCGAATTCGCGTTGTTGATTGGGATGCAAGGCTCTCCTCGGGTCTCATCCGTTTAGATGCGACCGAGGCCGTGCATCTATGGCGTACTACCGCGACTGACTCTGCCGACCTTCCGGGAGGCGGTGTCGGTCCGAGATCGTCGCGCGGCACCTGGCGGCTCGCCCCGGCGCCTCGTCGCGACGGTCCCTGGAATCCGCCGGGAGGGCCGGGGCTTTCGCGGGCCGCCGATCAGGCGCTCGTCACGCGTCCGTACCAGAACACCGGGATAAGGGCGGACGCCCCCCTCGGGCCTCAGGGCAACGCCGGGATCCGGTCCGGCGCGCCCGCTTCAAAATCCGCCACGGGAACGGCGGCGCTCAGGAGCGGGCCCGCTGTGTCAGGGCGACGCACGCGAGGACGGCCAGCGCCGCCGCGATCGTGACCGCGCCGAAGAGCTCGCCGAGCAGCAGCCAGGCCCACAGCAGCGTCAGCAGCGGCTGGGCGAGCTGGGTCTGCCCGGCGCGGGCGATGCCGCCCATGGCCAGGCCCGCGTACCAGGGGATGAAGCCGAGGAACATCGAGACCAGGCCGACGTACGCGAATCCGGCCAGCGAGGCGGCGGTGGGCCGCAGGTCGGTGGTGAGCGCGAGCGCGACGGTGATCGGCACGGTCAGCGGGGCGGCGAGGACGAGGGTGTGGGAGATCACCCGCCAGCCGGGGGTCTCGCGGGCCAGGCGCCCGCCCTCGGTGTAGCCGACGGCGGCCGACAGCAGCGCGCCGACGAGCAGCAGGTCGGCCCCGGTGACGTGGCCGCCGCCCATGCTGAGGGTGAAGGCGGTGATCGACACGGCGCCGAGGCCGCAGGAGACCCAGAACAGCGCCCTGGGCCACTCCCCCGCCCGCAGCACCGCGCAGGCCGCGGTGGCCGCGGGCAGCAGCCCGATCACCACGGCGGCGTGCGAGGTGGAGGCCCCGGCGTGGAGCGCCAGGCCGCTGAAGAGGGGGAAGCCGAACACCACGCCTGCCACGATGACGCCGTACGACCGGAGCCGGGACCTGGGCGGCAGCAGCGGCACCCTGGCCACGAGGAGGAAGGCGGCGGCCGCGACGGCCGCGACGGCGGCCCGGCCAACCGCCACCAGGTAGGGGTCGAAGCCCTCCATCGCGAAGACCGTCGCCGGGAACGACCCCGAGAACGCCAGCACCCCGAGCCCGGCCAGCAGGGTCCCCCGCCAGGCCCCGTCCGGCGCCCCGGGCGGCAGCGCGCCGGCCGGCCGCCGATCGTGACGCGCCTCCCGCGGAGGCACCACACCGGGCAGTGCCTCCGCGGGCGGGGCCGTATCCGCCGCTATCCGATTTGGCACGATAGCGCTACTCTTTTCACTCATGAATGACGATAGCAGTATCGTCCGGCTCACCGCCACGCTCCGTGAGGAGGTGTCGCGGCTCCGTCCGGGCGATCGGCTGCCGTCGAGCCGGGAGCTGGTCCGGCTGCACAACGTGAGCCCGGTGACCGTGTCGCGCGCGATCGGCAGACTCGCCACCGAGGGACGGGTGATCACCAGGCCCGGCAGCGGCGCCTACGTGGCCCCGGCGGTCACGCGGCTTGGCGACAGCGCCGACATGTCGTGGCAGACGGTGGCGCTCGGCGACAGGGTGGTGGACGACAGCGAGGTCAGCGGCCTGCTCACCGCCCCGCCCGACGGGGTCATCCCGCTCACCGGCGGTTACCTCAACCCGGCCCTGCGCCCCTCCAGGGCTCTGTCGGCCGCCGCCTCCCGGGCGCTCCGCCGCCCCGACGTCTGGGCGATGCCGCCGCTCACCGGTCTCTCCGAGCTGCGCAGGTGGTTCGCCCAGGAGCTGGGCGGCGACGTCACCCCGTCGGACGTGCTGGTCGTCAGCGGCGGGCAGGCGGCGCTCATCCACGCCTTCCGCGCCCTCGCCGCCCCCGGCACCCCCGTACTCGTCGAGACCCCCACCTACCCGGGCGCGCTCGCGGCGGCGCGGGCCGCCGGCCTCCGCGCGACGGCCGTGCCCATGGACCGCGACGGGGTGCGGCCCGAACTCCTCGCGGAGGCGTTCGCCGTGACCGGCGCGCGGGTCCTCCTCTGCCAGCCGACCCTGCACAACCCCACCGGCGCGACCCTGACCCTGGAGCGGCGCGAGCAGGTGCTGGCGATCGCCCGCGCCGCCGGGGCGTTCGTGATCGAGGACGACTACGCCCGCTACCTCACCACCGCCCCCGTACCGCCGCCGCTGGTCGCGCTGGACGCCCACGGCACGGTCGTGCACATCAACTCCCTGACCAAGGCCCTGTCGCCGAGCCTGCGGGTCGCCGGGGTCGTCGCCCGGGGCCCCGCCGCCCGGCGGCTGAGGGCGAGCCAGCTCGTGGAGTCGTTCTTCGTGGCCAGGCCGCTCCAGGAGACGGCGCTGGAGTTCGTCGGCTCGCCCGCCTGGCGGCGCCACCTGGCCGCGCTGGGCACCGAACTGGCGCTCCGCAGGGACACCCTCGCCGCCGCCCTGACCGCCCGGATGCCCGGCGCCGGGATCCACCTCGTCCCCCGCGGCGGCCTGCACCTGTGGGTACGGCTCCCCGAGGAGCTGGACGAGGAGACCGTGGTCGAGGCCGCTGGGAGGGCGGGCGCCCTGGTGAGTCCGGGGCGCATCTACTACCCCGCCGAGCCGCCGGGCCCGCGCATCAGGGTGACCCACTCGGCGGCCGTCCACACGGCCGAGCTGGTCGAGGGCGTCCGCAGACTGGCGACGGCCCTGGACGGGCCCTGACCACCGCCCCGTCTCCCCACGGAACCGGGCGACGGCCCTGGAAGGCCCCTGACCGCCTGGTCACCCTCCCGCGGGGCCGGGCGGCGCCCCCTGCCCCCCGACCCCGCGAGAGAGTGGTCAGGTGGCCGCGAAGACCTCGTGGTGGGTGACCGTGAGCTCTCGCTCGACCAGGAAGCGGTCGTCCTCGTCGTAGAAGACGGCGCGCGAGGGATCGTCCCCCGCGTACGACGCGCGCCTGCCGCTCTCCCTGAACGCGAGATAGGCCAGGTACCACATGGCAACCTCCTTAAAACACCATCTAACACACTATGGCGGTGTCGAAGAGAACACAACCCCCTAATGGCGTACAGTGGTTGCGAAGGGGGAAGAGGTGAGCGACGAGATGGACGACCCCTCCGGCCTGGTGATCGACTTCGTGAACACCTACGACGTCGAGGAGAGGACCGACTCGATCCCCTCCCCGGCCGCGCTGACCGCCTGGCTGGGCAGGCGGGACCTGATCGGCTCCGGAGACGCGGCCGACGAGAGGGATCTGGCGACGGCCGTCGGGCTCCGCGAGGCCCTCCGCGAGGCGCTTCGCCACAACCACGACCGCCCCGGCGGAGGCCGTGGCGCCGACGATCACGACCCCGGGCCGTCGAGGTCCTTCGCCGCCCTCCCGCTGCGCGTTGCCCTGACCGCCGACGGACCGGTGCTCGAACCCGTCGCGACAGGGGTTCCCGGAGGGCTGGCCGGGATCGTCGCCGCCGTGATGAGCGCCCGTTCCGAGGGGATGTGGCCGCGTCTGAAGGTCTGTACCGAGAGCACCTGCCAGTGGGCGTTCGTCGACTCGTCCAAGAACCGCTCGCGGTCGTGGTGTTCCATGAAGGTCTGCGGCAACCGCACGAAGACAAGGGCATATCGGGCTCGGCGGCAGACGGAGCCGGGTTCACGTCATCTCTGAGTCGGATTCCCCGATACGGTGTAAGAGCCTGCCTCACGGATCCACCCGCCTGATGCCCGCTCGCGTGGCACGAGATCCGCGAGACAGCGCGTTCCGAGGCGACGGCAGACGGCAGAGAAGGAGCGGGCCGAGATGGCAGACGTAGGCGTGCGGGCGGCTCGGCACGATGATGTCGCCGCGGTGACGGGCACCCAGATCCGCGCGTGGAAATACGGCTACCGGGATTTCCTTCCCGAAGGACCGCTGGAGCAGATGACCGGCCCGGCGGCCGAGAACATGTGGCGGCAGCAGTGGGAGGACGCGATCACCTCGCCACCCAGCCGCCGGCACCGCGTGCTGGTGGCCGTGGAGCAGGTCGTCCTCGACACCGACGCCTTCCCGGCGCTCGGTCCCGGCGGCATCGAGGCCATGGCCGCGTTGCAGGGCGCCGAGAAGGTCGCCGGCCTGGCCTCACACGCACCGGCGGAGGATCCCGACCTCGACCCGACCACCGCCGGAGAGATGCTCACGTTCCTGATCGACCCCGACCACGTCCGGCGCGGCCACGGCAGCCGGCTGCTGAACGCCACGGTCGACTACCTCCGTGACGACGGCTACCACACCATCGTGACCTGGGTCTTCGCCGAGAACTACGCGGTGCGAGGCTTCCTGGAGTCCGCCGGGTGGGGCGCCGACGGGGCCGAGCGGGTCATCGACATGGGCCGTACGGTGCGGATGATCCGCCTGGCGACCGACATCAGCTAGAGCCGGAGAGGAACCCCGCACCCCCATGGCCACCCCGAGCCAGTGGATCGCCGGAGCACGTCCGCGCACCCTTCCCGCCGCCGTCGTCCCCGTCGCCATCGGCACCGGGGTCGCCATCGGGGACGCCGGAGGGGTGTGGTGGCGGGCCCTGCTCGCCCTGTTCGTGGCCCTCGCCCTCCAGGTGGGCGTCAACTACGCCAACGACTACAGCGACGGGGTACGCGGCACCGACGAGGACCGGGTCGGCCCGATGCGCCTGGTCGGCTCGCGCGCCGCGTCACCCCGCCAGGTCCTCACCGCGGCCCTCGCCTGCTTCCTGGCCGCCGCGGTGGCCGGGCTGGTGCTCGTCGTGGCCACCGGGGCCTGGTGGCTGCTGCTGGTCGGCGCGCTGGCGATCGCCGCGGCCTGGTTCTACACCGGCGGCTCCAGCCCGTACGGCTACCGGGCACTGGGCGAGGTCTCGGTCTTCGTGTTCTTCGGCCTGGTGGCGGTGACGGGCACCACGTACGTCCAGCTCGAGTACCTGCCCTGGCTCGCGGTGGTGGCGGCCGTCCCGGCGGGCCTGCTGGCCTGCGCGATGCTCGTGGTCAACAACCTGCGCGACATCGTGACCGACGGCCCCGCGGGCAAGCGCACCATGGCCGTGGTGCTCGGTGACACCCGCACCCGCGTCCTCTACACCCTCTGCCTGGTCCTGCCCCTGGTGATCGCGCCCGCGCTGGCGCCGTGGCAGCCGTTCGCGGCGCTGGCACTGCTCGCCGCCCCGCTCGCCGTCGCCCCGGTGAAGGCCGTACGGGCGGGCGCGACCGGCCCCGCGCTCATCGCCACGCTCCAGCAGACGGGCCGCTTCCAGCTCGTCTACGGCCTGCTGCTCACCATCGGCCTGGCCCTCTGACCCAGCCCCGAGGCCCGGCTCCCCGACCCCCGGCCCCCGGTCTCGCCAAATCCTCGCTTCCCGGCCCCGTCGAACCCCGCTTCCCCGGCCCCGCCGAAGCACGGCCTTCCGGTCCGCCGAGTCGGCCCCCTCGCGGGACGCGGTTTCACAGGATGCGGCGCATCACGACGCGGGGGACGATCTCGATGCCCAGCTCCCGCTCGTGGCGCACCAGCTCGGCCAGCTCCGGACCCCACTCGGCGGAGTCGAGCACGGCGAAGCCGCGCCGGGCGTACCAGGGGGCGTTCCACGACACGTCGCGGTAGGTCGTCAGCGTCACGGCGGCGAAGCCGGTCGAGGCCGCGTGCTCGCAGACGGCCTCCAGCAGCCGACCACCGGCACCCCTGCGCCCGTGGTCGGGGTGGACGGCGAGCTGGTCGAGGTGGAGCTGCCCGTCGACCGGGCCGAACAGGGCGAACCCGATCGGCGGGTCGCCCACCACGAGCACCCGGGAGGGGTCGTCGGCCTCCTCGATCATCGTGGTCCCCGGCGGGAAGGTGATCCCGACCTGGGCGAAGACCCCGTCGGCCGCGAGCTCCACCGCGACCAGCCCTGCCAGCTCCTCCGGCCGCGCCCGGCGGACCTCAGCCAATGTTGAAGATCGAGTGCTTGTCATAGAACTGGAGGATATAGCGGCACCGCACGCAGATCATCAGGGTCAACCGGTGCGAGGTCATGCCCCAGCGGCCGGCGAGCCTGCCCTCCTCCCGCTGGAACTCGGTGCCGTGACAGAGCGGGCAGGCAAGCTCGGGAGGTGTCATGGCCGTACAACGAGCGGCGCCGGGCCCGGGGTTCCAAAGAACGGCGGGCCCGGCGGGATCACGCGCTAGAGGTCGAGCAGATGCTCCAGGCCGACGGTCAGGCCGGGCAGCTCGCGGACCCGGCGCACGCCCAGGAGCACACCCGGGGTGAACGACGAGCGGTTCATGGTGTCGTGGCGGATGGTGAGGATCTCGCCGTCGCCGCCCAGGATGACCTCCTGGTGGGCGATGAGCCCGGCCAGCCGCACCGCGTGCACGCGGACCCCGTCGACGTCGGCGCCGCGCGCCCCGTCGAGCTCCGTGCTGGTGGCGTCGGGCATCGGCGCCGAGCCCGCCTTGCGCCGGGCCTCGGCGATCAGCTCGGCCGTGCGGCGGGCGGTGCCCGAGGGCGCGTCGGCCTTGTTGGGGTGGTGCAGCTCGACGATCTCGGCCGACTCGAAGTAGCGGGCGGCCTGCTGGGCGAAGTGCATCATGAGCACGGCCGCGATGCCGAAGTTGGGGGCGATCAGCGCGTTGACGCCGGGGTTGGCGTCCAGCCAGCCCCTCACGGCCGCCAGCCGGGCGGCGTCGAAGCCGGTGGTGCCGACCACCGGGTGGATGCCGTGGGAGACGCACCATTCGAGGTTGCCCATCACGACGTCGGGGTGGGTGAAGTCGACCACCACCTCGGCGCCTTCCAGCTCCTCGATCGGGTCACCCTGGTCGACGGCCGCGACCAGCTCCAGATCGTCCGCCGCCTCGACGGCCCTGCACACTTCGACACCGACGCGCCCTCGGGCGCCGAGAACTCCAACCCTGATCACGGGCCCAAGGCTATACCGCAGGCCCCCGGGACGACGGACGGCCCCGGCGCGGGATGCGCCGGGGCCGCTCGTACGTGGAAATCGCGGAAATCGGGAGCCTGGGGAAACCGCGTCAGCCGGTGACGACCGCGCTGAAGTCCCGGTCCTCCTTGTAGGGGCCGATGACCGCGAGGGACATCGGGCGAGTGAGAACCTCCGAGGCGACCTCGGCGATCTGCTCCGGGGTCACCGCGTCGATCCTGCCGAGCAGGTCGTCGACCGAGAGCAGCTCGTCGAAGACCAGCTCGCCCTTGCCGATCCTGGACATCCGGGATCCGGTGTCCTCCAGGCCGAGCACGAGACCGCCGCGCATCTGGCCCTTGCCGCGGACGATCTCCTCCTCGGTGATGCCGTCGGCGACCACCCGGAGCACCTCCTCGCGGCAGATCTTCAGCACGTCGTCGATCTTCGACGGCAGGCAGCCGACGTAGATGCCGAACTGGCCGGTGTCGGCGAGGGCGGAGGTGTAGGAGTAGGCCGAGTAGGCCAGGCCCCTCTTCTCCCTGATCTCCTGGAACAGCCGCGAGGACATGCCGCCGCCCAGTGCCGCGTTGAGCACGCCGAGCGCGAAGCGGCGCTCGTCGGTGCGGGTCAGCGCGGTCGTGCCGAGGACCAGGTTGGCCTGCTCGGTCGGCCGGTGCACCACCCGCGTGCCGGAGCGGAGCTCGACGCCGGGCCCCGACAGGCGCGGGGGCACCGGCGCGGCGTCCCCGCCCAGGGCCCCGGCCCGCTCGTAGGCCGCCGCGACCAGGGCCACGACCCGCTCGTGGTCGACGTTGCCCGCCACCGACACCACGGTGTGGGTGGGCAGGTAGTAGCGCCGGTAGTACTCGGCGATCCGGTCGCGGGTGACCGCGGTGATCGAGTCGACCGTGCCGAGGATCGGCCTGCCGACCGGCGTGTCACCGTACAGCTCCGCGGAGAACTGCTCGTGCACCACGTCCGAGGGATCGTCGTCGTGCATGGCGATCTCCTCCAGGATCACGCCACGCTCGGCCTCCACGTCCTCCTCGGTGATGAGCGAGGAGGTCACCACGTCGGCGAGCACGTCGATCGCCACCCGCAGGTCCTCGTCGAGGACCCGCGCGTAGTAGCAGGTGTACTCCTTGGCGGTGAAGGCGTTGATCTCGCCGCCGATGCCCTCGATGGCCGCGGAGATCTCCAGGGCGTCCCGCGTGGGCGTGCCCTTGAACAGCAGGTGCTCAAGGAAGTGGGAGGAGCCCATGTGCTGGGGGGACTCGTCTCTCGACCCGATGCCGACCCACATGCCGACCGCGACGGAACGCACGGTCGGCATGGACTCGGTCACCACCCGGAGCCCACCGGGAAGGACGGTGCGCTTCACGACCCCGGCGCCGTCCTTGCCGGGGTGCAGAGTGGTGGTGATCACGAGTTGCGGTCTTCCCCTCCGCCGCCACCGCGGTTGCCACCGCCACCGCCGTTGCTACTGCTGCGGGTGCGGGTGCGGCGGGGCCGCTCCTCGCGGGGCCGGTCGTCGGCCGCGGCGGACGTCTCGGCCACCGGGTCCGCCGAGGTCGCCGAGGTCTCAGCGTCGCCGGACTCGGCCCTGGCCGCGGCCTCCTTCTCGATGACCTCGACGGGCACCAGGGAGAGCTTGCCGCGCGAGTCGATCTCGGCGATCTCCACCTGGACCTTCTCGCCGACGTTCATGACGTCCTCGACGTTCTCGATGCGCTTGCCGCCGTGCAGCTTGCGGATCTGGGAGACGTGCAGGAGGCCGTCCTTGCCCGGCATGAGGGAGATGAAGGCGCCGAAGGCGGCGATCTTGACGACCGTGCCCAGGTAGCGCTCGCCGACCTCCGGCATGTGCGGGTTCGCGATGGCGTTGATCGCCGACCTGGCCGCCTCGGCGGACGGGCCGTCGGTGGCGCCGATGTAGATGGTTCCGTCGTCTTCCAGGGTGATCTCGGCGCCGGTGTCGTCCTGGATCTGGTTGATCATCTTGCCCTTCGGGCCGATGACCTCTCCGATCTTGTCCACCGGGATCTTGATCGTGATGATGCGCGGGGCCGTCGCGTTCATCTCCGCCGGGGAGTCGATGGCCTCCTGCATCACGTCGATGATCGCGAGGCGGGCGCCCTTGGCCTGCCGCAGCGCGGCCGACAGCACGGAGGCCGGGATGCCGTCCAGCTTGGTGTCGAGCTGGAGCGCGGTGATGACGTCCTTGGTGCCGGCGACCTTGAAGTCCATGTCGCCCATGGCGTCCTCGGCACCGAGGATGTCGGTCAGCGTGACGTACTGGTCGCCCTCGTTGATGAGGCCCATCGCGATGCCCGCGACGATGCCCTTCAGCGGGACACCCGCGTCGAGCAGCGCCATCGTCGAGGCGCAGACCGACCCCATCGAGGTCGAGCCGTTGGAGCTCAGCGCCTCGGAGACCTGGCGGATCGCGTACGGGAACTCCTCGCGCAGCGGCAGCACCGGCAGGATCGCCCGCTCGGCGAGCGCGCCGTGGCCGATCTCGCGCCGCTTGGGCGAGCCCACCCGGCCGGTCTCGCCGGTGGAGTAGGGCGGGAAGTTGTAGTTGTGCATGTAGCGCTTGGTGCGCTCGGGGTTGAGCGTGTCGATCATCTGCTCCATGCGGAGCATGTTGAGCGTGGTGATGCCCAGGATCTGGGTCTCGCCGCGCTCGAACAGGGCCGAGCCGTGCACCCGGGGAACGACGTGGACCTCGGCGCTGAGCTGCCGGATGTCCTTGACGCCGCGGCCGTCGATGCGGACGCCCTCGGCGATGACCCGCTCGCGCATGAGCTTCTTGGTCAGCGACCGGAACGCGGCGCCGATCTCCTTCTCGCGGCCCTCGAAGTCGGGGCCGACCTTCTCCAGCACCAGGGCCTTGACCCGGTCGAGCTCGGTCTCACGCTCCTGCTTGCCGGCGATGGTCAGCGCGGCGGCGAGCTCGCTCCGCACCGCGCCGGTCACGGCCTCCAGGACGTCGTCCTGGTAGTCGAGGAACAGGGGGTACTCGGCGGTCTCCTTGGCGGCGACCTTCGCGACCTTGGCCTGCGCCTCGCACAGCACCTTGATGAACGGCTTGGCGGCCTCGAGGCCCTGGGCCACGGTCTCCTCGGTGGGCGCCACGGCACCCTCGGCGACCAGCTTGAGCGTGTCGCGGGTGGACTCGGCCTCGACCATCATGATCGCGACGTCGCCGTCGTCCAGGACGCGGCCCGCGACCACCATGTCGAAGGTGGCGCTGGCCAGCTCGGTGTTGGTCGGGAACGCGATCCACTGGCCCTCGATCAGCGCGACGCGGACGCCGCCGATCGGGCCGGAGAACGGCAGCCCGGCGAGCTGGGTGGAGAGGGACGCGGCGTTGATCGCCACGACGTCGTACAGGTGCTCGGGGTGGAGCGCCATGACGGTGGCGACCACCTGGATCTCGTTGCGCAGGCCCTTGACGAACGAGGGGCGCAGCGGCCGGTCGATCAGGCGGCAGGTGAGGATGGCGTCCTCGGAGGGACGGCCCTCACGCCGGAAGAACGAGCCAGGAATGCGGCCCGCGGCGTACATTCGCTCCTCGACGTCCACCGTGAGAGGGAAGAAGTCGAGGTTCTCCTTGGGATTCTTGGACGCGGTGGTCGCGGAAAGGACCATCGTGTCGTCGTCCAGATAGACGACGGCGGAACCCGCCGCCTGGCGCGCGAGCCGCCCGGTCTCGAACCGGATGGTACGCGTGCCGAATGAGCCGTTGTCGATAACGGCTTCGCTGCTGTGGACACCCTCCACGGGGGACCTCCTTGTGGGTCGGTCGCCCGCGTCCGGCCAGACGCACGTGTCGCGCCTGGTTCGTCGTTTTGCCGGCTCCCCGTAGGTGCAGCGCCGGTCTTCGATCGAAGCGCCCGGTTCCGTATGGCTTGTGCCATGATGACCGGGGGCCACTACCGAGGACCGGCCCTCCGACGCCGTGGGGCGCGCTTGCTTGCGGACGCGGGGCACTGTCTCGGCTATTCAGTTTGCTCACCGGAGCGGCGTCTTCGTGGCGCGACGCGCCGACACCACCCCATATGAGATGAGGGAGCGGCGCGAACGCCACTCCCTCATGACACTATCGGCGCAGGCCGAGCCGCTCGATGAGCGAGCGGTAGCGCGCGATGTCCTTGCTCTGCAGGTACTTCAGCAGCCGGCGACGGCGGCCGACGAGCAGCAGCAGGCCACGACGGCTGTGGTGGTCGTGCTTGTGCACCTTCAGGTGCTCGGTGAGCTCGCTGATGCGCTTGCTCAGCAGCGCGATCTGCACCTCGGGGGAACCGGTGTCGGTCTCACCCTTGGCGTAGTCACCGATGATCTGCTTCTTTGCTGCGGTGTCGAGCGACACTTTTCTCCTTGAACCTCTGCGGGCACGCGCAATTCCGGCTCCCCGAACGACCGTGCGTGCCTACAGTCGCCGTGGCGAGATCAGCACCGGGATCGTAAGACACCGGTTACAGAGCTGACATGCCAGGTTACCACCGGCTTCAGCGGCCCCGCACATCCTACGAGAGCCCGGCGAGCCCCGCCCGCAAACCCCGGCGGGACCGGGGTTCCGGGACCCGAGGGCCACCTGGCGCGAGGACCGTGGGACACGAGGGCCGGGTGGGACCGCGCGGGAGAAGGTCAGCTCGTCAGGCGCCGCACCTCGTCCACGTCGGCGTGGATCTGCGCGACGAGCGCCTCGATCGAGTCGAACCTGGTGTTGCCGCGCAGCCTCGGCCCGAAGTCGACGGCCACGTGCGCGCCGTAGAGGTCGAGGTCGTCGCGGTCGAGGGCGTACGCCTCGACGGTGCGGGGCACGCCCTCGAAGGTCGGGTTGGTGCCCACGGAGATCGCCGCGGGCCAGCGCTCGCCGCCGTAGACCGCGGGCAGGTTGCCGGTCTCGACACCCTGCAGCCAGCCGGCGTAGACGCCGTCGGCGGGGATGGCGGTGAACTCCGGCGACTCCAGGTTGGCCGTCGGGAACCCGAGCTGCCGGCCGCGCTGGTAACCGCGGACGACCACGCCCTCGACCCGGTGCGGGCGGCCGAGCGTCTGCCTGACCGCCTCCATGTCGCCGGAGGCGATCTGCTCGCGGATCAGGGTGGAGGAGATCGTCTCCCCGTCGCTGACCAGCGGGACCGCCTCGGCCACGAAGTCGTACTTCTCCCCGAGAGTGCGCAGCGTCTCCACGTCACCGGAGGCCTTGTGGCCGAAGCGGAAGTTCTCCCCCACCACGACCCCGGCGGCGTGCAGCCGGTCGACGAGCACGGTCTGCACGAACTCGTCCGGGCTCATCCGGGAGAACTCCAGCGTGAACGGCAGGACGCACACCGCGTCGACGCCCAGCCCCGCGAGGAGCTCGGTGCGGTGCCTGGCCGTCGTCAGCCTCGGAGGGTGCGTGCCCGGCCGCACCACCTCCTCCGGATGCGGGTCGAAGGTCACCACCACCGAGGACACCCCGAGACGCGCGGCCATCGCGACGGCACGGGCCACCATCTGCTGGTGCCCGCGGTGAACGCCGTCGAAGACGCCGATCGTGACGACGGACCTGCCCCAGTCTCCGGGCACGTCGTCCAATCCGTGCCAGCCTCGCACCGCAGCCTCTTCCCTCGTAGCGGATGAACCCCTAAAGCCTGCCATGCTCCCGGCCCTTCTCCCCAATCGGGGAGCCCCTTGTCCGTGGCGCGTCCCTGACCTGGAAAGGTCTCCGGAGGAGCCCAAGGGCCCCGGAGGACCCCCGGACGCCCTCGCGGGAACTGAGCGGGGCGATCGACGGACGGGCCGTCAGGGGACGAAGACCGCCAGGGACCTGGCGATCTGGCCCTGCTCCTCCACCAGCGCCACCAGGGTGCCGTCGGGGCCGAACACCCCGATCGGCCCGCTCCCCAGGCCCAGCGCGGGCAGCCGCCCGCCGTGCGCCACGGAGGCCGCCTCCTCGGCGGTCACGTCCCGGCGGGGGAAGGCCGCCGCGACCGCGTCGGCCATCGGCAGGATCACGCACTCGGCGGCGAGCCGCTCCAGGGTATGGGCCGCCGACAGGTCGTAGGGACCCACCCGGGTACGGCGCAGGGCGGTCAGGTGCCCGCCGACCCCCAGGTCGGCGCCCAGGTCGCGGGCGAGCGCGCGGATGTAGGTGCCGCTGGAACAGGACACCGAGGCGTCGACGTCGACGAGGTCACCGTGCCGGCGTACGGCGGTGATCTCGAAGCCGGACACGGTCACCGGGCGAGGTTTGAGCTCGACCTCCTCGCCCGCCCTGGCCCGCTTGTAGGCCCGCTCGCCGTTCACCTTGATGGCACTGACCTGCGGCGGGGTCTGCATGATCGGACCGGTCAGCGTGGCGACGCCCTTCCTGACGTCCTCCTCGGCGACCTGTGCCGCCGAGGCCGTGGCGATGATCTCGCCCTCGGCGTCGTCGGTGTTGGTGGTCTGGCCGAGGCGGATCGTGGCGTCGTAGCCCTTCTCGGTGAGCGCGAGGTGGCCGAGCAGGCGGGTGGCCTTCTCGACGCCGACCACCAGCACACCGGTGGCCATCGGGTCCAGGGTGCCCGCGTGGCCGACCTTCCGGGTGCCCGCGATGCCGCGGAGCTTGGCCACGACGTCGTGCGAGGTCCACTCCGCGGGCTTGTCAACGATGATCAGCCCGCTCGGCGGCGGGGTGCGCTTGGCGCGAGCCGTACTCATTTTGGTCCTTACAGGCGTGCCGGGAAGGTTTTACAGCAGTGCCCGGAGACTCGCGATCGTCTCCTCGACGGGCTGGTGGGAGGTGAAACCCGCCGCCTTGGCGTGGCCGCCGCCCCCCAGCGCGGCGCTGACGCGCGAGACGTCCACCCCGCCCTTGGAGCGCATGGAGACCTGCCAGACGCCGTCGTCGTCCTCCTTGAGGATCGTGGCGACATCCGCCTCGTCGGTGCGCCGGATCACGTCGATGATCCCCTCGACCTCGTCGTACGGCAGCCCGTACGCGGCGCGGTCGGCGCGGGTGACAAACGTCCAGACCAGGCCGCCGCCCACCTCGGCCTCCAGCCGCACCCTGCCGAGCACGACGCCGAGTACCTTCAGGTAGCCGAACGGGGAACGATCCCACAGCTCTCGGGCGATCTTCTCGGGATCGAGCCCGGTGGCCAGCAGCCGGGCGGCCATGGCGTGCGCCTCGGGGGTGGTGGAGGAGTGCCTGAAGGAGCCGGTGTCGGTAACGAGCCCGACGTACAGGCAGGTCGCGATGTCCCTGTCGACCGGCAGGCCGAGCCGGTGGATCAGCTCCTCGGCGAGCACGGCGGTGGCCGCGGCGCCGGGATCGACCAGGTTGAGGGTGCCGAACCCGGTGTTGGAGGGGTGGTGGTCCAGCACGACCAGCTCGTTCGCCTTGACCGTGTTGCCGGTCAGCACACCGAGACGCCCGACGGTGGGAACGTCGAAGGTGACCATCACCTCGGGCGCGGCGGGGTAGTGCGCGGGGTCGGCCAGCAGCTCCTGCCCGGGGAGGAAACGCAGCAGCCTGGGCACCGTGAAGCGCCGGTCGCCGAAGGAGGCGGTGACCCGCTTGCCCGCCGCGCGCAGTGCGAGCCCGACTGCCAGCATGGAACCGAGCGCGTCGCCGTCGGGCGAGACGTGACAGGCCAGCGCGATCTCGTCCGCGTCGGAGATGAGCTCGACGGCCCGGGCCCAGTCTTGACCGGACACCGGGCCCGTCGAGTCGTCGTCACGCAGGGCGGGCGTCACGTCGCGGAGTGTCCCGCGCGTTCCGAGGATTCGTCTTCTTCGTCCCCGGATTCGTCGTCCCTGTCCTCGGGTTTGCGGTAGGGGTCGGCGTCCCCGGCGTGCGAGGCCCCCTCGGCCCGCTTGGCGATCTCCACGTCCCTGGCCTTCGCCTCGGCGAGCAGGTCCTCCAGGTGACGAGCGGTGTCGGGGAGCGGGTCGTGGGTGAACGTCAGCGTCGGCGTGTGGCGCAGGCCCGTCTGACGGCCCACCTCCGAGCGGATGAGCCCCTTGGCGCTCTCCAGTGCCACGGCGGAGTCGGCCCGCTCGGCCTCGGAGCCGAACACGGTGTAGAACACCGTGGCCTCGCCCAGGTCGTTGGTGATGCGCGTGTCCGTCACGGTCACGAACCCCAGCCTGGGGTCCTTGATCCGGCGCTCCAGCATCTCCGCCACGAT
This sequence comes from Streptosporangium sp. NBC_01469, assembly GCF_036227305.1. NCBI lineage: Bacteria > Bacillati > Actinomycetota > Actinomycetes > Streptosporangiales > Streptosporangiaceae > Streptosporangium > Streptosporangium sp. NBC_01469. The sequence goes on along the minus strand of NZ_CP109465.1, from coordinate 4,004,189 downwards.
CTGCTGGATCCGGTCGGCGATCTTGCGCGCGCGTGCGGCGTCCATAGCTCCCCCCTTCTCACGGGGATGGCCGGTGGCGGTAGGGGATCCGCGACCGGCCGTCTCCGTATCTAGTCTTCGTCCTCGTTGTAGAGCCGATGTCTGGCGGACAGCAGCTCGATCTCCGGGTGGAAGGCGATCAGTCGCTCGCAGTCGTCCAGCACCGCGCCGCAGTTGGCGGCGGTGGAGGAGACGACCGCGATCCCGATCTCGGTACGGCGGTGCAGATCAAGGTGGCCGGTCTCCGCGACGGCCACACCCGGGAACCGTCGCTGTACCTCGGCGACGATGGGACGCACCACCGAGCGCTTCTGCTTCAGCGAGTGGACGTCGCCGAGCAGGATGTCCAATGTCAGGGCACCTACATACATAGTGGGTCACTCGCCACGATGATCACCGTGCCACGGGCTCGGGCCCCGCCCGCCGGCCGCGCACCCGAGGGGCGCGGCCGGTGGAACGGTTCCTCTGCCTGTCGAGGCATCAGGCTCGCGGCTTCTCCCGCATCTCGAAGGTCTCGATGACGTCATCGATCTTGATGTCGCTGTAGCCGACACCGATACCGCACTCGAACCCATCGCGGACCTCGGTCGCGTCGTCCTTGAAACGGCGCAGCGAGGAGACGGTGAGGTTGTCGGAGATGACGACCCCGCCGCGGATAATCCGGGCCTTGCTGTTGCGGACGATCGTGCCCGAGCGGACCAGAGCACCGGCGATGTTGCCGATCTTCGGCACCTTGAAGACCTCGCGGACTTCGGCGGTGCCCATCTGGACCTCTTCGAACTCCGGCTTGAGCATGCCCTTGAGGGCCGCCTCGATCTCCTCGATCGCCTGGTAGATGACCGAGTAGTAGCGGATGTCGACGCCCTCGCGCTCGGCCAGGTCGCGCGCCCTGACCTCGGGACGCACGTTGAAGCCGATGATGACGGCGTTGTCGTCGGCGACCGCCAGGTTGACGTCGTACTCGGTGATCGCACCGACGGCGCGGTGGAGCACCCGCAGGCGCACCTCCTCGCCGACGTCGATCTTGAGCAGCGCGTCCTCCAGAGCCTCGACGGAACCGGAGACGTCGCCCTTGATGATGAGCTTGAGCTCGTCGACCTGGCCCTTCTCCATCTCGCTGAAGAGCTCTTCGAGGGTACGGCGACGGCCGGACTTGGCCATGTCCGCGATGCGCTTGCGCGCGGCGCGCTGCTGGGCGATCTGGCGCGCCATCCGGTCGTCGGTGACGACGATGAAGTTGTCACCGGCTCCCGGCGTCGCGGTCAGACCGAGGACCATCACCGGACGGGACGGGTCGGCCTCCTGAATCGCCTCGCCCTTGTCGTCGAGCATCGCCCGGACGCGGCCGAAGGCCTCGCCACAGACGATCGAGTCGCCGACGTGAAGCGTGCCGCGCTGGACCAGCACGGTCGCGACCGGGCCGCGGCCCTTGTCGAGGTGCGCCTCGATGGCGACGCCCTGGGCGTCCATCGTGGCGTTGGCCCGCAGGTCGAGCTCGGCGTCCGCGGTGAGCAGGATGGCCTCGAGCAGCTGCTCGATGCCGGTCCCGTTCTTGGCGGAGATGTCGACGAACATCGTGCTGCCGCCGTACTCCTCGGCGACCAGACCGTACTCGGTGAGCTGGGCCCGCACCTTGCCCGGGTCCGCACCCTCCTTGTCGACCTTGTTGACCGCGACGACGATCGGCACGTCGGCCGCCTGGGCGTGGTTGAGCGCCTCGACGGTCTGCGGCTTCACGCCGTCGTCGGCCGCGACGACCAGGACGGCGATGTCGGTCACCTTGGCGCCTCGGGCACGCATGGCGGTGAACGCCTCGTGGCCCGGGGTGTCGATGAAGGTGATCTTCCGGTCTTCGCCCTCGTGCACGGTGGCGACCTGGTAGGCACCGATGTGCTGGGTGATGCCACCGGCCTCCCGCGCCACCTCGTTGGTGTTGCGGACGGCGTCGAGCAGCTTGGTCTTACCGTGGTCGACGTGACCCATGACGGTCACCACCGGCGGGCGCGCGACCAGGTCGGACTCGTCGCCCTCGTCCTCGCCGAACTCGATGTCGAAGGTCTCCAGGAGCTCGCGGTCCTCCTCCTCCGGGCTGACCACAAGCAGGTTGTAGTCGAGCTCGGCGGCCAGAAGCTGGAGCGTCTCCTCGTTGACCGACTGCGTGGCGGTCACCATCTCGCCCAGGTGCAGCATGATCTGCACCAGGGACGCCGGGATCGCGCCGATCTTGTCGGCGAAGTCCGACAGGGAGGCGCCGCGCGACAGGCGGATCGTCTGCCCGTTGCCGCGGGGAGCCTGCACGCCGCCGATCGCCGGGGCCTGCATGTTGTCGAACTCTTGACGCCGCTGACGCTTGGACTTGCGACCGCGGGTCGGGCGTCCTCCGGGACGGCCGAACGCGCCCGCGGTGCCTCCACCGCGACCACGGCCACCGCCACCGGGACGACCGGCGAAACCGCCGCCACCGCCACCGGGACCACCGGTTCCGGTGCCGGGACGGCCTGCGCCGCCACCGCCACCCGGGCGACCGGCGAAACCGCCGCCGCCACCGGGACGACCGCCGCCACCGCCGGGACGGCCCGCGCCGCCACCGCCGCCGGGACGACCGGCACCCGCACCGCCACCGGGACGGCCTGCGCCGCCACCGCCGCCACCGGGACCGGCGGGCCGGCCCTGGGGCATCATCATCGGGCTGGGACGCGGACCACCGGGACGCGGGCCACCGGGACCACCGGCGCCGCCACCGGGACGCGGACCACCGGCACCGGGACCCGGACGCGGGCCACCGGATCCGGGCGGGCCCGAACGGGCGCCGGGCGGACGGGGACCGGCGTTGTCGCGGTCCTGACGAGGACCGCGGTCCTCGCGGGGACCACCGGGACGCGGACCCCTGTCGCCGGGACCGCCCTCACGGCCGGGGCCACCGGGACCACCGGGGCCGCCGGCGCGCGGCGGACGGGCCTGGCCCATGCCGCTGGCGTTCGACGAGAACGGGTTGTTGCCGGGGCGCGGGCCACGCGGGCCCGGACGCGGACCGGGCTTGGGCGCACCGGCACCGGGGGCACCGGCTCCGGGCCTGGGGCCCGAAGGCGCTCCACCCGGACCGCCCGCGGGACGACCGCCCTCGGGACGCGCCTCGGGGCGCTGCGCGGGACCCGGACGCGGCGCGGGCCTGGGACCCGGCTTGGGACCGGGGCCGGAGGCCGCGGGGCGACCGCTGTCGGTGCGGGGCGCCTCGAACCGCGGTGCCTGCACCTGCGGCGGCTGCTGACGCGGCGGCTGCGGGGGCTGGACCGGCGGAGCCGGGGGAACGACCGGCGGGGCCTGCGGCGCGGGGGCCGCGGGACGAGCCGGTGCGGGCCCCGGACGAGGACCCGGCCTGGGGGCCGGTCCCGGCTTGGGGATTGATGTCGACGCCGAGGGGGCGCCGTTTGGCTGGCCGTCACCCGGCCGAGGGGCCGCCTGAGGCGGCCTGGGGCCTCTGCCCCTGTCGGACGAGCCCTTACTGGGGCCGCCCAAAGCTTCCGTGAGCCTGCGGACTACCGGTGCTTCGATAGTCGAGGACGCCGAACGCACGAACTCGCCCATCTCCTGGAGCTTAGCCATAACGACCTTGCTCTCCACACCGAACTCCTTGGCGAGCTCGTATACCCGGACCTTCGCCACTGCACTCCCTTGTCTCGGCCCGGGAGGCTGTGCCGCCGGACCGTCGTTACGTTGACGTACTCATCGCCGCATGCTCATCAGGCGCTCATAGCTATCTGACCAGCCCATCAAATCGGCGTCCTACATGACAGTCGGTAACCATTTCACCCGATCCTTTCAGCCTGTTGCTCTTCCAGGTGGCCGCGCAGCCGCGACAGGTCGAGCGCCTCCGCGACGCGAAAAGCACGCGGAAACGCTCGGCGACGCTCTGCGAGTTCGAGACAGCTCAGGGTGGGATGCAGTGAAGCACCACGCCCATGGAGCCGTCTTCGCAGGTCAGGGACGATAACGCCCTCGACCACCACCAGGCGGAGCAGCTCGGAGGAAACCGTGCGAACCCGGCACCCCACACAAGTTCTCAGTGGGGCAGCCTGGCCACCATATTCCAGCTTACCGTGTGGGCGCATCTGCGGAACCGGCCGCGTCCCCCGGCTGGGTGTCGGGACGGATGTCGATCCGCCAGCCGGTGAGGCGGGCGGCCAGCCGGGCGTTCTGCCCCTCCTTGCCGATGGCGAGGGAGAGCTGGTAGTCCGGCACGGTCACACGCGCGGCGCGACCGTCGAAATCGATCACCTCTACGTGGGAAACGCGGGCCGGAGACAGGGCATTCCCCACGAAATCCGCGGGATCCTCCGACCAGTCGATGATGTCGATCTTCTCGCCGTGCAGCTCCGTCATCACGTTGCGTACCCGCGAGCCCATCGGGCCGATGCAGGCGCCCTTGGCGTTCACCCCCGGGCGCCGGGACCGAACCGCGAGCTTGGTGCGGTGACCGGCCTCGCGGGCGACGGCGGCGATCTCGACCGTACCGTCGGCGATCTCGGGCACCTCCAGCGCGAAGAGCTTCTTCACCAGGCCGGGGTGGGTGCGCGACAGCGTCACCGAGGGGCCCTTGTGGCCCTTCTTGACCTGCACCACGTAGCAGCGGATGCGGTCTCCGTGGACGTACTCCTCGCCCGGGACCTGCTCGCTGTGCGGCAGCACCGCCTCGATCTTGCCCAGGTCGACCAGGACGACCCTCGGGTCCTTGCCCTGCTGGATGACCCCGGCCACCAGCTCACCCTCGCGGCTGGCGAACTCACCGAAGTTGATCTCGTCCTCGGCGTCGCGGAGCTGCTGCAGGATGACCTGCTTGGCCGTGGTCGCGGCGATGCGGCTGAAGTTGCCCGGGGTGTCGTCGAACTCCCTGAGCACCTCCCCGCTCTCGTCGTCGAGTTCGGCGGCGAAGATGGTCACGTGCCCGGACTTGCGGTCGAGCTCGGCACGCGCCTTGGCCGCCGCGCCCTCGCTCCGGAAATATGCGATCAGCAGCGCGTCCTCGATCGCCTTGACGACCAGGTCGAAGGAGATGTCCTTCTCCCGCTCCAGGCTGCGCAGGACGCTCATGTCGATGTCCACGAGGCTTCCCCCTTAGCCCTCGTCGCCGTCTTCGCCGTCGTCTTCGGCGTCGTCGAGCCGGCGGAATTCCACCTGCACCCGTCCTCGGGTCAGGTCCTCATAGTCGATGCGGCGCGGCGCGCCGTCGACGTCCAGCTCCACGCCGGTCTCGTCGGTGGCGACGATCCGGCCCTCCACGGCGGTGCCGTCCCGCAGGTCGGCCTTGACCAGCCTCTTCACCGCACGGCGCCAGTGGCGCGGCTCGGTGAGCGGGCGGTCGACTCCCGGAGAGGAGACCTCCAGCACGTACGGGGTGGCCCCCATCGCCTCGTCGGCGTCCAGCGTCGCGGAAACGGCGTGGCTGACCTCCGCTACGTCGTCGAGGCTCACGCCGCCGTCACGGTCGACCACGACACGCAGCAGCCGCCGCTTGCCCGCGGGGGTGACCGTGACGTCCTCCAAGTCGAGCCCTTCGGCTTCGACGACAGGTTCCAGAAGCTCCATCAGGCGGTCGCGGGATGTGGCGCTGCCCATGCCGACCTCCCATTGTCACGATCTCAGCCGGGCGGACCTCGCCCATGCGATTAACCAGCCTATCCACACCAGGGCGTAGAAACAGCGCCACTCGGTGTGGCGGAGCCGCCCGAGAAGCGAGGTGAGTGCCATTATTCCAAGCCCGTACGATGCTAAGTGCGTCAGCTGCCGACACAGAACCGGAGGTCGTCGTGCGTTCCGTCTCCCGGCGCGCCCTGCTGCGGGGCGGCGCTCTCGGGGTGGCAGCCGCGACGGTCGCGGGGTGCGCCACCGAGGAACGGGTGCCGCCGCCCGTGGCCGCGCCGCCCGACCCCGAGACGCTGCTCCTGCGTGAGCTGATCGCGGGCAAGGAGCGGACCGTCGCGCTGTACGCCTCGGCCGCCTCGCCCCGGCTCGAACCCTTCAGGCAGCGGCACGAGGCCCATCTGGCCGAGCTCCGCCGCCGCCTCCCGCCCGCCCCGGCGTCCGCGGCCTCGACCCCCGCGCCGTCGCCCACGCCGTCTCCGTCCGGGAGCGCGGCTCAGGGCGGCGCGTCGGTACGGACCCTGCGCAACCTGGAACGCAGGGCCGCGGCGCTGCGCACCCGCCAGGTCGCGGGGGTGTCGCCCCCGCTCGCCCAGCTGCTCGCGTCCATCGGCGCCTGCGAGGCCGCGCACGCCCTGGCCCTGTCGAGGCCGTTGTGAGAGGCGCTTCTGGGTCCGGCGCGAGGGCCGATCAGGGCCTCGGCACGGCGCTGGCGGCCGAGCACGCCGCCGTGTACGCGTACGGGGTCCTGGGGGCCAGGACCACGGGCAGGATGCGCGCGGCGATGACGACGGCCTACAACGCCCACCGGGCCCACCGCGACCAGCTCCGCACCATGGTCATCGCGGCGGGCGGCACGCCCGCCGAGCCGAAGGCGGTCTACGAGCTCCCGGTCACGCCGTCCAGCCCGGCCCAGGCGGTGGAGCTGGCCGTGCTGGTCGAGCGGGGGGTGACCGGCGCCTACCTGGAGCTGGCGGCGTCCGCGGACACCACCCTGCGCGAGATGGCCGCGCTGGTCATGCAGGAGTGCACCACCCGCTCCTACAGCCTGCGTCCAGAGATCGAGGCCTTTCCCGGCATGCCGCCCCGGACGGCGCCGGAACCCACTGCCACCCCCACGGCGACCACGTCCCAGTGAGCGTCCGAAGGCACGTGCCTTTCAGCGCGACCGCGTCCCGGTGATCGTCCGAGACCACCGGCCCCCACCGCGGCCGCGTCCCGGTGACCATCCGAAGCCACCGGCCACCGCGGCCACGTCCCGGTGACGTTTCCCGCCGGTTTTCGCGGGTGGCCGCCTTCCGGCGGAAGCGCGGGAATCGGACTGGTCAGCGTGGAAATCGATCTCTGATGAGGGGCTCCGAATTCGCGAGCCGCGATTCAAACCCGCTTTCGACCATGTTTGCACCGCGTCTGCCGGGTAGCTGAGTCTCGCGAAATACGCCTAAGGAGGAAGTAATGGGCTGGGGATACCGGAAATCCATGAAGTTCGGTCCGTTCCGTCTTAACCTTTCGCGGAGCGGAGTGGGTCACAGCTGGGGAAACCGCGCCTTCAGAGTCACCAAGACGGCCGATGGGCGCCGCACTCTGAGCGTCAACCTTCCCGGTGGCTTCCACTGGCGCAAGACGCTCAGCGGTAACGGCAGCCGTCGCTGATGGGCATTACCCGGGAACCGTTCGCGGGCGCCGCTCGTTCTCATGACACGACGCGACGTTTCGGGGAGTCCGGGGAGAAGGCAATGGGCTGGGGATACAGGAAGTCGATCAAAGTCGGTCCCTTCAGGATCGATCTGTCCCCGCGAGGGGTCGGCCACAGCTTCGGCAATCGCAGATTTCACGTCACCAGAACTCCTGACGGCCGCAAATACGTGACCGTCAACCTGCCGGGCGGGTTCCACGTGGGCAAGGCGATCGGCCGGAGCTCCCGGCATCGTCACCACCACTACTGACGCGGGGCCGTACACATGGGAGAGCGGCGCACCCCTTCGAAGGGGTGCGCCGCTCTCACGCGTTCGGGGTGACGCGCCTCTCCGGGTCCATCCGGCCCGGTTCCGTCCAGTCGTGGCGCGATCCTCGCTCTCCCGGTGCCGGGGATCACTCCCGGCAGGCGTCGGGGATCACCTTCGGCGGGGCCGAGGTCCCCGGGCCGCGCGGGGTCACCCTCGGCGGCCCGGGATCACCCCCGGCAGCGTCCGGATCACCTTCGGCGGGCCGAGGTCATTCCCGAAGGCACAGCCTCACCCTGGCGGGCGCCCGGGATCTCCTCCGTCGGGCCGGGATCACCTCCGGCAGGCGCCCTGGGTCCCCCTTGGCACGCCGGGATCATCCCTGGCAGGCCGCCACGACGCGGTCGACGGCCTCGGCGAGCGGGATCTCCTCCTTGGTACCGGTGGCGCGGTCGCGCAGCTCCGCGACGCCCTGGGTGAGGCCTCGTCCGACGATCAGGATCGTCGGCATGCCGAGCAGCTCGGCGTCCTTGAACTTCACACCCGGCGAGACGCCGGCGCGGTCGTCCACCAGGACGCGCAGCCCGCGGCCCTCCAGCTCCTCGGCGATCCGGGTGGCGGCCTCGACCTGGCCGTCCTTGCCGGTGCCCACGACGTGGACGTCGGCGGGGGCGACCTCGCGGGGCCAGACCAGGCCGAGCCCGTCGTGCGTCTGCTCGGCCAGCACCGCCACGGCCCGGGAGACGCCGATGCCGTAGGAGCCCATGGTGACCCGGATCGGCTTGCCGTCGGGGCCGAGGGCGTCGAGCTTCGCGGCGTCGGCGTACTTGCGGCCGAGCTGGAAGATGTGGCCGATCTCGATGCCGCGGTCGATGGACAGGCCGGAGCCGCAGACCGGGCAGGCGTCGCCCGCGCGGACCTCGGCGGCCTCGATGGTGCCGTCGGCGACGAAGTCACGGCCGGCGACGACGTCCGCGGCGTGCTTGCCGGGCTCGTTGGCGCCGGTCACCCAGGCGGAGCCGTCGACCACCCGGGGGTCGACGAGGTAGCGGATGCCGAGGTCCTTGAGGACCTGGGGGCCGATGTAGCCGCGGACCAGGCCGGGGTGCCTGGCGAAGTCCTCGGCCTCGAAGATCGCGGGCTCGCCGGGGGCCAGGGAGGCCTCCAGCCGCTTGAAGTCGACCTCGCGGTCTCCGGGAACGCCGACGATCAGGGTCTCGGTCTTGCCCGAGCCGGGGACGGTCACCTTGACCACGATGTTCTTGAGCGTCTGGGCGGCGGTGACGCCGAGGCCGTGGTGCTCGTTGACGTGGTTGACCAGGGACTCGATGGTCGGGGTGTCGGGGGTGTCGAGCACCCGCATGGCGGGCCGCTCACCGGTGATCGCGGCCGGCGCGGTGGTGACGACGGCCTCCGCGTTGGCCGCGTAGCCGCAGTCGTGGCAGGCCACGAAGGTGTCCTCGCCGGTGGCCGCGGGGGCGAGGAACTCCTCGGAGGCCGACCCGCCCATCGCCCCGGACGTGGCGAAGCAGATCTTGTAGGCGATGCCGAGGCGGTCGAAGGTCTTGATGTAGGTCTCGCGGTGGCGCTCGTAGGAGCGCTTGAGGCCGTCGTCGTCGAGGTCGAAGGAGTAGGAGTCCTTCATGATGAACTCGCGCCCGCGCAGGATGCCGGCCCGCGGACGGGCCTCGTCGCGGTACTTGGTCTGGATCTGGTAGAGGGTCACCGGATAGTCCTTGTAGGAGGCGTACTCCCCCTTGACCATGTCGGTGAACATCTCCTCGTGGGTGGGACCGAGGAGATAGTCGGCCCCCTTGCGGTCCTTGAGGCGGAAAAGCGTGTCGCCGTACTCGGTCCAGCGGCCGGTCGCCTCGTAGTATTCGCGGGGCAGCAGGGCGGGGAAGAGCACCTCCTGGCCGCCCATGCGGTTCATCTCCTCGCGCACGACGCGCGTGACGTTCTCCAGGACCGCCTTGCCGAGCGGCAGCCAGGAGTAGACGCCGGGGGCGACGCGGCGGACGTAACCGGCGCGGACGAGCAGCTTGTGGCTCGGGACTTCCGCATCTGCCGGGTCGTCCCTCAGCGTTCGAAGAAACAGCGACGACATGCGCAGCAGCACGGCTACTCCTAGTTAGCGAGGTTCGATGCTCTACAGGCTATCGAGTCTCGCAAGCCGATTGTCTGCCGTCGACCGCTTCCGAGCCGGGCGGTGAGGCCTCGGAGCCCGGCGCCTCAGAGCCCGGTGAGAAAAACGAAGTACGAGGCCCCGAGGACCAGCGCGATCAGCGCGGAGCAGGCCCGGTCGCAGCCGCGTCCCAGCGAGACCAGCATCCCCAGCGTGATCGCGGCCACCACCGTGACGCCCCACGGCCAGAAACCGGAGACGTGTTCGGGCCCGCCGGGCATCGCCTTGTCGATCCCGTCGAACAGGGCCAGCCCGGCCGCGCCGCCGGCCGCGACGTCTCCCCAGCGGTCGTAGCGTTTGGCGAGGTAGGAGAGGACGCCGATCGCGACGAGATTCGCGATCATGAGGTTCATCGAGGCTCCGTCGTCGCCGAGGCTCATGCGCCAGGCGTTCGACTCGAAGATCGTGGCGACGAGCAGCGAGAGTATCGGCCCGAACGCGGCCAGCACGCTCGAGAGCACCGCCCAGCCGAAGCCGGCCGCGGTCCGCCCCATGACGACGACGAGGAGAAGGTACGCGTACGGGTTGTAAAGCGCGTACAGCAAATCGGGCCCGTAGGCCAGCAGCGCTCCAACACCTCCGAGCAGCATCCCCACGAAGAGCGAGAGGACCATGTGCCGGAGAATGGCACGATCCCGACGGTCTCCCGCGACGAAGTCAAGCGTGTAATTACGTTCTGCCAAAGCCACTGATCCCCCGATCGCACTCGATAGTGGCTATCACCAGTGTATCTGACCTGGGGTAATACCTTGAGCACGTCAAGTTCACAAAGCAAGCGAGCGCTTGATAACGCTGTCGCCGCGAGCCTTTCCGCGGGCATTTCCATGACCTTCCGCTGAAGGACGGCCGGAGCTCCGCGACACCGCCCGCGCCTTTCTCTCCCGGCATTCCGGCGGCCCTCCGGCGTCCGGACGTCCCGTGACCGGTTCACCGTGGCGGACCGCCCGAGAGAACACGTCCCGGGGCGTGTCAGCCGCCGAGAAGGACCTCCCAGGGATGGCGGGAGGTGGTCCTGCGGGTGGTGTCGAGCGCCTCGCCGAGGCGGCGCAGGCCGGCCCTGCCCCGGAAGCGCTCGCGGTGCACGGGGTCGACGGCGCGCAGGACGAACGGAACGCCCATGACGTCCAGGGTGGCGTCACCGGCCGTGGCGGGCCCCGAGCGGGTGACCAGGGCGTCGGGGCAGCCGGGGTCGCGGACCTGCCTGGCCAGTACGGCGGCGATGTCGGCCGCGCCGGGGCCGTCGCGCCACTCGATGTGCCAGCCGTGGTCGGCCCCGCGCCACCAGGTCAGGTCGCGGCAGGACTCCAGGAGCTCCGACTCGCCCGCCAGCGCGGCCATCACCCGCCCGAACGCCTCGTACCGGAGCCCACGCGAGGGCCGGCCCTCGCCGGGGACACCGGACATACCGGGAACACCGGGGGGACCGAGGGGACCGGGAACACCGGGGGGACCGAGGGGACCGGGAACACCGGGGGGACCGGAGACGGCCGGGGTGCCGGATGAGCCAGGAGAAGCCGATAAGCCGGGAGTGCGTCCTGTTCCTCGTGGTCCTCTCGCGCCCTGAAGCGGACCGTCCTTTGGACGCCGGGCATCCGCTTTGCGGCGCTTCTCCGCTCCTGAACTCACGAGAACCAACTGTGATCCGCCAGGCTTGTCCCCGCAAGTGCTGATTTGGTAGCCAGCCGTACACCACGAGACCGGCCGAGCCGGTCGCCGCCGGAGCGCGGGCCGGAGAGGCCGCGCGCACCGGCCGGGGCGGGTGCCCGGCGAACAACTCGATCATGTCGGCGCGTGAGTCTGGCAGGTTGCCCCCTCGGTGATACAGAATCGAGCAGGCATCGCGTTCATGACATCCAACGCCGAGGAGGCGATATGTCACTGCGAGTCGCGATCGTGGGGTCAGGACCAGCCGGGATCTACACCGCCGAGGCCCTGACGAAGCAGGCCGCCGTTCCTCTCAGGGTGGACGTGCTGGAGCGGCTGCCGACGCCGTACGGGCTGGTCCGGTACGGGGTGGCTCCCGACCACACCTCGATCAAGTCGATAGCGGGCTACCTGCGCGGCGTGCTGGAGCTTCCCGAGGTGCGGTTCCTCGGTGGGGTCGAGCTGGGCAAGGATCTCGACGTCACCGACCTGCTCGCCTGCTACGACGCCGTGGTCTACTGCACCGGCGCTATGGTGGACCGGCGGATGGGCATTCCCGGCGAGGACCTGCCGGGCAGCGTGGCCGCCACCGACTTCGTCAACTGGTACTGCGGCCACCCCGACATGCCCGCCGACCGCTTCGTCCTCGACAGCCCCGAGGTCGCGGTGATCGGCGTGGGCAACGTGGCGGTCGACGTGGTGCGCGTCCTGGCCAAGACCGCCGAGGAGCTGCGCGCCACGGACGTGCCCGAGGAGGTGCTGACCCGGCTGGCCGCCAGCGAGGTGAAGACCATCCACATGATCGGACGCCGGGGGCCCGAACACGCCAAGTTCACCCTGAAGGAGCTCAGGGAGCTGGGCGAGCTGGCCAACGCGGACGTGCGCGTACGGGCCGAGGAGTGCGTGGCGGACGTCACGGCGGCTTCCCGGCAGGTCCGGGGGAACGTCGAGGTCCTGCGGAGCTGGGCCACCCGCGCCTCCGGGGGCCGCCCCCGGCGGCTGGACGTGCGGTTCTGGATGCGCCCGGTGGAGATCCTCGGCGAGGGACGGGTGGAGGCGCTCAGGCTGGAGCGCACCCGGCTGGTGGACGGCCGGGTCGTCGGCACCGGCGAGTTCGAGACCCTCCCGGTCGGCATGGTGCTGCGCTCGGTCGGCTACCAGAGCGTGCCACTGCCCGGCGTCCCCTTCTCCGAGGCCACCATGACCGTGCCGAACGAGGCCGGCCGGGTCCGCGACCGGGAGTACGTCGCGGGCTGGCTCAAGCGGGGCCCCACCGGTGTGATCGGCACCAACAAGTCCGACGCCGCCGAGACGGTCCGCACCCTCCTCGCCGACCTCGCCGACCTCGATCCGGTACCCAGGGCGGACCTCGACGACCTTCTCGCCGCCCGGGGCGTCTCGCCGATCACCTACGAGCACTGGCTGTCCATCGAGGCGGCCGAGGCGGCCCTGGCCAGATCCCTCGACCGGGGCGAGCGGGTGAAGCTTCTCGGCATCGCCGCCATGCTCACCGCCTGCGATCGGGAGCCACGGCGGGGAAGCGACCTGGAGACCGGCTGAACGGGCCGGCCGGGCCGGACCGGCGAGACGGCCGGGCCCGCCGGACCGGCGGGCCCAGCCAGGACCGGCAGGTCCAGCAGGTCCAGCAGGTCCAGCCGAACCAGCAGGTCCAGCCAGGATCGGAAGATCCCCCCGAACCGACACATTCCCCCGAACCGGCAGATCCAGCCGGACCGGCCCCACTCGAACCGGTACGTCCAGGAGGAGCACCAGCATGCGCGTCACGCTCGCCGACCCGTCCGCCCTGATCCCGGGTTTCGAGCAGGCCCATCGCGAGCAGTCCGCGCTGTACCCGTACCGGCCGGTCGAATGGCAGCCCGTACACACGGTCTACGTCCCGGCCGACCGGTTCGACGCGGGGACGACGCGGGAGTGGGGTGACGCCGCGCTGGAGCTGTTCCGGCGGCACCTGCCGGAAGGCGACCTCGCCACGATCCTTGAAACGACTTCCGGCGTGTCCCTCGACTCGGGCGAGGACGCCGCCGGGGCCGTGCACGGGAGGGTGGCCGCCAAGCTCGCCCGGGAGCCCGTCGAGGACCTGCGGATCGACTTCGAGGACGGCTACGGGACGCGTCCCGGGGAGGAGGACGGCCACGCCTCCTCCGCAGCCAAGGCGGTCGCGGCCATGCACGCGGCCGGGACGCTCCCCCGGCGCTGGGGACTGCGGGTGAAGTCGTTCGCCGACGGCGACCCGGTCCGCGCCGTCAGGACCCTGGACGGTTTCCTCACCGGCGTGGTCGACCGGGCCGGGCACCTGCCCGAGGGGTTCGTCGTCACCTTCCCGAAGGTGCTGATGAGGGACTACCTGTACCAGTTCGCCGACTGCCTCGACGCGCTGGAGGACGGGCTGGGCCTCGGCCGGGGCACGCTGAGGTTCGAGATCCAGGTGGAGGCGCCGCAGACGGTGCTGTTCCTCGACGCGGGCCTGGTGACCTCCCTGCGGGGCAGGCTCGCGGCGGCGCACTTCGGCGTCTTCGACTACACGGCGAGCTGCGCCCTTCCTCCGCACGAGCAGCGGCTGGACCACCCCGCCTGCGACCACGCCAGGCACGTCATGCAGACCGTCTTCGCCGGGACCGGGGTGGAGTTGTCGGACGGCTCGCTGGCCGCCTCCCCCGCCTCGGACGGCAGGGGTGACGTGCTGGACCTGTGGCGGCGCCACGCGGAGCTGGTCGGGCACTCCCTGACCCACGGCTTCTACCAGGGCTGGGACATGCACCCGTCACACCTGGTCAGCCGGTACGCGGCGGTCTACGCCTTCCACCTGTCCAGGTACGGGGAGTACGCCCACCGGGTGCGCGCCTGGGAGGAGCGGCGCGACGCCGGTGAGGGCGTGATGGACGAGCCCGCCACGGTCAGGACCATGGCCGCCGCCCTCCGCCGCGCCGACCTGGCGCTGGGCACCGGCCCCGCGGAGCCACCGGCCTGACCCCGGCCACCCGTCCCGCCGAGGGCGGGACGCCCGATCCGGACGGCACAGCCGGGGATCCCGGCGCTCCACGGCAGGTCGCCGTGGGGCCTCTAGCCGATCACCACAGCCTCGTGGCCGATCACGGCGAACCTCTCGCGGTCAATCACCGCGAACCTCTCGCGGCCGATCACCGCCGAGGCCCGGCGGGCCTCAGTCGATCAGGGTGCGCCACTCGCGGACCCGGCGGGCGTCGACCGGGTCCGACCAGGACGCCCGCACGGCGCTGCCGACGTGGAAGGCCCGCACACCGTACTCCATCAGCGCCCCGACGTGGCCGGGCCGCAGCCCGCCGCCGGCCATGATCAGCGGGCCGTCGCCGGCCTCGCACCGGGTCTTGAGCAGCGGCAGCCCGTCCGCCACGCCACCGGGCGCACCCGAGGTGAGCACGGTGGCGAGGTTGGGCAGGAGACGGACCGCGCGCCAGCTCGCCTGGGTGTCGGCCGCGTGGTCCACCGCCCGGTGGAAGGTCCAGGGCAACGGCGCGACCGCGTGGATGAGCACCTCGGTGGCGGCCAGGTCGACCGCTCCCGCCTCGTCGAGGAAACCGAACACGAACCCGGCCGCGCCCGCGTCGGCGAGGGCCCTGGCATCGCGGCTCAGGGCCTTCAGCGACTCGGGCGTGGCCAGGAACGAGGCCTCGCCGCGCAACATCACCATCTGCGGAAGCGCGCACTCCTTGGAGATCGCCGCGACCGTTTCCGCCGCCGGGGTGAGCCCGTCGGAGGCCATGTCGGCGACGACCTCCAAGCGATCGGCGCCGCCCGCTTCTGCGGCGACGGCGTCACGCACATCGAGCGTGATCACCTCAAGCAAGGATCCGGTCATGATTGGAGGCTATCGGATGACTTTGTCCTGGGATCGCCATGGTTCAGACATGCTCGGGGACGGACGACCCCCGCCGATCCGAGAAGGGCAGCGCGAGGCCGGACGTGCGAGCGCGCAGGCCCCCCGGCCGCTGGAACAGGGCACCGGAGGCGCGATGCGGCAGGTCGACCGTGCGGAGATGCGCGAAACGCTGTCCCCGATAGTAGTCCTGCAACCTCTGGTTGTCCTTGGAGCAGTCAAGCCTGAGCCATCTTTTCCCCAAGGACAGGACCCGCAGGCCCGCCCAGTCGAGGAGCGCCTCCCCCAGGCCCGTGCCGGCGTGGTCGCGCGCCACGGCCAGCTTGTGGACGTAGAGCGCCGAACCGGGGTCGTCCCCCCGGTCCCAGAACTCGGGGTCGGCGTGGCCGTCCAGGGCGAGGGTGGCTACGGGCCCGCTCTGCCCGTCCGCCCTGTCCAGCAGGTACAGGACCCCCTCGTCGATCAGCGGGGTGATGCGCCCGGCGGGGAAGCCGTCGGCGGGCCACTGCCGCACGCCGCGGCCGTTCAGCCACCCGGCGGTCTCGGCGAGGAGCGCGAGCACCCCGTCGAGGTCACCGTCCGTGGCCCTGCGCAGCGTGAACGGGCGCGTGGCGGTGGGACTGGCGGTGTTCGAGTGCATGGTTCATCCCTTCGTTGCGTTCGGTGCATGAGATGACACGGAGCGTGTCCATGTGATGGCGCACGGCGTCCATGCCGGGCTAGGCGGATGCCTAGGGGCTTGAGGCGAGCGGCGAGACCGCGATCGGGAGGAGCGGCGGGGAGAGCCCGGCCTGCGCGAAAGGCATGGGCGGGCAGTCAGAGCGGGAAGAGCGGCGCCCGGCCACCCGGCGGGCGCGGCCCTGTGCTCGCCCGCGGCGCGGGCGGAACGGGGGCCGGCCCGTCAGGGCGGTCACGGAGACGTCAACGGCTTTCCAGCTCGTACCGGATCAGGTGCTTGTCCGCGGGCAGGACCGACACCGCCACGCGTACGGGGGTGTCGTCCTCGTCGTAGCCGACCCGGATGTAGACGACGACCGGCGTGCCGAGCTGGAGCTGGAGCCGCTCGGTCTCGGCGCTGTTGGGCATCCGCGCCCAGATGTCGTCCACCACCCGCACCTGCCGGTGGCCAAGTTCCTCCAGGACCTTGTTCGCCCCGCGCACGATGTCGCCGGGGCGGGTGATCTCGGAGTCGGCGACCAGGGCCAGGGGGAAGTAGGAGTCGTTGGTGTTGTACGGCTGGCCGTCCACGAAGCGCAGCCTGCGACGGACCACGGCGAGCTCGTCGTCCGCGAGCTCCAGCCTGCTGGCGATCTCCTCGACCGGCTGCACGATCGAGACCTCGATCTCCTGGCTCGGCGCGCGTCCCTCGCGGGAGACGGCCCAGGCGAAGGCCTCCAGGGTCTCCTCGCGGCGCGGCTGCAGCTCGCGCTGGGGGTGCATGAGCAGCGGGCGGCGTTCCCTGACGACGGTGCCCCTGCGGGGGGTACGGGTGACCAGGCCCTCGTTCACGAGCTCGCCGAGGGCGAGCCGCACGGTGTTGCGGCTCACCTGGTGCACGAGCATGAGCTCCGCCTCGGTCGGCAGCTGATCACCCGGTCCGAGCGCACCGGAGTAGATGGTCCTCCGCAGGTCGGAGGCCACCTGTTGATACAGCGTTGACCGTGCCATTAAGTCCCCTTTGTGCCAACAAAACTAGACGATCTGGTTCTAGCGGGGAACAGCCCCTTGACCCAACCTCCCAAGACCCGCATCATCCAATCGTTGGTACAAATCCATCGAAAGGTCAGCGAGGGGGTGGAGGCCGGTGCTGTCGGTCCGCACGGATACGCCGTACCTGCCCTGGCGCGATCCCCGCGAGGCAACACGTTTACTGCGTTACGCGTTGCATCGCCAGGGATTCACCCACACCTACCAGAGCAACGGGAACGGCATGTCGGTGCTCTCGGTGCTGACCGATCTAACTGTTTGGTGCAAGAACGGGCTCTTCATCTGGAATGAGGACGGCGTTGAGTCGTCCCATCCGGCCGACGACCCGGTGGGGGCGGCCCGCCTCATCTCACGGCACTACCGGCGGCCCGCACCCGACGACGACCTCTCGGAGGAGGAGGTGGACCACCCGGTCCCCGCCTTCACCGCCACAGACTCCGAGCGCGACTAGCAGGTCGAGGACCCCATCCCTCGCCGGGGTCCTCCGCCGCCGCGCCGGGGACGGAACGCGTCCTGGCGGGTCCCCCACGCCCGCCAGGGCGCGATTCCCATCGCGGGAACGCGTCCACGGGACGGAACCCGCCAGGGCGTGGCCGCTCGCCTCCCCTCACCCCCCGCTCCGGCGGCGGGCGGCCCGTCGGGACGGAAGACGTGAGACCGCGCGAGGGAAGACAATTGCCCTCATGCGGTTCGGGATCCTGGGCACCACGCGGGCATGGCACGACGGCGTCACCGACGTCACCGACACCGGCGACGCCTCCGCAGGGGAGGTACGCGTCGGCGGGCCGGCCCGGCGGGCGCTGCTGGGCCTGCTGCTCGCCCGCGCCGGCGAGGTGGTGACGGCCGACCTCCTGATCGACGACCTCTACGGCTCTCGGCCACCGGGAGGGGCGGCGCACGCCCTGCAGTCGCAGGTGTCCCGGCTCCGCCAGGTCCTGGGGGGCGAGGCCGAGATCGAGGCCGTCCCCTCGGGGTACCGGCTCGCGATCGAGCCGGGCGACCTCGACGCCCACCGCTTCGAGCGGCTGTCGGACGAGGGACGCCGGGCCCTGCTCGGCGGGGACCCGGCGGGGGCGGCCGTACTACTGCGGGAGGCCCTGGACCTGTGGCGGGGACCCGCGCTCGCCGACGCCGCGGACGCCGCCTCCGTGCGGGCCCTGGTCCTGCGGCTGGAGGAGCGCAGGCTCGGCGCCCTGGAGGACCGCATCGAGGCCGACCTCCAGCGGGGCGAGCACCGGGCCGCGGTGCCCGAGTTGCAGGAGCTGACCGCCCGGCACCCCCTGCGGGAAAGGCTCAGGAGCCTTCTCATGCGCGCCCTGCGGGCGGGTGGCAGGCAGGCGGAGGCCCTGCTCGCGTTCGAGGAGACACGGCGGCTGCTGGCGGACGAGCTCGGCGCGGACCCCTCGGCCGAGCTGGCGGCCGTCCACCGGGAACTGCTCCGGGGCGAGCGGCCGTACGAGCCGCCCGCGCCACCGGCGCAGCTGACGAGCTTCGTGGGCCGCGACGAGGACCTGGCCGAGGTCACCCGGCTGCTCGGGGCGGCGCGCCTGGTCACCCTGCTCGGCCCCGGCGGGGCGGGCAAGACCAGGCTGTCGATCGAGGTCGCGAGCAGGCTGCCGGACGTCTGCTTCGTCGAACTCGCGGCGCTGCGCGACGGGCGGCGGCTGCCGCAGACCCTGCTCGGCGCGCTCGGTCTCCGCGAGAGCGGGCTGCTCACCGTGCCCGAGGAGACGGAGCCCGTCTCCCGGCTGCTCGCGGCGCTGGCCGACCGCCCGCTGCTGCTCGTCCTCGACAACTGCGAACACGTCGTCGAGGCGGCCTCGGACCTGGTCGCGCGGCTGCTCGCCGGATGCCCGGAGCTGCACGTCCTGGCGACGAGCCGGGAGCCGCTCGGCATCACCGGCGAGAACCTGTGGCCGGTCCGGCCGCTCGGCCCCTCCCCCGCCGCGCGGCTCTTCACCGACCGGGCCTCGGCCGTACGCCCCGGTTTCGCGCTGGACGAGACCGGGGCCGAGACCGTACGGCGGATCTGCCGCGAGCTCGACGGCCTGCCGCTCGCCATCGAGCTCGCGGCGGCCAGGGCCCGCACGTACGAGCTGCCCGAGCTCGCCGCCCGCCTGGACGACCGGTTCCGCCTGCTGTCGAGGGGCAGCCGTACGGCCGACGCCAGGCACAGGACGCTGCGCGCGGTCGTGGCGTGGAGCTGGGACCTGCTGTCCGGAGCCGAGCAGGTGCTGGCCAGGCGCCTGACGGTCTTCTCCGGCGGTGCGACCGCCGAGGCCGCGGCGCGGGTCTGCGGGGTGCCCGACGCCGAGGACCTGCTGGACTCCCTCGCCGACAAGTCCCTGGTGGAGGCGGGCGGCGGGCGCTACCGGATGCTCGACACGATTCACGCCTACTGCGCCGAGCAGCTGGAGGTGGCCGGGGAGTCCGAGGCCCTGCGGCGCGCGCACGCGGACCACTTCCTGGAGCTGGCGCGGGACGCGGACCCCCACCTGCGGCGTGCCGAGCAGCTCCGATGGCTGGAGATCCTCGTCGCGGAGGACGCCAACCTCCAGGCCGCGCTGCGCTGGGCCTCCGAGGCCGGGGAGGTCGAGCTCGCCCTCGCACTGTTCGCCTTTTTGTCACCATATTTCTGGATGCGCGGTATGCGGACCCTGGCGACGGCGCCGGCGGTCACGCTCCTGGACACGATCGGCGACAGCCCTCCCCCGGGGCTCGGGGACGGGTACGTGCTCTGCGCCCTGGCCGCGGCGGCCGGTAGCGGCGGCCGGGAGGCGTGGGAGCGCCACCGGGCGACGGCCGAGGCGGCCGTCGTCGACCCGGACCGGCCGCACCGCCACCCGGTCATCACCTTCCTCTGGCCGATGATCAACTCCGGTGCGGAGAATCCGCGGGTCGCCCTCGCGGTGATCGCCCGCGGGCGGGCGGGGAACGACCCGTGGGAGAGGGCCGTCGTCCACCTGCTGTGGGGATACCCGCAGCTCGCGGCCGGGGACCTGGCGCGGGCCGAGTACGAGTTCACCTCCGCCGCCGACGCCTTCCGCTCGCTGGGCGACCGGTGGGGGACGTCGCTGGCCCTGGACGCGCTGGCCGGCCTGGCGGCCCTGCGCGGCGACCCCGGGAAGGCGATCGTCCTGACCGACGAGGCTCTCGCCCTCACCGAGCGGCTCGGCGCCCTCGAGGACGTTCCCGACCTGCTGTGCAACCGGGGTGACTACCGCGTCCAGGCCACCCGGGCCGGGAGGGACCCGGCCGCCACCGGTCTTCCCGAGGCGCGCGCCGACTACGAGCGGGCGGCCGAGATCGCCCGCCGCGCGGGCAGCCCCACCTACCTGGCCGCGGCGCTGCGCGGCCTCGGCGACATCGCGCGGCTGGAGGGCGACCTGACCGGGGCGCGCGTGCTGTACGAGCAGGCGCTCGACCGGTTCGAGACGCACTGGGTGAAGAGCGCGGGAAACCGGACGGCCGCGCTCCTCGGGCTCGGCAGGATCGCCGAGGCCTCCGGCGATCTCACCGCGGCCCGCGCCCTGCACCGGCGGGCCGCCGAGGTGGCGGTGGAAACGGGGGCGATCACCGAGAGCGCCCGCCCGGTCGAGGCCCTGGCGGGAATCGCCCTGCTCGAAGGGGACGCCCCCGGCGCCGCCATGCTGCTCGGCGCGGCCGTCGCCCTGCGGGGCATCGCCGTCGAGAACGACCCCGATGTCTCCCGCACGGCCGCCACCGCGCGGGCCGCGCTGGGCGAGACGCCGTACGAGGCCGCCCACGGCGAGGGCGCGTGCCTGTCCGCGACGGCCGCGCTCCGCCTGGCCGGTATCTCCGAGACCTTCATCCGGACCTCGCCGATCAGCGGCTTCGCCGACCACAAGCCCGTCCTGCCCGGCTGACCGGCCCGCGAAGGTCTCCGGACGTACGGGGTGTCCGGCATGCGCCGGGCGTTCGCACTCGCAGGGTGTTCGGCTTGTGCGAAACGTTCGGCTTGTATCAGTCGTTCGGCGCGTACGGAGCTTTGAGCATGTGCCGGGCATCCGCCCGCGCAGGGCAGTCGGTATGTGCGGGATGTTCAGCACACGCCGGGCATCCGCCCCCCGCCGGGCGCTCACCGCGAGCGGTGAGCGCCCGGGAAGGTGGTGAGCACGCTGTGAGGGAGCGGTGAGCGCTCTTGGACAGGCTCTCCCCATGAACACCACACCGCGGCTCAAGAACACGAACATCCTGATCTCCGGGGCCGGCGTCGCCGGTCCGGCGCTGGCCTACTGGCTGCACCGCCACGGCTTCACCCCCACGATCGTGGAGCGGGCGCCCGACGTCCGCGACGGCGGCTACGCGGTCGACTTCCGTGGCGAGGCACACCTCACCATGCTCGACCGGATGGGGATCCTGGACGACATCCGGCGCGAGCAGACGAACATGGGCGCGATGGCGTACGTCAACGGCGCGGGCAAGAAGATCTCCAGCATGCCCGCCGACGTCTTCAGCGGCGACGTGGAGATCCTGCGCGGCGACCTGGCGCGCATCCTGTACGAGCGCACCCGCGACCACGTCGAGTATCTCTTCGACGACTCCATCACCTCCCTCACCGAGGACACGAAGGGCGTACAGGTCACCTTCGAACGCGGTGAGCCGCGCCGGTTCGACCTGGTCGTGGGGGCCGACGGGCTGCACTCCAACATCCGGGCGCTCGCGTTCGGGCCCGAATCGCGGTTCGTGAGGGAGATGGGCCTGTACTGCGCGATCTTCACCACCGCCAACCACCTCGGACTCGACCACACGGGGCAGATCTACAACACTCCCGGCAAGCTCGTCGGCATGTACAGCGCCCGGGGGAACACCGAGGCGAAGGCGACGTTCTACTTCGCCTCCCCGCCGCTGAGCTACGACCGCCACGACGTCGAGCAGCAGAAGAAGATCCTCGCCGAGGCGTTCGCCGACGTCGGCTGGGAGGCTCCCCGGCTGCTGGACGCGATGCGGGACGCCCGGGACTTCTACTTCGACTCGATCAGCCAGGTCCACGTCGACAGCTGGTCGCGCGGCCGGGTCACGCTGCTCGGGGACGCCGCCTGCTGCGCCTCGCCGCTCTCGGGCATGGGCACGGGCCTGGCCATGATCGGCGCCTACGTCCTCGCCGGGGAACTCGCCGCCGCGGGCGGTGACCACCGCGCGGGCCTCGCCCGCTACGAGGAGGCCATGCGCGAGTACGCGACGGGATGCCAGAAGTCGGGTGACGGGGTGGGCAAGTGGATGGTTCCCGACAGCCGGTTCATGGCCTGGTTCATCAACCAGAACTACCGGCTCCTGCCCTACGTGCCGTGGAAGGGACTGATCGCCAAGGGCATCCGGCAGACGGCGAACGCCGTCACCCTGAAGGACTACGAGCGCTGACCCGCTTTCCTCGTTTCAAGGACGGAGGCCCCGGCGGGCGTCACGAGGGCGGGCCACCTCCCTGCCCTCTCCCGGAGACCTCGTGCTTAGCTCGTAAGCCGCCGAACTCATGGAACGTCACACCGCCGGCAAAGTCCTTCCTCGGCGCGAGCGAAGAAGGGCGGGTATCCGGGGCACCACTGCCGCACGCTCCGGCTTTCCCGCAGAACCTTGGCGAGACTGAGAGTTTCTACCTGTTCGCCGGTATGCAGATGCAGGAAGTCAGCAGATCCGGGACAACCGACAGCTCTGACCATGACGACCAGCAAAAACCGTACAACAAAACTAGAAAAACGACAATTCGCCGCGAACTTGAATTTTCCAAGCCTCGGCGCCTCGAATCCACCTACGCTCCCCGCCTACTCCGGCTATCCTCCTTCAGGCTAATCGAGTTCAAAACTCGTCAGGCACATCGAAACGAGGCCCACGGAGGAGTACTTGGAGATTTGGGAGCGTTCGTCGATTCGTTTCATGCTCAATGCGAAGCTCGACGAACTTCATGGCGAAGGGTTCGAGGACTTCTTCCATGAAGTTATGCATGTTCTGAACCCTGGCTTCCTGAATGTCCGAACCGCTGGACGTCTCGGCGACCAAGGGGCGGACGGCCTTCTCCTGATCGGGAAGAAGCTGTACGCGTGCTACGCGCCCCAGACCGTCGTCCCCTCCAAGATCGCCCGCAAGTTCCGGACCGACCTCGCCAAGGCCATCGCGAAGCGCGATGGCGAGTTCGGCACCTTCGTCTTCGTGCACAACGACCGCAGAGGCATACACCCCGAGCTGGCATCGCTACTCGCGACAGCACGCGACGATCACCCCGAACTGTTTTTCGAGAACTTCGGCCGACGGCACTTCTACACCGAACTCTGCAGGATGGAGAAGTGGCAGGTCGAGGACTTCCTTGGCCCGTTTCCCGCGAAGCCTGTGGTGGTCAGCGTCGTGCTTGAGGAACTGATCCCGCTCCTGGATCACCTCGCCGAATACCGACGCCCCCTCGAAGACCTACCGGCCATCCCCAGGCCTCCGCTCAAGAAAATGGAATACAACGGGTTCTCCTGGGATATTCAGCATCGCATGAAGCTCGCCCTGTCCTACGTCAACCACGTGGAGGACTACTACCGGAGCAGGCTCGATCCCAACGAGAGGGACGAGGTCGCGGCGGGCTTTCGCGAGCACTACGAGATGATCGCCCAGACGTGTGAGGACTCCGACGACATCCTCTGGCGGCTTGAGCGGCACGTTCTCGGCAATGCCTCGCAACAATCCCCTATGGAGCTGAACGCGCTCGTTGTCCTGATGTACTTCTTCGGTGAATGTGAGATCTTCAAGGTGCCGCCCACGGGTTGGGTCCCGGAGGCCGAGATGGGAGTGACCACGTGATCGTGCCGACCAAAGGGGTCGCTCCCCAGCGCGCCCTGCTGGCTGTGGGGGCTCAGATCGTGATGGCCACCGGGCGTCAGCCCGTGACCGTCACCCAGGCCTGGCGCCGTCTGTTGACCTGGCGCGAGGACAACGACCATCGGGCGCCCCTGACGTTCTGGTGGTTCGCTCTCGCGCTCGACCTGCTCTACGCCCTGGGCCTGGTCGAACTTGAACAGGACATGTTGATTTTCCGGGCTCGTGACAATGCTGCATAGCCTGACTTCTGACGACGACAGGTTCCGAACGATCCGCTTCGGGACGGGGCTGAACCTCCTGGTCGCCGAACGCACCGACGCCTCCACTGACACCGACAGCCGCAACGGTGCCGGCAAGTCGAGCATGGTCGAGTTACTGCATTTTCTGCTGGGTGCCCGCAACGAACCCAAGGCCGTCTGGGCCGGCGAGAAGCTCCGCGACCACACATTCAGGCTGAAACTTGACTGGCCGGGCCGACCAGAGACCTTGACGGTGACGCGCTCGACGACACGGCCGAACAGAGTGACGCTCGATCCGGACATAACACGGAGCTCCCCCGGGGGCCTGTTCGAACACGCCGCCGAGGTGTCGACGAAAGACTGGCAGTGGGCGATGGAACGGGATCTCTACGGGGTCGACTCCGAGGGAGCGGAGGTCAGCGGCCGGACGCTGTTGTCATTCGCGATCCGCCGTGTCGATGCGGGGGGCTTTCTTGAGCCCACCAGGACATTCGCCCAGCAGTCACCTCACGACGCGATGGTCAACCTGTGCCACCTCTTCGGCCTGGACGTCGGCCTGGCAGCACGGTATCGCCTCCTGTCCAATCAGGAGGCCACGAGAAAGAAGCTCGTCGAAGCCGCGAAAGATCCTGTCTGGGGGAAAATCGTCGGCCGTTCCGCCGAACTCCGAGGTGAGATCGGTGCCATAGAACAGCGGGTGAGTGAACTTGAGCACCAAATCGCGAGTTTTCAGGTCGTCCCCGAATACGAGAACATTCGCCGGGAGGCCGACGAGCTCGATCGGCGCATCCGATCACTCCGGGCGTCCGAAGCGGTGGACCGACGCAACCTTCAGGACATGGAACAGTCCGTCGACGAGGTGGCCGAGCCGGATGACCGGTATCTGGAATCGGCCTACAAGCAGCTGAACTTGATTCTCGGCCAGGAGGTGCGCCGCCGGTTCGACGATGTGCGCGCCTTCCACGAGACCGTGGTCCGAAACCGTGAGAAGCAGTTACACGAGGAGATATCCCGGCTCCGTCGACTTCTGGAGGAGCGCACCCGGACGCGCACGCGACTCGGCGAGCGACAAGCCGCCCTCCTGCATACGCTGAACTCGGGTGGCGCGCTTGATGCGCTCAACTCCCTGCAATATGCCCTGGCTCGCGAACAGGCGCATCTGGAGTCTCTCCGCCACCGATTCCAGGCCGCGCAGGCACTTGAGGCGAGCCGACGGGAGATCGAGGCGAAACGCCTTGAGCTCGAACAGGAGATGGTGACCGACCTTGAGGACCGGGACACCATCACCTTCGAAGCGAGCAGCCTTTTCAACACGTACGCCCGGCGCCTGTACGGAGACGGGAAAAACCCCTATCTGACCTTCAGCCCGGGTAAGCAGCGAATGCAGATCGAACCCAAGATCGAAGACGACGGGAGCAGGGGAATCCACAACATGGTGATCTTCTGCTTCGACCTGACCGCCGCCGTCATCGCCCACCGTGCCGGCCGGGGTCCGGACTTCCTCGTTCACGACAGCCATCTGTACGACGGTGTGGACGAACGTCAAGTGGCACGAGCCCTCCAGCTGGCGGCCGAGGTTACCGAGACCGAGCGGATGCAGTACATCGTCACCATGAACTCCGACGATCTGAACAAAGCGGTTTCAATGGGGTTCGAAGCGAATCCTTACATCATCGAGCCCCATCTGACCGACCAGCCGGACGGCGGACTGTTCGGCTTCAGATTTTAACGATCACTCCCCGTTCCGGGTCGACGCCTATGCGTTATTTCGAATTCGTCGGGACCGCCCTGGCGACTCCGGCCTCCGACCGGGAGTCGGCCAGGGGTGCTCCGCGACACGAGTTCGGGCACCGGGGAAACCGTCTTCGCGACATCGGAGGCCGCGAAGACGATCCTCCGGAATGGTGACCTTCAGGCCACCTTCAGGCCACCTTCAGGAGTAGTCACCCTGGGACGCCGCCGGGACGGTTACCTCAGGCCCGCGTCCAGGGCGGTGGTCAGGGTGCCGGTGTCACCGGACATCTCCCAGACCATCGCGCCGAGCAGGCCCTTGCTCCGGAGCCACGCGGTCTTCTTCCCGATCGACCAGACGTCGTCGAAGGTCCACCACTGACCGCCGTTGCCGGTGTAGCAGTAGGTCGCCACCGACTGCTCGTCGTGTCTCACCGCGCACCCCGGCACGGAGGCCAGCAGGTTGGCGTACCCGCGGGTGCCCGCCTCGTCCGGGAACTGCCCCGGCGCCGCACCGGTGGCCGACTGCCACTCGCCGAACCTCCCGCCGTCGGCGACGCCCTGCCAGCCCCGGCCGTAGTACGCGAGACCGATGGTGATCTTGCGCGGGTTCACCCCCGCCTGGAGATAGACGTCGACCGTGTCCTCAACGCTGAAGTGGAACGGGTACGGGTCCTCGGCGTCGGTGTACAGGTTGCCCTGGTGCCCGGCCCGATTGGGCTCCCAGGAGTTGTCGCTGCCCGCGCCGTGGAAATCGTAGCCCTGGACGTTGAAGATGTCCAGGGACCTGGCGACCTCGGGCAGGTCCCAGCCCGCGGCGATCTTCGCCGGGTCGGCGGGGGTGAAGGCGGTCAGCTGGTAGCGCCTGCCGGTCTCCTGGGTCAGGGCGTCGAGCTGCCTGCGGAACTCGGCGATCAGCAGCGTGTTGTTCGCCTTGTCGTTCGGGCCGATGTGGTTGCCCGCGTGCCCCTCGGAACCGGGCCACTCCCAGTCCAGGTCGATGCCGTCGAAGATGCCCGCGGCGCTGCCGGGGCCGCCCGCGCCGTTGTAGACCGGCAGGTTCCCCTTGATGTACGTGTCGATGCAGGAGCTCACGAACTTCTTCCGCGCCGCGTCGGTGGCCGCCACGTCGGAGAAGTACTTCGAGTACGTCCAGCCGCCGAGCGAGATCAGCACCTTGAGGTTCGGATACTTCGCCTTGAGCTTGCGGAGCTGGTTGTAGTTGCCGCGCAGCTTCTCCCAGCCGGTGTCGGCGACGCCGTCCACCGACTGCGCCGCGCTCATCGGCCTGCCGTAGTCGGCGTCCGCGTCACCGGAGCCGTCACCCTGGTTCGGGTCCTGCGGGTTCGGGGTGGTGCCCTTGGTGACACCCTGCAGGCACGTCAGGTTCACCGGGTCGATGTTGCCGAAGGCGTAGTTGAGGTGGGTCAGCTTCGCGGCGGCGCCGGTGGTGTCGAGGTTGCGCACGAAGTACTGGCGGCCGTAGATGCCCCACTGGACGAAGTAGCCGATCCTGGCGTACCCGCTGCCGATGATGTCGTCGGTGCTCACCTTCAGCGCGGTGCTCGCCGCGGACGTGTTGTCGTACAGGTCGCGGGCCTTCACCGTGAAGGTGTACTCGGTGGACGGCGACAGCCCGTTCACCGTGGCGGAGGTGCCGGTCACCGTCGTGGCCAGGGTCGCGCCGGTGTAGACCTCGTACCCGGCGACGCCCCTGTTGTCGGTCGAGGCGTTCCACGCGAGCGAGACGCCGGAGGAGCTCTTGCCGGTGACGCGCAGGCCGGAGGGCGCGGTCGGCGGCTGGGTGTCGTCGCCGGCGTTGTTGGTGGTCACCCTCAGCGCCGCGCTCGCCGGGGAGAGGGTTCCCTTGCGGTCCCTGGTCCGCACGGTGAACGTGTACTCGGTGTTCGAGGTCAGGCCGGTGACGGTCGTGTTCGTCCCGGTGACCGTCGCGACGAGGTCGGCGCCCCGGTAGACCTGGTAGCCGGAGATCGGGAGGCTTCCAGGGGTCGCGGCGTCCCAGGCCAGCGAGACGGTCCTGGTCGTCTTGACCGGCGAACGCAGGTTGCCGGGCGCGCCGGGCGGGGTGTCCGCCGCGCCGTCGCATCTGACGTCGTTGATCCTGCAGTTCTCCGGCTCGGCGGACGCGCCGCTGAGCGTGAACGCGGGACTGTACGGCTCGGTGGTGCCGCGTGCCGCCACGGTCGTGTTGTAGTGGGCCGGGCTCAGCGTGACCTGGCGCCCGCTCTGGCTCAGCGCCCCGTTCTGCGCGGCGCTCGCGGTGACCCCCGCGGGCAGGTCGAAGGTGATCGACCAGCCGGTGAGCGCGGTGTCGGTGTTGTTGGCGATCACGAACCTGCCCTGCGTGCCGCTCCCCGAGTAGGTGGCGGTGAGGGGCGCGTCGGGGGGCGGCGGGTCGCCGCTGCCGTCGCAGTTGGCGCCGTTGATCGTGCAGCTCACCGGCTGGGCCGCCGCGCTGAGCGTGAACGTGGGACTGTACGGCTCGGTGTTGCCGTTCGCCCGCACCGTGTTGATGTAGAAGGCGGGGGTCAGCTTGACCCGCGTCCCGCTCTGCGTGGTGGTGGCGTGCTGGGCACCGCTGACCGTGACGCCCGAGGGCAGGTCGAAGGTGATCGACCAGCCGGTGACCGGGGTGGTGCCGGGATTACTCACCACGAACTTGCCCTGGGTGCCGGTGAGGGTGAAGGCCGCGGTGAGCCGGGCGGCGGCCGAGGCGGGGGACGAGAGAACGGCGAGAGCGGCTGCCAGGGCGAGAACCAGCAGCACAGAGGCTGATCGGCGCACGTAGATGCCCTTCCATTTAGGAAAGTTTCCTAATAATTACGCGGATCGTAACCCCGGTATCCCATGCCTACAAGGCCCAAAACAGCGTCTCCCGCCGGGCTCGGCCCCTGCGGTCCCCCGCTCGGGCGCCCGAGGACGGAAAGCCGGTCGGGCCGGGTCGTCGACATCGGCGGGGGCCGTCAGGCGATCAGCGGAGGCGACCGTCCTCGGGCGCGACGGCGACCGGCCGGAATTCCGTGACCGGAACCCGCCGGGAGGCCCTCAGCTAAGGCCCCCGTTGGCCTGGAGGTTCTGGCCGGTGAGCCAGCGGCCGTCGGGACCCACCAAAAAAGCCACGACGTCCGCGATGTCCGAGGGGTCGCCGAGGCGGGAGAGCGGGGTCAGCGCGGCGATCTGGGTGAGGAGCTCCTCCGGGTTGGTGCCGCGCAGCAGGTCGGTGTCCGTGGCGCCCGGGGAGACCGTGTTGACGGTGATGCCCCGCTCGCCGAGCTCGCGGGCCGCGACGGAGGTCAGCTGTTCGAGGGCGCCCTTGCTCGCCGCGTAGGGGGCGATACCCGATGCGGGGCGGACGGTGTTGAGAGTGGAGATGTTGACGATACGGCCGCCGTCGCGCATGTGCCTGGCCGCGTACCGGATGGTCAGGAAGGCCGCCTTGGCGTTGACCGCCATGGCGCGGTCGTACAGCTTCTCGGTGGTCTCCGCGATGGGGATCGGGGTGAAGCTCAGCGCGGCGTTGTTGACCAGGATGTCGAGGCCGCCGAGAAGCTCCTCGGCGGTCTCCATCAGCCACTCCGCGGCGCCCCGCCTCGCGAGGTCGACCTGGACGGCGCGGACGCTCCCGCCCGCCTCCTTGACCACCCGCTCCACCTCGCCCGCGGACGCGGCGGCGTTCGCGTAGCTGAAGAGAACGTCCGCCCCGTCGCGGGCGAGACGCTCCACGATCGCCCGGCCGATGCCCCGGGACCCCCCGGTGACCACCGCCGTCCTACCCTCCAGTACCGCCATGCCGACCTCCGTGCCTCTCCCGTGAGCTCTCAGCCGTCCTTCGGGCCCCGCGTCCACGCCTGCCGCGCTCCCCCCGCCGTCATCGCCTTCGTCCCGGGAACGCCCATGCCCGCCGCGCCCGCTCCCATTTTCGGGCCCCTCGGCCTCCCGCGGCTTCGGACCCCACCGCGAACCTATGATCGACGGGCGCGGTTGTCGACGCCTTTCCGGGACGTGCCCGGCCCCGCGAACCAGGCGAAAACGGGCCGGTTCATTGGTGCGTTCCAGATCCGTGATGCTCCGGATGTGGCGAGTTTCGGTCCCGCGACCTAATCTGCCCACCATGACCACCGATGGGCGCTCGGCGCACATTCTCGACGTCCTGATCACCGAGTTCGGTGATTCCATGAAACGTGACCCCGCCGCCTTCCGGCGCAAGTTCCGGAAGATGGCCGCCTCGCCCTTCGCCTTCTACCGGGGCAGCGCCTGCCTGTTCTACGCGGACATGACCGGCGCGTTCGCCGACGACGCCTTCCTCGACGAGCAGACGCGGCGCGTCTGGATCCACGGCGACCTGCACGCCGAGAACTTCGGCACCTACATGAACGCCTCGGGCGTCCTGGTGTTCAACGTCAACGACTTCGACGAGGCCTACGTCGGCCCGTACATCTGGGACCTGCGGCGCTTCGCGGCCAGCGTCGCGCTCATCGGGTACGCCAAGGCGCTGTCGGACGACGTCATCACCGATCTGGTGACCGAGTTCGCCCACTCGTACCTCTCCGAGCTGCACGGCATCTCGGACGGCGGGGACGACGCGATCGGCTCGCTGACCCTGGACACCACGAGCGGGGTGCTCCACCGGGTGCTGCAGCTCGCCCGGCTGAACACCCGGGTGGCGCTGCTGGACCTGGAGACCACCGTCGAGAACTTCGACCGCAGGTTCGCCGTCATGGACGGCCGCTATCCGGTGGACCAGGAGACCCGCGAGGCGGTGGAGGCGGCCTTCCACGACTACCTGACGACCCTTCCCACGGTCTCGGAGGTCGAGCACAAGATCAAGGACTTCGCGCTGCGCACCGGCATCGGGATCGGCTCGGCCGGGCTGCCCTCGTACAACATGCTTCTCGAGGGCCACACCCAGGCCCTGGAGAACGATGTCATCCTCTACATGAAGCAGGCCCAGGTCCCGGCCGTGGCGCGGCACATCACCGACGAGAAGGTGCACGGCTACTTCAAGCACCAGGGCCACCGCACCGCGGAGTCGCAGCGGGCCCTGCAGGCGTACGCCGACCCGTGGCTCGGCTACACCATGCTGAACGGCGTCGGCCAGCTGGTCGCCGAGGTCTCTCCCTACTCCGCCGACCTGGCCTGGGGTGACGTCAACGAGCCGGACGAGCTGGCCTCGGTCGTCCGCGACCTGGGCCGGGCCGTGGCCAGGATGCACTCGGTGGCCGACGACGAGTCCAGCCACGACCTGGTCGACTTCTCCACCGAGGACGCGATCGTGGCCGTGATCGGCGGCGACACCGACGGCTTCACCCGCGGCCTCGTCGACTTCGCCCACGCCTACGGGGCTCGGGCCAGGGCCGACCACGGTCTCTTCGTCGACCTGTTCAGGAACGGCCGCCTCCCCGGCCTCTGACCCCTCGCCCGGCCTCCGCGAAACGTCTTCCCCGAGGCCGGGCACGCCTCACCCGGTCCCGCCCCTCGCCGCCCGCCGGAGCCGGGGCCGGGGCCGGGGCCGGGCACACCGTCCGGCCCCACCCCGCCGTTCACCGCCGTTCACCGCCGTTCACCGGTGCTCCGCCTCGGCCTCGCGCCGGACGGAGGCCGGGCGGGCCCCGGCGTGATGGCAGGCGACCTGGGCGGCGGCCGAGGACGGCAGCACCGGCAGCGGCCGTGACACGCACAGCCCGTCGACCCCCGTCCCGGCCGCCGCGCCCGAGGCCAGGACCTGGCAGCGCGGGTGGAAGCGGCAGCCCGGCGGGATCCGGGTCGGGTCCGGTGGCTCGCCGCCCAGCACCACAGGCGACGGCGACTCCGGCAGGACCGACAGCAGCGCCTGGGTGTACGGGTGCGAGGGCGCGGTGAGGATCCGTTCCACCGGCCCCGACTCGACGATCCTGCCGAGATACATCACCGCGACGCGGTCGGCGATGTTCCAGGCCAGCCCGAGGTCGTGGGTGACGACCAGTGCCGACAGGCCGAACTCGTCGCGGAGGCGGAGCAGCAGGGCGAGGATCTCGCCGCGCACCGACGCGTCCAGCGAGGCCACCGGCTCGTCGGCGACCAGCACCCTGGGGTCGAGCGCGAGGGCCCCGGCGATGACGACGCGCTGGCGCTGGCCGCCGGAGAGCTCGTGCGGGTAGCGGTTGAGGAACCGCTCGGGGGGCCGCAGCCCGGCGCGTGACAGCGCCGACGCGACCCGCTCCCCCTCCGCGGGCAGGCGGTGGATGCGCGGCCCCTCGGCCACCGCCTCGTAGACGGTGTGCCGGGGGTTGAGCGATCCCGTGGGGTCCTGGAGCACGAGCTGCACCTCGCGCCGGTGGGCCCGCAGCGCGCGCGAGGAGTAGGCCAGCGGGACGCCGCCGTACAGGACCGACCCCGAGGCGGGCCGCTCCAGGCCGAGCAGGGTGCGGGCCAGCGTCGTCTTGCCACAGCCGGACTCGCCGACCAGCGCGACGATCTCCCCCTGGCCCACGACGAGGTTCACCCCGTCCACCGCGCGGGCGCGGCGCCCGCGCGAGACGAACTCCACGTGCAGGTCCCGCGCTTCGAGCAGGGTCATCGAGTCTCCTCGTGGACGCGGACGTGGACGCACGCGGCGGTGTGCGCCGCCTCGGCACGGCCTGCCTCGGTACGGCCCGTTTCGGTGCCGTTCGTTTCGGTGCCGTCCGCTTTGGTACGGCCCGCTTTGGTACGGCTCACCGGCCAGAGCTCGACCGACTCCGACGCGCACGAGACGAGCGACACCGGGCAGCGGGGATGGAAGGAACACCCCGTGGGCAGGTGGGCCGGGTCGGGCGGATCCCCGCCCAGTCCCCTGGGCGCCATCCTGGAGGCGGGGTCGCCGACGGTGGGGAAGGCCTCGGCCAGCGCCCTGCCGTAGGGGTGCCCGGCGTTTCCGAAGACCTCGTGCGAGGGACCGGACTCGACCACGCGGCCCGCGTACATGACCGCCAGCCGGTCGCACGTCGCGGCCAGGACCGACAGATCGTGAGAGATCATGACGAGGCCGATCCCGTGCTCGGCGATGAGCGAGCGGATCAGTGAGAGCACCTGCGCCTGGATCATCACGTCCAGCGCGGTGGTCGGCTCGTCGGCGACGATCAGGCGCGGGGAGCAGGCGAGCGCCATCGCGATCATCACGCGCTGGCGCTGTCCGCCGGACAGCTCGTGCGGGTAGCCGCGCGCCCGCCAGGCGGGCAGGCCGACCTGCTCCAGCAGCTCCGCCGTCCTGCGCCGCGCCGCCGCGCCGGTCGCCATGCCGTGCACCCGCAGCGGCTCGGCGATCTGGTCGCCGATCCTGCGCACCGGGTTCAGGGCGTGCTGGGCGCCCTGGAAGATCAGGGAGGCCGACGCCCACCGGACCGCGCGCAGCCGCCCCCAGCTCATCGTGAGGACGTCCTCGCCGTCCAGCAGGATCTCCCCGGACACCAGCGCGTCCCTGGGCAGCAACCGCAGCAGCGACATGGCCAGCGTCGACTTGCCCGACCCCGACTCCCCCGCCACGCCGAGGGCCTCGCCCTCCGCCAGGTCGAGCGAGACGCCCCGCACGGCGGGGACGTCCCCGGCCGCGCTCCGGTAGGTCACCGCCACGTCGCGCAGTTCGAGCAGGGTCACGAGACCCCCCGGAGGCGTGGGCCGGACACGGCCGGGGCCCCTGGAGACCAGGGGTCGATCACGGTCACGAGGTCCCGCGGGCATGGGTCGAGTACGGTCACGAGGCCCCCCGAAGGCGTGGGTTGAGTACGGTCTCCAGGGCGCGTCCGCAGAGGGTGAACGCCAGGACGACCAGGACGATGCACAGACCGGGCGGCAGCACGTACCACCAGGCGCCCGAGGTGGCCGCGCCCCAGTCGTAGGAGCCGCGCAGCATTCCGCCCCATGACACCTGGCCCGAGTCCGCGCCGAGGAAGGCGAGGGTGGACTCGGTGACGATGGCGCTCGCCACCGTGAGGGTGGTGTTGGCCAGGACCAGCGGGGCGACGTTCGGCAGCACGTGCCGGGTCATGACGTGCCAGTGCCCGGCGCCCAGCGCCCTGGACCTCTCGATGTAGGGCCTGGCCTCGACCGCCAGCGTCTGGGCCCGGATCAGCCTCGCCGTGGAGGCCCAGGAGGTCACCCCGATCGCCAGGATGATCGTGGACGCGCCGCCGCCGAGGACGGCCGCGAGCACCAGGGCCAGGACCAGGGCGGGCAGCACCAGGAACCAGTCGGTGACGCGCATCAGCACGGCCGAGGCCCAGCCCCGGAAGTGCCCGGACGCGATGCCGAAGACCGTACCGATCACCATGCTGAGCAGGGCCGACATGAACCCGATGAGCAGCGAGACCCGCGCGCCCCACAGGAGCATGAGCAGGACCGAGCGGCCGGACTCGTCGGTGCCGAGCGGGAAGTCCGCGCTCGGCGGCGCCATCTTGGCACCCGTCGCCCTGGTCACGTCCATGCCGGACGGGTCGGTGACCAGCGGCGTGACGAGGGCCGCCAGGACGGCGACCAGCAGGATCGCCGCGCCGTACAGCCCGGCCCTGTTCCCGCCGTACGCGCGGCAGAACCGCGCGAGGGCGGCACGGCGGCGCGCCCTCGCGATCGCACGCGACGTCCCGGCGCCGTCGCCGACCTCCCTCGCCTCCTCCTCCTTCGTGCTCACGCCGACCTCACCCTCGGATCCAGGACGTGGTAGACCACGTCGGCCAGCGTGTTCATGACGATCACCGCGACGCAGACGAGCATGAAGGTCCCCTGCATGACCGCGTAGTCGGGTCCCCTGATCGCCTCGACGAACAGCAGGCCGAGGCCGGGCCAGGAGTAGACGAACTCCACCGAGACCGCGCCGCCGACCACGAACCCGATCTGCATGAACACCAGGGTCACCGTCGGCAGCAGCGCGTTCGGCACCGCGTGGCGCCGCCGGACGTCGTCGTCGCGCAGGCCCTTGGCGCGGGCGGTGGTCACGTAGTCCTGGCCGATCTCGTCGAGCAGCGAGGAGCGCATGACCAGCAGGTACTGCGCGTAGACGACGGCGACCAGGGTGAGGCACGGCAGCACCAGGTGGTGGGCGACGTGCAGGAGGTAGAGCGGCCCGTCCGGCGCGTCGACGTCCTCCATGCCCCGGGTGGGGAACAGGCCGGGTATCGGGCCCATCCCCGCGGCGAAGACCATGAGCAGCAGCAGTCCCAGCCAGAAGGTCGGCACCGACCACAGGGTCAGCGCGGTCCCCGTGGAGAAGCGGTCGAACCGGCCGCCGTGGCGCCAGGCGGCCCTGGTGCCCTGCCACATGCCCAGGCCGACCGCGACGGCGAGCCCGGTGCCCACCAGCAGCAGCGTCGGGCCCACCCGCTCGCCGATGAGCTCGGCGACCGGCCTGCGATACTCGTACGAGGTGCCGAGGTCCAGCCGCAGGGTTCGCAGCACGAAGTCCAGGAACTGCTCGCCCAGCGGCCTGTCCAGGCCCATCTGCCGCCTGAGCAGGGCGAGCTGCTCGGGGGTGACCGGCACGTCGCGGGTGTAGGCGATGGTGGGGTCGCCGGGGATGAGGCGGAACAGGAAGAACGTCGCGACGACCACCAGCCCGATGCCGAGCAGCGCCCCGCCGAGCTTGACCAGCGCGTAGCGCGCCAGGCTCCGGCGGGCGCCGCCCCGATCGTCCTTCGGCGGCGCCTTCGTCAGCTCGGCCGGCGATGTGCTCATCGGCCGCTACTCGCGGTCGTCGGCGGTGGTGCGGCGCCGCCTGACGAGGAGGAGGATCCCGGCTCCGGCCACCACGGCGGCGACCGCCGTGACGGCCAGGATGACGCCGTTCCCCGAATCTTCGCCGGCCGGGGCCGCGGGACGCTCCACCGCCCGCAGGGAGTAGACCGGCCAGTAGCCGCTCCCGCCGTACAGGATGCCCTTGTCCTCCGGGATCGGGGTGATGGAGGCGATCCTGTCCTTGCGGTAGCCCTCCAGGTTGTTGGGGTAGTAGAGCGCGATGACGGGGGCCTCGGTGTAGAGCCGCTCCTGCATCTGCTTGATCAGGTCGACCCGCTTGGCCCGGTCGAGCTCGGCCAGCTGTTCCTGGTAGAGCTTCTCGAACTTGTCGTCGCAGAAGAACGACTCGGTGCCGCCGCCCTCGCCGCTCGCGGTGGGCCTGCGGCTGCACAGGTGGGTGGCCAGAATCTCCTCGGGGTCCGGGTTGACCGACCAGCCGCTGATCGCGATGTCGTAGAGCGCCGTGCCGCCCGTCTCCTCGGTGAACTTGTTGGAGTCGAGCTTGCGGGTGGTGATCTGGATGCCGACGTCCCTGAGCCAGCCGGTGAGGAACTGGGCGAGCTTGTCCTCGACGGGGTCCTCGGTGTGGATGCTGAAGCGCATCTCCAGCTTGCGGCCCCCGCCGGGCATGGTCCGGATCCCGTCGGCGCCCTTGGCGTATCCGGCCTCGTCGAGGAGGCGGTTGGCCTCGGCCGGATCGAAGGTGACGGCCTTGTCGCCCTCGGCCCTCCAGAAGAACTCCTGGTACATCGGCGGGATGATCGAGCCGTCGGCCGGGACGGCGAGCCCGTTCTGCACCTGCTCGACGAGGGTCTTCTTGTCGATCGCGTGGTGGATGGCCCGGCGCACCCTGGCGTCCTTCAGCGCGGGGTGCCCGTCGCCGATCGGCTCGCCGCCCGCCGTCTCGGCGCCCGGGTTGAACTGCAGGTAGCTGGCGCGGCGGCCCGGGGTGTTCCACTGCACGAGGTTCGGGTCGCCCGCGAGGGCCTGGAACTGCGGGGGTGCCAGCCGGCCGATCCAGTCGACGTCGCCCTTCTTCAGCCCGGCGTTGGCCGCCTCCGGGTTCTCGTAGAAGACGACGTGCAGTTCGTCGATGGCGGGAGCGCCGCGCCAGTACGACGGGTTGGCCTTGAGCTTCACGTAGTTGTTCTTGCTGTGCTCGACGGCGATGTAGGGCCCGCTGCCGACGGCGGGGTAGGTCTCGTTCTCGAAGGTGCCGATGTCGGGAACGCCCTCCCACACGTGCTTGGGCACGATCGGGATCGGCAGCTCCAGCATCGAGGCCTGCGGCTTCTTGGTCTTGATGACCAGGGTCCGGTCGTCGGGCGCCGTCACAGTGTCGAAGTTCTCGACGGCGGGGCCGTTCGCCGTCTTCGCCGCGTCGTCCGTCATGATCTTGTTGAAGGTCCACGCGGCGTCCCCGGCGGTGACGGGCTTGCCGTCAGACCAGGTGGCTCCGGCCCGGATCGTGAAAGTCCAGGTCAGCTTGTCCGGTGACGTCTTCCACGACTCGGCGAGGTCGGGGCTGGGCTTCAGGGTCTTCGAATCGGGCACCGTGAGATAGCCGTGCGTCCAGCGGTGGATCGACGTCGAGATCAGCCGGACCGCCAGGAACGGGTTCATCGAGTCCATGCTCTGCGTCGCGCCCAGCCGGACGATCCTCTTCTCCGGCTGGGGCGCCCGCGCGGCCGAAGCCCGCAGGGCGGGATGCGCGGGAAGCCCGATCACCCCGGATCCGGAAGCCCCGGAAGATGACGCGTGTGCCCCGGGAAGGACCGCCGTCGCCAATGCCATCGACAGTCCCAGGCTCAGCGCCACCAGACGCGCACCCGTTTTGAGCATGCCGTACCCCCACCTTCGGATCGGTGACTCCCTGACAACGAAGGCTCACCATACGAACGACGTGTGTCAACGAGCGGTGGAAGATTGTTTCACTCTCGTTTTATTTGGCGGCATTATTTTTCAGGCCCCCCGCCACAAACTCCCACAAAGGGGATTTAAAACCAGAAATGGGATACCGCAACGCGCGGAACCAACCGGTCGGTATGGACGTGGTCATCGGGGGTACGGCATGCTACAGAACATGACTCTGTTCTCAGTGGAAGGCAAGACCGTCGTCGTCACCGGCGGATCCCGGGGAATCGGCCGGATGATCGCGGCCGGGTTCGTCGACGCGGGAGCCACGGTTTACATCTCCTCGCGGAAGGCGGCCGAGGTCGGCAAGACGGCCGCCGAGCTGGGGTGCACCGCCATACCCGCCGACCTGTCCACGGAGGACGGGGTCTCCGCGCTGTTCGAGGCGGTCGCGGAGCGGGAGTCCCGGCTCGACGTGCTGGTCAACAACGCCGGGGCGACCTGGGGGGCGCCGCTGGAGGAATACCCCGAGCAGGCCTTCGACAAGCTCTGGGGGATCAACGTCAAGGGCGTGTTCTACCTGACCCAGCGCTTCCTGCCGCTGCTGCGCGCCGCCGCGACCCCGGAGAGCCCGGCCAGGGTGATCAACATCGGCTCGGTGGACGGCCTCCGGGTGCCGACGATGGAGAACTACGCCTACTCGGCGGCCAAGGCCGCCGTGCACATGCTCACCCGGCACCTGTCCCAGCGGCTCGCCAAAGAGTCGATCACGGTCAACGCGATCGCCCCGGGGCCGTTCGAGTCGAAGATGATGGCCTTCGCGCTCGACGACCCGGCGACGCGCGCGGCGGTCGCCTCCCACGTCCCGCTGGGCAGGATCGGCAGCCCCGAGGACATGGCGGGCACCGCGATCTTCCTGTCCTCGCGCGCCGGCGCCTACCTCACCGGGGCCGTGATCCCGGTCGACGGCGGCATCTCCGGTCACGCGTAGACCCCACCGGGCCGCTCTCCGGTCACGCATAGGACCCACCGGACCGCTCTCCGGCCGCGCGCAGGACCCAGCGGACCGCTCTCCGGTCACGCGTAGACCCCATCGGGCCGCGGGACTCTCCGCTCACGACCAGATAATCGGGATCCTGGGTCACAAAAGTCTCAAAAGCACCATTCGTAACACAAGTGTAAAATTTTATCTCTTGCCGTCATTTCTTCCAGATGACAGCTTTACCTCATGCTGAAGCGTTTCAAGGTGATGG
Organism: Streptosporangium sp. NBC_01469; assembly: GCF_036227305.1. Lineage (NCBI taxonomy): Bacteria > Bacillati > Actinomycetota > Actinomycetes > Streptosporangiales > Streptosporangiaceae > Streptosporangium > Streptosporangium sp. NBC_01469. The sequence goes on along the minus strand of NZ_CP109465.1, from coordinate 3,965,505 downwards.
CACCGGCCGTACTGGCCGTCGCCATCGCCCTTCCCGCCGGAGCCGCCCAGGCGGATCCCACTCCGGCCGCACCCTCCGTGACCACCTGTGACGCTACCCAGACTCCCCCGGCGTACAACGGCAAGGTGCCGACGCCGAAGAGCGTTCTCGGCTTCGAGCTCGGCGAGCGGGAGGTCACCTCGGCCGAGTCCGACACCCTGCTCACCGCGATCGACAGGGCCAGCGACCGGGTCGTCTCCGGCACCCTGGCCACGACCGCCGAGGGACGCCCGCTGAAGTACGCGATCGTCGGCACCTCGAACAACATCAGGAACCTGCGCGCGATCGAGTCCTCGATCAAGCTGCTGCGCAACCCCCTCACCCCCGCCTCCGCGGCGAAGGTCCTCGCCAGGAACACGCCCGCGATCCTGTGGATCGCCGGAAACGTGCACGGCGGCGAGGAGAGCGGCACCGACGCGGCCCTGCGGACCCTTCACGACCTGGCCGGCCGGGACGACTGCGCGGCCAAGCGCATTCTCGACAACGCCATCGTGGTGATCCTGCCGACGCAGAACCCCGACGGCCGCGAGGCCGACACCAGGCGCAACGCCTACTCGTTCGACATGAACCGCGACTGGTTCGCGCGGACCCAGCCGGAGACCGACGGCAAGATCGAGCTGATGCGCAAGTATCCGCCGCAGCTCTTCATCGACGCCCACGAGATGGGCGGCACCGAGTTCTTCTTCCCGCCGAACGCCGACCCGTTCTACCACGACATCGCCGAGCCGGCGATCGACTGGATCAACAACACCTACGGCGCCGCGATGATCGGTGAGTTCACCGAGCGCGGGATCCCGTTCTTCAACCGCGACGTCTACGACATGTTCTACATGGGCTACGGCGACACGGTCCCGACGACCGGGTTCAACGCGGCGGGCATGACGTACGAGAAGGGAAGCTCCTCCCCGATCGCCACCCGGGCCTTCGAGCAGTGGCTGACCCAGTGGGTCTCGCTCTCGGCCGCCGCCGCCAAGAAGACCGAGATCCTCACCACCTGGCACCGCATGTACGCCGACGCGCTCAAGCAGGGCCTCGACGGCAAGCTGGAGCCGAACCAGGTCTACAACCCGGGCAACGAGGTCATCACCCAGGTTCCCGACCGCAAGGTCCGCCACTACTTCCTGCGCGCCGACGACCCGGCCAAGAAGGCGGAGACCGACCTGATCGTACGGCGGCTCCAGCGCATGGACGTCCAGGTGTTCAAGCTGGCCCTGCCGCTCACGGTCAAGGACTTCAAGGCGTACGGCAAGCCCGAGGCGAGGACCACCCTGCCCAGGGGCACCTACTGGATCCCGATGGCCCAGGGCCAGAAGCACTGGGTCCAGGCCATGCTGAACGAGGACACCTACACGCCGTTCCCGTACTTCTACGACGTGACCGCGTGGAGCATGCCGCTGCTCGGCAACGTCTCCGGCGGATCCTCCGGCCAGGTGCTGCTGCCCCTCGCGACGCCGGTCCAGCCGGTGGACGCCCCGTCGACCAAGGTCACCACCTCCCGCAAGATCGGGGTCCTGCAGCTGTCCGGCGGCGCGGCGCAGAACGCCGCCGAGTCCTCCGGCTGGCTCCGTCACCGCCTCGACCGCGACTGGAAGCTGCCCTACACGGTGCTCACCCCGGCCGACGTCGCCGCGGGCAAGCTCACCGGGCTTGACGTGGTCCTCGTGCCCGACGGCTCCGCCAACTCGGCGAACACCGCCCTCGGCGACGCCGGGCGCGCGGCACTGCGCGACTGGGTCAACGGCGGCGGACGGTACGTCGGCTGGGCGGGCGGCACCCAGCTCGCCGTCCTGGCCGGTGTCTCCGGCGTGACGCTGACCGAGCCGACCTCGGACGTCCCCGGCACGCTCTTCCGCACCACCGTGGCCCAGGGTCCGCTGAGCAAGGGCGTCGGGTCGAGCGTGATGCAGTTCTACGCGTACGACCTGATCATGCGCGCCGCCAACCCCGCGCACGTGGTCTCCTCCTACCCTGCCGCGAACTCGCCCGACTGGTACCAGTCCGGTTTCGCGCTGGGCGCCGAGGAGCTCGGCGGGACGGCGGCCGCGGTCGACGAGCCGGTGGGCAACGGTCACGCGGTGCTGTTCGCCGCCGACCCGAACTTCCGCGCCTTCACCGACGGCACGATGAAGATCATCTCCAACGCGATCACCGCCGACCTGCCGTCCGCCTCCGCGCGGGCGCGGGCGCTCGCCCCCGCCCCCTCCCAGGCCGCCGCGGCCATCCCGGACCGCGGATCGCCGATCCGCGTCACGGTCCCCGCGTCCGACCGTGACAAGGTCACCGCGGCTCTGAAGGGCTTCGGCGCCACCTGGACCGAGCAGCCCGCCACCGGCGGAGCCGTCCGGTTCACGGTCGCCAACCCCGAGGAGCTCGACCTGCACGAACACCCCTGGGCCCGGAAGCTCCCCGGTGCCCTGCGCACCGCCGGGGTCTCCCCGCTCGCGGTGGTGATGCCGCAGTAACAACCGCACGGCGCGCGTCCCTCCCCCGGGACGCGCGCCGTCGCGTCTGTACGGGTCCGATCGGCGACGGCGCCGGACGCGTACCGCAGGAACCTGTACGGACCGCCTCGTACGAACCGCCTCGTACAGACCGCCTTGTACGGGACGCCTTGTACGGGACGTCAGAGCGTCTCGGCCAGGGCACGGGCCAGGGTCGCGGCGGCGCCGGGCGCGTACCGCAGGAACAGGTACGGCTCGGTGAGCTCGACCTCGATGAGAGCCGGGCTGCCGTCGGCCAGGCGGACCAGGTCCACGCGGGCGTAGAGCACCTCGGGGAACTCACCGAGCACCCGCTCGGCCAGGGCGATCTGGTCGGGCTCGGGGACGCGCAGCTCTCCGTGGTCGTTCCCCTGCCCCGGCTTGGTGGCGCTCTCCACCAGCATCGCGTTGCGCCGGATGGCGTGACTGAACCGGCCGCCGAAATACAGCAGCGAGGTCTCCCCCTCGGTCTCGACCATGTCCAGGTACGGCTGGATCATCGCGGTCCGCCCCCCGGCGGCCAGCCGGGCCGCGTGGGCCTCGGCCACCTCCCGGTCCCCGGTCCTGATCGTGTCGCGGGCCCCGGCCGAGATGGAGGGCTTGACCACGTACTCGCCCAGGATCGGGAAGTCCACGGCCTCACCCGGCGCGACCCAGTAGGTGGGAATGAACGGCACGTCCAGGTCCCGCAGGTAGGTCTTGTCGGTGTTGCGCTCCAGCACGGCCGCCGGATTGAGCACCCGCGTGACCGCCTCCGTCCGGTAGGCCCACGCGAGGAACTCCGCCCGCCGACTCACGTAGTCCCAGGGCGTACGAACCACGACGGCGTCGAACGCGGCCCAGTCGACCCCGGGGTCGTCCCACCGCACGATCTGCCCGGTGATCCCCTCCTCGGCCCACGCCGCGACGGCGACCTCCTTCTCGTCGTCGAGCCCGTCCGGGTCGGCGAAGGTCACGTACGCCACGGAAACGCCCATGAAAACCCCCTGCGTCAGCACCAAATAAACAGAAGGCACCTTACCTAGAAGCGACATATCGGGCTATGGGCCGGATGTCGCATATTTACGGCCCGTGCGGGTCGATGCCGTGCGGGTCGATGCCGTCGCAGTCCAAGGCCGAGCTCTACGCGGCGATCCGACACGATGTGCGGGCCGGGATGTCGATCCGGACTGTGATGCGATCCCCCGGCGCGCGGTCAGCCGAAGCCGCTCTTTCGCCGTGGCGCTACCGCCATACCCTGGGAAGGCTCATTTCTGGCCGGGACCGTCCACCACCTTGGACTCCAGCCAGGCCGTCAGCGTGAGCGGCGTGCCCGCCTTGATGACGAGGTTCGGGACGCCGGTGTGGTTCGTGGTCCGATCCTTGACGGTCACGCCGTAGGTGCCGAGGAAGCGGAAGTCGACGGGGTCGAGGATGAGGTCGTAGCGGGCCCACTCACCGGTGTAGCTGAACGCGACCCCCCGCCTGCCGTCGGCGTCCGCGACGTTCTCGGTGAAACTCACGCCGGGGATCGTGGCCAGGCCGCGAAACAGCGCCGCCCGCACCTCCGACGGGAGCGCCTGGGTGCCCATGAGCTGGTAGACGGCCTGGAAGAGCCGCTGATCCATGGAGGGAAGTGGCCCGGTTGCCGACACCATGCGCATGTCCTCCAGCTTCTGGCGAATCTTCGCGAGCACCCCCTCCGGGGTGATGGGCTGATCGGCCAGATCGGCCGCGCCGAGCCCCGGGTGGTTGCGCTGCACGAGCAGCTTTCCGTTGATCAGGGAGGCCTCCTGCTTGCCGTCCACGCTGGTCCACCGTTCCCAGACCGCGCGCTTGGAGACGTCCACGCCATAGCCGCCGTCCTCGGACTGCGGCGCCTGGAGCTCCCTGATGTACAACCACTGGCCGGGATTCGGTACCTGCCCGCGGTCGTCGTAGGCGGCCCGCGCGGCCCGCTCGCCCAACTCCTGCACGCTCGCCACCGAGACCGCGCGCGGCTGGTCGCGTACCACCACCACGCCGGCGCCGACCACCGCGGCCAGTGCGCCGGCGATCACGAGCCGCCGGCCGAGCCGCGGCGCACGCCACAGCCCGCTGCGGGGCTCGGGCTCGCGCGCCGCCGCCAGCAGCCGCGCCCGAGCGGTGTTCTCCACCCGCGCCGTCATCGGCGGGGTGTCCCGTCGGAAGTCCTTGATCGTGCTCATCACAGCTCCTCATCTCCCAGTACGGCTCGTGCCTTCTTTCTGGCCCGGTGCAGCCGCGACCGCACGGTCCCCAACGCGATGCCGAGCGCCTGCGCGACCTCCTCGTAGCTGAGGTCCTCCCACGCCACCAGCAGCAGCACGTCGCGGTCGCCGCGAGACAGCGACGCCAGCGCCCCCGCCAGCTCGCGTTCCCTGTCTCGCGCGGCGACCCTGCTGACCACGGTGTCGGCCACCGGCTCCGGCAGCGGATCCACACCGGTACGGCTCAGCGCCCGCAGCATCCGCTCCTCCTGGCGCCGGTGCCGGGCGATGAGCGTGGTGGCGATGCCGTACAGCCAGGGGCGCGCCAGCGGGAACGACTGGTCGTACGAGTCGCGCCGCCGGAACGCGGCCAGGAACGTCTCGGCCACGATGTCGTCGGCTGCCTGTGTGCCGATCCGCCGTGCGGCGTACAGGTGGATCTGCCGGGCGTACCGATCGAACAGCGCGGCGAACTGCTCTGGATCGTCCGCGGATCGCCTGATCAGCTCGGCGTCGTCGAGTTCGGCCGTCTCAATGGTCAACGGCCCTCCTTAGTGAGATCGGTTGGTCGCCCTGCTGTCTCCCGCAGACCGCAACCAGGTTCTCGATCCGGAGGAAAACGTGACGCACGGCACAGTGCCGTCACTCCCTCTCCGACCGTTTGAAGCACCGGCAGATCCGCGACCGGACGTTCAACGGCATTGAGGTGGCGATGGTCCCGCACGCCGAGCACAGCTTCGACGACGGAACCCAGCGGTCGATCTTCCCGAAGTGGCGGCCATACCGTTTCGCTTTCCAGCCGCCCGGCGGCTGCCTCAACGAGGTACGGGTCTACGTCGATGCCGGTCACCCGGCCGCCGCCTAGCCGCCTAGCCGGTGCAGGCAGCAGAGCGGCGCTGTGGCCGGACCCTGTATCGACGTCCAGCACGTCCGCACGCATCCAGGAAGGCAATCGGGACAACTCCGCCTCACGGATATGATCTATGACATTATCCGCGAGGCATTGAACCTCTCACCAAATGGAGCGACACACGTGAGTGATACGCAAAACACCCGAAACAGCGATGACCTCCTGGTAGCGGTGGAAGCGCTGGAGAGCGTGCGCGACCGCTTCGACAGCTCCATGCCCAACGCGATCACCGCCGACATCGCCTGGGGCTAGCCTGGCCGAACAGCGAGACCGTGGCGCTTCACCACCACGTCTAAGGCTGGCTTCGCAGGACGGTAACGGGGCCGCGCCGCCGAGAGGTTGCGCGGCCTCCCCCATCCGGAATCACCATCGTTCCCACATCAGGAGGAGCAGTGGACCACAGGTTGGTCACCGGTATCGAAGAGGCGTTGGGGTGGGACGGGCCAGATCATCTCGGCGCCCGGTTCGCCCGGGGCAGCCTCCGCGACCCGGATCTGGCCACGCGCATGCTCTCCCCCACCCGGATCCTGGATCTGGTGATGCGCCGGAGCCTGGGAAGTCCGCAGATCCGCTGCTTCCGGGACGGCCAGGAGCTGCACCCCGGCAAGTACTTGAGCCATGACATGAACAGCCCCGGCCAGGCCATCGGCATGGTGAACATGCGCTACCTCGGGAATCTCCTCCGAGAGGGCGTGACAATGGTTCTGGATCGGGCGAACGTCTTTGACCCCACACTCGAAGTGGCCTGCCGGGCCATCCAGTGGTGGTCGGGGGAGCGGGTCACGGTCAACATCTACCTCACCACGAACGGCGCGGACGGCTTCGGCCTGCACTGGGACGATCACGACGTCCTGGTCGTCCAGCTTTCGGGCGAGAAGGACTGGGAGGTACGGGGCATGTCGCGGGCGGCACCGCTCTACCGCGATACCGCTCAGAACAACGAGCCCAGCGAGGAAACCATCTGGGCCGGCACCATGAACGCCGGCGACGTCATGCACATCCCGCGCGGCCACTGGCACCAAGCCGGCCGCAGCGGCCGCGGCTCAGGTCACAGCCTGCACATGACGCTCGGGTTCACCACGCGGACCGGAGCGGGCTGGCTGTCCTGGCTCACTGACTGGTCTCGGGAAAACGAGCTCTTCCGTCGCGATCTGGACCGCTCGACCAACCCGGAGCAGCACTCCGCGCTGGTCGAAGCGGCCGTCCGGCTCGTCGAATCCCGCAGCCCCGCGGACTTTCTGGCGGCCCGGGAGCAGGACGTCGCCCCGCCCCGGCACGTCCCCTTCCTGGAGACCTTCGGACAGATCGCCTCCGTCGTCTGCGTCAGTGAGTTCCGTCCCCAGCTCCGCGATCACGGCCAGACGGTCGAGGTGCTCGCGTCCGGGAAAAAGCTCACGTTCAAGGCCAAGGCCCTGCCGGCCTTGCGTCTCCTGCTGAGTGGGCATCCGGTGCACCTGGAGCGAGCAGCCGACACGGTCGGAGCCGAGGTGCACCAACTGGCCGAGATCTTGACGAAGGAAGAGTTGTGCGCGACCCTCACTCCCGAGTTGGCCGCGGGCTACACCGGTCTCGTTCTGAACGCCGCCTCCTGACCGGAGCGCTGGAACTCGGTCTCCATCGCCGGCAGCTCGTCGGCGATGGCGTCAGAGATGGGCAGACCGGTGGCGGCCTGGTTCCAATCCCATTGGCCGCAAGGGTTGACCTCCAGGAACCAGTATCGGCCCTCGTGGTCCACCACGAAGTTCAAGGCGCCGAACCGCAGCCCCAAATCACGCATAAGGGTGAGCACATCGGCCCGGACCTCGGCCGGAACTTCGGTGACCGCATATCTCAGGGAACCGTGGTCAGCCCGCCAGTCCTCGTGTGCGGTGGCGCTGTCGGCGTGGACCTCAGCGCGAAGTGCCAGGGGATCACACCAGCGATCTGGGCACGCGGCCGCCCCTGAACCGGCCCGGTCCACCGTCCGCGGCGTGTCGAGAACCCGACACCGCGCCTTCACCGCGCCCCGCCCCGGCCCGGGAGGTACAGGCATCGAGTGTTCTACGACTGCGCCCCGATGACTTGGACCCGGACCCGCCCGCGATCGGCTTCACCACTCTCGCCGTGGCTGCGTGGGCGATCAGGACAGGTTGGCGGGGAGTGGCTGAGGACGTCGGCTGCGCCACCACGGCACAAGCTGGACGACGCCGAACGCGACCTCGGCGATGAGGAACAGCCACAACAGCCGCGTGGCGCCGTGGGCCAGTGCGTATGCCTGCCATGCCGCGAACAGCGTGCGCGCGGCACCGTCGAACAGTCCGTGCACCGGTAGTGGCCTGACGATGCGTAGAACGGCCCAGACGACGACGACCGAGCCCATCAGATTCGCGAACAGGGTCTGCATCGGGTCGAGTGCCGGCATGACGCCCAGGCCGAACGCGCCACTCAACGACGACAGCGCACCATGCAACAGCGCGTACGTCCACGGCGTCGCGAATCCCGCCGTGACGACGAGGTCGTACCAGGCACTGGCACGTACGGCGCGAAGATAGGCGGGGCGGGAAGGGGTGAAACGGGGGATCACGACGAGCCTCCTTGCTGTTCTCACGGCAACGACGCCTCACGGTAAAGGGTGGAGTACGCTCCAAGGTCAAGTCCCGGAATCCGACGGAGGGTCATGCGCATCGGAGAACTGGCCGCCCAGGCGGGTATGACCAGGGACACCATCCGCTTCTACGAGAAGGTCGGCCTCGTCGCAGGTCGACGGCTGGCCAACGGTTACCGCGACTTTCCTCCCGAGGCGGTGGCCTGGCTGCACTACGTCCGCACGGCGCAGACTCTCGGATTCTCACTGGCAGAGATCGCACGGCATGGCGAGGAACTGCACGACGCGCCGGACGCCGCGAAAGCGTTGTCCGCGCTGTTCGAGGAGAAGATCCAGATCGTCGACGCGCGCATGGCCGAACTCGCCGCCCTGCGGACCGAGCTCACCGCGCGCGTCGGCACCGGATGTCCCTTGCGGGCGGCCGACCAGGCCGGCTGAGCACCCGGCAGAGCCCTACGGGTCGGCCCTGTTACCGCGATGCCATCTTCGCCGTCTACAACATCTGATCAACATGCCGGAACTGGACATAGTGAATCAACGCCGGGGCCCTGCTCGTAGGGGCGATGAGGACCAGCATCGCCGTCTGGGCCAGCGGAGTCGGCGAGATGTTGCAACCCCTCGCAGGGGCGATGAGGACCCCAAGGTAAAGTCGCAGTTCAAAGGGCCTGTAGCTGCGGCCGATCCTGGGGAAATTGCAGTGAACCTCTGGTTGTGCAGAATACCTCGGAGGTTCGCTGCAAAATCCATGATCACAAAAATGGATCGAGGGTGGCCGATCTCGTCTAGGGATCGGACACAAGCTTAATCCAGCAGGGAAATTCTTCCACGGCGCACACAACTGCTGATTTGGGGGCAGCATAGTCACGAGGTGCGCGAAGAGGCCGACCGTAACTTGGCCGGGCACCCTGCGGCCTCCATCGCAAACAGCGATGTCAACCATGGGTTGGCGGGCTAAACCAGGTCGTTGAATTCGCCGCTCTTCACTCCGCCGAGGAAGGTGCGCCATTCCGTAGGAGTGAAGGCCAGGGTTCCACTGTTGGGGTTCTTGGAGTCGCGAACCAGGAACGTCTGACTTGGATCCGCTTTGTGCCCGCTGACATCGTTCACGACGCCGACTTGGACGCAGTCGGCGCCGTTGGCGCTCAGGCTGCTCGTGCGCCACACGGCGTGCGGATGCTCGAACGCAGTCATCCCGCAACTCCTTCCGTCGAGTCGACGATCACAGCTCGTCGGCAACGGCGGCGATAAAGGAGAGAGACTCCTCGACCTCGTATGCCGTTACGCGAAGGTGATCAAAAGCAAGTGTATAGCGGTGAACGTCCCTTTCGTCCTCTACCCAGAGGTTGCTGGTGAGCGTCTCGACGTACACAACGTCATCGTCATAGTGGGCCGGAAAGCTGAGGATGGAGAAGGTCCCCGCTGTTGCGGGATGGGCGCCGGAGACGAAGGGGAGGACCTGGATGGTGACATTGGCGGTTCGGCTCAGCTTCATCAGGTGGTGGCACTGGGTCCGCATGTCCTCCGGAGAGCCCACCCTGTTTCGAAGTGCGGCCTCGCTCAGGATGATCCAGTAGTCGAGAGGGGAGGACTCTCGGCCGAGAAGCCGCTGGCGGGTTTTGCGGGCTTCCACCCGGCGTTCGATTTCACCCCGGGGCACGAGGTCCATGAGTCCGGCGCGAATGACAGAGCGTGCGTACTCATCGGTTTGAAGCATTCCGGGAACGATCTGCGCGGAGAAACCCCGGATAGACGTGGCTTCGGCTTCGAGGGCGATGTAGGCGGCGAGTTCGGTGGGCAGGGTGTCGCCGTAGGCGTCCCACCACCCTTTGAACCGTGAGTTACGCGCCAGATCGACAAGGGCCTGCCGTTTGCCGTCGGGGACGGCGTAGAGATCGAGAAGTGCCTGCAGGTCCTTGGACTGGACGCGCCTGCGGGCCGTCTCGTAGCGGCTGAGCTTGGAGGGGTCCCAGCCCAGCTGCTTGGCCGCTTGGTCGCCGGTGAGACCTGTCACCTCGCGCAGGCGTCGCAACTCACCCGCGAGCCTGCGGGTTCGTATGGTGGCCGGCTGCTCGGCGCTCACGATGGGCTCCCCTTGCGTTGAGATCGCTTCAGTCTGCCGTCACCCAAGATGTCGGGCAAGCGAGACCGAAGATCCTCTCCGACATTTGTGCTGGCAATATTGTCAATCATATTGCCAGCTAACTCAGAGTGCCCACATGATGTCAGTGCACCAAGCGTGGATCGGGCCACGCCCCAGGTGAGAGCCCCAGGGGTTCTACACCTGCGATCTGACAGCGCTACTGAGCTGACGATCACACCCGTGGAATCTGCCGTGTGTCAGCGAACTCCGGAGCCGAGCCATGGACGTGCGTGATCCGCAACAAGAGCAGTACATCCATCTCGTACGACTCGGCTGGGACCTGCGGGTTCTCGGGGTGCCCACCTCGCTCGTCGTCCCCGCCACCGGACCGCCGGTCCTGGAGCTCATGTCCACCGCCGAGGTGCGGGTCCGGGTCCAGGTCACCCGCCGCGCCTGTGGCTGGGCCTTCGTCTGGCGTCCCTGGTGGTCGGTGCTCTGGCGGCGCGGCGAATGGGTATGGGCCGAGGCGGACAACGCGGCCGACATGATCGTCTCGGCGGTGGCCGGATGAGCGCGGACGAGCAGGCCGGTCACCGCGCGTCGGACACGACGATCGAACGCTGGGACGGGCTGTGCGTCGTGGGGCAGCGCGACTTCCCCGGCGTCCCGCAGTCGGCGGGGGCCGCCCGCAGGTGGGTACTGGAACTCCTGGACGGCCACACGGCCGCCGAGACGATGGAGACACTCGAACTACTGGTCAGCGAGGTCGTCACCAACGCGATCCTGCACAGCGACTCGGCCGGCCCCGATGGGCTGGTCACGGTCCTTGTGGGCCTCGGCGGAGATGTGATCCACATCGAGGTGATCGACGACGGCTCGGCCACCAGTGTGCCCGCGATCCGGACGGCAGACGGCGAGAGCCTCAGCGGTCGCGGCCTGAGCTGGGTGAACCTGATGGCGAGCACGTGGGGCAGCAGCCAGGACGACGAAGCGGGCGGGGCCGTCTGGTTCCGGCTCGCGACCGGTCACCCGTCGGGCCATGGCCCCCTTCCCTCTCGGTAAACGCTGCCCTGGTAAACGCGGTCGGCAAGGCCACGGTGGCCTACATGGTCGAGATGCGCTCCGCGACCGCTGACGACATCGGCCACAACGGCATCACCTCACCTGAACGCGGCGGCGGCCCGCTCAACCGTGAGCACACCGAACCCGATCGAGATGGCCACCCGCCTCAACGCGATCCGGTACGGCGACAGCCCGCCCGAAGTCCAACAGACGCAGGAGTTCGGATTTTCGGGTGAGCCGGAGACTTCGGAGACCGTTCTCAGATCGCGGCCAGGTCCGCGGTGACGTTCGCCGCCGGTGTGCTCCGTGCCTGGTTCCAGGAGGTCCCGGCCCAAAGGTGCAGTGTCTCGGCGTCCCCGCGGGCCGCCGCGGCGCGACGCAGCGGCGCCGTAAGGTGGTGGACCTGCGGATAGGCCGCGGGTGCCCGGCCGGAGTACTCCGTCATGAATCGGTTGACCAGGCCGCGCGCCGGACGTCCGGTGAAGGCTCTGGTGACGGCGGTACGCGTGAAGCGGGGATCGGTCAGCGCCGCACGGTGGACCACGCTGGTCCCGCTCTCGGGGCAGAGCAGGAAGGCGGTGCCCGCCACGGCCGCGACCGCTCCCGCGGACAGGACCCGGGAGACGTCGGCGGACGAGGCGACACCGCCGGCCGCGACGAGGGGAAGCCGTGACACCTCTCGCACCTGGGACAGCAGGCGCTCCAGGCTCATCGCCTCGACGTCCGCATTGGTGAACGACCCGCGATGGCCCCCCGCCTCCTCCCCCTGGACGCACAGCACATCGGCCGCCGAGGCGAGCCGCGCTTCGGCCGCCGACGTCACCGTGACCATCACAGTGGTCCCCCGGTGGCGAAACGCCTGGATCAGCTCGTCCTCCGGACAACCGAACGTGAACCCCACCACCGCGGGCGGATCCGTCAGCAGATCCGCGACCTTGGCCGTAAAATCGTCGTCGCCCCCGCGCGGGACTCCCAGAGTGGCGCTCAGCAGCCGCGCCTCCCCCTCGATGACCCGCGCATAGGCGTCGATCTCGGCCTGATCGACCTCGTCGGCCGTAGGCATGAACACATTCACCCCGAACGGACGGGACGTGAGCTCACGCGTCCGCTCGATCTCCTGGCGTGTCTGCGCGGCTGTCTTGTAACCGGCCGCGAGAAACCCCAGGCCGCCCGCTTCGGACACGGCCGCGGCCAGTTCGGGAGTGGACGCCCCACCGGCCATGGGAGCCTGCACGACCGGCAACCTGAACGACCACGGCACCGGATCGGACATCGGATCCTCCTCCCCCAGCGCCCTCGCGGCCTGACCATCGGCGCCGCAACAGTGAACGGGACCGGATGGCCACACCACAGGCGATGTCTCCCTCAGTCCCTGGAAGGCTATGCCACCGCGGCGCCACCTAGCTCCAGGTCAGGCGCCTGGCAGTGCTTTGTCAGGTTGTCGCTGCTGAGTTGACGTGTCCTGATTCCTCTTCTTGGTCTGGCCCAAGCTTGCTCATCATCCTCTGTAGTCACTTGCATTCCGACAAGTACCGAATAGAGGTTCGACCAATGCTGCCAGTTCCGTTCACTTCTGAGGGCGGGGAGAACTGAGGACTGGACCAGCCTCCGATCATTCGCGAAGGCATGCCGATCCTGATCGATGAGGACCTGGTCCTGGAGGAGTCCGGACAGTCACGGCCATCAGTCGTGGCAAACGGATGGCTGCGCGAGCTGCCCGTCAGCGGTGCCCCGGCGCCGTGTACGTGGCGGGTGTATGCCGAGGTGTCGAAAAGGACCCCGGCGATCCGCTGATGCATCTGCATACCGGGGTGCTGGCCTGGCAGGTCGGGCTGCGGGAGATCAGCCGGTCCCTGAGACCAAAAATCAGGCCCACGTTGGAGCGCGCGGTCGCCGAGCTGGGGTTGGAGGAGTATGGGGCCGTCAGGCACTGCTCGTTCCCCGGGCCGACAGCGTGGGCTCTCCCGAGCCGGAGCTGATCGCCTGGACCGAGCCGATACTCAATCGGCAGGTCTATAGCCTGACCTCGATCATCATGACCGCGACGATCACGGTCACGGCGGCGATCAGCGGCATGCGGGGCAGCGAACTCATGGAGATCGCCGTGGGCTCCCGGCGCGAACCGGTGGAGGTCCCCGGTGGTGGGTGCCGGTTCCGGCTGGCCAGCAAGGTCGTCAAGGGGCGCGTGTTCGGCGGGCAGCCAGACCCGGTCCTCCGCTCGGGGCGGCGTCACCAGGGGTGAAGTAACCGTGAGTGATTGGTTCCATCATCTGGTAGAGAGCCTGAACCGCATCGTGGCTGTCCATCGGCCCCGTGAGAAGACCGCTGCCCCAGACGACCGCGGAGCGCTATGGATTCGCACCTTGATCAAGGATACTGCCAGAAGGCTTTGACCTGGGCTTTCTTGCTACTTTGCGGCCGGTGACGCCGCCCCGAGCCGGTGCCGGCCGCCTGGGGCATCACCACCGAGGGGAAACCCGTCTTCATCGGCCTGTCGGCCGCCGCAGCCGAATCGACCGACGCCTGGCACGACTTCCCGACCGATCTGGCCTAACGAGGGAAAAGACCATTCGTCCCTGGAGGCATCACCGCGCTGAGGCCCCTGCGGCTGTCTCTGGCCGAGATCCGTCGTGTTCTGGCCCGGCTGTTCATCCCCGCGGCCAATGCCATCGATCATGACCTGGCCTGGTCGGACTTCCGGCGGCTTCACCAGATGCGTGCCCTGATCAGCCACTATCGAAGGCGCGGCGACCCACTCCCAGCCGACCCACGAATGTAGTACCTGGCCCCAGATATTCGCCGTAAACCCCGTGGGAGGACTACAAGCTGGAGAGCGAAAGCCATTACAGGCTGGAGAACTACAACAGCCGGAAGGCTCTCGACCGTTGGGACGAAGGAATGTACAGCACCGGTCGGTGCGGCAGGGTGATGCAGTTTTCCTACACCGGGCAGGACTGGCAGAAATGGAGGTATCGAAGGTACTGGAGCGCGCACTACGGTCGAGATTTCATAATGTGGATTAACAAATACGGTTGCAACGGCGACCCGTATCATGACGTCCTTTCGGCGGACATCGAGGACAGCGCCCTGACTTTTCTGCACACCGAAAGTCACTGCAACGACACCACCTATGGAATACCCACACACTGCTACTGGAAGAGAAACGGAAAGTAGCGGGGGAAGTCTGCCACGAAGATGAAGGGCTCGCCTCGGTCCCCGACACCGCGTGATCCGTCGAGTCCGTCCCGCCCTCTCCGCGCGAACCTTCAAAATCCACGCGTGAAGCCCCACCAGGACGGTCCGCGCGAACGAGAAACGTCATTCACCAATTTTCCGGCACAGAGATCACAGAGGTGAGTCCAGATGACATCCATGCGGCGATTCAAAAGACCGAAGCCGGCAACTCTGGTGCTTTGCGCCGTTCTGGGCGGAGTTCTCGTTGGCTGTGGCACCGAAACCCAGGCGGGCGGCTCCGCCGGGAGGACCGCGGCTCCACCGGCTTCGACACCGGGTCTCTCCGCCTTCCCCTCACCCACGGGACCGAGTTCGACTCCCCAGCCCAGGGTGATCGACGAACCGGTGCTGGGGGACATACCCAAGATTTCCGACAGCGGCAAGATTCCCATGCCGCTCGACCCGTACATGAGCTCGATGAGGGACCTGAAGACCATCGACGTGGCCCAGGAGGCGGCAGCGGCGGATTGCATGAGGGCTCTGGGATACACCGGGTGGACCGCCAACATGCTGCGCACGTGGGACGAGGAGAGCTACAAGGAGTTCGACTTCTTCGAGTACATCGACCCGGAAGAGGCGGCGAGATCAGGTTATCCAAAGCCTCCGGCCGACTCGACGCTCAAGATGACCGACGGCGAGAAGGCCCCGAAGAAGTCTCCCACCAGCCGGGAGGTGGAGGCCTTCGAGGGAATCAGGACCGGGACGACCACTGACCGCGCTGTCCCGCAAGGGGGGTGCCTCGGGGAGGGGCAGAGAAAGGTCCGCGACGAGGCGCTTCCGGTCGACGCCCGTTCCCTGGCCGTCGATTCACGAAGGTCCGCGATGCAGGACAGCCGGGTGAAGGCCGCACTGGACTCCTGGCGATCCTGCATGCAGAAGAACGGCCTGCAGCACCAGGACCCCGTCATCCTGCGTTTGAACCCCCTGTGGGTGTCCCGTAAGGCCGGTACGCCGGCAGATGACCGGGAGAGGCACACGGCCGCCGTCGACGCGCGATGCCAACAGGAGGTGAACATCGTCGGCGTCTACAAAACCGTGCGAGCCGCGTACGAGACCCGGCTGGTGGACGCCAACAAGAGCAAGCTGATCCAGAAAAATGCGATCTTCGAGGGCTGGGTGAGAAACGCGGAGTCCATCCTCGCCGGAAGGTAGCGAACCCTCCAGGCATGGGCCCCGCGGTCGGACATCACCACTCCGGACCCGGACGACGCCGGTATGCGCGCCGCCGGGCGGCGGTGAGCGACGTCCGCCGTGAGACCTTCGGATGCCGTTCGGTTCCCTGCTCGGCGGCCTCATCCTCCGACCGCCTCGAATGACACCTTGAAAGGATGGAGAAATGGATCCGCGTTCAGGGCGAAAAGCCAAACGCATGCTCTTCACGCTCGTGGCGCTCGTGACAGCCGCGACCATCGTTCCGGCGACCTCGGCGCAAGCCGACGGAATATATCGGTGGAGGAACCAGGCCACCAACGGATTTCTTGAGATATGGCTCTCGTCTCTAGACGACCTTGCCAAAGTCATCACCTGGGACGGGCCTCCGTCAAACAACCAGGCGTGGATGGACTTTAAACTCGACAACGGTTATTACAGTCTGACGAACTACAACAGTGGAAAAACGCTCGACCGCTGGGACTCGAGATCCATCGACTCCACGGGAGGATGCGGCCATGGAATTCAGTATCAGTGGACCGGCCAGCAGTGGCAGCAATGGAAGTACCGTAGAGTCTGGGACAGCGGCCACCGGCGTGATTTCATCATGTGGAAGAACCAGGCGGGCTGTTTTGAAGACCCGTACCACGACGTTCTTTCCGCGGACGCCGCCGGCGGCATGCACACAACCCTGTACCACACCGAATATTGTGACTACACCGGCGGGCCGTACTGGATCGTCGACCATTGCAAGTGGAAAAGAAACGGGGAGTAAGGATCCTTGAACGCGCCCGGTCGTCGCCTGTCCGCGCATCCCTGAAATCTTTTCGATTCCATACTTCCGGTCACGGCGAACGCGGGGCCCGAGCGTGCCCGCCGTGACCGGACAGCCAAAGCGAACGCCCGACGTGTTCAAACGCGCCTTCGGAATGCGGCCACGCAGGACCTGCTGGGGCGCTGGACCGGCGCATATGCTCTACCTGCCACCGCCAACTGCTTACCCGAAAGGCGACACAATAAAATTAGCTCGACTCAATCTAACGAAGTGCTATTAGACGGGAATTTTGTCCCGCTGGTGGGGGCAGAGGTTGACGATGGCGACCCTCGCTATGTACTCAGACGCATTCAGGTCAAACCCGCTGGTGCCGAGGGCCGCAGCCTCGGCGAAGCCCTTTCCTTCCTCCAGCGCCTTGCATATGTTCCAGCCGAGCCGCCCCAGTTTGTAGGAATCGGCGTCCTTCAGGGCTTTCCGCTGCTTCACCGAGGCCGTGAACACGGCTTCGCGTGCCGACGCCGACGGGTCGGGGGCCGGCGTCAACGGGTCGGGTGTCGGTGTCGGCTCCATGCTTGGTTCGGCGTCATCGACCGTGGGAAACACCTTCGCGAACGTCGGCGTCGAAGCCGCAGACTTCGCCACGGACCTCTCGGCACCGTCGCCTGGCAAGGTGGCCAGGCCGCCCAGTAGGCCAATTATGCCTACCACCGCGATGAGCGCGATGAGCGCGGTGACGATGATGATCGCCACGCTCTTGCCGCTCATCCTGGGCGGCGGAGGTAAGCCTGGCCGCCGTCCGGGTGGCGGACCGATGGAGGGAGGGTGCTGTGGGGGCTGTTCTGGAGGATGCATTTGCGCACCATATGCCCCATGTTTAATGATTCATCCGAAATGCCCTATATGGACACCCGAAAAGGATCATCGGAGCGACCCAAACCCTACTCGGGTGACCACCGTTCTCGCACTTCCCGCATCAGGGCCCGCCGCCGGGACTCACCTAATAGGACTTGGTTGCCTCGGGTAGGAGATGGTATGTCACCTGCGGTGGGGGTGGGAGAAGATGACCCCTCAAGAACTTGAGGCCGTGCGGGCGCGACTGGAGATGTTCGCCGCTGAGGTGTTCTCCTGTTTTTCCTGTGCTGATCAGCGGCGATGGGGTGAGCGGTATGTGCGTGGTCTATTGACCGACGGGGCCAACAAATCGATGGAGACGATGGCGGCCCGGCTGGATGTGAACTGCCAGGGGCTGCAGTAATTCGCATCAACTGGTGTTGGCTGAGCCGGCCTGGCGGATGGACGCGGCGATCGGCCCGGCCGCCTGGGGGATCGATGATGTGTCTTTTCCCAAGGACGGCGAGGAGTCGACGGGGGTGGCCGCGAAGCATTCCTCTTTCCCTCCAGCGATATACGCCGGTGCCGACGGTGGACGTGCGGTGTGGTTCTGGTGTTGCCGACGGGGATGGACAGACACCGCGCCGGGCCTCGGCCATATCCAAGGGTAAGGCCATCCGCGAAACAGGCGTCCGAGGCGCCGGTCGAAGAGGGGAACGAAGGGGCGATTTTCGGGAAACCTCTTGGCCGTGACCGGGGCATATGAAACAGTGCATCTCCAAAGGGAGTTTTTCCTGTGGCGGCCATAGCAAGACGCATCGTGCCATCCAGCGTGGTGTCCAGAAAAGGAAAATGTTTCTTTTTCTCTTGATCACGTTTGTTTCCCGTGATAGCCCTTAGGCAAGATCACTATCCGTGCGGCCGACAACCACCTCGATCCGGGCCGTCGGAAACCGCCGCGGGAGAGTGGTCAGGTCCTCTTCGTTGATGACCGCGTTCTCAACGAGGTGTCGGTTTTCTTAATAGTGGGTGCTCCGTGCCCGCTGATCGCCCTGGAGGGTGCGTGCCGAAACGCGATCGACGCCGGTTCATCACCGCCGGTATTGCCGCCGCTATTTTCTTCCCTATGCTGGTCCTATCGGGAAACAGCGCTCAGGCCGCACCGGCGACGAGCCGGTCGGCGCTTCACGACTCTCCTGAAACCCAGGGGTCCTCTGCTCGGGCACCCATGGACCCACCCACGAGTGACCCCGCTCGTTCTTCGGTCGAACCGGCTCGGCGAGACAGCCTGTTACCCGATGGCTGGCGCGCCTCCAAGGATGTCGCCGTCACCACGGCCGGTGACGCGACGGGGTTCCACGTGCTCGCCGCGGAGGCCGGAGAGGGGTACCAGTGGCGTACCGTCGCCACGCTCAGCGAGCCGGGCATGGAGACCGACCAGTGGGTGGGCAACGCCTGCCTGACCGGGTCCGGACGTAACGTCGTCGCGGTTTACGCACCGCGGCACTTCACCAACCGCTCGTGGCTGTTCGCCCGGGGAGCCTTCGCGGCCGTCATCGACCTCACGACCGGCGCGGTCACCAAGCTCAAGGACCAGGTGTCACTGGCCTACTTCAATCCGGGCTGCGGCTCGGGGGACAGCGTCGCCCTCACGCAGGGAACCATCGAGGAGCGCAATTCCACACGGTTGCTCGTTG
The DNA here is from genome assembly GCF_036227305.1 of Streptosporangium sp. NBC_01469. Taxonomy (NCBI): domain Bacteria; kingdom Bacillati; phylum Actinomycetota; class Actinomycetes; order Streptosporangiales; family Streptosporangiaceae; genus Streptosporangium; species Streptosporangium sp. NBC_01469. The sequence goes on along the minus strand of NZ_CP109465.1, from coordinate 3,946,457 downwards.
TGGACACCGGGGCCAAACGGCTGACGAGAACCATCACCGTTCCCGGCCAGGTCACCTCCGCGATTCCGGTGGGGGAGACGGTGGTGGCGGCTACCGGCCACCGGCTCGTCGAGGTGGCGCCGGGCGGAGGACTCAAGACGCTCGCCACGACCGGCTCCCTGCCTTTCGATCTTCGCCCCACCGCCGACGGCGGTGTCGCCTTCGCTGAACACGCCGACGGTGTGGTCAAGATCAAGCAGTACCAGCAGGAGTCGACGCGCGAGCTGGCCTCTGGACGCCTGGGCGAACTGTCGATCCGTTCGGGCGTACAAGGCCGGGTCTTCCTCGTCGGCAAGGCCCGACAGCGGCACGTCCTGCCACGGGAGGTTTCCCTGCTGGACGCCCCTCCGGGAGCCGGCGTCTCGTCCGAAGGGGGGCTGCTGATCAAGACCGTGGCGCGACGTGGGCTGCGCGAGGGGCGGCAGGGCGACCCCGCCGACACCGGTATCGCCGGAACGGGGGCGGATGTCTCCGGACCGGAAACCGTGGATGTGGCCGCGAGGGTCACCGCCACCGGCGCGGAGCTCGGCTTCGAGGTGAACCCGGAAGCCCGGCCGGCGTCCAAGTCCGCCAGTGGACGGCTGGCGAACCCCCGGTTGGCGCGCGTCGGTCTGACCGTCAAGTCCGACGCCACGGCGGCCGCCACCGGGACGGTCGACCAGGGGTACACGTGTGCCGTGCCGCGTAACGATCCCAAGATCCAGGTGTACCAGCCGCACTGGCGCCAGGTGGAGTGGGCCGTCGACCAGCTGGTCTTCAAAGACCGGCTGGACGTGGCCCGTTCGGCGAACTGGAAGGGCTCCGGGGTTCCGGCCTGGAATCCCCAGGACCTCTTCCCCGCGCCGGACCTCGCAGGCGGTGGCCGAATCCCGGTGTCGGTCATGTTCGGCATCCTGGCCCAGGAGTCGAATCTGTGGCAGGCCCAGCGCAACGTGCTGGAAGGCGAGACGGGCAATCCGCTGGTCGGCAACTACTACGGCCTCAACCTGTACGACGACAATCCGGCCAACGACTGGGAGGTCGACTTCTCCAAGGCCGACTGCGGCTATGGCATCACCCAGCAGACCGACAACATGCGCAAGACGGGGTCCGCCTGGGATGCCGACAAGCAGCGGCGCGTGGCGCTGGACTACGTGACCAACATCGCCGCGGGTATGCAGACCCTGGCCTCCAAGTGGAACGAGGTCTGGACCGACACCGCCGGTCAGGCGAAGGTCAACAACGGTGACCCGTCGAAGATCGAGAACTGGTATCTCGCGATCTGGGCCTACAACTCCGGATGGCACCCCAAGTCCGCCGCGTGGGGTAACGACGACAAGGGCCAGCCGAACAACGGAGCCTGGGGGGTGGGATGGACGAACAATCCCGCCAACGGTGACTACCGCCCGGGGCGTTTCGCGTTCCTGGACAACAACAGCTACGCGGACGCCGCGCACCCGCAGGACTGGCCCTACCAGGAGAAGGTCCTGGGGTGGGCGGCGTGGCCGATCGCCAAGACCTACTACAACGCCGCCCAGCAGAAATGGCTTACCGAGGGTGGCTACAACTATGCCTGGTGGAACAGCGAGACCGATCGCGCCAGGATCGTGCCGAACGCTGTGAATTCCAACGCGGTCGATGTCAACGCCTTCTGTGTCCCGCCCTCGGCGGGAGGTGACAACCACAACAACTGCCAGCCGCCCAATCCTCCGGGGCTCAATGTCGCCGGCACCTGCCTGCGGCAGGACTACAAGTGCTGGTGGCATCTGCCCAAGGCATGGAAAACCTGCCCTTCGCAGTGCGGGAACGAGGCGTATCTCCGCTACGACGCGACGTGGTACAACCGGGAACGGGAGGAGCCTACTGACCATCTGGCACCGTGCCTGACCCCGGGACTTCCTCCGAAGACGGGTGACACCACCAACGTTTTCATCGTCGACGACGTGCCCGATTCCGCTCCCGCGATCCGGGGGGCTGCGACAACTCCGGCTGGGCCAACTCCGGCACGCTCTCGTTCGAGTTCGGCCAGGACGCCTCGGGGAAAGTGCCGGCCAGAGCGGACTTCCAGCAACTCGGCAACGGGTTCGGCGGTCATGAGTGGTTCGGCTATACCCGCACCGCCGGCCGCAACGGCGACGTGATGAAGGTGACCGGCACCTGGGAGCTCGACCGGGCCGTCAACGGGTGGGCCCGAGTGCTGGTCCACATTCCGAAACGGCGGGCCGAGACCCAGCAGGCCCCCTACACCGTCTACCTCGGCGGCGGCCAGTCCGAGACGCGGTATCTCTCCCAGGGGAGGGAGCAGAGCGCCTGGCACAACCTCGGCGTCTTCCAGTTCGCCGGAACGCCCAAGGTGTCGCTGACCAACCTGAACCTGGAGGGCGACGGTACGGCGGCGATCGCCTGGGACGCCATCGCCTTCCAGACCCTCGCGAAGAGGCCGAAGCACTTCGTCGTCGGCATGGGCGACTCCTTCGCGTCGGGGGAGGGAGCCGGAAACTACTATCCCGAGACCGACATGGGTTACAAGAGCGTCAGGTGGAACGCCTGCCGCCGGAGCAAGGACGCCTGGATAAGGCAGGCCGTCCTGCCGGGCGAGACACAGACCGTCGGCCAACTCGCCGACTCCTTCGACCCGAAGATGGATTTCGCGTTCGTGGCCTGCTCCGGTGCGATCACCCGGGACATGACAACGCGGGAGTACCAGTACACCGCCGATCCGCTCGGCGACTGGCCGGACTATCGAGGAGACGCTGAGGGCAGATTCAGAGAGGTGGCCCAGATGGAAAGCGGGTTCCTCAACAAGAACACCACGCTGGTCGCCCTTTCGATAGGCGGAAACGACGCGAAATTCAGTAGCATCATCGTCAACTGCTATGTCTTCTCCTGTTACAGTGCCAATTACGAGAATGACATCAAGGCCGATATAGCGCATGCGGTGAGGGACCGGATGGAGAGCGGGGTCCAGGCCAATGTAAAGGATATCCTCTATCGGGTCGAGGCTAAGGTGGAAAACGCTGCACCAGGACGAGGCAAGAAGGCGAAAATAGCCCTAATGGGATATCCCGAGATCGCCGGCGCTGGAACGTCGTGTCCGGAGTTCGACGATCAGGCGAAGGGAATGTTCCAGCGGCTTAGCCAGCATTTCGCGACCGAGGAGGCTGGCATGGTCCAGACGCTCAAAGCCGGCGGCCTGGAGGTATCCTTCGCCAACCCGCTGCCCGCGTTCCAGGGTCATGGCGCGTGTATAGACTCCAACTTCCCCGGGGACAAGTGGATACACTACGTCAATTTCACCAAAACCGGCCCGGGTGACTTCCAGGATGTCGGGGACGGCTGCGTCGCGGAGTGGTTCCAATGTGCGAGCCGCACTTCCATCCATCCGAACATAGATGGTGCCCGAGCACACGCCACCGTTTTTGAGGAACACCTGGAGAATTCGGCAGTGAATTACACCGGATGGTAAAGTAGGCCGGTGCCGGTGCGGGACACCCCGCACCGGCACTTTCCGGCGCGGCCGGTCGGCATGCGGGTGAGGTGGACGGTGGACGACGATGCGAAGATCCCGGAAATCGACAGGAGACTGCGCGGATGTCTGTTCGTCGCCTCGGCGATCGCCATCCTGTTCGTGCTGGGGCCGCCGCTTGCCTACTACTTCTACAACCGGAGTTTGACCAGCGCGGCCGAACGGCTGATACTGAAGGTCACCACCGTGTTCGCCGACCGGGTTATCGCCGGTGGGAACATCGACGAGTCGTCGATCCGGCGAATCGACGACTCCATCGCCGAGGTGTCCGTGTTCTCGTCGATCCGGACCTCCACGACCCTCGTCGTGTCGACGAACGCGTCCTCCAGTCGGCAGACGCTCCTTGGAACGAGCCCGTTCGTCCGCTGCCACACGGTGTCGTTCGCCATGATCCATTCCGCCCGTCCACGCTATTCGATCGAGCCGCTTCCTGGCTGCGCTTACGAGGTCGACTAGCTGCACTGACCTGAGAGGTTAGGTACGCGGCTGGCGGGTGGTTGGCCGTTGAGTGCGGTGTGGCCGCGGTGGTGATTGTAGGTGTGGAGCCAGTGCGGCAGTGCTTGTCGGCGTTCGGTTTCTGATGTGTAGGGCTGGGCGTAGGCCCATTCCTCCAGCAGGGTGCGGTTGAAGCGTTCGACTTTGCCGTTGGTCGGGGGCCGGTAGGGGCGGGTGCGTTTGTGGGTGATGCCGGCTGCGGCCAGGGTGTCGCGCCACGGGTGGGAGCGGTAGCAGGAGCCGTTGTCGGTAAGCACTCGGGTGATGGTGATGCCGCAACTGGTGAAGTAGGTCTGGGCTCGGTGCCAGAAGGCGGCGGCGGTTTCCTTGGTCTCATCGGCCAGGATTTCGCTGTAGGCCAGGCGGGAGTGGTCGTCGACGGCGTTGTGCAGGTAGCTGTAGCCGAGGTTGGGGCGGCCGTGGGTGGTGCGCGGGCGGGCGGGGTCGCGATGGGCGGAGCTGTCGCGGCCTCCGGTGGCGCGGCCGTGGATCTTGTGGCCGCCGCCGTCGGGGATGTTGCCGAGCTTTTTGATGTCGACGTGGATCAGATCGCCGGGCGTGTTGTGTTCATAGCGGCGGATGGAGCGGCCGGTGGCACGATCCAGGTGCGACAGGCGGGCCAGTCGGTAGCGGACCAGTACGCGGTGCACGGTTGAGGGATTCAGGCCGAGTAGGTAGGCGATGCGGGCCGGTCCCCAGCGGCGTGCCAGGCGGACCTTGATGATGCGCGTTCGGTGCGGGTGGGGGTACGGCGCGGGCTGTGGTGGGGGCGTGAGGAGCGGTCGGTCATGCCTGCCCGGCCGTAGCGGCGGTAGCGGCTTGCCCAGCGCTGGGCGGTGGTAACCGCGACCTGGAAGCGTTCGGCGGCGCGTCGCAGCGGCCAGCCGTCCTCTACGACACACCTGGCCAGGCGAAGCCTGCCCGTCTCGGTCAAGGGCGCGTTACGGTGGGACACGAGGGCCTCCGGGAACTCGGTGTAGACGTCGCAATCCACACCGAACCCGTAGGCCCTTCCTATTTCAACATCATCGGGCTCGTGTCGCCCCCGTACTCAACCTCTGTGGTCAGTACACCTAGACGAGTAAGTCCTAAGGCTGAGAACGGGTGGGCGAGATGTGCCGACTGATGAGCCCACCCGTGGAGCGCGTCCGTGGTGGGCCGGGCGTCGCCCACCCAGGCTGCGCCTCACGACAGACGAACCTGCCCTCGGCGCCAGAGCGCAAGCGACGAAGGGTGTCGAGGATCGATGTGTGACCAACGACCTCAACACCCTTCTGACCGCACTCTACGTCAAGATCGATGACTGGCTCGGCGCTCCCGGCAGCAGCGACTCGATGACCGCCCACGGCTTCAGCCGCGCCACCCGCTGCTCCTCTCACCGTCGCCACAGCGAGAGATCAAAGCACAGCAGAGCTCATTTTGTTAGGCGCTCCAAGCCCCGCGAACCGGTTCTGGGTCGGGGGCGTCGATCAGGAGTTTGGCGACGGCGTCGCCGATGTCGGCGGGGTTCCAGCGGGTGTTCCGGTCGGCGCGGGGGCCGTGCCGCCAGCCGTCGGCGAGGGAGACGAGCCCGCCCTCGACCTCGAAGACCCTGCCGGTGACGTGCCGGGACTCGGCCGAGCCGAGCCACGCCACCAGGGGCGCGATGTTGGCCGGGTGCGTGGCGTCGAAGCCGCCCCTGGGCTTGGCCTTCGCAGCTTCGGAGTCGGGCGAGGCCGTCGCGGCGAGGGCCTCCTCGGTCATCCGGGTGCGGGCGGCCGGGACGATCGTGTTCACCGTGACGCCGTAGCGGCCGAACTCCGCGGCGGCGGTCTGGCCGAGTGCCACCACGCCCGCCGTGGCCGCGGAGTGGTTGCCCTGGCCGACGCCGCCGAACAGCCCGGCCCCGGAGGAGGTGTTGATCACCCGGGCGTCCACCGGGTCGCCCGCCTCCGACCGCTCCCGCCAGTGGGCGCCCGCGTGCCGCAGCGGCAGGAAGTGGCCCTTGAGGTGGACCCGGATCACGTCGTCCCACTCCTGCTCGGTCATCGAGACGAGCGTCCGGTCACGGACGAACCCGGCGTTGTTCACCAGCACGTCCAGCCGGCCGAAGGCGCTCAGCGCCATCTTGACCAGGCGGGCCGCGCCGTCCCACTCGGTGACGTCGTCGCTGTTGGCCACGGCCCGGCCGCCCAGGTCGCGGATCTCCTCGACCACCTCCAGGGCGGGGCCGGCGGAGCGCCCGTCGCCCTCGCGTCCGGTGCCGAGGTCGTTGACCACGACCCTGGCCCCCTGCCTGGCGAACTCCAGGGCGTGCTCCCTGCCGATGCCGCGCCCGGCGCCGGTCACGACCACCACACGCCCGTCACAGATCCCGCCCATGCAGGTCCCCTTTCGCCTCGATCATGCAGAGTTTCCCGGTTGTTCACCTTTCATGTCTAGATGCGACCCTGCATCGACGCGGTGAAGCCGTGAGGGGGCCCGAGGCGTCAGTTCACGGTGAGGCCGCGGGCGGCGAGGATCATGGCGGCCTGGGTGGGGTTGATGACCGCTCCGCGCAGCGACCTGAGCCGGGTGTCGTCGACCTCGCCGAGGTCGGCACCGCGCAGGTCCGCCTTGGTGAAGACCGTCTCGACGGTGCGGGCGCCGATCAGGCGGCAGTCGTCGAACACGGTCTTGGTGAAGTCGCAGCCCGACAGGTTGGCGTCGTCGAAGCGGACGCCCCGCAGGTGGAGACCTCGGAACGAGCAACCGGTGAGGTCGGCCAGCGCCAGGTTGGAACCGCCGAACCGGTAGCCGGTGCCCCGGCAGGCGGACAGCACCGCGCCGATCATGCGGCAACCGGTGAAGGTGACGTCGGTGAGCAGGGCCAGCTCGAAGCGCGCGCCCGACAGGTCGACGTCGGTGAAGGCCGCGTCGACGAGCTCGGCGTTCGCGAACCTGAGCCCCGCTCCCCCGCCGCCGGAGAAACGCGCTCCGTCCAGGTCCGCACGGCGGAAGTCGGCCCGCTCCAGCACGCACTTCTCGAACGTGGCCTCGACCAGCGACGCCCCGGTGAAATCCGCGCCGGTGAGGTCGCACTCCCTGAACACGTAGGGCCCGTCACCGGTCAGATGATCGCCGAGCGAGAGCCCCGCCAGATCGACGCCGTGGATCTCCCGCTGGTCCGCCAGCAACTGTGCCGCATTCATCCCGCGATTCAAGCAGTCCGCCCCGACAGAATCCTCACCGCCGTACCCCGTAAAACCGCTGGGCTCCGGAAAGCCGCCGTACGCCGAGAAACCGCCGTACGCCAGGAGACCGCCGTACCCGGGGAGAGGGCCACCGGTCAGGCGGTGCCCGTGTCCCCGGCGAGGAGTTCGGCGGCGGCCTGGCCGCAGACGCGAGAGGCCCCGTGGGTGGCGATGTGGACGGCGCCGAGGTCGGAGCGGCCGGGCAGCCCCATCTCGACCACGACCGCGTCGGCGCGGGCGGCCAGGAGGTGCCGGAGCGCGTCGGCCTGCCAGGGGTGGCGGTGCGCGTCGCGGACGACGATGACCAGGGGGCGCTCGGCCGCCGCGGCGAGCACGGCCTCGATGGCGCCTCCGGTGGCGGTGGAGGCGGCCAGCCGGGTGACCGTGGTACCGGGGAGGAGCTTGCCGAGCGGCTCGCCGACGCCCCACGGGGTGTCCTTCTCGATGGCGAGGTTCATCTCGGGGGCGAGCTCGACGACGTGCGGCGGGGCGGGCAGGGGGAACACCGCGCTCGCGGAGCGGCGGGTGATCCGCAGGGCCCGCCGGGCGGCGGCCAGGCCGATCGACGGGTCTCCGGGGCGGCCGGAGGCGTCGGAGCGCGAGAGCGCGCTCCGGGGGGTGGTCGTGGCCCAGAGGGCGAGTTCGCAGACGCGCCGGGAGGCGTCGGCGAGCCGCTCCTCGGAGAGCCTGCCCTCGATCACGGCGTCCACGATCGCGTCGCGGATCCCGATCGCGGTCTCCTCCCCCGCGTGCTCGCCGCCCACGCAGATCGCGTCGGCGCCCCCGGCGACGGCGAGGACGGAGGCCCCGCCGATGCCGTACGGGCCGGAGACGGCGGCCATCTCGATGCCGTCGGTGACGATGACGCCCTCGAAGCCCAGCTCGACCCTGAGCAGGTCGTGCAGGACCGGACGGCTGAGGGTGGCGGGCATCGCGGGGTCCAGGGCGGAGACGAGCAGGTGCCCGGTCATGACCGTGCGCACCCCCTGCTCGACGGCCGCGCGGAAGGGCCGCAGCGCCACGTCGCGCAGTTCCGCGGGGGTGGCGGCGACGAGCGGCACGCCGTGGTGGGAGTCGACCGAGGTGTCACCGTGGCCGGGGAAGTGCTTGGCGCAGGCGGCCACTCCCGCCGACTGCATGCCCCGGATCCAGGCGGCGGTGTGCCGGGCGACGAGGTCGGGGTCCGCGCCGAAGGAGCGCAGGCCGATGACCGGGTTGTCGGGGTTGGAGTTCACGTCGGCCGAGGGGGCGAAGTTGAGGTTGACCCCCGCCAGGGCCAGGTCGCGGCCGAGGTCGGCGGCGAGTTCCTCGGTGAGTTCGACGTCGTCGACCACGCCGAGGGCGAAGTTGCCGGGCCGGGTGCTCCCGCCCGCGGCCTCCAGGCGGGTGACCTCGCCGGACTCCTCGTCGATGCCGATCAGGACCTGGGGGTTCTCCCCGCGGAGCGCGGCCGTGAGATCGGCGACCTGGGAGGGGGTGGCGATGTTCCTGGAGAAGAGCACCACCCCGGCCAGTCCCTCGCCGAGCCGGCGCCGGATCCAGTCGGGCGGGGACTTGCCCTCGAAGCCGGGAAAGACGACCGTCTCCGCCAGACGGAGCAGCTCTGGGCCGCGCTTCATTCACCCCTCCTCGCCTGACGGCCGGTCGGCGTTCCTGCCGAAGACGCGCAGACACCACGTTGTCACCGGACCCCTGAGGGAAAGCGCTCCCACAGCGGCTCTGCGCAAATCTAATAGGAAAGTTTCCTAATTGCTAGTGGGCTGACCATAGGCCTTTGACTCAGGATTTTGCGGATCGGCACGATGGACGAGCCGAAGGCCCGCTGATAGGGAGCCGGGAAACGAGGCGTCTCCGCGTACGGCGAGAACCGCCACCGCCCGTCCGGAAGACGAATCCGCCGCCGACGTCGGCGAATCCGCCCGCGCGGCACCGGGCACGGGTCGCCGACCGGCCGTCGCCCGGCACGGGTCTCGGCTCCGGCGGCCACCCGGAGTACGGGCCGCGCCGGACGACGCGCGCCTCGCTCACCGTCCGGCCCCTCCGCGTCCGCCCGGCGGGAAGGTAGCAAGCATTTGGTCACGATGGAAAACAGGGATGAGCTGGCGCGTTCCGGTGAACAAGCGATTGCGCAAGGGCTCATAATGGGGACGTGAACACGCGAAAGAACTCCGGCGGCGCGACCACGACCCCGGTCAGGCGCCAGGGCGGGACCAAGCGCGCGGCCACATCCGGCCCCGCCTCAGAGCGCCGCGACCACCTCGTCAAGCTCGCCGCCGAGCTCTTCGCCCGCAAGGGCTTCCAGGCGACGACCGTCCGGGAGATCGCGGAGGAGGCGGGCATCCTGTCCGGAAGCCTCTACCACCACTTCGACTCCAAGGAGACGATCGTCGACGAGGTGCTGACCACCTTCCTCGACGACCTCGTCGGCCGCTACCGCGCCGCCCTGGACCAGAACGGCGACCCCCGCACGATCCTCTCAGAGATGGTGCGCATCGGGTTCAGCACGCTGGAGCCCCACCGCGCGGCGATCACCGTCATGCAGAACGACTGGAACTATCTGAGGTCACTGCCCGGCGACCGCTTCGACTACCTGGTCAGGGCCGAGGAGGAGGTCGAGCGCATGTGGGTCGGGCAGATCAAGCTCGGCCAGGCCGACGGCCTGTTCCGCGCCGACGTCGACCCCAAGCTCACCTACCGCATGATCCGCGACACCATCTGGGTGACGGTTCGCTGGTTCCGCCCGGGGGGCCGTCTCAACACCACCGGCCTCGCCGAGCACTACATCACCGTCCTGTTCGACGGCCTGGCGACCGGCGAGCGGAGTAGCCAAAAGGCATGACGCCCGCCGAACCCGGCGCGGCGAGCGGCGCGGCCTGTGAGAATCAAGCATCCGCGAAGCGAACGGGAAGTGGTGGGCGAGCGTGGAGATCCTGCAGAAGGCCGTACGAATGGCGCTCACCGACGTGGCCGACCCCGCCAAGGCCCCGGTCATGCAGGCCTACATGAAGTCGGCGATGCCGTTCCTCGGCGTGCAGGCCGCGCCCCGCCGCGCCGCGCTGAAGCAGGTCTTCGCCGACTATCCCGTCGACGCGGCGCCCGCGTGGCGGGAGGCGACGCTGACCCTGTGGCGCGGCGCCGAATACCGCGAGGAGCGCTACGCGGCGATCGAGCTGACCGGCTTCCGCCTCTATCGCGCCTTCCAGACGCTCGACGCGCTGCCGATGTACGAGGAGATGATCGTCACCGGAGCCTGGTGGGACTACGTCGACGAGCTCGCCGTCCACCGCGTCGGCGGCCTGCTCTCGGCCTTCCCCGACACCATGCGCCCCCTCATGCTCCGCTGGGCCCGCGGCACCGACCTGTGGAAGCGCCGTACGGCCATCCTCAGCCAGAACCGCTTCAAGTCCGCCACCGACACCGGCCTGCTGTACGCCTGCATCGAGCCGAGCCTGTCCGACAACGACTTCTTCGCCCGCAAGGCGATCGGCTGGGCCCTGCGCGAGTACGCCAAGACGAACCCCGGCGAGGTCGTCCGCTACGTCGACCACACCCGGATCAGCGGCCTGAGCCGCCGCGAGGCCCTGAAGAACCTCCCGGTCACGTAGCCGGAGCCGGAGCCACACCTCCGGCCGCACCGTGGCGCGAGGCGGGGCGAGGCGGGTGAAGATGTCGCGTGATCGCCGCGTCCTCGTGCCCGCGTCCGTGGCCGGCGGGAACCCGACGGACGCGGACGCCCCCGGGCGGGAGCAGGGTGCTCCCGCCCGGGGGCGTCCAGCTGCGGGGTTGTCCGGCTGCGGGGTTAGAAGCGTCCGGTGGTGGCGGTGCAGCTGGGGTCGGTGGCGTTGTTCCGGTCGAAGACGAACGTGAACTGACCGAACAGGGCATAGCTGGTCGGCCAGCTCCGCCCGATGCCGGAGGAGCCGTTGCCGTTGCGGGCGTTGGTCGTGCTGAAGCTGTGCAGCCTCTCGTCGGGCACGTTGTTCCGGTCATGCCGGACCTGGCCGTTCACGTCGTTCGCCGTCGAGCCCGACTGCCCGTTGATGGTCCAGGTGTAGCTGGAGACGTTGTGGTTGCTGCCGGAGTTGGTGTACTCGATGCGGCCGGTCGCGCTGAGACCGCTCGTGCTGCAGCTGCCACTCGCCGTGGCCGCGCTGGCGCCGGTGGCGCTCGCCAGGATGCTGGCCGCGGCGAGCATCGACACCGCGGCGCTTCCGATGAGCTTCTTCATGATGCGTTCTCCTAAGCGAGAATTAGCCTTATTTCAGGTCGGTAGTGCATCGAACTAGGGAAAACGACTTTCTCCTCCTTTGCTCGGTGTCGCCGTACCCGGTCGGGTACGGAGGTCAGAGGGTCCTCTCGATGGAGCCGGCCGGCAGCCACTCGACCTCACCGGTGGGAGAGAGGAGCACCAGCTCTCCCTGAGGGGTGAACCGGGCCGCCATGACGCCGCTCCTCTCCCTGACGGTTCTCCCGCCGGGATCGAGCAGGGTGAAGGTGTCGCCGTCGGAGATCCCGATGGAGGGGCCGGTCGGATGGGCCGTGACGCCCGCCTCGGTCGCGAACTCGCGTCGCCAGGCGATACGGCCGTCCGGGCCGAGCCCGCGCACGGTGGTCGCGAATCCCCCCTGACCGTCCATCGACCGGGTGACGACCGCTGCCGCGCGGTCACCCGTGACGCACTCGCCCCTGTCGGCGATGGCGACGGCCACACACGCCTCCGCGACGGTCTTCGCCGCCGACGTGGACAACCGCCAGCCGTCCGCACCGCGGACGAACCTGAGCAGGTACGACGCGGGCTTCTCGGCTCGCCAGGGAAAGGCGAACCCGACGTTCCCGTCGGTGGACTCCACCCACTGGTAACCCCGGTGGCCTGCCTTCACCCGGTCCGTCCCACCGGGGCGGGCCACCCGGATCCAGGAGTGGCCGGAGCCGTCCGCCTCCTCCACCACCGCGTCGGTGACGGACCGGGCCGACAGCACGTGCGCGCGCTCGGCGGCCGAGACGGCGAACGGGCTCCGGCCCTTCCCCGTGAGCAGGAACGGCGCCATCGCCGGTCTCTCGTCGGCCGGGGTCTGGGAGACGGCCACGTCCGGGCATCGGGCCACGCAGGTCACGTTCGCCCCGGACTCGGCGCTCTCGCGATCCTGCCAGGCACGACCGCCCGACCTGAGGTGGCCGGACATCGCGCCGGTGGCGGGGTCGAAGAGCACCGCCCCCTCACCGGACGCAGCCATGATCCGCAGCGGCCGGCTCGTACCGGCTTCCCCGGCACCGGCCGTACAGCCGGAGACCAGCACCGCCACGAGGCCGAATATCCCGGCCCTTCTCGCCGCGACGCCCCCGTGGTTGCGGCCACCGCCTTCCCTCACGAATTCCCCCTTGGACAGTGACCCATTTGGTGAGTCGGCGGTAGCGGACGAAGGATGCGAAGTAGTCGGCTCGGCGTTCTCAATGGCTGTCCCGTCGTTCCCCGACCCCGGTGTCCGCCAGGTCGGGGAACCCCTGCCACCACACCGCATCAGGCCGATGGCTCAGGCTGTCCTCAGCCTCCGGCCCAAAGCGCGGATGACCACCACGAGTTCACAGCGGAAGGCACACGATCAGCAGAGGGCGATCCTCCGGTTACCGACCCAGAGGTCGCCGTTGGACTCGATGCTCACCGATGAGCCGGACACTCCCACGGTGTTGCTCGACCACACCCCGCGGTTGGAAGTGTTGTAGACGACGAAGTTCCCATCACCCTGATAGGTGGCCCGGTGACCGCTGGGGTTCGATCCGGCCGCCCAGCAGATGTGGCCGTTGGTCCGCTTCAATACTAGATTGCCGTCCGGCTGCATGATGAGCTGGACCGTGTAGCCCTCGCTCGTGATCACCCGGCTCAACCAGTCTCCCTTCTGCATCGTGTCGCCTTTTAATATGGCGTAACCCAAGTAATCTGCTCTGGCCGGGGATGTCGAGACCGATCCGACGGCCAGCATGACCGCGGCGACGAGCAGCGCCCGCCCGGCCACCGTGAGTTTTCCTGACATGAGGTCCTCCAACGAGACGAGCGGCCTCCGTGACCACGGAGTGCCATTTCCCTTGATTAAGCGCATACGCAGTTCAGCGCCTGGCTTCGATGACATTCGGCCTGCTGTGACCTGGGACGACACTTCACTTTGGGGCTGGTCGCACGGACCCGGGCGAGGCCCGTGAAGCTGCTCTTCTTTACGAATATCCCTTACTCACATAGAAGTATCGGCGATTCTTAGGCCACGTAGTTGACTTTGCATGCACGGACTCTTGCCCATTTGCGTCAACCGCGCTCAGGAGGCTTTTAGAAATCGTGATCCAGCGCGGCACGGTATTGGCACGCCGGGCTGCGTACTTCCGCGGCCGGAGGCGGCACCCTGACCGGCGCCCATATCCTGTCGCTCATGGCGATGCGGCACGCCTACGCCGACACCGCGCTCGGCCTGACCACCGTCGCCGACGCACAGCTCGACCAGGACGACCTCGACAGGGCCCGGACACGGCCCGGCGGTCCGTCGTCACCGCTCGGAAAAGGCCCGCCGCCCGGCTTCGGCATGGCCGGGCGCATGGCGAGGGCATGCGAGGCCGCTGAGATCGCTGAGGCCGCTTCCCCCGAAGTGCTCAAAATCCACCGGCGATGAATCCGCGCCGAGGCGGGCCGGAGGAGAGCGAGGGCAAGGGCGAGGGCGGTGCCGAACGGCACGGGGAACGCGGGCGGTACGAGCGGTGCGGGGCATGTCGAACGGGTCGTCGACCAGGCGGAAGGCCTCGGGGGAACGCGGACGGTACGAGCGGTGCGGGGCCCCGGCGGGGTGGGGTGCCGCCGGGGCCCCGGCGGGGGTTAGCTGATCTTGAAGGGGTCCCCGTAGACCTTCCAGGACAGCGGGGTGTTGAGGTCGAGGTTGCCGTTGTTGAGGAAGACGCGCTGGGCGGTGTCGACGCGGCTGGTGTCCTCGTGGGCCTCTTCGGCCTTCATCGCGACCTTGCGGGCGTCGAGGAAGGCGTGCAGATACTTCGTCTCGTCGCCGCCCTGCGCGGGGGGCTTCGCCTTCTTCAGGGCGTTCTTGCGGATCGCGCCGAAGCTCTGGGGGTCGGTGCCGCCGCCGTGCATGACGATGGCGTCGTAGTAGGCGAACTGCCCGAGGGCGCGCAGGCCGTCCTTCTTGGCCTGGTTGACCGCGGGGTTGAAGTAGACCCGGTCGCGCTCGTCGTTCTGGGCCTGCTGGAAGACCGTGTCCTTGGCTGCGGTGGCCCAGTCCCTGGTGTAGTTCGGGTCGAGGCCCTGGTGGGAGTCGGTGCCGTCGACCTTGCGCAGGGCGGGAAGATACTTGGCGAGCACGTTCCCCGGCTTGAGCTTGGCGTAGCGCTCGACGAGGTCGAGCATGTCCCCGGTGCCGGAGCAGAAGCCGATGATCCCGGCGGTGTAGCCCCGGCCGTCGTCGATGTCCTCGATGTACTTGTACTGCGCCTTCCAGTTCAGCGAGGAGTTCTCGGCGCTGGACACCAGCTGCATGGCGATGTCCTTCTTGCGCGGGTCGGTGAGGTCGACCGCGGCGGAGGACGCGAACAGCCCGGCGGGAGAGAACGACGCGGGCGGGAGCGTGGCGGCGTGCCCGGCGCCGGCGGGGGCGATCATGACCGGGACGGCGGTCGCGGCCGACGCCAGCAGGAAGCTCAGGGCACGGCGGCCGGAGCGGGGGTTCGACGAGAAGGGCACGTGTCTCTCCAGGGAAGGGGACGGAGGAACGCCCGGGGGCTCTTCTGGGGGAACCCCCTCGGAGGAGGGAGAGGTTCTGTGAAGGCCCTCCGGGAATGGAGCCGGGGACGGGGACGATCGCGGGCAGGGGCACGGGCGGAGGGGTGACCCCAGGTGAGGAAACCTGCACCGCTCGTTAGGAAACTTTCCTAACGAACCTACCCCTCAACCCTCCCCGCCCGTCAACCCGTTCGCGCCGATCGAACCTGAAGGCAGCCTTACGAAAGGCTCAAGCGACCCTGATCGAGGTGCCGTCGACAAGCGTGCCGTCAGCCCCCAACCCGCAGGATCATGCGCTCTGACGACGAACGCCTCGGCCCGGCGTAGTCGCCGTCCTCCGCCCGTTGTGGACGCGATCCACTGTCACGCAGAAGTATGATGGCTGTCAAACTTTGATGGAGGTCGTACTATTGGGTCCATGGGACGCACACCGCCGCATCCAGAGATGTCGCAGTTCGACCTCCAGCAGGTGCTGGAGGCGCTCGTCGATCCGGTACGCCGGAGCATCATCACGCAGCTCGACATCGCCGGCGAGGACATCAAGTGCGGCGATTTCGACATATCAGTCAGCAAGTCCACCGCCACCCACCACTTCAAGGTGCTGCGCGCGGCGGGCCTGATCCGGCAGTACTACGTCGGGACCTCGCGGATGAACTCCCTCCGCCGCACCGAGATGGACGAGGCGTTCCCGGGCCTGCTCGACGCCCTCATCACGCGCCCGGCCAGGGTGCGCTGACTCCCGCCCCGCCGGAGGACCGGGAGGGGTCGCCGGCCGAGAGGGGCGGCGAACGCGCCCGGCCGGTTCGGGTCGGCGGTGAATCACATCATCGAGAAGAAAGAAGGACACCGGCTTGACGAGGACATTCGTGGTCACAGGTGGCACCGACGGGATCGGCGCGGCCGTCAGCCGGGCGCTGTTCTCCAGGGGAGACCATGTCGTGGTGATCGGCAAGAACCCGGAGAAAGGTGATCGGCTCGTCCGGGAGGCGGCCGGAGCGCCGGGAAGCGTGACCTTCGTCCAGGCGGACCTCAGCCTCATGTCCAGCACCAGGCGTACCGTCGACGAGGTGGTCGAGGCCCATCCGAGAATCGACGGCCTTGTCCTGTGCGCGCGCTACTTCCGGACACACCGATCGGTCACCTCCGAGGGATTCGAGGACAACTTCGCGCTCTTCTACCTGAGCCGCGTCCTGTTCGGCTACGGACTGCGAGGCGCTCTCGAGAAGGCGGACAGGCCGGTCGTCGTCAACGTGGCGGGTCCGGGCCACGACACACCGATCGATTGGGAGGATCTGCAGGGGGCCAGGCGATACGACGGCGTGAACGCGATGTTCGTGACCGGACGGTACAACGACCTGCTCGGGGTCACGTTCGCCGAGCGCCACGGCGACGGCCCGGTCAGGTACGTGCTCTTCCATCCGGGAACGACGTCGACGAGCTTCGCCGGTGAGTTCGACGCCCCGACGGGGGCGTACATCGAACAGCAGAAGGCGCTGGCGAAACCCGCCACCGACGTCGTCCCCCCGATCCTCCGGCTTCTTGACGATCCTCCCGGGAAACCGCTCAGCGCGTTCAGCATGCACACCGAACTGAGCGTCCGGACCGGCCTGTTCTCCCCCGCGGCGGCGGCCCGCCTCGCGGACCTCACGGCGGAACTGATGGAGCCCGGCGGTCACACCCCTACTTGAGCGCGCCCGCGGTGAGGCCCTTCTGGATCTGGCTCTGGAAGAGCGTGTAGACGATCAGCATCGGCAGGATGGCCATGCTCAGCGCGGCGAACAGGGCCGACCAGTCGGCGTCGTAGCCCGCGGCCGTGGAGATGTCGGCGATGCCCTGGGTGAGCACCCACTTGTCCCGGTCGGAGTTGAGCAGGACGAGGGGCAGCTGGTACTGGTTCCACTGGCCGAGCACGTTGAAGATGGTCACGCTGACGATGCCCGGCTTGGCCATCGGCAGCATGATCTGGAAGAACACCCGGGCGTGCGAGGCCCCGTCCACGAAGGCCGCCTCGGCCACCGCTCCCGGCAGCGTCCTGAAGAAGGCCGCGAGGAAGAAGACGGTGAAGGGCAGCGAGTAGGCGATGTAGACCAGCACCAGCCCGCCGTGCGTGTTCAGGCCGATGAACGGGCCGATCACCGGGACCGTCCCCATGTTCTGCACGACGAAGAACAGCGGGGTCAGCGCCAGGTAGACCGGGAAGGCCAGGCCGGAGACGAACAGCAGATAGATCGCCCGGTTGCCCCGGAAGCGGTAACGGGCCAGCACGTACGCGGCCATCGAGCCGAACAGCATCGTGCCGAAGGTGCCGAAGGCCACCACGACGACGCTGTTGATCATGTACTGGCCGATGTGCGCCTGCTCCCAGGCGCGGGCCCAGTTGTCGAGGCGGAGGGAGGCCGGCAGCGACCAGGCGTCGCCGAAGATCTCGTCCTCGCTCTTCACCGACGCGAGGAACGTCCACACGATCGGCACGACGACCAGGACCGTCCAGACCAGCAGCGCGACGTGCGTCAGGGCCGACAGGGGCCCCAGGCGCCTCCTGCGCTCCTCGCGGGCGAGGGCCCTGCTCCGGGGAATCACGACGTCCGCCACTAGAACTCGATCCGCTCACGCCGCGACAGGCGCAGAGCCAGCGCCGCGAACCCGATGGTGAAGAAGAACAGCACCACGCCCATCGCGGAGGCGTAGCCGAACTTGAAGTACTGGAAGGCGGTGCGGTAGATCTCCGCCGCCATCACGGTCGTGGAGTGGTCGGGGCCGCCGTGCTCGGCCGTCATCACCCACACGATGGCGAAGACGTCCAGCGCCGCGATGCCGAGATAGACCCAGCCGACCTGGATGGTGTCCCACAGCAGCGGCAGCGTGACCCGCAGGAACAGCTGCGGCCCCCCGGCGCCGTCGATCGCCGCCGCCTCGAACAGGTCGCGCGGGATGGAGGCGATGCCCGCGGAGAAGAGCACGACGTAGAAGCCGACCGCCTGCCAGACCAGCACCGCGAGGATCGACCAGAACGCGACGTCGGTGTCGGACAGGAAGCCGACCGGCTCGAACCCCAGGGCGATGAGCGGCGCGTTGAGCATGCCGCTGCGGTCGGGCCTGAAGACCTGCTGGAACAGCACGGCGACCACGGCGACGGCCAGCACCTGGGGGAAGAAGAACACCACGCGGTAGAACTTCGACCCCCAGATACCCCCGGTGCCGCCCCGCCCGCCCGCGTTGAGCAGGAAGGCGAAGAAGAGCGCGATGCCGAGCGTGAGGATCGGCATCAGAACCAGCAGGACGAGGTTGTGGCTGACCGCCTGCCAGAACACGTTGTCGGCCAGGAGCCGCTGGAAGTTCTCCAGCCCCACGAGGCGCGGGGTCGCGTTCACCCCGCGCCAGTCGGTGAACGCGATGTAGAAGGCCTGCGCGTATGGCGCGATCACGTAGATCAGGTAGAGCGCCACCGGGATCGCGAGGAAGCTCGCGACGAACCGTGTCCTGCCGTGGTCCATGGCGGGCTTACCGTTCCCTCTGCGACTCGCCGCCGGCCGTCGTCGTCCCGCCGTGGCTCATGACCCGGTCACCGTTCCCCGGGCGGCTCGCCGTCCCGTCCCGCCGTGCCTCGTGACCGGCCGACCGTCCCCCGGACGCCCCACCGCGTGCCGCCGTCATCGGCTGAACTTCTTCACCGAGGAGTCCTTCTTGATGGCGTCGGCCTTGCCCTGTGCCCGGTCCGCCCACTGGTCGACGGTGAGCTTGCCGCTCATGAGCTGCCCGGTCGCGGCGGCCACCTCGTCGTGCAGTTCGACGTACCACTTGCGGAACAGGAACCAGACGGCGTTGTCTCCCGCCGCGTCCAGCGCGGCCGAGGCGCTCTTCAGGCCGGGCTTGAGCGTACGGCCCTCGTCGGCGCCCCTGACGACCGTGAGCGTGGAGACCAGCTCCATGAACTTGCCCGCGCCCTCCTTGGAGAGCATGGCGCGCATGTACTCCATGCCCGCGCGGGGGTTCGCCGACTTCGCCGGGACGACGTACTCCTCGCCCGGCTGGGCGTGCAGGGTGCCGTACGGGAGGGCGTCGGAGGAGCCGAAGTCGGGGAGCGCGAACATCGCGTAGTCGAAGTCGGCCGGGGTGGAGTCCTTCTGCTCGTTCTCCAGCCAGGAGCCGCAGGGCAGCATCGCGACCTGGCCCTTGTTGTGCGCGGTCTGGGTCTGCACGTGGTCGAGCCCGGCGGTGCCCTGGAGCAGGTACTTCGACCCGAGCTCGACGAAGGCCCCCGCGGCCTGCCTGACCGGCTCGGCCTTCCAGGCGCCGTCCTGGAGGTTGTCGATGTTCTTCAGCACGTCCTTGCCGCCGATCTTCGCGGCGAGCGTGAGGATGGCCTCGTAGATGTAGTACGGGTGCTTGCCCGCGTAGGTGAAGGGCGCCATTTTGCCCGACTTCTTGATGGTCTCGCACAGGGCCAGGAAGTCGGCCCAGGTCTTGGGGACCTGCCAGCCCTCGGCCTCGAAGAGCTTGCGCGAGTACCAGATGCCCCAGACGGTGTTGGCGTAGTTGAGGACGTACGGCTTGCCGTCGTAGCTGCCCAGCTCGATCGCGTTCGGGTCGATCGTGTCGCGCACCTTGACGGCGGGGTCGTCCCAGCTCGGCGCGTCGTACAGCGGCGTGAGGTCGGCGAGCTGGCCGTCCTGGACCAGGGCGCCGAAGTCCATCGCGTTGGCGCCGGAGTTGTTGACGAACTCCGGCGGGTCGCCGCCGGCGAAGCGCGGCTGGAGGGTCTTGGCGACCTCCTTGGTGGCGTTGTGTTTGATCTCCAGCTTGGGGTACTTGGCCTTGAGCAGCGGCTCGTGGACGTTCGTGGCGTAGGCGTCGCCGAAACCGCCGTCGAAGATCCAGACCTCCAGGGGCTTGTTCTCGGCGAAGCCGAGCGGGTTGGCCGCGCTGGTGGCCCCGACGACGGGTGCCGGGGAGGCGGCGCCGCCGTTGCCCGCGGGGGTGGCGCACGCGGACAGGACCGGCAGGGTGAGGCCGGCCAGGGCCGCGCTGCGCAGAAGCTCACGCCTGGATAGCTGGGTCATGCTTCCTCCTGGAAGTGGCCTGGGAGTGGAAGGCGGTGGTCAGGCACCTCGCCGGATCCTTCCGGCGTAGCGGTTCTCAAGCGTGCGGTTGTGCTCGTCGCCGCCGGTCACGTTGGCGGAGCGGTAGATCGGCGGGGTCAGGCCCGCCTCGGTCAGGCCGCGCACCACCTCGGCCACGACCATCTGGGCCAGCAGCGCCGACGTGATCGTGGACACCGCCCCGAACGTGCCGCCGTCCTGGAGCGGGAGGACCGCGTCGCCGTACGGGGCGCGGTTGTCGAGCACCACGTCGGCGAGGTCGAGCAGCTTGCGGCCCGAGGGGTGGCGGGAGGTCATCGCGGTGCTGTGCTGCACCGACGTCAGGGCGATCAGGTCGTGCCCGTGCTCCTTGACGATCGAGGCCAGCTCGACCACCGACCCGTTCACCCCGGAGCTGGAGATCAGCACGAACACGTCCGGCGGCCGGACGGGAGCCAGGTCGTAGATCCGCCGGGCGACCGAGGGGTCGCGCTCCAGCTCACCGGGGGCGCCGAGGAGGGTGCCGACCGGGGCGTCCCCGTACAGGACGACGTCGCGCAGGGCCAGGCGGTTGCTGGGCACCAGGCCGCCCGCGCGCCCGGCGATCTCCATCGCGATCGCCTCGGAGTGCCCGGAGCCGAACGCCTGGATCACGCCGCCGCCGCGCAGGGACGCGACGATCAGCGCCGCCGCGGCCCCCACCGCGTCCGTCTGGGTCCTGGAGACCTCGTCCACCAGGGCCTTGACCTCGTGAACGTACTCGGAAGCACCGATCTCCACGGTCAGCTCCTCTCCACGCGATGGCTCTCCAGAGCCCGGATCGTCAGCTCGAAGGCCTCGTTGGTCTGCTCGTAGGTGCGCTGCGCGACCGCGACGTAGACCGTGTCGAGGACGAAGAGCTGGGAGTGGACGGCGGCCAGGCCGCCGAGCCTGAAGGTGGTCTCGCGGCTCGCGGTGGTCAGCACCAGGTCGGCCAGCTCGGCCAGCGGGGAGCGGGCGAAGGAGGTGACCGCGACGGTCAGCGCGCCCCGGTCCCCGGCCTCGCCGAGGGACTCCAGCACCTCGCGGGTACGGCCCTGGTGGGAGATGCCGATCGCGACGTCGCCCTCGCCGAGCAGCGCGGCGTCGGCGAGCGCCTCGTGCGCGTCGGCGTGGCTCCAGCAGGGGACCCGGATGCGGCGCAGCCGCCCGCCCATCATCACGGCCACCGCCCCGCTGGTGGAGACCCCGAAGATGAGGACGCGGCGGGCCTCGACGATGGCCTCGGCGACCGTGGCGACCGTGCCCGCGTCCAGTTGGGCCGCGGTCTCCTGGATGAGCCGGGAGTCGGCGGCGGCCATCACGCCGATCGCCGCGTCGAGCGGGTCGGTGGGGCCGATCTCGTGACCCACCCCCGCGTCCCAGTTGGCCTGCGCGGCACGCCCGTTCTCCGTGGCCAGCGCGACCCGCAGCCCGGCGTACCCGGCGAAGCCGAACACCCGGCAGAAGCGGGTCACCGTGGCGGGCGAGCTGCCGCTCCGCTCGGCCAGCGTGATGATCGTGGATCGCGCCGCCTCGGCTGGGTCGGCCAGGATCGCCTCCCCCACCCGGCGCAGCGCCTCGGGCAGCGTGGGTGTCTCGGTCTGTATGCGTCCGAGTGCACCTGCGGCCACAAGCATTCCTTTCACTGGAAGTCATCTGGGTGAAAATTATTCTCAAGTCAAGCTCGCGTCAAGGCCGTCAGTGGCACAGTTGGGGACACGATGCCTGTGGCGCCGGGGCTTCGGAGGAAAATTCCGACAACCTCCGGCGCCTTTCAAGCGTCGTTCCTAACAGAGGTTCCAGAAAAGGAGCCGCCTGACGGAGGCGAACCCCACGATGACTCGACGTCCGGCCGACACGCCGCACCACGTTTCCAGCGCGCACGTCCACGACGAGCTGGCCGCCCGGCGTGCCCGGCGCGCCTGGGACCAGAGATTGCGCAACGACCCGCACATCCGGCTGCTGGAGCGCGAGCACGGCATCCGCTTCACCGTCGAGGAGCTCCAGGCCGCGGACCGGCAGGCCCAGGAGCTGCTGGCACCGCTCCGCCAGGAGCCGCCCGTCGACGAGGAGACGCGCTCCCTGCAGCTGCTCGTCTGGCGCCGCCTGGGCCCGAAGGGGTTCCAGGGGTTCATGCAGGAGCTGGAGGAGATGGAGGCCGAGCTGTCCAGGGCACGGCACGACGGCTGGGGCGAGATCAGCTAGGTCCTCCCCGCTCCGACCGGCCCCCGCGCCCGCGCCCGCCGTCGCGATCTCACCATCACGGTGACGCGACCACCCCCGGGCAGGCGCCCGCCGTCGCGATCTCACCGTCACGGTGACGCGACCACCCCCCGGGCAGGCGCCCGCCGGTTCCGTCCGCGTAAAGTGGGCGGAGATCCACCGTCACGTGTTAGGCGACCATGCTTCACCAGCGACTCCAGCCCTCCACGCCTTACGCCGCCCTGGTCTTCGACTGCGACGGGACCCTCGTCGACACCGCCTCCGCCAACGAGAGCGCCTGGCGGACCGCGCTGGCCGGGTGGCAGGTGGACCTCGACCCCGCGTGGTACCGGGCCCGTACGGGCCTGTCGGCCGACCGCCTGCTGGCCGAGCTGGAGACCGAGACCGGAGCCGAGTTCGACTACCAGGCGGTGCGCGCGGCGGCGCTCGACGCCTACCAGTGGCTGATCCACACGGTCACCCCGCACCAGCCGGTCAGCGCGGTCGCCGAGGCGCACCGGGGGCGGGTGCCGATGGCCGTGGCCTCGGGAGGCGCCCGCCAGGCCGTGGAGGAGACCCTGCGCGTCACCGGCCTGCGCCCCCTCTTCGACACCGTGGTCACCAGGGACGACGTCCGCTACGGCAAGCCGGCCCCCGACGTCTACCTCCTCGCCGCGCGTCTCCTCGGCGTCGCCCCGTACGCCTGCGTCGCCTACGAGGACACCGACGAGGGAGTGGACTCCGCCCTCGCCGCGGGGATGACCGTCATCGACGTCCGCCCCTCACTGCGCTAGGCGCGTCCCGGCTCACGGCCTCCGCGTTGGCTATCTGTACTATCCAATGATGCGGATATCCGAGCTCAGCGCCGCATCGGGCGTACCCATCCCGACGATCAAGTACTACCTGCGCGAGGGCCTGCTTCCCGCCGGGGAGCAGACCTCGGCCACCAGGGCGCGGTACGGCGAGGAGCACGTGCGCAGGCTGCGGCTGATCCGGGCGCTGCTGGAGGTCGGGCGGCTGTCCATCGCCTCCATCGGCAAGGTGATGGCCGCCGTCGACGACGAGAACCTGGACCTGCACCACGTCCTCGGCACCGCGCAGTACGCCCTCGCGCCCGCGGTCGAGCCGCAGGCGTCCGGCGAGGAGTGGGCGCGTGCCCGCGCCGAGGCCGACACCATGATCACCGATCTCGGCTGGCGGGTCGACCCCGATGCCCCGGCCCGCGACGAGCTGGCCCAGGCCATCATCACCCTCGGCCGGCTCGGCATGCCCGCCGGCGGCGAGGCCCTGCGGCCCTACGCCGACGCCGCCCTGCGACTCGTGACCGAGCACGAGATCGGCGCCATCCCGCTCGACGGCCCCCGCGAGGCCGCGGTCGAGGCGATGGTCCTCGGCACCGTCGTGCACGGCAGGGTTCTCGACATCATGCGGCGGCTCGCCCACGAGTCGGTCTCGGCCGGCGTCTTCGGCACCCGTCCCCACATGGGACAAAAGTGATGAAAACCCACTAGAGCAATAATCCATTTCACCTGTGACGAATGTCTCCATCGTTCCAATCGTCCCGCGAAAGGGCAGCTCACAGCCCTGAAACCGCGTGTGTGCGGATTTCAATACAGCCACTGCCTGCTCATATAGGCCTGGGTAACACCCTGTTCACACACGGGCAACAGTTGCGAAATCGCGACTTGCGAATCTTTGAGAGCAGCAGATCCCTCCATCCTCAAGGACTCCGCCGATGAGCTTCAAGGCCGAATACATCTGGATCGACGGCACTCAGCCGACCGCCAAGCTTCGCTCCAAGACCAGGGTTATGGCGGACGGTGCGGAGCTCCCGATCTGGGGCTTCGACGGGTCCAGCACCAACCAGGCCGACGGCTCCTCCTCGGACCGCGTCCTCAAGCCGGTCTTCACCTGCCCGGACCCGATCCGCGGCGGCAGCAACGTGCTGGTGCTGTGCGAGGTGCTCGACATCGACATGACCCCGCACTCCAGCAACGCCCGCGCCGCCCTCGTCGAGGTCGCCGAGAAGTACGCCGACCAGGAGTCGTGGTTCGGCATCGAGCAGGAGTACACCTTCTTCAAGGAGGGCCGCCCGCTCGGCTTCCCGATCGGCGGCTTCCCCGCCCCGCAGGGCGGCTACTACTGCGGCGTCGGCGCCGACGAGGTCTTCGGCCGCGAGATCGTCGAGAAGCACCTCGACTACTGCATCGAGGCGGGCCTGGCCATCTCCGGCATCAACGCCGAGGTCATGCCGGGCCAGTGGGAGTTCCAGATCGGCCCGGCCGGTCCCGTCGAGGCCTCCGACCACATGTGGATCGCCCGCTGGCTGCTCTACCGCACCGCGGAGGACTTCAACGTCGGCGCCACCCTGGACGCCAAGCCGGTGAAGGGTGACTGGAACGGCGCGGGCGCGCACACCAACTTCTCCACCAAGGCGATGCGCGAGGACTACGACCCGATCATCACCGCCTGCGAGGCCCTCGCCGCGAACGCCCTGGAGCACGTCAAGCACTACGGCGCCGGCATCGAGGAGCGCCTCACCGGCCTGCACGAGACCGCCCCCTGGAACGAGTTCAGCTACGGCGTCTCCGACCGCGGCGCCTCGGTCCGCATCCCGTGGCAGGTCGAGGTGGAGAAGAAGGGCTACATCGAGGACCGGCGTCCGAACGCCAACATCGACCCCTACCTGGTCACCCGCCTCATCGTGAACACCTGCTGCTCCGCGCTGGAGAAGGCCGACCAGGTCTGATCCGGCCGACAGACTCGAAGGCCGCGAACGCCCTGCCGGGGGCGTCCGCGGCCTTCGGCGTTCCGCCCCCGCCCCCCACCCCCCTGCCCCCGACCACCTGCGCCTCCGTCCACCCACCCCTCCGCCCGCCCGCCCGCGCCTTCTCCGCCCGCGCCCCTGTCGCGGGTGCCCGCATCCCCGCGGGCAGAATCGGCGCCGGGAGGATCGGCCCGCGAGGCCGCCGGGCGTGACGAGCCAGACAAGACGAGACGTTTCGGATCGCAAAATGATACATTCGGGCACGTGAAAACATCGAACCCGGCCCGTCGCAGCGAGCAGTCGCGCCAGGCCATCCTGAGCGCCGCCTTCGACCTGGTCGCCGAGTCCGGATACGCCAGGTTGACGATAGAGGCGATCGCCGCCCGCGCGGGGGTGGGCAAGCAGACGATCTACCGCTGGTGGCCGTCCAAGGGCGCCGTGCTCGTCGACGCCTTCCTCTCCCGGACCTCGGACGAGGAGGGGGGCCTCGCGCTGCCCGACACCGGCGACCTCGGGGCCGACCTGCGCCTCGTGCTCCGGGCCATCGTCGACGAGTACAACGATCCCAGGCTCGACACGATGACCCGGGCGCTGATCGTCGAGTCGCTGAACGATCCCGCGATCAACACCGAGATCACCGCGCGGATCATGGAGCCGCACCTGGAGGCGACCAGGGAGCGGCTGCGCGGCGCCCAGCGGGCGGGGCAGGTGGCCGAGGACGCGGACCTGAGCGTCGCCGTCGAGCTGCTGTACGGCCCCGTCCACCACCGCTGGATGTTGCGTACCGCCCCGCTCACCCACGAGTACGCCGACACGGTCGTGGAGTTCGCCCTCAGGGCCCTGAGGGTGGCGTAGCGGGGTGGCGACCCGGCGGTGACCGGGAGGCGCGGGACAGGACCGAAATTACCGCGCACGCCATCCGCGCGGGACGGGCTCCGGCCCGTGGCGCGTCCTCCGGAGGACCCCTGCCGGGCCGGGCGGGATCCGGGCCGGGACCGGCTCCGGCGCGTGCTCGTCACCGGGCGTCTGAGCACGCACGATGAATCCGCTGAAACCAAATGAAAGTAAAATATCCACCCGTGGAGCGCTCCCTCGTTCCGTTACCCCAGTTCCACGGGCCCGGACGACTTCACGTCACGAAAATCCTACAAAACAGGTGCTTTAGGACAGCGCTAAACGGGTAGCTCGCGCCGTACCATAACTGCGATGCGGGACGTAGTGGAGCAATTACAGCGCTTGGGCATGTCGGGCTACGAGGCCAAGGCGTATGTCACCCTGGTCGGTGCCGGACAGCCTCTCAACGGCTACGAGGTCGCCAAACGGTCGGGCGTGC
Organism: Streptosporangium sp. NBC_01469; assembly: GCF_036227305.1. Taxonomy (NCBI): domain Bacteria; kingdom Bacillati; phylum Actinomycetota; class Actinomycetes; order Streptosporangiales; family Streptosporangiaceae; genus Streptosporangium; species Streptosporangium sp. NBC_01469. The sequence goes on along the minus strand of NZ_CP109465.1, from coordinate 3,920,037 downwards.
CGCGCAGCACGGTCTACGAGACCCTCGGCAAGCTGGTGGCCAAGGGCGCGGCCTACGAGCTGCGCGGCTCCGACGACGCCACCGACTACCTGCCGCTGCCCCCGCGATCCCTGCTGGAGCGCATGCGCAGGGAGTTCGACGACTCGATCGAGTCGCTGGAGGTCGCGCTGCCCGCGATCGTGGCGCCGCCCAAGGCCTACCTGATCCACAACCTCAAGGACGCCGGAGCGCTGCTCGACCGGGCCGAGGACGTGGTGGCCGGGGCGCGGGGCGACCTGTTCGTGTCGATCTGGCCCCAGGAGATGGGGCTGCTCTCCCCGCTGATCAAGCGGGCGGTCGAGCGCGGGGTCGAGACCTCGGTGATGCACTTCGGGACGGCGCGGGAGCCCGTCGGGCACCTGTACGAGCACCGCTTCCCCTGCGCCGTCCCCGAGGGCGAGGGGGGCAAGGAGAACCCGGACCACCGGCTGCTCGTCGTCACGGGCGACCGGCGGGAGGCCCTGGTCGGCGGCTTCGCCGGTGGCACCGCGTGGGGCGTCTACACCGAGGACCCTGCCGTCGTCGCGATGGCGGTCGAGTACGTCAGGCAGGACATCGCCCTGCAGATCGTCGCCGACCGGGTCGGGCACGAGGCCATGCGTGAGATCTGGGCGACCGACCCCGAACTCAGGCGTTTCCTCACGGACCGCGACCGCTCGGCCGCCCTGCTGCGTGCCGCCGGGATGCCCGGTCATCGTCCCTACGGTTCCCCCACGCCCCCCGGTGCCCACACCCCCCACGACCACGCCTGATCGATGTTCGCTTTAACGCGGATGTGACATCCTTCGGAGAGATTGTCCCCATATCGATTGTCTCCATCTCGGGGGAAGGCAGGACATGGATAAACCGGTCATCATGACGGTCGACGACGATCCCGGCGTGTCCCGTTCCGTCGCCCGCGACCTGCGGCGCCGCTACGGCCACTCCTATCGCATCGTCCGGGCCGACACAGCGGCCGACGGCATCGCCAGTGTCCGCGAACTGCGGCTGCGGGGCGACGACGTGGCGGCGATCCTCGCCGACTACCGGATGCCCCAGATGAACGGTGTGGAGTTCCTGGAGCAGGCCATGGACCTGTATCCCTACGCGCGCCGCGTGCTGCTGACCGCCTACGCCGACACCGAGGCCGCGATCCAGGCGATCAACGTGGTCGATCTCGACCACTACCTGCTCAAGCCGTGGGACCCGCCGGAGGAGAAGTTCTACCCGGTGCTGGACGCCCAGCTCGACGCCTGGCAGCGGACGGACCGGCGCGAGTCCGACGAGCTGCGGGTGGTGGGCGCGCGCTGGTCGGCCCCGTCGTACGCGGTCAGGGACTTCCTGTCGCGCAACCAGGTGCCCTACCGCTGGATGCTGGCCGACTCCCCCGAGGGCGCCGAGCTGATCGCGGCGGCCGGGGAGAAGGGCACGGGGGGCTGGGAGGCCGTCAGCCCGGCCAGGCTGCCGCTGGTCATCACCGGCGACGGTACGAAGCTCACCGCGCCGAGCCCCTCGGAGCTGGCCCAGGCCGTGGGGCTGTCCACCGCCCCGGCCACCGACTTCTACGACCTGATCGTGATCGGGGGCGGCCCCGGCGGGCTGGGCGCCGCGGTCTACGGCGCCTCCGAGGGACTGCGCACCGTGATGGTCGAGCAGCACGCCTCGGGCGGGCAGGCGGGCCAGAGCTCCAGGATCGAGAACTACCTGGGCTTCCCCGACGGCGTCTCCGGCGCCCAGCTCGCCGACCGGGCGCGGCGCCAGGCCGCGAAGTTCGGCGCCGAGCTGCTCACCGCCCGCACGGTCACCAGCCTGGAGGTCAAGGGCCGGGCCCGGGTGGTCGGCTTCGCCGACGGCGGCACGATCGCCGCGCACACCGTCATCCTGGCCACCGGCGTCTCCTACCGGCGGCTGAACGCCCCCGGCCTCGACGACTTCATCGGCTCCGGCTGCTACTACGGCGCGGCCGTCACCGAGGCGCCCGAGTGCGCGAACCGCGAGGTCTACATCGTCGGCGCCGCCAACTCGGCCGGCCAGGGCGCGGTCTACCTGTCGGGATACGCCAGCAAGGTCCACCTGATCGTCAGGAGCGACGGGCTGGAGAGGACCATGTCGCACTACCTGATCGAGCAGATCTCGCGGATCCCGAACATCGAGGTGCACACCGAGACCGAGGTGGTCGGCGCCGAGGGCGACGGCCACATGGAGCGGATCACGCTGAAGGGTCCCGAGGGCGAGCGCACCGTCGAGGCCGAGTGGCTGTTCGTCTTCATCGGCGCCCAGCCGTTCACCGAGTGGCTCGGCGACACCGTCGAGCGCGACGCGAGAGGCTTCGTCCTCACCGGCCCCGACCTGACCGCCGACGAGAACAGGCCGCGCAACTGGCCGCTCCGGCGGGAGCCGTACCACCTGGAGACCAACGTGCCGGGGGTGTTCGCCGCCGGCGACGTCCGGGCCGACTCGATCAAGCGGGTCGCCTCGGCGGTCGGCGAGGGCGCGATGGCCGTGGCCCTCGTCCACCGCTACCTGGAGAAGACTTGACCGCCCCGGACAAGGTCCCTCGCGGCGCTCACGGAGGAGGTCACATGATCGACATTGAGATGCTCCGCGGGCTGTTCCTCTTCGAGAAGCTCGACGAGGAGAAGCTCCGGTGGCTCGCGAGGTACGGGGACGAGGAGGAGTACGACGCGGGCGAGGCGATCATCAAGCAGGGTGATCCGGCCGACTGCTTCGCCGTGCTCGTCGAGGGCGAGGTGGTGATGATCACCGAGACCACCGCCGGGCCGGTCACCATGACCCCGACCTCGCAGCCCGGCGCCTACGGCGGCGCGGTCCTGGCCTACATGGGCGACCGCGCCCCGGCCACCTACAACCACTCGCTGCGCGCCACCAAGCCGACGCGCATGTTCATGCTCCCGGCCAAAAAGTACGGCATGATCATGGCCGAGTGGTTCCCGATGGCGGTGCACCTGCTCGACGGGGCCCGGATCGGCGGGATGGCCCAGCGGGAGCTCGTCGACCGGCGGCAGCGGCTCACCGCGCTCGGCACGATCACGGCCGGGCTCACCCACGAGCTCAACAACCCGGCCGCGGCGGCCGTACGGGCCGTGGACGACCTGCGGGAGAGGACGAAGACCTCGCGCAGGCGGCTGGCCGCGCTCGCCGAGGACGGTATCGAGCCCCAGCGGCTGCGCGCCCTGATCGACCTGCAGGAGGCGTGCGCCGCCAGCATCGCCGAGGCCCCGGCCCGCTCCCCGCTGGAGATCTCCGACGCCGAGGACGAGCTGGCCGACGCCCTGGAGGAGGCGGGGGTGGAGGACGCCTGGGAGATCGCCCCGCCGCTGGTGGCGGCCGGGTTCAAGGTCGGCAAAATGGACAAGGTCCGCGAGGCGCTGGGCGAGCGCTACCTGGACGGGGCGATGCACTGGCTGTCGGAGGCCATCGAGATCACCCAGATGCTGAACGAGGTGACGGACGCGACCGAGCGGATCTCCTCCCTGATCGCCTCCGCCAAGCAGTACTCCCAGATGGACCGGGCGCCGTACCAGACGGTGAACGTGCGGGAGCTGCTGGACAGCACCCTCACCATGTTCCGCGGCAAGATCCCGCCGGGGATCACCATCGCCACCGACTACGACCCCGAGCTGCCGCCCATCCCCGCCTACGCCGGGGAGCTCAACCAGGTGTGGACCAACCTGATCCACAACGCACTGGACGCGATGGCCGGCACCGGCGTCCTGACCGTCCGCACCCGGCTCGAACACGACACGATCGCGCTGATCGAGATCTGCGACACCGGCCCCGGCGTCCCCGAGGCCCTGCGCGAGCGGATCTTCGAGCCGTTCTTCACCACGAAGGCGGTGGGCGAGGGCACCGGGCTCGGCCTGGACATCTCCTTCCGCATCGTCGCCGGTCGGCACGGCGGCGACCTGCGCGTGGAGTCGGAGCCCGGCGACACCCGCTTCCAGGTGCGTCTCCCCCTGACCGAGGCGGCCGGCCCCACCTGATCACGGGCGTTCAGGAGCCGTGGACGCCGTTGGAGATGTCCATCAGGCGGGCGAGGACGCCGCCCCCGGAGACGCGGACGCCGTCGTGCTGCCACTCGTTGGTCACCCAGGTCCGCACGTTGCCCACCGCCCGCGCGGTGCGCATGGACAGGCCCTCGTCGACGTACATGTCGTCGTAGTAGACGGCGGCGGTCACCGGGACCCGGTTGGCGGCCAGCCGGACGGGATCGTAGAGGGCGGGCCAGTCCGAGGCGGCGGCGAGGATCTCGGCGGCGCCCTTGAAGGGGCGGAGCGCGGCGATCTCGTCGAACATCCAGGGATAGATCATCTCCCCGGTGGGCAGCGTCGGCCCGGCGTCCTCGCGGAACTCCTCGGGCAGCAGCCGGTGCGCGGCCCAGCCGGTGGCGGCGCCCTGGGCGTAGATCGACTCGTGCAGGACCGCGTAGAGCGGGTTGCCGACGAAGCCGGTGGCCATCATGACCTCGTACAGGAACAGGTCGGAGAGCCTGTCGCCGGTCCAGGCCTCCTCCAGCACCCAGTGCAGGTATTCGGCCCCGTCGCTCATGCCCAGGCACATGCCGAGGGTCTGCAGGCGGCGTACGGTCAGCACGTCGCCGTCGGGCAGGGAGACCTCGCGGAGGCGCAGGTGGGCGGCGATCTCGTCCAGGCGCTCCGAGTCTTGCGGGTAGCGGGCGAAGTAGCGGTTCACCTTGTCGCGGACGCGCGGGTAGGTGCGGGAGTAGACGTCGTCGGCGGTGGCGTCGAGCCCGGCCAGGCCACCGGTCACGTAGCAGGCCGCCAGGCCCTCGGGAGCCCGGGAGAGGTAGGTCAGCGTGATGAAACCGCCGTAGCTCTGGCCGAGGGTCTCCCACGGCCGGTCGCCGGAGAGCTCCCGCCGGATCAGCTCGGCGTCGGCCACGATCGAGTCGGCCCGGAAGTGTCCGAGCCGGGCGGCGATCTCGGCGTCCGTGCCGCGCGCGGTCCTCGCGGTGACGGGGGTGCTGCGGCCGGTCCCCCGCTGGTCGAGCAGCAGGACCCGGTGGGTCCGCAGCGCGTGCCCCAGCCACCCGTCGGCGGCGGCCGGGCGTGGCGACTTGCCCCCGGGACCGCCCTGAAGGAAGAGCAACCACGGCAGGTCCTCCCCCCGCCGTGCCGGATCCACCGCCTCGCGGGCGAAGACCTCGATGGTCTCGCCACCGGGGTCGGCGTGGTCGAGGGGAACGGTGAACACGTGGTCGGTGAGCGCCACACCGGGCAGAAGGACAGTCACCCACGGAAAGCTATCGGACCCGCGCGACGTCCCTCCCCCTGACCGCCTCGGTGTCCGGCCGGCATGCCGTACGGTCATGGTCGCCGGTCTCTCACGGACCGCGACGAGGGCCGGTTCCCGGGAGCCGGCTCCTAGGGGTGTTGCGGCAGCCCTCCGACATGGATCGGTACTGTCCGTAACCTGGGAAACGACTCGATAACACCACCTTGACGCAGACGGAGCTTTGCCTCTTAAATTTCAATATGAATTAAGCCTCGAAGTTGAGCAGTCACCACTCCCCGTGAGCGCTCACAAAGCGCGGGAGGGTGACTCGATGCGCAGAGGGCACCGGTGGGCGCTGCCCCGGCGCCCCCGCCACCGATCGTCGTCCCGGCGCTGCTCCGAAGGCGACACATCCGCGTAACCACGCAAGGAGCGATCAAGGGATGACCCAGACCGACGACCGGACCGGCACCGGCCTGGCCCTGTTCCCGCCCGCCTTCCGCTGGGGGGTCGCCACCGCCGCCTACCAGATCGAGGGCGCCACCACGGAGGACGGCCGCACCCCCTCCATCTGGGACACCTTCTCCAGGCTCCCCGGGCGGGTGCACCTCGGCCAGACCGGCGACGTCGCCTGCGACCACTACCACCGCTACGCCGAGGACGTGTCCCTCATGAAGGGCATCGGCGTCGACACCTACCGCTTCTCCGTCTCCTGGCCCCGGATCAAGCCCGACGGCACGGGACCGGTGAACCCGCGCGGCCTCGACTTCTACGACCGGCTGGTGGACACCCTGCTGGCCGTCGGCATCGAGCCCATGACCACGCTGTACCACTGGGATCTGCCGCAGACCCTGGAGGACCGGGGCGGGTGGACCGTACGGGAGACAGCCCACCACTTCGTCGCGTACGCGGAGGCGGTGTACGACCGGCTCGGAGACCGGGTCAAGACCTGGACCACCCTCAACGAGCCGTGGTGCTCGGCCTTCCTCGGGTACGCCACCGGCGACCAGGCGCCCGGCCGCACCGAGCCCGCCTCGGCCTTCCTCGCGACGCACCACCTGCTGCTCGGCCACGGCCTGGCGGCCCGCGCCCTGCGCGCGGCGGGCGCCAGGGAGGTCTCGGTCACGGTCAACCTCACCCCGGTGTCCCCCCGCGACCCGCAGGACCGGCACGACGTCGCGGCGGCCAGGCTCGTCGACGGCCTGCACAACCGGATCTTCCTCGACCCGATCGTGAAGGGCCACTACCCGGCCGACATGCTGGAGCACATGGCCCGCTTCACCGGCCTGGACCACATCCTCGACGGCGACGAGGAGCTCATCGGCGCCCCGATCGACCTTCTGGGGATCAACTACTACGCGCCGACCCACGTCGCGGCGAAGGTGGGCACGCCCTCCTCCGACCGCTTCCCCGGCACCGAGGGCGTCGAGCACCTCGACCCCGGCCTGCCGGTGACCGCCATGGGCTGGCCCGTCGAGGCGGACGGCCTGCGCAGGCTCCTCGTGCGGCTGGCGCGGGACTACCCGTCCACCCCGCTGATGATCACCGAGAACGGCGCGGCCTACACCGACTCCGCCGAGGACGGCAGGGTGGCCGACGCCGAGCGCGTCGACTACCTGCGCACCCACCTGCTCGCCGCCCACCAGGCGATCCAGGAGGGAGTCGACCTGCGCGGCTACCTGGCCTGGTCGCTGCTGGACAACTTCGAGTGGGCGTACGGCTACGACAAGCGGTTCGGGCTGGTCCACGTCGACTACGACACCCAGACGCGCGTCCCCAAGGACAGCGCCCTGTGGTACAGCGGGGTCATCGCCAGGAACGGGATCTGACGAGAGCCCGACACGGATGCCCCCCGCCCTCGGGAAGGGGGCGGGGGCATCCCGTCGGGCGGTCGGCCGTGTTCGGCGATCGCACGATCGGCCACGGGGCTCCGGGGTGGCCCCTCGGGACCGCCGTCCTCACGTCACGCGATGATCGCCAGCAGGTCCGGGTCCACCGGGTGGCGCAGCGGCCGGCCCGCCAGCGCCAGGAGCACCTCGTCCACCGCGCACGCCCCCAGCCTGGCCAGCTCGTTGCCCAGCGCTCCGGCGACGTGCGGGGTGAGGATGACGTTGGGCAGGTCCCACAGCACCGAGTCCGCGGGGGTGACCTCGGGCTCGGTCACGTCGAGCACCGCGGACAGCCTGCCGGTGGCCAGCTCCGCGACCAGCGCCCCCTGGTCCACCAGGGAGCCCCTCGCGGTGTTGATGAGCGTCGCGCCGTCGCGCATCGCGGCCAGGCGGGCCGCGGTGACCATCCCCCGCGTGTCGTCGGTGGCGGGGGCGTGCAGGGAGACGATGTCGGCGGCGGCGAACAGCTCGTCGAGCCCTACCAGGCGGGCGCCGAGCGTCCGCGCGTCCCGGGTGTCCAGGTACGGATCGGCGATCAGCACGTCCAGGTCGAAGGGGGCGAGCAGCTCGGCGACCCTCCTGCCGATCCTGGAAGCCCCGACCAGGCCGACGGTCCTGCCGTAGTTGCCGTACTCACCGTGGTCACCGGCCTCCTGGAACAGGCGGAGGTCCTCCTTCCTGGCCCGGTACTCGCGGGCGAGCGCGAGGACGGACTTGCCGGTGAGCAGGATCATCGCCACGGTGTACTCGGCGACCGGCAGGGCGTTGGCCGAGGCGGCCGAGCTCACCGGGATGCCCCGGTCGAACACTGCCTGGCCGACGTGGCCCTTGACGCTTCCCGCCGCGTGCACGACGGCCCGCAGGCGTGGCGCGTGCCGCAGCACGTGCTCGTCGATGACCGGGCAGCCCCAGCCGGTGACCAGGACCTCCGCCCGCTCCAGACGGGCCCGCGCCTCGCCGGACCCGAACTCGGTGAGCGGCGCCGCCAGGTCGGCCTCGGCGACCGCGCGGAGGCGGTCGCCGACGGCGGCGGGGAACAGGCGGGCCGGCAGCCCCGGATACATCGCCAGCGCCACCGACGGCGGACCGCCGGTCACCGGCCGGCCCAGATCAGGCCGCGCCGGGTGAGCTCGTACACGGTGGGGTGCCGCAGGTCCTCCAGCCGGTGGCCGACCGCGGAGAAGAAGACCTTGCCCCTCCCCCACCGGCGGGTCCAGACGACGGGCATGGGGGTCTCGGGGGAGACGAACCGCGTGCCGGCGAGGACCTCGTTGTGGGCGTCGGTGAGCATCCAGTACTGCTCGGTCTCGACGGTGAAGTCGTCCAGCCCGGCGACGATCGGATGGTCGGCGTGCGCGGGGTCGATCACGACGTCGTAGGTGAGGAAGTCCTCGGGGTGGTGCAGGAAGAGCCCGCCGACCATCCGCAGGTAGTCGTGGCTGCCGTCGAAGGTCGCCACCAGGCCGCCGTGCCAGCCGGCGAAGCCGGTGCCCGCGCGGACCGCGGACACCAGTCCCGCCTCCTGCTCCGGCGTCAGGACGCCGCCCGTCCAGCACTGCACGATCAGGTCGGTCCCGGCCAGCAGCGGCCCGTCGGCGTAGACCTCCAGGTCCTCGGCGACGGTCACCTCGAAGCCCGCGTCGGCCAGCTCGGGGACGAACAGCTCGGTCGCCTCGACGGGGACGTGCCCCTCCCAGCCGCCGCGGACGACCAGCGCCCTCCTCATCGGCGGCCGGCCGGGTCGCTCGCCCAGTCGGGCAGGGTCAGCGGGGTGCGCTGGACCCCGATCCACTGGCGCCTGGTGAAGCCCGGCATCTGGTTCTCCGCCCCGTGGCGGGCGTGCGCGTCGTTGACGTGGACCTCGCCCGCCCGCAGCCGCTCGGCCACGTCCATGCCGCGCATCAGGTCGGCGGTGAACACCGAGTCCATCATCATCGGGTGCCGGTTGGCCAGCTCGACGGCCTCGTCCTCGGAGTCGACGACCGTCACCGGGATGACCGGCCCGAAGATCTCCTCGGTGAACGCGGGCATGTCCGGGGTCACGTCGGCCAGCACGGTGGGGCGGTAGAACAGCCCGTCGTAGGTGCCGCCGGTGACCAGCCGGGCGCCCTTGGCGATCGAAGGCGCGACGATCCGCTCGTGGAGCCGATCTCGCTGGCCCTCGCTGATCAGCGGTCCCAGGTCGGTGTCCGGCGACATCGGGTCGCCCAGGCGCAGTGCCTCGACCCGCCTGGTCACGGCCTCCAGGTAGCGGTCGGCGACCTCGCGGACGACGATGTGCCGGCTGGAGCTGATGCACGTCTGCCCCTGGAACTCCAGCGAGGCGATCATGGCGTGGGACGCGGCCAGCTCGACGTCGGCGTCCTCCAGGACGATGAAGGCGTTGTCGCCGCCGAGCTCCAGCCGGATCGCGCGCAGGTCGGTGGCGGCGGAGGCCGCGATGGCCAGGCCGACCTCGCGGGAGCCGGTGAAGTCCAGCAGGTCCAGCTCCCGGTGGTCGGCCAGCGCCCAGCCGGCCTCGGGACCGTCGCCGGTGACCACGTTGAAGACGCCGGCGGGCAGCCCGACGGCCTCGGCGGCCTCGGCCAGCACGTGGCCGCCGACGAGCGGGGTCAGCTCGGCGGGCTTGAGCACGATGGTGTTGCCGAACGCCAGGCCGGGCGCGACCATCCGCATGGCGAGGTTCATCGGGTAGTTCCACGGGGTGATGACCCCGATGACACCCAGCGGCACCGCGCGCGACAGCGAGAGCTTGCCCGCCTTGTACGGGGGCAGGATGTCCCCGGCGTTCTCGGTCGCCTGGACCGAGGAGATGAGGAGCTGGCGGATGCTCGTGGTCACCTCGTCCTCGGCCTTGGCCCGCACCCCGCCCGTCTCGCGGATGCTCAGCTCGACCAGATCTTCGTAGCGGCTCTGGAGGTGCTCGGCGAGGCCGCGCAGGTATCCGGCCCGATCGGGTGCCGAGAGGGCGGCCCAGGCGGGCTGCGCGGCGCGGGCCGCGTCGACGGCCCGATCGACGTCGGCGGGACCTCCCAGCGCGTACGTGCCGATCCGCGCGCCGGTCGCCTTCTCGTGCACGGGGGCGACCCGTCCCGAGGCGGCGTCCTGGAATGTCCCGTCGATGTACAACCTGCCCACAGCCATCCCCTACTTCATTATTACTCTTAGTACAGAATGCAAAATAAGTGCTGAACAGAGGCGGCGTCAACAGTCGCGGGGACGCCGTGAAAGCGGTCCCGGCGCCTCGCTCCCGAGGTCACGACGGGCGCGGGTCCAGCGCCCCCGGGGCCGGGCGCGCGAGGCCGAGTGCGCGCGAGGCCGGGCGGACGCGAGATCGAGCAGGTCCGAGGCGGGTGGGTACGAGGCGGGTGAGCGCCGAGCCGGGCGCGCCCGAGGCCGAGCGAGCCCGAGGCGTGGTGAACGCGGGGCCGGGCGCGCCCGAGGTCAGGCGGGCGCGTGTCCCGCCGGCGCCGGGGTCGCGACGCGGCCTGCGGGGCGCACCGCGTGGCTGCGCAGCAGGAAGTCCTCGACCACCAGAGTGGCCGCGCCCAGGGCGACCGCCTCGGCGCCGAGCCTGCCCAGCTCGATCGACGCCTGCGAGAAGGGCAGGGGCAGGGAGTATCGGGCGGCGGCGGCGCGGATCTCGGGGAGGAACCTCCGCGCGAGGAGGGACCCGGCCCAGCCGCCGAGGATGACCCGCTCGGGGTTGAAGAGGTTGATGAGGTTGGCCAGCCCGGCCCCCAGGCAGTGGATGGCCTCGTCGAGCGCGGGCCGCGCCAGCGGGTCGGTGAGGAGTTCGGCGAAGACGCTCTCCTCGTCGTCGCCGCCCAGGTCCCTTCCCGCGCCGGCGAGGATCGCCTCGGCGCCGATGTAGGCCTCCAGACAGCCCCGGCTGCCGCACCGGCAGGGGCGCCCGTCGAGAGCGATCTTCGTGTGGCCCCACTCGCCCGCGCCGCTCGCCGTTCCCCGGTAGGTGACGCCGCTGTTGATGATGCTCGCCCCGGCTCCCGTACCGATGAAGGTCATGACCAGGTGCTGGGCGCCCTTGCCCGCGCCGAACCAGAGCTCGGCCTGGCCCGTCGTCTTGACGCCGTTGTCGGCGAAGATCGGGAGCGAGGTGCCCTCCCGGATGAGCGCGCCCAGGGGCACGCCGTCCCAGCCGAACGCACGGGCGTGGATGAGCAGGTCGGCGCCCTGCTCGGCGACTCCGGGGACCCCGAGGCCCATGCCGAGCACCTCGGACTCCGTGGCTCCGGCGTCGGACAGGACCGCCTCGAGACCGTCGAGGATGTGACGGGCCACCACGGCCGGCTCGTGGTGGCTCGGGTCGAGGGCGAACTCCTTCCTCGCCCGCTCCTCCATCGCCAGGTCGTACAGCTCCACGCGGACGCGCGTCTCCCCGACGCCCACCCCGACCACGTACCCGTACGAGGGGTCGACCTTGAGCATGATCCGCGGTCGCCCGCCGTCGGAGTCGACGGAACCCGTCTCCACCACGATGCCGTCCGCGATGAGGTCGCCGATCACGTTGCTGACCGTGGCGGCGCTGAGCCCGGTCAGCTGGGCCAGGTCGTGTCTGCTCAGCTCGCCGGCGAAATACAGCGTCCACAGGACCACGGACCGGTTGCCCTTGCGCACGTCACGAAGGGTCCCCCGTTGTGGACGACTCATGCTTCTCCCCCGGGGAAGTAATTTCAGATGTTAGTACAACTATTCTAGTCACTGCCGGTCCAGGCTTCTCTGTCACGCTCCCACCTGGCCGGGAACGGCCCCCGGGACGCGTGTGAGGCGAGTTTCCCAGGTCGCGCCACGCGTCGCCATGCCCCGCTTTCCCGGGCCGCGCCACGCGTCGCCATGCCCCCGCGGCATGGGCCCCGCAGGCCGGACCCCCTGTCTTCTGGGCCTGGACGGCTCCGGTTGTTAGGCTCGGCCACCAAGCAAGTGCTCAATTCAGGTGGATGCGAGGACGGGCGATGGCGGCAGAGAGTGGGAGCGGAGGTCGGGTGGACACCTACGGGCACTGCGACCCACGGTTCTCGCGGGTACGGGAGGCGTTCGACGCGCACTTCGCCGACGGTGAGGAACTGGGCGCGGCGTTCGCGGTCTTCCTGGACGGCGAACCGGTCGTGGACCTGTGGGGCGGGGTCGCCGACCGCCGCGACGGGCGGGCCTGGAAGCGCGACACCCCCGTGCTGGCGTACTCGTGCACCAAGGCGGTGACCGCGACGGCCGCGCAACTGCTGGCCGAGCGCGGCCTGCTCGACGTCGCCGCCCCGGTCGCGGACGTCTGGCCGGAGTTCGCGCGGCGCGGCAAGGAGCGCGTCACCGTCGAGCAGCTCCTCACCCACCAGGTGGGGCTGCCCGTGATCGAGGAGGAGGTCCCGGTCGAGGAGTTCGAGGACCAGGCCGCCATCGCGGACCGGCTGGCCGGGCAGGAGCCGATCTGGGAGCCTGGCACCGCGCACGGCTACCACGCGCTGACGTACGGGTTCCTGGTCGGCGAGGTGATCCGCAGGGTGTCGGGCAAGTCCGTGAGCGAGATCGTGGCCACCGAGATCTCCGGGCCCCTCGATCTGGAGCTCTGGGTCGGCGCCCCGGACGAGGTGGCGGCGCGGGCGGCGCGGCTGTCCGCCGGGGATCGCCCCAGCCCGCCCGACGAACCCGCGGACCCCTCGGAACCCTCGGGGGCGGAGTTGCCGGGCCAGGGGCCGGGAGACCCGGTCCACGAGATGGCCAGGGCCGCGCTCGACAGGGACAGCCTGATGAACCGGGCCCTGGGCAACCCCCCGATCCACCGGCTGCGGGGCGGCGCCAACAACCCGGTCGTGCTGCGCGCGGGCTGGCCCGCGATGGGCGCCGTCACCACCGCGCGGGGCCTGGCGGGTTTCTACCGTGACCTGGTGGCCGGGCGGATCGTACGCCCGGAGACCCTGCGCACCGCGACGCGCAGGAGGGTGAACGGCCCGGACAGGGTGCTGTTCGTCGACAGCTCCTTCGGCCTGGGCTACATGCGCCCGGCGATGACCTTCCTCACCCCCGCGCGAGGCGCGGAGTCCGCGTTCGGCCACACCGGCATGGGCGGGTCGCTGGGCCTCGGCGACGCCGAGCACGGCCTGGGCATGGCGTACACGATGAACAGGATGGCGGGCGCCGCCTCGGGCGCCCTCCGCGCCTACCGGCTGGCCGAGGCCGTCTACGAGTCCCTCCCCCGGACTCGCGCGGCCCGCTGACCCCGCGTACGCGACCCGATCGGCTATCGATCACGATTTCAACGTCACCCCCCGCAAAAGTTGACCAATCGTGACAACCAACCGCGGGGGTGAGACCGTCGAACAAGTCGACGGCACTCGGAAGGGGACGGGATGGTTCCGGGATACCGCGAGGTTCGAGAGCTCGGCGTCGGCGGGGGCGGGCGCGTGGTGCTGGCCACGTATGCCCCCACCGGCGCCTACGTGGCCATCAAGTACCTCAACGCGACCCTCAAGGACGATCACCGCTTCCTGGCGCGCTTCCGCGCGGAGGCGCGCGTCATGGTGGAGCTGCAGGACCCGAACGTGGTCCAGCTCTACGAGTACTACGAGGACGTGCTCGAGGCCGCGATCGTGATGGAGCTGGTCGACGGGGTCGCGCTCAGGCGGATCCTGTCCGAGCACGGCAGCACGAGCCCGGAGGCGGCGCTGACCGTGCTCAAGGGCTCGCTGCTCGGCCTGGCCTTCGCGCACTCGGCCGGGGTCGTGCATCGCGACTACAAGCCGGAGAACGTGCTGATCCAGGCCGACGGCGGCAGCAAGCTGGCCGACTTCGGCATCGCCGCCCACGTCGGGGAGGCCGGTGGGATCGCCGGCACCCCGGCCTACATGGCTCCCGAGCAGTGGGAGGGGGCGCCGGCGAGCACGGCGACCGACGTCTACGCGGCCACGTGCGTGTTCTTCGAGTGCCTCACGGGGCGCAGGCCCTATCTCGCCGACCACCGCGTCGTGCTGATGCACCGCCACCGGCACGAGCCGATCCCGGTGGAGGAGGTGCCGAGCTCGGTACGCGGGCTGGTCACGCGGGGCATGGCCAAGAATCCGGTGGACCGGCCGCGGAGCGCGCGGGCGTTCCTGGAGGAGCTGGAGGCGGCGGCGCAGGCGGCGTACGGGCCGGAGTGGGAGCAGCGCGGGCGGCGGCACCTGGCCGAGCTCGCCACGCTGCTGGCACTGGCGTTCCCGCTGGCCAAGCCCGCGCCGAAGGCCGGCTCCTCGGTCGCCCAGACGGTGCTCGGCCGGGTGGGGCGGGTGAGGCGGGTGCGCCGCCCCCGGCTGGGCCCCAGGACCCTGGCCGGGCTGGGGGTGATCACCGTCGCGATGACCGCCGGTGTGATCGCGGCCAACCGGCCGCAGGACCGGCTCTCCGCCGACACGATCTTCACCCCGCCGCCCAGTTCCGCGATGATCGAGGAAACCCCAGCGCAGCGGCGGCGGAGCCAGGTGTCGGCGCCGCCGGAGCCCTCCCCCGGCCCTGGCCGCCCCTCGGGGGGCGCCGCCGCCAGGAGGCCCGGCTCCCCCTCGAACGGCGCGAACCCCGGCCAGGTCACCTCGCCCCCCTCACAGGTCCCGTCCTCCACTCGGACGGTGGTCCCCTCATCTCCCTCGACCCCCTCGCCTCCCCCGCCTCCCTCGCCGACCGGTTCGCAGCCGCCGCCCCCGCTGCCCACACGCACCCGGACCCCGGCCCCCACCCGCCCGCCCACGCCGACGCCCGTGCCCACGTCCACCCGCCCGCCGGTGCCCGACCCCACGGGGACGGGGGCACCGGGGTCCGTGCACACGGTCAGCGGACTGAGGGTCGTGGGGATCGACGCGCACGGGACCACGGTCGGCTTCCGGGCCTCCACCACGGGGAACGTCGCGGTGACCGTCACCTTCGCCGAGGGACCCGACCGTGACCGGCTCGTCCGGGCGGCCTCGCGCACCTCCGTGATCGGCGGGCTGAGGACCTACTCCCACACCGTCCCGCACACCTTCACCGCCCCCGCCTGCGGGCAGACCCTCTACCGCCGGGTCACGGTCTCCACCGTGCCGCGTTCCTCGGGCGGGACGGCCGGCCGCACCGAGCGGGTCCGCGGCGAGCCGTGCGCGCCGCCCGCGGTCTCGATCACCTCCTTCGACGGCACCACGGTCGGTTTCCGGGTGAAGACCTCCGGCCCCTCGGCGGTGACCGTGCGGCTCGAGTTCGCCCAGCGGCTCGGGGGCACGCGCGAGACGCCGGGCGGCGGCACGCGGGAGCTGGAGCTGTCCGGCGACACCGAGTACGAGCGGGAGGTGACCGGGGAGTTCGCCGATCCGCCCCGGTGCGGGGGTTACGTCACCCGGCTGGTGACGATCACCACCGTTCCCGAGGGCGACACGCCCTCCCGGGCCGTCCGGATCGACCTACCCTCCTGCGCCCCCGACCCGGGCACCGGCCCGGACTCGGACTCGGACGCGGACGCGGGCCCGGACACCGGCCCTGCCCCGGACACGGGCACGGATCCGGACACGGACCCTGGTCCGCGGGAGCCTCGGAACTCGGAACGGCCCACCGGGGACGAGCCGGGCCTGGTGGACATCGACCTGGGCATCGACCTGGGCGGCATCCTGTGAGGTGACCGGGCCCGCGCCGGCGCGGTGACCGAACCGGCGACCGGACCCGATCACCGGACGCGATCACCGGACCCGACGACCCGGGCGGCGGGTCACCGATCCGCGGGCCCGCCCCGGTGAGTGCCCGACCGGCCACGAGGTGTGCACGGGAAAACGCCCGGCACATAGTGTGGACTGTGCCGAGCGGATTCGGACATACGGCGATCCGCTTGCCAAAACCGGCATGAGGCGCTGATGAAAGAGATGGCACCGGCCACCCAGAGGCGGTGGCAGGCGACGGGCCTGCCCCCCGAGGTGACCAGTTTCGTGGGGCGTCGGCACGAGATGGCCGAGGTCAAGCGCCTGCTGTCCGGGGCACGCGTGGTGACCCTCACCG
This sequence comes from Streptosporangium sp. NBC_01469, assembly GCF_036227305.1. Classification (NCBI taxonomy): domain Bacteria; kingdom Bacillati; phylum Actinomycetota; class Actinomycetes; order Streptosporangiales; family Streptosporangiaceae; genus Streptosporangium; species Streptosporangium sp. NBC_01469. Next base: position 3,903,874 of record NZ_CP109465.1, on the reverse strand, counting down.
GCCCCGGCGGGGTCGGCAAGACCCGGTTGGCGCTGCACGTCGCCGCCGACGTCCAGCGGGCGTTTCCCGACGGGGTGTGGCTGGTCGAGCTCGCCGGGCTGGAGAGTCCGGAGCCGCTCGCCGGAACGGTGAACGAGGCCCTGGAGATCAGGGACGTCTCCCACCGGTCTCCCGTGGAGGTGCTCATCGACCACCTGCGGGACAAGCGGGCACTGCTGATCCTCGACAACTGCGAGCATCTCCTGCGGGCCTGCGCCGTACTGGCGGGAACCCTCGTGCGCTCGGCCCCCTCCCTTCGGATCCTCGCCACCAGCCGGCAGGCGCTGGGCATCGCAGGCGAGCAGACGCTGGTCGTCCCCACGCTGCCGCTGCCACCGCCGCCGGGCTCCGGCCTCGGGCCGCCCGCCGAGCTGTCGGCGCCGTCGGAGGCGGTACGCCTGTTCACCGAACGGGCCACCGCCGTCCTGCCGGACTTCACGCTCACCGAGGCCAACCGGTCCGCCGTGGAGCGGATCTGCCGCCGGCTGGACGGCATCCCGCTCGCGATCGAGCTGGCGGTGGTGCGGCTGCGCGCCCTCTCCCCCGAGGAACTGCTGTCCAGGCTGGACAACAGGTTCCGGCTGCTCACCGGAGGTTCGCCCGCGACGCTGCCCCGCCAGCAGACGCTGCGCGCACTGATCGACTGGAGCTACGTCCTGTGCACCGAGAAAGAGCAGCTGCTGTGGGAGCGCGTCTCGGTGTTCGTCGACGGCCTGGACCTCGAAGCCGCAGAGGCGGTCTGCTCGGGGGACGGCATCGACCGCGACGAGGTGGTCGACCTGGTGATCGGGCTGGTGGGCAAGTCGGTCCTGATCCGGGAGGATCCTCCCTCGGCCTCCACGGCGACCCGCTACCGGCTGCTGGAGACGATCAGGCAGTACGGCAGGGAGAGACTCGTGACCTCGGGGCAGGAGGGCACGCTGCAGCGGCTGCACCGCGACCACTACCGGCGGCTGGCGGCGGAGGCGTACGCGCAGCGGTTCGGCCCGCTCCAGGTGTCCTGGCTCGGCAGGCTGAAACTCGACCACGCCAACCTGCGCACCGCACTGGAGTACTGCTTCGCCGAACCCGGGGAGATCTCCACCGCCCTGGGTGTGGCCACCGACCTGCTCTACCACTGGATCACGAATTACTACCTCAGGGAGGGGCGCCGCTGGATGGACCTGAGCCTCCTCAGCGGCACCGGAACGGACGAGATCCGGGGCCGCGCGCTGTGGTCCAACAGCTGGCTGGCGATCATCCAGGCCGATGTCGTCTCCGCCGCGACGATGCTGGAGGAGGCCCGGGAACTCGGGGGGCGTCCGGGACACGAGCCGATCCTGGCCTACGTCGCTCTCTACTCGGGGATGATCGCGATGTTCCGGGGAGACGTCGATCTCGCGATCAGCCTGTACGAGGAGGCGGCGGCGCGTCACCACGCCGACGACGACCCCGCGGGCCAGGCCCTGGCGCTCGTCCGGCTCTGCCTCGCCCGCTCCTTCCGGGGCGACTGGTCGGGCGCCGTCGCCGCCGGCGAGGAGTGCGTCGCACTGTGCGACGCCCACGGGGAGGGCTGGCACCGGGCATACGCGATGATGGCGCTCGGTGTCGGGGTCTGGTGCCAGGGCGACGCCCGGCGCGCCGCCGAGCTGGAGAAGGAGAGCCTCAAGTTCAACCGCTCGATCGACGATCTTCTGGGCGTCGGCGTCAACCTGGAGGTGCTGGCCTGGATCGCCGCCGGGGACGGCGACCACCAGCGGGCGGCCAGGTTGCTGGGGATCCTGGAGCCGGTCTGGCGGGCGATCGGGGCTCCACTGTCCGGTTTCGGGCACCTGACGCGCTACCACGACGAATGTGAGGACCGTACGCGCGAGGCTCTCGGGAAGCAGGCCTTCGACACCGTGGTCAGGCAGGGCTCGAAGATGCAGTGCGACGAGGCGATCGCCTTCGCCCTCGAGGAGAGCGCGCACCGCGGCGAGCCCGCAGGCGAGGCCGAGGAACCGTCGCCGCTGACCCGCAGGGAGACCGAGATCGCCAAGCTTGTCGCCCAGGGGCTGAGCAACAAGGAGATCGCGGCCTCGCTGACGATCGCCCAGCGCACCGCGGAGGGTCACGTCGAGCACATCATGACCAAGCTCGGCTTCCACTCGCGGGCCCAGATCGCCGTCTGGACCGGCGAGCGGATCCGGAACGCGAACGAGGAACGCCCGCCAGGCGCCTGACGGGCGGGACGGAGCGGCCGGAGAAGGGGGACGCCGGAGCCGACGAGTGCGATGATCCCGTCGGCTCCGGCGTCCGGCCGAGACCGAGTCGGGGGACTCGGCGCCAGCCCTCGGAGGTGGTATGTGTGCTCAGCCCCCGAAGGGGCCGCGCGGGGGGTTTTCCGCGTGTCCGGCGCCAGGTTCGCCGGTCGGCCTCGCGGTCAGGCCGCGATCGCGTTCGCCGTGAGCTCGAACCAGACGGCCTTGCCCTCGGAGGTGCGGGCACTGCCCCAGCAGCAGGACAGGAGTTCGAGCAGGTGCAGCCCTCGTCCCCGCTCCTCGTCGTCGCGTGCCCGGCACGCGCGGGGCAGGGAGGGGTCGGCGTCCTCGACCTCGCAGCGCAGCAGACCGTCCTGGAAGGAGAGGACGAGCCTGATGGTTCCTCGCGAGTGGCACAGCGCGTTGGTGACCAGCTCGCTGACGAGCAGTTCGGCGACCGTGCTGTGCTCGTGCAGTCCCCAGTCCGCCAGGCAGGCGCGGGTCAGGTGGCGTGCCTGGGGCACCGATGCCGACTCGGGTGGGAAGGAGTACGACGTCTCCTGGACGTACGACTCTTCGAGGAGAGGGTTCATGAGCGTTCTCCCACCTGGTCGGCGGTTGTCTCGATCGAATGCGGTCCGCACGCGCGTCCGCTGCCGGAGGCCGCCGGCCACCGCGGAACTACCTGTCCGCGTGGCGCGTTCGGTCCCGGTCCGGCGGGCGCGCGGCGCGAGATCATGCCGCCTGGCCCAAGGAGACCCGGTGGAGCGCCATGCCGTGGACGGGGGTGCTACGACCGTCAGGCATGAGCGCTCCGGTGTCGTCGAAGACCACCACACCGTTGCAGAGCAGACCCCACCCCTGCTCGGGGTGGAAGGCCACGAGAGACGCGGCTTCGTGATCGGGTGCGCTTGCGAGTGGGCATCGCGGCTGGTGCTGACACATGGCTCGTACCTTTTAACCTTCGCTGGTTGCTGTTGAGCCTTTCCTGGTGTGACCAGCATCTCCCGATGACGTCACCCGCATATCGGGAGAAATACCTATATGTCTACCTATTTCGCCCAAAGGTAAAGAAACCGGGCATCGACGCAAAGGACGATCGACAAGATCGATCGGCGCGGTTACGGCGGTCCCGGCCCCGCTTGCGGCCGTCCGGTAGATCTTTTTCCCGAGCGTTTTACCATCAAAGATCACGTAGCAGCCCCCTGACATCGACTTTTGTCCACTTATATGGCGATGATCGACTTGACGCACCCTTTAGTCTGTCGTGACCTGTCCTTGGGGGCGGGTAATCTCCCTCGTCACGGAAGACAACTGGCCAGCGGTGCCGCCACACGCGTCCCTCCTCGGTGGGCTCGCGTGAACGTGCCGTCGCTCAACCCGTCTCCCGGTGGCCAGGTCGCGAGGCGGAGCGGCCATGCCCGCACGGCCGCCGGGGGTCCCCCTGAAACCCCCTATGACACCTGAGATGCACAAGTTCGTCGAGCTGCTGGAGAGCCAGCTCGGATACTCCGAGAAGAGCGGCGGCTACACCAAGTTCGGTGACTGGTACGGCAGGAACGTCGAGTTCGACGCCGACTACTCCACCGCCCCCTGGTGCGACATGTACCTGTCGTGGGCGGCGGAGAAGCTCGGCTACCAGGAGTGGGTCGGCCAGTTCGCCTACACCGTCCACCACGCCCAGTGGTTCCGGCAGCAGGACGCCTGGGGCACCGTTCCCAGGCCGGGGGCCATCGTCTTCTTCGACTGGAGCGGCTCGAACAGGATCGACCACATCGACCACGTCGGAATCGTCACCGAGGTCGAGGGGAACAGGATCCACACGATCGAGGGCAACATCGACGGCGGGATCGCCAAACGCAAGGAGCGCGACACCGGCAAGGTCGTCGGCTACGGGTATCCGGAGAAGATCAAGGCCCGGCTGGACCGGGAGGCCACCGAGAAGCAGACGATCGTCAAGCCCGCCGCGGCCGGGGACAACGCGGTGGTGATCGGCCCCGGGCCCGGCCTGCTCGCGATGGTCCCTGCCCCCGCGCCCACGCAGGAGAACCGGGCGTCCACAGGGCCGGGCAAGGGATCGGACAGGGGGAACAAGAGGGACAGAGGAACGGACAGGGCCGAACCGGCTCCCGAGCACGCCGCCGTGACGGCGACCGGAAAAACCGGCAAGACCGGCAAGACCGCCTCGGGGAACGACGGCCGGACCGCGTCCGGGGAGAACGCCCCGCGAGGCGACCGGGTGACCGCGGGGGCGCCCGTCACACCGCGGATACCGGCCTCCAGCGGCCGTACCGCGCCGGGCAAGCACGCCAAGGCCTCCACCGCCGACACCAGCGCGCTCGCCGTCACCCCCACCGCCACCGTCCGCGACCTCGCCACGCCCGTCCCCGGCTTCGACACCCCCGCCGTGCTCGCCCCGGTGCTGCTCGCCGCGGTCGCGATCCTCGCGCACGGCAAGGCCAGGCAGTCGAGGGTACGGCTCCTCGCGCCCGCCTCGGGGCGTACCGCGGCGGCCCCCTCGCCCTCGTCCCGCAGAACCCCGGGCCGCCGCCGAGCCCCGGGCCGCCGCCGCATGCCCAGGAACGCCCCCGCCCTCTCCCGTGCCCCCGGGAACGCGTCCGTCTCCCGCGACCTCGTGGAGACCCCCGCCCTGGCCCACGGCCTCGGGAACGCCCCCGCCCCCTACCGGGGCAGACGCCGCCTGCACGAGCAGACCGCGGTGGAGTCGTCGACCTGGGTGCGGGACGCCCCGCCGCGCGGCCGCCGCCACCGTCGGGCCGACTCCGTGATCACCACCACCATCCCCACCATCCCCGCCACCCCTGCCACCCCTGCCACCCCGACGCGTCCCACCCGTCCCGCTCGCCCTGCCCGTCCCGCCCACCCGGTCGCCGGACCGAGAACGGCCGTTCCGGTCTCGGTTCCCCGGACCGGTCGGGGCGATTCCGCCGTCCCGCCCGGTTCCGCCGCGCTCCCCGCGGAGCCGGGCGACATCCTGGTCCACAGCGGCTACCGGGGACGCCGCCGGGCCGAGGCACTGGTCTAGCCGCGCGTCCCGCCGGGGGCGCGAAGGAGACCGGCGCAACAGGCGCAGAACGCTCCGCCGCGGTGAGGCGCCGTTCACGACCGGTCCGGGACCGGTCATCCAACCCGTCAGTCCCGACGTCGGTGAGTCTGCGCGGCCTGCGGCGCTTTCGACTCACGGTTGGCGCGCACACCGATCCGGCCGTGCACGGGGTACGGCCTGCAACAGTGAACGCAGCAGTCGCGCGGCGGTGTCGGCGGACACTTCGCCGGGTGTGTTCACGATCTGGGCGGCGAGTCCGTCGACGAACGTGTGCAGGAGTGCCGCCCAGAGTTCGACCTGGGCATCAGGGTGCGGAAGCGTGGCCTGACCCGGTTCGCGGGTCGTCTCGTGTCCGCGCATGGAGGCGACGCATTGGCGGTACAGCGCCCGTTGGTCGTTCCACGTCACAGAGCCTCCTTCCGGAGGATGTTGACGTTCCCATTCCACGATCGCTGACCACAGCGCGTATTCCTCGCGTCGCTCGGCGTCGAGCGGCAGCATCTCCTCCACGATCGAGGCGATCCGTTCGACCACCGAGTCTTGGGTGCGGGGCCGCTGGACACGTGGGAGGACCCGTCGGCGGAGGGTGTCGGTGGTGGCCCGTACGACGTAGGCCTGCAGTTCGTGCTGATTGCCGAAGTAATGCCGCAGGGACCCGGTGGACCAGCCGGCTTCGGCGGCGACTCCGCGGACGCTCACGCCGGCAAGGCCTTCGCGCAGGATCACCCGGATGGCGACCTCGCCGAGCTCGGCCCGTCTCTGGTCATGATCAACGAGTCGCGGCACGTTCACATGCTAACACGCGTGTGTTATTTTAACTGACACGGGCGTATTATTACGATTCGTTGGCTCCCGTAAGGAGGCAGGGTTGTCGATCGAGACGATCGGGGCGGTGCTCGCACTGGCCCTGCTCGATACGCTGAGCCCCACCGTGATCGGGGTAACCCTCTATCTGTTGCTGGCCAGGCCGCACCGCGTGGGCGCGCTGCTCGGCGTGTACCTCGGATCGGTCGCGATCGCGTACTTCGCCCTGGGCGTACTGCTCATGCTCGGCCTGGGCGCTGTCGTGCCGATTGTCGATGACAGCGTGTGGGCCTGGGGACAGGCCGTCCTCGGCGCGGCGCTCATCGTGGGAAGTTACTTCATCCCCGACAAGAACCCCGAACGCGCATCCGTCAGGGCCCGGTCCTTCACCCTGGGCTCGATGCTGCTGCTGGGGCTGGGGACCTGGCTGTTCGAGTTCGCCACCGCCGTGCCGTACTTCGCCGCGATCGGCGTCATGACCTCGGCCAACCTGCCCACCGTCCAATGGTCACCGCTCCTCGGCGTGTACGTGACCATCATGGTGATCCCGGGCATCCTGCTCTTCGCCGCCTGGGCCACCCTGGGCGAACGGATGCGCGAACGGTTCGAACGGTGGCAGTCCAAGCTCTCCTCAGGATCCCGCGCGACCCTGCGCTGGATCGTCGGGATAGCGGGATTCCTGATCCTCCTGGACGCGGCACCGGACCAGATCACCATCACGATGAGCCCATAACCGCCCGCATCGGCGCCATGGCGAAGCTCGCGTACTCCGCGACCCGCTCCTCGGGCGGAAACTCCACCGGCACGGCGTGGTGGTGAAGGGCGAGGGAGCGCTGGAAAGGCCGGGTCTCGCCCCCGAGGGCCGACCCGGCGCCACCCGGCCGGGCGCCTTCAGCGCTGCTCGGGCGGGTGCTGCCCCATGGTGCGGCGCAGCTGCTCCAGTTCCGCCTCCAGGCCCGCGATCCGGGTGTTAACCCCGGGCCCCCCGCCGCCCGGATGGGACTGTGGTGGACCGTAGGGCGAGTGCGGGCGGACCGCCCGGGTCTCCTCGGGCGCGGCGGGGAGCGGGTAGGGCGCCCGCTGCCGGTACTGCCGCGGCGCGCCGTACGGCTCGCTCAGACCGTGCCCGTGCTTCACCCAGCCGCGATCACAGAGCGGCCGAGGTCTTTTCCAGGATGGCTGCGAGCTCCTTGTAGTCGACTTCCTGCTCTTCCTTGATGTCGTCCTCGGGACGACCTCGAGAGCACGTTCCATCACCCGCCGGGTGTCCGGCGCGGGCTGTGCTGGTGGCCCACGTGCGCGACGATCTCCACGGTGGTGAGGACGGTGCTGACGAGGCCGACCCGGGCGGCCTGCCGGGTGCCGCTCTCGACGAGTGCCTTGAACACGTCTGCTGACTCCGGGTCGCCGAAAATGGCCGTGGTGTGGCTTCTGCCGCTCTCCGGATCGTGCATCCAGTAGCCGGTCAGGAATCCGGGCTGGCGTGTGACCAGCGGGATGATCTCCTCCCACAGCAGGCGGCGCTGCTCGTCCTGCCAGGCCGGGTCCACGGTCCAGATGCCGATCACCGCATGCATCACGCCGCGTCCTCCCTCCGCCGATCGGCCTATGCCATGGTCACGCCAGGCGCCACGGTGCGCATCGGGGGGATCACTCAGGCGGGTACTCAGCCGGTCTGCCGGCGTGCGGTGTACCAGGTGGCGACGCGGGCGCGGGAGTCGAAGCCGAGCTTGGTCAGGATGTGCGTGACGTGGTTTTCCGCCGTGCGTTCCGCCATGCGCAGACGGTGGGCGATCTGCCGGTTGCTGAGCCCCTCGGCGACCAGTTCGGCGACCTGTTCCTCTCGTGGGGTGAGCACGCCCGCGCGTCCCCGGGTCTCGTGCAGTGTCTCGGCGTGGGCCAGCAGCGACGGCATGCCCACGCGGCGGGCGATCCGCAGCGCGCCGTCGAGATGCTCGTCGGTGGCCGCGCCGGACGATGGCCGCGGCATCCGGGCCAGCTCCAGCCGGGTGTACGCCTCGTACGGTGCCGAGCCCATCGCCTGGCAGGCCATCAGCGCGGCGTGCAGATGCGCCTCCGCCTCCTCCCAGCGCCTCAGGAGCCTCGCGAGCATGCCGAGATAGAGCGACACAGGGCCGGAGCTCGGGGTGTGCGCCCCGGAGGCGATCTGCCGGTCGGCGTACGGCAGCAGGGCCTCATAGACGGCGGCGGCCGTGACTCGGTCGTCGAACGCGACGCAGAGCTGGGCGTTCCCGGCCCCGGCGACGATCCACTCCGGTGCGTCGCGGGGGAAGGCGGCCAGATGCGGGGTGATCGCCTCCCAGAGCGCCGCGGCGTCCTCGTGCCGTCCCATACCGGCGAGTACGAGCGCATGCCAGCTCCGCGCCAGATAGGGCCCGGTTTCCACGAACCCGCGTACGGCGGCCTCGACCTGGTCGAGGCCCATTCCGTCCTGCAGGCCCACGTGTGAGCGGAAGACCAGGTGGACGAAGTGTGCGCCCTCGTGGCCGCCATGTAATCCGATCACCAGTGCTTCTTCGGCCAGCAGGCGTGCCTGTTCGAACCGGCCCTCCAGCAGGGCCACCGTCGCCTGCATCAAGATGAGTCTCCATCGCCACAGCGGCTCTCGCAGTTGCGCCACCACCGCGCCGAACGCCTTCAGTTCGGCATCAAGCTGCACTCGCCTGCCCAGCTCCCAGAACGCGTCCAGCCGCCATGTGTGTCCCCACGCCGCGTATTCGCCGTGCCCGGTCTCGTCCGCGAGCCGGATCGCGCGCTGCCCGATGGACAGACGCTCCAACACGTGCCGGCCGTCGACCAGCTCGGTGTAGCGCGCCTGCATGGCCAGAAACCGGGCATCGGGGTCGCCGGTCGCCTCGGCCGCCCGCAAGGCGCGCAGACTCACGTCGCTCTCGCCACGTTCGGCGAAAGGATCCGCCGTGATCACGAGTTGCGCCAGTACCTTCGCCTCGCGTATCTCATCGGAGCCGGCCAGCATGGTCAGCGCCTCCCGGCACAGCACGTGGATCGCGGCCGTCACCGGCGAGTTGGAGATACCCCGCAACACGGTCGCGGCGTCCGCGACGACCGCTCCGTCGCCCGTGGCCCGCCCCAGGTCGGCCGCCGCCTGGCACGACCGCCACGCCTCCTCCACCGCGCCGGAACGGAACTCGCATCGGGCCAGCTCCAGCAGGAGCTCCGGGCGCTGGGCGGCGCCGTACGGCAACAGCGTGAGCAGGTCGAGCGCCGCGCGGTACTGGAAGGCCGCGTGCTCGTAGGCCAGCTGGGCGCGTGCCCTCGTCGCGGCCGTACGCGTGACCCGCAGAGCCTCCTCCGCGTTGCCGAGCTGAGCGGACTGACGCAGGTGATACGCCAGAGCGTCGACAGGGACCTCCTCCGCACTCGTCGACCTGACGGCGTTGGCCGCCCGCGCGTGCAACCGACGGCGCGTGAGGGTGGAGAGCTCGGCGTACAGCACCTCCTGCGTCAGCACATGGGTGAAGCGCAGGGAATGCCCGTCAGCGCGGATCACGTTCGCCGCGAGTGCGGGATCCAGGAGGTCGAGCACCTCCTCGATCTTCTCGCCGACGAGCGCGCCCACCGCCTCACCGGTGAACTCGCGACCCAGCACCGCGGCGTGCCTCAGCAGCCTGCGGGTCCCGGCCGGCAGACCGTCCAGGCGGCGACCGACGACATGGCGTACGCCGCTGGGCAGTCCGGGGTCGAGGCTCCCCGCGGTATCGACCAGCCGCAGCAGCTCCAGTAGGAACAGCGGATTGCCGGCGGCGCGCTCCTCCAGCGTGCGCAGCAGGGCAGGCTCCGGGCGGCTTCCGAGCACCAGCCCGGCCAGCTCGGCCACCTCGGCCGGGGCGAGACCGCCCAGGCTCAGGCGGGTGGTGGCCCGCTCCCTGGTCAACGGTCGCAGCTCGTCGGACGGCCCGGCGGGCGGGAACGCGTCGCGGGTGCGACAGAGCCCGATCACCAGCAGCCGGGAGTCGGCGACCGTCGACGCGACCGCCTGCAGCAGCCGTATCGACGGCACGTCCGCCCAGTGCAGGTCGTCGAGGATCAGCAGCAAGCCTGCGTCTCCAGCCGCGCGGTAGAGCGTTCCCACCACGTCCTCGAAGACTTGGAAGCGGCTGTCCGTCTCGGCGTCGAGCAGCATCGTGGCGGGCTGCCCCAGCCCGCGGAGGATCTGGACCCACGGCTGGTAGGCCGGGGCGCCTTCGCCCTCGCGGCAGGCGCCCCACGCCGTCCGCACACCGGCACGCCGCGCGCGACGCACGATCGAATGGGCCAGCGCCGTCTTCCCGGCACCGGTTTCGCCCTCCACCAGGACCAGCGCGCCGCTGCCCTCGCGGGCCGCGGCCACGCGGCGTTCCAGATCCGCGAGCTCCCGGGCCCTGCCGACGAAGACACTGTCTTCCATTGCGTGATCGTAAGCCGATATCCAGGGGTGTGGTGGGTCTGAGTACTCCGCTGAGTGGTTTCCCGGATGGCACCGCGCCGACCGTTCCCTAACGTCCGGCATATGAACATCACGTCCGCAACCGAGACGCGGCCCGGCTTCGTGCGCCTCTCCGGGCTGTTCTGCCTGCTTGGCGCGGTCATCGGTGTGCTCGGCGCACTGGTGGGCCTCTATATGTCACCCGCCGTCGCCATCGACCGGTACAGCTACCCACTCACCCCGGGCGCCTTCGTCGTCTTGGAGATTTCGGTCATCGTCAACCATCTGCTGCTGCTCACCGGTGTGGCCGGGCTCATGCGCTCCAACGCGGCGGGCGGCGGTCTGGGCCGCACCGGTTCGTGGACGGCGATGGTCGGTCTCGTGGGCCTGACCCTGTGCGAGGTCGGCGCGATCATGCTGGCCGACTCCGCGTATCCCACGTCTCAGACCGACGCCCTCGACACGGGCTACGGCATCACCAGCATCGCCATCGGCATCGGGTTCATCCTGGCCGGAATCGCCGCCATCAAGACCGGAAAGTGGACGGGATGGGCCCCGTACACCCCACTCGCCTGCGGCCTGGCGGTTTTCGTGCTCGTCCTCCCCGGTGTCTTCCTGTCCGGCGACAACACCTTCACCGTCGGCAAGCTGACCCTGATGGCCTGGATGCTCGCCTTCGCCGCGCTGGGTCTGGCTCTCAGCCGCCGGTCGGCTCCAAACGACCGGTGAGATTCTCGCCGGAAATTCAAGACCTGATTCCTCATTGGAACGAGGGATGGTCGCGCTTCGCCACTACGCGTAGAACAAACAGTGGCGCTCAAGACCTGCTTCCAGCAAAGGAAAAGTGTCATGAAAAGGATCCGCAGGATCACGGGTGCGGCCGCGGTGCTCCCGGTGAAGGTCGCCTCGCTGAACCCGGCGCTCCTGGAGAAGACCGCCTGGCCGAACTGGGCCCGTGCGGCGTGGCACGGCTGATCGACACGTCGGTTGCCTCGCCGGCTCGCTACGCCCGGGTCTCGGGCGAAGCCCGAAAGCTGACTCGACACTGTTGGTCGTGCACCGCCCTGACCTGCTCGAACAGCCCGTACCGCTAATGACTGTCCCGTTGTTCCCCGACCCCGGCGTCGGCGGCGTCGGGTACGGCCTGGCCGGTGGAACGTTCCTGATGACCGACCAGCTCGACTTCCTGTTCCCGGCCGCCGCGGGCATCGCGGTCTGGGCCATGGCCGTGGGAGTCGAACCGCTCCCGCGGCACCGATCCGCGTGATCACCATCCATACGAATTCACGAAAGAAGGAACGTCTGATGACCATCTCCGCACGCCTTCGACCAGCGGCCCTGCTCGTCGGTGCCACGCTGTTACTGCTTCCCGCGCTCGCGGCTCCCGCCTCGGCGACGGCGGTCCTCGCCGGGACGTGCAAGGAGGGCCCCAAAGCCGGGCTGCTGACCTACACCGCCGAGCCCGGTATCGCGAACGAACTCACCATCACCCAGAACGGCACCACGCTCCTGCTGGAGGACGCCGCCGGTCAGGTCGCGGGCTGCAACACGTTGGGGGACGCCGCCGAGGCCGGTCCCGCCACGGTGATCAGGGTGCTGCTGGGCGACGAGAGCGACGCCGTGGCCGTGAACGTCCTGCCGCAGGGGCAGAAGCTGACAGTGTTCGGCGGCGAGGGCGATGACGATCTGCTCGGCAGCGTGAACGCGGATGACCTGCGCGGCGGCCTCGGCGACGACAGCATTCGCGGCATCGAGGGCAACGACATGCTCCGCGGTGACGCGGGCGACGACGACCTGCGCGGCGGCAACGAGGCCGATGTGCTGATCGGCGGAGGCGGCGACGACGACCTGAGCGGCGGTGCCGGTGCGGACGAACTGAACGGCGGCAGCGGCGAGGACGAACTGCGCGGCGAGGCCGGCACCGACGAGCTGAACGGCGGAGGCGGCCCCGACGAACTCGACGGCGGCGCCGGCACCGACGTGTGCAACGGCGGTCCGGGCACCGACACCGCGACCCGCTGCGAATAACGAGACTCGGCCGGACCTCGTCCGCCGCGTCTCGAGTTTGAATCCGCTCGATGCACAGAGGGGCGGCGGCTCGCACGTGATCGTCACGTGCGGGCCGCCGTGGAGGCTACTTGGGAGGACTTGGACACCGACCGGGGCGGGTCGCCGCCTCTCAGCCGCGACCGGCGCCGACGAGCTCCCGGTGCGGTTCCTCCTTCTCCTCGTCCTCCTCGTGGCCCTCGACGGAGAGGTCGGGCAGGATGCGGTCCAGCCAGGCGGGGCACCACCAGTTGGCCCTGCCGAGCAGGGCCATGGTCGCCGGGACCAGCAGACCCCGGATGATCGTGGCGTCCACCGCGATGGCCACCGCCAGGCCGACACCGAAGATCTTGACCATGGGGTCGGGATAGGCGACGAACGCGACGAAGACCGCGACCATGATCAGGGCGGCGGAGGTGATGACCCTGCCGGTCGACCCCAGCCCCTCGGCCACCGCCCTGCGGTTGTCGCCGTGCCTCAGGTACGCCTGCCGCACGGCGGTGAGCAGGAAGACCTCGTAGTCCATCGACAGGCCGAACAGGATCGCGAACAGCATCAGCGGGATGTAACTGTCGATCGGCACCGTGAAGAACACCGTGCTCAGGTAGGACCCGTCCGCGCTGACCGGTGTGTCCATGCCGACCAGGCGGCTGCCCAGTCCCAGGGAGAAGACCAGCGAGAGCGCGCCGAACGCGGCACCGAGGGAGACCAGGTTCATCAGCGCGGCCTTGATCGCGACGACCGGCGAGCGGAACGCCAGGAGCAGCAGCAGCGCGCTCAGCAGGACCACGACGCCGACGACCAGGGGCGTGCGTCCGGCGATCCTCTCACCGGCGTCGGCCATGCCGGCGACCTGCCCGCCCACGTGCACCTGGGCCCCCTCGACGTCGAGCGCGCGCACCGCCTTGACCACGTCGAGCGCCCGGGGGTCGCCGGGGGCGTAGGCGGGGATCGCCTGCATCAGCGCCGCCGTACCGCCCCTGTTGAGGACCGGGTCGCCGACGTGGACCACTCCCTCGACGTCCGCGACGCGGTCCTTCAGGTTGCCCAGTACGGCCGGGGCCGGCTCGCGGTCGACGACCCTCGTGTCCAGGTCGGCCACCACGACGAGCGGGCCGTTCATGCCGGGCCCGAACCCGGCCTGCAGGAGCTCGTAGGAGCGCCGCGTGTCGGTGCCGCGGTCGGCGTAGCCGTTGTCGAGCGGGCCCAGCTTGAGGGCGAGCGCGGGGGCGGCCAGCGCGGCCAGGAGGGCGACGCTGAGCGCGAGCACGCTCCACGGCCGCCGGGCCACCCAGTTGCCCAGCGAGGCCCAGCCGGAGGAGCCGTGGCTGCCCCGCCGTCCCGTGAACGGCAGGCGCAGCGCGTTGATCCGGTGTCCGAGCAGGCCGAGCAGCGCGGGGACCAGCGTGACCGAGGTGAACACCGCGCAGACGACCGAGATGCCGGTGATCCAGCCGAGCGTCTGCAGCAGGGGGAAGCCGGCGAGCATGAGCGCGCTGAGCGCGATGATCACCGTGCCCCCGGCGAACACCACCGCGCCGCCCGAGCTGGCGACCACCCGGCGGACCGCCTCGCGGACCGGCAGGCCGTCGGCCAGCAGCTTGCGGTGCCTGCTGAGCAGGAAGAGCGCGTAGTCGATGCCGACGCCGAGACCGATCATCGTCGCCATGATCGACGCCTGCTTGGGCACGTCCACGACGTGGCCGAGCAGGCTCACCACGCCGAGCCCGGTCGCGATGCTGACCAGCGCGGCGAAGATCGGGATCATCGCGGCGACCAGGGTGCCGAACGCGAGCAGCAGGACCAGCAGCGCGCAGACCACGCCGATGATCTCGCTGGTCCCGGTCTTGATCTCCTTGTCCGCCGGGCTGCCCGAGGACGCGGGGACCGCCTCGATGCCCGCCGCCCGTGCGGGTGCGGCCGCCTCGGAGAGAAGCCTGGTGGTCTCGGCCAGCTTGGAGGTGTCGTTCCCCTCCAGCTTGACCGCGATGATGCCGATCTCCAGGCTGGGAGCGAGACCGCCCACCTGGTAGGGGGATCTCACCTCCTTCACGTGCGGCACCTCGCGGATCAGGTCCACGGCGCGCTCCACCGCGCGCTTCCTGGTCTCGGTGATGAGGGGGCCGTCGGGTGAGTAGAGGACGATCTGGGCCGAGCCCCCCGCCCCGTAACCGGGACCGAAACCGTCCTTCATCAGGTCGACGGCCCGCTGGGCGTCGGTGCCGGGAATGCTGACGTCGTTGCTGACCGGGCCGGGGAAGAACACCGATCCCGCCGTCAGCAGCACCGCGGCGACCACCCACAGGGCCAGCACGGCCTTGCCGTGCCGCGCGCACCAGCTTCCCAGCCGCCCCAGCAAACCAGACATCGGTGACCGCCCCGCTTTTAGTATCAAACACCCTGAAAAGCCGTACTGTACGCTCGTACAGAACCTACGGTAGAGAGTAGGGGGACAAATCAGGAAATGCTCTAGGCGGCGTGGGAGTGAGACGATGACCACACTCGAGCACGGGCATGACACGCGGGAACGGATCCTCGACGCCGCCCGCCGGCTGTTCGCCGAGCGCGGCTACGCGGCGACCTCGCTGGCCGACATCGCCTCCGCCGTCGGCCTGACGAAGACGGCCGTCGCCTACCACTTCCATCCCAAGGACCGCCTGGTCGCGGAGCTGACCGCCCCCGCGGGCGAGGACATCGTGGCCCTGATCGAGGGCGAGTTCGACGACGACCGCGCCTTCGTCGAGGCCCTGGTGACCTTCGCGGTCAGGCACCGGGCGATCATACGGCTGATCATGGAAGACATCAGCTGCGCCGACGACGCGCCCCCCGGCTCCCTCGGCGAGGCCATCCGCGTCTTCCGCGACGAGATCTACCGGCGCCTGGCCGGACCCGACCCCGACACCGCCCACCGGGTCTGGGCCTGGGCCACGCTGGGCTCGCTCCAGTACGCGGTGGTCAAGACGATCGACCTCCCTCAGGAGGACGTCAGGAAGGCCCTCCTGGCCACCGTCCTGGCCTCCCTCTGACCTCTCCGCACTTCCCCGCTTCACCCGGAACGCGGGAGAAAGACATCGAAGCTCCAGGTTCTGCTGGTTGATGGAGTCCGCGGGGTGGGGCGATACGTCCGGTGACGGCGGCACGCCCGCTACTTCCGGCACGCGACACTAGAACACCAGGGCGACCTTTCCGGTGAGCCCGCGGGTCTCAAGGCGTTCGTACGCCTTGCGCACCTCGGCGATCGGGAAGCTCGAATCGAGGCGTAGCCGCAGATCACCTGTTTCGACCAGCTTGACCAGCTCGGCCAGGCCCGCCCCGTCCTCCTTGACCTGGTGCAGTGTCGTGGTGACACCACGGTGACTCAGGTCCGGGGGATCGCCGTGCTCGCTGGCGATCGTGGCGTACCGGCCGCCGTCGGAGACCGTTTCGCCGACCGGGGCCCCGCAGGTGTCGAACACCGCGTCGTAGTGTCGCCGGTCGAGCTCCGCGACGTCCGTCACGGCCCTCCGGGCGCCCAGGTCGGTGACGACCTCCAGCTGTGCCGGACGGGACACCAGCGCGTCGACCGTGATCCCCCGCGCCCGCGCCAGTTGCACGGCGAGCCCGCCCACGGCTCCCGCGGCTCCGGTGACCAGCAGCCGCTGACCGCTGGAGACACCGAGCCAGTCGAGGGTCTGGGCGGCGGTGAGACCGGGCAGCGGCAGGGTGGCCGCCTCGACCAGGCTCGTGTTCAGCGGGGCGACCGCCAGGGTGCGGGCGGGCAGGGCGACCAGGTCGGCCCATGTCCCGCGTCCGGCCGCGAGCTGGGCCGACATCGCGATCACGCGCTCGCCGACGCTCAGGCCACTGCCACCGGGACTGACGACGACGCCCGCCAGATCCCAGCCGAGGGTCATCGGCAGGGCGGGGGAGCCACCGCGTATCGTGCCGTTACGGGTTTTGACGTCCACCGGGTTGAGGCTGCCGGCCACGACCCGGACCAGGACCTCGTCAGGACCCGGTTCCGGCGCGGGGATCTCCCGGACCGCCACCACCTCCGGCCCGCCGAACCTGTCGATGCGAAGTGCGCGCAAAACATCTCTCCTAGCTGAAATATGACGGTGTGAGACCTGGACGCCGGCACTCGCGGGCGCGCCTTCGCTCAGTCGCTGAAGCCGTCTGCCGCGTTCAGCAGAACGTGGGTCGTACGGGTGATGTGGGCCCGGAGCCTCTCCGCTCCCGTGTCGGCGTCACGGGCGAGAGCCGCCTCCGTCAACCGGCGGTGCTCGCCGGCGATGTCCCGCTCCCGGTCCTTGCCGATCGGGCGTGACCAGCGGCGGTAGAGTTCCGCGCCGTCACGGAGGGACATGGCGAGATCACGCAACCGGCGGCTGCCGCAGGCGTCGAACAGGGTCACGTGGAAGTGCGAGTGCGCCTTCGCCCACTCCTCGCTGAAGAGCTCGGGATCACCGTCCACCGTCATGGGCGTGTTCTCCAGCGTGTGGTGCGCCGCGATGACACGGCTCTCCCAGGCCAGGTCACCGCGCTCGATGGAGTAGCGGAAGGCCATGCATTCGATGTCGCACCGCACGGCGGTGAGGTCCTCAAGGTCTTCCGGTGAGAGAGGGATCACCCGGAATCCCTGTCTCGGCGCCTCCACCACGAGCTTCTCCGCGCTGAGCTTCGCCAGCACCTCACGGAGAACGCTGATGCTGGTTCCATAGCGCTCCGAGAGCGCGGCGAACTTGAGCCGATCCCCCGGGCGCAGCCGCCCGGCGAGGATGTCGGCTCGCATCCGGTCATACGCGACTCCGTTGAGCGTGTTGGCCCCTTGCTTCATGCCTTATGGCTATCAGATCGCCGAATCAAAAGCAAATTTTCGATTCTTTATTGACTTGTCGAACTTAGAGCTGCGACGGTGTTACAGCAAAGTTAACGCACCACCTGAAGCCCCGACCGGCTGCAGGTCACGCGGTGGCAGCCATGCGCAGGCAGGCAGAAAGAACAGTGCCGCATGATCACCCACCTAGCCGTTTTCCGATGGAAGAACGACGTGGACCCGGCCCAGATCGCCGGCCTCCGCGAGGCGCTCGCCGAGCTGCCCGACCTCATCCCCGCACTGGTGACCTACCGGTTCGGCGAGGATCTGGGGCTGCGCGAGGGCAACGGCGACTTCGGCGTCATGGCCGTCGTCGCGGACGAGGCGGATGTCTCGGGGTATCTCGATCACCCCGCGCATCTCAGGGTCGTCGAGAAGTTCACCAGGGTGATGGCCGCACAGCGGATCACCGTCCAGTTCTCCGTAAAGGACTGACGCGCCGGCGTCCCCGCCGCGTTTCCACCAACCTCATGAGGAAGGCATTCCTGTCATGCGGATCATCAGCCATACCGAGAAC
Source organism: Streptosporangium sp. NBC_01469 (assembly GCF_036227305.1). Classification (NCBI taxonomy): domain Bacteria; kingdom Bacillati; phylum Actinomycetota; class Actinomycetes; order Streptosporangiales; family Streptosporangiaceae; genus Streptosporangium; species Streptosporangium sp. NBC_01469. The sequence continues at coordinate 3,885,880 of NZ_CP109465.1, read as the reverse complement.
GGCCGGACACAAGGCGGTGTCGCGCTCGGTGAGCATGTCGTCGAGCTCGGCGCGGCGGTCGCGCACGCCGGTTTCGCGATCCCCGACGGCGAGCCGCTGTCCGTCCGGGTCTTCCTCGGCCGTGACTACGACCGAGACGCGGTGCTGGCGGCGGCGGCCCAGCTCGTCGAGCGGGGCCGTGCCCGCCCGCTGAGCGAGCTGCGTCTCGCGCCGCCCGTACCCGACCCCGACAAGATCCTCTGCATCGGGCTCAACTACCGCGACCACGCGAAGGAGGCGGGACTCGCCCTGCCGAGCGAGCCGATGGTCTTCGCCAAGTTCAGGAACTGCCTGATCGGGGCCGAGGACGAGATCGTGCTGCACGACGAGAGCGAGCGGGTCGACTACGAGGCCGAGCTCGCCGTAGTGATCGGGCGCAGGGGCAGGGCGATCACCGAGGAGCGTGCCCTCGACCACATCGCCGGCGTCACGGTTTTCAACGACGTCACCGCCAGGAACCTGCAGCTCGCCACCAGCCAGTGGACGCTGGGCAAGTCCGTCGACACGTTCGGCCCCTGCGGTCCGTATCTGGTCACCCTCGACGAGATCCCGGACCTGTCCGACCTGCGGCTGCGCACCCTGGTCAACGGCAGGACCGTGCAGGACGGCTCGACCTCGCAGATGGTGTTCACCGTCCCCCAGCTCGTCGCCTATGTCAGCCAGGCGATGACGCTCGAACCCGGCGACATCATCGCCACCGGAACTCCCGCGGGCGTCGGATTCAAGCGGACGCCCCCGATCCTGCTGCGTCACGGCGATCTGGTGGAGGTCGAGATCGACTCGATCGGACGGCTGTCCAACCGCGTCGTCAGCGCCGTCCGGGCCGGATCGGATCCCTCCCGTGAATCCGCCGTAGGGGCGGGTTCACGCTGAGCGGGCAGGTTCGTGCCGAGCGGCCGAGAAGCGGGGAACCCGGTGAAACCCGGTGAAACCCGGTGGACCTCGGTGTCACGGCCGTACGGCGCACCTGCTCATCCCTGTCGAACCCGCTGAACCCGAGGCCGGCCACGCGCCGGTCTCCAAGACCCGGCCGGACCACTGAGGGCCCCGGCCGAGGGCGAAAACGTTAATCCGCACCACCATTTAGGACCGGTATGTGATGGACCTTCAACTTCGCGGCAAGACCGCGTTCGTGACCGGCGGCGCACAGGGCATCGGCCTCGCGATCGCCGATCGGCTCCACGGCGAGGGCGTGCGCCTGGCCGTCGCGGACATCGACCATGAGCAGCTGCTCAAGCATGAGGACCGGTGGACCGTCGACGGCCGCCCTCCGGCACTGATCGAGGCCGACCTGTCGAGCGCCGAGGGTGTCGCCCGTGCGATCGACGCCACACTGGGGGCGTTCTCCGGGCCGCCGGACATCGTGGTCAACAACGTCGGGGTGGCGCTGTCCCGGGCCTTCGCCGACATCGACGACGCGGGATGGCAGCGCACGTTCGACCTCAACTTCATGAGTTACGTGCGGGTCACCCGGGCACTGATGCCCAGGATGAAGTCGGGGGCGGTCGTCAACATCGCCTCGGACCTGGCCAAGCAGCCCGAGGTCGTGCCGGCGGACTACGGGGCGATGAAGGCGGCGGTGCTCCACCTGACCAAGGTGCTCGCCCTGGAGTTCGCGCCCGCCGTGCGGACGAACGCGGTGCTGCCGGGGCCGGTGTGGACCGGCCTGTGGTCCAGGCCCGGTGGACTGGTGGACATGCTGGCGGCGGACTACGGCACCGACCGGGACACCGCGCTGGCCCGCTATCTCGCCGACCGGCAGCTCACGTTCGGCATCGCCGACCCCGACGACGTGGCGAGCATGGTCGCCTATCTCGTCTCACCGCTGGCCCGACGGGTCAACGGCTCGGCCTTCGACATCGGCGGAACCGTACGTTCCCTGATCTGAGAGGCGGTCGTCATGGCCTTGCACGCCTTGCAATCCCTGACCATCGGCGTCCCCGACCCTGTCCGTACCGCGGCCTTCTACGCCGAGTTCGGCCTCGGCTCGGGCACCGGACACGTCTTCGCCACCGCCGACGCCGGTGAGCAGCTCAGGATCCAACATTCGCCGTACCGGCGGCTGCTGGAGATGGTGATCGCCGCCGACGATCCCGATGACCTGGAGCGCGTCCGGCGATCGCTGGACGCGCGGGGGGTGGTGGCACGTCTTCTCGGCTCGTCCTTGTACTGCGTCGAACCCGTCACGGGGACACGGGTCGAGGTGCGGGTCCTGCCCCGGCTCGTTCAGCGGAGGATTTCGCCGACCGCCTACAACGGTCCCGGCCGGGTGGAACGTGTGAACGAGCGCGCCGCCGTGGTGAACCGCGCCGGACCGGTGGTCCCCCGCAGGCTCGGCCACTGCGTGATCGGCACCCCGGAGCCCGAGGCCCTCCGGCGCTTCTTCGTCGAAGGCCTCGGGTTCAAGGTCAGCGACGAGGTCAAGGACGCCGCGGTGTTCCTGCGCTGCTCCGTCGACCACCACAACCTGCTCATCCATCAGGCGCCGGTGAACTTCCTGCATCACACCTCATGGCAGGTCGACGACGCCGACGAGGTCGGACGTGGCGCGATGCGGATGCTGGAGGCCGATCCCAGCCGTCACATCTGGGGGTTCGGCAGGCACTGCATCGGTGCGAACTTCTTCTGGTACCTGCGCGATCCGGCGGGCAACTTCGCCGAGTACTACAGCGACATGGACACCATCGTCGACGACGCGCTGTGGTCTCCCCAGGTCTGGGAGGGACACAAGGGGCTCTATCTGTGGGGACCGCCGCCACCGCCCTCTTTCCTCCACCCGGAGGATCTGGCCGGCCTGATGGTCGGCGCGCACGGTTCCACGTGACATTCCCGCGTCGGCCCGTGTCACCAAGGAACACCTTCGAAAGGAGAAAGAGATGTCCAGCGTCATCGTAGGCGACACCCGGTCACCCGGTCGTGTGCTCGGCGTGCACGGCGGAGCCGGGGGCATGCACTGGTTGCGGATCGCCACCGGTTCCCACCTCTACGGGGAGTGGGACGGCTTCGAGTGGGTGGGATTCGAGCCAGGGGCCAGCGCGGGACGCCACGTTCACAGCCACACGGAGGAGATCTGGTTCTTCCTCCGCGGTACGGGCGTGGTGGAACTCGACGGCGTCAAGCACGACGTCGGCCCCGGCTCGCTCGTGCTGACCCCGCACCACAGCAGCCACTCGGTGCGCAACACCGGCGAGGAGCGGTTGGAGTTCGTGGTCATCGAGGTCTTCCCGCCCGCGATCAGCGGTGCCCTGCCGCCGCGACGACCGACCGAGGAACCGGACCAGATCCTGCTCGGTGAGGACACGACCAGGAAGGCAGGTGTGTGATGGCTGGTTTCGTCACGGTGCTCCAGACAGGGGACACGCTCTCGGCCGCCGGCCACTTCGCCGGTCCCTGGAGGGACTTCCGACGCGTTCGGATCGAGCCGGGCGCGTCCGAGACCGTGGTCGGCGACACGGTTGAGGCCGCGATCTTCGTGATGTCCGGCGCCGTCTCGGTACGCGTCGGCGACACCGACACACCGGTCGAGGAAGGCGGCGCGCTGGCCGTCGGGCTGGGCAGCCGGGTGGACCTGGTGGCCCGTGAGAACGGCGCGGAACTGTTCATCACCACACTCAACGTCGACCTCGGATAACGGACCGGGCCCGGTTGACGAGACGAGCCGCCGTTTACGGGGAGCGGCGGTCGCGGAGGGTCCACCGTCGAGCGCGGCGGCTGGTCCGCCGCGCCACCGGCTCCCTCCGCCAAATACCCATCACCGTCCTCGCTTGGAGTAGGACATGCGCAACACCCCCCAATTTCCCACATCCCGTACGCCTCATATCGCCGCCGCGTTGCTCCTCGCCGGAGCACTGACGGGATGCGGCCTCACCTCCTCCGCCTCCACCGGCAAGGGCGCCGCCCAGGCGGGTGACGCCGTCGGCCCGATCGGCTACAGCGCGCTGTTCCTGCAGGATCCCGCCCAGTCCGCCATGGTGCGGATCTTTCAGGACGAGGCGAAACAGCGCGGGTTGAAAGCGCTCTCTCCCACCTCGGCCAACGGCGACGCGGCCAAGCAGGACTCCGACCTGCGCAACCTGGTCAACGCGGGCGCCAAGAGCCTGTTCGTGATCCCGGCCGACCCCAAGGCCGTCGTGCCGTCCATCAAATACGCGATGGACCGAGGGGTCCGCGTGGTGACGCTCATGCAGGGCCCGTCCGGGGGGAGGACGACCATCAGCATGCAGGTCGACAACAAGCAGATCGGCGAGCAGGCGTGCCGCTTCCTCGCCGAGAAGGTCGGCGAGCGTGGCACGGTCCTTCAGCTCGAGGGCGACATGCGCTCGACGACCGCGCAGGAGCGTGAAGCCGGCTTCGACGCCTGCATGAAACGGGATCACCCCGGCATCACCGTGATCACGAAATCCGGAGGTCAGTGGGACCCGGTGAAGGCCGCGCAGTCGGCGGCCGGGGCGATGAGCACCGATCCGGAGATCCGCGGAATCTTCATGCACACCGACGGCTACGTCCCAAGCATCCACCCGGTGCTCCAGCGCGCCGGGGCGGCGAAAGGCCGGGCCGACGCCGATCACGTATGGACGGTGAGCGTGGACGGCACACCGGCGGCGATCGACGCGATCCGCGCCGATCGGCTCGACGCCAGCATCAGCCAGCCCATCACCGCCTTCGTCTCCCGAGGCCTCGAACACCTCCAGGCACTGGCCGGCGGCGAGGAGATCCCGTCCGGTCCGACGGACTACGGGAGCACGGTCGCGCCCACCGGCGACGGGTACCCCGCCGACACCTATCTGCCCCTGCTCGTGGACAGTCGCAACGTCGACGACCCCGCGCTGTGGGCCAACCGGAGAAGCTGACCGCGATGACAGCCGAAACGCGACGGCAGCCACCCGGCGGCACGCGGGGTCACCAGGTCGCCGAGTTGAGAACCATCACCAAGCGGTTCGGCGCGACGCTCGCCCTCGACGGAGTCGACCTCACCGTCCACGCGGGACGGACTCACGGGCTCATCGGGAGAAACGGGGCGGGCAAGTCCACCGTGGTGGGAGTGCTCACCGGCCTGCACCACCCGGACAGCGGTGTGCTGACCTTCGGCGGCCGGCCCGCGCCGTTCGACGCGCCCCGGCGGTGGCGCAGGCACGTCGCCTGCGTCTACCAGCACCCGATGCTGATCCCGAACCTGTCGGTGGCCGAGAACCTGCTGCTCGACAGGCTTCCCCGGAATCGACTGGGAATCGACTGGCGGCGCACCCGGCTCCAGGCCGCGCAGATCCTTGAGGAGTGGGACCTGCGCGTCGCGCCGACCGCGCGCGCCGGGGACCTCGACGTCGAGCAGGCCCAGCTCCTGGAGATCGCCAAGGCGCTGTCCCACGGCAGCGACCTGATCGTGCTCGACGAACCCACGGCCAGGCTCGACTCCGGAGCCGCGGCCCGGCTGTTCGCCACCGTCCGGCGGCTGCAGGGCGCCGGTGCCACGTTCTTGTTGATCTCGCATTACCTGCACGAGGTCTTCGACGTGTGCGACGAGGTGACCGTGCTCCGCGACGGCCGCCGCGTCGGTACACACTCCACCGCCGAGGTCACCGCGTCCGACCTCGTCGAGCAGATGGTCGGCGATGTCCCGCCACCACCGGCGACGGCGTCCGCGATGGTTTCCGGGCGGCCGCGTCTGACGGTCTCGGGGTTCTCCGGGGCACGGTTCCACGATCTCGACCTGACCGCGTCCGCCGGGGAGATCGTGGGGCTCGCCGGGCTGGTCGGCTCGGGCCGCTCGCAGGTCGGCGAGGCCCTGGGCGGGCTGGGTGAGGCCTCGGGGCGGGTGCTCCTCGACGGCGAACAGGTGCCCCTCGGGCGGGTCGACGCGGCGCTCGCCACCGGGATCGCGCTGATCCCGCGCGACCGGCACCAGGCGGGCATGGTCGCGGGGATGCGGGTGGACGACAACCTCACCCTCGCCGACGAGTGCCTGTCCACAGGCAGGCTCGGCGTGGTCAGCGCACGTCGCCGACGGCACCTCGCCGACTCGCTCATCGCCGAACTCGACGTCCGGCCCGCGCGCCGCGACGTGCCCGTCGGCGCACTCAGCGGCGGCAACCAGCAGAAGGTCGTCTTCGGGCGCGCGCTGGCGACGCGTCCGCGGGTGCTGATCGCGGTCGAGCCGACCGCCGGTGTCGACATCGCCAGCAAGACCACCCTGCTCAACGTGCTCAACCAGGCCTCGGCCGAGGGCACCACCGTGATCGTCTGCTCCGACGACCTTGACGACCTGCGCATCTGCCACCGCGTACTGGTCATGCGCGCCGGGCGTCTCGCGACAGAACTGAACGCGGGCTGGAGCGACCGGCAGCTCGTCGGCGCGATCGAAGGGACCAACGATGTCGAAGACTGAGACGATGCCCGCGCCCGAGGGGCTGCGGCGCCGCCCGGGAGAGGGCCGTGGAAGGGCGCTCTCCGTTCAACTCGGCATGATTCCGGCGGTGGTGATCGCACTCGCCATCGGCTTCCTTGTCAATGACGCCTTCCTCACCCCCGGCAACCTGGTCAACGTGCTGCAGCAGAGCTCGGAGCTGGCGATCCTGGTGGTCGCGGAGACTCTCATCCTGCTGACCGGGAGATTCGACCTCTCCCTGGAATCGGTCGTCGCCTTCGCCCCGATGCTCGCCGTCTGGCTGGTCCTGCCCGCCGCGGTGGGCGGGGTGGGCGTGCTGCCCGCGACGGTCGGCCTGGTCGTCCTGTTCGCGGTAGGGGCGCTGACCGGGCTGTTCAACGGCCTCATGGTCACCCGGCTGCGGCTGAACGCCTTCATCGTGACCCTCGCCATGCTCATCCTGCTGCGCGGCGCGACCCTGGGCGTCGCGAACGGCCGTACCCTGGCCGACCTGCCCGCTCCGTTCACCTATCTCGGCAGCACGGCCTTCCTCGGCCTGCCTTTCACGGTATGGATCGCGGCCGCGTTGTTCGCGGGCGTTCACTGGTTCCTCCGCCACCACCGGCACGGGCGGGCGCTGTACGCCGTCGGCGGTAACTCGACCGCCGCGCGGGCCGCGGGGATCCGCGTTCCATCGGCGATTCTCGCGGTCTATGTCGTCGGTGGTCTGCTGGCCGCCCTCGCGGGCCTGCTCCTGGCCGGACGGCTCGCCGCGGTGACGGCAGGTCAGGGCCAGAATATGATCTTCTCGGTGTTCGCGGCGGCGGTCATCGGCGGCATCGGCCTCAACGGGGGCAAGGGGTCGATTCTCGGCGCGCTCACCGGCGTGTTGCTGCTGGGGATCATCTCGAACATCCTGACGCTGTCCCAGATCTCGACCTTCTGGATCGATGCCGCCAACGGCGCGATCATCCTCGGTGCGCTGCTCATCCAGCGGGCGACCGGGGAGACGGGCGAAGAACCCTGACACCCGCGGGTTTCCACCGGCGCACGACCCGAATGCGAGGCATCCATGCGCCGGTGGCCGGGGAACCGGCTCGCCTGGACTCCGCGGAGGTGACGGCCATCGCTTCCGGCCCGCCCCCTCACCCGGAAGGAGCGGCCTCCCCGGGAACGGGCTCCGGCGGGACCGAGGGATCGGGAGGTTCGGTGGTCTCCCCGGGACCCGGTCCGGGTCCGGGCCCGCTCTGGCCCTCGACACCAACCGTGATCACGATCGTCGCGCCGGACCTGGCGCAGGTGCCGGGCGCCACGCTCTGCGCCAGCACCACTCCGTCCTGGGCCTCGTCGGTGACCAGCCGCGCCCGCGTCCGTACGGCGAAGCCCGCCCCGCCGAGGGTGTTGGAGGCGTCGGCCGCGCCCTGGCCGGTGACCGGCGGCACCGGGACACCCTGCCTGGAGACGACGAGCGCCACCGCGCTCCCGGGGGAGACACGCTTGCCCGCGCCCGGGGTGCTCGCCAGCACCCGCCCCGCCGGCTGGTCGGAGCAGCGCGTGCCGACCCCGCCGGAGACCAGCCCGGCCTGGGCCAGCGCCGCCTGGGCACTCCTCCTGGCGAGGCCGACCAGCGTGGGCACCTGGGTGCCGCCGGAGACCCGCAGGTCGACCCTGCCCTTCTTCGGCAGCGCGGTCCCCGGCGCCGGGCTGCTGCCGAGCACCTCCCCGAGCGGCCGGTCGGAGTCGACCTCCTTGACGACCCCGGCGACCAGTCCGGCCCGTTTGATCAGGCGTGCCGCCTCGGAACGATCCAGTCCGACGATCGCGGGCACGACCACCGTGGCGACGGGAGGCGGCAGGGGTGAGGACTTGACGCCCTCCGCGCGCGGTGGCCTGGCCGGGACCGTCGGCAGGATCGGGAGAGGTTTGATCGGAGCGCTCGTCCTGCCCGCGTGCGGCTCTGTGTCGCCCTGGGAGGTGGCCTCCACCGCCGGGACGACCGGCGGGGCGGGCGCGCCTCCCGGCGCCACACCGCTCAGCGCCGGGACCAGCACCCCCACCAGCACGGCGGCGCTGACGAGCAGCGCGCCGGAGACCGCGACCGAGGCCCTGGTGGCCGCCCGTCCCGGGTGGGTCCGGGGCTCGTCGAAGCCCTCGCCCCCGGTGTGGAACGCGCGCCCACCGGATCTCGCGGACGGACCGCCTGATTCACCGGACCCGCCGGACCCGCCGAGCCCGGCCCGCCAGGCGGCCCCCGGCGTGCCTCGCCGGCCGGAAAGACTCGTGAGGCCGGACCGGCCGGAGGAGACCGAGGGGCCGGAGACGTCGGGACCGCCGGGCTCGAACGGGAATCCCGGCACCGGTGAGAAGCGGGACTCGGCCACCGACCGGCCCCCGTCGTCGCCGAGCAGCGCGAGCAGCAGTTCCCTGCTGGTGGGGCGGTTGCGGGGGTTCTTGTCCAGGCAGTCGACCACCAGCGCGCCGAGCAGCCCGTCGAGACGGCCCAGTTGCGGGGCCGCGGTGAGGATCCGGTTCAGGACGGCGGCGATCGAGTCCTGCCCGAAGGGCGCCTGGGCGTTGGCGGCGAAACACATCGTGGCGCCCCAGGCGAAGACGTCGGCCGCCGGGTTGATCTCGGCGCCCTCCACCTGCTCGGGCGCCATGTAGGCGGGGGTGCCCGCGCCGCGCCCGCTCTGGGTGGCCGCGGCGTCCAGCGCCCTGGCCAGCCCGAAGTCGATCACCCTCGGCCCGTCGGGACCGAGCAGCACGTTCTGCGGCTTGAAGTCGCGATGCACGATCCCGGCCCGGTGGATGGCCGCCAGCGCGGTGGCCGTGCCGATGGCCAGGCGCTCCAGCCTGCCCCCCTCGCGGGGCCCGCTGACCGCGACCTCGCGGTGGAGCGACGGGCCGTCGACGTACTCGCTGACGATGTAGGGCCGGTCGCCGTCCAGCCCGGCGTCGATCACCTGGGCCGTGCAGAACCGGGCCACCTGCTTGGCCAGCTCGACCTCGCGCAGGAAGACCTCGGGATCCTCGCCCACCGAACCGTGCAGAAGCTTGACCGCGTAGGGCTCGGAGCCGGTGTCGGGGCGCACCCCGACGTAGACCACCCCCTGCCCACCCTCTCCGAGACGCCCGATGATCTCGTACTCACCGAGCGCCGCCGGATCCCCCGTTTTGAGCGGCTGCGCATACGGCACGCGAGCCTCCCCTCGCCGCCACCCTTCTCACTCAAGAAGAAGCATCGCCGACAGTCAACGGGGATGAAGGTCTTGTCTTCCTCACCGTGACACTCATGTGATGCTCAGGTCAGGGCAAGCCACAACACATCCCCCGAATACGCAGCCGCCTTTCCACCCGGCCTGATCATGGAACCCAACACCGGCAGAATTTTCCCAAGCCGTCTCGCCCGTGAACGACACCCAACACCGGCAAGCTTTCCGCCCTCACCCCGTGAACGGACAACCTCGTAACGCAGCTACCGCGCTACCGGTTCGCGGCCAGATCCAGCACCAGGGCGTCGGACACCATGGAATCGGGCGCGGCCTGGACAGTGCCGACCACCCGCCAGCCACGACGCAGATACATGCCGTGCGCCGGAGCCGCCGGATTGGCGAGCAACGTCGCGTACAGCGCATCCTGGTCGGCCAGCAGCTCCTCCAGCAGACGCCCGCCGACGCCACGGCCCCGATAGTCCTCGCGGACGTTCAACTCGATGACGGCGAACAGCCTCCCGGCCTCGGCCACCTCGGGCGGGCACGCCGTGGCCCGGCCGCCCCACCAGCCTTCCAGCGGAAGTCCGAAGGCGAAACCGACCATCGTCGGCCCGTCCTCGGCACAAACGGCGGCGAACCCGTCGCGCTCCACCTGCCGAGCCGTACGTTCCAGGTAGCGCTCCCGCCGATAGAGCGGCCCAGAGTTGTAGGGCGGCTCCGCACGAGTGGCGAGATACAGGTCAACATAGGGATCGCTCAGCACAGTCGCCACCGCGTCACCGACCAGAGCCCGAAAAACGATCTCGTTCATGTCTCTCCCCGCGACAGAGTCAGCTGTTCACGGTAATCGATCACAGCCGAGCGGGACCGCTCTCGCGGGGGGACGGCATCGGCCACCCATTGAGCGGTACGCAGCACAAACCAGTTCACGTTCGTTCCGAGCCCCTCGACCGTACGGCGGGCCTGCTCCAAGACCTCCTCGACGTCTCCGTCCCGAACCGCTGAGATCGCCTCGTGCAGACGCACCTGAACGGTTGGTCGCGGACGGCCAGAGGGGTGAGCGGCGAGTGCTTCCCGCTGGGCGCGCGCTGCGGCGGAATGACCTGACAGGGCGTAAACGAGAGAGCGGGTATGAAGCAGACGAAACTCCGGCCAGCCGTCCATTGACAGCTCATCCCGGGTAACACGGTCGGGCAAGGCGTCGAAGACACGGGCCTGCTGGTCCAAGCTCTCGTGTGCCGAGGCATGGTCACCGACGAGGGCCAGCGCGTGAGCGCGAGCGCCGAGTGCCCTGGCGGTCGCCTGACAGGGTCGACCGCTGGTCAGCGCCAGAGCCGAGTCAACGCGGGACAGTACCAGCGCGGCAGGACGGTCCTCGTACAGACCCTGGACGGCTTCGGAGGCGTACACCAATGCCATCGCCTCGTGATCGTCGGCCTGTTCCGCCGCCCGGCGCGCAGATCCCCACCAACGTCTGGACTCGCGAGCGTGTCCGGCGGAACCGAGCGCGTCGGCAAGGACGAATGCAAACCGAGCATTGAGCCGCCGCCACCGGTGCATGTCGTGTCCGGACGCGTTGGCCACCATGGCCTGCTGGAAGGCGAGATAGTCCAGGGACAGATCAGCGATCATCATCGCAGGAGGCCGCGAGGCCATTTGCAAGCCGTACTCCCAGGCGACTTCCTCCCACTCCGACAGACCGGAAGCGCCCACATTGTGATCGACAACGGCACGGAGATGCTCAAGGCCCTCCATCGGCGGAACCACCGCCGATACGCCGACCATGGCGACACCTGCGAGGAGCTTTCGCCGTAGCTTGTCCATATCGACAGCATCCTGCACATTCGGGGTTCCTGCCACAGGCGTGGATGCCGATCCGGTCAGGGCAACCTCGCGCAGAGCGATCAGAACACCATCGCCACCAAAGTAATCATCCAGGCGTTTCACCACGTCACGAGGTACTGGCCGCTCTCCACGTTCCCATCGGCCAAGCAAGGACCAGTCCACCAGGACTTCCTTTGCCACATCCTTCAGGGAAAGGTCCTGGCACTCTCTCCAGTGCCGCAAAACCGCCCCGAGCAGATGCCACAGCGATCGCGAAGGATCAACCGGACCGGAAACGCGAGGCATAGCGACCTACTGCTGTTTTGGCGGCTTTGGCCAATTCGATTGACCAAAGCAGATCTCTGGATGACCCCTGAGCGCGCCTTCACTATGGCACGTAACGCTTCATCGACCACGGGAAGTTAGCGACTCTCATTGATGAGCCGCGTTCCCTACATTTCTCTCGCGAAAGGGGAGCTCATGAGTCAACACAATGCCTGTCGGAACCATCTCCTTCCGCCCCGATTCGACAGACAGCACAGCCCCACCTTTTTGATCGGCAACCAGCGGCAAGCCATATACCGCTCATAGAAGTCATTAGGTTCTAAATCCCACCAAATCCCAGAACACCGCCCTCCAGCGCCTGCGCGTCGAACTCCACACCCACCGCGTCTACCCGGCGATCCCCGACGATCACGTTCTGGCTTCCAAACACCATGCCAATGCCTGAACCTCTGGGGAGGAAGGGTCGACCACCTGGCACGGGCGGCGATCCCGAACCGACCGGGTAGCCTGGCGAGGTGCTTGAAGCGATCAAAGCCACCCGTTACGTGACACCGCTGCGCGAGGGCGGCTCGCTGCCCGGGGTGATGGAGGCGGACGACCTCGGCACCCACGTGGTGAAGTTCCGCGGCGCCGGGCAGGGTCGCCGGGTCCTGGTCGCGGAGATCGTGTCCGCGGGGCTGGCCCGGCGCCTGGGGTTCCGCACGCCCGAGCTGAAGGTGATCGACGTCGATCCGCAGCTCGGCGCCCGCGAGCCCGACGAGGAGATCCAGGACCTGCTCAAGGCCAGCGAGGGCAACAACCTGGCGGTCGACTTCCTGCCGGGCGCGCTGGGCTTCGAGCCGCTGGCCTGGCCCCCCGAGCCCGGGTTCGCCTCCCGCCTGATCTGGTTCGACGCGCTGATCCACAACGTCGACCGGAGCTGGCGCAACCCGAACCTGCTCCTGTGGCACGGCGACACCTGGCTGATCGACCACGGCGCCGCGCTCTGGTTCCACCACAACTGGCCCTCGGCCGACCCGTTGCGCGACTTCGACGCGAGCGACCACGTGATGGCCCCCTTCGCCACCCGGGTGCCCGAGGCCGACGCCGAGTTCAGCGAGATGATCACCAGGGACCTGCTCGACGGGGTGGTGGACGAGGTCCCCGACGAGTGGCTGGAGGACGAGCCGGGGTTCGACGGGGCGCAGGCCGTGCGGCAGGCGTACGTCGAGCACCTGCTGGCCCGAGCCCAGGGGCCGCGCACCTGGCTGCCGCGGCCGTCGGGCCAGGAGCCCCGTCAGGACCAGGACAGGAAGACCGGCTCGGTGGGCGCGTTCTGGAAGGACAACCGGTGAGGGACGTCTACGAGTACGCGGTCATCCGGGTCATCCCCCGCGTGGAGCGCGGCGAGCTGATCAACGCCGGCGTGCTGCTCTACTGCCAGCCCCGCGGCTACCTGTGCGCCCGCGTGGAGCTGGACGAGGCGCGCCTGCGCGCCCTCGACACCGGCGTGGACCTCGACGGGGTACGGGACGCGCTCGGCGCCTACCAGCGCACCTGCGACAGCGACTCGGGGCCCCTGACCAAGGAGCCGCTGGGCAGCCGCTTCCGCTGGCTGACCGCCCCGCGCAGCACGATCGTGCAGACCGGCCCGGTCCACGCCGGTCTCACCGCCGACCCGGAGGCGGAGCTGGAGCACCTCGTGACCCGTCTGGTCCGCAGCCCCTGACCAGGCACCCGAGGTGCCCCGGCCTCGGGAAAGAACCGAACCGCAGAAGAGCACCGAGCCTCAGAAGAGCACCGACATGAAGGTGCCGACCTCGGCGAAACCGGCCCTGCGGTAGGCGGCCCTGGCGGGGGCGTTGTAGTCGTTGACGTACAGCGAGACCACCGGCGCGAAGTAGTCGAGCGCGTGCTTGACCACCGCGGCCATCCCCGCCACCGCGTGGCCGCGTCCGCGCAGGTCGGGGTGGACCCAGACCCCCTGGATCTGGCAGGCGTGCGGCGTCACAGCACCGATCTCGGCCTTGAAGACGACCCTGCCGCCCTCGATGCGGGCGTAGGACCTGCCGATCCTGATCAGCTCGGCGACCCTGGACCGGTAGAGGGCACCGCCGTCCCCTGCCTCCGGGGAGACGCCCACCTCCTCGGTGAACATCGCCACGCAGGCCGGAAGCAGGATGTCGAACTCGTCGGGCCGGACGCGCCGCACCAGCGGGTCGGCGGGGACGGGCGACGGCTCGGCGATCACCATGACCGGCTGTGCCCAGCGGATCGCGCGGGCGGCCCCCCAGTACGGCTCCAGCCGCTCCCAGAGCACCTCCACCGCGTCCGCCGGGCCGACGATCGAGGAGCAGCGGCGGCCCTGCTTGCGCGCGCGCTCGGCGAAGGCGTAGACGGCGTCCGTACCGGCGTTGACCGGGACCAGGTTCGCCCCGGCGTAACAGATGGAGGTCAGGCCGCCGCGCGGCCCGAACCCCCACATCTGGCCACCGAGCCTGGCCGGATTGAGCCCGACCGAACGGACCCTGGAGGCGACGAAGACATTGCCGACGGGGTCGGTGTCGAGAAGCGCCAGGACCTCGTCTCGATCGTTGTCGTCGAGCACGCGCGACGCCGTTGTGCGCAGCATCACGTGCTCAGCCTACGCGACCCCCTTGAATTTGGCAGGAACCAACACAGAGCCTCTCATCTACCTGCTTTGGTCACCTCTTTCCGCCGTGTGCCCGGCGGGCACGCGGACGGTCGCGGGGGCGGTCACCGGCACGGGCGCGGGGATTCCCGGGCACCGGGCGTCCGGGGCGGAGGCCTGGCGAGGGCCGGGAAGGGTGCCGTCCCTGAGGTAGGCGGCCAGGCGCCGGTCGACGCAGGCGTTCCCGTTGAGCGCGACCCCGTGGTTGCCGCCGGGCACGGCCAGCAGCCGGGATCGGTGGAACAGGGCGCGCATCCGCACCGCCCCGGCGTACGGGGTGGCGGCGTCGCGCTGCCCCTGGATCAGCAGGATCGGCGGCAGCTTGTCGTCGTCGTGAATCTGTACGGGGGTCCCGGCCGGCTGGGGCCAGAACGCGCACGGCGCGTTGTACCAGGCGTTGGGCCAGGTGAGGAAGGGCGCCCTGGCGTTGGCCCTGGTCATGTCGGCCCGCCAGCGCGCCCAGTCGCGCGGCCAGGCGGCGTCGCGGCACTGCACCGCGAGGTAGACCGCGTAGTTGTTCTCGTCCTTGGCGTCGTTCACCGCGTGCTTGCGGTAGGTGTTGACCAGGGGGGCCGCCTCCCCCTTCTTGACGTAGGCGGAGAAGGCCTTGGCCAGTTGCGGCCAGACGACGTCGGAATAGCCGCCCAGGGTGTAGACGTCGTCGAGCTCGCTCGGGCCGACCACCCCTCCGGCCGGGCGGTCGGCCAGCCGGTGCCGCATGGCGTTCCAGGCGAAGGAGACCGCCCTCTCGGTGGCGCCGAGCCGGTAGACCGGGTTGTGGCGGGCGATCCACTTCAGGAAGTCCTCGTGCCTGTCCTGGAAGGCGATGCTCTGGTCGAGGTTCGAGCGGTACCAGATACCTCGCGGATCGACCACGCTGTCCAGGACGAGCCGCTTGAGCCGGTCGGGGAAGAGCGTCGCGTAGACCGCGCCGAGGTAGGTCCCGTACGAGTAACCCAGGAAGCTGATCTTCGACTCGCCGAGCGCCTCCCTGATCAGGTCCATGTCCCTGGCGGAGTTCTCGGTGGTCATGTGCGGCAGCATCCAGCTCCACCGCTCGCCGCACGCCTGGGCGTACCTGCGGGCCCGGCCGATCAGCACGCTCTCGTCGCGCCTGGTGACCGGCACCTGGTCGGCGCGGGGCGCCTCGTAGTACTTCTTGGGGTCGACGCACTTCAGCGCGGGATCGCTGGCCCCCACCCCGCGCGGGTCGAAGCCGACCACGTCGAACCGGTCGGCCAGGCCGTCGGGAAGCCCCGCCGCGACCCCCTTGACCAGGTCGCGGCCGGACGCCCCGGGGCCACCCGGGTTGACCAGCAGCGCGCCGAGACGGTCGTGGACGGCCTTCCCCCTGATCCGGTTCAGGGCGATGCCGATGGTCTGGGACGGGTTGGCGTAGTCGAGCGGCACCCTCAGGGTGGCGCACTCCATCGGGTTGTCCACCCGCCCGGCGGGAGCGAGCACCGCCCCGGTCACCGAGGCCCCGCCCTCGCAGGGCCCCCAGACCAGCGCCTCCCTCTCCTGTCTCTCCTGGGCCACCGCCCCCTGCGGCACCCCCACCGCCACGGCCAGCATCGCGATGCTCGCGGCGATCCCGACGACCCTCTTCTTCACTGTGTGATCCCCCTACTCGTACGGCAGAGGCGATGGTCTCCCGGAGGCGGCGCGATCATCCGGAACACAGCCGAAGGTCTAGCAAAGTGTAGTCAGATAATTGCTAAGTGTAATGACACCAGGTAGTGCGGCACGACGGAGGGCCGTGGAGGTCCGGGAGACCTGTCCGCGCCCTCGGCACGGGCGCGCGGAGTCCGGCGCGGGAAGGAGTCGCGGGTGGCGGGCCCGCTCGCGCCCGGCGCGGGGAGGGCCGGCGGGTACGGGTTCTCCCCCCGCCTCGACGCGGGAAGGACCGCCACGCGGAACCGCCCGCACCCCCGCGCGGTACGCGATCCCGGGGACGGGCGGCGGAACTCTCCGGTCGAGCGGCCGCTGGGTGGTCGGCCGTTCGGTGCGGTGTGGCCGCGGTGGTGGTCGCGGGTGTGGAGCCGGTGCGGGCGGTGCGGCTAGCCGACGACGACCTGGGGCCCGGGGGCGTCGTCGTCGAGGTCGACCTCCACGCCCATCTCCTCGGCGAGGCGCAGGGCCTCCTCGATCAGGGTCTCCACGATCTGCGACTCGGGGACGGTCTTGATGACCTCGCCCTTGACGAAGATCTGGCCCTTGCCGTTGCCGCTCGCGACGCCGAGGTCGGCCTCGCGGGCCTCGCCGGGACCGTTGACGACGCAGCCCATCACCGCGACGCGCAGCGGGACCTTCAGCCCTTCGAGCCCCGCCTGGACCTGCTCGGCCAGGGTGTAGACGTCGACCTGGGCGCGCCCGCAGGAGGGGCAGGAGACGATCTCCAGGCCGCGCTCGCGCAGGTTGAGCGACTCCAGGATCTGGTTGCCGACCTTGACCTCCTCGACCGGAGGGGCCGACAGCGACACGCGGATGGTGTCGCCGATGCCCTCGGCGAGCAGGGCGCCGAACGCGACCGCGGACTTGATCGTGCCCTGGAAGGCCGGGCCCGCCTCGGTGACGCCGAGGTGGAGCGGGTAGTCGCACCGGGCGGCGAGCAGACGGTAGGCCTGGACCATCACGACCGGGTCGTTGTGCTTGACGGAGATCTTGATGTCGCGGAAGCCGTGCTCCTCGAAGAGCGAGCACTCCCACAGCGCCGACTCCACCAGCGCCTCGGGGGTGGCCTTGCCGTACTTCTGGAGCAGACGGGGGTCGAGCGAGCCGGCGTTGACGCCGATCCGGATCGGCACGCCGCGCTCGCCGGCCGCCCGCGCGATCTCACCGATCTTGTCGTCGAATTTCTTGATGTTGCCGGGATTGACCCGGACCGCCGCGCAGCCCGCCTCGATCGCGGCGAAGACGTACTTCGGCTGGAAGTGGATGTCGGCGATCACCGGGATCTGCGACTTCCTGGCGATGATCGGCAGCGCGTCGGCATCGTCCTGGGAGGGGACGGCGACCCTGACGATCTGGCAGCCCGAGGCGGTCAGCTCGGCGATCTGCTGGAGCGTGGCGTTGACATCGGCGGTGACCGTGGTGGTCATCGACTGGACGGAGACCGGCGCGTCCCCGCCCACGGGGACGGAGCCGACCATGATCTGACGGGATATGCGTCGCTCGGCGATCGGCCTGGTCCTTACGGACGGGATTCCGAGAGCAACAGAAGTCATTTTCAGCCCTTGAAGAGTCGACGACAACCATCAGTCTAGGCAGTCCCGGTGAGCTCGCGTGCCCGTATCCGCGCCCAGGAGTCGGCATCGAGCACCTCGGCGACCGAACCGGCCTCGGTCACGGTGTGCTCGGAGACCACCGCCGCCACGGTGTCGACGATGCCGGGGAAGGGAAGGCGCCCGGCCATGAAGGCCTCGACACAGACCTCGTTGGCGGCGTTGTAGACGGCCGGGGCCGTGCCGCCGGCCTCGCCGACCCGCCGGGCCAGCGCGACGGCGGGGAAGGCCTCGTCGTCGAGCGGCTCGAACGTCCAGGTGTGGGCGGTGGTCCAGTCGACCGCCGGGGAGGCGCCGGCGACCCGCTCGGGCCAGCCGAGGGCCAGCGCGATGGGCAGGCGCATGTCCGGCGGGCTGGCCTGGGCGATGGTCGAGCCGTCGACGAACTCGACCATCGAGTGGATGACCGACTGCGGGTGGACGACGACCTCGATGCGGTCGAAGCCGATGTCGAAGAGCAGGTGGGCCTCGATGACCTCGAGGCCCTTGTTGACGAGTGTGGCGGAATTCACCGTGATGACCGGCCCCATCGACCAGGTGGGATGGGCGAGGGCCTGCTCGGGGGTCACGTCGGCGAGGTCCGCGCGCGACCTGCCGCGGAAGGGCCCGCCGCTCGCGGTGACGACCAGGCGGCGCACGGCGGAGGCGTCGGGGCCGGTGGGCCCCGCCGCCCACAGGCACTGGGCCAGCGCGGCGTGCTCGGAGTCGACCGGGATCAGCTGACCGGGTTTGGCCAGGCGCTTCACCAGCGGCCCGCCGACGATCAGCGATTCCTTGTTGGCGAGCGCGAGCACCCGGCCCGCCTCCAGCGCGGCCAGCGTGGAGGTCAGCCCCAGCGCCCCGGTGATGCCGTTGAGGACGACGTCGGCGGGCCAGGCGGCGGCCTCCGCCACCCCCTCGGGCCCGGCCAGCACCCGCGCGCCCACCCCGTGCGCGGCCAGGGCCTCGCGCAGCTCCGGCACCGCGGAGGGGTCGGCGACGGCGACCACGTCGGGCCGGAACTCGGCCGCCTGCCTGGCCAGCAGGTCGATCCGGCCACCGTAGGCGGCCAGCGCGACCACCCGGAGCCTGGCGGGGTTGCGGGCGATGACGTCGAGGGACTGGGTCCCGATGGACCCGGTCGAGCCGAGCAGGACGACGGAACGGACGGTGTCTGACTGCACCGTCCCATTCTCCCGGCTCGGACCGCGCTGTCGAATCAGCCGTACCAGGCCGTACCGGGCCGGATCAGTCTGGATCAGGCCGGATCACGGCGAAAATCTGTTAGCCGTGGAACGTGCGATAAAAGGCAACACTTAAGTCCGAATTTAGTCATATCAATAGTTGTAAAGCCTGAGAAATGCGTATGTATAGCGCACTAGCTTCCCGGAACAGCAACAGGCCCTCGGGAGGTACATATGCGGCGCACGGCACGGCTCATCCCTATTCTCACCGCCATCGCGGGAAGCACCCTGCTCTCCACGACGATCGCGCACGGCGCCACGGCGGATGCCACGGCGGGCGCCGGCGCGGGTGCCACAGCGGGCGCGGCGGGCGCGGGCGGGGGCGGCGTCACCGCGGCGCGGGCCGTTCCCCAGCCGGTCGAGGAGGAGGCGGCCGACACCAAGAAGGAGCAGCAGACCGTCCAGCGCTACTGGACCGAGGCGAAGATGGAGGCGGCCCGGCCGCTCGCCGCCCTCGTCCCCGAGAAGGACGGCGCCCGGCTCACCGCGGGGGCGCTCGCGGCCCAGACCGCGGCCGACCCCGTCTCCGTCCCCGCGACCGAGCCCGGCGGCGACACCGTCACGGTCACCAAGGGTTCGGCGGCGGCCCGCACCTCCACCGGCGCGGCGTGGACCCGCGGCGGGGCGATCGTCAAGACCGCGGGCCGCGTGTTCTTCACCTACCAGGGCCGCAACGCCTCATGCTCGGCGAGCGCGGTGACCAGCGAGAACAAGAGCACCGTGATCACAGCGGGGCACTGCGTGAGGATGGGCGGCGCCTTCCACGACAACTGGGTCTTCGTGCCGGGCTACCAGAACGGCAACCGGCCCCACGGCACGTGGGTGGCGACCACCCTCTACACCACCCCGCAGTGGAACAACAGCGAGGACGTCAACTACGACGTGGCCTCGGCCGTGGTGGCCCCGCTGAACGGCAGGTCGCTGACCGACGTGGTCGGCGGCCAGGGCGTCTCCTTCAACCAGGGGCGCCGCCAGCAGATGCACTCCTTCGGCTACCCGGCGGCCGGCCCGTACGACGGATCCAAGCTGGTCTACTGCGCCGGGCGCGCGTTCGACGACTTCCTGATGTCCCGCGACATCGGGCTGAACTGCGACATGACCGGCGGGTCGAGCGGCGGCCCCTGGTTCCTCACCTTCAACGAACGCACCGGCCTGGGCACCCTGAACTCGGTGAACAGCTTCAAGTACGGCTTCGCCGCCGGCTGGATGTTCGGCCCCTACTTCGGGACCGAGGCGCGGGCCGTCTACGAGGCGGCCCAGACCACCGGCACCCCCTGATATTCACCAAAAGTAATCACAAGAACACCCCTCGTAGTGCAAACTCGGGTTTCATGACCTCAAGCCTTCCCCTGCTTGCGGCCGTCCCGCTCGTCGCCGGATTGCTGAGCGCCCCGGCGACCGGCGCGACGGCCACCTGGCAGCCGGCCACCGAGTCCGGGCAGCGGGCCGCGAAGACCCCCGTCTCCCCCTCCACAGAAAGAACCGGGAAAACCGGAACAGTCGCGGCGTCCGGCATGCCGGACGTCGTCGAGCGCGCCACCGCTCCCACCGCGTCGGAGCGGAAACGCGTGCTCGGCTACTGGACCCCCCGCCGGATGGCCTCGGCGCTCCCCATCGACCGGCTCGCCAAGGTCACCGGGTTGCTCAGGCGGCTCTCCGCCGCCGGGCGGGGGTTCGCCCCCCGCCGGAGCCCGCACGGCGCCGCGTCCCGCACCGCGGGCGCCCGCTGGACCTCCGGCGGGGCGGTGGGGCGCACCACGGGGCGGGTGTTCCTCACCATCAAGGGCAGCGACTTCGTGTGCTCGGCGAGCTCGGTCAAAAGCGCCAACAAGGACTTGGTGGTGACCGCCGGCCACTGCGTCAAGGACGGCACCGGCGCCTGGGCCGACAACTGGACCTTCGTCCCCGGCTACAGCCAGGGCCGCCGCCCGTACGGGCAGTACACCGCGCGCCGCATGTTCGTCGCGGGCCCCTGGTCGCGTCAGGGCGACGACAGCCACGACATCGGCATGGTGGCGGTCAACACCAGCGGCGGCGAGCACCTCGGCGACACCGTCGGCGGCCAGGACATCGCCTTCGGCGCTCCCAGGGGACGCCTCGCCAGCGGTTTCGGCTTTCCCGCCGACGCGCCCTACGACGGCGAGCACCTGGTCTACTGCGCGGGCCCGCTCCGCGACGACCCGAACGGGCAGACCGGCGACCAGGGCATGCGCTGCGACATGACCGCCGGATCCAGCGGGGGTCCATGGCTGAGCGGCTTCGACGCCTCCACCGGCCGGGGCACGATCGTCTCGGTCAGCAGTTTCAAGTACAGCGACGACCGCCACACCATGTACGGCCCCTACTTCGGCGACTCCGCCAAGACCCTCTACGCCACGGCCTCCGCGTCGTGACACCGGCGCGGAGGCTGCGCTGAGACGCGACCGGTTCAGAGGGTGAGGCCGGTGAGGACCATGACCTTCTCGTAGGTGAAGTCGGCGATGGCCGAGCGGAGGCCCTCGCGCCCGACGCCCGAGTCCTTGACCCCTCCGTAGGGCATCTGGTCGGCGCGGTACGACGGCACGTCACCGATGATCACACCGCCGACCTCGAGCTCCCGGTTGGCCCGGAAGGCGTTGTCGAGGCTGCGGGTGAACACCCCGGCCTGCAGGCCGTACCTGGAGTCGTTGACCGCGGCGAACGCCTCGTCCACCCCGGACACCCTCTGGACGACCATCACGGGGCCGAAGACCTCCTCGCGGGAGACCTTGGCGTCGGCCGGCACGTCGGCGAGCACGGTCGGCGCGAACGTGGCGCCGTCGCGGGTGCCGCCGGTCAGCAGGCGGGCGCCCGCCGAGACGGCCTCGCCGACCCACTGCTCCACGCGCTCGGCGGCCTCGGCCGACACGAGCGGCCCGACCTGCGTCTTCTCGTCGGCGGGGTCGCCGGTGACCAGGGCCTCGACGGCCGGGACGAGCCGGGCCACGAAGTCGTCGTAAATCGACGCCTCGACGATCACCCGCTGGACGGCGATGCAGCTCTGACCGGCCTGGTAGTTGGAGAACAGCGCGATCCGCGAGGCGGCCCAGTCGAGGTCGGCGTCGGCGAGCACGACCGCCGCGGCGTTGCCGCCGAGCTCCAGGGTCACGTGCTTGCGCGGAACCCGGTCGATGATCGCGTACCCCACGGGGGCCGAGCCCGTGAAGGAGACGACCGGCAGGCGCGGGTCCTCGACCAGCGCGCCGGCGCGGTCGTTGGGCACGGGGAGCACGGAGAACATGCCCTCCGGCAGGTCGGTCTCGGCCAGGATCTCGCCCAGGACCAGCGAGGAGACCGGCGTCGCCGGGGCGGGTTTGAGGACGATCGGGGCACCGACGGCGATGGCGGGGGCCACCTTGTGCGCCACCAGGTTGAGCGGGAAGTTGAACGGGCTGATGCCCAGGATCGGGCCGTGCGGAACCCGCGAGACGTAGGCGAGGCGGCCCGCGGAGGCGGCCTCGGTGTCCAGGCGCACGGTCTCGCCGCCGAGGCGGCGGGTCTCCTCGGCCGCGAACCTGAAGGTGGAGACCGCGCGGCCGACCTCGCCGCGGGCCCAGAAGATCGGCTTGCCGTTCTCGGCGGTGATCAGGGCGGCGATCTCGTCGGCGCGCTCGGCCAGGCGGCGCGAGACGTGCGCGAGGGCCTCGGCCCGTACGTGGATCGGGAGCGCGGCGGCCCGTTTCCGCACGGCCGCCGCGGCGGCGACGGCCTCCTCGACCTGGCCGTCGGTCGGCACGGAGCAGACGGCGACGACACGGCCGTCATGCGGGTTGGTCACGGTGAGCTCGGCCTCGCCCCTGGCGGGGCGTCCGGCGAGCCAGAAGGAGCGCACGTCCATACCCCGACGCTATGTCACCGGCGCGGGAGCGGCCTTACTCCACTCCGCACAACAGCCCCGTACCGGTACGCCGTTCCGCATAAAACCCGTCCGCACGTTCCCTGTAACGAAAACAGGGGTATTCGGGGATATTCATTACAAGGTGCCGGTTTGAATGATCTTCACCCTGGCTAAGTCACCGAATGGACGATGAGACTGGAAGGGCGTGGGCGCATGACCTCCTCGGCGCCGCGCGGCCTTCAGGGTGCCTACCTGGTCGGTGAGCGGGCATCTCAGGACGAGCTTCGCGCCAGGCTGCTCGACGTCGCCAGCCAGTTGCTGGTCACCATCGGGCCGGAGAGCCTGTCGATGCGCCGCATCGCCACCGAGGCGGGCTGCTCGACGACCGTCATCTACACCATGTTCGGCAGCAAGGAGGGCCTGGCCGAGGCGCTGTACCTGGAAGGCTTCGAGCGTTTCCGGCGCCGCCTGGAGGCCGTCCCCTCGCGCAAGGACGCCCTGGAGCACCTCATCGCGCTGGGCCCCGTCTACCGGGAGGCCGCGCTGGACGAGCCCGGCTACTACGCCCTGATGTTCGAGCGCGCGATCCCCGGCTTCGTACCGAGCGAGCGGGCCAGGACCCTCGCCCGCGCGGCGCTGAACATCCTCGACCGGGTGATCGCCGACTGCATCTCGGCCGGATACATCGTCCCCACCCAGCCCAGGAAGATCGCCGACGCCGTGTGGGCCGCCGCCCAGGGCGCGATCAGCCTGGAACGTGCCGGGCACCTGCGCGACAGCGGCACCTACGAAACGGTCACCTACGCCGTCATCTCCCGCTACCTGGTGGTCGACCGCCACTGACCCGACGGCGCTCTCCGAACCCGGCGGTCGCCCCCGACGGCGCTCCCCGATTCCGCTGTCTCCGCCGCCTTTCGGGCGAAAGCAGCGGTCACGGCTCATCCTGACAACGCCCCTCGGCAGAGCCCCCGCCTCCGCCCGCGCGGCGTGTCACCTGACGACGGCCAGGGCGACCCAGAGCTCGGCGCGGACCGCGGGGTCCTCAAGGTCGCGGCCGACCAGCTCCGCGACCCGGCGCATGCGGTAGCGCAGGGTGTGGCGGTGCACCCCGAGCCGCTGCGCCGCCGCGTCCCAGTGGCCGTTGCAGTCCAGGTAGGCGCGCAGCGACCCCAGCAGGTCCGCGCGCGAGCCGTACTCCCTGAGCGGGGCGAGCAGCGCGGAGGAGAACGCCTCCGCCACGCCGGGGTCGAACAGGGAGAGCAGTCCCTGGCCCGCCAGGTCGGCGAAACGCACCACCCGCGCGGTGCCGCGCCTGGCCGCGGCGAGCGCCCGGTCGGCCTGGTCGAGCCCCGCGCGCAGATCACCGAGACCCGCCGGGCCACCGACCCCGACGGGGCCGTGCTCGCCGAGCGCCGTGGCCACGGCACCGGCCCGCGAGGCCGGGACCAGCAGGACCACCCGGTCGCCGTCGGCCGCCGCGAACTCGCCCCCGGCGGCCTCCAGCACCACCTCCGGCTCCCCGGCGCAGGCGACCGCCACCAGCGGCTCGCCGTCGAGCCGCTCCCCCAGCCGCTCCAGCGTCTCGCACCCGGCCTCCACCTGCCCGGCCAGCAGCAGCCGCAGCACCGCGGAGCGGACCCGGCGCTCGGCGGCCAGGTGCTCCCCGCCGTGCTCGGCGGCGAGCGTCAGCAGGGACGCGGCGGCGTTGACCACGGTGTGCGCGACCGGGGTGAAGGACCGGCCGATGCCGACGGCGAGGAATCCCCTGACGCGGCGGGCCCCGAGCGGCCGCACGATGACGTGCTCCTCGGGCGAGGAGAGGGCCACGCTCGCGGGAGCGCCCCGGCTCGTGATCCTTCTCAGCCGCTCCAGCTCGGGGCCGAGGTCTCCGACCGCAGCCGCGGCGCCCTTGCCCGCCAGGTGCCGTACGGCCCCCGCCTCGTCGAGCAGGATCGCCCAGCCGCCCAGTTCGCGGGCCAGGCGGTCGATCACCGCGCGGGGGCCCTCCGGGCGCAGCGCGGCGCGGGTGAGGCGGCCCTGGGCGGCGAAGGCCCTGCTGAGCTCGTCGTACTGCTCGGCGGCGATCAGCTCGCTGACGGCCTTGCCGATGGCGACGAACGGGGTGTCGCGCGGCACCTCGACCAGTGGCAGCCCGGCCCGCGCGGCGGCCTCGACCAGCGCCTCGGGGATCGTCTCGTGCCCGAGCCCGACACCGAACCCGAGCCCGGCGACCCCCCTGGCGACCAGGCGCCCGACGTAGGGGGCGGCGTTGCGGGCGTCCAGGCGCATGCCCGTGGTCAGGACCAGTTCGCCGCCCTCGAGGAACGGGGTGGGGTCCTCCAGCTCGCTGACCGCCACCCAGCGCACCGGCCGGTCGAGCGCCTCCCGCCCGGCGAGGACGACGAGTCCGAGCGGAAGCCGTCGTACGACGGTGCTCAGTCTCGGCGCCACGACCACCCCCGTTTTTATCCGTTATGTCTATTCTGCTCCCTGCAATTTTGCCATAGTGCATCATCGGCACACCGGCATTCGCGACATAGCTTCGCATCATGAGCACCGTCACCGAGGGCGGCCCCTCGCTTCCGCAGGAGCGCCGCCTCGTCACCGAGATTCCCGGCCCGAAGTCCCGCGAGCTGCTCGCGCGCAAGCAGGCCGCCGTACCGCCGGGCATCGGCACCACGCTGCCCGTCTTCGTGACGCACGCCGGAGGCGGTGTCATGGTCGACGCCGACGGCAACTCGCTGATCGACTTCGGGTCCGGCATCGCGGTGACCGGGGTCGGCAACTCCGCCCCGCGCGTCGTCGAGCGGGTGAGCAGGCAGGTCGCGGACTTCACCCACACCTGCTTCATGATCACGCCGTACGAGTCGTACGTGCGGGTCGCCGAGAAGCTCAACGAGATCACCCCCGGCGACCACGAGAAGCGCACCTTCCTGCTCAACAGCGGCGCCGAGGCCGTGGAGAACGCGGTCAAGGTCGCCCGCCACGCCACCGGCCGCCAGGCGGTCGTCGTCTTCGAGCACGGCTACCACGGCCGGACCCTGCTGACGATGACGCTGACCGCCAAGAACATGCCGTACAAGCATGGTTTCGGGCCGTTCGCCCCCGAGGTCCACCGGGTGCCGCTGGCCTACCCCTTCCGCTGGCCCACCGGCCCGGAGAACTGCGCCGAGGAGGCCGCCGCCCAGGCGATCGACCAGATCACCAAGGAGATCGGCGCCGAGAACGTCGCCGCCGTGGTGATCGAGCCGATCTCGGGCGAGGGCGGCTTCATCGAGCCCGCCAGGGGCTTCCTGCCGAGGATCCTGGAGTTCTGCCGCGACAACGGCATCGTCTTCGTCGCCGACGAGGTCCAGACCGGCTTCTCCCGCACGGGCCACCTGTTCGCCTGCGAGGACGAGGGCATCGTGCCCGACATCATCGTCACCGCCAAGGGCATCGCGGGCGGCCTGCCGCTGGCCGCCGTCACCGGCCGCGCCGAGATCCTCGACAGGGTCCACGTGGGTGGGCTGGGCGGCACCTACGGCGGCAACCCGCTCGCCTGCGAGGCCGCACTGGGCGTGATGGAGACCATCGAGGCCGACGACCTGACCGGGAAGGCCCGCCGCATCGGCGAGACCATGCTTCCCCGGCTGCGCGCCATGGCGGAGCGGAACCCGGTGATCGGCGACGTGCGCGGCCGGGGCGCCATGATCGCCATCGAGCTGGTCGTCCCCGGCACCAAGGAGCCGCACCCCACGGCGGCGGGCGAGATCGCCAGGAGGTGTCACGCCGAGGGCCTGGTCGTGCTGACCGCGGGCACCTACGGCAACGTGCTGCGCTTCCTGCCCCCACTGGTCATCCCCGACCATCTCCTGGAGGAGGGTCTCGCGATCCTGGAGAAGGCCATGAACGAGGTCTGACCGTTTAGAACACACCAAAAGGGGCACCCGGCTTGATGCCGAGTGTCCCTTTTGCCGTTATACGGCCCGCATGTAGGCCGTGATTTAACCACCGCTTGACATCCGCCACAGCGATCACGGATCGTGACCGCGTTATAACGGTTCCGATATGAAAGTGCGCGATCAAGACAGGAAACGTGTCGACGTCCTCCCCGCGGCCGAGCCACGGGAGAAGACAAGGAGTCTCCACGCCGGAGGTATGTAGATGAACTGGGGGCCGCCCAGAACGGCACACGTCACGATGACCTTCGATCCCGAGGGGCTGACCCGCACCCAGCGTGAGGGCGACGCCTGCGTGGCCTGCCACAAGAAGTGGCCCCGCCCGCGGATCAGGATCGGCCGCCTTCCCGACGGCACAGCCCTCTTCGCCTGCCCGGAGTGCGCCGACGCGCTGCTGCCGCAGCAGGACGACACCCGCTCCCGGCCCCGGCGCGTGGCCTTCTTCTGAACCCGCCGAACCTCTCCGACGGCCGGTGCGAGCCCGCACCGGCCACCGGAACCGGCTCACCCGGCGGCCCGCCGGAAGCGACTCAGCCGAACCGGCCAATCCGGTAGTTTCTCCACATCGAACCACCGGAACATCGGAGCACCAGAGCACCGGAACACCAGAACACGCCCGCGCCCGGGACCGAGCCACCGTACGGCCGAGGGCGTCGCCCGGACCGTCTTCGCGGCGCCGGCACGGCCCGAATCCCGGACCCGGAATTCCGGACGCCACCCCGGACCGCCTTTACGAAGTAAGTCGAGAAACGTCAGGCGGACAGGAGCGTCCTGGGGATCTCGTCGCGCATGCCCCACGGCGAGCCGTAGGCGTTGAGCAGCTCCAGGAAGGGCACCGCGTCGAACGCCTCGGGGCCGAGCACCCCGCTGCCCGACCAGGCGCCGGTGGCCAGCAACTCCAGGGCGACCACCGGGTGCACGGCCGTCTGCCAGACCACGGCCTGGCAGCCGTACTCCCGCATCGACCACTCGTTGTCGACCACGTGGTAGAGGTAGACCTCGCGCGGCGCGCCGTCCTTGCCCACGCCCTTCACCCAGGTCCCGGCGCAGGTCTTGCCCCGCATCCGGTCGCCGAGCGTGGCCGGGTCTGGGAGGCTGGCCGCGACCATGTCGCGCGGCGAGGCCTCGACGCCGCCCACCTTGATCTTTTCCGCGCTGTCCAGGCCGAGCTTGTGCAGGGTCTTCAGGACCCCGATGAACTCCTCCCCCAGGCCGTACTTGAACGTCACCCGCTTGGCGTCGATGTAGCGGGGCACGAGGAGCACCTCCTCGTGCTCGACGTTGACGCACTCGACCGGCCCGATCCCCTCGGGGAAGTCGAACATCTCGGGCTCGCTGAACGGCTCGGTGGTGTGCCAGTCGCCGTTCTCCCAGATCACCGGCGGGTTGAGGCACTCCTCGATGGTCGTCCAGATGGAGAACGTCGGCGCGAAGTCGTAGCCGTCGACCACCAGGTTGGAGCCGTCGCGGATGCCGATCTCCTCGATGCTCTCGAACAGGTGCTCGGCGGCGTAGCGCGCGAACACGTCGGCCAGCCCCGGCTCCACGCCCATCCCGACCAGCGCCAGCCCGCCCTTCCGGCGCCAGGCCTCGGACAGGGCGAACTGCTCGTCGCCGAGCTTCACCCCGGTCAGCTCGTACGGCCTGCGCGGGTGGGGCCGTGAGAGCGACATCGCCATGTCGAGGTAGCGGACCCCGGCGTTGAGCGCCGCCTCGAACAGGGACATGGTGAAGCGGGGGTCCACCGCGTTGAAGAGCACGTCGCAGCGGTGCTCGGCGAGGGCGGCCTCGACCGCCGCCCGGTCGGAGGCGTCCAGCCCGATGGCGCTGAAGCGCGGGTCCGCGATCCTGGCCACGACGGCGGCGGCCCGGTCCTGTTGGGAGTCGGCGACCACGATGTGTTCGAAGAAATCTCGGCGTGCGGCGATCGGCACGACGGCGGAACCGACGCCGCCCGCTCCAACAAGAAGGATTCTCATGGCGGCCAGCCTACCCACTGACTGGTCAACCAGTCGATAGCGAGACCATGATTTTCCCACTGAATCCATCGCCAAAAGCGATCACGGCAACGAAAAACGTGGCAAGACGCGAAGCATTCGGGCATGGCAGGGGAAGAGCGCCGCGGCGGGAAAGGACGGGCCCGCGGCCCGTCAGGCTCGGACCGGCGGGGAACCGGTCACTTCAGGAGCTGCTTCCAGCGCTCCGCCCAGTCGGTGTAGTCGGTGCACTCCCCGCCCTGCCCCCCGCAGTCGCGTGTCGGGCGGGTGGCGAAGACGACGTCGCGCAACCACCGCTTGTCCCGCACGTGGTAGACCTCGCACATCCGGCGGGCGTGACCGCCGCATGCCTCCGGGTTGGCCGGGGCGAGCCCGGTCCAGGCCGCGGCGGGGCGCTGCGCCGACGCCGAACTCACCCAGTTCAGCCACCGGTAGGCGCAGTTCGGGCTGGCGGGCCTGGCCGCGAGCATCCACGAGTCGACCCACCCGGTCATCGGCACCCCCTCCAGCGCCTTCATCGGCCGGCCCGCGCGCCGGAAGAGGTCCAGGTGGTACGGGAGGGCCTGGGCGATCCGCACCGGTCCCGCCGACAGGGCCCTGACCAGGTCGAGCGAGCCGTCCCAGTAGACCCGGTCGGGGCCGTCGCCTGCGGCGAGGAGCCGCACGGCGGCGTCGAGCTGGGCGGAGGTGAGCTGGAACGGATCCTCGGTCTTCAGCTCGGGACGCGTCTCTCCGAGGGCGAGCGCGGCGTCGGCGATGCTCAGCGGGCTGTTCCTGATCGCCGCCGGAGACGTCCCGTAGAGGGCCGACGACCCCTCGGGCCTGCCCTCCTCGTAGACCACCCGGTTGACCCCCCACAGGTAGGGGATGCCGTAGACCCTGCCGTCCTCGCGCAGGCCGGACAGCTCGCGCAGGCGCTTGGGGATCTGTTTGTAGTCCTTGACCAGCGCCGTGTCGAGCGGCGCCACCTTCCCCTGCGCCACCAGCAGCCCGGCCAGGTCGGGGGCGGGCGAGACGGCGTCGTAGGCGCCGGTGGCGAACCTGGCGGCCATCTCCTCGCTCGTGCGGACCCGGTCGAGCCTGACGACGCAGCCGGTCTCCCGCTCGAAGGGCGTGAGCCAGTTGACCCGCGAGCTGGTCCCGCCGTACTCGACGTACCCCTGGAAGGTGAGCACCCGGAGCGTGCCCTCGCCCCTGCCGATGGACGCCGACGGCGTCGGGCCCGGGGTGACCCCGGGGGTCGCGGCGGAGGAGGCGGGTGTCACGGGCGTGGCGGAGGGCGAGGGGCCGCGCACCGGCGGCACCGCGCTCGCGGCTCCCGCCTGGGCACAGGCGGCGAGCGCCAGCCCGCCCACTCCCAGCAGCGCTCCGAGACGCGCCCGGCGGAGCCTGTCCCTGCCCACGAGGCCCACGAGGTTTCCTCCCGACGTCGCCACCGACCTGCCCGGGAGCCTACCGGCCCGCACCCGCCCCGGGGCCCCGCGGACGCGCGGGATCGGCACGCCGCGCCGGGCGGAACCGGAGAGGCCGGAGAATACGCGAGGCCCGCGCCCCGGCAGGAGGGGCGCGGGCCTCGCGGGTCGGAGGCTACCCGTTGGTCGGGAAGCCGAGGTTGACGCCCCCGTGGCTCGGGTCGAGCCACCGGGAGGTGACGACCTTGCCCCGGGTGTAGAAGTGCACGCCCTCGGTCCCGTGAACGTGGGTGTCACCGAAGAGTGAGGCCTTCCAGCCGCCGAAGCTGTAGAAGGCCATCGGCACCGGGATCGGCACGTTGATGCCGATCATGCCGACCTCCACCTCGTTCTGGAAGCGCCGGGCCGCGCCGCCGTCGTTGGTGAAGACCGCGGTGCCGTTGCCGAACTCGCCGCCGTTGATCAGCTCCAGGCCCTCCTCGTACGAGGAGACGCGGACGACCGACAGCACCGGGCCGAAGATCTCCTCCCGGTGGACCCGGGAACCGGCGGGCACGTGGTCGAGGACCGTGGGGCCCAGCCAGAAGCCGGGGGTCTCCTGAGCGGCGCCGCCGCCCAGGACGGGGGTGAGGCGGCCGTCCACGACGAGCTTCGCGCCCTCGGAGACACCCAGGTCGAGGTAGGAGACGACCTTGTCGCGGTGGACCCCGGTGACGAGGGGGCCCATCTGGGAGGCCGGGTCGTCGCCGGGGCCGACGGTGAGCGCGGAGACCCGGGAGACGATCTTGTCGACCAGCTCGTCCCCGACCGGGTCCACGGCCAGCACGACGGAGATCGCCATGCAGCGCTCCCCCGCCGAGCCGAAACCGGCCGACACCGCGGCGTCGGCGACGAGGTCGAGGTCTGCGTCGGGCAGGACCAGCATGTGGTTCTTGGCTCCGCCGAGCGCCTGGACCCGCTTGCCGTGGGAGGTGCCGGTCTCGTATACGTACCTGGCGATGGGCGTGGACCCGACGAACGAGACCGCGCGCACGTCCGGGTGCTCCAGCAGCCGGTCCACCGCCACCTTGTCACCCTGGACGACGCCGAAGACGCCGTCGGGCAGCCCGGCCTCCTTCCAGAGCGAGGCCATCAGCAGCGACGCGGAGGGGTCCTTCTCCGAAGGCTTGAGGATGAAGGCGTTGCCCGCGGCGATCGCGATCGGGAACATCCACATCGGCACCATGGCCGGGAAGTTGAACGGGGTGATCCCGGCGACGACGCCCAGCGGCTGCCGGATCGAGTAGGAGTCGACCCGGGTGGAGACGCCCTCGGAGAAACCGCCCTTGAGCAGGTGCGGGATGCCGCAGGCGAACTCCACGACCTCCAGGCCCCTGGCGACCTCGCCCAGCGCATCGGAGTGGACCTTGCCGTGCTCCTCGGAGATGAGCCGGGCGAGCTCGTCGCGGTTGGCGTACATCAGCTCGCGGAAGCGGAACAGCACCTGCGAGCGCTTGACCAGCGAGGCGTCCCGCCAGGCGGGCCAGGCCGCGACGGCGGCGGCCACGGCCGCGTCGACCTCGGCCACGGAGGCGAGGTGGACCCGCCCGGCGACCTCTCCGGTCGCGGGGTTGAAGATCTCCGAGGTGCGGCCGGAGCCCTCGACGGGGCCGCCGCCGATCCAGTGGGTGACGTTCTTCACGAGACGACCTCGGCGTTGATGGTTTCGAGCGCGCTGACGATGATCCCGAGTCCCTCGGCGGCCTCGTCGAGGGTGAGGGTGAGCGGCGGGGCCATCCGGAGCACGTTGCCCTTCAGGCCGCCCTTGCCCGCCAGCAGGCCGGACTTCCTGGTCTCCTCCATGAACCGGCCGGCGAGGGCCGGTGAGGGCTCGCCGGTCGCCGGGTCGACCAGCTCGACGGCGAACATCAGGCCCTTGCCGCGGACGTCGCCGACGATCGGCAGGCGCGGCGCCGCCTCACGGAGCCCGTTGATGATCAGGGTGCCGGTCCTGGCGGCGTTCGCCTGCAAGTCGTGGTCGAGGACGTAGTCCAGGGTGGCGTTGGCGGCGGCCATGGAGATCGGGTTGCCGCCGAAGGTGGCCAGCCCGACGGCGTGGAGGTTGTCCATCAGGTCGCCGCGGGCGACGACGCCTCCCACCGCGAAGCCGTTGCCCAGCCCCTTGGCGAAGGTCATCATGTCGGGTGTGACGCCGTGGTTCTGGATGCCGAAGAAGGCCGAGCCGGTACGGCCCCAGCCGGTCTGCACCTCGTCGGAGACGAACAGGATCCCCTCGGCGTCGAGGACCTCCTTGTAGGCGGCGAACAGCCCGTCGGGGGCCATGGTGAAACCGCCCACCCCCTGGATCGGCTCGGCGATCAGCGCCGCCACGTCGCTGGAGACGGCGGTGGAGAGCACGTGGCGCAGGTCGTCGACGCAGGCCGCGATGTAGCCCTCGTCGGACAGGCCGCGGAACTGGGCGAGGTGCCGGTCGGCTCCGTGCAGGAAGTGCACGTTCAGCGGCGACAGCGAGTTGTTCTTCCACGCGCGGTTGCTCGTGACGCCGACCGTGCCGAAGGAGCGGCCGTGGTAGCTCTGCCGCATGGCGAGCACCTGGTCGGACTTGCGCGCGTAGGTCGCCAGCAGCAGCGCGGTCTCGTTGGCCTCGGTGCCGGAGTTGGTGAAGAAGACCTTCGCGTCCGGGATGCCGGAGAGCCTGGCGATCTTCTCGGCCAGCTCGACCTGGCCGCGCAGCAGGTAGAGCGTGGAGGTGTGCACCACGCCGGTGGCGATCTGCCGCTCGACGGCCTCCCGCACCTCGGGCACGTCGTACCCGATCATGTTGGTCAGGATGCCCGCGAAGAAGTCGAGGTAGCTCTTGCCCGACGCGTCGACGACCCGGTTGCCCTTGCCCGAGACGATCTCGATGGGCTCGTCGTAGTAAAGGGCCAGCCAGTTGGGCATTACCGCGCGATGGCGCGCAAGAAGGTCCGACATACCTCGAGTATCGCCTCTCGGCGCCATCGCTCATACCTGCAACATGTCGGCATATTCTCGCGTAACCCATCACACTGTCAGGCCTCGCCCGCGAGGACCCCCTTCCCCGAAGGGCCCGTGCGGCTCGCGCCCCGTGGCGGGAACCTGTGCGGCTCGCGCCACGCGACGGATGGCGCGAGCCGCACAGGAGGGTCGGGCGGAGCACCCCCCAGGTTCCCCGCCCGAGCTTCGTCAGTCATGAAGCTTTGTAAAATCCAGCATCGCCCATATTTCCTATCAAAGCAACCTGAAATACATGAATCATGCCCGGCTCGCACGGCCGCCCGCCGGAGTCACGCAGGGCTACCGGCTCAGCACCGAGCACGGGTGCGTGACGTACGACGCCCGGACCCGGGCACCCGCGCCGCCGGGTACTGCCGCCACGCGTGGTGGCCGACCTGCTCGGGCAGGCCGGCCACCGATGGGCGGACGCACGGGATCGACGGTCTGGAGAACCTCTCAGCTCTCCGCTCTCACCAGGTCCGCGTCGTCCGAACCGGTCCCCGGCGCGGGCGCGGGGCGCAGCACCAGGAACGCCAGCGTGGCGGCGGCCAGCGTGAAGCCGACACCCACCCAGGAGCCGAACGACATGGCCGAGACGAACGCCTCGCGCGCGGTCCCGATCACCCCCGCGTCTCCCAGCCGCAGCGCCGCACCGATCGACTCGCGTGCGGCGGCCGGGGCGTCGGCGGGCATCGACGAGGTGTAGACCCCGGCCAGCACGCTGCCGAGCACGGCGATGCTCAGCGCCATGCCGACCTGCTGGACGGTGTCGTTGAGCGCCGACCCGACACCGGCGTGGGCGGGCGGCACCGCGCCCATCAGCGTCGCGTAGGCCGCGGGCCCCGCCAGGCCCCCGCCGACCCCCATGAGCATGAGGCCGGTGATCAGCAGGCCGTACCCGGTGTCGGCGGTCATGAAGGCGAGCACCCCGAAACCGCCGGCCATCACGGCGAGACCGACGGCGACCAGCACCCGGTTGCTGACCTTCTGCCCCAGAGCGGCGCCGACCCCGTTGAACAGCGCGGCGGCCACCGCGTACGGCAGCAGCGCGAGACCGGCCTGCATGGGGCCGTAGGCCAGCACGAACTGCAGGTACTGGGTGAGCATCAGCAGCAGCGCGCCCGTACCGAACGACATCAGCACGATCGAGAACGACGCCCCGCTGAAGTTCCGGTTGCGGAACAGTTCGAGCGGGAGCATCGGGTGGTCCGACCTGAGCTCCCAGATCACGAACGCCCCCAGCGCGACCACCGCCACCCCGGCGGCGGTCAGCGACTCCGCCGAGGTCCAGCCCGCGGCCGGCGCGGAGATGACCACGTAGACCAGGGCGCTCATGCCGGTTGTGGACAGCACCACTCCGATCGGGTCGAGCCTTCTCGCCGGACCGCGCGACTCGGGCATCAGCAGCGCCGCCGCGATCACGGCGACGGCCGCGACCGGCACGTTGAGCAGGAAGATCGATCCCCACCAGTAGTGTTCGAGCAGGAAGCCGCCCAGCGTCGGACCGGCGATCACGCCGACCATCGCCACCGCGCTCCACGCGGCGATCGCCTTGCGGCGCTCCTCCTCGTCGAAGACGGTGATCAGGATCGACAGGGTGCTCGGCATCAGGATGGAGCCGCCGACTCCCATCAGCGCGCGAGCGCCGATCAGGTGCCAGGGCTCGGTGACCAGCACGGCGAGCAGCGAGGCACCGCCGAACAGCACCAGGCCGATGATCAGGAAGCGCTTGCGGCCGTAGCGGTCGGACAGGCTGCCCGAGGTGAGCAGCAGCCCGGCGAAGACCAGGACGTAGGCGTCGATGATCCACTGGATGTCCGCCGGGCTGGCCCCCAGGTCGACCATGAGGGCGGGGATCGCCAGATTCAGGACGGTGTTGTCCACCACGAGGACCAGCAGGCTCAGGCAGAGCACTCCGAGGATCCACCAGCGCCTCGGATCGCGTTCGACTCGTACAGTGTTCGATTCCACTCGCACACTGTACGATAACCTCGAACAGCGTGCCACCGGATTTATGCTTGAACAGTGAAACAGCACTTCAGCTCCGTCTGGACGCGCGAGCAGCGCACCGCGAAGAGTCCTCTCCTCAGCCGCGCGCAGATCGTGCGCGCGGCGATGGAACTGCTCGACGCCGAGGGGCTGGACGCACTGAGCATGCGCCGCCTGGGCACCAAACTCGGCTCGGGGACGACCAGCGTCTACTGGCACGTGGCCAACAAGAACGAGCTGCTCGAGCTGGTCCTCGACGAGGTCTACGGCGAGTTCACCGTCCTGGACGTCCAGGAGACCACCTGGCGCAACGCCGCCTCCTCCTTCGCGTACGGCATCCGCCAGGCGCTCTTCAAACATCCCTGGGTCATGAGCTTCATCGGGACGACCCCCGCCATCGGCCCCAACGCGATGCGGATGATGAGCCGGCTCGTCGCCACCTTCGACCACGCCGGGTTCCGCGGCCTCGACCAGGACCACGCCGCCTCCACGCTCATGGCGTACGTGCTGGGGGTCACCGCGCCCGAACTCTCCTGGCGGGCCCTGCGCGAGGAGGCGGGCCTCGACTCCAACGAGCTGAACGCGGCCATCCAGCCGTCGCTGGAGAAGGCCGCGGCGGACTACCCCGACCTGGTCGCCCGCTACAAGGAGTACAGGTGCATGGACGTCGACACCGCGAGGGCGCTCAACTTCGAGTTCGGCCTGACCTGCTTCCTCGACGGCCTGGAGGCCCGCCTGAACCGCGCGGCCTCACCTCGGACGTCGCGGGTCCGCTCGCCCGCCGAGGACGACGGCGCCGCCTCGCGCTGACCCGGTGACCGTGAGCCGTCCCGGCCGCGCCGGGACGGCTCACGGTCACCGGAGGCCCCGCCTCAGATCTCCAGCCACCGCTGGATGCGGCGGAGCAGCTCCTGGGCGTCGACGGGCTTGGTGACGTAGTCGCTGGCCCCCGCGGACAGGGTCTTCTCCCGGTCTCCCTGCATGGCCTTGGCGGTCACCGCGATGATCGGCAGATCCGCGAAGTCGGCCATCTTGCGGATGGCGGCGGTCGCGGCGTAGCCGTCCATCTCCGGCATCATGATGTCCATCAGGACCAGGTCGATGTCCTCGTTGCGCGACAGGATCTCGATGCCCTTGCGGCCGTTCTCCGCGTAGAGGACCTGCATGCCGTGCAGCTCCAGGATGTTGGTCAGCGCGAAGACATTGCGGACGTCGTCGTCGATGACCAGGACCTTCCTGTCCATCAGCACCGCGTCCGCCTCCTCCACCGGCTGGGGCCGCTCGTCGGGGCTGGGCTGCACCAGGGGCAGCACGTCGCCGGGCTCCGGCGCCGACAGGTGCAGGGTGATGCGCTCGCGCAGCTCGTCGAGGCTGGGCAGGCGCTCCAGCGGCTGGGTGTTGGACCGTCCCTTGAGGAGGTTCTCCTGCGGCCGGGTGAGCGTGCGGGTGTGGTGGGCGAGCACCGGCAGCCCGCGCAGGACCGGGTCGTCGTCCAGCATGCGGAGGAAGTCGGCCGCCGCGTCCTGGCGCATGCCCAGGTCGAGCACGATGCAGTGGTGGTCGTCCGCCCCCAGGATCTCCAGCGCGGAGGCCGGGTCGTTCGCGGTCGACACCTGGACGGGACCGTGCGTCTCGGGCAGGTCGGCCACGACGCTCTCGGCCAGCTGCGAGAGCAGCCCGTTGGGCCGGGACTCCACGACGAGCAGGCGCCGCCCGTCGGCCCCCGGGAACCTCTCGTGGAGAGGTACGGGCGCCGGTGCGGGAAGTGCCTGGAGGACCGAGGCGGACGCGGCGCCGAGGCTCCTTCCGCTGTCCGCGCGGGAGGCGCCCGGGGTGAGGTCGGCGATCGGCAGGTAGAGGCTGAAAGTGCTGCCCGAGCCCAGGGCGCTGACCGCCCGGATCTCGCCGTTGAAGAGCGCGGCGATCTCGCGGCTGATGGACAGCCCCAGCCCGGTGCCGCCGTACTTGCGGCTGGTCGTGCCGTCGGCCTGCTGGAAGGCGTCGAAGATCTGGGAGAGGTTCTCCTCGGCGATGCCGATGCCGGTGTCGACGACCTGGAAGGCGAGCGCCTCCTGCCCGTACGCCCCCGGCAGGTTCATCATGCCCACCCGCTCGATGCGGAGCTCGACCGAGCCCCGCTCGGTGAACTTCACCGCGTTGGAGAGCAGGTTCCGCAGCACCTGCCTGAGCCGCTGCTCGTCCATGAGCAGCTCCTCGGGCACGTCGGGGGCGACCACGACGTCGAACCGCAGCCCCTTCTCCGTGGTCAGCGGGCGGAAGGTGGCCTCGACGTAGTCCAGGAGCTGCCGCAGCGGCAGCGGCTCCAGGCTGATGTTCATCTTGCCCGCCTCGATCTTCGACAGGTCGAGGATGTCGTTGATCAGCTGGAGCAGGTCGGTGCCCGCCGAGTGGATGACGTTGGCGTACTCCACCTGCTTGGCGGTGAGGTTGCGGGCCGGGTTCTGCGCCAGCAGCTGGGCCAGGATGAGCAGCGAGTTGAGCGGCGTGCGCAGCTCGTGGCTCATGTTGGCCAGGAACTCGCTCTTGTACTTGGAGGCGAGCGCGAGCTGCTTGGCCCGGTCCTCCAGCTCCTGCCGCGCCTGCTCGATCTCCCTGTTCTTCGTCTCGATGTCGTGGTTCTGCCGGACCAGCAGCTCCGCCTTCTCCTCCAGCTCGGCGTTGGAGCGCTGCAACTCCTCCTGCCCGACCTGCAGCTCGGTCGCGAGGCGCTGCGACTCGGTGAGCAGGGAGTCGGTACGGGCGTTGGCGACGATCGTGTTGACGTTGACGCCGATGGTCTCCACCAGCTGCTCCAGGAAGGCCCGGTGCACCTGGGTGAAGCGGTTGAGGCTGGCCAGCTCGATCACCCCGAGCACCTGGTCCTCGACGATGATCGGCAACACGATGAGGTTGACCGGACCGGCCGCTCCCAGGCTTGAGGAGATGGTGATGTATCCGGGGGCGATGTCCTCGACCAGGATGGACCGCTTGGCCACGGCGGCCTGTCCCACCAGGGAGTCCCCGAAGAAGTGGCGGCGGCCGGTCTCCCGGTGGCCGTAGCAGCCGACCACCCGCAGCTCGGAGCCGTCCGGTTTCTCCTCCGCGAGCAGGAACGTGCCGTGCTGGGCGGAGACCAGCGGGGCCAGCTCGTTCATCACCAGCTCGGCCACGACGGCGAGGTCGCGGTGGCCCTGCATCAACCCCGAGATGCGGGCCAGGTTCGACTTGAGCCAGTCCTGCTCCTGGTTGGCCAGGGTGGTCTCGCGCAGCGACTTCACCATGGAGTTGATGTTGTCCTTGAGCTCGGCCACCTCGCCCGAGGCGTCGACGGTGATCGAGCGGGTGAGGTCGCCGGAGGTCACCGCGCTCGTCACCTCGGCGATGGCCCGCACCTGGCGGGTGAGGTTTCCGGCCAGCTCGTTGACGTTCTCCGTCAGCCGCTTCCAGGTGCCGGACACGCCCTCGACCTCGGCCTGGCCGCCCAGCCGCCCCTCGCTGCCGACCTCGCGGGCCACCCGGGTGACCTCCGCGGCGAACGACGACAGCTGGTCGACCATCGTGTTGATCGTGGTCTTCAGCTCCAGGATCTCGCCCCGGGCGTCCACGTCGATCTTCTTGGTCAGGTCGCCCTGCGCGACCGCCGTGGTGACCTGGGCTATGTTGCGGACCTGGTTGGTCAGGTTGTTGGCCATCGAGTTGACGTTGTCGGTGAGGTCCTTCCACGTACCGGCCACGTTGGGCACGCGCGCCTGGCCGCCCAGCTCGCCCTCGGTGCCGACCTCGCGGGCCACCCGGGTCACCTCGTCGGCGAACGCGCTCAGCGTGTCGACCATCGTGTTGATGGTCTGGGCGAGCGCGGCGACCTCGCCCTTGGCCTCGACGGTGATCTTCTGCGACAGGTCGCCCCTGGCCACCGCCGTGGTGACCTGCGCGATGCTCCGCACCTGGCTGGTCAGGTTGTTGGCCATCGAGTTGACGTTGTCGGTGAGGTCCTTCCACGTGCCGGAGACCCCCCGCACGGTGGCCTGGCCACCGAGGTTGCCCTCGGTGCCGACCTCGCGCGCCACCCGCGTCACCTCGTCGGCGAAGGCCGAGAGCTGGTCGACCATCGTGTTGATGGTCTCCTTCAGCTCCATGATCTCGCCGCGGGCGTCGACCCGGATCTTCTGCGACAGGTCGCCCTTGGCGACGGCCGTGGTGACCTGCGCGATGCTGCGCACCTGGGCGGTGAGGTTGTCGGCCATCACGTTCACCGACTCGGTCAGCGCCTTCCAGGTGCCCGAGACGCCCTTGACGTCGGCCTGCCCGCCCAGCCTGCCGTCGGTGCCCACCTCACGCGCCACCCGGGTCACCTCGTCGGCGAACGACGACAGCTGGTCCACCATCGTGTTCAGCGTGTTCTTCAGCTCCAGGATCTCGCCCCGCGCCGAGACCGTGATCTTCTGCGACAGGTCGCCGCGGGCGACGGCGGTGGCCACCTGCGAGATGTTGCGCACCTGGTCGGTGAGGTTGCCGGCCATGTAGTTGACCGAGTCGGTGAGGTCACGCCAGGTGCCCGAGACGCCCTTGACGTCGGCCTGCCCGCCCAGCCTGCCGTCGGTGCCCACCTCACGCGCCACCCGGGTCACCTCGTCGGCGAACGACGACAGCTGGTCCACCATCGTGTTGATGGTGTTCTTCAGCTCCAGGATCTCGCCCCGGGCGTCCACGGTGATCTTCTGCGACAGGTCGCCCTTGGCGACGGCCGTGGTGACCTGCGCGATGCTGCGCACCTGGTCGGTGAGGTTGCCGGCCATGAAGTTGACCGAGTCGGTGAGGTCACGCCAGGTACCGGCGACGCCGGTCACCTCCGCCTGGCCGCCCAGCCTGCCGTCGGTGCCCACCTCACGCGCCACCCGGGTGACCTCGTCGGCGAACGACGACAGCTGGTCCACCATCGTGTTCAGCGTGTTCTTCAGCTCCAGGATCTCACCGCGCACGTCCACGGTGATCTTCTGCGACAGGTCGCCGGTGGCGACCGCGGTCGCCACCTGGGCGATGTCGCGCACCTGGTCGGTGAGGTTGCCCGCCATCGCGTTCACCGAGTCGGTGAGGTCCTTCCAGGTGCCGGAGACACCCGGCACCTCGGCCTGCCCGCCCAGCTGCCCCTCGGTGCCCACCTCGCGGGCCACCCGGGTCACCTCGGAGGTGAACAGCGACAGCTGGTCCACCATCCCGTTGAAAACGGTGGCGATCTCCTGCAGCAGCCCGTCGCCGTCCTCGGGCAGATGTGTGCCGAAGTCGCCGTCGCGCACCGCGGTCAGGCCGGCCAGGAGCTGGCGAAGATCCAGCTCCTCCACGCCCGAAGCGCCCTTCGTGGCCCTGCCCCGCACCGTGCCGGCGGTCTCAACCATGTCCACCATCGCGTCCCTCGGCCGTAAAAGGTGAAGTAATCCTAGGGTGATGAAACTGGAAAGAACCCCGCCGTCCTGAATATCATCCTGCGCGCCCGACGGCCATCCGACCTGGTGAGCGGCCTCCTTCGCTCGCTCTCCCACCCCGGAACGTCACGGGCCGTCACGGACCGACGGCACACGGATCCGCCGCCACACCGGAGGGCGGAGGTCTCCCCGTGCTCAGGCCGTCGGCGACGGCCGCCCGGCGGGCGCCGACAGGCCGACGAGCACCAGCCCGGTCATCACGACGGCGATTTTTGGGATTACTTGGGCGAGCCCCCGCTCTGGGACACCTCGGTGCCGGAGGGCGACGACGTGATCCTCGGCGAGATCCGGTACGGCGACTGGCCGGGCCGGACCTCCGCCGGGAAGAAGTAGCGCGCCGGCCCGGCTCCGTCACCGATTCTTCAAGGAGGTACCTGAGCATGCCGGACACCGATCCGACGACCAGCGGGCAGAAACCGAGATCGACCGCGTGGCAGACGGCGCTCACCCTGCTGCAGGAGGCCGGATCAGACGGATCAGAACGCCCGGAAGCCCTCGCGGACACCTTCGGCGGGTGATTATGCCGCCGTGTCCACTTTTCCATCACACTCTTCGGCAAGCGGTGAAAGCAGTCGGAAAGCAGGGAAAAAAGGGGGTATCCGGACGAGAAGCAGGTGGGAAACGGGCAGGAGCGAACAGGCTGTAAAGCAAAGCCCACTCGCGCTTACATGCTGATCGGATATTCTCGACAGGTGCTCCCTACTGTCGCCGACGTCCTCGCCCTGGACACCGTCCGCCGGGGCAACCCACGGGTCGTGGCGGGAGCGGACCGGCTGGACAGCCGGGTGCGCTGGGTGCACGTGGGCGAGGTGACCGACATCGCGCACCTGCTGCGCGGAGGCGAGCTCGTGCTCACCACCGGCATAGCCCTGCCCGACGATCCCGGCAAGCTCGCCGACTACATCGCCGAGCTCGTCGCCGTGGGCGCGTCGGGGCTGATCGTGGAGCTGGGCCGCAAGTTCATCGGGGAGCTGCCCGGCGCCGTGGTCCGCGCCGCCGAGGATCACGGTCTGCCGCTGATCACCCTGGCCAGGGAGACGCCGTTCGTGCAGATCACCGAGTCGGTGCACGCCCGGATCATCGACATCCAGCTGGAGGAGCTCCGCGCCTCCGAGCAACTGCACGAGGTCTTCACCGAGCTGTCGGTCGAGGGCGCCTCCCCCGCGGAGGTCCTCGGCCAGGTCGCCCGGCTGTCCGGACACCCCGCGCTGCTGGAGAACCTCGCCCACCAGGTGCTGGCCTGCGAGACCGCCGGCCGCGACACCGGCTCGCTGCTGGTGGGCTGGGAGACCCGCTCCCGCGCGGTGGCATCCGACCTGCGCACCGCCTACGACGCCGCCTCCGGCTGGCTGGTCACCATGGTCGGCGCGCGGGGCCAGGACTGGGGCCGCCTGATCATGCTCTGCGACACGGAGCCGGGACCGCGCGACATCGTGCTCGCCGAGCGCGCCGCGACCACCCTCGCCCTGGGCCGCCTGCTGGAGCGCCACCAGGAGTCACTGGAACGCCAGGCACACGGCACGATCATCACCGGAATCCTGACGCACGCGTACGCCGACCCCGAGGAGGCCGCGGCACGCGCCCGCGCGGTCGGTGTGTCGCTCACCGGCCGCAAGCTCATCAGCGTGGTACTCCGCCTGGCCGAGTCCACGGAGAAACCGCTGGAGGGCCAGGAACAGCTCGCCCAGCTCGGCGAGCTCGCGGACGCGGCCGCCGCCGCCTGCCGCGAGGCCCGCCTCCCCGCCCTCGTCGGCGCCCTGGACCAGAACCGGATCGGCGTCCTGCTTCCCCTGCCGCCGCGAGTCCTCCCCGAGTCCGCGCTGACCACGCTCGCCGACCGCCTGCGCGCGGCCTTCACGATCCCCTTCGTCCTCGCCGCCGGCTCCGTGGTCGAGTCGGTCCGCGATGTACGGAGGAGTTTCCTGGAGGCCGAGCAGGTCGCCGACGTGGCCGTCAGGCAGCCCGACGGCCGTGCCTTCTACCGGCTGCCCGACCTCCGCCTGAGGGGCCTGCTCCACCTTCTGCGCGACGACGCCCGGCTGCAGACCTTCGCCGAGCGCGAGCTCGGACCGCTGCTCGCCCACGACGCCCAGCGTGGCGGCGATCTCACCAGGATCCTGCGGGTCTATCTCGACGCGGGCCGCAACAAGGCCGTCGCCGCCCAGAGGGCCCACCTTTCCAGGCCCGCCTTCTACGATCGCCTCCGTAGGCTGGAGCGCGTTCTCGACACCGATCTGGACGATGTCGAATCCTGCCTCTCCCTCCACGTCGCCCTCCTGGCGCTGGAGTCCTTCCGGAGAGACAGCCCCCGTTCCTGAAAGGTCCCCATGCCCGAGATCTTCGTCCCCGAGACCGCCGATCTGGCCCGGATGGTCGTCGCCGCCGGGGCGTTCTCCGTGCCCACCGACGACGTACGGCTGTCACCCGGCGAGCTGGAGCCCCACCAGATCCTGGCGGGCACTCCGCGCGTCTCGTCGGTCGAGCTGTGGTCCTCGCCGGACGGCGGGCAGAGCCGGGGCATCTGGGAGATCACGCCGGGCACGGTCATCGATGTGGAACGTGACGAGATGTTCGTGGTCCTGTCCGGCCGCGCCACGCTGGAGGTCGACGGCGGCGCCACGCTGGAGCTCGTCCCCGGGTCGGTCTGCCTGCTCGCCGAGGGCGCCAAGACCGTCTGGATCGTCCACGAGACCCTGCGCAAGGTGTATCACTGCGTGGGCTGACGGAATCAGGGCGCGGGTCGCACGGAATCCGCATTCCGTACGGCCCGCAGGTGCTCGACCGTTTCCCACGGTCACCGGTTTCCGTGGTGACCGTGTCTCGCGGTCCGTCCTTCGGCGCGTCTCCGGGTCTGTCACGTGACGATTCCCGAAGTCATGCGGTGCCTCGAAGTCATGCGGCGACTTCTTCGAGCTCCCCGTGACTCCCGGGAATCTTCCGGACCTCCCCGGCCAACCGTGTCTGCCTGAATTGACGGTGTCTGAAGTGGGTGTCTGGACTAACCGTGTCTGTCGGA
This sequence comes from Streptosporangium sp. NBC_01469, assembly GCF_036227305.1. Classification (NCBI taxonomy): domain Bacteria; kingdom Bacillati; phylum Actinomycetota; class Actinomycetes; order Streptosporangiales; family Streptosporangiaceae; genus Streptosporangium; species Streptosporangium sp. NBC_01469. Next base: position 3,842,272 of record NZ_CP109465.1, on the reverse strand, counting down.
CGCGGTGTCCATGCGGACGTGGTCGACGGGGTCATCGGCGCAGATGTGGAGATCCCAGCGGCGCGGACGCGTCAGGATCGCCCCGAGGATGACACCCAGGAGCACGCTTGCGATGATCACGATGAGAACGCTCAGCCCCATGACGGCTGCCTCTCGGAAAGTTGTGCCGCTTGATCTGAGGAAATGCGGCCTACCGCACCGTAGCGCCACTTTCTCGCCCACGTGACGAAACGCCCGGGGACTAATCCTTATTGACCAGGGGCATTGACCCGGCCGGGGTCTTCACGGGCATGTGAATTTCCCTCGGCCTCTTCCCGTCCGTCCGATGGCCGCGCGTGAGTAACAACACTTTCTCGGGATGTTTCGCGCGTTTCGCTCCCCTTGACTCGTAGATCTCGGCACGATGGTGCACGAAGTCGGAGACCAACGGGGAGAGATGCACATGTCGCGACACCTTGTCGCCGGATTGACGGCCTTGACACTCACTGCCACCGTGGCGATTCCCGCCGAGGCGGAGCAGGTGGGTTCGGGGTTTCCCTCCTCCGCGTTCCCTCTGGGCGTGAGCATGGCGCCGGTGAAGAACCAGCAGAGCGTGGCGCCAGGAATTACCCTTTTTAGTGTGAAACACGGCAAATCCACCCAAGGATGGACAGTTTCCGCTCTTATGCCCAACGGGCATGATGCCGGTTCCCTTGTCACGGCGCAGACGGTCGCCCAGGCGGTGGAAGCCGCGGGATTCACCCCCGAGATTCTGAAAGTCGTGCAGCCCGCCGCCGCGGACGCTCCCTCCGTGGAGCGTTACATGGTCCGGACCGGCCTGTGGTCGTTCGGCCAGCGGGCCAAGGCCGACAAGGTTGTGAAGGAACTCAAGGAGCTCGACGTCCGGGCCAAGACCGACTATCTCGGTGACGACGGCACCGAGACCACCGGCCCCTGGGACATGCGCGTGCTGATGGTGGACCCGAAGGCGTTCAGGGGATCCTTCAAGACGAGCATCGGCAAGAGTGTGGCCAAGCGCGAGAGCACCAGCTCGATGTCGAAGCTGACCGGCGCCATCGCCGGGGTCAACGGTGGCTTCTTCAACATCCACACGGCCAAGGCGCTCCAGGGCGACCCGGTCGGCGTGTCCGTCGTGGGCGGCAGGCTCCTCAGCGAGGCCGTGCCGGGCCGTAGCGGCCTCGTCATCACCCAGGGCCGCAAGGCGCGGATCACCGAGCTGAAGACCACGGTCACCGCGATCTCCTCCGATGGGACGAAGACCGAGGTCAACGGCATCAACCGGGCCGCCGGCACCGACGAGCTCGTCCTCTACACCGAGGAGTTCGGCGGCAAGACGGCCGCCGACGGCGGCATCGAGGTCGTCGTCGACGCCGCCCAGGGCAAGGTCATCAAGGTCCGCCAGGCCGGCGGCATCGTCGCCCGGGGCACCTACCTGCTCCACGGCACCGGCCTCATGGCCGTCTGGCTCCAGGAACACGGTCAGGGAACCTGGATGAAGGTAGACAACAAGGTCATCGACCTGCGTACCCAGCAGGCCATACCGCTCACCCCGGAGACACACGTCATGGGCGGCGGGGTCGGGCTGGTCAGGAACGGCCGGGTACGCATCACCGCGGCGGCCGACGGACACGCCTCGATCAACATGATGCTCCGGCGCCACCCGCGCACGATGGTCGGTATCGACAAGTCGGGCGGGCTGATCCTGGCCACGGTCGACGGGCGCAACCCGGGCGTCACCGTGGGCGCCTCGATGGTGGAGGCGGCCCAGCTGATGCGGTGGCTGGGAGCCAAGCAGGCCATCAACTTCGACGGCGGCGGCTCCAGCGTGATGGTCGTCGGCCACAAGGCCGTGAACCGGCCCTCGGACGGCGCGGAGCGAACCGTGGGTGACGGCCTCTTCATCACGCCCTGACGAGCGATGACTCAGGTGACTTGACGGAGAGGCCCCGGCCCGGGAGGGCCGGGGCCTCTCCGTTGTCCGGACTCTCGTTCGTCGGTGGTCCTCGTTTCCGAGGGTCACCTTTCCTCGGATCGCTCTTCCTGTTCCGAGGGCTGCTTCTTACGGGATCCGGCGTGAACCCGGGGAGGCCCGACCGCAGGAAAGACCCGTAAGCAGGGCATGAACAGGTCGGGAGTGGCCAGGGCCCGCGGAAGAGCCGCGAGCCGGAAAAGACTCGGGAAAGCACGAAGGCCCCCACCAATGGTGGGGGCCTTCGTAAAAGATTGTCCGGCGGTGACCTACTCTCCCACACCGTCCCCGGTGCAGTACCATCGGCGCTGAAGAGCTTAACTTCCGGGTTCGGAATGTAACCGGGTGTTTCCCCTTCGCCATAACCGCCGTAACCCTATGAAACACACAAACCATTGTTTGTTGTCTCAGAATTGCGTAGTGGACGCGAGCAAGACCTTGGTCTGGCGCTGCTCCGGACCCGGCGAAGGGACAGAGCGCTGCACAGACCAAGCATGTTGCTTTGTGGTCAAGTCCTCGGCCTATTAGTACTGGTCAGCTCCACACATTACTGCGCTTCCACTTCCAGCCTATCAACCCGGTCGTCTACCGGGAGCCTTACCCACTCTCATGGTGGGAGACCTCATCTCAAGGCGAGCTTCCCGCTTAGATGCTTTCAGCGGTTATCCCTTCCGAACGTAGCCAACCAGCCGTGCTCCTGGCGGAACAACTGGCACACCAGAGGTTCGTCCGTCCCGGTCCTCTCGTACTAGGGACAGCTCCTTTCAAGTCTCCTGCGCGCGCAGCGGATAGGGACCGAACTGTCTCGCGACGTTCTAAACCCAGCTCGCGTACCGCTTTAATGGGCGAACAGCCCAACCCTTGGGACCTACTCCAGCCCCAGGATGCGACGAGCCGACATCGAGGTGCCAAACCATCCCGTCGATATGGACTCTTGGGGAAGATCAGCCTGTTATCCCCGGGGTACCTTTTAGCCGTTGAGCGACGGCGCTTCCACATGCCACCGCCGGATCACTAGTCCCAGCTTTCGCTCCTGCTCGACCCGTCGGTCTCACAGTCAAGCTCCCTTGTGCACTTACACTCGACACCTGATTGCCAACCAGGCTGAGGGAACCTTTGGGCGCCTCCGTTACTCTTTAGGAGGCAACCGCCCCAGTTAAACTACCCACCAGACACTGTCCCTGATCCGGATCACGGACCGAAGTTAGACGTTCAAAACGACCAGAGTGGTATTTCACCAATGACTCCACCACCACTAGCGTGATAGCTTCACCGTCTCCCACCTATCCTACACAAGACGTTCCAAACGCCAATGTCAAGCTATAGTGAAGGTCCCGGGGTCTTTCCGTCCTGCTGCGCGTAACGAGCATCTTTACTCGTAGTGCAATTTCGCCGGGTCTGCGGTTGAGACAGCGGGGAAGTCGTTACGCCATTCGTGCAGGTCGGAACTTACCCGACAAGGAATTTCGCTACCTTAGGATGGTTATAGTTACCACCGCCGTTTACTGGCGCTTAAGTTCTCAGCTTCGCACACCAAAGTGCACTAACCGGTCCCCTTAACGTTCCAGCACCGGGCAGGCGTCAGTCCGTATACATCGTCTTACGACTTCGCACGGACCTGTGTTTTTAGTAAACAGTCGCTTCCCCCGGCCTCTGCGACCCCCACCAGCTCAGAGCGCGAAGCTCATCACCAGCGAAGGCCCCCCTTCTCCCGAAGTTACGGGGGCAATTTGCCGAGTTCCTTAACCACAGTTCACCCGATCGCCTTAGTATTCTCTACCTGACCACCTGAGTCGGTTTAGGGTACGGGCCGCCACGACACTCACTAGAGGCTTTTCTCGGCAGCATAGGATCACCCACTTCGCCACAATCGGCTCGGCATCACATCTCAGACTTAATGCGCTGCGGATTTGCCTACAACGCGTCCTACATGCTTACCCCAGGACTACCATCGCCTGGGCTGGGCTACCTTCCTGCGTCACCCCATCGCTTACCTACTACCAGTTCAGGCCAGGCGTTCACCCTCACCCCAAGCCCGAAGGCTCAAGGGGGTTAAGGACCCTTAGTATCACTGGATTCAGTATTGGCGCATCGTAGCGGGTACGGGAATATCAACCCGTTGTCCATCGACTACGCCTGTCGGCCTCGCCTTAGGTCCCGACTTACCCTGGGCGGATTAGCCTGCCCCAGGAACCCTTGGTCATCCGGCGCAGAAGTTTCTCACTTCTGATTCGCTACTCATGCCTGCATTCTCACTCGCACAGCCTCCACAGCTGGATCACTCCGCTGCTTCCCCGGCCGCACGACGCTCCCCTACCCATCCACACACCTAAACCACAAAGGCTCGGTACATGTGTGAATGCCACGACTTCGGCGGTGTACTTGAGCCCCGCTACATTGTCGGCGCAGAATCACTTGACCAGTGAGCTATTACGCACTCTTTCAAGGGTGGCTGCTTCTAAGCCAACCTCCTGGTTGTCACTGCGACTCCACATCCTTTCCCACTTAGCACACGCTTAGGGGCCTTAGTCGGTGGTCTGGGCTGTTTCCCTCTCGACTACGGAGCTTATCCCCCGCAGTCTCACTGCTACGCTCTCACTTACCGGCATTCGGAGTTTGGCTGACGTCAGTAACCTTGTCGGGCCCATTAGCCATCCAGTGCTCTACCTCCGGCAAGAAACACGTAACGCTGCACCTAAATGCATTTCGGGGAGAACCAGCTATCACGGAGTTTGATTGGCCTTTCACCCCTAAACACAGGTCATCCCCCAGGTTTTCAACCCTGGTGGGTTCGGTCCTCCACGCGGTCTTACCCGCGCTTCAACCTGCCCATGCCTAGATCACTCCGCTTCGGGTCTACAGCATGCGACTCAAACGCCCTATTCAGACTCGCTTTCGCTACGGCTCCCCCACACGGGTTAACCTCGCCACACACCATAACTCGCAGGCTCATTCTTCAAAAGGCACGCAGTCACATCACAAACAAGGCGAACCTCGTTTACGCTCCTACGGCTTGTAGGCACACGGTTTCAGGTACTATTTCACGACCCCTCACCGGGGCGCTTTTCACCTTTCCCTCACGGTACTTGTTCACTATCGGTCATCAGGGAGTATTTAGGCTTACCAGGTGGTCCTGGCAGATTCACACAGGATTTCTCGGGCCCCGTGCTACTTGGGATCCCCTCAAACAGTCCAACCAATTTCGCCTACCCGACTCTCACGGTCTACGGCGCAACTTCCCAGAAGCTTCGACTATCGGAAGGATTTCTAACTGTCTGGAGAAACGGCAGTTCCTCCCAGAGGGTCCCACAACCCCGCAAACGCAACGCCTGCCGGCTATCACACGCCTACGGTTTAGCCTGATCCGCTTTCGCTCACCACTACTCACGGAATCACTATTTGTTTTCTCTTCCTACGGGTACTGAGATGTTTCACTTCCCCGCGTTACCACCAACCGCCCTATACATTCAGGCGGAGGCAACACCACATGACTGGTGCTAGGTTTCCCCATTCGGACATCCCCGGATCAAAGTCTGGTTGGCGACTCCCCGGGGCTTAACGCAGCCTCCCACGTCCTTCATCGGCTCCTGATGCCAAGGCATCCACCGTGTGCCCTAAAAAACTTGGCCACAAAGATGCTCGCGTCCACTATGCAAATCTCAAACAACAAACAGCGACCAAACCCACCCCGCCACCAACACCCACCACCACACACAAAACATGCGCAGCTGTGAACTGGTCTGACAGGAGGTCGGCCCCGCACGAGGCAAAACAGACACCCACCCCGAACCCGGGGCAGGCACCAGGGCCACCACCAACCGGCAGCAGCCCCGAACATGGTCCGTTTCCTCAGGACCCAACAGTGTGTTCGAACCAGCCCAACCCCTGAAACCGTCGTTCCCACTCCCTCCGAAGAGGGCGGTACTAGCCGGCCAGCGACCAAGCCGATCCGAGTAGCCAGTGCTCCACTAATGAGCGTGTCACGCAGGGAACATTCGCCCCTGACCGCGACATAGACCCATCCCACCCAGCCAAGCTGGACGGAAGTGAGCCGGTGCTCCTTAGAAAGGAGGTGATCCAGCCGCACCTTCCGGTACGGCTACCTTGTTACGACTTCGTCCCAATCGCCAGCCCCACCTTCGACCGCTCCCCCCAGACAAGCTGGTTGGGCCACGGGCTTCGGGTGTTGCCGACTTTCGTGACGTGACGGGCGGTGTGTACAAGGCCCGGGAACGTATTCACCGCAGCGTTGCTGATCTGCGATTACTAGCGACTCCGACTTCATGGGGTCGAGTTGCAGACCCCAATCCGAACTGAGACCGGCTTTTAGGGATTCGCTCCACCTTGCGGTATCGCAACCCTCTGTACCGGCCATTGTAGCATGTTTGCAGCCCAAGACATAAGGGGCATGATGACTTGACGTCATCCCCACCTTCCTCCGAGTTGACCCCGGCAGTCTCCAATGAGTCCCCACCACCCCCGAAGGAGCGTGCTGGCAACATTGAACAAGGGTTGCGCTCGTTGCGGGACTTAACCCAACATCTCACGACACGAGCTGACGACAGCCATGCACCACCTGTCACCCAGTCCGAAGAGGCACCCATCTCTGAGTGTTTCCGGGCGATGTCAAGCCTTGGTAAGGTTCTTCGCGTTGCGTCGAATTAAGCAACATGCTCCGCCGCTTGTGCGGGCCCCCGTCAATTCCTTTGAGTTTTAGCCTTGCGGCCGTACTCCCCAGGCGGGGCGCTTAATGCGTTAGCTACGGCGCGGAAACCGTGGAAGGTCCCCACACCTAGCGCCCAACGTTTACAGCGTGGACTACCAGGGTATCTAATCCTGTTCGCTCCCCACGCTTTCGCTCCTCAGCGTCAGGTAAGGCCCAGAGAACCGCCTTCGCCACCGGTGTTCCTCCTGATATCTGCGCATTTCACCGCTACACCAGGAATTCCGTTCTCCCCTACCTACCTCTAGCCAGCCCGTATCGAATGCAGACCTGGAGTTAAGCCCCAAGCTTTCACACCCGACGTGACAAGCCACCTACGAGCTCTTTACGCCCAATAATTCCGGACAACGCTTGCGCCCTACGTATTACCGCGGCTGCTGGCACGTAGTTAGCCGGCGCTTCTTCTGCAGGTACACGTCAACTTCGTCCCTGCTGAAAGAGGTTTACAACCCGAAGGCCGTCATCCCCCACGCGGCGTCGCTGCGTCAGGCTTTCGCCCATTGCGCAATATTCCCCACTGCTGCCTCCCGTAGGAGTCTGGGCCGTGTCTCAGTCCCAGTGTGGCCGGTCGCCCTCTCAGGCCGGCTACCCGTCGTCGCCTTGGTAGGCCATTACCCCACCAACAAGCTGATAGGCCGCGAGTCCATCCCCAACCGAAAAACTTTCCACACACCAACGATGCCGTCATGTGTCATATCCGGTATTAGACCCAGTTTCCCGGGCTTATCCCAGAGTCAGGGGCAGGTTACTCACGTGTTACTCACCCGTTCGCCGCTCGAGTACCCCGAAGGGCCTTTCCGCTCGACTTGCATGTGTTAAGCACGCCGCCAGCGTTCGTCCTGAGCCAGGATCAAACTCTCCAAACAATGTCTGAACAGTCCTTACCCAGCTGAAAGCACCCACCACACATGGTGGATGTAATCAACCAAAGGAATCCATCCCCCACCCGAAAAGAGTGGTAGGACGGGGTTGTGCTTCATGCACTGGCTTTTAACACACTGTTGAGTTCTCAAGAAACGGACGCGTACACCATCACCCTGACCCGACCAACCGGCCGACCAGAACTCCGGGGCGTTCCATTTCGTATTACTATCTTATCGGGAGTGCCGGTTTCGTGTCAAACTGTCGGATTTTCCGACCCTCGACTCGAACCCGCCGAACCCGCTAGGATTGCGACCACCCCGTTTCCAGGGCAACCCCTCTAACTTACTCCAACATCCGATTGTTGTCCAATCGAACTTCGTCGTGACGCACGCGTCCCAACGAAGGGAGATGATCAGAAGGAGGGTCCCGAGGCTTTGGCGATCTCCGCCAACCCCCTCGGGCCTGTGAACTCTATGTACGGCGCCGAGGTCCGTCAAATCGAAGCAGGCGCCCTGCCATGACGTGTTTCTCATCCGCTGGGTAGGGGGCCGTTATGACGGACCAAAGAGTGTTGCCCAGAGCGCTCGTCGTGCTCCTCTGCACCGCGGGAGCCGTGGTCACCCTGGCGGGGATCAGGGAGATCGGGTCGATCGTCGGGCCGGTGTTACTGGCCCTCGTCCTGGTCCTGGCGGTCTCCCCGGTCAGAACACGGCTTCGCGAGCGCGGCGCTCCCGGGTGGACGCTGGTGGCGGTCCCCCTGGCGATCGTGCTGCTGGTGCTCCTGGGCATGGTGGCGATCCTGACCGTGGCGGTCGCGCAGATGGCGGCACTCGCCCCCACCTACGACGCGCAGTTCAACCAGCTCGTCGCGGAGGCGCAGCGGCAGGCGGCCAGGCTCGGCATCGGCACCCAGCAGATGAACGAGGCGATCAACTCCTTCGACCCCGGCAAGATCTTCGCGCTCGCGCAGGGATTCGTCTCAGGACTGCTGGGCGTGTTCTCCGGCCTGGTCCTCGTCATCGTCCTGCTCCTGGCCATGTGCCTGGACGCGCGGGCCTTCTCCAGGATCCTCGCCATGGGGGCGGCGCGCAGGCCCCTGCTCATCGGGGCACTCGGCGACTTCGCCCACAAGACCCGCCGTTATCTCCTGGTCTCGACGGGGTTCGGGCTGGTCTGCTCAGCACTGGACGTGGCCGCGCTCTGGGTCCTCGGCGTACCGCTCCCCCTCCTCTGGGGGGTACTGGCGCTGATCACGAACTACATCCCCAACGTCGGCTTCGTCCTGGGGTTGATCCCGCCCGCCCTGCTCGGCCTCCTGGAGGGCGGGCCCAGGACCATGCTCTTCGTGATCGTCGCCTACATACTGATCAACTTTGTGGTGCAGTCGCTGATCCAGCCGAAGTTCCTCGGTGACGCCGTCGGCCTGTCCACCACCGTGACCTTCCTCTCTCTCATCCTGTGGACGTTCCTTCTCGGCCCGCTGGGCGCGCTGCTGGCCATCCCGCTCAGCCTGCTGACCCGCGCGCTGCTGATCGACAGCGATCCCGACGGCGGCTGGGCCGCCGCCCTCGTCTCCGGGGACGTTCCCGACGACGGGCACCCCGCGACGGGCGGGAAACCAGACGGAGACCGGGGGAAGGACCACGGAGACCGGGGAAGGACTTCGTCGCACGTACCCTGAGGTCATGTATCGCGAGTGGGCACCTGGCCCCCGCATCGCCGGGCGGGTGGCCTGCCTGTGGATCAACGAGTCGACCTCCGCCACGACGCAGCTGGTCGTGCCCGACGGCTGTGTGGATCTGGTCTGGGGCCCGAGGGGAGCACAGGTCGCGGGGCCCGACACGGGCCCGAAACCCGTCCGGATGGCACCGGGTGACCGCTATACCGGGATCCGGTTCAGGCCCGGCGCGGCGGGTGAGCTGTTCGGCGTGCCGCTCGACAGCCTGCGCGACCTGCGGGTGCCGCTGTCCGACCTCGAACCCCTCGCGGAACTGTCCGACCTGGGACCGCTCACCGCGCTGCTCACACCGGAGCCGCCCACCGGGACGGCCGGGGTCCGGACGCCGGAGCCACTCTCCGACGTCGTACAGCGGGCTCTGGCCGTACGGCTGCGCGCGGCGCCCGAACCCGACCCGGCCGCGCCCGCGATCGCCGAGGCACTGCGGGCGGGGCGGAGCGTCAGGGAGGTGGCCTGGGATCTGGGGTTCGGCGAGCGGCAGCTCCTGCGCCGGTCCCTGCGGGCCTTCGGGTACGGCCCGAAGACGCTGCAGCGGGTGGTCAGGTTCCAGCGGGCACTGCGGCTGGCCAGGCGCGGCGTCACGGCGGCCGAGGCCGCCGCGCTCAGCGGGTACGCCGACCAGGCCCACATGGCGAACGAGGTACGGCGGCTGGCGGGGGTGTCCCTGGGCCGGCTGCTCGACCGGTCCGGCGGCGGGACCGCCTGACCGGGTTCGCACAGGCCGTCGCACCAGGGTCCCGAGCGAGCCGGACAAGCCTTCCGGGCCTTGAACGAGGCGGGCCAGACCCACGAACGTAGGCCTGACCCGGCACGTAGAAGCCACCGCACCCGGACTCCGGTCGAGGCCGAGCGGCCCGGTGCCTCCGGCCGGGGATCAGGCGGTCTCCAGCGCGACCGCCCCGCCGCTCACCCGGCTTCGGCCGTCGGGGGAGGCGATCGAGACCTTCAGCGTGCTGGGCCGTCCCATGTCCACCCCCTGGATGACCGTGAACTCCGGGGAACCGGTCCCGAGGACCCTCAGGTAGCCGCCGAACGCGGCGGCGGCGGCCCCGGTGGCGGGGTCCTCCACGACGCCCCCGACCGGGAACGGGTCGCGGGCGTGGAACCGCTCGTCACTCTCTCGCCAGAACAGGTTCACCGTCGTCCAGCCTTCGCGGGTCATCACCGCCTTCAGCCCCTCGTAGTCGTAGTCGAGGCCGGCCAGGCGTTCGCGCGAGGCGGCGGCGATCATGAGGTGCTCGACGCCGCCGAACGCGACGTGCGAGGGAAAGGCCGGGTCGAGCTCGTCACGGGACCAGCCGAGGGCGGCGAGGGCCTCCCGCAGCGCGTCCTCCGCGACGGGCCGGGAGCGCGTGGGAACGCTGGTGATCGTGGCGCGGAGCGTGTCGTCGACGATGTCGGTGTCGACGACGATCTCGCCCACGTTGGTGTCGAAGGCCAGCCGCCCGGTCCCGAGGCGTTCGGCCAGTGCCACCGAGGTGGCGATCGTGGCGTGCCCGCAGAACGCCACCTCCGTCGAGGGGGCGAAATACCGGACCCGGAAGGCGCGCCGCTCGTCGTCGCGGGCGGTCAGGAAAGCCGTCTCGGAGTATCCGACCTCGGCGGCGACGGCCAGCATCTCCGCGTCGGAGAGCCCGGCCGCGTCGAGGACGATCCCGGCGGGGTTGCCCCCCTCGGGATCGTGGGTGAAAGCGGTGTAGCGCAGGATTTCCACGGTGCTCGTCACAGAACCGGAATTTAGCAGCCGCTCCCGGGCTTCACCGATACCCCGTCACGCGGCGGTGACGGGTCGGGCGGGCCCGGGAGCGGGCGACACGAACGGACTGCGGGGACGGGCAAGACCAGCCCGCGCGTTCAGGCGGATTCGAAGGCTCAGGCGAGAACGAAAGCGAAGGCGGACGTGGACTCGGGAGTTCAGGCGGACGCGGGAACGGGTGCCGAGGGCGGCGGCCCCTCGGAGGGCTCGGCGGGTGGGCGGGAGACCCGGCGCCCCCAGGGCATGGCGAGCGCCAGGATCGGCAGCAGCACGATGGATGCCTGGGACCAGACGACGTGGAGACTTCGCCAGGTGGCGGAGTCGAACTGGGTCATGTAGAGGTAGCCGTACCCCGCCCAGAGAGAGACGCCGAGGATCGCGGGCCAGGCGAAGCGGGTGGGACGGGCGATCAGGAACGGCATGAACCACAGGAGATACTGCGCGCCGAGCCTGGGCGTGGTGACCATGAAGGCGAGCAGCAGCGCCGTGGTGAGGTCGATCGGGTCGGCGCGGCGCCACACGAAGGCCGTCGCCAGCAGGGTGACGTAGATCAGGCGGGTGCCGAACGTCGCGATCTGCTGGTTCAGGTCGTTGACGCCGTGCATCCAGATGGCGCTGTAGCCCCACTGGCCGACGATCGGGCGGACGTCCTGGATCACCCGGATGACCTCGGGGATCTGGCTCAGCGAGGTGCCGGCGAAGATCGGCAGGGTGACCAGGAAGAAGACCGGCGCGATGCCGGTGGCCACGAACGCCACGGCGCGGGCGCGGAAGGTGGGCAGCAGCAGGAGCATGCCGGGGATGAGCCAGATCGGCCAGCTCTTGGCGCACAGCGCCAGTCCCATCAGCAGTCCCGCGAACAGGGCCCGGCGCAGGGACTGCCGGTCACCCTGGCGCGGGGTGAGCGCCCCGCGGAGCACCCCCTCGGGACCGAAGGCGTGCCGTACGGCGCCGGCGAGGCCGTGGAGGGCGACGCTCTGCCGTGCCAGCGCGACCGGGTTGGTGGTCATGCCCGGCCGGTGCGGGTCGCCGGGGCCTCGGGCGACGACGAAGGCGGCGACGCCGAAGACCAGGGCGACCGGCTCGACCTGGCCGTGGACGGAGGCGACGAGGATGGCCAGCGGGTTGCAGGCGTACTGGAAAGCGCGCAGCGACGCCTTGGGCCCCCCGGCGAGCTTGCCGACCAGCGGGATCAGCACGATGTCCGCGACCACGGTGACCAGGCGCCCGCCGATCTCCCAGGGGATGCCCAGCCAGAGCAGGAGGCCGTAGACGTAGGGGATGGTCGGCAGGAAGTGCCAGCCTCCCGAACTGCCCAGAACGGGGTCCTCACGGTTCAGGACCGCCTCACCGGCGGGCTTGAAGCTGTTGATGAAGTCGACCGGTTGCCAGGTGTCCACCGCCGAGGTGGCCATGATGAGCACCCGGAAGGCGATTCCGACCCCCAGCACGACCAGCAGTGAGGGCCTCCAGCCCTTCCACTGCGCGACCAGGGCGAGCACGACACCGAGAACGAGGACGAACCCCGTGAGAATTGCGTAGTCCATGACGGCCCCTAGCCTGCCGGACCTGGCGACCAACCAGCCACCCGGATCTCCAAACCGAGACCACTCTGCCAGTTTTCTCGGCCTTCGGGATCCGGGCCGTCACGACGGGCGACCGCCTCGGGACGCGGGCGCGTGCCCCGGACGCCCGCCGAGGGGGAACCTCGCCGCCGGAAGTCCGTCTCCCCCGGCGGCGAGGGGCTTTCAGCCCAGGCCGTCGAGATAGGCCCGGTGGCTGCGGGAGAACTCGAAGGCGTTGTACCTGTCCCAGTTGATCGACCAGGTCATCAGGCCGCGGAGGTTCGGGTAGACGCCTCTCGGCCGGTATGTCCCGCAGTTGGTCCCCTTGGCCAGGCAGTCGAAGGCCTTCTGGACCTCGGCGACCGTGGTGAAACCGTTACCCGCGAACGGGGCGGCGGGCAGGCCGATGGCGACCTGGTCCTGGCGCAGGGCGGGGAAGACGTTGTTCGGGTTGCCCGCGATGGGGAAGCCCGCGAGCAGCATGTCGGTCATGGCGACGTGGAAGTCATGACCGCCCATGGTGTGGTACTGGTTGTCCAGCCCCATGATCGGCCCGGAGTTGTAGTCCTGGACGTGCAGCAGGGTCAGGTCGTTGCGCATCGCGTGGATGACGGGGAGGTACGAGGCGGCCCGCCGGTCGGCGGAACCGTTGGGGCCCGGCCCGTAGAACTGGTAGCCCAGCTGGACGAAGAACGTCTCGGGGGCCATGGTCAGCACGAACCTGGCGCCGTACCTGGCCTTGAGGGTCTTGAGCGCGGAGATCAGGTTGACGATCACCGGGGTGGTGGGGGCGGACAGGTTGGTGTCGCCGTTGTCGAGATAGAGGGAGTGGCCCTCGAAGTCGATGTCCAGCCCGTCGAGGCCGTACCTGTCGATGATGGCGCCCACCGACTGGACGAACTTGTCGCGCGCGGCCGTGGTGCTCAGCTGGACCTGGCCGTTCTGGCCGCCGATCGAGATCAGCACCTTCTTGCCGAGCGCCTGCTTGGCCCGGATCCCGGCGATGAACTCGGCCTCGGACTCGACGTTGGGGCACTCGGCGACCGGGCACTGGGTGAAGCGGATGTCTCCGGAGGTCACCGAGGTGGGCTCGCCGAACGACAGGTTGATGACGTTCCACTCGTTGGGCACGTCCGCCATCCGGATGTAGCCGGAGCCGTTGGCGAAGGAGGCGTGCAGGTAGCCGACCAGCACCCGCTTGGGCAGGTTGCCGGGGGGCGGCGTGTTGGTGACGGTCGCGGAGACCGCGCCGGACCTCGCCGACTCACCGGCGGAGTTGGAGGCGCTCACCTGGTAGCTGTGCGTCCCCGCCCCGGGAGTGTCGGTGTAGGAGGCCGCGGTGGGCGTGCCCACCCTCGTCCCGTTGCGGTAGACGTTGTAGGCGGTCGCGCCCGAGGAGACGTTCCACCTCAGCGAGACGCTCGTGCCGCTGACGGTGGCGGCCAGCCCCGAAGGCACGGCCGGGAGCGGCGGCTGGCCGGTGCCGACCGTCACCGAGACCGCGCCCGACCGCGCCGACTCGCCCGAGGCGTTGGTCGCGCTCACCTGGTAGGAGTGGGTGCCGGTGCCGGGGGTCTCGGAGAAGGTGGTCCCGGTGGCGGTGCCGACCCTGGTGCCGTTGCGGTAGACGTTGTAGCCGGTCGCGCCCGAGGAGGCGCTCCAGCTCAGCGAGGCGGTGGTGGCGTTGCCGGTGCCGGTGAGTCCGGTGGGCGCCGCGGGGGGCTGTCCCTGCCCCGGCGCTCCGTCGAGGACGACGTCGTCGGCCTGGTAGACGCCCTGGCCGTACCAGCCGTTGACGTGGATCGTCACCGAGGTGGTCGAGGCGCCGGTGGTGAACGAGGTCGACAGCTGGGCGTAGGACGACGGCGAGGACGTCCACGTGCTGGGGTCGGTCCCGCCGGTACCGGTCGCGCCGAGGAAGACGTAGCCGCCCCTGACCCAGGCCGACAGGGTGTAGGCCGAGGACGGCCTGACGCTCACCGTCTGCTGGCACCGGGCGGTGTCGTTCCCGGCCGGGGTGGCCTGCAGGGCCCTGGTGCCGCCGTGCACCGGCGAGGACACCGCGGTGGCCCCGGAGGACGCCGTGCAGGTCCAGCCGGTCAGCCCGCTCTCGAAGCCGGGATTGACCGCGATGTTGGCGGCGTGGGCGGGCGACGCGGCGAGCATCGTCCCGCCCAGCGCCAGTACGGCGATCGCCGCGAGTTTCCTGAACCTCATCCGGTGAACCCCTTGAAGATGTTGGTGAACTCCCAGGCCGACTGGGAGATGCCGCTGCAGGTCGGTGAGACCTGGCCGGTCGGGCAACCGCCGTTGTCGCGGGCGCTGGACCAGAAGCCGACGAAGCCGACGTGGTTGGTGTTGGCCCAGGCGAGCAGCTTGCGGGCGTCGGCCTGGGTGGTGGTCATCCCGGTGTCGTTCCTGCCGATCATCGGGGTGAGGCCCAGCAGTTTTTTGAGCTGGGCGTCGGTCTTGGCGGGCCAGACGGTCCTCATCTGGGCGAGGGTCGCCTGCGCGGCGGCGATCATGGCGTCGCCCCAGTTGCCGGTGTAGCCGAAGTTCATCAGCATCGGGTTGACCATGACGTTGAGGCCCTTGGCTGCGGCGTCCTGGAGGATCGACAGCGAGAAGGGGTCGACACCGTAGTCCTGGCCCTGGATGCGCAGGGTGTAGCTGATCACGGTGCCGCGCTCGGCCTGGAGCTGCTTGAGGGCGGTGTTGACCTTGGCGGCGTCGATCGCGGCCTCGACGTCGACGTCGAGGTGGTTGGTGCCGACCGTGTCGAGGACCCTCTTGTAGGCGGTGACCAGCGCGGCGGAGGTGCCGCAGACGTGCTCCAGGTACGGTCCCATCGCGCCGCCGGTCGCCACGATGACCTGGCCGCCCTGGGCCTGGAGCGCCCTGACGTCGTTGACGATCCGGGAGTCGTTGATCGGGATGGTGCCGCCCCAGGCCGGGTTGCAGCCGCTGCTGTCGCCGAGGGCGAAGGCGAGGGTGTAGTTCTTCACCCCGGTCGCCGCCGCCGCGCTCACCAGGGAGGGCGTGGGCATCGTGATGTCGATGTAGGGGGCGTACCGGATCTCGCCGCCGGGGGGCGGGCCGGTGTCGCGGCTCGTACGGCCGCTGACGGAGGCGGTGTAGGCGGAGCAGTTGCCCGCGGCGTCGCAGGCCCGGACGCGGAAGCCGTAGGCCGTGTCGGGGTTCAGCCCGGTCGCGGTGTGGCCGGTGCCGGAGCCCGTGGCGACCGCCGCGCCGTTGTCGCGGGAGACCTCGTAGCGGGCCACGCTTCCGGAGTTGTCGGTGGAGGCCGACCAGCCGAGGGTCAGCGAGGTGGCGGTCGGGCCGCCCACGGTGAGGTTGCCCGGTACGGTCGGCGGGATCGTGTCGCCGGGGATACCGGTGCCGGGCGGGCCGTCGAGAACGACGTCGTCGGCCTGGTAGGCGCCCTGGCCGTACCAGCCGCTGGTGTAGATCGTCACTGTGGTGGTCGAGGCGCCGGTCGTGAAGGTGCGCGTCAGCTGGGTGTAGGCCGACGGGGACGAGGCCCACGTGCTGGTGTCGGTGGTGCCGGTGCCGCTCACCCCCAGGAAGACGTAGCCGCCGCGCACCCAGGCCGACAGCGAGTAGGACGAGGACGGCCTGACGCTCACCGTCTGCTGGCAGCGGGCCTGGTCCGAGCCCTGGGGTGTGGCCTGCAGTGCCCTGGTCCCGCCGTGTACCGGCGAGGAGACGGTCGTGGCGCCCGAGGAGGCGGAGCAGGTCCACCCGCTCAGCCCGTTCTCGAAGCCCGGGTTCGTCGCGATGTTGGCCGCGTGGGCCGGTGTCGCGGCCAGCATCGTCCCGCCGAGCGCCAGCACGGCGGCCGCGGCGAGTTTCCTGAGGTGCATCCGGTGTACCCCGCAAAGATCTTTAGGAGGGTCGTGGGGCACGGCCCGCCCCCCGGGCGGGGTGCGGGCCATGCGGGTCGTGCCGGCCGTACGGGTCGTGCGGACTCGCCCGGCGCGTACGCGACGCGTGTCCGCTGGTGCTTTCGCACCGCGTTCTTGTTCTGGTTCGTTCTGACTTGTTCTGGTTCGTTCTGGGCGGGCCCGCGTCAGCCGTTCTCGTGCCGGGCGGGCCCGCTTCGCGCGGTTCCGTTCGGGTCAGAAGCCGGCGGTGACGCGGGTGAAGTCCCAGTCGTTCTGGGCGATCCCGCTGCAGGTGGAGGTCACGCCGCCCCCCGGGCAGGGACGGTCGCGGTTGACCGCCCAGTAGGCGAAGCGGGTCAGGCCCCTGGCCTTGGCCCAGTCTCGGATCTGGGTCCAGGCCGCCACCGTGGTGAGCTCCTGCTGGTCGGACAGGCCGTTCATGCCGGAGATGCCCATCCGGGCGTACGCCTGCGCGTCGGTCCAGCCGTTCGCGGCCTTGAGCGCGTTCTTCAGGCCCTCGGAGGCGTTGACGGTGTCGTTGTAGATGTTGGAGCTGCCGAAGTCGAACGGCATGATCGTGTAGTTGTCGATCGGCACGGCCAGCGCCTTGGCCTGGTTGATCAGGCGGATGCCGTGGGAGGTCGGGCCGGTGGTCGAGGTGCCGAAGGTGACGGCGATCTTGACGTTCGGGTTGTTCTGCTTGACGATCTTCAGGCCGTTGAGGATGCGGTCCTGGACGGTGTAGTTCTCGAACTCGTCCGTGTTCTCGATGTCGAAGTCGACGACCGCGGGGCCGACGGCGTTGATGACCTGCTGCACGGCTCCGGCGAAGGCGGCCGGGGTGGAACAGTTCGGGCCGAGCTTGTTGCCGGACCAGCCGCCGAAGGAGATCTGCACGCTGCCGCCCGCGGCCTTGATCTGGTTGATCGCGGCCTGGTCGGTGCCGCCGGTCAGCGGCCGGTTGCCGTCCCAGGCGGGGTTGCAGCCGCCGCTGGACAGGATGAACGCCATGGTGAAGGACTTCACGCCGGTGGCGCTCATCACGGTCGCGGGGTTGGGCGGGCTGCCCCAGCCCATGTAGAGGTACGGGGCTCCGGCCATCTTGCCGCCCGGCGGCGGGTTGGTGCAGCCGGTGGTGGTGGCGCTCACCGCGCCGCTGGCGACGGACTCACCCTGGGCGTTGTACGCCTTGACCGTGTAGGTGTGCGAGGTGCAGGTGCCCAGTGAGCCGATGGTGGCGCTGGTACCGGTGACCTGAGCCCGCTGCGTGGCACCCTCGTAGACCCGGTAACCGGTGACGGTACCGCTGGAGACGCCCCACGACAGGGAGATCGAGGAGTTGGTGGTGCCGGTGACCGACGGGGTACCGGGGGCGCCCGGCGTTCCGGGGGTGCTGCCGCCGCCACAGGCCGCCCCGTTGAGGGTGCAGTTGGACGGGGTGGCGCTGCCCGGGGTGCCGTTGAAGCCGAAGCTCGCGGTCGCGCCGGGGGCCAGGGTGCCGTTCCAGCCGACGTTGGTGAAGGTGAAACGCTGCCCGCTACGACTCATCGACGCGTCCCAGAAGGACCCGATGTTCGCCCCCGACGGCAGATCGAAGGCCACCGACCAGCCGTTGATGGTCGTCGTACCACCGTTGGTGACCGTGTACTTGCCCTCGAAGCCGGTGCCCCAGTTGGAGACCTTGGTGAAGACGGCGGTGGGGGGCGCCGCGAACGCGGGGGTCGCGACCATTGACAGGCCGAGTGACATGCCGAGCGCGGCCAGGACCGCGGTCAGCGTTCGTCGAAATCTCATGGCTCTTCCTCGGTTGGGGGGTGCGAGGTTGGGGGGCGAGGTTGGGGGTGCGAGATCCGGGAGTGCGAGGTTCGGGGTGTGAGGTTCGGGGTTCGGGGCCTGCCCGGCCGGGTCGTGGGTGGTGCGGTGCCGGGCAGGTCCGGGGGTCGGGAGGTGGCGGGGGCTAGGGCAGGGTCGCGAGGTGCGGCTTGACGGTCCTGGAGAAGTTCCAGTTGTTGCTGGCGTCCCAGTTGATGGACCAGGTCATCGCGCCACGGATCCCGGGGTAGGCGCGCGGCGGCACGAAGCTGCCGCAGTTGGTCCTGGTGGCCAGGCAGGTCAGGGCCTGGTTCACCAGGGCGGGGGCGACGATCCCGCCGCCCGCCGCGCCGGGTCCGGCGGGCAGGCCGAGCGCCACCTGGTCGGGGCGCAGGCCGTTCTCCAGCTGGATGCAGGCCAGCGCGGTCATGAAGTTGACCGAGCCCTGCGAGTAGGCGGCGTTCTGGTCGCAGCCGAGCATGGAGCCGGAGTTGTAGAACTGGGTGTGGACGACGGTGAGGATGTCCTTGATGGCCAGCGCCAGCTTGAAGTACTCGCCGCCGGTGGACTGCATGTCGATGGTCTGCGGCGCCATCGTGATGATCAGGTTCGCCCCCGCCTTGGCCCGCAGCGATCGGAGCGCCTGGCCCATGTAGGTGGAGTTGAGCCCGTTCTCCAGGTCGATGTCGACGCCGTCGAAGCCGTAGCTCTGCATCAGGGCGTAGACGGTGTCGGCGAACTTGGTCGCGGCGGCGGCGCTGGCCACCTGCACGCGGCCCGCCTCGCCGCCGACCGAGAGGATGACCTTCTTGCCACGGGAGTGGAGGGTCTGCACGTCGGCCCTGAACTGGGCGTCGGTGTAGCCGCCGAGGGAGGCGGACAGGCCCGGGTCGACACCGAAGACGACCTCACCGGGGGTGGCGGTGGCCTCGCCGAAGGAGACCGCGACCAGGTCGTACTCGTTGGGCACCGCCGACAGCCGCAGCTCGACGGCCGGGTTGTCGAAGTTGTGCCAGTAGCCGGTGAGGAAGTGCTTGGGCAGCTGACCACCGCTGGTGCAGCCGGTCGTGGTCGCGCCGGCCGGGTCGCTCCGCTGGCCCTCGCCCGCGGAGTTGTACGCCGCCACCGTGTAGGTGTGCGCCTCGCACACCCCCAGCCCCGACACCGTCGTGCTCGTTCCGGTCACGGTCGCCCTGACCGTCGAACCCTCGTACACCCGGTAGCCCGTCACCGTCCCCGACGACGCGCCCCACGACAACGCCACACTGTTCGCGCCGCCCGTCGCGGACACCGCGCCCGGCTTGCCGGGGGCGCCGCCGGTGCAGCCGGTGGTGGTGGCGCTCACCGCGCCGCTGGCGGCCGACTCACCCTGGGCGTTGTACGCCCTGACGGTGTAGGTGTGCGAGGTGCAGGTGCCCAGCGAGCCGATGGTCGCGCTGGTACCGGTGACCTGAGCCCGCTGCGTGCCGCCCTCGTAGACCCGGTAACCGGTGACGGTACCGCTGGAGGCACCCCACGACAGGGAGATCGAGGAGTTCGTGGTGCCGGTGACCGACGGATTGCCCGGCGTTCCGGGGGTGACGGGAGTGCTGCCGCCGCCGCAGGCCGCGCCGTTGAGCGTGCAGTTGGACGGGGTGACACCACCCGGACTGCCGTTGAAGCCGAAGCTCGCGGTCGCGCCGGGGGCGAGAGTGCCGTTCCAGCCGACGTTGGTGAAGGTGAAACGCTGCCCGCTACGACTCATCGACGCGTCCCAGAAGGACCCGATGTTCGCCCCCGACGGCAGATCGAAGGCCACCGACCAGCCGTTGATGGTCGTCGTACCACCGTTGGTGACCGTGTACTTGCCCTCGAAACCACTGCCCCAGTCCGAGGTCTTGGTGAAGACGGCGGTGGCCGAGGCGGCCTGGGCGGGGAGCGCGACCGTCATCGCCAGGACGAGGGCCGCCAGGGCGACGAGAGAACGAGCGATGGCGCGTAATTTCACGTTAACCTCATGCATTCCGTGGGGGGTGACCGTACGGCCCGCGCCACGCGGGGGGTGCGCGGGCGCGAACGTGGGCGCGAGCCGTACGGCGGGGTGGGCACGGTTTCGCCGGGGGGCGGAACCGTTCCGTTGATCGGCGCGGGACGCCGGGTACCGCCGTGTTCAGCGAGTCGTCACCGGGTCGCCGGCGCCTGTGCCGCCGCCACCGTCACGCTCTCTGGACGTCTGACTCGCGGGCTCCGGCCTGAGGCATCGGGACGGGCGACGGCGGCGCCGACGGTGGCCGCCGCGACGGCCGTACCGATTGCGGGCGCGGCGGTGGCCGCGATGGCGGGGACGGCCGTGACGCCGGAGGCGGCGGTGGTGCCGGGCGCGGGCATGCCTCGGTGAGGGCTTGCAACCGCAGTCAGGACAAGTAAGGAAAAGGTGCGCCGCATGATCGCTCCCATGGACGTGGAACCTGGGGGGTGAGGCGTCCGGACGGTCGGACCTTCAGCAGCGACGGCTGCCGCCGTCGAGTTTTCGCAGCTGGCAATCGGTCGGAGGGGACGCACGGGCCACGGGCACCCCCAGTCGGCATTTCTTTTAGGAAAGTTTCCTAAGAGTTGTCGCGATCGTAGCCTTGACAGACCCCTGCCACAAGGCCCAAAAACGTCAACCGCCGACGCCTCGTCCGGGGGCGCTCCAACGCATGCCCCCCGGACGCGCGGAGGAACGGCACGGCGCCCCTCTCCCGCCGGCTCGAACGGATCGGCGGGCTCCCGGGCGTCGACCTCCTCGAATCCGCCGGACCGATCCGGGCCAGGCTCGCCCGCACCACCTGGCGGCTGCTCAACGACCGGGAAAGATCCGCCCCGGATGCCCGCGAGCCGCGCTAATGCTGCGTTCCTCACTGGAAGTGCAGATCCCCACCGGCCCGGGAGGTTGAGGGCGGGAAAGGCCACCCCGGCAACCTTGGGTTCTCGATCGCCTGTTCGCGACCTGCTTTGAGGAACGTCGCGCTAGGCGTGCCAGATGGCCGCGAGCTGCCGGGTGGCCAGGCGGGCCGGGATCGCCCGCAGCAGGGTGTCGCGCGCCCAGGCGGCGGCCCCGGTCTGGGAGGTCAGCCGCGACTGCCGCTCCGCGGCCCGCATCAGCCGGTTGGCGCGCGGGCGGCGCTGCGCGTCGTAGCGCAGCAGCCGCTCGGCCACCTCGGCGGGCCCGGCCCCCAACAGGTGGTGGGCGAGCGCGGCGGCGTCCTCGAAGGCCTGGCTGGCGCCCTGACCGAGGTCGGGCGTCATGGCGTGCGCGGCGTCGCCGAGCAGCGCGATCCTGCCGGTCGCGAACGTCGGCAGCGGCTCGGCCAGGCAGGCGATCGGGTCGACGTAGACGTCGTCGGCCGCGGTGGCCGCCAGCAGCGCGGGGACGGCCGGGTGCCAGTCGGCCATCAGCGCCAGCATCTGCTCGCGCGCCTCCTCCGGCCCCGGGACGGGCTCCGGCAGCACGGAGTCGGTGAACCAGTAGAGCCCGTCCGCGCCCATGGGGAACAACCCGAACATCGCCCCGGTGCGCCGGTCCAGCAGGATGCCGGCCAGCAGCTCCCTCACGTCCAGCCCCGCGGGACGAAACAGGGTGCCGCGCAGGTCCATGCGGCCGATCCTGCGCGACCCGCCGTGACCGGGGAACAGCTGCCCGCGCAGCCTGCTGCCGATCCCGTCGGCCACGATCACCGCGTCCGCCTCGTCGACGCGCTCGCCCCCGCTGAACACCGCCACTCCGTCCGCGCCGGGCTCCAGCCGCTCCACCGGTGTCGCGGTCCGCACCGTCTCGGCGGGCAGCGGGGCCCGCAGGGTGCGGTGCAGCTCCGCCCGGTCGGCCACGATCATCGACCCGACCTCGCGCTGCGCCCGCACGGCGTCGGTGATCAGCAGCGGCCGCCCGCGCCAGTCGCGCAGACCGGCGCTGCGGGCGGGGGTGGACCGACCCCTCATGTCGTAGCCGAGCTCCTCCAGCGCCCGGAGCCCGTTGGGCATGATCACCACGCCGGTGCCCGCCTCGCGGAGCTCGGCGCCCCGCTCGTAGAGGGTCACCCGATGTCCCTGACGGTGCAGACCCACTGCGGCCGCCACCCCGCCCAGCCCGGCACCGACCACGACGACGCGCATGACATCACTCCATTCACTACGATCGTACTACTACGGTTATTGGTAGCATGGCGGGGTGCCGCCCACCAATCCAGCCCGCCGCCAGGCCCTGACGGACGCCGCCATCGATTTGCTGGCGGCCTCGGGGGTGCACGGGGTGACCCATCGCGCGGTGGAGAGGGAGGCGGGGCTGCCGACCGGTACGGCCTCCAACTACTTCCGCAGCCGCGAGGCGCTGCTGGTGGCCGCCGCCGAGCGGGTGGTCGAGCTCCACCTGGCCGACATGGACCAGGCGGCCGAGCACCGACCCGCGGGCGGCGCCGACCTGGTGGAGATGCTGACCGAGTCGTTGCTCACGGCGGCGACCACGCTGCGCCACCGCTACCTTGCGATCTTCGAGCTACAGCTGGAGGCGGTGCGCCGCCCGGTGTTGGCCGCGGCGCTGGCGGGGCTGCAGGAGGTCGCGGTGCGTTTCACCGCCGCGCATCACGACCAGCTGGGGCTGAAGATCGCGCGCGAGAAGGTCCCCGCGCTCATCGCGCTCTACGGCAGCGCCCTGTTCACCCTGGTCAGCGCGCCTCCCGGCAGTGTCACCCGGCCCGCCGTCGAGGTCATCGTCGACACCATGGTGTACGGCGCGGCCGTACCGGACGACTAGCGCGGGAACGTGGCCGAGGCCGCATCGAGCGCCTTCGAGTGGCTTTGAGTGGCTTCAGTGGCTTCGAGTGGCTTCGAGTGGCTTCGAGTGGCTTCGCGTGACAAGGTCCGTCGCGCCTGAGTGGCATGGTCCGCGATGGCCGGGTGACCCGATTCACGGCGTTCGGAAAACCCGAAAAAGGAGATAAGTACCTTTAGGCGGTACGGTAATGATGCATCCGTAACGCCCCCTGGAGTAACGCCGTGTTCTTTGGCATCACCGACATCTGGACCTACGTGGCCGGTGCCTTCTTCATCATCCTGTTGCCCGGCCCGAACTCGCTGTACGTGCTCAGCACCGCCGCCCAGCGCGGGGTGCGGCAGGGCTACCGGGGGGCGATGGGGGTCTTCGTCGGCGACACCGTCCTGATGGTGCTGGCGGCGGCGGGGGTCGCCTCCCTGCTGAGGTCGACGCCGATCCTGTTCAACGTCGTCAAGTACGCCGGTGCGGCCTACCTCGCGTGGATCGGGTTCCAGATGCTCCGGTCGGCCTGGCGCTCCTGGCGCTCTCCCGATGCCGGGAGCGGGACCGCGGAGGCGACCTCCGACCGGGAGCGAGCCGCGGAGAGCCCCTTCCGCAAGGCCCTGATCGTCAGCCTGATGAACCCGAAGGCGATCCTGTTCTTCATCTCGTTCTTCATCCAGTTCGTGGACCCGGCCTACGGCACTCCCGCGCTGTCGTTCCTGATCCTGGGTGCGATCTGCCAGCTGTTCAGCGCGCTCTACCTGTCGGTGCTGATCTTCGGCGGTACGTTCCTGGCCGACCGGTTCCGGGCCCGGCGCGGGCTGTCGGCCGGGCTGCGGACGGGCGTGGGCGCGCTGTTCATCGGCTTCGGGGCGAGGCTCGCCACCGCGACCCTCGGCTGACGCCGCTCACCGCGAACCCTGACCACGCCGACCACCAGGACCCATGGTCACGCCCCTCAGCCATCCCTGCGGCGCGCCCCTCGGCCACGCCGGTGACCGTGAACCGTGGTCATGCCGGCCACCGCGACCCCTGACCACGCCGGCCCCGGCTACCCCGAGCCCTGGTTGGCCTTGATCGCGACGCTGACGAGGGAGAGGAACAGCTCGGCGTCGGCCCGGCCCTCGATGGACATGGCCACCCACCCGGCGTCGGCGCCGGGGGTGACCCGGTGGCAGTCGGTGAGCACCCGCGCCCATCGGTCGATCACGGGTTTGGTGAGGAGCAACTCCGCGGTGTGGTCACCGGACATCCTGACGATCTCCCGGCCGCCGGCCCGGAATCCCAGCCCTTTTCTGGTGCGCTTCAGCGCCAGGTCCGGCCAGCGGACGAGCTGGGCCGCCACATTCTCGACACCCTCGGTGGAACGGCGGGACGCGTGCGTGCGCAGCACTGCCATGTCTCTCATCGTCGCGGACCGGACCCGATCAGGAAAGCTCCCGTTTCTTAACCGTTACCGGGATAGTGATCCTTTTTGTGAATCGTAATGATCCTCACCGTTCTCAACCGTTATTGCAGTGTTATTGAGTTGTTTTCACGAGAGCACGAGCCGAGGTCAGGTACGGTGAGTGGCCGGTGAACATCCGGAAGTAGCCCTCTCCAGCAACCCCCTGCGACGGCCTGACATGCCCGTGTCATGCCGGGGTAGGCGAGAACGCCCAGCGTCTGCCACCGCACCAGCCCGTGGAGCGTCATGAGCCACCAGCCCATCGTCCTCCCCCGCCTCGCCGCTCTCGCCAGGCAGGCGGTGCCGAAGCTGCTGGAGGGCGTCGTCGCCCCCCTCGCCGTCTTCTACACCGCGCTGGCCCTCCTCGGTCTGAAGGGCGCGCTGGTCGCGGCGGTCACCTGGGTGTACGCGGGGGTGGGGTGGCGGCTGGTCCGGCGGATCCCGGTGCCCGGGACGATGATCCTCGCCGTCATCGCGATCACCGTGCGGGCGCTGCTGGGCTTCTGGACCGGGAGCGCGGTGATCTACTTCCTCCAGCCGGAGCTCGGGACGATCTGCATCAGCGTGGTCTTCCTCGCCTCGGTGCGGCTCAACCGCCCGCTGGTGCAGAAGCTGACCCTCGACTACATCCACCTGCCCTCGGCGGTGCTGAAACACGAGCGGGTCCGCCGGTTCTTCGCCCGCATCACCCTGCTGTGGGCCTTCGTGCTGCTGGCCAACTCCGCGGTGAGCATCTGGCTCCTGCTGCACGAGTCGATCGGCACCTACCTGCTGGTCCGCACCACCGCCGTGGCCGCGATCAGCGGCCTGGCGGTGGCCTTCTCGCTGTACGCCTTCCGCCGGATGCTGCGCCGCCTGCACTACGACCCCGTCACCACCCCGGCCATCGCCGCCCCGTCCGCCTAGGACGACCGTTCCCCCCGCCGAGTGGGGATCCGGCTCCCCCGTACGGAAACCGCCGCGCGGTAGACGGACGAAGAAGGGGGCAGGAGGTTCTCATGGTCATCGCGCGACAACCGAAACGCTGGGCCGGGTTGCCGGTATTCGCCGCCGCGCTCGTGCTGGTGGCGGTGGTGGGGTCGCTGGCGGCCGTCAACGCCGGCGGTGAGTACCTGTCGCTGGAGCGGCCGGCCTGGGCGCCGCCGCAGTGGCTGTTCGGCCCCGCCTGGACGGTCCTGTACGTCATGATCGCCCTGTCCGGCTGGCTCGCCTGGTCGGCGCGCGGCCTGACCCCGGCGCTCGGCGTCTACGCGGTCCAGCTGGTCCTCAACGCGGCCTGGACGCCGCTGTTCTTCGGTGCCGGGCAGTACGGCCTGGCGTTCGCGGAGATCGTCGTCCTCTGGTTCGCGATCGTGCTCACCATCGTGCTGTTCCGGCGGATCAGCCGCCCGGCCGCCTGGCTGCTGGTGCCCTATCTGCTCTGGGTGACGTACGCGGCCTCGCTGAACCTCGCCATCTGGCAGCTCAACTGAGCCGCGTCTCCCCCTTGAGGAGGAGGGACCCCCCGACTGAAGAGGGGGTGACTCAAGCCGTTCGATCGATGTGGCCGGCTGCGTCCGGTTCCTAGAGTCGACGGGACGGACCCCCGGTGATCTCAGGGGCGTGCTCTGCGAACACCGGGGTTCCTCCCCGATGCCCCGGGGCTCACCGGGCCGTCAGCCTGCTGCGTGAGACATCCACGACCCCCCGGCTGGAGCCCGACGTGACACAGGCCATCCTTGACATCCTGCACGACGTGATGACATCTCCATGGATCTACCTGGCGCTGTTCGCGCTGGCGATGCTCGACGGGTTCTTTCCCGTGGTCCCGGCGGAGACGTCCGTCATCACGGCCGGGGTGTTCGCCGCCGCCACCGGGGCGCCCGACCTGTTCCTGGTGATCGTGGTGGCCGCGCTGGGCGCGTTCGCGGGTGACCACATCTCGTACGCCATCGGGCGTACCACCAACGACCGGCTGCGCAACGGCAGGCGCAGCCGCAAGGCGTTCGCCTGGGCGGAGCGGGCGCTGGCCGAGCGGGGCGGGCTCGTCCTCGTGGTGGCCCGCTACATTCCCGGCGGCCGGACCGCCTGCACCCTGACCATGGGCGCGGTCGCCTATCCCCGGCGCTCGTTCGCCCTCTTCGACGCCGTCGCCGCAGTGTCCTGGGCGGTCTACTCGGGGCTGATCGGCTACGTGGGCGGCGCGGCCTTCGAGAACGACCCGATCAAGGGGCTGCTGCTCGGTCTCGGCATCGCCCTGGGCATCACCGCCGTGGTCGAGGTCGTCCGCTACCTCCGCCACCGCCGCACCGCGCCGCAGGTGAAGGCGGAGCTGGTCACCTCCCGTGACTGACGGCGGGTCGGCGCGACTGCGTGACGCGGAAGCGCCCGGACACGAAGGCGTCGTCGGTGAGGGAGGCGTTCCCCGCCGGATTGAGCCCGCTGACGTGGTAGTCGCTGAAGGCGGCGGAGAAGTTGAGCGGCATCGGGCCGGTGAGGTTGGAGGTCAGCGCGGCGCCCGCGAGGGCGAAGGCGTCCTCGGCCCGGCCGACGAAATCCTCGTCGACCGAGTAGCAGAAGGCAGTGATCGCGCCCTTGTCCCGGGCGTCGGCGGAGGCCGTCCGCAGCGCGGCCTCCCGGTCCTCGGCGGGGACGAGGAAGGCGACCGGCCCGAACCGTTCCTCGCCGTAGACCACCGGGTCTTCGGTGGCGAGCAGCAGCGGCCCGCTGGTGCGCGCCGCGGGGAACTCCGGGTGCTCGTACGGCGCGGCGTCCAGTAGCACGCCGCCCCGGCCGCGCAGCTCGTCCAGCAGGGCGGGCCAGGCGGCCAGGACGGCCGCTTCCAGAGCCGTGCCGAACGCCCTGTGTTCATGACCGCTTCCAGATCAGGGTGTGCCACCGGTCGTCCTCGGCGGCGGCCAGGACCAGGCGGTCGCCGTCGGCGTTCAGCTCGCGGACCTGGACGGTGCCGGAGAGGGCCGGGTTGAGCGCCACCTCGACGTCGTGGGCGACGTGACCGTCGCGGACCTCGTAGCGACCCGCGTAGGCGAAGAACGACGTGAACGCCCCGGCCAGCGCCTCCGGGGGCGCCCGCCGTGGAGTGGCGCCGGGCAGCGGGGCGCGCCCGGCCCGCGCGATGGTCGCACTCATGTGGCCGTCGGGGGTGTAGCAGAGCAGGCCCACCGCGTCCGTGCCGAAGGGGTGCGAGACCCGTCCCTCCGCACTGACGATCCGCCACTCGACCAGGCGCCAGGCGCCCACGAGATCCATGCCCGCGAAACTACGATAAGAAAAGCCAGCAGGTCAACAGCCCCGACGCGAATCTCGGGGAATTCCCTGCGAAGTCAGGGTGAACCCCTATGGCTCCGGCACCTCCCCGCAGGGGACGCTTCGACTGTTCACCGCAAGCCCCTTAACGGACGCCTCCACGAGGTGATCCGGTCATCTCGCCATGTCTTCATCTGCTTGGGAGGAGTGCGCATGACTGTGCTGGCGGCCGGCCTGGCGTTGCTGGGATCCCTGTTCTTCGCACTCGGTGCCGCGCTGCAGCAGTTCGAGGCGGCGAGGACGCCCCGCGCCGGCCTCGGCCATCTGGTGAGGCGCCCCCGATGGCTGCTCGGCGGCCTGTCCATCGCGGGCGGCACGGCCCTGCACATCGTCGCGCTGAAGTACGGCCCGCTCACCCTGGTGCAGCCGATGGGCGTGGCCAGCCTCCTGTTCGCCCTGCCCTGCGCCGCCGCCCTGCAACACCGCAGGCCGCGGCCCGGCGAGCTGGCCTCGGCGGGGGTGATCGCCATCGGACTCATCGGCCTGGTGATGGTCGTGCCCGAGCACAGCGGGGAGCCTCATCTCAGCACCGGGGAGGCGGTGACCCTGCTCGCGGGGGCGGCCACCGCCGCCCTGGTGCTGTGGGTCCTCGCCAGGCAGGTCTCACCGGCCGCGCGGGCCTGCCTGCTCGCCATGGGGGCGGGTGTGCTGTACGGCGCGACGGCCACACTCACCCGGGTCCTGGTCGACGGCAACTGGGAGTTCTGGTTCCTGCTCGCCGTCCCGATGCCCGCCCTGATCGCGCTGGTGCTGCTCCAGCGCGCCTACGCCGTCGGCCACTTCGGCGTGGCGTTCGCCGCCCTGCAGGTGGCCGATCCCCTCACCGCCGTCGCCTTCGGCGCCCTCCTGCTCGGCGAGCCCCTGCCGACGGGCGCGGCGAGCACGCTCACCGCGCTGGCGGCGGCCGCTCTCACCGCCGCCGGAACCGTCGCGCTGGCCCGTACCACCCCGATGTCCCCCTCACACGAAGTGACAGCACGATGAACGGAGCACCGATGGCGATGTCAGCCACGTCAGCCACCACCCTGCGGACCCCCGTGCAGGGACCGGCCCTCCTCACCGCCCGGCCCCGCCGGGTGCTGATCGGGGCCGACACCTACCCGCCGGACGTGAACGGTGCCGCCTACTTCGCCCACCGGCTGGCCCAGGGCCTGGCCGAGCGGGGAAACGAGGTCCACGTGGTGTGCGCCTCGGACGAGGGACCGGGCAGGACCGAGCAGGTGGACGGGGTGACCGTGCACAGGCTGCGCTCGGCGCCGACGCTGGTCCACCCCACCATGCGGATCACGGTGCCGACCCGGCTGGACCGGCTGATCGGCAGGATCGCCCCCGACGTGGTCCACGTGCAGGCGCACTTCGTCGTCGGCCGCGCGGCCATCTCCGCCTCCCGGCGCGTGGGCGTCCCCGTCGTGGCGACCAACCACTTCATGCCGGACAACCTCTTCCAGTTCGCGCACATCCCCGGCCGGCTCCGCGAGAAGGCGGGCGCGCTGGCCTGGAAGGACTTCAACCGCGTCTTCTCCAAGGCCGACCGCGTCACCACGCCCACCGAGATCGCGGCCGGGCTGCTCACGGGCAAGGGCTTCGGCCCGCCGGTGGAGCCCATCTCCTGCGGCATCGACCTGGCGAGGTTCCAGCCGCGCGCCGAGCCGAAGGCGTGGGCCCGCAGGGCCTTCGGCCTGCCCGACCGGGACACGATCGTGTTCGTCGGCCGGCTGGACGAGGAGAAGAGGCTGGACGAGCTCATCCGCGCCCTGCCGCACGTGCTCAACGGCGCCGACGCGCAGATCGCGCTGGCGGGCACCGGCGGCCAGCGGGCCGCGCTCACCAGGCTGGCCGACCGGATCGGGGTCGGGGACCGGGTGTCCTTCCTCGGGTTCGTCCCCGACGAGACGCTGCCCCAGGTGTACGCCGCCGGCGACGTCTTCGCCATGCCGGGCGTCGCGGAGCTGCAGAGCATCGCCACGCTGGAGGCCATGGCCAGCGGCCTGCCGATCGTCGCCGCGGACGCGATGGCCCTGCCGCACCTGGTACGGCCCGGCGAGAACGGCCACCTGTTCCAGCCCGGCGACGTCCAGGAACTGGCCCGGCACCTGGGCGCCCTGCTCGCCTCACCCCGGCTGCGGGCCACGATGGGCGCCGCGAGCCGCTCCATCGCGCTGACCCACGACCACCAGGCCTCCCTGACCAGGTTCGAGCGGATCTACCAGGAGGTGGCGCGATGAGGTCCGAGACGATCCGCCGGAAGGTGGGGCCGGACTTCGAGACGGCCCGCCGGGTGATGGGACCGAGCCTCAGCGCGATCCACCGGAAGGCCGGCCCATGAGCTCCGAGACGATCCAGCGGGAGGCGGGGCGACGAACTCCGAGGCGACCTGCCAGGAGGCGGGGCGACGAACTCCGAAATGACCCGCCAGGAGGTGGCGCGATGAGCGAGGGCCCGCCGTCCCGCTGGCCGGGCGTGGCCGGGCCGCTGCTCGCCCTGGCCGCGATGGGCTACGCGCACCTGGTCGCGGCGGACACGGTGAATCCGTTCAACGGCCTGATCAGCGACTACGCGCTGCGCGACGACAGCGCCTGGGCGACGATGGGCGGCACGCTCGCCCTGGCCATGGGCTGCCTCTGGGTCGCGTACCTGCTGGCCTGGGTGGAACCGGTGCGCGGCGCGGCGGCGCGCGCGCTGTTCGTGGCCGCGGCGCTGGGACTCCTTCTCACCGCCGCGTTCCCCACCGACGCGGCGCCCGGCGTCGTCTCCGTCGCCGGGGAGATCCACCGCTGGTCGGCGGCCGTGGTCTTCACCGCGCTGCCCTGCGCGGGATGGATGCTCGGCCGCCGGTCGGGGAACGGGCCCCTGGCGGCGGTCTCCGTCCTGTCGACGGTGCTCCTCGCCTGGTTCCTGGCCGCCCACCCCGGCTCGCTGACCTCGGACCTGATCGACGGTGCCGACCACTACGGCCTGGTGGAACGGCTGCTGGTGCTCTCCGAGATGGCGCTGGTCCTCATGGCCGCCCTCTGGGCGGACCACCGCGACGGCGTGGCCGACCGGCCGGGCGTGCGGGCGCGGGGCATGACGATTCCCGCCCAGCCCGGCCCGGACGACACCCGGCATCCTCGCCGGCCGATCGGTCTCGGCTGACGGCGAAGCGGCTCCCTTGAATCGCCCACGGGTGAGTAAATGAGACATGCAACACGTACTGATTACGGCCTTACCTACGCTAACGTAGGTTACGGTTGCGTAGTCTTCGAGGGAGAAACCTGATGCGAGAGTTCAGTGAGACCGAGCTGCTGCTCGAACTTGAGCCTGTCGTCGCGGGGGAGCTGGACCGGCACCACAAGGTGGCCAAGGAGTGGTTCCCGCACGAGTATGTCCCCTGGTCGGAGGGGCGAAACTACGACGGCCTCTACGGCGGGGACGCCTGGGTCGAGACCGACACCAAGATCCCCGAGGAAGCCCGCATCTCCCTCATCGTCAACCTGCTGACCGAGGACAACCTCCCCAGCTACCACCACGAGATCGCCACGACCCTGGGTCGCGACGCGGCGTGGGGAACCTGGGTGCACCGCTGGACCGCCGAGGAGGGCCGCCACGGCACCGCCATCCGCGACTACCTGACGGTCACCCGCGCGGTCGACCCGGTCGCGCTGGAGCGGGCCCGGATGGTGCACATGAGCGAGGGCTTCACCAACTCCTACGAGGGCGTGCTCGCCTCGGTGGCGTACGTCTCCTTCCAGGAGCTGGCCACCCGCATCTCGCACCGCAACACCGGCAAGGCATCCGAGGACCCGAACTGCGAGCGGCTGCTCGCCAGGATCGCCGCCGACGAGAACCTGCACATGCTCTTCTACCGCAACCTGCTCAGCGCGGCCTTCCAGCTCGCCCCCGACCAGACCATGCGCGCCGTGACCGACGTCGTCACCACTTTCCAGATGCCGGGAACCGGCATCGAGGGCTTCACCCGCAAGGCCATGACCATCGCCCACGCCGGGATCTACGACACGCGCCTGCACATCGACGACGTGCTGCAGCCGGTGCTGCGCCAGTGGGACGTGTTCAACATGCAGAACCTCGGCGCCGACGGTGAGAAGGCCCGCGAGGAGCTGGCCGACTTCCTCGCCAAGCTGGAGACCACCGCCTCCCGCTTCGTCGAGCGCCGCGAGGCCCGCCGCGCCCGCGAGGCCGCCACCGCCTGATCCCCTCCCTCACGGGGACCGCCTGAGGCGGTCCCCCGGGTGTTCACACCTCGCACCGGGCGGACGCTCGTCGCCCGCGTACCCGAGCGCCTCAGGCGGCGGAGACCAGCTCGCGGGCCGGGGAGCTGTCGGCCCCCGGCCGCAGGCTGCGCAGGAAGGCCAGTACGAGCAGCGCGGCCAGGCCGGTCGTGACCGGGGGGACGAGGAAGGCGAGCGCCGCGCCGAAGCGGTCCACGAGCTGGCCCGCGACGGCCGCCCCGGCGGCGATGCCCACCCCGACGGAGCCGTTGAGCCAGGTGAAGGCCTCGGTCCTGACCTCGGCCGGGACAAGGCCCTCGACCAGGGTGTAGCCGGTGATGACGGCCGGGGCGATGACGAACCCGGCCACGGCGGCTCCGGCGTACAGCGGCGGGACCGATCCGGCGAGCGTCAGGGCGACGGTGGCCGCGGAGAGCAGTCCGAGGGTGGCGGCCAGCCTGGCCGGGGCGCCGATCCGCCAGCGGACCACGCCGTAGAGGATGCCCCCGACGAAACTGGCGCCGGAGAAGGTCGCGTACACCGTTCCGGCGGCGGTGGCCTGACCGAGGGCCGCGGTGTAGGAGGTGACGCCGACCTGGAGGCTGCCGAAGACGGTACCGAGGGCGACGAAGGCCCCCGCGAGCACGGCCACCCCGCGCAGCCGCAGCACGCCGCGCCGCGAACGGACCCGGACCGGCATCGGCTCGGGCGCTCCCCTGCGGACCCCGGCGAACGCGAGCGTCCCCACCACGACCATGACGAGCGCCACCGACAGTGCCCACACCGGTGAGAACCCGGTCGAGATGGCCACGAGCAGCACCGGAGCGAGGGTGAAGGTCAGCTCGTCGGTGATGGATTCGAGGGCGAAGGCCGTGTCCAGCCTGCCCGACCCGCCGAGCACGTACGCCCAGCGGGCACGGACCATCGAGCCGACCTGCGGCATCGTGGCCCCGGCCAGCGCCGAGACGACCACCAGCGAGACCGCCGGGGCGTGTGCCGAGGCGAGCACCAGCAGGGCGCCCAACGCGGCGGCGTGCACGACGACCTGCGGGACCAGCACCCTCGCCTGGCCGTACCTGTCGGCCAGCCGCCCGGTCCGCGGGCCGACCAGCGCGGGCGCCACCGCGGCAGCGGCGGCGGCGACACCGGCCGCGCCGTACGAGCCGGTGGACCAGTGCACGAGCAGCAGCACACCGAGCTGGAGCATCGCGTTCGGAAGGCGCGCGACGAAGGCGGGAAGCAGGAAGCGCCACGCCCCGGGCGAGCCGAGCACGGCGAAGTACGAGGTCAACAGATCTCCGTCCATCATCCAGACGGAGACTCCGCCCGGTTCGGGAGCCCGCCGGAGTGGCGGGCTTCGACCGGGGTTGATACCGCTCTCGCGGCCGCCGAGCGGTCATCGTGTGCGTCCATCCCGAACGCACCGACGAGCTACCTTATGCCACGAACCTCCCTTCTCTCACATTCGAGGGTCGGGAAGTGTGCGAGGGCCGGGAATGGCGGTTGGCAGTTCTTCACCCGGCAGACCAGATCGTGATCTTCGGCAGATCGGAAGGCAACCCTTCGGCGGATCGAAAGCCGACAGGCCGTCATCGAGCGCGACCGGCGACGTCCTCCGCTCGGCCGGAGGCCGGAAGCGAGTCCCACGGGGAGCCGGTGCCGACGGCCGATCGCAGTGACGGCCAGGTGAGGACCGCGAGGGCGGCGGCCAGGGCGGCGACGGCCACCATCGCCCCCGGCAGTCCCGTCGTCTCGGCCCAGCGACCGACGTAGACCGGACCGGCGAGGAACCCCAGGTAGGCCACGGTGGTCACCACGGACGTCGCCCTCCCCCTGGCGGCCTCGCCCACGTGTGCCGCGACGACCCCCATCAGCATGGGGAAGAGCACCGCCGTACCGACCGCGGCCAGGGCCAGTCCCAGCAGGACCACCGGGACGGCCGTCGCGACGGACACCAGCGTGGTCCCGGCGGCGGCCGTCACGGCGCCGCAGACGAGCACGGTCGCAGCGTGCCGGGAACCGACCGCACCGGCCGCGAAGCGGGTGAGGGCGACGACGGCGGCGAAGACCGCCGGACCGGCCGAGGCGAGCGCGGGACCCGCGCCGGCCACGTCGGCCAGGTAGACCGCGCCCCAGCTCTGGTGGGCGTTCTCCACCGCGAAGGCCAGCGCGCCCAGGCCGCCGACCACGAGCAACGGGAACAGGCGCACGGCGTACCCCGGGTATCCCCGCCGCCCACCGTCCCGGGCGGCCCCCGCCGCGACCGGGCCGGTCTCCTCGGTGACCGAAGCGGCCCCCGCCGGGTACGGAACGGTTCCGTCGGCGACCGGGGTGGCCCTCACCGGATCCGGGACGGTTCCCTCCATGACCGA
The DNA here is from genome assembly GCF_036227305.1 of Streptosporangium sp. NBC_01469. NCBI lineage: Bacteria > Bacillati > Actinomycetota > Actinomycetes > Streptosporangiales > Streptosporangiaceae > Streptosporangium > Streptosporangium sp. NBC_01469. The sequence goes on along the minus strand of NZ_CP109465.1, from coordinate 3,807,836 downwards.
AACGGCTCCGGCCTGGCCCGGGACGGTTCCGTCGGTGACCGGAGCGGCCGAGGCGGCTCGCCAGTCGGCCACGACGCTGAATGCCGCGCCGACCGCAGCTCCCGCGACCAGCAGGAACGGCACGACGACCGGCACCCCCAGGCCGCCGAGCAGCAGCCCGGCGGAGAGGCTGCCGACCACCACCATGGTGGAGAAGGTGCCGTGCGCGCGGGTGATGACCGGCCTGCCGGACGCCCGCTCCGCCGAGGCCGCCGCCGAGTTGATCGCGACGTCGGCCGCCCCCGAGGAGGCGCCGAGCAGCGCCAGTCCCGCCGACAGGCTCCAGAAGTCACGGCCGGCCACGGCCACCAGCGTCCCCACCGCGCCGAGCGTCACCAGCAGGAGCGCGGCCACCCGTAGCCCCCAGCGGTCAACCGCCCTGCCGGTGACGAGCATCGCGGGCAGCGCCCCCGCCCCGACGAACAGCAGCGCCGTACCCAACTGCCCGTCGCTGAGCTCCGCCTGAGCGCGGATCGCGGGCACCGAGGCACCCCACACCCCCCAGAAAACACCGAACGCGGCGAACCCCATATAAGCGGTACGCGCCTGGATTCCGCCCTTTCCGCCTGACATGCGTGTAACGATACACAAATCAGCTGTGTATCGATACACAGATATCCTCGGCCCATGAGCGGACGGACGGCGCGACGCCGGGTGACCATGGCCGAGGTCGCCCGCGCGGCAGGGGTGTCGGTGATGACCGTCTCGTACGCCTACGGCCAGCCGGGCCGGGTCTCCGACGAGGCGCGGGCCAAGGTCCGCGAGGCCGCCGAACGCCTCGGCTACCCGGGCCCGCACCCCGGCGCGCGGTCACTGCGCAGCGGCCGGACCCGTAACCTGGGCGTCGTCCTCGGCGAGCACCTCACCTACGCCTTCGACGACCCGCAGGCAGCCCGCTTCCTGTCCGGCGTCGCCCAGGTCTGCGCCGACCACAGCATGGCGCTCACCCTCGTCCCCGTCACCGGAAGCCCCTCCGACGTCGACCGGGTCACCGAGGCCGCCGTCGACGCCTTCGTGGTCTGGACGACCGCCGACGACGACCCCGTCATCGACGCCATCTCCGCCACCGGCCTGCCCGCCGTGGTCCACGGGGGCCCGCGCCGCGACGGCCTCTCCTTCGTCGCCGCCGACGACCGCGCCGCCGCCACGGCCGTGGGCCGCGAGGTCTTCGCAGGGGCACGGCGCCCTGGGGTGCTGAGCTTTCCCCTTAACCGCGCGAGGCTCTCCGGTGTCACCTCCGGCGCACCCTTGGACGATGCCGCGCCTGCCGGATCCGGCACCTTGCCGCCGGGCGGGATCGATCCGGACGCCTCGACCTTCCGAGTCACCCGCCAGCGCCTGCGCGGCTACCGCGACGCCTGGGCCGGGACCGGCGGCGACTGGTCACAGGTCCGGGTGGCCGTCTGCTCTACCAACAACACGCACGAGGCCGAGGCACTCGCGGGCGAACTGCTCACCGGCCCGTACGCCTGCGACGCGATCGCCGCCATGGGCGACGAGCTGGCCCTCGGCGTCCTGCGCGCCGCCACCCGCCTGGGCCTGGCCGTGCCCGGCGACCTCACCCTCAGCGGCTGGGACGACTCCGACGCCGCCGCCCCGGCCGGGCTCACCACCGTCGCCCAATCCCTCCGCGACCAGGGCGCCCGCTGCGCCCGTACCGCCCTCGGCCACCCCACCCCCGCTGACCGGGACGACGAGGTCGCCTGGCACCTAATAAGCCGCGAATCCACCCAAAGACCATGAAGGCGATATTTATCTATTCAGGGATCAAAAGGGCGCAGGCTTTTCTGTGTAAGTAGCTCGGAGGAGCTTCTCTGTTTGTGGGGTTCGAAGGTCCCGTGAACCTCTGGCAACTTTCCCTGTTCCCGCACCCGACATCTCGCCGATCGGTACTCTCACGTCTCGAAGACAGCAAGCCGCCTTCATGAATACGAGGTTGCCATGGGCGAACATGCGGTCAAAAAGAAGATCAAAATCAAGAGTGTTGCCTGGCCAGCAGCAGCGATATTGATCGCAGCCGCGATCTGGCGGTACCAGCACTCCAGCAGGTCTATACAGATCTCAGTACACACATAGAAGACAAAACAGTCTCTGCTTTTCGGACTAGCCCCCTTCGCTCGTAAGCGATATTTCCGCGATAACCGAACTATTCGGACATTGCGGTCTCATTGCGGTTCTGTTTATCGCGTTCGCAGGTGCGCGCAAGGCGCTTCCGCAGCCCCCATTGCTGCCGGTATCGCGGGCGGGTCCAATTCTGTCGGTCCCGCCTGCCACTCTCTCTCCAAGCAATTTCTGGTGGTCAGGCGACACAAGGAGGTGTCCGCAGTGGGCACGAGTCTTTCGGCGCGTCTTCTGGACGCGCTCGGCGATGACAGGAAGCACACGGCACTGGTGGTGCAGGCCAGATATCAACCGGTCGGCGGTGAGGGCAACGTCGTGATGCCCCCCACCTTCCCCACCGACAAGAACGAGAAGGACCTCACGAAGAAGTACGTCATCGCCGATCGTCTGGTCGACGGCGAGCAGGTCAAGACCGTGACAATCGACCAGGAGCAGTCCCAGTCCAACCGGCTGGAGGAGGCCCTGCGCGACGCCCGCGACGGAGGCCGTCTCACCCTGCCGATGTTCGAGCTCCGGACGAAGACGTCCCGGGGCGAGATCCGGCTGACCTCGCTCGACTTCCCCCACCGGTACGCCGACGCCTACCTGCGCGACAGCACGATCGGAGGGGTTCGCTTCGACCAGAGCGTGATCGGCGAGCGGCTGCGTGCCGTCAGCGTGACCGACGTCCGGCCGCTGTTCGAGCGGGAGCCCCTGTCCCTCGTGCTCGGCGCGTGGGACTCCCACCGCAAGGGGCGCTGGCCCAAGTTCGCCCGCCTCTACACCGCGACCATGTACGGCGTGGCCCCTCACTTCGGCGCGAGACGCGGCGGGCGGCTCGATCCGCAGAACCTCACCGGCTCGGTCGACGACAAGGCCAAGGCGGAGAACCACTGGAAGTTCGTCGCCGACGGGGAGAAGAAGAAGGGCGGCAAGCTCAGCGAGATCGGGCACGGCAACATCGCCCCCAACCCGGTGCCGGGTGGAGCCACCGTCAAGGAGATCCGCCGGATCGCGAGCATCTCCTTCGCGGGCCTTGAGCGTCTGCGCTTCGGTGACGCCTCCGCCGAAGCCTGCGTGGCCGGCCGCGCCACGCTCGCCGCCCTCACACTCGTCGGCGACCGGCTGGCGTTCGGACGCCCGTCGGTCTGGTTGCGCTCGGGCTGCGACCTGGCCAAGGCGTCCGAGACGGTCGGCCTGGAGCTTCCGGGCGGCAGCGCCGACGAGCTTGAGGTGTCGGTACGAGAGGCGCTGGACACCTATCACGAGCTGCGCGACGAGGCGGCCCGGCTGGGTGTGCTGATGGCCGACGACACGATCGAGGTCACTCCGATCCCCTCGCTCCAGCAGGCGATCGAGTTCGCCTTCGCCCAGTCCGCCGCCGACGAGGAGTAGCAGCCGTGGCGCTCACTCTCACGGTGCGGCTGCGCCATGGCCGCTACGACGCCGGTGACATGCGGCCCAGTCGGGCCGAATGGCCCCCTCACCCGGCCCGGCTGTTCTGCGCCCTGGCCGCCTCGGCGGTGCAGGCGGACGACTGGGACGCCCTGCGCTGGCTGGAACGCGCCGGGGCACCGGTGGTACGCGCGGCCATGGACGACGCGCGACCGGGCAGGACCGACTCCTACGTGGTGACGAACCAGACCGAGCAGAAGAGCGGCAGCCAGAGCTGGCCGGGCCGCACGAACGGGGCACGTAGCCGCGCGTTCGTCACCCCGGCCTGTGACCAGTTCGCCGTGGTGTGGCCGGGCGCCGACCCCGACCCCGGCGTGCTCGCCAAGCTCGGCGCCCTGGCCCGTCGGGTGCCGTACGTCGGCCGCTCGACCAGCCAGGCCGAGGTGACCGTGACCGACTCCCTGCCCGACGACGAATCGGCCTGGTCGGAGCTGGCCCCGGTCGCACTCGGCACCCCCGGCGCGATCGAGCTGCGCGTGCCCTACGTCGGATACACCGACGCGCTCCAAGACGCCTACAACCGTGGCGGGAGAGCGTGGGAGGCCGCGCGGGCGCTGCCGTACTCGCAAGTCGTGGCGATGGAAGAACCCGTCCCGACACACCTCTCCCCCTGGGACGACCTCATCGTCTGGGGATTCGAGCGGCCCAGCGCCCGCATCAGCGGCGACCAGGTCGCCCGGCTCACGCTCGCCCTGCGCAAAGCCGTCATGTCCAGGGTCACCGAGCCGATCCCCGCCCAGGTGAGCGGGCACGGGGCTGACGATAAGACCCACGTCGCCTTCCTCGCGCTTCCCGACATCGACCAGCCACACTCCGACGGCCACCTCCTGGGAGTGGCGCTGGCACTCCCCCGCCACATGCCCGCCGAAGACTGGAACCGGCTGGCCAAGGCCGTCATGGCCGACCCGCTGACCAGGCTCACCCCCTGGCCCGGTGAGCCTCTACGGCTCGGCCAGGGGCAGAACCTGCGCACCCTGCGTCGCGGCCGGTGGACCGGCCGATCGGAGGGGACCCGCACCTGGGTCACGGCCACCCCGATGATGACCGACAGCTTCGCCCGTCCCGGCCGCTCGTACGAGCAGATGGTCGCCAAGTCGCTACGCCGGGCCGGTTTCCCCGACGTCACCAACGTCGAGGTCTCGACGGCGCCGCTGACGCGCGGCGCGATCTGGCGTCCCCGCCCAGGGTCCCTCCCTGCCAACCGGCCGAAGAAGCCCATCGTGCACGCCAGGGTCACCTTTGACCGGCCGGTGGTGGGGCCGGTGATCGCAGGTTCCCTGCGCTACCTCGGCCTCGGCCTCTTCGTTCCCGAGGGGGGCTCCGGATGAGTGCCTTCACCGTCACGGACTTCCCCGCCTTCTATGAGGAGGTTCACGGCTACGAACCATTCCCCTGGCAATTCGAGCTTCTCAAGCGGGTGGTCGAAGAGGGCTGGCCAGAACTGATCGATATCCCCACGGGCCTGGGCAAAACATCCGTAATCGATGTCGCCCTCTTCGCGGCGGCCCTCGGCAGAGTTCAGAAACAGACCGGAGTGCCCAGACGCGTCTTCTTCGTGGTCGACCGTCGGCTCATCGTCGACGAGGCGTACCAGCACGCCGCGTCCATCGCCAAAGCTCTCCGCACCCCCGAAGACGACAGCTTCGCGGCCAAGGTCGCCGCCGCCCTCCGGATGGATGGAGACATCGCCGGAACTCCGGTGGAGGTGACCCGGATGCGCGGCGGGGTCAACTGGTCGTGGCGGTGGGTCGAGCGACCTGACCGGCACGCGATCGTCGTCGGAACCGTCGACCAGGTGGGCAGCCGGTTCCTCTTCCGCGGCTACGGCGTCGGAGAATACCTGCGCCCGATCGACGCGGCGCTGGTGGGCACCGACAGCCTGATCGTGGTGGACGAGGCCCACCTCTCGGAGGCGTTCCTGGCCAGCGTGCGCGGGGCCACGACCTGTGACGAGACGCCGGCCCCGATCCGTCCGGTCGTGGTCAGCATGTCCGCCAGCCCCGAGGCCGATATCGCCAACGTGCACGGCATCACCGAGGCGGACGAGAACCACGAGGAAGCGTCCAAGAGGTTGAAGGCGGCCAAACGGCTCCACCTGGTGGATGTGCCGACCACCAAGGCCAACACGGCGAAGGTGATGCCCGACGCCCTGGCCCACTGGGCGCGGGAGCTTCACCGCAAACACCCGGTCGTCGGTGTCGTCGTCAACACCGTGGCGCGGGCGCGGGCCGTGTTCGAGCTCCTGCGCACCGACCGCGAGAGCCGCTGCGTGCTGCTGACCGGCAAGATCCGTCCGCTCGACCGCGACTATCTGCTGGCCAACCACTACGAGCGCATCAGGGCAGGCCGGAAACGCGCATCCGCCGAGCCGATGTACGTCATAGCGACCCAGACGATCGAAGTCGGCGCAAATATCGACTTAGACGCACTTGTGACTGAATCATCCTCTTTGCCCGCGCTCATCCAGCGCCTCGGCCGCCTGAACCGCCTCGGCGACCAGAAGACCGTGGCCTCGGCGGTCGTGCTGCACGGCTCGGCGGATTCCGACGGCGTGTACGACACGGCCCGTCCGGCGACCTGGGCCTGGTTGTGCGAGCAGGGCGGCACACCCCTCACCCACTCGCAGAAGGCGCGACTCCCCGCCGAACCGGGCATGGACGTCTTCCCCTCGGCACTGCGCGCACTGGTGCGAGCCATGCCCCCCGGTCAGTGGGCGACGCTGCGGGAGCCCCGCTCCTACGTCCCCTTCCTGGGCCGCGCCCACCTGGACGTCTGGGCCCGCACCTCGCCGATCCCCATCAACGATATCCCGGTGGATTTTTACCTGCACGGAATCGAGCGGGAGAGACCTCAGGTGACGGTGGTCTGGCGCGACCTCCCCGACGACGAGAAACTGTGGCCCGACCTCGTCGGCCTGGTGCCCCCGACCTCGGCCGAGAGCATCGAGCTGCCACTCCCCTACGTCAGACGCTGGCTCCGCGGGGAAACGGGCGGCGACGACATCAGCGACCTGGAGGCCGAGCACCTCCCCGACGTCCCCGTCCCGCCCGGCGGCAGGTCCGTGCTGCGCTACCGCCCACGCGGCAGCGCCGAAGTGGTCGACCCCGCGAAAATCCGCGCGTCCGATCTCGTCGTCGTCCCCACCTCTTATGGCGGCTGTGACGAGTACGGCTGGCATCCCGACAGCCGCGAGCCCGCGATCGACATCGCCGACCTCGCGCAGCCCGGCGTCCGGGGAGGAATGACGATCCGCGTCGGCCCGAGCCTGGTCCGTGCCATGGAGACCTACGCTCCCGACCTCGCCCCCGAGGTCGCGGCCTGGGTCGAACGCCTGCGAACCGACCACCAGGACGCCCCCGCCCCGGACCCCACGCTGTCGCTCCAATCAACGCTGAGCAAACCTCAGCCAGGTCAGGACGAGCTGCCTCACCTGACGATGCTCAGACGGCTCACCGGCAGCTCCCGGGGCCGGCTGATCGACCACATCGACACCGGCACCCTCCTCCTGTCATTCGGAACCGCCTCGTTCCGTGAGGACACCACCGCCGCAGGGTCCTCCATCTCCTCCACGAAGCTCTCGCTGGTCGTCCACCAGCAAGAGGTGGCGAAGAAGGCCGAGGAGTTCGCCCGAAACCTGGGCATGGAGCCAGAAGTCATCCGGGCCATCAGGTTGGCCGCAATATGGCATGACGAGGGCAAACGCGACCCGCGCTTCCAAATCATGCTTCACGGCGGCGACCGCTGGGCGGCAGCGGCCAGCGACGAACCGCTCGCGAAGTCAGGCATGAACCCCAGCGACCGCGCCGTCTTCCGGCAAGCCCGCCGGAGAGCGTCTTACCCGGGCCCGATGCGCCACGAGGTGCTCTCCACCCAGATCGCGACAGCATTACTGGCCGACGTACCCGATGTCGACCACGACCTGGTCCTGCACCTCGTCGCCAGCCACCACGGACGGAGCCGCCCGCTGTTCCCTCCGGTCATCGACCCCGCGCCGACCACCAAAATCGAGCGGGACGGCCGGCCGATCGAGGTCGACACCTCCCGATCGGTCGACTGGACGTCTCCGGGCCGCTTCGAGCGCCTCAATCAGCGCTACGGCCGCTGGGGGCTCGCCCGGATGGAAGCCGTGGTTCGACTGGCCGACATCTGGTGCTCGGCTCTCAGCGAGGAGCGGACATGACGACTTTCAGCACGGAGCTCCCCGCCCTCGACGGACGAGACCCGCTCGGCTTCCTCGCCGCCCTGGGCCTCCTGCGCGTCTGCGCCGACATCTGCCGCGTGCCGACGGCGCTCTCCTTCTCCGACACCGCCGCCTGCGCGATCCTGCACAGCCCGTACGAGACGGCCGAGGAGGTAGCAGACGCTCTGCGCGGTGTTGTCGCGTCGATCCCCGACTCGGCCGTTCTCCCCGATGGCGGAGCCGGTTTCCCACCACCGTCCGGCTCGGGAAAAGATCCGCTGCGCCGATCCCGCGAGGACTTCCACCAGCTGATGGCAAGCCATCCCGAGGCTGCGGAGACCTGGCTGCCCTCCCTGGTCACCGACCTCGCCCTCGACAAGCAGGGACGCTGCGCCATCACGCCGTTCACCGCCCCCAGCGGGCAGCAGAAGCTACGGACCTTCTTCGAGAAACCCCTGGAAGCGGTACGGAACGAGCCTCAGCGACTGCTGGAAGCCCTCGTCGGCTGGCGACGTGTCGAAGGATTCACCGGCGAATACCTCGACCACCGGGTGCTGCGCAGCAACAGCGACGACACCGAGGGCCGCCCCGGCCGGGAGAGCGGCGTCCCCGGAGCAACCTGGCTGGCCACCATGGCCCTGCCCCTCCTCCGCATCACCGGCGACGGCCACCGCCTCCGCGCCACCCTCTGGCACCGAACAGGCTCCGCCTCCGTCATGCTCTGGCCCCTCTGGCGCCCCGCCCTCGATCTCCCCTCTGTGAGGTGTCTCCTCGACCATCGCGCCCTCGCCCCCCGCGACCGCACCCCCACGGTCGACTCCGCCATGTGGCCGACCCTCGGCGTCTTCAACGTCTACGGAGCGGAACGCCAACGCATCCCCGGCCGCAACTTCGATGGCGTCCTGGCGCCACTTCCCGTGACTGTCACCTAATTGCGGGCGCGTACGCATGACTCGCCATTTGAAAACTACATAGCGCCCGATCCCCGCCCCGATGGGGATCTTGTCTTGCTCCATCTGCCCCGGCGGCGGTTAGGAACCTCAAGCACGCCCACTTTTCCTAGGAGGCTCCGAAGTTCAAACGAACACTTGAAGCACCAAACCGGGCATTGCTTCGACTTAGCTTAATTACTCTGTGCCGTAAGCCCAATTCGCGAACCGTTTCACTCCGATCTTCGGATCGGTCTTATTGCGGGACTCCGTCCAGCTACACTCCGTACCCGGCCACCGCCAGTTCCACTCCAATCTCCAGATCGGTCTTATTGCGGGGGTCTGTGGAACCCGACCGGCGTTGCCAACTGGGCTAGTTCCAACTCCGCTATCCGGATTGGTCTTATTGCGGGCGCCAGCACTGAGTCCAGGACGCCCCAAGCGCAAGTCGTTCCACTCCGATCTCCGGATCGGTCTCATCGCGGGACAACCCGGCACTCTGCCACCGAGCTACGGTCACAGCGTTTCGATCGGTCCCATTGCAGGCTATAGAAGACCCTCGCAAGGGCCTTTTTCCTCAAGTGGTTCCAGCTCGGTCTCATTGCGGGACAGGAGCATCGTCGCCTTGCTCAGCTTTCTGGTCGTGTTCCACTCCGGTCTCCGAACCGGTCTCATTGCGGCGCCCTCCACATGGCCTCGGCGTCCCGCCGGATACGGTTCCACTGCGATCTCATTGTGGGTGCGGTTCGTGGTTTCCGGCCGCCGTTGCGTTCTTGTTCCGCTCTGATCTTCGGACCGGTCTTATTGTGGTGTCTCCGCGACGAACACGGTGACGATCCGCATCCTCAACAGTTCCACTCCGGTCTCTAGACCGACCTCATTCCGGGAGAATGGGCGCGCTGAAAATCGAAGCGTTGCCTAGGTCCCCGGCCTCATTGCGGGCACTTTGAGGTGAACTTCCTGCACCAGCTCCAGACCAAGGTCGCCGCCGTCTCCGGATCGGTCTCATTGCGGGTTGATCGCGATCTGAAGCGCCTGACCTGCGACAGGTTAGTTCCGCTCCGGTCTCTGGACCGGTCTCATTGCGGGCATGTTGCTCACGAGGTCTCCTGAAGGAAGCGAGTCTCGTTCTACCTCAGGCTCCGGACCGGTCGCATTGCAGGATCGCGCGACTGAGGGCACTCATGCCAGCGATCTGGGCTGTTCTATCCCGGTTTCCGGATCGGTCTCATTGCGAACGCCAGGACTCGCCGATGACGCGGATCACGGCGGCGGTTCCATGCCGGTCTCATTGCGGGCAGAACCCAGCGATGACATTCGCAGCCCGAACCCGGCTTTCACCCCGGTCTCCCTGCGGGCCGTTGAAGGCGGCTCGTTTCGAGCGGCGACCCATCGTTTCGCCCCGATCTTCAGACCGGTCTCATTGCGAGCCCGCCGTACTCATGTCAGCCAAGGCCCAGCGCGAATATTTCACCCCGATCTCTGGCCCGGTCTCATTGTGGGCAGCTGAACCCGACCGTGATCATCACGGACAACGGTAGGTTTCACCCCAGTCTCCAGACCGGCCTCATTGCGGCATCCCCGAGGTCTGAACCTCCCAGCTCCTGACGGACACCGTTTCACTCCGGTCTCGGGATCGGTCTCATTGCAGGCACTCGTCCGCGACGAAGTCCGCGCGGCGACTCACCCGTTCCACTCCGCTCTCATTGCGGCGGTGACAACCGGGCCGCCATCGACCACGCGATCCTCGCTCCACTTCGGTCTCTGGACCGGTCTCGTTATGCTGAATTAGTCTCATTGCGATAACAAGAGTGCGGCCCTCCAAGTCATCAAGTCAGATCCGCGAAATAGCCCTCTTTGATGCTCACAAGGAGGGAGTCCCACTCGGCAGGGGTGAAGGAAAGCACTGGGCCGTAAGGGTCCTTGGAGTCGCGAACCAGGAAAAGGCGTTCGGCGTCTATCGTGTGTTCGGGGGCGGCTTGGGCGTTGTCGGTGGACGCAAGTTCAACACAGCTACCGCTGAGAGTGCTCTCGTGCCAGACGCCGACCTCAACGCACTGGCCGCCGTTGGCGTTACTCAAGCTCGCCTTGCGCCAGACCACACGGGAAAGATCCATCATGGGTGCGCCTCTCCGTCCGCTTGCATGTTTCGGATAGCCTGCGCGATCAAGCTGCGGGTCTGGTCCGGCCCGAGGGCTCGTGCGCGCAGATGGTTGAAGAGCAGGACGTATGCGTCTACTTCTCTCGGATCCTCTAAATAGACACTTCCCTGCCAATACTCAACGTACACGGTGTCCGGATCGGACAGCTTGGGGAAATTGAGGAGAGTAAATCCGCCATCCATCGCGGGGTGGACACCGGCGGCGAACGGTAGGACCTGGATCGTGACGTGATTTGTTTCGGAGAGCTTGATCAGCCTGCGAAGCTGATCCCGCATGCTCTGAACTCCTCCGACAGGCCGGCGTATGACCGCTTCGTTGAGGATGCACCACATCATGGGCGGGTCGGGACGCTCCAGCACTCGTTCCTGTCGCTTCATCCGGATCGAGAGCCGTCGTTCCAGTTCTTCGTCCGGCGGCAACACGGGTGCCGACCTCATGACAGCTCGCGCATAGTCCTCGGTTTGAAGCAATCCAGGAACGAACTCCGACTGGTATTCCTGGAGGGTCGTTGCCTCCTCTTCGAGGCCCACGTAACTCTGGACCCACTCCGGGATCGCCTCGGACACCTTGTGCCACCACCCGCGCTTGCGCGCGTCACGGGCGAGTTGCATGAGCGCTTTTCGGCGATCACCGGTGACCCTGTAGAGATCGAGCATCATGGCTACGAGGGCGACCGTGGCTGCACTTGTGGCCGATTCGATCCGCGTGATGGTGACGGGTGAGCATCCTGCGTGCTCGGCCACCTGGTCTCGCGTCAGCCCCGCCTCCTTCCGGAGGCGTTGCAACTCCGCTGCGAGGCGACGTCTCCGAACCGATGGGCTCCGCTGAGCACCCATTCCACTCCTCTCCGTAACTGACGTACCGCAGTCTGCCGAAGTGATCTTCGTTCATCAACATGCACGATGTTCATTTCGATTCTTATTGCCGAGAGAGCTACGGTCATGCAAACTAAGCACTCAGAGTGACGGATTGCTCATGGAGAGCAATCGTCAACTTCCGGTCGAACGCCTTCAAAACCGAAAAGGGGTGGCGGGAAGATGAGAGCGCGTGATCTTCAGGGGTGGGGCGGGCAGCTGGTGGAGCTGGCCTGGGAGTTGCATGAGTTGGGGGTTGACTCCGTGGTGCGGCTGTCTCCTGGTGGACCAGCGAGCATGGAGATCTTCCTGTCGCCCGGCGGGCGGAGGCCCGTAACCGAGCAGCAAGACCACGGCTCGGCGTGCGCCTGGGATCGGAGGCACGAGCGAGGCCTCCGGACCAGGGCACGGAATGCCTGCGAGCGGATCACGCGGGGGACGCGGTGAGGGCGCTGGGGCTGCTGGGCCGGGTCGAGGTGCCCGCGCAGGTCGCCGCCGTTCCCCGGGCCCGCCGCTACGTCCACGACCTACTGAAAGGGCTCGACCACCCGCACATCGACGACGCGCTGCTGCTCGTCACCGAGCTTGTCACCAACGCAGTCCGCCACTCCGACTCCGGCCAACGCTCCGACGGCCGAGTCATCATCGCCGTCGCCAACCACCTTGGAACGCTCCACGTTGATGTCGTTGACGCCGGATCGACCGGGCAACGGCCTCGCCTCTGCGCGGGTGTGAGTCCCGACAGCGGTGGAGGGCGCGGGCTCTGGCTGGTGCAGGAGTTGTCCTCGGCCTGGGGTTGGTACGAGACCCTGGCCGGGCGCGTGGTCTGGTTCCAGCTGGGTGGACGGTGACATTTTGGTCGGCTGGGACTACTCACCCCGCTGCCTCAGCCCGCACGTCCTCCCCGCCCGCTCCCACTGCGAGGCACTGACCTGGCGCCCTCCGCGCGGGGACGGGCAGGCCCGGGTCGTCAGGTGGACCTGCGACTGCGGCGCCCTGTTCTACGAGCTGTGCCAGGCGGGCGGGCTGAGGTTCATCCGCCGCACACGGCATCATTCGATCGCCGAAAGCGACCGCTGGCAGGTCCGGGAGGCGGACGCGGTGTGGATCGCCTTGCTGCACGGCCTCGTACGGTAATCCACTGCTGAATTCACTCCTATCAAATCCACACCCCTCCAAAAGAGCGTCCGCGTTTCCTCACCCCCCGCTTTCGGACCGGCCTTGACCCACCTCACCGGCCGTTGGACCCTTGGTTTGCCCTGGTGTCTCGGCTTGGAGGGGATGTCTCGTGCGGAGCGATGTCACGCGGGCTCACTACGATCGCCTCGCTGACAAATATGACGAGAACTGGGCATACAGTCCGGAATTCATTCAATGGATGACCGGAAACATTCTCGACCGGCTCCGGATCACTCCGGATCATCGGGTGCTGGACGTCGGGGGCGGGACCGGCCTGTACGCGCGGGAGCTCGCAGAGCACGCCGAGGTGGTGGTCTGCGCCGACCCCTCCCCCGCGATGCTCGACCAGCTTCCCGCCCATGAGCGTCTGGTCCCGCTGCGCGCCGGGGCCGAGGAGCTCGCGGAGCAGCGCGTACGACCTCCGCATGACGGTTACGACGCGATCCTGCTCAAGGAGGTGATTCATCACATCGCCGATCCGCCCCGGGTCCTCGACGGGCTGGCTCGTCTCCTGCGGCCGGGTGGGCGGATGCTCGTGGTCATGCTGCCGACGAGCATCGACTACCCGCTGTTCGACGCGGCGCTGAGGCTGTTTCGCGAGCGCCAGCCCGATCCCGTCGGCATCGCCGACGCGATGAGCGGCAGCGGTCTCGATACCGAGCTCACCTACGACGAGTTCCCGCTCGCTTTCAGCACCGAGCGTTATCTGAAAATGGTCCGAAATCGCTATATGTCACTGCTTTCCAGCTTCGATGATGCAGAGTTGGAAAAGGGTGTCGAGGAAATCCGAGGTAGACATCCGGGTGCCGAGTTACAGTGCCTCGACCGGTTCGCCTTCATATTTGGGGTGAAAGCGTGAGCAGAGTGGAGCTCGACAGCCATCTCCATTAACTCCACAACGAGCTGGACTACCACTCCCGCGTCGCCCGTCACCTCGGCCTGGACTTCGAGCGGCCGATCAAGTCACTCGGTGACGGCTATCCGGAGAACGCGATCGCGCTGATCGGGAAGATCGCTGAACGGATCCTCAAACAGCTCTGGCGACACCACAACGTACCCGGCGACCCGGGCGGGAAGTTACGCGCCCGCTCCGCACGTGTCGCCCTCCGAGCGCTGCGTCGTCGCTTCACCGCGTAGAGGGACACAGGTTGTCAGAGCAGGTCCGCGAGGGCATCCTGTCTCGTACGCATGCCTCGCCATTTGAAAATGTACAGCGTCTCGATCCTTGGTCTACTGGAGTTCCTCGGCCCACGTCATCGACTTCTGGCAGCGGTTAGGAACCCCAAGCACGCACGCTTTCCCTGGGAGGTTCCTAACCCCAGACAAGCAGCCATGGGGTCAAACCGGACATTTTCAAGTAGAGACTTGATTACTTTCCGCTATATGGCCAGCTCGCGAACCGCTTCACTCCGGTCTCCGGACCGGTCTCATTGCGGGGAAATCGAGGTCGAGTGGCCTGAACTGTCGGTCACGGCTTCACTCCGGTCTCCGGACCGGTCTCATTGCGGGGGTGATATCGACCCACCGTATCGGGACAAGTACTCCATGTTTCACTCCGGTCTCCAGACCGGTCTCATTGCGGGAAGCTCTACAACGCCTGGCCGACCACGGCTAGCTTGTTTCACTCCAGTCTCCGGACCGGTCTCATTACAGCAGACTCAACAGCTGGGACGACTTCAACACCGCCGCGCCCGCCTGTGACACCGTCGTTCGGCGCGGAGCCCCCGGGTCACGGCTGGTACGGCGGGGCGACTCCCCAGCCCCAGCGGGGGACCGGTGCCTGGAGGGGCGGGGTGGCGCCCGGCTGGGAGTTCTGTACCGCGAGGCGGGTGCCCCACTCGATGTATCCGGCGAACGCCGCCCGGAACTCGGGGTCGGCGGGGAGCCCCACCTCGTCGGCCGCGTCCATCAACAGGCTTACCCACCTGCGGCGCTGCCGCTCGGTGAGGTGCTTGCCGAGATGCTGGGAGAGCATGTGCGCGTATCCTCCGCGCTCGCGGGTGTAGCGGTCGGGGCCGCCGAAGACCTCCGCCAGCCACAGCGCCACATGTTGCGGATGGTCCGGGTCCATGTGCGCGAACAGCGGGCCGATCACCTCGTCCTTTCGCACGTGGCCGTAGAACGTCTCGGTCAGCCGCTCGAACGCCGCCGCGCCGCCCGCCCAGTCGAACAGTGTCGGCTCGGTCTTCCTGAGCACCGGTTCGTAGTGCCGCATCTCCTCGATGTCTTCGACGTACGGCCTTATCTCGGCGAAGAACTCCGTGAAGTGCTCGCTGCCGCGGAAGCCCTCCAGGTGACCCTTCGCCGAGGTCCAGACGATGCGCAGGATGTAGACGCCCGGCTCGTCGGCACACTTCGACAACTCGTAGTCCAGGCACTGGGGCGCTCTGCCCAACGGCACCACCGCCCGGCGGTAGGCGGCCTCGAACTCCTCGGCCCGGGGAACGCGGTAACGGATGTACTCGACGATCATCGTCTCCACCTCCAAGTGATCAAGTAAGCATGTAATCATCCTACGGGCCAGCGACCAAGATCGGGAGGGTCAATGCCCTCCGGCGCCGGTTCCGGGCGGCTATGGTGCGCCGTACCCGATTTGATCTAGGTCATAGGAGCACGCGGTGATGAACGCGAGGGAGCCCGACTGGGCGTACGTGGCCAGGTCCCTCGTCAAGGTCCTGGCCGTCGCCGCGGCGCTGTTCCTCGCCCTCAGCGCGGTCGAGCGGGTGCTGTGGCTGTTCGTCGACTTCGACGACGAGCGAACGGCTCGGGTGTACGGAACCGCCGCCCGCGTCGCGAACCCGGACAAGCGCCTGCTGTTCGATTACAGCGATGGCGGGGGGCTGCTGGAGACGACCTACACGCTGCGGGGCGAGCCGCGCCGGGCCGGTCCTGGTGAGGGCCGGACGGGGTACAAGATCGTGGAAAACCTGTTCGGCACCATCCGGGCCCCCCACCTCGACGGCCCGTCCGGCGGCCTGGGCGACGCGATCGATTCCGTGGATGTGGACCTCGGCGTCAACAAGGCACTGACGGAGGAGGCCAGGAAGACCGTCGACGGGCTCCCCCAGACGCTTGAGGCCGTCGCGGTCGTGGAGTTCACACACCCGATGACCACTGAGCGGCTTGTCGCCTTCAACCGGAGGCACGAATTCTGCGGGGGAAAGGACGTCTCCTACATCTACGCCCCGTCCTTCTACGACGACTCCAGCAAGGTGACCTCCGTGAACGCGGTCGTCTGGAACCGCGACATGACCAAGCAGCACTGGGAGGATCTCACCTATGAGTGCGAGACCGAGCCCGAGGCTGCGCTCGCGGAGTTCCGCAGGTGGGCCGGGCTGCTTGGTGAGGGAGATGACTTCAGCGAGTTCGAGCTGAGCCACGATTGGCTCACTGGGGCGGCCGAGGAGGGCGTCGTGTACGGGCTCGTCGTCGATCGCTGGAAACTCGCCGACCTGCGCAAGCTCCTCGACGACCCGGAGGTGCGGACGGTCAACCTCGCCGACGTCGCCTTCGATCTCGGCTAGTGCTGCGTTCCTCACTGGAAGTGCAGATCCCCACCGGCCCGGGAGGTTTCGGTGTGGCTGTTGCCTGCGGTTTCTTGAGCGTGGCCGCGATGATGGCGGCGGCGGCCATGGCCAGTCCGGCTACCCACCCGGCCGTGCGTAGTCCGTCGACGACGTCGGATGCCGCTGCGCCCGTTTCTGCGGTCAGGCCGGTGTTGGCGATGGCGACGATGGCGGCCAGGCCCACGGCGCCACCGATCTGCTGGGAGGTGGAGGCCAGTGCGGAGGCGACGCCCTGCTCGGCGGGCTCGACTCCAGATGCGGCGGCCACGAACATGGCAGGGAAGCCGAAGCTGCCGACGCCCCAGATGACGATGCCTGGCAGCAGTGCCCAGAACGAGCCGCCGGTCGACATTCCCGCGGCGAGCAGGATCATTCCGATTGCGATGACGAGTAGCCCGATGGACAGAGTGGTGCGGGTGCCCCACTTACCGAGGAGCACGGTGGAGAGCTTCCCGGTGGTCGCCACGGAGATCAGTGTCAGCGGCAGGAACGCCAGGCCGGCCTCAAGGGCGCTATAGCCGAGCACGTTCTGCAGGTAGGTGGTGAACAGGTAGTACTGCCCGCTGAGGGACCCCAGAAAGAGGAACATCACCGCCATGGCCGTGGCCAGGCTGCGGTTGGCGAACAGCCGCAGGGGCACCAGCGGGTTGCGGGTGCGCCACTCGACAAGGGCGAAGACGCCTATGAGTACTGCTCCGGCGGCCAGTGCCCCGGCGCCGCGGATCGAGCCCCAGCCTGCGTCCGGTCCGCTGACCAGGCCGAACACCATCAGGGAGGCGCCCGCTGTGGCGATCAGCGCGCCTGGCATGTCGAAGCCGCCCCGATGGTTCTCGGGCGGCGGATCGGCGGACAGCAGGCGCGGCGCGGCGAGTGCCGCGCCGAGGGCGAGGGGGACATTGACGAAGAACACCCACTCCCAACCCAGGTCGTTGGTGAGTATGCCGCCGAGCAGTGCACCGGCGGCCAGGCCGGAGCTTCCGGCCGCACCCCAGACACCCATGGCCCGGTTGCGCTGTGTCCCTTCGGGGAAGCCGGTGTAGATGAGTGCCAGGGTGGCGGGGGTGAGCAGCGCGCCGCCCAGGCCCTGGAACGCGCGGGCGGCCACGAGCATCCCGGGATCGGCGGCCAGGCCGCCGGCCAGGGACGAGACGCCGTAGATGGCGAGCCCGAGGATGAACATGCGTCGTTGTCCGAGCCGGTCGACTGCCCTGCCGCCGAGCAGCAGGAAGCCACCGAAGCCCACGAGGTAGGCGCTGACCACCCATTGCAGCGACTGGGCTGTGAAGCCGAGTTCGTCACCGATGTCGGGAAGGGCGACGTAGACGATGTTGTAGTCGATGGTGATGATGAACTGGGCGAACGCGAGCAGCGCGAGTGTGAGCGCGGGCCGTCGCCGCCGTGGGGATGCATTCACAGATTCCAGGTCCTTGAAGAGTCCTCGGGCGGGACGGACGCCCGCGCCGGGAACAGGCGGCTGAGCGTATGTCCAGGCGCTTTGGCCGTCCCGGCGTTCGAAGGGTGCACGGGCGCCTCCCGTGCCCGGTAGCTCAGGAAACGGCGCGGGGGCGCGCTGGGCAGAAGCGCGCCCCCGCTTCCTTGTCAGCCGCGATCGGTCACAGGGATCGCAGGAAGGCGATCAGCGCTTGGTTGACCTCTGCGGGGCGTTCCTGCTGGGTCCAATGGCCACAGCCGGGCAGCACGACTGTCTCGCGCTGGTTCGGCACGACCGTCGATCCGCCGGCGATCAGGTCTTTCGCTTCCGGCCAGGTGAAGGTGACGTCTCGGTCACCGAGGATGAACAGTGCCGGTGGGAGCACGGCCGCACTGCGCCAGGGGGCGAGCAGTGCCCAGTTGCGATCGAGGTTGCGGTAGTAGTTCACCCCGCCGGTGAATCCCGCGTGTTCGAACTGGGCGGTGAAGGTGTCGAGGTCCCCCTCGGTCAGCCAGCCGGGCAGGTTGTCGGGCTCGGCCACGGTGTCCAGGAAGCCGCCGCCGGGCGGGACGACCAGTTGCCACGAGGCTTCCTCGCCGGAGGCGCTGTGGAAGAAGCGCCGCAGCGTGGCGCGCGGGTCCCGGCCGAGTTCTTCATCGGCCACCCCAGGCTGCTGGAAGTAGACGACGTAGAAGCCGTCGCCGATCTCAGTGCGCATGGTGGCCAGCGGGGCGGTGACCGGTCGTGGCGAGAACAGTTGCGGCACGCTCAATCCGGCCACGGCGCGCACCCGGTCGGGCCGCAGCAGCGCCGTATGCCATGCGACGTTGGCGCCCCAGTCATGGCCCGCCACGACCGCCCGCTGTTCGCCGAGCGCGTCGATCAGGCCGATGACGTCGCCGACCAGATGCAGCATCGTGTAGTCCTCTACCCTGTCGGGCCGGTCGGTGTGACCGTACCCGCGAAGGTCGGGGGCGACCGCGTGATAACCGGCCTCAGCCAACGCGGCCAGCTGGTGCCGCCAGGAGTACCAGGATTCGGGAAAGCCGTGCAGCAGGAGCACCAGCGGACCCGAGCCCGCCTCGGCCAGGTGCATACGGATTCCGCCCGCGTCGACGAAACGCTCAGTGATCTCGGTCATCGCTGTGCCTCCGCCCCGGCTGCGCGCACAAGCTCAAGGCCGCGGCCGGTCGGCACACCGCCGTTGCCCCGCCAGGCGGACTCAGCGGCTATCGGCTTTCCTGTGTTGTCGCGCGCGCCATAAATGACGATCTTCATATCACGTCTCCCAGTCGAGTCGTCGTCATCGCCCGGGACGAGTGTCCATCCCGCTCGCGATTCACCGTATGGCGACCATGGGAGACAACCAATGTCCATCTATCTTGTATTCATGTCCCAGCGTCTCTGGATCAA
This sequence comes from Streptosporangium sp. NBC_01469, assembly GCF_036227305.1. Lineage (NCBI taxonomy): Bacteria > Bacillati > Actinomycetota > Actinomycetes > Streptosporangiales > Streptosporangiaceae > Streptosporangium > Streptosporangium sp. NBC_01469. The sequence goes on along the minus strand of NZ_CP109465.1, from coordinate 3,788,527 downwards.
GTACCAGCAGTACGCTTACGACATGGACGTGCTCAGCGACGCGCTCGCCGCCATGCGCACCGGACGGCCCCACTCCTCGCGCGCCCAGATGCGGGCGCCCTGGCGTCTGTACTCCGAACCGTTCGCCGGGGCCGGCTTCCACGTCGTCGTTCAGGGGTCGTGCCGGCTGACCCCGCCGGACGATGCGCCGATCGCACTGAGCGTCGGCGACCTGGTGTTCTTTCCCCACGGGTGCGGGCACTGGATGACCGATGACCTGTCCACCCCGCAGACTGACATCCCGACCGCTTCACTGCCCGAGCCTCGCCCCGAGCACGACGATGAATCGTCGTTGGACAGCGACGTCCGCATCGACGGATCGGGCGCCTCCACCGTCTTGATGTGCGGTGCGTACCTTATGGACAGGTCCCGATCGCACCCGTTGTTGAGCGACCTCCCCGAGGTGATCCACCTACCGGCCCGCCTGGGACGCCACCCCTCGGTGCGCTCCGCGATCGACCTACTCGGAACCGAACTGGAACAGCCCCGCCCGGGAGCCGACGCCGTGCTGCCCGCACTGCTCGACATGCTGCTGCTGTTCATCCTCAGAGCCTGGTATGAAGAGCAGTCCGGCCACGACACGGCCACCGGCTGGGCCACAGCGCTGGCCGACCCGGGCATCACCGCCGCACTGCACAGCATCCACCACACCCCCGACCGGCAGTGGACGGTTGAGGAACTGGGCGAGCAGGCAGGACTGTCCCGGGCTGCCTTCGCCCGGCGATTCGCCACCCTCCTCGGCCGGCCTCCGCTGACCTATCTGACCTGGTGGCGGATGACCCTCGCCGCCAGGCACCTCCGCGATTCCGACGCACCCATAGCGGTTGTGGCCGAGCGGATCGGCTACACGTCGGAGTTCGCCTTCGCCAAGGCATTCAAACGAGAGTACGGGACGGCTCCCGGCAAGTACCGACGACAGTGCCGATAAGCACAGACCGAACGACGGCCCCTGTCCAGCTGACGCCCCGAACCGGCCTGCGCGCATCGGATACTTGAGGCTGCGCATACGAGCCGGTCGTCATCCGGTACGGCGTGGAGCTGGAATGTGGTCCATGGTGTGGAGCACCTGTCAGGCCAACTGCCCAGGTCACGTCCAAGGAAGCGGCTGCCGGCGCCGCGCGCCCCGAGCACCGGTCCTTGGCGTCGGCCGCGGCCGCGTCCGCGACGGAGCCGACCGTGATGATCTCGCCGTTGTCGACGAGGATGTCGGCACGGTGTCCCGACACCAGATGGCCACCCTTGATCAAGAGATCCATTCCGCCTCCATGAAGCCTTTGGGGAAAAACAGCTTTTCGAAAAGCTATCCATAAAGCTTTCTGAGTGCAAGTACGATGTGCTGATGGCCAGGGACACAGTGGACGAGATCGCCGATGCGTGGGGCAGGGAGCTGCCCGGCGTGGTCGGCACCGAGCTGGAGCTGAGCAAACGGGCCGCACGGCTGGCCGCACTGCTCAACGCGCCCGTCGAGGCGGAGCTGGCGCGGCTGGGTCTGACCAAGGCGGAGTACGACATCCTCGCCGCGCTCCGGGCGTCCGGGATGCCCTACCGGCTGCGTCCGTCGGTGCTGACCCAGCGGCTCGTGCTGACCTCCGGTGGCACCAGCAACGTGCTGCGCCGCCTCGCCGCCGCGGACCTGATCGAGCGCGACCCCGACCCGTCCGACGCGCGCAGCTCGTGGGTGCGGCTCTCGACACGCGGGGTGAAGGTGGCCGAGGAGGCCGTGCGCGCCGCCAGCGCCGCGCAGGCCGCCGCACTACGAGAAGTGGCACCGCGCACGACCCGCGCCGCCATCGAAGCCCTTCGGGACGTGCTGATCGCCCTGGGTGACACGGCCGCGTAGGCCACGCGCCTCACAGTCGATCATCACCGGCATCCTCGTCCGCCGCGAGTCGCGCCCCTGTCATCACGGCGTCAGCGTGGGCGTGACCGGAGACTTTCGGTCAGGGCATATCGCAGCGTGCGTGTTCATCGGCAGTGACGTTCCATGGTCACGACCAATGGCGCGCAACAGGCTGCCCAGAGCGGCCTTTCCAGCCCTCGGCGTCCCGAGTCAGCGGGTCTATCAGGTCGTTCGCCACACGTCGGCCACCTGCTCGACCGCCTGGGCCGCCTGGGCGCGGCCGGCGCGGGCGACGGCGGGCCGACGAGCCGGGTCGAGTATGTCCCGCGAGCTCGACCCCATCGACCGCCGGGCGTCCTCGTCCGGGGAGATCAGCGTGACACGCGCGTCCGGCCCCAGCGCGGCGATCTGGTCCGCCACGGCGGGCATCGGCCCGCCTCCGCGTGTCACCGGCGCCAGCACCACCACCTGCTCGTAGCCCGCCGCCAGATCCGCGTTCGCCGCCGAACACATCCCGCCGTCCATGTGACGACGGCCACGAACGGTCGCGGGCGGCCGGACTCCGGGGGTCGCGACGCTGGCCGCCACCGCGTCCACCAGCTCGACACCGCTCGCCGAGTCGAACGTCACGAACTCTCCCGACTCCGCGTCCACGGTGGTGATCACCAGTCGGCGCTTCGGCCAGGCGTGGACGCCCCCGATCCATCGGACGATCTCCGCCCGCCGTTCGGCCTCCGACGGGGTCCTGGCGGCGAGTGCCATCCTGCCCATCCGTACCCGGAACTCCACCGGGTCGGCGGCCCGGATCGTGTTCCACACCAGCCGGGTCAGGTACAGGTGGGGAATGCGTGGCCTCGTCTCCCCACCGGGTGGCTTCAACTGGGCCGCGTACCGCTGTTCCAGATCGAGGCCCGCCAGGAGTTGCACGGCCACGACGGCTCCGGCGGAGGTCCCGACGACGAGGTCGGCCTGCCCCAGGTCGACGCCCGCCTCGGCCAGGCCGGTGAGCATGCCAAGCTCCCAGGCGATTCCGGTGATGCCTCCGCCGCCCAGGACCAGGGCCCTGCTCCCCATCGCCGCCCCCTCCAATGTGAACATCGGATACGCGTATTCATTCTGCGGCAATTCGCGGCGCGATGTGCATCGGCGCCGGGACGGGTTCAGGCGACCTTGGGGGTGACGCGCATGCCGATGTACACGCACTCGGTGCCGTCGGTCAGGGTGGAGAAGACCACGGGAATGTGCCCCTCGCTGAAGGAGGGGCCGCCGGAGGCGGCGAAGACCGTTTCCGACACCGGCACCAGGTCCATTTCCAGGGGCGGGGAGAAGTCCTTCATGCCGTCGACGAACTCGTACCGGATGTGCGCGCCGTCGTCGTCCTGGGTGACGGTGGTGACGACGCCCTCGCGCCGGTAGGTGCCCACCAGCCGTCTCATGTCCACCGCGGGCGGGTTCGCCGCCGGTCCGAAGGCTTCCGGCACGCGCACCCCGGCCAGCTCGCCCAGCAGCTCCCTGAACAGGTCGGCGTACAGCCCGCCGGTGTGGCCTCCGTTGGCCAGCAGGACGACCGCCACCCCCGCGTGCGGAACGACGCGCAGGTAGGAGTACTGGCCGATCGCGGCGCCGTCGTGACCGTAGCCGGAGACGCCGTCCCAGTCGTACAGGGTCCAGCCCAGGCCCCAGCCGTCGGCGCTGACGGTCCACTTGTCCGGGCTGTCGACCACGCGCCGCCGCATCTCCGCGGCGGTCTCGGCGGACAGGATCCGGGTGCCGTCGGGGGCGACGCCGCCGTCCAGGTGCGCCCGCGCGAACCGGGCGACGTCGCCCGCGGAGATGATGACCCTGCCGTACGGCCCGGCCGAGCGCGGCATCAGGTCCCAGGCCGGGGCCGGGTCGGGGTCGGCCCCCGGCTCCCCCAGGTGGCTCATGGCCACGCGGAACCGCAGCGCCTCCTCGGGCAGCGTCATCGAGTGCTCCAGCCCGAGCGGGGTGAGGAGCCGCTCCTTCAGCGCCTGGTCCCAGGTCAGGCCGGTCAGCACCTCGACGACGCGGCCCAGCACGACATACCCGACGCTGCTGTACGACAGCGCCGTCCCGGGCGGGCAGTCCGGCGCCACCTGCCTGGCGGCCTCGACGTACTTGGCCAGGCAGTCGTCGCCGCGGCCGGAGTCGTAGGTGAAGTCGCAGGTCAGCCCGCCGGTGTGACTGAGCAGCTGGCGGATCGTGATCGTCTTCGTGGCCTCCGGGTCCGGGGTGGCGAACTCCGGCAGCACGCTCACCACGGGTGCGTCGAGGTCCAGCTCGCCGGAGTCGACCAGCTGCATCACCAGCGTCGCGGTGTAGACCTTGGCGAGCGAGCCGGACAGGAACACCGAGTCGGTCGTCACCTCCACCCCCGTCGCCCGGTGCAGCACACCACTGGCCAGTTCGTGAACGTTCCCGTCGACCAGTACGGCCAGCGACGCCCCCGGCACACGGTGGGCGGCGCGAAGCTCGTCGAGCCGGGCCTGCCAGCGGGCGGAGTCGAAAGTCACGGAGATCTCCTCGGTTCGAAAGTTCGAAAGTTCGGATGCCGGGCGAGGCGTCCGTCGATCGGGCGGGGACGCGAGCCGGGGCATGCCGGTGACACCGGTGCCGTCGGGGCACCGGCTGGAAAAGGGGGAACCACCTCGGGAACGGCCTGGTGGCTTCGAGCTGAAGGGGAATCGCGCCGAGGGGGAATCGCGCTGAAGGGGAATCGCCCTCGGGGACGGTCTGCCGGGCTTCGGGGTAAGGGAGGAACGCCCCGAGGGGACGGTGGCTTCGGGCCGGGAGGGAACCGCCCTCGCGGACGGTCCGGTGACCTCGGGCTAGGGCCGGTGCGTCCCGGTGTCGTCGGGCAGCTCACCGGAGGCGCGCAGGGCGTCGCGGCGCTCGCGCCACTCGGCCGCGAGCGCGGGCATCCGCTCGACGAGGAACTCGGCGAAGGCGGCCCCCTCCAGAAGACGCGCCCGCCGGGCCGGGGACGCCTCGCCGAGCACCTTGAGGCCCTGGTGCGCGAGCGCGCCGAGCGAGGTGTACGCCGAGGGCTTGTCGACCATCCTCAGCCAGATCGAGGAATGGATGCTGACACGATCCACCCGTTCACCGGCGGCACGCGAACGCTGGATCCAGGACCACTCCTCAAGCATGGAGACCGCGCCGCTGACGGCGGTGCGGCTGGCCCGCAGCGCCTCGCCGAGCTCGGCGATGGTCTGCTGCGGCGGATCGCAGATGAGGAGCCACCCGGCCACCCTGCCGGTCATCGTGGGCAGGCCGTTCTGCCGGGCGAAATGACGGCCGACCTCGTCGGCGTAGGCAAGCTCGGCCTCGTAATCCATATCGCCGACATTACACACATAACCGAAATGACGCAAATCTCCGACATTTGCGATGCTATCGGCTTGTCACCTCGGATCTGTGGACGACCACGTCAGGTCCCGGCGATCCCGATCATCCCGACCGGCTCCACCTCGGTCCCGTACCTTCCGGCGGGCGAAGGCTCCCCCCAACCGGCCCCCGACCGGTCCTCGCCGACTCCTCAGCCGCCGAAGGCGGGATATCCCGGCAGCGGGGGGACGTCCCAGCCGTCGGCCACCTCCCGGAGCAGCAGCCGCATCGTCTCCGCGAAGGCCGGGAACTCCTCCAGGGTGCTCGCCATCTCCCAGCGGTGTCTCAGCAGCTGCCGCAGCGTCGGGACGGGACGCCGGGTCCTGTGCGCCGGCCCGTCCTTCGCCGTGCGCGGGATCAGGTTGGTCGTCATGTACACCGTCCAGAGCGCGACCGCACGCCGGACCCCCGGCCGCCAGATCTCGTCCTCGACCAGCTCCGGGTACGCCTCGACGACCTCCGCGCGGTAGGTCTCCTCGATCTTCTCCGCCAACCCGGCCGGCAGTGTGAAGACGCACCAGCAGGTGGCGAAGGGCATCCGGCAGTACGCGGCCGTCATGAAGACGGGCTGGTAGCAGGCAGACTCGAAGTCGATCAGCCGCAGGCCGTCCGGGGTGAGCAGGTTGTTGTCCGGGCAGGTGTCGCCGGGGGTGAAGGCGAGATACTCGTCCGCGCCCGTCGTCACGATCCGTCCCAGCTCCCCGGCCAGCTCGGGCGGCGCCTCGACTCCGATCCCGGCGAGCGCCGAGGGGAATTCGGCCGCACACCGGACGGCCCACGGATCCTCGTCCCAGGACGGCACACTCCTGCCGTGGCGGGCCGACAGGGAGGCCAGGTCGTCGCGTCGGCGCACCGACTCGACGGCCAGCAGTCCGAGCCCGCGTGCCCAGGCCGACAGACCGTCCAGGGCGGCCCGCGGATCGTCACCGAGCAGCACGTCCGCGAGTGTCGGCGCGGATCCGAGGTCCTCCATCACCACCAGCGGGACCGAGGCGTCCACGCCCAGCAACTCGGGACCGGCCAGCCGCAGCGAGAGCCCGGCCGCCTCCGCGGCGAAGGCGCGCAGGCCGTCGGGCTCCGAGCCGAACCTCTTGACGACGACGCTGCCGCCGGAAGCCGTCCGGCAGCGCAGGACGACGCTGCGCGGGTTGCCACCGAGGTCGACCGGATCGGACAGCTCGACGCCCACCACTTCGCCCGCGGCGCGCAGGATCTCATCCATCCCGGCATTCTGCCGTTCGCGAGCCGGGCGAGAAAGCCGATTTCGGAGCCTGAGGAGCCTGAGGAGCCTGAGGAGCCTGAGGAGCCTGAGGAGCCTGAGGAGCCTGAGGAGCCTGAGGAGCCTGAGGAGCCTGAGGAGCCTGAGGAGCCTGAGGAGCCTGAGGAGTCGGCACCGCCCGATAAGAGGCAAAACCCGGCGAAGGGCGTGGTGCCGACCGCCGCGCCCCGAACCGGTCCGGGAGGCGGAAACCTGTTGAAGGCCGCGCCCCTCGGCTGGCACCCTGCCAGGGTGCCGACGCCACCGGCGGATCCCTCCGCGACGACCTTTCCGCTGCCCGATCGGTCCGGCCTGGAGGCGCTGCTGACGAAGGCGTTCGGCGTGCCGGTGGTGCTGGACCGTTTGGAGCACCTGGCCCCGTGGGCGGTCCTGCGCGCGTACCTGGCCGGGCCGGAGGCCGGGCTGCCCGCGTCGGTGATCGTGAAGTGGCTGCGCAGCCATCCGTCCGGGTTGCGCATGGACGCGGGACAGGTGGTGACCGAGCGGGCCGCGCTGCGGTTCCTCTCCGAGGACCTCGGGCTCGGCCTCGCCCCCAGGGTGCTGGCCGATGACATGGCGGCGTCGCTCCTGGTCCTGGAGGATCTCACTCCCCGCACACCGCTGGACCAGGTGTTGCGCCGCGACGGCGCGGCGCCTCCACCGGCGGGGCTGGCGGCCTTCGCGCGGGCGCTGGGCGAGCTGGGCGCGGCCACGGCCGGGCACGCGGAGCCCTACCTCGCGAGACAACCGGCCGTGGGCCCCGACCCCATGTACGCGGGCGCCGATGCGTGGCGGCGGGCCATGGAGTACGGCGCGGGGTTCGGGGTCGCGCTGCCGGGCCCGGCCGAGGCCGAGCTGGCCCGGTTACTGGCGGAACTCGCCGATCCGGGCCCCTTCCTGGCGCTGACCAACGGGGACTCCGAGGCGAACAACTTCCTGGCGGCGGGTGGCGACGGGCGGCTCATCGACTTCGAGTTCGCCGACTACCGGCACACCCTGATCTCAGCCGTGTGCCTGTACGTGCCGGGCCCGGCCTGGCTGACGGTGTCCGACCCGATCGCGACCGGCCTGGAGGCCGGTTACCGCCGCGCGCTGGCCCGGGGCGTGCCGGAGGCGGAGGACGATCACCTGTTCGGCTTCGGCCTGGCCTCGGCATGCCTGACCTGGGCCGCCACCCGTCTGACCCGGTTCCCGGCGCTCGACGCGCGCGCTCCCGGCGAGAGGAGCCGGCTCCAGATGGTTTTCACACTGGACGCCGCGGCGCGGGCCGCCGAGGAGCACCGCGCCCTACCCCACCTGGCCGGATGGATCCGGCGGGCGGCGCAGGCGCTGCGCCGCCGGTGGCCGGACACGGACGTGGAGCGGACGGCGTACCCCGCGTACGTCCCACGTAGGTGAGGGGCTCGCCGTTCCCCGCGCCGAGGTCGGCGTGGGAAGGCGTCCGGGGATCACCCGCGCGCCGCGCGCCCCCGGGAGGAGTACGCGTACAACCGCGGGGGCGCCACGGCCGGGGTGTGCCAGGCGGACGGCAGTGCCCAGCGGCCGAAGACGACCTTTCCCCCGTCCGGTGACGGGTAGTGGCCCCACTCGTCGGTGCACATGCCGACGAGCCGCAGACCCCGGCCGCTCTCGTCGTCCTCCCCCACCTCGGCGATCTCGGGCGAGCCGTCACAGCTGTCCCAGACCTCCGCGAACAGGCCCCCCGTGGTGAGGCGGAGCCGCAGGAGGATCGGGTACGGGCCGGCGGTTCGCGCGCGAGCACGACCGGGCGGGTGGTCGGAGGTGTGCGGGTGGTCGGCGGGCGGACGGGCGTAGCCGTACGGGATGGACGGGGTGGCGGTGGCCTTGATGGCGTTGGTCGTCATCTCGGAGACGACCAGGACGCAGAGGTCGGTCAGCTCCTCCAGGCCCCATGTCCGCAGTTGCGCGCGAGTGAAGTCGCGCGCCTGGGAGGCGGAGGCCGGCTGCGCCGCCAGCCACAGCTCGTTCGCGTCCAGGGACAGGTGGTCGGCGGCGTCCAGATCAGGATGAAATGGTGAGTGCATCGGTCCCGGCCGTTCGACGGGGAGCACGGTCATTGATGGCTCCAGGGAGGTTCAACGAAGGTTCGGTCGCGCGCCCCCGGCGCAGAGTTGGGGACGCCCCCGCCCGAGCGGTGAGACCACGCGAATCTGACGGCTCCGGCGTTGTTCTCAACCCTGCTGTACGGAGCGTGCTGGAAACAGGCGACGCCACCGAGTCTGTTCGTCACTCTGAGGTGTCAATCCACCCCGCAGAGCGATGGCGCTGCAAGGAGCGGTGATCTGGTCGCCGATTTCTGCACTCGACAGTCACCGAACGTGATCGACCAGTAACGTTCGGCCCGAAGAATCGCCGCCGGAGAACCCGCCGGGAGGGGCCGAGCCGATGCCACGTGCACCGCGCAGCGTCAAACAGCAGATGGACGCCTTCAGCGCTGAGCTTCGCGAACGTGGTTTCACGTGGGCCGAGGTCGCCGCTGAGTTCAAGCGACGCTGGCGCCTGAACTCCCGCCAGGGCTTCCGTGAGGCGCATCGCCTGACACAAGCCAAGGTCTGCCATCTATGGAACGAGTACTGGCCGAACGAGCCGCTGACGACCCGAAAACTCGGGTCGTGGGAAGCGTGGCCCGGCCCCACCGGCAACGAGCCGCCGATCGCCGGGCTCAACCGGCTGGCACGCATATACCAGTGCCGCACCGCCGACCTGGTCGACGGTGAAGATCACCGCGATGCCGACGAGCACAACACACCGGCCGTCCGGTCCCGGGGGCGGGCACTGGTGGCGGCCGGGGCGGCGGGCAGCCTCGGCCCCGAGGACATCCGGGGGGTGCTGGCGGCCCTGCCCACCCTGCCCGCGGGACCCGTGCCGTTCGGGAGCCCCCGCGACGAGGAGTACGACGCGCTGGTGCAGGCGCTCGCCCAGTGGGCGGCGACCATGAAACGACGCGACGTCCTGGCCCTGATCAGGGCCGCCGCCGCCGCGGCGGCGGCCTCTCCGCTGCTGGCCCGGCTCAACGACGACGAGCTCGACCGGCTCGCCCTGATCGCCGCCGAACCGTCCCGGGTGGACGAGGCCACCGTCGACCACATCGACGCCGTGCTGCACCACTGCATGCGCCAGGAGGACACCCTCGGCCCCCAGTCGGTGCTGGGGACCGTGCTCGCCCAGCAGCACCTGGTGCGGTCGCTGATCCCGGCCGCGTCCACCGACGAGGTGCGCGACCGGCTGCTGTCGCTGCTGGCCAACATCTGCCGGTTCACCGCCTGGGTGCTGTTCAACCTCAACGACTTCAACGGGGCGAACCACTACTACGAGCAGGCCAAGTTAGCCGCGCACCAGGCCGACGACGACGCGATGAACAGCTTCGTCCTGGCCAACTGGTCACAGCTGGCGACCTGGCGGGGCGACCCCAGGCAGGGCGTCGAGTACGCGCTGGGCGCGCTGGCCTGGGGGCAGCGCGCCAACAGCAAGCTGCTGGTGTCGTACGCGTGTGACGTGGGGGCCCGCGCCTACTCGGCGGTGTTGCGCCGCTCGGCCAGGAGCGACCGTCACAAGGACCATGCCCGGTGCATGACCAGCCTCGACCAGGCCCGCCACGAGCTGGGGCACGCGGGCGAGGGCGACGTGGGTGCCAAACTGCTCTACTTCTACGGCGACGGGCAGTACCTGTCGACCAGGACCAAGTGCCTGCTGGACATGGACGACGCCCAGACCGCGGTCGAGATGGCCGCCCGGTCCCTGGCCCAAATCGATCCGGCGTTCGTCCGCAACATGGCGTTCAGCCGCCTGGATCTGGCGCGTGGGCACCTGCGGCTGCGCTCCATCGACGAGGCGTGCGAGCAGATCGGCGAGGCCGCCCGCCTCACCTGCAAGAACACCTCACCTCGGCTGGCCCGCTCGGTGGTGGAGGTCCGCGAGACGCTGAATCCGTGGGCGAGGACCCGCCAGGTCGCCGCCCTGGACGAGAAGCTGCGCACCTTCCAGCTCATCGCCTGACGGCTTCCGGCCCGTCGCGACCGATCAGCGCGCCCCGGGCATCTCCTCCAGCACCAGGATCTCGAAGACGGGGGCGGGGATCGGCGGGTCCATCAGCTTGTGGGACACCTTCCGCCATCCCCACCTCCGGTAGACCTCCCTGGTCCGTACGGCCTTGGGCTGCACCGAGAGCGTGGCCCGCTCGGCCCCGGATCCGGAGAGCAGCTCGTCGTGGATCCGGTGCCCGGCTCCGGCGCCTCGCCGGTCGAACAGCACTCCGTAGTCGATGACGGCGAACGTCCTGGTCCCGGTCTCGGCCGCGAACTCCTCGCCGACCGGTTCCGCCAGCGCGCTCCACCAGCGGGTGTCGGTCGGCAGCAGGTATCCGTACCCGAACCCGACGAACTCCGGCCCGGATCGCGCGGTGGTCAGCCGGAACCCCGGCCGGTCGACCAGCTTTGGGTAGTAGGAGCGCTGGTTGGCGAACTCCGCGGCGGTCCCGTTGAACGGAGGCAGCGAGAACACCGCCTCGTAGAGAGCACAGATCGTCCCGGTCAGCGCGAGCGCCTCCCGGCGGCCGTGTGTCTCTATGGTGATCTTGTCGGTGGGGGTCGTGTCGGTCATACCGGTCTCCTCGCCTTCGTCTCGCCGTCCTCCCCCGAGAGCTTTTTACCCGTGGAAGGACGGGGTAGCCGCTCCGGCTCAGGTGGAGGGGGAGGGGGCGAGAGGGCGGGAGCCGGTCAGCTCTTCGCGAGGTCGGCCAGCGGTACGGAGAGGTCGGCGAGCCGGTCGGGGGCGACGGTCGCGCCGCCGCGGATCAGCTCCTGCGTCGCGGAGATGCCCTCGTCCCACCGGTTGACGTGCATACCCGCCACGACACGCCCGCCGGCGAGCCAGAAGGCGTGGAAGGCCCCCGATTCCAGGTCCCCCCGGATGACCACGGAGTCGTACTCGCCGGGCGCGAACCAGCCGGAGAACTCCATGCCGACGTCGTACTGGTCGGTAAAGAAGTATGGCGGCCTGTCGTAGACCACCTTCCGGCCGAGCATGGCCTTGGCCGCGGCCGCTCCCCCGTTGAGGGCGTTGGCCCAGTGCTCGACGCGGACGCGGGTACCGTACAGGGGATTGAACGCGTTGGCCACGTCACCGGCGGCGTAGACGTCGGGGTCGTCGGTGCGGAGGGACTCGTCGACGAGGATCCCGTTGTCCACGGCCAGGCCCGCCCGCTCGGCGAGCTCGGTGTTGGGGCTGACGCCGATGCCGACGATCACGAGGTCGGCCGGGATCTCCTCCCCGTCGTGGGTGGCGACCGCGCGGACGTGCCCGGGGCCGAGGAGCCCGGTCACCTCGCGGCCGAGCCGTACGTCGACGCCGTGGCGCCGGTGCACGTCGGCGAAGAAGGCGCCCAGCTCGGGGCCGAGCGCGGCGTGCAGCGGCACCGCCCTCGGTTCGACGACGGTCACCTCACAGCCGTACTCCCTGGCGGCCGCGGCGGTCTCCAGCCCGATCCAGCCCGCGCCGACGACGACCACCCTCCTGCCGCCGCCGCGGACGGCCTCGCGCAGCCGCTCCGAGTCGCCGAGATCGCGGAGGTGGTGCACGCCGTCCAGGTCGGCGCCGGGTACGTCGAGGCGACGTGGGGAGGCGCCGGGGACGAGCAGCAGCTTGTCGTACCGGACGCGCCGCCCGTCGTCGAGCTCCACGTGGTGCGCGGCCCGGTCGAGGTCCGTCGCCCGGCGCCCGAGCAGCGGCTCCACGGCGTTGCCGGCGTACCAGCCCTCGTCGTGGACGTAGAGTTTGGCCTTCTCCTCCTTGCCGAGCAGGTAGCCCTTCGAGAGCGGGGGCCGCTCGTAGGGAAGCTCGGTCTCGGCGCCGATCAGTGTGATCCCGCCCTCGAAGCCCTCGTCGCGCAGGGACTCCGCCGCCTTGGCACCCGCCAGGCCCGCTCCGACGATGACGAACGTCTGCTCGGTAGTCATGAGTCCCTTCCTACTCCGATTCCCGTACCGGTTCCAACGATCGCGAGAAGCCGCGGGCCGCGGCCTCTTCGGACGGGGGGGACGGGCCGTGCGAGGAGACGGCCGGACAACTTTCCCCGCACCGCACCCGCACCGAACCGGTCCGGTTCGACATGGTCCGGTTCGGCGTGATCCGTTCCGGTGCGGGATGTGGTCCGGTGCGATGCGGAACGCCGCCGGAACGGATGGCGACAGGGCGAGAGGCGCGGGCGGGACGCGATTCCGGAACACATCGCGGTTAACCTCGGGCTTTCGCCTGGGCTGCGGGGAATCAGATCGTTTACATAAGAAAAGTGCTCTCTGAACTGGGAGGATAGGACTTGTCGAAGGACCTGTCCGCGCCGAGTTCCGGAGCACTTTTCCCGTGCACACTACCGCTTCCAGCCACAAGATCGTCGTGTCACCGGACGGCCGGGGAATCCTCAGCCAGGCCGGTGGGCTGCTGCTGGTCGAGACCCTGCGGGTCAGCGGCCTGCAGCGCGGGTTGTCACAAGCCCTGTCCCGATGGCGCAAGCCCCGGGCGGTCCATGACCCGGGAAAGACCATCACCGATCTGGCGGTCACGCTCGCACTGGGCGGGGATTGCCTGTCCGATGTGGCGGTGCTGCGCTCCTCCCCGGAATTGTTCGGGCCGGTGGCCTCCGACCCGACGATCTCCCGCCTGGTCACCACGCTGGCCGAGGCTGGGCCGAAAGCATTACGCCTGATCCGCGCGGCGCGGGCGGCAGCACGGGAACGGGTCTGGAGACTCGCCGCAGAACACGCTCCGGGCGCGAACGGCGCGCTGATCCCGGTGGACCTGGACGCCACCATCGTGATCGCGCATTCGGAGAAGGAATCGGCGGCGCCGACCTGGAAGAAGAGTTTCGGGTTCCACCCGATGACCGCGTTCGTCGACCACGGCCCGGGCGGGACCGGTGAGGCCGCGGCGCTGCTGCTGCGCGGCGGGAACGCCGGCTCCAACACCGCGCAAGACCACATCACCGCAGGACGCCTGGCCCTGGCTCAGGTGCCCGCCCATCTGCACAAACAGGTTCTTATCCGCACCGACTGCGGGGGCGGCACCCGCGAGTTCCTCACCTGGGTGAGCGCCCGCCGCCTGAAGTACTCGATCGGGTTCACCCTGACCGAGGACATCTGCGCGGCGATCCTGGCCTTGCCGAAGGACATGTGGGAGGTCGCCTACGACGCGGGCGGGCAGGTCCGGGACGGGGCGTGGGTGGCGGAGCTGACCGGGCTGCTGGACCTTTCCTCCTGGCCGAAGGGGATGCGGGTCATCGTCCGCAAGGAGCGCCCGCATCCGGGCGCGCAGTTGCGGTTCACCGATATCGACGGGCACCGCTTCACGTGTTTCGTCACCGGCACCCGGCCCGGCGGCGGGCGTGGCCAGCTCGCCGATCTGGAGTTGCGGCATCGGCGGCGGGCCCGCTGCGAGGACCGGATCCGGGCGGCCAAGGACACCGGCCTGCGTAATCTGCCGCTGCACGGGTTCGCCGCCAACCAGGTCTGGCTTGAGCTGGTCGCTCTGGCCTGTGAGCTGACCGCCTGGACTCAGTTACTGGCTCTCCAGGGTGACCCGGCTCGCCGGTGGGAACCCAAACGGCTGCGCCTGCGCCTGTTCTCGGTCGCCGGACGCCTGGTCAGAGGCGGCAGAAGAGTACGGCTCCGCTTGGCCGGGCGATGGCGTTGGGCTGGTCTGATCACCGTTGCGGTCACGCGCCTGCAGACCCTGCCCGCACCCTGACCAACGCCGACTCGTCCCGATAACCCCAGGAAGGAGCACAGGCCCGGGCTCGTGGAACCCCGCCCACCCGACGCGAAAGTCGGGCCGCCGGGCTGACAGGCGACTGAAAAGCATCAGTTGGTCGGCTCGCTACGCGACCCGACCAACATCACGAAACATCGAGGTTAACACGAGAAACAAACCCTTCTCCCCCTCTTGACACATATAAGGAAATCACCATGAAATCGCCCCGAACATCGGCCTCGTGGACCGGGGAAGACACTCAACACCCTCGGGTGACAGGACGAGGAAATTTTCGTTTACCCTGCCGGAAACGGAATTACAGCCCTCCCCCAAAGGGGGGCGTATATATTTTTCACGCCATCAAGATCGCGCCGCCGACGAGGCTATCAACGAACTCGCCAACGGCGCGCTTTTTTTGATAAGGAGCATGCCGTATGCCATTGAAGCGACGATTTGCCCGAGTCACGGTCAGCTGCGCCTTCGCGGTGGCCGCCGTCCTGAGTCTCGGAGCGTTCTCTCCCGTACCGCCGAGCATTCCGGACAACCCGCCCGCACCCCAGCCGTGGGAACCCGCGCTCCAGTCATGGGAGCCCGCGCCCCAGCCCGGGGAGGTGGCACCGCCGCCCAAGCCCACCGTGCGCGCCCTGACGGCCGCCGAGATCCGGGAAAAGGGGCTCGATCAATACATCGACATGTCCCGCCAGCAGGAAACGGTCCCCAGCGTCGTCGACACGTCCCAGGGGAAATTCGCCAGCGACCTCCTCTCTCCCACGAAGCGGCCGGGAAACGTCAGTTCCGCCGATTCCGCGACGGGCTGCTGGTATCTCACGACGACATACGGAGCCCCCGCTCTTCAGGGAAGCGCCTACCACACCTGGTGCGGCGACGGCGTCCTGGTCACATACACCTCCGCCACCTGCACCGGGAGCACGAGCCTTTCCACCTACATCTACGAGGGCTGCCAGAACGTCCAGGCCTACGGAGTCGGCTGGAACGTCTGGGACGTCACCGACAGATGGCGTTTCTGCACGGCCTACGACCGTCTCACGGGCGTGTGCTCCGCCCGGATATACCCGTGGCAGAAGAACCGCTACGGCGCCAACGGCCAGCTCTGGCTGCTCGGCTGGGGCAACTAGAGGGCGTGTCCCGGGTTCGGATCCTCGGGCGCCCCAAAGGCTCCGGACCCACAAGGCGGCGCCTCGCGGGTGAGGCCCGGCCAGGCGGCTCTCCGGAAACCCGTCGAACCCGTCGAACCCGTCGAAGCGGGGGGCAGGCCCCCGCTCCTTGACCCGGTCGATGCGGCCTGCCCGGAGGTGGGAGGGAGGGACAGCGCCCGGCGGACAGGGAGACCTTGCCGATCGGCCTGACCATGAACGGCCCGGCTCGTCCACCTTCAGCCGAGCCCCGCTTCGGCGCCCCAGCCGTCGGGGTTCGGCTGACACGTCGCCCGCACCGCCGCGTCCAGGCCGGACAGCGGCCCACGGGGGACCGCACGCTCGGCACCACCTCGGGCCGCCCGCTCACCCGCGAACCGGACATCTCATGAGCTCGACCGACGGCCCGCGCGCTAATTTCATCACTTGTTGACTTCCTGGTCTCTCCGGCTTAACGTTGCATCAACGCATTGGTTGCAGTGATGCAAGGAGTTGTCCGATGGACCCCGTGAACGGCGCGGAGCGCGATCGGATGGCCGATGACATCGGCGACCTCCGCCGGGCGCTCATCCCCGGCCTGCTGCTCCATCTGCTGAGCGGGTTCGAGGGCGACGAGCCCTCCATGATCCAGATCGCCACGCTCTACACCCTCGACACCCCGGCCGCCCCGACGCTCCGCGAACTCGCCGGGCGTGTCGGCCGGTCCGTCTCGGCCACCAGCCGCCTGGTCGACCAGCTCGTACGGCGAGGGCTGGCCGACCGCCGGGAGGATCCCGGCGACCGGCGGGTGCGGCGGATCGCCCTCACCCCGGCCGGAACGGACTTCCTCCGCACGTTCGAGCGCGTCCGGGCCGACGCCCAACTCGAAGTCATGGCCCATCTGACCGCCGAGGAACGCGAGCTCGTGATCCGGGCCATGGCGCTTCTCGGCGAAGCCTCAAGGAGACGCCCCCATGTCCAAGCCGCTCATCCTGAAATTCGATGACATCGGGGCGGAGATGCTGCCCCTGGTCGGCGGCAAGGCCGCCAATCTCGGCGTGCTCACCAGCGCCGGGCTCCCCGTTCCCCCCGGTCTGTGCGTCACCACCGAGGCCTACCGCAGGGTCACCGAGCGAGCCGGGCTGCAGGACGTGCTCGCGGCACTCACCACGACGGCCGCCGGGGACGTCCCCGCCCTGAACGCGCTGGCCGCGAAGGCTCGCGAGCTCGTGCTCGCCGCACCGGTCCCCGACGACATCGCGGGTGTCGTACGGAACAGCTCGACCGGTCCCGTCGCGGTCCGCTCCTCCGCGACCGCCGAGGACCTGCCGCACGCCAGCTTCGCCGGGCAGCAGGACACCTACCTCAACGTGATCGGCGCCGACGCCGTGCTTGACGCGGTCCGGCGGTGCTGGGCCTCGCTGTGGACCGACCGGGCCGTCGCCTACCGGGCCGCGAACGGCATCGACCACGGCGCGGTGCGCCTGGCGGTGGTCATCCAGGAGATGGTCCAGTCGGAGGTGGCCGGGGTGATGTTCACCGCCAACCCGGTCACCGGGCGGCGGCGCGAGGCGGTGATCGACGCCGGCCCGGGGCTCGGCGAGGCCGTGGTCTCCGGCGCGGTCAACCCCGACCACTTCGTGGTCGACACCGCCACCGGCGAGGTCACCGAGCGTCGCCTCGGTGACAAGCGGCTGGCCGTACGGTCACTGGCGGGCGGCGGCGTCGAGTACGTCGAGGCGCCCGCGAGTTTCACGGGCGCCGCGGAGAAGGCCTGTGTCACCGACGCGCTGCTGCGGGCGCTGGCCGAGCTCGGCGACCGGGTCGAGCGGCACTACGGGACGCCCCAGGACACCGAGTGGGCGATCGACTCCGACGGCGTGCTCTGGCTGACCCAGTCGCGTCCCATCACCACGCTCTATCCGATCCCCCGCCACGCGGAGCCGTCCGCGGAGCCGCTGCCCGGGGCGGGCGGCACGCGCGCGGGGGAGACCGGCGCCCTGGACGCGCGGTCCGGAGGCTTCGAACCCGATGGCACGCGAATCTACTTCTGCTTCAGCCTGGCCCAGGGCCTCTACCGGCCGATCACGCCCATGGGCATGTCGGCCTTCAGGCTGCTGTCGTCGTCGGCGTTCGAGATTCTGGGGATCCCGGTGGCCGACCCGGTGGCCGGGGCCCCCGTCATCGCGGAGTCGGGCGGGCGGCTGTTCTTCGACGTCACCGGTTTCATGCGCGGCAGGGTGGGCCGCGTGGCCTTCCCGAAGGTGCTCGACGTGATGGAGGCCAGGTCGGCGAAGGTGCTGCGCGGCCTGCTCGACGATCCCCGGTTCGGCGTCACCCAGCCCTCGCTCCGTCCGCCCCTGCGCCGGGCGGTCAGGCTCGCGTCCCGCTTCCGCGTCCCGCAGCGTGCCGTACGGGCCCTGCTCAACCCCGCGGCGGCGCACCGGGACGTGGAGCTGCTGAACGCGCGCCTCGGGAGGGGGCTGGCCGCGCCCGAGGGTTCCGCCCCGAGCCGGCGGCTCGACCACGTCGAGCGGGTGCTGAGCCGCCAGATCTTTCCGCTGCTGCCGACCATCGCTCCGGCGGCGGTGGCCGGTTTCGCGATGCTCGGCCTGGCCGCCAAGGTGCTGGGTGACCGGGTCAGGCCGGGCGAGCTGCAGACGGTCCTGCGCGGGCTGCCGCACAACGTGACCACCGAGATGGACCTGGCGCTGTGGCGGCTGGCCACCCGCATCCGCGAGGACCGCGAGGCCACCTCCCTGCTGCTGGGCACCCCCGCGGCCGAGCTGGCCGAGCGCTTCCGCACCGGATCGCTCCCCGGCGTCGCGGGGAAGGGCCTGACGGACTTCCTCTCCGTCTACGGCGTCAGGGCGGTCGCCGAGATCGACCTCGGGCTGCCGCGCTGGTCGGAGGACCCGACCCACATCATCGGCGTCCTCGCCAACTACCTGCGGCTGGAGGACCCGGCCCTCGCCCCCGACGCCCTGTTCGCCGGGGGCGCCGCCGAGGCCGCCCTCATGATCAAGACCCTGAGCCGGCGTGCCGGAGGTCTTCGCGGGCGCTTCGTCCGCTTCGCGCTCGGCAGGACCCGGGCGCTGGCGGGTCTGCGCGAGATGCCCAAGTACGCCATGGTGACCGCCCTGGCCGCGATGCGGGCCGAGCTGCTCGCCGTCGGCGTCGAGCTGGCGGCACGCGGGCTGCTGGCCACCGCCGACGACGTCTTCTTCCTGACCTTCCGCGAGGCCAGGGCGGCCCTCGCCGCGCCCTCCGGGGAGATCTCCGCGTCGGCCACGGCCGGTCACGCGCCCGGCAGCGGACCGGCCCCCTCCCCGACCGGTTCTCCTTCACCGGTTTCCCCGGCTTCCCCGGTTTCCCCGATGAAGGACGGCACTCCCTCGTCCGGCGAGGCCGCGCGGCCCGCCCTGGCGGATCTCGTGGCGCGGCGGCGTGAGGAGGCCGCCCGCGAGCTGCGCCGCAGGCACGTCCCTCGTGTCCTGCTGTCGGACGGCACCGAGCCGGAGGCGGTCGGCGTACGGACGCCGGTGGACGGGGCGCTGACCGGCACCCCGGCCTCGGCGGGCACCGTCACCGGCGTCGCCAGGGTCGTCCTCGACCCGGTCGGCGCGCACCTGGAGCCCGGGGAGATCCTGGTCTGCCCCTCCACCGACCCCGGCTGGACGCCGCTGTTCCTCACGGCGGGCGGCCTGGTGATGGAGATGGGCGGCGCGAACTCCCACGGTGCCGTGGTGGCCCGCGAGTACGGGATCCCGGCCGTGGTGGGCGTGAGCGGGGCGACCGAGCACATCGTCACCGGCCAGGAGATCACCGTCGACGGCGCCTCCGGCGTCGTCACCGCCACCTGACCGGGCGCGCGGCTCTCTCACGGCTCTCTCACGGCTCATTCACGGCTCGCTCGTGGTTCACCCGTGGCTCACTCGCGGCTCGCATGGGCGAGACCGCTGCCGGCGGTGTCGCCGGAGCACCTGTCGCACCGCCTCCGAGAGGCCGTCTCCCGGGAGATGCCTCCAAGTCGCCTCGCTCACCTGCTCGGTGGCCGGGGCCAACCCTCCGTGAGCGCGCCAGCCGGCCGTAGGAGCGACTGCACCGTCGCGATGACGACGCGGGAGACCTCCCCGGTCTCCATGCGTCCAGCGCGATTCTCCTCCGCGGCGCCTTTGAGGATGTAGTGCAGGACATTGATCAGCCAGGTGATCGGCAGGTCGACGCGGAACACACCGTCGTTCTGACCACGGCGGATGAGCTCTCCGACACGTTGCGCGGGGGCGGCGTGCAGCTCACGGATACGTTCGGCGGGAAGGACTTTCTGGGCAGCGGCCAGCAATGCCATGGACTCGGCCACGAGGGACCAACTGGAGTCGAGCAACCGGGACAGGGCCTCTCGTGCGTCGCCGGTGAGGTCGACGGCCGACAGCGCCTCCTCACCGGCGTGCATTGCGTCGACCAGCGCGGCCTCGACGAGTTCCGGCCGCGTGCGGAAGTGGCCGTAGAGCGTCATCCGGCCCACGCCGGCGGCCTTGGCGATGTCGTCGACGCTCGCATTCGGATCACCGCTCAGGCACGTGCGTGCCGCGGAGACGATACGGGCGATGCTGCGTTCGGCGTCCGCGCGCCGACGCGGACCAGCAGCGGCGGTAGGCATGCCACCACCCTAACTCGTACGGGCATGTATGTGTTACCGTGCCGGAACCAGAAGTCGTATATGAACATACGAGTTACCGGCCGGAGGTCCTGGATGACACAGCAGGAGATCAACAAGACACCCCCGCAAAGCAGTTCGCCCCATCCATTGCGATGGCGCATCCTGGCCTTCCTCGGGGTGGCCCAGCTGATGCTGATCCTCGACATCACCGTCGTGGCCATCGCGCTGCCACACATCGAGACCGACCTGGGCCTGAGCCGCCAGGCGGTGGCGTGGACGGTCACCGCCTACACCTTGACGTTCGGCGGCCTGATGCTGCTGGGCGGACGGCTCGCCGACTTGATCGGGGCCAGGCGGGTGGTCCTCGCCGGCTTGGCGATCTTCACGGCGGCGTCATTGGTGACCGGGTTCGCCGACTCCGCCGCCATGCTGCTGGGTGGCCGCGTCGCCCAAGGACTCGGCGCCGCGCTGCTGTCCCCCTCAGCCCTGTCACTGGTGGTGAACCTGTTCGAGGGTGACGAGCGGAACAGGGCACTCGGTGTCTGGTCCGCGCTCGGCGGCGGGGGCGCGGCCCTCGGCGTGCTGCTGGGCGGGCTGCTCACCGCCGGCCCGGGCTGGCCATGGGTCTTCTTCGTCAACGTCCCCATCGGGCTGGTGATCCTCGCCGCTCTGGCCCGGATGCTGCCGCACCGACCCGTGGCCGCGCCCCGGCCCCGGCTCGATGTGCTCGGCGCGCTGCTGGTCACCGCTTCGTCCGGCGCGCTGATCTACGCGATCACCGGCGCCGGAGACCACGGGTGGCTCACCGCCGCGACCGGGGGGCTCGTGCTCGCGGCCGTGATCGGCTACCTGGCGTTCGTGGCCAGGCAGAAGACCGCCAAATCTCCCCTGATGGACCTCACGCTGCTGGTCCGGCGCCCGGTGGCCACCGGCACGTTCCTCATCCTGATGGCGACGGCGCTGCTGATCGCGGTGTTCTTCCTCGGCACCTTCTACTTCCAGCACGCGCAGGGATACGGCGCTTTGCAGACCGGTCTGCTGTTCCTGCCGGTCGCGGTGGCGACGATGCTCGGCGCCAACCTCACCGGCCGGCTCATCGCCCGGGCCGGAGCGCGCCGGCCGGCGGTGGCCGGGCTGCTCGCCACCGCGATCGGCATGGCCGTGCCCGCCCTGTCGTTGCACCCGATGACCGTGGTGGCGGGCACGGCGGTCGCAGCCGCCGGGACCGGCGCGATGTTCGTCGTCGCCTCCGCGACCGCCCTGGGCCAGGTGGCCCCGCACGAATCCGGCATCGCCTCCGGCATCGTCAGCACCTTCCACGAGTTCGGCGCCTCCATCGGAGCCGCTGCCATCTCCAGCGTCGCAGCGGCGAGCCTCACCGGGGGCACACTGTCCGGGTTCACCAACGGCTTCATCCTCGCCGCGGTCGCCGCAGGCGCCGCGGCCCTGCCGGCCGCCGTCCTGACACCCGGCCGAGCCGGCACCCGCCGATGAGACGCCGCCGAACGCGGGGTGCCGTCCCATAACGGTCCTGGCTGATCAGCCATCGAGGTCATCGTCGTGGACGATACCCGGATCTCCCAGGGATCGCAGCCCTCCGGGAAGCTCAGGCAGGGCGAAGAAGTACCGCCACGACCACCGCGCGCCCACCGGCGCGGTGCGCTCGGCGCCACCGGGCTTCCTCGCCGGCGGTGGGCATGCTGGGCGGGATGATCGGCCTGGGCGGCGCGGACGCCGGCGGTTTCTCCGCACGCAACACGTGTCGCCGCCTACGCGGATCTACGTGACTTACTGACTTTCGGGCTCTGACCCACTCTCGTGTCGCTTGGCACGAACCGGTCCGGGCTCCGGCGCGGACCTGGCGAACGGTTTGCCAGCGGTCATCCCCAAATGTCATTTACAGACTCGCAAAAACCCCGTAACCCTTGCGGGCGATCATGCGCGATCTGATTCGGGTGTACATGCAAAAACCCCACCAATAGCGGACGTAAGCACCGCTGGGGCATTGCGCTCGAAGGGAAAAACATGCGCTTGCACGCGCAGGCCAGGACACGGACGCTCGCCGGAGCCGTGACCGCCGTAGTCGTCTCCACGATGCTCTTCGCCGGACCCGCCCACGCCGACCCACCCGTATCGGGAACCGGTGAGGACGGCGCCTGGTCGGTCGAGACCGTGGAGAGTGGCTACAAGATCACACTCCAGCTCGCCGAGCCGCTCCCGGTACGGGACGCCATCCCGGAACTCGCCGTCAACGGCACCTCGCTCGGCCCCGCCGTGGAGTCGCCGGACGGCACGACCCTGACGATCACCACGTCCGACCCCAAGGTCTCCTCGGCGGCGTCCGTCGACGTGGCCTGGAACGGGGAGGTCCCCTCGGAGGCCGCCCCCACCGCGAGGATCGCCCCCGAACCGGCGCCTAACCGGCAGAAGAGGCCGGGCACCCCTCCTCTCCCGATCGACCCGGCGTCCCCCGGGCGCTACACCGTCGTCCACGACGAGTACGACCTCGGTGACACCGCCATCACCCTGGCGGGCCTCGGCGGCAGGCAGGCCGAGATCCGCGCGAAGGTGTACCTGCCGAAGGAGGCCACCGGCAGGCTTCCCCTGGTCGTCTTCCAGCACGGCCGCCACTCGGCGTGCTACAACCCCGTCACGCGCCAGACGTCGAACAGCACCTGGCCGTGCCCGGCCGGGCAGCAGCCGATCCTCAGCTTCACCGGGTACGACGGCCCCGCCGACGTGCTCGCCGGCCACGGGTACGCCGTCGTGTCGGTCAGCGCCAACGGCGTCAACGCCGCCGACAACCCGTTCAGCGAGGACCGGGGCGCGCTCGCGCGCGGCGAGGTCGTCATGCGCCACCTCGACCTGCTCGCCGACGCGGTGAAGGGGACGGGCGACGACAAGCTCGTCGAGCTCTTCAAGGACCGTCTCGACATGGACGACATCGGCCTGATGGGTCACTCACGCGGGGGTGAGGGTGTCGTCAAGGCGGCGCTGCTCAACGCCGGGCGTCCCAAGCCGTACGGGATCAGGGCGGTCCTCCCGCTCGCGCCCACCGACTTCGCCCGTGCGACCCTGCCCAACATCCCGATGTCCGTCTTCCTGCCGTACTGCGACGGGGACGTCTCCAACCAGCAGGGCCAGCACTTCTACGACGACTCCCTGTACGCCTTCGAGAAGGACGAGGCGTTCCGCTCCTCGCTCATGATCATGGGAACGAACCACAACTTCTTCAACACCGAGTGGACACCGGGCGTGGCCGTCGCGCCGGCGTCCGATGACTGGAGCAACCGGAACGACCCGGTGTGCGGCAGCACCGCCGCCCCCGGCCGGCTGACCCCGGCCGAGCAGTACGCGGTGGGCACGGCGTACATCGCCGGGTTCTTCCGTCTCGTCCAGGGCGGGGAGCACGAGCTGCTCCCGCTGTTCGACGGCAGCGGCGCTGTTCCGGCGTCCGCCGGGCGCGCGGTCGTCCACACGGTCGCGCAGGCCGAGGCCGACAAGCGCCTCGACGTGGCTCCCTTCACGTCGCCGTCGTCGTCCTTCACGGTCTCGGGGGCGGCGACCGGCGTGATCTGCGCCGGCATGCTGGACCGCTCGCCGCAGAGCGGCGTGCCCACCTGCGCCACCAGGCTGACCACGTCGCAGGCGCCGTCCTGGACACCCGCGACGTACGCCGGGAACGTCACCGCCACGCCGGTCCTGCGGTTCGCCTGGACCGACACCACCGGCGAGGTGAGCGTCCCGCTGCCCGAGGGGTCGCGGAACGTCAACGGCTACGACGCGCTGACCTTCCGCGCCGCCCTCGACGAGAGCGCCACGGGGAACGTCGACCTGGCGGTCACCGTCGTCGACGGTCGCGGCACGACCGGCACCGTGCTGGTCTCCGGCGTGAGTGACGCCCTCACACCGTTCCCCGGCACGACCTCGCCGCTCCCCAAGACGTGGCTGCGGACGGTGCGCGTCCCGATGTCGTCCCTCGACGAGGTCGACCTGCGTGACGTACGGGAGGTCCGCGTCACCGGCGCGAGCCCGACCGGCGGCGTGTACCTGGGCGACCTCGCGTTCTCCGACGTCCGCGTGGGCAAGGCCGAGCTGGACGAGCTGCCGCAGGTCTCGCTCCAGGGTCTCACCGTCCCCGAGGGCGACGGCCCCGGCGCCGCCACCATGACGCTGACGCTGTCGGGGCGGAGCAAGAAGCCGGTGACGGTCAACGTCCAGTCGATCGCCGCCGGCACCGCACCGGTGATCACGGCGCTGGCCCAGCAGGTCGTCATCCCCGTCGGGGCGAGGTCGGCCACCTTCCAGGTGCCGATCGCGGGCGACACCACACCCGCGACCGCCGAACAGTCGTACCAGGTGGTCGCGTCCGTGCCGACGAACGCGACGATCGGGGGTGGCTTCACCCGCCTCATCGTCACCGACGACGACGCGCTCTGATCTCGACGGGTACGGCTCACCGGCCGTACCCGTCGCCGCAGGATCCGCGGGCTGTCCGGGCCCCGTCCGGCGGTGAACACGACGGCCGCCACCCCCGCCGACGAGCCAATGAGGCTCGTCGGCGGGGGTGTCTGCGTGGTTGACATGCTCCTCCGGGCTCGGCCGTCTTGCGCGCCGGTGGGGCGACGACCGGGAATCCTGAATCCCGCTTTGGACAACCCCCAGCTCAAGCCCTATGCGACGGGTTCGAAGCGGTAGGGAACCAAAGGCCGGGCGACTTTCACGAAGCGGTCCCCGAAGCCGGCCACCACCTCCGGTGGTTCTCCCCGCGCGGAGAATGTCCAGGCCGCCGATTCGGCCGTGCTCGATCCGGGATACGCGTGCCCGGGAAATTCCCGTCCGCTCGGCGGGCGAGCCTCCGGGAGACGCCAGGACGCTCGCGTATCCCGGCGCGCCGGGCGCCGCGCGGTCCCGCCCGCGGCCGTTCGCAGCCTGCCCCCTGGCGCCGGCCCCCTCGACGATGCCGTGGGCCGCTCCCGGCGGCGCCGGGGAGGGGGCCCCGGCCCAGAAAAGACAAAAAGCGCAAATGTAACGTTCCAGCAACAGAGTGCGCATGCCATCTACCTGCGCATATTCGAAGATGTCAACTCGTTACCTCGCAACAAGGTGCACACCGGACACGTGCGTGTTACAAACCTCATTAGTTGATTGCTGAGACAAACGAAAGGCGGTGACTCGCGTGACCCAGGAGCACAACGCCACGTACGCGGCCGGCACCGCCTTGCCGACCAGCTCTCCCATGGTGCGCCAGACGAACCTCTCGCTGGTCCTGCGCCACCTGCGTGACCACGTCTCCCAGTCCCGGGCCGACATCGCGGAGGTGACCGGCCTGCACCGGGCCACGGTCTCCAACCTGGTGTCCGAGCTGCTCGACCGGCAACTGGTCCGGGAGGTCGACACGGAGCACGTCGGCGCGATCGGCCGTCCCCGGCGACCCCTGGCCCTGCACGGCGCACATGTCGGCGCGCTGGGTCTGGAGATCAACGTTGACTACATCTCGGTTCACGGGTCCGACCTCAGCGGCCGGGTCCTGGTGGAGCGCCGGGTCGGCTTCGACACGATAGCCGGCGGGCCGGACCGCGCCCTGCGCGTGCTCAGCCAGATGGCCCTGGAGGCCGTCGAGACGATGAAGCGGGCCGAGGCCGTCCCGGCCGGCCTCGGGGTGGCACTCCCCGGCCTGGTCGACGTGGCGCGTGGCGTCGTCACGTTCGCGCCCAACCTGGGCTGGCGCGACCTGCCGCTGGCGGCACGGCTGTCGGCGGCACTCAGCCCGTGGAGCGTTCCAGTGTCGGTGGACAACGACGCCAACCTCGCGGCCGTGGCCGAGCACACCTCCGGCGTCGCCGCCGGCACCCCCCACCTCGTCTATCTGACCGGCGAGGTCGGCGTGGGCGGCGGCATCTTCGTCGACGGCAAGCTGCTCCGTGGCGCGGACGGCTTCTCCGGCGAGGTCGGGCACCTGCCGGTCGACCCGGCCGGCGCCCGCTGCGGCTGCGGGCGGCACGGGTGCTGGGAGACCAAGGTGGGACTGGCCGCGCTGGTACGGATGGCCATGCCCGACCAGGCGTACCAACCGGCCGACCAGCCGGTGTCCGATCCCGAGGAGCGCGCGACGGAGATCGCCAGAGGATTGGCCGCGGGTGACCGCCAGATGATGGACGCGGTCGCGCAGGTGGGGCGGTGGCTCGGGCTCGGCGGCTCGATCCTGGCCAACCTGTTCAACCCGCGGGTGATCGTCGTCGGCGGCTACTTCGCCACCCTCGCCGAATGGCTGCTGCCCCACGCCCAGGCGGAGCTGGAACGCCTGGTCGTGGCCAGCTCCGCCAACCAATGCCGGTTCGTCGCCTCCAACCTCGGCTTCGGCGCCGCCTCACGGGGCGCCGCGAGCATGGTGGTCAACCGGCTCATCGACCACCCGACCATGATCATGGATCCCTTACCCCGCCTGTCAGCTATCTGACAGGCCCCAAAAGCCTGGAGGCGGCACCCTCCAGTCGCAGTACCCAACCTCATGTGGCAATTGGCACCAGTGCGGCGGCGCGCGCTTTGCCTGACACCCCCCAGTCAGGGAAGGAATTACCCCATGTCACCACGTTCTCGAACGTGGGCCAGGCTCTCAAAGATCCTGCCAATAACCGAAACCCCCTCTCTACGCCGGACGGCGGCGACGGTGGCCCTGGCCCTCGTCGTGCCCCTGATGCCCGTCTTCACACTTATGGCGTCGCCGGCGAACGCAGCCTCCGACACCAAGGCCCTGGCGTCGTCGGCGAACGCCGCCGACCCCGACTTCAAGGTCCTGGTCTTCTCCAAGACCAGCGGCTTCCGGCACGACTCGATTCCCGAGGGAATCGCCGCCGTCCAGAAGCTCGGCCTGGAGAACAACTTCGCGGTCGACACGACCGAGGACAGCGCCCAGTTCACCGACGCCAACCTGGCGCAGTACCAGGCCGTCATCTTCATGTCCACGACCGGCGACCCCATCACCACGCCGGACCAGAAGGCCGCCTTCGAGCGCTACATCCAGGGCGGCGGCGGCTTCGCCGGCATCCACGCGGCCTCTGACAGCGGCTACAACTGGGAGTGGTACGGCAAGCTCGTCGGCGCGTACTTCAAGTCGCACCCGGCGACCCAGCAGGCCACGGTCCTCACCGAGGACCTCGCCCACCCGTCGACCTCGCACCTGCCGACCTCGTGGACCCGCGTCGACGAGTGGTACGACTTCCAGGCCAACCCGCGCAACAGCGTGCACGTGTTGCAGTCGATGAACCAGAAGTCCTACACCGGCTCCACGCAGGGCATCGACCACCCGATCTCCTGGTGCCAGGACTACGACGGCGGACGCTCCTGGTACACCGGCCTCGGCCACACCAAGGAGAGCTTCGCCGAGCCGAACTTCACCAAGATGCTCCTCGGCGGGATCAAGACCGCCGCGGGCGCCGAGAAGGCCGACTGCTCTGCCTCGCAGAGCGGCAGCTTCGAGAAGGTCACCCTCGACGACAACACGGCGAACCCGATGATGACCGACATCGCCAAGGACGGGCGGGTCTTCTACATCGACCGCCTGGGCGACGTCAAGATCATCAAGACCACCGGCTCGACCGTGACCGCCGGTCGCCTGAACGTGTTCACCGCCAACGAGAGCGGCCTGCTCGGCCTGGCGCTGGACCGGAACTTCGCCACCAACAACTGGCTGTACCTCTTCTACTCGCCGACGGGCCAGAACGTCGACCGGCTGAGCCGGTTCACGGTCAACGGCGACGTGCTCGACTTCTCCAGCGAGAAGGTCGTTCTCAACGTGCCGGTGCAGCGGGCCGAGTGCTGCCACCACGGTGGCGGCATGATGATGGACCACAAGACCGGCGACCTGTGGCTGGCCACCGGTGACAACACCAACCCGTTCGCCTCGGACGGCTACACGCCGATCGACGAGCAGGCGGGCCGGTCCTCGTGGGACGCGCAGCGCACCTCGGGCAGCACCAACGACCTGAGCGGCAAGCTGCTGCGCATCACCCCGCAGGACGACGGCACCTACACCGTGCCGACCGGGAACCTGTTCCCCCCGGGCACGGACAAGACCAAGCCCGAGATCTACGCCATGGGCTTCCGTAACCCGTTCCGCATGGGCCTGGACCCGAAGACCGGCTTCCCGATGGTGGCCGACTACGGACCCGACTCCGGCGCCGCGAGCGCCACCCGCGGTCCGCGGGGCACCGTCGAGTGGAACCTGGTCAGCAAGCCGGGCAACTACGGCTGGCCGTTCTGCGTGGGCGACAACACGCCGTACATCGACTACAACTTCGCCACCAGCACGTCGGGCTCGGCGTTCAACTGCGCCGCACCGGTGAACAACTCGCCCAACAACACCGGCCTGACCACGCTGCCCCCGGCGATCGCGGCGTCGATCCCGTACACCAGCGCCACCAACCCGAACTCCTTCCCGGAGCTCAACGGCGGCGCGCCGATGGCGGGCCCGGTCTACCGCTACGACGCCGACCTGCAGTCGCCCGTCAAGTGGCCGGCCTACTGGGACGGCAAGGCGATCTTCGGCGAGTGGAACACGAACAAGATGTTCTCGTTCCAGCTCAACGAGGCCGGCAACGCCCAGATCAAGATCAACCAGATCCTGAGCTCCCTGAGCTTCAAGCGCCCCATGGACATCAAGTTCGGTCCCGACGGCGCGCTGTACCTGATCGAGTGGGGCTCCGGCTTCGGCGGCGACAACGCCGACTCCGGCATCTACCGCATCGAGTACGCCAAGGGCACCCGCCCGCCGGTCGCCCGCGTCTCCGCGGACAAGACCGACGGTCCGGCCCCGCTGACCGTGCAGTTCTCCAGCCAGGGATCGAGCGACCCTGACGGCAAGCCGCTCACCTACGCGTGGGACTTCGACGGCGACGACACCACCGACTCGACCGAAGCCAACCCCTCGCACACCTTCACCGAGGCCGGGCAGTACAGCGTGGTCCTGACCGTCAGCAACCCCGACGGTCTCACCGGCACGGCGAACGTGCCGATCACGGCGGGCAACACCCGTCCGGTGGTCACCCTCGAACTGCCGCCGAACGGCGCGTTCTTCGAGTTCGGCGACCAGGTGAACTACAAGATCGTCGTCACCGACGCCGAGGACGGCACGATCGACTGTGACGACGTCAAGATCCAGGCGTACCTGGGCCACGACAGCCACGGTCACCCGCTCGACCAGCACGAGGGCTGTGAGGGCACCATCCAGACGCTGTCCGACAGCGGCCACGGCATCGACGACAACCTGTTCTACATCCTTGAGGCCACCTACGCCGACAAGGGCGGCTCGGGAGGCGCCCAGTCGCTGACCGGGCGGGGCGAGGTCATCCTCCAGCCCAAGCGCAAGCAGGCCGAGCACTTCTCGGCGACCGGCCGGGTCGCGAACGGCACGGGCACCGACACCCCCGGCGTCCAGACCGAGACGACCACCGACCCCCAGGGTGGCGCCCAGAACATCGGCTTCACCAATGACGGCGACTACTGGTCCTACACCCCGATCAACCTGGGCGGCATCTCCAAGGTCCGGTTCCGGGTCTCCTCCGGCGGCGCCGGCGGCACCGTGCAGATCAAGACGGGCAACGCCGACACCGGGACCCTGGTGGGCTCGGTCGACATCACGCCGACCGGCGGCTGGCAGACATTCCAGGACATCACGGTCGACCTGACCAACGTCCCGGCGACGACCGGCCCGCTGTTCTTCATCGTGCGCAAGCCGGCGAGCGCGGCCAACGACGCCTACCTGCTCAACTTCAACTGGGTCGACTTCATCGGCCAGGGCGCCACCGACAACCAGCGCCCGACGGTGACCGTGGCGGCGACCCCGACCACGGGCGTCGCCCCGCTGAAGGTCGACTTCACCTCGACCGCCACCGACCCCGACAACAACACCCCGCTCACCTACAAGTGGAACTTCGGCGTGAACGGCTCGCCGGAGCCGACCACCGCCAACGCGAGCCACACCTACACCGCGCCCGGCACGTACACCGCCACGGTGACCGTGACCGACACCAAGGGTGCCTCGACGAGCAAGACGGTCTCCATCAAGGTGGACCCGCCGAGCACCACCTGCTTCACCGGTCGTTCCGACGACTTCCTGGGCACCTCTCTGGACCGCGACCGCTGGTCGGTCGTCCGTGAGGACCAGAACCTGAGGGTGGCGGACGGCAAGCTCATCCTGCCGACGTCATTGACCGAGATCTACAACACCGGCGCCGGAACCGTGACCAACATCACGGTGCAGCCGCTGCCGCAGGGCGCCTGGACCGCCACCACCAAGGTGACGATGGCCGCCAGCCAGCAGTACCAGCAGGCTGGCCTGGTCGTGTACGGCGACGACAACAACTACGCCAAGATGGTGCTCCAGGGCCGGAGTGCCACCCCCGACCACGCCGCTCGTATCTTCCAGTTCATCCGGGAAGAGAACGGCGTGCCGAACGAAGTGGCGGCGAGCAACACCGCCAACCTCGGTAACGCCTTCCCCGACACCTACTACGTCCGGTTCATGAGCGACGGCACCAACCTCACCGCTCATTACTCGGCTGACGGCACCACCTTCACCGCCATGCCGGAGACCAAGGCGCTGGCCGGGATCACCAACCCGCGCATCGGTCTCATCTCGTTCGCGAGCACCGGTACCAGCAAGCCGGTCATCGACGCCGCGTTCGACTGGTTCCACATCTCGCCCGACGACACCGCCGGTACGGCGGAGCCGAGCGACGAGTTCAACGGCACGTCCCTGGACGCCTGCCGCTGGAACGCGATCGTCCGTGGCGACTCCTCCGCCGCCCGGGTGACCGGCGGCAACCTGGAGATCGACACCCAGACCGGCGACATCTTCGGGACCGGCAACACCGCACCGAAGAACTTCATCCTGCAGACGGCGCCGAGCGGCGACTGGACGCTGGAGACGAAGGTCGACGGGTCGGCGCTCAACGAGCAGTACCAGCAGGGCGGCCTGATCCTCTACACCGGTGACGACGACTACGTGAAGCTCGACTACGTCGTCGACAACACCGCGGGTTCCGCGGTGTCGCGGCGGATCGAGCTGCGCAGCGAGGTCGCCGGAATCGTCCAGGACCCGCAGCCGCAGGTCGGCTCGCTCACCCAGGGCGTCTGGCACCTCCGCCTGAAGAAGGAGGGAACCAGCTTCAAGGGTTCCTACTCCGCCGACGGCACCACGTGGACCGAGTTCGCGCAGGCGGTGACCAACACCGCCGTCGGCACCGGCAAGATCGGTGTCTACACCATCGGCACCGCGCAGCAGGCGTCCAAGACGGTCAAGTTCGACTACTTCCGCCTCAACGGTGGCGGAACGGCCGACTCGACCGCGCCGACGACCACGGCCACCCCCGACCCGGCCCAGCCGGCGAACGGGTGGTTCAACAGCCTGATCCTGGTCACGCTGGCCGGCGCCGACGAGGCGCAGGGCAGCGGCGTTGACAAGACCGAGTTCCAGCTCGACAACGGCGCCTGGACCACGTACCTGGAGCCGGTGGTCATCACCGGTGACGGTAACCACACCCTGGCGTACCGTTCCGTCGACA
The DNA here is from genome assembly GCF_036227305.1 of Streptosporangium sp. NBC_01469. Taxonomy (NCBI): domain Bacteria; kingdom Bacillati; phylum Actinomycetota; class Actinomycetes; order Streptosporangiales; family Streptosporangiaceae; genus Streptosporangium; species Streptosporangium sp. NBC_01469. Next base: position 3,756,864 of record NZ_CP109465.1, on the reverse strand, counting down.
AGGCGGGCAACGTCGAGGCGACCAAGACGCTCGCCGTCAAGGTCGACGCGACCGCGCCCACCACGACCGCGGACTTCCTCCCGGTCGGGCAGAACACCGTGCCGGTGACCCTCGCCGCGGCGGACGCGACGTCCGGCGTGGAGAAGATCGAGTACGCCCTCGACAGCGGCGACTGGACGCCCTACACCACGACGGTCAACGTCACCGGTGTCGGCGACCACGAGCTGCGCTACCGCGCCACCGACAAGGCCGGCAACGTCGAGGAGACCAAGGCCGCGACCATCAAGATCGAGGAGGGGGGCACCCAGCCCACCATCCTCATCTCCGGTGTCGCGGACGGCACCGAGTACGGCGACAGCCAGGACCTGACCATCGCCTGGGAGGTCGCCGGAGCCGGGATCAAGACCGTGACCGGCAAGCTGGACGGCCAGCCGTTCACGTCCGGGACCGTCCAGCAGCTCCACAAGCTGGCCCTGGGCGAGCACACGCTCACCGTCACCGTCGAGACCGAGTCCGGCGGCACGTACGAGCAGTCGGTCGCGTTCAAGACGGTCACCTCGACCGACGAGATCTCCGCCCTGATCGAGCGGTTCGAGGCGGCCGGGCAGCTGTCGGCCACCGGCGCCGCGAAGCTCCAGGACAAGATCTCCAAGGTCATGGTGTCCGAGGACAAGGAGCGCGAGCGCGACAAGAAGAAGATCGTCAAGAAGCTTGAGCGCTTCATCGAAGCGGTCAACGACCCGAAGATCGTCTCCAACGCGACGGTGAAGGCCACGTTCCTGCGTGACGCCAACGCCCTGATCGTCGCGAACGGCGGCACGCCCGTGTAAGTGGGGCCACGGCCCCGACCCGGGGGTGCCGGACTCCTTCCCTGAGTCCGGCACCCCCGATGGATCCGTAGTCGGGGTGCCCCACGGCACGGGGCACCCCGTTTCGCACTTCGGCGACGGCGGACACCTCACCGGACCGCCGTCGCCAAACCCGGAAGGGAACCACGACCCGTGAACAAGGCCCTGAGGTACGCCGCGACCATCCTGCTGGCCGGGCTCGGGCTGCTGCTCGGCGCCCCAGCCGCCTCCGCCGCGCTCGACTCACCCATCGCACTGGAGGTCGCCGGGGACGGCGGCCGCAACGTCAACGTGCTGTTCACCTGGAAGAAGGACGGCCGCCCGGTCACCGACATCGTCGCGGCGACCCTGCTCGCGAAGGCCCCCGACGGCCGTACCTTCGGCCCGATCCCGCTGAAGTCGGCACCCGAGGGCCAGAACCTCTACAACGCGGCCGAGCCGCTCCCCGCGGGTGAGTGGAAGGTCACCGTGACCGCCACCAAGCCCGCCGAGGCCCGCAAGTCGGCGACCGTGAAGGCACAGGACATCAAGCTCCCCGCCGCGGTCGCGCCGGCGTCCAGCACGGCACTGGCCGAACGCGCCCAGGAGAGCTCGTCGGACGACCTGCCCCTCCAGATCGGCATCATCGCCGCCGCCGCGCTGGCCGCCGTCGGCATCATGGTCGTTCTCGTACGCCGCCGGAACGTGTCCGGCTGACCCTCGGGCCCTGAGAACCACCGCGGTATGTATCCCTACGGGCAGGATGATGAGCTCGACCAGGCCATCGACAAACTGAGTGTTCGTATCTACACGGCGTTGCGCGACGGTGGTCTCGACGCCGGGCCCCTCGTCGGGCTGGCCCGCCTGACGGAGGAGTGGGACCTGCCCACTCCCGTCACGCGGGAACTCCTCGAACGTCCCGCCACCGGGTTGACGACCGCCGACCTGGCCCGGCTGGGCGAGGCCCTTCTCGACGGGATCGGCTTCAGGCCGACCTTCGCCCTGGAACCGGGCCTGCTGGTGCCGCTGGAGGAGGCGCTGAAGGTCGTGGAGCGTGACGTCCGCACCGCGGGGATCACCGGGACGCTTCGGATGATCGTCCCCGACCGGGACACCATGGGCATGGCACGGGTGGAGTTCCGGGGCATCTGCCATGGCAACGGCCTCGGGCCCGGAGCGGACCTCCGAGACGTGGCCGACGCCACCCAGGACGTGGTCGTGGAGGCGACCTGGAAGATGTGGCCCGCCTGCCCCGTACACGACCGGGGCCTGCTCGCCGAGCTGGAGAACGAGATCGCCGTGTGGCGCTGCACGAGCGGCGGAACACACACCGTCGCGCCGGTGGGCGAACTGCCGCCCGGACACCGTTGGCGGTCCGCTGATCCGCCGACTTGCCCCAACTCCTCATAGGGCGGCTGACGTGGGCGTCAGGCCGGTCGTGAGTAACCGTGGTCGCCCCTTCGCCATCCTGGCCAATGGCACTCCAACGGCAGGAGCGGCAGGATGATCCGGTGAAGCCGAACGAGAAGGTCGCGGCGGGGATCGCCGAGGAGTACCTGGACCGGTGGCGACGTGTCGCGCGCTACGACGAGCTTGCCGTGATGGAGGAGAACGGTGACAAGGACTGGGAGAACGTCACCGGCGAGGATGGCCAGGAGTACAAACTCCTCGCCTACGTGCTTCCGCACGGCGACGAGACGCTTCGGATGGTGATCTCGGTGAACCACCGGAGGAGGGATCATGCGGCTGCTGACCCGCTGATCCGGGAAGCGGTCATGCGCTCGGACGGCATCGTGACCACACCGGCGGATCTGGCCGAGCTGGAGGACCGTTGGCTCCTGCCCTACCGGGGGATGCAGGTGGTTCAGGTCCGGGTGAGCTATCAGTTGACGTTGCTCCTCGACGGTGATGCCCAGGTGAACATCGAGTCCACGGCGACGCTCACCAGCGGCCCACTGAGCGCTTCCGGCGAAAAGCCGGTCCAGTTGGCTCCCGAGCGCCAGGAGGTGGCGCCGGCCCTGGCTCTCTTCGGCGCGACAGTCGTGTCGTCGGTCGCCTTCAAGTCAGGTGCGCTGCGGGTGGTCTTCGACACCGGGACACACCTGAACGTGAAGCCCGATTCTCGATACGAGGCGTGGAGCACCCGCGGTCCCGACGATTTACGCTTCGTCTGCCCGCCGGGCGGTGGGCTTTCGATATGCGTTGCACGCGGGCGACGAGTTCGCGGGTGAGTGCCAGGCGGAGACGATTTTTCGTTCTCGCGTCGCTGCCTACGGCGTAATCACCCATGGCGACCACGGCGGCGTGAAGGTCGCCGGTTTCGCTCGCGTGGATCTCTTGTCCGTTGGCGTGGGCTCCGTGCCTCTCGGCCGCGCTGTAGCGGGAGCCGAGGAACGTGCCCGGCCGACGCAGTTCGTGTACTTGTGCTTCGACCAGTTCACGCGATAGAAACGTATCAATTCCTTCAACCCTTGATACAAGCCTTGTACCTTCTCCGAGAGAGCGCTCTCACGGTCCGGCGGTGTCGGCCGCCGTCGAAGGATCTCACCCCCCAAATGACCGCTGCACACGCAGCGGAAAGGACGAACCGTATGACGACCAAGCCTCCCGGCAACGGGAGTGTGACGACGTGGCGCCCGCGCCGTCGGCAGATCGGCCGGGCGCTAGCGTTCGGTCTCGTACTCGCGACCGCCGTCATGACGGCCGGAACACCCGCCACCGCCGCATCGCCGACCCTTAGCGCCCCTGATCTCGGGCCGAACGTCACCGTCTTCGATCCGAGCATGCCCGTCAGCTCAATCCAGGCGACTCTCGACGCGAAACACGCCGCTCAGGTCGACAACGAGATGGGCACCACGCGCCACGCGTACCTCTTCAAGCCCGGCACGTACGGCACCGCGGAGCAGCCACTCCAGATCAAGGTCGGCTACTACACCGAGGTCTCCGGCCTGGGTGCCTCGCCCACCGACGTCGTCATCAACGGCAAGGTCGAGGTCTACAACCGCTGCCTGGAGGGCGGCGGGACCGGCAACTGCCTCGCGCTCGTCAACTTCTGGCGCACCCTGTCCAACCTGTCGATCAACATCAACGCGGCCGGCCAGGACGGCTGCCGAGGGTCGGCGAACTTCTGGGCCGTCTCCCAGGCGGTGTCCCTGCGGCGTCTCAACATCAGCAGCGGCACCCTGTCGCTCATGGACTACTGCACCGCCGGCCCGCAGTACGCCAGCGGGGGCTTCATCGCCGACTCCAAGCTGCCGTCCGTCACGAACGGATCGCAGCAGCAGTGGCTGACCCGCAACAGCGAGGTCGCCGGTTGGTCGAACGCCGTGTGGAACCAGGTCTTCTCGGGCGTCGTCGGCGCACCGGCCGAGGCCGGGTTCCCGAGCCCTCCCTATACCACCCTCGATACCACTCCCGTCAGCCGTGAGAAGCCCTACCTGTTCGTCGACGAGCAGGGCAACTACAACGTCCGCGTGCCCGCCGTCCAGAAGGACTCACGCGGCATCACATGGGCCAACGGCATGACCCCGGGTTACACGCTGCCGATCAGCGACTTCTTCATCGCGAAGCCGTCGGATTCGGTGAAGACCATCAACAGTGCGCTCAAGAGCGGCAAGCACCTGCTGCTCACACCCGGTGTGTACGACATCGAGAAGAGCATCGACATCGAGCGCCCGAACACGGTCGTCCTCGGCATCGGGCACGCCACGCTGACCGCCGTCAACGCCTCGACCCCGATCGAGGTCGACTCCGTCCCCGGCGTGATCGTCGCCGGCGTGACCATCGACGCGGGTCTCAAGAAGTCGCAGGTCCTGCTGAAGGTGGGCAAGAAGGACAAGAGGAGCCACAGCACGGCGGCCAACCCGATCACCCTGTCCGACGTGTACTTCCGCGTCGGCGGACCCCACGTCGGCAGGACCAACACCGCGCTCGAGGTCAACAGCGACCACGTGCTCATCGACCACACCTGGGTGTGGCGCGCCGACCACGGTGTCGAAGGCTTCACCGACACCCAGCGGTGGAACACCAACACCGGCCGCAACGGCGCCATCATCAACGGCGACCACGTGACCGCGACCGGCCTGTTCGTCGAGCACTTCCAGCGGCACAACACCATCTGGAACGGCGAGGACGGCACGACGATCCTTTACCAGAACGAGCTGCCGTACGACCCGCCGACCCAGGCCGACTGGATGGACGGCGATGTCGAGGGCTATGCCGGCTACAAGGTAGGCAGGCACGTGAAGAGGCACCTCCTCTACGGCGGTGGGGTCTACGTCTTCAATCAGAACAACCCGCAGATCCACACCGAGAACGGCTTCGAGGTTCCGCAGACCCCGGGCGTCAAGCTGCACCACATCATGACCGTCAACCTCAGTGCCGGGATAATCGACCACGTCGTCAACGGCGTGGGCGACGCGGCCGACATGACGAAGATCGGTGCGCCGGTGTACATCACGGATTACCCGGCCCCGTAGGGCCCGCCCCGGTGGGCCGGAATCTCCGGACCCGGCCCACCGGGGATTTCGACTGGGTCAGCCTGCGAGCTGCTTCTGCAGAGCCTCGGCGTCGTGGAGGGCCGACATGTGCAGAAACTTCCCGTCGCGGATCCTGTAGATGGCGTACTCGACGATCTCGATCGACTTACCGGTGGGAACTGCTCCGAGCCACTCCTTGGCGGGGGTACCGGTATTGATCAGACGGGCGGCGAGGCTGTCGCCGTTGATGGCGAGCTCCTGGGTCTCCCAGTGGAAGTCAGGGACCGCGTCAACGATGCTGTTCAGCTGCGCGACAAGGGCCGCGCGGGAGCTCGGCTCGCTGTGCATGATGATGGACTCGTGGACGAACTCGTCCATGCGGTCGAACTCGTGTGCGTTGAGCGCCTCGATGTAGCGCTCGTAGAACTCGCGCAGGTTGGTGTCGGACATGATGGCCTCTCTGTCGCCCCGGATCGGGGCTGTGGTCGGATAGTGATGACTCACGACGCCCTTCCGCGATCTCGTCGCGGCGGCCATCGCTGAAGGGGGAACCTCGACCCCGCGACTTCTATTCCAATCGGTACATAAGTTGGTGCGTCGCGCCACTGACGCACTCGCGCCGGCGGATCTCGTCACGCCCCGGCAAGCGCAATGAGGAGCGGGACGAGCAACGCGGTCGCGTTGTTGACGCCGTGTAACAGAACGCCCGGCCAGATCGAACCCGACCAGCGGAACAGCAGGGCGGCGAGCACGCCGACGACGAACGCCACCGGCAGGACGGGGTTGACAAGGAGGAAGGATGCCGCGTAAGCGACGCCTCCCGCCAGGATCTCCGGCCACCCTGGTGCCTTCAGCCGGACGCCCGCGGCCGCGGTTTCGCCAAGTGTGTTGACGGTCATGGCCTTTCCACTGTTGTTCCCGCATGGGTTGGCTGAAAGGAGAAACCATGTTGTCGGGACACAGTCAACACATCGCTCGTACGGCAAGTTCAGGGCGAGCACGTCAACGGTCCGCCTGGCGAGTGTCTGCGCCGGATTCGATCCGGGGCATCGTCCTCGCACTGGAGGGCGATTCTGTAAGCACGGCCGACGTGGCCCTCAGTGAGGCTCTGCGCGGATGCGTGTCGGACGCCTCCGCATCCTTCATCTCGGCAGAGTCGCACACCCGCTATGGCTGCCAGCTGCGCAGTGCCATGTCGGCGATGTCCTGGACAGCGATACCGAATGCCACCGTCATGATGTATCGGGCGAGTCGCCCAGCGTCGGCGTCGCACGGGAGGTCGCCCTCGTCGACGGCGCGCTGGAAGCGCTCCTCAAGGCGTAGGCCGGTATCGTTCCGCCAGCCGACGAGCAGATCGTGCACGGGTCGCCCTCCGTCGCTTGCCGCCAGCGCGCCCTGCACTGTCAGGCATCCAGGATGGCCTTCGGGAAGGGTCGTGGTCCGAACCGCTCCACGCAGGAGCGCCTCGGCCACCCCTCGTGCGGTCGGCTCCTCCAGGGCGCGCGTCCCGTAGGAGGCCGGCCCTTCGATGTAGCGCTCCAGTGCCCTGCGGAACAGCTGCTCCTTGTTGCCGAAGGCCGCGTACATGCTCGGCTTGGTGATCCCCATGGCCCCGGTCAGATCGGAGAGGGTCGCCCCCTCGTATCCCCGCTTCCAGAACACCTGCATGGCGCGCTCCAGCGCCTCGTCGATGACGACGAGGGAGGCAGACAATGGCGTGGAGCACCCGGCAACTTGCCGAACTTGCGGGCTCGACGGTGAAGGCCATCCGGCACTACCACGAGATCGGGTTGCTGGATGTGCCCGAGCGCACGGCCAACGGATACAAGCAGTACAAGGTCTCGCACCTGCTCCGGCTCTTGCAGATCAAGCGGCTGAGCGATCTAGGGGTGCCGCTGTCGCAGGTCGCGGCGATGGAGCGGGCCGACGAGGAGCCGGACGAGGCAATCCAGGTGCTGGATGCCGAGCTGGAGGCAACGATCGAACGGCTCAACCGGGTGCGCGCGGAGCTGGCTGTCATCTTGCGTCATCGCGCACCGATGCATGTACCGCCCGAATTCGCTCCCCTCTCTCGGGACCTCTCCGACGCGAACCGGTCCTTACTCATGGTCTATTCGACGGTTTTCAGCGAAGAGGTGACGGAGAAATTCCGTCAGATGATCGCCGTGCGCGACGACACCGATGACGAGTTCGACGCCATTCCCCCTGACGCCGACGATGCCATGGTCGACCGGCTTGCCGAGCGAATGCTGCCAGTGGTCCGCAGGAAGCGGGAAGAGCACCCGTGGTCGAGCGAGCCGCTTCTCCCTCCGTGAAGAGACCGCGCGGGGGATCGTCTGCTGGTCGAAAACCCAACTCGCCAGGTCGGCCTCGGTACCGCCGCGTTGTTGACATCCCGCAGGCGGGCTGTCCAGGGGTGAGCTGTGGTCCTGTCCTGGTGGTACGTGCCTGCAGGGGGTGCTCAGATGGGATGAAGGTCATCTGGGCGGTAACGGGCTTTGATGTGGACGCGTTCGCCCTGAGGGCCGAGGATGCTGAGGAATTCCACTGGGCGCTCGTCGGCGTTGCCGAACCAGTGCGGGAGGTGAGTGTCGAATTCAGCGACTTCGCCCTCGGTGAGGATGAAGTCCTTGTCGCCGAGGACGACGCGTAGGCGGCCGTTGAGGACGTACAGCCAGTGGTAGCCCTCGTGCGACCGGGGGTCGGGTTCGCGGCCGTCGGTCAGACCGGCGGGCAGGATGTGCTTAAACGCCTGTAGTCCGCCGGGTTTGCGCGTAAGCGGGACGACGGTCATGCCGTTTCGGGTGAACGGCTGTGGATACACCCGGGGGTCGAGATCGGCCGGGGCGCCGACGAGCTCGTCGATCGGCATCTGGTAGGCCCTGGCCAGGGGCAGCAGGAGTTCCAGGCCCGGTTTGCGGTGTCCGGACTCCAGCCGGGACAGGGTGCTGATCGGGATGCCGGTGGTCTTCGACAGGGCGGTCAGAGTGGCGCCGCGGCGACGGCGCAGCTCACGCAACCGGGGGCCGACCGCTGCCAGCAGGGCGTCGAAGTCATCGCTCATACGGTCACTGTGGCCCCGCTTTGCATTTTTCGCAAAGAACTTTGCCAAATTGCCCGGCATGGGTGCACGTTGGCGTCGGAGGTGGTCGCGATGATCCGAGATCCCAGGTCGGCAGCGTTGATCAGTACAACGTGGTGGTGGCCGGCAGAGGCCCGGCGGGCTTCAGCGCGGCGCTTACGCCCGAGCGCGCCCGTAGGTCGGTGCTGGTGTTAGACATTCGTGTGGATCCAGACCCGGGTGGCGCAGCCCTTGCCGCCGATGCGGGTCGTACGTGACCGGAACCGCGCAGGCGCCTGCCTGCGGCCTCCTCGTCCGGCCAGGACGCCAACCGGAACCGGGCGACGGCAAACCAGCGTTGACGGCAGCGACCTGAACGCACCCCACATCGACCACCAAAAAACCAGCGAGAGGACCGGACACCATGGACGTCCAGCACTGGGACGAGATGTACCGCAGCTGCGACCAGGTATTCAGCGGCAAGCCCAACGGAGTACTCGTCACCGAAACCGTCGACCTGCCACCGGGCCAGGCACTCGACGTCGGATGCGGTGAAGGCGCCGACGCCCTCTTCCTTGCTCGTCGCGGCTGGCAGGTCACCGCGGTCGACATTTCCCAGATCGCCCTGCAACGTGCCACCGCGGCTGCCACCGGCACACACCACACCCGCGACAGCGTCCTGCGGGCACTACGCCTGCCGTGAGCCAGTCGGCCTCCACACCGGCGAACGTGGCAGTACGTTCGCCTCGTCCTTCATGAAGCCGGGCGCATCAGCACGCGGCCGGTGCACGTACCCGGCCGCAGTCGCAGGCCGAATCGCCGGGCGGGGTCGACGTCCAGCCGGCCGATCACGCGCTGGGCCGTTCCCGGGGCGGGCTGACCACCAAGCTGCACCTGAGCTGCGCTGCGCGAGCGAGATCACGCCCCAAGGGTGCGTCACAGCCAGCCGCGGTCGCGAGCGACCCTCGCTGCGTCGTGCCGGGTTGCGGTACTCGTCTTCTGCATCGCGCTCGAGAGATAGTTGCGCACGGTGCCCGGCGCGAGGTGCAGCCGCCGTGCGATGTCCTTGACCGAGTAGCCTTCGCGCGTCTCACGGAGGGCGTCGACCTCGCGATCGGTGAGCGGGGAGTCGTCGACGACGGACGCCTCGAGCACATCGTGCGCGATCCAACGCCGCCCGGTGTGCAGCGTGCGGATGACCTCTGCGATGTCTTCCGGGTCAGCTCCTTTGCTCATGAAGCCCAGCACCCCGAGCTTGAGCGCGCGTCGCAGGACACCAGGACGCGCGTGCCGGGTGAGCATCAGCACGCGCTGCTCGGGTCGCTCCGCCCTGATCGCAGCGACCGCCTCGAGGCCGTCCATCCCGGGCATCTCGAGGTCGATGACCAGCACATCGGGTCGGTGTCGCAGCGTCACGGTCACGGCGTCGGCGCCGTTCTCGGCCTGCGCCACGACCTCGATGGTCCCGTCGAGCGGGAGCAGCGCCGAAAGCGCCGCACGCAGCAGGTGCTCGTCGTCGGCCAGGACGATCCGGATCGGATCGGCGTTCGTCATCGCGCATCCTCCTTCGCGCGGTCGGCGGGAACCGGATCGATCCGCGCGGCGACGACGAACCTGCCCGGTGGCCGCTCGATCCGCAACCTACCGCCGGCGCTCTCCACACGCTCGCGCAGGCGCGCGAGCCCGCGCAGCGAAGAGCCGGCAGCGTCGATCACACCGTCGTTGGTCACCTCCACCGCGCCCGGCGACGCCGTGATCGTGACGATCGTGGGGCGCGCATGGCGAAGCAGATTGGTCGTGGCTTCGCGCAGCACGTGCGCCAGCAGAGGATGCGCAGAGGTGCCGGTCCCGTCATCGAGCCGCGCCTCGACGGCGATGCCCGCGGCCTCGCACAGTCGCTTGGCGTTCTCGAGCTCGGCCGCCAGGTTCAGCTCGTAGCGCGCGTACGCCAGCGCCCGCGTCTCGGTGATGGTCTCGTCGGCGAGCCGGCGGATCTCGCCGATCTCCGCCTCGGCACGGTCGGGGTCGGCCCGCACCATGCGGCGGGCGAGCGCGGCCTTGAGTTTGATCACGTGCAGCGAATGGCCCTGGATGTCGTGCAGATCGCCGGCGAAGCGCATCCGCTCGTGCGCGACAGCGAGCTCGGCCTCCGTCTCCTTCGCACGCTCGATGCGCCGCACGACCAGCCAGGCCTGCTCGCTGACGAGGATCACTCCGGCGATGAAGAGCGTTCCGACGGCCGGGGTGACGAGGTACGCCGCGGCGAGCTCCCAGGTGGCCGGGTGGAAGAAGAACGAGCTCGCGCCGATCGCCGCGACACCCAGCGCGAAGGCCACGATCCACAGCTTCCAGCCCTTCGTCCTGGCGAGCAGGAGCGCACCCACCAGCGACACCGGGACGAAGCCGATGGGGCTGGACGTGGTCAGGGCGCCGATGATCCACGCCGCCGTGGTGAACATGAGTGCGAAGAGCGCCTGCCGGGGATACCCGTCCAGGCTCCATTCGCGCAGCACGCCGAGGGCGGACAGGAAACCGACCGCCATGGTCAGCCCCTCCCACCAGGACGTCGCCGTGAGCACTACGCCGAGGACGCTCAGCGGCGCGATCGCGGCGACGGCGGTGACCATCACCACCCGACGCATCCGTGTATCGGTCGGGGCGTCGTCCTGCGCGTGGTCGTCGATGGTCAGATCCGCTTCTCGGCTTCCCGCCGCTTGATCGCGCGGCCGACGAAGGGCTTCGCGATCAGCGCCGCGACGAGGAGGCCGAGCGCTACATACTGTAGAGCCCCATTGCGGGTGAAGAACCCCGTGATGCTCTCAGGAAGCGTCGTGAAAAGGCCGAAGTCGAAGTAGTACAGCCCGATGTAGGCGAGGAAGACGGTCACGGACAGGAGGATGACCGCGGTGAGCACCGAGTCGAGAATCTTCATAGTCCCTCCACGATCGCGTCCGTCGCCTGCCCGGGGTAGTGACGTGGTGTCACATCGTCCGGTGACACCCCGCCACTGCACGCGCGGCGGACGATGGGATGCGATGGGGGCATGACATCCCAGTCGGCTTCTATCGAGCACCCCGCACACGTACCGTTCTGGCGACGACCCTTCCGGGTGATCCGCGAGAACATGCGCGCCTATCTCGTCATCAACGCGGCCGCCTACGGCCTCGCCATCATCGGGTTCGTGATCGGACTCGTCTTCCCCGACCTCAGCGCGGCACGGTCTGCGTCCCTGGAGGAGGACGGCACCGGCGAGCTGGTGCGCTGGCTGGTGAACACCCCGCCGCTGTTCGCGCTCACGATCCTCGGAGTCAACCTCTTCCGGCTCAGTGTGCTGACCATCGTGCTTCCGTCACTCATCGTGCCCTTCGCGGGGCTCGCGTTCTTCGGCTACTGGTCGGTCGAGACCGGCATCACGCTCGTTCCGGCATCCCCCCAGGGGTGGGTGGCACTCATCCCCCACTCGCTGACCCTCGTCATCGAGTTCCAGGCGTACGTGCTTCTTCTGCTCGGCGCGTACCTCCTGGGCAGGAACTGGCTGTTCCCCCGCACCATCGGCGCGAAGAGCCGACGCCAGGGCTATGTCCGAGGCCTGCAGCGGATCGGCCTGCTGGCGCTGCCGGCACTCGCGCTGCTCATCGTCGGCGCGGTGTGGGAGGCGTACTCACTGCGGTACTTCGTGTACCCGCTCAGTCAACTGCTGCTGTGATCCCACCGGCAGACCGGGTGCTCACAGGCCGCCCGGGCACGCCGGTGATCCTCAGAGGAGTTGTCGATGGTTCCCTCAGAGGAACTTATCCCGACGAAAAGCCCTGACGGGAAGGCGCATCCTCGAGCACCGGCCGCTTCAGGACTCGTCGGTTCCCTGGCACGGGCGATCGCCGCGGCGCGGGAGTTCACGCCGAGCTTGACGAGGATGGCGGAGACGTTGTTCCGCACGGCCTTGTCGCTCAGCACGAGGCGGGCGGCGACCTGCGCGTTCGTGAGTCCGGTGGCGATCAGGTCGAGCACCTCGTGCTCGCGCGCGGAGAGCTGCGGGAAGGGCGAGCCGGCGGGCGCGGTGCGCTGCCGGGAGAAGTAGCGCTCCATGTTCTTCTGCGACATCATCGCGGCGGCCGGAACGGGCATGCGCTGGTCGGAACTGGCAGGGCTCACCGTGGACCGGGTGGACTTCCTTCGCCGGACGGTGAAGGTGGATCGTCAGCTGGCCAGAACACCGAAGGCTGACGGCGACATGTTCATCCCGCCCAAGACCAAAGCCAGCAACCGAGTCATCCCGCTTCCTCAGACCGTCGTAGACGCTCTGGCGGCTCACCTGAAGGAGTTCGGAGAGGGAACCGAGCGGCTGATCTTCACGAGCCCGACGGGATCACCGCTGAACTACAAGAACTTCCGAGCACGCACCTGGGTGAAGACCCTGGTGGGCATGGAGGATGCCCCGGAAGAGACCACGTTCCACACGCTTCGGCACACCTACGCAAGCCTGCTGATCCACGCGGGGGAGCCCCCCAAGGTGATCCAGGAACGGCTAGGGCACGCGAGCATCACCGAGACCATGGACACGTACGGGCACCTGTACGACTCCGCAGACGAGACCACCCGCGCGGCCATCGATGCCGCGTTCGCTCCGCAGGATGTTGACGAAACGTTGACTCCTGGCATTGAGAACGACCCCACAGGGGTTGCTGTCTAGCTTGTTTTGCCTGGTCAGGAGGCATTTTTGAGTAGGGCGCCTGGGAATCGAACCCAGAACCTACGGATTAAAAGTCCGCAGCTCCACTAGGAACGTTCTCCACGTGCGAAGGTGGAGAGGAGAGGCCTCGGCCCGGCGTCTGGGAAAAACCATGATGTCGTACGCTGAGGCCTTCACTCGCAGCATCGCCGATCCCGAGGACTTCTGGGCGGAGGCGGCCGAGGCCGTCACCTGGAGCAGGCCACCGCGCGAGGTGCTGGACGCCGGGGCCCCGCCCTTCCACCGATGGTTTGTCGGCAGGGAGCTGAACACCTGCCCCCGGCCCACGGCGATCGTGTGCCGCCATCGTCGAACACGCCATCCACATCCTTGGCGCCACCAGGTCACCAACTCGGCCGCGATCTCGTCATGGCCCCGCAGGACGCGGACGACACAGCCGGACCCCTCCTCCACAACCGGGACACCGAATTCACCGCGGTCACCGTCCGGTCTTCCGGGTGATCACCACCTCGTCACGCTCAACGGTCCCCCTCCGCCACCGGAACGTCTTCCCGCCGGGAGAAGTTCACCCCGCATCCCGTTTCCCTCCCTGGGGCGGGGTAAGTGGCCCGGCATGCGTTATCACGTTCTGGCCTGTGACTACGACGGGACGCTGGCCACCGAGGGCCGCGTCGACGACGGCACCCTGGACGCGCTCGAACGCCTCGCACGCTCGGGGCGGCGGCTGGTCATGGTGACCGGCAGGGAGATCGAATCACTCACCCGGGACTTCGCGCGGCTGGACCTGTTCGACCTGGTCGTCGCCGAGAACGGGGCCGTGCTCTACCATCCCGACGAGCAGGAGAGCTCGACTCTCGCGGAGGCGCCGCCCGAGGCCCTCGTCGAGCGCCTGCGCGAGCTGGACGTGGAACCGCTCAGCGTCGGCTCGGTGATCGTGGCCACCTCCGAACCCCACCCCGAGACCGTGCTCAACGCCATCCGCGAGCTCGGCCTGGAAATGCAGGTGATCTTCAACAAGGGCGCGGTGATGGTCCTGCCCTCGGGCGTCAACAAGGCCACCGGCCTCGCCGCCGCCCTCGCCGAGCTGGAGATGTCGGCGCACAGCACGATAGGCGTGGGCGACGCCGAGAACGACCACGCGTTCCTGGCCGCCTGCGAGTGCGCGGTGGCGGTGGCCAACGCGCTCCCCGCCGTCAAGGAACGGTGTGACCTGGTGACCGAGCGGGAGCGCGGCGCCGGGGTCGTCGAGTTGATCGACCGGCTCATCGAGAACGACCTGGCCGACGTGGACGTGACGCGCCACCGCCTGCTCCTGGGCACCGGCGACGCCGGGGAGGTGCGGTTCCCGCCGTACGGCATGCGCGTGCTGGTCGCCGGGCCCTCGCACAGCGGCAAGTCCACCGTCACCGCCGCGCTGCTGGAGCGGATCACCAAGGCCGGCTACCAGTTCTGCCTGATCGACCCCGAGGGCGACTACACCGACGGGATCGAGGGCGCGGCCGTGCTCGGCGACGTCCGGCGCGCACCCACCCAGGAGGAGATCCTCCAGGTGCTGCAGGACCCCGGACAGAGCGTCGTGGTCAACCTGCTGGGGGTGCCCCTCGACGACCGGCCCGGTTTCTTCCAGGGCTTCCTGCCCCGCCTGTCGGCACTGCCGGCCGGCGCCGGGCACCCGCACTGGCTGGTGGTCGACGAGGCCCACCACATGATGCCCGACGGGTTCAAACTGCAGTCGGTGGAGATGCTGCGCGAGATAGGCGGGATCCTGCTGGTCACCGTGCATCCCGAGGCGGTCAGCGAGGCGGTCGTCCAGGCCCTCAACACGATCGTCGCGGTCGGGGACGAGCCCGGAGGCGTCCTGGGCGCGTTCGCCGCCGCCACCGGCCACGACGCCCCCGGCGGGGATCTTCCCGACCTGCCGACCGGGGAGCTGCTGTTCTGGGAGCTCGACGGCGAGCCGGTCAGGGTGCGGCTGGCCCCGCCCGAGGAGGAACGCCAGAGGCACCGCCGCAAGTACGCCGCCGGTGAGCTCGGGGAGGACGCCAGCTTCTACTTCCGTGGCCCCGAGAAGGCGCTGAACCTGCGGGCCGGCAACCTGACCGCGTTCTGCCGCCTCGCCGACGGCGTCGACGAGGACACGTGGACCTACCACCTGCGCCGGGGCGACTATTCGCGGTGGCTGGCCGACAGCGTCAAGGACGAGGAGCTGTCGGCCGAGGTGGCCGAGGTTGAGCAGGATCCCGACTCCGTCGACGACACCAGGGGACGGGTGCGCGAGCTCATCGAGGCCCGCTACACCGCCCCCGCCGAACCGAGCGGAATCACCTGATTCGCCGGCCGGTCCGGTGAGGACGGCGTGCCCCCGCCCAGCACGCCGTCCTCACCGGACCGGTGGGAGCACCTCTGTCGTCAGAGGTCATGACGTGGCTTCGGTGAGCTGGGCGTGAAGGCGCCCGCACTCGTGGACGAAGCGGGTCGTCCGGCGGCCGCGCGCGAACTCGGCGACGACCGGGATCTCCCCGCGCGCGCCGGTCCAGCGTGCCACGTCGGCGGCGAAGGCGACGAGTTCGGTGTGGGTCACGGTGATGCGCCGCCCCTCGCCCGGCAACATCCCGGGCAGCAGGGCGCGCAGGATGCGCCACACCTCGTGGTGGCCGCCGGCGTCGGCCAGCTCGGTCAGGGCCGCGATGGCGGGGTGGATCTCCCGCCGGGTGCGGCGCAGCACCAGCGCGAGCTGGCGACCGATCGCCTCGGCGGGCAGGTCGCCGCTGGCCGCCATCCGCAGCACCACCGGGATCGTCCCGGGCACGCCGCTCCCCAGCAGAAAAGCGATGATCACCGCCGTCGCCTCGCTCACGGGGCCGTCGCAGGCGGCCAGGCTGGACAGTTCCGCCGGGGTCACGCTCGCGTACCAGCGGCTGCGGAGCACGAACGGCAGCATGTTCACGGCCACCACCTCGCGGTGCGAGGGCAGCATGGCCGGCCACCCGCCGATCCCGCTGCCCAGGCCCTCTTCCGACCGGTCGAACGGCTGCCGCAGCAGCACCTCGTCGATCAGCTCGTCGCCGGTGGGCGTGGCCCGTAGCACCGGCGTCAGGCGGACCTCGGTGAAGTACTCGGGTTCGCCGTCGCCGAACTCGGCCATGGACGCGTCCACCATGTGGGTCCACCGGAGACCGCACTCCGGGTCGGGCATACCCTGCCCGGCCAGCCATTCGGCCGCCGTACGCGCCGCCATGGAATCGATCTTCGCGGCCCGGTCGGCGGCGGCCGGGTGGCTGCCCCGAGGTAGTCGCAGCAGCGCCTGCTTCAGATCGGCCCGCAGCGGTTCCACGCCCGCGGCGGCGCACGTCTCCAGCCGGTCGACCAGCACGTCGGGATCGAGGTGGCCGGTCATCCACGTCGGCGTGGCCAGCAGCACCGGCGGCAGCGTGCCGGCGCGCAGGGCCCCGTACAGCTCCGCGTAGCGGGTGGCGAGGAAGTCGGACGGCGGCGAGAGACGGTTCGGGTGCGGGAGCCGGTGCCGCCGCCGCCACTCGTGCAGGGGAGGAAGCGGCTGGGGCTGGAAGGAGCGCAACCGGGGCGGGACGAAGCCGAAGGTGGCCGCCACGAGCGGCTCGTCCGGGCCGGGCGGGGGCACCGGCAGGCCCTCCCGCATCGCCGTGATCCGCTCGGGGTTCACCCCCAGGTCCGCCATGCGCTTGTAGGCGCTACGCAGGTCGTGCCACGACATGGCCGTCACCGAGTCGTCGTAGAGGACTCCGGGCTCCACCGGACGGCGCTCGCGGTGATCCGGGACGTCGTCGTCGAAATCCTCATCCTCGTCGAACTCCTCGGACTCGTCGGGGCCTGTGTCCGGCGCCTGGTCGTCATCGGAGGGCTGTCCGTACAGGTAGACCCGGCCGTTGGCGAAGGGGATCGGCCGGCCGGCCTCGACGGCCACGGCCCCGGCCGGGCCGTCGTCGCTGGTCCAGGTGATGAAGATGACGCGGAGCGGGGTGTCGTCGTCGAGGTAGCGGCCGGGGCGCCAGTGGCCGGCCACCGTGATCCGCCGTTTCGGCGGCTCCAGCTCGATCTCCTCGCCACGGACGACCGGGCGGATCGAGAACGAGCAACTCGGGCTGTCCCAGAACCTCTGCGGGCCGACAGGGGGGATCTCCGGCAGGGTGCCGGGCGCGACGAGCTCCTCGGCCAGCACAGCCTGCCATTCGTCGGGGTCGGTGATCTCATTCCTGTCCCGCCGGTATTGCGTCTGCTGCTCGACGTGGGGCTTGAGCTTGCGGCGCAGTTCCGCCCGGTCGTCGGCGATCCCGGCGACGAAGGCCGCCAGCCAGCGCTCCTGGCCGACCCAACGCTCGTGGTGGTTGGGGAAGATCGACGGCTCGGGGAAACGCTCCGGTGAGGGCACCTCGGGCAGCGGCGGAAACTCCTTGGCCTCGACCAGCTCCTCGACGGGCCTCTCCCCGCCGAACCGGGCGGCGAGCCTGGTGCCCACGTCGGCGGGAAGCTGGGGGATCACGTCGAGGATCGCGTCGGTGTGGTCGGCGAACAGGTCGGCGTGTTTCAGGGTCAGCTCGACCGCGCGGTTGCGCACGTCGAAGGACTTGACGGCTCACGCAACCGTCGAGCACCTGCTCCCTGGGCAGCTCGCGGGCGGCGGTGGCCAGCCAGCGGGTCGGGTGGGGCTCCAGTCGCTCGTCACGGAGGGCGCGGCCCGCGCCGTCGGCGTCGAAGACACGAGGCAGCAGCACGGGGGTCAGCGGGTCAGCGGCCACGCTCAGCGCGGCCAGCCAGGCGGCCACCAGCGGGTCGTGGTCGGGCGGCACGGCGCCGGACTCACGCAGCAGCGCCACGGCCAGCGGCGCGATGCGGTCGGCGGGACGGCGCACCCGCTGGGCCAGCCGGACCGCGACATCACGACGCCACTCCCGGGGGCGGGTGGCCGCCACCCGGCACACCTGGGCGACGTCGGGGTCCTCGGCCCAGCGGCGGTTGACGTCGCGGCCGGTCATCCACGTCACCGCGGCCGCCGGGCCGGTGATGACGCCGACACCGGTCAGCAGCAGCGCGCCGGCCAGTCTGTCGAGCAGGTCGCCGACCTCCCAGGAGGCCATCTCCTCGAAGTCGTCGGGATGCTGGGCGCGCGCCCGCTCGGTGTGGACACGGCGCAGCTCCTTGACGAGGCCGGGCAACCGCCCGCCTAGCTCGGCACGCTCCTCCTCGGTGAGCGTGACCAGCCGGTCGGCCAGGCGGGTGACCTGGTCGCGGGTGACCAGATCACAGATCTCCGTCCAGAGGTTCATCGGGAGATCTCCACGGCGGCGCGGGCGACGATCCGGGCGGCCAGCACGTGTTTGCACGGCCCACGGGAGCCGCGATGGTCCCACCACCACTCGCAGGTGCAGGATCCGTCGGCCAGCGAGACCCGGCGCGCGCCGCCCGAGGTATGGACGGTGGCCAGCTCGCCTTCGAAGTGCACGGCGCCCGCGTCGACGAGCTTGCGCGCCTTGGCCAGCCGCGGGTTGAGCAGGATCACGTTGTCCTTGTCATAGGGCAGCTCACGGTGGAAGTGGGCGGCCTCCGACAGGTCGTAGCCGACCCGGCCGGCGACGCCGAGCTGCGTCAGCGCGGCCCGCACCCGGTCGGCGGGCATGCCCGCGCGGTCGGCCAGCAGGCCGATCTCGACCTCGGGCTCGAAGTTGAGCAGCATGCCCACCATGTCGGCGTCGTTCTCGGCCTCGTCGGTGGCCAGGTCGTCGAGCACCGCGCCCTCGCCGGAGAAGCCGCGCCAGCGCTCGGGCGAGAGGGTGAGCGTGTAGCGCATGCCGGGGAGCTCCAGCTCCCAGGCGCTGGAGGCGGCGTCGGCCGGGCCGTACACCCGCAAGGACTTCGCGAAGCGCAGCAGCGGCAGGAGGGTGCCGAGCCGGTTGGGGCCGGCGAGCTGGACCGAGCCCGGAACCTGACGGTCGGAGACCTTCAGCTCCCGCCCCGCCTGCGCCACCCACACCGTGCCCTTCTTGGGCAGCCCGCGCAGGAACCGCACCGCCGCCATGCCGGTCAGCTCGCCGCGCTGGTCCATGCCCGAGGCGATGACCTGCACCTCGGCGAAGCCGCGCAACCAGCGCTCGGGCAGCGGCACCTTCTTCTCCACCACCGCGCCGTCCATCGTGGTCACGACCAGCTCGTCGAGCCCGACCCCCAGGTGCAACGGGTCGCGCGCGCCGATGCGCGCCAGCGCCTCCCGGAGCGGCGCGTTCACGTCGACGTTGGTGGTGCCCCGGTCGAACACCTCGCCGTCGAGCGCGCCGTTCAGCAGATCAAGCCGGGCGTACACGCCGCCACAGGCCGAGAACGACTCGAACCGCAATCGGTCTCCATTGCACGTCACCACCGGGTCGCGCACCCAGCCGGGCCGCGCCTGCGGCTGGTGGTAGCGGGCCAGCGCCACGTCGGCGACGCCGAGCAGGGCCGCCGCGGCGGGGGCCGCCTGGGTCACCACGCCGCTGAAAAACCGGGGGGCCACGGCCGGGCCGGACAGGGCCCGCCCGCCGGAGGTCGCCAATCCGAGACGACCGTCGACCAGGGAGGAGGGCGCGGCGTACGTGTACGCCTGCGTCGCTGAAGTCATGGCCGGGACGTTAGATCACCCCACCGACAAACCGTCGCGGCAGATGTCGAGGAGGTGAGAAGTCCCTGTGAACGTCCACGCCCCTCGCCGGATTGACCAGGTCATTTGTCAGGCGAGGGGGACGATGTGCGGCACATCCGCGTCTCCGACGCCGAACGAGGCCGCCCCTGCCGCCCGGCCGCACCGGTACGCTTTTACCGTTCGGCTTTACTGAAACGTGATCACGTATCCTCGACCTTGGAATCTACGTTACAGGGCGATCTCCCCCTCCGCCGGACGCCCCGGAAGTTATCGGCGGGCGGCGAACTGTTCAGCGTTCTGCGGCCCAGGGTCGGTTTTGTCCGGCCCAGTGCCAGGGAAGGGAAGAAGCAGCCCCGCCAAACGCCGGCGTTCCACGGAGGGGTCGATGACGCAACCGCCTAGAAGGACGTGAGCCGCCCGGTGATCCTGCCCGAACCGCGTACCACGATCGAGACCGCCGACATCGAGCGGGTCCGGGGTCTTCTCGGCGGCCCCGACCCATGGGGACGAGGAACCCCGCTCCACCTCACCGCGTCCGCGCTCATCGTGCACCCGCCCACCCTGCGGGTGTTGCTCCGCTGGCACGCCCGCCAGCAGGCATGGCTTCAGGTCGGCGGGCACGCCGACCCCGGTGAGTCCGACCCGTTGCGGATCGCGCTGCGGGAGGGCGCCGAGGAGACCGGGCTGGCCGATCTGAAGCCGTGGCCGGATGGAAGTCCCGTCCACCTGGTGATCGTCCCGGTGCCGGCCGCGCCGCACGACGCCGCCCACGAGCACGCCGACCTGCGCTTCCTGCTGGCCACCGACACGCCGGACATGATACGGCCCGAGAATCCGGACGCGCCGCTGCGCTGGCTCGCGCTCGACGAAGCGCGGAAGTTGACCACGGAAGCCAACACGCGCGAAACCATCGACCGCGCCGCCACCCTCCTCGGCGCATGAGCAAGGCCCCTCGGGAATCGAGACCCGGCAACAGTGTGCCTGCCGAAAACCCCGTCCGCGCGGTTCAATACAGAAGCTCATGACGGCAGGACCTCACCCACCGCTCCATCCTGGCGAGATGGATCCTTTCGCTCGAATCAAGATCTACGAATGCGGTACCGGGAGGCGTTCTCCGTACGCGAAGGCCGGAGAGGGGCCTCGACCGGGCGGGCGGTGAAGAGCATGATGGCCTGATGTCGTACGCTGACGCCTTCGCCCGCAGCATCGCCGATCCCGAGGACTTCTGGGCGGAGGCGGCCGAGGCCGTCACCTGGAGCAGGCCGCCGCGCGAGGTGCTGGACGCCGGGGCGCCGCCCTTCTACCGATGGTTTCCCGACGGGGAGCTGAACACCTGCCACAACGCGCTGGACCGGCACGTCGAGGCGGGGTACGGCGACCGGGTCGCGCTGATCCACGACAGCCCGGTGACCGGCACCGCCAGGCGCTACACGTACGCCGAGCTGCGTGACGAGGTCGCGAGGTTCGCCGGGGTGCTGCGCCTCCTGGGGGTGGAGCAGGGCGACCGGGTGGTGGTCTACATGCCGATGGTGCCCGAGGCGGTGATCGCGATGCTGGCGTGCGCGCGGCTGGGGGCGGTGCACTCGGTGGTGTTCGGCGGGTTCGCGCCCAAGGAGCTGGCGGCCAGGATCGACGACGCGCGTCCCAAGGTGGTCGTGTCGGCCTCCTGCGGGATCGAGCCCACCCGCGTGGTGCCGTACAAGCCGATGCTCGACGCCGCGCTCGGCCTGGCCCGGCACCGGCCCGCGCACTGCGTGATCCTCCAGCGCGAGCAGGCCCCCGCCGAGCTGGTGGAGGGGCGGGACGTCGACTGGGCGAGCGCGAAGGCCGAACCCGCCGGATGCGTGCCGGTGCGGGCGACCGATCCGCTCTACATCCTCTACACCAGCGGCACCACCGGCCTGCCGAAGGGCGTCGTGCGCGACAACGGCGGGCACGCGGCGGCGCTGCTGTGGAGCATGGCCAACGTCTACGACATCGCGCCGGGCGAGGTGTTCTGGGCGGCCTCCGACGTCGGCTGGGTCGTCGGGCACTCCTACATCGTGTACGGGCCGCTGCTGCGCGGCGCCACGACCGTGCTGTACGAGGGCAAGCCGGTCGGCACCCCCGACGCGGGCGCGTTCTGGCGGGTGATCGCCGAGCACCGGGTGAACGCGCTGTTCACCGCGCCGACCGCGTTCCGCGCCATCAGGAGGGCCGACCCCGAGGCGGCCCTGCTCGGCGGGTACGACATCTCGTCGCTGCGCACGCTGTTCCTGGCCGGGGAGCGCCTGGACCCCGACACCTACCACTGGGCGGCGGGCAGGCTGGGCGTGCCGGTCGTCGACCACTGGTGGCAGACCGAGACCGGCTGGCCCGTCGCCGCCAACCTGCGCGGGCTGGAGCCCATGCCGGTCAAGCCGGGCTCCCCCACCGTGCCCGTCCCCGGGTACGACGTGCGCGTGCTGCGCCCCTCGGGCGACGAGTGCGCCCCCGGTGAGGAGGGGGCGATCTGCATCCGCCTCCCGCTCCCGCCCGGCACGCTCCCCACGCTCTGGCAGGACGACGAGCGTTACGTGAGGTCCTACCTGTCGGCCTTCCCCGGCTACTACCTGACCGGTGACGGCGGCCACCTGGACGAGGACGGCTACCTGTTCGTGATGGGCCGCACCGACGACGTGATCAACGTGGCCGGGCACCGATTGTCGACCGGGTCCATGGAGGCGGTGCTGGCCGCGCACCCGGCGGTGGCCGAGTGCGCGGTCATCGGGGTCGCCGACGAGCTGAAGGGGCAGGTGCCGCGCGGCTTCGTGGTGCTGAAGAGCGGGGTGGAGATCGACCCGGAGACCCTGCGGGCCGAGCTGGTCCTGGCCGTCCGCGAGCAGGTGGGCGCCGTGGCGGCCTTCAGGCAGGTGGACGTGGTCCCGGCCCTGCCGAAGACCCGGTCGGGGAAGATCCTGCGCAAGACCATGCGCGGCATCGCGGAGGGCTCCGACGAGCCCGCTCCCTCGACCATCGAGGACGCGACGGTGCTGGACGTGCTGCGCCCCATCATCGGACGCCGCACCACCGTGGACGGCTAGGTCCCGGCGGGCGGGGTCACCCTGTTTCGGCATTCGTATCGGGCAGGCCTATCTCACCGGGGATATATAGATCACTGAAGTGATGGTTTCGCGGCCTGTCAACCGTTCCTGTCATCCATCGTTGACCTCGCCGGCAGGAATTCCGGGAAGTCACCCCGGGTTTTCCGGAAAATTCACGCGACGCCCACCACCCCCATCGATTTGCGGACGCTCGGCATCATCACGGTCACAATCAATTCCCCTTTACGGCTTATCGCGCCGTTTCGTCGTTAAGGTTTTATCGTGGCGAATGACGCGGGCAGGCTGGTCGCCGGGCGATATCGGCTGATGGACGTGCTGGGCCGCGGCGGGATGGGCACGGTGTGGCGGGCGCGGGACGAGAGCCTGCACCGCCAGGTGGCGATCAAAGAACTCACCCTTCCCGATCACCTGGACGTTCCCGCGCGCGAGATGCTGTACAGGCGGATGCAGCGTGAGGCCCGCGCCGCGGCGCAGCTGAAACATCCGGCGATCATCACCGTTCACGACCATGTCGTCGAAGCCGACGGCCGCCCGTGGATCGTGACGGAGATCATCGACGGGCCCTCACTGGACGAGGTGCTGAGAACCCGGGGGCGCCTGCCGCCCCAGCGGGTGGCGGCGATCGGCGGGCAGATCCTCGCGGCGCTGACGGTCGCGCACGCCGCCGGGATCACCCACCGCGACATCAAACCCGCCAACGTCCTGCTCGAAGGTGAGCGGGTCGTGCTGACCGACTTCGGGATCGCCGCCGTCGAGGGGGACGTCACCCTCACCGCCGCCGGTGTCACCCTGGGCACCCCGGCCTTCATCTCTCCCGAGCAGATCAACGGCCATCCCGCCACCGCGGCGTCGGACCTGTGGTCGCTGGGCGCCACCCTGTACGCCGCGGTCGAGGGCCGCCGGCCGTTCAGCGGCACGACGCACGGATCGATCTACGTCTCGATCGCCACCCGGCCGCCCGCCCCGCCCGTGCACGCCGGTCCCCTGGCCCCCCTCCTGGAGGGGCTGCTGCGCAAGGACCCCGCCCTCCGCCTCACCGGCCCCCAGGCCGCCGGCGCGCTCGCCGAGATCGCCGCCACCCCGACCCCTGGTGAGTCCTCCACCGGGCCGGGACCGGAATCAGGACAGGGACCGGGACCGGAATCAGGACGGGGACCGGGACCGGAATCGGGACAGGGACCGGACGACGGCGACACCCGGATCGCCGACCGCCCCGCTCTCCCCACACCGGCTCCGCCCCCGCCGACCGAGCCGTACGCCACCGCGCACCAGGAGGTAGGCCAGGAGGTACGGCCGCCCGTCACCCTGTCGTTCACCGCCGTGTCTCCCGCCTCCCCACCCACCACCTCACCGCCCGGCCCCCCGCCGGCCGTCACCTCGCCCGCGCTCGCGTCCGCGGAGACCACGGCGCGCACCCCCCGGCACCGGCTCCGCCCGGTGGCCGCCGTGGCCGCGGCGCTCCTGGCCACCGCCGCCACCGTGGCCTACCTGCTCTGGCCCGCGACGGGCCCGGCGAAGGTGACCGCCGTCGCCCAGCTCAGGGGTCACACCGAAACGGTGAACGCGGTGGCGTTCAGCCCGGACGGCGAGACGCTGGCCAGCGGTGGCGGCGACGGCGCAGTGATCATGTGGAACGCGCGGACCCGGCGGCCGATCGGCGACCCGCTCACCGGCCACACCAGGGCGGTGCAGGCGATGGCGTTCAGCCCGGACGGCGGGCTCCTGGCCAGTGGCGGCAGCAACAACGAGGGGACCGACCCCGGTGACCACACGGTGGTCCTGTGGGACACGCGGACTCGCCGGCCGATCGGCGACCCGCTCACCGGCCACACCAACTGGGTGGAGTCGGTCGCCTTCAGCCCCGACGGCAAAACCCTCGCCACCGGCAGCAGCGACAAGACCGTGATCGTGTGGGACACGCGGACCTGGCAGCCGATCGGCGACCCGCTCACCGGCCACAACGACTGGGTGCAGGCGATCGCCTTCAGCCCCGACGGCAGGACCCTCGCCACCGTCGGCGACGACATGACGGTGATCGTGTGGGACACGGCGACCTGGCGGCCGGTCGGTGCCCCGCTCACCGGCCACACCGGATCGGTGCTGTCGGTCGCCTTCAGCCCCGACGGCAAAACCCTCGCCAGCGGCAGCGGCGACAAGACCGTGATCGTGTGGGACACGGCGACCCGCCGTCCGGTCGGTGCCCCGCTCACCGGCCATCCGGGCGAGATCCACACTCTCGCGTTCGGCCCGGACGGCGACACCCTGGCCGTGGGCACCGGTTCCGTCGTCCGGCTGTGGGACACGCGGACCTGGCGGCCGATCGGCGACCCGCTCACCGGCCACACCGGATCGGTGTGGTCGATGGCGTTCAGCCCGGACGGAGAGACGCTCGCCACCGCCGGCGAGGACCGTCAAGTGATCATGTGGGGCACTTTCTCGCCGTCCGGCGCGGGCACGGCCGTCCCGTGGCCGTGGCCCGCCGGAGCGGGCGTGCTCGTCGTGGCGGCGGCGGGAGCGCTGGTGATCCGGCGACGCCGCGCCGGGCGGGCTTCGGCCCGGGAGGCCACCGAAGCGTGAGCTTCCGAATCACTCAGAGGGGACACCAGGCGTAATTCATGTCTGCGGGCCGTGCCGTTCATCCTTCAGGCGTTTCCACCCCAGGTCCACCGCTGGGTGCATCTGGATGTTGCCGGGGTGCGCCCCGAAGTTGCCGATCTGGGGCAACGTCGCCGCCCTCGCCCCGGGCGCCTGAACGACGAGACCGGCCAGGACGGCGATCACCGTAGTGATCACCGTCCCGACCCCGATCGGCACCGGTTGGTGCCTTCTCATGAGATTCGGCTCCCTACCTAGCCCTGGGTCCAGGTCCACTTCTGGTTGTTGCCGCCCCAGCAGGAGTAGGCCTGGAGCTGGGTCCCGTTGCCGGTGCCGGAGTTGACGGCGTCCAGGCACAGGCCCGACTGGACGCTCACGATCGAGCCGTCCGAGTTGATGCGCCATTTCTGGTTGTCGCCACCCCAGCAGGTGTAGATCTGCACCTTGGCCCCGTTTCCGGTGCCCGCGACGTCCAGGCACTTGTTGCCGGAAACCCGGAACTCCTGCGCGGACGTGTAGGTCCACTGCTGGTTGGAGCCGGAGTGACAGTCCCACAGCTGGAGCTGGGTGCCGTCGGTCGTCGAGGAGTTCGGCACGTCCACACAGCGGCCGGACGCCACGTTCCGGATCTGCCCCCCGCCTCCCGGGGTCGGCGTGGGCGTCGGGGTGGGCGAGGTCGGCGTGGGCGTGGGGTTGGGGGTCGCGCTGTTGAGCGAGCTCAGGACGGAGTTGTAGGCGGCCTTCTTGTTGCCCGAGCTGTCGAAGAGCAGGGGGCTGGTGTTGGCGCCGAGCCAGGAGTCGCTGTCGCGGACGCCCCACACGGTGATGCCGGTGCAGCGCGGCACCGCCAGGCAGTCGTTGGTCACGCTGGCGTAGGTGCCGGCCGAGCCGCCCTGGATGTCCAGTTCGGTGATCTGCACGTCGACGCCGAGGGCGGCGAAGCTCTGGATGGTGGTGCGGTAGTTGCTGTTGTAGGGGCTGTTGCTGTTGAAGTGCGACTGCAGGCCGACGCAGTCGATGGGCACGCCGCGGGACTTGAAGTCGCGGACCATGTTGTAGACGCCCTGGGTCTTGGCCCAGGTCCAGTTGTCGATGTTGTAGTCGTTGTAGCAGAGCTTGGCGGCCGGATCGGCGGCGCGGGCGGTGCGGAAGGCGACCTCGATCCAGTCGTTGCCGGTGCGCTGCAGGTTGGAGTCGCGCCGGCCGCCACCGCTGTCGGCGTAGGCCTCGTTGACGACGTCCCAGGCGTAGATCTTGCCCTTGTAGTGGGCCATCACGCCGTTGATGTGGTCGATCATCGCCTGGCGCAGGGTGCTGCCCGACAGGGACTGCATCCAGCCCGGCTGCTGGGAGTGCCAGGCCAGGGTGTGCCCGCGTACCCGCTTGCCGTTCTGCACGGCCCAGTTGTAGACGCGGTCGGCGTTGGTGAAGGTGAACTGGCCCCGGTTGGGTTCGGTGGCGTCGATCTTCATCTCGTTCTCGGCGGTGATCATGTCGAACTCGCGGTTCGCGATCGTGGTGTACGCCGAGTCGCCGAGCTTGCCCGCGGCGATCGCGGTGCCGAAGTAGCGCCCGCTCTGCTGGGCGGCGGCGGCCAGCGTGCTCGCGGCCGCGTCAGCAGGAACCGACGCCATCATCGCCGCACCTACGACGATCGCGGTGCCAACGACGATGCTCCTGCGGAGGACACCGAAATGTCGGTACGCAG
The DNA here is from genome assembly GCF_036227305.1 of Streptosporangium sp. NBC_01469. Lineage (NCBI taxonomy): Bacteria > Bacillati > Actinomycetota > Actinomycetes > Streptosporangiales > Streptosporangiaceae > Streptosporangium > Streptosporangium sp. NBC_01469. The sequence continues at coordinate 3,729,773 of NZ_CP109465.1, read as the reverse complement.
ATGACGCTGAAGCTTTCATACCCATGCCTGACTCCATACTGAAATCACGGATAGAGGGAATGTGGGGAACCCGGCGAACGACGCCGCACCCCGGTCGGAGGCGCACACCACGACGGCGTGATGACCGGCGGCCCTCGCCGATCACCACATCAGCCAGGGCCGACCGCCTCGGAGACTTAGTGTGGAAACGTAACCGAAATATGTCAACACCTGTACGAAATTTTCGGCTCCGCATAGCAGTTCGCTGCTGCCTCTAGCCGGTACGACTGAGCCGTTAAGGGATGTCTTCTCCCAAGTGAGCCGGGGGAAGTTGCCAGATAACGCAGCTTGAAAATTTCACTTTGCGTCCGCAAGTTGCGGACACGAGGAGTGCCGGCACAGGCGAGCGACACCTTCTCGGCATGGTCGGGCACGGAGAGCTACCGCCCCTTGACGAAATCCGGTCCTGCTGTATTTACTCACCGCTATCACCACCGGAGACGTCAGATTCCGAAGGGAGGCCGCACTGCGGAATGAGGTGCCTAGCGGATTCCGGACACCTGGCGCGAGCCCCGCCGCGGGTAATCCGGCCGGTTGAGGCGGAGTATTACGCCGAGTCGTGTTCGCGGCGCGCCGTGATGTGCCCGGTCAGTTTCTCCCAGTTGCCGGACCCGATCGCGGCCTTTTCCTCGTGGGTGAAGGGTGCCTGTTCGAGGAACGAGCGGGCGACCCCGTTGGCGGTGTCGAGGAAGGGGAATCCGCCGGGTCGGGTCCCGAAGGTGTAGGGGTAGTCGGTCGAGTACATCATGCGCTCGGTTCCGACGACCTCCGAGGTCCACCTCATGTAGCGCTCGCTGACCGTGCCGCTGCCGCAGACCCAGAAGTTCTGCGTGAAGTAGTCGGCGAGCGGGCGCTCCAGCTTGGCGTTGTGCGCCATGACCCCGGTGTGGTCGAGGTAGAACAGGACGACCTCGCCCCAGTGTCCTGCGATCACCTGCAATCCGGGGTGCCGGTCGAAGACGCCGGAGAAGATCATCCGTAGATACTGGACACCCAGGTCGTAGTACCAGCCCAGGCCCGCCGTCGCGAGCCCCATCCCGGTGCTGCGCGCCGGCCCGACTCCGTCGCCCAAGCCCGAGTAGTAGGCCTTGAGAACCTCGGGGACCGGAGTCTGGGGATGGAAGTGCAGCGGCACCTGGAGGCGCTCGGCCGTGGCGTACAGGTCGTCGAACTCCGGGGCGTCGGCCAGCTTGTCCCCCGTGCGTCCGTACAGCATCGCACCGGGGAGGCCGAGCCGGGTCACCGCGCGTTCCAGTTCGGCCGCGGCGACTTCGGGCGCCGCGGTGGGGATGGCGGCGAAGGCCTGGAACCGGTCGGGTCGCCCGGTGACGATCTCGGCCAGCGTGTCGTTGACCTCGCGGGCCACGCTGACGGCGTCTTCGGGCGCGAGGTTGTGCACGCCCGGTGAGGCCAGGGACAGGACCGCGACATCGATGCCCTGGTCGTCCATGTCGGCGAGACGCGCCTCTCCGAAGTCCCGCAGCCGCCGCGCGAAGGGTTCGTCGCCGAAGCCGAGCTGCGGGATTGGCGGCACACCCGCCTTGGCCCACGCGTCGAGCAGCGAGGGCGGGGCGATGTGTTCCTCGAGTGCCACGATCTTAATCTTGTCTGGCATTTCGCACTCCTTCACCCTGCTGTTTCCATTGGAATCATTATCACCGTATCACTGGAACTATCAACGGAAACGCAAGCACGGTATCGTTGGAAAATGACATCGAGTTCACCCGGCGGGGACGGCGTGGCCGTCGTCGAATCCGACACCGCGGCCCTGGGCCGCGAGCAGCTCCGGCAGCGGATCACCGAGGCGGCAGCCGACCTGCTGGCGCGCGAGGGCCGCGACGCGGTCACCACTCGCGCGGTCGCGGTCGCGGCAGGAGTACAACCACCGGCCATCTACCGCCTCTTCGGCGACAAGGACGGGCTGCTCGACGCGGTGGCCGAGTACGGCTTCGCCAGGTTTCTCAAGACCAAGCACACCGCCCCCGATCCGCAGCATCCCGTCGAGGACCTGAGGGCCGGCTGGGACCTGGCGGTCGAGTTCGGCCTGGCCAACCCCGCGCTGTACACGCTGATGTACAGCGAGCCCACGAAAGAGACGTCGGCCGCCTTCAAGGTCGGCATGGAGACCCTGATGAGCCGTATCCGACGCCTCGCCGTCGGCGGCTGGCTCCGCGTCGACGAGGAACTCGCGGTCACACTCATCCACGCCACGGCGCGCGGTGCCGTGCTCACCTGGCTGACCCTGCCCGAAGACCGGCGCGACCCGGCCCTGCTGACCACTCTCCGGGAATCCATGATCGCCGCCGTGACCACCCAGGAGCCCGCCGTGCAGGACTCGGGCCCGGCCGGCGCAGCCCGCGCCCTGCGCGCCGCACTGCCCGAACAGACGACCCTCAGCAGCGCGGAACAGTATCTGCTGACCGAGTGGCTCGACCGCCTCGCCGCCGACGGCTGAGCCCCGCGCCGCAGGTTCGTCTACCTGCTTCAAGGAACGCGGCGTTAGGAGACCTGTTCCCGTTCCCCGGCCTTCACCGGGTTCGCCACCTCGGCCCCGCGCCTTCCGCCGGGGAGCAGCCGGGCGATCTGCTCGGAGCGGCTCGCGACCAGCGGGCCCAGCAGGGCGAGGATGAGCACGTACCCGGCGATGAAGGGGGCGAGCCTGCCGTCCAGCCCGGCGGCCAGCGCCATGGTCGCCAGGACCAGGGCGAACTCGCCGCGCGAGAGCACGGTCAGCGAGATGTTGACCGCCTCCACCCGGCCGAACGCGTTGAGCCTCGCCGCCAGCACCCCGGCCACGACGTTGAGCAGCACCGTGACCAGCACCGCGATCGTGATGGGCCAGGCCACCGACAGCATGTCGCCCGGCTCGATGGACAGGCCGAAGGCGAAGAAGAACAGCGCGGCGAAGGCGTCCCTGAGCGGGTGGACGAGCTGCCGGATGCGCGGGGCCGCCTTGCTGGAGCTCAGGATGAGCCCGATCATGAAGGCGCCGATGGCGTCGGAGACGCCCAGTTCCTCGGCGATCCCGGCGGTGAAGATCGCCAGGCCGGTGAACATCACCACCAGCAGTTCCTCGTCCCTGGTGGTGACCAGCTTGTCGACCAGCCGCGTACCCCACCGCGCCAGCGCGGTGAGCGCAATCAGGAAGGCGAACGCCTTGCCGAAGGAGATCGCGGCGGCGCCGAAGCTGTCGGCGCCGCTGAGGACCGGCTGCAGTACGGCGAGATAGAGCGCGAGGAAGACGTCCTCGACGACGATGATCCCGAGAATGAGGCGGCTCTCGGGGTTACCGAGGCGCCCCATGTCGACCAGGAGCTTGGTCACGATCGCCGAGGAGGAGATGCCGATCACCCCGGCCAGGACCATGGCCTCCCTGGTCCCCCAGCCGACGGCGAACCCGAAGGCCAGGCCGCCTCCGACGTTGAGCACGATGTAGCCGACCCCGGCGAACACCAGGCGCCTGCCTCCCGCCACCAGGTCGTCGAGGGAGAACTCCAGGCCGAGGTAGAACAGCAGGAAGATCAGGCCGAGCGCGGCGATGACCTTCAGGTCCGCCGGGTTCTCCACGAGGGCGAGACCGGGCGTGTGCGGGCCGAAGATGATGCCCGCCAGCATGAACAGGGGGATGGTCGGCAGCCCTATCCGGGTGCCGAGCCTGGCGATGATCCCGGCGGCGAGGAAGGAGCCGCCGAGCGCGACAAGAGCGTCACCCAGTGCCATGCGGCCCTCCCCCGAAGACGATCGCGGGCATGGCGAACACACATTCGTGGAACATGGAAAAACCTCCGTCAAACGATCTCGGGCAGGAACTTCTGCTGATCGCTTGACGGGGGCGCTCGGGGAGAGCTGTCGTCGTACAGGCTGTGCGTGGCCGGGACCGGCCAGGCGGGCAGCGGCGCGATCCTCGCCAGGGGGCCGGGCGGCGCGAGGCCGGGGCCCGGCGGGCACAGGTCGCAGGCGGGTGAGTGGGGGGTCGCGGGAGCGAAGCCGACCCCGCTGGCCAGCGTGATCGCGGCCCCGGGGGCGGCGGGATGGTCGGCGGGCCCCGGCAGCGGGGCGTACACGAAGGCGATCAGGGAAAGCAGAAGGGCCGCGACCGTACCGGCGACCCTTCGCGACAAACCATGCCCTAACGTTTCGTGGAACCTTCTACCATTTTATCAGGCTTCTTCGAGCGCCCCTGTGGCACCAGGTACGCCCACTGCCAGAGCGTCTCGACGGGACCGCGTTCGAAGCGCCGCAGCCACAGCGTGGACAGCGTCATGAAGAGCGCGCAGATGCCCGCCCAGGCCGCCAGGACCCACCACGGCCGCAGGCCGTCGAACGTCGCGGCCAGGCCGAGCCCCCAGCCGTAGCAGAGCGCCGACGCGACCAGGTTCTGGAAGATGTAGGAGCTCAGGGCGGTACGGCCGACGTTGGTCAGTCCTCGCCTCAGCGGGCCGGGGGCGCCGGTCGCCCGCCGCGCGAGGGTCGCGACGAGACCGAGCAGGCCCAGCGCCACCAGCGGGGGCAGTAGATACCGGTCCACCAGGAACCAGCCGGGACCGGCGAAGGCTGTGACCAGGTTCAGCGGCAGGGCCACGGCGAGTCCGGCGACCATGAGCCTCCGGCGCAGCGTGGCGCCCCGCGCCGAGTCCTCGAACACCCCGGCGCGCATCAGCCGGGAGCCGAGCAGGAACAGCACGATGCCCATCGGGACGATGAGGACGATCTCGATCCGGTAGAGGCCGATCATCTCGATCCGGGCGGCGACCTGCTGCGGGTAGGTGCCGTCGGTGAAGAGCGTGGACGGCTCCGGCCCGCCGCTCACGCTCGCCTGGCCGGAGAGCATGCCGAGGGTGATCAGGGCGATCAGCGCGGTGAACACCGTCCCGACGGTGATCATCCACGCCTTGACCGCGCGGTCGCTCCTGCCGATCAGGTACGCCACGATGATCGAGGTCAGCGCGTAGGCCATGAGCACGTCGAACTCGAAGATCAGCAGGTAGTGGATCAGGCCCTCGACGAACAGCAGCCCGGCCCGCCACAGGTACCAGCCGGGCCACGGCACGCCACGGCGCGCGGCCGAGCGGTACTGGAGTTCGAGCCCGACCCCGAAGAGCAGGGTGAGCAGCGCGAGGAACTTGCCGTTGGTGAGGAAGCGGAGGAAAGTCTCCACGGTTCCCGGCTGCCCCAGCGCGGCGATGACGTCGGCGGGGCCGCCGGGATCGGTGAAGATCCAGATGTTCGTGCCCAGGGTGCCGACGATGGCGATGCCCCTGAGCAGGTCGAGCACTTCGATGCGGCGATTTGTCACGCCTTCCACGATCCCGTCCCGCGGGCCCGCGGACATCGTCACGCAGGCCCATCCGGGGCGTACATCGATGTATGTACCGGGACCGGACCACCGGACCACCGGGCCGCGCGGACAACCCGGCCCGGACACCGGAACCGGGCCAGACCGGACCGGCCGGGCCGGGCCGGACGTCGTAACCGGGCCAGACCGGACCGGACCGGACGCCGGAAACGAACCGCAGGCGCGGGCTCGCGAGGGCCGCCCGGCCCGCTCCGGAGACGAGCCGCGACCACCGCCGGAACGGGAAGCCCGGTCAGTCGCCGGAGACGATTCGGGCGTGCAGCCGGGCGGCGGTCGCCGGGTCCCAGCCGAACGCCTCCCGGCCGGCCAGCCACGCCGCCGCCCCCGCGCCGTCGCCCGCCAGGACCGTCGCGGGCCCCAGCCTCTCCCGTACGGCGGAGGCGACCGGTCCCTCGCTGGTCAGCACGCTCCCGGCCAGCACGATCGGGCTCGTCTCGCCCGCCTGGCGGACCTCGGCCACCGTCTCGCAGAGCAGCCGGGCCCCGGTGGAGACGATCTTCAGGGCGGCCGGATCGCCCTCGGCCGCCGCCCGGCTGACGAGGGGGGCGAGCCGGGCCAGTTCCAGCGGGGGACGCGACTGCGCGTGGACCACCAGCCTGATCGCCAGTGCCCGCAGCTCCTCCACCGTGCCCGCGCCACCGCCCCCCATCTCGCCGATCCCGCGCCGGGCCGGGGAGGGGCCCCGGCCGCTCGCGCCCTGCCCCGCCGCCCGGTCCCCGCTCCGGGGGGGCCGGGACTCCTCGGCCGCCGGGCCGGAGCCCTTCACGCCCCGCTCCCCGGACGCGGGTGGGCCGCCCGGTGAGTGGCGCGCGGCGGGGGCGGGTGAGCCGCCCGGTGAGAGCCGCGCGGGACCGGGAGGCAGTGGCTCGTCCTCCAGCAGGGCGCCCACGACGAGGCGGGTGAGCCTGCCGCCCGCGTCGCCCCGGCTGAGGGCGTGGGCGGCGGCACCGGCCGCCTCCCTGCCCAGCCAGAACCCGGAGCCCTGGTCGCCCAGCAGCCAGCCGAGCCCGTCGGCGATCATCACCGGCTCGCCGTCCTCGATCCTGGCGGCGATCGCCCCGGTCCCGGCGATGAGCGCGGTGCCGCGCGGTGCCGCCGTACCGGCGGCGAAGGCGATGCCCAGGTCGCCGGTGAGCCGGGGCGGGACGCGCAGGCCGGCGGCTGCCCACATGGGGTCGAAGACCAGGCGGTCCAGCGCCCCGCCGCCCGCCAGCCCGATGACCGCCCCCGTCACCAGGCCCGGGTCGATCCCGCGCAGGGCGAGCTCCAGTGCCAGGCCGATGTTGGCCACGGCGACGGCGTTGCCGTGGGCCGCGGGATTGCCGCCCGGCGCCCTGCCGTACCCGGCCCGCCGCCCCGAGGCGTCGAGCAGGAGGGCCCGCGAGGAGGTCCCGCCGACGTCCAGCCCGAGGACGTACATCGCGTTCAGAGGTGCTCCCCGAAGAACGCGGTGACGGCCTCGACAGCCCGCGTGACGTGCGGCTCGGCGTCGTAGAGGTCGATGTGCAGCTTGGCGTCCAGCCAGACGAGCCTCTTGGGCTCGTCCATCCGCCGGTACGCCTCCTCGGCGCCCTCCGGCGAGCAGAAGCGGTCGACCACGCCGTGCACGATCAGGCCGGGCTTGGGCGACAGGAAGTCGGCGCCCGTCATGTTGTCCAGGGTGATCAGTTCGCGGATGGAGGCCCGGGTGACCTCGTTGCGCCAGTGCTCCGAGGCGCCCCTGGAGGTGCCGTAGTAGGCGAACGGCTCGTCGCCCGGCATCGCCGCCTCCCCCTCCTCGGCCACCGCGGGCAGGTACTCCACCTCACCACCCCCGTCCTGACGCTCCAGCACCTCCGTGAACGAGGCCAGCGCCTCCCGGTACCCGGAGGGCGTCATCCCGGCGCGCATGCCGTAGGGGTTGTTGTAGGCCCCCGCGATGCCCGCGAACGCCTTCACCCGGGGGTCGAACGCGGCGAACTTGAGCGCGTAGCCCCCGCCGAGACAGATCCCGACCGCGCCGATCCTGCCGCCGTCCACCTCCGGGCGCGAGCGCAGCAGCGAGACCGCGGCCCGCAGGTCCTCCAGCTTGCCCTGGGCGTCCTCGTGGTTGCGCGGCTCCCCGCCGGACTCTCCCCAGTTGCGGTGGTCGAAGGCCAGCGTCGCGTATCCCGCCTCGGCCAGCCGGGCGGCGTACAGGCCGGTGACCTGGTCGCGGGTGCCGGTGAACGGGCCCGTGAGGACCAGGGCGGGGTGCGGGCCCGGCGTCGCCGGGATCCGCAGATCGCCGAAGAGGGTGATCCCTCCGGCGGTGAACTTCACCTTTTCGGACATGCCCCAAGTCTGTACGGTCGGTGCGGCGGAAGCCAGCGGCTTCCCCGGCGCCACCCTGCCGCCACCTGCCGCCACCTGCCGCCACCTGCCGCCGCCTGCCGCCCCCGCCGTCCACGACCGCCCCCGCCCGCTCGTCCGGCCTGAGCCGGGAGCGGGCGGGGAACGGCCTTCTAGGACCTCCCCGGGATCCCTTGGACCTTTTTGGGGCTGTTTGAGACCCCGGAAAACCCTCGGTCCTTAGGAGTCGAACCCGAGACCCATCCGGTCCAGGGTGCGCAGCCAGAGGTTGCGGCGTCCCTGGTGCAGGTCGGCCTGGGCGATCGACCAGCGGGTCATCTGGATCCCGGCCGAGCGGACCGGCTCGGGCGGGAACGGGACGGGCTTCTCCCTGACCATCCGGAGCTCGGTCCGCTCGGTCCGCTCTCCGGCGAGCAGGTCGAGCATGACGTTCGCCCCGAACCGGGTCGCGCCGACGCCCATGCCGGTGTATCCGGCGGCGTAGGCGAGGCGCCCGCCGTGCGACTGGCCGTAGAAGGCGCTGAACCGGCTGCAGGTGTCGATGACGCCGCCCCACCTGTGGGTGAAGCGCAGCCCGGAAAGCTGGGGGAACGTGGTGGAGAAGTGTTCCGCCAGCTTGACGAAGGTCTCGTCGCGCTGCTCGTACTCGGGCTTGATCATGCCGCCGTTGTAGTAGACCGCGTCGTAACCGCCCCAGAGGATCCGGTTGTCCTCGGTCAGCCGGTAGTAGTGGAACTGGTTGGCCGCGTCCCCGACCCCCTGCCTGTTGTGCCAGCCCACCGAGGCCAGCTGGCCGGCCGAGAGCGGCTCGGTCATCAGCGCGTAGTCGTAGACCGGCACCAGGAAGTGCCTCAGCCGCCGCAGCAGCGGCTGGAACACGCCGGTGCCGAGCGCGACCCTGCGCGCCCTGACGCTGCCGTGCGGGGTGATCAGGTCCAGGCTCGTCGGGGTGTCCTTCATCGTGCGTACCGGCGTGCGCTCGTAGATGCGCACGCCCACCGAGAGGCAGGCCTGCCGGAGCCCCCAGGCCAGCCGGGCGGGGTCGAGCATGGCGCAGCCGTCACGCTCCCAGTGGCCCCCGATGTACGTGGGCGAGTTCACCTCCGCCCGGATCTGTTCCCCGTCGAGGACGTCGAAGCGGGCGCCCAGGTCGCGGGCGACGCCGACGTTGCGGTTCATCTCCTCCAGCTGCCACGGCTCGGTGGCCACGTGCAGCTCGCCGGTGCGCTCGTAGCCGCAGTCGATGCCGTATCCGGCGACCGCCTCGCCGATCTCGTCGAGGTTGTCGACGCCGAGGCGTTCGAGCGTGGAGATCTCCTCGGGCCAGCGCTCCAGCCCGTTGGCGATGCCGTGGGTCAGCGTGGCCATCGCGAAGCCGCCGTTGCGGCCGGACGCCGCCCAGCCGATCCTGCGCCCCTCAAGGAGGACGACGTCGAGCGACGGGTCGCGTTCCTTCGCCATCAGGGCGGTCCAGAGCCCCGAGAAGCCACCGCCGACCACCGCCAGGTCGGCGCCGGTCTCGCCGAAGAGCCGCGCGAGCGGCTCGGGTTTCGCCGGACTGTCGAGCCAGTACGGCTTGCGCTCCGCGTCAGCAAGAGCCTTCAGCGGATCCACAAATCTCACTTCCCTACGTGAGTCAGGTTGCTTTTGTGTGTATCGCGTGGTCATGGAGATCACGCGCGGGTTCCCCCCGCCTGAGTCCGATCTCGCCTCCCTGTTCTCTGCCGGGAATCTGTCTCTGCCGGGATATCGTCCGCCGGAGCCGTTGTCTCCGGGGACCGTGGATCCGGGGATCCGGGTACACCGAAGCCCCGTGCCACCCGGTGAGGGCACGGGGCTCGACGGCGGCCTAGGTGCGGCGGCGCGCGGTGACCGTGTTGACCACGGCGATGGCGACGCCTACCGCGAATATAAGCGTTCCGATGACGTTCACCTGAGGCGGCACCCCGATACGAGTGGCGCCCCAGATCCACAACGGGAACGTCTGGACGGCGCCGCTGGTGAACTGGGTGATCACGAAGTCGTCGATGGACAGGGCGAAGGCGAGCAGCGCGCCCGAGACGACACCGGGCAGGATCATCGGGAAGGTGATCCGCCAGAACGTCGTCCACGTGGACGCGCCGAGATCTCGCGCCGCCTCCTCGATCGACCGGTCGAGCCCGATCACCCGGGCCCGCACGGTGATCGCCACGAAGGAGAGCGAGAACAGCACGTGCGCGACGACCACGGTCGCGAAGCCGGTCTGCACGCCGACGCTGATGAACAGCGACAACAGCGAGGCGCCCATGACGAGCTCGGGCGAGGCGATCGCGGCGAACATCACCAGGTTGGTGGAGCCCTGCCCGCGGAACCGGTAGCGGCCCAGGGCCAGGCCCATGAGCGTGCCGATGACCGTCGTGATCACAGTGGAGAGCACGGCGATCTTGAGGGAGTTGAACACCGCCTCAAGCAGCTGGGGGTACTCGTCCAGGCGGCCCCACCACTGGAGGGTGAAGCCCTGCCAGGTCACGTTCGACTTGCTCTGGGTGTCGTTGAAGCCGAACACGATCATGACGACGATCGGCAGGAACAGCCAGGCGAGGATCAGCCAGACGTAGCCGAAGAGCAGCCGGTCACCCAGCCGCCTGCCGCGGCGCGGGGACCTCCGCCCGGCGGGCGCGTCCGCCACCGGGGCCTTCGTGACGTCGATGGTGCTCATCGGGCCGCCGCCTCCAGGACGTTCTCGGTGCCGAGCGCCTTGGCGTAGGCGAAGATGCCGACCAGCATCGCCGCCATCAGCGTGAACGACAGCGCGGCGGCGGTCGGGTAGTCGTTGTTGACCAGATACTCGAGCTGGATGATGTTGCCGATCATCGTGTTCTCCGGGCCGCCGAGGATGGCCGCGTTGACGTAGTCGGCGGTCATCGGGACGAACGTCATCAGCACCCCGGCGAACACGCCGGGCAGCGAGAGCGGCAGCACGATCTTGGTGAACGCCTCACGCTTGGCCGCGTAGAGGTCCTGGGCGGCCTCGACCACCTTGGGGTCCACCCGCTCCAGCGCGACGTAGATCGGCAGGATCATGAACGGCAGGTAGTTGTAGACCAGCCCGCCGATCACCGCGGACGTCGTCTGCAGCACGTGGAAGCCCTCGGGCAGCAGCCCGGCCGACTTCAGCGGCCCCAGCAGCATGCCGTCGTCGGCGAGCAGGAACTTCCACGACACCGTGCGCAGCACGAACGAGACGAAGAACGGCAGCAGCACCAGCAGCAGGTAGGTGGACTTGCGGCTGCCGCCCTTGAAGGCGATCCAGTAGGCCATCGGGTAGGCCAGCGCGATGGAGATGACGGTCGCGGCCAGGCCGTACCCCGCCGAGCGCAGGAACTGCGTCTGGTACTGCGACAGGGCGTCGCCGTACACCGCGAAGTTGAACGTCTGGACGAATCCGTCGACCACGTTGCCCTCCTGGGTGGACACCGAGGCCATGAAGACCATCGGCACCACCAGGAAGATCGCGAGCCAGAGTCCGCCGGGCAGGATGAGCAGGTAGGGGGCGAGGCGTTTCACCGGCCGATGGCCCCTTCCGGGCTGATTCGCTCTCTCATCCGCCTAGCCCTGCGTGATGGGCTGGAAGATGTCCTCGAAGACCTTCTCCTCCGCGGAGTTCAGCGTCTTGTACGACCGCAGCTTGGCCATGTCCGCCTCCGAGGGGAAGATCAGCGGACTCTCGGCGATCTGCTCCAGTGCCTTCTTCTCGTCGCCCTTGGCCTTGGCGGCGTCGGCGAGGACGAGGTCCTTGGCGGAGGAGACCGGCGTGATGAAGTTGATGTACTCGACCAGCATCGTGGCGATCTTGGGCTGGTAGACGTAGTCCATCAGGGTGAGCGCGTCGACCGGGTTCTGCGCGGTCTTCGGGATGCACATGTTGTCGGTCCAGATCGTGCCGCCCTCGTCGGGCACCACGAACCTCAGGTCCTTGCCCTCGGCGATCTGCTGGAAGATGTCGCCCGACCAGGCCATGGTGATCCAGATGTCGCCCCTGGCGAGGGCGTCGACGTAGTCGTTCTCGTAGTACTTGCGCACGAGACCCGCGTCGCGCTGCGCCTTGAGCTTCTCCCCGGCCTTCTTCCAGTCGGCCTCGGTGGACTTGTCGGGGTCGATGCCCAGGGCGAACATCCCGAAGTTGGCGACCTCCTGGGTGTCGAGCATCATGCCGACCTTGCCCTTGTACTTGGGGTTCCAGAGGTCCTGGATGCTCTTGACCTCGTCCACGTACTTGGGGTTGTAGGCGATGCCGGTCACGCCGACCGTCCACGGGATCGTGTGGGCGTTGTTGGGGTCCCAGGTGGGGTTCTTCACCGCGGAGCTGGCGTTGGCCGCGAAGTTCGGCAGCTTGGAGTGGTCGAGGGGGACGAGGTAGCCCAGTGCGATGGCCTTGCTCAGCTGGAGGCCGTTGGTCAGGACCATCAGGTCGTAGCCGATGTCGTTGCTGGCGGCGAGCAGCGGCTGGACCTTGCCGAAGAACGTGCTGTTGTCCTGGATGGCCTCCTGGTAGGCCACCTGGATGCCGGTGTCGCCGGTGAACAGCTCCAGCGAGGGATACCGCTTGCCGTCCTTGTCGATGTAGAGCGGCCAGTTGGCGAAGCGCAGCGTGCCGTTCTTCTTCTTGGAGCCCCAGTACTCGGCGACGGCGTCCCTCGGGGGGACCGCCGCCACCTTCTTGCCCTGCACGCCGCAGGCCGCGAGGGCGAGACCGGCGGCCGACAGACCGCCGAGGCGGAGGGCGTCACGGCGGGTGACGGAGCGGCTCTGCGTCATGCCTCGCAGAAAGGCGGGGTTCGTGCGGGGGTCCATTTCGGGCTCAACTTCCGATCGCGTACGAGTGGTGCGGCAACCACGACAGCCAGACGGCGTCGTCACGCTCCGCCGTGCTCGTGCTGTCGAGTGCGTTCTGCTGGAAGACGGTCACCTCTGCGCCGTGGGCCAGGCAGACCGTGTAGCTGGTGTAGAGGCCCAGATAGACCACCTCTGAGACCGTGCCTCGCACGACGCTGAGGTCCCCGGTGGGCTTCTCCGTGGTAATCCTGATCTTCTCCGGGCGCACCGTGATCGCGATCGGCTCCCCGGCCCGGAACGATTCGCCCTCGGCGAGGACGTGGTCGTCGTCACCCAGCTTAAGCACCGCGAAGCCGGACTGGAAACGGTCGACGGTGCCGCTGAGCAGGTTGGACGTGCCGATGAACCCGGCCACGAAAGCGGTCGCGGGCCGCTCGTAGATCTCTCTGGGGGTGCCGAGCTGCTCGACCATGCCGTCGTTCATGACGGCGATGCGGTCACTCATCGTGAGCGCCTCGCTCTGGTCGTGAGTGACGTACACGAAGGTGATGCCGACCTCGCGCTGGATGCGCTTGAGCTCGATCTGCATGGCCTGGCGGAGCTTGAGGTCGAGGGCGCCGAGAGGCTCGTCCAGCAGGAGCGCGCGGGGGTTGTTGACCAGGGCGCGGGCGAGGGCGACCCGCTGCTGCTGGCCTCCGGACATCTCTCGGGGGCGGCGTTTCTCGCGCCCGGTGAGGTCGACGATCTCCAGGATCTCGCCGACCCTGCGCTTGATCTCCGCGTCGGCGACCTTCTTGCGCCGCAGTCCGAACGCGACGTTCTCCCAGACGTTCATGTGCGGGAAGAGGGCGTACGACTGGAAGACCATGTTGACGTCGCGCCTGTTGGGCGGGACGTCGGTGACGTCCTGGCCGTGCAGCCGTACGTTGCCGCGCGAGGGATCCTCGAACCCGGCGATCATGCGCATGGTGGTGGTCTTGCCACACCCCGAGGGGCCGAGGAGGGAGAAGAACTCCCCCTCGGCGATCGACAGGGTGACACCCTTGACCGCCTGGACGACCTCGCCGTGGGAGACATACTCTTTGACGACCCCGTCGAGTTCGATTGCGGGCACGTGGGGCGAGTGGGAGACGGCGTCGGCCGTCTCCGTGCCCGCCTGGATTTCGGTCATGCCAGGCTTATCCCTCTTGTTCGTGGCTATTCACCGATGTAGTGCATGACGTGCTTGACACGCAGGTAGTCGTGCAGCCCGAAAACGGACAGGTCCTTGCCGTAGCCGGAGTGCTTGAAGCCTCCGTGCGGCATCTCCGAGACGAACGGGATGTGGGTGTTGACCCACACCACGCCGAAGTCGAGACGGTTCGACACCCGCATCGCCCGGCCGTGGTCGGAGGTCCACACCGAGCCGGAGAGGCCGTACCTGACGCCGTTGGCCTTGGCGACCGCGTCGGCCTCGTCGGAGAAGGTCTGGACGGTGATGACCGGCCCGAACACCTCGTTCTGCACCATCTCGTCGTCCTGCCTGAGGCCGTCGACGATGGTGGGGGCGAAGAAGTAGCCCTGGTCGCCGATCCGGTTCCCGCCGGTCAGGACCTTGGCGTGGCCGGGGACCCGGTCGATGAAGCCGGTGACGCGGGCCAGCTGGTCGGCGTTGTTGAGCGGGCCGTACAGGGCCTCCTCGTCGGAGAGGTCACCGGTCACGGTGCTCGCCGCCGCCTCGGTGAGCGCGGCCACGAACTCGTCGTGGACGTCCTCGTGGACCAGCACGCGACAGGCCGCGGTGCAGTCCTGCCCGGCGTTGTACAGGCCCGCGGTGGCGATGGACTCCGCGGCCGCCTTCAGATCCCTGACGTCGTCGAACACGACGACGGGCGCCTTGCCGCCCAGCTCCAGGTGGACCCGCTTGAGGTCCTCGGCCGCGCTCCTGGCCACGGCCATTCCCGCGCCGACCGAACCGGTGATCGCGACCATCGACGCGGTCGGGTGGCCGACGACCAGCGCGCCGGTCTCCCGGTCGCCGACGACGACGTTGAAGACGCCCTTCGGCAGGACCTCGCCGAGGATCTCGGCCAGCTTCACCGTGGAGACGGGGGTGGTGTCCGAGGGCTTGAGCACGACGGTGTTGCCGGCGGCGAGCGCCGGGGCGATCTTCCAGACCGCCATCATCATCGGGTAGTTCCAGGGGGTGACCTGGCCCACCACGCCGATCGGCTCGTGCCTGATGACGGAGGTGTGGTCGGCGAGGAACTCGCCCGACGTCGGGCCCTCCAGGGTGCGCGCGGCCCCCGCGAAGAAGCGGAAGTGGTCGGCGGCGATCGGGGTCTCGTCCTCGGCCATCCGGGCGCGCGGCTTGCCGGTGTTGCGGCACTCCGCCTCGTTCAGCTCGCCGGCCCGCGCGTCGATCGCGTCGGCCACCTTGAGGAGAAGGTTGGCGCGCTCGCCCGGGGTGGCCTGGCTCCACGACTCGAACGCGGCAGCGGCGGCGGCGTAGGCCGCGTCGACGTCCTCGGGGCCCGACACGGGGGCCTTAAGGTAGATCTCACCGGTGCACGGATCGATGACGTCGGAAAACCGGTCGCTCCTGGTCTCCACGAGTTCGCCGCCGATGTAATTCCGCAGGCGGGGAAGTTCGCTGGTCTCAACCGGGGTGGTCACCGTCGGCCTCCTATGGATCGGGGCTGAGTTGTCGCGACTCTTACAGAGCTAGAGCCCTACGACAAGGGATTTCGTTGTTAAGATACCAAATTGCTACGAAATCGCTTGACAGAAGCCTCGGAACTGACAGCATGTCGCATCCGAGCCGCAACATGACGGCAACAGCCCCGCAACATGACGCCAGGGAGCGCCCATGACGACGCCGCCCAAGGTTCGCCGCGAAAACGACGCCAGGCCCGGCCCCGTCGTCCTCGACGAGATCTCCAAGCAGATCATCGAGCAACTGCAGACGGACGGGCGCAAGCCGTACGCCGCCATCGGCAAGGCCGTGGGACTCTCCGAGGCCGCCGTGCGCCAGCGGGTCCAGCGCCTGCTCGACGCGGGGGTCATGCAGATCGTCGCGGTGACCGACCCGCTGACCTTGGGATTTCCCCGCCAGGCCATGATCGGCATCAAGTGCGAGGGTGACCTGGAGACGGTGGCCGACGAGCTGTCGGCCATCAGGGAGATCGACTACGTCGTGCTGACCGCCGGGTCGCTCGACATCATGGTCGAGGTCGTCTGTGAGAGCGACCAGCACCTTCTGGAGATCCTCGGCAAGATCCGGGCCATCCCGACCGTCCGCGCCACCGAGACCTTCGTCTATCTCAAGCTTCACAAGCAGACCTACTCCTGGGGTACCCGCTGACGGTTCCCCGCGCACCTTTCGCCGCGTCGTGACGGACCGCGAGAGACACCTGTCGTGACAGCCCGCCTCGTCGTGCCCCGACCACAAGAGACGCGTCGCGCACGGGCCGCGAGAGGCCGTGGCAGACCGCGACAGGTCGTGGCAGGTCGTGACGGACCGCGACAGGTCGTGGCAGGCCGGGCGGGCCGTGACGGACATCCTCACCGGCCGGGGTGGGTCTCCAGGACGCCCGCCATCTCGGCGAGGAACTCGTCGACCTCGCCGATCGCGTACCCCGGCCGCAGCATCACCGTGCTGAACCTGGCCTCGCGCACGTCGCCGGGGGTGAGGGGCGTGTCGGTGGTGCCGCGCAGGGTGGCCACGATCCGGTCGAGGAAGGCGTCCACCTCGTCCTCGTTGTAACCCATGCCGAGACGTCCGGGCCTGAAGGCGGCCCGCTCGACCCGGGCGGCGTGATCCTCCCACCCCTCCCCCGGTTCCCCCGGCTCCGGCTCTTCGGGCGCGGCGCGGCGGGCGGGGACGACCGGGCGCCCGTCCGTCCCGGCGGGCCGGGTCTCGATCGCCACGATGAAGGCCTCCAGCGCGAAGTCGACGGCGATCTCGTGGTAGCCGCCGAGCCTGGTGCGGAAACGAGCTCCGCGGATCTCGTCCGCGGTGACCGGCTCCCCCTCCGGGGTGCCCCTGCCGAGGGTGCCCTCGATCCGGCGGATCAGCAGATCCACCTGGTCCGTGTCATATCCCATACGAACCCCGAGAACCCGTGGAAAGCGGTTCAAACCCGCGTCCTTTCGCCTCTCCCCGATTGGTCTTTTACCCGTTGTATCCATTCTGGAGGGGGCCACCGGGGAAAAGCGAGCGGTCAGGGGCGGGTGTGGATCCGGGGGTTCCCGTGGGCGCCGAGACCCGCGGAAACGGCCCCGGTATCGGGGGGCCGGAAATCCCGTGGGATCGACGACACGTGGGCGTGACAGGTTGGATGGCCGGCGTGAATGGCGAAAAGGGAGCCCGGAAGAGGGCTGACCAGCGGGGACGATGGAAAACGGGCCCGGCGGGCAACCTGCGGGAAAGGCGGAAACCGAGCCCGGCGGGTCGGGTGACCCACCGAACTCGGTTTCCATGAAATCTACTTATTTAGTTATTTATCAGGTCGAAGCTCTCCCAGGGACCGACCGCGTCGCGGTCGGCGATCAGCGGCTCTGCTCCGGCGGCCTTGGCGCACACGAGCTTGCCGTTGACCTGGGCCCTGAGACTGACCGAGCCGTCCGGGTTGGTGATGAGCTGGAAGGTCTCCCAGGGACCGGCGCTGTCGCGGTTGGCGATCAGCGGCTGGGCTCCGGCGCCCTCCGCGGCCACGAACTTGTTGTTGACCCTCGCGCGCAGCGCGATGGTGCCGCCGCTCTGGTTGACCCTGTCGAACTGCTGCGCCGTCCCGATGGACGTCCCGTTCGCGATCAGCGGCGAGCTGGTGGAGGCGGTGACGTAGAGGCCGTTCGCCTTGGAGCGCAGGCTGATCGTCCCGTTGCTCGTGCCCCCCGGCAGGCCCAGGGTGGAGGCGGTGCCGCTCAGGGCCTTGACGCCCTGGTTGGCGGAGCCGGTCAGCGTCGTCGAGGCGTAGCCGCTCAGCGGCTTGGCGGTCCGCTCCACGACGTACACGGTGTTGGCGGCGGTGGCGAAGGAGACCTCACCGGTGGAGACGGTGGTCAGGATGGCGTTGTCGGAGGCGCGGCGCACCCGGATCTGCTGGGTGCCCCAGGGGTTGACCACCGTGGCCTGCTTGCCGTGCTGGCTCCTGAGCCCGACGTACTTGATCTCCCCGGCCTCGCGCTCGGAGCTGACGAGGAAGCCGTCCTTGGCCAGGAGGGTGAACTTGCCGACGAAGGAGGAGTCGCCCGGCACCGCGGGGAACACCCTGATCTTGTCGTTGTAGCTCTGCATGAGCGACTCGTTCAGCGCCGACAGGTGCACGCCGAGATACTCGAAGACACCGTTGGTGTTGGTCGTCATGCCGTTGGGGTGGTTCTGGTACTTCTGCAGCATCGTCTTCATGCCCTGGTACGCCTGGTCACCGAGGCCGAGACGGGCCGCCTGGACCGCGTCGTTGGACCAGACGTTGCCGTAGGGGAACGGCCGCTGGTTCCAGGTGTTCACCGCGGTCTGGTAGTCGGGGTAGCCGATACCGGTGATGTTGTACGGCCAGATCAGCTCGGAGGCGACGTTCTCGTTGTTCCTCGACTGCGAGATCGGCGGCTGGTGCGGCTGGTAGGCGTTGTTGACCACGCTGTAGGCGGTCAGGTTGTTCAGGATGTTCTGCCAGTCTCCGCGCAGGCCGGCGTCGAGGCCGAGCTGCTGGCTGACCTGGATCGTGAGCGGGAAGATGCTGCGCACCGCGGCCAGGTCGGTGATCGCGTTGCGGACGTTCCAGTACGTCTCGTGCGAGTTGGAGTTGGCCATGTAGTACTTGCCGGTCGGCCCGTCGAAGGACAGCAGGCCCTTGTAGAGCTTCGCGGTCTCCCGCATGTACGGGTACGCCACGTCCCGCAGGTAGTTCGCGTCGTTGGTGTAGCGGTACTGCAGGTACATGTTGTACGCGGCCTGGTAGCCGGTCGTCAGGATGTTCTTGGTGTAGTCGCTGTTGATCGTGCCGCGCGCGTTGCCGTCCCAGCCCATGGTCTCGGGCACCCACAGCGCGTCGATCCCGTACCGCGTCTGTGTGTACGACTTCAGCCCGTTGTAGTTACGGCTGTAGAGCCGGTTGAAGTTGTTCATCAGTTCGGTGTGGTTGGAGGCGAAGAACGAGTTGTAGACGTCTCGCTGGTTCCAGTACCAGTAGGCGTTGCTCCACTTGGAGTTGTCCTGCGTGGCGCGGAAGACACCGTTGATGAAGTGCAGCGGGTAGTTGCCGTAGCTGCCCGCGGCGATCATGTACGTGCTGAGGTAGTAGACGTTCTCCAGGTAGTCCGCGTCGCGGTTGGAGTTGGAGTACTGGACGAACGACTTGGCCCAGAACGCGTGCCACCAGTTGCGGTAGTTGTTGAACGTGTTGGTGTAGCCGGTGCTCTTGACCGAGGCGAGCTGACTGCGGGCCTGCGCGACCGAGTCGCGGTTGGGGGCGTTGATCCGGCTCGCGGCGGTGAACCAGATGGTGTAGCTGGAGGTGGGCGTGATGTTCAGCCGCACGTTCCTGCCGTTCACGACCTGGGTGGTGAAGTTCGCGCCCTCGACGGTGGCGGCCATGGTGTAGCCGAAGCCTCCTGCGTCGGTCTGGCCCCGGCTGAAACCGGCCACGTTGGCGTCGGAGAAGGTGGAGATCGTCCGCCAGGTGTTCAGGTCGGGCACGTCCGCGATGTTCTGGACGGTGGCCGGGTCCCACATGCTGAGGTCGAAGGCCACGTTGGAGACGCCGCCCCGGGTGTCCTCGACGTGGATGCCCATGACCTCGGAGTTCGGCGACCCCATCACGGTCACGGTCCGGTTGGAGTCGTACTTGGTGGTCAGCGTCCCGTCGTACAGCGACAACCGCTGCTGGAAGTTCGTGTACCCGGTGTCCATGGCCGGGGTGGTGCTGAGGTTCGCCAGGCCCGCCGCGTAGGTCGACTGCTGCGACAGGTCCACCCCCGACACCTGCATCGTCAGGCCGTTCTGGTTCCAGGCCATCGCCCCGGTGCGGCCGTTGCCGACGGTGAGCCCCTGAATCGGGTTGGTGTTGGGGCGGTTGTAGACGATGTCGTGCTTCGACAGGTACGACCCGTAGTCGACCTTCAGAGCCCCGGTCGCCTGGTCGAAGGCCGTGTCACCCGGTGCCGCCCATGCCGGCACGGCCATGCCGACCGAGGCCAGGCATGTCACGAGGAACCACATGAGTAAGAGGCGTACTGGTTTTCTCGACATGATCTTCCTTAATCGCCACCGGGGACGGCGGCCACGCCGCCCCGCCTTGACCAAGCGCGCGACTCATCCACCCACGTGGCCGGCGCCTCCGCCTGGGGAGGGCGGGTCGCTTCGGCGTGACGGATGCGGTGGATGGGTGACGTGATGCAGAGGGAGCACGCCGGGGAGTTAGGGAGCCGCCGCCGGCAATCGGCGACCGGCGGCGGCTCCCTAACTTCCCCGTAGGTACAGATCCGTCACCGGGACACCTGTGGTCACAGGCAGGGCCTGCTTCACACTCGGTAGATCGGATCTGTCAGCCGTAGTTAACATCGGACGTCTGCGCGCGTCAAGATAGGAAATATTCCCTTTGGACGGGAAAAATTAGCCTTCCGATCACAGTAAGTCGCTGACCAGGCCATATTTTGTCCATTCCCGCCGGAAATTACAGCCCGCCGCAAATAAATACATCCGATGTATCAAGATCATCGAGAGCGGATCGCGCGTAACACCCCTGACGCATTGACGCTTTCGCCGGTTCGTGCGAATCTTTTGTCGTACGGCGGCGTATGTATCGACATCTCCGCCGAAAGGTTGTCACCAGGTGCGGCGGCGCGCTCCTCTACCCCCTAGGAGTAGGCGTATGCGCCGGATCCCGCGAGTTCTCCTCGCGCTGGCCGTCATGATTACCGGAGCCATCGCGCTGATACCCGGTACCGCCTCGGCGGCCCCCCTGACCAAGGTCCTCATCTTCTCCAAGACCGCCGGCTTCCGGCATTCCTCCATCCCCGTCGGGATCACCGCCATCCAGCAGCTCGGCGCGGCCAACGGCTTCACCGTCACCGCGACCGAGGACGCGGGGGCCTTCACCACCGCCAACCTCGCCCAGTACCAGGCGGTCATCTGGCTGTCGACCACCGGCGACGTGCTCAACGCCACGCAGCAGACCGCGTTCCAGTCGTACATCGCGAGTGGCGGCGGATACGTCGGCGTCCACGCCGCGGCCGACACCGAGTACGACTGGCCCTGGTACAACGGCCTGGTCGGGGCGTACTTCGCCTCCCACCCCGCCACCCAGCAGGCGACGATCCGCGTCGAGGACCGGGCGAACCCGTCCACCTCGCACCTCGCGCCCACCTGGACCCGCACCGACGAGTGGTACAACTACCGCACCAACCCGCGCAACGCCGTCAAGGTGCTGGCCAACCTGGACGAGTCGTCCTACAGCGGCGGCGGCATGGGCGCCGACCACCCGATCACCTGGTGCCAGGATTACCAGGGCGGACGGGCCTGGTACACCGGCCTCGGTCACACCGACGAGTCCTACACCGACCCCAACTTCACCGCGTCGCTGCTCGGCGGCATCCAGGTCGCCGCGAAGGCCAAGGCCGCCGACTGCCGTCCCGAGACCGGCTACACGTCGCTGTTCGACGGCACGCAGGCCAGCCTGAACCGCTGGCGGCAGGCCGGTGCCGGCAGCTTCACCCTCGCCAACGGCACGCTGTCCTCCGTCGGCGGCATGGGCCTGCTCTGGTACCCCGTCTCGACCTTCTCCAACTACTCGCTCAAGCTCGACTGGATGATGCCGGGCGACGACAACGGCGGCGTCTTCATCGGCTTCCCCGACCCGGGTAACGACCCGTGGCAGCCGGTCGACCTGGGACACGAGATCCAGATCGACGCCACCGACGCCGACCCCAGCCGCACCACGGGCAGCGTCTACAGCTTCAAGGCGCCCGACACCGCCGCACGCGCCGCGGCGCTCAACCCGCCCGGCTCCTGGAACACCTACGAGATCGCGGTACACGGGCAGCGCGTCGAGATCTACCTCAACGGCACCAAGATCAACGACTACACGAGCACCCGGAACATCGCCAACGGCTACATCGGCATCCAGAACGACGGCGCGGGCCTGGACATCAACTACCGCAACATCCGCATCAAGCAGGACGGCCCGACCAACCCGCCGACCAGCGACCTGGCGCAGGGCAAGCCGGTCACGACCTCCAGCGTGGAGGCCGGCAGCGCGCACGTCGCGGCGAACGCGGTGGACGGCAACCCCGCCACCCGCTGGGGCAGCGCCTACGCCGACCCGCAGTGGATCAGCGTCGACCTGGGCGCGAACTACAACCTCAACCGGGTCCGGCTGAACTGGGAGGCCGCCTACGGCAGGGCGTACCAGGTCCAGACCTCCACCAACAACACCACCTGGACCAACGTCTACTCCACCACCACCTCGGACGGCGGCGTCGACGACCTCACCCTCACCGGGACCGGACGCTACGTCCGCGTCTACGGCACCCAGCGTTCGCTACCCGCCTACGGCTACTCCCTGTGGGACCTCAACGTCTACGGCACCCCCGCCACCTCGACGCCCACGCCCACGCTGCTGTCCACCGGCAAGCCGGTCACGACCAGCAGTGTGGAGACCGGCAGCGCGCACGTCGGGACGAACGCGGTGGACGGCAACCCCGCCACCCGCTGGAGCAGCGCCTACGCCGACCCGCAGTGGATCACGGTTGACCTGGGCACCACCCGATCCATCAACCGGGTCCGGCTGAACTGGGAGGCCGCCTACGGCAGGGCGTACCAGGTCCAGACCTCCACCAACAACACCACCTGGACCAACGTCCACTCCACCACCACGAGCGACGGCGGCGTCGACGACCTCACCGTCACCGGGACCGGACGTTACGTCCGCGTCTACGGCACCCAGCGCGCCCTGCCCGCCTACGGCTACTCGCTGTGGGACTTCGACGTCTACGGCACCTGACAGACCCTCCCCGCACGCATCTGCCTTTTCACCCCCCAGGAGACCTTCGTGTTAGGTTTCACGCGCCTTCGTACGGCCTTAGGCGTTCTCGTTCTCGCTCTCGCCACCGCTGCGACGGGAGCCACCGGCACCACCGCCGCGGCGTCGACCACCGCCACCACCTCCACGTCGGGCGCCGCCGCCGCTTTCGCTCCCCCGCCGACCAGCGCCTTCGAGAAGGTCAAGCTGGACGGCGGGCTGTCGATGGGCGAGCCCATCGAGCTCTCCGTCCTGCCCGACGGCAAGGTCCTCTACATCAACCGGGGCACCACCTCCGGCGGCGGCCAGGTCCGCCTGTACAACCCCACGACCAAGGCCACGACCGTCGCGCTCACCGTCCAGCTGGACGCGCGCTTCGAGGACGGGCTCATCGGCATCACCCTCCACCCGCAGTTCGCCACCAACCGCTGGGTGTACCTCTTCTACTCGCCCAAGGTGACGCCGCTGGTGAACCGGATCTCCCGGTTCACCTTCAACACCACCACCAACGTCCTCGACCCGGGCAGCGAGGACATGATCATCGAGTGGCCCACCGAGCGTGAGCTGTGCTGCCACTCGGCCGGCTCGATGAGCTGGGACACCAACAACAACCTGTACTTCGCCGTCGGCGACAACACCAACTCCGGCGGCGACTCGGCGGGCATGGCCCCGATCGACGAGCGCACCAGCCGCAACCCGCAGTACGACGCGCAGCGCACCTCCGGCAACACCAACGACCTGCGCGGCAAGATCAACCGGATCCACCCGGAGAACAACGGCACCTACACGATCCCCGCGGGCAACCTCTTCGCGCCGGGCACCGCGCAGACCAGGCCCGAGATCTACATCATGGGCACCCGCAACCCGTACCGGATCTGGGTCGACAAGAAGTCGAACAACACCCTGCACTGGGGTGAGGTCGGCCCCGACGCGAACGCGACCCTCGCCAACCGCGGCCCCGCCGCCTACGACGAGTTCAACCGCGCCACCGGCCCCGGCAACTACGGCTGGCCCTACTGCGGCGGACCCAACGTCGCCTACAACGACTGGGACTTCGCGGCCAACGCCCCCCGCGGCTGGTTCCCCTGCGGCGGCACGACCGGCCCGGTGAACAACTCGCCGCGCAACACCGGCCTGCAGCAGCTTCCCCCCACCAAGCCTTCGCTGGTCTGGGAGCAGCACGGCGGCAGCAAGGAGTGGCCCGCCCTGGACAACCCCGGCGGCTGCGGCTCCCCCAACCACGCCGAGGTCTACCACTACGACCCGAACCTCGTCTCGGACGTGAAGTGGCCCGCCTACTACGACAACAAGCTGCTGATCTCCGAGTACTGCCGTAACTGGATCAAGGAGGTCCAGTTCAACAACGGCAACCCGACCACGGGGACGCCGACCATCATCGAGCCGGTGCTCGCGGGAATGAACCTCGTGCACCCCATCGACATGGAGTTCGGCCCCGACGGCTCGCTCTACCTGCTGGAGTACGGCAGCGGCTACTTCTCCGGCGCCGCCGACGCCGGCCTCTACAAGATCAACCACGTGCAGGGCGGCCGGTCGCCGATCGCCCAGGCCACAGTCAACAGGGACAACGGGCTCGCCCCGCTGGCGGTCACCTTCTCCAGCGTCGGAACCTCCGACCCCGACGGTGACGCGCTCACCTACGCCTGGGACTTCGACGACAACGGCACCGTCGACTCCACCGCCGCCAACCCCTCGTACACCTACACGACCAACGGCGACAAGCGGGCCAGGCTCACCGTCAGGGACCCGGGCAATCGCACCGGAACCGTCGTGATCCCCATCGTGGTGGGCAACAACCGGCCCACGGTGACGCTGAACGGCCTCCCCGCCGGAGGTATGTACAGCTGGGGTGACGACCTGGTCTCGACCGCGACCGCGACCGACGCGCAGGACGGCACGCCCCCCTGCGCCAACGTCGTCATCCGCGCCGCGCTCGGCCACCAGGAACACGCCCACGAGGAGGGCCAGGGCACCGGCTGCGGCTTCACCGTGAACACCGGTCCCATCCACGCCGGGCTCGACGCCGTGCAGTTCTTCGTGATCCGCAGCAGCTACACCGACCGCGGCGCGACCGGCAGCGTCCCGCTCACCGGCGAGAAGGAGATCACGCTCTGGCCCAAGCAGTGGCAGGCCGAGCACTACGCGCAGCTCAACGGCCCCAGGGTCGTCGACCAGGCCGCCGCGGAAGGCGCCAAGCGGCTCGGTGACATCCAGAGCGGCGAGTGGGTCAAGCACCACGCCGTCAGTCTCAAGGGCATCACCGGCGTGAAGGCTCGCGTCTCCTCCGCCAACGCGGGCGGCGTCCTGTCGTTCCGCTTCGACTCGCCCACCGGCCCCGAGGTCGCCCGCGTCACGGTCGGCAGCACCGGCGGCTGGGACAACTACGCCGAGGTGACCGCCCCCGTCACCAAGCCCGACGACAACACCCACGACCTGTATCTCGTCTTCACCGGGACCAACACCGGCACCAACGCCCTGTTCGACCTGGACAGCTACACCTTCACCGGTGCCGGGGCCAGCACCCCGCCCGGCAACCCCAACCCGGGCGGCGACATCGCGCAGGGCAAGCCGGTCACGACCTCCAGCGTGGAGACCGGCAGCGCGCACGTCGGGGCGAACGCGGTGGACGGCAACTCCGCCACCCGCTGGAGCAGCCTCTACGCCGACCCGCAGTGGATCACCGTCGACCTGGGCGCGAGCTACAACCTCAACCGGGTCCGGCTGAACTGGGAGGCGTCCTTCGGCAGGGCCTACCAGGTCCAGACCTCGCCCAACAACACCACCTGGACCAACGTCTACTCCACCACCACTTCTGACGGCGGAGTCGACGACCTCACCGTCAGCGGGACCGGCCGCTACGTGCGGGTCTACGGCACCCAGCGCGCCCTGCCCGCCTACGGCTACTCGCTGTGGGACCTCAGCGTCTACGGCACCCCGGCCACCTCGAACCCGTCACTGCTGTCCATCGGCAAGCCGGTCACGACCAGCAGCGTCGAGGAGGGCAACGGGCGAGTCGGGGCCTTGGCCGTGGACGGCGACCCCGCCACCCGCTGGAGCAGCCTCTACAGCGACCCCCAGTGGATCACGGTCGACCTGGGCGCCAACCGCACCGTCAACCGCGTCCGGCTGAACTGGGAGGCCGCCTACGGCAGGGCCTACCAGGTCCAGACCTCCACCAACAACACCACCTGGACCAACGTCTACTCCACCACCACGAGCGACGGAGGTGTGGACGACCTCACCGTCAGCGGCAACGGCCGCTACGTGCGGGTCTACGGCACCCAGCGCTCACTGCCCGCCTACGGCTACTCGCTGTGGGACTTCGACGTCTACGGCAGCTGACCCCGTGAACGCGGCCGGAACTTCGATGTCTGAAGGCAGCTGACCTCGTGGCCGCGAAGCCGAACAGCACATAACACCGAACAGTCTCAACGCTAACGGAGACCTCGCCTCAACGCGGGGTCTCCGTTGCCGTCTCCGTCCCCGGGCCGATGTACGAGGTCGGCCGCGCGCAGTGCGTCGTTTTCCCGGCTCGCCGACGTCAGTCAGCCCGCAGGAGGGTGTGCAACTCGGCGGTTTCGAGGATGTGTGCCCGTGAGGGGAAGACCCGATGGAGCAGGACGTCGTGCGCTTCGGGGTCGGGGTCGGCGACGCCGTCGGCCAGGACGTAGAGCCGGTAGTCGCGGTCGGCCGCGTCGAGGACGGTGGACAGGACGACGCCGCTGGTACTGATGCCCGCGATGATCAGAGTGGTGACGCCCTGTTCGCGCAGCCGCTGATCGAGGTCGGTGGTGGACAGGCCTCCGTAACGGATCTTACGCACGATGATGTCTCCGTCCTGGGGAGCGAGACGTTCGTGAACAGCGGTGTCAAGGTCCGCGTGGTGCATGAGACGGTGCTGCGCGATCGGTGCGAAAGACCTGTTGGTGGGCGGGATCGCGGCCCAGTCGGCCTCGGTGAAGCCGACCCGGACATAGGCGACGGTGCCGCCCCTGGCGCGAACGTCGGCGATTACCTTTTCCATGCGTCCCAGCAGGGCTTCACTGTCGCTTTCGGGGAGCAGCGCGAGGATCGCGGGCTGATAGTCCATGACGAGCAGGGTGGTGTGCGCGGGGTCGAGTACGGGGGTGGCGCTCATGCGAGTGTTCGCCTTTCCAGTGGCGCCTGGTCGGCGTTCTTGTGTTGTGGTGTGCGGTCGTGTCGAGGGAGAAGGAGCGGGGTCGCCAGAAGGAGGAGACCGGCGATCGCGATCGCGGTGCGAGGGCCGGTGAGGCCGGCCAGCAGGCCCCACAGTCCGGTCATGGCCGCGATGGTGGTTTTACTGGTGATCGACCAGGCGGACAGGGTGCGGGCGATCCGGTCCGACGGGAGCTGTTCGAGCCGGTAGGTGGCGAACACCGGGTTGAACACGCCCATACAGGTGATCAGCCCGAATTCGACGGCGATGACGAGGAAGAGCCCGGTGGGGCCGGGGTGGATGAAGGCCAATCCGAGTGGCCAGCACGCGCGCAGCGTTCCGACGGTGAGCATGACCTTGTGCTGTCCGTACCGTGCGAGGAGCGGGCGGGCCAGTCGCGAGCCGATGAGGCCGCCGACGCAGGGGACGCCGAAGGCGAGGCCGTACTGCCAGGGCGCGAATCCGAGGTCGCCGAGCATGAGGACGGCGAGCAACGGTGAGACTGCCATGATCAGGCCGCTGACCAGGACGGTGTTGAAGAACAACGGGCGCAGCGCCGGGCTGGCGAGGATGTACCGCCATCCCTCCAGCAGGTCGCCGGCTCCAGGCCGGGATGGTGTGGCGGTTCGCGCGGGACGTGGCTCCCGCCCGCCGATGGCGCGGATCCCCACGGCCGAGAGCAGGAAACTGACCGCGTTGGCCACCACGCTCGCCACCGGGCCCAGCAGCCCGATCGCGGCGGTACCGAGCGGCGGCCCGAGCGCGGTGGCGGTCCAGGTCGTGGCCTCGAACCGCCCGTTCGCGACGAGCAGGTCCTCGGGCCGGACGAGCGCCTTCAGACATGCTCCGCTCGCGGCGGTGAAGGCGATGTCGGCCGCACCGACAACGACCGCCACGACCAGGAGCTGAGTGAAACTCAGCCGGCCGAGCACGTAGGCGGCGGGAACACTCATCAGCGCCGCGAACCGGATCAGGTCCATCGCGATCATCACCGGCCGTTTGCGCCGAAACTCCATCCACGGCCCGAGCGGCACCGCGACCACCGCCCCGACCGCGAGTCCCGCGGCGGCCAGAACCGACACCTCGGCGGGCCCCGCGTCCAGGGCGAGAATCGCGATCAGGGCGAACGCGTCGAACGCGAGCCGTGTGCCGAACGTGCTGACCGCGTACGCGGCCCAGAACCACCCGAACCGCCGCCCCAGCGACCTTCCCAACGCGCACCCCGCCATCTCCAGAAAACAACCATCCGTTGATTGAGAGATCAAAACGCGCAGCAAGTAGGCAGGTCAAACAACCAGCTGACCGAAGACGCACAACTGTGAGTTGTACACTAAGGTCGGTTGGTGTGGATCTAGATACTGTGCGAACGTTCGTCGCCGTCGTGGACACCGGCCAGTTCCAGGACGCCGCCGCGGATCTGTCGATCACTCAGCAGGCCGTCTCCAAGCGCATCGCCGGGCTGGAGAAGAACCTCGCCGTGCGGCTGTTCACCCGCACCGCGCGCGGGGCCCGGCTCACCATCGACGGGCAGGCGTTCCTGCCCCACGCGCGCGAGCTGCTGCGCGTCGCCGAGCGCGCGGTCGCGTCCGTGCTCCCCGGCAGCCGTCCGCTGCGCGTCGACGTGATCGCCTCGCGCAGCGCGGCGTCGGGCCTGATGCGCGGCTTCCACCGCGCGCACCCCGAGATCGAGCTCGACGTGGTGATGCTGTTCGATATCGAGGCGGCCCTCGCCGCCATCCGGTCCGGTGCGATCGACGCGTCCTTCCGCGCCGTCGCCGTGCCTGGCCGGCCCCTTCCCGAGGACATCGAGTCTGCCCGGGTGCTCGACGAAACGCTCCAGCTCCTCACCGGTCCCGCCCACGCGCTGGCCGGCGCCCGGTCGGTGACCGTCGCCCAGCTCGCCGGGCACCGGATCTGGATGCCCGGCATCGTCCCCGGTACCGAGTGGGCCGCCTACTACGACGATCTCGTCGCCGAGTTCGGCCTCACCATCGAGGCGACCGGCCCCAACTTCGGCTCCGACGCGCTCCTCGACACCATCGCCGACACCCCGGCCCTGGCCACTTTCATGGGCGGGCAGACCCGCCTGGTCTGGCCCGCCGGCCACGGCCTGCGCCGCATCCCGGTGACCGGCCCGACGCCCGTCTACCCGCACTCGCTCCTGTGGCGCCGCGACAACCCCCACCCGGCGCTGGCCACCCTCCGTGCCCACCTCGCCGCGACAGCGGCCGGCCACGACGCCGCCGGGACCTGGGCGCCGGGCTGGGTGCTTCCGCACTGAAACGCCGCCGCGACAGGTGACGGCAAAGCGGATGATCACGGTATGGTTGCGGCTTATGCGGCTCTCCACAGTGTCCTTCCGATACTCGCGGCGCGGCCCCTGGGTCCTGCGGGATGTCGAGCTCACGCTCCGTCCCGGTTCCGTCATCGAGGTCACCGGCCGCAACGGCGCGGGAAAATCGACGCTGCTGCGGTTGCTCGCGGGCTTCGTCCCCCCGTCCCGAGGCTCGATCTCCGATCGGCCCGGCGTCGTCGGCTACGCCCCCGACGTGTTCCCCGTGGACCAGCCGTTCACCGTCGCCGCCTACCTCGCCCACATGGCCAGGATCCGGGGCATCTCCTCCACCTCCGCCGCCGGGAACCTGGCGGAACGGCTGAACGCGACCCACCTGCTGGAGCAGCCACTCGGCGACCTGTCCAAGGGCAGCGCGCAGAAGGTGGGACTCATCCAGTCACTGCTGGCCCCACCGGACCTGCTCATTCTGGACGAACCCTTCGCCGGGCTCGACGAGCAGACCCGCACCGAACTCCCCGTGATCATCGAAGAGATCGCCGCACGTGGCGGAACGGTCGCGGTCAGCGACCACCAGAAGCAACTCCAGGACTTCCCCGGCGCCGACCACTGGCTCGTCGTGGACGGCAACGTCACCACCGGCACCCGCGCCTCTTCCCCGCGCGACACCTCCTCGGAAGAATCGTCCCCGCAGGTGGTCATCGAGGTGATCGTGGACGCGGACGACGCCGACGAGGTGGAACAGAAGCTCCGCGCCGACGGCTACCTCACCAGGCGGTCCTCATGATCCACCTCGTACGCTTCAAGCTCGCCGCCTACGCCCGGTCGCACCGGCTGCTCCAGCCGATGATCGGGCTCTTCGCGATGCTGATCATCTTCTACTCCACGCTGACCCCGCCCGGCAAGGAGCTGTCCGCGTACGCCGACTCGGCCGGGTTGCTGATCCTCATCTTCGCCTGGGCCGCCCGAGGGCTGCTCGACACCGAGCCCCCGACGCAGCGGCTGATCTCCATGACGGCCGCTGGACGGCCCGGCCGCGAGATCGGAGCCGGGCTGCTCGCCGCGCTGGCCGTCAACCTCGGCATGGCGGCGATCGCGATCGGGCTCCCGCTGATCCACGGCTTCGCGGCCATGCCCACCTCCGCCGACCTGACGCTCGGCATCGCGCTGCACGTGCTCGGCGTGAGCGCGGGAACGGCCCTGGGCGCCCTGACCAGCCGCCCGATCCTGGCCTCCCCCGCCGTCTCGATGCTCGCCCTCTTCGGCGGCTATCTCGCCCTGCTGCTGATCAGCCTCACCCCCGTGGGCCGCCTCTCGGTGCCGATCATGCCCTGGATGCGCGCCGCCAACGACGGCCTGCTCGACACCGTCCTCCTCCCCATCTCCGCCGCCACCCTCTTCTGGACCGCCGCAGCCGTCATCCTGTACACGCGCATCCGCCGCCTGAACCCCTGAACGGGATTTCGAGGCCCGTTACCGGCCCGAGTTACACAGGCATGGGTGTCGTTGAACCACCGGACTCGCCGTGGTTCAACGACACCCACTCACTTGACAGCCATACAAATCTCACCCGGATGAGCATCCGGGCGGAGACCCGCCTCCGGGGTTAGAAGGCGGGCGAGGCCGCGACCGGACCGGCCGCCCAGTGGTTCGGGCCGGTCGGCCACGTCCGCGACGGCGTCTGCTGCTTGAGCACGCTCTCCTCGGGCGTGCCCACGGCGCAGCGCGTGCCGCGCGGCGGCACCTTCAGCGAGATCAGGTACTCGTCGAAGATGTCCGTCTGGCACTTGTCCTTGCCGTAGATGCGGTGTCCCCAGCCCTCGTATGTGAGCAACACCGCCTTGGACCCGAGCTGACGGGCCGCGTTGGCGGACCATATCCACGGGGTGGCCGGATCGTGCAGGGAGTTCCCGAGCAGCAGCGGGGCGTCGCCCGTGTATCGCAGTGCGTGCGGCGCGTTGGTGGTCGGGTAGTTCATGCAGATCGGCAGATCGTCGATCGGGTACGGGTGGTACCCCGTGTCGGGTGCGAGCCCGCTGGAGACACGCATGAGTGCGGCGTACTCCGAGTAGTTACGCACCTGGAGGTTGTAGTCCTGGCAGAGAACCGCGGTCGGCAGATGCGCGACATCACCCTCCACGGGCTGCCGGCCGGACAGCGGGGGCACCCACTCCGGCTCCGGGCCGCCGTCCAACCAGTTGATCACCTGGCTCAGAATGTTCCAGGCCGGTCCCTCGGTGCCCAGCGCGGCGTTGTAGATGACCTGCAACTCGGTCATCGTCTGGCCCGTGCTCGGGTACTTCAGCTCACCGCGCCGCGCCTTCTCCCGCAGGCCCTTCCAGATCCCACGGATGTCACGCCCGTACAGGACGCAGCTGGTGTCCTGCTCGCACCAGCCGACGAACTCGTCGAACGCGTCCTCGATGGCGATCGCCTCGGTGGCCAGGAAGCCCGCGACGCCGAGGCTGTGGTCCATGTTGCTGTCGAGCCCGAGGGCCCGGACGCGGCCGGGGAACAGCTCGGCGTACATCTGGCCGATCAGCGTGCCGTACGAGATCCCGTAATAGGTGAGCTTCTCCTCACCCAGGGCGGCGCGCAGCGCGTCCAGGTCACGGGCGACGTCGGCGGAATCGACGTGGTCGTACAGCGGACCGGTACGAGCGCGGCAGTCGGCGTGCAGCTTCTTGGTGAACGCGTTCCAGGCGTCGAAGTCGGCCTGGCTTTTCATGACGGTGTGCGGCATCCGGTTGTACACCGACGCCGAGCAGATCACCGGGTTGCTGCGCCCCACGCCCCGAGGGTCGAACCCGACGATGTCGAACCGTCGCTGCAGTTCCTCGGTGTAGGACCCGGGGGCGCCGTACACGGCCTCCACGCCCGACCCGCCCGGACCACCGGGATTGATCACCAGCGAACCGACCCGCGCGGCCGGATCCGTGGCCTTCCGCCGCGCGACGGCGATGTCGACCTTCGCCCCGCCCGGCTTCGACCAGTCGATGGGCACGCTCAGCGTGCCGCACTCGGCGGCAGGCTCCTCCTCACAAGGCGCCCACGCGATGGTTTGCGCCCTCAGGACTTCGGTGTCCGCGCTGGCCATCCCGACCGGTAAAACCGTCACCGTCGCCAGGAGGACGGCGAACCAAGAGGTTCTTCTTCGCACAATGCTCCAGTCTCTAGTCGATCTTCTGTCGTAACGCGCGACGCTAGCCGATCACCACATATTCGAAGGCAGAAACAGGAGAAAATGGCAGCATTTCCTCTAAATGGGTATCCGATCCGATGGGGTTCGTACCCCGTCATCGACGTGGCCGACGACACCGCCACACGGACGTACGACCGGTGAAGCAGGACCCGCCGAGTCCGCCTCGGGTCCTCTCACGAGCGCTCCGAAACCGACGGGCCGCTCGTCGGCGAGGGCGACGGCCGGCATCTGATCAGTCAGCGTCGGTGGCTGTGTCCAAGGCGTACCGCAGGTAGAAGTCCGGCTTGGCGAGGAAGCGTCGCCAGTGATCGACTAGTTGGAGGTTTTCCCACTCTGTGATGCGGGTGCCGTGGTCGCCGAGCTCGATGATCTGTGCGCCGGGGAGGCTGGTGAGGATCGGCGAGTGGGTGGAGCAAATGATCTGCCCGCCCTCGTCTGCGACGCGGGCCATGAGGCCGACCAGGCGCACGCATGAGTGAAACGAGAGGGCCGCCTCGGGTTCGTCCATGAGGTAGAGCCCCGGCCCGGTCACCATGCGTTCCAGAACGGTGAAGAACCCCTCCCCGTGGGATTGCTCGGTGAGGTCCTCTTCCCAGAACCCGTACCGGCCGGAGACATTCTGTCCGAGGTTGAAGAGAGTTTCGGCGCGGAGGAAGAACGCTCGGCGCTTGGTACGGGGGCCGTGAAGAAGACGAAGGCCGGTAGTGGTGAGGTCGGCGTCCACGACCTCCCCGAGTGGGGTGGCGGGTCCTGTGCTGGCGTATCGGGTGCCTGCCTTGCCGCCTTCGGAATTGACGCCGCAGACGTCGGCGATCGCTTCCATGACGGTCGACTTCCCGGAGCCGTTCTCTCCGACCAGGAATGACACCGGGGCGGTGAACTCCAGGCCGTGTTCGGAGAGGTGACGGACGGACGGCAAGGTGGCGGGCCACCCTGCGGGGAGGCGGCGGGCGCTCAGTCGGGTGAGGAGCATGTGCTATCGCCTTCCTGCGGGTTGGATCAGCCGGTCGGCGTGGACGCGTACCGGGGCGGCGAGGGTTGGATAGTCACCGCTTCGGCCGGCGCGGTCGAGAATGTGCGCGGCGGCGGACAGTTGCGCCAGGCGACCGGTCGGGGTGTCGAGGAGGTCGGCGAACAGGCCGTGAACCTGGGCGGCGGTCGCGGGAACCAGGAGGCTGTGCAGGTAGAGCACGGCCGCCCCGTAGCCAGCGGGAGAGTTACCCCAGTACTCCCAGTCCAGCACCCACAGGCGGGGGTACGTCAGATTGGCCCAATGCAGATCGGTGTGCTCGGTCCGTACGGTCGGAGTCGAGGGCAGGTCAAGCGGCCGGCGGTAGAAGGCTTCGACTCGTTGGACCAGCGCGGACGGGTCGTGATCACCTCGTTCGGTGGGATACACGGCGAGCGCGTCCATCGCGGCGCGGAGGTCGGTCCACCAGTCGGCGGGCACGGTGGGAGGCGCGGTGAGTTCGGGAGTAGTTGAGCATGGCGGGTCTGGTACGTAGGTGAGCAGTTCGGCGTACATGGACACCGGTGGCTCGTCCCACTCCACGCGGGCGGTCACTGCGGGTTTGGGGACGTCGGTGATCGCCGAGGCGTCCTGATTGCCGGTCCACGCCTCGCCGTGCGCCCAATCACGATGTTCGGCGGTCGCGCGTAGCCAGAACGTGTCCGCGTCCCTGAGAGCCGTCGATCCGATGGTGCGGTCATGCCAGCCGAACACCGCTTCCCCGGCCACTGACACGCCGAGTCTGTGCGCGCCCTCGGCGAGGATGCGGCGCAGGAACGCGCGCTGTCCGGAGTCGGGGTCGCGGTGCTGGCTGCTCACGTTCGGTCCTTACCTGTTCGTGGGGCGGCACTTGTTGGGGTTGCAGCTCATCACAGGGTTGCAGTTCTGGTCCTTCGGCGCGCATGGCCCGCATGAGTAGTTCGGCGCACAGTTGTTGGACGGGCGGCAGTTACTTGCCGGTCTACATGACGGGCTACAGTCCGGGCTGCACGGGTCCGGGTTGCATGGCTTACGCCGGCCGAATGCTTCCCGTAGCTCGCCGGTGATCCGCGCGAACGCCTCGCTGGTGAGGATGTCTGCGAGGGGCGTCTCTTGAACGTTGCCTGCCGGAAGTCAGCGTGAGAACACGCACGGCCAGACTTCTCCCGTGGGCGAGATCGCGACCTGTCGGTCTCCGCAGTTGCCGCAGAGCTGCGCGACGCTAGGGCCATCTCGCCGGGTGCCGCGTCCGACTTCCCGGAGATCGTCGTAGCCGATTTCGGAAACGCCGAGACGTTCCAGTACGGCGATGCTCTGCTGGGTGCGCTGACCGTCGTTGACACCGATTACTCCCGCGCGAAGCGGGATGCCGAGGTCCTGTGCGCGGGCGATGTTCTTTGTTGTGACCTTAAGTGTGGGCCGCCCGGTGATCGCCTCGTGCTCGCCGGGCTGGTCTGAGTAGTAGGAGGTGGCGAGTCGAACGCCAGGCAGTCGGAAGGTCTCCCACAGCGCGGGGGTGACGTGAACGAGGTTGGTGTAGATCTCAACCTCCAAATCTGTGCTGAGGGCGTGACGAACGAGGTCCGGCAGGCCGGGGTACAAGGTCGGCTCACCTCCGATGAACTGCCCCATCGTCGCGCCAACCTCGCGCGTCTGCGTGATGACACGTCGCCAGTCGGCGAGGGTCATGGTGCCGTGGGTTCCGTCTGGTCCTGATGAGGCGTAGCAGTGAGCACAGGCAAGCTGGCACATGCCCGTGACCTCCCACCACGCGAAACGGAGAAGGTTCGACCTTGTCAAGGCGCCTCCTGCTGTGAGGGGGTTGGCTTGCCTTCAAGGTGACATCGCAACGACGTGGATGCAACGTCGCAAATGCTTTCAGTGGAAAAAGTTGGAGCCCCCATCCACGCAGCTGATGGGGGCTCCGGTTAGAGCGTGGCCAAGGGGTCACGTACTAACTAGAAGTCAAAATCCCCGCTCTGTACGCCGCTGGTGAAAGCACTCCACTCGTCGGACGCGAAGGCCAGCACTGGACCGGAGCGGTCCTTGCTGTCCCGCATAACCACGACGCCAGAGAGGTTGGTGGCAACTTCTACGCAGTTGCCACTTCCTTGACTACGCGTGCTCGTGCGCCAGTCGGCCCTGGACAGGTCAAGATCCGTCATGCCCGTCCTCCTTCCAGTTCTGTTGGGCCACGGCCAATAGTGCCCGTGTCGCATCCGGGGCATCGGCTACGGCCCTTAGATGCTCAAACAGCATGATATGGCGCGCAACGTCCTCGGCGCTCTCCATAAACAGGTCGTTGATACTGTTCTCGATATAGACAACATCATGGCCCTGACCAGGGAATTCAAGGAGTACGAACGCCCCGTGCATGCCAGGGTAAGCCCCAGCGCCCCGAGGAATCACCTGGAGCGTGACATTGGGCTCGTCGGCCGCCTCCCGCAACTTGGCGATCTGCTCGTACATGACCTGACGACCGCCGACCTCCCGCAGCAAGGCCGACTCATCTATCACGGCCCACAACTTCAGCGGGTTCGGCTCGGTCCGAGCGAGGAGGCGCTGGCGGTCCATCCGGGCGGCAACTCGGCTTTCGACTTCATCGCGCGACACATCAGGAGCGGTTCCCCTGATTATGGCTCGCGCGTAGTTCTCGGTCTGAAGTAAGCCAGGCACGGCCAAGATCTCGTAGGTGCGCACCCCTTCAGCCTCAGACTCAAACCCGATAAAGGTCGCGTACGGGCTCGGCAAGGAAGCCGCCGTCTGGATCCATGTCTGTTCCGCTGCCGCCTTGAGGAGCGCGGACAACTCGGCACGGTCTTCCGCTGAAGCGTTGTACGCATCGAGGAGCGCCCGAAGACTCCGCCCTTGAGGTCGGACCTTCGCCCCCTCGATCCGGAACAGCGTTGCTCGATCGAGTCCCGTCAGCTCCGCTGCTTCCATGGGCGACAAGCCCGCCGCCTCTCGCAGCTCACGCAGCCGGGAGGCGAAGCGTCTCAGTCGCAATGTCGGGGCCTTGCTACGTCCTGCCACGCGCTCAGGGTAGCGATTTTCCCGCCGAATTGTTAGTGCGCCGTTGCATCTGCGCCTCAGCGTGTGCATCATGACATGGAGCTGACTGGTCCTGCCGAATTTGGCAGGCAAATGAGCTGATTTGGCGTTCATCTACGCCATCAGGCATAGGAAGAAGGCGCGCAATTCGCGCAATTCCCCCATTTAAAAAGTGACCCGCCAAGCCGCTGCCCACATGCTTGACGGGTCTTGACCGCCCTCGGAGGTGCGATCCATGGGTAGCCCCAAGCCTGTTCCGAACACGCCACGAACGGCGACCGTTCCAGAACAGCGGGTCCGAGCCTTGAGCGAGGAAGCCGCGCAGCTCATCCGGGAGGCGGTGAGCCGATGACGTCACGATTTCTCGGCGCGGTCATCCTTCCTGGAGCCCTGATATCGGTCCCGCTGGCGCGGGCGTTCGTCAAGGCGGCCCTGCGGCTGCGGGCACTCACGCACGATGAGGGCGACGAGTACATGGTGCTGCTGGTGGTCAGCGAGCTGGTGACCAACTCGGTGCGCCACTCCAACTCCGGCAGGCGCCAAGGCGGCCTGGTCACGGTGAAACTCCGGGCGAAAGGCCCGGTGCTGCGGCTGGCCGTCGTCGACGAGGGCGCGTCGGACAGCGCTCCGCAGGTCCGGCGGGTGGAAGCCGACAGCGACGGAGGACGCGGCCTGGAACTGATCGACGAGATGGCCCTGAAATGGGGTTCCTACGAGGTCGCCACCGGACGCGTGGTGTGGGCCGATCTCGCCGTAACCGCATGTGTGCCATGACACCGATGCCCACATCGACCCTGGCGGGAGGATACGGATGTCGAGAGAACTGATAACCCGCTACGGGCAGACCTGGACCATCTCCGAAGGCACCGGAGGCGGTTGGTACGCCGTACGGCGTACCAACATGTCGGCGTACGGACTTGAGCACGGCCTGTGCAACGTCCGCTGCGGAGCGACCGTGAGGGAACTGGCCCGCAACCTGGAAGAGGAGACACAACTGGAAAACCAGCCCTGGCGACGCGTGCCGTTGATCCCGATGCCGTGACCCGCAGCCAGGCGCGACAGCGGAACCCCTGAGCCATCACACCCAGCTGAGGTTGCCATGCGCCCCCTCGAAGGGGCGATGAGGACGAGCGGATGCGTCGGCGTGATCACGCCGATCCCGATGTTGCGAACCCTCAAAAGGGGCGATGAGGACGTGGATCGTGCAGGTGTACGAGTACGTTCCCGGCCGGTTGCGAACCCTCGAAAGGGCAATGAGGACGGCCAGCCCATCCGAGTGCAGGCCGGTGGAGCTCCGTTGCGAACCCTCGAAAGGGCGATGAGGACCTCCGAAGACCACGTCTGGATCGTCGCCGCCACCTTGTTGCGAACCCTCGAAAGGGCGATGAGGACGCCTCGACCGGCTCGACGTGATTTCCTGCACTCGGCGTTGCGAACCCTCGAAAGGGCGATGAGGACCCCAAGGTAAAGTCGCAGCTCAGCTGACCTATAGCTGCGACCGATCCCGGGGAAATTGCAGTGAACCTTCGGTTGTGCAGAATACCCCGGTGGTTCGCTGCAAACTTCATGATCAGGAAAATAGGGCGAAGGCCGTTCCGTCTCTCCCGAAGCCTGAGCGATCGTCGAACAGCTACCCCTGCGGAGCGGTGACCTCCCAGAGGGCGCTCACCGGCATGGCGCGCATGCGGTCACCGAACGGGAGCGTCTGCGTCCCCCCGTGTAGAGGACGATTCCCACTGCGGAATCGTCGCCGAGCCGGGCCGCCAGGTGCCGTCCCATGAAGTCGTCCGGTCGCACCGTCGACGACGCCTTCACCTTCACGCCGACCACACGCCCCTGAAGACTCTCCAGAACGGCGTCGACCTCCACCTTCTCCTCGGTCCGGTACGGGTTGCTGACAGGTTGGTCGCTGGGTCGCTGGTGGAATGGTCGCTGGGTCGCTGACGGAATGGTCGCCCCGCCGCTGACTGTTGGATCGCGGACGCGGCTAAATTTCCCTCGATCTGGCTCGCCCAATATCCTGTCTTCCACGATATATTGCACCTATGAGCCAACGAACGATGACGGAACCCGCGTTCCTCGTCCTCACCGCGCTGGTCGACGCTCCACGGCACGGCTACGGGATCGTGCAGGAGGTCGAGAAGCTGTCCGAAGGGCGGGTGCAGCTGAAGATCGGCACGCTGTACGGCGTGCTGGACCGGCTGGCCGCCGACGAGCTGGTGGTGCTGGACCGCGAGGAGGCACAGCAGGGGCGGCTGCGCCGCTACTACCGGCTCACCGAGTCCGGGGCACAGGCCCTGGAGGCGGAGGCCGCACGCCTGGCCGAGAACGTCCGGAGCGCTCGCGAGCGGCTGCGCGTCAGGAGCACTCACGAGCGGCTGCACGTCTGGAGCGCTCGCGAGCAGCTGCGCGTCCGGCACGCGGGAGGTCTGGCGTGAGCCTTCTGGAAGACCGCTACCGACACGTGCTGCGCCTGCTGCCCGCCTCCTACCGCGCCGAACGCGAGGAGGAGATGGTCTGCGCCTTCGTGGAGGGGGCGGGCGGCCTCTCCGACGCCGACAACCCCCGGCCGCGCTGGTCGGAGATCGCCAGCGTGGCCGCCCTGTCGGTGCGGGTGCGTCTGGGGGGCGTCGGCGCGGCGCCACGCTTCCTCGCCTGGGGCGACGCGGTCCGCCTGGTGGCCGTGCTGGGGCTGTTCTTCCACGCGGCGGTGAGCTGCGTC
Source organism: Streptosporangium sp. NBC_01469 (assembly GCF_036227305.1). NCBI lineage: Bacteria > Bacillati > Actinomycetota > Actinomycetes > Streptosporangiales > Streptosporangiaceae > Streptosporangium > Streptosporangium sp. NBC_01469. The sequence goes on along the minus strand of NZ_CP109465.1, from coordinate 3,690,780 downwards.
TGGCTCCTGAGCCTCCTGAGGTTCTACGGGGCCGCCGACCAGGCCGCCCTCGGCGGCACCGAGTCGGCACGGCGACTGTGGGACATCGTGCAAACGCTCGGCTATCTGCTGTGGATCTCGGCCTTCGCCTCGCTGGTCCGCGGCCACCCGCGCATCGCGAAGATCCTGGCACTGCTCGCCCTCGCGCTGTTCTACAGCCCCATCCTCCAGGGCGGGAGCGCGTTCAGGAGTGAGAACCTCGTGTACGGCTTCCTGTTCGCGGTTCCCGTTCTCTCCCTGATGGCCGGATTCCATCGTGACGCGCCGCAGGCACGCCACCCCCGGTGGACGGCCGTCCTGCCCGTCGTCGTCGGCGTCCCACTGTACGCGATCATGAACGTGCTGAGCTCGCTGGGGATGGCGCGGACCATCGACTGGCGGCTCTGGTCATGGGTGTGGCCCTGGCTGGACACGTCGGGGCTGGCCTGCCTGGCGCTCCTGGTCGCGAGCGCGTTCTTGTTCGGGACGCGTCCGTGGGCTCCGGGGGGCGGGCGTGGTCCCGCCCTGCCACTGGCGCTGGCCATCCTGTCCGTGCCGGTGCTGCTCGCCCACGTTTCCCACCTGACCTTCGACGCCGTCGACCCCGCCACCCGCACCATGGCGGCCGTGAACATCGGCCAGCTCGTCGCGGTGCTGCTGTGCGGGCTGGCGCTCACCGGCCTGGCGGTCAGGGCGATGCCCGCCCTCCCCCCGGTGCCCCCGCCGTTCCCCTCCGATCAACGGCCCGAAGACCGCTGACCGGCCTGACCAGGCTGACCGGCGTGGCGTACGGCTTCGGCGTACGGCGTGACCGGCCACCGGAGCCACTCGGCGGCGGCGAGCCGGCCCCGGGCGCCTTCTCCAGGGGTCGGGGTGTCGGTAAGACTCGTGCAGCCAGGTACACGCGATTAAGTTCGCCCAGGTCAGCGATGCCACTGACGGACCGTTACGGGATCTTTCCGGGATCGCCCGACGTAGATGATCGGCTGCGGCCAGTATTGGTGCGGATTCGCGGGGTATGCGGCGGCTTGGCTGACCGCTTCGCGAGAGAGCCGGATGCCGCGTGGCGCGTGTGCTGGACGAGAACGAGCTCGTTGGGAACTGGACGCTGGTCGGGGACGAGCTGGATCAGCTGTCGGGCCAGCGGGGCGTCGGCGATACTGTGGGCGTGGAGTACGTGTCCAGAGTGCCGCGACCGCCGCTGGACGGGCTGATCGACGACCTTTACTACCTGGAGGGTGCGCCGCCGTACGCCCGGCTGACGCTGCCGCCGAGTCCGTCGGCGTTGCTCATCGTCAACCTCGGGGCGCCGTTCCGCATCCGCGCCGGCACCGACATCGAGACGGCCGAGTACGCCGACGGCTGCGTGGTCACCATGCCCACCCGCGCCTTCGAGTTCGGCTATCCGCCGGGGACCCGGTCAGTCGGCGTGCACGTCAAGCCGTGGGGGCTGGCGCCGTTCCTGCCGATGCCCGCGGCCGAGCTGTGTGACCGGCCGGTGACGCTGGAGCAGGTTTGGGGCCGGCCCGCCATTGCTGAGCTGCGAGACCGGCTGGCCACCGCGGCCGGACCGCACGAGATGCTGACGCTGCTCGAGGAGGAGCTGATGCGACGGCTGTGCGAGACCGCCGGCCTGGGGCTGGTCCGCCATACGAGCAGCGTCATCGCGGCGACCAGCGGGGCGGTGGCGATCGGCGACCTGAGCGTGGCAGCCGGTGTCAGCAGCACTCATCTGGCACAGCGGTTCAAGGAGCTCATCGGCGTCACGCCGAAGCGGCTGGCCCGCACCTACCGCTTCACCGCCACCGTGTTCGCGATCAACCCCGCCGGACCGATCGACTGGGGCGACCTCGCCGGTGGCGCGGGCTACTTCGACCAGGCCCACTTCGGCCACGAGTTCCGGGCGTTCACCGGGCTCACGCCGACCCGGTACGTCGAAGTCCGGCGGCGGTTCCTGCGCGAACATCCCGGCCACGTGCTGGACGGCTGGCCGCTGCCGGCCGATTGATTTCTTACAAGAGCGACAGCTCACGACACGCTAATTTGGGGCACCCCAAAGTAGAGGAGAGCCCCGTGGGCAAGGTGGTCATGTACAGCTCGGTGTCGGTGGACGGCTTCGTCGCGGACGAGAATGACCAGCCCGGACCGCTGTTCGACTGGTTGTCCAGCGGTGACGTCCCGTTGGACGAGAGCGGCGAGCTGAAGGTGTCGCAGACGTCCTACGACTACACCCGGGCGTACTGGGACCAGATCGGAGTCACGATCGCCGGCCGCCACGTCTTCGACCTGACGGACGGCTGGGACGGGAAGCCTCCGAGCGGGATCGACCACGTGGTCGTCGTGACACACCGGCCGATGCCCGAGGGCTGGGACCCCGAGGCGCCGTTTCACTTCGTCGACGGCGTCGAGGCAGCCGTGGCCAAGGCGCAGGAGCTTGCGGGTGACCGCTTGGTCGAGGTCGCCGCTGGCGACGTCGGTGGCCAGGTGCTTGCCGCGGGTCTGGTCGACGAGGTGCGCATGGACGTCGTACCCGTGGTGTTCGGGTCCGGCAAGCGCTACTTCGGGTCGGTCGACGCGCAGCACCTGTTGGAGGATCCTGACGTGGTGATTCAGGGCAACCGGGTGCTTCACCTGCGCTATCGGGTGCGCCGTTGACCGATCTGAGCTCGGACTCGGCCCCGCCGTCGTCCGCCGCGACGACGCCCCCAAGCTCGCGCCCCGCGCCCTGGACGCCCGCCGGCAGAAGCGCTACCTGCGCGCCGTCGAACGCCGCCCCCTCGCCCGCGACCGCGCCATCGGCCGGCTGCTGTTCTACTCCGGCGTCCGGATCGCCGAACTCGTCGCCCTGGACGACGACGTCCCGCTCTCGGCGCGCAAAGGCAAGGTCATCGTCCGCTCCGGCAAGGGCGAGACCTCCCGCGAGATCCCGCTCCTGGCCGGCACCGCCCGGACCTCCATCCCCACCGATCAGTAGGGCCACCGCTGAACTGGGCGAACTCAATCGCGTGTACCTGGCTGCACGAGTCTTACCGACACCCCGGGCCCTGGGGAGCGGAAAGGTCAGCTACCCGCGGGCGGGAACGCCTCGGGGTTCTTCACCGGGTCGAGGGGTGCGTCCCAGGACGGGTCCTCGACGACCGTACACGGTTTGACGGGGCCCTCGGTGAGCTGGATGGAGTACTGCCAGAGCGCTCTCGGCTTCTCCGGCCCCGAGGTCTGGTCCGCGTTCTCGGCGAACTGCATGACCACGCGCTGCTCCGGCTTGATCTCCTTCGGGTAGATCTTCACCCCGCCGGGAACCCTGTCGTGCACCCTCTCCGAGGGCGAGGCCTCAAGCGCCTTCCTCATCCGTGCCTTGACGGCGGGGTCCGTGCTCTTCAACTCCTCAGGGGTGAAGGTCGGCTCCCCCAGGCCCGTGAACCGCCCCGGGGCGCACCACGTTCCGGGCTTGAGGTAGGAGATGTCAGCCGCCACCCCCAGGTCGGCCAGATCCTGTTCGACCTGGTCGGGGTCGCGGAACTCCTTGATCTTCAGTGTGATCGACCCGTCGTCGCCCTGCGTCAGCGCGTACGCCGGGTTCTCCGACCCCGTCACCAGCGGTACCGCCACCAGCGCCGCGGCGGCGATGCCCGCGACCGCCACCCCTACCAGCAGGCGGCGGCGCGGCCTCGAACGGACCGGCCCCCGCGCGGCCCTTTCGCCGATCTCTGTCTTGAGCTCCATGAGCAGTCTCTCCTCGAAGTTCATCGGAGTCCTTCCATGACCGTGGGAGGGATGACGCCGGGAACGTGGCGCAGTGACTGACGGGCGCGGTGCAGCCGGACCCTGGCGGTCCCCTGCCGGATGCCGAGCGCCGTAGCCGCCTCCGCCACGGAGAGCTGGTCGACGACGACCAGTTCCAGGACGGCGCGCTCGCTCTCGGGCAGTCCGGCCATGGCCTCGAAGGCCCGCCGGGCCGTGCTCTCCGCGTCCAGCCGCTCCTCCATACGCGTCAGGTCGTCCGCGTCGAGGAGCCGGCGTCCGCCGATCCTGCTGGCGAGATGCATCTCACGTGCCGCCCGCCGCCGCTCGGCGGACAGGGTGTTGCGTGCCACGCCGTACAGCCAGCCGATCTCACTGCCCAGGCCGGAGCGGTAGGTGTGCGCCGAGTCGAGCACCGCGACGAAGACCTCGGCGACCAGGTCGGCCACCGTGTGGGGGTCGTCCACTCGCCGGGCCAGAAATCGCGTGACCGCTTCGACGTGGCGCCGGTAGAAGGCTTCGAAAGCCTCGGGGTCGGTGGAGATCTCCGCCAACCCCGTCTGTTTGAGGCGCACCGGCCATGTTCCCTTCGTCGTCCTCCCGAATACACCACTGCTTGGAAGGAGACCGACAAAGCGTTACATGAACGGATGAGTCAGCCCGTCGACGCGCACTCCTTGGGGGCTGAGGTCATGCCCCGGAACGGATGAGGACCCGGACGGGCCACGCCGGGCCGGTCGGCGATGCGGCGGGGGCGTGTGGCGGCCGGGGAGCGCCGCCCCGGGTGGGTGCGCCGGGGCGGCGGTCGGCGCCTCGGGGGGCGCAGCCGTACGGTAGGAGAGCTACTCGGCGGCGAGGTGGCCGCAGGCTGCGCCTCGGGGGGGCGCAGCCGTACGGTAAAGGGTTATTCGGCGGCGGCGAGCTGGCCGCAGGCGCCGTCGATCTCGCGGCCTCGGGTGTCGCGGACCGTCACCGGCACGCCGTGGTACTCCAGGCGGCGAACGAAGGCCCGCTCGTCCTCCGGGCGGGAGGCGGTCCACTTCGAACCCGGGGTCGGGTTGAGCGGGATCAGGTTGACGTGCACCAGCTTGTTCTTGATCAGCTTGCCGAGCAGGTCGGCGCGCCACTCCTGGTCGTTGATGTCCTTGATCAGCGCGTACTCGATGGAGACCCGGCGCTTGGTCGTGGCCGCGTAGTCCCAGGCCGCGTCGAGGACCTCGGCGACCTTCCAGCGGGTGTTGATCGGCACCAACGTGTCGCGGAGCTCGTCGTCGGGCGCGTGCAGCGAGAGCGCCAGCGTCACCGGCAGGCCCTCGGCGGCGAGCTTGCCGATGGCCGGGACCAGGCCGACCGTGGAGACGGTGATGCCACGAGCGGAGATGCCCAGGCCGTCGGGGGCGGGCTCGACCATGCGGCGGACGGCGCCGATCACGGCCTTGTAGTTGGCCAGCGGCTCGCCCATGCCCATGAAGACCACGTTGCTGACCCGCCCGGGACCACCCGGGACCTCACCGGCCGCGAGCGCGCGGGCCCCGGCGACGACCTGCTCGACGATCTCGGCGGTGCTCATGTTGCGGGTGAGGCCCGCCTGGCCGGTGGCACAGAACGGGCAGTTCATCCCGCATCCGGCCTGCGACGACACGCACATGGTCGTCCGGTCGGTGTAGCGCATCAGGACCGACTCGACCAGCGCGCCGTCGAAGAGACGCCACAGCGTCTTACGGGTGGTGCCCGCGTCGGTGGTCATCTCCCTGACCGAGGTCAGCAGACTGGGGAACAGCGCGGCGGCGAACTTCTCCCTGGCCGCGGCCGGGAGGTCCGTCATCAGCTCGGGATCGCCGTTGAACTTCTCGAAGTAGTGCCGGGAGAGCTGATCGGCACGGAACGGCTTCTCGCCCAGCTCGGCGACGACCGCCCGGCGCTCGGCCATGGTCAGGTCGGCCAGGTGACGGGCGGGCTTGCCCCGGCGCGGCGCCACGAAGGTGAGCTGGCCGGGTACGGGGGTCCCGGGCGGGCTGACGGTCGACAAGTCCAACGCCTTCTCTCAACGGTTACGCGAATGCTCGAAGCGGTGCCCGACAGTGATCTAGAGTCCGGAGGTATGGCGACAAACCGCCCCACGGGAGACCGCGTCGAGGTCGTGCTCACCGACGTCAATCCCTACGGAAGCCGCACCCTGGTGGTCGAACGCGACGAGACTTCCTCGGTAGCTTACCTGTGCGGGCCGGGGGGAACGGTGCACGGAGCCGTCTGGCTGGCCAACCACGGCCCGGCCCCGGACGGGATCGACCCGGACCGCCTGAACTCCGAACTGCCGCCGATGGCCCCCCGGGCGAACACCCGCCACCCCGACGGCAGAGGCCCGCTGGGCGCGCTGCGATCACTGTGGTTCGAGGAGGGCGACGGCGTCGCCCTGTACGAGAACGACGAGCTGCTCGCGGTCATTCCTGGGTGGGCGGACATGAGCCGGGGAATGCCCGGCTACTCCCGCGACGCGCTGGGCGAGTCCCCGTTCGCCTGGTCGCTGGAGGAGGCCCACGACGGTCTGGCCTCCCGGATCTCCAAGGCCCGCGCCTACTGGGAGTGGCGCGGAGGAGACGGCTCCTGGGCCTCGTTCCAGCAGTTCGTGATGGGCCACCTGGACCGCAAGGTCGGCACCGCGGGCAGGTTCTGGGACGCGGGGGGCGAGCGGATGCCCACGGTCGGCATCACCGAACGCCCGCCGGAACGGGACAGGGAGCACACGATCCTGTCCACGGTCGGGATGAGCTGCCAGCGGATGCCCACCGTCGAGCAGTACATCGACCGGCCGGACGCGTACGCCCGGGTGGAGCTCGCCGTCGCCTCCCCCGGCGACGCCCGCGACGCGGCCCGGCTGTTCCTGTGGCTGGGACAGTACCCGTGGCACTCGGTCACCTGGCTGGGCCACGGCCACACCGCCAAGTGGTACCACCGGCCGGAGACCTTCCCGCTCGGCTCCGCCTACGGCGGCGTCATGATGCTGACCGGGCTGCCGGGACTGCCCGACCTGTCGGGCTTCTCCTTCGGCGGCGACTCCGTGCAGTGGCTCTGGCTCGTCCCGATCACCCCGGACGAGCTGAGCCTGGTCTCGGCCAGGGGATACCGGGCGGTGCTCCCGCGCCTGTCCGCGACCCGGCTCACCGAAGCGGGATGACCGGGCCGTACGGGACCTCACGGGTGGATGGGACCGGCAGGTCAGACCAGGTAAGGCCAGGTCAGACCAGCAGGGTGAGCAGGATCCAGACCGGGATCAGCGCGGCGACGAGGGAGTCGAGGCGGTCCATCATGCCGCCGTGACCGGGAAGCACGCTGCCCATGTCCTTGACGCCGAGATCGCGCTTGATCACCGACTCGACCAGGTCACCGAGCGTGGCGAAGACCACCACGACCGCGCCGATGAGGACGCCCTTCCAGATGTCGTCCTCCAGCAGCCACGCCACCAACCAGCCGCCCACCGCCATGCAGGCCAGCGCCGACCCGGCGAAGCCCTCCCAGGTCTTCTTCGGGCTGATCACCGGGGCCATCTTGTGCCTGCCGAGGGAGATCCCGGCGAAATACCCGCCGATGTCGCTCGCGGCGGTGGTGGCGATGAAGACGACCACCCGGTCCGGGCCCTGGTCGGGGTTGGCGAGCAGCAGCGCCACGAACCCGACGAGCAGGGAGGGGTAGACGACGACCAGGATGGTCGCGGCGGTGTCGCGGACGTAGTTCTCGGTGCCCAGGAACATCCGCCAGATCATCAGCCCGAGCACGGTCATCGCGAAGACGCCGACCAGCCAGGCGGCCCCGCCCCAGACGGAGCCGGTCAGATCCCCGCCCCAGTAGGCGCCGGCCAGCATGGCGGCCATGCCCACCAGAACCGGGATCAGCGGGACGTTGGTGCCTCTGGCCTTGAACGACCGGACCAGCTCCGTCACGCCGATGCCCACCGCCGCGACCACCACGGCGAGGAAGAGCACCTTCACGAAATAGAGGGAGGCGATGATGACCGCCGCCAGGGCGAGCCCCACCGCCACCGCGACGGGGAGATTCCGGCCGGTACGGCTACTGCCCGCCACGGGTTCCACAGGGGGTCCTACTTTCATACATACACAAAATCCTTGTCCCGCACGGACGGCCCGCGCGGGACAAGGATCATGGCTCAGACCTCAAGCAGCTCGGATTCCTTGTGCTTGAGCAGCTCGTCGATCTTGGCGACATGCTTCTGGGTGAGGTCGTCGAGCTCCTTCTCCGCCCGGCGCACCTCGTCCTCACCGGCCTCGCCATCCTTGATCAGCTTGTCCAGGGTCTCCTTGGCATTGCGACGGATGTTGCGAATGGAGACCTTGGAGTGCTCCGCCTTGTTCCGAGCGACCTTGATGTACTCCCTGCGGCGATCCTCCGACAGCTCGGGGAAGGCCACGCGGATCACCACTCCGTCGTTACCGGGGTTCACACCGAGGTCCGAGTTGCGGATCGCCTTCTCGATCGCGGCCATCGAGCCCTTGTCGAAGGGCTGGATGATGACCATGCGTGCCTCGGGCACGTGGAACGAGGCGAGTTGCTGAATGGGGGTGGGTGTCCCGTAGTACTCAGCGCTGATCTTGTTGAACATCGACGGGGTGACACGACCTGTGCGGATGCCCGCGAAGTCGTCCTTCGCCACCGACACGGCCTTGTCCATCTTTTCCTCGGCTTCGAGGAGGGTTTCGTCGATCACAGCGGCTCCCTGTCTTCTCGGTCACTCCCCATCCTCACGCACTTCGCGGGACGCCATCACGCCGGAGGCCCACTGGACCTCCACGGTCGCGTACCGCTCGGCTCGCTACGTCAGGTTCGCACCCTGTCTTCTCGGTCACGCGCCCCTTCTCACTCGCTTCGCGGGACGCTCCTACCTCGCGTACCACTCCACTCGCTGCGTCGGGCTCGCTCCCTGTCCTCTGGTCGCTCACCACTCCTCACTCGCTTCGCGGGACGCTCCTACCTCGCGTACCACTCCACTCGCTGCGTCGGGCTCGCTCCCGTTGCCGTACCGGTCCTGTCACCGTGCCGGCCCTGTTGCCACACCGGCTCGTTACCGGGCCGGACTCACCAGCGTGCCGATCTTCTCACCGCGTACCGCCCGCAGGATGTTGCCCTCACCCATGAGGTCGAAGACCACGATGGGAAGGCTGTTGTCCATGCACAGGCTGATGGCGGTGGCGTCCATGACCCCGAGGCCACGGGTCAGCACCTCACCATATTCGAGATGGTCGAACCGGACGGCGTCGGGGTTCTTGCGAGGATCGGCGTCATAGACACCGTCCACCTGGGTGCCCTTGAGCAGCGCCTCGGCGCCGATCTCCAGCGCTCGCTGCGCGGCGCAGGTGTCGGTGGAGAAGAACGGCGAGCCGAGCCCGGCCCCGAAGATGACCACGCGCCCCTTCTCCAGGTGGCGGATGGCGCGGCGGGGCAGGAACGGCTCGGCGACCTGCTGCATGGTGATCGCCGTCTGGACGCGGGTGTCGATGCCCCGCTTCTCCAGGAAGTCCTGGAGGGCCAGGCAGTTGATGACCGTACCGAGCATGCCCATGTAGTCGGCCCTCGCGCGGTCCATGCCGCGCTCGGACAGGGCGGCGCCCCGGAACATGTTGCCGCCGCCCACGACCACCGAGACCTGCACGCCACCGCGGACGGCCTCGGCGATCGAGTCGGCGAGGTGGCCCACGACGCCCGGGTCGATGCCCAGCGGCTCGCCGCCGGCGAACGCCTCGCCGGACAGCTTCAACATCACCCGCTTCCAGCGAAGCGGGTCCGAGTACGAAGAAACCGCCGGCGTAGCGGGTCCTGGATTCTCCTGCACGGCGGCGGCCTCCTCGTTTGATGCTCTGCTTGAAGAGCGGATGTCAGGGATTAGGCCTGGCCGACCTTGAAGCGGACGAAGGCCTGGACCTTGACACCATTCTCGCCCGCGAACTTCGCGACCGACTTCTTGTTGTCCTTGACGAAGGACTGCTCAAGGAGGGTGAAGTCCTTGTACCAGCCGTTGATCCGGCCATCAACGATCTTGCCGATGGCAGCCTCGGGCTTGCCCTCCTCGCGGGTCATCTCCTCGAAGAGCGCGCGCTCCTTCTCGACGACGTCGGCCGGGACCTCGGCGGGGCTGAGGTACTTCGGGGCCATCGCGGCGGCGTGCTGCGCGATGTCCTTGGCGACGTCGGCGTTCAGGGAGTCGAGCTGCACGAGCACGCCGACCGCCGGGGGAAGCTGGGGGTCGGTCTTGTGCATGTAGGAGCCGATGAAACCGCCCTCGAGCACGGCGAACCTGCGGATCTCGATCTTCTCGCCGAGCGCGGCGTTGGCCTCGTCGAGGTGCGCCTTGACGCTCTTGCCGGCGAGCTCGGAGTCGAGCAGCGAGGGCACGTCGGACGGCTTGGTGGCCAGGATGTGGTCGACCACCTGGGCCGCGAGCTCCTGGAAACGCTCGCCCTTGGCGACGAAGTCGGTCTCGCAGTTGAGCTCCAGCAGCGCGGCGGCGGAGTCGCCCTCCTGCTTCAGGGCGACCAGGCCGTTGGAGGCGGTGCGGGCCTCACGCTTGCCGACGTCCTTGGCGCCCTTGAGGCGGAGGATCTCGACCGCGCGGTCGAAGTCGCCCTCGGACGACTCGAGAGCCTTCTTGCAGTCCATCATGCCGGCGGCGGTCAGCTCACGAAGCCGCTTGACGTCGGCCATGTTCACGGAAGCCATTGTCTTTTCCTCGTGGGAATCGTCGTGGATCGGGTGGGTGCCCCCGACTGAGCGGCACCCACCCGGAAGGGTCTTGCGGGTCGTACGGCCGGGGCCGTACGGAGTGACCTAGGCCTGCTTCTCGGTGGACTCGACCTCGGCGGCGGGAGCGTCCGCGACCTCGGCGACCTCAGCGGTCTCGACGGGAGCCTCGGCGGTCTCGGCCTCGACGGTCTCGGCAGGGGCCTCCGCGGTCTCGACCTCGGCGGTCTCGGCCTCGGCGGCCGGGGCGCCGTCGGCGCCGCCCGCGAGCAGCTCCTGCTCCCACTCGGCCAGCGGCTCGGCGCCACCGGCGACGGCCGGCTTGTCGTCCCCGCCGCGGTTGGCGCCGGCGCGGGCCATGAGACCGGCGGCGACGGCGTCGGCGACGACGCGGGTCAGCAGGCCGACGGCGCGGATGGCGTCGTCGTTACCCGGGATCGGGTAGTCGACCTCGTCGGGGTCACAGTTGGTGTCGAGAATGGCCACGACCGGGATGTGAAGCTTGCGAGCCTCGCTGATCCCGATGTGCTCCTTCTTGGTGTCGACGACCCACACGGCGCTCGGGATCCGGGACATGTCCCGGATGCCGCCGAGGGTGCGCTCGAGCTTCTCCTTCTCGCGGCGGCGCATGAGGAGCTCCTTCTTCGTGAGCCCCGAGGCGGCCACGTTGTCGAAGTCGAGCTCCTCCAGCTCCTTCAGGCGCTGGAGCCTCTTGTGCACGGTGGAGAAGTTGGTGAGCATGCCACCCAGCCAGCGCTGGTTGACGTACGGCATGCCGACGCGGGCCGCCTGCTCGGCGATGGCCTCCTGGGCCTGCTTCTTCGTGCCGATGAACATGATCGTGCCGCCGTGCGCGACGGTCTCCTTGACGAAGTCGTAGGCCCTGTCGATGAAGGCCAGCGACTTCTGAAGGTCGATGATGTAGATGCCGTTGCGCTCGGTGAAGATGAAGCGCTTCATCTTCGGGTTCCAGCGACGGGTCTGGTGGCCGAAGTGCACGCCGCTTTCCAGCAGCTGTCGCATGGTGACGACGGGGGTGGACATTGATGTCCTCCAGATCGGGGCGCCCATCTCTGGGCGCTGTTCTCGGTTGGACGCGACAGCCTGCGGCTGTCGCCCTGATGCCCCGAACCGGATCCAGCCGGACTCTCGCCCAGACCGAGGGATCCCGGTTCTTGACGGGGCATGCGAAGTCGGCCCATGACTCACAGGCCACCAAAAGTGTACCCGCAACCGCGCCTCTTCCCGACCTTGGCCCGTCAAGCGCCCCTTACGCGTCGCGTGGAAGGCCGTGCGGCCTGCGCCTGGCGCGGGGGAAGAGGCTGACCTGCGCCTCGGAGACCCGGGCCCCCGGCGGGGCGTCCTCCCGATCCCTGACGGTGGTCTTGTAGGGGGCGAGCAGCTCGTCGATCCGCTCGTTCAGCGCCTTCAGCTCCTCGGCGTCGACCAGCAGGACGGCACGGTTGAACAGCGCGGCCTCGCGCCACTCCCGTGACTCCCGCTCAAGGTTCTCCATCGCCCTGTCCACCTCTTCGGCGGCCTGCTCCCGCAACGCCTTGATCAGGAACTCCTTGGCGCCGCGCACGTCCGGGCCGTCGTCCGGGTCGGGGCTGACGCTGAGACCCACGGCACTGGAGCGCCAGAGCCGCTCCCTGCCGTCACCGCGCGCGGGCGCGTCCTCGACGAAGCCGTACTTGGCGAGCATGCGCAGGTGGTAACTGGCCGCGCTGGGCGTGACCCCGACGATCTCGGCGACCTCGGTCGCGGTGCAGGGCCCCTCGGCCTGGAGCCGGTTCAGGATCGCGAGCCGCGCGGGGTGCGCCAGCGCGCGCATCGCCGTGGGGTCGGTGAGGGACTTGCGCATCGGTACCTCGGTCATGTGCAGACCGTACCCACTCCACATGTGAAGTATTGCCTTCATAACTATGAAGGGTTATCTTCATAGTTATGAAGTGTTCCCTTCAAAGTTTCCGGAAGCCGGAAAGGGACGGATCGCCGTGACACCCGTGACCCCCGTGGCCAAGCAGGTGCCCCTCAGGAAGCAGCGCGACTACCGGCTCCTGCTCTCCGCCCGTGCCGTCACCGAGACCGGCACCGAGGTGTCCCGGCTGGCGGTGCCGCTGACCGCCGCCGTCCTGCTCGGCGCGTCCCCGACCCAGATGGGCGTGCTCACCGCCGCGACCTCGCTGCCCTACCTGCTGATCGGGCTCCAGGCGGGTGCCCTCGCCGACCGGCTGAGGCGGCATCGGCCGGTCATGGTCGCCTGCGACACGGTCTCGGCCGTCGCCATGGCCACGATCCCGGTGGCCTGGATCACCGGGTTGCTCAGCGTGCCGTGGCTGATCGCGGTGGCGTTCGTCGTCGGCACCTGCTCGGTGATCTTCCGGGCGGTCAACTTCCCGCATCTGGTCACCGTGGTCCACGAAAGCCAGCGGACCGAGGCCCTCGCGGGCTTCCAGTCGGCCTTCGCCGTGGCGACCGTCGCCGGGCCGGGTCTCGCCGGACTGCTCGTCCAGCTGATCACGGCACCGTTCGCGATCCTGGTCGACGCGGTGTCGTTCCTGGCCTCGGCGTTCCTGATCAGGTCGATCAGGGCGCCGGAGAACCACACGCCCGTTCCCCCGCGCGGCATGTGGACCGAGATCCGCGAGGGCCTGGGCACGGTGGCCGGGCACCCGACGCTCCGCGCGCTCTGCGGTGCCGGGATCACGATCAACTTCTTCGGCAGCGTCTACATGGCACTGTTCGTGATCTACGCGCTCAACGTGATCGGCCTGCCCGCGGGACTGGTCGGCGCCGTCACCGCCTTCTTCGGCGTCGGCGGCCTGCTCGGCGCGGCCATCGTCCCGCGCCTGATCGGACGGTACGGCGAGAACCGGATACTGGCCTGCTCCGTGCTGCTCTTCCCCGTCGACTTCGTGATCGCCGCGCTCGCCTCAGGACCGGTGTGGCGCAGCTTCCTCCTCCTGTCGACCAGCGCGGTGGCCTCCGGCGTGGCCGTCGTCGCCTTCTCCGTCTGCATGGGCGCCATCACCCTGCGCGAGACCCCCGCCGAACTGCGCGGCCGGGTCAACGCCACGCAGTCCTTCATGATCCAGGGTGTCCTCACCCTCGGCGGTCTCGCGGGCGGCCTGGCCGGTGAGCTGCTCGGGCTGCGCCCGATGTTCTGGATCTCCGCGGCCGGGCTCCTGACCACGATCGCGTGGATCTGGCTCTCCCCACTGCGCCATTCCCCCGCCGCCCCCTGAACCCGATGACCTCGCGGCGGACCGCTCCTCCCCACCCACACCGGCGGCGACTCGACGCCCGCCCCCGCGGCCGGCTCGCGAACGCGCTCTTCGACCACGCGATCCCCGCTCACCCGACGTTCAGGGCTCTCCCCGCTCCCCATCCTCGGCATCCTCGGCCACTGGCCACACCCCGGCCGCCTGTCCACAGAATCCCGTTCGGCCCATGCTCGACGCGTCACGGGTCTTCATGCTTACCGGCATGAAGTCCGTCCACACCGTGGGGCTGCGAGCCCTGTTGTGCTCACTGGTCCTGACCACCCCGGCGGCGGGCGCCCACCTCGCGACCGCCCTCGCGCACTCCACCGGCGTAACCGGCCTCGCATACGGCGTATACGGCGTGACGTCTCCCGTGACCACCCCCGTGACCGCCCTCACGACTGCGCACGACCCGGCGGGGACGACGCGCTCAGCTGGGGCGCACGCCCCTTCCCGAGAACCCGCCTCCGGGAAGTCCCCTCCCTGGGAGTGGCCGCTCGCCGGGCGGCCACGGGTGCTCAGGGGCTTCGCACCACCCGCGCAGCCGTGGCTGGCCGGTCATCGGGGCACCGACCTCTCCGCGTCTCCCGGAGCCGAGGTGCGCGCCGCGGGAGCGGGAACGGTCGGCTACGCCGGACCGCTCGCGGACCGGGGCGTGGTGACCGTGCTCCACCCCGGCGGCCTGCGGACGACCTACCTGCCGGTCCAGCCCTCGGTACGGCGCGGGCAGGCGGTGGCCGTCGGCGAGGTGATCGGCACCCTCCAGGACGTCCCTGGGCACTGCCCCGCCGCCTGCCTGCACTGGGGCCTGCTCCGCGACCGCGCCTATCTCGACCCCCTGCTCCTCCTCGGCCACGGCCAGGTCCGCCTGCTCCCGCTGTGGCCTACACCCGAGAACGGGCCGAGAAAGAGCTACCCGCCGGGAGGGCGGTCAGGGCGGAGGCGCCAGCCCCGGGAGACGCGTTCGACGTAGCCCGCGGCGGCCAGACCACCGAGGCAGGCGAGCACGGTCTCCAGATCGACGCCCGCGGCGACGGCTATCGTCGCGGGGCCCACGCCGATCCGGGTGGGCATGACCTCGACGACCTTCCGGCTCTCCGGGTCGAGCCGGTCGCGGGGAAGCACCGGGCCGCGCGGCTCCGGGGCCAGGTCGGTGCCCATCGATCCGGCGAGCTCGATCACCTCCTCGGGGCCGGTGACGCAGATGGCCCTGCCCTGGCGGATCAGCCGATGGCACCCCGCCGAGAACTCCGAGGTCACCGGGCCCGGCATCGCGGCCAGATGACGGTTGAGCGCGATCGCGTGCCCGGCGGTGTTGAGCGCTCCGCTGCGCACGGCCGCCTCGACGACCACCGTGCCCCTGGACAGGGCCGCGATGAGGCGGTTTCTGACGAGGAACCTCGGCCGGGTCGGGTGCGCGCCCATGGGGCACTCGCTGACCAGCACCCCCCGCGCCCGGATGGCGGCGAACAACTGCTGATGCGCGCTGGGGTAGGCGACATCGGCACCGCAGGCGAGCACGGCGACGGTCGGCCCCTCACCGGCGAGGGCACCCCGGTGGGCAGCCCCGTCGATGCCGTAGGCGCCGCCGGAGACGACACCCCACCCTCTCTCGCTCAGCCCCGCCCCGAGCTCCGCCGCCACGTGCGCGCCATATGGCGTGGCGGCTCGGGAACCGACGATCGCGATGGATCTGAGACAGGAGAACCGCAGGTCGGCGTCACCGTGGAGCCAGAGAGCGTGGGGCCGGGAATCTCCCAGGTCATCCAGTTGGGTCGGCCATTCGGGGTCGCCGGGAACCACCAGCCTGGCCCCTATCCGCTCGCCCTCGGCCAGGTCGCGCTCGGGGTCGGCCGTCTTGAGCCGGGCCGCCCAGGAGGCGACCATCCGGTCGAGCCTGGCCCCGAGCCGCCCATCCCGCGCGGCCCCCGAGCCGTCACCCGCTCCGTCACCCGCTCCGTCATCCGCTCCGGACCGGCCGCTGCCGGACCGGCCGCTGCCGGACCGGCCGCCGAGCACACTTGATCTCTTGTGCCGCACCGCCCCCGAGCCGTCACGAGGGAGGGGCCGGTCCCCGGATGAGCCGGATGCTCCGTCTCTCGGCTCCTGACCTTTCGGCTCCGGGTCTCTCGGCTCCTGGCTCCCGTCGCGCGGACCCCGGACTCCGTCACGCGGGGAGAGACGTCCGCCGGGTGAGCCGAACCCCTCGCCCAGCGGCTCCGAACCCGTCCCACCCGGACCGGGACCCCCTGCCGGTGGGCCGAAGTCTCCGACCGGTGAGCCCGGGTTTCCCGCCAGGCGGCCCTGGGTGGCGGCGAACCATCGGGTGAGCCCCGCGTCCGCGGCGCCCTGCCGGACCAGGGCGACGGCGGCCTCGGGACCGCGCAGGGCCACGAGGGCGCCCATCACGGCGTCGCCCGGCTCGGCCAGGCGCATCAGGGTGAGCCGTGCCAGCCTGTCGCTCATCGTTCCTCCCCCAGCCAGAGCCCGAGTGCGGAGTTGGTCTCGTGGAGCTCCGGCCGGTCCTTGCCCGCGAGATCGGCCAGGGTCCAGGCCAGCTTGAGGATCCGGTCAAGGCCCCGGGCGCTCAGCCGGCCGCTGTCGAGGTGCCCGAGCAGGGGCGACATCGCCGCGGGCGGCGGCCGGTATTCGGTGTGGAGGGCGCGGGCGGGCACCTCCGCGTTGCACCGCCATGGCCTGTTCGCGAACCGTTTGGCGGCCCGCTCACGCGCGAACAGCACCCGCTCGGCCACCACCCCGCTCGACTCGATGAACCGGCGGTCGGCGAGGAGCTCGCGCCTCGTCGAACGGAACAGGCCGACCTTGACGTCCACCCGGTCGAGCAGCGGTCCGGAGAGCCTGGCGAGATAGCGGCGGCGGGCCGCGGGAGCGCACGCGCACGGGTCGTCCGGGGTGGAGGGCCGCGCGCACGGGCACCTGTTGGCCGCCAGCACCAGCGCGAACCTGGCGGGGAAGGTCACCGACGCCAGCGCCCTGGAGACCGTCACCCGCCCCGATTCGAGCGGCTGCCTGAGCGCGTCGAGAACGGTCGTCGAGAACTCGGGCGCCTCGTCCAGGAAGAGCACTCCCCGATGGGCCAGCGAGACGGCCCCCGGACGGATCATCCCGCTGCCCCCGCCGATGACAGAGGCGACGGTCGCGGTGTGGTGGGGCGCCACGAACGGCGGACGGACCAGCAGGGGACGGTCCCTGGGCAGCACACCGGCGACCGAGTGGATGGCGGTCACCTCCAGGGCCTGGTCCCGCTCCAGGGCGGGGAGCAGGGTCGGCAGCCGCTCGGCGAGCATGGTCTTTCCCGTGCCGGGAGGACCGAGCATCCAGAGGTTGTGGCCACCGGCGGCGCAGATCTCCAGCGCGCGGCGGGCGAGGGGCTGCCCGGCGACGTCTCCCAGATCGGGAGCGTCCCCCGGGCCGTCACCTGGACCGTGGGCGTCTCCGGGGCCGGCCTCGCCGGGGAGTCCCGGCGGGAGCAGGCACGCGGCCCCCGAATCGCGATCTCCAGCCTCAGATCCTCCGAAACCGGGCCCTCCGGCACCGGCTCCTCCTGTCCCTCCGAAACCGGGCCCTCCGGCATCGGGCGGGAGACCCCCCAGCGGTTCGTCGCTCCGTAGCCAGCTCACCAGCGCACCCAGCGTGGTCGCCGGAACCACGGTCACCCCCGGCACGAGACCGGCCTCGGCGGCGTTACGGGCCGGGACGACGACGGTGCGGGCACCGGCGGCGACGGCCGCCAGCACGGCGGGGAGCACGCCCCGCACCGGCCTGACCGAGCCGTCCAGGCCCAGCTCGCCCAGGAAGAACGGCTCGGCGACCCTGGCCGCGGGCACGAACCCGGCCGCCGCGAGCAGGGCCATGGCGATCGCGACGTCGAACAGGCTCCCGCGTTTGGGCAGGCTGGCGGGAAACAGGCTGACCGTGATCCGGGAGTCGGGCCAGGCGTAGCGGCTGTTGACCAGGGCGGAACGCACCCGGTCGCGGGCCTCGCTCAGCGCGGTGTCGAGCATGCCGATGAGGTGGAGACCCGCCACGCCGCTGCCGACATCGGCCTCGACCTCGACGAGACGGCCGGTCACCCCGACCAGGGCGACGCACCGCGTGCGTGCGACGGCCACTCACCCCACCCCCCACGGGGAGCGAACGATCCACGACAGGCCGGGAGACCCCGAAGATCCAAGAGACATCGGCAGGCCCGGAGACCCGGGAGACGTCGACAGGCCGGGAGACATCAGCACACCCCCCGCTCGTGGCGGACGACGAAATCCCCGGCGAACCGCTCCAGGGCGACGACGTCGACGCGGATCGCGTCGAACCGGTCCTGACTCTCGGCGAGCCAGCCGGCCGCGAGCCTGCGCAGCCGGGCGATCTTCGCGTCGGTGACCGCCTCGAAGGCGGTGCCGTGGCTGCGGCCCGAGCGGGTCTTCACCTCCACCGCGACGAGCGTGCGCCCCTCCCGGGCGACGATGTCGATCTCCCCGTCCGGGCACCGCCAGTTGCGATCCAGGATCTGCAGGTCGTGTGCGAGCAGATAGTCGACGGCGATCTGTTCGCCGTGCCTGCCGAGCTCATCCTTCGCGGCCATGGAACCACCTCCGGTTCCAGACCTTCGCTCAGTTCACCGCACCGCCAAGAAACCGAACGCGGTTCTGTGGAAAACCAGCCGGGAGCGAGGCGCGCCTGTGGATAACCTCTCGCGGCGACCCAGCCGCCTCACAGCGCCTCAAACCGTTCGGCCCCACCCTCGGCCCCCCTCGGGGCCCAGGCCCCCGTGGACGATGCTCTCAAAGCCGCTCAGGACGGCGGCTCAGCGCTCAGGACGGCCACTCAGGAGGAGAAACCCTCCTTGGGCATCTCCAGGTCGGGTTTGGCGAGCTCCTCGACGTTCACGTCCTTGAAGGTCACCACCCGGACGTTCTTGACGAACCTCGCCGGGCGGTACATGTCCCAGACCCAGGCGTCCTGCATCTTCACGTCGAAGAACACGTCGCCGTTCTCGGCGGTGCGCACGTCAAGATCGACGGAATTGGTGAGATAGAAGCGCCGCTCGGTCTCCACGACATAGGTGAAAAGGCCGACAACGTCGCGGTACTCACGGTAAAGCTGCAGCTCCATCTCGGTTTCGTACTTTTCGAGATCCTCTGCGCTCATACCGGTCCTCCTGTTAAACGCCCACCCCGGCCCGCCCGATCAGACGGCACCGGCCCCCACTTCATTCTCACCCATCACCTCGCCCGCTCCTGACCGCGCCACCGTCGAGAACGAGAAGCGGTGATCCGGACACGGACCGTAGGTTCTGAGAGCCCTGCGATGGTCGGCGGTGCCATACCCCTTGTGCACGGCGAATCCGTACCGGGGATGGCGTTCGTGCAGCGCCACCATCATCTCGTCCCGCGTCACCTTGGCCACGATCGAGGCCGCGGCGATGCAGGCTGCGACCTGATCTCCCTTCCACACGCCCAGTGACGGCGCGGGCAGGCCTGGAACGGGGAACCCGTCGGTCAGAACGTAGCCGGGGTGACAGGGTAGTCGTGCCACCGCCCTGCGCATTCCTCCGATGTTGGATCTGTGGAGACCTCGGGTGTCGATCTCACCCGGCGGGATCACCACCACGCTCACCGCCTCCGCGGTCGCCGTGATCCGCTCGTACAGCGACTCGCGCCGGGAGGCCGTCAGCAGCTTGGAATCGTCCAGGCCGTCGATCCGGCCGCCCAGCACCACGGCGGCGACCACCAGCGGCCCGGCGCAGGCGCCCCGACCGGCCTCGTCGACCCCCGCCACGGGACCGAGCCCGCGACGGCTGAGAGCCCGCTCGTAGCCGTACAGTCCCGAATCCCGCCGGACCACGCTGGGTCTGGGGCGAAACGCAACCGTCATGGCACCACGGGTGACAGAGCGACCATGACCAGAGAGTACGCCCCCTCCGGGGCATTCGGTACCGCTATCCCACCTTGAGAAAGCTCTCCGGCCGCGAAAGAACGGCGGCCCTGGAGAACGGCCAGTAGATCGCGACGGCACGGCCGATGACGTCACTCTCGGGAATCGACCCCTCCCCCAGCCTCTCCTCGTGAGCACGCGAGTCGGCGGAGGCGGTGCGGTGATCGCCCATGACCCACAGCCGCCCATCGGGAACGACCTTCTTGAACGACTCCCCCGAGGGGAAGTCACCGGAGAAGAGGTAGGAGCTCTCTTCGAGCGGCACCCCGTTGACCGTGATCCGCTTCTTGGCGTCGCAGCACTTCACCGTGTCACCGCCGACCGCGATGACCCGCTTGATGGTGTCCTCGTTGTTCCAGCCCTTGAAAACCACGATGTCACCGCGCTCGGATTCGCCGTGCAGCTTGTTGACGACCACCCGGTCACCCACCTGGAGGGTGTTCTGCATCGACTCCGACGGGATCCAGAACGACTGGAAGACGAAGGCCTGCAACAGCAGCGCCACCACCACCCCGCACACCAGCAGGAACAGTGACTCGCGCAGGCCACCGCCCTTGCCGCTCTTCTCTTTCTTCTCAACCTCGGGTTCAACGGTCATCAGATTCGGCTACCGCCTTGAGAGTCGGCGACGACGCCACAGCACCAGCGGCACGGCTCCCGCGAAGCCCGCGAGGAGCGGAGCCGCCCCTCCCACGGCCGCGGCGGCCTTGAGGGCCGGCTGGCCGAAGATGTCGGGAATGGGAAGGGTCGTGGCCCTGGAGAACGGCCACACGATCACGAAGGCCCGGCCGATCACCTTGTCCACCGGGATCGTCCCGCCACCGGGGTCGCCGAGGTGGGAACGGGAGTCGAGGGAGACCAATCGGTGGTCGCCCATCACCCACAGGCGCCCCGGATCGACCTTGGCCTCGAAGAAGCTCTGGGACGGCACGTCGCCGGGGTAGAGGTACTTCTCGTCGAGGGAGACCCCGTTGACCGTCACCCGGCCCTGGGCGTCACAGCACTTCACGGTGTCACCGGCGACACCGATGACCCGCTTGATGTAGTCCTTCTCGCCGGGAACCACGCCGAAGGCGGTGCCGATCCAGCGGAAGAATCCCACGACAGGGTTGGACGGCTCCTCGATGGGGACCTCGGGGTCCCAGGAGTCGACCCCGGAGAAGACCACCACGTCGCCGCGCTCGATGTCGCGGACGCGGTAGACGAGCTTGTTGACCAGGACCCGGTCGTTCGTGAGAAGGGTGTTCTCCATCGACTCCGAGGGGATGTAGAACGCCTGGATCACGAAGGTCTTGATTATGAGGGCGAGCACCAATGCCACGACGACCAGGACAGGCAACTCCTTCCAGAAGGAGCCCTTCTTCTTGGCCTTGCCGTCCTCGGCGCTCTTATGAGTGTCTTCGGCGACCACGTCCACCTCGTCCTTGACAGGTCGACGCGAGACTGCGCCGTACTCCCGGTCTTCGCTAGTCATCGCTGACGAGCCTAGATGATGGGCGGTACCAAGTGGTCGAGTGACGGGGTACCGCATAGCCATGCGTATTGCCATAGGAGGTCAAACCTCCTTACATGCGACTGGCCCGCTCCCCGGCGAAGGGGGCACGGGCCAAATCGGCGGACGCTGACGCGCCTAGCGGGCGTCGCGCTTCTCGCGGATGCGGGCGGCCTTGCCGCGCAGGTCACGCATGTAGTAGAGCTTGGCGCGGCGGACGTCGCCACGGGTCACGAGAGTGATCTTCTCGATGACCGGGCTGTGCACCGGGAAGGTCCGCTCGACGCCGACGCTGTAGCTGACCTTGCGGACGGTGAAGGTCTCACGGGAGCCACCGCCCTGGCGGCGCAGGACGAAGCCCTTGAAGACCTGGACACGGGACCGGCTGCCCTCGATGACCCTGACGTGGACCTCAAGCGTGTCACCGGGCCGGAAGTCCGGGACGTCGGTGCGGAGCGAGGACTTCTCGAGCTCGGTGATCAGCGTGTGCATGGCAGTGGTACCTCATTTACGAGCGCACACGGAGGTCCATCCGGCCGCGATGGAGCGGCGTCGTGACGGACACGCGTGCTGAAGTGGACGATGTCTGGGAGCTGGCTGGCCGGCCGCAATGAGACCGGTCTGGGGACCGGATGGGCAGTCGGCGGCAACGCTTCAGTCTGCCATATTTTTCCGACCGACCGGAAATCAACCGGTCAGGGCGGCCGGACCGGTGGAACCCGCGGACCCCGTCTCGGGGAGATCCAGCTCCGCCAGGGCCCGCCTGTCGTGCTTGTCCAGGCTCTCCGGGTCGAGCGCCGCCAGCAGCTCCGGCCGGTTCCTCGCGGTACGGCGCAGCGCCTGGTCCCGGCGCCACCGGGCGATCTTTCCGTGGTGCCCGGAGAGAAGGATCTCCGGCACCTCGTGCCCCCGCCACTCGGGCGGCTTGGTGTAGACGGGGCCCTCAAGGAGGTTCTCCATCGCGCCGGGCGCGAAGGAGTCGTCCACGGCCGAGTTGACGTTGCCGAGCACGCCCGGCAGCAGCCGCCCGACGGCCTCGATCATCACCAGCACCGCCACCTCGCCCCCGGCGAGCACGTAGTCGCCGACGCTGACCTCGTCCACGCGCATGCGGGCGCCGTACTCGGCCATCACCCGGGAGTCGATGCCCTCGTAGCGGGCCGGGGTGAACAGCAGCCACGGCTCGGCGGCGTACTCCATCGCCAGCCTCTGGGTGAAGGGCACGCCGCTGGGGGTCGGCACGATCATCCTCGGGGGTTCGGCCGGGCCGGAGGCGAGCACCGCGTCGACGGCCTCTCCCCAGGGGCCCGGCTTCATGACCATGCCGGGACCGCCGCCGTAGGGGGTGTCGTCCACGGTGCGGTGCACGTCGTGGGCGTGGTCGCGGAGCTGGTGGAGGTGCACGTCGAGGATGCCGCGCTCGCGGGCCTTGCCGATGAGGGAGACGTCGAGGGGGGCGAAGTACTCGGGGAAGATGGAGATGACGTCGACACGCATGTCAGGCGATCTCGTCCGGGTCGAGCAGTCCGGCGGGGCCGTCCACGACGAGGATGCCCTTGACGAGGTCGACCTCCGGGACGAGAGCCTTGACGAACGGCACGTAGACCTCGGTGGCCCCGGTGGCCCCGGCCTTCCCGCGCCGTACCACGAGCAGGTCCTGGCCGTGGTGGAGCACGTCGGACACCTCTCCCACCGCCTCGCCGTCGGGTTTGACCACGGTGAGTCCGATGAGCTGGTGGTCGTAGAACTCGTCGGGGTCGTCGGAGGGCGGGATGTCGTCCGAGTCGATGACGAGCATGGTGCCGCGGAGCTCCTCGGCCTGGTCGCGGCCGGTCACACCCTCGAACCTGACCAGCAGGATCCCGGAGTGCCAGCGGCGGGACTCGACGACCAGCGGGCCGGTCGACGCGGGATCGGTGGCCAGGGCGGTGCCCGGGGCGAAGCGCCTGTCCGGCTCGTCGGTGCGTACCTCCACGGACACGTCCCCGCGGAGCCCGTGCGGGCGGCCGATCCGGCCTACGACGAGCTGCACGCCCGCCTCCTCACGTAGTGATGTCTATGGAAAGCAGACGGGCCACCCACACTGGGCGGGTGGCCCGTTCGCTCGATGGACGTGTCTCGCTGGCTAGCGGGCCTCGTTCAGGTCGAGCAGATCGACCCGGACGTACTTGCCGTCGCCGAGGGCGTTCACGACCGTGCGAAGCGCCTTGGCCGTACGGCCGCCGCGACCGATGACCTTACCGAGGTCCTCGGGGTGGACCCGGACCTCAAGCACACGCCCGCTGCGGATGCGGCGAGCGTGAACCTGGACGTCGTCAGGATGCTCGACGATGCCCTTCACCAGGTGCTCGAGGGCCTCCTCGAGCACCTCAGGCCTCGCCTTCCGGCTTCTCCTCGGCGGCCGCGGTGGGCTCAGCCGGGGTCTCGGCGGCGGCCTCTTCGGCCTTGGGGGCCTCTGCGGCCTTCGGAGCCTCTTCAGCCTTGGGAGCCGCCTTGCGGGTCGACTTCTTCGGCGTGGTGGCGGCCTCCAGGGAGAGCGCCTCCTTGGCCGCGGCCTCGTAGACGGCGTGACGGTCGGCCTTGGGCTCGGCGACCAGGAGCGGAGCCGGAGCCGGCTCGCCCTTGAACTTCTGCCAGTCGCCGGTGAGCTTGAGGAGCTTGAGCACGGGCTCGGTCGGCTGCGCGCCGACACCCAGCCAGTAGGCCGCCCTGTCGGAGTCGACCTCGATGCGCGAGGGGTTCTCCTTCGGGTGGTACAGGCCGATCTCCTCGATCGCCCGGCCGTCGCGCTTGGTGCGGCTGTCGGCGATGACGATGCGGTACTGCGGGTTGCGGATCATGCCGAGCCGCTTGAGCTTGATCTTGACTGCCACTGGTGTGGTCTCTCCTGCATTAGAGCGTGGGTGAGCGGCGTCTCATCGAGTGGGGCACGAGGAGAGGACCGTTCGAGGGACAGGCATGGCACGCGGGAGTGAGAGGGCAACCACGTGTCACGATGTTCCAACATGTCATTGTGCCAGACGTGCGGGAGTGCCCGGCCAACCCGCGGCCATCCGGTACGGCGGCCGGAGGGCAAATCTCGGTAATCCCCGTGTGTCCGGGACCCCCGGCGGGCCGGCCTGGTGCGCTAAATGGCCGCCGTGGCAACCACCCTCAGATCTCTGCTGCTGACCGCGACCGGATCCATCATCGTGCTGGGCGCGGTGCTGGCCATCAGGGCGACGACCCCGGCGGGCCAGGCCGACGTGTCCCCGGCGCCCGTCTCGTCCCCCGCCGGACCCCTCGAAGAAACCTCGGGAACCTCGGGGCCCCCCGACACTTCAGGACTTCCAGGACTTCCAGGACTCCTCGGGCTCCCCGGGACCACCGGGACCACCGGGACCACCGGGACCACCGGGACCACCGGGACCACCGGGACCACCGGGACCACCGGGACCACCGGGACCACCGGGACCACCGAAATCTCCCGCGCCCCAAGAACCTTCGGGAACCCCGGGATCGGGACCGGTCACGACGACCGCGCCCCCGGGCACTCCCAGACCCCCTGGGGATCGCCGGAACAGCCTGGAACGCCCGTTCTGCCGGGAGCTCAGCTCCCGCCGGGAACCCTCGCACGGCCTGGGGCGGCCACTCCGCCCCTGACACCGGTGCCGCCCCGGGTCGCCACGCGGCTGGGGGCACCGATCCTCCCCGGCCCGCTCGGAGCGTCCGCGTGGCCCGAGGATCCCCTCATGCCGGAGGCCGTACCCGGGGCACCGTTCCCGCGGGGAACCGTGGTCCTGCCGGAAACGCCCGCCTCGCCGGTGATCCCGGTCCCGCTGGGATTCCCGGCCCCGTCGGGGATCCCGATCCCGCCGGGAGCGCCCGCCCGGTCCGTGTACTCGCCGTCCTCGCCGTCCCGGCCGTCGCTCCTGGCGCCCCTGCCGCTCCCGCTGTACTCACCGTACGGATGGGAGGGGCGGGAGCACTACTTGGGGCGCACCCCGAGAAGCTCGAGCACGGCGACGAGGACGAACCCCACAACAATGATCACCCAGATCCACCTGGCCCGAGTGTGGAACCCGTCGTCGCTCATTTCTGGCCGGGGAGCTTGAACTTCGAGGGGTCGAAGCCCGGCGGCAGCTCCAGGCCCGGCGGCAACTGCTGCCGGGAGCCCAGCTTGCCGAGGAGACCGTTGCCCGCGGGGGTCGCGGGCTCGTCGGTCTTGTCGGGGGCGGCCTTGCCGAGCGCCGCCTTGCGCGGGTCACCGCTGACCCTGCGTCCCTTGGCCGCCTTCTTCTGCGCGGCCTTGCCGGCCTTGCGACCACCCGGCATGCCGGGGATGCCCATGCCGCCGGCCATCCGCTTCATCATCTTCTGGGCGTCGAAGAAGCGGGTGACCAGGCCGCTCACCTCGGTCACCGTCACGCCGGAGCCCTTGGCGATGCGGGCGCGGCGGGAGCCGTCGATCATCTTCGGGTTGTGGCGCTCGGCGGGGGTCATCGAGCGGATGATGGCGGCGATGCGGTCGAGGTCGCGGTCGTCGACCTGGTTGAGCTGCTCGCGCATCTGCCCCATGCCGGGCATCATCCCGAGCAGGTTCTTGATGGGGCCCATCTTCTGGACCATCATCATCTGCTCGAGGAAGTCCTCCAGAGTGAAGCCCTCGCCCGAGGTGAGCTTGCTCGCCATCTTGGCGGCTTCGGTCTCGTCGAAGGTCTTCTGGGCCTGCTCGATCAGGGTGAGGATGTCACCCATGTCGAGGATGCGCGACGCCATCCGGTCGGGGTGGAAGGCGTCGAAGTCCTCGAGCTTCTCACCGGTGGAGGCGAACATGATCGGCCTGCCGGTGATGTGCCGGACCGACAGGGCGGCGCCACCGCGGGCGTCGCCGTCGAGCTTGGTCAGCACGACGCCGTCGAAGCCCACGCCCTCCATGAAGGCCTGGGCCGTGGAGACGGCGTCCTGGCCGATCATGGCGTCGACGACGAACAGGACCTCGTCGGGCGAGACCGCGTCGCGGATGTCGGCCGCCTGCCTCATCAGCTCCTGGTCGATGCCCAGGCGGCCCGCGGTGTCGATGATGACGATGTCGTGCTGCTGCCGCCTGGCGTGGTCGATCGACTGGCGGGCCACCACGACCGGGTCGCCGACGCCGTTGCCCGGCTCGGGCGCGTAGACCGCGACACCCGCGCGCTCGGCCACGACCGAGAGCTGCTGGACGGCGTTGGGCCGCTGGAGGTCGGCGGCGACCAGCAGCGGCGTGTGGTTCTGCTCCCGCAGCCAGCGGGCGAGCTTGCCGGCCAGGGTCGTCTTGCCCGCGCCCTGCAGGCCCGCGAGCATGATGACGGTCGGCGGGTTCTTCGCGTAGCGAAGCCGCCGGGTCTCACCGCCGAGGATCTCGATGAGCTCGTCATTGACGATCTTCACGACCTGCTGCGCCGGGTTCAGCGCCTGGGAGACCTCGACGCCGCGGGCGCGCTCCTTGACCTGGGCGACGAACGCCTTGACCACGGGCAACGCGACGTCGGCCTCGAGCAGCGCGATGCGGATCTCGCGGCAGGTCGCGTCGATGTCGGCCTCGGACAGCCGACCCTTGGATCGAAGGGAGGAGAAGACCGATGTCAGCCGGTCGGAAAGCGTCTCGAACACGTGATTGGCCAGCCTCTGCGCTACAGGTCTGCGACTCGACCTCCCAGCCTATCCGCTGGGAGGTGCGACTGACGCCCTCCCGCGGTCAGCGACCCCAGCCGGGGACGGCCATCCGCATGGTGAGCGCGTGCTCGACAAGCGTGATGAGCGTGGCCTTCACCGCGTCGCGCGAGCGGGCGTCGGTCCGGGAGATGGGGATGTGGGGCGCCAGTGTCAGCGCCTCGCGTACCTCCTCCTCGCCGTGGAGATAGGTGCCGTCCCAGCCGTTGACCGCGACGACGAAGGGGAGCTTGGCCTCCTCGAAGTAGTCGATCGCCGGGAAGCTGTCGGCCAGCCGCCGGGTGTCGACGAGCACGATCGCGCCGATCGCGCCGCGGACCAGGTCGTCCCACATGAACCAGAACCGATGCTGACCCGGCGTACCGAACAGGTACAGGATCAGGTCACGGTCCAGCGAGACACGGCCGAAGTCCATCGCGACCGTGGTGGTGGTCTTGTTCGGTGTGAGGCCGAGATCGTCGATCCCGGCACTGGCGTCGGTCATCACCGCCTCCGTGGTCAGCGGCACGATCTCCGACACCGCCCCCACGAACGTGGTCTTGCCGACGCCGAACCCACCCGCGACGACGATTTTCGTCGATGTCAGGCCGCCGCCGCGGCTAGAGCCTGCGAAGTCCACTGAGCACCCTTTCCAGCAGGTTGAGATCCGGCTTACCCGCGTCCAGCTGCGGCTGGTGGATCTGCACCAGGCCCTCGGCGGCCATGTCGGCCACCAGGATCCGGGTCACGCCGAGCGGGATGCGGAGCATCGCGGAGATCTCAGCGACCGAGCGCACTTGCCGGCACAGAGCACTGATCGCCTGATACTCCGGGGTGCGGGTGGATAAATCATGATGTATGGAGGTCGCCGAGGAGACCAGGGCCTCCAGGGCGAGTTGGGTCCGGGGGGCGGTACGCCCCCCGGTCACGGCATACGGGCGAACGAGGGAGCTCTGCTCCGACGGCGCCGGGTGCATGAGATGGGAAGGACCGCCCTGATGCCGATGGGGGTCGTCCATTGATTGATAGGGATACCCGCCGAGCGGGTCGCCCTCACCAGTCCAGCCGCGGCCTGCCACGGCAGCCTCCTAGCGTCATCGCCGTCACCGTGAGTGGGAAGACTGCAGTTCCGCGCGGACGGCCGGGGTCAGCACCTGACCTGCCCGCTCGACGAGCATCGTCATCTGGTAGGCCACCAGCCCCATGTCACAGTCGGCGGCGGCCAGCACCGCCAGACAGGAACCGTCACTGATCGACATGATGAGAAGCAGCCCTCGCTGCATCTCCACCACGGTCTGGGTGACCGCCCCGCCCTCGAAAACCCGTGAGGCCCCCTGGGTCAGGCTGATCAAACCGGCCGCGACCGCGGCCAGCTGGTCCGCCCTGTCCCTGGGAAATCCGTCCGAATACGCCAACGGCAGACCGTCGGCTGACACGACGACCGTGTGCGCCACACCTGGGACGTTGTTCACAAAGTCGGTGATCAGCCAATTGACCCCCCGGGCGGCCTGGCTCATTTCGCGCACGTGTCATCCTCCTTGGCGACCATGATGAGCTCGCTCACCGGTCCTCCTTGTTTCCTTCAACGTCCCGGCCGAAGTCGGGATACGGCCGCCCGTCTCCGGCTCCGCCTCTGGCGGCCGCGCGCCCCTGCCGTACTCCCTGCTGGAAGCTCGCCAGCCTGCTGCGCACCGCCTCCGGAGAGACCGTCGGCCGGTGCACGGGAGCTTGCGGGGCCGCGCTCAGGTCGGGCGCGGCCGTACCGGGTACCAGGTTCGCCTTGGGCACCCGCTTGGGCAGCCCGGAACCGGTGATCCCGCCGAGTGAGGGTTCGCTGGCGGCCTTGGCCGCCTGCCAGCCCACGTCCGCGGGTGACGACCAGCCGCCGCTCCCCTGTGCGGGGGCGGCCGGCTGCGAGAGCTGGACGGTCTCCTGGACGGCCTGGGCCTCGGGGACCTCTTCGACCCGCTCCTGGACGGCGTGGGCCGGCTCGACCTTCCTGAACCAGTCGGACTCGACGGCCGCGAAGATCGGCAGGAACTCCTCCTTCGCCTCTTCCATGGGCGAGGAGTCGGGGATCACCGGCAGCGGGCCGGTGTTGTCCGCCGGGTCGAAGACGCGTCGCCCGAACGAGCCGGAGTTGCCGGTGGACGGCCATCCCCCGGAGTCGCCGCGCGAGGAGGTCGACCAGACGTCGGAGCCGCTGTCCCTGCTCTGCTGCTGCTGCCCGCCGGGCCAGACGGGGGCGTCGCCGCGTGGGGGCGCGCCCTGGCCTCCGGACCACGTCCCCGCGTCGCCGCGAGGTCCGCCCTGTCCCTGCCGCCACCCCGAGGGGTCGGGCTGGGAGGCGTTCGGCCAGCCGTGGTTGGGGTCGGCGCCGGGCGGCGGTACCTGTCCCGGCCAGGGGGTGTCGACGGGCGCCTGCCCGAACTGGCCGCCTCCGAAGGGAGGCTGCGAGGCCTCGAAGGAGTTGAACTGCTGCCCCAGGTCGAAGGAGGCGAACGAGTTCTGGTGGGCGGCCTCGAACGAGGCGAAGGACGGTATCGGGGGGGAGGTGGGGCTGGCCAGCACGGGCGGGCGGTCCATGGAGGCCATGGACCCGGCCCAGTCGCCGCTCTGCATGCTGGGGGAGGGCCCGCCCGGACGGTTGGTGACGGCGAGCAGGTTCTCCGGGAGCAGGACCATCGCGGTCAGGCCGCCGCTGTCCTGCTGCCTGAGCTGGACGCGGATGCCGTGCCTCAGGGCGAGGCGGCCGACCACGAACAGACCCATCCGGCGGGAGACGGAGACGTCCACCACCGGCGGGTTGGCCAGCCGCCAGTTCGCCTGGGAGAGCTCCTCGGCGGTCATGCCGATGCCGATGTCGGTCACCGAGACCATCACTCCGCCGCCGTCGATGCGGTTGCTGGAGACGATGACCTTGGTCTCGCGGGGGGAGAAGGAGATCGCGTTCTCCACGAGCTCCGCGATCAGGTGGACGATGTCGTTGACGGAGGTGCCCGCCACGGACACGCCCGCGGACAGCTGCAGGTCCACCCGCTCGTAGTTCTCGACCTCCGACAGCGAGGCGCGGACCACGTCGATGAGCGGGACCGGCTGGCTCCACCGGCGGGCGGGTTCCTGGCCTGCGAGGACCAGGAGGTTCTCGGAGTTGCGGCGCATGCGGGTGGCGAGGTGGTCAAGGCGGAAGAGGCTGCCGAGCCGGCCCTCGTCCTGCTCGCCCTGCTCCAGGCTCTCGATGAGGGAGAGCTGGCGCTCGACCAGGGTCTGGCTGCGCCGGGAGAGGTTGACGAACATCGAGTTGACGTTGCTCCGCAGCGTGGCCTCCTGGCCCGCCAGTCGCACGGCCTCGCGGTGGACCTCGTCGAAGGCCCGCGCCACCTCACCGATCTCGTCGTCGGAGGCGACGCCGATCGGGGCGATGTCGGTGGTCGAGACCTCGCCGCTCTCGCGCATGCTCTGGACGGTCTCGGGGAGACGCTGGCCGGCGATGGACAGCGCCTCGGTGCGGAGCCTGCGCAGCGGCCTGACCAGCGACCGCGCCATGACGGCGGTGACGATCAGGACGAGGAGGAGGAGCAGCCCGCTCAGCCCCGCGGCGATCAGCGCGCCGCGCTGCTCGGACGCCTGCAGGACGCTGCTCTGCATGATGAGGGTGTTGGCGACCTGTTCCTCCACCGTGCGCATGCGCTCGATGACGTCGGTGGAGGCGTCGAGCCAGGTCGACTGGTCGCCGAGCCCGCTTCTGGAGACGTCGACGTTCCTCAGCGGCAGGCCGTTGAGCGCCATGAAGACGGCGCGGGCTCGCAGAGCCGACGCGCGGTCCTTCTTCTGGCTGCTGACCGTGTCGTCGTAGAGCTGGCGCTGTTCGATCGACGCCTCGGAGCGGAAGGTCGCGAGCTCACCTTCGAACTGCGCGCGGGCGGCCAGCATGGCGTCGAGGCCCTCGGCGCTGAACTCCCTGACGGCGAGGGCGGCGGCGAGGTTCGCCCGCTCCCTGGACGCCTGCTCCTTCGCCCTGGTCAGCGCGGCGAACGCGGCCGCGCCGCTGGTGAGCTCCTGGTCGGAGACGCCCTGGATGATCTCGTCGTGCAGGGCCAGCAGGTCCACGATGGTACGGGAGTACATGGCGATCGTGGGCTGGGCCGGCAGCTGGGTGGCCGTGCCCGAGGCCAGTTCGCGCGCGCTCTTGAGCTCGTCGATGCGGCGGCGGATCTGGGTGAGCTCGGTCTCGCCCCGGGTGCCGAGGGCCGCCAGGAGGCCGCTGTCGGCCATGGCCGCGTTGACGCGAGAGCTCACCTGCCCGACGACCTCGTCGACCTCGTCGTACTGCTTGCGCAGGTTCGACCTGCCGGTGGTCGGGCGGCCCTGTGCCACGTACCGGGCTGACAGGTCCCGCTCAAGCTGCAGTTCGTTGACCAGGTTGCTGAGCCCGGCGGTGAGTTCGGCGGTGGTGCGCACGCGCTCGTACTCGGCGGCGCTGCTGATCGAGGTGGTGACCCGCAGGCCGCCCAGCACGATCGCGGCGACCGTGGGAATGACGATGAGCGCGATCAGCCGCGATCTCACCCGCCAGTTCTTGAGCGCTAGCTTGCCGCCGTTCCTCGCGGACTTCTCGGAGTCGCGACCGTCGAGGTCCTGACCCGGGCCGCTCTGCGGCCGCCTCCCCTGGTTGTCGAATCCCAGGGCAGGTGCCAGCCCGGATTCGCGTTCGCTGGGGATTGACGCTGTCCTCACTGGCCTCCGCTGCCTCTCCTCGGATCGTCTGCTTGGAGGGGATCGCGTCACGCAATGATGTGCGAGTGACGCCGACGCATCCATGGGGTAGGGGTTATTGGAGCACAGCCGGATCAGTTCGGCCAACAGCACATAACTCGCATTCTCTACTTAACGGGTACACAGCACCCGCAACCGGGCGACGACTCTCCGTCCTGTAACCACAAACTTCCGCAAAGTTGCCAAACAGATTTATTGACATCTTTCGCGACGCCCGCTACGCCTGCCCATCTCGCGATTGATAACGGGTGTGGCAACTGGGGCTCCTATGGCCGTTTTGTGGCTTCGGGACGATAGGGGCGAAAGAGGTGATATTTGTAATTTGACTGATCTACTCCGCTACTCTGATCCGCGGTCGGCATACCCCCCTTGACCAACATGCCTCCCGGGACCCCCTCCATGTCGCCCGATGAGTTACCGCGAGTTCCGGCAGGGGCGGTCAAATGCAGCTAAGGAGACCCATGAGGTTCAAACTTGCGAGCCGGGCCGTCATCGCAGGAGTGGCCGCCGCCCTCGCGCTGAGTGCCTGCGGAAGCTCTGACACCCCCGCTGACACCACCTCCGCGAACGCGGGGGGCCTCGAGAAGACCAGCATCAAGATGGGGGCGCTGCCGATTCCCGACTCGGCCGCGCTCTACATCGCCAACAAGAGGGGCTTCTTCAAAGAGGAGGGGCTCACCGTCGAGATCGAGGTGGTGCCCGGCGGCGCCCAGGCCCAGCAGGGCCTCATCGGCGGCACCCTGGACGCCACGCAGACGAACTACGTCTCCACCTTCCTCGCCGTCTCCAAGGGCCAGAAGATGAAGATCATCTCTGACCTCTACCAGGCCGCCCCGAACTCGTTCAACCTCATGGTGCCGAAGGACTCCGGGATCAAGACGCCGGCGGACCTCAAGGGCAAGAAGGTCGCGGTCAACAGCAAGCAGAACATCGGCACCCTCGCGGTGACCACGGTGCTCAAGACGCACGGCCTCACCGAGAAGGACGTGGAGTTCGTGGAGTTCCCCTTCCCTGAGATGGGGGCCCAGCTGGCCAGCAAGACCGTCGACGCCGCCTGGATGACGGAGCCGGCCCTGACCGCGGTGCAGAAGGCCCTCGGCGCCCAGAAGCTCGCCGACACGATGGTCGACTCCACCGCCGACTTCCCCATCGCGGGAGTGGCCGTCACCGAGAAGTTCGCCTCCGAGAACCCCAAGACGGTCGCCGCCTTCCAGCGTGCCGTCGCCAAGGCCCAGCAGATCGCCGCCACCGACCGCAAGGCCGTCGAGGAGATCCTGCCGACCTACACCAAGATCGACGCGGCGACCGCGGCCGTCATCACGCTCGGCTCCTTCCCCACCAGCCTCGACGAGACCCGCCTGCAGCGGGTCGCCGACCTCATGCTCGAGCAGGGCTACCTCACGAGCCCGCTCCAGGCCAAGACCATCCTCCCCGGAAACCTCGGGTGACACGGCGCAACCCGCTCGACAGCAGACTGCTCTGCGGCGCCATCGGCGTCGCGGGGCTGTTCTGTGTCATGGAGGGCGCGGGCCGGGCCGGGCTGATCGACCCGCTCGCGTTCCCGCTGGCCTCCACGGTGCTCGGCCGGGCGGTCACTCTTGTGACGGACGGGGAGTTCCTCTCCGACGTCGTCTCGACCCTCGGCGTGTGGGCGACCGGGCTGCTGCTCACGGTCGCGATCGCGGTGCCCGCCGGGTTCCTGCTCGGCAGCCTGCCCCGCGTGGAGCGCGCGCTGCGGCCGATCGTGGAGTTCCTGCGTCCGATCCCGTCGATCGCGCTGATCCCGCTGGCACTCGCCGTGTTCTCCGACAGGTTCGACATGAAGGTCACCCTGGTCGTCTACGCGGCGACCTGGCCCGTCCTGATCAACACGATGTACGGCCTCAAGGACGTCGACCCGCTCGCCAAGGAGACGCTCCGCAGCTTCGGGTTCGGGAAGCCGGCCGTGCTGTGGCGGGTCTCCCTGCCGAGCACCGCGCCCTTCATCGCCACCGGGGTCCGGCTGGCGTCGGCGATCGCGCTCATCGTGGCGATCAGCGCGGAGCTGATCGGCGGCGGCGCCGACGGCATCGGCAGCTACGTCCTGGAGAGCGCGGGCGGCGTGGACGCGACGCAGTACGTCATCGCCGCCGCCATCTGGGCCGGGGTCATCGGCGTGGTCACCAACGGCCTGTTCGTGCTCGCGGAGCGGCGGCTCTTCCGCTGGCACACCGCCCGTACGGAGGTGGTGTGATGAACGGCCCGCTGCGCGCCGTCGGCCGGCTGTGGCCGGTCCCGGTCGTCGTGGTGCTGTGGGAGTTGCTCACCCGCTACCTGGAGATACTGAGCTTCCCGCCTCCGTCGCAGATCGCGGCCAGCGCGTACACGATGTGGCTGACCGGCCCCGCGGAGCGGCTCTGGCTCACCGACGCGGCGCTGGAGAACATCCCCGCGAGCATCGGCCGGCTGCTGGCCGGATGGGTGCTGGCCGGGGTCGTCGGGATCGCCCTCGGGGTCGCGCTGGGCCGCTCCCCGCTGCTCTTCCGCCTCGTCGACCCCCTGGTGCAGTTCGCCCGCGCCATTCCCCCGCCCATGCTGCTGGCGTTGTTCCTGGCGCTGTTCGCCATCGGCCCCCGAATGCAGATCAACTTCATCGCGTTCGGCATCGTGTGGCCGGTCCTGATCAACGCCTGCGAGGGGGCCAGGCACGTCGACCGCCAGCACCTGGACACCGCGAGCGTCTTCGGGCTGACGGGCCGCGAGCGGCTGTTCCGGATCATCCTGCCCTCGGCCATGCCGAAGATCTTCGCCGGGCTCCGGGTCAGCCTGTCACTGGCGCTGATCCTCATGGTGCTCTCCGAGCTGATCGGCAGCACCGACGGGATCGGCTTCCAGCTCCTGGACGCCCAGAGGTCGTACGACTTCCCCGGCGTGTGGGCGACCATCGTGGTGCTCGGCGTCCTGGGATACGCGCTCAACTCGGCGTTCCTGGCGGCCGAGCGACGTGTCCTGTCCTGGCACCGATCCGCCAAGCAGACGACCTGAGGACCTGCTGTGCTCGAAATCACGAACCTTTCCCATACCTACGGCAGCGGGCCGACCGCGCACAACGCGCTGGGCGGCATCAACCTGAAGGTCGCCCAGGGTGAGCTGGTGTGCGTCGTCGGCCCCTCCGGATGCGGCAAGTCCACCCTGCTGCGCTCCATCGCGGGGCTGATCCGGCCCAGCGGCGGCCAGGTCACGCTCAACGGCACCCGCGTGGAGCAGACACCCGACAACCTGGCCGTGGTGTTCCAGGACTACAGCAGGTCCCTGTTCCCCTGGATGTCGGTGGCCGACAACGTCTCGCTCCCGCTGCGCCGCAAGGGCCTGGACAAGCAGCGGCGCAGGGAGTCGGCGCTGGAGGCGCTGGAGGAGGTCGGGCTGCAGGGCGCCACGGCCAAGTACCCGTGGCAGCTCTCCGGCGGTATGCAGCAGCGGGTGTCCATCGCCCGCGCGCTGGCCTACCGGCCCGCCCTGCTGCTGATGGACGAGCCCTTCGGCTCCGTCGACGCCCAGACCCGCGAGGACCTGGAGGACCTGACCCTGCGGGTCCGCGGCCTGCACAACATGACCATCGTGCTGATCACCCACGACATCGACGAGAGCGTCTACGTCGGTGACCGCGTCGTGGTCCTGTCCAAGTCCCCCGCCGGGATCGTGGGCGACCTGCGCGTGAACCTGCCCGGACCGCGCGACCAGATCACCACCCGCGAGCACCCCGACTTCGTGCACCTGCGCGCCGAGGTCGGCCGCCTGGTACGCGGCATGCGCAGCCCGTCGGCCTCGACTCCCTGAGACGACCCCACCTCCAGAACCACGGCTTCCCCTCCGGACCGCACACCGGAGAAGAGAGGATTTCCATGAGCGACCCACAGGCACCGGTCTGGGATGCGATCGGCGGTGTCTCCCGTTTCGCCGCCCTGGCCACGATGGCCGAGCTGGGCTGCGCCGACCACCTGCGAGACGGCGCCCTCACCGTCGACGAGCTCGCGCTGCGCTGCGGCGCCAACGCGCCCGCGCTGGGCAGGGTACTGCGCCAGCTCGCCTCCATGGGCATGGTCGCGACGGCCGCGCCCGGCACGTACGAGCTGACCGAGGCGGGTGCCACCCTCCGCGACGACACGCCCAACTCGCTGCGCTCCGCCGTACGGATGATCTACGAGGACGGCTTCTGGTACGGCATGGGCAAGGTCCAGCAGACCGTGCGCACCGGGAGGTCGGGTTTCGTCGAGCGGCACGGACCGCTCTACGGGTACCTCAAGGCCAACCCCGAGGCGGGCGCGCTGTTCGACGACTACATGGTGGTCAGGGCACAGCCGTTCGCGGACGCCGTGGCCTCCCGTTACGACTTCTCCGGCGTGCGGACCCTGGTGGACGTGGCCGGCGGCAAGGGACACATCCTGGCCGCCGTACTGAAGGAGCACTCAGATCTCAGCGGGGTGCTGTTCGACCAGGAACGCGTGGTCAGCGGGGCTCGCGAGTTCTTCACCGAGGTCGGTCTTGAAGACCGGTGTAGTTTCGTCGACGGCGACTTCTTCGCCTCCGTGCCCCCCGGAGGGGACGCCTACCTGCTGAGCAGCGTGATCCACAACTGGTCCGACGAGGACTCCGTACGGATCCTGCGCAACGTCAGGGAGGTCATCCCCGACGACGGCCGGGTGCTCATCGTGGAGTTCGTGGTCCCGGACGACGACCGGCCGCACATCAGCAAGGACGTCGACATGCGGATGCTCGCCCTGTTCGGCGAGGGTATGGAGCGCAGCACCTCCGAGTACGCGGAGCTCCTGGGCAAGTCCGGTTTCCAGCTCAACCGGCAGATAGAGCTTCCCGGCGGTTCCTCCATAGTCGAGGCTCTGCCGATGTAGGAATCGCGAACAGCGGCGGCCGGTGGCGTGAGGTTCACGCCACCGGCCGCCGCTGTTTCATCCGCCTTTCGCATGAAGCCGCCTATCGCACGGAGCCGCTTTCACGCGGAGCTGCCTTCACACGAACCGGCTTTCTCACGGACCCGCCTTCGCGCCGGCTTGCTTTCCCCCGGACCCGCTTTTCGCACAAAACAGAAATGACCACCGTGAAATCGGTGGCCATGTGATCGATTACCGCCGAGTGCCGTCGGCGTGCCGGGCAGAATCACGGTGCCGCGCCTTCGATCGGGCACGCGACGCGTCCGCGGCCGGGAACCCACCGCGCGAATCTCCGCCCTCACCGAATTCGATCGCTTTAGGACATGCTTTGTCAGCTGGTTTCGGATGGGCTTATCAAATGGGGGAATGTCTCCCGGTCCGGAGACCCGGGACACCGCCCCCGGCCGGAAACGGCTGTGGACCCCGTCCCTGGAGGGACGGGGTCCACAGCGTGTGACGTCAGACCCTGAGCGTCAGGACGTGCTCGACCAAGGTGATCAAGGTCGACTTCACGGCGTCGCGGGACCGGGCGTCGGTCCGGACGACGGGGATGTGCGGGGAGATCGTCAGAGCCTCCCGCACCTCCTCCTCACCGTGGACGTGCGATCCGCCGAACCCGTTGAGGGCCACGACGAACGGCAGGCCGGCCTCCTCGAAGTAGTCGATCGCCGGAAAGCTGTCGGCCAGCCGCCGGGTGTCGACGAGCACGATCGCACCGATCGCGCCCTTCACGAGGTCGTCCCACATGAACCAGAACCGGTGCTGACCCGGCGTACCGAACAGGTACAGGATCAGATCGCGGTCCAGCGAGACACGGCCGAAGTCCATCGCGACCGTGGTGGTTCGCTTTGTCGGGATGTGCGAGAGGTCGTCGACGTCCGCACTCGCCTCTGTCATCACCGCTTCCGTGGTCAGCGGCATGATCTCGGAGACCGCACCGACGAAGGTCGTCTTGCCGACACCGAACCCGCCGGCAACGACGATCTTCGTCGACGTCATGCCGGCGTCAGAGCCTGCGAAGCCCACTGAGCACCCTTTCAAGCAAATTGAGATCCGGCTTACCCGCATCCAGCGACGGCTGGTGGATCTGCACCAGGCCCTCGGCCGCCATGTCCGCGATCAACACCCGGGTCACGCCGAGAGGCATGCGCAACAGGGCGGAGAGCTCGGCAACCGAGCGCACCTGCCGGGACAACGAGATGATCGCCTGATATTCCGTGGAGAGCGTGGTGGGGTCCACGCCCGCGAACGTCGCCGAGGAGACCAGCGCCTCGAGAGCGAGCTGCATCCGGGGAGCGGTCCTGCCCCCGGTCACAGCATACGGACGAATCAAACGATCTCGCCCGCTCTTGGCCTGAGGCGCGCTCGGGGGGTCGTCCCCCGGGCCGCGCCAACCTGGTGCGTCCATATCACCCCCCTATCGCTGAACCGACTGCAGTTCGGCACGGAGCGCAGGCGTGAGCGCCTGTCCGGCACGCTCTGCGAGCAGTGTCATCTGGTAGGCCACTAGGCCCATGTCGCAGTCCGGCGAGGCCAGCACGGCCAGCGCGGAACCATCGCTGATCGACATGGTCAGCAGGAGGCCCCGCTGCATCTCGATCACCGTCTGTGCCACAGGACCGCCCTCGAACACCCGCGAGGCACCCTGGGTGAGGCTGATCAGGCCGGCCGTGATCGCGGCGAGCTGGTCCGCCCTGTCCTTGGGGAAACCCTGGGAGTAGGCCAGCGGGAGCCCGTCCGCGGAGACGATCACCGCGTGCGCCACTCCGGGCATCTCCTTGACGAACTCGGTGATCAGCCAGTTGAAACCGCGAGCGGCCTGGCTGAGTTGGTTGTTCACTGCTGGTTCTCTCCCTCGACGGCGTTGGCGCGCTCGCTCATCTCAGCGCGTCCCTGCCGTACGCCTTGCTGGAAACTGGACAGACGGCTGCGCACCCGTTCCGCCGATATCGGCGGCATCGGGGGGGCCGGAGCCGCCGGGGCCGCCGAGGCGGCTCCGGGAACGAGGTTCGCCTTGGGCACCCGCTTGGGAAGGCCCGCTCCGGTCACGCCGCCCTCCACGGGCTTCTTGGCGACCTCGGCGGCGGCCCAGCCCTGATCGGACGGGGTGCTCCACGGCTGCCTCTCGGCCGCGGGCTCGGCCGGCCTGAGCGGCTGCGCCTGCTGCTGCTGCTGTTGCTGCTGTTGCTGCTGCTGCTGCTGAGGCGCCCGCTGCGGCAGCGGCGGCGCCTGCTGCTGCGGTGGCCTGGGCTGCTGCTGCTGGGACGGCGGCGAGGAATGCGTGATCTGCGGGATGTTCTGGGTCTCCAGCCCCTGCGGACCCCGCCTGACCCGCTGCTCCAGCGGCCGTGGCCTGACCTCGGCCACGGGCTCGGGAGCGACCTCCTGCTCCGGCTCGGGAGCGGCGGACGCGCCGCTGCGGAACCAGTCGGATCCCACCGCCGCGAAGATCGGCAGGAACTCCTCGGGCTCCGGTTCCGTCGGCGGTACCTCGACCACGGGAAGGGCCTGGGTGCTCTCCACCGGTTCCAGCCGGTGCGGCGTCCAGGGGTCGATCGCGGGCGGATCCGGCCAGGCCGAGGGGAACGACGGCGGCGCGGTCGACGCCAGCGGGGACGACCACAGGTCCTCCACCGCCGAGGCGGGCACCACCGGCCCCGACCACAGGTCCCCGGACGTCGGCGCCGGCACCTGGGGAGGCGCCTGCGCGGGCGGCGTCCCGAGACCTGCCTGCGGCCGGCCGCCGCGCCCCGCACCGGTCCCGAACGGGTCCGGGTTCGGGGCGGAGCCGAACGGGTCGGGGTTCACCGAGGCGAACGGGTCCTGGATGGACATGGAGCCGAACGAGTTCGACTGGCCGCCGAAGGAGCCGGACGGCATGCTCTGTCCCGACAGCGCCAGCTCGGGCATCATCGTGGACTGGGCCACCACCTGCACCGGCAGGAGCACGACGGCGCTGAGGCCGCCGGCCTCCGGGCGCCTGAGCTGGACCCTGATGCCGTGGCGCATGGCCAGCCGGCCGACCACGAACAGGCCCATCCGGCGGGAGACCGACAGGTCCACCGCGGGGGGCTCGGCCAGGCGGCGGTTGGCCTCGGCCAGTTCCTCGTCGTTCATGCCGATGCCGGAGTCGGTGACCGCCAGGATGACGGCGCCCATCTCGTTGCCGTTGCTGGTCACCGTGATCTTGGTGTCCTGCGGCGAGAAGAAGATCGCGTTCTCGACGAGCTCCGCGATCAGGTGGACGATGTCGTTGACGGCCTGGCCGATGATCGAGATTCCCGACTCGACCCGGAGGTTGACCCGCTCGTAGTTCTCGACCTCCGACAGCGAGGCGCGGACCACGTCGCTGAGCGGTACCGGCTCGCTCCACCGGCGGCTCTGCTCCTGGCCGGCGAGGACCAGGAGGTTCTCGGAGTTGCGGCGCATGCGGGTGGCCAGGTGGTCCAGCTTGAAGAGGCTGCCCAGCCGCCCCTCGTCCTGCTCGCCCTGCTCCAGGTCGTCGATGAGGTCGATCTGCCGTTCCACCAGCGACTGGGTGCGGCGGGAGAGGTTGACGAACATCGCGTTGATGTTGCTGCGCAGGCGGGCCTCGTCACCGGCGAGCCGGATGGCCTCGCGGTGGACCTCGTCGAAGGCTCGGGCCACTTCCCCGATCTCGTCGCGAGAGACCACTCCGATGGAGGGCACCTCGATCTGCGGGGCCTGGTCTCCGGACTCCCGCAGCACCCGGACGGTCTCGGGCAGCCGGGTGTCGGCCACCTCGAGCGCCTCGCTGCGCAGTCTGCGCAGCGGCCGGACGAGCGTGCCGGCCACCCAGGCGGTGATGAGCAGGATCAGCACCAGCAGGACCAGGATCGAGGCACCGGAGATCACCGCGCTGCGCTGCTCGGCGCTCTCCATCTCCTGGCTGCGGGAGACGACCGCGGACGCCAGGCGGCGCTCGACGGTCCGCATGCCGTCCACGATCGAGGTGGAGGCCCCGTACCAGTTGGTGGCGCTTATGAGCCAGCCCCGGCCGATCCGCTCCAGCGGCTTGTTCTCGCGCATGAGAGACATGACGAGAGCGCGCATGGA
Organism: Streptosporangium sp. NBC_01469; assembly: GCF_036227305.1. Classification (NCBI taxonomy): domain Bacteria; kingdom Bacillati; phylum Actinomycetota; class Actinomycetes; order Streptosporangiales; family Streptosporangiaceae; genus Streptosporangium; species Streptosporangium sp. NBC_01469. The sequence goes on along the minus strand of NZ_CP109465.1, from coordinate 3,650,116 downwards.
GTCGGCCTGGTCGACCTTGGGACCGTTGACCGCGTCGCGGAAGGCCTTGATGTCGTTGGCGGAGGCGGTGGCGCGGAAGGAGTTCTCCTCGGCCAGCTGGCTCCGGTACGCGCCGAGGAGGTCGGCGGGGTCGTCGAAGTCGAACTTGCGGTCCAGGAAGCTGACCAGGAGGGTGCCCCGCTGCCTGGCGACCTGCTCCTTGGCCCGGGTCAGCGCGCCCAGCGCGAGCGCGTCTCCGATGAGGCGCTCGTCGCCGCCGCTGCGGCCCAGGTCGTCGTGGAGGGTGGTGAAGTCGGTGATCATCCGCGTGTACATGCCGAGGGCCGCGCGGGGGAGCACGCTTCCCTCGGTCATCAGCCTGCGCAGGCCGGGGAGCCCGTTGAGCCAGCGGCGGATCTGGGCGACCTCGGTGCGGACGCGGGTGGCCTGCGACGCGTCGAGGGCGTCCATGGCGGCCAGCGCCTGGGCACTGCTCCGGTCGACCACCTCGCGCTGTTCCGTGACCTTGCCGAGGTTGGTGCGGTTGGTGAGGGCGATCCACCAGGCGGTGAGGTCGCGCTCCTCGGCCATCTCGTGCGAGAGGGTTCCGAGCGACTCGACCAGCGAGGCGACCTCGGTCATCCGGCGGTACTCGTTGGCCGTGGACAGGGCCGTGGTGAGCTGGAGGCCGGTGAGGAGCACGGCCGCGGCGGTCGGGAGCAGGATCAGCGCGACCAGACGGGGACGCACGCGCCAGTTCGCCGGCAGGAGTCGACTGCCCACCCCTGACGCGCGGTGGCTCCGGCGGTCTTGTGTCATCACTGGCCTACGTAACCCCTCGCCGGATTTGGAAGCGGCGGAAGCAATTTGAGCACATCCTTTATGTCACTTCGAATGGAGTAAGTGCCGACATATCCCCGCAAAAGGGACATACGGCGTCAAAGCTTTCAGGCCGGCCGGAAGGAATCCCTCACCTCCGGAGCCTGGTGCTTGATCATCAGATGGCGGGTCACAGAGTATTCCTGAACCGCCTCCTGACTCATATCCTTGCCGAAGCCACTTCCCTTGACCCCGCCGTGCGGCGCCTCGGACGCGATGGGCAGATGGTCGTTCACCCAGGTCACGCCCACGTCGAGCCGGTGCGAGACGCGCAGCGCCCTCGCCACGTCCCTGGACCAGACCGAGGAGGCCAGCCCGTAGGGGGTGTCGTTGGCGAGCCGTACCGCCTCGTCCTCACCGTCGAAGGGCAGGGCCACAAGCACCGGGCCGAAAAGCTCACCCTGAACGATCTCACTATCCTGCGCGGCGCCCGAAATCAGGGTGGGCGGATAGTAGAACCCGGGCCCTTCGAGCGGGACACCGCCGTGGAGCACGGAGGCGCCCGCGGCGACGGCGCGCTCGACGAAGCCGTGCACGCGGTCGCGGTGCCCGGCGGAGATCAGCGGGCCGATGTCGGTGGCCGGGTCCCAGGGGTCGCCCACCGTGATCTGGGCCAGCGTCGCGTGGAGCGCCTCGACGGCCTCGTCGTACACGTCGCGGGAGATGTAGACGCGGGTCGCGGCGGTGCAGTCCTGGCCGGTGTTGTAGGTGGCGCCCATCGCGACGCCCCTCGCCATCTCGGACAGGTCCGCGTCGCCGAAGACCAGCGCCGGGGCCTTGCCGCCGAGCTCCAGGTGGACCCGCTTCAGGGAGCCGGTGGCGCCGCGCATGACGGCGCGGCCGGTCGCGGTGGAGCCCGTGACGCTCACCATGTCGACGCCCGGATCGGCGACGAGCGCCTCGCCCACCTCGGCGTCACCCAGGACGACCTGGAGCAGGCCGTCGGGCGCGCCGGCGCGGGCGAACAGCTCCGCCATCCTGAGCGTGGTGCCCGGCGTCTGCGGGGCGGGCTTGATGACCACGGCGTTCCCCGCCGCGAGCGCGGGGCCGATCTTCCACACCCCCATGACCAGGGGGAAGTTCCAGGGGGCGATCGATCCGACGACCCCCACCGGGCGCCGTACCAGCACCGAGGTGTAGCCGGAGCTGAGCACCCCCGCGCCGGTGCCGTCCAGCGAGCGGGCCGCACCGGCGAAGAAGCGGAGGTTGTCGGCCGCGAACGGCAGCTCGCCGTCGCGGAAGACCGCCGCGGGCTTGCCGGTCTCGATGACCTCCAGCCGGGTGAGCTCCTCGGCGTCGGCCTCGACGAGGTCGGCGAAGCGCAGCAGCACCCTGGACCGTTCGGCCGGGGTCGCCGTGCTCCACTCCTCGAACGCCGCGCGGGCCCGCCGCACGGCGACGGCCACCTCCTCGATCGAGGTCTCGGCCACCTCCCGCAGAAGGTCGCCGGTCGCCGGATTGATCAACTTGCCCATGGAACTTCCCTTGTCGTGGTGGTGCGGAGAGCCGTCAGGCGCCGGCCCGCTCGATCAGGTCGGCCGCCCTGCGCAGGCCGTCCCGGCCGCGGATCTCCTCGCCCGCGGCGGCCAGGCGCTCGCGGAGGGCGGTGTCGCCCAGAAGCCTGTCCAGCGCGCCGGTCAGCTCCTCGTCGGAGAAGGTGTAGGTGGCCAGGCGCACGCCGTAGCCGAGCTCGTGGACGCGCTGCGCGTTGTCGTACTGGTCCCAGAACAGGGGCAGCAGGATCATCGGCTTGCCGAAGTGCAGCGCCTCGGTGGTGGTGTTGTTGCCGCCGTGCGTGATGACCAGGTCGACCAGCGGAATGATCTTCGTCTGCGGGACGAACTCGGCGCCCCACATGTTGCCGGCCAGCTTGATCTCCTCGTGCAGCGGGCCCATGGAGACGATGAAGCGGTACGGGGTGGTGCCCAGCACGTCGATGACCCGCTGCATGAGGCCGACGTCCGCCGAGCCGAGCGAGCCCAGCGAGAAGTAGACCAGCGGCCCCTCCCGCCCGGCCAGCGACTCGGGGAGCTCGAAGCCGCCGTCCGTCTCGCGCACCGAGGAGTCCAGGCGGTGCCAGGAGTCGCCCAGCGGGCGGGCCTCGGTGTAGTCGGCGATCTCCGGGAAGACGTACAGGTTGAGGTCGCCCTCGTGGATGAAGTCCAGGTCCGGCAGCGGGCGGGCGCCCTGCTCGACGACCCACTCGTTGAAGGCGGTCCAGATCTCGCGGTGGGTGCGGTCGTACTCGGCGTTGAAGGCGCCCCACTCGGAGCGGTCGTCGGCGGGCAGCCCGGAGAAGACCGGGGCGACGCCCTCACCGCGCACCTCCAGCGGGTTGCAGGACACGATGCGGACGAACGGCTTGCCCGCCGTGAGCAGCGCCGGGAAGGTGATGACGTTGTCCTCGACGATGACGTCCGGCCGGACGCGCTCGATAATCGCCTTCAGCTGAGGCTCGCAGTACTTGGCGCCGTCGATAAGCGCGTCCCAGATCGGCTTGGTCACCGTCTCCAGCTGCTCCAGGGTCGACTTCCGGTATTCGGGGGCGGTGTCCCTGATGAAGTCCTTCCAGAACTGCCCGGCGTCCTGCTCCTCTTCGGAGGGAGGCGCGAGGTCGACGAGGTCCTCCTCGAATCCGAGGGCCTCCAATTTCCCCTTCCAGGAGGCCTCAGCTGCGAAAACGACTCGATGTCCGCGCTTACGAAGAATGTCACCGATGCCGATGCAGTTGTTCGTGGGCCCGTAGGCACTCTCCGGCATGAACAGGATCGTGAGAGACATCACGCCTCCTTGCGTCTAGAGGTTGCGAATTTGAAGAATGATTCAATTCTCGGCTGGCAAAAACGCTGGGAAAGGGACACTATGGACCCCGGCACAGAGCGTGGTTTTCAACGAGCGGGGGAATATGACGCGCAAGGGACGGGCGGACCGGCGCCTGGATCTCATCGCGGCCGCACATCGGGCGATCATCCGGCACGGCACCGAGGGGGTGCACCTCAACCACGTCGCCGAGGAGGCCGGTCTCACCTCCGGAGCGGTCCTCTACCACTACCCGCGCCTCAGCGAGCTGCTCGTCGACGCCCACCACTCCGGGATGGAGCGCTTCTACGAGCAGAGACTCAAGCGGATCAGCGGCATGCGCGACCCCGCGGAGAAGCTCGTCGTGACCATCCGCTCGGGGCTGCCGCACGGCCCGGACGACCCGGACGTCCGGCTGCTCAACGAGCTCGGCGGCGCCGCGCCCCGCAACAGGATGTACGCGCTCCTGCTGACCACCCTCTACGACCGCCAGGTCTCGCTCTACCAGAGCATCCTCGACACCGGGGCCGCCCTGGAGACCTTCAGGCTGTCCGGCGACTCCCTGCCCATCGCCCGCAACCTGGTCGCGCTCGAGGACGCGTACGGCTATCGCATAACGGCCCGCCACCCGGTGATCGGCCCGCAGGAGGCGGCGGAACTCATCCTCGACTACGCCAGGACCGCGACGAACAACCCGCTCAAGTCTTCTCATTGAGGAATCAGCACTCCGTCGTCGTCCGCCCAGCTGAGCGCGACGAGGGAACCCGCCTGGACCTGCGTGGCCCCCGGAGTGGCCACCAGGACGGGCGTGGCACGCCCGTTCACCTGGACCGACACGTGCGAGACGCCGCCGTAGAAGCTCACGTCGACGACCTCGCCGCGCAGCACCCCCTCGGCACCCAGCCTGAGCCGCTCCGGCCGTACGGCGAGCAGCGCGGGCGTGCCGTCGGGCAGGTTCGACACCCCGGGAAGCACGCCGAGCCCGTCGCCGGCCAGGCCGACCGAGCAGGCCCTGCCGGGGAAGATGTTGTTGGCCCCCACGAAGTCGGCGACGAACGGGGTGCGCGGGCGCTCGTACAGCTCCACCGGGGCGTCCACCTGCTCGACCGAGCCCGCGTGGAAGACCGCGATCCTGTCGGCGAGCGACATGGCCTCCTCCTGGTCGTGGGTGACCACGACGAAGGTGATGCCGACCTCGTTCTGCAGCCGCTTGAGCTCCAGCTGCATCTCCGCGCGCACCTTCTTGTCCAGCGCGGACAGCGGCTCGTCGAGCAGCAGCAGGCGCGGCCGCTTCACGATCGCGCGGGCCAGCGCGACCCGCTGCCGCTGGCCGCCGGACAGCTGCTGCGGTTTGCGCCCGGCCATGGTGTCCAGCCCGACCTTCTCCAGCACCTCGCCGACCCGGCGGCGGACCTCCGCCCGGCCCAGCCGCTCCCTCTCCAGGCCGTACGCGACGTTCTTCGCCACGGTCATGTGCGGGAACAGCGCGTACGACTGGAACATCAGGTTGACCGGGCGGCGGTGGGCCGCCTGGCCGAGCAGGTCGTCGCCGTCGAGCGTGACGGAGCCCTCGTCGGGTGACTCGAAGCCCGCCAGGATCCGCAGGAGCGTCGTCTTGCCGCAGCCGCTGGGGCCGAGCAGCGCGAAGAACTCGCCCTGCCGGATCTCCAGGGAGACGTCCGACAGCGCCGTGACGTCACCGAACCGGCGGCTGACACCTGTGATCTTCAGCATTAGGACAGCGACTCCGTCAGTCGGGTCATCCGCTGGGTCACGATGACCGCGGTGAAGCTCACCAGCAGCAGCAGCGTGGCCAGCGCGTTGATCTCGGGGGTGACCCCGAAGCGGACCATTGAGTAGATGACGATGGGCAGGGTCGGCGTGGTGGGCGCCGCCGTGAAGTACGCGATGACGAACTCGTCGATCGAGAGCGTGAACGCCAGCAGCGCGCCCGCCAGGATGCCCGGCGCCAGCTGCGGCAGCGTGACCCGCAGGAACGTGGTGAACGGCGTCGCCCCCAGGTCCCTGGACGCCTCCTCCAGGGAGGTGTCGGCGCCGGTGAGGCGGGTGCGGACCACCGCGGTCACGAACGCCATGCCGAACACCGTGTGGGCCAGCAGCACCGAGTGCAGTCCGAGGGTCGACTTGATCGTGGCGTAGAACACCAGCAGCCCGATGGCCAGCACCAGGTCGGGCAGGACCGCGGGCAGCACGCCCAGCGCGTCCAGCGTCCGCGACCTGGTGTGCCGGGCCAGGCCCACCGCCAGCAGGGTGCCGAGCACCGTGGCCAGCGCGGTGGAGCCGACGGCCACGATGAGGGTGTTGACCAGCCCCTCGCGGATCTTGGCGTTCTGGGCGAGAACGCCGTACCAGTCCAGGCTGAAGCCCTCGTAGACGTAGGGGGACTCGCCGGCGTTGAACGACATCACGACGAGCACGACGATCGGCGTGTAGAGGAAGACGTAGGCCGCCCAGAAGGGGACGTACAGCAGGCGTGATCTACGCACGTCGGGCACTCCAGGCCTGCAGGAGCAGCAGGATGATCAGCACGGCGAGCAGCGCCAGCATGAGGGTGGATCCGAACGGCCAGTCGCGCGCCTTGAGGAACTGGTCCCTGATCAGGTTGCCGACCATGATGGAACGGCCGCCGCCGAGCAGTTCGGGGATGATGAAGTTGCCGAAGCTCGGCACGAAGACGAACAGGCAGCCGGTGAACACGGCCGGCAGGGTGAGCGGCAGCGTCACCGACGCGAACGTGCGGGCCGGTGAGGCGCCGAGGTTGGCCGAGGCCTCGCGCAGCTGCGGGTCGAGCTTCTCGATCGCCGCGTACAGCGGCAGGACCATCAGCGGCAGGTACGAGTAGACCAGGCCGGTGACGATGGTGCCCTGGTTGTAGAGCAGCTCCAGCGGCTTGTCGATCAGCCCCAGGTCCAGCAGGGTGCTGTTGACCAGGCCGGGGCCGCTCAGCAGGATGATCCAGGCGTAGATGCGGACCAGGAAGTTGGTCCAGAACGGCAGCACGATCGCCACCAGGGCGATCGTCTTCCACTTACGCGGGAGCTGGGCGATCAGGTAGGCCGTCGGGTAGCCGATCAGCAGGGCGATCAGCGTGGCGATCGTGGCCAGCTTCAGCGAGCCGAGCACGATCTCCAGATAGAGCGGGTCGAGCAGCCGGGCGAAGTTCTCGCCCGTGACCTCGTAGACCACCCCGCCGAACCGGCCCCTGCGGAACACCGTGAAAGCGATGAGCAGGGCGAGCGGTACCAGCAGGAGGACGAGCAGATAGGTCAGGCCGGGCCCCAGGAAGACGAGCCTTCCCAGGGCACGCGACCGGCGCGCCCGCGATCTCACGGACGCGCCGGAAACGGTGGAGCGTGTCACTACTTCGCCGTGACCTCGGTCGAGAGCCGGCCGAACTTGACCGAGTCCTCACCCAGGTCGATGATCGACTCGCCCTTGAGCAGGTCGGAGGGGGTCATCTGCAGCGGGGCGTTGTCAGCCTTGAGCTTGGGGTCCATCGCGTCCATCGCGGCCTTGTTCGGGACCTTGTAGAGGATGTTCTCCGCGGCCCAGCCGTGGACCTTCGGGTCCAGGATGTAGTTGATGAAGGCGTGCCCCGCCTCCTTGTTCTTGGAGGACTTCAGCACGACCATGGTGTCCACCCACAGGTCGCTGCCCTCCTTCGGGATCACGAACTTGATGTTCTTCTCGGTGGTCGGGCACCAGCCGTCCCACGCCTCGGCCATCACGATCTCGCCGCTCTTGAGCATGTCGCCGAAGGTGACGTCCTCGTACTTGAGCAGCTTCGGCTTCGCCTCCTCAAGCTTCGCCTTGACCTTGGCGAGCTCCTCGTCGCTCCTGGTGTTGACCGAGTAGCCGAGCGCCTTGATGGCGGGAAGGGCGAGCCAGCGCTCGGTGGTCATCATGGTGACCTTCTTGAGCGCCTCGGCCGGCGGGTTGAGAATATCGTTCCAACTCGTCGGCGGGGTATTCACCAGGTCGGTGCGGTAGCAGATGCCCGTGGTGCCCCAGGTGTAGGGGACCGAGAAGACGTTGCCCTTGTCGTAGGACAGCTCCTTGGCCTCGGGATAGAGGTTCGCGAGGTTCGGGATCAGCTCGGGGTGGATCGGCTCCAGCAGCCCGGCCTCGTTGAGCGCCTGGGCGTACTGGCCGGAGACGAAGGCCACGTCGAGACCGGTGTCGGCGCCGGCGGTGAGCTTCGCCATGATGTCCTCGTTGGTGGCGTGCTCCGTCACCTTGAGGGTGGTCTTGAGGTTGTCCTTGATCCGCTGGGGCAGGTCGGTGGGCGTGTAGCCCGCCCAGACGGAGATGGTGACGCTCTGCTTGGAGAGATCGGCGTTGGGGTTGAGCTGCGCCGACGAGGCACTGGCGGCGGGCGCGGCAGCGGTGTCCGCGGCCTCCCCTCCACATGCCGAGACTGCGAGCGCGAGACCGGCGGCCAGGGCGGCGGCCGGAAGACGACGGGTGTACCGAGTGCGGGACACGGCCGCTACTCCTTCAGAATTCAGTGTAAGTGGGGTAGACCGGCCGTAAGGGACACGGCAGACCAAAGCAGGAGTGTTGCAGTCAACATTAACTTGAGCAAGACTTCCCCCGACATCACCACTGGAAAGTTTGATCCGTTTGTTAAATCCTGCTTCAATCTGGGACCGGATCGACACGGTTCCCCGGGCCGGCGACGGGCGGACCAGTGAGCTCATTGAGGCGCTGACCTGCGACGTTCCCGCCCCATTCGGAGTTCGCCGATTCCACTCGCTCCCCGCGGCGATCACTGCTCTTTTCTCAATCGACACTCAATTGTCATCGATCGACAGGGCCGTCCGAGGGGCCGAACGGGGCTTCGAGGTCGACCAGACCAACTACTCGGTGGTCGTCGGCGAGAGGGTCGTCGTGAAATGGCTCACCCCTCCCGCGCCGCTCCCCCAGCCCGCGCCCGACGTGTTCGCGCACCTGGCGTCCGTCGGCTTCACCGCGACCGCCACGCCGTACGCGTCCGTCTCCCGGCGCGCCGACGACGGCTCCGAGCTGCTGCTCGCCCTCGTCACCGCGTACCTGCCCGAGGCCGCGGACGGCTGGGAGTGGTGCGTGGACGAGGCCGTCTCCGGCGGCACCTCCTTCGCCGCCGACCTGGGCGTCCTCTCCGCCGACCTGCACGCGGCGATGGCCACCCCGTCCGCGACCTTCCCCGCCCCCGTGAGACACGCGGGCGCCGTACGAGCGGAGGAGAAGGGGGAGAACCCGTGGTCGCTCCGGGCGGGCGAGGCGCTGGAGGAGGCGCTGGCGCTGACCGGCGGCGAGGACGGCGACTGGCTCGCGGAGCACGCGGGCGTGCTCCGCGCCGAGCTGGCGCCCCTGGCCTCCGCGGCGGCCACCCCGCTGATCCGCATCCACGGGGACCTGCACGTCGGCCAGATCCTGCGCTGGCGGGACGGCTACGCGGTGATCGACTTCGACGGCAACCCGACTGTCGCGGGCGCCGACCCCTTCCAGCCCGCGGCCCGCGACCTCGCCCAGCTCACCACGAGCCTCGAACACGTCGGCCAGGTCGCGATCAGGCGCCGCGACGCCGACCCCGAGGTGATCGCCGGATGGGCCGCCACGGCCCGCGCGACCCTGGAGTCGGCCTACCTCGGTCGGCTGGACGAGCTGGGCCACGCCGCACTCCTGGACCGTTCCCTGCTGCGCCCGTTCGAGATCGAGCAGGAGTGCCGCGAGCTCGTCTACGCGGCCAGGCACCTCCCCCGCTGGCGCTACGCCCCGATGGGCGTGCTGCGGTCCCGATACCGGTGAACCCGCTGACTCCGAGGAACCCGAGGAACCCGAGGAACCCGGTAAAGCCGACGAACCCGCTTAACTCGCCGAACTCGCTGAACCCGACGAAGGAGACCCCGTGATCCCCGAGCTGTACCTCGCCGACCTGGAGGCCAAGCCCTCCGCGCTGGCCGCCCTGGCCGGTGCCCTGGAGACGGGCGACCCCTTCGCGGGGATCCCCTCGGGGATCCGGCGGGTGCTCCTCCTCGGCATGGGCAGCTCCCGGTACGCCGCCCGGGTGGCCGCGCTGCGCCTGCGGGCCGCGGGGGTGGACGCCGTGGCCGAGTACGCCTCCGCCGCCCTGTCGTACCCGCCGGGACCGGAGACCCTGGTGGTCGCCATCTCCGCCACCGGCGGCAGCCGGGAGACCCTGGACGCGGTCGCCCGCCACCGAGGCCGGTCCTTCGTCCTCGCGCTGACCAACAACCCGGACTCGGCCGTCACCGAGGGCGCCGACCTGGTGGTCCCGATGGTGGCGGGCGAGGAGCGCGGCGGCGTCTCCTGCCGGACCTTCCAGCACACCCTCGCCCTGCTCCTGGCACTCGGCGACCGTCTCACCACCCCCGGCCGGGAGGTGCCCGCCCTGGCCGGGGCGACATCGGGCCCGGTGGGGGGCGAGCCCGGTGGTTTCGGCCGGGACGTGCCCGAGCTGCTCCGCCGTACGGCCGAGGCCACCGCCGACCTGCTCGACCGCCGTGGCGAGTGGCTGGAACCGGCGGCGGCGCTGCTCGACGGCCCGCACGGCGTCTACACGATCGCTCCCGCCGAACACCTGTCCTCGGCCGAGCAGTCGGCCCTGATGTTCCGGGAGGGCCCCCGCAGGGCGGCCGACGCGTGCGAGACCGGTGACTGGGCCCATGTGGACGTCTACCTCACCAAGACCCTCGACTACCGGGCCATCCTCTTCCCCGGCTCCCGCTACGACGAGCAGGCCATGGACTGGATCCGGCAGCGTGGCTCCACCGTCCTGACCGTCGGCGGCGACCTTCCCGGCGCCAGGGCCTCCGTCCGCTACCTCCACGACGACGACCCCGACGTGGCGCTCCTGACCGAGACCCTGGTGGCCGAGCTCGTCGCCGCCCGCTGGTGGCTCGCCTGAGGCTCCCGGAGCACTAGCCCCTGAGGTGGTTGAGGACGCGTTCGAGGAGGTCGGGCCCGGGGCCCGCCGCGGTGACCCTGGGGTGGTGGATCCGCACCAGGCCCTCGGACTCCATGTCGGAGACCAGGACGCGGGTGACGCCGAGAGGGACACTCAGGAGAGCGGATATCTCCGCGATCGAGCGGATACTGCGGCACAGATCGCTGATGAAGCGATATTCCCGGACGTAGGACAGGCCGAGCGGGGCCGTGGTCGTGGTCGAGACCAGCGCCTCCATGGCGAGCCTGGAACTCGGGACGACCCGCCCCCCGGTCACGGCGTACATCCGGACCAGCGAGCTCTCCTCGTCGGCCGGCTCGTCGTGCTCGGGCTCGTACCCGAAACGCCCGTCCCGCCGGGCTCCGGACCCGGGCGTCTCCCCGGGTGAGCCGTATCGCGGCGGTTCGGCGCCGGTGGGGGGAACGGACGACGCGACCTCGGGCGTCTCCCCCGACGGCTCGGCCGGGAAGCCGTACCGGGGCGTGTCCTCCCACCGCTCGTCCCACGGGAAGGCGCGGCCGTCGTGAAGCCCCTGCCCCCGGTCCCGGTTGTCGGCCCGCACGCTACCCCTCCCGGTTCGGGAGCTCGTTGCGTGCCCTGCGCACGCCCTCCTGGAAGCTCGACAGGCGGCTGCGCACCCGCTCGGGCGAGAGGGGCGGCGTGCCTGGCGCCGGGGACGGCTCGGGCCGGGCGAGCGGCGCGACCGAGCCGGGGACCAGGTTGGCCCGGGGAGTGCGCCTGGGCAGGCCGGCCTCGGTCGTACCGCCGTGCGCGGGGGCGCTCGCCGCCTGGGCGGCCTGCCAGCCGCTGTCACCGGGCGAGGTCCACGGCTCGGGCTCGGCCGGGGACTCCCCGGGCGCGGGATCGCCGGAGGCGGATTCACCAGAGGCGGAGTCACCGGAAGCGGAGTCGCCGGAGGCGGCGCCCTCCTCGGGGTGGGCCGCCCGCGCACCGGAGTCCCGGGAGATCTCGGAGATCCGGAACCAGCCGGACTCGACCGCGGCGAAGATCGGCAGAAAGTCGTCCTCCCGCTCCGCCGGGCCCTGGCCGGCGAAGGAACCGGACGGGGAGTCGAGCGGTCCCGGGAGGCGGTCGAACGGGCCGGGGGGCGGCTGCGGGAACTCCCCTCGTTCCCCCGGCGGGCGGAGCCGCTCCGCGGGCGGGCTCCACACGCTCCGCGAGGGCGGCGACGGCACCCGCTCGGCGGGAAATTCCGTGGTCGTGGGCGCCGCGAGCAGGGGAACCCTCGGGGGCGGGCCCGCGGCCCCCGGAGCCTGGGGGAACGGCGAACCGGACGCGTCGCCGGGAACGTGGGGGAACGGCGAACCGGGTGAACCACCCGTGTCACCGGGGAACGGGGCACCGGCCCCGGGGAAGCCGACCACACCGGCGGGAAGACCGGCCGCGCCCGGCGGCATGCCGGGGAAGGCCGCGGCGGACCCCGGGTAGCCGGTCTGCTGGATCCCGATGGGCGGCAGGACGAGGAGCGCCTCAGGGAGCAGGATCATCGCGGCCAGGCCGGAGTCCTGGGGGCGGAGCTGGACGCGGATACCGTGCTTGAGCGCGAGGCGGCTGACGACGAACAGGCCCATGTGGCGGGCGATTGAGGCGTCGGCGGCCTGCGGGTTGGCCAGGCGCCAGTTGGCCTCCGAGAGCTCGTCGAGCGTCATGCCGATGCCCCTGTCGGTCACCGAGACCATCACGCCGCCGCCGTCGATGCGGCTGCTGGACACCGTGACCCTGGTGTCCGGCTGTGAGAACGAGACGGCGTTCTCGACCAGCTCGGCGAGGAGGTGGACCACGTCGCTCACCGCGGGGCCCGCGACGGCCACCTCCGACTGGACCCGGTTCGTCACCCGCTCGTAGTTCTCCACCTCCGACAGCGAGGCCCTGACCACGTCCATCAGCTCGACCGGCTCCCTCCAGCGCCGTGCCACCTCCTGCCCGGCGAGGACGAGCAGGTTCTCGCTGTTGCGGCGCATGCGGGTGGCGAGGTGGTCGAGCTTGAACAGGTCCGCCAGCCGCTGGTCGTCACGCTCGCCGCGCTCCAGCCGCTCGACCAGGCTGAGCTGGCGTTCCACCAGGGTCTGGCTCCGCCGGGAGAGGTTGACGAACATCGCGTTCACGGTGTTGCGCAGCCTGGCCTCGTCGCCTGCCAGCCGCACGGCCTCCCGGTGGACCTCGTCGAACGCCCTGGCCACCTCGCCGATCTCGTCGCGCGACAGCACCCCGATCGGTGGCACGTCGGCGACGATCTCCCCTCCGTGCGACTCGCGGACCCGCTGGACGTATGCGGGCAGCCGCTCCCCCGCCACCTCCAGCGCCTCCCTGCGCAGCCGCCGCAGCGGCCTGACCAGCGAGCGCACCACCCCGATGGTGATCACCAGCACGAGCGCCAGCAGGGCGACGACGGCCACCGTGACCAGCAGGGCTTGGTTCTTCTCGTCGTCGCCGAGCCGCTGGCTGCGCGCGACGATGTCCTGGGCGTGCCGCTCCTCGGCCTCGCGCATGTTGCCGATGATGACGGTGGCTGCGTCGTACCACTCCTTGGCGTCGTCCTTCCGCTCCAGGTCCAGGCCCTTCAGCGGGATGCCGGAGGCCGCGCGGAGCAGGACCAGCTCGCGGATGAGCTCGGCGCGTTCGGCGGTACGGCCGTTGACGGTCTCGTCGAAGAGACGGCGGTCCCGGCTGCCGGCCTCGGCGGCGAAGGTCCTGCGCTCGTTGCGCTCGGTGGAGAGCGCGCCGAGGAACTGCTCCATCTGCCCCTGCTCGAACCGTCCCGCCACGAGCACAACCGTCAGCAGTGCCCGCTGGAAGGAGATGGCCTCCTTGGCGCGGGCGAGCGCGTCCAGGGTGAGCGCCTGGCCGAACAGGACGTCGTCGGCGCTGCCCTTGCCGAGCTCGTCGTGCAGGGAGAGCAGGTCGGCGATGACCAGGGAGTAGGCGGCGATGGCCGCGTCGGGCAGCAGCGTCGACTTCAGGGCCTGCTCGCGCAGCGGGAGGAGGTCGTCCAGACGGGTGATCGCGGTCTCGACCTCGTCCCTGGTACGGCCGGTCACCTCCGCGCCGAGCAGGGAACCGCTCTCGCGGACGCGCGCCACGGAGCTGTCGACCAGGTCCATCTGGGCCCGTAGGTTCTCCACGCCGTCCTGCGGGCGGCCGCGGACGATGAACCAGGCGGTGTGGTCGCGCTCCTCGGCCAGCTCGTGGGTGAGCGTGCCGATGCGGGCGGAGAGCCGGGCGAGGTCGTTTACCCGCTGGTAGTCGCCCGCGGCGCGCATCGAGGCGAACACCTGGACACCGCCGAGCAGCGCCGCGGCGATCGTGGGCACCAGAATGAGCGCGACCAGGCGACGGCGCACCCGCCAGTTCCGCAGGCGCAGACGACCGCCCGCGCCTTGGATCTCGTGTGTACTCACCGAACGCTGCCCTCTCGGTGGATGAACCCCTGGCCGAATTTCCCGTGGTTCCCGGCAATTCGAGCACATATCAACCGGTGGGGCCAAGCGAACACAGCTCTATAAATGGGTATTCGTGGTGAAGTAGGGACTGGATCCGGTGCTCCAGCTATGGCTGGAACCCCGGTTTCGGTCGTCCGAATACTCTCATTAGGTATTTCCCGCCCCGTATGGCCGTTTGCACCGTTCCAACCCGGGGTCGCGAGGGGAGCCCGTCGGCTTTCGGAAGACCGCAACATTGTGATCCACGATATTTACCCCCTATCTTGACTCCCTACATCCGTAATCCTCACCACGCCCCCGGTCCACCGAATCCGGGCGGCGGGCCCTGGAGGAGACCGTGGCCACACCCGGCGACGCCGCGAACCAGGTTCGCGCTTCCCGCCCGCCCTCCCTTCCCCGGCCCCTTTCCCGCCTCCCGGCGCTCGGCGCGGCCACCGCGCTGCTCCTCTCGCTCGCCGCGTGCACCGGCCAGGACGCGCGGGAGGCGACCGCGCCGGCGTCCCCGGCCTCCGGCGGCGGGACCGTGAGGATCGCCGTCAACGGATGGGCGGGCTACGAGGCCGGTGCCGCGGTCATCGGCCGCCTGCTGACCCAGGAGCTCGGCTACCGGGTACAGACGGTGAGCCTCGACCCGCTCCAGTCCTGGGAGGGCCTCGAAAAGGGCACGGTGGACGTGATCGTGGAGAACTGGGGACGGGAGGCGCTGAAGCAGACCTACATCGAGGAGAAAAAGGTCGCGGTCTCCGCCGGAAGAAGCGGCCCCAGGGGCGTCATCGGCTGGTACGTCCCCCAGTGGATGGTGGACGAGTATCCCGGGATCACCGACTGGCGGCAGCTCAACAAGTACGCCCGCCTCTTCAGAACCAAAAAATCCGGCGATCTGGGTCAGCTGCTCGACGGAGACCCCTCGCGTGCCACCAACGACGAGGCCCTGATCCGCAACCTCGACCTCGGCTACCGGGTCGTCCACGCGGGCGGCGAGAAGGCGCTGATCGACGCCGCCAGGCGGGCGACCCGCGACCGGACCCCGCTGCTGATGCACTTCTACGAGCCGCAGTGGCTTTTCACCCAGATCAAACTGGCGAAGGTCAGCCTTCCGCCCTACGCGATCGGCTGCGACGCCGACCCCGCCAAGGTCAGGTGCGACTACCCGCCCTACCTGCTCGACAAGATCGTGAGCAGGCGGTTCGCCGACACCGGCGGCAGGGCCTACGAGCTGGTCAGGAACTTCACCTGGACGAACGAGCAGCAGAACGCGGTGGCGAACGACATGACCGACAACGGCCTCGACGCCGCTCGGGCGGCCCAGAAGTGGATCGACGCCAACAAAATAACCTGGAAGCAGTGGATACCGGGCTGACCCCCCCAAACGAACCGGAGCGTTCCCCTCTTCCGGCCGAGACGCCCGAAGATCGCTCCCGGAGAGCCCGGAACCCCCGGTCGCGTTCTCACCGAGACGGTCCCGTGAAACGCGGGCCCGCCCCCGGAGAGAACGCCGGAACTACACCGACGTGCCGTAGGCCGTGCGGACCCGCAGAACGTGCTCGACCAGAGTGATCAGCGTGCTCTTGACGGAGTCGCGGGAGCGGGCGTCGGTCCGCACGACGGGAATGTGCGGAGCCAGCGTCAGGGCCTCGCGCACCTCCTCCTCGTGGTGCGGGAACTCCCCGTTCCAGCCGTTGACGCCGACCACGAAGGGGAGCTTGGCCTCCTCGAAGTAGTCGATCGCCGGGAAGCCGTCGGCCAGCCGCCGGGTGTCGATCAGGACCACCGCGCCGATCGCGCCGCGGACCAGGTCGTCCCACATGAACCAGAACCGGTGCTGACCCGGCGTACCGAACAGGTACAGGATCAGGTCACGGTCCAGCGAGAGGCGGCCGAAGTCCATCGCGACCGTAGTGGTGGTCTTGTGGGGAGTCAGCCCGAGGTCGTCGATCCCGGCGCTGGCGTCGGTCATCACCGCCTCCGTGGTCAGCGGCACGATCTCCGACACCGCCCCCACGAACGTGGTCTTGCCGACGCCGAACCCACCCGCGACAACGATCTTCGTTGACGTCAGGCCACCCTGGCTAGAGCCTGCGAAGTCCACTGAGAACCCTTTCGAGCATGTTGAGGTCCGGTTGTCCCTCGTTGAGATGCGGCTGGTGGATGCGGACGAAGCCCTCGTCGACCATATCCGCCACCAGCACGCGGGCCACTCCGAGCGGGACCTTCAGCAGAGCCGAGATCTCGGCGACCGAGCGGTACGAACGGCAGAGCCTGATGATCGCATCCTGCTCGGGGGTGAGCAGCGCCAGGTCCTCCTCCATGATGAAGGAGGAGGAGACCAGCGCCTCCATCGCCATGTGGAACCGGGGCTCCGACCTGCCACCGGTCACGGCGTACGGACGGAACAGGGGCTCGTCGTCCCCGGTTCCGTCAGTCCCGAGCACGAGCCTCTCCCGTGAGGAGACCGGGTGTGAGCGCGGTCATCACCGGCCCCGGGAAGACTGCAGCTCGGCGCGGAGCGCCGGGGTGAGCACCTGTCCCGCCCTGTCGACGAGCAGGGTCATCTGGTACGCCACCAGACCCATGTCGCAGTCGGGGGAGGCCAGCACGGCGAGCACGGAGCCGTCGCTGATCGCCATGACCAGCAGCAGGCCACGCTCCATCTCGACCACGGTCTGGGTGACGGAACCCCCCTCGAACACGCGGGAGGCGCCCACCGTCAGGCTGAGCAGTCCCGCCGAGACGGCGGCGAGCTGGTCGGCCCTGTCGGGCGGGAACCCCTCGGAACTGGCGATCCGCAGCCCGTCGGCGGAGACGCACACCGCGTGCGCGACACCGGGCGTGCCGCGGACGAACTCGGTGATCAGCCAGTCGAACCTGCGTGCCTCATGACTCAGGATCGTCACGAGCCCTCCTCCTCGTCCACCGGGTTTCCGGTGGTGGTTTCGACTACTTCGGCGCGGCCCCGCCGTACGCCTTGCTGGAAGCTCGACAGACGGTTGCGCACCCTGTCCGGTGACAGGGGCGGCATGGGGCTGGACGGCACGGCGGCGGCCGTACCGGGTACGAGGTTCGCCTTGGGAGTGCGCTTGGGCAGACCGGCCGCGGTCACCCCGCCGAGTGCGGGTTCACTCGCCGCCTGGGCGGCGCGCCACCCGGCGTCGGCGGGGGTGTTCCAGCTGTCCGGGTCGCCCGACGGCGCGGGCTGCTCGGCCGCCACCGCCCTCACCTGCTCTCTCCTCGGCGGTGTCTCGCGGACCGGCATGCCGGTCGGGGGTGTCGTCTCCTCCGCCCACGCGGCCTCCGGCTCGTGGAACCCGCTCTCCGGTCCGGGGGACGCCACCGGTCCCGAGAACTCGCCCGATCCCTCCGCGCGGCGGAACCAGGCGGACTCGATCGAGGCGAAGATGGGCAGGTACTCCTCCTCCTCGGCCTCGAGCGGGGAGACGCCCACCGCGGGCATCACCCCCGCCGTCGTGTCCTCGTACGAGGACTGGTTCCAGGGGGAGAACTCGGAGGCGGGGGCGCCGCCGTTGCCGTTGACCTGGCGCTTGGGCAGGGGCGGGCCGCCCCTCGCCGGAGCACCGGGCGAGCCGGAGGGACCGGCGGGAACCGGCCAGTCCGGGACCGGGCGGTCACCGGGCGCCGGAGCGGAGCCGAACGAGGGCGCGTCCACGGACATCTGGCCGAACGACGTCTGGCCGAACGAGCTCTGCCCGTACGACGGCTGCCCGAACGGATCCCGCCCGAACGGGTCCCGACCCTGCTCGAACGAGGGGTGGGTGTGCGCCGGCCCGGCCTCGGGCCGCCCGTACGAGGGCTGCTGGACGGGCGGGCGGGCGGGGGCGGCGAAAAGGTCCTGCGAGGGAGCCTGCGAGGGAACCTGCTCGGTCCCCCAGGAGGGCGTCTGCACCGGCTGCACCGCCTGGACGACGAGCGCCGGCGGGAACAGGACCATGGCGACGAGACCGCCGCCCTCCTGCGGGCGCAGCTGGACCCGGATGCCGTGGCGCAGCGCGAGGCGGCCGACCACGAACAGGCCCATCCGCCGCGACACCGAGACGTCGACGACGGGCGGGTCGGCGAGCCGGCGGTTCGTCTCGACCAGTTCCTCGTGGGTCATGCCGATGCCCGGGTCGCTGACCGCGAGCAGCGCGCCACCACCCTCGATGACGCTGCTGGAGACCACGACCTGGCTGGCCCGGGGCGAGAACTGGAGGGCGTTCTCCACCAGCTCGGCGACCAGGTGCACGATGTCGTTGGCGGTGCTGCCCGCGACCGAGATCGTGCGGTGCACCTTGACCTGGACCCGCTCGTAGTCCTCGACCTCCGACAGGGAGGCGCGGACGACGTCGACGAGCTTGGCCGGCTGGCTTCGCCTGCGGGTCGGCTCGTGACCGGCGAGGACCAGGAGGTTCTCGGAGTTGCGGCGCATGCGGGTGGCCAGGTGGTCGAGCCTGAACAGGTCGGCCAGGCGTCCGCCGTCCTCCTCGCCCTTCTCCAGGCCGTCGATCAGCGAGATCTGCCGCTCGACCAGGGTCTGCGTGCGCCGCGACAGGTTGACGAACATCGCGCTGATGTTGGACCTGAGCTCGGACTCCTCCGAGGCCAGGCGCACGGCCTGCCGGTGGACCTCGTCGAAGGCCTTGGCGACCTCACCGATCTCGTCGGCGGTGTCGACCGAGATGGGATCGATCTCGGGCGTACGGGTGTCGCCGGAGACCCGGAGGCGTCGCACGATCTCGGGAAGCCTGAAGCTCGCGACCTCCAGCGCCTCGGCGCGTAGGCGGCGCAGCGGCGTCACCATCGAGCGGGCGATGACGACCGTGAGGCCGAGCACCAGCAGGAGCAGGAGCAGGATCAGCCCGGAGGTGATGATCGCGTTGCGCTGCTCGGCGTCCTCCAGGTCCCTGGCCCGGGTGACCACGTCACCGGCGACCTTCGTCTCGACCTTCCGCATCCGGTCGAGGACCGCGGTGTTGTCCGAGAACCACTGCTTGACCTCGTCGAAGTCGGACAGCAGCCGCCCGGTGCGCGTGGGGTCGCTGGCGAGCACGATGACCCTGGCCTTGGTCAGCTCGGCCCGGTGCACCCTCTCGTCGATCAGCGCGGTGGTGAGAAGCTGCGCGTTCTCCGGGCTCGTCTCGACGCCGAAGTCCGCCTCGTACTCGTCCATGCGGGAGCGGGAGGCGATGAACTTCTCGACCTCCTGCGGGTTGATGAGCGAGGGCGCGTAGTAACCGGCCAGCAGCCGGGCGCGCTGCTTGGAGACCTCCTCCTTGGCGTACGCCAGGGCGCTGAGCGCGCGGGTGTCGCCGATGATCCCCGGATCGTCGCTGACCAGCGTGAGCTCCTCGTGGAGCGTGAGCAGCGGGGCGATCATGAAACTGTATCGTTCCACTCGGGTGACGCCCGCCAGGCGGCGCAGCTCGGGGAGGCCCTCCAGCTGGTAGTCCGCGTTCTTGGCCGCCTCGACGGCTCGGGCGCCGTAGGAGTCGTCGATCGCCTGGACTTCCAGCCGCACCTTCTTGACCAGCGCGTCCACGGTCTTCCGCTGCGCGTCGGAGCTGTCCTTCAGGCCCTTGTTCGAGGGCTGGAACGACGACCAGGCGCCGCGGTCACGTTCCAACCCGAGTGCCTGGGCCAGGTCGCGGAGCCCGCCGGAGTACTCCGCCGCGGAGGCGGTCCGCTGGTATCCCGCCACGCTGTCGACGGAGGCCACCACACGCGTGCCGGCGAGCACGACGCCCACCGCCGTCGGCACCAGGATCAGGGCCGTCAGGCGCGAACGGACGCGCCAGTTCTTCAAACCGAACCGGGCGGCAGGCCGCTTGCCACGGTCGGGTGCCGAAGCACCTCCGCTTTCGGATGTCGCCGTAGTCACCGCTCTCGCTACCCCTCAATCACGACACAAGTGGACAACATCAGACCACAAGGTCATGGCAAAAAATCGGCAAAACCGACATACCGACTTTAATCGTTACGAAGGCGACGAGAGACCGATTTTTTACGGTTACCGCAGGGCAGCCAGCACCTGATCCCGTACCTGCGCCCGCTGGACCTCGTCGGTCAGCGGGCGGCCGGCTCGGTCGACCACGTAGAAGACGTCCACCGCCTCTGCGCCGAGAGTCTCCACACGGGCGGCTCGTACGTCAAGGCCACATTCACCAAATGCTCTACCAATCCGCCACAAAAGCCCCGGACGATCATGGGCTCGCACCTCGATGACGGTCGCGGTGTTGGAGGCGTCGTCCACCAGATTCACCCTCGGCGGCGCCACCGGCACCCGGGCCGGGCGCAGCGACCTGGTCCTCCTGGCCAGGCGTTGTTCGATGTCGAGGCGACCGGCCAGGACCAGTCTCAGGTCGGCCTCCAGCGTCGCGGGGTCGGGCGGCGAGCCGTACTCGGGAACGACGGAGAACTCGATGACGGCGGTCGCCCCCGCCGAGGCGGCCGACGCGGCGCGCACCACCATCCGGTGCGCGGCCAGCACCCCGGCCGCGCGCCAGAGCAGACCGGCGCGGTCGGGCGCGACCACGGTGACCGCTCCCCCGTTGACGCGCACGGCGCCGCCGCCGTGACGGGCCAGGGACGCCTGCTCCACCGAGAGCGAGGGCGCGGGGCGCAGCGGGGTTCCCGACAGCGCCGAGCGCACCCGGCGCACCAGGTCGGCGACGAGCGAGGCCTTCCACGAGTTCCAGGCGGCGGGCCCGGTGGCGTGACCGTCGGCCACGGCGAGGGCCGCCAGCAGTTCGAGGACCTCACGCGAGCCGACGGCCTCGGCCACCCGGGAGATCGTCACCGGGTCGTCCAGGTCGCGGCGGGTGGCCGTCTCGGGCAGCAGCAGGTGGTGGCGGACCACGGTCTCCAGGATGTCGACGTCGGCCGGGGGCAGGCCCATCCGGGTGCCGATGTCGCGGGCGACGACGGCGCCGGTGGTGGAGTGGTCGCCGGGGTATCCCTTGCCGATGTCGTGCAGGAGCGCGGAGATGAGCAGCAGGTCGGGCCGGGAGACCTCGCGGGTGAACGAGGCGGCCCCCGCGGCGGCCTCGATCAGGTGCCGGTCGACGGTGTAACGGTGCACCGGGTTGCGCTGCGGGCGGTGCCGCACCCGCTCCCAGTCGGGCAGCAGGCGGACCAGCACCCCCGCCTGGTCGAGCTCCTCCCAGACGGGCACGGCCGCGCGACCGGCGCCGAGCAGCGCCACCAGCGCGTCACGCGCCTCGTCCGGCCAGGGCACGGGCAGCGGCGGCGACTGGGCGGCCAGCGTGGTGACCGTGGCGGGCGCCAGCGGCAGCCCCGCCTCGGCCGCGGCGGCGGCGGCGCGCAGCACCAGGACCGGGTCCTTGCGCGGGTTGACCCCGCGGGCGAGCACGACCTCTCCGCCGTGCTCGACGACGCCGTCGGCGAGCGGGCGGCGGCCACGGGGAGTGGGACCGGTCAGCAGCCGGTCGACGGTGCGCCAGGTGGCGTCGAAGGCGTGCCCGATCGTCCTGGCGGCCTCGGCGAGCCTGCGCATCAGCGCCTCGGCGTCGAGCAGGCCGAGAACCCCCGCGACCGCGTCCTGCTCCTGGAGCACCAGCCTGTCCGCACCGCGGGCGGTCACCAGGTGCAGGCCGTGCCGGATGTCGAGCAGCAGCTCGTAGGCCTCGCGGACCCGGGGGCCGGGGGCCGAGGCGACCCAGGCCGCCGCCACGGCCTGCATCGCCTGCACGTCGCGGATGCCGCCCCGGGAGTCCTTGAGGTCGGGTTCGAGCAGGAACGCCAGCTCGCCGCTGGCCTCCGCCCGCTTGTCGGCGGCGTCGCGCAACTCGCCCAGGCGGCGCCGGGAGTCGGCACGCCACTCGGCGAGCACGATCTCGCGCGCCGAGCGCGTCAACTCCGGGTCTCCCGCCACGTGCCGTGCCTGGATCAGGCCGAGAACCGCCTTGAGGTCCTCCCTGGCGACCTTGGCCGCCTCGTCCACCGTCCGCACCGAGTGGTCGAGGCCGACTCCGGAGTCCCAGATCGGGTACCAGATGCGGTCGGCGATGCGCGCCACGTCCTCCCGCCCGTCGTGGAGCAGGACCAGGTCGAGGTCACTGCCCGGCGCGAGCTCGGAGCGTCCGAGGCTCCCAACCGCGACGAGCGCGACTCCGCTGAGGGCGCCGCGCTCGTCGTTTCTCGTCGTTCCCCCGTTGGGCCCGTACGGCGTACCGGCAGCGGTGCGGACCAGGTCCGTCAGCCAGCGGTCGATGTCCGCGGCCCGTTCCTTACGGGCCGCGGCGTACGAGCGAGTGTCGCCTCTCACCGGTTAGAGCGCCTCAGGTCCGCGTTCCCCGGTGCGGACACGGACCACCGTGTCCACAGGAACGGACCAGACCTTGCCGTCACCGATCTTGCCGGTCTGCGAGGCCTTGACGATGACGTCGATGACGTCCTCGGCGTCCTCCTCCTCGGCGAGCACTTCGAGGCGGACCTTGGGCACCAGGTCGACCTGGTACTCGGCACCGCGGTAGACCTCGGTGTGACCACGCTGACGGCCGTAGCCGCTGGCCTCGCTGACCGTCATGCCCTTGACCCCGAACTGCTCCAGGGCCGCCTTCACATCATCGAGCTTGAACGGCTTGATGATCGCGGTGATGAGTCTCATGCGTCCACCTTCTTAGACGCCGGGGTGGGGGCCGGACCGTTGACGGCGGCCACACCCGAGGAGTGGATGGTGCCGAGGTCGTAACCGGTCTCGGCGTGGGAGGTGATGTCGACGCCGGTGATCTCTTCCTCGGCGCCGATCCGGAAGCCCATCGTCTTGTCGATGATCTTAGCGATGATCCAGGTGATGATGAAGGAGTAGGCGCCGACCGCGACCGGGCCGAGGATCTGCAGGCCCAGCTGCTTGAAGCCGCCGCCGTACAGGAGGCCGGTGCTCTGCTGCTCCAGGAACGGGTAGGCGGCGATGAAGCCGAGGGAGACCGCGCCGATCACACCGCCGACCAGGTGCACGCCGACCACGTCGAGGGAGTCGTCGTAGCCGAACTTGTACTTCAGGCCGACCGCGTAGGCGCAGACCGCGCCGGCGATGAGGCCGAGCACGAGGGCCGCCCAGGGGTCCACGAAACCACAGGCCGGGGTGATGGCGACCAGACCGGCGACGGCACCGGAGGCGACACCGAGGCTGGTGGCGTGGCCGTCACGCATCTTCTCGACCACGAGCCAGGCGCCCGCCGCCGCGGCGGTGGCGATCTGGGTGTTCATGAACGCCAGGCCGGCGGTGCCGTCCACCGCGAGCTCGGAGCCCGCGTTGAAACCGAACCAGCCGAACCACAGGAGACCGGCGCCGAGCAGGACCAGGGTCAGGTTGTGCGGCCGCATCGGCTCCTTGCGCCAGCCGGCGCGCTTGCCGAGCACGAGTGCCAGTGCCAGGGCCGCGGCTCCCGCGTTGATGTGGACCACGGTGCCACCGGCGAAGTCCTCGATGCCGAGGTTGAACAGCCAGCCGTTGCCCCAGACCCAGTGGGCCACGGGGAAGTAGACGACGGTCGCCCAGACGATGGTGAACAGCACCCAGGCGCCGAACTTGGCGCGGTCGGCGATGGCACCACTGATCAGCGCGACGGTGATGATCGCGAAAGTGAGCTGGAAGGCCGAGAACACCAGGCTCGGCATGCCCGTGCCATCGTCCTTGGTGGCGGTGTCGACCAGGCTCTGCAGCCCAAGGGCGTCGAAGCCGCCGATGAACTTGTTGACGAGCTCGCTGCCGTTGTCGGTGAAGGTCAGCGAGTGCCCGTAAAGCACCCATGTGATGGTGACGGTGATGATGCTGACGAACGACATCATCATCATGTTCAGGACACTCTTGGCCCTGGTCATTCCCCCGTAGAAGAACGCAAGGCCAGGAGTCATCAACAGCACCAACGCGGTGGCTGTGAGCATCCAGGCAGTGGTGCCGCTATCGATCTTCATTCGACGCGACCCTCCCTTACAAATGGCGTGTGGCCGGTTTCACAGTCGCAGTGATCGCTTCCTGGGCTCCATCGACCGGCCGCGCACTGACGTTGCGCCACAGCGTGTTCTTCCACCGTTTCAAGGTGCGACCTTGCGTGTTTCACATCTGTGAATCTCGGCCACATGGTGTTTCAGACATGTTTCGGACGCGGTGTGCCATGACTTAGAGGTGACCTTAAAAGAGCCCAGGTGAACCCCGCTTGGGGGTTCGCAGAGACGTCGGCGACCCTGCCCATGACCGTCGCCACGCCCACCATGCCCCCTCAATCCGGACAAATAGGTAGAGCCGTAACCCCTGGCCACGTCCCCGCGCGGTCTTGATCGACTTCGGCACCGCTCACGCTGCGGTGGGCGGGCATTCCGGACGGCCGTCTCAGTCGCCGTCTCGTGATTCAGGCCTCCGGCCTGCGCGGGCGCGGTGGTTACGGGCTCTTTTTAAGCCGTCCGGAACACCCGCCCACCTCCGCTGCGCACACCCCCGCCGCACGGCGTTGCGACCGTAGCCGCTCACTCTCCGACCGCCCTGTGAACGCTATGCGGCTGAAGCAATCCGTACGAGACCGTTCAGAGCGGGCCGCCGTAACTGAAGCGTTACTTTCGAAAGGAGCGCACGGCGAGCACCGTAAAAAACCAGAGCTCCACCGTGCCGGTCCTTCTCACCGCACAATGCGACCGTACGTCGCGGAACTCCCAGAAACGCCAGCCACAAAACAGCCAACCGGGTCAGTTCACACCATTACGAATGGCCAGCGCGTGAAGCTCCGAGGGGACCGGGCCCGTGCCGTACCGCATCCCCGAGATCAGCGTGGACACCGAGGGTCGGCGGATCTCCTGGGGAGCGGTCCGCTCGGCGGCGAGCAACGCGGTCACCGCCCGATCCCTGCGGCCGAACTGCTCCCAGGCGCGAGCCGTGTCAACACACCAGCGAGCATGGCGCTCAGGAGTGGTGAGCAGGCGGTGGTTCACCCCACGAGCGTGATCGAGAGCGACCCCCGGCTCACCAAGGGCGGTATGGATGCCGACCCGATACACCGCGACGTTCGCGGGCGTCGGAAGCCTCCCCCGCGACATGGCCTCGGGAAGACGGCCCGCCGCCTGCTCGGCCTCCCCGATCAGATCGAGCGACTGGGCCCTCAGGCCGTTCTGGGCGCAGGAGTAGGCGGCGGTACAAAGCAACGCGGCGTACACCTGAAGCGTCTGCGGCCCGGGAGTCCCGCCATCCGCCCCCAGGTCGAGAGCAGTACGCGTGAGCATGCCGACCGCACCCTCATGACGCCCCTGGCGCCGCATGGCGATCGCCACACCCCTGGAAGCCCCGGCGATCGCGAACGGGTCACCCGAGAGGGTGGCCGTGGCCAGGGCACGGTCGGCCGCCACCCAGGCCATGCCGTCCTGATTGAGCTTGACCGCGAGCTCACTGGTCAGCATGTAGGCCTCCGCGAGACAGGCGTTCACCTGTTCCCGCTCCCGTCCTTCCACCTGGGCGAGGGTGGCCTGAGCGGTGGCCGCGACCCTGGGAAGCATGATCGACAGATCGCCGTACCGGCAGGCGTCGAATGTCGTACGCGCCACGTCCAGAGCCGCGCGCAACTCGGTCATGGCCGCCGGGGTTCCGGCGGTGTCCGTGGTGAGGAACCGCTCGAGACGCTGAGCCATCGTCGCGGCATTGGCCGCCTCCTGAGGCCCCGCGAGGAGGGCTGCCCCGGTCAGACCGGTGAGCCCGGCGAGAAACCGGCGTCGCTTCACGGCCTCATCCTCCCCTGCCAGGTGAGGTTCAACACTAACGGGCACAGCCGTAGAGCGAGGGTGTCCGTCCTGCCGGGGGGGCTCAACCGTGGCACGGTACGGTGCCCCGCCCTGCGCTCCTTTCCGGGGTGACGCTTCAGCTACGGCGCCCCGCGCCGGACGGTCCCGTACGGATCGCTTCAGCCGCACACAGGACACCGGGCGGCCGGAGAGAAAGCCACTACGGTCGCACGCCGTACGGCGAGAACTCGTGCAGCGGAGGTGGGCGGGTGTTCCGGACGGCTTAAAAAGAGCCCGCAACCATCACGCCCGCGCAGGCCGGAGGCCTGAACCACAAGACGGCGACTGAGACGGCCGTCCGGAATACCCGCCCACCGCAGCGTGAACGGCGACGAAACCCACCGCAGCGCGAACGGTCACAGAACCCACCGCAACGCGAACGGTCACGGAGCCTGCACAAGTGATGAAACCCACCACCGCGTGAACAGGCCATGGAACCGCCGCAGTGACAAAACCCGCGCGAAAGCACAACCAAGACGATCCGGCACGGTCCAAACGAGACCGTGCCGGATCAGGGTCAGGCGGCCGTGGCCATCTTCCGCAGCCGGGCCAGAGCGTCACGCTCGATCCGGCGGGCGCGGTCGCGGCCGATGCCGTAGCGCTCGCCGACCTCGGTCAGCGTGTGCTCGCGGCCGTCCATCAGGCCGTAGCGCCAGCGGAGCATCTCGCGGGTCTGCCCCTCAAGCCCGGTCAGCCACTCCTCCAGACGCTCGCGCTCCAGGATGTCCATCGCCTGCTGCTCGGGATCGGCCCACGTGTCGTCGGCGATCATGTCGCCGAGCTCGGTCTCGTCCTCGTCGCCCACGCCCAGTTGCAGCGAGACGGGGTCGGAGGCCCAGCGGCGGAGCTCACGGACCCGCTCGATGGGGAGTTCGAGCACCGCCGCCAGATCGGCGTCGGTCGGCTCCTGGTCGGACTCGGCCAGCATGTCGCGGCGGACCCGCATCAGCCTGGTCATCTGCTCGCCCGCGTGGGTGGGCAGGCGCACCGGCCGGGCCTGCTCGTGGATGGCGCGCCCCACCGACTGCCTGATCCACCACGTGGCGTATGTCGAGAACTTGTAACCGCGTCGGTAGTCGAACTTCTCGACCGCGCGGACCAGCCCCAGGTTTCCCTCCTGGACCAGATCGATCAGCGGCATTCCCCGCCCGGAATATTTGCGCGCGACGGCCACCACAAGACGTAGATTGGCCTGGATGAATTCGTCTTTGGCCCTCCGTCCGGAAACGGCCAGTCGTTCAAGCTCCTCGTCGGCCGCGTCCGCGATCCGCGGCTCCGTCAACCCGCCCAATCCACCGTCCAGCAACTGCTCCGCGAAAAGACCCGCCTCGATCCGCTTGGCGAGCTCGACCTCTTCCTCCGCGGTGAGCAGGGGCACCCGTCCGATCTCTGCCAGGTAGGTCCCCAGCAGGTCTCGATCAGAGACGTGCTGATCCTGCGTCCGATTCCCCGTCGGCCTTGCCATCCGATGGCACCTCGCTCCGCCTGCTTATGACGTGTCCACCCGCTCGCTCAACGCCCCGTGCGCGCAGACACATCGCTTGTCTTTTCAACGGATGGATCAGGGCAAAGATTCCCTCAAGAAGTACGCCTGGAGAATGGTTTTGGATTTCCTCCTCAAGGAGGATGTTTCCCTGCGCCACGACACGGCCCACAACTAACCCCTGCAAAGGGGCTCAAACCAGGCGGCGTCCCTCCTTCCACACCTGTGTCACCAGCGGCACCCCCGGCCGGTAGGCGAGATGGACGTACGTGGGTGTGTCGAGAATCACCAGATCCCCGCTGCTGCCCACCCGCAGCGTG
Organism: Streptosporangium sp. NBC_01469; assembly: GCF_036227305.1. NCBI lineage: Bacteria > Bacillati > Actinomycetota > Actinomycetes > Streptosporangiales > Streptosporangiaceae > Streptosporangium > Streptosporangium sp. NBC_01469. Next base: position 3,622,447 of record NZ_CP109465.1, on the reverse strand, counting down.
CCGACGTCCCCGCGACGCAGCGCCTTGGCACCGCCGTACGTGGCGGCCCTGATCGCCTCCAGCGGCGTCATCCGCATCTCACGGACCGCCAGCGCCACGCAGAACGGCATGGAGGAGGTGAAGGAGGAGCCCGGGTTGCAGTCGGTGGCCAGCGCGACCGTCACCCCGGCGTCCAGCAGGCGGCGGGCGTCCGGGTAGGGCGAGCGGGTGGAGAACTCCGCGCCCGGCAGCAGGGTGGCCACCACCCCCGACGACGACAGCGCCGAGACGTCGTCGTCGGTCAGGTGGGTGCAGTGGTCGGCGGAGGCCGCGCCCACCTCGGCGGCGATCCGCACCCCGGGCCCCTCGCCCAGCTGGTTGGCGTGGATCCGCGGCAGCAGCCCCGCCTTCATCCCGGCGAGGAGGATCTCCCTGCTCTGGTCGGCGTCGAAGGCTCCGCGCTCGCAGAACACGTCGACCCACCGGGCGTGCGGCGCGCAGGCCTCCAGCATCTCCCCGGTGACGGTGCGGACGTACTCGTCGGCCGAGGAGGCGTCAGGGGGTACGACGTGCGCGCCCAGGTAGGTGGTCTCCCGGGTGAACCCCCGCGCGATCTCCAGTGACCGGCGCTCGTCCTCGACCGTGAGGCCGTAGCCGCTCTTGATCTCGACCGTGGTCGTCCCCTGGGCGAGCATCTCGGCGACCAGGCCGGCGGTGCGCGTCACGAGCTCGGCGTCGGAGGCGGCGCGGGTGGCCGACACCGTCGTGCGGATGCCTCCCGCCGTGTACGGGCGGCCCGCCATGCGGGCGGCGAACTCGGCCGTGCGGTCGCCCGCGAAGACGAGGTGGGCGTGGCTGTCGACGAAGCCGGGGATGACGCATCGCCCGTCCACGTCCACCCGTTCGTCGGCGTGCGGAGCCGCGCCGGCGGGTCCCACCCACACCACCTCTCCGCCCTCGACCACCAGCGCCGCGTTCTCGATCTCCTCCCGGGCCGGGTCGCCCGTGTAAAGCAGGCCGATGCGGTCGAAAAGGGTGCTCGTCGCCGGCCGGTCCTCGCTCGTCATACCGACCTCTCCTCTCGCGCCTCGGCGACCGCCTCGCCGAGCATGGTGCCCACGTCGCCGAGGGCGTGCCTGCCGTCGACGACCACGTGGCGCCCGCCCGACACCACGGAGTGCACGTCGGCGGCCGTGGCGGCGAAGAGCACGGTCTCGGCCAGGTGCGCCGGGGAGGCTCCGGCCGTACGGACCGAGTCGAGGCGCACCGACACCAGGTCCGCCCACGCACCGGGGACGAGCATGCCCGCGTCGGCGAAGCCGAGCGAGTCGTGCCCCGCGACCGTGGCGGCGTTCAGGAGTTCGGCGGCCGACCAGTGGCCGCGCCGCTCGGTGGCCAGCCGCTCGTCCAGCTCGACCGCGCGGGCCTCCTCGAACAGGTCGATGACCGCGTGACTGTCTGAGCCGAGCGTGATGGGCGTGCCCGCCTCGAACAGTCTCCTGGCCGGTCCGATGCCGTCGGCGAGGTCGCGCTCGGTCGTCGGGCACATGCACACGCGCGTGCCGGAGGCACCGAGCAGCGCGACGTCCACGTCCGACAGGTGGGTGGCGTGTACGGCGGTCGAGCGGGGGCCGAGCGCGCCGTGCGCGTCCAGCAGCTGGACCGGGGTCGCGGCGTAGGCCTCCACGCAGGCGGCGTTCTCCGCGCGCTGCTCGGAGACGTGGGCGTGCAGCGGGACCGCGTGGTGCCGGGAGAACTCGGCGACCACGGGGATGTGCTCCGCCCTGACCGCGCGGACCGAGTGCACGGCCACGCCGATCTCCACATCCGGCTCGCCCTGGTAGCCGGCCACGAGCATCTCCGCCCGCGCGGCCCACCCGTCGGCGTCCCTGTCGCCGAACCGTCGCTGCACGCCGCTCAGCGGGGTGCCGACACCGCCGGTCAGGTAGCAGGCGTCCAGCAGCGCGATGCGCAGCCCCGCCTCCCGCGCGGCCTGGACGAGCGCGTGTCCCATGGCGTTCGGGTCGTCGTACGGCCTGCCGTCCGGCCCGTGGTGCAGGTAGTGGAACTCCCCCACGCAGGTGATCCCGGCCAGCGACATCTCGGCGAACGTGGCCCTGGCGAGCCTGAGGTAGGAGTCGGGGTCGAGGGTGCCCGCCACGCCGTACATCTGCTCGCGCCAGGTCCAGAAGCTGCCCTTCTCCCGCTGTGTCACCCCGCGCAGGGCGCGATGGAAGGCGTGGGAGTGCGCGTTGGCCAGCCCGGGGAGGGTGAGCCCGGCCAGCCGGACGGCTCCGCCCGGCGGGGCCGCCACGCCGGTGACGATCTCGGCGATCAGGGTGTCCCTGACCCTGACGAGTACCCCCGCGACGACCTCGCCCGGTGGCAGCCAGGCCAGCTCGCACCAGTAGCTCAGCTCCCGCACAGGTCCTCCATAACGGCGGCGAGGGCGGCGACCCCGGCGTGGCAGTCGGCCCTGTCCGCGTGTTCCTCCGGAGAGTGAGAGATGCCCGTCGGATTGCGGACGAACACCATCGCACTGGGCACACCCGCGGACGCGAGGATGCCCGCGTCGTGTCCGGCGCCGGTCGGCAGGACGGGCGCGCTCCCGCCCCCGGCCGCACTCCCGGCGGCGACCGCGCCCCCGGCGGCGGCGGCGACCCGCTCCCGCAGGACCGCGTCGAAGTCGACGACCGGGGTCCACGACTCGACGGTGACCTCGGCGCCGGAGAACTCGGTCAGCTCGGCGACCAGCGCCCTGACCGCGTCCTCGTCGCCGCCCCTGGCGTCCAGCCAGGCGCTGACCAGGCCGGGGACGGCGTTGGCGTTGTTGGGCGACACGCGCGTCCTGCCGAAGGTCGCGACCACGCCGCCGCGCTCGGCGGCCTGGCGGGCGTGCAGGACGGTACGGGCGAAGGGCAGCATCGGGTCGTCGCGGTCGGCCAGGCGGGTGGTGCCCGCGTGGTTGGCCTGGCCGTGGAAGTCGAACCGCCAGCGGCCGTGCGGCCAGATGGCCGAGGCGACGCCGACCCGGGCGTCCCGGTGGACCAGGTCCTGTCCCTGCTCGACGTGGAGTTCGACGAAGACGCCGATGTGCCGCAGGGTCTCCTCGTCCCGGCCCAGGCCGCCGGGGTCGCGCCCCGCCCCGCGCAGCACCTCGGCCAGCGAGTCGCCCTCGTCGTCCTTCAGGGCGCGGGCCCTGTCCGGGTCGAGGATCCCGGTCAGCAGGCGGGAGCCGACGCACGGGACGCCGAACCTGGCGCCCTCCTCGTCGGTGAAGCAGGCGATTCCGAGGGGGCGCGCGGGCCGGAAGTCCGCGGCCCGCAGCAGGTCGAGGGCGGCGAAGGCCGACACGACTCCGAGGGGGCCGTCGAAGGCGCCGCCCTGCCGCACCGAGTCGAGATGGCTGCCGGTGACCACGCCGGGCCGGGCCGAGGGGTCACCCCACCAGGCCCACAGGTTGCCGTTGCGGTCCTCCCTCAGGTCGAGGCCGCGCCGGGCGGCCTCCTGCCCGAACCACCGCCGGAGTTCCAGATCCGCGGGCGACCATGCGTCTCGCAGGTAGCCTCGGGTCCGGCCGTCACGTCCGAGGTGCTCTATGGCACCCCACATCTCGTCGAACACCCTCCCATTATGTGAATGAGCCCATTCATTGGCGAGCCCGGCACCCCCTCGGCCCGCCGCTCTCCCAACCCGGCACCCCTTCGGCCCGCCGTTTTCTCAGCCTCGACCCGGCACTCCCTCGGCCCGCCACGCTCTCGACGCCGGCGCGCCCTCGGCCCGCCACGCCGTTCTCAGTTCGGAGGTCCGGCGGCGGGACGGACGGTGATCTCGGTGATGTGGGCGTCGGGGGACGCGGTCAGGGCCGTCAGCGCCACCCTGGCCACCGAGTCCGGGTCGAGGTAGTTCTCCGGCTGGTAGGGACCGCCCTCGACGGCCCGCAGCTCGCGCTGCATGTCGGTGGCGATCCGCCCCGGGTAGATCGTGGTGACCTGGAGCTCGGGCTCCTCCAGGCGGAGCCCGTCCGCGAAAGCGCGCAGCGCGTGCTTGCTGGCCGCGTAGGAGACCCAGTTCGGGTTGGTCCGCTGCCCCGCGCCGGAGTTGATCAGCACCACGTGGCCCCGCGCCTCGCGGAGCGCGGGCAGCAGCAGCCGGGTCAGCTCGGCCACCGCGATCACGTTGACCTCCATCGTGCGCCGCCACACCTCGGCCGGGGTCTCCTCGACACGTCCCAGGGTCACCACGCCCGCACTGTGCACCAGCACGTCGAGCCGGTCGACGCCGGCGACGTCGGCCTCCGTGACGGCGGTGAGCTCCACCGGCCAGGACCGCGCGCCGGGCAGGCCGGAGACCACCTCGGCCAGCGCCTCGGGGTCGCGACCGCCGAGCATCAGGTCGTGCGTGGGAGCCAGGGCGCGGGCGATCGCGGCGCCGACCCCCCTGGAGGCGCCGGTGACCAGCGCGGTAGGGCGTGCGGGCATGTTGATCACTTTACTCTGGGCGGAACGTCTCCGGCCCGGGACGCTCCGGCGTCACCGCGAGGACGTCCTCACGCCTGATCTCTCGCATGCTTGACACTTTACTCAAACTTGAATATAAATTTGAATATGTCTTCCACCCGGACCCTGCTGCTCGGCGTGCTGCTCGACGGCCCGCTGCACGGCTACGAGGTACGGCGCCGCCTCGAGCTGTGGGGCGCCGACAGCTGGGCCAACGTGGCCTACGGCTCGATCTACCACGGCCTGGCCAAGATGGCCGAGGAGGGACTGTTGGAGATCGTCGAGCAGGGCAGGGGCGGCAGGACGGTCTACGGCGTCACCGAGGCGGGACGGGCCGAATTCCACCAGCAGCTGATGAACAGCTGGTGGTTCGTGAAGCCGATCGTCGACCCCTTCCAGGTCGCGCTCACCTTCATGGACCGCCTTCCCCCGGCCGACCTGGTCAACGCCATGGAGGCGAGGGCCGAGCAGCTGCGGGCGTCGATCTCGATGATGCGGCGGGCACTGGGCGGCAAGCAGGGCTACGGAGCCCCCCGGCACATCGACGAGTGCCTCCGGCTCAACATCCTCCAGTTCCAGGCGCAGCTCGACTGGATCGAGGCGTCCGTCGCGGATGTCAGGGCCGGAAAACTCCCCTGAGACCCCGCCCCGGGACACCGGCCCCCGGAAGACCACCGGGCCGGAAATCCGGTTGAGCCGCCGCCGCGGTTCCCCGAAACTCTTCCCCTCCCCCCCACGACGGAGAGTCATGATCATCGAAGCGCACGACCTGCGCAAGACCTTCACCACCAGGCGTGGCAAAGACGGTCCCCGGGAGGTCGAGGCCGTCAAAGGCGTCGACCTGTCCGTCGCCGAGGGCGAGATCTTCGCCTTCCTCGGCCCCAACGGGGCCGGCAAGACCACCACGATCCGGATGCTTGCCACCCTCGTGACCCCCACCTCCGGCACCGCCCGGGTGGCGGGCCACGACGTGGTCACCGAGGCGGCCAGGGTGCGAGAGAAGATCGGCTACGTCGGCCAGGGCGGCGGGGTGGACGAGAACTCCCCCGGCCGCGAGGGCCTGGTTCTCGCCGCCAGGATCGGCGGCATGTCCCGCGCGCGGGCGAAGGCGCGAAGCGACGAGCTCCTGGCCGCCTTCGACCTGGCCGAGCTGGCCGACCGTCCCGTACGGACGCTGTCCGGCGGTCAGAAGCGCAGGTTCGCCCTCGCCGTCGGCCTGGTCAACCACCCGCCGCTGTTCTTCCTCGACGAGCCCACCACCGGCCTCGACCCGCAGAACCGCGCCAACCTGTGGGACGAGGTGCGCTCCCTGCGCGATCGGGGCACCAGCGTGCTGCTGACCACCCACTACCTGGAGGAGGCCGACGCGCTCTGCGACCGGCTGGTCATCATCGACCACGGCCGCGTCGTCGCGGAGGGCACCCCCGCCGAGCTCAAGAAGGAGGTCGCGGGCGACGTCGTCACGCTCCGCCTCGACCGGGCCTCCGAGGCGCGGACGCTCCTCGACGCCGAGCCGTACGTCAGAGAGGTCCGCGAGGAGGAGGACGTCCTGCGCGCCTACCTCGACGACGGGGAGCACAACCTGCCCGCCCTGCTCCGCGTCCTGGAGTCCGGGGGGCTGCCGATCCGGTCGATCTCCCTGGACCGGGCCACGCTCGACGACGTGTTCCTGCGCCACACCGGCCGTTCCCTGCGCGACGCGAACTAGCGAACTAGGACGACAAGGACCCCCCGTGCTCCGACACACGATGCTGTTCCTGGGCTACGAGCTCAGGGCCACCCTGCGCAACCCCGTCTGGCCGCTGTTCGGCCTGATGCAGCCCGTCCTGTACCTGATCCTCTTCGCGCCGCTGGTGGCCAACACCAACGCGGGCGGCACCATGGGCGACACGCTGCGGATGTTCACTCCCGGCGTGATGATGATGATCGCCCTGTTCGGCTCGCTCTTCGTGGGCTTCGGCATGATCAACGAGATCCGCAACGGCTACCTGGAACGGCTCGCGGTCAGCGCCGTCTGGCGACCCGCGATCGTGCTGGGCCGCACCCTGCGCGACATGATCGTGCTGGTCGTCCAGGCCCTGCTGGTGATCGCGCTGGCCACACTGATGGGCATGCGGGCCAGCCTGCCGGGGCTCGCGCTCATGCTGGTGCTGATGGCCGCCACCGGGCTGCTCGCCTCCGGCCTGTCGTACGGCATGGCTCTGGCGCTGCGCGACGAGAACGGCATGTCGCAGATCATGCAGTTCTTCGCGCTGCCGCTGATCATGCTCACCGGCATCATGCTGCCCATGTCGCTGGCCCCCGACTGGATGCGGGCGGTCGCGCAGTTCAACCCGCTCTACCACGCGGTCGAGGCCGGCCGGGCGCTGTTCGACGGCGACTTCTCCGACGGCTCGATCCCGCTGGCCTTCGGCCTCATCCTGGCCCTGTCCGCGATCAGCCTGCGCTGGTCGGTCGCCTCGATGAGGCGGATCGCCGGATAGGCCCCGGCGAGGGCTCCACGGCGCCCGGTGGAGCCCCCGTGCCGTCAGTCGAGCTGCTCGGTGAAGACCCCGGCCTGGTCGATCATCCGCTCGTACTCATCCAGCCGGGCCTGGGTGCGCAGCGGCGCCGCGTCGGCCATCGCCTCCACCAGCACCATGGCCAGGGCGAGCGGCCCCGCGTGCGAGTCGAAGACCAGCCGCTCGCCGACGGGGGCGGCCAGGATCACGTCGGCCTCGAAGGGCACGTCCCGCCGGTCGGTGATCACCGCCGTACGCAGGCCGAGGTCGCGGGCGCTCCGCAGGGCCTGTACGGCCTCGGCCGGGTAGCGGGGCAGGACCACCGCGACCAGCCAGGCCGCCCCCGCCCGGCGCGCGGCGTACAGGCCGTCGGCCAGCTCGGAACCACCGTGGGTCAGCAGGCGGACGTCGGGGTGGATCCGGCGCGCGAAGTAGGCGAACGTGGTGGCCAGCCCGCTCGACACCCGCAGGCCCAGCACCGGCAGGGGCTCGCATCCCGCCAGGTTGGCGCCCAGCTCCGCGAGGTCGGAGGGGTCGCTCAGCGCGTCGCGCACGCTCCGCAGGTTGTCGATCTCCACATCGATCGCGGTCTGCAGGTCGTTGGCCCGCGACGGCCTCCTGCCGCCCACGACCAGGGGCCGCAGCGCCTGCCTGAGCTCGGGGTATCCCGCGAAACCGAGCACCATGGCGAATCTCGTCACCGACGGCTGGCTGACCCCGGCCCGGTCGGCCAGCTCCACGCTGGACAGGAAGACGGCCTCGGACAGGTGGTCACCCAGATAGCGCGCGATCCGCCGCTGCACGGGCGACAGCCGCCGCCCCTCCAGAAGCCGATCGAGTCCGTCACCCACGCCCCCTCCAACCGCTCGAACACCCACGAGCATTCCCCTCCCCCGTCCCGCCCCGCTGTCGTTCATACACCCGGACGGGAGGGAGCGAGCGGCGCCCGGAGGATTCGCCCCCCGATCGGGACGCGGTACGCGAATCGGCGCCCGTTCGAACCAGCAGAAAGCCGGTTATACCCGGTCAGGACGCGCGCCGGCCGGACCTCGCATGTCGCCGGTCGACAGCGGGCCGGCCGGGACTCGCATGCCCCCGGCCGACAGCGGGCCGGGCAGGACTCGCATGCCCCGGTCACGGCGCGCGTCCCGTCAGGACTCGCGCGTCAGGACTCGCGCATCGGGACGCGGACGCCCCGCTCCTCGGCCACGGTGACGGCCTCGTCGTACCCGGCGTCGACGTGACGGATGACGCCCATGCCCGGGTCGTTGGTGAGGACCCGGTTGAGCTTCTCGGCGCCGAGCCTGGTGCCGTCGGCCACAGTGACCTGCCCGGCGTGGATGGAACGGCCGATGCCGACGCCGCCGCCGTGGTGGATGGAGACCCACGCGGCGCCGGAGGCGACGTTGAGCATGGCGTTCAGCAGCGGCCAGTCGGCGATCGCGTCGGAGCCGTCGGCCATGCCCTCGGTCTCCCGGTACGGGCTCGCGACGCTGCCGCAGTCGAGGTGGTCGCGGCCGATCACCAGCGGGGCCTCGATCTCCCCCGAGGCCACCATGTCGTTGAACCGCTCCCCGGCCAGGTGGCGCTCGCCGTACCCGAGCCAGCAGATGCGGGCGGGCAGGCCCTGGAAGTGGACCTTCTCCCCGGCCAGCCGGATCCACCTGGCGAGCGGCTCGTTGTCGGGGAACAGCTCCAGGATCGCGCGGTCGGTCTTGGCGATGTCGGAGGCGGCGCCGGACAGCGCGGCCCAGCGGAACGGGCCCTTGCCCTCGCAGAACAGCGGCCGGATGTAGGCGGGCACGAAGCCGGGGAAGTCGAACGCGCGGGTGTAGCCCGCGAGCTGCGCCTCGCCCCGGATCGAGTTGCCGTAGTCGAAGACCTCGGCCCCGGCGTCCTGGAAACCGACCATCGCCTCCACGTGGGCGGCCATGGACTCACGGGCCCTGCGGGTGAAGCCCGCCGGGTCCTTCTCGCGCTCGTCGGCCATGTCCTCGAAGGCCACGCCGACCGGCAGGTACATCAGCGGGTCGTGGGCGGACGTCTGGTCGGTGACGACGTCGATCTCGGCGCCCCTGCGGAGCAGCTCGGGCACGACCTCGGCCGCGTTGCCCTCGACCCCGATGCTCAGCGGCCTGCGCTGGTCGCGGGCCTCGTACGCCAGGCGCAGCGCCTCGTCGAGGTCGGCGGCGCGGACGTCCAGGTAGCGGTGCTCGATCCGCCGGTCGATCGACCTGGGGTCGCAGTCGACGCAGATCACCACGCCGCCGTTCATGGTCACGGCCAGCGGCTGGGCGCCGCCCATGCCGCCGAGCCCGGCGGTCAGCGTGATCGTCCCGGCGAGGCTCCCGCCGAACCGCTTGGCGGCCACGGCCCCGAAGGTCTCGTAGGTGCCCTGCAGGATGCCCTGGGTGCCGATGTAGATCCAGGAACCGGCCGTCATCTGCCCGTACATGGTCAGCCCGGCGGCCTCCAGGCGCCGGAACTCCTCCCAGTTGGCCCAGTCGGGCACCAGGTTGGAGTTGGCGATGAGCACCCGGGGGGCCCACTCGTGGGTGCGGAACACCCCGACGGGGCGGCCCGACTGCACCAGCAGCGTCTCGTCGCCCTCCAGGGTGGTCAGGGTACGGGTGATCGCGTCGAAGGAGCGCCAGTCTCGGGCGGCCTTGCCCGAGCCGCCGTAGACGACGAGCTGTTCCGGATGCTCGGCTACCTCGGGATCGAGATTGTTCTGGATCATGCGGAGCGCCGCCTCCTGCGGCCACCCCTTGGCGGTGAGCGTGGTGCCGCGCGGCGCGCGCACAATCCGGCTGCCGGACATGCCCGACCTCCCCCTCAGGAATGAATGAACGTATTCATATTTGGTCACCCGGAGGCTACAGGTCAACCCGGAAAAGGGGGTGCCGCGGGCAGCACGCCCGTGGCACCCCCTGGTGGTAGCCGTAACGATCGCCACGCCCCGATCCTCGTCCCGCACGGACGGGACCGGGTGATCGAATGCGGCGCGCGCGCCCGATGGGCGCTCCGATGCGAAGGAGAGGCTTCGCACAGGCGGGGATGCCCGGTTCGCCGGACGGCGAATCAGCCCCTCGGCCCGGTGTCCGAATTATTCCTTTATGAACGATATGAATTTACCCAACCGAGCCGGTGACCGCAGGTCTAGGTGGGCAGCAGGAACTGGGTGGCGGCCAGCTCACGGTAGAGGGCGTCGCCGGCGAGCAGCTCGTCGTGGGTCCCCACGGCCCGCACCCGGCCCGCCTCCATCACCACGATCCGGTCGGCCCCCGCCACGGTGGAGAGGCGGTGGGCGATCACCAGCACGGTCGTCTCCGCCGCCACCTCCGCGATCACCTCACGGAGCCGCAGCTCGTTGACCGCGTCGAGCTGGGAGGTGGCCTCGTCGAGCAGCAGGAGCCTGGGACTGCGCAGCAGGGCGCGGGCGATGGCGACCCGCTGGCGCTCGCCGCCGGAGAGCATGATCCCCCGATGGCCGACCCGGGTCTCCAGCCCCTCGGGGAGCCGGGAGACCAGGTCCTCCAGGCGGGTGCGGGCGAGCACCCGCCAGATGTCGGCCTCGTCCACACCCGGCGCGGCGAAGACGAGGTTCTCCCTGAGCGTGCCGTCCAGCACCGGCGCGTCCTGCTCGACGTAGCCGAGGCAGGCGCGCAGCTCGGCGAGCGGCCAGTCCGCGATGTCGCGGCCGTCGATCGTGATCGTCCCCGCCTGCTGCTCGTAGAACCGCTCCAGCAGGGCGAAGATCGTGGACTTGCCCGCCCCCGAGGGCCCCACCAGGGCGGTCAGCCCGCCCGCGGGCACCTCGAAGGAGACGTCGTCGTGGACGACCGGCCTGTCGTCGCCGTAGCGGAAGGCGATGCCCTCGAAAACCACCCCGGCCGGGGCCCTGCCGACCTCGTACACCGCGCCGTCCGCCTCCTCGGCGGGCAGCTCCTCGATCTCGCGGATCCGCTTCACCGCGGCCAGGCCGTTCTGCACCTGCGTGAAGCCCTGGACCAGCTGGCCGATGGGGGCGACCAGGTAGAACAGGTACAGCAGGAAGGCGATCAGCGAGGAGACCTCCAGCGCGCCCGAGGAGACCCGCGCGCCGCCCACGCCGAGCACGGCCACGAAGGCCAGCTGCGCGGAGACCCACGCCGAGACACCGGCGATCGAGGTCAGCCAGGCGACGGCGATCCCCCGGTCGCGCGCCTCGCGGGCCGCCTCGCCCACCGCGGCGATCTCCCGCTCCTCGGCACCGCTGGCCTTGACCGTGCGGAACGCCTGGAGCACCCGGTCGAGGACCGCGCCCATCTCGCCGACCGCGACCTGCGCCTGCATCGAGGCGCGCTGGATGCGGGGCATGATCAGGCTGACGAGCCCGCCGACCACGACCAGCACTCCCAGCGTGATGAGCAGCAGCAACCCGTCGATGAGCGCCATCATCACCACGGCGCCCACGAGCATGAACAGCGAGCTGACCGTCTCGACCACGCCGTTGGTGAACACCGCCCGCAGCAGCGTGGTGTCGGAGGTCACCCGGGACATCAGGTCGCCCGGCTTGAGCCGGTCGACCTCGGACACCCGCAGCCGCAGCATCCGGTCGACCAGGCTGCGGCGGGCGGAGAAGACGATGCCCTCGCCCATCCGCTCCAGCACGTAACTGCCCAGTGCGCCGATGGCCGCGCCCAGGAGCACGGCGGCGGTCAGGCCGAGCACCGGGCCGAGCAGGGAGCGCTGCTCGCCGAAGGCGTCGATGACCGTCTTGGCCAGGAGCGGCATCGCCAGCCCGGCCAGCGAGCCGACGAGGCTGAGCACCCCGCCCAACAGCAGTGCCCTTCGGTGGGGCCGTATGTACGCGACCAGCAACCGCCAGGACGCGGTCTCGGGCACCGTGTTCCCCGGATTCCCCGGATTCCCCGGGTCCGCTGTGTCCCCCGCGTCGCCCCGCAGTGTGACCCCCGCCAATGTGTCCCCCTTCGAAATGACGCGATCGGCCTCGGGCCGCTTTTCCTATCTACCGCGCGTGAGTCCGTCTCGGGCGTCTCGCCCTGTTCTGAGATGAAAGTCGATGACGTCAATGTAGGTTGACACGATCGATGCTGTCAATACAGGTTGACTTGAAGGGGGATCGCGGTGCCGGTCGTACGGGGGGCGGGGCCACAAGGACAACCCGGGTGGAAGGCGCCGGGAAATCGTCCCGTCCGGCGCCAATCCGGGGAGGGCGCGGCGGCGAATGGGGAGCGAGGAACCCGGCCGGATCCTTCCCCACCCCCGTACCCACGGCCGGTCACACCGTGACCGGCGGCCGAAAGGACCAACTGACATGGAGCTCCGGATCAACCGGCGCGCCCTGATCGGCATGGGCGTCATAGGGGCGTTGACCGCTTCCTCGTTCGCCCTGCTGAGAGCCGAGACCGGCACCGCCTCCTCGCACCGCGAGGCACCGATGATCGCGGGTGACCCCCGCAACGACAACACCGACGTGTACGCGTTCGTCAGCCCCGACAAGCCCGACACCGTCACGCTGCTGGCCAACTTCATCCCGTTCGAGGAGCCGAACGGCGGGCCGAACTTCTACCAGTTCGACACCAACTCCCGCTACAACATCAAGATCGACAGCAACGGCGACGCCAGGCCCGATGTCGTCTACCAGTGGACGTTCCGCAACGAGGACCGGCGCGGCAACGACACCTTCCTGTACAACAACGGCCCGATCACCTCGCTGAACGACAAGAACCTGCTGTTCAGGCAGCGCTACAAGCTCACCAGGAGCACCGCCCACGGCACCCGGACCCTGGTCGCAGGCGGAGTGGTGGCGCCGAGCGACACCGGTCCCGCCTCCGTCCCCGACTACGGCAAACTGCGCGCCCAGGCCGTCAGGAACCTGCCCGGCGGGGGCAAGGTGTTCGCCGGGCAGTCGGACGAGGCGTTCTTCGCCGACCTGCGGGTCTTCGACCTGCTGTACGGCGGCGACCTGTCCGAGGTCGGCCAGGACACGCTCAAGGGCTACAACGTGCACAGCCTCGCCCTGCAGCTGCCCAAGGACGAGATCGCGCTGCGCGGCGACCCGAAGCGCAACCCCGTCGTCGGCGTCTGGTCCACCGTCGACAAGTGGAGCCCGAAGGGCTTCGTCCAGGTCTCCCGCCTCGGTCAGCCGCTGGTCAACGAGGTCGTGGTCCCGGCCGGGCTGAAGGACGCCTTCAACGCGCTACGGCCGGACCAGGACGCCGGGATCCCCGCCGTCGTCAAGCGCGTCACCGAACCGGAGGTGCCCAGGCTCCTGGAGGCCATCTACGGCCTCAAGGCGCCGAAGACGCCCCGCAACGACCTGGTCGAGATCTTCCTCACCGGCGTCGCCAAGGCGAACGGCCCGATCAAGGCCGACCTCAACTCGCAGAGCCTCAACAAGGACGCCGGGAAACTGCGCCCGTCGGAGATGCTGCGGCTGAACATGGCGATCCCGCCCGCGGCGACCCCGAACAGGCTCGGCGTGCTCGCCGGCGACCTACAGGGCTTCCCGAACGGCCGCCGCCTCGGCGACGACGTGATCGACATCGCCCTCCAGGCGATGGCGGGCGCCGCGCAGACCGGCGAGCTCGTCGACGCGCTGGCCACGGGCGACAAGGTGGACGCCAACGACAAGCCGTTCGGCACCGTGTTCCCGTACATCCCGCTGCCGGGCGACACGTCGGTGAACGCGAGCTGACGCGGGCGCGCGGGGCCGGGGTTCCTCCCGGCCCCGCGCGAGCGCGCGCTCCCGTGCCGACCGGAGGGATGCCGACCATGAAGACTTCCGCGAAAGCCCGTACGGCCGCGGCCGTGCTGGGCCTGGCCGCGGCGCTGACCCTCGGGGCCGCGCTGATCCCCGGCAACCGGCCCGCACCCGCGCCCGCCGCCACGGCCCGGGTGGAGCTCGCCGAGACGCCCGGCTCCGCCGTCTCCCTCGACGGCGCGATCAGGGCGCTGACCGACCGGCTCCGGCGGCTGCCCGCCGACCACCTCGCCTGGGCGCGGCTCGGCGCGGCCCACATCCAGCAGGCGCGCGTCACCGCCGACCCGTCCCACTACCCGCGCGCCGAGAAGGCGCTGGCCAAGGCCGCCGCGCTGAGCCCCGGCGACCCTGAGGTGCTCACGGGCCTGGCCGCGCTCGCCGCCGGGCGCCACGAGTTCGCCGAGGCCGTACGGCTGGCCCGCTCCTCGGTCGCCGCCAACCCCTACGGCCAGGGCGCCCACGCGGTGCTGGCCGACGCCTACACCCAGCTCGGCCGGTACGGGGAGGCCAGGCGGGCCGTCGACAGGATGATGGAGCTCCGTCCCGGCGTCGCGGCCTTCACCCGGGCCTCCTACGACGCCGAGCTCAGGGGCGACCGGGCGACGGCTCGCCGGATGCTGGAACACGCGCTCTCCGACGCCTTCTCCCCCGCCGACGTCGCCTACTGCCGCCACTACCTGGGCGAGCTGGCCCTGCACTCCGGTGACCTGCGCGGCGCCGCCGAACAGTACCGGCTCGCGCTGGAGGCCGACCCCGGCTTCGTCCCCGCCCTCGCCGGGAGCGCCAGGTCCGCCGCGCTCGACGGGCGCACGGCCGAGGCGATCGGCCGCTACGCCACCGTGGTCGCGCGGCTGCCCCTGGCCCAGTACGTGGTCGAGTACGCCGAGGTGCTGGCCGCCGCGGGCAGGGACCCCTCCGAGCAGTGGGCCCTGCTGCGGGCACAGCGGAGCCTGACCCGGGAGGCCGGGGTGAGGGACGACCTGACCTGGGCCGAGTACGAGGCGGACCACGGCTCCCCGGCGCTGGCCGTCACGCACGCGCGGGCCGAGTACGCCCGCAACCCGAACGTGGTCGCCGCCGACGCCCTGGCCTGGGCCCTGCACCGCGACGGCCGCAGCCGCGAGGCCCTGCCGTACGCGAGGAGGGCCACCGCCACCGGCTGGCGCAACGCCCTCCTGCTGCACCACCGCGCGGAGATCGAACGCGCCCTGGGCATGGCCGGGGCGGCGGGACGCTCCGCCGCCCGCGCCCGCGCGGCCAACCCCTCCTTCTCCCCCGGCCTTCCCGCCCTCGCGAGGTTGTCATGAAGTGCACAGAGGTCCAGAAACCGATGACGGCGCCGAGGTCGTCGCGGCTCGTGAAAGCACCGCTCGTGAAAGCACCGCTCGTGAAAGCACCGCTCGTGAAGGCGCCGGGCCCCGCGGAGACGTCCAGATCGTCGCGGCTCGTGAAGGCGTCGCGTGCGGTGCTCAGCACGGTCCTCCCTGTCGTCGCGGTCCTCGCGGTCCTCGCGGTCGCGGTGGGCGCGCTCGTCGTCCTCGCGACCCCCGCCACCGCCACGACCGCGACCGGCACGACCGTGACCGGCGCGCGGGCCGCGCACCCGCTGGGCAACTTCACCGTCAACCACTACAACGGCCTGCGGATCGGCCCGGACCTGGTGGAGAACCTGGCGGTGGTGGACAGCGCCGAGCTGCCCACCCTCCAGGCCCGCCCCTCGGTGGACGCCGACCGCTCGGGCACGGTCTCGGACTCCGAACGGTCGGCGTACGGCACCGCCCGCTGCGCCGAGCTCGCCTCCGCCCAACGCCTGACGGTGAACGGGACCGCGACGCCCTGGCGCGTCGCCGAGAGCGCCCTCACCTACGAGCCCGGCCAGGGCGGCCTGGAGACCACCCGCCTGACCTGCCGTCTCTCCGCCGTCGCCACCCCCCTCGAAGCGACCGGGACGATCTCGTTCGGCGACGGGTACCTCGCCGACCGGATCGGCTGGCGGGAGATCACAGCCGTGGCGTCGGGAGGGGTACGGCTGGCGCGGTCGTCCGTGCCGGGCACCAGCGTCAGCCGGGAACTGCGGGCCTACCCGGACGGCCTGCTGTCCAGCCCTCTCGACCAGCGCACCGCCGAACTGGGCGTGGCCCCGGGGACCGGATCGGTGGCGGTCACGCTCCCGCTCGTACCCGACGGGCCGATCGCCGACGCGCTGGCCGCGCTGGACCGTACGTTCACCGGCCTGATCGGCACCGACTCGCTGACCCTGCCGCTGGGGCTGCTCGCCGTCCTACTGGCCACGGTCCTGGGCGCCGGGCACGCCCTCATCCCCGGTCACGGCAAGACCGTCATGGCCGCCTACCTCGCGGGCAGGAGGGGCCGCCCCCGTGACGCGCTGATCGTCGGCGCGACCGTGACCGCCACCCACACCCTGGGCGTTCTCGTGGTCGGCCTCCTGCTGAGCGCCTTCTCCGCGCTCACGGGAGAGGGGGTCCTCGCCTGGCTCGGCCTGGCCAGCGGCCTGCTGATCTCCGCCGTGGGCGTCCGCCTCCTGCTGTCCGCCTGGCGCGCCTACCGCACCGGCGAAGCCCCGGCCCTCGGCCACGGTCACGGCCACGGCCACTTCGGCCATGGGCACGAGCACGGGCACGGGCACGGGCACGGGCACGGGCATCTCGGACACGGGCCCGGTCCGCTCGCCGAGGAGGGTCGTACCGTGGCGCTGCTGGAGCGGGAGGGGGCCGATCCCGGCGAGGAGGCCGTGCGGTCGCCTGCCGGCGGGACGGAGGCGCGAGACGAAGAAGCGGCCCGTACGGGGAGCGAGAAGGCGCCCTCGAAGGGCGGGCTCGTGGGCATGGGGGTGGCCGGGGGGCTCGTGCCCAGCCCGTCGGCGCTCGTCGTCCTGCTCGGGGCGATCGCGCTCGGCCGCACCTGGTTCGGGATCGCGCTGGTCCTGGCCTACGGCGTGGGGATGGCGGGTACGCTCACCGCCACCGGGCTGCTCCTGGTCAGGCTCACCGGACGGCTCGACCGTCTGGCCACGGCGGGCGGCGGCCTCGCGGCCCGCGTCTCGGCCCTCGCCCCGGTCGGCACCGCCGCCGTCGTCGTCCTGCTCGGCCTGGGACTGGCCCTGCGGAGTCTCACGGGATCCCTCTGAGTGCCCGAGGTGAGTGCCCGGGGTCGGTGAACCCCCGATGTCGCTCCAGGACATCCGGCCAGGCGTTCGCCGCGTGGCGGTGTCCCGTCGGTCCCGGAAGGCTCGCAGAGCCACCTCGGGCGGGCCGCCGCGTGCCGGTGTCCCGCCGATCCGGAGTCGACTCCGAGGGGAGCCCATCGGCGGGACACCGGCATTCGGTGCGGCGGGGTGGGAGTCAGCGGCGGCGGGCGCCGTACTCCTTGCGCATCTCCGCGACGGTGTCCAGGATCTCGTCCTGGGTCTTCAGAAGCTTCGCCTCGGCCTGTTCGGTCCTGGCCTCGGCCACCTTCCGGCGGTTGCCCGTCCGGCCGGCCAGCCTCAGCTTGGCCTTGGCCTTCATTTCGCGCAGGTTGAGCTTCTCCATGAGACCCATGATCAGCACCCTTCAGCAGAGAGGACCCTCGACTGCCCGGCGCACGGCCGAATATGCGTCCCACGAGCTTTCCCGTCCCTCTCGGGTCCCCGGCCTCACCACCGGCCCGATCCCTGCGGCCTTCCGGATCCGGAAACTAGAGAGGAACCCACCCCAGCGGAGAAGCCCGTCTGAGCTTGGCGGCCGCGATCAACTTGGGCACGTGTGAGGCGTCGCCGGACGTCACCTTCGCCGGTCCGCTTCCGGTGGCGGCGGTCGCGACCACGAGGGCGTCGACCACACATTCGTGTCCGTCCAGGCCCGTGTCCTCAAGCAGCAGGGCAGCGAGGTCGGCGACCGTCTCGGAGGCGGGAATCACCGTCAGGCGCGACCGCTGCCAGGCCAGGCGTCTGCCCACCTGGCCGGTGCGGCGCACTTCCGCCAGGGTCACGGTGCTGATCGCGGGAACGAATCCCTCCTGCCGGGCGACCGCGATACGTGCCACGATCCTGGAATCGTCCTCGGCGAGAAGCGAGAACGGCTGAGCGTCGAGAACGAACAGCGGCGTGGGGAACGCGACCTCCGACGGCGCGTTCCGCCCTCTTACTCTCCGTGCCATGCGCGCCTGGCCTCTTCCAGATCCGCCTCGGACAGAGGAGCGACTCTGGTCTCGTGATCCTCCACGATCTCCTGGGCCTTCAACAGCGCGAGCCCGTACTCAACCGACTGATCGACAAAGTGCGAGAAGCCCCGGGGGCCCGTTCTGGACTCCACCTCCTCGGCGACGGATCGACGTAGGGTGACCGACTTTTTGATCGTTGGATCCACGGGCTGAGGCATGGCCATACGCCAACTATGCCACTAGTAGTGGCATAGTTGGCGCCCTTTTCCGGCTTCCTCAGTCGGGGTCGGGAACGTCGTCGTAGTCGACGTCGCCCTCCTCGGCGCGGCGGAGACCGATGTCCCCCACCCAGGCACAGGCGAACCGGCGGATTTCCATGATCTGCTCGCCGTCCACGCCGTAGGCCTCGAAGTCCTCGTCGGCGATCAGGTCGACGAACTCCAGCCGCATCACCAGCTCGGCGAGCTCGAACTCCTCGTTGTGCAGGCGGGCGAGGTGTTCGAGCTCCCGGAAGCCGTACAGGTGGGAGACCGAGGCGATGTCGATGACGTCGCGGGCGAGGCTGCGCTCGTGCAGGGCCCGCATCTTCAGGCCGACCGCGTCGTTCAGGGAGACGACGGAGACGTCGCCGACGATCACGGGCTGCTGCTGGAACGCCTCCCTGAGCAGGTCGAACTCGCAGCTCTGCTCGGTCACCGGGTCGCTGACCACGAGGCGGCCCATCCGGGGCGTCACCTCCGTCAGGGTGACCTCCAGCCCGGCCTCCCTGAACGCCTCGGCCATTCCCTCCGCGACCTCGGGCAGCGGTGTCTCCGCGGCGGTGGCGAAGTCGAGGTCGTTGCTCGGGCGTTCGGTGAAGCCGTGGGCGTTCATCGCGTACCCGCCCGCCAGGACCAGCCCGAACCGGGAACAGGCGGGCAGCGCGGCCTCCAGCATCCGCTGCTGGAAGGGCGGCAGGATCACCGCTCCCACCCGGGTGTCACGGCGTCCATTCCGGCGTCGGGTCTCCACCCCAGGGCGGCGATCTTGGTTTCCCAGGCCCTCCGGTAGCTCGGCCCGATGCCCCGGCGCAGGGTCGGCCAGTCGGCCACGAGGAGCTCGGCGTTCAGATACGACTCGGCGTCGGACCGGCCGCCGCCGGTGATGACCGTACGATAGAGGCTCATCCGCAGCAGCGGGTCCACCAGGTCGAACTCGGTGAGCCCGGACCAGCCGAGGTGCACGGGCAGGGCGACCTTCCCCGTGGCCGGGCCGCGCAGGTCGGCCAGCGATTCGGGGACGCGCTGCTCCACGCCGTCCCATCGGGACGGAAGCGTACTCACGTCCCCCAGTATGCCCGTCGTTCGCCCGAGGTCCACGGGGCGCGCGGGCTCAGCGGCGGGAACGGCGGCGGGTGGAGGGGAGGTCGTGGCGGCCGGAGAGGAACTCCTGGAAGGCGATCTTGCCGCGGATCACCGGGCGGCGCCAGCGCTCCTCGCGGCCCTCGGCCGTGGCCATCTTGCGAGGCTGCGGGTGCCGGGAGTCCGGCGCGAAGAACCAGTGGGCCCAGGGCGATCCGGGGCGGGCCAGCCGTACCGCGCCGGGTACCAGGAGGATCGGGACGAACAGTCCGGCGAGCCCCGTCCAGATCTTGCCTTTGAGCAGCGTGATCACGGCGAGCACGAGGTTGGCCACGATGAAGCCGACCGTCAGCCACGTGGCCCGGGGTTCGCTGTCGTAGTCCTCCCAGCCGAGGGGGCGCAGGCCGATCAGGAGCAGGGCGGTGATCGCGACGGCGATGAACACGGCGTCGACCGAAGCGCGGCCCTCCTCCTCCCAGTAGACGTCGTGCAGGTGCAGGATCAGCGCGAACTCGTCCAGGATCAGGGCGGCTCCGGCGCCGAAGACGGCTGCCGTCACCGCGTACCAGCCCTCGGAGACCCCCGAGACGATCAGGCCGGACACCCCGCCGAGCAGGGTCAGCACCACGCCGAACACCACGTGGTGGATGTGCATCTCACCGACGTTGACGTCGCCGAACCAGCCGATCTTGGCGCGGATGAGCCGGACGTTGATCCTGGTGAGCAGGAAGACGACGATGAGCGCGACGAAGAAACAGAACAGCGGCAGCCGTCCTGTGTCCATGATCCTCGCTCGGAACAAATCCCCCACCGTCCCTCAGGCTATGCGAGGGAAGCCCTCCGGCAGGCGCGGGAACCACGGCGGCACGGCGGTTTTCCAGGCGCCCGGCCCCCAGGTGCCCGGTTCCCCGGCGGATCGGCCCCAGGACACCCGTGTTCCCGGGCGCTCGGCTTCCCCGGTACCCGTCCAGGGCACGCCTCGCGCCGGTTTTCCCCGGCGGGCCCCCTCCTGGGCGCGCCGCGTGTCAGGCGAGGAACCCTCTCAGCAGCGCCGCGGTCCCCTCCAGGTGCTCGGCCACGGCGCGGCGCGCGGCCTCCGGGTCACCGGCCAGGATGGCCGTCACGATCGCCTGGTGCTGGACCGCGGCGTGCTCGATGTTGCGCTGGAGCACCGGGATGGCGTTGAGCAGGTCGGTGACCCGGAGCCTGGCGTCGGCGCAGGCCCCGGCGAGCAGGGCGGAGCCGGTCAGCTCGGCGATGGCCAGGTGGAAGGCCGTGTCGAGGCGGCGGTAGTCGCCGGGCCCGGCCGAGTTGACCTCGCGCAGCCTCTCCCGCAGGATCTCGCGCCGTTCCGGGGTCAGCGGGGTGGTGGCGAGGACCTGGGCCGCGCCGCACTCGACCGCCATCCTGAAGGTGAGAGCGTCGGAAAGGTCGTCGGTGCCCATGTCGACCACGGCCCGGCGCAGGTCGTCCCGGTGCGGGTGCGGCGGGGCGTAGGTGAGGAAGGCGCCGCCGTACCGGCCGCGGCGCACCTCCAGGTAGCCCGCGTCCTGCAGCTCGCGGATGGCCTCGCGCAGGGTGACCCTGCTGATGCCGAGCTGGGCGGCGAGCTCCCGCTCGGGCGGCAGCTTCTCGGACACCAGCCCCAGCTTGATGACCTGGAGCAGGCGCTCCACCGTCTCCTCGAACGCGTTGCCCGCGCGCACCGGCCGCAGCACGGCCGTCAACCGCGACACCTCGTCCAATTATCTCCTCCGGCCCTTGACAAGGCTCCCCCCGCTACACGTCAATGGTCTGACACTAGCCCAATAAGACCCCCGACGAGGAGGGCATGTGGACGTCCCCGAGCTTCATGACGAGGTGCGGGCAGGGCGGATCGACACCGTGCTGCTGGCGGTCGTCGACATGCAGGGCCGCCTCCAGGGGAAGCGCCTGTCGGCGCGCTACTTCCTGGAGGAGGTGGTGCGGCACGCTTCCGAGGGCTGCAACTACCTGCTCGCGGTCGACGTCGACATGAACACGGTCGACGGCTACGCCATGTCGTCCTGGGAGCGCGGATACGGCGACTTTGTCATGAAACCCGATATGTCCACTCTGCGCCGCGTGCCATGGCAGGAGGGCACGGCCCTGGTGATGGCCGACCTGGTGTGGGAGGACGGCTCCGACGTGACCGCCTCGCCGCGCCAGATCCTGCGCCGGCAGCTCGCCCGGCTGGACGAGCGGGGCTGGGGCGCCTTCGTCGGGACCGAACTGGAGTTCGTCGTCTTCAACGACACCTACGAGGACGCCTGGCGCCGCGGCTACCGCGACCTGACGCCTTCCAACCTCTACAACGTCGACTACTCCCTCCTCGGCACCGCCAGGGTCGAGCCGCTGCTGCGCAGGATCAGGCTCGGCATGGAGGGCGCGGGCATGTACGTCGAGTCGGCCAAGGGCGAGTGCAACCTCGGCCAGCACGAGATCGCCTTCCGCTTCGGCGAGGCCCTGTCCAGTTGCGACAACCACTCGATCTACAAGAACGGCGCCAAGGAGATCGCCTCCCAGGAGGGCATGGCGATCACCTTCATGGCCAAGCCGAACCAGCGCGAGGGCAACTCCTGCCACATCCACATCTCGCTCAGGGACGCGGACGGGAAGCCGGTCATGGCCGGTTCCGGGCCGCACGGCCTCTCGGCGACGGGACAGCACTTCATCGCCGGGCAGATCGCGCTGATGCGCGAGCTGACCCTGCTGTACGCGCCGAACGTCAACTCCTACAAGCGGTTCGTGCCGGGCAGCTTCGCCCCCACCGCGGTCAAGTGGGGCGTGGACAACAGGACGTGCGCGCTGCGCCTGGTCGGCCACGGCCCCTCGCTGCGGATCGAGAACCGGGTGCCCGGCGGCGACGTCAACCCCTACCTGGCCGTCTCGGCGCTGATCGCGGCCGGCCTGCACGGCGTCGAGAACGAACTGCCGCTTGAGGACGCCTTCGCGGGGAACGCCTACTCGTCGGGCGCGGAGACCGTGCCGAGTACGCTGCGGGGCGCGCTGGAGCTCTGGGAGGGCTCCGAGTTCGCGACGGCCGCCTTCGGGGAGGACGTCGTGGCGCACTACGCGAACAACGCCCGGGTCGAGCTGGCCGCCTTCGACGCGGCGGTGACCGACTGGGAGCTTTTCCGGGGATTCGAACGGATGTGAATGTGAAGATCATTAATCCGGCGACAGAAGAGGTGGTCGCCGAGATCGGGATGGCGGACGCCGCCGAGACCGACAGGGCGGTGGAGCGTGCCAGGCGCGCCTTCGCGACCTGGCGGAACGTCGGCCCGGGAGACCGGGCCCGGCTGCTGCGCCGTTTCGCCTCGCTGGTGCGCGAGCACGCCGAGGAGCTCGCCCTGCTGGAGGTCGCCAACTCCGGGCACACGATCGGCAACGCCCGCTGGGAGGCGGGCAACGTCGCCGACGTGCTCGACTTCTACGCGGGGGCGCCCGAGCGCAACCACGGCCTGCAGATCCCGGTGCCCGGCGGGCTGGACGTCACCTTCAGGGAGCCGCTGGGCGTCGTCGGCGTGATCGTGCCGTGGAACTTCCCGATGGTCATCATGACCTGGGGGACGGCCCCGGCGCTGGCCGCGGGCAACACCGTGATCGTCAAGCCCGCCGAGTGGACGCCGCTCACCGCCCTGCGGGTGGCCGAGCTCGCCCTGGCCGCCGGTCTGCCCGAGGGGGTGTTCCAGGTCCTGCCCGGGGCCGGAGAGGTGGCGGGCGCCCGGCTGGTCGGGCACCCCGGCGTGGCGAAGATCGTGTTCACCGGCTCGACCGAGGTGGGCAAGGAGATCGCCGCCACGTGCGCCGGGCAGGTCAAGCGGCTCACCCTGGAGCTGGGCGGCAAGAGCGCCAACGTGGTCTTCGCCGACGCCGACCTGGAGAAGGCCGCGGCGACCGCGCCGTACGCGGTGTTCGACAACGCGGGCCAGGACTGCTGCGCGCGGTCCCGGATCCTGGTCGAGCGCTCGGTCCACGACGAGTTCCTGGCCCGGTTCGGGGAGGCGGTGCTGAACGTCAAGGTCGGCGACCCCCGCGACGAGGCCACCGAGATGGGCCCGCTGATCAGCGCCGAGCACCGGGAGCGGGTGGCCTCCTTCGTCACCGAGCCGCCCCACCTGCGGGGCACCTGCCCGTCGGGGCCGGGGTTCTGGTTCCCGCCGACGGTCCTGACGCCCGGTTCGGCGGACGACCGGGCGTTCACCGAGGAGATCTTCGGGCCCGTGGTGTCGGTGGTGCCGTTCGACGACGAGGCGGACGCCGTACGGATCGCCAACGACACCCCGTACGGCCTGAGCGGGTCCATCTGGACCCGCGACGTCGGCCGGGCGCTCCGGGTGGCCAGGGCGGTCGAGGCGGGCAACCTCAGCGTCAACTCGCATTCGAGCGTCCGCTACTGGACCCCGTTCGGCGGTTTCAAGCAGTCGGGCCTCGGCCGCGAGCTGGGCCCCGACGCCCTGTCCGCCTTCACCGAGATCAAGAACGTCTTCATTTCCGAGGAGTAGAAGCGATGCTTCGTTTGCAGGACCGGGTCGCGGTCATCACCGGCGCCGGAAGCGGGATCGGCCTGGCCACCGCGCGCCGGTTCGCCGAGGAGGGCGCCCACGTCGTGTGCGTGGACCTGGACGAGGCGACCGGCTCCAAGGCCGCCGACGAGGTCGGCGGGCTGTTCGTACGGGCCGACGTGACCAGTGAGGACGACGTCGCGCGGGTGTTCCAGACCGCGTTCGACACCTATGGCAGCGTGGACATCGCGTTCAACAACGCGGGCATCTCGCCGCCGGACGACGACTCGATCCTGGAGACCGGCATCGACGCCTGGCGTCGGGTCCAGGAGGTGAACCTCACCTCGGTCTACCTGTGCTGCAAGCACGCCATCCCGTACATGCGGCGGCAGGGCAAGGGGTCGATCATCAACACCGCGTCGTTCGTGGCCGTGATGGGCTCGGCGACCAGCCAGATCTCCTACACCGCCTCCAAGGGCGGGGTGCTGGCCATGTCCCGCGAGCTGGGCGTGCAGTTCGCCCGCGAGGGCATCCGGGTGAACGCCCTGTGCCCGGGGCCGGTGAACACGCCGCTGCTTCAGGAGCTGTTCGCCAAGGACCCCGAGCGGGCGCAGCGCCGCCTGGTCCACATCCCGGTGGGCCGCTTCGCCGAGGCGTCCGAGATCGCCGCCGCGGTGGCGTTCCTCGCCTCGGACGACGCCAGCTTCATCACCGGCTCCGAGTTCCTGGTGGACGGCGGTATCTCCGGCGCGTACGTCACCCCGCTGTAGACCCCGCCGCGGCCCCCTCGCACGTGTCACCCCGGCGTGTCCCTCACCCCGCCGCGGGTCGCCCCACCCCGGTCGGTACCGTGCGAGGAGGGGGCGCGGGCTCCCCCGGTCTGGCCCGGTCCGGTCCGTGGCGCCCGGCTCCGGCGCAGGAGCAAGAGCAAGAGCAAGAGCAAGAGCAAGAGCAAGAGCAAGAGCAAGAGCAAGAGCAAGACAGGAGATCATGTCCCGTCCCGTCATCGGCATCACCTGCTATGTCGAGCCCGCGCGGTTCACCGTCTGGGAGACGACCACCGCGCTCCTGCCGTACGACTACGTCGACCACGTGGCCCGCGCGGGCGGGCAGCCGGTGATCCTGCCCCCGGCGGGCGACCCCTCGGCGCTGGCGGGGCGCCTGGACGGGCTGATCCTGGCCGGTGGCGGGGACGTCGGCCCGGAGCGATACGGGCAGGAGCCGCACGAGCGGACCGGCTACGTCCGGCCGTTCCGCGACGACGCCGAGCTGGGGCTGGTCAGGGCGGCGCTGGAGCGGGGCCTGCCCTTCCTGGGGATCTGCCGGGGCATGCAGGTCCTGAACGTCTCGCTGGGCGGCAGCCTCCACCAGCACCTGCCCGACGTGGTCGGCCACTCCGGCCACGCCCCGGCCCCCGGCCACTACGGCAGGATGCCGGTGCGGCTCGCCCCCGGCAGCCAGACCTCGAAGATCTTCGGAACCGAGACCCTGGACGTGGCCCACTACCACCACCAGGCCCTCGACCGGCTGGCCGAGGGCCTGACCGTGACCGCCCACGCCGAGGACGGCACGGTCGAGGCCGTGGAGCTGGACGACCACCCGTTCGCCCTCGCCGTCCAGTGGCACCCCGAGACCGACGGCGAGTCCGCTCTGTTCGAGGCGCTGGTCCGGCACGCCGCCCCCTGACCGGCACGGATCGGGGCCGCGGGGGGATTTCGCTCGACCGGTGCGGGCGGTTAGGCTGACCGGTGACACCGATGAATCCCGTGCGGGAGAGCGTCCTGACACCCAGGCCAGGACCCCTGAAGGAGCAAGCCCTCCCCGCGAACCTCTCAAGGCAAAGGACCGTGCGGGTAGGTGCCCTCTGGAAAGCAGGTCCCACGGCCTCGCCGAAGGTGAAAGTCCGGTAAAACCCGGATGAAACTCTCAGGCACCCACGACAGAGGGGGAGGATGCTCTCATCTGTCCCTTGTCTGAGGTGCGCACATGTCCCGACCTACGCCGCTGCGCGGCGTGCACGAGTCCCTCGGCGCGACGCTGACCGACTTCGCGGGCTGGCTGATGCCGCTCCGCTACGGCAGCGAGTCGGCCGAGCACAACGCGGTCCGCCAGGCGGCCGGCCTGTTCGACCTCTCCCACATGGGGGAGATCTTCGTGACGGGGCCGCAGGCCGCCGAAGCCCTCGACTACGCGCTGGTCGGCCACCTCTCCGCGCTGGAGCCCGGCCGCGCCCGCTACACCATGATCGTCGACGCCGAGGGCGGCGTGCTGGACGACCTGATCGTCTACCGGCTCGCCCCCGCCGAGTTCATGGTCGTCGCCAACGCCTCCAACTACCCCCGGGTCGCCGCCGAGCTGACCGGCCGCGCCAAGGGCTTCGACGCCGCGGTGGACGACCGCTCCGAGCGGTACGCGCTGGTCGCGGTCCAGGGCCCGCGCTCCGCGGAGATCCTGGGCTCGCTCACCGACGCCGACCTCGACGGGCTCAGGTACTACGCCGGCCTGCCCGCCGTCGTCGCAGGACGCGAGGCCCTCGTCGCCCGTACCGGGTACACCGGCGAGGACGGCTTCGAGCTGTTCGTCGCGGCCGGGGACGCGGAGCCGGTCTGGGCCGCCCTCACCGAGGCGGGCGCGCCGCACGGCCTGATCCCCGCGGGCCTGTCCGCCCGCGACACCCTCAGGCTGGAGGCCGGGATGCCGCTGTACGGCAACGAGCTGTCCGTCGGCCTCACCCCGTTCGACGCCGGGCTGGGCCGTGTGGTGAGGTTTGACAAGCCGGGCGACTTCGTCGGCCGGGCCGCCCTCGAATCGCTCAGGGAGGTCCCGCCGTCCCGCCGCCTGGTCGGCCTGATCGCGACCGGCCGCAGGGTGCCCCGGCACGGGTATCCGGTGGTGGTCGCCGGTGACGGCGCGGTCGTCGGTGAGGTCACCAGCGGGGCGCCCTCCCAGTCACTGGGCAGACCCATCGCCATGGCCTATGTGGACAACGGCCTGTCGTCAGGACTGGCCGTCGACATCCGGGGCAGCCACGAGCCGGTCGAGGTCGTCGCACTGCCCTTCTACAGGAGGAAAAAATGAGCAGCATTCCCGAGGACCTGCACTACACCAAGGAACACGAGTGGATCTCCGGCATCGATGACGGCCTGACCCTCACCGTCGGCATCACCGCCTACGCCGCCGAGGCGCTGGGCGACGTGGTCTTTGTGCAGGTTCCCGAGGTCGGCTCGACGGTCGCCTCCGGTGACGCCGTCGGCGAGGTCGAGTCGACCAAGTCGGTGAGCGACATCTTCGCCCCGGTCGGCGGCGAGATCGTCGAGGTCAACCAGGCCGTCGTGGACGACCCCTCGCTGGTCAACAGCGACTCCTACGGTGACGGCTGGCTGTTCCGCGTACGTCTTGAGGGCTCCGCCGACGACCTGCTGTCGCCGGAGGAATACGCCGCGCTCACCTCGGGTGAGTCCTAAGCCTCTCCCCCCTCGCGTCACGGCCACGCGCGTCCCCGGGCGCGCGTGGCCGTCCACGCTGGAAGGATTCAGATGACGATCAGTGTTTTCGATCTCTTCAAGATCGGAATCGGCCCGTCCAGCTCGCACACCGGCGGTCCGATGGCCGCCGCCCACAAGTTCGCCCGCGGCCTCCACCAGGACGGGCTGCTGGAGAAGACCGCCCGGGTGAGCGCCATTCTGTACGGCTCGCTGGGCCTGACCGGCAAGGGCCACGGCAGCGACAAGGCCGTGCTGCTCGGCCTGTCCGGCGAGAAGCCCGAGCTGGTCGACGTCGACACGGTCGACGAGCGGCTCGCCGCCATGCGCGAGTCCGGCACCATCTCCCTGTACGGCTCCCGCGAGATCCCCTTCGTCATCGGCGAGGACCTCGTCTTCGAACGCAAGATCTCGCTCCCCGGCCACCCCAACGGCATGCGCTTCACCGCCCTGTCCGAGTCCGGCGAGACGATCCGCGAGAAGGTCTACTACTCGGTGGGCGGCGGCTTCGTCGTCGACGAGAACGCCACCGGCGCCGACCGGATCAAAGCCGACGACACCGTCCTGCCGTACCCCTTCACCACGGCTGTGGAGCTGCTCGCCCAGTGCGCGGAGACCGGGCTGTCGATCTCCGGGCTGATGCTGGAGAACGAGCGGGCGTTCGGCCGCACCGAGGCCGAGATCCGCGCCCAGCTGCTCGTCCTGTGGCAGGTCATGAGCGAGTGCGTGCGGCGCGGCATCGGCAAGGAGGGTGTGCTGCCCGGCGGCCTGAAGGTCCGCCGCCGCGCCCACCAGCTCCACCGGCAGCTGCGGAGCGAGTCGCCGGAGAAGGACTCGCTGCAGACGATGGACTGGGTCTCGCTGTTCGCCCTCGCGGTCAACGAGGAGAACGCCGCCGGAGGCCGCATCGTCACCGCGCCCACCAACGGCGCCGCGGGCATCATCCCGGCCGTGCTCACCTACTACGACCGCTTCACGAAGGACTCCGACGACGAGGGCGTGATCCGCTTCCTGCTGACGGCGGGGGCGATCGGCGTGCTGTTCAAGGAGAACGCCTCCATCTCCGGCGCCGAGGTCGGCTGCCAGGGCGAGGTCGGCTCGGCCTGCTCGATGGCCGCCGCCGGGCTCACCGAGGTGATGGGCGGAACCCCCGAGCAGGTCGAGAACGCCGCCGAGATCGGCATCGAGCACAACCTGGGGCTGACCTGCGACCCGATCGGCGGCCTGGTGCAGATCCCGTGCATCGAGCGCAACGCGGTCGCCTCGATCAAGGCGATCGCCGCCGCCAGGATCGCGATGCGCGGCGACGGCCGCCATTTCGTCTCGCTGGACAAAGCCATCAAGACCATGCGCGACACCGGCCGCGACATGCTCGACAAGTACAAGGAGACCAGCAGGGGAGGGCTCGCGGTGAACGTCATCGAATGCTGAACGGGGACGGCTCCCGGCTTCCGGGGGTCCGTTGAACGGGAGCGGTTCCCGGCTTCCGGGGGTCCGTTGAACGGGAGCGGTTCCCGGCTCCCGGGGGTCCGTTGAACGGGAGCGGTTCCCGGCTCCCGGAGGTCCCTTGAACGGGAACGGCTCCCGGCTCCCGGAGGTCCCTTGAACGGGAACGGCTCCCGGCTCCCGGAGGACCCTTGAACGGGAACGGCTCCCGGCTCCCGGAGGACCCTTGAGGAACGCTTCCTGACTCCCAGGCTCCTCGCACGGAGACGGCTCCCGGCTCCCGAGGGTCCTGGAGGGCACGAGGGAGGAGGGCCGAGGGACTTCGGGGACATACAACCCGATCGCTACCAAATTTCGCATCACGTGCAGGCTCCTCCGATCCCGCACCTATGCTGGGTGGCCATGTGCGCGGGATTCGGGAGGTCGCGGTGGTAACGGGAACGCACCCGGTAAGCCGTTCCCATCGCTCCCAGCGCCCCGCGAGTCCCTCCCGCCCCCTGCGGATGCTCCGCTTCCTCGGGTCGCACTGGCTCTTCGTCACCGCCCTGCTGGCGGGTGGCGGCCTGCGGGTCCTCGCCATGCTCGGCTACCGGCCCGCCCTGTGGTTCTGGGCCGACTCCTTCGTCTACCTGAACGCGGGGCTCGCCCCCCGCCCCCTGGAGTCCCGCCCGGCGGGCTACGCGCTGTTCCTGTGGATCCTCAAGCCGCTGTCCAGCGTCCCCGCGGTGGTCGTGGTGCAGCACCTGCTCGGACTGGTCGTGGCCGTCTGCGTCTACCTGCTGCTGCGCAGGCTGGGCGGGCTGCCCGGGTGGGGCGCGACGCTCGCCGCGCTGCCGGTGCTGCTGGACGCCTACCAGATCCAGCTCGAACACCTCGTCATGGCGGACCTGCTCTTCCAGTTCCTGGCGGTGCTGGCGGTCACGCTGCTGCTGTGGCGGCGGCGCCCCGCGGTGTGGGTCGCGGCGCTGGCCGGAGCGCTGCTGGCCGCGGCGACCGTCACCCGCACGATCGGGCTGCCGCTGATCGCCGTGGCACTGGTCTGCATGGTGATCCGCAGGGCCGGGTGGCGGGCGGTCGTCGCCGCGACCCTGGCCGCCGCGCTCGGCCTGGGCTCGTACGCGGCCTGGTTCAGGGCCGAACACGGCAGTTTCGGGCTGACCAGGGGCAACACCTTCCTCTGGGCGCGGACGATGACCTTCGCCGACTGCGCCAAGATCCAGCCGACCGGGCCCGAGGCGGCCCTGTGCCCCGTCGAACCGCTGGGACAGCGCGCGGCGCCACCCGTCTACATCTGGGACGGTAAGTCACCGCTGAACAAGGTCAAGGGCAGCTGGGCCGAGCGCGACGCGCTCGCGGGCACCTTCGCCACCCAGGCGATCATGGCCCAGCCGTTCGACTTCCTCCGGGCGGGCCTGGAGGACGCGGCCCACATCTTCGACTGGACCCGGCGCGTCTACCCGGCTCCCGGGCCGCAGAGCGCCTACGTCTTCCCCGACACCGTGCGCCCCTTCTCCTCGGGGGCCGCCTCGCAGGGCAAGACCGCCGAGGAGCTGACCGTGGCCTACCAGGGCTCGTCGGGGGCGCCGGTGATGGCCGAGCCGTACGCGGGCTGGTTGCGCGGCTACCAGGAATACGGCTTCGTGCGGGGCCCGTACCTCGCGGTGATCCTGCTGGTCGGCCTGGTCGGCGTGCTGACCCGGCTGCGGCGGCTCGGTGGCGTGGTGCTGCTGCCCTGGGCGGCGGGGACCATGCTGCTGATCCTGCCGCCCTTCATCGCGGCCTTCGACCACCGCTACGTCGTGCCCGCCCTCCCGCTGGCCTGCCTCGCCGCCGGGCTGGCCTTCGGGACCAGGAACGAGGAGAAGAACACACCCGCGGCCGAGGAACCGGACGAGGAGCCGCCGTACGAGGGAGCAGGCGACAAGGACCCTTTCCTCGACCCGTTCCACGGCGCGACGGCCGAGCGGCCGGTGTACGCGAGCCCCGTCCGGGAAACGGCGCACGGGTCGCACGACGGGCAGGCCTACGGGAGCACCGCGTACGGCGCGACGGGCGAGCGTCCGGCGTACGGCGGGACGGCTGAACGGCCGGGGTACGGCGGGACAGGCGAGCGTCCGGCGTACGGCGGGTCAGCGGCGGCGGACGTGCAGGCGAACCAACACGCCGAGTTCTACCTCCCCGAGCGCCCGTCGGACCTTCCCCACCGCGTCCCTGTTCAGCCGGGCCACAAGCTTGCCGACATCGGTGGCGGGCGCGCAGCCCACCCCGATTCGCAGCCGCTCGTGCCGTACGTACCTGACGCGGACTCGGGTGAGCCCTTCGACTTCTTTAAGAGCAACCCCGAGCATGGCGGTCCCCGTCCCGGTCCGCCTGCCCCACCGCCCCCATCCCAGAGTGTGTAGCAGCCACCGCACCGCCAGGAGCACCAGCGCCGCCAGCAGCAGCGCGACCAGCCAGCCCAGCCACGGATGCGCGGCCAGCCACCCGGGGAACCCCCGGTGCACGAGCCTGGCCCCTGGCGAGTGGCCGGGAATGTCGCCGCGTCCCCGCAGGAAGGCGTAGAGCCCGGCGCACACCAGCACCGTCCCGGTGACGGCCAGGCCGATCCGGTTGCCCAGGTACGGCCTCATCTGCCCCCCTTCCTGCGCAGCCGTACGACGACGTCACCCGCGCACATCGCGCCCAGGCCCGCCAGCCGGTCGCCCACCGCCGCGCCCACCCGGCGCAGCACGGGCCCGGTCCGCTCGGCGTCGGTGAACACGGTGACCTCGACGATCCGCGACGTGAGCCGGACCCGCGCCCCCTTCACCTCGTCCACCGACTCGGCCGCCTCCCTCAGCGTGCGGCGGAGCCCGGACCTGGTGATGCCGATCACCATGTGCGGGTCTCCCGACTCCAGCGGTATCAGCCGGGTCCGCCCCGGCAGCGCGGCGAGCGCGAGCATCACCAGGCCCGCCGCCATGGCGAGCACCGACGCGGCGAAGGTGGCGGGGTCCGACCAGTTCCACGCGCCGGCACCGTTGACGAGCCGCCGGTAGGGCACCCGCGCGAGCGGCGACTCCATGAGCAGGCCCACCGTCACCGAGGCCGCGACCGCCAGCACGGCGGACACCATCAGGGCGGCGGGGACGCCCGCGGGGGTCCTGCTCGGCCTGAGCATCCGCACCGACCTGCGCCGGACGTCCTGGAACTGCTCGGCCGCCGCCTTGCCTCCCGAGCCTCCGGTGGTGGTCCCCGCGCCGCCGGTGCCTCCCGAGCCCGCCAGGATGTCCTGGAGAGTAGTCGTCATTCGGTCATGTGTACGCGTTCAGGCAGGGGCGGGCCGGGGATCAACCGCCCACTTGCACGATCTTGGGATCCCCCTGGCGGGAGCATTGATCACCCGTCCGACAACATGAATATTCCTCATATATGCTGGAGTGGGTTTATCCTGCGGGCATGGACGACCGCCAGCGCTACGACCGGGCCACAGCGCACCTGGACCCTCCCTTCGCCGTCCTCGACCTGCCCGCCCTGCGCGCCAACGCCGAGGGCATGGTCCGCCGCGCCGGAGGCAAGCCGATCAGGGTCGCCAGCAAGTCCGTCAGGTCCCGGGCCGTGCTCGAACGCATCCTCGCCATGGACGGCTTCACCGGGATCATGGCCTTCACCCTCCCCGAGGCCCTCTGGCTCGTCTCCATCGGGATGCGGGACGTGCTGGTCGCGTACCCCACCGTCGACCGCGCCGCGCTCGCCGAGCTGGCCGCCGGGCCGGTCGCGGCCCGGGAGATCACGATCATGGTGGACCGGACCGAGCACCTGGACCTGGTCGAGTCCGCCGTCGCCGGGGTCCGCGACCGCCACGAGATCCGGCTCTGCCTGGACGTCGACGCGGGCTACCTCGCCTTCGGCGGCCGATTCAGGGCGGGCGTCCGCCGCTCCCCCGTCCGCGAGATCGACCAGGCCGCCGACCTCGCCACCGAGATCGCGAAACGGCCCGGGTTCCGGCTCGTGGGCCTGATGGCGTACGAGGCGCAGATCGCCGGGGTCGGCGACAACCCTCCGGGCAACCCCGCCCTCACCCGGGCCGTCCGCCTGATGCAGGCCAGGTCCCGGCGCGAGCTGGTCACGCGCAGGGGCCGGATCGTCCAGGCCGTCCGCCAGGTCACCGACCTGGAGTTCGTCAACGGCGGCGGCACCGGCAGCATCGAGAAGACCGCCAAGGAGAGGGCCGTCACCGAGATCGCAGCCGGATCCGGCTTCTTCCACCCCCGCCTGTTCGACTTCTACCGGGGATTCACCGGCCGGCCCGCCGCCCTGTTCGCCCTGCCCGTCGTCCGCCGCCCCGCCCCCGGCGTCGTCACCGTCCTCGGCGGCGGCTACCCCGCCTCCGGAGCCCCCGGCGACGACCGCCTGCCCCAGCCCTACCTGCCGTGCGGGCTGCGCTACGACTCCAACGAGGGGGCCGGAGAGGTCCAGACCCCCCTGATCGGGCAGGCCGCCGAGGACCTGCGCGCCGGCGACCGGGTCTGGTTCCGGCACGCCAAGGCGGGCGAGCTCTGCGAGCGCTTCGCGAGCCTGCACCTGATCGACGGGGACGAGGTCGTGGACGAGGTCCCCACCTACCGGGGCGAGGGCCGCACCTTCCTCTAATGGGGGGTGAATCGAGAGTGTTTTGCCTGGTCAGGCAGACTCGATTCGGTAAGCCGCCGCCAGGTGAGCACTGACTGCCTCCGGGCCGTTGAGCCCTAAGGTCAGACCGTGCCCCTGGCCGGCGACCGGGAGGGTTGATCTCTGATTCCTCTGACCTCTGACCCGCCCGCTCGTCTCCTGCCCCTTCGAGAGAGCCATCCGGGAGTAGCGGGAACCCGAGCGGAGCAGTGCCCCTTTGAACCCGCCCGAACCCGCGTCCCTTTGAACGCGTCATCTTGAACGCGTCACCGCCCGGGAAACGGGAGCGGGTCCCGGCACGCGAAACGGGCACCCGCCGCTCTACGGCGGGTGCCCGTTCCTGTCACGTTCCAACCCCACCCTCCGGGCACGATGGCCTGCGGTGCTCTCGCACCCGGAGGGGCCGAGCCTCCGAGAGATCTCAGAAGCCCAGGTCGAGCTCTTCCCACCTGCTGCACTTGTAGGTCGACGAGCTGCGGTACTTGACCTGGCAGGTCTTGACCCGCACCTCGCTCACGTCGTGCGCCGTGACGCGGAAGCGCTTGGTGTCGTCGTAGCTGCACAGCCTGTCGCGCTTGGCGATGTCCCAGTCCTCGTCACCGGACGAGATGACCTGGACCTCGACGTAGGCGCAGCGACCGCCCTGACGGAGGGTGCGCCGGTCACCGTCGTACAACTCGCCCAGCAACCTGAACGTGTTGTCTTCCTCTTCGTCACCCTCGACCGAGTACTCCGCCTCCAGCGTGGCCAGGCCGTTCCTGGACTCCTGCTCGAAGCTGTCGTCGAAGTCCCGCGCCGACGACGCAGAGGAAGCCGAGGACGCAGAGGAAGCCGCCGACGCGGACGCCGACGTCGCGGCGAAGGCGGCCGGAGCCACCGTCAGCATGAGGCCCGTGGTCGCCACCACCGCGATCGCGGAGCGAATGATGCTTTTCATGGATTTACCCCTCCCTTTCACCTACTCGCGATGTTCCGCGAGCAAGGAAAAGGGCACATGAGTAAACCCCTACTCAACTCGGGACCGCCGACCACCGGCGCCCTTCACAGCGGTCAGGATCGGCGCCGGATCCGTGCGGCCGGAAGCATCGAAAGGACCCTCCGGGACAGAACCGCCACCGGCTCGGCGAGATGGGACGCCGAGCCCGCTCATCCGCTCGCCCGACGATCGGGATGATCGGGAGGAGGTGGGCAGCGCAGGCCGCCGGTCAGGCTGTCCTCGGGAAGCAGCGCCAGGTTGGACTCCCTGACGTAGTAGACCCGCAGACCTCGCGAGTCGTGCGCGAGCCTCTGGAGATAGCGCCCTACCAGAGCCACCGTAGCGAGCACCAGCCCGATGAGCAGGAGCTGGGCCGCGCCCATGACCGACCCGCCCACCACCCCCAGATATCCGAGTATCGCCATCACCAGCGAGAGACCCCCGCCCAGCACGGCCACCGCGTACACCGCGTTGAGCGGACGCCAGGAGAAGCCGAAGAACAGCTCGAAGCCGTGTGCGACCAGCCTCGCCAGGCGGAGCTTGGAGCGGCCCGCCGTGCGCGGTCTGTGCGTGACCGGGGTGACGGCGTGGCGGGCACCGACGAGGGGCACCGCCGGGATGAACCAGGGCAGCCTCAGATCGGTGATCGTGCGGGCCACGCCGGTGCGTACCACCCTGAAGGTGGACGCGCCCCTTGGCATGTCGATCCCGAAGACCCGCCGGGCCGTCCAGTGCAGACCTGCCGACCCGAGCCTGCGAACCAGAGGGTCACGTCGCCCCAGCCGCTCGCCGAACACGACGTCGTAACCCTCGCCGGCTTTGGCGAGTAGTGCCCAGATCTCCTCGGGCGGCACCTGGAGGTCCGCGTCGCACTGGACCGTCCATGGCTGGCCGGCATAGCGGAACCCGGCCGCCATGACGGCATCGATACCGAAGTTACGGGTGAAGGACAGGTAACGCACTCGTGGATCCGACTCCGCCAGGCGGCGGACCCGGTCGA
Source organism: Streptosporangium sp. NBC_01469 (assembly GCF_036227305.1). Taxonomy (NCBI): domain Bacteria; kingdom Bacillati; phylum Actinomycetota; class Actinomycetes; order Streptosporangiales; family Streptosporangiaceae; genus Streptosporangium; species Streptosporangium sp. NBC_01469. The sequence continues at coordinate 3,587,118 of NZ_CP109465.1, read as the reverse complement.
GGGAGTCGTCGGTACTGCCGTCGTCGACGAAGAGGATCTCCAACTCGTCGATCCCCTTCAGGGCCTCGGTCAGCTCGCGGTGGGCGACCTCGACCTGCGCTCCCTCGTTGAAACACGGCACCAGCACGGTCAGCCCGGTCGTCACCTGCCCCTCCTCAACACCAGGCCGAGCACGAACCCGTTCGCTCCCAGCGCGTACACCGCCCCGGCGGCCCCCGCGAGCGGTATCACCAGCGCGCCCAGCGCGATGACCGCGACCAGTGCCATGACAGCCGCCTTCGCGCTGCTTCGCAGGCCGGCCTCATCGGTGTTCTCCAGCATGAAGATCCCGAAGCTCGTCAGCGCGTAGACCGGGAGCATGGACAGCAGAAGGCCGCCGAGTGCGACCAGGGAACGGGTTCCCGCCAGGCCGCCGATGAGCGCCGTTCCCGCCAGGACCAGCCAGGTGGCGCTCATCCAGACGGAGAGCCGGGCAACACGTCGACCGAGTGCTCGGGCCTCGGCGGCGCCGCCCGAGGCCATTCGCAGCGACAGCCGGGGCTGGTAGATCCGCTGCAGCGTGTAGGTCACGGACACGGTGAACCCCCATCCGAGGATCATCACGTAGAGGTCGCCGCTCTGGCTCGCGTGGGAGGTGAGCGCCAGTTCCACGAAGAGCGCGCCCACCATGGCGTTGCTCATCACGTCGGCCGTACCCATCAGCACCACGGTGCCGGCCAGGACACGGCGCAACGCGCGGTGCGGTGGCCGGACGGTGCGGGGTAGACCGCGCAGCAGGACGAAGTTGAGCACCGTACTCAGGACGAGCAGTCCGGCCAGGTAACCGGCAGGCCGGACGGGTACGGCGAAGGCCAGCCCGGCCATGGCCAGCATCCCCAGGCCGAGCAGCGCGAAGTGGACGGTGTCGGGGGTGTAACGGCCAAGGGCCCGGTGCACGGCCACACCGAGCATGCCACAGCCGAGTGAGACGTAGTAGGCGGCGCCGAGCAGGTAGACCGTGATTATGGCGTCGGGCGCGAGGACGAAACCGGCCGCGGCGGCCACGGTGAAGGGGATCGGGACATAGGCGAGGATCGCGCGGAGCACGCCCGCGAGCGGCTCGCGGGTACGGCGGGCGCGGGGGATGAGCCTGAGCGCAGCCTTCTCCGGACCCGACTGCACCACCATGCACAGCCAGCCCGTCGCCCCCATCGCGGCCGCGTACCGGTTGAAGTCATCCCGGCTCCACGCGGCGACCAGGACACCCGCGGAGCCGTACAGCAGGAGGCGGAACGTGGCGCGACCGCCCAGCAGTGTCATCAGGCGGCGGGGGCCGACGCGGTGTGAGGCCGCGACCTCGGCGGTGACGGTCATCCGGCATCCAGTTCATCCAGCACGGCCTCGCGCAGCGGACGGGCACCGGTCTCCAGGTAGGCGAGCAGGGCTCGCCGGATCCGCTCCTCGCCGAAGCGGTCACGCACCCCCGGGATGGACGGCCCCTTGTCCACGCCGAACAGCGCGGAGAAGAAGGTCCTGGCCTGTTCCGCGGTGAACGAGCCGGGCAACGGCAGCAGTTCCTCGACCGCCTCAGGAGCGGGATCGTCGGCGGCCGCCGCCTCCAGCCAGGTCGTGGACCTTCCCGCCGTGACGAGCCAGCGCCGCAGGTTGCCGACCCTCTCGGCCACGAAGTCCGGATCCTGCCCGGCCAGTCTCGACACGGCGAGCCCGCTGTCGTAGCAGTTGGCGTGCAGCGCGGCGCACACCTTGGAGAACGCGGGGGGCCTGGCGGGCAGCAGGTCGAGCGGAACCTCGCTCACCCGCTCGACGACGGCGCGCATCTCAGCCGAGGACCGTGCCCCGGCGACAAGGGCGTCGAAATCCTTGTACCACCGCGTGAGCGCCGTCCGGTCCGGCAGGTCGGTGACCGGCTCCTGCCCTTCACGCACCCAGCGGACCATGCGGGCGGGCATGAACGCCATGAGCGGATCGCCATCCGTCGACGCGTACCGTGCCGGCTCCTGCCCGTGGAACGGGTGGGTCCTGAACACCGCGCCGCACGACCGGCAGGAGTAGCGGGCCGGGCGCAGGCGCCTTCTGATCAGAGTGGGGTGCGGGTGCCCGCACTGCACGCAGGTCATAGGGGCACCGCGAGAACGGAGGAGGGGACGAGTTCCGCGCCGAGGTCCCTCTTGGCCTCGGCCTGGCCCTTTCCCAGGACCAGCCCGGCCTTGCCCGAGCCGATGGACCACTCCACCATGCGGACGTAGCCGTCGAAGTACAGGTGCTTGCGGCCACCGTCCTCCGGCAGGACGGCTCCCCAGCTGAAACAGATCGGCCACGCGGGGTGATCCAGGATCAGGGAGAGCCCGAGCAGCCGCCCGGCGGTGTCACGGTAGGCGAGCGCCATGACCTCGTCACCGCCGACCAGCGCTTCGAGGTAGGAGAACGGCAGTGGGGCGACAGGGAAGAGCCCGCCGCGGTGCTTGAGGTCGTTCTCGGCACGCAGCGCGGCGGCCTCCGTTCCGGTCACCAGTTCGCGGGCCGGGCCGATCTCGATCGACAGCCCGCGATCGGCGGAGAAACTCCTGGCTCGCCGCCTGAGCGAGTCCCTACGGGCGCGGTCGAGCAGGGAGTACCACTGGTCGAGGTCACGCCAGGGGGTGGCCAGCCTGGCCAGCGGCTCGGTGGGACAGCGGACCTTGACCGCACCGGGCAGCAGCGCGGGCTCGCCGGGTGACACCTCTCTCCACACCATGCTCCGCCAGCCGGCACCCAACTCCGCACGGATGCCGCGCACGTAGCCGCGCAACAGTTCCCGCCGCTGCTCAGGTCCCGGCTCGCCGGTGAACCACCAGCCTTTCTGCGAACGGTTGCCCGGCGCGTGGACGTCCAGGAGACCAGCGGGGTCCCGATCGGTGACGTAGACGGCTCTGCGCGGCCGTATTCCGCGCAACGACGCCGACACGGCGCCCACCGCGGCACCTCCCGCCCTGAGCACGGTGAGCAGGACCGGCGCCTGAGCGGCCCAGGCGTAGGCCCGCAGGAGGTCGTAGCGCCAGGTCACGGTCTGGCCGGCGGTGGCGCGGAGCTCCTCCCAGTCCGAGGGTTCGGGATCGTGCCGGGGGTCCAGCGTCTGCAGGGTAAGGCTCATCCCATCACCCATCGGGGGACGGCGACAAGCTTCATCGGGACGTACTCGTAGCCCAGCGACTTCTTGACCTCCACCAGGCCCCGGCCACCCAGCAGTTCCTTCTTCCCGTCCTCGATCACCTTCCGGACCAGACGCGCGTGGGCGTCGAAGTAGAGGTCCTTGCGTCCGCCGTCCTCGGGCCGCAGCGCCGCCCAGGTGGCGAAGACGGGAGTGGTCCCGTGATCGAACAGGATCGCGAAGGCCAGCAGCCGCTCCCCGGCGTGATAGGTGGTCACGGACACATCCTCGCGCCGGAGCAACCTGTCGAAGTACGCCGCGGGCAGTGGTGCGCGGGGGTCGAGGCGGGCCGCCAGCCGGGCCGTGTGCCTGCGGTTCATCTCGGCCAGCTCGACCGGATCGAGGTCGGACCGTACCGTCCCGGTGGTCACGATCAGGTCGTCGGCCTTCTCCATCCGGCGGAGCTGACGGCGCAGGACGCTCCTGCGGTTCCTGCTCAGCGAGCCGATCCACTCCTCGGCGGAGGTCCAGCTCAGGGGCATGACCGTACTACCCGGGGAATCCCGCACGATCGCCCCCCGGCGGACGACCATCGGCGACTCGGGCTCGGTCATCATGCGGTAGACCGTCCCCGCGAGCCCCCAGCCGAGCCGGCGCGCGGCGGCCCGCTCGAACAGCCGCAGCATGGCGCACCGCGCCTCGAACGACACCTCGCCCGAGAAGTGCCATGTCGGCCCGTTGGAGTAGCCGGGCAGGCGGACATCCAGGATGATCGGCTCTCGGCGGGGCCGGGGCGCCCGGCTGGAACCCGGTGATCGCAGGCCGATGTACACCGCGCCGATCACCGCGGTGATGCGCCGGCCTTCGCGGAACACGGCCAGCAGGGGACGGGCCCACGATCCCTCGCACGACGCGCCGATGACGTCGTACGCCCAGAGGGGGGTCAGCCCTTCGGCCTGCCGGAAGTCCTCCCAGCCGTCGGGTTCTGGATCACGGCATGGATCCAACACCTCTAACCCCACTCGGCCCCCCGGCGGCGACGATCATCACAACATGAAAACAGGTCACTATTGTGCCAAGCCGTTGCAGTATATGTTGCCTTTTACCATGTGCACGTTTGCTCATAAAAGCGACATGCACACATATTTAGGACGCACGCGCACACCTATCGACGCGTGCTACACGCGGGGTGTTCAACTCAACACAGGGGAAGACATGAAAGTCGGGGTAACCGGGGGAAACGGATTCATCGGCCGCTATGTTTGCGAAGAACTCGCGTCTCGCGGCCACGTTCCGCTCGTGTTCGATCACAGAGGACGCACCGAACAGCACATGCCCTGGGAAGTCATGCGAGGCGATATCCGGGACGCCACCGCCATGACGGAACTCGCGGCGCACTGTGACGCCATAGTGCACCTGGCGGCCGTTCTCGGCACCCAGGAGACCATCACCAATCCGCGACCAGCGGCCGAGACCAACCTCATGGGCGGTCTCAACTTCCTCGAGGCCGTGGCCCAGTACGACCTGCCCGGCGTCTACATCTGCGTCGGCAACCACTGGATGGACAACAGCTACTCCATCTCCAAGACAGCCGTGGAACGCTTCGTCCGCATGTTCAACGCCCACCGCGGCACCAGGGTCAACAGCGTGCGAGTCGTCAACGCCTACGGCCCCCGCCAGCAGGCCGCTCCACCGTTCGCCCCCGGCAAGGTCCGGAAGATCACCCCTGCCGTCGTCTGCCGCGCACTGGCCGGTATGCCTGTCGAGTTGTACGGCGGAGGCACCCAGATCTCCGACATGGTCTGGGTCGGAGACGTGGCACGGGCACTCGTCTCCTCCCTGGAGACCGCCGCCGCGGGCACGGTCCTCAACCACGTCGTGGAAGTCGGCCCGACCACCTCGTCCACCATCCGCGAGGTCGCGGAGCTCGTCATCGACCTCTGCGTGGCCCGCGGTTACGAACGGGTGCCCATCGTCGACCTGCCCATGCGGCCAGGCGAGACGCCCGACACCGCGGTCACGGCACAGAACAAGACCCTCCAGTCGGTCGGGATCGATCCGAACTCACTCATCTCCCTCAAGGAGGGAATGGCCCGGACCGTGGACTGGTTCATCGAAACCCGCGGCGTCAACTGGAACGCCCCAGAGGCGGCCCACGCGTGAAGCAACTGGTCATCCTGGGCGGCTCGGACGGCACGATCAGCTCGTTCCGGGCCGCCCGGCGGCTCGGGCTGGGCACGATCTGCATCGACATGCGCGCCGACGCCCCCGGAGTCCGGGAGGCCGACGAGTTCCTCCACCTCAGCACCCGTGACGTGGAGGCGGTGACGGCGGCACTGCGCGGCCGGGACGACGTGGCCGGAGTACTCGCCCCGGGAAGCGACATCAACCTGCCGTCCCTCGTCGAGGTGACGGAGCGGCTCGGACTACCCCGCGGACTGTCCGCCCCCGCCCTGCGAGCCTCGGTGGACAAGGCCTACTTCCGCGAGGTGTGCCAACGGCTCGGCATGGACGGGCCCGCCTACGTCAGCGGCACCACCAACGAGATCCTCCGCGACACCGTACGACCGGCCTTTCCCGTCATCGTCAAACCCGTCGACTCGGGCAGTTCCCGCGGCATCACGATCTGCACCGGCCCACAGGAACTGGGCGACGCCGTGAGGGCGGCGAGCGACGTCTCCCCCTCGGCGACCGTGATCGTCGAGGAACTGGTCACCGGCCGAGACCTCTGTGGTGAGGCATTCCTCCAGGACGGCCAAGTGGCCCTGCTGGGACTGAGCGACCGCGTGGTGGCGGCACCCCAGGTCGTCGCGATCGGGCACCACATGGCCCCTCGCGACGAGCCACTGACCCGGGAGGTCACCCGGCAGATCGAACTCGTCTGCGCCGACGTGGGCTACACCGACGGGCCGCTCAACATCGACCTGTTCGTCACCGACGACGGTGTCGTACTGATCGAGATGGGCGCGAGAATCGGCGGCAACGGCATGGGCGAGGCGCTCGGCCTCATGTACGGGGTCGACACCGTGGCCGCCGCCGTCCTGCTCGCCATCGGCGAGCGCCCCGAACTCTCTCCCCGCTGGACCAGGCACGCCGCCGTACGCATGCTCCGCTCGGACACCAAGGGCACGCTGGTGGCCCTGAACGGTCTGCGGGACGCACTCGCACTACCCGGAGTGGACGACGTACTGGTCACCGCTCTGCCGGGCGAACCCGTCATGCCCTACACCGAATGCCGGGCGAAACTGGGTTACGTGCTGGCCTCGGCGGCCTCGGCGGACGAACTCACAGAGGTGCTGGCCACCGTCGACGACCTGGTCCAGGTCAGCGTCGATGCCGGCTGACTTCTCGGCGGCGCGCTGGGAACGGGCCTACCGCAGGATCGTCAAGACGGCCTTCCTGCGGGTGCCCTTCTACCGCGACCAGTGGGTGTCCGCGGGCATGGCCCTCGACGAACCCGAACCCACACCCTCGGTAGCCCTGACCGGTCAGCTCCACCGCCTGTGCCCGTTCGCTCAGCCCTTCGACGCCTCCCGGGAGCCGTCCCTGTGGATCGACGAGGGGCGGGAACTACGGGACTCGCTCAGCCTGGTGGGCGTGCCGAGCCGGACACCCGTACTGGAAGTACGCGCCGCGACGCTCGACCGCCGCACCCTTCGCCGGGGTGCTCTCCCCGGCTGGGCTGTACCCTCCTGGATCGGCCCCCGCTACGGGGTGCTGCTCTCCCCCGCCGCGAAGGTCCTCGAAGAAAGCCGTCGCCGGGCGCTGAACGCCGACGCGCTCCACATCGCGACCGAGGCCGGACGGGCGACCCTGATAGGTGAACGGGCCTCCCTCGACGCGCTGCTACCGGAACTCGACGGCGTCGAGGTGAACATCGTCGAACGTATGACCGCCGCACACGCCGTACGCTCCAAAAGAGCGGGAGTCGTACACGACCCACATCTCGGCTACTTCGCGGCGGCCACCACCTGCGGTCGGGTCCACCTGCTGTGGCGACACTTCCACGCCCACCCCGCCGGACGGGCACTGACCGTGACGGCGCTGCGCCGGACACGGCCCACGCTGGTCAACGTGATCCCAGACGATTCGGGATCACTCACCACGGCGGTCTGCCCCGAGCACGGCACACCGATCGTCTCAACGCACTGACAGGGATTCAATGCCGTCTTCATCGTCCACCCGGACGGACGCACCACCTTCCGTCACGACCGGTTCGTTCTGGCTGGACAATCGGGTAACGCTGCTGGTGGGGGCCCTGGCGATACTGCTGGCCGCCATAGTGCGCTTCGTCATCCCCTACGAGCGGGAGATCACCTCGGCGTGGATGCTGTTCGTCAAGCTGACACCCCAGATCGCCGCCTGCGTCGCCATCGCCTGGCTGAACATCGCGTGGGCGCGGCGGCTGCGGCTGCACCTGGTCGCACTGCCCGCGATCTTCCTGGCTTTCCTCTGCTACTTCGTGCCCAAGACCTTCATGATCGCGATGGACATGGCGGACGGATCCGCCGTCTTCGAAGATCTCTACCTGCACGTGGTGGTGTTCGTACCGTTCCTCCTCATAGCGCTCACCCTCGCCTACCGGATCGGTGGGGGTTCACGCGAAGGCGTACTGCGGACCGGCACGGCCATGACGATCCTGCAGATGTCCGGCCTCGAAGACCTGGTGGCGGTCTCCATGAACCGCAGGCTGGACGGGATCCCAGAACTCTGGGACTGGGCCCATCACATGACGGTCCGGCTCGGCCACCCGGCGACACGGAGCGAGGCCTACGCCTTCATCACGGTGCACGTCGTCCTCGCCGTACTGGCGCTGGCACTTCCCCGGCGGCTCTTCACCGCGATCGGCCGCCGACTGCGCCGCGCCGGCTGACACCCGGCACCGCTCATCCCCGGGAGCGGTGCCGACACCCCGCACACCCACCACCGCGCGACGGCGCCGTCCGCCGGTCACGGCCGACGGCGCCGCCACAGCATGACCACCGCGCCGAGCGCCAGCACCGCCCCCACCCCGATCAGGATCGGCGCCAGGTCCGGCCGGTCGTCCGCCCACAGATCCTCGGGCTCGCCGGCGAGCCTGACCGGCTTCGGCCCCGCCGCGCCGCCCACCAGGTCACCGACCTGGCCGACGAGATGCTCCGCGTTCGCCCGGACCTTCGCCACACCGCGCGCCGCGACCCGCTTGGGGCTCACCCGGTCCGCGATGGCGTCCACCGTCTGGGCCAACTCCGCGCGCGTGCGCTCGATCTGCCGCTCCAACTCCGCGGGATCGGTGTCCGCCATGGCTCTCCTCCCCTACTCCTTGACATTGATCAGTCTGTCAGGTCCCGCCCACCCGCGGCACTTCGGACAGGCCGGTAAGTTGACCTGGGAACCATTCCTCGGAGGAACACCATGAAACTTGAGCCGGGCGACGCCGCCCCGGACTTCACGCTTCCCGCCGCCGACGGCACCACCGTGTCGCTGGAGACACATCGCGGCAAGCGCGTCATCCTCTACTTCTATCCCGCCGCGATGACCCCGGGCTGCACCAAGCAGGCCTGCGACTTCCGCGACAGCCTCGCCTCGCTGACCTCGGCCGGATTCGCCGTGCTCGGCGTCTCGAAGGACAGCCCGGCCAAGCTCGCCAAGTTCGTCGAGCACGACGCCCTGACCTTCCCGCTCCTGTCCGACCCCTCCCTTGAGGTCCACAAGGCCTACGACGTGTACGGGGAGAAGACGATGTACGGCAAGACGACCGTCGGGGTCATCCGCTCCACCTTCGTCATCGACGCCGACGGCAAGATCGAGAAGGCTCTCTACAACGTGAAGGCGACCGGCCACGTGGCCCGCCTCCGCCGCGAACTCGGCCTCGACTAATTACCCGTTTTTCACCATTTAATATGACATGAGCACGCCCCGAGAATTGTCAGTCCCATTACCTAAACTTGGGGCGTGCCCACCAAATACAAATACACCCCCGAAATGCTGGCGGAGGCCGCAGCCGACTCCCTCAGCATCGCCGACGTCCTGCGCCGTCTCGGCATCACCATCGCGGGCGGCAACCACGCCCACATCAGCCGCCAGCTGAAGCGCTTCGGAATCGACACGTCGCACTTTCGCAGGGTCTCCCCCAACAAGGGGCAGCCCTCACCGCGACGCCGCCTCCCGGAACAGGTTCTGGTCGTACGGCCGGAGGGCAGCCCGCGCCCGGACCCAGGGCAGCTCAGACGCAGCTTGATCGCGATCGGGATGCCGTACGGCTGCGCGGGATGTAGGATCAAGGGCGTCTGGCAGGGTCAGACATTGACACTGCACGTTGACCATATCAATGGCGACTGGCTGGACAACAGAAAAGAAAACCTGCGCTTTCTCTGCCCCAATTGCCATTCACAGACAGAGAATTTCGCAGGAAAGAATAGGGGTCGTAGCCCAACGGTAGAGGCAACGATTTTAGGTGTCGTCCAGAGCGGGTTCGAATCCCGTCGACCCCACAAAACAATTCAAGATATTCCGATCGACATGAAGTCGATAGACACCAGCGTAACAATATCGCCCCAGGATTCATTCTTTATAGAATACTGCCGGAGCGAAAGACGCTTCGCGTCGAGAGCCGCGGTCATACGCAGAGCCATTCAATTACTGCGCGAATCCGTCCTCAAGGAAGACCGCGCCGCCACGTTCGGCGAGGCCGGGGTCTTGGAGTGAGGGAAGCGCGGCGCCCTCGTGAAGCGGGAGGCGGAGCACGAAACGCGCGCCGCGGGGGCTGTCCTCGATCCGGAGGGTGCCCCCGCTCGTCTCGGCGATCTGCCGGGCGATCGGCAGGCCCAGCCCGGTGCCTCCGGCGTCCTTGCTGCGGGCGGTGTCCAGCCGGGCGAACCGCTGGAACACCTGCTCGCGCTTGTCCGGATCGATGCCCGGCCCGTCGTCGAGCACCTCCAGCACCGCGATGCCGTGCGGGAATCGCCGGCCGTCGCCCTCGTCGCCCGGCGCGCGCCGGACATCGATGATGATCTTGCTGTCGGCGTGCCGTTCGGCGTTGTCGATGAGGTTGGTGAGAAGGCGGCCCATCCGCAACCGGTCGCCGATCACCACCACACCGGGCTCAAGCGAGAACTCACACCCGTTTCTCATGTGGTGGCGCATCCGGCACTCCGTGGCGACGAGTTCGGCCAGGTCGATCGCGTCGTGCGCACCCGAACTCCCCGCGTCCAGCCGCGCGATGGTCAGCAGGTCGTGCACGATCGCCTGAAGCCGCTCCAGACCGCCCAGAACGGTGCCCCCCAGCTTGGGCACACTGGTCTCCTGAGGCGCGAGCAGGGCGTCCTCCACCTCGGCACGGATGGCGGCGATGGGACTGCGCAGGTCGTGGGAGGCGTCCGAGGCGAACTGGCGCTGCTGCTCCACCGCGGCCTGTAGGCGGCTCAGCGTGTGGTTGATGCTGATGGCCAGATCGTGGATCTCGTCATCGCAGGGCGGTACGGGCGCCCGGCGGCTGAGGGAGGTCTCGTTGATCTCGTCGAGTTCCACTCGGATGGCGGTCACCGGCTTGAGGGACGCGACGGCGATCCGGCGGCCGAGATAGGTGACGGCCGCGGCGAGCACCACCGCGGCCCCGCCGACCAGTGCGGCCAGCCTCGGATCGACCCACGGAGGGACCGTGGGGGAGGCGGAGTAGACGATCCAGTTCCCGCCCTCCCGGTAGGCCCACTGCGCGATCACGATGTCGCATTCGCCAGGAGGAAAGACCTCGCCGCACACGACGGATTGTGCGGTGGCCTTGTTGGCGGGGGTGAACGTCGCCATGCGCGGCTTGCCTCGCAGTTTGGGGGTCGAGGCGACGACCCGGCCCCGTGCGTCGACGACCTGGATATGGCGGAACGGGTTCTGTGCGAGGGGGTAGGCCGCCCTGCCCCGCTCCACCTGCATGGCCACCCGGCCGCCGTCCGCGACGATCTCCGTGGTGAGCGACTCCGTGCCGAAACGGTGGATGGCGACCATGAGCACTGTGGCCACCAGTGTGCACAGCAGGGCCGCCGTTACAGAGGCGAACAGGGTGACACGTGTTATAAGTGAAACGCAGTGTTTAACGCTCATTTTTCAATCGCCTAAACGAGGGCACCTGATGGATGAGTTCTCAGCGTCGTGCGTGCCTCGTCCCAGGCCGATGAGCACGGACCATGCCATCCGGCGAGGCCGGTCGGGGCTCCTGCCGGCAGATGACCGACGATGTCGGAACGGCTGGATGGTCGTGAGAGGCCGGTGTCGGGGGCACAGCGTCATCACCTCTGTCCACGGCAAGCCCGGCATGTTGCCCGGGTAGATCGGCGAAAACGGGGCACCCTTGGTGAGCGCCAACACGTGGCGTTTCAAGCCGATTGTTTGAAGAAGTGGAAAAGCCGCGACAATGTGGAGCGCGGCCTGGTTCAAAACCTTAAAGGGATCTCCCGGGGATCCACCACCCTCAGGTGGTCCGACTATTCCCCCCAAATGGACCGAATCGGGGATGTTGACCGGGCTTGCAGGCCGGGCAGGAGCTTCGTCCTGGCGGCCACGACCACCGCCTCCAGTTGACTGTGCGCGCCCAGCTTCACCATGACGTTCTTGATGTGGCCGCGTGCGGTGTACAGGCTCACGATGAGCCTTTCGGCGATCGCGCGAGGGCAGAGCCCCTCCCCCATCAACGCCAGCACCTCCAGTTCGCGGGCGGTGAGCCTCGCCCAGTTCTCGCGGCCGTTCGCCGATGACGCGCCGGGCCGTATGCCGTTGAGGAGCGCGCCGAGTGTGTCGCACTCGACCATGATGATCTTCTGGTTGATCGAGGCCCGGATCGCCCGGAGAATGTCCGCGAACGCGTGGTCCTTCGCGAGGAAGCCCGCGGCACCCGCCGCCACGGAGGCTACGAAGAGGTCGGGGGTGGCGTCCTCCGCCAGGATGAGGACGCGGGCCTCCGGGTGAGACACCTTGATCCGCCTCGTGCCTTCGATCCCGCCCTCGACCCCGTCGGCGTCGGGCAGATGAATGTCCATGAGCACGACGTCGGCGCCGGACGCCGTCGCGAGTGGCATGGCATCCTCGACCGTCCCGAAGGTCCCCACGCATTCGAGGTCCGGCTGGGCGTCGATCGCGATCTTGAGAGCGCCGGCGAGCGCCTGCTGATCCTCCACCACGAGAACTCGGATCATCGGATGTCCCCGCTCACCGCGACCGCGGGCGTTTCCCTGCTGCCGCCCCGCCCCCGGCCGACGCGGCCGGCCTTGGGACAGATCGGCGGCCCGTTCGGCGATCGCCCGCGGCTTCCTCGCCCTCTTCTTGCCGCCGAACGTCTTCGACAGCCCGGAGGAGGGAGCTGTATGTCACGATTGTCGATTTTCTCAGGTGTGAACATGGCCATGGTCATCATCTCTTGAGCGGACCGTCGGGCCGGAGCGCCGCTTCCGGAGAGCGTCCGATCACACAGCCCCTTTTTGCCCGCTTTCGGCTCCCTTGACCCTTTTAACGCTTGAGGGAAACTCCCCGTTCCGCAGTGAACGCGATAATTGGTGAAGACTGTCATCTCGGATCGAGATGGCATCGCCGGAGCTGCCACGAGGTCGCCGGGCGCGGGGGCGGCGTCACGCGATCGTTCGGACGGGGACGGCTCCGGCGAGTCGCCCGGGTGAGCCCCGGCCGGCCGTTCATGGAACCGGCGTCGCCCGAGACGGCACGCCGTCCGCCGCCGAAGAGGAGAACTCCGCGATTCCACTCGGGTGATCGGGTGAGGTCACCGAGGCAGCCGAGCGGGCGGAGCGCCTGCTATCCGGCGCGGCGGGGAGAAAACGTCAGGTCGCGCGGCCTGTCCTCGTGGCCGCGCGACCCGGCGTCTTTGTGATTGATCACCACAAACTATCTCCCTTTACTCACCCCGTAGGGCGCTCCCGAAAACCATGGTGCCCCAGAGACGGTAAAGGCTGTGTAAGCCGTGCCGAATGTGCGACCCGATGTGCGACCTGAGTCGTACACCGGGTTCCACCTTGAGGGGGAAGGGGTCTGATCTGCGCATACATATCGTAGTGATGTGTTCGGCAGACTACGCGCCTGGAGCGGGCGCCATCCCAGGATCACGGATGCCCTGTGGCTGACTCCGTTCCTGCTGGTCTCGCTGCTCAACGTCTGGACCGTCGGGGTGATCGACGTGGTGGCCTGGGGGGCGGAGAGGATCGGGCTGTGGGGGTTCGCGGGGCTGACGCTGCTGCTGTTCGTGCCGCTGTTCTGGTTGCGCGAGCGTCCCGTCGCGGTCTTCACGATCATCTCGCTCACCTCTTTCCTGCAGTGGCTCGTCGGGGTGTCGCCCCTGTTCTTCAACGTCTCCGTGCTCGTCGCCATGTACGGCGTGGCGTCGCGGCGCCCGCTGCGCTGGGCGGTCGGGGCGGGTCTGGTGGTGGAGCTGGGGTTGTTCCTGGTGTTCGGACGGGTTCCTCAGGGGCTTGACCCAAGTGCCTTCGCCACGGCCTCGGCGTTCGCGGCGGCGATCTGGATGGCGGGGATCTACGCGAACACCCGCCGTCGTTACCTGGAGAGTCTGGAGGAGCGGGCCGAGCGGGCCGAGCGGGAGCGCGATCAGCAGGCCAGGCTGGCGGCGGCGGCGGAGCGGGCCAGGATCGCCCGTGAGCTGCACGACGTGGTCGCGCACAACGTGAGTGTGATCATCGTTCAGGCCGATGGGGCGGGGTACGCGATCGACCGCGATCCGGAGCAGGCGCGCAGGGCGATGGAGGCGGTCTCGGCCACGGGCCGCAGGGCGCTGGCGGAGATGCGGCGGATGGTGGGCGTGTTGCGGGCCGACGGTGTCCAGGAGGAGTACGCTCCGCAGCCGAGCCTGTCGCAGCTGGACGGCCTGGTGGCGCAGGTGCGGGAGTCGGGGTTACCGGTGGAGTTGCGGGTGTCCGGCGTTCCCCGGGAGCTTCCCGAGGGGGAGCAGCTGACGGTTTACCGGATCGTTCAGGAGGCGCTCACCAATACCCTCAAGCATGGCGGTCCGGACAGCAGGGCCACGGTCGAGATGGAGTACGACGTGCGGGAGCTGCTCGTGCGGGTGACCGACGACGGCCGCGGTGCCGCGACGCCGGAGCGCGAGGGCGGGCACGGCCTGGTCGGCATGCGGGAGCGGGTCGCGCTGTTCGGCGGGAGCGTGGAGGCGAGGCCCGTTCCCGGCGGCGGGTTCCAGGTGGTGGCGCGGCTGCCGGTCGGCGATACCGGGGCAGGTCGGGCGGCTTGACGGATTACGCGATGGACGACCAGGTGATTCGCGTGATGCTGGTCGACGACCAGGAGTTGCTGCGCACCGGTTTCCGCATGGTTCTCAGCGCCCAGCCCGGTATCGAGATCGTCGCGGAGGCGGGCAACGGGGCGGCGGCGGTGGAGGCGGTGCGGACGGTCGCCGTGGACGTGGTGCTGATGGACGTGCGGATGCCGGTCATGGACGGGGTGGAGGCGACGCGGCTGATCCGTTCGGTGGCGGAAGGTCCTCGGGTGCTGATCCTGACCACGTTCGATCTGGACGAGTACGCGTTCGCGGCGTTGAAGGCGGGTGCGTCGGGGTTCCTGCTGAAGGATGTGCCGCCCGCCGATCTGGTGAGCGCGATCCAGTCGGTGCACAGCGGGGACGCGGTGGTGGCGCCGAGCACGACGCGGCGGTTGCTGGAGCGTTTCGCGGTGCACCTTCCCTCGGCGGGGGCGGCCGAGCCCGCGGTGCTGTCCGGGTTGACGGCGCGGGAGCGGGAGGTGTTGGTGCTGGTGGCCAGGGGCTTGTCGAACATGGAGATCGCCGGTCGGCTGGAGCTGGCGGAGGCGACGGTCAAGACGCACCTGGGCCGGATACTGGCCAAGCTGAGCCTGAGAGATCGAGCGCAGGTCGTCGTATATGCCTATGAATCAGGGATCGTAACTCCGCATTCGGCCGACTAGCATGATCGTATGACGGACTCTGACGGCCGGCTTCGCGCGTCGCACGCCGACCGTGACGCGGTCATCGAGCAGTTGCGCGTGGCCGCGGGAGAAGGGCGGATCACCCTGGAGGAGCTGGAGGAGCGGATCGAGCGGACGCAGTCCGCCAGGACGTACGCCGATCTGAGGGCTCTCACCGCCGACCTGCCGCTGAACTCGTCGCTCGCCGTGCCGGGCGTCGGGGGCGGGGTCCTGGAGTTGCGGACGAAGCACGGGCATGTGCAGCAGAAGGACTACTGGGTGGTGCCCGCGCGCATCGTGGCGAGTTGCACCTCGGGCAACGTGAAGATCGACTTCACCGAGGCGGTCTGCTCGCACCGCGAGGTGCTGCTGGAGGCGACCTGCGGGATGGGCAACATCCTGGTGATCGTGCCGCGAGGGTGGACCGTGTGGGTCGACTCGCTGACCACGAACATGGGCACGATCAGCAACAAGGCCACCGATCCGGGCCATCCGGACGCGCCGGTGCTACGCGTCACCGGCAAGGTCGGCCTGGGCACCCTGAAGATCAAATACCCGCGAAAGTAGACCCGGGCGGGAGCGAGGGCAGAGGAAGAACCTCCCCGGGAGCGGAATCCCGGTCGCCCCGGCCATCCCGGTCGCCTCGACCATCCCGCCGCCCCGTTATGTCGTCTTCCCGGCCTTCCCGGCCTTCCCTGCCATCCTGCCGCCTCAGCCATCCCGGTCGCCCCGGTTGTCCCGTCGCCCCGGTCACCTCGGCCATCCTGGCCGCGCCCCAGTCACCCCAGTCACCCCGAGCGTCCCGATCGTCCCGGCCGCCTCAGCCGAATGGCCGAGGCGGTGCTACGACGGAGGTCGCGCCCGTCCTTCTCCGGACCCCTCCGCCACCTCGCAAGTCAGGCCTAATGCCTGATGGATCCCCCTCTCCCCGTCAATACCGTTTGGTCCGTCATAACGCCATACGTTGTTGAGGAGAGCTGCCGTGACCATCACCGGAGAGGTCGGCGCGTGGGACGCGCGGGGAAGCGCGGTGCCGGCCGTGACGGCCAGGGGACTCACCAAGGTGTACGGCCGGGGGGACACCGCCGTGCACGCGTTGCGGGGGGTGGACGTCTCCTTCTCGACGGGCGCCTTCACCGCGATCATGGGCCCCTCGGGGTCGGGGAAGTCCACGCTGATGCACTGCCTGGCCGGGCTGGACACGGTGAGCGGCGGGCAGGTGCGCATCGGGGACGTGGAGCTGACCGGGCTCAACGACAGGCAGCTCACCATGCTCCGCCGCGAGCGGATCGGCTTCGTCTTCCAGGCGTTCAACCTGCTGCCGACGCTGACGGCCGAGCAGAACATCCGGCTCCCGCTGGAGATCGCCGGGCGGCTGGCCGACCCCGCGCTGTTCGACCTGGTCGTGGAGACCGTGGGGCTGCGTGACCGGCTGGGCCACAGGCCCTCGGAGCTGTCGGGCGGCCAGCAGCAACGCGTCGCGGTCGCCCGCGCCCTGATCAGCAGGCCACAGGTGATCTTCGCCGACGAGCCCACCGGCAACCTGGACTCGCGCAGCGGCGCCGAGGTGCTGTCCTTCCTGCGGACGTCGGTGCGCGAGCTCGACCAGACGATCGTGATGGTCACCCACGACCCGGTGGCGGCCTCGTACGCCGACCGGGTGGTCTTCCTCCGCGACGGCCTGCCGGTCAGCGAGCTGACCGGGCCGACGCCGCAGTCGGTGCTGGACACGCTGATGAAGCTGGAGGCGTGAGGTGCTGAAAACGACGCTGGCCGGGTTGCTCGCGCACCGGCTGCGCCTGGTACTGACGTCGCTGGCGATCGCGCTGGGGGTGGGCTTCATCGCGGGGACGTTCGTCCTGACCGACACCGTCGACGCGGGTTTCACCGAGAAGTTCTCGGCGGCGGCCGACAGGATCGACGTCGCCGTGACCCCCCTGCCTGAGGGGAACGGCGACGAGCCTCCGACAGCCCCCGAGGCGACCCTGGAGAAGGTGCGCGCCGTGGACGGCGTCGCCGACGCCCAGGGGCTGGTGCGAGGCACG
Organism: Streptosporangium sp. NBC_01469; assembly: GCF_036227305.1. Lineage (NCBI taxonomy): Bacteria > Bacillati > Actinomycetota > Actinomycetes > Streptosporangiales > Streptosporangiaceae > Streptosporangium > Streptosporangium sp. NBC_01469. The sequence continues at coordinate 3,570,021 of NZ_CP109465.1, read as the reverse complement.
TCCGCCCTGCTCGGCAAGGACGGCAAGACCGCCGGCGACTTCCCCACCGCGGGGATCTCCCTGCCCGGGGGCGATTTGAACCGTACATCGATCGTGAGCGGTACGGCCCCGAGGACCGCGACGCAGGCCGTGCTCGACGAGGGCACCGCGAGGACCAGGGGTTTCAAGGTCGGCGACACCATCGCGGTGCTCGACGTGAAGAACGCCCGGCACGAGTTCACCCTGGTGGGCCTGTTCGACATCGGCCTGGACCAGGAGCTCGGATACTTCGGCGCGGTCGGCTACACCACGGACACGGCCAAAAGGATGACCGGGCAGGAGGGGTACCGGGAGATCGACGTCGCCGCCGCCGAGGGTGTCACCCAGGAGGCGCTGCGCGGCTCGGTCGCCGCGGCCGTGGGCGCGGGGCACAAGGTCAGGACCGGTGAGCGGTACGCGGCGGAGCTGGCCGCCTCCAACGGCGCCAACAGCGACTTCCTGATGCTGGGCCTGCTGCTGTTCGGCGTGGTGGCGATGTTCGTGGCCGCGCTGGTCATCTACAACACCTTCAACATCCTGGTGGCCCAGCGGACCCGCGAGATGGCGCTGCTGAGGTGCATTGGGGCGACGCGCGGGCAGGTCTTCGGGTCGATCGTGCTGGAGTCGGCCGTGGTCGGCCTGCTGTCGTCGGTGCTCGGCCTGCTGTTCGGCTACGGCCTGGGCGCGGGGGCGCTCGCCGTGCTCACCGCGTTCGACGCGCCGCTGCCCTCGGCCGCCGCCACCACCCTGACGCCGCGCACCATCGTCCTGGGCCTGGTCATCGGCCTGACGGTCACGGTCGGCGCGGCCCTGCTGCCCGCGCGGGCCGCGACGCGGGTGGCGCCGATCGCGGCGCTGCGCTCGCAGACCGAGGAGCAGACCTTCAGGACCGGCCTGGTACGGATGATCTTCGCGGGGCTGTTCCTGGTCGCGGGCGTGGGCGCCTCGGTGGCGGGGATCTCCATGAAGCCCGGAGAGACCGCCCTGGTGGTGGTCATGGCCGGTTGCTCGTTCGTCTTCCTGGCGGTGCTGACCCTCGGGCCGGTGATCGTCAAGCCGCTGTCCGCCTTCGCGGGGTGGGTGCCCGCCAGGCTTTTCGGCGTACCCGGCAGGCTGGCCGTGGACAACTCCCGGCGCAACCCGAAGCGGTCGGCGACCACCACCGTGGCACTCACCGTGGGCGTGACGCTGATGACGGTCATCTCCGTCGTCACCGGCACCGTGCGGGTGACGTACACCCAGCAGCTCGACGAGCAGTTCCCCTTCGACTACCTGGTGCAGACCCAGGAGCGCGACTCGGGCCTGCCCCGCGTGATCGCCGAGAACCTCCGGACCAGGCCCGAGCTGGACTCGGTCATCGCCTTCCGCGAGACCACCGCCAGGCTCGCGACCGGGACCGCGCGGTACGACGTGGGAACCTTCACCCCGGTCCCCGGCTTCAACCCGCCGCTCGACGCGGGCTCGCTCGACCGGCTCGTGCCGGGGACCGCGCTCGTCACCGAGCGCGTCGCCGAACGGCTCAAGCTCGGGGTCGGTGACCGGATCACCGTACGGACGGCGAAGGCGGGCGCGGTCGACCTGACGATCGTGGGCCTCTCCGACATCGACGCGAGCCTCGCCGCCGTGACGGTGCCCGAGCGGGACTTCGACCGCTACTTCGGCGAGATCGGCGACAGCCGGGTGATGATCAAGCACCGGGACGGCGTCGCCCCGGACCGGGCGCTCGCGGCGGTCGAGGCGGCGACGGAGCCGTACCCGACGGCGAAGGTCGCCAGCTCGACGGAGATGCGGGGCCAGTTCGACGAGGCGCTCGACATGGTGCTGATGATCATCACGGGGCTGCTCGGCCTGGCGGTGCTCATCTCCCTGCTGGGCATCGCCAACACGCTCTCCCTGTCGGTCCACGAGCGCACCCGCGAGTCCGCGCTGCTGCGGGCACTCGGCCTGACCCGGCCCCAGCTGCGGCGGATGCTCTCGGTCGAGGCGCTGGTCCTGGGGCTCATCGGCGCGCTGGTCGGCGTGACGCTGGGCATCGCATTCGGCTGGGCCGCCGCGCAGACGATGACCGACAACGTCATCTTCCAGCTGCCGGTGCCGCAGATCCTGTCGTTCGTGGCCCTGTCCGGCCTGGCCGGGGTGCTCGCCGCCGTCCTGCCCGCCCGGCGCGCGGCCCGCGCCTCGGTCGTGGGCTCACTCGCGAGCGGCTGAGTGTCGCGGCCGGGACGTCTCGCTATCGGGGGCGGCGTCCCGGCCATTGCTCGGCCACGCTCTCGGGGTTGAGCAGCGGCCGGATGACGATCTCGCCGGTGGTCCTGTCGATGACCACGCATCCGGAGCCGACAGTGTCGGGCAGCACGCTGGGATCGTCGGACTCGGGCTCGTTCGACCAGGCGACATAGCCGTCGTTGAAGGCATAAATCCTTATCTCGACGGCGGAGCCAGGGCCTCGGACCCCGTTGAAGTACTCCTCCGCCACCGCCCTCGCCTGGTCCGGGTTCACCCTGTCCTCCTCGTCTCGCTCATCTCGCGGGAACCCGCCTCGGCGGGGGAAGCCGTTGGGAAAGGCGTCGGGGAGGGCGTCTGGGAAGGCGTCGAAAAAGGTGACTGGGAAGGCGTCGGGAAAGGCGTCACAGCCGCCGTCCCTCCCTGTCGATCACGACGCAGAACACGCCGGTCACCGACTCGTACGGCGGCTCCACCGCCATGTGACCCCGCTGCGCGTCGATCCAGATCACCTCGCCGTCGAAGTTCACCGCGTTCCAGGCGTGGCTGCCCCCGGCCGGCCAGCGGTTGATGATGACCGCGGAGGAGCCGTGTCCCCCGGCCAGCAGCGCCTGCGCGATCGGGAGGTAGGAGTGGCGCCCCTGCCCCACGTACTGGAAGCGCTGCCCCAGCCACCGCTCCGCCCTGGCCACTCCCCCGGCCTCCCCGCTGAGCAGCGGCCTGCCCACCCGGTCGTACTCGGGCCTGCGTGGCGCGGCCACCGCGGGGGTGCCGTACCAGGTGGAGAGCACCGACAGGGCGCAGTCGATCGCGTTGGTCGCCCGGAACGGGTCGTCCGCCGAGCCGGTCCCGTTGATCAGCCTGATCCACATGCCGCGCGGGTCGGGGAAGCGGCGCGGGGTGCCCTGCTCGGTGACGGGGACGGCCCCCAGCATGTCCTCCTCGGTCTGCGGATCGGGCCTGGCCAACCCGCCCGCCAGCCCGTACGGCCTGCACTGGTCCAGCCGCGCCGGACCCCAGCGCATCCGCTCCCGCTCCCGCTCGCGCGGCGCCGGCGCCACGACCGGCAGCTGGACCTCCAGCTCGAAGTCCCGCCACCGCTGCCCGTCCACCGTCACCACGGGGTTGTAGACCCCCGAGGCCAGACTCCACTCGTTCACGGCTCCCCCGTCACCATCCCCTGGGAGCCCGATAGTAGGGCGGCACTCTCCGCGACACGAAGGAGTTGACCATTTAAAGCCCGGCGACCGCCCTGAGATGGGCAGCGGAGGGGCCACCACATGGCGAGGGACGTGGTTTGGTGCCGTTCAACGGTATGGGCCTCGTACGAGACGGAAGATCAAAGACGTGCAGGAACGCGGCTCAAACCTTCCCCCTTCCGATAGCCTTGCGAGCCATCTCGGTTTTCCCTAACTTCGTACTGCTTCGTTGACACTGGCCAAGATTGGCGATCTATCCCGGATGCACCTAATAAAAACACGGGCCCTACGTCGGTAAACCCACAGCTCACAAAATGTCGGACTCACACACGCGGGGGTGCTCCTGCGTTCTGGCGGGGCGGTGAGCGTGGCCATGGGTCGGCCCCGCGTCCGCGGGGATATCCACTCGGAGACACTTCCTGCCCGCATAAATGGGAAGTCGGCCGGGACAGGGAAATGGTTGGTCTTGGTGCTTTCAAGCGGTGAGTTCGAGGAAATCCCGGACGCTCGGAGTGTGGCGGTGTGGCCTCAGCCGTTTGCGGAGGTCGGTGATCGCCTTGGATGGGCGGGTGGAGTCGACACCTCCGCTTTGTTTGAATGCCTGCCTTCCAGCCGCGCAGGCTTCATCGATCTCACCAAGCGCGAGATGCGCCTCGGCCGCCCTGGTGAGATAAAGGGCGTTGTCTCGGACGTAACCATCGGCCGAATATTCGGCGGCACGGGCGGCCTCAAAGAAATGAAGTGCCTGCCGGGGATGTCCCAGGTCGAGCGCGCACGATCCGGCGAGCATCTCGATCTCGCCTTCGGTCATCCAGTAAATCCAGGGTGGATCGTCATCGTGAGGCCCCTGCGCCATGGCGACGCGGGCATGGGAGAGCTCCCGAGTGCAGGCGTACAGGCTGTGCGATGTCTTGGACAGTGCGCGGGCGGCGCGAGCGTGAAGCATTGACCGTACGCGTGGAGTCGTGCGCTGCTTGGTCTGGCTCTGAGCCGTCTGGACCAGGTTGACGGCGTCCTGAGGGTTACCGACGGAGTAGGTCTGGATGGCCATGAAGGCCAGGACGTTCGCTCCGGCTTCGGGATCACCGGCGGTAGCCGAAGCCCGCAGGGCGGTGATGAAGTATTTCTGTGCGGCGGCCTGGCGGCCCGCGTCGAAGTGCTGCCAACCGCAGATGCGCGCGGCTTCACAGACGGTCACGAACAGACGCCGTCCGGCGTCGGAGTTGTAAACAGCCTTGTCGGCCAACGAGCTGATCAGCTGGAGTTCCGCGATGGCGATCTGCCGTAGCTCTCCGCCACCCAGGACATCGTCCAGATGACGCAGGTCATCCAGGCGTTGCTCAAGGTGGGAGACCATTCTGACGGTGAGTGTACGGCGGCCTGTCGAGGTCATGGGTAGCTGGTCGAACGCCTCGCTCCAGCGCGTGGCGATGCCGCCCAGCGTCGCCCCGCCGGCTATCAGGAATCCTCGACGGTCCATGGGTCCTCCCCGCCTAGAAGCCGCCAATGAAGCCACGGTACCTTCCAGAGTCCAGGCGGCACCAAGGGCGGTTTGGTCGTCGGGGATCCTCGCTGGGGCGTTGAAGCACGCCATGGGCCTGCACGACATAGCCGCCCGCCAGAGCGAACCCATGCTCACCCGCTGCTCCCAGAGCGATCCGTGCGAGACGGCGATGATAGTCATCCATTAGGCGGCTTGGCGCTGAAGCTCGGGAAAGCGAGCGATCCACAGCGCGCGGACGGGCGGCGGCAGCACCAACTCCGGCCAGAGCCTGCGCAGCATCGCGGCGTTGAGGAACTGTCGCAGATCCGCAGGAGTCGCGCTTTCCCGGATCACCCGCATGTACAGCAGCCGCGCATCGGCGATCTGATCCAGGCGGTAACTGCGCTTCGGTCCCCAGTCGAGATGCCTGGGCAGCATGATCACACCGTCGACCGGCCCGGTGAGCTCCTCCAGAATCTCGGGCACGACATATGGACGGAGCGCTCCATATCCCCTGGCATGCATAACCCCAGTGTGACCGATAGGAGCATGATCATGCCTAATCCCGGGGTAGCCACCCCGGGATATAGCCGATGCGCCCTGGCCCTGACCTCCTGCCAACGACGCGGCGTTCGTCACCCCGCCTCCTCCAAGCGGGAAGCCGGCATCCTCGGATCGAAGAGCTTCCTCACGGCCTGGCCAGGGTGAGAAGGCCGCAGCTGTAGGCTTTCGCCCTGCCAGTAGGCGCCGTCGTCCCCGCACACGCGGGGGTGGTCTCGGCATCGTGTCCTGGTACGACGACTTCAAAGGGTCGGCCCCGCGCCCGTGAGGGTTTCTTCTCAATCGGACCATGAGACCGACAGGAATCAGGAGCGGGACAGGCGGTATCCGTGAGGATCAGCTGTGTTCACAAGTGTCCCGAAGGTGCGGCGGCGCGGGCACAGGGGAAGGCCGCGCCGCCGCACCGGCTTCAGGGGGTACGGTGAGCCGCTCGGCGGTGAGGTCGCTGCGGCCGGATCACCAGGAGGGCGTCACTCACTGCGGTGGTGACGATGGAGTCGCCTGTGGAGAACTCACAGTAGATCGCGATGGGGTAGACGGGCGGCTCCCACCAGCGTTGGTCCCCGGCCAGCGGCGCGAGGTCGGCGATGTGCGCCCACAGCAAGCCCGCGAACCGCTGGCCTCGCCGTTGCCACTCCTCACCCCGCGCCGGAGTGGTCACGAAGGGATTATCCGGATCGCGTTCGAACAGCAGGGCGTAGCCGTTGCGCAGGTCGGTCGCGGGCCGCACGATGACCCCCTGGGCACGGGCATCCGCATGACCGGCGACGTTCCCGGCGTGAACGATCATGGCCGCTCTCCCGACCTGGCCGCGAGGATCAGTTTCACGACCTGTTCGGGGTGCTCGCTCCTCACGGTCTGCGGATCGGACCCGTTGCGCAGAGACACCAGGTAGCAGCCAGAACGCGGCCCCATGGTCACCGTGGCCTCGCGTCGGCCTCCGGGACCGATCACAGCCAGCTCGGGCGGATACCGGTTCATCCAGGAGCGGGGAGTGGGCCTTTCAGGGCAGGTCGGGGCGTCCGGGAGGCTGGCGTAGAGCCAGAGGCTGATCGTCTGATGTCGCCGAGCGCGGATCCCCTGCTCGATGAGGAGCCTCTGCACGACGGCCAGCGCCTTGTCATGGCGTTCCGCCGTGGCCTCGTCGATCACCGCTTGGGATTCAGCTGGTGCCGCGTGCTGTGTCACCCGTCCTCCAAAGGTCGAATCCGTAAAGCGAGGAGTTGGATACTCGCTGTTACGGCGACCTTAGAAACGGTCAAGGGGCCTGCTGTGCACAGCTTGTGCACAGCAGACCCCTTGACGCGTCGCCCGTTTTAAACGGCCATGCGACCTTGCAACGCCCGCAGCGGTTCGGGAATCCTGCGATGGACGCGCCCGAGCTGGCGAACCGTCTCTCTCGCCGAGGGATGAAAGCGCACCATCTGCGGCGCCATCCGTTCGGCGTTGATCATGCGCTTGAGCGCCTTGTCGTTGTCGTTGGCCCACAGGTGCGCCCGCGCCATATCGATTTCGTGGTGCGACCGACGCTCGTCGTTGAGATCGCGCCCGGACAGATCGACTCCCCGGTCCAGTTGGATGGCCCGATCGCAGTCGCCCAGTTCGACGGCCACCGCGCATCCGTGAATGGAGGCATTGCCCGGGTTCATCTGCAGGCCGTACGGGTCGCGGCGATCTCTCGGGTTAATCCGCGCCGCCGCCTCTGTCGCGGTCCCGTGATGCTCCCAGGCATCGAATGCCTTCCCCGCTCGCGCGGCGGTGATGGCCGCACTCAGATGCAGCGAACCGAAAACTTCCGTCGACACGGGATTGTCCTGGTCAACCTCGCTCGCCGCCTGTTTGATCATCTTGAGTGCAACATCCCACGAACCAAGCGTCATCAGCAGCCGCGCCCGACCCAAGGTAACCAAAGGGGGCAGATACGGATCCTCAGCACGCTGGGCGGAAACCGACGTCCGTTCCACTACGACCTGCGCCAAGTCGTTGTAACCAAGACGACGCGCCAGAGATCCGGCGAGAGCTTGAGCGCGATTGAGCAGACGCCAGGCACGAGCCGCATCCGACTCCATGACCTGCACGGTCAGCTCTTCCAGAACCGCAGGCAACAAAGCCCCGAGCTGAGCGTGCGACGCGGACTTCTGAAATTTCTGAAGCACGACCAGCTCAGCCGCCAACTCATCGAGCGTCCGGGGTGGCATGTCCAACTCGGGTGCGATACCCACATAGGCCAAGGCCACGCGGATAGCGGGAATCGCCGCGTGAACGGCGTCACCGCGCTCGTCGGTTCCTCGATACGGCTGCCCGTTGATCTCTGCCGGATCCACCGCACAGGCCCGCGCGACAGCGGCGACGAGAGAAGGAGTCACGGGCCTGGAGCCCGACTCGACCTTGGCGATCAGGCTCCGAGAGACGTTCGCGAGCCCGGCCAAGCCCTCCTGCGTAAGGTTTCGGAGCTTGCGCGCCTTAGCTATCCGCTGTCCGGCGTGCTCACTGCGCTCGTCATACGTCAGGTCGGGGTTCCAGTCGTTCCCGGTCATCTCCGTGCCCTCCTCGCGACCGCGCGGCATCTCCACCATAACGAGCCGCCCCCGCCGCCAAGAGAAACATTCCCTCTTCGAGAGGCCCTTCAACGAACTCAGAGCACCATCCCCGCACGGACACGCATGGCACTTACTTACTCTCTGGCGGTCCGGAGATCCCGCTTCTTCACCGACATAACAGCATCAATCAGCGCAGAGGTATCCACAAGATCCGGCAACGTAACGTCCGCCCCCTCGTTTTCCAACTCCTGGACCGTGTCGAGGCCCGAGGCAACCGCGATCACGTAGGTCCCGCTCTCCTTGCCCGCACGGACATCTCGAACGGTGTCACCGATGAGTACCGTCGTCGACTCGTCGAAGAACGTCTCGTACTTGGCCCCTGCTCTCCTGCGGGCAACTCCGACCAGGTTCGCCCGGACGCTGTCGTCGGATCCGTAGCCGCCCACTTCAAGGTCAAGGCCGGAGTCCAGGCCGAATGTGGCGACCTTGATGAAGGCATTTGGCTTGATGTTGCCCGTTAGAACCGTCTGAACTATCCCGTCCAGATTTCCAAGAGCGGCAATCGCTTCTCGCGCCCCCGGAAGTTCGTATCCGCGCCTTCGTAGTTCTTCCTGCCTGGACTGCAGTGATCTTTCCAACGCGGCGTTCAGCATGGACGCATGGGCGTCGGTCATCTCGATTCCGTGCTGGTCCAGCAGGTCGCGCATGACCGCCGGATCGGTACGGCCATCGGTCCGCGCTCTGTGGATCGGGGGGTGGCCAGTGAGTAGCTCGTAGGCTCCGGCGTAGGTCTCCTTGCTGACTCCACCGTTCTCGATCAGCGTGTGGTCGACGTCCCACAACACCAGGATCCTGGAAGCCTCCGTGTTCACCGCGTCCCCTTCCTGCTCGTCAGACACCAGCAGCCTGCACGGCGCAGAAGGTTATCCACCGAAAGGCGCCGCTGGAGGGAAGAACAGGTCAAGCGACCTCGACGGTGATGGTGTGCCAGCCAGTGGCGCCGTCGGGGGCGATGGGGACGCGGTCGCCGGTCTGGGTGTAGCCGGTGGCGTCGGTGGCGCGGACCTCGATGGTGTGGCTGCCGGGGGTGGCCTCCCAGTCGTCGAGGACCCACTGGCGCCAGGTGTCGGCGGTGGGGGCCTCGGCGAGGCGGGTCTGGCGCCACTGGCCCCGGTCGACGCGGACCTCGACCGCGTCTATGCCCTTGTGCTGGGCCCAGGCGACGCCCGCGACGACGTTCTTCCCCGCCGGGACGGTCGCGCCGTCCCTGGGCAGGTCGATGCGCGACTCGGTCTTGATCGGCCCCTTCGCGGACCAGCCCCTGGGAGTCCAGTAGCCCTCGTCCCGGTCGAAGCGGGTGACCTTGATGTCGGTGACCCACTTGGTGGCCGAGACGTAGCCGTAGAGCCCGGGGACGACCTGGCGGACCGGGAAGCCGTGGTCCACGGGGAGCGGCTGGCCGTTCATGCCGAAGGCCAGCAGGGCGTCGCGGCCGTCCATGACGACGTCGACCGGGGTTCCGGCGGTCCAGCCGTCGGCGGAGGTGCTGAGCAGCATGTCCGCGTCCTTCTGGACCCCCGCGTCGCGCAGCACCCCGGCCAGGCTCACACCCAGCCAGCGGGCGTTGCCGATGTAGGGTCCGCCGACCTCGTTGGAGACGCAGCACAGCGTGACGTCGGCCTCGACCACAGCGCGTTTCATCAGGTCGGCGAAGGTGAGCTCCACGGGCCTGTCGACCATGCCGTGGATCGTGAGGGTCCAGTCGCGCGGGTCGACCTGGGGGACCACCAGGGCGGTGTCGACCCGGTAGAAGTCGTTGTTGGGGGTGACGAACGGCGACAGGCCCTTGATCCTGAAGTCGACCCCGGCGGGCAGTGGGGCGAGGGGTTTCACCGGCCGGGGCAGTGTGACGCCGCCACGCGCCGCGCTCACCTCGGCCCGCCCCGAGAGCGCGCGCCCGGCCACTCCCGCCACCCCGGCGAGGGCCACGCCGCCGAGCGCCCCGGTCAGCAGGCCCCGGCGGTCGAAGGCGTACAGGTCGCTCCCCGCCCGCATGACGGGCGGCGCCGGCGGATCGCGGTGCTCACCGGCCCCCGGCAGAGGCTCCGGCAGGGGGGTCGTCCCGGGGTCGTGCGCGGCCTCCGCCGCGCCCACGGCACCGGCGCCATCGGACACGCCTCCGTACGGCCCGGCCGGGGCGTCGGCGGGTACGAGAGCCTGTCGAACGAGCCGGTGGAGGGCGTACATGGCGGCGCCGACCCCGGCCAGCGTCGGGAGGACGTCCATCAGCCCGGAGCCGGGGCGGGTCAGCACGGCGGCGACGCCGATGAGGCCGAACGCGGCCAGACCCGCCAGCCCGTACCGGAGATCGCGGACGGCGGCCCTGCCCAGGGCGGCGGCGATCGCGGCCAGGACCAGAAAGATCCCGGCGAGCAGCACGGTCTTGTCGCTCTCGCCGAAGGTGCGGATCGCCCACTCCTTGAGCGGGGCGGGGGTGAGGTCGACAACGGAGTTGCCGACCGCGACGACCGGGAAGGCGGCGGGTTTCACCAGGCCCGCGATGAGCAGGGACACCCCCACCGCCACCGCGCCGGACACCAGGCCGATCAGCGCCGAGGCCCACGAGGGCATGCGCCTGTTGCTCTGCATACCCCGACGCTACGCCCATCCGGGGCCCCGGGTTCTTACGCCCCGATTACAGCCCCGGCCGGACACCCGCTCGCTTTCCGTACGGGTCCCCGCGACCATCCGCCACCGTCGGGAGAAAGCCAGATGATCACTTCCACCGGGCCGGGCCAGGAGATGTCTTACGAACGGGCCTCAGGGCGAGCCGGCACCCTGCGGGCCGGACCCGAGCCGAAGAGGTCAGACGACCACTCCGGCCGGGGAACAGGGCGGTGAGGTCAGGCGACCACTTCGGCGATGATCGGAGCCAGCGCGCGGAAGGCGCGGCCACGGTGGCTGATGGCGTCCTTCTCCTGGGCGGACAGCTCGGCCGTGGTCCGGGTCCCGCCCTCGGGGACGAGGATCGGGTCGTAGCCGAAGCCGCCGGTGCCGCGCGGGGCGTCGATGATCACGCCGTGCAGGGCACCCTCGGTCACCCGCTCCTCCCCCGACGGGAGGGCGAGCGCCGCCGCGCACGCGAAGTGCGCGCCCCGGTGCCCCTCGGGCACGTCGGAGACCTGCGCGAGCAGCAGGTCGAGGTTGGCCAGGTCGTCGCCGTGCTTTCCCGACCAGCGGGCGGAGAAGATGCCGGGCATGCCGTTCAGGGCGTCGACGCAGAGGCCGGAGTCGTCGGCGATCGCGGGCAGGCCGGACTGCTGGGCGACCGCGTGCGCCTTGAGCAGGGCGTTCTCCGCGAAGGTCAGGCCGGTCTCGGCGACGTCGCCGATCTCGGGGAACTCCTCAAGCCCGACGATCTCCACCGGGATCGAGGCGTCGGCCAGGATCCGGCGCAACTCGGCGATCTTCCCGGCGTTCCGGGTGGCGAGGACGACGCGCGACCCGCTCACGCCAGGGACTCCCGCTGGAGGCGGGTGAGCTCGGCGCACCCGGCCGCGCCGAGTTCGAGCAGCTCGTCGAGGGCGGCGCGGTCGAACGGCTTGCCCTCGGCGGTGCCCTGGACCTCGACGAACTCGCCGGAGCCGGTCATCACCACGTTCATGTCCGTCTCGGCGGCGACGTCCTCGGTGTAGCAGAGGTCGAGCAGCGCCGCGGAGCCGACGACGCCGACGGAGACGGCCGCGACCGAGTCGACCAGCGGGTCTCCGCCGCACATCTTGCGCTTGCGCATCCACGCGACCGCGTCGACCAGTGCCACGTACGCCCCGGTGATGGCGGCGGTGCGGGTGCCACCGTCGGCCTGGAGCACGTCGCAGTCGATGACGATCGAGTTCTCGCCCAGCGTCTTGTAGTCGACGCAGGCGCGCAGGGAGCGGCCGATCAGGCGGGAGATCTCGTGCGTACGGCCGCCGATCTTGCCGCGTACCGACTCTCGGTCGTTGCGGGTGTTCGTGGCGCGCGGCAGCATGGCGTACTCGGCCGTGATCCAGCCCTGACCGCTGCCCCGGCGCCAGCGCGGCACGCTGTCCTGCACGGAGGCGGCGCAGAGCACCTTGGTGCCGCCGAACTCGACGAGCACCGAGCCCTCGGCGTGCGCGAGCCAGCCTCGGGTGATGGTGACGGGGCGGAGTTGATCGGGAGAACGTCCATCTGCGCGAGCCATGACGTTCACCCTAGGTCATACCGGGCCCCGCTCCGTGCGAGTTCCATCCGCCCGCCGAACCCCCCGCGGGAGGCGTCCTCCATGACGCGGTCACGGTCGTTCCAGGGCACCAGGTGGGTGAGGACCAGGGTGTCCACGTCCGCCTTGGCCGCGTGCTCGGCCGCCTGGCGGCCGTTCAGGTGCAGGCCGGTGGGGAGGCCGGGCTTGTCGAGATGTGACGCCTCACACAGGAGCACGTCGACCCCCGAGGCGAGCTTGACCAGTTCGGCGCTCTCGCCGGTGTCGCCGGAGTAGGCCACCGAGCGACCGCCGTAGGAGACCCTGAACCCGTACGTCTCCACGGGGTGGTTCACCGGCGCGGCCGTCACCTCGAACGGGCCGACCTCGAACATCCCGGGCATCAGGCCCACGAAGTCGAAGGCCGTGTCGAGCGACGGCTCGTCCGGCATCGCGTAGGCGGAGTCCAGGCGCTCACGCGCGCCTGAGGGCGCGTACACCGGCACCCGGGGCAGTGGGCCCTGGGGCGAGTAGGTGCGCACCACGTGGTACGGGCACATGTCGAGGCAGTGGTCGGCGTGCAGGTGCGACAGGCATATCGCGTCCACGTCGTACAGGCCTATGTACTTCTGGAGCGCGCCGAGCGCGCCGTTCCCGAAGTCGAGCAGCATGCGAAACCCCTCCGCCTCCAGCAGATAGCAGGAGGAAGGGCTGTCAGGGCCGGGGAAACTCCCCGAGCATCCGATGATCGTCAATTTCACGGCGGCCTCCTACGATTACTGTGCGGCGCCGCGTGTCACGGCGCGGGCGCCGGTGGCCGGTATCCGTCCCCCTTCGTCCGCCGATCTCCGGCGCTCCCCCTACGGAGCGCCTGAGCACCGTCACACGCGATGCCCGTTGTTCGGAACATCCCCTACTAACGCCACTTCGACCGCCTGGATCTCCGGTCCGAGGAACCGTCGTCCGAGGTCGGCGAAGAGGCCCGCGTCGCCGGTGGCGCGGAAACGGTGTCCTGGCGCGCCCCCCACGGCGGCCAGGCTCCGGTCGTGCAGGACGCGGTAGACGTCCTTGGCCGTCTCGTCGGCGCTGGACACCAGCGTGACGCCGTCTCCCACCACGTAGGAGATCGGCCCGGTGAGGAGCGGGTAGTGCGTACATCCCAGGATCAGCGTGTCGCATCCGTCGGCGAGCACCGGCTCCAGGTACTCGCGGATGACGTCGATGAGCTCGTCGCTCATCGTCTCCCCCCGCTCGACGAACTCCACCAGGCGCGGCGCCGCCACCCCGGTCAGCCGGACGTCGGGAGCCGCGGCGAACGCGTCGTGGTACGCCATCGACTCGATCGTGGCCCTGGTCCCGACCACCCCGACCCTGCCGTTTCGGGTGGCCCGCACGGCACGGCGCGTGGCCGGCTGGATCACCTCGATGACCGGGACGGCGTAGCGTTCCCGCGCGTCGCGGAGCACCGCCGCGCTGGCACTGTTGCACGCGATCACCAGCATCTTGACGTCGTGCTCGACGAGGTGGTCCATCACCTCCAGCGCGTAGGCGCGAACCTGCGCGATGCTCTTGGGGCCGTACGGCTGTCTCGCCGTGTCGGCCACATAGAGGATCGACTCGTTGGGCAGCTGGTCGATGATCGCCCGGGCCACCGTGAGACCGCCGACACCGCTGTCAAAGATTCCAATACTCGCTTGCGACACAGTTCCCAAGGCTAGGCGACCTGGGACGACCGATCACGGTAAGAATCCTCACAACGCTGATTACCAGCTCAGCCGTGTATTTTCGATGACATTCAGCCGTACGAAGGTCAACCCCGCCCGACGCGGGCCAGCTGGCGGGACTGGGCGACCAGGCGGCCGGCGGAGTCCCAGACCTCGACCTCCTCGTCGAACCAGCCGTCGCTGATCAGGCGGCCTCCGGCCAGGAGGGTGAGCCAGCCGGGGGCGGGCAGGGCGCGCAGGTGCCAGGTGAGGTCGACCGTGGGAGCCCAGCCGCGCCCTCCGGCGGAGAAGACCACCGGCGGGAGGGCGTCCACGGCCAGCGCCAGCACGTACGGGTCGGGGTCCTGCGGCTCGGCCATCCGGAAGTAGGCGCGGGCCTCGGGCCTGCCGGTGGGCCTGCCGTCGAGCCAGCCGATCGTGGGAGGGTCGAAGACCAGCTCCATCTGGGCGCTGAGCGTCATGTTCGACTCGGCCTTGGGGGTGGGCAGCGAGACGCACCGCTCGATCGGCGGCATCACCACCGACGGCTCGTCCATCCAGTCGGGGGTGGCGTCGCCGAGGGTCGCGGTCGTGACGAGTCCCTCGATGAAGGAGACGCCGTCCTGGACCAGGGTCGCCCGGGTCATCGTGACGGTGCGGCCGGTCTTGATCTGCTCCAGGCGCACCTGCGCGGGGCCGGGCATGGCCGCGCGCAGGAACTGGACACCCGTGGTCACCGGGTGCTCGTGGGGGGAGGCGTCCACGACCGCGCGCAGCAGCACGGCCATCAGGTAGCCGCCGTTGAGGGGACCGCCGATCGAGTATCCGGTGTCGAGGCACACGTCGTAGGTGGTCTCGTCCACCCTGATGGCCGCTGTCGCCTCGTCGAACTTCGTCATCCACGCTCCCGAACCTTGTTCTAGAGGGGCCACTTTACCCATACCGCGCGGCCTTCGCCTCCCCGGGCCGGTCCCGGGCTCCGGCACCGGAACCGTCCGGGGCACCGGGGTCTCCGGGAGAAACAGGGCTCCGCGGTGAGGAAGGGGCGGCAGTGACCTGCGGGAACGGGATGACAAAGGCGGCAGTTGGCTATAAACCCATGCTGATCAGGGGTTGGTCCCGCTTAGACGGACCAATCACATAGTTAGTTCAATGCAAGCGGGTTGCTAGCAATGTGCACTAACTTCTCCCTATCCGCGAAGTCCACATTGTGAGTGATCATGCCTGCCAACAATCCCCCCGACCAGTCGCCCACCCCGGGTCAGCAACCCGACAGGACGATCGCCTACCGTTGGAACGAGGGCGCGCAGCGAAACGACCAGCCGCACACACAGGCCTATCCACAGAACGGCCAGCCCGGATACCCACAGCCTTCCGGCGGCTACCAGCAGGGGCAGCCCTACCCGCAGCAGGGCCAGCCCTACCAGCAGCAGCCCCAGCAGGGATACCAGCAGCAGCCGTACGGGCAGCAGAACTACGGCCAGCAGGCCGGTCAGCAGCCGTACGGACAGCAGCAGGCCGGCCAGCCGTACGGCCAGCAGCAGCCCGGCTACCAGCAGCAGCAGAACTACGGTCAGCAGGCGTACGCGCAGCAGCCCGGAAACTGGCAGCAGGGCCCCGACTTCCTGAGCGCCGGACCGCCCCCCGGGCCTCCCGCTCGCAAGGGCGGTAAGGGCTGGCTGCTCGCGGTGATCGCCGCGCTGGTCGTGGCCCTCGTGGGCGGTGGCGGCTTCTTCGCGGTCAGCCTGCTCAGCGGCGGCGGCGCGCAGCCGCACGACGTACTGCCCGGCAACGCCATCGGCTACGTGCGCCTCGACCTCGACCCGGCCGCGAACCAGAAGGTGGCGCTGTTCACCATCGCCAGGAAGTTCACGGCGACCAAGGACTCCTTCACCGGCGAGGACCCGCGCCAGGCGATCTTCGATCTGATCAAGAAGGACACCGACAGCCTCGGCAAGGTCGACTACGCCACCGACATCGAGCCGTGGCTCGGCGTCCGCGTCGGCGTGGCCGCGCTGCCCCCGGCCAAGGCCGGCGCCGAGCCCGGTGTCGTGGTGGCCGTCCAGGTCACCGACCAGGCCAAGGCCACGGCGGGCATCGCCAAGCTGATGGGCGAGGAGAAGTACGGCATCGCGTTCCGCGAGGACTACGCGCTGCTCACCCCGACCCAGGCCGAGGCCGACAGGGCCGTCACCGCCGAGCCGCTGTCGGGGAACGCCAACTTCTCCGACGACCTGGGCGCCCTCGGCGAGACCGGCGTGCTCTCCTTCTGGGCGGACGCGGAAAAGCTGGCGGGAATGGCTCCCGTGCTGACCGCCCAGGACCCCGCCGCCCTCGCCCAGATCAAGAACGTCCGCGTGGCGGGCGCCCTTCGCTTCGACGGCGAGTACGTCGAGCTCGCGGGCATCAGCCGCGGCGCCGAGAGCCTGGACATGGGCACTCCCGAGGCCTCCAGGATCAGCACGCTTCCGGCCTCCACCGCCGGTGCGATCTCGATCTCCGGCCTCGGCGAGGTGGTCGGCAAGCAGTGGGCCCAGGTCATGAAGTCGGCCGACCAGGCCGCGGGCGGCGGCGTCCAGCAATTCGCCGACCAGGCCAAGCAGAAGTACGGCCTGGCGCTCCCCGACGACCTGGTGACGCTGCTCGGCAAGAACATCACCCTCGCCCTGGACTCCAACGGCCTCAGCGGCAACCAGCCGAAGTTCGGCGCGAAGATCGTCACCGACCCGGCCAAGGCGCAGGAGGTCGTCGGCAAGATCGAGAAGTTCCTGGTGGACTCCGGGACGGCCGTCCCGCAGCTCGCCAAGGTTCCCGGCGACGGCGTCTTCGTGCTGGCCAGCGCGCAGGACTACGCCGCCGAGCTCAACAAGGACGGCGCCCTGGGCGACAGCGAGACCTTCCAGCTCGCGATCCCCAACGCCGGCGAGGCGACCTTCGCCGTCTACGCCGACCTGGACAAGGTGGAGAGCCTCTATCTCAACGGCCTCCAGGGCGAGGCGAAGGCCAACCTCCAGGTGCTCCGCGCCGTGGGCATCAGCGGCACCCAGTCGGGCAGCGAGGCGTCCTTCTCGCTGAGGCTCCTGTTCAACTGATCCACCCGGCTCCCTGATCCTGTTCGATCAGGCCTCCCCAGGTCCCCGGCCGGGCTCCGGCCCGCCGGGGATCGTCCCCACCCGGGGACGGCGAGGGCGGGCGTCCCACCGGGACGCCCGCCCTTTGTCATCGACAGTCATCGGCTGTCATAGACATGTCGTTCGCCGTCGCGGTTTCCCCGCGCCCGCCGATCCCGCCGCCTCGGCGAGAAGGCCCGGGGGCTCCCCGGACTCAGGCCCAGAGCTGGCCTTCGAGCCGCTCCTCGGCCTCGTCCAGCGTCCCCTCGTAGGCGCCGGTGGACAGGTATTTCCAGCCGCCGTCCGCGACCACGAACACGATGTCGGCCCGCTCACCCGCCTTGACGGCCTTGGCCGCCATGCCGAGCGCGGCGTGCAGGGCGGCACCGGTGGAGACCCCCGCGAAGATGCCCTCCCCGGCCAGCAGCTCCCGGGTGCGCCTGAGCGCGTCGGCGGAGGAGACCGAGAAACGCGTGGTCAGGACGTCGGCGTCGTACAGCTCGGGGATGAAGCCCTCGTCCACGTTGCGCAGCCCGTACACCAGTTCGCCGTAACGCGGCTCGGCGGCGACGATCCTCACGTCGGGGACGTGCTCACGCAGGAACCTGCCGACGCCCATCAGGGTGCCGGTGGTGCCCAGCCCGGCCACGAAGTGGGTGACGGACGGCAGATCCTCCAGGATCTCCGGCCCCGTCGACTCGTAGTGCGAGCGCCAGTTGGCCGGGTTGCCGTACTGGTAGAGCATCACCCAGTCGGGGTTCTCCGCCGCCAGGCCCTTGGCGACCCTGACCGCCTCGTTGGAGCCGCCCGCCGCGGGCGAGGAGATGATCCGCGCGCCCCACATGCGCAGCAGCTGACGGCGCTCCTCGGAGGTGTTCTCCGGCATCACGCAGATCAGCTTGTAGCCCTTGAGCCTGGCGGACATCGCCAGCGAGATGCCGGTGTTGCCGCTCGTGGGTTCGAGGATCGTGCAGCCCGGCTGGAGGAGCCCGTCCTTCTCCGCCTGCTCGATCATCCACAGCGCCGGCCGGTCCTTGATCGAACCTGTCGGGTTGCGGTCTTCGAGCTTGGCCCAGATCCGCACGTCCTCCGAGGGCGAGAGCCTGGGCAGGCCGACCAACGGGGTCCGGCCGACCGATTCGATCAGTGAGTCAAAACGCATGGTGTACGGCTTCCGCCTCGGGTTGACCTTGTGGTGACAGACCTGGTGCCTCGCGGTGACAGCCCTGGAACCGCGGCGTGCGCCACCCGCCCCGCGGGAGATCGTGGAGCTCCCGCGGGGGCGAGCGGCGCCGCGCGGCTAGCGGGAGCCGCCGGCCACGGCGGGCAGGACGGTGACCGTGTCGCCGTCGGCGACCGGGGTCTCCAGCCCGCCCAGAAAGCGGACGTCCTCGTCGTTCAGGTAGACGTTCACGAAGCGGCGCAGCGCGCCCTTGTCGATCAGGCGCTCCTTCAGCCCGGGGTGCCGGGCCTCCAGGTCGCCGATGAGCTCCTCAAGCGTGGCGCCCTTGGCGTCGACGGCCTTGGCGCCGTCGGTGTAGGTGCGCAGGATGGTCGGAATGCGAACCTCGATGGCCATCGCGGGTCAATCTCCTTGCGTCGTCATGGGAGTAAAGCCCACCGGATCAGAACACCGGTGAGCACCGGAGGATTCCAGAAAAGCCGGTCAGCGACAGTCGTAGACGACGACGGAGGGCGTGTGCGCGAACAGGAAGTTCTGCACGGGCGCGACACCCGCGTGCCGTGCCCGAGGACCGGGACGCGAGAGCACGACGTCCTCCTGGCTCGGGGCGGCGGTCAGCATGCTCACCAGTTTACCCAAAGGGTCGATTCACCTCACGGCCGTACCGGACACCGGCGCCGTACGACTCCCGGGCACCGCCCGGACGCGGGCATCCGGACCCCTTGACGCTCGGACGGACGCGAACGCGGACGCGGACGCAGAGACGGAGACGGAGCCGGACGCGGAGCCGCCCGGCCCCTCGGACCCTGGACACGGACGCCGAGGCGCCCGGACACCCGGACCCGGACACCGAGACACCCGGCCCCGGACGCGGAGGTCGGGACGCCCGGACCCCGGACGTGGAAACCCGGACGATGACGGTCACCCGGAGGTGATCGCCACCTCCTCCTCGCTCACGACGCCGTCGACGATCCGGTACGAGCGGAACTCGGCCTTCTCCCCCAGCTCCTCGCGGGTGGAGACCAGCACGTAGTGGGCGTTCGGCTCGGAGGCGTAGGAGATGTCGGTGCGGGAGGGGTAGGCCTCGGTGGCGGTGTGGGAGTGGTAGATGACCACCGGCTCCTCGTCGCGGTCGTCCATCTCCCGCCAGACGCGCAACTGCTCCAGCGAGTCGAACCGGTAGAACGTCGGTGACCGCTCGGCGTTCTCCATCGCGACGAACCGTTCGGGGGAGTCGGAACCGACCGGCCCCGCGACCACGCCGCAGGCCTCGTCGGGGTGATCCGCCCGAGCGTGCGCGATGATCCTGTCAACCAGTTCCCGAGAGATCGTGAGCATGACTGGAAGTTACCAAAGGGCGCGGACCAGGGTGTCCTGGAGGTAGGTCAGCCAGTCGTAGATGACGTACGCCGGATAGCGGGGGTCGCTCTCGGCCATGTCGGCGATCTCGTCGTGCACCTCCTCGGTCACCTCCAGCCGGGTGCCGAGCGCGAGCCGCACGTCGTTCAGCGCGCGCATCCACGCCTGCGCCTGCTCCCTGGTCAGCTCGACCCGGCCGGGCTCGGCGCTGTCGAGCATCGTCTTGGCGTCGGCCCGCTTGCCCTCGCGCAGCGTCGCCTCGGTGTATCTGCGGAACTCGGCGGCCGCCTCACCGTCCTCGTACGCCGAGGGGAACAGCCGGGCCAGCACCGGGTCGTTGGACTGCTCGGAGGCGCCGATGCCGAGCGCCTTCTCCAGGGGGTCGTCACCGGTCTCCCCCGGCTCGATCAGGCCCAGGATCTGCGTGACCAGCGAGCGCAGGATCGACACCTCGGCGGCGTCGAAAACCGTGATCACACCGCCCTCGGCCCCCGGCTTGAACCCCGAACTCATCTCTCGCCCACCATTCCTCGCGGGCTCCACCCGGGACCCGCCCGCCACCCTGGACCCGTCCGTCGCTCCGGGCCCGACCGCTTCGAGCCCGGCCGTTCGCCGCGCGGCGACGTGTGGTGCCGGGTCGCCCGCACGCTCACGAATCCCGCTGGACGGTGGCCCACAGCCCGTACGAGTGCATGATCTGCGCGTCGCGCTCCATCTCCTCGCGGGTGCCGCTGGAGACCACGGCCTTACCCTTGTGGTGCACGTCGAGCATCAGCTTCTCCGCCTTCTCCTTGGAGTATCCGAAAACGGACTGGAAGACGTACGTCACATAGGACATCAGGTTGACCGGATCATTCCAGACGATCGTCAACCATGGCAGATCAGGCCGTACGTCGATTGACGGACGCTCGACCTCCGTTGGAGCGGTGCTACCCACATTCACCAGTCTGCCCTACCCCGGGCTTAGTCTTCGACTCGTGACAAAGAGCATGAGCACCGCGTTGCTTACCGATCACTATGAGCTGACGATGCTGGAGGCGGCGCTGAGAAGCGGCGCCGCCGCCAAACGGGCGGTTTTCGAGGTGTTCGCGCGCCAGCTGCCCGGCGGGCGGCGCTACGGGATCGTGGCGGGAACCGGCCGGGTGCTGGACGCGCTGGAGTCCTTCCGCTTCGAGGAGAGGACGCTGGCGTTCCTGCGGGACAACGAGGTGGTCGACGAGCCCACCCTGGACTTCCTCGCCGGATACCGGTTCTCCGGAAACGTTGACGGCTACGCCGAGGGCGAGTGCTACTTCCCCGGTTCCCCGATCATGACGGTGGAGGGCACGTTCGCCGAGGCCGTGCTGCTGGAGACCGTGATCCTGTCGATCCTCAACCACGACTGCGCGATCGCCACCGCCGCCACGCGCATGATCCGCGCCGCCGGGACCAGGCCCCTCATCGAGATGGGCTCGCGGCGCACCCACGAGGCGGCGGCCGTGGCCGCGGCGCGGGCCGCCTATCTCTGCGGGTTCTCCTCCACCTCCAACCTCATGGCGGGCCACGAGTACGGCATACCGACCGCCGGGACCGCGGCCCACGCGTTCACCCTGCTCCACGACTCGGAGGAACAGGCCTTCCGGGCCCAGATCGCCTCCCTCGGCGCCGGTACCACGCTGCTCGTGGACACCTACGACGTGGCCCAGGCCGTACGGACCGCGGTGGAGCTCGCCGGGCCCTCCCTCGGAGCGGTCCGCCTCGACTCCGGCGACCTCGGCCAGGTCGCCCACGAGGTCCGCGAGCAGCTCGACGCGCTCGGCGCCCACAAGACCCGGATCATCGTCACCAGCGACCTCGACGAGTACGCCATCGCCGCGCTGGCCTCCGCGCCCGTGGACGGCTACGGCGTCGGCACGTCGCTGGTCACCGGCTCCGGTTCGCCCACCGCCGCCCTCGTCTACAAGCTCGTCGCCCGTGAGGACGCCGAAGGGGTCATGCGGCCGGTGGCCAAGAAGTCGGTGGGCAAGCCCAGCCGGGGCGGGCGCAAGGAGGCCTTCCGCGAGCTCGACGCCGAGGGCACGGCGGTCGCCGAGCTGGTCACCGTCTCGGGCGAGTCCCCCTCGAACGCCCGCCCGCTGCAGGGCCCGCTGGTCAGGGAGGGTGAGATCGTCGGCCGCGAGAAGCTGGACGCGGGCCGCGCGCGGCACCGCGAGGCCGTCGCCGAGCTGCCCTCGAACGCCCACCAGCTGTCCCGGGGCTATGCCGCAATCCCGACCGTGTTTGACTGACCGCATGCCAACAGCACTGATCGTCGTCGACGTCCAGAACGACTTCTGCGAGGGCGGGAGCCTTCCGGTCGGCGGCGGCGCCGAGGTGGCCGCGGCCATCTCCCGGCACGCCGCCTCGCACGGCTACGACCACGTCGTGGCCACCCGTGACTATCACGTCAACCCTGGCTCCCACTTCGCCACCGAACCCGACTACGTGACGACCTGGCCCGCCCACTGCGTCGCCGGGACACCGGGCTCCGACTTCCACCCCGCCTTCGACACCGCACGTGTCGAGGAGGTGTTCAGCAAGGGTGCCCACAGCGGCGCCTACAGCGGCTTCGAGGGCGTCGCCTCCGACGGTACGAGCCTGGCCGACTGGCTCGGCGAGCGCCGCGTGGACGCGGTGGACGTCGTCGGCATCGCCACCGACCACTGCGTGCGGGCCACCGCCCTGGACGCGGTCGCGCACGGCCTGTCCGTTCAGGTGCTGCTGGACCTCACCGCCGGGGTGTCCGCCCCGACCACCGAGACCGCCCTCGCCGAACTCGGCTCCGCCGGAGCCCGCCTCACGGGAACCCCCGTGGTCCGCCCGGCCTGACGATCTCTGAGCATTCGAACGATTACCGGATCGGCATGGATCGGCAAACAGAACCATCACCGGTTGCGACAGGAGTATCACGGAGAGCTGAGACCTCTTACTACCGGTGGTGACCTCACATGTTCGTGCTCGGCGTCTCCTGGCTGATCCTGACCCCGCTGTGCCTGTGGAACCTGTTTCGCGGAGGGACGCTGGTACGGCTGACGAGCGTGCTGTCGCTGGTCGTGCTGGAGGCGGCCACGATCTGGGCCACCACCGTCGTCCAGGTTCCCGCGCGGACTCCGATCGCCGCGCCCCTGTCCCCGGCGGCCCAGACCGAGCCCCGGCTCCGGCCCCAGTCTCCGCCCACGGCGCCCCAGGCGCCGACGCCGCTCCCCGAGGCGGCCCAGCAGGGCGCGCGAGACACCCGGGGAGCACAGGCGGGACCGGGAGAGCGGATTCCCGGGAACGGGCCTGGCGAGCGTGCCGCGTCCGGCGCGCGTGACACCTCCTGCCGGGGGCGGATGCCGGCCCCCGAGCGGGTGCGGCTGGCTCGCCGCCAGGGCGCGCCGCGGGGCGTGACGCTCTTCTGGAAGGCCAGGGCGGACGAGTGCGACACCGCGACCGTGGTCCTGCACCACAGGAATCGCACGATCAAGGTCTGGATGCGCGAGGACAAGGCGGAGCGCCGTTCCCCCGGTGCCACCACGTGGCCCGTGAGCGTCGCCGGCGGCGTGGCCTCCCTGGAGGTGCCGCTCACGGTGCCGGTGCGCGACACGGGGGCGTTCAGGGCGATCGACGGGCGGACCGGCAGGCCGATCGCCCTCATCCGGCCGGGTCGCGTACCGGAGGAACCGTCCGCGGTCCGGTGACCCGGCCGGACGGAACCATCCGGGCCACCGATCAGGCGACCGGAAACGCTCGAACCAAACGCTCGAACCATCGGTCGGACGACCCGAACCGCTCAGACCGCCGATCAGAGGTCCCGAGCCGCTCGAACCACCGGCCGGGTGACCGGAACCAACGGGGATCACCGGACCGGGCGCGGATCACCCGGCCCGGTGACCGGACCAGGTGAGAACCACCCGATCCGGTGATCGAACCGGCGTGATCGGATCAGCCGATGATCACCCGGCCGGGCGACCGGATCAGGCGGGGACCCGCCCGACCCGGTGACCGGGTCAGGAGCGCTGGGTGGCCCAGTGGCGGATCTTGCCTATCCGCTCCTGGATCTGCTCGGCGGAGGCCTGCGCGATGGCGGGCCCGCCGCAGGCCCTGCGGAGCTCGGCGTGGATGACGCCGTGGGGCTGGCCGGTGCGGTGGTTCCAGGCGCCGACGAGGCCGTTGAGCTCCTTGCGGAGGTTGGCGATCAGCTCGTGCGGGGCGAGCTGTGGCTCCTTGGGCTCGGGCCTGTTCCTTTTGGCCTTCAGCTGGTCGGACTGGCGCTTGCTCAGCAGGGTGCGAACCTGGTCGGGCTCCAGCAGGCCCGGCAGGCCGAGGAAGTCCTCCTCCTCGGGGGAACCGGTCTCCGCGGCGCTGCCGAACTCGCCGCCGTCGAAGAGGACCCGGTCGAAGGTGGCGACCGCTTCCAGGGTCTCGAACGGCAGCTCGTCGCCCACGACGTCGGGGTTGTCCTTCTTGCGCTGGGCGTCCTCCAGGAGGAAGTCGTCCAGCCCCTCCTCGGGGGGCTTGCGGTCGAGCACGTGGTCGCGCTCGGCCTCCATCTCCCCGGCCAGGCCCATCAGGGTCGGCACCGAGGGCACGAAGACGGACGCGGTCTCGCCCCGCTTGCGGGCGCGGACGAAACGGCCGACGGCCTGGGCGAAGAACAGCGGGGTCGAGATGCTCGTCGCGTAGACGCCGACGGCCAGGCGCGGGATGTCGACCCCTTCGGAGACCATCCGGACCGCGACCAGCCAGCGCTGCTCGGAGGCGGAGAACTCCTTGATCTTCTTGGACGCCGTGGGGTCGTCGGAGAGCACGACCGTGGCGCCCTCCCCGGTGATGGTCCTGATGTGGCGGGCGTAGGCGCGGGCGGTCTCGTGGTCGGTCGCGATGACCAGGGCGCCGGCGTCGGGCATGCCCCTGCGCACCTCGGTCAGGCGCCGGTCGGCCGCCCGGAGGACCTGGCGGATCCACTCGCCCTTCGGGTCGAGCGCGGCCCGCCACGCCTGGCCGAGCTGGTCCTTGGTGAGCGGCGTGCCGAGGGTCGCGGCGATCTCGTCGCCCGCGCGGGTCCGCCAGCGCATCTCGCCGGCGTAGGCGAGGAAGATGACCGGCCGGACGACGCCGTCGGCGAGCGCCGGGCCGTACCCGTAGGAGTAGTCGGAGAGGCTGCGCCGGATCCCGTCGCCGTCCTCTGCGTAGGTGACGAAGGGGATCGGGTTGACGTCGGACCTGAAGGGGGTGCCGGTCAGGGCGAGGCGCCTGGCGGCCGGTTCGAACGCCTCCCGCACGCCGTCGCCCCAGGATTTCGCGTCGCCCGCGTGGTGGATCTCATCGAAGATCACGAGCGTCTTGCGGGCCTCGGTGCGGGCGCGGTGCAGCGCCGGGTGCATGGACACCTGGGCGTAGGTGATGGCCACCCCGACGTAGTCGCGGGAGGTCGCCCCCTGGCTGTTCTTGAACTCGGGGTCGATCGCGATGCCGACCTTGCTCGCGGCGTCCGCCCACTGCTGCTTGAGGTGCTCCGTCGGTGTGACGATCGTCACAGCCCGGATGATCCCTCGTGACAGGAGGTCGCTGGCGATGCGGAGCGCGAAGGTCGTCTTGCCCGCACCCGGCGTGGCGACCGCGAGGAAGTCACGCGGCTCACGGCTGGAGTACAGGTCATAGGCCTCCTGCTGCCACGCGCGAAGCTTCGGCGCGGTGCCCCAGGCGGCACGGTCCGGATATGAGGGCGAGAGGTGGGATGCGGCGAAAGTGCTCACAGTGTCCCCAGGGTAATCTGCGCCGCCGACAAGACGTGCCGATCCGCCGAGATCCTCGCCAAGGTCGTCTCCTCGTGCTAGTGGTCCACGGAGCTGAGATCCCGGCTCCGGGATCCCGGAGCCCGGAGCCGAACCGCCCGCTCGCTCGCGGAGCCGGAGCCGGGACCGAGACCAGGACCGGGACCAGGACCGGGACCGGCGACTCATCGGGATGGAACCCGCCGGCTCGCGTAACCGCCCCCGCCCGCGAGGACCGGCCCCTCGGCGCGCGGAACCGGGGCCCTCGGCGCGCGACCGGACCCGCGCGACGCCCGCTCAGCGCAGGCCCGCGATCACCATGTCGATCTCGGCCCTCGACACGGGATCGTCCGGCTGGGTCATCGCGACCACGACCACCGGGCGTCCCCCGCCCCCCGCGAGGAAGACCACGCGCAGGTACGCCGGCCGGTTCACCACGTCCAGGTACTCCGCGCGCAGGGAACGGGCGTGCCCGGTACGCGCGCCCACGGCGATCTCCGTGTCGTCCACGACCTCCACCTCGTCGCCGTGCAGCAGGAGCCGCGCGTACAGGTCGCTGAGCTCGGCGGTGGTGGCGCGCACGTCGGTCGCGGGCTCGGCGGGCATGACCATCACGGTCGTGTTGACGCCGTCGCCCGCGGCCGAGGTGAAGTCCGTGACCGGCGGCACCGTACCGGCGAGCCAGCGGTCGGGCAGCGGGTAGCTGACCCCCGCGACCGGGTCGGTCACCCGCCCCGGCGGCGGGGAGGGCAGCGTCCGCAGCGCCAGCACGGCCACCCCGGCGATGACGCCGCCCCCCGCGGCCAGGGCGAGCAGCACGAGCAGCACGCGGCGCAGGCGCCCCGGACGGCGCTCGGGAGGGGCGATGGGCGTGCCGTACCAGCGGGCGGAGGGCGGGAGGTCGTCGCCGGGCTCGGGGATGCGGGGAGGCCAGGTCAGGTTGGAGCGGGCGTCGGACGGCTCGTCCTCGGGCGGCGGCCAGGAACGGTACTCGTCGTCCTCGGGCGCCGGCCAAGGACGGCGCTCGTCGTCGAGGTCCGGGTCCGCGGGCGGCCACACCGCGTCCTCGGCCGCCCGCGCGGCCCTGCGGGCCCGCCGGGATCGGCGCCCCCCGCCACGGCCGGGCTCGTCGGGCGGGTCCGACCGGCGAGGTCGTTCGTGCACGGGGACCTCCTCCCGGCGGCGACGGTCCTACCGTCCTACCACGCATCCCGCAGCGTTATCCGGCTATGGGTGATCGCTGTTACAGGAGTGACCAATGAGTCAGGAGATGTCCCTCATACGCCGGGCCACGACGATCCCGAAGAGCCCGATGAAGGCCATCAGGGCGACGATCGTGGTGTAGCCGGTGGCGATGTCGTCGTGGCCGATCAGGTTGACCAGGACCCCGCCGAAGCCGATGGTGATCGCGCTGCCCAGGGTGTCGACAACCTGGAGCGCGGCGGAGTTGGCGCCCTGCTCGGCGTCGGGCGACTGGCGCATCGCGGTGACGTTGACGCTGGTCATGCCGATGCCCATGCCGAACCCCGCGACGACCCAGGCGGGTACGGTGACCCAGCCGCTGACCCCGGGCACGAGGGCGAGCAGGGTCATCAGGATGCCCGTGGTGATCGCCGCGGCGCCGATCCGCACCAGCAGCGGCCTGTCGTACGAGCGGCGGGTCTGCAGGTAGGAGCCGGTGGTCCAGCCCAGGGCGCCGAGGGTGAGCGCGACCCCCGCCTCGGCGAGGGAGAAGCCGTGCACCTTGGTGAGGAGCAGCGGGATGAAGGCGTTGACCCCGAAGAACGCCGAGGCGAGCACCCCGCGCATCATGATCGTGGTGGGCAGGCCGCGGCCGAACCTGAGGGCCCGGGGAGGCAGCAGCCTGGGCAGGCCCGCGGCGAGGGCGGCCAGCCCCGCGACGATGGCGATCCCGCCCGGCACCGGGGTGTCGTGGAGGTGGCTCGCCCCGTACAGCAGGACCCCGCCGCCGCACGCCGTGGCGGTGGCGGCCAGGGTCATCGCCAGCGGCCTGGAGCGGGGTCCCGCGGAGGGCGTGGGCGCCGGGGTGTCCCCGCCGGCGCGCAACGCGGGCAGGAGCATCACGAGGGCCGGGATGACCAGCGGCACGATTCCGTAGAAGACCCACCTCCATCCCGCGGCCTCGGCGATGAGCCCGGTGAGGCCGGGACCGATCAGGGCGGGGAGCACCCAGGCCGCCGACAGCGCGGCGAACACCCGGGGCCTGGCCGCCGGGGCGTAGACCCGCGCGATCATCACGTAGATCGCCACGATGACGGCGCCGCCGCCGAGGCCCTGCACGACCCGGGCGACGATGAACAGCTCCTTGGATCCGGCGGCTCCGGCCATGGCCATACCGGCGGTGAACAGCCCCACGCCCAGCAGGAACGGCCAGGCGTGCCCCCGCCGGTCGGACCAGAGCCCGGCGACGACGTTGGCGAGCAGGCCGGCGATGAGGAAGGCGGAGAAGCTCACCCCGTACAGGTCGAGGGCGTCGAGGTCCTTGGAGACGGCGGGCATGACCGTGCTCACCGACATGCCCTCGAAGGCGATCAGCGTGACGACGAGCAGGATGCCCAGGGAGGCGGTCCGGTACTCGGGACCGAAGATCCGGGGGGATTCGTATGGAGCGTCTACTGTCTTCGGTGCTGTCACCCGTTAAGGGTAGTGTTCGCTCCCCGACCTCGGTAGACGGCCCACATCTCCTGCATCCTGACGGCCTGCCCGGGGGTGAACCCGGACATGCAGCGGTCGTCGGAGTAGTCCATGAAGTTGTGGATCGGGTCGGGTCCGCCGCCCTTGCAGGTGTCCTTGACCAGCGGGCAGCCCTCGGTGGGCTGTCCCTCGGGCTCGGTGTCGGCCACGCCGTCGCCCAGCGGCTCGCAGCCCTTCTCGAAGGTGTGCAGCAGCCCGAGCCAGTGCCCGATCTCGTGGATCGCGGTGTATCCCCGGTCGAAACTGCGCATCGCCCCGCCGGGCAGGCTCCGCCAGTCGACGACCACGCCGTCGAGGGTGGGCTCCTTGACGTACCCCTGGGGGTAGGTGGAGTAGCCGAGCACCAGCTGGGCGAGCTGGGCGAGGTAGAGGTTGAGGGTCTCGGGACCGCCCCTGCGCATCCGCTTGATCATCCGCTCGTGGGTGACGGGCTCGCGGAACCAGGCCGCGTTGACGGTACGGGTGACGCCGTCCAGCCTGAACCGGATCCCGGTGTCCGCGCCGCCGAGCCCCCCGGAGTAGGCGGCGTTGAGCGTGGTGATCTGGGCGCGTACGGCGGTGGCGGGCGCGCCGAGACGACCGTCGGTGATGACGTGCACCCAGGTGGGCACGGTGATGGGAAGCGCGGGCTGGAGCGGGCTCGGCCCCCGCGGCCCGTCTGCGGGCACGGGGGACGGCGTGGGCGCGTGCCCCGGCACCACGGAACGGGCGGCCTGGGAGGGGGGGAGGCAGCCCGGCGGCCCGGACGCGGCGGCTCCCCCGCCGGGAACGGCGGGAACGGGAGGAACGGAAGGAGAGGCGCCCACCGTGAACAGGCATGCGGAAACAACAGCGATCGCACGCCGAAACATGGACTCCCCCGACAGATCCCAGGCACTGGTCGTTCGCCGCCCCCCGGCGGCATCCCGACCGTAACCTCATCTGTGGCGATCACCCATGAGCAACACTCACTCGTTGTTGCTGTCTTCGCCCTTCGGCAGACCCGAGTAGATCTCCTTACACTCCGGGCAGACCGGGAACTTCTGGGGGTCGCGGTTCGGCACCCAGACCTTCCCGCAGAGCGCGCGGACCGGGGTCCCGCTCAGCGCGCTCTCCA
The DNA here is from genome assembly GCF_036227305.1 of Streptosporangium sp. NBC_01469. Taxonomy (NCBI): domain Bacteria; kingdom Bacillati; phylum Actinomycetota; class Actinomycetes; order Streptosporangiales; family Streptosporangiaceae; genus Streptosporangium; species Streptosporangium sp. NBC_01469. The sequence goes on along the minus strand of NZ_CP109465.1, from coordinate 3,540,835 downwards.
TGATCTTGTTCTTCTCGACGTAGTGGGCGAAGCGCTCGTGGTCGCCGTCGCCGTGCGACAGGTCCGGGCGGACGTCGCTCTCAGGGAGAATCTTCGTACTCACCCTGGCGATTTTATGCCCGTGCCACCGCGCCCGGGGCACCGGCGGCCGGTGGGTCGCGAAACACGACCCACCGGCGCGGGCACGACCTCCCGGGATCGGCCCCGGGATCGGGTGCCGAGGCGGTGGCCGTGAAGGGCGTCAGCCCATGTGGACCGGGGCACCCTCGGTCTTGCGGCCCGCCCGGACGAACAGGGCGAGCAGCGCCGCGAGGACGGCCACCCCGGTGCTGACCGCGAAGCCGAGTTGCATGCCCTCCAGGAAGGACGTGTGCACGACGCCGGCGATGGCCTGCACGACCGGCTCGGGCGCGCCGGGGAGGGGGATGGCCTGGGCGTACGAGGCGGCCTGGTTGACCCCCGCCATCTGCTCCGGCGGGAGCGGTGGGAGCTTGGCCGCCGTCCACTGGCCGGGGAGCACGTCGGCCACCCTGGCCGCGACGATCGCGCCGAGCACGGCGGTGCCCATCGAGCCGCCGACCTGCATCGCCGACTGCTGTACGCCGCCCGCGACGCCGCTGAGCTCCTCGGGGGCGTTGCCCACGATGATCTCGGTGGCGCCGACCATCACCGGGGACAGGCCGAAGGCGAGCAGCGCGAACGGGATCGCGCTGTCGATGTACTCCGACTCCAGGCCCAGGCGCGAGAGCAGGAACATGGACACGGCCGTGATCAGCATGCCCACCGAGATCGTGATCTTCGGGCCGAACCTCCCGATCGCCAGACCCGCCAGCGGCGAGGCGATGATCATTCCCGCGCTCATCGGGAGCATCCGCAGGCCCGAGTCGAGCGGCGACAGGCCGTGCACGCCCTGGAAGTAGAAGGTGAGGAAGAACATCGCGCCGAACATCGAGAACGCCATCAGCACCATCAGCACGGTGCCGATCGCGACCGAGACGTTGCTGAACAGGCTGAGCGGGATCAACGGCTCGGTGGCCTTGGTCTGCCAGTAGACGAACGCGGCGCCGAGCACCACGGCGCCCGCCAGGAAGCCGAGCGTCCTGGTGTCACCCCAGCCGTACTCGGGGGCCTTGATGATCGCCCAGACCATGCAGAACATCGCGCCGGAGAGCAGGACCACGCCGAGCCAGTCGATCCTGGACAGGGCGGCGGCCTTGCTCTCCTTGATCACCAGGAACCCGACGATCAGGGCGACGATGCCGACCGGCACGTTGATGAAGAAGACCGACTGCCAGCTGACGTGCTCCACCAGGAGGCCGCCGACGATGGGGCCGGCGGCGCTGGACAGGCCGATCGTCGCGCCCCAGACACCGATCGCCATGTTCAGCTTCTCGGCCGGGAAGGCGGCGCGGAGCAGGGCCAGGGCCGCGGGCTGCAGCAGGGCGCCGAAGAGCCCCTGCAGGACGCGGAAGGCGATCAGCCAGGTGATGGAGTCGGACAGTCCGATGGCCAGGGAGGTGAGCGCGAAGCCCGCGATGCCGATCACGAAGATCCGCTTGTGCCCGAAAAGGTCGCCGAGCTTGCCGGCCGTGATCAGGAACACGGCGAGCGCGAGCAGGTAGCCGCTGGTCACCCACTGCAGGTCGGAGAGGGAGGCGTTGAGCTCCCTGCCGATCACCGGGTTGGCGATGGAGACGACGGTGCCGTCGAGCATCACCATCATCACGCCGAGCGACACCGCCAGGAGCGTGAGCCACGGGTGCCCCTGCCTGGACGATCTGCCCGGATCCGGTGGCGGCGCCGTCGCCACCGTCTTGGCCTGTGCCATGGAAGGGTCCCCCTTGCGCTTTTCGTCCGCCCCCGCTTGAGGCGTCAACCCCAGGTAATTTATGACAGTCACTGACAAGTGACAAATCCTTTTAGAATTCAGCCGGTGACTTATGGCAGACTGTGAACTATACGTTTCGAAGGGGTGACGAGCATGGGTCGGCCCGGCCTACGGGAGCGCAAGAAGCAGAGGACACGGCTGGCGCTCATCGACGCCGCCCTCACCCTGTTCCAGGAGCAGGGGTACGAGGCGACGACCGTCGACCAGATCGCCGCGACCGTCGACGTCTCACCCCGCACGTTCTTCCGCTACTTCGCCACCAAGGAGGACATCGCCCTCTCCCTGCTCGACGACGGGCCGGAGGTCATGCTCACCGAGCTGGCCGCCCGGCCCGCCGGCGAGCCGCCCTTCACCGCGCTCTCACACGCCCTGCGCGCGATGGTCACCGTGCTGGTGGAGGGGGACCACGACGACACCGCCAGGTTCCTGCGGGTCCACGAGGTGATCGACGCCACCCCGGCGCTCTTCGCGGGAAGCGTGCGCCGGCTGATGGAGAACGAGCGGCAACTGATCACCGAGCTGGCCCGGCGCGAGGGCGCCGGCCCCGACGACCTCCTGCCCCACTTCGTGGTGGCGCTCTTCACCACCGTCACCCGGGTCGGCTTCGAGTTCTGCGGGGCCACGGACAGCGGCGGCGTCACCGCCCTGGTCGCCCGGCTGGAGTCGACCCTCGCCCTGGCCGAAAACTCCCTGCGTCCCGGCTGGGACCGTCCGGAGCGGCCCGCCTGACACCTCCGCCAGCTCGGAGGCGGTCGTCCGGAGGCCGTCGTTCGGAGGCCGTCGTTCGGAGGCGGTCCGTCCGGGAGGTCCGGCTAGTTCATCGACGGGTCGTCGGGGCAGGTGGCCACGTAGGCGAGCTCGCCCCTCTGGCGGCGAAGCACCGCCCGCCACAGCGACTCGGGCTCGTGGTGGAAGGTGTCGCCGGGCTCGGAGTCCACGACGTACCAGGCGCCCTCGCCGATCTCGCTCTCCAGCTGCCCCGCCGACCATCCCGCGTACCCGGCGAAGATGCGCATCTGGGCGATCTCCCCGGCGAGGATCTCCGGCGGCGCGTCGAGGTCGACGGTGCCGAGCCTGGAGACGGCCGCGGTGCCCGCGTGCAGCCGCCGCCAGCCGAGCGGTTCCTGCCCGCTCGGGACGGCGGCCAGCGCCAGGGCGCTGTCCGTCTGGACGGGGCCGCCCTGGAACAGCACGGACGGTCCGGTGACCATGGTGTCCCAGGTGGGGAGCACCTGGGTCACCGAGATGTCACTTGGTCTGTTGAGCACCACGCCCAGGGTGCCGCCGTCGAGGTCGTGTTCCAGCACCAGGACCACGCTGCGCCGGAAGTTGGGATCTTCCAGTTGCGGGGTCGCCACCAGAAGCCCACCGACGTAGATCGCCTCCGCCATACCTCCATCATGAGGGTTGAACCCCCTTTCGCGCTGCTCCACCCGCGCTTCCAATGGTTCGGACCCCGCCCGGTGTCACGTGACGCGCATGGAAGGGCACTCCCCGAGACGGAGCGGGCGGCCAGGGGGAGACGAGGGCCTCGGGCCACCGTCACGCCCCTCCCCGTCACGCCTCCGTCATACCCGTACGGGCCCGGCCGCCGGCCGACTCGCGCACGGCCGCCGCGACGGCGCCCGACACGTCCGGGTGGAACACGCTGGGGACGATGTAGTTGGGGCCGAGCTCCTCGGCGGTCACCACGGCGGCCAGCGCCTTGGCCGCGGCCAGCAGCATCTCCTGGCTGACCACGGTGGCCTGGGCGTCGAGCAGGCCACGGAAGACGCCGGGGAAGGCCAGCACGTTGTTGATCTGGTTCGGGTAGTCGGAGCGGCCGGTGGCGACCACGGCGGCGTACTCGCGGGCGTCGTCGGGCGAGATCTCGGGCTCGGGGTTGGCGAGCGCGAAGACCACGGCGTCCTTGGCCATCGAGGCGATGTCGTCGCCGTTGAGGATGCCGGGCGCGGACACGCCGATGAACACGTCGGCGCCCTTGACCGCGCCGCGCAGGTCACCGGAGTAGCCCTCGGCGTTGGTGTGGTCGGCGATCCACTGGAGCGAGTCGTCCAGGTCCTGGCGGCCGCGGTGCACGGCGCCCAGGTAGTCGCAGACGATCATGTTGCGGGCGCCCGCCGCGAGCAGCAGGCGCAGCACCGCCGTACCGGCCGCGCCCGCGCCCGCCAGGGCGATGCGGACCTCGCCCAGGTCCTTGCCGACCACGCGCAACGCGTTGGTGAGCGCGGCCAGCACGCAGATCGCGGTGCCGTGCTGGTCGTCGTGGAAGACCGGGATGTCCAGCAGGTCGCGCAGCCGCCGCTCCACCTCGAAGCAGCGCGGCGCCGAGATGTCCTCGAGGTTGATGCCGCCGAAGCCGGGGGCGATGATCTGCACCGTACGCACGATCTCGTCGACGTCCTGGGTGTCCAGGCAGATCGGCCAGGCGTCGATGTCGGCGAACCGCTTGAACAGCGCGGCCTTGCCCTCCATGACGGGGAGCGCGGCGGCCGGGCCGATGTTGCCCAGGCCGAGCACCGCCGAGCCGTCGGTGACGACGGCGACGGTGTTGCGCTTGATGGTCAGGCGGCGGGCGTCCTCGGGGTTGCGCGCGATGGCCATGGAGACCCGGGCGACGCCGGGGGTGTAGGCCATGGAGAGCTCGTCACGGTTGCGCAGCGGCACCTTCGACCGCATCTCGATCTTGCCGCCGAGATGCATGAGGAAGGTACGGTCGGAGACCTTGTGGATGACGACGCCCTCGACGCCCTCCAGCTTGTCGACGATCGCCTGCGCGTGATCGGTGTCACGCGCGGCGCAGGTGACGTCGATGCGCAGCGTCTCATGCCCGGCCGTGGTCACGTCGAGCGCGGTGACCACACCTCCGGCGGACTCTACGGCGTGGGTGAGCTGGCTGACGGCATTGCCGCCGGCGGGCACCTCCAGGCGCACGGTGATGGAGTACGACACACTCGGCACGGTGGCCACAGCCAATCCGCTCCTTTGCGACTGACTTTGGTTGGGATGGCTTCCATCGTGCCATCTCGTGACGGGTGGGCGCGCCGTGGTCGGCGGACCTGCGCATATAGATGCGGTCACGACATACGCCATACCACCCGGCCCACGGTACGGGCCGCGAGCCGGGTGCCCGGAGCGACGATCGCCCGGAACGCCGCTCAGAACAGGGCGCTGGCCAGGTTTCTCCGGGCCCTGCCGATGGACGGGTCGTCACCGGGAAGCGTGTCGAACAGGCCGAGCAGGTGCACCCTGGCCGTGTCGCGGTCGGCGCCCGAGGTGCGGCGCACCACGTTGACGAGCCGGTCGAAGGCCTTGTCCACCTCGCCGGAGAGCATCTCGAAGTCGGCGGCCAGCAGCTGGGCCTCGATGTCGGCGGGGTCGGCCAGGCGGCTCTGCAGGCCGGCCGGGTCGACGTCCTGCGTCCGGCGGATCAGACCGAGCCCGGCCAGGCCCAGCTTGGCGTCCTGGTCGTTCGGCGAGCGGGCCAGCAGCCGCTCGTACGCGGCCACCGCGCCGTCGAGATCACCGGCGTCGATGGCCTGCTCGGCGGCGAGCACGTCCGGGTCGACCGGGGGCTCCTGCGGCTGCTGCTCCCCCTCCCCCTCCGCGGCCTCCTCGCCGGGGGGCGGGAGGTACTGGGCGAGCGCCTCCATCAGCTGCGACAGCCAGTCGCGCAGCTGCGGCTCGGTGGCGATGCCCGGGACGACGGCCACCGGCTGCCCCTGGAAGATGGCGTACAGGGCGGGCACGTTCTGCACCCGGAGCGCCTGCGCGATCTGGGGGTTGAGCTCGACGTCGACCCTGGCCAGGACCCACCGGCCGGTGTTCTCCGCGGCCAGTTTCTCCAGCAGCAGGCTGTACTGCTTGGCCTGCTCGGCACGGGTGACGGTGAGCTCGAGCAGCACGAGGCCGTTCATGGAGCGTTCGACGACCTCGGTCGCGAAGTTGGCGTCGTCGACGTCGATGACCGGCGCCGGAACACCGCCGGTTTCCTGCGCGGTGGTCTCCCGCCGCGCCTGTGCCTCGAGTGCCTGCTTGCGGGCGCCGAGATCGACGGCGCCGTGGAGCGATCCGGGTCGAGTGAAGTCCGCTGGGCTCATGACTCCAATCCTGCCGTATCCCGGTCGATGCCCCGACGCGCCACCGCTAGAAGCGGGCCGGTTCGGTGTAGACGCCCCATTCGTCGCGCAGCGCGTCGCAGATCTCGCCCAGCGTGGCCTCGGCCCTGGCCGCGTCGAGCATGGCGGGGATCATGTTGCCCTCACCCCTGGCGACCTGCACCATCGCGGCCAGGGCGGCGTCCACGGCCGCCTGGTCGCGGGTGGCGCGGCGCTCAGCCAGGACGCGGTTCTGCTCGCGCTCGACCTCGTGGCTGACCCGGAGGATTTCCAGCGGCTCGTCGAGGGAGGCCGTGTGGCAGTTCACCCCGACGATCCTCTTCTCGCCCTTCTCCAGCTTGCGCTGGTAGTCGAAGGCCGCCTCGGCGATCTCGGACATGAACCAGCCGTCCTCGATGCCGCGCAGGATGCCCGAGGTCATCGTGCCGTCCGAGCCCATCTCCCTGATCCTCGTGAAGATCGCCTCGGCCTCGGCCTCCAGCCGGTCGGTCAGCGCCTCCACGTACCAGGACCCGCCGAGCGGGTCGGCGACGTTGACGATCTCGGTCTCCTCCATGAGCACCTGCTGGGTGCGCAGCGCGATCTCCGCCGCCCGCTCCGAGGGCAGCGCGAGGACCTCGTCGAGCGCGTTGGTGTGCAGCGAGTTGGTGCCGCCGAGCACCGCCGCGAGCGCCTCGACCGCGGTGCGCACCACGTTGTTGTACGGCTGCTGCGCGGTCAGCGACACACCGGCCGTCTGGGTGTGGAAGCGCAGCCACTGGGCCTTGTCGGTCTTCGCGCCGTAGACGTCGCGCAGCCACCGCGCCCAGATCCGCCGGGCGGCCCTGAACTTGGCGATCTCCTCGAAGAAGTCGATGTGCGCGTCGAAGAAGAAGGACAGGCCCGGGGCGAAGACGTCGACGTCCAGGCCGCGCGACAGGCCCAGTTCCACGTAGCCGAACCCGTCGGCCAGCGTGAAGGCCAGCTCCTGGGCGGCCGTGGACCCGGCCTCGCGGATGTGGTAGCCGGACACGCTGAGCGGCTTGTACGCGGGGACGTCGGTGGCGCAGAACTCCATCAGGTCGCCGATCAGCCGCAGGTGCGGCTCGGGGGCGAACAGCCACTCCTTCTGCGCGATGTACTCCTTGAAGATGTCGGTCTGGAGGGTGCCGTTGAGCTTCCCGACGGGCACCCCCTGCCGCTCGGCGGCGACGACGTACATGCAGAAGATCGGGACGGCCGGGCCGCTGATCGTCATCGAGGTGGTGGTGTCGCCGAGCGGGATGCCGTCGAAGAGCAGGTCCATGTCCAGCGCGGAGTCGATCGCCACGCCGCAGTGACCCACCTCGCCGAGCGAGCGCGGGTCGTCGGAGTCGCGGCCCATCAGCGTCGGCATGTCGAAGGCGACGCTCAGCCCGCCGCCACCGGCGCCGAGGATCATCTTGTAGCGCTCGTTGGTCTGCCTGGCGTTGCCGAACCCGGCGAACTGCCGGATGGTCCACGCCTTGCCCCGGTAGCCGGTGGGGTGCAGGCCGCGGGTGAACGGGTACTCGCCAGGCCAGCCGATGCGCTCCAGGCGCGGATCGCCGCCCTCGGGCCCGTAGACCGGCTCCACGTCGATCCCGGAAAGGGTGCGGAACTCCGCCTCGCGCTTGCGCGCCCCGTCGAACCGCGCCTGCCAGCGCGCCCGCCCCGCCTCGACCCGCTCAGCGTCCATGGCCAACTCCCTTGTACGGCATGTGGCTTCTTATTCGGCTTGTGGCCTCATGCAGATACTAGGACGTCCTACTAATTCTTGGCCAGGCGCGTGGTCGGGACAGGGAGGGGGCCGGGTAAGAGCGGCCTCACCGCGGCGCGCAGCGTCGCCTTCAGTACTGAAAGTCGCCGGCGGCCACGCGGAGGGTCCTGAACAGGTCGAACATCTGCTCCAGCTTCGCCTCGTCGTACATGGGCATGGCGAAGTCGGCCGCCATCAGGTCGGCGGTCGCCCGCTGGACGGTCTCGCGGCCACGCTCGGTGATCTCGGCGAGCACGCCCCGGCCGTCGCGTGGGTTGGGCATCCGCCGGACCAGACCGGCGCGTTCCAGGCGGCTCACGGTGTTGGTCACGCTCGTGGGGTGGACCATCAGCCGCTCACCGATCTTGGAGAGCGGCAGCGCCCCGGTCTTGCTGAAGGTCAGCAGCACCAGTGCCTCGTACCGGGCGAAGGTCAAGTCATGCGGTTTGAGCAGCGTGTCCAGTTGCGACAGCAGGATCTGGTGCGCTCTCATGATCGATGTGACGGCGGCCATGGCCGAGGAGGGCCCGAAGTGAACGCGCCACGTCTCTGCGGCACGTTCGATGGGGTCAAACGGGAGATTCAGCTGACCTGTAACCACAGGGCTACGGTAGCGCGGCCTCATCCCGATTCGCCCATATACGCAGAGTCACCGGGCTGATGGCTTCACCAAGAACCCGGACGCCAAACGTCACGCTCCGTTATGGTTCCCACATCGAATGGTGAGGCCGTGGCCAAGTGGCCACGATGACTCAGTCCGGACTGCGGGGGACGCGAGCCGGACCGGTGCCGAGGGGACCGGCATCCGCACATTCACGGCACGGGGGGTGCTTGATGAACGACAACTTGACGGCGTTCGAACGCCGGACGGGCTTCGGCCACACCGACGCGGCGTGGATTCCCACCACGCCCACCGGTGCGTGAGCACAGGGGCGTTTCACGCGAGGAACTCCAGCAGAGCGGGTTGATGGCCGTCGCCATCCTGCTCGTGCTCGGGGTGGTCGCGGCGTGGAGCGTCCTGGTTCCCGGTGTCAGCGCGTGGGAGAACATCATCGTCGCGGTGATCGGCTCGCTCCGGCTCACCGGCCCGGTGGCGGCCGCGTTCGCCGCCTGGGTGGCGGTGCGCAGGCGGCGCGGGACGCGCGGGCGGTCGATGACCCCGTGGCAGGCGGTACGGGCGCCACTGGCGATCCTGGTGGTGACGGGAGGCGCGTTCACCGCCACCGTCATGGTCCTGGCGGTCAGAATCATGATCACGGAGCAGGCCGGGCGGCTGCTGCCCAGCGGCCTGGTGATGGGCGCGGCCGGGCTGGCGCTGTACGTCGTCATCGGCTGGGTGGTCGGCTGGCTGCTGCCCTGGACGATCACACCGGTCCTGGCCGGGCTCGGCTGCTACAGCCTGTTCACCTGGCTGTGCCAGGGGCCGGCCTGGGGTGACCGGCTCGCCCCCGCCACGCGGGAGCCGTACGACCCGTTCCGGGGGTTGAACGCGGCGGCGTTCACCGATCAGACGCTCTGGCTGGTGGGGATCAGCTCGGCGCTGCTGCTCGGCTGGGCGGCGGTCGTGACGCGCCAGGCCCTGGTGCTGGCCGCGGCGCTGATCGCGGTGCTGGCTGCGGGGACCGGCATGGCCAGGCTGTTCACCGAGCAGCAGCCGGTCTCGGCCCAGCAGGTCGTCTACAGCTGCCAGGAGTGGCCGATCATGGTCTGCGTGCACCCCGGGATGCGCGCCGGTCTGCCCGAGCTGAGCTCGGAGTTCATCAAGATCGCGTCCCGGCTGGCGGGGACGCCAGGGGAGTTCTCCCGGGTGGAGCAGCACCCCCGGCACGACAACGCCCCCGTCGCGGCGGGCGTGATCGCGATCCACGTCGACGACCTGGCGGCCGGGTTCGCCGAGAAGGCGGCCGACGAGTTCGTCGAGGGCCTGGCCGCCCGGTGCGACGCCACCCCCGCGTCGGGGTACCGCGACATCGTGGCCGCGTGGCTGCGCGGCGAGCCGCTTCCCGGCGGGCCGCTCCCGGAGCACCGGTACGCCGCGGCGTGGTTCTCCGGCCTCACGGACGTCCAGCGGCGCGACTGGCTCCGGCTCTACTACGCCGACTTCACCGGCTGCCGGCTACAAAGCACTCACTTCGGGGGCCAGGCCGTGCAGGCCTCTCAGACAGGACAGACCGGGCAGGGCGCGGGGGGCACCTCAACCGGCCCCGAACCCCGGCCCGGTACCGTCCACCAGGCACCCGGCGGGTCCCCGTCCCCCGGGGCGAGCATGCCGTCCGGCCCCTGGCGCGTCCCCTTCGCCGAGGGCGGCGCGCTCCCGTCGCCACGAGGGTGAGGAGATCGGCATAGGCTCCGCGTGAGAAGGTCACCGTCCGGGGAAGGAGAGCGCTGTGAAAGCCTCCCAAGAAGCTCCGCCCACGGCGCCCCCGGTGGCGCGGCGCGGGCGCGGTCGGCGTTTCCTCGCCGGGCTGTTCGTCGTCGTGATCCTTCTCGTCGTGGGAGCCCGCCTCACCTGGTCGTGGCTGAACCCGTTCGGCGAGGAGACGGTCGACCGCAGCCAGCCCGTGCTGCTGGAGTCCATCCACAACCTCAGCCGTTTCGAGGCCGCCACCGGCAACTTCCAGGTCGTGGTGGACCTGGAGAAGGACGCGGCCTTCCTGCCCGACGCGGTCAAGGGCAGCAGGACGCTCTTCGTCGGGGCCGGCGGCGTCGACGCCTACGTCGACTTCGGCGGCATCGCCGGCAACGCCCTGACGGTCTCCCCCGACCGCACCGAGGTCACGATGAGGCTGCCCCGCGCCCAGCTGGAGAAGCCGAACATCGACAACAAGCGCTCGTACGTCTACGCCCAGCAGCGCGGCCTCTTCGACCGGGTCGAGGACCTGCTGTCCTCCTCCCCCGCCGACCAGCGGGAGCTCTACGTCCTCGCCGAGAAGAAGATCGCCGAGGCCGCCCAGGCCAGCGACCTGCGCAACCGGGCCGACCAGAACACCAAGATCATGCTTGAGGGCCTGCTGAAGGGCCTCGGCTTCGAGAAGGTCACCGTCAAGTTCGCCGACGAGACCTGAGCCCCGGCTCCCGAGCCCGGCGCGGGGCCCCGGGCGCCAAAACCTCGGCACCGGAATCCCGGCACCGGGAGTTCGGACGCCCGAGTCCGGCGCGTACCACGGCGTACCCGCCCCGGAACGCGAGCCCCGGCGCCCGGGGCGTCAGGCCCCGCTCAGCCCGGGGCGCGCAGGCCTCCCGCCCAGCCCGAGGTGCCAGGCCCCCGCTCAGCCCGAGGCGGCCAGGAGCTCGTCCGCCGCGGTGTAGGGGTCGAGTTCCGCGTCCAGCACGCGGGTGGCGAGGGCGTCGAGGCGCCGGTCGCCGTGCAGGTCGGCGAAGCGGGAGCGCAGGGTGGTGACGGCGATCGCCTCGATCTCGTCCCTCGCCCTGGCGTGGCGGCGCCGGACGAGCTCTCCCGAGGCCTCCAGATAGGCCAGGTGGTCGCCAAGGGCGTCGACCACCTCCTCGCCTCCCTCGCCCCGGTAGGCCACGGTCTGCACGATCGGCGGCCTCCAGGGCCGCTCGACCAGGGCGATCATGTTGCGGAGCTCGCGGACGGTGGCCTGGGTGCCCTCGCGATCGGCCTTGTTCACCACGAACACGTCGGCGATCTCCAGGATGCCGGCCTTGGCCGCCTGGACGCCGTCGCCCATCCCGGGGGCGAGCAGCACGACGGTGGTGTCGGCCAGCGAGGCGATGTCGACCTCCGCCTGGCCGACCCCGACGGTCTCGACGAGGATGACCTCGCAGCCGGCCGCCTCCAGGACGCGCAGCGCCTGGGGCGTGGCCCACGACAGCCCGCCCAGGTGACCCCGGCTGGCCATCGATCTGATGAACACGTCCGGGTCGGTGGCGTGGTCCTGCATCCGGACCCGGTCGCCCAGCAGCGCCCCGCCGGTGAACGGCGAGGACGGGTCGACGGCGAGCACGCCGACCCTCATGTCCCGCTTGCGGAACGCGTGGACCAGCATCCCGGTCGAGGTGGACTTGCCGACGCCCGGAGAGCCGGTGAGCCCGATGACCCGGGCCCGGTGCGGCCGGTCGGCGCAGAGCAGCCCGGTAATCTCCCGCAGCCTCGGGGAGCCGTTCTCGACCATGGAGATCAGCCGGGCCACCGCCCGGGGCCTTCCCTCCCTGGCCATCGCGACCAGGTCGGAGACCTCCACGGTCATGCCGAGGGCACGCGGATGATCAGGGCGTCGCCCTGCCCGCCGCCGCCGCAGAGGCCGGCCGCGCCGAGGCCGCCGCCCCGGCGCCTGAGCTCGTGGGCGAGGGTGAGGACGATGCGGGCGCCGGAGGCGCCGATCGGGTGGCCGACGGCGATGCCGCCGCCGTTGACGTTGATCCTGTCGAGGGGGACGCCGAGCTCCTTCGCCGACTGGAGGACGACCTGCGCGAAGGCCTCGTTGATCTCCAGCAGGTCGAGGTCACCGGCCGAGAGGCCCTGCTTGCCGAGGGCGTGCCTGATCGCGTTGGCGGGCTGGGACTGGAGCGAGTTGTCGGGTCCGGCGACGTTGCCGTGGGCGCCGATCTCGGCCAGCCAGTCGAGACCGAGCTCCTCGGCCTTCGCCCTGGACATCACAACCACCGCGCAGGCGCCGTCGGAGATCTGCGAGGCCGACCCGGCGGTGATCGTGCCGTCCTTGGTGAACGCGGGCCGCAGCCGCGACAGGACCTCGGCGGTGGTGTCCCCGCGCACGCCCTCGTCGGCGGAGAAGACCACCGGCTCGCCCTTACGCTGCGGGATGGCCACCGGCACGATCTCGTCGTCGAGCGTCCCGTTCTTGATCGCGGCGGCGGCGAGCGCGTGGGAGCGGGCGGAGTACTCGTCCTGCTCCTCGCGGGTCAGGCCGAGGCGCGCGTTGTGCCGCTCGGTGGACTCGCCCATCGCCACCTGGTCGTACGCGTCGGTGAGGCCGTCGAAGGCCATCGAGTCGACGATGCCGGCGGAGCCGTACTTGACGCCCCTGCGCAGGCCGGGCAGCAGGTGCGGGGCGTTCGACATGGACTCCATGCCGCCCGCGACCACGATGTCGAACTCACCGGCGCGGATGAGCTGGTCGGCCAGGGCGATGGCGTCCAGGCCCGAGAGGCAGACCTTGTTGATCGTCAGGGACGGCACGGTCATCGGGATGCCCGCCTTGACGGCGGCCTGGCGGGAAGGGATCTGACCGGCGCCCGCCTGGAGCACCTGCCCCATGATCACGTACTGCACGGCGTCGGGGGCGACGCCGGAACGCTCCAGCGCGGCCTTGATGGCGATGCCGCCGAGCTCGGCGGCCGACAGGCCGGACAGCGAGCCGAGCAGCCGTCCGATGGGCGTACGAGCTCCGGCGACGATGACGGAACCAGACATAAGAGGAGCCTCCCTGGCGGGACTTGGGGCGACTTTGCCACCATACCCATGAGTACATCAGCGATCGCCATGGAGGATGTCCCTATGTTCATGCGCATCGATCATGTGGGAATCGCCTGCCACGACCTCGAGGAGAAGATCGCTCTTTTCGAGCGGATCTTCGAGCTCACGGTGGTGGCCCGTGAGGTGAACACCGAGCAGGGAGTGAAGGAGGCCATGCTGCACATCGCCGACGGCGAAGGCGGTGGATCTTATATCCAGCTCCTCGAACCGCTCGGCCCCGACACGCCGGTCGGTAAGTTTCTCGCAAAGCGCGGTGAAGGTGTGCACCATGTCGCCTTCGGCGTCCCGGATGTCGTGCAGGCCCTGGACAAGATCGGCGGCCGGGGCGTCCGACTGCTCGACGAGCAGCCGCGCCACGGCTCCCTGGGCTCCTCGATCGCCTTTCTTCATCCCAAAGACGTCGGAGGAATGCTCACCGAACTCGTACAGGCCTCGGAAAGGCAAGCCGGGACCACACCGAATGCAAGAAACGCTGATACGTAACAAGTCGCGCATAAAGCCGGACGAGACCGCCAACTCGGCAACGGCGGAGTACGCTGGCGTACCACCGGACGTGGATCCCGCCCCGGCTCCCGCTTCGGATGCCTGAAACCCCCGTCCGGCCCGTGTAGCCGTCTCGACAACCCAGGATCGAGCCTCCATGCAGTCCGACATCGACGCCCAGCTCAACAACTTCTTTGAAGACGCCCCCGCTCGGGAATTCGACGTGGTGCTCCGTGGCTATGACCGGCACCAGGTCCACGACCACCTGAAGCAGATCGACGGCGAGCTTCGGCAGTCCCGGGAGCAGGTTCAGGGCCTGCAGCGGGATCTGTCCGACTCCCAGCGCCAGCTCCAGGAGCAGGAGCGGCCGACCTACTCCGGCCTCGGCGCCCGGATCGAGCAACTCCTCCGCCTCGCGGAGGAGCAGGCGACCGAGCTGGTCCAGGCCGCCAGGTCCGAGGCGAACGAGATCAAGGCGGCGTCCAAGGTCGAGGCCGCCGACCTGCGCGCCGCCGCCGAGAACGAGGCGGCCGAGAAGCGCGCCCTCGCCACCCGCGAGGTCGACGAGATGCGCACCAGCGCGGAGCGCGAGGCCGAGGAGATCCGCTCGACCGCCCGCCGCGAGGCCGACGAGCTGACCGCCACCACCGAGCGCGAGGTCTCCAAGCTGCGCGCCACCGCCGACCACGAGGTGGCCGAGAAGCGCGCCGACTCCGAGCGCGAGATCGCCAAGCTGCGCACCACCACCGAGCGCGAGGTGGCCCAGCTGCGCGCCTCGACCAAGCGCGAGCGCGACGAGGTCCTCACCACCGCCAAGCGCCAGGCCGACGAGATGCGCGCCCAGGCCCAGCGGGTGCTCGAGGAGTCCGAGGCCAAGCGGGCCCAGGACGAGGCGGAGTTCGAGATCCAGCTCGCCGCCCGTCGCGAGGAGGCCGAGCGCCAGGAGGCCGAGCGCCACGCCAACGCGCAGGCCGCGGCCCAGCAGTTGACGGCCACCGCCGAGCAGCGGGCGGCCACCGCCGAGCAGCGTGCCACCAAGGCCACCCAGCAGGCCGAGCAGACCCGCCGCGAGGCCGACACGCACGCCAAGCAGCTGCTGGCCAACGCGCGCAAGAACGCCGACCAGGTCGTGTCCGAGGCCAAGGCGAGCGCCGAGTCCATCGTCTCCGAGGCCAAGGCGGAGTCCGAGCGCAGCCGCTCGGTCGCCCAGCGCCAGGTCGACGAGCTGACCCGCCAGCGCGACAGCATCACCAGCCACCTCGCGCAGCTGCGCCAGCTGCTCGGTGGCGCGCCGCTCCCGGCCGCCGAGCCGGAGCCCGCGATCGCCGCGGCACCGCCGAAGCCGGCCATCCCCGCCGCCACCAACGGCGCCGAGAAGCCGGTCCCCGCGCCCGCCAGGGCCGAGACGAAGGACGACGACGCGGAGTGGTGGCAGGAATAGGCGGCCGCTGACTCCGGGGCGTTGGCGACGGCTACGGGAGAGCCCGGCGACCTTCACGGTCGCCGGGCTCTCTTCCTGTCCCGTCCCCTTCCCCGCCGCCCGCACCGGGTCCCGTGTTGTCCCCGTCCCACGCGTCATCAGGAGCAGCAGTGCCCGAAGCGTCACCGGTGTCCGACGATCCCAGGACCTCCCGGCACGCTCAGGAGACCCCGGATCCCGCCCCGGCGGCCCCCCACCGCTCCCGGGAAACCGGAACCGCGCCCGCGCAGACCACGCGTCTCACGGCCGAGCCTCCGGACTCGGGCCCGGACCCGTCGCCGGCGCCCCCCGGCTCTCCCCAGCGGCCCGACGCGCCCGACGGAGTGCCCGGCCCGCGCCCGGCGTCCGAGGTGTCCCCGTACGAGGTCCCGACCGGTCCCTCCCAGGAGGTCAGGGGTGGTGAGTCTCCCTACGGGCATCCGGGCAAGCCCCTGGCCAAGAGCCCCTTCATCCTCGGCCTGACCGCCGGGATGGGCCTGCTGACCGCGTGGACGCTCTCCCAGGCGCTGGTCACCTCGCGAAGCGTGATCGTCCTGGTCGTGGTGGCGATGTTCCTCGCCGTGGGGCTCAACCCGGCCGTCGAGGCGCTGCAGCGGCGCCGGATGGCCAGGCGCTGGTCGATCTCGATCGTCTTCGGCGGGGTGATCCTCTTCTTCGTCCTCTTCGGCCTGGCGATCGTCCCGCCGGTGAGCCAGGAGGCCTCCTCGTTCGTGAAGGCGGTGCCCGGCTACGTCGAGGAGTTGCTGGCCAACCCGACCCTCAGGGAGCTGGACACCGACTACGAGATCCTGACCAGGATCGGCGCCTACATCACCAGCGGCGGCCTCGCCCAGACCGTGGCGGGCGGCCTGGTGGGCGCCGGGGCCGTGGTGTTCAACGCGTTCTTCTCCGGGGTCACGCTGCTGGTCCTGACGCTGTACTTCCTCGGCTCGCTCCCCTCGATCAAGGACTATCTCTTCCAGCTGGTGCCGAACAGCCGCAGGGAGCGGACCCGCGCGCTCGGCGACGAGATCCTCGACGGCATCGGCGGCTACGTCGCGGGCAACCTGCTGATCTCGGTGATCGCGGGCGTGGTCACCTGGGTGTTCCTCGCGATCCTGGGCGTGGAGTACGCGCTGGCCCTCGCCCTGGTGGTGGCCGTCACGGACCTCGTCCCGCTGGTCGGCGCGACGATCGGCGCGGCGCTGGTGACCCTGGTGGCGCTGCTGCAGTCGGGAACGCTCGGCATCGTCTGCGGGATCTTCTTCCTGGTCTACCAGCAGATCGAGAACTACCTGATCTATCCCCGCGTGATGAAGCGCTCGGTGGACGTGGCCCCGGCGGTCACCGTCATCGCCGCGCTGTTCGGCGGGGCGCTGATGGGCATCGTCGGCGCGCTGCTGGCCATTCCGGTGGCCGCGGCGATCGCGCTGCTCATCCGCGAGGTGGTGATCCCCCGGCAAGCTCGGCAATGAAGCCGGACACCGCCCGGTTGAACGCCTCGGGCTGCTCGATCGCGCTGAGGTGACCGGCCTTCTCGATCACGACCAGCCGCCCGTCGGGTACGGCCTCGACCATCGCGCCCGCGTCGGCGGGCGAGGTGATCTCGTCCTCCTCACCCACGATCACCAGGACGGGCGTCTTGAGCGCCCGCAGCGTGTCGAAGGAGTCGGGGCGGCCCGCCATGGCCCGCTGCGCCCAGGCGACGGCCGTCGGCGGGGCCGCCTGGACCAGCCCGCGCACCCGGCCGAACACCATCGCCCTGCGCCGCGCGGTGGTCTGCCCGACCAGCCCGGGGAGCACCTCCTCCAGCAGGACGGACGTGCCCTCCTCCAGCACCGCGGCGGCGATCCGCTCGCGGTTGGACCTGGCGGCCTCCGGGTCGGCTCCCGCCCTGGTGTCGGCGAGGATCACCCCCCGCAGCCGGTCGGGGTGGCGGCGGCACATGGCCATCGTCACGTAGCCGCCCATGGACAGCCCGCCGACGACCGCGCGGTCCACTCCCTCACGGTCCAGCAGGCGTGCGACGTCGTCGGCCATCACGTCGAGGGATGGTTCGTCCTCGCCCAGCACCGAGCCGCCGAAGCCGCGCAGGTCGGGGGTGATGACCTTGCAGACCGAGGACAGGCCCTCCCGCTGGGCCAGCCACATGGTCGACGACATGGGGAACGCGTGAAGGAGGACGACGGGAAGCCCCTCTCCCGCCGACCGCGTGTACAGCTGCACGCCGTCCACCGTATTCCCGGGACCCCCACCTGACACCCCCGGTTCCGCAACCGTTGATGACGTTGCGGTAACTCCGTCACCAACGAACGGGACCCATCTGGCGATACGGCGACGAAGGTCCCGTGAGAGGCCAGAACCGGGCAGGGTCCTACGAGCCGGGGACCTCGGTGGGCAGGGGGTGGGCGGCCGGATTCACCCGCAGGACGATCTGGTCGAGGACGATGCGCACGTACGGCTCGCCGACCCACAGGTGCTTGGCGTCGTCCACCCCGACCACCTCGGCCTGGGGCACCCTGGCGAAGCGCTCGCGGGCCTGCTCGGGGCGCAGGTAGTCGTCGAACTCAGGGATCATCGCGGTCAGCGGACGCCCGAACCCCGCCCACGCGTCGAGGTCGGCGTCGGTGGCCCGGTGCAGGGGTGGGGAGAGCAGGATCGCGCCCTCCACCAGCGGATCGCGGCCCCACTTGAGCGCCAGCTCGGTGCCGAAGGACCAGCCGAGCAGCCAGACCCGGGGCAGGTCGTGGAATTCGGCGTACTCCAGGGCGGCGGCGACGTCCAGGCGCTCGTCCTCGCCCCCGCCGAAGGCGCCCTGGGAGGTGCCCCGCTCCGAGGTGGTGCCGCGCGTGTTGAACCGCAGCACGGCCAGGTCCGCGAGGGCGGGCAGCCGGTTGGCGGCCTTCTTGTAGACGTGGCTGTCCATCATGCCGCCGTGGGTGGGCAGCGGGTGCAGGCAGACCAGCGTGGCCACCGGGGGCCGGTCGGCGGGAAGGGCCAGCTCGCCGACGAGTGTCAGACCGTCGCCGGTGTGCAGCTCGATCGGCTCCCTGCGCGCGGGCAGCACCGTAGA
This sequence comes from Streptosporangium sp. NBC_01469, assembly GCF_036227305.1. Classification (NCBI taxonomy): domain Bacteria; kingdom Bacillati; phylum Actinomycetota; class Actinomycetes; order Streptosporangiales; family Streptosporangiaceae; genus Streptosporangium; species Streptosporangium sp. NBC_01469. Next base: position 3,522,597 of record NZ_CP109465.1, on the reverse strand, counting down.
GGCCCGAATCTCCATGTCTCTCCTCGAATCCGCTTCGGCCGGTCGGCGTCAGCGCCGGTCGTGGCCAGTCGTGCCGGTCATGCCGGTCGTGTCGGTCGTGTCGGTCGTCGCCGGTCAGTATCTGCTTCGGCCGGGACCGCGCCTCACCCGGTTGCTCCAGCACGCGGTGTGCCAGTGCCTGCGCTCGTCCTCCCCGCCCTGCCAGGCGGGCCAGCTGACCAGGTGCGGCAGGCCGGACCTGATCTCCTGGTCGCAGCCGGGGCAGCGGTAGACCTTGTCCGCCGCGCCGCCGGTGACCCGGCGCACCTGCCAGTCGCCGTCGGGCCACTCCTCGGTACGGTCGACGCCGGGCACGGAGCCGCCGACCGGACGGGCGAGGCCCCGGTTGCCGCCACGGTCGAAGGGGTCGGCGCGGCGGGCCCTGCGGGGGCTCACGGCAGGTCTCGGAGACCCCGGGCCCCCGCCGCCTCACAAATGCTCGTCATCGCTCTCCCACCCTGCCCGCCAGTCCGCCCCACATGGCGAACCGCCCGTTCCGGCATCGCAACAGTCTCCCAGAGAGGTAACGGCTACCCAAAAGCCGGGCAGGTAGCCAAAGAACGAAAAGAAAGTACTTGAATGGTAGTTGAGTAGTAAGTACTGTTTGAATACATGAGCAGAGGAGGAGACATGAAGGAGGAGCTGACACCGGAGGAGGCCCTGCGGCGGATCGGCGAGGTCGGCCGGCGCACCCGGAGGCCCGCACGCGTCGTCGGCCTGCTCTACGCGGTCGTCGGCCTGAGCACGGTCGTCTACTGGCCCGTCATGTTCCTCGGCCCCGCCTGGTCCCGGCTCGTCGCCGGGGTGGCGTGGGTCGTGCTGACCGTCCTGTTCGTCGGCTACCTCGGCGGCATGAGGGTCCAGGACCCGGAGGTCACCTGGGCCAACAAGACGAAGGGCCCCGTGACGATCTCGTACGTCGTCCTGGTCCTGGTCGTGTTCGTGTTCGGCACGTTCCTCCTTCCCGGCGAGCCGGGCACCGGCTGGAGCGCGGCTCTGATCGCGCTGGCGGTCTGCGCGAGCGTCCCGCCCTTCTACGCGGCGTGGCGTGTGCTGCGGGCGGAGCGGTGAGCGGAACGAACGGCGCGAACGGCGCGGAGGAGACGGGCCCCGCGAGCCCTGCGGGCGGCGGTGCGGGCAGGGCGGCGCGCGGCGCCGGGAGCGCGGCGGGCGGCACGGGCTCACACCCCCGGCACGACCTCGACGACGTCATCCACGCGCCCGTCCGGCTGTCGATCATGGCCGCCCTGTCGGTCACCGACAAGGCCGAGTTCCGCTTCCTGCGCGACACGATCGAGATCAGCGACTCACTGCTCTCCAAGCACGTCATCACCCTGGAGGAGGCCGGCTACGTGCACGTGGAGAAGGCCTTCGTGGGTAAGCGTCCCCGCACCTGGCTGGCCATCACCGACGAGGGCCGCCGTGCGTTCCATGACTACGTCTCTGTGTTAAAACGCCTCACCGAGGGATCCCCCTGATGATCGAGATAGACGACCTGCACAAACGGTACGGCGACAAGATCGCCCTGGACGGCGTGACGTTCTCCGTGAAACCGGGCGAGATGTTCGGCTTCGTCGGAGCGAACGGGGCGGGCAAGACCACCACGATGCGCATCCTGATGGGCGTGCTCACCAGCGACTCGGGCTCCGTGCGCCGCGACGGCAGGGCCCTGACGTTCGACGACCGGCGCCGGTTCGGCTACATGCCGGAGGAGCGCGGCCTCTACCAGAAGATGAGGGTCGCCGAGCAGGTCGAGTACTTCGGCAGGCTCAGCGGCCTGACCGCGGGCGGGGCGAGAAAGGCCACCGGCGACCTGCTCGAACGGCTCTCGCTCACCGAGCGCGCCGGCGACACGGTGGACGCGCTCTCGCTGGGCAACCAGCAGCGCGTGCAGCTCGCGGTGGCGCTGGTGCACGATCCGGAGGCGCTCATCCTGGACGAGCCCTTCTCCGGGCTGGACCCGCTGGCCGTCGACGCGCTGGCCGAGGTGCTCGCCGAGCGGCGTGCCGCGGGCGTGCCGGTGCTCTTCTCCAGCCACCAGCTTGATCTCGTCGAGCGGCTCTGCGACTCGGTCGGCATCATCTCCGCGGGTCGTATGGTGGCCAGCGGCACGGTCGAGGAGCTGCGCGACCGGGAGGGACGCGGCCGGCTCAGGGTGGTCGTCAGAAACGCCTCCCCCGGCTGGGCCGCGTCCCTGCCGGGAGAGGTCACTGAGAAGGGCGACGAGGTCCTCGTCGCGGGCGTCGACGGCGACGGCCAGGAGATCCTGAGCCTCGCGGTCAAGGCCGGAAGCGTCGAGCACTTCGGCTGGCAGCGCCCCACACTCACCGAGATCTTCAGGGAGGCCGTCGCGTGAACGGGCTGTGGCTGGTCGCGCGGCGGGAGATCGTCACGCGCGGCCGTACGAAGGCGTTCGTCATCGGGCTCGTGATCAGCGCCGTCCTGGTCGCGGCACTGGCGTTCCTGCCCAAGCTCTTCTCCGGGCCCGACTCCTACACCGTGGGGCTCGCCGGACCGCAGTCGCAGTCGCTGGGACCGGCCCTGACCGGCGCCGCCAAGGACGTGAAACTCACCATCCGGGAGTTCCCCGACGAGACCGCCGCGAGCGGCGCGGTCACCGCGGGCGACGTGGACGCCGCCGTGGTGGACGGCCGCAGGGTGCTCGCCGACGGCGAGGTGGACCGCGAGCTCGGCCTGCTGCTGGAGACCGCGAACCAGGCCGCCCAGACCCAGAGGCAGCTGTCCGAGGCGGGCCTCGACCCGGCCAAGGTGGCCGCCGCCATGCGGGTCGCCCCGCTGGAACAGGTCTCCGTCGGTGCCGACGCCCGCTACGCGGGCGTGCGGATAGGCATCGCGTCCCTGCTGGTCATGGTGCTGTTCTTCCTGCTCATCTACTCCTCCATGTACGTCGCCATGGGCGTGGTCGAGGAGAAGGGCAGCCGGATCGTGGAGATCCTGCTGACCTCGGTCCGCCCCTGGCAGCTGCTCGGCGGCAAGATCGTGGGACTGGGCGCGCTCGCGCTGGCCAACATGGTCGTGATCATCGTGGCCGGTCTCGGCGCGGCGGCGGCGACCGGCCTCGCGGCCGACCTGCCCCCGGGCATGACGGGCATCGTGGTCAGCGCCCTGTTCTGGTTCGTTCTCGGATACGCGTTCTTCGCCGCGATGGCGGCGGCGCTCGGGTCGCTGGTGTCCAGGCAGGAGGACGCGAACAGTGTGCTGACCCCGATGACGATGCTCATGATGGTCGCCTACCTGGTCGCCTACTTCGCGGCGGTCCAGCCGAACAGCCCGGTGTCCAGGATCCTGTCGCTGGTGCCGCCGTTCTCCTCGATGGTGATGCCGGTCAGGATGGCCGGGGGTGAGGTGCTCGCCTGGGAGATCGCCGTGGCGGCGGCCCTGATGCTCCTGGCGACGGTGGGCACCCTCGTGCTCGGCGCGCGCATCTACAGCCGCGCGGTCCTGCGTACCGGTGCCCGCGTCAAACTCTCCGACGCGATGCGCTGACCCGGCCCCTCGACGTGACTTCCCGAACCGTACGGCTCGGGAAGTCACGTCCCCGCTCGCCAGGCCGTCCAGGGCCATCTGGTCATCGGACCGTCCGGACGGCCGTCGAGTCATCGGGCCGTCCGGACGGATCACGGGGATCCGGGCTCTGTCCGGCCGATAGGGTTCGGTCATGCGTCTGGTCATAGCGCGGTGCAGCGTGGATTACGTCGGGAAGCTCACCGCCCATCTTCCGATGGCGCCCCGGCTCATCCTCATCAAGGCCGACAGCAGCGTCTCCATCCACGCCGACGATCGGGCCTTCAAGCCGCTCAACTGGATGAACCCGCCGTGCAAGCTCCGCGAGGAGGAGGGCACCTGGACGGTGACCCACGGCAAGACCGGCGAGAAGCTCGTCCTCACCATGGAGGAGATCATCCACGACACCAGCCACGAGCTGGGCGTGGACCCGGGCCTGATCAAGGACGGGGTCGAGGCCCACCTACAGGAGCTGCTCGCCGAGCACATCACCACCCTGGGCGCGGGCTGGACGCTCGTCCGCCGCGAGTACATGACGGCCATCGGCCCCGTCGACATCCTCTGCCGCGACCACACGGGCGCGTCCGTCGCCGTGGAGCTCAAGCGCCGCGGGAACATCGACGCGGTGGAGCAGCTCACCCGCTATCTGGAGCTGATGAACCGCGACCCCCTGCTCGCCCCGGTCGCCGGCATCCTGGCCGCCCAGAGCATCGCCCCCCAGGCCAAGACCCTGGCCGAGGACCGCGGCATCCGCTGCGTCACCCTCGACTACGACGAGCTGCGCGGCATCGAACGCAACGACACCCTGTTCTGACCGCCCCCGGCCCTCGCCGGTTCCACACGCTCCGCGCGAACCAGGCTCAGACTGTGTCTCCCGGGGCGCCGCCCCGGCCCCCGGGCGAAGGGCCTTCCGGCCCATCGCGCTCCCCGGCCGTTCCGCGATTCCCCCGACGACGGTTCCCCGACGACAGTTGCCCTGACGACGGGGGAACAGCCGATCGTACGGCTGGATGAAGGCCGTGACCCGGTGCCGACCCCTGGATGCCGCCAGGGCTCAAAGAAGATCCACGAAACGGAATCCGACGGCCGTTACGGCGTGCCGAACTCGCCGTCCAGCACTCCGCCCAGGAACGCCGACCACTCCGCAGGAGTGAAGACCAGGGCGGGGCCGTTCGGGTTCTTGCTGTCGCGCACGGCGATGACACCGGGCAGGTTCCGCGCCACCTCGACGCAGGCACCACCTTGACTGTTGCTGCGCGCGCTCTTGCGCCACTCGGCGCCCGACAGGTCTACAGGCTGATCATCGACCGACATTCCCGTGTCCCTTCTCCCCAGCGTTCACCGCTCAAGCTCGGCCGCGATTTTCGCGATGAGCGTTCTTGAAGCCTCTACAGGCAGTGCGGCTGCGCGCAAATGGTCAAACATCAGCGTATATCGCTCGACTTCTGGAGTCTTCTCCAAATACAGGGTGCCAGTGGTGTACTCGATGTACACCACATCGGGGTCGTCCGACCCGAAACTCAGCACGTGGAACGGGCCGTCCATCGCGGCGTGCGCGCCAACCGAGAACGGCAGGACCTGCAGCGTCACGTTGCGCAGCTCGCTGGTCTCGACCAGCCGCGATAGCTGCTCCCGCATGGTCTCCGGCCCGCCCACCATGCGGCGGATGGCCGCCTCGTTGACGACCGCCCACAGATGCGGCGCCTCGGGACCCGTGAGGAGCTGCTGCCGTGCCAGACGGACGGCTATCCGCTGCTCGATGTCCTCGTCGCCGATCAGCCCGGCCCGATATACCGCGCGGATGTAGCTCTCCGTCTGGAGCAGGCCGGGCACGAACTCGGCCTCGTACACCCGCAGTGACGTCGCCTCGGACTCCAGGCCCACGTACGCCTCGAACCAGTCGGGCACCGCCTCGCCGTACGTGTGCCACCACCCGCGCTGCCGCGCCTCGCGGGCGAGTGTCAGAAGCCGGTCGGATTCCGGTGCCCGCACGTCGTAGACGGCGATCAGCGCGCGGACGTCGCTCGGCTGGATCGCGCGGCGGCCCGTCTCGAAGCGGCTGAGTTTCGTGGCGTGCCAGTCGATCTCGGCCGCGACCTGGTCGATCGTCAGCTCGCGTTCCTCGCGAAGACGGCGCAGCTCGGAGGCGAGCCGCCGACGGCGGACGGTGGGGCTGTAGCGACGGGTGGCCATCGGCACCTCTTCCATGGGCCACAGTGTGGCAGGCGATCATGAGCTGGAAATAATTTTAAGAGAGTTGCCATTTGGCAGTTGCCAGAAAGCAGCCACAGCAGCAACACTAGCCATGCTCGCACCAGGTAACGCGGCACACGCCGATACCGAACTACTCTCAGCAACGATTCGGTCACGCGTGGGGGAAGTTCCGTGTTCAAGAGCGCGCGGCCGGTGAGCGAAGCAGGAGGGCCTTCCTCGCCGGTCGCGCCCCGTGAACCACGCGTCCGTCAGTACGACGACTTCAGTCGGAACGAGAAGCGCCGCCGGACGCGCCACCACCAGAGGAATCCGGATGGTCGACCTCACGATGCGACGACAGAACCGCCTAGAGCTCTGTGTACACCCCGGCGCCGCCTTTCTCGCGCGCATGCATGTGCGCCGGACACTGATCGGCTGGGAACGGCGGGATTTGCTGGACACCGCCGGGCTGATCGCCTCCGAGCTGGTCACGAACGCCATCAAGGCGACGGGCGACATCACCGTCTCCCACGAGGAGGCCATGCTCTCGCCCGACCTGGTGACGATCGGCATGTATCGAACCGGCCCGTACGTCGTGATCGAGGTGTGGGACGGCGACCGCACACCCCCCGCCCCGAAGAACCCCTCCGACGACGAGGAGGGTGGGCGCGGCCTGCTGCTCGTCGAGCTGATGTGCCGCGGCTGGGGTTACCGGTGGCCGGTCACGGGCGGCAAGGTCGTCTGGTGCGTGATCGCCGCCGATCCCGGCCACACACCCGGCGGCAAGAGATCGCGTACCGAGGGATGACAAGGCCCCGCGTCCTCCGTTCGGTGGACACGGGGCTCCATCGAACGTTGGTGCCGCGCGAACCGTACGGACGTGACAATTGGGGGCATGGAGGACATAGCGGTAAGAGTGCGAGGCCTGACGAAGCGCTACGGCGACGTTCAGGCCGTCGGGGGGATCGATCTCGACATCCGCGCGGGCGAGGTGTTCGCGATCCTGGGCCCGAACGGGGCCGGGAAGTCCACCACGGTGGAGATCATGGAGGGGCACCGCACCCGGGACGCCGGGGAGGTCAGCGTCCTGGGTGTCGACCCCGGCAGGCCCACCCGCGCGTGGCGTTCGCGGATCGGCATCGTGCTGCAGACGGCCAACGACGTGGCCGAGGCGACCGTACGGGAGACAGTGCGGCACTTCGCGGGCTACTACCCCGGCGCCAAGGACCCGGACGAGGTGATCGAGCTGGTCGGACTGACGGAGAAGGCCGACCAGCGCATCCGGAAGCTCTCCGGCGGCCAGCGGCGCCGGGTGGACGTCGCGCTGGGGGTGATCGGCAACCCGGAGCTGCTCTTCCTGGACGAGCCGACCACCGGCTTCGACCCGGAGGCCCGCAGGCAGTTCTGGGAGCTGATCGAGGGCCTGACCCGCGACGGCACCACGATCGTGCTGACCACCCACTACCTGGACGAGGCCGAGGCGCTGGCCAACCGGGTGGCCGTGGTCGCCGGGGGGCGGATCGTGGCCGAGGGCGAGCCCAAGACCCTGGGCGGCAGGGCCACCGCCAAGGCCGTGGTGAGCTGGTCCGACGCGGGTGAGCGCCACTCCCTGGAGACGGACACGCCGACCAGGACCGTCCTGGAGCTGACCCGCCGCTTCGACGGCGAGGTCCCCGAGCTGGCCGTGACCCGTCCCACCCTGGAGGACGTCTACCTCCGCCTCATCGAGACCCCTGCCTGATCATCCCCGTACGAGCGTCGACCGATCCCCCGAGGTGATCAGCCAGATGAGCCAGACCCTTGCCCGACCTTCCGCCCCGGCCCTCAGTGCCGGACTACCTTCCGTGATGCGACTGGGGCTGTCACGGACGGTCATCGAGAACAGGATGTTCTTCCGCGAGCGGGACGCGGTGATCTTCACCTTCGCCTTCCCGATCATCATGCTGGTGCTCTTCGGTTCGATCTTCTCGAACGACCTGGAGGGAACCGGCCTGACCGTCTCACAGCTCTACGTGGCCGGGCTCATCGGCACCGCCACGATGACGGGGTTCCAGAACCTCGGGATCAACGTCGCGATGGACCGCGACGACGGCACGCTCAAACGGCTGGCGGGCACCCCGCTGCCCCGCACCTCCTATTTCATGGGCAAGGCCCTCAACACCCTGTTCGTCTCCTTCCTGCAGATTGTCATCCTGCTGGCCATCGGCGTCGCGCTGTTCGGCCTGGAACTGCCGTCGGAGGCGTCCAGGTGGGTGACCTTCACCTGGGTGTTCGTGCTCGGCGTGATCGGCTCGTCCCTGCTCGGGGTCGCGATCAGCAGCCTGCCCCGGTCGGCCAAGAGCGCCAGCGCGGTGATCGCGATGCCGTTCGTGGTGCTGCAGTTCATCTCCGGGGTGTTCATCCCCATCGGGCAGCTGCCGCCCTGGCTGGTGAACATCGCCTCGGTCTTCCCGCTCAAGTGGATGTGCCAGGGGTTCCGGTCGGTCTTCCTGGGGGACGCCGGAGTCACACTTGAGGTCGCGAACTCGTACGAACTCGACCGGGTCGCCCTGGTTCTGGGAGCCTGGGCGATCGGAGGACTGGTGCTGTGCCTGATGACGTTCCGCTGGAAGAGCCGCCGCGACGGGTGAGCTCCGCCCGCCGGCCCAAGCCCCCCGCCCGGTCGGCCGGCCCCCACGCGTGGCAGTCGCTGCGCGGCTGGGAGTCGCTTCTCGCCCTCGGGCTCCTCCTGCCCACCTGGACCGCGCTCAGCGGCGACGCGCCCGTGAGCGAGAAGGTGATCGTGGCGGGCTGCCTGGTCGCGATCCTGCCGCTCTACGTCCTGCTGGGCCGCCCGGCGATCGTCGGCGAGGACCGGTTGCGGGGGACGATCTACATCGTCCTGCTGATCGCGCTGTTCACTCCCCCGGGGCTCACCGCGTCGTACGCGACGTTCGCCCTGTTCGGGCTCTGCCCGCAGTGCTTCATGGTCTTCCCCGCCAGGCGGGCGATGATCGCCGTGATCGCGCTGAACCTCTCCGCGATGATTCGCTACCTGTTCCTGGTCGAGGGCGCGGAGCCGTTCAACTTCCTGGTGGTCACCACGATCGTCGTCGTCTTCTCCGCCACGTTCGGGGTCTGGATGGAGCGGATCACCCGGCAGAGTGAGGAGCGGGCCGCGCTCATCAAGGAGCTGGAGAGCAGCCGGGCCACGGTGTCGAAGCTCTCGGCCGAGCGCGGGGCACAGGCTGAGCGCGAGCGGCTCGCCGGGGAGATCCACGACACCCTGGCGCAGGGCTTCACCAGCATCATCATGCTGATCCAGGCGGCCGAGGCGCAGCCGGACCCGTCCCGTCACCTGGCGCTGGCCGTCCAGACGGCGCGGGAGAACCTGACCGAGGCCCGCCTGCTGGTCACCACGCTGAGCCCGGCCCCCCTGGACGACTCGACCCTGGACGAGGCGCTGCGGCGGCTGACGAACCGGCTCGGCGAGGAGACGGGCCTGTCCACCGGGTTCGAGGTGTACGGGGAGTCCCGGCCGCTGAGCGCCCCGGCCGAGGTGGTGCTCGTCCGCGCCACCCAGGAGGGCCTGGCCAACGTGCGCAAGCACGCGGACGCGGAGTCCGTCGCGGTCTCGATCGCCTACCGGGACGGCTCCGTACGGCTGGAGGTGCGCGACGACGGACGCGGTTTCGAGCCGTCCGGCGGCCAGGGGTACGGCCTGCGGGGCATGCGCGCCCGCGTGGAGCAGGTCGGCGGGACCCTCTCCGTGACGGGACTCCCCGGTGAGGGGACGATCCTTGAGGTGGTCGTCCCCACCGACCGGCCCGTCCTCACCTCCGACGACCTCCCGGGCCTCACGGACCCGCCCGATGTCCCCGGCGACCCCCGCGACCGGGCCGGCCCCTCCGACATCCCCGCCGGCCGAACCGGCCGGGGCGACGGCACCGACCGGCTCGGCCGCCCCAGCCAGAGAGTGTGACACATGCTTCGCGTGATGATCGTCGACGATCACCCGGTGGTCCGCGAGGGCCTCCGGGGCATGCTGGAGGCCGACCCCGGGATCACGGTGGTGGGCGAGGCGTCGTCGGGGGACGAGGCCGTCGTGCGGGCCGGGGAGCTCACGCCGGACGTGATCCTGATGGACCTGCGCATGCCCGACGGGGACGGGGTGAGTGCCACCTCGCGCATCCTCGCCGGGCGGCCGGAGAGCCGGGTGGTCGTGCTGACCACCTACGAGACCGACGCCGACATCGTACGGGCGGTCGAGGCCGGTGCGGCGGGGTATCTGCTCAAGGACACCTCCAGGGCCGACCTGCTCGCCGCGATCCGCTCGGCGGCGCGCGGGGAGACCGTGCTGTCGCCGTCGGTGGCGACCAGGCTGGTCACCCGGATGCGGGCTCCGGTGGCCGAGTCGCTGTCGCCGCGCGAGACCGAGGTGCTCTCCCTGGTGGCCCGGGGACTGACCAACGCGGAGATCGGCAGGGCCCTGTTCATCAGCGAGACCACGGTCAAGACCCACCTGCTGCGCGTCTTCGGCAAACTCGGCGTCTCCGACCGCACCGCCGCCGTGACCACGGCCCTGGACCGGGGCCTGCTCACCCGCTAGGCGCGTGCAGAGCTTCCCGCTCCCACTGGCGTCGTGGTTGTGTGTGCAGCCGCCAGTAGTGCTCAGCGATGTCATCCGGGTCGAAGTCGGTGCCGGGGGCAACCGGGCCGGCCACGGTGACGCTCGCCACGTGCACCCCGGAGGGCCCGTACTCCTGGTCGAGCAGCGTGACCAGGGTTCGGACGCCTGCCTTGCCCAGCGAGAGGCTCACGTATTGCGGCTTGGGCTCGGGCATGCCGCCCGTGATGAGGAACGTTCCGCTGCCGCGTGCCGCCATCGCGGGCGCGACGTGGGCGGCGGCGTTGAGCGCGCCGACCACGTTCACCGCCCACGCCTCCATGTGAGCGCGTACCGACAACTCGCCTGGCGCGTCGGCCTGGATGATCGCGGCGTTGTACACGACGACGTCCGGCACGCCGTGCTCGCTGACAGCTTTGTCGAGCGCGGCGTTCAACGCGGCCTGGTCGGTGCTGTCGGCCTCCACCATGACAACCGGAACACCGTGGGAAGCAACCGCCTCGGCCACGGCACGCAGCGTCCGCCCGCTCCGGGCGATCAGCGTGATCGGCAGTCCTTCCCTGGCGAGTCGGCGAGCCACGGCCTGTCCGATCCCCGGACCCGCACCAATGATCACTGCACTCGGCATCGACATCTCCTCATTTTTTGTGATCAGCGATACTTGGGACGGTAAAGCGTCACATCCATGTGAAGGTCAAGCGAAAGGAGTCGAATGCGGATCGGCGACCTGGCTCACGAGACCGGGGTGCACAGGCGACTGTTGCGCTACTACGAAGAGCAGGGCCTGCTCAGGCCGGTCCGGCTGGTCAACGGCTACCGTGAGTACACCGAGACGGACATCGCGACGGTGCGCCACATCCGCGCCATGCTCGCCGCCGGGCTCCCCACCGTGGTCATCGCCCGGGTCCTGCACTGCGTCCACGATGATGACGAACTGATGGTGTCGTCCGGCTGCCCGACCTTCATCGAGGACCTGCGGCGCGAACGCGTTCGCATCGTCGAGACGATCGCTCAACTCCAGAGCTCCCAGGGGATGCTGGATGCGATCCTCGACGCGGCGCTACAACAGGCGGCAGATGTGCCACGCGAGCCCGTCCCGTGACCGAGCACCGACTCCGGCGCGACCGAACTCCGTGATCGCACTCTCACCCGCCCCGACACCACCGGCGCCCTGCGTCATTGCCACCACACGAGCCGGAACCGGCCCTCCAACGGCCCTCCGACCCCGGAAAACGCGAAATCCCGTCCGGCCGCGACAAACCTCACCGCGCTCCCCTCGCGGGCGAGAGGGAACTTGACCGACTACTCAGACTTGTCACCTTCTTGCACCGAGGATGTAAGCAATAGCACAGTGACTCTTCCACAAAAAGGATCTTGCACCCATAATGGTTGATTCCGGGGGCCAGAACCATGAGGTGGAAGTGATAAAGCGAGTACCTGTCAACCTCGCGCTGATCTGCGGGAGCTTGACATGAACGGACGGTCCTACCGGGGAATGTCAGCGGAGGAGAGGCTCACGGAGCGCCGGGAGCGTCTGATCTCCGCGGCGTACGCCCTTTACTCCGACCCCGGATTCCCCGAAACGACGATCGAGAGGTTGTGCGCCGAGGCACGCATCTCCAACCGCGCCTTCTACGAGTGTTTCTCGGGACGCGACGAGCTGATGCAGACCCTGTACGACCGATGTGTGCGCGAAACGCTGGAGGCGATGTCGAAAGCCATCGAGCAGGCCCCCGACACCCTGGCCGACCGGGTCGAAACGGGGGTCACCAGCTACATCAGCTTCGTCACCGACGACAGGCGCCGCGCGCGGATCATGCATCTGGAGGTACGCCGGGCAGGCGACTGTCTCGTCACCTCCAGGCAGTCGGCCGTCGAGGCCTTCACCAGAACGATCGAGTCGAACGTCGCCGACCTGCCGGAGGCGACGAAGGCCAACCAGCATCTCCTCGCGCTGGGCATGATCGGAGCGATCCAGGAACTGCTCATCGAGTGGGTCCTGGCCGACGACCCGCCTCCGGTCGCCGGACTGATCGACACCGCCACGCACATCTTCCGCAGGTCCTTCGTGACCTGACGGCGGCGGGAGACGAGGACGGGCCCGCCGGGCCCGTCCTCCGATATGTTCCGGCGCCGCCGTCGCCCCGAACTCCGGCGGCCGCCCGGATCAGGCCACCGCGGCCACGGGAAGCTCGACGGTGAGGACCCGGTTGAGCCGGGTCACCGCCAGCACCCGCATCACCCTCGGCGGCACCCCCCTCAGAATGAGGCGGCGTTCCGCGCCCACAGCGCGGCGATGCGTGCCCACCAGCACCCCGAGACCGGTGGCATCGATCATTTCCAGCCTGGAAAGATCTACGATCAGGTCGCCGCGCCCGGAGTCGACTGCCTCGTGCAGCCGCGGGCGCACTCGGGCGACGGTTCCCACGTCGAGACGACTCCCGACGCCGACCACTTGGGCCCGGGGGTTACCAGGGACGCGCATGCCTCCTCCTCACGCCCGGCCGCCGACGAGAAGCAGCCCGGCACAACGACGACGCGTCACCACGACCAACAGGTCACGCACCGCATTCACACAATGTCACAGCGTACAAGAAGGTGCGAACCTCCCTCACTCCCGGCGGCACCCTTCCCACGGACATGAAAGTCCCTTGCCCGAATCAAATGAGAAAACGCGGTTTAAAGCCAACCTTTTTGTTGGGCCGACCGGATCGCGGTGATCCGGTTGGTCGCGCCCAGTTTGGTGATGGCGCTGGACAGGTAGTTGCGCACGGTGCCCTGGGTGAGGTTGAGCGCGGCGGCGATCTCGGCGACCGAGGCGCCCCGCGCGGCCAGCTCCAGGGAGCCGCGCTCGCGCTCGGTGAGAGGGCTCTCCCCCGCCATCATCGCCGAGGCGGCCATCTCCGGGTCGAGATAGCGCCCGCCCGCGTGGACCTTGCGGATCGCCGTCGCCAGCTCGTCGGCGGAGGCGTCCTTGGGGACGAAGCCGCGCACCCCGGCCGCGAGTGCCCGCCGCAGGTATCCGGGCCGCCCGAAACTGGTCAGCATCAGCACCGCGTGGCCCGGCAGCGTCTCGGCGACGCTCAGCCCGTCCATCCCCGGCATCTCGATGTCCAGCACGACCACGTCGGGCCGGTGCTCCAGCACGGCCGCCGCCACCAGGTCTCCCCTGGCCACCTCGGCCACCACCTCGACGTCCGGCTCCAGGCCGAGCAGGGTGGCGATCGCCCTCCTGACCAGGTGCTCGTCGTCGGCCAGCAGGACCCGGATCACCGCGCCGCCCCGGCCGGACCGCTCGCCCCGACGGGACGGCCCGGTGCCGCGGTCATTGTCTGGATCATCGTTCTCCCTCCAGCGGAACCGTCGCCCGCAGCCTGAACTCCCCGGGGCCGCCGGGGCCCGCCGTGACGGTACCGCCGATGGCGGCGACCCGTTCCGACAGCCCGATGAGACCGGTACCCCCTCGGCCGCTCACCCCGTCCACCCCGTCGTTGGTCATCTCCAGCACGGCGCTCCCCTCGCGGAGGGTGATCGTGATGCGGCACGTGGTGGCGGAGCTGTGCCGCAGCACGTTGGTGGTCCCCTCCCTGACCACCCAGGCCAGCAGGGTCGCCGTCTCCTCGGGCACCCGGTCGCGTGGCGTCTCCAGCGTGCAGCGGATACCGCCCGCCTCCAGCACCGCGGTCATCGCGCGCAGCTCGGCGACCAGGTCGAGCGTCCGGTAGCCGCGCACCGCCGCGCGGATCTCCTTGAGCGTCTGCCGCGCCAGGGTCCGTACCTCGTCCATCTCCCCGGCCGCCCGCGCGGCGTCCACCCCCGACAGCTTGACGGCCACCTCGCTCTTGACGGCGATCGCGGAGAGGCTGTGGCCGACCAGGTCGTGCAGGTCGCGGGAGAAGCGGAGCCGCTCCTCGGTGACGGCCAGCCTGGCCTGCGCCTCCTTGCCCTCCTCCGCGGCCCTGACCACCCGCCAGAACCAGAGCTGGAGCCGGTTCGCCCACGGCGCCGCCGCGGCCACCCCGAGGTAGGCGCCGACGACGGGAGCGGAGCCCTCCGCGTACGGCGGCACGAACACCTCGCTGAGCCCAGGACTGGGGTCGGCGCCCGGCGGCGCGAGAAGCAGGCCGATGGCGGTCGACGCTACGGTGGCGACGACCGTGGCGGACCTGCTCAGCAGCAGCGCGGCACCCGACGCCCACGCCGGGCCGAGCAGCCCCCAGGACCAGGGGTCTCCGTCCTGGGTCAGCAGGAGAATCACCGCGACCGCGGCCGAGGCGACGACCTCGCCTCTCGCGGCGGTCCCGGCCACGGCCGCTTCGAGGATCCTCAGGTAGAGGACGGTGAAGACCACCAGGCCCGGCACCCCGACGGCCAGCAGGAGGAGCCCGGGGGGCTCGTTCTTCTCCCCCAGCTCACCGAGAGGGCCGATCCAGGCCATCACGATGCCCATGGTCAGGGTGAGGACGGTCATCCGGCGGAACCGCTGGAGGGGGGACCGCTGCTTTCTCCGGGGAAGCGCGGAGGGGACGAGGCGCGCGAGGCGCCTCATCCCTTTTTCGCCGATATCAACTGACATTTCGTATGAACGTTAGCCGTGCCGGGGTTCCCAGCGGAACAACCACCGGGCCAGCAGCCCGGCCACCGCGATCCAGGCGAGCAGGATCGCGAAGGCGGGCAGCGCGGCCGCCCACTGCCCGCCCATGCTCAGCGCCGCCCCGCCCCCGGCGACGTGGTCCCCGCCCAGGAAGGCGGTGCGCGCGATCTCCACGATCGGGGTCGCGGGGAGCAGGGCGGCGACGTGGCCCAGCGCGCCCGGCAGTGTGTCGACCGGGAACGCGATCGGAGCGCCGACCAGCACGACCAGGAGCACCGGCAGCACCGTGACCTGGGCGAGCTCGGCGTTCGGCGTGAGACCCGAGAACGCGGCGGCGAGCAGGCAGAACAGCGCGACCCCCAGCACGGCGACGGTCACGAGCATCGGCACGTTGGCCACCGCGACCCCCTCGGACCGCTGGATCCAGACGGCCAGGAGCGCCACCTGGGCGAGATAGAGCACGAGGGCCCCGAGGGCGGTGCCGCCGAGGATCGCCGGGCCCGACGGCTGGCCCGCGCGCAGCCGCTTGAGCACCAGTTCCTCGCGCCGGGCGGTGAAGGAGTTCACCAGGTTGATGAAGACCGCGAACACCAGCATCAGCCCCGGCAGCCCGGCCAGCACGAAAAGGCTCCCGGCCACGCCGTCGATCTTCTCGGTGCCGACCGCCTGGGTGAACACCCAGGCCATCAGGAGCGGCAGCAGGAGCACGTTGAACAGGACCGTGGTGTTCCTGCCCACCAGGGTCAGGTCGATCCTCGCGAGCCTGATCGCGTGCAGCACGTCGGTTCTCATGGTCACTCGCCCCTTCTCGCCGATCCCGCCGCCACCGGCCCGTCGCCGGCCCCCGGGAGCGCCCCGCCCGCTCCGGTTCCCTCCCCGGCCACGCGCATGAAGGCGTCCTCCAGGGTTCCCCGGCGCACGGCCAGCCGTTCCAGGGTCTCCCCCCGCGCGTCGGCCCAGTCCAGGAGTTGCCGCACCGCCACGTGCGCGCGGGCCTCGGCTCGCGCGCCGTTCAGGGTGTACGCGACCTCCGTGTCACCGGTGTCGCCGCCGTAGGTCAGCACGGGGGCCACGCCGTCCAGCGAGGGAAGCTCACCGAAGGCCCAGGAGATACCGGGAAGGCGGAAGGAGATCCGGTCGCCCGACCCGGCCACCACCTCCTCCACGGTGCCCTGGAGGTGGATCCGGCCCTCGTGCATGATGGCCAGCCGGTTGGCGAGGCGCTCGGCCTCCTCCAGGTAGTGGGTGGTGAGCAGCACCGTGGTGCCCCCCGCCCGCAGGTCCTCGATCATCTTCCAGGTGGCGCGACGCGCCTCGGGGTCCATGCCGGTGGTCGGCTCGTCCAGGAAGAGCACCTCCGGCCGGGAGGTCACCGCCAGCGCGAGGTCGAGCCTGCGCCGCTGGCCGCCGGAGAGCTGCCGCACCTTGGTCCTGGCCTTCTTGCCCAGTCCCGCCGCCTCCAGCGCGTCCGTGGCCCGCGGATCCGTACCCCCGCGCCGGCCTCCCGCGCGGCCCGCGTCCCGGCTCAGCCCCTCCCACAGGCCGAGGGTCTCGGCGACCGTGAGGTCACCGAGGAAGCCGCCCTCCTGCAGCATGATCCCCACGCGGGGCCGCAGCTTCCGGCGCTGCCCGACCGGGTCGAGCCCGAGCACGCGGACACTGCCGCCGGTGGGGGCCCGGAAACCCTCCAGGACCTCCACGGTGGTGGTCTTGCCGGCGCCGTTCGTGCCGAGCAGGGCGAACAGCTCGCCCCTCGGGACGGCGAAGGAGACGCCGCGCACCGCCTCGAAGTCCCCGTACGCCTGCCGGAGCCCGCCGACCTCGATCACGTTGTCGAGGCCGGCGGGGGCGGCGCCGGGCGGGTCCATCACCTGTGGTGTTCTCATGGGGACAATCGTCGTCGCCCCGCGTTTGACCAGACAGTCGCTGATATCACCGGAAAAGCGTGATCTTTAATGTGTTTCGGATGACAAATGTCAACTACGGGCGGGGCGGCAGCGCGGGACGCCGGCGGGACGGCCGGGTGGCGGGGTCGGGCGGGGTCGCCGCCGGGCGCTCGTCCAGCGCGGCCAGCACGAGCCGTACCGCCTCCTCGATCTGCGGATCCCTCCCCTCCGCCCAGTCGCCGGGGGTGATGTCGACCTCGACGTCGGGGTCGACGCCGTAGTTCTCCACGCCCCAGCCCAGCTCCTCGAACCAGAAGGAGTACTTGGGCACGGTGATGCGCGAACCGTCGACCAGGCGGTGGGCGTCCTCGATGCCGATGACGCCTCCCCAGGTGCGGGTGCCCACCACGGGCCCGAGATTGTGGATCTTGAAGGCGGCGGTGACGATGTCCCCGTCGGATCCGGCGTTCTGGTCGGCGATCGCGACCAGCGGGCCGCGCGGCGCGTCCTCGGGGTAGGTGATCGGCGTCATCCCCCGGGGCAGGTCCCAGGCGATGACCCGGCGGATCAGCTTCTCGATGACCAGCTCGGAGGTGTGACCGCCACGGTTCCCCCGTACGTCCACCACGAGCCCCTCGAAGGTCATCTCCCTGCGCAGGTCGCGGTGGAACTGCGCCCAGCCCTCGGCCACCATGTCCGGGATGTGCAGGTAGCCGAGGCGTCCGCCGCCGAGCTCCCTGACCCGGGCCCGGCATTCGGCCACCCAGTGCTGGTAGCGCAGGCGCCGGTCGTCGCGGAGCGGCGTGACGACCACCCGCCGGCCACCGTCCAGGGTGAGCTCGACCGGCTTGTCGGCGGCGCCGACCAGCAGCCGCGAGGGCCCCTCTGGCGGCACCGGGCGGCCGTCGACCGCGAGCAGCGCCTCTCCCGGCTGCACGCTCGCCCCCGGCCCGGCCAGCGGCGAGCGGGCGTGCACGTCGGAGGACTCGGCGGGCAGCACCCGGTCCACCCGCCAGCGGCCGTCGTCTCCCCTGGAGAGGTCGGCGCCGAGCAGCCCGATCGGCTCGGAGGCCGGGTAGCCCCAGGGTGCGGCGTCGACGTAGGCGTGCGAGCTGCCCAGCTCGCCCAGGACCTCCCAGAGCAGGTCGGCGAAGTCGTCGGCGGTGGAGACCCGGTCCACCAGCGGCCGGTACTCCTCCAGCACCGCCTCCCACTCGACGCCGGCCATGTCCTCGACCCAGAAGTCGGCGCGTATCCGGCGGCCCAGCTGGGCATAGGCGTGCCGCCGCAGCGCCCGGGGGTCGGCGGTGATCCGGATCCTGGACAGGTCGACGGTCGTGTCGTCGCCGTTCTTGCCTCCCTGCTTGCCCCCGGCCGGGCGGACCGTGAGCGTGCCCTTGTCGCTGACGACGAGCTGCGTGCCGTCACCGCTCACCCGGTACCAGTCGAGCTTGTCGACCACTTCCTCCCACTTGCGCTTGACCAGGTCGTAGCGGTCCAGCGCCGGGCGGGGCGCCTCGCCCCCCACCTCGTCCCTGTCCTCGCCGAGCTCCCCCGCCAGCGGCTCCCGCAGCCAGACGAACCCGCCCTTGACCGCCCGCAGGTCCGAGTAGCGGCCCTCGGGCACCGGCACCTGCACGACCCTGGTGGCGATGCCCTCCAGGTCCACCGTGATCGCGCCGTCGTCCTTCTTGTCGTCGTCGCCGGAGCCGGAGTCCGCGGCCCGGCCCGCCGAACTGGGCGCGAACGGGGACGGCGTGGACGCGGACAGCGGCACCAGGTAGGGCCGGTAGCCGAAGGGGAAGGACATGTCGAAGGAGTGCGCGTCGTAGACCGGGTCGAAGCCGCGCCGCGACAGGAACGCCAGATAGTCCCCCGCGAACGCGGGCGAGACGTCCACGAACCGGCCGTCGGTGACGTCGGTGACAACCCGGTCCGCCACCCTGGCCAGCCGGATCCTGCGCAGCTGGGAGCCGTCCGGATGCGACCAGGCCAGCCAGGCCGAGTCGGGCGACCAGGTGAGGCCGTGGATCTCCCCGTCGGCCCTGGACAGCTCCACGGCCTCGCCCGAGGCCACGTCGACCAGGAGTAGCCGCCCGTTCCTGCTGGTCACCGCGATCGTGTTCCCGTCGGGCGCGACGGCGAGGTCCCCGACCTCGCCCAGCGTGCCCACGGCGATCCTGCGGCTCTCCCCGCCCCCCGCCGGGGCGATCTCCAGTCCCTGCGCCTCGCCGTCGTCGAAGACCCACACCACGCGGTCGTCGCCGAGGACGCGGGGCCGCCCCGCCGACAGACCGTCGCTGAGCTGCCGCGCCGGACCGTCCCTGTGGGTCACCCAGTGCACCGATCCCTGGACCTCCACCGCGCTGGCCCGCCCGGTCGCGTCCACGGCCAGGTCGTGCAGCCGCCTGCCCGCGTTGACCTGATACGGCTGCCGCCCACGCAGCGGGGAGCCGAGGGTGACGTCGAGCTTGCGGGCCTCGGCGTCGAGAGTGTCCAGGAGATAGAGGTCCCCGGCGTTCTGGTAGACGATCCGGGTCCCGTCGGTGGTGGCATGCCGGGCGTAGAAGACCTCGTGGTCGGTGTGCCGGCGCAGGCCACCGCCGTCCGGCTCGCAGGAGTAGAGGTTGCCGACGCCCTCGTGGTCGGAGACGAAGACGAGCCGCCCCCCGACGAGCATCGGGTTGGCGAGGTGGCCGTTCAGGTCGGCCAGGATCCGGGTGAAGTCGCCGTCGCCGCGTCGCACCCACAGCCGGCCCGCCGTGCCGCCCCGGTAGCGCTTCCAGGCCCCCGGGTCGCGAACAAGCCCCCCGGTGAGCAGCGCCACCGCGTCCCCCGTGACCGACAGGTCGTTGACCGGGCCGTACGGCAGCCGCTCGACGCGTCCTTCCCCGAGCACGTAGGCCCAGGTCTGCGAGACGAACGGCCGACCGGCCGCGCTGATCGCGAGAACCTCGCCGTCCGGCGTCCAGCCGCGTGTGCGCGTCCGCGCGTCTCCCCAGTAGGTCAGCCGTTCCGCCGAACCGGATTCCAGATCCGCCAGGTGGACCTCGGGAGCACCGTCGCGAACGCTGGTCCAGGCGACCTTGGTGCCGTCGGGCGAGAGACGGGGATGGCCCGCGGGGGCCCGGTCCGAGGAGAGGCGCCACGCCCGGCCGCCGTCTACCGGGGCCGCCCAGACATCGTCGTCGGCGACGAAGGTCAGCGTCTCGTGGGAGATGTGAGGGAATCGCAGGTAGAAACCAGAAACCATCGACAAATCATATTGTCCACTATCGGGTTAATCAGGAGAGTTTTTCCTGCCGATACGCTGAGCCACATGACGCGAGCTGACAGAGACAAGCCGGTGGTGCTCTCGAAGATCTACACCCGCACCGGGGACGACGGCACGACCGCGCTCGGCGACATGAGCCGCACCCGCAAGACCGATCCGCGCCTCGCCGCCTACGCGGACGTCGAGGAGGCCAACGCCGCGATCGGCGTCGCCCTGGCCGCGGGGACCCTGGAGGCGGACGTCACCGCCGTCCTCACCCGGATCCAGAACGAGCTGTTCGATGTCGGGGCCGACCTGTGCACCCCTGTCGTGGAGGACCCCGAGTTCCCGCCGCTGCGGGTCGAGCCCTCCTACGTCGACTGGCTGGAGGCGCGGTGCGACGAGTTCAACGAGCGCCTCACGCCGCTGCGCAGCTTCATCCTGCCCGGCGGCACCCCGGCCGTGGCCTGGCTGCACGTCGCCAGGACCGTGGTCCGGCGGGCCGAGCGGACCGTCTGGTCGGCGCTGGAGGCCCACGACGACGTCAACCCGCTGACCGCGAGGTATCTCAACCGGCTGAGCGACCTGATGTTCATCCTCTGCCGGGTGGCCGCGGGCGGCGACGAGATCCTCTGGAAGCCCGGCGGCACCCGCTGAGAAGCCGAGAGGAGATCAGGCGACGTCGAGGTAGGCGCTGGGCGGGGCCGACTCCAGCCAGGCGACGAAACCGGTCAGGGCCCGGTATCCCATGGCGAGCTCGAAGGCGTCCTGCCCGTTGCGGCACTCGATCGCCGTCACGCCCTCGATGAACCCGAAGAACTCACCGGACCCCACCTTGCGACGCCCGGAAACGACAAGGCCGCGCCTCACGATGACGTGGCGCGGCCTTGGAAGCAGACCTATGAGCGGGATCCAGTTGAGGTGGCCGTCGGCGTAGCGGGCCACCCCGACCCGCCAACCTCGCTCCTTCGACAGGGAGCGCAGGCAACAGAGCACCGATCCCCGGGAGCGGGTCAGTATGAGAACCCGGAGTCCCAGGAGGGCGACGAGCAGCCCCAGCACGATGAGAACATCCACCACCATGTCTGCTCGCCCCCCAAAAGCGCGTACAGCCTAAGAAGCAGAATTTATCCGACTTCTTCCCCGGCCGCGCGCAACCGGGCCCTGGCACGCTTGGCCTCGGCGGCCGCGTCCGCGTCTTCCTGGTCGGCCTCGACCGAGGCCTGAGCCCGATCCAGGGCGCTCTTCGCTCGGGCGACGTCGACCTCGGAACCCAGCTCGGCCAGCTCGGCCAGGATCGACACCTCGTCATCGGCCACCGAGAGGAATCCTCCGTGGACGGCGGCGACGAGGTCGGCTTCGCCGTCGCCTCGCTTGATCGTCAGCAGCCCGCCCTCGACGAGAACGCCGAGCACGGGTGCGTGCTTAGGCATGATACCGATCTCGCCGTCGACGGTCTTGGCAATCACCATGTCGGCCTCACCGGACCAGATCTCACGCTCCGGGGAGACGACGCCTACTCGCAGCTTCGCCACTTTCTCTCCAGTTCCTTATCGAACCAGGCGCCGGTACGGCCGCGTGACCGTACCGGCGCCGAAGGCGACTAGCGGGCGAGTTCCTTGGCCTTGGCCACGGCCTGGTCGATGCCGCCGACCATGAAGAACGCCTGCTCGGGCAGGTGGTCGTAGTCGCCGGCGCACAGGCCCTTGAACGAGGCGATGGTCTCGTCCAGCGGGACGTTCTCACCGGGCTGACCGGTGAACGCCTCGGCGGCGTACATCGGGTGGGACAGGAAGCGCTCGATGCGACGGGCCCGGTTGACGGTGACCTTGTCCTCTTCCGAGAGCTCGTCGATACCGAGGATCGCGATGATGTCCTGCAGCTCCTTGTACTTCTGCAGGATCCGCTTGGTCTCCTGGGCCACGCGGTAGTGCTCCTCGCCGACGATCAGCGGGTCGAGGATCCGCGAGGTGGAGTCGAGCGGGTCCACCGCGGGGTAGATGCCCTTCTCCGAGATCGGCCGCGAGAGAACGGTCTGCGCGTCGAGGTGCGCGAACGCGTTGTGCGGGGCCGGGTCGGTGATGTCGTCCGCGGGGACGTAGATCGCCTGCATGGAGGTGATCGAGTGACCGCGGGTCGAGGTGATGCGCTCCTGGAGAACACCCATCTCGTCGGCGAGGGTCGGCTGGTAACCCACCGCGGACGGCATACGGCCGAGCAGGGTGGACACCTCGGAACCGGCCTGGGTGAACCGGAAGATGTTGTCGATGAACAGCAGCACGTCCTGCTTCTGGACGTCACGGAAGTACTCCGCCATGGTCAGGGCGGAGAGCGCGACGCGCAGACGGGTGCCCGGGGGCTCGTCCATCTGGCCGAAGACGAGGGCGGTGTCCTTGAGGACGTTCGCCTCCTCCATCTCCAGCCAGAGGTCGTTGCCCTCACGGGTGCGCTCGCCGACCCCGGCGAACACCGAGGTGCCACCGAAGTTGCGGGCGACCCGGCGGATCATCTCCTGGATCAGAACGGTCTTGCCCACGCCCGCGCCGCCGAACAGGCCGATCTTGCCGCCCTGCACGTACGGGGTGAGCAGGTCGATGACCTTGATGCCGGTGGTCAGCATCTCGGTGCGCGACTCGAGGGTGTCGAAGGCGGGCGACGGGCGGTGGATGCCCCAGCGCTCGTTGATCTGGAGCGACGCGGTCTCGACGTCCAGCGACTCGCCGAGGGTGTTCCACACGTGGCCCTTGACGACGTCGCCGACGGGGACCGAGATGGCCGCGCCGGTGTCGGCCACCGGGGCGCCACGGGTGAGGCCGTCGGTGGGCTGCATGGAGATCGCGCGGACGAGGTTGTCACCCAGGTGCTGGGCGACCTCCAGGGTGAGGACCTTGGTCTCCCCCTGGAGCTCGACGTCGACCTTGAGGGCGTTGTAGATCTCGGGCATCGCCTCGACGGGGAACTCCACGTCGACGACGGGACCGGTGACCCGCGCGACGCGGCCCACGCCGGTCTCAACAGTCTGTGCAGTCATTTCACTCTTTCCCCGCTGCGGAGTCAGCCAGCGCGTTCGCGCCGCCGACGATCTCGCTGATTTCCTGGGTGATCTCGGCCTGGCGGACCTGGTTCATCTTCTGGGTGAACACGCGGATGAGCTCGTTGGCGTTGTCGGTGGCCGACTTCATGGCCCGGCGGCGCGAGGCCTCCTCCGAGGCGGCCGACTGGAGCAGCGCGGTGAAGATGCGCGACTCCACGTAGCGCGGCAGCAGCGTGTCGAGGACCTCGCCCGCGGTGGGCTCGAACTCGAAGTACGGCAGCGGCGTGTCGGGCGTCTCCGCGGTCTCCTCGACCACCAGCGGAAGGATCCGCTTGACCACGACCTCCTGCGTGAGCATCGAGACGAACTCGGTGGAGACGATGTGGATCTCGTCCAGCCCGTCCTCGGCCGAGAAGGCCTCGATCAGGGTGCCGGCGACCTCTTTCGCGTCGGAGTAGGCGGGCTTACGGGAGAAACCCGTCCACTGCCCGCCCATCTCACGGTTGCGGAAGGTGTGCCAGGCGACGCCCTTGCGACCCGTCACGAAGGGCACGGGCTCGACGCCCCTGTCCCTGAGCAGGTTGCCGAGCGCCTCCGCCTCGCGAAGGATGTTGGCGTTGAAGCCGCCGCAGAAACCGCTGTCGCTGGTGACGATCAGGACGGCGGCCCTGGCGGGCTGCTCCTTGGCCACCGTCAGCGGATGGTCGGTGGTGGAGGTGTTGCTGACCACTCCCGTGACGGCGCGGGTGATCTCGCGCTCGTACGGCACGGCGGCCTGCATCCGCTGCTGCGCCTTGACGATACGGGACGAGGCGATGAGCTCCTGGGCGCGGGTGATCTTCGCCGTGGACTTGACCGACTTGATCCGCCGCCGCAGCAGTCTTAGCTGGGCTCCCATCGGCTACTTCTTCTCTGCCGTGCGGACTCGCTTCGTGATCTTCTCTTGGCCGACCTCGCCCTCGCCGAGCGCGGCGACCGGCTCGTCGTTGACCAGGTATTCACCGGAGGAGGTCTCGAAGCTCTTCTTGAACTCGGTGATGGCGTCCTTGAGGGCGGTCACCGTGTCGTCGGGCAGGTCGCGGGTCTCGCGGATACCGTCGAGGATGCCCTTGTTCTCGCGACCCAGGTAGTCGAGGAACTCCGCCTCGAAGCGGCGGATGTCCTCGACCGGGACGTCGTCGAGCTGGCCGGTGGTGCCGGCCCACACCGAGACGACCTGCTTCTCGACCGGGAACGGGTTGTACTGGGCCTGCTTGAGCAGCTCGACCAGGCGCTGGCCACGCTCCAGCTGGGCGCGGGAGGCCGCGTCCAGGTCGGAGGCGAAGGAGGCGAACGCCTCCAGGTCACGGAACTGCGACAGCGACAGGCGCAGCGTGCCGGCGACCTTCCTCATCGCCTTGACCTGCGCGGAGCCGCCGACTCGGGAGACGGAGACACCGACGTTGATGGCCGGGCGCACACCCGCGTTGAACAGGTCGGTCTCGAGGAAGCACTGGCCGTCGGTGATGGAGATGACGTTGGTGGGGATGAAGGCCGAGACGTCGTTGCCCTTCGTCTCGATGATCGGCAGACCGGTCATCGAGCCGGAACCCATCTCCTTGGAGAGCTTCGCGCAGCGCTCGAGGAGGCGGGAGTGCAAGTAGAAGACGTCGCCGGGGAACGCCTCGCGGCCCGGCGGGCGGCGGAGCAGCAGGGAGACGGCGCGGTAGGCGTCGGCCTGCTTGGTCAGGTCGTCGAAGACGATGAGGACGTGCTTGCCCTGGTACATCCAGTGCTGGCCGATGGCCGAGCCGGTGTAGGGCGCGAGGTACTTGTAACCGGCCGGGTCGGACGCCGGAGCGGCGACGATGGTGGTGTACTCCATCGCGCCCGCCTCCTCGAGGCGGCCCTTGACCTGGGCGATCGTGGAGCCCTTCTGGCCGACCGCGACGTAGACGCAGAGAACCTGCTTGTCGGGGTCGCCGGAGAGCCAGTTCTCCCGCTGGTTGAGGATGGTGTCCACGGCGACGGCGGTCTTGCCCGTGCCACGGTCACCGATGATCAGCTGGCGCTGGCCGCGGCCGATCGGCGTCATGGCGTCGACCGCCTTGAGACCGGTCTGCAGCGGCTCCTTCACCGGCTGGCGCTGGACCACCGAGGGGGCCTGGAGTTCGAGGGCGCGGAGGCTCTCGGACTCGATCGGACCCTTGCCGTCCATGGGGACGCCCAGCGGGTCGACCACCCGGCCGAGGAAGCCGTCGCCGACCGGCACGGACAGGACCTCGCCCGTCCGGCGGACCGACTGGCCCTCCTCGATCTTGCTGAAGTCGCCCAGAACGACGACGCCGATCTCTCGGACGTCCAGGTTCAGTGCCAGGCCACGCGTGCCGTCCTCGAACTCAAGCAGCTCGTTCGCCATCGCCGAGGGAAGGCCGGAGACATGGGCGATACCGTCGCCGCAGTCGACGACGGTCCCGATCTCCTCGCGCGCGGCACCTTCCGGCTCGTACGCCTGGACGAAGCGCTCAAGTGCGTCCCGGATCTCGTCCGGCCGGATCGTAAGCTCCGCCATCTCTCTTCAGTCTCCCTATTCGCCTAGCCGGCCAACCGGCGGCGGACTTCTTCGATTCGTCCCGCGATGGTGGTGTCGATGAGGTCGTCCCCGATGCGAACCGAGAACCCTCCCAGCACCCGCGGATCCACCTCGACGTTCAGATGAACGTCGCGGCCGTACGAGGTGCGCAGCCACGTGGCGAGACGCTGCTTCTGCCCCTCTGAGAGCACGACGGCGCTGCGCACCACCGCGACGAGGCGCTGCCGCTGGGCGGCGACCAGCCTGCCGAACTCCTCAAGCCCGCTCTCCAGGCTACGTCCTCGCGGATGCAGCACGAGCTGCGTGACCAGGCGCAGGGTGGTGGGGGCGACCTTCTCCGCCAGGAGGGAGCTCAGGAGCTCCCGCTTGGCCCGCTCCAGAACCGCCGGCGCCGTCAAGGTCCGGTAAAGCTCCAGGTTCGAGGCGACGATGCGCCCGAACCTGAACAGTTCGTCCTCGACGTCGTCGAGCCTGCTCTGTGCCTCCGCCTCGGCGGCGGCGGCGATGACGCCGAGGCGCTCCAGGGCGTCGGCCAGGTCACGCGAGCGCGCCCACTTCGCGGACACGGCCGCGACGACCGTCTCCACCGCGGCGTCGCTGATCTTGCCCTCCAGCAGCACCCGTACGATCTGCGCCTTCTGGGCCGCGGGACGTGCGGGGTCGGAGAGGTTGCGGCGGAGCCCGTGCTCGCGGTCCAACAGGTCGGCGACCGAGAAGAGCTCGTCGGCCAGCGTGCCGAGGTCGGCGCTTCCCGCGACGGCGTTGAAGCGCTCTTCGACCTCGGCCAGCGAGGCCCTGCTCAGACCTCTCATCAGCCGCTCACCGACACTCGCGCGTCACGCCCGGTTCGCCGCGTCATCAGCGGACCGCCGCGCTGGTCGACTCGAGTTCCTCGAGGAACCTGTCGACGGTACGGCGCTGGCGCGCCTCGTCCTCCAGGGACTCTCCGACGATACGGCCGGCCAGCTCGATCGACAGGCGGCCGAGCTCCGTACGGAGCTGGGCGAACGCCTGCTGACGGTCGGCCTCGATCTGCAGGTGCGCGGCCTCGACCAAGCGGCGGGCCTCGGCCTGAGCCTCCTCGCGGAGCTCGGCCTTGATCTGCGCGCCCTGCTCGCGAGCCTCCTCACGCAGCCGTGAGGCTTCGTGACGGGCCTCGGAGAGCTGGTCCTTGTACTGCTTGAGCAGCGCCTGGGCCTCGGCCTGCGCGTCCTCGGCTCGCTTGATGCCGCCTTCGATCGCATCGGTCCGCTCGACCAGGGTCTTCTGGATGCGCGGGGTGAGGATCTTACCGACGACGAAGAGGACGACGAAGAAGGCGAAGCCGCCGACGACAAGCTCGTAGGTGTGCGGGATGAGGGGGTTGCCCCCCTCCTCCGCCGCCAGGAGCGAAGCTGCCTGAATCATTTGTGCAGCCTTCCGTCAGGGTTGTCTGCGTCTTAGCGGAACATGAAGGGCGCGACGAGGCCGATGAGGGCCAGCGCCTCGGTCAGAACGAAGCCGAGCAGCATGTTCTGGCGGATCAGGCCGTAGGCCTCGGGCTGGCGGGCGATGGCCTGCACACCCTGGCCGAAGATGATGCCGACGCCGATGCCGGGGCCGATCGCGGCGAGGCCATAACCGATCGAGCCGAGAGCGTTGAGGGAGCCGTTGACCTCAGCGAGGATCGACATTCTTGTATTCCTTTACGGTTGGCCGGTGGGATCTGCCCGCCGGTCTGGACGATTCGAGGTTGGTCTTAGTGCTCGGCGTGCAGCGAGTTGCCGATGTACATCGCGGCGAGCATCGAGAAGAGGAACGCCTGCAGGAACTGGATGAACATCTCGAAGCCCGTCATCGCGATCGTCATGATCACGCCGATCACGCCGAGCGGGGCGCCCAGCGGGGTGAGCTTCTCGAAGAGGAACCAAAAGCCGACGAGGCTGAAGAAGGCCAGGATGATGTGGCCGGCGAACATGTTGGCGAACAGTCGCACCGCGTGGGTGAAGGGCGCGATGATCATGTTGGAGAGCAGCTCGATCGGGGCCAGCAGCACGTAGATCGGCTTGGGCAACCCCGGCGGGAACATCATGTTCTTGAAGTAGCCGCCCACACCCTGATGCTTGAAGCCCAGGTAGATCTTGAGGACGTAGACGCTCAGCGCCAGCACGATCGGGAAGGCGATGTGCGAGGCGACCGGGAACTGCAGGCCGGGGATGACACCCATCAGGTTCCAGACCCAGACCATGAAGAACATGCTGAGCAGCAGTCCCATCCACCGGTCCGCGTCCTTGCCGAGGAACGGCCGGGCGACCTGGTCGCGGACGAAGACGTAGCCCATCTCACCGATGTTCTGCACGCCCCGCGGCACCAGCTTCGGGTTGCCGAAGGCCGACCAGCAGAAGGCGATGACGACGACCGTGCTCAACAGGGCCAGCAGCACCGGCTTCGTGAACCAGGCGACGCCCGAGATGATCGGGGCGGCGTCGAAGAGTTCGAGTCCCGGAGGCGTGAACTCGTCCCCGGGAGCGAGGAGCGTCAGCGTGCTCACGCGGCGTTCCCTTCAGCGTGGTAGTTGATCGAAATGACTTCGTCAGCGAAGCGACCGCCGCCGAAGGCTAGCGACCGTACTTCCGGTAGACCAGGTAGACGGATAGAGCGACCCCGAGAATTAATCCGATCGGGGTGAAGGCGACCACGCCAGTCCACTCGGACAGCAACCAGCCCGCACCGCCGTACAGAATCATCCCTGAGAGGAGATAGCTGGGGATCGACCAGGCGGCGCTGGCGAAGTCGCGGCCGTCGTCTTCGGGCCGGATTTTCTTTTCGCTCATCGCGGGCATGACGATAGCAGTCGCGGTGAGGACTAGTCATATCGGGCAGGGTCGAAGCCGCCAGCGAGATCATACGCCTCACGGGGAATCGCCCTGACCGGGAACCCGGGACGCGGGGTCGACGTAGAGCATCTTGAGTTTCATGAAGCCGCGCATCTCGCCGACCGTCCACGCGACCGTGGCGGCGATGGCGCCCCAGCCGAAGGCTCTGGGCTCGAAGGCGGTGGCATCCTCGAACAGTTTGAGAAGCACCATGATCAGAATGATCTTCACCACGTAGCTCAGCACCGCGGCGGTCATCATCATCATGGGCGAGACACGGCTGGCGTAGGAGATCGCGACGATACCGAGGGCGAAGAAGGCACAGACGACCAGCGTCCCGATCGCGGCGCCGAGCGCGCCCTTGGCTCCGGCCAGCAGCGCCGCGACGAGGATCACGACCAGGCCCACCAGCACCGTGGGTATCGCAGCCCCCTTCAGAAGGCGCACGTCGTTGGCCAGCATCGGCACTCCAAGTGACTGTTATCAAGCGAGCGATTGCTACCTTGCAGGTCTGGGCAGGTTCACCATCTGCTAGTGAAAGCTATCACAAGCTCAAGGAAGAGCGCCTTTACCTGCCGTTTCAAGTAAACGATCAAGGAGCTGGCGAAAGCGGCTCAAAGCGGCGTCTCAGGGTTTGAGAAACCCTGCCGGGGAGCGCTGAGTGACAGGTCGGGCAGCACCGACAACGTGGCCGTGTCGTCGCCGGCGGCGACCGAACGGGGCCCCGGCGCCTCCGAGGGATACGGATGGGGCCTGACCCGGCCCGGCGGCTGCCCACCAGGCCCCGCGTGCCGGCCCGGCCCCGCCGCGGGGCCCTCGGGACCGGTGGGAGCGGCGGGAGCGAGCCCGCCGCGCCCCTCGGCCCCGCCGAGGTCGCGGCGGGCTCGCCAGCGGGGCAGCGCCATCATCACCAGCACGCCGATGGCGAGCAGCACGGTCAGCGGGAACAGGACGAGCGGGACACCCTCGATGGACAGCGCCACGACCGCGAAGGCGAACAGGAAGGTCCACGCGTACATGATCATGACGCTGCGGCGGTGCGAGTGGCCGATGTCCAGCAGGCGATGGTGCAGATGCCCCCGGTCGGGCGAGAACGGCGACAGGCCGTTGGACGTGCGCCGGATCACCGCCATGATCAGGTCCAGCAGCGGGAGCACCAGGATCGCGACCGGCACGAGGAGGGGGAGGATGACGGGGAAACGGTTGATGCTGCTGGAGTCGAGTGGTGTGACCAGAATCATCGTGGAGGCGAGGACCAGGCCGATCAGCATCGCCCCCGTGTCGCCCATGAAGATCTTCGCCGGGTGGAAGTTGTGCGGCAGGAAGCCCAGGCAGATCCCGATGAGCACCGAGGCGATGACCGCCGTCGCGTTGATGCTGGTGTCGCCGTAGTCCTTCGACAGGGCCACCGAGTACGTCCAGGTGGCCATGGCGGCGATGCCCACGATCCCCGCGGCCAGCCCGTCGAGCCCGTCGACGAAGTTGACGGCGTTGATCATGACGACCACGATCAGGATCGTGATCAGCGGGCTCAGCGTCGAGTCGAGGATGGTCTGCCCGCCCAGCGCGGTGGGCAGCGGAAGCCACGGCAGGCTGACCCCGAAGGTGACGAGCACCCCCGCGGCGCCGATCTGCCCGGCGAGCTTGACGAGGGCGTCCATCCCCAGCCAGTCGTCCAGGAAGCCGGTCAGCGTGATCAGGCCACCCGCGGCGATCAGCGCGATCACGGTCTTGCCCTGGCCCTCGGCCGCCAGCTTGCCCCCGGCGTAGGGCAGCTCCCCGGCGATCAGCAGACCGGCGACGAGACCGCCGTACATCGCCAGACCGCCGAGCCTGGGCGTCGGCGTGGTGTGCACGTCACGATCGCGGACCTCGGGCATGGCACCGATGCGGACGGCGAAAACGCGGACCAGCGGAACCAGCAGGTACGTCACCGCGGCCGCGACGAGCGCCATGAGTAGGTATTCGCGCACGGAACCAGTTTCGCGGATAGTCCGGCCACCTGTGACCGGAAAACGACACAGAACAGCTCATAGTTCGCTGGGATATATCTGATGGGCTCTCGCCAGCACCGCGGCGCGCTCCCGTATCTCCCCCGTCGCGTCGGGGTTGTGGATGACCTGCGCCACCATCGAGGCCACCTCCTTCATCTCCTCGGGCCCCATCCCCTGGGTCGTGACACAGGGGGTGCCGACCCGGATCCCCGAGGTCACCGTGGGTGGCTCCGGGTCGTACGGGATCGCGTTGCGGTTCAGCGTGATCCCGGCCGCGTGGCACCGCTGCTCGGCCACCGCGCCGGAGATCCCGACGTCGCGCAGGTCGATCAGCGCCAGATGGCTGTCGGTGCCCCCGGAGACGGGCCGCATGCCCTCGGCGGCCAGCGCGTCGGCCAGCACCTGGGCGTTGGCCACCACCCGGCGCGCGTACTCCGCGAACTCCGGCCGCAGCGCCTCGCCGAACGCGACCGCCTTGGCCGCCACCGCGTGCATGAGCGGGCCGCCCTGCACGAACGGGAAGACCGCGCGGTCGATCCTGGGCCCCAGCTCCCCCGTGCACATGATCCCGCCGCCCCTCGGGCCGCGCAGCGCCTTGTGCGTGGTGAAGGTCACCACGTCCGCGTACGGCACGGCGGACGGCAGGGCCCGCCCGGCCATCAGGCCGACGGTGTGCGCGACGTCGGCGAGCAGCCAGGCGCCCACCTCGTCCGCGATACCCCGGAAGGCGGCGAAGTCGATCTCACGGGGGTAGGCGGTGGCACCACAGATGATCATTTTGGGCTGGTGCCGCAGCGCCAGGTCCCTGACCTCGTCGTAGTCAATCAGCTCGGTGTCCCTGCGCACCCCGTACGCCACGACGTCGAACCAGCGTCCCGAGAAGTTGACCTTGGAGCCGTGCGTGAGGTGGCCGCCGTGCGACAGCTCCATCGCCAGCATGGTGTCGCCCGGCTGGAGCAGGGCCGCGTAGGCCGCCAGGTTCGCCGAGGCGCCGGAGTGGGGCTGCACGTTGACGTGCTCGGCGCCGAACAGCCGCTTGGCCCGGTCGATCGCGAGCCGCTCGGCCCGGTCGACGACCTCGCACCCGGCGTAGTAACGCCTGCCGGGGTAGCCCTCGGCGTACTTGTTGGTGAGCGTCGAGCCGAGTGCGGCGAGCACGGCGGGCGAGGTGAAGTTCTCACTCGCGATCAGCTGGATGCCTCCGCGGAGCCGGTCGAGCTCGTCGAGGAGCACGCTCGCGATCTCCGGGTCCTCGCGCTGCAGGAGACCGAAATCCGGCCCGTAGTACGGTTCTGCGCCCATGGCTCACACCCCGAAGACGACGACTCACCCCCACTGTAAGCCTGCCCTCCCCGGTTATCCCACGTCAGGGACGCGCCGCCCCTGGAGAGCGTGTCGCGGAGAACC
This sequence comes from Streptosporangium sp. NBC_01469, assembly GCF_036227305.1. Taxonomy (NCBI): domain Bacteria; kingdom Bacillati; phylum Actinomycetota; class Actinomycetes; order Streptosporangiales; family Streptosporangiaceae; genus Streptosporangium; species Streptosporangium sp. NBC_01469. The sequence goes on along the minus strand of NZ_CP109465.1, from coordinate 3,490,639 downwards.
GCCCCCGCCCGGAGGCCCGCCTCACGAGAACGCGTGCGGGGCTCCGGCTCTGACCGGCACCCATCTCGGCGTGTCGGCCGCCTGGTCGCTGATCGACGTCAGGACCGCCTGCCGGTAGAGACCCAGGCGGGTGCGCCACTCCGTCATGTCCTCGACGTAGCGGCCCGAGACGGGGGCGTCCCAGACATCCCTGCTCCTGGCGAGCTGGTAGGCCTTGTCCAGGCTGGCGGTCAGCGTGTCGAGCACGGGGAGCACCTGCCTCCACATCATGACCAGCCGCTGGTAGTCGGGGTTGAACTCCCACGACGTGACGGCGTCCGGGGACGGCAGACCGGTGTTGGCCGAGGCCGGCGGGGTCTCCCCCGGCTGCAGCGGCTGCGGTGCGGGTGGATCCACGAACATCACAGGCTCCTCACCCTCGCTGACACGCTCCCTGCCTCCTGCTCACTTACCCACTGTTACCCACGGCCTGACCGCTTCGTGCTCACTTACCCACTGCTATCCACGGCCTGACCGCTTCGTGCTCACTCGCTCACCGCCCGGCGCCTACCGCCTCGCGCTCACGTCGCGGCGATCACCGGCCGCCACCCGGAGGCGGGATCGGCCGCAGCGGGTCTCCCGGTTCCACGTCGCCCGCCGGGCCGTCGGGCCGGATGTCCATGGGCACCCAGGCCCCCTCACCCCAGGTCTCCCCGTCGGGCACGCTCACGCCCGGCATCTCCAGCGGTTCGATCTCGCGGGCGTTGTCGGCGAGCGTCCTGAGCGCGTCGAGGTCGAGCGGGCTCGCCTCCGCGGTGACGACGTCACTGCCGTCGTTCGCCCACCGGGCGGCCGAACCTCCGTCCTGCTGAGCGTCCGGCTGCGCGGCCACCCCTCCGGGAGCCGCTCCCGCCGCCTGCCCGGAAGCCCCCTCGGCCCCCTGTGCCGCACCGGAAACCGCGTCGCCGACCGACGGCGTCGACGCCCCGGCGGGCCGCGTGGCCGCCTCACCCGAGGTCGTACCCGCCGTCTGGATCGCGGGCTCTCCGGAGACCGTCCCCACGGGCCGGGGCGCAGCGTCACCGCTGGACTGGGGAAGGGGATCCGCCGGCGTCACCTCGGCGGGCCGGGGCGCGGCGGGCTCGCCGGAGGTCGTACCGGTGGGCTGGGGGGTGGTGTCGCCGCCGGTGCCCGGCGGCTGGACGGTCTGGTCCGTGGTCGGACCGGCGGTGTCGAGGAGCGGGTACGCGGGCTTGGCGGAGTCGAGCGGGTCGTGCGGCTCGACCCAGCCGGGCTGCCCCGCGGTGACGGAGGCACCGTCGACGGTGGGCATCTCCAGCGGCGGGATGTCCTCGATGTTCTTCAGCAGCTCGTCGACCTCGGCCGCCGTGGGCGCGTCGAGCGGGATCTGGAGCACCTTCACCCCGTCGACCTCCACGACCTTCGCCCTGGAGTCGCCGCTCTGGTCGATGTCGTCGGGGTGATCCTTCCTGGGGGTGTCGAGGATGGTCTCGCCGGACGAGCCTCCCCCGTCCCTGGGCGAGCGCTCGTCACCCTTGGAACCGGCATCGCCCTTGGCATCGGGCGCGTTGCCGGTGGAATCCCCGCGCGGCGTCATCTCGTCACCCTTGGAACCGGCATCGCCCTTGGCGTCGGAATCGTTCACAGGCGCATTACCGGTGGAATCCTGCCCGCGCGGCGTCGTGTCGTCCGCGTTGATGATCTCCGGCCGCGTGTCATCGGCCCTGGGCGGCTCCGGCGCGGGCGTGGAGTCCCCCTGCGGCGTTCCAGGCGCGGGGGTGTCCGGGTTGGGAGCCTCGGGCGTACGCGGGACGTCGGGCGTCTCACGCGGCGCGGTGTCGGCGGGCGGCGCGGTGTCGGCCGGCGGCCCTCCCCCCTGGCCCTGCGGGTTCTCCCCCGGTCCGGGAACCGCGGGCTTCAGATCCTCGGCCCTCGGCGTCTCCGGCCGCGCGTCGTCGGCCCTCGGGACGTCCGGCGCCGGCGCGGAATCCTGCCGCGGCGCCTCCGGCACGGGCGCGCCCTCGGCGTTCGGTGTCCCCGGTATGGGTGCGCCCTCGGCGTTCGGCACCTCCGGGACGCGATCCGGCGCGGGCGCCTCGGTCCGCGGGTCCTCGGCCCTCGGGGCGTCCGGCACGGACTGGGAGTCCGGGTCATACGCCTCCGGCGGGGGCACGGAATCGCCCCCCGGAGACTCCGGCACGGGGTCGGGGGCGGGAGGCTCGGGTCGCGGCTCCTCGGCCCTGGGGGGCTCAGGCGTGGGATCGGGCTTTGGGGGCTCGGGACGCGGCTCCTCGGCCCTCGGGGGTTCCGGTGCGGGATCGGGCTTGGGAGGCTCGGGACGCGGCTCCTCGGCCCTGGGGGGCTCAGGTGCGGGATCGGGCTTGGGAGGCTCGGGACGCGGCTCCTCGGCCCTGGGGGGCTCAGGCGTGGGATCGGGCTTGGGAGCCTCGCGCGGTACGGTCTCGGTCGGCTTGGCGGTCTCGTTGGACTTCTCCCCCTCACGTGGGGAGGTCTCGTCGGCTTTCGACCCCGTTTCCGGCTTCCGATCGTCGGCTCCGGACGCCTCGGGCTTCGGAGTCTCCTTCCGATCGTCTCGCGAGGAGGTCTCGTCGCCCCGATCGTCCCGCGGGGAGGTCTCGTCGCCCTTCGAACCCGCCTCCGGCTTGGCCTCGTCGGCCTTCGGAGTGTCGGCCTTCGGGGCGTCGGGCTTGGTGTCGGGCTTGGAAGAGTCCTCGGGATCGTCGCGCCGGGTGGTCTCGGCCGACTGGTCGCCGACGCGGGGCTTGTCGTCCGCCCCGACGGCCGGCTTGAGGTCTTCCGCCTTCGGGGTCTCCGGCTTCGCACCGTTCTGAGAACCGGTCTCCGGCTTAGCACCGTTCTGGGAGCCCGCCTCGGGCTTCGCCCCGTTCTGGGGGTCTGTCTCCGGCTTCGCCCCCTCGCCCTGGGAACCCGTCTCGGGTTTCGTGTCCCCGGCCTTCGGCTCGGCGGGGGGTGCCGTCGCGTTCTGGTTGACCTTCTTCTCCAGCAACGCCACGCGGGCGGAGACGTCGCGGACCATCACGTCGCACGCGTCGGCGATCTGGACGGGTCTGTGCGTCGACTGGGAGGACAGGCCCGCCCCGCTCATCATCTGCGAGACCTTGCCCTCGACGTTCCGCATCTGCTCGGCGGCCCGCTGCACCTCGGACAACAGGTCGCGGACCAGCTTGGGGTCCATTCCTTCGAACTTGCCCATGGACGTCTCCCAGGAAGTGTCGGCCCACTTCAAGGTACCGGGGAGACAGCCCGGCGTCACGGTGATAATCAGATGGCATGGATCACGGCATATGCCGTGGATGACTGATCAGTTGTCGGACTCCGGGCCGGTGTCCGTCGCGACGTAGCCGATCACACCGCGCAGCTTCTCCACGCTGATCGCCCCGCGCCGCAGCAGCCTGGGCACCGCGGTGGTCAGGTCGAGGATCGTCGAGGGGACGTCGCTCTCGCACGGCCCCGCGTCGAGATAGACCGGCACCGAGTCGCCGAGCTGCCTCTCCGCGTCGGCGGCGGTGGTGGCGGCGGGGGCGCCGGAGCGGTTGGCGCTGGAGACGGCCAGCGGGCCGGTCTCCTTGAGCAGGTCGAGGGCGACCGCGTGCAGCGGCATCCGGATCGCGACGGTGCCCTTGGCGTCGCCGAGATCCCACGACAGCGACCGGTTCGCGCGGCAGATCAGCGTGAGCGGGCCCGGCCAGAAGGCGTCGACGAGATCCTGGCCGTACGGGCCGAGGTTCTCCACCAGGGCGTTGGCGGCCCGGACCGTCCCGACCAGCACGGGGACCGGCATGTCACGGCCGCGCCCCTTGGCATCCAGCAGGGCGGTGACCGCGGCTGGTGTGAAGGCGTCGGCGCCGACACCGTAGACGGTGTCGGTCGGGAGCACCACGAGCTCCCCCCGTTGCAGGGTGGACGCGGCCTCGATCAGGCCGGTGGCTCGCTGCTCGGCATCCATACAGTCATAACGTCGGCTCACGGCGTGCATCCTATTCCTGGCCGAATCGAGCGGTGACGAAGCGGTCCCTGCGGGTCAGATCCTGGCGGCTGCGGACGTCGCGCCAGCCGTTCTCCTCGGAGAAGATCAGATAGACCGGGGTGCCCTGCTGGTCGGCGTGCTCCACGGCGACGAACCCCCCGGGGCGGAGCAGCCGCCTGGCGGTCCGCTCCACCGCCCTGACCTCGTCGAGGCCGTCGCTGCCCGACCCGTACAGCGCGCGGTGCGGGTCGTAGTCGCGGACCTCGGGGTCGCGGGGGACGGCGCCCGGCGGGATGTAGGGCGGGTTGGAGATCACCAGGTCGACCTGGGCGTCCAGCTCGGAGAGGGCGTCGGCCAGATCCTCCGGGTGCAGGTGGACGCGGCCCTGGCCGTGCTCGATGATGTTGCGCTTGGCCCAGGTGTATGCGCCCGGATCGACCTCGACCGCGTGCACGGTGGCGAGGGCGACCTCCTGGGCGATGGACAGCGCGATGGCGGCCGAGCCGGTGCCGAGATCCACGACCACGGGCGAGGCGACGTCCATCTCCCGCAGCCGGTCGATCGCCCAGCCCGCCACGATCTCGGTCTCCGGGCGCGGTACGAACACGCCGGGCCCGACCTCCAGGGACAGGTAGCGGAAGTAGGCCCGCCCGGTGATGTGCTGGAGCGGCTCGCGGGACTCCCTGCGGGCGACACCCTCCCAGAACAGGGCGTCGAAGTCGGAGTCCTTCACCATGTGCAGCTCGCCGCGGCGCACACCGTGCACACACGCGGCGATCTCCTCGGCGTCGGTGCGCGGCGACGGCACACCTGCCTCGGCGAGACGGGCGGTGGCGAGGGCGATCTCGTCCAGCAGAAAGGTCATGGGCGCGTTCTATGAATGGGCGGCGAGCTTCTCCGCCATCTCGGCGTCGAGCAGGGACTGGATGACGGCCGTGAGATCTCCGTCGAGCACCTGGTCGAGGTTGTAGGCCTTGAAACCGACGCGGTGGTCGGAGATGCGGTTCTCGGGGAAGTTGTAGGTGCGGATGCGCTCGGAGCGGTCGACCGTGCGGATCTGGGACTTGCGCTCGGCCATGGCGGCGGCGTTGGCCTCCTCCTCGGCGATCGCCTGCAGGCGGGCCCGCAGGATGCGCATGGCCGACTCCTTGTTCTGGAGCTGGCTCTTCTCGTTCTGGCAGGAGGCGACGACGCCCGTCGGGACGTGGGTGATCCGCACGGCCGAGTCGGTGGTGTTGACGCTCTGGCCGCCGGGGCCGCTGGAGCGGTAGACGTCGATACGGAGGTCGTTCTGGTCGATCTGGACATCGACATCCTCGGCCTCCGGGTAGACGAGCACCCCGGCGGCGCTGGTGTGGATGCGCCCCTGCGACTCGGTGACCGGGACCCGCTGGACGCGGTGCACGCCGCCCTCGAACTTGAGCCTCGACCAGACGCCCTCGTCGCCCCTGGCCTTCAGGGCGATCGTGACGTCCTTGTAACCGCCGAGGTCGGAGTGGGTGGCGTCGATCAGCTCGGTCTTCCAGCCGATCCGCTCGGCGTACCGCAGATACATCCGCAGGAGGTCTCCGGCGAACAGGGCGGACTCCTCGCCGCCCTCGCCCGCCTTGATCTCCATGATGATGTCCTTGTCATCGTTGGGATCGCGCGGGACGAGCAGGTGCCTGAGCTTCTCCTCCAGCTCGGGAACCCGGGCCTCCAGCTCCTTGGCCTCCTCGGCGAACCCCTCGTCCTCCGACGCCAGCTCCCTCGCCGTGCCGAGGTCGGACTGGACGCCCTCGAGCTCCCGGTAGGTGACGACGATCGGGGTCAGCTCGGCGTAGCGCCTGCCGAAGGTGCGCGCCTGCTTCTGGTCGGCGTGCACGGAGGGGTCGGCGAGCTTGAGTTCCAGCTCGGCGTACTCACTGAGCAGCTCGTCGAGGTTCACCGTGCGTCCTTCCTTGAAAGCCCTTGTAAGCCTGCCTCATCACCACGAACGCCGACCCGGGCACCCACGAGGGGTTCTCCGAGCCGGCGCCGGGATGAGAGCTACTGGCCCGCGGGCTTCTTGCCGAAGCGCTTCTCGAAGCGCGCCACCCGGCCGCCGGTGTCCATGATCTTCTGCTTGCCCGTGTAGAAGGGGTGGCAGGCGGAGCACACGTCGGCGTGGATCACGCCGTTCTTGGCGGTGCTGCGGGTGGTGAAGGAGTTACCACAGGTGCAGGTCACCTGAGTGGCGTTGTACTCCGGGTGAATATCGGGCTTCATGTTGTCTTTTCCTCTCCAAAACGCGGTCGCCGGGTCGCCACTGTCTCTCGCCTGTGGGGCTTGCGCGCTGAGCACACCGGGGTGCGCGCGGGCGGGAACCGGAACCGCTACGGTTCGGCTACCAGTGTGCCAGATCCTCCAACCATCCCAGGCCACAAGACATTCCCCCACCCCGGTGACCTGCGTCTCCGGACCGGACACAGTATGTTCGCCATGCTCGCCGCCCCCTGCCGGGCGCCATATCCGTACGGGAGCCGGGACCCCCGATCCCCGCGAGGAAACCAGGGGCTCCAGGCTGTCACCTTCCCAGGTACGCCAGCACCGCGAGGACCCGGCGGTGATCGTCGGGGGCGGGCTCCAGCCCGAGTTTGCCGAAGATGCTGGAGATGTGCTTCTCCACGGCGCCCTCGGTGACGAGCATCCGCCCGGCGACCGCGGTGTTGGAGCGCCCCTCCGCCATCAGGGCCAGGACCTCGCTCTCCCTGGCGGTCAGGGACTCCAGGGGATGACCCCTGTGCCGGTGGCTCAGGAGCTGTCCGATCACCTCGGGGTCGATGACCGTCCCCCCGGCCGCCACCCGGCGTACGGCGTCGAGAAACTCGGCCACGTCGGCTATCCGCTCCTTGAGCAGGTAGCCGACCGCCGCGGCGCCGCCGCCGATGAGCTCCGTGGCGTACTGCTCCTCGACGTACTGCGACAGGACGAGGATCGGCAGCCCCGGCCGCCTGGACCTGGCCTCCAGGGCGGCGCGCAGCCCCTCGTCGGTGTGGGTCGGCGGCATCCGTACGTCGACGACGGCCAGGTCCGGATCGTGCTCGTCGACCACCGCCACCAGCCCGGGGCCGTCGCCCGCCACCCCGACGGTCTCGATGCCCCCGTCGGCCAGCAGCCGGGCCAGCCCCTCGCGCAACAGCACCGAGTCCTCGGCGATCACCACCCGCATGGGTCTCACGTCTTCACCATTCGCAGGGTAACTCCGCCCTGATCATCGTGGGGCCGCCCAGCGGGCTGTCGACGGTCAGGGTGCCGTCGATGGTCGCCGCCCGGTCGGCCAGCCCGGCGAGACCGCTGCCCGGCCGTGGCACGGCGGCGCCGACCCCGTTGTCGTAGACCTCGACGATCACCCGCTGCCCCTGGCGGCTGACCCGGATGAACGCCTCGGTGGCCTCGGAGTGCTTGGCCAGGTTGCTCAGGCACTCGGCCACGACGAAGTACGCGATGCTCTCCACCGCGGGCGGGGGCCGGTGGGAGACCTCCACCGACAGGTCCACCCGCACGGGGGCGCGTGCGGCGAGCGACGACAGGGCCGCGCCCAGCCCCCTGTCGGTGAGGATCGCCGGGTAGATGCCCCTGGCGAGGTCGCGCAGCTCGGCGATGGCGGCCTTGGTACCCCGGTGCGCCTGGGCCAGGAGCTCCCTGGCCGCGTCGGGGTCGGAGTCCAGCTTGGCCTGGGCCCGGCCCAGGTCCATGGCCACGGACAGCAGCCGCTGCTGGGCGCCGTCGTGCAGGTCCCGCTCGATCCGGCGCCGCTCGGCCTCGGCCGCGTCCACCCCCCGGGCCCGGCTGGCCCGCAGGTGGGCGGCGCGGGCGGCCAGCCGGTTCTTCTCGCTCGTCCCCAGCAGGGCGACGCCCAGCAGGCCGTGCAGCCAGGCCATCCCCCGGGTGGCGTAGAGGGCGGCGAGGAGGAAGCCGGCCCCGACCAGCGCGCACAGCAGCACCCTCGGCCCGCTGTCGACCGGCAGCTCCGCGATGGGCGTCATCGGCTGCCCCGCCAGCAGCAGGGGCAGCGGCAGGGCCGTCAGGCCCAGCCCGAGCGTCCACAGGACCGCCGAGACGGTGAACTCCGCGACCCCGATCGGCAGCAGCAGCAGGAGATAGAGCAGGTCCTTCCAGGTGGCGGGGTCGACGAACATGTCCTTCCAGCGCAGGAACAGGTTGTCGCCCTCGGAGGGCCGGTAGGGGCTGGGGATGTCGACGCCGAAGGCCAGCCGCAGGAACCTGCGCTCCAGCATCGCGGCGCCCCGCCAGGCCAGCATGGTCAGGGCGAGCAGCGGCAGCCCGATCCACATGACCACCATCACCAGGGACGCCGGGATCACGGACGCGAGGAACGCGAAGCAGGCGAGGCCGTAGAACATGCTCATCAGCAGATAGGGAACGGCCCGCCAGGTCATCGGGTCGACGATCATGCCCAGGGGGCCGTTCGGCCCGAGCGGAACGCGCCGCCTGAGCGGCGCCCTGGCCACGGGCGCACCTCCCAGCGTCTCGGCCGTCATGCGCCTCCTCTGTCCCCGGTGCCCGTCCTCGCCGTCCGTGTCCACGGCGCATCCGGCGTCTCCCGCGCATCCGGCATCGCCGCCGTCCTCGCCGTCTCTCCCGCCGCCTGTCCCGGCGCGCCGTCCGTCCTCGCGTACCGCCCGCGCGCCCGCGGGCGTCGCGGGCGCGGGAGCCGCGGAGGAGAAGGCGTCCTGAAGTAGGGATATCCCGAAGTACGGGGTCACACAAGGGACTTCGGAAACACGAACGCCCCGGCCGGAGGGGCCGGGGCGTTCGACGTACGGCGGATGATCAGTCGCGCTCGGAGCTGACCGTCGTCTTCTGCACCTGGAGCAGGAACTCCGCGTTGGACTTGGTCTCCCTCATCTTCTCCAGGAGAAGCTCGAGGGCCTGCTGCATGTCCAGGGCGTGCAGCACGCGGCGGAGCTTCCAGGTGATCTGGAGCTCGTCCTTGCCCATCAGGATCTCTTCCTTACGGGTGCCGGACGCGTCGACGTCCACCGCGGGGAAGATCCGCTTGTCGGCGAGCTGCCGGTTGAGCTTGAGCTCCAGGTTGCCCGTGCCCTTGAACTCCTCGAAGATGACCTCGTCCATCTTGGAGCCGGTCTCGACCAGCGCGGTGGCGAGGATCGTCAGCGAGCCGCCGTTCTCGATGTTGCGGGCGGCACCGAAGAAACGCTTCGGCGGGTAGAGCGCGGTGGAGTCGACACCACCGGACAGGATGCGGCCGGAGGCCGGGGCCGCCAGGTTGTAGGCGCGACCCAGACGGGTGATCGAGTCGAGCAGCACGACCACGTCGTGACCGAGCTCCACCAGGCGCTTGGCGCGCTCGATGGCGAGCTCGGCGACCGTGGTGTGGTCCTCGGCCGGGCGGTCGAAGGTCGAGTGGATGACCTCGCCCTTCACCGACCGCTGCATGTCGGTGACCTCTTCCGGACGCTCGTCCACCAGGACGACCATCAGGTGGCACTCGGGGTTGTTGCGGGTGATCGCGTTGGCGATCGACTGGAGCACCATCGTCTTGCCCGCCTTGGGCGGGGAGACGATGAGACCGCGCTGGCCCTTGCCGATCGGCGCCACCATGTCGATGATCCTGGTGGTCAGGATGTTCGGCTCGGTCTCCAGGCGCAGGCGCTCCTGCGGATAGAGGGGGACGAGCTTGTTGAAGTCGGGCCGCTGCCGCGCCTGCTCCGGGTCCATGCCGTTGACCGTGTCGAGGCGGACGAGCGCGTTGAACTTCTCGCGGCGCTCGCCGTCGCGGGGCTGGCGGACGGCGCCGGTGACGACGTCACCCTTGCGCAGGCCGTTGCGGCGGATCTGGGCCAGCGAGACGTAGACGTCGTTGGAACCCGGCAGGTAACCGCTGGTCCTGACGAACGCGTAGTTGTCGAGGATGTCCAGGATTCCGGCGATCGGGATCAGGACGTCGTCGTCGCCCACCACGGGCTCGTTGCTGTCGAAGCGCTCGCGGCCACGGCGGTTGCGCTCGCGGAACCGGCCCCGGCGGCCACGGCGGTCGTCGTCGTCGCCCACGCCGTGCTGGTCGTTACGGTCCTGCGGGCCCCGGTTCTGCGGGCCGCGGTCGCCCCTGTCGCCACGGTCGTTGAGGCGGTCGCCGCGATCGTTGAGGCGGTCGCCGCGATCGTTGAGACGGTCACCGCGCTCGCCACGCTCGCCGCGGTCGTTGGTCCGCTCGCCACGGTCGTTGAGACGGTCACCTCGATCGTTGAGGCGGTCGCCGCGGTCGTTACGGTCGTTGAGCCGCTCGCCGCGGTTCTGGCCGGGGTCGGCGGCGCGCTGGTCGGCGCGGCTGTCGGTCCGGTTCTCGGGGCGGTTGTCGCCACGCTCGCGGCGGTCGTTGCCGCGCTCGCCGCGCTCGCTGTTGCGGCCGCGGCGCTCACCGCGCTCGCGGCGGCTCTCGCCGCGCTCGCCACGGCCCTCGGCCGGGGCGGTGTCGATGGTCTGCTGCTCCACGACGGGCTCGGGCACGACGACGGCGGCCACGGGCTCGGGGGCCGGGGGCGCCTGCTCCACGACGGGCTCGGCGGCCACGACGGGGCGGGAACGTTCCCTGCGGGTGCGCGCCGGACGCTCGGCGACCGGCTCGGCCACGACGGCGGGGGCGGCCACGGCAGGAGTCTCCTTGACGGCGGCGGGAGCCTGGGCGCTCTCGGTGGAGACGCCCTGCTTCTCCTGAATGGCCGCGATCAGCTGGCTCTTGCGCATCCGCCCGGTCCCGCTGATGCCGAGACCGGAGGCCATGGCCTGCAGCTCAGGCAGCACCATGGCGGAAAGGCCGGTGCCGGAGCGACGGCGCGGCTTGGCCGCGGGGCGGGTGGGGGTGTCGCCGGACGTCGGCGCCGTGCCGGTGACGTCGGAGAGGAGTTCGGTGGTGTCGCTCACTAATGGGTCCTTCCCAGGGGTCGGGCGTGGCCATGATCAGCCAATCGTCCCGGTGGTGCGATCGACCCGGTGGGACAGACCGGGTCGGGTTGCACGTCGCGATCCTCGGCGGCCCATGGAGAGCCGCCGCCACTGTCGGAGAAGGGCGGATCCAGGCCGTCACCATCGAGAATCGCCGACGGTGGGACTTGGAGGACACCCCCCCGGATTGCTACCGGCAACCAGATGTCGAGGTAGATCGAACGCGCATGTCCCCTAAAACGCCGCTTCTCGTTGCCCCAACCGAAATATGGAGCATTCGGAGGCGACGGATTCGGGGAGGCCACTGCGGCGCTCATGTCTCACCAGGTGAGACATGATGCAGCGATGTGTGGCTGACAAGCACGCACCCAACGCGGGGCACCTGGTGCGGCTATCAGCCTAACATCACCAGCGCACACAGCTATTCCCTGAAGGTCGAAGAGTCGTCAGCGTGTCTCAAGAGAAACAACGCGGGCGCCCCTGGTTTCGACATCCAGTGGCTGGATGTGCCAGTCATTACCCACTTCCGGTGCGATCAAATCCTGCGTATTCACCGTTGAAAACGCAAGAACCGTGGGCCCCGCTCCCGAGACGACCGCGGCGACCCCCGCCTTCCGCAGCCGTCGTACGAGATCGGCGGTGTGCGGCATGGCGGGTGCGCGGTAGTCCTGGTGGAGGCGGTCCTCCGTGGCGGCCAGCAGCAGCTCGGGCTCGGGCCTGGCGGTCAGCGCCGCGACCAGCAGCGCGGCCCTCCCGGCGTTCGCGGCGGCGTCGGCGTGCGGGACGTCCTTGGGCAGCAGCCCGCGGGCGATCTCGGTGGACAGCCGGTGCGCGGGGACGAGGACCACCGGCCTGACGGCCTCGTGCGGGAGCAGCCGCACCAGGTGCGGCACGCCCCCGGCGTCCGTCCACGCGACGGTGAGCCCGCCGGCCAGGCACGGCGCCACGTTGTCGGGATGGCCCTCGATCTCGGTGGCCAGCGCGAGGACGGCGTCGTCGGTCAGCTCGGCGGGCTCGGCCGGTTCGGGCTGCGCGTACGAGGTCGCGGCCAGCGCGCGGGCGGCGAGGATTCCGGCACAGATCGCCGCGGAGGAGGAGCCGAGGCCGCGGGCGTGCGGGATCCGGTTGAGACAGCGCAGCCGGATGCCGCGCGGCTGCGGGAGCCCCATCCTGTCGAAGGTCGCGCGCATCGTGGTGACGACGAGGTGTCCCTCGCCCAGGTCGAGCTCGCCGGCCCCCTCGCCCTCGACCGCGATCTCGACGCCCGGGGAGTCGAAGATCTCGGCCTCGATCTCGTCGTGGAGGCCGAGGGCGAGTCCCAGCGTGTCGAATCCGGGGCCCAGGTTGGCCGAGGTCGCGGGGACGCGGACGGTCGCCCTCGCCGTGCCGCCGGTCATCGGGGTCCCTGGGGGGCCGTGAGGGGCACGTCGCTTCTCCTGAGGTCCACTAGGCGAGTTCGAGGGCGGTGGCCGCGGCGTGCGCGTCGATCGGGACCGTCACCGGCGTGGGGGCGCCCGAGATGGCCCAGTCGGGGTCCTTGAGGCCGTTTCCGGTCACCGTGCACACGATGCGCTGCCCGGGCTCGACCAGCCCCTGGCTGTGCGCCTGGAGGAGGCCGGCCACGCTGGCGGCGGAGGCGAGCTCGACGAACACGCCCTCCTCCTGGGCGAGCAGCTTGTACGCGGCGGCGATCTGACGGTCGGTGACGGCCTGGATGACACCGCCCGACTCGTCGCGGGCGGCCTCGGCGAGCCGCCACGAGGCGGGGTTGCCGATGCGGATCGCGGTGGCGATCGTGTGCGGGTGGGTCACCGGCGCGCCGTTGACGATCGGCGCGGCACCGCTGGCCTGGAAGCCGAACATCCGCGGCGTCCTCGTCGCGATGCCGTCCCCGGCGTACTCGGTGTAGCCCATCCAGTACGCCGAGATGTTGCCCGCGTTGCCGACCGGGATGCAGTGGATGTCGGGGGCGTCCCCGAGCGCGTCGACGATCTCGAAGGCGGCGGTCTTCTGGCCCTGGAGCCGGAACGGGTTCACCGAGTTGACCAGCGCGATCGGGTAGTTCTCCGACAGCTTCCTGGTCATCTCCAGGCAGTCGTCGAAGGACCCCTCGACCTGGAGCAGCCTGGCCCCGTGGACCAGCGCCTGGGCCAGCTTGCCCATCGCGATCTTGCCTCGGGGCACCAGCACGGCGCAGGTCAGGCCCGCGCGGACCGCGTAGGCGGCGGCGGAGGCGCTGGTGTTGCCGGTCGAGGCGCAGATGACGGCCTTCGCCCCGTCCTCGACGGCCTTGCTGATGGCCATGGTCATGCCACGGTCCTTGAAGCTTCCGGTCGGGTTGAGGCCCTCGACCTTCAGGTAGACCTCGCAGCCGGTCAGCGCCGACACCCGGTTCGCCGGGACGAGCGGGGTGCCGCCCTCCAGGAGCGTGACGACGGGCGTCGCCGTGGTCACCGGAAGTCGGTCACGGTACTCCTCGATGAGGCCGCGCCACGCCCTGGTCATGATTGCTCCTCACCGCGCGCGGCCGGTCCGTGCGCGTGCTACCTGCGGTATTGAGAAACGAGTCTACGGGCAACACGCTCGGCTCCGGGATGCGCTGTCCACCAGATGGACAAGCCGGGCGTCTCCCCAGGGAACTCTAAGGATCAGCCGGTATGGTCTGCGAGGCTTGACAGGACTTGACACGCGGGGAACACGACAAGGGGTGCCACATCATGACGGGCGGCACGGCGGCGGACCTGCCGCCGATCCGGCACAACGACTACTCGCCGCTGGACCCGCCCGCGCTCGGCGCGTGGGTTCCGGAGCTCCCGGTGAGCGTGATCATTCCGGCCCACGGCGGCCAGCACAGGCTCGACCTGACCCTCGCCGCCCTGGCCGCGCAGACCTACCCGGATCACCTCATGGAGGTGATCGTGGTCGACGACGGCAGCGAGCCGCCGCTGCGGCTGCCGGAGATCACCCCGGGTGGCGCCAGGATCGTGACCACCGTCTCCTCGGGCTGGGGCATCGCCCACGCGGTGAACACCGGCGCCGCCCTCGCGGAGGGGCGGATCATCCAGCGCCTCGACGCCGACATGGTCGTCTGCCGCGAGCACATCGAGGCCTTGGCCCGGTGGCACCACCTGGCCGGATACCTGGTCACGATCGGCGCGAAGAAGTTCGTCGAGGAGCCGGCGCTGACGGCCGCCCGGGTCCACGAGGGCGTGCGCGCGGGCTCGCTGGAGTCCCTCTTCGACCTGTCGGGAGCCCTGCCCAGCTCCACCGAGCAGACGATCTCCCGCACCGACGGCCTGCGGGCCAGCCGCAACCCCTACCACGTGTGCACGGGGCCGACGGTGTCGATGCGGCGCGAGATCTTCCGGGCCGTGGGCGGGGTGGACCCCGGGGTGCTGCGGGGCGAGGACACCGAGTTCGCCTACCGGCTGGCCGCGCACGGCGTGGTCTTCGTGCCCGACATGGCCGCCCAGGCCGTCCATCTGGGACTTCCCGCCCAGCGCCGCGACCCGCAGCGGGCGGTGCGGGTCGTCGCCCCCTACCTGGCCCACCGGGTGCCGCTCCGCCGCGACCTGCGCAAGGACCGGGGCCGCCACTGGCTGGTTCCGTACGTGGAGGTGGTGCTGCGCGTCGACGGGCCCGAGGAGGGGGTGCGCGCGGCGGTGGGCGCGGCGCTCGACGGGTCGCTCGGCGACGTGATCGTCACCCTGGTCGCCCCGTGGTCGAAACTGTCCGGGGAGCGCCGGCCGGTGCTGGACGACCCCCTGTTCGACCTGCGGCTGCTGCGCGAGCACTTCGCCCACGACGAGCGGGTGCGGTTCGCCGACGAGGTCTCCGCCACCCCCGCCCCGATCGCGTTCCGCTACACGGGCCCGGTCTCGGTGCCGCTGGGACGCGACACGCTGGAGCGGATGATCCGCGTGATGCAGGACGACCGCTCGGGCATGCTCGTCGCCGATCTCGGCGGCGACGGCGAGGCGACGCTGGAGCGGACCGAGGCGCTGGGCCGGGCGAGGCTGCTCGGCGCGGACGACGTGGCCGCGTCGATCGAGGCCACCCACGGCGTACGGCGCGGCGACCGGTCGGAGTTCTGGCCGGCCGCTCCCAAGGCCGCCCCTCCCCCCGCCCGCGTTCCGGCCGCGCCCAAGACCCCGGCTCCGGCTCCGGCCCAGGGGCGGGAACCCGCGAGTCCCACGGCGGACCGGGCTCCCGGGCAGGAGGGACGCCAGGAGGGGCGCGACTCCCTCCTGGGCAGGCTCCGCACCGCGCTCAGAAGCTGAGCGACGGCCGAGGGCGGCCGGGTCAGGCGGGGGCGCCCGCGTTCTCGCGGCTCTCCGGCAGGGGCGTGACCCGCCGCCGTACGACCAGCCCGAAGGCGACGACGAGCAGGCCGAGCGTGCCCGACACCACGAACGGCGCGGCCGGGCGCCAGGCGTCGTAGAGGAAGCCGCCCAGGGCGGAGACGGTGAGGATGCCGACGGCGCCGCAGAGGGTCTGCACCCCGTAGGCGGAGCCGCGGAACCGGGCGGGCGCCTGCTGGGCCAGGAGAGGTCCGGCGGTGGTGATCCCGGCGATCTCCCCCAGCCCGATGAACACGGCCACCAGCATCATGCCGGAGCCGAGGGGGTCGCTGACCAGCAGCGTCGACAGGTAGGACAGCGCCGCGACGGCCTGGGCGAGGATGACCACGTCCTGACGCCGCATGCGGTCGCCCAGCCAGCCGAACAGCGGGGCCGCGAGCACGGCCACGGTCTGCGCGACGCCGACCACGGCCCCCGCGCGGGCCAGGGCCTCCGCGCCGGACATGCCGCGCTCGCTCGTGGCGTGGTCGACGACCCACAGGGACAGGAAGCCCACGACCACCGCGAGGTCCGCGCGGGCGACGAACGCCGCCGCGTACGACAGTGCCACGCCGGGGTCGCGGGCGAGCGTGACGCCCTCCCTGACCAGGCGGGGCAGCGGGACGCGCCCGGTGCTCCCCTCCGGGGGCCCGGAGACCGGGGCCTTCGACAGGGTGAACCACATCAGCGCGGCGACCGCGAGGACGGCCGCCGCGATGATCAGGAACGAGACGCGGGCGGCGGTGACCGGGGCCATCCCCGAGTCCTCGAAGACCTTGGGCAGGCGGACCAGGCCGAGCACGGCGAGCATCGCGCCCAGCCCGCTGAACAGGCCGATCAGCCCGTACGACCTGCCGCGGAAGCCGTCGCGGACGTAGTCGATCGCCACCGTGGACAGCATCGCGCTGAGCGCGGCCACGCCGAGGGCGAAGATCACACGCAGCGCGACGAGCACGATGGTGTTCGCGGCGAACGGGAAGAGGGCGACGCCCAGCGCGCACAGCGCGAACCCGGCCACCACGACGGGCCTGCGGCCGTGCCGGTCGGCCAGCGCTCCGTACCAGGCCAGGCTGGCGATCATCGCGATCTCCGCGGCCACCCCCAGGAGGCCGACCGCCTTGCCCTGGTCGGCGCTGTCCACGCCGAGGACGCCGCCCAGGATGTACGGCTGCGCGGCGGGCAGGAAAGAGATGATCATGGTCGAGGCGAACGCCATGGACAGGCAGGCCCACATGTTGCCGCGGCCGATGCCGTCGGCGAGCTGAAGGCCCAACACACGGCGCGAGGGGGAGGCGGCCATGCCGCGATCCTGCCAGTCTGGTAAGGGCTTCTCCAATGTTTTGAGTGGCTATGATCTACACAATTCTGGAAATGTCATTACCCGGGAGCGGCACGTGACCGACCAGATACCCCAGGGTGTCCAAACTCATATTCCTAACGTCGCGCGCATGTACGACTACTACTTGGGCGGCAAGGACAACTTCCCCGCCGACCGGCAGGCGGCGGAGAAGGTCCTGGAGATCATTCCGGAGATCCGGCACAGTGCCCGCGCCAACCGCGCGTTCCTGGGCCGTACGGTCGGCCTCCTCGCGGAGTCGGGGATCGACCAGTTCCTCGACATCGGCGCCGGGCTGCCCACCCGGAACAACGTGCACCAGGTCGCCCCCGAAGCGCGGGTCGTCTACGTCGACAACGACCCGACCGTCCTGGTCCACGGCAGGGCGATCCTCGGCAAGAACGAGAACGTGACCATCGTCGAGGGGGACGTACGCAGGCCCGCGGAGATCCTGGGGCACCCGGACGTGCGCGCGGCGATCGACTTCGACCGGCCGGTGGGGATCCTCCTGCTGGCGATCATGCATTTCGTCCCCGACGCGGACGACCCCCGGGGCATCGTCGCCACCCTGCGCCGGGCCATGGCCCCCGGCAGCCACCTCGTCCTGTCCCACGTCGCGATCGACGCCCGCCCGGAGGCCGCGGACGGGGTGGTCCAGGTCTACGACCGGGCCTCCTCCCCCTTCGTCACCCGTACGGGCAAGGAGATCGTCCGCCTGTTCGACGGCTTCGACGTGGTCGAGCCCGGCATCGTCAACCTGCCCGAATGGCGGCCGGTGCCCGGCACCGCCGTGCCGTACAAGGGCATCGGCTCCTACTTCCTGGGGGGCGTCGGCGTCGTCAGCGACGGCGGATGATGGCCCGTTTCACGGAGGACAGCAGCCCGTACTGGACGACCTTCCTGGCCGCGGCGAGCTCCTTGCGCAGGGTGCCGACCTCGCGCCGCAGCTCGACCGTGCTTTTGCGCCAGCGGCCCGCCTCGTCGCGCCACTTGACCACCTGGTCGCGGAGCCGTTCCGCCTCCCTGGTGAGACGGGCCACCTCGGCCTCCGCCTCGATCCTGGCCCGGTAGGCGCCGCGGCGCCCGGTGAGGGCTCGGGCCTCCGGCGCGAACCCGTAGGTCTCGCCGTCCACCCAGATCACGCCGAAGGTGTCGTCCACGGCGTCGTCGAGGTCCTCCCCCTCCCCCAGGACGATCGCGGCGCGCGCGAACGCGGCGGCACGTTCCAGCCGCGCCGCGACGACCGCCCGCCCCGAGCCCGCGCCGTCCCCACCGGTCCCACCGGGCTCGGCGGCGGCGCCGTCCCCCTCGGCCAGCAGCACCGAGACCAGGCCGTACCCCTCGTCCCTGGCCAGGTCGAGCAGCCGGGCCAGGGTGTCCTCGCCCGGCACCCACCCGGCGGGCAGCCTGAGACGGTAGGGAACCGCCCAGGCGGGACCCGACGGCGTGCGGGAACCGGGCGGGGCGGCGGAGATCTCGTCGGTGAAGCGGACCCTGGGCTCGTGGGCGTAGTGTCCGCGGATCAGCACCAGGTCCAGGTCGGGGTTCTTCAGGGGGGCGCGCCCCTCGGCGCCGACGCGGTCCCACGGCCCCGCGAGGGTGACCGCGACGTCGGGCAGGGTGCCCGCGAGCACGGCGTCGACGGTGGCGCGCACCTCGTCGTAGGTGCATCCCCCGGGCTCGACGACCACCTCCACGTACGGCACCTTCCACTGCCTGGCCGGGTGGGAGCGGAGCCAGCGGTAGGACGGGATCCGGTCGGCCACGAAGGCGTGGCTCACCCGGTCGATCGGGGCCTTGTCGCGCATGCGCATGGTCGGGCCCAGGTGGAAGGCGCGCGACAGCGGCTCGGGGACGAAGACCGCGCCCGCCTGGGCGAGCCGGTAGCCCATCTCGGTGTCCTGGCCGAGGATCAGGTCGGTGTCCATCGGCCCCGCGACGGCGAGCAGCGCGGCGTTGACCGAGGTCGCGCCGCCGACGTGCAGGCTGAACGCGCGGTGCGGGTTGGCGGTGAGGCCGTCGGTGCGCTCGACGAGGTCGACCAGCCAGGCGTGCGGCTCGGCGGGCTCGAAGAGCTTGGCCAGGTCGTCGGCGGCGGCGACCACCTCGGGGGCCGGCAGCCCGGCCGGGGTGAAGCGCAGGTAGCCGGTCACCACGAGGTACGGGGCGGCGTGGTGCCAGCGCATGTGCGCCTCGACCGACCTGCGGTCCAGGACCACGTCGGAGTCGAGCCAGTGGATCACGTCGCCGGTGGCGGCCGACAGCCCGGCGTTGCGGGCGTGGGCGCGGCCGGGGACGGAGCAGACGATCAGGCGGGTGTTCGCGGGACGCAGCGCGGGCAGCCGCAGCGGCGGGCTGCTGCCGTTGTCGACCACGACGACCTCGGTCAGGGGGGCGGGGTAGGTCTGCGCGGCCAGCCCGGCGAGCGCCAGATCGAGTTTCTCCTGGTCACCGTATGCGGGAACGACGACGCTGACCCGGAGCGAGGGCACCCAGGAGCCCAGGGCGGGCGGCGTGAGGCTCCGGTAGTCGTTACCGGTGATCCGTGCTGTCATGGCGTTTCCAGGATCGGGCTCGGGCGGGGACCGCGCCACCGGTTCGGCGCGACGCGCGGGAAACGGCCCGGGGAGAGCCTCGGGATCGAGCGCCACGGCGGGCACCCCTGATAGTGGACGCGGTGGGCGCGCGCTCCCGTCACCGGCCGTGGGAAGTCCACCGGGGTGACTGGAGGGGGCGGGGGGAGGGGGGTCGGCTGCGCGGGCACGAGCGAAGGATAGCGAGGCAGGAAGATCCCTTCTCACCACACTTCCCACTTGACTTAGAGGGTCACTGCTAAAGGCTCACAGCTGTCACACAGGTCACAGGAACCTTCGAATTTCCTATTTATCGGCGTATTCGCACTTGAGAAGCCGATAGCCTCATTTACCACCAACAAGGACAGGTAAAGACACAGAGCGGCACGGAAGGTAAGCGCGGATGCCCACGCCCCGAAAACTGACGCTTCTGGCGGCGACACTCGGCCCGGTGTTCCTGATCGCGCTGACGCTGCTCGCGAGCTTCGAGATCATCTCGGTCACGGCGGCCATCGTGCTCGGCGCGATCGCGGCGGTGCTCGCCGTCCAGGTGCTGGCGGTCGCGACCGTACGCAGGATCGACGGCAAGGCCCAGCGGATCGACACCCGGGTCAAGCGCTACGAGGCGGAGCTGGCCACGGTCAAGACGGCCACCCAGCGGCTGGACCGGCGGCTGGACGAGATCGTCGAGCTGCTCAAGGAGCACGAGCGCAAGCGGGACGAGGACCTGCAGGCGATCCTGGTCTCCCTGGGAGAGGACCGGCTGGCCTCCGTACCCCGGCGCCAGGACATCGAGGAGATGGTCCACGACCTGCTGCCGCGCCTGGCCGCGGTGGAGGCCAGGACCGAACGGGCCGACGGAGAAACGGAGGGAACAGCGTGACCGGGACCGGTTTCGCCACCCCCGGTGCCACCTCTCCCACCAGCCCGCGCGACGACCGGGCGGACCACGTCGACCGGGCCGCCGAGACCGGCCGGGCCGTCGTCCCGCGCGCCAGGATCAGGCACAACGACTACGGATCGCTGCTCCCGCCCGACCTGGGCACCTGGGAGCCCCGGCTCAGGGTGAGCGTGGTGATCCCGGCGCACGACTGCCAGGAGGCCCTGGACCGCACGCTCGCCGGGCTGGCAGCGCAGACCTACCCCGCGCACCTCATGGAGGTGGTCATCGCCGACGACGGTAGTGCCCCGCCATTGCGCGTCCCCGAGATCGCCCCGGCCAACACCAGGCTCGTCCGGGTGCCCGACGGCCGCTGGGGACGGGGCTGGGCCCGCCAGACCGGCGCCGCCGCGGCGGCGGGCGACATCCTGCACTGGGTCGACTCCGACATGATCCTCGACCGGGAGCACGTCGAGGCGCACATGCGCTGGCACCATCTCGTCCCCTACGCCGTCGTGATGGGCGACGTCCGATTCACCCCCGACGGGGCCGGACCCTCCGCCAGGGAGGTCTTCTCGGCCGTGGAGGCCAGGGACGCGGAGAAGCTGTTCGACGAGTCCGCGCCACACGAGTGGCGGGCCGGGGTGCTGGAGGAGACCCGGTGGCTGCGGGACGCTGGCGCCGGGGCCTACCGGCTCCACTCGGGGGCCACCACCTCGGTCCCCGTGGCGCTGCTGCGCTCGGTCGGCGGCGTGAACACCACCCTGAACATGGCCGAGGACACCGATCTCGGCTTCCGCCTCGCGCAGGCGGGCGCGGTCTTCATCCCCGACCCGCAGGCCCGCGGCTGGCACCTCGGGCCGTCCACGGTCATGATCCGGGAGAAGGAGGTGCACCGGCACAACTGGTCGGTGCTGCCCGACCTCATCCCCGACCTGCGCTGGCTGCGCACCCACCCGCGCAGGACCTGGCTGGTGCCGTACGTGCACGTCGTCGTCGACGCCCGGGGCGCCTCCTACGAGGACGTGCGGGCGAGCGTGGACTCCGCGCTCGCGGGCACCCTCGTCGACGTCGCCGTCACCGTGGTCGGGCCCTGGACGGACCTTCCCGCCGGGCGCCGCCCCTCCCTCGACGAACCGCTGCTCGACCTGCGCCTGGTGCGCAACCTGTACGTCCACGAGCCGCGCGTCTCCTTCACCGAGGAGACGCCCGCGGGCTCCGCGCCCGCGCCGTTCAGGCTCACCTTCCCCGCGGGGTGGGCACTCGGCGCCGAAAGCCTGGCCGAGCTGGTCAAACTCTCCGAACGCGAGGAGTACGGGTTGCTGAGCGCGGCTCTCGACGAGGGGCCCTCCGGGGTCAGGGCGGCCAGGTTCGAGCGCACCGCCGCCTTCGCCAGGGCCGCGCTGGTGAACGACGACGGGCTCCAGGGCCACGGCGATGACCTCGACAGTGGCCTCGACGGTGATCTCGACGGTGTCGTCCACGAGCTGTTCGGCTCGCTCTGGGTGAGCGCCGCCGAGATCGGCGTGACGACCGCCGACGAGGCGGAGCCCGTCGCCGGGGACACCGCGAAGTGGCGGGCCGACTCCGCGCGCTGGAAGCGCGAGGCGGAACGCCTGAAGGACGAGGTGAAGAGCCTCCGCGCCGAGACCGGACGCCTGCGGGCGGAGGCCGCGCGCCTGGAGGACGAGCCGCGGCGCGGCCCGCTCGGAAAGATCATCTCGACGGCCAGGCTGCGGGGGAAGACCGGCTGATGTCCCTTCTGATCGATCTGGTCCGCGCCGCCAGGGAGCGGAACGGCAAGCGACGCGTCCTCGTCTACTGCGTGGGCTTCGAGACGCTCGGCGAGCTGGCGGCGTACGAGGCGATGGACCTCGACGGCGACCTCGACGGCATCCCGCGCGCCGAGGAGGGCGCCGCGGAGATCCTGGTGCTCGCCCGCACCCCGACCGACGTCCGCCGGGCCGCGAGCCTGCAGTCGCTGCTGGCCATGGCCCCACGGGTCGTCGTCGCCGTACGGGAGACACCGCACTGGTACACCGCGCCGGTGCTGTCCCCCACCCCCGCCCACCGCTGGCGCGCTCTGGTGGAACTCCGCGTCCACCAGCCGAAACAGCCCGCCTGGGTGGTCGAGGCGAGCTTCTCCAAACCGGTACCCGCGGGGCGGACCCTCGCCGCGACCGCCAGGGCCTTCGGCGGGCACCGGATGGACGCCGTCTCCGGGCCCGTCGCCGGTCTGGCGGGGCCGGGAGCGGCCCACTGGCGTCCCGGCGACCCGAACGCGGCCCCGGCCCCCCTGACGGGGCCCGTCCCCGACAGGTTCGGCGCCCGCGGCGCCGACCTGGTCGTGCGCGCGGTCGGCGAGGAGCCGCCGCCCTGGTCCGGCGCCGAGCCCACCGGCGAGACCGGCGAGACCGGCGAGACCACGGTGGACCGCCCGGTCGCCGAGCTGATGGTCTGGGAGAGGCTCGGCCGCCCCGGTGGCGGCAAGATCCTGGAGAACGACATCGGCGACCTGTCGGAACCCTGGACCATCCCCCCGGTCGACAGCCGCTCGGTCAACCCGATGAACTTCATCACCGTGCCGTCCCTCGGCACGGCCGACCTGTCCTCCGAGTCCGGCCGCTGGGCGATCACCTGCGAGGGCGGGACGCTCACCTCCTTCGACGCCTCCGGCCGCGTCACGGACGTGGACGTCAACCGGATCAGGCAGGTCAGGGCCGTACGGGTGGACTGGCGGCGCAGCCACACCGGCCCGGCGGCCGCGCTGCGGGTCGTCACGGGGCTGGCGGCGGCCGGGGTGCCCCTGATCTCCGAGGCCGTGCCGCGCTGGGCGGGCGCCCTCGGCCCCGAGCTGGCCAGGCTGATCACCTCGGTCGACGAGCCCGCGCTCAAGGACGACCTGGAGCGCGAGGAGCACAGCATCCGGCTGCGCCGCGAGGCGCTGCGCGTCCACGGGGTCCGCGCCCGCTGGGAGCAGCTGGGCGCCCCCGCGGCGCCCGTGCCGACGGTCTCGGTACTGCTCGTCACCCGCCGCCCGGAGATGGTGGGCTTCGCGCTGGAACAGCTGTCCAGGCAGCGCGGCGCCGAGTTCGAGGTGATCCTCGCCCTGCACGGCGTCCCCGCGGCTCATCCCGGCGTGGCCGGGGCCCTCGCGTCCTTCGCCTCCTTCGAGCGGCCGGTCACCGTGGTCGAGGCCGACAGGCGGACCGTGTTCGGGACCGTGCTGAACCAGGCCGCGGCCAGGGCCTCGGGGTCGTTCCTGCTGAAGATGGACGACGACGACTGGTACGGGCCCGACTTCATCTCCGACCTGCTGCTGGCCCACTCCTACTCGGGGGCCCAGGTCGTGGGCATGGTCCCCGAGTTCGTCTATCTCGCCTCGATCGGGGTGACCGTCCACCGCGAGCAGATCACCGAGCAGATCACCAACTTCATCGCCGGAGGAACCATCTTCTCCGAACGCTCCGCCTTCGAGGCCGTGGGCGGCTTCCGTCCCATGCCCGGCACGATCGACGCCCAGTTCCAGCACGCCGTGCAGGCCGCGGGCGGGCAGATCTACCGCACCCAGGGACTGGGCTACATCCTGCGGCGCGGCAACGTCGCCAACCACACCTGGCGCGAGCCGATCGGCACGTTCCTGCGGCGCAACAAGCGCCAGTGGCGTGGCTTCCGGCCCAGCGCGCTCATGGAACTCCCCCCGGAGGCGCCGTGAGCACGCCGCGACTCCCCCCCGACGCGCCGTACGCGCCGCGTACCTCTGACGCGCCGTACGCGACACCGGCCCCGGCTTCGGCCCCGGCCCCGGCTCCGGCCCCGGCCGGAGGCGGCGTGAACGTCCCGCGGATCCCAGCCGGGAAAGACCCCGTGAGCACATCGCGGGCCCTCGTCCGCGACGCCGTCGCCACGCCGCGGATTCCGGGCAACGACTACGGGGTGCTGTCCGCGCCCGCCCCCGGCACCTGGGAGCCGCGCCTGTCGGTGAGCGTGGTGATCCCCGCCAGGGGGCGGCAGGACAGGCTCGACCTCACGCTGGCCGCGCTCGCCGCCCAGACCTACCCCGCCCACCTCCTTGAGGTGATCGTCGTGGACGACGGCAGCGCGCCCCCGCTCCGGCTCCCCCGGATCGCCCCGGAACACACCCGGATCGTCGGCAACGCCTCCGGCCGCCGGGGCATCGCCTGGGCCCTGGAGACCGGCATGGCCGTCGCGGACGGCCAGGTGATCCACCGGATGGACGCCGACATCGTCTCCTACCGGGAACACGTCGAGGCGCACATGCGCTGGCACCATCTGGCCGACTACATGGTGGTGACGGGGACGCTGCGCTTCACCGCCATGGCGGGCACCCCGCCCACCCCCGCCGAGGTCCAGATCGCCGTCGCCAAGGACAGGGCGGGCTCCCTCTTCGAGGAGGACCCCGAGCACGCGCACGACTGGATCGGCGAGCTCGTCGCCACCCACCGCGACTTCCGGGACGCGCCCAGCTCGCTGCTGCACCGCGTCCACGTGGGCGCGACGGTCTCGCTGCCCTCGGCCCTGCTGAGGGAGGTGGGAGGGCTGGACACCTCCCTGACCCTCGGCGAGGACACCGAGCTGGGCTACCGGCTCACCCAGACGGGCGCGGTGTTCGTCCCCGACGCCGAGGCCCTGAGCTGGCACCTGGGCACCACGACGGCGATGCGCAGGCCCACGGAGGTCAGGCGGCACAACGACCCGTTCATCGCCGACCGGATCCCGTACCGGCGCCACCTGCGCACCGACGCGGGCCGGCAGTGGCTGGTCCCCTACGTCGACGTCGTGGTGGACGCCGGGGACGCCTCCTTCGAGGACGTCAGGGCGAGTGTCGACGGGTCGCTGGCCAGCACCCTGCCCGACGTGCACGTCACCCTGACCGGGCCGTGGGCGTCGCTGACCGGCGAGCGCCCGGCCCCGCTGGACGACCCGCTGCTCGACCTGCGGCTGCTGCGCGGCCAGTACGCCCACGACGGCCGCGTCTCCTTCGCCGAACGGGTCCCCGCGACCTCGGCGCCCGCGCCGTTCCGCCTCGTCTGCCCGGCCGGATGGGTACCGGGGGCGAACTCGCTGGCCAAGCTGATCGAGCAGGCCGAGAAGGACGACGAGGGCCTGCTGCTCGTGGCGCTGGACGAGAACGAGTCCGGAGTCCTGGCCGCCCGCCTGGAGCGGACCTCCGCCGTCGCGAGGGCGATGCGCGTGGCCCGCGAGGACGAGCGGCTCGACGACGTGATCGCCGACCTGCACGGGGCGACCTGGCTGGACGCGGAGTCCTGGAAGCTGCGGCCCGCGGCCCGCGCCTACCCCTACTGGGCCACGAACCGCAACAGGGAGGCCGCGCGCTGGAAGGCCGCGGCCGAGTCGCGCGCGAGGGAGGCCGAGCGGGCCCAGCGGCAGGTCGCCACCCTCAAGGCCGAGCTGAAGGAACTGCGCGCCAGGGCCGCCAAGGGCAGCCGCGACACCGTCAGGTGGAAGGAGAAGGCCGAGCAGCGCCGCCTGGAGGCCGTGGCCCTGCGCCAGGCCCAGCAGCGCTCCCTGCTCGGCCGCGCCGCCCGCCGCCTCCGCAGGCTCACCGAGGGTTCCTGACGCCCTGCCGCCGAGGATGCCCGGATATCCGGGCGTCCTCGGCGGCCCGGTCACTCCTGCCCTGGCAGAGGGCGGTAGCGGGCGCCGACGGCGCTCTGCAGGGTTCGCACGACCGTGCCGTGCGGCTTGCGGGTCACCAGCCAGTCGAGGAACTGGCCCAGGAGCCTGGGAGTCGTCGAGTAGAGGCCGCAGTCGTCGCAGACGCGGTGGAACACCAGCGGGACCAGCCCGCCGCCCTTCTCAGCGTTGAGGACCTGCTGCTTCATGTGCCGCAGCAGGGTGTCCTCCCGGACGGAGCCCGGGGTGCGGATGTCGTAGCGGTTCTTCGGACGCAGGGCCTCACCGGCCGGGCAGTCGGGGCACCCCCACTCCTTGAGCCCGCCGACCCCGCGGGCCGCGTCGTAGCCGCACCGCCGCGCCACCGCCATGGCGTCGGAGTCGACCGCGCCGAACGGGTAGGCGAGGGTCGTGGGCCGGTATCCCCACGCCACCAGTGCCCTGCGGTCGTCGCAGATCTGCCCCTCCTGCTCACTCTGGGTCAGCTCGGTGAGGCGGACGTGGGTCAGCGTGTGACCGCCGATCTCGTGGCCCTTCCTGGCGATCTCGGCGAGCCCGCGCCTGGTCAGTTTCTCCTCGCCGCCGACGGTGTCGGTGTTGACGTAGAACGTTCCACGCATACCGCGTTTCTCCAGCATGCGGGCCACGGCCGGGTGGGAGGAGTCGCCGTCGTCGAAGGTGAGCGCGACGACCGTCTTGATCTTCTTCGAGGGGCGCGCGGTCGCCGCGTGGGCGGCCGGGCCCAGCGTCGCCACGACGGCCAGCGCCACGGAGAGCGCCACCACCCGGTGGAAGACCTTCACGGTGAACTCCCTTTCGCGGAACGGCAAATAGGGCATGAAAGCACCTTATAAGCCGGTAGGGGTCATCAAATGATCTGTTATCAAATGCCCAGGAAGCCGATGCCGAGTCGGCATGGCACGGTGGTTTCAGGGGTCCGCACCGAGCACGAACGGCACCGGCGCGCACTCTCCGTGACCGTGCGCCGCGCGTTCCCCCTGAACCGGCCCGGGAAAGCGGGAAAGCCGTGAACCGCGCCGGGCGTCCGGACGCGATCCCCGCGAACGGGTCGTCCTGAGTTCCTGACCCGACCGGCGTGAACAGCCCGAAGCGACCCCCGCGGACGGGGCGTCCCCCTGGCTCGCTGATCGGCGCGGGCCAGGGGGACGAACGTCCCGCGGCGAGGCCCTCCGGCCGGTCACGGCGGACCGGCCCGGCGAGGCGCCGCTAGGGGGTGTCCTCGCCCTCGACGCGCATGACGCTCACCACGTCGCGGACGATGTCCAGCTCGCGCAGGCCCTCGATCGTGGCCGACAGCGCGGCGTCGCTGGCCCTGTGGGTGACCAGCACCAGCTGGGCGTCCGCGCCGTGCCCCTCCTGTCGGACGGTCTGGATGGAGACGTCCTGCTTGGCGAACATGTCGGCGACCCTGGCGAGCACGCCGGGCTTGTCGGCGACGTCCAGGGAGACGTGGTAGCGCGTGACGGTCTCGCCCATCGGGTGCACGACCAGGTCCGCGTACGTGGACTCCTCCGGGCCCCGGGTGCCCGCCAGCACGTTGCGCCCCACGGCCACGATGTCGCCCAGCACGGCGCTCGCGGTCGGGGCGCCGCCCGCGCCCGCGCCGTAGAACATGAGCTGCCCGGCGGAGCGCGCCTCGACGAACACCGCGTTGTAGGCCTCGCGGACCCCGGCCAGCGGGTGCGTCCTGGGGATCATGGCCGGATGCACCCGCACCCCGAACGACCTGCCGTCGTCGGAGCGGGCGCAGATCGCCAGCAGCTTGATGACGTATCCCATGGCCTTGGCGCTGGCCACGTCCGTCGCGGTGATCTCGGTGATGCCCTCGCGGTGCACGTCGGCGGCCGTCACCCGGCTGTGGAAGGCGATCCCGGCGAGGATCGCGGCCTTCGCCGCGGCGTCGAAGCCCTCCACGTCGGCGGTGGGGTCGGCCTCGGCGTAGCCCAGCTCCTGCGCCTCCCCCAGCGCGTCGGAGAACGAGGCCCCGCTGGAGTCCATCTGGTCGAGGATGTAGTTGGTGGTGCCGTTCACGATGCCGAGCACGCGGTGCACGTGATCCCCGGCGAGCGACTCGCGCAGCGGCCGGATCAGCGGGATGGCGCCCGCGACGGCCGCCTCGAAGTAGAGGTCGGCGTTGCCGGCCCTGGCCGCGGCGTGGACGGTCGCGCCGTCCTCGGCGAGCAGCGCCTTGTTGGCCGTGACGACCGACTTGCCGCTGTTCAGCGCGGTCAGGATGAGCGACCTGGCGGGCTCGATGCCGCCGATCACCTCGACGACGACATCGATGTCGTCCCGGGAGACCAGGGCCTCGGCGTCCGTGGTGAGCAGGGCGGGATCCACGTCGGCGTCCCGCCTGCGGCCCAGGCGCCGCACGGCGACCCCGGCGAGCTCCAGCGGCGCCCCGATTCGGGCGGCGAGGTCGTCGGCCTGCTCGTGCATGAGCCTGACCACCTGGGAGCCGACGACGCCGCATCCCAGAAGTGCGACTTTCAGTGCCATGCGGTCACGCCCCCTTGTCGCTCACACCATGGACGGCTCTCTCGGCCGCTCCGGGTCGTTTCACAGCTGTCCTCTCAGGAGGTCGTCCTCGGTCTCCCGGCGGACGATCACACGGGACACCCCGTCCCTGACCGCGACCACGGCGGGCTTGGGGAGGTAGTTGTAGTTGTTGGCGAGCGAGCGGCAGTAGGCGCCAGTGCCCGCGACGGCGATCAGGTCGCCGGTGGCCAGGTCCGCGGGAAGCCACAGATCGCGCACGACCATGTCGCCGCTCTCGCAGTGCTTGCCGACCAGGCGCGAGAGCATCGGCGCCGAGGTGCTCTCGCGGGAGGCCAGGCGCGCGGTGTAGTCGGCCCCGTAGAGGGCGGTGCGGATGTTGTCGCTCATGCCGCCGTCGACGCTGACGTAGGTGCGCAGGCCCTCTACGTCCTTGATCGTGCCGACCTCGTAGAGCGTCACCCCGGCCAG
Organism: Streptosporangium sp. NBC_01469; assembly: GCF_036227305.1. NCBI lineage: Bacteria > Bacillati > Actinomycetota > Actinomycetes > Streptosporangiales > Streptosporangiaceae > Streptosporangium > Streptosporangium sp. NBC_01469. The sequence continues at coordinate 3,461,907 of NZ_CP109465.1, read as the reverse complement.
CCCGGCGATGGCCCTGCCCGGCTCGACGGTGAGCTTGGGCACCGGCAGGTCGGCGGACCTGGCCACCTTGCTGACGATCTCCCGCAGGTTGTCGGCGATCTCCTTGACGTCGGGCGCGGTGTCGCCCTCGACGTACGGGATGCCGTAGCCGCCGCCGAGGTCGAGCTCGGGCAGCACGACGCCGTGCTCATCCTTGATCTTGACCATGAGGGTGGCCAGGCGGGCCGCGGCCACCTCGAACCCGGCGGTGTCGGTGATCTGGGAGCCGATGTGGGAGTGCAGGCCGACGAGCTCCAGCTGGGGCAGGGCGAGGATCCGCCTGGCCGCCTCGGCCGCCGCGCCGCTGCTCAGCGAGAAGCCGAACTTCTGGTCGTCGTGGGCGGTCGCGATGAACTCGTGGGTGTGGGCCTCGACGCCCACGGTGACGCGGATCATCACCTTGGGACGCCTGCCGTGCCTGTCGGCGAGGAAGCCCAGGCGGGCGATCTCCTCGAAGGAGTCGGCCACGATGTGCCCGACCCCGACCTCGACGGCCTTCTCAAGCTCGGCGAGCGACTTGTTGTTGCCGTGCAAGGTGATCCGCTCGGGCGGGAATCCGACGCTGAGCGCGACGGCGAGCTCCCCGGCGCTGCAGACGTCGAGGCCGAGGCCCTCCTGCATGATCCAGCGGGCGACCTCGCGGCACAGGAAGGCCTTGCCCGCGTAGTGGACCTCGCCGCCGGAGAACGCGCTCGCGTAGTCGCGGCAGCGGGAGCGGAAGTCTTCCTCGTCCACCACGTAGAGCGGGCTGCCGTGCTCCGCGACCAGGTCCCTGACATCCGCGCCGCCGATCGTGATCGAGCCGTCGGCGCGGCTCGACGTTCGGGGCCAGATGGTCGGGTCGAGCGTGTTCAGGTCGGCGGGTGCGTGCGGAGGGCGCTCCTCGGGCAGCACTTCTGCATGCCGGTCACCGGCGGGGTGGGCGAATCGACTCACCCGATCGAGGCTATCGGACCCGGTGATCCCCCTGAGACGATTGCCCACCCATCGAGACGCGATCCTCCCCGAACACGCGAACTTTTTACGTTATTGGCCGCTTTTGCGACATATTTTAACGTCGTGCCGCTACATGATCTTGGGGAGAGGCCCGGAGCGGGCCCGCGCATCCCGGCCCGGCCCGGTCAGGCGGGCCAGAGTACGCGTGCCGGTGCGGGCCGGCGCCAGGGCCCGCACCGGCACCCGGCCGCCGGGCGGGACTACACCGGGCAGGCGAGCGTGCTGGTGGCGCAGCAGCCGATGCTGATGAAGTGCTCCGTCCGCGGCTCGCGGCCGCCGACCAGCTCGTCCAGGCTGATCTCACCGGCGGGGTGGACCAGGTCGGCCGTACGGGCCTGCGGGTTCTTCCACTGACGGATCAGTTCGTTGTCGGACATCACATGTCTCCTTGGTCGAGATTCGTTGTGCGTGGGACGCGGGGGCCGGTCCGGCACGAGGACCGGGCCGGCCCCCTTGGTAACCGTTGGTGGCCGTGTCCGGTGGCCCGCCGCGGACCTCGTGGCGGAGGTCCGCGGCGCGGCGCCCGGTCACGGTCCCGGGCCGAACGCTCCGGGCCTCCTAGCAGAGGTCCACGGTGCAGCACTTGTGCGAGATCACCGGAGGCCAGGTCTCCTGCGGCATGCCGCCGACGACGCGCGCGAGGTGCTCGTCGAGGTCGATCTCGCCGGCGGGGTGAACCAGGTCGGCCGTACGGGCTTGCGGGTTCTTCCACTGACGGATCAGCTCGTCGTCGGACATCACACGCCTCCTTGGCGCACGCGGCCGCGGGTCAGCAGTAGGTGCCGGTGGGGCAGCAGCCCCAGGAGGCGAGCCCCTCGGTGGCGGGCTCGCGGCCGCCGACCAGCTCGTCCAGGCTGATCTCCCCGGCCGGGTGGATCAGGTCGGCGGTGCGGGCCTGCGGGTTCTTCCACTGACGGATCAGCTCGTTGTCGGACATCACATGACTCCTTGGTGTGGGCCGCCGGGGATCAGCAGAAGGCGTTGGTGGGGCAGCAGCCCAGGGAGAAGAAGTACTCGCTCACCGGCGGGCGGCCGCCGACCACGCGGGCGTCGTCCAGGCTGATCTCCCCGGCCGGGTGGGCCAGGTCGGCGCTGCGGGCCTGCGGGTTCTTCCACTGACGGACCAGCTCGTTGTCGGACATGACATCACTCCTTGGTGAGATTCGATGTGGTGGGATTCGATGCTTCGGGAGGCGCCGGCCGGACCGGCGCGAAGGTGGGCCGAGGGCCCTTCGCGGTGGAGCGGATCAGAAGTCGCCGCCGCACCACAGGCCGGTGGGGCAGCAGCCGTAGGAGAGGATGTACTCGCTCACCGGCGGGCGGCCGCCGACCACGCGGGCGTCGTCCAGGCTGATCTCCCCGGCCGGGTGGGCCAGGTCGGCGCTGCGGGCCTGCGGGTTCTTCCACTGACGGACCAGCTCGTTGTCGGACATGACGTACTCTCCTTCTGGATTGGGATCTCGTGGATCACGATCGGAATCGGTCATGGGGCGCGCCGGCGGGATCCGGCGCGCCTCACGCGTTCAGTGCCCCGGCTCGCCGCCGGGGCGCCGCGTCGTGCGCGAACAGCTCTCGGTAGGTCCCCTCTCGTGCGATGAGGTCCTCGTGCGTGCCCCGCTCGACGATGCGGCCGCGGTCGAGCACGAGGATCTTGTGGGCGTCGCGGATCGCGCTCAGCCGATGCGAGATCACGATCCGCGTGACCTCGAGCCCGGACAGCGCCGCGTCGACGCGGCGTTCGGTCTCGGGGTCGAGGTGGCTGGTGGCCTCGTCCAGGATGAGCAGGCGAGGCTTGTGGACGAGGGCGCGGGCCAGGGCGACCCGCTGGCGCTGCCCGGCCGACAGCGCGGCGCCGGCCTCGCCGACGAGGGTGCCGTACGCCATGGGCATGGCGCCCACGTCGTCGTGCAGTCCGGCGATGCGGGCGGCGCGCACCACCTCCTCCTCGGTGGCGTCCTCCCGGCCGAGTGTGAGGTTGTCCATGATCGTGCCGTTGAACAGGTTGAGGTCCTGCAGAACGGCCCCGCAGCGGGAGCGCAGGTCGTGGACGTCGAGGTCGGCCAGCTCGTACCCGTCGTGGCGCACCGTACCGGCGGTGGGGCGCAGCAGGCCGAGGACCAGCAGGGCGATGGTGCTCTTGCCGGAGCCGGTGCGGCCGACGATGCCGAGCTTGCTGCCGGGCGGGACGGTGAAGGTGAGGTCCCTGAGCACCGGCGGGGCGTCGGCCTGGTAGTGGAAGACCAGTTCCTCGACCTCGATGCCGCTGGCGGTGTGCGCGGGGAGGCGCACGGGGCCGGTGGGTTCCTCGTCCGCGTCGACGATGTCGTAGACCCGCTCGATCTGGCTTCGCAGCATCGGGTAGCTCTGGCCCGCGCTGGCCAGCCCCTGCAGGGGGGCGAGCACGGCGAGGGCGACGGTGCTGGCGGCGAGCGCGGTGCCGATCGTCATGCCGCCGTTCAGGACGAGCCCGAGTCCGGTCAGCAGCAGGAGCAGCGGGGCGGCGATGGTGAGGGCCTGGTGGAAGGCCTCCAGGCCGGCGGTGATCCGGCCGCGGACGACCAGAGCGCCGCGATACGTGTCGAACAGCCGCACCCAGTGCTGCTCGGCCCGTCCCTCGACACCGTTGGCCTTGACCGGGACCACGGCCTCCAGGGTCTCGGTGAGGTAGCTCTGCTCCTCGGCCTTGGCCGACAGCTCCCGCTGGTAGACGGCCGCGACCCGCGGGGAGACCCGTACCACCAGCAGCACGTGGGCGGCGCCCAGGGCGAGGACGACGGGCACGTAGCCGGGGGCGAGCACGGCCAGGCCGATCAGGTAGCCCACCAGGAGCGCGGCGTCCAGTACGAGTATCAGCAGCCGTTGCGTGACGGTCTCGCGCGTGGTGGAGACGCTGCCGAGCCGGGCGAGCAGGTCTCCCCTGCGGCGCTGGATGAAGAACGACAGCGGCAGCCGCAGCATGTGGCGGATGAGCTGCCGTCCCAGCGTCGCCTCGGCGCGGACGCGCAGGGTGAGCACCGCCATCTCTCTCAGCAGGGTCGTGAGCCCGGCCAGGACGGTGGTGCCGAGCACCACCACGGCGAAGATCGGCAGGATGTCCGTCCGCCGGTCGGGGGCGAAGGTGTCGACGACCTGCTGGGTGGCGAGCGGCAGCACCAGGGCCAGCAGCTTCAGCACGGTCGCGCAGGCCAGCACGGCGGCGAGCAGACTCCGGCTGCCGGGCATCGCCACGAAGTCCCGCAGGTAGCGGAGCATCAGCCACTCCCGCATGGGAGTGCGCCGCCGGACGAACTCGGGGCCGGGAGACACGTGGATCAGCACGCCGCCGAAGCGCCGGTCGAAGTCCCGCACGCTCTGCCACTGGCGGCCGCCGCCCGGGTCGGCCAGGCGGACGCGCCGCGCGCCGACCCGTTCCACGACGACGAAGTGGTGGTCGGCCAGGTAGGCGATGGCCGGCTGGTCGATGGGGCCGAGGCGCTCCGTCCGCTCGGTCCGCGCGTGCAGGCCCATCCGGGGGGCGGCGGCGATCAGGTGGGCGGCGGAGACGCCGTCGCGTCCGATGCCGAGCATCTCCCGGCATTCGGCGACCCGGGTGTCCCTGCCGTGGAAGCTGGCGATCATGGCCAGGCAGGCCGCGGCGCATTCGGTGGAGGTGAGCTGGTGTCGCAGCGGGACCCTGCCCATCAGCCCTCACTCCCGACGGGCGCGTCGAGCAGCAGCACGGACGGGACGCTCTCTGGCCGGGCGAGCCGGAGCAGGCCGTGCCCGATGCCGGCCAGCCCGTTCATCAGGCCGGGGGTGGGGGCGGCACCGGGCGCGCCCCAGCGGGGGCCGCGGCGGGCCAGGTCGTCGAGGAGGTGGGCCGTGCGGGCCGCCAGCAGCTCCGCCGCCTCCGGCCGGTGGCGCAGCTGGATGAGCAGTTCGAGGTTGCCCAGCTCGCCGTGGCAGAGGCTGTGGTTGGCCATCGGCCCGCGTTCCAGCTCGGCGGCGAGCGCGCGGTCGAGGTCCCGGTCGAGGTCCGGCTCCGGGCCGCCGACGCGCGACAGGCCGATGCCGGGTGCCCCGTGGCACCAGGCGTGGAGCATGTCGTCGCCGCCCTGTCCCTGCCGGTAGTCGGGCCAGCCCCGCAGGTCCGGCCGGTAGTGCTCGCTCTCGTAGGCGAAGGCGGCCAGGGCGGTGTCACGGGCGCGCGGGTCGCCGCCCGCCTCGGCGTAGCGGCGCAGCGCCCAGCCGATGCCGCCGGCGCCGTGGGAGAAACCGGTCAGCGGCAGGTCGTCGCTCATCGGCGTGTGCCAGGCCACTCCGGCCCCGGCGGGGACCGCGGTGGCCAGCAGGCGTTCGGCACACGCCTCCGCGGTGCGCCAGGCCGCGGGTGACCCGGTGACCCGGTGGATCGCGAGCATCGTGGCCAGGGTTCCGGCGCTGCCGCAGATGACGTCCAGCGCCTCGTCCTGGCCGGCCGCCTTCGCGCACAGCTCCACCAGGCCCTCGACCGGCCGCGCCAGCCCCGCGTCGTCCAGCAGGACGGCCAGGTGGGTGAGGGCGTACGCGACTCCGCCGAGGCCGGTGAAGGCGCCCATGACGCCTTCCTCCGGCGGGTCCTCGGCCAGTCGCGCGAGCGGGACCGCCGCGCGCCGTGCCAGGTCGGCGTACCGCTCCTCACCGGTGACGGCGGCGCACTGGGCCAGGAACAGCGCCACGCCGGTGTAGCCGTCGTACAGGTTCCAGCTCAGCGGCTGCGGTATCCAGTACTTCTCCTCGACCAGCTCCAGCCCGAGCCAGTTGACGCGCCCGCCGGGTCCGGAGGCACAGGTGTGGCGGTCGATGAGGTCGGCGACGTCCCGGGCGGCGGCGACCAGCCTGGCCTCGTCCGGTCTGACGGCGGCGAGGGTGGCGGGGGCGGGGGCGGCGGGGGCCGTGCCGACGGCGACGGTGGTGAGCGCGGTGAGCCCGGAGCGGTCCCGGGTGACCATGGCCGCCCGGATGACCCATTCCTGGCGGGCGCGGTCGGCCCGGCCCATGCCGAGGACCTTGCGGACGGCGCGGCTCAGGCTGGACTCGGGCAGGACGTCCGGGACGCGGACGCCGCCGGAGGTCCACAGGTCGCGGCTGCCTGGCCGGGTCGTGAAGATCGGGATGTCGCCCGCCCAGAGGTCCTCCACCTCGTAGGCGATCAGCCGCTCACGGGTGCGATCGCCGTGGGTGATCGCCCACAGGTAGTCCAGCACGCGGTCGCGGTCGAGGCCGTGGCGGAGCACGTCCGGGTGGGTGGACTCCATCATCAGCTTGCCGTACGTACGGGTCGCCCGCGGGACGACGCGGACCTCGTCGCCGGAGAACGTGGTCATCAGCCGGACCAGGGCGGGGGCGTCGGCCGCGATCGCCTCGTAGCCGACGCCGAACCCGGCCAGCAGGTCGTCGAGGTGGTCGGCGGGGTCGGCCTCGTCCTCGCCCAGGCGCGGGCGGTTGCGCACGCCGGGAAAGACCAGGTGTTCGCGGACCAGCCGCATCTCGTCGGTGCCCCGTCCGGTCCAGGTCGGCGTCTTCATCGGCAGCACGGCGTCCTTGTCACCGCCCATGCCGGACAGGTCGATCACGCCGCTCTCGCCCACCATCAGCTCGGGCAGCAGGCCGCTGCGGCTCACCGACGACTCCAGGGCCAGCGCGGCCGGGTCCTCCATGAGGCGCTCGATCCCCGCCCCGGGCACCAGCGGGTGCAGCAGGGCCTCCAGGTCGACCAGCACGGGCTGGTCGCCGCAGGCGATCAGGTTCTCGCAGTGGAAGTCGGCGCCGTCGAGGGCGTGCAGCATCGCGAGCAGCGCGCCGAGCCTGTGGTAGTAGCGGGCGACCTCCTCCCGGTCCTGGCACGGCAGGTGGGGCGCGAACTCCACCCAGCCGTACGAACCTCGGTCCAGCACGGCCAGGCGGATGAGGTCCAGGCCCGCGACGCGCTCGTTGAGCCAGGCCAGGGCGTCGTTGAAGTGCCGGTGGACGGCCTGCGGGCGCGGCTTGTACACCACCTGCGCGCCGCTTTCGAAGGTGAGGACGCTGACCGCGCGACCGCCCTGGTGGGTGTCGCCGCCGCCCTCGACCGCCGTCAGCGGGCCGGGGTCGGCACCGCCCAGCAGCGTCCGCACGATGTCGGGCCGATCCTCGGTGTAGCGGGCGAGCATCTCGCTCCGGCCGGCCGCGAACCGGTCGGCCGTCTGGGTCAGCATCCGGGCCAGCACCGGGTACTCCTCGCACAGCGCGGCGAGCGCCTCGGGGCGCCCGAACCACCGGACGAAGTCCGCGAACCGCTCCTCGGGCGTCGCCCCCTCAAGCCGCCGCGAAACGCGCATGACGTTGAGCTCCAGCACCAGCGTCCGCGACGCCGGCGCCGCGAGCCGCTGCCGGAGCTCGACGTTCCAGGCCGCGAGCAGGGCGTCCGCCCGGACGGCCGGGCCGCACGCGTCCAGCGCGTCGCCCAGGTGTCGCAGCGCGCCCTCGGCGAACGGCGCCATGATCGCCGCGAACCCCTCGTCGGCGGGCACCGCGTCCGCGCGGGCGACGACCTCGGCGGACGTCGCGTGCGCCGTGGCGATCGACTCGGCGGCCCGTACGGCCCAGTCCGGCCGGGCGACGCGGCCGGCCAGGGCGGCGGGTTCCTCGTCCAGCAGCGAGGCCAGCCCGTCGACGGTCAGCCCGGCCGCGGCCAGCCGCCGGTCGAACTGCCCGCTCTCCAGCAGCCCGTGAGCGTTCCGCCACTCCCGCAGCCGCCAGCGCGCGGTCTCGCCGGCCGACTCCGGCGCGCGGCCGGCGGGGATGTCCCCGCCGGTCCGGTCCAGCCGCTCGGCCAGCGTCAGCCCGCCCGCCCACCACTCCGCGCCGAGTCCGGGCGCCGCCCCTGGGGTGATTCCGTCTCCGCTCATAGCTGGCACTCTGCCGACGCGCGGCGCCGGCCACATGCGGGCGCCGCCCCCATATTCGCGCGGGCCCACCGGGCGTCATGGGGGCATCGGCCGCGTCAGGTGGGACCGTGGCACATCAACTCGGCCGCGTGCCCGTACAGCGGGGCGTCAGGTGGAACCGTGCACACCAGCTCGGCCGCGTGCCCGTACAACGGGGCGCCATAGGGGCATCGGCCGCGTCAGGCGGAACCGTGGCGCATCAACTCGGCCGCGTGCTCGTACATGGCGGCCCGGTCGGGCAGGCCCGTTTTCTGCAGCAGGCTCGCGACGTGCTTCTCCACTGTGCGGGGCGAGATGAACAGCCGCTTGCCGATGTCGACGTTGCCACGCCGCTCGGCGAGCAGGGCGAGCACCTGGTACTCCCGCACGCTGACGCCCTGGGCACGCAGCCCGCTCGGCACCTGTTCCCGTCCGGTACGGCGCTGCGCCACGGCCGCGCCGGCTCCGCGCAGCATCGCCCGGCAGGCCCCGGTGACCGCGGGGATGCCCGCCTGGTGGAAGTACTCCTCGGCGGTGCGCAGCCAGACCAGCGGCTCGCCCCAGCCGTCCGCCAGGGCCGCCTCGGCGACCAGCCGGAGCCCCAGATGGTGGGCGAGGGGGAAGGGCCGGGCGGCCTCGGCGGCCCTTCCGAACGCGGCGAGCGCGCGCTCGGGGTCGCCCCGGCGGCCCAGCAGCACGGCCCTGGCCAGGTGGAGGAAGGTCCGGTTCCAGGCCAGTTCGGCGGCCGAGGTGGTCTCCGCGGCGTCGCACTCGGTGGCGCCCGCCCGGCCGGCGAGCACGTCCATGAGCACGCCGAGGCCGTACCTGCCGGTGAGGTAGTAGATGGTGGGGTTGTCGTCCTCCCACTCCCGCGCCCTGGTCAGCATCTCGCCGCAGAGGTCGCGGTCCTCCTCCAGCAGTGCGCACATCGCCTGGCACAGGCCGTAGACCACCGGCATGTGCAGGCTGCTCTCGCCGCCCCACCTGCGGAACCGCTCCAGCGCGCCCTCCATGTCGGCGCGCTTGGCCTGGTGGGCCGCGAGCGTGGCCTGGGCGAGGAGGAGATACTGGGTGTAGGCGGTGTGGCCGAGCCGGATGGTGGACTCGACGCACGGGACGGCGAGCTCGTGGGCGTCACCGTACTCGCCGCGGAGCACCCCCGTCATGACCAGGGACGCCTGGGTGGAGTGGACCAGGCTGATCGCGCCCGTCCGGGCCGCCGCCCTGCCGACCTCCTCCAGCGGCTCCCGCTCGCCGGTGCGCAGGGCGTGGTTGACGGCCAGGCGCAGCATCGCCCGCAGCTTCCACAGCTTCAGGCCGTGGGCGTCGGCGATGGACACCACCCGCGTCAGGCACCGGTCGGGCTCGTCGAACCCGCGGGTCCGGGAGAACATCGCCATCCGCTCCCACGCCTGGCAGGCCACCTCGGGGAGTGGGACGCGTTCGGCGACCTCCACGGCCCGCCGCACGAGGGCCTCGGCGGCGGCCATCCGCTGGGGGCTCTGCTGGAGGACCCCGTGGTCGGGGACGATGAGCTGGGCCTCGATCACGTCGATGGCCGCCGTACGGGCCTCGTCCGGGTTGATCTGGAGGAGCCTGCGGAGCGCCGCGACATGCGCCAGGCCGTCGGCGGTCCCGCCGATCTCGGCGGCGACCCAGGCCAGCTTGGTGCGCAGGTCCATCTCGTGCGGGATGGTCATCGCCAGGTCGCCGCTGATCGGGAGGTCCTTGGCGAGGGCGAAGGCGCGGTCGGCCTGCCCGCTCTCGGTCAGCGCGTGCAGGAGCCCCTGGAGGACGCTCGCCCGCAGGTCGGCGGGGGCGGACCCGAGCATGGTGTAGGCGCGTTCGAGCAGCGTCACGGCCAGGTCGGCGGCACCGTCGTCCAGCAGGCGGCGGCCGGCGTCGGCGAGCAGGCCGGCCGCGCCGAGGGTGTCCCCGGCGGTCAGGCGCAGGGTGGCCGCGATCTGGCACCACTCGCCGGGCAGCCCGGGGTGCAGGCGCTCCAGCGCGCCGGCGGCGCGGCGCGCGATCGACGCCCGCTCAAGAGGGATCAGCGAGGAACGCAGGGCTTCGGCCATCAGCGCGTGACGGAAGGCGTACCAGTCGCCGGCGGAGTCGTCCGGCATGATGAGCCGCGCCCCCGTCCCCGCGCGCAGGAAGTCCATCACCTCGCGGTCGGCCAGGCCGGTGGCCTCCTGGATCATCGGAACCGGGAAGCGGGAGCCGAAGACCGCCGCCATGTGCAGCAACTCCTGGGCGGAGGGGCTCAGCTGGGCGGCGCGCAGCGTGATGCTGCGCACCAGCGTGGTCGGCACGTCGATCGCGGGGTCGCCGTTCAGCCGCCACCGCCGCCCGTCGTGTTCCAGGGCGCCGACGTCCGCCATGGCGGCGAGCAGCTCCTCGACGACGAACGGGACGCCCGCCGTGTCACGTTCCAGACGGGTGAGAAGCTGCTGGGGCAGGTCGTCGGGCGAGACCTCCAGGCAGGCGGCGGTCAGCCGGGCGAGCTGCTCCGGCGGCAGGGGCGCGAGCTCGACGAGGGCCGCGGTCCGCCGCTGGGCGCAGGTCTCGGCGACGGACCGCGCCGGCCCGGCGTGGCTGCGGGCGTTGGCCAGCAGGAAGGCGGGCACATCGGCGAGGTTGTCGGCGAGGTACTCGACGACGGCGAGCGTGTCGGCGTCCGCGTCGTGCAGGTCCTCCAGGACGAGCAGGCAGCCGCCGTCCCGCCCGATGACGGCCAGCAGCCGCAGGACCGCCTCGGCCAGTACCATCACCGACTCCAGATGGTCGGCGACCCCCGCCCGGCGCCACTCCGGGACCAGCTTGGTGAGCGCCGGCAGATAGGGCATCAGGGCCGGATCGTCCGGCGGCTCCTTCGTCCTGGTGTAGGAGAGCAGCGCCTCGCACAGCGGTTTGAACGGAATGTCCGCGCTGACGCCTCCGCCCCGTCCCCGTAACGCGACCATCCCTGTGTCGAACGCCTGGTACGCGCACTCCGCGGAAAGGCGGGACTTGCCTATCCCGGGATCGCCGAGCAGGAAGACCGCGCCACCCCGGCCGTCTCGCGCGGCGGCCAGACGCCGGTCGAGTTGCTCGATTTCCCTTTCGCGTCCGACCAAAATGGGGGAGGTAAATGACATGACGACAGGCTAACTGCCGTCATGTCAGGAAAAATGGTATTAAGGCGCACTCATAGAGACGGGTATGACGGTGTCGTCCCCGCCCGCGGCCATCACCGCGTGCGCCGCGGTGTCCGGCGAGCCGAACGCGATCGTCGTCCCCACCGTCAGGCCGGCCAGCACCAGCGCGCGGGTCACCGGGGACACCCCGGCCAGTCTGATCATGATCGATCCGGCCGGATTGTCCAGCCGGTCCTGCCGCGGCGCGGCCGGCTCCCCTGCGGTCGAACGGTTCTCAGAGTCCACGGATCTCTCCTTCATCAGTCGGCCGCAGCAGCAGCACCGACGGTGTCATCTCGGGAAGGGCCAGCCTGAGCAGACCGTGGCCGATGCCGGCCAGGCCGTCCAGCAGGCCCGGGGTCGACGCGTGGCGGGGAGTACCGCACCGCGCCCCGTACGTGTCCAGCGAGGCCAGCAGCCTGCCGGTGTGGCGGTGCAGTGACCGCCGCGCATCGGGGTCGTCGCCTCGCCGGGCGAGGGCGCTCAGCGTCTCCAGACGCCCCGCCTCGCCGTGGCACAGGCCGTGTCCCCCCAGCGGGACGCCGGAGATCGGGGACACCGTCGGGGACACCGTCGGGGACGCTGTCGGATCGCCCGGGAGGGCAGCGCCGGACAGTGCGTCGGACAGGGCCAGGCGCACTCCGGCCCGGCCGTGGCACCAGGTGTCCCCCTCCGCCGCCCGCGCGGCGGCGCGGGTGAGCAGACGGGCGCCGTCCGGGCTCGGTCCCTGCCTGACGAGCGCCCACCCCACGCCCGCGGCGCCGAAGGCGAAACCCGGCGGCAGATCCGCCGCCGAGGGCACCGAGGCCGCCAGGCGTTCCGCGCACGCCGCCGCCACGCGGCCGGCCACGGCCGCCCCCGTGCTGTGCCGGACGGCGAGCATCGCGGCCAGGCACCCGGCCAGGCCGTCGTGGACGTCCAGCGGCGCCTCGTCGGTGACCGCCGCGCCGGCCGCCTCCACCGCGGGCTCCACCCAGCTCGCCACCTCGGCGTCGCCGAGCAGGACGCCGAGCTGCGACAGGCCGTACGCGATGCCGCCGAGGCCGCTGAATCCCCCGCAGCCCACGGCTCGCAGCAGGGCCTCGTGCGCGCCGATCCGCTCCAGCAGCCGAGGCAGCGGCCGCACCGCCATCCGGGCGAAGTCCATGTAGCGGGAGATCCCGGTGGCGCGACTCGCCTGCGCCAGGAACAGCGCGACGCCGAGGTACCCGCTGGACAACCCCGCGCCCAACGGCATGATCGTCCACCGGCCGTCCTCCACCGGCTCCAGGCCCAGCCAGTTGACGGTACGGCCGTCGCGGTGCGCGGTCGCGCACAGGCGGTCCGCGATGCCCCGCGCGGCGGCCACGAGCGCCGCCGGGTGGGGCACCGTGGCCGGCAACGGCGCCTCGGACGGCTCGCCGGGCGCGTGCCGCCCACCCGCCACCCGGGCCGCCATCGACGCCTGGATGATCCATTCCTGGTTCTCCCGGTCGGCGTCGCCCAGCCGGGCCAGCTTGGCGGCCACGAGGTCCAGCCCGCTTTCCTCCGGACGCCACGGCAGTGCCCTGCCCCCACCGTCGCGGATCTCCCGCTCACCGGGGGACGCGCCGAAGTACGGGATGTCCCCCGCCCACAGGTCGGCCCGCTCGGACGGCACCGCGGCCGACCGCGCGGGGTCGCCGGCCGACACGGCGTCCAGCAGGTCGAACACCTCGTCCCGGTCGGCGGTGGACCGCATCACGTCCGGATGCGTCGACTCGATCAGCAGCTCGCCGTAGAAGCGGGTTGGCCGGAGCAGTACGCGGACCTCGGCCTGGCCGAACCGCGCCAGCGGCCCGCGCAGCAGTTCGTCGTGTCCCGCCGCGATGGCGTCGTAGGCACGCCGGAAACCGGCCAGCAGGCTCGGCACGTGGTCGGCCGGGTCGGCGTCCACCCCGTTCAGCGTGGGGCGGTTGGCCGCTCCGGTGAAACGGGTGACGCCGCGCACCAGCCGCATCGTGTCCGTCCCGGCCTCCTCCCACTGGGCGGACAGGAACGGGTACACCCCGTCCTTGTCCCCGCCCAGGCCGGAGACGTCCAGCGCGCCCTGCTCGCCGACCATCATCTTCGGCAGCAGCGCGGTGCGCTGGACGGAGTCCCGCAGGGCGTGCAGCGCCGGGTCTGCGGACGCCTCCGCGGGCAACGCCGCGTGGAACAGCGTCTCGACGTCGACCAGCACCGGCTGATCCGCGCAGGCGATGAGGTTCTCGTAGTGCACGTCGATGGCGTTCAACGCGTACAGCAGGGCGAGCAGCGCACCGGCGCGCGTGTAGAACCGCTCCACCTCGGCCGCGTCCGCGCACGGCTCGGCCAGCACGAACTCCGTCCAGCCGTAGCCCTCCCGCCGCACCGCGCGCGGGACGCGCAGGCCGAGGCCGGGGAGTCGTTCGTTAAGCCAGTCGAGCACCTCTGCGAAGTGCAGGTACGCCTGGACCGGCCTCGGCCGGTAGACGACCTTCGCGCCGCCGGCCAGGGTCACCACGGTGACGGCGCGCCCCCCGAGATGGCTGTCACCGGCGGCGGAGAACTCCACCGGGCTCCCGGGATCGCCCCCCAGCAGTTCCCGCAGGTGCTCGCGATCCGCCGCGAAGCGCGTCAGGAGTTCCAGCCCCGCCTCCACCGCCTGGTCGGCGGCCTGACGCAGCAGGCGGGCGAGGACGGGGTAGTCCTCCAGCAGCCCGGCGAGCCCCTTCTCGCCGCCCACCCGGCCCACGAAATCGGCGAACCGCTCGGCCGGCGTGGCTCCGGACAGCTCCCCCCTCACCCGCCGCGCGTTCAGCTCGAACACCAGGACCCGGGAGGCGATCCGGGTGAGCCTGGCCGTCAGGTCAATCGCGAACCGCTCCCGGACCGAGGCGAGCCCAGGCCCACCCTCCAGCCGTGCGGCACCGGCGACCAGCCGCCCCACCGCCTGGCGGACGAGCGGACGCACCGCGTCCGACAGGGTCGCGTCCCGCCCCGCCGGGACGCCGGACGTGTCCACGACGGCCTCCGACGCGCCGGCTCCGGCAACGGGACGAGCCGCCTCGGGAGCGGTGGCCCGGTCAGAGGGACGCGCCGCGGCCCGGACTCGGGGCGGCACGACGGCGGGCGGGCTTGCGGGGTTCACAGCCAGCAAGTATGGCGACCACTACAAACCATGACATGGGTGCAATGCCCCCATATTTCGGCGAGCCCCCAGCCGCGGCGACACCCCGGCCCACTTCCAGGCGACATCCATCCGAATCCATCCGAGGTTCGGCGACGGCCCCTAGGAGACCTGTTCGGCAGGGGCGCCCCAGGTGTTGCAGGACCCCACGGTGCCGCCCTCCTGGCCGCGCCGCATCCACTCGGCGCTGCTGGCCCCCGAGCCGTGCGACTGCCGGTAGCCCGCCTCCGCGCCGTCCTCGGCGCCGGAACCGCGCCCGGCGAGACGGCGCAGGTTCTCCAGCCGTCGCGGCGCGGCGTTCCGCAGCGTCACCGCGGCCAGGCAGTCCGCCTGCAGTTCGAGCCGCCGCGACCACGCCTCGTCGAAGGCCTCGGAACCTCTCTGGTCGGCGATCCCGCTGACCTCCTGGACGTGGTGGGCGTACTCGTGCGCGAGCGTGAACATCATCGGGAAGGCCCGCTCACCCTCGACCAGCACGTTGACGACGCGGGGCTCGGGGCAGTAGATCCCGGCCCAGTCGTAGTCGTCGATCCCGCACGCGGCCTCCTCGGGGGCGGCGACCAGCCGCACCTCCCCCGGCGGCTCGTAGTCGATGTCCGCCCGCGCCAGGGTGGCCGCCCACATCCGTTCCAGGCACCCGGTGAGGGCCCTCAACGACGCCGTTACGTCGGCGTCGAGGTCCTTGGGAAGGGTGCCGCAGCGGCCGCCGACCGGCCCGGTCTCCTCGTAGAGACGATGCTTCGCCGCGGCCGAGAGGGGCGAGCCCGGGGCGGTTCCGAGGAGTTCCCTGAGGTCCCCGCCGAGATAGGCGAGCCCGCCGACGATGACGGCGAAGGCGAGCAGGGTCGGCAGCACTCGCCGGACCATCCCGGGCCGGCGCGGCTCGCGCGCCTCCCAGTCCCGGGGCCCGACCATTCGCCTCTCCCCTGATCCTTTTGAATGCCTTTGGGAGGGTCTATCACAATCTCTCGGGTGCCGTCTCGCCAAGCGCCGCCAACGCCTCGGCCAGCACGTCCCGCACGGCCCGCGCCAGGCGCACCCGGGCGGCGTGGAGTTCCGACGGCTCCTCGTCCCCCGAGGGAAGCGCGGCGGCCCCCTCGAACGCGTCGTGGTAGGCCAGCGCCAGCCCCTCGGCGTAGGCGGCCCACCCGGGGTCCCGGCTCACCCGCCTGCCGTGCACCTCGGCCAGCAGCCTGAGCACCGCCCGGTCCCTCCGGTCCTCCAGCAGCTCGGGTCTGAAGTCCCCGCCGACGCCGAGTTCCGCGGCCCAGCGCTGTACGGCGACCGCCCGCGCGTGCGCGTACCTGACGACGAACCCGGGGTTGGCCCACGTCCTGGGCAGGTCCTTCCACGGGGACCCGGGAACGGGGGACCCGCCCGTGCCCGCGGGAACGGCCGGGCCGATCTCCGTGACCAGCTCGCCGGGGACGGCCACCGCGATCTCCAGGAAACCGCCGGGCCGCACCCGGACGGCCGTGATCCCCGGCAGCGCGCGGAGCCGGCCGGCCATCTCGGCGGGATCCTCTCCCCGGCGCAGCGCGGCCGGGGAGACGTAGAGCGCCTCCTCGGCCCACGTTCCCCTGGGGATCGGGGGCAGGCCGAGGACCTCGCCGAGCTCGCCGGGCGTCATCCCGGCAGCCTAACGATCCCGGTACGGCCGGCGGTCAGATCAGGGCGTGCGGGTCGGCCGGGCCGTAGTCGACGAGCTGGGCCGAGCCGAGCAGCCAGCGGTCTCGGTCGCGGAGGCAGACGTAGCCGAAGCGGTCGGCGGAGAAGACCTTGATCCCGTCCGCGCGGCACTGGCGCATCAGCACGTCCGCCCAGTTGTCCGAGACGTCGGCGAAGCCGATGCCCCGCAGGACCGCGCGGCGGGCCAGCAGGGTCGCCCCCGCGACGTCCGGCAGGTAGGAGTACTCCGCCGAGGGCTGGCGCAGCACGGTCGCCGCGACGTCACGCAGGTGGGCGTAGTAGGCCGCCTTGCCGACGATGTCGGCTCCTGCGAACAGGAAGGCCCGGCTGAGATCGGTCAGGTAGTGCTCGCCGTACTGGTCGCGGGCGTCCATGACCGCCACCAGGTCGCCCTGGCACAGGTCGAGGGCGCGGTTGAGCAGGCCGCCCGTGGTCAGGCCGGGGTCGGAGCGGCGTACCGTGACGTCCACGCCGTCGGGCATCGCCTCGCGGGCCCGCCCGGCGGCGTCGGCGGCGTCCGACAGCAGCACCAGCTGGACGACTCCCTTCTGCGGCGCGACCTGGGCCAGGGTGTGGCCGAGGTCGCCCCGGTCGATCATGATCACCGAGACGTTCAGGGTGGCCCTGCCGCTGGGCAGGCCGATCGCGTCCAGCAGGTCGTCGACCTTGTTCGTCATCGTGCCCGCGGCGTACGCCTGGCGGAGCGCCAGGTGGGCGCGGCGCGGGTCGGGCTCGGTGCCGATGGGGGTGCCGCAGGCGGCCAGCTCGGCCATCCGCCAGGGCTCGGTGCCCGGCGGGCAGTCGACCGCGACGGGCCAGCGGTAGGAGGTGAGCACGTCCGGGTACGACAGGTGCCCGGGAAGCAGCTCCTCCAGCGAGAGCACCCGCCCGAACCGGTCCCCGGCCAGTGGGAGCGGGTTGTGCACGCGCGGCTGGACGGCGAAGGGCAGGATGCCCAGCGAGGGCGTCCTGCGTCCCGGCTCGGGCTCCTGGGCAGCCAGCGCGGTGCCCCACGGCCCCACGGACTTGGGCAGCGCGGTCACGACGTGCTCGAACAGCCTGGCCGCGGCGACGAACTCGGCGGGGGCACCCTCGGTGTGCCAGAAGACCGTGCGGATGCCCCGCTCGGCGCACCAGGCCAGCAGGGCGCGCAGTCCCTGGTCCGGCCTGCGCACCTCCTCCGCCCACGGCCCCTCGGTCACCGACTCGACCAGCAGCAGGTGCGGGACCTCGGCGGCCAGCACCCGGGCGAAGTCCCTCGGCGTGAAACCGGTGCTCTGGCGCCACTCGTAGCGCAGCAGCGCCTCGCCGTGCGGCGCGGCGATCACGGCCGCGGTCAGGTGCGGGCGGGTGTTCGGGCCGGTCGGGACGCGGTACGGCTTGAGTCTCACCGACCTGCCGCCGACGGTCCTGACGGAGCTGGTGGCCTGGAAGGACGCCCCGGGGACGGGCGTCTTGTCGCCCGCCTTGCGCGGCACCGGCTGGCGCTTGGGAGCGGTCGGGCGCTTGGCCGGCTTGGCCGCCCCGCGCAGGCCGCGCGCCAGCCGCACCGGGTTGCTCTTGCCCGTCTTGATCGCGTCGCCCAGCCGTGACCAGCGGGCCACCTGCACCGACGAGAGCTTCCACCTGGCCACCTCGGCCTGGTAGCGCTGCTCGGCCAGGTCCTTGCGGAGCTTCTCCTCCGCCGCGTTCGCGGCCTCGAGCCGTTCCTCGGTCTCGCTCAGAAGCTCCTTCACCCCGCGCAGCTCCTCGGCCGCACGCTCCGCATCGGCGATCTTGGCCTGTGCCGCGTCGAGCAGGCGGGCCAGTTCGGCAGCCCTCTCCGCGTGCGCCACCGCCTCCCGCAACGCCTGTCGTGTGCTTTCGAGTTGCTCGCCCGCCACGCCGTCCTCCGTTTCGTGAGCCGGGCGAAAGGATACCCTTTGGTCAATCGCGACACAGAGGAGTCAGCACGGTGCAGTGGCCGACGTTCAATGTGAGGCCGTACGTCTGCGGCGGCATCGGGCACCTCGACGAGGCCGTCCTGGAGACGCTGCGCGGGGCCGGGCCGCGGGTCAGACCCGCCGTCCAGGCCGGGAACGCGGCCCTGTTCAGCTCCTCCCCGCTGCCTCCCTACCGGCGGGACGAGCGCACCTGGGCCTTCGCCTGGGGGGAGCGCACGCCCGGCGGAACGGCGCCGTGGATCACCGTGGCGGAGACCTACGAGACACCCGGCCTCATCGACGACGGCGAGCGGATCACGCTGCACGCCGGAGGTCTCGGCCTCGTCGACGTCTACTACCTGTCCCTCGGCGGGGCGGTCTACTTCTCCTCGCTGCTGGAACCGCTGCTCTCCCTCGCCCGCACGCCGTACGAGATCAACTGGGACGCCTGGGCCTCGATCCTCCAGCTGACCTTCCCACTGCGCGACGACACCCCGTACACGCAGGTGAAACGGCTGGCGGGGGCGAGCGCGCTGGTCTTCGACCGGGCGTCGGAGCGGATCGGCGTCGAGCGGATGCTGCCCCGGTGGCTGCGCGAGGAGCCCTACGAGGCGGGACGGACCGCCGGGGAGATCCTGGAGATCCTGCACGAGGTCTACAAGGAGTTCGACGGGCGCCCGCTGCTGGTGCCGGTCAGCGGCGGCTACGACTCGCGGCTGCTGTGCTCGGTGGCGGTGGCGCGCGGGGCCGACGTGGAGTCGTGGACGACCAGCCCCGACGACGGCACCGACACCGACATCGTCTTCGCCAAAGCGATCACCCGCGAGCTGGGCGTGCGCCACCGGGTGATCGCCCAGGACGCCGCCGCCTACCCCGACGACGCGCTGGCCGCGGCGCGGCGGCTGGAGTTCCTCACCCCGCACCACGCCTGGTACACCCCGTTCGCCCGCGAGGTGCACAAGGTGGGGCGGACGCTGGTCGACGGGCTGGCCGGGGGGCCGCTGCTGAAGAACTTCATGGTCAGCGGGGCCGCGCTGGACGCCTCCACCCAGGCCGAGCGCAAGGCCGCGCTGCTCGGCTCGCTGGCGCTGGGCTCCCCGTCCGTGCCGTTCCTGTCGGAGGGGGCCGAGGCCTGGATCACCGACAGCGTCGGACACGCCTTCACCCAGTCGACCGCCATGCTCAACGGCCACCGGGCGGAGCTGCCGCTGTCGGTCCTGCACACCAGGACGGCGCGGGGCATCGCCCGCTCCCCGGTCAACCTGGTCGGCCCCGAGGTCTCGTTCGCGGCGCCGTTCATCCACCCCGCCTTCTTCGACGCGGCGCTCTCGGTCGGCGTGCACCGCAAGGACCAGGGGCGCTTCTACCGCGAGATCCTGTACGCGGCCAACCCGCGCGTGGCCGCGCTGCCCTCCACCAACGTGGTCAAGCAGCCGCTCCAGCGGATCCCGCTCCGCTCGGCCGCCGCGCCCGCCAGGGAGTACGGCCACCGGATGCTCACCCGGGTCGCCGGCGCCGTGCCCTCGCTGCTGTCGGAGCAGCTGCACGCCGTGGTCGCCGAGGGCCCCGACGGGCTGGCGCGGTTCAACGGCTGGAACGACCGCTTCTGGGTGCGCGGCCTGGTGCTGTTCGGCGCCTGGCTCGGCGACCACCAGGACCGTCTCCCCGACCTCACCCCGCCCTGGGACTGACCTCCCCGGCCTCTCCCACCCCGAGCCCGGATCTCCCCGCGCCCGCCGGTCCGTAGCACGCGGTCCGGCGGGCCTTTCACGCGCCCCCGGAGACCCGGTCGGAACCCCTTCGCAAAGGACCGTTTCCCGGCCGCGCCGGGTGATCCGTTTCCCGGCCGCATCTTCGGGCATAGGACGAGGTCACCCCCATGAGGCGTGTCGTGTTTCGCACAGGAAAACGATGAGTGACACGGCGATTACGCAGCCATGGCGCGATGCGCGGGGAAATTCCGTGGGGCGGGAGCGATGTACCACACCAAGGGGGCCTCGAGGGCGTCAGGTGGCTGGTAGTGTTCGGCCCAGAAAGCGCCACAACGGACGGTCCCGAATCACAAATTCGGTCTGTCCGCGGCCACGGAGCTCGTGGGGATGACGGCTCCCGCCGGCGCGGTCACCAAACATCATCAGCCGGAGCATCCGGTGACTTCGTCCTGCCCTTCATCACCGTGAGCGAGAACACGATGAACCCATCCCCCCTGCCCTCCCCCTCCCACGAGTCCGTGCCCGAGAACTTCGTCTCGGCGGACCCTCAGTGGTACAAGCGCGCGGTCTTCTACGAGGTCCTGGTCCGTGGGTTCAAGGACTCCAACGGCGACGGCACCGGCGACCTGCGCGGCCTCATCGAGAAGCTGGACTACGTCGAGTGGCTCGGCGTCGACTGCCTGTGGCTGCTCCCGCTGTACGAGTCTCCCCTGCGTGACGGCGGATACGACATCTCCGACTACATGAAGATCCTGCCGGACTTCGGCGACCTCGGGGACTTCGTGGAGCTGATCGAGTCGGCGCACAGGCGGGGCCTGCGCATCATCACCGACCTGGTGATGAACCACACCAGCGACAAACACCCCTGGTTCCAGGCCTCCCGGCACGACCCCGAGGGCCCGTACGGCGACTTCTACGTCTGGTCCGACGACCCGACCGGGTATCCCGACGCGCCGATCATCTTCGTCGGCGCCGAGGAGTCCAACTGGACCTACGACCCGATCCGCAAGCAGTACTACTGGCACCGCTTCTTCCACCACCAGCCGGACCTGAACTACGAGAACCCGGCGGTCCAGGAGGCCATGCTGGAGGTCCTGCGGTTCTGGCTGGACCTGGGCATCGACGGCTTCAGGCTCGACGCGGTGCCGTACCTCTTCGAGCGCGAGGGCACCGACTGCTCCGGCCTGCCGGAGACCCACGCGTACCTGAAGAAGGTCCGCGCCGAGATCGACCGCCTCTACCCCGACCGGGTGCTGCTCGCCGAGGCCAACGGCTGGCCCGAGGACGTGGTCGAGTACTTCGGCGACCCCGCCGTCGGCGGCGACGAGTGCCACATGGCCTTCCACTTCCCGCTCATGCCCCGCATCTTCATGGGGGTGCGGCGGGGCAGCCGCGAGCCGATCTCCGAGATCATGTCGCGGACCCCGAAGCTCCCGGAGAGCGGCCAGTGGGGCATCTTCCTTCGTAACCACGACGAGCTGACGCTCGAGACGGTCACCGAGGAGGAGCGCGACTACATGCACGCCGAGTACGCCAAGGACCCGCGCATGCGGGCCTACCTCGGCATCCGGCGCCGCCTCGCCCCGCTGCTGGAGAACGACCGCGACCAGATCGAGCTGTTCACCGCGCTGCTGCTGTCGCTGCCCGGCTCCCCGGTCATGTACTACGGCGACGAGATCGGCATGGGCGACAACATCTGGCTGGAGGACCGCGACGCGGTCCGCACCCCGATGCAGTGGAGCCCCGACCGCAACGCGGGCTTCTCCAAGGCCGACCCGGGACGCCTGTACCTGCCCGTCGTCATGGACCCGATCCACGGCTACCAGGCGGTCAACGTGGAGGCGCAGCAGAAGAACCCCGCCTCGCTGCTCCACTTCACCAGGAACATGCTGGCGATCCGCCGCAGCCACCAGGTCTTCGGCACCGGCGTCTACAACGAGCTGTGGTCCAGCAACCCGGCGGTGCTCAGCTTCGTCCGCGAGGACGGCGACGACCTGATGCTGTGCGTCAACAACCTGTCGAAGTATCCGCAGCCGGTCGAGCTCGACCTGCGCCGCTTCGCGGGTATGATCCCGGTCGAGGCCAGGGGCGGGGTGCGGTTCCCCGCCGTGGGCACCCTGCCGTACCTGCTGACCCTGCCCGGTCACGGCTTCTACTGGTTCTCGCTCAAGAACTCCGACACCCCCGGCATCGACGGCTGAACCCCCTTGTGAGACAGCCCCGGGACGGTCACCGTCCCGGGGCTGTGGGCTATCGCGCGGTGACCGGGACCTGGGCGCGGGCCGCGCGCCCGGCCGGGATCAGCGTCACCAGCAGGGCGGTCCCGACCGCGACGAGCACCGCGACGGCGAGCGTCAGGACCGAGGGCGTACGGCCGATGCCCGCGCCGACACCGCTGGTGTGGCCCTGAAGGTCGATCAGCCCGCCGACCAGCGAGGCCCCGGCCGCGGTGCCCGCGACCACGCCCAGCACGATCAGCAGGCCGGTCCCGGTGACCAGGGTGGCCGCCACCTGCCGGGGCGTGAGGCCCATGGCCTTGAGCACCGCGAGGTCGAGGGCGTGGTCGCGCAGGCCCAGCGCGCTCGCCGTCAGGAGGTTGGCCAGGCCGAGCAGGGCGAGCACGACGATCAGCGCCACGATCACCACGCGGATGATCGCGAGCCGTTCCGCCGGGTTGACCACCCGGTGCACCTCCAGCGCCTCTCCCGAGGCGATCAGCAGCCGCGCCCTGACCTCCGCCGGGTCGGCGCCCGGCCTGAGCACCAGGCTGTAGAACTGCGGCGGCACCGCGTCCTTGGCCGCGAGGCTGTCGATCCCGAAGGAGAGCACCTCGCCGTCCTGGTCGGGCTCCACCACCCGGCCCACGAGGTGCACGATCAGCGGGGTGCCGCCGACGGTCAGCCGGACCCGGTCGCCGATCTTCACGTCCAGCAGGTCGAGCAGCCCCTGCCCTGCGACGGCCTCTCCCCTGGCGGCGTACATCCGCCCCTCGACGACCGAGAAGGGGTACGGCTCGGCGGAGGTGCCCGCGGCGCGGGCCAGCACGCTCCTGGTCTGCTCGGGCTCCAGGGCGGGCACCACGGTGCCGGGGTAGGCGGCCAGCACCTCCGGGTCGGCCCTGGCGATCCGCAGGGCGTCGTCGGCGGGGAGCTTGTCCGGGCGCACGGTGAGCGCCGCCGCCTGGCCGACCTGCTCCGGGTGGCGCAGGAAGTCGTCCAGGGTGGCCCAGCAGCCGAGCCCGATGGTGATCATCATCATCGGGATCGCGACACCGAAGATGCTCAGGAACGCCGGGACGCGCCGGGTGAAGGCGTCGCGGGTGCCCAGGACCAGGGCCGGGGGCAGCCGTACGAGGAGTGCCAGGCGCGCCAGCCGCGACAGGTGCCCCCTGGGCGGCGCCGCGGGGGCCGCGGGGACGGGCGGGGTGCGTCCGCCCCGCCAGGCGGGCAGGGCGACCGCGACCAGGACCACGGCGGCGGTGCCGCCGGCGATGGCGAGCAGCGGGACCGTGGAGAGCGGCAGGATCGGCGCCCCGTCCAGGACGAACGAGGCGGCGATCTGCCCGCAGAGCAGCCCGATGGCGATGCCGACCAGCCCGAGCGCGCCGTGCTCGGCCATGAGCACGCCGAAGACCTGGCCCCGGGTGTAGCCGAGGGACTTGAGGGTGGCGATGTCGCGCGTCTGGCTCAGCACCCGGCCGCCCACCGCGTTGGCGATGGCGAGCGCCGCCGCGACCAGCCCGGTGATCCCGAACAGCGCGAGCAGCAGGCCGAGCAGCCGGTTGTCCAGCTCCATCGAGGCGCGGACCTCGCGCCAGGTGGACATCCGCTGGATCTGCTCGTCCAGGAGGGTGACGGCCCCGTGGACGGCGGGCAGCGTGGCCTCCCCGTCGGCCAGGCGCAGGCCGGTGACCGACTCGCTGCGGCCCAGGGCGGGCTCGACCCTGGCCAGGACGGGCGCGAGCGTCCAGGCCAGGCCGGGCGTCCACTCGGGGTAGAAGCCCTGGTCGGCGGTGTCGGCCAGGCCGACCACGATGAGCGGGTGGGTGGCGCCGTTGAGCGCGGTCACCGGGAAGGTGCCGCCCACCTTCAGCCCGAGCGCCCTGGCGAAGGAGCGCTCGACGACCACGCCGTCGGTGTCGCCGGGGCGGAGCGGGCGTCCCTCGCGGATCAGCGGGGCGGCGATCCTCGGCGGCGTCGCGGACATCTCCCGCAGCGCCACCG
Organism: Streptosporangium sp. NBC_01469; assembly: GCF_036227305.1. Classification (NCBI taxonomy): domain Bacteria; kingdom Bacillati; phylum Actinomycetota; class Actinomycetes; order Streptosporangiales; family Streptosporangiaceae; genus Streptosporangium; species Streptosporangium sp. NBC_01469. The sequence goes on along the minus strand of NZ_CP109465.1, from coordinate 3,438,052 downwards.
GCGACTTCTTCCCGTCCAGTGTGAGGGTGACCGGAGCCGACCGGTAAGGCCCGGCGACCTGGACCACGCCGGGGAGCCTCGACAGCGCGGCCGGGTCGGGGGCGTCCTTGGTGTGGATCCACACGTGCGCGCCCCTGGACTCGGCGAACAGCCCGCGCCACGGGTTGGTGCCGTCCTCCAACAGGGTCGCGGAGGTGATCAGCGCCGTGACGATCCCGGCCACGGCCAGCACCGTCAGCAGCGCCTGGACCCTGCGGGCCCTGAGGTCGGCCCGGATCCACCTGACGGAGGCGCGTACGGTGCTCACCGCGACGCCCCCCGTACGGCTCGCGGAACCGCGGGTGCGGCGGGCCTCGGGGGCACGCGCCGCCGCGTCCCCGGGGACCCCGGGGACCCCGGGGACGCGGGCGGGAAAGCCTGAGGGCGCACCGTCAGCCTCTCAGCTCGACGACGTCGCCCGCGCTGCTCTTGGGACGGCGGCGGACCAGCCCGGTGCCGCCGTCGTCGACGATCTGGCCGTCCAGGAGGCAGACCACCCGGTCGGCCAGGCTCGCCACCCTGGCGTCGTGGGTGACCAGGATGACGGTCTGGCCCTCGCGGTGGACCTCGCCGAGCAGGCGCAGGACGTCGCGGGTGTTGCGGCTGTCGAGGTTGCCCGTGGGCTCGTCCGCGAGCAGCAGGCTCGGCTTGTTGGCGAGCGCGCGGGCCAGCGCGACCCGTTGCTGCTCGCCCCCGGCGAGCTGGGAGGGGGCGGCGTCGGCGCGGGCGGTCAGGCCGAGCTCGCCGAGGAGGTATTCGCGGCGGCGGCGGGCCTCGCGTGTGGAGGCGCCCGCCAGCAGCGCGGGCAGCTCGACGTTGTCGGCCACGGTCATGTTGGCGACGAGGTTGAAGAACTGGAAGACGAAGCCGATCTTCCGGCGGCGGAGCAGCGCCCAGGCGCTCTCGTTGAGCGTGTCGGCCCGCTGCCCGTCGAGCCAGATCTCGCCGCTGGTCCGGGCATCGAGGCCGCCGATCATGTGGATCAGGGTGGACTTGCCGGAGCCGGACGGGCCCGTGACCGCCACGAACTCCCCCGGGCTCACCCGCAGGTCGACCCCCCGCACCGCGGGCACCGGCACCCCGCCGTCCTGGTAGATCTTGACGAGATTGACGGTTTCGACCACGGGAACCACAGGAATCACGGGAGACGTCAACTCAGGTCCTCCTGGCAGCGTTCGAGCCAGTCGAGGTCGGCCTGGAGGTGCAGCATGGCCCCCTCGACCAGCAGGAGCGCGACGCGATTCTCCGGGTCGGTGCGCTCGGCGAGTTCGTTGAGGTCACGCATGAGTCCAAGGTAGTGACGGCGCTGGCGGTTGATCATCGCCATCCTGTCAGCGATGCCGGTCATCGGGGCCAGTACGAGCTTCATGAAGAACTCGTCCCGGACCCTGGGGCCCTCGGTGGGCTCGTCCACCCACGTTTCGAGGATCTCGCGGCCGTCGGCCGTCAGGTAGTAGACCTTCTTGTTCGGCCGGTTGGACTGCTCGACGTCCACGGCGCGCACCAGGCCGTCCTTCTCCAGACGGCCGAGCGTGACGTAGACCTGCCCGATGTTCGGTGAAGGGTAGGCGCTGCCGAAGATCTGTTCAAGTGCCTGTTTGAGCTCGTAGCCGTGGGCAGGTTCCTTCGCGAGGAGCGCCAGCAGCGTCAGCCGCACGCCCCACCTCCTCGGGGAGCTCGTTACGTGAGCGTTATGGGGTTATCCGTTGACGGTGATGTTATCGCTATGCATAACATGCATGCATCTACCTAACACGTATGTAACCAACTGGAAACCGGGAGGTCATGGTGCGCCGACTCATCCCCGTCGCGCTCGCCGGGCTTCTCGGGCTTCTCGGTGCGGGGTGCTCGGCGGCCGGCGCGCGGGAGACCGAACGGTTCGGCGGGACGGGTCCCTTCACCCTCGTGATCGGTCGCGACACGACCGCCTACCTGCAGCCGCTGCTCGACCGGTGGAACCAGACCCACCCCGGGGAGCGGGCGACCCTGCTCGAGCTCCCCGAGGCGGCCGACGAGCAGCGCGCCCAGATGGTCGCCAACCTACAGGCCAGGAGCGACCGCTACGACGTGCTCGGGCTCGACGTGGTCTGGACGGCGGAGTTCGCCGAGGCCGGCTGGATCCTGCCGCTGGAGCGCGCGATGTTCCCGCTCAACCGGTTCCTGCCGCCGGTCGTCGACACGGCGGTCTACCGGGGCAAGCTCTGGGCGGTTCCGTACACCAGCAACGCCGGCCTCCTCTACTACCGCAAGGACCTGCTGGCCAAGGAGGGCTTCAAGCCGCCGAAGACCTGGGGGGAGCTGCGCACCCAGGCACGCGCCCTGCACGGGAAGTACGGCATCGGCGGCTACGCGGGGCAGTTCCTGGCCTACGAGGGCCTGACCGTCAACTTCGCCGAGGCCGTGCAGTCGGCGGGCGGGCAGATCCTCAGCCCGGACGGCACCAAGGTCACCATGGACGTGACCAAGGCGAAGGCCGGTCTGGACTTCCTGGTGGACGGGTTCCGGGAGGGTTGGATCCCGCCCGAGTCCCTCTCCTTCAAGGAGGAGGAGTCGCGGCTGGCCTTCCAGGAGGGCAGGCTGGCCTTCGCCCGCAACTGGCCGCACGCGTACGGGCCGGCCACCGACTCGTCCGTCGCGGACAGGTTCGGGGTCACCCGGCTTCCCGGGCCGAACGGGCCGGGAACGGGCTCGCTCGGCGGCTACAACCTCGCGGTGAGCGCCTTCTCCAAGCGGCAGAAGTCGGCCACCGAGTTCATCCGCTACTTCACCAGCCTGGAGAACCAGCGGCGGGTGCTCGCCGACGGCTCGTTCCCGCCCGTGTGGGCCGAGTTGTACGACGACCCCGGTCTGATCAAGCGTTTTCCCTACCTGCCGGTCCTGAAGCAGAGCATCCTCTCCGCCCGGCCCAGGCCCGCCAGCGCCAACTACAACCAGGTGAGCCTGGTGATCGCCAGCGCGGTCTCCAACGCCCTCACACCGCCCTTCACGAAGGACGACAGTGACGACGTCGCCTCCTCCATGAAGGGCCAACTAGAAGAGATCATCCGGGCTCAATGACGCCGGGGTGATCCCCCGGCAGAAGCCGTCATCCCCATTTCGGCTGCTTGTTCGTCCCATATATCCCTCCATTTCAAGTTTTAACGTTCCAGGAGGTCTGTTCAGCATGCGCAGAACCATTGCCGCAGTGACAACGGCGGGACTCGCCCTGGCACTCGCCGCGTGCGGCGGCGGCGAGTCGGCCGCCCCGGCACCGGCCGCGAGCGGCAGCGAGTCCGCGCCGGCCCCGGCCGCCAAGACCCTCGAAGGGGTGACCGTCGAGGTCGCCGCCAAGTGGACCGGCGCCGAGCAGGCCAACTTCGAGGCGGTGCTCAAGGCGTTCCAGGCGAAGACCGGCGCCAAGGTCACCTACGCCTCCACCGGCGAGGACACCGGCGCCTACCTCGGCCCGCGCATCGAGGGCGGCAACCCGCCGGACGTCGCGATCCTGCCCCAGCCCGGCCTGGTCCAGCAGTACGCGGACCAGAAGGCGCTCAAGCCGCTCACCGCCGAGGTCCTGAAGCAGATCGACGACAACTACACCCCGTACTGGAAGGAACTCGGCTCCGCCGACGGCCAGTCCTACGGCGTGCTGGTGAAGGCGGCCCACAAGTCGCTCGTCTGGTACCGCGACCAGGCCTTCCAGGACGCCGGGGCGACGCCCCCGGCCACCTGGGACGACCTGATCAAGACCGCCCAGACGATCGCCGACTCCGGCACCCCGCCGTTTTCCCTGTGCGGCGCCTCCGGCTGGACCCTGACCGACCTGTTCGAGAACGTCTACCTGTCCACCGCGGGCCCGGAGAACTACACCAAGCTCTCCAAGCACGAGATCCCGTGGACCGACCCCAGCGTGACGACCGCGCTGGAGAAGATCGGGCAGCTCGTCGGCAAGAAGGAGTTCCTGCTCGGCGGCTCCGCCGGCGCCCTGCAGACCGACTTCCCGACCTGCGTGACCCAGGTCTACGGCCAGGACAAGTCGGCGATGGTCATCGAGGCGGACTTCGTGGGCGTCACGGCCGAGCAGTCGGGCGCGAAGCTCGGCGAGGAGGCCAAGTACTTCCCGTTCCCGAAGGCCGGTGAGACCGAGCCGGTCGTGCTGGGCGGCGACATCGCGGTGGCGCTGAAGGACTCCAAGGGCGCGATGGCGCTGCTGGAGTTCCTCGCCTCCAAGGAGGGCGGCGAGGTCTGGGCGAAGCTCCCCGGCTACCTCTCTCCCAACCGCAACGTCTCGCCCGACAACTACCCGGACGAGCTGACCAAGAAGCTCGCCGAGACGATCATCGCCGCCGGCGACGCCGTCCGCTACGACATGTCCGACCTCGCGCCCAGCGCCTTCGGCGGCACCGACGGCAAGGCCGAGTGGAAGTTCCTGCAGGACTTCGTCCGCGACCCCTCGGACATCAAGGGCATCCAGACCAAGCTTGAGGCCGAGGCCAAGAAGGCCTGGAAGTAAGGAGAGCGGCCGTGACCGATCGGTTAGACGGCCCGCAGGGTCCGCGTGGCGGCGACGTCGCCCGCGGCCCCTCCTCCGGACCTGACGACACCCGGGGGCCGGCGCAGGACGCCGGCCCCGCCCACACCCCCGACACCACCCCCGGCGCCCGTACGACCGGCGCCGGAGCCCCCGCAGCCCCGGCCGGCGGCGAGACCCCGGAGACCCCTGAGCCCTCCGGGACGACGGCCTCCGGCGGCGGGAACGGCCACCCGGCCGCGCCGGTCACCGGACCGGCACTCGCGACGGCCGGGGCCGCGACTCCGGCGGCTCCGGCGGCTCCGGCGACGGTGCCCGCCGGGGCCTCCCGGCTGGGACCGCGGCCGACGCTGGCGCTCTGGTTCCTGCTGCCGGGCGCGCTCCTGCTCGGCGTGATGGTGATCTACCCGATCATCTACTCGATCTTCCGTAGCCTCTACGACGCCGGCGGCAGCACCTTCGTCGGGGTCGACAACTACGCGACGATCTTCAGCGACTCCTCCACCCTGACCACGATCAGAAACAACCTGATCTGGGTCGCGGTGGCCCCCGCCCTGGTCACCGTGGTCGGCCTCATCTTCGCGGTGCTGACCGAGCGGATCCGCTGGGCGACCGCGTTCAAGCTGGTCGTGTTCATGCCGATGGCCGTCTCCCTGATGGCCTCCGGCGTCATCTTCCGCCTGGTCTACGAGCAGGCCCCCGACCGGGGTGTGGCCAACGCCGTGATCACCTCGGTGACCGGCCTCTTCGGCTCGGACCAGGGCTACCCGGACGCCCGTCCCAGGGAGAACGACCAGTCCCCGGTCGCCCCCGGTCAGGGCGGTGGGGTGGTGGCCAAGCAGCCCGCGCAGCCGGGGCAGGCGGTGCTCCTGCCGCTCGTGGGCGTGAAGCCCGCCACCCTCGCCTCGGCCTCGGCGGCGAAGGCGGCCCAGCCGGGCCCCGGCGAACTGGCCGGAACCGTCTGGTTCGACTTCACCCAGGGCGGCGGCGGCGCGCCCAACCAGGTGGACGGCACCGAGAAGGCCCTGGCCGGGATGACGGTCGAGGCGGTGCAGAACGGCGCCGTCAAGGCCACCGCCACCAGCGAGGCCGACGGCACCTTCCGCTTCACCGGGCTCGCGCCGGGTGACTACCAGGTGCGGCTGCCGCAGTCGAACTTCGACGCGGCCTTCGGCGGGATCTCCTGGCTGGGCCCGACACTGATCACCCCGGCGATCATCGGCGCGTTCATCTGGGTGTGGGCCGGGTTCGCCATGGTGCTGATCGCGGCCGGGCTCGCGGCCATCCCGCGCGACGCGCTGGAGGCGGCCCGCATCGACGGCGCCACCGAGTGGCAGGTGTTCCGCAAGATCACCGTCCCGCTGCTCTCCCCGGTGCTGCTCGTCGTGTTCGTCACGATGATCATCAATACCCTGAAGGTCTTCGACCTGGTCTTCGTCATCGCGCCGGGATCGGTGCAGCCGCAGGCCAACGTGATCGCGCTGGAGATGTGGCGGGTCTCGTTCGGCGGAGGCAGCAACCAGGGGCTGGGCAGCGCGCTCGCCATCTTCCTGCTGATCCTCGTCCTGCCCTTCATGATTCTCAACATCCGCCGGTTCAGGAGGGACAACCAGTGACGACCTCCACCCTCGGCGCCCCGCCCCGCGGCGCCCTCGGCAGGATCGTGGACCGGCTGGGCGGCGGCCTGGTCCAGGCGGTACTGATAGTGATCGGCCTGTTCTGGCTGGTTCCCACCCTGGGCCTGTTCGTGGTCTCGATCCGCGACGAGACGGCCAACAACTCCACCGGCTGGTGGACGATCCTCACCAAGCCGGCCGAGCTGACGCTCAAGAACTACTCCGACCTGCTGGCCACCGGGTTCACCGCGTCGTTCTGGAACACCGTGTTCATCACGGTGCCCTCGACCGTCCTGGTGATCGGCATCGCCGCCATGGCGGCGTACGCGTTCGCCTGGATGGAGTTTCCCGGCAGGGACGCGCTGTTCCTGGTGGTGGTCGGCCTGCTGGTGGTGCCGACCCAGATCGCGCTGATCCCGATCGCGAAACTGTACGGCTCGGCCGGGATCTTCGGCTCCATCGCGAGTGTGGTGCTCTTCCACGTCGCCTTCGGCCTCCCCTTCGCCATCTTCCTGCTCCGCAACTTCTTCGCGGGCATCCCGCGCTCGCTGCTGGAGGCGGCGCGGATGGACGGCGCGGGGGAATGGAAGATCTTCTCGACCGTGGTGTTCCCGCTGGCCAAACCGGCGGTCGCCTCGCTCGGGATCTTCCAGTTCCTCTGGGTCTGGAACGACCTGCTCGTCTCGCTGGTCTTCGCCAACGCCGAGAACCAGCCCATGACCAAGGCCCTGCAGTCCCAAATGCGGCAATTCGGGACTAACGTGGACATTCTTGCGCCAGGAGCTTTCCTGTCGCTGATTATCCCGTTGATCCTCTTTTTCGCCTTCCAGCGATATTTCGTCCAAGGGATGATGGCTGGTTCGGTGAAGTAGATAACAGGGGCAGGCCCGGTACGGCACGCGCTGATTTCCAGCACGCGGCGTACCGGGCCTAAAACCTCGATAGGGTCCTGCACATGGCCGCACGTCCCTTGAACGAAGTCGTGGAAGCCGGGTGGGCCGAGGCCCTCGAACCCGTCGCCGAGAAGATCGCCGAGATGGGCGAGTTCCTCCGGAAGGAGGTGGCGGAAGGCAGGCAGTACCTCCCCTCGGGCGCCAATGTGCTCCGCGCCTTCCAGCAGCCTTTTGACCAGGTCAAGGTGCTGATCGTGGGCCAGGACCCGTATCCCACGCCGGGTCACCCGATCGGCCTGAGCTTCTCCGTCGCCGCGGATGTGCGCCCGATCCCGGGCAGCCTGCGCAACATCTACAAGGAGCTCACCGAGGACCTCGGGCTGCCGATGCCGGGCAACGGCGACCTGACCCCCTGGACCGAGCAGGGCGTGCTCCTGCTCAACAGGGTGCTCACCGTCATGCCGGGCAAGCCCGCCTCGCACCGCGGCAAGGGCTGGGAAGAAGTCACCGAGCAGGCCATCAAGGCCCTCGTCGCCCGCGACAAGCCGATGGTGGCGATCCTGTGGGGACGCGACGCCCGCAACCTCCGCCCGATGCTCGGTTCCGTCCCGGCCATCGAGTCGGCACACCCCAGCCCCCTGTCGGCCCGCAGCGGCTTCTTCGGCTCCCGCCCGTTCAGCAAGACGAACGAGCTTCTCGAGCAGCAGGGCGCCGCCCCCGTGGAGTGGAAGCTCCCCTAGGCTGTTCCGACCATACCCAGGCACTAGGATTTCCACCATGAGTGATGTATCGGGCACCGAACGCTATCTACGTCTGACCGTTGAGCTGACCGTGGAGGTGCAGGACATCGCCGCCCTGCAGGCCGCCGCGCTGAAAGAGATCAGCCACCCTGACGCCGATCTTGACGACGACGAGCGCAAGGAGCAGGCGGAGCTGGTCTCGGCCGACGACACCGGCGCCACCGCGCTGCAGTGGCTGATCGAGCCGGACCACGTCCTGGGGCTGATCGAGCATGTCGACCAGATCGAGCCCCGTGAGGCCGTGCTGGGCGTCGAGCCCTCTGACGGCCCCTCGGACGAGGATGAGGACGACGACGACCACGCGGGTCACGACCACGCCGGTCACGACCACAAGCACTGAGCACGATTCCCACCGCCCCGGCGGTGGTGGGCCTTCCCGGCCAGGCGCCCCGCCGGGAGACCCACCACCGCCGGGGCTTCTCGTCGTCCGGGCACCACCCACCGCGAGGGCTCCCCACGACCGGGCCCTTCGCCGTGGAACGCCCGCCGGGGGAACGCCCGCCGGGGCCCTCATCGCGGGGCACCCTGCGGAGCGGGGCACCCGGCGGAAGGGCCCGCGTCTCAGCCGGTGACGATGACCTCCTCGCGGCGGGCCGCCAGGGCGTCCCGAAGCCGGGTCAGCTCTTCGCGGCGGACGTCCAGGCCCTCGACCGTACGCCTCACCCACTCGGCGACGTCCGCCACGGCCGCGCCGGTGCTCTCGATCCGGTGGTGCTTGATCGCGTCGGTGATGATGTTGTCGAAGAACATGTCGGCGAACCAGCGGGTGTCCACCTCGGGAAGCTTCGGGGCGACGTTCACGCCGATGTCGACGAGCTCCCTGGCGAAGGTGTCCAGCAGCTGCTGGGCGTGCCAGGCGGCCTCGTCCGCGTTACGCAGGTGACCGTGCTCCATCATGTCCGCGAAACCGCCGCCCCCGGCCAGCATGTCCCACGTGGAGGCGCCCCGGGCGCCACCCAGGCAGCGCAGGACCTCGCCGACCCCGTGGAACGCGTCGACCCCGGCCCGGTGGGCCTCCTGGTACTCCGCCAGGTCGGCGCGGGTGTCGGCGAGGCGCTGGTCGAGCTCGACCAGCTCGCGGCCCCTGGAGTCACCGGACGCGACCAGCCGGCGCTCCTCGCGCTCCAGCAGCGCGTCGTACTCCTCCCGCGCCGGCCCGAGCCCGGCGAGCCCCTCGTCGACGGCGGCCCGGTCGGCGTTCAGCCATTCGAGGCGGTTGCGCTGGCCGTCCAGGCGTTGCCGCACGGCCAGCACCTCGGCGCGCTCCCTGGCGAGCCGTTCGTCCCTGGACCCGGTGAGCCCGGCCAGGAGGGCGGAGAAACCGCCGCCCTCCAGCTTGGAGACGTCCTCCTCCTCCTTGGCGAGCTGGTCCTCGAGGTCACCCAGGAGCGCCGCGACCTCGTCGAGCTGCACGGCCACCGCGCCACGCCGGCTGGTCAGTTGTTCGAGCCGCCGTACTCGTTCGCGGGCGGTGAGCAGGGCGTCGGCGGCATCGGCGGCATAGGGGGTCACACCTGTGCGACGCGTGAGAGGGACGATTCGTTCCGCACCACCCGTATCACCACTCAGCCCCTGTCCGGGCGGGCTCGACACCCAACCGGGGACGCCCGGAAGCCTCCAGAGCCGATCGCCACCACCCGTATCACCTCACCGCCGGGCGGGTTCAGTCCATGGGCACCAGGGGTGCCGGATAGCCGGGGACGCCCAGGGGGAGCCTCCAGGGCTCGTGGACCGCCCGCGTGGGCACGGCGTCGAGCTCGGGGACGTGGCGGCGGACGTACTCGCCGTCCGGGTCGTACCGCCTGGCCTGCCGGATGTGGTTGACGGGCCGGTTGGGCCGGGTGTCGTTGCCGGTCCCGGCGACCCACTGCCAGTTGCCGTAGTTGTTGGCGACGTCGCCGTCGAGCAGCAGATCGAAGAAGTGGTCGGCGCCGACGCGCCAGTCGACGCGCAGCCGCCGGACGAGGAACGAACCCACGATCATGCGGGCCCGGTTGTGCATCCAGCCCTCGGTGAGCAGCTGCCGCATCCCGGCGTCCACGATCGGGATCCCGGTCATGCCCTCCTTCCACGCCTGCGCCGCGTGGTCGTCGTCGCGCCACTCGTGCCCGCGCGGCCGGTAGTCGTCCCGGTTGATGCGCGGGAAGGCCCGCGTCACCTGGTAGAAGAAGTCACGCCAGCACAGCTGCCTGACGAACTCCTCGCCGTCCCCGCCCTTTCCCGCCTCCCCGGCGAGCGCCTCCAGCTCCAGCGGTGAGACGCAGCCGAAGCGCAGGTATGGGCTGAGCCTGGAGGTGCGGTTGCCCGCCATGTCGTCGTGGCCGTCGGCGTAGTCGGCCACGCAGTGCCTCAGCCACTGCGTCATCCTCCGGCGCCCGGCCGTCTCGCCGCCCCTGAACAGCTCGCACGGCTCGCGTCCCGGCTCGGGCAGTTTTCCCGGCGTCAGGCCTTCGGGGACGTTCACCGTGCCGGGGGCCTTGAGCACGTCCCTGCGGGGCTGCCGGGTCCAGGCCCGCCAGTAGGGCGTGAAGACCCGGTAGTGGTCGCCTCCGCCCGACGGCCTGAGGGCGTCGGGGGGCACGATCGTCAGGCCGGGGAACATCTGGAACGCCGTCCTGGCGCGCTCGCACTCCTCGGCCAGGCGCCGCTGCCTGCGGTTCGCGAAGGTGCTGACGTCCATGCTGGTGTAGACGGCCTGGGCCTTCGACTCAGCCGCCAGGCGCATCGTCTCGGCGACCTGGTCGCCGTGGCGCACGGCCAGCTCGCCACCTCGTTCGCGGAGCGATCCGCGCAGGTCGGCGAGGCACTCGGAGAGGAATCCCCGGCGGGCGGCCCCGGGCACGGCGGGGTCCGCGACGAAGAGCGGTATGACATGACGTGCGCGCTCGCACGCCGCGGCGAGCGCCGGGTGGTCGTGCACCCGGAGGTCGCGGCTGAACAAAACGATCACAGTATCGGTCACGTTTCCCCTTCGGCCGGTCACGCTCCGCCGGTTGCGTCCGCCGGGGTCCGGAACTCGAAAGAATGTTCATGGAGCAACCGCTCGCGTCGCCTGTCAGGCTGGTACGGGACAGATCAGGCGTGAAATGGGATGAGATGGACGAGCAGCGTCAGGTGGCGTCCGGCGAGGAACCGGGTTACGGCATCGGAGCCGTCGCGCGGCGCCTCGGAGTGCCCGCCCCCACGCTGCGGACCTGGAACCTACGCTACGGCGTGGGCCCGAGCCGCCGGAGCCCGGGGGGGCACCGCCGCTACGACGCCCGCGACCTGTGGCGTCTGGAGGAGATGAACCGGCTCATCAGGAGCGGGGTTCCCGCCTCCGACGCGGCACGAGAGGTCCTGAGGATCGAGACCGTCCCCCCGGCGCCTCCGGCGGAGCGGCGGCGGGAGCCCGGATGGCCGGTCTCCGCGGGGATCCCGTCCCTCGCGGCCGGGCGGTTGCCCGGCGTGCCCACGGTGGCGATGCTGGCGCGGGCGGCGATGACGCTGGACGGCGGGGCCGTCCACGGCTGGATCAACGCGGCGCTGGCCAGGCACGGCGTGCGGTGGACCTGGGAGCAGCTGGCGATGCCGGTCTTCGAGACGATCTGCAGGCGCCAGTCGGAGAGCGGGGCGAGCATCGAGGTCGAGCACCTGTTCTCCGACCGGCTGCTGGCCGCGCTGATCGGGCTCACCGAGCGCCCCGCCCGGCCGGCCGGTGATCGCCCCGTCCTACTCGCCTGCGCCGAGGACGATCTCCACAGCCTGCCGATCTACGCGCTGGCCGCCGCGCTGACCACCGACCACCACGTGGAGACCCGGGTGCTGGGTGCCAGGACCCCGTATCCGGCGCTGGCGGACGCGATGCGGCGGCTGGGCCCCTCGGTGGTCTTCGTCTGGTCCCAGCTGGCCGAGACCGGCGACCCCGCCCCGCTCGCGTCGCTGCCCACGCTCCGCCCGCCGAGCCTGATCGTCGCCGGTGGTGTGGGCTGGTGGGACGGCCTGCCCGCGTCCATCACCCGCGTCACGTCGTTCCAGGACGCGCTCACCCGCGTCACCGCCGCCGCCCTGGCCTGACCCTTCCCCGGTACGCCCCCGCTCCGCCCCACCCTGCCGGTCGGGCACGTCACCGGCCCTCAGGCCCGCTCACCCCGCCCCTTCCGGCCACGCCGCTGCCTCCGGCCACGCCGCCCAATCCCCCACCGGCCGCGGCCCCGCCCTCTCCGGCCGTCCCGCGTCGCCCTCTCCGGCCGCGCCGCCCGATCTCCTCGGGCCGTCCCGCGCCGCCCTCCCGATCGCGGCGCCCGCCTTCCCCGCCATATCCGCCGCAGCCGCCGAACCCGCGGGCACCGCCGTGCCGCTTGCTTGCGATCACGGCCGTCGAGCGAGTATGAATAAGTTTTGAGTAGGTTTTCCTGGTAAGAGGAGGGCATCATGACAGACCCCCTGAACACCCGGTTCGCCGAGGGCGACGAGGCGGCGCTGGTCGAGTGCCTCCGCGCCCACGGGCCTCTCATCCGCTCCTACCTGCGGCGATTCGTCCGGCCGCAGGATGTCGAGGACCTTCAGCAGATCGTGTTCGCGGAGGTCTGGCGTTCCCGGCACCGCTTCGACCCGGCGCGCAGCCTCCCCGCCTGGATGCTCGGCATCGCCCACAAGCGCGCGGTCGACCAGCTGCGGATACGCACCCTGCGCACGGTGCCGCTGGACGTGATCGCCGATCCCGCCGGGGACGACGGCCGGATCGACGGTGACGGCCTGGCGGAGCGCGACCAGGTGCAGCGGGCGCTGGCCGAGCTGCCCGAGCCGCAGCGCCAGGCGATCGAGCTGGCCTACTACGGCGACCTGACCCAGCGGGAGATCGCCGAGAGGCTGAGCGTCCCGCTCGGCACGATCAAGGCCCGTACGGCACGCGGCCTGCGCCGCCTGTCCGGCATCCTCGGCACGGCCACGACGGGCGGCTGGGACGCCGGACCGCACCGGGAGAAGGTGCCCGCCGCGCGTGGCGCGAGCGGTTCGAGCGCGATGGGCGCGACAGACGAGGTGGGCACGATGAACGGCACCGACGGAACCGGCAGGACCGGCAGGACGGACGAGGCGGCCCGGCAGGTCGTCAGGCCGAGGGTCGCGGTGTCCAGCTGCCTGCTGGGCGAGCCGGTCAGGTTCGACGGCGGGCACAGCCGCAACCGGTTCCTCAGCGGCGAGCTGGACAAACACGTCGAGTGGGTGCACATCTGCCCGGAGATGGAGATCGGCCTCGGCAGCCCGCGCGAGACCCTCCGCCTGGAGCGCTCACCGGACGGCACGCGGCTGGTCTCCAGGAAGAGCCGGGTGGACCTCACCGAGAAGATGACCGCCCTCGCCGCCGAACGGGTCCCGGCCCTGCGGGAGGTGGACGGTTACGTCCTCAAGTCGAAAAGCCCCAGCTGCGGGGTGCACGGCATCCCCGTCCACTCGGGCGGCACGACCGTGGACCGCGGGGGCAGGGGGGTGTTCGCGGCCTCGGTCCTCGACACCCATCCGCTGCTGCCGGTCGAGGACGAGGGGCGGCTCAACGATGCCTTGCTCCGCGAGAGCTTCGTGGAACGGATCTTCGCCCGCGCCCGGCTCCGCGCGCTGCTGGAGAGCGACTGGCGCCCTCGTGACCTGGTCTCCTTCCACGCCCGGCACAAGATGCAGCTGCTGGCCCACGACCCCGAGGCCTCCCGGGAGGCGGGCCGGGTGGTGGCCGGGGCGGGCACGCGGCCCCGCGACGAGCTGGCCGCCGACTACGCCCGCGTCTTCGGCACGGCGTTCGCCGCCAAGGCGAGCATCGGCCGACACGTCAACGTCCTGCAGCACTGCGTGGGGATGGTGGGCGACGCGCTCGACCCGGCCCGCCGGGCCGACCTGGCGGAGGTCATCGCCTCCTACCGGGCCGGGCAGGTGGCGCTGAGCGTCCCGGCGACCCTGATCCGCCACCACGCCCAGGGCGAGGCCGGGGAGTACGTACGGGATCAGACGTACTTCTCCCCGTACCCGGAGGATCTCCGGCTGCGCAACCACGTGCCCGCCTGAACCCGCGGCCGTCGCGACACCCGCCGGACGCCGCCACCGGACGCCGCCGCCGGACAGCGCGACGCCAGGACCGGTCAGGTCCGGGCGTCGCGGCGGCCCGGGAACGACCGGTCAGACGGCCGGATCCAGCCGCACGACCGCGAGGGAACGGGGAGGCAGGGACAGCTCCTCCCCCTGCACGGTCGCCGACGGGTCGGAGGCGAGCAGGATGTGGCCGGGCGCGAACCGGCCCGTCCCGAGCTTGACCGTGAGCGCGACCGGGCCGAGGTTGGCCGCCACCCTGAGCCCTCCCCGGTGCACGACCAGCCAGGACTCGCCGTGGTCGACGCGTACCCGCTCCAGCCTCGGGTCCGTCAGCTCGGGGTGGGCGCGGCGCAGCGCGATGAGGGCGCGGTACCAGTCGAGGTGGGCCCGGTGGGCGTCGTCGTCCAGCTCGCTCCAGTCGAGCTTGGAGCGCAGGAACGTCATCTCCTCCCCGGGATCGGGGGCCTTGTCCGCCCAGTCGTCGTAGCCGAAGCCGACGAACTCCCGCCGCCGCCGGTCGCCCTCGCCCTCGCGCAGCTGCGGCTCGACGTGGTCGGTGAAGAACAGGAACGGCGCCCGCGTCCCCCACTCCTCCCCCATGAACAGCATGGGGGTGAACGGCGAGGTCAGCAGGAGCCCCGCGGCCAGCCGCAGCGCCTCGGGCGCCATCCGGTCGCCCTCGGCCCGGTTGCCGATCTGGTCGTGGTTCTGCGCGCAGCAGACGAAGCGGTAGCCGGGCACGTGGGACGCCGGGCGGCCGTGGGAGCGCCCCCGGAAGGACGAGTAGGTCCCGTCGTGGTAGTAGGCGCGGGTCAGCACCTTGGGCAGGGCGCCGTGGAAGTCGTCGTAGTAGCCGTGCCGCTCACCGGTCACCGCCACGTGCAGGGCGTGGTGGACGTCGTCGTTCCAGGCCGCCGCGAGACCGAACCCGCCGGCCTCGCGGGGGGTCATCAGCCGGGGGTCGTTGAGGTCGGACTCGGCGATGAGCGTGAGCGGCCTGCCCACGGCCGCCGACAGCGCCTCCGTCTCGGCGGCGATCTCCTCCAGCAGGTGCACGGCCCGGTCGTCGTGCAGCGCGTGCACGGCGTCCAGCCGCAGGCCGTCGATGTGGTAGTCGCGCAGCCACTGCAGCGCGTTGCCGACGAAGTAGGCGCGCACCTCGTCGGAGCCGGGACCGTCCAGGTTGACGGCCTGCCCCCAGAAGGAGGAGGCGCTGGAGTGGAAGTACGGGCCGAAGGGGGCGAGGAAGTTGCCCGAGGGGCCGAGGTGGTTGTAGACGACGTCGAGGATCACGCCGAGCCCGCGCCGGTGACAGGCGTCCACGAAGCGCTTGAGCCCGTCGGGGCCACCGTAGGTCTCGGTGACGGCCCACAGGTCCACGCCGTCGTAGCCCCAGTTACGCCCGCCGGGCACCGGCGGCACCGGCATGATCTCCACGAAGTCGACGCCGAGCTCCGCGAGGTGCTCCAGCCTGCCGATCGCCGCGTCGAAGGTGCCCTCGGGGGTGAAGGCGCCGATGTGCAACTCGTAGATGATCGCGCCCGGCAGGTCGCGGCCCCGCCACAGGGCGTCGCCCCACTCGAAGCGGCCGTGGTCGTAGACCCGGCTCGGGCCGAAGATCCCCCCCGGCTGCCGGCGGGTCCTGGGGTCGGGCAGCGCCTCGCCCCCGTCCAGCCGGAACCGGTAGTCGGTGCCGTGCCCGGCGCCGGGAACCTCCGCCGTCCACCAGCCGCCTCCGGCGGACGACATCGGGTAGCGGACCTCGCCGATCTCCACGTCCACCGCCGTCGCCTGCGGCGCCCATACCTCGAACATCGGTCAGCCCCTTTCCAGAAGCGCGACAGGGTGGACGGACAGCAGGTGGCCGAGCGGGATCCGGCCGGTGTACTCGGCACCCGACAGCAGGTCCCGCCATGTGCCGCGCGGCAGGGTGAGCGTGGTGCTCCCCCAGCCACCACGCCGCTCCAGGCCGACGGGCAGCCGGGTGGCCACCGTCACGGCCCGCTCCCCCCTGGCGAAGGCGATCGCGTGCTCCCCGGCCTCGATCGGGACGTACGGCGCCTCGGGGTCCATCCTCCGGCGCAGGTCCAGGGCACGGGCGGTGATCGCCAGCTTGGCCTCGTCCCAGGTGAGGCTGGACGTGGCTGGGCTCGGGTGGGCCTCGCCCGGGTGGGCCTGGCTCGCGTGGGCCTGGGCCGCCGAGAGCATCCGGCGGCGCAGCGGGAAGTCGACCGGGCGCCGGTTGTCCGGGTCGACCAGGGAGAAGTCGGTGATCTCGTTGCCCCAGTACAGGTCGGGCACGCCGGGCAGCATGAGCTGGACGAGCTTCTGGCCCAGCGAGTTGGACCTGGCGTACGGCTCGATCCTCGCGGCGAACTCCGCGACCGAGGCCCCGCACTCCTCGACGGCCCGGACGGCGAAGTCGCGGATGCCGCGCTCGTAGGCGGGGTCGGGGGTGGCCCAGGAGATCGAGGTCTTGGCCTCGCGGGCCGCCTTGAACAGGTAGTCGAAGAACCTGTCGGGCCCGATCGGCCAGGAGGCCATCAGGTTCTGCCAGGCCAGATAGTCGAGGGCCGGGTCGAAGGAGACCTTCGAGGACCACTCGCCGACCGCCGCCGCCCACTCCACCGGCAGCTCGGACAGCACGGCCAGCCTGGCCCGTACGTCCTCGGAGCGCTTGGTGTCGTGCGTGGAGAGCGTCGTCATCGTGCCCGGCGCCAGCTCCCGGCAGAACGCGTGGAACTCCTCGACGGGCCCGCCGAACCGGTCGGGCTCGCCGCCCACCTCGTTCAGGCAGGACAGGGGGTACCAGCGGTAGAGGGCGGTGTCCTCGACCCCCTTGGCCATCACCGGGCCGCAGGTCTGCTGGAAGCGGGTGACCGCCTCGGCGGGCCCGGTCAGGACCCGCTTGACCACCTCCGCCACCGGGGCGCCCTCGGGCAGCCGCCCGGCGGCGACCCGCCCGGCCTCCTCGACGATCCGCACCGAGAGCTCGGGCACCGGCTCGCCGGGGACCGCGTAGGCCCGGTAGACCGGCATCGCGGCGAGCAGTTCCACCAGCGTCCGGCGGTCGGAGCCGACGACGGCGTGCAGCCGGTCGATCTCCGCGCCGAAGAACAGGTCCAGGACTTCCGCCTTGGACTCGCGGACCACGGCGGCGTAGTCGTCGGGCACCCCGGTGTGCAGGGTGAACAGCTCGACCAGCGGCTCTTTGCCCGCCGGGTCGACGAACAGCCCGGTGATCCGGTTGAGCGTGTCGTAGCCGGTGGTGCCGTCGCACTCCCAGTCGGCGGGCAGCCGCTCGGAGCCGACCAGGATCTTCTCCGCCACGGTCCACACGCCCGAGCGCTCGCGCAGCCGCGACAGGTAGCCGCGCGGCTCGGCGAGCCCGTCGGGGTGGTCCACCCGCAGCCCCTGGACGGCCCCCTCCTCGACGAGCGAGAGGATGACGGCGTGCGTGGCGTCGAACACCTCCGGGTCCTCCACCCGCACCCCGATCAGCGAGGACACGTCGAAGAACCGGCGGTAGCCGGGCCCGCGCCGCCAGTCGACCAGCCGGTAGTGCGTGTCGGGCAGCGGGAACTCGTGGTCGTGGTAGCGCAGCACGTCGCCGTCGGCCACCGCCTCGCCCGCGTCGCCGAGCACCGGCATGTTCACCCTGCCGCCGTCACCGCTGCCACCGCTGTCCCCGCCGTCGCCGTCCTCGACGGACCAGTCGATGTCGAACCACGACGCGTACGGCGACTCCGGCCCGTCCTTGAGCACCGACCACAGCTGCGCGTTGCCCGACTCGGGCACCGGGATCGTCATGTGGTTGGGCACGATGTCGACGACGACACCGATCCCGTGCTGGGCCAGCGTCGCCGACAGCTCCCGCAGTCCCTCGACGCCGCCGAACTCCTCGCGGACGCGCGAGTGGTCGGTCACGTCGTAGCCGTGCCGCGACTCCGGCACGGCCTGCAGGATCGGCGACAGGTAGACGTGGCTGACCCCCAGGTCCCGCAGGTACGGGGCGAGCTCGGCCACCTTGTCGAACCCGAAGTCGGGGGTGAGCTGGAACCGGTAGGTCGAGACCGGCACCTCGTACGAGCCCGGCGGCGGCGGGGGCGCGGGCGCCTCCTCGGGGAGCGCCAGGAGGTCGGGGACGTCGCCGCTGGCCCTGGTCCCGGGGACGGACTCGGGCAGGATCTCGTCGTGGCCGACCTGCGGGGGGATGGCACCGGGCGGGGGCTCGGGCAGGGGGTCCGGCGGCATGCCCGGCTCGGGCACCGACCCCGGCTCGGGCACCGACTCCGGGGGGACGATTCCGGGCGCGGGCTCCAGGGGGGCGGGCTCGGGGACGGGCTGGGTCATGGGCTCAGACACGGCGCAGCACCCTCACCGAGCGGCCGACCACCGGCACGCTCTCTCCGGCCCGGCAGACCCGGGTGTCGACCGTGATCGGCATGGCCGTGTCGATCTCCGTCAGCCACATCTCGCCGTAGTCCTTCGGCAGCGTGAACTTGATGACGTCGTGGTGGGCGTTGAACAGCAGCAGGAACGAGTCGTCGACGATCTGCCGGCCCCGGCGGTCGGGCTCGGTGATGGCGTCGCCGTTCAGGAAGACGGCGAGCGACCTGGCGTACCCCACGTTCCAGTCGGCGTCGGTCATCTTCTCCCCTCTTGGAGTGAGCCAGGCGATGTCGCTGAGGTTCTCCTCCGAACCGCGTACGGGCCGCCCGTAGAAGAACCGGCGCCGCCGGAAGACCGCGTGGTCGGCGCGGAGCTTGGCCAGCCGCCGGGTGAACTCCAGCAGCAGCCAGTTCTCCCTGATGTCGGACCAGTCGACCCAGCTCAGCTCGTTGTCCTGGCAGTACACGTTGTTGTTGCCCCGCTGGGTGCGGCCCAACTCGTCGCCGTGGGAGATCATCGGAACGCCCTGGGACAGGAACAGCGTGGTCAGGAAGTTGCGTTTCTGCTGCTCGCGCAGGGACTCGATCGCCAGCGAGGCGGGCCCCTCCTCACCGCAGTTCCAGGAGCGGTTGTCGTCGGCGCCGTCCCGGTTGTCCTCGCCGTTGGCCTCGTTGTGCTTGTTGTTGTAGGAGACGAGGTCCTGAAGGCTGAACCCGTCGTGGCAGGTGACGAAGTTGATGGAGGCCGCGGGGCGGCGGCTGTCGTCCTGGTAGAGGTCGCTGGAGCCGGTCAGCCGGGAGGCGAACTCGGGCAGCGAGGCGGGCTCGCCCCGCCACAGGTCGCGGATCGTGTCGCGGTACATGCCGTTCCACTCGGTCCACCTGGCGGGGAAGTTGCCCACCTGGTAGCCGCCGGGGCCGACGTCCCACGGCTCGGCGATCAGTTTGACCTGCGACAGCACCGGGTCCTGCTGGACCAGGTCGAAGAAGGCGCTCAGCCGGTCGACCTCGTGCAGCTCACGCGCGAGCGTGGAGGCCAGGTCGAACCTGAAGCCGTCCACGTGCATCTCGATGACCCAGTAGCGAAGCGAGTCCATGATCATCTGGAGCACGTGCGGGGAGCGCATGAACAGGCTGTTGCCGGTGCCCGTGGTGTCCATGTAGTACCGCTTGTCGTTGTCGACCAGGCGGTAGTAGTCGGCGTTGTCGATGCCGCGCATGCTCAGCGTCGGGCCCAGGTGGTTGCCCTCGGCCGTGTGGTTGTAGACCACGTCGAGGATGACCTCGATGTTCGCCTCGTGCAGGGCCTTGACCATGGCCTTGAACTCGAGCACCTGCCCGCCGCGCTGCCCGGTGCTCGAATAGGCGTTGTGCGGCGCGAAGAACCCGATGCTGTTGTAGCCCCAGTAGTTCGTCAGCCCCCGCTCGGCGAGGACGTGGTCGGTGACGAACTGGTGCACCGGCATGAGCTCGATCGCCGTCACCCCGAGCGCGGTCAGGTGATCGATGATCTCCGGGTGGCCGATCGCGGCGTACGTGCCCCGGATCCGCTCTGGGATCTTCGGGTGGTTGATCGTGAGGCCCTTGACGTGCGCCTCGTAGATCACCGTGTTGTGGTACGGCGTGCTCGGCGGCCGGTCGTGCCCCCACCCGAAGAACGGGTTGATCACGATGGAGCGCGGCACGAACTCGGCCGAGTCGGCGTCGTTGCGGCTGTCGGGATGGCCGAAACGATAACCGTACACCGCCTCGTCCCAGTTCACCTCCCCCTCGACCGCCTTGGCGTACGGGTCGAGCAGGAGCTTCGCGGGGTTGCACCGCTGCCCTCTCGGCGGGTCGTACGGCCCGTGCACGCGGTAGCCGTACCGCTGCCCCGGGCCGACGCCCGGCAGATATCCGTGCCAGACGAATCCCTCACACTCGGTGAAGGTGACTCTGGTCTCCTTGTTCTCCTCGTCGAACAGGCACAGCTCGACGCGTTCGGCGGCCTCGGTGAAAAGCGCGAAGTTGGTTCCCGCGCCGTCGTAGGTGGCCCCAAGGGGATAGGGGTCACCCGGCCAGATCTCGATCATTGCACCGCCCTTCAGCGGTGGACAAACATGCCCTAAGTCGGCCCGGCCATGCGCACATTCCCACTCCTGTGACGGTGATCTCAGACCTCGGTGACGACGTGTGCGTGACGAGCCTAGAACAGGCCGTGGCGGAACTCACCGGCCAGCGCGCGGATCGCGGGCTCGTGGACGCGCAGCCCCGCCTTCGCGGCGAACGCCCCGGCCGCCCGCAGGTGGGCCTCCGCCCGGTCCTCGTCACCGCCGAGCAGGGCGAGCCTGGCCAGGCACAGGTCGGTCAGGGACCAGCCCAGCAACCGGCCCGCGTGCGGGGCGAGCCTGGCGTACAGGATCTCCCCCGCCGCCTCGTCGCCCAGCGCCGCGCAGATCTCGCTGACAACGTCCGGGACGAACCGGTAGGCCAGCTCGGGACCTATCTCCGCGAAGCCGTCGCGGGAGAGCTCGGCGAAGACGTCGCGCGCCTCGGCCGTCCTGCCCAGGTCGACCAGGGCGAGGCAGCGCAGGATCCGCCAGGGCTTCTGGCCGGGGCGGCGGGCGAGCATCTCGTCGGCGAGCGCGAGCGCCTGGCCCGCCTCACCTTCCCTGCCCGGTCCATGAGCCTCACCCGATCCATGAGCCTCGCCCGGTTCACCCGCCTTGCCCGGTTCGCTCGCCAGGTGAGCCCGGCCCGCCGCCCGCAGGGACAGGAAGCGGAACATCTCCCGCCGCAGCCGCGCGTCGTCCCGGCCCAGCGCCCCCTCGGGGTGGGCCGCGCCGGACGCGTCGGCCGCGGCGAGCGCGTCGGCGAAGCGCCCGGACAGGTAGGCGTGGACCGCGGTCTGCCAGGCGGCCAGGCTCACCATCGAGGGCAGCCTCAGCCGCTCCGCGGTCTCCCGCAGCCAGGCCAGCAGCTCCGCGGCCCGCCCCGAGGCTCCCCTGGCGTTCAGCTCGACGTACTCGTTCTCCCTGCCGATCCACTCGACGACCAGGTCGCCGGTGCGGCGGCCGATCTCCACGATCTCGGCGGCGACCGCCTCGCGCCGCCCGTGGTCGTGGCCGGAGCGCAGCAGGATCTCCAGGACGATCAGCGTCCTGGACAGGGTCCGGTCGTCACCGGCGAGGCGGGCCAGCCGCACCGCCTCCCCCGCCATCTCCACGCTCCGCTCGACGGGCCGTACGGTGGAGCCGGTCAGCGCGGCGGCGGCGAGCAGCTGAGCCCGCCACGGCGAGTCCCCGGCCAGGTCGGAGGCGAGGACCCGGTCGATGCGCTCGGCCAGCCGGTCGATGCCGGTCATCTCCTCGTACATGGCCAGATAGATCGGGTCGGAGAACCCCAGCGCCGCCCTGGCCAGCCGGTTGTCGTCGCCGAGCCGTTCGGCGATCTCCGCGGCGGCCTCCAGGGAGGCGTGGGCCGCGGTGCTCATCCCCGCCGCCGTCTGCGCCTCGGCCAGGTCGAGCAGGAGGTCGCAGCGGAGCGCGTCGTCGGGCCCCGGCAGCCGGTCGATCATCGCGATCGCCCTCTCCAGGTTCTCCACCGCGTCCTCGTGGGCGAACTGCGCGGTCGCCTGGGCCGCCGCGCGCCGGGTGTAACCGATGGCCTTGCCCGCCATCCGGGGGTTCAGCAGGCCCTCGCGGTAGTGGTGGGCGATCTCGGTCAGCCGCGTCCCGCTCCGCTCCTCCAGCACCTCCGCGATCCGCGCGTGCAGCCTCCTGCGGCGCAGTGGCGGCAGTGCCTCGCGCAGCACGTCGCGGACGATGTCGTGGACGAACCGGCAGCTCGGCCCGTCCCCCTCGACCAGCAGCCGGGCCCCCACGGCGGCGTCGACGATGTCGAGGACCCGCTCCTCGGGCAGCCCCGCCACGCGCGTCAGGATGTCGGTCGCCGCCTCCCTGCCGAGCAGCGCCGCGACGGTCAGCACCTCCTCGGTGCCGGGCGGCAGACCGGCCATCCGGCCGCGTACGACGTCCGACAGCGCCTCGGGGGTCTCCCCCAGCTGCAGCACCTCCCCCAGGAAGAACGGGTTGCCCGCGGTCAGCCTGCCCATCTCCGCGGCCAGGCCCTGGTCGGCGCCCGCCCGTCCCAGATACTCGCGGATCTCCCCCTCGGCCAGGCCGCGCAGCAGGAGCCGCCGCACGTGCGGCAGCCGCAGCAGCGCGCCGAGGGCGTGCTCCAGCGGTTCGCCGGGACGCACGTCGGTGTCGCGGTACGTGGCCACGACGGTGAGCTCGGGGCAGAGCCGGGTGGAGGCCAGGAACTCCAGCAGCCGCAGCGACGAGGTGTCCGCCCACTGGAGGTCGTCGAGGACCACCAGGACCCGGCCGTGCTCGTTCAGCAGCCGGGCGAACGCCTCGTACAACGCGAACTGCCCGGCCTGCCCCGCGGGCCCGGCTCCGGCCAGCTGCGCCAGCTCGCCGTCCCTGCCGACCAGGTCCTGCACGGCCTGCGTCCAGGGCCAGAAGGGCGGCGCGCCGGTACCGCTCCAGCAGCGGCCCCACACCACCCGGTGGTCCCGCGCCCGCGCGGCCCCGGCGGCGTGCTCGGCCAGGCTGGTCTTGCCGATGCCGGGCTCCCCGGCGAGCAGCACCACCCGGTGCCCGTCACCGGCGACCGCCCGCTCCAGCACCTCCGCCTCGGCGTCCCTGCCCACCAGCCCGGTGCCCTTCTCCTCCTGCTTCTCCTTCGCCGCCACCCGTCCCGTTCCCGCTCCCGTTCCCGCCACGAGGCGGGGCGTCAGCGCGGGATCCTGGCCGAGGATGCGCCGTTCCATCTCTCTCGACCGGGGGTCGGGGTCCAGCCCCATGTCCTCCATCAGCAACCGGCGTCCCTCGGCGAGCACGCCGAGCGCGTCCGCCTGCCGGCCCGCCTGGTAGAGCGCGTGGGCGGCGAGCACCCGCAGCCGCTCCCTGAACGGGTGGGCGCCGACCAGGTGGGCGAGCCCGCTCGTCAGCGCCGCCCCCCGGCCGAGCGCGAGCTCCGCCTCGGCCAGGTCCTCCTCGGTCGTCAGCCGCAGCTCGGCCAGGTGCGCGCTCTCCTCCACCGCCCAGGAGCTGCCGGAGAGGTCCGCGAGCGGCTCCCCGCTCCACTCCCCCAGCGCCAGCCGCAGCTCCCTGACCGCCCCCCGGTGGTCGCCCCCGGCCCCCAGGCTCCTGCCCTCGGCCGCCCGCCCCCGCGCCCTGCCCAGGTCGATCGCACCGCCGGGAACGTCCAGCGCGTAGCCCCCCGGCCTGCTGACCAGGACCGCCGGGGGCACGTTCCTCGCCCTGCCCGGCTCGAAGACGCGGCGGAGCTTGGAGACGTACGCCTGCACGGTGTTGAGCGCCCCCGGAGGAGGGTCGCCCTCCCAGAGCACGTCGATCATCCGGTTCGGGCCGACCGGCCTCGGGGCGGCGAGGACGCACATGGCGAGCACCAGCCGCTGCTGGTAGGGGCCGATGTCCAGCGCCGCCCCTCCGTCGGCGAACGCCCCGACCGGGCCCAGCACACGAAAGTCCATCCGGCCACCTCGCTCGCGAACTGCGCCGATATTAGCCTTCCGCGTCCACCACCCCGTCCAGCCCGTACGCCTCCGCACGGGGTCCGGCATTGTCCTTTTTCTCCGGAAAGCCCGATAAACAGGGAAGTTTGGCCGCCGACAGGTGGGTAGGGCGTCCGTCCTCACGAGTGGAGGACATGAGTGATGGGCGAATTCAAGAAGTTCCTGCTGAGGGGCAACCTCGTCGAGCTCGCCGTGGCGGTCGTGGTCGGGGCGACCTTCAGCGGGCTGGTGCAGGCACTGGTCAAGGACCTCATCACGCCGTTGATCGGGGCGATCACGGGCGGCAGGGAACCGGACTTCTCGCAGTACGTGTTCACGATCAACGGCTCCAAGTTCATGTACGGCGACTTCATCAACCACCTGCTGAGCTTCATGATCATCGCGGCGGTCATCTACTGGCTGGTCGTGATGCCCATGACCCGGCTGATCGGCTTCTTCGACCGGGACAGGAAGGCCACCGAGAAGGAATGCCCGGAGTGCCTGAGCGACATCCCGATCGAGGCCAGGCGCTGCGCGTTCTGCACCGTGGAGCTGTCGCGGGTCGCCGTCGGCGACAGGCCGCCGGCGTAGCTCCGGCCCGATCCGGAGGCTCGCGCCCCTCCCCCGGCCCCCCCGCCCTCGCGGTCCGTCCCCGCCCCGGGAACCGGTCGCCCCACGGCCCGGGAGTCCTTGGTGATCATTGACGGTCGGGGGGAGGTCGGGCACACTTGGCCCCTGCGAAGCCTTCCAGGGGAGTGGTATGGACTTCTCCGTCCTGGGGCCGGTCGAGGTGAGGGCCGACCAGCAGCCGCTTCCGCTGGGCGGGCGCAAACAGAGGGCCCTGCTCGCGATGCTGCTGCACCACGCCAACAGGTCCGTGCCCGACGACCTGCTCGTGGACGCGCTCTGGAGCGAGCACCCGCCGAAGACGGCCCACAACAACCTGCGCCTGTACGCCTCCAAGATTCGCCGGTCCCTGGGCCACGACCGGGTCCTGCGCAGGCACGGCGGCTACCTGCTGGTCGTGCACGCCGACGAGCTGGACGTCCATCGGTTCCAGTCACTGGCGAAGGAGGGCCACGACGCGTTCCTGCACGGCGACCACCACGAGGCCGCGGACTTCCTGCACCGGGCCCTGCGGCTGTGGCGCGGCCCCGCGTACGCCGATCTGCGGTTCGTCGAGGACCTGTCGGGCGAGGCGGCGCGCCTGGAGGAGCTGCGGCTCGCCACCCTGGAGAACCGCGTCGAGGCCGACCTCGCGGTGAGGTTCCAGCCGGAACTCGTCGCCGAGCTCACCGGCCACGTGAACGCGCACCCGCTCCGCGAGCGCATGCGGGCGCACCTCATGGTGGCGCTCACCCGCGCCGGCCGCGTTTCCGAGGCGCTGACGGTGTACGCCGACACCCGGCGCCTCCTGAACGAGGAACTGGGCGTCGAGCCCGGGGCCCGGCTGCGCGACCTCCACCGGCTGATCCTGGCCGGGGAGTGGGCGAACCCCGAGCACGTCGCGAGCGGGCAGGAGGAGCGGAACGAGCAGCCGAGAACCGGACAGGGCCTGACCGAGCCGCGAGAACCCCCCGCGGAGCTACCGATGAACATCGCCGACTTCGCCGGCCGCGAGGAGCATGTCAGGGAGCTCGTCGCGCGGCTGGATGAGCGCTCCGCGACGACCGTCTCGGTCATCACGGGAATGGGCGGCATCGGCAAGACGGCGCTGGCGGTGCACGTGGCGCACCAGCTGGCCGGGAGGTTTCCCGGAGGGCAGCTCTACGTCGACCTGCACGGCGCGCACGAGGAGGAGCAGGCGCATCCCGGCCACGTGCTCGGGCGGTTCCTGGTCGCGCTGGGCGTACCCGGGTCGAGCATCCCGGAGTCGGTCGAGGCCCGCGCCGCGCTGTACCGCAGCCGCCTGGCCCGCGCGAACGTCCTGATCGTCCTCGACAACGCGGCGTCGGAGCAGCAGGTGAGACCCCTGCTCCCCGGTGTCTCCGGCTGCGCCGTGATCGTCACGAGCCGCGTGAGGCTCTCCGGCCTGGAGGGCATGCGACCGGTCGAACTGGACGTCCTGAGCACCCAGGAGGCCGTGGAGCTGCTCTCGCGGCTGATCGGGCACGACCGCGTCGCCGCGCAGCTCTCCGCCGCCACCGAGCTCGTCTGGCTGTGTGACCGCATCCCGCTCGCCGTACGCGTCGCGGGCGCGCGGCTGGCCGCCCGTCCCCGGCAGAGCATCGCCTGGCTCGTCGGGCGGCTCGGCGACGAGCGCGGGCGCCTCGACCAGCTGATCGTCGGCGACCACGCGGTCAGGGCGAGCCTGGCCCTGAGCTACGTCGGTCTCCCCGAGAACGCGCGGCGTGCCTTCCGGCTGCTCGGCCTTCTCGACGTCCCCGGCTTCGCGAGCTGGGTCCCCGCCACGCTGCTCGACTGCCCGGACCAGGAGGGACAGACGTACCTGGAGTTCCTGGTGGACGCGCAGCTCGCCACCATCTCCGGGATCGACGCCACCGGGCAGGCCCGCTACCGCTTCCACGACCTCGTCCGGCTGTACGCCCGCGAGCGCGCGGAGGCCGAGGAGGAGCCCGCCGAACTGCTGCTCGCGACGAGCCGGGCGTTCGGCGCGTGGCTCTGGCTGGCGGAACAGGCGATGGAGCACGTCCACGGCGCCTGCTACGCCGTGCTCCACGGCCCGGCGCCGCGCCGGGCGCTGCCCGGGGACATCGCCGAGTCCCTCCTGCGCGATCCCCTCGCCTGGTTCAACGCCGAACGGACCGCGCTGGCCGGTCTCGTCGAGCAGGCCTGCGCCCTCGCGCTCGACGACTTCGCCTGGGACCTCGCGGGGTGCCTCGAACGCTACTTCGACTCGCACGGGTTCTTCTCCGAGTGCCGGCGCCTCAACGAGCGGGCCATGCTGGCCTGCCGTACGGCGGGAAACCTGCTCGGCGAGGCCGTCATGCTGCGCGGGCTGCTCGACGTGACCACCTGGACCGGCGTCGAGCACGAGGGCGGCGCCATGGTGGCGCTGCACACCAACGCCGTCCGGCTCGCGGAGATGTTCACCGAGGTCGGCGAGCTGCGCGGGCTGTCGGACGCCCACGTGATGTGCGCCTGGGGCCTGGCCGCGCAGGGATTCGTCGAACCGGCCGTGGAGTCGGCGGAGACGGCGCTGCGCCTCGCGGAGGAGACCGGCCACCTCGGCGGCCGGGCGCGCGCCCACCTGGCCCTCGGTGTCACACATGGCCAGCGGGACGTCCTCTCGGCGATCCCGCACCTGGTGAGCGCGCTGAAGGTGGCGGAGACGCTGGGAAACCCGCGCTTCGAGGCGACGTCCCTGCAGTTCCTCGGCCTCGCGTACGTCGAGACCGGCCAGTCCGAGCCGGCCGAGCGGTGTCTCAACCGCTCGCTCGTCATGTCCCGGGTGGCGAGAGACCCGTCGTCCGAGACGATGACCCTGGTCACGCTGGCGAAGCTCTACAGCGGCGACGGCGACGAGCGGGCGAGGCCCACGGCCGACGCCGTGGAGGAGCTCAGCCGCCGCTACAACCTCACCCACCACCTGGCCGACGCCCTCTGGATCCTCGGCGACCTCGACCGCGCCGACGGCGACCACGCCCGAGCGGTCGAACGCCTGACGGAGTCCGTGGCGCTGTGGCGGACCCGCAGCTGGACGACGTACCTGGGAGGCGCGCTCCGCAGCCTCGGCCTCGCCCACGTGGCGGCCGGCGACGGGGAGAGGGCCGTAAGGTGCTGGCGCGAGGCCCACGAGCTCTTCACCCTCATCGGGGACAGGGCGAAGGCGGACGACCTGGCCGGGCTCCTCGGACGTCACTCCTCGATCACCGGCTGACCGTGATCGGCTTTTCGGCATATGCGGAAAATATGCAGTGACTCCGTAGCGTCCGGATGGCAGGAGATCACGTGGTCGTCTGAAGCTTCACGATCCGTACGAGGATGAGCGGGTACGGCGGGCTCATCCCCGACAGGGTCACACAGGGGCTGGCCCTCCCCGCGTGTCGTGAACGCCCCGGCCACCGGCGCGTCCTCCGGGCCGATCACCCGATCGGTCCGGCCCTTTCCACCGGGAAAGGCACCCGGAGGACAATGGAACCGTGAGTTTCGAACTGGCCGTCTGGTACGAGCCCAAACCGATCACCAGGGAACACGCGGAGAACATCTTCCGGTCCCTCCGCCACGGGGACCGGGAGAACGCGGGAACGCCTTCCCCTGGGGAACTCCGGCACGGTACGGGTCCCGGCCCCGATGAGCGGGAGGACGCGGAGGCGTACCCCGGGGTGGCGGCGTTCGCCGACCGGCTGCCCGGGGCCGAGTGGCTCTCCCCGGCCCACGTCCTGGTCGGCGTGGAACCGGAGCGGGCCGACGAGGTGTCCGCCGAGGTCTTCGCCCTGGCCGCCGAGTGCGGGCTGGTCTGCTACGACCCGCAGCGCGGCCTGGTGCACAACCTGTCTCCGCGAGGCGTCTACCCGACCATGGAGATGCGCACGGGCGACGGGATGATCGTGGTCGGCCCCGACCTCCAGCTCATCTCCGACGCGCTCGCCACCATGTCCCCGCAGAACCCGTTCACCGCCCTGGTCGTCTTCGGCGAGCACTTCGTGCAGAGCTCCCCGGAGATCTCGGGTTACGAGCTGGAGTACAAGGACAGCGTCAGGGACCGGATGTTCCGCACGCACGTCCCGGACCTGGGGGCGGTCCAGGACGCCTTCACCGAGTACGCCACCGGCGAGCGCGCCTTCCTGGAACGCCACGACTGGCGCCTCGTCTGATTTTCGTGGTGTGGTTGTTCGCGGTACGGATAGATCGGCATTACGGGCGACCGAGGGCGATATATCAGCCGGTGCCATACTCGTGGCACCCAAGCGAACCCTCTCAGTGGACACGCGATTTCCGGCAGGCGGTCACGGTAATCCATATGGACGGATAGCGGAAATTCATATGGACGGACCACGAAAATCCTGATAAGCGGCTTTATGCGCCATATCACGCGGACTGACCGTGCGTCCAGCCCCTGATCGTGGACTACACCCGGCCGCCGAAGGCCGGTGGCACTGAGGAAAAATTCCACCGCACATGCAGGCCAGAGCCACCGTAAGGGCTTCCGGGCGCGGCCCGAAAGGCAGACCTCCTACGCGCGCATTCGTTTCTGGACTGAGCTATTTACGGTGATATATGACTACCTCAATCGCTTTATATAAACATTGTGTAAAAAACTGACTCATCTTGTGGAATCGACTGACTTAACATGTCAATCTCGGCTTCGCTGGTCCAAACCGGACCAAAAGAGTGGAGGATCCCCCCGTGCGCAAAACGCTCCTCACAGTCCTCTTCGCAAGTTCCCTCGTCATGGCGATAATTCCGGCCACCGCCGCGACCGCCGCATCGAACCCCGTCGGCGACTACATCGTCGTGCTGAAGGACGGCGCGGACGCCACGACCTTCGCCAACACCCAGGTGCGTTCCCGCCGCGCCTCGGTGGACAAGGTCTTCAACCACGCCCTTCGCGGCTACTCGGCGAAGATGAGCGCCACCGCGGCCGCCGCCATCGCCCGCGACCCGCAGGTGCAGTTCGTCCAGCCCGACGGCGTGGTGTCGATCAGCGCCCAGACACTGCCCACA
Organism: Streptosporangium sp. NBC_01469; assembly: GCF_036227305.1. Classification (NCBI taxonomy): domain Bacteria; kingdom Bacillati; phylum Actinomycetota; class Actinomycetes; order Streptosporangiales; family Streptosporangiaceae; genus Streptosporangium; species Streptosporangium sp. NBC_01469. Next base: position 3,408,552 of record NZ_CP109465.1, on the reverse strand, counting down.
GGAGTCAACCGGGTCGACGCCGAGCTCAGCCCCACCGCCGCCATCAACGGCGTGGACACGCGGGTCAACGTCGATGTGGCGATCATCGACACCGGCATCCAGCTCACCCACCCCGACCTGAACGTCTACACCGCGGGCGCCAAGAACTGCAACACCGGTACGAGCGCCAACGACGGCAACGGCCACGGAACGCACGTGGCGGGCACGGTCGGGGCGCTGGACAACACCAGCGCCGTCGTCGGGGTGGCACCCGGCGCCCGCCTGTGGCCGGTGCGCGTGCTGAACAACAGCGGCAGCGGCAGCTGGTCGCAGGTGATCTGCGGCATCGACTACGTCACCGCTCACGCCTCCGAGATCGAGGTCGCGAACATGAGCCTCGGCGGCCTCGGCGCCGACGACGGCAACTGCGGCAACACCAACAACGACGCCATGCACCGGGCGATCTGCGCCGCCGTCGCGGCGGGCGTGACCTTCGTGGTCGCGGCCGGCAACAACAACGCCAACTCCTCCGGCTCCGTGCCCGCGGCGTACGACGAGGTCATCACGGTCAGCGCCCTCGCCGACTTCAACGGGCTTCCCGGTGGCGGGGCGGCGCCCACCTGCTACAGCGACGTCGACGACACGTTCGCCAACTTCTCCAACGACGGCGCCGACGTGGACCTCATCGCCCCGGGCGTGTGCATCCTGTCCACCTGGACGGGCAGCGGCACCGGCACCATCTCGGGCACCTCGATGGCCAGCCCGCACGTCGCCGGCGGAGCGGCCCTCTACAAGGCCGTCAATCCGGCGGCGACGCCCGCGGCGGTGAAGTCCGCGCTCCAGACGGCGGGCACCACCAACTGGAACAACGTCGACGACTATGACGGCATCAAGGAGAAGCTGCTCAACGTCGCCACCTTCTGACATCGGGCGAACGGACCCGCGGACACCGTGCGAGGCGTCCGCGGGTCCGTTCTTCGTGGGGCCCGACCGGCGACAGGCTCACGTGTTCAACGGACCCGGAAGCCCGCGCGGAAGACCGCTCGGACGTCTCGGAGCCGGTCGAGGTCGTCGAGGGGGTTCCCGGTCACGGCCAGCAGGTCGGCGTCCGCGCCCACCGCGATCCGCCCCTTCCGGTCGGAAACCCCGCATGCCTGAGCGGCGAGGCCGGTCGCCGCCGTGAGTGCCTCCAGGGGAGACGGGCCCTCCGCGGTGAACTGGGAGATGGCATACGGCAGCACGTCGTGCGGCTTGACCGGCATGATGCCGGCGTCCGTACCGAGCACGATCCTGGCACCGAGCCTGTACAGGCTTCTGAGCGCCTCGTGTACGGCTTGCACGCGCCTGGCGACCTCGGGGGGCAGGACGAGCGGTGAATCGCCGGGAACGACTCCGATCGTCACGCTCACGAAGACGTCGCTCCCGGCGAGGGCGGCGAGCAGGGCGGGGTCCGCGTCGACCCCGTCCGCGGTCACGAACGTCGCGTGCTCGATGCTGTCCACTCCCGCCGCCAGCGCGTCCCTGATCGCCGGCGTACCGTGCGCGTGGGCGGCGACGGGCAGGCCGAGCCGATGCGCTTCGTCGACGACGGCCCGCAGGTCGGCCGACGAGTACTGCGACTCGTGCGGCGGGGAGCCCGGCGTCATGTTGCCACCGCTCAACATGATCTTGACCACCGCGCAGCCTCGCTCGTGCCGGTCCCGTACCGCGGCACGCAGGGCGGCGGCTCCTTCGGCCGCGCCACCCATGAAATGGCAGTGACCGCCGGGCGTCGTGATCGGGGGCCCGGCGGCGAGGATCTCCGGCCCCTCTCCGGGGCGCCGGTCCAGCTCCGCCCTCAGCGCCAGCGCCAGATAGTTGCGGTCACCGAGGTCACGCACGGTCGTGATACCGGCCTGGAGCGCCCTGTCGGCCGCGGCCCGCATCCTGGCCAGGAGCTCCGCGTCGTCGGCGGTGGTGAACGCGGTCACCGGGTCGGGACCGGCGTCGAAGCCGAGATGCACATGAGGGTCGACGAGTCCCGGCATCAGGAACGCGTTCACCCCGAGGTCGATCAGGTCCACCCCGTCCAACGGGAGAGCACCCGTGGTGTCCACGCCGGTGATCCGCCCGTCCTCCACGAAAACCGTCGTGGGGCCGAACAGGTTCGTACCGTCGAACATCAGTCCGGCGTGAATCGCGAGAAGCGTCATGGTCGGGAAGCTCCTGGGGGAGATGGCGTGCGCGGTCACCCCGTCCCGTCCCCGGGACGTCACAGATCCGGTGGCGGTGGCGGTGGCGGTGGCGGTGGCGATGGCGATGGCGGTGGCGGTGGCGGTGGCGCAACAACATCACGAACGACCTGAGAGGGCCCTGAGACCCACTGAGAGGAGACACAGCCCAGCTCCCCGACATCCAGGGGAAGACATCATCGATCGCTCCACGAATTCCGGACATCCGACATCGATGAGCCAGGGCGGCCTGTGGCGCATCAGCCCTGGACTGGGTCGTGCAGGGGTGCTTCAGCTACGGCGCCACACCCCGAACCAGCCCCCGAACGACGCTTCAGCGGCGGCGCGTCGCCAGGGCGGCCGGAAAGAAAGCGACTACGGCCCGCACCCCGTACGGCCAGAACACGTGCAGCGGAGGTGGGCGGGTGTTCCGGCCGGCGTAAAAAAAGCCCGCAACCACCACGCCCGAGCAGGCCGGAGGCCTGAACCACCAGAGCGCGACTGAGACGGCCGGCCGGAACACCCGCCCACCGCAGCGAGCACAAAGACCAACCACACCAAGCACAACCGGAACACCCGTACCGACAACCCTCCGCGAGCACGAAGAACAACCGCACCGAGAAGGTTCGCCCGTACCGACAACCCACCACGGCCCGTACCGACAACCCACCACGAGCACAAAGAACAATCACCCCGCCCACCCGGGAACCACCCCAAGCAGACGGGAAGGGAAACACCTCAGATACCCAGAAAGGGGAACCCCGGGTCAGTCATTCACCGGGAAAACGGACACCCACCTGCGAGCGGACCTCGTCCATGACGCCCATCACGTCGAGGGTCGCCTGCCAGGGCATCAGCGGGCTCTCCAGCAGGCCCTCGCGCAGGCAGCGCATCGCCTCGGTCGCCTCGTGCAGCATGCCCTTCCCCTCGAAGGGGACGTGGAAGGTCTCCGGCTCGCCGTCCGTGCGGTACAGGGTGAAGGTGTCGGGGCGGAAGAACAGGTGCGGCAGCTCGATCCGGCCGAGCGGGCCGGAGATGGACGCGGTGACCGGGCTGTCCGTGGTGATGCCGCAGGACAGCAGGGCGACCGCGCCGCTGTCGTAGCCGAGCAGCACGCCGGTGTTCTCGTCCACCCCCTCGGGGGTCAGCCGTGCCCAGGACCGCACCCCGGCGGGGGCGCCGAGCACCATGTGGGCGAAGGAGATCGGGTAGACGCCCACGTCGAGCAGGGCGCCACCGCCGAGTGCCGGGTTGCGGAGCCGGTGGTCGGCCGGGACGGAGGCGGAGAACCCGAAGTCGGCGTGGACGGTGCTGACCGGGCCGACGGCGCCTCCCTCGACCAGCTCCATGATCTTGCGGATGGCCGGGATGCAGCGCGTCCACATGGCCTCCATCAGGAACAGGCCCCGCTCCCGAGCGAGATCGACCAGCTTGGCGGCCTCGGCCCGGTTGAGGGTGAACGCCTTCTCGCACAGTACGGCCTTGCCCCCTTCGAGGCAGGTCCGTACGGCGTCGTAGTGGGCATTCTGGGTGTTGGCGACGTAGACGATGTCCACGTCGGGGTCGGCGGCCAGCTCCGCCCAGCTCCCGTGGGCCCGCGGGATGCCGTGCCGGTCGGCGAAGTCCCGCGCGGACTTCTCCGACCGCGATCCGACCGCGACCACCTCGGCGTCCGGCAGGAGCTTCAGGTCCTCGGTGAAGGTGGCGGCGATGCCGCCGGTCGCCAGAATTCCCCACTTAATCGTGCTCATGACGACATATCTCACCATGGGCGCCCGGCGAGGAAGCTCCCGGTACCGGCCTTGTCCCGGGCGCCCGTGAAAGGACCGGCGGTGCGGGCCTCATCCCATGGCCCGCACCCCGTGGCCCGCACCCCATGTGGCCCGCCCCCTGAGGACGTCAGCCTCGCGTGTCGGCGAGCAGGGCGTTGAGCACCAGGTCGGGGTGATCGCGCATCACGCCGCGCATGCGCCACTCGTCGGTGAACAGCGCCAGCAGGGCCCCGTCGAGCGATCGGGTGAAGACCTCCACCCCGCGCTGGCGGGCCAGGATCGGCGCCGACTCGGCGTCGGTGAGCCTGGCGATGCCGAAGTCGAGCCGGTCCATCAGGATCTCGGTGTTGAACTCGGCGGCCATCCGGTGCTTGACCACGTCGAACTGCATCGGGCCCACCGCCGCGAGCACCGGCGACTGGTCGCCTCGGACATCGGAGCGGAGCACCTGGACCACGCCCTCGGCGTCGAGCTGCTCGATCCCCTTGCGGAACTGCTTGGACCGGCTGGAGTCGCGGACCCTGGCGGTGGAGAAGTGCTCGGGCGCGAAGCTCGGGATCCTCGGGAACTCGACGGGCGAGCCGTCGTAGAGCGTGTCGCCGGGCCGCAGGGCGCTGGCGTTGACCAGGCCGACCACGTCGCCGGGGTACGCCTCGTCGATCGTGGCGCGCTCCTGGCCGAAGACCGACTGGGCGTACTTGGTCGCGAACGGGCGGGCGGTGGCCGCGTGGATGAGCACCATGCCGCGCTCGAACCTGCCCGAGCAGACCCGGACGAAGGCGATGCGGTCGCGGTGCGAGGGGTCCATGTTGGCCTGCACCTTGAAGACCAGGCCGGAGAACGGCTCCTCCAGCGGGCGCGGGTCTTCGGCGACGTCCGGGCGGGGCGTGGGGGCGGGGGCGATGTCGACCATGGCGTCCAGCAGGCGGCCGACGCCGAAGTTGGACAGCGCGGCCCCGAACAGCACCGGGGTCGACTCGTGCGCCTCGAAGGTCTTCTGGTCGTGGTCGGCGCCGATCGCGGAGAGCAGGTCGATCTCGTCCTTGGCCCGCTCCCAGTCGCCGCCCAGCTCCGCCAGGGCCTGCTCGGCGCTCAGGTCGGTCTCGATGGCCTTGGTGGCACCGCCGGGCGTACGGGTGTAGCGGACGATCCGGTCGGCGGCGCGGTCGGCCACGCCGTGGAAGAAGCCGCCGTTGCCGATCGGCCAGGTGATCGGCGTGGGCTTCAGGCCGGTGCGCTCCTCGATCTCGTCCAGCAGCTCCAGCGCCTCGCGCCCCGGCCGGTCCCACTTGTTGACGAATGTGATCACGGGGATGCGGCGGTGCCGGCAGACCTCGAACAGCTTCAGGGTCTGCGGCTCCATGCCCTTGGCCGCGTCGAGCAGCATGACCGCGCAGTCGACGGCGGCCAGCACCCGGTAGGTGTCCTCGGAGAAGTCGGCGTGGCCGGGGGTGTCGACCAGATTGAACATGTGCCCGCGGTACTCGAACCGGAGCGCGGCGGAGGTGATGGAGATGCCCCTGGCCTTCTCCATCTCCATCCAGTCGGAGGTGACCCCGCGCCGCCCGGACTTGCCGTGCACCGCACCCGCCTGGCTGATGGCGGAGGCGTGCAGCGCCAGCGCCTCGGTCATGGTCGACTTGCCCGCGTCGGGGTGGCTGATCACCGCGAACGTGCGGCGACGAGCCGCCTCCTGAAGGATCGCGGCCATTACTGATCTCCTAGCGATGCGTAAAGTGGGGTACTCCGGGCACAGTGCGGGGGCACTGAAGGGGCTCTTGGGGTGCCCCTGGGTGCGCTGAAAACAGCTTACGCGCCACCACAGGTGTCAACAGATGTGGCAACACTTCCCCAGGCCGCTTGCGCCACCATGGTGTTAAGTGGATTGTGGAACATCTCGGTTCGCCCTATGCCCATCCCAACTGTCCGAAAGCGGCTCAGCTCGTGCAACTCGACGATCTAGTGATGTGCAGATGATCACGCTGCGCTATACGGCAGGTTCCGACGTCGGCCGGATCCGGCAAGGCAACGAGGACGCCGCCTACGCGGGCGCCCGGCTTCTCGCCGTCGCCGACGGGATGGGCGGCCATGTGGGCGGGGAGGTCGCCAGCTCTGCGGCGATCGCCACCGTCGCGTCCCTGGACCAGGAGTGCCCCGGCGACCTCGCCGCCGCCGCCGAGGCCGGGGTCCGCAAGGCCAACCAGCGCCTGCGCGAGCTGGTCGAGGAGGACCCGTCGCTCACCGGCATGGGCACCACCCTGACCCTGATGCTCTGGAACGGCTCGCGCGTCGCCCTCGCCCACATCGGCGACTCCCGCGCCTACCTCCTGCGCAACGGTGACCTGTACCAGATCACCTACGACCACACCCTGGTCCAGACGCTGATGGACGACGGCCGGATCACCGCCGAGGAGGCCGCCCGCCACCCGCACCGGTCGATCCTGCTGCAGGTCCTCGACGGCGGCGACAACCTTGAGCTCGACCTCTCCCTGCGGGACGCCGAGATCGGCGACCGCTACCTGCTCTGTTCCGACGGGCTGTCCGGGGTGGTCGACGCCGAGCGGCTCCGCCAGGTGCTCGCCGAGGTCGACGACCTCGACGAGGTGGCGCGGCAGCTGATCGTGCTCGCCTGCGACGCGGGAGGGCCCGACAACATCACCTGCGTGGTCGCCGACGTGGTCGAGGGGGAACCCTCGGACACCTCGGTGGTGGTCGGCTCGGCCAACCCCTCGTAGAGCTCGGCCAACCCCTCGTAGAGCCGGTCCCTCACACAACCTCACGTGGAGACGACCCCTCGTAGAGCCGGCCCCCCACACAACCTCACGTGGAGACGACCCCTCGTAGAGCCGGCCCCCCACACGCCCCTCGCGAGAGCCACCCCTCTCGTGCGGACCGGCTCTCATGAAGGCCGGCCCGGTACGCGGTGAGTCCTGGTCGCGGCCGGGGACAGCGGCTATCGTCGGAGATCCGGGCTCCTCGCCGATCACCGCTCCGGAGGGATGTTCCTCATGTACAAGGAGTTCGCCATCGAGGCCATCGTGTGGCTCATTCCCGTCGTGATCCTTGTCGGTCTCGCCTACATGATCACTCGCCCCGCCTGACCCCCGCGGCGGCTTCCCGGGACGGAGCCGAGGAGGTGGAGCCCCGCTCCCGCTCCTCCGCTCTTCCGTGCCCCCGTTCTCCATGCCCCGCTCTTCCAAGCCCCCGCTCTTCCATGCCCCCGTCGCCCCCGGTCCCGGCTCACCGGCAGGCCCTCGTACGGGTTTCCCCGCCCCTCGTCCCTCGCCCTCGTGTGAGCCCCGCGCGGCGGTAGTCCCCGCGGCCGAGGAACCTATGCGGATATTTTTCCGCTTCGGGAACTATTCCCTTTAACAGATCTTTATCTGTATATAGTCACCTATACGTGCTCGGGGGAGCGCGTTCCAGTACGCCAGCAGGGGGATTTCGCACGCCAATGGGCCAGTTTGTCGATGCCGCACTGTCTTTTCCGACCGTCCTGTTCACATTCCTGCTCCTAGTGATCATCGCGTACTGGGTGCTCGTCGTGATCGGGGTGTTCGGGTTCGACAGTGGCGACGGTGACGGGTCCGAGGCGACAGGGGGCGCCGGCCTCCTGAGCGGTCTGGGACTCGGCGGGGTCCCGGCCGCGGTGGCCGTCTCGCTGCTGGTCGTCGTCGCGTGGTTCGCGAGCCTCGTGGGCGGCACGCTGTTCACGAGCACCCCCGCCCTGGTCGCCGTACTGGTCGCGGCACTGGTCTGCGCCTGGGCGTGCACGCGCCTCCTCGTCCTGTCACTGCGGCGCCTCGTCCCGAAGGAGCGCGTCCCCTCCCGCGCCGACTTCGTGGGCCGCGTGTGCGTCATCCGCACGCGCCGCGTCGGCCGCGACTTCGGCCAGGCCGAGGTCACGTCCGCCGACGGCTCCTCCGCTCTCGTTCAAGTACGACAGACCGGTGACGAGGTTTTCGCCGCCGGCAGCGTCGCCCTGATATTCGCCTATGACTCCCCCGGCGAATTCTTCTGGGTGATGCCGTACGACGCGGAACTCGACCCTGATCGTCCTATTTAACCGAGGGGCCACATTGGACGTCATCTCCACCGGGCTCGGCATCCTCCTCGCCGTCGTCCTCCTCGTCGTCATCGCCCTGCTCTTCATGATCAGCAGGCTCTTCCACAAGGTGGAACAGGGCAAGGCCCTGATCATCTCGAAGATCAACAAGGTCGACGTCACCTTCACCGGGGCCGTCGTGCTGCCCGTCTTCAACAAGGCCGAGCTGATGGACATCTCGGTGAAGACCATCGAGATCGCGCGTACCGGCCGCGAGGGCCTGATCTGCCGCGACAACATCCGCGCCGACATCCGCATCACCTTCTTCGTCCGCGTCAACAAGACCGTCGAGGACGTGGTGAAGGTCGCCCAGGCCATCGGCACCGCGCGCGCGAGCGACCAGGAGACGCTGCAGGAGCTGTTCAACGCCAAGTTCTCCGAGGCGCTCAAGACGGTCGGCAAGCAGCTCGACTTCGTGGACCTCTACACCCAGCGCGACCAGTTCCGCGACCAGATCATCCAGGTCATCGGCACCGACCTCAACGGCTACAGCCTTGAGGACGCGGCCATCGACTACCTGGAGCAGACCGCACTGCACTCCCTGGACAAGAACAACATCCTCGACGCGCAGGGCATCAGGAAGATCACCGAGCTGACCGCCATCGAGCACGTACGGACCAACGAGTTCCGGCGGCGCGAGGAGAAGGAGATCACCCGCCAGGACGTGGACGCGCGGGAGGCCATCCTGGAACTGGAGCGCCGCCAGGCCGACGCGGAGACCAAGCAGAAGCGCGAGGTCGAGACCATGCGTGCCCGCGAGGAGGCGGAGACCGCCAAGGTCCAGGCCGAGGAGCGGCTCAAGGCGCACGCCGCGCACCTGCGTACCGACGAGCAGCTCGGCGTCCAGCAGGAGAACCAGGCTCGCGAGATCGCGGTGGCGGCGAAGAACCGCGAGCGGGTCCTCGCCATCGAGACCGAGCGCATCGAGAAGGACCGCCTGCTCGAGGTGATCGCCCGCGAGCGCGAGACCGAGCTGTCGCGCATCTCCAAGGACAAGGAACTGGAGGGCGAGAAGCGCTCCATCGCCGAGGTGATCCGCGAGCGGATCGTGGTGGAGAAGACGGTCGCCGAGCAGGAGGAGAGCATCAAGCGCCTGCGCGTGGTCGAGGAGGCCGAGCGGAACCGCCAGGCCGTGATCATCCATGCCGAGGCCGAGGCCCAGGAGAGCCTGGTCAAGGACATCAAGGCGGCCGAGGCCTCCGAGGCCGCGGCCAAGCACCGGGCGCGCGAGGCGCTGGTGCTGGCCGAGTCCCGGCAGCAGGCGGCCGAGCTCGACGCCCGCGCCCAGATCCGTCTCGCCGAGGGCGTCCAGGCCGAGATGGCCGCCGTCGGCCTGGCCGAGGTGCAGGTACGCGAGCGGGACGCCGCGGCGATCGAGAAGGTCGGTCGCGCCGAGGCCACCGTCGAGCGGGAGAAGGCACTGGCGGTCGCCGAGGGCGAGCAGGCCAGGGCCCACGCCGTGGCCACCGCGGTCCGCGAGAAGCTCAAGGCCGAGGCGGAGGGCGAGCAGGCCATGGCGCTGGCCGCCGCCGCGACGGTCGGCGAGAAGCTCAAGGCCGAGGCCGAGGGCCTCACCGAGAAGGCCGCGGCGATGGCCGCGCTCACCGACGCGACCCGCTCCCACGAGGAGTACCGCCTGCGGCTGGAGGCCGAGAAGGAGATCCGCCTCGCCGGGGTGAACGCCCAGCTCAAGATCGCCGAGGCGCAGGCCTCCGTGGTGTCGGCCGGACTGTCCAAGGCCAAGATCGACATCGTCGGCGGCGACACGGTGTTCTTCGACCGGCTGATGAGCTCGATCACCATGGGCAAGGCCGTGGACGGCTTCGTGGAGCACTCCGACGTCGCCCGTACGCTGGCCGGCCCCTACCTGGACGGCTCGGCGAGCCTCCCCGCCGACCTGGGCAGGGCCATCGGCTCGATCGACACCGCCGACGTGCGGAACCTCTCGTTGTCCGCACTGCTGGTGAAAATGATCAAGGAAGGCGGCCCCGACGCGGACAGGCTGCGCGGCCTGCTGGGCGAGGCCCAGGCGGCCAGTACGACCGAGGTCCCCGTCGCCGCGCTCGGCACCGCCGGCGCCGGCAACGCCGCCGGTTCCGTCAAGCAGTGACGTCCTCCACGGCGGAGGCCGTCACCGGCGCCCCCGGCGAGGGGGCGGAACTGGACGCGGGCACCTACGAGGTGCTCCGCGCCCGGCTGGCCGAGCAGTCCGCCGAGCTGGCCCGGCAGTCCGACGCGCTCAACGCCGAGCGCCTGGCGGTGTTCGGCGGGGCCGAGCTGCGCCTGCTCGGCACCGAGCGGATACGCACCGAGAACAACTGCGTGCCGCGCGACATCGTGTCGGTCGGCGGGCTCATGCTCTTCGGCTACAACGTGTTCATCGGGATGAAGCCGGAGACGACCGTCGAGGACGTCTTCTCCGTGCACACGTTCGTACGGGACGGCGGGGACGGCGGGGACGGCGGGGACGGCGGGGACACTGCGGGAGACGGGAAGGGGAACACGAACGCGTTCCGGTTCGACCCCGCGCCGATGCTCCGTGACCCGCGCTTCGAGCGGGACTTCGCCGAGCTCTACCGGTACTACCGGGAGACCCGGCTGCTCCAGCTCCGCCGCGTCGAGGACAGGATGCTGGCCGTCTTCCAGACCGGCCCGCAGGACACGCGCGTGCTGCGCTGGCAGGTCGGGGCGGACGGCGCGCTCTCGTACCTCGACGACCGGGGGGAGCGCGACCACACGTTCCCGCCCTCGCACGACTTCGAGTGGATCCCGGCCACCCGCGACGACCACGTGCCCGGCCGCCACCCGCACATCTCGATCGAGGGCGAGGTGTTCGTCGAGACCGTCGGCGGCGACCTCACCATCAAGATCGAGAACAACACCGAGACCGGGGAGGGTGTCTACCGCGAGCCCGTCGCGGAGCCGCTGCAGAGCCTCGCCGACGCGGAGGTGCACCACGCCAGGATCGGCCCGCTGATCCTGCTGCGGGTGCGGCCGTACAAGGAGCCCGAGTGGCGGCACCTGGTGTTCAACACCCGGACCAAGGGCGTGGTCCGCCTCGACGGCATCGGGCAGGCCTGCCGGCGCCTGCCCGAGGACCAGGGGATCATCTTCCCCGGCGGCTACCACCTGTCCACCGGGGTCGGCAAGACGTTCGACACCGACGTGTCCGAGCTGGAGTTCGAGCGGGTCATCCGCTCCCCCAACGGCGAGGACGTGCTGTACGTCTTCCACGCCCGCGCCGAGGGGCGGTCGCTGCTGCTGCCGTACAACGTGATCCGCAAGCGGGTGGAGACACCGCTGTCCTGCCACGGGTACTCGCTGTTCGACGACGGCACGCTGGTCGTCTTCAGGGCCACCTCCGACGAGCCCACCCGCGTCCACCCCATGCAGGTCTGGCAGACCGCGTACCAGTCGGACGTCTACGCCGCCGGGCGCCCGGTCGGCACCGGGCCGCTGGAGCGGATCGGCAACGCGGAGCTCGTGCGGGGCATCTCCGACTGCCTGTCGGTGGCACGGATGGTCGAGGAGATGGCGCCGTCGATCCCGGTCTTCGAGGCGCTGATCGCCTCGTGCGCCCGGATCTTCGACCACTACCACTGGCTGGGCGAGCACCGGCTGCGCGGCCCGCTCGCCGACGTGCGGGCCACCGCCGAGCAGGTGCTGGACGAGTTCGAGAAGGTCCAGTCGCTCACCCGGCAGGCCGCCGAGGCGCTGGAGGCCGCCGCCGCCGAGGTCACCGCGCTCGTACGGCACACGCGCGGCGAGACGCCCGGGTCCGCGCAGGGCTGGATAGACCGGCTGTCGGAGCTGCGGCGGTCGCAGGGGCACCTGGTGACCCTGCGTGAGCTGCGCCACGTCGACACCGCCAGGATCGACGCGCTCGACGCGGAGCTCACGGCCGAGCTGGGCGGCACCGCGCGGCGGGCGGCGGAATTCCTGCGGGGCGACGACGCCTTCGCCGGGTACCACGCGGAGGTCGAGCGGCTGGTCTCCGACGCGGGCGCCATCGCGACCGTGGCCGGGGCCGGGCCGATCGGCGAGCGGCTGGAGCGGCAGGCACGAGGCCTGGAGATCGTGGTCGAGGTGGTCGGCACACTCGACATCGCCGACGCCACCGTGCGGACCGCCATCCTGGAACGGATCGGCGAGGTGCTCGGCGGGGTCAACCGCGCCCGCGCCACGCTGGACGCCCGGCGCGGGGAGTTGCTGGCCGGTGAGGGGCGGGCGGCCTTCGCCGCCGAGTACGCCCTGCTGGGGCAGGCGATCACCGGGGCGCTGGCGATGTCCGACACCCCCGAGCGCTGCGACGAGCAGCTGGGCCGCCTGATGCTCCAGCTGGAGAACCTGGAGTCGCGCTTCGCCGAGTTCGACGACTTCCTGGGGCAGCTGACCTCCAAGCGGGAGGACGTCTACGAGGCGTTCTCCTCGCGCCGCCAGGCACTGCTCGACGAGCGGGCCCGCCGCGCCGACCGGCTGGCCGACTCCGCCACGCGCGTCCTGTCGAGCGTACGGCGCCGGGTGGCCGGGCTGACGTCGCTGGACGAGGTCAACACCTACTTCGGGTCCGACCCGATGGTGCTCAAGCTGAAGGGCGTGGCCGGGGAGCTGCGCGCGCTGGGCGACCAGGTGCGCGCGGAGGAGCTCGAAGGCCGGATCAAGTCCGCCCGCCAGGAGGCGGGCCGCGCCCTGCGCGACCGGCTCGACCTCTACACCGACGGCGGGGAGACCATCCGGCTCGGCCGCCACCTGTTCGCGGTCAACACCCAGGCGGCCGACCTCACCCTGGTGCCCCACGGGGACCGGATGGCGTTCGCCGTCACCGGGACCGACTACCGTTCCCCGGTGCGCGACGCGGCCTTCGAGGACACCCGGCCGTTCTGGAACCAGCTGACGGTCTCGGAGTCGCCGGAGGTCTACCGGGGCGAGCACCTGGCCGCCTCGATCCTGGCCGCCGCCGAGGCGGGAGCCCCGGGCACAGGCTCGCTGGAGGCGCTGCACGAGGCGGCGGGGAGCGGCGGGGAGCTGCTGGAGATCGTCCGCCGGGTGGCGGAGACCCGGTACGACGAAGGCTACGAGCGGGGCGTGCACGACCACGACGCCACCGCGATCCTCCAGGCCGCGCTCCGCCTGCGCGCGGGCGCGGGCCTGCTCCGCTACCCGCCCGCCGCGAGGGCCGCCGCCCAGCTCTTCTGGGCCTTCGGCACCGACGAGGCCACCCGTGCGGCGTGGACCACCCGGGCGACGTCGCTCGCGCGGGCACGGACCCTGTTCGGCGGGGTGGAGGCGGTGAAGGAGACCCGCGCCGCCCTCGGCTCCGCGATCGCGTCCTTCAGCCGGGATCTCCACGGCGGTACGGGAGACACGAGAGACACAGACGTCTTCGAGCTGGCCGGGGAGTATCTCTTCGAGGAGCTGCCGGGCAGGCCGTTCGGGTTCGTGACGAGCGCGGGGGCGCGGTCGCTGCTCGACCGGTTCGACCGGGCGCTGGGACCCGCGCGCGGGGAGTTCGAGAACGATCTGCGGGCGCTCGGCGACGACCTCGCCGCACGCCACCGCCTGGCCGAGGCGTGGCTCTCCGCCTTCGACGCCTCGGCTCCGCGCTCCAGCCCGGGCTCGGGGTCGGGCTCGGGTCCGGGTTCCGGCCTGGGTTCGGGCTCGGGCGCTGTCCCGGGCTCGGGCTCCGGTCCGGCTTCCGGCCTGGGGTCGAGTCCGGGTGCGAGGTCCGGCCTGGGGTCGGGGTCCGGCTCGGAACCGGGGGCCGCGGGCGTGGGACGGGCTTCGGGGGCCGGATCGGCGGAGCTGGTGGAGGCGGTGGCCGTACTGCTGTGCGAGGTGCCGCGGCACGACTCCTCGGCGGCGCTGACCACCGTGGTCGAGGGGCTGCTCGGCGCGCACCCCCGGATCTCCGGGCGCGCGATGGAACTGCGCCTGGACGAGTTCCTCGCCAGGACCCGGCACTTCCGCGACCACCGCGTCCCCGCGTACCGCGCCTACCAGAGGCGGCGCAACGAGCTGGTCGCGGCCGAGCGCGAGCGGCTGAGGCTGGAGGAGTTCCAGCCGAAGGTGATGACCGCCTTCGTCCGCAACCAGCTGCTCGACGAGGTCTACCTGCCGCTGATCGGCGACAACCTGGCCAAGCAGCTCGGCGCGGCCGGGGACGCCAAGCGGACCGACCAGATGGGCATGCTGCTGCTCATCTCCCCGCCGGGCTACGGCAAGACCACCCTCATGGAGTACGTGGCCAACCGGCTCGGGCTGATCTTCGTCAAGGTCAACGGTCCGGCCCTGGGCCACCTGGTGACCTCGGTGGACCCGGCGCAGGCGCCCGACGCGACGGCACGGCAGGAGATCGAGAAGATCTCCTTCGCGCTGGAGATGGGCAACAACGTCCTGCTGTACCTGGACGACATCCAGCACACCTCCCCCGAGCTGCTGCAGAAGTTCATCTCCCTGTGCGACGGCCAGCGCCGGATGGAGGGCGTCTGGGAGGGGAGGACCCGCACCTACGACCTGCGGGGCAAGCGCTTCGCGGTCTGCATGGCGGGCAACCCGTACACCGAGTCGGGCGGGCGCTTCCGCATCCCCGACATGCTCGCCAACCGCGCCGACGTGTGGAACCTCGGCGACGTGCTGTCGGGGCGGGACGAGCTGTTCGCGCTGAGCTACATCGACAACGCGCTGACCTCCAACCCGGTCCTGTCGCCGCTCTCCACCCGCGACCGGGGCGACATCCGCCTCCTGGTACGGCTGGCGCGCGGCGACTCGGGGGTCCGGGCCGACCAGCTCTCCCACCCGTACTCCTCGGTGGAGCTGGAGCAGGTCCTCGCGGTGCTGCGCAAGCTGCTGCGGGTCCAGCGGGTGGTGCTGGCCAACAACCGGGCGTACATCGCCTCGGCCGCCCGGTCGGACGCGTCGCGGACCGAGCCGCCGTTCCAGCTCCAGGGCTCGTACCGGAACATGAACAAGCTCGCGGCCCGGGTCGTCCCGGTGATGAACGACGCCGAGCTGGAGGCCGTGATCGACGACCACTACCTCGGCGAGGCCCAGACCCTCACCTCGGGGGCGGAGGCCAACCTGCTCAAACTGGCCGAGCTGCGCGGCACCCTGACCCCCGTACAGGCCGCGCGGTGGGCCGAGGTGAAGACCGCCTACCTGCGCTCCCAGGCCCTCGGCGGCGCCGAGGACGACCCGATGACCCGCGCGGTCGGCGCGGTCGGCCTGCTGGCCGACCGGGTGAGCACCGCCATCGAACACGCCGCCGACCGGCTGTCCCCCGGATCATGAGACCCGGGCCGGGCCGCCGAGATCCGGGAGATCGGCGGCCCGGCCCCGTCCGCCGACCTCGGCCCGCCGGCCGGCGGCTTTCACCACCACCCGGGACTGTCATCGCCGGTTATCCGGGAATGGTCACAGCATGGCTACCAAACCAGAAGTGCGGGTGCGCCGGGTCTACGAGGAGCCGACGCCCCAGGACGGTGCCCGGGTGCTGGTCGACCGGATCTGGCCGCGCGGGCTGTCCAAGGAAAAGGCGGACCTGGAGGAGTGGTGCAAGGCGGTGGCACCCTCGACCGAGCTGCGCACGTGGTACGGCCACGATCCGGCCCGGTTCGAGGAGTTCGGCCGTCGGTACCGGGCCGAACTCAAGGATCCCGAGCGGGCCGCCGCGCTGGAGCACCTGCGGGAGATGGCGAGGAGTCGGACGGTGACGCTCCTGACCGCGACCAGGCAGGCCGACATCAGCGAGGCCGTGATCCTCGCCGACCTGCTGCGGAGTTGAGAGCGGTGTCCCGGCCGGGCCCGGCACGAAACCGGAGGCGGGGCCGGTCGTCCTGCGGCACGGGCACGGATCACCCGGTGATGAAGGCGAGGCCGATCGTCCGGTAGGGCGGGCGCGGGTCATCGCGAGGTGTCGAATACGGTGAGCAGGTGTTGGTCAGCGACCGGTGGCCCGCGAAGGGCCCAGGTCGAGCGAGAGCAAGGAACGCAGTGAAGCTTCTTCATTCCGGGAAAGTCCGCGACGTCTACGAGGATCGCGGGGACATAATCCTCGTGGCGTCCGACCGGGTCTCGGTGTACGACGTGATCCTGCCCACCCCGATCCCCGACAAGGGGAAGATCCTCACGCGGCTGTCGCTGTGGTGGTTCGAGCAGCTCACCGACATCGTGCCCAACCACGTGATCTCGGCGACCGACGTGCCCGCCGAGTTCGAGGGGCGGGCGGTGCGGTGCCGGAGGCTGGACATGGTGCAGGTCGAGTGCATCGCGCGCGGCTACCTGACCGGCGGCGGACTGAAGGAGTATCAGGCGCACGGGTCGGTGTCGGGTGTGCCGATGCCGCCCGGACTGGTCGACGGTTCCAGGCTTCCCGAGCCCGTCTTCACCCCGAGCACCAAGGCGTCGCTCGGGCAGCACGACGAGCCCATCTCCTTCGAGGACGTCGTCGCCTCGGAGGGTGCGGAGGCCGCCGAGGAGTTCAGGCGGATCACGTTGGAGGTCTACCGGCGCGGCTCCGAGCTCGCCGCGGAGCGGGGCGTCATCATCGCCGACACCAAGATCGAGCTGGGCCGGGCCGCCGACGGCACGCTCGTGCTCGGCGACGAGGTGCTGACCTCCGACTCCTCCCGCTTCTGGCCCGCCGACCGGTGGGAGCCCGGCCACGCGCAGTTCTCCTTCGACAAGCAGTACGTGCGCGACTGGGCGACCGGCACGGGCTGGGACCGGAGGGAGCCCTCCCCGGAGGTGCCCGCCGAGGTCGTGAAGGTCACCCGGGAGCGCTACATCGAGGCGTACGAGCGCATCACCGGCAAGACCTGGTGAGTTCCGGAGAGGTACGGCCTCCCGCCGATACCGGCTGAGGCGGGCTGGTATCGCGGCGGCCCCGTATCGGCTGTGTCTGGTTGTGTCGGCGTTTCGGCGTTTCGGCGTTTCGGCGTTCGGCGTTCGGCGTTCGGCGTTTCGGCTCCGGGCCGGCTGTGGACCGGCACGGGATCGTGCGGGCGCCGGCTCTCGCCGCGCCCGTGAGGCCGAAGGATCGGCGCCCGCGGGGCCGAGGAGTCCCCGGGGGGCCGGGGCCCGCGGGTCAGAGGGAGAGTTTCCGCTCGACCGCGGCGCCCACGATGGTCGGGCCCGGCTGGGCCGCGTCGGTGGGCGCCCCGAAGTCGGCCACGATGCAGGTGATGTTGTCGGGGCCACCACCCCGGTTGGCCAGGTCGATGAGCCAGCGGGCGGCCTCGTCGGGGTCGGAGATCTCCGTCAGCGTGTTGAACAGGGTCTCGGGACCGACCACGGCGGTCAGGCCGTCGGAGCAGAGCAGGTAGCGGTCCTCGGGGTAGGCCTCGCGCAGCGACAGGTCCAGCTCGCCGTCGCCGGTGCCCTCGAGGACCCGCAGCACCATCGACCGGCGCGGGTGCTCGGCGGCCTGTTCCGGGGTGATCCGCCCCTCGTCCACCAGCGACTGGACCAGGGTGTGGTCGTGGGTGATCTGGTAGAGGGCGCCGTCGCGCAGCATGTAGGCCCGGGAGTCTCCCACGTGGGCCAGGGCGAAGGTGGCGCCGTCCCAGAGCATGGCGGTCAACGTGGTGCCCATGCCGCGGAGCGTGGGATCCTGCTCGCTCATGTCGCGCAACGTGTGGTTCACGTCCCTGGCGGCACCCTTGAGCGCGGCGAGCAGGTCGACACCGTCGGCGGGCAGGGTGTCGTCCAGCTTCGCCATGGCTGTGACGGCAAGTGAGCTGGCGACCTCTCCACCCGCATGACCACCCATGCCGTCGGCTATGGCAAGCAGGCGCGCGCTCGCGTAACCCGAATCCTCGTTCGCCTCACGGCGGACACCCACGTCGGAGCGGGCCGCGTAGCGCAGTGCAAGTGGTTGGTTCAGTGCCATGAGGGCAGTAAATCATTGGTTGAAGCACTTCACAAGCAAAGTCGTTGTAGACCGTTGCGGCACAGTCAACTACTGTGGCCCACCATGGAGGAGAGCCAGGAGATCACCGTGAACGCGGGCGACATCGCCAGGCTCGCCGGGGTCGGCAGGGCTGCGGTGAGCAACTGGCGCCGCCGCCACGAGGACTTTCCCCAGCCGGTGGGCGGCACCACCTCCAGCCCGCTGTTCTCCCTGCCCGAGATCGCCGTGTGGCTGCGCGCGAACGGCAAGTCGTTCGAGGTCTCGCTCGGCGACCTGGTCTGGCAGCGGATGCGCACCTCGGTCGACGACCTCAGGCTGGGCGGACTGGTGGCCAAGGTCGGCGCGTTCCTGCTGTTCCTGCGCCGCGAGCCCACCGCCTGGCGTGATCATGGTACGAAGTCTCTCACCCGCGTGGCCGAGGTGACGACGGATCTCCCCGGCTCCGCCGATCTCCGCCTGGACGACCTGGCCCTCGTCCGGCTGGTCGCGGAACTGGCCGCCGAACGCGGCCCGCTGGAGGTCTTCGAGTTCCTGTTCGAGCGCTACGTCGAGGCCCACTCCCGCCAGCTCCCGGTCACCAGGGACGACGTGGCCGCCCTCATGGTCCGGCTGGCGGCCGAGGACGGGGGCGTCGTCCTCGACCCCGCGTGCGGCGTCGGGACGCTGCTGCTGGGCGCGGACTCCTGGGCCGGGCAGCGGGGAGGCGCGGCGACGGGCCCGGAGGCGGGTCCCCAGGCGGGCCGGAGAACCGTCCTGATGGGGCAGGAGATCAACGAGACGAACGCGCTGCTCACCGCCGTACGGGTGCTGCTGCGCGGAGCCGAGGCGCGGATCGTCGCCGGCGACTCCCTGCGCGAGGACCACCTGGCCGGTGAGCCCGCCGACGCCGTGGTCTGCGATCCGCCGTTCAACGAGCGGGTCTGGGGACACGAGGAGCTCGCCGGTGACCCGCGCTGGGAGTACGGGCTGCCGCCGCGCGGGGAGTCGGAGCTGGCCTGGGTGCAGCACTGCCTGGCCCGCGTGCGGCCGGGCGGCCTGGTGGCGATCCTGATGCCCACCGCCGCCGCCAGCCGCCGTCCCGGCAAGCGGATCCGCGGCAACCTGCTCCGGGCGGGGGCGCTGCGGGCCGTGGTGACGCTGGCGCCCGGTGGCCCCGACCTGTGGATGCTCCGCAGGCCCGACGGCGGGCGTCCCCCGTCCCAGCTGCTGGTGGTGGACGCCGGCGAGGACCTGTCGATCGTGGAGCCCGCCTGGCGCGCGTACGCGGAGAACCCCGAGGCCGAGCTGTCCGGCGAGAGCCGGACGGTGCGGATCATCGACCTGCTCGACGACGAGGTCGACCTCGCCCCGTCCAGGCACCGCCCGCAGCACGGCGGCCTCGACTTCCTGCGCGACTTCACCGACGCCCTGGCCAGGTTCAAGGAGACCTCGGCCCTGCTGTCGGACGCCACCCCCGCCCTCCAGTTGCTCGCCGAGCGGCAGGACCTGCCGACCACCACGGTCGGCGAACTGGCCAAGGCCGGACTGATCACGATCCTGCAGGCGCCGTCGAGGATGTCCGCCGACGAGGGCCCGCTCCCGGTGCTGACCGCCGACGACACCGCGGCGGGCACGCCGCCCTCGGGCCGCACCACCCTCGACCCGGCCCTGGTCATGATCAGGCCGGGCGACGTGGTGACCACCGTGCTGGGCGCGGTCAGGGTGATCACCCAGAGTGGCGCGGCGCTCGGCCCGCAGCTCACGCTCTACCGGGTCGACCCGCAGCGGCTCGACTCCGGGTTCCTCGCCGGTTTCCTGCGCTCGGCCGACGCGGCCAGGATCCATCCCAGCTCCAGCCGCCTCGACGTGCGACGGGCGCGGGTGCCCATGCTGCCGCTGTCCGACCAGCGGCTGTACGGTACGGCCTTCCGTGAGCTGTTCGAGCTGGAGGACAGACTGCGCGAAACGCGGACTCTGGGGGAAACGCTGATCCGGCTAGGCTTTGACGGACTGGTCGACGGTCATCTCCGGCCGTGCGACCAAGGGGCTTGATGCCCGCAGGTCCATGGGAGGGTCGATGGTCATCGGCGACCGATACGTGCTCGACGACCTCCCTCTCGGCCAGGGGGGCATGGGGGCCGTCTACGGCGGCCACGACAAGCATCTCGACCGCAGGGTGGCCGTCAAGTTCCTGAAGTTCCTCACCGGCCCCGACGAGGAGCTGAAGCGGCGTTTCCTGCGCGAGGCCCGCATCCTGGCCAGGCTGGAGCACCCCGGCGCTCCGGTCCTGTACGACTTCGGCACCTTCGACCAGCGGCTGTTCCAGGTGATGCAGTTCATCGAGGGCGTCACCGTGGCCGACGTGGTCAGCGAACACGGCCCGCTCCCGGTGCCCTGGGCCGCGGCGATCGCCGCCCAGGCCTGCGCGGTGCTGACGGCCGCCCACGCGCTGTCCATCTACCATCGCGACCTGAAGCCGACCAACCTGATGCTCTGCCCCGACGGGAGCGTGAAGGTCCTCGACTTCGGCCTGGCCGTGCTGCGCGAGTCCGGCTCGACCCAGTTCACCCGGGTGGGCCAGATCCTCGGCACCCCGTCGTACATGGCCCCCGAGCAGATCCAGCGCGGCCTGTCCGGCCCCCGCAGCGACCTCTACGCCCTCGGGTGCGTGATCCACGAGATGCTGACGGGCCGCCAGCTGTTCACCGGCCCCACCGAGTACGCCGTGTTCGAGCGCCAGGTGAAGGAACGCCCGGCGGAGGTGCCCGGGGTGCCGGACGAGCTGAACCGTCTGGTCGCCGAACTGCTCGAGAAGGACCCCGACAACCGTCCCTCGGGCGCCGACGTCCTCTACGAGCGGCTGCAGCCCTTCGCGGTGGACCTGCCGATGCTTCCCGGCTTCCTGCACCCGTCGTCGGTGCCGAGCCCGGGGCGGATGTACGCGCGGATGGTCGGCCGGGTTCTGGGCTGACGGATTCGCGGCGCCTGTGGCGCCGTCGGGCGTCACCGGGCATCTCCGGATGGGGTTGGGTATTGCCGCGCGGCCCCTCGGCCGGACCCCCGTCGCGGGTTCCTAGCGGTCGGCGGTCGCCCTGCCGGCCTCCGGCGTCTCACGGCCGAGGTCCGGATGCTCGGCGTCCGCGGTGTGCCCGCCCTGCTCGTCCTGCTCGTCTTGTGCGCTCTGTCCGTCCTGTCCGTCCTGTCCGTCCTGGGCGTCCTGGGCGTCCTGGGCGTCCTGGGCGTCCTGGGTTGTCCGCGTGTCCCGGGTGGCCGCGGCGGCGGCGAAGGTCTCGATCTCGCGGGCGGCCCACTCGGCCCACTCCTGCTGCATGACGCTGGCGCGCAGACCCCACTCCAGGGCGAGCCGCCCGTAGATGGAGATCTGTTCGGGGCCCTCGGTCAGCGGGCGGATCTCGCTGAGCCGCTCGTGCTGCTCGGCCGCGATGGCGCCCTGCCGGGCCAGGTAGGCACCGGCCTGGGCGGGATCGACCGTACCCAGGAAGAAGACCCGGAGCAGCATGTCGCTGCGGCGGACCTGCTCGGGCTCGACCTCGGTCAGCCAGTGGCGCAGCTCGGCCAGGCCCGGCTCCGTCAGCGCGTACTCCTTGCGACCTCGCGGCCCCTCGGCGACGACCTCGATCAGCCCGGCGGCGGCGAGGCGGCCGAGCTCACCGTAGAGCTGGCTCTGGGTGGCGGCCCAGACGTTGTCGAGGGAGATCTCGAACAGCTTCATCAGGTCGTAGCCACTCGCCGGACCTTCGTAGAGCAGACCCAGGAGCGCGTGTCGGAGGCTCATGACGGCATCCTACATTCCGCTATTGACATGTCACTTATGGAAGTTCTACCTTTGACATGTCACTAGTGGAATATCAGGAGGAGCCATGACCCCGTCCTACCTTCAGGGCGACCTCGCGCCCGTTCCCGACGAGACCGACGCCCACGACCTCTCGGTCGACGGGGTTCTCCCCACCGAGCTGACCGGGCGTTACTTCCGCAACGGTCCCAACCCGCTGCCGGGTCAGAACCCGGGGCACTGGTTCGCCGGTCACGGCATGCTCCACGGCGTCCGCCTGCGCGACGGCCGCGCCGAGTGGTACCGCAACCGGTGGACGCGGACCACCTCGTTCACCGACGACGCCCCGTTCCTCACCGACTCCGGCGAGCGCGACCTGGCCGCCGTCACCGCCAACACCAGCGTGATCCGGCACTCCGAACGGATCCTCGCGCTGGTCGAGAGCGGCCTGCCGTACGAGATCGGCCCCGAGCTGGACACGATCGGCTCCTGCGACTTCGGCGGCAGGCTCACCACGGCCATGACCGCCCACCCCAAGGAGGACCCGCGCACCGGGGAGCTGCTGTTCTTCGGCTACGGCTTCGCCCCTCCGTACCTCACCTACCACCGCCTGTCGGCCGGCGGCGAGCTGGTCGAGAGCCGGCAGGTCGAGGTCCCCGGGCCGACCATGATGCACGACTTCGCGATCACCGAGAACCACGTGGTCTGGCTGGACCTGCCGGTGCTCTTCGACATGGAGGTGGCCATGGAGCGTCGCGGCCTCCCCTACCGCTGGGACGACGCCTACGGCGCCCGGCTCGGCGTCATGGGCCGGGCCGACGGGCGGGTGCGCTGGTTCGATGTGGACCCCTGTTACGTCTTCCACGTCGGCAACGCCCACGAGGACGCCTCGGGCCGGGTGGTCCTCGACGCGATCCGCTACACGCCGCAGAGCTTCCGGAACGTGTGGGAAAGGATCAGCGGCGGCACGGGCGGGGCTCCCGGCCCCTCCGCCTCGGGAAACCTCCGGCTGGGGGCGAGCCTGCACCGGTGGACGCTCGATCCGGAGAGCGGCCTCGCGAAGGACGAGCGCCTCGACGACCGCGCGACCGAGTTCCCCACGGTCAACCCGACACGAACCGGGCTCCCCAGCCGCTACCTGTACACCGTGGCCCACAACACGATCGTCAAGTACGACACGGACACCGGCGCGAGCGACGTCAGGGAGACCGGCGGCGCGACGGGCGAGGCCGTGTTCGTCCCCGCGGGAAACGCGCGTGCCGAGGACGACGGCTGGCTGATGTCAATCGTCACGGCGGGGGGCGACTCGTCGCTGTGGGTGCTGGACGCCGGCACGCTGGAGTCCGTGGCGACGGTACGGCTGCCGCGCCGGGTGCCCGCGGGCTTCCACGGCTCCTGGTTCGCCGACACTTGACCCCGCGGGGACAGGGACCCCGGCCGGGTGGGACCGGCTCCACCGGACGAGTCCGACGGGTTCGCGCGGTTCGCGGAACCAGGCAGGCCGGGACTAGCGGACTATCGGCCTGCGGCACACGTACGCCACCCCGGGAGGCAGGTTCCGCCAGACGGGCCCGGTGGTCAGCACCTCGTCGAAGGCCGCCCGCAGCCGCAGGCGCAGGGCCCTGGCCCCGGCGAGCGGCAGGGCGGACAGGTAGGTGACGGTCGTGAACGCCCCGGACGGCGCGAGCGCCCGGCCGACGCCCGCCAGGATCCGTTCCTGCTGCTCGCCGGGGAACAGCGACCAGGGCAGCGTGCTGACGACCGCGTCCACCCGGTCGACCCCGGCGCCGGCCAGGAGCGCGCCGAGGTCGGCGGCGTCGCCCTCGATCGTCTCCATCCAGGGTTTCGTCCGGCGCAGGTGCGCGGCCATGCCGGGGTCGATCTCCACCGCCAGCTGGCGGGATCCCGGGGCCAGCCGCGCCCGGATGGCCTCGCTGATCGGGCCGGTGCCGGCCCCCAGTTCCACGACCACCGACGGGCCAAGCGCGGGGACCACCGCGCTGAGCGCCCTGCCCAGCGCCGGGGAACTCGGGGCGATCGCGCCCACCACGCGCTGCCTGCGCACCGCGGCCGTCAGGAATGTCCGCAGGTCCGCGGGTGCCGCCGTCTTGTTCATGGCTCCCATCAGACCGCCAAGGGGGCACGGCCCGCAGGGCGCCGGAGCCTAGTCTTCCGGGTATACCTGGCCATACCTCCGAAGTAGGTCAGGCCCGGTGGAGGCACACCCGCACGGGCCGTACTGTCGGTTGATGCGATCGCGGGCGGCCTGGCAGGCACTCACCCGACGGAACCTGCTCGCCACGTGGTGGCCGTGGCGCTCGGTGGCGTACCTGCTGACGAGCGTCCTCGTCGGCGCGGTCACGCTCGTGGTGGTCCTGGTCTGCCTGGCCGTCGGCGCGGTGCTGACGCTGGTGGTGGTGGGCATCCCGTTCATGGTGGCGCTGGGGTTCAGCGGGATACCGGTCGCCGCGCTGGAGCGCCGCCGCCTGCGGATCATCGACTCGGAGCCGGTGGAGTCGCCCCACCACGAGCCCGACCGGCCGGGTCTGCGCGCGTGGGTGCGGTTGCGTTTCGGCGAGCAGGCCACCTGGCGGGAGCTGGCCTACACCGGCCTGCTGGTCACCGTGCTCTGGCCGATGGAGCTGATCGCCCTGGTGTACGGGATCGCCGGACCGGTGCTGGCCATGTGCGCGCCCCTCGTCCTGCGGGAGGCCGGTGAGGCGAGGCTGCTCAAGTTCTGGCTGATCGACAGCTACCCCGAGGCGTTCCTCGTGACGCTGCTCGGGGCCGTCCTGCTCGTGCTGTTCACGTACCCGCTGACGGCGCTCGCGGTGCTGCACGGGCTGGTGGCCCGCGCGCTGCTCGGCCCCCGGCAGAGCGACGAGGCCAGGCGGGTCGTCGAGCTCACCCGGTCCAGGTCCCGGCTGGTCTCGGCCTTCGAGGCCGAACGCCGCAGGATCGAGCGGGACCTGCACGACGGCGCCCAGCAGCGGCTGGTCTCGCTGACCATGACGCTCGGCCTCGCCAAGCTCACCCGGGGGGACGAGACGGCCGAGCTCGTCGGCAGGGCGCACGAGCAGGCGAAGCTCGCGCTGGCCGAGATCCGCGACCTGATCAGGGGAATCCACCCGCAGATCCTCACCGACCGGGGACTGCCCGCCGCCGTCGCCGACGTCGCCGATCGCTCCCCCGTGCCCGTGGAGGTCACCGTGACGCTGCCCGCGCGGCTGCCCGAGGTGGTGGAGGCCACCGCGTACTTCGTGGTGTGCGAGGCGCTGGCGAACGTGGCCCGGCACAGCGGGGCCCGGCGGGCCACGGTCACCGGACGGATGGACGGCGCCCGCCTCGTCGTGGAGATCGGCGACGACGGCGTGGGCGGCGCCGCCGCGGCGGAGGGGAGCGGGCTCGCCGGGCTGGCGGACCGCGTCTCGGTCGTCGACGGCAGACTCGTACTTTCCAGCCCGGCCGGTGGGCCGACCCTGCTACGCGTGGAGATCCCGTGCACTCCGATCGTTCCCTCAAGGTAGTCCTCGCCGAGGACGGCGTGCTGCTCCGCGCGGGGCTGGCCGAGCTGCTCGCCCGGTTCGGGCACCGGGTGGCGGCCACGGCCGGTGACGCCGTGGGGCTCGTGGAGGCGGTGCGCGAGCACGCCCCCGACATCGTCGTGACCGACGTGCGGATGCCGCCCGGCTTCACCGACGAGGGCCTCAGGGCCGCGGTCGCGCTCCGCGCGGCGGACCCGCGCCTGCCCGTGCTGGTGCTGAGCCAGTACGTCGAGCAGACCTACGCGGCCGAGCTGCTGGACTCCGGTGACGGCACCGGGGTCGGCTACCTGCTCAAGGACCGGGTCGGCGACGTGGAGGAGTTCGTCGACGCGCTGTGCGACGTGGCCGACGGCGGGACGATCGTGGACCCCGAGGTGGTCAGGCAACTGCTGCGCCGCCGCCGCGATCCGCTGGAGCGGCTGTCCCCCCGCGAGCGGGAGGTGCTGGCCCTGATGGCCGAGGGCCGATCCAACGCGGCGATCGCCAGGGCCCTGGTGGTGTCGGAGGCCGCGGTCGGCAAGCACATCGGCAACATCCTCACCAAACTCGACCTGCCACCGGCCGAGAACGACCATCGCCGGGTGCTGGCGGTGGTGACATACCTGCGGGGCTGAACGATCTTCACCGATCAGCTATGCATGGCCACGAATCGTGACATGCATATAAGCATATCAAAAAGCCGTATATCCCCATAACGGTTATGTATGCTCTCGATCATGAAGAAAATGATCTTCGCGGCCGCGGCATCCGTAGCCGCCGCCGCCTTCGTCTCACTCACCCCCGCCGCCGCACTCGCCGAGCCCTGGCCGGGCTCGTGCAGCAGCGGGTTCGGATGGCAGACCGACTACACATGGGCGCAGTGCAACTCGGGTGGCGGCCAAGTACGGGCCATCGCCAAGTGCTCCAGCGGACTTTCCACGAAGACCGTCTACGGCCCGTGGGTGGGAATCGGCAAGCAGTCGAGTGCCCATTGTCCGGTCGACTACCGCAAGGCCGTGGACCACAACTTCGGCATCAGGCAGTAACCCCGCCCGTGGCCCTGTGAAAGTCACACGTGGCCATCAGCGGCGACACGCGCCTTGACCGTTGACTGACCCGCAGCTGACGGACAAGGTTCGATCGCCCGGCACTTCCCTTCCGGCGATGATCGCGACACCAAGCTCCGGAGGTGCGATCGGCCTCGGGATCCGCGTCTTCGCGACGGCGAAGCCCGCGCCGAGGCCGGTCGTCGCCCGGAAACAGTCCCGCCACGGTGTGTCCCCGGCCGTCTCGACCGGCCCCTGTGGCCGGAGGGAGAATGTGACCCGTGGAAGCACGGTGGGTCGAGGTGGCGGACCGGGTGCTGGTGCGGCGTTACGCCGAGCTGGACCTGTCGGTGGGGCTGGTCATGGGCGACGGCGGCTGCCTGGTGGTCGACACGCGGGGGGACGAGCGACAGGGGGCCGAGCTGCTCTCGGAGATCAGGA
This sequence comes from Streptosporangium sp. NBC_01469, assembly GCF_036227305.1. NCBI lineage: Bacteria > Bacillati > Actinomycetota > Actinomycetes > Streptosporangiales > Streptosporangiaceae > Streptosporangium > Streptosporangium sp. NBC_01469. The sequence continues at coordinate 3,381,796 of NZ_CP109465.1, read as the reverse complement.
AAATCACCCGCGACCCGTGGACGGTGGCGATCACCCACTCGCACTTCGACCACAGCTTCGGCACCCGGCCGTTCCTCGGTCGCCCCGTCTGGGCACACGAGGGCTGCCGCGCCGACCTGGTCGAGAACGGCGACCGGGCCAGGGAGGAGTGGGCACGGTACTACCGGGATCTGGGACGCCCGGACATCGCCGACGACATCGCGAGGACCGAGATCGTGCCGCCGGACCATCTCGTGACCGACCGGGCGCGGCTGGTCGTCGGAGGCCGCCCGGTCGTCCTGGCCCACCTCGGTCGCGGCCACTCCGGCAACGATCTGGTCGTCCATGTGCCGGACGCCGGGGTGATCTTCGCCGGGGACCTCGTGGAGAACGGCGCGCCGCCCGCCTACGAGGACGCCTACCCCCTCGAATGGCCCGCCACGGTCGCCGGGCTGCTCGACCTGCTCGACGACGGTCCCGGCGGCGCGACCGGCCCCGGGAACGGCGACACGCCCATCTCCGGCTCCGTCTCCAGCCCCGGCTCCGGCTCCAGCCCCGGCTCCATCTCCAGCCCCAGCTCCAGCCCCGGCTCCATCTCCAGCCCCAGCTCCATCTCCGGCTCCGGCTCCGGCTCCGGCTCCGGCTCCGGCGACACGATCGTTTCCGACCCCACCTCCGACCCCGGCCGCGTGACCGGCCCCGGTCACGGTCACGGTCACGGCGGCACGGTCGTTCCCGGTCACGGCGACCCGGTCGACCGCGCGTTCGTCGTCTCACAGCACGCGGAGATCTCCGCACTGGCCCGTCTGTGCGAGCGGGTGACCGCGGGTCTCCTGTCTCCCGCCGACGCCGTACGCCTGTCGCCGTACCCCGAGGAGACCACCGGGATCGCCCTCGGCCGCGCGACGGGTCACCGCTGACAGGGCGGTCGCGCCGACGCGGGCGGGGAGGTCGATCAGGCCGACGGTCTCCTCAGGAGTGGGTGAGGTCGGTCAGGTAGGTGGTCAGGGCGTCCAGGTCCTGGAGGAACCAGGTGTCACCGCCGAAGTCGATCATGACGTCCAGCTCCGCCTCGATGAGGTCGACCAGGCGGATCGTGGCGATCGACGTGACCCCCATGGCGACGAACGAGTTGTCGGAATCGAGGATTTCCTGGGCGGAGAGTTCCCCGTCACACGCCGTGGACAGGGCCCCGGCCAGCCACAGCCGGAGAGCGTCCCCGGAAAGAGGGGCGCCCTCCCCCGCCGTTCCTCCGACCCGCTCGACCACCGCGGTCTGCCCGACAGGACCGACAGAACCGACAGTACCGGCGGGCTCCGCCGGTTCGGCCAGACCAACCAGACCCACCGGACCGGCCGGACCGACCTGACCGGCGACGTCTTGGTGACTCATCGAATACCTCCTGTGGGAGACCCCGGGTTCCAGCCCGGGAAGGGGGCCGGGTTCTCCCCCGGCCCGTCGGTCGTCGTGGGGAAAGTCATGGGGAAGGGGGAACCGCGGTCAGGGGCCGTCCGTGCCGAGCATCCGGGCGACCTCCTCGTCCGTCATCGCGGACAGTTCCTCCGTCAGGATCCGCTCCACCGCGACCGCGAGATCGGCCACCGTACGGTTCCTGAAGAGCTCTCGGATGGGAACGTCGATCCCGGCGGCGGTACGCAGGCGGGATCCGACGCGCACGACGAGCAGCGAGTGGCCACCCAGCGCGAAGAAGTCGTCGAACGCGCCGACCTTGCCGACACCCAGCACCTCCTGCCAGACGCCCGCCACGAGGATCTCCGCGTCGTTCCTGGGCTCCACGAAGGGCCGGTCCTCGTCGAGGTCGAAGCCGGGCGCGGGCAGCGCGCGGCGGTCGATCTTCCCTCCGGTGGTCAGCGGCAGCTCGTCCAGAGTCACCCAGACGTCGGGGACCATGTACGGCGGGAGCACCGCGGCGAGATCGCGCCGGAGCTCCACCGGGTCGGCCGGGCCCGCGACGTAGGCGACCAGCCTGTCCTCGCGGGCGGTCACCGCCGCCTGCCGCACGCCGGGGTGGGCGAGGAGGCGTCCCTCGATCTCGGCGGGCTCGATCCTGAACCCGCGGACCTTCATCTGGTCGTCGACGCGGCCCAGGAACTCCAGCAGGCCGTCCGCTCGCCACCGGACCAGGTCCCCGGTGCGGTAGAGCCGTCCCGCCTCAGGGTCGTCCAGGAAACGCTCGGCGGTGAGGTCCGGACGGCCGAGGTACCCCCGGGCGAGCCCCGCGCCGCCGAGGAGCAACTCCCCGGGGACACCGGGCGGCACACGGTGGAGGGACCCTTCTGAGCCGCCCTGCTGCGTGCGGCGCGAAAGCTCGGGCGTACGGCGCGGAAGCTCGGACGGCGTGTGGCGGAGGGACTCTCCCGAAACACCGGGCGGCGTGCGGTGCGTAAGCCCTCCGGAAACACCGGGCGGCGTGCGGTGCGTAAGCCCTCCGGAAACACCGGGCGGCGTGCGGTGCGTAAGCCCTCCGGAAACACCGGGCGGCGTGCGGTGCGTAAGCCCTCCGGAAACACCGGGCCGAGGGGCGACGACGACCGCCCGGGTGCCGCCGATCGGCCGTCCGATCGGCGGGCGTCCCTCGGTTTCGGCGGAACCGAGATCGGCCGCGGTGGCGATGACCGTGGCCTCGGTGGGCCCGTACGTGTTGACCAGCCGGACCCGGTCGCCGAACCTCTCCCGCCAGCGGGCCACGGCCTCCGCGTGCACCTGCTCGCCGCCGAGGATGACCAGCCGCAGCCGTTCCGGCCAGGCCACGTCGTCGATCTGGTCGACCAGCCGGTGCCAGTAGGCGGTCGGCAGGTCCAGCACGGTCACTTCGCGCCCCCGGGGTTCGGCGAGCACCTCGGGAAGGGTGACCGCGCCGCCCGGCAGGAGTTCGAGGGCCGCTCCCGAGGCCAGGGCGGGGTAGATCTCCTCGGCGTGCGCGTCGAAGCCGAGCGCGGCGAACTGGACCACCCGGTCTCCCGGTCCCAGCCCGTACGCCTCCCTCATCCAGGCCACCCGCTCGGCCAGGGCCCGGTGCTCCACCACCACGCCCTTGGGCTGCCCGGTGGACCCCGAGGTGTAGATCACGTATGCGGCGTCGTCCCCGCCGACGAGACGCGCGGGCTCCTCGGGCTCCTCGGCCTCCAGGTCGTCCAGGACCAGCACCGGGACGTCCCCCGGCGGCGGGCCGTCGAGGGGGCGGGCCGTCACCAGGAGGGCGGCTCCACTGTCGGACAGGATCGTCCCGACCCGTTCCTCGGGAAGTTCTGGATCGACGGGCAGGTAGGCGCCACCGGCACGCCACACGGCGAGCAGCGCCGCGACGACGTCGATCGACCGGTCCGCGAGGACCGCGACGACCGTCTCCCGTACGACACCGCGGCGCCGGAGCAGGGCGGCCAGCGAGGCGACGCGAAGCTCCAGGCTCGCGTAGGTCAGCGTCTCATCACCGCAACCCACCGCGGTCGCGCCCGCGTGCGCGGCGGTCGCCTCCGCGATGAGGTCCGGCACGAGGGGGCCCGGGACGTTGGCCGTCGCCGCCTCGTGAACGCGCAGCCGGGCGTCGTCCTCGTCGGTGCGCAGCGGCAGCTCGGAGAGGGCCCGGCGGGGGTCGGCGGCGACCGCGCGGCACAGGACGGTGAACCGGGCCGCGAGACGGGCGACGGTCTCGGCCTCGAACAGCTCGGCGTCGTAGCCGAGCACCAGGAAGAGCCCGTCGTCGCGCCGCCACATCTCCAGCATGAGGTCGAACTTGGCCTGCCGGTATCCGGCGTCGAAGAACTCCAGGTCCAGGTCGGCGAGGGAGTTTCTGACGCCGTCGTCCTGGCTGTGCAGGATGGCCATGGTCCGAAAAAGCGGCGTGCGGCTCAGGCCGCGCTCCACCTCCAGCTCCGTCACGAGCTTCTCGAACGGCACCTCCGGGTACGCCATCGCCTCCAGCAGGGTCGTCCGCGTACGGCCCACGAGGTCGGTGAAGGAGGGGTCTCCCGACAGGTCGCCCCGGAGGACCAAGGTGCCGGCGAGATAGCCGACGACCGGCTCCAGCTCGACGCGGTCCCGCCCCGCGTAGGAGGAGCCGACCATGATGTCGTCCTGGCCGGTGTGGCGGGCCAGCAGCACCTGGTACGCGGCGAGCAGCACCATGAAGAGGGTCGCCCCGCACTCCTGGGCCACCTCCTCCAGCCGTACGGCGAGGTCGGCAGGCAGGCGGAAGGAGTGGAACCCCCCGGTATGGGAGGAGATCGGCCGGCGGGGACGGTCGAGCGGCAGCTCCAGCACGGGAGGGTCGGCGAGCCGCTCGCGCCAGTAGCCGAGCGCCGCCCCGTCGTCGTGGCCTCGCTGCCAGAACGCGATGTCCCCGTACGTCACCGGCGGCTCGGTGAGACCGGGCTCGGTCCCGTTCCTGTGCGCGGCGTACAGGACGGCCAGGTCGTCGGCGAGGACGTTGAGCGACCAGCCGTCGCCCGCGATGTGGTGGAGGACGACGCAGAGCACGTGGTCCTGCTCGGCCAGGCGCAGCAGGCTGACCCGGAACGGGGGCGGGCCCGTGAGGTCGAAGGGGGCGTTGGTCCGCTCCGCGACCAGTCTCCGCGCCTCCCGCTCCCTCCCCGCGAGCCCCTCGGCGCTCTCTCCTTCGACTGCTCCCGAGCCGATCCTCCCCGCGAGTCCTTCGGCGCTTCCGGAGCCGTTCCTCCCCGCGAACCCTTCGGCGCTCCCAGAACCGTTCCTCCCCGCGAACCCTTCGGCGCTCCCAGAACCGATCCTCCCCGCGAACCCTTCGGCGCTCCCAGAACCGATCCTCCCCGCGAGTCCTCCCCCGGGCTTTTCCTCGGCGGCTCCCGTGCCCGCGAGCCGTTCTTCCGGCACGCCGCCCGCCGGTTCCTCACCGGTGAGGTCGATGTGCTCGATCAGCGGACCGGTCGCGCGGTCGGTGATCGCGACCGGCCCGCCGTCCACCTCCGGGTAGCGGGTGCGCAGGGTCTCGTGCCGCGCCGCCAGATCCCGGAGAGCGTGTTCCAGCGCGGCGGTGTCGAGATCGCCGCGCAGGCGCCAGACGGTGAACATGTTGTACGCCGCGTCGTCCGGATCGAGCCGGTGCAGGAGCCAGAGCCGCTCCTGCGCGGGCGAGAGCGTGAGCGGCGTACCGTCGGGACGCGGACGCAACGGGGCGGCACGACCGTCGCGGTCGTCCGCGAGACCGGATGCGGCGGCGCCGACGGCCTCGGCGAACCCGGCGATCGTCGGCCGGCCGAACAGCTCCCTGAGGGGAACTTCCACGTCGAGCAGCGCCGCGATCCGCGCGGTGACCTTGACCGCGAGCAGCGAGTGCCCGCCCAGGCCGAAGAAGTCGTCGTCGGCGCCGAGCCGGTCGGCGGCCACGCCCAGCACCTCGGCGAAGATCCCGGCCACCTGCCGTTCCAGGTGGCTCTCCGGCGAGCGGCCGTGCCCGGCGGACGGCCTGCCCGGCGCGGGAAGCGCCTTGCGGTCGAGCTTGCCGTTCGGGGTGAGGGGCAGCGTGGACAGCGGCACCACGACCGCGGGCACCATGATCGCGGGCAGTGACCGCGCGACGTGCTCCCGGAGTCCCGCGAGGTCCGGTTCCCCGATGGTCGCGGGGGTATCGGCGTCCGCGACGCCCCCGGCCTCGGTTCCGGTTCCCTCCACGGCCTCGGCAGCGACGGGCGAGGCCCGGACCACGTACGCCACCAGGGTGTCGTCGACGATCGCGGCGACCGCACGGGCGACCCGGGGGTGGGTCTCCAGGGCGGCCTCGACCTCGCCCAGCTCGATACGGTGGCCTCGCAGCTTCACCTGGCCGTCGGCCCGGCCGAGGAACTCCAGCCGCCCGTCCGCCAGCCACCTCACCCGGTCGCCGGTCCGGTACAGGCGTGAGCCCTGGGGGCCGAACGGGTCGGGCAGGAAGCGCTCCGCGGTCAGGCCCGGCCGGTTCAGGTAGCCCCGCGCCAGCCCCGTCCCCGCGATGAACAACTCGCCGACCACCCCGACGGGCACCGGGTCGAGCCTCTCGTCGAGCACGTGGACGCGGGTGTTGGCCAGCGGTCTGCCGATCGCCACCGCCCCCGGCTCGGCGGGCACCGGCTCGCGGGTGGACCAGATCGTCGTCTCGGTGGGCCCGTACACGTTCCACATCGCCCGTACGCGTCCCCGTAGCGCGCGGGCGAGGGCGGGCGGCAGCGCCTCGCCTCCGGCGAGGGCGGTCACCCTCGGCCCGTCGAATCCCGCGTCGAGGAGCGCCCGCCAGCCCGACGGCGTCGCCTGGACGTGCGTCACGCCGTGCGCGGCGGCGAGCCTCACCAGCGCGAGCGCGTCCGGCGCCTCCGCGCCGCCCGCGACGACCACCCGGCCGCCGGTGACCAGCGGGAGGAAGAACTCCAGCACGGAGATGTCGAACGACAGGGAGGTGAGCGCCAGCCAGACGTGGCCGGGTCCGGCGCCCAGCAGGTCCTTCATGGCCAGCAGCAGGTTGACCACGGCGCGGTGCTCGATCGCGACCCCCTTGGGGCGGCCCGTCGAGCCCGACGTGTAGATCACGTACGCGAGGTCGTCCGGTGTGGCGAGCGGCGCCGGGGGCGTACCGGGTTCACCGGCGAACGCCCGGGGGTCCTCGATGAGCAGGACCCGCGCGGCGCCCTCGGGAAGCCGTCCGCGCACGCACTCCTCGGTGAGGAGCAGCTCCGCGCCCGAGTCGCGCAGGACGAAGGCGAGGCGCTCGGCGGGGTAGTCCGGGTCGAGTGGCAGGTAGGCGCCGCCCGCCCTCATCACGGCCAGCAGCGCGACCAGCGTCTCCAGCGAGCGGGTGGCGCACACGGCCACGACGGCCCCGGGCCGCACGCCCTCGCGCCGCAGCCGGTTGGCCAGCCGGTTGACGCCCGTCTCCAGTTCCGCGTACGTCAGGCTCCGCCCCCCGCACGTGGCCGCGACCGTCCCGGGCTCGCCCGCGACCAGGTCGTGGAGGGTGGTCTCCGGGCGCGGGGCGGCGGTGTCGTTCCACGCGGTGAGGGTCAGCTCGCGTTCCGCCTCCGGCGGGAGGCCCAGCTTTGACAGTCTCGTGCCGGGGTCCTCGACGGCCCTGCGCAGCATGGCCGCGACGTGCTCCGCCATGCGCTCGGCCGTGCCGTGGTCGAACAGGGCCGTGCTGTAGACGAGCGAGAGTTCGAGGCCGCCGTCCCGCCGCCCGAACTCCAGCGACAGGTCGAACATCGCCGGCCGCGCGTCGCCCGGGTCGATCGGTTCGGCGGTGACGCCGGGCAGGGTCAGGGCGGTGCCCCGATAGTCGTGCGGGACGAGCTGGGCCTGGAACAGGGGGGTGCGGCTGAGGTCCCTGGGAATGTTCAGCTCGCTCACCAGGCGGTCGAAGGGCAGGTCCGCGTTGGTGTACGCCTCCAGGGCGGCTCGGCGGACCCGGACGAGCAGTTCCCCGAAGGTCGGGTCGCCCGACAGGTCCCCGCGGATCACCAGCGTGTTGAGGAAGAGCCCGATGAGCGGCTCCAGTTCGTCCCTGTCCCGTCCGGCGATCGGCGTACCGACGCAGACGTCCTCCTGGCCGGAGCGGCGCGACAGCAGGACCAGGTACACGGCGAGCAGCACCATGAACGGCGTGGTGCGGGTGCGCCGGGCGAGCTCGTCGACGCCGTCGGCCAGCTCGGCGGGGAGCCGGAGCAGGGCGCAGCCGCCCTCGGAGGTCCTGACCGGGGGACGCGGCCGGTCCGTCGGGAGTTCCAGCGTCGGCGGGTCGGCCAGCCTTCGCCGCCAGTAGCCGAGCCGCTCGTCCGTCAGGTCGTCCGAACGCTCGCGCTGCCACAGCGCGAAGTCCGCGTACTGGATCGGCGGCGGCGGCAGCGACGGCGGCTCGCCGGCCAGGAACGCGCCGTAGAGCGTGGCCAGTTCGCGCGCGAACACGCCGACCGACCAGCCGTCCACGGCGATGTGGTGGAACACGACGTAGATCGCGTGTTCCCGCTCGGACAGGCGCACCAGGCCCGCCCGGAGCGGCGGCTCGCCCGCCAGGTCGAACCGCCGCTCGATCTGCTCCCGGACGAGCCGCGCGGTCCGCGCCTCGCGGTCCGCCTCGGGAAGATCCGACAGGTCCAGCAGCTCCAGGTACGGCCGGTCGTGCCCCTCGTTCCCCTCGTTCTCCGAACCGGCCTCGTCCCGCGCTCCGGACCCACCCCGTGCCCCGATCTTCCCCCGTACCCCGGTCTCGCCCCGCGTCCCGGTCTCGCCCTGTGCTCCGGTCTCGCTCCGCGCTCCCGCCTCGCCCGGCGTCCCGGCAGCGTCGGCGTACGGCCGGTCGCCGGTCGGGCGCGGCTCGTCGACGATCTGGACGGGAGCGCCGTCCCTGCCGGGGAAGCGGGTCCGCAGGATCTCGTGTCTGGCCACGATCTCGGCGAGCGCCCGCTCCAGGGCGTCCGGGTCGAGCGGTCCCCTGAGCCGTTCGGCGATGAAGACGTTGTGGGCGGCGCCGGTCCGTTCCAGCCGGTCGAGGAACCACATGCGCTCCTGGCCGAACGAGAGCGGCAGCTCGCGGACGCCGTCGGGCCGGGGAGCGATCCCGTCCCGCGTGTCCCCCCGCGCGAGCGTGTCCATTCCTAGGCCTCCCGCCGGAAAGGCGCGGGAGCCGTTCTCATGACGGCCTCCCCACTGGCAGATCGCGAGCCCGAAAGGAGATCCCTCATAATCACGACAAAAGACTGTCAGATAAAAACATAAATCCGCAAGGACTAGACATTTAGCCTCGGATACCGAAGCCGCCTCAGAAGGGGGCGCTGACTTCGCTCCGGATCGCCCACTCCGCCACCGGACGTACCGCTGACATCATGTTGCCCGGCACTAGTTGCCGGTGCTCACAGCGCGAAGGCGGGGTGCGGGAGGTTGACCGCGCCGCCGCCGGGAGTGTCTGATCATTGTCGGCGAGCGGCTTCGCGGGCGGGTTCGCGGCTCGCGGAATCACGCCGGACCCGGTCCGGACGGTCGCCCACGACGTTCTCTCCCGCCGCTCGCCGTTCCGTCCGAACCATTTTCGGCTTCCGGCCCCGGGAGAGATTCCCGATATTCGAAGGCGGGGACTTTGTTGACCGGACCCGGCTGGTCTCCGGACGCGCGGGTGGTACGCGACGGGCCGCTCACCTGGGCCCAGCACGAGTGGGTCCAGTGGATCCCCACCGACACGGACACCTCCTACGAGGACAACATCTGCGCCGCCGTACCGGGGCGGGACCTGCCCGTCGGCCAGGTCGCCGCGGCGATACGCGACGTCCTCGCCCGGCACGAGGGGCTGCGGTCACTGGTCCGCCGCGGCGGGCGCGAGGACAGCCTCCAGTACGTCTGCCCGGTCGACGACCGGCTGGACGACGTGATCCAGGTGATGGAGGACGAGGTGTCCTTCAGGCGGCGGTTCGACACCCCGTGGCGGCGCACCTGCTTCAGGATCGGCGAGCAGTGGCCCGTCAAGGCCGTCCTGGACGCGGCGGGCGGGCACGTGCGCCGGATCGACCTCGTCGTCGACCACGTCGCGATCGACCCGTGGGGGATGCGGGTCCTCTGCGACGACCTGAACCACGCCCTTCGCGCGCGTGCCGCGGGCCGCGAGCCGTTCGGCTCCGGCCTCGCCGTCGAGCAGCCGATCGACGTCGCCCTCTCCGAGACCTCCCCCGCCGGGCGGGCCTACCAGCGGCGGGCCCTGGGCTACTGGGAGCGGCGGCTGGGTGAGATCGGCAAGGCGCTCGACGGCCACGTGCCCTTCGCGCCCTCGCGCGCCCCCCTCGGGCGGCCCGGCGAGCCCGGCCGGGGGGAGTTCCGCTCCTGCTGGCTGGCGTCCCGCCGCGCGGGGCACGCGGCCGGCGCCATAGCGCGGGCGACGGGCGTCTCCCCCTCCGCCGCCTTCCTCCTCGCCTTCGGCACCGCCGTCTGCGCGGTGGAGCGATCGTCGCGGGCCGGTATCTTCGCGATCTCGGCGAACCGCTTCTCCGCCGGGGCGGGACGGTCGGTGCGCAAGGCCACCATGACGATGCCCGTGCTCCTGCCCGCCGTGTCCACCGGCTCGCCGGGGACCGCGTACCGGAGGGCGCTGGCGGACTGCGCCGCCCAGCAGCTGTCCGGCCACCGCTTCGCCAACGCCGATCCGTACGCCACGGAGCGGATGTGCGAGGAGATCCTCGGCGACCTGTACAGGACCGGGGTGGCCTATCCCCGGTTCAGCTATATGGACGAGGGGGTCGCGGATGACCTCAACACGCTGTGGCCGGCGGGCGACGACGGATTCCCCGGCGACGAGGACGACCGGATCGTCACCTTCTCACCGCCCCGCCCGCTGGGCGCCCGCTACATGATGACCGTCCTGCACCGCCCCGCGGGCGCCGTGTTCAGCCTCCAGTGGAGTGACGCGACCGGCTGGGGGGAGACCGCGGAGGACATGCTCCTGTACGTCGAGGACCTGATGGTCTGGGCCGCGTCGGAGTGCGCGGGAGTCCCTCCGGCGCCCGGCGACACGATCCCCGCGCCCTGACGGGGGACAACGGCCACGAAACGGCGACACGACCCCCGCGACCCGACGGGGACGACAACCACGAGACAGCGGCACGATCCGGGCGACCCGACGCGGGACAACGGCCACGAGACGGCGACGCGGGCGGCGCCTCGAAACAAGACGGCGGCACGGGCGGCGCCTCGGAACAAGACGACGACGACGCGCGGCGGTCCGACGCGGGACGGTCGCGGCGAGTGCGGCGATGGCACGATGGGACACCGGGAGGGCCTCACATGGACGCTCAACGTGATGATCGAGGCCGCGAGGGACCGGCGGTCTCCGGAAACGCCGTCGTCCCGCGGGACCGGAACCTCGACTGGGACGGCTGCCACAACGTCCGCGACCTGGGCGGCCTGCGCACCGCCGACGGCCGCGAGACGCTCTGGGGCGCCCTCGTCCGCTCCGACGCCCCCGAGCGCCTCAGCCCGGCCGGATGGCGGGCGCTCACGGACCACGGCGTCCGCACGGTCGTCGACCTGCGCAACGACGGCGACTGGCGGGGCGGGACGGTGAGCCGTCCCGCCGGTCTGACCACCGTGCGCGTGCCCCTGGACGACCGGGGGGACACCGCGTTCTGGACCGGACTGGCCGAGGGTCTGTACGGCACGCCCCTGTACTACCGGCCTTTCCTGGAGCGGAAGGCGGAGCGGTGCGCCGCCGCCATATCGGCGATCGCCCGCGCCGAGCCGGGCGGTGTCGTCGTGCACTGCATGGCGGGCCGCGACCGCACCGGGCTCGTCACCCTGCTGATGCTCGCCCTCGCGGGCGTGCCGGCGGCCGACATCGCCGCCGACTACGAGCTGAGCGCCGAGCGGCTGCGGCCTCTCTTCGTCAAGCTCGGCGAGCCCGACGAAGGTCCCAGGATCCAGGCGATGCTCGCCCGCGCGAACACCACGGCCCGCGAGGTCATCGTGGCCACGGTGGAGTCGCTCGACGTCGAGTCCTACCTTCGCGGGGCCGGGCTCGGCGACGGCGACCTGACAGCGGCCCGCGCCCGGCTCGTCGGCTCCGTCACCTGAAAGCCCCATCGAGCGACGCCCCCACCGCCTGAGCGACGCCCCAGCGCTCCCGCTATCTGAGCGGCGCCACCACCTGAAAGCCCCGGAGCGACGCCCCCACCGCCCCGCACCAACCACCTCCACCGCCTGAGCGACGCCCCGGCGCCCCCGCTATCCGAGCGGCGCCACCACCCGGGGGCCGCCCGCGGGCCCGCCCGCCCGGGAGCCGCCTCCCCTCGGTTCCGCCAGCCGAACGGCGTCGGCGTACACCTCCGTCAGCCTGTCGACGGCCTGGTCCCAGCCGAACCGAGACGCGTGGGCGAGCGCGCCCTCGCCGAGGGCCCGCAGCAGCCTGGGCGCGGCCACGAGGTCGCCGAGCACGCGGGCGTACGCGGCCGGGTCGTGCCCGTCCACGAGCACGCCGGAGATCCCGTCCCGCACCGCGGTGCGGAGGCCGCCGACGGCCGCGGCGACCACGGGGGTGCCGCACGCCTGGGCCTCAACGGCCACCAGGCCGAACGTCTCGGCGTGGGAGGGCACCACGACGGCGGTCGCCGCCCGGTACCAGTCGGCGAGCCTGGGCTGCGGACAGGGCGGCTCCAGCCGTACCTGGCCGGTGATGCCGAGCGTGGCGGCGAGCTTGCCCAGGTGGTCGGGGCGCCCCCAACCGGCTCCGCTGGGCCCGCCCACGACCGCCACGACGAGGCGCCCGGCGAGGCCCGGGTCGTGGCGGATCATCCTGGCGGCGGCGTGCAGCAGGACGTCCGGCGCCTTGAGCGGCTGCACCCTCCCGGCGAACAGCAGCACGACGGCGTCCGGGGGAAGGCCGAGCGCGCGCCGGGCCTCGGCCCGCGAGCCGGGGCGGAACAGGGACAGGTCGACGCCGGGATTGACGGTCCGCACCCTGGCCGGGTCGGCCCCGTACAGCGTGACCAGCTGGCCGGCCTCCTGCACGGTGTTGGCGACGAGCCGGTCGGCGGCGGCCACCACCTCCGTCTCCCCCGCGATGCGCCCGGCCGGCTCGGGCTCGTCGCCCGCCGCGAGCGAGGCGTTCTTGACCGCGCCGAGCGAGTGCATGGACTGCACCAGGGGAACGCCCCAGCGCTCCTTGACGACCGCCCCCACCCGCCCGGCCAGCCAGTGGTGGGCGTGCACGAGGTCGTACCCGCCGGCCGGGCCTCGGGCGGCCCCCGCGCGCAGCATCTCGGCGGTGAACGGGCCGAGCGTGCCCGGCAGGTCGTTCTTGTCGAGTTCCCTGGGCGGGCCCGCGGCCAGGTGCCTGACCAGCACGCCGGGGGCGAGCTCGGCCAGCGGCGGCACGCCGGGGGCGGCTGCGCGCGTGAAGATGTCCACCTCGACGCCCAGCGCCGCCATCCGCCGGGCGACCTCGACGATGTAGACGTTGAGTCCCCCCGCGTCGCCCCCGCCCGGCTGGGCGAACGGGGAAGTAAGGACGCTGACGGTCGCGATCCTCCGGAGAAGGGGAAGGCGTCGCGGCACAGGCATTCACCTCCGCTTGAGCATTCGCCCGGGACGCGTCGTCCTCCGCCCCCGCGGCTGGGAATCTCCGGTGACCGGGACTCCGGCACCGGTGCCGGGTTCGCGGGCGGCGCGGCGCGAGCCGTCCCGCCTCCCGGGCAACCGCGCCGTCACAGGATCTCGGCGGGGGCGTGGAGAAGCCCGGCGAGGTACGGCCGCCGCACGCGGCGCCCCCGCCGTTCTCCCGGGACGGAATCCGGAAGTCGTGCCCGGCCATCGTGGGATCACGTGGGGCCGGGTGTGGTCGTCGCGATCCTGCGGGACACGCCGGTCGCGAACTGTGAATGATCAGACACTCTCGCCCGCGGCGTCGTCAACCTGTTGACGCGGGCGTCACGGCGCAGGACATTGACAACAATTGGCCACCCCGATGGTGCCAGCGCCCTGGTGTGCGGTTACGCTCGCGGCCCTCGGGAGAGGTCCGACGGCGGCTCTCCACAGCCCGCAGGCCCCTTGGTAGCGATGAGGAAAGCGATCCAGACAGTTCTTCACAACTATCTAGCAATGTTGTGCAATTTTCTGGCACACTCTGGCAAGAATAGCCGCAAGGGGGAAAAGGCTTGTGGGTGGACTATCTGACCAACTACGTGCCCTGGACGAGGACACCGCCTCCGTCTACTTCAGGGCACTTCACAGGGGCCACATCGGTACGGCCCGCGACGTCGCCGAAGAGCTCGATCTCGACCCCCGCACCGTCGAGGACGCGATAGAACGGCTGACCCGCCTGCACCTGCTCCGCCCGGAGCCGGGCCATCTGACCAACCTCGTACCGGTGAACCCGGAGATCGCCGCCGCCTCGCTGATATCGCCGATGGAGACGGAGATCCACCACCGGCGCGACCTGATCACCGGAATCCGTACGCAGATGCACTCCCTGATGCACGGATACGACGAGGTGCAGCGCACCAGGAAACCGGCGAACCCGGTGGAGGCGCTGCCCGGCGGCGCGGCCGTGCGCGGATCGCTGCACATGGCGGCGGCGGCGTGCGAGCGCGAGATGCTGAGCGTCGAGCCGAACGCGCCCTCCTGGGCCGACCTCGACGACACGCTGACGCGCAACCTCGCCATGCTGGAGCGGGGGGTGCGGCTGCGGATGCTCTACCAGCACAGCGCCCGTGCCGACCTGCCCACCAGGGGGCACATCAAGAAGCTCATCGCGGCCGGTGCCAGCGTGCGCACCACGCCCCAGCTCCCGAACCATCTCGTGATCTTCGATGGGGAGATCGCCTTCATGTCCCGGCCGGGCGAGGCGGGTGCGGCGCCGGGGGCGGTCGCCGCACGCGACCTGTCCGTCGTCGGGTTCCTGTCGGAGGTCTTCGAGCACCTGTGGAACTCCGCGATCCCCTACTCCGCCTCCGACCTGGGCTACCAGGGCGCGACGGACGAGATACAGCACGCCATCGTCACCCTGCTGGCCGAGGGCTTCACCGATGAGGCCGTCGCCCGCAGGCTGGGGATGTCCGTGCGCACCTGCCGCCGCCACATCGGCGCGCTGCTGCAGAACCTGAGCGCGGTGAGCCGGTTCCAGGCCGGGATCCGGGCCGCCGCGAGCGGATACGTCGACGCGAGGTGAACCCCCGCGGGGTTCCCGCCGCCGAGACCCGGCGGCGGGAGTCCCGTGCGAAGACCACCACGAAAACGCGGGAGCCCCGCGCGAAGACCACCGCGGAAACGCGGAGACCACCACGGAAACAGAGAGGGCGGAGCGGAGCCATGCCGTACGACCGTCGCATTCTCCTCGTCCACGCCCATCCCGACGACGAGTCCATCGGGACGGGGGCCACTATGGCGAAGTACGTCGCCGAGGGCGCGTACGTCTGCCTGGTGACGTGCACGCTGGGCGAGGAGGGCGACGTGGTCCCTCCCGAGCTGGGCCACCTCGCCGCCGGCCGGGAGAACCGGCTGGGCCCGTACCGCGAGGGCGAGCTGGCGGTGGCGTGCGCGGCCCTCGGCGTGGACGATCACCGCTTCCTCGGCGGGCCCGGACGCTGGCGCGACTCCGGCATGATGGGCTCGCCGTCCAACGACCACCCCGGCTGCTTCTTCCGCGCCGACCCCGACGAGGCCGCCGCGGAGCTGGTCCGCGTCATCAGGGAGGTAAGACCCCAGGTCGTCGTCACCTACGACGACAACGGCTACTACGGCCACCCCGACCACATCCAGGCCCACCGGGTGGCGTGGCGGGCGTTCGAGAGGGCCTCCGACCCGTCCTTCGGCGAGGGCGAGCCGTGGCGGCCCTCCCGGTTCTACGTCACAGCCATGCCGCTGGACGAGCTGGAGCGCGCGGTGGGCACCGGGCCGTTCAAGCGGGTCGGCTCCGTCGAGGAGTTCGGCTTCGGCGTCCCCGGCGAGCAGGTGACGACGCGGGTCGACGCGAGGGCGCATCTGGGCGCCAAGATCACCGCGCTGCGCACGCACCGCACGCAGCTGAGCGTGGACGGCTCGTTCTTCGCGCTCTCCGACAACGTGGGACAGCCCGCGCTGGGCGTGGAGTACTACACGCTGCTGGCGGGAGAGCCGGGGCCGCCCGGCGAGGACGGCCGCGAGACCGGCCTCTTCGGCTGACCCCACCCGTCCCGCACCGCCCTCGTTCACGTACGGCCCCGTTCACGTACGCCCCCGTTCACGTACGGCCCCGGGGTCAGATCTCCTCGTTGAGCCCGGCCGCCGGGTCGAGCTGGCGCTCCTGCATCGTCACCCTCGGGTGGTGCAGGTCGAAGGCCGGCCGCTCCGAGCGGATGGCCGGGATCGAGGTGAAGTTGTGCCGGGGCGGCGGGCAGGAGGTGGCCCACTCCAGCGAGTTGCCGAAGCCCCACGGGTCGTCCACCGTCACGCGTGGAGCGTGGCGCGCGGTGTACCAGAGGTTGTACAGGAACGGCAGCGTGGAGACGCCGAGCAGGAAGCCCCCGATCGAGGAGATCAGGTTGAGGTCGGTGAACCCGTCGAGCCTGCTGTAGTCGGCGTAGCGGCGCGGCATGCCCTCCGCGCCCAGCAGGTGCTGGACGAAGAAGGTGGTGTGGAAGCCGATGAACAACGTCCAGAAGTGCCACTTGCCCAGCTTCTCGTTCAGCATCTTGCCCGTCATCTTCGGCCACCAGAAGTAGAAGCCCGCGAACATCGCGAACACCACGGTGCCGAAGACCACGTAGTGGAAGTGCGCGACCACGAAGTACGAGTCGGTCACGTGGAAGTCGAGCGGCGGGGAGGCCATGATGACCCCGGTCAGCCCGCCTAGCAGGAACGTCACCAGGAACCCCACGGCGAACAGCATCGGCGTGTCGAGCGATATGTGACCCCGCCACATGGTCCCGACCCAGTTGAAGAACTTCACCCCGGTCGGGATCGCGATCAGGAACGACATGAACGAGAAGAACGGCAGCAGCACCCGGCCCGTGGCGAACATGTGGTGCGCCCACACCGTCATCGACAGGCCCGCGATGGCGATGGTCGCGCCGACCAGGCCGATGTAGCCGAAGATCGGCTTGCGGCTGAAGACGGGGATCACCTCGGTGATGATGCCGAAGAACGGCAGCGCGATGATGTAGACCTCCGGATGGCCGAAGAACCAGAACAGGTGCTGCCACAAGATCGGCCCCCCGGTCAGCGGGTCGTAGACATGGGCCCCGAACCTGCGATCGGCCAGCAGGACGAGCAACGCGGCGGCCAGCACCGGGAAGGCCATCAGCACCAGGACGCCGGTCAGCAGCGTGTTCCAGGTGAAGATCGGCATGCGGAACATCGTCATCCCGGGGGCCCGCATGCAGATGATCGTGGTGATGAAGTTGACCGAGCCGAGGATCGTACCGAGCCCGGACATCGTCAGGCCCACGATCCACAGGTCTCCGCCCACCTGCGGGGAGTGGGTCGCGCTGGAGAGCGGCGAGTATCCCGTCCAGCCGAAGTCGGCGGCGCCCCCCTCGGTGATGAAGCCGAAGAACACGATGATCCCGCCGAACAGGAAGAGCCAGTAGCTGACCATGTTGAGCCGGGGGAACGCCACGTCGGGCGCCCCGATCTGCAGCGGCATGACCACGTTGGCGAACCCGGCGAACAGCGGGGTCGCGAACAGCAGCAGCATGAGGGTGCCGTGCATGGTGAACAGCTGGTTGTACTGCTCCTGGGTCACCACCTGCAGCCCCGGGTGGGCGAGCTCCGCCCGGATGATCATGGCCATGATCCCGGCGAGCAGGAAGAAGACGAACGACGTTATCAGGTACAGGTAGCCGATGACCTTGTGGTCGGTGCTCGTGAGCCAGCGCACGACGATCGAGCCCGGCTCCTTCACGCGAGGTGCCGGCGGTGAGGTCAGCGGCTCCTCGCGTGACTGTTCGAAGGTCGTCACGACCCACCCCCTCAGAACCGGTTCGCCCCGGACCGGCCCGTTCCCGGAACCGGCCCGTCCTCGAACCGGCCTGTCCCGGGAACCAGCCGATCCTCGAACAGACCGGACCGTCCTCGAACCGGCGCGGCATCCGGATTCCACCGCCTTCCCCCGGCCATCCCCTGGGAAAGCGGCTCCCACTCGCCCGCCCGGCCATCTTGTCCGCGCGATGACCTGGCGATTAATCCCGCTTGTCTGCCTTCCTGCCCCCCTTGGCACACCGTTCGGGATCACGGGCCGTCCCCGCCGCACGGGCAACATAGGACGGCCCGTCGCGCTTGACCCGGGGGCGGACAGGGCACGCCGCTGGAAACGGAGTGCCGAAAGGAGCGACGTCATGGTCCAGCGACAACGGGTCGTCGTGATCGGAGGAGGGTTCGCGGGTTTCACCGCGGTCCGCACCCTCTCCCGGATCGCGAAGGGCGCGATCGAGATCGTCCTGATCAATCCGACCGACTACTTCCTCTACCTCCCGCTGCTGCCGGAGGTCGCGGCGGGCATCCTCGACCCCCGCAAGGTGGCGGTCCCGCTGGCGGGCGACCACCCCGGGGTGCGGCACCTGCTCGCCACGGCGGACACCGTCGACATCGAGGCGCGCCGCGTGAAGTGCACCGACGCCGAGGGCAACCACCGCGAGCTGGGCTACGACCGCCTGGTCATCGCGGTCGGCAGCGTCAACAAGCTGCTTCCCGTCCCCGGGGTCGCCGAGTACGCCCACGGCTTCCGCAGCATCGCCGAGGCCCTCTACCTGCGCGACCACCTGATCCGCCAGGTCGAGCTCGCCGACGCGTCCGACGACCCCGAGGAGCGCCGGGCCAGGTGCACGTTCGTGGTCGTGGGCGCCGGGTACACCGGGACCGAGGTGGCGGCGCAGGGTCAGCTGCTCACGCTCGCCATCCGCGCGCGCCGGCCGGGGCTGCGCGACCAGCCGGTGCGCTGGATCCTCGCCGACATCGCCCCGCGCATCCTCCCCGAGCTGGACGAACGCCTGTCCCGGATCGCGCACCGGACGCTGTCCGAGCGGGGCATGGAGATCCGCACCGGCACGAGCGTGGCCGAGGCGACGGCGGAGGGGGTCAAGCTCTCCGACGGGGAGTTCGTGGCGACCAAAACCCTGATCTGGTGCGTCGGCGTGCGCCCCGACCCGATGGTGGAGTCCCTGGGCCTGCCGACCGTGAAGGGACGCCTGCTCGTCGACGAGTACCTGAGGGTGCCCGGCCACCCGGAGATCTTCTCCTGCGGCGACGCGGCCGCGGTTCCCGACCTCACCCGGCCGGGCGAGTATACGGCGATGACCGCCCAGCACGCCGGCCGCCAGGGCAAGCGGGCCGCACGCAACATCGCCGCCTCCTACGGTCACGGGGAGCTCCGGCCGTACAAGCACCACGACCTGGGATTCGTCGTCGACCTGGGCGGGACCGGCGCCGCCGCGGACCCGCTGGGCGTGCCGCTGTCGGGCATGGTGGCCAAGGCGATCACCCGGGGCTACCACCTGTTCGCCATCCCGCGCAACCGGGTGCGCATCGCGGGAAGCTGGTTGCTGGACCTCCTGGTGCCCCGCCAGACCGTCCAGCTGGACGTGGTCCGCGGCCCGGCGGTCCCGCTCAGTTCCGCCACCCCCGAGCACCCCCACGGCTCGGGCGGGGAGGACCCGCCGAAAACGAACACCTCGCGGAAAACGGATGCTTCGCGAAAGACGGGCGCCTCGTCGCAGCCGGGCGATTCGTAAAGGACGGCGAGATTTTCGGCTCTCCCGGCGATGCTCGCCGAGAGCCGGGCAAGGGGCGGAGTGTGGCGAGGATCGGTACGCGCCACCCGTGAAGATCCACCGCGGCAGCGGTTCCCCCCGGGCGTACGGGGAAGGCTCACCGGGGTGGATGACGTGTGGGATCTGGTGGTCGTCGGCGGCGGGCCCGCGGGAGCGGCCGCGGCACTGCGCGCGAGACAGCTCAGGCCCGAGGCACGGGTCCTCCTGCTCGACAGGGCCGACTTCCCCCGCGACAAGGCCTGCGGCGACGGCATCGCCGCCCACGGGCGCGACGAGCTCACCCTGCTGGGCGTTCCCGACCTCATCGCCGACTACCGGCCGACGCGGCGCCTGGCGGTGGTCTCCCCCGGTGGCGCGCGCGTCTCCGCCACCTCCGCCAGGCCCAACCACGTCGTCCCCCGCAAGGTCTTCGACGCCCGCCTCGTCGACGCCGCCCGCGCCCGCGGCGTCGAGGTCCGCCGCCACCAGGTCCGCGCGCTCACCGTCCTCGACGACCACGTGGTTCTCGACGGCACCGTCACCGCCCGCGCCGTGGTCGCCGCGGACGGGGCCAACTCGACCGTACGGCGCCTCATCGGCATCTCCCCCTCCCCCGAGAGGCACACCGCGATCGCCGTGCGCGGCTACGCCGACGTGCCCGCCGACGACGACGTCCAGTCCATCTTCATGCAGCGGGACGGGTGGCCCGCGTACGCGTGGTCGTTCCCGATCGGCGACGGCACCGCCAACGTCGGCTACGGCATGCTCCTGCCCCGGCTGCACGCCACCGGCCTGCCGGGGAGGGAGGTGCTGCACGGACGGCTCGCCGAGCTGCTTCCCCACGTGAGGGCCCGCGACCTGCGCGCCCACCACCTGCCCCTGTCCCCCGGCCGCCCGACGCCGGGTTCCGGGCGGGTGATGCTCGCCGGTGACGCCGCCGGTCTCATCAACCCGCTCACGGGCGAGGGCATCTTCTACGCGCTGGTCTCCGGCCGGCTCGCCGGGGAGGCCGCCGTCCAGGCGGCGGGCGACCCGCTGCCCGCCTACCGGCGCGGGCTGGGAAAGGCCCTCGGGCGGCACCTGCGCACCACCGACGTGCTCGCCCTCGCCTCCCAGTCACCCGGCTTCATCGATGCCGCGATCGACACCGCCGCCCGCCGCAAGGAGGTGTTCGACCTGCTGGTCGACGTGGGGCTCGGGGCGGGCACCGTGCCGGTGCCGCTGGCGCTGGCCGTGGTCCGCCGCTGGCTGCTGAACGCCGTCCGCCGACGCTGAACACGGGCACCGGCCGGCGAACCGGCCACGCTCACCAGGACCTCTCCAGGATCCGGCCGGTCTCCCAGTCCCCCGGCGCTCGTCCCAGGCGGCCACGACTTCACCGGAGGCTTCGAGACAAGGGTGTGCGCAGACCCATGGTTGGCCCACAGCCGACGAGCGTCAACGAGAACGGGCGGGACTCCATGAGACTGGAATCCCGCCCGTTTCGGCGTTCTAGCTCCAGATCAGACCCGTACTCGGGCTGGCCTGGCTGGTGTGCCCCCTGCAAGATTCGAACTTGCGCTCCCGGCTCCGGAGGCCGGTGCTCTATCCCCTGAGCTAAGGGGGCCAACGCGTGATTACATTACCAGCATCCTGAGGGGAACCGACACTCGGTTAGGGAAGCGAGTGATCTACGAGACAGGGCGAGGGCGACGGGAAAGCCGGGAGTAAGGGGCCATCGGGACGGCCAGGCGCCGGCGGGACGGCGCAAGTAGAGGCCGGGTGAAACGGGGCACCGCCCGGAACGGAGCGGCGCCAGGCCGGAGCCGCTCCGAGATGGGGCAAGTCAGCGCGGACTGGGCCGGACAGAGCCGGACAGGGAACCGGGCCAGATCGGGACGAGTCGGGTAAGGCAGGGGCAAGTCAAGCAGGGGCAAGTCAAGCAGGGGTAGGTCAGGCAAGGGTAGGTCAGGCAGGGCCGAACGAGGCCGGACGGGGTGAGTCAGCGCGGGGTGGGGCGGACGGCGCCTCGGTAGCGGGAGAGGTAGTAGGGCGAGGCGGCGAAGTCGATCGTCCTGACGACGTCGCCGGTCTTGGGAGCGTGGACCATGACGCCGTCTTTGACGTAGACGCCCACGTGGGTCGGGTCTCCGGTGCCTCCGCCGAAGAAGACCAGGTCTCCCGGGCGAAGCTGGGAGAAGGGCACCCGGCGGCCCTGCCTGAACTGGGTGCCGGTGTAGTGGGTGAGCCTGGCCCCGGCCTTGGCCCAGGCGTGCAGAGCGAGCCCCGAGCAGTCGAAGCCCCCGCCGGTCGGGCCCGCGCTCGAACCGCCGCCCCACACGTACGGCCTGCCAACCTGGCGGAGTGCCGTGGTGGCCGCGATCTGCCCTCGCACAGGCAGGGCGCGTCCCCGCGAGGCCACCGCCCTCCCTCGCGAGGGTGCCGCCCGCCTCCCGGAGAAGGCCTTCCCCGGGGAAGAGACCGCCCGCCCGCCGGGGGAGGCTTTCCCCTGGGAGGAGACCGCCCCTCGACCGGAGGGCGCTTTCCTCCCCTCAGAGGGGCGCTGCGACCGCTTGGCACCCGCCCGCGAGGATTCCGGCCCGGAGATGGCCCGGGGACCCCTCCGCTCCGCCGAAGAGGACGAGTCGCCCCACACCTCCGAGGTGCCTGAGGGCTCCACCGGCCCTCCCGTCTCCGGACCGAAAGAGTCGAACGCCCACTCATCGTCCGCTTTCGAGGGCTTGGGCAGCCATTCGCCGACCGGAGCCAGGACCAGGGCTGGGGCCGGGGCTGGGAAGGAGCCCCGCGAGGACGTCGATCGGCCGCCGTCCGCGTTCGGAGAGAGCGAGGACCATGGCTCGCACGCTGCGGCGAGGGCAGCGCGGATCTCCTCCGGCAGCCAGTGAGGGATCCTGTCCGGCGGGACGGCCGAAGAGAGGGAGAGGAGGCGACCCCAGGCGTCGCAGGCTTCCGGGGAGAGGCGGGGCGCGGGGAACTGGGAGCTTCCCGCGAGTGCCGCCGAGAGGATGGTGACGGTGACGAGTGTCGTGATCACGCAAGCCCTCCTTGGGCTCGATGAAGGATCGAGGCCCCAGGATCGGCGGGATGAGGTGATCACCAACGAGCCGAACGTGATTCTGTGGATAACGCGTGGACCATCCAGCCAGGAAGGTGATCGGCTCCGCCCGTGGCGGAGAGGACGCGGGAGACGGGAACGGCAGTTTGCGGGTGTCCACAACCGTAGGGTCGTATCCAGGAGCCCGGCGGCCGTCTCCCAGGAGCGGTTGAACAAGGAGATCCGTCGCTGGACCGTCACCACTGGATTACGGGTGGCCTTCTCAAACGCCACCTATCCAGACATGACCTGAAGCAGTCCCTCGCGTGGCGACACAGACCGATGAGCTGGGGATACTCACGCCCAGGTGAGCGCCTATTTCAAAGCGACATAATTATCGATTACGCCTATTTCAACGAATATCTTTACGGGATAGACAGATTGAATTTAATATATTCGCTGGAGCTGTCACCTTCACGGACCAAGCTGGAGTCCAGCGTCCTCATGACCCATCCGTATCCCGCACCCTCGCCCTCCCCCCAGCCTGCCCCTGACCCGCGGCCCCCTTCCCCGCCGACCGGCACCGCTCAGCCGATCCCCGCCGTACCTTCCCCCGCGCCGCAGAGCTCCCCGGCGACTCCGGCGCGGAGCGTGAACGGCGAGTACTCGGGGATCGACCCCGAGCGGATGAACGACTTCGAGCGAGGGCTCGGCCGGGCGCAGGACGCACTCGGACGCAACGAACCGCAGATCCGCCGTACCCTGCAACGGTTCGATCTGGACGCCTCGGGGCTGGGCGCGCTGCGCGAGATGCGGAGCTGGATCGAGACCAGTCGCCCCGACCTGCGACGTCGCAATGAGACGATCAGCACCAAGCTCACCGAGTGGGGCGCCGCCACCAAGACGCCCAGTGGGCTGGCCACCTTCGACGAGACGCTGTACGGCAAGGCCGGTCACGACCCGGACGCCTACGCGGCGACCCTCGGCCTCGGCAAGACCGCCGAAGACGGCGAGATCGACGAGAAGCTTCTGAGGGGGCTGGAGAAGCGGACGGGGGACGCGACGTTCGCCGCCACGTTGATGAACACGCTGGGCACGGCGAGATTTCGCGAACTGATGGTCAAGACCGCGAACCGCGAGGACGACAAGAAGGCGCAGCGCCTGCAGGCCGCCCTCGGAAAAACCCTCGGTACGGCGACCCCCCGGCTGGGCGACGCCTGGCACAAGGAACTCCTGTCCGACCTCGAAGTCGGCCGGACGACCGGCTACATCGGCTGGGAGAAGGGCTATGCCACGGCGGCGGCCCTCAAGCACGGCACATTCAGCACCGCCTTCCTCCTCACCACCGCCAGGAAGATCGAGTCCGCCGATCGCGGAAGGGTGATGCTGGATCCGCGTGTCATGGTGGCCCTGCTGGAAGGGCTCAGCCGTGATCCGGTGGCCGCCCAGGACTTCTTCGCGGGCGACCCGACCATGCTGAAACGCTTCCTGACCCAACGGCGCCTGGGTGACGACGGCGTGGCCCTGGGCAAGGCACTGGAGGCGGCAACGCTCACCTTCCGCGACCATGACGGCTCAGCGCAGAACCCCTCGCGCGGCTTCCTCTCGGCCAAGCTCGCCTCGGAGACCGTCCACCTGGAAGCCGTACGGATCAAGGACGGCAAGCTCTCCGATTCCTTGGTGAACGCGGCCTCGACGGGGCGCATCCTGGCCGGCTACATCAGCGACATCAACCGCACCGCCCAGAAGGGAGATAACAGCAGCACCCTCGGGCCTGGAGTGCGGGGGTCCGACAATCCCTTCACCGCTGGACTGGACCCTGGGGGGCCGAGTTCGATAAAGGGGCGCTCCGTCAGGTGATGAAGGAGGCACTCGCAGACCCGAAGGCATTTGCCCCTGTTCTGGCTGCTCAGACGGCATTCACAGGCTTGCTTCTTGATTACGGTGCCGCTGAGATGGCCGCTGGGCGGGGCAACGAAAAATTCATGACCGGCGCCAAACGGGCCGGATCGGGATTCGGAATGATCACTGATGCGGCGGGCCTGGCAAAGATCGAGGAAGGCAAGGATCTGGACGAAGCGCAGCAGCGCAATATGAAGATGCTCCTGGCTGCGGTCAATACCGGTCTCGTCATCCCGCAACGTGGGGCCTGGCCAATCACCGCCGATGTCATCGGAGCCTGGAGCGGAGTGGCGGAAGAAATAGCCAAGGGCAAGGCGGAGGACAACGCCCGCGTTGACGCCAATGCCGTCGTCGACAAGACCCGAGGGCTTGTGCACGATCTCGCAGCTCAGGCCATGCTCAAAAACGGCCTCTTCGGCTCCGCTGAGCCCGCCGACCGAAGCCATCCCTGGGCCACCCTTGAGGGTCTGGAGAAGGGGGACGACCCCCGCGACAACCCCAACAACTTCCTCAAGGACGACGGTCGGACCCTCATGACCAAGGACGAGATGATCGACAAAACGGCTACCAACAGCACCGACAAGTATCGGCGGGTCGAGGCCTATGACCGCTGGCTCTATGAAGGGCTGTCAGGAAAACCATGGCTGGAGACTGAGAACCGCCTAGATCAGGGCTTCTCCATCGGCTTCGCTCAGTACGGCTCGTGATGCGAAAAGCATTCGCCGTAACCAGCGCGCTGGCCTGCGTCCTGGCTATGTCGACGGCCTGCCAGGGGGAGGAAGTGACGGTCGATCGTACTCCGTTGCCGACCGTTGCCACCCCCCCGTACCTCTGTGAGCACATCCCGTCGAGGGCGGTGGAGTTGATGACCGGGGTACGCAACCCCCTGGTTCGCGGTTCATTCGACTTCACGCTTTCCGGAGGCCTCGGTATTGGAGGTTGTGCAATTTACCAACGCGAGGGTGATCGACTGAAAGTGCTGCAGATTGATCTCACTCCGGCAAGTGACCCGGAAGATGTTAAGGAGGTACTCGGAGATGGCGCCTCACCGCTTCCGGAGATTCTCCCCGGGGTCATCGGCTACTACTTCAAGCGGGCCAGCGGCGAGGACAATGCCGCGTTTTCCACGCTGGTGCGGGGCAAGGCGGAGATCAACATTCAGCTGGAGATCGGGGCCAAGGGGCGGGACAACGCCGCTGATGTGCTGGCGTTGATGAAGCTGGTCGCGCCGAAGCTGCTCACCGACGCCAGCGCGCCGTCCGCGACACCGAAGCCTCCTTCCCCCACCCCGAAGAAAGACTGATCCAATGGCCCAGCTGGTGCCCAATCCGCTCCACGCGGCGTTGGAGGATGCGCTGCGGACGGTCGAGCCGCTGGTCCAGGAGATCGAGAGCGGTATCGAGCCCCCGTACCGGGACTTCCACGAGGGCACGGTGTGGACGGGACCGGCCGCCAAGAAGTTCGACGCCCAGCTCGTCCAGCACCGCACTCGGGTCCGGGGCGCGGGAGAGAAGATCATCTCCGACCTGCGAAGGACCTTGGCCGTCACCCCCCGCCAAGTGAGCGAGGAGGAGGCCAAAACAGTCAAGCAGCGGTACGGCCTCCCCTGACGAGTGTCTGGAGAACGCGGGCGGGCCAGGTGGACGGCCCGCCCGCGTCACGTACCGCGTTTCGCCCTCACGCGGTACGTCCTGGACGGCACGGCGGCCCTGGACCGGGGAAGGGATGGGGCCGCCGTGCCCGCTCATCAGAAGTGGCCGATACTGGCCGAGCCGGAGGTGAGCGCCCAGCGGTGCAGGAGCGCGGTCATCTCGGCCTCGCGCATCTGGGTCTTCAACCCGTCGGGGGTCCGGTCACAGATGATCAGCGGTTCGGAGGTGGGCCAGGTGGCGATGGCGTGGAAGAGACGGCTGCCGGTGCCGTACAGCACCGACCAACCCGGCCAGGTGATCTCCAGCATCGCGGCCTCGGCGCGGGCCTCGTGGTCCCAGGTGTAGCGCGGGACCGAAGCGGCGGCCTGGCCGTCGCGGTGACGGCCTCGGGCGGCGGCCAGACAGCGGCGAATCATGAGGTCACCTGCCCGGCCTGCTCCCGCTCCGGCGTCTCCTCTTCCCGCCCTTCCGGGGCAGGAGCCTCCCGCGTCTCCTGTTCGCGTGCCGCCCGCTCCTCCGCCTCGCGGGCGAAGTCCTCCTGCCGGTCGGTCTCGGCCCGCAACGCCTCCAGGTTGTCGGCGTCGACGGTCCGCTCTGCCCCGGCCTGAGTGGCCGCCGGGGAGAAGGGCTTCTCCCGGCTGGCCCACAGCCGTCCGGCGTCGCTGAGGATCAACCGCCAGCCGGGAATCGTCGTGTTGGGGCTGGTGGGCTCTGGGTGGGTGGAACTACCATCTCTCACTGATTGGACCTCCATCCGATCAAGGGCCCGTCCGGTCGTTTCCAGCGTGGGACGGGCCCGCTCTGTTGAGCAGGGAAAAATCTGGAGGGGTACGCCGTACCGGCCGTGCGACCGGCACGAAGACGGGGTGACCGCCGAGCGGTTCGGTGCGCAGGTGGTTCTTCGCCCGGAGCGGGGTGCGAGGTGGCGTCCACCTCCGAGTCGGGGCGGCCTGGTGAGAGCTGCCCCTCGCGGCGACGCCGGGTGCGGGCGACAGGGCATCCGCCGAACCGGCACCGATACGGGCGGCTCGACGGCCACGCTCCGCTCGGGACGACGCTGCTCGGTTGTCGCCGGAATCCCTTCAGCCGGGGCCGACCCGGCACACCGCTGAACGGATACCGGCGCGACCACCTCGGCGGACCGCTGAGCGGGGATCGCACCGTCCGGGGCCACGGGGGCAGGCTCGAAGCACGACAGGGAACGGTCTCCGGTACGACGGACTCGCAGCCGGATGTCCAACAGGTCGCCGGAGGGCTGGACGTACTCGTGATCGGCGGGCCGATCGGGACAGCCGTGCGCGTAGGGGGCATGCCCGCAGGTGGCACACCCCATCGGCATCGGCGGCACCTCGGCGAAACAGCCGCAGCCACTCGTCGTGGCCCGGTCAAGAACCGGGGCACTAGGGTTAGGCATCGGGTCAGGACCACCTTCCTGATCAAGGGCCCGTCTGGCGGTGCAACGACAGATCGGGCCCGCTCTTATTTCACGTATCCGCAGCTGAGAGAGCTAGAGTGCCATGCTCTACCAAACTCTGCCTTGCCCGGCCCTGAAAGGCCGGGCAAGAGCATGCCCTCCTACGGTCTGTCGCATGGTTGGATCGCAAGAGTCAGCGCCACAGTGGCGCCAGGACAGAGCACGCTGGAAGCAGGCGTACGACATCCTGCGCGGCCAGCTTGAGCGCGGTGAGTACAAGACCGGGTTCCCCATCCCCAGCCTGAACCAGTTGGAGCAGCAGTTCCCCGACCTTGCTCGGAACACGATCCGCAAGGCGGTGGACCGGCTGGAGCGAGAGGGGTTCGTGCGAGCCGAGGTCGGCGTCGGAACGTTCGTCCGACCGTCAGACGAGTGGGAACCGACCGGGGACTGAATCCTCTCCCGGAGCAGAGCACTTGGGGCGGGTAGCCCTGCTGGAAGTCTGCCAAAGCATGCGTTTTGCGAGCCTTGCGCAGTCTTGGACTCGTCAAACTCGCTGTCGGTCCTGGAACCTTCGCATTGCCACCTGAACCCAACCGGCAAAGTGACCCCGGAGACACGCAGACCACAAAGCGGCGATAGAGCCTCTGCGATCACAATCGAGTCAATCCGCAAGGCGGAGCGGTGATCCAGTGTCATCATGTTCTCACTCACGGTAGTGGATCTGTTGAGCCATCATGCGCTTGTACTGTGCACTCCGGCAAGGGTTCCCAGATATTTTTTCGTCCCTCCCACCCCACTGGACGCATGACCATGAAAAGTCCCACGGTCCGTCACCGCCGCCTAGGCCGTGAGCTGCGACGACTCCGTGAAGCAGCGGGTCTCATACCGGAAGCGGCTGCGACACAACTCGGCTGGAGCAGACCAAAGGTCAACCGAATCGAAAATGCGCGCATCGCACCAAGCGCGACAGATGTCGCAGATGCTTGTGATCTTTACGGAACAGACTCCGCGACGAAAGCGAGCCTGATCCAACTCTGCAAGAACGCCAGCCAACGCGGCTGGTGGACCGCGTACAGCGATGTTTTCACCGGCAGCTACATCGGTATGGAGACGGAGTCATCATGCATCCGTACGTGGCAGCCGCTGTTGGTGCCCGGCCTACTCCAGACCGAGGCGTACACACGCGAGTTGTTCCGGCACGGGCTTCCAGATCTGAGTGAATCAGAGCTGGACCGTCGCGTAGCCGCGAGGATGGCCCGGAAGCTCGTACTGATGGACGACTCGGCCCCGACGCTCCATGCAGTGATCGACGAGGCCGCACTACGAAGGTCCGCCGCCCCTGGTGTCATGGTTCAGCAGATAGACGCGATCTTGGGTTTCATCGACCGGGACAACGTCGTGATCCAGGTCCTTCCGTACCTCACAGGACTCCACCGGGGTTTGGAGGGAGCTTTCTCCATCCTGGAATTCACTGAGCCAACGGATCCTGATGTTGGGTACGTGGAAGGGCCGGCGGGTGATGTGTATGTAGAGGCGGCCGATCAGGTACGGCGGCTTATTCTGACGTTCGAGCGCCTTGCTGGCACATCCCTATCCCCCAAGGAATCCGCGGCCTTCCTCGCCGCGGTGAGGAGTGAGCATGATCTCCCCTAACCTGTCCGACGCCGAGTTCCGCAAGAGCAGCTATTCAGGCACTGGCAACGACTGCGTCGAGGTAGCCACGAATCTTCCGGACCTCATCGCCATACGCGACAGCAAGGACCCATCCGGCCCCGTGCTGGCCTTCTCCCCCACAGCCTGGAACAACTTCCTGACCGGCATCCGCAACGGAGAAATCTGACCCCGACCACGGGTGCCGCGCGGCCAGAACCGCTGCGAAGCAGTCTGGCCGCGCGGCAATGCGAGTCGAGGCGGCGGGTGCCCACTCGGAGTGGGTCCCTATTCCAGGATCTCCAGGGCGGGAGACCTTCTCCACGATGCCCTCGAACGGCTCGAAGTGGATGTGCACTTTATGGGCGATATGACGTCTTCCTGGAGATGGGAATACCGGTCTTCAGGTCGCTCGACCGAGGGAGTCTTCTCATCGTGGACGAACTCGACTCAAGCCTGCATCCATATCTGTCGGCCCAGCTGATCAAGCTTTTCCGGGAACCGGAGACCAATCCGCTCGAAGGGGGTCACGGGCCTCCTCTACGCCGACGCGCTCGCACGCGGAGAGATCCATACGACGTCGACCCTCGGCGAGTTCTTGCGGCTCGACGGGACACCGGCGGCGGGTCCGCCGAGCCCGGAGCTCTCGGGAAAAAGCGGGAAACGTCTGTAGCCTCTGGATAGCTGTGCGTACACATCCTCGGAAAACCGCGCGTGGGTGAGGGAGAGGAGTTAGCCTCACGCCCGTGGGAGAGGTTCTGGGCAAGGTGTTGGTAGTGGATGATGACGACGTCATCCGGCAGCTCATCGCGGTCAACCTGACCCTGGAGGGGTTCCAGGTGGATACGGCCTCCGACGGGCAGGACTGCCTGGATCGGGTGCTGGACGTGATGCCCGACGTCATCACGCTGGACGTCATGATGCCCAGGATGGACGGCTGGATGACGGCCACCAGGCTGCGCAACGACGAGGGGACCAGCCATATCAAGGTGGTCCTGATCACCGCGCGGGCGCAGGAGGACGACAAGCGGCGGGGCCTCGGGATCGGGGTCGACGCCTACCTCACGAAACCCTTCGACCCGGCGGAACTGATCCAGGTCGTCCGCGAGCTGGCCCTGACCGCGCGCAGCGGCCAGGGCAAGGCCTGACCTCACGGAGTGATGTCGTCGCGGGCCGCGTCATCGGCCGACCCTCACGAAGCCACGTGGGCCGGTCCTCACAAGGCCACGTTGACTGCCCCTCACGAGGCCGCGTGGTCCGCGCGAGCCCCACAGCTCAGAGCAGGCCGTCCCGGTGGGCCACGGCGGCGGCCTGGGTGCGGGAGGAGACGCCCAGCTTGCCCAGGATGTTGGAGACGTGCACGCTCACCGTCTTCCGCGCGATGAACAACCGCTCACCGATCTCGCGGTTGGGCAGCCCCTCGGCGACCAGGGCGAGCACCTCCCGCTCGCGGGCGGTGAGCGCAAAAGTGAGAGCGGAGGTGAGGGCGGCCGGCAGCTCGGGGACGAGCACGGCCGACGGCTCGGAGGTGAAGCGCGCCCTGCGGCCCAGCTCCGCCAGGGCCGCGGCGAGCGGCCGGGCGCCCAGTGACTCGGCGGCCTCGACGGCGCGTCTCCATTCCTTCAGGGCGCCGGCACGGTCGCCCTCGACGAGCAGCGCCTCGGCCAGCCGCCACCGCGAGCGCGCGACCTCGTAGACGAATCCGAAGTCGAAGGCCTCGACCACCGCCCGCCACGCCGCGACGTCGAGGCGTCCGTGCGCGCGGTGCCATTCGGCCTCGGCCCTGGCGAGCCAGGCCAGCCCCTCAGGACCCAGCGGGCCGCGCCGGACGGAACCCGGGCCGACGGCGGCGGGCACCCTGGCCCGTTCCAGTAGGGCGTCGGCCTCGTCGGCGCGTCCCAGGTCCGCCAGCGCCCACAGGGCGGTGCTGCTGAGCCGGATCGCGCCGGGGTCGTTGGGAAGCATGGCGTCGAGCCCCGCGAGGGCGTGTTCGAGCGCGGTCTCGGGGTCGCCGCGCCACAGGGCGTGCTCGGCGGCCAGGCCGCGGCTCATGGCGATGACCGTGATGTCGCCGGGCCAGAAGGACTTCAGCCAGAACAGGCGGTCCTCGACGACGGGCAGGCCCCTGGCCACCTCGACGAAGAGCGCGAAGGCCGACAGGAGCGCCTCCGGCGGGGTGCCGACGCGGACGGCGAACCCGGAGGCGACCTTCTCCGCCAGGTCCCACTCCCCCGCGACGTAGTGGATCAGGAGGCGCAGGAAGCGCAGGTCGGTGCCGTAGGTGCTCCAGTTGAGGCCGCTCTCGTGCGCCAGCCGCAACCCCCGGTCGGTGGTGGTCGCCGCCTCGGCGAGGTCGCCGTTCTCGTACTGGACCCGGGCGTAGGTGAATATGGCCCGCAGGTCGATGGCGAGGTTGCCCGAGCTCTCGGCGCTCGCGCAGGCGAGCAGCTCCTTGGCGTAGGAGATGTCGTCGGCGAGCGCGGCGAGGGCTGCGAGGGTGATCAGCGCACTGGTCTCCGCGTCGGCGGCGCCGCTCGCGCGGGCCGTCTCCAGGGCACGCCTGGCCAGGGCCTCGACCTCGTCGTGCCGTTCGGTCCAGTAGAGCGAGCGGGCGTAGGTGGCGAGCGCGCGGGCGAGCACGGGCCCCTCCGGCGCCGCCTCGACGGCCGCGTACGCGGCGGCGATCGCGCCCTCGACGTCCTCGGTGTCGATGAGGTGGTAAGACAGCCGCTCGTTGATCTCGGCGGAGGGCGGGAGGCTGCGGAGCTGGGAGATCGCCCGGTGGTTGTCACCGCTGTCGGCCGCCGCCGCGGCGCTGCGCCCGGCGAGGGCGACGTGGTCGATCCCGGCCAGCCGCTCGGCGTCGGGAACCCGGTCCCAGAGCCCGAGCGCCCGGTCGAAGTGGCGGTGCGCCTCGGCGGGAGCGCCGAGGCGGTCGGCCCTGCGCCCGGCCTCCACGGACGCGGCCAGCGCCCCGGGCAGGTCGTGACCCGCCAGGTAGTGGTGGGCGAGCTCGGCCGCCGACCCCCCTCGCGCGGTCAGCAGGCGGGCGAACTCGGCGTGCATCCTGGTCCGCTCGCCGGGCAGCAGGTCGTTGTAGACGACCTCCTGGAGGAGCGCGTGCCGGAACGCGTAGCCGTACTCCCCGTCGGGTCGGAGCAGGCCGCGCGAGACGATCTCCCGCATGCCCTCCTCGAAGGCGAGGTCGTCGAGACCGGAGGCCTGCTGGAGCAGGTCGTGGTCGGCCCGGCGGCCCGCGACGGCAGCGCCGCCGAGCACCCGCTGCGCGGGGTCGGAGAGCAGCTCCGCCCGGGAGAGCAGCAGGCCGGCCAGGCCGTCGGGCATCGAGGAGCCCTCGGAGGCGGCGTCCAGCAGCTCCTGGGCGTAGAACGGGTTGCCCTCGGCCCGGTCGACGACCTTCCGCATCACACCGGCGTCGGTGCCGCCGAGCGCGGCCAGGTAGTCGGTCATCTCGTGGCGGTCGAGAGGATTCAGCTCCACCGCGGTCACCGAGGGGAGTCGCTTGAGCTCGGCGAGGACCCGGCGCAACGGGTGGCGGCGGTGGAGGTCGTCGGTGCGGTAGGTGCCGACGAGGCAGACGCGCTCGGTCTGCAGCATCCGGCTGAGGAAGACCAGCAGGTCGCGGGTGGACTGGTCGGCCCAGTGCAGGTCCTCGAGGACCAGCAGCACGGGCTGCGCGGACAGGAAGCCGAGCATCGAGCCGAAGAGCTGCTGCTGCGTCAGGCCCGATGTGCTCTCCCCGCCCGGGTCGGTGCCGCCGGGCAGCAGCCGGCCGAGGACCGGCCGCGCGTCGAGCGCCGCGCGCAGCTCCCCGCGCGCCGAACGCAGGGCGTCGGCGAGCGGGAGATAGGGAAGGGCGTCGCCGAGCTCGGCGCACTGGCCGATGAGCACGGCGAACCCCGCGGCCTCGGCCCGCCCGGCCAGCTCGGTGATCAAACGGGTCTTGCCGATGCCCGCGTCGCCTCCCACGAGGGCCACCCCGGCCTGTCCCCCGGCTGCGGTGTCGAGCACGGCGGTCAGGCGATCGAGCTCTGCCGATCGCCCGATCAGAACGCTTTGCGTGCTTTGCCACCCCACGTCGGCGAGTATCGCATGGGGCGCCGACGGAATCGACATCCCACCGGCGAGGGCCGATTGGTCCCCCGGCAGGGAACGAACGGGGGCTGATTGGTACACCAAAGGACCCGTACATTGGCCCTGACGGCGAGGACCGGGAGGACCCTAGGGTCGGGGCATGATCTCGCCGTCCACATTGCTGATCTTCTCGGTCGCTTCGCTGGCACTGGTCCTGGTACCGGGCCCGAACCACATCTACATCATCACCCGCGCCGTCTCCCAGGGCCGCGCCGCCGGTGTGGCGAGCGCGATCGGCATCGAGGTGGGCACGCTGGTGCACATCGCCGCGGCGGCGGCCGGTCTCTCGTACGTGATCGCGCGGTCGGCGACCCTGTTCAACGTGATCAAGTGGGCCGGGGTGGCCTACCTGGTCTATCTGGGCATCCGGGCGCTGACGAGCAGGCAGGAGTTCGCCAGCGGGGAGGCCGCGCCGCAGCCGCTTCGGGCGATCTTCCTTGAGGGCGTGGTCGTCAACGTGCTCAACCCCAAGGTGATTCTCTTCTTCCTGGCGTTCCTGCCCCAGTTCGTGGAGCCCGAGGCGGGCGCGGTGCCGCTGCAGATCGCCGTCCTGGGCGGAACCCTGCTGCTTCTGGGCCTGCTCTCCGACCTGATCTACGCCATGGCTGCGGGCGCCGTCGGCGGGCGGCTGAGGAGCAGGGCGCCCCTGATCGGCCACTTCAGCGGGATCGTCTACCTGGGCCTCGGCATCGCGACCGCGCTCTCCGGCCGTTCAGCCTGACATATGAGGCTGTCTGAACGGACAAGGCCGTCTTGGACGTACGAGGCCGCCTGAACGTTACGAGGTCACCTGAACGCGCGGGTCCGCCTGGGCGTACGGGTAGTGGTCCACCTGGTCGCACAGGTCGCCCGCCAGCCTGGCCAGCGGTCCCGGGGCCGCCATCACGCCCAGGTGACCCCGGCGGGGAATGAGGATCAGCCGCCCGTTCCGGCAGACGCGGAGGAAATCGCGTTCGTTCACCCGGAACGGGTCCCAGGTGCCGTTGACCAGCCATACGCGTCCCGGGTACGCGGCCAGTGCCGCGAGCTGGTCGTGGTCGGCGACGGCGTCGACGACCTGGGGCATCACCTCGCAGAAGAGCCCTCCCGCCACCATCGCCTCCCCGGCGGGACCCGGCAGGAGGCGGCGCAGGCCGTAGGAGCTGATCCGGTTCGCGAGCGACGGGTTCCGGGCGGCGAGCGAGGCGGCGAACCGGTGGGGTCCGGCCGCCGAGCCGAGGGCGGTGCATCCGATGGCCATCAGCCCGGCCACCCGCTCCGGGAAGCGCTCGGCGGTGGCGATGCCGACGTATCCGCCGAGGGAGAGACCCGCCACGAGAGCCCGGCCGCCCAGGGCGTCGACGGCGTCCGCGACCGCCGACGTCGCCGCGTCCATCGTGAACGGCTCGCCCGCGCGGGTGCCGTGGCCGGGCAGGTCCACGGCCGTCGCGGGCCGGCCGAGCCGGGAGAGGTGGGAGACGACGGGACCCCACATGGTCGCGCTGAGCCTGATGCCGTGAATGAGAACGACGGGGAGCATGGCGCGCCTCCAGAGAGTCGTCCCGATCGGAGATGCCCGATCAGGGAACTTGTCCCGGTCAGGGAATTGCCCTGATTAAAACACAACGCACCGTTGCGTTGCTATAGTCGGGCGCATGGCACCGCGCAAGGAACAGCAGATCTTCCAGGCGACGCTCGAACTCCTCGCCACCAAGGGGTACGAGGGCCTGACCATGGAGGGGGTGGCCGAGCGGTCGGGGGTCAACAAGACCACGATCTACCGGTGGTGGCCGTCGAAGGCGGCGCTGCTGGCGGCCGCCCTGATCGAGGCCGACCTGCTCGCGATGGAGCCCCCGGACACCGGCACCCTCCGGGGGGATCTGGAGGCCCTCGTCGGCGGGATGGCCGCGCTGCTCACCCGCCCTCCCTCCGCCGGAGTCGCGGTGGCCGCCCTCGGTGCGGCCGTCCACCACGCCGAGTTGGGCGAGGCGGCCCAGCGCTTCTTCGCCGACCGGTTCGCCCGGGAGGAGGCCGTCTTCGAACGCGCGCGACGGCGCGGCGAGCTGTCCGCCGAGGCCGACCCCATGCTCATCGTGGACCTGCTCGCCGGAGCGGTCTGGCTGCGCACGGTCTTCCGCGGCCTGCCCCTCGGCGACGACTTCGCCGCCCGCGCCGTGAGCACCGTCCTGGACGGGGTGATCGCCCCGTGAACCCGGACCCGCGAGGCCCGCGAGGCCGGATCCACGAAACCCGCGAAGCCGGACCTGGCTGAATTCCCCCCGTACGATCGCCCCCATCGAACCCATCGAACCCACCGAACCCACCGAACCCACCGGATCCACCGGGCCACACCGGAATCAGGCTGAGAGCGCGCCCGGGATGCGGTCCAGGATCGGGTAGGGCATGAGCCCGTACGCGTAGAAGTCGACCGCGTCGGCGCCCGAGGCCCGCACGGCGCGGACCTTGGCGGCGAGGCGGTCGGCCGAGTCGGTGTCGGGGAGACCCGGCCGCAGGACGACCCGCAGCTCCTTGTCCTTGCCCGTCGAGCGGCGGTAGGCGACCACGTCGTCGGCCACCCTCGCCGCGTCGCGGGCGTAGGCGAGCACTCCGAGCGAGGGCACCAGGTCACCGAGGGCGACCAGGTCGACGCCGAGCTGCCAGGAGTCGTGCGCGGCGAGCCCCGGTGAGGGCAGGCCGTCGGTGTAGCCCTTGACGGCGCCGGTGGCGTCGAGGAAGACGAGACGCGAGCCCTCGGCGGTGACGGCGGTGGAGACCTCGGAGACCAGCGAGGTCACCACCTCGGAGCGGGCCCGCGCGTAGGCGACCACCTCGGGCCCCGCGTACGCGGTCAGGGCGGCGCGGGTCACCTCGCCCTGGGCGGGAGGGTCGCCGTCGAACACGGCGCCCACGATCCTGGAGCACTCCTCGCGCGCCACCTCGGCGTTGACGCCCAGGTCGGCGGCGCGGCGCATGCAGAAGCCGCAGAAGCACAGGCCGAGCAGGAAGGCGTCCATCGGCCCGAGCGGGACGAAGCTGCGCTCGTGGTGGTAGCCATGGCCGAAGGTCCCATAATGCAGTGCCTCGGCCACCACGCTGTCGACGCCCTGCCTGGCCACCGCCCGGCCCAGCGCGACCGCGTACAGGCGCACGTCGGGGTGGGAGGGGCACAGGTCGGCGGGCGAGCCTCGGTCGCCGAAGCAGCTGCGTACGGTCACGTCCGGGTTGGCCAGGCCGAGCGTGGTGTTCTGCAGGAAGACGGTCCAGCCGTGCAGCGCGAGCCCGCGCTCGGCGGTGGCCCGGCGAAGGGCGGCGAGCGGCTCCTCCTCGGCACCCTCCTGGACGGGCGGGACCAGCCGCAGCCCGCCGAACAGGTCGGCGGGCGGCGTGAAGTGCGCGCCGTCGCTGCGGAGCGTCACCCGGGAGCGGCCGTGCGGGGTGACGTCGCGGGCACGGTGGTAGGCCGCGGCCACGGTCACGCCCGTCACGCCGTATCCGGTGATCCGGTCGAGAACCG
Organism: Streptosporangium sp. NBC_01469; assembly: GCF_036227305.1. Classification (NCBI taxonomy): domain Bacteria; kingdom Bacillati; phylum Actinomycetota; class Actinomycetes; order Streptosporangiales; family Streptosporangiaceae; genus Streptosporangium; species Streptosporangium sp. NBC_01469. Next base: position 3,345,300 of record NZ_CP109465.1, on the reverse strand, counting down.
CCTCGAGGCCCTCCCCGCGTACGTCCTCGACGTAGACGTATAGCGAGCTGTCCAAGCCGCCGCCCTCCCACGAAGTCGGTCAGACTCTAACGCGGCTTGTAGGCCACGAAGTCGATCTCGACGAGGATGTCCATCAGGTCCGAGCCGACGGTCGTGCGGACCGGGTACGGGCGGGTGAAATACGACTTGTACACCTCGTTGTAGGCGGCGAAGTCACGCTTGAGGTGCTCCAGGTGCACGGTCGACTTCACCACGTCGTCGAAGCCGAGCCCGTGCGCCGCGAGAACCGCGCCGAGGTTGCGCATCACCTGGTGGGTCTGCTCGGCCACGTCGGTCCCGACGACCTCGCCGGTCTCGGGGCTCAGCGGCCCCATGCCCGAGGTGTAGACGAAGTCGCCGACCACGAGCCCCTGCGAGTACGCCCCGACGGGTGCCGCGCCCTCGTCGGTCCTCAGCTCCTGCTTGTTGCTCATCTCACCATTCCTCACAACAAAAGAAACAAGAAATTAGAAAAAGGTATTTATCAGATCGACGACGACATACTCCTCGTCGACCACCGGGATGGCCCGCCACTTGTCGAAGGCGGTGCACGGGTGGGAGATGCCGAACGACACCAGGTCCCCCGGCTTCACCGGCGAGCCCGGCGCCAGTCTCAGGACCGCGTGCTGGTCCTGGACCTTGAGCACCGTCGCGTCCGCGACGGCTCCGCGCGGGATCGGCAGCCCCTCGTCGAAGGGGGCGTCGCGCTTGCCGAACCCGACCACGGCCAGACCGGGCTCGGGGACGCTCAGCACGTGCGCCCAGATCTCCAGTGCGGCGCGCAGCTCCCCGTCCATCCGGGTGTACGGGGTGCGCTCGCGGTAGTAGCCGTCGTCGTGGGAGACGTAGGCGCCGCTGCGCAGCATGACCCTGGCCTGGCAGGTGGCGAGCTCGCGGCCGATCACGTCGAACCACTGGCTGCCGCCCACCGACAGGATCGGGTCGCGCACCCGCAGGTGCTCCAGCGCCTCCAGCAGCCGGTGCAGGTAGGCCCGCACCTCCTGCGCGGAACCCAGCGACCCCTCGTACCCGGCGACGCCCGCCAGCTCCACGCCCTCGGCCGCCCGCGCCGCCGAGGCGACCTCCAGCAGCTGGGCGAGCGTACGGCTGCCGCCGCGCCCGCCCTCGTGGCCGAGTTCGGCCAGCACGCGGAACGGCCTGGCTCCGGCGTGCCGGGAGAGCGCCTCGACCCCGGCCACCGAGTCGACGAAGCAGAGGAACTCGAACGCGGGATCCCCGGCCAGCTGGGCGGCGAGGGCGGTCAGTCCCGCCGGGTCGAAGACCTGGTTGGCGAGGACGATCCGGGAGACGCCGAACCCGCGCAGGGTGAGCGCCTGGCTGGGGGTGGCGACCGTCAGTCCCCACGCGCCCGCGTCGAGCTGCGCCCCGACGAGCTCGGGCGACATGGTGGTCTTGGCGTGCGGGGCGAAGGTCAGCCCGTGCTCCCGGGTGAAGGTCGCGAGGGTCGCGATGTTGTGCTCCAGCGCGCTCCGGTGGGCCACCATCACGGGGAAGGTGAACGCCCCGCCGAACAGCGAGGCCCCCAGCGCCGCCTCGGGATCCACGATGCCCTTCACGTCCCGTCTCCCTCTGGTCGCCTCGGCGGATGTGACGGCTCGTCGGCCGCCGGATCCGGGCGTGGGAGATCGCGTCCCCCTTGGCCGCCCTGAGGACCCTATCCTCACGGCGCCCTCTCCAGGGCGGCGCCCTCAGGGGCGTAGCGCCCCGCGCGTGCGCCGGACCCGGGACGGCCGGATCACCGCGTCCTCAGGGGCGTAGCGCCCTGCCGGGGGTGGCGCCGGTGAGCGCCCCTCCGGCGAGGACCGGGACCCCGGAGACGAGGACGTCGCCGATCCCGGTGGCCGGGGTGCGCGGGGCGGCGTACGTGGCCAGGTCGGCGACCGCGGTGACGTCGAGAACGACCAGGTCGGCGACCTGCCCGGAGCGGACGAGACCGCGCCCTTCGAGACCGAAGCGGCGGGCCGGGTGCGAGGCGAGGTGGACGACGGCCTGCTCCAGCGTCCAGTCGCCGGTCTCGCGGACGTGGTGGCCGAGCATCCGGGCGAACGCCCCGTAGCCCCGGGGGTGGGGGTGGCCGCCCACGTAGATGCCGTCGGAGCCGCCGGTGTGGGCCGGGTGGCGCAGGATCGCGCGGACCGACGCCTCGCCCTCGGGGCCCTCGTCGGGGCGGGCCGACACGCATCCGGCCTCCAGCCGGGTGTCGATCAGGATCCTGCGGCAGAACTCTCCGGGCTCCAGCCCGGCCTCGGCGGCTGCCTCGGGCAGCGTCATCCCCTCGGCCCACTCGGCCCCGGGCACGTGGGAGAAGGTGATCCTCGGCCAGAGCGTCTCGTCCCACTCGATCGGCTCGGACTCCAGGAGCTCCAGCGTGCGGTCGATGTCGGCGGCCGGGACCCACCGGGGCAGCGCGACCATCGCCAGGATCGTGCTGCCCCGCAGGTAGGGATAGGTGTCGAAGGTGACGTCCAGCCCCGTGAGCCGGGCCTCGTCGACCAGCGGCAGGAGCGTGGCGGCCGGACCGTGGTAGTGCGAGACGTGCACGGCGACGCCCGAGCGCCGGGCGATGTCCGTCACCTCGGCCATCCCCTCGGGGGCCGCCGCGCCGTACCCGCGCATGTGCGTCACGTACGGCAGGTGGCCCAGCGGCGCGCAGAGCGCGGCGATCTCGGCGGCGTCGGCGTAGCGGCCCGGGGCGTACTCGAGGCCGGTGGAGAGACCGGCGGCACCCTCCGACAGGCCGCGCTCGACGCGGGCCAGCATCGCGGCCAGCTCGTCGGCGGTGGCGGCCCGCTCGGCGGCGCCCATCACGTCGTGGCGGATCGTGCCGTGCGGCAGCAGGTACGCGGTGTTCAGCGCGGTGGCCCGGTCGTAGCCCGCGAGCAGTTCCCCGACGCCGATCGGCCCGTCGGCCGAGGGGTGGACACCGTTGACGGCCGCGAAGTAGCGGGTGGCGTAGGCGAAGGTCTCCAGGGTGGTGGAGGGGGCGAAGGAGAGCCCGTCCTGGCCGAGGACGAAAGTGGTCACGCCCTGGCGGAGCGCGGCGAGCTGCACGTCCTTGTCGAAGACGAGGGCGTCGCCGTGGGCGTGGCAGTCGACGAGGCCGGGCATGACGTGGCGTCCGGCGGCCTCGACGACGGTTGTGGCGTCCGCGCCGTCCAGGCGACCCACGGCGGTGATCCGGTCCCCGTCGACGCCGACGTCGGCCCGGCAGGCCGGGGCTCCGGTGCCGTCCAGCACCCAGCCACCCCTGATCAACACATCGAACGACATGCCGGGATTCAATCACCCGGAAGGTCTTCGCCGCATCCAGCGCTCACCTTCGTTCCCCCTGCCCATGTCCCGGATTTCCCATGTAGCGCGTGCCGGGGGAATTTAGGCCCCCCACCCTCTTGACCGTGCCAAGTCGGGAATGGTGCCATCTTTCCCTAGCCCGACCACCAAGCTCATGAAGCTCGGCGACTGGAGCAGCGCGGACGGCCATGCTGTCTGCATGCGCTGAACCTTTTCATCCTCGTGCGACCTCGTAGTTCTGCCCGGGCACATGTGAAGATGATCACATGATCGAGACGAGCCGCGTGGAAAGGCCTGCGTTACGCAGAGCCGTGTACTTGGCTGCGGCGCTCTTGGCTGCCGTTCTTGTCGTGGCCCTGATCTGGGGTGAGGACCTGCGCTTCACCCACTCGTCAGGGAATATGGAGGCGGTCGCCCGCACACTGGGGGAGGGCGCCGAACTCAGGGATCAAAGCATCGGAAGCCTCTCTTTCGAGTTCGTCCGTCGGGAGAACGACCAGGTCTACTTCTACCGAGGCAAGGACTGGGGAGGGGACGGCTACGGCTTTGTCTGGAGCCCCGCGAGCCGGCCGGGCGATGTCCGGCACGTGAAGGGGCCTTGGTATAAGTTCCGGGACGACGCGCACCAGTGAGCCGTTCCGTTCTCGACCGAGTCGTATCAGTGCGGGTCAGCCCCGAAGACCTCGGCCTGCTGACCGAGGCGGCGGCGGCAGCGGGAATGAAACTGAGCGCAAGGTGGCGTTGGAAGCCGCGGCGATGGCACCCGCCGCCCCGCCTGCGGCAGTGCTGTCCGGCGAGGAGACACGGCGGCTCCAGGATTCTGTTCTGAACATCGTGGAACTGCTGGAGCGCAGTGGTATCAGGCTTGACGCGGCAGCAGACGAACGCGATCAATCGCTGGTTCTGAAATCACTGCGTCGTCCGCGAAAGAAGAAGATCAAAGCCGGAAAGTAGTCCAAGAAGCCGAACCGCGAACACCGACCCAGGGTGACATGCGGTTACACGTCCCGGCGGCGCCCAACGACGCCTCACCGGGCTGGACACCTGGTCAGACGCCGTTTCGCGTGGTCAGCGAGGAAGCACCGTGAGATCGGTTCTTCGGGGTCACTCAGTCCTGGTACGGAGTCTCCAGCCGGGAGGGCGTCTGCGGGCATGAGGCGCCCTTGAGGACCGGACGCTGTGCCAGCAGGTCCCTCGCCTCGCGACGGGCCAGGTTCCAGCCGTTCCACGGGTCGGGCCAGGCGAGATCGTTGGCCGCGACCACGTCTCGCAGGACGCAGCTGCGGGCCGGTTCGGGCAGCCTGTCCAGGGCGGGCACGGCCTCCGCGCCGAGGTCGCCGAGGTATTCGAGGTCGACCCGCTCCACGCCCCGTATGGCGATCTGGGTCTCCGCGACCCGCAGGTCGGGGTTCCAGACCGCGAACGCCAGCAGGGAGGCGCTCGTCATGATGACGAGGGTCCTGGGCAGCCAGCGCGTGTGCCCGCGTCCAGTGAGCCGGGCCGCGCCCGCGGCGAGGACCAGGGCGAAGATCCCGCCCAGCCACAGCACCGTCGCCGACACCGAGGCCCGCAGCCGGGAGAGCCCGTAGGCGTTGGCGTACAGGTCCAGGCGGTGCAGCGCGGAGAACAGGATCACCAGGGTCAGCACGCAGAGCAGGCCGAGCAGGCCGGCCATCAGCCAGCGGTCGAAACCCTTGAGCTCCACCGCCCCCGAGGCGACCGCCACGATGGCCAGTACGAACACGCTGACGACGACGAGCTGGAAGAACCCGGTGCGCGCGTACTCGGCGTAGGTCAGCCCGGTGGCGGACACCACCCACTGGGTGTCGCCGAACAGCACGGTCAGCTGCATTCCCACGAACGTGGCGAACAGCAGATTGAGCGCCGTCAGCGGGGTCACCCAGAGACTTCGGCCGACCGTGACCTTCAGGTCGGGGGACTTCGGCTCGGCCACGGGTCGCAGCCCGACCAGCACGGCGGAGGCGACCACGACCGCGAAGACGACGAAGAGGAGGATCCGCAGCGGCAGCGACTCCGCCCACTCCTGCGCGCTGAACACCCGCTCGACGGCCTCGGCGAAGATCGCGTCCGCCGAGGCGAACAGCGCCCCGAACACCGCCAGCAGCACGACGGTCAGCCCGCCCCCGAGCAGCAGGGGCATCACGCGGCGACGGGACGCGAGACCCTTCAGCCTCGCCCCGAGGAACCACGGCACCGGCAGCAGGCCCAGGATCACCGACGCACCGCCCCTGAGCACCCCGAGCCAGCCGCGCCCGGCCCCCGACAGGGCGAGCGCGGCCGTGAGGAACCCGGCCAGCAGAAGTATCGCGACCAGCCAGTCCGCGTCCCTGAACATCACCGTCGCGACCAGCCCGTAGGCGATCGCCCCCATCCCCGCCGACCACGGGTTGATCCTCCTGCGCGCCGCGGGGATCGCCGCGATCCCCATCGCCGCGGACACCAGCACGAGCCCCAGCCCGGCCCTGCTGTACGGCACCGCGACCGCGGCGAGCAACCCGACGGCGGCCGACGCCGGCAGCACCCACCGGGGCGTGTCCGGCAGCTCGGGCCGGGGGAAGATCGGCGGCGCCTCGTATCCGCCGGGCGCCCCGGGACCTCTCCCCCCGCCCGGCCGGGAGACCGTCGGCGGGCTCGCCGACGAGCCTGTCGATGAGCCTGTCGATGAGCCTGTCGATGAACCCGCCAACGAACCCGTCGATGAACCCGTCGATGAACCCGTCGATGAACCCGTCGCCCCTTCCCGGACGCCTGCCGGCCGTGCCTCGCCTTCCCGCTGCGGAGCTCCCGGCCCCGGTACGGTGACGCGCTGCGCGACGGGCCCCCGCGCCGGAGGCCGGTGCGGGAGCGGTTCGACGGAGGCCAGGAAATCGTCGGTGGGCGTGGTGGCGCCGATGACCGTGCCGACGAACGCGCCGGCGGTGATGATGACGGCTACGGCGAACATGCCCAGCAGGGGGGCGATGCTCGCGAGGCCGATGCCCACGATCGCGGCGCACACCAGCCCCCCGACGCCGCCGAGGAAGACCCCGGTGAGCGCTCCCAGCCAGTTTCGCATCACGACCGGCCTCTGACGCGCGCTCCCGTCCCTGGCGAGAACGGGCTGCGGAGGGTACGGCTGCGGGGAAGGCGGTACGGGAGGAGAGGGGGTGGCGGCGCCGTCGAGGACGGCGGCTCCGGGATCGGGAGAGGCGGGCACCGGCCCGGACGCCACCCCGCGCCCGGGTCCGCCCGGGTCCGTGACCGGGTCGGAGGTACCGGGCGCCTCGCCGGTCTCGCGAGGTTCGGACACCTGAACGGGTCCGGCGGCCTGAACGGCCCCGACCGGTTCGCCGGGACCGGAACCCGAACCGGTCACCCGACCGCCCTCCGAGCCGCCCACCGGGCCGGTCACCGGGCCGGTCACGGAACCGGCCGCCGGGCCGCCCGCTGAGCCGGTCACCGGGCCACTCACCGAACCGGTCGCCGGGCCGCCCACCGAACCGATTGCCGATTCACTCACGGAGCCGGTCACGGAGCCGGTCACGGAGCCGGAGGCAGAGCCGGAGGCAGAGCCGGACGCGGAAGCGGAAACGGTCGCCGCGACCTCTCGCGACCGGGACACCTGTCCGGCCCCGACCATCTCACGGACCTCGGGCGCCCGGCCGGTCTCCGCCGGTTCATCCTGTTCAACAGGTTCGACGGCTCCGGACCCCTGAACAGTCCCGGATACCCGACCGCCCTCCACCGGTTCGCCGGATCCGGAACCCCCCGCGACCCCGGCGGCCTCGCGACCTCCGGACGACGTACCGGCCGTGGGCGGGACGGAAGGCGTGGAGGCCGGAGAAGCCGGAGAAGCCGGAGAAGCCGCGGGAACCTCGCTCGGAGGGGTCCTCCCCGGAGCGAGGACGTCCGCCTCCGGGGGAAGGGCGCCCTTGGCGGGGAGAGACGGGGGGTTCATCTCAATCCTTTCCGGAAGATCGGCCACGACGTGGCAGCCGACGCCGTCGTCGACGTGGATGGAGCCGCCGTGGAGTTCGACGATCTCCTTGGTGATGGCCAGGCCCAGCCCGGCGCCGCCGTCGTCGGCGGCCCGGCCCGCGTCCAGGCGCGAGAAGCGCTCGAACGCCCGCGCCCGGTCCTCGGCCGCGATGCCCGGCCCCTGGTCGCTCACCCGCAACCGGACCCCCTCTCCCCTGGCCGTCGCGGCCAGCACCACCACCCCGCCGGGGGGGCTGTGCCGCACCGCGTTGTCCAGCAGGTTGGCGAGGACCTGCGCGAGCAGGTCGGGATCGGCGCGCAGGCTCAGCCCCTCCGGGACCTCGCAGCGCGCCACCACACCCTCCCTGGCCAGTACGGCCTCCCGCAGGGCCTGCTCGCACAGCTGGCGCAGCTCGACGTCCTCATGCTCGATCAGCCGGGCCCCGGACTCCAGGCGGGACAGGTCGAGCAGCTGCGCGACCAGGCGGCCCAGCCGCTCGGTCTGGGCGAGCGCGGTGCCGAGGGTGGCGGGGTCGGGATCCGAGACCCCGTCGACCACGTTCTCCAGCACCGCACGGAGCGCGGTGATCGGCGTGCGGAGCTCGTGGCTGACGTTGGCCACCAGCTCGCGCCGTTGCCGGTCCACCTCGCCCAGGTCGGCGGCCATCGCGTTGAAGGCGCGGGCGAGCTCGCCGACCTCGTCACGGGAGGACGCGGTCACCCGCAGGCCGTACCGGCCCTTGGCGATGGTCTGCGCGGCGGCGGCCATCTCGCGCAGCGGCTTGGTCATCCCCCGCGCGAGTAACTGCACCATGATCAGCGCGAACACCACGGCCACCGCGACGCGCACGTTGCGCGAGTAACCGATGTTGATGCCGACCTCGTTGACGACGAACGCCGTCACCACGGCCAGCAGGATCACCATCCCGAGTTTGACCTTGATCCGGCCCAGGAAGTCGAGAGGTCTCAATGGTCGGCGCATTCCGGTGTTGGAGTGGAAGGACATATGAGTGTCTGAGTGGTGCGGGGGGCGATTGGTTCTGGCCCGGACGCGAACGCCGTCCCATGGCCACGGGTGAAACCGCGGGCCCGCGCCCCCGGCACCGCCACGGCACGCGTTCGCGACGCCGCGGGGGTGGGCGTCCGCAGCACCGTCACGGCACGCGTTCGCGACGCCGCCGGGGTACGTGGCCGTACCCGGACGCCTACCCGTCGAATATCCGGTCTCATGGCCAGTGCGTCCGTTCAGGGTTTGACGAGGGCGTAGCCGACGCCGTGGACGGTACGGACGACGCCGGGGCCGAGCTTGCGGCGCAGGGCCCGCACGTGGCTGTCGACCGTGCGGGTGGCGGCGGCCTCGGAGAAGCCCCATATGTCGGCCAGCAGCCGCTCCCGCTCGAAGACCTGGCCGGGGCGCTCGGCGAGGCGGCAGAGCAGGTCGAACTCGGTCCTGGTCAGCTGGGCCTCGGTGCCCCGCACGTAGACCCTGCGTTCCGCGGTGTCGATCTCGACATCGGCGAGGCGGATGACCGTGTCGGCCCCGGCCAGCTGGGAGGCCCGCTCGACCCTGCGCAGCAGGGCGTGTACCCGCGCGACCAGCTCGCGCATGCTGAACGGCTTGGCCATGTAGTCGTCGGCCCCGACGCCCAGCCCCACGAGCAAATCGGTCTCCTCTCCCAGCGCGGTGAGCATGAGCACCGGCACCGGCCTGGCCGCCTGCATCCGCCGGCACACCTCCAGGCCGTCGAGGCCGGGCAGCAGCCGGTCGAGGACCACCACGTCGGGCCCCGTCTTCGCGTAGGCGGTCAGCGCCGCGTTCCCGTCCCCGACGACCTGCACGTCAAAGCCCTCGGCGACCAGCCTGTGCCGTACGGCCCGCGCGATCGTCTCGTCGTCCTCGACCACGAGGACACGTCGTTGCTGGGGAGTTGCCATGACCGGCAGCGTAGACCCGAGCCGTGCAGAAGACCCATGGTGAATTGTGAAGGTTCTGCGCATCCACACCGGCCGCCTCGGCACCCGCCGGGCACGTCGCCGTTCACCGGCCGCAACGGCGCTCACCAGGCGCTCCAGGCACTTCACCAAGGGGTGGGGCTCCCCCGAGCGGGAGCCCCACCCGCGAGGCGTTCCAGGTCTCACGCGGTTGCCGGTGAGGTCCTCCGCCGAGCGAAGACCCCGTCAGGCCGGGATCAGGCCATGATCAACCGGCGACCGGTGATCCGGTAGCCGATCCGGGCGAACGCCGCCGCCATGGGCGCGTTGCCCACGTCGGTGTTGTCGTTCACCTCGGGCGCGCCCTCGGCGACGAAGTCGTGCAGCGCCTCGGTGACCAGGTCGTAGGCATAGCCATGACCGCGCCGGGCCGGGTCCACCCCGACGTAGCCGATCGTGGCGCTCCTGGAGTTGCGCGTGGCCATCACGACGCCGACGAGCTCTCCCGAGGCGTCGCGGGCGAGCCGCCACCGGTCGCGCCCGCCGGGCATGTCCGCGACCTCGGCCACGGTCTTCTCGGCCGTCGCCCTCGCGCCCTCCTCCGCGAGGTTGCGCCGGTCCCAGTCGTCGAGGCTGCCCTCGGCGATCCGGGCCAGCAGGTTCACCAGCACCTCGTCGTCGTCGACCGGGGCGAAGGCGAGCCTGGCCGGCCTGGGCGGCAGGCCGTACTCGGGGAGCCAGCGCAGGTTGAGCCGCTCGACGGACCGCCGCAGCCCGGCCTTCTCCGCGGCGGCGATCCGGTCGGAGGCGTCGGCGAACGCGTCGGATCGCTCGCGCCAGTCGGCGGGCAGGAACAGGTGGTAGTCGGGCCTGCTCCCGGATGGTGTGGCGTATCCGGGCCTGACCAGGGCCGCGTACGCGGCTCGCAGCAGGGCCGCCCCCACCTCGATCCGGTCGGGACCGGACCCGGGGTCGAACCAGTCGAGGCTGAAGGGATGCTCGGAACCCGGCGGGCCCCAGAACCCGGCCCTGGCGACGACCTCGTCGCCGCGCAGCGCGACCCAGACCCATTCGGGCCGGTAGCCGAGCTCGTCGAAGGGCAGGTTGCGGGCGCCCACGCCGGAGGCGGGCAGCGCACCGTAACGGTGGAACAGGTCGAACTCACCCGGTTCGAGCGGGCGGAAACACAGGTCGGGGGCGGAGAGATCGGACAAGAAAGAACCAGACAAGCGAAGCTCCAGAAAGCGGGTGCGCTTCCCGGTCTCAGGCGGCCTGTCGCCCGAGGCGGGAGCGCGTGACCAGAATGGCGAACATGTGCTCCTCACCTCCTCACACTCAAAGGGACGGTCAGGCTACCGCCATACCCGACGCACCCTCAACCGGATAAACGGGTACGCTTCTCCGTCCGGTGAACGCTGCAGTCCGGTGAACGCTGCCGCCCGACGGACCACTCGGTGACTCCCGCACCCCGTTCAGGACACCGCGCCCTCGTCACCACCGCCCCCGACACCTCCCTCACCGTCGCCACCTCCCAGGCGGCCACCCCCCTCACCGTCGCCACTCGCGCGCCCGCCCCCGGCTCGGACGAACAGCTCGCCCGTCGCGCGCAGGCGGTCGCGGAACTCCTCCGGCCCGACCACCTCGAAACCGGCGCCCAGCGCGGCGAGGATCAGCATCGGCCACTCCAGCCCGTCGGCGTTCATCAGCAACCGGCACGACCGGTCGTCGACGGCCTCGACCGTCCCGCCCAGCTGGGACGTGACCCGCTCGACGTCGGCGACCGCGGCCCGCACGATCACCTCGATCCGGTGCTGCGTCGGCATCGACGTGATGCTGTCGCGGACGAACGCTCCGGCGTCGCCCCCGGGCAGCTCGCGCTGGCGGAACCGGGCGCCGGTCGACTCGGGGCCGGCCAGCCTGTCGACGCGGAAGGTGCGCCAGCCGTGGCGCTCGACGTCCCAGGCGACGAGATACCAGCGGCGCCCCAGCGACACGAGCCGATGCGGCTCCACCAGCCGGACCGTCCCCTCGCCGTCGCGCGCCGTGTACTCGAACCGCAGCCGCTCGTCGTCCCGGCACGCCTGGGCGATCACCGTCAGGGCGAGCGGGTCGACCGTGGGCCCTCCGCCGATGACGGCGGGCACGGTGTGGGACCGCAGCGCGTCGACCCTCCGCCGCAGCCGGGGCGGCATCACCTGCATGACCTTGGTCAGCGCCCGCACCGACGTCTCCTCGATGCCGGCCACGGCGCCTCCGGCCGCCGTCCGTAGCCCGACGGCGATGGCCACCGCCTCCTCGTCGTCGAGCAGCAGGGGCGGCATGGTGGCGCCGGTCTGGAGCTGGTAGCCGCCCGCGACCCCCCGGTTGGCGTCGACCGGGTAACCCAGCTCGCGCAGCCTGTCGACGTCGCGCCGCAACGTCCGCTCGCTCACGCTCAGCCGGTCGGCGAGTTCACCGCCCGGCCAGTATCGATGGGTCTGCAGCAGGGACAGCAACCGGAGCATCCGCGCACTCGTGTTCGCCATGGATCCAGATTCCCGTTGATTCCGGTCAGAAAGTGGCCTGAATGAACCCTAGCGTGGCCACCATGAACAGCACGATGATCCGCACGAGCGGGCTGACCAGGCATTTCACCGTCGGGAAAGAGACGGTCGAGGCGGTACGCGGCCTCGACCTGCACGTCGCCTCCGGCGAGATGGTGGCACTGCTGGGACCGAACGGGGCCGGGAAGTCGACCACCCTGCGGATGCTCACCACGCTGCTTCCCCCGACCTCGGGCAGCGCGGAGGTCGCCGGGTACGACGTGAAGACCGGCCGGCGCGGCGTACGCGGCCGGATCGGCTACATCGGCCAGGGCAACGGCGCCGCGCACAGCCAGCGGGGCCGCGACGAGTTGATCAGCCAGGGCCGCGCGTACGGGCTCGGCGCCCGCGCGTCACGCGACCGGGCGGCCGAGCTGATCGCCTCCCTGGACCTGGAGGGCGTCGCCGACCGGATCGTGTCGTCACTGTCCGGCGGCCAGCGGCGGCGGCTGGACATCGCGATGGGCCTGATCCACGCCCCCGACCTGCTGTTCCTGGACGAACCCTCCACCGGGCTGGATCCGCAGAACCGGGCCAACCTCCAGGAGCACATCCGCGCGCTCCGGGCCGGGCACGGCACCACGATCGTCCTGACCACCCACTACCTCGAGGAGGCCAACCAGCTGGCCGAGCGGGTCATCGTGATCGACCACGGCCGGGTCATCGCCGACGACACCCCCGCGGGGCTCAAGGCCGACCACGCCGGCGACCGCGTCACCCTGACGTTCGGCGGCGAGCGGGACGCCCACCGGGCCGTGACCGAGTCGCTGGGCGTCGTGGCGGGCGCCCGGGTCGAGCGGGTGGGCGCGCGGGTCGTGATCGAGGTGGCCGGAGGCGTCCGCCTCGCGCCGAAGCTGCTGCGCGGCCTGGACGACGCGGGCATCGAGGTGACCGGCGTCGAGGTCACCCGCCCCACCCTCGACGATGTCTTCCTCAACCTGACCGGCCGCAGCCTCCGCGAGGACGGCACCGCCGGACCCGAGACCGCGGAATCCGTCACCGCGCGACCCGGAACCAAGGACTCCGTCACCACGCAACCCGGAACCGAAAACCCCGGAACCAAGAACCCCGTCACCGCAGAAGCCGGGACCACGAAGGCCGCCACCGAGTCCGGTGTCACGACCACCAAGGAGAACGCGGCATGAGCGGCACCACCCTGGTCACCGACACCATCACCGTCTTCAACCGCGAGCTGCGCCCCGTGCTGCGCAACCCGTTCTCCGTGATCTTCACGATGGTGCAGCCGCTGTTCTTCCTGGCGCTGTTCGCGCCCCTGCTCCCGGACACGGGGGACGGCGGCTCCGCGCTGCAGTGGTTCGTCCCCGGCATCGTGGTGATGTCCTGCCTGTTCGGCACCTCCTCCACGGGTGCGAACCTGCTGTTCGAGATCCAGACGGGATCGCACGAGCGGATGCTCGTCTCCCCGCTGCGCAGGCCCGCCCTGATCGTCGGGCGGGCCCTGAAGGAGATCGTGCCGATGCTCGCCCAGACGGTGGTCGTCGTCGCCGTCACCATCCCGTTCGGGTTCCGCCTCCACCTGGCGGGTGCCCTCCTCGGCCTGCTGGTCCTCGCCGTCTTCTGCGTGGGTCTCGGCGCGCTGTCCTACACCCTGGCGCTGGCGTCCAAGGACAGCGAGTGGATGTTCTGGGGGGTCCAGCAGACCCTGCTCTTCCCGCTGATGCTGCTCGCCGGGATGCTGCTGCCCGTCGACGGCGGCCCGGACTGGCTGCGGGCGCTCTCCCGGCTCAACCCGCTGACGTACGTCGTGGAGGCCGAGCGCGCCCTGTTCGACGGCGAGATCATGTCGGCGGCCACCGGCGGCGGAGTGATCGCGGCCGTGGTCGTGGCCGTGCTGGGCCTGCTCGTCGGCACCCGGTCCATGCGCCGCGCCTGACCCCGCCCGACGGACCCGCCGCGCCCCGGTACCCGCCGGGGCGCGGCGGACGTTCACCGCCTTTCCCGCGTTCCCGGGAAAGCCCGTGTCCGGGAAAGCCCGTGTCCGGGAACGCGTGTGTCCGGGAAAGCGTGTGTCCGATGTCCGAGAAGGCGTGTGTCCGAGAAAGCCCATGTCCGGAGCTAGGTGGGCGCCCACCTCGGAGTTACCGTGACAGGGTGATCGATGTCACCGCGTACCTCCGCAGGATCGGCGTCAAGGTCGACGGGCCTCCGAACGTGGAGTCACTGCACCTGCTGCACCGGGCACACGCGGAGCGCGTGCCGTACGAGTGCATGGAGATCTGGCTGGGCCGCCCGACGACCGTCGACCCCGCGGAGTCGGCGGCGCGGATCGTCCGGGGCCGGGGCGGCTACTGCTACCACCTGAACGGCGCCTTCTCCGTGCTGCTGAAGGCGCTCGGCTACCGCGTGACCCGGCATCGCGGCGGGGTGCAGGGCCACGCCGGGGTCCCGGCGAACGTGGACGGCGGCCACCTGGTGCTCACGGTCTCGGGACTGCCCGGTCCGGGCAATCCCGGCGGAGAGTGGCTGGTCGACCAGGGCCTGGGCGACGCGATCCACGACCCGCTCCCGCTCGTCGAGGGCACGTACCGGCAGGGACCCTTCACGTACGGCCTGCGCCCCTCCGAGGTGGAGCCCGGCGGGTGGCGGTTCGACCACGACCCGCGCGGCGACTTCCTGGGCATGGACTTCCGCGCCGCACCCGCCGAGATGCGGGAGTTCACCGCGAGGCACGAGTTCTTCTCCACCTCGCCCGAGTCGGGCTTCGTCCGCGTGGCCACGGTCCAGCGGCGCGACGCGAGCGGTGTCGACGTCATGCGGGGCCTGGTCCTGACCCGTCTCGGCGACCGCGAGCACACCCTGACCGCGCGGACGGAACGCGACTACTTCGAGATACTGGCCGACGTCTTCGGCCTGTCCCTGCCCGACGTCACCCTCGCGGAACGCGCCGAACTCTGGCAGCGCCTGTGGACCGCCCACGAGAAGTGGGCCGGCTCCCGCTGACCCTGGGCTCCCGGTTCCCCCGTCGCGGAGGGTCCCGCCCCCGCTGACCCCGGGCTCCCCTGTCGTGTGAGGGTCCCGCCCCCGCTGACCCCGGGCTCCCGAAGCCCCCAGGTTCCCCCCGTCGTGGAGGGTCCCGCCTCCGAGTCGTTCCGGGAGGTCCATGCGGCTCCGGTCGCGGGGACCGGGGCCGCCGGGGTGGGGTCGCGGGCCTCAGCCGCCCGTCGCCAGCGACTCCTTCAGCTCCCGCTTGAGGATCTTGCCCAGCGGGTTGCGGGGCAGGGCCTCGACGAGCTCCAGGCGTTCGGGGAGCTTGTACGAGGCGATGCCCCTGCCCCGCAGGTGGTCCACGACCGAGGCGAGGTCCACGGTCTGGCCGGGCTTGGGGACGAGGACGACGCAGACCCGTTCGCCGAGGACCTCGTCGGCGTAGCCGACCACCGCCACCTCGGCCACCGCCGGGTGCCCGGAGACCAGCGCCTCCAGTTCGGCGGGGGCGATGTTCATACCGCCCCGGATGACCAGGTCCTTGGCCCGGTCGACGTAGCGCAGGTACTGCCCCTGGTCTCCGGCGATCTCGAACACGTCGCCGGTCATCAGGTAGCCGTCCCCGTCGAACGGGTCGGCGGCGGCCGTGCCCGGCAGGTAGCCGGAGAAGACGGTCGGCCCCGACAGGCACAGCTCGCCGGGGATCCCCGCCTCGACGATCTCCGTGCCGAGAGGGTCGACCAGCTTGGTCCTGGTCGCGCCCAGGGTGCCGGGCCAGGTGGTGCCCGGGGCGTCGGGCCGGGGGAAGAAGCGGGCCCTGTCCTCGGGGTCGGGCATGTGCACCGGGTCGGAGAGGAGCGCGACGCCCTCGTTGGAACCGAAGAAATTGATGATCGCGATGCCGTACCGCTCCTGCCAGCCCTTGACCATCGGCGGCGGCAGCGGCGCCGAGCCCGAGCCGATCCGGGTCAGCGTGGTGAGGTCGGTCCTGGCGAGGATCGCCTCCTGCTGGAGCAGCATCGTCAGCAGCGCGGGCGGGGCCAGGGTGTAGGTGACGCCCTCGGCCGCGATCTGCCCGAGGTAGGTCGGCAGGTCGAACGGGTGGTGCTGGACAAGCACGGAACCGGTCTTCAGCCAGGGCAGGAAGACCCCGCCGATCCCCGCCATGTTGACCATGGGGAAGGGGTTGAGGATGACGTCGTCCTCGGTGAGGCCGGGAGCCGCGGCGCAGGTGGAGGCCACCGCGAGCCAGTCGTAGTGGCACCTCGGCACCCCCTTGGGAGTGGCCTCGGTGCCCGAGGTCCAGCAGATCGTGACGGGGTCGGCGGGGTGGGCCTCGTACGGGACGCCCGACGCCTCGTACGGGACGCCCGACGCCCCGGGCGGGGAAGAAGCGGTGTCGAGGTCGGCGCCCCAGGTGAGGGCCGGGATGTTCTCCGGCACCCGGGCGGCGGCGGTCGTCGAGGTGACGAAGATCACGGCTCCGGCGAGGGCGCAGAGCTGGTTCAGCTCGTACTCGCGGTACTGCACGGGGAACGGGGTGACCACCGCACCCACCCTGACCACGGCGAGGAAGGTGACCGCGAGCTCCACGCTGTTGGGCAGCTGGACGGCGACCACGTCCCCGGGACCGATGCCCCGGCCGCGCAGGACCCCCGCCACCCAGTCGACCTCGGTGTCCAGCTCGGACCAGGTGAGCCGCTTGATCTCACCGGGCAGCAGGTCGGCCTTGTTGGGCGGGTCGGCGATCGCGAGGGCGCCGGGACGGGCGCTCACCTGGGCACGTAACAGCTGGTCGATCGTGTCTCCGGTCCACCAGCCTCCGGCGGTGTAACGGTCGATCCGCTCTTGCGTGTGCAGGCGCTTCATCGCGACTCCAGGGGGCCTTGTGAGGATGCTCGTGACACTACGAAAACAGAAGCTAGGGGTCAATGGATGGGGCGGAATCACTGTTCATTGGTTCATGTGCCACTAAGTGACTATGTTGCTGTCCGCGATGGGATAAGCGAACGGGGTGAGCGGGATCGACACTCGAGTGCTGGCGAGCCGTTACCGGCTGCTGAACCCTCTCGCCGAGGGTGGGGCGGGCACGGTCTGGCTCGCCACCGACGAGACGCTTGGCCGCGACGTGGCGGTGAAAGAGGTACGGCTCCCGCCTGACCTCGATCCCGTCAGGCGGCAGGAGCTCTTCACCTCGGCGCTCCGGGAGGCCAACCTCGCCGCCCGGCTCAAGCACCCCTCGATCGTGACCGTCCACGACGTGGTCATCGATCAGGAACGGCCCTGGCTCGTCATGGAGCTGCTGTCGGGCGCGTCCCTGGAGCGGACCGTCCGCGACCGGAGGCCGCTGCCCGCGCACCAGGCGGCCAGGATCGGCGTGGGCATCCTCAGCGCGCTCGGCGCCGCCCACGCCGCCGGGGTGGTCCACCACGACGTCAAGCCGGGCAACGTCTTCCTCACCAGGACCGGCAAGGCCGTCCTCACCGACTTCGGCTTCGCGGTCGCCGAGGGCGAGGCCACCTCGGGCCGGACCGGCCACCTGGTCGGCTCGCCCAACTACATCGCGCCGGAACGGCTGCGCGGCGAGCGCGGCGGCCCCGCCTCCGACCTGTGGTCCCTCGGCGCCACGCTCTACTTCGCCGTCGAGGGGGTGCCGCCGCACCCCGCGGAGAGCCCCATCGCGGCGATCAGCCGGGTGCTCACCGAGCCGCCGAGGCCGCCGGAGCGCGCGGGCGAGCTGGGCCCGCTGCTGACGCGCATGCTCGACCCGATTCCCGAGGGCCGGCCGTCCTTCGAGGCCGTCGCCCGCTCGCTGGGAGAGCTGGCCGCCGGTCGTACGCTCGCCGGGACACCGGCCGCGCCGGCCGTCCCCCCGCCGTCCCCCGGCCCCGCCCCCGTCTCCGTACGGCCGTCCGAGCCGCGCCCGGGCCGCACGGCGCTGTGGGCCGCCGTGGAGACGGCCGGGATCGCGGTGGTCGTCGCGGTCACCTTCGGGGTGACGTTCCTGCTGACCTCGGACCCCACGGCCGCCGAGAAGCGGGTCAGGCTCAGCGAGGGTCCCGGCGCCTTCGCCACACCGGTGGACGTGTGCAAGCTCATCCCCGGCGCCATGGCCAGGCAGCTGCTGCCCGCGCTGGCGGGCGAGGGCAAGCCGACCAACGACGGCGGCTGCCAGTGGGCGGCCAGGGGCATGGGGCTGGAGGTGCGCCTCTCCGGCGGCGACCAGTGGGGCAAGAGCCCGCGGCAGGCCCACGAGCTGTTCGTGAACCGGCGCCAGAGCGTCATACCGAGCGGGGAGAACGCCTGGAGCTGGCCGGAGATCCAGGCCGGCATCCGCTCCTCCCGCTCCACGGCGCCGACGGCGGTGAAACCCGTCGGGGACGAGGCGTTCGGCTACGACGTCTACGAGAATCGCAAGACAGGCAGGCTGGAGCAGAGCTACGTGGTCGTACGCGTGGACAACCTCGTCCTCGACGTCGGTTACACCGTGGTGGACGGCAGCAAGGACGGCCCGGCGATCCAGGCGGGCGCCCACACCACCGCGACGTGGATCGCGAACGCCTTGAACAAGCAGAAAGCGAGCGGATGAACCATCCAGACGTCCCTCGATCGCAGGGCAGGCACGCGGGCGGGCAGGCCGCTCCCCTCGCGCCGGGACCTGGGATCGCCGGAGCCGAGGGCGCGCCGATGCTTGAACAGAGCTCGCTGGAACAGGTGGTCGCCCGGTTCGGGCCGATGTCCCCCCAGCAGGCCGCGGTGGTCGGGGTGGCCGTGCTGGACCAGCTCGTGGCGATGCACAGGCAGGGCATGCTCCACGGCGACGTGCGGCCGAGTTCGGTGCTGCTCGGCCCGTACGAGCAGATCGTCCTCGCCGGGCCGTCCCTGCCGTCCTCGCTCTTCACCTCTCCCGAGGGGGTGACCAGCCCGGCCGCCGACCTGTGGTCGCTCGGCGCGACCCTCTACACCGCCGTCGAGGGCCGTCCGCCGTCGCCCGGCGGTTCCCTGGACAACGCGGGCCCGATCGCGCCCCTCCTGTTCCACCTGCTCGCGGGCGATCCCGCCCAGCGGCCCGATCCGGTCGCCCTGCGCGGCGCCCTGATCGACGTCTCCCAGTACCGTCCCGAACCTCCGGTCGCGCCGCCCCCCGCGGGTACGCTCCCCCCGGCCTCGGGCAGCCCGTTCCCGCAGGTCGCGGGAGCCTTCGATCCGGGAGCCTCCGGCCCCCTCACCCCTTCCGGGTCCTTCCCCCCCTTCCCCGCCGGGACGCCGGCGGCCTTCGGGCAGGCGCCCCTCCCGGGCGCCGGAGCATCCGGGGCACCGGGAGCGGCCACCACGCCCGGACCGGGTACGACAGGCCCCACCTCGACCGGACCCGCGTCGACGACAGGACCCCAGAGGTACGACGCGACCGCGCCGACCGGGGGTCCCAGAGCACCCGGAGCCGCCGGAAAGCAGGAGGACGACGGGATCGCTCCGGTCGCCGCGGGGGAGTCGACCGCGCCCTTCAGGAAGAACCTGACCGAGCAGATGTCCGCGATCACCGCGAGGCTCCCCCTTCAGGACGTCCCCGTCCCCCCGCAGGTCGCGCTCTCCTCCTCCCCCGGCACGCCGATCATCTGGCAGGCCCCGCCCTCGGCCCCGCCGCAGCAGGGCACCCCCCACCAGGGCCCGTCCCAGCAGGGACCGCCGCAGCAGGGACCGCCGCAGCAGGGGCAGCCCAACCCCGGCGCGCCCCTCCCGCCCGGCCCCACGCCGCCCCACCCGAACCCGCAGGACGCCCCCACCGCGCGCGAGCCGGCCCCCCTCCTCCTCCCGGCACCGGAGGGCCCGCCCGCCGAGCCTCCGACGCGGACGACCGGGGTGCTCGTACCCCGGCCCGTCGTGGCACTGACCGGTGTGCTGCTCTTCGGCATGGCGGTCACCATCGGCGTCCTTCTCACCTCGCTGGTCACGAACTCGGACGACGGCCTCACCGCCACCGAACCCTCCGGCGCCAAGGGCCGCTTCGCCACGGCCCCCAGGGCCTGCAGCCTGCTCGACGAGAAGCAGGTGAACGAGGTCGTGCCGGGCTTCAAGAGCTCGGAGGTCGAGCGCTCCGTCTGCAACTGGCTCAACCAGCACGACTGGCGCAAGCCCAACGTCGAGAAGTACGACCTGCGGGTCCGGCTGATCGCCCAGAGGCAGGACGGCTCCGAGGTCATGAGGGCCAGGGAGTATCTGGCGGGCAAGAAGAAGGACCTCGTCGACAAGGGCCAGTTCACCACTCCCAGGCCCCTCCCGCCCAAGGACCTGCGGGGCATCGGCGAGGAGGCGTTCACCTCCGGCGCGTACAACTCCATCAACCTGTACGGCGGCTCCTACAAGGTGACCGTGGTCTTCCGGATCAGCAACCTGATCGCCGAGGTCGACTACGAGCGGGGCGGTGTCAAGGAGGACCCCGACGGCAAAATCTCCGAAGGCGCGCTGAAGGTGTCCCGCTGGCTCACCGAGTCCCTGAAGACCGATGACTGATCGGACGGCGGGCCCGCTGCCCGTGCTGGCGGGCCGCTACCGGGCCGTCGAGAAGCTCGGCGCGGGCGGGATGGGCGTCGTGTGGCGGGCCCGCGACGAGCTGCTCCACCGCGAGGTGGCGATCAAGGAGGTCAGGCTCGACCCGAACCTGCCCGAGGCGCAGCGCGCCGAGGCTCGGGAGCGCACCCTGCGCGAGGCGCGCGCCGCCGCCCGGCTGGGACACCCGTCCATCGTGGCCGTACACGACGTCGTCGCGCAGGACGGCCGTCCGTGGATCGTGATGGACCTGGTCAAGGGCCGTTCGCTGGAACAGGCGGTCCAGGCCGAGGGGCCGCTCCCGCCACGGCGGGTGGCCATGATCGGCCTGGCCGTGCTGGACGCGCTGGCCCTCGCGCACAGCCGGGGCATCGTGCACCGCGACGTGAAACCGGCCAACATCATGCTCGCCGGGGACGGCGGGGTGCTGCTGACCGACTTCGGCATCGCCACCCTGGAGGGGGACGTCCAGCTCACCTCGCCGGACGCGCTGATCGGCTCCCCCGGGTACATGGCCCCCGAGCGGCTGCGCGGCACCGACGACGGCCCGGCCACCGACCTGTGGTCCCTGGCGGCGACCCTGTACACGGCCGTCGAGGGCCGGAGCCCCTTCCGCCGCGAGAGCTCGGCCGCGACCATCGGCGCGATCCTCACCCAGGAGGCGCCCCAGCCCCGCCGGGCGGGGGGTCTGGCTCCGGTGCTCATGGCGGCGCTGGTCAAGGATCCCCGGCTGCGGCCGGGAGAGTCGGGGCTGCGCGCGGCCCTGCGGCAGGTCTCCCAGGGACTGCCGGTGGAACCGCTCTCCCCGTTCTCACCCGCCCTGCCCGCCTCGCCTTTCTCCGCGCAGGAGACCGCGCCCGGAAGGCCGGCGGCCCCGCGCCGCCGTACCGGCCTGATCGCCGGGGCCGCACTGGCCACGGTGGCGCTGGGGACGGCCGGGGCGGTGGTGCTGATGACGGCGGCGGGCGACCCCGAGGCACCCGCGACCCCGTCGCCCACGGCCGGCGCCGGGCGGTTCGCCACCTTACCCGACGCCTGCTCGCTGCTGGCCGGCGCCCAGAGCCGGGCCGTGGTGCCCGGCTCGACCCCCGAGCCCGCGGCGACCTCGGCGCCGGAAGAGAAGTCCTTCTGCGACTGGGGCGGCCCGTCAGAGGTGCGCTGGTTACAGCTCTCGCTGACCCGCAAGGCACCCGTGCAGGCGAAGGCCGCCCCTGAGGTGGCCCACGCGTTCTTCGTCTCCGAACGTACCAAGATCATCGCTGACAGGGGGGACGGCCTCCTCGGCACGACCGGCGCCGTCAGGAACGCCGACCGGGTGGGCGCGGAGGCCTTCGCCTACGACGTGATCGCGCTGGACCGAGTCCACTCCATGGTTCGTTTCCGGATCAGCAACCTGCTGGTCGAGGTCGACGTGTCACAGAAGGGCGAGCGTCCGGACGCCGAGCTGCGCGGGCGGGTCCTTCGCGCCGCCCGCCAGGTCGCCGAGAAGCTGAACAACAGTGACTGAGCGCCCCCGCCCCGCGCCCCGCCCGGCCACCCCCGGGCGACCGGCACGCCTCAGCACCGCATATAGGCGACCGGCACACTCCGGCACCACACACCGGCGACCGACGCACTTCGGCTCCGCCACCCCCGGGCGACCGGTGCACCCCAGCACCACCACCCCCGGGCGACCGGCATGACCGACCCGAACCTGCTGGCCGGTCGCTACCGGCTGCTGGAGCGCCGCGACCGGGCCGGGACCACCTGGCGTTCCCGCGACGAGCTGCTCCAGCGTGACGTCACGATCACCGGGATACCGCTCCCGCCGCCCGGCCCGCACCGCGACGGGCTTCTCGGCCGGATCCGCGCCGCGGCGGACTTCAGGCACCCGAACGTCATCGCCCTGCACGACGTCGTCTCCCTCCCCGACCGGGTGTGGCTGATCCTGGAGTCGGTCGAGGGCCGCTCGGTGCTGCAGACCGTCCGGGCCGAAGGGCCGCTCACCTCCGAGCGGGCGGCCGAGGTCGGGCTGCGCGTACTGGACGCGCAGACCTCCGCCCACGAACGAGGCGTTCGTCTCCTGGCCGGCCCGGAGAGCGTACTTCTCACCCCGGACGGCAGGGTCGTGGTCACCGGCTTCGCCATCTTCGACGCCACCGACGAGCTGCGCGACCTGGGCGCCGTCCTGTTCACCGCCGTCGAGGGGCAGGCGCCGGGCACCGGGCCGCACACCGGGCCGCGCCCGGCGGACGGCACCGCCCCGGGGAACGCCGGCGGGTCCGGCCCCGCCTCGGGAGGCACCGGTGCGGCGGGTTCCGGCCCGCTGGCTCCGCTGCTGGAGGGCCTGCTGGCGGCCGACCCCGCCCGCCGCCCGGACGCCACCACGGCTCGAACGATCCTGCGGGGGCTCACCCCACGCCCCGCCGGGTCACGCCGTACCCGCCCGCTCCTCGTGGCCGCCACGCTCACCCTCCTGGTCGGTGGCGGTACGGCGTTCTGGCTGCTCTGGCCCCGTCCCTCGGCCCAGCCACAGGACACGGCTCCGGTACCGCTGCCCACCTTCTTCGCGAAGGCCCCGGATCCGTGCTCCCTGATTTCCGGGGAACAGGCCGGCCGCCTCTACCTCGCGCCCTCCCCGTCGAGAGACAAGACAGCGTGCGAGTGGCCGCCGGCGGACAACACCGCGCCCGGCAGCCTCAGGAACGCGCTGGAGATCACCGTCGTCCGCGAACCGAAGGCGGCGCTCGCGCACGCGACCTACCTTCGCCTCCGCTCGAGGGACGTGAAGGACTCGCGGACCGTGAGCGCTCCGGCCGACGTGCCGGGGCTCGGTGACGAGGCCTACGCCTACCAGCTCGACAACGGCCTTTCGAGTGTCAACTCGGTGGTCGTGCTCCGTACGGGGAACGTCGTGACGGCGCTGCAGTATCACCGGTTCACCGTTCCGGACACCGGCGGCAGGGGCCGCGCCGGAGCGCTCCAGGCGGCCCGCTGGGCGGTCGACTCACTCCGCGGCCGGAGGTGAGCCCCGGACCGCCGTCACTCGGGTAGGACGAAACGGACCTCGCGCCGCTGGAGCGGCCGGCCGCACGCCCTGCACAGCAGGACCGGCTGGAAGGCCGCGCCGCAGAGCGCGTGGGTGATCGACAGGGCCGAGCCCTCGGGGGCGGGGAGCTCGCGCTGGGCCCAGTCGACCAGGAAGGCGAAGACCTCGAAGAAGGCCAGCCCCTTGTCGGTGAGCCGGTACGAGCCGTCGGGGCGGGCGTCGAAGACGCGCAGCTCGACGAAGCGGCGCAGCCGGTCGGTGAGCACCGAGGGCGCGATGCCGAGACCGGACTGGAAGTCGACGAAGCGGCGGGTGCCCAGGAACGCCCCGGCCAGGACGCTGGTGCTCCACCGGTCGCCGAGGATCTCCATCGACGCCGGGCAGTAGCCGATCAGGTCGGGCGGGGCGTCGGAGCGGACCGTGCGACGGTGCCGCCGCGGCGGGCCGATCCGGGAGAACGTGGCCAGCGGGCCGGGCTCGGTCCTGGTGTCGCGGGCACTCATCGGCTCCAGGCAGGAACCACACCCGAGGTAGGGCTTGGCGTCCTGGCCGCACTGCTCGTGCAGCAGCGGCGGGAGCCGTCCCGGGTCGACCCAGTCGCGCTCCCACGCCTGGATGGCCACCAGCAGGGCCCACAGCTGGAGCCCGCGCTCCGTCAGCCGGTACTCGTAGCGGGTGCGGCCGTTGCGGTACGCCGACAGCTCGAAGATGCCGTGGTCGACCAGCTCCCTGAGCCTGGCGGCGAGGACCGACTCGGATATGCCCAGCGCGTCGTGCCAGCCGGCGAAGGTCCGGATCCGCAGCAGGAACGCCCGCTGCAGGATCAGCAGCACCCATCGATCTCCCAGGATCGCCAGCGCCTGCCCGATCGCACTGAGCTCGGCTCGTGCCGGCTCCCGCTCAGTGCCGTCCACAGCCTGTCCTCCAGATGGTCGCGTGGTCGTCCTCGTCACCGGCGAGCGTGGCCGCGCCCTTTCGGTCGCGCCCGTCGCCGGCGAGTGTCGTCGTGCCCGGTACCGACGAACATGATCGTGCCCGTCTCCAGCGGACACGGTCATTCCTGTTTCCCGGCGAAACCGCCAAACTACCAACCCCGCACCGCCCGAACCGCCCGGTGCCCCCTTCGGCCACATCCCTGGCGGGAACGGCCATTGACGGGCTGACTTCTTTTATCATAGCGTCCAGGGCATGGCGGAACCTGTGATGGTCATGGACGAGTCGGGCGAGCCGAATCCGTACCTGCTGGGCGTCTACGCGCCGGTCCAGGACGAGATCACGGCCGAGAACCTCAAGGTCGTCGGCGAGATCCCCAAGGACCTCAACGGCGTCTACCTGCGCAACGGGCCCAACGCGCGGTTCCCCGTGAAGGGGCGCTACCACTGGTTCGACGGCGACGGCATGGTGCACGCGATGCACTTCGAGAACGGCCGGGCCCGCTACCGGAACCGCTACGTCAGGACCAGGGCGTTCGAGGCGGAGTCGGCCGCCGGGCGGTCCCTGTGGACCGGCGTGATGGAGAACCCCAAGGGCAACCCGTTCGGCAACACCCGCGGGCTCGGCCTCAAGGACTCCGCCAACACCGATGTGATCTTCCACCGCGGCCGGCTCCTCACCACGTGGTACCTGTGCGGCTCCCCGTACGGGATGGATCCCCTCAGCCTGGAGACGCTCGGCGCCGAGACCTTCCTCGACACGCTGACCGGTGACTTCATGGCCCACCCCAAGGTCGACGAGCGGACCGGGGAGCTGTTCTGGTTCGACTACGGGCCCCGCAGGCCGTATCTGCGCTACGGGGTGGTCGGCGCGGGCGGGCAGGTCGAGCACTGCGTGGAGCTGGAGCTGCCGGGGGCCCGGCTGCCGCACGACATGGCGATCACCGAGAACCACGCGATCCTCATGGACCTGCCGCTCTACCAGGACATGGACGCCGCCCGCCAGGGCCGCTACAAGCTGACGTTCAACCGGGAGCTGCCCTCGCGCTTCGGCGTCATCCCCCGGCGCGGGCAGGCGCACGAGATCCGCTGGTTCGACGCGAAACCCTGCTACATCTACCACGTCGTCAACTCCTGGGAGGAGGACGGGGAGATCGTGCTGGACGTCTGCCGGGTGAGCCGTCCCGCGCCCGCCGGGAGCGGCAGCCCGCTGGCCCGCATGATCTCCTACCTCAAGCTCGACGCGCGGATGTACCGCTACCGCTTCGACCTGCGCACCGGCCGCACCTCCGAGGGATTCGTGGACTCGGACCACAACACCGAGTTCCCCTCGATCGACGCCCGGCTGACGGGCCTGCGGTCGCGCTACGCCTACAACGTCTCGGTCAAGGACGCCGCGACCAACCTCTTCGACGGCCTGGTCCGCTACGACAACGTGACGGGCGGCAAGGAGACGTACTACTACGGCGAGCACCGCTACGGCAGCGAGGCCCCGTTCGCGCCGCGCGACGGCGCGACCGGCGAGGAGGACGGCTACCTCGTCAGCTTCGTCACCGACGAGCGCGAGGGCACCTCCGAGGTGCAGGTCCTGCACGCGGCGAACCTGGGCGCGGGGCCGGTCGCCCGGATCATCCTGCCCCAGCGGGTGCCGCTCGGCTTCCACGCCACCTGGGTGCGCGCGGACCAGCTGAGGAGCTCGACCGCGTGAGGCTCCCACGACCGACGGCGGGAGCGGCCGGGCGGCGAGCCCGCGCGAGAACCGCGCACGACATCCGGCAGGAGCGGAACAGGTAATGACATACATCTACGAAACGGTCAGAACCCCACGCGGCAAGGCCAGGCCCGGCGGAGGGCTCGCGGACGTGACGCCGCTGACCATGCTGGAGAGGCTCCTGGACGCCCTGCGCGAGCGGACGGGTGTCGAGCGGGCCGACGACATGATCGTCGGCTGTGCCTCGCAGAACGCCGACCAGGGCGGCAACCTGGCCAGGACCGCCGCGCTGACCTCGGGCTTCGACGCGCCCGGCATGACCGTCAACCGCTACTGCACCTCGGGCATCGACGCGGTCCGTACGGCCTTCGCGCTCGTGGAGTCCGGGCAGAGCCGCACCGTGGTCGCCGGAGGGGTCGAGTCGGTCTCCCGGGTGCCGATGTTCTCCGACGGCGGGCCGCTGTGGGCCGACCCCGCGGTGGTGGACAGGGTCGGGTCGATCCACATGGGCACCGCGGCGGACCTGGTCGCGACGGTCGAGGGCTTCGAACGCGAGGAGCTCGACGCGTACGGCCTGCGCACCCAGACCCTGGCCGCCGAGGCATGGGCCGCCGGGCGCCACGACCGCTCGCTGGTGCCGGTCAACGACCTGCGGCGCGACGAGCACGTGCGGCCGGGCACGACCCTGGAGGCGCTCGCCGCGATGGACCCCGCCTTCGCAGGCCAGGACGACCAGGACGCCATCGTCCGCAGGCACCGTCCCGAGGTCGGCGAGCTGCGCCACCTGCACACCCGGGGCACCTCCCCCAGCCTGTGCGACGCGGCGGGCCTGCTCCTGATCGGCTCCGAGGCGACCGGCTCGGAGCTGGGCCTGCGCCCCAGGGCCAGGATCGTGGCCACCGCGACCGCCTCCGTCGATCCGGTCACCATGCTCACCGCGGGCCAGCTCGCGGTCGAGCGGGTCGTCGCCGGAGCCGGTCTCACCCCCGACGACGTCGAGGTCTACGAGTTCGCCGAGGCGTTCGCCGCCCTGTGCCTGAAGTTCCAGCGGGACCTGAAGGTCGGCGACGACCGTTTCAACGTCAACGGAGGCACCATCGCGATGGGCCATGCCTTCGGCGCCACCGGCGCCATCCTCGTCGCCGCCTGCGCGGACGAGCTCGAACGCCGCGGGGCCCGGTACGGCGTCGCCGCGGTCAGCGGGGCCGCGGGCAGCGGTTCCGCCGTGCTGCTGGAGCGGGTCGCGTGAGGCTGGGCGTCTCCCTCGGGCTCTGGCAGGACCGGCCCGCCGAGGAGGCCCTGCTGACCGCGAGGGCCGCCGACGAGCTGGGCTACGACGAGCTGTGGGTGGGCGAGATGGCCACCTACGACGCCTTCGCGCTGGCCACCGCGATCGGGCTGTCCACCGGCCGGATCGGGCTCACCGTCGGGCCGCTGGCGGTGGCCGTACGGGACCCCATGATGATCGCGATGGGGGTGGCGTCGGTGGCCGCCCTCGTCGGGAGGCCGGTGAACGTGGCGGTCGGCACGTCGAGCCCGACGGTCGTCGAGGAGTGGCACGGCAGGTCACGGGCGCGGTCGGCGGCCGTACTGCGGGAGGCGGTGCGGGCGCTCAGACCGCTCCTTGATGGCGACAAGTCCGATTTTTCAGGTGAATGCGTGAAAAGCCGTGGCTATCGGCTCCGGCTCCCGGCGCCCCGCGCCGAGCTGACCGTGGCCGCCTTCGGCGCCTCCGCCGTGCGGACCGCCGCGACGGCCGACCGGATGGTACTCAACCTGATCACCCCCGCCTCGGCGGCCCGTCTGACCGCCGACCTCCGCGCGGCGGCCCAGGCGGGACCGGCGCGGACACCGGCCCAGGACCAGGCCCAGGACCAGGGGCAGGCCCAGGCGCAGGGCCAAGCGCGGGAACAGGCACAGGAACAGGACCGGGGAAAGCGCCGGGATGCGACCCCCGCGCCGGCACGGGCGCCGAGGGTGGCGGCCTGGGTGACGGCCGCGGTCGACCCGGGGCGCGAGGCGGTCGACCGGATCCGACGCGCCGTCGTGGGCTATCTCGCCGCGCCCGGATACGGCGAGATGTTCATCGAGGCCGGATACGGGGACGTGGTCGCGTTCGCCAGGACCCGCCCGCACCCCCGCGAGCTGCTGGCCGCCATCCCCGACGGCCTGCTGGAGTCGGTCGCCCTGCTCGGCGACGTGGACGCGGCCCGCGAGCGCCTGCGCGCGTACGCCGACGCGGGGGTGGACGAGGTGGCCCTGGTCCCGGTCAGCACGGACGCCGACCCCGGCGGCGTGGCGACGCTCAAGGCGCTGGCGAGATAGTCAAATCACGATATATCTCGGTTGGAACCACGGTGATAGGTCCACACGTTGGACTGGCGACGCACAATGAACTAAAGACGGGGCGTCCGCCCCGCGTTCGGAGGATGTTGAGGATGTCGCCCGTCCAGAAGTACGCGATCGGCGCCGGAGCAGTGGTGTTCCTGTCGTGGCTTTTCCTGCCAGGTTTCGTGACGCTGCTGGTCCTCCTGGGCGTCGTCGCCGCCCCGGTCGTCGGCTACCTGATGCTCGACCCGTCACAGCGCGAGCGCCTCAAGCGCTCGCGTCGCCGGGGTCTCGGCCGCTGACGCGGCAGGTGACCCGGCACGGCACGGCCCGGCCTCGCGAACCCGCGTCTCCGGGCCGGGCCGGGCCGGTCAGGCGGTGGCGGTCGCGAGCTCCGACTCCACCCGGTGGGTGACCCTGCGCTCGAACACGAACGAGAGCAGCGGCACCGTGCCCGCGAGCATCACCCCGAGGATGTACGGCCACGTCCAGCGCGCCTTCATGCCCAGGTTCATCGTGGCCACGAGATAGAGCATGTAGAGGAAGCCGTGGATCGGAGAGACGATCTTCGAGGGCTGCTCGATGCCGAAGCCGTACCTGAGCACGATGCAGGTGACCAGGACGAGCAGCATCACGCCGACGATGTAGGCCAGGATGCGAAAGGGCTTGAGAGCGGATTCCACGGTCGGTTACCTCGGTCTTGGGGTTCGGTTCACGGGGCGGTGCGGGCTGGCAGGGCGGGGGTCTCCGGCTCGGGACCGGGGACGGGATCAGCGGCGTCGGCGGCGTCGGCGGCGTCGCGCTCCCGCGCGCGGTCGCGCAGCGCGTCACGAACGAAGTGCCACCACATGAAGACCGCGAAAAGCCCGAAGATCCACCACTGGGCGGCGTAGGCGAGGTTGCGCCAGGTGAGCCCGCCCGGCTCGGTCGGCGGGGGAACGCTCACCGGCCTGGCCGCGACCTCGGGAGCCGGTGACTGGGTGGAGGCGACCACGAACCCGTCGCGCAGCTTCGTACCCCGCCAGAGGTTGATCAGTTCGGCCGACGACACGGTCAGCACCTGCCCCGGCGGCAGCTGCCGGGTCCGGCGCTGGACGCTGTCGGTGGCCTCAGAGGCCTGCAGGCGCCCGCTGAGGGCCACCCTGCCCCCGGCCGGGGCCGTGACGGCGGGGTCGCCCGCCGTGGCCACCCAGCCGCGTACGACCGGGATGGAGGTGCCGTCTCCGAGGTCGAGCGGCGAGAGCAGCCACAGGCCCCCGTCGCGCTCGGCCACCAGGAGCTGCTTCGAGGCGTCGAAGGTGCCCTCGGCGGTCACCCGGCGGCTGACGGCGTCGGCCGTCAGGTGCTTTCCGGGCGTGGTGAGGGTGGTGACCGCCACGGGGGCGGGGTCAAGCAGCGAGTGGGGCCTGCCGGAGTCCTCGAAGACGCCGAGTTGCCACCTGCCCAGCAGCCCGCACACGACAAGGGCTCCGACCGCGAGCAGGTGGAGCACCACCACGCGGGCGGAGAACAGGATGCGGAGCATGACACCACGCTATCCGGCCGGGTCGGCGGTCCGGTCCCCAGTACCCGTCCTCGGCCAGGCACCGGGGCACATCACCGCCCCCATGACCTCCCAGCGCCCTGGCGACACGGCCGACACCCGATCTTCGGCCAGGAACCGGGACATCCTTCCCGTGAAAGTGGACAAATCAGTGTTGGGAGGTATCCCGTATCGCTAAAGTCATCTCCATGTCTGATCCTCAGCAGATTGACCCTGCGGGCAACACCCAGGCGTTCCGCGCGTTCGCCCAGCGCAAGGACCCGGAGGCCGCTCCCGAGAAGCGGTCGCTCGCCCTGCCGATCACCGCGGCGGTGGTGGTCGCGGTGCTGGTCGTCGTCGCCGTGGTCGCGTACCTGCTGCTCTAACGACCGGGAAGTCCGCAGCGCCGACGGCATCGCCCTCGGCGCTTTTCGCGTTCCCCAACGCTCTTGACGGCGTCCGGCACCCCGGGCGGCGCGGTCTGGACCGCGCCGCCCGGGGTCGGCATCCGTTCGTACCGTCACCGTAGGTGTCGGCGCGAGGGCGTGAACCCTATCTGCGCTCGCTCACCACCAGCGCGCTGCCGCCACCGCGACGGGTCGGCTCCGCCACCGCCTGGAGTTTCCCGTGCCGCAGGAACTCGACCGCCGTGGCCGCGCCGATCTCGGGATTCAGTACGAGGCTGTGGCCCCGGGCGGTGAGCTCGGCGCCGTAGCGGTCGATGAAGGCCTGCTCCGCCTGGGTCTGGGCGGTGTTGCGCTGGGTGGCCCTGGGCGCGGCGAGCGCCTCGGGGAGCGACATGCCGAGGTCCCAGCGGTTCACCAGGATCTGCAGCACGGTGGTGATGATCGTCGAGCCGCCGGGGGAACCCAGCGCGAGCAGCGGCCTGCCGTCGTCCAGGACGATCGTCGGCGCCATCGAGGAACGGGGCCGCTTGCCCGGCGCGGGCAGGTTCGGGTCGCCCGGAGCCGGGCCGAAGGTGAAGTCGGTCAGCTCGTTGTTGAGCAGGAAGCCCCGGCCGGGGACGACGATGCCGTTGCCGCCGGTCGACTCGATGGTGATGTTGTAGGCGACCACGTTGCCCCACCGGTCCGTGACCACCAGGTGCGTGGTCTCCGGTCCCTCGGGGGCCGAGGGGGTGGCCTCGGCCGGCGGCGGGGCCTGGCACGGCCCGTACGTCCCGTCGGGGTTGCCCGGCGCGGCCGGGCTCGCCAGTGCCCGCTCGCCGATCAGGCAGGCGCGCTCCTTGGCGAACCCGTCGGACAGCAACTCCTTGAGCGGGACGCCCGGAATGTCGCCGACGTACCTGCCCCGGTCGGCGAAGGAGAGCCTGGACGCCTCCAGGTACTCGTGCTCACCGACCTTCGGCAGGGCCTCAAGGATGTTGAGCGCCTCGCCGACCGTCGAGCCTCCCGAGGACGGCGGCGCCATGCCGTACACGTCCATGCCCTTGTACGTCACCTTCGTGGGCGGCCGTTCGAGCGCCCGGTAGGCCTTCAGGTCGGCCAGTTCCATCAGCCCCGGCCGCACGTTGCGGGTGGAGCCCGGAGTGACCGGCGGCTTCTTCACGGTGGCCACGATCTCGGCGCCCAGGGCGCCGCCGTACAGCCACTCGCCGCCCTGCCTGCCGAGCCCGCGGTAGGTGGCGGCCAGCTCGGGGTTGCGGAAGGTGGAGCCGACCGGCGGCGGGGCCCCGCCCGGCAGGTAGAGCTTGGCGGTGGAGGTGAAGTCCTTGAAACGGGCGGCGTTGGCGGCCGTCTGGTCGTAGAAGGTCTGGTCGACCTTGAACCCCTCGGACGCGACCTCGACCGCGGGCTTCAGCGCCTGGCGCAGCGAGAGCGTGCCGAACCTGCGCAGCGCCAGCTCCCACTGGGCCACGCTGCCGGGCACCCCCGCGGACAGCCCGCTGGTCACGGCCTCGTCGAACGGGATGCCCTCCAGAGACGTCGGCCCCATCGCCCTCGGCGCGGTCTCCCTGCCGTCGATCGTGTGGACCTTCTTGCGGCGCGCGTCGTAGTAGACGATGAACCCGCCCCCGGCCAGCCCGGCCGAGTAGGGCTCGGTCACGCCCAGGGTGGCCGCCGCGGCGACCGCCGCGTCCATGGCGTTGCCGCCCTCGCGCAGCACGCCCAGCGCGACCTTGCTGGCGTCGAGGTCGACGGTCGAGACCGCGCCCCCGTACCCCTCGGCGACGGGTTTCTTCTCCTCCCGTGGCCACACCTGTGACACCTGTGACGCCTGTGACGCCTGTGGAGAGGCGGCGGCGGGTTGAACGAGCAATACGGAACTTCCCACCAGGATCCCCGCCAGGGGGGTGGCGATTCGACGATTGATCATGAGACCTCCCGCAGACAGCTTGACTCAGCCCGCGAGCCTTGTCAGCCCCTTCCCTACCGCGGGGGATGTAGTACCTCATGCCTCACGAGACGGACGCGCCCTCCGGGCGGGCGCACGTACAGTGCTGAGCGTGCGCGCCAAACCCCGCTGGGCCGAGTTCCTGCTCCCGCTGTTCGCGGGGGTCTTCCAGGTCATGGGCACCCGCGGCGTGCAGTGGTGGCAGGTCAACGACCCCGGCATGCTCAGGGTCCCGCTCGACCCGCTGGGCTGCGCGCTCCTGCTGGCCGGGCCTCTGGCCCTGATCGTACGCCGCCGCCACCCGGTGCTCTGCCTGGCCGTCGCGGCGGGCTCGACCGTGATCTTCATCGGCCTCGGCTACTCGTACGGCCCGGTCTTCCTCAGCCCGATCGTCGCGTTCCACACCGCCGTGGTGAGCGGCCACCGGCGGGCGGCCTGGTCGATCTGGGGCCTGGCCTACGTCTTCCTCGTGGTCTACACGTCCTGGCTCGCCCCCGTCCGTACGGCCGGCTGGCTCCACGACCTCACGGTGGGCGCGCTGATGGGCCTGGTCCTGGTGGTGGCGGAGTTCTCGCGGGCCAGGAGGGAGCGGCAGGCCGAGCGCGAGCGGGTGGAGGAGGAGGAGCTGCGGCGGCAGGCCAGCGAGGAGCGGCTGACCATGGCACAGGAGCTGCACGACGTGCTCGCGCACAACATCTCCCTCATCCACGTGCAGGCGTCCACCGCGCTGCACCTCATCGACGACCACCCCGAGCAGGCGCGGACCGCGCTCACCACGATCAAGCAGGCGTCCAAGGACGTGCTGACCGAGATGCGGTCGGTGCTCAACGTCCTCCGCGACGGCGCCCCCCGCTCCCCCACCGCCGGGCTGGGCCGGCTCGACGAGCTCATCGAGCGCAGCGGGCTGCCGGTCACCAAGGAGATCGTCGGCGAGGCCGGGCCGCTGCCTCCCGGCGTCGACCGGGCCGGGTACCGCATCGTGCAGGAGGCCCTCACCAACGTCACCCGGCACGCCCCCGGCGCGTCGGTCACGGTCGTGCTCGGCTACGGCCCCCGCGCGCTGACCGTCCAGGTCACCGACTCGGGCGGCGACGCCCCCGGGGAGAGCCTGGGCAGCGGGAACGGCGTCCCCGGCATGCGGGAGCGTGCCTCGGCACTCGGGGGAACGCTGACCGCCACGCACCACGGCCGGGGCTTCCGCGTCGAGGCCCGGCTGCCGATCCCGGAGGAACCCCAATGATCAAGATTGTTCTCGCAGACGACCAGGCCCTCGTCAGGGCCGGCTTCCGTGCCCTGCTGGACGCGCAGCCGGGGATGACCGTGGTGGCCGAGGCCTCCGACGGGGCGCAGGCCCTGCGGCTCGCCGCCGAGCACGAGCCGGACGTGGTCCTGATGGACATCCGCATGCCCGGCATGGACGGG
The DNA here is from genome assembly GCF_036227305.1 of Streptosporangium sp. NBC_01469. Lineage (NCBI taxonomy): Bacteria > Bacillati > Actinomycetota > Actinomycetes > Streptosporangiales > Streptosporangiaceae > Streptosporangium > Streptosporangium sp. NBC_01469. The sequence continues at coordinate 3,311,666 of NZ_CP109465.1, read as the reverse complement.
CTGACCGCCACCCGCGAGATGCCCGCCGGGCCGAAGATCATCATCCTGACGACCTTCGAGCTGGACGAGTACGTCTTCGAGGCCCTCCGCAGCGGCGCCAGCGGCTTCCTGGTCAAGGACACCGAACCGGCCGAGCTCATCCAGGCCGTCCGGGTGGTGGCCGGAGGCGACGCCCTGCTCTCCCCCGGCGTGACCCGCCGCCTGATCGCCGAGTACGCGAGCCGCGCCAAGGAGCCGCACCACACCCGTGACCTCGGCCTGCTCACCGACCGGGAGCGCGAGGTCCTCGCCCTGGTCGGCACCGGCATGACCAACGACGAGATCGCCGGCGAGCTCTTCATGAGCCCCGCCACCGCCAAGACCCACGTCAGCCGGAGCATGATGAAGCTCCACGCCCGCGACCGCGCCCAGCTGGTCGTCATCGCCTACGAATCCGGCCTCGTCCGCCCCGGCTGGGTCTGACCCCGACGCTCTTCCGCGAGAACCCCGCGCCTCACCCCCTCCCCTGGAATACTCAGCGTGTTCACGGCGAGACGGAGGGGCACATGATCATGGAAACAGCGCCACGCCGACGTCACGCGGATCTGAGGCCCTCTCCCGGAACCGCGTCCCGACGTCTGCCACACACGCCACGCGAACTCTTCGACGCCCTCCCGTCCCTTCCTGGACTGCGAGCCGAGGTGATCGACGGAAGGCTGGTGGTGAGCCCATTGGGCACCCCGGAACACGCCCGAATGGCGATGCGCCTCTTCTCCGAGCTCCGTCACCTGATCGCGGAGGGCGACCTGAACGCGTACACGGGTAACGTCGCGGTCCGCGTCGACGGGTCCCACGACTCGGTCGTTCCCGACTTCGTCCTGGCGCCCGTCGACTGCCCGCGCTGGGGCGCCCGCGAGCTGCTCTCCTCCGGCCTCCTCATGGTCGCCGAGATCGTGTCTCCGGGAAGCGCCGTCGACGACCGCGACCGCAAGCCCGCCATCTACGCCTCCGGCGGTGTCCCCGTGATGCTCCTCATCGACCCTGTGGCCACCCCCGCCACCGTGACGGTCCTCAGCGACCCCAAGGAGGGCGAGTACCGGACCTCCACCCGGGTCGAGACGGGTTCACGCCTCCACCTCCCCGAGCCGGTCGGCTTCACCCTCGACACCTCGATCTTCGTGGACGCCCCGGCCACGCCGTGACGAGCGGGGGCGTACGCCACGGGAGGTAGGGCGGGATCGGACGACGGGCCGATTCGCGGTGGGCGTCGCGAGGGGAGGGTGGGGGTGTCTAAAAGGAGGTGAGGACATGGATGTCCTCTCGATGGCCCCCCACTGGGGCCCCGGACCGTGGTGGCCAGTGTTCCCGGCTTTCTGGATCGTGTTCTGGATCGTGCTGGGGACGCTCGCGTTCCGGGCCCGACGCAACGGGTGGGGGCCGTGGGGGGCCCGCCGCGCGTCCCCGGCGACCCCGCCGCCCAGCACGACCGCGACGGCGGAGCAGATCCTCGCCGAGCGGTACGCACGCGGCGAGATGAGCGGCGACGAGTATTTCGAGCGCGTGTCGGTGCTGAAGAGCGGCGCCGCCTGAGCGCGCACCCGGCGGGCCGCGACGCCTTCTCACGGCGGCCCCGACCGGTCGGGCGGGTGCGCGCATGGCCGTGCCCGCCGAGGCAGCGGATCGGGACCGGTACGCGTTCTTAGAAGCATGAACGGTGAGATAGTCGCTCGCGCGCCCGCGCCGCCCGGCGCCGAGGCGATACTGGTCGACCTGTATCGCGAACACCGGCTCGCCCTGGTGCGCCTGGCCGTGCTGCTCGTCGGCGACCGGGAAGGGGCGGAGGACGTCGTACAGGACGTCTTCTCCAGACTGCACGGCAAGCGTCCCGAGGTCCTCACCCTGACGTACATCCGCGTCTGCGTGCTCAACGCCTCGCGTTCGGTCCTGCGCAGGCGCGGCGTCGCCGCCAGGGCGGTGCCGGGGCGGCCGGACGAGCCGGTGGACTCCGCGGAGACGGCCGCGCTGCTGGGCGAGTCGCGGCAGGAGATGCTGGCCGCGCTCGGCCGGCTGCCCAGGCGGCAGCGCGAGGTCCTCGTCCTTCGTTACTACCTCGACCTGTCCTACGCCGACATCGCCCAGGCGACACGCGTCAGGGAGAGCACCGTGCGGTCCACCGCTTTCAGGGCCCTGGAGCGGCTTGAGCGCGAACTGGGAGGCAAGGCATGACCGACATCGAGGACCGGCTCAGGGACGCGATGGCCGCCAAGGCCGAGACCGTGCTGGACGACGGGCGGACCCGGGCCCTGCCCCCGCCACGCGGGCTGTCGTCCGGCGCCAGGTGGTGGGCGCCGATGACGGTGGCGGCCGCCATCGCGATCGTGGCGGTGGCCACCGTCGTGGGGACGCGGACGGTCACGCCACCCGCTCCACCCATTCCGGCGGTACGGCCGACGCCCCACGTCGGCCCCCTTTCACCACCGGTCAAGCAGGTGTGGCCGGGCGCGGTGCACGAGATCCCGACGAAGGGACCGGGCGGCCGGGTGTTCAAGCCGGACGTGTTCGTCACCGACCGGGTCGTGGTGGGGCGGGGACTCACCGGGAACCGGCTCGACGGGATCTGGTCGTACGACGTCGACCGGCGGAGGTTCACCCAGATCGCACCGCTCAAGAACGGGAGCGTGATGAACGCGCCGCTGGTCTTCGGTGACGGGTATGTGGCATGGTCGGCGCTCCGCGACCGCATGACGGAGATATGGGCGGTGCCGGTCACCGGCGGCGTTCCGCGACGGATCGCCTCGATCACGGCCGCGCTGACCAGTGAAAACAGCTACATGGGGATCGATCTGGCCATCGCCGGCGGCATGGCCGTGTGGTCGCCGCTCGACGGCGGCGTCTACCGGGCCCCGCTGAAGGGCGGGAAGGCGTCCCTGATCAATGGCACGAGGGGCTATTACCTGGTCGACTGGCCGTGGGCCGGGTGGCCCGAGCGGGACATGACGGTGGACCACCCCATCACTCGCCCCATGGAGTTCCTGAAGAACGTCCTCACCGGCGAGGCCAGGGACGCGGCCCCTCCCGCCGGGCGAACGTCGTGGGACGACTGCGGGGTGACGTGGTGCTTCAACGGCGTCGAGGCATGGCGACGCGACGGGACGGGCCCGCGCGGGCTGCCGGGGACATCCTACGGGGATCTCTACTCGGGCCGCTTCGTCCTGCTCCACCAGAAGGACCGCGACGGCAGGCGGGCGAGCGCCGTGCACGACGTCGCCACGGGACGCACCGGCCTGCTGTTCCCGATTTCGACAGGCCAGGGCGAGAAGCCCTCCCCCACCCTGTACGCGCAGGAGGGCATGTTCTGGTTCCGGACGGAGCGGGGCACCCAGGTTCTCCTAAACCTGAACGCCGCCGGACGATGAGTTTCGCCGTCGGCGGGATTTACCCGCGCACCCGGCCGCCAAGAAACGTCGAAGAACGCTGGGGACCTGGACGTCCGGTAAGGACAGCGTGAGCGTTCGGTAAGGAAATGTCACCATCAGTAATCCTCTGGTGAGATTACGTTTGGTCCGTGGGGATCGGGATGGTTACCGGGGATGTCCGCTGAGCGCGGGACCGGCCGCGCTGTTCGCCGGAGGGCTCGCCGCCGGACTGGTCGCGGGTACGGCCTCGTGCGCGGCCGTGCAGGGCGGCCTGCTCACCGGCCTCACCTCCCGCGGCCGTCCGGCCCGCGCCGACAGACACGGCGGACACGGCGGACACGGCGGGAGTGACGGGAGCGGGGCGGGCCCTTCGGGTCCCGCGGTCGTCGCGCTGTTCCTCGCCGGGCGCCTCGGCTCCCACGTGGTGGCCGGAGCCCTGCTCGGGCTGGCCGGGTCCGCCGTGCGGCTGGGCCCCCAGGTCAGGGCCGCGCTGCTCGTCACGGCCGGGATCGCGGTCGTGTTCTTCGGAATCCGCCTGTTCGGCCGCGAGCCGGAGGGCGGATGCCACCCGGGCACCACGCCGAGCGGGCGTACGTGGCGGCGTGGCGGCGTGTCCGGGATCGCCGCCCCCACGCCCAGGGCGCTGGCGCTCGGGGCCGCGACGATCCTGCTGCCGTGCGGGGTGACGCTCAGCACCGAGATGGTCGCGGTCTCCAGCGGGTCGGCGCTGGGCGGGAGCGCGGTGATGGCGGGGTTCGTGGCCGGGACGGCGCCCGCGTTCGCGCTGCTCGGGCTGGTCCTGCGGCAGGCCGCGGCCACCAGGATGGCGGCGCTGGCGGGGGTCGTCGCACTGGCGGCGGGCCTGTGGACGATCTCCTCGGGGCTGAGCCTCGGGGGATGGCTCCCCGGATCCGGCGGCCCGGCGACGGCGTCGGACGGCTCGGCACGGGTGATGAGCGCCCCGGCGGGAACGGCAGGGGCTGCGGGAAGCCCGGCGGACACCGTGGGCGCCCCGGCGGGGACGGCGAACGACCAGGCGAGCGACACCACGATCGACCTGAAAGGGACAGCCGATCTGAAAGGGACAGCGGACGATCAAGCAGGCGACACCACGATCGCCCCGAGAGAAACAGCGGACGATCAAGCGGGCGACACCACGGCCGACCCGGCGGACGATCGGACGAGAGCCGCCGTACGCGCCGCCGACGGCGTCCAGCGGGTCGAGATCTGGGCCACCGACCGGGGATACCGGCCAGGCACGGTGACCGTCCGCGCGGGAGTTCCCGCCGACCTCGTCTTCCACCTCGAGGGCGTCCCCGGCTGCACCCGGACGCTCACGATCGACGGCCGCGACGTGGCACTGCCCGCCACCGTACGGCTGGGCGCGCGGAAGGCGGGCTCCCTGCGCTACGTCTGCTCGATGGGCATGTACGTGGGGTTCGTGCGCTTCGTCTGAGCGTCAGCGCACCCGGGGGACCGATGGGCGGACCGGCGGGCGGAAGTCCGCGATTACCCTCCGCCATCGAGTGGTTACGTGCCACCCTGTGATCTGTCGGCTGCGCGCCGTCGGCGAGGAGGGTGACATGGGGTGGTGGCCTGACGACCAGGAGGCGGCCGCGGGGCTGATACCCACCCCCCGGAGCACCGAGCACGAGAACGACACGGACGGCGAGACGGAGCTGCTGCTCGCCGCGCACGGCGGTGACGTGCAGGCCGCCCACCTGCTCGGCCGCCACTTCGCGCAGCGGGGCGACCGCTCGGCGGCGCGGCACTGGTGGGAGCGCGCGGCCGCCGCGGGAAACCTCGACAGCGCCTACAACCTGGGGATCTGGCACGAGAAGCACGGCACCCCCGCGGAGGCCGCGAGGTGGTACGAGCTGGCGGCGAACGCCGGAGACGTCGAGGCCGCGGTGAACCTGGCGACCCTCCTGCTGGATCAGCACGGCGACGTCCCGGCCGCCCGGCGGTGGTTCGAGACGGCGGCCAGGGCGGGCTCCCGTGCGGCGGCCAGGCGGCTCGCGCTGCTCTGCGAGGACGGCGGCGAGGTGAAGGCCGCCGGGGAGTGGCATCACAGGGCCGCGATGGACGGCGACCTGGCCTCGGCCCACGACCTCGGGTTCCTCGCCTACGCCTCCGGCGAGGAGGACGAGACGCTGCGCTGGTGGGAGCTGGCCGCGCGGAGCGGCCATGCCGACGCGGCCTACCACCTCGGGCTGTTCCTGCAGGCCAACCGCGACCCCGAGGGGGCGGAGGCGTTCTTCCGGCTGGCCGCCAGGAACGAGCACCCCGGCGCCGCGTCCCAGCTCGGCGGGATCGCGCTCTCCCTCGGCGACCTGCGCACCGCGCGCGCCTGGTTCGAGCGGGCGGCCTGCACCGGCAGGATCGACGACCAGCGGACGGCCGGATTCGTGTGCGTGGAGATGAGCGACTCGCAGGGGGCCGGCCACTGGTTCAGCCGGGCCGCGGCGGGTGGCGACCCGGAGGCCGCCTTCAATTTCGGCCTGCTGCTTATCGCCGAGCACAGCGATATGCAGGGCGGGCAGCACTGGTTCCGCCAGGCGGCACAGGCCGGGCACCACCGGGCCGCGGTCGAGCTGGCCGCGCTGCTGTCGGCCGCGGGCTTCTCCCGCGAGGCGGAGCGGTGGCTGTCCGATCCCCCCTCTCCCCCGTGGAGCCGGACCACCGAGCCCGAGCTCGTCGCCCGCGCCGAGCTGGCCTCGGCCGCCGTCGCCCGACGGGGCGGCGCCCCCCTGAGGGTCGCCGACCTGACCGAGATCCTCGGCACCTGGGATCTCGTCACCCGGCCGCTGCGCGACCACACCGACGTCACGGCGTGGCTGACCGAGCGGAGCGGGCTGCCGTCGGGCGCGATCGAGCACCTGGCGTCCGTACGGGCCACGCTGTTGCGCCCCGGAGGCGCCCCCTGGCCGACCCCGGCGGAGATCGAGCACGTCCTGGTCACCGCCCGCGCCCTGCGTTCCGGCTGGTCGCCGTGACCGGCACCGTACGTCCCCCACGGGCCGACCCCGCCGGCCCGTGGGGCCCGTCCCGCGCCCTGCCCGCGCGGGACGTACGAAACCCGGCTCAGGCGGCGATGACCTCGGAGACCGGCACGTACGGCAGGTCGAGGGCGATGGCGACCTGCTCGTTGGTGAGCCGTCCCGCGTGGGTGTTGAGGCCCAGCGCGAGGGAGGCGTCCCGCTGGAGCGCGGTCTTCCAGCCGAGGCCGGCCAGCTTGACCGCGTAGGGCAGCGTGGCGTTGGTCAGCGCGTAGGTGGAGGTGTTGGCGACGGACCCCGGCATGTTGGCCACGCAGTAGAAGATCGAGTTGTGGACCCGGTAGGTCGGCTCGGCGTGCGTGGTCGGGCGGGAGTCCTCGAAGCAGCCGCCCTGGTCGATGGCGATGTCGACGAGCACGGAGCCCGGCTTCATGCGGGAGACCAGCTCGTTGGAGACGAGGGTCGGCGCCTTGGCGCCGGGGATCAGCACGGCGCCGATGACCAGGTCGGCCTCCAGGACCTCCTTCTCGATCGCGTACGAGGTCGAGACGAGGGTCTTGAGACGGCCCTGGTAGATGGCGTCGATGAAGCGCAGGCGGTCGACGTTGAGGTCCAGGACGGTGACGTCCGCGCCCATGCCGACCGCGATCTGCGCGGCGTTGAGCCCGGAGACGCCCGCGCCGATGACGACGACCTTGGCGGGGGCCACGCCGGGCACGCCGCCGGGCAGCACGCCGCGCCCGCCGTTGAAGCGCATGAGGTTGTAGGCGCCGACCTGCGGGGCCAGGCGGCCCGCGACCTCGGACATCGGGGCGAGCAGCGGCAGGGTGTTGCCGACCTGGACGGTCTCGTACGCGATGCCGGTGACCTGCCGGTCGAGGAGGGCGTCGGTGCACTCGCGGCCCGCCGCGAGGTGCAGGTAGGTGAAGAGCACCTGGCCGGGACGCATGCGGTGGTACTCCTCCGCGATGGGCTCCTTCACCTTGAGGATCATCTCGGCCTGGTCCCACACCTCGTCGGCGGTGTCGAGGATCTTGGCCCCGGCGAAGAGGTACTCCTCGTCGGTGAGGTGCGAGCCGAGGCCCGCGTCGCGCTGGATGTAGACGTCGTGGCCGTGACGGACAAGCTCGTGCACGCCGGCCGGGGTCGCGGCGACGCGGTACTCGTGGTTCTTGACCTCGGCAGGCACGCCGATCTTCATGGGATTTCCTTTCGTTGTTTCGACGGAGTGGCACGGCGGGGCTTCCGCGGGTGCGGTGCGGTCACTCCGGCGGACATGACGCCGGGAGAACAGCCGGGAGGACAGCCAGGAGGACACGGCGTCCCGCCGGGCTCGTCTCCGGGCAGGCGTTCGGCACGGCGGCCGGACGGGCGGCGGGTCGGCGTACCGCTCGACCGCCGGGAGGAACAACGTACGGCGGCGGGAGGGCAGGTGGGCGCGAGGGGCGCCGGTGGGTGCGGCGCGTCCCTCCGGGCCGCGCGTGGCGGTCCGGAGGGGGCGCGGCCATGCGCGCTCAGAGGCGGCTCCATGCCTCCGTCAGCACCGAGTGGAGGATGGACTCGATCTCGTCGAACTCCTTGGGGCCGCAGATGAGCGGCGGGGCGAGCTGGATGACCGGGTCGCCCCGGTCGTCGGCGCGGCAGTACAGGCCCGCCTCGTAGAGGGCGCCGGAGAGGAAGCCCCTGATGAGGCGCTCGGACTCCTCGGTGTTGAAGGTCTCCTTGGTGACCTTGTCCTTGACGAGCTCGATGCCCCAGAAGTAGCCGGAGCCGCGCACGTCGCCGACGATCGGCAGGTCGCGGAGACGCTCCAGGGTGGAGCGGAAGACGGGCTCGTTGCGGGTGACGTGGCCGAGCAGGTCCTCCCGCTCGAACAGGTCGAGGTTGGCCAGCGCGACGGCCGAGGACACCGGGTGGCCGCCGAAGGTGTAGCCGTGGGCGAACATCTCGGTGCCGTTCTTGAACGGCTCGAAGAGGCGCTCGGAGGCGATCATGGCGCCGATCGGCGAGTAACCGCTGGTCATGCCCTTGGCGCAGGTGATGATGTCGGGGACGTAGTCGAACTTCTGCCCGCCGAACATGGTGCCGAGGCGGCCGAAGGCGCAGATGACCTCGTCCGAGACGAGCAGGACGTCGTACTCGTCGCAGATCTCGCGCAGGCGCTTGAAGTATCCGGGGGGCGGCGGGAAGCAGCCGCCCGCGTTCTGCACCGGCTCGACGAAGACGGCGGCCACGGTGTCGGGGCCCTCCATCTCGATGGCGCGGGCGACGCGCTCGGCGGCCCAGTAGCCGTACTGCTCGGGCGTCATGCCGGGCACGCCGGTGATCTCGTCGGCGCGGTAGTGGTTGGTGTTGGGCACCCTGACGGAGCCCGGCACCAGCGGCTCGAACATCTGCTTGAAGGCCGGGATGCCGGTGATCGACAGGGCGCCCTGCGGGGTGCCGTGGTAGGCGATCTGGCGGCTGATGACCTTGTGCTTGAGCGGCTTTCCGGTGATCTTGAAGTACTGCTTGGCGAGTTTCCACGCGCTCTCGACGGCCTCGCCGCCGCCGGTGGTGAAGAAGACGCGGTTGAGATCGCCGGGGGTCTCCGCGGCGAGACGCTGGGCCAGCTCGACGGCCTTGGGGTGCGCGTACGACCACAGCGGGAAGAACGCCAGCTCCTGGGCCTGCTTGGCGGCGGCCTCGGCCAGCTCGCTGCGGCCGTGACCCGCCTGGACCACGAAGAGCCCGGCGAGGCCGTCGAGGTAGCGCTTGCCGTGCACGTCGTAGATGTAGGAGCCCTCACCCCGCACGATCATCGGCACCTCGGCGCCCTCGTACGAGCTGTGCCGGGTGAAGTGCATCCACAGGTTGTCCTGCGCGGCCTTCATGAGCGAGGTCACGTCGGTGTTTTCAGGGTGCGTCATCACGATCTTCCCTCGTTGAGCTGAGCTCCCAACAGTCTGCATGCCAGAACAGCTCTTGCCAAGTGAAAACGTGGCATTAAAGTGCGAGAACCTCGGAATCCGCAAAACCACTATGTAACAACGACGAAATCCGCGATCAGATGAGAAGGACATCCGATCATTGCCCAAACCCCGGTTCCACTTGGCGGAACCCTGGTGTGCTGGAATCGTGCGCGAGGGCGGCGGCAGCCGCGCCTGTGATCCAATAGGACGCACCAGATATTGAGATGCGGGGGAAAGTCGTGACTCCTGACGAGATCGAGAACGCCGTCACCGCCGGCATGCCCCAGGCGGTCGCGGACCTCAAACGGCTCGTCGCCATCCCCTCGGTGGCCTTCCCCGGCCACCCCGAGGAGCCCGTGCACGCGGCCGCCGCGGTGACCGAGGAGCTGCTGCGCAGCACCGGCCTGCCGCACGTGCGGCAGATCCCCGTCGAGGGCAGCTTCCCCGCCGTCTACGCCGAGGCCCCCGCCCCGCCCGGCGCGCCGACCGTGCTCCTGTACGCCCACTACGACGTGCAGCCCACGGGCGACCTCGCGCTCTGGCGCACCCCGCCCTTCGAGCCGACGGAGATCGACGGCGCGATCCACGGCCGTGGCGCGGCCGACGACAAGTCGGGCGTCATCTCCCACGTCGCGGCGCTCCGCGCCTTCCAGGGGCGGTTCCCGGTCGGCGTCAAGGTCATCATCGAGGGCCAGGAGGAGTACGCGGGCGAGCGCCTGGAGTCCTTCGTCGAGCACAACCCCGAGCTGTTCCGCGCCGACGCGATCGTGGTCGCCGACACCGGCAACCCCCGGGTGGGCGACCCCTCGGTGACGACCTCGCTGCGCGGCATGGGCGCCTTCACCGTCGAGGTGCGCACCCTCAAGGAGTCGCTGCACAGCGGCTCGTTCGGCGGCGCCGCCCCCGACGCCCTCGCGGCGCTGATCCGGATGCTCGCCGCCCTGCACGACGACCACGGCGACATCCGCGTCCCAGGCCTGCCGCGCGGCAGTTTCCTCGGCACCGGTCCGTCGGAGGAGGACTTCCGCTCCACCGCGGGCGTGCTCGACGGCGTCTCCACGATCGGCTCCGGCTCGCTGGCCGACCGTCTGTGGGCCTCGTACGCGATCACGGTCACCGGCCTGGACGTGCCGACGGTCTCCGGCGCGATCAACGCGGTCCAGGCCGTCGCCAGGGCCCGGGTGACCGTACGGGTGCCCCCGGCGGGCGACCCGAAGACGACCCTCGAGGCCGTCGTCGACTTCCTGCGGCAGGTCGCCCCCTGGGGCGTCCAGGTGGACGTCGGCGACTACACCATGGGCTCCGGCTACCTGGCCGACACCGGCGGCGCGGCCCGCTCCGCGCTGAACCGGGCCATGGAACGTGCCTTCGGCCGTCCCCCGCGCGACGTCGGCGCCGGTGGCTCGATCCCGCTCGTCTCCACCTTCGTCAGGCAGTTCCCCGCCGCCACGATCCTGCTCTTCGGCGCCGAGGACGACGACGCGGCGATCCACGCCCCCAACGAGCGCGTGAACATCGAGGAGCTCCGCCGCACAGCCACCGCCGAGGCGCTCTTCCTCCAGGAGTACGGCTCCACGGCGTTCTGACCTCCGGCATCGGGCTTTCCCGGCGACTCCCGCGGAAAGCCCTTAACCAGCGGGTGACCGGGCACGGGAGCCACGGGACGCGCCGGACGCCTCCCCGACGCCTTCACCATGGCGGTGGAGGCGATCGCCGAGCAGGTCCACGCCTCCCTCGTCGGCTTTCTCCGCGGACGTGTCACCGCCGGGCACCTCCGCGGAAGCGTCACCCCACGGCCCCTCCCCGCCTCCGAGGACGCGTCACCCGGCGGTCCCCTGTTCCTCCCTCCCCCGAAGAAGGAACCACGGGGGCACGGAGAAACCGCGAAGTCAGCGCCGACGGCCCGGGATCCAGCGCGAATTCGCCGGTTTCCGGCGTCCGCGAACAACTCCGGCCATGGCGAACTCTCGGGGCGTTTCGTTCGTCGGAGTAGGTACAGACATCCCCCCGGGAGGCAGGGTTGTACCAGCAACCACAGCGACGGCGGAGGAACTTCGCCCCGTTCATCATCGCGATCATTCTTGCCGGAGCCCTGATCGTCGCCCTGCGGATCCTCGTCGGCGCAAACGAACCCGGAGCGGGTGAGGCCGCCGAGCGGCCCAAGGCCTGCGACGACGGCGTCACCCTGACCGTCGCCGCCTCGTCGGAGAAGGCCGAGCTGCTGCGGACGATCGCCGCCGGCTACAGCGGCAGGCAGGTGGGCGGGCGCTGCGCCGACGTCGTCATCGAGACCAAGGCGAGCGGCGGCGCCATGCAGGCGCTGGCCAGGGGCTGGGACGAGCGCCAGGACGGCCCCCGCCCCGACGTGTGGTCGCCCGCGAGCAGCGGCTGGATCAGCCTGCTCCAGCAGCGCGCCGCGGGAAACGACTCCTCCTCCCTGGTCACCGCCGACAACCCGTCCATCGCCAAGACGCCGCTGGTCGTCGCGATGCCCCTGCCGATGGCCGAGGCGCTGGGCTGGCCGAGCAGGAAGCTCGGCTGGTCCGACCTGCTCGCCGTGTCGGCCGGGTCGTGGGCGAAGTACGGCCACCCCGAGTGGGGACGGTTCAAGCTGGGCAAGACCAACCCCAACTTCTCCACCAGCGGCCTGAACGCCACCGTCGGCGCCTACTTCGCGGCGACCGGCCTGTCCGGTGACCTGTCGGAGAAGAACGTGGCCGACGCGAAGGCCAGGGACTTCGTACGGGGTGTGGAACGGTCGATCGTGCACTACGGCGACACGACGCTGACGTTCCTGTCGAACCTCCAGCGGGCCGACGACGCGGGCGCGGGCCTGAGCTACATCTCCGCGGTGGCCGTGGAGGAGAAGTCGGTCTGGGACTACAACCAGGGCAACCCGACCGGTGACCCCGCGACGCTGGGCAAGCACGCCAAGCCCAAGGTTCCGCTGGCGGCGATCTATCCCAAAGAGGGCACGCTCCTCTCCGACAACCCGTACGCGGTGCTGACGGCCCCGTGGGTCGACGACGCCAAGCGGGCGGTGGCGGCCGACTTCCTCGTCCACCTCCAGGCCCCGGAGCAGCAGGCCAGGTTCGCCGAGTTCGCCTTCCGCTCGCATGACGGCAAGCCGGGCAAGCTGATCACCCAGGCGAACGGGCTGCTGCCCGCCGAGCCGAGGACGACGCTGAGCCCGCCCGCGCCGAACGTGCTCGACAAGATGCTCACCGGCTGGGCCGACCTGCGCAAACCCGCGAACGTCCTCATGGTCATCGACGTCTCCGGCTCGATGGGCGCCTCCGTGCCCGGCACGGGCAAGAGCAAGCTCGACCTGGCCAAGCAGGCCGCGATCAACGCGCTGCCCCAGTTCGGCCCGCACGACAGGGTGGGGCTGTGGATGTTCTCCACCAAGCGCGACGGCGAGAAGGACCATTTGGAGCTGGCCCCGCTGGCCACTGTCGACAACGCCCAGCGCGAGAAGCTGCGCGACCGGCTCGCCGGGCTCACCCCCGACGGGGGCACCGGCCTGTACGACACCGCGCTCGCGGCCCACGAGCAGGTGCGCGAGCTGCGCAGCGGTGACGCGATCAACGCGGTGGTCTTCCTGACCGACGGCAAGAACGAGGACCCCGACAGCCTCTCCCTGGAGAACCTGCTACCCGACCTGCGTACCGAGGCGGGCCAGGAGACGGTGCGGATGTTCACGATCGCCTACGGCCAGGACGCCGATCTCGGCGTGCTGAGGCAGATCTCCGAGGCGACCGCCGCCGCCGCGTACGACTCTCGCGAATCCGGAAGTATCGACCAGGTGTTCACCGCGGTGGTATCCAACTTCTGATGGCACGCCTCGCCGACGAACTCAGGGACCCGTGGGGCCTGCTGCTGGGCGCGACCGCGGCCGGCGCCGCGTGGGCCGTCAGCGTGCACCCGGCCGCCGCCGTGTTCGTGGGCGCGGTCGTCTGGCTGTCCAAGGCGGGCATCGCGGCCCTGCAGGACCGCGGGCACCGCACCGGGCCCGCCGTCGCTCCCGGAAGCCAGGAGGAGTACTGGCTCGCGCGGGCCGGGTCCGCCGCGTACGGCTTCGGCGAGCTGAGCGCCTCGATGGAGCACGGCCCGCTGGCCGAGCGGATCGCGCTGATGCGGCCCCGGATCGACGACTCGACGGCCACGCTGGAACGGCTGGCCGAGCAGGCCTCGCTCACCGGCACCGCGCTGGCCAGGTTCGACCTCGACAGGCTCGGGCACGAGCAGGCCAGGCTGGCGCGGGCCCGCGAGGAGGCGGGGCAGGGCCCGGCCCAGGACATCGACCGCGCCCTCGCCTCACTCGCCTCCCAGCGGGCCGTGGTCGAGCGGCTCTCCGCGACCCGGCAGCGAGTGCTCGCCCGGATGGAGTCGAGCGCCATCGGCATCGAGGGGCTCCTCGCCCGGCTGGTGGAGCTGTCGGCGGTGTCGGCGAACGGCCCGCTGGAGCCGCTCCGGGTGCTGGACGAGCTCGCCGACACCCTTGAGGGAGTCCGCCGGGGCCTCCACGAAACCGAGCAGATCACGCGCGACGCGCTGGATCGATAAGGAGCCCTCATGTTCAAGGTCATCCGTCGGGCCTGGCGCTACCTGATCTTCGCCGTCTCCGGCCGGCTGGACGAGCTGTCCGACCCACGGGTCCAGATCGAGCAGGCCGTCCAGGAGGCCAAGGAGCGGCACCGGCGGCTGAGCCAGCAGGCCGCGACGGTGATCGGCAACGAGCGCGAGCTGGAGATGAGGCTCGCCCGTTCCATGGAGGAGACCGAGAGGCTCCAGGCCAACGCCCGCCAGGCCCTCCTGCTGGCCGAGCAGACCCGGGTCGCCGGCGACGAGCGCAAGGCCCTGTCGTACGAGGACTCGGCCCGCGCCTTCGCCTCGCGCCTGGTGGCGGCCGAGAGCGCGCAGCGGGAGTCGCGGCTGGCGCACGAGCGGGCCGCCCAGGCCTCGGCCCAGGCGCGGGCCGCGGTCGAGACCAACGCGATGGCCCTGCAGAAGAAGATCGCCGAGCGGATGCGCCTGCTCTCCCAGCTCGACCAGGCCAAGGTGCAGGAGGAGCTCAACAGGGCGATGGGCGACCTGTCCGGCCTCACCCCCGCCGACGAGACGCCCACCATGGACGAGGTACGCGAGAAGATCGAGAAGCGCTACGCCCGCGCCCTGGGCGAGGCCGAGCTCACCTCCGGCTCCGTCGAGGCCCGCATGATCGAGGTCGAGCGCGCCGCCCTCGACGCCGAGGGCGCCGCCCGCCTGGAGGCCATCAGGAAGAGCCTGAACCCGGAAGGGAAGCCCGAAGTAGAGAAATAAGCGAAAAAAGGACCTTCCCCCGCAGTCTCCGCGGCCCTTACATGCCAGCGCGGCTCCCGCGACTCCTACGGCCATCGCGGCCTCTGCGGCTCCCACGGCCCTTGCGGCCATCGCAGTCCCCGCGGCTCCTGCCTCCGGATTCCGGCTTTCCCGTGTTCCCTCGCGTTCCCCGGCCCCCGCCTCCGGTTTCCCCGCCGATCAGGCGGGGTCGCCCCTCACGCGGCGGCGGGCCGCCGGGGGCGGGCCCGGCCCGATGGGGAGGCCAGGCCCGTGGGCCCCGCTCACCGGACGGGCGGGACGCAGGGGTCGTTCAGCGGACGGGCAGGTCGTAGACGCGGCGCACGCTGGTGGGGGCGGCGCTGAGGTCGGCCCCGTAGACGTGGAGCGAGATGGCCGTCTCGTCGCCCGTGTTGTGGACGCGGTGGATGTCACCGGGCGGGGCGAAGCCGCTCACCTCGCCGGCCTGGTTGGCGGTCCTGCCGATCTCGGTCAGGTGGTCGCCGTGGTCGCGGTAGAGGGTCTCGTACTCCACGCCCTGCAGCACGCCGAACACGCACCACGCGATGTGGTCGTGGATCACGGTCTTCTGTCCGGGCCGCCAGACCACGGCCAGGATCGAGAAGGCCTCCTCGGTGTGGAGGGTGTGGCCGACATAGCGGTCGGGGTCTCCGAGGCGCTCCTCCTCGGTGAGGATCTCGGGGGACGGCAGCCGTTCACGCAGCAGCCCGGCCACGGCGAAGGCCGTCGCCCGAGCGTCGGCGGACGGGTCGACGAGCTCCCGGACCCCCGCGACCAGCTCGGCCAGGCCCGGACGGGTGAGCGTCAAGGTTGTCATGCTTCAAGGATGCGCCGGGGAGATCCATAACGTCTAATGCCTATCTTCCCGCTTATTCATAGATAAAGTTGATACATGCTTGATATCGTGCGACTTCGCGTCCTCGCCTCGGTGTCCCGGCACGGCTCGGTGACCGCGGCGGCCAGGGAGCTGCACTACTCCCAGCCCTCGGTGAGCCACCACCTCGCGAAGCTCGAGGCCGAGACCGGGGCCAAGCTGATCCAGCGGGTCGGCCGGGGCATCCGGCTGACCGAGGCGGGCCGCCTGCTCGCCGAGCGGGCCACCGAGATCATCGGCCGCCTCGACTCCGCGTCCGCCGAGCTGTCGGCGCACGTGGGCCTGCGCGCCGGGCGGGTCAGACTGGCCGCCTTCCCCTCCGCCCTCGGGACGTTCGTGCCCGAGGCCGCCGCCGTCCTCGCCGAGGGGCACCCCGGCCTGGAGCTGCGGCTGACCGAGACCGAGCCCCCCGACGCGCTGCGCATGCTCAAGGCCGGCTACGTGGACGTGGCGGTCATCTTCCGCTACGACGACACCGCCCCCGAGGCCGACGGGATCCGGCTGCTCCACCTGCTGGACGACCCCAGCCACCTGGTCACCTCCGGTCCGGTCGGCGACCTGACCTCCCACCGCGACTCCCAGTGGATCGGGGGCTGTGACCGGTGCCGCAGCCACCTGCTGGAGCTGTGCGCCAGGGCGGGCTTCGAGCCGGAGATCGCCTTCACCACCGATGACATCGTCGCCGTCCAGGCCCTGGTCGCCGCCGGGATCGGGGTGAGCGTCCTGCCGGGGCTCGCCCTGCACGCCCACCGGCATCCGAAGATCAACGCGACCGAGCTTCCCGGCTCGACCCGCCACGTCTACGCCGCAACCTACGGCGAGCCCCCCGACCCCCCGGCCACCACCGCCCTGCTGGCCGCCCTGACCTCGGTGACGTCCCCGTAGGACGCCCATGCCGCCCCCGCCGAACGCGCGGGCGTACCGCCGGGGGCCGGACGCCCGCCCGCGCGGTCGGGGCCCGCGGTGGCTACTCTCGAACGGTGCTCACAGCGATCGTCACGGTCCACGGTCTCAGCGTGGAACTCGGCGGCAACCCCGTGCTCCGCGACATCAGCCTGACGGCGGCCCCCGGGGAGGTCGTCGCCGTGATCGGCGCGAACGGCACGGGAAAGTCGACGTTGCTGCGCTGCCTGGCCGGGCTGCACCCCACGCCCCCCGACGCGCTGCGCGTCCTGGGCGGCCCCCCGAGGGACGACGCCGGCTTCTGGCGCGACGTCGCCCTGGTCGAGGACGAACCGGCGTGGTATCCGGGTCTGACGGCGCGCGAGCACCTGGAGCTGATGCACGCCGTCCACGCTCCGGCCCGGCTGGAGGTCGAGGCGGCGCTGGAGCTGTTCGACCTCGGGGAGCGCGCCGACGCGTCGCCGTTGACCCTCTCCACCGGCCAGCGGCAGCGGCTCTCGCTGGCGGCCGCCCTGCTCAGGCCGAGCAGGCTGCTGCTCCTGGACGAGCCGGAGCGCGGGCTCGACGAGATGTTCCGCGGGCGTCTGGCCACGATCCTGACGGGCTACGCGAGCGCCGGCGGCACGGTGATCATGGCGACCCACGACCACCGGCTCGCCGAGGGCACCCGGGCTCGCCAGGTCATGCTGGCGGCCGGCCAGGTGACGGGCCGATCATGAACGCGGAGCAGGGTTTGAACACGGCGCCGAACACGAACACGGCGCCGAACACGAACGCGGAGCCGGGCGTGAGCACGGCCCGGAGTGCCCGCGCCTTCGTCAGAGCTCGCGGCAGCGCCCCCGCGAGCTGGCTGGACCGCTACACGACGCTGTTCGGACTGGCGATACTGCTCGCCGTACTGGCCCAACCGGCCTCGTCCGCGCTCGCCTCGCTCGCCCGGCAGGCGGACCCGTCGCGGACGGGAGCCGGACTCGCCCTGGTCATGCTCGCCTACGCCGGTCTTCTCATCGCCGCCCGCGCGCTCGGCCCCGTCGCGCTGCCGGCCGCCGACGCCGCCTGGCTGCTGCTGTCCCCGCTGCGCCGCCGCGGTGTGCTGGGCCGGACGGCGACGCTTCTCCTGGTGCTGGCCGTCCTGGCCGGAGCCGCGCTCGGGGTGGGCGCGCTCACCGTCCTGGGCGCGCCGGACCAGCTGGCGCTGCGGCTGGTCACCGCCGTGCTCCTGGGTGTCTCGGCGAGCGTGGGCGGCATGGCGCTGGCCATGCTCTCCCAGTCGTCGCAGAGCTGGCAGCCGTGGCTGAACGCGGCCGTCGTCGTGACCGCCCTGCTGGCCGCAGTGGCGGCGCTGTCGGCGCTGAGCGGCCCGGCGCGGCGCTTCGTGGCCGAGGTCGCGAACGCGCCCGCGCCGCAGGGCGTGCCGATGGCCGGTCTCGCCGTCGCGGCAGCCGCCCTGCTCGCGTGGAGGGCGTGGTCGGCGCTGGCCGGGATTCCGGCGCGGGCCGTGCTCTCCGCCTCCACCCGGGCGGGTCACGTGAGCACCGCCGCCGTCGGCATGGATCCGGGAGCCCTGACCTGGATCGCCGAGGACAACCACTGGCGGGGGCGTACCCTGCGCTCGCGCCCCTGGCCACCGCTGCCCGCCCCACTGGCCCTGGCCTGGCAGGACTGGCGTCGGCTGGGGCGGCGTCCGGGCCGGCTGGCCGCCCTGCTCGGAGGTGTGGCGCTGCCCGTGCTGGCGGCGTCGGCGGCCGGTGAGGTCGGCGCGGTCGTGACGGGCGTCGTGTTCGCCGGGGCGCTGACCGCCACGGTGGCGGGCATCTCGGGCGCGCGACGCGACGGCGACAACCCGGGCCTGGCCCGGCTGCTCGGGGTCGGCGCCCGCTCGGCTCTGGCCGCCAGGTCGCTGCTGCCGGCGCTGCTGGGCGGTGCCTGGCTGACCCTCGCCCTGGCCTGCATGTCCCTGGCGGGCGCGCTCGGGACGGGCCCGTGGTGGCTGTTCGGACCGCTCGCCGCCCCCGCCCTGGCCGCCGGAGGCCTGCGGATGGCACGCCGGAGCCCGATCGACCACACCATGCCGATCATCGAGACGCCGGCGGGGACGATACCGATCGGCCCGCTCATCTGGGGTATGACCGGCGTGGACCTCGCGCTGCTCGGATGCCTCCCGCTGGTGCTCGCGCTGGGTCCCCAGCCGTCCTTTCCCACCGCCTTGCTGGTCGTCCAGGCTCTGACCGGTACGGCCGTCCTGCTGGGCTATCTGCTCCGGGCGGGAGCCGCCCGGAGGTGAAAATGTGAGGCGCCCGGGGAACCGGTGACCCTACGATCCAGATATGCCGGATTTGCCAACTCTCGCGCTCTTCGCCGCCGCGACCCTCGCCCTGCTGCTCGTACCGGGGCCCGCGGTGCTCTACATCGTGACCCGCAGCGTCGCCCAGGGCCGGTCCGCCGGGCTGATATCGGTGCTCGGCATCCACCTCGGCTCGCTGGTCCACGTGGCCGCCGCCGCCCTGGGCATCAGCGCCCTGCTCGCGGCCTCGTCGACCGGGTTCACGATCGTGAAGTATCTCGGCGCCGCCTACCTGATCTGGCTGGGCGTGCGCAAGCTCATGACCCGCTCGAACGGGGAGGAGTCCTTCGAGCCGCGGATGGCGACCAGATCGCGGATGTTCTGGGAGGGCTTCGTGGTCAACGTGCTCAACCCGAAGACCGCGATCTTCTTCCTCGCCTTCCTGCCGCAGTTCGCCGACCCGGAGGCCGGGCCGATCGCCCCGCAGATCGTGCTGCTCGGCCTGATCTGGACGGTGCTCGGCATGGCCAGTGACGGCGCCTTCGCCCTGCTCGCCTCGGCCATGGCGGGCCGCCTGCGCCGCTCGGCCCGCGCCCGCCGCCGTCTGGACGTCACCAGCGGCGTCGTCTATCTCGGCCTGGGAGCCGTCGCGGCCTTCAGCGGCGAGAACTCCATGGCCAAGGCCTGAGGACGGGCCCTCCCCTCAGGCCCTTCAGGCCTCTCAGACCCGGTGCCCGTCAGGTGAAGCGGTAGGTGGTGGTGGAGTCGAACCGCTCGCCGGGGCGCAGGACCACCGAGGGGAAGTGGGGCCGGTTGGGCGAGTCGGGGAAGTGCTGGGTCTCCAGGCACAGGCCCGCGTGCTTTCCGTACGCGGTGGCGACGCCGTCCAGGAAGTTGCCCGTGTAGAACTGCACGCCCGGCTCGGTGGTGGTGACCTCCATGGTGAGCCCCCCGGCCGGTTCGCGGACCTCCATGCCGCCGCGCAGGACGTAGCAGTGGTCGTAGCCGCCGCCCAGCAGGGGGTCGGCGATCCGCTCGCCGATCTCGTACGGCGAGGTGAAGTCGAACGGGGTTCCGGCGACCGGGGCGAGCTCCCCGGTCGGGATCTGCGTGGCGTCGACCGGCAGGTAGTGGTCGGCGTCGATGCGGACCACGTGCTTGAGGACGTCGCCGCCCCCGGCGAGGTTGAAGTAGGAGTGGTTGGTGAGGTTCAGCACGGTCGGCGCGTCGGTGACCGCGTGGTAGTCGATCCGGATCGCGTCGCCGGTCAGCGTGTAGGTGACCGAGACGGTGAGCGTGCCGGGGTAGCCCTGCTCGCCGTCCGGGCTGACGTGCTCCAGGGTCACGGCGGTGTCCGAGGCGGCGGTGATCCGCCAGACCCGGGTGTCGAAGCCGTGCGTCCCGCCGTGCAGGCTGTTGGGGCCGTTGTTGACCGGCAGCTCGTGGTCGCGGCCGTCGAGGGTGAAGCGCCCGCCCGCGATGCGGTTGCCGTACCGGCCGACCACGGCGCCGAAGTAGCGGCTGCGCGTCAGGTAGTCGCCGAGGTTGTCGTAGCCGAGGACCACGTCGACGCCGGAGACCTCCAGCGACTGCAGGATCGCCCCGTAGCTGAGGATCGCGGCGCGCATCGGCCCGTTCGACAGCACGTGCCGCTCGACCCGCTCGCCCGACGGGGTGGTTCCGAAGGTCATTGTCGTGCCTCTCCGGTGGATTCACGGACGACCAGGCTGGTGTCCAGGGTGGCCAGGGTAGGGGTGGCACCGTCGTCGAACGACTGCAGCAGCAGGTCCACGGCCATCCGCCCGGCGGCGGCCGTGGGCATGGCCACGGTGGTCAACTTGGGCCGGTTCAGCCGTCCGGGCACGATGTCGTCGACGCCGACCACGCTGACCTCGTCGGGGACGCGCACGCCGCGCTCGTACAGGCCCTCGATGAGCCCGATGGCCACCAGGTCGTTGTAGGCGAGCACGCCCGTCACCCCGGCGGCGACCACCTCGGCGGCGACGGCGAGGCCGCCCTGCTCGGTGGGCGCGTTCGGGCCGAGGATCACCAGCTCGACGCCGTCCGTCGCGGTCGCGGCGGCGCGCATCTCGCCGCTGGTCCACGAGCCGACCGGCCCGGAGAGCAGGGCGATCCTGCGGTGGCCGAGCCGGATCAGGTGCTCGATCGCGAGGCGGGCGCCCTGGCCGACGTCCATCAGTATCGTCGGCATGCCCTTCACCCGCCGGTTGACCACCACGAACGGCACGTCGGCGCGGAGCCGCTCTATGACCCGGTTGGACAGCCGGGGGCTGCAGAGCAGGACCCCGTCGACCTGCTTGGCGAGCGTCTGGATCAGCTCCTCCTCGACCTGCGGGTCCTCGTCGGTGTCGGCCACGAACACGTGGTAGTCGCGGGCCCTGGCCTGCGCCTGGGCGGCCTTGATCAGCGGCGGGAAGAACGGGTTGGAGATGTCGGCGACGATGAGGCCGATGTTGTGGGTCCTGCCGGTGGTGAGGGCCCGCGCGGCGCGGTTGGGCCGGTAGCCGAGATCCTCGGCGACGGCGAGCACGCGGTTGCGGGTCTCGGTGTTCACCAGGTGTGGCGCCGAGAAGGTGCGGGACACCGTCGAGACGTGCACTCCCGACGCCCGCGCCACGTCCCTGATCGTCGCTGCCACCGCGCTCCTTCGCCCTGGCCCTCCACCGGGCCTTGAAGCACATTAGTGCAAGCGGTTGCGCGACTGTCAACGCCGGAATCGGGTGGTCTGCGAAACGGTACCGGAGCAATCCCGCCGCTCTGGCGATCGCAAATACCGAAAAATATGCAGATGGGAAGCGCTTTACCAAATTGGGCCCTTGACGTTACTGGCAGATGTCATCAATGTTTCTTGCAACCGGTTGCAGCCCTGACGCCGATTCGGAGGGAGTTGCCGGCGATGGCGATCACCACGGCGGATCCCCGGATACGCCGCCGTCCGGGCCGCCCCGCGAGCGCGCGGCGAGCCCGGCCACCGGGTGGGCGGACGGCGCCGGTGAAGAAGGGCGAGACGCGCGCCGGAGACCACCGGCGCCCGGGACTGCGATGGGAGGTGGCGTGATGGAACCGGTTCGCGTGGTGCTCGCCGGGGCGCACGGGCACGGCCGGTGGCACCTGTCGAACGTGCGGCGGCTGGCCGAGGCCGGACTGGTGGAGCCGGCCGGGGTGTGCGACGTGCGGCCGGTCGACGACCTGCCCGAGGGGGCGGAGTTCTCCGGCGACCTGGTCGGCCTGATCGGGCGTACCGGCGCCGAGGTGACGATCCTGTGCACGCCCGTCCACACCCACGCCGAGCTGGCGGAGAAGGCGCTGCGCGCCGGGTCGCACGTGCTGCTGGAGAAGCCGCCCGCCGCCACGTACGCGGACTACCTGCGGATCGCCGCGGTGGCCCGGGAGACGGGGCTCGCCTGCCAGGTGGGATTCCAGAGCCTGGGCTCGGAGGCGATCCCCGCGACCCGGCGGATGGTCGCCGAGGGGACGATCGGCCGGGTCACCGGGATCGGCGCGGCGGGCGCGTGGGAGCGCCCCTACTCCTACTACGGGCGGGTGCCGTGGGCCGGAAGACGCGAGGTCGACGGCGTTCCCGTGGGGGACGGCGTCCTCACCAACCCGCTCGCGCACGCGACCGCGACCGCGCTGGCCGTCTCCGGCGCGGTGGTGGAGAACGTCGAGGTCGAGCTCTACCGGGCCAACGCGATCGAGGCGGACGACACCTCGTGCGTACGGGTACGGATGGACGACGGGACCGTGGTGACGGTCGCGGTCTCGCTGTGCGCGGACCGGCGGCACGAGCCGTACCTGATCGTGCACGGCGAGAACGGGCGGATCCGGCTGACCTACACCGAGGACCGGGTCGAGTTCGACGGGACCTCGGTCGTCCACCCCAGGACCGACCTGCTGGAGAACCTCGTCGCGCACATCCGCGACGGCGCCGGCCTGCTCGTACCGCTGGAGAGGGCCGCGGGGTTCATGCGCGTCATGGAGGCGGTGCGGCTGGCGCCCGAGCCGCTGGCCATACCGGACGTGTACCAGGAGATCGGCGACGAGCGCCGGGTGCTGCCCAGGATCGCCGAGCTGACGGCGGCGAGCGCGGAACGGCTGGCGCTCTACTCGGAGCTGCGGGTGCCCTGGAGCGGGCGCCGTCCCGGCGTGGGGCGGCCGTCCTCCGGCGCGAAGCGGTGAACGCGGCACGGCGCGGCCGGACGCCGCGCGCGGCCGTCAGGTCACTCGACCATGATCTGATGGGTGGCCTTGGCCGGCCCGGCCGTGGCCTCCCCTGACCACAACGCGAGGTAGCTGTACCTGCCGGCGATGGCGGGCGTGTCGGTGAACGTGTACGTGCCGTCGGCGTTCACGCTCACCGGCGGCAGCTTGACGCTTCCATCGCTGACGTTGTCGACGTACACGCTGCGCTGCACGGTGAGCGTGGCCCCCGGCGAGGGCGGCTTGCCACCCGCCGTCAGCACGCCGGTCAGCTCCATGGCCGTGCCGACGACGCCTGACTGCGGCCCGTCCATGGTGAGGGTGGATCTGTGCCTGACCGTCACGGTGACGGAGGCGCTGCTTCGGCGGTAGTGGTCGTCGCCGTCCCAGAACACCGAGTAGGTCACCTCACCGATGTCCGGCGGCGTGTCCTCGAAAGTGAACGTGCCGTTCTTCTGCGTCGTCACGCCGGTGATCGGCTCTTTCGTCCCGTCGAGCAGGCGCCGGGTCACCGCGAGCGGCTTGAGCCCGAGCGCCTTGCCGTCGGTGCGGGTGAGCCGCCCCTCGACGGTGACCGGCGAGCCGACATACGCGCGCGCCGGGGCCGTCACCGTCAGATTGGACGCCGGCAGCGCGACGCCCGTCACCCGCCACAGCAGCAGCCGGTTCGCGGAGCTCCGCAGCAGCACGAAGACGTCCGGGCCGGAGAACGCGACGCCGTCCGGAAGCAGTTCGGCGTCCGGCTGGTCGGCCGCGAACATCGCCGCGCCGGTCGCGGCGTCGTAGAGCGTGAGGTCGGTGCTGCCCCACTGGCGTCCCGCGGCGACGTAGGCGCCGCCCGAGCCGAGCGCCACGGCCGACGGGTACCCGTCCCAGCCGTCGCCGTAGGTGCCGGTCACCGCCAGGGTCCTGGTGTCGTACCTGGTGAAGTGACCGGGGGTGTCGGCTGCGGAGAACAGGGTGGTGCCGTCGGAGGTCAGGGCGAGGTCGCGCAGGTAGTCCATGCGCCACTCCTCGCCGTCGATCGTGCCGCGCAGCTCCGGGGTGCCGCCGCCGACGTCGTAGACCAGCATGTCGGCGTGGTGCAGGCTGGTCCGGCCGACCACGAGCGTGTCGCCGGCGGCCGCGAGCACGGGAGCGCGCAGGTGCTCGCCCCCGACCGCCACCGGCGCCGGTGTGGCCGCGCTCAGATCCAGGCCGACGACGCCGCCAGAGCCGTTGTCGCACCCGTGCCCCACCCACAGCCGCTCGCCCAGCAATGCCAGGGTGGACGGGCACGGGTGGGCCGACAGATCGATCCGCCGGGTGACGGCGAGGCTCGCGGTGTCGATCTCGGCCACCTCGTTCGAGCCGGTGAGCGCCGCGTACAGGCGGGTGTCGTCCGCGTTCATGGCCAGCTCGCGGACGCCGGACAGGCCGGTGACGACGCCGCCGGTGAGGTTTCCGCCGGTGTCGGCCACGATGATCCGGTCGTCGGCGGGGACGAACACCCGGCCGCCGCCGACGGCCAGGTCGGCGGTGTAGGAGTCGAAGGTCACCCCGAGGTCGGTCGTGGTGTCGGCCGCCGAGGCGGCGGGGGCCGCGACAGTGAGCAGGCCGGTGAGCAGGCCGACGGCGCCGCAGTGAGCGGCTAATCGGCGAACCAGTGTGTGGCGCACGAGGACCTCCTACACAGATGGGAACATAGGTTCTAATAACGTCTTATGGGTGCTCCCACGTCAAGATCGGCCGATCGCACGACACCGAACCGTGATCAAGCACGTCCGCGAGGCGTCGCCGACCGCGGTCGAGATGCGGCGCCGATCCCGAACATCGTCCTTCGCTCGGCCATCCCCATGCGCCCTCGTGTGTAGAACGCCAGATAGTTCGTCCCACGAATTGCAAGGCGCTTGAATGTTACCCTGGCCGAGTGGGTAAACATGATGATGGCCAGATCGGGGTTGTGGCCGCGCTGGTACGGTCCACGTTCTTGGTGAATGCCGTGTACGCCGAGTCCGCCCGGGAGTATGGCCTCACCTCGCAGCAGGGACAGTTGCTGTGCGTGCTGATGGTCCAGCCGTACGGCATGAGTGAATTGGGTGCGATGTTGGGGCTGGCCAAGTCGAGCCTTACCGGCCTGGTGGACCGCACCGAGCGCAACGGCATGGTCCAGCGCGAACCGGACCCACAGGACATGCGCGCGGTGCGGGTCGCGCTCACCCGGCAGGGCGGCAGGCTCGCAGGAGAGTTCTATGCCGAGACTTGCCGGCGGATCGAGAAGCTGACCGCGGGACTCGCCACCGCCGAACGCGACACGCTCGCCGGCCTGCTCGGCCGCGTCGTGCTGGACAACGAGGTTCCCGCGGTCTTCCTGGAACCCGACGAAGCAGCCGCCGCCGATCGCAAGCGCTAAGACCGCCCCGTCGCCCGCAGCCAAGATTGCAGTTCGTGCCACGAACTAATATAGTTCGTGGAGCGAACTCAACTCTTTGTCTGCGGGGAGCGTAAATCATGAATCGTACAGTTGTGGTCATCGGCGGAGGTTACGGAGGTTCGGCGGCTGCCAAGGCGCTGGACTCCGAGGCCGACGTCATCCTCATCGATCCCCGGGACGCGTTCGTCAACTCGGCGGGGTCGCTGCGGGCGCTGACCCAGCCCGACTGGGCGGGCAACATGTTCTTCCCCTACAACGAGTGGCTGACGCGGGGCACGGTGATTCGCGACCGTGCGGTCTCCGTGGACCCCGGCGGCGTCACCCTGGCCTCAGGTCAGCGTGTTGAGGCCGACTATCTCATCCTGGCCACCGGCTCCAGCTACGCCTACCCGGCCAAACCCAACGCCGACTCCACTGGCGAAGTCCTGGACGACCTCCGCCGGACCCACAAGGAACTGGTTGATGCCGAGCGGGTGCTGATCCTCGGCGCCGGGCCGGTCGGTTTGGAACTGGCCGGGGAAATCAAGGAGGTCTGGCCGCACAAGCGCGTGACCATCGTCGACCCGGCCGAGCGGCTTCTGCCCGCGTTCCAGCTGGAGCTGCGCCAGGAGCTGCACCGCCGACTTGATGAATTGGGCATCCAGGTGCGGCTGGGCACCGGCCTGACCGCGCCACCGCCGACCGAGCCGGGTCAGGCCGGGACCTTCACCGTCACCACCACCGGCGGGCAGGAGATCACAGCCGACATCTGGTTCCGCGCCTACGGCGTGCACGTCAACAGCGACTACCTCGCCGACGGCCGGCTCACGACCCGCACCCCACAGGAACAGGTCCCCGTCACCGAGACCCTCAACGTCCACGGGTACGACCACGTCTACGCGATCGGCGACATCACCGATGTCGCCGAGGCCAAGATGGCCGGGTACGCGATGCAACACGCCGAGGTGGTGGTGCGGAACATCATCGCCCAACTGCGCGGCGAGGAGCCCACGGGCACCTACCAGCCCTCACCTCATCCCATGATCCTGCTCCCGCTCGGACCGCGTGGCGGTGTCGGCCAACTGCCCACACCCGACGGCCCGGCCGTCGTCCCGGCTACGACGGTCATCGAGTACAAGAGCGCCGACCTGTTCACCGACCGCATGGCCGAACAGTTCGGCACCGCCTGAAGGGCTGGAACACGTGGACTACAAAGGAAAAGCATTGTCTGTACAAGAAGTCGTCTTCGGCTTCGGCGCGCATACCGGCATCGACGAGGTGTCGGAGCTGCTGCGCATGGCTCAGCAGGCCGACCGTGACGGACTTGACATCTTCTCGCTGTCGGATCATCCCTACATCGGCGGGCGCCTGGACGCCTACGCCTCCCTCGGATTCATCCTCGGACGTACGCAGCACATCTCCGGCTTCGCCAACGTCACCAACCTGCCAACCCGGCCTGCTCCCATGCTGGCGCGAATGGTGACGTCGCTGTCGGCGCTGTCGGGCGGTCGCATCGTGCTCGGCATGGGCGCAGGCGGGCTGTGGGATCGAATCTCCGACATGGGGGTGCCGCGGCTGTCGCCGGGCGATGCCGTGAACGCCTTCGAGGAGGCGATCGTCCTGGTCAAAATGCTGTCGGGTGGCGGTCCGCCGGTCACCTACCGGGGCCGCCACTACCAGGTGGACCAGATCGAGCCTGCTCCTGTGGCCGCGCCTTCCGTGTGGACCGGATCGGTCGGCCCGAAATCCCTGGCCGCCACCGGCCGGGTGGCCGACGGCTGGGTCCCTGGCCACGCGGCGGATTGGCTCAGCGAGCGATACCGGGTGTCGCGGCCGGTCATCGACGAGGCGGCGACGGCCGTGGGCCGCGATCCGCGCGAGATCCGCACGGTCTTCAATTTCCCCGGACGCATCACCGACCGGCCGCTGCCCGCCACGCGTGACCGCGACGGCCGCTGGATCGGCGGCTCCGTCGGCCAGTGGGTCGAGGAACTGACCGCAGCCGTGCTGACGCACGGCGCGTCGGGCTTCATCCTCTTCCCGCCCGGCCACGCCGCACACGAGGACGTCTCCCTCGGCCGCTGGGCCAGGGAGATCGTCCCGGCCGTACGCGCAGCGATCGCGAAGGAAAACGGCTAAACCGTACTCCGGCTCACACCGGACCAAGCCACACCGCCGCACCGTACGCGGATGGCATCCCACCAGCTGAGCAGCCAACCACACGCTGCGTGCCAGCAGCTGCTCAGCGCCACTCGTGACCCCCTCACCCCTCCCGTCGATGTCGGCGGGGCCGGGAAGCGCCTGACGGGTCATCGGCCGTTCCGTTGTCGCTCAAGTCCCTCCGCAGGTCCTCGCCTGAATGGGTGGCTCGTGAACGACGAGCCACCCGGGTCTGCCGGAATGTCAGGCGATGTCAGGCGATGTCAGGCGCGTCCCTCGACGAGGACCCCGTCGACCCGGCGCGGGATGCCCAGGGGGTTGTCGTCGCGCAACTCCGGCGGCAGGAGCTCGGCCGGCCAGTCCTGGTAGGCGGTGGGCACCAGCCACCTGCGGATCGCGGCGGCGCCGACCGAAGTGTGGGCGGCGGCCGTGCTGGCGGGCCAGGGACCGCCGTGGTGCATGGCCCAGCGGACCGCCACACCGGTCGGCCAGCCGTTCCAGATCAGCCGTCCCGCCTTCCTGAGCAGCACCTCGGCACTCTCGCGCGCCTCGGCGGGGTCGGTCGCGTGGATCGTGGCGGTCAGCGAGCCGTCCAGCCTCTCCAGCACGGGAGGCAGGTCCGCGGGGTCGGTGTAGACCACCACGACGGCGGCCGGGCCGAAGCACTCCTCCACGAGATCGGGCAGGTCCGCGGCGAACGAGGCCAGATCGGTGACGAAGACCTGCGGGGTCACCGCGAACGCCCCCTCGCCCGGCCGCCCCTCGGCGAGCGGGGTGAGTTTGCCGAGTCTGGCCAGCCCGCGCAGGAAGCCGCCCTGCATCCGCTCGGTGAGCATCGGGCCGCCCACGGTCTCGGAGACCGCCTCGGAGATGGACACCAGGAGGTCCGCGTCGTCGGGGACGAACACCAGCCCGGGGTTGGTGCAGAACTGGCCGGTGCCGAGGGTGAGCGAGGCGGCGAACCCCTGGGCGAGGCCGTCGCGGGCGGCCGAGGGCAGCACGACGACGGGGTTGACGCTGCCCAGCTCGCCGTAGAACGGGATGGGGTCGGGACGCTCGGCGATGAGCGCCTGGATGGCCTTGCCCCCGGGGATGGAGCCGGTGAACCCGACGGCCACCACGGACGGGTGCCCGGCCAGCCGCTTTCCCGCGTCGAGCCCGCGGACCAGGCCGAGGAGGGCCGGGTCGGGCAGGGCGCGCTGGATGATCTGCCACGACAGCTCCGACGTGGCCGGATGCCCGTCGTGGGCCTTGACCACCACCGGGCATCCGGCGGCCAGCGCCGAGGCCGTGTCACCGCCCGCGACCGAGAAGGCGAACGGGAAGTTGCTCGCCGCGAAGACCCCGGCCACGCCGGGCAGGGGGTGGTTCATCCGCCGCAGGTCGGGGACCGGCGGCTGGGCCGTCGCGTGGTCGATCACCGCCTCCACGTGCCCGCCGTCCCGCAGCACCTGGGCGAAGAGCCGGAACTGACCGGCGGCCCGTGCCACCTCTCCGCGCAGCCGGGTCTCCCCGAGCGCGGTCTCCGCGTCGGCCGCCCGCCAGAGCTCCTCGACGTTCGCCTCCAGCGCCGCCGCGACCGCGTCGAGCGCCGCCGCCCGGTCCGCGGACCGCCAGGCGGTCCCGGCCGCGAGAGCCGCCCCGACGATCGCGTCCACCTCGTCGTCCGAGGTCAGGGGGAAGGGATCCCCGACGAACTCGCCGGTCCTGGGGTCAACTGAGTGGATCACAACGAAAGCCTTTCCTCAACGGAGCCTGCCACGCCAGGCCACTCTCCTACGGTAAGCGCTTTCCATCACAGTGGCCACCCAGCACGGATCCGCTCGCCCTCGTCGACCATGCCCTGAAGCAACCCATCAAGCAACAGATCGTGTCATCCAGGCCGCAGACCGTGTCATCCGGCCAGGCATTCGAGGCGTCTCCCACCACACCCCTGGCGACCACCGCTGCACAGCGCCCGTCGCCACCGGTTGGCCGACATCCGCGAAGCGCGAGACTCCCGCGCGACCTGGGCATCGGTCGCGCCTTCGGCGAAGCGGTCGGCCGCTTGCATCCGTACCTGCTCGCGACGTGATCGCTGTTCGGCGGTCAAGCCACCGCCATCGGGACACCCCATGCACTTCAGGTGATTTCGCGACGACCGGCTGCCAACTCACGCCGAGGTCAGGTCATGTAACCCTGACCGTTGAAGGTCTCTAGCCGTCGGCCGACCCGCGCCTTCTTTGCCGCCAATCGCTCCGGCCGAAATAAACCGCAAGCGCCAGCAACGTCGACAATCCGCTGAGCACATAACTACCCGTCAGCAACATCAGCCACGTTCCGACGTGGGATGGATATATAAAAAGTATCGCCAGGGCGACATATCCAGGCAGTAGAAAGATGAACCACAAGAACCCCACGCCCACCTTCTCAAGCGTGGCGTCCACGCGCTGGGCGCGCTGTGCCCACAGCACCAGGAGCGGTATGCACCAGACCCAATGGTGCGGCCAGGAAACGGGTGAGACAAGCAGCCCCACGATGGCGCAGGCGGTGATTCCGGCGAGCTCGCCCGCCTTCTTCGCGGTCCATGCGGCGACCAGAAGCCCACCCGTGCCGACTACCGCGCACAGGGCGAGCCAGAGAGGCACGATGGGCCAAGAGTCGGGCAGGAGCATGAGCACGCCGCGAATCGATTGATTGAAAAAATTCACCTCCTGCCCGGCGATCACCCGTTGCGTGTCGAAAAATGCACCGCCCCAGTAATCACGTGAATCGGCCGGCAGCAGCAGAAATCCGAGGATCACCGTGCCGAGAAAACCGAGGCCGGCCATCAGGGCGGCCCGGAAGCGACGCGTGACGAGAAGATAGGGAATGAATATCAGTGGGGTGAGCTTGATACCGGCGACAATGCCAGTTATCACGCCGCGCCACTTTCCTTTGCCGTGCGTCAGATCTACAACTACCGCTAGTAGCAGAATAATACCTATTTGCCCATTCCACAGCGTTAGCGTTACCGGGTACAAGGGAAGTATCGCGACAACAACCAACAACGTGTGAGTTGCCCGGCGGCTACGGTTCCTCACCGCAGTACGGCCGACGAGAATCCATATCAACACCTCAAGGGCGAGTATGCAGATCAGCACCCAGAGGGCGGCGGAAACCTCCATTCCGACCAGGGCGAGAGGCGTGAACAGCATTGCCGCGAACGGCGAATAGGTGAACTTCAGTGAATTTCCACCTACAGTCAAGTCATAGACAGAGGTACGCCCCAGTACCGCCGCTCCGCCTTCCCGGTAAACCTCCAGATCGATCCAGCCCTTCGCATAGATCGTGTTGAAGGCGAAGGCTGTCAGCGCGCCGCTCAACGCGATCAACACTCCGCATGCCATTTGGAAAGAGCCGCCATCTCTCTTGCCCAAACGAATTCGCGGACCGGCTGACACCGAAGAAGACATGGCAACTCCCGACTTAGCTACGGTGCACGTTAGCCACGCCGGCTTGTCCAAAGCTTGTCGCGCCTCGCCTGTGCCGACCGTTTGCCGGTCAGGGCTCTGGTGCGTACCAGGGCGCCATCGAGTAAGACGACCTCACCGCCCTGCTTGGCGGTCTTGTTCAGGACGCGGTCCAGCCGTGGTGCGCGGGCGGCCAGAAGGTCGACGGACTCCAGCACCCAGCGGCGCACGGTGGCGGCGCTGTCCGGTTCCGAGGAGCACAGAGTCTAGATCTGCCGGCTGGGCGGCCCCGGTCCGCGGGGCCTTATATTGGGAGTCCACGGACGCATGGGGATGACATGAACGACGAAGTAACGCAATACATAAACGGCAAGAAGCCCTGGCAGATCGCCGTTTTCGAGAAGCTGCGCGCGATGATCATGGAAACCGTTCCCGCCGTCGAGGAACGGTTGCAGTACGGCAAGCCGCACTATCTCAAGAACGGGCATTACGCGGCGGTCGTCGCGGTCTCCAAGGACAAGGTCTCGTTCATGATGTTCAACGCGACGGACATTCCCGCGGTGGCCGGATTCATCCGGGCGATGGGCGACGGCGATCGCAAGACCGTCGACATCAAGGAAGAGCAGGAAGTCGACTACAAGGAGCTCGCAGTCATCCTGGAAAAGACCTCGGCCGCTCTGTGATCGCGGCTGGGTGAAGCACGGGCACGGTCTGAGCGGGTGATGCGCCGAATGCCATCACCCGCTTTCCCGCCCTTCAGGTCACCATCACACCGGCTCCCCAGGTCGCCGTCACCAAGACCGTCGAAGCAGAGCAGCCCGCCGCCACACCCACCGCATTGCCCGACATGGCGCACACCGAAAAGTTCCGCGCCTTGTCCCCGGACGGTGAGCAGGACTCGTTTCCGCGAAATCGGCAGGCCGCCCCGTCCGAACATCTGTATTTTGATGTGGTTGACACGGCCTTCGACAGGGCCGGAATTCCACGGGTTGGTCAGCTCATAAATGACGGCGGGTGCGCCTGGGCAAGCCCGACTCGGTCCAGGGCGAGGCTGCGCGTGCTGGTCCGTCGGCGTGGTTCCAGCGCTCGGCCGATGTGGGTCACAGCGACGGCCGCGCTGACCACTGCGATGTCGCCCAGCCTCGTATCGGCTGGAAGAAGTAACGCTTCGTCCAGCGGTCGGTGGACGAAGCGTCGCACTCCCGCGACCGGAAACTACGTCGCGGCCTCGATGGCCAGCACTTCACGAAACTCGCCGATAGCCGGGCGGTCCTGCTGGTCGAGAGGTACGGCACGCAGCAGCATCCGCCCGGTCTCGATGATGTGGTTGCTGCGGTAGGCGACGGGGAGAGGATCTATCACCGCCGCTGCCCGACGGACTCCCTCGTCAACGGCGCCCTGGACGACCGTGCAGAGCGCCTCATGCAGAGCGACATTGGCCTGGTACTGGTAGTCGCTGGTCAGCCTGAGCACGTTCTCCCGGGCCGCGCCGGCCTTGGCCTCGTCGCCGGCACCGGCATAGACCCAGCTCTGCGCGAAGTAGATCTGGTTCTCTTTCCAGAATCCGAGAGAATCCCCGCGGCCCCCCTTCTCCGTCAGCCCGACAAGGACGTCCAACGTCTCACACGCCTCGGCGTGTTTGCCGAGCAGGGAGAGGGCCTTCGCCCGGGTGGTCAGCAAGTCGACGGAGGGGCCGCCGGCGACCTGCTCCGCGATGTTGACGAGGCGCATGACCGTCTCCGGGGCGCGCTGCCCGTAGAGCCCGTGGCCTGCCTCCTCGGCACGAACCAGCAGACGCAGCTCCCGATCCCCGGAGGCGTCGGCCGCGCTCCGACCGGTACGCCACCAGCGGACGGCGGCCCCGTGATCCCCCAGGCGGGTCAACGCGTTGGCGTGAATGCTGGCCAGCATGGCCAGGGTCCGCTGCAGCTCGGTCACCTCGGCGGGAGACGACGCCTCCATCTGCCGCCGTACCGTGAGCAGGTCGATGATGAGATCGGCCGCCACCTGCGCGGGAGGCCGGGTGCGAAGCGCGTGCAAGTGGTCGGCGGCGGACATCTCCCACTCCTCGCCGCTTCGGAAACCATGGTCGAGGGACAGGTCGAGAAGCTGGCGAACCGGCTCACCGGAAGCGCCGAGTATCCCGATCCCGGCACTGGCGGCGGCAAGCTGCAAAAGTCGTCGGCGTTCCATGTCGTCGTCTCCATCTGACGCCTTCCAGACGAGACTACCCTCGGACACTTCCCCCGAGTCGGCGACATCCGGCGAATCGGCGAACAACTCTTCCTCGGTGACCTCGAAGATCTGCGCGAGCAGCTGCGGATAAGGCTCGCTCGGCCGATGCTGAGCGGCCTCCCATGTGCGGACCATGCGGGCCAACGATTCGTGAGTCGGCATGTGTGCCCGGGTGCGACCGCTTGCCGCATCGATCAGCTGCCGGGCCACGTCTTTCTGTGACCATTTCTGCGACCGTCGCTCTTCGCGCAACCGCACGGCCCACACAGGAAGATCATTCATGCGCGCACCTCAAGGGCACAGGGGATACAGGGGGATATCCGCCCCGTCCAAAGTATCCCCTGTTGTAAGGCGATCACGCAGCGTTCTCATGGAGTCACCATGAAAGACGAAGCCCGCCCATGGCATTGCGCGCCAGGACGGGCCCCTTGATCAGGAAGGTCCTCCTGACCCGTGAACAACCCTAATGCTCCGCTTCTCGACCGGACTACGGTGAGCGGCTGCGGCCGCTTCGCCGCCGCGCCACCCGTCACCGAACCGTCGCCCGCCCTACAGCGTGCCGGGGACCTGGCCACCATCCTGGGCGACGTCTACGGCATCGAGGCCGACGTCCACGAGCTCGCCTCCGGCAACGCCATCGTGTCCGTCTTCCGTGGGCTCCTGGCCTACACCGATGGCGAGACGTTCTGGTGGACCAGCCCCGAGCTCAACAGGGCGGGCAGCCCGCTGCTCAGCTCCGAACTGACGCTGCCCGTCGCCGCCGAGCAACTCGCCGAGCACTACCGGATCCTGCGCGCCCGCCCCGCCGCCAGCGTGCTGGAAAGCGAGCTGCCGCTACTGGCCGACGCGCTCCTGCCCGACGATGCCAGCGATGTTGTCCCGCGCTGACCGGAAGGAAGCAGACGTGATCCCGCCCTACGGCACACCGACAAGCGACCGGCTCAGCGCGGCTACCTGGCTGCCCGGCGCCATCGCCGCCCTCCAGCACCTACGAACCGAGTTGCACGACTACCGGATCTATCCCGCCATCGCCTACGACGAGGGGCAGCCCCGCCTCGTGATCGGCGCCGACACGCTGACCGTATGAGTCGACCGCAAGGGCGAGTTCTTCTCGTGGGGCGCTGTCCATATGGAGGAGCCCGCCGAGTCCGCCCCGGCCGACGACCTGCCGCAGGTCGCCCGCCGAATCGCCGAACAGCTTGGCGAGCACTACACCGAGCCGACCACGGCTCCATGAGCGGCGCGGCGGCACGGCGACCATGACTCCCGTGCCGTCGCGCTCACACTCCCCGCAAGCGGTGGTGCGCGACCAGGGGCCGCAGCGGGGCGAGGCGCGGGGGGCCGGGAGTCGTCGCCCGGCCCCCCGCACCTCAGAGAGGAGCACGCGATGCCAGTCACCCCCGACCTTCCGAGCGGCGAGCTGGACGCCCGCAGCGCCTGGCCCTGCCCCGGCGTCAGCGCGCACCCCGCACGCGTTGTCGCGTGGCGCCGGGCGCTCGACTGGGATTCGGTACCGCAGGGGCGTTACCGCGTCGTAGAGCACACGTGCTCCTGCCGGACGGTCTTCTACGAGCTGATCTCCTGCGGCGGCACCTACATGATCCATAGGGTGATCCAGCGCAGGCCGCCAGAACATGCCTTCACCGGGCGGTGGACGGTTCGCGAGGCGCGGGAGATATGGCAGCAGGTGCTGACTGGGCAGGCGCGATAGCCGAACGCGCAAGGGCCGCCTGCCCCGGTATTCGGCACCGGCTCACCCCTGGATACAACCCATACAACCCCTCGCGTTACGGGGACGGTACGCGGGTTCCACTCGAAATCAAGGAAGCACCGCCTCCCAGCGGGCGAT
The DNA here is from genome assembly GCF_036227305.1 of Streptosporangium sp. NBC_01469. NCBI lineage: Bacteria > Bacillati > Actinomycetota > Actinomycetes > Streptosporangiales > Streptosporangiaceae > Streptosporangium > Streptosporangium sp. NBC_01469. The sequence goes on along the minus strand of NZ_CP109465.1, from coordinate 3,276,632 downwards.
CAGGGTCTTGCCTCTGGTGGTCACCGTCACGTTGTCCCCGGCCTTGCCCAGGGCGGTACGCAGCGCCTTCGCCTCGTCCCCCCGGTAGGTCCGGGTGCCGAAATTGCCGCCGGACGCGGCCTCGATCGGCGTGGTGATCCCCTCGGGCCAGGTCGCCCGCCGGATGGGCCGGGCGCTCGGGTCCTCGTACATCGTCACCGTGATCGGCGCGGCGGGGTCGGGGGTGCCGGTGGATCGGATCCTGGCGGTCAGCTTCGAGAGGCGCTCGGTCGCGGCGACGATCGGCGCGTCTTCCGCCAGCGGCGTCCCCTCCAGCCGGGTCTCGTGCTTCTTCCCGCCGGGATCCACCACGGTGACGACGGCGAAGGGCTGGTCGGTGGCCCCTCCCGTACGGTCGATCGTGCCCTCCCGCCCGGCCAGGGACGCGATGAGCCCGGCCCGCAGGTCGCGCAGTTCGGTCGCGGAAAGCGGGACGACGACCAGTTCGCCGTCCCGCAGCGAGACGGCCCGCCCGTTGGCGGTGACGCCCATGCTGTCGCCGCCCTCGCACGTCATCCCGCCGCAGCTGACGAACCGGACCACGACGTCACCCGGCCGAGCCCCGGTCAGCGCGATGGTCTCGCTCGGCGCGGTCGGTGCGGTCGGTGCGGTCGGTGCGGTGGTCTCGACGGCGGCGCTGGTCCCGGTGGTCGCGGAGCAGCCGGTCAGGAGGAGAAGCACGGCGGCGAGCAGGAAGCGCATCACACCCTTGGAACGGATCGGACACTCTCGCGGTTCACGCCCCACCCCCGGCGAGGCGACCTCGCGGAGACCGGACACCTCGAAACCGGACGGTTGAACGGCCGGACAGCTGAACAGACGGACGGACAGATAGGCGAAGGGACAGACGGACGACGGCCGGGCAGGCGAGCAAACGGAGAGACAGACGGGCAGGCCGTCAAGCGGACACCGGCATCTCTCCGGGAAACCCCGCCACGACGGGACCCGCCGTACGTCACGACGACCGGTGAAGGGTCAGACCCCGGTCGTCCGGGCGGCCTCGGCGATTCTCCTGGCCCAGCGGTAGTCGGCCTTGCCCGCCGGGGAGCGGACCATCTCGTCGACGAAGGCGAAGGTCCTGGGCACCTTGTAGCCGGAGATCCTCCCCCGGCAGTGGGCGGCGAGTTCCCCGGCCGTCGGCGCCGTGCCGGGGCGCGGCTCGATCACCGCCGCCACCCGGTTACCCCACCGCTCGTCCGGGATACCGGTCACGACCGCGTCGAAGACCGCCGGGTGGCCCTTGAGCACCGCCTCGACCTCCTCGGGGAAGACCTTCTCCCCGCCGGTGTTGATGCAGGCGGAGCCCCGGCCGAAGATCGCGATGGTGCCGTCCTCCTCGACCTTGGCCATGTCACCGGTGAGCAGCCAGCGGACGCCGTCCCGGTCCGTCACGAAGGTGCGGGTCGTCTTGGCCTCGTCCTTGTAGTAGCCGGAGGCGATGCGGCCGCTCCTGGCCACGGTGCCCAGCTCGTCCGAGCCGGGCTTGACCGGTTCCAGGGCCGCGTTGAGCACGGCCAGGCCGGCGTGGGGGTTCGCCTGGTAGCGCAGCCCGGACTCGGGGGAGGAGCCGGGAACCGCCGAGGCGGTGTAGCCGGACTCGGTGGAGCCGAAGCTGTCGACGATCATCTTGCCGGGCAGCAGTTCCTCCAGGCGCTCGCGCACGGAACCGCTGAGGATCGCGCCGGTGGAGCTCAGCACGAACAGCGAGGACAGGTCGTAGGCGCCGGTGGCGATCTCGTCGGCCAGCGGGCGGGCCATCGCGTCCCCGGTGATGTTGAGCGTCAGGACCCGCTCCCGCTCGATCGTCCGCAGCACCTCGGCCGCGTCGAACTTGCGGACGTACGCGATCGTGCCGCCCATGCACCAGGCGATGAAGGTGCCCATCTGGGCGGCGCCGTGCATCAGGGGAGCCGCGGCCATCATGGTCATCTCACCCGCCGCGACGGCCGCCTCGATCACCTCGCCCGGGGTGGCGCGCGGCTCGCCGTAGGGGTTGCCGCCGCCGAAGGCGAAGAACAGGTCCTCGGTGCGCCACATCACGCCCTTGGGCATGCCGGTCGTACCGCCGGTGTAGATGATGTAGAGGTCGTCGCCCGACCGCTCGGGGAACCCGCGCGTCTCCGGCTGCCCGGCCAGCGCCTCCTCGTACGGCACCGCGCCCTCGACCTCGGACGGTCCCCCCACCGCGACCAGGTGTTCCAGGGCGGGGGCGTGCGGGGCCGTGGCCGCCACCCGGGCGTCGAACTCCACGTCGAACAGCAGGGCCACGATGTCGGAGTCGTTGTAGAGGTAGAGCAGCTCCGCCTCGACGTAGCGGTAGTTCACGTTGACCGGCACCGCCCGGATCTTGAGGGTGGCGAGCAGCCCGGCCACGTACTCGACGCCGTTGTACAGGTGGATCCCGACGTGCTGCCCGGGGCGCACGCCCCTGCTCTCCAGGAAGTGGGCGAGCCGGTTGGCGTGCGCGTCCAGCTCGGCGTAGGTCACGTGACGGTCGCCGCAGACGACGGCCGTGCGGTCCCCGATCGCGTCGGCGAGTCCTTCGAACAGATCCGCGTGGTTGAACTCCATTCGCACCCCTCCTGGGGGATCAGGGTTTGTCGCTGCCGACCATCCACATCGCGAAGAACTGCGCGCCTCCCCCGTACGCGTGCCCGAGGGCCCGCCTGGCGCCGTCCACCTGGTGCTCCCCCGCCATCCCCCTCACCTGGAGCGCCGCCTCGGCGAACCGGATCAGCCCCGAGGCTCCGATCGGGTTGCTCGACAGCACGCCGCCCGAGGCGTTCCACGGGATGTCGCCGTCCAGGGCGGTGGCCCCGGACTCGGTGAGCTTCCAGCCCTCCCCCTCGGCGGCGAAGCCGAGGTTCTCCAGCCACATCGGCTCGTACCAGGAGAACGGCACGTACACCTCCGCCACGTCGATCTCCCGGCGCGGGTCGGTGATCCCGGCCTGCCGGTAGACGTCGGCCGCGCAGTCCTTGCCGCCCTGCGGGTTCACGGTGTCGCGGCCCGCGCGGAAGATCGGCTCGGAGCGCGTCGCCGCGCCGAGGACCCAGGCGGGGGTACTGCCGGTGAGCCTGTCCTCCGCGGCCAGGACCATCGCGCAGGCGCCGTCGGAGGACGGGCAGGTGTCGAGGTAGCGGATCGGCTCCCAGAGCATCGGGGTCGACTCGACCATTCTCTGGTCGATGCCGGGGATCCTCAGGTGGGCGTACGGGTTCCTCAGGGCGTTGCGCCGGTCCTTGACGGCCACGAGGTGGCCGATGTGCCCGGGGGCGCCGGAGCGGCGGATGTACTCGCGGATGTGCGGGGCGAAGTAGCCGCCCGCGCCGACGACCAGCGAGGCGCTGAACGGCAGGTGGGTGGAGAGCGCCCAGGTCGCGTTGGACTCCGACTGCTTCTCGAACGCCACCACCAGCACCCGGTCGTGCACGCCGCCCTGGATCAGCGAGGCGCCGACGAGCGCGGTGGACCCGCCGACCGAACCCGCGGTGTGGACCCGCATCATCGGCTTGCCCGCGGCGCCCAGCGCGTCGGCGAGGTAGGCCTCGGGCATCATCACGCCCTCGAACAGGTCGGGCGCCTTGCCGATGACGACCGCGTCGATGTCCTTCCAGGTCAGGCCCGCGTCCTCCAGCGCGCGCAGGGCCGCCTCGCGCACCAGCCCGGCGAGGGAGACGTCGTGCCGCTTGGTCGTGTAGCGGGTCTGGCCGACACCGATGACAGCGCAGGGGTTACCCATGGTCGCTCACCGCTCCTCGCTCACTGCGCGGACCGCTTGCTCCGCCGCGCGGTCCACTCCGCTCACTGCGTCGGGTTCGCTCCGTTGCTCATGGTCGCTCACCGCTCCTCGCTCACTGCGCGGACCGCTTGCTCCGCCGCGCGATCCACTCCGCTCACTGCGTCGGGTTCGCTCCATTTCTCATGCCTCCATCACGGTGACGAGGTTGTGCTGGAGGCAGGGTCCGCTCGTGGCGTGCCCGAGGACGCGGCTCGCGGTGCCGTCCATGACGCGCCCGGCCGCCTCGCCGATCCTGATGAGGCCGGTGGCCATGACCGGGTTGGCGGCGAGGGGTCCGCCGCTGGGATTGACGCGCGTGCCCTCCGGGAGCTCCAGCGCCTCGCGCAGGATGAGCTCCTCGTGGCTGAACTGGACGTGCAGCTCCGCCACGTCGACATCACCCTTGCCGACCCCCGCCGCTCGTGCGGCGTCGGCGGCGGAGGTCGACCGGGCGAGATCCCTCATGCCCAGGTAATGCGGCTCTATGCGGTGGGCGATCCCCGTTATCCACGCGGGGCGCTCGCACAGCTCCCTGGCCAGGTCACCGGCCGCCAAAACCAGCGCGGCGGCGCCGTCGGTGATCGGGGCGATGTCGTACGGCCGCAGCGGCGCGACCTCCGTCTCCTCCCCGGTGGGATCCGGCAGGTCGAGGGCGTTCGGGTTGGCCCTGCCGTCGGCCCGGCTGCGCCGCACGATCTCGTCCAGTTCGGCCCGGTCCGCCCCGGTGGCCGACGCCTGCAGCGCGGCGAAGGAGACCTGGTCCAGCCCGAGGGGAGCCAGGTAGTACGGGTCCAGCTGGAGCGTCATGATCTCCCGCAGATCCCCCTGGGAGGACTTGCCGAAGCCGTAGACCAGGGCCGAGTCGACGTCGCCGTGCTGGAGCCTGACCCAGGCCTCGTACAGCGCCCAGGCCGCGTCCATCTCGACGTGGCTCTCCGAGATCGGCGGCCAGGCGCCGAGCGCGTCGAGCGCGGAGACGAAGGAGAACGGCGCGCCCGCCAGGTAGTCGCACGACCCCGAGCAGGTGAAGCCGAACCTCCGCAGCCCGGTGGCGGCCCTCACCTCCTCCAGCGGGGGCAGGATGAGCTCGGAGTCGTTCTGTCCCTCGTCGACGGCGCTGTGCCGGGTCTGCGCGAACGCGACGACCGCTATCTCCCGCATCTAGAGCTCCGCGTCCGGCTCGCCGGTGGGGGCGAACCACTTGATGTTCGACATGGACATCGTCCGCTCCTCCTCGGGCACCCACACGGCCCGCACCCGCATGCCCTGGCGCACCTCGTGGGCCGCGATCCCGCCGACCAGGGCGATCATCGGGACGTCGGTGCCGTCGAGCTGGATGTACGCCGAGACGAACGGCACCTCGGGGGCGCGCGGGTCGGGCAGGTTGTTGATGGCGAAGGTGGTGATCGTGCCGGTGTCCGGGACGACCATCTCCTCGGTGATCGTGACCCCGCACTCGGGGCACGACAGCCGGTAGGGCACGTAGACCTTGTGGCAGGTGCCGCACCGGCAGCCGATGAGGACGCCCTCGGCGACGCCCTCCAGGAAGCGGCCCAGCGCCAGGCCGGGCGTCACCGTGTACTCGACGCTGACCTCGGAGACGATCCTGGTGACCTCGGGGACGAAGCTCTCGATGTCGGTGATGTGCCCGGTGCGCCCGGCCCGCCAGCGGGGGCGCACCCGCAGCCCCGGGCGCATCGCCCTGACGTCCCCGGCGTCCACCGCGTGCACCAGCGAGGTGTCGGCGCCGTCCAGCCGGATCAGGGCCCAGGCGAACGGCCGGTCCAGCGGGTGGCCCTTCCTGGGGCTGGTCACCCACGCCCAGCTCTCGACGGTTCCGGCGGGGCCGACCTCGACGAACTCGCCGGTCACGGCGTCGCCGGTCTCGGGGTCGTACTCCAGCGGCGGCACCAGCGTGCGCCCCGCCGCCGTGCGGACCCCGACGAGCCGCCCGTCCCGCAGCTCGGTGAGGAAGCGCCCGATCACCGGTCCCGTCGTGCGCGTGTATCCGCCGGGGAACTCCAGCACGTGCCGCGCCCGCAGGGGCGCCTGAGTGTCCTCGCTAGATGGCACGTTCGTGTCCCTTCCAGTACGGGTCACGCAGCTTGCGTTTGAGGAGCTTGCCGTTGGGCTCGCGGGGCATCTCCGCGATGAAGTCGACGGACTTCGGCCACTTCATCCTCGACAGGCGGCCTCTCAGCGACTCGATGAGCTCGGCCGCCAGCTCGGGCGAGGGGACGACGCCGTCCGCGGGCTCGACCACGGCCTTGATCTGCTCGCCCCACTCCTCGTCGGGGATGCCGAACACCGCCACGTCGGCGATCTTGGGGTGGACCATCAGCTCGTTCTCGATCTCGGCCGGGTAGATGTTGGTCCCACCGGAGATGATCATGTCGGCCTTGCGGTCGCAGAGGAAGAGGAAGCCCTCCCCGTCCAGGTAGCCGATGTCGCCGACGGTGAAGTGGTCACGCAGGCGGTTGGCCTCGGTCTTCGCCGGGTCGCCCTTGTACTCGAACCGCACGCCCATCATCTTCATGTAGATGGTGCCGGGGGTCCCCGTCGGCACGGGCTCCATGTTCTCGTCCACGATGAGCAGCTCGCTGATCGGCCAGGCGGTGCCGACGGTGCCGGGGTGCTTCCTCCAGCCCTCCGGGGTGGCGATGGTGCCGCCGCCCTCGGTGGCCGCGTAGTACTCGTAGATGCAGTCGCCCCACCACTCCAACATGGCCCACTTGACGGGGACCGGGCAGGGGGCCGCGGCGTGGATCATCCACCTGAGGGAGGAGAGGTCGTACCTCGACCGCACGTCGCCGGGGAGCGCGAGCAGGCGCTTGAAGTGGGTGGGGACCATGTGCGAGTTGGTGACGCGGTACCTCTCGCAGAGCCGGAGCGTCTCCTCGGCGTCCCATCTGTCCATGTAGACGAGCGTGTGCCCCATCTGCAGGGCCGTCCCCCCGAACTGGGTGACGGCGGTGTGGTAGTTCGGCGAGGTGACCAGGTGGACGTTCTCCTTGCCCGGCGTGATGCCGAACAGGGTGAGCAGGAACGTCATAAGCTCGGCCCCGTCGTCCGGGTCCAGGCCGCTGAGCGGGCGGCGCACCCCCTTGGGCCTGCCGGTGGTGCCGGAGGTGTAGTGCATGGTGGCGCCCGCCGTACGGCCGGCCGGGATGGTGTCCGGCTGCCCCTCGGCCAGCTCCGAGACGGACCGCGCCCCTTCGACCAGCCCGAACGTGAAGACGCGGCCGGGGGCGATGCCCGACTCTGCGGCGCCGCGCAGGCCCTCCTCGGCGTAGCGCTCGTCGACGAAGAAGGCGCGCGCCTCGCTGTCGGCGACGATGTAGCCGATCTCAGGGCCGGTGAGGTGCCAGTTGATCGGCGTGTAGTACCAGCCGGCCTGTAGGGCGGCGAGGTAGAGGACGAGCCCGTCGGAGCCGTTGGGCATGAGCCCGCAGATGCCGTCGCCCGCCTTGAGGCCGAGCTCTCTCAGGCCGTGGACGAGGCGGTTGGCACGGGCGAGCAGGTCACCGGCGCGGTGTTCGGTGCCGTCCGGGTCGACGGCGGCCACCCACTCGGGGTCCGCCTGCGCCAGCCTCCAGAAACCGAGCGTACCCATCGGACATCCTCTCGGTGGAAAGGCCCCGGCACACCGGAGTGCATCACGTTCTCTTTATCGCGACAAGCCCTGGCGGAACGGGGTATATAGAACAAGAATCTGTTCTTGTACGCATGGGCAGAGTAACCCCGGGAGGCACACCTAGCAAGCGCTTGACCCAGCACCGGACCCGTCCCGTCCGTCAGGAATCGGCCTTCGGAAGGCGTCTTGCCCGACGCCGCCGGAGGCCCCGGGCGGCCAGACCGCGCGGGCGCGACCGGAACCCCCTCTCACCCCGGGCGGCCAGACCGCGCGGGCGCGATACAGACCCAGAATTTCCCATCAGGCACCTGGTGAATCAACGGAGGTCGTCCCGTGGAACTCCTGCCGATCAGCACGCCGCACTGCCGGGTCGAACGCGACGGTCACGTCGTGGTCGTCACCATGGACCGGCCCGAGGCGAGGAACGCGCTCTCCACCGACATGCTGGTCGGCCTGGCCGACGCCTGGGCCTACGTCTCGGCGGAGCCCGGGGTCCGCGTCGCCGTCCTGACCGGCGCGCACGGGACGTTCTGCGCGGGCGCCGACCTGAAGGCCATGGGCACCCCGTCGCAGGACCCCCGGGTCAGGGAGCGGGCCGCGGCCATCCCCGACTTCCACTGGAAGGGCCTGCTCCGCGACTCCGGCGCCCTGCCGACGAAGCCGATCGTCTGCGCGGTCGAGGGGTACGCCGTGGCCGGGGGCACCGAACTGCTCGTCGGCACCGACCTGCGGGTGGTCGCCGAGTCAGCCACCCTCGGCCTGTTCGAGGCCCGCCGCGCCCTCTTCCCCATGGGCGGCTCCGCGATCCGCCTCCCCCGCCAGATCCCGTACGCCTTCGCCATGGACATCCTGCTGACCGGCCGCGCCGTCACCGCGCGGGAGGCGCTGGCCATGGGCCTGGTCAACCGGGTCGTCCCCGACGGCGAGGCGCTGGCCACCGCCCTGGAGATCGCCGCCCAGATCGCCGAGTGCGGCCCCCTCGCCATCCAGGCCATCCTCCGCGCCTACCGCGAGACCCTGGGCCTGCCCGAGGCCGAGGCCCTGAAGGTCTCCGACGCCATCGGCTGGCCGGTCATCGGCTCGGAGGACGCCAAGGAGGGCTCCCGCGCCTTCCGCGAGAAACGCCCGGCCGCCTACCGGGGCGAATGATCCGGCGCACGTTTCCCGGTTCGACAGGCGGGTGTTCGGAAAACAGCTCATCTCCGCCGACCGCGGGAACCGACCACGCGCGTTTGTGACGCGTAGCTCAGCTCATGGGGGCTCCTGTCACCTTGGCGGGAGTTCCCACCTGCGGGCCGAACCCGGCCTGCTCAGCGGACGCGCGCCTCGATCCAGCGCAGCACGTCGGGCGCCGACGCCTCGGTGATCTCATAATGTCCGACGTTGGGGTAACCGACCATCTTGGCATCGGTGCCGAGGGCCTTCGCCTTTCTCACCGCCAGCTTGGTCTGCTCGGCGGGGACCAGGTAATCGGCGAGGCCCTGTGCGACGAACAACGGCGCCCTCGAACGCATCCGCGGGACCGCGTTGGCACCGAGCCATTTCCGCAACCGCTCGGCTGCCCCGGTGCTGTTCGGAGCGAACTCGGCCCCGGGCAGGTTCAGTTTGACCAAACGGTTCGTCAGCTCTTCTATGCAGGTCGTGTGAACGCGCGGGAATTCCTTGAGCGCTCGCGATCCGAGATAGTCCGCGTAGCGCAGTTTTGGTTGCCAAGTGGCCAGTCCGGCGAGTATCGCCATGAAATAGCCATGGTCGATGGGCTTCAGGCGCGCGAGCCGGTCCACGTACGGCCGGTTGTCGGTGATCGGGGCGAGTGCGACCGTTCCCCGGAAATCCAGCCCTCGGCCGTAGTGGGACGCGATCTCACCGGCCGCCATGGCCGCGTGCCCGCCCTGGGAGTGCCCGACGGCGAGCCACACCCCGGAGACGCGTCGATCGAGATCTCCGGCGGCCCGTACCGCGTCGACGACCGAGCGACCCTGGCTTTCCGCGATCAGATAGGGGTGCGCACCGGGGGTGCCCAGCCCTTCGTAGTCGGTCGCGGCGACCACGAATCCCCTGCGCACCAGTCCGGCGAGGTAACCGGCGTAGCCGTATCCCCCCAGCTCGGTATCGCGTGAAGGCGTGCACCGATCGCTGATCCCCGTGGTGCCGTGCGCCCAGGAAACGACCGGCCAGCCGCCGGGCGGAGCCGTCCCGGGAGGAAGCAGAACCACTCCGGTCACCTCGGTCGGTCCGCCTTTCGCCGAGGTGGAAAGGTAGCGAATCCGATAACCGGTCGCACCGGCGGAGACCAGCTCGTCGGGCAGTTCCAAAGGACTGCTTCGCAGCAGGTCTCCGGTGACCGCGGCGGCGGCGGGCCGCGACGGTATCGAGACGAGAGAGGCGACAAGAAGAACGGACGACACGATCACCCGGAGGAACGGGCGCCTCATCCGGATGTTTCCGAGGCGCTGCGACATCGAACAGCGGGTCACCGCGACACCTTCCTGCCGTGGCCCATATCCCGGCGGGCTCGCCGGTCGAGGGCCCGCCTTTTCGTCGCGTCGGCCGCGAACGTGGTTCTCATGTAACCTCCAGCGTCGTTCGGAGTTGGTCCACCAGCAGGTTCCGCAGGCCGTTACCGGCAGGTCGCGGCTGGCCGAGGACCTTCGGGTACAGCAGCCCGTCCAAAGTGGTGACGATCAGGTCGACGATCGAGTCGGCGTCGTGACAGGTGCGGAACGCGCCGCCGCGAATCCCGTCGCGTAGCACGGACTCGAACGGCGCGCGGTAGCTCGCCTGCAGCCGATGGCTGTGCTCGCGCAACTCCTCGTCGTACGCCGCCGCGGTCCAGAACTCCATCAGCATCCGCCACACCGGCACGGGTGTCGCGATGCCGCGGTCGATGAGGCCGACCAGCCGATCCCACGGGTCTTCCAAGCCGCCGCTCTGCGCCTCCATCGCGGCCACCTCGGCCTCGGTGGACGCGCGTAGCGCCTCGACCAGCATGTCCTCCCGGGAACCGAAGTACACCTGCAACGTACTGATCGCGACGCCACTCGCCGCGGCCACGTCCATGAAGCGCGTCTGGTGGAAGCCGCGCTCGACCAGCACCTCGATCACATGGCCCAGCACGTCCTGCCGACGCTGCCGCCCACCGGCTCGCCTGGTACGCCGTTCACTTTCTGCCATGAAGATACGGTAGCACAATACGGTATGGCCATACCGATTTGAGGGTCCGTGGCAGCGACTCCCCGGCCACGTGTGAGATCACCGGTGACCACGGCCGCGCCAGCTGCGCTTAGCCTCGTACCGTGAAGGTCCGCCCCGAAGGGGAAACCCGACGGAACACCGATGGTCGACAGCGACCCGGGAGGTCTCATGGCATACGACGTGGCAGCCGTACGGGCGCGCTTTCCCGCGCTGGACGAGGGCGCGGCGCACTTCGACGGGCCGGGGGGCTCACAGGTTCCCGACCTGGTCGCGGAGGCGGTGGCCGGTGCGCTGCGGGCCGCCGTCTCCAACCGGGGGGCCGGGACCGCCGCCGAGCGGCGCGCCGACGGGATCGTGACCGAGGCGCGCCGGGCGATGGCCGACCTGCTCGGCGGTACGCCGGGCGGCATCGTGTTCGGCCGGAGCATGACGCAGCTCACCTACGACATGGCCCGCGCGCTCGCCAAGGAGTGGCGTCCCGGTGACGAGGTCGTGGTCACCACGCTGGACCACGACGCGAACATCCGGCCCTGGGTGCAGACCGCCGAGGCGCACGGGGTCACGGTGCGCCGGGCCGACTTCGACCCGGAGAGCGGCGAACTGGACGTCGCCGCGATCGCCGGCCTGCTCACCGGGCGCACCAGGCTGGTGGCCGTCACGGCCGCGTCGAACCTGCTGGGCACCCGCCCCGACATCCCCGCGATCGCCGAGCGGGTGCACGAGGCGGGAGCGCTGCTCTACGTCGACGGCGTGCACCTGACGCCACACAGCCCGGTCGACATCGGACGGCTGGGCGCCGACTTCTACGCCTGCTCGCCGTACAAGTTCCTCGGCCCGCACCTGGGCGTGCTCGCCGCCGATCCCGGCCTGCTGGAGACCGTCCACCCCGACAAGCTGCTCCCCGCCAGCGACGCGGTGCCAGAACGCTTCGAGCTGGGCACGCTGCCGTACGAGCTGCTCGCCGGTACGACGGCCGCGGTCGACTTCCTGGCCGGTCTCGTGCCGGGCGAGGGAAACCGGCGCGAACGCCTGGCCGGTTCGATGGCCGCGCTGGAGGAGCACGAGAACGCCCTGCTCGACCGGCTCGACGCCGGTCTGGCCGAGACCGCCGGGGTGACCTCCTACGGCGCGGCGTCGCGCAGGCGCACCCCCACGACGCTGTTCTCCGTCGACCACGTCAGGTCGGCCGACGCCTACCTCTTCCTGGCCGAACGCGGCGTCAACGCGCCCGCCGGCAACTTCTACGCGCTGGAGTGCTCCCGCCGCCTGGGCCTCGGTGACACCGGCGCCCTCCGAGCCGGAATCGCGCCCTACACCGACGAGTCCGACGTGGACAGGCTGCTGAAAGGCATCCGCGAACTGATCGGGACACCCAACCGGCAGGCGTAGGCGATCTGAGCCCTCCGCGAAAAGCGATCCACTGTCTACCGGGGCGAATGACCGGCTCTGATCCTTCGTTCTCCACGGCCGACAGCTGTCGGCCGATTCTCGGAATTACCTGTCATCGATGTCTTCGCCATAGGTGACGTCCAGCTCGGCCGCGAGCGCCTGCGCCAGTTGCAAGAGCTGCGGTCGGTCGATGACAATCTGCTTGAGCGCGCCGACCCCCCGTATGCCGGACAGGTCATTGCCACGAAGGTCGCAGTCGCGGTACTTACCGCCGTCGAAGGAGGTCAAACGCAGGTCACACGCGTCGAAGAGAGCGGCGCCGAAGTCGGCCACGGTGAACGTTGCCTCTCGCAGGGAGCATTCGGAGAAGATCACGGGGCCTGCGGCGCGGAGGCGAACGAAGGTGGCGTAGTCGAGCCTGCAGTTCTCGAAGAGCACGTTCTCAAGGGTGAGGTCCTCTACCACGGCACCCATGAACCTGCAGTCGGTGAAGGTGACACGAGACAGCTTGCTGTCCGCCCAGTGCAGTGAGGACAGGTCGCAACCTGACAGCTCGACGGAGCTAAGCCGCAGGTTACGAAATCGGGTGCGCTGCGTTCGCAGGCCGGTGATGCGACCGTCCATGAGGTGGGTGTCAGCCAGGTGGAGATCTCGCAGATCGGCATCGACGTAGACGAACTCCGCCACCGAACCTCCCCTGCCGTCCGGTGAGGTGACATCGGGCACACCGATGAGGTCGGCCTCGTCCAGCGCGGGAAGCGTGACGCTCGTACGACGGATCGTGCGGGTTTCCATAGGGCGGCCTCCTAGCGGTCCGGCCTTCCGGCCGCCGACGCACCGGACTGTACGGGTGCGTCGGCGGCCGGGGACTATTTCTTTTTGTTCCAGTTATCCCAGCTCGGACGGTTATCGAACGGTGCCGGGTTCTTGGCCCAGTTATCCCAGGAGGGCCTGTTATCCCACTTGGCGGCATCGATCGCGGGTGGTGGGCCCTCGTTTGTGAAGACCAACTCCAGCACAACCGGCGCGTCGGATGCGGTAAGTCTTTCCAGAATCGTCACGGGGTTTCCTCTCTGATGGCGATGGTGGACAGGGCTGTGACGAGGGCCTGCCGCGAGGCGCGGCAGTAGTTGGTCTCGGTGGTCTCCAGGCTGCCGTTCTCGAAGTAGCGGTTGCCCGCTTGCGCCCCTCGGCAGAAGTCGAAGAACTCACATTCGGCCTGGCAGCGGTCCAGACCGGTCAAGAACTCGCGGACGTAGCGCAGCCGATGGGCGTCGCGCAGCATCTGGGCGATGGGCTGTTGTTGGACGTTGCCGACCGCAAAGTTGTTGTAAGTCGCGTCGGTGGTACCCGCGAGTTCCGGGGAAAGCAGCACCACCTGCCCGTCCCAGGACACGGTGGGGATGGGATCCAGACGGCACTCTTCCCAGGTGGTTCGCTGTCCGGTGCGGATCAACCGCAGGTACTCACCCAGTCGTTCCACCTCTCGGATCTTCACGGAATCGCGGTGGTGCCGTGACCAGGCCAGCGTCCGGCGCCAGAATTCCTCCGCCTGCTCTTGGGTGGGGGGCTGCCGATCAGTGTTGACTCCCTCCGTCTCCTCGATATTGAAGCCCACCGAATGGCCGCCCAGGGTGGCCAGGAAATTCAGAAGTTCCTCGGGCCGGCCGATGGCGTCGGTTCCCACCACCGAAATCACTGAGAACGGGATGGCGTGCTCACGCAGGCGGCGGATTCCGCGAGTGACGCGCTCGAAGGTGGATCGTCCTCGGAGGTCGACACGTTCGGCGTTGTGGGTGGCCGGACCGTCGATGCTCACGCCCACGCGGAACTCGTAGGCGGTCAGCAGATCACACCAGTTGTCGGTGATCAGAGTGGCGTTCGTCTGCACGTAGTGGTGGATGGCTCCTGCTTGGCGCAGGTCTTCGAACAGTGCGAGCAGGGCGGTGAACTTACGCAATCCGAGAGCCAGCGGCTCTCCGCCGTGCCAAACGATTCCCAGGGGGGAAGCCCCGTTCGTCAGGGCGGTGACCGACCTCGCCACGGCGCCGGCGATCTCCGGGGACATTTCGCGTACAAGTCGACGATGGGGCAGATAGCAATAGGTGCAGTCAAGATTACAAAAGGTGGTGGGCTGAACCACCACGGTCTGCGGGCGGGCCGAGAACCAGCGCGCATAGCGGGAGTGCCAGGGGGCGGAGCGATGTGCCATCGCCTTCCTTCCTCGTCAGGCCCCAGCCGCGATCACGGCATGCCTGAAAGAAACCGGGGGTGCGGGAGACTTGTGATCAGCGGCTCTTGGGTCGCACGTTCTACCGGCCATACGACCGGTGGAACTCCATCAAGCCCGCTCGGACCTCCCCGCCGCAGTGGACTTGTCGTGCGGTGCAAGCCGTTTGCGCATCACGCAAAAACCTGGTCGGCTCGTGACAGTACGACTACGGTGAGTACGAACCTCACCCTGGCAGCTACACGGATCAGCCCGAGGATCTCAGGGGGCCGCGTATGAATGCTCGCCATCCGGCGTGGCTCACCGTCGCCGCTCCGGAGTCCGGAGCGATCGTGCGCCGAGCGCGCCAGGCCGAAGGGCTTACTCTGGCCGAGCTCGGCCGACGCACCGGCTATTCGGCCGCACAGATTTCCCGGTTCGAGCGCGGGATCGCTCCACTCAACGACGTCACCGTACTGAGGTTGTTCTCTGACGCGTTGGCGATCCCATCGCATGTCTTCGGTCTCACGCCGCAGGTTGACGGAAACAGGCGGCAACACCGGAGCTCGGTCCGATCAAACGGCGGCCCCTCACCTATCGTGGCCTCAGAGGCTGGATGGGAGGACGGTGAGGACCGGGTGCGCAGGCGACAGCTCTTGGCCAATCTCGCGGTAACGGCCGCCGCCGCTGTGGGCCCCATCCTGCCGGACGAAGGCAGCGCGCAGGCGAGCCAGACCGCCTCACGTGATCTGCTCATCAATCGAGCGCGCGACGCGATGCTTGGCCTGACCTCCTCTCCGGCTCCCATTCCCGGCCCGCGACTGCGTGCCGAACTGGCGGCGGCTCTGCTGGATTTTCACCGCTGCAGCTACAACCGGCTGGCTCACGTCCTGCCACGCCTGATCTCCAGTGGCCATGCCCTAGCGGCGGCGAGCCCTGATGACACCGGGGTCAACGCCGTGCTGGCCGAGATCTACACCCTGACGACTCGGATGCTCATCAAGCTCGACGACCAGCAACTCGGGTGGATGGCCGCCGATCGTGCCCGGGTTATCGCCGGAGCCGCCGGCGACCCGCTGATGGCCGCCGAGGCTGCCAGAAACCTGGCCGTCCTCGCCCGCAAGGCCGGATGGCACGCGCAAGCCATGACCATCGCGCTTTCGGCGGCCGACCATCTCGACCTCCGTGACGGAGATCCACGGCGTACGGCCGAACGCGGGCTGCTGATCCAGTCAGCGGCCTACACCGCGGCGCGATGTGGAGACCGGGCCGGGATGCGTGAGCTCACAAATGAGGCGGCGGCGATCGCGACCCGGCTTGGCGCGCCTCTGCTCCGCGACCACGGCGGTGGATTCGGACCGGCCACCGTCCAGCTACATCGGATCTCCGCCGAATACTCCATCGGCGAAGCCGGCGCGGCCATCGCCACCGCGAGAAAGCTCCCCCCGGCGAGTTTGCCCACCGTGGAGCGCCGCGTCCGCTACTACACCGACATCGCTCGGGCGTACGGACAGATGGGCCGCCGCGACGACTGTCTGAACGCATTACTGGCGGCCGAACGCCACGCCCCGGAGGAGATCCATGCGCGGCCTGCCGTACGCGACCTGATCTCGGGGCTCCTGGTGTCGGGACGGACCACCCCGGAGCTGAAAGGCCTGGCGGCGCGATGCCGCATCACCTGATCTTCATATGGCCGTCACGCGGGGACGACGCCGCCGAGGGCGGCGAGGGTGACGCACAGGTCCGCGTCGGGGGACAGGATCTCGATCTGGATCGAGGGCGTGGCGGCGCTCACCGGCAGGAAGATCCTCCCCGCTCCCCTGGCGAAGTCGACCTCGATCTCCTCCTGGCCGAGCCGCACGTAGGCCGCGGTCTCCTCCGCGCGAACGTAGGAGAGGGCGAGCGTCGCCGTCTCGCCCTCGTGCCGCAGCGGGATGGTGACGACGCCGCCGGCGCGGGGGAAGCACTCGCCGGATGCCGGCACGGCGTACCCGCCGTGGACCTCGGCGGGGACCAGCCTGCCCCGGTCGTCGAGGACCCGCGGGTTCGTGGTCGGCCTCGGATGACGCATGAGGGCGGCCAGGCCGGGGGGCGCGAGCGGGCTCAGCAGGTGCGAGCTGAGGTTCTCCTCCCCGAAGGAGAGCCAGAGCAGGTCGTCGGGGAGAGGGTGCGGGTAGAGGTCGGTCGTCTCGGGGGCCGAGGCGAGGGTCGCCCGTACGGACTCCAGATACCGCTCGGTCCTGGCACGGTGGTCCTCCTGCCCCGCGACATAGCCCTCGACCGACACGACGGAGAAGGCGAGGAAGGCACAGACCACCACACCCCCCGCCACCCGGACGGGCCGGCCCCGGGGGACACGGCGGCGGTAGGGCCGCTTCTCGCCGAGCAGCGGAAGCGTCGCGAGGGCGAGCGCGAGCGTCGCGACCAGGGCGCTGTCGGCCAGGTAGCGGGTGTCCTGCGCCGAGAAGAAGAACTGGCCACGCCCCAGGAAGACCGGGACCACCAGCACCGCGGGGGTGAGGAACAGAATCGTCCAGGCCCGCCACGCCCCCCGCCGCCAGAGCAGGGTGAGCACCACGACGGCGACGATGACGGCCCAGGCGAGCGCGATCACCGCGACCGGCGGATCGGACAGCTCATCCGTCCAGCGGCCGGGACCGCCGATGACGGAGGTCGGCATGGTGACGCCGAAGAACCGCGCGACGAACGCCATCCCCTGGGCGGGCGTCGGCAGCCCGGCCGACTGCTGCAGCTCGTCGAGCTTGGTGAGCACGTAGACCGAGTAGACGGCGATCAGCCCGGCGTACACCCCCCAGGCCCGCGCGTGCCGGGTGAGGACCCGCGACCGGGGCCGCTCGGGGAAGTAGAGGACCGTGACGAGCAGCAGCAGGAGCGGGATCGCGACGGTGGCCTTCAGCTGGAACGACAGGAGCCCGAGGAGCGTCCATCCGGCCGCCGCGAGGACGTGCGAGAACCTGCCGTCACGCAGGTAGAGGACGTGGCTGCTCAACGCCATCGCGACGGCGATCTGCAGCGGGAGCGCCTGCAGACCCGCCGCCCACCACCACGAGGCGGTGAAGGCCATGGGCGTGATCAGGTAGAACGACAGGGGAAGCAGGATGGCCGCGCGCCCGCCGAAGAGCACCCTGAGCATGCGGAGCACGGCCAGCGACGCGCCGAGCTGCAGGATGAGCAGCGAGGCGGCGGCCAGGCCCCAGCCGTAGGGGTGGACGGCCGTGACGACTCCGACGATCGCCATCGGGACCGGCATCAGGTGGGCGCCGTAGATCTGGGTGAGGAACTCCCAGCCGAACCCCTGCCAGGCCGCCCTGCCGGTGAGCGTGAGGTCGTCGAGGAAGAAGTAGCCGCGGCCGAGGAGGACGCCGTGCCAGACCAGCTGGGCGGCGATGAGCGCCAGGGCAACGGCCGGAACCCACCGCTCGCCGCGACGTCGCGCCCCCTCACCCGGGACGGGCGCCAGGGCGGCGGGCACCCACCGCCTACGGGAACGCGGCCGGTCCGCCGCCTCCTCGCCGGGGGCCTCGTCGAGCTCGGGGGGCGCCATCCATCTCCAACCTCGTCAACCACATCGTCGTCGATGAGTTTGTAGCGCACATCCGAACGCCGGTGCCACTCAGTCGCCCGTTATGCGATCCAACCGTTCCTTGGCCGCCACATACTCCTCCACCAGGCTGAACACGACATCACGGGTGGATCTGACCTGGTTCATCGCGCCGATGATCTGCCCGGCGGGGAAGGTCGCGAGCTCGGTCGCGTCGGAGCGGCCGATCCGGCGGAGCGCCTCGGAGATCAGCATGAACTGCAGCGGCATCGGGAGCGTGCCGGGCGACTCCTGAGACTCCCAGGCGTCGGTCCACTCGTTCCTGAGCAGCCGGGCGGGCTTGCCGGTCCAGGACCGCGAGCGCACGGTGTCGCGCGAGGTGGCCTCCAGGATGCGGCGCTTGACCACCTCGGAGGTGTCGGCCTCCTCCACGGCGAGCCAGATCGACCCCGTCCACACGCCCTCGGCGCCGAGAGCGAGCCCGGCCGCCATCTGGCGCCCGTCTCCGATGCCGCCCGCGGCCAGTACGGGGACGTCGACGGCGTCCACGACCTGCGGGATGAGGACCATCGTGGAGATCTCCCCGGTGTGCCCGCCCGCCTCGGTGCCCTGGGCCACGACGATGTCCACCCCGACCTCGACCTGCTTGATCGCGTGCCGGGGGGTGGAGGCGAGCGCGGCGACCTTCACCCCTCTGGCGTGGGCCTGGTCGACCACGTCGGCGGGGGGCGGGCCCAGCGCGTTGGCGAGCAGCGCGATCGGGTGCCTCAGCGCCACCTCGACCTGCGGGCGGGCGGTGGCGTCGGTCCAGCCGAGCAGCACCCTCCCCGCGTCCGCGTCGGCCGACAGCGGCGGTACGCCGTGGGCGGCGAGCAGGCCGTCGACGAACTCCCGGTGCCCCTGGGGGATCATCCCCTGGAGCCGTCCCACGAGGTCCTCCGGGGAGTCGACGCCGAGGTCCGAGCCGGCGTACGAGGCGGGCATGACCACGTCGACGCCGTACGGCCTGCCGTCGACGTGCTCGTCGATCCACTTGAGCTCCATTTCGAGCTCTTCCGGAGTGAAGTAGAGGGCGCCGAGCACACCCATCCCCCCGGCGCGGCTCACCTCGGCGACGACGTCACGGCAGTGGCTGAACGCGAAGATCGGCAACTCTATCCCGAGCATGTCGGTGACACGTGTCCGCATGCGTTGACTGTACGACCGCCGGAAACTAACTGCAACGCGTTCTAGTCTAGAACCTTTCCTCCGGTCGGAACTCAAAGCTACTCGCGAGTAATCAACCGGCAAAATGGGTGAAACGCGTTCCAGTGGCGTTCCGATGAGCGTTTCGGTGACGTTCCGATGAGCGTTTCCGCGAGCTTCCCAGTGGCGTTCCGGTGATGTTCCGGTGATGTTCCGGTGAGTGTTTCCGCGAGCGTTTCGGTGAACGTTTCGATGATGTTCCGGCGAGTGTTCCGGTGAGAAACGCGCGGCGAGGGGGCGAGAAGAAGCGGGGAGGCCGCGGGCGCTCTCGCCCGCGGCCTCCCCGCCACGATGTCCCGTCGAGGGCGTCAGCTGTACGCGCGGCGCCTCATGAGCACGAAGCCGGTGATGACCAGGGCGAGCCCGAGCAGCAGGAGCACCAGCGGGATCGTGGTCCTGAGCATCGTGATGGTGCTCCTGCCGTCGATCGCGTTCTTGACCAGCTCGTCCTCGGTCTCCTGGGTCATCTTCGCGGTGGCGACGAAGGCCAGCGAGCGCTCGACCCCGTCCTCGGTCTTGAGCACCTCGTGGCGCTGCTGCTCCTGCCGCACCGGCGAGCCGGTGGCCGGCTCGATCCAGAAGGTGTTGACGGCGTCGTAGACGCGGTCCACCTGCACGTCGCCGGGATCCTTCATGCCGAGGACGGAGGCCGGGGCGGTGATGGTGTCGGTCTTGGTCGGCGGGATGGTCTGCTCGAACCGGTAGACCGACAGCCCCCCGACCTGCTCCTCGCCGGCGAACCTGGCGTCGAACGCCTTGCCGGTGGTCGAGTTGAACACGCTGTACGTCTTCTTCTCGACGTCGAAGGGCCACTTGTAGATCTGCCCCTGCAGCCGCACGGGATCCTTGTCGACGTTGACGTCACAGCAGTTGACGCCCTCGCCGGTGTACTTGTTGAACGCGCTGCGGCGCTCGGTGAACGAGACGAGGGGGGTCTGGTTGGTGACGTCGTTGACCACCATGGCCTCCTCCCAGACGACCCGGTCGCCCTCGGCCGCGGCGACGTCACCCCTGGTGGTGACGGTGATGTCGAGGTCGCCCGTCATCACCTTCAGGTCGCCGGGACTGAAGTACTGGGCGTCGACGGCCTCCAGCTTGCTGATGCCGTACTGGTCGGCGGGGGCGGCGATGAGGCCGGCCGCGACCTGGAACCGCACGAGCGGCGCGAGGACAATGAGGAACGCCCCGATTCCGATCAGTGTCAAACCGATGACGCGACGCATCGCTCCTCCAGGGGCTGTCCGCTGTGCAGGGGTCCCGATCGCGCTATAACAAGTTCCATTTCGCGATATGTTAGTGGTGGCGATGACCTACGTCACGAGGGATGCCAAAAAGTGACCGAAGCAGGTTCTCCACCGGTCTACCGGCCGGTAACCCCCTCGGACGTGCGAGACCTTCCGGCGGTCGACGGTCGCCTGGACGCGCTGGACGGGGTCCGGGCGGTCGCCTCCTTCTGCGTGCTCTTCTATCATGTCGCGGCCCAGACGGGCGTGTCCCTGCGGGAGGGGTTCGTCAGCGGCCTGATCGCCCGCGGCGACATCGGGGTGCCGATCTTCTTCCTCCTGTCGGGGCTGCTGCTCTACCGCCCCTGGGCCCGGCAGGTCATCGAGGGCACACCGGCTCCCGGCACGACGGGTTATCTGTGGAGGCGCGCCCTGCGCATCCTGCCCGCGTACTGGCTCGTCGTGGTCGTGGCCATGGTGCTGTGGGCACCGGGCGCGGCGGGCGACCCGCTGAAATGGCTCCCGCTGCTGCTGCTCGGGCAGAACTACGTCACCACCCCCTGGTGGGAGGGGGCGAGCCCGGTGGGGCTCGGGCAGATGTGGAGCCTGTCGGTGGAGATGTCCTTCTACATCGCCCTGCCGGTGATCGCCGTGCTGCTGCGAGCCGTCGCGGGACGGGGCGCGTCGCCGTCCGCGCGCGCCGTGCGGCTCCTGTTCTGCGTCGGAGCGCTGGCCTCGACCTCGTTCGTCTGGACGATCCTCACGCACGTGCCGCACCACCGGCCCGAGCTGGGACTGTGGCTGCCCCGGCTGCTCGTCTACTTCTGCGCGGGCATGGCCCTCGCGGTCGTCTCACTCTGGGCCCGCGCCGAACCCGACCCCGAGGCGCCGGTGCGGCGCCTGACGCGCGGGATCCGCGAGTCGTGGTTCACCTGCTGGGTCATCGCCGCCTTCGTCCTCGCCATCGCCGCCACCCCGATCGCCGGGGGCCGCCTCTTCGAACTGCAGGACCTGTGGACGGACGTCTTCGAGATCGTCCTCTACACCGCCTTCGTCCTCGCCTTCCTGTCCCCGGTCGCCCTGCTCACCGCCGGCCCCTCACCGCTGCGCTCGTTGCTCGGCAACCGTGTGATGCGCTATCTCGGCCGGATCTCCTACGGCGTCTTCCTGTGGCAGTTCGTGGTGATCGTGGCCTGGTACGAGCTGACCGGGCAGGCCGCCTTCACCGGCGACCTGGTGACCACGCTGGTGGTGTGCACCGTGCTGACCGTCGCGATCGCCGACCTCACGCATCGGCTGGTCGAGGGTCCCGCCCAGCGGCTGTACCGGCTGCTTCCCCAGGGCCGGGACCGGGAGCAGGAGCAGGAGCGGGAGCGGGACCAGGGCCGGAACCGGGAGCAGGAGCGGGACCAGGACCGGAAGCAGGATCAGGATCAGGACCGAGAGCAGAAGCAGGATCGGGCCCGTCAGGCCTGAGCTGCCGGCGCAGGCCCAGCAGCAGGGCGGCCAGACCCGGCAGGGCCAGACTGAGCGGCACCACCACCCCGACGACGAGCGACCACGAGCGGAAGTGCCCGGCCTCTCCGGCGTTCCACCGCTCGTCGCCCGAGGACGTACGCAGGTCGGCGGAGAAGAGCACCAGCCTGCCCCGGCCGTCGGCCGTGCGCAGGGTCTTGGTGAGGTTCTCCCTGACCCCGATCACCATGCCGCTCGCGGGTTCCACCCAGAAGGTACGGGTGCCGTCCAGGTAGGCGGTGGCCGGCACCTCCCCCGGCCGGTCCAGGCCGAGCACGGTGCCCGGCAGGTTCATCGCGGGCTGCTGGAGCCGCTCGTTGACCAGGCGTTGCGCGTAGCGGTGGACCCGCACGCCGTGCAGGGTCTCGATGGCCTCGAACCTGGCGGTCACCGCGCGCCGGGCCAGCGGGTCGTAGACCGGGTAGGAGATCGGCCGCGCGCCCAGCGGCCAGCGGAAGACCAGCCCTCGGGGCCGGGGCCGGGGATCGGTGTCGTTGTAGCCGTCGCAGCAGTCGACCGCCTGCCCGGTTCGGCGGTCGAAGGCGGCCCGCCGCTCGTGGTAGTCGACCCGGCTGCCCGTGCGCGTCTGGACCGACACGAACTCGGTCCAGACGGCGACGTCCGGCGTCGACCTGACCAGATCGCCGTACCGGGCGACGGCCACGTCGATCGGCACCCCCCGCCTCGTACGCAGTGCCGCGGTGTCGAAGTAGGTGCCGGACTCGGAGCTCATCCTGGTGACCCGGTCCTGCTCGGCGGGCAGGAGCATGGCGCCGGGATAGACGTGGAGACGGACCAGCGCCGCGAGCGTGACGAGAAACGCTCCCACCGCGATCGCGACGACACCGTGCAGCCGACGGTCGATCATGGCTTCCCCTCGGGCCGGAGGGGCCGGGAAACCGCCGGCGCGGGCAGCCACGACCGGGGAAGGGGGCGGGTGCCGATCGCGGCGAACAGCAGGCCGAGCCCGGCCAGGCAGAGATACTGCGCCACGGTCTGCCCGGTGTCGCCGCCGTACCCCAGCGCGGCCCCGGCCGCCCCCAGGACGACCACCACCGGCGACGGCGACGTCAACACCCTGCCCGCCCGGTACGGCAGGCCGCCCGCACTGTGCTCCGCGGTCGCGACCTCCCGCAGCCAGAGGGCCAGGGCGGCGACCAGCCCGACGAGCAGCGCGCCGGGCCGGCCCTGGATCCAGAAGCCGAGCAGCGGCGCGAGGGGCCAGAGCCAGGCGGCGCGCACCCTCGCGGGTGGCGCCTCGGGAAGAGTCTTTCCGTAACCGAACTTCTCCGGAGGGGACTTCTCGGGACGAGGCTTCTCCGGATGAGACTTCTCAGGACGGGAACGGACTCGGAGGCGGGGGCGGGAACGGGGACGGAACAGCGCGAGTGCGGCGACCAGTGCGACGAGGATCCCCCCGGCGACGAGCGAGGACCGGTACAGACCGTCGGGCTCGTAGGTGATCACCACGACTCCGGTGGACGGCGGGAGCAACCACGCCTGACGCCACCCGTCCAGCCGGGCGGGCTGGAGGCGGCGACCGTCGATCGAGGCCTGCCACCCCCGGTTGTGGTTCTCGTTGACCACCAGGTATGAGGGCTCGGCCGTGCTGACCCTGACCCGCCGCTGCGAGGCGTCCCAGCTCTCGACCTCGGCAGGCCGCATGACGACCTCACCGGCCTGCCCGATCCCCCCGGCCCGCGCGGCCTCACCGCCCTGCCCGGTACGGGTACCGGTCCCCCGGGTGCGCCCGGCGTCCGCGACGACCAGCGAGTCCACCCGGTAGCCCTGCGAGGAGGCGGCGGTGAACCGCGCGACTCCCTCTTTCAGGGGGAGCGACGCGCAGCCCCGGTAGCCGAGCGGGCGGCCGTTCAGCAGGTCGGCGTAGGTCCCCGAAACGATCTCGGTGGTCACGGCGGTGCCGTTCACCGTGAGGGTCGGGCCGTAGCCGCAGGGGAGGCGCAGCGGCCGGTCAGGACGGTCGGGGTAGGAGGGCAGCGGCTTCACACCGGGGATGGACACGCCGACCACCTCGGTCCTCCACGCGCCGAGCACGCCGAAGGCCAGCGTGATCCGGCTCGCCCTGAGCGGCTTGAAATCGATCCAGCCGTCGGCGGAGGCCCACGCGTACCGGGTCCCGCCGTCGGTGGTGATCGTCACCCGCACGGGCGGCGCGCCCGTGCGAACGTCGGGGAAGTCGACGCGCAGGCGCGAGAGCTGGACGGTCCTGCCCAGGTCGGCGCTGAGGGACGGGGCGAGGTCGTCGCCGTGGGCGTACCAGATCGTGCTCCGGTCACCGTCGAACGCCGCCCAGGGGCCGGTCGCGGGGATGTCGCTCTTCGTGGAGGACGCGGTGACCTTCGGGTAGAGGTCCGGGGGCGTCAGCAGGCCGACCGCCAGGTTCCCGTCGGTCAGTGCCGTGCGGCCACTGATCACGCGCCTGCCGGGATTCTCCAGCAGGACCGTGCGGTCGAAGCCGTAGCCGTCCTCACCCACGATGCCCAGCTCGTCTGCGCAGGTCCACGCGTAGGAGCCGCGCATGCAGCCGGAGGCCCGGTCGGTACGACTCGTCACGACCGTGGGTCCTCCCGTGTCCGGCACAACCGGCCCCGCCGCCCTCGGCGCCGCGCTCAGCACCGTGTCCGGCGTCCCGTCCGGCATCGCTTTCGGCGCTGTGCTCGACGCGGTGTCCAGCGCGGTGTCCGGCGCTGTGGGCACCGTGGGCACGAGCAGCGAGCGGCCGGGCTGGAGGCCGGGGATCGACAGGTCCAGGATCCCGACCTTGTTGCTCCGTTCCGTCGCCACCCGGGAGATCCGCACTCGCAGCCTGGAGGTCTTGCCCGGCCTGACGTTGAGCCTCTGCCAGAAGGCCGCCGGGTCCACCCGGGTGCGTACCGCGCCCGCGTCCGTCTCCACCGACACCTCGGAGACCAGCGCGGTCTCGTCGGAGCGGTCGAAGGCCGCCCGCAGCGAGGGGACGGCCGTGGGCTCGGTGAACCGCACCTCCAGCCACTCCTCGGCCGGGGGCCGCCACCCCGTGGACCGCCACCCGGTGCGCACGTCACCGTCCAGGGCGGCGTACGGCTGCCGTCCGGGATCCCGGACGTTCCACGGGGCGCCCAGCCGGGAGTCCGAGGAGGAGGCGGTCACGCGGTCGGCACCGCTCAGGACGGCGACGGTCTTCGGTTCCTCCCACGCGGGGTCGGTGAGGTCGCTGACCGGCCTCTCCGTCTCGAAGGGCTCGTCGGCGGGAAGCGTCTCGGTCAGTGACCTGCGCAGGTCACTGACGCCCAGCTCCCGCCTGCGCATGGTGTCGGTGAGCACGGTGTCGGCGGCGGGCACGTTCTCCGCTCCGGGGTCGTCCCCCAGGACGACGGGCCTGTCGTCGTCGAGCACGCCCTCCTCCGCCATCGTGAGCAGTGCCTCGGGGCCGCCGGACACCCGCAGCGGGCGCCGCGCGCTCACCGTGCCGACCGGCGGCCTCGCGTCCGTCACCTCGTAGATCTCCAGGGCGGTGTACGGCTGGTCCAGCCAGCCGGACCCGGTTCCCGACTCCGAGAAGCCGACCGGCGGGCCGTACCCGCTCACCCGGACGATGCCGGGTGAGCCTTCCAGCGCCTGGTGCACCCGGGCGGGCCAGGCGCCGCCGAAGGAGACGCGGTCCAGGTCGTTGCGGATCACGAGGTAGCGGATGCCGACGCGGCGCAGTGTCCGGGCGAGCCCGGCGGAGCCCTGGCCGTTGGCGAAGCGGTCGTCGATCGCGTCGACGAGACGCGAGGAGCCCGCCGTCCCCCAGGGCACGATGGTGTTGCTCACCCACCGGGCCTTCCTCAGCAGCGGCTGGAACGGCTCGTCGATGGGCCGCCCCCAGGTGTACTCACCCCTGCGGGACCCCGGCAGGATCAGCACCGTCCCCTGGTCGGCCCGCTGGTCCAGCCAGGCCGCCGCCTCCCGCCAGTAGCCGGGGACGTCGGAAAAGGCCCCGCTCGGGGCGATGCCCGCGCTCGCGACCGGGACGAGGGTGAGCCCGATCAGCCCGGCGCACGTCGCGGCGACGGGGATCCTGACCGCCGCGCGGCGGGCCCCCACGTAGGACACGAGCGCCGCGAGCCCGAGGACGAGCGGCAGCCTGACGAGGGCGTTGAACTTGTGGAGGTTGCGGAACGGCGAGAGCGGCCCGTCGAGCAGCGCCCGCATCGGCTCGGCCAGCGGCCCGGCGTACCCCATGACGAGGACGGCCACGCCGACGAGTGCCGTGGCGACGAGGAAGAGGCGTTCGGGGGTGGAGGGGAGCGTGAGCCCGGCCAGCCCGAGTCCCGCGACCAGCGCGGTCACCAGGACCAGCCAGGGCACGGTCGCGTGCTCGTAGGCCGCGGGAAGGTACGGCCGTCCGTCCACGGGGAGGAAGGCCACCCAGTTGTTCACGCCGCGCAGCGCGTTGGTCAGGGAACCGACCAGCGTGGTCGTCCGCGCGTTCTCGGTGAAGGGCAGGAACGAGAAGACGTACCTGCCCAGCAGCACCAGCGGGGCAAGCCACCAGAACGACACCGCGGCGACCGCGGCGAGCCACCAGGCGATCAGCCGCCGCTTGCGCGGGCCGCGCGCCCGGGTCAGCAGATAGATCATCGGTACGACGAGCACGGCCAGCTCGGCGGCGGCGTTGATGCCGCCGGCGAACAGGAACGCCAGCGCCGACAGGCAGGCGGCCCGGCGCGGGCTCGTCTCCCCCCGCGCGCCCCTGACGAGGAAGAGCAGCACCCAGGGCAGGACGGCGCTGGGGGCGAACTCCACGGAGTTGAACCCCATGAGCGCCTGCGCGTGCGGGGCGAGCGCGTAGGCGAGACCGGCCAGCACCCCGGCGAGCTGCCCGCCGATCCGCAGCGCCCTGGCCACCTGGGCGACGCCGACGAAGGCCACGCACAGGATCAGCGTCACCCAGAGCCGCTGCACCACCCACGGGGGCATGCCCGCACCGGTCAGCAGGGTGTAGAAGGGGCCCATCGGGAAGACGTAGCCGTACGCCTGGTTCTGCAGGTGTCCCAGGTAGTCCTGGTCCCACATGTTCAGCGCCTGGGAGAGGAAGCCGATCGGGTTGATCGGCATGTCCAGCTTCGTCTCGGCGATGAGCATGCCCGGCGCCATGTTGAAGGCGACGGCCGCGAGGAAGAGGCATCCGGCGAGCAACCTGAGCCTGCGGCGGAGCCCGGTGTCGGAGGCCCCGAACTCGGAGGAAGGTGCGGACAGGCGGTTGATCCACGCCTCGGAGATCGCGGTCACTTATGGCGGATCGGTCTCACCCGCGGCGAGACAGAGATCGGATACATGGAGGTGACGACCGTTTTTATAGAGCTCTGTGGTGATTAGTCCGGTCATCGTAGCGCCCGTTCTCCCCCAGGTGAACTCGGCGGCCCAGAGCCTGCACGCCTGCTGGATCTCCTCGCGCCTGGCCGGGTCCGACAGTTCCCGCAACGCGCGGTCCACCACGTCGGCCAGCGCCTCACCCTCCCCGACCAGCCAGCCCGTGACGCCGTCGCGCACCGAGTCGCGCAGTCCCGCGACGTCGAAGGCGACGGTCGGGACGCCGAGGGCGGCGGCCTCGATCACCGTCAGCCCCCAGCCCTCGAACTCCGAGGCGGTGACGTTGACCCGCGCCGCCCCCAGGATCGCGTTCTTGGCGGCCTCGGGCAGGAAGCCGTGCAGGTGAACCCGGTCCCGCAGCCCGCGGCGGGCGGCGTGGTCCGCGAGCCGCTCCTGCTCGCCGCCGCGCCCGATGACGTGCACGTGGACGCCGGGCCAGGCCCCTTCGAGGTCTCCGGCGAGGTCCACCACCCGCTCGACGCGTTTGTGGCCCACCAGCCTGCCGAGGTAGACCACGGCGGGGTCCCCCGCCACGTCCCCGCCGCTCGCGACCAGGCGCGCCACCGGGCTGCCGTTCGGGACGACCTGGATCGGCGCGAGCCAGCCGAGCCGCTCGCGCAGCTCGTTCCTGGAGGACTCCGAGACCGTGACGGTCGGGCGGCGCCGGTAGACCAGCCGGGCGACCGGCCCCTCCACGAAGCAGCCGATCCGGGCCAGCCAGCGCGGGAAGAAGGCGTAGAACTGGCGGTCGTGCACGTGGTGCACCAGGGAGATGACGACCGTGCGCCGTCTCACGACCAGGGGGGCGAAGAAGGGGATGCCGTTCATGCAGTCGATGACGACGTCGAAGCGCCGGCGCCGCAGCAGCATCCAGAGCGGGACCAGCAGATAGACCAGGAACGGGTTGCCCATCCGCCGCAGCGCGATGCCGTCGCGCACCTCGGCCGGGGGCTGCCCGGCCTCCCTCGACGTGACGAAGGTGACCGACGCCCCCTGCCCCACCAGGTGGCGGCTGACCTGCCAGGCGTACTCCTCGGCGCCTCCCGCCACCGACTGCAGCGGCTCGCGGAAGTTCAGGACGGCGACGCGTACCCCGCGCATGGACGGCCGCTGCCGCGCCGTCGCGGCCACCAGCCCGGCGGGGGGCGGGCCCGACGCCCGGCGGGTCGCCCTGGCGCCCTGTCCGGCCACGACCACTCCTATCTCCGTACGACATCTCGCTGTGCGACGCGTCCCCGCGCGACGCGTCTTCGGGTGAACGCCACTGTCCGACATGCGAGAACGGCCGCGCCGGGGGTTTTCGCGCACGCGGCTGCCGGGCCCTGTCCCGCCGATGTGATCCGGAGCGGGTCTCCCCGCGCCGGGGGCCCGGATGCTCAGGTGGGCGCCGGGGCCGGCCTGCGGCCCCGGCGCGTCACCTGGTGCCGTAGTTGTAGAGCGGCCTGTTGGGCGGCTCGGGGGTCGGCGCCGCGACGTTCACGACGGCCACCGAGGCACCGACCGCCAGTACTGCCCCTACCACCAGAGCGGCAATCACTCGCAACACCCGAGCTCTCCCTCCAACGCGTGGTCATGCAGTGTGCCCGACAGTAGAACCTGATACAGGTCCTCGCCAGTCAATCGGTAAAAATGTGATAAATAATGTTACCAGCTGGTAAATCACGAAATAGTTGCATCTCGTGGGATCAGAGATGAAAGAGAAGCAGGTCCTGACCAGCGAAGATCAGCCGTGCGCCGGGGAGTCTGGAACGGAACAAGTTCTCGTTCGATCTCTGGATGAGCACGTGACTGATCCCCTCCGCGGCCAGCGGGCCGGTCAGCGGGCCTGCCCCCGCGAGGACCGCGCCGACCCTGCGCGCCAGCGGATCCTCGGTGGCGAGGGTGAGCGTGCGGCCGTCCCCCAGCCCGACCGGCAGGCCGTCGTTCCAGACGACCCCGCGCTGGAAGAGTTTGACCGCCGGGTCGAGCACCACCCGGCCCCCGTTCCAGCCGAACGCCCGGTACGCCCCCCACGGCAGTGTCAGCAGCGCCCCCGGCGCGGGGTCCGCGTCCACGATCCTCTGCACCCTGGACCAGTCGGGGGGGTACTCGACCGCGACCAGCCTGCCGAACGCCCCCATCGCGAAGGTGGGCAGCACCAGCAGGGGCAGCACGAGCATGCCGGGGCGGATCGCCGGGGACAGGCGCGCGGTCACCGCGGCCAGGCCGACCGCCTGCAGCAGGGCGAAGGGGGCGAGGTAGAGCTGCCCGTCGCGGAGCGGCCCGAAGCCGGGCCACAGCCCGACCAGCGCCTCCACCGCCCCCGGCAGAAAGGCCCCGGCGCACGCCACCGCCAGCCCCGCCGCCGAGGCGACCGCCAGCCCACCCCAGTACGCGGGCCGCCCGCCGTCATTCCACCCCCTCGCGAGCAGGGCGTACCCGGTCACCGCCGCCACGGTCACCGCCAGCCGGACCAGGGCCGACCACCAGGTCTCCTGTCCGGGCACGGCGGCTCCGGAGTTCCACACGCCGCCGAGGGTGAGCAGGCTGCCGAGGGTGCCCAGCGGCCCGTCCGCCCGTGGCGCGAACGCCCGGACCCCGGCGGGGTCGGTGACGGCGGCGCTGCCCAGCGCCGGGACCAGCCACGGCAGGCTCAGTACGGCGACGGCCGACAGGGCTCGCGGGGCCCGGCGGCCCGCCACGGGCACGACCGCCATCGCCGAGACGAGCATCGCCTGGAAACCCCCGACCGCCGCGGGGAGCAGTGCCAGGACCGTTCTCCAGATCCCCGCGCGGGTGACCGCGCGCACCGCCCACGGCAGGCCCGCGTACCCGAGCAGCAGCGCCCACTGGCCGAGCAGCAGCCGCTGGGCGAGGTAGACGTTCCAGGCGTAGAACGCCGCGGCGGCCAGCCGGGCGGCCCGGCGCTCCCCCGGCACCAGAGCGGCGGCGCCCGTCGCGGCGAGCACGAAGATCCCCAGCAGGATCGCCTTCTGCACGATCTGCCCGGGAAGGACCGACGAGAGCAGGGCCACCACGAGGTCGCTCGGCACGGCGCGGGGGAAACCGCCGCTCTCCGGCGGGATCGGCGGGTCCGGCACGAACACCATGTCGTAGCGGAGCACGAAACCGGGACCGAGCGCGGGCCAGAGCGCGAGCACCCCGAGGACCAGTCCCACCAGGGCCGGAGCCAGGCGCGCGGCCCACGGCCGGGCGCGGTCGAGACGGCTCACACCGGCCACCCCGCGGCCGGACGCGGGACGGGGGCGGGCTGCGCGGCCGAGCACGAGCCGGAAACGGCCGGACGCGGGACAGGAGCGGCCGAGCAGGAGACGGGAGCGGCCGGACGCGAGACGGGAGCGGCCGAGCGGAGGGCGGGGGCGCGAAGGGTGCGCACTACGAGGCGGCGGGGCGGAACAGCACCATGTTCACGTACTCGCCGCCGGGCCTGAGGAGACGGGAGATGAAGCTCCGCTCCACCTCGCCGACCGCCGCCTCCTGGTGGGCGGCCAGGTCGAAGCCGTCCAGCGGGACCCAGGCACCGCCGGTGAGTACCGAGCCGGTGTAGCCCCACTCCGCGAGCTGGCCGACGACCAGGCCGATGTCCTGGTGCCGGGTCTCCAGCTCGACCAGCAGGACGGGCCGGTCCCGGTGGACGGTCCGCGCGGCACCGCGCAGGGCGGCGAGCTCGTGGCCCTCCACGTCGACCTTGATGAACCGGACGTCCTTCAGGTCCAGCTCGTCGATGGTGACGGTCGGGACGTCCACCGGCACGCCCTCCCCCGCCCCGTGGACGAGCGAGGCCGTGGCCTCCGCTCCCCGCCCGCCGCCCGGTATCCACAGCCGCGCGGTGCCCGAGCTGTCCGAGGCACCCGCCGCGACCACCCGGACGTCGGGGAAGGTCCGCCCGAGCATGGCGGCCAGGCGGGGGTTGGCCTCGATCGAGACGACGTCGCAGCCGAGCCGCCGCAGCTTCGCGGTCCACGGCCCGTACCAGACGCCCACGTCGACGGCGGTGCCGCCGCGCGGCACGAACTCCCCGGCACGGGCCAGCTCGGCGTCCAGCCGGGGGTAGACCCGGCGGATCACGGCGCCGAACCAGCGCAGCGGGATCGCACCGGCGACGGCGCTCCGGACGACCACACCTGGCCGGAACCGCATCGACATGCGCGAAGCCTAACCGAAGGGTCAAAACCCAGCCCGTCACGACGTAACGGGTCTCGACGGACGGCGCCCGCCCGCGAGATCACGGACGGGCGAGAACGCGCCCCCTCACGGCGGGAGGCCGGTCACTTACCCGGCTCGGGGTCGCGCGGCAGGCCGAGCATCCGCTCGGCGATGATGTTGAGCTGCACCTCCGTGGTGCCGCCGTAGATCGTCATGGCCCGGGTGGAGAGGACGGCGCGGTTCCAGTAACCGGCGTCGCCGAGCTTCATGTCGGCGGCGATGACGGCCGAGGAGCCGAGCAGCGAGACCGCGCACTCCGAGACGTGCTGGGCGTGCGAGGTGGACAGGAGCTTGCGGACCGAGGCGTCGGCGCCGGGCTCCAGGCCGGTCAGCTGCTTCAGGGTCACCCGCAGTCCGAGCGCGGCGATCGAGTGGCCCTCGCAGACGACGCGTGCCAGCTCCTGGCGCTCGGCGGGGGTCAGCTCCCTGCCGAGGCGCCCGGCCAGGCCGAGCAGGTCGGGGACGGACGAGCCGGTGCCGCCGGAACCCGACGAGAGCGAGACCCGCTCGTTGGACAGCGTGTTCCTGGCGACCTTCCAGCCCTGGCCCACCTCGCCGACGACGAGGTCGTCCGGGATGAACACGTCGTCGAGGAAGACCTCGTTGAACAGGTTCTCCCCGGTCATCTCGGTGAGCGGCCTGACCGTGACGCCGGGCCCCTTCATGTCGACCAGGAAGTAGGTGATGCCCTCGTGCTTGGAGCCCTCGGAGGAGTTGCGGGCGATGCAGATGCCCCACTCGGCGAAGTGCGCCACGGAGGTCCAGACCTTCTGGCCGTTGAGCCGCCAGCCGCCCTCGACCTTCTCGGCCTTCATCTGCACGTTCGCCAGGTCGGAGCCCGCACCGGGCTCGGAGAAGAGCTGGCACCAGATCATCTCGCCGCTCAGCGTGGGCGGCAGGAAGCGCTCCTGCTGCTCGGGGGTGCCGTACGAGACGAGCGAGGGCACCACCCAGGCGCCGATGATCATCTGGGGCAGTCTGACCTTGGCGGCCTTGAGTTCCTGGAGGATGAGGACCTGCTCCAGCGGCTTGGCGTCGCGGCCCCAGGGCCTGGCCAGGTGCGGCATGACGTATCCGGCGCTCGCCAGCGCCCGCTTCTGCTCCTGGCCCTCCAGCGCGGCGAACCCGGCGATCTCGGCCCGGATGCCCTCGCGCAGCTCGGCGGCCTCCTCGGGCAGCTCGATCTCCAGCTCCCGGCTCACGCCGTTCAGGGCCAGCTCCGCGACCGACTCGGCCCACTCGCCCGAGGAGCCGAGCAGGGCGCGCAGGGTGAGCGCGCGGCGGTAGTACAGGTGGACGTCGTGCTCGTAGGTGTAGCCGATGCCGCCGAAGATCTGGATGGCGTCCTTGGCGCAGAGCACGGCCGCGTCGGGGGCGACCACACCCGCGATCGCGGCGGCGTAGGCCGGCTCGTCGGCCGACACCTCGGCGGCGCCGCCCGTCCCCTCGGTGGCGCGGGCGGCGTCCCACACGGTCGCGCGGGCCTGCTCCAGGGCGACGAGCATCCGGGAGGCCTTGTGCTTCACGCCCTGGAACTGCCCGATCGGGCGGCCGAACTGCACGCGGACCTTGGCGTACCCGGCGGCGGCGGTCACGCACCACGACGCGAGGCCCGCGGCCTCCGCGCCGAGCAGGATCGCGGCCAGGTTGAGGACCCCGGGCCCCTGCAGCCCGTCGAGGACCCGCCCCGCCGGTACGGTGACCGCGTCCAGCTCGACCCTGGCCACCCCCCGGGTGAGGTCGAGCGCCCTGACCGGGGTCACGGTCGCCGCGGCGGCGTCCACCGCGACCCACTCCTCACCGCGGTCGGTGCTCACCGGGAGCACCAGGACGTCGGCCAGCGTCCCGCCCAGGACCAGCTCGGCGGCGCCGCCGATCGTCAGGGTGCCGTCCTCGCCCCGGGTGCCGGTGATCGAGGCGCCCAGCGCGACCGCGCCGGTCAGCGTGCCGTCGGCGAGACCGGGCAGGAGCTCGGCGTGGGCCTTGCCGTCGGAGGCGAGGATCGCGGCGCCGGCGAGCACCGTGGGAACGTACGGGCCGGGGGCGACGCGCTCGCCGAGGGCCTCGACGGCGACGGTGGTCTCCAGCAGGCCGTAGCCGCTGCCGCCGTACTCCTCGGGGATGTGCAGGCCGAGCAGACCCTGGTCGGCCAGCCCTGCCCAGAAGCCGGGGCGCTCCTCACCCTCCGCCGCGATGGCGGCGCGCACGACCTCGGACGGAATGTTGCGCTCCGCCCACCCGGTCACCGACTCCCGGAGCGCCTCGTGCTCCTCGCTCAACCCGATCGCCATGCCAGCCTCCAGACAGGATTCAATGACAGAACCATATTCTAGAAGGTACTTCCATCACAACGCGCGAACCCATCCCCGGGTACGCCGCCTCGCGCCGTGGACGACCACGGGAGATCCCGCTTCCGGGAGACAGGAAGGACGGTCAGAGGGCGCGGACGCTCGCCATCAGGGGGGCGATGTCGGCCCAGAGCCGCTTGCGCGTGTCGGGCACGGTCACGAAGAGCACGGAGGGCTTGCGGCGGCCGACGTCGACCACGGCGAGCGCCGCCTGCGAGGTGTGCCTCTCACCCTTGATCTCGTAGGTGACCCGGTAGGCGAGCGTCCACCCCCTGCCTCCGGCGAGCCGCTGCGAGGCGGTCCAGGCGACCTTGCCACCCGCGGGGTGGTGGTTGCGGATCGTCCACCTCACCGCGTTCAGCGCCGCCCTGCGGTAGTCGGCGTCGCTCTTGAGGGCCTTGGCCGGGGTGGCGCCGGGAAGCGGCCCCGAGGCGATGACCGTGCGCGGCAACCGAGCCGCGCCGACCTGCTGGCCGACGGAGAACGACGGCACGGCCTTGGTCACCCACGGCGCGCCCAGGCTGACGTAGGTCAGCGCGGACCTCGTGTCGGTCACCGCGCCCAGCACCGTGCTCGGCCTGCCCGGCAGGACCTGCAGGGCGGTCGCGCCCGGCAGGGCGGGCAGCGTGATCGGCGGGACGGTCGGCGAGGGCTTCGCGGTGGGCAGCACGGCCCGGCCGACCCCGGCCGGATCCCCGGGCTCGTCACCGGAGAACAGCACGAAGATCAGAGCCACGACGACACCGGTGAGGACGGCGGCCCCCAGGCTGTAGGCGACCCGGATCGGGATGTCGCCGATCCGCATCAGCAGGCCGCCGGACTTCTTCGCCCCGCCCTTCGCCTCCGGGCCGTCCTGCGCGCCCGGCCGGTCCTGGACGCCGGGCTCCGCGAACACGCCGGGCCGCTGCGCCGCGCCGGGCCACCCGGCCGCCACGCCCTGCCCGCCACTCTGCCCGTCACTCTGTCCGCCATCCGCGCCCGCCGGAGGCCGCGCACCCGGCCGGCCGGGCATTCCGGTCCGGTCTGGGCGCCAGGGGCCCGCGGAACCGCCTACCTGCCTGACCGGGATCGTCCCTAGCCCGCCCGACTCGCGCACCTGCTCGGCGTCCGCCCCCGGCTCGCCCCGCCGGTCGCCGGACGTCGTGCCGGGCGAGGACTGCGGGCGGGGGAACGATCCAGGGGGCCTGGAGACCAGCACGGTCTCCTCGCCGTCACCGATGGGGAACCTCCGGGGCACCCGGGGGCTGATGATCGAACCGTCCTCGGCGGGTATGGCGGGTATGGGAGCCGTGGGCGCGTCATATGAGGGGATGTATCTCTCGTTAGAGCGCCCGGAGGAGTTGCCGCCGACGTCCGCCATAAGCGTCAGGTTATGTCACCCCGGAAAGATTCGACGCATCGTCGTTTATTACGCTTCGGCCACGAGGTGTGCATCAGCCCAGGTAACCGTCTCTCCCCTTCCATGAACAGAATGTCGCTCTGTATGGTCGCGCCATGAGGGCTACGAGGGGCTTCTACGAGATCGCGGCGGCCGATCCCGGACGCGTCGCCGTCGTCACGGACACGGCCGCGGCGGTGACCTACGGCGAGCTGCACGAGCGGGCCAACCAGGTCTCGCACGGCCTTCTGGCACGCGGCACCCGGCCCGGCGACGCCGTCGTGACGGTCCTGCCCAACGGGGTCGACGCGATCACGATGATGCTGGCGACGTACCAGATCGGCGCCTATCACGTCCCGGTCAACTGGCACTACACGGCCGAGGAGGTCGGTTACATCGTCGCCGACTGCGCGGCGCGGACGGTGGTGGGCGCCGAGCGGTACGGGCACGCGCTGCCGGGCGGGTTCGTGGAGACCGGCGCCCTCGCCGAGGGGCGGCCGGCCACACCGCCCGAGGGGCGCAGGGCCGGGTCGATGATGCTCTACACCTCGGGGACCACCGGCAGGCCCAAGGGCGTGCGGCGGCGGCTGATCGAGCTGAGCCCCGAGGACCTCTACCCGATCCTGACGCGCAAGAGCTGGCGGCACTTCGGGCTGCCGCCCGACGGGGTGCACCTGCTGCTGTCGCAGCTCTACCACTCGGCGCCGTACGGGCAGGCGATGATGGCCCTGCAGTTCGGGCACGCCGTCGTGGTGACCGAGCGGTTCGACGCCGGGGAGACGCTGGAGCTGGTCGAGCGGTACGGGGTGACCAACGCGTTCATGGTGCCGACCATGTTCCACCGGCTGCTGGCCCTGCCCACCTCGATCAGGACAAAGCACGATTTATCGTCATTGACGCATCTCTACCACGGTGCCGCGCCCTGCCCGCCCGCCACCAAGCAGGCGATGATCGAGTGGCTCGGCCCCGTGCTGTGGGAGTACTACGGCTCGACCGAGGCCGCCGTGGCCACGATGGTCTCCTCGGCGGAGTGGCTGGAGCGGCCGGGCACGGTCGGCCGGGCGATCGACGGCCTGGAGTTCACGATCGTCGGCGATGACGGCGCGGCGCTCCCGCCCGGCGAGCCCGGCATGGTCTACATCGGCGGCATCAACCGCTTCGAGTACCACCGCGACCCGTCCAAGACCGCCGCCGCGATGCGCGGCCCCCTCTACACCCCCGGTGACATCGGCTATCTGGACGAGGACGGCTACCTGTTCCTCTGCGACCGGCGCACCGACCTGATCATCTCCGGCGGGGTCAACGTCTACCCGGCCGAGATCGAGGCCGTGCTCCAGGAGCACCCCTCGGTGGCGGACGTGGCCGTGATCGGCGTACCCGACCCGGAGTGGGGCCAGCGCGTCGTCGCGCTGGTCCAGCCCGCCGCGGGCGCCATCCCGGGCGCGGACCTCACCGGCGAGCTGCTGGCCCACTGCGCGTCCCGGCTGGCACGCCTCAAGCACCCCCGGGTGATCGAGTACCGCGACCGGCTGCCGCGCACCCCCACGGGCAAGCTCAGCCGCAGCAATCTTCGCAAGACGTATCTTCCTCTCTGAGCTGGGCAAATACCCTTGTATGGGGGTATCAAAGACAGGCGCCGCGCTACTGGCGGCCGCCGTCATGGCGCTCGCGGGCTGCGGTCAGGGCCTGGAACTGCAAACGTCCGGGATGACCGGCTCACCCCGCGCCCCCACACCCGGCGCGTCGGCGAGCACCTCCGCCGGGACCTCTCCAGGGAGCTCTTTCACCCCGGACACCCTGGAGGCCGCGTACGAGCGGACCATCATCAAGGTGCTGCCGTCCATCGTGCAGATCACCACGGGGAACGGCCTCGGCTCGGGAATCGTGTACGACACCTCCGGGCACATCATCACCAACGCCCACGTGGTCGGGGGCTCCAATCATTTCGAGGTCACGCTCGCCAACGGCGGCACCCCGCGTACGGCGACGCTGGTCAACTCGTTCAAGCTGGGCGACCTGGCCGTGATCAAGGTGGACGACCCGACCGGGCTGAAACCGGCCGTCTTCGGCGACTCCACCAGGCTGCGGGTCGGCGAGATCGTGATGGCCATGGGAAACCCGCTGGGCCTGTCGGGCAGCGTCACCGAGGGGATCATCTCGGCGCTGGGCCGCACGGTCACCGAGCCCATGGGCGAGAACTCGCCGGGCGCGACGATCAGCGGAGCCATCCAGACCTCCGCGCCCATCAACCCGGGCAACAGCGGCGGCGCCCTGGTCAACCTCAGGGGCGAGGTCGTCGGCGTGCCGACCCTGACCGCGGTCAACCCCGAACTCGGCAACGCCCAGGCCCCGGGCATCGGCTTCGCGATCCCGGCCAACATCGTCAAGGACGTCGCCACGCAGATCATCCGGGACGGCAGGGTCACCAACACCCGCAGGGCCGCGCTCGGTGTCGTCGTACGGACCGTGATCGACATGAACGGGCAGCCCGCGGGCATCAGCGTCGTACGGGTGCAGCGGAACAGCGGCGCGGAGAGGGCGGGACTCGAGGCCGGAGACCTGATCGTCTCGGTCAACGGCATCCCCACCCCGTCGACCCAGGAGCTGTCCGCGGTCCTCGCGCAGCTCAAGCCCGGCGAGGACGCGAAGGTGGAGATCCTGCGCCCCGACGGCTCGACGACCACCGTGGTCGTTCCGCTCGAAGAGCTCCCCGGCGGCTGATCCCGGCGAACCGGCTCGATGAACCGGCTCGGCTTGATGAACCGGCTCGGTGAACCGGCTCGGCTTGATGAACCGGCTTGATGAACCGGCTCGGTGAACCGGCCATCCCGGCGACCCGGCTCCCGGTCGACCCCGCGGGGAACCGCGGGGTCACCGTGGCCGCCCGGCGAGGGCGGCCGGGCCGGTCAGTAGGGCAGGACGCGGTCGGTGAAGGACTTGGCCACGAAGGGCGCCTTGAACTTGGGGAAGGCGACCGTCTTCACGTCTCCGTCGGAGGTGTAACGCTCGTCGGGGTTCGCCTTCAGCCAGTCGAGCCAGGCCACCGAGCAGAACTTGACGCAGTCGCCCTTCTTGTCCATCGAGCGGATGCGCGGGATGCCGAGCGGGTCGAACTTCTTGTTGAACGGCGACATGGCCGGGGTGTAACCGGCGAGGAACACGCCGCCGTAGTCGTAGGAGACGTCGCCTGAGGAGCCCTTGAGACCCCACTCCTTGCCGTCCGGCTGGTTGCCGTACGGCAGCGCCAGCGTGACCGGAGGCAACTTGATCAGGCCGGTGATGAGCCGGTGGCCCGCCGCCACCTCGGCGTTGACCGCCTTCTTCGGCTTGCCGCCCAGGCTGAGGTGGTCGCGGGTGTGGTTGCCGATGTCGTAGCCCTTGCCGGTGAGCCAGAGGAGCATCTGCGCGCCCTCCTCGGGCGTCGCCTTACCGAACATGTCGCGCGTGACGTAGAACGTTCCAACACCGCGGAAGCCCGGGTAGGTCTTGGCGACGTCCTGGAGGATCGCGACGGCGGTGTTCGGCTTGGGCAGCCCCATCCCGTCCAGCTCGAACTGCGAGGGCGAGGAGTCGTCGAAGGTGAGGACGACGGGATGCTTGCCCGCCGGGATGTCCATGCGCCCGGTGACGAACTCGGCCGCGGTGACCGCGACGTAGTTCTCCTTGGCCAGCCTCTCCAGCTCGGTGCGGAACTGCTTGGGGGTACGGTCATCCTGGGTGGAGGGCTTGTCGACCACCCGGTGGTACATGAGGACGGGCACCTGTCCGAGCTCGTTGGCCTTGACCTTGGCCGCGGCCTGCGTCTTGGCCTTGAGGAGGTTGGCCTGCGAGGCGGCGGCGGCCGACGCCTTCGCCGCGGCCGCCACCTTGGCCTTCTGCGCGTCGCCCTCGTCCGACCCCGTCGATCCGCATCCGGCCAGCACGACCCCCGTCGCGACGACGGCCACACCGGCCCTGCCCATTCTGAGACGGCCCATCGAATTCCTCCAAGCGCACTGACGATACGCTTCTCATCCCCCTCTGACCTGCGGGTTGACCTCCACACCCGGCAAAGGTTCCCGCCGGAGCGGTTCTTGGCGGCACCTTGTGACCCCGATGAGAAAAGGGCTTCCTCGCATGGGAACGCCGGGCGGTGACGGGATTCTCACCCGGCGGAGACGTCGCAAGTAAGGACGTCGGATCATATTTCGGTGACGTTACCAATGACTTAGATTGTTGACCACAATTCAATAATTTCGTCACGTTACCGTTGACTGCCCTGAAATTCGCGCCTACCGTCCGGGCATCCGAACGGCGTCGTGAGGGGGAAAGATGGCGGAGCGCCTGAAGAACCGGGGGCTTGTCGGCGAGCTGGCGGCCGAGTTCGCAGGCACCATGATCCTTATCCTGTTCGGGGTGGCTGTGGTGGCCCAGGTCGTGGCGGCCGAGATCGGCGACCACGACAGCATCGCGTGGGCGTGGGGGCTCGGGGTGACCCTGGGCGTCTACGTCGCGGCACGCACCAGCGGGGCCCACCTCAACCCCGCCGTCAGCGTCGCGCTCGCCGCCTTCAAGGGCTTCCCCTGGCGCAAGGTCCTGCCGTACTCCCTGGCACAGACCGCGGGCGCGTTCGTGGCGGCGCTCATCGTCCGCCTCAACTACAGCGAGGTGCTGCAGAAGGCCGATCCCGGGCTCACGATCAAGACCCAGGGCGTCTTCTCCACCCTGCCCGGCAACGGGAGCCTGCCCATCGGCACCTGGGGCGCCTTCCGCGACCAGGTGATCGGCACCGCGATCCTGCTCCTGCTCATCCTCGCCGTCTCCGACGTGCGCAACTCGGCACCGATGGCCAACCTGGCCCCCTTCGTGGTCGGCCTGATCGTCGTGGCCATCGGCATGGCCTGGGGCACCAACGCCGGGTACGCCATCAACCCCGCACGCGACTTCGGGCCGCGGCTTGCCTCGTACCTCACCGGGTACGAGACCGCCTGGCAGGATCAGTACGGCCAGCTCTACTTCTGGGTGCCGATCGTGGCACCGGTGATCGGGGGTCTGATCGGGGCGTTCCTGTACCAGATCCTGATCGCCAGATTCCTTCCCCCCGAGGACGCCGCGCCCGAGGTGGGGCGGGTGCCGCCGTCCGACGAGAGGGCCGGCACCGCCTGAACGGGAGCGGGACGACGACCGCGGCCGGGAACCGTCACGGGGAGAGCGGCAGATCTCCCGGAGAGTCTCACAAAGGAGGCACCATCCATGCCTGACTTCGTCGGAGCGATCGACCAGGGAACGACGAGCACCCGTTTCATGATCTTCGATCATGGTGGTAACGAGATAGGCCGCCACCAGCTCGAACACGAGCAGATCCTGCCGCGGGCCGGGTGGGTCGAGCACAACCCCACGGAGATCTGGGAGCGCACGAGGGCGGTGATCGAGACCGCGATGAACAGGGCCGGCCTCGCCGCCTCCGACCTGGCCGCGCTCGGCGTCACCAACCAGCGCGAGACCGCGGTGGTCTGGAACCGCAGGACCGGACGCCCGTACCACAACGCGATCGTCTGGCAGGACACCCGCACCGACCGGATCGCCTCCGCCCTGGACCGCGACGGCAGGGGCGACGTCATCCGCCGCAAGGCGGGCCTGCCCCCGGCGACGTACTTCTCCGGTGGCAAGATCCAGTGGATCCTGGAGAACGTCGAGGGGGTGCGCGAGGCGGCCGAGGCGGGGGAGGCGATCTTCGGCAACACCGACACGTGGCTGCTGTGGAACCTGACCGGCGGCACCGACGGCGGCGTGCACGTCACCGACCCGACCAACGCCAGCCGCACGATGCTGATGGACCTGGAGACCCTCGACTGGGACGACGAGCTGCTGTCGTTCTTCGGCATCCCCCGCCGGATGCTGCCGTCCATCGCCCCCTCCTCCCACCCCGGTCTGTACGGCACCACCCGGGCGACCGGCCCGCTGAAGGGAGAGGTCCCGCTCTCCGGCGACCTCGGCGACCAGCAGGCCGCCACCGTCGGACAGGTCTGCTTCGGCGTCGGCGAGGCCAAGAACACCTACGGCACCGGCAACTTCCTGCTGCTCAACACCGGCACCGAGCTCGTACGTTCCCAGAACGGCCTGCTCACCACCGTCTGCTACCGCTTCGGCGAGGAGCCGCCGGTGTACGCGCTGGAGGGCTCCATCGCCGTGACGGGCTCCGCCGTGCAGTGGCTGCGCGACCAGCTCGGCATCATCTCCGGGGCGGCGCAGAGCGAGGCGCTCGCCCGGCAGGTCGAGGACAACGGCGGCGTCTACTTCGTACCCGCCTTCTCCGGCCTCTTCGCCCCGTACTGGCGGTCCGACGCCCGGGGCGCCATCGTCGGCCTGTCGCGCTTCAACAACAACGCCCACCTCGCGCGGGCCACCCTGGAGTCCATCTGCTACCAGACCCGCGACGTGGTCGAGGCGATGCGGCAGGACTCCGGCGTCACCCTCGACGTCCTGCGCGTCGACGGCGGCGTCACCGCCAACGACCTGTGCATGCAGATCCAGGCCGACCTGCTCGGCGTGCCCGTCTCCCGGCCCGTCGTGGCCGAGACGACCGCCCTGGGGGCCGCGTACGCGGCGGGGCTGGCCGTCGGCTTCTGGAAGTCGACCGACGAGCTCAGGCAGAACTGGCAGGAGGGCCGCCGCTGGGAGCCCCAATGGTCGGACGAGCAGCGGGCCACCGGCTACGCGGGCTGGAAGAAGGCGGTCGAGCGCACCCTCGACTGGGTCGACGTGTCCTGAACGACCTGCCGCAGCGGCTGGATGGGGGCGACGACGCCCGCGGCCCCCGCACCACCACGGTGCGGGGGTGTCGAGACAGCCCCGGCGAGGGCACGAACCGATCGCCGTCTCGACCCCGTCATCGTTGACCGGTGTTTCAGGGCTGCACCCAGGCGCTGTGGAAGTTCTGGTTGTTGGTGATGTCCTGCATTACCACCTGGCAAGACCCTTGGTTACCGACCGAGAAGACGAAACTTCTTCTCTGACCCGCCGAGATGGAGAAGGCGCCGTTGTCGGACCGCCGGAAACCGTTCTGGCACTGCAGGTGGAACCGCGCGGTCAGCGCGGAACCCGCTCTCTTGGCGTAGGCCGCGTCGTAACCGGCGGGAGAGCCGGGAATGCCGGTGGCACACAGGTCGCCGTTCCCGATGTTGATACACCGTGTCGGGCCGAAACCGGCTGTGCCGCTCGTGCCTGCCTGAGCCGCGGACACGGAGAAAGTGGTCAGCGGCACAGCGGCGCACACCACTGCGAGCGCAATGGTGCTGATTCGACGACGTGTGATCATTCATTGATCCTTTCTCAGATGGGATTTCGCGCCGCGCGTTTGCGGTTCGTCGTTCGCGAGCGCTGATTCCAGGATCGGGAACCATCGGGGAAATGTCTTTGGTCGTTGGTGCCACGTGCTTGACAATGCGTGCCAACTACACAGGGCGGTCACGGAGAGGGGCCGGACG
The DNA here is from genome assembly GCF_036227305.1 of Streptosporangium sp. NBC_01469. Taxonomy (NCBI): domain Bacteria; kingdom Bacillati; phylum Actinomycetota; class Actinomycetes; order Streptosporangiales; family Streptosporangiaceae; genus Streptosporangium; species Streptosporangium sp. NBC_01469. The sequence goes on along the minus strand of NZ_CP109465.1, from coordinate 3,234,084 downwards.
GCCCGCCCGCCGTGAACCTGCTCACCGCGACGTCCTGCGCCAAGCGGCAGGTACCGACGACCTACCACCCCCGCGCGGGTAAAGGTGGTGGGTGGAGTCCCGGTCAGGCTCCGGCGAGCAGCACGCCCAGCCTCTCGACCGTGGGCCGGGACTCCACGTGCAACCGGGAGACGTCCAGCCCCTCGTCGGCGAGCACGACGAGCAGCGCCTCCTGGCGGACGGCGTAGACGACGATGTATCCGCTGCGGCAGCGGGTCACCACCTCGCGAAGCTCCCCCATGCCCACCTCGTAGCCCGTCCGCTTGCCCAGGCCCAGCGTGGCGGCGGCCAGCGCCGCCAGCACCTCGGGCCTCGCCCCCTCGCTGTCGGCCGCGACGAGCAACCCGTCCACGGACGCGACGGCCGTCTCCAGCACGCCGACCACCTGATCGCGCAGGATCTTCAGCTCGGCGAGCACCGCTTGCCTGCTCATCACATACCTCCAGCGTGGAGACGACCCCGGGCTCGAGGCCCGGGGAGGGAACGCGGCACGATGCCGCGCGAAAGGGCTCTCTCGAAAGTCCGAGCGGGCCCAGGGAGGGAACGCGGCACGATGCCGCGCGAAGGGACTTTCCCGGAAGCCCGAGCGAGCCCGGTGGACGGGGCGCCGTCTCGGCCGCCCCGGCGCGGAAAGGTGCCGGTCCGGGCCGCGGCGGGGGTGTCGAAGCCGTCAGTCACCGGCGGGGCCGATCTCTTCCGGCTCCGGTGGGGGCAGGGACCGGGGGGCGAGGAGGGGCCGGGATCGGATCAGTCCTCCCCCGATGGCGGCCAGCATCTCATTGATCTTGCTGGTGCCCGGGTGGCGGCGCGGCAGCCGGGAGCCCGAGCTCTCGTCCGGATCCTCCGCCGCGGGCTCGGGGGCGGGGGTCTCCTTCTCCACCGACGGACCGTCGAGGTCGAGCACCCCCTCCTCGACCATCCTGGCGATCTCGCTCATCACCGAGAACAGGCCCTTGCCCAGGACGAAGGCGATGTCGCGCGGCGTCCGGCGTCCGTTCGCCCGCTCCAGGACGGCACGGCGGATGCGGTCGGAGCCGAGCAGCGTGGGAACGGGGACGGCCGGGGGCACGGGCCTGACCCGCATGGACAGGCCCAGCCGACGCCAGGTCTCCACGTGCCCCATGCGGCGCGCGGTCTCCCGCGCCAGCCGCTCGCGCCCGACCCCGGGCAGGACGGGCAGCAGCGGCAGGCGGTCGCCTGGCCCCACCGTCTCCGCGGCACACGACTCGACACCGTAGAGGACCATGGCGAACACCGCGTCGAAGAGCGCGGCCAGGCACACCGCCTCCAGGCTCGCCTCGCCGATGACGCCGCGCCCGGCGAGTTCGGCGGCCAGCCGGTCGGAGGGGGCACCGGTCGTGTACGCGTCGGTCCAGTCCTTCTCCGACACCCTGCCCGACCGCAGCAGCAGCGACTCCGGGCCGGGGGCGACCGGCGTCGTGGCGGCCACCACGAGGCCGTCCCTGACCCACAGTGCCCCTCCCGGACCGCCCTCGACGCGCAGCACACCGGAGAATCCCTCGGGCGAGAGTCTGCGCAGGAGCTTTCCGATCTCGCCCAGGACCTCCGGCTCCGCGGCGGTCACACCGTCATCCCGTTCTGGGAGAGGGAGCGGTCCATCGCTCCACGAGACGGCATCGGCTGGGTCACGGCCGACGACGGCACAAGGTCACCTCTGGTTCTGCTCGCGGAGGGCGAGTCGTTCAGGTGCGGAATGCGGGTCGGCCCTCACCATCGGATACCTCACCGACTCTCCCGCGGGCGCCCGGACGGGGAGACGAGACCGCCGCCGGACGAGCCGGGAGACGCCCGGACGCGGCACGACGCCCCTGACCCTGTGAAGGGGACGGGCATGTCCCCGGCCACGAGGTCAGGCTCGGGATATCTCCCTGAATGAGCCGATCATCCGCTACTACACCATATTGCACTTCACTAACGGTAGTAGTTAAGTGTACTTTACGTATCGACAGTCACAAACTGCCTCATCTGCGTGTCCGATAGTCCCCTCCCCCGGCGAGGCACCGGGACGCACCCGTTCACCTGGGAAAGAAGCTCATGAACATCGAAACCGCCCTCAAGGAAAGCATGACGATCGACGGCGCGGTCGGCGCGGCGCTGGTCGACTACGAAAGCGGCATGTGCCTCGGCACGATCGGGGGAGGACGCGAGCTCGACCTGGAGGTGGCGGCCGCGGGCAACACCGACGTCGTCCGGGCGAAGGTCCGGACCCTGGCCGCGCTGAACATCAACGACGCCGTCGAGGACATCCTCATCACGCTGGCCAAGCAGTATCACATCATCAGGCTCCTGTCCGACAGCGCCGGCCACACCTTCCTCTACCTGGTGCTCGACCGCGACCGCGCCAACCTGGCCCTGGCCAGGCACCACCTCAGGCGCATCGAGGCCGCACTCACCATCTAGGCGTACGGGAACCACGGGGCGACATCACGACCAGGTGCCGCAGGGGCGGCGCGGCCCTGGTCGACGCGCGGACGAGTCCTCCGGCATCTGCGGCGCGAAGGGATGACACCACTTTCCGGTACCGCCATTGGGTACCATCTCGTCATGGACCTTCGCCTTCGCCTTCCCGACGAGACCCACCGGCGGCTGCGCGCCGTCGCCGACGAGAGCGACAACAGCCTCAACGCCGAAATCCTGCTCGCCATCGAGGAGCATCTGGAACGCAGGCAGACCAGCGCGGTGCGGGCCATCGCCCGCAAGGTCGCCAAGCGTGACGCCGAACTCCTGGACAGGCTCTCCAAATGACCGTCTACCTCACGAAGGCCGACGTTCTGGCCATCGCCGAGGAGATCCTGCCTTCGGTCGGCCTGCGAGACGGCGGCCAGTTGCACGCGGCGGTGCTCAGGCCGCAGACCAGCGTGTTCGGGGACGACGCCTACCCCGACCTGTGGACCAAGGCGGCCGCGCTGATGCAGAGCCTGATCATCGGTCATCCTCTGGTCGACGGGAACAAGCGGCTCGGCTGGACCTCGGCCGTCGTCTTCCTGGAGCTGAACGGCGAGACGCTGAGCGGCACCGACGCGGACGCCGCCGAAGCCCTCGTGATCGCCGTCACCACGGGAGAGCTGGACGACGTGACCGAGATCGCCAAGCGGCTCCGCGAACTGGAGCCGTAGACCACGGCAGGTTCGAAGGCGACCCATCCACCGGGGAACGTGGAAAGACCAAGGGCGGCCGGGGCGGCGGTGGCGCCGACCCGACCGCCCTTCGGCGATCTGTTCCGCACGGTTCGGTGCGGAACGGGGGTGGAGGTGGCGGGAATCGAACCCGCGTCCTTCAACTCCAAGACAGGGCTTCTCCGGGTGGAGCCTGCTGTGCTTTTCTCAGCCCCGGCAATCACGCAGGCAAGTCGCCGACGGGCTCAGCCACAGTAAAATTTCCCGATCTTCCCCGTGGCCGGGTCGATCGGTTGAGCCTCCTAGCGATGCCGGATCCGGGCCGGAGGCGCTCCCGGGCCGGCAGAAGTCACTCGCTGCTTAGGCGGCGAGTGCCAGGTTGCCCTGGCTGACTTCGGAGTGCGTCTTATTGGCACTTGTTGGTCGCGGTCACAGTGTTAACGAGGTTATGTCCGCAGTCCTCGACCCGCTTCACCTGACTTGAAAAGCCAAAGTCGAAACCAGTCACCCCCTGTTGAGTTTTCAACGCGACCCCGAGGGGCCGAGCTATCCGAAGATACCCCTTACAACACGGCTAACGCGAATCGAATTCCCGCCCGGCGCGCCACGGCGGACCCCGCCTGACCGCGCCGGATGGCGTGCGGGCCGGTGCCGGCAACGGAGGCGCGGCGGGAGCCCGGCGACCTGCCAAGGCCTCGCCCAACTGCGGAGGGCACCCCCCGGCCGGGCAGGCCGGCCCCCGGCGGAGGCCGGAAGCACAAGGCGACCGGAACCACCGGGACGCCGAACGCCCGAACGCCGAACGCCCGAACGCCGAAACCCCGGGGACACCCGCGAATCGCGAGCGCCCCCGGGGTCGACCGGCAGGGTCGAGCCGGTCCTGACGGCAGGGCTTCCCCCGAGATGAAGCCCTGATCTCATCACAGCGACCGAGTCCGCAACCCCCCAAGCGGAGCCCGGTCACTTAGAAGGACGCAAACGAGACACCCCACAGTTGCTCAGAGTGAAAAAATATTACAGATAGTCACAGTCCGGCGTGGAGCCCCTGGAAGAACCGCCCGGCGACGGCCGCTCCCGCCGCGGCGTCCGAGCTCTGCGCCAGCACGGCGACGGCCACGTCCCCCTGCCACCCCACGAACCAGGCGAGCGGCTTGCGGTTCTGCGAGGCGACGGCGGTGATGCCGTGGACGGGGTCGCCGAGGGCCGCGGCGGCACGCGCCGAGCCCGCGGTCACCCCGCTGCGCATGAAGACGCGGAGGGTCTCGACCGTCTTGTCGTCCAGCTTGATCGGGTCCGGCGCCTTGGACGGCTTGGCGTCGGTCGTGGGGTCGGCCGTCCGGGGTTCGGTGACCAGGACCGGCGGGCGCCAGGTGCCCGAGGCGACGGCCCCCGCGACCAGCGCCATGGACAGCGGGCTGACCACGACGTTCTGCCCGGTGATGGCCCTGGCCGTGGCCGCGTCGTTCTTCAGCGGCTTCTTGGAGTTCACGGAGCCGCTGAACGACTTCAGCGGGAGGGTCCAGGACACTCCGATGCCGAACTTCGCGGCGTCGGCCGCCAGCTCCGAGCCGTTGATCCTGCGGGCCAGCGCGGCGAGCGCGGTCACGCAGCCGGTGGCGAAGTTGGCCTGGAGGGTCGGCGAACTCCCGGCGGGCACGCCCTCCTGGTGGAACGCGGCACCCCCGACGGACCTGTCGGCCGGACAGGCCAGCTTCTGCTTGGGATCGATCTTCGCCCTCAGCATGCCCTCGACGGACATGATCGAGAACGCGGTCCCGGCCGGGAACCTCCCGGCGAGGGCGTGCCTCTCCTGGTTGTACTCCGGGGTGCTGGACACCGCCAGGATGTCGCCGGTCGAAGCCTGGACCGCGACCAGCATGCCGGGAGTCCCGCCCAGCAGCGCTCTGTCGGCCGCCTTCTGGTGGGAGCGGTCGAGCGTGGTCTCGACCGGCGAGGTGGAGCGGTCGGGCCGCCACTTCTTGAGCTCGGTCACCTTGAGCGTCTTGAGGTCGACGGTGATCACACTCGTGTCGGTCGAGCCGGTCAGATGCTCCTGGTACGCCTTCTGCAGACCGGCCCTGCCGACCGTGTCCCCGGCCCGCTGCGGGCCGCCGAGCTGCTGCTCGCTCTCCGGGGTGACGGCGGTGACGGTGCCGACGATCTGGGTGGGCGAGGCGGGGGCCAGCGCCTGCTCCTGCGGAGAGAGCTCGATGCCGGGGATGGCCTCCAACTGGCCTCGCAGCTGCCCGAACTTCGTACGGCCGAAGGTGACCAGCGGCACCTGAAGGTTGGGCGGCGCGGAGCGGATCCGGCTCAGCAGGCGGTCCTGCGGGAAACCGGTGATCTTGGAGAGCTTCTCGCAGAGATCTTCCGCCGCGCCGCTCTTCAGGTTGGCCGGGACCACGCTCGCCACGTACAGGACGGCCTTGTCCTGCAGCGGGTCGCGGTTGCGGTCGAGGATCGGCTGGCGGCCCTCGGGGATGACCTTCACGGCGAACCGCTCACCCTCGCGCAGTTGGGGGTGCAGGACCCTGGGCGACCAGCGCACCTTCCACTGACCGTCGACCAGGTGGAGCGGCAGCTTGCCCTCGTACTCCCACAGGGGGTTGTTCTCCCCCAGGTCGACCTCGGCGTCGAAGTCGGCCTCGACCTCGTCCGCCGCGCGCCGCATGCTCGTGACGTTGAAGCGGAACGAGGCCGCGTCGAGCTGGAGTTTGGCGTCCTCCAGCGCCCGGCTGACCACCTTCTGGTCGCCGTCCGTGCGCCTGGCCGCGGCGGCGTAGTCGCCCGTCTGCCAGCCGATCAGGAAGTCACGCACCGCCTCGTGGGCCGAGGGCTCCTCGAAGCAGGCGGACAGCATGGGAGCCGTCGCCACCAGCGCGAGCGCGGCGGCGGCGGTTCGCCGGGCCCTGCCCCTCACGATCACCTGTTCCTGTGCCTGAGCGCGCGCGCCATCTCCCGCTTGGCCTGGTTCTCGGCCAGCGTCTGCCGCTTGTCCCAGTCTTTCTTTCCCTTGGCGAGGCCGATCTCTATCTTGGCCTTGCCGTCCTTGAAGTAGATGGCGAGCGGCACCAGGGTCAGGCCGCCCTCCTTGGTCTTGGAGACCAGCTTGTCGATCTCCTTGCGGTGGAGCAGGAGCTTGCGGGATCGGCGCGCGGCGTGGTTGGTCCAGGTCCCCATGGTGTATTCGGGAATGTGGACGTTGATCAGCCAGGCCTCGCCGTCCTTGATGACGGCGTACCCGTCGAGGAGAGAGGCACGGCCGAGCCGCAGCGACTTGACCTCCGTGCCCTGGAGCACGAGACCAGCCTCGTAGGTGTCCTCGATGTGGTAGTCGTGCCAGGCACGCTTGTTCTGGGCGATTACCTTCCGCCCGGTCTCACGTGGCATGTCTGGAGCCTACCGGTGACCGGGGCCACGGGCCGCGCCCGCGAGCGCGGGCGGGGCCTCGATCGGCGCGCGGGCGCACCGCGCTCGCGGGACGGTCACGGCGGACGGGGTCACGGGATCGTCACACACGCAGGTAGCGGCGGAGCGTGACGAAGGACGCCAGCACACAGATGAGCACGCCGAAGACCATGGTGATACTGATCACCGAGGCGACCGTCTCCCAGGACAGCTGGCTGTTGGGAGACAGGTAGATCTGCACCCCGTCGAAGAGGAAGACCTTGCTGACGATCAGCAGCATCGCGGCCACCACACCGCCGATCAGGCCGGCGATGACGCCCTCCATCACGAACGGGAGCTGGATGTAGAGGTTGGAGGCCCCCACCAGCCGCATGATGCCGGTCTCACGCCTGCGGTTGTACGCCGAGAGCCTGACGGTGTTGCCGATCAGGAGCGTGGCCGCGAAGACCAGGATGATCGCCACCACCAGGGCCGCCCAGCGGAGCTTCTCCAGCAGCCCGAAGAACGTCTCCAGGAGCTCCTTCTGGTTGACCACGTTGGAGACCCCGGGGGCGCCCTTGACCGCCTCGATCACCGGCCCGTAGGCCTCGGGGTCCTTGAGCTTGACCCGCAGCGACTCGGGCATGTCCTCGACCTGGATGGCGGAGAGCAGCACGGTGTTGTTGGCGTTCTGGTCCCGGAAGTTCTGGTAGGCCTCGGCCGCGTTCTCCACGGCGACCGACTCGACCTGAGGCATGGCCTCGATGGTCGACTTCAGCTCGGCCTGCTCCTGGGCGTTGACGCCACCGCTGCCCTTGCACTGCGGGAAGGGATCGTTCTTCTTGCACAGGAAGACCGAGACCTCGACCTTGTCCGCCCAGAAGTCCTTCATGCTGGAGATCTGGGAGTTGATCATCAGACCGACGCCCAGCAACGCCATGCCGATCGCCACTGTCACGATGACCGCGATGGTCATCGTGAGGTTGCGGCGGAGGCCGATCCAGACCTCGGAGAAGATGAAGTTTGCCCGCATGCTCTTCCTGTCGCTCTATCCGGTCCTGGTGTCAGTACGCCTGGCCGTACACGCCTCGCGACTGGTCACGGACGATCTTGCCGTCCTCCAGTTCCACCACCCGCTTGCGCATGGAGTCGACGATGGCCGCGTCGTGCGTGGCCATGACGACCGTGGTGCCGGTCCGGTTGATCCGGTCGAGCACCTTCATGATGCCGATGCTCGTCGCGGGGTCGATGTTTCCGGTCGGCTCGTCGGCCAGCAGGATCATCGGCCGGTTGACGAACGCCCGGGCCATCGCGACCCGCTGCTGCTCGCCACCGGACAACTCGTCGGGCATCCGGTGTGCCTTGCCCTCAAGGCCGACCAGCTCGACGACCTCCGGGACCACCTTACGGATGAAACGTCGGGGCTTGCCGATGACCTCCAGAGCGAACGCGACATTTTCGTACACGTTCTTGTTCGGGAGCAGCCGGAAGTCCTGGAAGACACATCCGATCCGGCGGCGCAGGTGCGGGATCTTGAAGTTGGACAGTCGGGCGAGGTCCTTGCCGGCCACGTGGATCGCGCCCGAGTTGGGGCGCTCCTCCTTCAGGACCAGCCGGAGAAAGGTCGACTTCCCGGACCCCGAGGGGCCGACGAGGAACACGAACTCGCCCTTGTCGACATCGACGCTGACGTGGTCCAGCGCGGGCCGGTTCTGGTTCGCGTAGACCTTGGTGACATTATCAAAATGGATCACGGGCGCATCACGGCATGCCAGTCTAGGGGTTAGGACGGTCACAGGAGTGGCAGAGGGCCACTTCCGCCTCTCGCCGGCCGGGGGGCGCCGGTCTTTTGCTCTCGATCGACGTTCCGGTTGGCCGGAGCCCAGTCTAGGGGGAAGACTGGCATGGAAAGCCCATAACGGAAACAAAACGATTCGGCGCCCGGTAACGACCGCATAAAGTGGTTCTGACCTCGAAGAGGGAGGACGTCATGAGCTGTGAAGACCTGGTCTGCGCGGGGTGCGCTCACCCCGTGGCCGAAGGCCGCTGCCCCCGTTGTCGCGCGTACCGCGAGCGGATGCACCAGAACGCCTTCGGGAACATGACCCCCGCGCTCGTCTCGCTGGCACTGATCGCGCTCTTCTTCCTCACCCTCGCCCTGAAGCATCTCAGCGGCGCCTGACCGCCCTCCGGGGCCTCTTCCGGGGCTCCGGCGGCGGTCGCGGGGAGGGAAGCGTAGGGAAACCGCCTCACGGGCGCTCGCAGGCGCCCGTGAGCGAGGCCCGCGAAGGCGCGGGAGACGGGGTGAGGGACGGCGGAGGAGGGCGGGCCTACTCGTCGACGCCCGACTCCTGGCGGCGGGTCCAGCGGATCTCGGCCTCGATGAAGCCGTCCAGGTCGCCGTCGAGCACCCCGCTCGGGTTGCCCTCCTCGGCGCCCGTCCGCAGGTCCTTGACGATCTGGTACGGGTGGAGCACGTAGTTACGGATCTGGGTGCCCCACGACGTGGTCGACTCGCCCCGGATCTCGTTCAGCGCCGCCTTCTCCTCCTGGCGCTTGCGCTCCAGCAGCTTGGCCTGCAGGACCGCCATCGCGGTCGCCTTGTTCTGCAGCTGCGAGCGCTCGTTCTGGCAGGAGACCACGATGCCCGTGGGCAGGTGGGTCAGGCGGACCGCGGAGTCGGTCGTGTTGACGCCCTGGCCGCCGGGGCCCGAGGAGCGGTAGACGTCGACGCGCAGGTCGTCCTCGTTGATGTCGATGTGGTCGGTCGTCTCGACGACCGGCACCACGTCGACGCCCGCGAAGGAGGTCTGGCGGCGGCCCTGGTTGTCGAACGGGCTGATGCGGACCAGCCGGTGGGTGCCGTGCTCGCCGCGGAGCGTGCCGTACGCGTAGGGGGCCTTGACCGTGAAGGTCGTCGACTTGATCCCGGCCTCCTCCGCGTAGGAGGTCTCGTAGACGTCGGTCGGGTAGCCCTTGCGCTCGGCCCACCGCAGGTACATCCGCTGGAGCATCTGGGCCCAGTCGGCGGCGTCCACGCCGCCCGCCTGTGACTGGATCGTGACGACCGCCTCGCGGGCGTCGTACTCGCCGGACAGGAGGGTGCGGACCTCCAGGGCGCCGATGTCGCTCTTCAGGGACTCCAGCTCGCGGTCGGCCTCCTCCCGCGTGTCGTCGTCCTCCTCGTCGGCGGCCAGCTCGTACAGGACGGAGATGTCGTCCAGCCGCCGCCCCAGCGACTCGATCCTGTTGACCTCGCCCTGGAGGTAGGAGAGCCTGCTGGTGACCTTCTGCGCGCGATCCTGGTCGTTCCACAGGTCGGGCGCGGCGGCCTGATCCTCCAGCTCCTCGATCTGCTTGCGCATCGCGCCAAGGTCGAGCACGTCCTGGATGCTGTTCAGCGTCCCGGTAAGCTCGTTGATCTGTTCTGCCGGATCGATGAGTGCCACGTCTGTAAAGGGTACGCGACCTCCGAACCCCATCGTGTACAGCGTGCTCCCCCACCATGGCTAGCATGGCCCGCATCGGGGAGCATCGGGAGGTGGACGTGCGCGAACACGGGCGACCGGGTGTGCTCGCACTCGCGCTGGCGTTGATCACCGCGACCGCGGCGTGCTCCGGTTCCGGCGGCGCCCGGCCGGAGCGGAGCCCCTCGGCCGGCGGTGTCACGCCGGCCGCCCGTCCCGCGATCGCTCCCTCACCTCCCCCGGTCACGCTCACCGAGGCGGCGAAGGCGCTGGCGGGCGTCGTGGGCGCCGACGGGGTGCTGGGAGCGGCGACGCCGCACCTGGACGCCGACCGCAAGCTCATGCTGGAGCAGACCCGCGACGGGCAGGAGGCCCTCAGCATGGCGGCCTTCAACGGCTCCGCCGAGGCCCTCCCCCACTACACGTGGGGCACCCCCCGGCTGCTGGTCCCGCGCAACCAGCGGGGCCCGCTCTGGTTCGCCGCGGTCGTGGACCGCGAGGAGTCCTCGGGCCGGGTGCGCACCGCCGTGCTGACCCTGGTGCGGCAGGGCGGGGAGGACTGGCGGGTCAGCTCGACCTCGCTGCTCGACGAGGGCGTACGGCCCCCCGAGGTCGCCATGGACGCGGAGGGGTACGCGACGGCGCTGGGCGAGGAGGACACGACGGTGGCGATCAGCCCGCGGCTGATGGCCCCGCTGCACGCGACCTCCGCCGAGGAGGAGGGGGGGATCGCGGCGAAGTTGATCGAGGAGGGCCCGCACACCACCGGCTTCGCCAACGAGATCACGGAGAGGCGCAAGGCCGAGAAGAACGACTGCCTGGGCTACGACTCGATCTTCGCCGCGAGCGACTATCCGGTGCACGCGCTGCGCACCGCCGACGGCGGCGCGCTGGTCCTCTACTCCCTGATCAGGACGACGACACGGACGATCAAGATCACGCCGTGCGGGTCGGACGCCCAGGTCCCGCCGGAGGCCTGGAAGCTGACGAAGGAGCGGCTCATCCTCAAGGAGCTGCGCATGGTGGAGACGCAGCTGTACGTGAGCACGGTCCCGGCCAGGAACAGCGGCCGGCCGGCCAAGGTCATCGGCTATCTCGGCGGGCTCACCAAGGTCACCGTGAGCTAGCCGTACCGACCCAAAAGGTCCCGAAAGGTTAGGTACGCGGCCGGGCCCCGGTGAGGGGCCCGGCCGGCCGGCGGGCGGGTCAGGCGTCGGCGTGCGGGAGGTTGATGGTGGCCACCAGCGTGCGAATCGCGCGCAGGGCCACCGACAGGGTCGCGAGGTCGAAGTTGTCGCTCTCCCAGATCTCCGACAGGGTCTGCCGCGCCCGCGAGACCGCCGCCGAGTTGGCCTCGGTCCAGCGCGCCAGGCGCTCCTCGGGCGACAGTCCCGGCGTGCTGTGCGTCAGGACGTCGTGGGTGAGCGCGGCGTGCGCGGCGTAGAGGTCGTCGCGCAGCGCGGCCCGCGCCATGGAGTTCCAGCGGCTGTCCCTGGGCAGCGCGACGACGCGCTCGCGCAGCCTGGAGAGCTGGAGCCGGTCGGCGAGGTCGAAGTAGACCTCGGCGACGTCGTGCACCGGCCTGCCGGTGCGTGAGGCCACCTCGACCAGGTCGAACGTGGAGTAGGCGGGCACCATCGCGGCGACGCGCTCGGCCAGCTCGGCCGGGGCGCCCCGGGAGACGAAGCCGTCGCGCCGCTCCTCGAACGCGGACAGGTCGGACCCGGTCAGCAGCTTGGGCAGGTGCGGCAGCAGGCCGTTCATGCCCTTGGCGAAGAAGCCGACAGTGGAGGCCAGGTCCAGCGGCGGGCGCCGGTTGCCCAGCAGCCAGCGGGTGCCCCGCTCGACGAGCTTGCGGGCCTCCAGCTCCATCGCGATCTGGGTGGAGGTGTCGACCTTGTTGTCCAGCTCCTCGATCTGGCGCCAGAGGCTGGGCATGTCGAAGACCTCCCGCGTGACCAGGTAGGCGCGGGCGATGTCGGGACTGGACGCGCCGCTCTCCTCGCCGAGGCGGAACATGAAGGTGGTCCCGCTGGAGTTGACCAGGTCGTTCACCACCCCGGTGGTGATGATCTCCCTGCGGAGCGGGTGGGCGTCCATGTAGGCGCGGATCCCGGCGCCGCGCAGCGCCGACGGGAAGTAGGACACCAGCCAGGAGGCCAGGTAGGGGTCGTCGGGCAGGTCGGAGGCGAGGATCTCGGCGTCGGTCACCAGCTTGGTGTAGGCGAGCAGCACCGAGAACTCCGGCGCGGTCAGCCCGAGCCGGGCCTGGCGCCGCTCGGCGAGCATCTTGTCCGACGGCAGGAACTCCAGCTCCCGGTTGAGCAGCCCGGCCCGCTCCAGCCTGCGCAGCTGGCGCGCGTGGACGTGCAGCATGTCGGGGGCCTGCGCGCGGGCGGCGGCCAGCACCACGTTCTGGTCGTAGTTGTCGCGCAGGACCAGGTCGGCCACCTCGTCGGTCATGTCGAGGAAGAGCTGGTTGCGCTGCTTGTCGGTGAGCTCCCCGTCGCGGACGGCCCTGTCGAGCAGGATCTTGATGTTGACCTCGTGGTCGGAGGTGTCCACCCCGGCGGAGTTGTCGATGAAGTCGGTGTTGACCAGGCCGCCGTTGAGCGCGAACTCTATCCGGGCGAGCTGGGTGAAGCCCAGGTTGCCGCCCTCGCCGATCACCTTGCAGCGCAGCTCGGCGGCGGTGACCCGCAGGCCGTCGTTGGCCTTGTCGCCGACGTCGGCGTTGGACTCGCCCGACGCCCTGACGTAGGTGCCGATGCCGCCGTTCCACAGCAGGTCGACCGGGGCCCGCAGGATGGCGCTGATCAGGTCGTTGGGGGCCATCGACGTCACGCCGGCGTCGATGCCGAGCGCGGCGCGCGCCTGCGCGGAGAGGGGGATCGACTTGGCCGTACGGGGCCAGACGCCGCCTCCCTTCGAGATGAGCGAGGCGTCGTAGTCGTCCCAGGAGCTGCGGGGCAGCGCGAACAGCCGGGCGCGCTCGGCGTAGCTCCCGGCGACGTCCGGCTGGGGGTCGATGAAGACGTGCCGGTGGTCGAACGCCGCGACCAGCCGGATGTGCTGGGAGAGCAGCATGCCGTTGCCGAACACGTCACCGGACATGTCGCCGATTCCGGCCACGGTGAAGTCGGTGCTCTGGATGTCGACGCCGGTCGTGCGGAAGTGGTACTTGACCGACTCCCAGGCGCCCCTGGCGGTGATGCCCATGGCCTTGTGGTCGTAGCCGATCGAGCCGCCGGAGGCGAAGGCGTCGCCCAGCCAGAAGCCGTACTCCTTGGCCACCGCGTTGGCGATGTCGGAGAACGTCGCGGTGCCCTTGTCGGCGGCGACCACCAGGTAGGTGTCGTCGCCGTCGTGCCTGACGACGTCGGCGGGCGGGACCACCTCGCCGTCGACGAGGTTGTCGGTGAGGTCGAGCAGGCCGGAGATAAACATCCGGTAGCAGGCGATGCCCTCGACCAGGGTGTCCTCCCGCGACCCCGACTTCGGCGGATTTTTCACCACAAAGCCGCCCTTGGAGCCGGTGGGGACGATGACGGTGTTTTTCACCATCTGCGCCTTCACCAGCCCGAGCACCTCCGTCCGGAAGTCCTCCATCCGGTCCGACCAGCGCAGCCCGCCCCGCGCGACCTTGCCGAAGCGCAGGTGCACGCCCTCGACCCTGGGCGAGTAGACGAACACCTCGAACTTGGGCCGGGGCAGCGGCAGCACGCCGATCGACGGCGAGTCGAGCTTCAGGCTGACGTACGGCTTGCGCTCGCCGTCGACCCGCTGGAAGTAGTTGGTCCGCAGGGTGGCGCCGATCATCTCCAGGTAGGCCCGCAGGATCCGGTCCTCGTCCAGCGAGGCCACGTCGTCCAGGGCGCCGAGGATCTCCTCGTGCAGCGCGTCGGACAGGTCGGCGCGGACCTCGGCCGAGCGCCGGGGGTTGAGCCTGGCCTCGAACAGGCGCACCAGCAGCCGGGCGAGCCGCACGTTGCCCATCAGCACCCGCTCGATGTACTCCTGGCTGAACGTGGTGCCCGCCTGGCGCAGATACTTGGCGTACACGCGCAGGATCTCGGCCTGCTCCCAGGTCAGCCCGGCGGCCAGGACGAGCCCGTTGAACCCGTCGCTCTCCACCCGCCCGGCCCACAGGGCGCCGAACGCGTCCTGGAAGAGCCGCTTGAACTCGTCCCTGTCGACCTCGGGCGAGGGCGTGTAGCGCAGGCCGAAGTCGTAGATCCAGGCGTCCTTGGTGGCCGGGTCCCCGTCGCGGTCGATCTCGTACGGCCGCTCGTCGACCACCTCCACGCCCATCCGCTGAAGCAGCGGCAGCACCCGCGACAGGGAGACGGGCGCGCCGAGGCGGTAGAGCTTGAAGCGGCGCTCGTTCTCCGGGGCGTCGTACGGCTCGTAGAGGTTCATCCCGATCTCGTCGGAGGAGGCGGCCAGCGCCTCCAGGCGGCGCAGGTCGGCGACCGCCATCCGGGCCGGGAAGTCGGCCTTGTACCCCTCGGGGAACGCCGGGGCGTAGCGGCGGACGAGCTTGGGCGCCTCGTCCTCGGGGCTCAGCTCGGTGATCGCGGCGACCAGGTCGTCCTCCCAGGACCTGGTGGCGGCGGCCAGCCTCGCCTCCAGCTCCTCGACGTTCACCGTGTCGGCGCGCAGCGGCCTGCCGCGCTCGCCGCGCACGACCACGTGCAGCCTGGCGAGGGCCGACTCGCCGATCATCGCGCTGTAGTCGAAGTTGGTGGCGCCGAGCGCCTTGAGCAGGATGTCCTGCATCTTGATGCGGATCTTGGTGGTGTAGCGGTCGCGCGGGAGGTAGACCAGGCACGAGACGTAGCGGCCGTAGTCGTCCGGGCGCAGGAAGACCTTGACCTGCTTGCGCTCGCGGAGCCTGAGCACGCCGAGGGCGATCGGCAGCAGCTGCTCCACGGAGGTCTGGAAGAGCTCGTCCCTGGGGAAGGTCTCCAGGATCTCGATGAGGTCCTTGCCGTCGTGGCTGTCGGCGGTGAGCCCGGCGAGCACGAGCACCTCGGCCAGCTTGCGCCGGAGCACCGGGACGCGCGAGATCGACTCGCTGTAGGCCACGTGGGTGAAGAGGCCGAGGAAGCGCCGCTCGCCGACGACCTCGCCCGAGGCGTCGAAGAGCTTGACGCCCACGTAGTCGAGGTAGGCGGAGCGGTGCACGGTGGCGCGGGTGTTGGCCTTGGTGACGATCAGCATCTGCTGTTTCTCGCGGGCCTTGGCGCGCAGCTCGGGCGGGAGCGCGGCGAAGCTGCCGGAGTCGGCGCTGTCGCTGCGGAGGATGCCCAGTCCGGTCCCGGGTATCGGGTGCAGCCTGTCGCCCTCCTCGCCCTCCTCCAGGCGGTATTCGCGGTAGCCGAGGAAGGTGAAGTGCCCGTCGGCCAGCCAGCGCAGCAGCTCCAGGCTGTCCTCCACCCCGGCGGGGTCGAGGGGCGGCGGGTTGACCGAGACGTCCTCGGCGGTCCGCAGGGCGAGGGTCCGCATCTTGACGAAGTCCTCGACGGCGCCGCGCACGTCCTCCAGGACGCGCTGCAGGTCGGTCTCGATCCCCTTGAGCGCGGCCTGGTCGCCCTGCCTGTCGATCTCGAAGTGCATCCAGGACTCGGCGAGCACCTGCCCGGTGACGTCCTCCTCGCCGCGCCCGAGCAGCTTGCCCGTCATGTCCCTGCGCACGCGCATCTGCGGGTGGACGACCAGGTGGGTGCCGATGTCGTGCCGGTCGAACTCCATGGTCACCGAGTCGACGAGGAAGGGCATGTCGTCGGTGACGATCTCCACGACGGAGACCCCGGGGTCCCAGCCGTACTCCTCCAGGGTGGGCGTGTAGGCCCGCACCAGGGCGCGGCCCTGGGGGCGTCGCTCGGCGAGCTGCCGCTGGGTCATCGCCGGCCCGTACACGTCGACCGGGTCGCGGCCGAGCAGGTCCTCCGGGGCGACATGCCGGTAATAGAGCCGCAGGAAGGCGAGCGCCTCCTCCACGCTCACGTGATCACTGCCCGGTGTGTGCGCGCACGTCTCCGCGGCACTCCTCAGCAGCTCGTCCTTGGCCTCGTCGAGCGGCATGTCGCTCTCACTCCTTTGTGAGGGGTTTTGCAGAGTTAGGTGAGGATCCATGGTGGATCTCATGATTCCTACGGAAATAGTGCCCGGCAGGAAGGAGGTGATGTCGCCCGCCCCCTCCGGGATGCGGCGCTCTCGCCCGGCCACCCGCTCCCGGCCGCACTCCGATCCCCGGGGCTTGGGGCGCGAAACGCCCACCGGGGGGTGATCGTCTCGTTATGGGTGATCGGGATTTCGGCCAGGCGCCGCGGCTCGTCATGGGAACCGCGGTCTCTCGCCGCTGCCGACGGGGAACGGAAGGGCTCCTGGTCGGAGACGGCGGGTTCTCCCTGCGAGGTGGCGGTAGGGCAATCATTCCACAGGGTCGCCTCGGAACGGCTACGGCGCAGCCGGGCGAGTCTGGCCTCGCTCCGGGCGCCTCGCCCGGCGGGCGGGGCCGGTCGGCCCGCACTCCGCCCATCGGGCATGGCCCGTGGCACGACACCTCCAGTGGCCGTCTGTCCCGGTCCTCGTTGACCGGGACACACCACCGTTCCTGATATCACCCCAAAAGCAGCTAAACGTCAATGTGGCATCCGGTCATCGTCCAGGGCATTGGAGCGGTCCCGCTTCACCACATCGAGGAGTCCGGGAACCTCACTGAGTTCCCGGAGCTCGACCTGGCACTCCTCGCAGGTCATGAGATGGTTTTGAAACGCCTCAAGGTCCTCTTCGTCGAGCACCCCGAGCGCGTACGCCGCCACGTCATGATGCGGGGAGGGCAACATCAGCTCGCGACACCTCTCTCCTTGAGGACCTTTCGGAGAGCCCGAATCCCGTAGTAGAGCCGGGACTTGACCGTACCCGGCGGGATCCCGAGGATCTCCGCCGCTTCGTTAATCGTACGGTCCCGTAGGTAAGTCTGCTCGATGACTTCGCGGTGTTCTGGGGACAGTTCTCGCAACGCCTCGGCGACGATCATCGCCTCCAGCGCGCGATCGGCCCCGTCGGGAACGGGCACAGCGTTCGCGTCGGCGGGTTCGACCTCCTGTGGTCTAGTCCCTCGCCTGCGACGACCGTCGATGACGATACGTCGGGCGACGGTGAGGAGCCAGGCCCACAACAGGCCGGGCTCTCGTTGCAACCTCCCTGCGTTACGCCAGGCTCGGACGAGCGTCTCCTGGACGACGTCCTCCGCCCATTGCAGATCGTTACCGGTGGCCTTACGCACATGGCGGAGCAGGGGTACACCGAACTCCCGGTACAGGTCTTCTACCAAGAGGACATCGGTGTCCGCGCTCTCGAACCGACTGTCGAGTTGACGCACGGGTCACATCTTTACACCTTCGTTATGTGTCCCGTCTGCAACTCTGGCAACTCCAGTCATTTCTAACTATCTCATCACTTCTTCTGAACCACCCGGGGCGGCACCGCGTACCTCCCACCAAGTGCGCCCGCACCGGCGGGCCTCGAGGAAAGGAAACGACATGGCAGAGCGGCACATTCCGTGGCCGGTCGGAGCTGTCCTCCTCCTCACGCACCCGGCCCCGTACGGGCCGGGCGGCACGTTCGCCACCGCGCCGGGCGCCGAGAAGGCCCTGGCAGCGGCCAGTCTCTGAGAGCGGAACCGGGCCAATGTTCAGATCACTGTTCCGCCGCTTCAAGAACGGCGAACCCCTGCTGTTCGGGGTCTTCATCGCGATCGCCGCCGTGGCGGTCGTCCTGATCACCCCGCCCGGCGGCGGGGCCTCCCTGGCCGCCCAGGGCTGGGTCCAGACCCCGCAGGGCCCCCTGGGCCCGGCCGACCGCGACCTTCTGGTCAAGGTCCGACTGGCCGGTCTCTGGGAGATTCCCAGCGGTCAGCAGGCCCAGCAGAAGTCCGCGAACAAGCGAGTGAAGGAGGTCGGCATGCACCTGATGACCGACCACCTCAAGCTCGACGAGGAGGTTCGCGCCCTCGCGCCCAAGCTGAACGTGCCGCTGCCCGACCAGCCCAACGCCGACCAGCAGGGCTGGATGGCGCAGCTGGCGGCGGTGAAGCCGGGCGCCGAGTACGACCTCCTGTTCGCCAAGCTGCTGCGGGCGGCCCACGGAAAGGTCTTCGGGGTGGTCGCCGGCGTACGAGCCGGCACCCGTAACGACCTGGTCAGGACATTCGCCCAGCGGGCGGTCGAGGTGGTCATGAAGCACATGACCCTGCTGGAGAGCACGGGGCTGGTCGACTACTCGGAACTGCCCGAGCCTCCGATGCCCTCCCCGCCGCCGCCCGTCTCCGCTCTCGACACACCTGTGAGGAGAGAAATCGCTTGAAAATCATGAAACGCTCGCTCGTCTCCCTGTCTGCGCTGGCCCTGGCCGCCAGCACGCTCACCACCGTCACGTTCACGGTGGCGGTCACGACCCCCGCCTACGGTGATCACTGCGATCCCGCCGAGCAGCAGGCCCAGAACCAGCGAAGCCAGCAGGACCAGCCCGCGCAGGACCAGAACCAGCAGAACCAGAACCAGAACCAGGACGCTCCCGCTCAGGACCAACCGGCTCAGGACCAGCCCGCTCAGGACGCTCCCGCGCAGGACCAGCCCGCTCAGGACCAGCCCGCTCAGGACCAGCCGGCCCAGGACCAGCCCGCCGACGCGCCTCCCGCGGGCGGCAGCCTCATCCAGGCGTCTCCCACGGAGCCGGCCGCCCCCGAAGAGCCCGCCGACCAGCAGGCCCAGGACCAGGAGAACGCCGGCGACGGCGACGCCGCCGACAACAACGCCCGCCGCGGGCCCACCCAGGCCCCCTCGCAGAGCCCCACCCAGGCACCCACCGACGCTCCGCCCGCCGACAACCCGCCGACCGACGCCCCGCCGGCCGACCCGCCCGCGGAGACGCCTGCTCCCAGCGAGACTCCCGCTCCCCCGCAGGACGACGAGGAGGCCGAGTGCGCCGACCTCGGGCCGTTCCCCGAGGACTTCATCGACATCCGGCAGGTCCAGCGGAACGTCCAGGAGATCCGGCCGCGGCGCAGCGGTTCCGCGGGCATCTTCACCTCCCGCTGTGGCACGAACGGAAACGGCCACCGCAACTCCGACAACTTCATCGTGGCCCCCGGCGTGACCAACGGCGCCCACCACGTCCACGACTACGTCGGCAACCTGTCGACCGACGGGTTCTCCACGGACCAGTCCCTGGCCGCCGCGGGCACCACCTGCGCGCTCAACGACCGCTCGACCTACTTCTGGCCGGTCCTTCGCGACCGTACGAGCGACGTCAACGCCGATGACCCGGACGGCAACGTCGGCACCATCATGCGGGCCCGCCAGGTGAGCCTGCAGTTCCGCGGGAACGCGGTCTCCAGGGTGAGCCCGATGCCGCGCTTCATCAGGATGATCACCGGTGACGCCAAGGCCGCCACCAACGGCGGCGCGAACGCCCTCGCCAAGTGGAGCTGCACCGGCTTCACCAACCGGATCACCACCAAGTACCCGCTCTGCCCGCGCGGCAGCCAGCTCGTCCGGATCCTGGACTTCCCCAGCTGCTGGGACGGCCAGAACAACGACAGCGCCAACCACCGCACGCACGTGCTGTTCCCCGACGCGAACGGCGCCTGCCCGTCCGGCACCAAGGCCATCCCGCAGCTGCGGATGACCTTGACCTACGCCACGCCGCGCACGGCGTCCTTCGCGCTGGACGCCTTCCCCGAGCAACGGCACAACCCCGTCACCGACCACGCCGACTTCGCGAACCTCATGCCCGACCGGCTCATGAAGCTCGCCGTCGACTGCATCAACAGGAACCGTCGCTGCTGACGGAATCCCGCCGGGACCGCCGTCCCCAGTCTCCGCGCCTCTTCCACACTCCCGCGGAGACGGGGGGCGGCATCTCGCGATATCAGAGTCCATCACCCTCGTACGCAGACGTCGTTCGAGCCGCTTCGCAGACAGGAGCCATAGGTGGGTAACAGACGGACTCCGAGACACACCCGGTCGGAGGCCGGGATCAGTCTCGACCAGAGGCCCGCCAGGATCGGCCTCGGTGTCACGATCACGGTCTCCGTGGTCGGCCTTCTCGCACTCGGGCGGACAGCGCCCGGCATGGAGGTGGCCGCTACCGTCCGTGGCATCTTCTCGTTCTTCTCCGGCGTGATCGCCCTCGTGTCGCTCACCGCGACCGTGGCGCTCGGCCTGCTCTCCGCCGACCGGATCGTGCTGCCCGTCCTGGGCAGGATCCGTTCGCAGCTCGTCCACCGGGCCGCCGCCATGCTCGGCATGGGCTTCCTCGCCATCCACGTCACCATGAAGATCATCGAAAGCAGGACCTCCCTCCCCTCCGTCGTGGTCCCGCTGTCCGTGAGCGGCCAGGGCCTGTACGTCGGTTTCGGCGCCATCGCCTCCGACCTGATGATCGTCGTCTTCCTCACCGGGGTCGCCCGAGCCAGGTTCGCGGAGAACCGCAGGCCGTGGCTCTGGCGCATGCTGCACGGCTCCGCCTACCTGGCGTGGCCGATGGCGGTCCTGCACGGGCTGACCGCGGGCCGCGCCCCCGCCGAGTGGGTGACCTGGAGCTACGTGGTCTGCCTGGTCGCGGTGGGAGCCGCCCTGCTGATCAGGGTGATCTCCGAGCTGCAGCCCAAGCCGATCGTCGTGCGCGAGGAGATGCCGGTGGCGGTGCCCGTCGCCGCGGACCTGCCGGCGCCCACGAGCATCACACCGCCCACGAGCATCGTCGGCCGCGTCCCGCGCCTCGTCCGTGAGGACCCGCCGGAGCTTCGTCGTATCGGAGATGTCGGATGATTCCCTACCGCGTTCCCCCCGTCCGCCAGCTGGGACCCGCCCGGCTGACCGCCGGGCTCGAAGACTGCCGCAGGATGGACCTCGCGGAACACCGCGACATGCACGGCACGGCGCCGGGCATGTCCGGCGAGGAGCTGGCCACGCTGGCCGACGAGGTGGACATGCGCGGGCGGGGCGGGGCCGCGTTCCCCTTCGCCCGCAAGGTCCGCGCGGTGATGGACAAGAAGGCGGAGAAGATCGTCCTGGTCAACGCGGCCGAGGGCGAGCCCGCGAGCAGCAAGGACACCATGCTGCTCACCAGGACCCCCCACCTGGTCATCGAGGGCGCGCTGCTCGCGGCGGGCGCGATCGGCGCCAAGCAGGTCGTGATCGCGACCGTCGAGGGCGGCATGGGCCAGGCGTCCGTGGCCGCCGCGGTCGAGGAGCGGGGCATCAGCGACCAGGTCCGGGTGGTCGGCATCGTCGAGAGGTTCATCTCCGGCGAGGGCGGCGCCCTGGTCCGTTCGGTGAACGGCCTGGTCGGGGAGCCGCCGGGCCGCAAGGTCAGGGCCGTGGAGAGCGGCGTGAACGGGCTGCCCACCCTGCTGTCCAACGCCGAGACGTACGCGCAGCTCGCGGTCCTCGCGACCCTGGGCGCGGAGCGGTACGCCGACGTCGGCACGGCACGCGAGCCGGGGACGGTCCTGCTCACCGTGGGAGGCTCCGCCAAGGCCCCGGCCGTGGTCGAGGTCGCGACCGGCACCCCGCTGTACGCCGTCCTGGACGCCTGCCAGGCCTCCACCGGCGACGGGGTGCTGGTCGGCGGCTACCACGGCGCGTGGCTCCACGCGGACGCCGCGGCCGTGGCGACCGTCTCCCGCCAGGGCATCTCGGAGGCGGGCGGCCAGCTCGGCGCCGGGATCATCGTGCCGCTCGGCGGGGAGACCTGCCCGCTGGGCGAGACGGTCAGGGTCGCGAAGTACCTGGCCGCCCAGTCGTCGGGGCAGTGCGGCCCCTGCCGGCTCGGCCTCCCGGACGTCGCGCAGTCGATGGCCGAGCTCGTGAACGGTTCGGCCTCCGCCCTGGACGAGCTTCGGAGCAGGGCCGCGAGCGTCAAGGGCAGGGGCGCGTGCTTCCACCCCGACGGAACGTCCAGGTTCGTGCTGTCGGCGCTGGACGCCTTCCCCGAGGACATCGAGGAACACCTCCTGCGCGGCGGCTGCGGGCGCCCGGTGCTCGGCGTGCTCCCCCTGCCCCCGCAGGAGAACGAGCCCGAGGTGAGGCTCACCGTGGACTGGACCCGCTGCCAGGGCCACGGCCTGTGCGCGCAGCTCGCCCCCGACCTCGTCCACCTCGACGAGCACGGCTACCCGGTGTTCAGCCGCGACACCGTACCCGCCCAGTTCCGGCGGATGGCCCGCAGGGCCGTCGAGATGTGCCCGGCCCTCGCGCTGCGCGTGGCGGAGGGAGTGTGAGCCCCTTTCCCCGTTGCTCCCTCTGACCCTCGTCACGCCAGGGTGATGTGAATGTGACCAACCAGAAGGGCAGTGCGGTCGTCCTATCGGGCAGGTGACACCGAACCTCGGGGAGTAACGACATGCGAACCCCTCCGGACAGGCGGGCATTCCTTCGGACCGGCGGCCTGGCCGCCCTCACACTGGGCGCTCAGGGCACACCCGCCCTGGGCGCCGTCGGCATGACCGGCACCACCGACGCCACCGGCACGACCGGCCGGGGCGCCGCGAGCGCGCCGCGCCCCGCCGACTGGCGGGCCCTGGCCGGCGGGCTGGAGGGCAGGCTCGTCCGGCCGGGCGACGCCGCGTACGACGGCGCCAGGAAGCTGTTCAACCCCGCCTTCGACACGGTCCGGCCGTCGGGGGTCGCCTACTGCGCCAACCCCTCCGACGTCGCCGAGTGCGTCGGCTTCGCGCGCCGGCTGAACCTGCCGCTGGCCGTGCGCTCCGGCGGGCACTCCTACGCGGGCTGGTCCACCGGGACCGGCCTCGTCCTCGACGTGTCCCGGATGAGCAAGGTGAGCCACGCCTCAGGGCGGGCGACCGTCGGGGCGGGCGCCAAGCTGATCGACGTCTACGACCGGCTGGCCGCGAGCGGGGTGAGCATCCCCGCCGGGACCTGCGCCACGGTCGGGGTGAGCGGGCTCGCGTTGGGCGGCGGGATCGGCGTGGTCTCCAGGAAGTACGGCCTGACCTGCGACGTGATGGAGTCGGTCCGGATCGTCACGGCCGACGGACGGCTGCTGACCTGCGACGCGAACCACAACGCCGACCTGTACTGGGCCTCGCGGGGCGGCGGCGGGGGCAACCTCGGCGTGGCGGTCTCCTTCGAGTTCCGGACCCACCCCACCCGCGAGGTCACGGTGTTCTTCCTGCACTGGCCGTGGTCGAGGGCGGTCAGGGCACTGCGCGCCTGGCAGGCGTGGGGCCCCTCGGCCCCGGACGCCATGTGGTCGGGGATGCATCTGAGCCGCAACGGCGCGACGGACGTCGAGGTCGTCGGGCTCTACCTCGGCGGCAGGGCCGGTTGCGAGCGGCTGCTCGACAGGCTGGCCGACGCGGCCGGGTCGCCGTCGTCGAGCTCCGTCAGGCAGACCTCCTACCGCCAGGCCATGCTGATCATGGCGGGCTGCGGCTCGCTCTCGGTCTCCCAGTGCCACCTGGGCGGCTCCCTGCCGGGGCAGACCCGGGGCGGGCGGCTGTCCAGGGACACCTTCAGGGCCAAGTCGCACATGGCCTACCGCCCGCTCTCCGAGGCCGGGGCCAAGACCCTGGTCGCCCAGGTCGCCCGCCCCGGCGAGCACACCGTGCTGCTGGACGCCCTCGGCGGCGCCGTCGCCAGGGTCGGCCCCGACGCCACGGCCTTCCCGCACCGGGCCGCCCTCTACAGCGTGCAGTACTACGCCCACCGCCCCGGGGCGGCGGGCTGGGCCAGGACCGCGCACGCGGCGATGCGGCCCCACTTCGGCGACCACGCGTACGTCAACTACGTCGACCCGGAGCTCGACGGCTGGCGCGCGGCCTACTACGGGGACAACGCCGCCAGGCTCGCCCAGATCAAGTCCGCCCGCGACCCGGGCCGCCTGTTCCGCCTTCCCCAGGGGATCTGACCGCGGGAGGTCCCGGGTCTCCGGTTCTCTCCCGCGTGCCCGGCCGGCAGCGGCCGTCGGTGGTGGAGGCGTGAGCGCCTCCGGTGACGCGACGGTCAGTGCCGGGTGGTGTCGGCCTCCGGGGCGGGCTCGACCGCGTCGGAGTGGGCCTCCGGGGTGAGGTCGACCGCGTCGGGGTGGGCCGCCGCGTCGAGATGGGCTCCCGGTACGAAGTGGGAGAGGATCTCGGGGTTGGCCATGGCGTCGAGGTTGGCGGCCTTCTCTGGGGCGACACCGAGGAGGATCTTGCGGATGGGGACCTCCAGCTTCTTGCCGCTGAGGGTGCGGGGGATGCCGGGGACCTCGATGATCTCGTTCGGCACGTGGCGCGGGGAGAGACCTTCCCGCAGCTCCCGGCGCAGGCGCGCGACCAGGTCGTCGTCCAGGGGCGTCGCCTCGGCCATGGTGACGTACAGCAGAAGGCGGCCCTCCTGCCCGAGCTGACCGGTGTCGATCACCAGGCTGTCGGTGATCTCCTCGAAGCGCTCCACCACGCGGTAGAACTCGCTGGTGCCCATCCGGACGCCGCCCCGGTTCAGGGTCGAGTCGGAGCGGCCGTAGATGACGCAGCCGCCGTCGGGAAGGATCTTGATCCAGTCGCCGTGCCGCCAGACTCCGGGATACTCGGAGAAGTAGCTGTCGCGGTAGCGGGACCCGTCGGGGTCGTTCCAGAACATCACCGGCATCGACGGCATCGGCAGGGTCAGCACCAGCTCGCCCACCTCTCCGATCACCGGCGTGCCCGACGGGTCGAAGGACTCGACCCTCGCACCCAGGCAGCGGCACGGGATCACCCCCGCCCGGACCGGGAGCAGCGGCACGGCACCCACGAAACCGGTGCACACGTCGGTGCCGCCGGAGAAGGAGCCGAGCTGGACCTCCGGCAGCGCGTCGTGCACCCAGGCGAACCCCTCGGGCGGCAGTGGCGAGCCGGTGGAGCCGAGCCCCCGCAGCCGGTCGAGACCGGACGGCCCGAGGCCGGCCTTCATGGACGCGATCACGTACGGAGCCCCCGTACCGAAGTAGGTGACCCCCTCCTCGGCGGCGAGCCGCCAGAGCGCGCCGGTCTCCGGGTAGGTCGCCGCCCCGTCGTAGAGCACCACCGCCGAGCCGACCAGCAGGCCGCCGACGAGGTAGTTCCACATCATCCAGCCGGTGGTGGTGTACCAGAAGAAGACGTCGCCCTCGCCCAGGTCCTGGTGGAAGGAGAGCGCCTTGAGGTGCTCCAGCACCACGCCGCCGTGACCGTGCACGATCGGCTTGGGCAGCCCGGTGGTGCCCGAGGAGTAGACGATCCAGAGCGGGTGCCCGAACGGCACCGGCTCGAAGTCGAGCGGCCCCGCGACGGCGCGCACCTCCGCCCAGCTCACCGTACGGACTCCGTCCCCGGTCACGGCCGTGTCCCGGGCCCGCGGCGCGCCGGGGGTGTCCGCGCCGAGCGCGTCCTGGGCCGGGACGCGCACCCGCGCCACCAGGGTCGGCAGCTTGGCGGCGATGTCCTGGACGACCGCGCTCCGGTCGAAGCGTTTGCCGTTGTAGTCGTAGCCGTCGACCGCGACGAGCACCTTCGGCTCGATCTGGGTGAAACGGTCGATCACACTGGGCGCGCCGAAGTCGGGCGAGCAGGAGGACCAGATGGCGCCCAGGGAGGCTGTCGCCAGGAAGGCGATCAGCGCCTCGGGGACGTTCGGCATGTAGGCCGCGACCCGGTCGCCCCTCCCGACGCCCAGCGCGGCCAGCCCCGTGCGGACCCGCGCCACCTCCTCGGCCAGTTCCCCCAGGGTGAGCGCCCGGCGCCCGCCCGCCTCGTCGCGGGAGACCACCGCGAGCCGCCCGGGGTCGGACGCGGCCCCGCGCAGCGCGTTGGCCGCGTAGTTCAGCGTCGAACCGGCGAACCACTCGGTGCCCGGCATCTCCCCCGACATGACGGGCCCGTCCCCGCGCTCCCCCACGACCCCGAAGTAGTCCCAGATCGACGTCCAGAACTCCTCGGGGGCGTCGACCGACCACCGCCACAGGGACTCGTAGTCACCGGCCCTGCCCAGCCACTCCGCGTAGCGGGTGACCTTGGCGTTTCTCACGATCTCCGGGGACGGCTCCCAGAGCGGCGCACCTTCCTCAACCATGGCCCCATCCTCTCGGCGCCCCACCCGAATGTCATCCCCCGGGACCACACACCCTCGGGGCGCCCCGTGTGGGACGACCACGTACGACCCCCCGGCGGGAACGGGCGGCGGCCGGGCACGGACATGAATCCCGGCCGGACATGTGGAGCCGGCTCGCGGCGGGCCCGGCTCGACGCGGTCCGCCCCATCACGTACGACCGTCGCTCGTCACCGATGCGGGCCGGGGAGCCGGCGGTGCGGGTCTGGAGTCAGGAGCCGGCGGTGCGGATCAGGGAGTCAGCGGCGAGGGGCGGGAGTCAGCGGCCCGCCGGGGAGTGGCCGGCGCGCCGGGCCGGGGAGGTGAGGCCGGCGACGGCGGCGACGACCTCGGAGGGGTTGGAGAGGTCGGGCAGGACCACGTCGGCCCCCGCCTCGTGCAGTTCGGCCGGGAGGGAACGCCCCGAGGCGACCCCGATCATCGCGGCCCCGGCGATCCTCGCGGCCTGGACGTCCCTGGCCGAGTCGCCGATCAGCACGGTGTTGCGCCCGTCGAAGGTCGCCCCGTACCTCTGCTTGGCGCGGCCCTGCGCGACCTGCAGGAGGGTGGCCTTGGGATAGACCTCCTCGCCGTAGCCGCCGATCTCGAAGTCGATGTGCTTGTCGAGACTGAACGCGGTCAGCTTGTGCACCGCGTTGCTCTTGATCGTGCCGGTGAGCACCGACTGGACCACGCCGTCGAGCCTCGCCACGGCCTTCAGCGCGTCGCGGGCGCCGGGCATCATCCGGCCGTCCTTGGCCAGGCTCCTGCGCCGGGCTCCGAAGGCCCCGGCCAGCGCGTCGAGGAACCTGGGGAGGTGGTCGTCACCGGCGACGATCCCGTTGATGGCGAGCATCTCGAAGACGATCTCCGAGTCGGGGCGCCCGTTGGCCTGGGTCAGTTTGACCAGGGGCCTTCCGGTGACACTGCGAAAGGCCTCCGCGTATGCCTCGCGGGTGACGATCGACACGTCGACCAGCGTGAGGTCGATGTTCCAGAGGACGAGGCGATTGATCGGGGACCTCCCGGAATGGGGGTGGATGCCCAGGGTAAGGCCCTGGGCGCATGATGACCGCCTTCGATACCGAAAAGGAGCCGTTCGCCGGTTCTCGCGAGATCGCGTCACGGGCCGTCAGGCGTGGTCGAGCGCGTTCTCCAGGGTGTCGACGACCGGGACGCCGAAGGCCATCAGGTCGGCCCGGCTGGTCATGCCGCCGGTGTAGAGGACCGCGCGTGCCCCGACGTGCTGGGCCGCGTGCGCGTCGTCCAGGCTGTCGCCGATGACGAGGACGTCGGCCGGGTCGACGCCGAGGGCGGCGAGGTGGGCCACCATCGATTCGGCCTTGTGCCCGCCGGAGGCGCTGCGCAGGCCGTCGATCCGGGTGAAGTGGTGGTCGATGCCGAATTCCGCGATCTTGGGAACCAGTCGTTCGTGCGCCCACATGGACAGCAGCGACTGCTTGCCGCCCGCGCGCTCCCAGCTCCGCAGGGTGGAGAGGGCGTCGGCGGCCAGCCCGCACTCCAGCATCAGCCGGTGATAGCTCTCGTGGAAACCGAGGTCGAGCCGCTCCCACTCGCCGTCCTCAAGGGCACGGCCGAGCATGCGCTCGTAGGCGGCCCAGATCGGGCGCGTGTAGACCGCGCGGAAGCGGTCGGCATCGTAGGAACCCAGCCCGTACGGCTCGAACACCGCGTTCGTCGCACCGACGACGGCGTCGATGTCGTGGAACAGCGTGCCGTTCCAATCCCAAACAATGTGTCTCATATGCCCTCCAGAATAGCGAAAATCCCCGCCGGATCGGCGCCGCGAACGGGAAGGCGGCCCGCTCGGAGACGCCCACGGCACGGGGATCCCACCCCCGGACCTCGGGTCTCCGGGGGCACGGGCGCCGGGCTCCTGGCTCCTGGCTCCTGGCTCCTGGCGCGGAGGGAAGGAGGTCAGCCGACCAGGTCGGGGATCTCCTGGGTGGCGTACCACAGGAGCTCGTTGGCCTCGGCGCCGTCCACGGTGAAGCGGGCGTCGTCGTCACCGCGGTCGGCCGCGGGCAGCGCGGCGAGGGCGGCCTCGACGTCCTTCACCGCCGATACGTCGTCCACGTGGACCGCGGCGACCAACCCCAGCGGGACCGCCGCGGCGAGCCGCACCCGGGCGCGCTCACTCAGGTCGGCGCTCGCGCTCACGCCGCCCTCCGGTACGTCGACGGCGACGACCACCCGCCGCGCGGCGACCTCCACCCCGTCGGCGCGGTCGGCGGCCAGCATCCGCAGGGAACTCCTGGCCGCCTCGGTCAGGGCGACGTACTCCAACTCCTCGGTGTCACCCGAGGCGTACCACTCGACCAACGCGGGGGTCACCGCGTAGCCGGTCAACGGGGCCGGGCCGAGCTCCCCCACGGTGGCCACGCGGGCCAGCGCCGGGAGCGTACACGGCAGGTAGACGCGCATCCATGCCTCGATCTATCTCTCCGACATCGGCGCCGGTTCGGCGCCGATTCACGCATCGAGTGTGCCAGTACCGGCGACCCCCGGTGATACCGCCCGCGCGGAGCGGCACGGTGAGAGTTGAACGGGACAGGTCAGCGGAGCGAGATCTGGAACAGGGTCTCCAGTTCGGCGATGGTCGGCTCGGGGGCGCGGTGGTGCACGCCGACGATGCCGAGCCGCCGGGCGGCCTCGATGTTGGCCTCGATGTCGTCGACGAACACGCACTCCTCCCCGGCCAGGCCGATCCTGCCGAGCGCGTGCTCGAAGATCCTCGGCTCGGGCTTGCGCATGCCGATCTCCCCCGAGATGACGACCTCGTCGAAGAAGTCCTCCCAGCCCTCGCGGGGATACTCGTTCGCCCAGGAGTTGGAGAGCAGGCAGGTGCGCAGACCCGCGGCGCGGGCCTCGCGGAGCATCTCGTACATCGGCTCGACCCGGTGGAAGCGGGAGAACATCCTGGTCAGCAGCCCCTCGGCGACCGGCGGTACGCCGTCCGTCGTGATCAGCCTGGCCGCCAGGTCGCGTTCGAAGTCCAGGCCGGAGATCTCTCCGCGCTCCAGGGCGTGGATGGTGTTCTCGCCGTTCTCCGTGTTCTCGTACGCGTGAACGATGAGCTCACGCATCACCTGCCGGTAGTGGGCCTCGTCGAGCCTCTCGGCGACGATCCACTCGGCGATCGCCTCGGCGAGACCGACGGTGAGCACGCCACCCCAGTCGATCAGCACGCCCTTCAGCATCTCTCCTCCTTGATGGAACGGGTTCCAGGTTAGGCGTGGACCGGTGGACGGCGGCAGAAGGGGTGGTGCCAAACTGGCCGCCATGGACTTCGCGCTCAGCGACACGGCGCAGGAATACCTCGCCAATCTGACCGATTTCATGACTACCCATGTCTATCCGGCGGAGCCGGTCTACCACGCTTGGCGGCAGACCAGAGGGCACGACAGTCACGAGCTGCCCCCGGTGGTGGAGGAGCTCAAGGCCGAGGCGCGCTCGCGCGGTCTCTGGAACCTGTTCCTTCCCGCGGAGTCGGGCATGTCGGTGCTCGACTACGCCGGCCTGGCCGAGGTCACCGGCCGCTCCATCGACCTCGCCCCCGAGGCGCTGAACTGCGCGGCCCCCGACACCGGGAACATGGAGGTCCTGCACATGTTCGGCTCGCCCGAGCAGCGGGACCGGTGGCTCAAGCCCCTGCTCTCCGGCGAGATCCGTTCGGCGTTCGCGATGACCGAGCCCGCGGTGGCCTCCAGCGACGCCACCAACATCGCCACCTCCATCAGGCTCGACGGCTCCGAGTACGTCGTCAACGGCCGCAAGTGGTTCATCACCGGGGTGGCCGACCCGCGCTGCGAGATCCTGATCGTGATGGGCAAGACCGATCCCGACGGGCCGCCGCACCGCCAGCAGTCGATGATCCTGGTCCCGATGGACACACCGGGCATCGAGGTCATACGTCACCTGCCGCTCTTCGGTTACCAGGAGCAGCACGGCCACTCCGAGATCGTCTTCACCGACGTCCGGGTGCCCGCCTCGAACCTCATCGCGGCGGAGGGGGACGGCTTCCGCATCGCCCAGGCCCGTCTCGGCCCCGGCCGCATCCACCACTGCATGCGCGCCGTCGGCATGGCCGAACGCGCCCTGGAGCTGATGTGCGCCCGCGCCGCCAACCGGGTGGCCTTCGGCCAGACGCTGGCGCAGCAGGGTGTGGTGCAGCAGCAGATCGCCGAGTCGCGGCTCGCCATCGAACAGGCCAGGCTGCTCACCCTGAAGGCCGCCTGGATGATTGACACGGTCGGCGTGAAGGCGGCCGCCTCGGAGATCTCCGCAATCAAGGTCGTCGCTCCGAGGATGGCGTGCGAGGTCATCGACCGCGCCATCCAGGTCCACGGTGGCATGGGGCTGTCCGACGACGTCCCGCTCGCGGCGATGTACGCGCAGGCCCGCGCGATGCGCATCTTCGACGGTCCGGACGAGGTTCACATCCGCACCGTGGCCCGCCGCGAGCTCAAGCCGTATCTCTCCTAAACCATCACCAAACGGACAGCGAGCGGTCCGAGCGGCCGGAGATTCATCCCCTAACATCCGATTCAACGGCCGTTACGCGTTTCGCGGCCCCAATACGAGGAAGATTACGAGAATGGCACTCGGGCCATATAACCGCACGTAGAAGGCATGATCGACCTCCTGCGGGCTCCATTTGCACCTTCCCTCGGTTCCCATGAGGAGGGATCATGGCAGTAGCTCAGACGAGCCGGTCACGCGCCCGTACGGCGCAGAGACCGACCACACCCGCAACGTCCACCACGCATGCCCAGGCAAGCAGGAAACAGGACGGCGCCTCGCTAACGCTCAATCTTCCGATGCTGACAGTGCAGCTGCGGCCTCCGCATGTTCACTTGCCGCACGTCAGCAGGCAGGAGGCGGGCCAGGCCGTCGACACGGCCAGGTCGTTCCTCCCGCCGACGGAGCGCATCGTCTACTACGGAGGACTCGGCGCGCTCGCGGTGGCTGGATTGCTCGAATGGCCGGTAGCGGCGGCCATCGGGGTCGGGACGCTGATCGCGCAGCGTGCGCGCGGGAAGAACCGGTCGTCGAGTCCGGTCTCCAGGCCCGCGAGCTCCGCGGCCAGGCCCTCGGCGTCCGAAGGCACCGCGTCTCGAACGACCGGTTCGACATCCAGGTCCCGCGCGGGAAGCGCCACGTCCCGGACCAAACCCGCGTCCCGCACGGCCGCGTCCGCGTCACGCACCGCGTCCAAGGCCGCGGGCACCGTGTCCCGGGCGGCGGGTACCGCAGCGTCACGCACCGCGAGTGCCGCGACCCGGGCAGCCGGTGCCGCGACCCGCACGGCCGGCACCGCCGCGTCCCGGGCCACCGGCGCCGTCTCACGCGCGGCGGGCACCGCCTCCCGGGCAGCCGGAACGGTATCCCGGGCCACCAGCCCCACCACGCGGACCAGAAGCACCACGACCCGCAGCACCGCGACCCGCAAGAAGAGCCCCACCACGCGGACCCGCGCGACGGGCACGACCTCCCGGACAGCCGGAACGGCATCCCGGGCCACCAGCCCCACCACGCGGACCCGCGCGACGGGCACGACTAAAACGGCGTCCCGGGCCACCAGCCCCACCGCACGGGCCAGAAGCACCGCGACCCGCACGGGAAGCGCCGCCACACGGACCCGCAGCACCGCGTCACGAGCGGCGGGTACCGCGACCCGCGCGGCCGGCACCGCCGCGTCCCGGGCCACCGGCGCCGTCTCACGAGCGGCGGGCACCGCCTCCCGGGCAGCCGGAACGGCATCCCGGGCGACCAGCCCCACCGCACGGACCAGAAGCACCACGTCACGGACGGCTTCGTCCACCTCACGAACCGCGAGCACCGGTTCCCGGGCCACGACAGCGGCACGGACCACGAGACCCGCGCCGCGGACCGCGAAGCCCACGGCAAGGGCGACGAAGCCTGCGGCACGGGCGACGAAGCCTGCGGCACGGGCGACGAAGCCCGCGTCACGGACCACCAAACCGGCGTCCCGGGCCACGACGTCCACGTCGCGACGGGCCGCGACGCCCGCTTCTCGCACCGCGAGCTCCGCCTCCCGGGCGACGACGTCCGCCTCCCGTTCGAGGGGTTCGGTCCGCGGGAGATCGTCCAAGTAATCGCAGCGATGGGGCCGATCAGGCCACGCGTAACCAACGGCCTGATCGGCCCCGTCATTTTGCCTGCTGGAGATCTGAATGTTCGTGCCCCGCCTGCTGTCTGTTCCCGCGGAA
Organism: Streptosporangium sp. NBC_01469; assembly: GCF_036227305.1. Classification (NCBI taxonomy): domain Bacteria; kingdom Bacillati; phylum Actinomycetota; class Actinomycetes; order Streptosporangiales; family Streptosporangiaceae; genus Streptosporangium; species Streptosporangium sp. NBC_01469. The sequence goes on along the minus strand of NZ_CP109465.1, from coordinate 3,201,675 downwards.
ACCCTCTGGAGCGTCGTGCCTGGCGCGATCAAGGTCGTACCCGGCGCGGTCAGGAACGCCCTGCCGCGTTCACGCGGGAAACGGGTCTGTCCCGGAGGGCTCCATGTCGATCTGCGGGTGATCGGCGCTCCGGGCAGCGAGTCGAAGGCCCGGCGGCTGGAGAACGCGCTGCTGAAGCTGGAGGGGGTCGAGCGGGCGGAGGTCAACGGCATCCTCAGCTCCGTCTTCGTGGGATGCGACCCAGGATCGATCAACCTGAAGAAGCTGCTGGCGGTCATCGAAGCGCTCGACGGCGAGGGGGCGGACGACGACGATGACGACGACCTGACCGACGGCTACGACAGCGACGACGACCTGGTCGAGGACGCCGAAGACGAGGACGCCGAAGACGAGGACGCTGAAGACGAGGACGCCGAATCCGACGAGGCCTCGTCACCGAGGCCCGGGTTCCTCGCCTCCAAGCTGGTGGAACACCACACCGCCAGACTGGTCGAACGGCACACCCGTGCCGGCATCCGGCTCGGCGCGAGCCTGGTCGGGGCGGGCATGACGTTCGCCGGGCGAGCGGTGCACGCGCCGCCGCTCCCCCCGATCGTTCCGGCGCTGCTGGGCCTGGTCGAGTCCACCCCGAGGGTCCGCGACGAGCTGGAACACCGTATCGGCGCTCCGGCCACCGTCGCCCTGTTCACGACGGCGAACATCGTCACCCACACGCTGGCGCTGCGCCGGGTGGGGATGCTCGTCCAGTCGCTCACCGCCGTCGGCCGCTACATCGAGGCGCGCGACACCCGGCGGGCCTGGGAGGCGCGCCAGCACGAACTGGCCTCGGGAAAGGGCTCCTACCGCCACATCCGCACGACCAGGAAGCCGCGTCCCGCGCCCATGGCCCACAGCCCCGTGGACCGGTTCGAGCGCGTCGGGGGCCCGGTGGCGGTGGGCGCCACCGGGCTGACGTACCTTTTCGGCGACAGCCGGATGCGTGCCGTCGCCATGCTCACCGCGACGACGCCCAAGGCCGCGAAGCTGGGCCGCGAGTCTTTCGCCTCCGCGATAGGGCGTGCCGTGGCGAGGCGCGGGGCGATCGTTCTCAACGATCGGGCCCTGCGCCACATGGAGGGGATCGACACCGTCATCCTCGACGCCGACACGCTCGGCACGGGTTCGTGGGAGATCGACCGCATCATTCCCCTCGGTGACCTGGACGCCGTGAACGGCGAGGGTCTCGACGGGTTGCGCGCGCGGCTCCGTACCCTGATCGACGTCGACGACCCCGGCGCGCGGCGGGAACGCGACACGTGGAAGGCCGAGCCCCTCGCGGGCCCGGCCGGGCTCGTCACCGCGGAGGCCGAGGACTGGGAGGCCCGGGGGCTCCGGGCCGTCCGCGTGACGAGGAAGGGCGTTCCGGCCGCCCTGGTCGGCATGGCGCCGCAGGTCGACCCGCTGGCCGACGCGATCGTCGCCGCGGCCAAGGGCGCGTGCGCCGTGGCGCTCGCGGGAGGCGACTCGGCACTCGGCCTGCGGCTCGGCATCGACGAGATCGTGCCGGGCGGTTCCCGGCTGACCCGGTCGATCCGCGCTCTCCAGGCGGACGGCCACGGGGTCGCCGTGGTGTCGGAACGCCGCATGGCCGCGCTGGCCCAGGCCGACCTGGGCATCGGCGTGCTGCGCACCTCGGGCCGGGTGCCCTGGGACGCGGACGTGATCGCCGAGCTTGAGGAGGTTCACCTGCTCCTGAGCTGCCTGGCACCGGCGAGGAAGACGAGTGAGCGGTGCGTGTGGCTCACCGCCGCGGGGACCGCCGCCGGAGGCGTGCTGGCGGCCCTCGGGCCGACGGGGGATTCACCGCACAAGGCGCAGCTCGCGAGCAGCTGCACGTCGTTGGCCACCCTCGTCACGGGCGAGTGGGCGGGCTGGCACGCCGGGCGGGAGACACCGCCGATCCGGATCGACAGAACCCCCTGGCACGCGATGCCGACCAAGGAGGTCCTGGCCCTGCTGGGCTCGTCGGCCAACGGGATCAGCGAGGCCGAGGCCCTGCGGCGCAGGGCCTCCACGGGATCGGGAGAGCCGCAGGGCCCCGATTCGCTGCTCCGCGTGTCCGCCGAGGAACTGGCCAACCCGCTGACCCCCGTCCTGGCCGCCGGGGCGGGCCTGTCGGCCCTGGTCGGCTCGGTCTCCGACTCGGTGATGATAGGCACGGTCGTGGCCGCCAACGCGCTCATCGGAGGGAGCCAGCGCTACACCGCCGACCGGGCGCTGCACCGCCTGACCGAGGCGGTGGCGGTTCCGGTGCGGTTGCGCCGCCCCAAGGAGAAGGCGAGCACGGCTCGCTCTCCCAGGCGGGCGAGCGGCACCGCCCCTCACGAGAAGGCGGGCACCACCCGCTCTCACGAGCAGGCGAACGCGACCATCGAGGACCTCGTACCCGGCGATGTGGTCGAGCTGCGCGCGGGCGACACCGTACCGGCCGACTGCCGCGTGCTCAAGGCGGTGGGCCTGGAGATCGACGAGGCCGCCCTGACCGGCGAGTCGCAGCTCGTCACCAAGTCACCGGAGCCCGTCAACGCGGCTGCCATCGCCGACCGGACCTCGATGGTCTACGAGGGGACGACGGTGGCGGCCGGCAGCGGGCTGGCCGTGGTGGTCGCGGCGGGCGAGGCGACCGAGACGGCCAGGACCGCCAGGCTCGCCGCGGAGGAGCCCCCGGCCACGGGCGTGCGGCTGCGGTTGCGGGAGCTGAGCCGCCGGGTCCTGCCGGTCGCGGTCGGATCCGGCGTCGTCCTGCTCGTCGCCGACCTGTTGCGCGGCAGCTCCGCGCCGCAGGCGCTCGCACCGGCGGTGAGCCTCGCCGTCGCCGCCGTACCCGAGGGGCTGCCGTTCGTCGCCTCGGTCGCGGAGCTCGCCTCCGCGCGGCGGCTGTCGACCCGAAACACCCTGGTGCCCAACCCCTCCACGATCGAGGCCCTCGGCCGGGTGAACGTCCTCTGCTTCGACAAGACGGGAACCCTCACCGAGGGGCGTATCAGCCTGCGGTGCGTCTCGGACGTGCAGGACGAGCGCCCCCTGGAGGACCTGACGCCCGAGCTGCGGCACATCGTGACCGCGGGGATGCGCGCCTGTCCTCGGCACGACGAGGGGCGCCCCGTCCCGCACCCCACCGACCGCGCCGTACTGAAGGGGGCCGAGCGGCTGGGCGTGACCGAGAAGGGGACCGGAAGCTGGGAGCGGGTCGACGAGCTGCCCTTCGAACCGGGACGCGGCTACCACGCCGTACTCGGCAAGGGCGACTCGGGCCCGCTGCTGAGCGTCAAGGGCGCCCCCGAGGTCGTGGTCACCCGTTGCACGTCCATACTCCGTGACGGCCGGGTGGTCCCGCTCGTGGACTCCCTCGTGGCGGAGGTCGAAAAGGAGCTCGACCAGCTCGCCCGGCAGGGTTACCGGGTGCTCGCGGTCGCGGAGCGCCCCGCCTCCGACCGTCGCGATCTCGACGAGTCCCGCATCCAGGACCTGTGCTTCCTCGGATTCCTCGGTCTGGCCGACCCCGTGCGGCCCACGGCCGCGGAGAGCGTCGGCCGCCTCACGCGGGCGGGCGTACGCATTGTCATGATCACGGGTGACCATCCGAGCACGGCGGAGGCGATCGGCGCCGAGCTGAACGTGCTGAACGGCGGGCGGATCATGACGGGGCCCGAGCTGGACGAGATGGACGACGACGCCCTGGTGGAGGCGCTGCCGGACGTGACGGTCTTCGCCAGGACCACCCCTGCGCACAAGGCGCGGATCGTCGGCTGCCTGCGCCGGACCGGCAAAGTCGTCGCGGTCACCGGCGACGGCGCCAACGACGCCCCGGCGATCCGGGTCGCGGACGTGGGGATCGCCCTCGGGTCCCGCGCCACCCCGGCGGCGCGGGCGGCGGCCGACATCGTCGTGACCGACGACCGCATCGAGACGATCGTCGACGCGATCATCGAGGGCCGGGCCATGTGGAGCTCGGTCCGCGACGCCCTCAGCATCCTGCTCGGCGGCAACATCGGCGAGATCGTCTTCGCGGTCGGGTCCAGCCTGCTCAGCGGCGGGAACGTGCTGAACGCCCGGCAGTTGCTGCTGGTCAACCTGCTCACCGACATGCTGCCCGCCATGGCGGTGGCCTCCCGGCCCCCGACGGCCACCAGCCCGGAGAAGCTGCTGGACGAGGGTCCGGAGGCCTCGCTGGGAGCCTCCCTGACCCGCGACATCTACCTGCGTGCCGCCACCACGGCGAGCGCGGCGGGCCTGGCCTGGGCGATCGGCCGGATGACCGGTACGCGCGGGCGGGCGGACACGATGGGGCTGGTCGCGCTCGTGGCGTCGCAGCTGCTGCAGACCCTGGCCCTGGGCAGCCGGGATCGCCTGGTGGTGCTGGCCTCGCTCCTGTCCCTGGCCGTCCTGGGCATGACCGTCACGGTTCCGGGGCTCTGCCGGTTCTTCGGCTGCCGCTTCCTGGGGCCAGTGGGGTGGACCATCGCCCTGGGAAGCGCCACCGCCACGACGGCCGCGGGGGCGGCGTTCCAGGCGTCAACGCGGAGGACGTCACCGAATGTTCACCGAACAGCAACCTCATGACTGGTGACTTATACACTTTTGGTATGAATTATCACCTTAAGTGCTCTCTCTCCCTGTGAGGTTGTTATGTCCGGATTCATCTCCACCGTGCTCGCCAAGGCGGCCGTCATGCTGATCGAGGCCCTGCTCACGCGTCTCGTCCAGTCGCTCGTCGTCTCGCTGGCCAGGACCGGCAACCTCCAGGCCGCCTGATCCGGCCTCGCGGCGGAGCCCCCCGCGCCCTTTCAGCGGGCCCGTGAGGTGATGAGCCGGGCGACCCTGAGGTGCTCGGCCGAGCGGAGCACCCGCTCGGCCCTGGCCGGGTCGGCGACCGGCGCCCTGCCCAGCAGGCCGCGGGCGGCCTTCAGCTTCAGCAGCCGCCGGACGGACTGGTCGAGCCGCGCCTCGGAGATCTTCCCGGAGGCCACGGCGGCCAGCAGCGCCCGGTGGGCCTCGCGGTAGTCCGGCGGCATGAGCAGCAGGTCCACCCCGGCCTGGATCGCCCGTACCGCGACCTCCCCGTCCCCGTACTTCTTGCGCACCCCCGCCATGTCCAGCGCGTCGGTCGAGACGACCCCGTCGAAGCCGAGCTTCTCGCGGAGCAGCCCGGTCAGGATCGGCTTGGAGAGGGTGGCGGGGTCACCCGAGGGATCGAGCTTCGGCATGACGACGTGCGCGCTCATGATCGCGTCGACGTCCTCGCCGATGGCCGCGGCGAACGGCGGGGCGTCCAGCCTGTTCCACTGGGACCGGGAGTGCTTGATCACCGGCAGGCCGGTGTGGCTGTCGACGCCGGTGTCGCCGTGGCCGGGAAAGTGCTTGGCCGTGGCCCCGATCCCCGCGTCGTGGAAGCCCTGGACGGCGGCGGCGACCATCGGCGCGACCTTCTTCGGGTCCGAGCCGTACGCGCGCGGGCCGATCACCGGGTTGCGCGGGTTGAGGTTGACGTCGGCGACGGGCGCGAAGTCGAGGTTGACCCCCAGGGCGCGCAGTTCGGTGCCCGTCACCTCTGCGGCCCGGCGGGCCAGCGAGATGTCGCGGGTCGAGCCGATGACCGACGCCCCGGGAAGGGGGGTGACCAGGGGGGCGAGGCGGGAGACCTTGCCGTTCTCCTGGTCCGTGCCGATCAGCAACGGGATCTCGGGGGACGCCTTCTGCAGCCCGTTGGTCAGCGCCACGACCTGGCGGACGCTCTTGACGTTGCCCGCCCAGGGAAAGAGGATCACCCCGCCGGGGCGGTAGCGGGCGACCATCTTCGCCGGGGTGTCCACCCCGAACCGCGCTTGGTTCTCCCCCGACGACGTGTCGGCCGACGGGCCGTACAGCACGGGCATGAAGAGCTGGCCGACCTTCTCCTCCACGCTCATCGAGGCGAGCACGCCCGCCACCCCCGGCGCCTCCGCCGTCGCGGAGGCCGCGGCGGGAGCGGACGCCGCGTCGGTTCCCGAGGTCGCCGGGGTCGCCGCCGTCGTGCCGGCGGGTGTCGCCGCGTCGGCGCTCGCGGAGGTCTCACCCGCCCGCGTGGCACCGGACGCGGGCGGAGCGGCCCTCCCCGCCTCGGCGCATCCGGCCGCCATCGTCGCGATCACTGCAATACCCGTCACACGTATCCACCGAGCCATGCCGCTTACGCTATCCGGGCCCGCGCCCCGACGCCCGCGCATCCTCCCGGTCACCACCGGCCACACGCCTCCCACCGACCGGCGCGTTCCAGCCGGTACGCCACCTCGTTGGGAAAGTCCGCCCACGTCAGAGGGCCAGGCCGGCGAGGCCGGGCAGGTGCGAGCGCGCCTCGGCGCGCGCGTCCTCCGGTGAGGCGGCGGCCCGCGCGGCGGCGGCGGCCAGGTGGCACTGCCGCCGCGTGTGGCGCGACAGCGCGGCCCGTACGGCGGGCAGCGCCGGGGCGGACATGGACAGCGAGGTGACCCCGAGCCCGACGAACACGCAGGCGAGGGCCGGATCGGCCGCGGCCTCGCCGCAGGCCCCGCACGGCCTCCCGCGCTCGGCGGCGCCCGCCGCGGCCAGGGCGACCAGGTCGAGCAGGGCGGGCTGCCAGGCGTCCTGGAGACCGGTCAGCGCGCCCAGCTGCCGGTCGGCGGCGAGGGCGTACTGGGCCAGGTCGTTGGTCCCGATGGAGAAGAAACTCGCCCGGACGGCCAGGTCGGAGGCGCGCAGGGCCGCGGACGGGATCTCGATCATCACTCCCGCCGACGGCAGTCCCGCCGCGTCGCAGGCGTCGGCGAACCAGGCGGCCTCCTCGGCGGTGGCCACCATCGGCGCCATCACCTGGAGCCTCGCCGACGAGCGCGAGGCCGCCGCGGCGAGGGCGGCGAGCTGGATGTCCATGATCTCCGGGTGCGTCCTGAACAGCCGCGCCCCGCGCTCCCCCAGCGCCGGATTGGGCTCGTACGCCCCCGGCGGCAGGAAGGCGAGGGGCTTGTCGGCCCCCGCGTCGAGGGTCCGCACGATCACCCTGCCACCGGGGAAGGCGTCCAGCACCTCCAGGTAGGCGGCCTCCTGCTCCTCCGCGGAGGGCGCCTCGGCCCGGTCGAGGAAGAGGAACTCGGTCCGGTAGAGCCCGATCCCCTCGGCCCCGTGCTCCAGCGCGGCGGCCACGTCGCGCGGCCCGCCGATGTTGGCGAGCAGCGGCACGGCGTGCCCGTCGGCGGTCGTCCCCGGCCCCGTGGCGGAGGCCGACACGGCCTCCCGCGCGGCGGCGGCGTCGCGCGCCCCGCGAACCTCGTCGTCGGAGGGCGCGGGCCGTACGAGACCCGAGGCGCCGTCGACCAGCACCGGCGTCCCCGGCGTGATCGAGGTCGCCCCCGGGCAGGCCACCACGGCCGGCACCCCCATGGCGCGGGCGAGGATCGCGGTGTGGCTGGTCGGGCCGCCCTGCTCGGTGACGAAGGCCGCCACCACGTCCGGAGACAGCAGCGCCGTGTCGGCGGGTGCCAGGTCGCGGGCGACGAGGACGTACGGCTGCCCGGTGCCGGTGGGCACGCCGGGCACACCGGGCATGGACCGGCCCTCGATCACCGCGACGACACGGTCCCTGACGTCGTCCAGGTCGGCGACGCGCTCGCCGAGGTATCCCCCGGCGGCGGCGAGCAGGTCGCGGTAGTGACCGAACGCCTCGTAGACCGCGCGGGCCGCGGCGGTGCCCGCCTCGACCAGCTCGGCCACCCCGTCCGCCAGGCCGGGGTCGCGGGCCATCATGGCCTGCGCCTCCAGGATCTCCCCGGCCTCGCCACCGGCGCGGACCCCCCGCTCCTCCAGGTCGGCGGCGACCCGCTCCAGCGCCCGCCCGGCCCCGGCCAGCTCCGCGGCTGCGTCCTCGGCGTCCCCGCCGTGCCGGGAGCCCGGGGCCGGGACGGTCGCCTCGTACGCGAGCACGTAGGCGGGACCGACACCGACCCCGGGGCTCACCCCCACCCCGGTGAGCGTGCTCACGGCGCCGACGCGATGCCGGCCAGCCGGTCGAGAAGCTCTTCGGCCCCCTCGCCCTCCGCTCTGATCACCACCGTGTCGCCCTCCCTGACGTCGAGCGAGAGGACCGACAGGATGCTCTTGGCGTTCACCGGCTCGCCGCCTCCCTTGGCGACGGTGACGTCCAAAGACGCCTTGGCCGCCGTCTGGACGAACGTCGCGGCGGGCCGGGCGTGCAGGCCGACCTCCGACTTGACGGTGACTTGGCGCTCGGCCACGTGTTCCTCCCGGGGGTCCGCCCGCGGTCTAGACCGCGGGATCATCGGTGATCGACAGGGGCCAGGTGACCCCCGTCAGGTCCGCGACCACGAGATCGGCCGCGGCCAGCTCAGTGCCCACGTGCGTGGTCGCTACGCCCACGCACGCCATGCCCGCGGCCTTGGCCGCGGTGATTCCGGCGATCGAGTCCTCGAACGCCACACAGTGTGCCGGATCGACCGACAGGCGTGCGGCCGCGAGCAGGAACCCCTCGGGGTCGGGCTTGCCCACGGTCACGTCGTGGGCGGACACGATCGTCTCCAGCAGGTCGCGAACGCCGACCTGCGTCAGCCGCTCCTCCGCCCAGTCACGGCCGGCGGAGGTGACGACCGCGACCGGCGACCCGTACGCCGCGACCCTGCGGACCAGCTCGGCGGCGCCGGGCACCGGCACGATGTCGGGCAGTCCGGGACGATCGTGGAAGGAGAAGACCTCCTCGATCAGGTCGTCGATCCGCTTGCCGGGGAAGAGGTGGGCCCTTTCCGTCAGGACGTCGCGCCCGCGCCGTCCCATGAACCCGCGCAGCACGACCTCGTCGTGGACCACCCCGTGGCTGTCGAGCAGCATCGACCACATGGCCATGCTCCGCCGCTCGGTGTTGATCAGCGTCCCGTCGAGATCGAAGAGCGCCGCCTTCACGGGCGGTCTCGCCGTCGTCCCCACCTGTCGTCCCCATCTCTCGGCTCCGTGGCCGATGCCTCACGGTCGGTACTTCACGGTCGGTAGTTCACGGCCGATGCTTCACGGCCGGTAGTTCATGGTCGGTGCTTCACCGCCGGTCCCGCGAATCCTCAGGCCGGATCGCTCCACTCGAAAAGCTCGTCACCGGCGTCGACGGCCCCGGTGGCGAGGCCGGTGACGGCGTCCGCGGCGGCGTCCAGCGCCACGACCGGGCAGATCGGGCAGCGTCCGCCCGCCTCGATCCCGGCCGGGTCCCACGCCACCACCGGCTGCCCCGCGCTCACCCGGTCGCCCTCGGCGGCCAGCGGCTCGAACCCCTCGCCCCTGAGCTCGACCGTGTCGATGCCCAGGTGGACGAGGACCCCCCGGCCGTCGTCGCCGACGACCACGAACGCGTGCGGGTGCAGCTTGACGATGGTGCCCGCGATGGGGGAGAGCACCCGGCCGGGCGTCCTGTCCGGCTCGATCGCCATGCCGGGCCCGACCAGCCCCTCGGAAAAAACCGGGTCGGGCACCGAGCCGAGCCGCACGGCCACCCCCGCGACCGGTGCCAGAACTGTGGTCACCGTCCCCCCCTCGGCATGCCGCCGCCCGCGAGGACGGCCCGCCCGCCCGTGCCGTCCGGGCGGCCCCGCCCGTGAGAGCGCCCTCGTCGGCCCCCGCCGGCTCCTGTCAGCCCTGATCAACCCATGTCCGCCGTTGTTCAGCCCATGATGTCCTCGATGTCGCTGGCGATCGTGTCGGCCTCGGGACCCACCACCACCTGGACGACGTTGCCCGCCGCCATCACACCGTGCGCGCCGGCCGCCCGGAGGGCCGCCTGGTCGACCTTGGAGGCGTCGCGCACCTCGGTACGCAGCCGGGTGATGCACGGTTCGATCTCGATGATGTTGTCCGCACCACCGAGTCCAGCGATGATCGCGTCGGCATCGGCCGCCATGTCGCCCTCCAGATGTGATCACCCTGTCCCCAAGGCTATGACCAGGCTAAAGGACATACGGCGATCAGTCGGTCTGAGTCACCTTGTTGAGACCGCGGGGGGCGTCGGGGTCGATCCCCAGCCTGCGCGCGAGTGCCTCGGTGAGCAGCTGACCGGGGACGATGAGGCCCAGCGGGGCGACCCACTCGGGAAGGTCGGGACCGTTCAGCGCCGCGGTGGAGACCGAGGAGAGCGCGGTACCGCCGCCGACCGTGTAGGCCGAGGCGCCCGCGCCGGTCACCCTCTCGGCGAGCGCCACGGTGCCGGCCAGGGTCGGGCCCTCGCCCGCCGCGACCAGGATGGCCGGGGTGTCCTCGTCGACCACGGCGATCGGGCCGTGCAGCAGGTCGGCGTACGACAGGCCCATGGCGTGCAGGTAGCACGCCTCCTTGAGCTTGAGCGCCAGCTCCAGCGCGGTGGAGAAGGCCAGTCCCCGGCCGGAGACCACGACGCCCGGCTTGTCGGCCAGGCCCTCGACGATCGCCTCCAGGTCACCCGGGTCGCCGACCAGCTTCTCAACCGCGTCCGGTACCCGCTGCAGGTCGGCGGCGTCGACGTCCGCGCCGAGACCGAGGGCGAGCACGGCGAGCGCGGCGAGCTGGGTGGTGTAGGTCTTGGTGGCCGGGACCGCCTTCTCCTCGCCCGCGACCGTGCACAGGGCGAGGTCCGCGACCTGGGCCAGGGGACTCTGCTCGCCACCGTTGGTGATGGCCACGGTCCTGGCGCCACAGTCCTTCGCCCAGGCGAGGGTCTCGACGATCTCCTCGGTCCTGCCCGACTGGGAGAGGGCGACGGCCAGCACGCCGTCGAGGTCCAGCCTGCGCCGGTAGGTCGTGGCGATCGAGGGAGCGGCGAGGGTGGAGAGCCTGCCCGTGTGCGCCTCGGCGAGATAGCGGCCGTAGACTGCGGCGTTGTCGGAGGTGCCGCGGGCGATGAACAGCAGCTGGCGGGTCTGCCCCGCGAGCCGCTCCACCTCCCCGACCCTGGGGAGGAGGGCGTCGAGCGTGGCTCGCAGCGCGGCGGGCTGCTCGGCGATCTCGCTGCGCATCTTGGTCGTCATCTCGCGCTCATCCTTCGGTTCGGACGGACGAGATCGGGCCGTTATCGATCCGTCTCCGGTCCGTACGTTGACACCCTTTTCCGGCCTGTGGTCTAGTCCGGACTAGACCAGTACGAACCATAACTCATGAGACATCTCAGATCGAGGGGGGAGGATCCTGTGGCCCAGATCGATCCGGACAGCCCGGTGCCCAAGTACTTCCAGCTCCGGGAAATCCTGCTCGATCTCATCGAGAACAACGAGCTCGCGATCGGCACGGCGATCCCGTCCGAACGCGAGCTCTGCCAGCGCTTCGGGCTCTCCCGCATGACCGTACGGCAGGCCGTGGACCACCTGGTCTCCGAGGGCCGGCTCCAGCGGGTGGCGGGCAAGGGCACCTTCGTGGCCCGCCCCAAGATCGAGATGTCCCTGCGGCTGACCTCCTTCAGCGACGAGATGCGCGCCAGGGGCATGGAGCCCGGCTCCCGCGACCTGGACCGGCGGGTGGTCAGGGCCAGCGCGCACCTGGCCAGGGAGCTCGGCATCCAGCCGGGTGACGAGGTTCACTTCATCGAGCGGCTGCGGACCGCGGCCGACGAGCCCATGTGCATCGAGCGGGCCCACATCCCCGTCTCCCTCGCGCCCGACCTCGACACCCACGACCTGACGGGCCGCTCCCTCTACGCCCTCCTGGAGACCCGCTACGGCCTGGTGCTCGACGCCGGGGAGCTCACCATCGACGGCGGCATCGCCGACCCCGGTGACGCCGACCTGCTGAAGCTACCGCGCGGCGGGGCCGTGCTGCTGCTCCAGCGGCGCTCCTTCGCGGGAGGCGTCTGCGCCGAACTCGGGGTGTCCACCTATCGCGCCGACCGCTACCAGCTCCGTACGATCCTGGAGATACCGACCCGCCGCGCCTGACCCGGCTCCCCGACCACGTCCCACCCGCCGTACCCGTTCCGACCACGACCCGGCCCCGCCGACACCGCGCCCGTTCCATCCACACCCCAGCCACACCCCGGCCCCGCCGACACCGCGCCCGTTCCATCCACACCCCAGCCACACCCCGCCAGACCCCGGCCACACCCCGGCCCCGCACCGCCGCCGTCACAGCCCGCCCAGTCTCGCGCGAGCGCCCCTTCGCCGCCCTCCTCCCTTCCAGCCTCTGGAGGAAAGCCCGATGAGCCCTTCCTCGGCGGACGCGGGCCTGCCCGCCGCCCACCCGTCCGGGTCCGCCGCGATGAGCGTGCTCCAGCGCCTGGGACGTTCCCTGATGCTGCCGATCGCGGTCCTGCCGGCCGCGGGCCTGCTGTTCAGGCTCGGGCAGGACGACCTCCTCGGCCGGACCGACAGCGCCCTGCTCGACGACGTGGCCCGCGTCGTCGGCACCGCGGGCGGTGCCCTGTTCGACAACCTGCCCATCCTGTTCGCGATCGGCGTCGCCATCGGGTTCGCCCGCAGGGCCGACGGCTCCACCGCCCTGGCGGCACTCGTCGGCTACCTGGTCTTCCACGCCGTCAGCATGAACATGTTCTTCATCCTCTTCGACGCCGACCTGAGGGAGTCCATCACCACGGAGGTGTTCGACAGGGCCAACCCCGGCGTCCCCGACGCGGTCCTGAACCTCGGCGCGCAGAACCCGACCCGGGTGCTCGGCGGCATCGTCATGGGCCTGGTCTCGGCGTTGCTCTGGCAGCGCTACTACCGCACCAAGCTGCCGACCTGGCTGGCCTTCTTCGGCGGGCGCCGCCTGGTGCCGATCCTCACAGCCTTCGCCGGGCTCGTGATCGGCGTGCTCTTCGGCTTCGTCTGGCCGGTGCTGGGCGGCTGGGTCCGCGCCTCGGGGACCTGGCTCGCCTCCAACAGCGAGCTCGGCGCCGGGATCTACGGCATGATCAACCGTGCCCTGCTCCCGCTCGGGATGCACCACATCGTCAACAACGTGATCTGGACCCAGGTCCCCGAGTGCGTGGTCGACGGCAAGAAGCTCGCCGGGGACCTGATCTGCTTCAACAACGGCGCCGTCGGCTACGGCGGCTTCGAGGCCGGTTTCTACCCGGTCCTCATGTTCGGCCTGCCCGCCGCCGCGATCGCCATCTGGCGGGCCGCGCCGCCACACCGCCGCACCGCGGTCGGCTCGATCATGATCTCCGCGGCGCTCACCGCGTTCCTCACCGGGATCACCGAGCCGATCGAGTTCGCCTTCATCTTCGTGGCGCCGGTCCTGTTCGTGATCCACATCGTGCTGACCGGCGTCTCCATGGCCCTCGCCTCCGCCCTGGGCGTCAAGCTCGCCTTCAGCTTCTCCTCCGGGCTGATCGACCTCGGCCTGTACGGGACCGCGCCCAACGCCCGGGGAATACCGATCATCATCGTGATGGGGCTGCTCTATGCGGTGATCTACTACACCGTGTTCAGTTTCCTGATCAGGAAGCTGAACATCATGACCCCCGGCCGCGAGCCCGAGCCCGACGTCGACTCCGGGGAGTCCTCCACCCCGGCGCGGGACAGGGCGGACACCGGCCCGCCCGACCCCTGAGGGGCGCTGAGGGGCACCGAGCGGTTTCGGCCGTCCATCGGAGATCACGGCTCTGGCCACAACCCGTTCCGGCCGCTCCAACCTGAGGTGACCTTCTCCGCCCAACGGGGCGAAGCGACCGGGATTTCCGGGAAGTTGGCGGGCGGCGTATCTGGGCAGCGGGCCGGAAACTCCCTGATGTGTCAGTTTCTCCGCCCCAGCCGAGCACAATCGGAGTCCCCATGTCGCCCCCACGACGTCCGGCATCGCTCCCCAGGATCGCCCCCTCCCCCGCCGCCGAGCCGCCCTACGACGACGACCGTCCCGCCGGGGACACCCCGGCCATCCCGCCGTACGTGCAGGGCACCCTCGCCCTCGATCCCGGGCGGCCCGGCCCCTCGGCCGGGAGACCACTGGTCTGGGGCCCGCCCGGCGCGGTCCCCGACGAGCGGCGGCTGCGGGCCCTCGCGCAGGCCGTCGCCGAGATCCTGTCCGGCAGGCGCCCGCCGGCGAGCGTCTCCTGCCACCTGACCGGCCGGGCCCAGGCCGAGCTGATGAGGAGCGGGAAGATCATCAACAGCGCGCGCCCGCCCCGGGCGGGCAGGGCCCACATCTCCCAGCCGGAGGACGGGGTGGTGGAGATGTGCGCCGTGGTCGACTGCGGCGACCGCTCACGCGTCCTGGCGCTGAGGCTGGAACGCAGGGGCGTGCGCTGGCTGTGCACCGAGTTCGAGACGACCCCCTGACCCGCGTCCCGTAGTGGGAAGGGCTCGTCGCACACCGACGCTCCCCGAGCCCGCACCCTCGTCCCGGGAGCCCGGGGCACCCTCCGCCCCCGTGAAGCCGTGACACGCCGGCCGGCCGCGCTCCTCACGGGAGGCGGCGAGACCCGGACACGCCGGAGGGCCCGCACCGTGCACGGTACGGGCCCTCCGGTGACGGTCAGGCCTCGACGTGCCTGGGGTCGCCGTGGCAGCGCTTGTACTTCTTGCCGGAACCGCAGGGGCACGGGGCGTTGCGCTCGACGTTGCCGTACGCGTCACGCTCGGCCTTGGTGCTGATCCGGGTGTGCTCCACCTCGCCGCTCTCGCCCGGAGCCGTGTACTCCAGCTCGGTGGGACGCTGCGGGCCGCGCAGGCCGCGGGCGATGATCGAGCGGGTCTCCGCGATCGCGGCGTCCTCGGAGTGGTCGTGCTCCTCGACGATCGGGTTGCTCTGGACCTCGACCTCAAGGTTGAACAGGTAGCCGACCGACTCCTCCTTGATGCCCTCGAGCATCTGGGAGAACATCTCGAAGCCCTCGCGCTGGTACTCGATCAGCGGGTCGCGCTGGGCCATCGCCCGCAGGCCGATGCCCTCCTGGAGATAGTCCATCTCGTAGAGGTGCTCGCGCCACTTGCGGTCGAGGACCGACAGGATGACGCGGCGCTCCAGCACCCGCATGCCCTCCGGGTCCATGGCCTGGGCGTTGATCTCCTCTTCGCGACGGTCGTAGGCGGCCGCCGCGTCGGCCTTGATCCGCTCGTCGAGGAACTTGGCGGTCAGGTCCTCGCGGCTCCCGGCCTCCTCGATGAGCTGGTCGGCGGTGATGCTGATGGGGTACAGCTGGCCGAGGGCCTTCCACAGCTTGTCGAGGTCCCACTCCTCGGCGAAGCCCTCGGCGGTGGCGCCCGCGATGTACTCGTCGATCACGTCGTTGACGAAGCCGCGGATCTGCTCGTGCAGGTCCGCGCCCTCCAGCACCCGGTGGCGCTCGGCGTAGATCACCTTGCGCTGCCGGTTCATGACCTCGTCGTACTTCAGAACGTTCTTGCGGATCTCGAAGTTCTGCTGCTCGACCTGGTGCTGGGCGGAGGCGATCGCCTTGGAGACGATGCCCGACTCGATCGGGACGTCGTCGGGGATGTTGAGGCGCGTCATGATCATCTCGACCCTGGCCGAGTTGAACAGGCGCATGAGGTCGTCTTCGAGCGAGAGGTAGAAGCGCGACTCGCCCGGGTCGCCCTGACGGCCGGAACGGCCGCGGAGCTGGTTGTCGATGCGCCGCGACTCGTGCCGCTCGGTGCCCAGAACGTAGAGGCCGCCGAGCTCGGTGACCTCATCGTGCTCGGCCTGCACGGCCGCCCTGGCCTTCTCCAGCGCCTCGCCCCAGGCCTTGTCGTACTCCTCCGGGGTCTCGACCGGGTCGAGGCCGCGGCTGCGCAGCTCCAGGTCGGCGCGGAAGTCGGGGTTGCCGCCGAGCATGATGTCGGTGCCTCGACCGGCCATGTTGGTGGCCACAGTGACGGCGTGCTTGCGGCCCGCCTCGGCGATGATCGCCGCCTCACGGGCGTGGTTCTTGGCGTTGAGGACCTCGTGCTTGACGCCCTTGCGCTTGAGCTCCTTGGCGAGGCGCTCGGACTTGGCGACGCTCGTGGTGCCGACCAGCACCGGCTGGCCCTGCTCGTAGCGCTCCTTGATGTCCTCGACGCTCGCCATGAACTTGGCGTCCTCGGTCTTGTAGACCACGTCGGCCTGGTCCTTGCGGATCATCGGCCGGTTCGTCGGGATCGGGACGACGCCGAGCTTGTAGGTCTGGTGGAACTCGTTGGCCTCGGTCGCCGCGGTTCCGGTCATGCCGGAGAGCGTCTCGTAGAGGCGGAAGTAGTTCTGCAGCGTGATCGTGGCGAGGGTCTGGTTCTCGTCCTTGATCTTGACGGCTTCCTTCGCCTCGATGGCCTGGTGCATGCCCTCGTTGTAGCGGCGGCCGTGCAGGACTCGACCGGTGAACTCGTCGACGATCAGGACCTCGCCGTCGACGACGATGTAGTCCTTGTCCTTCTTGTAGAGCTCCTTGGCCTTCAACGCGTTGTTGAGGAAGCCGACCAGGTGGGTGTGCTCGGGCTTGTAGAGGTTCTCGATGCCCAGCCAGTCCTCGACCTTCTCCACGCCGGACTCGAAGATGCCGACCGTGCGCTTCTTCTCGTCGACGGCGTAGTCGCCGGTGTTCTCCTCGCCGTCCTTGCCCTCGACGCCCCTGCGGAGCCGGGGGACGATCTTGGCGAACTCGGCGTACCACTTGCCGGACTGCTCGCCGGGACCGGAGATGATCAGCGGCGTCCTGGCCTCGTCGATGAGGATCGAGTCGACCTCGTCGACGACGGCGAAGTGGTGGCCGCGCTGGACGCACTCCTCGAGCGACCACGCCATGTTGTCACGCAGGTAGTCGAAGCCGAACTCGTTGTTCGTGCCGTACGTGATGTCGGCGTTGTACTGCTTGCGACGCTCGTCGGCCGGCATGTTGGCCAGGATCACGCCGACCTCGAGACCGAGGAAGCGGTGGATCCGGCCCATCTCGTCGCCGTCACGCTTGGCCAGGTAGTCGTTGACCGTGATGACGTGGACGCCCTTGCCCGAGATGGCGTTGAGGTAGGTGGGCAGCGTACAGGTGAGGGTCTTGCCCTCACCGGTGCGCATCTCCGAGATGTTGCCCATGTGCAGGTTGGCCCCGCCCATGATCTGCACGTCGAAGTGACGCTTGCCCAGCACGCGCCGGGATGCCTCGCGAACGGTGGCGAAGGCCTCGGGAAGCAGGTCGTCGAGGGACTCGCCCTCGGCGTAGCGCTGCTTGTAGTCGGCGGTGAGCGCGCGAAGCTCGGCGTCGGTCAAGCTCGTGAAGTCGTCTTCAATGGAGTTGACCTGGTCGGCGATCCGCTTGAGCTTGCGCAGAAGCTTGCCTTCGCCGGCGCGAAGAATTCTATCGAGAAAGGCTGGCACTTTAGGTAAAGCTCCTCGCAGGTCTTCCACGGCCGGACCGGCCCGGCTGAGGACGAGACATGGTTCTCCGCTGCCATCGTAGGCGGTTCCGCCACCAGACACAGCCACCCTGAAAGACGCTCTTGTGGCCCATGGAGTTCCTTGCCCGCTTCTTTGAGAGAGTACGACCAGCTTCAAAGGGTATGTCGCCCTTTGTCACGTCCGTGATGGATCAATCGCACGGGCGCGTCGCTGTGTCTGGGAGGAGAAGCCGTGATGGCGGAGGACGCCGGTCGGGCAGGTGGCGGAAGCCACGAGGGCCAGGGAGGCGACGGGGGGCCCGCGGTCCACAGGGGCCCGGGGGGCCACGGGGGCAGGGCGTCGTCCTGGCTGGCGGTGACCGTGATCCTGCTGGGCTTCACCATCGCGGGGGTCGCCCTCTGCCTGGGCCCGAACTGGTTCGTCTTCTGGATGGGCACGGCGGTCTGCGTCATGGGCGCCATCCTCACGCTGGTCTTCCGCGTCTTCCAGGACATCGTCGTCGAGGCCCCCCGCGCGATGGGCGGCGAGACCGCCCGGGGCGTCCTGAACTGACCGCCCGGCGCGACGGGATGCGGCGGCCACCTCGACTCGCGACGCTCCGTCCGGGGGGTTGACCGCCCGGCACGCGGGGCGACGGGGTTCGCCCCAGCCTTGAGCTGACCGCCCGGTGCGGCAGGGTGCGACGGGGTTCGCCCCGGTCCTGAACTGAACACCCGGCGCGACGGGGTTCACCCCCGTTCATCCCGGCCACGGATGCCCTGACACCGGCGTAGCCTTTTCGTCGGTGTCAGGCGCTAGCCTCGGCCCACGACGTGTTGTCTCCCCCTGGGGCGGTCATGCAATTCTCCCTTTCCTCCGACGAGGCCCGCCGCGTCATCCTGCGCGCCCAGGGGTTCCTGGGCGCGCAGGCCCGGCGAGGCGGCGCCCCCGCGACCCTGCGCCGCCTCGGGGCCGTCCAGCTCGACACGATCTCCGTGCTGGCCCGCTCCCACGAGCTGGTCGCGTACGCCCGCCTCGGCGCCGTCGGCAGGCAGGAGGTCGAGCGGGCCTACTGGGACGAGCCCGCGCGGGCCTTCGAATACTGGTGTCACGCCGCGTGTGTCCTGCCGATCGGCGACTGGGCGCTGTACGCCTTCAGGCGGAGATACTTCCGCGACAGGAAGTTCCGCTGGCACGAGGTGCCCGACAGCGTCGACAAGGTGCTGAACCTGGTCCGCGAGAGCGGCCCGGTCACCACCGCCGACATCGGCGGGGCCAAGAATGGCGGCCCGTGGTGGGACTGGTCCGACTCCAAGATCGCCATTGAGTGGCTGCTCGACACCGGCGAGGTCGTCTGCACGCGCAGGGTGGGCTGGCGCCGCGTCTACGACCTGGCCGAGCGCGCGATCCCCGCGGACCTGCTGGGCGAGGAGCTGTCCGACGCCGAGTGCGTCACCCGCCTCGCCGGGGTCGCCGGGGTCGCGCTCGGCGTGGCCACCCGCGCCGACCTCGTCGACTTCCTGCGGCTGAAGGCACCCGAGGCTCTGCTGCTCGACAGGTGCCTGCTCGACGGGTCCGCCGGGCTGGTGCCCGTCCGGGTCGCCGGGTGGCCGGAGCGGGCCGCCGACGCCTGGGCCGACCCGGCCGCGCTGGAGACCGAGCCCAGGGGCCGTCACCGCACGACCCTGCTCTCCCCGTTCGACTCCCTCGTCTGGGATCGCGCCCGCACCGCCCGCGTGTTCGGTTTCAACCATCGTCTTGAGGCGTACGTGCCCAAGGAGAAGCGCGTCCACGGTTACTTCACGATGCCGGTCCTGGCCGGGGGCCGGCTGATCGGGCGGATCGACCCGGCCCGCGAGGGGGCCACGCTGGTCGCCCGCCAGGTGAGTCTCGAACCCGGTGTCACGCCGGGCAGGGGTGCCGCCTCGCTGGCCGGCGCGCTTTGGGAGGCGGCGAGCTGGGTCGGCTGCGAGGCCGTCCGGGTCGAGCGCGTCGATCCTCTGCTGGCGGGGCCCCTTCGGGACGCCCTGAACCGGGACACCCCCTGAGCGGGAGCCCCCGCCGGACCGGGCCGTCCTCCTGAGCCGGGACGACCTTCAGAGCCGGGTTGTCCCCTGGGCCGGAACGTCTTACCGGGCACGGTGTGCCCGAGCCGGGGTGCGGCGACCGCCGGGCGGTCACCGCACCTGGCGCGTGTCAGGTGATCTCAAGCATCCGCTCGCGGACCGCGTAGACCACCGCCTCCATCCTGGAGTGGAGCTGAAGCTTGTCCAGGATGTTTCTGACGTGGTTCTTCACGGTGTTCTCGGAGATGAACAACTGCTTGGCGATCTCGCGGTTGTTCATACCCTTCGCGACGAGGCGGAGCACCTCCATCTCCCGTTCGGTCAGGCGTGGAACGGGGAGTTGCGGGGGCCGCTCGGCCTCCTTGCGGCTCATGTTGGCGAATTCACTGATGAGTTTGGCGGCCATCGCCGGATTGATCAGCGACTGTCCCTCGTGGACACCGCGGACGGCCTCCGGGACCTCGTCGAGCTGGACGTTCTTCAGCAGGTAGCCGGTGGCACCCGCCTTGATCGCCTCGAAGAGATCCTCCTCCTCGTCACTCACCGTCAACATGATGATCCGCGTGCTCGGCACCGAGGCCTTGATCTCACGAGTGGCCTCGATACCGCTCCTCCGTGGCATCCGGACGTCCATGAGCATGACATCCGGAGTGAGGCGGTCGGCGAGTTCGACCGCTTCCTGTCCGTCGCTCGCCTCGCCGACAACCTCGATGTCCGTCTCCGCGGCCAGCGCCATCTCCAAGCTGCGGCGGATCAGCGCGTGATCGTCAACGATCAGCACGCGGATCGGTTCGCCGCGTCCGGTCGGGCCGGTTGCGTCGTCGGGTTCCGTCACGCCTCCTCCTCGGGGGGCCAGAGCCGGTGGACCGCCATGATTACACGGGTTTCATGGTCCTCGGTTGGTCGGAGAGGATCTTCGAACGCGTTCGTCAGGGCTCGATGAGCCGCAGCACGCCGTAGTTGTACCCCTGTCGGAGGTATACGACGCTCGGCTGGCCGCTCTCCTTGTCACGGAAGAGATAGAAATCGTGTCCCACCAGTTCCATCTCGAGAAGGGCCTGATCGACGGTGATCGGATCGGCCTCGTGGAACTTCTCCCTGACCATCAGCGGTCCGTCCCCGTCCATCTGGATCGGGATGATGGTCTTGTCCTCCACGACCTCGGCCTCGGCCTGGAGTTCGGCCGGTGACTGCTCGGTGAGCAGGCGGGCCGGAGCGCTCTCGAACGATTCGGCGAGCGCGGTCGCCGTCAGTTCTGCGACCGACGGCGGGCAGTGGTTGCCGTGATGGATCTTCCTGCGATCGGCGAGACGCCGCAGCCGTCCCTCGAGTTTGCCAAGTGCGATGTCAAGGGCGGCGAAACGGTCGTCGGCCGAGGCCTCCGCCCGGACCGCGGGACCACGTGAGTGGATGGTGAGCTCGACGCGCTCTCGCTGGTCGACGATGCGGGGATTACTTTCCTTGGACACCTCCACGTCAACGCGAATGAGCTTGTGGTCCAAACGCTCGATCCTGGCCAGCTTGGTGTTCACGTGGTCACGGAATCGGTCACTCACTCCGGTGTGCCGACCCTTGACGATGATCTCCATGCACAGCCCCCCTTCGAATCTCGACGGTGGTATTGCGACACCCGCTCGGCCGACCTGGTCTTCGTCCCCACATCCGCCTGCTGAGGGTTTCGCAGCTCTTTGCCACTACATGCCCTTCTCTTCTGGCAAGGAACATCTGGCTCCCTGGGAAGGCAGGACTTACCTCTAAGCCGCACCGTGATCGATCGACGAAAAGTCGTCTTACGTGGACCGTTTGGCCTGCGGCTGGCATCGGCTAGCCGGGCCGGCCTCCTGACGGAGGTCGGTCCGGTGCAACCACGGACCCGAGCGGGTGCCATGGCTCAGACGCTATCCGCATCCCGGCCGAATGTCAGCCTGACGATCGGCCAAAGGATCACTTTGCGTAATTCAGGGGTAGGCGACCGGCTCTTGGGGAACCCTGCCCTCGCGGGTCGGCGGCATGATAAACGAAGGCTTCTCGCGTCCGTTGAGCAGCCCGGAAACCGCCGCCGGGACAGTGAGGTGTGGCGTCGGAGTGAGGCCGGACACGGGTCGCCGTCTCACCCTCCGTCACGATCACCGGTTCTGGATCTCCGGCGTGTCGCGGCGACCGTGGCGGCGAGGGACGGCGTGACCCCCGCCTCACGCATCGCCCTGGCCGCCTCCGCGAGCGTCGCACCGGTGGTGACGACATCGTCGACCAGCACAATCACCTCCGTACCGCCCCAGGAGCGTGGCACAGGCGCGTTGCGGCCGATCGTGACAGTGAAGGCGCCGGACAGATTCGCGGCCCGCTGGGGAGAGCTCAGCCCCGCCTGGTCGGCGACACGGCGGCGCTGGGCGAGCACCCTCGCCACGCTCGCGGGCCAGCCGGCCTCGCGGAGATAGCCGGCCGCCAGCCCCGCGAGCCGGACCACCGGGTCGTGCCCGCGACGCCTCAGGGCCGGGCGGGCACTGGGCACCGGCACCAGCAGCACCGGCCGCTCGCCGGCCGCCGTGGCGACCGCCAGGGCCAGGGCCCCGGCCAGGGGAGGGGCGAGGGCCGTGCGACCGCGCTCCTTGTAGGCGATGATCGCCCGCCGCACGGCGGGGGTGTATTCGGCCGCCGACCAGCACTCGGGCAGGCCGGGCGGAATGGGGTCCGGCATCCGGAGGGCGGGCGCTCCGTGCAGCTCCGCCGCGCACCGGGGACAGACGAGGGCGCCCGGCGCGTCGCATCCGGCGCAACGGGGCGGCAGGATCAGGTCGAGCATGGCGGTCGTCACGGATCCAAGGTTTCATATGGCACCGACAAAAAGCCCAGCCCAGAGTACCGGAGGGGGGTTCGGACCCTCGACGGGAGGCGACGGCCGGCCCCGCCCGGAGCCGGGGCGGGCCGCTCCGGAAAGCGCCTCGTCCCAGGGCTGGGGCCATATATCACGCACCCCGGGCCTCGCGCCATGGGAGTGCGTCTTCCGGGAAAGACCGCTCAGCCGAGGGGGAAGGCCGGGGAGGAGGGGCCGTTCTCGGTGAAGTCCGTGGTCCCGATCTCGTTCTTGATCAGCGCCTCCCACTTGGCGGAGTTCCAGAACAGGACCTGCCTGCCGCCCTGCTCGTCCCTCGCCCCGGCGAGCAGGGTGCCGTCCAGGGCGGTGATGCTCTCGATCCGCGAGTCGAAGGGCAGCGACTTGGGCTCGGCGGTGACCGAGGCCTCGAGCAGCTCCGACTTTTCGGTGAGCGCGTACAGGGTCTTGCCGTCCTTCCAGGCGATGTCCTTGATCGTCCGATTGCCGTCGGCGTTGACCACGGTCTGGAGGTTGGTGATGCGGGTGCCCTCCCGCTCTCCGATGACGGTGCCGACCTGGACCTGCTCGCCCAGCCCGTCCTTGACGACCACCGCGACGTGCACGCCGTCCCGCGCGACCTTGAGCGACTCGATGTGGAGCGTCTCCAGGTCGGGGGCGGCCACCCGGTACTGGTGCTTGTTGTCGCCGTCGTGCCGGGTGATGACCGAGGTGTGGTCGTTGGGCCGGTCGACCGTCCAGAGCGTGTGGTAGCGGTCCCAGGCCGGCGGGGCGAGGGAGACCCCCGTGGCCCACACCCGCCACTCGCCGCCCGCGGCGAGCGGCGCGACGGAGACGCTCCTGCCGTTCCCGGAGAGCGCCGCCACCTGCTGCACGGGCTGGCCGCTGATCGCGGGGCGGGTGAGCCCGCCCCCCTTCTGGCCGGCCCTGCCCGGCACGGGACGCCCGACGTTCTCCTTGTCCAGCAGCCGCAGCGCGCCGTCGGTGAGATAGAACGGGTAGACGGCGTCGGGGGTCGTCCAGGGATCGAAGCTCGACTGCTCCTGGGCGTCGATCCGGAGGGGCGAGTCGGGATAGTACGGCTCGCCGTTCACCTTGACCTCGAAGCCCCAGCCGCCCTTGGTGAGCGCGGCGAGCGTCGCGGCGAGCTGGGCCGACATCGGGTCGATCAGGTCGGGGTCCACCCGCCCGGTGAGGTCGACGACGACCCTGTTGTTCTCGATGGTGACGTCGATGAGCTCGGTGCCGGTGAAGGCGGTGCGCACCGCGTCCTTGAGGGAGCTGCTCGGCCCCCGCAGCAGCCGCTCGACCGTCGTCTTGGCGAAGTTGGCGCCCGGGTCGATCGGCACCCGTACCTGGTCGACCACCAGCCCCTTCCACTGGGAGTCGAGGAAGTACAGGTCCACGGGCAGGTAGCCGCGGGCGACGTCGGCCTCGGACAGCAGGAGGCCGTCGGGGGCCGCGCTGATGCGCCACTCGCCGCCCGGCCCCTTGGCGAGCGTGAAGGGCTGGTTCAGCGGGCCGCCACTCGGACGGTATCGGCCGTCCTGGTCAATGATGGCGGTTTTGGTGCCCTTAAGCGTGACCTGAGCCTGTCTGTCCTCTTCTCGCAGGGGCGCGAACTTCTCGTACTCGCCCTGCCGGTAGACCGTGACGCCGCTGTGCGGGTTCCACTTGGCGGCGAAGTCGCCGGTGAGGTACTTGCGGGCGACCTGGAAGCCGGAGTCGTCGAGGCTCGCCATGGCCGCGCGGAAGCCGGTGACGACCTCCTCTGGCGACCAGTCGGCCTTCGGCGACATGGCGATGACCCGCGCGTACGGGTCGCCCAGCGGGCTGCCCTTGCGCTCGTTGTCGACGGCGACGACGGACTTGCCGCCGGTGGGGATGACCGAGCAGGCGCTCACCCCATGGAGCAGGACGATCGCCAGGATCACCGTCCCGGCGTTCCGCGCGCCTGTCCTCAGCGCGGGTCCGTACCGCACCTCGTGGGCTCCGGCCCGCGCGGCGCCCCCCGCCGGCTCCGGCCGGCGTCGCGCCCTTTCGGCCCTAGTCCGCATCGCGTCCCCCGTCGGCCGCCGCCGGCGACAGCACCGGCGTGACGTGTCCTCGCCACGTGCGTCGCATCTCCACCTCCGGGGGGACGAGCGGCAGGGGCGAGCCCCTGAGCACCGCCCCGGCCACCCTGGGCAGCGAGAGCCGGAACTGCGACCCCTCCCCGTGCGAGCCCCATGCCTGCAGCCAGCCGCCGTGCAGGATGGCGTCCTCGCGGGAGATGGCCAGCCCCAGGCCGGTACCGCCGATCGTGCGCGCCCGGGACGGGTCGGCCCGCCAGAACCGGTCGAAGACCAGGTTCTCCTCGCCGGGTTTCAACCCCACCCCGTGGTCCCGTACGGCCACCGCCACCGCGTCCCTGTCGGCGGCCACCGAGACGACGACCTCGCGGCCCTCGCCGTGCTCGATCGCGTTGAACAGCAGGTTGCGCAGGATGCGCTCGACCCTGCGGCTGTCCATCTCCGCCATGCACGGCTCGCCGGGAAGGCGCAGGTCGAAGCGGGTGGAGTGGCGCTCGGCCAGCGCCTCGGAGTCGGCGACGGCGCGCAGCACCACGTCCCTGACGTCCACCGGGTCGACGTCGAGGTCGGCCGCGCCCGCGTCGTAGCGGCTGATCTCCAGCAGATCGGCGAGCATCGCCTCGAACCGGTTGAGCTGGTTCTGCATCAGCTCGGCCGACCTGGCGGCCATCGGGTCGAAGTCCTCGCGGGCGTCGAAGAGCAGGTCGGCGGCCATCCGCACGGTGGTCAGCGGGGTGCGCAGCTCGTGTGAGACGTCCGAGACGAACTGGCGCTGGACCTGGGAGAGCTCCTCCAGCTGGTGGATCTTCAGCGCCAGGTTGGCGGCCATCTCGTTGAAGGAGGTGGCCAGGCGGGCCAGGTCGTCCTCGCCGCGTACCTTCAGCCGCTCGTCCAGGCGCCCGGCGGCCAGCCGCTCGGCGGCCTGCCTGGCCAGCCGCACCGGCGTGACGACCTGGCGGGTGACCAGGGAGGAGATCGCGGCCAGCAGCAGCACGAGACCGGCGCCGACGAGGATGATCATTTGCTGCACCGAGGCGAGGGTCCGCTCCTCCTTGTCCAGCGGGACCAGGTGGTAGATCTCGTACGACGAGTCGAGGCGGGTGCCGATGATCATTCCGGGCACCGGCTGCTCGGGCTGGCCCTTGTAGTACAGCGGGGTGTACCAGATGCTGTCCTCGCCCGCCTCCTTCTTGAACAGCTCGTCGCGCTGCCTGGGCAGGATGCTGACGGGGTCGATGTTCGTGGTTCCGTAGAACGCCCCCGGCAGCGTCTCGTTACGGATGATCACCGAGTAGCGGCTGGCCGAGCCCGCGCGCCTCGCGAGCGCCTCCGTGGCCTGGCTGAGCGGGCTGCCCCCCGTCGGCTGCGACGCCTGGCCCGGCTCGACGGGCTGCTTGGCGGCCTCGGCCGCGGGCTGGTTGAGATAGCCGAGCACCGCGTTCCTGTCGGCCTGCGCCTCGCTCTTGGCCGCGCTCTCCCTGGTCTCCAGGGTGGTCCTGATGATCTGCTGCATCAGGAAGACGCCGAGCACGGCGACGACCACGATGGAGATGACCATCGTGCTGGTGACCACGCGCAGCTGGAGCGAACGCCAGAAGACGCGGCGCGACCGGCCGGCCACCCGCCGGGCGCGGCGCCGCACACCCCGCAGCAGCTGGCGCGGGGTGCGACGGCGTTTCTTCGGTGCGGGAGGCATCTCGGGGTCCGGGGGGAGGCGGGCGGCTAGGCCGGTCCGGCCTTGTACCCGACCCCGCGGACCGTCACGACGATCTCGGGGTGCTCGGGATCCTTCTCGATCTTCGCCCTGAGCCGCTGGACGTGCACGTTGACCAGCCGGGTGTCGGCCGCGTGGCGGTAGCCCCAGACCTGTTCGAGCAGGACCTCGCGGGTGAAGACCTGGCGCGGCTTCCTGGCGAGGGCGACCAGCAGGTCGAACTCCAGCGGGGTGAGGTTGATGGTCTCCTCCTCCCGCTTGACCGAGTGCCCGGCGACGTCGATCGTGATGTCGCCGATCTGCAGGATCTCCGGCGTCGGCTCGTCGGTGCGGCGCAGCCGGGCGCGGACCCTGGCGACGAGCTCCTTGGGCTTGAAGGGCTTGACGATGTAGTCGTCGGCCCCCGACTCCAGCCCGAGCACCACGTCGATGGTGTCGCTCTTGGCCGTCAGCATGACGATCGGCACCCCGGACTCGGCCCTGATCCGGCGGCAGACGTCGATCCCGTCGGCGCCGGGCAGCATCAGGTCGAGCAGGACCAGGTCCGGCCGGGTGTCGCGGAACGCGTCGAGCGCCTTGTCACCGTCGGAGACGAAGGAGGGCTCGAAGCCCTCCCCGCGCAGCACGATACCGAGCATCTCGGCGAGAGCGGCGTCGTCGTCGACGACCAGCACGCGTCCTTTCATGGCCCCTCATTCGGTTTACGCAGTTCGGGAGTTATTGGGATAAACCGCTCGATCGTCGAAGATTACCCTTGTCCGCCTACTGGATGACACCGGCCGACGACTGGGCGTCCAAATGACGAATTTTAGGCGCACGCGACGTAAAACGCGTACTGGTACCCCCCACGGTCGCCACCGGCCCCACGACTGCGGACGCCGGGCGGTGATGACCACGGTCACAGTCTGCGGTAAACCAAGGCGTCTCGGCCATCCCTCCGGCATCTCCACCGCTCTCCGGAAGGATGAAACGTTCGTGTGATCGCCCGATCACCACGAATGGTGTGGCCACATGTCAGGATTGGGATATGTCAGACGGTCACGGCTCCACTCCCGGCGCTTCCGGCACACCCCCGGGCTGGGCGTCCAACCAACCTCCGCCGTACGGCAACGCGCCGGGATCGCCGTGGACCGCGCCCGGCCCGGCGTCCGGCACCCCCGAAGCCCCGCCGCAGGGGCCCCCTCCGGGTCCCGGGCAGCCCCACGGCCAGGCCCCGGACCAGTGGCGGCCGTACCAGCAGGGCCGCTACGGCCCGCCGCTCGGCGCGCGCGTGCCGCCCCCCGCGATGCGCCCCGGCATCATCCCGCTGCGCCCGCTCGGCCTGGGCGACATCCTCGACGGCGCGATCAAGCTGATGCGCTCCAACCCCAAGAGCGTGCTGGGCCTGTCGGCGATCGCCGCCGCGCTGGGCGCGATCCCCCTGGCGGTCGGACAGGTGATCGTGCTCAACTCCCTCACCTCGGCCACGGGGGACCTGGACGCGACTCCTCCCGAGGGGAGCTTCCTCACCCAGTACGGCGGCACCCTGCTCTCCTACGCGGTCCAGTTCGTCGCGGTGACGCTGCTGACCGGCGTGCTGACCCGCATCCTGGGCCGCGCGGTCTTCGGCGGCAAGCTGACGGCCGGCGAGGCCTGGACGCTGACCCGGAGCCGGGTGCCCACGCTGTTCGGGCTGGTCGTCGTCAACCTCGTGCTCCTGCTCGTCCCGATGGCCCTGATCGTCGGCCTGTTCCTCGCGCTCGGCGCGGCGGGGGCCGGGGTCGCCGTGGTGGCGATCGTGGGCGTGGTGGCGGTGCTGGCCTACGTGATCTACGCCTTCTTCGTCACCACCCGGCTGGTGCTCGCCCCGTCGGCCGCGGTGCTGGAGCGGCGCGGCGTCGCCGACTCCCTGCGCAGGTCCTGGCACCTTGTCTCCGGCGGCTTCTGGCGGACGCTCGGCATCGTGATCCTCACCCAGATCATCGCGTTCCTGATCGGCCAGGTGCTCGCCTTCCCCTTCGTCCTGGGCGGGAGTTTCTTCGCCTTCCTCGGCGCGGGCTCCATCGGCGCGCAGGTCGCCGCGGCGGTCCTCATCGCCGTGGGCGTCACCCTCGGCTCGATGATCACCTATCCCCTCCAGGCGGGGGTCAACGGCCTGCTCTACGCCGACCGGCGGATGCGCTCCGAGGCGTTCGACCTGGTGCTCCAGACCGCGGCGATCGAGCAGCAGCGGCAGGGATGGGTCCACGCGTCGGCCGACGACCTGTGGGACCCCTCCGTCACGCCCCCGGGCCCCGCGCGGTACGGACCCCCCGATCAGGGAGCCCCGTGGTCCCACTCCTGACGTCCCCGATCGACATCGAGCGCGAAGAGGCGCGGCGCCAGGCGATCCAGGAGCTGCTCGGGCCCGAGTACGCCAAGGAGTCCCTGGTCGACCGCCTCTGGCGGAACGTCAACCAGTTCCTCGGCGACCTGCTGGACCAGGAGTCCGTGGGCGCCGTCGGCAGCCTGGCCGCGCGGGCGGCCCTTCTCGTGATCGTGATCGCGATCATCGTCGCGCTGCTCCTGGTGGCCCGCAGGACCGCCAGGGGCGGCACCGCCCGCACGGGGGGGATCTTCGGCGACCAGCGCCGCACCGCCGCCGAGCACCGCGAGGCCGCCGAGCGGCTCGCCGCGGAGGCCCGGTGGGCCGAGGCGGTCCGCGAGCGGCTCCGGGCCGTCGCCCGCGACCTGGAGGACCGCGTGATCATCGACTACACGCCCGGCCGCACCGCCGATGAGCTGGCCACGGAGGCGGGCCGCGCGCTGCCCGCACTCGCCGCCGAGCTGGCCACGGCGGCCCGGGTGTTCGACGACGTGACCTACGGCGAGGTGCCCGGCACACCCGAGGCGTACGGGATCATGCGCGATCTCGACGAGCGGCTGCGCGCGGCCCGCCCGGCGCCCGTCGCGGGGGCGGACGCGCCATGAGCCTGGCCGCGCCCGGACAGCCGGGACCGAGCTTCACGGAGAACGCCGAGAACCCCGAGAACCCCGAGAACGCGGCGGACACCGCGCGGACCGGCCCGCGGGCCACCTCACGCGACGCCGCGACGACCTCCACCTCGCCGACCGCGGGCGGCCTCTGGCGTAGCGGCAGGGGCGCCCTCCTGGTGGCGCTCCTCGTGGTCGCCGTCGCCGTCGCCGGCGTGCTGCTCGGCGGTTCCGGCGGGCCGGGAAGGACCCTCGACCCCGCCGACACCTCGCTGTCGGGCGGCAAGGGCCTGGCCCGGCTGCTGCAGGCGCGGGGCGTGCGGGTCGCGCGGGTCACCTCGGTCGCCGAGGCCGGGTCGCTGGCCGGGCAGGCGGGTTCCGCGGGCAGCACCCTGCTGGTGAGCGAGTCCTTCCCGCTCGACGAGGACGAGGCGGAGCGGCTCGCCGCCACCCCCTCGGACCTGCTGGTGGTGGGCGTACGAAAGCACCTGGACCTGCTCGCGCCGGGGGTGGCCCCGCTGCGTGAGGCGCGGGCGCGCTCCCGAGAGCCTCGCTGCGCGCTGTCGGCCGCGACGAGGGCGGGCAGCGCCTACAGCGGCGGGGTGGCCCTCACCCTGCCCCCCGGGGCGATCGGCTGCTATCCCGCCGACGGGGCGCCCACCCTGGTCTCCCACACCGTCGGGGACCGGACGGTCACCGTCGCGGGCGACGCGCAGTTCATGACCAACCTGCGGCTCGCCGAGGACGGCAACGCCGCGCTGGCGACGAACCTCGCCGGCGCGCGGCCCACCCTGATCTGGCTGACGGCCCCGGAGACCGTCTCCCAGGCGGGCGGCGGCAAGGCGGGTTTCTACGACCTGGTCCCCGAGGGGATCAAATGGGCCGTGGTGCAGGTGCTCGTCGCGGTGCTGCTGCTGGCGCTCTGGCGGGGCCGCAGGCTCGGCCCCGTGGTGGCCGAGCGGCTGCCCGTCGTCGTGCGGGCGGCCGAGACCGTCGAGGGACGTGCCAGGCTCTACCGCGCGCGGCGAGCCCGCGACCGGGCCGCCGCGGCCCTGCGCGCGGGCTTCACCGACCGGGTCACCCCCCGCCTCGGGCTGCCCGCGGGGACGGGCCCCGAAGCGCTGGTGAACGCGATCGCCGAGCGGACCGGCCAGGCGGCGTCGCACGTGGGCGCCGCCCTGTACGGACCGCCGCCGGTCGACGAGGCGGGGCTGGTAGCCCTGGCCGAATACATGGACATCGTGGAAAGGCAGGTCGGAAAGTCGTGACCACACCACCGGGGAACGGCGGTCTCACCGAGGCGACCTCCGTCGTCAGGACCGCGCCCGGCGCATCCGCCGTACCCGCCGCGCAGAGCGCGGACCGCGCCAGGGAGGCGCTGGGAGCCCTGCGCGCCGAGGTCTCCAAGGCGGTCGTCGGCCAGGACGCCGTGGTCACCGGGCTGGTGATCGCGCTGCTCTGCCGGGGCCACGTGCTGCTCGAAGGCGTGCCCGGCGTCGCCAAGACCCTGCTCGTCAGGACACTGTCGGCGGCGCTCTCGCTCGACTTCAAGCGGGTGCAGTTCACCCCCGACCTCATGCCGGGCGACATCACCGGCTCACTGATCTACGACGCGAAGACGTCGGAGTTCGAGTTCCGCGAGGGGCCGGTCTTCACCAACCTCCTGCTCGCCGACGAGGTCAACCGCACGCCCCCGAAGACGCAGGCCGCGCTGCTGGAGGCGATGGAGGAGCGCCAGGTGAGCGTGGAGGGGTCGGCGCGCGCGCTGCCCGACCCGTTCATCGTGGCCGCCACCCAGAACCCCGTCGAGTACGAGGGCACCTACCAGTTGCCCGAGGCGCAGCTCGACCGGTTCCTGCTCAAGCTGACCGTCCCGCTGCCGCCCCGCGACCAGGAGATCGCGGTGCTGGAGCGGCACGCGCTCGGCTTCGACCCGCGCGACCTGTCGCACATCAGGGCCGTGGCCACCGCCGCCGACCTCGCCGCGGGACGCGCGGCGGTCAGCCAGGTGCACGTGGGCCCCGAGGTGCTCGGCTACATCGTGGACATCGCCAGGGCCACCCGCCAGTCGCCCTCGCTCCAGCTCGGCGTCTCCCCGCGCGGCGCCACCGCGCTGCTGGCCGGGGCGCGGGCCTGGGCGTGGCTGTCCGGCCGCGCCTACGTGACGCCCGACGACGTCAAGGCGCTGGCCAGGCCCGCGATGCGGCACCGGATCCAGATACGTCCCGAGGCCGAGCTGGAGGGCGCGACCGCCGACGGCCTCATCGACGCCATCCTCGCCTCCGTCCCCGTCCCCCGCTGACGATGGCGCTGACAGGACGGGCCGCGCTGCTGGCGCTGCTGGGCACCCTGGTCGTGCTGTTCGCCCCCCGGCCGGGGCCGGCCGTGGCCGGGGTCGCGCTGCTCATCGTGGCGCTGGTCGCGGTCGACCTGCTGCTGGCCGGGAGCGTGCGCCCGCTGCGCTTCACCCGCTCGGGCGAGCGGCTGGTACGGCTCGGCGAGTCGGTCGCGGTCGAGCTGATCGTGGAGAACCCCGGCCCCCGCCGGGCGCGCGGCGTGCTCAGGGACGCCTGGCCGCCCTCCGCGGGTGCCACGCCCCGGCACCTGCCGCTGGACGTACCCCCCGGGGAGCGCCGCCGGCTGGTCACGACGCTCACCCCCACCCGCAGGGGCGACCGCGAGGCGGTCACGGTGACGGTGCGGACGCTGGGCCCGCTGGGCATGGCGGCCCGCCAGGGCTCGCACCGGGTGCCCTGGTCGGTCAGGGTGCTGCCGCCCTTCCTCAGCCGCAAGCACCTGCCCGCCAAGCTGTCCAGGCTCAGGGAGCTGGAGGGCCGGCACCCGTCGATGATCCGGGGGCAGGGCACCGAGTTCGACTCGCTGCGGGAGTACGTGGTCGGCGACGACGTCCGTTCGATCGACTGGCGGGCCACCGCGCGCCGCGACGACGTCGTGGTCCGCACCTGGCGGCCCGAGCGCGACCGGCGGGTGCTGATCGTGCTCGACACCGGCCGTACCTCGGCCGGACGGGTGGGCACCGCGCCGATCCCGCTGGCGGGAGAGGTGCCCATGACCGGCGGGACCGGCGGGGTCGCGGGGTCGCGGATCGTGCCCGGCTGGCCCCGCCTCGACTGGTCGATGGACGCGGCGCTGCTGCTGGCCGCCCTGGCCTCCCGCGCGGGCGACCGGGTCGACTTCATGGCCCACGACCGGGGAGTGCGCGCCTGGGTGTCCGGCACCGGCCGTACGGAGCTGCTGTCGTCGCTGGTCAACACCATGGCCCCGATCGAGGCCGAGCTGGTCGAGGCCGACTCGGCGGGGATGGTCGCGGCCGTCATGTCGCGGGCCAGGCGGCGCTGCCTGGTCGTCGTGCTGACCGACCTCAACCCGGCGGCGCTGGAGGAGGGTCTTCTGCCGGTCCTTCCCCGCCTCTCCTCGCGGCACCTGGTGCTCCTGGCCGCCGTCTCCGACCCGCAGGTGGCCGAGATGGCCGCCGGGCGCGGCACCTCCGAGCTGGTCTACGGCGCGGCGGCGGCCGAGCACCTCAGCGCGGGACGGCGCAGGATCACCGCACTGCTGCGCCGCCAGGGCGTGGAGGTCGTGGACACCGCCCCCGAGCAGATCGCCCCGGCCCTGGCCGACGCCTACCTGGCGCTGAAGGCGGCCGGCCGGCTCTGAGGCGGCCTCCCGGCGGGCGTCCGGACACCCACAAAAGGGCACGGGGCGCCCAGCCGGTGACGGGACCGAGATCAGGGGCGCCCAGCCGATGACGGGAACGGCATCCAGGGGGCGCTCAGCCCATGACGGGAATGGAATACGGAATCCGGAGGGCGCCCAGCC
Organism: Streptosporangium sp. NBC_01469; assembly: GCF_036227305.1. NCBI lineage: Bacteria > Bacillati > Actinomycetota > Actinomycetes > Streptosporangiales > Streptosporangiaceae > Streptosporangium > Streptosporangium sp. NBC_01469. Next base: position 3,168,900 of record NZ_CP109465.1, on the reverse strand, counting down.
GGTGACGGGAACGGGATCCGGGAGACGCTCAGCCGGTGACGGGGGCGAGGTCCCTGGTGGGGCGCCAGGTGGGGGCTCAGCCCGCGCTGGGGGCCTGGTCGGGGGCGCGCTCCACGTCGCCGCTCTCTCCCGCGGCCACGGCCCGGCGGCCGAAGAAGATCACGTAGGCGAGGAAGGCGACCTCCGCGACCACCCCGATCCCGATCCGCGCCCAGGTGGGCAACCCCGAGGGGGTGACCAGGCCCTCGATCAGCCCGGATACGAGCAGCACCACGACCAGGCCGAGGGCCACGCTCATCACGGCCCTGCCCTGCTCGGCCAGGGCCTCGACACGCCTGCGCGGGCCGGGGTCGACGACCGTCCAGCCGAGGCGCATGCCGACGGCCGCGGCGAGGAACACCGCGGTCAGCTCCAGCAGGCCGTGCGGGGTGATCAGCCCGAAGAAGATGTCGAGCTTGCCGCGCGAGGCCATCAGCCCGGCGGAGACGGCCACGTTGAACGCGTTCTCCCACAGGACGTAAGGGATCGGCAGGCCGAGCAGGATGGACATCATGATGACCTGCATCGAGACCCAGGCGTTGTTGACCCAGACCTGCCCGGCGAAGGAGGTCGCCGGGTTCTCCGAGTAGTAGTCGGCGAAGTCGTGGTCGACGAGCTGGGTGATCTGCTCGGGGGTGGCTATCGCCGCCTGGACGTCGGGATTCTCCCCCACCCAGACCGCGACGACCGTGGAGACCAGCAGGAACGCGACGCTCGTGGCCAGCCACCACCGGCGGGCCCGGTAGGCGACCACCGGGAAGGAGACCGTGAAGAAGCGGACGAACTCCCGCCAGGCCGGGGTGTGCGCCCCGGTCACGGCGGAGCGGGCGCGGGCGACGAGCGCCGACAGGCGGCCCACCAGGATCGGGTCGGCGGAGGCCGAGCGGACGAGGGACAGGTGCGTGGCCACCCGCTGGTAGAGGTCGACCAGTTCGTCGACCTCGGCGCCGTCCAGCGAGCCGCGCCGCCGGACCAGGTCCTCGAGGCGGTCCCAGGCGGGCCGGTGCGCGGTGACGAAGGCGTCGATGTCCACGCGGGCAGCCTATCCAGTCGAAGGTAGGGTGCTGATTGTGTCCGATGTCGTAACCGGCGAGGCCGTGGTCGTCGAGGTCCGCGTCGCCCAGCTCCCGAGCAGGGCCGCGGCGCTGCTGATCGACATGACGCTCCAGGTCGTGACGCTGCTGGGCGCCTCCCTGCTGGTCGGCAGCCTGGGATTCCTGAACGATCCGGCGCTGACCACGATGGTCTACATCGTGCTCACCGTGCTCGTGGTCGTCGGCTACCCGGTGGCCTTCGAGACGCTCACGCGCGGGCGCAGCCTGGGCAAGCTCGCGCTGGGGCTCCGGGTCGTCAGCGACGACGGCGGCCCCGAGCGGTTCCGGCAGGCCCTGTTCCGCGGGCTGGCGGGGGTCCTGGAGTTCTGGATGCTCAGCGGCGCCCCCGCGCTGATCAGCTCGCTCATCTCGGAGAAGGGCAAGCGGCTCGGCGACATCTTCTCCGGCACCATCGTGATCTCCGAACGCGCCCCGCGACAGTACGGGCCGCCGCTGGACATGCCGCCGATGCTCGCCCCGTGGGCGGCGACGCTGGAGCTGTCGCGGCTGCCCGAGCAGGTCGCGGCCACCGCGAGGCAGTACCTCATGCGCTGGCACGACCTGACCCCCGCCGTCCAGCACGAGATGGGCGTGCGCATCGCCACCGAGATGTCGGCCTTCGTGTCCCCGCCCGCACCGCCCGGTGTGCCGCCGTTCGCCTACCTGACCGCCGTCCTGGCCGAGCGCCGCCGCCGCGAGCAGGCGCGCCTGGCCCAGCAAACCGGCGCGCACCGGCCGGCCCGGCAGTGGACAGGCCCGCAGGGGGCCGATCAGTGGCGATCCGGTCAGCAGTGGCCCGGCCACGCCCCACCCCCGCCGCCCCAGCCGTCCCCGTCGTTCCAGCCCCACCCGGCTCACGCGCCGTCGTTTCAGCCCCACCCGGCCGCGCCGCCACCGTACGCGCACCCTGGGGCCACAGGCGGGCCGTACGCGCCTCCGGCCCCCGGAGGTCAGCCGTACCCTCCCGCCCCGTACGCGCCTCCCGGATCGGTGTCTCAGCCCCACCCGCGGCCCGCCTACCAACCGGCGCAGCCGCGGATCCCCCTCCCTCCCCCGGCTGGACCGCCGCATCCGGCACCTCCGCCCCCGCCGCCCGCGGTCCGGCCCCCCGCGCGGGAGCCCGACCCCACGCCCGGCGGGTTCGTCCCTCCCGCCTGACCTCCCGCCCCGCACGCCTCCCGCCGCACGCCGTACGCGGACGGGCACGCCGTACGGGTCCGGCGTCGGTGGCGCGTCGCGCGGGAACGTGAACCATCGGGCGGGGAACGCGAAAAGGGGCGGTGGGAAGGCCCGCCGCCCCTTTCCTCAGTTCCTCATGGGTGACCTCGTCCCCCTGGGGGAATGGCCGCGCCGGACGGTCAGTGGTGGCCGTGCTCCCCGTAGGAGGCCTGGGTCTGCACGTTCAGCCGGTCCAGGCGGACGCCCTTGGCCGGGTCGGTGCGGCGGTCGTCGATCTTGAGAACGTCCAGCCCCCTGCGGAAGTCGCTGGCGTAGATGTAGCCGTTGTAGTAGTACGCGGACCAGATGCCGCCGCCTCCGCCGGTGGGCTCGGGACCGCGCTCGAAGAAGCCGATCTCCTTCGGACGGGACGAGTCGGTGAAGTCCACGAAGGAGACGCCGCCCTGGTACCAGGCCTGGACCATGATGTCCTTGCCCTTGACCGGGATCAGCGAGCCGTTGTGCGCGACGCAGTTCTCGGTGTCGGCCTGGTGACGACCGATCTTGAAGTAGCCCTTGAAGACCAGCTTGCCGCGGACGATGTCGTAGTAGGCGTTGGCGCCGCGGTTCGGGCCGGTGGCCTCGTTGCAGGTGGCCGCGCCGCCACCGCCGAGCTCGTCGGTGAAGACGACCTTGTTGCCCTTGTTGTTGAACGTCGCCGAGTGCCAGAACGCGAAGTTCGGGTCGGTGGTCCGCGCGGTGATCACCGGGTTCTCCCGGTCGGAGATGTCGAACAGGACGCCGTCACCCATGCAGGCTCCGGCCGCGATGTCCTTCTCCGCGTAGACGGTGATGTCGTGGCAGCCGCTGGTCGGCAGCAGCAGGCCCGGCTGCGTCTCGTTGCCGCCGTCGGGGAAGACGACCGGCGTCTTGACCACGGCCGCGTCGGTCGGGGTGCGCAGCGGCACCTTGATGACCGAGATCTTGTCGTGCGGCGGCTGGCAGTCGGGGAACACCGCGCTCGGGTTGTAGGAGGAGACGTAGAGGTAGACGTTGCGCCGGTCCCTCGACTTGCCGGGGACGAGTGTCAGCGTGTGGGAGCCGCAGTTGGTCTCGACCGACTTGATGTACTTGGGGTTCTTCTTGTCGCTGATGTCGAAGATCCGGACGCCTTCCCACGACTCCTTGACGTCGGCCGGCTGGGCGACGCTGTTGCAGGAGTCGTCGCTGCGGGAGTTGTCGACCGCGGCGAACAGCAGGTCGCCGTAGACCGACACGTCCATCTGGGAGCCGGGGCACAGGACTCCGCTGACGAGCTTGGCGCGCCTCGGGTTCCTGATGTCGTAGATCGAGAAGCCGCCGTAGTTGCCAACGTAAGCGTAGTCACCTTGGAAGGCGATGTCGCTGTTGGTGGTGGCCTCAAGGCCGGGGAGCTTGGGCAGGGTGCCCACGTGCGTCACGTTGGGGCTGGTGACGACCTCGCCGGGCGGGGGAATGTCGGCGGCCTGGGCCGAGACCGTGGACATCAGCATCGCGGCGGCCGTGGCCGCCACTACCAACGCCCGGACGGTCCTTCGGGGAGCGAACACTCGGGTGCCTCCTTGGAGCGGACATAAGGCATGCATAAATTAGCAAATCGTCCCTCCTGACAGCCGGACCGACGGAGCATGACTTTGTCACAATAAAATATGAGGCGATCTCTTTACTAAGGCCCCGGAAAAGTTTACGGTCGATGTCCCTTACGTGATCCTTCCGGGCGTTCCCGGCCCTCACGCACGAAGGCCACCGGGCGCTCGGCGAGCGCCCGGTGGCCTTCCCTCACTGGTGGCCGTGGTCGTTGTCAGAGGTCAACGGCCATGACCGCCGTCAGAGATCAGTGATCGTGGCCGTGGTCGTGACCGTGGCCGTTCTCACGGTAGGACGCCTGGGTCTGCGCGTTCAGGGTGCCGAACTTGACCTTCTCGGCCTTGTCCGTACGCCGATCGTTGATCTTCAGGACGTCGAGGCCGAGGTTGAAGTCGCTGCCGTAGATGTGGCCGTCGTAGTAGTACGCGGACCAGAAGCCGCCGCTGAGCGCGGGGGCGGTGTTGTCGGGGCCGCGCTCGAAGAACGCGATCTCCTGCGGCTTGGTGGAGTCGGTGAAGTCGACGACCGAGATGCCGCCCTGGTACCAGGCCTGGACCATGATGTCCTTGCCCTTGACCGGGATCAGCGAGCCGTTGTGCGCGACGCAGTTCTCGGTGTCGGCCTGGTGGCGAGCGATCTTGAAGTAGCTCTTGAAGGCGAACTGGCCGCCCTCGATGTCGTAGTAGGCGTTGGCGCCGCGGTTCGGGCCGATCGCCTCGTTGCAGGTGGCCGAGGTGCCGCCGCCGAGCTCGTCGGTGAAGATCACCTTGGTGCCCTCGTTGTTGAACGTCGCCGAGTGCCAGAACGCGAAGTTCTCGTCGTCACGGACCGTGGCGGTGACCTTCGGCTCGACCGGGTTGGAGATGTCCATCAGGATGCCCTCGCCCATGCAGGCTCCGGCGGCGATGTCCTTCTCCGGGTACGCGGTGATGTCGTGGCAACCGCTCGTCGCCGAGGTGCGGTAGGGGTAGGGCAGGGTCTCACCCGGGTTGCCGCCGCCGGGGAACAGGACCGGCGTGGCGGCGACCGCGGCGGACGCCGGGTCGCGCAGCGGAACCTTGATGATCGAGATCTTGTCGTGCGGCGGCTGGCAGTCGGGGAACGACGCGCTCGGGCTGTAGGAGGAGACGTACACGTAGACGTTCCTGCGGTCCCTGCCCTTGCCCGGGACCAGGGTCAGCGTGTGCGAGCCGCAGTTGGTCTCGACGGACTTGACGTACTTGGGGTTCTTCTTGTCCTTGACGTCGAAGATCCGGACGCCTTCCCACGAATCCTTGTTCGCCGCGCTCTGGCCGACGCTGCTGCAGGAGTCGTTGTTGCGCGACGAGTCGACGGCGGCGAAGAGAAGGTCGCCGTAGACCGCCAGGTCCATCTGCCCACCGGGGCAGACGACCGAGCTGACCAGAGAGGTCCTGCTGGGCTTCTTGATGTCGTAGATCGAGAAGCCGCTGTAGTTGCCGACGTAGGCGTAGTCGTCCTGGAACGCCATGTCGGTGTTGATGTCCGTCAGTGCGGCCGGCTTGACCACGTTGAGAACATGTTCGATGTTCGCGCTCTTGGCGATCTCACCGGGTGCCGGGATGTCGGCTGCCTGCGCGGGGAACGCGGCAAGCGCCGTCGCGACGGCGACCCCGGCCACGAACAGGAAGCGGCCGGTCAGGCCCTTCCTGAGGGGGGTGGACACTCGTGAACCTCCTTGACACATGCACCCAATAAAAGGTGCATAAACGGTTAAATGGTTCATGCTGTACGGTCGTCAGGCAAGCCGTCACAGTGTCAGCAACTGTTACCGGTGTGCGGTCTTTACGGACCGGCCCACCAGGGGTTACGGTCTTTCGCTACTGGACATTCATCAAGGAGGCCGGGTGCGCGTCGCGCTCATCGCCGTGATCGCCGCCCTGGCTCTCAGCGCGTGCAGCGCGTGCAGCTCGGAGCCCAAGCCGGCTCCGTCACCCCAGGCGTCGGCACCGGTGATCGTGCCGGGCAGGCCGGGTGAGGTCGCCAGGACCGTCGGCCCGAGCGAGGCCGCCACACTCGTGCCCTCGCCCACCGCCAACGCGGCCGACGTGACGTACGTCCAGAACATGGTCGTCCACCACCGGCAGGCCCTCGACATGGCCTCCCTCGCCCCGACCAGGGCCGAGCACGTCAGGCTGAAGAGCCTGGCCTCGCGCATCAAGGACTCGCAGGCGCCGGAGATCCAGTTCATGGTCTCCTGGCTCCAGCAGCAGGGCATGCAGGCTCCCGAACACCACGCCGAGCACGACGGCATGCCCGGCATGGCCTCGCCCGAGCAGATGGAGGCGCTCAAGGCCGCCTCCGGCAAGGACTTCGACCGGCTCTTCCTCCAGCTCATGACCGCGCACCACAGGGGCGCGCTCACGATGTCCGAGCAGGTCCTCGTCTCCGGCTCGCACCAGCGGATCGAGGAGCTGGCCAACGACGTCTCGGCCACCCAGAGCGCCGAGATCCGCAGGATGCAGGAGATGCAGGCCGAGCTCTGACGGCCCTCTCCGGCCCCAGGACCATGAACGACGCTTCAGGGCCGTGAACGACGGGCGTTCCCCGTACGGGCGCCCGCGGCGTGGAGCCCGACTACGAGCCGAGCCGCCACGAGTGGAGATATTCCTCCTGCTCGGAGGTGAGCTCGTCCATCTCGATCCCGGCCGCGGCCAGCTTGAGCCGCGCCACCTCCACGTCGACCTCCCCCGGCACGTCGTAGACCCCCGGCTCCAGCCGTGCCCGCTCGCGGACCAGCCACGCCACCGAGAGCACCTGCGCGGAGAAGGACATGTCCATGACGGCGGCGGGATGCCCCTCGGCGGCGGTCAGGTTCACCAGGCGGCCCTCGGCGAGCAGCAGGAGCCTGCGGCCGTCGGCGAGGACGTACTCGTCGGTGTTGGGGCGCACCCCCCGGTGGACGGCGTGCGCCAGGTCGTCCAGGGCGCGGACGTCGATCTCGACGTCGAAGTGCCCGGCGTTGGCCAGGATCGCGCCGTCCTTCATCTCCGCCAGGTGCTCGCCCCTGATCACGTCGCGGTTGCCGGTGACCGTGACGAACACGTCCCCGGCGCGGGCCGCGGCCGCCATCGACCGTACGTCGTAGCCCTGCAGCGAGGCGTCCAGCGCCTTGACCGGGTCGATCTCGGTCACCACGACCCGCGCCCCCAGGCCCCTGGCCCGCTCGGCGACGCCCCGGCCGCAGTAGCCGAATCCGGCGACCACCACGGTCTTGCCCGCGAGCAGGGTGTTCGTGGCGCGCATGATCCCGTCCATGGTCGACTGGCCGGTGCCGTAGCGGTTGTCGAACATCCGCTTGGTCCGCGTGTCGTTGACCGCCACCACGGGGAACCTGAGGGCCTTCTCCGCGGCCATCTGCCGGAGCCTGATGATCCCGGTGGTGGTCTCCTCGCACCCCCCGGAGACCGTCTCCAGCAGCTCGGTCCGCTCGGTGTGCAGGATGTTGACGAGGTCGCAGCCGTCGTCCAGGACGATGTCCGGGACGATGTCGAGCGCCTGGTGGATGTGGCGGTAGTAGGCGTCCATGGTCACCCCGGCCCGCGCGTGCACGACGACGCCGTAGTCACGGAGCGCCTCGGCGACGTCGTCCTGGGTGGACAGGGGGTTCGACGCGGCCAGGGCGATCTCGGCCCCGCCCGCCTTGAGGGTGCCCATGAGCACGGCGGTCTCGGCGGTGACGTGCAGGCACGCGGCGATCCGCAGCCCTTCGAAGGGCCGCTCGGCGGCGAACCGCTCACCGAGGGCGGTGAGCACCGGCATCGCCCGCGCCGCCCACCCGATCCTCAGCTCCCCCGAGGCCACCAACGGGTCGGCGGCGCTGTCGGCGCTGTTCACGTATCTCCCCAGTTCTGCCCGAACCTCTGTCTGCCCGAACCCCGGAATCGCCCGAAGGCCCCCGCGAAGCCGCGGGGGCCGGTGGAACTCGACCGCCGGTATCAGTAACGGTAGTGGTCGGACTTGTAGGGGCCCTCGACGTCCACGCCGATGTATTCGGCCTGGGCCTTGGTGAGCGTGGTGAGCTTCACGCCCAGGGCGTCGAGGTGGAGGCGCGCGACCTTCTCGTCCAGGTGCTTGGGCAGCACGTAGACGCCGACCGGGTAGTCGTCGGTCTTGGTGAACAGCTCGATCTGCGCGATCACCTGGTTGGTGAAGGAGTTGGACATGACGAACGAGGGGTGACCGGTGGCGCAGCCCAGGTTCATCAGGCGGCCCTCGGCGAGCACGATGATCTGCTTGCCGTCGGGAAAGCGCCAGGTGTGGACCTGCGGCTTGACCTCGGTCTTCTCGATGCCCGGAATCCGCGCCAGGCCGGTCATGTCGATCTCGTTGTCGAAGTGACCGATGTTGGACACGATCGCGTTGTGCTTCATCTGGGCCATGTGGTCGGCCGTGATGATGTCGAAGTTGCCGGTCGTCGTGACGAAGATGTCGGCGATGCCGACGACCTCCTCCAGGGTGGTGACCTGGAAGCCGTCCATGGCGGCCTGGAGCGCGCAGATCGGGTCGATCTCGGTGACGATGACGCGGGCGCCCTGGCCCTTGAGCGCCTCGGCGCAGCCCTTGCCGACGTCGCCGTATCCGGCGATGACCGCGACCTTGCCGCCGATCAGCACGTCGGTGGCGCGGTTGAGGCCGTCGATCACCGAGTGGCGGCAGCCGTACTTGTTGTCGAACTTGGACTTGGTCACCGAGTCGTTGACGTTGATCGCCGGGAAGAGCAGCGTGCCGGTCTTGAACATCTCGTACAGGCGGTGCACGCCGGTGGTGGTCTCCTCGGTGACGCCCTTGATGCGCGAGGCGACCCGGGTCCAGCGGCCCTCGTCGGTGACCGTACGGCGGAGCAGGTCGAGGACGACGCCCCACTCCTCCGGGTCGTTCTCGCCGGTGCTGGGCACGGCGCCGGCCTTCTCGTACTCGCTGCCCTTGTGGACGAGCATGGTGGCGTCGCCGCCGTCGTCGAGGATCATGTTGGGGCCGTCGTCACCGGGCCACGTCAGAGCCTGCTCGGTGCACCACCAGTACTCCTCCAGGGTCTCGCCCTTCCAGGCGAAGACCGGGACGCCCTGGGGGTTCTCCTCGGTGCCCTCGGGGCCGACGACCACGGCGGCGGCGGCGTGGTCCTGGGTGGAGAAGATGTTGCAGCTCACCCAGCGGACCTCGGCGCCGAGCGCGACCAGGGTCTCGATGAGCACGGCGGTCTGGATGGTCATGTGCAGCGAGCCCATGATCTTCGCGCCGGCCAGCGGCTGAGCCGCGGCGTACTCCCTGCGGATGGCCATCAGGCCCGGCATCTCGTGCTCGGCGAGCTGGATCTCCCTGCGGCCGAAGGCCGCAAGAGAAAGGTCGGCGACCTTGAAGTCCATGTGTGGTTACCCCTCTGGTTGATGGGCGGCGTTCGCCTCACACCCTCGCCCGTCGCGCTCGTCTCGCGATCGTGCTTCGCTCTGGGGCCGGGCCCGCCGCTCCACCGGAACAGTCGACGCCTGCGAGTTTAGGCGGCCGGAACGACTCCGCGCACCTTCTGAACGGGTAACCTGACACAAGAATGTAAGGCTTCCTGGAAAACCGCTGGAAAGAGGTCACCGATGCGGATCACCGAGGCCGCCAGGAAGCTGGGCATGTCCCCCCGGATGCTCCGCTACCGCGAGGCGCTCGGGCTGCTCCCTCCGATCAGGAACCAGGGCGCGCACCGGCGGTTCGGCCCCGACGAGCTCTCGGCCGTCGCCCAGGGCGTCGAGCTGGAGAAGCGGTTCGACATCTCCCCCGCCGAGCTGGCCTTCGCGCTGCGGACGCTGAGCGAGCCCGCGGTCGCGCAGGCCGTACGGGACCTGGGGCTGCGGATCGGCCGCCTGCAGGCACCCCGCAGGGCGCTGGACTTCGAGAAGGAGAAGGCGCTGCGCCTGCTCCGACGTCGCTCCCAGGAGTGACGACAACGGCTTCGCGGATCACGACAATTCCCTCATGGATCTGACCACCTCGCCGCCTCCGGAAGAACGGTTCGCGCGGAACCTGAAGCCGCCGGTCGCCACCGGGCTCCTGCTCATGGACATCGCGGCGGCCGGCGTTCTCAGCGTCCTGCTTCTCGTGCAGCTCTTCTCCCTCGAGGAGACATTGGGGGTTGAGCTTCTCGAACGGTTCTTCTCTCTCGAAGAGACACCGGGGGCCGAGATCGGCGCGGGGGCCGCGACGTTGACGTCGTGGGTGCACGACCCGGCGGTCCGGGTCGTCATGGGCATCCTGGCGACGGTGCCGCTCATGGCCCGCCGGATCACGCCGAGGCTGTCGTCCGCCCTCGTGCTCGTCGGCGCCGCGGGCCTGCTCGTCGGCGGGATCGGGCCTGGCGACATGCCGGTCGCGGCGTACGCGGCCGGCCTGCTGTGCTTCTACACGATCGTCAGGCAGCTGGGCCACGGCACGGCGTGGATCGTCGGCGGATCGACCACGCTCCTGCTCCTGGCCGCCGGCTGGTACGCCGGCGCGGGCACGGTGAGCCCCTTCGTCCTGCTGGGAGCGGCCCTGGTCGGCTCCCTGACTCTCCTGTCCAACCTGCACCTGAGCCGTACGGAGCTCGTGGAGATACGGGCGGACAACCTGGAAAGGGTCGGGGAACAGGCGACGACGGCCGAGCGGGCCAGGATCGCGCGGGAGATGCACGACATCGTGGCCCACTCGGTCTCGATGATCGCCGTCCAGGCGGAGACCGCGCCCTACACCCTCAAGAACCTGGACGACCAGGCCAGGCAGGAGTTCGCCGACATCGCCGCCTCGGCGCGCGGCACGCTCACCGAGATGCGCCGCCTGCTCGGCGTGCTGCGCGCGGACGTCACGGCCGCCCCGGAGACCGCGCCGCAGCCGGGGCTGGCGCGACTCCCGGAACTGGTCGAGTGGCACGACGGCGAGGTGGACCTCGACGTGATCGGCGAGAAGGTGCCGGTGCCCCAGGCCGTGGAGGTCTCGGCCTACCGGATCGTCCAGGAGGCGCTGACCAACGCCCGGGTGCACGCGCCCGGTGCCCGGGTGTCGATCGAGCTGACCTACCGTCCTGCCCTGCTGGTGTTGCGGATCGCCGACGACGGTCCCGGCCCCTCGGGGGACACTCCGGGCGGGCACGGCCTGGTCGGCATGCGCGAGCGCGCCCTGTCCGTCGGCGGCTGGTTCGGGGCCGGCCCGGGGCCGAACGGCGGCTTCCTGGTCCGTGCCGGGCTTCCGCTGCGGTGACGCCCTCGGCGAGGGGAGAGCCCCCGATCCGGGTGCTGATCGCCGACGACCAGCCGATCGTGCTGCGCGGATTCGCGGCGGTGATCGACGCGCAGCCCGACCTCACCGTCGCGGGCACCGCCCCCGACGGGGAACGGGCCGTACGGCTGGCGCGCGAGACCCACCCGCACGTCGCCCTCCTCGACATCCGGATGCCGGAGATGGACGGGATCGAGGCGACCCGCCGAATCCTGGAGACCGAGGCGACCAGGGTGATCATCATCACCACGTTCGACCTGGACGACTACGTGTACGACGCGCTCACCGCGGGAGCGAGCGGGTTCCTGCTCAAGGACGTCCGGGCGAACGACCTGGCCGAGGCGGTCAGGATCGTGGCGCGCGGCGACGCGCTGCTCGCCCCCAGGATCACCAGACGGCTGATCTCGGAGTTCTCCCGGCAGCGGCGGCCGGTGCCGACCGGCAGCCCGCTGACCCCGCGCGAGGCCGAGGTGCTGCGCCTGGTCGCCAGAGGGCTGTCCAACGCCGAGATCGCGGCACACCTCGTGGTCACCGAGCACACGGTGAAGACCCACGTGGCCCGGCTGCTGGCCAAGCTGGGCCTGCGCGACCGCACCCAGGCGGTGATCCACGCCTACGAGTCGGGCCTGGTCGTCCCACACGCCTGAGCCGTCCCACGTCCCGCGGGACCACGCGCCCGGCCCCCGTCCGGCTGCACACAGGTCCCGTACGGTGTCGCGCGACCTCGTACGACCCTCCGGCCGGACGCGGGAGGGCCCCGGCGGCGCGTGCCGCCGGGGCCCTCCCGTGAAGTCCGGGCGATCCGCCCGGGGGTCAGACGGCGCCGTTGACGCTGCTCCTGTCGAGGTCGGGCTCCAGGTAGATGACGCGGGCCTCGGGGACGGCCGCGCGGATGCGCTGCTCGGCCTCGTCGATGCCGCGGGCCACGTCGGCGGCCGTGTCGTCGTGGTCCACCGCGATCTTGGCGGCGACCAGGATCTCCTCGGGGCCCAGGTGGAGCGTGCGCATGTGGATGACCCGGGTCACCTCGGGCGCGCTCTCCAGGGCGTCCGCGATGCGGGTCTCGACCTCGGGCCCCGCGCCCTCGCCGATCAGCAGCGACTTGGTCTCGATCGCCAGGACGACCGCGATCACCGCGAGCAGGACACCGATCATGATGGTGCCGATCCCGTCCCAGACGGGGTTCTCGGTCACCACGGCCATGGTCACGCCGAAGAGCGCGAAGATCAGGCCGAGCAGCGCGCCCAGGTCCTCGAGCACGATGACCGGCAGCTCGGGCGACTTGGAGCGGCGGATGAACTGCACCCACGACTGGTTGCCCCGGACGCGGTTGGACTCGATGATCGCCGTCCTGAACGAGAACGACTCGGCGATGATCGCGAAGATCAGCACACCGAAGGCCCACGCGGGGTTCGACAGCTCCTCTTTGGCGGAGAGCTTGTGAATGCCCTCGTAAAGCGAGAACACCGCGCCGATGGTGAACAGCACCACCGCCACCACGAACGCGTAGAAGTAGCGCTCCCGGCCGTACCCGAAGGGGTGCTGTGGCGTGCGTGCCCGCTGCGCGCGCTTGCCTCCCAGGAGCAGCAGCGCCTGGTTGCCCGAGTCGGCCACCGAGTGGACCGACTCGGCGATCATCGATGACGAACCCGTGAAGAGAAACGCCACGAATTTGGCCACGGCGATCGCCAGGTTGGCCGCCAACGCCGCGATGATTGCCTTAGTACCGCCGCCCGCGCTCACGGCAGCCTCCGCTCAGCTCGTTAATCGGGAAAGACGAGACAAGGATCCTATTGCGAAACCCTTGCCCTGAGTTCTGTGATCGCCGACACGGTGGCCGGGTCGATCCCGTACCCGAGAGCGAGGTACGTACTCGCGAAATCCCCGAGCGCGATCAACGTGGCGAGCCGCTCCAGCGGGTGCGTCCCCTCCGCGGTGATCTGCGTGACCGGAACGCCGCGATCCTCCGCCAGCCGCACCGACACCTCCCGCTGCCGGGCGACCCGGGGGTGCTCCTCCACGTCACGCAGTACGAACAGCCGGAGCGACCTGCCGCTCTCGTCGGCGAAGATGTCGCGCTGGGCGAGCGGGCCGTCGAGGGCGCCCACCTGGTCGTGACCGGCCTCGGGAAGCTCTCCCCACATCGCCGGATACCTGCCGCTCGTATTGAGCCGACCGGCCCACCGGCGGGCCGCGACGGCCGCCAGCGGGGAGGACCCCCAGATCATCGGCACGGTCTCGGCGAGCTCCATGGCGAGTGACTTGCCCGGGTTGATGAATGACTCGCTCGCCGGGCGGCAGCGGTGGGCGAGGTCCTCCAGGCGCTTGGCCACCTCCTCGAACACCTCCTCGCCGATCTCGACCAGGCCGAGCTCGGCGGCGGCGACGACCAGCGGGACCGACAGCGCCCACACCGCGTCGCGCGCCTGCCCGCCACCCGCGACGGGCACGAACAGCGCTCCCGCCTGCCTGGCGATCGCGTGGAGCGGCGAGTCGGGCCCGCCGACGGCGAGCAGGCGGCAGCCCCGGCGTACGGCCTCGGCGGCCACCGCGAGCGTCTCCTCGGTCCTGCCCGAGTGCGACACCGCGATCACCAGGTCGGTCGCGCCGATCCAGCCGGGCAGCCGGTGCGACCTGACGGTCACGATCGGCAGCGGGGCACCGTGGCCGCACACCACGTTGAGGATGTCACCGGCGATGCCCGAACCGCCCATGCCGGCGACCACGACCGCCCGGGGCCGGCCGTATCCGGCGAGCGAGGACAGGCCCGACTCCAGGGCGGCCCTGCGGGAGGTGCGGACCTGCGCGGCCGAGTCGGCCACCGCCCGCAGCATGCCCGCCGGGTCGCCCTCGGTCGGCCGTTTCTGGTCATCGAGCCGATCGGGCTCCCAGTTCACGACTTCCGGGCCTCGTCGACCAGCAGGACCGGGATGTCGTCCCGGACCGGGTAGACCAGACCGCACGAGGCGGAGGTGCAGGACAGCTCGTCCACCTCGGGCTCGGCTCGTAGGGGGGACTTGCAGTTGGGACAGGCCAGGATCTCCAGCAGCCAGTCGTCGATCTTCACTCGTTCAGCTCCTCACGACAGCAAGGACCTCGTCCCTGATCGCTGCCATCTGAATCTCGTCGGCCGCCTCGGCGTTCAGCCTGAGCAGCGGCTCTGTGTTGGACGGACGGAGGTTGAACCACCATCCGGGGCCGGAGACGGTCAGGCCGTCCAGCTCGTCGAAGGTGACGCCGTCACGGGCGGCGAAGATCTCCCGGACCCGCTCCGTCGCCGCGCCCTGGTCGGCGACCGTGCTGTTGATCTCCCCCGAGGCCGCGTAGCGAGTGTATTCGGCGAGGATGTCCGAGAGCGGCTTCTCCTGCTCGCCCAGCGCGGCCAGCACGTGCAGCGCGGCCAGCATGCCGGAGTCGGCGAACCAGAAGTCCTTGAAGTAGTAGTGGGCGGAGTGCTCGCCGCCGAAGACGGCGCCGGTCCCGGCCATCTCGGCCTTGATGAACGAGTGCCCCACGCGGGTGCGGATCGGGCGTCCGCCGTGTTCGGCGACGATCTCCGGGACGCCCCTGGAGGTGATCAGGTTGTGGATGATCGAGGCTCCGGGGTGCCTGCCCAGCTCGCGGACCGCGACCAGCGCGGTGATCGTGGACGGCGAGACGGACTCGCCGCGCTCGTCGACGACCCAGCAGCGGTCGGCGTCCCCGTCGAAGGCCAGCCCGATGTCGGCGCCCACGTTGAGCACGGTCTTCTGCAGGTCGCGCAGGTTGTCGGGCTCGATGGGGTTGGCCTCGTGGTTGGGGAAGGTGCCGTCGAGCTCGAAGTAGAGGGCGGTCAGCTCGACGGGCAGGCCCTCGAACACCGTCGGGACCGTGTGCCCGCCCATCCCGTTGCCCGCGTCGACCACGACCCGCAGCGGCCGGATGCCGGACAGGTCGACCAGGGTGCGCAGGTGGTCGGCGTAGCCGCGCAGCAGGTCACGCTCGGAGACCGTCCCGCCCCCCGCGCCGCCGAGGGTGCCCGAGGCCAGGATCGCGGCGGCCCGGTCGCGGATCTCGACGAGCCCGGTGGCGTCGCCGATCGGCACGGCGCCCGCCCTGCACATCTTCATGCCGTTGTAGCGGGCCGGATTGTGGCTGGCGGTGAACATCACCCCGGGCAGGCCGAGGCTGCCGCTCGCGTAGTAGAGCAGGTCGGTGGAGCCCAGGCCCGCGTTGATCACGTCGGCCCCCCGCGAGGTCGCCCCCCGGGTGAAGGCCGCGGCCAGGGGCACCGACGACTCACGCATGTCGTGTGCCACGACGGCGGTCTCGGCCCCGGTCATCTCCGCGAAGGCCACGCCGACCGCCTCGGCGGTCTCCTCGTCGAGCTCGTCCGGCACGACGCCACGAACGTCGTACGCCTTGAAGATCTTGGCGAGGTCGCCCACTCCAGCTCCACCCTTTGCGTCGTGTTCGTGACCCCCAGCCTAGTAGGGTCAGCGGTCGCGCTGGGGCTGAGCGGAGCGGAGCACTCGCAGATGACCCCGGCGGCCGACCTCGACCCCCTGGCCGACCGGCTCGGTGCCGCCGCTCGGCGCGGGCCTGGCCGCCTCGCGGACCGCGTTGGCGAGGGCCTCCAGGTCGTCCGTGCTCGGCGGTGCGCCGTCGGTCGGCAGGCGGACCACCTCCCAGCCTCGGGGGGCGGTGAGCCGCTCGGCGTGCTCGGCACACAGGTCGTAACAGTGCGGCTCGGCGTACGTCGCCAAGGGCCCGAGAACAGCGGTCGAATCGGCGTAGACGTACGTGAGCGTGAAAACGGCAGGCTGACTGCACGCGGTGCGGGAACAGCGGCGGACGGGGCTCACGGTGGGACCGTATCCGGTAAGCGTCCGGGGCGCCACTATCTGAGCGCTCTTAACGAGCGTGTCGCCACAATTCGGACACGTGTCCCGGCTTCCACCCGCCTGTACGGCTTACACCCCCTGTCCGCACGCCTCCCCGCATCCACGCACCCGCCACGGCGCCGCCCCCTGCCGCACGCCCCCGGGCGGCCCCTCCGCACGCCCCCTCCCCTGCGGCCCCTCGCGCTCGCACGCCTCCCCGTGGCATCTCCCCTCACCCACGCACCTGCCGTCACACCTCCCGCCCGCCCGCGCTACGGTCACCGGCCCTCCCGCCCTCGTCCGGGTCACGTCTAAGCTGGGGCCGTGAGCCCGGCACCCGGCAGACCCCGTCCTCCCCGCAGGCGCGACAGACATGGTCGCGGCCTGCGCGGCCCGCTGGCGCCCTCACACGTGCCGATCGCCAAGGCCCGCAGCGAGCGGTTCGACGATCTCGTCCTGGACGCCGTCGACCGGCTCAAGCCCCGGTGGGCCAAGCAACTGTCCGCCGTGGAGTTCGCGGTCGAGGAGGTCCCGCCGATCAGCGAGCTGGGCGACGGCCCCGGGCTGCTCACCGGCGAGCCCATCCCGTTCGGACGGGCGGAGCCCGCCGCGGGGACCCGCCCGGCCGTCGTGATCATCTACCGTCGTCCCCTGGAGAGCAGGGCCCGCGACCGCGACCACCTGGGCGCGATGGTGCACGAGGCGGTGGTCGAGCAGGTCGCGGGCCTGTTCGGGCTCTCCCCCGAGTCGGTCGACCCCGGCTTCGACGACCACGACTGACCCGCCGCCCCGGCAGGACCACGCCCCCGCCGCCTCCAGAGGCCGCGGCCGGTCCGCCGCGCCCCGAGGCGACCGCGACGGTCCCGCCATCTCTCAGTTCTCAGTGCGGAACGGTTCAGTGCAGAACGTTCAGTGCAGAACGTTCAGGGCAGAACGGTTCAGGGCAGAACGGTTCAGGGCAGAACGGTCGCGGCGGACTCGGCGATCGGCGGGACCAGGGCCCACATTCGAGCGGGGGCCAGCGGCTGCACGGTCAGCGCCAGCCCGCCCTTGAGCCGCTCGTCCATGACGCGTCCGCCGTAGACCGGCCCCGAGCCGGGCAGCGGCTGTACGACCACCGCGAAGGGCCCGTCCACCTTCTTGAGCGTGATCTGCTTGGTCCGGGCGGCGGAGATCTCCACCTGGAACGGCTCGCGCGGCTCGCCATCGCGCGAAACCACCTGCACGCTCACCGTGCCCGCCGCGTCCGGCGCGGTCAGCAGCAGCCGGGAACTCACCTTGCCGCCCGCACGGTTGTCGGCGACGACGCTGCCCAGGTCGATGGGGGCCGCCCCCGCGGTGAAGGCCACGTCGGTCTTCGAACCGGTGCCGGTGGCGACGAGCCCGGCGACGATCGGGGTGTCCGAGGTGAGCACCAGCGCGGACGGCTCGCCGCCGATCCCGGTGGACAGGTCGAGGGTGGCGACGGACCCCCCGGGCACCTCGACGAGCTCGCGGCCCTGGAGCGCGTACGTCCCGTCGGGGGTGAGCGCCTTGATCTCCACCAGCGTGTCGAACTCCTCGGCGGAGGCGACGAGCAGCTCGCGCTTCCCGCCGCCGCCGGGGATGCCCGGTACGACGACGCGGGTGGCGGGGGCGGCGGAGACCGGCAGCCAGTCCACGCCGCGCCCGTCGTTCATGATCGCCCGTGCCGCGGCGGTGACCCGCCCCGAGCTGGTACGGACCTGGATCGCCAAGGCGAGCGCCGAGGGCGCGAGATCCAGGACCTTGATCGAGCGGCTCTGGCCCGGCTTGAGGGTGAACACGCCGCCGGTGTCGTCGAACACCGGGCCCTCGCCCGTGTAGACCATGATCTCCGCGATGGCCGGGGCGGGATCGGCGTTGGTCAGGTACAGCGTGACGTCCGCCGCGGCCGGTCCCGGCCCGATCAGCCAGGTGCTCGCCACCGGCTCGGTGCAGCGCGTCCCGGCCAACCCCCACTGCTCGCCCGACTTCTCCCTGCGGGTCTGCGCCACCTCCAGACCGGCGGCCATGCTCCCGGTGGCCGCGACGACGAGGGGCGGCGACGAGGCCGGTACCCCGTCGTGCCAGAGACGGCCGGGGACGTCGACGGTGGCGAGGGTCTTGTCTCCGGTGACGAGCGTCGCGGAGCCCGGCTCCCGGCTGCCGGGCGGGGCGACCACGCCGACGGAGGTGTCGCCGGGCGCCGGGCAGACGGCCGTCACCGAGGCGACGGGCACCTTCTCGAACCCCGGCGCGGGGGTGGCGACGGCCTGCGGCTGAGTGGCGTAGGCCACCCCGTACAGGGCGAGCAGGGCCACCAGGACCAGCACCAGCAGGCTGAACCGGTTCTCGATCAGGGATTTCACCGGGCGGCCAGCTCTCTGCGGGTTTCGGGCAGGTCCTGGGGGACGGCGGACTCGTCGGACTCGGTGCGCGAGCCCGGCGCGGCCAGGACCGAGACGATCAGCACCAGCACGGCCTGGGCCCAGAGCCAGCGGCCGTGCCAGGGGTCACCGGGCGGGGTGGCGGGAAGGGCGATCGGCTGGGTCAGCCGCCAGACGCCGACCGCGCGCGACAGGCTCATCCTCGCCAGCGAGGGCTGCGAGTCGAGCGCGTGGCTGATCTCCGGATCGACGGGCGCGGTGACCACGACGAACCGAACGCCGTGGGCGGCGAGGACCCGGGCGTCGTCACCGCCCCTGCCGGACACCAGCCCGGCCGCGGCGACGCGGACCAGCTCCCTGGGACCGTCGGGGACGGGGATGTCGGCCTCGCCGACCACCGGGGTGCGCCCGCGCAGCACGGTGAAGAGCAGGCCGCCCGGCGAGGCGCGCAGCAGCAGGGTCCGCTCGCCGCCCGCGGAGTTGTCCGCGGCGAGGGCGGGCACGACATCGCGTACGGTCCCGCGGAGCGGGCCGTCCACACCCTTGACGATCCACATGCCCGCCGCGAGCAACGGCGTGGAGAACGCGACCAGCACGACGCCGAACGCGGCGAGCCTGCGCAGTCCCCCCGCCGCCCGGAACTCCACGACCCTGTCGGCGGTGAGCGCGGCCACCACGAGCATGCCGGTGGCTGCGAAGGCCAGCGGCACCCCCGGCCAGGCGGGGGCCTCGACGTCGCCGTTGATCGAGGTGACGGTGGTCCTGCTGACCAGGATCGCCACCAGCACGCCGAAGAGCGCGACGCCCCAGCCGACCGCGATGACCATCCGGTTACGGCGCATCAGCAGCGCGAGCAGGCAGGCGGCGAGGAGGCCGCCGGTCACCCAGAGCGGCGGCATGCCGGGACCGCCGGGGCTGAGCAGCAGCAGCGACCCGGCGGGCAGCGCGGGGTCGACCAGTGCGGGCTGGTGCAGCCCGGCCTCCAGCAGGAGCTGCCCAGGGTCGGCGACCACCTGGGCCAGCCAGGGGAACAGCAGGGCCACGGGGACGGCGAACGCCACGAGCATCGAGACCGCGACGCCCCGGCGCGGGAAGGCCAGCGCGGCCAGCGCGCCGAGGATCGCGGTCAGCGGGTAGACCAGCGGGGCGAAGGCCGTGCCGACGGCGAGGAGGAGTCCCAGACCCCAGGCCGCGCGGCGGGCGCGGCGGCGCTCCCCGGCGAGCACGGTGGTGGCGAGCGCCGCGTAGACGGGCAGCAGCACGAAGACCACCGCGGTACCGAGCCGCCCCGCGGCGACCGCGCCGGTGGCGACCGGCAGGAGGGCGTACGAGGAGGCCAGCCAGACCCTGGTCCAGCGGCCGGGGACCATCGACCGGGTGGCCACGTACGCGGAGACCCCCGCCAGCGGCACGCAGCCGAGCAGCAGCAGCGACACCGCGAGCCACGTCTTGCCGAAGAGCACCGTGGAGAGCACGGCCAGCACCGCCACGTAGGGCGGAGCCCACGCGTCGGTGCCCAGGCCCACCTGGTGGTAGCTCGCGCGATAGAGGTCCCACAGGTCGGAGGCTCCGCCGATCACCGGGACGAGCGCGCCGCCGCCCAGCCTGGCGCCACCGGTCACCGCGCGCTCGGCGACCAGCGTGACCAGGGCGAGCGCCAGGAAGAGCAGGACGCCGGGGTTGCCGAAGACCTGCTGCATCACCCCGGCGTCGGTGAGCAGCTCCTCGCCGTCCTCCTGCGCGTGCGGCTCGGCGGCCAGCGCGTGGTGGCGTCCGGCGGACTCCACGAACCCGCCCCCTGCCAGGTAGTTCTGGGCCCTGTCGACGAGCCGCCGGTAACCGGCGCCCGGCGGGGTGAGGAGCCGGCTGACCGCCGCGTACCCCTGCCTGCGGCCCTTGGCCCGCGCCCGCCGGGCCTTGATCATCCGGATGGGATGGCCGAACACCGAGCCGAACGCGAGGAACTCGTCCAGCGCGTTGGCGGGCTGTTTGGCCACGAGGAACAGCACCGTGCGGAAGAGCGACCCGACCGCGTTGCGCACCAGCGCCCACAGCAGCGGGCGCAGGGGCAGGTTCGCCATGACGACGAAGAGGGCGTTGCGGCGGTCCAGGCGGCGGGGGTGGTCCCCGCTGGCGGTGATGCGGCGCCGCCGCCGGGTGGCGGCCTCGGCGTGCCAGGCGATCGCCCGGGTGACGTTCTGCACGCGGTACCCGGCGGTCCTGACGCGCCAGCACAGGTCGAGGTCGTCACGGAACAGCGGCAGGGCGGGATCGAGCCCGCCGATCTCGTCCCAGACGTCCCTGCGGATCAGCATGCCCGCGGTGGAGACGGAGAGCACGTCCCTGGTCCCGTCGTACTGCCCCTGGTCGAACTCGCGGGCCTCCAGGCCGGTGTCCCTACGGCCGGTGCGGTCGACGGTGACGCCGACCTCCAGCAGGAGCCTCCGGTCGAGCCAGTCGCGGAGCTTGGGGCCGAGCACCGCCGTCCTGGGATCCTCGTCGGCGGCCTCGAGCAGGATCCGCAGGGCGTGGACGTCCGGGGCGCAGTCGTCGTGCAGCAGCCAGATCCACTCCCGGCCACCGCCGGGGCCGAGCCGGTCGAGGACCTCGGTGACGGCCTCGCCGAAACCGGTCGAGCGCGGCAGGGTGAGCACCGCCCTGGAGCCGAGGGCCTCGGTCAGCAGCGCGGCGCTGCCGTCCCTGCTGCCGTTGTCGACCCCGACGACCCGGTCCACCGGGCGGGTCTGCCTGAGCAGGGCTTCCAGGGTCTCCCTCAGCCAGCGGGAGCCGTCGTGGGAGACGACGATCGCGGTGACGGTGTGGTGGGGGCGCTGGGGGTGCGGGGGGTCGGTGATGGACATACGTCCCGTGTTCAGGAGTGGTGGTGATCGGCGCGATAACGATACGGCACCCTCTGTCTGACTATGTCTTACACCTGGTCGCGGGCATGAAAAAAGGGTCACGCGACCGACGGTCACGTGACCCCATGGACATATTCGTCAAACGCCTCCGGGAGGCGTCACATACCTCTGCCAGACCGCTCGAACCGCTTCGGTACTTCCTCGGTGTCGACCGGTGTTCATGTGTTCATAGTGTTCGTCGGCGCGCGGACGTCCAGACCGTCCGGATCTCAGAGCGCTCAAGCCTTCCGGCCACCCGGTTCCCGGACGGCTCAGACCGCCTCACGCTTGATCCGGCGGCGTTCACGCTCCGACAACCCACCCCAGATTCCAAACCGCTCGTCATGCTCGAGCGCGTACTCGAGACACTCGGCACGCACCTCGCAGGAGCGGCAAACCTTCTTGGCCTCGCGGGTGGACCCTCCCTTCTCCGGGAAGAACGCCTCCGGGTCGGTCTGCGCGCACAAGGCGCGCTCCTGCCAGCCAAGCTGCTCTTCAGCGATGCTCTCCTGTGCGATGACCAGGTCGGCCACTGCACACCTCCCTGCCGCACGCCCGCAAAATTGGAGCCCCCCTATGAACGCCTCCCCCTTACCCACCCAGAGGAAGGCGTAACAACACGTGTGTAATTACACGCGCGTGCCCGGTGTGGCGTCAAGCGGCATGCTGGTATCCGGGGAAAGACCTGCTCTCCCCGGTTGTGGGTCGTGTGCCTGCCACGACGGCAATTGCACCAGGTGATCGCTGTGACCGCCAGGGGCTCAGTGCTCTCGGCGGTCGGAACCGTACCAGGACATGTTCTGATCCTGACCGGGGCCCACCCTCTCTCTATCCGGGGTTTCCTCATCCGTGACCTGACCTGGGCGTTGTTCGGGCTTGTAGATCGCCGTCGGGTCTATCGGCTGCGAGTCCCACGTCCTGGAGGCGGGCGCGGGAGCGCTCAGCGGGTCTCCCTGGTAGGCGCTCGGGTCGAACCGGAGCGTCGCCTCCGACTGGGGGTCCCACTGGTGGGACTGGTACGCCGGCGTCTGGGGGGCCTGGGAGGCCTGCGGAGCCTGAGGGTTCTGTGCGGGCGGGGGATTCTGCGGGGTCTGCGGGTGCCCGAACGGACCCTCGTAGCCCGGGGAGCCGTACTCGGGAACGCGCAACTGAGGCTCGGTGCCGCTCTGCTGGGTCTGCTGCTGGTAGCTCTCCGCCTGCTGGTAGGCCTGGGCCATCTGCTGGGACCTGAGATCCACCGGGTCGGGCGCCGGGTAGGCCGGGCTCTGCTCGGCGCCGGGGTAACCGCCGAACGGCTGGCCGTAGTTCTCCGGAGGCTGCGGGAAGGACTGCGGCGACTGACCGTCGAACGGCGGGCGCTGCTGGGCGTCCAGCGGCTGGCCCTGGCGTCCGTCGGCCGGCGGGTAGGACGTGGCCTGCTGCTCGGGCTGGTGACCGTAGCCGGGCGACTGCGGCTCCTGCTGCCCGAAGCCCTGCGGCTCCGGCTGCCTGCCGAAGCCCTGGGCCTCGGACCGCTGGTAGCCCTGCGGGTCGGCCTGCTGGTAGCCCAGCGGGTCGGCCTGCGAGTAGCTCGACTGCTCCGGCTGCGGGTAACCCGGCTGCTCGGCCTGCCGACGGGAACCCGACGGCTGCGGCTCCTGGCCGTACACCGGTGAGATCGGCGAGACCGGAGGAGCCGGGGACTCGACCTGCTGGCCGAAGAGCGGGTCGGACTGCCCGGAGGAGGCGGTCTGCCCGTAGTCGGACTGCGGCCGGTCCGAGTGATGGCCGTACGCGGAGGAGGGGGAGGGGTCGGGCTGCCGGCCGAAGCCCTGCGACTCGGGCTGCCCGTACGACGAGGGGTCCGAGTACTGGGAGTAGCTCGGCAACTGGGGGCTGGAGTGCCGCCCGGACCCCGACGACTGCGACTCCTGGCCGTACACCGGCGAGACAGGAGGAGCCGGGGACGCCGGGGACGCCGGGGACGCCGAGGATTCAGTCTGCTGGCCGAAGCCCTGAGACTCCTGACCGTACGACGAGGAGTCCGGGAACTGGGGATAGCTCGGCAGCCGGGGTTCCGTCTGGGCGTGCGGCTCCACCGGGGCGGCGTAGACCGGCGGGTCGTAGGCCGCGGCCGGGGGGTCGTACGGCTTGGCGGGGGCCGGGGGCTGGACGTCCGCCGCGACGTACGGGTTCGGGGTGTGGTTTCCGGCCGGGGAGGCGGGCTGCGGGTGGTTCTGCGGCTCGGGCTGCGCGTACCCCTGCCCCTGCGACTCCTGCTGCTGGGACGGTTGCGGGTAGGAACCGGGCTGGGGCGCGTACGACGGGTTCTCGGCGGGCGGCGCGTAGGGAGCCTGGGAGTATCCGTCACCGGTCTGCGGCGCGGGGGACGCCGGCGGCGGGTGGGAGGCCGCCTGCGAGCCGTACCCCTCCGAGGCTCCGGCGGAGCTGTGCGCGGGCGCCGGCGGGAGCGCGGGACGGTTGTACGGGGGCTGCGGAGCCGGGACGGGCGGGGCCTCCTGCTGATACCCCTGGCCACCTTGCGGCCCCTGATCCTGCGGGTATCCCTGGCCACCTTGCGGCCCCTGATCCTGCGGGTATCCCTGACCACCTTGCGGCCCCTGATCCTGCGGGTATCCCTGACCACCCTGCGGCCCCTGATCCTGCGGGTATCCCTGACCACCCTGCGGCCCCTGATCCTGCGGGTATCCCTGACCACCCTGCGGCCCCCGGGGGTGGACGCCGCTCTGGGCCTGGGGGTACGCGCCCTGCGGAACGCCCTGCCCATGGGGACCCTGGGGACCCTGAAGCCCCTGAGGGTGGCCCTGGAAGGGGGCCTGTCCCTGCGGGGGGACGGGCGGCCGGCCGTAGGCGTCGTACCTCTGCTCCTGCGGATGCTCCGGGGAGCGGCCGAAGCCGCCGTCGGCGCGGAAGGCGCCGGCGCGCGAGCCCGCCGGGATCGCCTTCGGCAGCACGTACAGCAGCGCGACCGTGGTCAGCCCGAGGGCGGGCAGGCCGACAAGGAGGAACTCGACCTTCCCCATGAAGCCCTCCACGCCGCCGAACAGCCCGGCGACCACGCCGATCAGGCCGAACAGCACGGAGAGCCCGAGCGTGCCGGCCACCACGAGTGCCATCACCTTCAGCCGCTCGATCGCCGGGCCGAGGTTGGTCGCCAGCAGCACGGCCCCCACGAGCAGCGCCAGGACGACCGGCGAGGTGAGCCGCCCCAGGGAGTCCGCCGCGCGCTCGGCGAAGGAGGACGATCCACCCCCGAACAGCAGGCGTTCGATGCCGACGAGAACGCTCGCGGACGCGAAGGCGACCATGAGCCACGCCGCCGGTCCCCGGAGCCGGCCTGCCTCGACATTGATCACAACTACCCCCATAGGGTCTTTAGGTAAACCCGGGTCAGTTTTGCACATGGCTGACTTTGCTGTCGGTGGTCCCAGGAAGCCCACCAACCCCATAAGTACTCCATTACACCCTATAAGCCCACATTTCGGGCGGCCAATCAGGCGATCCGGCCAGGGCGGGCACCCCTCATAACGATCATGAAAAGACTACTGTGAACCGCCCGCGGGCACCCCGCCAACAGGCTCGGCGACCTAGTGGAACACTGGACGGCATGCGCATCGTGTCCCTCGCCGGCGGAATCGGCGGTGCCCGTTTCCTGCGGGGCCTCCTCACCACCGCCCCCGATTCCGAGATCACCGTCATCGGCAACACCGGTGACGACATCAGCCTCTACGGCCTGCGGGTCTGCCCCGACCTCGACACCGTGATGTACACGCTGGGCGGCGGCATCGACGAGGAGCAGGGCTGGGGGCGGCGGCAGGAGTCGCACGTCGTCAAGGAGGAACTGGCCGCCTACGGCGTCGAGCCGCAGTGGTTCGGCCTCGGCGACCGCGACTTCGCCACCCACATCGTGCGCACCCAGATGCTCGACGCCGGATACCCCCTGTCCGCGGTCACCGAGGCGCTGTGCGCGCGCTGGCAGCCGGGCGTACGCCTCATCCCGATGAGCGACGACAGGACCGAGACCCACGTGGTCGTCTCCGACGAGCGGGGCCGCCGCGCCATCCACTTCCAGGAGTGGTGGGTGCGGCTGCGCGCCTCGGTCCCGGCCGAGCAGATCATCCTGGTCGGCGCGGACGAGGCCTCCCCCGCCCCCGGCGTGCTGGAGGCCATCGCCGCCGCCGACGCGGTCATCCTCCCGCCGTCCAACCCGGTCGTCAGCATCGGCACGATCCTGCAGATCAAGGGCATCCGCGAGGCCCTGGAGGGCAAGACCGTCGTCGGCGTCTCCCCCATCGTCGGCGGCGCCCCCGTCCGGGGCATGGCCGACGCCTGCCTGGCCGCGATCGGCGTGGAGACCACCGCGCAGGCGGTCCTCGAACTGTACGGATCGCCGCTGGTGGACGGCTGGCTGGTCGCGGAGGAGGACGCCGGGGTCGCCCTCGACGGCGTCGACGTCGAGGCCCGCCCGCTGATCATGCACGACGTCGAGTCCGCCGCCGCCATCGCCCGCGCCGCCCTGGACCTGGCCGCGCGGCTCGCGAGCCGGAACACCGAACCCCCGCCGCCGTACGAGGAGTCCCCCACCCCGTCGGCCCGCGAGGCCCGTGAAACCCGCGAGGCCCGTGAAGCCCGTGAAGCCCGTGAAGCCCGTGAGGAGGGCGCGCGATGAGCAGCAGGCTCAGGCGCGGGCGGGAGGAGCCCGCCGACGTGAGGCTGGAGATCTTCGCCGTCCCCGGCATGCCCGAGGTGCGCGAGGGCGACGACGTCGGGGAGCTGATCGCCACGGCCCTGCCCGACCTGCGCGACGGCGACATCCTCGTGGTCACCTCGAAGATCTCCAGCAAGGCCGAGGGCCGGGTGCTGCACGGCGTGACCCGCGCCGAGGCCGTCGACGCGGAGACGAGGCGGGTGGTCGCCCGCAGGGGTGAGACCGTGATCGCCGAGACGGCGCACGGGTTCGTCATGGCCGCCGCCGGGGTCGACGCCTCCAACACCCGCCCCGGCACGGTCGTCCTGCTGCCCGCCGACCCGGACGCCTCCGCCTCGGCCGTCAGGGCCAGGATCAGGGAACTGCTCGGCGTCTCGGTCGGCGTGGTCGTCTCCGACACCTTCGGCCGCCCGTGGCGCAACGGCCAGACCGACCTCGCCGTCGGCCTCGCGGGGGTGACCCCCGCGCTCGACTACCGGGGCATGTCCGACGACCACGGCAACGCGCTGGAGGTCACCCTGACCGCCGTCGCCGACGAGTTCGCGGCGGCCGGGGACCTGGTCAAGGGGAAGGTCGCGCAGACCCCGGTGGCGGTGATCAGGGGCCTGGCGGAGTACACCACCGAGGAGGACGGGCCAGGAGTCGGCGAGCTGCTCCGCCCGTCCGCCGACGACATGTTCCGGTACGGTTCGCGCGACGTGGTCTTCGCCCGCAGGACCGTCCGCGAGTTCTCCGCGGACCCGGTGGACGGCGCCAGGGTCCGCAGGGCGGTCGACGCCGCGATCGCCGCGCCCGCCCCGCACCACACGACCCCGTGGCGGTTCGTCCTGCTGGAGTCCGCCGGGACCCGCGAGAAGCTGCTCGACGCCATGCGGGACGCCTGGATCGCCGACCTGCGCGGGGACGGCTTTTCCGAGGAGTCGATCGCCAAACGGGTCAGGCGGGGCGACGTGCTGCGCGCGGCCCCGTACCTGGCGGTGCCCTGCCTGGTGATGGACGGCTCGCACACCTACCGCGACGACCGGCGCGACGCGGCCGAGCGGGAGATGTTCGTGGTCGCGACCGGCGCGGGGGTGCAGAACTTCCTGGTCCAGCTCGCGGTGGAGGGCCTGGGCTCCGCCTGGGTGTCGTCCACCATGTTCTGCCGCGACGTGGTCCGCGAGGTCCTCGACCTGCCGGCGGACTGGGACCCGATGGGCGCCGTCGCCATCGGCCACCCCGCCGCCCCGCCCAGGGATCGTGCTCCCCGGCGGGCGGCGGACTTCATCGTCGTCCGCTGACGCCCACCGGCTCCGGGCCTACGACCACCTCGGAGGCCCGACCACCTCGGCGGGTGCCACGGCCGCCGCCGGTTTCCCGGATCGCCGTTCGCGTGAAGCCCCGTGCCGGCGGGCTCCGGTCCGGCCCCGTGGGGCCGGACCGTCACAACTGTGAGACGGCGAACACGATGAGCGCGATCACGATGAGCGCCATGATCCGGCCGTCGGCACTTTCCATCGATGTACCCCTACCTGGAGAGAAGCAGGATTTCGTCACCCAGAGTAAGTCAATGACTACCGAAATTCCAGACACTCTCCGATCTTCCCGCCGGAACGATCCAGAGCTCCTGCCGGAGCGGTCGTCCGCCACCCGCCGGCAGATGGTTACGGGGCCTTGGAGCAGGTGGGATGGCACAGCCTCCTGGCGAGGGCCGACAGGAAGACGTCGATGATCTCTTCCGGGCGCTGGGCGACGTGCAGGGAGCCGTTGGTGACGGCGGTGACCTGGGTGAGGGCCGCGCGGTCGAGGTCGGTGCCGAAGGCGAGGACGACGACCTGGATCGGCGTCTCGGGGTCCCACTCGTCGCGCAGCGCCCGCACCAGCTCGGCGCCCGAGACGCCCCTGCCGTCGTCCTTGCCCGCCGTGATGACGACCAGGGTGTTGTTCATGCCCTCGTCGTAGACCTTGGTCATCTCCCGGAACCCGGCGAGGATCGAGTCGTACAGGGCGCTGGGCTCCTTGGGAGCGGCGCGCAGGGTCCGGGTCAGCTCCTCCAGGCGGCCACGCCGGACGACCTGCCCGCCGTCGGGCTCGACGACCGGGCCGACGCGCACCCGCTCGCGCTGGTCCCTGCCCCTGGCCGAGGAGAAGTCCCAGAGGCCCATGTGGGTGGAGTCGGGGAAGAGCTGCAGGCCGAGCCTGGCGGCCTCCAGGGCGACGGTCAGCCTGGTCTTCCCCTTCTGCCCCCTGATCGGCCCGGCCATGTGCCTGCCGGTGTCGGTCATGACCAGGATGTTGGTCGGCGGCGCGAGCCTGCTCCACGCCTCCAGCGCCTCGTCGATCTTGCCGGGCAGGATGGCCGGACGGGTGCGCGGCGCCTCGGTGGGGATCTCGGGGCCCGGCGAGTACGGGCCCAGGGAGCCGTCGGCCGAGCGGAAGCCCGCCCCGCGGGCCTCCTCCCGGGTCTCCGGGGAGCGCAGCCAGGCGGCGAAGGCCCGCGACCCGCTCGCCTTCGCCTCGTCGGACGCGGTGACCACGTACGGGTAGTCGAGGTTGATCGTCCCCTCGCGGGGGTGGAGGGCGACCACCGGGTCGTCGGACGGCAGGCGGTTGTGCGCCCACACCGCCGATTCCGGGACGATCACCACCGGCCGCTGCCAGAAGGAGCGGTCGTCGACGGTGGCGAGCATGCTCCGGTAGTCGGGCGCCGACCCCGCCTGCGCCCAGCGGACGAACGCGGTGAGCGCCCGGTCCGCCTCGGGACCGCTGCCGACCACGTCCCTGGCCGCGGCCACGGTGGCGATCCCGGCCCCCGCGAGCGACGGGTCGGGGACGCGGACCACGTCGGGCTCGTTCTCGGTCGGCCGGATCCGGCCGCGGGTGGTCGCGGGGAAGACCATCCGCCAGTTCATGTCGGTGCTGCCCATGGCGAAACGCCGGGCGAGGGACTTGCGGGTGGCGAAGACCAGGGGCGAGGTCGCCATGACGGTCTCGGTCCCGGCCAGGTTCGCGGCTCCCTGCTTGCGGGCGAGGCGGATCCAGGCCGAGGAGTCGGAGACCCAGCCGTCGGGGCGCCGGCCGAGCACCCCCGCGGTACCGCCGAGCAGGGTCCTGAGCACGGTGGCGGGCGGCTGCTCGGTCACCTGCACCAGCACGCACCGGCCGTCGGCACCGGCACCGCTCCGGTTGAACCGCCCCGCCGCCGCCATGACGACCGGGGCGATGTCGACGGCGGCGGCGACGTCGACCAGCACCGGGTCGCGGGCCGAGCACGAGCTCCCCACCCGGCCGGACACCAGGGCGGCGCTCCCCGCCAGGGCGACCGCGATCGCGACCGCCGCCAGCGTCAGGCGCACGCGCGCCTGACGCCGGCGCCGCTCGATGCCGGCTGCCACACGGTGTCGACCGGAGGAGGACAAACCGGGACCTCTCCCTACATACGGCTACAGGGGAATGACGATTGTGCCCACGAACCTCTCCCGGAGGGCGACAAATGTAGAACTCGTTATAACTTCGCCGACGGCTCCAGGGAGAGCAGCGGAAGGGCGTTGGGACGGACGCTGCGGCAGACGCCGTCGCTCGCCCTGGCCGCGGCCACCCGCTCGGCGTCCGGCACGCCGTAACCGGTCAGGCGCTGCCGGACCGGCCGCCCGGTGGGCGCGACCATCGCCTCGATCTCGCTGATCGTCTTGAAGGAGCCGTTCTCGGAACCGGCCATCCTGCTGATCGTCTCCTCCATCAGCGTGCCGCCGAGGTCGTTGACCCCGCCCAGCAGCACCTCGCGGCAGAGCCCGTCCTGGAGCTTCACCCACGAGCACTGGATGTTGGCGATCGCGCCGTGCAGCAGGACGCGCGCCAGCGCGTGCACGGCCCGGTTCTCCCGCGCCGTCGGCCCGGGACGGGCGATCCCCGCCAGGTAGATGGGCGCGCTGTGGTGCACGAACGGCAGCAGCACGAACTCGGAGAACCCGCCGGTCTCCTCCTGGATGCGGCGGATCAGCCGGATGTGCGCCACCCAGTGCGCGTGGTTGTCGACGTGGCCGTACATCATCGTGGAGGTCGTCGGCAGGCCGACCCGGTGCGCGGTGGAGATGACCTCGACCCATTCCCTGGTGGGAAGCTTGCCCTTGGTCAGCACCCAGCGGACGTCGTCGTCGAGGATCTCCGCCGCGGTGCCCGGGAGCGAGTCGACGCCCGCCTCCCTCGCGGCGACCAGCCAGTCCTCGATGGACAGGTTGGTGCGGCTGGCGCCGTTGATGACCTCCATCGGCGAGAACGCGTGGACGTGCATCTCCGGCACCCTGGCCTTGACCGCCCTGGCGATGTCGAAGTACGCGGTACCGGGCATGTCGGGGTGGATGCCGCCCTGCATGCACACCTCGGTCGCCCCGGCCTGCCACCCCTCCCAGGCGCGGTCGGCGACCTGCTCCAGCGAGAGGGTGTAGGCGTCGGCGTCGGTACGGCGCTGCGCGAAGGCGCAGAAGCGGCAGC
Source organism: Streptosporangium sp. NBC_01469 (assembly GCF_036227305.1). Classification (NCBI taxonomy): domain Bacteria; kingdom Bacillati; phylum Actinomycetota; class Actinomycetes; order Streptosporangiales; family Streptosporangiaceae; genus Streptosporangium; species Streptosporangium sp. NBC_01469. Next base: position 3,138,399 of record NZ_CP109465.1, on the reverse strand, counting down.
CGGTGTAGCAGACGTTGGTGAAGTTGATGTTCCGGTTCACCACGTAGGTGACCTCGTCGCCGGCCGCCTCCCGGCGCAGGCCGTCGGCGATCCGGCAGAGCTCGTCCAGCGCGGCGTCGTCGGCGCCCACCCCGTTCTGGTCTCCGGCGAGGTCCAGGAGGACGAGCGCCTGGGCGTCGCTCAGCCCCGCCGGGTCGCTCTCGGCCTGCCTCAGGGCCTCCCGCACGTCGCCCCGCACGATCGAGGAGGCGGCGGGCAGGCGCTCCCTGAGCGCCTCCCAGTCGCCGTACACGTTGTCGAAGTCGTCGCGGCGGTCGGCGCTGCGTCCCTCGGTGTCGACGGCCGTGTGCAGATCGACGCGGCCCACGGAGACGAAACCGCCGTCCGGCTCCTGCCAGGGGCGGCCGGTCAGGACCGCGTCCTCGCGGGCGAGCCCGGTCTCCGGGTCCGCCAGGGCGGCCACGTGCGCGTTGAGCCTCGGGTCGAGCCAGGGCTCCCCCGCCAGCACGAACTCGGGGTAGATGGTCAGCCGCTCGCGCAGCGCGAACCCGGCGGCGGCCGTACGGGCGGCGAGGTCGTCGATCTGCGGCCAGGGGCGCTCGGGGTTGACGTGGTCGGGTGTGAGCGGCGAAACGCCGCCCCAGTCGTCGATGCCCGCCCTGATCATCAGCTCGTACTCGGAGTCGACCAGGTTCGGCGGGGCCTGCACCCTCATCTTCGGCCCCAGCACCAGCCGGGTCACCGCGATGGCGGCGGCCAGCTCCTGTAGGTCGGCGTCCGGCATGCCGCGCATCGCGGTGTCCGGCTTGGCGCGGAAGTTCTGGACGATGATCTCCTGGATGCCGCCGTACTCGCGCGCCACCCTGCGCAGCGCGAACAGCGACTCGGCGCGGTCCTCGACCGTCTCCCCGATGCCGATGAGGATGCCGCTGGTGAACGGCACGTTCGTCCGCCCGGCGTCCTCCAGCACGCGCAGCCGCACCGCGGGGTCCTTGTCGGGCGAGCCGTGGTGCGCCTGCCCCTTCTCCTCGAAGAGCCGCCGCGAGGTCGTCTCCAGCATCATGCCCATGGAGGGCGCGACCGGTTTGAGCCGCTGCAGGTCCTGCCAGGTCATGACACCCGGGTTCAGGTGCGGCAGCAACCCGGTCTCCTCGAGCACCCGCACGGCCATCGCGCGGACGTAGGACAGCGTGTCGTCGTAGCCGTGCGCGTCCAGCCACTCGCGGGCCTGGTGCCAGCGGTCCTCCGGCCGGTCGCCCAGGGTGAACAACGCCTCCTTGCACCCCATCGCCGCGCCCTGCCTGGCGATCTCCAGCACCTCGTCGGGGCTCAGGAACATGCTTTCCAGCTTGTGCGGGGCGGTGGCGAACGTGCAGTATCCGCAGCGGTCGCGGCAGAGCCGCGTCAGAGGGATGAAGACCTTGCGGCTGTAGGTGATGATCCCCTGCCGCCCGACCGCCTCCAGGCCCGCGTCCCTGACCCTCCCGGCATGGTCGAGGAGGGTCTCCAGATGTTCGTCTCGTGCGTGCAGCAGAATTGTGGTTTCGGCGAGATCGAGAGCTTTGCCGTCGCGGGCCCTGGCCAAAGCCCGGCGCATCGCGTTGTCGGTGGGATTAGCGCTCATGACCGCACAGTACGGCGCGACACGAACGTGTGGGGCGGCGGGTGCCCGCTCACGAAGCCCGTAACTCGCACCGGACATGCCGTGCCCGGTCGCGCCCTCGCCCCTCTCATGCCCTTCCGGATACCGAACACCCGGTCACGGCCCCGCCCCTCCCACACGCCTGACGCCCGCCGGCGTCCCCGCCCCTCCCGGTGCCGAACGCCCGGTCCCGGTCCTCCCGCGGAGACCTCCCGCACCGGGCGGCGGTTGCCGGACCGGGGCCCGACACTTCAGATCTTCTAAAGCATACGGTCAAGCAAGTCTCGATAGACGTAAATGCTTGCAGATGCATAAATTAGAGAAGTCACCCGGAACCCCCGCATCCGCGGGAAACCCACCCGGAACCCCCGAGGACCTCCCTCGGACCTCACCCGGCAGGAGCCGAAAATGATCTGGTTTCTCCTCGTCCTCGCCGCCGTCGCCGTCCTCGCCCCGCTGATCGGAGCCGACACGCGCGACAGCCTCGACTGGCATGGCGACGACCCCTCCCCCGACGAGGGCGTGCTCAGAACGACCGGTAGTCGCGCACGGGCATTCTCGGCCCGCGAGCGGGTGGCCGCACACCGCCCAACCCCAGCAGCCGGCTGACCCGGTGCCGGTGCCCCCGGTAGGGAGCGAGCAGCCGCAACATCCGCGCGTCGTCCGCCCGCTCACCGCTGAGCGACCAGCCGACCAGCGACGGCAGGTGGAAGTCGCCCACCGAGACGGCGTCCGCGTCGCCGTGCGAGCGCTGGCGCACCTCGGCGGACGTCCACACCCCGATCCCGGGCAGCGCCCTCAGCAGCCGATCCGCGTCGGCGCTGCCCCCGGCCGCCTCCAGCTTCCCCGCGTGCCGGGCGGCGTTCGCGATCGTACGGGCCCGCACCGCCTCCGCCCCCGCGCGGTGCCAGTCCCACGACGGGATCGACCGCCACACCTCGGGCTCGGGAAAGACCCGCATCCCCTCGGGCGCGGGCCCCGGCGCGGGCTCGCCGTAGCGGCCCAGCAGCCACCGCCACGCCCGCCACGCCTCGGTGGACACCACCTTCTGCTCCAGCACGGCCGGGACCAGGGCCTCCAGCACCCTCGACGTCCTGCCGATCCTGAGCCCCGGATAGCGTCTCGCCGCGTTCCGCAGCACCGTCGGCCAATCGTGTCCGGGAACGAACCCCGACACGTCGTCACCGTCGCCCAGCAGCGCGGGAAGCGTCTCCAGCATCCACTCCGCCCCCGGCCCCCACGCGGCGGCCGTCACCCTGCTCCCCACCAGGCCGCCCGCCCCGCCGCCCGCCCCGCCACCCACCAGGGCCACGCGTAGCGTCCCCGGCCCGTCGGGCGTGCGCGAGGTCCGCCAGACGGCCCCGCCTGGCGCCGTCCTCAGGGTGGGGTCGCCGGTCCCGCGCCGGTGCGGGTCGAGCGCCAGCGCCAGGTCGACCTGCCACGGCGGGCACCACTCACGTTCCCTCACGAAGGTCCCCGCCACGCGCCCCGGGCGGTCAGATGTCGCTGGAGAAGCGGATCGCGAACTCGGGAAGCACCACGCCCGGCCAGACCCGGCTGCCCGCGAGCAGCTCGTTCCCCGAACCGACCACGGCGCCGTCGCCGAGGACCACGTCCCTCAGGATCGCCCCGGAGTTGACACGCGCGCCGATGCCGACCACCGAGTCGACCACGACCGCGCCCGAGTGCACGACGCAGTCGTCTCCGAGGACGCTGCCGCTGATCTGCGCTCCCGACTCCACGATCGCGCGGGCGCCGATCACGGAACCGCCGGAGACCTTGGCCTCCGGCGAGATCATGGCGCCGGGCAGGGCGAGGAAGTCGCCGGTGGGACCCGGCAGGGCGGGCGAGGCGAGACGGCCGAGGACCAGGTCGCGGGAGCCCTTCACGAAGGCCGCGGGCGTGCCCACGTCGAGCCAGTAGGACGCGTCGGCGTAGCCGAGCACCAGGGCGCCGTCCTCGATCAGGCCGGGGAAGGTCTCGCGCTCGACCGAGACGACCTCGCCCGCGGGGATCGTGTCGATCACCGAGCGGGTGAAGACGTAACATCCGGCGTTGATCCGGTTGGTGACCGGGTTGGGGGTCTTCTCCAGGAAGGCGGTCACCCGCCCCTCCTCGTCGGTCGGCACGCAGCCGAAGCGCGAGGGGTCCTCCACCTCGGTCAGGTGCAGGGTGACGGCGGCGCCCCTGGCGACGTGCGTCGCGACCTGCTCGCCGATGTCGTGACCGGAGAGGATGTCGCCGTTGAGCACCAGCACCGGATCATCGGGGCCGCAGGTCAGCGCCTCGGCGGCGTTGCGGATGGCCCCGCCGGTGCCGAGCGGGATCTCCTCCGTCATGTATTCGAGCGCGAGACCGAACGCCTCACCGTCCCCGAACGCCTCGGAGAACATCTCCGCCCGGTAGGAGGTGGCGAACACGATGCGCCGCACGCCGAAGGCCCTGGCCCTGGCGAGCTGGTGGGCGAGGAAGGGAACCCCGGCCGTGGGCAGCAGGGGTTTCGGGGTGCCGAGTGTCATCGGACGCAGGCGCGTCCCTCGTCCACCGACAAGGAGAATCGCCTCTAGATCGGGCAAGGGGGTCTCCATCATTCCGCGAGGTTAGCTCACTACTCGGCCGCACGCTGGTAGGAGAGCAGGTGCGCCTCGGCCGAGGCGTCCCAGGTGAACTCCTTGGCGCGGGCGATCCCGGCCACGGACAGCACCCCCCTGCGCTCGGGCGACGAGAGCAGCGTGCGCAGCGCCTCGGCGATGCTCTCGGCGTCCGGTTCGGTGTAGGCGACCGCGTCGCCGCCCACCTCGGGCAGCGAGGTGCGGTGGGTGGTGAGCACCGGCGCGCCGCAGGCCATCGCCTCCAGCACCGGCAGCCCGAAGCCCTCGCCCCGCGACGGGAAGGCCGCGACCACCGCCCCGCCGAGGAAACCGCACAGGTCGGCGAACGACAGGAAGCCGGGACGCAGCACCCGCACGGTCGAGGGGACCTCCTCCACCGCGGCGTCCACCTCGACGTCGCGGATGCCCCCGGCGAGCACCAGGGCGGGCGGGTCCGGGATGTTCTCGACGGCCCGCACGAAGCCGCGGATCAGGTTTGGCACGTTCTTACGCGGCTCCAGCGGGCCCAGGAAGGCCACGTACGGGGTGCCGTGCAGGCCGAGCCGGTTGGAGGCGTGCGTGATCTCACGCTCGGACGGCGGGTGGAACAGCGCCGGGTCGACACCGTGGTAGGCGACGTCGATGCGGGTCGGGTCCGCCGAGAGGATCCTGATCAGCTCGTCCCTGGTCGCCTTGGAGGGCACGATCACCCGGGCGGCGTGCCGGACCGCCGTACGGGTCGCGGCGCGGAAGAACGCCGCCTTGACCGCGTCGTGCTGCAGGGGCTCGGTGAAGCAGGTGAGGTCGTGCACGGTCGCCACGGTGGGCAGACCCGGGCTCAGCGGTATCGAGTAGTAGGGGGCGTGGATGACCTGGGCGCCGACCTGCCGGGCCAGGAACGGGAGACCTGTCTGTTCCCACGTCAGGCGTGCGGCCCGGTTGGTGATCCCGTGAGGCCCCGGCACGATCCGTGCGGAGGGCGCTAGTCCGGCGTATCGGGCGGCATCGGCGCGCTGGCAGACGACCGCGAGGTCAGCGCCCGCCCTGTCCAGTGCGGCGACGAGTCCATCGACGTACCTGATCAGCGCACCGCGATCGGCCGGAACCGCGGCCGCGTCGACGAGCACTCTCGGCGTCAAGAAGGATCGCTCCCCTCATGATCCACATCGGGACGACCGTCCCCTTCCTCTGTTTACTCTATTGCCAGACTCTCCGGAATCGTGGGGGAAATCACACTGCTTTTCCCGAAGCGTGGTCCTTCCGGGAACCCTCGGCGCGGCGCGCGGCCAGACCGGCGAGACCCGCGCAGAGGAGATCGCCGAGAATGATCACGATCCGGGAGCAGAGCGCCGCCGCGATGGCCGATCCCTGGTCCAGGACCGGCGCCAGGACGGCCACCATCGCCACCTCACGCACCCCCGCTCCCGCCGGGACGACGAACGTCATGATCCCCAGGCACCACGACAGCGCGAACGCACCGATCGAGAACAGGACCGCCGAGAAGCCGGAGGACCCGAGGTCGTGGACGATCATCGCCAGGTGCAGCCCGTACGCGATCCAGCCGAGCAGCGCCCAGCCCAGCGCGGTGAGCATGCCCCGGCGGGTGAGCGGGCGCTCCAGCGGCTCGCGCCTCAGCTTCCGCAGCCCGAACCCGAGGACCGCGTTGACCACCCTCGGCTCGAAGGCCACCGCGAGCACCGGGATCAGCAGGAACACCCACGCGTACGGCGCCACCGACCCCGGCAGCGCCGCCAGCAGGGTCACCCCCGAGACCACCAGCCCGCTGCCGAGCTGCACCGGCAGCGTCAGGAAGAACGCCGCCGCGCTCCGCGACCGGGGCACCCCCAGCTCCCGGCCCATCTCCATCTGGGCGATCACCGGCCACAGCGAGCCCGGGATGTACTTGCCCAGCTGGCCCACGAAGAAGACCCTCGCCCCCGCGCGCAGGGGCAGCGGCGAGCCCAGGTCGGCCAGCAGCGCCCGCCACGTCATCATCCCGCCGCACAGCGCGGCGAGCACCGCGACCAGCGACAGCGCGAGCGACGTCCACGACAGCCGGGCGAACCCCGCGCGGATCTCGGCCCACTGGCCCACCACCACCCACGCGCCGAACCCGAGCGCGACGAGCAGGAAGCCGACGCGGGCCAGCCGCCTCAGGGTGAACGCCCCGGATCCGGCACGCGCGCTCACGGGAGACCCGCCGGGGTCGTACCGGCTCCGGCGGTCAGGGCGCGACCGGGTGAAGCCTCACAGGAGGCTCGTGGAGAGCTCACAGAGGGCGTACCGGCTCCGGTGATCACGGCTGCGGGAAGGCTCACAGGGGACGTACCGGCTCTGGCGGCCGGGGCAGGGAGGGCCCGGCCGGGCGACGGTCGCCCCTGGTCGCCACCCACAGGTAGGTGGGCACCACCGGCAGCAGGGCCCGCAGCACCGGGCGGGGCAGCCTCGACAGCACCCCGCCCGCCACCCGTCCCACCACGCCGGGGAAGAGCTCGTTCCCGGCGAACGCGGCCGGGGTGGCGAGCACGGGGAAGGTGTAGTCCCAAACCCGCAGGCCGCGCACCATCCTCCGCAGGCCGCGGCGGGTGCGGTAGCGCTCGTAGTAGCTGTCGGCCCGGCCGGAGAGCCGCACGTAGCGGTCGGCCAGCGCGGGCGGCAGGTAGGACAGGAACGGCAGCTTGTAGTGCGGCTCCATCACCCCGAGCCGGTTGCCCAGCCCCAGATAGAGGACGCCGTCGTCGGACAGCACCCGGCGCATCTCGGCCATGATCGCGTCCGGGTCGACCACGTGCTCGTAGATGTGGTTGAAGACCAGCACGTCGACCGAGCCGTCGGAAAAGGGCAGCGCGGTGCCGTCGGCGCACACGAACTCGACCCGCTCGCCGAACCTCTGGGACGCCTTGCGCAGGCCCGGCACGTCGATGTCGACGCCGAACGTGCGGCTCGCGCCCGCCGCGGCCAGCTCGTCGGCGATGAAGCCCGCCGAGCAGCCGATGTCGGCGACCGTCAGACCGGCGAGGACGTCCTTGTCCCTGCCGAGGAAGTGCCCGAGCACCGCGACGATCTTCGCGGCCTTCCTGCGGCGCTTCTCCTCGTCCAGCATCGCCGCCTGGAACTCGGAGTACTCAAGCTGCGCGACCCGCTCGGCGCTCATCACTCGCTCACCGCTCCTCTTCTTCCCCTTCGCGCGGCGCCGGGACCTGCTTCTCCGGAGGCGCGTCCTTCGTACGGCGCCTTCCGCGGGATGCTCTCCGGATGGCGCCCGAGGCGCTCCACCACGCCGCCCAAGAGTACCGGTGACCCGCGGCCCTACCGTCGGGTAATGGGCCGTCGTACCCTTGGCGGATGCTCAGCCGACTGCGGTCAAGCCGCCTCCTCCGGGTGCTGCTCGCGCTGGTCGCGGTGGGTTTCCTCGGGTACGGCCTGGTCAGGAACCATGAGGAGACGGCGGCCGCGATCTCCCAGCTGTCGTGGTGGTCGCTCGGCGGGTCCTACCTCTCGGTAATGGCCGGGATCGGCGTCATGGTGCTGGCCTGGCGGGCGGTGCTGGCCGGGATGGGCTCGCCGCTCCCCCTCGGGAGCACCGCGAGGGTGTTCTTCGTCGGCCAGCTCGGCAAGTACGTGCCGGGCAGCGTCTGGGCGTACGCCGCGATGATCGAGCTCGGCCGCGACCACGACGTCCCGCCCCGGCGCATGTTCGGCTCCGTCTCCCTCGCCCTGCTGATCTCCCTGGGCTGCGCCCTCCTCGTCGCGGCGGTCACCCTGCGCGAGACCATGACCCAGGCCTGGTACCTGCTGGCGCTGATCCCCGTCATCGCCGTCTGCCTGCATCCGGCGGTGCTCACCTTCGGGCTCAACCTGGCCCTGCGGATCGCCCGCCAGGAGCCCCTCGGCCAGGGCCGGCTGCTCGGCGGCAGGGCCGTGCTCCTCGCGGTCGCCCTGACGGTCACCGGCTGGCTGCTGTACGGCCCCCACCTGCTGCTCCCCATGGCCGACCTGGGCGCCTCGGGCGCCTCCCTCTATCCGGTGGCGGTCGGCGCCTACGCGCTGGCCTGGGCGACGGGCATCATCACGGTGATCGTCCCCGCCGGGATCGGCGTCCGCGAGGGGGCGCTGGTGCTCGCGCTGGCACCGGTGCTCGACTCCCCCCGGGCGCTGGTGGCCGCGGTGGTGTCCAGGGTGATGTTCACCCTGGCCGACCTGAGCTGGGCCGGGATCGGCTTCCTCTGGGGACGCCTCTCCGGCCCCGCGGGTCAGCGCGAGGAGTCCGGGGAGCCGGAGACCAGCGTCTCGACGTAGGAGGTCCAGTACGGCTCGGGGTCGACGGCCTTGACCCCGGCGCGCAGCCGCTCGGGCTCGCCCGGCCGGTAGAACGCGGCCAGCGCGTCGCGCAGCCCCTCCACCGAACCGGGCTCGACCAGCAGGCCGTCCACCCCGTCGGTGACGTGGTCGCCGAGCGTGCCCGCCCGGCTGGCGACGACCGGCACCCCGTGCTCGTGGCCGAGCCACACCTGCTGGCTGGCCGTCCCGCTCCGGTAGGGCAGGACCAGCGCGTCCACGTCCGCGAACAGCCCCGGCACGTCGGCCGAGGCCACGTACCCCGGCCGCAGCTCCACCCGCCCGTCCAGGCCCAGCTCGGCGACGAGCGCCCTGGTCGTCTCCTCCAGGCCGCCCCAGAACTCCCCGGCGACCCGCAGCGACACGCCTTCGGGCAGCGCGCGGATCAGCAGGTCCAGCCCCTTGTACGGCCTGACGAGGCCGAAGAACAGCAGCCTGTCGTGCACACCCTCCGCCGGACCGTGCCCGCTGTGCCCGTCGCGCCCCCCGCGCCCGGCGGTCCCCGACGGGAGGTGCGGCGCCATCTCGGCCACCCGCACGGGCGCGGCGGCCAGGCCGCGGGCCTTCTCCGCCTGGCCCTCGGAGTGGACGAGCACCGCGTCCACCCGGCGCAGCAGCGCCTTCATCAGCGGCATGTCGTACGGCTTGCGCTCGTGCGGCAGGACGTTGTGGCAGAGCGCCACGACCCGGGTCCGGCGGCGCAGGCCGTACAGGACGCCCAGGTAGGGCGGAACCTGCACCGGACTGAGGACGGTGAGGACGACCAGGTCGGCGCTCCTGAGCCGCCGCCCGGCGCGGACCCAGCCATCCGGGCGGCGCCAGTCGAGGTCGCGCAGGACGTGCGGGAACGGCTCGCCGTCGGGCGTGTCGGCGGTCTGCTTCCCCGGATACAGGAAGGAGGGGTACTGCGCCCGCCACGACTCGATCACCACGTCGTGCCCGGCGGCCCGCAGCCGGTGGGCGAGCTCGGTGGTGTGCGCGGCCCCGCCGCCCTTGTAGGGATACGTCGGCCCGACGAGGGCGATCCGCATCTACTCGCTCCTGGAGCGCACGATGAGGTCGGCCAACAACGCGAGCGAGCCGATGAGCAGGCCGGACAGGAAGATCACGATGGTGTTGCTAGCCAGGTAGAACGGCGTCTTGACGTTGTCGTAGACGCCCTTGCCCACACCGATGCAGATCAGCCAGATGGCGGGGGGCATGAGGACCTTGAGCGGGTTGAAGTACATGATCATCCGCAGCACCTGGAGAATGTAGCGGTAGGCGTCGGAGACGAAACTGAACTTGGACTTGCCCGCCCGCTTGCTGTAGCCGATCGGCAGGTAGTAGACGTCGTGCTGGTTCGACAGGAACGACAGCGTGATCGTCGTGACGCAGGAGAAGCCGGGCGGCAGCAGCCTCAGATAGGGCTTCGCGACCGACTTGCGAAACGCCCGCAGCCCGCTGTTGAGGTCGGGGATCTTCTGCCCGGCCAGCCGCTCGGCCACCTTGCGGATGAACCACTTGGCCGGGACCCGCAGAAACTTGTGCGAGCCCTCCTCGCTGGTCCGCGCGCCCACGACCTGGTCGATCGCCGGGTCCTTCTCCAGGATCTGGATGAGCTCGGGGATGCGCTCGTTCGGGTACGTCATGTCGGCGTCGGTCCACACGACGATCTCGCCGCGGGCCTCCTGCGTGCCGATCCTGCGCACCGTGCCGGAGCCGCCGTTGCGGTGGAAGGCCCTGATCCGCATGTTCGGGAACCTGGGCGCGGCCTCCTGCAGCCTGGCCAGGGTCTCGTCGGTGGAGAAGTCATCGACGGCCACGAGCTCGTAGGTGTATCCGCTGCGGTCCATGGCCTCGCAGATGCGCTCGACCTCGGCGATGACGTGGTCCTGCTCGTTGTAACACGGCAGGACGATGGTCACGTACGGCATTGCGTCCACAGCTGATCCACTCTCGGGCTCTCGGGCATGCTCTCGACGGGCGAGGATACTCTGCCCCGCAGGCCACCGAGCGCACATCACGTTCTCAGGACAGCTTCCCCGAGCATTCACTGGCGACCCCCGGCCAGAAACACCCTTCGTCCAGGCGCCCGGCCGATCCGACGCCCGCCATTCCCTTGACGGCGTCGAGAACCTCCGGAACGGCCCCCGGATCCGCGAGCTTGACGTAGTAGCTCTCGGGGAGGGGGGACCTGTCGGACTTCATTCCCCACGCGTACGCGAACACCCGGCGGGCGTGGGCGACGTCCTCGAAGTAGACGCTCTCGCTCTCCCTGAGGGCGAGGAGCCTGTCTCCGACGGCCTTCCGCTCCTTGACCGTGGCGGGCCCCCGCCCCTTGCAGGCGAAGATCGTCCCCTTGCGTCCGCACAGCGGGACGAAGACGTCGGCCTTGTCCTTCCAGAAGAACTCTCCGAAGGTCATGACGTTGGAGACGCCACGCGTCCTGTCCATGGCGGATCGGAACGGCGCGATGTCGCGCCACCGATGGAGCCTGCCCCTGAACGACTCCGGCATGTCCTCCTGCTGTATGGCGGAGAGCAGGACCTCGTTGTCGGCGTTCTCCTCCGTGAAGTTCGCGTACGCCTCCTCCTGAGATTCGAACTCCACCTCCGTCACCCCGGGCATCGCCCGCAGCTTCGCCTCAAGCGCGCGTTTCTGCTTCGCCGTGATCGCCCGCTCGCGGCACCGCTTGAAGGCGTCCTGGTCACCGCAGATGAAAACGGTGAACGTGGCGCCCTGGGGCCAGTCGTCCGGCGGCGGGGACACCTTCTTGTTGCCGGGCCACGGCCCGCCGGGAGACGCGGCCCCCCAGGCGATGCCCTCCGCGAGAGGTGAGCCGAGGCTTCCCCCCGCCCCGAGCATCACGGCGGTGGCCACCACCCCGGCCAGCAGGCCACGACGGGCCATGACACCCCTGTCGCCCGGTGCGTTCATTCTGTCACCCACTGTAATAATTCAATGGTTAGATCGATATTCTGACAGAGACGACCGCTTTTTGATCATTGATGCTGAATATGGCAGGTCACGATGGACGCCCGGTCGCGCGATCCACGCTCCGGTCGCCGGAGGGTGACTCCTCGGCCCCGCCCCTCAGGTATCCGTGTGCCCTCGCGGGACGGTCATCCAGACGTCGGCGGCGAGGGACCAGGTGTTGTTGGGCGGGTCGACGAGGGAGCGGTCGTCCTGGCGGGTGCGGAGGTTCATGATGTGGACGGGGGTGCCGTATCCGGAGAGCTGGCGGGACTCGGCGGCGAGCAGGACCGGGGTGCGGCCCGCGGCGCGGACTCGGGCGGACAGGCGCCTGACGTCGGCGGCCCTGGGGACGTCGCCGCGGTAGACGGCGAGCCGGGCGGCGGGGAGGCCGCAGACGCCCCGGACGACCTGGGTGAAGCGGGCGGCGGTGACGCGCTCGACGACGAGCACCGAGGCGCGGGGCGGCAGGGCCGCGCACATGGTCTCGACCGCGGCGAGCTCGTCGCGGTCGACCGGGCTGAACGCCGTCCCCCCCGAGGTGATCACCGGGGGGACGAGGAAGAGGACCGCGCCGGCCGCGACGAGGCCCCGCCGCACGGCCGGGCCGTACCCCGACCTCCGCGCCCTGTCGCGCGCCCAGCGCAGGCCCCAGACGGCGAGCAGGATCAGGCCGGGGATGACGACGGGAACCAGCCGCCGGGCGGCCCACGGCTGGTCGGGGGTGATGCCGGGCCGGTACAGCGTGGTGACCGTGGTCCAGCCGATGACGGCCAGCGGCAGCAGCCAGCCGGGGGCCGTCCCCTTGACGAGCCTGCGCGCGAGCACGGCCGCGGCGATCGTGGCCATGATCGCCACGGGAAGCCCGACGTACCAGACCACCCAGTACGCCGAGTTCTCGTAGTAGAGCCGTGAGCCGTCGATCGGCAGGCGGTTGATCCGCTGGACCCCCTCGATGAACTGCGCGGTCACCCGGTCGTCCCGCGTGACGGGCGGCCGGACCACGGTCTCCAGCCACGGCCGGGCGGCGAAGGCCGCCGCGACCAGCACGACCAGGCCGGCGGCGATCTCGGGCAGCCTGGGGATCCCGGCCACCCGCCGCAGCGGGACCGCGAGCCGCGGGGCGAGCGCCGCCGCCACCACGGTGAGGACCACGACCGCGCCACAGATGGCCAGCAGCGGGATCACCGAGTCCGACAGGTACTTCAGGTACGGCCTGGACAGCAGGTAGGCGGCGGCCAGGCCCAGCCCGGTCCCCGCCGCCAGCCCGCCGAGCAGCGGCACGCCCAGTCGTCCCCCGTCCCGGTCCCCCGCCCGGCTCAGGGCGATGAGCAGCCCGGCGTAGACGAGCACCGGGAGCACGTCGCGCAGCCCGTCGATCCTGACCAGGACGGCCAGCCCGAACACCAGCCCCGCCAGGGCGGCCCCCGCCCGCGCGAGGCTCTCACCGGAACCGGAACCGGAACCGGAACCGGAACCGGAACCGGAGGGCGTGGGCGGCGGATGGCCGACGCCGATGACACGGAGGCGAAGCCTGGCCTCGGCGTCGTGCAGCAGGGCGAGACCGCCGAAGAGCAGGACCAGGGACGGGATCTCGCTGAAGGTCGTCCGCGAGGTGTAGAGGATCGGCAGGCAGACGGCGAAGACCAGCGCGGCGAGAGGTGCCCAACGAGCCCCGGCGAGCCGGGCGACGACCCCCGCGAGGACGAGCACGGCCGCCGCCCCCAGCACCGGCGGCACCAGCAGCAGCCCCGCGACGTCACCCAACCAGGCGCCCACCACGTGCAGCATCGGCACCCCCGGCATGAACTGCGGCACGACCGCGCCGCCGGAGGCGTAGAAGCCCACGCTGTCGAAGTGGAGCGCCGGGTCGGTGCCGCCGAAGGCCCACTCCTGGAAGGGGATCGGCAGCGCGCCGTGCCGGGCCAGCCAGACGCCGTACTGCGCGTAGGTGGCGGGGTCACGGCGGACGATCAGCTGCTCGCCGTGGAGCAGGCCGTTGAAGATCCCGGAGGCCAGGGCTACGGCGACCACCCCGGTGACCTGCCAGGCGGTCGCCTCGACGGTCTCCGGCAGGCGGCGCAGGCCGTACCGGCACAGCAGCGCGACGACCGCCAGCCCCAGCGGGACCGCGACGAGCGGCCGGAACCAGCCGAGCAGCAGCAGCGGCAGCCCGGCCAGCAGCCAGCCCGCCAGGACGAGCACGGGCACGACGGAGACCACGGCGAGCACCCTGCCCGCCGAGGGCCTGCGCGTACGGTCCAGCCAGCCGGTGGTCATGATGCGAACCGAGCGTAGTACCAACCGTTCGCTGGTTCTCAGTGGTTTTCTGTGAGGGCCAGCGAGCCGCCGCGTTGCCGGGGCAGCGTTCTCCCTGGCGGGAGTTCCCGTTTCGCCGGGGCGGGCCTGGCGCGAACGGCAGGGCTTATCGCTCCTCCACGGGCGTTTACCGTCTCCCCGCAACTCTGGGCGACGCCGGCCGCAAGAGCGGCCAGATTACGTGCGGCATTCAGGTCCCGGTCCAGGACCAGACCGCACTCGGTGCAGCTGTGGTCACGCTCGGACAGGGCGAGTTTGGCTTTCACCGCGCCACATCCCGAACACGTCTTACTGGAGGGAAACCAGCGGTCGGCGACCACGAGCCCGCCACCGCTCCACCCGGTCTTGTACGACAACTGCCGCCGCACCTCGGCCATCCCGACATCCGCGACCGCGCGGGCCAGGGAGCGGTTGGCGAGCATCCCGGAGACGTTCAGGTCCTCGATCACCACGGTGCCGTAGGTGGCCGCCAACCGGGTGGTGAGCTTGTGCAGGCCATCACGCCGCTGGTTGGCGACGCGGGCATGCGCCTTGCCCAGCGCCCCCTTGGTCTTGGCCCAGCGGGCCGAGGCCTGTCGCCTGCCGCCGTCCGGGGTGCGCGGGCCGACGCGGCGGGCGAGCTGCTTGTTCAGCCGGCGCAACCGCTTCAGCGCCGAGCGGTGATGCCGGGGGTTGGCGATGACCTCGCCGGTGGACAGCACCGCGAGGTCCTTCACCCCCAGATCGACGCCGACGACGGCGTCCGGCTTGGCCGGGGTGCGGTCGGTGCGGTCGGTGCGGTCGATCTCACAGGTGAACGCCACGAACCAGCGGCCCCCCTCACGGCGGACGGTGGCCGACAGGATGCGCCCGGTCCGGCGCTCCAGGTGGCGGGCCAGCTTGCGGGTCGACTCATGGGTGCGGATGGTGCCGAGCCGGGGCAGCGTCACCTGACGGCGGCCGGCCTCCACGCGGATGGTGCCGGTGGTGAACCGGCACGAGAGGAGGGCGCGGTGCTTGGATTTGAACCGGGGGAAACCGATCTTCTTGCCCGCCCGCGCGCCCTTGCGTGAGGCGGCCCAGTTCTTCACCGCCCGGGTGACGCCGTCCAGGCCGGTGTTGTAGGCCTCTTTGGAATTCTCCGCCCACCACGGGGCAGCGGTGTCCTTGGCGGCGTTCCAGGCGCGTCGCAGGGAGTACAGCGACCACGGCACCTCGGTCAGCACCTCATCGGCGATGCCGTAGGACTGTTCGGCCGCACGCTGGTTCATCGCGGCTTTGATACGGGCCAGGCCCCAGTTGAACGCGAACCGCGCCGCACCACAGTGCGAGGCCGGCAGACGCGCCTGCTCGGGGGTGGGGTCCAGGGCATAACGGTAGGCCTGGTGAACCCGCATCAACCCTCCCCATCACGGTAAGTCGCCGACCGTCAACGTACCGCGACAATCATGATCAATGACCACCTGGCCGACGAAAAGGCATGCGCCGCCCCGGCATCTCCTGGCACACCCTGGACAACCCGCCCGAACGCCCCGAAAGGTTCCCGCAGCCCATCAAGATCGGCCCCGCCTTACTCCGGTCCGCCGATCACCTCGACGCCTGGCACGCCGTTCACCCCGCCGGGTAGAAGAAGGACATCAAGGACCGACGAACGCTGATGAAAATCCGAGCAGTTCGTTCCCCCGGCCCGCACCGGGCACGCCTGGCCCGGAGGGGTACGGGCAGGCCAGGCGGGCACGCGGACGGACGGGGGCAGGAAGAGCATGAAGACAGGCGGGGGCGCGGAGCCGGGCGGGCATGGAAGCCGCGGGCCCGGGGCGCGGACACGGGAACCGGCGCGAACGCGGGGCCGGGTGGGAGCCGGTAGCGTACGCGCAGCGTGCGAGGAGGGGGACGAGTGATCGGGTGGGTGCGGCGGTATCGCGGTTCTCCGGGCGACCGCGAGTTTCCCGACCGCCGCGGGTTCCCGAGACACCGCCGGCTCCTGAACCACCGCTGGTTCCTGGCCGTGCTGGGCGCGGGGATCGCGCTGCGGGTGATCACCATGCTCGGCTACCGGCCCGCGCTCTGGTTCCCCGACTCCTACACGTACGTCGTCACCGCGCTGAAACCCCGGCCCGACCTGGTCCGTCCCGCCGGCTACTCGATGTTCATGCGACTGCTCGAACCGTTCCACGAGTTCGCCGTCGTCGCGCTGGCCCAGCACCTGCTCGGGCTGCTGGTCGGCGTACTGGTCTATCTCACCGCGCGGCGGCTGCGGGCGCCCGGCTGGGCCGCGACGCTCGCGTCCGTCCCCTCCCTCCTGGACGCCTACCAGATCGAGCTGGAGCACCTGCTGGTCTCCGACACCCTGTTCGCGGTCCTGGTCATGTCGGCTGCCTGCCTGGCCGTGCGCGTCTCCGTCGGATGGCGTACGGCGTGCGGGATCGGGCTGCTGCTCGCGGCGGCGACGCTGACCAGGACCGTCGGGCTGCCGCTGGTGGCGCTCTTCGCGGCCTGGCTGATCTTCAGGGAGCGGGGCCGGGTGTTCGCGGCGGGGGTGATGCTCGCCGCCGCGACGGTGCCCATCCTGGGGTACGGGGCCTGGTTCCACGCCACGTACCAGCGGATCGGCATCGTGGGCGCGAACGGCGTCTTCCTGTACGGCAAGACGATGACCTTCGCCGACTGCGGCGTGATGCGCCCGCCGCCGGACCTGGCGGTGCTCTGCGACCCCCGCCCGCCCGCTCAGCGGCCTCCCGCGCAGGAGTACGTCTGGGCGCAGGACTCCCCGCTGGTCAAGCTGCCCGGCATCACCTTCACCCGGACGAACGACGCGCTGGCCGGGCGGTTCGCGTCGCTCGCGATCCTGAGCCAGCCGCTGGACTATCTCGGCTCGGTCGCCTCGGAACTGGCCCGATCGTTCACCGTGGGCCGCCCGGTCTATCCGGATCAGGAGGTCTTCGACTACTACCAATTCCCCGCGACACCGCCCGCGCCACCGGGGCGCTATCCGGCGACGGTGGGCGCCGAGGCCGCGAAGCGCTACGAGCGGGGCCCGATCTCCACCCGGATCGTCGAACCGTACGCGGGCTGGATCCGTACCTATCAGGGAATCGCCGGACTGCCTGGCGCGGCGGTCCTGGTGATCCTGCTGCTACCGCCCGCGGCGGCGTGCGTCCGGCGCTTTCGCCCGGACTCCACGGCGTGGGCGCTGCCCTGGTCGGTGGCGGTGGTGCTGCTGGTGATGCCGCCGGCGGTGGCGGAGTTCGACTACCGGTACGTCCTGCCGGCCGTGCCGGCCGCCTGCCTGGCAGCGGCACTTGCCGTACGTAAACCTAATTTCAGTAACATTCCAACGAATGTCCGTATTTGAGTATGCTGGCCGCCGGATCATCATGGCGGTGTCAGGGGGCGGTCTTGGCCAAGTTCACATCATTACGACTCCCGGCGCGCACCTCGTGATCTACCCTTTGGGCTCGATGATCGAGCACGAGCACCGGACGACGCCGCCCCCGAGCGGGAGAATCGCATGAGCGACCACCGGCAGGCGGCTCTCAGAGACCGCCGGAGTGAACCCACCTCCCACGGCCGCCGGGGCGCGCGGCGCGCGGGAGGGGACGGCCCTCCTCCGGAGAGCCCGCCCGGAGACCTCCCGACGCAGCCGGGGGAGGCGACGCCGAGGGGTAAGAACCGCAAGCAGCGAAAGCTCACCGTCGGCGCCTGGGCCGGTATCGCGGCGACCGGCCTGCTGGTGCTCGGCACCCTCGGCGGCTACGGCGTCTACCGCAACACCTTCAGCAACATCAGCGGCCTCAAGATCGACGACAAGCTCGGCAACGACCGGCCGGCGGCCATCAAGGGCGCCCTCAACGTGCTGATCGTGGGCTCCGACACCCGCGAGGGCGACAACCTCAAGTACGGCCAGAAGATGGCCAACGCGGGCAAGCGCACCGACACGATCATCCTCATGCACATCGCCCCCGACCGCGACAAGGCGACCTTCGTCAGCTTCCCCCGCGACTCGGTGGTCAACATGCCCGCCTGCGAGTCCGAGACGGGCGTATCGGTGGCGCCCCGCACCGAGATGATCAACGCCGCCTACAACGAGGGCGGCATCACCTGCACGATCACCACGATCGAGGCGCTCACCGACATCCGCATCAACCACTTCGTCGAGGTCGACTTCACCGGTTTCAAGAGCATCGTGGACGCCCTCGACGGCGTCAGCGTCTGCCTGACCAAGCCTGTCGACGACAAGAAGGCCAAGCTCAAGCTTGAGGCCGGCCGACACGTCCTGAAGGGCGAGCAGGCCCTGGGCTACGTCCGGCTGCGCAACTACGGCGACGGCAGCGACATCGGCCGCATCGAACGCCAGCAGCGCTTCCTCAGCCAGGTGGTGAAGAAGGCCACCAGCAGCGAGCTGCTGACCGACCCCGCCAAGATGCTGAACTTCATCAACACCACCGCCAAGTCCGTCCGGATGGACGACGAACTGGCCAAGGACACCGGCACCCTGTTCCAGATCGGGCAGAGCGCCCAGAAGCTGACCGCGGGCGGCGTCAAGCTGATCACCGTCCCGTGGATCCCCGACCCCAACGACAAGAACCGGGTCGTCTGGAATCAGCCGTACGCGAACCAGTTGTTCGCCGCGATCAAGAACGACACCGAGGTCACCCTGCCCCCGGACCCCAAGGCCAAGCCGGCCGTCAAGCGCGAGCAGGTCAGGCTCCAGGTGTTCAACGGCACGGACACGCCGAACAGGGCCAAGGATGTCGCCGCCGAGCTAGCGGAGCAGGGCTTCGTGATCACCCACGTCGGCAACGCCCGCCCGGCGACCGGCAACGTGCCCACCACCACGATCCGCTACGCCAAGAAGGACACCGTCGACGGCGTCCCGTACGGCGACGCGGTGGCCGCCAGGCTCTCCGGCGCCAAGCGCACCCCGGTCGCGGGCAAGGTCAAACCGGTCACCGTCGAGAAGTACGTCCCGGCCGTGGCGCCCACGCCCACCCCGGGGGTCAAAGCACCGGCCGGTCCGGTCATCCAGCTGGTCATCGGCGCCGACTGGCCGGGCGTCCGAGCCCTCTCCGTAATCTCCAACGCCCTGACGGACAAGGTCGTCGACAGCAAGACCAACCCCTGCACCTGACACTCCCCGCACGGCGGCCCGGCCGGCCCGGTGAGACGACCGGTCCGGCCACCGGACCGAACCGGTCCGCCGTGCATCGGAGCGGCCGCCGTGACCGTGCGACGGAGCGGAACCGGACCACTGTGCCACCGGGCGGAACCGGATCTCCGTACGACGGGCACCGGACCACCGTGCGACCGGCCGCCGTGGCCGGACATGGCCGTGCGACCCGACAGAACCTGGCCGCACGGACGGAGAAGACGGCAGAGGAAACGGCGGAACCCGTCGAATCGGACAACGCGCCCGGGTGACGGGGAGCCCTCGCCCGGGGAGGCGACGGGAACCGGCCGTTCACGGACACGTGGACAGTCACGATTACCCGAGAACCGCCCGAATCAGAGTGCGCGTGTGCGACAGAGGGCGCACAGTCGGTTTAGGGTTGGTCAAGGCGGCGAGGCGAACGCCCGCCCGCGTCCCCGGCCCGTCCCCGGGCACCCCGCACGTCTGCCCGACTACTCCCCGGTCTCCGACAGATAGCTGAGCCTCCCCCTCGTGAGCGACATCCGATCCTTCCAGGTGCCGGCCCCCCAGGACGACGGCGGTTCCGACCCCGGCTCCGGCGGGTCCACCGGCGGGCAGGGCCGGAGGTCCGCCCCGTGGCCCGCGCCCGGCCGCGCGTCGGCGCCCGGCGGATCCCAGCCCTCGTGGCCGGAGCCGCCGGGTCCGGCCACCTCCGGCGGGACGTCCCGGCGCGACGCCGGGGACGCCCGCGAGGAGAGCCCCGGCGAGGTCACCGAGTGGGGGGCCTACCCGGCGTATCGCGAACCCCACCCGAGTGGGCCCCACTCCGGCGAGCCCCACCTCAGCGGCTCCCACCTCGGTGGACCCCACTCCAGCGGGTCCCACAGCTCTCACGACCCGCTCGACCTGTCCAAGCCCCTCACCCCCGAGCCGGTCCCCCAGGAGCCCTCGTGGAGCCGCGAGGAGCCCGCCTGGGCGCAGGACGGGCCGTCGTGGGCGCAGGAGTCGTGGGCACGGGAGTCGCCCTGGGCACAGGAGGGGTCCACCCCTCAGGTGCCGTCGTGGGCGGCGGAGGCCCCCACCCCTCCGCAGGGCGCCCCCCAGGCGCCGTCCCCCCGGCCCGACTGGGCCCCGCCGCCGACGCCGCCGCGCGTCCCCCCGCCGGGAGGAGCCGCACCCCCTCAGGCCCCCGGCCGGACACCCGCCCCTGGACAACCCCGGCCCCCCGAGGAGTCCGAGCTTCCCGGACGGCCCCGGCTCCCCGGAGAGCCCCAGGCTCCCGTGCGGTTCCCGGACACGGGCCGGCCGCCGTCCGCCCCGCGGCCCCGGCAGGAGCCGCGGCCCTCCGGTGAGCGCCCCTTCTCGTACTGGGAGAGGGAGAACACCAGCCGGGAGAGCGAGCCCTCGTTCTGGAACCAGGGCCCGCAGGCCGAGCAGGAGCTGCGGGCGGAGCGCGAGCGCGAGCCGGTCGCCGAGGAGGAGTCCCCGGCCCCTCCGGCCAAGAAGAAGCGCGAGCCGTACCTCGACAACGTGAAATTCGTCCTGATCGCCCTGGTGGTGACGGGCCACTCGCTGGTCCCCACCCTGAAGGCGCACTCGGCGGAGTCCGCGTACCTGTACATCTACATGTTCCACATGCCGGCGTTCGTGCTGATCAGCGGCTACCTGGGCCGCAACTTCTGGAACTCCAACGCGAAGATCAACAAGCTGGTCGACACCCTGCTGATCCCGTACGTGGTCGTGGAGATCGGTTACGCGCTGCTCCGCTACGGGCTTGGCCAGAAGTGGACGCTGACGATAATTGATCCGGCCTGGCTGAACTGGTATCTGCTGGCCCTGGTCCTCTGGCGGATCTCCACGCCCATCTGGACGCGAATGCGGCAGCCCCTGCTGGTCGCGGTGGTCATCTACATGGCCGCGGGCTTCTCGGAGATCTCCGGCGACTTCAGCATCGACCGCTTCTTCGGCCTGCTGCCGTTCTACGTGCTCGGCCTGCTGCTCAAGCCGGAGCACTTCGACCTGCTCAAGCCCCTCTGGGTCAAGATCACTTCAGCGGTCGTCCTCGTCGGCGCCGCCGTGGTGGCGGTCGTCGTCGCACCCCGCGTCCCGCTCGACCCGATCTACTTCCGCTACAGCTTCAAGGCCATGGACATGTCCTGGTGGCTGGGCTTCGGCGTGCGCGGCGCCGTGCTGGTCGCGGCGCTGGTCATGACGGTCGCGGTGCTCGCGCTGGTGCCCCGGGGCGAGACCTGGTTCTCCGACCTCGGCACCCGCACCCTGTACGCCTACCTGCTCCACGGCGTCGTGGTGGTCATCGCCAAGGACCAGGGCTGGCTGAGCTTCCCCTGGCTGTACGGCCCGCTGGGCGTGGCGGCGATCGCGTCCAGCTCGCTGGCCCTGGCCATCGTGCTGTGCCTGCCGGAGACCCGCAGGCTCTTCAAGTGGATGCTCGAACCCCGCCTGGTCTGGCTCTACCGCCGACCGTCCCCGCCCGCCGACACCGCTGCCGCTACCACCGCACCGGCCGACGCCGCACCCGCCGCCAAGGAGAGTTCAGCCTCAGTTACCCGGTAATTAACGCAACACATCCGGTGATGACGGAACGAACACTCAGCATCGGGATATGAGGGTATGCGTCGCGACAATCGCTCATCACCCAGAGGACGCCCGGATCATGCATCGGCAGATCCGGTCGCTCCTCGACGCCGGGCATGAGATCACCTACGTCGCCCCCTTCACCGACTGCAACGTCACCCCGGATCCCGGGATCCGCGCGATCGACGTGCCCCGGGCGACCGCCAACCGTCGCGGACGCGCCCTGAAGGCCGCGCGGGGGGCTCTCAGGCGCGGGGTGGAGGGCGCGGACCTGCTGGTCGTGCACGACATGGAACTCCTGTTCCGCCTGCCCAGGCAGCGTCCCGTCACCGTGTGGGATGTGCGCGGGGACATCGGGACCGGCTGGGGCGCGGCCACGCTGGGCACCGGCCACCTGCGCCGCGCCCTGCCCGCGCTGGTACGCCGGGCCGAGGCCCGCGCGGAGCACCGCCTGCACCTCATCCTGGCCGATGACTCCTACCGGGAGCGGTTCTCCGGACCCCACCCGGTCGTGCCCAACGCCGCCTACGTCCCCCCGCGCCCGCCCGCGCCGCCCGGCCGGAACCGGGTGGTCCACGTGGGCCACCTCTCCGAGGCCGGGGGCGTGGCCGAACTGGTCGAATCGGCCCGGCTGCTGCTCCCGCACGGGATCAGGCTCGACCTGATCGGCTCCACCGACATCCGGATCAGGCCGCTGCTGCGGGACGCGCAGCGGGAGGGCCTGCTCGACTGGTACGGCTACGTACCCAACCGGCACGCGCTGCGGATGGCCGAGGGGGCGATCGCCGGCCTGTCGCTTCCGCACGACGCGCCCGGCCCCCGGCCCGTACCCGCCAAGATCATCGACTACATGTCCCGGGGAGTCCCCGTGGTCACCACCCCCCTGCCCGCCGCCGCGTCCATGGTCGAGAGGACCGGGTGCGGTGTCGTCGTCCCCTTCCGGGACGCCGGGGCGGCGGTACGCGCGGTGCTGGCGCTGCGGGACGACCGGGAAGGGGCGGCCTCGATGGGGGTGCGCGGCCACGCCGAGGCCCTGGCCCACCACAACTGGCCGGACCACGCGGCCGCTTTCGTCGGGTGGCTGGAGGAATGGGCGGGCAAACCAGTGACGTCGGGCCGGGAGATTGGTGTACTGGAGGCATGGCACGCCATCTGATCCAGGGGCGCGAGATCACCATGCCGGTCCGCGTCCGCGACGTCATGGTCTGCAGCGCGTCCTACCTGGTCCGGGCGGACGCCGCGCGGGCCGTGATCGCCTACTCGCACCTGGACGTCGCCGAGGTGTTACCCCGCAAGGCCCTGTGCACGCTGGTGTTCGCCGACTACCGCGACGGTGACCTGGACCGCTACCACGAGTTCGGCGTCGCCTTCCTGGCCAGGCCGCCCGGCGCGGGCCACGTTCCCGGCGGGGGGCTGCGCGCGAACCTGTCCGAGCTGCACCGCACCGGCGCCGGGGCGTTCGTCCACTGGCTCCCGGTCGACCGGGGCTTCACCATGGAGGCGGGCCGCGCCATCTGGGGTTTCCCCAAGGAGCTCGCCGACATCGACCTGCGGATGTCCTCCCCCTACAAACGGTGCGTCCTGCGCAAGGACGGCCGCCTGGTGCTGGACCTGCTGATCAAACCCGGCGTCCCGGTGCCGGGCACCGGCATGATGACCGCCCTCGACGCCTACAGCCACCTGGACGGCGTCACCCGCCGCATCCCGTGGTCGATGTCCCCCCGGGGGATCCGCACGCGTCCCGGGGGCGCCCTCATCCGCCTGGGCAACCACCCGATCGCCAAGGAGCTGAGCGAGCTCGGCCTGCCCAAGCGCGCCCTGATGACGAGCACGATCTCCCACCTGGCCATGACCCTCGGCGAGGCCAAGGAACCCTAAACGAGAAGTTCCGAAGTAGCCGACGTGGCTGATGGTCGGCTGCGCCGGGTTGGCCGCTTGCGGCCCGCCCGTGGAGCGGATGCTTCGCCGGTGCGCCTGAAGCCCACCCCGGCCCGACCGGCCACGTCCCCCGGACATCGCAAAACCGGCCACCTAACAAGACGAGGGTGTCGAAGATCAGTTTGTGACAACCTGGACACCCTCTTGACCGCACTCTACGTGAAGATCGACGACAAGATCGCAGGAACGCGACGCCTCGCCCACCAACTCCAAGCCCTCGGCACGGGCCTGGTCGACCAGCCGGCCGACCAGCTCTCGATCCGATACGTGGTCCTGCCCGGCAGTCCGCCGGGTGCGCCCTCGCCGGCTGTTATCGGTCTAGCCTGCCTGCCCTGTCTCGCAGGTAGCGCTGTTCGGGAAGGCTCGTGGTACGCCGGGCCGCCAGCCGGTAGTTCTCTTGCGCGGCAGTGTGCTCGCCGGCCAGCTCCTGCAGGTGGGCGCGCACGGCGTAGAGGCGGTGGTGACGAGTGATCCGGGGCTCGCCGTCCAGGCTTTCCAGCAGTTCGAGCCCGGCCTGGGGCCCGCGGGTCATCGCGACCGCGACGGCGTGGTTGAGCGTGACCATCGGGTTCGGCGCGATCCGAGTGAGGATTCCGTACAGGATGCGGATCTGTTCCCAGTCGGTGTCCTCGGCTCGCGGCGCCTGGACGTGCAGCGCGGCGATCGCCGCCTGAAGCTGGTAGGGGCCGAGGGGTGAGGCGGACATGGCGGCGGTGACCAGCGCGGCGCCCTCTTCGATCATGACGGCGTCCCACCGGTTCCGGTCCTGCTCGGCCAGTGGCACGAGGGCGCCGTCCGCGCCGATGCGGGCCGCGCGGCGGGCGTCGGTCAGCAGCATCAGCGCCACAAGCCCGGCGACCTCCCCGTCATCCGGCAAGGACCGGTGCACCATCCGGGCGAGCCGGATCGCCTCCGTGGTGAGCTCGCCGCGATGCAGGTCGGGGCCGGAGCTGGCGGTGTAGCCCTCGTTGAAGATCAGGTAGAGCACGTGCAGGACGGCGTCCAGCCGTCCGGCCCACTCCTGGGCGCTCGGCATCTCGAACGAGGCGCCGACGGCTTTGATCCGTTGCTTGGCGCGGCTGATCCGCGGCGCCATGGTGGCCTCCGGCATGAGGAAGGCCCGCGCCACCTCGGCGGTGGTGAGGCCGCCGACGGCGCGCAGCGTGAGCGCCACCTGGGAGGCGGGCGTCAGCGCCGGGTGGCAGCACAGGAACAGCAGGGTGAGGGTGTCGTCGTGGTCGCCCGGGCCTTCGTCGCCAGGGGCTGGCGCGAGGCCGGCGTCCGGCGCCTCCCGTACCGCCGCGGTGCTCTCCCGGCGGCGGCGGGCGTGCTCGCTGCGTATCTGGTCGATCAGGCGGCGGGAGGCGACGGTCACCAGCCAGGACCGCGGGCTTTCCGGTACGCCCTGGGCAGGCCACTGCATCGCGGCGGCGAGCAACGCCTCCTGCACCGCGTCCTCGCACTCCTCGAACCCGCCGTACCGGTGCAGGAGCACGCCGAGGACCTGCGGCGCCAGTTCGCGCAGCAGGTCCCCGAGGCGTTCGGACACGCTCACATCTCCATCCCGGCCGAGTCCATCAGCGGCCGTACCTCCACGCCGCCGACCTGACCGCCCGGTATCAGGGTGGCCAGTTCCACGGCACGCTCCCGGCTCTCGCAGTCCACCACGTACTGGCCGGCGACATGATCCGGGGTCTGCAGGTAGGGGCCCTCGGTCACCGTCACCACGCCGCCCCTGTCTCTGATGACGGCGCTGATGGAAGGATCGGCGAACGCGTGGGCACTGATCAGTTCCCCTGTTTGCCCGGCCGCGGCCAGGAAGTCCTCATGGTCGAACCCTTCCCCCGGCGGGTCCGCCGCGTTCAGGTAGAGATTCAGCAGGAACTTCACCGTGTGCTCAGTCGTCCGCCGTGCCCGCGTAGACCACCGGCCACACCTCGATGCTCAGCCCCTCGACGCCGGCGTCCGGAATGAGCGCGGCCAGCTCCAGGGCACGCTCCCTGCTGTCGCACTCCACCAGGTAGTAGCCGCCGAGGTACTCCTTGGCCTCGAGGTAGGGCCCGTCCGTCACCGCCGGGACGCCGCCCCGGACCCTGACCACGGTGCTCTGCGAGGGGTCGGCCAGCGCGGCGGTGCTGATCATCTCCCCGGACTTCCTGATGATGTCCATGAACGCGCCGTGGCCGCTCATCACCTCGCTGCGCTCCTCCTCGGTCAGCGCATCCCAGATCTGCGGGTTGCTGCGCATGATCAACAGAAATTTCATGTCGTCTCCTTCGATGGTCGGGCGGCACCCTCCAGGCGCCGTTCACCATGGAGTCGACGCCGGTGCCGCATCTTTGCGGTACCGGACCGCAAGGATCTCCCCGCTGTTCCGACTACCTCCCCGAAAGGGCGCCCAGCCTGGGCGTTCCGTCAGAAGTTACTTGTCGGCTTCCCGAGGAGGATGCATGTCGCAGCAGTTGAGGGTGCAGTGTTTCAACGTGTCGCGGGACGGGTTCGGTAGCGGTGAGGGGCAGAGCCTGGATCGGCCCTTCGGCCACGCGGACCCCGCCCCCCTTTGGTCCTGGGCGGGCGCCACCGCCAGCTGGGTGAACCGCACCGACCCCGGCGGCACCCGCGGCCTGGACGACTACCTGACCCGCGATCACACCCGCAACATAGGAGCGGAGATCATGGGGCGTAACAAATTCGGCCCCCAGCGTGGCCCCTGGGAGAACCACGAGTGGCGGGGATGGTGGGGAGACACCCCGCCGTTCCACACACCGGTCTTCGTGCTCACCCACCACGAACGCCCGTCGTTCACCCTGGCCGACACCACCTTCCATTTCCTCGACGCGACACCGGCCGAGGCGCTGGCACGCGCGAGGCGGGCCGCCGACGGCCGGGATGTGCGCCTCGGCGGGGGAGTCGCCACCGTCCGCGAGTTCATCGAGGCCGACCTGGTCGACACGATGCACATCGCCGTCGCGCCCGTCGACCTCGGTCGAGGCGAACGGCTGTGGGAGAGCCACACCGACCTGCTCGACCGCTTCCACCTTGAGACAGTACCGAGCCCCAGCGGAGTCACTCACCTCCTGTTCTGGAGACGATGACCACTGACCCCGCACGATCGTACGCACATGCCGCGATGAGCGCGTACCTGCCCGTCGACCCCAGCACGGGCAGGTCATCAGTCCCGCTGGGCCACCCTGCCCGTGCGGGACTGTACGGTTTTCGGCTCTGTCTCTCTTTCGGTGGTGACGGAACGCCCCGATGCGTCACGGTGAGTCATGCATGATGTCGACGAGCTGGTGAGTGTGGTGTTCGCGGGGTTATCGCCGCTGGTCGTGGAGAATGTGGTGGACGAGCGAACGGATTCGGGTACAGGCG
Organism: Streptosporangium sp. NBC_01469; assembly: GCF_036227305.1. NCBI lineage: Bacteria > Bacillati > Actinomycetota > Actinomycetes > Streptosporangiales > Streptosporangiaceae > Streptosporangium > Streptosporangium sp. NBC_01469. Next base: position 3,111,539 of record NZ_CP109465.1, on the reverse strand, counting down.
CGAACCCCGGACGGCTCCGTCGCCTGCCCTGGCTGCGGTGCCGAGACCGCACGCGTGCACGGTTATCACGAGCGGAACGTGGCCGATGTCCCGATCGACGCACGCCGCGTGTTCGTGGCGGTGCGGATCCGCCGCCTGATATGCCCGACGCGAGGCTGCCGTCCCGACCCCAACCCCCGATATTCCGACATCGACCCCGCCACCCTCGCCGCCGTGACCATCCGGGTCCACCGCCGTGCCGATGCCCTGATCATCGATGTGTGGGACACCGACCCCACCCGACACCACGCCACCTGACCCCCACATGAGTGCCGTGGACGCCCGGTCAGCCATGATCCGGATCTGTACAAGGAGCGCAACACGGCAGAGCGTTGCATTAACCGGATCAAAGAGTGGCGTGGGCTGGCCTTCCGCTTCGACAAGACTCCCGCCAGCTACCTTGCCGGACTCCATTTACGCGGAGCTATTTTGTGAATCCGAAGCCTTCAACCCGTCTGAAGATCTGATGTCCGTGCAGGCCCGAGGTGCGCATCCAACCGATCATTTCGTCGGCCAGGCGTACTCGAACTCGGGCAGTTCAAAACCCTGGGGGAAACGGCACATCCGCTCGTCCGTGCGGCGTGCGCCGTGTCGTTCGTAAAAGGCGATGGCGCGCGTGTTCGCACTGAGCACCTCCAGATAGATCTCCCTGCCGGGGTGCTCGTTCGCCGCCCACGTCAGCCCTCGCCGCAGCAATTGCGTTCCGATGCCTGAGCCAGTGCTCCCCGGCTGCACGTGGAGGTTGTCGAGCAGGATTCGCCCATCGGGAGCCGGAAGCAGGTAGACAAAGCCAAACAGCTCTCCGTCGTCGTCATGCGAGACGATCAGCCCCGATCCCCGCACTGGCGAAGACAGCCGTTCCTGCCACAGCGCCAGCTGATCGTCGGTCAGGGGTCCGTTCAGGAAGCTGTCGGGCATGATCCCCGCATACGCCGAACGCCAACTGTCCACGTGCAGAGCAACGATAGAGACAACATCATCGATTTCGCCGTTTCTTGTCTGCATGGCGCAGAGCATCCCATACGGGAACGGGCTGGGACGCGGGACGCCCTGACGTCCAGCGATGACCTACCAAGCTGAGTAGTCCGCGCTGAACAACCTCATGATCTAAACCTCAGACAGGCCCTAGAGGCACCCGCGGACCGTACCGGGCACGTGGGTGGACCTCAGGCGCGGCACACCGGCCGGGCGGCCGAGGTCAGCTGTCGAGCTCCAGGAAGGGCAGCTCGGCCCTCGTCGGCAGGCCCTGCCAGTCGCTGGGCCCCGACGAGGCGAAGGCCGCGAGCAGGCCGCCCCGGCGCAGCCGGTCGGCCGGGTGGAGACCTTCCAGCAGCGCGCTGAGATAGCCCGCGACGAAGGCGTCCCCGGAACCGTTCGGGTCGACCACGGGCGCGGAGAGGCTGGCGGCGTCGTGGCGGACTCCGTCGACCCGTACGCTCGCCCCCCGGGCGCCGCGCGTCACGATGACCTCGCGGTCCCCGGTGAGCGCGGGCTTGACCAGGTCGAGCTCGGTCTGCCGGACGAACAGCACGTCGGCGGAGCAGGCCAGCACGCTGAGGATCTCCTCGGCCTCGCGCAGGTCGGGCCAGAGCTGGTCGTGGTAGTCGATCGCCACCGAGACCGCGACCCCGGCGGTCCGCGCGGCGCGTACGGCGGCGTGCATGGCGTCGCGCGCGCTCAGCGCGGCGGTGATCCCGCTGACGTGCAGGACGCGGGAGGCCGCGATCCGGTCCACCGGGACGTTCCCCTGGGCCAGCCTGACGCCGGTGCGGTAGTACGTGATCCTGGCCGCCTGGCCGAGTCTCGACTCCTTCAGGAGGATTCCGGTCGGGGACCCCTCGTCCACCCGGGCGTCGGAGACGTCCACGCCCTCGCCGCGCAGCGCGGTGAGGATCCTGGCCCCCAGCTCGTCGCCGCCGACCTTGCCCAGCCAGCCCACCCGGTGGCCGAGCCGGGACAGCCCGACCGCGACGGTGAACTCGGCTCCGGCGACGTCCAGCCTGGCCTCGTGCTCGTGGCGGATCCGGCCGCTGGTGACGACGCCGAACGCCTCACCGAGGGTGTAAACGTCCACGGCCGGTCGGGGATCAGACGATCGGCGGGCGGCCGAGGCGGAGCATGCGCCAGGCGGTGTTCCATCCCATGGGACGACGCTCGCCCGCGGGCTCGCGGAGCCCCTCGGTGAAGCCCTTGAACCAGGCGCGCAGGGCCGGCCTGGAGCGCTCGCGGGCCAGGGTCAGCACGATCCAGTTGAGGAGGTAGAGCACCGCCAGCGCCCAGGGAAGGTTGCGGCGGGCCAGCCAGACCCGGTTGCGGGCGTTGAGGCGGTAGAAGTCGGTGTGCCGGGTCGGGGGGACCTGCGGGTGGTACATGACCGTCTTGGCGTCGTACTCGATGCGGTAGCCCTCGCCGAGGAGCCGCCAGGCCAGGTCGGTCTCCTCGTGGGCGTAGAAGAAACGCTCGGGGAGCCCGCCGACCTGGAGGAAGGCCGAGCGGCGGATGGCGCACGCGCCGCCCAGGAAGGTGGTGACCGGGGAGGAGCGCTCGGGATCGCCCGCGCGCAGGCGGGGGACGTGGCGGCGCTGGCCGATGCCGCCCTCGGGATCCTTCACCCGGAAGGAGACGACCGCGAGGTCGTGCTCGGTGGAGAAGCGCTCCCGCAGGTGGGAGACGAGCCCGGTGTCGGCGTACCAGCCGTCGTCGTCGAGGAAGAGGACGACGTCGCCCGAGCACTCCTCGACGCCGCGGTTGCGGCCTGCGGGAATGCCCGCGTTGTGGTTCAGCCGCACACTTCTGATCGAGGCCGAGGACCCCGAGGGCACGGTGGCCGACAGCTCGGGGACGTCCGCGCCGTTGCCGACGATGACCACCTCGACGTCACCGTCGACCTGGTTCAGCGCGGACTCGACCGCCCGGTCCAGCTCGGGGACGCGGTTACCCATGGTGAGGATGACGCACGAGATCTTCAACGGGTCATCGTCCTGACGCGTCGAGAGCACGTACGGAGCATACTTTCATGATCACCGAGTCTGCTGGGTCGGGAATTCTGGCGGGGCAGGGGTTTCCTGGTATACCGGGGAACAAGCGTATCGGAACCGTCGGCGAACACCCACCAAACAACGGGGTGTTCGCACCTACGACGCGCCCGGACGCCATCCGGTTCCTCATGAAAGCCGCCTGGACGCCAGAATGCTGATCAGATGCAGGATCATCTGCAGCACGGCGACGATCACGCAGGCCACCACGAGGATCCTCGTCGCCGCCAGCCCGCCGTTGATCGCGTCCCAGATCGCGGCGACCACCACGAGGAGGGACAGCTCGACCGCCTGCACGATCCGGTGGAACTTCAGCGCCGCGGCCACCTTGCGCGCCATGCCCAGGCCACGTGACTGGAAGTGCTCGGCCGAGGCCTCGGTCGCCGCGACCAGCCCGGAGCGGGCGCGGGCCACGTCGACCAGGTCGGTCTCCGCCTTGATCAGGATGGCGCCGAGCGCGGCGGCGAACCCGATCACGGTGTACCAGTCGGGCAGGATCTCCGACGCCCGGAAGCCCAGCCCGATGAGGATGGCGGCCTCGGCGAAGTAGTGGCCGACCCGGTCGAGGTAGACGCCGGTGATGGAGGTGCGGCCGGTCCAGCGGGCCAGCTCTCCGTCGGAGCAGTCGAGCAGCAGGTAGAGCTGGACCAGCAGGGCCGCGAGGACGGCCGCCCAGAGCGTGGGCAGCGCGAGCACGGCTCCGGCCAGCAGGCCGGTGAGGATCATCAGCCAGGTGGTCTGGTTGGGCGTGATCGGCGTCTTGGCGAGGAACCAGGTGACGTAGATCGACAGCTTGCGCATGTAGAGAGCACCGGCCCAGTGCTCGCCGCTGTTGCGGTCCATGGTCGTGTGCGGCTGGGCCACCGCACGGAGCTCAGCGACCGACGGCCCGGACATAATCCTCCACCCGATCGCGAATCTCCGGTTCCGACAGGCGCAGGTGCTCAAGAATCGTGTAGCGGCCGGGGCGCGTGGCCGGGGCCAGCATGACCGCCTCGGTGAACTGAGCCGATGACAGCCCCACGTCGGTGGGGGTGACCGGCAGCTCGTGCCCGCGCAGGCAGTCGACGACCTGATTGAGCCTCCGCGAGTCCTCGCGGAGGAAAAAACAGAATGCGGCACCTATCCCGGCGAGCTCGCCGTGGTTGGAGGTGCCGGGAAAGAGCTGATCCACGGCATGCAGGATCTCATGGTCTCCGCCACTCGAAGGACGGGAGGAGCCGGCGACCACCATCGACATGCCCGACAGGATGAGCGCCTCGGCCAGCACGGTCAGGAACGCGTCGGACTCGATCGAGTCCGATCTGCCGATCACCGCCTCCGCCGCGGTGCGGGCCATCGCGCAGGCCAGGCCGTCGATCGGCTCCCCGCGCTCGCTCGCGCCGAGCTGCCAGTCCTCGATCGCCGAGAGGTTGCTGACCACGTCGCCGACCCCGGATCGGACCAGCGAGGCGGGCGCGTCGTGCACGAAATCGAGATCGACCATGATGGCCAGCGGCATGGGCACACCGAAGGAACCCTTGCCGCCGTCGTGCGACAGCGAGGCCACCGGCGAGCAGATCCCGTCGTGCGACAGGTTGGTGGCCACCGCCACCATCGGGATCCCGGCCAGCGACGCGGCGTACTTGGTCACGTCGATGGTCTTGCCGCCGCCGATGCCCACGACCGCCTCGTACGCCCCCTTGCGCAGGTCGGCGCCGAGCGAGATCGCCGCGTCGACCGAGCCGTCGGGCACCCGGAAGACCTGGGCCTCGCCGAGCGAGGGAGTGATCACCGAGGCGATCCTGTCTCCCTGGCCCGCGCCCACGGCCACCGCCACCCGTCCGGAGGTCGCCACCCTGCTGTCGGCCAGCAACGAGCCCAGCTGGGCGACCGCGCCCCGGCGCACCTCCATGGACAGGGGGGCCGGGAGCATCCTGGCTAGTATCGGCACGCGATCTCCCGCGCCTTGGCGAGGTCGTCGTGGTTGTCTACCTCGACCCACGGGACGTCGCCGATCGGGGCGACGGCGATCTTCTCGCCGCGGGCGACGAGCTCCTGGTAGCCGTCCTCGTAGTAGAGCTGCGGGTCACGCTCGAAGGTGGCCTGGAGGGCGTCGGCGAGACGGTCGCCGATGCCGGGACGGATGAGCGTGGCGCCGATGTACTCGCCGGCGGCGGCGGCCGGGTCCATCAACTTGGTGATCAGCCGCAGGTGGCGGTCGTCGTCGAGGGTGACCTTCATCTCCTCGTCGGCGAGCTTCTTGACGTCGTCGACCGCGAGCAGGATGTCGGTGGTCGCCGGCGCGGAGAGCAGCGTCTCCTCCACCGAGACGGGGTGCACCGTGTCGCCGTTGACCAGGAGCACGCCCTGGTCGAAGTAGTCGCGCGCGCACCACAGGGAGTAGGCGTTGTTCCACTCCTCGGCCTTGTCGTTGTGCACGAGGGTGAGCTTCACACCGTGCCGCCGTTCCAGCTCGGCCTTGCGCTCGTGTACCGCCTGCGCCTGGTAGCCGACGATGACCACGACGTCACGGAGATCGGCCGCCGCGAGGTTGCGCAGCGAGATGTCCATGATCGTGGTGTCGCCGTCGACCGGCACGAGCGCCTTGGGCAGCGTGTCCGTGTACGGCCGCAGGCGTCGTCCGGCCCCGGCGGCCAGCACCATTCCCAGCAACGTGCACTCCTCATTCGGGTGAGAGCCTCCCGGCGGGCACTCCTAGGCCCCAAAGATTAGTTGCCTTCAGACCCTGATCGTGTAATCGAGGGTTTGCCGGGCGTTCTCAATCGTGTGCGCCGAGGTCGGCCGCGTCCACCCCGAACCTCGGGGCGGCCAGCCAGCAGGTGACGCTCTCCCAGGAGAAGAGGCACCACAGGTAGAGCGAGAGCAGGGCGAACACCAGCGTGACCTGCCCGGCGAGCCCGCCCAGGGCGATCAGCAGCATCCGGCCGTCCCAGCCGAGGCCGGATGTGGCCAGCCAGGACGGCGGGTAGACCCGCTGCCTCAGCCGGTAGACGACGTCGTAGTGGTGGAAGGCCATCGCGCCGAGCAACATGAAGATCAGCCACGGCGGCACGTCGTGCGCGAAGCCCACCGAGGCCACGAAGCCGTACTCGGTGAGGCGCAGGATCGGCGGCACCAGCCAGTCGAGCCGGCCGTCGTGCGGATGGGAGCTGCCCGGCCCGGCCAGCAGCAGCGCCACCGCGGGGGCGAACACCGCCAGCCCGTCGCTGCCGGCCACGCCGACCAGCAGCAGCACCCCGGTCACGAACATCCCGACGATCGCGGGCGGTAGCGGCGGGAGTTGCCCGGCCACCAGGGCGCCCATGCCCCTCGACAGCACCCCGTCGTCCCGGTAGGCGACCACGGCGCTCCGCGGCACCGGCGCCATGTGCACAGAAATCATGATCGCACCTGCTTTTCCCCCTCGCCTGGCGGGAGATCCGTCCCGCCGGTCATGGACCCCGCCGCCTCCGGTCATCGGCTGAGCGACCTGCCCGTCCGGCCCGAGAGGATGTAGAGGGCGGCGATCCCGCCCCAGACCAGCAGCGCGACGAAGGTCACCCGGGCGTTGAAGAAGGCGGCGGTCCCCGCGATCAGGGCCATCCGCTCCCCGATGGGCAACACGATGATCTTCTTGAACCAGCGGGTGGGCGACGCCTTCTCCATGGCCCGCGAGAGCCGCAGGACCAGGTTGCCCGCGCCGGGCCCGGCACCGTCCGCGGCGGCCGCCCTTCCCAGGGGGTCCGCCCGCCCGGCACCCGCCGTCCGCCCGTCCCCGGGATCCGCCCACTCGCCTCCCGCGCCCTCACGCTCGCCTTCCGCGCCGATGACCGGTACGGCGGCCCGGCCATCGGTGCCACCACCTCCGATGCCGATGCCGATGCCGATGCCGATGTCGCCTTCGCCCTCGCTCGCGACCGGTGTCCATCCCGCGTCGGCCCCCGCGAAAGCGGCCCGCCGCTCCGGCCGTCGCGGCGGCACCGGCCGCCCCGCGTCGCCGGCCGGGTCGATCAGCGAACCCGCCGCCCTGGCCCAGGCCGCACCCACCCGGCTCGCGTCGGCACGCGCCCCCGCGTACGAGAAGTCGATCATGTGGCGGAGCATCTGCAGGATCATCGCGGACACCGCCAGCGCCCAGATGCCGTCCGGGCCGCCGCCCGCGACGTCCAGCCCGGCCGCGTACCCGATGGCGAGCCCCAGGTAGACGGCGTACTCCTTGACACGGTCGAAGGTGGCGTCCAGCCACGCCCCGAGCGGCGAGAAGGCGCGGGTGTAGCGGGCGAGCTGGCCGTCGACGCAGTCGAGCACGAACGACAGGTAGAGCAGGACCGCCCCGGCGATCAGGCCGGACCTGGTGCCCACGGAGAACCAGATCGCGGCGAGCGCGGCGAGGCCGACGGATATGCCGGTGACCGCGTTCGGCGTCAGGCCGAGCCGGGCGACCGGCTTCACGAGGTGCCTGGACCAGGAGCTCACCGCGTACGTGGCGAAGAAGCCGTCGTTGGACTTGACCGCGGCGTCCAGCCGGGCCTCATTCTCGTCGACCTCGGCCAGCCGGGGCACGGCCACGTCGGCGTCCTCCTGCTCGGTCATCCGGTCGGCGTGGAGGCGGCCGAGCCTGGCCGCGCGCACCTGGGCGCCGGAGCGGACCAGGCCGACCAGGAGCAGGCCGGGGACCTCGCCGCCGTCCATCGGGCCGAAGCCGCCCGCCTCGGCGAGCTCGGCGAGCCTCTCGGCCGTCTCGGCGAAGCCCGCGAGATCGGACACGCCGACCTGGAGCACGCCCCTGAAGGTGCCGTTGGTCTCGCCGGCCTCGTGGAAGGAGGTACCCGCGGCCACCACGGACCTGCTGTCGGTCCTGACCGGCGGGCGCGTCGGCCCCGGGTCGTCGCCCCCCTCGCTCACCAGCGCGACGGTGTCGCGGGCCGGGTGCTCCACGAGCATGGCCAGCGCCTCGGTGTGCGCCACCAGGTCACCGGCGACCACCAGCACCGGGCCGACGGACGAGCGGGCCACCTTCGCGATCCTGCGCAGATCGTCGGCGAGCCCCCTCGACCCCTCGGTCCCGATCATGTGGGTGCCGCCGGACGCGTGGATGATGTCGCTGGAACGGGCCACCACGTGCACGTCCCGTACGGGAAGCGTGGCGAGCTGGCCGGTCAGCCTGTCGAGGAGGGTCCCGCCGGAACACCGGAGGCCGGACGCCTCGGTGGTGGCGAGCACGACCGCGACCGCCTGTGAGGCGCCGGACGAGGCGATGGCGTGAGAGTCAGGCAATCCGGGCTCCTTCGTATCCGACGGGATTACCGTACGAATCGGGGAGTGCGCACTCAGCGTAGCTAGATCTTGACGGGATAGCACGGGAGCACGCCGGACGATCAAGTACGTACCCATTACGCTCGCCATATCCGAACTGTCAAAGGAATCTGATCGTGGCCGAACGTGAACCGCGTCCCCGAACCGTCGGTGTGGTCCTGGCAGGCGGCGTCGGCCGGCGCGTCGGCCACGACACGCCCAAACAGCTGCTGGAGATAGCGGGCAGGACGATCCTCGAACACACCCTCGCCCTCTTCCAGGGGGCGCCGGAGATCGACGAGATCATGGTACTGATGGCGCCCGGCTTCACCGGGGAGGTGGAGCGGATCGTCGAGCGCAACGGCTTCACGAAGGTCGGCAGGATCCTGGAGGGTGGCGCAAGCCGCCCGGAGACCACCTGGCGGGCGCTGCGGGCCCTGGGCACGCGGGAGTGCCACGTGCTGCTGCACGACGCCGTACGGCCGCTGACGGAGCCCAGGATCATCGCCGACTGCGTCGAGGCGCTGCGGACCTTCTCCGCGGTCGAGGTGGCGATCCCGAGTTCCGACACGATCGTGGTGACCTCACAGGGGCCGCACGGGGAGGTCGTCAGCGACGTCCCCGACCGCGCCGGCCTGCGCCGCGTCCAGACCCCGCAGTGCTTCCGGCTCTCGGTGATCCGCGAGGCGTACGAGCGCGCCTTCGCCGATCCCGGCTTCGGCGATCGGCCGCCCACCGACGACTGCGGCGTGGTGCTGCGCTACCTGCCCGACGTGCCGATCCACGTGGTGCCGGGCAGCGAGCGGAACATGAAGGTCACGCACCCGGTGGACCTCTTCGTCGCCGACGGGCTCCTCAGGCTCGCCGCGAGCGACGTCCCCGCCCGCTCCGACGCCGCCCTGCGCGAGGCGCTGGAGGGCAGGACCGTGGTGGTCTTCCGCGCGGACGACGGCGCCGGCGCCGAGGTGGCGCGACTGGCCGGGCACCACGGCGCCCGCGTGTTCCCCTTCTCCGGACTTTCCGGACCCTCCGGACCCTCCGGACCCTCCGGACCACCGGGCCTCCCGCGGCCGGCGGACTCCCCCGGAACACCGGGCTCCGCGAAAACGTCCGATTCCTCGAAAACGCCGGGTCTCCCAGGGGCGGCGGACTCCTTCGGAAGGCCGGGCTCCCCCGAGGCGCCGCGCCTTCCCGGCATCCCGGACGGGGTGCGCGTCGACGACCCCCGGGCGGTGGCCGACGCGCTCGCCCGGGTCGTGAAGGAGACGGGCGGGATCGACTACGTGGTCGGCGCGGCGGGCGCGCCGCCCCCGGGCAGGCTCGACGCGGTGGACGACGCCGCGATAGCCGGCACCGTGAACGCGGACCACCTGGGCCCCGTCACCGTCGCCAGGGCGGCCCTCCCCCACCTTCGCGAGACGCGGGGACAGCTGCTGTTCCACTCCCCCCCACCCGCCCGGGACGGGGCGGGCGAGGGCCTGCGCTCCTTCGCGGGAGCCGCCGTGGCCGGCCTGACCCGGGCCCTCGCGGAGGAGTGGGCGGAGTACGGGGTGCGGGTCAACTGCGTGGATCCCGGGCGGGCCGGAGCCACGACGCCGCCGGGCCCGTCCTCCCCGTACACCGTCGCCCGCACCTCGCTGGACGTGCTCGCCTCCGGCGTCACCGGTCAGGTGGTCGACGCCCGTCCCTGACGGGTGAGCGCCCCCGGCGGGGTCAGCCGCCCGCGCGGCCGGGCTTGCCGAGTCTTCTCGGGCTGGTCAGGAAGCCCCAGCCCCACGACATGTGCATGGTGACGTAGACGAGCGGCAGCCGGACGAGCGCCGGGGCGGGCAGGCCGCTGCCGGTGATCGCGGAACCGGCCAGGATCGCCACCAGGTAGCCGCCGGGGATCAGCAGTCCCGGCCAGAGGAACGGGGAGACCAGCAGGCCCGCCAGGATGGCCAGCACGGCCAGGGGAGGCGCCAGGTAGCGCAGGTTGATCGTGCCCTCGTGGGTGCGGGCGACCACCCTGCGCCAGCGGCCGTAGTGGAAGTACTGCTTGGCGAGGGCCCTGAGGTCGGGCCTCGGCCGGTAGGAGACGCGCATCCGGGGCTGGAACCAGACCAGGCCGCCCGTCTCGCGGATGCGGTGGTTCATCTCCCAGTCCTGGGCCCGCTGGAAGTGCTCGTCGTAGCCGCCGACCCGCTCCAGCGCGGCGCGGCGGAACACGCCGAGGTAGACCGTGTCGGCCGGGCCCGCGGTGCCGCCGGTGTGGAACCGGGCGCCGCCGACGCCGATCTTGGACGTCATCGCGCGGGCCACGGCCTGCTCGAACGGCGTGACGCCCTCGGCCGCCATGACGCCGCCCACGTTGTCGGCGCCGGTCTCCTCAAGGGTCTCCACCGCGACCTGGAGGTAGTCGTCGGGGAGCATCGCGTGGCCGTCCACCCTGGCGATGATCGCGTTGCCGGACGCGGCGATGGCCGCGTTGAGCGCGTTGGGAGTGCGGCCGGTCGGGTTGGGGACGACGACCACGCGGGGGTCGTCGGCCGCGATCTCGTCGGCGACCTCCTGGGTACGGTCGCGGGAGGGGCCGATCGCGAGCACGACCTCGATCGGTCCCGCGTACCGCTGCGACAGCACCTGACGCACCGCCTCCCGCAGATGGCGCTCCTCGTTCAGCACCGGGATGACGATGGAGATGGGGGGCCAGACACGCGTCTCGGAAGACGACGCCGGCGCGGGCGAGTCGGGGAACTGCTTCATGGCGTCGCTCACGCTACTGTACGAACGGGTACCTCATCGACCCAGCTGGAGCCTAGGGGGCCATGCATGCGCGACCCGGAGGAGGATTCGGGTGTGCACGTGGGCGGTGACGCCTACGGAAGCGTCCGGGTGGAACCGATGAACCCGAGGCGCGATCGCAGGTCGGCGAGGGGCGCCCGCACCAGGCGGCGTGGCCTCGTGATCGCCGGCGCGCTCTCCTGCCTGGTCCTGGGCAGCTCCGGGGTGACGTGGGCGCTGACCAACTACGCCACGACGAAGATCAAGGCGGTCGACGCCGGGGTCCCGGGGTCGCGGTCGAGCACCGGCGCCATGAACATCCTGGTGGTCGGCGTCGACAAGCGCGACGACCTCACCCGCAAGCAGCAGAACCAGCTCAAGCTGGGCCGCGAGAGCGGCGAGCGCACCGACACCATGATGGTGATCCACGTGTCGGAGGACCACCGCAGGGTCACCGTGGTCAGCCTCCCCCGCGACACCTGGACGACGGTCCCCGGCAAGGGCCTGCACAAGATCAACGCCGCCTACCAGCTCGGCGGCCCGAAACTCGCGACGCGCACGGTGCAGACCGCCACGGGCCTCACCCTCCACCACTACGTCGAGGTCAACGTGCTGGGGTTCATCGAGGTGGTCGACGCGCTCGGCGGGATCTCGGTCTGCACACCGGTCCCGATCAACGACCCGAAGACCGCGCTCGACCTGGCGCCGGGCACCTACTCCTTCGACGGCGTCAAGGCCCTTGCCTACGCCCGCACCCGCGCCACCGCCCGCTCCGACCTCGACCGCATCGACCGCCAGCAGCAGGTGATCTCCGCGCTGCTGAACCAGGCGCTCAGCGGCGAGACGCTGACCAACCCGGTCAGGCTCGCCTCGTTCGTCGACACGACCCTCGACACGATCCGGGTGGACGACGCGCTCCGCGGGGACCTGCTCGGCCTGGCCGACCAGCTCAAGGACGTCTCCACCGACGACGTGACCTTCGCCACGGTCCCGCTCGCGGACGTCGACTACAAGACGCCGACCGGCGAGTCCGCCGTGCTCTGGGACAAGGAGGCGGCCAAGGAGCTGTTCCGCAGGATCGCCGCCGACGAGACGCTCGTCAAGCCCGCCAAACCCGCCAAGGCCACGCCCACCCCGACGGCCTCCCCCTCGGCTCCCGCGCTCACCGTCGCGCCCTCGCGGATCGCCCTCACGGTGCTCAACGGCACCATGATCACGGGGCTGGGCGCGCAGACCAGGGCGGAGCTGCAGAGAGTCGGCTTCCTGGTGCCCGAGGTCGCCGGCAACACCCCGCAGAAGAACTTCGACAAGACCGTCATCCGGTACGGCCCCGGCCGCGAGGACTCGGCACGCACCGTCGCCGCCGCGCTGCCCGGGGCGGACCTGCGCCCGCTGGAGAGCCTCGGCGACAAGATCGAGGTGGTCGTCGGCCGGAAACACGCGCCGGCGAAGAAGGTCACCGTGAAGGAGACGGCCGCCTCTCCCACCCCGACCGCTACCCCCGCCACAACTCCGACAGCAAGAACAGCAACGGACAATATCTGCAAAAAGTGAGCTACGTGCATAACAACCTTCTGTCAGGGCAACTGAAAAGGCACGGAGGTGATGATCGTGATCTCAACATTCGATGTTCGGACATGGCGCAGTGGCCCCTGTGTGGTCGTACGGGCGACGGGCGATCTCGACATGGCCGTGGCTCCCCGGTTGCGCGCGGAAATCGACCGCGCCCTCGACAGCGCCCTCGACGGCGCCGGAAACCCGAACCTGGTGATGGATCTGACGGGCGTGCCGTTCTGCGACTCGGTGGGGCTGGGAGTCCTCGTGGGCACGCTCACCCGGCTCAAGGAGGCCCACGGCCGCCTCATGCTGGTGGTGAGTCCCGGCATGATCACCCACCTGTTGACGATCACGAATCTCGACCGGCACTTCGAGACGCGGGACAGCCTGCGCGAAGCGCTCGACGCCATGGCCCCGAGCCACTCCCCGGGCTGACCCCGCCCAGTTCAGACCCGCTTTCCCACCCGGCTCAGCACCCTCTTCCCTCACCGGGGAACCACCCTCACCACACCCTCGCGGCCCGCCGGGGACACGGCTACAAAGCTGTTTCCTGGAATAGCTGGCACATATCCAAGTTGGCATCTACACTTCGCTTCGAAGCTACACGATCACGGAAAGCGATGGTTCGCACCGTTAGGGAGTATCGTGGCTTCAGGTCGTCCACCCCCTTCGTGCCCGTACGGCGCGACCAGGGAGGCGACGAGCTGAGGCCAGGCGTCCGAGCGACACCCCCTGGCCGGATACGTACATTCACGTGAGCCTGCAGGGAAGTGGGCGATGAACGCACTTCAACTCACGAGCGAGCACGCGAACGACTTCGCGGTCATCACGGTGGCCGGTGAGCTCGACCTCGCCACCAGGCCGGACCTGTCGGCCTTCACCCGGGACGTCATCGACGCCCGCCCCGGCACGGTCATCATCGACCTCGCCGGTGTCACCTTCATCGACGCATGCGGCCTGAGCGCGCTGATCGCCGTCAAACGGCACGCGCGCGAACAGGGCACGCCCCTGCTCCTCGCCGGAGCCCCACCCGTGGTGCTCAAGCTGCTGAGACTCACCAACCTCGACGCGTCCTTCACCGTGATCTCCCGCTCGGGAGCGATGAGCCCTCCGCCGGGCTGTTCCGAGGCCGCCTCACACGTCCAGGCGGCCTCCCCTCTCGCCGACCGTTAGAAGTCCGCCTCACACGTCCAGGCGGCCTCCCCCCCTCGCCGACCGTTAGAAGTCCGCCCCCACACCCCGCCGCCCGGCCCCACGGAGACCACGTCCGGGGGCCGCCCGGATCAGGCCGACTCCCTGATCATCAGGGTCGGCTCGAAGATCCGTGAGGTCACCGGATGGTCCGGGTGCTCGATGTGGGTCAGCAGCAGCCGTCCCATCTCCGCGGCCATGTCCTCGACGGGATGGCGGACGGTGGTGAGCGGCGGGCGGCAGGCCAGCGCCGCACTGCTGTCGTCGAAGCCCACCATGGCCACGTCGCCGGGCACGCTGCGCCCGTGCTGGCGCAGCACCAGCAGGGCCCCCTGGGCCATCAGGTCGTTGGCCGCGAAGACGCCGTCGATGTCGGGGTGCTCGGCGAGCAGCCGTTCCATCGCCACCTCGCCACTGGGGAGGGTGAAGTTGCCCTCGGCGCAGGGGATGTAGGGATGGCCGTGGACGGCCATCGCCTCCTGGAAGCCCGCCAGGCGGTCCTGGCTGGCCGGGACGTCGAGCGGGCCGGAGATGGTCGCCAGCCTGCGGCAGCCCCGGGCGACGAGATGGTCGGCGGCCAGCTTGCCCCCGGCCCGGTGCCCGACGTCGACGTAGCTGATCGGGATCGGCCTGGCCGGTCTGGCGAAGAGCACGGCGGGCAGCGAGGCGTCGGCGAGCAGCTTGGGCAGCGTGTCCTCGGTGCTGATGGAGACCAGGATGGCCCCGTCGACGTTGCCCCGGCGCAGGTAGGTGATGACCTGGTCGCGGGTCTCCGGGGTGTCGGCGAACATCAGGATCGGATAGATGCCCAGCGGGCGCAGGAAACCGACGACGCCCCCGGCCACGCGCCCGAAGAACGGATCGGCGAAGACGTGGCCGGGAAACGGGCTCTCCTCGCTGCTGCCCGCCCCGGAGACGATCAGGGCGATCGTCCCCGTGCGACGGGTGACCAGTGACCGCGCGGCCTGGTTGGGAACGTAGCCGGTGAGGGCGATCGCCTGCTTGACCTTCTCCTGGATCGCGAGATCGACATTGCGAATCCCGTTGATCACACGCGAGACCGTGGCGCGGGAGACTCCCGCCGCCCGCGCCACATCCTCCAAGGTGGGGGGTGCCGACACTCGCGGTAGGCCTTCGCTCATAGGGCTTTTATAGCACAGCGAGAGAGCGCTCTCCCGAGGCTTCTCGCGGGGTCGGCGGCTCCGTACCGAGAAGCACCGCGGCGCTCAGCGGCAGGTCGGCGGCCGAACGTCCGGCCAGCACCGTGAAGGCGCCCTCCTCGGCCCGCCAGGCGTGATCCTCGGCCGACCAGTGCTGGAAGGCCCGTGCCGGGACGTCCACTGTGACCTCGACGACCTCGCCAGGCCCCGCGTCGGCGAGGGCGTAGCCGGCCAGCCAGCGCGCGGGACGGGCCACGCCCGTCTCCGGCCGGGACAGGTAGACCTGGACGACCTCGCGCCCGGCGCGCTCACCGGTGTTGCGCAGCCGTACCCGGACGGACGGCGAGCTCTCCGGAGAGACCTCCCAGGGCACCGAGATGTCCTCGTAGGACCAGGACGTGTATCCGAGCCCGTGCCCGAACCAGTACGCGGGCGGCGCGGGCCGCCGCAGCCAGGCGCGGTAGCCGATGTCGAGACCCTCGGAGTAGGCGAGCGTCCCGTCCTCGGGGACGGTGGAGACGAGCGCCCTGTCGGCCCAGGTCGTGGGCAGCCGGCCACCGGGCTCGGCACGGCCGAACAGGACGTCGGCGAGGCCGTGCCCCGCCTCCTGCCCGGGGAACCAGCTCAGGAGCACGGCCGGCACCTCCTCGCGCCACGGCAGGACCATGGGGCCCCCGGAGTTGACGACCACGACGGTCGCCGGGTTGGCCGCGGCCACCGCGCGGACCAGCTCGTCCTGGCGTCCCGGCAGGTCCAGGTGCGTACGGTCGGCACCCTCGTTCTCGATCTCCTCCGTGGAGCCGACCACGACGATGACGGCGTCGCAGGTACGGGCGAGCTCGACCGCGGCGGCCAGCTCCGCCTCGTCGGCGCGCCGGGGCGGGTCCGCGGCCAGGACCGAGGCGATCCCGCTGTCGGGATCGAGCCGCCGCCGGGAGACGAGCTCCACGTCCCGGCCCGCCGTCACGGGGAACCGGGCGCGCCGGTAGGGCGGGGACAGGTGCACGGTGGCGGGGTCGTCGGTGTCACGCTCCACCTCCTCGTCGACCAGGACACGGCCGTCCGCCTCCAGGAGGACGTGCCCCCATCCGGCGACGGCCAGCTCCCAGAGGCCGTCCACCTCCGGGCTCAGCAGGGCCCGGATCTCGACGACGGCGGCGACGTCGATCCGCGCGGGTTCCAGGATGCGGCCGGTCAGCCGATGCTCTGCGTGGATCTCCGCCCCGGTGGCGTCCAGCAGCCGGACCAGGACTCCGGGTTCGCCGGTCAGGGGGTTGCGGGCGTTGTCCGTGCCCAGCGGGGTCGGCCGGTCGTCGAGGTGCGGGCCGGGGCTGTGGAACACCTCCGCCGTACCGGACAGCGCCTCTCGGATGCCGTCGAGAGGGGACACGACAGACATGGGGTACACGCCCGCGCTGCCGCCCCCCTGGATCCGGGCGGCGGCGGCGTTCGGCCCGAGCACGGCGACCCTGCGCAGGCGCGAGGGATCGAGGGGAAGCAACGAGTCCTCGTTGCGCAGGAGCACGGTGCTCGCGGCGACGGCCCGGCGCAACAGCGCGCGGGCGGAGCCGTGCTCCTGCGGCCCGGCGTCGCCTTCCCGTTCGGCGGAGCCCGCGAGGTCCAGCGCGCCGACCCGGGAGGCCAGCCTGAGCAGGCGCCGGACCTTGTCGTCGATCGCGGCCTCCGGCACCTCGCCCGCGCGCACCGCGGCGACCAGCGCCTCTCCCCAGGCGCCCTCCGGTCCCGGCATCGCGAGGTCCTGCGCGGCGCGGGCGGCGGGAGCGGTGGAGCGGACGCCTCCCCAGTCCGACACGACCACCCCGTCGAACCCCCACGCCTCCTTGAGCGGGTCGGCCAGGAGAGGGCTCTCCGACATCGTGGCCCCGTTCACCCCGTTGTAGGCGGACATGACGACCCAGACGCCCGCCTCCACCACGGCCTCGAACGGCGCCAGGTACAGCTCGCGCAGGGTCCGCTCGTCGACGCGGGCGTCGAGGGTGAGCCGCTCGGTCTCGGAGTCGTTGGCGACGTAGTGCTTGGCGGTGGCCGCCACCCCGCCCGCCTGGATGCCGCGGACGCAGGCGACGCCGATCCTGCCGGTCAGCAGGGGGTCCTCGGAGTAGCACTCGAAGTGGCGCCCGCCGAGCGGCGAGCGGTGCAGGTTGAGCGTCGGGGCGAGCAGGACGTCCACGCCCTTGCGCCGCGCCTCGGCGGCGAGCAGCCCGCCCAGCAGCTCCACCAGGTCGTCGTCCCAGGTCGCGGCGAGTGCGGTCGCGGAGGGCAGGGTCAGGGAGGTGCTCCGCTCGTCCCAGCCCTCCCCGCGCACGCCGACCGGGCCGTCGGAGGTGACCATGGCCCGCAGCCCGATGCCCGGCTCGGCGTAGGTGGACCACACGGTCGCCCCGGTGAGCAGCCGCACCTTACGCTCCAGGTCCAGCTTCTCCACCAATCGGTCGAGCTCGTCGATGCTCACGTGGTTTCCCTTCGCTGTCGGAGAGCGCTCTCCAGTACGTCACGGCGGCCCCGCGCTGTCAATGTCCGGGAAATGGCCGGGTGCGGACACACCGGGGCCGTGCCGATGAAAGCACGTGCCCGGGAAAAGCACGTGCCCGGCCCCGGCCCGCGGGTGCCGGAGTCCGGGGCACCCGAGGCCGGAGCCGGGCACATGCGGTCAGGGAAGCTCGAAGTTCTCGGTGAGGGCGGCGCCGCGGTGCGGCTTGTACAGGTCGTAGCCGCGCGGGTTGCACTGGAGTCCACCGTTGATGCAGTGGGTCACCAGGGCGTCGAGGATGGCGGGGTTGTCCCAGGCGTTGAAGAAGTCGTAGTGCCAGGTGTAACCGCGCCCGCTGGCCAGCCGCGCCTGTGACAGGTCACCGCTGGCGGGGAAGGCGATCTTGAACTCCAGCATCGGCACCGCCACCGGGTGACTGGCCGGGCAGTAGCCGCCGACGGGGTAGGCCATGTGGCTCTTGTGGTTGGCGCTGTCGAGGTTGACGCCGTCCCAGCAGCTCGGCGCCTGGTAGCGGACGTTCACCTGGCTGCCCGCCACGCAGGACGTCGGGATGTCCCAGCTCTTGGAGATGTCGCCGCACTCGAAGCCCTCGACGGCGCCGGGGGAGTCGCGGAACTCGGCCAGCGTCGCGGTCGGGCTGCCGACGACGAAGCGCAGGCTCTGCGGGAAGGGCTGCACCTCCCAGTAGTTGAGGATGCCGGACTTGTAGTAGATGACCTGGTTGCCGGTCGGCTCGATCAGCTGGTTGCCCTTGTAGAAGCTCGGGAACCAGTAGGCCGACCTGTCGTGCGGGTTGGTGCACGAGGTGCCGCCGCCGAGAAGCGAGGACGCCGTGCTGCTCGCGTTGGTCGTCCTGTTGCCGACGAAGGTGTGCATGTGCGAGGCGCCGGGCAGTCCCGGGTAGATGATCGGGTCGTCGGGCCGGTTCGCCGTCGGGGAGCAGTTGGCCTGGAACTCGTGGTGCGTGACCTCGTCGGTGAACGTCGGCCTCGGCCTCGGGGTGTTCCCGGCGCCGCCGGTGCCGTACACCTTGAACTCCCACAGCGAGTAGCCGTAGCCGGTGCCCCTGGCGGTGCCGTACATCCGCACGTACCGGCCGGAGCCCGAGACGTTGAGGGTCTGGGTGCCGCCGGCGCCGGTGGTGGTGGAGTAGACGTCCGTCCACGACGAGCCGTTGGCCGAGGTCTGGATCTTGAACGCCTTGCCGTACGCGCCTTCCCAGTTGAGGACGACCTGGGAGACCGTCGCGGTGGCGCCCAGGTCGACCTGGATCCACTGGGGATCGGCGGCGGCACTGGACCACCGGGTCCCGGTGCTGCCGTCGAAGGCGGCTCCGGCGCCGTACCCGCCTCCCTCCGAGGAGGAGGCGGTCGCGGGCCGGCTCTGGGAGATCAGGCCGTCCGCCGCGCTGGCCGGGGAGATGATCGCCAGGCCGGCCGCGACCAGCGCGGTGAGTGTGGCGGCGACCAGTCCCAGGCGGAATCTGACGGGACTTCGGGATGGGCGCATTGCCTCTCCTTCAGTGGGGGGTGGCCGTTGGGAACGGCATAGGGAGAGCGCTCTCCTATGAGGTTGATCCTCCCTGTTGCGAATTGTCAAGACGGCAGCCAACCCAATCTGAAACCCGCCGTTCACGTCACCGATACAGAGACGCGCCCCCTCCCCTACCGCCCACGCGTCAGCGGACGTGCGAGAAGATGGGCTTTGAAGGGATATGTCCGCTGGGAAGAAGTTTCCGGTGCGTGAGCAGCGCGTTTCAACCTCGGGCAAAGAAGGGCCTTGACACCGCTCGATCTCCGGGAGCACCCTCGGTTACGGAGAGCGCTCTCCCCCCTCGCCGTCCCCTGGCGGGCATCCCCCTTTCGAGGAGAGATCGTGTATCCAGCTCGTAGTTCGGGCCGCTTCCGGTTAGGCCTGGTCATCGCCGCTCTGGCGGCACTGGTCCTTTCCGGGCTGGCACTCACCAGCCCCGCGTCCGCGGCCGACGGCCTGCTGTCCCAGGGCAAGACGGCGACGACCTCGTCATCCGAGGGCGCCGGCTACGTCGCGTCGTTGGCGGTCGACGGAAACCTGACGGGAACCCGGTGGGCCAGCGCGTTCAGCGACCCGCAGTGGCTCCAGGTGGACCTCGGCGAGACGGCCACGATCAGCCGGGTGGTGCTGACCTGGGAGGCCGCGTACGGCAGGGCCTTCAAGATCCAGACCTCGGCCGACGCCTCCTCCTGGACCGACGTCTACTCCACCACCACCGGCACCGGCGGCACCCAGACCCTGGACGTGACCGGCTCCGGCCGGTACGTGCGGATGCACGGCACCACCCGGGGCACCGGCTACGGCTACTCGCTGTGGGAGTTCCAGGTCTACGGCAGCACGGGCGGCCCCCAGGAACCGGAGGAGCCCGAGGAGCCCGGCACCTGGACCGAGGTGTGGAAGGACGACTTCAACGGTTCGGCCGGCACCTCCCCCTCGGCCGCCGACTGGATCCTGCGCACCGGCACCTCCTACCCCGGCGGTGCCGCGAACTGGGGCACCGGCGAGGTCGAGACCATGAGCGCCTCGACGGCGAACGTCTACCTCGACGGCACCGGCAACCTGAACATCAAGGCGATCAAGGACGGCGCGGGCAACTGGACCTCCGGCCGGATCGAGACCCAGCGCACCGACTTCGCGCCGCAGCCGGGCGAGCTGCTCAGGTTCAGCGCCCGGCTCAAGCAGCCCGACGTCGCGAACGCCCTGGGCTACTGGCCCGGCTTCCGCGCGACCGGCGCCGCCTACCGGGGCAACTACAACAACTGGCCGTCGGTCGGCGAGACCGACATCATGACCGGCGTCAACGGCCGCAACCAGCTGGCCAACACCCTGCACTGCGGCACCGCGCCCGAGGGTGTGTGCAACGAGTACAACGGCCGCACCAGCGGTTTCGCCACCTGTGACGGCTGCCAGACCGGCTACCACGAGTACGCCCAGGTCATCGACCGCACCAAGACCGACGAGGAGATCCGCTTCTACCTCGACGGCAGGCAGACCTGGGTCGTCCGCCAGAGCCAGGTCGGCGTCACGGCGTGGAGGGCTGCCCTGCACCACGGCTTCTACCTCCGCCTCGACCTGGCCATCGGCGGCTCGCTGCCCAACGCGCTCGCGGGAACCACGACGCCGACCGCCGCCACCACCTCCGGCGGCGTGCTGAGCGTGGACCGGATCTCGGTCGCCAGGCAGGCCGGTACCGTCCCCGCCGCGATGACCGACCCGGCGACCCCGGCCGGGCCGAGCATCGTCAGGGTGACCGGTTCACAGGGCAACTGGCAGCTCCAGGTCAACGGCGCCCCGTACCAGCTCAAGGGCCTGACCTACGGCCCGCCGCAGGCCGCGGCCGACGGCTACATGCGCGACCTCAAGAACATGGGCGTCAACACGATCCGCACCTGGGGTGTCGACGACGTCAACACCCCGGTGCTGCTCGACAGGGCCGCCCAGCAGGGCATCAAGGTCGTCGTCGGGCACTGGCTCAACCAGGGCGCCGACTACGTCAACGACACCGCGTACAAGACCAGCGTGAAGAACGAGATCGTCGCCCGCGTCAACGCCCTCAAGAACCGCCAGGGCGTGCTCATGTGGGACGTCGGCAACGAGGTCATCCTCACCATGCAGGACCACGGCCTGCCGGCCGACGTGGTCGAGCAGCGGCGGGTGGCGTACGCGAAGTTCGTCAACGAGGTCGCGCAGGCGATCCACGCCGCCGACCCCAACCACCCGGTCACCTCCACCGACGCCTACACCCAAGCATGGACCTACTACAAGGCCCACTCCCCCGCCCTCGACCTGCTCGCGGTCAACTCCTACGGCGCCATCCACACGGTCAAGCAGGACTGGATCAACGGCGGGTACACCAAGCCGTACATCGTCACCGAGGCCGGGCCCGACGGCGAGTGGGAGGTGCCCAACGACGTCAACGGCGTCCCCACCGAGCCGACCGACCTGCAGAAGCGGGACCAGTACACCGCCAGCTGGAACGCGATCAAGGGTCACACCGGTGTCGCGCTCGGCGCGACCGAGTTCCACTACGGCCTGGAGAACGACTTCGGCGGGGTGTGGCTCAACACCACCACCGGCGGCTGGCGCAGGCACGGCTACCACTCGCTCAAGGCGGCCTACACCGGACAGCCCTCCGCGAACACCCCCCCGGAGATCACCTCGATGACGGTCGGCTCGCAGACCGCCGTCCAGGCCGGGAAGACCTTCACCGTCGAGGTCGCCGCGACCGACCCGAACAGCGACCTGATCCGCTACAACCTGATGTTCAGCAACAAGCACATCAACGGCAACCGCGGCTTCGACAACGTCAGGTTCACCCAGACCGGCCCCGGCAGGTTCACGGTGACCGCACCGGAGCAGATGGGCGTGTGGAAGGTGTACGTGTACGCCTTCGACGGGCACGGCAACGCGGGCATCGAGCAGCGGTCGTTCCGCGTCGTCCCGCCGACGGTCGCCGGGACCAACGTGGCGCTCGGCAAGCCGACCACCGCCTCCTCCTACCAGGCGACCGGCGACGGCGGCCCGTTCACCCCCGGCCGGGCCACCGACGGCAGCTTCACCTCCCGCTGGGCCAGCGAGTGGGCCGACCCGCAGTGGATCCAGGTGGACCTCGGCGCGACCACCGCGATCAGGCACGTCCAGCTCGGCTGGGAGGCCGCGTACGGCAGGGCGTACCAGATCCAGACCTCGACCAACGGCACGACCTGGACCAACGTCCACACGACCACGACCGGCGACGGCGGGTTCGACTCCGTCGACCTCAACGCGTCGGCCAGGTACGTCCGGGTGAACCTCACCCAGCGCGGCACGGCGTACGGCTACTCCCTCTGGGAGTTCGGCGTCTACAGCTAGTTCCTCGTGTGAACCCGATCGACGGTACTGCTCTCACGGCGTCCGGCCCGCAACGGAGCCGCAGGTGCGAGTGACAGCCCGTTCTGGGAACACGCCGCCCGGGTCAATTGACCCGGGCGGCGTGTCACCGACCTCCTCCCGGAAGCCCTTCGGAGCTCCTCCCGAAAGCCCTTCGGAGGCTGTCAAGCCCTGAATCCCCGACCGTCAGGCAACGCGGGAGGAGGGCACCGCCCAGGTCTTGCAGGAGCCGGGGTCGCCGCTCCTGAAACCGCGGTCGAGCCAGTAGACGATGTTCTTGCCCCTGGCGGACCGGCGGTCCTTCCTGGAGTTGTAGTCGCCGTTCTTCTTCACGAGCTCCAGCAGCGCGGGCCAGCCCTCGCTGTCCTGCCCCGCGCTCTTCCAGACGCTTCCCAGGAAGACTCCTCCCAGGCAGTCCGCCTGCAGGATCCCGCGCCGGGCCTGTTCGAGACGCTCGGCCTGGCTTTTGTACGACAACGCGACGTGACCGTTGGTGATGCCGGTGAGGGACTGCAGATGACGGCCGTACATCCCGGCGACGTACTGGAAGTGGTAGATCACGCGGGTCCGCAGGTAGTAATCCTCACCCACCAGTATCGCCGATGTCCTCGTCGCGTAGCAGTGACGGGCGTTGACGCCCTTCTTCCACTTCTGCCCGCAGAACCGCGCCGGCTTGGTGAGGACGACGAGCTTGGCGGACGCGAACGGCAGCTTGGCACGCTTGAAGTGGGCCGACCAGGAGGCGTTCAGGCAGCTCCACAACCCGACGAGGGTGCGCTTGGCGTCCGCCGCGTTCTGGGTGCTGAGCGCACCGTCAGGACATTCCGATGATTTGATCTTGCCGCTGCGGTAGAGGCTGTTGTCGGTCAGGACCGGCACGCCCCTGACAGGAGAGGCGAGAGCCTCGGCACTGCCGGAGATGGAGACGAGGAGGACGCAGAGAAGGGCCGAGGCCAGCAGTGCGGGGGGTCTGAACATGAGAGAACACGTTAGGGCAGAACACCGTCGACAATGAGGTCCAGAGCCGTCATGGAGATCGTTCCGAGGCCGGAGAGATCGGGAAACGATCCATCCGTCTCAGGATGAGCTTCGAGAGCCCGCGGCCACCAGCAGCCGCGCGGCGGTTTCCGCGCCGTCGGTGCGCACCGCGCCGGCGAGGGTTCCGGCACGGGCCGCCACGTCCGGCTGGAGAGCGCGGCCGAGCGCCTCGGTCAGCGAGCCGGTGGTCGGCGCGCCGGGCGGGTGCGCGGCTCCGGCTCCGAGGTCGCCGACCCGTCGTGCCCAGTAGTGCTGGTCGAAGTGCTGGGGGATGACGACCTGGGGTACCCCGGCTCGCGCGGCCGCGGTGGTGGTGCCCGCGCCACCGTGGTGCACGACGGCGGCGACCCGCCGGAAGAGCGCCTGCTGGTTCACCGAGTCCTTGCAGCGTGGATGCCCCGTCCTTCAGGGTGGGGAGGAGTCGCGGAGCGGTCGAGCATGACGGTCTCCGGGTTTTGTCGGGGGGCGTCGGTAGGTTGGTCGGCGTGTCGCGTTTTCGGCTTCAACCCTCGCGCGAGCCAAGCGGGGGTCGAACCGGCGCACGAAGGTGAAGCTCGCGATCGCCCGGTTGAAGGCTCGTGAGGCCGATCGGCGCAAGGACTGGGTGGAGAAGACCTCGACCGATCTGGCGCGCCGCTTTGAGGTGATCGCGGTTGAGGAGTTGAAGGTCTCCGCGATGACCCGCTCTGCTCGCGGCACGGTCGAGGCGCCGGGCCGTAACGTCCGGCAGAAGGCGGGCCTGAACCGGGGCATCCTCGCCGCCGGGTGGGGCCGCCTCGTGACCCGGCTGGAGCAGAAGGCTCCGGGCCGGGTCCGGAGGATCGATCCGCGTTTCACGTCGCAGACCTGCAACGCCTGCGGACACCGCGCCGGGGAGAGTCGCGAGAGCCAAGCACTTTTCTTGTGTGTGGCCTGCGGGCATCGGGTCAACGCCGACGTGAACGCGGCCAGGAACATTCGAGATACCGCCGCGGGGCACGCGGTGGCTGCGCGGGGAGGCTCGCCGTTGGGCGGGCCGGTGAACCGTGAACCTCAACGCGACCTCCTCTTCGTGGGGTAGGTGCCGTTGGAATCCCCTGCCTTCAGACGGGGGAGGATGTCAAGAGAATCCGGCGTGACCGCCGCAGCCATGACGTGGTGAAACAACATTCTCAGAGCGGTTGTCAGAGCGTCCCGACGTACACCCAGTCGCCCCCGTGCCGGGCGAAACGGCTGTGCTCCTCCATGTGCCCCTCCTCGCCGCGCTCGACGTAGTGGGCGCGGAAGCGGACGGTGCCCTCGGTGTGGAAGGCGCTGCCGCCGGTCGTCTCCAGCACCTCCAGCCGCGTCCACCGGAGCCCGCCGCCGAGGTCGACGCCGGGCGGGCGCGTCGACGGGTGCCAGGTGCGCAGGAGATACCCGGCGTCGCCGACGCTGAAGGCGCTGAACCGCGACCGCATCAGCGCCTCGGCCGTCGTCGCGGACGCCTCCCCCCGGTGCAGCCGCCCGCAGCAGTCCCCGTACGGCGCGGGGAGCCCGCACGGACACGAGGCGGTGGGCGCGGAACGAACTCGGGACCGTGGATCACGTCGTGGCACGTCCCCCAGTATGCCCGCGCGCTCCACCGGGCCCGTTCCCGGCGCCTGCCTCGGCCCGGTGACCTATGAGGTTCGTTCCCGGGACTCGCCGAGCGGGCATGGGAGCGCAGATCGTCGCATGGCGGCGGAACGAGGCATCGCCGGACCATGCCGCGACCGCCACCGTCGGCACCTCCGTTTCTCAGCCCCCCGGCCGATGGCCAGGCCAGAGCCCCGTGGCCGCCAGCGCCTCCTCCGGGGACGAGACATGCCTGACACCGGGAACCGGGTGCCCCTCGTGGTCGAGGAGCCGCCAGCCACCGAGCTGGATCACGGGGACACGGCCGCGGCGCATCGCGAGCGTTGGACTCGTCCTCGCCCGTGCAGTCGCGCGGCCCGCACACCGACACCTGAATCATCACGGTGAGATCCTGCCCACGAGCGACGACCACCGATCAGGGGTCTCCAGGGTGACCACGGAAAGCGCGGCACAGCCATCGTGAGCCGGCATCTCGCGTACCGCGTGTCTGTCGCGGAAGATCACCGCCTGCTGGATCAGCGCGGCGGAGATGTTCCGCGCACCGGGATGCTCCTGTCCGGTGTCGGTTTCCCGGCCGGACCGCTCGATCAGCTTCCAGAAGGCGTCCGTATCCATGAGACGTGATCGTGGCATTCACCGGCATTCGTGTACACCGCGTTCACGGGCGTCCACCATTGTCACGTGCTTGCTCAACGGCCTCCCGGCGTGATCGGTTTTCAGGGCGTACACCAGGCGTCCAGGGATGTTGTGAGCACCGGCCCGGCAGGACCCACAGGATCGTGACCATCGCGGGGCGGCATGCCAACGCTGTCGCACGGAAGGAACCGACATGTTGAATCCGCGGCGGAAGAGTGACCGCCTCAAGCCGACCGGCGGCACCGGCCCCGGCCCCGGCTCCGTCCCCTCGAACCCCTCCCAGCCCCGGCCCGGATCGGCCGACCCCACGCTCGCGACACCGACCGACGACTCCCCCGTACGGTCCCCGTCCTCCGGCGGGACGCTCCATCCCGACCCCTCGACGCCGGAGAGCCCAGCCCGGCCGGAGAGCCTGGGCGGCACGGTGGAGGAGAAGGCCAAGCGGCCCTCCGACACGGCACCACCGTCCCGCCTGGCCAAGACCAAGCGGAACGACGGCGCGACATCCCTCGGCCAGTCCACGGCGAGCGAGCCCGCCTCGATCAGAGTGCTGAAAGGGATCATCAAAGAGTTCGAGAAGACCCCCACCTCATTCGCGATCAAGCGCCTGTTCGGCGACGAGAACATCGCTCTCCAGAGCCGGAAAGACGACATGGGCGACGTCGCCTACCAGGACGCGAAGAGGAGGCTCAAGCAGGAGTTGCTGACCGTCGGGAAACTGGCGAGCTACAGTCGCACGGCGCTCCGGCTGCGTCCGCTGGAGAAGCGCCGCATCCTCGACCTGCTGCTGAGCACCAGCAGGAGCGAGGATTTCATCACCGACGCCCAGGAAGTGATGCTGGAATACGCCATCGAGGACATGGACGACTCCTGGTCCGCCGTGGAGATGATCATCTTCTACGGTACCGACGGCCTGAGCCTTTCGGAGAAGCAGCGACTGATCGCTCGTATCATCGCCGGCTCCACCACACTGGACCCCGACGCCGGCGCCGCCCTGGGCACGCTGTACCTGTCGGCCGGCCTCGCTCCGGACTTCACCCGGCACGACCACGAGATCCGGACCCGGGTCCTGACAAGGCTGAAGACGGAGCTCATGGACGAGTGCCGGAGGTGGCCCACGCTGAGCCTGGACCAGAGGCTCGAAGCCCTGAAGAGGGTCCGCGACATCCAGTGCGCCGAAATGGGCATCGGCCACCAGAGTCCGGAAATCCTCCCGGTGAAGGACCTGGGGTGGTCCACGCCGAACGGATGGGTCCCCTGCAGCGGACTCTTCATCCCCAGGGAGAACGTCATCAGGATGAACACGAGCTACCCCGGCTGGGACGACTTCGACGAGGTGATCGACACTCTCGTACACGAGAACACGCACAACTACCAGAAATGGCTGGTCTCCCAGCTGTACGCCGACCAGCCGATGGACGAGAGCGACCCGCGCCACCTTCAGGCCACCCTGTTCGCGCTGAACCAGGGGCACGGATACCTGATCCTCGATGAGGCCCACCTCGACAAGGACCTGGCCAACCAGATCTACAAGAGCCAGCCTAAAGAGAGACACGCCTTCCTGGCCGGAGGCGAGGCCAAGGTCGCGTTCCGGGCCGACGCGAAGAAGGAGGCGCAGAGCGTACTCGGCCAGGTGCGGGAGGCCCTGGTACAGAGTCCAGGGGACAGCAAGCTGGAGCTCCTGGACAAGATGCTGTCCCACGCGATCGCCAACCAGAACCTGTCGTCGACCAGGATCTACGGGATCGTGGACACCGCTCTGAAGTCCCTGACCTGAGCGGCCTAAGCGCCTATCGGGAGGTTCCGCCCGTGGACGGGCGTGGGATCGCCGGGAGCTTGTTCCGCGTCGGCGGACACCGTTGGCGCGGCGCCCAGGCGGCCGGGGTGGTCAGGGTGGTCTGGATGGCCTCGTGGCCATCGGGTCTCACGTGACCGAGACCGCTGACGGAACCGGAGCCTTTTCCAAGATCCACCCACCACATGCCGAAACCCGGTCCGCGGGCATGATCCGGACCGGGTTTCCGCTGGTCGACGGCCTACTTCAGGAGCCACCGAGCCATCACCACGCGCTGGATCTGGTCGGTGCGCTCGTAGATCCGGGTGATCTCCGATGCCGCAACGGGGCACCTGGGAAAACATCTCGATCATGGGATGCGCAGCGGTTATTCTTGTGGACGTCTCGTGTCACTTCTCGCTGCTTTTGGTGCTCCCACGGAACGGCGACGGAACAGAGCAGAAGCTTGGAGGTGCCCATGGCGATGCCCAGGAAGGGCTCACGGCTCATCAGCGTCGACGGCACCGCCTTCCGCTGGCGGATCGGGCACAAGCCCACCCACCACCGGGGAAACAGCTGGACCCCCCTCACCGTCACCGTTGAGCGGGCCGAGGAGCCGAGGCGTGTTCTCGTGGTGTCACTTCCCTGCGCCCGGCCGGACAACTGGCTCGGAGAACGGACGATCGTGGTCCGCCCCGCCCTCGTCGCCGGATGCATCCGGCGAGCCATCGAACAGGGATGGAATCCCGGGCAACCGGGCCCGGCGTTCACCCTCACCGTCACCGAGGACGAACTGACCGTGCTCTTGGGCGAACCGCCTCAGTACCTGATCCCCTTCCTCTGGGGCATGATCCCTGAAGGCGGAGGCATCGAGGACCTCCCCCGATGCACCGAAATCTGGAGCCGGGACAGACAAAACACCAGCCGAACGCCTTCTGATCCGTAGCCAGTTCGAGATCGTCCACTGACGTCTACCGTTGTCATAAGTGCCTGTTCAGGGGCTTTTTCGGATTGATCGACTTCCAGCGGCGTACACCGGTGTCCAGGGACGTTGTTAGCAGCGGCGTTAGCAAGATCCGTTGGAACCTCGACCGTCCCGTGACGGTCACGAGGTGCTGGTGTTTGACCGTTCCGGCTCCCCCTCCACTTCGAGTGATCACACTCACTATGTCCATAGTGTTCCTGGTCGCCGAGGCATCCTCGCAGTAACCCGAGTGCAAGGGTGGTCACGTCCAATGATCATCGGTATACATTACCCTTCGACTGGGCTCAATCGGCAAGGAGAGTTGTTGGGAGTGCGACCTGCGGGCAGATTGGCTGGGCTACTGCGAGATCGAGCCGGGGCTGAACACGGCCTTCAGGATCGAGGAGCGCCCACACGCCTACGCGGAGACACTCCACTATGCCAAGTGTCTCGTGGGCCAGGACGAGATCTCAATGCGTCGGATTAGTTCCTTCACACGAGCAAGACCTCAAAAAGACAGGGAGACCGAAGGCTGATTCATTGAGGTGATCTCAGCAAGATCAATAAGGGTAGCTGTGATTCGATGCCTTCAAAACGACGTCTGCGGACATGAATCGGGATGGATCGCGATGCCCCTGAAATAGGCGTGGAGCTTACCGTCATCGCCACCGACCGCTGCGCCGAGAAGACCATCAGCGTCAAAGGCGAACCCATCGACCTGCGGTACTCCGGAAAGGCCCACCACCACGGCGGCAACATCCAAGCCCTGTCCGCGCCCTGCCACTGTGGGCATCCGACGTCGAACCCGGATCGGTGCACGACCTGACCGCCGCCCGCGCACACGTCTTGGGGGCGCTGTACAAAGCCGCCGCCGACGGGCTTCCCACCTTGGTCGATTCCGGCTACGACGGCGCCGGCATCGGCATTCTCACTCCGGTCAGATAGCCCTCCGACGCGGCCGCCCCTCGACCTCGACACCCGCACCCGCAACGCGCTCCTGTGCGCCTTGCGCTGCCTGGGCAAACGCGGCTTCGCCCTGCTCATCCAACGCTAGCGCACCCTCCGGCACATCACCGCCAGCCCCAGCAAAATCGGCGACATCATCAAAGCCGCACTCATTCTCACCCACTTCGAACACGGTTAACTGAAATGAAAATCGCTGAGATCACCTCATTAGAAGCCATAAAGGTAGCGGCGATTGTCAAATGCCTCCCTGCCTCCTTCTAGTAGCTCCTCTACTATTTCCCGAACTCCTTGGTCATCAATTGATCCACATCCTTCGGGATCTATGCTGCCAGTAATCCGTCCTCGAACATCCCACGCCATGAGCGTGACAATCTGGTCGGCGTCGCCCAACACTGGAATGTTGGCATTATGTGTAGCGAATATAAGTTGGCGCTTAATCTTACATGATCGTATCTTCGGAACGATCTCATCGTAGATGAACCTGTTGTCGAGGTCATCTTCTGGCTGGTCGATGATGAGCGGAGCGCTGCTCTCTTGTAAAAGAATAAGCAAGAGAGCAGTTGCTTTCTGCCCGGTGGAAAGGCGCTCAAGTGCTCGCCAGTTTTCCACATGCTTCGTTCCTAAATTTAACTCAAGCTCAGTAGTTAAGGGGAGGTCCGTCTCCTCAATGAGCATAAAAAACTCTTCGCCAGCGTTAGCGAGAAGCTCCGCTTGCATCGGAGTAACCGCGTATGCGGTCATTATCGCCTCGGCTCCCTTGCGACACGTATCGGCAAGATCTCGAACTGACAAAATGGCGGCAGACTCGATAGCAGAGCGGATCTTTTCCTTCCTGCCACTCAAGTGATTATCCACCAGCTTTATTAAGGGACTTCGGTCCTTACCTTCGACAACTTCAACACGTACTGTACCGACTAGTCTCCGACCAATTTTCTTCGCCGCCGATTTGAGATCGCGCAGGCGATCTATTCGCAACTCTTCAACCTTCACAAGCAGTTGAAGACGCTCGTCCCTCAAACTCTCCAGACTCGTTGTTAGTTCCTGATAGTGTGGGCGGAGAGCTTCAAGGGAGTTTACTTCACGAGTAAGCCGAAGATACTCGTTCCCATCTATCCCGTCAGGCTGAAGGGCACGTAATGCTTCATTGAGTGCCGAGCGAACACTAGAACTTGCCTCGCTCCACTCGTCCTTAATGCCTCCGAGTTCTTCTCTCGCCTTTCCCAGAGAGAAGATCATATCAGCGATCGATTTACTCGTTGAAGCATTAAGGCCAGCAAGGATCGACTTAGCCTTCTGGAGGAGAGCAGCGTTTGGCAGCTCAACGTTTCTTTCGATCTCAAGATAGGCGATGTCGATAACCAGCGTTTCAGGCCAGTCATTCAAACTACGGGCTATTTCATCTATTGAACTGAGGGTTCGGTCGAGTAGGGATTCTTCTTGCTGGATTTTTTTCTGGCTTAAGAGTCGCTCCGCGATTCCAGCTTTATCAAAGTTCAGAAGGCGCTCTTGCAGTACAGGCAGCCGCCCAAGCTTTTCATCAACGGACTTGAGCTCACGCTGAAGGTCCAATATATTATTGCGCGATTTTTTGAGCTTCAAATTAAGCTCGCCGAACTGTTCTAAGTATGCACTGGATTGAGGCATGTAACGAGCGATCATGCTCGTTAACTGCTTCTTATCGTACGCGAGATCGGCAAGCTCACGCTGACCGTAAGCCTCAATATTACCAACTAGATCTAACGGAGTAGATTGCAGTTCCTCGCCATCGATAGTGCGTACGACGGTATTCCCAGGAACGCTTCTCTCTATGACATAGTACGTTGATGTAGGATTCGGGCACCTAATGAGCAGTTTGACTTGGGTGCCGCTTCCCAAGACGTTGACGTCATTCACCATAGATCGATGCTCCTCCACGGCCTTGGAGGTAAGCGGCTCGATATTAAGAGCGTATCGAATACTTTCGATTACTGTGGACTTCCCGGACCCGCGACCGCCGATCAAAGTATTTAGTGATTCGTTGAGGCGAAGTCGCACTCCGTCGAGGAAGCCACCAGTCCACTCAATTCCAACGATTACAGGGTGATCTGCAGCTATAAGAGGTCCCCGCTCGATACGGGTCGCGGGGGTACGGAATGCTAGATCGAGTCCTCTTGCTGTTATACTCGACATTTTAATCCAAGTTGTCGAACCTGATTTCTCTACATCACCCGGGCCATTGATGTCCGCTGCGTTTATGAGAGCCATCGGAGCGGTTCTCTTATACTCGGAGTTCTTCCCCTTAAGAATATCTCCATGAGCCTGAGAGGGAGCTCCCCCCGAAAGCCCCACAGCATGGAGGCGAGGGTTGGTCCAAGCTACGAGACGGGCTTGCCCTTTCAGTTGGCCAAGCAGCCCCGCGTCTGTTGTCACATGAGGTGCAATAATTACAGCGTTCCATCGCTCAGCGCGAATAAGAAGATCATCAACATTGAGCAGGCCTGGCGCAGAGTCCTGGCAATTTGCTTTAATACCGCACTCGCCGATACATCTGTTAATTTGTTCCGCCGTCGTGTCCGGGCTGAACAAGACCAGAAAGTGCACACCTTCTTTACTGGTGGCCTCAAATCCGGGGAAAACAACGATTCCCGCTAACGTTGCTTGCCGTCGAAGCTCTTCGCCACTATCAACGCGCCAGTGGTCGGTAATAGCTATTACGTCAACCTTGCTATCTTTAAATGAAGCAATCAGAGCAGCGTTGTAGCTTTCTTCATTCGGAAATTTCGGATTAAGCTTGTTATGAATGGTGAGATAGGTGAAGGGGTTGACTTGCAGGGCGCAGCGGTACCAACGGGCTCCCTCTCGTAGAACGGTCCAAGGTTCGATCATGGAGCATCCTCCTGAGGGCTGTCGTATAGAACTTCTGCATCTTAGTTAGCAGGAGCACCCTCCGAGGCAAAACGCACAAGTTCCTCAGATGCATCTCAAGGCACCGTTGTCCCTTTAGTCACAATCTGCGTTGGGGGGAACTAGAGATTCAAGGCCACAAAGCGAGCGATCTACTGAGGTTGAACTCGTGATGTCGTAGCTTCTGACATGCCTTGATTCCTGGGTACATCGGCATCATGAGGTACGCACAAGGCGGAGGACTGTGTCCTCCGAGCGAAGAGCGTTCCACGAAAGGCTGCGGCTGCAGGCAGCCGAGAGGTTCGCTCGAGACGAATCCAACACGGCCATCGCCCGGGATCTGCGGATCACTGTCCGGTCCGTTCAGCGATGGCGCAGACAGTGGCACGTCGGCGGGGCCAGGGCGTTGCGCTCGCACGGGCCTGTCTCTTTCCTCTTTGTCCCGGCTCGGCGAGCGGCAACTCGCCGCACTGGAGCAGGAACTGGCCAAGGGGCCGACCGCGCACGGCTGGTCGGATCAACGCTGGACCCTGTCGCGGGTCACCCTCGTGATCGACCGACGTTTCCACCTGACCTACACCCTCCAAGACGTGCGCAAACTGCTGATCCGTAACGGCTACTCCTGCCAGGTACCGGCCCGGCGTGCGATCGAGCGCGATGCGGCGGCAGTGACCGGCTGGGTGAAGGAGACCTGGCCGAGCGTGGAAGATACGCGGCGGCGCTCGGCGCCTGGATCGTCTTCGAAGACGAGACCGGCCTGTCGATGACGCCGTCCATCATGCGCACCTGGGCACGGCGCGGCCGCACCACGGTCATCACCGTGCGAGGCCGCTTCTGACGGAGGATCTCGATCGCGGCTATGAGCTCTGTGACGTGATCTTTCGCTCAGCGCTCATCACGCGGGAGCTCCATCGTCTGAGCACCTCTGTGGCAAATGTTCCGCGCCGCACCCAGGACCGGGCTGTCCGCTCCGGCGTTCAGACCGTGCGCAGGCTGGTCGCCCTACTCCTGCCGACGCCGGCGATCAGCCGGCACTGCCACAGAAAGCAACCTCCCGCTCAGTCGACGGGCATCCACTACCCTCGCTCAAGTTGATCGTTTCCGGGAGAGGGTGCCGTGACACAGGAGCCCGGATCAGAAGCGCGACCCCCGATGGCGGCGGTGCTGCGCTTTGGTGCGGTTCTGGCGGTGTCAGGGCCGGTGATCCTGATGACGTTCGGCGCCGGCAGGCAGAGCGTCGGCTGGTTCTGTTCCGCGACGGGTTCCGCCTCCTACCCCCGGGGGGTCCTTACGCGCTGGTGAGCGTGCCGGGAGAGTTGCTGTTCTGGAGTGTTCTCCTGCTGCCGGCCGTCGTTGCGGGTCTTCTCCTGCGCGGGTCACGTCGGGCCACGCTCACGGCGGTCGCCGCGGTCGGCGCCGTGCTCGCGTTCGGGCTCTTCATCGCGTTTCTCCTGCCGGGCCTCGACCCGTGCACCGGGCAGGAGCGTGTGGCCGTACCGCCCTGGCCCTTGATCGTCTGCTATTCGGTGGCCGCGGGGGCGCTACTCCTGGCGGCCCGGTCACCGCTGCATCGGGGACCGCTGCCCGCAAGATGGCACGAGACCATCCTGTGGTCGGGTGCCGTCGGCGCCGCGGCGTGGGCTGCGGCGTTCCACCGCTTCCCGGTCACGTTCGGCAGGTTCGTCACGGTCCTCTACACCGACGTCGAAGCTCCGGAGTCGTTCTGGAACGACCTCGCATGGTGGTCCGGTTGTGCCGACATGATCGGCCTGCCGGTCGTTCTCGTCGCGTTGGCGGCAGCCTCGAGGGCGGCGGCCTCCGCCCGATGGGAACGACCGGCCGGCACCGCGGCCGCGGCGGCTCTCCTCCTCTTCCCGCTCCTCGACGTCGTGGAGTACGTCCGCTGGTACGGCGAGGACTTCCAGACACCTCTCGTCGATTCGGTGCGGTGGCACCTGCTTCTCGCGGCCGTCCTCGTCGCGTCGGCCGTCTGGAGCCCCCGGCAGCGGATCTCCTGGGCCGAAACCGTCCGCCTGGCGCGGCACATGATCCGCAGACAATCAAAGGACATGATTCCCGGACAGGCGAAGAATGTCGCCGTCGCGGTCGTGATCGCGGCCACCGCCGTCTGGCTGGTCGTCTCGTCCTTCACGCCAACACGGTAGGAGCACAACGACACAGATTTCACACGGCACGGAGCAACACCTACGCCAAAGCACTTCATCGCGACTGAACGGCGCTACCCAGGTCGGCGAGTTCGCGGTCTGATCGGACAGTAGATGCAGACTGGTGGCGTGTGATCGTGTAAGGCGGCGTTGCTGTACAAACTGCTGTATATCGTTCAGCGTGACCGATCGACGGAGGCTCGTATGCTGATCTTTTGTCGTAGGCGGAGGCAATGGACACAGATACCGTTGATCGGCTGCACATGCTGATGCACGCTCTCACAGCACGCGCAGATCTTGATCCCAGCCTGCCCGTCGCCGTCGGTGACCTGCATGTGGCGGCGACGATCGACGTCAGGTGGGCTTGGCCTCGTCCAACCGCGACACTCATCGTCGACCGGACCACAGCCGAACAGTGGCCACAGGATGCGCTGGCCGGCCTGGTCGCCCACCAACTCGGCTACATCGCGCTGGGACACATCAGTTTCGAGGTGTACGTCTTGGGGGCCGCTCAGCACGTCCTACCGGTAGCGGCCACGGTGGTAGTCGTATGGGGACTGATCGAGTTCACGATGCTGCCGGTGCTGCTCCCCGTCGGCGCCGGCCTGCTGTTGGCCTACCAGGCCATACTGTGGATCTTTCGTCGCCGGGTGTACGCGTCCGATCGGTTCGCGGTCGATCTGGTGGGCGCCACCCCGGTGCGGGCCATGCTGCGTCTGCAACACGGGGGCGGGGGAGCGCGAAATGCCGTCCGTGAGCATTGGGCACCGCAGACTCATCCCACGATTGAGCAGCGTCTGCGCGCCCGACCGGTCCGCTCATGACGACGCATCGCGAAGCAGATGATCCGCACGATTTAACCGGCGAAGGCCCTCCGGGATGATCCCGAAGAGCCTTTGACCTGCTGTGCGGCCGGAGGTACTCGAAACCCCAATCTTCTGATCCGTAGCCAGTCCGAGATCGTCCACCGATGTCCACAGGTGTCAGAAAGTCCTACCCAGCGCCATCTCACGCTTGATCATCTTCTGTAGGTGTCCATTCGCGTCCAAGGATGGTTATCAGCACTTCCGTTAGCAAGGTCACGCTCAGTGCAAAGCCCCTGTCGGACCGGGTCGCTACTCTCCCGCCCATGACAGTCCCCGAGATCATCCCCATAGGTTACGAACCCGAGTACCACACCGGCGACATCGGCCACTGGGATGGCGGCCAGTTTCTCGGCTCCGTCGTCGCCGCCTTCCCCCCGGACTACGTGATCACCGATGGCTGGCAGGCGCACAAGCGCTGGCACGCCGTCCTGCACATCTTCGACGCCGCCGGTCACCATCTCGACTCCCGCATCGAGTGCACTGGGACCGACGACAATCACTGGACCGCCGTCACCACCGCACGCGACCGGTTGAACGGGTGGCTCGGCGCGCTCCCCGGCCTTCGCTTCGGCGACATCGCCATCTGCCCCTTCCGCCACGACATCGACGGAGTACTGTTCGGCCTCATCATCGAGACCTTCGAAGGCACCGAACACGCCGAGCTCTACCCGAACACCATCGGCTTCTACGAACCCTGGGACGGCTCATACGACACCTGACCATCAAATCCATAGGCAAGGGCAGACACTTCGTCAACGGGAGCTCGCCCTGCTCAGATGGTGGTAGCGGATCAGCGGAGAGCGATCCTGTAAGGCGGCGCCGCTGTATCGACTGCTGTCACCACCTCTGTGGATGCAACCCTCATTGCACCCTCTCACTGCGTGGAATGCTCGCCGCCCCAGCCTGCAGACCCCTTCTGGGCAAGCGCACGTCCACCTGCTCGACTTCGAAAGTCCAAATGCAGCAAGCCGAAAGAGGATCTTACGAGCCCATGACCCTCATCACCCTGCGGCAAGCCGCCGTCCGCTTCAACCTCCCCTTCGCTGCCCTACAGAAGATCGCGGCTGCGGATCTGCTTCCCGCGGCAGGTCGACACGGTGACAAGCTGGTCATCCCTACAGACGTGGCGCAACGAATCCAAGCTCGCTCCGCTGTAGCGCTGCATCACCTTCTGCCAACGACAACGGGCAGCGCCACGATGGCAGTGTTGCGCGTCGACGTGGCGAAGCATGTCTCAGATGAAGATCGCCCCTACATCGGCTTTCGTGCTGATCTGACACCTTCAGACCTGTTAGAGGCGCTGCGCGGATGGTGGGTGGGCAGACCGGAGAAGATCGCCCAGACCGGCATTCTCCCGGTAACACTCGGCGGATTCGTCGTCGCCGTACTAACGGGGTTAAGCGGCTGGGACACCAAACTGACCAACAACGGCCTGATCCGTCATCGTTTCGACGCGAGACTCGCTGGCTACATCGGCGACCTCGACGCGGCCATCAACATGATCGAGATTGGCACAGTCGACGACCTGCGGATTGCCGAACTCCTTCTCGGCAAGCGCCTCACATCCACGTCTGGCGGCCCGATTGCCTACGTGAGCGCAGCCAAAGCCTCCATGCAGGTGTAAACAGTCGGCTACCGTCCCAAGCATGGTCCCCAGGATGGAGATGCCGCGCTCCTCTTCGAGGCGCAGACCGAAGTGGCCTGAACCCGTGGACCGCCATTCGGCTGCTAGGGCGCTATTCGAGGAGCGGTCACCGCTGCGGAAACTGACCGTCCTCGTGGACGCGGACGTCCTTGCCTCGATGAGCCTCCTGAGTGGGATCGATCCTTGATCTTGAAAGGGCTCCTCACACATTTTCCTGCATAGCCCGCTATTGGTATGCGGACGAAGGTCCGCCCGCCGATGCGCTCCGCGTGAGTTTGGAACTCCGAACCCCGCCCCTGGATAGATAGAGGCGGGGTTCGTGCACTTCAAGGGTTACTTCAGGAGCTGGCGAGCCATCACCACGCGCTGGATCTGGTTCGTCCCCTCGTAGATCTGGGTGATCTTCGCGTCGCGCATCATGCGCTCGACCGGGTAGTCGCTGGTGTAGCCGTACCCGCCCAGGAGCTGGACGGCGTCGGTGGTGATCTCCATGGCGGCGTCGGAGGCGGCGCAC
This sequence comes from Streptosporangium sp. NBC_01469, assembly GCF_036227305.1. Lineage (NCBI taxonomy): Bacteria > Bacillati > Actinomycetota > Actinomycetes > Streptosporangiales > Streptosporangiaceae > Streptosporangium > Streptosporangium sp. NBC_01469. The sequence continues at coordinate 3,074,056 of NZ_CP109465.1, read as the reverse complement.
TTGGCGGCGCTGGAGAGGAAGGTGAGGTCCTTCTGCGGCTCGCCGTGCATGGCCAGCTCGGACCTGGCCGCGGCGGCGTAGGTGAGCTGGCGGGCGGCCTCCAGCTTCATGGCCATGTCGGCGACCATGAACTGGACACCCTGGAAGTCGGCGACGGCCTTGCCGAACTGCCTGCGCTCCTTGACGTAGCCGATCGCGTAGTCCAGCGCGCCCTGGGCGATGCCGAGCGCCTGGGCGGCGATGGTGATGCGGGTGTGGTCCAGGGTGGCCAGGGCGGTCTTGAAACCGGTGCCCGGCTCGCCGATCATCCGGGACGCGGGGATCCGGACGTTCTCCAGGATGACCTGGCGGGTCGGGGAGCCCTTGATGCCGAGCTTGCGCTCCTTGGCCCCGAAACTGACGCCCTCGTCACCCTTCTCCACGACGAACGCGGAGATGCCCCTGGCCCCGACGCCCGGCTCGGTGACGGCCATCACCGTGTAGTACTCCGACACCCCGGCGTTGGTGATCCACATCTTGGCGCCGTTGAGCACGTAGTGATCGCCGTCGAGGACCGCGCGGGTCTTCATGGCGGCGGCGTCGCTGCCCGCCTCGGCCTCGGAGAGGGCGTACGAGAACATCGCGTCACCCCGCGCGACCGGCGTGAGATAGTTCCGCTTGAGCTCCTCGGAGGCCGTGAGCAGCAGCGGAACGGTGCCGAGCTTGTTGACGGCCGGGATCAGCGAGGACGAGGCGCAGGCCCGCGCCACCTCCTCGATGACGATCACCGTCGCGAGGGCGTCGGCACCGGCGCCCCCGTACTCCTCGGGAAGATGCACGGCATGCAGGTCCGCCGCGACGAGCGCCTTGTAGACGTCCCAGGGAAACTCCCCGGTCTCGTCGGCCTCGGCGGCGCGAGGGGCGATCTTCTCATCGGCGAGAGCGCGGACCGTCTCGCGGAGCATCTCGTGCTCCTCGGGCAGTGCGTAGAGAGGGTAGCTCATGGGCAAATAGTAGGACGTCCAACAAAACATGGAGCGCTCCACCCCAGGTGATATGTACCCCGGCGTTTGCGCAGGTGGCAAAGTAGAAGCGCCAGATGCCGGTACCCTGTCGGCAAAGATTGGGCAGAACCGAAAGGAGCACCAGTGGCCTACCGCCTGACGATGGTGGGAACCGGATACCTCGGTGCGACGACGTCCGCATGCATGGCCGAGCTGGGCTTCGAGGTCCTCAGCCTGGACGTGGACGCGGAGAAGATCGCCCGCCTGCAGGCCGGCGATCTGCCCATCTACGAGCCGGGCCTGCAAGAGGTCCTGCGCCGCAACCTGGCCAACGGCCGGTTGCGCTTCACCACCTCGTACGAGGAGGCCGCGGCCTTCGGAGACGTGCACTTCCTGTGCCTGGGCACCCCCCAGAAGCCGGGAGAGTACGCCGCGGACGTGTCCTATCTGGACGCCGCGATCGAGTCGCTCGCCCCCCACCTCGACCGCGAGTGCCTGATCGTCGGCAAGTCCACCGTCCCGGTCGGCACCGCACAGCGTCTCGCCGACAAGCTGGCCCGGCTGGCCCCCATCGGCGCGGGCGCCGAGCTGGCGTGGAACCCCGAGTTCCTCCGCGAGGGCTTCGCGGTGAAGGACACCCTGCACCCCGACCGGATCGTGCTCGGTGTCGCCTCCGACAGGGCCGAGAAGATCATGCGGGAGGTGTACGCCCCCATGCTGGAGATGGGCACCCCGATCGTGATCACCGACTACCCCACGGCCGAGCTGGTCAAGGTGGCCGCGAACGCCTTCCTCGCCACGAAGATCTCCTTCATCAACGCGATGGCCGAGGTCTGCGAGGCCGCCCACGCCGACGTCAAGCAGCTGTCCCTGGCGCTCTCCTTCGACGACCGCATCGGCGGCAAGTTCCTCAACCCCGGGCTCGGCTTCGGCGGCGGCTGCCTGCCCAAGGACATCCGCGCCTTCATGGCCAGGGCCGGTGAGCTCGGCGCCGACCAGGCGCTGACCTTCCTGCGGGAGGTCGACGCGATCAACATGCGCCGTCGCGCCCGTATGGTCGACCTGGCCCGCGAGCTGGCCGGGGGTTCCTTCCGAGGCTGCACAGTCGCGGTGCTCGGCGCCGCGTTCAAGCCCAACTCCGACGACATCCGCGACTCGCCCGCCCTGGACGTCGCCGTCAAGATCAGCGAGCAGGGTGGCCGGGTCACCGTCTACGATCCCGTCGCCCAGGAGAACGCCCGCAAGGCCCACCCCGGGCTCTCCTACGGCGCCTCCGCCCTCGACGCGGCCAAGGGCGCCCACGTCGTGCTGCTGCTGACCGAGTGGCAGGAGTTCATCGCCATGGATCCCGAGGAGCTGGGTTCCGTCGTCGCCTCCCGCAAGATCGTCGACGGCCGCAACGCCCTCGACGCCGAGACCTGGCGGGCCTCCGGCTGGCACTACCGCGCCCTGGGCCGCCCCTGAGTCCAGCTGAGTCCGGCTAAGTCCGGCGCTGGGTTCGGCGCGCCCACCCCGCACCGGCCCCTTTCTTCCGCCACGGCCCGTTTCTCCGGTACGCGGAGCGGATCATCCCGGGCATGACAGCGGGTTCCCGGCCTGTGCCGGGAACCCGCCGGGTAAGCGTCGACCTCTCAGACATCGCATCGGTCGCCATGACCTTCTCGCATCACCAGCCCCAATAATCCCAGCGGCGCCAGCGACGCCAGCGGCGCCAGCGACGGCGGCGACGACGACGCCAGTACGGATCGTGGGCAGGCCAGGCGCCTCCCGGGAACATCGTGATACCCATCGGGACACCTCTTTTCGTAGTAATCCCTCGGACATGACAATTACTACGATATGCGGCATTTCATCACAAAATACACCAAATCGCCCCCAAGTTAACTCTGGAACGCTTTTGATCGGCATTACAGTAAAACCACTCGCGTCACAACAAAACGAATCGCCTCATAAAACCACTTCTTCCTGCGCGTTCGACAAAAGGACCTTTACCCTGGCGGGAAAACGGCCGCCGAGGGCGCGAGCCCCGTGGGTGCCGCGCCTTTCGCCAGGTCACCCCGGCAGGCGGCCCGATCGCGACGACCGGGAAAGGCCACCGGGAGCACGCAGCGAGAAGGCCCCCGTCACCGACGAGGGCCTTCTGTCCGTCCCGGTCCTGCCCGGTCAGTTGTCGAACTCGCCGAGCTTCACACCCCCGACGAAGGCGTCCCACTCCGAGCGGGTGAAGAACAGCTTCGGCCCGTCGGGATTCTTGGAATCGCGCAATACGTAAAGAGAACCTGACCCGGCCTTGTGGCCCTCTTCGGGGGCGTCGACAACGGCCACCTCGACGCAGTTACCGCCGTCGTCCCCCTCCGGGACCGCCTTGCGCCAGACGGCCTTGCTGAGGTCTGCTTCCACGTCGTCATCACCTTCGCTATGTCGGCGGTCGCCCAGCGGGCGGAGTCATTCGAGCGGATCGCCCCGTAACGCCGGCATGCCTCCGTCACGCCCCGGGGATGATCCGTGACGTGCCCTCCGGCGACGGCTCCGCGAACGGCGGCGGGCTCCACGCACACAGTATCCGGGCCGCCCCCGGCACTCGCAACGAACACGGACACCGAGCGGGCGCGCTTCCTCGGGCCGGCCCCGCCGCGTCACGGGGAGCGACGTCTCGCCCGGCCGTGCGTCGTCGAGGGGACGACGTGACACCCGGCGCGGCGCATGCCGATGGCCGTATCGCGCGAGCCGGCCGGGTAGACCCTCGCCAGGAGACCGTCGAAGAGTCGGCGCAGGTCAGCGCCACTTTCAGCCCGAAGGAGACCAAGATGACCGTTCGTATCGCGGACGTGGAGATTCCCGACAGCGCCCTGGCGCGGGCGGCCACCGAGCTCGTCCGGGCGGCGGCCGAGCCGCTGGTGTACGACCACTCCCGGCGGGTCTTCCTGTTCGGCGCGTTCGTGGGCGACCGCGAGGGGCTCGCCTACGACCCCGAGTTGCTGTACGTCGGCGCGATGTTCCACGATCTCGGCCTGACCCGGACCTACCGGACCTCCGACCAGCGCTTCGAGATCGACGGCGCGGACGAGGCCCGCCGGTTCCTGAGGGAGCACGGCGTGTCCGAGGAGAGCTCACGTGTCGTGTGGGAGGCGATCGCGCTGCACACCACACCGGAGATACCGCACCACATGGCCCCGGAGATCGCCCTGGTCACCACGGGCGTGGAGGCCGACGTGCTGGGGATCGGCCTGGACGCCATCCCCGACGAGGCCCGCGCGGAGATCGTGGCCGCCTATCCCCGTCCCGACTTCAAGCGCCGCATCCTGGCCGCGTTCACCGACGGCATCGCCCACCGCCCGCAGACGACCTTCGGCAACGTGAAGGCCGACGTCCTGGAGCGCTTCGTTCCGGGGTACGTCCGTACCAACTTCGTCGACGTCATCGAGAACTCCGCCTGGCCCGAATGACGCGTTCCCTGAGATTCCAGGCGAGGCCGGCAGGGGCTAGCGCGTCGACACGGAACTCACGGCGGAGTCGACGGGCTTCCGGCTCTCACCGGTGCTCAGACTTCCGAACAGCGCCAGCACCGCCATCGTGAGTCCGAGGAGGGCGCGGATGGCGTTCCTCATGATGCTCAACCTCCAAAATATTTGAAGATCTGCTCCTTCCCCCCGCTTCCTCATCTATCCATCATGTTGTCAAGTTATCGGTCAAAGGCGGCGATATCAGGCGCCGAGCTGGGCGGCTTCAGCCCGAAGTTTCGCGCCCTTGGCGTGGGCTTGATCCTTGAGAGCGAGCTGGAACGCCTCCATCCTCGCCCGCAGGCCCTCGTCCGCGGCGGCGAGGATCCGTACGGCCAGCAGGCCCGCGTTGCGGGCGCCCCCGACGGCGACGGTCGCGACGGGAACCCCCGCGGGCATCTGCACGATCGAGAGGAGGGAGTCGAGGCCGTCGAGATACTTCAGCGGGACGGGGACACCGATCACCGGCAGCGGGGTCACCGACGCGAGCATGCCCGGCAGGTGGGCGGCTCCCCCGGCACCCGCGATGATCACCTTCAGGCCGCGCCCGGCCGCCCCCGCGCCGTACGCGATCATCTCCTCGGGCATGCGGTGCGCGGAGACCACGTCGGCCTCGAACGCCACTTCGAACTCGGCCAGCGCCTCCGCGGCGAGTTTCATCACCGGCCAGTCGGAGTCGCTGCCCATGACGATGCCGACGGTGGTCATCACTTCTCCTTGCCTCGCGGCCCGGAGGCCGCGTGCGCTCGCGGTGGTGCCGTGGTCCGCGCCGGTGCGGCGCTTTCGGCGGTACGGGACTCCGGGTGATCCCGACGTCCCTCGGCGGTACGGGACTCCGGACGATCCCGGCGTCCCTCGGCGGTACGAGCCCCTGGACGATCCCGGCGCCCTTCGCTTCGGTGGTACTGCAGGCGTCCGTCCTTCGCCGACACGGATCTCCAGACCGTCCCGGCGCCCTTCGACGGTGCGAGGATTCCGGACGGTCCGGGCGCCTTCTGGTGCCACGAGGACCTCCGGCGGCCCGGCGCCCCTGAAGAGCGGGCCGACCGGCTCTCACCGGCTCAGGTGTATCTTCCCTCGGTGAGGTAGACGGCCGCGTGCCGGGCACGCGCGCGGACCTCGTCGAGGTCGGTGCCCATCGCGGTGACGTGGCCGATCTTGCGCCCCGGCCGCACCTCCTTGCCGTAGAAGTGGACCTTGATTCCCGGGTCGTGGGCCATCACGTGCTCGTACCGGGAGAAGATGTCGGGGTCGTCGCCGCCCAGGAGGTTGGCCATCACCACCACGGGGGCGGTCGGCGCGGGCGACCCGAGCGGGAGGTCGAGGACCGCGCGCAGGTGCTGCTCGTACTGGGAGGTGCGGGCCCCGTCGATCGTCCAGTGGCCGCTGTTGTGCGGGCGCATGGCCAGCTCGTTCACCACCAGCCCCGAGGAGGTGGCGAACATCTCCACGGCCAGCAGCCCGGTCACGCCCAGCTCCTTGGCGATGGTCAGGGCGATCCGCTGGGCCACCGCGGCCCACGCGGGGTCGAGACCGGGGGCGGGAGCGAGCACCTCGACGCAGATGCCGTCGCGCTGGACGGTCTCCACCACCGGGTAGCTGACGCCCTGCCCGTGCGGTGACCTGGCGACCAGCACGGCGAGCTCCCGCTCGAACGGCACGAACCCCTCGGCCATCAGCGGTACGCCGGAGGCCAGGACCTCGGTCGCGTCGTCCGCGGAGCGGCAGACCCAGACGCCGCGCCCGTCGTAGCCGCCCCGGACCGCCTTGAGCACGACCGGCCAGCCGTTCTCCGCGGCGAACCCCTCGACGTCGGCGGCCGTCTCGACCCGCCGCCAGGGCGGGCAGGGAACGCCGATCGCGGTGAGCCGCTCGCGCATCACGGCCTTGTCCTGGGCGTGGACGAGCGCGTCGGCACCGGGGTGCACGGCGAAACCGTCCTCGGCCAGGGCGCGGACGTGCTCGGTGGGCACGTGCTCGTGGTCGAACGTGACCGCGTCACATCCCTTGGCGAAGTCGCGCAGGTCCGCCAGGGACCGGTAGTCGCCCAGGCGCACGTCGGCGATCACGCGGGCGGCGCTCTCGTCTGGCGAGTTGGCCAGGACCCGCAGTTCGATGCCGAGGGCGATGGCCGCCTGCTGTGTCATCCGGGCCAGCTGGCCCGCTCCGATCACGCCGACGACGGGTCCGATGGGACTGGCCAAAGAAGGGCTGCTCACAGCGGTTAAGTTTACTGTCGCGCGGTACACGACCAGGCAGCGGGCAGATGCCGGCCGGTTGGCGGACACCGTGACAGGAACCGGGAACGGCCCTTCAAGGCGCTCGGCCCGCCGTGAGGGCCGCTCATCGCCCACGGCACTCACCCTCCGTAGAGGTCACCGGCCATAAGTCATCGCCGACCACAAGCTCGGTCCACCGTGAGGGCCGCTCGCCGCCGCGGGATCAGTCCGCCGTGAGGGTGGCGAGGCCGCGGCGCAGGCCGACCGTGGTGAGCTTGGAACCGCTGCCGACGATCTCGGTGGCGACGAGCACGACCTCGATCCCGGTGAGCCCGGCGGTTCTGCTCCTGCCGGTGAAACCTCGCAGGTCGGCCCTGCCGTAGATGGGACGGGCCAGGGAGGAGCGGCCCTGACGGGCTTTCTGCCGGTATTCGATCTCCAGGGCGTGGATGACCAGGGCGCCGCCGTCGGGCAGCAGCAGCGCGCGCTGCGGGCCGACGAGCAGGCGGACGTCGGTGGTGAGGCGGTCGGGCCTCACGTTCGGCGGGCGCCTGACCAGCTCGCCGAAGAGATCCCGGGCCGGGTCGCCCTTGGGGAAGGTCACCCCGCTCACCCCCGCCGGGTCGGTCAGGTAGGCCAGGTAGCGCTGCGGCACGAGACGGGCCTTGACCCCCGCACCGGGATCGTCGGTGGGCACCGCGCCCTCGGTCGGCTCGCGGACCTCGCCCCGGATCGGGATGGGCCCGGCGCCGAGCCGCCACTCGCCGGCCTCCTGGACGAACAGGAAGTAGGCCGGGTCAGGCTCGCGGGCCAGGGCGACGAACCAGCGGTCCTGGTCGGCGATGCCGGGCAGGTAGAACTCCGCCTCGTTGTAGGACTTCCTGACGGGGGCTGGGCGGCCGTTCCGGGTTGCCTCGCAGGCACGACCGCCCAGCGCTTTCTCCGCCCAGGTGGTGAGCTTCCCGACGGTCGCGCAGTCCCGGTCGCGCCAGGCGTCGTCGAGCCTTCTCAGCAGTGTGAAGGCCTCGCTCGCCTCGGCGAGCTCCACCCCGGCGGACGCCTCGCGTGACGGGCCGGTCCCGGGGGCGGTGACCCGCGTCTCGCTCCGCGCGCCGCAGCCGGTCATCATCGACAGACCCAGGATCAAGGCGAGGAGTCGGCGGCGCAAGGGTTGATCCCAGGGTAGTGGCCGTCGCGTGCGGCAGTCCGTCTGGACCGACCACGGAAGGCGGAGGTTCCGGAGGCTTCCCGTGATCTACGGGACCAGCGTAACGTCAGCACCCTCTTTTATCCGGTGTTATGCGACATTTGTTGAAAAAGCGCCTGCTGACGGCTATGGACATCAACGGGTCAACCTCGCGCGGATCACTCCTCCTCACCGGTAGCCTGGCCCGAAGAGTGTTCGAGGTCCTCCGATGCGGCGGATCAGCAGCCGACCCCCGAAAGGACCGTGCAGGAAACGTGGAGTTTCTCCGACACGCCTACCGGCGGCTCGCCGAGCTGGCGCGAGAGCTGGCGAAGTTCGGGACGGTCGGCGCGGTCGCCTTCGTGATCGACTACGGCGGCACCAACCTGCTCCGGTTCGGCCTCGACCAGGGACCGCTCTCCTCCAAGGTCATCGCCACGATCGTCGCGGCCACCCTGGCCTACATCGGCAACCGCTACTGGACGTTCAGGCACCGCGAGCAGAGCGGCCTCGCCCGCGAATACTTCCTGTTCTTCGTCCTCAACGGCATCGGCCTGCTGATCTCGCTGCTGATGCTCGGCTTCGTGACCTACACCCTGGGTCTGCAGGACGCGCTGAGTTACAACATCGCCCTGATCGTGAGCACCGGCCTCGGGACCCTGTTCAGGTTCTGGTCGTACAAGAAGTGGGTCTTCCTGCCCGGCACGCCGCCGGACGGGCCGGCGGAGACCGTCCCCGGTACGCCGACGGCACCGAACAGCCAGATCAACGGCCACGTATATCTCCTGGGCAAGACGTCGGAAGAGAGCTCGCCCCCCACCGGCCCGCGCTAGTACGCGCCCTGCCCCGACCGGGGCACGGCGCTCAGGCGGGCCCGCGGACGACGCGGTTCCTGCCCGTGTCGCCCACCTGGCGCAGGAAGAACGCGAACGCCGCGGGACGCGCCCGTACGAGCTCCAGGCGGCCCCCGTCCGCCGCGGCGAGTGCCCTCGCGAGGGGCAGGCCGAGCCCCGTGCTGCCTCCCCCGCTCACGTTCCGCTCGAAGACCCGCGGGGCCAGGTCGTCGGTGATGCCCTTGCCCTCGTCCGCCACCTCGATGACGATGGACCTGTCCCTGGCGCAGGTGGTCACGGTCACCGTGCCGTCGCCGTGCTTCAGCGAGTTCTCCAGCAGGGTGGAGATCACCTGGCCGATGCCGCCACCGGTGCCCAGCGCCTGAAGCCCGCGCGAGCCGACCAGGCTCAGCCGCCGCCCGGCCCTGCGGAACGCCGGGCCCCACTCGATGAGCTGCTGGTCGAGCAGCACGTCGAGCTCGACGACCTCGGACTGCGCCTGACGCTGCCGTCTGGCGGTGGCCAGCAGCTCGTCGATCACGGCGGTGAGCCGCTCGGCCTGCACGATGGCGGCCTCGCCCTCCTCCTTGACGATCCCCGGCTCGTCGGCGGCGGCGACGATCTCCTCAAGTCTCATGGTCAGGCCGGTGAGCGGGGTGCGGAGCTGGTGGGAGGCGTCGGTCGCGAACTCCCGCTCCCTGGCCAGGAGGTCGGAGATGCGGGTCGCGCTGCGGTCGAGCACCTCGGCCACCCGATCGAGCTCCTGGATGCCGTAGCGGTGCTTGCTCGGTCTGGCGTCACCGGAGCCGAGCCGCTCAGCGATCATCGCAAGGTCGCTGAGCGGTAGGGTCAGGCGGCGCGACTGCACGATGGCGAGCCCGACCGCGACCGCGAGGGCAGCCGCGGCGAGTCCCAGGATGAGGAACAACCACGCGCGGACCTCACGCTCCACTCCCGTCTTGTCCCGGCTGACCGCGACGTACACGCCGTTCTCCGACTGCGCGTCCTCGGTCATCTTCTGGCTCTCGGGGGGCTCGGTGCCCACCGTTATCACCTGGGGAGGCGTCCCTTTTGCGTAAATCTGAATGTAGAGATCGGAATACTTGCGTTCCAGCTGCTGCTCGTCGACGGGCTGATCCTGGATCCGGGCGTACTCGACCTCCCCCAGCAGGCTTTTGGCGTGTGAGGAGAGTTCCTGGGTCGCCTCCTCCTCGATGAGCCGGTTGACCGCCACACCGAGGGGGATGCCGAGCAGCAACACCCCGATGACCGCGACGAGGAGGGTTGAGGAGAGAAGGCGGCGGCGCATCTCCTACTCGCGCTCGAACCTGAAGCCGACTCCTCGAACGGTCGTGATGTATCGGGGCTTGGCGGCGTCGTCACCGAGTTTCCGGCGTAGCCACGAGATGTGCATGTCCAGGGTCTTGGTCGAACCCCACCAGTTGGTGTCCCACACCTCGCGCATGATCTGCTCTCGGGTGACCACCTTTCCGGCGTCGCGGACCAGGACCCTCAGCAGATCGAATTCCTTGGTGGTCAGATGCAGCTCCTTGTCTCCCATCCACGCGCGACGGGAGTCGGCGTCGATGCGCACGCCCTGGACCACGGGCGTCTCGGACGTGCCGCGCCGCAGGAGCGCGCGGACGCGCGCCAGCAGCTCGGCCAGGCGGAACGGCTTGGTCACGTAGTCGTCGGCCCCGGCGTCGAGGCCCACCACCGTGTCGACCTCGTCGACGCGGGCGGTGAGGATCAGCACAGGAGTCCCATGGCCCTCGGCGCGGATGCGCCGGGCCACCTCCAAGCCGTCCATCTCGGGCAGGCCCAGGTCGAGAACGATCAGGTCGATGCCACCCGATAGAGCCCGCTCCAGAGCCTGCGGGCCGTCAGGGCTCACCTCTACTTGATAACCCTCGCGGCGCAGGGCTCGCGCCAGTGGCTCGGAAATCGAGGTGTCATCCTCGGCGAGTAGTACACAGGTCATGTTGCGATCGTAGGACCTTAGGGGATCGTTTCCCGGGTACAGCGCGCGGTTTGACTCGTCGTTGACCTATCCATTGACCTGGGCAAACACTGATAAATCCCGGATAGTCATCCCGCAACGGCCGAGGGCCAGGGAGTAGGTCTCCCGCATTGGAAGTCCCTCGAAAGCACAGGCTCCCCAAAGGATCGACCGACAAAGCAGAACACGCCCTACCAGAGGGGATCTGGTGGGCGTGTTCTGCTTTATTCACCTCAAGACGCCGACGGCGGCTCGGCGTAGCGGGCGAGGTAGAGCTGCTCCCCGAGGCTCCCGATGAGACCCAGCTCGGTCTCCAGGTAGTCGACGTGGCGCTCCTCGTCCTCCAGGATCTCCTCGAAGATCCGGGCCGAGGTGGCGTCGCCCTTCTCGCGCATCAGGATGATGGCGGGCCGGAGGCGGGTGACCACCTCCAGCTCGACGTCCAGGTCGGCGCGGAGCTGCTCGGCGACGGTCTGGCCGATGTGCAGGGTGCCCAGCTTCTGGTAGTTGGGCAGGCCTTCGAGGAAGAGGATGCGGTCGGTGAGCTTCTCCGCGTGGCGCATCTCGTCGATGGACTCTTCGCGGGTGTATTTGGCCAGCCTGGTATATCCCCAGTTTTCCTGCATCTTGGCGTGCAGGAAGTACTGGTTGATCGCGGTCAGCTCCGCGGTCAGCTGCTCGTTGAGCAGTTCGATGATTTTCTTGTCGCCCTGCATGGCGGGCTCCTCGTGCTATGCGGTCGGCATCAAATCTTCAGACCGCTTTAGGATCGCACAGATTTTTCGCACGCAAGAAGCACAGTCGCCGCCGGCCCCCGTGGCGTCGCGGATCTGGCGCGCGCTCTTGGCCCCTGCCGAGATGCAGTCGTGCACCTCATTTTCGGTGACCGCACGGCAGACGCACACGTACACGGGGTGCAACCTCTCTGGAGACTACCATAGGTTAGGCACACCTAAGCTAGCTCATTCGGTTAGGCTTGCCTACGTGAGTTAGAACACACGACCTTAATATCGCTGTCATCAATCCGGCGTTCCCATTCGGAGGCCCATCGGCCGACGTGCGAAAACGCCTCCGGGATACGAGCCGCCTCCCGCGCGGGTTCGCGAAAACGCCCCGCCGAAACCCCGGAAAACGTCTCACGAGAACCACGGGCACACCACCGCGTACGGAGCGCCGCGTACGGAGCGCCGGGACACGCGAACGCGCCCCGGCAAAGGCCGGGGCGCGTGAGCGGGCCGAGCGCGGGGAGACGCCGGTCAGTGGCCTCTGGCCAGCCATTCCTCCAGGTGCCCCGCCTCCGCGCCGATGGAGGTGGACACGCCGTGACCGGTGTGCACGGCCGTCCCCGGCGGCAGGTCCAGCAGCTTCTCCCTGATCGACTCGATGATCGTGCCGAAGGAGGAGAAGGACCTCCCCGTCGCGCCGGGACCGCCGTTGAACAGGGTGTCACCGGTGAAGACCGCGCCGATGTCCGCCCCGTACAGACAGACCGCGCCCGGAGCGTGGCCCGGTGTGTGCAGCACGGTCAGCTCGATCCCCCCGGCGGAGAGCACCTGCCCGTCCTCGATCGGGGTGTACGGCAGATCGGTGTAGACCATCTCCCACAGCACCTGGTCGGCCGGGTGGAGCAGGATCGGCGCGCCCGTCCGCGCGGCGAGGTCGGCCGCCGCGTCGATGTGGTCGTTGTGCGCGTGGGTGCAGACGATGGCCTTGACCTCGCGGTCACCGACCCGCTCGGCGATCGCCGCGGCGTCGTGCGCGGCGTCGACGACGAGGACCTCGCTGGCCGAGCCGACGATCCAGACGTTGTTGTCGACGTCCCACGTCCCGCCGTCCAGCGAGAACGTGCCGGAGGTGACGATCCTGTCGATCACAGGATCACCACCGAGCGCAGGACCTCGCCGCGGTGCATCTTCGCGAAGGCCTCCTCGACGTCGCCGATGCCGATCGTCTCGGAGACGAAACGGTCGAGGTCGAGCCGCCCCTGGAGGTAGAGGTCGATGAGCATGGGGAAGTCACGGCTGGGCAGGCAGTCGCCGTACCAGGAGGACTTCAGCGCGCCGCCCCTGCCGAAGACGTCGAGCAGCGGCAGCTCCAGCTTCATGTCGGGGGTGGGCACCCCGACCAGGACCACGGTCCCGGCCAGGTCACGGGCGTAGAAGGCCTGCCGGTACGTCTCCGGGCGGCCGACCGCCTCGATGACCACGTCGGCGCCGTTGCCGCCGGTGAGCTCCTTGACCGTCTCGACCACGTCGGAGGTGCGGGAGTTGACCGTGTGGGTGGCGCCGAAGTCCTTGGCCCAGTCGAGCTTGCGGTCGTCCACGTCCACCGCGATGATCTTCGAGGCGCCCGCCAGCCTCGCCCCCAGGATGGCCGCGTCGCCGACGCCGCCGCACCCGATGACCGCCACGCTGTCACCGCGGGTCACGCCGCCGGTGTTGATGGCGGCACCGATGCCCGCCATCACGCCGCAGCCCAGCAGCCCGGCCACCTGCGGCGGCGCCGCCGGGTCGACCTTGGTGCACTGCCCGGCCGCGACCAGGGTCTTCTCGATGAAGGCGCCGATGCCCAGGGCGGGGCTGAGCGGCGTGCCGTCCTCCAGGGTCATCCTCTGGGTGGCGTTGTGGGTGTTGAAGCAGTACCAGGGACGGCCCCGCAGGCACGCCCGGCAGTCGCCGCAGACGGCCCGCCAGTTCAGGATCACGAAGTCACCGGGGGCCACCTCGGTGACGCCCTCGCCGACGGCCTCGACCACCCCGGCGGCCTCGTGGCCGAGCAGGAACGGGAACTCGTCGTTGATGCCGCCCTCGCGGTAGTGCAGGTCCGTGTGGCAGACGCCACAGGCCTGGACCGTCACCACGGCCTCGCCGGGGCCTGGATCGGGCACGATAACGGTCTCCAGCGAGACGGGCTCGCCCTTGCCACGCGCGACCACGCCTTGCACGGTGTACGGCATGTCCTGCACCTCATCTGTCATGGTTTCGACCCTCACGGGCCCGCTTACCGGTTGAACGGCCTTGCGCCCAGCCTCAATGATTACCAGCCCGGCGCAACACGTACGGCTGCACCACCCCCAGGCCGCGGGCCGGCCGCTGGCGGATGCGGCCGACCTCGACGCCGGGCGCGTCCTTCAGCGCCTCGGCCAGCCTGTCGTCGACGACGACGGTGCCGGGGCGGGCGATGGCCGTGAGCCTGGCCGCCAGGTTGACCGTCGTGCCGAAGACGTCCCCCATGATCGGCAGCACCGGGCCGTACGCCAGCCCGATCCGCACGTCGGGCCCGTACTGGCGGATCGCGCCGACCAGGTCCAGGGCGATCACGGCGGCCGCCCGCGGGTCGGCCGCCGTGAAGAACACCTCGTCCCCGAGCGTCTTGACCATCCGCCCCCCGTGCTCGGCGACCACGTCCGAGGCCCGTGACTCGAAGCCCTCGACCAGCTCGGCCAGGCCCCGCTCGTCCAGCTCGCGGGAGACCCGGGTGAAGGAGACCAGGTCGGCGAAGCCCACCGCGAGGGTGAGCCTGGCCGGCACGAGCTCGTCGGTGATGTCGGCGAGCGTCAGCAGGCGGGTCCCGGCGGCGGCGAGCTGGGCGCGCCAGACGTGGACCAGCACCTGCTCGAAGTCGGGGAGCAGCCGCCGCGAGGTCTCCATGACCGCCGCCAGGTCCGCGTCGGTGGGCCGGTGGCCGGGGTCGAGCATGGCGCCGATCATGATCTCGGCCTGCCACTGCGCGAGCCTCGCCGTCGTCTGGCCGAGCGCCCTCGCCATCCGGATGACGGTCCGGTCGTCCAGCAGGCCGCCCTCCATCATCGCCCGGACCCGCTCCAGCACGGCCACGTCCGCGTCGGTGAAGGCCACGGTGTCGTCGGGGAGCGTGGCGAACCCCAGCGCGCGCCAGATCCGCTCGGTGAGCTCCTGCGGCACCCGGGCGAGGCTCGCCACCTGGATCCGGGTGTAGCGAGGAGACGCTCCGACGAAGAGGCGCTCGATCTGCTCGGCCGTCGGGCGTCCGGCGGGGACCTCCGCCTCGTCCCCGCCCTCCCCCAGGCCCAGGAGGTCACGCCCCACGGGTCACCGCCCGCCGGGTTCCGAGGGCTCCCCGTCGGCCGCGTCGTCGAGCGCGCGGAACAGCTCGGCCCGCACCTCCTGGATCCGGGGGATGTCCCGCAGCGTGATCCGGCCGTGGTCGCCCGCCGACTCGACGACCAGCGTGCCGCAGCCGAAGAGCCTCTCCATCAGGGTCTGGTCGGCGCTCACCGTGTTCACCTTGGTCATCGGGATGTCGTCGATGGACTTGTTCAGCACCCCCGTGCCGATGGTGAAGCGGTGCGAGGTGAGGACGTACGAGGTGTTCTTCCAGCGCAGGTATGGAATGAACGACCACACGGTCAGCAGTCCGACGGCGACCACAGCCACCGCGATGAGCGCGTAGGACCGGTACTCGAAGTCGGGCATGAGGAAAAGGGCGGCACCGGACCCCGCGATGATCAGGATCAACGCGAGGAACGGACCGACGAGTCGCTTCCAGTGAGGGTGGAACGACCTGATCCGTCGCTCCCCCTCCGTCATGTGGTGATCGGGTAGACCCATGGGGCAAATCGTGGCACGCCTTCATGTCCCACGTCATGAGGTGTGAGGTCGAACATGCACGACGTCACCCGCGCTGAGCGTGTGCTCCTCCCCCTTGGAGCTGACGAGCAGGTGACCGGCGCGGTCGACGCCGGTGGCGGTGCCGGTCAGCACCCGCTCGCCCGGCAGCTCCACCCTGACCTCCCGCCCGGCCGTGGCGCTGATCGCGAGATAGGCGGCCCGCAGGCCACACGCCTCGGCGTCGCCCTCCGCCTCCGACCACTCGCGGTAGTGGGTCTCGATCTCCCGCAGCACCGCGCGCAGGATCGGATCGCGGTCGGCGCAGGCGGCCTTCTCGATGGCCAGGGAGGTGGCGGTCTCCACCGGCAGCTCCTCGGGACGCACGCTCACGTTGAGCCCGACCCCCACGATCACCGCGCTGTCGATCCGCTCGGCGAGCACCCCGGCGAGCTTGCGCTCGCCGATCAGCAGGTCGTTGGGCCACTTGAGCCGTACGTCGACCTCGGCGACCTTCCGCACGGCCGACGCGACCGCCAGGCCGACGAGCAGGGGCAGCCACCCCTGCGCGGACAGGGGCGGGTCGGGACGCAGGAGCACCGAGAACGTCAGGCCGGAACGCGGTGGAGCGCTCCAGACGCGGCCGAGCCTGCCACGCCCGGCGAACTGGGACTCGGCGACGACGACGGCTCCCTGCCGCGCGCCGTCGCGGACGGCCTGCGCGAGGTCGGCGTTGGTCGATCCGGTCCTGTCGACCACGGAGATCCCGGACCAGAGGCCACCGGGACGGACCAGCGCGCGGGTGAGGGCCGCCTCGGAAAGCGGCGGGCGGTCGAGATCAGTGAAGGGCGAGTCGAGCACTTAGCCATCTTGCCTCCACTAACGACCCCCTGTTACCGAATTAATCCAATGACCAGGGAATACTGTTACCGAAGTCTGGGTCGGCGGGCAAGGGCAGGCTTTCGGCTGGGCCTGGAAATCGTGCAGACGATTGCGAAAAGAGATGATGAACGCATGAGCAGACATCTCAACGCGCGGAACGACACCGGCCTGAAGGACGATCCGGGCTCCGAGATGGGTACGGGCTCAGCGGCGAGTCAGAGCTTCGAGGTGAATCCGGGCTCGGAAGTGGATCCGGTCCCCGAAGTGGATCGGAGCTTCGAGGTGAATCCGGGCTCAAGGGGGAATCCGGGCTCCGAAGCCGATCCGGGCCTCGAAGTGGTGGAGGCCGTGCGGAGGCCGGGACCCACCACCCGGGCGCGGGTCGGGCAGATGCGGGCGGGGACCGTCCACGAGCGCCGGGACGACCTGGCCACCGAGGAGCCGCTGGAGATCCGCATCCAGGCGGGCGAGGAGCGCCGCACGGTCGCGATCACCATGCGCACCCCCGGGCACGACTTCGAGCTGGCCGCCGGGTTCCTGTACGGCGAGGGCGTCGCGGCACCGGCGGACGTCGCGTCCATCGCCTACTGCACCGACGAGGACGTGCCGCCGGAGGCGCGCTACAACACGGTGACCGTGCGGCTGCGCGGTGGCGGGCTGCCCGACCTGCCCTCGCTCGACCGGCACTTCATGACGTCCAGCGCGTGCGGCGTCTGCGGTACCGCCAGCCTCGACGCCCTGCGTGGCCGCTGCTCGCCGCTGCCCGACCAGGAGGACCTGCTGATCTCCCCCGAGGTCCTGTACGGCCTTCCCGACAGGCTGAGAAGCGCCCAGGGGGTCTTCGGCAAGACCGGAGGGCTGCACGCGGCCGGCCTGTTCACCGCCGGGGGTGAGCCGCTCGCGGTCCGCGAGGACGTGGGACGGCACAACGCGCTGGACAAGCTGGTCGGCTGGGCCATGATGACCGGGAGGCTGCCGCTGGGCGGGCACGTGCTCATGGTCAGCGGGCGGACCAGCTACGAGATCATGCAGAAGGCCCTCACCGCGGGCCTGCCGGTCGTCTGCGCGGTCTCCGCGCCGTCCTCCCTCGCCGTCGACCTGGCCAGGGAGTTCGGGATGACACTGGTCGGCTTCCTGCGCGAGGAGCGTTTCAACCTCTACGCGGGGGCGCACCGCGTCGGCCGCTGAGCCGTCCGCCGCACTCCCCGGGCGACCCCCTGCCGGCCCCTGAGCCGCCCGCTCCGGCCGCCGGACGTCCACCCCGGCAAGGAAGGTCCACTCTCGTCCTGAATCGCCCGTATTGGACTTCTGAGCCGTCCGCTCACACCGGGAACCCCCGTCAGCCGAGGCGGGTCCCGATGCGGTCCGCCCACGGCCGGTACGAGCCTCTTCACGGCCGGGAGGCCCCGGCCGTGAAGAGGCTCGCGGATCATCCGGTGTTCTGCAGGCCCGCGGCGACGCCGTTGACCGACAGGAGCAGCAGCGTGGACAGGCGCTCGCGCTCGTCCTCCGACAAGCCCTCGTCCGCGCGGAGGGTGGACAGGGCACGCAACTGCAGGTGGGAGAGCGCGTCCACGTACGGGTCACGGAGCTGCACCGCGCGGGACAGGACCTTGCGGTCCTCCAGCAGGCGGGTGTGGCCGGTGATCTCCAGGACCAGGCGGCGCGTCAGGTCGTACTCGCCCAGGACCTGCTCGACGAAGTCGTCCCTGGCGCCGAGCGCGAGGTAGCGGGCGGCGATGTCGCGGTCGGTCTTGGCCAGCGACATCTCCACGTTGTCCAGCAGCGAGGCGAACAGCGGCCACTCGCGGTAGGCGGCGCGCAGCTCGTCCAGGCCCGCCTCGGAGATCACCGCCTCCAGGCCGCTGCCCAGGCCGTACCAGCCCGGCAGGTTGACCCGGGTCTGGGCCCAGGCGAACACCCACGGGATGGCCCGCAGGTCGTCCAGGGACCGGGGCGCGCCGAGGCCGCGCCGGGCGGGGCGGGAGCCCAGGCGGAGCGAGCCGATCTCCTCCAGCGGGCTGACCAGGGAGAACCACTCGGGGAACCCGGGCGCCTCGGTGAGCCGCCGGTAGGCCTTCTCCGAGGCGGAGGCGACCCGCTCGGCCACGCCGCGGAAGCGTCCCGCCGCCTCGGCCGTACGGGCCTCGATGGACGGGGTGGAGGCGAGCAGCACCGCCGAGGTGACCTGCTCCATGTGGCGGCGGGCGATGGCGTCGTGGCCGTAGCGGGCGAAGATGACCTCGCCCTGCTCGGTGACCTTGAACCTGCCGCCGACCGAGCCGGGGGCCTGCGCGAGCACGGCCCGGTTCGCCGGGCCGCCGCCCCGGCCCAGGGCGCCGCCCCGGCCGTGGAACAGCGTCAGCGGCACGTCGTGCTCGGCCGACCAGGCGGCCAGCGCCTCCTGGGCCTCGTAGAGCTTCAGGGTCGCGGCGGCCGGGCCGAGCTCCTTGGCGGAGTCGGAGTAGCCGAGCATGACCTCCAGGCGCCGGTCGTCGGCCAGCCTGGCCTGTACGGCCGGGATCTCCAGCATCCCCGACAGGACGGTGGGAGCGGCGGCCAGGTCGGCACCGGACTCGAACAGCGGGACCACGTCGAGCCGGGGCGCCCGGCCGCCCATCGCGTGCGCGGCCAGCGCGTGGACCGCGGCGATGTCGTCGGCCGAGCGGGTGAAGGAGACGACGTAGCGGGAACAGGCGGTCACCCCGAACCGCTCCTGGATCCAGGCGATCGTGCGGATCGTGGCCAGGACCTCCTCGGTCCGCTCGGAGGTGCGCCCGGCGGCGATCTCCTCCAGCGCGGCGGCGTGGACCTGCGAGTGCTGGCGGACCTCCAGCTCGGCCAGGTGGAAGCCGAACGTCTCCACCTGCCAGATGAGGTGCTGCAGCTCCCCGTACGCCTGCCGGTTCGCCCCGGCCTCGACCAGCGAGTCCTGGGCCGTGCGCAGGTCGGTCAGGAGCTGCTCGGGCGAGCGGTAGGCCAGGTCGAGGCCGCGCTGGCGGGTGGCCGCGATGCGGGCGGCGACGAACATCAGCCACTGCCGGTGCGGCTCCCTCGGGGAGCGGGTGGCCATCTCAGAGACCACGTCGGGGTGGTCGTTCACGGCGCCCGACAGCGCGGCCCGCAGCCCGGCCGAGGCGGGGGTGTAGTCGGCGGTGAGGGTGAGCGAGCGGCCGATCCTGAGCGTGGCGTTCTCCAGGGCGATCAGCACGTGCTCGGCCTGGATGAGGACGGCGTCCCTGGTCACCTTGGAGGTGACGTTCGGGTTGCCGTCGCGGTCGCCGCCGATCCAGCTGCCGTACCTGATGAAGGCGCGGGCCCGCGGCTTGCCGGTGCCGCCTCTCCCGCCGAGCGCCGCGTCCAGGGCGCGGTAGACCTGCGGGACCACCCGGAAGAGGGTCTCGTCGAAGGCCGCCATCGCGGTGCGCACCTCGTCCAGCGGGTCGAGCTTGGTGGACCTGAGCTGGGCGGTCCGCCACAGCAGGTCGATCTCCTCCAGCAGCCGCCGCCGGGTCTCCGCCCGCTCGGCCGCGCCCCTGTCGGAGCTGTTGTACGCGGCGAGCTGGCCGCTGATGCGCTGGATCGCGGTGACCACGGCGCGCCTGCGGGCCTCGGTGGGGTGCGCGGTCAGCACGGGGTGCAGGCGCAGCCCCTCGACCAGGTCGGCGACCTTGTCGTCGCCGAGCTCCTGGACGGCCTGCGCCAGGGACTCGGGCAGCGGCTCCTCGCCGGTGTCGCGGACCCTGAGCGTGCGGATCCTGAAGTGCTCCTCGGCCAGGTTCGCCAGGTGGAAGTAGCACGTGAACGCGCGGGCGATCTGCACCGCGCGGTCGATCGGCCACTCGGCCACCATCGCGGTGATCTCGTCGACCGACACCTGCTTTCTGCGGGCGCCGATGACGGCCTTGCGCAGCCGTTCGACATCGGCGAGCAGGTCATCGCCGCCATGCTCGGCGATGACCTGCCCCAGGAGCCCACCGAGCAGTCGCACGTCCGCGCGCAGCTCGTCGGGCATCTCGGTGACAGCGGAGGAACGCTC
Source organism: Streptosporangium sp. NBC_01469 (assembly GCF_036227305.1). NCBI lineage: Bacteria > Bacillati > Actinomycetota > Actinomycetes > Streptosporangiales > Streptosporangiaceae > Streptosporangium > Streptosporangium sp. NBC_01469. The sequence goes on along the minus strand of NZ_CP109465.1, from coordinate 3,053,829 downwards.
TGCCTGGTGGGACACGGTGGCGGGCATGCCCGCCAGCGTACCTAGTCCGTTTTCGTGAACGGAGACCGGTCTCACCCATTGGACTAGACCATTCGGAGGGCCCTTCCCAGGCCGCTCGACGGCCATCGGGGAGCCGTCAGGTGGCCATCAGGTGGCCATGGAACTCGCCTCCAGGAGCGCCGGATACCTGGCGAAGGCGATCTTTCCCGCGACCCTGCGGCCACCCCAGGAGAGCAGCAGCCCGTACGGCACCGCCAGCGCGCTGACCCACGTGAGCCCCAGCACGACCGGCAGGGCGATCGGCAGCGCGAGCAGGCCGGTGCCGATCAGCGCGCCGAACGACGCCACGAAGGCGACGCCGCCCTGCCCGGGGGCCGCGCCGGTGAAGGCGTTCAGGCGCTCGGGCACGGTGTACGGCATCAGCACGCTGGTCAGCGCCCCCACGCCGAGTCCGGCCCCGAGGACGCCCCAGGCGGTGAGCGCGGCCGGGACCGCCCAGCGGACGTCCCCGGCCAGCAGTGCCGCGACCGTGGCAAGCACGAGCAGCAGCGGGACCGCGATCGTCGCCACGGCCAGGTGCCGCCCGGCGATGTCGGTACGCCAGTCGCGGTCGGTGCCGTAGGCGACGGCGTTCATCCACAGGGAGCGGCCGTCGATGCCGAAGGCGTTGCACCACTGAATGCTGATCATCACCGCGCCGATGCAGGCGGGGGCGATCGCCAGGACGCCCCCGGCCGCGCCGTCGCCGTCCCCGTACAGGGAGAAGGCCATGACGCCGGTGACCGCGATGGCGGCGAACCAGCCGACCCTGCCTCGCGGGTCGCGCCGGGCGTACTTGAGCTCCTTGCCCGCGACCGCGGCGAGCGGGCCGTCGGGCAGGACCCTGGCGAGCAGACCCCGGGAGTTGCGCACCGCCGCGCCCTGGGTGGAGGCGTCGGGGGAGACCAGGGCGCGGCGCAGCGCCGCGATCCACAGCCACCCGGCCCCGGCGATCAGGACGGCGAGCAGGACCACCCCCGCGACCGCGGTCAGGCCGCCGTCAGCGATGGAACCGGCCGCGACGCCGGAGGGGGTCCAGCGCAGCACCGAGGCGAGACCGTGCAGCACGGCCCGGGGGTCGGCCGACAGGCCGCCGTTGAGCAGCAGGTTGGGCAGCTGAGCCGCCAGGACGAAGAAGACCACCGAGACGGCCAGCACGTCGCGGCCCCTGCGGGTGCGCAGCAGGCCCGACAGGGACGTGGTGACCAGCCGGGAGATCATGACGCAGAGCGCGAAGTGGAGCAGCACGGCGACCGCGCCCAGGATCACCCCGCCGATCCCGGTGGCCAGGCCGACCACGGCCCCGGCCATGACGGCCAGCGAGGCGAGCGGCCACACGCCGGTGACCGAGGCGGCGAACATGCCGGTGACGAGCTGGCCGGTCCGCAGCGGGAACAGGGCCAGGCGCGACGGGTCGAGCGTGTCGTCCAGCCCGAACGCCAGCAGCGGCACGACCGCCCAGCTCACCAGGAAGACGGTGAACAGCACGGTCACGGCCTCCAGGGCGATGTCGGCGGGCGCGAGGCGCAGCACGGCCGTCGCCAGGAAACCGAGGGTGCCGAAGAGGAACGCGGCGAGCGCCGTGAAGACGAACCCCAGCAGGCGCTGGGTGCTGCCGCTCAGGTTTCCGGCGACGAGCCGCAGCTTGAGCCGTACGAAGACCATGGGCCCCACCCGCACGGTCCCCGCGCCTCCCCCCGCGCCCATGCTCACGTCCGTCCCCGCGCCGACACCTCCCCGCACGTCCGCGCTCACCGCGTCGCCACCGGCCCCGCTCGCCCTGCCACCCGCGCCGCCTGCCCTGTCACCGTCGTCACCGTCGCCCGTGTTCACCCCGTCACCCCTTTGGTCCCGCGCGCTCACGCCGGGGTCGAGCCCAGCCACGACAGGCCCTCCTGTCCGCCCGCGCCGTCGCCGTCCCGGGCGCCGACCAGGCCGAGGAAGGCCTCGTTGAGACCGCGGCCCGCCCTGACCTCGTCCAGCGGCCCCTGGGCGACGATCAGCCCGCGGTCCATCACCGAGACCCAGTCGCACAGGCGCTCGACGAGCTCCATGACGTGACTGGAGAAGATCACCGTCGAACCGGAGGCGGTGTAGCGCCTGAGCACCTCGACGAGCGTGTTGGCGCTGACCGGGTCGACGCCCTCGAACGGCTCGTCGAGGAAGAGCACGCTGGGATTGTGCAGCAGCGCGGCGGCCAGGCCGATCTTCTTGCGCATGCCGGTGGAGTAGTCGACGACGAGCTTGTCGGCCGACTCGGCCAGGTCCATGACCCTCAGCAGCTCCTCCGCCCGCCGTCCCACCTCGGCCCTGGGGATGCCGCGGAGCTGGCCGTTGTAGGAGAGCAGTTCCCTGCCCGACAGCCGCTCGAACAGGCGCAGCCCCTCGGGGAGCACCCCGATGCGGCCCTTGACCGCGACCTGGTCGTGCCAGACGTCGGCGCCGCCGATGTGGACCGAGCCGCCGTCGGGACGCAGGAGGCCGGTGACCATGCTGAGCGTGGTGGTCTTCCCGGCGCCGTTCGGGCCGACCAGCCCGGCGAAACCGCCCCGCGGCACCACCAGGTCGACACCCCCCACGGCCACCTGCTGCCCGAACCTCTTGAACAGCCCTCGCGTCCTTACCGCCTCCGTGACGTCCGGCATGGCGCCTCCCCTTCCAGGGTCCTCCGATCGGCCGACCCGCACGGGAAACGAACGATCGCCCCCGATAGTTCGCGATGTGAGGGCACGGTTACCCTGCTGGGATGAGCGAGTCCCTGAGCGCCGAGCCGTTGGATTCCGGACCCGACATCCACACCACGGCCGGGAAGCTGGCCGACCTGGAGCGCCGCCTGGGCGAGGCGGCCCACGCGGGTTCGGCGCGCGCCGTCGAGAAGCAGCACGCGAGCGGGAAGATGACCGCCAGGGAGCGGGTGCTCGCCCTCCTCGACGAGGGCAGCTTCGTGGAGTTCGACAAGCTCGCCAGGCACCGGTCCACGAGCTTCGGCCTGGAGCGGCAGCGGCCGTACGGCGACGGGGTGGTGACCGGGTACGGCACGGTCGACGACCGCCCGGTGGCGGTGTTCGCCCAGGACTTCACGGTCTTCGGCGGGTCCCTGGGCGAGGTCTTCGGGGAGAAGATCGTCAAGGTCATGGACCACGCGCTGAAGACCGGCTGCCCGGTGGTCGGCATCAACGACTCCGGAGGGGCGCGCATCCAGGAGGGCGTCGTCTCGCTGGGCCTGTACGCCGAGATCTTCAAGCGGAACGTCCACGCCTCCGGGGTGATCCCGCAGATCTCGCTGGTCATGGGCCCCTGCGCGGGCGGCGCCGTCTACTCGCCCGCGCTCACCGACTTCGTGCTGATGGTGTCGGAGAAGTCGCACATGTTCATCACCGGCCCCGACGTGATCAAAACGGTCACCGGCGAGGAGGTGACGTTCGAGGAGCTCGGCGGGGCGCACACGCACAACTCCCGCTCGGGCGTGGCCCACTACGAGGCGTCCGACGAGGCCGACTGCCTGGAGTTCGCCAGGGCGCTGCTGTCCTACCTGCCGTCCAACAACATGGACGAGGCCCCGGCGTTCGACGCCGATCCGCCGCTGGAGACCACCGACGAGGACCGCGAGCTCGACACGCTGATCCCCGACTCGGCGAACCAGCCCTACGACATGCACACGGTCCTCGAACACGTCCTGGACGACGGCGAATTCCTGGAGGTGCACGCGCAATTCGCGCCCAACATCCTGGTGGGTTTCGGCCGGGTCGAGGGGCGCTCCGTGGGGATCGTCGCCAACCAGCCGCTGAGTTTCGCCGGCACGCTGGACATCTCGGCCTCCGAGAAAGCCGCGAGATTCGTCCGTACATGCGATGCCTTTAACATTCCGGTCCTGACATTCGTCGACGTCCCCGGATTCCTGCCGGGCACCGACCAGGAATGGAACGGGATCATCCGGCGCGGCGCCAAGCTGCTCTACGCCTACGCGGAGGCGACCGTGCCGCTGGTCACGGTCATCACCAGAAAGGCGTACGGTGGGGCGTACGACGTCATGGGGTCCAAACACCTGGGCGCCGACGTCAACCTGGCCTGGCCGACCGCGCAGATCGCGGTGATGGGCGCGCAGGGCGCGGTCAACATCCTCTACCGGCGCGAGCTCGCCGCGGCCAAGGATCCGGACACCCAGCGGGCCAGGTTCGTCACCGAGTACGAGGACACGCTCGCCAACCCGTATCTCGCGGCCGAACGGGGGTATGTGGACGCCGTGATCCGCCCTTCCGACACCCGGGTCCAGATCGTCAAGGCGCTGCGGGCCCTGCGCAACAAGCGCGCGACCCTGCCCCCGAAGAAACACGGGAACATCCCGCTGTGAGACATCTGAAGATCATTAAAGGGGACGCGACCCCCGAGGAGATCGCCGCCGTGGTGATCGCCCTCTCGACGCGTGCCGCACCGGCGAGTCCGGCGTCGAAAGCCCCGCAGACGTCGAAATCCTGGAGCAATCACTCACATCGCATGCGAAAAGTACTTCCTGTCGGACAAGGCGCGTGGCGATCGAGCGCACTGCCGAGATAGATCCCGAGAACGGGGTGTCAAGTTGCGCAAGAGTTGGGACCATCTAAGAAATGGGCGCATATAGTCAGCCGATCAGCTAGTTCCGAGGCCTGGAGGACGACATGACCATCCTGGACCTCACGTCACATCCCATCCCCGCGAAGTACGCCGTCCTGGTCGACGTCGGCTATCTGTACGCGGCAGCCGGGGAGGTGCTCCTGAGTGCGAAGGAGCGCAAGGAATACCGGGTGGCGGCGGACGAGCTGATCCAGGCGTTGCAGAAGCACGCGGAGGAGCGCATCCACGGCGAGCTGCTCCGGATCTACTGGTACGACGCCGCCCGCGACCGGGTGCCGACCGTCGACCAGCGGGTCATCGCCCAGCTCCCGTGGGTCAAGGTGCGCCTGGGCAACCTGAACGCGCGGGGCCAGCAGAAGGGCGTGGACGCGCAGATCAGGAGCGACCTGGAGGCGCTGGCCAGGCACCACGCGGTGAGCGACACGATACTGCTGGCCGGGGACGAGGACATGGTCCCCGCCGTCGAGGCCGCCCAGGCCTACGGGGTGCGGATCCACCTGTGGGGCGTGGAGCCCCCCTACGGCACCAACCAGGCCGAGCGCCTGGTCTGGGAGTCCGACACCGTCGAGATCATCAGCGCCGACTTCCTGCGGTCCTTCTTCAGCCGCGCCCCCGCGCCCGTCCCGGTGCCGGTGCCCCCGATCGCCCCCTCCCCCGCCCAGGTCTTCGCCGGGCGCACCGCCGCCAAGCCCAAGGCCCCGGTGGGCCAGGTCACCAAGCTGGGTCCGAGCCGCCCGCGCGTCGAGGAGGTCGGCGAGCACGTGGCCCAGAAGTGGATCCTCACCCGGGGCCGCGACAACATCCGCGACCTGCTGCCGGGGCCGATCCTGCCCACGGTGATCGACACCGAGCTGCTCATCGAGGCGGAGAAGGAGCTGGGCCACTCCCTGCGCCCGTACCCCGAGGCACGCGTCTGGCTCCGCGACGGATTCTGGGCCCGCGTCTACCGGGAGTTCGAGATCGGCGTCGGCGTCTCCTCCAAGTGACGCCCCCTGAGGCTCTCCGTGAGGTGACGCCTCCCCCGCGCGGGGCGCTTCTCGCGTGCCCGACCCCCGCCCCTCCCGTGACGGCCGCCACGGCCACGTCCCGCTCCCGGCCTTCCGGCGGGCCGTCCTCTCCTTGTGGCGGTTCCTTGTGGCGGTCTTTGTGACGGTCTTTGTGGCGGTCGCCACGACCAGGGCCGATCCCCGGCCTCCCGGCCTTCCGGCGGGCCGTCCCCCCTCCCGTGACGGCCGCCACGACCACGTCCGATTCCCGCCAGTCGTACCCCGTGCGCCGCGGGTAGCGTCGTCAACGTGTCCGTGAGAGAGCTCGACTTCGACTCCTGTTACCGCGCGGTGGCCGCGAGGGACGCCCGGTTCGACGGGCGGTTCTACACGGCGGTCACCTCCACCAACATCTACTGCCGGCCGATCTGCCCGGCCCGCACTCCGTCCACCCGCAACGTGCGGTTCTACCGCCACGCGGCCTCCGCCGAGGCGGCCGGGTTCCGGCCGTGCAAGCGGTGCCGGCCCGAGCTGAGTCCCGGCGATCCCGGCTGGGACCACCGGGGCGACCTGATCGGCCGGGCGCTCCGGCTGATCGACGAGGGCGTGGCGGACGACGGCGGGATGACCCGGCTGGCCGGGCGGCTGCACATCACCGGACGGCACCTGCACCGGCTGTTCACCACGGAGATCGGCGTGGGCCCGCTCGCCGTGGCGAGGACCAAGCGCCTGCTGCTGGCCAAGCAGCTGCTCACCGAGACCGGGCTGCCGATCGTCGACGTGGCGTTCGCGTCGGGCTTCGGCAGTGTCCGCCAGTTCAACGCGACCATGAAGGACACCTACGGCTTCACCCCCGGCGAGCTGCGGGCGACGACGGGGAGCAGGCCCGGCGTGTGCGGCGACGCCCTGACCCTGCGGCTGCACCGCAGGGAGCCGTACGACGCCGCGACCCTGATGCGGTTCCTGGGGGCGCGGGCGATCCCGGGGCTGGAACACGTGGACGACACGTCCTACCGCCGCGCCGTCCCCGGCGGCACGATCACCCTCACCCCCGGCCCCGGCCACGTACGGCTGGACGTGAGCGTCGACGACACCCGCCACCTGGCCAGGATCGTCGCCCGCTGCCGCCGCCTCCTCGACCTCGACGCGGACCCTGAGGCCATCTCCTCGGCCCTCGGCGAGACCTCGCTGGGACCGCTCGTCGCCGCCCGCCCGGGACTGCGCGTGCCCGGTGCCTGGGACGGCTTCGAGGTGGCCGTCCGCGCCGTGATCGGCCAGCAGATCTCCGTCGCGGGCGCCCGTACCATCCTCGGCCGCGTCACGGCCAGGGCCGGGCGCCCCACCGGCCGGGAGGGGCTCACCCACCTGTTCCCTACCCCGGAGGAGCTCGCCGAGGCCGACCTCGGCGGGCTGGGCCTGACCGGGCGGCGGGTCGCGACGCTGAAGGCGCTCGCCGCGAGGGTGGCGGGCGGCGAGATCGACCTGGACGGCGCGCAGGAGCCCGCGCGGGCGGCGGCCGGGCTGCTGGAGGTTCCCGGGATCGGGCCGTGGACCTCCGGCTACATCGCGCTGCGGGCGCTGCGCGACCCGGACGCCTGGCCGGGCGGAGACCTCGGCCTGCGGCGGGCCATGGCCTGCCTGGGCATCCCCGAAAATCACATCGAGCGGTGGCGTCCCTGGCGGGCGTACGCCGCGCTGCACCTTTGGAGCTCGGAATGATAGAGGCACAGGTTCTCGACACCCCGGCCGGCCCGCTGGCCATGCTCGCCCGCGAGGGCGTGCTGCTGGCCGCGGGCTTCACCACCACGGGGCCGGAGGAGATGTTCGCGCGGCTCTCCCCGGAGCTGCGCGCCGAAGGGCTCACCCTCACCGGCGACCTGGGCGGACCGGCACGGGCGGTACGCGACTACCTGGACGGCGACCTGACCGCCCTCGACGCGGTGCCGGTGGAACAGCCGGGCACGCCCACCCGGCAGCGGCTGCTCACCGCCCTGCGCCAGGTGCCCGCGGGCGTCACGATCAGCTACGCCGAGCTCGCCGAGCGGGCGGGGCTGCCCAGGACCGCGGCCAGGGCCGCGGGTTCCGCGTGCGCGCGGAACCTGATCGCGCCCTTCGTCCCCTGCCACCGCGTCCTGCCGTCCACCGGCGGGTTCGGCGGCTACTACTACGGCACCCCGGTCAAGCAGTGGCTGCTCACCCACGAGGGGGCACCGGCCGCCGAACGGCTCCGGGGCCGGGAGGAGGCCGGCCGGCCGGTCTCGCCGTGACCGGTCAGAGGTACGCGGCCGGCCCGGACCGCTGACCGGCCCTCCCGGCCGTGCCCCGCACCTCGCCCACGGGGACGTCACGGGTGGCCCCGACGTCGACCGGGTCGTAGGCGGGGAACCGCTAACCGGTCTTCTCGACCGTGCTCTGCACCTCGCCCACGGGGACGTCACGGGTGGCCCCGACCTGGACCGGCTCGTAGACGAAGGGCACCACGTCGTCCTCGACGTCGATCTCCCAGGCCGAGGTGACCTCCAGCACGTAGACGCCACGCGGCTGGTCGACCGAGGCCCGTAGATAGTTCACACCACAGGTGAACTTGGCGCCCTTCTTGTACGGCGTGCCGCTCTGGCCGCACCCCCCGGTCTCGACCGTCGCCCGGTCGTCGGTGGTGCCCGACTTGATCTCGATGTCCGTGAGGTTGGCGGTCACGGTGGCACTCATGACCCCGGGCAGCGTCGCGGTCACGGACCTGGTGGTCTCGCCGACGTCGCCCAGCCAGACCCAGGTCGGCAGGTTGACGTAGCTCTTGACGTCCGGATTGAGCTCGATCTTCGGCTCGGGCACGGTGAGCGCGGCACGGGCGATGTCCACGAGATCCTCTATGGTGAGCCCGTTGGGCGGGGTGGTGCCGGGCTCCACCCATACGAACGGCGCCAGGTCGAGGCTGCAGGCCGAGCCCTTCGGGTCGCTCCCGTTGTAGGCCGGGGTCCACCAGGATCCCTCCTGGCCGATCTTGTCCTTGAACTGCTCGAGGAACTGCCGGTATCTCTCCCTGCTGACCTCGTCCCCCTGCCACGCCTCCGGATTGTTGAATCGCTGCAGCATGCCGACGGCGCTGTCATCGGGCTCGTACCAGCAGGGGCGCTTGAGCTGGTAACCGTCGCTCTTGCCGCTGAGCCCGGTCCCGGTGAGGACGATCTTGGAGTTCTCCAGGTGGACCCCGGCGGTCGACCCGTCCTGAAAGCCCTCGCCATAGGGGCCGGGATCGAGCAGCAGCAACCCCGCAATGATGACGTTCGCGATCATCGAAGACATCCCTTCGCGCGTTCACTGGGAAGTACCGCGTGGCGGAACATCGCGATCCGCCATACCCCGTCGTCGCCCCGCCGCATGCCCGCGCTCTGGAGGAAGGGCTCGCGCGTCCATTTGGACTGGCGGCGGGCCTTCGTGCCGGTCGTCGTGTCGATCATCTGCATCCCGCTCTGGTCGACGCACACGTCCAGCTGGGCCCCGCGTCCGACGAGCGCGCTGACGTTCAGCGCGTAGAGCCGAGCGGTCCCGCGTACCGAACGGTGCTCGTCGAGGAACCGCTGCCTCCAGGACAACACGTCGTTGACCACCACCATCTCCAGGTTGGAGAGGTAGGTGGTGTCACCGCCCCCGCTCACGACGGCCTTGAAGGACCCGGCGTAGAAGTCGCGGAAGACCTCGATCATCGCTTTCGTGTTCGCGTCCGGCGCGGCCGGCCACTCGACCACCACCTTCGTGCCCGGCGCGACCCTGACCGTCTCCGTCCTCGGCCCCGGCGCCTCCCCGGTCGCGGAACGTCGCGGGGAGGCGGTCGCGGGGGCGTCGGCGTCGGCGTCGGCGTCGGCGGAAAGATCCATGGGGACGAACGGCTTGGTCTCCGGCGGGGCACAGGCCGGAAGGACGAGGGCCGGAAGCAGGGCCAGCGCGATCACAGCACGCATACGGATCACGCTAGGAGTGCCTGCCTGCCGAAACCACCGATATGCACGATTCGGCATGGCCACCTCCTCCGTCCCGCCTCGTCCGCCGGCACCCGCTCGCCCCGTTCCGGCCCGCTCCGCACCCGCTCGTCGTCTCATGGCCGCCCGTCCACGCCGGTCCGCCCCGCAGGGCCCGCCGGGCCCGTCATGCCGTCGGGGCCGAGCGCATCCGCCACGAGGGCAGCAGCTCGTCGATGAGGGCCTCGGTCTCGGGCGCCATCCCGCCGCCGTAGGGGTGGGAGGCGGCCCGCCGGTGCAGCGCGTCGACCACGGCGCGCAGGCGGACGGGGTCGGCGGTGAGGTGGGTGGCCCGCAGCAGGTCGCGCCAGAGCCCCTCGTCGTCCGCGGCGAGCAGCAGCCCGGCACGCACCGCCGCCACGGCCTGGTCGGTCTCGCCGCGGGCCAGCCACACCTCGCAGAGCCGGTGCGCGGCGTCCGCGACGCCCGCGGTCACGTTGTACTCCAGGTCGTCGGCGGCGAGCCAGGCGTAGCGGCCACGCGGGCGGCCGTTCAGCAGCGGGCCCCGTACCAGGCCCAGTGCCCGCTCGAGGAGCGCGGGACGCCCGGCGGGGTTGGCGTGCGACTGGCGGACGAGGTCGCGGAAGAGCATCCAGTCGGTGCGCACCTCGGGGCCGAACCGGAGCCGCCCGGACTCGTCGGCGTAGAGGTTGGGCCGCCCCTGACTGTCGGTGCCCAGCCAGGCGACGACCCTGGCGATCGTGGCGTCCCTGACCACCGACTGCACGCCCCTGGGCCAGAGGATGCCGCCGAGCACCACCGGGTGGACGCCGCCGGGGTGCGTCGCCAGGTACACGGCCATCTCGACGGCGATCACGGCCCGTCCCTCCTCCATGGGCGGGGGGCCGACGACCTCGGCGGGGCCGAGGACGCGCACCTCGACCGAGGGCGTTTGCGTGACGGGCTCAGGCTCGTCGGAAAGCGGCTCGCCCTCCAGCCGCTCGGCCGCCAGGAACAGGTCGATCAGCGCCCGGTACTGGCGGCGGGGCAGCAGCTGCGCGGCCACGTCGAAGCCGAGCGCGTCCACCTCGGCACGGCCCTCCTCGGTGATCGTCCAGTTCCAGGTGGCGTGCGGCACGTCGCCCGCGATGACGTACCCGGCGGCGGTCCTGACGCCCTTCCTGGCGAGCAGCGCCAGGCGGCGGCCCTCCTCGGGGGTGGGGGCGATCGCGGACAGCAGGTAGTGCGGCGCGGCGACCGGGTCGGCGGCGCGCCCGTGGATCCGGCCGGTGAGCACCTCACCGCCGTGATCGCGCCCTCCGGCCTCCAGCTCGGGCAGGATCTCCGCCAGACCGCCCACGTACCTGATCCGATCGGAGGCGATCACGGTCAGCTCCTCGCCGAAGCCGACCAGCGTGACGCGCATCCGGTCCGACCAGCGGTTGGTGGCGAGCTCCACGGCGAGCGCGGCCAGGGCCGCGGTGGTGTGCGGGCCGCTGATGCTGATCGGCCCGTGGGCGGCCTCCAGGTCGACGAGCACCCGGCCCTCACCGTTGGAACCGAGCGAGACCAGCCCCGGGTACGGAGCGGGCGCGTCGGCGAGCGCCCGCTCGTCGAGCATCCGGCCCTCGTGCGCGGGAAGCCGCCAGACCTGGCCGCCGTCGTGGGCGGTCCAGGGCGCGGGCGCGTCGGGGTCGGGCGGGTGGATCCACAGGTCGAGGGTCTGCGGCGACAGGTGGGCGGCGTAAACCGTGGGCGGGACGCGGTTCTGGGCGGCGAGGGACCTGCCGAGGAGCCGGAGGCCGACGTCGAGCATCCGGCTGCCGGGGGCGTCGGCGCCGAGCCTGAGCGCGAGCTCGGCCTGGGCGGCGTCGTCCCTGGGCCGGGTGATCCGGTGCCCGAACGCCCGGTGCCAGAGCTGCTGCCTGCGCCTGCGTCCGAGGGCGGCCAGCAGTCCCGCCGCCGCCAGCGAGGCCCCCGCCAGGTAGTCGAGCATCCCCAGCCCGGTGTCCTGCCCGCTCTCGGCGGGTTCCGCCACCGCCGGCGGGTCTCGCGGCTCCACCTGCCCGGGGTCCTGCCGCCCGCTGTCGGGTACTGTGACGGGCGCCGTGTCGGGCACGGTGTGCGGGGGGCGCTCAGCGGGCACCGGGTCGCGGGAGGTGTCCCTGCGCTCCGGTGCCGGGCCGGTCTCCCGCGTCCCGTCGGCGCCGATCCTCTCACCGGCTCTTTCTCGGGGGTCGGCGACCTCGGGCGCGGGCTCCGCCGGAAGGTCCGCGCGGCCGGGGGTGAAGGTCTGGGTACGGCCGTCCAGCTCCACCGGCTTGTCCCGGTGGTCCTTGAGGGTGTCGTCGCGCGGCTGGGAGGCCGGGACGATGTGGATGTTGCGCGCGTCGTCCGGCATGTCCAGGACCCAGCCGGGCCTGATCAGGTCGGCCATGTGGAGGCGGCTGCCGTCGGGCTGCTCCTTGTGCTGGTTGAGCCGGTAGATCTCCGGATACCGGCGCCCGTCGCCCAGGCACTTCTCCGCGATCTCCCACAGGCTCTCGTGGTGGCGCCCGTGCGGCGGCTGCACCACGTAGACCTTCTTGGCCTTGCGCACCGGCTCCAGCTCGGCCCGCTCGTCGGCGGCCGGGCCGGACGTCGACGACAGTCCGGTGGCGACGACGCTGGGACCGGCGGGCGGCAGGCTGGTCAGCTTCGCGATCGGCAGGGCCACCGCCGAGACGGTGAACAGCAGCATCGCCGCCGAGACCAGCCGGTTGGCGAACATCTGCGTGCCGCCGGAGAGCGGCACCCGGGCCGGCATGCCGACCCGGCGCAGCCCGGCGTAGATCTCGACCAGCACGCAGACCACCAGCTGCAGCCACGCGAGCCAGACCAGCAGCACGAGGATCGCGACGATCGTGCTCGTACCCACCTGGCTGGTCAGCAGGTCGAGGTTGAGCAGCTCGGGCGGGAGCGGCGGCCCGGCCAGCCGGAACAGGGCGTAGGGGACCCCCGCGATGAGCGCGACCAGGACGGCCAGCGCGCCGAGACCCGCCAGCAGGTCTCCCGGTGTGCGCCTGGCCTTGATGCGCGCGGGCTGTCGCGTGGGCATTCGTCTCCCTCCCCGTCCAGATTCGTCCTCGGTCAACCGGTGGGCCGGCGATTCACGGCAATTGGTCTTCCCCGATGTCCGGCCCGGCCGTGGCCTGGGCCTCCATGTCCGAGCCGGGGAAGCCGAAGGCGGACAGGAAGAACGCCTTCCAGGTGACGGAGACGTTCACGGTGACCTCGGCCTCGCCGCCGCCGAGCGCGCACTCCGTGAGCCGTACGTCGCCGCCGCCGTGGGCGGAGACGATCTCCTCGGCCTGCGCGCAGGTCTCCCCCTCCCCCAGCAGCCGGGCCTGGCCGGTGGCGCGCAGGTGCTCGACGTCGATCTCGTCGGCGGCGGCCCTCGCGGCCTGCTCGGCGACGTCGGCCGCGCGCAGCCGGGCGTTGATGGCGGCCCCGCCGTCGACGAGCAGCCCGGCCAGCAGGAACACCACCACCGAGAAGATCACCGTGAAGATCGACATCGACCCCCGCTGCGCCCGGGTCGCGGGAGGGGACGGGTCCGCGGGGTTCACTCCTCGCCCCTCGGGAAGTGCTCCGGCGGGGTTCACCGCCCGACCCTCCGGGCCTGCTTCGGCGGTGCTCACTCCTCGCCCCTTGGGAAGTGCTTCGGCGGTGCTCACTCCTCGACCCTCCGGAACTGCTCCAGCGGGACCACCGAGTCGCCCTTGATGTCCTTGGCCGCGCCGAAGCCCAGGAACTCCAGGTCCAGGGAGCAGGTCACCTCGGCGTGGACCCGGCCCCCCTCCTGCCAGGTCGTACCGGACAGGCTGACCTCGGGCTCGCACTCGCCCGACAGGGCTCCGCGGGCCGCCTCGTCCGCCGCGCTCTCGGCGTCGGACAGGGTGCGCTCGACGGAGGCGGCCCTGGCGGCGTCCCTGGCGGCGCCGTTGACCTCGCCCTGGGCCTCCACCACCCTCCCCGCGCCCACCAGGAACAGCAGGAACAGCAGGAAGACCGGGGCCAGCAGCACCGTCTCGGCGCTGAGCGACCCGCGGTCGTCCCGGGCCCCGCGCGTCGACCTGGACGTCAAGGGGATCACTCGCACCCTTCGCTCCCGTCGTCGGGACGGAAGCACTCGATGGGACCGCCGAAGCGCGCGGTGACGGTGAACGTGGTGGACGGCAGCAGCGGGACGACCTGGACCGCCGAGGCGGTCACCTCGACCCCCCGCTGGTCGCCCTCCTCCCAGGCCGTGACCGTGGCGCCTTCGAGGAGTTTCGGGCCGACGGTCCGGATCAGCTCCTGGGCGCGGGACTCGGCGTCCTGCTGCCAGGACTCGGTGTCGGCCCGCGCGAGCCGCGCACCCTCCCTGGCCGCGGCGTCGGCGATCTGGCGTCCGTGGAACCAGAGGGCGGACTGCACGATGAGCAGGATGACGACGAGCACCACCGGCATGATGATCGCCAGCTCGACGACCGTGGCACCGCGCTCACCGCCGCGCTCACCGGCGCCGGAGCGCCCGCCGCGCCGCGGTCTCCCCTTCCGGTCGCGCTCACCGTCACGGTCCCGGTTCGGCCGGTCGTGGCGCCGGGCGCGCTCACGGGTCTCCAAGTTCGCCGCCCCCGCCCCCGCCGCCCCCGCCTCCGCCGAACTGGGTGGAGATCTCGGCCTGCTTCCCCTCGACGAGGGTCTTGATGAGGGTGGCGAGTCCGAGCGCCACCCCGGCGATGATGGCCGTGATGATGACCCATTCGACGGCGGAGGCGCCCCGGGTGGGGGCGCTGCGCGCCTTCTCGATCCGGACGCTCAGAACGGCGGCCGCGTAGACGATCCACGGATGGCTCAGCATGGTCAGGACCCCAACATCTTCATAGCGGCCGGGAAACTCAGAAAGATCACGAAGCCCGCGCAGAGCAGGAGCTGGGCGACGAGCATCGACTGGGAACGCTCGCCCGCCTGCCCCTCGATCTCGGCGAGCTCGCGGCGCCGCATGGTCGCGGCGCGGGCGGTGAGGGAGGAGCGGACCTTGGCGCCGTCGTCGGCGACCAGCCCGAGCGCGGCGGACAGGTCGCGCAGCTCGTCGACGTTGATCTCGTCACCGAGCTGGCCGAGGGCCTGCCAGGGGGTGATGCCGACGATCCTGGCGTTGCCGAGCGCCTCACGGATGCGGGACATCGCCCAGTTGGCCCCCTCGTCGTCGGGTCCCGGGCTGCCCACGGAGACCGCCATCATCAACGCCTCCGGCACCCCCCGCCCGCCCGCGAGGTTCATCGCGACGAGGTCGAGGAAGGAGCCGACGACGTGCCGGAAGTCGCGGCGCATCCGTGAGGCGTCCCGCTTGACCTGCAGGTCGGGCAGGACGAAGAAGACCCCGGCGACCGCGAGCGCCGCCCACAGCGGGACGGTGAGGGAGATGCCCCACTCCATCAGCACCAGCCAGCCGACCAGCAGGGGGAACGCCAGCAGCCCGGAGACCGCCAGCAGCACCTTGGTGGCGAGGAAGCCCTCGAACGACCTGCCGAGCAGTGCGAGGTCGGCCCTGGCCGAGCGGGCCTCCCAGCCCCTGGCGGCGTAGAAGCGGGCCATCCGCTCGCCCAGGCCGCGCCGGAACGCGCTGACCTCCTCGTCGGGCAGGATGAGCCGAGCCCGGGGCGCGTCGGTGCCCTCCCTGGCGGCGTCGAGTGCCAGCAGGCGCGTCACCAGGCCGGGGCGGGCCGGGAACAGCGCCCGCAGCAGCAGGAACAGGCCTATCCCGAGCACCGAGCCCGCGAGCAGCGCCTCAGTCATCGCGTACCTCACCTCCGGAGGGCAGGCCGAGCAGGCGGGCGGGCTTGTCGAAGCGGGCCAGGCGGCGCATCCAGGCGAACCCGGCGCCGAAGAGCCCGGCGACCACCACGAGCACGGCCTGGCCGAGCGTGTTGTCGTACTCCTCGACGTAGGAGGGGTTGAACACCACGAGCATGACGGCGAAGGCGACGGCCGTACCGACCACGATCTGCACGCTGCGGCGGGTGGAACGGCGCTCCGCCTCGACCCGGCGGCGCATGTCGAGCTCCTCGCGGGCCGACACCGCCAGCGCGCCGAGGACGTCGCGCAGGCCGGGGCCGCGCAGCTTGGAGTTGAGGATGAGGGCGGCCACGACCAGGTCGGCGGAGGGGTCGTCGAGCTCGTCGGCGAAGAGCCTGAGCGCGTCGGGCAGCGCCATCCTGGTGTGCAGGCGGTCGACCATGGACCGCAGGTGCGGGCGGAGCGTGGGGGCGGCCGCCCGGATCGAGGACGGGATCGCCTGCTCGAGCCCGGCCGCCCCGGCGATGGTGTCGCGGAGCGACTCGGTCCAGGCGGCCAGGGCCTCCAGCCGCCGCATCGCGGTCCGCTCCTCCGCGGCGCCGCCGGACAGACCCCGCCAGGCCACCGCGAGGAGCACCGCTCCCGCCGCCATGACCGGCCAGCCGGTCACCACGAGCACGAGCACCCCGGCGATCACCCCCACCGCGGACCGGGTGGACAGGGCGCGCAGGAACTCGCGCCTGCCCGCCGTCCTGCCGGGGGTGGACGGCCTGGGACTCACCCCGTACAGGGAGAGGAAGAGCAGGAACAGCCCGGCGCCGAGCGCGAGGCCGGAGAGCAGCACCAGCGGGTCGAACAGGCCCTGCGGGAGGGAGGTCATGCCCAGCCTCCCGGGTCGTAGCCGAAGTGGGCCAGTTCCTCCCGGCACGACAGCGGCGCGTGCGGCAGGACCCGGCCGTCGGGCGCCGTGGCGAACACCTCGGAGGAGAGCACCCGGCCGTCCACCCCGGCCACCTCGCGCACGCTCGACACGAAGCGGCGCAGCCTGCCGCCCACCGCGTAGTCGTTGCGCTTCTCGATGAACACCACGAAGTCGATCGCGCCCGCGATGAGCATGTGGGTGGCCTCGATCGGCAGGCGCTCGGAGGCCTGGAGCGCGTAGGTGGCGATGCGGTTGAAGACCTCCATCGAGGAGTTGGCGTGGATGGTCGACAGCGAGCCGTCGTTGCCCTGGGTCATCGCGTTGAGCATGGTGACGATCTCGTCGCCGAGGACCTCGCCGACGATCACCCGGGACGGGTTCATCCGCAGGGAGCGGCGGACCAGCTCCGCCATGGTGATCTCGCCCTGGCCCTCGGAGTTGGGGAGCCGCTGCTCGAAGGCGACCACGTTGGGATGGAGCTCGGAAAACTGGTCGAGGCCGAGTTCGAGGGCGCGTTCGACGGTGATGAGCCGCTCGGACGGCGGAATCTCATTGGCGAGCGCGCGCAACAGGGTCGTTTTCCCGGCGTTGGTCGAGCCGGAAATCATGATGTTCTTCCTGGCCGCCACCGCGGCCGAGAGAAAACGCCCCAATTCCGGGGTCAGGCTGCCGTTTCCCACGAGGTCGCTGAGAAACACCTTGCCCAGCCGGGAACGGCGGATGGAGATCGACGGGCGCACCGTCACGTCCATCACGGCCGAGAGACGGGAGCCGTCGGGAAGGCGCAGATCGAGCTGGGGGTTGGCGGTGTCGAACGGCCTGCTGGACAGGCCGCTGTAGGCGGCGAGGATCTGGATCAGCTCGACCAGCTCCTCGTCGGACTCGGCCACCGGGTCTCGCATGAGCTCCTGGCCGTCGGCGTAGCCGACGAACACCCGGTCGCAGCCGTTGATGTCGATGTTCTCGACCTCGGGGTCGTCGAGCAGCGGCTGGAGGCGCCCGACGCCGAACAGGGCCGCGTGGATCCCCGCGGCCAGCGCCTCCTCCTCCTCGGCGGTGGGCGGCGTCCTGCCGACGCCGATCTCGCCGCGGGCGAACTCCTCCAGGATCTGGGCGATCAGGGCGCGGGCGAACTGGCGCTCGTCCTCGCCGGTCATCGGCGGCAGGCCACTGGCCTGGTCGAGGCGGCGCTGGTGGGCCAGCCTGTCGCCGACGTCCTGCCGGAAGCGCTTCACCAGCGTGTGGTCGATGGTCACGGCCTCGCTCCGCTCGGCGGCTCGGCGGGCAGCCGGGCGGCCTGCTCCCGGGCGCGGAAGGCCGACTCCGCCGACTCCTGGGCGCGGAGCTGGGCGTCGAGACGGCCGCCCAGCTCCCTGGCGGTGCGGATCAGCAGGGAGCGGTCCAGACGCCCGCCCCACTGGCCGCGCAGCAGCTCCGCGCCCTTGGGGTCGTGCGCGAGCCCGCTCACGAAGGCGACGTGCCTGCCGGTGCCCGTGACGATCCGGCGCACCTCCTCGATGGTCGTGCGGTACTGGCGGGGGTCGGCGATCACGACCACGCCCACCTGGGGCTCGCGCGGCATGATCTGCAGGCGTTCGCGCAGGTGGGCGACGTGATCGAGGCTGGCCCTGGTGAACAGCACGACCAGCGAGGCCTCGCTGGTCAGCTCGGCGAGCTGCGGGTGCCCGCCCAGGCGCCCGCAGTCGGCGAGCACGTCGGCGTCGGGCAGCGTGGCCAGCGCCCGGCCGAGCGGCCCCCAGAGCCAGGTCAGCCCGGACGCCTGCTCGCCGTGGGTCAGCCCGGCCAGCACGTCCAGGCCACCGATGATCTTCTGGGTGTGCTCGTGGATCTGGTCGGGGTGCAGGCCCCGGCGGGCCGTGGCCCCCAGGGTGAGCAGGCCCCTGGCGGGGTTGAGCACGCCGCCGTCGGCGGCGGGCAGGCGGTAGGCGAGGTCGCCGCCCGCCGGGTCGCACTCGGCGAGCAGCACCGGGCGCGGCCAGATCGCGCCGAGCGCGGTGGCCGCCGTGGTCACGCCGGGCGCGCCCTTGTCGGCGGCCAGCACGATGAGCGCCACGTCAGCGCGCTCCCGGCAGCTCGGCGAGGGCGATCTCGCCGGTGGAGGCGTACGCGACGATCTCCGGCGAGATGGTGCTGTCGACGATGATGGTGACCAGGCCGTTCGCCCCGGTCCTGCCCGGTGTGCCGATCTGGTGGACCAGGGCGCTCTGCGCGAGCACCCGGTTCTCCCGGTCGGTGCCGGCGCCCCTGCTCGGCACGTGGACGACCTGGACCCGGTCTCCGCGCTCCAGGGTGCCCGGTGTCTGGCCGGGTTTGAGCGAGAGGCCGACCTGCGCCTTGCCGGGGCCGAGCTCCCTGCTGGCGGAGACCACCATGTCGCGGGTGAGGAGTGTGCCGGGGATGAGGGTGACGCGAGCGAAGTTCTCGGTGACGCGGGCGCGCTGGGACCAGGCCACGTAGCCGATGCCGGTGTCGGCGATCTGGACCTCCTTCAGCATCGCCTCGGTGAAGGGCTGTCCGGCGCCGATCTGCTGGGCGACGGCGATCGCCGAGACGCGGTCGCCGCTGCGCAGGACGAGCAGGGTGGTGGCGAGGGCGCCGCCCAGGATGAGGAGGACGGCGAGGGCGGCGAGGGCTGGTTTGCGCTCGCGTGGGGGCACGGGAAGCTTGCGCGACGCCGGACCCGACAGGGTGCCCGCCGAGGTCTGACGCTCGGCGTTGACCGGGACGCGGCCCGTTGGCTTCTCACTGGTCCTCATGGGTAGGGGGACTCCCAGAGTGATCATAAATATGGGGAACTACTGGTCGAATTTACGCCATTATGCGCACCATGCCGACGGGCCGTAGGACAAAAGCCAGGACCCATGCTCGTTTGATAGGAACACGTCTGTCAACGCCGCTTCAGAAGAAAATGGCCGTTTGGCTAGATGACGGGAGACTTAACCGGGTGATAAGGACGGTAATTAACTCTCGTACCAATCACCCCAGCTTTTTCACCCCTCATTCCCGTGTGCGACGCGCTCCCCTCCGGGGGACCGGGCCGCCGGGTTCCGGATCCGGAGCGGAATCCGCCACTCCCCCCGGTTCTCCGAACAGGTTTTCCACAGCCTCGCATCACGGGCAGGTCACCGCCGGGAGGCCTCCACATCGCCAAATGCCCACCTAGAGCGGCATAACCGGTCAACACCCCCGGATGGTTATCCACAGGTTTTCCCGTTTTCCACATACCGGTCGCGAGTCATGACATTGCCGCGAACACTCCCTCCGGGATGGTTTTCACTCTGTACGGTGGGTCCGGGGCCTGACCCGAGGAGAGCGGCGATGCGGATCATGCTCACCGTGCTCAGCGAGCACGCCGACCGCGATGTCGTGGTCGAGGGCGACGAGACGACCACGGTGGCACGGCTCGCGGAGTCCCTGGCGGGCCAGGGAGGCGAGCGGCCGAGCAACGTGGTGCGGCTGACGCGCAGCAAGGCCCCGTACGGGCTGGGCCGCGACTCCGCCGGGGCCGAGCCCCCGACGCTCTGGATGGACGGCCGCCCCCTCGACCCCGCCGCCCCCGCGCTCGGCCTGCTCCGCGACGGCGACCTCGTCACCCTCGACCGCTCCCTCGCGGTGGCCACGCTGGCCGAGGAACCCGGCGGGATCGTGGAGATCCGGGTGGTCGGCGGGCCCGCCGCCGGATCGGTGCACCGTCTCAGCCTGGGCGTGCACACCATCGGCTCCGACCCCGCCTGCGCGGTGGCCGTGGCCGACCCCCGGCTGCCCGCGCGGGCCGCGGTGGTGCGGCTCACCCCGGACGCCATCACCGTGGAACCCGGGGAGGGCACGGCGCCCCTGCTGGACCGCGACCCCCTGGAGGGTCCGCTGCCCTGGCCCGAACACGCCCTGCTGAGCTGCGGCGGAACCGTGCTCACCCTCAAGGCGGTGGAGCCGCCCGACGCCCACCTGGACGCGCAGCCCGACGGCGGGCTGGCCTACAACCGGCCGCCCAGGTTCCGGCCGCCGGGCGGCGCTCGGCGCTTCGAGGTCCCGGCCGAGCCCAGGCGGGCCGAGACGATGCGGCTGCAGCTGCTCACCGCGTTCCTGCCCGCCGCGCTGGGGGTGGGCATGTGCATCGCCCTCGGTTCGTGGTACTTCCTGCTGTTCGCGTTCATGACGCCACTGATCATGATCGGCCAGTGGTGGAGCGACAGGCGGCACGGCCGCAAGCAGTACCGCCAGCAGGTCAAGGAGTACAGGCAGCGGCTGAAGGTCTTCGAGGCGGCCGTGGAGCGCGCCCGCGCCGACGACGAGACCGCCCGCCGCGCCGCCGCGCCCGACCCCGCCGCGGTGCTGCTCACCGTGACCGGCCCCCGGCGGCGGCTCTGGGAGCGGCGCGACCACGACCCCGACGCGCTGCGGCTGCGGATCGGCCTCGCCGACCTCCCCGCCGACCTGGAGTTCGCCGCAGAGCGCTCCGCGGCGATCGACGCCCCGCTGCCCGTCCCGCCCACCTGCCAGGCGGTACCGGTGGCGCTGGCCATGCGCCGCCTGGGCGTCGCCGGCCTGACCGGGCCCAGGAACACGACGGCCGGGGTGGCGCGCTGGATGGTCGGCCAGGCCGCCGCCCTGCACAGCCCGCGCGACCTGGCGATCGTCGTCCTGTCCGCGCACGGCGACGGCGAGGAGCGCTGGAACTGGGTCCGCTGGCTGCCGCACTGCGCCCCGCGCGGCGGCGAGGACTGCGTGGCCCTGGTCGGCGCCGACCCCGAGGCCGCGGCCCGCCGGGTGAGCGAACTGGCCGCGCTGATCGACGAGCGCCTCGGCGACGACGCCGCCGCGGGCCCCGCGGCCAAGCTGGGCCGCGTCCCGGCCGGCTGGGGCGACCTGGGCGGAGCCTCGGGTACGGGTGCCGAGCAGCCGTACGCCGCCCCCGTCTACGACGAGCGCCCCTACGACGTGCTGGTCGTGCTCGACGGCGCGCAGGTGCTGCGCGCCCTGCCTGGCATGCCCCAGGTGCTGCGCCAGGGCCCCAGGGCGGGCGTCTACACCCTGGCCGTCGACGGCGACCAGCGGCTGCTGCCCGAGGAGTGCGCCACCGTCGCCGCTGTAGAGGCCGACGGCACGGTACGGCTGCGCGGCGGCGGCCTGGACGACCTCGGGGAGATCCTGGCCGACCAGGTGACGGCCGCCTGGTGCGACCGGCTCGCCCGCTCGCTGGCGCCGATCCGCGACGTCAGCCGCGACGACGCCGGACTCGCCCTGCCGGACTCCGCGCGGCTGCTGGACCTGCTGGAGCTGCCGTCGGTCTCCGGCGCGGCCCTGACCAAACGCTGGGGCCGGGCCACCGAGGCCGTGGTGGGAGCGGGCCCCGAGGGGCCGTTCTCCATCGACCTGCGCAGGGACGGGCCGCACGCGCTCATCGCGGGCACCACGGGCGCGGGCAAGTCCGAACTGCTGCAGACCCTGATCTGCTCGCTCGCGGTGGCCAACCGGCCGGACGAGATGACGTTCGTGCTCATCGACTACAAGGGCGGCGCCGCGTTCAAGGAGTGCGTGCGGCTGCCGCACACGGTGGGCATGGTCAGCGACCTCGACGGCCACCTGACCCAGCGGGCCCTGGCCTCGCTAGCCGCGGAGATCCGCCGCCGCGAGCGCCTGCTGCTGGCCGCGGGGGCGAAGGACATCGAGGACTACCACGAGCTGCGCGACGCCCGCACGGCCCGCGCCTCACGCGACCTGCTCGTCGCCGGAGGCGGCACGCAGGCCAGGCCGCCGCGCGGACGCGCCGCGTCCTCTGCGTCCTCTGTGTCCTCTGTGTCCTCTGTGTCCCCGGCGTCCCTGGAGCCCCCGCCCCCGCTGCCCCGGCTGGCGCTGGTCATCGACGAGTTCGCGGCCATGGTCAGCGAGCTGCCCGACTTCATGACCGGACTGGTCGACATCGCCAGGCGGGGACGCTCGCTGGGCATCCACCTCATCCTCGCCACCCAGCGGCCCGGCGGCGTGGTGACCGCCGACATCCAGGCCAACACCTCCCTGCGGATCGCCCTGAGGGTCACCGAGGCGTCGGAGTCGGCCGACGTCATCGGCCGCCCCGACGCCTCGTACATCCCCAAGTCCGCTCCCGGCCGGTGCTACGTGAAGTCGGGCGCGGGGG
Organism: Streptosporangium sp. NBC_01469; assembly: GCF_036227305.1. Taxonomy (NCBI): domain Bacteria; kingdom Bacillati; phylum Actinomycetota; class Actinomycetes; order Streptosporangiales; family Streptosporangiaceae; genus Streptosporangium; species Streptosporangium sp. NBC_01469. The sequence continues at coordinate 3,031,335 of NZ_CP109465.1, read as the reverse complement.
CGGCGACGGCCGTGCAGACCGCGCGGATCGGCGGCCGGAGCCCCGGCGCCTCGGGCGGCGAGGTGAGGGTACGGGTGACGGAGGTCGGGTGGCAGACCCTGGGGCACCCCAGGCCGGTCCACGCCGGGGCCGAGAGCGGCCACGTCACCGACCTGTCCCTGCTCGTCGACGCCCTGGTCGAGGCGGCCCGCCTCACCGGGGTCGCGGAGCAGCCGAGTCCCTGGCTCGAACCGCTTCCCGACCTCGTGACCGTCCCCGTCCTCCCGGTCACGCCCGTGCTGCCCGGTGACGCGCCCGGCGGGCTGCCGTACCGGGCGGGGGTCGAGGAGGTGCCGCCGCTGGCCTTCGGGATCACCGACCTGCCCTGGGCGCAGGACCGGCGGGCGCTGGCGCTCGACCTCGCCCACGGGGGGCACCTGCTCGTCGCGGGCGCCTCGCGCAGCGGGCGGTCCACCGCGCTGCGCACGCTGGCGGGGGCGATCGCCGCCGGAGCCTCCCCCGACGACGTGCACGTGCACGCGATCGACTGCGGCTCGGGGTCGCTGCTGCCCCTGATGGCGATGCCGCACTGCGGGGCGGTGGTGACCCGCGACCAGCTCGACCGGGTCGAGCGGCTGCTGACCCGGCTCCGCGCGGAGGTGGGGCGGCGCCAGCAACTCCTCGCCGAGGCCGGGTACGCCTCGCTGGCCGAGTTGCGCGCCGCCGCGGACGGGCCGCGGCTGCCGTGGCTGGTCCTGATGCTCGACCGGTGGGAGGGGTTCGTCGCCGCGTTCGAGGCGTACGACTACGGGCGGCTGATCGAGTCGCTGATGCAGCTGTTGCGCGAGGGCCCCGCGGTGGGGCTGAGGGCCGTGGTGACCGGCGACAGGTCGGCGCTGATCGGACAGATCTCCACGGTCTTCGACGACCGGCTGATCCTGCGGCTCGCCGACCCCTCCGACTACGGCCTCGCCGGGATGCCCGTCAAGGACCTGCCCGCGACCCTCGCGCCGGGCCGCGCGCTGTCGACCGGCGAGCACGGCACGACCGAGAGCCAGATCGCGCTGCTCTGCGACGACCCCTCGGGACCCGCGCAGGTCGCCGCGCTTCAGGCGCTGGCCCGCTCGGCGCCGGAGATCACCGCCGACCCGCCGATGCGGGTGGACGCGCTGCCGATGCGCGTCACCGCGGCGCAGGTCCTGGACCTGGTGCCCTCCTTCCGGCCCCCGTCCCCGCTGTGGGCGCTGCTCGGCGCCGGAGGCGACTCGCTGACACCGCTCGGCGTCGACCTGCTCGCCCACGGCCCCGCCGCGGTCGTCGCGGGCCCGCCCAGGTCGGGCAGGTCCACGGCGCTGCTGACCGCCACCCACTCGCTGCTCTCCCACGGCACCCCCACGGTCCTCGTGACCCCCCGGCGCAGCCCGCTGTGCACCCTGGTGGACACCCCGGGCGTGCTGGCCGTGCTGGACGCGGGCGGCGACCTGCACGAGGCCGTCGCGGGGCAGGACCGCTACGTCGTGATCGTCGACGACGCCGAGCTGATCTCCCCCGACTCCCCCCTGGGCACCGCGCTGGAGCAGGTGCTGCGGAGCGGCAGGGACGGCGAGCACGGCATGATCATCGGCGGCACCACCGGCGACCTGACCACCGCCTACCGGGGTTTCGCGGCCGAGGCCCGCAAGGGCCGCACGGGCCTGCTGCTGTCGGTCCAGAGCCCCGCCGACGGCGACCTGTTCACCGTCCGCCTGCCCCGCGGCGCGGTCGGCGGCCCTCCCGGCCGCGGCCTGCTGGTGACCCTGGGCTCGGTGGTCCCCGTCCAGGCCGCCGTCACCTGAGAGGCCGCCGACACACGCCGCCCCGCGCGGCCCTCCGCCGTCCCGCGCCGTCCCGCGCCGCCCCGTGCCTTCCTGGCGCCCCCTCCGCCGTCCCGCGCGGCCCCCGTGCCTTCCTGGCGCCCCCCTCCGCCGTCCCGCGCCGTCCGGTGTCGTCCTCCGCCGCTCCCCACCGTTCTGTGCCGTCAATGAGAAAATGCCCCGGTCCTTAAGGACCGGGGCATTTCGGCGGACCGTTTCCTATCGCGTGGCGGACTCGATATTGCCACGGTAGGTGTTGATGACCCGGGAAGCCTCGGCGAGCTCCTCGGACATGCGCTGGAAGGCGGCGCGGTAGTTCTGCCAGGCCTCGCTGAAACGCTGGGCACCGGGCCCCGTCCAGGCGGTGCCGACCTTCGCGGCCTCCCGGTCGAGGGCGGCCACGGTGGCCCTGACCTGGTCGGCCTGCTGGGTGAACTGGGTGGCCATCTGCTGCATTTCCGCGGGATTGCCGCCGAGCAAGTTCTGGCTCATGCCAGTCTCCTTCGGATCGGTGTCAGGGGGAGTCGCCAAACGAAATCACGATAGGCGTAAGGATCACAGAGGTATCCGGGTTATGCCGAGCGGCTATGGACGTTCCCTCAGCCGCCAAGATGCTAAACGTTCTCCATTGTCTTGATTTTTGGTAATTCAGGAAGCTATAGGCAGGAGGTGAGATCGCGGCGAAGGGCGGGACCGCCGGGAGCGGCCGGGCGAAGCTCCGCGGGGTGTCGCCGGGACCAGGGCCCACCCCTCCTCCACGATCAGGAGACGCTTACACTCCGTTGAAGGCCACCCCAGTCCTCCGTCCGCACGTACTGAAGGGAACGACGTCGGTGCACAAGGTCCTGATCGCCAACCGCGGTGAGATCGCGGTGCGGATCGCCCGCGCCTGCAAGGACGCCGGGCTGGCCAGCGTCGCCGTCTACGCCGACCAGGATCTGGACGCGCTCCACGTCCGGGTCGCGGACGAGGCCCGCGCGCTCGGCGGCGAGACTCCCGCGGAGACCTACCTCGACGTCGACAAGCTGCTGGGCATCGCCGCCGAGGCCGGGGCCGACGCCGTGCACCCCGGCTACGGCTTCCTGGCCGAGAACGCGGGCTTCGCCCAGGCCGTGATCGACGCGGGGCTGACCTGGATCGGCCCGCCGCCGGCCGCGATCACCGCGCTCGGCGACAAGGTGCAGGCCCGCCACATCGCCCAGAAGGTCGGTGCGCCGCTCGTGGCCGGCACCAAGGACCCGGTCTCGGGGAGCGAGGAGGTCGTCGCCTTCGCCGCCGAACACGGCCTGCCGATCGCGATCAAGGCCGCGTACGGCGGCGGCGGGCGCGGGCTGAAGGTCGCCCGCACCCTGGAGGAGATCCCCGAGCTGTACGACAGCGCGGTCCGCGAGGCCGTCACCGCGTTCGGCCGGGGCGAGTGCTTCGTCGAGCGCTACCTGGACCGGCCCCGGCACGTGGAGACCCAGTGCCTGGCCGACGCCCACGGCACCGTGGTCGTGGTGTCCACCCGCGACTGCTCGCTGCAGCGCCGCCACCAGAAGCTGGTCGAGGAGGCTCCGGCCCCGTTCCTGTCGCCCGAGCAGCTCGACCTGCTCTACACCAGCTCCAAGGCGATCCTGCGCGAGGCGGGCTACGTCGGCGCCGGCACGTGCGAGTTCCTGGTGGGCCAGGACGGCACGATCTCCTTCCTGGAGGTCAACACCCGCCTGCAGGTCGAGCACCCGGTGAGCGAGGAGGTCGCGGGCATCGATCTCGTACGGGAGATGTTCCGCGTCGCCGACGGTGAGGAGCTCGGCTACGGCGACCCCGTGCTGCGCGGCCACTCGATCGAGTTCCGGATCAACGCCGAGGACGCCGGGCGCGGTTTCCTGCCCTCCCCCGGCACGATCACGCGCATGAGCGCCCCCTCGGGGCCGGGGGTGCGCCTGGACGCCGGTTACGAGGCGGGCATGACCGTCCCGCAGTCCTTCGACTCGCTGGTCGCCAAGCTGGTCGTGACCGGGGCCACCCGGGCACAGGCCCTGGAGCGCTCGCGCAGGGCCCTGGCCGAGTTCGAGATCGGCGGCATGCCGACCGTGCTGCCCTTCCACCGGGCCGTGGTGGCCGATCCCGCGTTCACCGGCGAGCCGTTCTCGGTGCACACCCGGTGGATCGAGACCGAGTTCGACAACACGATCCCGCCGTACGAGGGAGAGCGGGGCGTGGCCGGGGAGCCGGGCGAGCGGGAGCGGATCACCGTCGAGGTGGGCGGCAAGCGGCTGGAGGTGGTGCTCCCCTCGGGGTTCGCCGCCGGGGGCGCCGGGGGCGCGGCCCGCACGGCCTCGAAGGCGCCGCGCCGGGGCTCCGGCGGGGTGGCCAGGAAAGTCGCGGACGGCGACTCGCTGGTCAGCCCGATGCAGGGCACGATCGTCAAGATCGTCGCGACCGACGGCGACACCGTCGCGGCCGGTGACACGATCGTCGTGCTGGAGGCGATGAAGATGGAGCAGCCGCTCGCCGCCCACAAGGCGGGCACCGTCACGGGGCTCGCGGCGTCGGTCGGCCAGACCATCACCTCGGGCGCCACGATCTGCGAGATCAAGGACACCTGAGCGCGCTCGCGGGGATATGGCGGGCCGGGAGCCGGTACGACGATCGGATACCGGGAGCCCCGATTTGGGGACGTTCGCGGTCTCCACGCCGGCCGGGCCGGCACGACGATCGGATACCGGGTGCCCGGGAGGCGCCTGACGCGGGCCGCGAGGGGATACGGTCGAGGGGTAGGGAACTCTGCCGTCCACTCATTCGTCTTCAGGACGAAGGAGGCTTTCTGCCGTGACCACCACAAAAGCCGCGCCAGGTCGTTTCGGTGCCACGATCATGGCATTGTTCGCCGGACTACTGGCCATGTTCATGATCGCCCCGGCGGCCAACGCCGCGGCGCCAGACCCCAGTGCGATCGTCTCGGATCTGAAGGACGGGGACCACTTCTACGCCGATCCCGCGGCGAACCTGCCCGCCGACGCCGTCAACGCCATGCGCGGCGCGGTCGAACAGACTCCCTCCGTCTACGTGGCGCTGCTGCCCCAGGGCTCGATCAGCAGCCAGTCCCAGGCGAGGACCCTGCTGAGCTCGATGCTCAAGGGCGTCGGTTCCAAGTCCACCGTCCTGGTGATGAGCGGCACCACGCCGTTCGGCGTCACCAACATCAGGGGCGTCGACGTCGACGAGCTGCTCGGGCGGGCCAAGACCGCCAGCAGCCCGACCGACAACGTGATCAACTTCGTCAAGCTGGCCGATGACGCGGCCACCGGCGCCGGTGTCTCGTCCGGCTCCTCCAGCTCCTCCAGCGGCTCCAGCGGGGGCGTGCTGGTCGGCATCCTGGTGCTGGCCCTGGCCGGCGGCGGGGGCATCTTCCTCTACTCCCGCAAGAAGAAGAAGGACCGCCTGGCGCGCGAGGCCGCCGAGCTGGCCGCGGTCAAGCAGACCGTGGACGAGGACGTCACCAAGTTCGGTGAGGAGATCACCGACCTCGACACCGACGTCAAGCTGCTCAACGACGGCGCCGACCACCAGCAGGACTGGCAGCGCGCCCTCGACTCCTACGAGCGGGCCAAGGTGGAACTCGTGGCGGTCAAGCGCCCCGACGAGCTCCGCGGCGTGACCACCGCGCTGGAGGAGGGCCGCTACGCCCTCGCCTGCGTGAAGGCGCGCGTCAACAACCAGCCGGTGCCCGAGCGGCGCTCCCCGTGCTTCTTCAACCCGCAGCACGGTCCCTCCGCCCGCGACGTGCGCTGGGCCCCGCCCGGCGGCGCGCTGCGCGACGTGCCCGCCTGCGCGGCCGACGCCGAGGCCGTCGAGCGCGGCTTCGAGCCGCAGACGCGCGAGGTCATGGTCAACGGCCAGCGCCGCCCGTACTACGACGCGGGACCGGCCTACCAGCCCTACGCCTACGGCTACTACGGCGGCTTCGGCGACGTCATGACCGGCATGCTGGTCGGCACGATGATGGGCAGCATGATGAGCGGCGGCTTCGGGTACGGCGGCTACGGCGGCGGCGCCGAGAGCGGCACCGACTTCGGCGGCGGGGGCGACTTCGGCGGCGGAGGCTGGGGTGACTTCGGTGGCGGAGGCGACTTCGGCGGCGGTGACTTCGGCGGCGGCGACTGGTAGTCGTCCCCGGCGGAACGATCAGCGGGACAGACAGACGAACAGAACGAGCAGAACGAGCAGAACGGCGACGGGCGCGCTTCCCTTCCGGGGGGCGCGCCCGTCGCCGTTACGGAAACCCGCTTACGGAAACCCGCTTACGGAAGCGCGCTCATGGAAGCGCGGTCACGGAAGCGCGGACGAGAGCCCGTCAGGAGTCACGGAAGCCCACCGCGAAAGCCCGCGGCGGGAACCCCCTTGAGGAGACCCGGCGGGAGGACGTCCGGCCAGGCGCCTCAGGTGCTGTCACACGAGCAGGCCAGGCAGGGCGAACTGCGGGTAGTGGCGGGAGGACGTCGGGCCAGGTGCCTCAGGTGCTGTCGCGGACGGTGAGCCTCGGCTGGAGCAGGGTGCCGTCCGGGACGGCGCGGCCTTCGAGTTTCTCCATGAGCAGCCGGACCGCCTGGCGGCCCACCTCCTCGGCCGGGATCAGCACCGAGGTGAGCGGCGGGCTGGAGCGTTCCGCGATGTCGTCGGGGCAGATCGCCACCACGGCGACGTCGTCGGGCACCCGCCTGCCGTACTGACGCAGCGCCCCCAGCACGTGGCCGACCGCGGCCTCGTTGTGCACGACCAGGCCGGACAGATCCGGCCTGGTGTCGAGGAGCTCGGCGATCGCGGTGGACACCTTGTCGAAGTTCTCCTCGCACGGCAGGGCCACCCCGGTCAGGCCGGTCTCGGCCACGGCCGCGGCGAAACCCTCCCGGGTGCGGCGGGCGAAGCCGGTGCCCCGGTCGTAGACGACCGAGGGGGCGCCGAGCAGCGCGACCTCCCGGTGCCCGTGCTCGGCCAGGTGCTCCACGCAGAGCCCGCCCGCCCGCGCGAAGTCGAGGTCGACGCAGGTCAGACCGGCCGAGTCCGCGGGGAAGCCGATCAGCACGCTGGGCTCGGCGAGATCCTTGAGCAGCGGCACCCGGCTGTCGTGAAGCTCCACGTCCATCACGACCAGCCCGTCGACCAGCGCGCTCGCCGCCGCCCTGCGGAGCCCGTCGGAGCCCTCGTCGGCGGTGAGCAGCAGCACGTCGTGGTCGTACCGCCGCGCGGCGGTGACCACCGAGGTGGCGAACTGCATCAGCACCGGGACGTGCATCCCGGCCCGCAGGGGCAGCACCAGCGCGATGACGTTGGCGCGCTTGCTGGCCAGGGCCCTCGCCCCTGCGTTGGGGTGGTATCCCAGGACCCGCACGCTGTCGAGCACCCGGCGCCGGGTGTCGGCCGAGATCGCGCGCTTCCCGCTGAGCACGTACGACACCGTGCTCACGGCCACCCCGGCGTGCCTGGCGACCTCGCTGATGGTCACCGCCCGCCCGCTCACGCGACCGCGCCGAAACTCAGGGAGGCCACGGTGATCCCCGTGTTCTCGAACACCACATAAAGATCATGGACTCCCCCCGCCTGCGCGAGCCCGGTGCGCACCTCGGTGAGGTCGTGGCGGCCCGCGCGGGGAACGGGGAGGTCGCCGACGACGGGCCCGCAGAGGGGGTCGTCCAGGCGCAGGGTGATCACGCCGCCCTCGGCGCCGGCGGCGAGGGCGGAGCAGGAGGCGGCCCCGTCCCCCAGGTCGACCAAACGGAACACGATCCACGCGCCCTCGGCGGTGGATCGCACCGCGTCACCGGAGACCCTGGCCGCGTCCACGAACGCCACCGAGTCGTACTCGTCGTGGTCCACGGTGGCGATCGGGCCCGCGAAGGCATCGCGCGGCGGGATCCGCTCGCCGTCGACGTGGAAGGAGGCGCACAGCCGGATGTCCCGCGAGGAACCGCCGATCATGATCTTGTGGGGGGCGTCCTCGACGACGAACCGGCCCCCGGTCACGTCCCAGAAGGCCAGTTCCGCGACGTCGAGCTCCCAGTCGACCCGGGTGCTCTCGCCGGGGGCGAGGCGCACCTTGACGAAACCGCGCAGGCGGCGCAGCGCCTGCTTGACCCGGGAGCGCCGCTGGCGGGTGTAGATCTGGACGACCTCCACCCCCGCGCGGGAGCCGGTGTTGGTGACGGTGGCCGAGGCGATGAGCCTGCCGCCCTCCACCGAGACCGCCAGGTCGGCGTAGTCGAAGGTGGTGTAGCCGAGGCCGTGGCCGAACGGGTAGAGCGGGGTTCCCCTGAAGTACTGGTAGGTCGCGTCCGTGGCGATGATGTCGTAGTCGAACAGGTCGGGCAGCTCGCACGCCGAGCGGTACCAGGTCTGGGTGAGCCGCCCCTCGGGGTCGGCGTCGCCGAACAGCACCTCGGCCAGCGCGTGGCCGTACTCCTGGCCCCCGTGCGAGGACCACAGCACCGCGGGCGGGTCGTCGCCGTCCCAGGTCACCGGGTAGCCGCTGCTGATCACCATGACGGTTCTCGGGTTGGCCTCGCACACCGCCCTGACCACGGCCTGCTGCGCGGCGGGCAGCGCGAGGTCCAGGCGGTCCTCGGTCTCCCTGCCGTTGACCAGCGGGTGGTCGCCGACGACCACCACGGCCACGTCCGCGGTCGCGGCGAGCGCGGCGGCGGCCTCGGCGCCGCTCACCACCCGCTCCACGGTGAGCCAGGCGGCGGCGTCGGCGTCGTCGGCCAGGCGGAAGACCCCGCCGTCCAGGGCGAGGTAGCGGCCGGTGGAGATGTGCCGGAGCGCGAGCGCGCCGCGGGGACGGTCCTCGGTACGGAAGGTCTGGCGCACCTCCCAGCCGTTGGGGCCCGGCTGGTCGTTGACCAGCACCCCTTCGTCGTCGACGGACAGGTGGCGCCCGCTCGCCACGGCCCGCAGGGCGTAGCAGCCGCCGCCCCAGTCGAACAGGTCGAACAGGCCGGGCTCGTCGCCGATCCCGAGCGGACCGCCGTCGGGGTCGGCGACGACGTGACGGCCTTCCATTCCCTCCACCGAGAGGGTGATCCGGTCCACGGCCTCACAGAAGACGGTCTCGCACCGCTCGGCGAGCCCGGCACGGGCAGTGACGGCGTACGGGAGGGTCCCGGAGTACCAGTCCTCCATGAGCGTGTCGCCGAGCTGGCCGATGACCGCGATCCTGAGTACCGAGGCGTCCAGCGGCAGGACGCCGTCGTTGCGCAGCAGCACGATCGAGCGCCGGGCGGCCTCGCGGGCCAGGCCCTGGTGCTCCGGGCAGTTGACGACCGCCTCGGTGATGTCGTCGTACGGGGTGGCGGGGTCGAACTCGCCCAGCCGGAAGCGGATGGACAGCGTGTGCCGTACGGCGGCGTCGACGTCCGCCTCGGTGAGCAGGCCGCGCTCCAGCGCGGCGCGGATGTGGCCGAGGGTGGCCTCGGGACGGTCGTCGTCCTGGGTGAAGCTGTCGAGCCCCGCTCTGATCGCGTGGGCGTACGCCTCGGGCAGGTCGTCGTGGTAGCCCTGCGGGCCGGTGAGATTGGCGGGCGCGTACGCGTCGCTGACCACGAGGAGGTCGTCGGGCGCCCAGGCCCGCAGCACCTCGCCGATCAGCGGGCTGAGGTGGGCGGGACGGCCGTTGACCAGGTTGTAGGAGGGCATCACGGCGACCGCGGCGCCGCTCTCCAGGGCGGGCCTGTAGGCCGGGAGCTCGTACTCGCGCAGCACCCGGGGCGGCAGGTCGCTGGAGGTGACGCAGCGGTCGGTCTCGTTGTTGTAGCCGAGGAAGTGCTTGAGGGTGGGGGCGGTCTTCAGCACTGTGGGATCGCTCCCACGAAGGCCGGAGGCGTACGCCGTCGCCATGACGCCGGTCAGCCACGGGTCCTCGGAATAGCCCTCCTCGTTGCGGCCCCAGCGGGGGTCGCGCAGCGGGTTGACCACCGGGGCCCAGACGTTGAGCCCCGCCCCCGCCGGATCCTTGTGGTGGAAGGCCAGGACCTCGTCGCTCGTGGCCTCGCCGACCCGCCGGACGAGGTCGGGGTCCCAGGTGCTGGCCAGCCCGATCGCCTGCGGGAACACCGTCGCCGGACCGAGCCAGGCCAGACCGTGCAGCGCCTCGGTGCCGGTGCGGAACGGGCCGAGCCCGAGGCGTTCCACCGGCGACTGGTACTGGTGCAGCAGCCCGATCTTCTCCTCCAGGGTCAGCCTGCCCCGCAGGTCCGTGATCCGCTGCGCGAGGGGAAGTTCCGGGTCACGGAACGGTTCGTTCATCGGGGACCATCCCTTTGAGCGCGTCGAAGCGCTTCGATTCCTCGACGTGGAAAACGCCTCAGTCGAAGCGCTTCGATAATCGGTCCGGGAAAACTCCGGTCGCCACCCGCGCGCCCCGGTGGTCGTTACACGCGTGTTTCGAGCGGAGCTTCCCTGAAGGGTGCACTCCTGTGCGGCCAAGGTCAAGAGGTAGTCGACAAACGCCCCGAATCCCCCCGAACCCGGGGTCTGAGGAACATCGGCACCGGATCGTGCGCTAAGCCCTCTCAGAACAGGTCAGCGCTGTACAGTTCCTCGCCGGACCCCTTGGAGAGCGGCTAGCCGCAGATACTCCATGATTATCTGCGGTAATGTCAGTTCCGTCCTGGGGAAATGCCCCCGCTGGGCGGAGGCCAGACCTCATGGTTATCTGCGATAGAGCGCGGAGGCGTCGCGGGAGTGGTCCGCAAGATCGGTGTCGAGCGGTCGGTCCCGGTGCTCAAGGACGCGATCGAGGGGTTTCTCGCCGGGGTGTCCAACCCCAACACCGCGCGGGCCTACGCCACGGCGTTGCGTGCTCTGACCGAGAAGTTCGGTTCCTACACCCCGGTGACCGTGTTCGAGGGGGAAGCCGCGGCTGATCGAGTCGCCGCCTGGTTCATCGAGCGGTGGGGATCGGCCTCGGCCGCACCGGCACCGCCCGGCTGCTACCCCGTCTGCTGGACGGGCGCCGGAGCGGGCCGGTGTTCACCACCGACCGGCGGGCCCGGGTGGAACTGCCGCCGGCCGACGTCGACGCCGGCAGCGGGAAGGCGCGGCTGTCCTACCGGCGGGCGGCCGAGCTGTTCGAGACCGCCACCGGCGGCTGGACACTGCACCAACTCCGGCACTCGGCACTGACCCACGCGGCCGAGGACGGCGCCAACACCTCCACCCTGCCGGCCTACTCCGGGCACACCTCGGTCGCCTCACTGGCCCGCTACGCCCGAGTCTCCGGCGAAGCACTCGCACGCCGGCAAGCCGGACGCGATCCCGCCGCCCGCAGGCGCTGAGGAACGGCGCAGAAAACGATGGAGGCCAAAGAGCGTTCATCCCCCTCGTATCCTCCTCGGATCGAGTGAAGGGGTGGAAGATCACCGGCCGTGCGGCGCACATATTCCCCTCAGGCTGTAAGAAATGGCGCGGTTCGCTCACTTCCCTGGTACTGGCGCACTTAAGGGAAGGGAGGACACATGATCGAACCTGGTCCTCGGGACCGGTTCACCGTCTTGTACGGCTCCTGCTATTCGAGCGTGTACGCGTACGCGGTCAGCCGTGCGGGGCGGCAACTCGCGGAGGAGGTGGCGAGTGAGACATTCTGCGTCGCGTGGCGGCGGATCGACGACGTGCCGGATGAGGCGCTCCCATGGCTGCTCGGCGTTGCCCGCAACGTGCTGCGCGAGTCCTACCGTGCGGAGGCTCGGCGTCAGTCGCTGGAGAACGAGCTGTCGACGTGGGGCTCGGTCACGGAGCTGACAGCGCGCGACGTCGCCGAGTCGGTGACCGAGAGGGCAGCCGTTTTGCGGGGGCTCGCTGCGCTCTCCGATGGTGATCGTGAAGTGCTCACGCTGGTCGCCTGGCATGGGCTGCGGGCCGTGGATGCGGCGAAGGTCGTTGGCTGCTCCACCGCCACATTCTTTGTCCGGTTGCACCGTGCCCGGCGCAGGCTGGAGCGTGCGATGGCCGCTGAGCCCGACGCGATCACCGGCGCCGCCGTGTTCCCCTCCGAATCGCTGGCATTCATAAAGGAGTCAACCCGGTGAAGAAGACCGATGTGATGAAGTCGCTCTCTGGCACTCGTCCCGCTTCGCTCAAGCCGGTGGACGATCCTGAACGGCTCGACCGAATCATCGCCGCCGCGACCACACGGCCGTCCACGGTCTCGGTCGTCCCCCCTCGTGGCCGCGTCAAGCTGGGCTGGGGATTGGGAACGGCGGGAGTGGTGGCGGCGGGGCTCGCGGTGGCCGTGACTCTGATACCTGGCGGTGCCGGCGATCGGTCCGCCGAGCCCGCCGCGCGCGGTCTGCTGCTCGCCGCAGCGGAGCAGACCGTGAAAGTGCCGACCGTCGCCGGCCGGTACTGGCATACCCGGGGTGCGAACTCGGGCGGTTCGTTCAGCGGAAGGTCATCCCACGGCGTTTGCCGAGACGAGACGTGGGTGGCGAAGTCGCCCAAGGATCCGAGTTGGTGGATAGTCCACTCCTGGACCCAAGTGGACGCCGCCAAGGGCGCGAAACCACCCAAGGAGGGCGAGTTCAGCTCGGATCAAGCTCATTTCACCTGCGCTCGCGGCAACCGGGCGGTGGACGATGAAACAGGCAAGACGCCTTACGCCAGTCGGCTGAACAATTTTGCCGAACCGGGGTCAAGCTGGCCCAACGTCAACGGCAAAGCGGTCTCCGTCGCCGATATCCAGCGCCTGCCCACCGAACCGGAGGCGCTGAAAGAGGTCCTGATCCGGTGGCAGGGTCCTGGGATGAGCGACAAGAGACGAGATGAGATCCTGTTTGAGCAGGCGGCCGAACTGCTGCTCGAACTGCCTGCCCCTTCCGGAGTCAGGGCGGCGCTGTTTCGGCTGATGGCCGATCTGCCCGAGGTCCGTTCCCTCGGCGGCGTACGGGACCCGCTGGGCCGTGACGCGGTAGGGGTCGCGTTGCGAAGCTGCGAGCCCAGCTACGGCACTGAGTCGCAGGTCCTGTTCGACAAGGACACCGGGCGCCTGCTGTCGGTCGGTAGGTCGGTAGGCGAGCAGGGTTGCGCAGATCTTCGACCGGCCGGTTGGAGCGCCGTTCTGGAGTCGGGCTGGACCGACGAATCGCCGAAGGTGCCGGCGGACCACTCCTGACCAATCGCCACCCCGGCCCCGGCCTCCTCGTCTGAACGAGAGCCGGGGCCGCTCCCGCAGCCGCTGGCGGAAAGGCGCCGGTCCGGGCCCCGCCAACGTCCATGATCGGGAGGAGTGGCGCCGCCGCCGAGACGCGGATCACGAAACCCCCGACGCGGACCACGCTCAGCGCGACACGGAGCACGAGACCACGCGAACCGCGTTTGGCGCGACGCGGATCACGAGATCCGTGGCAGGCGGCCGGAGTCCACGGAGTCGAGCACCCGGGCTGCGCCTCCCAGCGCGGCCGCCCCGTACCCGAGTGTGGAGGCCACGACCCGGCAGCCCCCCGCGTCCGGCGCGATCGTGCGTCCCCGGGTCTCGGCCTCCACCGAGGGCAGCAGCCACGGCGCGAGCGGCACGTAGTAGCCGCCCAGGATGACCACCTCGGGGTTGAGCAGGTTGGTCATCAGGGCCACGCCCTTGCCGAGGTTGTGACCCACGGAGCTCAGGAGGGCGAGCGTGCGCGCGTCGCCCGCGCGGGCCAGCCTCACCACCTCGTCAAGCTCGACCTCGACCTCGGCGGGCGAGATCGCGGCGTGCTCCAGCACGGCGCCGATCCCGGCGACGGCCTCCAGGCAGCCCAGGCGCCCGCAGCGGCACTCGGCGCCGAAGGGGTCGAGCTGGATGTGGCCGATCTCGCCGCCGTACCCCTGGCCCCCGCGGCGCAGCCGCCCGTCGAGGATGATCCCGGCCCCGACGCCGATCTCACCGGTGAGGTAGACCAGGTTGGCCGTCCCGGCGTGCGGGCCGAAGCGGTACTCGGCCAGGGCCGCCAGGTTGGCGTCGTTGTCGACCTGGACGGGGAAGCCCGGGTCGCGCAGGGCCTTGGTGAGGTCGCCACAGAGGTCGGCGTCGCGCCAGCCGAGGTTGGGCGCGATGCGCACGGTGCCGTCGGTGCCGATCAGCCCCGGCACGCCCACGGTCAGCCCCAGGATTTGGCGCTCCTCCTTGGCCATCCGGGTCACCACCCGGCGGACGATTCCCGCGACGGTGGCCATGGCCTGGCCCGCCGTACCGGCCGCGCCGGGGAAGGACCTGCGCCAGGACAGCAGCCTCTCCCCCGACAGGTCCACCGCGACCGCGGTGACGTAGTCGACGTTGACCTCGATGCCGATCGCCGCGTACGGCGAGCCGTCGAGCACGAGCATCGTGGCGGGGCGGCCGACGCGGTTCTCCGTCAGGCCGGTCTCCCTGACCAGGCGGCGGTCGATCAGATCGGCGACCAGGCTCGACACGGTCGCCTTGTTGAGGCCGGTGGACGCCGCGATGTCGGCCCGCGAGCACGGCGCGTGCTCGCGCACGAATCTCAGCACGACGGCGAGGTTGGTGGCCCGCACGTCGGCGAAGTCGGCCGGCCGCGGGTCAGTCGTAGGTGTGATCAAGGTGAGTCCCGCTCCCGCTCGGCCAGGCTGGCCCCATCATGCCCCATCGTTCACCAATCCGTGACCGCTCACCGGCGCCCCGCGATCGTCGGTCCCTTGTGGCGACGGCCACCCTCGACTAATTTGTTTGGTCGTAAGACTAACTAATTCTACCCCCGGAGACATCCGCCACGACACCCCGGACCCGTCTCGAGACAACGAAGGGAGCGCCCCGTGAAGGATCTTCCCCCGGGCGCGATGACCAGCCGCCGTGGATTCCTCGGGCTGGTGGGACTGAGCGCCGCGATGACCGCGGGGGCGGCCTGCCGACGGCCGCGTGGCAGTGGTCGGTCTGGAACGGCAGGCTCATGGCGGTGCCGTTCCCGACCGAGCCTTACCCCCTCGCGCTGCTGTACCGCAAGGACCTGTTCGAGAAGAACGGCTGGAACGCCAACCCCAGGTCCGCCGACGAGCTGTTCGAGCTCGGCAGGGAGATCATCGACGCCAAGGCCGGGCGCTGGGCGTTCGGCAGCATCCACGAGATGATGTGGCCGACCTTCCGCATCCCGCAGGACTGGCGGTACGAGGGCGGCAGGCTCCTCCACAAGTACGAGACCCCCGAGTTCGAGCCGATGCTTTCGGCGTGGAGGAAAAGCACTTCACCCGGGGGAAGGACAACGTCCCGCGGGCGAACGACCTCGGCCGCAAGGAGGTCGCCTGCACCTACGGCTTCCTGGGCGGGCGCCCGCTGTACGTGGACTGGCCCTGGCCCGACGCGGTCAGGGCCAACGTCGAGTGGCAGAACGCGAGCTTCCCGTACCTGAAGAAGGGCCCGTTCGACGGGATCAGGATCCAGCGGCCGTCGAAGTACTCCGGGCTGCAGGTCCCCACCGAGGACAAGTTCACCGACATCATGCGCGGCCGGCGGCCGGTGAGCGACGCCAGGCAGATCGTCACGGAGTGGCGGCGGGACGGCGGGGACGAGGCCCGCGACTTCTACATGAAGGTCCTGCGGGACAACGGCCGTGCTTAGGAAGCCCGCCGGAACCGAGCCCGACGGCGCTCCGGCGCCGCCCGGGGACCGTACGGAAAGCGACCCGGTCCCGCCCGGAACCGGCGCGAGAGGCGGCCGGGTCTCGCCCGGGGACCGTGGAAGGACCGGGCCGGCGGGTGACCTGACCTCACCCGCCGGCGCCGGCACCTCCAAGGATGTCCGTAAAAGGGGTCCGAGGACAAGCCGGGCGCGCCCGCAACCCTTCCGCGCGCGCCTGAAACGTGACTGGCAGCTGCTGCTCATGGCCCTTCCCGCGGTCGGGCTGCTGGTCCTGTTCCACTACGTCCCGCTGCTCGGCAACGTGATCGCGTTCCAGGACTACTCGCCGTACGTGGGCATCGGGGACAGCCCGTGGGTGGGGCTCTCCAACTTCCACTGGCTGATGTTCGACGCGAGTTTCTGGGACGCGACGCTCAACACCCTGACGATCACCACGTTCCAGCTGGTCTTCTACTTCCCCGTGCCGATCCTGCTGGCCGTGCTCCTGGACAGCGTGGTGCGGCCCCGGCTTCGCCTGTTCATCCAGGGCATCGTCTACCGGGATGCGGGCCGGTGCTCCCCCGTTTACGGGGGAGGTGAAGGCTCGCGCGGGAGTGTCCTCTAGGGCGCGAGCGTGCTTGGATCTTAGCGGGTGGGCCGGTCTTGGCCCTGAATGTACTTCCTGACGGTGGCCAGGTTCGCGCCGCCGGTCGAGCCCGCGTAGTAGGAGCGGGACCAAAAGTGGCCGCCCCACAGGTACTCGCGGACGTGGGAGTCGTATTCCTTGCGCAGGTAACGGGCGGAGACGCCCTTAAGCGAGTTGACCAGGGTCGAGAGCGCGACCTTGGGGGGAAAGCCGACGAGCAGGTGGACATGGTCGTCTTCGCCGTTGAACTCAAGGAGTTCGCATTCGAAGCCGGCGCAGACATCCCTCATGATCTCTTCGCATCGGGTCAGCATCGGCGCGGTGAAGACATTCCTGCGGTACTTCGTCACGAACACCAAGTGTGCGGACAGTTCGTGAACACAGTGCCTGCCTTTACGAACATCCCGATCATCTTCCATGACACCAAACGATATGATCGGCTGGTGGAAACGGTGAAACGGACTCGTGCGCAGGTGGCGTGCCTGGATCTGGGCAAGCGGCAGTCGGCCGTCTTGGACGGTCAGGCGCACACCGCTCGCGCACTGTGGAACCTGCTCCACGAGTTCTGCACGTTCCGTCCCGATCGCCTGGCCTCACTCAAGGAGTGCGACGCGGCGATCCGCGTTGCCCGTCATGAGATCGACTGGATGGGACAGCTTCCCGCGCAGGCCGCGCAAGCGGTCTTGAAGACCTACCGGCAGGCGTGGGCGAACTTCTTCAACCCCAACCACCCCGCCAAGCGCCCGACATTCAAGGGCCGATTCCGATCCCAGGCCGCCATCGACGTCCCCCAGGCCCGCGACCTGCAGATCACGCGGATCAACCGGCGCTGGGGCGCGGTCAACCTGCCCAAGGTCGGCCGGGTACGGTTCCGATGGACCAAGGACCTGCCCGGCGTGACCAAGGGCGGCCCCGCCGGACGGATCACCGGGGCCCGCCTCGTCAAGAAAGCCCACGGGTGGAACATCGTGTTCCGCACCGAGACCGTCGTCGCCGCCCCTGCCCCGCACCGAGGGCCGAAGGCCGGCATGGACCGGGGCATCGTCATCCCCTTGGCATTGTCCACCGGAGAACACCTCGGCCACGGTTCGTGGCTCACCACCGGGCAGGCGGAGCGGTTGCTGCGGTTGGAACGCAAATCCGCCCGCCAGAGGAAGACCACCACGAAGGGGCAGCCGCTCTCTGCACGGCTGACCCGCACCTACGACCAGATCGCGAAGCTCCGCGCGACAGCCAAACGCCGAGCCCTCGACTGGCAGCACCAGAGCACCACCGCCCTCGCGGACACCTACTCCGCGATCGTGGTCGAAGACCTGAAAATCGGCAACATGACGGCGTCCGCGTCCGGGACCGTGGAGGAACCGGGCGTCAAGGTCGCCCAGAAGCGCGGCCTGAACCGCGCTATCGCGGGCGAGGCATGGGGCCGGACGGTCGAGTTGCTGACCTACAAGGCCGCCGACCGGGGCGGGCTCGTGGCGAAGGTCCGACCCCACGGCACCTCGCGGGAATGTCACCGCTGCCACACGACCACGGCGGGCTCACGTGAGTCCCGGTCCCGGTTCGTGTGCAAGAACCCGGCGTGCGGATGGATCGGCAACGCCGACACCAACGCCGCCAGAAACCAGCTTCATCGGTACAACTCTGCCGCCGGATGGGCGGTCACAGGACGTGGAGACTCCGGGGTACCGGGGTCGGCGAAGCGTCAAGCATCCCGTTCCGCAGTCTCCGGCGCACCCGCGCCGCGAGCTGCCGCGTAAGCGGCACGGGAATCCTCCACATTCATGCGGAGGAGCACGTCAAATGCCGCACTTCTTCTCGTGGGTGCTCGTGCTGATCCTGGTGGCCAACAAGGTCGCCCACCGATTCGGCGAGCAGGGGATCTACAAACGATCATGACGGCTCTTCCCCCCTGGGCCGAGCGGCCCAGCCGCGCCGGCGGGCTCCTCAAGGGGCTCGTCCTGACGCTCATCGTCGCGTGCGTGCTCTTCCCGATCTACATGGTCGTGCTGACCAGCCTGTCCACCCAGGAGGCGGTGACGGCGGCCGGTGGCCTGGTCACCGTGCCGGGCGAGCTGTCCCTGGCCGCGTACGAGGAGCTGTTCTCCGGCGGCGTGGTGACCCGGTCGGTCGTGGTCAGCCTCGGCGTGACCCTCGTCGGCACGGCGATCAGCCTGACCGTCACCGTGCCGGCCGTCTACGGCCTGTCGCGGCCGGGCTCGCTACTGCACCGGCCGATGCTGTTCCTGATCCTGCTGACCTTCCTGTTCGGCCCGGGACTGATCCCCAACTACCTGCTGGTCAGCTCGCTGGGACTGATCGACACCTACTGGTCGCTGATCCTGCCCGGCGCGGTCACCGCGTTCAACCTGGTGGTGATGCGGGCGTTCTTCATGAACATCCCCGAGGAGGTGACCGACAGCGCCCGCATCGACGGCGCGAGCGAGTTCCGCATCCTGCGGACGGTCGTGCTGCCCATGTCGAAGGGCGTCACGGCCGTCATCGGCCTGTTCTACGCGGTCGGCTACTGGAACTCGTTCTTCAACGCCGTCCTCTATCTGAACGACAACGCCAAGTGGCCGTTGCAGGTGGTGCTGCGGCAGTACGTGCTCCAGGGCCAGTCGCTGATCGCTGGCCAGACCGGCGTCGGCACCGTCGCCGGGCAGTCCCCGCCGCCGAGCCTGGCCATCCAGGTGGCCGTCGTCGTCATCGCGCTGCTCCCGGTGCTGTTCGTCTACCCGTTCGTCCAGCGGCACTTCACCAAGGGGGTCATCAAGGGCTGAGCGGCTCCGGCCGTCCGGAGGACCGGTCCTCCTCCCGGGCGGCGCGCTCCCTGGCCAGCTCCTCCCGCAAGTCGCGGACCTGCTGCTGCAGGGTGAAGATCCGGCGTACGGCGGCGAGGGTCATGCCCTCGCCCACGAGCTGGATGGCGTCCTGGAGGTCGCCGATCTCGTGGCGGGTGTAGCGCCGCTGGCCGCCGGTGGAGCGGGCCGGGCTGACCACGTCGTGTTCGTCGAGCCGGCGCAGGAACGCCTGCTCGACGTCGAGCATGTCGGCGACCTGGCCGACGGAGTACAGCGGGGCGTGCTCGTCGTCGAAGGGCAACCGGGCCATCACCGCTCCTTTCCCGTATGGGTTCGTGGGGGTTCGCTGGAGTTCGTGGGAGGTCCGTGACGGCGGCGGGGGGAAACGGCGCGGGGGTGGGCGCCGGAACCCGGCACCCACCCCGAGGAGGTCCTGCGGTCAGCCCCTGGGCCTCACGCCTTGATCGACTTCCGGTCGGACGTGTTCTCGGTCTTCTGGATCGCGACCTTGCGGGGCTTGGCCCGCTCGATGACCGGGATGCGCACCGCCAGGACGCCGTTGGAGTAGGCGGCGTCGATCTTGTCGCTGTCGAGGTGCTCGGACAGGTAGACGCGACGGGTGAAGGTGCCCATCGGACGCTCGCGGACGAACAGGCGGTCGTCCTCCCCGTACTCCTCCTCGCGACCGGCGCTCACCGAGAGCACCCCGCGGTCGACGGTCACCTCGATGGTGTCGGGGTCGATGCCCGGGAGGTCGAACTTCAGGAGGACATCGTCCTTGCGCCGGACCCCGTCCAGCGGCATGGCCCCGCGGGCGGCACCCTCACCCGACCCCAGGGCCTGACGCGCGAGCCGGTCGAACTGGCGGTCGAACTCCTGGATGAACGGGTCGATCGACGTCAGCAGCATCGGTAACCACCTCCGTGTGAACTGGCAGGTATCCTCAAGCCCGCCTTCTCGAAAACCTATTATTTCAGTTATAGGTTAGCGGCATGCCAGCTTGCAAGTAGCCTCACGAAAATTTTCAGACTCCCTCCGATAGGCCGTCGACCCGCGTCTTCCCGTGGCGGCCCGCACTCGCGAGGCGCCGGGAGCCGAGCGGTGACCGAACGGTCAGTGGTGACAAGGCGGGCACGGCGGCGCCCCCGTCTTGACCGCCGGGCCAGTCACGCCTTGATCCTGCTCGCCATCCGCCGCCGGCGTGTCCAGCTGATACCCGGCCGTGGCGCGCCACCTCTGGCGCAGCCCTTCACTTCGCCACGATGTAAGGGCTATATTATCGTTTTATCGGTTACACGGAAGACGGTGAGGCATGCGGATCTCCATCACCGACTATGCGGTGGGAGCGGCTTTGGCCGGCGACCTGGCCAACACCTCGCCCACCGTGCGGACCACGGCCGGGGACACCCTGCCGACCCCGGAGGCGTTGACGCGCTTCCTCGCCGAGCACGGGCTGCGACTCGACGCCCTGGCGGACGGGCGGTCGCCGACCGGCGACGACGTCCGCGAGATTCACCTGCTGCGCCGGGAGGCGCGTGGCGTCGTGGAGACCGAGACGGAGGACCAGGCCGTCGCGGGCGCCGCCGTGCTGGCCAGGCGGGCCGGTCTCAGCCCGGTGCTGGACCGCGACCCCGGCGGGCGATGGCAGTGGTACGTCCCGACCGCGCCGGGCGCGTCGCCGGCCGAGGAGTTGGCCGCGATCATCGGTGTCGGGCTGCTCGGCGCCGTCCGCGCCCTCGGCCACGGCCGGTTCCGCGCCTGCGTCGCCCCTGGCTGCCGCGGTGTGTTCGTCGACACCAGCCGCGGGGGGCGCCGCGTCTACTGCATGCCCGACCGGTGTGGCAACCGGCTCAATGTCGCCAATCACCGCGCACGGCACCGGCTGGGCAGCGCCCAGTGAGAGACACAAGGAGAATCGATGCAGAACCCTGAGGACAGTGCGACAATTGGCCCGGTCGGCGAACCGCCGCTTGTAGGCGCCTTCCAACTGCCGGACGGCTCCTGGATCCGCGGTCGCGGCCTGCGCCGTCCGCCGCCGGAGGGGCCGACGCCCGACTTCGGGCTGTACCTCGGCTCCGACCGGCTCCGCCGTCGCCACGAGAGCGAGCTGCGGTGGCCGCACGCGTGGATCCAGTGGCCCGACTTCCTGCTGCCCCGCGACCACGATCTGGCCGTGCGGCGAATCCGCGCGCTGCACGAGCGGGCACGGGCGGGCGCCGCGGTGGAGGTCGCCTGCGGGGGCGGCGTCGGACGCACCGGTACGGTCGTCGCCTGCCTCGCCGTCCTGGCCGGCCTCGCCCCGGCCGACGCCGTCGCCTGGACGCGCGAGCACCACCACCACCGGGCCGTCGAGACCCCGTGGCAGCGCCGCTGGGTACTGCGCTTCCCGCCGTCCCTTCGCTCGGATCCGCACGACCAGGGCGCCGATCCTGAGACATCACGCTGAGCCGTACGCACTCGTAAACCTTGTGACACGTACCGGCAAAGCAGCCCGGGGAGATGGGTGGGCCGTGTGGAACCACATGACTCACTCGCGAGGATCGGATTCCTGTCGCGACCGGTGGGCTTCGAGATCTACAAGATCTGGCTGAAGGTCGCGTCCGCCGATGTGATGGGGATCTTGAGCGGCCGTTGCTCCGTGACCGCACGGGGCCGTGCGTAACCAACCCAATATGGTTCCCACATGACTCAAAGCCTCCGGCTGGCGCCCATCACCCCCGCCAACATCGAGGTGGCCATCTCCGTGAAAGTCCGCCCCGACCAGGAGCGCTTCGTCTCGCCGGTGGTGAAGTCGCTGGCCGAGGCCTACGTCCACCAGGAGGTGGCCTGGCCGCGCCTCATCCTCGACGGCGACCGTCCCGTGGGCTTCCTCATGGCCTTCCTCGACATCGACTGGAACGGCGAGGGGGCCGACTTCCGGTCCGGCCTGTGGCGCCTCAACGTGACATCCGACGCACAGGGGCAGGGTGTCGGCCGCTTCGCCGTCGAATCGGTGGCCGCCGAAATCGGGCGGCGCGGCGGCACTCGGATGTACGTCACGTGGGAGCGGGGAGAGGGCGGCCCCGAGGACTTCTACCGGAAGCTCGGGTTCCGGCTCACAGGCGAGAAGAGTGACGGCGAGACGGTCGGGGTGCTGGATCTGACGCGGGTGTGATCGTGAACTGTCGTGAGGGGCTGACGCGGGTGTGATCGTGAACTGTCGTGAGGGGCTGACGCGGGTGTGATCGTGAACTGTCGTGAGGGGCTGACGCGGGTGTGATCGTGAACTGTCGTGAGGGGCTGACGCGGGTGTGATCGTGAACTGTCGTGAGGGGCTGACGCGGGTGTGATCGTGAACTGTCGTGAGGGGCTGACGCGGGTGTGATCGTGAACTGTCGTGAGGGGCTGACGCGGTAGACGCCCCTCGAACGTCACACCTGTTGTCGCGACACCCCAGGTGAGGGGATGCGATGGACTTCAAGATCCGGAAGGACCGGGAACGCGGTCGGGGGCGTGGGAGGCCTTTCCGGTGCGGGCCAGCCACGCCGTGACGCCCAGCAGCGCCGCCGTCGCGACGGTGACCGCCGTCAGACTCGCCAGATCGGTGAACCACGACCGCATGACGGCGACAACGAGAAACGGCGTCAGGATGGCAGCCGTCCGGCGGCCCACAGGGGAGCGCAGTGCCATCACGGCCACCGTGCCGAGGGCGGCCGGCATCAGGACGGCCCCGAAGACCTTGGGCAGCAGGACGCCCACGACGCACACGGCCAGCACCCCGCCCGCCCAGACCAGCAGCCGCCGGGACCCTACAGGGCCGGGACCGGGCGACGGCGCGAGGGTCAGCATCGCCGCGCAGACGCACGCCGGGAAGGCGGACAGCAGCACGCCGGCAGCGATCAACGGCCGCCCCGAGACGAGAAGCACATCGCCCACCACCATGGTTCCCTCGGGCAGGGACAGTAGCCAAACCATGCTCTCGGCCGCGTGCAGCGCCGCCGTGGCCCACGCGCAGGCGATCGTCGCCCATCGCCGCCCCAGCCACACCAGCAGCACGACCAGCCCGTACGGCAAGGCATGGACGAGATTCGGGAGGGCCAGGTCGAAGGCGAACCGTCCGGCGTACCCCGCGGCGCGAAACAGGCCGGCGCCGAACAGCGTGAGCGGGGCGAGGAGGGCGGCCAGGTCGACGGCGGCCCGCCAACGCCGCCGTGATCCGGGCGGCGCGACCCGGTGCAGCCGGATCGCCAGGCCGCCGCGCACCACGTCAAGCGCGTCCCGTCCGGCCGGGCGATTCTGGTCCGGAGTCGAGGACGCCAGCAGCACGGCGAGCATCTCCTCCTCGTGCCGCGCCCGGTGGTCCTTCGGGTACCAGGCCAGCAACCGGCGGTAGCGCCGTTCCAGCGCGGTCACAACGCCCCGCCGAGGGACGGCCGCGCGGCCTGGCCGCGGCGCAGCCGCGCGGCGGCGGTGTCGGCGTTCCGGCGCAGCCGTTCGGCCTCGGCCGACAGCCGGGCTGTGCCCTCGGCGGTGAGACGGTAGTAGCGCCGGGCCCGTCCGTCCACGACCTCCTCGCGGTCCGTCTCGATCAGCTGCTCGCCCTGGAGCCGGTCGAGCGCGGAGTAGAGCGTGCCGGCGCGCAACCGCACGCGTTCACCGGAGATCTCCAGGACATCGGTGATGATGCCGTAGCCGTGCTGCGACCCGGCCGCCAAAGCCGTGAGGATCAGGAATGTCGGTTCCTGCATCGACCTACTATTCATGCGGTCTATATATACCGACGATCTTAGTATGGAGCAACCGAAGCGCGAAAATCTCGAACGCCTTCTCCTCGAACTCCACCGTCACGCCGGGATGTGTCGCCTGGAACTGCTTGACGACCTCGGCCCTGCCCATCGCGCTGTCGGCACCCTCGTAGTGCCAGAGTTTCAGGACGCGGGAACCGTCCGCGGCGGCCTTCCCGGTGCCGCCGCAGGCGACGAGCGCCGCGGGCACGGCCACCGGCTTTGAGGTTGACCACGCTTCTTCTCCTAGGTGGTGATGACGATCGGGACGCCGGACCCCACCTGCTCGACGCCCGCGATCCGCGCGCCCCCCGAGACGGTCACCCGCAGGCCCTCCCCCTCGGGGACCGCGGTGATCACGGTGTCCCCGTCGAGGTCCGAGATGACCGCGCGCCTCTCGCCGGTACCGCTACCGGCGCCGTACGCGACCAGGGTGATCTCCCCGAACGGCCCGTCACCGATGGTCCCGCCCGGCTCCGTGAGGACGGGAACGATCGCGCCGCGCCGGACGAACAGCGGGACGCGGTCCAGCAGCGGGGCGACCGTGACGTACCGGCCGCCGGGCAGGATCTCGCCCGTCCAGTGGTCCACCCACTCCCCCGCGGGCAGGTAGACCCTCCTGACCTGCTCCGGTGAGGTCATCGGCGCCACCAGCAGGTCGCGGCCGAGGAGATACTCCAGGTCCGCCTGCCAGGCCACCGGGTCGTCCGGGTAGTCCACGCACAGCGCCCGCATCATCGGCGCCCCGGTCCTGGCGGCCTCGACGGCCGCCGTGTAGACGTACGGCATGAGCCGGTAGCGCAGCCGCAGCGCCTCGACCGCCTCCGCCTCGACCCCGGGAAACTCCCAAGGCTCCCGGCTGGTGGTGCCGTGCAGGCGCAGCAGCGGGGAGAGCGCGCCGAACTGGGTCCACCGGACGTACAGGTCGTCGGCGGGGCGGCCGGTGAACCCGCCCGCGTCGTGGCTCCAGAACGGGACGCCGGACAGGCCGTGCGCCAGCCCACCGCGCAGCGTGCTGCTCATCGCGGCGTAACTGGTGTAGGTGTCGCCGCTCCACTGCGCCGAGTGCCGCTGCCCGCCGAGGAACGACGAGCGCGCCCAGACCATGCCGTGCCCGGCGACCTCCCGCGTCACCTCGGAGACGGCGTCGTTGAACAGCAGCGTGTAGACGTTGTGCAGGTCGGTGCCGGACATGCCGTTGGCCGCGACCGCGTCGTGCGGCACGCCCTCGGCGAAGTCGGTCTTGAAGACCTGTACGCCCTGTTCGAGCAGCGGGCGGAGCAGTCCCTTGAACCACTCCACGGCGGCGGGGTCGGTGAAGTCGACGATGCCGCAGGCGGGGTAGGAGCCGTGCCAGCAGTCGGCCACGTACACCTCGCCATCAGGCTTTTTAAGGAAATATCCGCTTTCGGCGGCGTCCGGGAACGCCGGGCTGAGGTGGGAGACGTACGGGTTCATCCACAGGC
This sequence comes from Streptosporangium sp. NBC_01469, assembly GCF_036227305.1. Taxonomy (NCBI): domain Bacteria; kingdom Bacillati; phylum Actinomycetota; class Actinomycetes; order Streptosporangiales; family Streptosporangiaceae; genus Streptosporangium; species Streptosporangium sp. NBC_01469. The sequence continues at coordinate 3,006,245 of NZ_CP109465.1, read as the reverse complement.
AGACCTTGAAGCCCATCGCGTCCAGCTCGGCCAGCATGCCCCCGGGGTCGGGGAAGCGCTCCGCGTCCCATCGCAGGTCGGACCAGTGCCCGTCCGTCTGCCAGTACGTGTCCAGGTGGAGCACGTCGCACGGGATCCCGCGCTCGCGGATCCGCCGCGCCCTGGCCGTCACCCGCTCCTGGCTGTCGACGAAGAACCCCGAGGAGATCCAGGTGCCGAACGCCCACTTCGGCGGGAGCAGCGGGCGGCAGGTCAGCAGGTCGTACCGGTCGAGCACCTCGGACGGGCTCGGCCCGGCGATCACGTAGTAGTCGATCAGATCGTCGGGGACCACGATCTGCACGCAGCTGTGCGTGGACTGGCACACGTCGAACTCCACCGGCGTCCCGCTGTCCACCAGCACGCCGTAACCCCTGCTGGACAGGTAGAACGGGACGTTCTTGTACGCCCGCTGCGACTCGGCGCCGAACGCGTCGTAGTTCCACATGACCGGCCGCTGGCCACGCTTGTCGAGCCGGGTGAACGACTCGCCGAACCCGGCGAACGCCTCGTCGGCGGGGGCCGCGAAGCTCTCGTGATAGCCGGCCACCGCGCCGCCCGAGCTGGAGCGGCCGAACGGCAGCGTGCGCAACCGGCCGCTGATGTCGGTGTGCCCCCGGTCCTGCTCCAGCAACGGCGCCCCGCTCGCGTCGGTGAACCGCAGATGCCACGGCGCCAGGGTGATCTCCGCGCGGAGCGAACCGGCGTCGAGCAGGATCGTCCCGTCGCGGCTCTCCACCCGCGCCCCGGCGAACTCGCCCGGCGTGACCAAGGAGATCGCGGCGGCCGACCTGGTCCGCGCGTCGGCGTCCTGCCCGAGCCTCACCCGGATCACGCCCTCACCCGCCACGCCCACCTGGACCAGGAGCGTCTCCTCCGCCGACGTCACGGCCTTCAGGATCACCCCGGCCGCGTTGGAGGCGACCGGCTCCGCCGAGATCAGCGCCGACAGGCCCTCCTCGCCGTGCGCGCGTACGGGCAGCTCAGGCGGATCGGCGACGAAGTACTCGTGCGCGACCAACGGGGGGCGGTAGGGCATGAGGACTCCAGCGCTCGGGCTTCCTTTTGCTGAATTAGTTTTACGTCCCAACCAACAAAGGTCAATGCCCTCGGCCTGTCACGGCCCTCTCGCCCCCGCCCCCGCCTTCCGAGCCGATGCGCGCGCCGCCTCGGATGCCGCTCGTCCGCCCCCGCCCTCCGAGCCGACTCGCCCGTCGCCCCTCACGCGGCCCGTTGTCCCCGAAGTCGCACCCCGCACCCCCGTCCCCCGATGACGCGGGGGTGTGGGGTGGCTCCAGACGAGACAGGTCGAGCCGGGTGGCCCCCGGCCCGGCCGCGACGTCCATCGGTACCGCGATGTCATCGGGCCTCGTGTTCGCCGCGTCCACCCGCCGACACGGATTCGGTCAGTCCTCGTTACCACCGGGAGCGCACAGGGTCCTGTCCCTCTCGACGATCTCCTGGGCGTTCTCGGTGAGGCACTTGCGGTTGAGCGCGTTGGCCACTCCCTGCAGTGCCTCGGCCGTCTCGATCACGGCGTCCCAGTCGGTGCCGGGTCTCATCTTCAGGGTGTACGACTCCTTCATCTTCTCCACGTCGAGGATGTCGGACAGCTTCCGTTGCTGGGGACCCAGGATGGACTGCTCCTCCTCCTTGCGGAGCAGGTCGGCGTACGCCTCCTGCTTGCTCACGAAGGAGATCGCCTCCACCTGCGGCATGGCCCCGAGCGTCTGCTCGATCACCGCCTTGTCCTGCGGTGTGGTGGCCTTGCCACCCAGGATGGGATCCGGCGGAGCACCCAGGCCACCGTCCTCCACGGCGAAGCCGCCGCCGCCACACCCGACGAAGGGCGAGTCGTCCTCGCAGAGGAACACCACGAGCTCGGGGTCCCCTTCGCGCCACGCCGGCCGGTCGCCCATGGCCGCGAGCGTGGACGGCCTCTCCTCGCCGGGCCCCCGTGCGATCACCGTCGTCGTCACCACCACCGCGACGACGGTGGCCGCGACGACGATCGCGGCCATGATGCGCGGGAGGGGGCGGGACCCTCGCCGTGGCGCGGACGGCGGGCCCGTCGCGGCGAGCCTCCGGCGCGAGCCGGGCAGCCGGATCAAACGCCGGGCCGTCGGCCTGGGCTCCCGGGCGGCGCCGTGTTCGACCTCTCTGGCTGCGCCGTGTTCGGCCTCCCCGGCGGCGCCGTACAGGCGGTCGAGTGCCGACGCGACGGCCTCGGGCCGGGGAGCGGGCTGAGCCTCGGCCCGGTCGCGGAGCAGGTTCATCTCATCCATCGTGTCGATCCCCCTTACTGGCGGTGTCCGTGTTCTTGGTGGCGACGTTCGCGTTCAGAACTTCCCTGACCCGCTTGCGGGCCCGGTTCAGACGGGATCCGACGGTGCCCGAAGGGATACCCAGGGCGTCGGACACCTCCGCGTAGCTGAGCTCGCCGTAGGCGACCAGCAGGAGTACCTCCCGATCACCGGCTTTCAGCACGGCGAGGGCGCCCGCCAGGCGGCGCTGCGCGTCAACGCCGAGGCCGGCGTCGGCGGAGTCCGCCGCCGACGCGCCCGCGCCGACGACGGAGACACCGCCCGAGCCGGTGACGGAGGCGTCCCGGGCCCGCTCCAGGGCGCGGTACAGACGCACCTCGTCCCTGCGGTGCCGTCTGATCAGGTTGGTGGCGATGCCGAACAGCCACGCGCGCGCGTCATGACGGGACAGGTCGTAGCGCTCCCGCTGCCGGAAGGCCGCGAGAAACGTCTCCGCCGCGACGTCGTCCGCGGCGTCGGCGCCCAGCCTGGCGGAGGCGTACCGATGGATCGCGGCGAAGTACCTGTGAAAGATCTCGGCGAACCGTTCCGGGTCGCGCAGCGACAGCCGGATCACCCCGGCGTCACTCGCGACGGCGGACTCCACGGCGGATTCCACGGACACGGCGTCCCCGGCCACGTCGTCCGCGAAGAACGAGGGTGGAAAGACCAGGTCGGGAAGGGTGCGATCGGGTGGACGATCGCTGTTGACTCTCATGCGGAGGATGCCTTTCGTGGGGCAACGGACGCTGTTATTGCCCGCACCCCGCCGTCGTCTTCACGAAAAGGCTCGCACGACCGTCCTCACGGGAAAGCTCACACGACCGTTCTCACGAGAAGGCTCGCACGACGCCGCCGATCCTTACCCGGCACCCCGGTGGCCCCAGGCGAATCCGGCCCCTCGCGCGAGCCGTTCGCGAGCGAGGCGATCCGGGAGCCGGGAGCGCGGGATTCGGGAGCACAGGCCAGAGCCGCCCCCTTGAGCAGGGTCCGCCACGCGTGGATAATTAGTTTAGCTACCATCCAAATAAAGGAGTGGCCGTGGACTGGCCTGGGCGGTTCGGCGGGCTGTGTTACGGCGGGGACTACAACCCCGAGCAGTGGCCCGAGGAGGTCTGGAAGGAGGACGTCGCGCTGATGCGGCGGGCCGGGGTCAACCTGGTCAGCGTCGGGGTGTTCTCCTGGGCCAGGCTGGAGCCGTCACCGGGCGTCCACGACCTCGGATGGCTCGACCGCGTCCTCGACCTGCTGCACGACGGCGGGATCGCGGTGAACCTCGCCACCCCGACCGCCTCTCCACCCCCCTGGTTCGGCCTCGCCCACCCCGACGCGCTCACCGTCACCGCCGACGGCATCCGGCTCACCCACGGCAGCCGCGACACCTACTGCGTGCACGCCCCCGCCTACCGCGCCGCCTCCGCCCGGATCGCCGGTACCCTCGCCGAGCGCTACCGTGACCACCCCGCCCTGGCCATGTGGCACGTCCACAACGAGTACGGCACCACCTGCCACTGCGACCACGCCGCCTCGGCCTTCAGGACCTGGCTGCGCGCGCGGCACGGCACCCTGGACACGCTGAACGACGCCTGGACCACCTCGTTCTGGAGCCAGCACTACTCGGCGTGGGAGCAGATCACCCCGCCCCGCGCCACCCAGTACCTGCCCAATCCCTCCCAGGTCCTCGACTTCCGCCGGTTCGTCTCCGACGCGATGCTCGGCCACTTCCGCGAGCAGAGGGCGGTGCTGCGCGAGCTCACCCCGGACGTCCCGGTCACCACGAACTTCGTCCTCGGCGACTGGGTGCCGGTGAACCACCGGCACTGGGCGACCGAGGTCGACCTGGTGGCGATCGACCACTACCCGTCGGCCGACCCACCCGCCGAGACCGCCTTCGCCGCCGACCTCGCCCGCGGCTGGGCCTCGAACCCGGCGCACAGCTCGGCCGTCGCCCCCGCCCCACCCTCTGCGCACAGCCCGACCGTTGACCCGACACGCGCCCTGGCCCCGACCTCGGAGCATGCCCTCGAGCACGGTGCGGCCGGGCGCAGTGCGACTGAGCGCGATGCGGCCGGGCGCGATGCGGCTCGCGGAAAACCCTGGTTGCTGATGGAGCAGGCGGTGGTCACCTACACCGGGCCACGGATGCTCGCCAAGCGCCCCGGCGAGATCACCAGGCTGACCCTGTCGCACATCGCACGCGGCTCACGAGGGGCCATGTTCTTCCAGTGGCGAGCCTCCCGGGGCGGCGCCGAACTCTGGTACGGCGGCATGGTCCCGCACGCCGGACCCGACTCGCGGATCTTCCGCGAGATCTGCGAGCTGGGCGCGCTCCTGCCGTCCCTGACGGACGCCTGCGCGGCCCCCGTCGAGGCCGGGGCCGCGATCCTCTGGGACGCCGAGGCTGGCTGGGCACTCCAGTCCCCCGGCCTGCCCTCCACCGAGCTGAACTACGCCGAGACCGTACGCCAGGCCCACCGGGTGCTCTACCGGCACGGCGTCACCGCCGACCTCGTCCACCCCTCGGCCGACCTGTCGGCGTACCCGCTCGTGCTCGTCCCCGCCCTGTATCTCATCTCGGATGCCGACGCCGCCAACCTGCGCCACTACGTCTCGGGCGGCGGCACCCTCGTGGTCTCCTTCCTCAGCGGCGTCGCCGACGAACACGCCCGCGTCCGCCTCGGCGGTCACCCCGGCGCCCTGCGCGACCTCCTCGGCATCCGCGTCGAGGAATTCCACCCCCTCCCTCCCGGCGTCGCCCTCACCCTGTCCGCCCTCGGGTGTGACCGGCAGCCGGAGACCGGAACGTTCTGGAGCGAGCACGTCCACCTCGAAGGCGCCGAAGCCATGGCCGTCTACACCGGCCCGCACACCTCCGGCACCTCGCACACCTTCCAAACCCCGCTCGCCGGGCAACCAGCCATCACCCGCCACCCGTACGGCTCCGGCACGGCCCTCTACGTCTCCACCCGCCTGTCCGACCCCGCGTACGCCCGCCTGCTGGGCCTGGAACCGGCCCCCGTGGAACTCGTACGGCGCGGCGATTGGCTCTTCGCCATCAACCACGACGACAAGGAACACGAGGTGGAAGGCCTGCGCCTGCCTCCGGGCGGTTTCTCCGTACGAGTACATGGCGACTCGAAGGCTTGATTGTCGCGATCCTCGTCGTCCCCGGAGAGGACGGTGCCGGCACGCGGCGATGGTGTGATGCAGTGCGACGTCTCCGGCCGAGACGGGATTTTCCTACCCTCACGGGCATGCAAAGAGAGAAAGGGAGAGATCGGCAGATCCACCACGAATGCAGCGGCAGATCCACCACGAACGTAGCGGCAGATCCACCACTCAAGAACCTGTGGCCGCCTACACTGCACCGTGTGGACATCGACGACCTCACTCTCTTCTCCCGGCGCGCACATGGGATGGTGCGCGAAGCGCTCACCGATACCCGAGTTGTGATGATCAACGGAGCGCGGCAGACGGGAAAGAGCACCCTGGCCCAGGCGATCGCGCGCGAGACCCCGGGGGCGCGCGAACTCTTCCTCGACCAGGCGGCCGTTCGCGCCGCGGCCAGACAGGATCCCGACGGGGTCGTCCACCACGACGGACTCGTACTGATCGACGAGATCCAGCGCGTGCCCGACTTGCTTCTCTCCATCAAGCATGAAGTCGATTCCAACCCCCGCCCCGGACGCTTCCTGCTCACGGGTTCCGCTCGCCTGCTGGGGTTGAAGGACCTTCCCGATGCCCTTCCCGGCAGATCCGAGACCATTGAGTTGTGGCCGTTGTCGCAAGGGGAGATCGAACAGAAGCCAGACGGCTTCGTCGACTCGGTGTTCCAAAACGGCGCTGACATCGAGATCCCGCGACCTCTTTTTCGTCGAGCCGACTATTTGGACCGCGCGATGCGCGGAGGCTATCCGGAAGCCGTTCAGCGCCCGTCTCATCGACGGAGGGCACGTTTCTTCGACTCCTACATCACCGACCTGATCAACCGGGATGTGAAGCAGGTTGCCGACATCGAGCACCCGGCCGACATGCGGCGCTTGCTCAACATCCTCGCCGGGCGGATGGGAGGTCCGGCCGTGACGGACAACATCAGCCGCGACCTCGGCCTGCCACGAACCACGGTGAAGCGATATCTCGATCTCCTCGACCTCGTATATTTGATCAAACGGATTCCGGCGTGGTCCTCCAACGCCACCACCCGTGCCGTCGCGACGCCCAAACTCCTGGTGGTCGATTCAGGACTCGGAGCACATCTCGCCGGCCTTACTTCAGGCCGGGTCAGTGATGTGACCGCTCCTGTCGGCCCGCTGATGGAGAACTTCGCACTGAGCGAGTTGGCTCGCCAGCTCACCTGGTCCGAAGAACCGATACGGCTCTACCACTACAGAGATCGCGACGGCGTCGAGGTGGACGGCATCTTGGAACGTGCGTCAGGGGAGGTGATCGGCATCGAAGTCAAAGCCTCCGAAACGGTACGGGCTGACGATTTCAAAGGACTCCAGCACCTGTCCCGCAAGCTGGGTGACCGGATGATGGCGGGCTTCGTCCTGTACGCAGGCCGGGAAACACTCCCCTTCGGGGATCGGATGCGAGCCCTTCCGCTCGCCGCCCTCTGGCTCGCGGAGTCGCCGTCGGAAGTCAACTCATGATCATTTTTCTCACCGCAGCCGGGTGGCCGGGACCACGGTGAGCAGGTGGCCCAAGCCTTTGAAGTCCTTCGAGTCGCAGGTGTGAAGAGGGAGCCGGTTCACGCTGGGAGGTCTGGTGGGAGTGGCCGGGTTCAGAGGTACTCACTCATCGACTCTGATTCTGTGTGCTACCGGTTCGGCGGCTGCCGAGCGTCTCACGTGGCCTGCCCGCTGGTCGCTGCAGCGGCCCATAGCCCTCCCCGCTGGGCGGGAGGACCGCGGAGCCGGGCGACCGCGGGCAGGCCGGTGATCGCTACTCCTTGATGACGTTGTCGCGTGGACCGCCGTAGACGGGATTGCTGTCGTAGCGCCTGTCGGTGACGAGCAGGCGGATCGCCCCTGGTTCGCGGATGGATTCCTCCGCCTCCCAGACGATCCAGTCGTCGCCGACGGGAGTGATCTGCGTGCGAAGCTCGCCGTAGCCGCCCGGGTTTCCCGGCGGGAGCGCCATGATGAGATAGGTGATCTTCAGTCCGCGTTTCCTGAGCTCGGGCAGGACCTCGCCGACGGACTTCTCGTCCACCCGGAACCCGGCGAGCGAGCGACCCTTCGTGGTCGCCAGCCGATAGTCGGACTTGATCATCTTCCCCTCGCGGTTGTCGTCGGACACCAGGACGCACGGCGCGACCGGGCCGTCCATGAGGATGGTGCTGGTGTGCCTCTCCCCGATCGTCCAGACGAAGGTCTGGCCGGGCTTGAAGAGCCTGGTGTCGATCCGCATCTGCCAGCCATCGGTGGAGGCTTCGCCGGGAATGTTCTCTGGCACGGAGTACAGGCCGGCGGGGATGTCCCGGACAGGGGTCCCGCGCGGTTCCCGGCACCACTTGCCCATGGGCGCGTGATCGACGATGGCGGGGACGTTGAGCTCCTTCAGCTGTTTCGACAGTCCTGCGGCGTCATTGAAATCCCTGACCTTGACGTACACGACGCCGTCGGAGTCCCTGGTGACCGCGTACGAAGGGGACACGCCGTTCTGCAGCAGGCTCGGCCCCACCACGATGCCCGCGGCGAGCAGCCCCGCTCCCACCAGTCCCAGGACCAGCCGCCGGGGACGGTGCCCGCGGGGGCGAGCCATGGACGGGCCGGGCTCCTCGGCGACGATCGAGGCCAGCAGCATCCGCGCCCCCGCGTCGGACGAACGGCCTCCCTGCCGACCCGGTTCCACCCGCGCCAGCGCGCCGGTAATCGCATCGATGTCTTCGATGTTCTTCACAGCTGCCTCTCCGCCGGCATCAACCGGCTTTCTGCCTCGAAGCGGACATCCGCCTCGGCGAGCGCACGGGCAAAGCGCCTGCGAGCGCGGTGGAGTCTGATACGTACGGCGTTGCGCGACAGGCCGAGCACGGTGGCGACCTCCTGCCGGTCCAGGCCCTCCCAGCCGACCAGCGACAACAGCTCGCGATCGTCGTCCGGCAGAGTCCGAAAGACCTGCGCGATCGCCTTCAGCTCGACCCCGCTGTCGGGCGAGGCTTCGTACAGGTCGGCCATCTCGGCGTCCAGCTGCACACTGCGGGCTTGGCGGCGAACCTCACCTCGATAGTGGTTGGCCAGCACCTTGCGCGCCACGCCGTACAGCCACAGAGTGGCCTCCTCCCCGTCCGGCAGCTCTCCTATCCGCCGCCAGGCGATGGCGAAGGTCTCCGCCACCACGTCCGCCGCGTCCTGCGGCGACGCGCAGCGGCGTGCCGTGTACGCCGTGATCCGGCCATATGTTTCCCGGTAGACGGCCTCGAACCTGGCCCGCGCGTCATCCACTGGCCGTTCCCGCGCCCGGTCTCCTCGGCATCCCCATGCCCGTCTCCTTGATAGTGCGATCTACGGACATCTGTGCCTATGTAAGGAGTCAGGCCATCATTTCTCGTCAAAGCATAGAAATTCGAGCATGTTAAACGCCGATCCGGGCGTTCTGGGCGAGCACGAAGCCTCACTCAGCCGCGTCGGAGGTCGAACCCGGCCTCGGCGGTTCACAGGATCTTCATCCGCTGGGCGAGTTCCCGCGCCCCGCAGGCCGTCGTCGCCTGCCCCGACGTGGCAAGGACTCAAAGGGCATTCGCCCGTACGGATCATCAGCGAGACTTACGATCATGAAGATGCGGATCGATCTGGTGGCGATCGTCGTGGAGGACTACGACCGGGCCATCGAGTTCTTCACCGATGCCCTGGGCTTCGAGCTGGTCGAGGACTCGCCCTCGTTGACGAACGACGGCCGCCCGAAACGGTGGGTCGTCGTCCGGCCCCCGGGAGGCGAGACCGGCATCCTCCTCGCCCGTGCGGACGGCGAGCGCCAGGCCGCCGTCGTCGGGGAGCAGTTCGCCGGGCGGGTGGGGCTCTTCCTGCGGGCGGACGACTTCGACGCCGCGCACGCGCGGATGGTGGCGGCCGGTGTCGAGTTCGTGACCGCGCCGCGCACCGAGCCTTACGGGCGGGTCGCCGTCTTCCTGGACATCGCCGGCAATCGGTGGGACCTGCTCGGCCCGGCCTGAACGCGGCCGGCGGCTGCTGCTGCCCGGGAGGTCTGTCCACACCCACACCCGGCAGAAAAGGTGCAAGCGACTATCTAGCGTGATGCAATGGTCCGCTGACACGATCGGGGCTGCTTTGAAGGAGGCTCCCGTGCGTCGTCCCATCCCCCTGGCTCTCATCGTCGCGATCTTCGCGCTGTCGGGGACAGTGATCTCTCCCGCCCAGGCCGCGGCCGGGCCGTGCAAGCCCGGTCAGGGCGTCAACCTGCGCGGCAAGGACTTCACCCGGGGGGCACAGCTCCCCGTCAACCTGCGCTGCGCCGACCTGACCAGGGCCAAGCTGGACAGCGTGGAGCTGCTCCAGAAGGACCTCACCGGAGCGATCCTGCGCGACGCCTCGCTCAAGAAGGCCAACCTCACGCAGGCCACACTGAAGTACGCCGACCTGCGGGGTGCAGACTTCTCCGAGGCCGACCTGGGACAGATGCACGCCGACCACGCCGACCTGCGGGGCGCGATCCTGATCGACGCCGAGGCGGGGCAGGCGGAGTTCCCGCACGCGAACCTGACCGGGGCGACCCTGACCAGGGCCGAGCTGACCCAGGCCGACTTCACCAACGCCAAGCTGATCGACGCCGACCTGGAGGAGAGCACCCCCGGCCAGCTCAAGGCGCGCAAGGCCGACTTCACCAGGGCCAAGCTCCGCGAGGCCAAGATGAGCCAGGCGAACCTGCGCAACGCGACGTTCAAGGACGCCGACGTGAGCGAGGTCGAGTTCACCCAGGCCGAGCTGGACGGCGCCGACTTCACCGGCGCGCTGGTCGAGGGCGCGTCCTTCACCCAGGCCGACGACGCCGACCTCACCGGTTCCAAGGGCGACCCCACGGGCATCACCCTCGCGGTGCCGACCTCACTACCCGACCTCGACATCTTCGGGACCAAGGAGACGGACCCCCCGCAGGACGAGCCCGCCCGGAGCGACGGCCCGTCCGTGGGCCTGGTCATGGTCGTGCTCAGCGCGGTGGGCCTGGCGCTGACCGTGGTGGCCTGGGGCGTCAGCGCCCAGCGGCGAACCCGGCGCGACGCCCGGTTCGCCGCGATGCGGCGCGGTGCCGAGGAGGACATCACCCGGCTGGGCGAGGAGATCGACCAGCTCGACTACGAGTTCCAGGTCAGCGGGCGCGGCGGCATGACCTCCGACCGCGACTGGCGCCTCGCCCTCGACGCCTACGAGGCGGCCAAGCAGGCTCTCCTGGTCGCCCGCCGCGACCAGGAACTGCACTTCGTGGCCCGCGCCGTCCAGGACGGCAGAACCGCCCTGGGCCGCCTCCGCTCCCGCGTGCACTAGAGCGTTCCCGGTGAACGATCGCAAGAGACCGCCCTGCGGTCGCCTGGCGGCCGGAACGCCCTGAACCGCCGTCCGAACACGCTTCGACGACCAGCCATGATCGCGGGGAAGCCGACGCCGGGAGCGGGCGCCTCGGCAACGAGTCGAGGAAGGCGCCGGCGACACCGCCGACCATGGGCCCCTCGGCTGCGGCCTCCTGCACGCTCGCCGGCTCGTGCCGCAAAGTGTCCGCTCTAGGACAGTGAGTGAGCCTGGCGCATCTTCGCAGACGGCGGAGGATGAGCGGTGTACAGCACCAGCCGCTTGCCTGCTGGGGACGAAACCGCAGCGAACGGCGTCCGGCAGGCACCCGCCCCGACTGGAGGACCTCTCATGGCCGGAACCCGTCCCGCTCCGCGCGACGGCACCACCCCCGGATTCCAGGACGAGGCGCTCGCCGATCTGAGAGGGGATCCCATGACCACCCTGCCCACCCCGGTTTCCAGCCTCACCCCGACCGAGATCGAGCGAACCGCCGCCCTGGTACGCGAGGCCGGCCTGGCCGGCGAGAGCATCCGCTTCGTCTACGTCGGTCTGCTCGAGCCCCACAAGCAGGAGGTGCTCGCGTTCCAGGCCGGCACCGGGCCGAGGCCTGATCGCCGGGTGCGGGTGCTGCTGCTCGACACCGCGAGCGGCGACGCCCGGGATGTGACCGTCGACCTCACCGCCGACGCGGTGGCCGCGGTCGTTGACGTCGACGGCTCCCGCGGCGGGATGCCGATCCTGGTCGAGGAGTTCATGTCGGTCGACGGGATCCTCGCCCAGGAGCCGGCCTGGGGCGACGCGCTGGCCAGGCGCGGCCTGACCACGGAGCAGGTGGTATGCGCGCCGCTGTCCGCCGGTGTCTTCGACCTACCCGGTGAGAAGGGCAGGCGGATCATCCGGGTGCTCTGCTTCGCCGCGCCCGCCCCCGACGCTCACGTCTGGGCGCACCCGGTGGACGGGCTGAGCGCCTACGTCGACCTGATCGCCAGGAAGGCGACCGAGATCGTCGATATCGGTGTCTTCCCGCTGCCGGAGGAGCTCAGCAAGTTCCACCTCCCGCAGGGGCGCCCCGCGCCGCTGGAGACCTTGAGACCCATCGAGATCACCCAGCCCGACGGGCCGTCGTTCCAGGTCGAGGGCGACCGGATCACCTGGGCGAACTGGTCCTTGCACTTCGGCTTCGATGCCCGCGAGGGCTTGGTGCTGCACCAGTTGGCCTACGCCGACCCCGATCACGACGGCGAGTTCCGGCCGGTCGTCTACCGCGCCTCCATCGCCGAGATGGTGGTGCCGTACGGCGACCCGGCGCCGGTCCGGTTCTGGCAGAACTACTTCGACACCGGCGAGTACCTCTTCGGCCGGTTCGCGAACTCGCTCACCCTGGGCTGCGACTGCCTCGGCGAGATCCACTACCTCGACGTCGACCTGGCCGACGAGCTCGGCAACGTGCGGCGGATCCCCAACGCGATCTGCCTGCACGAGGAGGACTACGGCACGCTCTGGAAGCACACCGACATCTTCACCCCGAACTCGGCCGAGGTCCGCCGCCAGCGCCGCCTGGTGATCTCGTTCTTCACCACGATCGGCAACTACGACTACGGCTTCTACTGGTACCTCTACCTCGACGGCAGGATCGAGTGCGAGGCCAAGCTCACCGGCATCGTCTTCACCTCGGCCTACCGCGGGCTGCGGGAATGGCCCTACGCCAGCGAGGTGGCCCCGGGCCTGGGCGCCCCGTTCCACCAGCACCTGTTCAGCGCCCGCCTCGACATGATGGTCGACGGCGTCCGGAACGCGGTCGACGAGGTCGACGCGGTCCGAGTGCCGGTCTCGCCGGAGAACCCGTACGGCAACGCCTTCAGCTACGCCCGGACCCGGATCGCGAGCGAGGCCGAGGGGGTGCGCAGCGCGGATGCCTCGGTCGGGCGGACCTGGCACGTGGTGAGCACCGAGCGTACCAACCGGCTCGGCCAGCCGACCGGCTACGTACTGCGCGCCGAGCAGACCCCGACCCTGCTGGCCGACCCGTCCTCGTCGATCGCCGCGCGGGCGGCGTTCGCCACCCGGGATCTGTGGATCACCCGGTACGCACCCGAGGAGCGGTACCCGTCCGGCGAGTTCGTCAACCAGAACCCGGGCGGCGACGGTCTGCCGGCGTACGTCGCGGGCGACCGGCCCCTGGAGGGTGAGGACGTCGTGCTGTGGCACACCTTCGGCGTGACCCACTTCCCGCGGCCCGAGGACTGGCCGGTGATGCCGGTCGACTATGCCGGATTCTCGTTGACGCCGTACGGGTTCTTCGACCGCAACCCCACACTGAACGTGCCCGCCAACGAGGCCGGACACGGCGGTGAACACTGCCACCGCGGACATCTCCGGTGACTTCTCCGGCGGCCCGGTGACCCTGCGGTTCCATTTCGAGTACGGCGACGACGGGCGCGTCCGCGTCCTGCGCATCCGCCCCTGACCTCGGCCGCCACCACCTCAGAGGCCCGGGGCCCGGGGCCGGCGCGAGATCGAACAGACGGGTCAGATGCCGCTCGGGGTCATCGGCTGCATGAGGCGGCGGGCGGCCTCGGTGACGGAGCCGGACAGGGAGGGGTAGACCGCGAAGGTGTGGGCGATCTGGTCGACGGTGAGCCGCTGCTGTACGGCGACCGAGACCGCCAGGATCAGCTCCGAGGCGCGGGGGGCGACCACGACGCCGCCGAGGATGATGCCGGTGTTCGGGCGGCAGAACAGCTTCACGAAGCCGTCGTTGAAACCCTGCATCTTGGCGCGGGCGTTGGTGGCCAGCGGCAGCTTGACGATGCTGGCCTCGATCTCCCCGCTCTGGATCGCCCGCTCGGCGATGCCCACGGCGGCGATCTCGGGGTCGGTGAAGATGGCGGAGGCCACGGTGGCCAGACGGAGCGGGTGCACGGCCTCGCCGAGGGCGTGCCAGACGGCGATCCGGCCTTGCATGGCGGCGACCGAGGCGAGCATCAGGACCCCGGTGCAGTCTCCGGCCGCGTAGACGCCGGGCGCGGAGGTGCGGGAGACCTTGTCGACCTGGATGAAACCGCCCTTGTCGAGGGTGACCCCGGCCTCCTCGAGGCCGAGCCCCGCGGTGTTGGGGACCATGCCGACCGTCATGAGGCAGTGGCTGCCCTCGGCGGTCCGGCCGTCCTCCAGGGTGACGACCACGCCGTCCGCGGTGCGCTTGACGGACTCGGCGCGGGAGCGGCCCATGACGTTCATGCCGCGGCGCCGGTAGACCTCTTCGAGGACCTCGGCGGCGTCGGCGTCCTCGTTGGGCATCATGCGGTCGCGGGAGGAGACCAGCGTGACCTCGGAGCCCAGCGAGCGGTAGGCGCCCGCGAACTCCGCGCCGGTGACACCTGAGCCGACCACGATGAGGTGCTCGGGCAGCTCCTCCAGGTCGTAGAGCTGGCGCCAGGTGAGGATGCGCTCGCCGTCGGGCTCGGCGCCGGGCAGGATGCGCGGGGTCGCGCCGGTCGCGACGATGATGACGTCCGCGCGGATCGTCCGCTCTCCGGCCCTGACCACCTGCGGGTCGACCAGCCGTCCCGGGGCCCTGATCACCTCGACGCCCTCCGCCGCCAGCCGGGCGGCGATGTCGGCGGACTGCGCGCGGGCGAGCTCCTTGACGCGCCTGTTCACCAGCGGCATGTCGGCGATGACACCGCCGACGTCGCCGTCGGGGCCGCCGGTGTAGTGCACTCCCAGCATGCTGGCGTCGAGGAGCGCCTGCTTCCGCACCGAGGTGGCGATCAGTGTCTTGGACGGTACGCAGTCGGTGAGGACGCAGGCCCCGCCGGGGCCGTCCTGTTCGACCACGGTGACCTGCGCTCCCAGTTGGGCGGCGACCAGCGCCGCCTCGTATCCGCCGGGACCGCCACCGATGATCACTATCCTCGTCACATAGCCCATTCTCCCGCATGGCGGGACCGGACATCGCTCGGCATCCCTGCTAAGCCACGGAACCCCCACAAAACCATCGCGATTCCACCAGACATCGGCCAGACATCGACACGGCTTCGAAGCCGGGTGAGCGTCTCGCGGATCTTGGATTAGTGTTGGTCACCGTGCCTGTCTACGCCGCTTACGGCAGCAACATGGACCCGAAGCAGATGGCCCAGCGGGCCCCTCACTCCCCGATCAGGGGGACGGGCTGGCTCCAGGGCTGGCGCCTGACCTTCGGCGGGAACGATCTCGGCTGGGAGGGCGCGCTCGCCTCCATCGTCGAGGACTCCGACGACCAGGTTTTCGTCGTCCTCTACGACGTGCCCGAGTGGGACGAGAGCTCCCTCGACCAGTGGGAGGGCGCGGCGCGCGGCCTCTACCACAAGGTCAAACTCCGGGTGCAGACCATGGAGGGCGAGGTCGTGGCGTGGTTCTACGTGCTCGACGGGTACGAGGGCGGGCTGCCCTCGGCCCGCTACCTCGGCATCCTGGCCGAGGCCGCCGAGCGCGCGGGCGCCCCCGACGACTACGTCAGAGAGCTGCGCGGCCGTCCCTGCACCTCCCTGGGAGGCTGAGGGCGACCTTCCGGGAGAACCCCGGAGAGCCCTTCTCGGAAAACTCCGGAGAGCCTGAGGGCGACCTCCTCGGGAACTCCCGGAGAGCCTGAGCGCGCCGCTCGTCACCGGCCACACGCGGGCACGCGCGGGAGCCGGCCACACGCAGGTATACGCGGGAGTCGGCCGCACGCGAGCATGCGCGGAGGTCCGCCACACGCGGGCACGCGCGGGAGGTGGAGTTAACCAAGAGGCCATCTCGCCTTCACCTGGGAAAATGTCATGATTCCCTGGTGAAGGACGTACCTCCCGAAGACGGAAGAACCGGGCGCGGGTCATCCCTGCGCGAGGTGACCTGGCTGTTCCTGCGGCTGGGTGCCATCGCCTTCGGCGGTCCCGCGGCGCACATCGCGATGATGCACGACGAGGTGGTACGGCGGCGCGGCTGACCGTCCCCTCCGCTGAGCAGGGGACACGACGTCCTCCGCTGTGCAAGGGACACGACACGCGGCACGAAAGCGGATGACCGGTACGCTCAGTGACGTGACCAATGACCCATATGCACTCGCCACCGACGCCGCGGACGCGCTGAGAAGCGCCGTCGGCGTGGACTCCTTCGACGTCGCGCTGGTGATGGGCTCCGGCTGGGTCCCGGCCGCCGACGCGATCGGCGAGGCGGTCGCCGAGATCCCGGTGACCGACCTTCCCGGCTTCGCGCCGCCCGCCGTGGAGGGCCACGCGGGCCGGATCCGCGCCGTACGAACCGAGTCGGGCAAGAACGTACTGATCTTCCTTGGCCGCACCCACCTCTACGAAGGCCGCGGCGTGGAGCCGGTCGTGCACGGCGTGCGGACCGCGATCAGAGCCGGGGTGGGCACGATCGTGCTGACCAACGCCGCCGGGGGCCTGCGCCCCGAGACCCAGGAGGTCGGCGAGGCGGTGCTGATCAGTGACCACATCAACCTGACCGGTGCCAGCCCGATCACCGGCGCCACCTTCGTCGACCTCACCGACGTCTACACCCCGCGCCTGCGCGAGCTGGCCCGCGAGGCCGACCCGTCGCTGGCCGAGGGCGTCTACGTGGCCTTCCGCGGCCCGACGTACGAGACTCCGGCCGAGGTCCGCATGTGCCGCGTCCTCGGCGGCGACATGGTGGGCATGTCCACGGTGCTGGAGGCCATCGCGGCCCGCGAGGGCGGCGCCGATGTGCTGGGCATCTCCCTGGTCACGAACCCGGGCGCCGGACTGGTGGGCGAGCCGCTCAACCACGAGGAGGTGCTGGAGGTCGGCCGTGCCACCGCCACACGCATGGGCGGCCTGCTGGCCAGGGTCGTCGGCAAGCTGTAGGCCCGCGAGCCGCGAGTCGGCCCCCTCCCCGTCGGGCCGATTCGAGAAAACGTCCGGCTTTCGAGAATCACCCTGGTATCAGGGATCAACAGGAGGCGGGCCCGGCGAGCGGACGGGCCCCGGCCCCGAGAGGTGATGATGAGCAGCGATCTCGCAGGGCTCGCCCGTTCCTGGCTGGCCCAGGACCCCGACCCCGACACGCGCGCCGAGCTGGAGAAGCTGCTGGAGAGCGATGACGGCGACGCGCTGCGCGAGCGGTTCGGCTCCCGGCTGGAGTTCGGCACCGCCGGGCTCCGGGGCGAGCTGGGCGCCGGCCCCAACCGGATGAACCGGGTGACGGTCATGCGCGCCGCGGCCGGGCTGGCCCGCGTTCTCGGTCCCGGCAAACACGTGGTGATCGGCTACGACGCCCGGCACAAGTCGGACACCTTCGCCCACGACACCGCGGCCGTGCTCACCGGGGCCGGGCTGCGCGCCTCGGTCCTCCCCCGGCCGCTGCCCACCCCCGTGCTGGCCTTCGCCGTCCGCCACCTCGGCGCCGACGCGGGCGTGACCGTCACCGCCAGCCACAACCCGCCCCGCGACAACGGCTACAAGGTCTACTGGGGCGACGGCTCCCAGATCGTGCCGCCGGTCGACGCGGAGATCTCCGCCGCCATCGACGCGACGGGGCCGGTCTCCGAGCTGCCCCTCGGCTCCCCGGGCGACCCCGCCTGGAGCGAACTGGACGACGGCATCGTGGCCGCCTACCTGGAGGCGGTGGTCGCGCTCCCGATCGGCGACGCCCGTGAACTGCGGGTGGCGTACACCCCGCTGCACGGTGTGGGCGGCGACACCCTGGCCAGGGCCTTCGTCACCGCCGGGTTCGACGCGCCCGCGACCGTCGAGGCACAGGCCGAGCCCGACCCCGACTTCCCCACCGTCGCCTTCCCCAACCCGGAGGAGCCCGGCGCGATGGACCTCGCACTGGAGCTCGCGGAACGGGTCGGCGCTGATCTGGTGCTGGCCAACGACCCCGACGCGGACCGCTGCGCGGTGGGTGTGCCGCTGCCCGGCGGCGGCTACCGGATGCTGACCGGCGACGAGGTGGGCGCCCTGCTGGGCGAGCACGTGATCCGGCAGACCTCGGGCGACGGCCGCCTGGTGGCGACCACCATCGTGTCGTCGTCCCTGCTCGGCAAGATCGCCGCCGGGTACGGGGTGCGCTACGCCGAGACCCTGACCGGCTTCAAGTGGATCATGAAGGCCGGTGCGGGTCTGTTGTTCGGGTACGAGGAGGCGCTGGGATACAGCGTCGGCTCCGGCCTCGGGCTGCCCGTGCACGACAAGGACGGCATCGGCGCGGCGCTGACCGTGGCCGGGATCGCCGCGCGGGCCAAGCTGGAGGGTCGCGGCCTGCTCGACCTCCTGGACGACCTGGCACGCCGTCACGGCCTGCACGCCACGTCCCAGCTGTCCTTCCGGGTGGCCGACCTCTCGCTGATCACCGGGGCCATGGCCCGCCTGCGGAGCGCTCCGCCCGCGCGGCTCGGCGGTCGCGAGGTCGAGGCGGCCGACGACCTGAGTCTCGGCACGGGCGGGCTGCCGCCCACCGACGGCGTCCGCTACCACCTGGCCGGGGGCGCCCGGGTCGTCGTCCGCCCCTCGGGTACCGAGCCCAAGCTCAAGTGCTACCTGGAGGTCGTGGTCCCGGTGACCGGCGAAGTCTCGGCCGCCCGCGCGCGGGCCGTACGGGATCTCGACGCCCTGAAGACCGACCTCACCGAAGCCCTCGGCCTCTGACCCGGGGCTCATGGTCCGGGGCTCATGGTCCGGGGCTCATGGTCCGGGGCTCATGGTCCGGGGCTCATGGTCCGGGGCTCATGGTCCGGGGCTCATGGTCCGGGGCTCATGGTCCGGGGCTTCGCCCCGTTGACCCGCGCTGCTTCCACGGTTCCCGGCGCGTCCGCACCCGACGGATCGGGCCCCTGCTCCCGCCACCACCGTCCACGGCCGGACTTCGGCCCCCCGAGCTCCGGACCTGGCCGGGCCGAGCCCGTGCGGGTGACGCGACCGACGTGGTCAGGCGAGGAAGGCGGCGACCACCGGCAGGACCGCGACCGCGAAGGCCGCCAGGGCGTCCGGCGCCCACGTCACCTTGAGCGCACCGGCCCCGGCCGCGGTGCCGGCCGCCGACCCGATGCCGGCTGCGGTCCCGGCCTCGGGTTCCCCTCCGGTCGTCGTGGAAGCCCCGGCCACCGCCGAAGTTCCGGTCGTCGCGGAAACCCTGGTCGTCGCGGGAGTTCCGGTCGCCCCCGAGGTCCCGGTCGCCTTCGGAGCCCCGGTCACGGAGGCCGCGCGCCTGGCGGCCTCCGTGCGTTCGGTGATCTGCTCGGCCACCCAGTCGGCGTGGGTCCTGCCCGCCAGTGCCTCGGCGGCGGCCTGCTCGCCCTTCGAGCGGACCGGCTCGGTCCTGAAACGGCCCCGCGCGGGCACGGAGGCGGGCTTTCCCCTGCGTGCGGCGGCGGCCCGCTCGCGGGCCGAGGCCTGCGGCACCCAGCAGCGGACGCTCTCACCGCCGGAGGTGATCGTGATCGAGTGGGACACCGTGACCTCGTCCACGTCCCGCCAGGGCACGAAGGCGTTCCTCAGCGGGTTGCGGACCCGGACGCCCTCCTCGGACAGGATGACCGCCGGGCGCAGGCAGGTGACGAAGACCAGGGCGGTCAGCACCCCCAGCACCGCCGCGGCGATCATCGACGTCCGCCCGCTGTAGCGGACGATCAGATCGACCGCGCTGAACGCGGCGAAGGCCATCCAGACCCAGCCGACGATCATCGCGAAGTTGGAGCGGAACACCTGCTTCATCGGCAAAGCTCACTTCACTCGTACGAACCCGTTCACGCCTGCCACTTGAGGCGCGCGAAACCGGGCTTGATGACGCCGTTGATGAGCGCCAGACGCTCGTCGAACGGCAGGAACGCCGACTTCATGGCGTTGACGGTGAACCACAGCATGTCGTCCCAGCCGTAGCCGAACGCCTCCGACAGCTTGGCGAACTCCTCGGAGACGGACGTGTCGCTCATCAGCCGGTTGTCGGTGTTGACCGTGACCCGGAAGTTCAGGCGGCGCAGCAGGCCAATCGGGTGCTCGGCGATGGAGGTCGCCGCACCGGTCTGCAGGTTGGACGTCGGGCACATCTCCAGCGGGATGCGCTTGTCGCGGACATAGGCCGCCAGGCGGCCCAGCTTGGGCTCCCCTTCGCCCTGAACGGAGATGTCGTCGATGATCCGGACGCCGTGGCCGAGCCGGTCGGCGCCACACCACTGGATCGCCTGCCAGATCGACGGCAGGCCGAACGCCTCACCGGCGTGGATGGTGAAGTGGGCGTTCTCCCGCTGGAGGTATTCGAAGGCGTCGAGGTGACGGGTGGGAGGGTAGCCCGCCTCCGCACCGGCGATGTCGAACCCGACCACCCCGGCGTCGCGGTAGCGGACCGCGAGTTCGGCGATCTCCATGGACCTGGCCTGGTGGCGCATGGCGGTGAGCAACGTGCCCACCCGGATGCCACGCCCCTCGGAACCGGCGCCGAAGCCCTCCTGCACGGCCTCGATGACCTCTTCGAGACTCAGACCCGTGGAGGTGTGCTGCTCGGGCGCGTAACGCACCTCGGCGTAGACCACGCCGTCGTTCGCCAGGTCCTCGGCGCATTCGGCCGCGACCCTGACCAGTGCCTCGCGCGTCTGCATGACACCGACCGTGTGGTCGAAGGTCTCCAGGTAGCGCTCCAGCGAGCCGGAGTCGGCGGCCTCCCTGAACCAGGCGCGCAGGCTCTCCGTCTCGGTCGCGGGCAGCCTGTCGTAGCCCGACTCGCGGGCCAGGTCGATGATGGTCTCCGGCCGGAGACCACCGTCGAGGTGGTCGTGGAGCAACACCTTCGGAGCCAAGCGGATCTGCTCGAAAGTGGGTAACTGACTCATCGTGTTCCTTTCAGTGTGGAGACCCCCGCCTTTAGTGTGGGAAGGAAACGCGGCAAGGCTCTGCACGGGCTAGCATGCTCGTGCGGTGGCGATAACCAAGCCGCCGCACGCATGACCTGCACCACCCTCGCCGCCGGGCCGGCGGAGAGAAAAAACGCCTGTGGAGCTGTTGTAAGACCTCAAGAGGAGAGTTTTCCTCCTGGCGGGCAACCGGCAGTGAAGCAGGAAACCCAACCCGTGAGGGTTGGAGTCCCCTGGCTTCAGCCGTGGGGAGGAAGTCAATCGGCAACCTTACCGTCAGGGGCCTGACCAGTCGGCCTGCGCGAGAACGCCGTCACGGCCTGGCCTGGGAATGTTCACACAGGTGTCCCGCGCGACGGGACATGGCGTCGATCCCGATACGAAGACACCGGGATCGACGCGTGACGAACCGTCACCGGGTGTCGCCCCTTCACTCGCCGTCGCGGTTGACGGTCTCCGG
Source organism: Streptosporangium sp. NBC_01469 (assembly GCF_036227305.1). Classification (NCBI taxonomy): domain Bacteria; kingdom Bacillati; phylum Actinomycetota; class Actinomycetes; order Streptosporangiales; family Streptosporangiaceae; genus Streptosporangium; species Streptosporangium sp. NBC_01469. The sequence goes on along the minus strand of NZ_CP109465.1, from coordinate 2,985,071 downwards.
GGAGAAGGCGGGCAGGCAGACGGCGACGTACTCGGCGCCGTCGGGGCCGGAGCTGTAGCGGATCCGCTCCCCCGGCTCGCACACGAACACCTGCCCCACACCGACCTCGGTCGTGCCTTCGTCGTGCTCCACGATGACGGTGCCCTTGAGCACCAGCGTGTACTCGGCGAACTCCGGGGTCTGGGCGGGCTCGTCCCACCCGGGCGGGGCCTTCATATGCGCGATCGAGATCCCGGCGTCACCGCTGTTGGCCAGACCGACGTATTCGTCGATCGTCTTGCCACCCGGAACGGGAATCCGTGTCGCGCTATCGATTTTGCGTACCATCGGACCAGTCTGTCACCGGTCTCGGGGTGCGGCGCCGCCCAGCACCCCCGGCGCGCTCGGTACCCCGCCGCCCTCGGCGCTCTCGGCACCCTCAGCGTCCTGGCGCTTGGGCTGCTGCGCTTCTCAGGACCCTCAACCCCGGGGCTGGGCCCTGGTGCTGCTCAGGGCCCTCAGCGCTCTCAGTGTGCGATGTCGACGACCAGCCGGTTCGGGCTCTTCTGCTCCAGAACCCGGAACGGCGCCTTGCGGTCGAGGACGACGCCCACGCTCACCACGCCCTCGAAGTCGCCTATCTTGACCACGTTCTGGACGTTGCCCAGCTGGGCCTGGAAGATCGGGCCGCCCTTCCAGGTGGACGTGCCCGCCTCGGTGTGCGCGACGGCCGGGGTCATCGTCAGCCGCAGGTAGGCCCCGCCCTTGACCTTGACCCGATCTCCCGAACCGTCCTGGAGGAGCTCGGGAACCCACCGCGCCGTGTAACCGGGCAGATCGCCCCTGAGATCGATCACCACCCGGTCGAACCCCTGGTGCTCGGCGAACCGGGCTCCGGTGACGGTCGGCTGGATGTCGATGGGGCGGTCGACCTCGATCTCCTTGGTGCTCGTCGGGGGGAGCAGCCCGGCCGGAACGGCGGAGGGCGCGGGGGTCGGCGTGGCCACCGGATCCGCCGGGGCCGTGGTCACCGTGCCCGCCGGGGACGGGGTCGCGGTCTGCGTGGCCGAGCCGCAGCCGGCCACCAGCAGGAACAGGGGGACGAGTGCGAGGGGAACGAGCGTGCGGTTCATGGTGAGCCTCCTGCCCCGTTAGATGCTCAGGTCTCCGGAGAGGTTCACCCCCGGCCGTCCACATGCGCCCTGGCCGGATCGTGACACCTTGTCGAGGGGAGAGTCAAGCACCCGGATCACGGCGGGAAGGGTGGCGGGTCACGGCGAGCACATCGGCGTCACGAAGGAAGACGTCCCGGAGAAAGGCGTTCCAAGGGAAAGGCTCCAGCACAGAGGCCCCAGGACAGAGGCCCCGAGACGGCCGGGGGGCCGCCGCCGGGCCCCGGTGTCCGGCGGCGGCACCCCTCGGCCCTCCCGGGGGCTCGCGTCCCCGTCCCCGTTCCCGTATGGGACGGAAACGCGAGCGGCCCCGGCGGACGGGACGGCTAGACGGTCTCCAGCGCCTTCTCCCCCTCGACCGCGACGGGCGCGCGGCGGGCGCGGAGGCCCGTCAGGGCGATCACCAGGCCGACCAGGGCGAGGATCCCCGAGACCGTGATGGCGGCGCGGAAGGTGCCGATCGGGTCGGCGCCCGTGCCGGAGGTGAGGACGGCCGTCACGACGGCCAGGACGACCGCCCCGCCGACCTGCCCCGAGGTGTTGAGCAGGCCGGAGGCCAGCCCCTGCTCGTCGTCGGCCACCCCGTTCGTGGCCTGGATGTTCAGCGAGGGGAAGGACAGCGCGAACGCGATGCCCAGCAGGACCATGCCCGGGATGATCAGGGTGGCCAGACTGGGGTCGCCGTTCACCCGGAGGAAGAACGCGTACCCGGCGGCCAGGGCGGCCGAGCCGATCACGATCAGCCGGGCGGTGCCGAACCGGTCGGCCAGGTTGCCCATCTTGGTGGAGGTCACCGCCACCAGGAGTCCGGCGGGCAGGAAGGCCAGCGCGGTCTCCAGAGCCGACCAGTGCAGGAAGTTCTGGAAGTACTGCATCGCGACGAACTGGAAGCCGACGTAGGAGCCGAAGAGGATCACGAGTCCCAGGTTGGCGCGGACGATCGGGCCGGAGCGCAGGATGCCGAGGCGTACCAGCGGGTGCTTGACGCGCTGCTCGGTGTAGACGAAGACGGCCAGCAGCAGGGCGGCTCCCAGCAGCGAGGCGATCGTGCGCGGCGAGCCCCAGCCCGCGTCGGGCGCCTCCACCACCGCGTAGACAAGCAGCAGCATGGAACCGGTGATGGTGACGGCGCCGATGAGGTCGTGACCGCCCTCGGCGCGCTCCTCCCGCTGCTTGGGAAGGAACTTCAGGGCCGCGACCAGCGCGATGATCGCGACGGGAACGGGCATGAGGAACGTCCAGCGCCAGCCGAGCTCGGTCAGGAATCCCGAGATGACCAGCCCCAGGGAGAAGCCGCTGGCGCCGGAGGCGGTGAAGACGCTGAGAGCCCTGTTGCGGGCAGGTCCCTCGGCGAAGGTGGTGGTGATGATGGAGAGCGCGGCGGGCGCGGTGAAGGCGGCGCTGACGCCCTTGACGAAGCGGGCCGCGATCAGCAACGTGCCGTCGTTGACGAGGCCGCCGAGGAGCGAGGCCACGGCGAAGACCGCGAGGGCGACCAGGAAGACCCTGCGACGCCCGAGCAGGTCGGCGGTCCTGCCGCCGAGGAGGAGCAGTCCGCCGTAGCCGAGCACGTATCCGCTGACCACCCACTGCAGGGAGGACGTGGACAGCCCCAGATCCGCCTGGATGGACGGCAGGGCGACTCCCACCATCGAGACGTCGAGGGCGTCAAGGAAGATCACGGCGCAGAGCACGGTGAGCGCGGCCCACATTCCCGCGCCCCAGCGCTCGTCACCCGGGGAAACAGGTGAAGCCGGTGAAGAGGGTGGAGCCGTTGAAGTCGGTGAAGGGGTCATGTCGTCCGACCATACATGCAGACGCATCTAATGCAAAGGCATTTAATTCCTGTGCATTTAATGTTCACGCATGGTACGATCCGCGGCATGAACGAGGAGTACTCGGTCCGCGCGTGGCGTGAGGTGCTCGCCAAGCACGCCACGACCGCCTGCGCGCTGGAGCGCGAGCTCTCCGATCGGCACCGGCTCGGCATGAGCGAGTTCGAGGTCCTGGAGCGGATGGTCGAGGGCGGCCGGGGCAAATACCGGGTTCAGGAGATCGCCGACGCGGTCCACCTGAGCCAGAGCGCCTGCTCCCGGCTGATCGCCCGCCTGGAGAAGGCGGGCCTGGTGACCCGCCGCATCTGTGAGGACGACCGGCGCGGCATCTTCGTCGGCGTCACCGAGGACGGCCGCGAGCGCCACGCGACCGCCCTGCCCACCCACCGAGCCGTGATCGGAGAGATCTTCGGCTCCCCGGACGGCGAGGGAGATCGGGAAGGCCCCAGCGGAAGCGGGAAGGCCCGAGAGTACGACGGGCACGACACCGACGCCTGTTCGCGCCTGCCGGCCCCCACCGCCCTCCGGGCGTCCTCCTGACCTGGAAGAGGTCACAGGTTCAATCCCTGTATCGTCCACCACCGCTCATAGCATCTATGGGCTGACCAGGTCGAATGGCCGCTAAAGTCCCAGCTCAGGGGCCTTGGCGGCCTTCTGCTTTCTCTGGATGATGTCCGTTGTTCCGGGTTGTTTCCCGTCTCGGTGCTGACGTTGTGCTGACCTCAGACATCCGTCCCCATCGCACCAGTCATGTCCGAGAAGTCCTAACCCACCCCTCGGCCTGGCCGGATCAGCTACGATTTTTGCGAAGGTAACAGCGGCTCGGTAGAGCGGCTACCACCCAGTACCTTCAGCACCACAGACCAACCCACCGGAAAAGAACACCGGAGACCACCGCTTGAGTTGGGCTGATCGCCCAAAGTGGTCTCAGCCACCGCTTGAGAACACACCATCGTCGGGTTATTAGCAAAAACAAGAACACACCAAATGATCAAGAGCCCTCCTCAAGCAGGCTCGATACGTTCATGTCGAGGTGGGTTTTGTCAATGCTATGGGTGGCTTTGGCTGTTGCTATCACCGGTTCCGTCTCCGCCCTGTGCGGTCTGTTGGCATACCGAGCACGTCTCAGGTTCCTTGAAAAGGTCCTCAAAGACCGACCCGACCTTCTGAAGACCCTGCCGTCGCTCGTTGCCCCTCCTCGCACTAACCGAGTGATCTCGATTCACCTCGGTAAGAGTGCCAAAGACGAGATCTCGAAACCCTAGCTGGTGGTTGCCTGCGACCTGGTCACGCCCCGATCTGATGATTTCCCTTGACTGCCTCACGACCGCCGTTCAGGCTCACGTGTGCGCCACAGTCCGGCACACCGCAACCCTCGGAGGACATCATGCGACTACGCTTCCTCGTGATCGACCCGAACACCGAAGGCGACCACTGCCCGGCCATGCAGGTGGACGAGGAAACCGGCGATCTGGCTTTCGTGGGGGAGACGATCAACGACGCCGACGACCTAGCCCAATTGCAGGCAAGCAGCGGAATTTCACCGTCGGAGTCAGGGGTTCGCATCCCACGTCGTATGAGGAAGCTCATCTTGGAGAAGCTGCGTGAACTCGAAGAAGAAGATCCCACCGTTCCCTGAACTGATCGCAGGCACCAGCCGTAGCGCCATCCATCTGGAGATGCGCGACGCGTACTTGCCTGACAACCCTAATTTCCTAAAGTGGCTGGAAACGGGAAGTCTCGACCACATCGACTTCACCGCGTGGCGTCGCACCATCAGTGATGCGGTAGCGCGCGGGGTGGTGTTCCGCAGGGCTCGCATCGTCTCGGAGCCGATCGGCGACTACATCAGGTATGAACACGCCCTGACTGAGCTGTACAACATCGCAGCCGGTGAGCAGGTGCGGTGGCTCCCTCGGCGTCAAGCATCCGATCTGGCGTTGCCCGGGAATGACTTCTGGGTGTTCGACGATCGCCTGATCAGGTTCCATCACTTTGCCGGAGATGGCTCGATTGTCGAGGACGAACTGTGTGACGACCCCGCTGTTGTCCAGCTTTGCGTCTCAGCTTTTGAGGCGGTTTGGGAACGCGCGATTGATCATTCGGAGTACAAGCCGGTCTAGACGTAGCAAGTAACACCCGCCACCGTGCACACGTCGCCCTCATCCTCGGTTCAGGAAGCTCGCAAGGCACTAGCCAAGCGGTTACGCGACATGCGCGAAGATGCCGAGCTGACGGCTGTCGCGCTGGCGAAAGCAGTGGGCTGGGAGCGCACCAAGGTATCCAAGATTGAGCATGCGGCACGTTCACCGTCCGTGGCCGATATCCGCACGTGGTGCCGAGCCTGTGACGCCGAGGACCAGACCGAAGACCTGTTGGCCACCCTGCGCGCCGTGGCGGGCATGTACGTCGAATGGAAGCGCCACCAACGCACTGGCCTCCGCCAGATCCAAGAGTCCCGTGTGCCGCTGTACGAACGGACACGGCTCATGCGCGCTTACTGCTCGCAGGTGATCCCCGGCCATTTCCAAACGCACGAGTACGCCGTCGCCTTGTTTCGTGGCCTCAACGTAGGTCATCAGTTCACCGACGACGCCGAGGAAGCTGCAACAGCCCGCACAGCTCGGGCACAGATTCTCCGCAAGCCCGGCCACCGCTTCGCCTTCATCGCCGAGGAAACAGTGTTCTACTACCGGCTGGGAGGCCCGGAGGTGATGACGGGCCAGATGGAACACCTACTGTCGGTCATGACCCTGCCGTCCGTGTCCTTCGGTGTGATCCCTCTCGACATCACGCGAAGCATGCATGTGACCCACAACTTCTCGATCTTCGACAGTGTTCAGGTCAACTTGGAACTCGTCAGTGCAGCCGTCACGGTCACAGCACCGGGTGAGATCGCCCGCTATGAGCGGGAGTTCGCCCGGCTTGCCGACATGGCTGTCTACGGCGCGAAAGCTCGCGAACTGATCCGAAGAGCGCAGGCCACGCACCAGCGCTAGTAACTGGTGTGCCACACTTCGCCACACTCGTTGAGCCGTGGAAACTCCCGCTCCTACTGTCTGGGTTATGGCATCCGGACAGACAGTGACAGAGGCCCGCGCCGGGGGGCAAGGGGACGACGAGACAGCGAGCCCTGCCGGGCAAGAGCCCCCCGAGGGATTGAGTGACCTCGCACGGCTGGTCAGAGCGCAAGGTGTCCGAACGTCGATCATTCACCGTGTGGGGCTTCGCCTCTACGGTGACCGTCCCGGCCCGTTCCCGCGAAGCGACCGCTTCGAGCTGGTCGCCCACAGCCGTGGTGGCTGGGAGGTCGCGACGGTGACCGTGGGAAACCACTCCGGTTACTTCATGGTCTCGCTTCCCACGGTCGCTGTTGGCTGCCAGCCGGTCAACGTCGACCAGCCTCACGCGGTCGTGGACCTGATTCTCGCCGCACTCCCGAAGGAGACGGCGTGACGCTGGAGATACCGGAGTGCGACGTCACCAAGAACCCGGACAGCTCTCTCGAAGCACACCACACGAACAGCCCCGCGAACGCCCCGGCCGACGTGACCGCGACGACGTTCCGAGACCTTGAGCTGGGGTGCCTGGCTGCGCGGGTGGCGTGGTCGCTCTGGCCGGACGGGAAAGCGGGATGACCGGCCCTGCGGCGGCAGGGACCGCCCCCCGCAAGCCCTACGTCACGCCGTACGCCGAGGAGAGCCTGGATCTGCCGTTGGCCTTCGAGTGGGCGGACGGAACACCCCGGCTGACCTACCGTGACGCACTCCCGCAGGAGCGAATGTTCGGAACACTGTGGGCTCGCTGCGGCACCGCGCGGGAGGGAAAGATTCAGTGGCACTTGGTTCATACGCAGCGCCAACGGCGGTGCATGCTGAAACGGCTGTGCCGCGTGTGCGGCGGACCTGCCACTGACCCCGACACCGGGCGCGTCTGGTGGATCGTGCCCGCCTCGTTGGCCGGCGACTTCCGATCGCCCTGGCCCACAGCTCACCCGCCCACGTGCAAGGCGCACATGGCCGAGGCACTGACCGCCTGCCCATACCTGCGCAGAGAAGCGCCGATCGTCTGCACGGTCGGCGACTACTCCCCGGTCGGGGTACTGGCCAACCTGTACGGCGAGGACGACGGCGGCCGGGTCGTGGAGACCCGCCACCAGATCCCCGTCGGCCTGGAAGAGTCCCACCTCCTGCACCGGGCGTTGGCCACCCAGCTCATCGTCCGGATTGAAGACCTCCAGCCCGCGCAGGGCTGAACCCCTCCCTGCTTGACCTCCCAGTCACTCTGTCGGCGAAGAAAACCTATGTCGCGCGCCCTGAGGACATCCCTTCAGAGGCTGCAGAGTAGGTCGAAGGCGTCCCGGCACATCGCCAGCGGTGCGTTCCGCGAGGTGCGAGCTTCCAGAACGGCTACGTGGTTGATCTAACTGAGAGCGGACGACGAAGCGCAATAACGTCACTCGCCAGGTGAGATCAATTAAGAGATTCCGGGCACGTTGACCCAGATGCTTGTACGCTAAAAATCATGCGCAAAGATAATCACGAAGCGTACGAGAATTTCGGTGATCCAGACGCCGAACACGTCATTGATCAAAAACAAGAGGAGCACCAAAAGGAGGATGAGCGACTTAGGCAGTATGCGCAAGAGCTGGTTTCCACGTGGCCACCACTCACGGACAAGCAGAAAGATCGACTACAGAGTCTTCTCTTTGTCGAGCCAAACCCATCTTCTCTGATGAGGTGGAAGCTGCGGCTCTACTGCGGACACATAGTAGAGCAGACCTCCCACCGAGAGAACAAGACTGTTCGTGCCGCTTTCAATGGATCGGTCTACACTTGCCCTAAGTGCGGTCTCAGTCCCGCGACCATCGTCGCGGCGAAGCCGCTGGGTTTGGCGGATGGATCACACTCTCCGGCTTCCCAATCGCAGGCCAAGGCTTCTCGGAAACCAACACGGGCGCAACTCGAAGCACGTGTTGCTGAGCTTGAACGGGAGAACAGCACTCTCCGCGAGAGGCTTCACCCCGATTCGGCTTAACGCCCTCTTCCGACCAGATCGCCAGAACTGCCAAATCGAACACTGGACGGCCTACCGCCCAGCGCACTGTTTATCAGCCCTCCGCCATAGTTTCCCGACAGCGTGGCGAACACGAGGTTGATAAGCTATTCTCATTCCGCCCGACGTCCATCTTTGCTTAACTCTCATATTTCGCGAGAGAGTCGAATCCGTCTACGCACCTCGTAACGACTCACAGATGGCCCAATAACGATCACTAACACATCTCCCGCTTGCGCCTCTTCACGAGAGCCGAAGGAGGCTACCTCCTCAATTGTTAGCGGGTTATCCCTGAAGTAATCTTCAAGTTCCGCGATCACACCGAATCCGGGCGCGTTCTTTTCCGTAGCGTTCCGGCCTCAGGCGGTGATGCGGTCGATCACCAGGGGCAGCAGGTCCGGGTCGGTGGTCTCGCCGACGGTGTAGGCACCTTCCAGGGCGGCGAGCGCCCGCTCGAAGCGCGAGGTCTCGTCGGCGTGCAGCGTCATCAGCGGCTGCCCCTCGCGGACCAGGTCCCCCGGCTTGGCGTGCAGCACGATGCCCGCGCCGAACGACACCGGGTCCTCCTTGCGCTCCCGGCCCGCGCCGAGCCGCCAGGCCGCCAGGCCCACGCCGTACGCGTCGAGCCTGGACAGCACGCCCGACGAGGGCACGGTGATCTCCATGGTCTCGGCGGCCCTGGGCAGCAGGGCGTCGGGGTCGCCGCCCTGGGCGGCGATCATCCGGCGCCAGGCGTCCATCGCCGAGCCGTCCGCGAGGGCGCGCTCGGGGTCCTTGCCCCCGGACAGGCCCGCCGCCTGGAGCATCTCCCGCGCCAGCCGCACGGTCAGCTCGACCACGTCGGCGGGACCACCTCCGGCGAGCACCTCGACCGACTCGGTGACCTCCAGGGCGTTGCCCACGGCCCGGCCCAGCGGCCGGTCCATCGCGGTCAGCAGCGCGACCGTGTTGACCCCGGCGTCGGTGCCGAGCTCGACCATGGTCGTGGCCAGCTCGCGGGCCTGCTCCACGTTCTTCATGAAGGCCCCGGAGCCGACCTTGACGTCCAGGACGAGCGCTCCGGTGCCCTCCGCGATCTTCTTCGACATGATCGAGGAGGCGATCAGCGGGATCGCCTCGACGGTGCCGGTGACGTCGCGGAGCGCGTACAACTTCTTGTCGGCGGGGGCGAGGCCGTCGCCCGCCGCGCAGACGACCGCCCCGGCCTTGCCGAGCACCTCGAGCATCCCGTCGTTGGACAGGGACGCCCGCCAGCCGGGGATGGACTCCAGCTTGTCCAGGGTGCCGCCGGTGTGGCCGAGTCCCCTGCCGGACAGCTGGGGCACGTACCCCCCGCACGCGGCGACCAGCGGCGCCAGCGGCAGCGTGATCTTGTCACCGACGCCGCCGGTGGAGTGCTTGTCGGTGGTGGGTCCCGGCAGCGACGACCAGTCCATCCTGGCCCCGGAGCGGATCATGGCCTGGGTCCAGCCGGCGATCTCCCGCCGGTTCATGCCGTTGAGCAGAATCGCCATCGCGAGCGCGGACATCTGCTCGTCGGCGACGACACCCTTGGTGTAAGCGTCGATCACCCAGTCGATCTGCTCCGCCGACAGCTCCCTGCCGTCCCTCTTGGTGACGATGACGTTGATCGCGTCCATGCTCAGGCCCCCCGGCTCAGGTCGTCGGGCCCGAATGCGTAGGGAAGGATCTCCGCCATCGGCTTCGGGCCGTCAATGGTCTCCAGCAGCAGCTCGGGGCCGCCGAACTCGTACAGGAGCTGGCGGCACCTGCCGCACGGCATGAGGAGCTCCTCGTGCCCGTCGACGCAGGTGAACGCGACGAGACGGCCGCCGCCGGTGGCCCGGAGCGAGGACACCAGCCCGCACTCGGCGCACAGCCCGAGACCGTAGGAGGCGTTCTCGACGTTGCAGCCGGACACGATCCGCCCGTCGTCCACCAGCGCGGCGGCGCCGACCGGGAACTTGGAGTAGGGGGCGTAGGCGTGCCCCATGGCCCGTACGGCCTCGGCCTTCAGCGCCGCCCAGTCGATGCTCGGTTCGGCGTTCGCTTCGGTGTTCGGTTGGGTGCTCGGTTCGGTGCTCATCTCGGTGCCCATCGAATCAGATCCGCTCGTGAGGTGCGCGTGATGGTCACTTACCCTGTCCCCTGCGGTACGGCGCGCCGATGGCGGCGGGCGCGCGGAGCCGCTGCGCCGCCAGAGACAGCACCAGCAGCGTGGTGATGTGCGGGGTGACGGAGGTGAACTCCGACGGGACGGTGTCGGTCAGCGCGAACACCACGAACACGGCGACCGCCGCGACCCCGGTGATCAGCGCGGCCCGCGTCCGGTTCTGCCGTACGAGCTGGTAGACGGCGACCGCGGCGAGCAGGATCGTCACCACGAGCAGCAGCGCGTGCACCGACTCGCCGCCCCTGCGCAGCTGAAGCGCGTCGGTGTAGCCGAACAGCACGGCGCCCCCGGCCAGCCCTCCCGGCCGCCAGTTACCGAAGATCATGGCGGCGAGGCCGATGAAGCCGCGCCCGCCGGTCTGCCCCTCGCGGTAGGCGCTGGCGGCCACCTGCGCCAGGAACGCGCCGCCCAGGCCCGCCAGGGCGCCGGAGATGAGCACCGCGATGTACTTGTAGGTGTAGACGTTGACGCCCAGCGACTCCGCGGCCACCGGGCTCTCCCCGCAGGAGCGCAGGCGCAGGCCGAACGCCGTACGCCAGAGCAGGTAGTACGAGAGCGGGACGAGCAGGATCGCCAGGATCGTGAGCAGCGAGACGTTCGTGGTCAGGCCGCGCAGGATGCCCGCCACGTCCGACAGCAGGAACCACTGTTTGGCCTCCAGCGTCCTGAGCGGGTCTCCGATCCACGGCACGCTCACCACACCGGGTTTGGGCACGGGAGGCGACTGGGAGTCGCCGCCGCCCGGCATCTCGGCGAAGGTGACCTTGGACAGGAACTGGGTGACGCCCAGGCCCAGGATGTTGATCGCGACACCCGAGATGATGTGGTCGACGCCGAACGTCACGGTGGCGATCGCGTGCAGCAGGCCGCCCAGGGCCCCGCCGATCGCGCCCGCGACGACGCCCGCCCACGGGTTGCCGAACTGGAGCGCGCCCCAGGCGCCGCACCAGGTGCCCAGGATCATCATGCCTTCGAGGCCGATGTTGACCACCCCGGCCCGCTCGGCCCACAGGCCGCCGAGGCCGGCCAGGCCGATGGGGATGGCGAGCGCGACGGAGGCGTTGATCGCGCCCGAGGAGGTGAGGTCGACGGCGCCGGTGACGGTCCGCGCGAACGAGAGCAGCAGGACGAGCGCGCCGAGGGCGAGCAGCAGGACCCGCCAGGTGACTCTGAACCTGCGGGCGGGGGTCTTCGGCTCCAGGAAGGGAGCCTCCGGCGTGGTGAGGGCGCCCTGGCTCATGCCGGCGTTCCTTCCCTGGTCGGGGTGGTGCTCGCCAGCTGGCGGCTCACCCGGCGCTGCTCGGCGGAGATCTGGTAACGGTGGACCAGCTCGTAGGCGATGATCACCGAGAGCACGATCGTGCCCTGCATGATGGTGACGATGTCCGGGGAGATCTTCTGGATCTGCAGGATGCCCGCGGAGGTGTCCAGGAAGGCCCACAGCAGGGCGCCGAACGCGATGCCGACCGGGTGGTTGCGGCCGAGCAGCGCGATCGCGATGCCGGTGAAGCCGAGCCCGGTGGGGAAGTCCAGGCTGTAGCTGTAGGAGGCCCCCAGCAGCTGCGGCATGCCGACCAGGCCCGCCACCCCGCCGGACAGGATCATCGAGATGAGGATCATCCGCTTGACGTTGACGCCGCTGGCCACCGCCGCCGACTCCGAGCGGCCGGTGGCGCGCAGGTCGAAGCCGAAGCGGGTCCGGTTGATCACCACGTGGTAGAGGACGCCCATCACGACCGACAGGAAGATCAGGCCGAACACCTTCGTCTGGGTGCCGGAGATGATCTCCAGACCGGGCACCTGGCCGGAAGGTCCGATCGGGTTGGTCCCGATGTTGTTGCTGCCCGCGACCTCGACCGCGAGGCGCTCCTTGTTGAGCAGCCAGGCGCCGAGCGCGGTGGCGATGGCGTTCAGCATGATCGTGGAGATGACCTCGCTCACCCCGCGCCGCACCTTGAGCAGCCCGGCGATCGCGGCCCATCCGGCGCCGACCAGCATGGCGACGAAGATGATCAGCGCGATGTGCAGCGGGGCGGGGAGGGTGACCGCGCCGCCGACGGCCGCGGCGGTGAGCGCCGCCAGACGGTACTGGCCGTCGACGCCGATGTTGAAGAGGTTCATCCTGAACCCGATCGCCACCGCGAGCGCGGACAGGTAGTAGTACGTCGCGGCGTTCAGGGTGAGCACGATCGAGCGCGGCCGGATGCCGTACTCGCCCATGATGACCAGCGTGTCGAGCGGCGGGGCACCGGTGATCGCCAGGATGACCATGGTGATCAGCGCGGCGAACACGATGGCGACGAGCGGGGCGGCGAGCGAGAGCAGCCCCGCCGGCGAGACCCGGCCGAGCAGCCGGTCGGTGAAGGTGGACTTTTCCTGGCTCATCCGCGCGTCCCGGGGGGCGTGTGCGCTACGTGGGTGTTCATGCCGCCTCTCCAGCACCCGTCATGGCCGAACCGAGCTGCTCGGGTGTCACGTCCTTGGGATCCACCTCGGCGACGATCCGGCCGCGCAGGATCACCTTCAGGGTGTCCGACAGGCCGATGAGCTCGTCGAGGTCGGCCGAGATCAGCAGGACCGCCAGGCCCGCGGCGCGCGCCGCGCGCAGGTGGTCCCAGATCGCGGCCTGGGCGCCCACGTCGACGCCGCGCGTCGGGTGGGACGCGATCAGGAAGACGGGATCCCCGCTCATCTCCCGGCCGACGATCAGTTTCTGCTGGTTGCCGCCGGACAGGGCCGAGGCGTCCACGTCGATGCCCGGGGTGCGGACGTCGTACGCCTCGACGATGCGCCGGGTGTCCTCGCGCGCTCCCGCACGGTCGATCCAGGGCCCCTTGACGTTGGGCCGCCGGGTCTGGTGGCCGAGGATCCGGTTCTCCCAGAGCGGGGCCTCCAGCAGCAGGCCGTGCCGGTGGCGGTCCTCGGGGATGTAGCCGATGCCGGCCTCGCGGCGGCGCAGCGTCGTCCAGCCGGAGATGTCGTGCTCGCCGAGGCGGATCTCGCCCTCGGCCGCGCGCATGCCCATGACGGCCTCGACCAGCTCGGCCTGGCCGTTGCCCTCGACGCCGGCGATGCCGAGCACCTCGCCCCTGCGGATCTCGAAGCCGACGTCGTCCACGACGCGGCGGCCGTCCGCCGACAGGACGCTCAGGCCGCGCACCGACAGCGCCACCACGTCGGTGACCGTGGACTCGCGGGTCTCCGGGCTGGGCAGCTCGCTGCCGACCATGAGCTCGGCCAGCTGCCTGGCGGTCACGTTCTTGGGGTCCACGCTGGCCACGGTCGTGCCGCGCCGGATGACGGTGATGGCGTCGGCGACCGAGAGCACCTCGTCCAGCTTGTGCGAGATGAAGATGATCGTCAGCCCCTCGCGGACCAGCTCGCGCAGGTTGGCGAAGAGCTCCTCGACCTCCTGTGGCACGAGCACGGCGGTCGGCTCGTCCAGGATGAGAATGCGGGCGCCCCGGTAGAGGACCTTCAGGATCTCCACCCGCTGGCGGGCCCCGACGCCCAGGTCCTCGACGGTGGCGTCGGGGTCGATGCCGAGACCGTACGAGTCGGAGATCTCCCGGATCCTTCTTCGCGCGGTGCCGAAGTCGAGGGCGATCCCGCCCTTGCGGGGCTCGCTGCCGAGGATCACGTTCTCCAGGACGGTCAGGTTGTCGGCCAGCATGAAGTGCTGGTGGACCATGCCGATGCCCACGGCGATCGCGTCCCCGGGGGAACGGAAGCTCACGTCCTCGCCGTTGACGCGGATCTTCCCCTCGTCCGGGCGCTGCATGCCGTACAGGATCTTCATGAGGGTGGACTTGCCCGCGCCGTTCTCGCCGACGACGGCGTGCACGTGCCCCTGCCGCACGGAAAGGGAGATGTCGCGGTTGGCGACGACGCCGGGGAATCGTTTCGTGATGCCCGAGAGTTCGACGGCCGGTGCCGAGGTGCTGATGACGGCCTCCTCCGTACGGATGCCCCGATACGGAACGTGGTGGTCAGAGAGGACAAAGGGCCCGGGGGAAATGTCCGCCGGGCCCTCATTAGTACCAGGTCAGGAGGTCTTGTCCGGAACGGTGAGCTCGCCGGAGATGATCTTCTGCTTGTACTCGTCGAGCTTGCTCTTGATGTCGTCGACCTGGCCACCGGTGACGGAGTAGTCGACGCCGTTGGCCTTGAGGTCGTAGATCGTGCTGCCCGACTTCACGGCGTTGGTGGTGAAGCTCTTCAGGAAGTCGAAGACGGCGACGTCGACCTTCTTGAGCATGGAGGTCATGATGACGCCCTGCAGATCGGGGGCGGCGGTCTTCGCCTGGTCGGAGTCGACGCCGATGGCCAGGCCCTTGGCGGCCTTGGCCGCCTCGAACACGCCGCCACCGGAGCCACCCGCGGCCTGGTAGACCACATCGGCGCCCGCGTCGAACATGCCCTCGGCCGCGGTCTTGCCCTTGGCCGGGTCGCTGAAGCCGGTGAAGTCCGGCGGCTGGGTGAGGTACTTGACCTCGATCTTCACGTCCGACTTGACCGCCTTGGCGCCCGCGGCGAACCCGGCCTCGAACTTGTTGATCAGCGGCACCTGCACGCCGCCGACGAAGCCCACGTGGTTCTTCTTGCTCTTCAGCGCCGCCGCGGCGCCGACCAGGAAGGAACCCTCGTGCTCGGCGAAGAGGAGGTTGGAGATGTTGGGGGCGGCCGCCGCGGCGTCGTCGACGATCGCGAACTTGACGTCGGGGAACTCGGTCGCGACCTTCTTCACCGGGTTGGAGTACGCGAAGCCCACGGCGATGATCGGGTTGAAGCCGCCGTCGGCGAGCAGGCGGAGCCGCTCCTCCTTGGCCGCCTCGGTCTCGCCGTTACCGGCCTCCAGCTCGCTGACCTCGACCAGGCCCAGCTCGGCCTTGGCCTTGTCGATGCCCGCCGCCGCGGAGTCGTTGAACGACTGGTCACCACGCCCGCCGATGTCGTACGCGAGACCGACCTTCGGTCCCGTCGCCGCCGGCGCCTCGCTGCTGGCGGCCCCGCTCGGTGCGGCCGACGTGGTCGGTTCCTCGCTTCCACCACACGCGGCAGCTCCCATGAGCATGCTGCCCGCCAGTGCGGTCGCGGCCAGCTTGCCGAATCGGTTCTGAAGCAAGATGGACTCCCTTCGCGTTTCAGTGCACGCGCGAAGAGACGCACGGCAACCCTGCACGGAAGATAGTTGGTCCATCAGGGTTGACCAAACCAACGCATGAGTCCGCAACAGGTCCGTTATCCAGCTCAGGCCACCTTGTGACCCAAAAACCGGACAGGGTTACCTGTCGGTAGCTCCGGACGTCCGCCGCGGCCTGGCGTTGGCACACCCGTCCGGCAGTCGACGATCTTCTTCGGGGACCGTCGACTGGCTCCTCAGGATATGTCCGGACTTTTCGGCTGACTAGATGTCAGGAACTCGCTAGTTGTCGGCGTTCAGGGCCATGAGGGCCTCGCCCGCGACGGGACGCTGCCCCTCCCACAGGGCCGTCAGCGCGGTCGCCGCCAGAAAACGCACCCCGGTGCCGATGGCGCTCTCGTCCACGTCGAAGGTGCCCTGGTGGATGTCGGCCAGGTGCGTCGACCCCGGCTCGCGGGTGCCGAGCCTGGCGAACGCGCCGGGGATGGACTCCAGGTACCAGCCGAAGTCCTCGCCGCCCAGGCTCTGCTCCGTCGGCACGGGAGCGCCCTCGCCGAGCACGCCCTCCGCGGCCTCGGCCAGCATCTGCACGCTGACCTTGTCGTTGACCACCGGCGGCACGCCGCGCACGTAGTCCATCTCGGCCTCGACGCCGTACGCGCCGGCGACCGACTCCAGCAGCGACTTGATCATGTCGGGGGCCGCGTGCCAGGCCGCCTCGTCCAGGCAGCGCACGGTGCCCTCGGCGACGCCGTCGTCCGGGATGGCGTTGGCCACCGAGCCCGCCTCGACCCGGCCCCAGACCAGGCTGAGCGAGGAGCGGGGGTCGATCCGGCGCGAGAGCGCGGCGGGCAGCTCGGTGAGGATCTTGGCGAGCGCGAAGACGAGGTCCGCGGTGAGGTGCGGCCGGGCGGTGTGCCCGCCGGGACCGCTCACCCGGATCGTGACCCTGTCGCAGGCCGAGGTGATGGGACCGGCCTTGAGGCCGACCTTGCCGACGTCCAGCCGGGGGTCGCAGTGCAGGCCGAAGATGCGGTCGACGCCGCTGATGCCGCCCGAGGCCATGACCTCCAGCGCGCCGCCGGGAAGCTCCTCGGCGGGCTGGAAGATCAGCCGGACCCGGCCGGGCAGCAGACCGGCCTCGGCCTGCTGGGCGAGGAAGAGCCCGGTGCCGAGCAGGATCGTGGTGTGCACGTCGTGACCGCAGGCGTGACACACGCCGGGGACCGTCGAGCTGTAGGAGACGTCCTTCTCGTCCGGCACGGGCAGCGCGTCGATGTCGGCCCGCAGCGCCACGGTCGGGCCGTCGCCGCTGCCGACGTCGCAGAGCAGGCCGGTGCCGCGCGGCAGCACCGAGGGGACCAGCCCCGCGGCGGTGAGGCGCTCGGCGACGCGCTGCGTCGTGCGGTATTCGGCGAACGCGAGCTCGGGATGCATGTGCAGGTCTCGACGGAAATTGATCAGTTCCTGCTCGCGACCGGCGAGGAACGTGTCGAGTTCTCCCCGCAAATTACGCCCCCGCATTGCTCACCGTCCCATCCGCGCCGGCGGGCCTGGATCCTCGACGCACCGTGCCAACTGCCCAGGATCTCGAAACCCATGAGGCAGTCTCGAAAAAAAGCGATCGCCGCACCGACGGGCCGGAGTGGGTTCTCACGGGCCGCATCAGCACGGACTGGTGGTCACCGACGCGAAAACGGCAGGCCGGTGGTCCGGGGAAGCCGTCGCGTTGGCGATGACAACGACTTTATCCCTCCCCCCGTGCAGCTCGCCGACATCTAGGCCAAATGTTTTGTCACCCCATGCCCCACTCGTACACCTTCTGACCCGGGAGGACCAGGAAAGATAGCCCAAATTGACTATGAGACGATGGTCGCATCGGGGGAGGGCAGGTCCAGGGGGCGGTCACCCCCGAGCCATTTCCAAACGTCGCCGACCTGGCAATTTACGTGACCTCAGGTGCCGGTCATCGAACCCGGCGGAGTGATGTAAACAGGAGGAATGCGTGTTTCACTCCTCACATGATCACTAACATCCCATTCGGGGAGAGGCAGTCGCGTTTGAGCATATTCGAACCGGACGAGGGCACCCTGGTGGTCCTTCCCTCGTTGTCACTTCCCCAGGATGAGCTGCGCAGGATCACCGGAGCCCTCTGCTACGAGGAGCGGCTGCTGTTTCTCCTCCTCACCCTGAGGAAGCCGGGAGTCGAGGTCGTCTACCTGACCTCGACGCCGGTGGACGGCGCGGTCGTGGACTACTACCTGGGCTTCCTCGACGACCCCGACGAGGCCCGCACGCGTCTGCAAATGATCAGTTTGGATGATCCCGACACGCATCCGCTCACCGAGGCGCTGCTGCGCCGCCCGGACGTGATCGCGCGCATCCGCGCCGCCCTCGGCGACCACCGGGAGGGCGACGCCCCCTCGGCGGCCGGCAGGAACGGCAGGTCCGCCTGGATGGTGCCGTTCGTGGTGAGCGAGTACGAGGAGCGCCTCGCCGGGATCCTCTCCCTGCCGGTGTACGGCCCCGCCACCTCCCTGGCCCACCTGGGTTCCAAGAGCGGGGGGCGCGTGATCGGCGACGAGGCCGGGGTACCGCTGGTCAGGGGCTTCGGCGACCTGCGCTCGCTGATCGAGGTGGAGCACGCCGCCCGCGCGATGAGCCCCACGAGCAGGCTGATGGTCAAGCTCAACAACAGCTACTCGGGTCTCGGCAACGCCATCGTGACCAAGGACGACCGGCCGCTCCCCTCCTGCCCCACGAGCTTCTCCGCGTCGGACGAGAGCTGGACGACGTTCGCCGAGAAGGTCGCCGAGCGGGGAGCGGTGATCGAGGAGTTCATCGAGGATCGGCCCCTGCACTCCCCCAGCGCGCTGGCGCGGATCACCCCCGGTGGCACGTACGACGTGGTCGCCACCCACGAACAGGTCCTCGGCGGCCCCAACGGCGACGTCTACCAGGGCTGCAGCTTCCCCGCCCGGCAGGAGTACCGGGCCGAGCTGGGCGCGCACGCCGAACGGATCGCCAGGATCCTCGCGGGCCGCGGGGTGGTGGGGCTGTTCGGCATCGACTTCTTCGCCGTCAAGACCGACGGCGGCTACCGGACGCTGCTGTGCGAGATCAACCTGCGCATCGGCGGCACCACCCACCCGTTCGGCGCCGCCCTCCTGACCACCGGCGCGTCGTACGACCCGGAGAGCCACACGCTCGTGCACGCGGGCCGGCCGAAGCACTACGTGGCGACGGACAACTGCGCCGCGCCCGCCCTGCGGGGCCGTACGCCCGGGGAGGTGGTCAAGCTGGTCCACGACGAGGGCCTCGGCTTCGACCGCGAGAGCCGCACCGGGAACGTGCTGCACATGCTGGGCGGGATCACGAAGTACGGCAAGCTCGGGTTCACCAGCATCGGCGACTCCGCGGAGGAGGCCGCCGAGCTACACCGGAGGACGCTGGTCACGCTGCGCCAGACCGCGTAGGCCGATCACCCCGAGCACGGCCGCCAGCACGATGTTGACGGCGATCAGGATTCCGTGGACCACGTAGAAGGCCGTCGGATGACCGTCCGTGAGGTTGAAGCCAAGGGTGATCCATTCGAAGATCATGAAAGCGGCAAGGCCGATCAGAAAAGCGGCCATCTTTCGCGTTATTTGCATGATGTCAGTATTCCGCTGAGTGGCTCGTAGCTGGTCAGGGCACCTGTAACTCCATGCGAACCGGTACGAAGCTACCCTGAGATCATCATGGGGATCAAACATGTCGCGCCCGTCGGGGTGCTGCTCGCGGCGACCGCCCTCCTCGGCACGCCCGCACAGGCCCAGGTCACGGACGTGCCCGCCACCGGTCCGCTGGACCTGCGCGCGGGTGCCGCCTCCGCGGACGTACGGACGGGCGCCGGTTCGCCGACCGCGTGGACGGGCGCCGGTTCGCCGGCGAGCCCGCACACGCGCCGCGAGAAGGAGCCGGTCGGCGGCGCCCGGCTCGGGGGGCGGGGCCTCATCGTCCCCGCGGGCGCGAAAGCCCCTCCCAAGACGGCCGCGAAGGCGTACGTGATCGCCGACGCCGAGACCGGTGAGGTGCTGGCCGCCAAGGACGCCCACGGGCGCTACCTTCCCGCGAGCACGCTGAAGGCGCTGACCGCCCTCACCCTGATCCCGAAGCTGGACAAGGACCGGAAGATCAAGCCGAGCAGGCGCGCGGTGAACGAGGAGGGCAGCGCGGTCGGCCTGGTCCCCAAGCCCCTCTACACCGTCGAGGACCTGTTCAAGGCGCTGATGCTGGTCTCGGGCAACGACTCCGCGATGGCGCTGGCCGAGGCCAACGGCGGGCTGGCCACCACCCTGGCGGACATGAACGCCGAGGCCAAGCGCCTGCAGGCGTTCGACACGGTGGCCAAGACCCCGAGCGGGCTGGACAAGCCCGGCCAGAGCAGCTCGGCCTACGACCTGGCACTGATCGCCCGCGCCGGTCTGGCCAACGCCGATTTTCGGCGATATATCAGCACAAAGACCGATAAGTTCCCGGCGCCCAAGGGCTACTACGAGATCGGCAACCACAACAAGCTGCTCTGGCGCTACAAGGGCATGATCGGCGTCAAGAACGGCTGGACCTCCAAGGCCCTGGGCAGCTTCGTCGGCGCGGCCAAGCGCAACGGCCACACCGTCATCGTGTCGATCATGCGGCACGACGGCTACTTCTGGGAGGAGGTCGCCGACCTGCTCGACTGGGGCTTCGCCAACCGCGGCAAGGTCGTCCCGGTCGGACAGCTGGTCGACCCGGTCCCCGAGGCCGCCCCGCTGCCCACCCCCACCGCCTCGGCGGCACCCGCCACCCCGGCGCCCGTCTCCGCGCAGGACCCGGCCGCGGCGTCAAGGCCCGCCGACGAGGGCGTCCCGATCGGCTACTACGCCGCCTTCGGCGCCGCCCTGCTCGGCGGCCTGACCTGGCTGGCGTACGGCCTGCGGAGGCGCTCCCGCCGGGCGCGGTGATCCGGGGCGGGGCGGCCGCTCCGGCCCGCCCCGCGCACCGGGAGGGCTACACCCAACGGCGAAGGGCGTCGACCGTCGTCTCCGGTGAGGTGTTGAAGCAGAGCCGGATTCCGGGCGTCGTCTCCACCAGCACGTTGACCAACCGCTCGAACAAGAGGGTGTGCTCGGGTGCCATCCGCACACCACCTCCGATCATGGCCACGTCGAAGGGGCCCTCGGACAACCGTTCGCGGATGGTCTTCTCCGCCGTGTCCGGGTCCGCACCGATCATGCACGACACCGCGTCGAAACCCGCCGCCCGCAGGGCCGCGTTGCCCTGCTCGACCCGTGCGGTGAGCGTCGCCTCGTCGAGGCCCGGATACCTGGTGTAGTCGATCGCGCTCGGATGGAGCCCGATCGTCAGAATCATCGTCATCTTCGCTCCTACCAGGGGACGGGCCCGTTGCGGTCGAAGAAGCCTCCGGTCGGCCCGTCAGGATCCAAGGTAGCCAGCCTGATGATCGCACCGGCCCCCTCGGCGACGGTGTGGATACCCGTGTGATGGTTCATGTCGGTGGCGGGGTTGCCCGGGTCCGCGGCATTGACCTTGAACCCGGGCAGCGCTCGGGCGTACTGGGACACGATCATGTTGAGCGCCGCCTTCGACGAGGCGTAGTCCAGGGCCAGGAAGCCCGACTCGGGGCGGGTGGGGTCGCCGGCGTGTGTCAGCGAGGCGAGGCCACTGGACACCATGACGATGCGGGGCTGTTCCGATTTCCGGAGCATCGGCAGGAACGCGTGGGTGACCCGCACCTGACCGAACACGTTGACCTCGTACAACTCCCGTAGCGCGTCGGCCTCCATGTCGGCCGGATCCAGCAACGGACCTCCGACTCCGGCGTTGTTGACCAGCACGTCCAGGTGATCCACGCGCCCGGCGACGGCCTTCACGGCCGCCGCCACGGACTCGTCCGAGGTCACGTCGAGCTCGACGAACTCGACATCGAGCCCCTCGGCCGCCAGCGTGTCCGCGGCGTGCTCGCCGCGTCCCCGGTCCCGAGCGGCCAGGAGGACCAGCCACCCTTCACCGGCCAGGCGGCGTACGGTCTCCTGGCCCAGCCCCTTGTTCGCTCCGGTGACCAGCGCCACCGTCTTCACGTCTGTCATGGGATCGATCGTGGGTGCGCGCGTCCGGGCACACCAGGACCGCCGAGGCATGGGACCGGCGGTACCACCCGGACGGCACGGTCCGTGCGGCATCATCGAGGAGTGAACCGCGCCGAACTCGCCGAAGTACTCCGCACGGCCCGCGCTCGTGTGCGACCGCGGGACGTCGGGCTGCCGTCGGGAACGCGCCGCCAGGTGCCGGGTCTGCGCCGGGAGGAAGTGGCCATGCTCGCGGGGCTGAGCGTCGATTACGTGGTCCGGCTTGAGCAGGGGCGCGGGCCACGGCCCTCAAGCCAGGTCATCGCCGCGTTGACCCGGACCCTGCGGCTCGACGACGATGACCGCGACCTGGTGTTCCGCCTCGCCGGCCACGAGCCGCCCCAGGCCGGACGCATCGCGGGAGTCATCCGGCCGAGCGTGCTTCGGCTGCTGGACCGCATGGCGGATCTGCCCGTGCTGGTGCTGTCGGCCAAGGGCGACGTGCTGGCCTGGAATCCCCTCGGGGCGGCGCTTCAAGGCGATATGTCCGCGTGGCCTCGGGGGCGAAGGAACCTCATCTGGCAACGTTTTCTCGGTAGTAGCCGCTGCCAGGTCGCCGCGGGCCCGGACGAGGACGACGCGGCCGCTCGCGCCTCGGTCGGCACGCTGCGTGCCGCCCAGGCCCGTTACCCCGCCGACCCCGACCTGATACAGATGATCAAGGAACTACGTCGTGGCAGCCCGCGATTCGACGAACTGTGGCGGGAGGGGCGATCCTCCTCCTGGCGTACCGCGACCAAGAGCATCGGCCATCCCGGTCTGGGGACGATCACGCTCGACTGCGACACCCTCCTGCTCCCGGACGGCGACCAGACCGTGCTCGTGTACTCGGCCGAGCCCGGAACACCCGAAGCCGTCGCGCTCGACACGCTGCGGGTGACCGGGTCGCGGCATCTCTGAGGCGCCGCGGACGCGTCCGTGGAAGACCGGGGTCGGCGCCCCGGACAGCCTGGAGACGGCGAGGCCCTGAGCGGAGGCGCTCATCCCCCGACCGGTCCCCCGCGGATGGCGGTCGCCGGGACCGGGGTGGGGTCGGGCGGGGGGCCGAGGGAGGCGGTCGCGGTCCAGGCGGCGGCGTACATGATCACCCGGGCCGAGAGGTTGATCCAGACCAGCAGGCCGACCACCACGGCGAACACCCCGTAGACGGGGTTGTTCAGGGTGCCCGAGAGGATCAGCACGGCGAGCTGCTTGAGCAGCGCGAAACCGGCCGCGCCGAGCAGGGCGCCGAGCAGCAACACCCGCAACGGCTGCCTGGACCGGCCCAGCCAGCGCAGGATGATCAGGAAGACGACGACGTCGGTGAGCACGCTGACCGCCAGCCCGGCCAGCCAGATCGCGCCGGTGGCCACCGGCGACCCCGACAGGCCGAACCACTCGGCCACGACCCCGCTGGCCTGGGTGGCGAAGCCGGCGACCAGCACCGAGGCGACCATGGTGGTGCCGACGAGCACGAGCGCGAGCAGGTCCCTCAGCTTGGCCAGGACGAAGTTGAGCGGCGCCTCGGTCGTCATGGAGATCTCGCGCAGCGCGCCGCGCAGGGCGTCGATCGCGCCGAGCCCGGCGTAGAGGAGCCCGAGCAGGCCGATGACCCCGGCACTGGTCCGGGACCCGGCTATCTGCTGGATCGGCAGCCTGTCGGCGAGGCCGGGCAGGTAACCGTTGATCGCCGTCTGCAGGGTCACGATGGCGTCGGGCCTGACGGACAGGAAGTAGCCGAAGACCGCGAAGGCCAGCGCGACGATCGGGAAGAAGGACAGGAAGGCGAAGTAGCTGACCGCCCCCGCGAGCCGGTCACCGGACTGGATCTGGTAGCGCTGGAAGGTCCTGACCAGGTGATCGAGCCAGTGCCACCTGATCCGGGCCGCGCCGAGCGTCCTTCCGAGTCGTTCCCGGGCCGATTGGATACGTTCCAGCACGCTTGTCACGTGCGCCCCCTACCCAATCACCGCCGTCCCGATCGTGGACGGCGACGGAAAGGCAGCCGTGCGTACACGGGGGATCACGGAGCGGACGGGAGGGCCGCCGGAGCCCTTACCGCCGTACGGGAGGCGTCGCGGCCCGGGGCGGGAACCCCGCCCGGGGCGGGCGACGGGAGATCACGAAGTGGGCAGGAACCCCACCCGGTCGCGCACCCTGGCCATGGTCTCCGCGGCCACCGCGCGGGCCCGCGTGGCCCCGACGGCGAGCATCCGGTCGAGCTCGGCCTCGTTGGCGAGCAGCTTCTCGGTGCGCTCGCGGATCGGGGTGAGGGTGTCGACCACGAGCTCGGCCACGTCCTTCTTGAACGTGCCGTACCCCTGCCCGGCGTAGCGGGCCTCCAGCTCGGGGATCGGGACGCCGCTCAGCGCGGACTGGATGCGCAGCAGGTTGGTGACGCCGGGCTTGTTCTCGTCGTCGGCGAGGACCTCGGAGCCGGTGTCGGTGACCGCGCGCATGATCTTCTTGCGGAGCGGCCCCGGCTGCTCCAGCAGGTTCAGGATCCCGGTGGGCGAGGAGGAGGACTTCGACATCTTCGCCGTGGGCTCCTGGAGATCGGTGATCTTCTCGACCCCCTTGACGATGTGCGGCTCGGGCAGCGTGAAGGTCTCGCCGAAGCGGTGGTTGAAGCGCTGCGCGAGGTCGCGGGTCAGCTCCAGGTGCTGCTTCTGGTCGGCGCCGACCGGCACCTGGTTCGCCTGGTAGAGCAGGATGTCGGCCGCCTGCAGGATCGGGTAGGTGAACAGCCCGACGCTGGCCGAGCTCTCACCGGCCTTGGCCGCCTTGTCCTTGAACTGGGTCATCCGCCCGGCCTCGCCCATGCCGGTGAGGCAGATCAGCACCCAGGCCAGCTCGGTGTGCTCACGGACGTGGCTCTGCATGAAGATTGTGGAGCGCTCGGGATCGAGACCGGCGGCGAAGAGCTGGGCCGCGGCGACCCTGGAGCGCCTGCGCAGCACCTCGGGCTGGTAGTCCACGGTGATCGCGTGCAGGTCGACGACGCAGTAGAACGCGTCGTAACCCTCCTGCAGGGCGACGTACTGCCTGATGGCACCGAGGTAGTTTCCCAGGTGGAAGGAGTCTGCGGTGGGCTGGATTCCCGACAGGACACGAGGACTGGCCATAGCAGCCAATTCTGTCAGCTGTCGGGAGTGGTTGGCGCGCCGATCGCGTCACCCGGCGACGGCACCCCGGTCACGGCGCCGCGGGATCGCGACCCTGGACCACCACGTCCGGCGACGGCACCCCGGTCACGGCGTCCCGGCCACGCGGCGCCGCGGGATCGCGACCCTGGACCACCACGTCCGGCGACGGCACCTCGATCACCAGCGCCCCGGCCACGCGGGGCGCCACCCCCGTCAGCTGTCGGGAGCGGGCGGCGTCTCCGGGCGCGGCACGCTCCGCTTGATCCTGACCCGGGAGACCCTGCGGCCGTCCATGTCGGTGACCGTCATGTCGAACCCGGGGATCTCCACCCGCTCCCCCAGCGCGGGAAGGTGGCCGAGCGCCCACATGACGAACCCCCCGAGGGTCTCGTACGGGCCGTCGGCCAGGCGGATCCCGCTCTCGGTCGCCACCTCGTCGAGGTTGGCCAGCCCGTCGAGCTCGACCTCCCCCGCGGGCAGCGCGACGTGCTCGTCCGCCACGTCGTGCTCGTCGCGGATGTCGCCGATGAGCTCCTCGACGAGATCCTCAAGGGTGACGATGCCCGCCGTGCCGCCGTACTCGTCGACCACGATCGCCAGGTGGTGTCCCTCCCTGCGCATCTCCGACAGCGTGGCCATCAGCCGCTTGCTGGTGGGGACCAGCTTGACCGGGCGGATGGGCACCAGCTCGCTGATCGGCTCGATGGACCCGGTCAGCACCGGGTCGAGCAGGTCGCGGATGTGGACGAAACCCACGATGTCATCGTAGGAGTCGCGGTAGACGGGGAAGCGGGAGTGCGGCATGGCCGCGGCCAGGATCGCCGCCTCGGCCAGCCGCGTGTCGGCGGACATGAACTCCACCTCGGTGCGCGGCAGCATCACCTCGCGGAGCTGCCGCTTGCCCGCCGCGAAGACCTCCCCGATCAGGTGGCGCTCGTCGGCGGTGAGCTCCTGGTGGCCCACCACCATGTCGCGCAGTTCCTCGGTGGAGATCTCCTCGCGGTCGGCGTCGGGGTCGCCGCCGAGCAGCTTGACGACCCCGTCGGTGGACTTCGACAGCGCCCAGATGATCGGCCGCGACAGCGCGGCCATCCGGTCGAGGAACGGCGCGACCAGCAGGGAGATCCCCTCGGCGCGCTGCCGGGCGATCCGCTTGGGGGCCAGCTCGCCGAGGACCAGCGAGGCGTACGAGATCGCCAGCGTCACCAGCACCAGGGAGAGCGGGGCAGTCACGGCCTCCGGTACCCCCCAGCCGGTCACCACCGGGATGAGTTCCTTGGCGAGGGTGTCGGCGCCGAAGGCGGCCGAGAGCATGGTCGCCACGGTGACGCCGATCTGCACCGCGGACAGGAAGCGGTTGGGGTCGCGGGCGAGCTTGGCCGCCCTCGCCCCCCTGCGGCCCTGGGTGTCGAGCCGCCTGACCTGACTCTCCCTGAGGGAGACCATGGCCATCTCTGCTCCGGCGAAGAATCCCCCGATCAGTACGAAGAGCAAGACCAAGGCGATGTTCGCCAGGACGCTGTTCACGAGATCGTCTCCGTCATGGCGGCCGCCCGTTCCGGCGGTGGCCGATATTTGATGTGCCAGCATATGCTGGCGATAGACTTACAAAAGTAAACAAGTACAAACATCATCAAACAGGAGGCTCCGTGAAGCTGCTCGTCACCGGAGGCGCCGGATACATCGGCGGGGTCGTGGCGGCGCAACTCGTCGAGGCGGGCCACGAGGTCACCGTGCTGGACGACCTCTCCACTGGCCACGCCGACGCGGTGCCGCCGGGTGCCCGCTTCGTCGAGGGGTCGATCACCGAGGCCGCCGGCCTGCTGGAGGGCATGGACGGCGTGCTCCACTTCGCGGCGAAGTCCCTGGTCGGCGAGTCCGTGGAACGGCCGGGCCTCTACTGGGCGCACAACCTCGGCGGCACCCTGGCCCTGCTCGACGCCATGCGGGGCATGGGGGTGGGGCGGATCGTCTTCTCCTCCACCGCCGCGACGTACGGCGAGCCGGAGCGCTCCCCGATCAGGGAGACCGACCCGACGCGGCCGACCAACCCCTACGGCGCGTCCAAGCTCGCGGTCGACACCGCGCTGAGCGCGTTCGCCGGGATGTACGGCCTGGCCGCGGTGAGCCTGCGCTACTTCAACGTGGGCGGCGCCTACACCGCGGGAGACGGCAGGGTCTACCGCGAGCGTCACACCGTGGAGACCCACCTGATCCCTAACATCCTCGCCGTCGCACTCGGCGGGCGCGAGTCGGTCAGCGTGTTCGGCACGGACTACCCCACTCCCGACGGCACATGCGTGCGCGACTACATCCATGTGTCCGACCTCGCCGGGGCCCACCTGCTGGCACTGGCCGCCTGCTCGCCGGGCGAGCACAGGATCTACAACCTGGGCAGCGGGACGGGCTTCTCGGTCCAGGAGGTGCTGTCGGTCTGCCGCGAGGTCACCGGTCACGAGATCCCCGCAGTCGTGCGCGAGCGCCGCGCCGGTGACCCGGCCGTGCTGGTGGCCTCGTCCGACAAGATCCAGCGCGAACTCGGCTGGAAGCCAGAGCACCCGTCGATCCGCGACGTCGTCGCCGACGCCTGGGCCGCGCTGCGCGCCTGACACCACGCCGCCCCGCCCCTCGGTCCGCGCCACCGGTTCCGCGAACGTACGACCGGGACCGGGCGCGGGCCGGGCGGCCACGGCTACCTCAGGCTGAAGCGGGCCGTGTTGTTGGCCGGCCGGCGGTCGCCCAGCCGTAGGGAGTAGACGGTCGCCTCGGCCCGTGGCGCGTGCGCGCGGGCCACGAAGGCGAGCAGGAAGCTCACCCGCCTGCCCGCGCCGACCGTACGAAGCCTGCACCCGACGTAGGCGGGGTGGGAGTCGCACCGCGCGCCCCTCGCCGACATGAGGCGCGCCCCGCCGGTGTCGAAGAGGACCCCGGCGTCGTGGACGCGCCGCGGCCCGCGGTTGCGCACCACCGCGGCCACGGTGACCAGGCGGCCCGCACGCGTCGCGCGCGACAGCCTGACCGCCAGGTCCGTACCCTCGTCCACCTCGGTCAGCGTCCGGGAGGAGTTGTCCGTCTCGTCGTCGTCCACGACCTCGGAGGAGAGCGTCGCGATCGCCTCCAGCGGGCCCCGCGCGCCGGACCTCACCAGCCCGGTGATCGTCACCCCGCCGGTCTGCCCGGCCAGGACGTCCTTCGCCGAGGGGCAGACCACCGCTCCGGCCACGGTGCCGGGGAGGCACTCCGCGACGTCGACGCCGATCACCACCACCTCCTCGGGCAGCCGTACGGTGAGCAGCGGAAGCACCGCGTCTCCGGGACCGTCGTTGCGCACCTCGGCCCGGTAGGTCAGCGGCTGCCCCGGCTGCGCGCGCTTCGGGGAGACCGTCAGCCGGACCGACAGATCGGCGCCGCCCCAGGCGTCGTCCTCGGGCGAGGCGAGCGCCCCACGCGGTGCCGCGGCGAGCACGAGACAGATCACCCCGGCGACGATCCGCGCCGCGGCGTACTCCCCGAACACCGATCCCCCGACCACAAGTGATCATTGAACGCCGGGTCACGCCGCTCCGCGACGATCGACACGCCGCCTTTTCCCTTCACCGCCCGCCCGGGAAAGGAGCCGGGGACCGCGAGAGCCGAAGGACGTGAGAAGGCCGGGGACCGCGAGAGAGCCGAAGGACGTGAGAAAGCCGGGGACCGCGAGAGAGCCGAAGGACGTGAGAAAGCCGGGGACCGCGAGAGAGCCGAAGGACGTGAGAAAGCCGGGGACCGCGAGAGAGCCGAAGGACGTGAGAAAGCCGGGGACCGCGAAAGACCAGGGCCCCGAAAGGGCCGGGAACGCGAAAGGGCCCCGGCGTGCCGGGGCCCCGCTCGCGTGACGGCTCAGATCAGACCGAGCTCGCGCACCGCGGAACGCTCCTCCTCCAGCTCGCGCACCGTGGCGTCGATGCGCTCGCGGGAGAAGGCGTCGATCTCCAGACCCTGGATGATCTCCCACTTGCCGTCGCGCGAGGCGACGGGGAAGGACGAGATGAGCCCCTCGGGCACGCCGTACGAGCCGTCGGAGGGAATCGCGGCCGAGGTCCAGGCGGTGCCGTTGACCCAGTCGAAGACGTGGTCGATCGCCGCGTTGGCGGCCGAGGCGGCCGAGGACGCGCCCCGGGCCTCGATGATCGCGGCGCCGCGCTTGGCGACGGTGGGGATGAAGGTGTCGCGCAGCCAGGCCTCGTCGACCAGCTCGGCGGCGATCTTGCCACCGACCTCCGCGTGGAAGAGGTCGGGGTACTGGGTGGCGGAGTGGTTGCCCCAGATCGTCATCTTCTTGATCTCGGCGACCGGGACCTGGAGCTTGGCGGCGAGCTGGGACAGCGCGCGGTTGTGGTCGAGACGGGTCATCGCGGTGAAGCGCTCGGCCGGGACGTCCGGAGCGTGCTGCTGGGCGATGAGCGCGTTGGTGTTGGCCGGGTTGCCGACCACCAGCACGCGGATGTCGCCGGCCGCGTTGTCGTTGATCGCCTTGCCCTGCGGGCCGAAGATGCCGCCGTTGGCCTGGAGGAGGTCACCGCGCTCCATGCCCTTGCTGCGGGGACGGGCGCCGACCAGCAGCGCGACGTTGGCGCCGTTGAACGCCACGTTCGGGTCGTCGGTGACCTCGATGCCGCTCAGCAGCGGGAACGCGCAGTCGTCGAGCTCCATCGCGGTGCCCTCGGCGGCCTTCACGGCCTGCGGGATCTCCAGGAGGCTCAGCGTGACCGGGACGTCGGCGCCCAGCAACTGGCCCGAGGCGATGCGGAAAAGCAGCGCGTAGCCGATCTGACCGGCGGCGCCGGTGACGGTGACCTTTACGGGAGTCTGGGCCATGACCTTCCCCCACTCGAAGGATGAATTGTGACGCTCGGATGCTACCCGTCCACGGTGGACGGCCGTCCGGCGAGTGCCCCGATCCGCCCTCCGGGCAGCATGACCAGCGCGACGAGCGCGACGAGCGCCCCGCCGACGGCGAGCCACGGGACGACCGTCGCGGTGGCGGCCGCGTGGGCGGCCTCCAGCCCGCGGGCGGGTGCCTCGTCCCTGACCACGGTCGCGTAGAAGGTCCCGGCGAGCGCCAGGGCGACCGAGCCGCCGATCTGCCGGAAGAAGGTCAGGTTCGCGCTGGCGGTGCCGATGAACCGGGGCGGGACCGAGAACTGGACGGCCACGGTCAGCCCGGACAGCATCGGCCCCATGCCCAGGCCGAGCAGCGCCATCCACCCCGCCAGGGCCAGGGCCGGGGTGTCGGCCGCGAGCCCGGTGCACAGCAGCGCCCCGGCCGAGATGAGGAACGGCCCCGCGACGAGCCACGGCTTGTAGCGCCGGGTCCTGGAGATGAGGGCACCGGTGATCACGCTTCCGGCCACCATCCCGAGCATGAGCGGGTAGATGCGCAGGCCCGACTCGGTGGCGGTCAGCCCCATGGCCTCCTGGAAGTAACGCGGCAGGAACACCACCCCGGCGTACAGGCAGAACGCGGTGAAGAACGACGCCACGTTGACCAGCGTGTAGGTGCGGTCGCGGAACAGCTCCAGCGGGACGATCGGCTGCTCGGCCCTCCGCTCGACCAGGACGAACGCCACCAGGAGCACGGCGGCGGCCAGGATGGGCCAGAGCACCGGCCCGCTGGTCCAGGTGTGGTCGTCCAGGCCCTTCTCGGTCAGGCCGACGAGCAGCACGCCGATCGCCGCGCTGAACACGGCCATGCCCAGGTAGTCGGGCCGGGCGCCGCGTCCCTGCCCGGCCACGTGCGGCAGCCGCGCGACGATGATCGCGATGAGGACCAGGCCGATGGGGAGGTTGATCAGGAAGGCCCAGCGCCAGCTGGCCTGGTCGGTGAAGACGCCGCCGAGGAACGGCCCGGCGATGTAGCTCAGCGCCATCACCCCGCCGAGCGCGCCCTGGACCCGGCCGCTCTCGTTCGGCGGGAACCGGTCGGCCACCAGGGCGAGGGAGAGCGGCAGCAGCGCTCCGGCGCCCAGCCCCTGCAGCGCGCGGAAGGCGATCAGCTGGTTCATGTCCTGGGCGACGCCGCACAGGAGCGAGCCGAGCAGGAACACCACTATGCCGGTGAGCAGCAGCGGCTTGCGGCCGTAGGTGTCGGACAGCCGGCCGTACAGGGGAACGGTGATGGTGGAGGTCAGCAGGTAGGCCGTCACGACCCAGACATAGAGGTCCGCGCCACCGAGCTCCCGGGTGATCCGGGGCAACGCGGTCCCCACGATCGTCTGGTCGAGCATGGCCAGGAACATCCCGCCGAGCACGGCGAGCAGGAGCAGGCCGTTGCCGGGGCGGGCCTTTGAAGGGGGAGTTAATACGTCAGAGGACACCTGCGGATATTGACCTGTAAGCTTCGACATGTCAATCCATAAGTATGATGAGGGCATGTCACTCCGGATCGCGCTCCTCGGCCTGCTGACCATCACGGGCCCAGCCAGCGGTTACGACCTCACGAAACTCTTCGAGCGGTCGATCAACTACGCCTGGCAGGCCGGGCACAGCCAGATCTATCCGGAGCTCAACAAGATGGCCGCGGACGGCTGGGTGGCGGTCGAGCAGGAGGGCCCCCGGGGCAGGAAGACCTACACGATCACCGACGAGGGCGCGCTGGAGCTCCGGCGGTGGCTGCTGGAGAAGGAGCCGTCCCGGTCGCACCGTGACGAGGGGTTACTCCGCGCCTTCCTGCTGCCCACCCTGGAGCCGCACGAGGCCGTGGCACTGCTCCGCACGGAGGCTGAGGCCTACAACGCCATGCTGGCGCATCTGGAGACGCTCCGGGAGAGCGGGAACCGTAAAGGGGGCGGCTTCGGGAATTACGCCCTTGACCTGGGCATCCGGAAGACGCGGACGGTGTCCGACTGGGCCGCGGACACGGCGGCGGCGATCGAGGGTTCCGCGAGCGAGACGCGACCCTAGTGCGGATCCCCGACGTGGGCCCACGCAGGTCCGCGCGGATCCCCGACGCGGGTCCACGCAGGTCTCCAGCAGAGATCTCCAGCGGAGGTCCGCGAGATTTCCGCGGCTCTCCAGCAGGGTCCGCGAGATTTCCGCGGCTCTCCAGCAGGGTCCGCGAGATTTCCGCGGCTCTCCAGCAGGGTCCGCGAGATTTCCGCGGCTCTCCAGCAGGGTCCGCGAGATTTCCGGCGCGGCTCTGTGCGGTTCTCCAGCGGGGTCCGCGCTGGTCTTCCCGAGGGGGGCCGAGGTCTCCGGCGCGGCCCCGCGCAGGTCTAGGTCTCTATCGGGGTCCGCACAGATCTTCGGCTCAGGCCGGGTCCGGGCCGGGTGCGGCCGGGTCCGGGCCGGGTGCGGCCGGGTCCGGGCCGGGTGCGGCCGGGTCCGGGCCGGGTGTGGCTAGGCGCAGGCGGCCATGGCGGGGAGGTCGTTCTCCCGGCCGGGGAACTCGACCCTGGAGAAGTGCTTGTCGAGCAGCCTGCGGATGGCGCCGCTCCGGTAGAGGTCGGCGATCGCCCCCTTGACGGCCTCGCAGGTGCGTACGTCGCCCCTCTTGAGGGCCACCGCGTAGCGCTCGTCGGTGAGCTTCAGGCCGAGCAGCTTGTAGCGGATGCTCTCCCGGTTGCCGAAACCGGCCAGCAGCAGGTCGTCGCCGGGGATCGCGTCGACCTCACCGGCCTGCAGCTTGTTGACGCATTCGGAGTAAGTCTGGGCGGGAACCAGCGTGAGCCGCTCCACCGCGCCCTGCAGGACGGCCACGGCCGCGCTGGAGGCCGGCTGGCACATCCGGCTGCCCTCCAGGCCCCTCACGGTCACGATCGGCGAGCCGTCCTTGACGAGGGCGTCGACGTGGGCGAGGTAGTACGGCCCGGCGAAGGTGACGCCATCGGTGTCGTTGATCGAGTACGTCGCCAGGATCAGGTCGACGTCTCCGTCCGCCAGCAGTTTCGGCCGCTCGGGGCGGACGGTGGCCCGGAAGGTGACGCCGCTCTCCGGCACCCCCAGCGCCTTGGCGATCTCAAGGGCCAGGTCGACCTCGAAGCCGCTCCACCTGCCCTCGCTGTTCAGCGCGATACCGGGCAGGGAGTCGCGCAGGCCGATGACGAGCTTGCCCGTCCTGGCCGCCTTGTCCGCCACGGAGGTGAACGCCGTGGGGACGGGCTCCTCGGACCCGCCCTCCGGGGCTGCCCGCGGCCACCAGCGGAAGGCGGCGGCCGTCCCGGCGGCCAGCAGGAGCACGACCACGACGGCGGCGATCCAGCGCTTCCCGCGCGGGCGTCGCGGCGTCTCCGGAGTCCCGACGCGGGTCGTGGACGCCTGCCAGCTGGGCGGCGGCACCTCCCCGGCGTGCTCCGCGTACCCCCTGCCGTCGCCGTACCCGGGAGACGAGGGGTGTTCCCGGTAATCGGGAGACGGCGGGTGGTCGCGACGGCCGGGAGAGCGCTGGTCCGATGGGCGCGGCTCCGAAGAACGCTGCTCCGAAGAACGCTGCTCGGGAGAGCGGTGGTCCAAGGAACGCGGCTCCGAGGGGTGCGGCTTCGAAGAGCGGTGGTCCGGGGAGCGGTGGTCGGGGAAGGACGGGTGCTCCCCTGGAGCGGGGGTGTGGGAGGGCCCGCCGTGGGCGGCGGGTGCGCGGCGCTCGCCCTGGCCGGGCCCGGTCCGGCCTCCCGGACCCGGGTGAACCCCGCGACCGCCCTGACCGCCCTGAATGTTCTGGCCGCCCTGAATGTTCTGGCCGCCCTGGTCGCCTTGGCCGGGGTGAGGGCGCTGGTCGTGGACGGGATGCCGGGCCTGGAACCCCGTGGACGGGAGGGCCGGGTCGCCCGAGACACCCGTCCTGGGGTTCGGAGTGCGCATGGGACTGGTGGCGTCGTCGTCACGGCCCTGATCGCCACCGTGAACGTGCCCCTGCTCACGGCCCTGGACACGAGGCCCGGGTTCGTCACGGGGCGACTTGGGGACGGCGACCTCGGCGCCCTGGGTGAGGATCGCGGGCGAGGCGTTCACCGTCTCGGGGTGGCCGAGCAGCCGGAGCAGGAGCTGGTCGGCCGAGGGCCGCATGGCCGGTGACTTGGCCAGTGCCGAACCGACCACGCCGCGCAGCGGCTCCGGCAGCATGCCGAGGTCGACCTCGTGGTTGAGGATGCGGTTGAGCATCACGGCGATCGAGCCTCCGGCGAAGATCGTCTCGCCGGTCGCGGCGAACGCGATGGTCGCCCCCCACGCGAAGACGTCGGTGTGCGGCCCGACGTCGGCGCCGGAGATCTGCTCGGGCGCCATGTAGGCGGGGGTGCCGATGGCCCGGCTGGTGATCGTGCCGGTGGAGTCGAGGATGCGGGCGATGCCGAAGTCGACGACCCTCGGGCCGTCGGCGGCGATGAGTACGTTGTCCGGTTTGAAGTCGCGGTGCACGATCGAGGCGTGGTGGATCGCGGTGAGCGCGGTGGCCGTGCCGATCGCCAGCCGCTGCAACGGGGAGCCCCTGAGGGGGCCGTCGGCCTCCACGACCTCGCGCAGCGACCTGCCCTCGATGTACTCGCTCGCGATGTAGGGGGTGTCGCCTTCGAGATCGGCGTCCATCACGCCCGCGGTGCAGAACGAGGCGACCCGCTGGGCCGCCCTCGCCTCCCTGGCGAACCGGGATCTGGCGATGGCGTCACCGGAGAACTTCACGTGCAGCAACTTGATCGCCGCCCGCTCCCCCGCGGCGTTGACCCCCAGGTAGACGATGCCCTGACCGCCCTCGCCGACCCGCCCGACAACGCGGAACGGCCCGAGCTGGCGCGGCTCTCCCGCTTCCAGTGGCGCGATCTCCGGCATCATCGTCCCCACGGTCTCGTAATCTTCGACGTGGCAAACTTTACGGCGCCATGACCCGCCCTCTCCCCCTGTTATCCCGACGTGACCTCACATTTCTTCCGACAACGACCCGCCTGCCACCCATGTCACGATGAAAAACGGCAGGCGCTTCCACCCACCCAATCTCCGACATTCACCCCAATCTGGCGCTCCAGCCGCTTAGATCGCTACCGTTGTACGTCCCTCAGGCAAGCCGGAGCAAAAACTTCCATGCGCCGATACATCGGTTATCGCGAGTTCGTGCAGCGCGATCAGCGTTCCCTCGTCGGCACCGCCCTTCTCCTCACCGGCAGCCACGAGCAGGCCATCCGCCTCACCCTGCGTTCCTTCCACACCGTCGCCCTCTCCTGGCCGCCGCCGCTGTGGGAGAACCCCACCACGCACGCCCAGATCGCGCTCTACCGCCGCTTCCTCCAGCGGCCGAGCGCCGCCGGGCCGACGGCCCTGGTACGGATCCCACCCCGGCAGCGGCTCCTCGTGGTCGCCTGCCTGCACGACGGCAGGTCCCGCGCGGAGATGGCCTCCCTTCTCGGGCTGCCCGAGAAAACCGTGGACGCGGAGATCACCACGGCGGTCGACACCCTCACCAAGGGCAGCGAGAGCCGTCTGATCACCAGGATGGCCAACGCCGCGGGTGAGGCCTCCGTCCCCGACCTCACCGTCCGGTCCATGCGTACGCTCAGGCGGCGTCGCGCCCGGGGAGCCCTCCTCGCCGTGGCGGCGGCACTCGTCCCGGTCGGCCTGGTCGCCGCCTTCATCGTGTTCCAGCAGGGCGAGGTGTGGAACTCGGCGCTGGGCAAGCGCAGCCAGCCCCACGCGGCACAGGCGCAGGAGCCCGTACGAGCGGTCTCCAGCCCCGAGCCCGCCGGCCGGGAACCGGGCGCCGTCCCGGTGCCGTGGCAGGCCCCGCGGACCTCCTCGGTGATCCGCTACGCGGTTCCCGGGCCGTGTCCCGACGCCCCCGTCGGGACACCTCCCGCGCGGGCCGGAGACGTCACCTGCGCGGGCTGGACGCTGACACTGACCTCCGGCGGCCCCGAGAGCCCCGCTCCCGGCCTCACCGCCTGCGAGGGCCGGAAACCCTGCGAGTCGACGCTGAGCGTCCCCGACGCCGCCCAGCGCCTCGCACACGGGGACGAGGGGGAGCCCCCACGGCTCACCCCGGCCATCAGCCGCGACGGGCGTCGCATCGCCTACCTCAGCGCGGCGGAGCGACGCTACGTGGCCCATGATCTCGGCAGCGGCGTGAAGCGCTACCTGTCACCGGTCCTCGCCCCCGCCGACACCGAGAACGGCACGCTGGTGAGCGTCTCCCTCGACGGCCGCCACTTCACCGTCGTCCTCGGCGAACGGCGGCTGCGCACCGACTTCACGACCGGCGCCCTGGCATCTGTGCCCGCAGGACAGATGCCTCCGGCGGAGAAGATCGCCACCTGGCTCCGGGAGCGGTACGGGACCTGGTCCGACTCCCCCAGCGGGAGACACTCCGCCGCGATCGCCGTCGGGAAGGGGGAGGACCTCCACAGCCTCCACATCGTCGACGCCGCGTCGCGACGGGTCTTCAAGCGGCTCCCGCTCCCCGAGGTGAGGCGGCCCGCCGAGGCCGAGGTCGTGGGCTGGCTGAACAACCGCGAGGTGGTCGTGAAGATGAGCGCCAAGGCCGGGGGCGACCTCCTCGGCTTCTTCCGGGTGAACGCCGTCGGCGGCCGGGCGCACCGCGTGCCCGGCCTCCCGGCCGACGCCCCGCTCGTGCTGGGGGCCGCGGCGGCACCGTGACCGGCCGCCCGGTGCCGTACGGGAGGGCACCGGGAGGTCCCGTCCCGGAAGACGGGAGGGCGTGAAGCCGCGCATACGGGAGACATCAGGCACGGAACCCGTACGGAAAGACACGCGGCCGTGCGGGAGAGCGGGGAACGGGGAGGCGCGGCCGAGGGCGGGAAGAAGCCCCGCATGAAGGCGGGGAACGGGAAAAGGGCCGCCGTGGGGCGGCCCTTTTCCTCGTGTTCCTAGTGTTCCTGGTGTTCCCAGTGGGCGGCGGCGCCGGTCGGGTGACGGCCGGGTGCCGTCGGATACCGGTCGGGCGCCGGTCAGCCCACCTTCTTCTTCAGGTTCTCGTCCAGGGCCGCCAGGAAGTCCTGGGTGGTCAGCCACTTGGCGTCGCCGCCGACCAGCAGGGCGAGGTCCTTGGTCATCTGGCCGCCCTCGACGGTCTCGACGCAGACCTGCTCGAGCTTGTCCGCGAAGTCGATCAGCGCGGGGTTGTTGTCGAGCTTGCCGCGGTGCTGCAGGCCCCGGGTCCACGCGAAGATCGAGGCGATCGGGTTCGTGGAGGTGGGGTTGCCCTTCTGGTGCTCACGGTAGTGACGGGTCACCGTGCCGTGGGCGGCCTCGGCCTCGACGGTGCGGCCGTCGGGGGTGAGCAGGACCGAGGTCATCAGGCCGAGCGAGCCGAAGCCCTGCGCGACGGTGTCGGACTGGACGTCGCCGTCGTAGTTCTTGGCGGCCCAGACGTATCCGCCCTCCCACTTGAGCGCCGCGGCGACCATGTCGTCGATGAGGCGGTGCTCGTAGGTGATCCCGGCGGCGTCGAAGTCGGCCTTGAACTCGGTCTCGAAGACCTCGGCGAAGATGTCCTTGAAGCGGCCGTCGTAGGCCTTCAGGATCGTGTTCTTCGTGGAGAGGTAGACCGGGTAGCCGCGCGACAGGCCATACCGCATGGAGGCGCGGGCGAAGTCGCGGATCGAGTCGTCCAGGTTGTACATCGCCATCGCGATGCCGGGGCCGGGGAAGTCGTAGACGTCGAGCTCGATCGGCTCCGAGCCGTCCTTGGGGGTGTAGGTGAGGGTCAGGCTGCCCTCGCCGGGGATCTTCAGGTCGGTGGCGCGGTACTGGTCGCCGAACGCGTGACGGCCGATGATGATCGGCTTGGTCCAGCCGGGGACGAGCCTCGGCACGTTGGACATGATGATCGGCTCGCGGAAGATGACGCCGCCGAGGATGTTACGGATGGTCCCGTTCGGGGACTTCCACATCTTCTTGAGGCCGAACTCCTCGACCCGATCCTCGTCAGGGGTGATCGTGGCGCACTTGACGCCGACTCCGTACTGCTTGATCGCGTTCGCGGCGTCGATCGTCACCTGGTCGTCGGTGGCGTCGCGGTGCTCGATCCCGAGGTCGTAGTACTTCAGGTCGACGTCGAGGTAGGGAAGGATCAGCTGGTCCTTGATGAACTGCCAGATGATCCGGGTCATCTCGTCGCCGTCGAGCTCGACGACGGGGCCCTCTACCTTGATCTTGGGCATGCGTGTGGTTCCCCTTCTGAACTAAATTGGCCAAACAGTCCTTTTTGAGGCTCACTGGCCGTTGAGGCTATCGGACCGGGTCAATCGCCTTGCGACGCACCCGTTCCTCCGACCTATCGCATCGGCATAAGCGCCGGGAATTCGAGGATCAGCCCGCCCACCATGAGCGCGATTCCGAGGCCCGCGAGAGTGAGGGCGTCGGTCGCCTTTCTGCGCACGGCGAGCCGCCCGCCTCCGACCAGCCGGGCCAGCGCCCCCAGCGTCATGACTGCACCGAGGGCGAAACCACCCCACTCGGGCATGTCAAGCAGCACCGCGAAGACCATGGCGCCGACCGCGCCGACCGCCACCAGCGGGTACGCGCCCCAGCGCTCCCCGTTCGCGTTCACCGCTCGCGCGTTCACCGGCCCACCACTCGCTCTCGCCTCCGACTCATCGATTCCGACCTGTCCGGTCCCGGTTCATATGATCTCGGTGTACATGATCCCGGTTTATCTGATTCCAGGTCATCTGATTCCGGATCATCGCTCGGCGATCGGCTTCCACTTCTGGTCGCGCTCGCCGATGTACTCGCTGTCCGGGCGGATCAGCCGGTTGTCGGCGTGCTGCTCGATGACGTGTGCGGTCCATCCTGACATGCGGCTGACCGAGAAGACGGGAGTGAACAGGTCCGTCGGGATGCCGAGATAGTGGTAGACGGTCGCCGCGTAGAAGTCGACGTTCGGGTAGAGGCCCTTCGTCTCGAAGACGACCTCCTCCATCTCCTTGGACATCCGGTAGTACGTGTCGTCTCCGGACGCCTCGCCGAGTTCCTGCGACATCCTGCGCAGGTGCGTGGCACGCGGGTCCTCGGTCTTGTAGACGCGGTGCCCGAAGCCCATGATCTTCTCTCCGGCGGAGAGCCTGTCCCGTACGGCCTGGGCGACGGAACCCGCGTCGAGCGACTCCAGGGTGCGCATGACCTGCTCGTTGGCACCGCCGTGCAGGGGGCCCTTGAGGGTGCCGATGGCCGCCACGACGGCCGAGTGCATGTCGGACAGGGTCGCGGCGCAGACGCGGGCGGCGAACGTGGAGGCGTTCATCGTGTGGTCGGCGTGCAGGACCAGGCAGGCGTCGAAGATCTCGACCTCGCGCTCACCGGGGGCGCGGCCGGTGATCTGGAGGAGGAAGTTCGCCGCCACGCTCAGCTCGGGGTCCGGATCGGGGACGGTGGTCCCGGTCCTGGCCGCGTGGTAGTGGGCGACGAGGATCGGCTGCTGCGCGGTCAGCCTGGCGGCCTTGCGCAGGTTCGCCTCGGGGGCGTTGGTGTCCTTGTCCGGATCGTCGCCGCCGGCGAGCGAGACCAGCGTGCGCAGCGCCTCCATGGGGGCCTGCTTCTCCGCGATCTCCGCGATGTTGGCCTCGGCGAGCGTGCCGAGCGCGCGCCCTCGGACCAGTTCCTCACCGTACGTCGACAGTTGCTCCCGCGTGGGGAGGGTGCCGTACTGGAGCAGATGTGCGGTCTCTTCGAAGGTGGTGCGGCCTGCCAGATCGTGGATGTCGTAGCCACGATAGAAGAGGCGACCGGCCTGACCGTCGATGTCGCTGAGCGCTGTGGACGCGGCTACGACATCGGCGAGACCTTTGGTGGGCTTGTCCGCCATGAGTTGTTTCCTCCGCTTATCTGTGTCCGAAGTCTACCTGTGAGCAGCGGAAACCCTCCCGAGAGGTACAGACCAATTTCACGCAGGATTCTCTTTCTGGCAAAGGCGATTCCCCATCACCTCGTTTGGGTAAGCCGGAGCTGTAGGAATAGTTACGGCGGGCTACCTGGGGAGGAACTGCCGTGGAGGGGCCGTTCATACGCATCGAGGACACAGGCGAGGTGGTCCCGTTGCGCCCCGAGATCACGACGATCGGACGTGGCCGGGGAGTGGACATCCGGCTCACCGATCCGAGTGTTTCCCGGCTGCACGCGGAATTCGTCCGGCGCGGGCCCTACCTGTACGTCGTTGACCTGGGCCTGTCCCGCAACGGCACACGGGTCAACGGCCGGCCGATCGCCCGGAGGGTGCTTGACGACGGTGACGTGGTGTCCTTCGGCGCGGCACGAGGCAGGATCGGCGGGGTTCCACGCGAGGACTTCGCCCCG
Organism: Streptosporangium sp. NBC_01469; assembly: GCF_036227305.1. Lineage (NCBI taxonomy): Bacteria > Bacillati > Actinomycetota > Actinomycetes > Streptosporangiales > Streptosporangiaceae > Streptosporangium > Streptosporangium sp. NBC_01469. Next base: position 2,945,149 of record NZ_CP109465.1, on the reverse strand, counting down.
GAGGTCGAGCTCCGCCGCGCCGCGGCGCCCGAGCTGACCAGGCGGGAGGTTGATGTCCTGACGTCGCTGTGCCGTCCGGCGCTGTCGGACGAGGCGTTCGTCGCACCGGCCACGGCCAGGGAGATCGCCGACGATCTGGTGGTGACGGAGGCGGCCGTCAAGCAGCATCTCCTGCGTCTCTACCAGAAGTTCCGGATCCCCGAGGGGACCAACCGGCGCACCAGGCTGGCGAACGAGGTCGTCGCCCTGGGGCTGGTCAGGCCCACCCCCGTGGTGCCACCGCAGCGCGCGGCCGGTGCCCCGGAGCCTCAGACGGCGTCGTCCACCACCGCGAACCGCAGGGCCTCGTAAAGGGGCTCGTTCACGAGCGAGCCGAACGGGCCGGGCGGGCCCGGACAACCGATCCCGCCCGAGACGTTCGGCTTCGCCCGAGCTGTCCGACGCCATCCGCGCTGCTCGCGCCGCTCGGGACATTCGCGACGAACGGGACGTTTGGCGTCGCCCGAGCTGTTGAGCGTCGCCTGAGCTCGTCCTGCGTCCCCGAGGGGACGCCCGGCGGGCGCGGGACCGGCGGATTTCCATGGAAAGCGGCACGCCCGGCATCCGGGGACACCCGCGGGCGCGGGTCAGCCCCGCTCTCGGACGCGCCTCTCGGCGGCCTCGACCACGTTGGTGAGCAGCATGGCCCGGGTCATCGGGCCCACGCCGCCGGGGTTGGGAGTGAGGAAGCCCGCGACGTCCTCGACGCCGGGGGCGACATCACCGGCGATCTTCCCGTCGACCCGGGAGACGCCGACGTCGAGCACGGCGGCGCCCGGCTTCACCATGTCCGCGGTGATCAGGTGCGGCACCCCCGCCGCGGCGACGACGATGTCGGCGCGCCTGGTGTGGGCCGCGAGGTCCTGGGTACCGGTGTGGCAGAGGGTGACGGTGGCGTTCTCGGAGCGGCGGGTCAGCAGCAGGCCGAGCGAGCGGCCCACGGTGATGCCACGGCCGACCACCACGACCTCGGCCCCCTTGATCGGCACCCCGTACGCCTGCAGGAGCACGACGATGCCGTACGGCGTGCAGGGCAGCGGCGCGTCGACCATGTGGACCAGGCGGCCCAGGTTGACCGGGTGGAGACCGTCGGCGTCCTTCGCCGGGTCCATCCGCTCGATCAGCGCCTGCGTGTCGAGGTGACGGGGCAGCGGGAGCTGGACGATGTAGCCGGTGCACTCGGCGGAGGCGTCGAGCTCGTCGACGACCGCCTCGACCTCGGCCTGGGTGGCACTTTCCGGCAGGTCCCTGCGGATGGAGGAGATGCCCACCTCCGCGCAGTCGCGGTGCTTGCCCGCCACGTAGATCTGGCTGCCGGGATCACCGCCCACCAGGACGGTGCCGAGCCCGGGGACGACGCCCCGCTCCCTCAGCGCGGCCACCCGCGCCGTGAGGTCTGCTTTGATCTTCGCCGCCGTGGCCTTGCCGTCGAGAATCCGCGCGCTCATGCGGACAACCCTCTCACGGCCCTCTTACGGCGTCGCCGGGATCAGCCTCGCTCCGCCTCCCTCGCTTCCTTTCGCTCGATGATCCTGCGGGTGAAGGGAATCCACTCCATGGCCCGCCCGCCGAGGTAGGCCGCGCCGAGCGCGAGAATGATCATCATCCAGGGACTGACCCAGAAACCGTGCATGATCACGAAGGCGTACAGGGCGTGGTCGAGCAAGGGCATGAGGGATCTCCACGGCCGGGATGAAAGGGATGCTTCAGACTAACCGCAGGTCAAACCTTTTTCATCCAGGTAGTCCTGTCCAATCCGCCACTTTTTTATCTCCCGTGTGCGGCCGCCACATCCGTGCGGCGGCCGCGCGCCGGGAACGGATCAGTGGAAGAAGTGACGGGTGCCGGTGAAGTAGAGGGTCACCCCGGCCGCCTCGGCCGCCGCGACGACCTCCTCGTCCCTGATCGAACCGCCCGGCTCCACGATCGCCCTCACTCCCGCGTCGATGAGGATCCGCGGGCCGTCGGCGAAGGGGAAGAACGCGTCGGAGGCGGCGACGGATCCCTCCGCGCGCTCACCCGCCCTGGAGACCGCGAGCCGCGCCGAGTCGACCCGGTTGACCTGGCCCATGCCGACACCCACGCTCGCGCCGTCCGAGGCCAGCAGGATCGCGTTGGACTTCACCGAGCGGCACGCCTTCCAGGCGAAGGCGAGGTCGGCGAGGACGTCGGCGGAGGCGGCGGGCCCGGCCTTCAGCTCCCAGGCGGACGGGTCGTCGCCCGGGGCGTCGACCCGGTCGGCGGTCTGCACCAGCAGGCCGCCGTCGATCCGGCGGAACTCCGCCGGGTTGGACGGCCCCCCGAGGCAGGACAGCAGCCGGATGTTCTTCTTGGCGGTGAGCACCTCCAGCGCCTCCTCCGTGAAGGAGGGCGCCACCACGACCTCGGTGAACACCTCGGAGATCTGCCGGGCCAGCTCCCCGGTCACCTCGGCGTTGACCGCGATCACCCCGCCGTACGCCGAGACGGGGTCGCAGGCGTGGGCCCTGCGGTGCGCCTCGGCGACGTCGGCGCCGACCGCGATGCCGCACGGGTTCTGGTGCTTGATGATCGCCACGGCGGGCGCGTCGAAGTCCCAGGCGGCCCGCCAGGCGGCGTCGGCGTCGAGGTAGTTGTTGTAGGACATCTCCTTGCCGTGCAGCTGCTCGGCGTTGGCCAGGCCGTCCTTCTGCCCCGAGTACAGGGCGGCGCCCTGGTGCGGGTTCTCGCCGTAGCGCAGCGGCGACCGGAGCTCCCAGGCCGCGCCCATGTAGCGCGGCCACGCGCCGTCCTCGGCGGCGTAGACGCTCGCGAACCAGGAGGCCACCGCGGTGTCGTACGAGGCGGTGTGGGCGTACGCGGCGGCGGCCAGGCGGCGGCGCTCGACGAGGGTGAAGCCGCCCGCGGCGACCGCGGCGAGCACGTCGCCGTACGCGGCGGGGTCGACCACGACCGCGGCGGTGCCGTGGTTCTTGGCCCCGGCCCGGATCATGGCGGGGCCGCCGATGTCGATCTGCTCCACGCACTCGGCGTCTGAGGCGCCCGAGGCCACGGTCTCCTGGAACGGGTAGAGGTTGACCACCACCAGCTCGAACGGCTCGATCTCCAGCTCTTCGAGCTGCTTGACGTGGGACGGGTTGCCGCTGTCGGCCAGCAGCCCGGCGTGCACGCGCGGGTGCAGCGTCTTGACCCGGCCGTCGAGGCACTCGGGGAAGCCGGTCAGCGACTCGACAGGAGTGACGGGGACGCCGAAGGAGGCGATCCTCGCGGCGGTGCCCCCGGTGGAGACGATCTCCACTCCCGCGGCGTCGAGCCCGCGGGCCAGTTCCTCCAGCCCGCTCTTGTCATACACCGCGATCAACGCGCGCCGGATGGCGATGCGGGTCACTTCGTGCTCCTCCTGGTTGGTTCCGGTTTTCTCCGGGGCGCCCGGCTCATCCGCCGGGTCGTCCGAATCGAACAGTCCTGCCGGTGACGGTCCAGCCCTCACGGGCCATCCGGCCGACGGTGTCGACGAGCAGGTGGCGCTCGACGGTCTTGATGCGCTCGTGCAGGGCCGCCTCGTCGTCGCCGTCCAGCACGGGCACGGCCTCCTGGGCGATGATCGGCCCGGTGTCGACACCCGCGTCGGCGAGCATCACGGTGCAGCCGGTGACGCGCACGCCGTACGAGAGCGCGTCGCGGACGCCGTGCGCGCCGGGGAAGGAGGGCAGCAGCGCGGGATGGGTGTTGAGGACCGGGAACGCCTCCAGCGTCGGCGCGCCGAGAATCTTCATGAATCCCGCGCAGACCACGAGGTCCGGCCGGTACTCGGCGATGCGGGCGGCGAGCCCGCCGTCCCACTTCTCACGGGTGGGGTGATCGGCCAGCCTCTCCACGAAGGTCGGCACCCCCGCGCGCTCCGCGCGGGCCAGCCCCTCGACACCGTCGCGATCGGCACCCACGGCCACGATCCGGGCACCGTAGGTCTCGTCTGCCACAGCGTCCAGCAGGGCCTGTAGGTTGGTTCCAGAACCGGACACGAGAACCACAAGCCGAACGGCCTGGGATGACACCGACGCACTCCATTCGGACGGGGACTCACGCCGCTGCAAGGGTATCGGCCTGTCCACACGAACAACGCAAGGAGGTCAGGTGACACTACCGGTCCAGGCGCGGCCTACCGAGAGCGCCGGTCGGAGGGCGCTGTGGCTCGCGGTCGCCGCGGTGGCGATGACGTTGGTGCTCCCCCTCGCGGGGATCGTCATGGCGATCTTCGCCCTCGTCACCTCGATCCGCGCGATCAGGACGTTGCGTTCCATCCCCAAGCCCGCCGGCACCGCCGTGGTGGGCGTCGTGCTGTCGACCGGGGCGTTGCTGATCTCGCTCGCGGTGACGGCGCTGCAGTTCTACTTCGGTGACGAACTGGCCGCCTACACCGAGTGCCGCAAGGGCGCGGGCACCGTGGCGTCGCAGAACGAGTGCGTGGAGCAGCTCGAACGGGCCATGGAGAAGAAGATGACCTTCCTCCAGCCCGGCCAGGTGCAGTTCCCCTTCCCGCCCTGACCGGCCCCTGAGCAGAACCCCTGCCCGTCACCTGGCCGGCTTCCGAGCGGAGCCCCGGGGCGACCACCGGCGGGAGAGCCGCCCGCACTCCCGAGAGAGTGCGGGCAGGTCCTGCTCCTTGATCGGCGCCTGTGGGACCTACGGCTTGTAGGTCGGGGGCGGGACACGGATCCCCAGGGCGATCCTGTCCAGTTCTCCGGCCAGAGCGGGATCGGCCTTGACGTGGACGGCGACCTCCGTGGTCTCGAAGAAGATTCCCCGGCGCCCGTCCCGATCGGTGGTCCGTATCACGATCGGGAGCGACCTTCCCACGCGTGCGCGCTCCCGCTTCTCCCCGCGCAGGAACTCGTCCACCCACTGGCTGCTGTGCAGGACCCCGCCGCGGACCACGGTGACCTCGACGTCGCGTGAGCCGTCCGACCACCGTCCGGCCGTCGCGCTCCAGCCCCTGCCGAGCCGCGTCGTCTCCCCGGGGATCCGCCGCAGGCCGGGAGGCGGATAGGTGACGGCGACGTGGTCGATCGCCTTATCCGAGGTGGACGGCGGCCCGGCGGGGACGAGGCCCTTCACGATCCTGTCCAGTGTGGTCGCGAGCCCCTGGTTCACGGCCACGACGTATCCGAGACCGGGCTTCTCCAGCCACAGGCGCATCCGCGTGTACGGTCCGCCCCCGGCGCCCCCACCGGTCCGGTATCCGGGTTTGCCGCGGACCTTCTCCGGAGTGGCGGTGGACAGGCCCTGGTGGGTTCTGGCCCAGGTGAGGAGCGTCTCCGCGTCCGCGGCGCCCACCCCGCGCACCGCCAGGAGCCGGACCGAGGCGCCGTCGTCCCCGCTCCACCAGATCTCGGTCCACCCGGCCGAGCCGGGCATGGAGAAAGGGCTATTCAGGTGCAGGCCGGGGGGAACATAGGTGACGCGCAGTCCCTGGAAGATCCCGCCGGTCGGATCCTTGGGGGTGAGACCATCGGCGATCCTCCGCAGGTCGTCCCGGTAGCGGGCACCCACCGTGACGCGCAGGACCAGTCCTGGCCGCTCCTCCCAGACCAGGTCGTCCCCCTCGGGCCGGGTGAACCCGTCGCGTCCGCGCACCGTCACCATGAGGACTCCCGGCAGCGTCTCTGGCGTGCCCTTGATCCCGCCGAGCACGCGCTCGGCTCCCCCGACGTGGAAGGCCGGGTCGCGGTAGACCGTGACGCGCACGAGATCGTCCCCCCAGCCCCAGGTCGCGCCGGTGCCACGGAGACCTCCGGCGTCGGCTCTCGCCAGTACCGGGGCGCCGAGACCCGGGGGCAGATAACCGACCTTGACGTCGCCCACGCCCACCGCCTGGGTGGGGGAGGCGACGCCGTTCCGGTCCGCCACGCTCAGGTAGCCGGGTACGGCCGCCGCCAGCACGGCCGCGGCGACCAGGGCCACGGTCGTCGTACGAGCCCGCCTCCCCCGGTCCACGCCCCGTACGACCCTGTGGGCGAGACCGGGAGGGACGCCGAGCGCGGAGGTCTCCTCGACCATGGCCAGACGAAGTTCGTTCTCGATCTCAGTGTTCGACATGGGGCAACGCCTCCTCGTGAAGGTCGGCGCCGATCAGGGCGCGCAAACGGGCCAGTCCCTTGGACGCCTGGCTCTTGACCGCTCCGATCGAGCAACGGAGGATCTCCGCGGTCTGGGCCTCGGTCAGGTCCTCGAAGAAGCGCAGGACCAGTACGGCGCGCTGGTGTGGCGGCAGGCTCCGCAGGCCGGCGATCAGCACCTGGCGAAGCTCGACACCGCTCAGGGAGTCGGGCGCCGGGGTGTCCGGGGGCGAGTGGGTCAGGAAGATCCGCAGGATCGCGCGACGGCGGGCGCGGCTGATGGCGGTGTTGACGATGATGCGGCGCACGTAGGGTTCCGGGTCACTGCCCGCGTGCAGGCGGCCCCAGCTCCGGTAGGCCTTCTCCAGCGCGCTCTGCAGGACGTCCTCGGCCTCGTCGCGGGACCCGCAGGTGAGGTGGGCGATCCTGAACAAGCTCGCTCCGCGCGCCGCGACGAATTCGGTGAACCCCTCGTGGCCGCTCACGCAGCCGTCTTAGGTCTCATACCCGTCCATACGCCCGGCCCCGTGCAAAGGGTTTCCAGCCCCGGCCGGATTTCCGGCCGCCGGCTTCTCGGTCGCGGCGGTCAGCGCCCCGGGCGATCACGGTCCCAGAGGTCAGAGGTCAGAGGATCCAGGGGTCACGCCCCCAGGGCTCAGGGTCCCAGCACTCCCGGGGGGCACGCTCTCAGGCAGTCGCGGCCCCGGCGCTCACGATTGCAGGCAGTCACGATTGCAGGCAGTCACGATTGCAGGCGGTCGCGGCCCCGGCGGTCACGATTTCAGGCGCTCGGGACCGATGTGAACATCGGGTTCTCGATCACGGTCCCTAACGGGGGTACCGGGTTCTCAGTCGCGGTCCCAGGCGTAGGGGTCGACGTAGATGACGTGGCCGCCCTTGTCGTCGGTCTCGTCGACGATGTCGCGCCGGGGTGGGCGCGGCGGGTCGGGGCGGCGGGCCTTCTGCGAGCTCTCCGCCGCGGCCGAGGCGTGCTCGTCCTCCCAGTCGTCCCTGATGACCGGGATCGGCTGGGTGTCGCACTCCGTGGCGTCCAGCCAGTAACCGGGGAGCTTCTGGAGCTCCTCCGACTCGGCGAAGCCGACCTTGCCGGCCGCGGAGGCCGCGGCCTTGGCGATCTTGACGCCCGCCTTGCGCACCGGCGCGGTGGCCGTGCCGACCTTGGCCGCCGCCTTGGTGACGGCGGTGTTGTGCCCACGGAAGATCAGCCACCAGTTGGCCAGCCCCGCGGCGATTCCCGCCGCGACGCCCACCTCCAGGGTCACCGAGAGCATCACCTCCCACCCCGACGGGCCCAGCGCGGACAGCCGCGCGCCGCCGAGCGAGCCGCCGGAGAGCGCCGAGAGCAGGCCCGCCACCGCCCCGGTCGCCAGCCCGCAGACGAACCCCCACAGCGGCGCCCCCTCGTACGAGGGGGAGGGCGAGATCCGGACGACCAGGATGCCCGCCACGGCCCCGGCCACGAACGGCATCGCGATCACGATCATCACCCAGGCCGGGGTCGGGCCCGCCTCGGGCAGCGCGCCCAGGATCGGCAGGCTCGGCACCGTGCCCAGTTGCACGCCCGTCGGCGCGACCAGCGTGCCGGTGCCGACCGCGAAACCCGGGCCCGCGATGTAGGCCAGGCCCCAGATGACGGCGTTCAGCAGGTAGAGCCCCTGCACCAGCAGGAGCAGCAGCCCGCCGACGAACCCCGGCGCCAGGATCCCCGACAACTCCTGGACCTGCCCGAAGTTGACCACGACGGCCCCGAGCACCATGACGGCACCCGCCATGAGCATGATCGCCAACGCGGCGGACGTACCGGCCACGACCGAGCGCAGCCGCTCGGGCAGCAGGCGCAGCATCGACCGCCATGGCCCGATCGTCCTGGCGACGGCCACGGAGCCCGCGATGAAGGCCAGCGCCAGATGGCTGACCAGCACGTCGCCGAGGAAGGGCTGGGTGATCTCGTTCCTGGTGACCAGCGCGATCAGCCCGGCCAGCAGCGCGTACGGCGCCGCCAGCGAGATGCCCGCCTGCGCGATCAGGACCAGCTGCGCCTTGCGGCGGGCGTTGGACACCTCCTTCGGGGTGTTCTTGGGCAGCCTGGCGGGCAGCCGGAGCCGCAGGTCCGCGTCGCGGGCCATCCACATCCCGGCGCGGTACAGCAGGAAGGCGGGCAGGACCGTCAGCCCGAGCGGGAGCAGGCCCACCGAGCCGCCGGGTATCGCGAAGCCCGCGTGGTGCGCGGCCAGCCAGAGCTGCGACGCGGTGCGGAACACCGCGGGCAGGCCCGCGCCGAGCGCGCCGCGGGGAGCGGCGATCCAGCCGACCAGGGTGAGCGTGGTGAGCACCGCCAGCCCCACGCCGAGGGTCCACGCGGCGGCGAGCATCCCGGAGACGGGAAGCGGCCGGCGGACGTCATCGTCGTCACCCGTGAGGCCGGGCAGGGGGATACGGCTGAGGACGTTGCGGGGAGCCGTCCGTAGCTGATCGAAAAGGGCCGTCACAGTAGTCGATGGTCTCAGGATCTTCGGTGCGGAAGGGACTCCCGCGCCCGCGTGTCGCGCACCGCGTGACGGGAGCCGCCTGTGGTATCCGGACGAGGCCGGTACGAGAACCGCGTGTGATCCCTCTTCCGGAGAGGAACGTACGGCGATCACCGGCGAAGAACGGGACCGCCGCGCGATCTGGTGACGAGCCCACCACCGGATCGCGCGGCGCCGTACCGCGTTCCCTCGCCCGGAGCCACGCCCCGGGACCGTGCGCCGCCGCGCTCACCCACCCCCGGGGCCGCGGCCCCGGGGTCGTGCGTTAAAGCGACTCGACGACCTCGCGCATCAGGCGGGCGGTCTCGCTCGGGGTCTTGCCGACGCGGACGCCGACCTTCTCCAGGGCGTCCTTCTTGGCCTGGGCGGTGCCGGCCGAGCCGGACACGATCGCGCCCGCGTGGCCCATGGTCTTGCCCTCCGGGGCGGTGAAGCCCGCCACGTAGGCGACGACCGGCTTGGTGACGTGCTGCTCGATGTAGGCGGCCGCGCGCTCCTCGGCGTCGCCGCCGATCTCACCGATCATCACGATCGCGTCGGTGCCTGGGTCGTCCTGGAAGGCCTGCAGCGCGTCGATGTGGGTGGTGCCGATGACCGGGTCGCCGCCGATGCCGACCGCGGTGGAGAACCCGATGTCGCGCAGCTCGTACATGAGCTGGTACGTCAGCGTGCCCGACTTCGAGACCAGGCCGATGCGGCCCGCGCTGGTGATGTCGGCCGGGATGATCCCCGCGTTGGAGGCGCCGGGCGAGGCGATGCCGGGGCAGTTGGGCCCGATGATCCGGGTCCTGCCGCCCTTGGCGACCGCGTACGCCCAGAACTCGGTGGTGTCGTGGATCGGCACGCCCTCGGTGATGACCACGCAGAGCGGGATCTCGGCGTCGACGGCCTCCTTGACGGCGTCCTTGGTGAACGCCGGGGGCACGAAGACGACCGACACGTCGGCGCCGGTCTCCTTGATGGCCTCGGCGACGGTGCCGAAGACGGGCAGGCCCTCGTGGACGGTGCCCGCCTTGCGGGCGTTGACGCCGCCGACGACGCGGGCGCCGGAGGCGAGCATCCGGCGGGTGTGCTTGGTGCCCTCACCGCCGGTCATGCCCTGGACGATGATCTTGCTGTTCTCGTTCAGCCAAATGGCCATTACGCACCTACCGCGGCGAGCTCGGCGGCGCGCTTGGCCGCATCGTCCATGGTGTCCACGAGTTCGACGCCGGAGAGCTTGGCGTCGGAGAGAATCTGACGCCCGAGTTCGGCGTTGTTGCCGTCCAGACGAACGACCAGCGGGCGGCTCACGGCCTCGCCGCGGGCGTCCAGCAACTGGAAGGCGGAGACGATGCCGTTGGCGACCGCGTCGCAGGCGGTGATGCCGCCGAAGACGTTGACGAAGATCGACTTCACCGCGGGGTCGGAGATGATGATCTCCAGGCCGGCCGCCATCACCTCGGCCGAGGCGCCGCCGCCGATGTCGAGGAAGTTGGCGGGCTTGGGCCGGCCGGGGAACGCCTCGCCGGCGTAGGCGACGACGTCCAGGGTCGACATGACCAGGCCGGCGCCGTTGCCGATGATGCCGACGGAACCGTCGAGCTTGACGTAGTTGAGGTCCTTGGCCTTGGCCGCGGCCTCCAGCGGGTCCTCGGCGGCCTTGTCCTCGAAGGCCGCGTGGTCCACCTGGCGGAAGGACGCGTTGTCGTCGAGGGTGACCTTGCCGTCGAGGGCCTTCACCTGGCCGTCGGCGGACAGGATCATCGGGTTGACCTCGACGAGGGAGGCGTCCTCGTCGACGAAGGCGCACCAGAGCTTCTCGATGAGCTCGGCGGCGCCGTCGAGCGCCACCTCGGGCAGCCCTCCGGCCTGGGCGATCTCGCGGGCCTTGGCCCGGTCGACGCCGTCCAGGGGGGAGATCGGAACCTTCGCGACCTTCTCCGGGGCGCTGTGCGCGACCTCTTCGATGTCCATGCCGCCCGCGGCGGAGCAGATGGCGAGGAACGTACGGTTGGCGCGGTCGAGCAGGAAGGAGAAGTAGTACTCCTCCGCGATCGCGCTGGCCTCCTCGATCAGGACCTTGTGGACCGTGTGGCCCTTGATGTCCATGCCGAGGATGTCGGTGGCCTTCCGCTCGGCGTCGGCGGCGTCGTCGGCGACCTTCACGCCACCGGCCTTGCCTCGACCACCGGTCTTGACCTGGGCCTTGACAACGACACGGCCGGTCAGCTGCTCGGCTGCCGCCCGTGCCTCCTCCACGGTGTGCGCGACCACGCCGCGCGGCACCGGGATGCCGTACTCCGCGAAGAGCTCCTTCGCCTGATGTTCGAACAGGTCCACGAGGGTCCGTCCTTGCTTGTCCGGCTGGTGTATAGATGTGAGCGGGCCGACTCCATGATCCAAGGGGGAGCCCGGCGGTTTTGCGCCAATGAAGCCTAGCCCGCCTGATGGCATGACCAGGTAACCGGGTTCCAGATCGTACGCCCCGAATGCTGTTCGCACCGAACCGGCAGGCCCTCCCGCCGGTCCCGCGAGGCGGCTCACCGGACCGGCGGGAGATCTGTCAGGGGTTCGTCAGAACGGCTGGAGGATCGACCGGAGGGCCGGTGAGAGGTTCGTCAGACGGGTGAGGGGATCGCGCTGCGCACCCAGTCGACGATCTCCTGGGTGGTGGCGCCCGGGGTGAAGACGCGCGCGACGCCCATCTCCTGGAGCGCGGGCATGTCGGCCTCGGGGATGATCCCGCCGCCGAACACCACGATGTCGCTCGCGTCACTCTCCTTCAGCAGCTCCAGCACCTTGGCGAAGAGCGTCATGTGCGCGCCGGACAGGATGGACAGCCCGATCGCCGCGGCGTCCTCCTGGATCGCGGTGCGCACGATCTGCTCGGGTGTCTGGTGCAGGCCGGTGTAGACGACCTCCATCCCGGCGTCCCGCAGCGCCCGCGCCACGATCTTCACGCCCCTGTCGTGGCCGTCCAGCCCCGGCTTGGCGATGACGACGCGGATCCTTGACACGGCATCCATCCAGACCTCCTTGTCTGCGCTCCCCTCGCGACGTGGGAGCTGTCCGCAGCGTAACCGGCCACGTCTCACCGGGTTCGGCGGGTCACCGCGAACCACGGTACAGCGGCGCGGATTTCATCGCCTTTCGTCCGGCGTCCGGGCCGCCTCCCGAACGACCGCGCCCCGGTCGAAGCCCGGCCGGAATGCGCGGGGAAACCGAGAGTTCACCGAGAAAGGAAACTAACCGTCCGTGATTGACCGAAAACAAACCCGCGTTCCCTACATAGCAGATGATGACTCCCCAAAGGCCGGGAAGGCGCATCTGCACAAAATATGCACGGTTAATTCAAGGCAATCCTCCAAATGCGCTACCATTCCGTGATCTTGCTCCACAAGAATGTGTTGCCCCTCCCCCAGCAGGGCGGAGGGCTCAATCAGGAGGACTTTCCTTTGAAGCGATACATCGCCGGGCTGGCGTGCGCAGCAACGGCCGCGCTGGGCGTTCCGGCGCTGGCATCGACCGCGCACGCGCAGGCCGCCGATCCGGTCAGCGCGTTGAAGAGCCAGTTCAAAAGTGGTCGCGGCGTCACGTACGTCGACACCATCAAGACGCAAAACGCCGGCAAGGGCACGGTTCTCGGCAAGCGCAAGGGAGAATTGCAGTTCGACGCCTCCGGGATCAGCGCGTCGGACCACACCACCGAGTTGCGCTTCACGGAGGATGCCCTCGCCTTCGACACGGGAGACAGCGACTCCAGCGGTGAAGAGAGCAGCAGCGAAAAGACCAAGGAAGAGAAGCAGCTCGAGAAGCTGTTCGCCGGACTGGCAGAGCCCGAACGAGTCGTACGAGTCAACAAGAAGGCCTACATCTGGGGCGGGGCCTACGGCCAGTTCCTTCCGAGGGACAAGCCGTGGCTCGGATCCCCCGAGGACACGTTCGGCCTGACCGGCTCGCTGGGCCAGTTCATCAACGCCGCCGAACCCGCGACCCTCAAGGCCCTCCTCGCGCGCGCCACGGTCAAGCGCCCAACCGCCTATGCCGGGAAGATCACTTTCGGCGAGCTCCAGAAGGTCTCGCCGTGGTTCCGCGTCACGCAGGGAAGGAAGCTGTCCGGCCAGCAGACCAAGATCACGGTCAGCTGGAAGCTGTTCCTCAACGCCGACCGGCTCCCCGTGCGGCTGGCAACCTCGCTCGCGACCTTCAAGGGGGGCCCGACCTCCACGGTCGACACCAGCTACAGCGGCTGGGGGTCGGAGGTCGCGATCGCCGCTCCGCCGGCCGACCAGGTCGCCACGGTGAAGGAACTGGAAGCGGGCTTCGCGGCCGACACACCCATCCCGCTGCTCACCGTCAAGTGATCCTTCCGCACTGATCACCCCCCGAACCACCCGAGCCGCGCCCGGCGGGCCTCACCTGCCGGGCGCGGCTCGCGGCGTTCTCCACGTGCACGGGACCCGGCACGTCGCGGGGCCCTCCCGCTGGTTCGGGATGACCTGCGCCCGCAGTGTTCTCCATATGCACAGGACCCGGCGCGTCAGGGGATTCTCTCTGCCCCGGAAGGTCGGCGCTCGCGGCGTTCTCCGGTCGCACGGGACCCGCCGCCTTCAGCGATTCTTGATCCGATATTTCGGGATATAGGTAAGAATCTTCTTCCGCCCTCCGCGACGACGCGAGGACACATACGGGAGGACCCCCTCGATGAGGCGAATGATCGCCGCCCTGACCGGCGCCACCGCGGCCGCCCTGATCGTTCCCACACTGGTGACCGTCGCCCCGGCGAGCGCCAGGACCGCCCCGGCCGCCCAGGCCGCGGCGGCCGACCCGGTCTCGGCGCTGAAGCGCCACTTCAGGACCCACAGGGGCGTGAAGCTCACCGAGAACACGAAGATCGTCGGTGAGGGCAAGAAGAACAAGACGATCTTCACCCGGCGCAGCGGTGTGCTGGAGTTCGGCAAGACCGGCCTGGTCGCCTCGGACCTGACCACCAGGTTCGACCTGCCCGCCCCGAGCGACGAGCTCAAGGGGCTGTTCACCCCGTCACGGACGATCTCGCTGAAGGGCGTCTCCTACACCTCGGGCGGCATCTTCGCCGAGTCCATGCCCGAGGGCAAGAAGTGGCTGCGCACTCGTGGCGACACGGTCTCCCTGGTCAGCGCCGTCCAGCAGATCATCAGCACCGTCGAGCCCGGCACGTTGAAGGCGACCCTGGCCCACACCGGCGCCAAGCGGCCCGGCGGGACGTGGGACGGCACCCGGACCACGGTCCACTCGGGCACGATCACGCTGGCCGAGCTCTTCAAGGTCTCTCCTGCGGTACGCACGATGCTGACCAAGAAGCCCACCGGCAGGTCCGCGACGCTCCCGGTGACCTGGAAGATCTACATCGGCTCCGACCAGCTGGTCCGCCGGGTCGTGTCGTCGTACACGGAATCCACCCAGGGCCTCAACAGCACCGAGCTGACCTACGTCAACGACACCCGCTACACCGGCTGGGGCACCAAGGTCACGGTCAAGGCGCCGCCCGCCGACCAGGTGGTCGAGTTCGACGAGCTCCTCGGCGACACCACCCAGCCGGAGGACCCCATCGGGGAGATCTTCAAGGGCTGAACCGGCCGAACCGGCCGAACCGCACGCGGCCCGAGGTGATCGGGGACTCAGGGACCGAACCGACCCGAGACGATCGACGAGGCGCGTTCGTCGAGGTCGTGGGACTGTACGGTTTTCGACCCCGTCTCGCTTTCGGCGGTGACAAAGCGTCAGCCCAAGAGGGCGCGGTGGCAAGCAGGGCGAAATCGGCGCTCGCGGACCACCGCGCCCATCTGGCAGGCCAGGCGGGGTGTGCGGCGTTGGTGGCGCTCCAGCATGCCGGGGAGTCGCTCGCGGAAGGCCTGGCGGCAGCCGCGCGCCGGGCAGAGCAGGCGGCGGATCCGCACCACCACGAGAACGCCGCGTGCGGCGAGCGGAACATCGGCCACGCTCCGCTCGTGATGGCCGTGCGGCCTGGTCGGCCGGGTGTCGTCGTCAGACGCTTTTGTTCTCGGAGGTGTTCTTGAGGAGGGTCAGCCAGGTAGTGAGGGATTGATGGAGGGCGGCTTGCATGGCGGGGACGTCGGCGCGGATGGGGTCGCCGTCCCAGGACTCCTCGGTGAGGACCCGGGTGCCGCCGCTGCCGACGGTTTCGAAGGTCCATTGGTGGATTCCGGTGATGCCGTGGGCGGGGCCGCCCCACAGGATGCGGTGCGGCGGGTCGATGAGCCGGACGGTGGAGGCGATGTCGAGGCCGAAGGTGCTCCAGTGGAAGGTGGCACCGGCGGTGAGGGGTTCGTCGATGTTCGCGGCGGTGATCTCGTGTTGCCAGGTGGGCCAGGCGGCGATGTCGGTGTGCAGGGCCCAGACACGGTCGATGGGGGCGTCGACGGTGATGTCGAGGCGGACGACGACGGGGGCGCCGGTGTCGATTCCGATGATCATGCAGGTCTCCTTGTGCGGCGTTCACGGCGGCGACGCTGCGAACTTCGGGGAACTTGGGCCGACCCCTCTTTGAGCGTCCGGACCTGTCCGGGGAGCGGGGGGTTGGAAGCCCCTGCCCGGACGATGGCAGGGGCGACGGCGGGTGCGATGGTCATGTCAGCTCGTCTTTGGTACCGGGGGTGGTGTGTTGAACGCGCGTGCCTGGCGCGTTGCGCTCCGGCGTCGGTGGGGCCGGTGGGGCCGGTGGGTGCCGGTTTTATTGGGCGGGGTCGAGGATGCCTCTGTTGCCCTCGGCCCAGGCGGGTCGCACGGTGATCCGGGCGATGCGCCAGTGGCCCGCGATGCGCGTCAGCCGGATCTCGCCGGCGGCGCCGTTGGACCACATCGGGCCGTCGTGGGCGGCTTCGCGGCGTAGCCACGTGAGCATGTTGACGCTCGCCGTGGCGTGATCGCCGTCGAGGACACGCCGGGTGCCGGCCGCGACAGCCACGTCAAGAAAGCCGCCGACAGCGGCGGCGGGGTCGGAGTCGCTGAGCGGGGCGACCAGGAACACGCGGTCGACGCCTTCCACGGCCGCGGCGAAGGTCTCGGGGTCAGCCCAGTCGAAGATCATATGCTGGTCGTCGCCAGCCACGGGGTGTCGGCTGGCCGTTCGCACCGCGACGCCACGGGCGCAAAGGAAGTTGGCGACCCGGCGGCCGGTGGTCCCGGTTCCGCCTGTTACGAGGACAGTTCTCATGAGCCGATCCTTCACATCGTCCGGTCGAGACGATACCGTCTCGACCTGTCCGATGGATCGTAACATGGCCGGGACGATACCGTTCCGTCCTGAGTTAGGATGAATGCATGACCACGTCCCGACGGACCCCGACGGGTGCTGCCGTGTTGAACCCGGCGGTCACCGACGCCATTGCCGCGGCCGCCATCGACCTGCTGATGGAGGCGGGCTACGCACGCCTGACGATGGACGGCGTGGCTCAGCGTGCCAACGTCGGCAAGAGCGCGATCTACCGGCGCTGGCCGTCCAAGCTGGACATGGTCGTCCACGGGCTCGCCCGGCTCAGCATCCCGGCCGGCCCCGCCCCGGACACCGGGTCCCTGCGCGGTGACGTGCGGGCGGTGATGCAGGCCGCCTTCGACTGGCTGAGCGACCCGCGCATCCGGGCGGTGCTGCCCGACCTGATCGCCGAGTCCGACCGCAACCCCGTGCTCGCCGAGGCGGTGACGGAACATGTCACGCGTCCGCGCGTCACATGGGCCCGCGCCGCGCTGAGCCGGGCGTGCGACCGGGGCGAGCTGGCCGCTGACGACGTCGACCTGGTGCTGGACCTCACCATCGCACCGGTGTTCTGGCGCCTGACCCACGACCGGCCGGTGGACGACCGGTACCTCGACCGGCTCACCGAGCTGACGATCGGAGCGGTGCGACGCTGACTCACCAGGAGATCAGCCCAGTCACCGCTTGACGGTGCCAAGCCAGGAGCTTCCCCGTTACGCCGAAGGAGCAGTCATGTACCACGCCATCGTCAAGCGCATCGCCGCCAGGAACTTCACCCGCGTCAATGAGAAGAACTACGACGCCCTGCTCAAGGACTGCGCGCCGGATGTCTACCACCGCTTCGGCGGCAGTCACGCCCTCGGCGGCGAGCGCCACGACCGGGAGGCTCTGAGGCGGTGGTTCGACCGCCTCGGACGTGTCAGCCCGAACCTGTTACTGACGGTGCACGACATCTGGGCGAAGGGCACCCCCCGCAACACGACGATCATCATCCGCTGGTCGGCGACCCAGGACATGCCGGACGGCTCGCCGTACGACAACCATGGCGTACACATCGTGCAGATGAAATGGGGCAAGATCGTGTCGATCGACGCCAACGAGGATTCTCAAGTCGTCGTTGCGGGCCTGCGGGTCTTCGCCGCCCACGGTGTGACCGAAGCCCTGGCCGACCCCATCGTGAGCTGAGCGGAAGACCGACGCCGATGAAGCCGGAGACGATGTCGGCCTTACCGGCCGTTCCAGCCTTGCCGGCGGTGTCGCGGATCCGGGCCTCGGAGACCACGGGCCATGTGGCCCCCGGGTGAGGTCTCCGGCCCGCGCCACCGGACCCTCATCCGAAGGTCAGAGCTTCTCCAGCGGCGCGTACGCCAGCAGCAGGGTCTTCTCTCCCCCACCACCGAAGTCGATCTTGACCTTGGTCTTCTCCGCGACGCCGTCCACGGACACGACCGTGCCCAGACCGAACTGGTCGTGGGTGATCCGGTCGCCGGGGGTCAGGTTGGGGATCTGCCTGCCGCCGGGCTTCCTCGCCGGGGTGGGGCGGGAGTCGCGGCGGGTGGCGGCGCTCCAGGCGCTCTTCTCCGGGTCGCTGCGCCAGTCGACCAGCTCGGCCGGGATCTCGGCGACGAACCGGGAGGCCGGGTTGAAGGCGGGTGAGCCCCAGGAGCTGCGGACGGCCGCTCTGGAGACGTAGAGGCGCTGCTCGGCCCGGGTGATGCCGACATAGGCCAGGCGGCGCTCCTCCTCCAGCTCCTTGGGCTCGCCGAGGGAGCGCATGTGCGGGAAGACCCCGTCTTCCATGCCGGTGAGGAACACCACCGGGAACTCCAGCCCCTTGGCGGTGTGCAGCGTCATCAGCGTCACCACGCCCTGGCCGCCGTCGGCCGCCGGGATCTGGTCGGCGTCGGCGACCAGGGAGACCTGCTCCAGGAACTCCACCAGCGTGCCCTCAGGGTTGGCCTCCTCGAACTCGGAGGCGACCGAGACCATCTCGTCCAGGTTCTCCAGGCGGCTCTCGTCCTGCGGGTCGTTGGAGGCCGTGAGCTCCAGGCGGTAGCCGGTGCTCGCCAGCACCTCCTGGGCCAGCTGCGAGGGCGTCATGTCGTCGGCCTTCACCATGAGCTCGTCCATCAGCGCGACGAACTCCTTGATGGCCTTGAGCGAGCGGGTGGCCATGCCCGGTGCCTCGTCCGCCCGGCGGAGCCCCTCCCAGTAGGGGATCCGCTCCCTGGTCGCGAACGCCTCGACCATCGCCTCGGCCCGCTCTCCGATGCCGCGCTTGGGCACGTTCAGGATACGGCGCAGCGAGACCACGTCGTTCGGGTTGGACAGGAAGCGCAGGTAGGCGAGCAGGTCGCGGACCTCCTTGCGCTCGTAGAAGCGCACCCCGCCCACCACCTTGTACGGCAGGCCGGTCCGGATGAAGATCTCCTCGAACACCCGGGAGGCGGCGTTGGTCCGGTAGAACACCGCGACCTGGCCGGGCACGACGTCCTCGTGGTCGGTGAGCCTGTCGACCTCCTGGGCGACGAACATGGCCTCGTCGTGCTCGTTGTCGGCGACATAGCCGATGATCTTCGCCCCGGCGCCCTGGTCGGACCAGAGGTTCTTGGGCTTGCGGCTCGCGTTGCGCGAGATCACCGCGTTGGCGGCGGACAGGATCGTCTGGGTGGAGCGGTAGTTCTGCTCCAGCAGGATCGTCCTGGCCTCCGGGTAGTCGCGCTCGAACTCCAGGATGTTGCGGATCGTCGCGCCGCGGAAGGCGTAGATCGACTGGTCGGCGTCACCCACCACGCACAGCTCGGCCGGGACGACCCCACCCTCCCTGACCACGTCCCCGTCGGCGGTGCGCAGCTCGGGACGGCCCGCGATCTCGCGGATCAGGGTGTACTGGGCATGGTTGGTGTCCTGGTACTCGTCGACCATGATGTGACGCCAGCGGAGCCGATAGTGCTCGGCCACGTCGGGGAAGATCTGGAACAGCGTCACCGTCAGCATGATGAGGTCGTCGAAGTCCATCGCTCCGGCCTCGGTGAGCTTCTGCTGGTAGTTGCGGTACGCCTCGGCGAGCTTGCGCTCCAGGTGGGTGGACGCCTGGGCCGCCGCCGTCTCGTAGTCGATCAGCTCGTTCTTGAAGTTGCTGACCGAGACGGAGAACGATCTCGGCGGGTAACGCTTGGGGTCGAGGTCCATCTCGCGGCAGACCATCGCCATCAGGCGCTGGGAGTCGGCCTGGTCGTAGATGGAGAAGCTCGTGGGGAAGCCCAGGCGCTTGGCCTCGCGCCGCAGGATCCGCACGCACGCGCTGTGGAAGGTCATCACCCACATCGCCGCCGAGCGCGGGCCGACGAGCCGGTCGACCCGGTCCTTCATCTCCCTCGCGGCCTTGTTGGTGAAGGTGATCGCCAGGATCTCCTGCGGCTGCACGCCCCGCTCGCCCAGCAGGTAGGCGATGCGGTGGGTCAGCACCCGGGTCTTGCCGGAACCCGCGCCCGCGACGATGAGCAGGGGGCTGCCGTGGTGCACGACGGCCTCGCGCTGCTGGGGATTGAGCCCGTCGAGCAACGGATGGGTCAGGGAAGAGGCTGGGATCGACACGTCCCCTAGGTTAGAGCGACCGACCGACAACCGGGTCCAGCCATCGCAAAGGAATGCGAGTGGACTTGCCCGCGGTTGTGATGACCGAGCGGTACGCGGAAAAACGGAAAGGCCCTCCCATGCTTTCGGAAAACGAGATCAACCGCGTACTGGCGGTCACCGCACACCCCGACGACGTGGACTTCGCCGCCGCGGGCACGATGGCGCTGTTCACCGAGCGAGGCGTCGAGGTGACGTACTGCGTGGTCACCGACGGCGACGCGGGCGGCTTCGACCGCGAGCTGGACAACAGCGGCATGGCCGAGCTGCGCCGGGCCGAGCAGTCCAACGCCGCCAAGGCCGTCGGCGTGACCGACGTGCGCTATCTCGGCCACCACGACGGGACCGTGGTGCAGAGCCTGGACCTGCGGCGCGACATCACCCGGGTCATCCGCCAGGTCAGGCCCGACCTGGTGATCACCCACAGCCCCGAGCGCAACTACCGGTTCATCGCCCCCAGCCACCCCGACCACCGCGCGGTCGGCGGCTGCGCCCTCGACGCCGTCTATCCCGACGCGCGCAACCCGTACACCTTCCCGTCGCTGCTGCTCGACGAGGGGCTGGAGGCGTGGACCGTCCGCGAGGTCTGGCTCAACGGCGGCCCGACGCCCGACCACTACGTGGACGTCACCGACACCTTCGACCGCAAGCTCGCCGCCCTGCGCGCCCACGCCAGCCAGATCGGCCACCTGGAGGACTTCGAGGACTTCCTGCGGGGCCGCTTCTCGCAGATCGCCACCGAGGCGGGCTTCGGCGAGGGCCGCTACGTCGAGGCCTTCCAGCGGGTCCCCACCGCCTGATCTCCCCCGAAGCCCCGAGCCCGACGGGAAGAGCCAGGCCCCCGTTCCGGTCGCCGTCGGAGGCCTGGAAGCCTGGAAGGCACCCGACGGGAAGTCAGCGCCGTTGAACAGCATCCATCTGTCGCTCGCCACCGCCGTCGTCGTTCTCCTGCTGGCCGCCGGAGCCGCCGCCGTCGCCTGGCTGGGCCGCCTCGGGCACGCGTCCGCGGTGCTCGTGGCGTGCCTGCGGGCCGTCGTCCAGCTCGGCGCGGTATCCCTGATCATCGTGTGGGCCGTCGAGCGCGCGCTCGCGGTGGCGGTCTTCATGCTGGTCATGTACGGGGTGGCGAGCGTGACCGCGGGGCGCAGGATCACCTCGGGTTCCGCCGTCCGGTGGGCCGCGGTGCCCGTCGCGGCCGGGGCCGTACCGATCCTGGCGCTGCTGTTCGGCAGCGGCGTCGTCCCGCTCCGGGGCATCACGCTGATCCCGATCGCGGGCATCCTGCTGGGCGGGTGCCTGACGGTCACGGCCCTCGCGGGGCGGCGGGCCCTGGACGAGCTGGTCCACCGGCGCGGCGAGGTGGAGGCGGCGCTCTCGCTGGGCTTCTCCGAGCGGGACGCGGCGCTGGAGATCTGCCGTCCGCCCGCGGCGCGGGCACTGGTGCCCGCGCTGGACCAGACGGGAACCGTGGGCCTGGTCACGCTGCCCGGCGCCTTCGTGGGGATGCTCCTGGGCGGGGCCGACCCGCTCCAGGCCGGGGTGGTGCAGCTCGTCGTGCTGGTCGCGCTGCTGGCGGCGGAGGCGGTGGCCGTGGTCGTCACGATCGAACTCGCCGCCCGCGGCTACTTCGGCAGCGGTCCGCGGCCCGGGGAGGGCTCCTCCGGCGGGGCCAGGCGGGCGAACAGGTAGCCCAGGGAGTTGGTCGCCACGTGGAACATCGCGGGAGCGGTCAGGCCACCCCTCCTGCGCAGCTCGGTGAAGAGCACCCCGGCGAGGCCCGTCGTGACCACCGACCCGGCCACGACGCGTGCCACCTGCCACGCGGGCACCCTCCCGGGGGCCCTCTCGGGGACCTTCTCCGGGGCCTTCTCCGGGGCACTGGGTACGTCCGGCGCACCCGGCCCGGTGGGCGTATCCGACACACCGGCGGTCCCCGTGCCCTCCGTACGAGGGTCACGGGAGTCACGAGGGTCACGGGCGGCGGGAGCGTCGGGGGCCTCACCCGCGGCCAGGCGGCTCAGGGCGGGGTTGGCGGCCATCATGTCGACGGCGGGCAGGATGTGCCAGAGGCCGAAGAGGACCGAGGAGACGGCGGTCGCCGTACCGTGGCCGTGGGAGCGGGCGACGAGGGCGTGCAGCACCCCGCGGAAGCCGACCTCCTCAAGCAGGACCGTGCCGACCGGCACCTGGAGCAGGGCCTCCTCCAGCGCGCGGGCACGGGACAGGGACAGGGCGCGCTCGTCGCGGAAGAACCGGCGGGTGGCCGGGACGGCGATGCCCGCGGCGTAGGCCCCGGCCACGGCGGAGGCGAGCGCACCGCCGATCCGCAGGCCCCGCGAGCGCCGGTGGAACCCCAGCTCGGCCCAGGAGAGCCCGGAACGGCGGGCCATGACGACCAGCGCGCCGGTGGCCGCGGCCGAGGTCAGCGGTGCCAGCCTCGGCGCCAGACGGTTGTTGAGCACGTTGGCCGCCACCAGCACCGCCACCGCGCCCGCCACCGCACCGGGCACCGCGCCCGTCACCGCGCCCGTCACCGCGCCCGCCACCGCACCGGGCACCGCCCCGGATCCGGCACCGGCGGCTCGCCCCGGCTCGCGCTCCATGTCCACGGCTGCCCACGACTCCCCCGGACGTCGTCTCGCGCCCCGCGTGCCGGGCCGCGCCGGGGACCGCGATCCTCAGGGTCCCCGCGAATCCGGTTCGAGGCTACGCGACGGGGGCTCGGCCCGTGGCAGCCTGGCGCCAGCCGGCGGGGAAGCGCAGGCCGCGACGCTCCCTCACCGTGAGGCCGCCCCAGATCCCCTCGGGCTCGGCCGCGCGAAGCGCGTAGGCTCGGCACTCCTCCAGCACCGGGCACCGCTCGCAGACCGCCTTCGCCCGCGCCTCGTGCTCGGCCGACTGCGTCAGCGGGAAGAACAACTCGGGATCGCTCGTACCGCAGGCACCCCGCGCGGCCCAGCCGATCTCCCGCACCGTCATCCGCATGCGTCACCGTTCGCTGGTTTTCAGTGTTTCTTTGTGAAGATCAGCGAGCCGCCGTGTTGCCGGGGCGGCGTTCTCCCTTCCGGGAGTTCCCGTTTCGCCGGGGCGATCCTGCCGCGAACGACAGGGCTTACCGCTCCTCCACGGGCGTTTACCGTCTCCCCGCGACTCTGGGCGACGTCGGACGCGAGCGCGGCCAGATTCAGCGCGGCATTGAGATCCCGATCCAGGACCAGGCCGCACCCGCTACAGGTGTAGCTGCGTTCGGACAGGGCGAGTTTGGCTTTCACCGCGCCGCATCCCGAACACGTCTTACTGGAGGGAAACCAGCGGTCGGCGACCACCAGCTCGCCGCCTTTCCACCCGGTTTTGTACGTGAGTTGCCGCCGCACCTCGGCCATCCCGACATCCGCGACCGCGCGAGCCAGAGTGCGGTTGGCGAGCATGCCGGAGACGTTCAGGTCCTCGACCACCACGGTGCCGTAGGTGGCCGCCAAGGTGGTGGTGAGCTTGTGCAGGCCGTCACGCCGCTGGTTGGCGACCCGCGCGTGTGCCCTGCCCAGCGCGGCCTTGGTTGTGGCCCAGCGGGCCGAAGCCTGCCGTCTGGCGCCGTCCGGGGTGCGTGGGCCGACCCGGCGGGCGAGTTGCTTGTTCAGCCTGCGCAGCCGCCTCAACGCCGAGCGGTGGTGCTTGGGGTTGACGATGACCTCGCCGGTGGACAGCACGGCGAGGTCCTTGATCCCGAGGTCGACCCCGACGACGGCGTCCGGCTTGGCCACGACCCGTTCGGCGCGGTCGATCTCGCAGGTGAACGCCACGAACCAGCGGCCCCCCGTACGGCCAACGGTGGCCGACAGCACACGTCCCGTCCGGCGTTCCAGATGGCGGGCCAGCTTGCGGGTGGACTCGTGGGTGCGGATCGTTCCCAGCCGGGGCAGCGTCACGTGACGGCGGTCGGCCTCCACCCGGATGGTGCCGGTGGTGAACCGGCACGAGGGGATGGCGCGGTGCTTGGACTTGAACCGGGGGAACCCAATCTTCTTGCCGGCCCGCGCGCCCTGACGTGAGGCGGCCCAGTTCTTCAACGCCCGCGCGAGGCCGTCCAGGCCGGTGTTGTAGGCCTCCTTGGAGTTCTCCGCCCACCACGGGGCGATGGTGCCCTTGGCGGTGTTCCAGGCGCGTCGCAGGGAGTACAGCGACCACGGCACCTCGGTCAGCACCCCGTCCGCCACACCGTAGGACCGCTCGGCCGCACGCTGATCCATCGCGGCCTTGACGCGGGCGAGGCCCCAGTTGAACGCGAACCGCGCCGCCCCGCAGTGCGAGGCCAGCAGACGCTCCTGTTCCGGGGTGGGGTCAAGGGCGTAGCGGTAGGCCTGGTGGACCCGCATCAACCCTCCCCCGCCACGGTAAGTCGCCGACCATGAACTTACCGTGGACACCATGATCGACGACTTCCTGACCGACGAAAAGGCATGCGCTCGACTCGGCATCACCTGGCGCACCCTCTGCAACCCATCCCACTACGACCCGTCCAAACGCTCTGAGGAGGTCCCCGGTGGCTCATCAAGGTTGCTGTGGCCCGCCGATCACCTCGACGCCTGGCCGGTCAACTACCCCGCCAGACGGAAGAAGTACGACAAGGACCGACGGACGCTGATAAAACCCGAGCGGTTCGTTACTCTGTGTGACTCTCCGTTCTCAGAGTACGTGGACGGGGACGGCGCGGCATCAGCCTCCCGACGGATTCGCCCGTACTCATCGCGGCGTACTCCGGTCGCCGCGCGACCCCGTGACCTCCTTCGGCGCCCGCGCCGCGCGACGAGGCCCCAGCGGGCGACCGGCTCCCGGTCGTGGCACCCGTGGCCGTGGCCGGAGCGCGGCAGGATCCCCGAGACGGTGTGCCTCAGCAGGCGGTCGTCCCCTGGTTGTAGCCCTTGGCGAACAGCTCCTGGCGCTGCCCCGCCGTGCCGTGGGCGTCCGGGCGCAGCCAGTCGTCGGTGGGGTCGCCCGCCGCGGCGAGGTTGATCAGGAGTTCGTCCTCGTCGCCGGGCTCGGTCCGCAGCGAGCCGCCCTTGACGAGCGCTCCCAGGGTTCCCCCGGCGTAGCAGTCGGCCTGGAGTTCCTGCTCGATGTTCAGCCGGAAGGCGGTGTTCAGCTGTGCCTGCACCGCGTGCCCGAACTCGTGCGGGATGATCACGTAGACCGAGCCGTCGCCCATCCGCTCGTAGAGGCCGTTCATCCACTGCTCGTCGTAGGCGATGAAGTGCCCCACCGGGCAGTAGAAGGCGTTGTTCGGCACCGACGGCTGCCCGCCGCAGTCGGGCCCGTTCGCTCCCCGGTAGGGGGTGAACGCGGTGACCGGGCGGTAGGTCAGCCCGGCCGCGGAGAAGGTCTGCTTCCAGTAGGCCTCGGTGAGCTCCCTGGCCAGCTCGACGTCCGACTCGAACGTCTGCCCACGCGCACTGGGCGTGGCCTGCTCGTCGGTGGGAGCGGCCTCAGGTTCCGTGCCCTCTCCTACGCTCCCGCAGGCGGTGACGGCTACCAGGACGAGCGCCAGGAGAAACGAGAACGCCTTCATGGCCCTATCGTGACGGAGTCCCGCCCCCCGCGCGAGGGATCGGTGCTATCGGGGCCGACCGGGGCGGGGACGTGGGCGGCACGGCGGGTTCCGGAGAGACGGGCGGATCCTACAGGGACGGCCAGGTGTGTACAGGCTCGTTGGTGTGCATGTTCTCGATGTAGCGCAGGGTCATCCGGCGCAGCGCCTCGTGCCTGTCGAGGTCGCCGAGCGCGTCCACCGCGTCGATCTGCCAGCTCGCCCCGGTCGTGCCCGTCAGGCAGCGCCGCTCGACGATCCCCAGCAGCCGGTCCCTGGAATCGGGGGCCACACCCCACAGGTCGAGTCCCTCGTGGGCGAGCGGCAGCAGGCGGCGCAGGACCAGCTCGGACGCGACCACCTCGCCGAGTCCCGGCCAGAAGAGCCGGGCGTCCAGGCCGTACCGGGCGGCGGCGTGCAGGTTGTCCTCGGCCGCGGCGAACGACATGCGCGTCCACACCGGGCGCTCGGCGTACGGGAGGACGCGCATGAGCCCGTAGTAGAAGGCGGCGTTGGCGGCGACGTCCGCCACCGAGGGCCCCGCGGGCAGCACCCGGTTCTCCACCCGCAGGTGCGGGATGCCGTCCACGACCGCGTAGACCGGCCGGTTCCATCGGTAGACGGTGCCGTTGTGCAGGGTCAGCTCGCCGAGCTGGGGAGTGATCCCGCGCGCCAGTTCCTCACGCGGGTCCTCCTCGTCGCACAGGGGCAGCAGCGCGGGGAAGTAGCGGGCGTTCTCCTCGAAGAGGTCGAAGACCGAGGTGATCCACCGCTCGCCGAACCACACCCTGGGCCGTACGCCCTGGGTCTTCAGCTCCACCGGGCGGGTGTCGGTGGCCTGCTCGAACAGCGGGATCCTGGTCTCCTGCCAGAGCCTGCGGCCGAACAGGAACGGCGAGTTGGCGGCCAGCGCCACCTGGGGGCCCGCGATGGCCTGGGCGGCGTTCCAGTTGGCGGCGAACGCCTCCGGGCTGACCTGGAGGTGGAGCTGGAGGCTCGTGCAGGCGGCCTCGGGGGTGATGCTGTCGGCGTAGGTCTCCAGGAACTCGTCGCCCTCGATCGACAGGTGCAGGTCCTCGCCCCTGGCCGCGAAGATCTGCTCGTTGAGCAGCCTGTAGCGGGGGTTGGCCGACAGCGTGCCCTCGTGCACGTCGCTCTCTCGCAGCGTGGGCAGGATGCCGACCATCACCATGTGCCCGCCGACGGTGCGGGCCCGTTCCTCGGCGTGGTTGAGGCGGTCCCTGATCACCTTCTCCAGCCGGGCCGCGCCGTCCCCCTCCAGGGATTCGGGCAGGACGTTGATCTCCACGTTGAACTGGCCCAGCTCGGTCGCCCAGTCGGGCTCGGCGATGGCCTCCAGCACCTCGATGTTCTTCATGGCGGCCTCGCCGCGCTCGTCCACGAGGTTGAGCTCGATCTCCAGCCCGGCCCTGGGCTCGTCGAACTCGAACCTGGACTCGCGCAGCATCTGCGCGAAGACGTCAAGGCACCGGCGAACCTTGTCCCGATAGCGCCGCCGGTCCTCACGGCTGAACACCATCGCCGGTACGTCGCGTCCCATATTTCGCAGAGTCGCACAGAAGTAACTGCTCGTACAGAAGCCGCGAGGTGTGGATGTGGAGGTTCAGACCAGGCGGCGCGCCGTGGCCCAGCGGGACAGCTCGTGGCGGTTGGAGAGCTGCAGCTTGCGCAGCACGGACGAGACGTGGGTCTCCACGGTCTTCACCGAGATGAACAGCTCCTTGGCGATCTCCTTGTACGCGTAACCGCGGGCGATCAGCCGCAGGACCTCGCGCTCACGCTGGGTGAGCGAGTCGAGCTCGGGGTCGATCGGCGGGGCCTCGCTGGAGGCGAACGCGTCCAGCACGAACCCCGCCAGCCTCGGGGAGAAGACCGCGTCGCCCTCGGCCACCCGGCGGATGGCGTCGGTGAGCTCGCGCCCGCTGATGTTCTTGGTCACGTATCCCCTGGCACCGCCCCGGATCACGCCGATGACGTCCTCCGCCGCGTCGGAGACCGACAGGGCCAGGAAGCGGACCGTGGAACCGGAACCGAGGACCCGGCGCAGCACCTCCTGGCCGCCGCCGCCGGGCATGTGCACGTCGAGGAGGACCACGTCGGGCCCCAGTGCGGCGATCGCCTTGACCGCGGAGTCCACGTCCTCGGCCTCCCCGATCACCTCGATGGAGTCGCCCAGCTCGGCCCGCACGCCGGAGCGGAACAGGCGGTGGTCGTCGACGATCAGGACCTTCACCACGCTCATCGGACTTCCCCTCGCGGTCCCGAGGGCCGCTCTCCGGCTCGCCGCGATCCCAGGGACGGGGTTCCGGCTCGTTGCGATCCTATGCGCAGGACGTCGGCCCGCCGCGATCCCAGGGGCGGGACTCCAGCACACCGCGATCCCGGGGACCGCTCTCCGGCCCGCCGCGACCTCGGGGGCGGGGCCCCGGTTCGC
The DNA here is from genome assembly GCF_036227305.1 of Streptosporangium sp. NBC_01469. Classification (NCBI taxonomy): domain Bacteria; kingdom Bacillati; phylum Actinomycetota; class Actinomycetes; order Streptosporangiales; family Streptosporangiaceae; genus Streptosporangium; species Streptosporangium sp. NBC_01469. Next base: position 2,917,557 of record NZ_CP109465.1, on the reverse strand, counting down.
CGTGTCGTGGCTCGCTCGCTACTCACGCCTTCTCCAGCTTCATGGTCAGCATCACTTCCGTGCCCTCGCCGGGCTCGGTCCGCACACGGGCGCTGCCCCCGTGGCGCTCCATCCTGCCGATGATCGACTGGCGGATACCCATACGATCCTCGGGCACATCGCTCATGTCGAACCCGACTCCCCGATCCCGGATGAAGACGGTGACCTCATCCGGTTCCGTCTCGGCGTACACGGAGACGACCTCGGAGCCGGAGTATTTCGCGGCGTTGACCATCGCCTGCCTCGCGGCCTGCATCATCGCGGACAGTTCGGGGGTGAGCGGGCCGTCGCCGACGCAGACGACCTCGATCGGCACCCCGTGCGCGTCCTCCTCCTCGGCCGCGACCCGCCGCACGGCCGCGGCCACCGACGCGTCGGCGTCCTGCTGGGGCTGGTAGAGCCAGTTGCGCAGCTCCCGCTCCTGGGAACGGGCGAGCCGCATCACCTCGCGCGAGTCCTGGGCGTTGCGCTGGATGAGCGTCAGCGTGTGCAGCACCGAGTCGTGCACGTGCGCGGCCACCTCGGCGCGTTCCTCCTGCCGGATGCGCTCGCGGCGCTCGCGCTGCAGTTCCTTCCACAGGGCGGCGAGCCAGGGCGCCGCGATCAGCGCCACGCCGCCCACGACCACCAGGGTGAACACGATGCCCGGACGGGCCTTGCCCAGCTCGTCGTTGGCCACCAGGAAGCCGATCGCGCCGACCACGACGAGCACGAGCCCGAGGAAGGTGCGGACCCGGTTCCGGCGGACCTGCCCGACCGTGTTGCTCATCCAGCGCTGCCGCCGGTCGGGGTCGGCCTGCTGCCAGAGGATCAGCGAGCCGATGCCGCCCACGGCGATCGGCCAGGCCCCGAACCCGGCCCCCGAGGTGCCGGTGAGCCAGCCCAGGGCCATCAGCGCCAGCCCGATCGCGCCGTACGCGGCGAGCTGGCTCCAATCCCTCCCGGGCTCCCTGCCCTCGTACGGCTCGCGCGGGGTGAACATCCACAGGGCGGCGTACGCCAGGGCGCCGAACCCGTTCAGGACGGTGAGCAGCACGAAGGCCAGCCGCAGCACGACCGGGTCGAGCCGGAGCTGGGCGGCGGCCCCCTGGGCCACCCCGGCGACCAGCCGCCCCTCCACCGGTCGTACCAGACGGGGGAAAGGGGCGTCCTCGGGCATCACGGGCGCCGCGTCGCGAACTGTCTGTCGGTCAGCCATATCGTCAGCATCGTCACACGAACCAGCCTGCCAGTGCATCAGGCGTTCCCCTGAAGCGACCCTGAGGAAGGCCTCCCCCCTCCGGGACGACTCAGGGGTCTCCCGGATGCGTTACGGACCGGGAAAGGCCACGATGAGGACATGAACGACACCGGGCGGGCCCAGGATCCGGCGAGCTCGCCGTCCGCCTCCTCCCCCTTCGAGGAGCGCTTTGAGGAGCGTTTTTCGGAGCGCTTTGAGGAGCGCGGCCTGAGGCGCAGCAACGAGGGGCGCATGCTCACGGGCGTCTGTGCGGGTCTGGGAAGGTACGCCCGGATCGACCCCGTGGTGCTGCGGGTCGGTTTCGCGGTGCTGGTGCTCGGCTCTGGCATCGGCATCATGCTCTACATCGCGGCGTTCCTGCTGATGCGCGAGACCGACGGCAGTCCCGGCTACCTGGAGCAGTGGATCCGGCGCGACTTCGACAGCGAGACGGTCCTGACCCTGCTGACCGGCCTGTTCGCCCTCGGACTGATCGTCAACGTCTCCTCGGACGGCATCGGCACCGGCACGGTCGTGGTCGGCACGGTGTTCGCCATCGCCCTGCTCGCCGCCCACTCCCGCGGGGTCGACCTGCTGGCCGTGGCCAGGTCGCTGCCCGACCGGCTGCGCAGGCGCCGCGCCCCGTCCCCGGCCGCCGGCCAGTGGCCCGGCTCGGCCGCCCACCCGTCCGACGCCGCCGGACGGCGCCCCGTCGATGAACGGGATCCGTTCGCCCACACCACCGCGCCCTCGGCCGCCGGCCCCGCCGCGTACGCCGGATCCCCCATGGCCGGACCCACCTCGGAAGGCGCCGCTCACGCCGCCGCCCGGCCGGGGGCCGAGACGGTCACGGAGCCGTACGCGCCCGCGGCCGAGGCCGGACCGGGATCCACGACGATCCAGCCGTCCCCCGCTCCCGGGCCCCAGGCCGGACACGCGCCGGGCATGCCACCGGGCCCCGCCGCACCACCGGAAGGCGCCCCGCGGGACGCCCCGGGCTCGTACCGCACCGCCGCGAGGCCGCTGTTCAACTCCTCCGGCGAGCCTTTCTCGCCGTACGGCCCCTACCAGCCTCTGGATCCCCAGAGGCGGCAGGGGCCGTACCCCCCCTACGACCCGTCCGCGTACGGCGGGACGGTGGTGGCGCCGCCCAGGCCGCGGCGGCGCAGATCGCTCGTCGGGAGCATCACCATCTGTCTGGCCATGATCGTTGGAGGGATCATCGTGGCGATCCAGTCCGCCTCGGGATCGGTCAACATGACGGTCGTCGGCGGCGCGGTACTCGTCGTCATCGGCGCCGGCCTGCTGGTCGCCACCTGGTTCGGCCGGGGAGCGGGGCTGGTCGCGACCGGCACCGTCCTGTCGATCGCCCTGGTCGCGGGATCCACGCTGGGCGGCATGCCGAAGAAGTTCGGTGACTTCAACTGGCGGCCCGCCACCCTGTCCGAGGTGGCTCGCAGCTACTCGGTGGGCGTGGGAGAGGGCAGGCTCGACCTGGGCGACCTGGTCCTGCCGCCGGGCTCGCGGACCATCGTGGACGTCTCGGTCTCCGTCGGAGAGGTAAGCGTGATCCTGCCCGCGACGGCCAGAATCGAGGTGAACGGCTCCACCAGGTTCGGCGACATCAAGATCGACCATGTGGTGGAGGGAGGGGCCGACATCGAGCACAGCAAGATCCTGGAGCCCGAGGTGCCCCCAAAGGGCGACGTGGCGACCATCGTGCTGAACATCAAGGCCGGCATCGGGGACGTGGAGGTGCGCCGTGCGGCCTGACATCGACAGGACCGAGCGCCGTCGCGTGCACCGCACCGACTGGATGGCCCTGCTCAGTGGCGTGGTGTTCATCGCGGCCGGGATCGTTTTCATCAGCGATCCGTCCATCCCGCCGCTGGTCATGATCATAATCCTGGTGGGCGGCCTGGGCTTCGCGGGCCTGGTCGCCATCCTGGTCAAGACCGTCCGGCGCTAGAGCCGCGGTCCTCGCATCGCACACCCGAGCGGATCGGCCCACGCACCGCTCCGACCTGTGGCGATGTGGGACTTACCGGAACGGAACCGACGAGACCTCACGGCAAAAGGCCGGATCAGCCATTAGGGTCGGAGTATGTCGGCCCTGGAGTTCGTCAGCACCGTCCGCGCGACGCGGGCCGGTCTGACGGACACACTCGCCGACGTCGAGGGCATGACCGCGTGGGGCCGGGCGCACGCCGCCGCGTTGGGGATCGACCCGGGCTTTGTCGCCTCGGAGGAGCTGCGGCGCGAGGTGGTGGAGCTGCGGCAGGCCGTACGGGCGCTCTTCGCCAGGGCCGTGCGGCCGGGCGCCGCGAGCGGCGCGGACGCGCACCGGCTCCCGGGGTTCGCCGAGTCACTCGACCTGGTCAACGCCGCGGCGCTGGCCGTGCCGCTGGCCGCCCGGCTGGAGTGGCCCGCCGAGGGCGTTCCCCTGGCACGGACCGTCCCCGGCGACGGGGCCACGGAGTCGGAGCGGATCCGGGCGGCCCTCGCGACGTCGGCGATCGAGCTGCTGACCGGGCCTCAGCGCGAGCGGCTCCGCACCTGCCCCGCGCCACGCTGCGTGCTCTACTTCCTCAAGGACCACGCCCGGCAGGAGTGGTGCTCGGTCGGCTGCGGCAACCGGGCCCGCGCGGCCCGCCACTACCACCAGCACCGCGACGACTGACCCCTCCCGGAGCCCCGGAACCGAACACGGACACGAGGCCGGAGCCGGAGTCGGAGCCGGAGCCGAACACAGAGTCGGGGCCGGGGCCGGACGCGGATATGACGTGAGCCTTCACCACCACCGGCGCCGCGACGACCGACCTCTCCCCGAAGCCCCGGAACCCCGGACGCGGATATGACGTGGGCCTGTCACCACCACCGGCACCGCAACGGCCGACCCGCACCCGCCCGGGTGATCCACGACGACGCCCGCGCCGGCCTCTCACCCGCCCAGGTGGATCTCACGTCGGACGTTTCACCCCAGGATTTCCAGAGCTATGATTTACGTCACATTATTATAATGGGAAAAATGGTGATTATGCGTTAGATTTACTCTGCAGCCAAACTAACGGAACAAGCCGTTAGAAAGCCTGACGGGAGAGATCAGATGACCTTCCAGACCGGCCACGTCGGCCTCAACGTCTCCGACCTCGACAGGTCCAGGGACTTCTACCTCAAGATCTTCGGCTTCGAGGTCCTCGCCGAGTCCGGCGAGGCGGACCGCCGGTACGCCTTCCTCGGCCTCGACGGCACGCTGGTGCTCACCCTCTGGCAGCAGAGCGAGGGCCGCTTCGCCACCGGCCTGCCCGGCCTGCACCACCTCTCCTTCCAGGTGCCGGACATCGAGACGGTCCGCCGGGCCGAGGACGCGATCAGGGAGGCCGGTGCCACGCTCCACCACGACGGCGTGGTGGCGCACCGCGAGGGCGCGTCCTCGGGCGGCGTGTTCTTCGAGGACCCGGACGGGATCCGGTTGGAGATCTACGCGCCCACCGGCGCCGAAGGTTCTCCCGCGCCGGTGGCCGCCGCCCCCACCTGCGGCTTCTTCTAAACGATCGTGGAGCACGCGGGAGAGTTCGCGGTTCAGCGGAGGGCCGGGGTGCGCGCGGTGGCGCTGGGTTCGGCCAGGACCCGGCCGGAGATCCCGGCGGTGGCGGCCGAGTTCCTGGGGCGACAGCGGATGCTGCTGATCGGGGCGACGGGGCGGGACGGGCTCCTGTGGGCGTCCGCCCTGACCGGACCCGAGGGGTTCGCCGAGGCGGTGGACGAGCGGACGGTCGTGATCGACGCGGTGCCGGGCGAGCACGACCCGCTGGCGGGGCTGAACGACGGCCAGGTCGGGATGCTCGCGATCGAGCCGATGAGCAGGCGCAGGATGCGGGTCAACGGCACGGTCCGGCGGGAGGGCGGACGGATGGTCGTCCGTACCGAGCAGGCGTACGCCAACTGTCCCAAGTACATCCAGGCGCGGGAGGTCGTCGCGGAACCGACGGAGCCCGCCACCCCCGCCCCTTCCGGCCCCGCTGACTCCCCCGGACCCCCTCGATCCTCCGGAGCCACTGGAGCCCCCGGCTTCCTCGGCTCCGCCGACTTCTCCTCGGCGACGACGTTCGACGACGGCGACCGGGCCTGGATCGAGGGCGCCGACACGTTCTTCGTCGCCACCTCCGCGCCCGGCCTCGGCGCCGACCTGTCACACCGGGGCGGCAACCCCGGGTTCGTCCGGGTGGTGGATGACCGGCGGCTGGTCTGGCCGGACTACATCGGCAACTCCATGTACATGACGCTGGGCAACCTGGAGCTGGACGACGGCTGCGGCCTGCTCTTCCTCGACTGGGAGGGCGGCGACGCCCTGCACCTGACCGGGCGTGCCCACGTCGACTGGGATCCGGGAAACATCCCGGGCGCGCAACGACTGGTCCGGTTCGAGGTGGACAAGATCGTCCGCATCCGGGGAGCCAGCCCGCTCCGCTGGAGGCTCGCGGAGTACTCCCGTCACAACCCGCCGGTCTGAGGACGCGGCGCGGGTGGGCGCATCGTCCCCGCCAACGAGGGCAGTACCAAGGAACGGGACGAAGCTGGAGCGCGGACACAGACCGCCGTCGGGGGTCCGAATGGGCTCCATGGCGTCATACTGGCAATACGCCCCCGTGTAGTCGTAATGTCGCAACAGCGGCCGACCTGCAAGGAGCGGAGCGATGGCGATGCGGTTCGAGCACGAGTTCACGGTTCCCGTGCCTGTCGAGCAGGCGTGGCCGGTGCTGCTCGACGTCGAGCGGATCGCGCCCTGCCTGCCCGGTGCCGCCGTGGACAGGGTCGAGGGTGACTCCTTCGCCGGCCGGATGAAGATGAAGATCGGGCCGGTCACGGTGACGTACCAGGGCAGGGTCGCCTTCGAGAAGGTGGACGAGGACGCCCGTTCCATGACCATCAGGGCCTCCGGCAAGGAGGCCAGGGGTCCGGGCACGGCCGGTGCCACGGTCGTCGTGCGCCTGCACCCCCAGGACCGGAGCACCCGGGTCACCGTCGACACCTCCTTCAACGTGACCGGCCGCCCGGCTCAGGCTGGCCGGGGCGTGATGACCGAGGTCGGCGGGAAGCTGGTCGACAGGTTCGCGGCCAACCTCTCCCACCTGCTGGGCGAGGGCCCCGGCGTGGAAACGGCCGCCGAGACGGCCACGGGGACGACCGGCGTGGGCGGCTGGAGCGCGCCCCCGAAGCCGGAACCGGTCGATGACGTTCCGGCGATCTCGGAGACCTGGGGCCCCGGCCCGGCACGCCCGGCCGGTTTCGACAGCTCGGACGAGCTCATCGACTCCACGACCGCGCCCGCTTCCTCCTCCGGCCCGGCGGGCTCGACGGTCTCCGACGCCGAGAGTCTTGGCACCCCCAGCTCCGCGTTCCCCGGCCCCGCGGGCTCGACGGGGCACGGCGCGGAAGGCCCCGGCGGCACGGGATCGGGCACGACGGCCTTCGGCGGCAGGGACTCGGGCGCGGCGGCGTCCGGACTGGGCGGTCCCGGCGGCCCGGAAGGGCTGAACGGCCCCGAGATTCCGGGTGGGCCGGGACGTCACCTCAGCGCGGTGCCGACGCCACCCGGCCTCGCCGTCAGCGAGGAGGCGGAGTCCCGCGAGAGCCACCCGGCGGGCACCTCGCGCACCTCGCTCAGCCCCGACGAGGAGGCCCTGAACCTCCTGGAGGTGGCGGGCCTGCCACTGCTCAAGCGCGTCGCCCCCCTGGTCGCCGCCCTGGCGGGCCTCATCCTGATCGCCTGGCTGATCCGCCGCGCCCTGCGGCTCCGGCAGCCGTAGATCGTGACTTGATCATGTTTGGGCTCGTTGGAGGCGGGTGCGTTGGTGGAACCAGCGGGCTCGGGCTTGGTGGCGTCGTCGCCACCAGGACCGGTGCAGGTGGTGGCCGATGCTCTGCCAGGTGTGGGTGAACACGTTGACCAGGCGTTTCACCTCGGCGGCGGTGAGCGGGATCAGTCCGGGATTCTCGGGCGGCAGGTCCCGGGGCCGGTCGGTCCTGCGGGCGACGGATACCGGTCAATCGGGGCCCTACTTCTGTACGGAGATCACTACGCGTCGGTTCTTGGCTCTGCCCGCCGGGTCGTCGGATCCGTCCGGCCTGGTGTTCGCGGCGATCGGCTTGGTCTCGCCGTACCCCGTCGCCCTGAGACGGCTCGCATCGACGCCTCCCTTGGACGTCAGCCAGTCCACGACGGCCTGTGCCCGCTTCTCCGACAGAGGCCGGTTGTGGGCGTCGTCACCCTTGCCGTCGGTGTGCCCGTCCACCTGGACGGGCGCGTCCGCGGGAGCCCCGCTCTCGATGGCCTCGGTGATCCTCCTGAGTTCGGCGGCGGCACCCGGCTTGATGTCCGCCCTGTCGAAATCGAAGAGGACGTCGGCCTTGAGGTTGAACGCGACCGATTTCTTGCCTTCGAGGACCTCGCTCTGGCCGACCCTGCGCGCGTCGAGCCGCTCCGCGTCGATCCTGATCGCGTCCACCCGTACCGCGCCGACCCTGACCGCGCCGACCCTGACCGAGTCGATGCATTCACCCTGGTCGTTGCAGGAGCGGGGACGGAGGATGGACGGGCGCAGGATCGAGGGGCGCAGGATCGACGGACGGAGTATCGACGGACGGAGCACCGACGGCACCAGGCCGGCGCCCCCAGGCTTGACCTGGCAGACCTCGTCGGCCTTCACCTCGTCGGCCCAGACCTCGTCGGCCTTCACCGCGTCGGCCCGCACGGGGTCGATCGTGATTCCACCCGCGTCCACACCCGGGATCACGACTTCGGGGACCGCCGTTCCCGGGATCATGGTCGCCGGGATCGTGACCGCGCTCAGGCATCCGCCGGGGGCGGGCTTCCTCTCGACGCACTGGGCGGGGATCCGCTGCGCCGGGATGTCGACACCCGGGATCGTGACGGCCGGGATGGTCTCCCCGCCGACCTTCGCCTCCGGGATGATCGTCGGATCGGCGTGCACGCCCGGGATCTCGACGGCGGGGATGAGCTCAGCCCCGTTCGGGCAGCTCGTCGGCTCCTGACCCGCGGGATCGGTGGCCTCGGCGGGCGTGACCTCCGAGGACCCGGCCGGACTCTCCGAGGCCGCTGTCACGGTCTCGGACTGGCGCTCCTCGCCCCCTCCGCCCGTTTGGACGCTCGTCGACCCGCATGACGTCAGCATCACCGTCACCACCGCCATGATCACAGCGGATGCCGGCTTCCTCGTCATCGTGGTCTCCTCATCCTTGAGTGCGGGGGCACTCAGGCTAGTGGACCGACCTTCAGGATCCGCATAGTCACCCTGGGTGCCAGAAGACCTCACCGATACCGATGGCGGTACTGCCGCGCTGGCCCCGCGCGAGCGCAACAAGACGCTCACCTGCTTGGCCGGGGCCGGGGCCGAGCCGGTGGCCGGGGCGCAGCAGGCGGCGGTACAGCGGCTGCAGTTCTTCCTGACCGAGTCGGTGTGGAATCCCGAGCAGGTCAACGCGCGGCGGTTGGGGGGCTGCTGGCCGATCCGGCGACCGCGCCGCACGGCGGTACTGGCGATCGACGATTCCGGGGACCGCGAGGACGGCACCGCGACCGCCTACGCCGGGCATCAGTGGCTGGGCCGGTACGGCAAAACCGACAACGGCATCGTCACCGTCACCACGCTCTGGGCCGATGAGCGGATCTACTATCCGCCAGAGCCACCCGGCGGGCACCTCGCGCACCTCGCTCAGCCCCGACGAGGAGGCCCTGAACCTCCTGGAGGTGGCGGGCCTGCCACTGCTCAAGCGCGTCGCCCCCCTGGTCGCCGCCCTGGCGAGCCTCATCCTGATCGCCTGGCTGATCCGCCGCGCCCTGCGGCCCTAGTGGTACCCGGCCCTCGTGAACAGGAGAATTCCCGGGCCTGGTGGAATCGAAGCGATGGAGGCGGCCGGGTACCGGGTCGACCCGGTTGTGTGGCCGAGCGCCGCCGATTGCCAGCAGAAATGCAACCAGTGTCACGCGGGGTGCTATGACAGTCCGAAGAAGGCGGTGGGCTGACCTGCCCGAACCCGCCCGTACGGCGGTCCAGGAGCAGACCGGCCCGGTCGTCGACATCCGGTCGGCGGAAGTTGGTCTGACCTCCGGGCTCGCCGCACGCATCACCACCGAGGGGGCCGCCTTCTTCGTGAAGGCGGCCCCCGCCGCCTCACCCATCGCCGGACACCTGCTACGCGAACGCACCGCCAACCAGGCGCTGCCGTCTACCGTCCCCGCCCCCCAGTTCTTGTGGACGGCCGACGTCGCCGACTGGCACCTGCTCCTCTTCGAGCATGCCCCCGGCCACGAGGCGAACCTGGCCCCGAAGTCGCCAGACATACCCGCCGCGATGGACGCGGTCGCCGCCCTCGCCGTGCCATGCCCGTGGCCGGGGGCGCCGTCGGTGACGGCCAAGGCCACCGCCCTGCTGTTGGGGGCTGAGGCGTTCCTCGCGGACTCCCCCGGTCTCGGCGACTACGAGCCGCTCGTCAAAGCCCTCGACCTGAACGAGCTGGACGGGACGACACTGCTGCACGCGGACCTGCACGCGGGCAACCTGCTGGTCGACAACGACCGTTGCCGGGTCGTCGACTGGTCGATGGCCTGCCGGGGGCGCGGCCTGGGTCGACGTCGCCCTGTTGATCCCTCGGCTGATCGACGCCGGGCACACGCCCGCCGAAGCTGAGGGCGTCGCTGCCGGAGTACCCACGTGGAGGGAGGTGCCCGCAGACGCGGTGACCGCGCTGGCCGCCATCCGCGCCCTGTTCGCCGCCCGCATGGCTGAGGTCGGACCAGCGCATCTGCAGGCGAAACGGTTGCGGACCGCTGCGGCGTGCCTGGCGTGGGTGGAGTACCGCACCGGCTGACCGGAGCGACCCCTACATTGAACCTCGCGAAGCAGGTGAACGTCACCTGTGGGCGTCCATGAGGGACGTACGGCCGACTCGCCACGGCCCAGAAGACCGGTTGATCAACGTCCGTGGAGAGCCCTTCCCTGTTTTCTCACCCACCCGCCGCTCTTCCCTGCATATCCATACCGATTTCCTGTGTGGGGTTTCGGCGATCGTTCGGGGTGTGGTGGAGCTGCGGGCGGGTCAGCGCACCATCGACCAGGCGGGCGAGGTTCGCCAGGTCGCGGAGCAGCCGGTGATGCTCAGAGTCCTCCCAAGCCCTGACGGCCACTCTGATGTCGCCGGAGCCGCCGGTCGTGACGATGACATCTTGGCCGTTGACTCGCTTGGTGGCAGCGGTGTCGTCCAGGATGACCCAGCCGTACACGGTCACGACCTCCGAACGGTCGTGACCGGGGCAACGGCCTTCTCCGACCTGCCGGTGCGAAGGTCAGCGCCGTTACGGAAAGGTAGCGGGTGGCGTCCCTCCCGACAGCCATCACACGTCCAGAGCACCCGGCTGGCCATCCGTCGCGGGCATCAGCGCCCACACCGCCCGGTGTCCCCCGCCAAGCTCGCGGACTCCCCACTGCTTCGAGCACCGGCCCACCAGCCACAGGCCCCGCCCGCCGAAGCTCTCCGGGTCCGGTTCACGCGGTTCGGGGATCGTCTCGGAACCGGAGTCGATCACCTCGATGTGGATCAGTTTCTGTCCGGCGTCGCTCACGCGCAGCGTCAGAGTGCCGCCGGGGACACCCGAGGCGGTGTGCTTGATCGCGTTTCCGACCAGCTCGGTCACCACCAGCAGCACGTCGTCCACGGACGCGCATCCCGCAGCCGCCAGCACCGCGCCGACGCAGTGACGGGCCACCGGTACAGAGCGCTCCATTCCCGGCAGCGTGATCGTCCCCAGTGTCTCGGCCGTCATCGCGTCGCCGCCTCGTGGATATGCCGCACCGCGTCCTCGTCAAGCGCCGCGATCCACTGGCTACGGCCCCGCCCCCACATGAAGACCCACTTCTTGCCACGGGCCAGGGCGAGCACTCGCAACGCTCCCGACTCGCGCAGCACCGCCACGTACGGCTCTTCGGACGCCGGAAGCTCAATCCTCACCCCCATCCCGAGCCGACGCAGATCCCACGCCAGTCGCACGAGATGGAGGTACTGCTCTTGCGCAGACGAGATCGTCATCGATCCTGCCCTTCAGCCCGATCGGAAGATGGACCCGGCGATCCGTCACGGAACGTGCCCTGACAACTCCGCACGGTGCCCATAATGAGTCCCGCAAGCCCGTCTTGCAAGTGTGTTTCGCATACAGCAATATGCATATGCAGTTTGCTGGACGAGACGGCTTGCGCAAGGCTTCAGGGGGTCGCGTTATCGTGGAGAGCTGGGGTTCTCATGGCGAGTGAGCGAGAAGAGAGTCCGACCGTCAGGCGCAGGCGTCTCGCGGCGGAGCTGCGCCGACTCCGCAAGGAGTCCAATCTGACCACGGATCAGGTGGCCAAGGCCCTGGAGGTCTCCCAGTCGTCCATCAGCCGCATTGAGACCGCCCGGCAAGGCATCAAAATCAACGATCTGCGCGCCTTGCTCACCCTCTACCAGGTGCCGGAGGACAAGGCTACGGACCTTCTCACCCTTGCCCGGCAGGCTCGGCAGCAAGGTTGGTGGCAGGTCTTCGGTGACGTTGTTCCCGAGTCCTTCCAGGCGTTCGTCGGCCTCGAAACCGAGGCGCGGCAACGCCGCTCCTACGACATGTCGCTGATACCCGGTCTGCTCCAGACACCGGACTACCACCGCGCACTGGTGGACGCCGAACTCATCAACCGCACATCCGAGGAAGTCGATCGCAAGATCGAATTCAGGCTGGCCCGCCAGCGGCAGACGCTCGGCAACAACGACCTTGAGCTGTGCTTCATCGTGGACGAGGCAAGCCTTCACCGGCTTCCGGAAAACATCAAAACCGGCCAGCTACCGCACCTTATCGAGACATCCGAGCGCCCTAACGTGAACCTTCACGTCCTCCCGTTCGGCACCGGGATACATGCGGCCATGGACGGAAGCTTTGTGATCCTTGGATTCGGCGCGCCAGATCCCGATGTTGTGTACATAGAGACTCAACTATCCGGCCTGTACCTGGAACAACCCGCCGCAGTTCGCCGATATAACCTGGTGTACGAAGATTTGCGAGCAAAAACGCTGGACGCCCGCATGTCTCGTAACCTGCTGGCCAAGCTAGCGAAGGAAGTGTGAGCGTGATCGACAGCACCCCCGTGAGCGTCGAGGCCAAACTATCGGCGACTGTCTGGCGCAAGTCCAGCCGTAGCAACGCCAGTGGCGACTGCGTGGAGATCGCCCGCCTGAACAACAACCGAGTTGGCGTGCGCGACAGCAAGAACCCCAATGGTCCGGCCCTCGTGTTCGAGGCCACCGCGTTCGCCACTTTTCTGGAAGCCGTGAAAGCCGAACAGCTCTGAACAACGCCTTCGGCGAGGGCGCTCCACCCCTGGACGATTGAAGTCCTTGAACCCGTCGCGGATGCGGTCGTAGTCGTCGACGTACTCCTGCCAGGGCGTGGTGCTGCGTGGCGGGGTCACCCACGTCACCAACGGCCACATCTCCAACGTCGGCCCGCGCTGGTTCTTCCCCGCCGCCACTTCGGTCGTCTTCGATCTCGGCGACGAGGAGAGGGCATGCTGGACGAGGTCTACCACGGCACCTGGTTCAACGAGTATCGGCGCCTGGAGTCGATCAAGGCACATGCGGCCCTGGGGGTCGGCTGGTCCACGGCTGCCAATCCGTGCCCAACCAGTCCGGCGGGCCTGCATGCCGTACGGGGCCTCCGTGGGAACCTTCCGCGCGGAGCTGTCACGGTTCCGAAGCGACTGGATCTCCCGGGTTCGCGCCTGTCGTGAGACCGCCTGACACAGAGTCCGCGGTACGGCTCGCCTCGTATGAGCCGTACCGCGGAACTGATCTCCGTTCCGGCCATCCGGCCGATCATCCAGGCACTGTGCCACCGCCGACCCGACCCTCACCCTGGCGGCTCCGTACCCGCCTCGCCTGTGGCGTCGCCACGGCCGAGGTCACGACGAGGCGCGGTGTCGTGCGCGCGGCCGGTTCAGCGTAGGCAGTCCTCCCTACCACCCAGTACGCACCCCTCGGGGATGACAGGCTCGTCATCGGTCCAGCCGAGCCGCCTGATCACCGTGGACATGTCCGGGGTGTTCCCCTGACCTGGCGTCGAGACGGGCGTCATGTACTGGACCGCCAGCAGGTCACCCGTCTCCCTGTCGATGACGATCTGCTGCTCCGGCTCACCGTTCGCCCCTCCGCGCAGGATGGCCACCCCCGTCCGCCCCTCGCCGTCCCGGAACTCGTCCGCGATCCGGGCGCCGGAAAGCCCGGCGAGCATGTGATAGGCGGCCGCCCGGGTTCCCGAGGTGATCGGAGCCTCCAACAGCAGGCGTTCACTCAACTCCCACAGCCAGTCGTCCTGGTCGGGGGCCTTCGCCTGGCCCGGCGATCCCGCCGGGACGTCCTTCATGGCCTCCCGTTCGGCCGGCCAGTACGACAGCAGCTTCTCCTTCAGCCTCCCCGGATCACGCGGCAGGTCCTGGAGCTCCCTCACACTCAACGTCATGGTCCCCTGCTCGAAACCCTCTTCGTACCCGCCCGTATATCGGGTCCTCCCCTTGGGAACCATGTCGTTCTCGCAGTCGGTGTCCGATCCGCAGAGCCGGGGCGAGCCCGCCTTCTCCCACTCCGCCCTGTCGGCGGCTGTGAAGGGGCGGGTATCGAGCCCGGTGAGCTCCATGACCTTGTCCCGGCCGAGCCCGTTCCACCGGACGTCCCCGGTACGGTCCTCGACGACGAACTCGTGCCCCCCGACACTGATCCGCTCCCAGACGATCCGTTCCATCTCCCCGCGCCAGTATCGGCCGTCGACCACCTCCTGCCGCTGGGCCAGTCGTCCGGCGGCGGCGTCGAGCACCTCCCTCGCACTCGTCTGGGTCACCGTGGCGGCCGGGCCGCCTCCCAGCCGGGGAACGACCACGACGGTGCCGATCACGGCCACGGTCGCGGCCGACGTGATCAGGATCCCGGTCCACGCGGAGATCCGGCGGCGTCGCCCGCCGTTCAGGACCCTGGCCCTGACCTGGGCCGTCTTCGCCGGACCGGAGGCCGGAACGTCCGGCATCACGTCGTCGACGAACTGGAACTCGTTCATTCAGACCTCCACTCCCAGCGACTTGTGCAACTTGGTCCTGGCCCGGCTGAGCCGGGAGGCGACGGTGCCGTTGGCGACCTTGAGCGCCTCGGCGACCTCGTCATAGGTCAGCCCGCCGTAGGCGACGAGCAGCACCACGTCCCGCTCGCCTTTCGACAACCCCGCCAGCGCCTCGGAAAGCCGGGCGACCGTCACCCCCGCCGCGACCCGGTCGACGACCCGCTCGTCATGGCCTTCGTCGTCGGGCGGCGGACCCGTCCTGGCCAGTGCCCGGTAACGGCGCAACTCGCTCCGGCGGTGGCGGCCGATCAGGTTGGTGGCTATGCCGTACAGCCAGGGGCGGACACCGCCCCGGGCGGCGTCGAACCTGCCGCGCTGCCGGAAGGCGATCAGGAAGGTCTCGGCGGCGAGGTCCTCGGCGATGTCGAGGTCGAGCCGCCGCCCGATGTAGCGGCGTATCTCCTCGTAGTAGGCGTCGAAAACGGTGCCGAACCGCTCTGGATCGGCCACCGAGGCCGCGTCGGAAACAGTGGTCATGCAAGGAGCTCCCTTGCCGGAGGGACAAGACACCCTTTCTTGCCCGCCGGTCACCCACCCTTCCGTGTTTTCGTACCGGTTTCCGGTGTGGGGTTTCGGCGATCGTTCGGGGTGTGTTGGAGCTGCAGGCGGGTCAGCGCACCATCGACCAGGCGGGCGAGGTTCGCCAGGTCGCGGAGCAGCCGATGACGCTCGGACTTCTCCCAATCCCTGATCGCCACTCTGATGTCGCCGGAGCCGCCGACCGTGATGATGACGTCCTGGCCGTTGACTCTCTTGGGGGCGGTGTCGTCCAGGATGACCCCTGACGGCCCCACGCTCGTCTTTGCCCGCAGCCGCTTGGTCGAACTTCGTCGCGGCTCTGGAAACCGGCGCATAGATCCTCAGCAGGGTTGGCCCTGCTTCGCGGCGTGATGACTTTCCCTGACGAAGGACAGGTGAGCGTGACCGACAGCACCCAGGGCCCTCCGCATTCTCGAATCGAGAAATGGTCCGGGGAGGTCGCGGAGTGATCGCGGAGGATGTGTCGGCGGGCTGACATGCAACGAGGTCCCGTAGAACGGGTGACTGTCCAGCTCAAATCGTTCAGCGGAGCCTCGTTGTCCGTGCCCCGCCGATCGCCCTCGATCTCACGATGTGAGAATTCGCTCAGCCCTGCCGCTGAACTGCTCCGTCTGGCGGAGATTGCCGTCTGGTCATCCGGCTTGAGATTGACATCCGGTATGGCGTGCCACCCGGGTCACTCGGGTGGCACCGGCTTCCACGGTCCGCGCGGGTTGTACGGTCGCTCTTTCCCAGTGCTAATTCAATTGTGTCGTCCATGTTTTCTGATCGACAGTTCCCCGGCGACGTCCTTACGAGCTTCTTTCAAAGCGTCTGCATTACGAGTGTCCCCCCTCTTTTCCGCGGCTCGGATCGCGTCGTCCAAAAATCCATCTTGGATTTTAAGCTCCTGCGTCCGGGCTGTATTCACATCAACTTGATGCTCCACATTTCCTTCTGCCGCTTTCTGCACTTTTGGGGAAGGTGGATTGGCAGGACTGGACCCACGCCGACCTAGCCAGCTCATCTCCGCTTTTATGCCACCGCGGGGTGCGGGCCCTTCCATGGATGGGCCACGCCTGACCGGGACGCGGCCCCCCGCCCCGGCGTAACTCGGCGTCGGGCCGCCGGGACGCCTCATATTGCGGAGCATGTTCTCAAGTGGGGCGATGATCTTCTGCTTAATGGCGCGGGTAAGCACGCTGCCCGTGCCCTCGCGCACCTCATCGAGGATCTTTCCTGTTCTCTGGCGACCGTAAAGGAGCTGGGCAGTCGCTCTGACAGGTGCGCTGGGGTCGGGTCTCGTGAATTCCATGAGCGCCCGATAGGTGAAGTACACGGCGGTGGCACCCGCGAGTGCCTCGGCGCTTTTGACTATCCCGGACAGGCCATTGAGTGCGGTGGGCATAGCACCGGCCACGGCGTTGGCCTGGGCAAGGTGTCCTCCGCTGTTTCCGGTCTGCTGCCAGTGGCCGGCCAGGGCGGTGCCAGACTCGCCCCGATATACCTGCTGGGTCTGTCGCATGGTGGTTTCGGCGTCCTCGGCGGCTTTACCGGTGTCGGCGGCCACGGTCCGTAGCAGGTCGGCCTGCTCATCCATCCCAGCGGTGTCAGGGAAGATGCTCGCGGGGATGCCGATCGCCTGCATCGCCTGAACGGCTTGCGGTGACAGCGTCATATCGATGCCTGGCCGAGCATGTTCTGGAAGTCGTCCCGGAGGACGGCCTCCACCTCGTCTAGGCCTGTGGCGACCGTATGCATGTCGTCGCCGGTCCGGTTGACCGTCTGGCCGAGGCCGTCGAGCACTTCTTGCAGATAGTGGCCGCTCAGGCCGAGGGCGGCGGCGCATTCGGCGATGAGTCCGACATCTCCCCAGGAGACGCCGCCGATCTCGCGCTGTCTGAGTCGTTGCATCGCTGTGACGTAGTCTTCGCTGTGGACGCTCATCCGGTGGGGGGCATGGGTGCCTACCCAGGTCTGGTCGATCTCGAGTCCGCCGCTCATGCGAGCAGACTTTAGCCGGATTGCTGTCGCCATGGCGATCTTTGGGCAGTTGGTGACATCTGTCCCGACAGCGGTTTTACCATGGTGCCCAGTGTCTGGCTGCGTTGCTGGAGTTGAAAGATGGCGATGACATCAGGATCCGACGGTGGTGAGCATCTGCGTGCCTACTTGGAGCGGGCTCAGAAAGCGGTGCGTGGGCTCCAGGAGATCCAAGCGAGGATCGATGCGGTCACCGGGCAGGGCGTCGGTGCCGACGGCTTGGTCAGGGCCACCTGCGAGGGGCGCGGCGGCATTTCGGAGGTCTGGTTCGATCCTCGGGCGATGCGACAAGACCATGTAGCCCTTGGCAAGACTGTAACGGCGGTGTTGCAGGCCGCCCAGCAGGATGCGGAGCGTCAGACCCTGGCGATAACAGGCGAAGCCCTTGACGGTGTGGAGGCCTTGCCGGAACCGCCAGATGAGCATGTCGTCCGGGAGCAGATCGAACAGGTGGCTCGCGAGATTTTGGGGGCGTGACCGTTGCGCGATGCACGCATGGATGCCGATGGCATCTGGGAGGAAGACTTCGATCAGGCCGGTCGGCGAGCCGGGCGAATGCTGGAGTCGATCGAGATGATGCAAGCTGACCTGGAGAAGATCACCGGCCTCGGCGAGGCGGCTTCCGGACAGGTCAAGGTCACGGTCGCCGCGGACGGGAAGGTGCTGGAGGTCGTCTTCGGCCCCAGGATTTCGCGTTTGAGCAGCTGGACACTGGCCGAGCACGTACTGCTGGCGGCCCATGACGCCCAGCATGACGCCGAGCGCAAAACCCAGGATCTGATGCGGGAGGCGCTGGACGGCTTCGATCCCGCCACGGCCAAGACACGACTCGACCGTCTGCTGCGTCTCCAGTGGTGATGACGACCGCGTCCTGCCCGAGTACGGAAGCCCCGCGACGCGAGCCGGAACACCATTCCGTCCGCCCTGTCTCTCACCCGAAACCGGCCCGGCGATCACCTGGCCGGCCGAAACAGGATCCGTGTACAGCGTCCCGATCGGGCTACGCCCGCAGGTAGCTCATCGGCTCCTGGTCGTTAATGGATATCTGTGGAAACGTGACCCGGTCGCCGACTGGCTGGGTAGCGCACCGGCGGCCTGGATCGACGACGATTTCACAGCGGCGGATCGCAGATGGGTCAGCCCGCCGTAGGCGACGAGCAGCACCACGTCCCGCTCGCCTTTCGACAACCCCGCCAGCGCCTCGGAAAGC
Source organism: Streptosporangium sp. NBC_01469 (assembly GCF_036227305.1). Classification (NCBI taxonomy): domain Bacteria; kingdom Bacillati; phylum Actinomycetota; class Actinomycetes; order Streptosporangiales; family Streptosporangiaceae; genus Streptosporangium; species Streptosporangium sp. NBC_01469. Next base: position 2,899,320 of record NZ_CP109465.1, on the reverse strand, counting down.
CGGGCGACCGTCACCCCCGCCGCGACCCGGTCGACGACCCGCTCGTCATGGCCTTCGTCGTCGGGCGGCGGACCCGTCCTGGCCAGTGCCCGGTAACGGCGCAACTCGCTCCGGCGGTGGCGGCCGATCAGGTTGGTGGCTATGCCGTACAGCCAGGGACGGACACCGCCCCGAGCGGCGTCGAACCTGCCGCGCTGCCGGAAGGCGATCAGGAAGGTCTCGGCGGCGAGGTCCTCGGCGATGTCACGGAGTACCGCTAGGAGCCTGTTCCGTGCTGGATCCGGCCGCGCCAGGCCTTGCCGGTGATCATGCCGGTGATCATGCCGGAATCCTGCATCTCCTTGAGGCGCTCGATCCTGCCACTGATTTCCACGACGCCGAGGCCCGATGCTCGCATGTGGCGAGCCTCGTCCTCAAGGTCGAGCTTGCGCAGATCGGCGAGCACTCCGGGGTCGAATGGCCTCTCCATCCGACTCGTCACGAATGGAGATCTGATGGCGCTCTCGTAGGAGGTAGGGCTGCTGAGCGCGTGGTCGATGAGTTTGAGCGCCCCGTCGGCGTCGGTCAGGAAGTTACCGCTCGACCGGTCAAGGTTGCCCAAGGCGTAGTCGAAGGCCGCGGCCCGCTGCCGTTCGGTCTCGGTCCACGTCCACTTCCAGCCGCCCCGGGCGTTCTCCAGGTACGCCTGCACCGAGCCGACGCCCCTGGGGCCCTCCCCCACCGCCGTCGGCGGCACGAGGTCCCATCCGAGCCGCTCACTGAACCGGTACGCCTCAAGTTCTCTGAACGGCATCCCCGACGCGGGGACGCTGACCCGATGACTGAATCTCTGGAGCGGCTTGTAGACCGAGCCCGCGCCATCGGACGATCTGATCAGGAAGACCTCGGAGTGCCCTCCGCTCAGCGGGGAAAGGTGCTCCTCGCGCGCTGCCCGGAGTCTGGTCAGCACCGCCCTCTCCGAGCGGCTGACGTGTCCGGCGTTGGTGTACACCCTGGCCGCGGCCCTTTCCGCCGACCGGGCGCCGAGGAGACGACTCAGGGCGTGGCCGACGGCGCGGATTATGCCTTCCCCGAAGATCTTCACGAAATCGCGGTAGAAGACCCCCACGAAGCGCTGAGTCGCCACCCTCAGCGCCGCTATCAGGCTTCGTGCCTGGAGCGCCGCGACTCCCGCGTTCAGCGCGGCCACCACCACGAGCTTGACCAGGATGCCGAGCACGATGGCCGCCACCGTGAGAAGGAACAGCTTCAGAGCGCGGAAGAGGTCAGCGGCCCCGTCGTGTGCGTCGGCGAGGATGTTGAGGTTCCCGCTGAGTTCGGAAAGGTGTCCCGAGCCGTCGCCGGGGTCGTGATAATCCGCCCAGAAGTCAGCGAACGCGTCGACGTCCGCGCCGAGGTTGTTCGCCTTCACCCACTGGGCGCCCTGATGTGCCAGCGGCGTGACACCGCCGGTGATCTCTGCCGCGCAGGCACGGTAGGCGACGGCACACTCGTGCAGTCCGTCCTCGTCCTCGGTCGGCCACGGCACCCCCAGCATGGCCAACGGGGTCTCCGGCTCGGGCGGGAGCATGATCGGCACTGGGCTAGCCGTTCTCCGGTTCCCGGCCGAGAGCTCGCATGGCGTCTGTGATCACGAGCCGCGTGTCGGCGTGGTGATCCGCCGTCGTCAGGAGCGCCTCACAGGTCGTGTCGAGGTTGTGGCGAACGTGGTGACACGCCTGACCGAGCCGCTCGTTCACCTCGTCCATGGCCAGGCCGATGACACCGATTCCCCACGGTGAGCGCCCGCCACCGGCGATCGCGGCCAGCAGGGCGTCGGTGTGCTGACCAAACGAATCAGCCGCCTCCTTCAGAGCCTTCGCGGCCGTGATGTATGAGCCCTCGTCGACACCAAGCACCCGTTCCATTTTCGGCACGGTATCAACCCGAACCCGCCCACAAGATCACCGAAGTTGAACATTGGCCGACATCCTGAAGATCTGCCGGTGTCACTTCTTGGCGGTGCGTCCACCGCATCGCTCACGCGGTCCCCGCCCGAGACCGGCACGCGGGGCGGCCACCTGCGTTACCGTCCGGTGCGTCGACCCACCGCACGGGGCCAGGAATGACGACGTCCGGCACGACGATGGCAACGTGGGGAAGAAGCGGCCGGCGACCGGCGGATGACGAACTGTCGCGTGGTTCCCGTTCTTCGGAACGGCCGGCCGGTGACGGGCGTGCTTCGAGTTGGCATCCCTGTGGTCATGGCATCTGTCCGGCCGGAATTAACCGATCGCCTTTGGCCCGGTCGCGCTGCTGGCGCGATCGGATCGACCGCTACAATTGTTCGCGTGTAGGTTGCGTTTCACCCGTCCACCCGTGGCCGATCGGTTCAGGAACCGGAAGCGAGGGTAGGTTGAACGAGGCTCGCCCACAGCGCCACCTGATCACCCCCCGCGCGGATCCCGCCGCAGGCGGCCGGTACATCCACGGTGATGTGGGCTTGGAGATGGACATCGGCCCCGGGCTCGCCTCCGGCGATCGTGAGACGCAGTTCGGCGCCCTGCGCGTGGCGACAAGGAGTTTCCAGCCGCTGCGGCTTTGGCGAGCTTCGGAGAACCCGGTGGTGCCCGAGGACCGTGAGACCTACCAGCTCCTGGTGCCCCTGGCGGGGACGATGAACGCCGTGTGGGACGACAGGCAGGCGACCTCGAGCGTCGGCAGTCTGGTCGTGCACGATATGTCGCGGCTGATGACGTGCGAGTTCCGGACGCGAGATCGCGGCACCGACTTCCGGACGGCGCTCGTCACGGTCCCGAGATCCCTGCTCCCCCTGCCCTGCCGACACATCGATCGGATACTCGGCAACCGTATTGCGGCCTGCGAGGGAGTGGGCGCCCTGCTCGCGGGCTTCGTCACCAACCTTGCCGGCACGCCGGAGGCGTATCGGCCCTCCGATGGTCCACGCCTGGGCATGGTGCTCCTAGACCTGATCTCCGCGTTGTTCGCCCGGACGATCGATGACTCCTTCAAGGTGCCGTCCCATCGGGAGGCACTGACGCTGCGCATCAAGGCGTTCATCCAGCAGCACCTGAACGAGCCGGGCCTCACTCCCCGCGCGCTCGCCGTCGAGCACCACATCTCCACGAGCTACCTGCACCGGCTCTTCCAGGAGCAGGACACGACGGTCTCGAGTTACGTCCGGGCCGAGCGTCTCAACCGCGCCCGCCGCGACCTGGCCGATCCCGCGCTGCGCGATGTTTCCATTCACAGCATCGCCGCCAAGTGGGGTTTCTCCCAGGCCGCCGACTTCAGCCGTGCGTTCCGCAACGCGTTCGGCTTTCCGCCCCGGGAGTTCCGGCGCGAGGCGCTGCGCACCGCCCCGGAGATCGGCGGTTGATCGGCTAAAGCCGGAAGGGCCGCACGACCTACTTGTTCGGGAAATGGCCACGGGCCCTGGCCACGCGCCGATCAGGCTGTGCCACTCGGAGTTCCCCCCGTCCTCGCTGCACATCGGCGAGAACGGGGGACGCGTGCTCGATCTCGCCCGCGCGTTCAACGGTCCCGGCCTGCTCGATCTCACGTCCCGGCCCGGCACCACAGACCCAGCGGATCCCTCACGAGTGCGCGATCTGATCGAGTCCCACGTCGCCATCGGCGGTCGCTCCGACGCGTTGGCCCGTCGTGGTGGTCTGACCGCTGAGGCATGGGCACTGGGCCGGCACCGTGTATGGATCGTGGAGTGGTTCCTGGACCAGGCTGCGCACTGAATCACCGACGCCACCACCGACCCAATCTACCTGCGTGTTGTCCGCCGTCACCTGGAGGAGGCCGTGCGCCTGCCGGCACCCTGACCGTCACCCCCTCATGTGGTCCGAGGCTGACCCATGCGCACTGATCGTCCGATAGAACGCCTGAGGTGTCGGTTCGGGTTCAGCCGCCCGCGGCACTTTGGACACGTGCCGTCCGCGACACGAGCGGGCGACGGCCGGATTCCCTGCCTTCGCCAAAGCCCTGCCGTCACGAGCTGAATTCCGCTTCTTCGGCAGGAATGATGTAGCGCACGTGCTCCCTCTCCAGCCATTCCGCGTTCAGTTCATGGCCGATGACGCGGCCGACCAGGATCAGATTGGTATTGATCATTTCCTCGATGGGGAAGTCCCCGTCCTCGACGTCGTCCACGTCGGGAATGTACAGTCCATCGGCATAGCGCTGCAGAATTTCAGGGATGTAGCGCATGTTCTGGGAGGCGATCACGGCTCCCTGGGCCGCATATGCGATGCGGTGGGCTCCATTGATGTGCCAGCCCACGCTGATCGCCCGGCCGTTGTTTTCGGAAAGCGCCGAGAGGGCTCTGCCGGAAACGACTCCCATATGCTGGATCTGCATGGTCAGCACCCAATCTCCGTGTCGGCCGATGAGGATGACCTCCGCCTGATCGCCCGGAGGGGCGTCGCCGAATCCGCGTCCGATTCCTTTGAGGGTGCAGACGGTCGCGGTGGCCGGGTCGGCACCTAGGCGTTCGGCGACCTCTGCCACATCGAGACCTTCCGTCCATACGGCTGAGAACCCATCGTAAAGCGTGGGCCAGTAGCCCTCTAGAAGATCATAGAGAGAGGTCGAGCTGTTCATTGTTTTCCTTTGGGTAAAAAAGAGCGGTCCGCCCCGGAAAGTTGCGACGGGGCGGACCGGGACTTTCAGTTGACGATTATCCAGAATGGGTCATTGTTGAAGAACCGATAATGCGCATAGAACAACTGGAGATGGTTGCCCGCATTGGTGTTTTGCTGCTCATTCACCGGAAGGATGGAGAAATGCCAGGTCGGAGAGTTTGCGAAAGTGCCCTTATAGCCCTGCGCCGCCGCCTCCCTGGTGCTGTTGAAGGGGAATTCGTCGCACTCTTTACCCACCTTCTCCGCCGCCGTGAAGTCCTTGCCGCAGACCTTGTCCTTCATGTTCTTGGTTCTTCTTCGGATACTGGATTTTCCATCCATGGTCCGGACATCCTTGTCCACGAAGTGGAGTGCCTGCACCGATCCGCCCGTCCCTGCCGTCCATGAGCCGGGAATCACCTTCCCGGTGATCGGCTTGCGGGGATTGCTGAAATCATTTTTCGGGAAGGTGTTCTGTGGGTATCTCCATGCGTTCGCGATATGGTTGGCGACCCCGCTCTTCGGCTTGGGATCCGCGCCGTCGACCTTCTTCATTTTATAGATGCGGCTGACCCGGTTGAGGATACAGGCCCCGTAGTAGAACGAGTAGCTGATCGACAGGTCGCAGCGGACGGACGGCCCACGGTCGTTTTTGACACTCGTCGCGTCCTTGGGCCTGTCCCATAGCGGAACATAGGAGAGCTCGGGGCGTGAGGGTGACGCGCCGAACGGTATGTTCAGTTCGAGCCAGGGTCGAATGTTGCAGGTGCTGAGCTTGTGAGGGTTGCCACTCGTCCTGCTCGCAGTCGATCTGTAGACGAAATGGTCCTCGTGGTTGTCGTCACCGAGCTCCTCCCAATAGGGGATCGGCCTTTTAATTCTGAATACTCGCTCTCCGTGCTGGTCCTCAGCGTCCACGTTACCGTAGATGACATCACAGTCACCCGAATGAGGAACTTTGAGAGTTATGCTTGTATCGCTGCAGGGGTCGAGCAGGCTACCGCAGTCCACATTGTTGACGCGGGTCCAGACCGCCAGGTCGTTCGGGTGGCGTTTCACTCCTGTGCTGTCCGGTGTCACGCCATCCGGCGTGTCGGAATTATCAGGCTTCCGCTTCCCAAGGTAAGAATGAGCCACAATCGTGGCCGAGAAGGATACGGCTTTGAGTTCTTTTTCCAGAGGAACATTGCTCTTGAGTTCTTTTGCCAAAGGGCTGTCGTCGTAGCTGATAGCCCACCACTGGAAGTAGTGATTACGACTGGCGCAGAACACATACGGGCCCCAGACGTCGTCGTACGTGCGGGCGCCTTTATCGCGTTCGTCCTCACATTCTTTCACCTTGAGGTGATTGTATGGGAACGACGTCGGATCCGCAGCGGCCGATGCCGCCTTCCCGGAATCCTTGGAACCCGGATTTCGGGCGGTCTCCTGCGGCTTCCCGACCTCTAGGTTCGGGGAAAGAAGTTGCCCATTCCCGTCGCCGTACAGACCGTCGATGTCCGCGGCGGTGAGACCGTGCTGGTAGACCTGAACGTCGTCAAGGCCCCCTCGCATGGCGGTGCCGAGTGTCATGGCGCCGCCGGCGTTCCAGGCGGGAGACTCGATCACCCGGCTTCCGATGGAATCACCGTTCAGGTAGAGCGTCGCGGTGCTCGCCGTGGCGTCGTACGTCCCCGCCAGGTGGAACCATTCGTCGACGGGGGGTTCGACGCCGGAGAGCACGCCCTGGCTGGTGGCGTTGGCAGCGTCGGCGTTGGTGAGGGTGAGCACCAGGCCCTGGTCGGGGTCGTTGCCGAGGCGGAAGGGCGTGGTGTGGGTTCCCTTCTGCTCGATGACGGTGTAGTCGCCGTCCTTGTCGCTCCACCGCAGCCAGGCCGCCACAGTGAAACTCTCATTGGTGCGGATCACCGGTCCGGCGGTCTGCGCCAGCGGTTCTTCACCCGGCTGGATGACGTCGACCTTGACCTCTTGCCATTCCGACCAGGCCGAGGACGACTCTCCGGCGACCGCACGGGCGCGCCAGCGCACCTTCCAGCCGTCGGTCAGTTTCCCGTCGGGAACAGCGATACTCGCCTGGCTGCCGGAGGCGGCGCTGTCCACGGCACCGGCCCAGATCTGCCCGGCGCCCTGGCCATCAGGCGCGGCCGGGTCGTGTTCGAGCTCGAACTCGGCTCGCAGCGCCTGCCCACTCGGGTGGGTGACGGTGGCGTTAAGGGTTGGAATGATCGTGCGAGTCGTGGTCGTGCCGTCCACTACCGCCGATGGGGTGACCGTGAGGTTCTCCACCGTGGGTTTGGGCACGTCGACGGTGACCTGCTGCCAGTCCGACCAGGCGGAGGAGGCGGTGGCCGAGGTCGCGCGGGCACGCCAGCGCACCTTCCAACCGTCGGACAGCTTCCCGGCCGGTACGGCGATGGTGGCCTGGGCGCCGGAGGCCACCGCGGTCGAGGCGCCGGCCCAGATCTGGCCAGTGCCCTGCCCGGTGGCGGACGGGTCGTGCTCGACCTCGAACTCGCCGGTCAGGGTGCCGCCGGCGGGGTCGCTCACCTGCGCGAGCAGGCTGGGAGTGAGGGTGGAGGTGACGATTTTGCCGTCCACCGGTGTCGAGGGACTGATCTGCAGCGTGCTCACGGCCGGGTTGGAAACCGGGTCGGGCAGGTCCACGGACAGATCCTGCCAGGCCGACCAGGGAGAGCCGACGGAGGTGGCGGGGTTGACCGCTCGCGTCCGCCAGCGGGTCTTCCACCCGTCGGTCAGTCTGCCGGCCGGTACGGCGGCGGTGGCCTGGGCGCCGGAGGCCACCGCGGTCGAGGCGCCGGCCCAGATCTGGCCGGTGCCCTGCCCGGTGGCGGACGGGTCATGCTCGACCTCGAACTCGGCCCGGACCGGCTGGCCGGCGGGGTCGGTGACCGTGGTGAGCAGGTTCGGGGTGAGGCTGGTGGTGACGGTCTTGCCGTCTACCAGGGTGGAGGGGGTGACCTGGAGCTGGCCGACCGTGGGGTTGGGCACGTCGACGGTGACCTGCTGCCAGTTCGACCAGGCGGAGGAGGCGGTGGCCGAGGTCGCGCGGGCACGCCAGCGCACCTTCCAACCGTCGGACAGCTTCCCGGCCGGTACGGCGATGGTGGCCTGGGCGCCGGAGGCCACCGCGGTCGAGGCGCCGGCCCAGATCTGGCCAGTGCCCTGCCCGGTGGCGGACGGGTCATGCTCGACCTCGAACTCGCCGGTCAGACTGCCGACGATGGTGTCGGAGACGGTGACGGCCAGTTGCGGGGTGAGCGAGGTGACCGTCGTGGTGCCGCCGGCGTTCTGGGCCGGGGTGACGGTCAGGCCGCTGACGGAGGGAGCCGAGGCCGGGCCAGTGGTGGTGACGGTCAGCGTCGGCGGGCTGTTGAACTCGAAGGCCTCCTCGGAGGAGGGGAAGATCCGGTAGTTGTTGACGTTGGTCTCGGTCGGCGACTGCAGCACCAGTCCGTGGTTGGCCGCGCCGCCCGCCCAGTCCTGGGCGATGGCGGTGACCGGCCACTGCAGCGGCGCCGCGCCACCGGCGCAAGCCGTGTCGTGGCCCGCCCGGTTGGTCTGGGCGTCCTCGGTGGTGGAGGTGGGCTGGTTGGCCCAGTACAGGTTGTTCTCATCCCACGCCGAGGTCAGGCGCCGCACCTGAATGCCCGCTCCGGCCGTGGTTCCGCAGGCTTGGGCGCTGATGTTCAGCAGCGACAGTCTGGCGTCGGTCACCGTGGTACCGGTCAGCGCGGCGGTGTCGAAGCGCAGGTTCACCCGGAACTTCTGGTTACCGGACTGGGTGCCGGCCAGCAGATAATCGCCGGTCGGGTCGGCAGGCTCGTCGGCGTCGTTGGTGGACGAGACCTCCACGTCGTGGTTGAACGGCAAGGTGGTCGTCGGATCCACCCGCACCGGATACTTCGTGGCCGGGTCGGACAGGAACGCGTGGTCGGGCTTGAGCACCAGCTCGGTGCGGCCGTTCTTGGTGACCACGTCGGTGACGATGTCGGCCCGCTTGGCCTGGTGCGGGTGGCCCTCGGGGGCGGTGTCCCACATCACCGGTCGCGGCGCCGACGCCACCAGCTTCTTACCCTTGCCACTGGTGAGCAGCAATTGCCCGCTCTTGCCCTCGGCCAGGGTCAGCCCACCGGTCAGCACCCCGATCCGGAACTCCAGCGGGTCGGCAGGCCGCTCGCGCAGCACCACGTCATGCCGGAACCCTGTCGGCAGTACCGTCACCACCAAATCCGCTCCGGTCCCCGCCGCGTTTTCGTATGTCGCCGTGTTCTTACTCACCTGCGGCTTGGGCAGGGAGGTCGGCCACTGCAGCGCATAGGACTGCCCATCCGCGGCCGTCATCGTCACGAACGCGCCCATGCCGCCGGCGGAGATCTCGACCGCACTGCCCGAGGCGAGGGCCTTGGGCTTCAGCACTCCGTTCTGTTCCGCCAGCGAGGTGTCGATCGGCACCCACGCACCGTCCCGCCGAGTCCGCACCGGCCCCGCGGCGATCTCGGTCTGGTAGGCCCCGTCCGGCAACGCGTAGGTGATGCTCGTTTCGGAGGTCTCATCGACGACCTCGACGGCCTTGCCCTGGCTCGCCGCCTTCTCCGTGGCGACGAGCCGCGCCTGAGCCGGCGCGTTCGAGATCGCGCTGCCGTTCTTACCGGGAATCCATGCGGCCGTATCGTTCAGCGCCGCTTCATGCCCCTGGCCCGACGAGTCAGCGGCCGTACGGCCGTTCCCCTCGTCGAACTGCCAGTGGGCCGCTGCAGGCAGGCCGATGGTGAACGACCACGTGTGGGTCGTCATGGTGTTGCCTTCATTGTCGTAGGCGTCACTGATCTCGACCGAGTACGTGACACCTTCGGCGAGGGCCGCGTTCGGAACGAACACCAGTTCCGTGCTTCCATCGGCGATGGAGGTGGCTCCTTCGACCGGATTCCCGTCGCCGTCCTTGACGGACACCACCGGTTCCCATACCGGTTCGCTGAAGAGAGCCTTGATCTGCGTGTCGGTCGCGACTCCCGTCGTGCCGGGCGAGGGCACCGTGGAGGTCACGGCCGGTGGTGTCTTGTCGGCCCCTTCCTCTTCGAGCCACTCCTCATCACCGGGTTGCTGTACGAGTTGCTCATCTCCGATCTCATAGGGAACGTTCTGCTTCTCCATGAGGGCGGCGACTTCCTCAAGGCTCATCTCACCGGTCTCCGGAGCTTCGCCCTCCTGCTGGACCCCGCTCTCGGCAATGGCCTCGGCGTAGCTCGGACTCACCGTGCGCTTGGGACCGCCTTCGGAGAAGTAGGTCATCACTATCTCGACAGGCGTGAAGTCGACGGTGAGCACGGGACCGTGGTTGGCCTCACCTTCCCCGGCGGACGGGTCCCACTCCTTCGCCGAATACCGGCGCCAGTTGGTGATGTCGGACTCGTTACCGGCGGAGAGCTGGAAGCCGTAGTTCGGCTCGCCGTCGGCCCAAGCCTGGACGATGTCGTCGACCGAGTGGATCAGGTCGTGCTCGTAGTCCATGTAGCCGCGGCCGCAGTCAGGGCTGTAGGCGGCGTGCTCGGTATCCGCGCCCGCGCTGGTGGCCAGCGGCTGGTTGCTCCACGTCAGGGTGGAGACATCCCACCGCTGGGTGATCTGCCGAGCGGTGATGCCGGATCCGACGAACTCGCCGCAGTCACTGGACAGGTAGTTCCACAAGACGAGGTCGGCGTTGTCGACCGTCCCGCCGAGAAGCAGAGAGTCTTCGGGGATCTCATCAAAGCGGATGTAGCTGCGCCAGCGCACCGATCCACTGTTGGACTTGCCCACCAGGAGGTTTGCCAGGCTGCTGTTGACAAAGCCGTTCTGACGGTCGTTGCTGTTGAGAAAGGTGTCGTTACCCACGGCGGGCTGCCACCAGTCGGAGTCAACGGCCATCAGGGTCACCGGGTAGGTCACCGCGGTGTCGGCCAGGAAGGCCGTCTCCGGAGTGAACACCAGCGTGGAGCCGTCCTGCTCCACCTTGACGGCGGCGTTGCCGACCTTGCCGGCGTCGACCGGCTTGGCCGGGTCGTTCGCCACGGCGTCCACCAGCGGCATCGGCGGAAGATCGACGATTTTCTTCTTGCCGTCCTCAGCCAGCAGGGTGGGCTGCCCGGAGCCGTTCTCGCCGAAGGACATCCCCTTGGGCAGGTCCACCGGCAGGCGGAAGGTCAGCGGGCCGGTGGGCCGCTCACGGATGATGATCTGCTGCCGAAAACCGGTCGCGGTCGCGGTGACCACCAGGTCTACGTCTTCGCCGTAAGCGGACTCGTAGATGGCGGCGTTCCCGGCGAGCTTCGGCTTGGGCAGCTTGCTCGAAGCGGCGATCTCCGCGGTGCCTTGCGCGCTCTTGCTCTTCAACAAGGCGGTGTCATCGCCCACCGACAGGGTCAGCTCGCCCTTGACCGCTTTGGGTTTGATGACCCCGTCTTCCTCAACGAGGGTGGTGTCGATCGGCGTGAAGCCGTTTCCCTTGGCTTTTTTGACCCGGATGGGCTGCGCGTGCAGTTCCATGCGCAGAGTTTTGCCGTCAGGATTGGCGAAGACCGTCGTGGTCTCGGTCTGCCGAGAGGGGATCTCCACCCGCTTTCCGGTCTTGCCGGCCTTTTCCTTGGCGGCTTTTACCGCCTTGTCCACAACCGGTGTGCCACCCTTTGGCGCGGGTGCCGGCTGCGTCTGCGCTGGTGTCGGCGTCGGTTCCTGCTGCGCCCATGATGGGACCGCGGCCAAGCCGACGACCATGACCACCGCTAGTCCTACCGCGGCGGCGTTCGCCAATCGGCGTCTACCTCGTTTACGACGAGGTAAGAGAGGCGAGGTTTCTCTTGCCCCTGCGGTTGATGTCACTAATTACTCCTACAGGCATGCGTATGGCCCGCACCTCGGCGCGGACCATACGAACAAATGTTCGACTCGCGAGAAGTTATCAGATGAAACTTACTCAAAGCAATGGAAACGATCAAGAGATATAATCAAAGCGTAAAACCGATATTAAACATCAAAAAATGTAACGATCTAGATAAATTTAAGACCTCGGGCCGATAGACATGTCAGGGATTTCGACCACCTATTTCGACTCCAGGCTCGGTGGAGACTTTGACGTCCTTGAATCGTCCGGCACGGTAAAGCAGGGCGACGGCAAAGGTCCCGGCACCGGAAAGCGGGCCGGCCGGAAGAGGAAAGGTTCAGCAAGCGGGTGGCCCGTCGGCTTCGACACGGAGCGCTACCGGCGGCGCAACACCGTCGAACGCCGCTTCCAGAAGATCAAGGCCTGGTGCGGGTTGGCCACCCGCTACGACAAGACCCCGGAAGCCCGCGGCCTGGGGAAACGTGTCGGCGGCCGTCGCGGTTCACCAGCTTCACACAACCCCAAAAACAGTGTCATCAGTGCACAAGCAGGACAACTGCCTACTTTTTCTCGGGAATACCACGGATCGTGATCAATATCCCGGAATGCAGCGTTGTGGTCATCACCTACAACGATGCCGCGCGGCTGGGCAGGGCCGTGCGGTCCGTGCTCCGGCAGTCCCTGCGCAACGTCGAGGTGATCATCGCGGACGACGCGAGCACCGACGACACCGGGAAGGTGGCCCGGGAGTTGCAGCGCAGGGACCCCAGGGTCCGCTACCTGCGCGGGGAGGTCAACAGCGGGGGCTGCGGGGTCCCGCGCAACCAGGGGGTCGCGGCGGCACGGGCGCCGTACGTGATGTTCCTGGACAGCGACGACGAGCTGACACGACACGCCTGCAAGAGCATGCTGCTGGAGATCGAACGGACCGGCGCCGACTTCGTCACCGGGCAGATCTCCCGGCTGTACGAGCAGACCGGGAAGACCGCGCGCTACTACCCCGCCCTGTTCGCCAGACGCAGGACGGTCGAGGGGATCGCCCGGGAGCCGGAGATGTTCCTCGACTCCTTCAGCACCAACAAGCTCTACCGGGCCGAGTTGCTGCGGCGGGTGCCGTTCCGCGAGGACATGCACTACGAGGACCACGTCTTCAGCACCGCCCTGTACTGCGCGGCGCGGCGGTTCGCCGTGGTCCCCTGGGGGGTCTACCTCTGGCACCGGGCCTCGGCGGAGAGCGAGACGCGGCTGTCGATCTCGCTGAGCCTGACGGACATGTCCAACGTCCGCTCCAGGATCAGGGCCGCGAGGCTGAGTGACGACATCCTGCGTGAGAACGGCCTCGGTGACCTGGTGCACGAGCGGCAGCGCCGCTTCATCCGCCAGGACCTGCGGGTCTACCTCAACCCGCTGCCCTCGCGCGACCCGGCGTGGATCGAGGAGTTCGTCTCGGTGATCCACCCCTACCTGGCCGACCTCGACCCGGTGGTGTTCGAGACGGTCGACCCGCTCCTGCGGGTCTGCTGCAGCTTCATCCTCGACGGCAGGCCCGACGAGCTCCTGGTGGCCGCCCGGTCGCTGAACGGGCCCAAGGCCCCGCCGCGCGCCGCCGTACGGGAAGGGGGGCGCACCTACTGGGGCACGGTCGCCGACGAGAGGCGGGAGATCACCTCGCTCCGGATGGCCGAGCTGCCCTACAGCGCCTCCCGGCTGCGCCACGAGGCGGTCGTCACCGGCGAGGGCACGCTGGTCAGGCTGGCGATCACGACGTACGACCCGTTCGGGGTGCTCGCCGCCACGCCGGGCTGGACCGCGTTCCTGCGGTTCAGGAACCATCGGGTACGGCTGGAACCGCACGAGCCGGACGGCGGGAACGGCGGTTACCTGAGCGAGGCGGCGATCGACCTCGCCGCGATCCGCCACGGCCGCCTGGGCTTCGAGAGCCGGTACGACCCGGTGATCGAGATCGTCAACCCCGACGGGCGGGTCACCTCCGACCGGTTGCTCGTCGACCCGTCCACCGCGCCGTTCGGTACGACCATCCTGTGGCACGAGGTCATCGTCAAGGCGGAGGGGACCGCCGCGTTCCTGCGGGTGCTCTGGCGCCGGCAGGGGCTGCTGCGGCAGCTGCCCCGGCTCAAACGGGCCGGCACCCGTCTGCTGCGGAAGGTGGACGGGCCCGAGGTGAAGCTCCGCGTCTACAAGGGGTTGATCTCCGTGCTGCCGCCGCGCGGGGACTTAGCCCTGTTCGAATCCGACGTCGGCACCGGGTACACCGGGAACCCGCGCTACATCTACGAGGAGCTCAGGCGGCGGAACGCGCCGCTGAAGGTGGTGTGGTCGGCCGTCGAGGCCCGGGGAGACTTTCCCCCCGGCGTCAGGCTGGTGCGGCGGATGAGCTGGCGCCACATCTGGACCATGGCCAGGGCGGGTTACTGGGTCGACAGCCACGGCATGCCGCTGGCCTATCCGAAACCGCCCGGCACCCGCTACCTGCAGACCTGGCACGGCCAGGGCATCAAGTCGGTCGGCTTCGACGCGCCCGACCTGCGCGCCGACTTCGACGGGCCGAGGGCGACCTGGCGGGCCGCGGTGGACCGCTGGGACGCGCTGGTCTCGCCCAGCGCCGAGTTCGAGCGGGTCTTCGTGCCCTCCAACGGCTACCGGGGACGGCTGCTGCGGCACGGCTCGCCCCGCTGCGACGTGCTCGTGCACGGCGACCGGGAGGCGGCCAGGCGGGCGAGGGAGCGACTGGAGATCCCGCACTGGTCCAGGGTGCTGCTGTACGCCCCCACCTACCGCGACCGGGCCAAGGGGTCCGGGCAGTCGGTCAGGGCCGACCTGGCCGCGATGGCCGAGTCCCTGTCGGGCGACTGGACGGTGATCCTGCGGACCCACCCGGTCGAGCGGTTCGAGGTGCCGGAGCACCTGCGCCACTTCGTCCGGCAGGCGGGATCGTATCCCGAGGTCAACGACCTGATACTGCTCTCGGACGCGCTGCTGACCGACTACTCGTCGCTGATGTGCGACTACGCGGTCACCGGGCGGCCGATGCTGTTCCTGATCGACGACTGGGACGAGTACCGCAGGGTGGAACGCGGGGTCTACCACGACCTGCCCACGATCGCCCCCGGCCCCTGCCTGACCACGACCGAGGAGCTGATCGAGGTGCTGCGCGATCTCGACGGGACGACGGCGTCGTTCGCCACCAAGTACATCGCGTTCCGCAAGACGTGGTGCGCCAACGAGAAGGGCCACGCCTCGGCGAAGGTGGTGGACGCCTTCTTCGGGCCCTTCCACGCCCAGGCCCCCGACCCCGCCGAGGTGTGGGAACGCGCCCTGTCCGCGGCGCGGCACCCGAGCCGCCTGCCGCTGCCGGGGCGGCTACGGTGAGCGGCGGGCGTACGGGGGCGGTGGTGTTCGCGTGCATGGACGCCGACACCCTGGGCGGCATCCAGCGCGTCACCCACACCATGGCGCAGGGCCTGGCCGAGCGGGGCCGCGAGGTGCATGTGATCGGGCTGCACCGGGCCGTGAGACCGTTCCGCTACGTGGAACGGCCGCGCTACACCAGCCACGTGATCCACCGGGCTCCGGTGGGAAGGCTCTCCCGGCTGGGCAGGCGCCGCGAGCGGCGGGCGCTCGGCGGGCTGCTGCGGGAGGTGGGGCCGGGGTTCGCGGTGCTCTCCTCGCCCAGCGTGGTCACCCGGATCGGGGGCCTGCTGCCCGAGCGGCTGCTGCCGATCGGGCAGTACCACGGGTCGTACGAGCACGCGCGGGGATCCTGGCACCTCGGCTCGGTCACCGGCCACTACGGCGCCCTGGAGAAGGCGGTGTTCCTCAGCGAGGAGGACGCGTGGCTGTTCTCCGAACACGCGCTGCTGCCCAACACCTGTTCCATCCCGAACCCGCTGCCCGCCTGGCCGTCGCGGACCGCGGAGCTGACCGCCCGCCGGGTGCTGGGGGTCGGCAGGCTGGAGGGCGTGAAGCGGTTCGACCGGCTGATCTCGGCCTTCGCGGAGGCGTGCGGACGCCCGGCTTCCGGAGGTGCCGGTGCTCACCCGGATCTCGTGGCGGCCCGTCGCGAGGCGGGTGAGGGCTGGGAACTGCACCTGATCGGCGAGGGGGCCGAGCGGGGGCGGCTCCTGTCGCACGCCGCGGAGTGCGAGGTGAGCGACCGGGTGGTGTTCCGCGGCGCGGTGCCCGCGGCCCTGATGGCGGACGAGTACGTGGGCGGGTCGGTGCTGGCGCTGTCCAGCGAGCACGAGGGGCTGCCGCTGGTGGTCGGCGAGGCGGCGTCCTACGGGGTGCCCTCGGTGGCGTTCGACGTGTCGAGCGGGCTCAGGTCACTCGTACTGGACGGGCGGACCGGGGTGCTCGTGCCCCCGGCCGACGTGACCGCGCTCGCCACCGCACTGGCCGGGCTGATGGCCTCGGCCGGGGAGCGGCGGCGGTTGGGAGCCGCCGCCCGCGCGCACGTCGAGGCGTTCCGTCCGGACCACGTCCTGGACCGGTGGGAGGCACTGTTCGACCAGGTCACCCGCTGAGCGTCACGCGACACGCCGACTCGCGGGGGCCTTGGCGTCCTGTTCGGCCAGGTCACCCGCTGAGCGTCACGGGCTCGTTCTCAGCGGGTCACCCGTCGATCCCCACCGGCTCGCCGCGGACCGGTCATCCACTGACCCCGACGGGCTCGTTGCGGACCGGTCACCCGCTCACCCCGACCGGCTCGTTGCGCGGCATCGGCACTCCCGCCAGCACGATCTGGGCGGAGGTGAGCCGTGCCCCCAGCGGGTTCGGCTCGCGGAGCCGGATCAGCCGGTCGAACGCGACCCGCTTGACGCGGGCCAGCTTCCGCTTGGCCGCGGTCCGCTCGTAGGAGACCATCCGCGAGGTCTCGACCTTCGGCGCCCCGGTGAGCTCGTACCCGTACGTCTCCAGCCGGTCCCCGAGCACGCTCTCGCACAGCGAGATCTCGCCGGGGTCGAGCCGGTCGCGCCACGAACCGGCCCGCGCGGTGGTCACCTCGCCGAAGGTGCGCGCGTGCCAGGTCTTGCGGGCGGGTACGGCGATGTCGGCCACCGCGCCCGGGTCGCACATGGCGGGGTCGAAGTCCTCGCCGAGGAACTCGCACAGCCTGCGCAGGTGGGCCTCGGGCTCCGTGGTCAGGTCCTCGTAGCGCAGCTCGTGGTAGCTGCCGTCGGGAAGCCTCGGCGCGCCGTGCCGGGCGAAGTCGATCGCCTCGGCCCAGGCGGAGACCGCGCTGTAGACGCTCCCGTTGTACCAGGGCATCTCCTTCAGCGACGCCACGCAGTCGCGGCCGTCCCTGATCAGGTGCACGAACTGGGCGTCGGGGAACAGGCGCAGCAGCACGTCGGTGTACTGGAAGTACGAGGGCCGCTTGTCGCCCCAGCGCGGCTTGCCGTGCCTGGCCGCGTACGCGCGCAGCACGATGCCCAGCGCGGAGCCGAGCGTCGGCGGACCGCCGACGATCTGCTCCAGCACCTCGTCGCGGTTCAGCTCCAGCTCGTGAAAGCGCGACTGACGCCGGTCGACCACCCATTCGCCCAGCTCACGCCGGTGTTCGGCGTCGTTGAGGTCGCCGAACTGGAGCCGCCGCTGGTAGGTGGAGACCATGAACCGGGTCTCCGGCGGGATCGCGACGCGCGGGTGGGCGTGCAGCATCAGCTGCAGCATCGTCGTCCCCGAGCGGGGACAGCCCAGGATGAAGATCGGGCGATCGGGCTTCATGTCAGACCTTCGCAAGCTCGCCGAGTTGCCGGCTGGTGAGCCTCGCGGCCACCGGGCTCGGCTCGCGGAACCGGTTGACGCGGTCGCGGAACTCCTTGCGCCTGCGCGCCCAGCGCCGCTTGGACGCCGCCTTCTCACACGCCTCGACGTGGGCCTTGCTCGCCTTGGGGGCGCCGCTCAGCTCGTAGCCGTTGGCGGTGAGCCGGTCGGCGAGCACGGTCTCGCACACCGAGATCTCCCAGGGCTCCAGCCTGGCCTTCCAGGACCCCGCCCTGGCGGTCGTGACGTCGCCGTGGGTGTTGCTGTGCCAGACCTTGTGCTGCGGGATCGCCACCCTGGCGACGTGGTACGGCTCGGTCATCGCCGGGTCGTAGTTCTCGCCGAGGAAGTCGCAGAGCTTGCTCAGCTCGGTCTCCGGGTAGGCCGTCAGGTCCTCGTAGCGCAGCTCGTAGTAGCTGTCGGCGGGGAGCCTCTTCGCGTGGCGGCGGCCGTAGTCGATCGCCTCGCTCCAGTTGACCGCCGCGTGGAAGACGTCCTTGGTGTACCAGGGCATCTCCTTCAGCGACGCCACGCAGTCGCGGCCGTCCCTGATCAGGTGCACGAACTGGGCGTCGGGGAACAGCCTCATCAGGAGGTCCACGTGGTGGTAGTAGCTGGGCCGCTTGTCGCCCCAGCGGCTCTTGCCGTACTGCTCGGCGTACGAGCGGAAGGTGATGCCCATCGCCGACCCCAGTGTGGGCGGGCCCGCGACGATGTCGTCGATCAGCTTGTCCCCGTCGAGTTTGAGCTCCTTGAACTTGGTGTCCTTGTCGCTCACGATCCACCGGCCGACCCTCCGCCGGTTGCGCTCCTCGCGCAGATCCCCGAAGGAGAACCTGCGGTAGTAGCCGGGCACCACGAACCGTGTCTCCGGAGGCACCGCGATGCGCGGGTGCGAGTGCAGCATCAGCTGCAACATCGTGGTGCCGGAACGCGGACAACCGATCACGAAGATCGGGCGGTCGGACTGCATGACAACGAACCCCCGTAAAACTTGGTCAAACAGATACGCGTGGCGCCTTCTCCACGAGCGGCACGACGGGCACCACCCGGGCGAAGAGCCACATTCGGTAGATCAAAACGACCTCGTTCAGCAGAAGCAGCACCCCCGCCGCGACCGCGAGGGGTACCAGGGCGACCGTCCCGATCAGCGGGGCGACCACGAACACCGCGGCGTGGAACTCGATACCGCTGATCAGGTGGGTCCGCACCCGATGACGGGCCAGGAGGCGGCCGAACCTGCGGGGCAGCTTCGGGCGCCTGCCCTTCCGGGGGCCCTGCCGTCCGGCCCGGCCCTCGCCCCGGTTCTCGAACCCGGCGGCTCGCAGCGGCTCGCGGAGCGTGATGACCTCGACGGGCCTGACGTGTCCCGCGTGTCCCGCGTGGACGGCGTGTCCCGCGTGTCCCGCGTGTCCCGCGTGGACGGTGTGCCCGGCGGCCACCGGCGTCTCACCGGGCCTGGGAGGTCCCACGGTCACCACGGACTCGACGGGCGCCAGGCGGCCGAGCCGGTTCTCCTTGACCACCTCGCGCACGCGCTTCATCTGCGGCGCGTTCACGTAGCGGAACAGGTCGAGCACGGCCACCCCGGCACCGAGCAGGATGTAGGAGACGTCCCCCGTCGCCACGTACTGCCCGGACGCCAACCCCGCGGCGCAGCAGACCACCCTGATCCGGTCGCCCACGTAGTCGAGCCAGAGCCCGAACGCGGTCCCCGTCCCCTTGAGCCGGGCGATCTTCCCGTCCATGCAGTCGACCATGAAGCTCACGTAGAACAGCAGGGCCCCTGCGGCCAGCCGTCCGGACGCGAAGCAGATCGCCGAGCACATTCCGAGGATCAGGGAGAAACGGGTGAGCCCGTTGGGGGTGACGGACGTGTGGTTGGCGACGAGCAGGGTGAGCCTGCACGCCACCGGGTCGACCAGGAAAACGGTCCACCAGGAGTCTTTTCGTTTCCGGGTCGCGTGAACGTCGTCCAACGAATAGGCCCTCATGCGTTCCAGCATGGCCACGCGGAGTCTCCTCTCATCTACGCTCTGTAAGTACTAGAAGATCTCCATGCCACTTCTTGACCGACCCGCGCCACAGGGATCGGGCGCTTTGGGGACGCGAAAGGCCGAGGAGGGCTTCCTCGGCCTTTCGCTGGGGCCACCGGCCGCCTTACCCGTGCCGACCTGCGGCTTTTTCCACCTCTGCCCGCCGCTTTCCCACGTGGAACCGCCGTTTTCTCCGTGTCGGCCGATCGCTTTCCCTGGGTCGGCCCATCGCTTTCCCCTCGCCGGCCCGGCTTTCGCGGAACGGATCGGCGTTCCGCATCGGGCCGGCGTTCCCGCGATGGCCCGGCTTTCGTGGAGCGGCCCGGCGTTTCCTCGTCGGCCCGGCGTCCGCGGAACAGCCCGGCCTTCGCGGGTCAGGCGGCTACCGGAAGATCCGGTCCACGGCCCTGGCCGCCGCGCCGCCGTCCTCCAGCGGGCAGAACCTGGCGGTGAAGGCGTCGTACAGCCTCCGGTACTTGGCGCGCACCTCGTCGGCGTCCCGCACCGCCGCCACGACCTCCTCGGTCGTCCGCAGCAGCGGCCCGGGGGCCTCGGCCTCGAAGTCGAAGTAGAAGCCGCGCACCTCGTCGCGGTAGCGCTCCAGGTCGTAGGTGAAGAAGAACATCGGCTTGCCGGTCACCGCGAAGTCGAACATCGCCGACGAGTAGTCCGTGATCAGCATGTCCGCGACCAGGTAAAGCTCCTGGATGTCGGGATACGCCGAGACGTCGAGGAGGAAGTCCGTACCGGCCCTGGGCAGCCTGTCCGTGACGCTCGGGTGCTTGCGGATCATGAGCACGTGGTCCTCGCCGAGCTCCTCGGCCATGCACTGGAGGTCCAGGCGCAGGTCGAGCCGGTAGCGCCCCTTGCTGTAGAACTTGTCGTCGCGCCACGTCGGGGCGTACAGGACGACCTTCCTGCCCTCGGGCAGGCCGAGCCGCTCCCGGATCTCCCGGGTCCGCGCGGCGACTCCGGCGCGGCGCAGCAGGTCGTCGCGGGGGGAGCCGATCTCCAGGATCTCCCCCTCGAACCGCAGGGCGTCGTCCAGCACCGAGGTGCACCAGGGACTCGGCGAGATCAGGTGACTCCACCGGGCGACGGCCCTGGCCAGCCGCTCGTGGTGGTCGGACCTGGCGAACGGCACCTTCTCGACGTCGAAGCCGATGCGCTTCAGCGGGGTGCCGCGCCAGGTCTGCAGCACCGTCTGGCCCTCCCTGCGCTCGAACCAGGAGGGCAGGTGGCTGTTGGTGACGATGTACTGGCAGCGGGCCAGGGCGTCGAAGAACTCCCGCCCGTACCGCCGGATCGGCGTCACCCCCTCGGGCAGTTCCACCTGCCCGTCCCTGACGATCCACATGAACTCCAGGTCGGCGCCCCGCCGCACGAGCTCCTCGTAGATCGCCTTCGGGCTGTCGGAGAACTGCCTGCCCCCGTAGCTGTCGAAGAGGACGGCGGGGCGCAGCGGCTCCTGGCACCTCGCGGGGTAGAAGTCCTCACGCAGCAGCCGCTGCTGCTTCGGCCTGCCCGAGGCGCGCAGGTCGTCGCTCACGGTGAAGACGGCCTCGTCCATCAGGTCGGTGTCGAAGGTGAACGTGCGGGTGGCGGAGACGTGCTCCAACGGCGCGGACAGCCGGAACTCCACGCGCATGTCGCCGGTGTCGGTACGGATCGCGAAGCCGTGCGTGCCCGCCGACAGCGGCAGCCACCCACCGAGCGTGTCGCTCCCCTCGGGCGTCACCGTGGCGCTGCCGCCGACGAGCGGGAAGAGCCGCTCGCTGAGCCGGTTGCGCGAGGTGACGACCAGCCACGCCGGGCCGTCGATCGGGCGCATCGGGGCCCCGGTCACCCTGAGGTGCCCCAGGTCGGTCCACTCCACCCGCTCCACGTAGAACGTCGGACGCTGCTCGCGCAGCACGAGCTCGCCCGCCTGCGACCGGTCCAGCACCACGTCGCGCCCGCGGAGCCGGTAGAGGCCGCGCTCCACGTCTCGGCCGACGAGCAGCGGCCGGGCCCGCCCCTCCCCGGGGACGACCTCGAAGTGCCACTCGGCCCCGGGGTTGAGCGCGCTCATCTCCAGGCTGGCCGGGTCGAGACCCGGCCAGCGCTCGGACAGCACCTCGTCGAGGTCGACCACCGCCTCGAAGGCACCGTCCGAGACGGTCATCGGGTAGCGCCGGTCGCGGCCCCCCTGCGGCCGGGTCAGCCGCAGCGCCGGCGCGGCGCCGAGGTCGCCGTCACACCGGCCGCTGATCCTCAGCCTGCCCTCGGCCACCCGGTGACCGGTGACCCATCCGCCCGGCCGCTCCACCCGGAGCCTGAACTCCTCGGCGGGCGTCCACTCGGTCCACGCCACGGTCCCCGACTCGCGCTCGGTGAACTCCAGCCGCCGCGCGGCCGGGCTCGGCTGGGCCAGACCGCCCCTCCGTACGAGGCCCCGGGACAGCACGCACAGGTCGATCCGCCAGGACGAGCCGGCCGGAAGCGCGGCCGGGTCGACGGCGAGCCGGAACCCGCACCAGTCCTTACGCCTGCGCGGGCCGGTGTCGACCAGCGACAGGCCCCGCCGGATCGTGACCGGGAGCCGGATCCTGCGGCCGGGGCCCTCGGGAACCAGCCAGGCGAGGACGTGCT
Source organism: Streptosporangium sp. NBC_01469 (assembly GCF_036227305.1). Lineage (NCBI taxonomy): Bacteria > Bacillati > Actinomycetota > Actinomycetes > Streptosporangiales > Streptosporangiaceae > Streptosporangium > Streptosporangium sp. NBC_01469. The sequence goes on along the minus strand of NZ_CP109465.1, from coordinate 2,877,358 downwards.
GCTGCATCCGCCTGCGGGGACGCAGGTAGCGCAGCGAGACCCGTCCCTCGACGACCAGCCTGTCGTCCTTCCAGTCCAGGCTGTCCACCCGCTGCCGCAGGTCAAGTTCCTCGCGCATCCGGGTGGTCGACCGCTCGACCTGCACGGGGACGTTGAGGTGGTACCCGCGCAGACCGCCTCCGACGACGCGGGCGGTGGGCTTGACCGTCCTGTCCCACTCCAGCAGCTGGACGAGGTCGTCCAGCCGGCGTTCCCGTACGAGAGCCCACTTCGCCCGGCGCTGCGCGGGGATGAGCGAGAGGACCTTGGGCCCCGCCTGGTCGAGGTAGGCGCATGCCAGGTCGAGGAAGCGGCTACGGAACTCCTCCCCCGCCTGGTCCAGCACCTGCAGGAAGTTCGGCAGGTCGCTGTCGAGGACCATCCGGTCCCACGCCCTGAGGTGCTCGGCCCTGCCGGTGTCGGCGAGGAAGCTCCGCACGGAGTTGACGGCGGCGAACCGGTCCTCGATCCCCTTGACGTGCCCCCGGTTCTGCGTGATCGAGATGCTCTCCCCCTCCCGCTCCCGCCACAGGTAGACCGGGGTGGACAGCACGTCCACCGCCCCGGCCAGGAAGTGGGCGGGCAGGGAGACGGCGATGTCCTCCCACAGGACCCCCTCGGGGAAGCTCAGCCCCTGCTCGTCCCAGAAGGAGCGCCGCCAGAGCTTGTTCGTGACCAGCCGGTCCTTGAGCAGGATCTCGTCGCCGGTCACGTGGGTCCGCCGGGCGGAGGTGGCGAAGATCACCTTGTGCATCGCCGACTGGCGCACCCCCTGGCCGCTGAAACGGAGGACGTTGCCCGTGACGAGATCGGAACCGCTCTCCTCCAGGCTGCACACCATCGTCTCGACGGCCGTCAACGGGAGCATGTCGTCGCTGTCCAAGAAAGCGAGAAAATCACCGGTGGCGTGCCTTATGCCGGTGTTGCGCGCGGTGCCAAGGCCCCCGTTCTCCTGCCGGATCAGCCGGAACCGGGCGTCACGCTCGGCGAAGGCCCCGGCGATCTCCGCGCTGGAGTCGGGAGAACCGTCGTCGACCATGACGACCTCGATGTCGCTCCAGGTCTGCGCGACCAACGACTCCAGACACGCCTCAAGGTACGGTTCCACGTCGTATATGGGCACGATGATGCTCACTGGGGCCACGATCGGTCCTCCGGTAGTCGAAAGCTCACAGTCCGGTCCGTCGGCGTCGACGCCGGACACGGCACGCAGGTGAAGATCCACTCATCGTGGACGACGTCACGGGCGCGCGGCGGGAGGCCCGGCGGTCGCCGAAAAGCGGCGGAAGGAGCCCGTGTGCCCGTCGACACAACCCGGCGGCCATGAGCGCGACGTAGACGTCACGCCAGCAGCATGGCTTCGCGCCGGGTCGGGCGAGCCCAAAATATGACCGCGATGGAGTGAGCTGACCGAGACTTGACCATCTCCCGCACATCTCCCGCGGGCGGCCGGTCCGGCCTCGGGGCCGTGACGCGGCAACGCCTTCCCCAAGTCCAGGTCAAGGCTGGGAATGCACACGTCCTAGTAAGACGTAATGACCCTTCGGTCCCCCCTCGCCGTCCGACACGATCGTGTGACCGAGACGGGCGAGATCGCAGCAAACGGCATTCGCGGGGGGAAGCGCATGGACTCAACAGTGGTCGTGGGAGCGGGACCCGCCGGGCTCACCGCGGCCTACGAGCTGGCCCGGCGAGGACACCCGTGCGAGATCTTCGAAGCCGACCGCGTGGTCGGCGGGATCAGCCGGACGGAGGAGCGCGACGGCTGGCGCTTCGACATCGGCGGGCACCGCTTCTTCACGAAGGTGCCGCGGGTGGAGAACTTCTGGAACGAGATCCTCGGCGAGGAGGACTTCCTGCTCCGCCCGAGAATGAGCCGCATCCACTACAAGGGCCGTTTCTACGACTACCCGCTCAGGGCGTCCAACGCCCTGCTCAACCTCGGTGTCCTCGAGTCCCTGCGGTGCGTCGGCTCGTACGCCTGGGCCCGGATCAGGCCGCCCGCCGACCAGTCCACCTTCGAGGGCTGGGTCGCGGCCAGGTTCGGCCGGCGGCTCTACGGGATCTTCTTCAAGACCTACACCGAGAAGGTGTGGGGCGTTCCCGCCGCGAGCATCCAGGCCGACTGGGCCGCGCAGCGGATCAGGAACCTCTCCCTGGGAAAGGCCATCGCCGACGCGCTGAGGCCCGGGAGGAACCAGAAGGAGATCACGAGTCTCATCGAGGAGTTCCGCTACCCCAGGCTGGGGCCGGGCATGATGTGGGAGGCCTGCGCCGACCGGGTCCGTGAGCGGGGTTCCACCGTGCACCTCGGCACCCGGGTCGAGCGCATCCGCCGCCACCACGGCGGCCTGGCCGTCACCGTCCGCCCGGACGGCGAGGGTGTCGTTCACCCGGATGGCGGCTTTCGCCCGAACAGTGACACGGGCGCCGTTCGCCCGGACCGCGGCGGCACCGTTCACCCGGACGGCGGTGTCGTTCGCCCGGACGGTGACACGGGCGCCGTTCGCCCGGAGAGCGGCACCGTTCACCCGGACGGTGACACCGGCGCCGTTCGCCCGGACTCCGGCGGGAGCGCCACCCGCGAGGTGCACTGTGACAACCTCATCTCCTCGATGCCGCTCAACGCCCTGATCCGCGCGTTCGGGCCGGACGTGCCCGACGCCGTCGCGGAGGCCGCCGCGGGGCTGAGGTACCGCGACTTCCTCACCGTCGCGCTGGTCGTCCCCGAGCGGTTCTCCTTCCCCGACAACTGGATCTACATCCACTCCCCCGAGGTCCGGCTCGGCCGGGTGCAGAACTACGGTTCCTGGTCGCCGTACCTGGTGCAGGCCGGACGGACCTGTCTCGGCCTGGAGTACTTCGTCAACGAGGGCGACGACCTGTGGCGCGCCCCGGACGACGACCTCGTCGCGTTCGGCACCCGGGAGCTGGAACACCTGGGCCTGGTGACCCCCGGCTCGGTCCAGCGGGGCTACGTGGTGCGGATGCCGAAGGCCTACCCCGTCTACGACGCCGGTTACGTCGGCAACGTCGAGGTGCTCAGGAAGTATCTCGACGTGGAGTGGCCGGAGATCCACCCGGTCGGCCGCAACGGCATGCACCGGTACAACAACCAGGACCACTCCATGCTCACCGCGATGCTGACCGTGGAGAACATCGTCGACGGAGCCCGGCACGACGTCTGGGAGGTCAACGTCGACGCGGAGTACCACGAGGAGCGCGCGGACCGGAAGAGGGCCGCGAAGGGCACCGGCCGTGACGCTCCCGTCCTGCTCGCCGACACGCCCGCCTCGGCCTGAGGGCCCCGACCTCCTCACGGACACGCCCACCCCGGCCCGAGGACCCCCCGACCGACACCAGCGATCCCATGACGCCTTGCCTGGCCTCCGCCCATCGGGGCGCGGGCCACCGCGGGTCAAGGCTCTCCTCCCCGCCGCCCTGGAGTTGCGCATCATGACAGCACAGCGATACACGGTCCCGGACGTCAGCGTGATCGTCATCACCTACAACGACGCCGCCCGGTTACCCCGGGCCGTGCGCTCCGTTCTCGGCCAGACGCTCAAGAACCTCGAAGTGATCATCGTGGACGACTGTTCCGACGACGACACCCCCGCGGTGGCCAAGGCGCTCACCGAGGAGGACGGCCGGGTCCGCCACATACGGCTGCCCGCCAACAGCGGCGGCTGCGGCGCGCCGCGCAACGCGGGCATGGACGCCTCCCACTCGCCCTTCCTGATGTTCCTCGACAGCGACGACGAGCTGCCCAGGCACGCCTGCAAGAGCCTGCTGCTGGAGGCGGAGGCGACCGGCGCCGACTTCGTCATGGGCACCGTGGAGCGCGTCGACGAGGCGACCGGCGCCGTCACCCTCTGGTACCCCCAGCTGTTCGCGGAACGGCGGGTCGTGAACGGCATCCGCGCCGAGCCCGAGCTCCTCTTCAACTGCCTGGCCACCAACAAGCTGTACCGGCGGACCTTCCTCGACGTCACCGGCATCCGCTTCCCCGAGAACATCCACCACGAGGACATCGTCTGGTCGACGGAGCTGTTCTGCCGCAGCAAACTGTTCGCCGTCGTGCCGTGGCCGGTCTACCGCTGGCTGCTCGCCGCCATGCCCGTCACCAGGTCGATCTCGTCCCGGCGGCACGAGCTGGAGAACGTGCGCCAGCGCGTCACCGCCGCCGTCCTGAGCGACCGCGTGCTGGCGGGCACCCACTCCCTCGACCTCAAGGACGACAAGGACTTCCGCTTCCTCTCCCACGACCTCCGGCTCTACCTGGGCGACCTGCCCCAGCGCGACCCGGCGTGGATCTCCGAGTTCGCCGACATCGTCATCCCGTACGTGGACACGCTCGAACCCGCCGCGATCGAGCGGCTGACCCGGGCGGAGCGGGTGTGCCTCCAGCTCGTCCGCGAGCGGCGCGGCGCGGAGGCGGCGCTCGCGGCCGTCGAGCTGGGAGGCAGGCACTCCGTCCCGCCCCGGGCGGTCACGGCGGACGGCGAGCGGGTGTTCTGGGGGACGACGCTCCCACGGGACGAGCAGGCCCGGAGCGAGCTGGACGTCACCGAGCTGCACCTGGCGGAGCAGCCGCTGTCCGGCGCGCTGCTCCGGCACGAGCTCGTCGACCTGCAGGCGTCGAGGGACCAGGTCCGGTTGCGCCTGCGGACCTACGACCCGGGCCGGGTGCTCGACGGCCGCACGCTGACCGCGTGGCTCCGTATCGGCGGCAGGAAGAGGATGATCACCTCGATCCCCGTCCAGATGGCACCCGTCGTGATCGAACCGTCGGGGGAACGGGAGGAACAGGTCCCGAGGGGGCTCGAAGGACAGTGGGACCCGGAGGAACCGGAGATGAGGAGAATCCCGCGGATGACGGGAGCTCCCCCCGACGGGACGGGAATCCTGGAGGGGACGGTGACGATCTCCCTGCCCGACCTGGAGTGGCCGGACAACGCCGTCAGGCCGCAGGCGGTCATGATCTCGCTCCACGAGGGCGAGCGCCGCAACCTCAGGCCCCTCCTCGCGATCCCGGGGCTGTCGTTCACCTCGGTGGGCACGGTGGGCTCGGGCCGTCTGGTCCTCGAAGCGTCCGCCGACATCCCGTTCCGTCTCATGGCGCGCAGGCTCGGCCCCACGTCCAAACGGCGTTTCCCGAACGTGCCGGAACTCTGGCGGGACCTGCTGTCCGACCTCGCCACCCCCCGCAACCTGGGCCGCTTCTACCGGCTGGTCAGCACGACGGTGCCGGTGAACCGCCGCCTGGTGCTGTTCGAGTCGGCCGAGGGCACCGGCTACACCGGCAACCCGCGCTACGTCCACGAGGAACTGCAGCGGCGCGCGACCGGCCTGCGGGCGGTCTGGTCCCACGCGGACGTCCCCGAACGATTCCCCGAGGACGTCGACCTCGTCCGGCGCGACACCTTCCGCTACGCCTGGACCCTGGCGCGCGCCGGGCACTGGGTGGACAGCCACAACCTCCCGTACTGCTACCGCAAGCGCGGGAGCACCCGCTACCTGCAGACCTGGCACGGTCAGGTGCTCAAGAAGATGGGACTGGACGAGCCCCGGCACCGGGCGCAGCCGTCCCTGGCCAAGAAGTACGCCGAGGCGGTGGCGCGCTGGGACACGCTGCTCACGCCTGGCCCCGACTTCCGCCGCGACTTCGCGGAGGCCAGCGGGTTCGGGGGCGAGCTGCTCCACGCCGGATACCCGCGTACCGACGTGCTGGTACGGCACATGGAGCCGGCGCAGCGCGAGCGGGCGCGGCAGGTCAGGGAGTTCTTCGAGATCCCCGTGGGAAAGCGCGTGATCCTCTACGCGCCCACCTACCGCGACAGCAGGCGCTTCAGCGGCGAATCGATCCGGCTCGACCTGCCCGCCCTGGCCGGCGCGCTGCACCCGAACTGGGTGATCCTCGTCCGCGCCCACCAGTACGACCGCTTCACCGTGCCCGACCCGCTCGGCTACCTCGTCCGGGACGCCTCGGCGTTCCCCGAGGTCAACGACCTGATGCTGGCCTCGGACGTCCTGGTGACGGACTACTCCTCGATCATGTTCGACTACGCCTGCCTCGGCAGGCCGATCCTCTACTACGTCGACGACTACGACCACTACGCCTCCGCCCAGCGAGGGGTCTGCTTCGACCTGGCCGAGGTCGCCCCCGGGCCGCTGCTGCGCGACCCCGGCGAACTGGCCGCGGCGCTGGACCATCTCGCCGAGATCACCGAGAGCTACGGGCGGCGCTACGCGGAGTTCCGCGACCGCTGGTGCGGTCTCGACGACGGGCAGGCGAGCGGCAGGGTCGTGGACGCGTTCTTCCCGGAGGTCATGAGATGAGATCGCGCGACGTCCTCTTCCTCAGCACCGACGGCGACTCGATGGGCGGGTCCCAGCGGGTCATCCACACCCTGGCCCAGGGCCTCGGCTCGCGCGGGCACCGGGTGACCCTGATCAGCATCAACCCCTCCCGGCAGCCGCAGACCTACATCGCCGACCCCGTCTACCGGCACACCACGCTGTACGACACGCCCGCCCCCGAACCCACCGCCCGTTCACTCCCGTGGCGCAGGGCCAGGCAGAGAAGGACCCCGGAGGAGGTCACCGCCGCCAGGCGGAAACTGCTGCGGCTGACGGACCGGATCGACGACGGCTACATGGTCATCGCCTCGCCCTGGGCCGCCCACTGGATCGCTGACCTGCCCATGCCGCACATCGCCAAGGTCGGCCAGTACCACCAGTCGTACGCCGAGGCGGTGGACTCCCCGAACCTCAGGCTGATCAAGAAGCACTACGCGCACCTCGACAAGGCGCTGTTCCTCTGCGACGACTACGCCGCTTCCTTCACCGCGCATCGGCTCGCCAACTGCGGGACCATGCTGAACCCGGTCAGTGTCTTCCCCGAGGAGGCGGCCCCGCTGCGCAACCCGCGGATCGTCTCGGCGGGACGGCTGGTCAGGGTGAAGCGGATCGACCTGCTGATCGACGCCTTCGCCGCCGCGGCCCCGGCCGTCGCCGAGCCGTGGGAGCTGCACATCATCGGCGACGGGCCGCTCCGGGCGGTTCTGGAGGCGCAGGCCGCGAAGACCGGGCTCGGCGACCGGATCGTCTTCCGCGGGCAGGTCGGGAACGTCGAGGCCGAGTACCTGGACGCCTCCATCGTCACCCTGAGCAGCGACTTCGAGGGGTGGGGGCTGGTCCTCGCCGAGGGCGCGGCCTGCGGGCTGCCCGCCGTGGCCTGCGACGCCTCGGCGGGGGTGCGGACCCTGGTCGAGGACGGGGACAACGGCATGCTGGCCGAGCCGGGCAACACCGGGAGCTTCGCCGCCGCCCTGGAGCGCCTCATGTCCGACGCCGAGCTGCGCCGGAGGATGGGGGCCAGGGGCAGGGAACGGATGAGGAAGTACCGACTGCCCCGCGTCCTGGAACGGTGGGAGGCGCTGTTCGACGAGCTCGACCGCTGACGGACCGGCGAGAACGACGGGCCTGATCTTCTCGACGTGACCGCGACCGACACCAGCACGAGTCACGAGGGCGACGGGAGGCGACGGGGGCTTCGTCAACGTCGCTTCGGCGGTCTGCGGTAGGTGGCGACCTTGTCGCCCGGTCCGGGGTACGCCATGATCAGCAGCCGCTGGGTGCCGTACTCCTCACCCTTCCAGGGAAACCAGGCGAAGTGCACGCGGATGCGGTAGTGCCCCTTGCGGCCGTCGAGCGACAGGTCCGGCAGTTCGGTGCCACTCAGGCCGTCCCTGAAGATCATCTCGCCGCTCTGGTTGGCGTAGCCGACCTCGACGACGTTGTCCCAGCCCTTGGTCTCGACCGGCGGGCGGCGCGTGTAGGTCTCCAGCGTGACGCAGACGTGAGAGTCGGAACTCGTGCTCACCGTCACGTTGCCGGGCCCGGCACCGACCGGGCCGGCGGTCGTGCTCTCGCCCTCGCTCTCACCAGAGAGCTCGTCGTACAGCTCCAGTCCCGCCTCGGGCCACTCCGGCTCCTTGAGGCGGATCGCCCTGGCGGGCGTGATGAGAGGGCGATGACGCGGGGTGGCGTCACATTTGCGCCGCTCCTCGGCCATGGACTCCTCAAACTCGCGGTTGTCGGCGGCCACCACCGCCGCGACCTCCGCCTTCGCGGCCGGGCAGATCTCGGCGAGCACCCCGCTCAAATCACGGACGTCCACCCCGTTCACCTCCCGCAGGCGGGCCAGCTCGCGCGGATCGTCGCGGGTGTAGGCGGCGCACAGCTGACGGCCGCGGTCGAGCAGCACCTGGTCGGGCGCGGTGGCGGCGAACGCGAGCGTCTGCTGCCCGCGTACGGAGCAGATGAAGGCGCGCGGGCCGGTCGGTGGCGTGGGTTCCACGGGCTCGCCGTCCGTCTCCCAAGGCTCGGGAGGTGAGCAGTCCTCGGCCGTGGTGAACGGACCGCGCGCGTGGTCGGCCGCCGGCAGGAAGCACAGGGCCACGGAGGCGGTCAGCGTCGCCGCGAGCACGTGGTGGCGCGGGCGGGCGGGGTGCGGTACAGGAGGAACAGGACGAGGGCGGAGGTGACGAGCGCGGCGCTGTACCACAGCGGGGTGAGCCCGAAGAGGATCTCGCCCTTCTCGTCCGGGGCGAACAGCCCGGCCGGGTACAGGGCCAGCCGCTGCTCGGCCATCTCGGGGATGGATCGCCAGTCCGTCTCGGACGTCGCAGTGAGGGCGGTGATCACGCCCGCCGCCGCGGCGAGGGTCAGGGCCAGCATCGTGACACGCAGCAGCCGCCTGCTTCTACGGATGACCGCGACCAGGATCAGTACGGCCGGGGCGCCGACCCCGACGAGCAGGTCCAGGGCGACCCAGAGCACCGTCGCCGGGTAGCTCACGTGCCCGTGGAAGAGGTCGTCGACCGCGCCCCGGGGGCCGATCCACGCGGGCATGCCGTCCGCGAGGTTGACGGCCGCGGGGATCAGCGGGAGCACCACGGCCACGGCGGCGAGGGGCCACGCCCGCGCCCGCGCGGGCGCGAGCGAGACCGGAGGCGCCGGAGACGGTACGGATGCCGGGACGCCCAGCTCATGGGCGGAGCGGGCCTGCCACACCATCCCGAAGACGCTCAGGATGCCCATGACCATGAGGAACACCATGTCGTAGTCGACGCCCCAACCGCCGAACGAGATGATCGAACCACCTCCCGACGACAGCAGTGACAGCGCCGCCGAGGCCCAGCCCATCCGCACGGTGCCCCGGCTCCAGCGCGCGTCCCTGGCCTGTCCGGCCAGGACCGGCACCAGCCACAGCAGGTAGACGGCGTTGCCGAGCTGGTACGGAGAGACGAACTGCAGGATGGAGTACTGGCCGAGGCCGTAGGCGACGGTGGAGGCCATGCTCATCGCGGCGTTCGCCAGCCCGGCCACGAGCCCGAGCAGTCGCAGCCATCGGGGCAGGGTCCCGGCGAGGACCACGAAGAACAGCACGACGACGGCGACCTGGACCAGCCCCAGGAGCAGGCCGAACCACCACTGGTAGGGGATCGGAAGCCGGTACAGCAGCGGGCAGGCGACGCTGAGGTACAGGGCTACCCGCAGCAGCCGGACCGGCCTCTCGTTGACCGCCGCCGCGCCGGCCGGTCGCCCGCGCAGCATCTGCCAGTAGGCCCACCCCTGCAGGACCCCGCCCGCGACCAGGAGGAGCTCCACCCACCAGGTGTAGGGCACGAAGTCCGAATCCCACCCCCCGGTGACGATCGTGCGCAGCAGGGTGGGGTCACCGGTGGCCAGCGCGCGGACGCCGGACACGATGACCACGGCCACATAAACGGCGGCGAACAGCGTGGCGATTCTGCCGAAACGGTAACGGCGCACGGGCACACCCTCGGGCACTGGCGGGCAGGATCCGAACAAAGGCGCCCAACCCTAGCGAGCCACCCTGAAACGATCAAGTGACCGAGGCCCGTTCCCTGCCGAGCGGCTCCGGGACCCCGCTCATCGACGGGGCGGCAGGGCTCCCGCCTCCCGCAGGAGCAGCGGAACGAACAGGACACCGACGAAGATCGGCGACACCATGAACCGGAAGTCCGGCGCGGTGTTGGTGAGGATCACCCCGATCTGCTGCCCCGCGACCACGGCCGCCCCCGCGAGCGCCGCCCGGCTCCCCGTCCGCCACCACACGAGCGCGGCCGTGGCGTAGGTGAGGTAACACCAGAAGGGCGCCCGCCAGAGCAGCCATTCGAGCTGCCTGACCGTGCTCGCGTCCAGCGCGAACAGCCCGGCGGCCAGCAGCCCGGCGAAGATCGGCCGCTGCCGCATCGCCGAGGCCGCCGGGGTGCCCTCCCAGCCGTCGGGGAGCCGGGGATCCCCCAGGGAGAAGCGGTAGAGCTCACCGCCGGGTTCGCCCGAGGTCGAACCGACCTGCCAGGCGAGCGCGGCGCGGCAGATCCGGGTGCTCAGGATCATGCCGGGCGCGCGGGCCAGCAGCCCCCGCCAGAGCTCCAGGACGTCAGAGATCCGCTGCTCGGCCCGCGCGTGGCCGAACCCGGGATCGAAGAAGACGCGCGCCATGGTCTGGCAGGTCGCCCCCCGCCGCCAGGCGTCGAGCGGGGCGATCCCCGCCAGGAGCGCCCGCTGCTCGCGGTCGAAGAGCCGGGGCCTCTCCCCGTACGCCACGGCGAGATCGCCGAACACCGTCTGGTAGGCGAACGAGCGGGACGGCGACGCGATGCCCATCGCCGGGTAGCCGGCGCCCAGCAGGAGCAGGGGCGCCGCCACCGCTCCGGCCGCCAGCGCCGCGACCCATCGACGGGCCCCCGGGTGGCCGGACAGGAGGACGACCAGCAGTGCGGCGGCGATCGACGCCACGAGGAAGCCGTTGTTGCGGAAGAGCCCCAGCCCGAGCAGTTCGGCCCCGAGGGCGGCGAAGCGCGGGTCCCACCCCCACCCGCCACCTCGCGGATCCCAGCCCCACCCGCCACCCCCACGCCCGGCAGCACGCCCGGCCCCGCCACGCTTTCGGGACGCGTCCCGCACAACGGACCCGGTCACGCCTTCCACTCGATCCCCGTCCCACGCGGCCGACCCGGCCACGCCACGCCCCCGGGAGCGGGCACCGGACCTCGCACCGGGCCGGGTCGCGAGCCGCACGGCGGTGCCCGCGGCCAGTACCGCGCACACGGTGAACGGCACGTCCTTCCACATCGACACCGTGAAGGCGCCAAGTGGTGGCGACAGCGCCGCGAGCCCCACCGCCACGAGCAGCGGGCGTCCGCGTACCCCCAGCCGCCGGATCGCGCCCGCGAGGTGGGTCAGCGCGGCGGCCATCGCCGCCGTCTGCAGGAAGGTGACCGGGGACAGGTCACCGGTCACCCTCAGGGAGAGCCCGAGCAGGGCGTCGTAGGCGACCGACTGCCCGGCCACCCACGGGCCCGTCGTGACGTGCGCGACGTAGGTGACGGAGTCGGGACTCATCAGTCCGGGATGGAAGGCGAGCCACCAGCCGAGCAGCGCGAGCTGGGCGGTCGCGTAGCAGGCGAGCGTGAACCGCCGGTCGCGGGCCGCCGCCCTACGGATCACCCTCCGCCCCTTCTCAACCGGTTTCGGGCTCACCGTACTGATCGTCATGGTTTTCCCAGCGTGCTCCGACAGGGGGCCGATGCCATCATCCGACATGCCCGGGGCGCTCCCGGCCCGTTATACACACCCATGACCTGGGAAAACGTCAAGTTTGCGCTGGGCGAGGCACCGCGGCCCGGTCACGGGAGAGCCTGCCTTTCACAGGGCATTGTGACGCTTCAGCCCCAGGAGGCATCAGACACCTCGATAGGATGCCCATTCGACCGACGTCGATTTGACCCGGAGCTCCCCTCATGAAGTCTCCTGTCCGAATGCTGCTGGCCACATCCTGTGCGCTGGCCATGATTTCCATCCCGACCACCGCGTGGAGCGCGGACCAGCCCAAAACGACGGCCACGACGGCGGGCAAGGCCAAGCCCACCCCCAAGGCCACGCCCACCCCCACCCCGAAGCCCGTACCCGTGGACTGCGCGAAGGTGAAGTGCATCGCGCTGACCTTCGACGACGGCCCCGGTAAGTACGCGGACAAGCTGCTCGACACCTTCAAGAAGTACAAGTCCAAGGCGACGTTCTTCCTTGAGGGCCAGTACGTGAAGTCCCGCCCCGCGTTCGCCAAGCGGATGGTCACCGAAGGCCATGAGATCGGTAACCACAGCTACAGCCACCCGCACCTGCGGGAGCTGTCGGAAGACAAGATCCGCGAGGAGCTGACCAAGACCCAGGACATCGTCAAGAAGTCCACCGGGAAGTACCCGACGACGATTCGCCCGCCCTACGGCGAGTTCGACGAGCGGGTCGCGGCGATCGCCACCCAGATGGGCATGCCGATCGTCCTGTGGAACGGCGGTTCACGGGACTGGGCGACCAAGAACGAGAAGGCCATCTACGACGAGGTGCTCAAGAACGCCAAGCGTGACGGGGTCATCCTCATGCACGACTGGGTGGAACAGACCGTCACGGTGATGCCGAAGCTGCTGACCGCGCTGCAGAAGCAGGGCTACCACGTGGTGGCGGTCTCGTCGCTGCGCGGCGCCAAGGACACCAAGGCCGGGGACGTCTACCCCGTCGGCTCCGAGAAGGACGAGGACCTGTCCTCCGAGTCGCCCACCGGCGACCCGGACGACTTCGCCCAGTCGCCCCCCGACGGTCTCTGACGGTCTCTGGACCGCCGCCTCACCGTGAGGAGGCGACCTCGCTGGAAGACGGCCTCCGGGCCAGCCGCCTGCCCAGCCGCTGCATGGGAAGCTCCACGTAGCGGTGGGTGAGCAGGCTCAGGCCGAGCACCACCAGCACGAACGCTGCCGACAGCGACAGCTGCACCACCTGCCCCGCGTCCCTTACGTCACCGACAACGGCGTGCATGAGCCGCAGCAGCGGGTGGTGCAGCAGGTAGATCGAGTAACTGACCAGGCCCAGCCAGACGAGGAACCGGGGCAGCCGGCGCTCGCGCAAGGCCATCGCGCCCGCGAACGTCACCCCGGCCAGCGCCATGGTCGCGAACCACGGCCCCGGCCGCACCCACCACCAGCCCGCCTGCCCGGACCAGACCGGGGCCAGCGCCACGAGCACGGTCGCCGCCGCCACGGGCCAGAGCCCGCCCGTGCCCTGCTCCCAGCGGCGGATCGCGGTCCCGGCGAACATCACCGCGAGGATCGCCGCCCCCAGCCACGGCACGAACCCCGAGAAGATCAGGAGCACCAGCGCCATCGTGCCGAGGACGTACGCGGCGGCCTTCTGGAACCGGCCGCTGATCAGGCACGCCAGGCCCGCGAAGAACAGCACGCCGGACACGTACGCGGGCCAGGGCCCCTTCAGCGGCGGCCCCGTCAGCAGCAGCCCCGCCACGACCGCGACGGCGCCGAAGCCCACCGCGAAGGTCCCGCTCGCGCGGTGCACACCGCCGACGAACAGCGCGGTGACGACGAGGTAGAAGACCATCTCGTAGGAGAGCGTCCACATGGTGTCGGCCAGGCCGCCCAGGTGCACCACGTCCAGCAGCATCGTGGCGTGCGCGGACACCGACGACAGGTCCCTGGGCACCTGCTCGCGGACGGGCATCCAGATCGCCATGACCAGGACGGCCGCCGCGACCAGCAGGTAGATCGGGTAGAGCCGGAACACCCTGCTGATCCAGAACGCCCTGACGTCGCCGCGCCTCTCCAGCGAGGCCGGGATGATATAGCCGCTGACCAGGAAGAACACCAGGACGCCGTACATCCCGAGGTTGAACCAGTACGGTCTCAGCGCGGGCATGAACCAGGGCAGCAGGTGCTCCAGCAACACGGCGACCGCGCCGATGCCGCGCAACGCGTCGAGCCACGCCAGGCGGGCGACGGGGGTCTTGGGGGAGTCTGCGCCGATGGGGGTGGTGGAGGACACCCGCCCCAACTTACCTCCCGGCACCTCGCGAAACGCCGCCAACCGCCGGGGAGGTCCGCTCCCCGGCCTCCAGGGCGCCTACTCCCACTCGATGGTGCCCGGGGGCTTGCTGGTCACGTCGAGCACCACCCTGTTGACCTCGCGGACCTCGTTGGTGATGCGGGTGGAGATGCGGGCGAGCACGTCGTACGGGACGCGCGACCAGTCGGCGGTCATGGCGTCCTCGCTGGAGACCGGGCGCAGGACGACCGGGTGACCGTAGGTGCGGCCGTCGCCCTGGACGCCCACCGAGCGGACGTCGGCGAGCAGGACGACCGGGCACTGCCAGATCTCCCGGTCGAGACCGGCGCGGGAGAGCTCCTCGCGGGCGATGGCGTCGGCCTCGCGGAGGATCTCCAGGCGCTCGCGGCTGACCGCTCCGACGATGCGGATGCCCAGGCCGGGTCCGGGGAACGGCTGGCGCCAGACCATGGCTGCGGGCAGGCCCAGCTCCTCCCCGGCCCGGCGCACCTCGTCCTTGAACAACGCGCGGAGCGGCTCCACCAGCGAGAACTGGAGATCGTCGGGGAGTCCGCCGACGTTGTGGTGGGACTTGATGTTGGCGGTGCCGGTGCCGCCGCCGGACTCGACCACGTCCGGGTAGAGGGTGCCCTGGACGAGGAAGTCGACGGGGCCGTCGGCGATGATGGCGCGCTGCTCGTCCTCGAAGACCCTGATGAACTCGCGGCCGATGATCTTGCGCTTCTCCTCGGGGTCAGTGACCCCGTCGAGCGCCTTCAGGAAGCGCTCCTGGGCGTCGACCACGCGGAGTTTGACGCCGGTGACGGCCACGAAGTCGCGCTCGACCTGCTCGGCCTCGCCCTTGCGCAGCAGCCCGTGATCAACGAAGACGCAGGTCAGCCGGTCACCGATGGCCCGCTGGACCATGGCGGCGGCCACCGCGGAGTCGACACCGCCGGAGAGGCCGCAGATGGCGCGGCCCTCGGGGCCGATCTGGGCGCGGATCACCTCGACCGCGTCCTCGACGATGTTGAGCATCGTCCAGGAGGGACGGCAGCCCGCGGCGTCGAGGAAGTGCCTCAGCACGGCCTGGCCGTGCTCGGAGTGCAGGACCTCGGGGTGGAACTGGACGCCGTACAGGCCCAGCTCGGGGTGTTCGAAGGCGGCGACGGGCGTCTGAGCGGTCGCGGCGGTGACGGTGAAGCCCTCGGGGGCGGCGGAGACGCTGTCACCGTGGGACATCCAGACCGACTGGGTGGCGGGCAGCCCCGCGAAGAGCACGCCCTGCCGCCCGACGTCGAGGTGGGTGCCGCCGTACTCGGCGGTGCCGGTCCTGGCCACCTCCCCGCCGAGCTCCTGGGCCATGACCTGGAAGCCGTAGCAGATGCCGAAGGTCGGCACGCCGGTCTGGAACA
Organism: Streptosporangium sp. NBC_01469; assembly: GCF_036227305.1. Classification (NCBI taxonomy): domain Bacteria; kingdom Bacillati; phylum Actinomycetota; class Actinomycetes; order Streptosporangiales; family Streptosporangiaceae; genus Streptosporangium; species Streptosporangium sp. NBC_01469. The sequence continues at coordinate 2,861,981 of NZ_CP109465.1, read as the reverse complement.
GGCCCGCGGGGGCCGCGGGGGCGCCCTCGGCGTACACCGACGAGGGACCGCCGGACAGGATGATCGCCTTGGGCTTCTTGGCCATCATCTCCTCGACCGGCATCGTCGAGGGGACGATCTCGGAGTAGACGTGGCATTCACGCACCCTTCGCGCGATCAGCTGCGCGTACTGCGCGCCGAAGTCGACGACCAGGACCGTGTCGAACTCAGACACCAAGACCCCCAAAAGGAACAGAGCGGTGGGCCCAGTCTATCGGCGCCCGTCAGCGCGCCTGCTCGTAGCCCGGAAACGAGGGCAGCGCCCCCGAGATCAGGGCCTCGGTCTGCTCGCGCAGGGCCTCCGCGTGGCCGGGGTGGGTGAGGACCAGGAAACGCTCCTCGCGGATGGCGGCCACCGCCGCGAGCGCCACCGCCGCCGGGTCGACGCCCCCCTCCACCAGGCCGTCGATGATCGCGGCGGAGACCTCCTCGTCCTCGGTGCGCTCGGCGCCCACGAGGTTCTCCGGCCGGTGGCGGCCGGAGTGGCTGAGGCCGGTACGCACCCCGCCGGGGCACAGCGCGGTCACGCGAAGCCTGGAACCGGCCGTCGCGAGGTCCTGGGCGAGGGACTGCGAGGCGGCGAACGCGGCGTACTTCGAGACCGAGTAGGGGCCGAAGTAGGGGATGGCGAACAGCCCCGCGGCGGAGACGGTGTTGAGGATGTGGCCCTCGGTGTCCTGGTCGATCATGCGGGGCACGAAGGCCCGGACACCGTGGAGCATGCCCCACAGGTTCGCCCCGAGCGACCAGGCGAAGTCCTCCGGCTCCCGCGTCCACATCCGGCCGCCCTGGAAGACCCCCGCGTTGTTGCACAGCACGTGGACCGCGCCCAGCTCGCCGAACGTGCGGTCGGCCAGGTGCTCCACGGCCACCGGGTCGGAGACATCGGTGATCTCGGTGAGGACCTTGCCCCCGAGGCCCCCGAGGCCCCCGCCCTCCGCCGCGCCTCTCCCCGCCACGCTCGTCTCCACCATCGAGGCGGTCTCCGCGAGACCTCCCGGGTCGACGTCGGCGAGCATGAGGGACATCCCCTCCGCGGCCAGGCCCAGCGCGAGCGCCCTCCCGATCCCGCCGCCCGCCCCCGTGACGACCGCGACCCTGCCTGACAGTTCACGCACAGTGCTTCCTCCAGCCTGATGGTTCACGCATCGTGTTACCTCCGGACCGGTGGTTCACACCTCGGGCCGCCTCCGGTTTGTGCCGTACCTAGCGACCGATTGGGGACAAAGCTAACGTAAGCCCATCACGAGTCGAGGAGGTAACCGATGGCCGGCACCGGAGTCGTCGTCACCGGCGGGGCGTCGGGGATCGGGCGGGCCTGCGCGCTGGCGCTCGCCGAGGCGGGGCGCCCGGTCGCGATCTGGGACCTGGACGAGGCGGGCGCCAAGGAGACCGCGTCGTTCGCCGCCATGAACGGCGTCGCCGCGATCGCCGTCCCCGTCGACGTCACCGACTCCCCGGCCTTTCCCGCCGCGATCGCCGCCAGCCGTGACGTCCTCACCTCGATCGGCGGCCTCGTGCACGCGGCCGGGATCGCGGCCCCCATGGCCATCGGCGACCTGACCGAGGCGTCGTGGGACGCGGTGCTCAACGTCAACCTGCGCGCCCACGCCATGCTGGTCAAGGCCCTGCTGGAGGACCTGCGCCGCCAGGAGGGCTCCGCGATCGTCGGCATCTCCTCGATCGAGGGCCTGGTCGGGCAGGCCTTCATCCCCGCCTACTGCTCGTCCAAGGCGGGCATGCTCGGCCTGACCCGCTCCATGGCCCACGAGCTGGCGCCGATCCGGGTCAACGCCGTCTGCCCCGGCTACGTCGACACCCCGATGCTCACCGCCGCCACGGGCGGCGACCCGCGCTATCTGGAGTCCTTCACCCAGAGGTCGCTCTTTCACCGCCTCGGCCGCCCCGCCGAGGTCGCGGCGGCCGTACGGTTCCTGCTGAGCGACGAGGCGTCCTTCATCACCGGCACCCACCTGGTCGTCGACGGCGGCGCCACGGCCGTCGACCGCTGACCTCGCCTCCGCCGCCCTACGGGGCCGCCGGTCACGTACCGGCGAGGGCGTGGCCGAGCAGGCCGAGGGGCGGGGAGCCGAGGTCGAGCATGGCGGTGTGGAAGCGGTTGAGGCCGAAGCCCGCGCCCCATTCGGCTCTGGCGCGGTCGCGGAGGGCGAGGATCTCCAGCTTGCCCCAGGTGTAGCGGCCGTAGGTGGGGTCGAAGGTGGCCCGCGCCGCCTCCGACAGGGCCGCGGGACCGGCGATGTGGGTGTCGGCGGCGAAGCGGCGGGCGCCCTCCTCGACGGTCATCGCGCCGGAGTGCACACCGATCGCGCAGGCCAGCCGGGTCACCCTGATGAGCGCCTCCAGCCACACGCCGATCTCGAAGCGCGGGTCGTCGGGGGCGAACCCCTCCTCTACGCAGAGTTCCTCCGCGTAGTGGGCCCAGCCCTCCGCGAAGGCGAGTGACATCAGCGTCCGCCGCACGTCGGAGCGGGCGTGGCGCAGGGCGCGGCCGTGGGAGAAGTGACCGGGGGCGACCTCGTGCACGTTGATCGCGGGGAGCGTGGTCTCGCTGAAGACCTCCAGCCACTCCTCGACGTCGCGCTCGGGCCACGAGGGGTCGGGCGGGGTGACGTGGTACCAGGAGGGGCTGTCGGGCTCGCCTGGCGCCGACCAGCTCATCATGGCCATGCCCCACCGGCGCGACTCGGGCGCGATGCCGACCAGGCACACCCCGTCGTGGTAGGGCACCAGGTCCTTCTCCCTGGTGAAGGCGATCGCCCTCTCGGTGCCGATCCTGGCCGCCTCGATCACGCCGTCGGGGCCGGGGTGCTGCCTGACGAGCTCGCGCGCGACCTCCAGCGGCGGCCGTCCGGCGAATCCCAGCGCGGCGCACGACTCCGCCAGCCGGGCCATCAGGCGGTCGCGCTCGGCGTCGGCGCGTTCGGCGAGCCGTCCCAGGTCGACCGGGAGGCCGTCACCGGCGCCCATGAGCCTGGCGAGACCCTCGGCGCCGAGGGAGGCGTCCGGGTCGCCGCCGTGCGCGGCCTTCTCCACGTGCTCCACCAGCCGGGCGTGGGCCCTGAACGCCGCCTCCCGCACGCTCTCCTCGGCGTCCCGGGGCACCCCGGAGGCCAGGCCGCGCACCGGCCCGAGCAGGGCGGTCGCGACGGGGGCACTGAGCAGGTCGAGCGCGGCGATCGCGTTGTCCACCGCCTCGGGCCAGCGGGCCAGGTGCGCGAGCTTGGCGGCGTTCCGCTCGGCCTCGGGGGCGTACTCGCGGTCGTAGGTGGCCAGGTCGAGGTTGCCCAGGTGCTCCAGGGGGTTGCGGCGGTGCAGCTCCAGCTCGCCGAGCTGCACCCGCGTGGCCTCCTCGAAGATCTGCAGGTGCGCCGCGTCGTACGGGTCGCCGGGCAGCGGTCCCCGGCCCAGCGCGGCCAGCCCGGCGCGCACCCCCTCCGGTGACAGGTCCTGGATCAGGCCGTCGTACTCGTGCCGCCCGGCCATTTCCCGGACGCCGGAGACGGTGAGGTCGCACACCGCGCGAAGGCGGCCGTCGAGTTCGGTCATGAACGCGACGCTATATCAGCGAAACCGCCGCGAACCCGGGCGGCACTATCCGGACAGGTTCCCGATGATGGTCTCCAGGGCCGGCCGGGGAGCCCTGCCGAGCAGTTCCCGCAGGTCGCCGCCCGTCGCGTCCATGAACCCGTTCGCGATCGAGGAGTAGGTGCTCACCAGCATCGGGACCTGGAAGGACGGCAGGCCGAGGGCGGTGAACGCCTCGCGGGCCCCGGCGAGGGTGCCGGGCTCGTACGAGACGGCGTCTCCGGTGGCCCCGGTGAGAGCCGCGGCCAGCTCCGCGCCACCGACCGCCTCCTCCCCGACCAGCTCGTAGGTCCGGCCCGCGTGCGCGGAGGCACCGGTCGCGACCAGGGCGGCCACGTCGGCCAGGTCCTCGCGGGCCACCGCGGCCAGCCGTCCCGAGCCCAGCGGCGCGGTGATCCTGCCGTCCACGACGGGCGCGAGCGTCGCCAGCAGTTCGGCATAGAGGCCGTTGCGCAGGATCGTCCAGCTCGCGGCCCCCTCGCGGAGCCTGCGTTCGGTCCAGCGGTGGGCGAGCGCGTAGGCCAGGTGGTCCCCGGCGGCGCTGAGGCTGGTGTAGACGATGTGCGAGACCCCGGCCTTCTCCGCCGCCTCGATCGCCGCGCCGTGCCTGGCGATCACCACGTCGTCCTCGCCGTAGCCCGCGGAGATCAGCAGCAGCGTGTCCGCCCCGGCGAAGCCCTCCTCCAGCGAGGCGGGGTCCTCGAAGTCGATCAGGCGGGCCGGTGTCCCGGCGGGGACCGTCTCCGGAGCGCGGCTGCCGACCACCACGTCGTCCCGCCCGGCCAGCCGCGCGACGACGAGCCGCCCCAGCGCGCCCGTCGCCCCCGTCATGAAAATCATGAAATCTCCCCAGAGTGAGTGGTTCTCTTCGGTAACCGGGTCCATCATCGACAACCAGGGCGCGTGACATAAGGAGGCACTTCGATGTCAGTGGGGCACACCGCGGTAACCACGGAGCCGGTCGTCTCCTGCGGGGACGAGGACTGCGGCATCCGTGAGGTCCTCGACCGGATCGGCGACAAGTGGTCGGTGCTGGTGGTCGTGGAACTGGCCCAGGGGGTACGCCGGTTCCGCGAGCTCCAGCGGGCCGTGCCCGGCATCTCGCAGCGGATGCTCACCCTGACCGTGCGCCGTCTGGAGCGCGACGGCCTGATCTCCAGGACCGTCCACGCCGTCGTCCCGCCGCAGGTCGACTACGAGCTGACCCCGACCGGGCACAGCCTCACCCACCTGGTGCGGGCCCTCGCCGACTGGTCGGCCGAGCACCGCGACGGCATCGCCGAGTCGCGCCGCCACTGGGACGCCGCCCACCCCGGCTCCGGCATCCGCTGAGGCCCGCCGTGAACCGTCCCGGACTCCCCGGAGACCGGCCTGCGCGTACCGGCCACACCGTCCGGCGAGAAACGGGCCACGGTGGGTCCGGCGAGGACCGGCTCCCCGGGCGCGGGTTCACCCCGCCAACGGCCCGCCGGGCCATGTCCACCCGTCACGGGTGAGGCCCGGCTCATCGGGGATCGGCTGTGGCCTCCGGTTCGGTGATCCGGTCGAGCAGCGCCTCCAGCGTCTTGTCGTCCGTGGCGGGGGCCATGACGGTGATCCGCAGGTGGCGGACCCCGCCGACCTCCGCCGAGGTCAGCTGGAAGGCGCCGTCGTCCATCAGGCGCTCACGGATGTCCACCTGGTCGCCGCCGCCGTACCGGAAGCAGACGATGTTGCTCTCCGGCTCGTACGGGCACTCGAAGCCCGGCCGCTCGCGGGCCAGTTCCCAGAAGCGGTGCGCGGTGGCGTACCGGCTCGCGACGTACTCGCCCAGGCCCCGCTCGCCCCGCCAGGCCAGGTTGAGGAAGACCTTCAGGCCCAGCTCGGCCTTGCTGCACTCCACGGTCCTGCCGATGAGGTCGAAGCCCTGCTCCCCGTAGAACAGGTAGCTGGCCCGCTGCCGGAAGGCCGCGTCAAGGTCGCCCTCGCGCCGGGTCAGGACCGCCGCGACCAGGCTGGAGGTACGCAGCATCTTGTGCGCGTCCCAGATCAGCGAGTCGGCGAGGTCGATCCCGTCGAGCAGGTGGCGGTGCCCCTCGGAGAGCAGCGCGGAGACGCCGTGGGCGCCGTCCACGTGGAACCAGACACCGTTGGCGGCGCAGAACTCCCCGATCCCGCGCAGGTCGTCGTAGAGGCCGGTCCCGGTCGCGCAGGCGTTCGCCACCAGGGCCATCGGCCGCCGTCCCGCCCGGCGCACCCGCTCCAGGGCCTCGGGCAGGCGGGCGACGTCGATCCTGCCGAGCCCGTCCACGTCCAGCGGCATGACCGCGCGCTCCCCCAGCCCGAGGATCGCGGCGGCGCGGGTGAGCGAGTAGTGAGCCGACACCGGGGCCAGCAGGGCGAGGTCGCCGGGGACGCCCTCGGTCCACGCGTCGGGGGCCGCCGCGGCCCGCGCGGCGAGCAGCGCGGTGAGGTTGGCCAGCGAGCCGCCGTGGGTGAGGACCCCGCCGCCGGAATCACCGAAACCGACCATGCCGAGCATCCAGCGCAGGACCTCGAACTCCACGGTCGCCGCCGAGGCGCCCATCTCGTAGATCGCCATCGGGTTGTTGTGCGCGCCGTGCACGAAGTCGGCGAGCGCCGCGGGGAAGTCGGGGGCGGCGACCTGATGCCCCAGCTGGGCGGGGTGGTGCAGCCGGGTGCCCTCGGCGAGGTAGGCGCGGAGGAACTCCGCGTACCCCTCCGGCGTCATCCCACCCTCGCGGATCCACCGGGCGAGCCCGAGCCGCCCGGCCAGCTCTCGCGGAGGTGTGCGGCGGATGACGGGCGCCGCGCCCCGCTGGCTCTCGTCCACGTAGGCGGCCAGCTCGTCGACGGTCACACCCGCCGCGCGTACGAACTCCTCGACATTCCACATCACACCGGGATCCTGGTCGAATTCCCGGCATCCTGCCAGCCGGGACGTGACCGCCGTGACCGTTCACCGCCCGGATCCCGGGCTCAGGACGATGTCCGGGTGGCCGGGTGAGTCGTTCAAGAGGGAAGCCACCAGCGGGCCCAGACGGTTTTGCCGGGATGGTCGCGGAGCGGGGTGATGCCGGAGTCGTGGGCGAGGGCCTCGACGATCGTGAGGCCGCGCCCGTGCAGGGCGTCGGTGTCCAAACGGAGGTGCCGGGGCTGTCCCGGCCCGTGGTCGGTGACCTGGAGGTGGAGTTCGCCGGCTCCGGCCCGCAGGGAGAGGGTGGCCGGGGCGACGCCGTGGACGACGGCGTTGGCGAGAAGCTCTCCGACCACGAGGACCACGTCGTCGGCAAGGTGCCGAAGTTCCCAGGCGTTGAGCGTGTCGTCCACCAGGGCGCGGATCTTGGCGATCGCCGAGGGGTCGTGGGGCACGTCCCAGCAGGCGGTGCGGGGGTAGTCCGGGACGTCGGGCATCGTGACTCCTCGGAGTGCCGGTGGGGTGTGTTCGCTCTCCCGCGTTCGCGGGGGTGCTGACGCGGTGGGTCGGGTCTCGTGTGTCAGCCGTGGCGGCGAGGGCTGCTCGGCCGCGCGCATCACATCGCGGAGGTCGTTGGCGGTGCTCGCGTACACGATCAGAGGTTCGGGGGCGAGCCAGAGGGCGACAGCGTGGAAGCACCGGGTGGCCGGGCCGTACCAGACGGCCCAGGCGGGTTCGAGCAGGTCGAGCTGCCGAGCGCAGGCCGCGCTGGCCGCGTCCCAGTGCCGGGGAGCGGCCGGAGAGACGGGTGCGCCCCGCCGGTGCCGCCCGTTCGGTCGCTTCCGGCCTTCCCTCCCGCTCATGCCGTCGCCGTCGGGGTGATGCGGCTCGTACCCACCGGACGCGAACCTGAGGGGTTCGGCGGCCATCCACGCCGGTAGGGAACAGCATCCGGTGTCACAGGCTGCTCCTGTCGCCGATGCCGCCCGGGCGAGCAAGCCGGGAAGTCGGGCCGCAGCGGAGGACGAGCCGTATGGGGTTCAGCGTGCAGCGGCGGACGGGAGGCCGGAGGTTCGGGCCTGAGGATCGGTCGCATCGATACGGGCGCCGCCTGGGACCGATCGCACAGCCCCAGACGCCTACGTGCGGCCATCCGGGCGCGGACCTGCGCGGCGGTGGGCTGCTGCCAGTCGTGGCGGATCCGGTGCGGAAGGCTCGTGGCCTCGTGAGCGTACGGGGGATGCCCGCACCAGCGGCAACCGAGCGGCATCGGCGGCTGGTCGGCGTGCCAACGGACCCGGATCGGCCTGAGGTTTTCTCTAGGGTTGTGCATCGGATCGGACCTCCTGAGTCTGTTCAAGGAGCTCGTCCTGGCGTGCGATGCCGTGACGGGCCCCGCTTTCATCCGGGTCGGCCTGCCATCAGAGAAGCGTCGGCACCTGTCTCCTCACCAGCGCATGTGCCAGGTGCGCACGCCATGTGCAGGATCTGCATATCCCGCTTCTTGGAGATGGACGGCAGGAGTATGGTGACCGAGGGAAACGGTGTCGTGACCGGGAGTCGCGATGGGTGGGCAACGAAGCACACACGATGATGATCAATGGCAGTCGCCACAGCTGCGGGTACTGATCACCGCCCATGACGTCGGCGGTGTCATCAGGTTCGCGCGGCAGCTACGGAGCTGGAAACAAGCCGACCTGGGGAAAGCCTCGGGCTACTCGGCATCGACGATCTCCCGGCTGGAGACAGGTCGGCGTGCGGGGATCGACCTGCAAGTGCTGCGCCGCGTCGCCCACGCAGCCGGGGTACCTGGTCATATCCTTAGCGCGCTGATCAATCCGGTTACGGTGGCTGAAACGATGGGTCAGCCCGCGAAAGAAGACTTGATGCGCCGCCGCACTCTGCTGTCCGCCGCCGGACTCGCCATCCCTGCTCATCTGCTGTCCAGGCTCGATGACGCGCTGGCCATCCCGCCCGCATCCTCCGGTCCTCCTCTGCCCGAGCAGATTGCCTCCCGTCTGGCCTGGGCGCGAAGCCGCTTCGACAGCGGCGATCTGGCCCGGCTCGTCGCTGATCTGCCTGACCTTCTGGCCCTGGCCCACGAAGCGGCCGATAGCCGGAGAGTGGATGCTTGCGCGCAAGCGGCCGCCTGCTACGACCTGGCGACCGAGACGCTGGACAAGATCGGGAGATATGAGGCGAGCAGGATCACCGCAGACCGTGCCAGCGTGTTCGCGGGCCTGTCCGGCTCCCCGATCAGCATGGCCGCCTCGGCGCGCTCCCTGGGCATCGTGCTACGCCATGAAGGCCGCCAGAAAATCGCCGACCAGCTCACTCTGCAGGCCACCCACCGCTTGGAGGCCACAGGACTTGGCACGCCCGCCCACGCCGCCGCCTACGCCCAAATGCTGTGCACCTGCGCCTACAACGCCGCACAAGCAGGAGACCGAGATCGCGCCCTAGAAATGATCAAACAAGCCGCGCACGTCACCACCCGGCTTCCCATGCGGGCGATTGCGGACCAGCCCTTCAGCATCGGCCCCGCGTATGTCAGCCTGTACGAGATCGGCGTGCACTGGTCCCTCGGCGACGCTGGAGCGGCCCTGCACGCCGGGCGCGACGTGCATCCCAACCAACTAGCCACCCCTGAACGACGCGGACGCCTGTACACCGACCTGGCACGAGCATGGTGGCAATGGGGCAAACCCGAACAGACCACGGTGGCCCTGTTGAATGCCTTCCGACAATCGGCCGACGAAGTCCGCGCTCGGCCTACCATCCGCGCGATGGCGGTCACCTTGATCAACCAACATCCTCGGGTGGCCGGTGTACAGACGCTGGCCGTCGCTATCGGCCATCGGCGCTGACCTGTGCGGCCCTCGTGTCCCGTTGAGTGGGGGCGAGGGTACGGCTCCAGTTGCCAGCCGTATGGTCAGAGTCCGGTCATGCCGCGCAGCCCGTGACCCGCCACACCCTCAGGTGATTCCCACGATGGGAAGGCGCAGGGCTCCGGGAGCGGCGGACGGGACGGCGGGGGTTCGGGGGGCGACGGGCGTCAGGCGGGCGTACGGGGAGCCCTGGGCGGGGCGGGTGTCCGGTTCTCCCCTGTTGGGCCACAGCGCCATCGCGCGCTCGGCCTGGGCGGTGATGGTGAGGGAGGGGTTCACGCCCGGGTTGGCGGAGACCGCGGAGCCGTCGACGACGTGCAGGCCCTGGTAACCGTGGACGCGGTGGTACGGGTCGATCACCCCGGTTTCGGGCCCGGCGCCGATGGCGCAGCCGCCCAGGAAGTGGGCGGTGGCCGGGATGTCGAACAGGTCGAGCCAGGAGCCGGCCGGGACGCCGCCGACCTCCTCGGCCGCGTGCCGGACGAACTCGTGACCGGCGGGCAGCCAGGTGGGGTTGGGCTCGCCGTGGCCCCGCTCCGAGCGCAGCCGCCGGCCGAAGAGCCCCCTGCGCGTGGACAGGGTGATCGAGTTGTCCTTGGCCTGCATGACCAGCGCGATGATGCCGCGCTCCGACCACCGGCGGTGGTTGAACAGCCTCGCCACCCGATGGGGCGCGCGCAGGGCCTCGCCGAGGAACTTCAGCCCGCGCGGGGCGCCGCCGCCGTCGACGAGCAGGGTGCGAAGCACGCCCATCGCGTTGGACCCGTCTCCGTAACGGACCGGCTCGATGTGCGTGTACGCGTCGGGGTGGATCGAGGAGGTGATCGCCACCCCCCGGTTGAGCTTCTCCCCCTCGGCCGACAGGCGCTCGAACCCGAGCAGCGCCTCCGAGTTGGTCCTGGTGAGGGTGCCAAGGCGGTCGGAGAGTCCGGGCAGCGTCCCTGCGGCCTTGAGCCGGTGCAGCAGGCGCTGGGTGCCGTACGTCCCCGCCGCGAAGACCACGTGCTCGGCGGTGAACGCGCGGCGGCGCCAGGGCGCGCCCGTCCCACGCGTCTCGACCCGGTAGCCGCCGTCCACCGGGACGACCGAGGTGACCGTGGTCTCGGGGAAGACCCTGGCCCCGGCCCTCTCCGCCAGGTAGAGGTAGTTCTTGACCAGCATGTTCTTCGCCCCGTGGCGGCAGCCCGTCATGCACTCGCCGCACTCGGTGCAGCCCCTGCGGCGCGGCCCCGCGCCGCCGAAGTAGGGGTCGTCCACCTCGACGCCCGGGGTGCCGAAGAAGACGCCGACCGGCGCCAGGTGGAAGGTGTCGCCCACGCCCATCCGCTCGGCGACCGCGCGCACCACCCTGTCGGCCGGGGTGACGGTCGGGTTGAGCGTCACGCCCAGCATGCGCGAGGCCTGGTCGTAGTACGGGGCCAGCTCCGCCTTCCAGTCGGTGATGGACGCCCACTGGGCGTCCCGGAAGAACGCGTCCGGCGGCTCGTAGAGGGTGTTGGCGTAAACCAGGGAGCCCCCGCCGACCCCGGCGCCCGCCAGGACCATGACGCCGGCGCCCTTCTGTCCCCGGAGCACGTGGATGCGCTGGATGCCCTTGAGGCCCAGCGCCGGGGCCCACAGGAAGTCGCGGACCCGCCAGGAGGTCCTGGGGAGCGTGGTCTCGTCGAAGCGGCGCCCCGCCTCCAGCACGGCGACCCGGTAGCCCTTCTCCGTCAGCCGCAACGCCGAGACGCTCCCGCCGAACCCAGAGCCGATCACCAGCACGTCGTGGTCGAACACGGCGGCTCCCTTCGAACGACGGCCCCCGACGACCTCCCGCGCCCCCGACGGCCCCCGACGGCCCTCGCAGCCCCCACGGCCCCGACAACCGGCGGCCCCGGGGCCCTCACTTCAGGTGGAGCGTCTTCATGATCTTGAAGGCGGTCGCGAGGGTGTCGGCGTACTTCTCGTACGCCATGCCGAGGATCGGCTCGAAGCCCAGCCAGGGCGCCTGGCTGGAGACGGTCTGCCCCTCGGTGTACCTCAGCAGCCCCTCGGTCCCGTGGCGGCGGCCGAGGCCCGAGGACTTCATCCCGCCCATGGGCGCGTCGTAGGAGGCGTAGGCCGACCCGTAGCCCTCGTTGATGTTGACCGTGCCCGCCCTGATCCGGGAGGCGAGCGCCCGCCCGCGCGGCACGTCGCGGGTCCAGACGGAGGCATTGAGCCCGTACGCGGTGTCGTTGGCCCGCCCGACCGCCTCGTCGTCGTCGCCGAAGCGGTAGATCGCGACGACGGGGCCGAAGGTCTCGGCGCGGCACAGCTCCATGCTCTCGTCGACACCGGACAGGACGGTGGGCTCGTAGAACAGCGGGCCGAGGTCGGGGCGGGCCCTACCCCCGGCGAGGACCCGGGCGCCCTTCGCGACCGCGTCGTCCACGTGGGCGCCGACCGCCTCCAGCTGCCTCGGGGAGGAGAGCGAGCCCATCTGCACGTTCCAGTCGAGCCCGGCGCCGAGCCGCATGTTCCCGACCTGCCGGACGAACCGCTCCACGAACGCGTCGTACACGGAGTCGTGGACGTAGAGCCGCTCGACGGACAGGCACAGCTGCCCGGCGTTGGTGAAGCAGGCGCGCAGCGCGCCCTGGGTCGCGGCGTCCAGGTCGGCGTCGTCGAGCACGAGCATCGGGTTCTTGCCCCCGAGCTCCAGCGAGCAGCCGATCAGCCGTTTGGCCGCCTCCTCGGCGATCTTCCGGCCGGCCCGGGTGGAGCCGGTGAACGCCAGGTAGTCGGCGTCGTCGAGCAGCGCCTCGCCCACCTCCGCGGGGTCGCCGAGGACGACCTGCCAGATCTCGCGGGGCATTCCGAGGGAGACCAGCAGGTCGATCGTCCACAGCGTGGACAGCGCGGTCTGGGTGTCGGGCTTGTGGACGACGGCGTTCCCCGCGAGCAGCGCGGGGACGGCGTCGGTGACGCCGAGCGAGAGCGGGTAGTTCCACGGCGAGACGAGGGCCACCGTTCCCCGGGGCTGGCGCGTCTCGACCGTCCTGGTGGCGACGGGCAGGATCCCGGCCCGCCTCCTCGGCTCCAGCAGGCCGGGAGCCCTGCGCGCGTAGTACAGGGTGCAGCCCGCGACGTCGAGGACCTCCTCGAAGGCGTGCCTGCGGGCCTTGCCGGTCTCCCACTGGACCACGTCGAGGATCTCCTCGCGGCGGTCGAGGATGGCGTCGTGCAGGCGCAGGAAGGGCTCGGCACGCTCCCGCGCGGGCCTGGCCGCCCACGCCCGCTGTGCCTCCCGCGCCGCGGCGTGAGCGGCGCGGACGTCGTCGGCGGTGGAGACGGGCAGCTCGGCGAGGACCTCGCCGGTGAACGGCGCCGTGATCTCCCGCGTCTTTCCGCCGGAGGTCACGTGCCGTACGACGCGCTCGATCATGCGGGGGTCGAGAACCCGTGTCATCTCGGCCCGTGTCATTTCAGGGGGAACGGCCATGTTCGCAGCGTAATCGTGGGAGGCGTGCCATGACTACCGGTGAGTAGCAGGGGGTTGAACCGCGCGGCCTCCCGATCCGTCGTAGGGGCATGAGGACATCGATTCGTACGGCCGGCGCGGTCACCCTCGCCGCCGCGCTGCTCGCCACGGCGTGCACCTCGACGGAGACGAAGACCGCGGCGGGCCGTACGGCACCGGTCGATCTGGGCAACGTCAAGCTGGTCTCCTACAGCGGCTGTGACGACATGCTGACCGGGCTGCGCGCGGCGACGGTGAAGAACGTCGGCCCCTGGGGCATCGGCGGCCCCGTGGTCATGTACGCGGAGGCGCGGTCGGACACCGCCGCCAAGAGCACGGCCGGGGCGCCCGAGCACTCGACCACGAACACGCACGAGGCCGGGGTCGACGAGCCCGACCTGGTGAAGACCGACGGCGACCGGGTCGTCACCGTGAACCGCGGCGTGCTGCGGGTGGTGGACGCCGCGACCAGGAAGGTCACCGGCACGCTCAAGCTCGTGGACGCCGAGCAGGTGTGGGCCCCGGCCGACCTGCTGGTCAGCGGCGACAGGGCGCTGGTGCTGTTCTCCGGCGGCGGGATCATCCCGTACGGCGCGACGGCCAAGCGCGCGGCGAGCCCGGGGCCGCGCTACGTCCTCGTCGACCTGTCGGGGAAGCCGAAGGTGATCGGCTCGCTCACCCCCGACGGCTCCCACGTGGACGCCAGGATGGTCGGCTCGACCGTGCGGATCGTGGTCCGCAGCCAGCCGCGGATCGAGTTCCCCGACGCCGGGCCCGACCTGTCGGACAACGAGCGCACCCGGCGCAACGCGGAGATCGTGGCCAAGGCGCCGATCGAGGCGTGGCTGCCGAAGTACGAGCTGACGACCGCGGACGGCGTGACCTCGGACCGCACGGTCGACTGCGGGCAGGTCAGCCACCCCGCGGAGTACACCGGGACGTCGATGCTGACCATGCACAGCCTCGACCTGTCCCAGGCGCTCGCCGAGACGGCCCCGATCAGCGTCGCGGCCGACGGCGACACCGTCTACGGAACGGCCTCCAGCCTGTACGTGGCCAGCAACCCGCGCTGGTGGTGGCCCCGGCCGATCGACTCGATGATCGTCGATGTCCCGGCGACACCGGCTTCCACCCCGGCGACGCCCTCGCCGTCCGGCTCCATGAGCCCGTTCGCCACCCCCGCCACGTCCGGGTCCGCGAGCCCGATCGCCACGCCCGCCGCCGCGTCGGGTCTCGACCCCGCTCCGAGCCTGCTCCCCGAGCCCTCGGCGCCCTCGACCGTCTCGCTGACTCCGGCCCCTGACGTGACCTTCCCCGACTCCCCCACCCAGACCATCACACCGGGCGTCACGGCCTCGTCGACCCAGAGTCCGCCCTCGATCCCGCCGTCCGACCCTCCCTCGTCCGGCACCGTCCCGCCGACGGCGACCCCGGAGCAGCCGCCGGAGGAGACCGAGGTCCACCGGTTCGACATCACCGCGGCCGGGGCGCCCCGCTACGTCGCCTCGGGCAAGGTTCCCGGCAGGCTGCTCAACCAGTACTCGCTGTCGGAGTACGAGGGACACCTGCGGGTCGCCACCACCTCGACCGCCGCGCAGGACACCTCGACCGCCCCCCCGACCGCCGCGCCGGACACCTCCAGCGCCGTCTACGTGCTCGACGCCGACACCCTGGCCAGGACCGGCGAGGTCGGCGGGCTCGGCCGGGGTGAGCGGATCTACTCGGTCCGCTTCATCGGCCCCGTCGGCTACGTGGTGACGTTCAAGCAGGTGGACCCGCTCTACACGCTCGACCTGCGCGACCCGGCGGCACCGAGGAGGACGGGCGAGCTGAAGATCACCGGCTACTCGGCGTACCTGCATCCGGCGGGCGACGGGCGGCTGATCGGCGTGGGCCAGGAGGCGAGCGAGGAGGGCCGCACGCTCGGCACCCAGGTGTCGCTGTTCGACGTCAGCGACCCGGCCAACCCGCGCCGCCTGTCGCAGATGTTCCAGAAGGACTCCGGCTCGGAGGCCGAGTGGGACCCGCACGCCTTCCTGTACTGGGCGAAGACGGGCATGGCCGTCCTCCCGCTGAGCTCGTGGACGGGTACCGAGCAGACCAACGGGACCGCCCTGGTCCTCAAGATCGATGACTCCGCGGTCACCAGGACCGGCACGGTCGTCCACCCCAGGCCCAAGCCGGCGGAGAACGACCGCGTCTCCCCGTACGACCCGGGCATCCGCCGCTCGGTCGTCATCGGCGACAGCCTGTGGACGGTCTCCGACCTCGGCCTCAAGGTGAGCGACATGAAGGACCTGGCCGACCGGGCCTGGATCCCCTTCTCCTGACCCCCCTCGCGACCTCCTGCCGTACCCCGCGCGGTCAGGTGATCGTGGCGACCTTCTCCTGATCCCCCTCGTGACCTGGCGAACTCCCGAACCCGCGCCCCCGGCCCGACCGCCGGGGGCGCACCCGTTTGCACGCTCCAGAAGGCCCTATAACACTGACATATACACCTTTACAAGATCTTGTCATGACACTTGAATCGGTGTTACCTCTTGCGCAACACACGTGATCTGCGTGTGGCATGGCCGGCGACGGCCATCTTTCGCTGGAGGATCGGTGTCGACCAAACCCTGGTCACGCATTACCGTCATCGCAGCCGCCACCGCGGCGCTCGTCATTCCCCTGCCGGGGGTCGCCCAGGGCGAACCCGGCGGCCAGCCCCCCAAGGTCCACGACTTCCAGGCCGAACACGGCGGCAAGCCCGACCTGGACAACCGGCGCGGCAGCGTCGCACCCCCGACCTCGCTCTCCAGGTCGGCGGCGGCGAGCACCGCGACGATCCGGTGGAACACTCTCGGCACCCCGGCCGTCATCTCCGATTCCGCCCCCCTCGCCGAGGGCCTGGACGCCGACCCCGAGCGGGCCGCGCGGGCCTACCTCAAGGCGAACGAGAACCTCTTCGGACTCTCCGGCGAGGCCGTGGACGCGCTGGAGAAGATCGCAGCCAACCCCATCGGTGACGGGTACGCCGTACTGCTCAGGCAGAAGTTCGGCGACCTGCCCGCGGGCGTGGACGGACAGGTCGTGGTCGGCGTGAAGGGCGGCAAGGTCCTCCACGTCACCTCGACCCTCTCGCGCTCCCCCGAGGCGCCTCCCGCCGCCAGGCTCACCGAGCAGCAGGCGCTGGAGATCGCGGCCAGGGACGGCGGGATCGACCTGGCCACGGCCAGCGTCAAGAAGGCCACCGCCACGGCGGTGCCCGCGCCCGACGGGACGCACAACGCGTTCCAGATCACCCTGATCGGCGGCGGCGAGGGCGAGCCCGCCGCGTACACGACGCACGTGGACGCGGTCAGCGGCGAGATCCTGACCCGCGAGAACCTGGTCGACCACCACAGCGCGCCGGACGACCCCAGATGGGAGGCGTTCCCGGCCAATCCGCCGGCCGACTACTCCTCCACCGACACCCGCGCGACGTGGTGCGCCAAGGCCGGTCCCGGCTGTGACGTGGTCGGGGCCGACCCGGCCACCGGCAAGGCGTGGGACGTCGGCCACGCCACGGACACCCCGACGAACACGAGCGTCGGCAACGCCGCCAAGACCGTGGAGAACCGCGCCAGCGGCGACGCGTTCTCCGTCGGCACCCGCAGCAACGTGGCCACGCCGAACCGCGAGTACGTCTACCCGTGGACCAACAAGTGGTACACGGCCAAGTGCGACCCGGCCTCCCTGGACCAGCCCGGCGAGGCCGACCTCGAAGCCGCCATCTCCAACCTGCACGTCATGCACAACCGCATGCACGACTGGTCCTACCGGCTCGGCTTCACCGAGACCGCCTGGAACATGCAGAACGACAACGGCGAGCGCGGCGGCCTCGGCGGCGACCCCGAGCAGGGCAACGCCCAGGCGGGCGCCCGGGTGCTCAGCGTGCGCGACAACGCCAACCAGATCACCGGTCCCGACGGCGTCGCCCCCATCACCAACATGTACATGTGGCAGCCGATCGCGGGCTCGTTCTACTCGCCCTGCGTGGATGGCGACTACGACATGTCGGTGATCGGGCACGAGTACACCCACGCGATCTCCGGCCGTATGATCGGCGGCCCGAACGCCGGGTGGAGCGGCGCCCAGGCCGGGGCCATGAACGAGAGCACCTCCGACCTGTTCGCGATGGAGTACCTCTCCGAGTACGGCTTCCGCCCCGCGGGCGACACCCCGTACGTCACCGGCGGCTACGTCACCGGCGACAAGAAGGCGGGCATCCGTAACTACGACATGTCCGACTCCCCGCTGAACTACAGCGACATCGCGTACGACATCGTCGGCCAGCAGGTGCACGCCGACGGTGAGATCTGGTCGGCGACCCAGTACGACGTGCGCAAGGCCTTCGTGCAGAAGTACGGCCAGGGCACCCCGGCCAAGCAGAAGGCGTGCGCCGACGGCAAGACCCCGGTCGGGGAATGCCCCGGCAACCGCCGCTGGGCGCAGGTCTCCTTCGACGCGCTGCTGCTGATGGCCACCGGCGCGGTCAGCTACGTCGACCACCGCGACGCGCTGCTCGCGGCCGACGCCATCCGCTTCGGCGGCGCGAACCAGGCCATCATGTGGCGCGCGTTCGCCGAGCACGGCCTCGGCCAGGGCGCGGCGAGCGTCGGGAGCAACGACCCCGACCCGACGCCGAGCTTCGTCGACCCGGCCGGCAAGAACGGCAGGATCCAGCTCAAGCCGCTGCTCGACGCCAAGGACGCGGCGCTCCGGCTCTACGTCGGCGACTACGAGGGCCGCGTCGTGCCGGTGGCCGACACCGACCCGGCGACCGAGCTCGGCGACACCGTCGAGATGACCCCGGGGATCTACGACTTCGTGGTCGCGGGCAACGGGTTCGGGCACACCCGGGTGAAGTTCGCGGTGCTGCCGGGCCTGAAGCTGCCGCTGCCGCTCGCGGTGCCTAAGAACCTCGCCTCCGCGGCACTGGGCGCCACCGCGACCGGTGACGGCGTCAACCAGGCCAAGCTGATCGACGAGACGGAGGCGACGAACTGGGCCTCGCTCACCGGACCGGTCAAGGGCAAGGCCGTCACCGTGGACCTGGCCGGGACCAAGCCGGAGAAGATCCGCCGCGTGCAGGTCAGCGCGATGCTCAGGCCCCCCGCCGCCACCGACCCGGCCGACCCCGGCACCCAGAACCGCTTCAGCGCCCTGCGCGCCTTCGAGGTCCTGGCCTGCGACGCCACGAAGAAGGACTGCTCCTCGCCCGCGTCCTTCTCGGTCGTCTACACCAGCCCGTCCAACGCCTTCGAGACGCGCAGGCCGCGTCCCCGCGGCGCCGACCTGGTCATCGAGTCCTTCAAGATCCCCACGACCACCGCGACCCACCTGACCCTGCGGGCCGTCTCCACCCAGTGCACCGGCAACCCGGTCTACGCCGGTGAGCAGGACGCCGACCCCAACTCCGCCACCGACTGCGCCACGGCCAGCCCCGCCAGGGACCACCTGCGCGCGGCCGAGTTCCAGGCCTTCACCCGCTAGTCCTCCCGGAGTCTCCTGCCGGTCCCTCCCGAGGGGCCGGCAGGCCCTCCGGACACCCGTTGGTCCCTCCGGGGTCTCCTGCCGGTCCTCCTGAGGGCCGGTAAGCCCTCCGGACACCCGCCAGACCCTCCGGGGTCCCGTCAGTCCCTCCGGAGGAGTCCCCGGGTCCCGAGTTTCCCGGGGCCCGGGGACCTTCCGGTTCCGGGGGAGTTCCGGTTCCGTGGGTTCTGGTTCCCCCGGGAGGGGTTCTGGTTCCGGGGGGTTCCGGTTCCTCGGGGACCCTCCGGTTCCGGGGGTTCCTGGTTCCGGGAAGGTCAGACCGGGTTCGTCTCGGGGCTGGCCACCGGCACGATCTCCGGGGCGCCGAGGCGGATGGCGTCGGCCTCCTGGTCGGTGTCCTGCTCCTGGGAGAGGCGCTCGGACTCGACGCGCTTGGTGTAGTACTCCACCTCGCGCTTGATCTGCTCGGCGTCCCAGCCCAGCGGCTCGGCGAGCAGCTGGGCCGCCTCCTCGACCACGCCCAGCCCCCGGTGGAAGGTCTCGATCGAGATGTGCGTACGGCGGGTCAGCACGTCGTTCACGTGCCGGGCACCCTCGTGGGTCGCCGCGTAGACCACCTCCGCCCGGAGGTAGTCGTCGGCCCCCGTCAGCGGCTTGGCCAGCGACGGGTCCCGCTCGATCAGCGCCAGGACCTCGTCGATCATCGACCCGTACCGCTGGAGCAGGTGCTCGATCCTGGCCACGTGCAGCCCGGAGGACTGGGCCAGCCGCTGCCGGGAGTTCCACAGCGCCTGGTAGCCCTCGGCCCCGGCCAGCGGGACGCGGTCGGTACAGGAGGGCGGGACCCGCTGGTCCAGGCCGTGCGCCACGGCGTCGACCGCATCCTTCGCCATAACACGATATGTCGTGTATTTCCCCCCGGCCACCATGACCAGCCCCGGGACGGGATGGGCCACCACGTGCTCGCGGGAGAGCTTGGACGTCTCCTCGGACTCCCCCGACAGCAGCGGGCGCAACCCGGCGTAGACGCCCTCGACGTCCTCGCGGGTGAGCGGGACCGAGAGCACCTCGTTCACGTGGTCGAGGACGTAGTCGATGTCCAGCCGCGACGCCGCCGGGTGGGCCCGGTCCAGCTCCCACCGGGTGTCGGTGGTGCCGATGATCCAGTGACGGCCCCAGGGGATGACGAACAGCACCGACTTCTCGGTGCGCAGGATGATCCCGGTGAGAGAGTGGATCCGGTCGCGCGGCACCACCAGGTGGATGCCCTTGGAGGCGCGTACGTGGATCTGCCCGCGCCCGCCGACCAGTTCCTGGATGTCGTCGGTCCACACGCCGGTGGCGTTGACCACCTGGCGGGCCCGTACGTCCACCTCCCTGCCGGTCTCCAGGTCGCACACCCGGACCCCGGTCACCCGCTCCCCCTCGCGGAGGAAGCCCACCACCTGCGCCCGCGAGGCGACGTTGGCCCCGTACGTGGCCGCCGTCCGCAGCATGGTCATGACGTAGCGGGCGTCGTCGACCTGGGCGTCCCAGTACTGCACCGCGCCGGAGAACGACGCCCTGCGCAGCGCGGGCGCGAGCCGCAGCGCCCTCTTGCGCGACAGGTGCCTGTGGCCGGGCACGCCCCGGGCGAGCCCGGTGGAGAAGCCCATCGTGTCGTACATCACCAGGCCCGCGCCGACGTAGGGCCGCTCCCAGCCGAAGTGCGTCAGCGGAAACAGGAACGGCACCGGCCGCACCAGGTGCGGGGCGATCCGCTGCAGCAGCAGGGCCCGTTCCTGGAGCGCCTCCCTGACCAGCTCGAAGTTGAGCTGTTCCAGGTAGCGCAGACCGCCGTGGATGAGCTTGGACGACCTGGACGAGGTGCCCGAGGCGAAGTCGCGCGCCTCCAGCAGCCCGACGGACAACCCTCGGGTCGCGGCGTCCAGCGCGACACCCGCTCCGACGACCCCGCCTCCGATCACCACCACGTCGAGTTCCTCGGCGCTCATCTGCGCCAGTGCGGCGGATCGCTCGGCAGGACCGAGCCGTCCGGTGCCCATTCGCGCCGTCATTGTGCAACCCCCTGGGGTGCGGCTTGTCGCCTTACGTGAGGTATCTACCCATCTACCCTAGGCACCATTACCGACCAGTAGGGAACGGCGGCAGTGATTCACGCCCTACCCCCGTGAACAGCAAGAAGACAAAGAAAAACCAAAGGGAGGACAACACCACGGGAACACCCCGGCGGGACGGGCGAACCCCGGGCCGGGCACCCGCCAATCGATCACCCAGAGCAAGGAAAGTGAGCCCAGGCAGGCCGCCCGCCTGCCGCTGTGGTTCCGGCGCCGGGTGGAGATCGAGCAGAGTGCCGACGCGCTGCGGACCTGGCAACCGCTCATCATCCCCGGTCTGCTCCAGACGGTCGACTACGCGCGGGCGCTTCTCGGCGGCAAGCCGGGCGTCAGCCCCGGCAGGGTGGAAGCAAGTCTGGCCGCGCGGATAGACAGGCAGCACATCCTCGACCGCGAGGACCCGCCTATGCTGTGGGTGATCCTGGACGAAGGCGTCCTCACCCGCCCCGTCGGCGCCGCCGTGTGGCACAAGTCCTCACTCTCCGGCGACAACGGCGGCGACTGCGTGGAGGTCGCCGAGCTGTCCGGCGGACGCCGAGGCGTCCGCGACAGCAAGAACCCGACCGGCCCCGCGCTGGTCTTCACCCCCACCCAGTGGACCACCTTCACAAACGGCGTGAAGAACGGTCAGTTCGGCTGACACCCACAAGGATCGACGAACGCGGGCTCCCCCGAAACCGAGGGAGCCCGCGCATGTCCCGCCCCTTGAGCGAACCCGCGCCCCGGCGCCGGGAGTGGGTCAGCGGTGTCCGCTGGATCTTCGGCGATCACCACCGGTTCCCCGAACACTCGCCGTGGTGGTCGAGAAGATCGCGCATGTCGTGATTTGTGGTCAAATCATGGGTTGTGATCAAACAAGCGATGGCAATGACGTTGGTGGTCGGGTCGGTTCTGGCGGGAACCGGTGCGGCCCACGCGAGCACCGCCGAGATCCCCAAGGGGTTCCTGCTGACCGAGGCGAAGGCGAGGAAAGGCGTCGATCCGGCGTTCAAGGACGAGGAGTCGTGGACGATCAGCAACAATCCGTCCCGCCGGCTCGAACTCAACCCCTGCCGTACCAAGGGGAAGCCCCGCGACGGCCGGGTCGCGATGCGCACCATCACACACTCGACCAGTGCCCCCTCCTTCAGCAGCGAACAGCTCGTGCTGTACGGGAACGCCAGGTCGGCCAAGGCCGCCTTCGCCAAGCTGCGGGCGGACCTGAAGCGGTGCCCGCTTTCGACGTACCGGTATTCCGGCAAACCGT
Organism: Streptosporangium sp. NBC_01469; assembly: GCF_036227305.1. Classification (NCBI taxonomy): domain Bacteria; kingdom Bacillati; phylum Actinomycetota; class Actinomycetes; order Streptosporangiales; family Streptosporangiaceae; genus Streptosporangium; species Streptosporangium sp. NBC_01469. The sequence continues at coordinate 2,840,167 of NZ_CP109465.1, read as the reverse complement.
TGCGGGTGAAGGACGAGGCCATGTCCGTCACGGGCTACTACCACGAGAAGGGGAAGATCGACAGGTCCATGTCCCCTGTGATGTGGGGGGTGGCGCGGCGGGGCAGCGCCTTGTTCCTCTACGTCAACGATGGCGTGGACGGTGTGACGTACGGCATGAACGAGCGAGGACGGTTGAAGGTGCTCGCCGACCAGGCGCAGAAGATGGCGAAGAAGGTGTGTGACCTGCCCGGGGTGTGCCGGTAAGCCGCGCGCGTCGGAACGATCGGTCCCGCCTGGGCGAACCCGCGCCCCCGGCACCGGGAGTGCCGGGAGCCGGTTTTCCCGGGGACCCGCGAGGATGGGGAGCATGAGCATCACACTCGCCGACGCCCGCGTCGTGACCCCCGAAGGTGTCCACGAAGGCTGGCTCACCATCGAAGACGGCCGCATCACCCACGTGGGCCAGGGCTCGGCCCCCGGCGCCGGGCTCGGTCTCGGCGGCCGGTACGTCGTGCCCGGCTTCGTCGACATCCACAACCACGGCGGGGCGGGCGGTTCCTTCCCCACCGGTGACCCGGACCAGGCGAGCCGGGCCGTCGACCTGCACGCCCGCCACGGCACCACCACGCTCATGGCCAGCCTGGTCACCGCGTCCACGGACGATCTGGCCAGGGCCGCCGCGTCCCTCGCCGACCTGTGCGAGGACGGCCTGCTCGCCGGGATCCACTTCGAGGGCCCCTACATCTCCGCCGCCCGGTGCGGCGCGCACAACCCGGCGCTGCTGCGCGAGCCCTCGCCGGTGGAACTCACCGGGCTGCTCAAGGCCGGGCGCGGCCACGTACGAATGATCACCATCGCCGCCGAGCTGCCCGGCGCGCTGGACACCGTGCGGGAGGCGGTGGCCAACGGCGTGATCGCCGCCCTCGGCCACAGCGACGCCACCTACGAGCAGACGATCTCCGGCATCGAGGCGGGCGGCAGCGTCGCGACCCACCTCTACAACGCGATGCCGCCGCTGCACCACCGCGACCCCGGGCCGATCGCCGCGCTGCTCCAGGACGAGCGCGTCACGGTCGAGCTGATCAACGACGGCGTGCACCTGCACCCGGCCATGACGCGCCTGGCCTTCGAGGTCGCGGGTCCCGGCAGGACCGCGCTGATCACCGACGCCATGGCGGCTGCGGGCATGGGCGACGGCGTCTACGGGCTCGGCCCGATGACGGTGAACGTCGCGGACGGGGTGGCCCGGCTGGCCGAGAGCGGCACCATCGCGGGCAGCACCCTGACCATGGACGTCGCGTTCCGCCGCGCCGTGCGCGAGGTGGGCCTGTCGCTGGCCGAGGCGTCCGAGATCGCCTCCCTGACCCCCGCGAGGGTTCTCGGTCTCGCCGACCGCCTGGGGTCCGTCTCGGTCGGCAAGCGGGCCGACCTGGTGGTGCTCACCGACGACCTGGAGGTCTCCGGCGTCATGCGCGGGGGCACCTGGATCACCGAGCCCCGCTGACCCCGCCGACCCCCTGGATCACCGTCCCCGAGCCGGACCCGCGCCCCGGACCCGCGCCCCGGACCCGCGCCCCGGACCCGCGCCCCGGACCCGCGCCCCGGACCCGCGCCCCGGACCCGCGCCCCGGACCCGCGCCCCGGACCCGCGCCCCGGACCCGCGCCCCGGACCCGCGCCCCGGACCCGCGCCCCGGACCCGCGCCCCGGACCCGCGCCCCGGACCCGCGCCCCCGGCGCCCGGCCGGGGGGCCGGGGCCGGGGCCCCGCCCCGTGAGCCGGACGCGGGCGGGTCAGGGCCAGTCCCAGCGGATGCCGACCAGGCCGGGTTCCAGCGACCTGGCCACCAGGTGCACGGCGTTGTGGGCGTTGAGGGAGAGCTCGCCGAGGTCCTGCTCCCCGGCGCCGGGGCCGTGGCGGGTGAACCGCCGGACGCGCACCGGGAGGGCTTCCGGGGCGAAGTTCACCCGGAGCACGTACTGCCCGGCCCGATATCGGAAGCCCCGCTCGTACTCGACCGTCTCCACCCCGCTCGGGTCGGCCAGCTCGTAGCGGATGATCTGCGTCTCGCCGGTCCGCAGCACCCGGTCGAACAGCAGTTCCGCCACGACCAGGGCGGTCGGCCCGTCGCGGCGGATCCGGCCGACCCGGCAGTCCTCCAGGGCCCGTACGCGCACGCGTTCCACGTCGCATCCCAGGTCGCCCCGGTAGACCATGATGTAGCGGTCGGTGGCCTCCTCGTGCGCCTGCACCACCTGGAGCGTCTCGCGCCGCACGGTGCTGCGGTCCGGACCGATCCGCAGCGTCTCGTACATCCCGGCGATGTGCAGGCGCCGGTCGTCGGCCACCCCGTCCAGGTCGTGGATCATCGCCGACAGAGTGTGGGAGGACTCCATGATCGCGGAATAGGACAGGGCGCCCACCGGCAGTTCCCTCGCGTCCCGCCCGCGCGGCCGTGGCGGGCCGAGAAGGGCCATGAGAGAGCGCGGCGGCAGGACGAGGATCTCCTCCAGGGCACGCACCGCGCGCAGCGACTCGGGGCGCTCAGGACGGCGCAGGCCCTGCTGCCAGTAGCTCAGGCTCGTCATCCCGACCCGGAGACCGCGCTCCCCGAGATGCCGGCGGAGCCCGCCCAGGGTCATCCCACGAGCCTCCACCGCGGCGCGCAGCGCGGCGTGGAAAGGCCCTTCCTTGAGGGCGACCCGGAGTTCTTGATCATTTGGCACGTATGAATGCTCACAGATTTCGTCCCGCACGTCATTTGGGATTTCACCGGCGCGGGAGACGGCGAACACCCGGCCCACCCGGCCGGGTGTTCGCGCACGAGACCTCAACCGGCCGGGCGGGGGCCGGCCGACGGGCCGCGAGATCCGCCCGGCCTCGTGAAAACCCGGCCTCGTGAAAACCCGGCCTCACGGGAGAGCCGCCCGCGAGAGCCCGCCCCACCGGAGCCCCCACCTCACAGGAGCCTCATCTCGCAGCGGCCCGCCCTCGCAGGAGAGCGACCCCGCAGGAGAGCGACCCCGCAGGAGAGCGACCCCGCAACAGCCCCGCCTCACAACAACCCGCCCTCGCGGGGGGCCGCCCCCGCGGGGAGGCCGGGTCGCGTGAGATCCGGCCCTGTCCCCCGGGATGTCAGCTGATCTGCGGGGCGACGACGACCTCGACCCGCTGGAACTCCTTGAGGTCGGAGTATCCGGCGGTGGCCATCGTGCGCCGGAGCGCGCCCATCAGGTTCATCGAGCCGTCGGCCACCGAGGAGGGGCCGTGCAGGATCTGCTCCAGCGTGCCGACCGTGCCGAACTCGACCCGCTTGCCCCTGGGCAGCTCGGGGTGCTGTGCCTCGGACCCCCAGTGGAAGCCCTGGCCGGGAGCCTCGACGGCCCTCGCCAGCGGCGAGCCGACCATGACCGCGTCCGCGCCCACGGCGATCGCCTTGGCGATGTCGCCGGAGGTGCCCATGCCGCCGTCCGCGATGACGTGGACGTAACGGCCGCCGGACTCGTCCATGTAGTCGCGGCGGGCGGCGGCCACGTCGGAGATCGCGGTGGCCATCGGCACCACCACGCCCAGCACCGTGCGGGTGGTGTGCGAGGCGCCGCCGCCGAAGCCGACGAGCACCCCGGCCGCGCCGGTCCGCATCAGGTGCAGCGCCGCGGTGTAGGTGGCGCACCCCCCGACGACCACCGGGACGTCGAGCTCGTAGATGAACTGCTTGAGGTTGAGCGGCTCGGCCCTGCCGGAGACGTGCTCGGCGGAGACCGTGGTGCCGCGGATCACGAAGATGTCCACGCCCGCGTCGATGACGGCCTTGTGGTACTGGACCGTACGCTGCGGGGACAGCCGGACGGCCGTCGCCACCCCGGCGGCGCGGATCTCCTCGATCCGGCGGCCGATCAGCTCCTCCTTGATCGGCGCGTTGTAGATCTCCTGCAGCCGCTTCGTGGCGGGCTCGCCCTTGAGCTCGGCCACCTCTTCCAGCAGCGGCATCGGGTCGTCGTACCGGGTCCACAGCCCTTCGAGGTCGAGCACGGCGAGACCGCCGAGCCTGCCGACCTCGATGGCCGTCTTCGGCGAGACCACGCTGTCCATCGGGCTCACCACGACGGGCAGCTCGAAGCGGTAGGCGTCGATCTGCCAGGCGATCGAGACCTCCTCCGGGTCGCGGGTGCGCCGGGACGGAACGATGCCGATCTCGTCGAGCGCGTAGGCACGACGGCCGTTCTTGCCGCGGCCGATCTCCACCTGAGTCATATGTCTGTCTTTCCCGTTCCGTGCGTGCACAGCGCACGCCGCGTTCCATGCGTGCGCCATGCACGCCGCGTTCCATGCGGTACGGCCGTGCGCGCGGCGTCTCGTGCGTGCGGGGCGCACACCACGTTCTTCCGCGTGCGCGGCGCGCGCCGCTCTAGCGACCGTGGTAGTTGGGAGCCTCGACCGTCATCTGGATGTCGTGCGGGTGGCTCTCCTTGAGGCCCGCCGCCGTGATCGGCATCAGCTCGCACCGCACGTGCATGTCGGTGACCGTACGGCACCCGGCGTACCACATGCCCTGACGCAGGCCGCCGATGAGCTGGTGGGCCACCGCGGCGACCGGGCCGCGGTAGGGGACCTGTCCCTCGATGCCCTCGGGGATGAACTTGTCCTCGTTCCCGACGTCGCCCTGGGCGTAGCGGTCCTTGCTGAAGGAGGCGCCGCCGCGCTCGCGGTTGCGGACCGCGCCGAGCGAGCCCATGCCCCGGTACGACTTGAACTGCTTGCCGTTGATGAAGATCAGCTCACCCGGGGACTCCTCGCAGCCCGCCAGGAGAGAGCCGAGCATGACCGTGTCGGCCCCGGCCGCGATGGCCTTGACGATGTCGCCCGAATACTGCAGGCCACCGTCGCCGATCACCGGGACCCCGGCGGGACCGGCGGCCAGGGAGGCCTCGTGGATGGCCGTCACCTGCGGGGCGCCGACACCGGCGACCACGCGGGTGGTGCAGATGGAGCCGGGCCCGACACCGACCTTGACCGCGTCGACCCCGGCGTCGACCAGCATCTGGGCGCCCGCGCGGGTGGCGATGTTACCGCCGATCACGTCGACCCGGCTGTTGGACTTGATCTTGGCGATCATGTCGGCGAGGCCCTTGGAGTGGCCGTGCGCGACGTCCACCACGATCACGTCGACGCCGGCCTCGATCAGCGCGATCGCCCGCTTCTCCGCGTCGCCCCCGACGCCGACGGCCGCCCCCACGACGAGCCGGCCGTCGGCGTCCTTGGTGGCGAGGGGATATTGCTCGCTCTTGGTGAAGTCCTTGACGGTGATGAGCCCGCGCAGCCGGCCCCCGGCGTCGACCAGCGGGAGCTTCTCGATCTTGTTCTGCTTGAGCAGCGCGAACGCGTCGTCGGTGGAGACCCCGACCGGCGCGGTGACCAGCGGCATCGGGGTCATGACCTCGCGTACCGTGCGGTTCTCGTCGGTCTCGAAGCGCATGTCGCGGTTGGTGACGATGCCGACGAGCACCCCGGTCTCGTCGGTCACCGGGACGCCGGAGATCCGGTACGTCGCGCAGAGGCGCTCGACGTCGGCAAGCGTCTCGTCCGGGGAGCAGGTGACCGGGTTGGTGACCATCCCGGCCTCGGAACGCTTGACGAGGTCGGCCTGCTGGGCCTGGTCCTCGATCGACAGGTTGCGGTGCAGGACGCCGATGCCGCCCTGGCGTGCCATCGCCACCGCCATGCGGGCCTCGGTCACCGTGTCCATCGCCGCCGAGACCAGCGGGATCCGCAGGGTGATGCCCCGAGACAGCCGCGTGGTGGTGTCGGCCTGCCCCGGCTGCAGGTCCGAATACGCGGGAACAAGAAGCACGTCGTCGAACGTGAGCCCCGGCTCGGTGAACTTGGCCATCTGCAACCCTCCTGCCGCGGCGCTCTCATGACGGGGAAAGGCGCCGACCCCCGGATCACAGTTTAGAGTCTGGCGCCAAACCTGGTGGACCCGGGGGAAAGGCCGGGCACGGAGGTCGCGGGGAGAGGCGGGTCCCGGGGGGCCCGGGGGAAAGACGGGCCCCCGAGGACCCGGGGGAATAACGAGGGACCGAGCGGTCGGTGACCCGCTCGGCCCCTCGGATCACCGGCGTCGGCGCGGGGACGCCTTGACACCAACCGAACCCCCCTCCGCATCCGGATGGTGGCGTGATCCGCGCCTTCTGCCGACGCTGCGTCAAGGGTGCGTCACGATGCGTTCGCCTCGCAATGTCCAAACGTGCAATTGCACGAAGCTGCACACGACGGCAGGCGAGCGGGAGCCAAGTAGGAGCAACGCCCGGACAGGGATGATTCGCCGGGTTATCCTCGCCAGACCTCGTGTCACTTGCAGGAGTCCCTCACCGATGCGCACCGACACCCCCGCACTGCCCGATCCGCTGGAGACCCTGGGGCTCACCCCGGCCCAGACGGCCCTCTACAACGCGGTCCTGCGCCTGCACCGCGCCACCTGCTCCGAACTCGCCCAGGCCACCAACGGCTCGCCCGATCTGCTCGGCCGCGAGCTGGCCACCCTGGTACGCCTGGGAGTGGTCGACGAGCAGGGGGGTGAATACCTCGCCCGCCACCCGGCCGCGGCCCTCGGCCATCTGATCGCGGAAAGGCTGGACCGGCTGGCCGCCGAGAGCCGCAGGATCGACACCGTGCTCGGCTCGATCCGCGGTTTCATCCACCAGTACGACGCCGGGCGCGACTACCAGACCGGCCAGTTCCCCGTGGACCTGGTCGGAGGGGCCGACGAGCTCTACGAGAGCGTGATCGGCATGGCGGTCCAGGCCCCGCCGCTGAAGCTGCTGTCGAGCATCCCCGACAGGCGGACGATGAGCGACTTCGCGCACCGCTACGCCGACCAGTGGATCGGGGCCCAGCGCGCCGGCCTGCTCTCCTGCCGGGTCGCCATCCCGGTCCACACCCTGGAGATCCCCGGTCTGCGCGACAAGCTGGACCAGTTCGAGCAGGCCGGGGCCGAGGTGCGCACCCTCGACACGGTGCCGAGCTGGTTCCTCGTCGCGGGGGACGACGCCGCGGGCATGCCCGCCCAGTGGGGCGGCGCGCTGGCCGAGAACGCCTACAACTTCCACCTGGTCAGGGCTCCCGTCGTGGTGGCCGCGCTGCGCTCGCTCTTCGAGGAGCTGTGGGCCCGCGCGGCCCGCCTGCCCTGGACCTACCGCGACGACGGGGTGGTCCGGGTGCTGCGGCTGGCCGGCCAGGGCGTCCCCGACGAGATGATCGCCCGGCAGCTGGGCGTCTCGGTCCGCACGGTGCGCGCCAGGTTCGCCGACGCCATGGCCGAGCTGGGGGCGCAGTCGCGGTTCCAGGCGGGGGTGGAGGCCTCCCGGCGCGGCTGGCTCGTCTAGGGTCTCCCGCGCGGGGCCTCGGGCTGCCCGGCCCGCCCCGTAGCGTCCTACTCGTGTAGTTCGGAACCTGTCTGTCACATCCAAGCCATAAGGTGGGATCGTGCTCGACGATGTCCCTCGCGACCCGTTCGCGGATGACCCCGACGACCCGGCGGCGGCGCTGGGCGATCCTGACGATCCCGAGCCGCTGACGACGGACGAGCGTGACGAGGCCATGACCGACCTCGCCGACGTGGAGGTCTTCCGCTCATTGCTGGAGCCCCAGGGTGTGCTCGGCCTGGTGCTCGACTGCCCCGAATGCGGGGAGCAGCACTACTTCGACTGGGAGCTGCTGCGCGGCAACCTGCGCCAGATGATCGAGAACGGTAAGCCCCAGGTGCACGAGCCCGCCTACCAGCCCAACCCCACCGACTACGTGAGCTGGGAATACGCCCGTGGTTACGTGGACGGCGTGATCGACACCGAGGAACACCGCTGATCCACGTCGTCGATCAGGGCCGCCAGCAGGGCGACCGCGGCGTCTGAGGTGGAGACGGGCGTCCTGCCCGAGAGCGCCTCCACGAGTTCGTCGGTCTCGGCTACCGCCGGGTCCTCGTCCGGCCCGTATCTCCGAGCCGGACGTCGCGGGTGAACCGTTGTCATGATCGTTCTCGCTCCGGGTCGTCGCGAGCCCCGCCCCGCGGTTCGGGCTTCCGCTCGCGCCCCCTGCTCGACAGCTCCGCGGTCAAGCTATCGACTCCAGCTCCGCCATCGCTCGTAGCCGGGCCAGCGCCCTGTGCTGGGCCACACGAACCGCACCTGGTGACATGCCAAGTACATTACCGGTCTCCTCGGCGGAAAGGCCCGACACCACTCGAAGCATGAGTAGCTCGCGCTGGTTGTCCGGCAGCCTCGACAGCAGCCGGCGGGCGTGTTCGGCCTCGATGTAACGCACCACGGTCTCCTCCGGCCCCGGACCCTCGTCGGGCCCGTCAGGAAGGTCCTGAGTGGGCACGGCGGATCGTACGGAGCTGCGCAGCGCGTCGGCCACCTTGTGAGACGCGATGCCGAAGACGAAGGACGCGAACGGGCGTCCCATGTCACGGTAGCGGGGCAGTGCGGACAGCACCGCTATGCATACTTCCTGGGCCACGTCGTCCGCGATGTGATACTGACCGGAAACCCGGCCCAGACGACCACGGCAATATCGGACGACCATCGGCCGCAGTTGCGCGATCAGAGATTCGATCGCGGTGCGATCCCCCTGAACGGCGAGGCTCGTCAGATCCTTGAGATCATCCCTATGGGCGACCCCATCAGACCTCGTCGCAAGCCTCACCCCATTTTTGGCGTCGGCGACGCATCCCTCGGTCACGTTAGGCATGATGCCCGCCCTGATAGTGACTGTCGTCATCGCAAACGGCTACGGATTGGTCACATTGAGGCGGAGATAACGGCGCGTAATCAAACAGCGACGACAACGACTACAGAATGTGCAAATATTTCATTCGATTGCCAAATACGTCGGCTATTCGTTAGAACCGCGTTTGGTCTTCCGCCCGGCGTGACGCCTGAGATCGTTTTCGGTTTACCGCAAAACGCGAACGGCTCGCGCCTCCGGGGAGACGCGAGCCGTGCGGAACCGTGCGGGGATCAGTGACCGTGACCGTGGCCGTGACCACCTGCGGCGGCCGGAGCCTCGTCCTCGGGCTTGTCCACCACGAGGGCCTCGGTCGTCAGCAGCATGCCGGCGATGGAGGCGGCGTTCTGGACGGCCGAGCGGGTGACCTTGACCGGGTCGATGACGCCCTGGGCGATCAGGTCGCCGTACTCGCCGGTGGCGGCGTTGAAGCCCTGGCCGACGGGCAGCTCGGTGACCTTCGCCGTCACGACGTAGCCCTCGAGGCCGGCGTTCTCCGCGATCCAGCGGGCCGGCTCGACGAGAGACTTGCGGACGATGGAGACACCGGTCGCCTCGTCGCCGGTCAGGCCCAGGTCGTCGAGGACCTTGGCGACGTGGATGAGCGCGGAGCCACCGCCGGAGACGATGCCCTCCTCGATCGCCGCACGCGTCGCCGAGATGGCGTCCTCCAGGCGGTGCTTCTTCTCCTTCAGCTCCACCTCGGTGGCCGCGCCGACCTTGAGCACGCAGACGCCGCCGGAGAGCTTGGCGAGACGCTCCTGGAGCTTCTCACGGTCCCAGTCGGAGTCGGACTGCTCGATGGCGAGCTTGATCTCCTTGACGCGGTCGGCGATCGCCGCGGCCTCACCCGCACCGTCGACGACGGTGGTGGAGTCCTTGGTGATGACGACGCGCCGGGCGGTGCCCAGCACCTCCAGGCCGACGTGCTCCAGCTTGAGGCCGATCTCCTCGCTGACGACCTGGCCACCGGTGAGGATGGCGATGTCCTGCAGCATGGCCTTGCGGCGGTCGCCGAAGCCCGGCGCCTTGACGGCGACGGAGGTGAAGGTGCCACGGATCTTGTTCGTGACGAGGACCGCGAGGGCCTCGCCCTCGACGTCCTCGGCGATGACCAGCAGGGCCTTCTTCGTCTGCGCGATCTTCTCGAGCAGCGGCAGGAAGTCCGCGACCGAGGCGACCTTGCCCTGGGTGATCAGGATGTAGGGGTCCTCCAGGATCGCTTCCATGCGCTCCTGGTCGGTCACCATGTAGGGGGACAGGTAACCCTTGTCGAACTGGAGACCCTCGGTGAACTCGAGCTCCAGGCCCATGCTGTTGGACTCTTCGACGGTGATGACACCGTCCTTGCCCACCTTGTCGAACGCCTCGGCGATCAGCTCGCCGATCTTGGCGTCCTGCGCGGAGATCGTCGCCACATTCGCGATCTCCTTCTTGTCCTCGACCGGGCGGGCCGACTCGATCAGCCGGTCGCTGACGGCCTTGGCCGCGATGTCGATGCCGCGCTTGAGGGAGAGCGGCTGCGCTCCGGCGGCCACGTTGCGCAGACCCTCGCGGACCATGGCCTGGGCCAGGACCGTCGCGGTGGTGGTGCCGTCACCGGCGACGTCGTTGGTCTTGGTCGCCACTTCCTTGGCCAGCTGGGCGCCCAGGTTCTCGTACGGCGTGTCCAGCTCGACCTCGCGGGCGATGGTGACGCCGTCGTTGGTGATCGTCGGCGCACCGAACTTCTTGTCGATGACGACGTTGCGGCCGCGCGGGCCCAGCGTCACCTTGACCGCGTCCGCGAGAGCGTTCACGCCGCGCTCGAGAGCTCGGCGCGCGTCCTCCTCGAACGACAGGATCTTCGGCATGACAATCCTCTCTATAAGTACGTCGGCGCATCGAAGCCCCGGGCGCTGTCGCGACCCGGGGCTCGATACGTCATCTTTGTGAAGCGAGAATTACTTCTCGATGATGGCGAGCACGTCACGAGCGGAGAGCACGAGATACTCCTCGCCGTTGTACTTCACCTCGGTGCCGCCGTACTTGCTGTAGAGGACCACGTCGCCCTCGCTGACGTCGAGCGGAATCCGCTTCTCGCCTTCCTCATCCCAGTTGCCGGGACCCACCGCGAGGACCTTGCCCTCTTGCGGCTTCTCCTTGGCGGTGTCCGGGATGACCAGACCGGAAGCGGTGGTCTGCTCGGCCTCAAGCGGCTGGACCACAATGCGGTCGCCGAGCGGCTTAACGGGAACCTTGGTGGCGGTCGTCACGTCGGACCTCCCCTTCAGATTTGAACGATCTAGAAGAGGCGACCAGCGGTCTGCCGTCGCGGGTGTCAGACCTGCCTCGTCGCATGTATTTGGCACTCTCACCGGGAGAGTGCCAATACGGAACAGTATGCAAGGTGGCCTTGACAGTCAACACGAAGCACCCCTTCTCCGCTTCACGCGAACGTCAAACCAGGTGGAAGCCCCTCATGAAGCCCTACGGCTGAGGCGGTAGCGTCGGCTGGTGTGAATCTCGACGCATTCCTGGAACTCCTGACCCCGCGCGGCCAGGAGGCCCTGGGCGCGGCGGCCGAGACCGCCGCCGACGACCCGGTGGCGGCGGTCACGAGGTTAAGGAAGATCTACGATGCGGACCTGACCTCCGCGGCGCTCACGCAGGCCACGCTCCGGCTGCGCGCGAGGGAGAAGTTCGGGGCCGACGCCGATCTCATGTACTTCACCCGGACCGGCCTGGAGCAGGCCACCCGCCGCGAGGTCGCCGACCACAGGGCGCGGCGCGTCCCCGCGGGCTCGCGGGTCGCCGACGTCTGCTGCGGCATCGGCGGCGACCTCCTCGCCCTGGCCAGGGCCGGGTGCTCCGTCGAGGCCGTCGACACCGACCCGCTCACCGCCGCGGTCGCCCGGGCCAACGCGGACGCCCTGGGCTTCGGCGACCGGGTCTCGGTCCGTGCCGCCGACGCCTCCACCCTGGACCCGGCCGCCTTCGACGTCCTGTTCGCCGACCCCGCGCGCCGTACGGCGCGGGGCAGGACCTTCGACCCGATGGGGTACTCACCGCCCTGGCCCGCCGTGCTGGAGATGGTGGCCCGAGCCGGGGCCGCCTGTCTGAAGGTCGCCCCCGGGATCCCGTACGAGTTCGTCCCCGAGGGCGCGGAGGCCGAGTGGGTCTCGTACAAGGGCGACGTCAAGGAGGCCGTGATCTGGTGCGGCACGCTGGCGGGCGAGACGGCGCGCAGGGCCACGATCCTGCCGTCCGGGGCCACGATGACGCCCGACCCCGCCCTCGGCGATCCCGACACCGGCCCCGCGGGCCGCTACATCTACGAGCCGGACGGCGCGGCGATCCGCGCCCACCTGGTCGCGGAGATCGCCGCGGCGGTCGGCGGGCGCCTGCTCGACCCGCAGATCGCCTACATCACCAGCGACGCCGCGACGCCGACGCCGTGGGCGTCGCGGTACGAGGTCCACGAGACGCTGCCGTTCTCGCTCAAGCGGCTACGGGCGGCGCTCCGCGAGCGCGGCGCGGGCAATGTAACGATCAAGAAGCGCGGTTCCGCGGTGGACGTCGACCGCCTCAGGAAAGACCTCCGGCTTTCCGGCGGCGAATCCGCGGTGGTCATTCTCACCCGAATCGGCGACCGGCCATTCGCCTTCGTGTGCAGCCCCAGCTGACCGGCGGATCGGCCCTGTCTGACCAGCCAAAATAGTCAATTCTTCCAACCAACCGGCAATTCCTCTCTTTTAATCTCGCTGCCGGAAAACCTTGATCCAGGGGCTAAGGTTGCCGGGCGGGAGTTCTCTCTCGCCTGCGGTTTCATCTCGTTCATCGGCAAATACCATCAAATCCAACCGCGCGGCTGAGCGTCGGCGAGTGAAGGAGCTCTCGGTGGATCACTCCGACCACACCCTGCTCCAGGCAGGCAGCCAGACCGCCATCTCCGACCGGATGCGCGAGCTCCTCGCCCGCGCGGCACAGGACCACGTCTACGAGCAGCGGACCCAGGGCGCCGTGCTCGACGAGATCCGGCAGCGCCTGGAGGGCATGGAGTGGCTGCTGCGCGAGGTCAGGGAGCGCGAGATCGGCGGGCTGAACGGCACGCTGGAGTCCGTCCACGGGCGGCTGGACGACATCGCCGCCCGCCCGCCCTCCTGGGCCGAGGGCCTGGCTCAGCACGTCGAGGCGGTACGCGACCACGTCGACACCGTCGGCGAGCGGGTCGACTCCCTCGGCCGCCGCGTCGACACCGTCCGTGACCGGGTCACCCCCCTCGGCGAGCTGCCGAGCCTCTGGACCGACCTCGGCGCCGTGGGCGAGAGCGTGGACGAGGCGCTCACCCGCCTGCGGGCGATCTCGGACGGCACCCAGGGCCTCGACGAGCAGGTGCGGCAGCTGGCCGAGCACCTCGGCAGGCTCCAGGCCGACATGGGCATCGCGGCGCACCGGTTCAGCCGCCTGGACAGGGCCGTGGCCGACCTCTCCCAGCGCACCGGGCGCGTTGAGGCGGGGATGCTCGACCTGGCGGCGAGCGTCCAGCAGACCGTCGGCACGGCCACCGACCGGATGCTCGCCGCCGTCGAGCAGGTCAACGGCAAGGTGGATCTGGTGAGCGGCAGGATCGAGCAGGTGGGCGCCAGGGTCGACCTGGTCGTGCCGAGGATCGACGAGCGCGCCGCCGCCGTCGAGAGCCGCATCGACAGCCGCATCGACCGGCTGGACGGCCATCGCATGGCGTCCGGCGGCCGCTTCGACACCCTCGACGAGCGCCTCGACGACATCGAGGGCCGCCTCACCGGCCGGATGGACGTCATCGACTCCAGGCTGTCCACGCTGGACGGGCACGCGGAGAAGTCCGCCGAGCGCCTGGAGAGCCTGGACGAGCGCCTGGAGGACCTGCCCGCCATCCTCGGCGTCGGCGCGCTCATCGGCGTTCAGACCGACGAGCAGCGCGAGCGCTTCGACTCCCTGGACGAGCGCGTCATCAGGGCCGAGGCCGCGCTGGCCCCCCTCGCCGAGACGCTCCGCGCCCTGCCCGACCGCGACCAGCTCTCCGAGGCCCTGAGCGAGACCGTGGAGCCCGCGCACACCGACCTCACCCGCCGCCTGGGCGCCCTGGAGGAGACCATGCTGGCCCTGGCCGAGGCGCTGCTCCGCCCCACCAGGGCCGACAAGGACTGACCCCCGAGGGTTTCGCCGAGGCGCCGCTCCACCCCGCCAGGGGCGACGAGGACTGCCACCCCGGGCCACGCCCGCCCCCCGGGGGCCCGCGCTCGGGCCTCGGACGGAGTACGGACGCCGTCAGCCGATGCGCGCGGCGCCGGCCGGGTGGCTCCCCGGGTCTTCGACGACCCTCGCCTCGCGGCACAGGTTGCCCCGGACCACGTAGAGCAGGGACGACAGCTCGTCGGTCTGCTCGTCCGTCAGCCCCTGGGTCATCCGGCGGTGCATCTCGGCGAGGACCCGGTCGACCTCGGGGCGGAGCGCGTGTCCCCTGGGCGTGATGTCGACGATGCTGATCCGCCGGTTGGCGGGGTCGGGCCTGCGGCTGACGAACCCGCTACGCTCCAGGCGCTGCAGGGTCTTGGTCATGGTGGAGACGTCGACACCGACGATCTTCGCCAGGGCGTTCTGCGACTGGGGGCCGTTGTCCCACAGGGCGCCCATCACGCGCTCCTGGCCTGGATAGAGGTCGATCTCCCCGAGGAGGCTGGCGAGCAGCACGCGGTGGCCGCGGGCCGCGTAGGCCATCAGGCAGTTGAGGTCGTTGTCGTATTCGCCGCAGTCCTTGGCCGCGTCGCCCCAGTCCTTGGCCGCGTCGCACGCCCCGGCCGTCTCCCCCTCAGCGGCGCCTTCGTGGGTCACGCCTTCGTGGGTCACGGCGCACTCTTCGGTCGCGTCGCGCTCGTCGTCGATCAGCGGCTCCGCCATGTTCAGGTCCTTCCGTTCTCCCCCGAGACTACCGCTTGCATGTTGGCCGACCAAGTTGTAGAACTATTTATTGGCTAGCCAAGTTGGTCAGCCAATAAAGGGAGTCACCATGCCGTTCTCACCGTTCTCGCTAGCCGGTCTCCAGTTGCCCAACCGCCTGGTGATGGCGCCCATGACACGCTCGCGGTCCTACGTCGACGGGATCCCCTCGTCGCTGACCGCCCTCTACTACGCCCAGCGGGCCTCGGCGGGCCTGATCATCACCGAGGGGGTGCAACCCAGCCAGGACGGGAAGGGCTACATGAACACTCCCGGGCTGTACACCGACGAGCAGGTGGCCGGGTGGCGTGAGGTCACCGACGCCGTCCACGCGGCGGGCGGCAGGATCTTCGCCCAGATCATGCACTCCGGCCGGATCGGTCACCCCGACAACACCGGCGCGCTGCCCATCGGGCCGTCCGCCGTACGACCGGCGGGCCAGATCTTCACGCCCTCCGGCCTGCAGGACTACCAGACCCCGCGCGAGCTGACGACCGCCCAGGTGGAGTCGGCCATCCAGGACTTCGCCGACGCCGCCGCGCGCGCCGTGGACGCGGGCTTCGAGGGAATCGAGCTGCACGGCGCCAACGGCTACCTCATCCAGCAGTTCCTGTCGCAGAACGCCAACCTGCGCGAGGACTACTTCGGCGGTTCGGTGGAGAACAGGATCCGCTTCGCCGTGGAGACCGCGCGGGCGGTCGCGGACCGGATCGGCGCCTCCAGGGTCGGCATCCGGCTCTCGCCCGGTGTCGGCGCGGGGGACCTGGTCGAGGAGGACCGGCACGAGGTCTACCCGGCGCTGGTCTCCGAGCTCGCCGGACTCGACCTGGCCTACCTGCACCTGGTGACGGGCCCCTCCGACGACCTCAACCAGGAGATCCGCAAGTCCTGGCCGAACACCCTCATCGTCAACGACCCCTCCGTCGGGGACCCGGCGACGAGGGTCGCGCAATCGCTGGAGCGCGGCGCCGACCTGGTCGCGCTGGGCCAGTCGTTCCTGGCCAACCCCGACCTGCCGGTCCGCCTGCGCCTCGGCGCCGAGCTCAACCAGGCCGACTTCGGCTCGGCCTTCGGCGGCGACCACCGCGGCTACACCGACTACCCGGTGCTGGCCCTGCACTCCGCCTAGCGGAGCCGGCCGGGAGGAGCCCGCACAGCCGCCGCCCGACGGGGGCGCGACGGCCGGCGGGCACCCGCGGACGGCACACCCCGGCCCGGACGAGGGTCGGGCCCGTCAGACGTGGACGGTGGTGACGGGCATCGAGGAGTCGGCGGGGATGTCCAGCCGCGAGGGCGCGATGCCGGCCGCCACCAGATCCGAGCCCAGGGCCGCCACCATGGCGCCGTTGTCCGTGCACAGCACGGGGCTGGGAACCCGCAACCGGACCCCGGCCGCGTCACAGCGCTCCTGAGCCATCGCCCGCAGCCTGGAGTTGGCCGCCACCCCACCGCCGATCAGCAGGTCCTGGACGTCGTACTTGGCGCACGCGCGCAGCGCCTTGCGGGTCAGCACGTCGACGACGGCCTCCTGGAACGACGCCGCCACGTCGGGCACGTGGATCGACTCACCCACCTTCTCCCTGGCCTCCACCCACCGGGCCACGGCGGTCTTCAGGCCGGAGAAGGAGAAGTCGAGCGTCCCGTCGTCGTACTTGCCGCGCGGGAACGCGATGGCCGCGCCGGAGCCGTCACGGGCCACCCTGTCGATGTGCGGCCCGCCGGGGAACGGCAGGCCGAGCACCCTGGCCACCTTGTCGAACGCCTCGCCCGCGGCGTCGTCCACCGTGGACCCCAGCGAGATGACGTCCCTGGCGACGTCGGGCACCAGCAGCAGCGACGAGTGCCCGCCGGAGACCAGCATGGCGATGCAGGGCTTGGGCAGGGCCCCGTGCTCCAGCTGGTCCACCGCGACGTGGGCGGCCAGGTGGTTGACGCCGTACAGCGGCACGCCCAGGCCCAGCGAGTACGCCTTGGCGGCGGCGACGCCGACGAGCAGCGCGCCGGACAGGCCGGGCCCGGCGGTGACCGCGATCGCGTCGACGTCGGCGAAACGCAGGCCCGCCCGCTCCAGTGCCCGCTCCACGGTCGGGGTCATCGCCTCCAGGTGCGCCCTGGAGGCGACCTCGGGCACCACCCCGCCGAAGCGGGCGTGCTGCTCGACGCTGGAGGCGATGGCGTTGGCCAGCATCGTGTGCCCCCTGACGATGCCGATCCCCGTCTCGTCGCAGGAGGTCTCGATGCCCAGGACCACCGGTTCGTCACGCATGGAGATCCTTCCTCATCATGATCGCGTCAGTGCCATCCTCGTAGTAGCGGCGGCGCAGGCCGATCCGCTCGAACCCGAACCTGTCGTAGACGGCCTGCGCGCCCGGGTTGTCGGCGCGCACCTCCAGGAAGACCGACACGGCGCCCCTGCGGGCGGCCTCGGCCAGCAGCTCGGTCAGCATGGCGCCGCCGACACCGCTCCTGCGCCACTCGGACAGGACGGCGATGGTCTGCACGTCGGCCTGGTCCCCCGCCGCGGCGAGGCCCGCGTAGCCGACGATCGCGCCGTCGACCAGGGCCACCACGTAGTGCCTGGTCCTCGGCTGGTCGTTGAGCTCGCCGCGGAGCATGCCCTCGCTCCAGGCGTCGGCGGGGAAGGTCTTCCGCTCGACCTCCATGACCGCGGGCAGGTCGTCGGCGGTCATCTGGCGCAGCACGGCGGTCATGTGGAGACCCTCTTGGGCGCCGAGGGCACCTTGGCGTCGGGGCGGCGCAGGTAGATCGGGCGAGGCGGGCCGAGCACGGGGTGGGTGTCGCTCTCCACGGCCTCGCGGACGCCCGGCTCGCCGAGCAGGGAGGCGGCGAGCGCCGCCATCGCGCCCGCGTGGGGATACTCCGGCGCGTCCGGCAGCCGGGAGACGCCGACGACCTCGGCGTACATCCGCGCGCCCGCGCCGACCAGCGGGAGCTCGCCGGGCAGATCCTGGGGCCGGTCCACCGCGGGACCCGACAGCCGGGTGCGCGTGTCCCGGTAGTGACCCCAGAACACCTCCTTGCGCCGGGCGTCGGTGGCCACCAGGAACGGCCCGGTCAGCCCGCTGCCGTACGCGAGCGCGTCGAGGGTGCACACGCCGTACGCCGGGACGCCCAGCGTCGTCGCGAGGGCCTGGGCGGTCACCAGGCCGACCCGGAGCCCGGTGTAGGGGCCGGGCCCCGACCCCGCGACGACGGCGGTGACGTCGCGGAGCGAGGCTCCGGCCTCCCGCAGGACCGTCTCGATCGTGGGCACGAGCAGCTCACCGTGGCGGCGCGCGTCGATCGTCGTCGACTCGGCGAGGACCCTCTCACCGTCGTGCAGAGCTGCGGTGACGGCGGGGGTGGCGGTGTCAAAGGCCAGGACCAGCACGAACAGTTAGCCTATCCCGTCCCGCGAGGGCTCAGGGGCGGTCCCCCCGCGCGGACCCCCCGGACGGGCGCCGTACCCCGGGGCGGAGCGCGGTTCGGGGCGAGCACGGCCCAGGGCCGGGCGGCTCGAGGAGGGCACGGTGCGGGACTGGGCGCGGCTCAGGGCGGGCCCACGAGCGGGGGGCGGGGGTCGCTCGCCGGACGGGCGGGGCTCAGGTCTTGACCAGGGTGGCGTAGACGATGAGGTTGTCGCGGTACTCGTTGCTGTCCCAGTCGAAGACCCCGCCGCAGGTGATCAGCCGGAGGCCGTCCTCAAGATAGACCTTGTCGGCCGGGAACCGGTTCTTGCTGATCTGCTCGATCGTGTCCACCCGGTACTGGGCGACCTTGCCGTCGCTGCGCACGACCTTGATGACCTGCCCCTCCCGCATGTCCTTGAGCTTGTAGAAGACCGCGGGCGCGGTCTTGGTGTCCACGTGGCCGAGGATCACCGCGGACCCCTCGTCGCCGGGGACCGCGCTGTCCTTGACCCAGCCCGCGACGTTCGGCTTCTCGTACGGCGGCAGATCGACCCGGCCGTCCGTCACGCCGAGCCTCATCAGGGGCGCCTTGATCCCCAGGGACGGGATGTCGATGCGGCTGGGCACGATCGAGGCGCGGGCGGGCGCCTTCTCCTCCTCGACGTCGCCGCCCCTGTTGCCGAACGCGACCATGACGGCACCGGTGATGACTCCGGCCAGGACGATCCTGGACCAGCGGATGGAATCGGCCATCGGGGACTACGAACGGCGGCGACGCACGACCGCGATGCCGATGCCACCGGCCAGGGCGACGGCGAGCAGGACACCGGTCGTGCCGATCGGGGCGCCCGAGTCGTTGGGGCCTCCGGCGGCGGTGCCGCCGCCGCCCGTACCCGGCGCCTCGGTGCTGATGATCGTCCTGGTCGGCTTGGAGGTGCGGCCGGGGGTGGGAGTGGAGCTCGGCTCGGTGTCGGCCACGATCCTGAGGTTGGCCTTGCCGGTGTCGTTGGTCCCCTCGCACCTGGCGTTGACCTCGTGGACCCCGGCGGCGGTGCCCTCTGCGACGGTGGCCTGACCGCGGACCCACGGGCGCGGCGCCGGGGTCGCGGTCGAGGCGGGGTCGGGCGTGGGCGTCGCGAGGATCGGGTCGAGGGTCACCGGGGTGCGGAAGATCCGGGAGGACGCGGTGCCGCGATGCTCGGGACCGCCCTGCGGGATCGGGCAGTTGGCCAGGATCCACACCTTCTGCCCGGCCTTGGCGCGGGCCGGCTGGAGCTGGACCTCGATGTCCTGCCGGCTGATGCCGGACTCGGGCGGAGTTGGGGTGGGAGTGCCCGTCGGATTGCCGGCGTCGGCGTCAGCCGAGCACCCGACCAACCCGAAAAGGACGATGGCTCCCAGAACCGCGACACGCTTGACGCTTGGCACCGTCGAACTCCACTTCGCCCTCCGGCCGACGACCCTCGCCCGGCACGATTTCCCACCTGTTCCCCATTAAACATGGGCAAACCCGCCAGAGTCGATCATCACGCCTGACGATCTAGACCAATGGGGCGTAGTGCCAGCGTGCCAGGATTTCCCCGTCTTCGTAGGCACATCAGATGACACCGTCCCAACGCGGCCCGACTCCCCTGAGGGTCACGGTCCGCTCCTCGCCGGGCTCACCGGACGCGCCCCTGCCGATGAGGATCTCCAGCCGGTCGTCGGCGAGCCCCTCCACCAGGCCCTCGCCCCACTCCACGACCGTCACCGACTCCTCCAGCGAGGCGTCCAGGTCCAGGTCGTCGACCTCCAGATCGCCCCCCAGGCGGTAGGCGTCGGCGTGGACCAGCGCCGGGCCTCCCGAGAGCGAGGGGTGCACCCGGGCGATGACGAAGGTCGGCGAGGTGATCGGGCCGCGCACCTTGAGCCCCTCGGCGATCCCCTGCACCAGGGTCGTCTTGCCCGCGCCCAGCGGACCCGACAGCACCGCCAGGTCTCCCGGGCGCAACAGCGCCGCCAGCTCCTCGCCCAGCTCCCGCATCTCCTCGGCGGTCGCCACGATTCTCACCGCTTCGTCACTCCTGTTCGATACCTCTCGGCTGTTTCGATACCTCGCGGACCCCGGGCCCCTCGGGCCTCGAACTCACCGCACGCGTGCCCCGGCTCACTGGTCGGCGTCGCCCGCGTCCACCCGCTTGAGCAGGTCGTGCAGGGCCTCGTTGACCACGGTAGGCCGCTCCAGCTGGACCAGGTGCGAACTTTCCGGAACCTCGGTGAACCGGGCGGTGGGCAGCGCCGCCGCCATCGCCCTGCTGTGCTCGACGGGCGTCAGCCAGTCCTTGTCGCCGACCATGATGGCGGTCGGGACGCTGTCCAGCACGCCCAGCGCGCTCAGCTTGTCGTGCGACATCAGCGCCGGGTAGAACTCGGCGATCACCTCGAAGGGGGTGGAGCGGATCATCGACTCGGCGAAGTCGACGACCGTGGGGCTCACGTTCCTGGAATCACCGAAACCCAGGTGGCGCAGGGCCAGGAAGGCCACGTCGTTGCCGACCTGGCGGCTCTTGTCGACCAGCGAGCCACCGCGCCTCAGGATCGACACCGTGCCCGGCGTGACCTTGTGCACCGCCTTCGACAGCAGCGCGGGCAGCCCCAGGGAGATCTCGCCGAGCTTGCCGGTGGAGGTGGAGATCAGCGCGACACCCCTGATCTTGTCACCGAACAGCTCCGGGTGCCGGTCGGCCAGCGCCATGATCGTCATACCGCCCATGGAGTGGCCGACGAGCACGCACGGGCCGGGCACCAGCGCCTCGATGACCTCGGCCAGGTCGTCGCCGAGCCGGTCGATCGAGCAGTCCTTCATCGGGATGCGCGGCGAGCGCCCGTGGGAGCGCTGGTCCCACAGGACCAGGCGGTGCGCGCCGCCCAGGTCGCGCCGCTGGTAGTGCCAGGAGTCGAGGTTGAGCGTGTAGCCGTGGCAGAACACCACGGTCAGCGGGGCCTCCTCCTGGCCGTCGACCTCGGCGTACAGGGGAACTCCGTCGGAGGTGGTGACCGTGGTGGGGCGGCCGCGCAGCTCTCCGAGCGGCTCGCTCGCCTCCAGGTCCGGGCGGAGCCTGATGCGTCCGACGGCGTACCGCTTGGCGAGGGCCCCGGCGGCCACTCCCGCCGACGCCACACCGACGATCGTGCCCGCGATGCCGACCTTGCGCCGTCTGGTGCTACTCATTCGACCCCCTGAACTGCCTCTCATCGGTAAACGCGCGGGACCCGCGAACCGATCCTGGTCACGATCTCATGCGTGATCGTGCCGAGGGAATCCGCCCACTCCTGAGCGGTGGGCTCGCCCCGCGAGCCGTCACCGAACAGGATCACCTCGTCACCCTCCGCGAGCGGGTCGTCCCCTACGTCGATCATGAACTGGTCCATGCAGACCCTGCC
The DNA here is from genome assembly GCF_036227305.1 of Streptosporangium sp. NBC_01469. Classification (NCBI taxonomy): domain Bacteria; kingdom Bacillati; phylum Actinomycetota; class Actinomycetes; order Streptosporangiales; family Streptosporangiaceae; genus Streptosporangium; species Streptosporangium sp. NBC_01469. The sequence goes on along the minus strand of NZ_CP109465.1, from coordinate 2,818,612 downwards.
CGCGATCCGCCGCCTGCGGCCACCGGCCAGGACCTCCGCCAGGTTGGTGGCGTGCCGCAGGACCCCGTCCGCGTACCCGAGGGGGACGAGGCCAAGCGTCGTCTCCCGATCCGTGACGTACAGGTGCCCGTAGGAAACTCCCGACCCGGCGGGCACCCGTTTGACCAGCGCGATCCGCGCGGCGAGCGTCATCGCGGGGCGCAGCCCGAAGCCTCCGAGCCGGGGCACGGGGCTCAGCCCGAAGGTCGCGATGCCCGGGCGGACCAGGTCGTAGCGCGCTCGCGGCAGCGTCAGGATGGCCGCCGAGTTGGCGATGTGCCTGATGACGTGGGAGCCCCCCGCGCCCGCCTTCTCCGCGATGAGCAGCGCCTCGTCGAAGGCGGCCAGCTGGGCCGCGATGGACGGGTCTCCCGGGATGTCGGCGCAGGCGAAGTGGGACCAGAGCCCGACGATCTCGATAGTGCCCTCGGCCCGGTGCCGCAGCGCCCGGTCGACCAGGGCGGACCAGTCCGCCGCCGGGGCGCCGCCGCGCGACATGCCGGTGTCGGCCTTCAGGTGCACCCTGGCCGTCCCGCCGATCCTGGCGGCGGCGTCGGCGATCGCGTCGATCCTGGCGACGGAGGCCGCCGACAGCTCGACGTCGTACCCGACGGCCCGCTCCAGCGGCTCGCCCGGCGGGATGATCCACGCCAGGATCGGCGCGGTGATCCCGGCGGCCCGCAGCTCCAGGGCCTCGCGGACGTAGGCGGTGCCCAGCCGTCCCGCCCCGGCCTCCAGGCAGGCGCGGGCGACGGGAACCAGCCCGTGCCCGTAGGCGTCGGCCTTGACCGCGACCATCATCTCGGCGCCGGGAGCGTGGCTCGCGAGCAGCGCCAGGTTCTCGCGAATCGCCGAGAGGTCCACCCGTGCCTCGGCGGGAGTCATCGGGAAACTCATGCCTCCAGTTTGGCAGGTGAGAGGCTGTGCCGAGGTCCGTTGACCAGGGAGCGCACCGCCTCCGGCAGGGCCTCGGCGACGTCCCAGGCGGTGAGAGGGCCGTCCTGACCGGCGATCCCGTGCAGGTAGGCGGCGCAGGAGGCCGCGTCGTACCCGCTCAGCCCGGCGGCCAGCAGCGCGCCAGCCAGGCCGGCCAGCACGTCGCCGGTGCCGCCGGTCGCGAGCCAGGGGCTGCCGGTGGGGTTGATCCTGACCGGCCGCTCGTCCTCGGCGACCAGCGTGGTCGAGCCCTTGAGCAGCACGGTCACGCCCAGCTCCGCCGCCGCCCGCCGCACGTTCTCCAGGCGCCGCGCCTCGATCCGCCCCCTCGGCACGTCGATCAGGCGGGAGAGCTCGCCCGCGTGCGGGGTGATCAGGACCGGCGCGGCGCGGCGGAGCAGTGACCTGTCCTGGGCCACCAGGGTCAGCGCGTCGGCGTCGACGAGCACGGGGACCGCGCTCGAAAGCACCGAGCGGGCGATGGCGCGCGCCTCGTCGCCGGTGCCGAGGCCGGGGCCGAGCACCCACGCCTGCACGCGGCCCACCTCCTCGATCCCCTCGCCGGGGGCGAGCGTGGTGATCACGGCCTCGGGCCAGCGGGCCCGCACCTGGGCCACCGGCTCCGCGACCCCCGCGTAGCGGACCATGCCCACCCCGGCCCGCAGCGCCCCGCCCACGGCCAGCACCGCGGCACCGGTGTAGCGCTCGCTGCCGGCCGCGATCCCGACGACGCCCCGGCGGTACTTGTCGGACGAGGCGTCGGGCCTGGGCAGCATCGCGGCCACGTCGGCGCCCGTCGGCGCGGCCACGTCGGGGTCGGGCAGGTGGGGGCCGAGGCCGATGTCGACGAGTTCCGTCCGGCCCGCGTGCCCGGAGCCGGGGTCGACGAGCAGACCGGTCTTCCACGCCCCGAACGTGACGGTGGCGTCCGCGACGACCGCCGGGCCCTCCACCCGGCCGCTGCTCGCGTCCACCCCGCTCGGCACGTCCACCGCGAGGACCTCGCCGGGCGCGTCGCTCGCGAGCCTCGCGAGGGTCGCGTACGGCTCCCTGAGCGCCCCGGCCCCGCCGATCCCGAGCATCCCGTCCACGATCAGGTCCGCCGCGTCGAGCAGGCCGCGGACGCGCGCTCCCGCCGGTTCCGCCGCTTCTGGTGCTCCTGTTGCTCCTGTTGTTCCTGTTGCTCCTGTTGTTCCTGTTGCTCCTGTTGTTCCTGCTGGTTTTGCCGGGTCTGCCGCAGTCGTCGTGAGGGGGCGGCCGGAGTCGCCGCGCAGGGCGGTCGCACGGCCGCCCGCGCGGCGCAGGGCCTCCAGGCCCGCCGCGTGGACGCGCGTCCCGGCGAGGAGCGCGTCGACCCTGGCCCCCCTGGCCGCCAGGCGGGCCCCGGCGTAGAGGGCGTCGCCACCGTTGTCACCGCTGCCGACGAGCAGCACGACGCGGGAGCCGTACACGCCGCCGAGCATCCTGGCGCAGACCACCGCGAGCCCGGTGGCCGCCCTCTGCATCAGGGCGCCCTCGGGCAGCGTCGCCATCAGTGCCGCCTCGGCCGCCCTGATCTGGTCGGAGGTGTACGCGGTCCGCATTCCACCGAATCTATCCCTCGGCGATCACGTAGGCGATGGCGACGCCCCCGTCATGGGTCAGGGAGACGTGCCACCGGGCCACGCCCAAAGCCCTGGCCACGTCCGCCACCCGGCCGGTCACCCGCAGCTCGGGGCGCCCGTACTCCCCGCTGATCACCTCGGCGTCCAGGTGCCGCAACCCCGGAGGGGCGCCCAGGGCCTTGGCGACGGCCTCCTTGGCCGCGAACCTGGCGGCCAGGGATCTCGTGGCCAGCGTGCTCTCCCCCTCGGTGAACAGGCGCCCCCGCAACGCGGGCGTCCGCGCCAGCGTCGCCTCGAACCTGGCCACGTCCACGACGTCGACGCCGATACCAACGATCACCCTCCCAGGCTAGAAGAGGGGACCGGTGCCGTGGCACCGACCGGCACGTTCGGCTCGGAGGACGGCCCTCTTCCCCCGGTGACCGGACTCCGCCGGGCCTTCCCCGGCCCGGCGGTCAGAAGCCGCCGCGCTGCCAGGGGCCCCAGATGGCGAAGCTCGTCCCCTTGGACGACTGGACGTTGACGTAGAGGGTGTGGCCGCCGGGGCCGAAGGTCGAGCCGGCGAACTCGGCGCCGGAGTCGCCGTCGACGGGGACCAGGCGGGAGAAGTCGAAGATCTCACCCCGGCGGGTGAGGCCGCGCAGGTAGTTGTCGCCCGAGCCGTCCTCGCAGAGGACCAGGGTGCCCCGGGGGCTGGCGGTGACGTTGTCGGGCAGGTCGAGGGTGACCGAGCCCGGCGACTCGTAGACGAGCCTGAGCCGCCCGCTCCACGTCTCGTACGCCCACACCTGGCCGCGTCCCTTGCCGAAGCCGCTGGGCGGGGTGTCGCCGGACGCGGTCGCGCCGCCCTGGGTGGAGACGAAGTAGATCGTGCCGTGGTGGTTGATCGCCCCCTCCAGCCGGGAGAAGAGCGCCGCCCCCTTCGCCCTGCCCTGGTTGCCGACGGCCTGGACGGCGACGTCGTTGGCGGGGGTGCCGATGAAGGCGGGATCGGGGTCGTCGATGTCCACCCAGGTGGTCGCGTACGAGGCCCCCTTGGGCTGGCCGAGCGAGAGGTCCTTGCCCGGGGCGCCCCGCACCGCCAACATCTGGAGCCTGCCGCCGTCGAGGATGCGGCGGGCCGTCAGCGGGTTCTTCGGGGGCAGGTAGCGGTAGAAGCCGGAGGCGAAGCCGAAGTTGTCCTCGGTGAGGTAGAGCGCGCCGGTGAACCCGTCGAACGCGACCGACTCGTGGGCGAACCGCCCGGCGCTCCTGATCGGCCCGCCCGCCTTGCCGTCGAGCGGGACCTCGAAGACGTAGCCGTGCTTCTGCGTGAGCCTGCCGTTGTCCTGGCCGGTGAAGTCGTTGCCCACGTCCGGCCCGTTGACGGTCTCCTCGCAGCTCACCCAGGCGCCCCAGGGCATCGGGCCGCCGGAGCAGTTCATCTGGGTGCCGGTCAGGCTGGGGGCGGACTTGAGCACCTTGCCGTAGCGGGTGACCCGCAGGGTCGAGGTGCCACCGCCCGCCGCCGGGTCGTAGGCCCTGGCCGGGTCGCCGAACGCGCCGACCGGGCCGTTGACCTCGTGGTTGCGGACGAGGATCGCGCTGCCGGAGGGCCCGCGGAACGCGGCCATGCCGTCGTGCCGGGAGGGGACGGCGGATCCGTCGCTGTACTTGTCACCGGCCGAGCTGAAGGACCTGTAGTGGAAGCCGTCGGGCAGGTGGAGCCGCACCACGCCGTCCCGCTCGTCCTTGACCGGCTTCAGCGGCCCGTATCCGGATCCCGGGAGGATCTCCCCGTTCAGTCCCGCCCGTGCGACACCGGCGAACGGCCCGGCCACCCCCAGAGCGGCCAGCGCACCGCCTCGGGCGAGGAAACGACGACGATCCATCTTGCGGCTCCCTTGGGTCCGGTGGATTCACGTCACGTTAATCCGCCTCAGTAAACCGCCATATGGCATATATCAACAATTAATCTGACAAGAAGGCGGGCAGCCCCCATACCCACTTACGGTTGTGAGTAATCCATAGACTTTATCCACAGGCTGTGGAGAACTCCCGGGGAGGGCTTACTCCACCGTGACCGACTTGGCGAGGTTGCGGGGCTGGTCGACATCGTGCCCCTTCGCCGTGGCCAGCTCACAGGCGAAGACCTGGAGCGGCACCGTGGCGACCAGCGGCTGGAGCAGGGTCGGCACGGCCGGGATGTGGATCAGCGTGTCGGCGTACCGCGCGACCGCGAGGTCCCCCTCCTCGGCGATGACGAGGGTTCTGGCACCCCGGGCCCGGATCTCCTGGATGTTGGACACGATCTTGTCATGGATCACCCGCTGGCCGGACGGCGAGGGGACGACGACCACGACGGGGAGTCCCCTCTCGATCAGCGCGATCGGGCCGTGCTTCAGCTCCCCCGCCGCGAAGCCCTCGGCGTGCATGTACGCCAGCTCCTTGAGCTTCAGCGCCCCCTCCAGCGCGACGGGAAAGCCCACGTGCCGCCCCAGGAAGAGCACGCACCGCTCGTCGGCCAGCGACCTGGCCAGCGCGCGGACCGGCTCGACGGTCGCGAGGACCTCGCTCACCTTGGACGGCATCTCCGCCAGCCGCTCGACGATCTGGGTGATCTCGTCGCCGAACTTCGTCCCCCTGACCTGGGCGAGATAGAGCGCCACCAGGTAGCACGCCACCAGCTGGGTGAGGAACGCCTTGGTGGAGGCCACCGCGACCTCGGGGCCGGCGTGCGTGTAGAGGACGGCGTCGGACTCGCGGGAGATCGTGGAGCCGTTCACGTTGCAGACCGCCAGCACCCGCGACCGCTGCCCGCGCGCGTGCCGTACCGCCATGAGGGTGTCCATCGTCTCGCCCGACTGGCTGATCACGATCACCAGCGTGTCGCGGGTGAGGATCGGGTCGCGGTAGCGGAACTCGCTGGCCACCTCGACCTCGCAGGGCAGCTGGGCCCAGTGCTCGATGGCGTACTTCGCGATGAGCCCGGCGTGGTACGAGGTCCCGCAGGCAACCAGAATGATCTTGTTGATGTCGCGCAGCTCCTGGTCGGAGAGCCGCATCTCGTCCAGCACCAGCCGGCCGTCGGAGCCGACCCTGCCGAGCAGTGTGTCGGAGAGGACCCGGGGCTGCTCGGCGATCTCCTTGAGCATGAAGTGGTCGTAGCCGTCCTTCTCGGCGGCGGAGGCGTCCCAGTCGACGTGGTAGTCACGCGTCTCGGCCGGGAGCCCCTGGAAGTCGACAACCGTGATCTTCGAGGGGCGCAGCTCGACCACCTGGTCCTGGCCGAGCTCCACCGCCTCGCGCGTGTACGCGATGAACGCCGCCACGTCCGAGCCGAGGAAGTTCTCCCCGTCGCCCCTGCCGACGACCAGCGGCGAGTTGCGCCGCGCCCCCACCACCACGTCGGGTTCGTCGGCCGAGACCGCGAGCAGGGTGAACGCCCCCTCCAGCCGGAGGCAGACCCGGCGCATCGCCTCCATGAGACCCCCGGCGGCGAACTGCTCCAGCAGGTGCGCCACCACCTCCGTGTCGGTCTCGGAGACGATCCGGTGCCCGGCGTCCTCCAGCTCGGTCCTGAGGGCGGCGAAGTTCTCGATGATCCCGTTGTGGATGACCGCGATCCGCCCGTCGCAGTCGGTGTGCGGATGGGCGTTGCGGTCGGTGGGGGCCCCGTGGGTGGCCCACCGGGTGTGCCCGATCCCGGTGGTCGCCATGGCCGGCGGCGTGGGTCGCGAGACCAGCGCCGAGCGTAGGTTGGCCAGCTTCCCCGCCCGCTTCTCCACGGCCAGGCCGTCCGCGCCGACCAGGGCGATCCCCGCCGAGTCGTACCCCCGGTACTCCAGCCGGCCGAGCCCCTCGACCGCTACCTCGATCGCCTGACGCTGTCCCGTATATCCCACTATTCCGCACATTGTCATACCCCCTCCCTGAGAGATCGTCCGCAGCGTCTATGGAGAACCCCCTGGACAGACCAAGAATCCCGCCCGGTACCCGTCGGGAACCTGTTCCCGACGGACCAGCACCCGACGGAAACCCACTCCCGACGGATCAACACCCGCCAGGAACCCACTCCCGACGGATCAGCACCCGACGGGAACCCGCTCCCGGTGGATCAGCACCCGCCAGGAGCCTGTTCCCGGCGGATCAGTAGGCTCTCTGAACATGGCCAACGGTTTGGACACCGCGACACCGTACGTGCAGCTCAGCCGGGCTCAGTGGAGCGAACTCCGCAAGAACACGCCTCTCACGCTCACCGTGGACGAACTGGAGGACCTGCGCGGCGTCGACGATCCGATCGACCTGGCCGAGGTCACCGACATCTACCTGCCGCTCACCCGGCTGCTCAACCTGCACTTCACCGGGGCCAGGCAGCGCAGCGCGGCGCTCAACACCTTCCTCGGCGGCGGGCGGCGGGCGGCCCCGTACGTCCTGGGCATCGCCGGGAGCGTCGCGGTCGGCAAGTCGACCACGGCCAGGCTGCTGCACACCCTGCTGGCCCGCTGGCCCGAGCACCCCCGGGTGGACCTGATCACCACCGACAGCTTCCTGTTCCCGAACGAGACCCTCACCGCCAGGGACATCATGCACAGGAAGGGCTTCCCCGAGAGCTACGACCGGCGGGCCCTGGTCAGGTTCGTCGCCGACGTCAAGGCGGGCCTGCCGGAGGTGACGGCCCCGGTCTACAGCCACCTGGAGTACGACATCGTGCCCGGCGCGACCCAGACCGTGCGCCGCCCCGACATCCTCATCGTCGAGGGCCTCAACGTCCTCCAGCCCGCCCCGCCCGCCGCCCTCGCGATCAACGACTACTTCGACTTCTCCATCTACGTGGACGCCAAGGTCGAACACATCCGCGACTGGTACGTGGACCGCTTCCACAAGCTCCGGCGCACGGCCTTCGAGGACCCGAAGTCCTACTTCAGGTATCTGGCCGACCTGTCGGAGGAGGAGGCGACCGACTTCGCCAGGAACGTCTGGCGCGACATCAACGAGCGCAACCTCGTCGAGAACATCGCCCCCACCAGGGGCCGGGCCGACCTGGTGCTGCACAAGGGCGCCAACCACTCCATCCAGCGCGTCCGCCTCCGCCGCATCTGACCCTCTCGGCGCTCCGCACTGTGTCCCGTGGGGCTCCGCCCCACACCCCGGACGAGGCGCCTCCCGGCCTCGCCTACGGGACGTTTCCACCGGAGGGCGGTCCGAGCCGAGCGATCACATGTGCCGCTCGATGTGCTCGAAGATGTCGGCGTCCGTCTGCCGCTGCCATTCCGGCAATTCGTCCCAGTCGGCGACGTAGCCCGGCTTCGGGTCGGAGATGTGCTTGTAGATCTGCGCGATCCAGCACAGCGCGACGAACCGGCCCTTCTGCTCGCGGCCAAGCCTGGCCGTAGCACCGTCGCTCACCGCGATGAAGTCACGCACCTGGCCGTACACGGCCGCTGCGGCCTGCCGCTCCCACTCCGGCGTGTCATCCCACGGAGTGATGTATCCCGGCTTCGGCTCACCCGGGTAGTACTGCTTGACCCCGGCGATCCACGCCTCACGGAAACTACGTCCCGGCTCGTTCGACACCGTCCACGTCCTCTCGTCATACGTCAGCACGGACAAGCGCCGCGATGCGGTCGTTCAGTTCGGAAACACGACCGTCGGCGAGAAGCGGCGCCAGCTTGACCTGCAACCCTTGAAGCTTGCGGCCAATGTAGCCGGAACCGGTTTGCCGACCCAGCTCCAGCGCCTTGCCGCCACACTCAAGCACCTGGTCAACATCCCGATTTTGGAGGCCAAGCAAAGCAAGGTCTGTCAGCACGCTTCCCTGACGCCGGAGGGAGAGCCCCTGTCCCAACGCGTCCGTGAGCGCCACTTCGGCAAGATCCGGACGCCCGAGTTTCACATAGCAGGTGCCCTGCTCCTCTGCGAGCCGCGAGCCGTCGAAGCGCAGCCAGCCGCCGTTGTGCACTTGCCCGCCCAGGGTATGTACTTCCTCTGCTGAGTCCAGCGCCCGCTTACAGCCATCCATATCGCCGAGTTCGGCATGTGTTTCGGCCTGGACGGCAGCGACCCAATATCGTGTCGAAAGATGGCTGTCTCCGCGCTGCGCCACCTGCGAGGCAACGGCGAGCATGGGCGATGTCTCAGCGGGGCGTCGCTCATACATGCCGATAAAGGCGTGCCGTGTCAGTGCACAAGCCCAAAGATCATAGGCTTTGGCTTCCCTGCAAGCACTGAGCGCGAGGGTATAGCAACAGGCCGCATCGGTATAGCGGTTACTGTCGAAGAAGATTTCTCCAGCGAGTTGAAAGAGCTCACCGACCAAACCGCACAGTCGCTGACGTGTTGTAGCCGAGTGTGACCGCTCCAAGCTGGCGGTAAGCAGTCCCAGCTGTTGACGTACCAAGGGGTAAACCACCCGCTTGGACTTGGACAGCAAAAAGACCTTCCAAAGATGAGCATTGAGGGTCTCGTACTCTTCAAGATCCACAGCATCGCTCAGACGCGGATGGTTGATATCCATACCGGTGTCTGTGGACGGCAGCGCAACTAAGGTGCCCGCCACGGACAGAGCGCGGAGCAACTGTCGACGGTTCATGTCGTCCAGCTCGCCTGCATCGAGACCATCCCCTTGCGCTACATGGACCAATGCGACAGTAGGCCGCAACGGTGCAGTAACAACAGTCGGAATCTGTTCCGTTGGCAGTGAGGGCACAAGCAGCGCGTCAAGCTCGGACGGGGTGACTTCTAGCAGCTTTGCGAGTTTCGGCCGGATGTAAGGCTGCGGCTCCGTGCAACCACTCTCCCAGCGGACGATCGTCGAACGGTCAACACCAAGACGAGCGGCGAGTGATTCCTGACTATAGCCGACCGCTTTGCGACGCTCTGCGAAGCGGTGTCGCCTATGCGCCATGCGCGCCTCCCTACAAAGCCGTTCACCGAGGTCAGCCTATGGGATGCCACTTGGATGCATCAGAGCATGCATCAAGAATGCGCCGGTCCTGCTCTGGTCCGGCTTTCTTCTGACCTGTTCCATCGGAGTGCGCCCAGTGACCGGTAAGGCCGACCAGACAAAACACGACACACTCCAACGTTTATTTCCACGCTTCATAAGACAGGCCCGCCCGGCGCTTGCGACGACCGGACGAGCCCTTGACCGGACGTAGGAGGTCCGACCCATGGAAGATGCTAGATCCACATTCCCCAAACCCGCCATCCCCGGCTGGCGAGTGATCCACAGCGACGCCGGACGCTACTGGGCCAGCCGTGAGCAGCCCTTCCCCAAGGATTCGGAGGAGAACTCTCCAGCCTTCCGTACCGTGGACGCCGACACCTTCGACGAACTCCAGGCCGAGGTCACCCGGCAGGAGGAAGCGGCCGGACAGGTGGCATCGTGATCCGGCGACGGCCCGCCCGTCCTGCCGGACGGCACCGCAACGGCCAAGCCAGTACCACCTCGCCCCGCCGCTCCTGGGACAGCCACGCCCGCGCCGACGCCGACCGGCTGAACCGCGCCTGGGCAGGGTGGGCCGTCCTGTACGGCACGGGCAGTCGCCGCTTCCACGCCATCGCGGCCCGGCCTCTACTGGAACCGCTGATCCTCTCCGATCACACACCGGAAGGGCTGGAGGCCCAGATGTGCGAAGCGGAGATGGCCGCGATCATCCGGCACGAGCACGAGACGCCTGTGTCCACGCCGAACGGTCCTCGCCTCCCATGAACAGGCGCGGTGGCATCACTTCCCCAGCGCCGCCGCGCCCCCATACCCGCACAGGCCCGGCACGGAGGGGTGCACCGGCCTTTGCGTGACGCGGGCGGGCGGAGTCGTCACCCGACCCGCCCGCGTCGTCCTCTCACGTCCAGGACTCACGCCCGGCGGTATCGGGCCTCGCAGCCGTCGCACTCCGCGCGATCCACGCTCGGGCAGCGTCCTGTGGGGCTCCGCCCCACCCCCCGGTCGAGGCGCCTCCCGGCCCCTCGCGCTCCCCGGGCGACGGCCCGTTCCCAGGCTTCGAGGCGTGGCGGCGCGGGTCCCTCCAGATCCCACGCCGCCACGCCGGTCTATCGGGCCCTCCCGGACAGCAGGGCCGTCCAGATCGCCCGAGTTTCGGTGATCGACCAACGATGGCTCTCATCCACCCGATGGTCGCCGTCGAGTTGCGTGGTACGCCGGATGAAGCCTCGCCCTCCGCCCTCGCACAACTCGTACACCGTGGCCCGGCACGCGCACGTCCACGCCACCGGCCGCACCCGCTCCGGCATCCCGTACGACGTGCGCCAGTCGAGCCGCGTGTGATCACGCTGCGCGAGACCCAGGTGAGGACTCAGGCACGTTTCATCCAGCCCGATCACGGCACTCGCTCCAGGATCACCTCGGACGGCGGATACGTCCGCTGGAGTTCTTCGCGGCGACGGGCGACGCGGCGTGCCGCCGTAATCGGATCCTCCACGCCGTACGCCGTGTAGAGCCGCCGCCCTGTCTTCCGGGACATGTGGCCGGTCCACCACCGGTAGACCGTGCCGTCCGTCCAGACGAGGAGCTCACGCCAGACCGACACCACGACGACGCCGAACCCGTGGTGGACGTCGGCGTGAACGCCCAGAGCCGCGAGTTCGATGCGCAGTCTCTCCCCGGCGGCACAGGCGTCGCGGGGAGTATCGGATCTCACCGTTTCCGAAGGGATGGCGACCATGTCCACAAGCATCACGGAGCGTTACGGCCAACTCCAGATACGTGATGTGACAGTTGAAGATCACGATCATGAAACCTGTCACGCGAGGTGGCAGTTCGGTCAGGACTCGATCCCCAGGAAGCTCGCGATCTCCGCGTGCTCGGCCCGGAGCGCCCGCGACCGGTCCTCGATGAGCTGATCGACCACGCGCCGGGCGAACGACTGGTACCTGAGCCAGTGCGGCACCCGTGTCCGGAGGTCGTGGAGAATCGCCCACGATTCGGCCGCGTTGCCCTCGGAGGCGTGAGCGCTCGCCACGTCGAGCATGTGGCGATGCCGGGTGCTGCTCGCCAGCCTGCCCGACGGCCGCACTCCCTCGCGAATCTCCAGGGCCCTGGCGTTCCTCCCCTGGACCACGGCGTACTCGACGGCCTTTATCTGGATCAGCTCTGGGGAGAAACCCGCGAAGGTCGCCGAACCCCGAGCCGCCCACAGTGCGGGAGCCTCCAACTCCCGCCCCTCGATGCGATGAGCCCCGGCCCTGGCGAGGGCCAGCATCTCGTCGGCGTCGTCACCCTCGTTGTTCCGTACGGCCGCCGCCGACCCCCACAACAGCAGCCACCCCCAGGTGGCGAACTGCGCCGGAGTACCGGTCGAGAATCGCGGCTCGATGGCCTCGGCGGTCGTCATCGCGGCACGGCGGGAGTCGTCCAGGCGTCCCTCACGAAGGAACAGCCAGCACTCGTTGAAGACGTTCCACGCGCCCAGCAGCGGATCATCGGCTCGCTCGGCCGCCGCGATCCCCTCGGAGATCGCCTGGTAGGCGAGGTCGTACTGCTGAAGCTGGATCAGTGCCTGCGCGGAGAACTGGAAGGTCTGTGAGAGAAGCGTCAGCGCGGCGCGCTCCTCGTCTCCACCGTGGGCGTCGGCCAGCAGCGAGCGGGCCTCCAGAAGCAGCGAGGGAATCGTCCGCACGACCGCGCGGTAGTCGTCCTCCCGGTAGAGCCGATTCGCCGCCAGGAACGAGGCACGCACCGACTCGTACGTGACCGGGCCGTCGAGGTCGGGTATCTGGACTCCGGTCAGCCCGCGTACCGGTTTGAGTGTCCGGCGCAGCGCGAAGAGATCCGCGTGCACGGTCTCGTCCAGTGGCGACACCGGTTCGGGAGAGGGCTGGAACAGGTCGGAGGTCCGCACGTTCAGCGCCTGGGCCAGCTTGCGCAGCGTCGAGACGCGGGCACTCTTGCGGTCGCTCTGTTCAAGTTTGCGGATGGTGGACACGCTGACGCCCGAGCGTTCTTCCAGGTCTTCTTGCGTGAGCCCCTTGCTCACCCGGATGCGCGCCAGGTTGTCACCGAGGGCTGGTTCCACCGCCATGATCCAGAACACCTCAATCCGGAGTCGGCCTGCCTCCAGGGTAATCCCGGCCGTTGACCCCCTTTTGGCGGAAGCGCCATTGTTCCCTCAAGGCGAGTACGCCGGTTACTTGTCGTATACGACACTGGCCAGCATGATGCGGGGAGGAGGCGCATGACCGGCCACGCCTACGAGCACGTCACTGCCGAGCTGCGGGACGCGATCCTCCGTGGCGACCACCCGCCCGGTACCAAGCTCCCCCGGCATGCCGACCTCGCCGCCCGGTACGGCGTCTCCGACATCGTGATCAGGCAGGCGATCGACGGCCTCAAGACCTCGGGCCTGGTCGACACCAAGGGGCGCGGCGGGACCTGGGTCCGCGAGCGGCCGGTCACCAGGCGCGTTTCCATGGACCGCTACCGGGCCGACACCGGCCCTCAGGAGACACCGCAGACCTCGTTCACCACGGATGCCGGGATCACCTGGGCGGAGTACCGGCTGGACAAGGCGTTCCGGTGGATCGAGGCCGACGAGCACTTGGCCGGTCTGTTCGGCGTCGAACCCGGCGCCCGGGTGCTGGAACGCCGGTTCGTCTTCTACGCCAAGGGCGTCCCCTCGCAGATGTCCCGGCCGTGCCTGCTCGCCTCCGACGTGGAGGGCACGCCGGTCGCGGACCCGGGGAACGAGCCGTGGCCCGGTGGCACCATCGGCCAGTTGCGCACGCTCGGCATCGAGGTCGACGAGGTCACGGAGGAGACGGCGGTCCGCATGCCGACCCCGGACGAGTCCGAACGCCTCGGGATCGGCTCCGGGGTTCCCGTGTTCTCGATCACCCGGCTGATGCGCTCCAGGGGGCGCGTGGTCGAGGTCGCGGACCCGATCGTCATCCCCGGAGACCGTGCGGTCCGGGTGGACCACATGGACCTGTAAGCCTGAGAAAGGACAGCCACGTCCCCACGGGCCACCCGCTGGACTTCCCGGCTGTTTCGGACGAGGCCCCATGGATAGTTTCGGAACGGTGGCGGGCGAGGAAGGCGGGTGCCGTGGGCACGACAGCGAGAGATCGTGTGATCGTGAAGGTCCTGAGCCCGGAGGAGGCCGAGACGATCGCCGAGGAGGTCGGCACGGCGTACCGGGAGTCGTTCGGCGCCCCGCCCAACAACGAGGGAGCCGCCGAGTTCGAGCACCAGCGCGCCTCCTACGCCGACCTCCTCAGGCGACGGGGGTTCCGGCTGTCGGTCGCCCGGCGGGACGGGCTGCTGGTCGGCTTCGCCTACGGGGCGTTCCTGCGGGAGGGTGGCCGCTGGTGGAACGGCATACGTGATCCGCTCCCGGCCGGGTTCACCGACGAGTCCGGTTCCCGCACCTGGCACCTGGTGGATCTGGGCGTACTGCCGGGCCACCGCGGGCGCGGCGTCGCCAGACGGCTGACCGAGGCGGTGCTGGCCGGGTGCGGGGCGCGGCGGGCGGTGCTGGCCGTGGAGCCTCGGCTGGAGGGCAACCAGCGGCTCTACCGGTCGTGGGGCTGGCGGCAGGTCGGGAGCGTGGACGCCCCGGCGTCGTCCGTCAACGACGTCTACGACATCTACGTACTGGAAGACCTGTCCGCGGGCAGACCGTAGGAGCGCAGCCGCTCGTCCAGGCGCACCACGAGGTCGGCGCGGTTCCAGGGTGACAGGGCCCGGCGGGCGTCGGCGGTGGCCGCGACCAGTCGCGGGGACCGGTTGCGGCTGGTGAGCTCGGCGGCTCGGGCCAGCTCCGTACAGGCCTGGCCGATCTCACGTTTCTGGGCGAACGCGCGGCTGAGATACAGGTGACCGAACGCCAGGTTGCGGGGGAAGGCCGTCCCTATCGAGGTCATCGCCTCCCGCGCGCAGGCGATCGCGCTGTCGGGTTCGCGCATGTCGAGGTGGCACAGGGCTCGGGTCAGCGTGAGCATGGCCGGACCGAAGAAGTACGTCAGGCTCCGGCCGGGGTCGTCCTCCGTGGAGTCGTCCAGCCCCGCGCGGGCGGCCGACAACGCGGTACGGCACCGCGCGCGGTCCTTGGCCCGGTTCTTGCCGCTCTCGCGACGCAGGACTCCCGCGTAGGCGCGGGCGCCGACGTCGTTGGCGTAGGCGATCAGTATGGGACTGCCGCCTCGCTGCGCCCAGGCGAGTGCCCCGAGAGCGTGCTCGACCCCGAGACGCGGGTCACCCGACCAGGTGGCCAGGTGACTCCACTGGGCGAGCACGTAACTGGACATGAGGTCGTCATCGGCTTCGTGAGCGGCACGCCGGGCCTGGCCGTAGTAGTGCTCGGCTCCGGCGAAGTCGCCGGAGTTGAACAGCAGCCACCCGATGAAGCGGGATATGTCGGCCAGCAGCGACATCAGTCGGTGGCGCAGGTCCTCGTCCGCGGTGCCGGTCAAGAGCCGGCGGACCAGCCCGTGCTGCGCCAGAGCGGTCTCCAGCACGGCCTGGGGACCCAGGATGTCCTCCTGCCTGATGGCGTGACGAAGGATCGTCTCCACATGCCCGACCACCTCGCCGTCGACCCGCGAGGGCGCCCGGGAGGCCAGCGTCAGGCGTTCGAGGGCGTCGCGGTCCAGGTGGGCGAGGAGGGGGGAGGCATGCGCCGCGGCCGCCGCGGAGGCGATCACGGCCAGTAGGTCGCGGCGTTTCATCCCGTCCGCCCACTGGGTGAGAGCGGCGACCAGATAGCCGAACTCCTGCTCCCGCAGATCCGCGACCGCGAGAACCCGACCGGCCTCGTGGCCGGGCGGCCGTGTCGGTAACCCGCCCAGGAATGAGGCGATATCGGTGACGGTGAGTATGGGCCGGGGGGCGGGCCCGTCCTTGGCAACCGGGTGCCTGCCGGCGCGGTCGTCGTCACGGCTGTGGTCCTCCCCATGGACCAGGTCCCCGGCCCGGCACTGGTAGATGCGGGCCAGGCGTTCCAGGCCGGAGATGGGAGGCTCGTTGCCGGTCACCGAGGGCCAGGCCTCCCACGCCCCGAGCCGGCGTTCGCTGAGCGCGTCGTCGGGCCAGCGCAGATTCCATAGTTGGACCACCTTGGACTGCGTGTATCGGTGTGCCTCGCGGAAGCCGCGCAGCGGATTGAGCTTGAACCGGAGCTGATAGTCCGCGGCGATCTGGCTCCACGTCGCCCCGTGCTCGCGCATCTGGGCCGTGAGAACGTCCATCTGCCGCTTGAGGCTGCGGGGTCTGGGTGGCATCGCTCGCCCCTCCCGGGCGTCAACTCCCCCGAGGCGGTGTTTTGTTTTCCAAACGCTACGGCATCGCTTACGCCAAGTGACGGCCGATTCAAAAACCGGCGACCAGATCGCCGATTTTGGTCACCGAGGTGTCGAACAGGTGATGGCACCCGCCGGAAACGACGGCCGCGCGGCTCGACGCGCTCATCAGGTGGCCGGGAGACCTCGTTTCGCGTGTCACCACGGCTCCAGGGACTTGAACGCCGCGACGGCAGGTCATAACGTTGCGGCCTCTACCTGGAGCACTCCCGGCAGGCCGGATGACCAGGGCCGATCACCCCGTGCGGCCCGCCCCGCGCGGCCCCGGCCTCACCACCGCCCGGTGCGGTCCGCCGGGGGCGGGTCACCTGAAGGCATCGACGTTGCGTCGCGCCCATTCGGCGAAGGCGCGGGGGGCGCGGCCGAGGATCCGTTCCACGTCGGGGCTCACCGTCTGTTCGGCGGCCGACGGCTCGCCCAGGATGGCGAGGGTGCCGTCCGCGACCGGCTCGGGCATGAAGCGCAGCATCTGCTCCCGGGCCTCCTCGCGGCTCTGCTCGACGAATCGCACCGGCGCGCCCAGCGCGTCCCCGATCGCCTGGGCCCGCTGACGCGGGGTGGTCGGCGCCGGTCCGGTGAGCTCGTACGTGTGACCGGCGTGCTCCCCTCCGCGCAGGACCACGGCCGCGACCTCGGCGATGTCGGCCGGGTCGACGGTCGGCAGCCCGACGTCGCCGAACGGCGCGGCGGCCGTCCGCCGCGAGCGGATCGTCTCCGCCCACGCGAACGCGTTGGAGTCGAAGCCTCCCGGCCGCAGGACGGTCCACTCCAGGCCCGACCGCTTGACGGTGTCCTCCAACGCCCGGAGGGGTGCATGGGAGCCGGACTCCGGTCGCGTCCCGGCGGCCTGGGAGGACTGCAGGACGATCCGCCGGACCCCGGCCGCCTTCGCGACGTCGAGGATGTGCCGCGAGTCCAGGTGCTCACCGGCACCGGCGACGAGGAGGAACAGCGCGTCGGCTCCGTCGAGGGCCGGCTTGAGGCTCTCCGGGTCGGCCAGGTCGGCCGTGTGGTGCGTCACGCCTTCCGGCATGTCCGAAGGCCGCCGCGAAACCGCCGCCACCCGCTCTCCGGCCTCGGCGAGCGCCCGCACGAGCACCCGTCCTACGTTCCCGGTCGATCCCGTAACCACGATCATGAAAAGTCCCGCCCGTCGCGAGTGAGTTAGTTAACTGACTAAGTCGACCATAGCCAGCCCTCGCACCGGCTGTCTACACTTGTCAGTGAGATGACTGACTTAGTTAAGACGAAGCAGAGCAAGAGGGAGCGGCTCGTGGCCGCCGCGTCCCGGGTCCTGCACGAGCAGGGCGTCGAGAAGACGACGCTGGCCGACATCGCCCGCGTGGCCGAGGTCCCCCTGGGCAACGTCTACTACTACTTCAAGACCAAGGACCGGCTCGTCGAGGCGGCGATCGACGCGCACGCGCTCAACTTCCGGGCGATGACCGCCTCGCTCGACCTGCACACCGCCCCCCGGGACCGCCTGAAGGCGCTCCTGCGCGGCTGGGTCGAGCAGCGCGAGCTCACCGCGCGGTACGGCTGTCCCACCGGCACCCTCTGCTCGGAGCTCGACAAGCGCACCGACGGCCTGGACCGGGCTGCCGCCGAGGTCATGCGGTTGCTGATCGACTACGCCGAGCGGCAGTTCAGGTCGATGGGCCGATCCGACTCCCATGAGCTCGCGATCGCCCTGGTCGCCGCCTACCAGGGCATCTCGCTCCTCACCAACACCTTCAGGGACCCCGAGCTCATGGCCGGGGAGTGCCGTCGCCTGGAGCGCTGGATCGACTCACTCGCCTGAGGGGTGCCGTCGAAGGCGAACGTCCCTGACGCGGTACCGGTCGGCGGCCGGGGTCACCGTCCGGACGGGGTCACATCCGGCCAGGGTCGCGTCCGGGAGGAAACCCCCCGCTCAGCCGGCCCGGCGGGCGACGTACAGGATCCGGTCGTGGCCGTCCTCGTCGGCCGGCTCCCGCGCCGACGTCCCCACCAGCCCGCGGGTGGCCACGACGCGCAGCCCGGCCCGCTCGGCCACCCGGCGCACCGTCCGGTCGGAGTGGTGCCGCTGCACGTGCCGCATCGACACCCGCTCCCAGCCCGCGCCGGCCCGCTCGAACAGGTCGAACTGGGTGACCACGACCGCGTCGGCCTCGATCCGCGGCGACACCGCGAACCACGCCACGTACCGGTCCCCGCGGTCGGCGACCGTGGGGACGCCGAACGCGCGCCGGTAGTAGCCGATGGTGCTCAGGTCGAAGACCAGCACCCCGCCCTCGGCGAGCTGGTCGCGCGCGGCCTCCAGCGCCCGCCGCAGCTGGTCCGTGGCGGTCAGGTACGCCATCGGCAGATCCACGCAGGCGACCACGTCGAAGCCGGTCAGCCCCGGCGGGGGCTCCTGCAGCCGTCCCACCAGGAACCGGATGCCCTCGGCGCCCGGCCGGCTCCGGGCCATCGCCACCATCGCCGGGGACAGGTCGTAGCCGGTCACCTCGAATCCCCGCTCGCGGAAGGCCACGCCGCTGCGGCCGGTCCCGCACCCGGCGTCCAGCAGCCGCCGCCCGCCCGTCCCGTACCGATCCGCCACCTCCACGTAGCGGTCCACCAGGGTGGCGGTGTCCATCCGAGCGTTCAGCTCGTCGTACCGGGCCGCGACGCTCTCGTACGCCGCCAGCGTCTCATCCACATGCGTCATGAGCGCCTCCTGCGCGCGGGCGTCCCGTCGGCCGCGCACCGGGTCGGGGGCCGCGCCGGGCCGTCGGGCCCGGCGCGGCCAGGGGGGAGAGAACTACCAGATGAACCACGCCTGCCGGTTGACCCGGCGGCCGGTAACCCGGCGCAACAACTTCCTCACGGAATTCACCTCCTTTCCTGGCTTTCCTGGTGACCGCTGGTGGTCAGGGTCCGGTGGGGGTCCGGCGCAGCTGGAACGAGGGAGGGGTGATGATGCCCGCGACGTGGGGACGTCCGTGGCCACCGCGCACCTCCAGGCGGGCGTTGTCGGTCACGGCGGCGAGCAGGGCGGTGGCCAGGGCCTGGGCGACGGCGGCGCCGGCGCAGGTGAACGGGCCACCGCCGAAAGGCAGATAGGCCCCGCGAGGGCCGGAATCGTCCCACCGGTCGGGCCGGAACCGGGTGGCCTGCGGCCAGTGCCGGTCGTCGCGGTGCAGCAGATAGACGCAGACCGACACGCTCTCCCCCGGCTCCAGCCGCACGCCGCCGACCTGGTGGGCGTGGCGTACCGGGCGGCCCAGCAGCCACGCCACCGGCCACAACCGCAACGACTCCCGTACGGCCGACTCCGCGGGCACGGCCGCCAGGTCGACACCGTGGGTCGCGGCCTCCAGCAGCGCCCAGGCGACCACGTGGCCCACCGGAGCCACCGAGGTCCGAAACAGCAGGAGGTACACCTGGGCGACCTGCGTCGCGGGTGTGTCGGGCGGGGTGGATCCGAGCACGGCGTCCAGCAGGTCACCGGGCCGGCCGGGCCGTGGGCCGGTCCGCCGGGCGCGCACCTCGCCGGCGACCGCCCGCACCACGCGCGCCCACAGCGCCATCCGCGCCGCGCGTGCCGTCCGGCCGCCGGAACGGATCAGGACGTCGCGCTCCACCACCCGCGCCATCAGGTCCCGCAGCGCCGGCGGGCTGTCCGGTCGCAGCAACGCCTCGGCCAGGAACCGGTGCGTGGCGGCGCGCCCGGCCGACGGCCACTCGCTGACCTCCCCCAGCTCCGCCACGACGGCGGGCAGCCGCTCGCGGTGGGCGGCCAGGTGGGCGCGCACCGTCGCGCGCGCCGCCCGCCCGATGGCGATCTGTGTCTCCCGCGGTCCCAGCCGGCCGCCGCGGACGTGGAAGAAGTCGGACACCTCGTCGTAGTGGCCCTCCTCGTCGTGCAGCACCCGCCGGGCCTCCACCGGGTCGGCCACGCACAGCGACCCGTCGTCGGGCAGCCGGAACACCGGGCCCCGCTCGCGGGCCGCCCGCTCGACGAACCCCAGCGGGTCCCGGCGGTACCACCGCGCCGCCCCGCCGGGCAGGCCCCCGGTCAGGACCGCCCACGGCCGCCTCCCGTCGGGAGCGGTCCGATCCGATTCGCCAACCGTCGCCATCCCACCTGCCCCACGCCGTCCGTGATCTCGGGTGTACGCGCCGGTGACGCCGTCCGCGCGCCCCGCCGGGAAAGCGGCGCCGTCCGCCACCTCACCGGGCGGGCGACCGGGCCTCAGTGCCCGCCGGTACGCGGCGAGGACGGAAAGGACGACACCGAACCAGGAACAGCGGAAGCCTATACCTTCACGCCATTCCACTGGTTATTAAGTGAATGGTGGGAAATATCAGCCTTTTATTTACAGAATTTGCGAAATGCCGTTGTGGAAATATCCCCGGAATGGGTCGTCCACTTTCACCCCGGCGAGGTGAGAGCACAGGTCAGCCACCCTCCCGAAGACGCGGGAGGAGCATGGCATGTAATCGTTCGACCACCGATCGGCACGCCGGCACCATGATCGCGACGCAGCGAACTCCGGCTGTGACACCCCGTTACTTTTCCCGCCTCGTAGCCGGTCGGCCACCCATCAGAGGTAAAAAACTTTCCCGCCTGCGGTTATGCATGCCGTAACAGCGCCAAGTCCCGGCCAGTGGAGTGGATTAGTGTCTGATATGTGAGCATCTCATCCCATGGTTCGCTGAAGCTGAGCGTTGGCGCGAGCACCGGCATGAAGATCGGCGCCACACTCCTGGCCATTCCCTTCGTCGGCATCCCGCTGTTCGCGATCTCGAAGCTCGAACGGGCCGTCGAGCTGTCCGCCGGAGGCTCCTCTCTCGACTCCCAGATCCTGATGGTGCCCTTCGTCGTGGTCCTGGTGGTCTTCCTCGTCGTCCTCCTCGGCATCTTCCGCTTCCGGGCGGAGATGGAGGGAAGCGTCGTGGAGGTCCACGGCGCGTTCACGACGCGCAGGGTGGATCTCGCGCGGGCCCGCGTCTGGCTGGACTCCTTCCCCGAGTGCTCAAGGGCCCGCGACCTGACCGGCCGCCGGCTCCCGTATCTGTACCTGTACGCCCAGGAGCGGGGCGGTCGCAAGGTCCTGCTGCGGCTGCGCGCGGCGCGCGCCTTCCTGCCGCCGCACGAGCTGGCGGTTCTGGCGAGCGCCATCGAGTCGGACCACCGGATCGGCCAGGACGCCGAGCAGGCCTCCCGGACGGTCGGCCTGCTCCGGCGCCTGAGCGCCGACCCCGCCATCAGGGTCCCCTGAGGAGCCCGCAGAAAAGTCTCCCGAGTGATCCGTCCCCACGCCGACCGTCCCCACACCGATCCGGACACGGACCGATCCGGACACGGACCGATCCGGACACGGACCGGGCAGGGCGACAGCCGGGAGACGGCCATCCGGTTCCGGGCTTCGGCGGGCCGGGGACAGGTCCTAGGGTTGGCCCGTGCTGCATCTACGTGTGATCAGTCCGCCGGAGCTGTCGGACAGGGTGCTGGAGGTGCTCGACGGATGCGTCGGCGTCGCCAACATCGTCGTGTTCCCCGGCGCCGCGCGCTCTCCCGCCGGTGACCTCGTCCAGTTCGACATCGCCCGCGAGGCCGCCAACGAGGTGATCGAGCGGCTGCAGGAGCTCGGCCTGCACACGGAGGGCTCGATCGCGGCCGAGCAGATCGACCTGTCGATCTCGGAGGTGGCCGAGCGCGCCCAGGAGGAGGCGCCCGGCGACAGCGACGACGCCGTGGTCTGGGCGGAGTTCGCCCAGCGGGTCGGCGACGACACCCGGCTCACCTGGGCCTTCCTGACGTTCCTCGCGATCGCCACCCAGCTCGCGGCGATCGGTGTGATCGTCAACTCGCCGATCCTCATCGTCGGCGCGATGGTGATGGGGCCGGAGTTCGGCGCGATCGCGGCCATCTGCTTCGGCCTGCTCCGTACCGACCGGGACCTCATCGGCCGCGCGGCCAGGACCCTGGTCCTGGGCTTCGCCGCCGCCATCGCGATCACCTTCGCCTGCGCGCTGGCCTCGCGGGGGCTCGGCTGGATCGGGGTGAGCTCGCTCGGGACGGGGCACGAGGAGATCGAGTTCATCGTCAAGCCCGACAGGTGGTCGTTCATCGTCGCGCTGCTCGCCGGGGCCGCCGGGGTGCTCTCGGTCACCGCGGGCAAGTCCTCGGCCCTGGTCGGCGTCTTCATCTCGGTCACCACGGTCCCCGCCGCCGGATACTTCGCGGTCGCCGCCGCGCTGTCCCGCTGGGACGACATGGCCGCCTCGGCCGTCCAGCTCGGGGTGAACGTCGCGGGCATGATCATCTCCGGCGTGGTGACGCTTCTCGTGCAAAAGGCCTACTGGTCCCGATTCGGCATGCGGCTGCCGGCACGCCCGGGTGGAGGATAGCGGCTGAAAAATTGCCCTTTCGGACGAGGGGCGACTCCTTCGCATGACGGAGGTGCGCCCCTGTGGCGACGGATAGTGTCCGAGCATGACTATCCTCGCCACCGAGGGACTAACCAGACGTTTCCCCCGGGTGACGGCGCTCGACCAGCTCACCGTCACCGTCGGCCCCGGCGTGACCGGCCTGGTCGGCGCCAACGGCGCGGGCAAGTCCACGCTGATCAAGATCCTCCTCGGTCTGCTCGAACCCAGCGCGGGCAGTGCCCGGGTGCTGGGAATGGACGTGACGACCCAGGGCGCGGAGATCCGCCGGACCGTGGGCTACATGCCCGAGCACGACTGCCTGCCACCCGACCTGTCCGCCACCGAGTTCACCGTGCACATGGCCCAGATGTCGGGCCTGCCGCGCACCGCGGCCCGCGAGCGCGCCGCCGACGTCCTGCGCCACGTCGGGCTGTACGAGGAGCGCTACCGGGCGATGGGCGGCTACTCCACCGGCATGAAGCAGCGCGTCAAGCTGGCCCAGGCCCTGGTGCACGACCCGCGCCTGGTCCTGCTGGACGAGCCCACCAACGGCCTCGACCCGCGGGGCCGCGACGAGATGCTCGCGCTGATCCGCAGGATCGGCTCCGAGTTCGGCATCAGCGTGCTGGTCACCTCCCACCTGCTGGGCGAGCTGGAGCGGGTCTGCGACCACGTCATCGTGATCGACGGCGGCAAGCTGCTGCGCTCCTCGTCCATCGGGGAGTTCACCCAGATCACCCAGACCGTGACCGTCGAGGTCGAGGAGGGCCAGGACGCGCTGGCCGCCCGCCTGACCGAGCTGGGCGAGACCGTCACCCCGCACGGCAGGATGCTGCTCGTCCACGTCCGCGCGCCGGAGACCTTCGACGCGCTCCGCGACGCCGTCTGCGAGCTCGACCTCTGCCTCGTCCGCGTGGAGCAGGGCCGCCAGCGCATCGAGGACGTCTTCAGGGAGCCCGTCAATGTCTGAGCCCACGGGTGTCATCCACGACATCGGATACCGCCACTACGAGGGGGCGCGGCTCGGCCGCGGCCACGCCACCGCCGCGCTCACCCTGCACAGCCTGCGCGGGATCTTCGGACTCGGCCGCACCGCCCGCTCGAAGATCATCCCATTCGCGCTCCTGGCCGTCATGCTCCTGCCCGCGGTCGTCTCCATCGCGATCATGGCGCTGGCCAAGCAGGAGGGGATGCGCTACACCGAGTACGCCGTCATCATGCAGGCCGTGCTCGCGATCTTCCTGGCCTCGCAGTCGCCGTACGCCGTCGCGCCCGACCTGCGCTTCCGGGTGCTGCCGCTCTACCTGTCGCGCCCGGTGACGATCTGGGACTACATCGGGGCGAAGCTCGCGGCGATGACGACCGCCATGTTCCTGCTGCTGGCGGCCCCGCTCACCGTGCTCTACATCGGTGAGGTGGTCATCGACCTGCCGGGCGACACGCACACCGCCGAATACCTCACCGCCATGGCCGGAGCGGCCGGATACGCGCTGCTGCTGGCCTGCCTGGGCGTGGCCATCGCCTCGTTCACCCCCAGGCGCGGCCTGGGCGTGGCCTCCGTCATCGCCTTCTACCTGCTCGCCTCCGCCGTGTCGACCGTGCTGTTCGCGACGCTGGAGTCGATGGGCGACGACACCGCCGCCTCCTGGGCGTGGCTGATCAACCCCTTCTTCCTGGTGGACGCCGCCGTACACGTCGGGCTCTTCGGGGCGACACCCACCGCGGGCGTCGTCTACCCCCCGGACGGCGGAACCCTGGTCGCGGGAGCGATCATGATCGTGCTGATCGCCCTGTCCCTCACGGCCCTGATCGCGCGCTACCGTAAGGCGGCCTCCCGATGAAGATCGAACTGGCCCAGGTGTCCCGCTGGTACGGCAACGTGGTCGCCGTCAACGACATCACCATGACCGTCGGCCCCGGCGTCACCGGGCTGCTCGGCCCGAACGGCGCGGGCAAGTCCACGCTGCTGCACATGATGGCCGGGTTCCTGGCCCCCTCGGGCGGCACCGTCACCCTCGACGGCGACCGTATCTGGCGCAACCACCAGATCTACCGCTCCATCGGCCTGGTCCCCGAGCGCGAGGCCGTCTACGGCTTCCTCACCGGCTGGCAGTTCGTGCTGTCCAGCGCCAGGCTGCACCGCCTCCCCAACCCGGACGACGCCGCGCGCAAGGCACTCGCCCTGGTGGAGATGGAGAGCGCCAAGGACCGCAGGATCGAGACGTACTCCAAGGGCATGCGACAGCGGGTCAAGGTGGCCGCGGCCCTCGTCCACGACCCGCAGGTCCTGCTGCTCGACGAGCCGTTCAACGGCATGGACCCGCGCCAGCGCCTGCACCTGATGGACCTGGTCCGCACCATGGGCACCGCGGGCAAGACCATCCTGTTCAGCTCGCACATCCTGGAGGAGGTGGAGCGGGTCGCCCAGCACATCGAGGTGCTGGTCGCCGGGCGCCACGCCGCCTCCGGGGACTTCCGCGAGATCCGCCGCCGGATGACCGACCGCCCGCACCTGTTCAAGGTCCGCTCCAGCGACGACCGCCGCCTGGCGTCCGCGCTGATCGCCGACGCCTCCTCGGGCTCGGTCTCGCTGACCGAGGCGGGCCTGGAGGTGCACGCCGTCGACTTCCGGCGCTTCACCCGGCTGCTGCCCAGGGTCGCCAAGGACGCGGACATCCGGATCCTGCAGGTCTCCCCCGCCGACGAAGACCTGGAGAGCGTCTTCTCCTACCTGATCAACAGGAGCAGCTGACCATGAACGGTGTCATCGCCGGAATCTCCTACCGGGCGCTCCTCGGCCGCCGCCGGATCTGGCTGCTGGTCATGCTGCCCCTGGTGCTGGTCGCCATGGCCGTGCTGCTGAGGTTCATCGGCGCCGCCGACGAGCGGAGCGCCGTCGCGCTCATGCAGACCTTCGCCATCGGCACCATGCTGCCGCTGCTCGGCCTGATCGCGGGGACCGGGGTGATCGCCCCCGAGATCGACGACGGCACGATCATCCACCTGCTGTCCAAGCCGATCTCCCGCCCGGTGATCGCCCAGACCAAGTTCGTGGTCGCCGCCTCGATGCTCGCGCTGTTCGCCGCCGTGCCGACCTTCGTCGCGGCCTACATCCTGGTCAACCTCGAATCCGGCATCGCGTACGGCTTCGCGCTCGGCTCCCTCATCGGCGGGATCGCGTACGCGGCGGTGTTCATGCTGCTGGGCGTGCTGACCCGGCACGCGGTCACGATCGGCATCGTCTACGCGCTCGTCTGGGAGGGCGTGGTCGGCAACTTCGTCCCCGGCGCCCGCAGGTTCTCCATCCAGCAGTGGGCCCAGACGATCGCCGACCAGCTGTCGTCCTCGGCGTTCTTCTCCACCGAGATCACCCTCGGCTTCGCCGTCCCCGCCCTGGCCGTCGTCACCGTCGGCGCGGTCCTCTGGGCGGGCAGGCGCCTGCGGAGCTTCTCCCTCACCGGCGACGAGTAGCCCCGCCGCCCCGGCGAACCCGCGAAGGCGGGTCAGGGCGAGCGGGTCAGGCGGGCGTGGTGGCCGGCGCGGCGTCTGGCGCGGCGAGCGGCCAGCACCCCTGTCAGCACCAGGACCAGCAGCCCGCCACCCACGTACCACAGGCGGTTGACGGGGGGCGTGGCCGCACGGGCGGCCTCGGCCTCGGCCGCCGCGCCGGCGGGCAACCGGTCGGAATGGGTGGCGCAGACGATGGGCCTGCCGTCCCTCATCGCGCTCGCGCAGGCGACGGTGGCCAGGCGCAGCAGGTGGGCCGGGGTGTCCTGCACCTCGGCCGTGGTGTGGACGGTGGCGTTCCTCCCCGCCTTCAGGTCGACGGCCCAGGTGACCCGCCCCGGCCGCGCCTTCCCCCCGTGGTCCGCCGAGACGAACCGCAGACCGTCCGGCAGGCTCTGGCTGAGGTGCAGCCCGCGGGCGTCGGTCGTGCCGATGTTGCGGAGGGTGACGGTGTAGGTGAGCCTGTCCCCCTTCTCCGCGCTGGTGCGGCCGTTGTCGACTCCGATGCTGAGCGTGGGAGGTCCCACCTCACCCGCGCTCACCCCGCCCTTGGGTTTCCCGCCGCCCTCGTCGCCGGGGTGCGGCGCGCTCGGGAACCCCACCGGCGAGTACGAGAACGCCGGCGGGGCGGCGAGGAAGAGGGCCAGGACCGCGCCGAGCACGCAGCCGGTGGGACGGGTTACCGCCATGATTTCTCCTTCACGTTGCCCATGTACCGGGTGAGTGGTGTGTGCGGTGAGAAGCCGTTCGCGCCCCCCGCCCCCACCGGGGGCGGCGCGTCATTTGGCCGTCGCGACATAGGTGAGCGTCGCCGAGTAGCTGCCGATCGGGATGAAGGGGATGTCGGCCTCGAAGTCGTTGACGATGGCGTCTCCGTTGGGTGCGGACGCGACGTCCTGTTCGTGGACGAGCACCGGGGTGACGGGCGAGATGTCATGGAAGACCGACGTGCCGCTCTCGCGCACGCGCAGGTTCCCGACCGGGATGGTGGCGGTGTTGCCGGGCTCGTTCGAGGTGAGCTCGGTGGAATCCGCCCGCACGGTGACGATGTAGCCGTCGAAACTGTTCGTGATGACCGTCATGCTCACGGCCCCGTTGTTCCTGACGGTCGAGTTCGGACGGCCGGCCATGGTGAAGGCGCTGGTCAGGTTTTCGAGGGTGATGCTGGTGGGGGTCACGGCGATCAGGACGGAGCAGGCGGGGTCGGTGCCGCCGACGGGGCAGGTGCTGCCCGTCGTCGTCGAGGTGACCCGGTTGTCGAGCTCGGTGTCCCCGGTGTCCGGCTCGTCGGCGGTGACGCTGAAGGTCACGACGGCGCTGGCGTCCATGGGCAGGTCACCGGTCCAGGTCAGCGTCGGTTCCGTGTAGGTGACGGTGCCGACGGTGGCGGCGGCGTCCCCGTTGTACGCGGCGTCGTCCAGCACCCCCGCCAGCGCGTCGGCGAACGTGGCGCCGGTGTAGGGCGTCTCGCCGGTGTTCGTGGCCGTGATCGTGTAGCGGACGGTCTCCTCCGCGACGACGCTGCCGCTGGTGTCCGCGACCTTGGTGATGGTGAGCTCGGGGACGAGGACGGTCACCGTCGTCGCGCAGCGCGGGTCGGTCCCGCCCGTGGGACAGGTCGATCCGGGCACGGAGGAGACGGCGGTGTTGGCCAGGACCCTGTTCCCCGACCCGGGGTAGGCGACGTCCACCGAGTAGGTGATCGTCACCGTGGCGCCGACCGCCAGGTCGCCGCTCCAGGTCAGGTTCGGCTCGGCGTAGGTGACGGTGCCGACGGTGGCGGTCGCGTCCCCGTTGTACGCGGCGTCGTCCAGCACCCCCGCCAGCTGGTCGACGATCGTGGCACCGAGGTAGTCGGTCTCCCCGGTGTTGACAGCGGTGATCGTGTAGCCGGTGGTACCACCGGCGACGACGGCACCGGCACCCGCGCTCTTGGTGATCGTCAGCTGCGGTACGAGGATGCGCACGAACGCGGTGCACTCCGTCGCGGCGCCCACGACGGGGCAGCGGCTCCCCGGGGAGCTGGAGACCGCGGTGTTGCTGAGAAGCTTGTCGCCGAGATCGCCGACCTCGTGCACCGTGACCGAGTAGGTGATCGTGGCGCTCGCGCCGACCGCGAGGGCACCGGTCCAGCTCAGCACCCCGCCGGTGTAGCCCAGGACACCGGTGGTGGCCGTGGCGTCCGCGTTGTAGTCGGCCTCGTCCAGCAACGTCGCCAGCGAGTCCGCGACGCTCGCCGCGGTGTAGGAGGTCTCACCGGCGTTGGTGACGATGATCGTGTAACCGACCGTGTCACCGGGGGTGGCGGTCGGCGCGTCGGCGGTCTTCACGATGTCCAGTTCCGGGATGAGCACGGTGACGCTCGCGGCGCAGGACGGATCGGTGCCGCCCACCGGGCAGGTGCTGCCCGGCGCCGCCGACGCGACGACGTTGGTCATGACCTTGTCCCCGGTGGTGGGGTTGTGGGCGGTCA
Source organism: Streptosporangium sp. NBC_01469 (assembly GCF_036227305.1). NCBI lineage: Bacteria > Bacillati > Actinomycetota > Actinomycetes > Streptosporangiales > Streptosporangiaceae > Streptosporangium > Streptosporangium sp. NBC_01469. The sequence continues at coordinate 2,790,355 of NZ_CP109465.1, read as the reverse complement.
CGGTGAAGGTGAAGGTGGCGGTCGCGCCGACCGCGAGGGCGCCGGTCCAGGTCAAGGTGGGGCTGCTGAACACGAGGGTGCCCGTGCTGGCGGTCGCGTTGTTGTTGTAGGTGGCGTCGTCCAGCACCCCGGCCAGCGCGTCGGTGACGCTGACGCTGTCATAGGCGGTCTGGCCGGTGTTGGCGATCGTGGTCGTGAACCGTACGGTGCCGCCCGGGGTCGTGGTCACCTGGTTCGCGACGGTCGAGACGGCCAGGCCCGGTATCAGGACCGTCACCGTCGATGTGCAGAGCGGATCGGTGCCGCCCACCGGGCAGGTGCTGCCCGGCTCGCTCGACGCGGCGACCGCGGTGAGGAGCCTGTCACCGTTGTCCGGGCTGTCGACGGTCACCGAGTAGACGACGACCTCCGAATCGCCGACCGCGAGATCGCCGGTCCAGGTCAGGGTGGAGCCCGCGAAACCGACCGTGCCCGCGGTGGCGGTCGCGTCTCCGTTGTAGGTGGCGTCGTCCAGCACCCCGGCCAGCGCCTCGGTGACGGTCGCCCCGGTGTAGGGCGTCTGCCCGGTGTTGGTGATCGTGATCGTGTAGCCGACCGTCGCGCCCGGCGTGGTGGTGGCGGTGTCGGCCACGTTGACGATGCTCAGCGCCGGGACGAGCACGGTGACGAGCGTCGTGCACGCCGGGGTGGACCCGGTTGAGGGGCAGGTGCTGCCCAGCGAGTCGGAGAAGACCCTGTTGGTGATCAGCTTGTCGCCCGGGTCGGGATCGAGCACGGTGACCGAGTAGGTGATCGTCACGCTCGCGCCGACCGCGAGGTCCCCGGTCCAGATCACGTCGGGGCTGGTGAAGACGACCGCACCGCTCGTGGCGGCCGCGTCCCCGTTGTAGACGCTGTCGGTGAGCACCGCGTCGAGCTGGTCGGTCACCGTCGCCCCGGTGTACGGGGTCTCGCCGGTGTTGGTCGCGGTGATCGTGTAGGTGATGGTGCCGCCGGGGGTGACCGTGATCCTGTCGACGCTCTTGGAGACGTCCAGGGCGGGGGTCAGCACGGTCACGGTCGAGGCGCAGGCCGGGTCGGTGCTCCCGGTGGGGCAGTTGGTGCCCGGCGCGGCCGAGGTCACGACGGCGCTCAGGATCTTGTCGCCGGGATCCGGATTCAGCACCGTGACCGAGAAGGTGACGACGGCGGTGGCACCGACCGGGAGGGCGCCCCGCCATTCTCCCTGGTTGTTTCCGAGATTGATGGTGAAGCCGCCGATTGTCGCCGTCCCGTCGTTGTTGTAGGTCGCGTCGTCCAGGACGCCGGCGAGCAGGTCGTCCACGACGACGCCGTTGTACGGCGTCCGCCCGGTGTTCGCGATCGTGATCGTGTAGTTCACCGTCCCGGTCGGTACGACGGTGGTGACGTCCGCCGAGTTGGTGATCGTGATCCTGGAGACCAGGACCTCACTGGAGCAGCGGGGGTCGGTGCCGCCGGCCGGGCAGATGGTGCCCGGGGTGGTGGAGGTGACGGCGTTGGCCAGCCTCTGGTCACCGGTCCCCGGGGTGTCGGTCGTGACGCTGTAGGTGATGACGGCCGCCTGGCCGGGGTTGAGAGCCCCGCTCCAGGTGATGGCCTGGCCGCCGAAGGCGGCCGTTCCCCGCGTGGCGCTCACGTCGGCGTTGTAGGTGGCGTCGTCCAGCACCCCGGCCAGCGCGTCGGTGAGGTTCGCCGCCCCGAAGGGGACCTGGCCGGCGTTGGTGGCCGTGATCGTGTAGGCGACCGTCCCGCCGGGAGTGGTCGTGGCCCTGTCGGCGGTCTTCACGATCGTCAGGACCGGGGTGAGGATGACGACCCTCGTACTGCACGCCGGGTCGCCGCCGGCGGGCAGGCAGGTGCTGCCCATCTCCGTGGAGGAGACCGCGTTGGTCAGCAGCTTGCCCGCCGCGCTGGCGTCTCCGGCGGTGACCGAGTAGGTGACGGTCGCGCTCGCGCCGACCGCCAGGTCGCCGGTCCAGGTCAGCGTGGACCCGGCGAAGCCGACCGTGCCCGTCGTGGCGCTCGCGTCCGCGTTGTAGGTCGCCTCGTTCAGCACTCCGGCCAGCGAGTCGGTGACGATGGCGCCGGTGTACGCGGAGTCCCCGCTGTTGGCGATCGTCAGCGTGTAGGCCACCGTGCCGCCCGGAACCACCGCGGTCCTGTCGGTGACCTTGGTGATCGTCAGCCCGGGGGTGAGCACGGTGACGACGGCGGAGCAGCCGGGCGCGGTCGTCACGGGACAGCTGCCGCCCTGCGCGGTGGAGATCGCGGTGAGGGTGAGGATCTTGTCACCCAGGTCGGGGTTGTTCACCGTGACGCTGCCGGTCACCGTGACGCTGCCCCCCACCGGGATGTTCCCAGTCCAGGTCAGCCCGTCGAGCCCCAGCGACAGCGTCCCCGAGGTCGCGGTCTGGTCACCGTTGGGGACGGCGTCGTCGGCGATGTCGGGCCCCTGGAACAGGACGCTGGCCCCGTTGTAGGCCGTCTGTCCCGTGTTGGTGATGACTGTGGTGTAGCGCACCACGCCTCCCGGCAGCGCGGTTGGCGCGCCAGACGTGAGCACGATGCTCAGGGCGGCCAGGGTCACCGTCTCCCCGCAGCGGGGGTCGGTGCTCGCCGCGGCGCAGTTGCCGCCCTCCGAGCTCGACACCAGCGTGTTGGAGAGGATCCCGTTCCCGGCGTCCGGCGCGTTCGCCGTCACCGAGTAGGTGACCGTGGTCGACCCCTCGGCCGGGACGGTCCCGGTCCAGGTCAAGTCGGGCGCGGTGTAGGTGACGGTGCCGGTCCCCGCCGCGGCGTCGCCGTTGTAGGTGGCGTCGTCCAGCACGTCGGCCAGCGAGTCGGTGAACGTCGCGCCGACGTACGGCGTCAGCCCGCTGTTGCTGATGGTGACGGTGTAGGTGACCACCTCGCCCTGCGCGACCGAGGCGGTGCTCGCGGCCTTGTCGAACGTCAGGTCGGTGGCGTCGGTGAGCGTGACGGTGGTGTTGCACCGGGAGTCGGTCCCGCCGGACGGGCAGTTGTTGCCGGGGGTGGCCGAGGTGATCGTGCTCACCAGGGTCGTGTCGCCGGTCACCGGGTTGTTGACGGTGACCGTGAAGGTGACGGTCGTGCTCGCGCCGGGTGCGAGGTTCCCTGTCCAGGTCAGGTCGGTCCCGGCGAAGGAGACCGTGCCCGTCGTGGCGGTCGCGTCCGCGTTGTAGACCGCGTTGTCCAGCACCCCGGCCAGCGCGTCGGCGAACGTCGCCCCCGTGTAGGGGAGCTGTCCGGTGTTGGTCGCGGTGATCGTGTAGGTGATCGTGTTTCCCGGCACCGCCGTGGTCGGGCTCGCGGCACTGGTGATCGTCAGCGCGGGGACGAGCACGGCCACGGTGCTGGTGCATCGCGGGTCACCGCCGGCCGGAGCGCAGTTACTGCCGACGGTGGATGAGGAGATCGTGTTCACCATCGTCTTGTCCCCCGGGTCGGGATTGCGCACGGTGACGGAGTAGGTGATCGTGGCACTCGCCCCGATCGCGAGGTCACCGGTCCAGGTCAGGGTGGAGCCCGCGTAGCCGACCGTGCCGCTCGTCGCCGTCGCGTCCGCGTTGTAGACCGCGTTGTCCAGCACCCCGGCCAGCGCGTCGGCGAACGTCGCCCCCGTGTAGGGCGTCTGCCCCGAGTTGGCGACGGTGACCGTGTACGCGACGGTGCCTCCCTGGACCGTGGCGCCGGTGTCGGCGGCCTTGGTGATCGTCAGGCCGGGGATCAGCACGTCGAGCCGGGCCGTGCAGCGGGGGTCGGAGCCTCCGGACGGGCAGTTGTTGCCGGGAGCCGCCGAGACCAGGGTGCCGGTGACGATGTGGTCTCCGGTGGGCGGGTTTCTCAGCGTCAGGGTGCCGGTGACGGTGACGACGCCCCCGACGGGGATGCTGCCGGTCCAGGTGATTCCCGTGGCGCCGAGGGCGAGCGTGCCCGAACTGGCGACCTGGTCACCGTTGGGGATGGCGTCGTCGACGGTGCCGCCGCTGGCGCTGAAGACGCTGATCCCGGCGTAGGGAACCCGTCCGGTGTTGGTGAACGTGGCGTTGAGGGTGATCGTCGAGCCGGGAGTCGCACCGGCCTGGGTGTAGCTCTGCTCCAGCAGGAGGCGGGCCACCGGCACCGAGACCGCGCACCGGGGGTCGGTGTTGCCCGCCGGGCAGTTGCTCCCCCTCGTGGACGAGACGACGGTGTTGGAGAGCAGGGCGTCCCCCGGGTCGGGGTCGCGCACGGTGACCGTGTAGGTGATCGTCGCGCTCGCCCCGACGGCGAGGTTGCCGGTCCAGGTCAGCGTGGACCCGGCGAAACCGACCGTGCCCGTCGTGGCGCTCGCGTCCGCGTTGTAGACCGCGTCGTCCAGTACCCCGGCCAGCGCGTCGGCGAACGTCGCCCCCGTGTAGGGCGTCTGCCCGGCGTTGGTGACGGTGACCGTGTAGCCGACCGTGGATCCGGGCGTCGTCGTGGTGACGTTCGCCGTCTTGACGGTGGTCAGCCGCGGCACGAGGACGGTTACCGTCACGCTGCACCCGGTGGCGGTACCGCCGGGCGGGCAGGTGCTGCCGGGCGTGCTCGACACCAGCGTGTTGACCATCGTCCTGTCCCCGGGGTCGGGATCGAGGACGGTGACGGAGTAGGTGATCGTGGCGCTCGCCCCGATCGCGAGGTCACCGGTCCAGGTCAGGATGGAATTCGCGAAGCCGACCGTGCCGCTCGTCGCCGTCGCGTCCCCGTTGTAGACCGCGTCGTTGAGGACCCCTGCCAGCAGGTCGGTGACGGTGGCGCCGGTGTAGGCGGTCTCCCCGGTGTTGGTGGCCGTGACCGTGTAGGTGACGGTGTCACCCGGCGTGGTGGTCTGGGCGTCGGCCGCTATCTGCAGGGCCAGCGCCGGGACCAGGACGGTGACGACGCTGAAACAGCCGGGCGCCGTCGCACCGACGACCGGGCAGGTGCTGCCGGGCGCGGCGGACGTGACAGAGCTTCTCAGCGCCCTGTCACCGGTGTCGGGGTTGTTGACGGTGGCCGAGCCGGTGATGGTGACCGTCGCGCCGACCGCGATGTTCCCGGTCCAGATGACCTGGCCGGCCGGGGTCAGGACGATACTGCCCGAGCTGGCCGCGAAATCGCCGTTGTAGGTCGCGTCGTCGAACACGGCCGAGACGTCGATCGTGGCGCCGATACCCGCGTACGGAGTCTGCCCGGTGTTGGCCAGCGTGGTGGTGTACTGGACGACGCCTCCCGGGGTCGTCGTGGCCACGTTCGCCAGGTTGGTGATCGTCAGCTGCGGGACGAGGACCGTCACGCTGCTGGAGCACCGGGGGTCGCCGCTGCCGGCGGCACAGTTGCTGCCGACCGTCGGCGAGGAGACCGTGCTGGTGAGCGTCTTGTTCCCGGTGTCGGGATCGTTGACGGTGACCGAGTAGGTGATGGTGGCGGTGGCGCCGACGGCGAGATCGCCGGCCCAGGTCAGCGTGGACCCGGCGAAGCCGACCGTGCCGCTCGTCGCGGCGGCGTCCGCGTTGTACGTCGCGTCGTCCAGCACCCCGGCCAGCGAGGCGGCGAACGTCGCCCCGGTGTACGGGGTCTGGCCGGTGTTGGTGACCACGACCCGGTAGTTCACGGTCGCCCCGGGTGTCGTGGTCGACGTGTCGGCCGTCTCGGTGATCGTCAGACCGGGGATGAGGACCGGGACGTTGGTGATGCACGCGGGGGCCTGGTTGCCCACCGGGCAGTTGTTTCCCGCCGCGGCGGACGTGATGGAGGTCCGCAGCAGCCGGTTTCCGGTGTCGGGGTTGTTCACCGTGACCGAACCGGTGACGGTGACCGAGGCGCCGAGAGGCAGGTCGCCGGTCCACGTGATGGTGCCGTTGGGGTTGAGGACGGCGCTGCCCGACGTGGCGGCGAGGTCGCCGTTGAACGTGGCGTCGTCCAGCACCCCCGCCAGGGAGGCGACGAAGCTCGTCCCCGTGTAGGGCGTCTGACCCGTGTTGGAAGCCGTGAACGTGTAGTTCACGACCGATCCGGGGGTCGCGCTGCTCACGTTCGCGCCGCTGATGATGGCCAGGGCGGGAACCAGGACGGTGACCGTGACGGTGCACTGCGGGCCGGGGTTCCCCTGCGGGCAGGTGCTTCCCGGGGCGCCGGAGGAGATCGTGTCGACGAGGCTGCGGTCGCCGGTGTCGGGGGTTCGCACCGTGACCGTGTAGGTGACCGTCGCGCTCGCGCCGGGCGCGAGGTTCCCGGTCCAGGTCAGGGTGGAGGCGCTGAACGACAGGACGCCGGTGGTCGCGGACGCGTCGCCGTTGTAGATCGCGTCGTCCAACGTCCCGGCGAGCGAGTCGGCGAACGACGCCCCGGCATAGGGTGTCTGGCCGTTGTTGGTGGCCGTGACGGTGAAGCGAACCGTCCCGCCGGGCGTCGTCGTCGCGGCGTCGGCGGTCTTGACGATGGACAGCCCCGAGACGGTCACCGTGGCGGCGCACCGGGGGTCGGCGCCACCCAGCGGACAGGTGCTGCCGATCGTCGGCGAGATCACCGCGTTGGCCAGCACCTTGTTTCCGGTGTCGGGGTTGTTCACCGTGACCGAGTAGGTGATGGTCACGGTCGCGCCGGCCGGCACGTTGCCGGCCCAGGTCAGGGTCTGGGCGGCGAAGAGGACCAACCCCCCGGTGCTGGTGGCGTCGCCGTTGTAGGTCGCGTCGTCCAGCACGCCCGCCAGCGGATCGGTGACCGTCACTCCGATGAAGGCACTCGCCCCGGTGTTGTTCACGGTGATCGTGTAGCCGACCGTGTCGCCGGGTGCCGCCGAGGAGGAACTCGCCGTCTTCGTGATGACCAGGGGGCCGGTCGTGATGACCAGCGTCGCCGACCTGGTGTCGGCCTGGCCTCCTCCGTCGACCACCCGGAAGGTGACCGGGTAGCTGCCCGGCGTGGTCGGGGTGCCCGACAGCACGCCGGTGGAGGCGTTCAGCGTCAACCCCGGCGGCAGACTGCCCGCGCTCACCGACCACGTATAGGGTGTGACCCCTCCGCTGACGGTCAGCGGGACGCTGTAGGCGACCCCGACCTGACCGGGTGGTGGCGCGCTGAAAGTGAACGTCGGCAACGGCGCGATGACCAGGCTCACCGTCCTGGTGTCGCTCTGGTTCATGGCGTCGACCACCCTGACGGAGAAGGAGAAGGTGCCCCCCGCCGTCGGGGTGCCCGACAGCACGCCGGTGGAGGCGTTCAGCGTCAACCCCGGCGGCAGACTGCCCGCGCTCACCGACCACACGTACGGCGCCGTACCACCGGTCACCGTCAGCGGGACGCTGTAGGCGACGTTCACCTCACCGCTCGGCGGCGCCGGGAACGTCAGTACCGGCAACGGTGCGATGACCAGGGTGACCGCCCGGGTGGTGCTCACGTTGCTCGCGTCGGTCACCCGCGCGGTGAAGGAGTAGGTGCCCCCCGTGGTCGGGGTGCCCGACAGCACGCCGGTGGAGGCGTTCAGGGCCAGGCCGGGCGGCAGGCTGCCCGCGCTCACCGACCACACGTACGGCGCCGTACCACCGGCCACCGTCAGCGGGACGCTGTAGGCGACGTTCACCTCTCCCGCGGGCGGCGCGGCGAAGGTGAAGGCGGGCGCGGCGTTGGGAACGACGGCCGAGGAGGGCAGGGACGCCGGGCCGGGACCCGCCGCGTTCACCGCGGTGACGGTGAACGTGTACGAGACCCCGGGCGTCAGGCCGGTGACGCTCTGGGTGGTCGCGGTGCCGGAGAACGTCTGGGTCGGCTGCGCGACACCGGCGATGTAGGGCGTGACGACGTAGCCGGTGATGGCGCTGCCGTTGCTCGCCGGCGCGGTCCAGGTGAGGTTCGCGGAGGAGGTCCCGGCGGTGGCCGCGGTGATGGTGGGCCGGCCGGGGACGTTGTAGGGGACGACCGCGTTGGAGGCGGGGCTGGCCGAGCCGGTGCCGACCGCGTTCACCGCGGCGACGGTGAAGGTGTAGGTGGCGCCGGCGGTCAGCCCGGTCAGCGTCCTGCTGGTGGCCGAGGCGTCGAAGGACACCGGGCTCTGGGCCACGCCGCCGAGATAGGGCGTGACGACGTAGCCGGTGATGGCGCTGCCGTTGCTCGCCGGCGCCGTCCAGCTCACCGTCGCGCTGGTCGTCCCGGCCACCGCCGTGGGCGCCGTGGGCGTCGCGGGGGCGGAGGTGTAGACGTAGGCCGCGGACGCGGCGAGCCCCTGCGTGACGACGGTGACTCTCACCGTGTCGGCCGAGGCCCTGGCGGGCATCGAGGGGATGGTCAGGGTGCCGTTGCCGTTGTTGACGAAGCAGCCGGTGGTGACCCCCGAGGGGCACGGCAGCAGGACGACCGGGGTTCCCGCCTGCTGCTGGGCGGTGGTGCCGATCTCGATCGCGGTGGCGTTGGCGATGTTCGTCCCGCTCACGGTCACCGCTCCGCCACCGGCGATCGTGCCCGAGGTCGAGCTCAGGGTTATGCCGCTGGGCGTCGCCGGGAGCGTGCCCACGGTCGTCGTCGACGAGTAGGCGGGGTTGGAGTCGACCGACGACGCGGTGGCCACGGTCGTGCTCTGGACCAGCGTCGGTGTGACACCGCTCCCGGTGACGATGCCCACCACGGTGATCGGCGGTAGCGTCGCCGCCACCGGGAACGGGCCGTTGCTGTTGGTACACGTGATGGACCGCCCGGACGGCGCCGCACAGACCCATCCCGTGCCGTACGCGCCCACGGGCACCGTCCCGGCCGGCAGGGTCTGGGTCACCGAGATCGGGGAGGTCTCCGCGATGCCGGCGTCGACGCCCGCGACGACGCTGTAGGTCACGGGGTCGCCCGGCGACAGCGTCGCGGCGTTGTAACTGGTCTGCGCGACGGTCAGCTCGGGAACCGCGCTGATCGTGGCCACCCTGGCGTTGTCGACCTCGTGGAAGTCGGTGATGGAGCCGGTGGAGGCCACCCAGCCGAACGCCAGCTGCCGGGGGATTCCGTTGGCGTTCAGCCAGCCCGCCGGGACAAGACCCGTGGAGACCGTGGGGAGGGCGCCGGTCAGCGTCCTGACCGTGCCGCCCACCAGGGTGGTCACCACTGTGTAGCTGTTGGCCGGGATCGCCAGGCCGGCGGCGGTGGTGAGGACCGTGTTGGTGGGGTTGATGCCCACCTGGACCGGGACGGCCGTGCGAGTGATCGATCTCAGCGCGAGAGGAAGGGCGGCCGTCGTGGTGGCCGTACTGTTGATCGCGCAGTAGCCGACGGTGCCGTTGCCCGGCCCCCGGACGACGATCTGTCCGGGCACCCGGGTGCTGCCCGACCCGATGTAGGCCGGGTTCGTGCAACCGCTTCCCTGGTAGGCGCTGTTGCTGAAGTTTCCGTACACGTCGAAGCCGATGCCGAGATAGCCGTACGCCAGGCCGGCGTTACTGGAGAACGCGGAGTAACCCAGCGCACCGCCCGACTCGCCGATGTTGGCCGGAGACACGGACGTGGCGGGGTTCACCGCGGCCAGGACGAACGTCATCCCGTCGGCCGCCGTCCCGCCGTACTGGTAGGTGTTGAACGTCACGTCCAGCCCCGACGAGGTCGGCACGCTGACCGCGCCGAGAACCCCGCCGACCTTGGTGGTGACCGCGTCCGTCAGGCGCAGTTTGCCCGACCCCGGACTGTCCAGGCTGCCGGCGCAGGAGTGCAGGGCACCCGTGCTGGGATTGCCGGAGGCGGTCAGGCACGCCATGTTCGTGCCCGACTGGCCGGTCGGCAGCGCGGGCAGCACCACGGCGCCGTCCCCGTTGGCCGTGTTGTTGTGGAAGGGCTGGTCGAACACGATCGTGCCGGCCGCCGACGCGGCCATGGGAGCCGGCGCGTCCAGCGTGCCGGCCGCCAGGGCCAGAACGAGCAGCTGGGCGAGTGTTCGCCTGTGCCGCGGCGAGCCTCCGATCACATCCGTGGATCGGCCGGCACCGCCGAACGCCCCCGCCCGGCCCGGAATGTCACTCATCACGGCCACCGGACGCCCACAGGCCGGTTGACCGGGAGATACCACCGAGAACAACGAGGAACAGAAGCACGGTGCGGCACCCCTTCGGTCGATCGCGATGTCGGCGGCCTTCCGCCGTGTTGGGCATCGTGACGACTAGGGCGGCCCAACGGCCACCGGGCTCGGAGTCGTCCAGCACGATGAGTGGCGCTTTGACGGGAAAACCCCTCCGCAACCACCAAAAGTGTCTGATCGGTAACTCAGAGTGTCAATCAACGCGAAGGATGGCGCGGCGCCGGGCAAGATGGACACAAAGTGACAGCTAGAAAAAAGCGCATCGAATAGCGCGAAATACCCTGCGGAGCGGCACCAACCGCTCAAGACCGGTCAGCAAAAACCGATCACCAAAGGCCGGGCACATGACAGAGCACGGCCCGCACCAAGGTGCGGGCCGTGCTCCGTTGGTTCAGACGCAGGCCGTACGAACGACGTCGGCCAGCTGGCCGGCCAGTTGCTCGGCCTGCTCCGCCGAAGCGGCCTCGACCATGACGCGGATCATCGGCTCGGTGCCGCTGGGCCGGATCAGCACGCGCCCGGTCTCCCCCAGCTCCGACTCCGCGGCGCTGACCGCGGCGGCCAGCTCGGGAGCCGAGGCCTTGGACCGGTCGACGTCCTTCACGTTGACCAGGACCTGCGGCAGCCGGGTCATCACCGAGGCCAGCTCGGCCAGTGACTTCTTCTCCCGCGCCACGACCGCCAGCAGGTGCAGCGAGGTCAGCAGGCCGTCCCCGGTGGTGGCGTGGTCGAGCATCAGGACGTGGCCGGACTGCTCGCCACCGAGGTTGTAGCCTCCGGCCCTCATCGCCTCCAGGACGTAGCGGTCGCCCACGGCGGTCTCGACGACGTCGACACCGGCGTTCTTGAGCGCGATCTTGAAGCCCAGGTTGGACATGACCGTGGCCACCACGGTGTCACCGATCAGCTTGCCCTCGGCGTGCATCGCCATGGCCAGCACGGCCATGATCTGGTCGCCGTCGACGATCTCGCCGGTGTGCGAGACGGCCAGGCAGCGGTCCGCGTCGCCGTCGTAGGCGATGCCCACGTCCGCGTTGCGGGAGACCACGATCTGCTGGAGCTTGTCCAGGTGGGTGGAGCCGACCCCCGCGTTGATGTTGAGACCGTCGGGGCGCGCCCCGATCGTCTCCACGGTGGCTCCGGCCCGCAGCAACGCCTCGGGAGCCACCATGTGGGCGGCGCCGTGGGCGCAGTCGAGGACCACGTTCAGGCCGTCGAGACGGCCGTTGACGGTGGACAGCACGTGGGACACATAGCGGTCGGCCTCACCGTACGCCTCGCGTACGCGGCCGACCGAGGCACCGACAGGACGCTCCCACTTCTCGCCGAGCCGCTGCTCGATCTCGATCTCCACCGCGTCGGGCAGCTTGTAGCCGCCTCGGGTGAGGAACTTGATCCCGTTGTCGGGGGCGGGGTTGTGGGAGGCGGAGATCATCACGCCCATGTCGGCTCTGAGAGCCGTCGTCAGGTAAGCGACCGCCGGGGTGGGCAGCACGCCGAGCCGGAGGACGTCCACGCCAGACGACGCGAGGCCGGCGACCACCGCAGCCTCCAGGAATTCTCCTGAAGCCCGAGGGTCCCGGCCCACGACGGCGACGGGACGGCCTCGCCGCCCGACGCTGGCGTTGAACGCCCCGGCATCGCCGAGGACATGAGCCGCGGCCACGGACAGGTCCATGGCGAGCTCGGCCGTGAGGTCGCGCCCAGCGACCCCACGTACCCCGTCGGTGCCGAAGAGGCGCCCCAACGCTTAACGCTTGCTGTACTGCGGAGCCTTGCGGGCCTTCTTGAGGCCGTACTTCTTGCGCTCGGTGGCACGGGCGTCACGGGTCAGGAAGCCGGCCTTCTTGAGCGGCGGGCGGTTGACCTCGACGTCCAGGACGGTCAGCGCGCGGGAGAGACCCATGCGCAGGGCACCGGCCTGGCCGGTGACGCCGCCACCGTTGATGCGGGCGATGACGTCGAACTGCTCCTCGGCACCGAGCACCACGAAGGGCTCGTTGACGATCTGCTGGTGGACCTTGTTCGGGAAGTAGTTGTCAAGCGTACGACCGTTGATCGTCCACTTGCCGGTGCCCGGAACGATGCGCACGCGGGCGACGGATTCCTTGCGGCGGCCCGTGCCGTACGAGTTGCCGGTGGTGATGGGCTTGCGGACGGCGACGTCGCCGCTGGCAGTGGACTCGGAGGTGTACTCGGAGGGGAACTCCTCCGCGGAGTACGCTTCCTGCTCGCCCTCGACGGGCGTCTCGACACCGGTGGGCTCAGCCACGGTTCTCCTCTAACTTTCCTACTCGGCGTCGGCCATCGGCCAACGCTGCTGGCGACAAGCAGCTAGTGACTACTGGGCGATCTGGGTGAGCTCGAAAGACACCGGCTGCTGCGCCTGGTGCGGGTGCTCGGAACCGGCGTAGACCTTGAGCTTCTTGATCATCTTCCGGCCGAGGGCGTTCTTGGGCAGCATGCCCTTCACGGCCTTCTCAATGGCGCGGTCGGGACGCTTGTCCATGAGCTCGCCGTAGGTCATGGAGCGCAGACCGCCCGGGTAGCCCGAGTGGCGGTAAGCCTTCTTCTGCTCAAGCTTGTTACCGGTCAGCGCGACCTTGCCCGCGTTGATGACGATGACGAAGTCACCGGTGTCGACGTGGTTGGCGAAGGTCGGCTTGTGCTTACCGCGAAGCAGGATCGCGACGTGGCTGGCCAGCCGGCCAAGCACGATGTCGGTGGCGTCGATGATGTGCCACTGACGCTCGACTTCGGCAGGCTTGGGTGTGTACGTGCGCACGGTCGTATGCCTTCTTTGGTCGCGTCTTCGGCGCTGTCGGAGAGGACAGCAACATGGTCGGTAGGTGCGGGCACACGACAGCCCGGACCTTCCGTCTCCAGAAAAAGAGGAGATGACGCCGGACGCGCCGCGTATCGGTCTGCGAGAGGAGACCAATTCGCACACAACGAACTAGCAGGATACCGGCGCGGGAGAGTGCTTGCAAAACGACATGACTCTCCGCCGGTTCCCCTGGCAGTCTACCCGCCGCCGGGCAGTGCCCGGGAACCGCCACGCGCGGGGGGCCGGATCCGATCATCCGTAACAAGAATCTGCCGGGGGCGTGGAACCGTCACGCGCGGGCGACCGGATCGCCCCCGGGATCTTCAGCCTTGCCGGCCCTCCACCCTCCACGCGCGGGACACGGGATCCGACGGCCACCCGAAGAGGACCTCACCAGGGCGGGGAGCCCTCAGGCGCGGGGCCGGGGCCCGGTGGCACGGCGCTCCCGGCGGGAGGCGCCGGACGACGATCTCGGAACGGCCACCCCGGAACCTTCACAGAACGGTTCCAACATGTTCTCAACATTCCCTTCTTCCTCACCGCAAACATCTCTATCTTTGATAGCGGTATGTGGCAGCTTCCTCACCCCGGGCATACCCAGCGAGCGCGCCTGCGTCGCATGGGGGTGTTCGCGTGTCTGCTCGCGGTTCTGCTGGTCGGCTTCATCATCGGCCGGGGCAGCCGCGACGAGGAGGCCGCCGACCAGATCTACCTGAACGACACCGGTCCGGCGAGGCCCACACCCAGCGGCGCCCTGGCCGGGCAGGTCGAGCGCGCCCCGCTCGCCCGGGTCGCCCGCTCCACCCCCGCCCCCCAGGACCAGCTCCCGCGCTCCACTTCGAGCCCCAGCACGTCGCTCGGCGACTCCGGCGACGACGGCCCCTCCCGCTACCTCCTCAACGGCGACGGCGACGGCGCCACCTCCGCCCTCGGCGCGATGGAGCGCGAGGTCGTCCGGCTCGTCAACGTCGAGCGCAGGCGGGCCGGGTGCGCGCCGCTCCGGATCGACAGGAGGCTGACCGTGTCGGCCAGGAGGCACTCGGCCGGGATGGCGTCCGCCGGACGCCTCTCCCACACCTCCGCCAACGGCACATCCCCCTGGGAGCGGATGGAGGCCACCGGCTACCGCGACGGCGGCGCGGAGAACATCGGGCGCGGCTACACCTCCCCCGACGACGCGGTGCGCAGCTGGATGGGGACCAGCGGCCACCGGCGCAACATCCTCAACTGCGAGCTCAGGGCCACCGGGGTCGGAGCCGTACAGGGGGCCGACGGGCCCTGGTGGACCCAGGACTTCGGATACTCCTGAGCCAACCGGCCCCGATACCGGGCTACGCTCGGCGCATGGGTTTTCCCGTGGAGCCGCCGCGCCGCCAGCCTTACAACCGGCCTGACGCGTCGCCGCCCGCACAGGGCCAGCACTGGTTCGACGCCTCACCGAACAACCGTGCCCCCGGGGGCCCCGGGGCCCCCGAGCCCCCTCCGGTATCGCAGCCGGCCTCCCAGCCCGCCCCGCCGCGGGGACGGCCCTCGGAACCGCCCGGGGAACGGCCTCGCAAGGAGATGTGGAGCCCGTACGACGAGGGGCCCCGCTCACGCCGCCCGATCTTCATCGCGGCCGGGGCGTTCGCCGCACTGGTCGCCGCAGGCGTCGGCCTGGCCGTGCTGGCCAACTCCGATCCCGCCCCGGTGCCCGGCGCGACGGGCCCCACCGCCCAGGCCCCCCTCCTGCCGCCCGCCAACACCGCGGAGGGCAAGTTCGGCTTCGCCTCCTCCCGCGCCGGCGATCCGCACCTTCTCACCCTGAACGAGGTGTTCAAGCGCAAGAAGGTGAAGATCGGCGGGCAGACCTACCTGATGACCACGCGCAGGACCGACAAGAAGTGCGACAAGGCGGTGGTCGGGGCCAAGCTCCAGAAGGCCCTCACCGCGGCCAAGTGCAACCAGCTCCTGCGCGCCAGCTTCCGCGACGCCTCGGGGAAGGTCATCGGCACCGTGGGAGTCGCCAATCTCAAGACGTCGGCGGGAGCGTCCAAGGTCGTCGCGGTCGGCTCCGGCAAGGAGCGGGAGGAATACATCAAACCGCTGCCCGGTAAGGATAAGGTCACCAAACTTCTCGGCACCGGCGAGGCCTTCGTCGGCGAATGGCGCCACGGGCACTACGCGGTAATGGTCTGGTTCCAATACAAAGACGGCCATCTACCGAAAAAAAACGAGGTCAAGAAGCTGAACCAGGCGGCCTTCGGCACGGCGGACGCGACCATCACCCCCGCCCTGGAGTCACGGTCACTGACCGGAAAACGCCCCTGACCATGGGGTCATAATGCCGCTTTGAGGCACGAATCCGGCAGACGATACGGCCATACCCGCATGACGATCTCCGACGGTCGCTAGGCTGCGTCGTATGCGTGGCCAGGAATCCGGGTCCGAGCACCAACGTGAAGCCGAGGGTTCGGCAGCACCGGCGACGCCGCCGCCGAGTTTCGGCCAGCCCTCGCCCCACGTGCTGCGGACCGATCTCACAGGTGACGAGCAGCCCCACAGCCCCTCCGCGTGGCCGGAGGTGACCCCGGGGGCGGCTCAGCCATGGACGGTCCCCGGCGACGGGGCCCCCTACGACTGGTACGCCCAGCCGGACGACTGGTACGCCCAGCCGGAGGGCGACCCGCCCGTCCCCTGGCCCGGCCCCGCGTACTCCGCACCCCAGCCGGGCCCGCTCCCGTACCCGGAGCCCTCCGGCCCCCCGCGGCCCGCGTTCTCCCCCGGGCCCCCGGATCCCGCCAGACCCGGGTTCCCGCCCGGCCCCTCGCAGACCGCCCGGCCGGACCTTCCCCGCGAGCCTTCGGGCCCGCGGCCCGAGTTCCCGCCCGGCCCCCTGGGGGCCGCCCCTCCGGATCTCTCGCGCGATCCCTCGGGCCCGCGACCTGATCTCTCCCGCGAGCCCTCGGCTCCGCGGCCCGAGTTCTCCCCCGGCCCCTCGGGCCCCACCTGGTCCGAGTTCTCCCGGCCGGAGCCGGCCCCTCCGGCGTGGATCAACTCCCCCACGCCCTCGGAGCCCGCCCCTCCCGCCTGGCCCGCCGCGCAGAACCCGGCCGGCCCGCCCTGGCCCGGTGCCCCCACCACCTCGGACGCGACCTCCCCTGCCTGGCCGGCGGAACCGGCCGTCCCCCCGCGGCCCGGCGGAACCCGCGAGAGCGGGCGCCACGAGCCCGGGGGTTCCGCTCCGCGGGACGAGCAGTCGCTGTCCACCGCGCCCATCGTGCCGGGGGCGCCGCCCTGGCAGCCGCCTCCCGCCTTCACCGCCGCGGCCGCGGGCATGCAGGTCTGGCCCTCGTCCGGCCAGGAGGCCCCCTGGCCCGCCGCGACCGGTGAGCCGGTGTGGACCGACCCCGAGGAGAGCGCCGCCCGCCCGGGAGAGCCCGGCGACGTCGCCGTCTGGCCGCCGGACGCCGCCCCCCAACAGGAGCCGGACGAGAACAGCGATACCACGGTCGACGTCCGCGCCGCCGTTCCCGGCGCACCGGGGCGACCTGGGCCGGGAGACCTCCTGGAGCCCGACCACGTCCCCCCGCCCCAGCAGGGCCCGCCCACCCATCAGCCCCCCGCGCAGCCCTCTTCGGGGCAGGCCCCCCAGCAGGCCCCGCCGCCCCCGCCCGCCGGTCCGCGGGACGAGAGCCCTCCCGCCCTCTCCGGCCCCGCTCCGATGGCCCCCATGCCCGCGCCCGTGACCCAGCCCGTCACACGACCAGAACCGGAGCTGATCTCGCAGGTGCCCGCGCCTCCCTTCGAACAGGACACCCGCGACCGGACACCGCCCCAGACGGCCGGTCCAGGCCCGGCGGCGCAGCCCTTCCCCCCCTCGGACCAGGCGACCCCGCCCGGCGGTATCCCCGTCGTCACCGGCGTCGCGCCGTCGTTCCCGGTTCTCCCGCCCCCGCCGGTGACCTCCTCACCGGCGGGTGAGCCGCCGGCACCCCCCGGAGGCGGACCGGCGACGACCCGTGGAGCGTTCACCCCGCTCTCGGAGTTCGTCCCCGAGCCCCCGCCCCCGCCCCCCGCGCCGGCCCGCAGCAAGGCCAGTACGACACTGCTCGCCGCCGTGGTCGCGGTCGTGGTGGTCGGCATCGGCACCGGCGCCTTCTTCGCCTACCAGTCGTTCAGCGCCAAGCAGTCGGCGAACGCGACGGATCCGATCCCCAGCTCGGGAACCCTCGACCCCACCGACGACCTGGACATCACCGGCGAGCCCGAGCCGATCAACACCACGATGCTCAACTCCGAGAAGACCGACCCGGGCACGATGACCGTGGCCGACGCCTTCGGCAAGAAGGTGTCCGTGGCCGGGACGACGTTCAGGCGGGTCAAGACCAACGTCACCGAGCAGTGCCAGAAGGCCGCGTCCGGCAGGTTCGCCGGCACCCTGCGCAGCCAGGAGTGCCGCCGCGTGCTGCGGGCGACGTACGTGGACAGCAAGCGGAAGTACGCCGTGACCACCGGGATCGCCGTGCTGCCCACCCGCGAGTCCGCGGTGGCGGCCGACAAGGCCAAGAATCTGGACAGCAACCTCTGGTTCCGCGGCCTGCCCTCCGCCGCCGGCACCGGAGGCGAGCGGGTGCACATCGCGGGCGGCTACGCGGCCGGGATGGTGTGGGGCCGCTACATCGTGTTCAGCTACGCCACCTTCAGCGACGGCCACACGCCGACCGCCAAGGAGAAGTCCCTGGGCAAGGTCAGCGGCGCCTTCCGCGACCAGACCGCGAAGGTCGTGGAGCGCCGCGTCACGAACTGAGCGTCCGCACCCGGCGGGTCTCCGCGGCCCGCCGGGCGAGCTCCTCGGCGCCGGGGTAGCGCACCTCCTCCAGGCAGAGCCCGTGCGCGGGCGCGACGTGCACCCCCGAGTCCCGTACGGCCCGTGCCAGCACCCCTCCCGGCCAGTCGACCGGGAGCCGGCCCTCGCCGACGGGCAGCAGCGATCCGACGAGCGCCCGGACCATGGAGTGGCAGAACGCGTCGGCCATCACCGTCGCGACGACGAGCCCGTCCTCGCGGGCCCAGTCGAGCCGCTTGAGCTCGCGGATCGTGGTCGCGCCCTCCCGCCTCTTGCAGAACGCGGCGAAGTCGTGCTCGCCGAGGAGGGCGGCGGCGGCCGCGTTCAGCCTGTCCACGTCGAGGGGCCTGTTGTACCAGACGACCTCGCGGCGGCGGAGCGGATCGACACCGCCCGGGGCGTCGGAGATCCGGTAGGCGTACCGCCTCGACAGCGCCGAGAACCGCGCGTCGAAGCCCTCAGGAGCCACCGTGACGCGATGAACACGGACATCTGGGGACAGGACTCCGGCGAGCCTCCTGCGCATGGCAGAGAGCCTCTCGTCGAGCTCCCCCGCTGATCCGGGCTCCGGACCCCCGCCCGTGGCCCCTCCCCGGCGGTCGCGACCGTCCAGCGCGCCGAGCGCCCCGGGATCCAGGTCGACGTGGGCCACCTGGCCGCGGGCGTGCACGCCCGCGTCGGTCCGCCCGGCCACGGTCAGCGCCGGAGATTCGGGAAGCCGCAGAATCCTGCCGAGCGCCTCCTCGATCTCCCCCTGGACCGTACGCCGTCCGGGCTGCTTGGCCCAGCCGGAGAAGTCGGTGCCGTCATAGGCGAGATCCAGCCTCAGCCGTACCACGATGGTTCCTTTCGGAGATCACGGGCTCTCGTGGCCTCCGGGGCTCCCGGGGATCTTCCGGGAGACCTTCCGGAGAACGGAACGGGCCCGGCGCCCCCGTGGAGGGAGTGCCGGGCCCGTTCACGGGGCCTGAGAGATCAGGCGTTGTCCTTCTTGGCCTCGGTCTCCTCGGCGGGAGCCTCGGTTGTCTCCTCGGTGGTCTCGGCCTTGGTCTCCTCGACCTCGGCCTCCTTGACCTCTTCCGCCTTGGGCGCGGTGGCCTGGGCGGCGGCCGGGGTCTGGCCGACCTTGACCGTGTTCAGCGGCTCGGACACCAGCTCGATCACGGCCATGGGGGCGGCGTCGCCCTTACGGAGGCCGATCTTGGTGATCCGGGTGTAGCCACCGGGACGCTCGGCGAAGGTCGGGGCGATCTCGGTGAAGAGGTGGTGGACGACGCTCTTGTCCTTGACGATCGTCAGCACCTGGCGACGGTTGTGCATGTCGCCCTTCTTCGCCTTGGTGATCAGCTTCTCCGCCACCGGACGCAGACGCTTCGCCTTGGCCTCGGTGGTCTTGATCCGGCCGTGCTGGAACAGCTGGGTGGCGAGGTTCGCCAGGATCAGCCGCTCGTGGGCCGGGCTGCCGCCGAGACGGGCACCCTTGGTGGGCCTAGGCATAACGTTCTCCTTGGGAGTAAACCCGCCCCGGCCGTACGAGGTACCGGGGTCGGGCCGGGGGCCGGAGGGCCCCCGTCATCGTGAAACTCGGTGACACCTGACGTGACGGAGAGTCACACGGTGTCACGGAACGCCGTGAGGCGTCCCGAGACTCAGTACTGCTCGGTCTCGACGTAGGCGCTGTCGTCGTCGTCGTAGCCGCCGCCGGCCACCGCGCTCGGGTCGAACCCGGGCGGGGAGTCCTTGAGCGCGAGCGTCATCTCGTGCAGCTTCTGCTTGACCTCTTCGATGGACTTGGCACCGAAGTTTCTTATGTCGAGAAGGTCCTGCTCACTGCGGGCCACGAGCTCACCCACGGTGTGGATGCCCTCGCGCTTGAGGCAGTTGTAGGAGCGGACCGTGAGGTTCAGCTCCTCGATCGGCAGCGCCAGGTCGGCGGCGAGGGCCGCGTCCGTCGGCGACGGGCCGATGTCGATGCCCTCGGCCTCGACGTTCAGCT
This sequence comes from Streptosporangium sp. NBC_01469, assembly GCF_036227305.1. Taxonomy (NCBI): domain Bacteria; kingdom Bacillati; phylum Actinomycetota; class Actinomycetes; order Streptosporangiales; family Streptosporangiaceae; genus Streptosporangium; species Streptosporangium sp. NBC_01469. The sequence continues at coordinate 2,770,614 of NZ_CP109465.1, read as the reverse complement.
CGCGGGCGAGACCGAACAGCTCGACGAGGGTCTTACCGGCGGAGGCCACCGCGTCGCGGGGCTTCATGCACGGCTTGGTCTCGACGTCCAGGATCAGACGGTCGAAGTCGGTGCGCTGCTCGACTCGGGTCGCCTCGACCTTGTAGGTGACCTTGAGCACCGGGGAGTAGATGGAGTCGATCGGGATGCGACCGATCTCCTGGCCCGGCTGCTTGTTCTGCGCGGCGGAGACGTAGCCGCGACCGCGCTCGACGGTCAGCTCCATCTCCAGCTTCGCCTTGCCGTTCAGGGTGGCGATGCGCAGCTCGGGGTTGTGCACCTCGACACCGGCCGGGGGCGCGATGTCGGCGGCGGTGACGTCACCGGGGCCCTGCTTGCGCAGGTACATCACCACGGGCTCGTCGTGCTCGGAGGAGACGACCAGGTCCTTGAGGTTCAGGATGATGTCGGTGACATCCTCCTTGACGCCCGGCACGGTGGTGAACTCGTGCAGCACACCCTCGATGCGGATGCTGGTCACGGCCGCGCCCGGGATGGACGACAGCAGCGTGCGGCGCAGCGAGTTGCCGATGGTGTAGCCGAACCCCGGCTCCAGCGGCTCGATGATGAACTTGGACCGGGTCTCCTCAAGGGATTCCTCAAGGAGGGAGGGACGCTGAGCGATCAGCATGTGAAATCTCCCTTGCATGGCGGCGCCCGCTATTTGACGCCGCTCGAACAACAGCATAGGTGCCGTACGGCGAATCGCCGCACGGCACCTGAGGAGCCGCTACTTGGAGTAGAGCTCGACGATCAGCTGCTCCTGGACCTGGGTGTCGATCTGCTGACGGACCGGGAGCTGGTGGACCAGGACGCGCAGCGCGTCCGGGACGACGCCCAGCCACGCCGGGTACGTCTTGTCACCGGCGGTGGCGCGGGCCACCTCGTAGGGCAGGAGGTTGCGCGACTTCTCGCGGACCTCGACGATGTCGTGCTCGCGCACGCGGTACGACGGGATGTCGACCTTCTTGCCGTTCACCAGGATGTGTCCGTGACGGACCTGCTGGCGGGCGGCGTCGCGCGACTCCGCGAAACCGGCGCGGTAGACCACGTTGTCGAGACGGCTCTCCAGGATCTGGAGGAGGTTCTCGCCGGTCTTGCCGGTCTTGCGGTTGGCTTCCTCGTAGTAGTTGTGGAACTGCTTCTCGAGGACGCCGTAGATGCGGCGGGTCTTCTGCTTCTCACGAAGCTGGAGCTGGTACTCAGACTCCTTGGGACGGCCGCGACCGTGCTCACCCGGCGGGTAAGGACGGATCTCGATGGGGCACTTCGCGGACTCACACTTCTTGCCCTTGAGGAAGAGCTTGGTCTTCTCCCTGCGGCAGAGCTTGCAGTCCGCACCCGTATAACGAGCCATTTTCTATCTTCTCCTGGGCGTCAGACGCGACGGCGCTTGGGCGGACGGCAGCCGTTGTGCGGCACGGGGGTGACGTCCTGGATGGACCCGACCTCGAGGCCGGTCGCCTGAAGCGACCGGATCGCGGTCTCACGGCCGGAGCCGGGGCCCTTGACGAATACGTCGACCTTGCGCATGCCGTGCTCCATGGCGCGGCGGGCGGCGTTCTCCGCGGCCATCTGCGCCGCGAACGGGGTGGACTTACGAGAGCCCTTGAACCCGACGTGGCCGGCACTGGCCCAGGAGATCACGTTCCCACTCGGGTCGGTGATCGAAACGATCGTGTTGTTGAACGTGCTCTTGATGTGGGCGTGCCCATGAGCGACGTTCTTCTTTTCCTTGCGGCGCACCTTCTTGGGTGCACCCTGGCGGCTCTTAGGAGGCATTCTTTGCCTTCACTCCTGAGGTCTTCGGTCCTGCGGCTACGCGGACTACTTCTTACCGGGCTTCTTCTTGCCGGCCACGGTCTTCTTCTTGCCCTTACGGGTGCGTGCGTTGGTCTGCGTGCGCTGACCGTGCACGGGAAGGCCACGGCGGTGCCGAATGCCCTGGTAGCACTGAATCTCGATCTTGCGACGGATGTCGGCCTGAACTTCGCGACGGAGGTCACCCTCGATCTTGTAGTTCGCCTCGATGTAGTCGCGCAGCGGCACCAGCTCTTCGTCGGTCAGCTGGTGAACCCGCAGGTCGCCGCTGACGCCGGTGGCCTGAAGGGTTTCGAGCGCACGAGTGCGGCCGATTCCGAAAATGTAGGTGAGAGCGATCTCCAGCCGCTTGTCGCGGGGGAGGTCTACACCAACCAGGCGAGCCATGGTCGGGCATTCTCCTTCGTTATGGCGGAGGTCCTGCGCCTCACTTCCCCTCCCCATGCCCGGGGTGAGGGCCCCGGCCTCCGACCGGGGGTCTCCTGCGGGGTACGGCGCGAGCCGCCGGCGCAGGTGTGAGACACGATTACGTGAAAGCCCCACATGGATCGAGTCCGCCTCTTCGAGCGGACTCTTACGGGGCCTTTTTTGGAGCGACTAGCCCTGACGCTGCTTGTGGCGCAGGTTGTCGCAGATCACCATGACGCGACCGTGCCGGCGAATCACCTTGCACTTGTCACAGATCTTCTTGACGCTCGGCTTGACCTTCATAGTCCTATTCGTCCCTCAGACGCGCTTACTTGTATCGGTAGACGATCCGCCCACGACTGAGGTCGTAGGGGCTCAGTTCGACGACAACCCTGTCGTCAGGAAGGATCCGGATGTAGTGCATCCGCATCCGCCCGCTGATGTGGGCCAGGACCTTATGGCCGTTGTCGAGTTGCACCCGGAACATCGCGTTCGGGAGCGACTCAACCACAGTGCCCTCGATCTCGATGGCGCCGTCTTTCTTGGCCATGTCCCTCGCGTTTCACTGATCGGTCGTCTGAGGCTTCGGAACACTAAGCAGCCGCGACCCAGCGCTTCGATGAGAGCGGCGGTTGCGACACCGCCGATGCGCAATGGTCATAGTGAACCGAAGAAGGAGTGTACGGCACCGGGCGAGGAAATGCTAAACACACGGCCGGTACCTTGACACAACCGCTACAAAGGATACCGCAGATCCCGAGCGGGACGGACGGCACGGCTCGACGCGCGAATACTCGTGCCCCCATTGTGGCATGTCCGGCCAGGTCAGGCCACCATCCCGGCGGCGGGCCCGGCAGATCAGGCCGGTATCCGGGCGGCCGGCGCCGTCCCCGCCGCCCCGGGCGGGCCCCCGGCCGGCCGGACCGGGCCGTCGTTCCCGATCTGGACCAGGTCCTCTTTCCCTGCCTGGACCGGGCCGTCGTTCCAGGCCCGGCCGGGCCTCGCGTGCCGCAGCACCCGGACCGCGCCCGGACCGGGCCCGCGACGCCCTCCGCCTCCGTCGCACCCGCGACACGGAAAAACCCCCCGGCGACCCGGCGCCGGGGGGCTTGCTCGGCCAACCTTACCGATCAACGTTCCTCGATCGGTTTTCCCCGAGCGAGACTTCTCGGTCGACGTTCCTCGATCGACGCTCCTCGGTCACGTCCCGCTGAAAGGCCCCCCCGCCCTCACCGGGTGACCCTGACTCCTCGGACCGTCTCCGCGGAAGGCGTCGGAAGACCTCAGAAGGCGTCGCCCCAGCGGCCGCAGTCGTCGAACTTGTCGCGGCCCTCGCAGACCCGGATCTTGAAGTCGTCGAAGCCGCCGCTCTTCTTGAACCCGCCGAACTTGTTGAAACCGGAGTTGCCGAAGGTGTTGAACACCTTGGTGTGCGAGCCGAACCTGTCGTGCCACTTGAACCACACGTAGCTGCGCTGGCGGTCACGGTCACGGTCGAACAGGTCGCCGTAGAACCAGTAGCGGCCACCGCTGCTGGTCCAGTAACCCTTGAAGTAGGAGCGGTTGCCGAAGCTCTCGCCACCGCCGAAGCCCGAGTAGTACGGACCGAAGAAGTGCTTGTTCGACGCCTGGGTCTCCTGGACCGCGACGGCGGACCCGGCCGAGGCCTGCGAGGCCGAGGCCATCGCCGACGGGGCGGCGACCACGCCCGCGGCCAGCGAACCCGCCAGGGCCGCTCCGACCAGGGCTGTACGGATCTTGCTCATGGAATCTTCCTCCTGTGAAACGGGGTCCTGCTGTTCGGACACCGCTCACGTTAGGAAGATTCAACGCGCCCTTCTGTGGAGGAATGCACACTCAACGCCCAGAGTGCACTATTACCGGTTCTTCTCCCGCTTCTGGCCGCCGGCGATCGTCGACACCAGCAACACCACACCCCACGGGCCCATCACCCACAGCGGCCACGGGTAGGGGAAGTGGTCGCCGGTCAACCCGATGATGAGCCAGATCATCCAGTTGATGCCGCTGGCCGTCGCCCAGACGCCCCAGGCCTCCGCCAGCTTCTTGTTCCCCGTCTCCTTCCCCGCGCCCGCCCTGGCACGCTCAGGGGCGCGGGAAGGGACCTCTGGGAGCCGGCCCAGGTCGACGTCGGGAAGATCTGAGGTCAGGACGGCGAGCTCGCCGTACGTCTTGCTGGTGTAGAGCTGTTCGAGGCGCTCGTCGAACTCCTCCGTGGTCAGGCGGCCCTGCGCGTAGTGCTCCCTCAGGACCGAGGCGACCTTGTCGCGATCTCCGTCGGAGGCTCGCATCTCCGGACCAGCCGCCATGTCAACCACATCCGCTCGCCGGCGGGCCCGAACTAGCCCGCGTCTCCCAACAGGTCGGCAAGCCGCTCTTTCCCCCCGTCAAGGGCGGTCAATACCCAAGGACCATTATGTGTCACGGCGACGCTGTGTTCGAAGTGTGCGGAGACCTTCCCGTCGATCGTCACCACGGTCCAGTCGTCGGCCAGCACCTTGGTCCGGTCCGTCCCGAGGTTGACCATCGGCTCGACGGCGAAGCACATGCCCGGCTCGAACTTCGGGCCCCGGCCCGGCTTGCCGTGGTTGGCCACCCACGGGTCCATGTGCATCTCGGTGCCGATGCCGTGGCCGCCGTACTCCTGCGGGATGCCGTAGCGCCCCTGGGAGCGGACGTACTTCTCCACCTCGTGCCCGATGTCGGACAGGTGGCGGCCCACGGTGAGCGCGGCGATGCCCCGCCACATGGCCTCCTCGGTGACCCTCATCAGCTCGGTCAGCTTGGGATCCACCTCGCCGACCGGGACCGTGACGGCCGAGTCGCCGTGCCAGCCGTCCAGGATGGCGCCGCAGTCGATCGAGATGATGTCGCCCTCCTCCAGCGGACGGCGGTCACTCGGGATGCCGTGGACGACCTCGTGGTTGACCGAGGCGCAGATCGTCGCGGGGAAACCCTGGTAGCCCTTGAAGGAGGGGATCGCCCCCTCGTCCCTGATCGCCTTCTCCGCGATCGCGTCGAGGTCCAGGGGCGTCATGCCCGGCTGGACGCTCTCCCGCAGGAGCTGCAGGGTACGGCCGACCACGAGGCCGGCCGCCCGCATCTTGTCCACCTGCTCGGGCGTCTTCATCTGAATTCCGTGCTTGTTCTTCTTGAACACGTGCACACCCCCTGGGGTGGTTCAACGGGCGGTCCGGGACCCCAATTCCCCCGATTCTGCCCTAAATGACAGCACGCCACCCATGGGAAACCCATGGATGGCGTGCATCGCGTGCTGTCGCCTCGCTAGCCGATGAAGGGGTTCAGAGCCTCCATCGAGCGCTGGGTGACCTCTTCCACCGGACCCGTGGCGTCGACGCCGACCAGGATGCCCTCGTCGGCGTAGAAGGAGACCAGGGGAGCCGTCTGCTCCTGGTAGACCTCCAGGCGGTGCCTGACGGTCGCCTCCTTGTCGTCGTCCCGCTGGTACAGCCGGCCGTTGCAGGCGTCGCAGACGTCGTCCTTCTTGTCATCGAAGTCGACATGCCAGATGCGGCCGCACTGGCTGCAGGTCCGGCGTCCCGCGAGCCTGCGGACGACCTCCTCGTCGTCGACCACGAGCTCCAGGACAATGTCCAGACCGACCTGGAACTCGGCGAGGATCTTCTTCAGGATCTCGGCCTGGGGCACGTTCCTGGGGAAGCCGTCGAGCAGGAAACCGTCCTGCGCGTCGTTCTCGGCGAGGCGGTCGCGGACCATCGCGATGGTGACCTCGTCGGGCACGAGGTCGCCACGGTCCATGTATTCCTTGGCAAGCTTGCCGAGCTCCGTGCCGCCCGAGACGTTGGCGCGGAAGATGTCCCCTGTCGAAATCTTCGGGATCGACAGGTTCGATGCGACGAACTGGGCCTGTGTCCCCTTACCCGCTCCGGGGGGCCCGACCAGGACGAGGCGCACTACTTCAGGAAGCCTTCATAGTTGCGCTGCTGCAGCTGGCTCTCGATCTGCTTCACGGTGTCAAGGCCGACACCAACCATGATCAGAATGCTCGTCCCTCCGAACGGGAAGTTCTGACTCGCGCCGACGAGCGCCAGCGCGACGATCGGCACCATGGAGATCAGGCCCAGATACAGCGCGCCAGGAGCGGTGAGTCGCGTGAGCACGTAGTTCAAGTACTCAGCCGTCGGGCGACCCGGGCGGATGCCCGGGATGAACCCACCGTACTTCTTCATGTTGTCGGCGACTTCAACGGGGTTGAAGGTAATCGACACGTAGAAGTACGTGAAGAAGACGATAAGCAGGAAGAAAGTGATCATGTACGTCGGGGTGGTCCCGCCGCCGCCGAACTCCTGCGAGATCCACTGGATGATCGGGTGCGGCTCTTCCTGGGTGTTCGTGAAGAGCGTCGTGATCAGCTGCGGAAGGTAGAGCAGCGAGGAGGCGAAGATGACCGGGATGATGCCGGCCTGGTTGACCTTCAGCGGGATGTAGGTCGACGTCCCGCCGTACATTCTGCGGCCGACCATGCGCTTGGCGTACTGCACCGGGATCCGGCGCTGTGCCTGCTCCACCATCACGACCAGGGCGATCATCGCGATACCGACGACGATGACCACGGCGAAGACGAAGCCACCCTTCTGGCGGGCGATGTTCAGCAGCTCGGACGGGAAGACCGCGATGACCTGCGTGAAGATCAGGATGGACATGCCGTTGCCGATGCCGCGATCGGTGACGAGCTCGCCCAGCCACATGACGACGGCGGTGCCGGCGGTCATGGTCAGCACCATCGTGACGATGGCGAAGACGTTGTCCTTGTCGAGGAGGATCTCCTCGCGGCACTGCGGGAACAGCTGGCCACTGCGAGCCAGGGCCACGAAGGCGGTCGACTGCAGGACCGCCAGGCCGACCGTCAGGTAACGGGTGTACTGTGTGATCTTGGTCTGTCCGGCCTGTCCCTCCTTCTTGAGGGCTTCCAGGCGCGGAATGACCACGACGAGCAGCTGAAGAATGATGCTCGCGGTGATGTACGGCATGATGCCGAGGGCGAAGACTGAGAGTTTCAGCAGGGCGCCGCCGCTGAACAGCTGCACCATTCCGTAGATGTTGCCCGCGTCCCCCGCCTGCGCCTGGGTGAGACAACGGCTGATGTTCTCGGTATGCACACCCGGGGTCGGCATAACCGACCCAAGTCGGAACAGCGCGATGATGCTCAAAGTGAAGAGCAGCTTCTTACGCAGGTCCGGCGTACGGAACGCTCGGGTAAATGCGGTCAGCACGGTCCCTCCTGCGCGCCTGAAAGGCGAGGTCGGTCAGCGATGGTGCGGGGGTGTTCCATCTTTGCCATATCCAGTCAATGAGCCCATGGAAATGAGTCGAGGCCCACTGTCCAGCGAACTCTAACGCACTACGGGCGCGGGAGCCCATTACGAGCCCCCGCGCCGCGTGATGATAGCGCCTACAGCTCGGAGACGGAGCCTCCGGCAGCGGCGATCTTATCCTTGGCGCTCGCCGAGAAGGCATGCGCCTCCACGTTCAACGCCACGGAGATGTCACCGGTTCCCAGAACCTTGACGAGTTGGTTCTTGCGAACCGCGCCCTTGGCGACGAGCGTGTCGACGGTGACGTCGCCACCGTCGGGGAACAGCTCGCCGAGCCTGTCAAGGTTGACGACCTGGTAGGTCGTCTTGAACAGGGCGTTGGAGAAGCCCTTGAACTTGGGCAGGCGCCGCTGCAGCGGAACCTGACCACCCTCGAAGCCGAGCGGGACCTTGTTCCTGGCCCTCGTGCCCTTGGTGCCACGACCCGAGGTCTTGCCCTTGGACGCCTCGCCGCGGCCCTTGCGGACCTTCGACTTGTTGGCGCCGGGGGCCGGACGCAGGTGGTGGATGCGGAGCGGAGTGTTCTCTGCCATGTCTAGTCGACCTCTTCCACGGTGACGAGGTGCGTCACCACGGTGACCATGCCGCGGATCTCCGGGCGGTCCTCCTTGACGACGACGTCGCCGATTCGCTTCAGACCGAGCGAGCGCAGCGAGTCACGCTGGTTCTGCTTGCCACCGATCTTGGAACGGACCTGGGTAATCTTCAGGCGCGCCATGAGCTAGCTCACCGCCTTCGCGGCCGCGGCCTCCGCGAGGCCCTCGGCGCGAGCCTTGAGCATCCTCTTGGGGGCGACGTCCTCGATCGGGAGGCCACGGCGGGCCGCGATCTCCTCGGGGCGGCTGAGGCCCTTCAGGGCCGCCACGGTGGCGTGCACGATGTTGATCGGGTTGTCCGAGCCGAGCGACTTGGACAGCACGTCGTGGATACCGGCGCACTCCAGCACGGCGCGCACCGGGCCACCGGCGATGACGCCGGTACCGGGCGAGGCCGGACGCAGGAAGACGACGCCCGCGGCCTCTTCACCCTGCACGATGTGCGGGATGGTGCCCTGGATGCGGGGCACCTTGAAGAAGTGCTTCTTGGCCTCTTCGACACCCTTGGCGATCGCCGCGGGCACTTCCTTGGCCTTGCCGTAGCCGACGCCGACCATGCCGTTGCCGTCACCGACGATGACGAGGGCGGTGAAGCTGAAGCGACGACCACCCTTCACGACCTTGGCCACTCGGTTGATCTTCACAACGCGCTCGATGTACGAGACGCCCTTGTCAGCGTTTCCACCGCGGCGATCGTCACGACGACCGTCACGCCGCTCGCCACCGGCGGCGCCACCGCGACGCGGAGCTCCAGCCATTAGTGGTTCCTCTTCTCATTCGTAAGACGGGCCATCGGTTGCGATCCTGGATTGCGATCCTGGGACGGAGTCATCAGAACTCCAGTCCGCCTTCGCGTGCGCTGTCTGCCAGCGCCGCGATGCGGCCCGCGTAGCGGTTGCCACCCCGGTCGAACACGACCGCGGTGATCCCGGCTGCCTTGGCCCGCTGAGCGAGAAGCTCGCCGACCTGCTTGGCCTTGTCGGTCTTGGCGCCCTCCGCCGTGCGCAGGGAGGCGTCCATGGTGGACGCGCTCACCAGCGTGTGGCCCTGGGTGTCGTCGACGATCTGCACGAAGAGGTGCCTCGTGGAGCGGTTGACGACCAGGCGCGGACGCGTGGCCGTACCGGCCACCTTCTTGCGGACTCGGCCGTGGCGGCGGGCCCGCGAGACGGCGCGGGCGGCCGTGTGCTTGCCGAACGCAGTCTTGCCAGCCATGCCTACTTACCAGCCTTTCCGACCTTGCGGCGGATAACTTCACCCTGGTAGCGCACGCCCTTGCCCTTGTACGGGTCGGGCTTGCGCAACTTGCGGATGTTCGCGGCGATCTCGCCGACCTTCTGCTTGTCGATGCCGTCCACGTGGAACAGCGTCGGCCTCTCGACGCGGAAGGTGACACCCTCGGGGGCGTCGACGATCACCGGGTGGCTGAAGCCGAGAGCGAACTCGAGCTGAGTCGGGCTCTTGGCCTGCACGCGGTAACCGACGCCCACGATCTCCAGGGTCTTCGAGTAACCCTGGGTCACACCGGTCACCATGTTGGCGACCAGGGTGCGAGACAGGCCGTGCAGCGCACGGACCTTGTTCTCGTCGTTGGGACGGGTGACGGACAGATTGCCGTCGTCACCCTTGGCGATCGCGATGGGTTCCGCGACCGTGTGTGAAAGCGTGCCCTTGGGGCCCTTGACCGTGACGTCCCGGCCGTCGATGGCGACGTCCACTCCGTTCGGTACGGGGATGGGCAGCCGTCCGATTCTTGACATGCTGTTCGTTCTCCCCTCTACCAAACGAAGGCGAGGACTTCCCCGCCCACTCCACGCTTGCCGGCCTGCTTGTCCGTCATGAGACCGCCGGACGTCGAGATGATCGCGACGCCCAGTCCACCCAGGACTCGGGGCAGGTTGTCCTTCTTTGCATAGACCCGCAGGCCGGGCTTGGAGACCCGGCGCAGGCCCGCGAGGGACCGCTCACGGGTCGGCCCGAACTTCAGCTCCACCACGAGGTTCTTTCCGACCTTGGCGTCTTCGACGCTCCAGGACTGGATGTAACCCTCCTGCTGGAGGATCTCGGCGATGTGCGCCTTGATCTTCGAGTACGGCATCGCCACACTGTCGTGGTACGCCGAGTTCGCGTTTCGCAGACGCGTCAGCATGTCTGCGATCGGGTCAGTCATCGTCATGGCCGGTGGCCTTCCTCACCGCGGTTTCCACAGGGGACCTACGGTGCGGTCATGGGCGCCTGTAGTCGGCGCCCGGTGAATACGACTTTCTATGTGCGGCCGGTGCCGCGCGCGGGCCCGTGATCGCTCACGGGGCCGCGCGGAGGGCTACCAGCTCGACTTGGTGATGCCGGGCAGCTCGCCCCGGTGCGCCATCTCGCGGAAGCAGATGCGGCACAGGCCGAACTTCCTGTAGACGGCGCGGGGACGACCACAGCGCGAGCACCGAGTGTACGCCCGGACCTCGAACTTGGCCTTACGAGCAGCCTTGACCTTGAGCGACGTCTTCGCCATGATCAGGCCTCCTTGAAGGGGAATCCGAGCTGCTTCAGCAGCGCCCGGCCCTGGTCGTCGGTCTTAGCTGTGGTCACGACCGTGATGTCCATACCACGCTGGCGGTCGACCTTGTCCTGGTCGATCTCGTGGAACATGACCTGCTCGGTGAGACCGAAGGTGTAGTTCCCGTTGCCGTCGAACTGCTTGGGCGACAGACCGCGGAAGTCACGGATGCGGGGCAGCGCCAGCGAGAGCAGCCGGTCGAGGAACTCCCACATGCGGTCACCGCGCAGCGTGACGTGTGCGCCGATCGGCATGCCCTCGCGCAGCTTGAACTGGGCGATGGACTTGCGGGCGCGGACGACCGCCGGCTTCTGGCCGGTGATCACGGTGAGGTCGCGGACGGCGCCTTCGATGAGCTTCGAGTCGCGCGCGGCCTCGCCGACGCCCATGTTCACCTTGATCTTGGTGATGGTGGGCACCAGCATGATGTTCTCGAACTCGAACTGCTCGTTCAGCTTCGCGATGATCTCTTCGCGGTAGCGCTGCTTGAGGCGCGGGAGGGCCCGCTGTCCGGTCTCGGTGGTGTTCGCGGTCATCAGTTGTCCTTACCCGTCTCCTCGGAAGCGGCCTCGGCCGACTCCTTCTTGGCGGGCTTGTCGTCCTTGGCAGGCTTCTCATCCTTGAGCTTCTTGACGTTGCTCACGTGGATGGAAGCCTCCATGGTCTGCACGCCACCGGCCTTGGCGCCGCGCGGACCCTGGTTGGTCTCCTTGGAGTGCTTCTTGACCATGTTGACGCCCTCGACCACCACGCGCTCCTCGCGCGGGTGGGCGGCGATCACACGACCCTTGGCACCCTTGTCCTTGCCGGCGATGACCAGGACGAGGTCACCCTTCTTCACGTGAAGCTTCGGCATTACAACACCTCCGGCGCGAGCGAGATGATCCGCATGAACTTCTTGTCACGCAGCTCACGTCCGACGGGACCGAAGATGCGGGTGCCCCGGGGGTCACCGCTGTCCTTGATGATGACGGCGGCGTTCTCGTCGAAGCGGATGTAGGAACCGTCGGGCCGACGGCGCTCCTTGACAGTGCGGACGATGACGGCCTTGACCACATCGCCCTTCTTCACGGTGCCGCCGGGAATGGCGTCCTTGACCGTGGCGACGATGATGTCACCGATTCCCGCGTAGCGCCGGCCCGAGCCACCGAGCACACGGATGCAAAGGACTTCCTTCGCACCGGTGTTGTCGGCGACCTTGAGCCGCGACTCCTGCTGGATCACTTGAACTCCTGTTTGTCTCGCTGGTTCTCACCCGTGGGTGAGCCTTGCGGAACCTGCTGGGTCTTTTTCCCCCGGCGACAGCCCCTCAGGACCGCCACCGCAGGCGGGGCGAAGATCGCTTCGCCCCCTTGGACGCCGTCGTGGGGGGTGACGGTGTCACCCCCCACGAGGCGCGTTGCCTACTTGGCCTTCTCGAGGATCTCGATGACCCGCCAGCGCTTGCTGGCGGACAGCGGCCGGGTCTCCATCAGGAGGACACGGTCGCCGACACCGCAGGTGTTGGCCTCGTCGTGCGCCTTGTACTTGGTCGTCCTGCGGATGACCTTGCCGTACAGGGGGTGCTTCACGCGGTCCTCGACAGCGACCACGACGGTCTTGTCCATCTTGTCACTGACGACCAGACCCTCACGGGTCTTGCGGTAGTTCCGCGTCTCGGTCGTGGTTTCCGTGGCCTCAGCCATCGATCGACTCCTTCTCTACCGTGACAATTCCGAGCTCCCGCTCGCGCATCACGGTGTAGATACGGGCGATCTCGCGGCGGACGGCACGCAACCGCCCGTGGCTCTCCAACTGGCCGGTCGCTGCCTGGAAGCGGAGGTTGAACAGCTCCTCCTTGGCTTCCTTCAGCTTCGTGACCAGGGTGTCCTGGTCTTCCACCCGCAGCTCACCGGCGGTCAGGCCCTTAGCCATCACGCCTCACCCACTTCACGCTTGACGAACCGGCACTTCATCGGCAACTTGTGCATCGCACGACGCAGGGCTTCGCGAGCCACCGGCTCGGCGACACCCGACAGCTCGAACATGATGCGGCCGGGCTTGACGTTGGCGATCCACCACTCCGGCGAACCCTTACCGGAACCCATGCGGGTCTCGGCCGGCTTCTTCGTGAGGGGGCGGTCCGGATAGATGTTGATCCAGACCTTTCCACCACGCTTGATGTGACGGGTCATCGCGATACGAGCCGACTCGATCTGGCGGTTGGTCACGTAGGAGTGCTCAATCGCCTGAATGCCGAACTCGCCGAACACGACCCTGGTGCCACCCTTGGCGGCGCCGTGACGGTCGGGCCGGTGCTGCTTGCGGTGCTTGACCCTGCGCGGGATCAGCATGGTCAGCTCCCTTCAGCACCCGGCTGCGCAGCCGGGCCGGTCTCGGGGGCAGCCTGCGAGGCCGCCTCGTTCCTGGGGGCGGCGGAGCCACCGGCACGGTCGCCACGGCCGGCACCGGCGCCACGACGGGCGCCACCGGCGCCGCCGCCACGACGGGGACGGTCGCCGCCGCCACCACCGGCACCGGGGCCACGACGGTCGTCGCGGTCACGACGCTGGCCGGCGCGAGCACCGGCGGCAGCCGCCTCGCGCTCGGCGCGGCTGCTCGGAGCCTCACCCTTGTAGATCCACACCTTCACGCCGATACGGCCGAAGGTGGTGCGGGCCTCGTACAGGCCGTAGTCGATGTCCGCGCGGAGGGTGTGCAGGGGCACGCGGCCCTCGCGGTAGAACTCCGAACGGGACATCTCGGCGCCGCCGAGACGACCGGAGCACTGCACCCGGATGCCCTTGGCACCGCTCTTCATCGCCGACTGCATCGCCTTGCGCATGGCACGGCGGAACGAGACACGGCTGGACAGCTGCTCGGCCACACCCTGGGCGACGAGCTGAGCGTCGATCTCAGGGTTCTTGACCTCGAGGATGTTCAGCTGGACCTGCTTCTTGGTCAGCTTCTCGAGGTCACCGCGGATCCGGTCCGCCTCGGCGCCGCGGCGGCCGATGACGATGCCCGGACGGGCGGTGTGAATGTCGACCTGAACCCGGTCGGTGGTCCGCTCGATCTCCACCTTGGAGATGCCGGCCCGCTCCATGCCCTTTTTGAGCATGCGGCGGATCGCCACATCCTCGGCAACGTACGACTTGTAGAGCTTGTCGGCATACCACCGGCTCTTGAAGTCGGTCGTGATGCCGAGGCGGAACCCGTGCGGGTTAACCTTCTGACCCACTAGCGGGTCCTCCCCTTCGGCTCGCGGGACTCCACGATCACGGTGATGTGGCTGGTCCGCTTGTTGATCCGATAGGCACGACCCTGAGCACGGGGACGAAACCGCTTCAGCGTCGGGCCCTCGTCGACCCAGGCACGGCTCACGAAGAGCGTGTCACGGTCGAGCTTGAAGTTGTGCTCCGCGTTGGCAATGGCGCTCGAGAGCACCTTGTACACGGTCTCGCTCGCCGACTGGGGAGCGAACTGCAGCACGGCCTGCGCCTCCGAAGCGGGCAGCCCGCGAATGAGGTCCACCACACGGCGGGCCTTCATGGGCGTGTGGCGCGCGAACCGCGCCTGAGCCCTGGCTTCCATCGCTTACTCCTCTTACCCTTCGTTTTGGTCGAGTCCGTCTCACCCTGAGACGATCGCTTCCGATCGTTCCCGGCTCGACGTCCTCTTCCTGAGGCGCTTATCGCCGGCTGCGGCGGTCTTCCTTGACGTGGCTGCGGAAGGTTCGCGTCGGAGCGAACTCACCCAGCTTGTGGCCGATCATCGACTCGGTGACGAACACCGGGACGTGCTTACGGCCGTCGTGAACGGCGATCGTGTGACCAAGCATGTCGGGCACGATCATGGAGCGCCGCGACCACGTCTTGATGACGTTTTTGGTGCCCTTCTCGTTCTGGACATCCACCTTCTTCTGAAGGTGGTCGTCCACGAAGGGACCCTTCTTAAGGCTACGTGGCATTTTGGCTGCTCCTACCGCTTCTTCCGCTTGGTACGACGGCGGATGATCAGCCGGTCGCTGGCCTTGTTCGCCGCACGCGTACGTCCCTCGGGCTTGCCCTTGGGGTTGACGGGGTGACGGCCGCCGGAGGTCTTACCCTCACCACCACCGTGCGGGTGGTCGACCGGGTTCATCGCGACACCGCGGACGGTGGGGCGCTTGCCCTTCCACCGCATGCGGCCGGCCTTACCCCAGTTGATGTTGGCCTGCTCGGCGTTGCCGACCTGGCCGATCGAGGCCCGGCAGCGAACATCGACCTGGCGCATCTCACCGGAGGGCATACGCAGCGTGGCGTACTGGCCCTCCTTGGCGAGGAGCTGAATCTGCGCGCCGGCGGACCGGCCCAGCTTGGCGCCACCACCCGGACGGAGCTCCACCGCGTGGATGAAGGTACCGGTCGGGATGTTGCGCAGCGGGAGGCAGTTACCCGGCTTGATGTCGGCCGTGGGGCCGTTCTCGATGTTGTCGCCCTGCTTCAGGCCGGTCGGGCAGAGGATGTAGCGCTTCTCCCCGTCGGCGTAGTGCAGCAGCGCGATGCGGGACGTGCGGTTCGGGTCGTACTCGATGTGAGCGACCTTGGCCGGGATCCCGTCCTTGTCGTGACGCCGGAAATCGATGATCCGGTAGGCGCGCTTGTGGCCACCGCCCTGGTGACGGGTGGTGACTCGGCCGTGGACGTTACGGCCACCCTTGCTGTGCAGGGGTGCAAGCAGCGACTTCTCGGGCGTGCTGCGCGTGATCTCGGCAAAGTCCGAGACGCTGGCGCCGCGGCGACCGGGGGTCGTCGGCTTGAGTTTACGGATGCCCATCTTTTTCGTTCATCCTTCGTCGGTTAATCCGGTCGAATGCCCCTCACCAGGTGGCGAGGGGCGTTCTCCCTGTACTTACTGAGCGAGCGCGTCAGCCGATCTGGCCGAAGATGTCAATCCGGTCGCCCTCGACCAGGCTGACGATGGCTCGCTTGGTGGCCGGGCGCTGGCCGTAGCCGAACCTGGTCCGCTTCCGCTTGCCCTGGCGGTTGATGGTGTTGACGCTGGCGACCTTGACACCGAAGATCTTCTCAACGGCGATCTTGACCTGCGTCTTGTTGGCCGTCTTCCGCACCAGGAACGTGTACTTGTTGTGCTCGTCGATCAAGCCGTAGCTCTTCTCGGAGACAACCGGCTTGATGATGATGTCGCGCGGGTCGGCGATCTTCTCCATCAGGCGTCTTCCTTCCCGCTCTTGCTCAGACGCGCCACGATCTGGTCGTACGCGTCCTGAGTGAAGATGACGTCGTCGTAGCAGAGCACGTCGTAGGTGTTGAGCTGCCCGGCGTCCAGAAGGTGGACCTCGGGGGCGTTGCGCAGGCTCAGCCAGCTGAGCTCGTCACCCTCGTCAACGACGACCAGGACGCTGCGCGCCTTGGTGATCCTGCGAAGCGACTCGAGAGCCGCCTTGGTCTTCGGGGTCTCCCCCGCGACCAGACCGCTGACCACGTGAACGCGGCCGCCGGTCGCCCGGTCGGACAGGGCCGCGCGCAGGGCGGCGGCCTTCATCTTCTTGGGAGTCTTCTGCGAGTAGTCCCGCGGAACCGGGCCGTGGACGATGCCACCGCCGGTGAACTGCGGGGCGCGGGTCGAACCCTGACGGGCGCGGCCGGTGCCCTTCTGGCGGTACGGCTTCTTGCCGCCGCCTCGGACCTCACCGCGGGTCTTCGCCTTGTGGGTGCCCTGCCGGCGAGCGGCGAGCTGGGCCACGACGACCTGGTGGATCAGCGGGATGTTGACCTTCGTACCGAAGATGTCCTCCGGCAGGTCGACGGTGCCGGCCTTCTCGCCGCTCACGTCGAGGACGTCAATGGTGCTCACTTGGCAGCCCCCTTCTTGGCGGCGGTGCGGACCAGGACCAGGCTGCCGTTGGCGCCGGGGATCGCACCCTTGATCAGGATGAGGCCCTTCTCGGCGTCCACGGCGTGAACCTTGAGGCTCTGGACGGTCGTGCGGACGTTGCCCATCCGGCCCGCCATGCGCACGCCCTTGAAGACGCGGCCGGGGGTGGCGCAGCCACCGATGGAACCGGGCGAGCGGTGCTTGCGCTGCGTACCGTGCGAGGCGCCGAGGCCCTTGAAGCCGTGGCGCTTCATGACACCCGCGAAACCCTTGCCCTTGCTCTTGCCCGTCACGTCGACGAACTGGCCGGCCTCGAAGGTGTCGGCGAGGAGCTCCTGGCCCAGGGTGTAGTCGCTCGCGTCGTCGGTGCGGATCTCCGCGAAGTAACGGCGCGGGGTGATGTCGTGCTTGCGCAGGTAGTCGCCGAGCGGCTTGTTGACCTTCCGCGGGTCGACCTGGCCGAAGCCCAGCTGGACGGCGGTGTAGCCGTCCTTCTCGGCGGTGCGGACGCGGGTCACGACGCACGGGCCAGCCTCGACGACGGTCACCGGGACCATCCGGTTGTCCGCGTCGAAGACCTGGGTCATGCCGAGCTTCTTGCCCAGGACGCCCTTGATCTTGTTAGCCATGTCAGTGCGTTCCCTCAGAGCTTGATCGAGATGTCAACACCGGCGGGAAGGTCGAGTCGCATGAGCGAGTCGACCGTCTTCGGCGTCGGATCGATGATGTCAATCAGCCGCTTGTGCGTGCGCATCTCAAAGTGCTCGCGGCTGTCCTTGTACTTGTGCGGCGAGCGGATGACGCAGTACACGTTCTTCTCGGTCGGCAGCGGCACCGGGCCCGCGACCTTGGCGCCAGTCCTTGTCACCGTCTCGACGATCTTCTTGGCCGAGACGTCGATGACCTCGTGGTCATAGGCCTTGAGCCGAATGCGGATCTTCTGTCCCGCCATAATGGCCTCGGTGTCCTTCACTGTCGTCTGAAAAAGTTACGTGCGGCCTGTTGCCGCTGTGTCATGGCCGGGCCCGTCTGGACGGTCCCGCCACGTCGTGCCGGAGCACGTCTCGCCCTGGGGCGGCGTTCTCCGCACATGCCCCACGTAGCAGACGCTGTGAGTCCGCGCTTTCTTCCGTGATCTGGCAATTAGTTCGGCCGGCGTTCGGCCGAACCAACTGCGAGATCACGGTTCGTGGGGTCCTGCCGAGGTCCACGCCCTGCGGCGCGGCCCCCTCGTGGGGAGGCGGCCGACCCTGTTTTCGGGGGCCGGCCGCCACTCCGCGATCGTACTACTTGATGATCTTGGTCACTCGACCCGCACCGACGGTGCGGCCACCCTCACGGATGGCGAACTTGAGACCGTCCTCCATCGCGATGGGCTGGATCAGCGCGACGTTCATCTCCGTGTTGTCGCCGGGCATGACCATCTCGGTGCCCTCGGGGAGGTTCACCACGCCGGTCACGTCGGTCGTACGGAAGTAGAACTGCGGGCGGTAGTTGTTGAAGAACGGGGTGTGGCGGCCGCCCTCGTCCTTGCTCAGGATGTAGACCTGGGCCTCGAACTCGGTGTGCGGGGTGGTCGTGCCCGGCTTGATGATGCACTGGCCGCGCTCGACGTCCTCGCGCTTGATGCCGCGCAGGAGCAGACCGACGTTGTCGCCCGCCTGGCCCTCGTCGAGGAGCTTGCGGAACATCTCGACACCGGTGACCGTGGTGGTGGTCTTGGTCTCCTTGATGCCGATGATGTCGACGGTCTCGTTGACCTTGACGATACCGCGCTCGATACGGCCGGTGACGACCGTGCCGCGACCGGTGATCGAGAAGACGTCCTCGATCGGCATCAGGAACGGCTTCTCGGTCTCACGAACCGGCTCGGGGACGTTCTCGTCCACGGCGGTCATGAGCTCGATGATCGAGTCGCCCCACTTGGCGTCGCCCTCAAGCGCCTTCAGCGCCGAGACGCGGACGACCGGCAGGTCGTCGCCGGGGAACTCCTGGGCCGAGAGAAGCTCGCGGACCTCGAGCTCGACGAGCTCCAGGATCTCCTCGTCGTCCACCATGTCGGACTTGTTGAGGGCCACGACGATGTAGGGGACGCCGACCTGGCGGGCCAGGAGGACGTGCTCCTTCGTCTGCGGCATCGGGCCGTCGGTGGCGGCGACCACGAGGATCGCACCGTCCATCTGAGCCGCGCCGGTGATCATGTTCTTCACGTAGTCGGCGTGACCGGGGCAGTCCACGTGGGCGTAGTGGCGCTTCTCGGTCTGGTACTCGACGTGCGCGATGGAGATCGTGATACCACGAGCCTTCTCCTCGGGCGCCTTGTCGATCTTGTCGAACGGGGTCGCCTCGTTGAGAGTCGGGAAACGCTCGTGGAGCACCTTGGTGATCGCCGCGGTCAGAGTGGTCTTGCCGTGGTCGATGTGCCCAATGGTGCCGATGTTTACGTGCGGCTTGGTCCGCTCGAACTTGGCCTTGGCCACTGCTCTCTCCTTAGAGATTCTGACGTGACTTGCGTCTTCATATTCGGGCTTGGGGGGCCGATCCCTCTCGGAACCGGCCGACGAGAAAGCTCTCGCCCCGCACCCCTCCGGTGCGGGAAGACGATCTCTCGCCTCCCGTGCCCGGAACGGTGCTGGGCTGCTCGCCCCGCACCCCTCCGGTGGCGGGGTGACGATCTCCTCGTCCACCCGCGCCCGGAACAGTGCCGGACTTACTCGCCCCGCACCTTCGCGACGATCTCCTTGGCGATGTGCGCAGGCACTTCCGCGTAGGAGTCGAACTGCATGCTGTAGCTCGCGCGTCCCTGCGTCTTGCTACGGAGGTCTCCCACGTAGCCGAACATCTCAGAGAGCGGCACGAGCGCCTTGATGATCCGGGCGCCGGAGCGCTCGTCCATCGCCTGGATCTGCCCGCGGCGACCGTTGAGGTCACCGATGACATCACCCATGTAGTCCTCGGGCGTGGTGACCTCGACGGCCATCATCGGCTCCAGGATTACGGCGTCTGCCCGGCGCGCGGCCTCCTTGAAGGCCATCGAACCAGCGATCTTGAAGGCCATTTCGGACGAGTCCACCTCGTGGTAGGCACCGTCCCGCAGGGTGACCTTGACCCCGACCATGGGGTATCCGGCGAGAACACCGAACTCGGCCGCCTCCTGGGCGCCCGCGTCGACCGAGGGGATGTACTCCCTCGGGATGCGGCCGCCGGAGACCTTGTTCGAGAACTCGTAACCGTCGTTGCCCTCGCCCAGCGGCTCAATGTCAATGATGACCTTGGCGAACTGGCCGGAACCACCGGTCTGCTTCTTGTGGACGTAGTCGACCTTCTCCACCTTGCGGCGGATGGTCTCCCGGTAGGCCACCTGAGGCCGGCCGATGTTGGCCTCGACCTTGAACTCGCGGCGCATCCGGTCGACGAGGATCTCCAGGTGGAGCTCGCCCATACCCCAGATGACCGTCTGCCCGGTCTCGTCGTCACGACGGACCTGGAAGGACGGGTCCTCCTCGGCCAGACGCTGAATCGCGGTGCCCAGCTTCTCCTGGTCGCCCTTGGTCTTGGGCTCGATGGCGACGCTGATGACCGGCGCCGGGAAGTTCATCGACTCCAGGACCACGGGGTGAGCCGGGTCCGACAGGGTGTCACCGGTGGTGGTGTCCTTCAGACCCATGACGGCGACGATCTGACCGGCGACAGCCGACGGGCGCTCTTCGCGCTTGTTGGCGTGCATCTGGTAGATCTTGCCGATCCGCTCCTTGCGGCCCTTCACCGAGTTGACCACGGCGGTGCCGGTCTCGAGCGTGCCCGAGTAGATGCGGATGTAGGTGAGACGGCCCAGGTGCTGGTCGCTCATGATCTTGAACGCGAGTGCGGAGAAGGGCTCGGTCACGTCCGCGTGACGCTCGATGACCTCCTCCTCCTTGCCGACCGCGTGTCCCTTGAAGGCCGGGATGTCGATCGGTGCGGGGAGATAGGCGACGATCGCGTCGAGCAGGGGCTGCACGCCCTTGTTCTTGAACGCGGTGCCGGTCAGGACCGGGTTGATGGCGCTGGCCAGCGTGGCGCGGCGGATGGCCGCGACCAGCTGCTCCTCGGTAGGCTCGACGCCCTCGAGGAAGAGCTCCATCAGCTCGTCGTCGTTCTCGGAGACCGTCTCGACCAGCTTGTCACGCCACTCGCGGGCGACCTCGACGTGCTCGGCCGGGATGTCGACGACCTCGTACATCTCGCCCTTGGCCGCCTCGGCGCTCCAGAGCAGACCCTTCATCGTGACCAGGTCGATGACGCCCTTGAAGTCGGCCTCGACGCCCCAGGGAAGCTGGATGACGGCGGGGGTCGCGTTCAGGCGGCTGACCATCATCTCGACGCAGCGGTGGAACTCCGCGCCGACCCGGTCCATCTTGTTGACGAAGCAGATCCTGGGCACTTCGTAGCGGTCGGCCTGACGCCAGACCGTCTCGGACTGCGGCTCGACACCGGCGACGGCGTCGAACACGGCGACGGCACCGTCGAGGACGCGGAGCGAGCGCTCCACCTCGATCGTGAAGTCCACGTGGCCCGGCGTGTCGATGATGTTGATCGTGTGGCCGAGCCATTCGCAGGTCGTGGCAGCGGAGGTGATGGTGATACCACGCTCCTGCTCCTGCTCCATCCAGTCCATCGTGGCTGCGCCCTCGTGGACCTCACCGATCTTGTAGTTGATACCGGTGTAGAACAGGATGCGCTCGGTCGTCGTGGTCTTGCCCGCGTCGATGTGGGCCATGATCCCGATGTTACGGACCTTGGCCAGGTCAAGAGCGGTCGTGGTGGCCACTTCTCTCGCGTCCTCGTCGTCTCGTCGAACCCGCTGTTACCAGCGGTAGTGGGCGAAGGCCTTGTTGGACTCGGCCATCTTGTGGGTGTCCTCGCGCTTCTTGACGCTTGCGCCGAGGCCGTTGCTGGCGTCGAGCAGTTCGTTCATGAGGCGCTCGGTCATGGTCTTCTCGCGGCGGGCGCGGGAGTACTGCACCAGCCAGCGCAGGGCCAGGGTGGTGCTGCGCGCCGCGCGCACCTCGACCGGGACCTGGTAGGTCGCGCCACCGACACGGCGGCTGCGGACCTCGAGGGTGGGCTTGACGTTGTCCAGCGCGCGCTTCAGGGTGACGACCGGGTCGTTGCCGGTCTTCTCCTTGGCGCCTTCGAGGGCGCCGTACACGATGGACTGGGCGATGGATCGCTTGCCGTCCAGGAGCACCTTGTTGATAAGCGCGGTGACCAGGGGCGAGTTGTGAACCGGGTCAGCCATGAGCTGACGACGGCCAGGAGAACCCTTGCGAGGCATTCCTACTTCTCCTTCTTCGCGCCGTAACGGCTACGGGCCTGCTTGCGGTTACGGACACCCTGGGTGTCGAGCGAGCCGCGGATGATCTTGTAGCGAACACCCGGCAGGTCCTTCACACGACCACCACGGACGAGCACGATGGAGTGCTCCTGGAGGTTGTGGCCGACACCGGGGATGTAGGCCGTGACCTCGATGCCGTTGGTGAGCCGGACACGCGCGACCTTGCGGAGGGCGGAGTTCGGCTTCTTCGGGGTCGTGGTGTATACGCGCATGCAGGTGCCGCGTCGCTGAGGGCTGGCCTTGAGCGCCGGGGTCTTGGTCTTGGTGACCTTGTCCTGGCGGCCCTTGCGGACCAGCTGCTGAATCGTGGGCACCGCGTCTCCGTTCGTGCTAGCCGGTAATTCGAATGTGGTGCATTTTGCAGGTACTGCCGGTGTCATGACCTGCGGTTCTTTCAGCCCCTCCGACCCACGCGGTCGGGCGTGTCGCGCACGTTCCGCGCCACATCCCGGTTAAGGCCGGTCCGGTGGAGGAGGCCACGCGGCGCCTCTGTCGACTCCACAGCGGGAACCTGTCGACGCGCACGCATGAAGGCCCATGAAGACATGGGCACGAAGGAAAAGACTACCCAGCCCAACGCAACACGTCAAAACGGTTGCACCCGCCAGGCGCCGGCGTTCGTGTCATGACTCCCGCGATCGGTTTCCGACCGACCGCTTCTGGGTCCGTGTCGAGTTTACCCGCCGCAGAGCACTTCTCCGGCCGTTCTCCGCATTAACGTACGGCTTTCGCCGCAACATTCCGGTCAAGAAAGGTCCACATCCCCCGCTACCGGGCCCGCGCAGGAGGGAAAAAGCGACGGCACCGGGGAGACGACCGCGGGGAGAGGGAGGGACTACGGCGGAAAAAGGCGACGGCGCCCGGTCCCCTTCCGGGGACCGGGCGCCGTTCGTGACCGTTCAGTCGTTCGTGACCACTCAGCGGTTGTACTGACCGAAGTCGTACTCCTCCAGCGGCACGGCCTCACCGGAGCCCGAGCCGAAGGTGTAGTCGGCCGCGGAGCCGTCGTAGCCGCCGACGGTGTACATGGCGGCCTTGGCCTCCTCGGTCGGCTCGACCCGGATGTTGCGGTACTGGGGCATGCCCGTACCGGCCGGGATGAGCTTTCCGATGATGACGTTCTCCTTGAGGCCGAGCAGCGAGTCCGACTTGGCGTGGATCGCCGCGTCGGTGAGCACTCGGGTCGTCTCCTGGAAGGACGCCGCGGACAGCCAGGACTCGGTGGCGAGCGAGGCCTTGGTGATGCCCATCAGCACCGGGCGTCCGGAAGCCGGCGTGCCGCCCTCCGCCACGCACTCGCGGTTGATCCGCTCGAAGCGCGGCCGCTCGACGAGCTCGCCGGGCAGCATGTCGGCGTCGCCGGACTCAAGCACGTTCACGCGCTTGAGCATCTGCCGCACGATGATCTCGATGTGCTTGTCGTGGATCGACACACCCTGCGAGCGGTAGACCTGCTGGACCTCCGCCACGAGGTGCAGCTGCACGGCCCGGGGGCCGAGGATGCGCAGCACCTCGTTGGGGTTGACCGCACCGGCGATCAGCTGGTGGCCGACCGTGACCCGCTGCCCGTCCGAGACCAGCATGCGCGACCGCATCGACACCGGGTACGCGACCTCCTCGGAACCGTCGTCCGGGACGATCACGATCTTCCGCGTCTTGTCGGTCTCGTCGACGCGGACCCGGCCCTCGGCCTCGCTGATCGGGGCGACGCCCTTGGGGACGCGCGCCTCGAAGAGCTCCTGGACACGGGGCAGACCGTGGGTGATGTCGGCGCCCGCCACACCACCGGTGTGGAAGGTACGCATCGTCAGCTGGGTGCCGGGCTCGCCGATCGACTGGGCGGCGATGATGCCGACCGCCTCGCCGACGTCCACGAGCTTGCCGGTCGCGAGTGAGCGGCCGTAGCAGGTGGCGCAGACACCGATCTTGGCCTCGCAGACGAGGGCGCTGCGGGTCCTGACGGTCTCCACACCGGCCTCGACCAGCGCGGTGACGTGGATGTCGTTGATGTCGACGCCCACCGGCACGATGATCTTGCCGTCCACCTCCACGTCCTCGGCGAGGATGCGGCCGTGCACGTTGCTCTCGGCGTTCTCCGCCTTGACCAGGTTGCCCTGGGCGTCGCGGTCGGCCACGTGCAGCGGGACGCCACGGTCGGTGCCGCAGTCGATCTCGCGGACGATGACGTCCTGCGCGACGTCCACCAGACGACGGGTCAGGTAACCCGAGTCGGCGGTCCGCAGCGCGGTGTCCGCCAGACCCTTCCGCTGGCCGTGGGTGGAGATGAAGTACTCGAGCACCGACAGGCCCTCGCGGAACGAGGCCTTGATCGGGCGCGGGATCGTCTCACCCTTGGTGTTGGACACCAGACCGCGGATGCCGGAGATCTGCCGGACCTGCATCAGGTTTCCTCGGGCGCCCGACTGGACCATCATCCAGACCGGGTTGGTCTTCGGGAACGCCTTCTGCATGTCGTCGGTCACGTCACTGGTCGCGTGCGTCCAGATCTCGATGAGCTCCTGGCGGCGCTCCTCGTCCGTGATCAGACCGCGCTCGTACTCGCGCTGGACCTTGTCGGCCCTGCGCTCGTACGTCTCCATGATCTCGGCCTTGTTCGGCGGCGCGATGACGTCCTCGATGGAGATCGTCACACCGGCCCTGGTCGCCCAGTAGAACCCGGCGTCCTTGAGGGCGTCGAGCGCCGCGGCGACCTCGACCTTGGGGTACTTCTCGGCGAGCTCGTTGACGATGACCGACAGTTGCTTCTTGCCGATCTGCGCGTTCACGTACGGGTAGTTCGCCGGCAGGGTCTGGTTGAACAGGCACCGGCCCAGGGTGGTCTCCAGGCGGTAGCTGTCACCCGCCTCCCAGCCCTCGGGACCGGCCCAGCCGCGGGGCGGCGGGACGTCGCCCTTCATCCGGATCTGGATCAGCGACTGGATGTCGAGCTCGCGGCGGTCGAAGGCCATGAGCGCCTCCGACACCGAGCCGAAGACCCGGCCCCTGCCGACACCGTTCTCGTCCTCGTCCTTGAGCGTGGTCAGCGAGTAGAGGCCGATGATCATGTCCTGGGTGGGCATGGTCACGGGCTTGCCGTCGGCCGGCTTGAGGATGTTGTTCGTCGACAGCATCAGGATGCGGGCCTCGGCCTGCGCCTCGGCCGACAGCGGCAGGTGCACGGCCATCTGGTCACCGTCGAAGTCCGCGTTGAACGCGGTGCAGACGAGCGGGTGGATCTGGATGGCCTTGCCCTCGACCAGCTGCGGCTCGAAGGCCTGGATGCCCAGGCGGTGCAGGGTCGGCGCACGGTTGAGCAGCACGGGGTGCTCGGTGATGACCTCTTCGAGGACGTCCCACACGACCGGCCGGGCACGCTCGACCATCCGCTTGGCCGACTTGATGTTCTGCGCGTGGTTCAGGTCGACCAGGCGCTTCATCACGAACGGCTTGAAGAGCTCAAGCGCCATCTGCTTGGGCAGACCACACTGGTGCAGCTTCAGCTGCGGGCCGACGACGATGACCGAACGGCCGGAGTAGTCGACTCGCTTGCCCAGCAGGTTCTGGCGGAACCGGCCCTGCTTGCCCTTCAGCATGTCGCTGAGGGACTTCAGGGGGCGGTTGCCGGGACCGGTGACCGGGCGGCCGCGGCGGCCGTTGTCGAACAGCGCGTCGACGGCCTCCTGGAGCATCCGCTTCTCGTTGTTCACGATGATCTCGGGGGCGCCGAGGTCGAGAAGCCGCTTGAGGCGGTTGTTCCGGTTGATCACCCGGCGGTACAGGTCGTTCAGGTCCGAGGTCGCGAACCGGCCACCGTCGAGCTGCACCATCGGGCGCAGGTCCGGCGGGATGACCGGGATGCAGTCGAGGACCATCCCGTTGGGCGAGTTGCGGGTGTTCAGGAACGCCGACACGACCTTGAGACGCTTGAGCGCGCGGGCCTTCTTCTGGCCCTTGCCGCTGCGGATCGTCTCGCGCAGGTTCTCGGCCTCGAGAGCGAGGTCGAAGTTGGTCAGACGCTCCTGGATCGCCTGGGCGCCCATGCCGCCGCGGAAGTAGCGGCCGAAGCGGTCGCGCATCTCGCGGTAGAGCAGCTCGTCGCCCTCAAGGTCCTGGACCTTGAGGTTCTTGAAGCGGCTCCAGACCTCGTCCAGCCGGTCCAGCTCGCGCTGGGCCCGGTCGCGCAGCTGCCGCATCTCGCGCTCGGCGCCCTCGCGGACCTTGCGGCGCTGGTCGCCCTTGGCGCCCGCGGCCTCAAGCTCGGCCAGGTCGGTCTCCAGCTTGCGCTGGCGAGCCTCGATGTCGGCGTCACGGCGCTGCTCGATGTGCTGCCGCTCGACGGAGATCTTCGCCTCGAGCGACGGCAGGTCACGCTCACGCATTTCCTTGTCGACGTGCGTGATCATGTAGGCCGCGAAGTAGATGACCTTCTCAAGGTCCTTCGGGGCCAGGTCGAGCAGGTATCCCAGACGGGACGGGACACCCTTGAAGTACCAGATGTGCGTGACGGGCGCGGCCAGCTCGATGTGGCCCATCCGCTCACGACGCACCTTGGCGCGGGTCACCTCGACGCCACAGCGCTCACAGATGATGCCCTTGAAGCGGACGCGCTTGTACTTACCGCAGTAGCACTCCCAGTCGCGGGTCGGACCGAAGATCTTCTCGCAGAAGAGTCCGTCCTTCTCGGGCTTGAGCGTCCGGTAGTTGATGGTTTCGGGCTTCTTCACCTCGCCGTGCGACCACTGGCGGATGTCGTCGGCGGTCGCGAGGCCGATCCGAAGCTCGTCGAAGAAGTTGACGTCGAGCACTATGTAATCCCCTCCTCAGCTTCTAGATCAGACCTCTTCGACACTGCTCGGCTCGCGCCGGGACAGGTCGATGCCGAGTTCTTCCGCGGCGCGGAAGACGTCTTCGTCGGTGTCGCGCATCTCGATGGACATGCCGTCGCTGGAGAGCACCTCGACGTTCAGGCACAGCGACTGCATTTCCTTGATGAGGACCTTGAACGACTCCGGGATGCCCGGCTCGGGAATGTTCTCGCCCTTGACGATCGCCTCGTAGACCTTCACGCGGCCGAGGACGTCGTCGGACTTGATGGTGAGCAGCTCCTGCAGGGCGTAGGCGGCGCCGTACGCCTCCAGTGCCCAGACCTCCATCTCACCGAAGCGCTGGCCACCGAACTGGGCCTTACCGCCGAGCGGCTGCTGGGTGATCATGGAGTAGGGGCCGGTCGACCGAGCGTGGATCTTGTCGTCGACCAGGTGGAGCAGCTTCAGGATGTAGATGTAGCCGACGGAGATCGGGTGCGGGAACGGCTCCCCGGAGCGGCCGTCGAACAGCTGGGCCTTTCCGTTCGCGCCGACCATGCGCCCGCCGTCCCTGTTGAGCAGGGTGTTGTCGAGCAGACCGATGATCTCTTCCTCGTTGGCACCGTCGAACACCGGCGTGGCCATGTTGGTGCGCGGCTCGACCTCGGTGAAGCCCTTGTCGCGCAGCCGCTCGGCCCACGCCTCCTGGATGCCGGTGATGTCCCACCCTCTGGCGGCGATCCACCCGAGGTGGGTCTCCAGGACCTGGCCGACGTTCATTCGGCCGGGCACGCCCAGGGGGTTGAGGATGATGTCGACGGCGGTGCCGTCCTCGAGGAACGGCATGTCCTCGACCGGGAGGATCTTGGAGATGACGCCCTTGTTGCCGTGACGGCCGGCCAGCTTGTCGCCGTCGGTGATCTTACGCTTCTGGGCCACGTAGACGCGGACCAGCTCGTTGACGCCGGGGGGGAGCTCGTCGCCCTCCTCGCGGCTGAACACGCGGACGCCGATGACCTTGCCCTGCTCGCCGTGCGGCACCTTCAGGGAGGTGTCACGGACCTCGCGGGCCTTCTCACCGAAGATCGCGCGGAGCAGGCGCTCCTCGGGGGTCAGCTCGGTCTCGCCCTTGGGCGTGACCTTGCCGACGAGGATGTCGCCGGGGACGACCTCGGCACCGATGCGGATGATGCCGCGCTCGTCGAGGTCGGCCAGGACCTCCTCGGAGACGTTCGGGATGTCCCGGGTGATCTCCTCGGGGCCCAGCTTGGTGTCGCGGGCGTCGACCTCGTGCTCCTCGATGTGGATCGAGGAGAGGACGTCGTCCTGCACCAGACGCTGGGAGAGGATGATCGCGTCCTCGTAGTTGTGACCCTCCCACGGCATGAACGCCACGAGGAGGTTCTTGCCCAGGGCCATCTCACCGTCGTCGGTGCAGGGACCGTCGGCGACGACCTGGTTGACCTCGATCCGGTCGCCTTCCTTGACGATCGGCTTCTGGTTGAAGCAGGTGCCCTGGTTGGAGCGCTTGAACTTGGCGACCCGGTAGGTCGTGCGGGTGCCGTCGTCGTTCATCACCGTGACGTAGTCGGCGGAGACCTCCTCGACCACGCCGGCCTTGTCGGCGGTGATGACGTCGCCGGCGTCGGTCGCGGCACGGTATTCCATGCCGGTGCCGACCAGCGGCGCCTCGCTCTTGAGCAGCGGCACCGACTGGCGCTGCATGTTGGAACCCATGAGCGCGCGGTTGGCGTCGTCGTGCTCCAGGAACGGGATCATCGCGGTCGCCACGGACACCATCTGGCGTGCCGAGACGTCCATGTAGTCGACCTCGTTGGCGCGCAGGGACTCGAACTCCCCGCCCTTCCTGCGGACGAGCACGCGCGGCTCGAGGAACGTTCCGTCGGGACCGATCGGCGTGTTCGCCTGGGCGATGACGTGCCGGTCCTCCTCGTCCGCGGTCAGATAGTCGACCTGGTCGGTGACCCGGCCCTCGACGACCTTGCGGTAGGGGGTCTCGACGAACCCGAAGGAGTTGACCCGGCCGAAGGAGGCCAGCGAGCCGATCAGACCGATGTTCGGTCCTTCCGGCGTCTCGATCGGGCACATGCGGCCGTAGTGCGACGGGTGGACGTCACGGACCTCGAAGCCGGCCCGCTCACGGGACAGACCACCGGGACCCAGCGCGGACAGACGACGCTTGTGCGTCAGGCCGGCCAGGGGGTTGGTCTGGTCCATGAACTGCGACAACTGGGAGGTGCCGAAGAACTCCTTGATCGACGCCACGACCGGGCGGATGTTGATCAGGGTCTGCGGCGTGATCGCCTCGACGTCCTGGGTCGTCATCCGCTCGCGGACGACGCGCTCCATGCGGGCCAGGCCCAGGCGGACCTGGTTCTGGATGAGCTCACCCACCGTGCGGAGACGGCGGTTGCCGAAGTGGTCGATGTCGTCGGTCTCGACGACGATCGAACCGTTGGCGCCGGGCATCTCGACCTCGCCGGCGTGGAGCCGGACGATGTACTCGATGGTGGCGACGATGTCGTCCTCGGTGAGCGTGCCCTGGGTGATCTCGCTGTCGACCCCGAGCTTCTTGTTGATCTTGTACCGGCCGACCTTGGCGAGGTCATAGCGCTTGGAGTTGAAGTACAGGTTCTCCAGCAGCGTCTGCGCCGACTCCTTGGTCGGCGGCTCGCCGGGGCGCAGCTTGCGGTAGATGTCGAGCAGCGCGTCGTCCTGGCCGGCCGTGTGGTCCTTCTCCAGGGTGGCGCGCATGGACTCGTACTGCCCGAAACGCTCAAGGATCTGCTCGCTGGTCCAGCCGAGCGCCTTGAGCAGGACGGTGACGGCCTGCTTGCGCTTGCGGTCGATGCGGACACCGACGCTGTCGCGCTTGTCGATCTCGAACTCTAGCCAGGCGCCCCTGGAGGGGATCACCTTGCATCCGTAGAGGTCCTTGTCGGAGGTCTTGTCGACGCTGCGGTCGAAGTAGACGCCCGGGGACCGGACCAGCTGGGAGACGACGACACGCTCGGTGCCGTTGATGATGAACGTACCCTTGCCGGTCATGAGCGGGAAGTCGCCCATGAACACGGTCTGGCTCTTGATCTCACCAGTGGTGTTATTGATGAACTCCGCCGTGACGAACATCGGGGCGGAGTAGGTCATGTCCTTGTCTTTGCACTCATCGACGGAGTACTTAGGCGGCTCGAACCGGTGATCGCGGAACGACAGGGACATAGTCCCGGAGAAGTCCTCGATGGGACTGATCTCCTCAAAGATCTCTTCGAGGCCCGACTGGGCCGGAACGTCCTTGCGCCCGGCCTGGCGAGCCGCCTCGACCCGCCCCTTCCACTTCTCGTTGCCGAGCAACCAGTCGAAGGACTCGGTCTGAAGAGCGAGAAGGTCAGGAACTTCTAGCGGCTCCTGAATTCGTGCGAAAGACACACGACGGGGACCGGCGGGTACGGCGAAGGCGTTGCGCGAGGCTGCCAACAGATGTCCTTCCGAGGGCTCGCGGCGGACTGACTACACGCACGCCAGACGACCATGCATCAGAGCACCAAAAGAAGCGGGTCGTCAAAGGGCAGCGCAAAGGGGCAGTGTAGCCGAACGGCATACACCTGTCCACTTCAGTCTCGCTGCAAGCTCCACGTTGGTCGCAGCATCGCCCGTCAGAGCCGAAACGTCAAGCCCGGGAGCTGACATTTCGGCCGGGAAATAGCCGAGACCCTGGGAGTTTTCCCACCGGGTGACCTGCGTACACCACAAGGCCGGAGACGATGTCCCACCTGGTGTGGCTGACGCTGAGTCACGCGGCGGATCGAACATCAGCCAGGGGATCGACTGACGATCGACGCTGCCATGGCCGATGTACCCAACCGCGAACCCAGCCTAAACCGAGGCTTTGCTAACAATTGAATAAAGCGACGCGCCGATCAAGGTGGTGGGGGATCTCCGAGCAGCGTGGAGAGCTCCGAGACCAGCCAGCGGGAGTCCTTCTTGATCATGATGAACCTGGCCCGGTTCTGGCTGACGACCCGGCGGGGCTCCTTCTCCCCCTCGGGGGTCCTGACCGTGCTCATGCTCATGAAGAGCAGCACCTCGACCCGGCCGGAATCCCCGGACTCCACCGACTCGACCCCGGCCCCGGTCACCGCGGCCTGCTGCACCGTCTTCTGCTTCCTGGCCTGCGGAGCCATGCTCCTGGCCAGCTGCCGGTAGTGCAGGCTGAGCGCCCCGGTGGTGTATCCACCCGCTCTTGCGAAATCCTGTTCGATCGTACGATAGTCGTACGACAGCATGTCGGGGGCGACCGAACGGGCCGCGGCGAGCGCCTCCCGTCCCGCCGTCTCGTCCGCGCGCAACCGGCTCAGGTCGGTGAACATGATCCAGACGGCCGCCGCGAGCGCGAGCGCGACGGCGACCATGAGCCCGATCGCCAACCGGGAGGCACGTCTCACAGCACCAGCTCCGCCTTGGACACGAGCCAGGCTCCCCCCACTTTGGTCACTTCCATGTTCCACCGGTAGAACCGCTCCCGCGGGGCGTCCTTGCTCCCGTCCTGCCGGATCACCGCGTCGCCCACCACCATCACCTGGGCCGTGCCCCCCCTCAGCGAGACCAGCCCCGAGGCCCGCAGCGCGCCCGTCTGGAGGATCTTGTCCTTGACCGTGCTCCTCTTGAGCTCCGCGGCGGTCCTCGCGTACTCGGCCCTGGCCACGCCCGTGGAGGTGCCGAGGATGCGCCCGATGTCCTCGTCGACGCTCCTGTAGCCGACGGAGAGCAGATGCACGGCGTGCGCCCCCGCCGCCCGCAGCGCGGCCTGCCGGTCGTCAGCGGCCGTCTGAGCGTCGCGCAGGGTGGCGCCGACCCAGAAGGCGGCGGCCAGCAGCACCGCGATCAGCACCCCCAGCAACGGCCCCGCGATCCTGAGCGGGCGACGGGAGCGGCGCGAGCGACGGGAGCGAGTGGCGTGCACTGCCATGCGTTCTCTCCCATCGCACGGTCTGCGGAACGCGGGCCGGCGAGCGCGGACGCCTCGCCACGCGGGCCGGCATGCTCCCCGACCGCCGGATCATAACCCGCCACGCAGATCCGCATAACGGCCTTCGCGCACATGCCTCGGGCCATTTCGCCCGGCTCTTCACCCCGTTCCGGGAACGGCGAGGCGTCCGGCCACCTGACCGCGGTCACCCCTCGCCGCCGACGCGCCCCCCGACCAGCCGCTTCCGCCCCCCAGGCCGGTACGAGCCGGTCTCACCCGCGTACGAGCCGGCCCGACGGCGGAAACACGAAAAGAGCGGGCCACCGGCACCAGGTGGACCCGCTCTTTCCGGTGAGACGAACTACTTGACGGTCACCGAAGCGCCGGCGCCCTCAAGGGCGGCCTTGGCCTTCTCGGCCTGCTCCTTGTTGACCTTGCCGTCGAAGACGGACTTGGGAGCGCCGTCAACGAGGTCCTTGGCCTCCTTGAGGCCCAGGCTCGTCAGGGCGCGGATCTCCTTGATGACCTGGATCTTCTTCTCGCCGGCACCCTCGAGGATGACGTCGAACTCGTCCTGCTCCTCGACCTCTTCGACAGCGGCCGCACCGGGGGCGGCGGCGGCGACGGCGACGGGGGCAGCGGCCTTGACGTCGAAGGTCTCCTCGAAGAGCTTCACGAAGTCGGACAGCTCAAGAAGAGTCATCTCCTTGAAAGCGTCGAGCAGCTCGTCGGTGCTGAGCTTCGCCATGATGGTTCCTCCATACGGATCTGAACTACTAAAGAAAGATGGGACCGCGGTTTGCGTTAATCCCCTGTGACCGCCTGCGCGGACCTACTCGCCGGCGCCTTCGCGCTTGGCGCGCAGGGCCTCGGCCAGCTGAGCCATGTTGGTGGGCAGCGCGTTGAAGACGGCGGCCGCGTGGCCCTGCTTCGCCTTCATGGCACCGGCCAGCTTCGCGAGGAGAACCTCACGCGACTCAAGGTCGGCAAGCTTGCTGATCTCGTCCGGCGTCATCGACCTGCCGTCGACGACACCGCCCTTGATGATCAGAAGGGGATTGGCCTTGGCGAAGTCACGCAGACTCTTGGCAGCCTCGACCACGTCGCCGTTGACGAACGCGATCGCCGACGGACCCGCGAGCAGGTCGTTGAGCTGGTTGAACCCGGCCTCGATGGCCGCGATCTTGGTCAGCGTGTTCTTCACCACGGCGAACTTCGCATTCTCACCGAGGGAAACGCGCAGCTGCTTGAGCTGGGCGACGGTGAGACCGCGGTATTCGGTCAGAACGGCAGCATTGGATCCGTCGAAGCTGCTCTTCAGCTCAGCGACAGCCGTTGCCTTTTCTGCCTTCGCCATGGGCCTCCTTCCAGATGTGCCGCCGGGGCAAGAGCCCAGAAAAGCGAACAAGCCCCGGCGCAGGCGCGCGGGGCTCACATGAGGAGGTTAGTCCAGATGAAAACTCACATCACAACCTACGCGGGCCGTCCACTGACGTGGATCCTTAAGCCGTCAAGCCATGCGACTTGACGACGACCGGCGGTCTTCGGCGTTGACAGCTTACGTGCTGCCGCCACGAATGCCAACTCGGCGCCCGGAGCCCTCCCTGACAGAGGGCCACGAAAACAGAGGGCCACGAAAAAGGCTCGCGCCCCCGGCCGGTGGGCCGGGGGCGCGGATCTCGGGGAAACGTCAGTTTCCGCCGCGGTGCTCGGGCAGGTCGCCCACCTGGTCGGCGGGCGGGGCGGTGATCTCCACGGGCTCGTTGAAACCCTTGAAGAGCGCCGTCAGGTTGAACGTCGCGTCCTTCTCGGAGCCGCTGAGCGTAACCTTGCGGGGCAAACTCTGGGCGTCGGCCCAAAGGTCGAACTTCACGTTCTTGGCCTGCGAGAGTTGCTCCTGGAGCCGCTCACGCTTGGCCGGGTCGATCAGCTGGGCGGCCTCGGCGACCGGGAAGGTGCCGCTGTAGTGGGTCGTGTCGACCCCGCCGACCGTCTCGGTGCCGACCGCCTTGACGTCCTTCGACGCGGTCAGCAGCTTGACGGTGCCCGCCAGGTCGAACTGCTGGGCCTGGTCCATGAACTTCCTGATCTCGGACTGCCCCTTGGCGTCGAGCTCGCTGAGCGACACCTTGGTCCACGGCTTGTCGGTGCCCGCGAACCTGTTGATGAGCTCGGACTTCACGTAGACCGTGTCACCCGACAGGATGGCCCGCGCCCCACCGGGCACGTTCTGGCCGCCGAAGGTGATCGTGTCGAGCCTGATGTCCGTCGCCAGCTCGGGCTTGCTCTGGTAGAGCATGCTGCCCTGGATCTTGCCCGCGCCCTTCGAGTCGCCACTGGCGTCGACAACCAGGTCCGCGGAGTAGGAGGTGACCTCCTCGGCCTTCTGAGCGCTCTGCTGCACCGCGTCCGCCGCGGCGAGTTTGACGTTTCCGAGGGAGCTGGTGCCCTGCGCACCGCATCCCGCGACCGCGACGAGCGCGGCCGCTCCCAGTGCAACTACGGGAGCCAATCGGCGCATTTTGTCTTCACCCTTTCGTTCCCCCGATGATCCTGACTAAGACACTACGCGTCGGCAAAGCCGGGCGCGTCGTCCGGGAGAACGAAGAAAGGCCTCAACCGAATGGCCATTCGGTTGAGGCCTTTCTCAGAGGACGTCTGGTATCAGGCGTCGAGCTCGGCGGTCAGCGCCCGCGTCAGGTTGGGGTCGACCGGGATGCCGGGGCCCATGGACGTGGAGAAGACGACCTTCTTGACGTAACGTCCCTTGGCAGCGGACGGCTTGAGACGCAGCACCTCGTCGAGGGCGGCGGCGTAGTTCTCGATGAGCTGGCGCTCACCGAAGGACACCTTGCCGATGATGAAGTGCAGGTTCGCGTGCCGGTCGACACGGAACTCGATCTTGCCGCCCTTGATGTCGGTGACGGCCTTGCCGACGGCCGGGGTCACGGTGCCGGTCTTGGGGTTCGGCATCAGGCCACGGGGGCCGAGCACGCGGCCCAGACGGCCGACCTTGCCCATGAGGTCCGGGGTGGCGACGACGGCGTCGAAGTCGAGGCGGCCCTTGGCGACCTCGTCGATCAGCTCGTCCGCACCGACGATGTCGGCACCCGCGGCGCGGGCCTCCTCGGCGCGGTCACCGGTCGCGAAGACCAGGACCCGGGCGGTCTTGCCGGTGCCGTGCGGGAGGTTGACGGTGCCGCGGACCATCTGGTCGGCCTTGCGGGGGTCGACACCCAGCCGCAGGGCCACCTCGACGGTGGCGTCGAACTTGGCCACGTTGGTGTCCTTGGCCAGCTTGGCCGCCTGGGCCGGGCTGTACAGGGCATCGCGGTCGAACTGCGCCGTCGCGGCGCGGTATCCCTTGCTGCGCTTCATGTGATCACTCCTGTGGATCCGAGTGTTCGTGGTGCGGGCCAGCGCCTGGCCCCTCCACTTACTTCGAAATTGTCCTGGCGGACGTCGCTCGTGCTCCGCCCGCTGTCGGTCCCTCGGCGGTCACGCGGATCATGTCCCGCGCTCGCACCACTGGGGCCAGGTCAGCCGTTTCGGCTAGTCGACGATCGTGATGCCCATCGACCGGGCGGTGCCGGCGATGATCTTCTCGGCCGCCGCGACGTCGTTGGCGTTGAGGTCCTGCATCTTGGTCTCGGCGATCTGGCGCAGCTGCTCCTTGGTGAGCTTGCCCACCTTGTCCTTCTGCGGGACGGCCGAACCCTTGGCGACACCGGCGGCCTTCTTGATCAGCTCAGGCGCCGGGGGCGTCTTCGTGACGAAGGTGAAGGTGCGGTCCTCGTAGATGGTGATCTCAACGGGGATGATGTTGCCGCGCTGGGCCTCGGTGGCAGCGTTGTACTGCTTCACGAATTCCATGATGTTGACGCCGTGCGGACCGAGGGCGGTACCGACCGGCGGCGCGGGCGTGGCCTGGCCAGCGGGGAGCTGGACCTTGACCAGCGCGGCGAATTTCTTCTTAGGAGGCATGCTTCTCTCCGGGTCCTTGCTTCTCTGAACGATGTTCCAGAT
Organism: Streptosporangium sp. NBC_01469; assembly: GCF_036227305.1. NCBI lineage: Bacteria > Bacillati > Actinomycetota > Actinomycetes > Streptosporangiales > Streptosporangiaceae > Streptosporangium > Streptosporangium sp. NBC_01469. The sequence goes on along the minus strand of NZ_CP109465.1, from coordinate 2,734,767 downwards.
CCCCGCGACCGCGGGGCCCACAGCAATTGGACATTGACCAACGCCGCGAACTTGGAACCATCCCCGCGACCGCGGGGCAGACTGATGAAGTCTACGCGACCGGTTTAGATTTTCGAGACCTGGTTGAACGAGAGCTCGACCGGGGTCTCGCGACCGAAGATCGACACGAGCACCTTGAGCTTCTGCGACTCGGCGCTGATCTCGCTGACCGTGGCGGGCAGCGTGGCGAACGGGCCGTCCATGACGGTGACGGACTCGCCGACCTCGAAGTCGACCGTCGCGGCGGAGGCCTTCGCGGTGGACTTCTTGACCTCTTCCGAGGGCTCCGGCGCGAGCAGCTTGGCGACCTCTTCGAGGCTCAGCGGGCTCGGCTTGTTGGAAAGGCCGACGAAACCGGTCACGCCGGGCGTGTTACGCACCGCGGACCACGACTCGTCGGTGAGCTCCATCCGGACCAGCACGTAGCCGGGCAGCACCCGCTCCTTGACCAGCTGGCGCTTGCCGCTCTTGATCTCGGTCACGTGGTGGGTGGGCACCTCGACCTGGAAGATGTAGTCCTCCATGTTGAGGGACTGCGTGCGGGTCTCGATGTTCGACTTCACGCGGTTCTCGTAGCCCGCGTAGGAGTGGATGACGTACCACTCGCCGAACAGGCTCCGCAGGTGCCGCTTGAACTCCTCGACCGGGTCGACGTCGGGAAGGACGTCACCGTCCTCGTCGACGGCGCCGGCCGGGGCCTGCTCGGCCTCGGTTTCGGCGTCGGCGTCGGTCTCGGCGTCGACATCCTGCCCGTCGGACTCGTCAAGCGAATCCTCGGTGACGTCGACGGCCTTCTCCAGCTCGTCCTCGCGCTCTTCGCGGGACTCGCCGGCCGACTGTGCAGACTCGGACACGGTGCTCTTTCTCTTTTCGTCGATGGCTTGTGGACTCGTCCGCAGGACTACTCGCCCGCTGGAGACCGCGGCTCAGGCTCCGCCGAAGATTCTCAGCACGCCCTCGGTGAACAGCGCGTCCAAAGCCGACACGATCCCGACCATGATCAGAACGAAGACCAGGACGATGATGGTGTACGAAATGAGGTCTTTGCGCGTAGGCCAGATGACCTTACGCAGCTCAGCGACCACTTGCCGGTAGAAAAGGGCGGGAGAAGTGCGCTTAGTCTTCTTCTCACCGCTCGGCTTGTCTGCGGTTTCGCCGCGCGTGTCGATCGCCACAGTCCTCACCTGAATCCATCGAGTCCAACGCATGTAAGCGGCGCGCTGGACGCCTGATGCGCGGACCGCTCCTAGCAGGGCACGAGGGACTCGAACCCCCAACCGCCGGTTTTGGAGACCGGTGCGCTACCAATTGCGCTAGTGCCCTAAGACATGAACCACCATACATCGGTTGGACCGAAGTTTGTCCGCGGCTCACGGTCTTGACCGCCGGTTCACGCATGCGGCGGAAAGACCATGCCGGAGTCTACGTGTGAATGGCCACCACGTCGAACCGGTTGACGATCGTCCAGCTCAGAGGCTTTTCCCCGGTGTTCGCACGGCTTGCGGGGATGGCGGGCGCATGGTGGATACCCGGCGGAAACATCGGCACAGGTCTGTAACCATGGAGGTATGACCCGTCCTCGCATCTCAGCGCGCATCTCAGCGATCTCCGAGTCCGCCACGCTCGCCGTGGACGCCAAGGCCAAGGCGATGAAGGCGGCGGGCCGCCCGGTCATCGGCTTCGGCGCCGGTGAGCCGGACTTCGCGACCCCCGGCTACATCGTCGAGGCGGCCGTCGAGGCGTGCGGGAACCCCAGGTTCCACAAGTACACCCCGGCCGGTGGCCTTCCCGAGCTGAAGCAGGCCGTCGCCGACAAGACGCTCCGCGACTCCGGCTACCGGGTGGACGCGGCCCAGGTCCTGATCACCAACGGCGGCAAGCAGGCCGTCTATCAGGCGTTCGCCACGCTGCTCGACCCGGGTGACGAGGTCCTGGTCGTCGCCCCGTACTGGACGACCTACCCCGAGGCGATCAAGCTCGCCGGCGGCGTCCAGGTCGACGTGGTGACCGACGAGACCACCGGCTACCTGGCGAGCGTGGCGCAGCTGGAGGCGGCGCGCACCGACCGCACCAAGGTGCTGCTCTTCGTCTCCCCGTCCAACCCGACCGGCGCGGTGTACACCCCCGAGCAGGTCGCGGAGATCGGCCGCTGGGCCGTCGAGCACGACCTGTGGGTCGTCACGGACGAGATCTACGAGCACCTCACGTACGGCGACGCGACGTTCGCGAGCATCGCCACCGTGGTCCCCGAGCTGGGCGACAAGGTCGTGATCCTGAACGGCGTCGCCAAGACCTACGCGATGACCGGCTGGCGCGTGGGCTGGCTGATCGGCCCCAAGGACGTCGTCAAGGCCGCGACCAACCTGCAGTCGCACGCCACCTCCAACGTCTCCAACGTCGCCCAGGCCGCCGCGCTGGCCGCCGTCACCGGCGACCTGTCGGCCGTGGCGGAGATGCGCGCCGCCTTCGACCGGCGCCGCCGGACCATGGTCCGGATGCTCAACGAGATCCCGGGCGTGCTCTGCCCCGAGCCGCTGGGCGCGTTCTACGCCTACCCGTCGGTCAAGGCGCTGCTGGGCAAGGAGTTCGACGGCAGGCGCCCGGCGACCTCCGCCGAGCTGGCCGAGATCATCCTGGAGGAGGCCGAGGTGGCGGTCGTCCCCGGTGAGGCCTTCGGCACCCCGGGCTACTTCCGCCTGTCCTACGCGCTCGGCGACGACGACCTCGCCGAGGGTGTGAGCCGCCTCGCCAAGTTCCTCGGCCAGGCCGGCTGAGGCTGAGCACGACGGCCTCCCGCCCGGCCGAGCGCGGCCTCCGCACACGCCGGGCGGGGATCCGGCCTCACAGGGCGTGGCCCTCCCCGCACGAGCCGTTCAAGCCGTGCGAACCGGACGGGACCCGCTCTCGCGGGCGTAGGCCTCCGTACGGGCCGGGCGAGGCTCGGGGTCTCACAGGGCCAGGGCCTCCGTGGTCTTCGTGGCCTCCGTACGCGCCGGGGTGAGGCTCAGCCTCGCAGGGCGTAGGCGACGGCGGCCTCGAAGTGGGAGGCCGAGCCCTCGTTGAAGGCCCGCGCGTAGGCGATCTCGCCGATCAGGCACGCGGCGCGGGCCCCGACGGCCTCGCGGAGCGCGGTCATGGTGTCGGCCTCGGTGGCGGGCGGCCCGAAGGTGGTCCAGATGCGCTGCGCGGCGCCCAGGAGCCAGGCGGCGCGGTGGCCGTCGCCCTCGGCGGCGGCGATCCTGGCGAGCTGGTCGATGGCGAGGACGCCGCCGAGCGTGTCCCGCAGCAGCCGTTTGACCTCCAGCGCCGCCCTGGCCGCCGCGGAGGCCTCCGCGAGGTCACCCCGGCCGAAAAGGGCCAGGGAGAGTACGTAGTCGTCCATGGCGCGCTGTGACAGCTCCCCTCGCGCCTCGTGACCCGGGCGTGCCTCGCGCAGGACCCTCACCGCCTCGTCGAAGTCGCCGCCGAACGTGGCGGCCAGGGCGAGGAAGGAGGGCAGGAAGAACGTCCCGGGCGAGGTGGGTCTCAGCCCTGCGGCCACGCGCAGCGCGTACGCCCGCGCGCCCTCCGGGGTCAGGTCGCCGCTGAACAGGCGGGCTTCGGCGAGGGCGAGGAGGGCGTGCGCCTCGGCGTCGCCGTCACCGTGCCGCTGGGCGCTCTCGACGGCCTCCTCGGCCCGGCTGCGCGCCAGGGACATGTCTCCCTGGATGAGCGCGAGATGGGCGGCGACCCAGAGCGGCTGGGACCTGGCCCGGTCGGGGGCGGGGGCGGCGGCCAGGGCCCGGTCGAGATAGTGGCGGCCCTCGCGGACGAGCCCCAGATGGCACCAGAGCACCCACAGGGCCCCGGCCAGTTCCAGGGCGCCGCGGTGGTCGCCCGTGGTGAGGCAGCGGTCGAGGGCCGCGCGGATGTTGGGCAGTTCCCTGTGCGCCCAGCAGGCCCATTCGAGCTGGCACGGGCCACACCATTCGGCGCCCATCCGCCGGGCGGTGGACAGGTAGTGGTCACGGTGCCTGCGGATCATCAGGCCGGCCTCGCCCAGCTCGTTGAGCCAGTCCCGCCCGTAGTCCCTGATGGTGTCGAGCAGGCGGTAGCGGTCACCCACGCGGGCGACGACGGATTTGGACGCGAGTGCCGCGAGGACGCCGGGGACGTCGGGCAGGCGCTCGTCCTCGCACACCCCGCGCGCCGCCTCGGTGTCGAAGGAGGCGGGGAAGATCGACAGGCGTGCCCAGAGCAGGCGTTCCGCTGGTGTGCACAGCTCGTGGCTCCACCCGGCGGCGGTGCGGAGCGTGTGGTGGCGGACGAGGAGTCCCTCGCCGTCGGCCGGCGGCTTGAAGTGGACGTCGAGCTGGTCGGCGAGCTGGGTCGCCGACAGGCCGCGCATGTGGCTGGCGGCCAGCTCGATGGCGAGCGGCATGCCGTCGAGCCTGCGGCAGAGCCTGGCGACGGCCATCATGGCCCGATCGTCCGTACGCAGCCCGGGGGCCACGGCCCTGGCTCGGTCGAGGAAGAGGTTCGGCGCGTCGTGCTCCGCGAGGTCGGCGGCCTCGGGCGGGGGGACGGGGAAGGGATCGACGACCATGACGACCTCCAGCGGCAGGCCGAGCTCCTGGCGGCTGGTCACGATGATCTGGACGTCGGGCGCGCCGGTCAGGACGGCCACGACCATGGCGGCGCAGGAGTCGACCAGGTGCTCGCAGGTGTCGAGGACGATGAGGAGCCGCCGGTCGGCGAGATGCTCGACGAGGGACTCCAGGGCGGGGCGTTCGGCCGGGGTGTGCAGGCCGAACACCCCGGCGACACCGTGGATGAGCAGGCCGCCGTCGGTCTCCGCGGAGAGCTCGGCCACCCAGACGCCGTCGGGGTAGTCGTCGCGGACGTTCCGCGCGGCCCGCAGGGCCAGGCGCGTCTTGCCGACGCCCCCGGGGCCGCGCAGGGTGAGCAGGCGCGTCCGGGTGAGGAGTTTCGCGATCTCGTCGAGCTCGGTGGCGCGGCCGACGAAGCTGTTCATCTCGGCCGGCAGGTTGCCGCAGCGCGTCAAGAAAGGTCCCCCTGAAGTGCGTGTTCCACGGCGTCGCGCAGGCTGATCGAACCTCCTCGCGCCTCCAGCCGGTCGAACTCCGCCCTGCCCATGCGCCCGCGCAGCCTCAACTCGGCCGCGCGGAGCTGGGTCGCGATCATGGGTGAGCGGCTGGGCGGGACATCGGCGCTCCTCCACGCGGCGCGGGACGCCCCGAACATGGTGGCGGCGAAGGTGTCGTCGGCGCGCGCCTCGGCGATCACGACGAACACCTCCAGCGCCTCCATGAGGGAGATGCTGTCGCCGAACAGGCGGGCCCCGCGCAGGGAGCCGCAGGCGGACTCGATGGCGGCGGCGGTGTTGCCGAGGGAGTGCTCGGCCTGGGCCAGGAGGAGGTCGAGGCGGATGAGGGTCCAGTAGTCGCCGCAGGACTCGCAGAGCTCGTGTCCCTCGCGCAGGACGGAGACGGCCTGGTCGTGGTGGTCGGCGAGCATCATGGCGGTGGCGACCACGGTGTAGGTGGGCAGGAAGCCGGGGAAGACGTTGCCGGTGGAGCGGTGGCGTACCCGGGCGTTCTTGATGAGCCGCAGGGCCTCGACCACGTCGCCCCTGACGACGGCCAGGTGGGCCTGGAACTGGCTGACGTAGGCCGTGGCGTAGCCGTCGGCGTCCTCGGCGGCGCATTCGGTGAGGATGCGCTCGGCGCGTTCGAGGTCGCCGCGCTGGATCGAGACCCAGGCGTGCACCCACAGGGCCTTGACCCGCTCGGGGCTGGGGGTGTGATCGAGGTCGAGGCCGCGCTGGAGGAGGTCGTCGCCGGGTGCCTGCATGCCGCAGCACGCCCACAGGAACCACAGGTTGCCGACCAGGTCGAGGCCCCTGCGGTATTCGGGCGGCCGGGAGTAGCAGTATTCGATGGCGCCGCGCATGTTGCCGCATTCGAGGACCAGCCTGCGGTACCACTCAAGTTGGCGACCCTGCCAGCTCATCTCGGCGCGGGCGGACAGGGCGAGGAAGTGGTCGCGGTGGCGGCGCTGGATCTCGTCGGTCTCGCCGAGCCGGTCGAGCCAGACCACGCCGAACTCGCGGACGGTGTTGAGCAGGCGGTAACGGACCCCGCCCTCGCCCTCCTCGCGGACAAGGACGGACTTGTCGAGCAGGCCGAGCAGCCCGTCGAGGACGTCCTTGACGGCGAGGGCGCCGCCGGCGCAGACCTCCTCGGCGGCCTCGATGTCGAAGGTGCCGGCGAAGACCGAGGCCCGCGCCCACAGGAGGCGCTCCTGCGGGGTGCAGAGTTCGTGGCTCCAGCCGAGGGCGACGCGCATGGAGCTGTGCCGCCGGGGAGCGGCGGCCTGCCCGCGCGGGGTGGCGCCGGCCCTCTCTGCGTGGATCTCGCGCTCGGCCGCGGGGATCGTACGGCCTTCGAGGGCGGCCGCGAGCTCGTCGGGGGAGGTCACGTGGCCGTCGAAGGCGGCGAGCCCGGCGGTGGAGATCGGGCGGCCGTCGAGGGCGGCGGCGAGTTCGTCGAGGGTGCCGGGGCCTCCGGGGGTGTCGTCGGCCACGGCGAGCCGGATCGCCAGCGGCAGGTTGTCGAGGCGCCTGCAGAGCTCGACCGGGTCGATGTCGCCGAACCTGTCACCGGCGAGGGCGGTGATCAGACGGACGGCGTCGGTGTCGGGCAGGCCGCCGACCGGGTAGAGGTGCTCTCCGGGCAGGCCCAGCCGCTGCCTGCTGGTGGTCAGGACGCGCAGTCCCTCGACCGAGCGCAGCAGCAGGCCGACCAGAATGCCCGTGGCGCCGACGACGCGGTCGCAGGTGTCGAGGACGAGCAGGGTCCGGCGCGTGAGGAATTCGTCGACCAGGGTCCGCAGCGCGGGGGTGCCCGGCCTGTGGTGGGCGCCGATCGCGCCGGCGAGCGTCTCGGCCAGGGAGTCGAGGTCGGCGGGCGCCTCCGACAGCTCCACGACGTGGACGCCGCCGGGGAACGCGGGTTCGAGGGTGCGGGCCAGCCGCAGGGCGAGGCAGGTCTTCCCGACCCCGGCGGGGCCGGTCAGCGTGACGTGCCGGACCCTTTCGAGCAGCGCGGACACGTCGGCGAGTTCTGTTTCCCTGCCGACGAAGACGTCTGCTTCCATGACAGCCCCAGCGTCCTGACAACGTGTGCCTCCACGGTCGCACGGAGACATGGTCCGCTGAAAGCCCGTTTCCTAAATTTCCTCGATATAACGGGGGATGGGATATGGGCGGGTGTGCGGTGAACCCGAGGTCGCCTGCCCGAAATAACACCTGAAAACCTATAAACAGCTAATTGGGAAAAGTCGCGGAAAACGCCGGGAAGGGTGAGCGGGGGCTCCAGCTGCGGAGGCGGCTCGGACGGCCTCTCCCGCTCCCCCACTCTCCCGCATCCCGGCGAGCGGCGCCTCCGGATCCCGCGAGCGGCGCCTCCGGATCCCGGCGAGCGGCGCCTCCGGCCTCACCCGGTGGGGGCGGTTCTCTCCGCCTCTTCACGCGCCGCTCGTCGAGGATCTCCGGTCTCACCCGGTGGGGGCGACTCCCTCGGCGACCTTTCTGATCTCGGGCTTGGCCCTGTCACCGAGTTCCTTCTCGTAGCCCGGGCTCATCATGACCTGGACGACGAGCCCCTTGCGCACCGCCCAGACGAGCGTGAGCGTACGACCCTCCTCGATCCGGAAGGCCTCCATGGGGGCGAGATAGGCGTTCCGGCCGCCGACCTTGAGTAACTCGGCGCCCTGCCTGCCGTAGTTCTTCATCCGCTTGGACATCTGCGCGGCGGCGTCGCCCCTGAAGACCATGGCCTGGATGGCGTAGGCCCCATCCTCCACGTCGGACCGCCGCCACGAGGTGGAGTAGCTGGTCGTTCCGAAAGCATTCTTCACCGACCATTTCCCCCACACCAGTTCCTCGGGCAGGTAGCCGAACCTGACACCGCCGAACGCGCGCCCGTCTCCCAGGTCGCCGAGGTCCTGCGGCATGGGGGCCTTCCGGAGGCCGCTGTCGGGCGAGGACGTCGGGGACGGGGAGAACTCGCCGGCCGTCACCAGCCTCACCGTGGATCCCTGGGCGGCGCTCTCCCCCGGGGGGGGCGTCTGCGTGACCACCAGGCTCTCGCCCTCAGTGCCCTCAGCGCCGTCCGTACCGCCCTCGACGGTCACCGCGAACCGCGCCTCCTCCAGGATCGCCCTGGCCTCGGCCACGGTCAGCTTGAGGACGGACGGCACCTTCACCCGCGGAACGACCCCGGCCCTGGCGTCGGAGCCCTGCTGTGCCGCCGATGCCGCCGGGCCACCCGTGGCGGGCTGCGAGCCCGCGTTCAGCGCCACGTACGAGGGCACGGCCGCGGCGACGGCGGCGGTGACCAGGGCGGCGCCCGCGGTGCGGACCCGGATCCGCCGGGCGCGGTGGCGGCGGCGAATCGCCGTACCCATCGTGGCGGGCGCCCGCACGCTCGCGACGTGCTCCCCCATGGCCTCGGACAGCTCCTGCTCCAGCCTCATCCCATCACTCCTTCCAGCGTGCCCATTCGCTCACGAATCCTGGCCAGCCCCCGTGCGGCCTGGCTCTTCACGGTCCCCGCCGAGCAGCCCATCAGCGCGGCGGTCTCGGTCTCCGACAGGTCCTCCCAGTAGCGCAGCACCAGCACCGCGCGCATCCGCGCGGGCAGCCTGCGCAGTTCCGCCAGCAGCGCGTCCCGCAGGTCCACGTCCGGCGCGTCGACCGGGGTGTCGGGAGGGCGGGCGAAGGTGATCTCCTGGATCACCCTGCGACGCCGGGAGGCGCTGATCGCGGCGTTGACCACGATCCTGCGGGCGTAGGACTCGGGATTGTCGTGCCGGACACGGCTCCAGTGCCGGTAGATCTTCTCCAGCGCGTTCTGGACCAGGTCCTCGGCGTCGTGCGACGACGCGCCGCAGACCAGGATCGCGGTGCGCAGCAACGCCGTACTTCGTGCGGCCAGGAACTCGTCGAAGGCCGCCTCGTCTTCTTCCGTCATCAGCGAGGTCCCCTTTCGCCCTCCCCAACGCGCGAACGGACCGTCAGGTTGAGACCAAAAACACCGGGGCCGCCGATCGGTGCCACCGAAGGTACGGCACCATATTGAAATGCCACGTCCCCTCAGCGAACTGCCCAAGGCTCACCTGCACCTGCACTTCACCGGCTCCATGCGGCACTCGACCCTCGTCGAGCTCGCCCGCGAGCACGGGTTACACCTTCCCGACGCGCTCGAGGAGGACTGGCCGCCCCGGCTGCGCGCGACCGACGAGCGGGGCTGGTTCCGCTTCCAGCGGCTGTACGACATCGCGCGCTCGGTGCTGCAGCGGGAGAGCGACGTCTACCGGCTGCTGCGCGAGGCCGCCGAGGACGAGGCCGCCGAGGGGTCGGGCTGGCTGGAGATCCAGATCGACCCGTCCGGGTACGCGTCGAAGTTCGGCGGGCTCACCTCGGCCATGGAGCTGATGCTCGACGCGGCGCGCAGGGCGGCGGACCACGCGGGGATAGGGATCGCGGTCGTGGTGGCCGCCAACCGCACCCGGCACCCCCTCGACGCCAAAACGCTCGCCCGCCTCGCCACGCACTACATGGACCAGGGCGTGGTGGGGTTCGGGCTCTCCAACGACGAGCGGCGCGGCCGGGCCCGCGACTTCGACGGGGCCTTCCGGCTGGCCAAGCGTGCCGGGCTGCTGGCGGTGCCGCACGGCGGGGAGCTGCTGGGCGCGGCCAGCGTGGCCGAGTGCGTCGACGTGCTGGACGCCGACCGGGTCGGGCACGGGGTGCGGGCGGCCGAGTCGCCGAGGCTCATGGAGCGCCTCGCGGCGCGGGGAATCACATGCGAGGTCTGCCCGACGTCCAACGTCGGCCTCGGGGTGGCCGAGCGCGCCGAGGACGTACCGTTGCGGCGCCTGTTCGAGGCGGGGGTGCCGATCGCGCTGGGCGCCGACGACCCGCTGCTCTTCGGCGCCAGGCTGCTGCCCCAGTACGAGCTCGCCAGGCAGGTGTACGGCTTCTCCGACCCGGAGCTGGCCGAGCTGGCCCGCCAGTCGGTACGGGCGTCGGCGGCTCCGGACGATGTGCGCAAGGAGCTCCTCCAGGGGATCGACGACTGGCTGGCGTCGGCGGGCTGAGCGGACGACCTCCAACTCCTGGCACGCCACGCGACATGCAGGCCGACGAGGTGTCCGGCCGCATCGGCGGACCGAGCGGGCGATCTGCGATTCCAGCACGTCCGGCCCGCGTCGGATCCAGCGGGCGATCTCCGGCCTGCGTCAGCGAACCGAGCGGGCGATCTCCAGGGCGCGGCCGAGTTCCTCGACGCCCTCCAGGCGCAGGCCGACCCGCCCCCGCTGCCAGATGAGGGTGGGCCCGGCCGGGCGGGGGCGGACCGCGGCCTCGCCGCCACCCCTGGGCAGGTAGGTCAGGCCGTGGTGGGCCGGAATCCACTGCGCCTTCGCGGCGCCCACGCCGGTCTCCTCCGGCCAGGGCGGGCCCAGGTCCTTGCGGAAGACGAGCTGGAGGCCGCCGTCGTACTCGTCCAGCCTGAGACCGGGCCAGAACAGCGACACCACCCTGCCGCCGTCACTCACCCTGACCTCGGCGGGATCGCCGAGCGCGGCCGGGATCGAGATCGGGAACGCCACCTGTTCCCGTGCCTGCTCCAGGGTGACCCGCCGCTCGCCGGGCAGCGGCAGGGGAACCCCCGACGGCAGCGGCCCGGGATCGCCGATCCTGAGCTCGACCCCCGCGAAGCGCAGGATCTCCGCGACCGCCGCCCTTCCCGCGGGCGTCGCCCCCAGGAACAGGGCGACGAGGATCGCGACGGCGGCGACCACCGCCCGCCGCCGCGCCCGGCCGCCGTCCCGCAGCGCCTCCCACGCGCGCCGGAGCGCGCCGGGACCGCCCGGGACTGCGGGCGCCTCGGGGGCGCGGGTCTCGGGCGCGGGGCTCACGGGCGCGGGGCTCACGGGCGCCGGGGCCTCGGGGGCGAGTCGTGGTTCGAGGCGGGCCCGTACGGACCGCGCGACGTCGGCGGGAGGCGGGGACGGGACGTCGAGGGACTCACCGAGGGCGAGGAGCCGGGCTTCGAGGTCGTCAGATGAGGTCACGGGCCACCTCCTCGCGCAGACGGGCCAGGCCGCGGGAGGTCCGCGACTTGACGGTACCGACGGGAAGGTCGAGCACCTGGGCGGTCTCGGCCTCCGACAGCTGCAGGAAATACCGGCAGACCACGGTCTCGCGTTCCCGTTCGGGCAGCGTACGCACCGCGTCGAGGAGCCGCGCCCGCCGGTCGGTCGCGACGGACGCCTCCTCGGGTCCCTCGCCCGGTGTGGGAACGGCCTCGGTGAGCCGCGCGGTCAGCCTGTCGCGGCGCCCACGGGAGCGGGTCAGGTTGTGCGTCTCGTTGGCCACGATCCGCAGCAGCCAGGGGCGGAAGTGCGCGTCCCTGCGGAAGGAGCCCAGGTGGCGGTACGCCTTGACGAACGCCTCCTGGACCACGTCCTCGGCCTCGTCGGCGGCCCCGAGCATGGCCGCGGTGCGGTGCGCGAGCACGCTGTAGCGGGCGACCAGCACCTCATAGGCGTCCAGGTCACCGGCGAGCGATCGGGTGATCGCCTCGTCGTCGTCCGTCGGGGGCTCCTTCGCGGATGTCGTGAGAGATTCCACCGCATATGAGCCCTTTGCGGAAGCCCTCGTCTGCGGGCGTGACCGGAACCCCCCGCCGGGGTGTCCCCGCCGGAGGATGTGGACGCGGTGCCCGGAACGCGGTGTCCGGAAGAGGGCGGCGGGCGGGACGCCCAACGTGAGGGAGGCGGGCAGGACGCCCGGGAGAAGGGAGGCGGGAGCCGTCAGTGGAGGGCGTAGGCGACCGCCGCGTCCGGGTCGGCCTCGTAGCCCTCGGCGAAGGCCGCGTCGTAGGTCTCGTCGCCGAGCAGCTGCCTGGCCGTCCGCTCGGCGACGGTCCGCGGCTCGGACATGCCCCCCGAGCCGAAGCCCTTGAGCCCGAAGGTGGCCCACAGCCGTACCCCCACCCCCTGGAGCCTGGCCGTGCGGCGACCGTCGCCCTCGACCGCGGCGATCACCGCGAGCTGGTCGACCGCCAGTGCCACGCCGGTGGCGTCGCGCAGGCGCCACTTGACGTCGAGCGACTGCCGGGCGGCCTCCGCGGCCTCGGCCACCCGGCCGAGGCCCAGCTGGGCGATGGACAGGACGTAGTCGCCGCAGGCGCGGGCCCAGCGCTCGCCGCGCGCGTCGCAGAGCCGCTGCACCTCCTTGAGCACGGAGACGGCCCTGTGGAACTCGCCGCGCCAGGTGACCGCCGTCGCCGCGGTCACCAGGGCGAGGGGTTCGCTGACGGTGGCGGCCTCGGCGCGGCGGAAGTACTCGCGTACGAGCTCCACGCAGGGTTCGACGTCCTCCAGGGCGCCGGAGCGCAGGGAACTGCAGGCCAGCCGGAGCTGGGCGTGCCCGGCCGCCGCGTAGTCACCCCAGTCGAGGGCCGCGGACAGTGCCGCCTCCGCCCGGCGCCGGCCCACCTCCAGCTCTCCCTGCGCGATCGCCACGCAGCCGTCGGCCCACAGGAGCCTGGGCAGCCCGGGATCGGTGACGGGGGCCGCCTCGATCGCCCGCGCCATGTGGTAGCGGCCCTCGTTCAGCCGGCCCAGGCAGAACCAGAGGATCCAGAGCGTTCCCGCGAGCTCGACGGACGTCGGGGAGGCGGGGTCGAGGGCGAGGCGGAGGTCGGTCATGGAGAAGGCGAGCCTGGCGGCCCACTCCTCCTGCCCCGGGCCGTACCAGTCGGCCTCGGCCCTGCGTGCCAGGTCGAGGTAGTGGTAGCGGTGCCGCTGCGCCAGCCGGGCCCCGTCGCCGAGCAGGGCGAGCCGCTCCCTGCCGTAGTCCCTGACCGTGGCGGGCTGCCGGTAGCCGCCGGGCACGGGGATCAGGAGAAACCTCTTCGCCAGGCTCGCCAGCAGGCCCGGTACGTCGCCCAGCTGCTCGTCGCCGCACACCCACTCGGCGGCGGCCGTGTCGAAGCCTCCCGCGAAAACCGAGAGCCTGGCCCAGAGCAGGCGCTCCCCCGGGTCGCACAGCTCGTGGCTCCGGCCGATCGCGGCGCGCACGATCCGGTGGCGGGGAGTCGGTGTCCAGCCGGAGGGGACCTCGAAGCGGTCCTCCAGGTGGTCGGCGAGCCGCTCCAGCGGCAGGGACCCCAGCCATCCGGCGGCCAGCTCGACGGCGAGCGGTACGCCGTCCAGCCGACGGCAGATCCTGGCCGCGGCCGCCATACCGGCCTCGGTCGTCTCCAGGCCGGGCACCACGGTCCCGGCCCGGTCGAGGAAGAGCCGCAGCGCGTCGTTCTCCTCCGCGTCTCGCGTCCCCGTACCCTCCGGGGCCGCGTCCCTCGTCCGCCGGCCCCTCGGGGCGGGTGCCTCGAGGGGCTCGACGGGGAGCAGCGCCTCCTGCGGCAACCCGAGCGGCCGGTGGGAGGTCGCGATGATCCGTACGCCGGGCGCCGCCGCCAGGATCTCCGCGACGAGGTCGCGGCAGGCGGGCAGGAGGTACTCGCAGGCGTCGAGGATCAGCAGGAGTCTCCTGCTCGCGAGGAACTCGACGAGCGTCCCGGTCTGCGACCGCGCGGACCGCTCCGGGAGCCCGAGGACGGCCGCGACCGTGTGGGCGAGCAGATCGCCGTTGCGCTCGCCGGAGAGCTCCACCAGCCAGGTGCCGTCCGGGTGGTGCTCCTGGCACTCCCGCGCGGCCCTGACCGCGATTCGTGACTTGCCGATGCCGCCGACACCGGTGACCGTGGTCAGCGGCGTGTCGGCCAGGAGCTTCAGCAGCCGTCGCACCTCGCCTTCCCTGCCGATGAGGCCGTTCGTCTCCGCGGGCAGGTTCCCGCGCCACCACTGGGTCTGTTCCATCGATTCGCGCTCCTTTTTTTCCACTCACCGGGAATCGCACCCTTTCCAAATCACGAACCGGTCGGACCGCCATTTCCGAGGGGGGTTTCCTTGTCCTCCGGTGCAAATCTCACCGCCGGGTCGAGGTCGAACTTCCTCCGTACGGCGTGAAGCGCGGAAATGCTGGTGCTTTATGGCTGATTCGGCGGAGCCGGTAATCGGGGCGGGGACGGGGGGCGTATCGCCCGCCGAGTCCCGCCGGCGCTCGTCGTGAACTCGCCGTAAGAGCGCTCGTCGCGGAGGGGCGGCACCGGCCGTGAGGCGTTTGAGGGGTCGCCGTGAGGGAAGCGCCACTAGACTCTGGCTGTCCCTGGCCGCGGCCTCGCCCCGGCCTTTCCGTAAGCGAGCTGGACGGAACCGCATGTCTGGGTATGACCGCGTAGTGCAACCCGCGGCCGGTGACGAGGCCCTGGAGAACCACCTGGGTGGGGACGAGGCCAAGAACTACCGGCAGTACGAGCTCGACATGGTCGCCCCGCACGTGGGCCGGTCCATGCTGGAGATCGGCTCCGGGCTGGGCCACTTCGCCGAGGCCTTCCTGCCCCGCCTCGACCGGCTGGTGGTCAGCGATTTCGACCCCTACTGCGTGGAGCAGCTGGAGAAGCGTTTCGAGGGCCGCGACGACATCGACGTGCTCCAGTTCGGCCTGCCGACCGAGATCCCGATCGGTGAGAAGGTCGACACCGTCGTGATGATGAACGTCCTGGAGCACATCGAGGACGACGTCGAGGCCCTGCGCTCGCTCGCCAGGGTCACCCTCCCCGGCGGCCGGATCGTCATCTGGGTGCCCGGCTACATGCAGCTGTACGGAGACTTCGACCGCAAGGTCGGCCACGTCACCCGCTACACCCCCGCCACCCTGCGCAGCACGGTCTCCAAGGCGGGCCTGGACATCGACGTGCTCAAGCCGATCAACTTCCTGGGCGGCATCGCCTGGTGGGCCGCTGTCCGCCGCGGGGGCGTCGGCTACCCCGATCCCCGCCTGGTCAAGATCTACGACCGTACGGTGGTGCCGCTGACCCGCCTCATCGAGCGCTTCGTCCGCCCGCCGTTCGGGCAGACCGTCTTCTGCGTCGCCCGCGTGCCCAAGTAACCCGCACACCCGCGTCAACCCGCGCGGTGCGGCTCCCGGATCTCCGGGGCGGCACCGCGCGCGGCTTTTCCGGGACCTTCACAGTCGGGACCTTCACAGTCGGGGCTCCCACGGTCGAGCATGGCCGAACATGGTCGAGGCCCTCACTTTCAAGGCTCTCATGGAATTCCCAGGATCCTCCTTCAAAGATCACAGCCCGGGACGATTGCCTGATCGACGTCTCCCCGTCGGGAGGCGTTCCCGGAAGGACCACCATGAAGAGGAAACTGGCACTCGGCGCCGCGGCCATTACGGCGTCGATCATGCTGACGGGCTCCACCGCCTGGGCGACCGACACGGCTCCCCCGGTGCCGACCGGCGTGACCGCCATCGCCGACCAGCTGCTCAAGGCCGACTCCACGCTTCGCGGACCGAGGCTGCGCTCCCACTACAACCTGTGGGTGGTCGGCATCCACGGACGGGCCACCGTCAGGGACAAGGGTGCGAAGTTCATCGAGTACACCTGGCAGCGAGGCGTGATCACCGCCAAGGGCGAGAACAAGCTGACCGTCAAGAGCAAGGACGGCCTCGTCTGGAACTGGAACCTCGACACGTCCACGAGGATCCGCAGGATCGGCGTCCGCGCCGACCTGACCAAGCTGGTCGTCGGTGACGGGGTCTTCGTGATCGGCGTCCCCACCTCGACCGACCCGACGGCCGCCGCGGTGTTCGTGCCGCGTAACCGCGCCCTCCTGGACCCGCCGGCCACCACCCCCGCTCCCACGCCGGGAAGCTGACCGGGGACCCCGGAGGCCTGGCGGAAGCTGACCGTGAAGCGGTGGGGTCACCGAGATGCGCCGGGATTCCACCGCTTCGCGGCGGCCTTCGATTAAGGACTAACAGCTACGAACTGGGACGAAACCCGGGTCAGTAGGCAAGAATGGGGCCTCCATGAATGAGCGCACCATCCTCGTCGTCGAGGACGACCCCAACATCCGTGACATCGTCGAGGTCGCCCTGCGCTTCCACGGCTTCGGGGTGAAGGGCGTGGCGACCGGCGGGGAGGCCCTCGCCGCGGTGGAGGGCGTTCCCCCCGCGCTGATCGTGCTCGACGTGATGCTCCCCGACGTCGACGGCTTCGAGGTGTGCCGGAGGATCAGGACCGCGGGCCTGCACACCCCGGTGATCTTCCTGACGGCCAGGGACACCTCCACCGACACCGTGCGCGGCCTCACCCTGGGCGGCGACGACTACGTCACCAAGCCCTTCTCGGTCGAGGCCCTCGTCGCCCGCGTGCGGGCGGTGCTCCGCAGGACGACCGTCTCCGACGACCCGGGCGGGACGCTCCGGGTGGCGGACCTGGAGCTCGACGAGGCGCGCTGGGAGGCGCGGCGGGCCGGAGTCACACTGGACCTCTCCCCCACCGAGTTCCGGCTGCTCGCCTTCCTGATGGAACATCCCGGCCTGGTCCTGACGAAGCGCCAGCTGCTGGAGCACGTCTGGGGCTACGGGGGTTCGTCGCAGGTCGTCGAGACGTACATCTCCTACCTGCGCCGCAAGCTCGACCCGCTCGGCCCGCCGCTGATCCACACCCAGCGCGGGGTCGGTTACGCGCTGCGCCCGCCCCAGAGCGCCTGATGTCGCTCAGGGCACGGCTGCTCGCCGGCCTGCTCGCGGTGAGCACGGTCCTGCTGGTGATGCTGTCCATCGTGAGCGTCCTCGTCCTGCGCGGGCACCTGATGGAAAGGCTCGACGGGCAGCTGCGGGCGGCCACCGCGACCGCCGCCAAGCGGATCGTCGCCGCCCCCGGCGGCCAGCTCGCGCAGACCCTGACCGGGTCCACCTACGCCGTGGCCGCGATGAACCTCACCTCGGGCCGGGCCAGGCTCGTCAACGGGGACGCGCCCGCCGCCGCGACCGTACCGCAGCTGGTGGAGGCGCTCGGTGTCGCCCGGCTGAGGGCCCAGGCCGAGAGCGGGGAGGCGTTCACCCTCGACACGGTGGGCGACCAGCGCATGATCGCACGGGTGGCCGAGGCCAGGCAGGGCAACCGGCTGGTGGTCGTCGCCGTCCCGCTGGAGTCCGTCGAGGCCCCGATCCGCCGGCTCGTCATCGCCGAGCTGCTCACCGGCGGCGCGCTGATCCTGGTGCTGGCGCTCGCGGGCCGCGCCCTGATCACCAGGGGTCTCTCGCCGCTGGCCAGGATCGCCGGGGCGGCGTACCACATGGCCGGGGAGGGCGACCTGTCGGTCCGCATGCCCGAGGGGCCCTCGGAGGTCGGGCGGATCGGCACGGCCGTGAACCTGCTGCTCGACCGGATCGCGGGAGCCTTCAGAGATCGGTGGGCGTCGGAGGAGCGCGTCCGCCGCTTCGCCGCGGACGCCTCGCACGAGCTGCGGACCCCGCTGTCCACCATCCGGGGGTACGCCGAGCTCTACCGGACCGGGGCGCTGCGCGCCGAGGACATGCCCAGGATCATGGGCAGGATCGAGGACGAGGCCACCCGGATGGGTGATCTCGTCAGCCAGATGCTCGACCTCGCCCGGCTGGACAGGAACGCCGGGCTCCAGCCCACGGAGACCGATCTGGCCTCGGTGGCGCGTGACGTGAGCGCGGACTGCACGGCCATCGAGCCGGAGTCGCTGATCGTCGTCGACGCCCCGGAGTCGCTGACCGTCATCGCCGACGAGGCCAGGATCCGGCAGATCCTGGTCAACCTCCTGGCGAACGTGCGGGCGCACACGCCCGCGGGGACCACGGCCACCGTACGGGTCGAGCGGCGGTCACACGGCGGCGCGCTGATCGAGGTCTCCGACGACGGCCCCGGGATGTCCGCCGAGCAGGTGGACAGGGCCTTCGACCGCTTCCACCGGGGCGGGGAGCGGCTGCCCGACGGCGCCGGGCTGGGGCTGTCGATCGTCAAGGCGATCACCGACGCGCACGGGGGCGGCTGCTGGATCACCTCGGTCCCCGGCGAGGGCACCCGCGTTCACGTCGAGCTTCCCGAGCGTCCCGCCCCGGCGGGACCGGCCGGTTTCGCCGCCTGAGATCAGCCGTTTCACCGTGGGAGTTCCGGCGGGACCGGCCGGTTTCGCGGTCCGGGGTCGGCCGGGGTCAGCCGTTTCACCGTGGGGATCCCGGCGGGACCGGCCGGTTTCGCCAGGTGATCACCGCCGGTCCCACCGGTCCGGCGTGCTCCGGAGAAGGCGGCGAACAAATGGGTTGCGCGCCTCGGCGGGGGCGTCATATGTTCGTCCGCATGTGGATTAACTCCTAAGAGCCGGCGTCGATCAGCCCTCGCTGATCCGCCCGCACTCAGCCCTCTGGCCCCGTTCGTCTGACGCGGCAGCTGAGTTGTCCGACCCGGGATCGCGCCGCGTCGTCACATTTCCCAAGGAGTCCATATGCGAATTCATCCTGTCCAGAAGTCCGCTCAGAAGCGTGGCGGGAAGTCCAGGACCGCCAAAACCGCCAAGCCCCGCACCCCGCTCCCCGAGCACGTCGTGCCCGCGGCGCCCCGGCAGATGCCGATGCCCCCGATGCCGATGAGGCCGACGCAGCAGCCGCGCCGGATCCCCGGCAAGGGTGGCCGCTGACCCGCGGCCCCTTCGAGGAAAGTCCCGGCCCTGGATTCCCAGGACCGGGGCTTTCCCACCTCACGGCCCCTCACGGGCACCCCGTCGGCTCAGGCCGTCGCCGGACCGGGGCTTTCCGCACCTCGCGGACCCCTCACCGGCACCTCACGGACACCCAGAGCACCTCGGACGCCCCATCGGCTCAGGCCGTCGCGGGCACCGGCGTCACAGACGCTCGATGATCGTGACGTTGGCCTGGCCGCCGCCCTCGCACATCGTCTGCAGCCCGTACCGGCCACCGGTCCGCTCCAGCTCGTGCAGGAGTTTGGTCATCAGGATCGCGCCGGTGCCGCCCAGTGGGTGGCCCAGGGCGATCGCGCCGCCGTTCGGGTTGACCTTGGCCGGGTCGGCGCCCAGGTCGTTGATCCACGCCAGTGGGACGGGGGCGAACGCCTCGTTGATCTCGGTGACGTCGATGTCCTCGATGGACAGGCCCGCCCTCTTCAGCGCCTTCCGCGTCGCCGGGATCGGCGCGGTCAGCATGTAGACCGGGTCGTCGCCGGTGAGCGCCAGGGTGACGATGCGCGCCCTGGGGGTCAGGTTGTGGTCGCGGACGGCCTGCTCGGAGGCGATCAGGAGCGCTCCCGAGCCGTCGGAGATCTGCGAGGAGGTGGCGGCCGTGATCATGCCGTCCTCCTTCAGCGTCCTCAGCGACGCCATCTTCTCCAGCGTGGTGTCCGGGCGCGGGCCCTCGTCGTCCTCGACACCGTTGATCGGGGCGATCTGGTCCCTGAAATAGCCGTTCGCGACGGCCTTCGAGGCCCGCTGGTGGCTCTCGTACGCGAACCGCTCCAGCTCCTCGCGCTTGAGGCCCCACTTCTGGCACATGAGTTCCGCGCCGCGGAACTGGGAGATCTCCTGCTTGCCGTACCGCTCCACCCACTTCTCCCCGAAGGGGAAGGGCATCCCCTTCTCCAGGGCGGTGGTGATGCTCGACCCCATGGGGACGATGCTCATGGATTCCACTCCGGCGGCCACGACGAGGTCCTGGGTGCCGGAGAGCACGCCCTGGGCCGCGAAGTGGATCGACTGCTGGGAGGAGCCGCACTGGCGGTCGATGGTCACACCGGCGACGTTCTCCGGGAGGCCCGCCGACAGCCACGCGTTGCGCGCGATGTCCATGCTCTGCGGGCCGAACTGCATGACACAGCCCATGATCACGTCTTCGACCGCGGACGGGTCGACGCCCGTGCGCTCGACGAGCGCGCCGAGGGTGTGCGCGGCCAGATCGGTGGGGTGGACGGTGGACAGACCGCCCTTCTTCTTGCCGACGGGGCTGCGGACCGCCCCGACGATGTACGCCTCTGCCACAGTGCCTCCTGCTTGCGGGACCGAGCTGCCTGCGAAACCGAGCAATGTTCGGTTATTAGGAGGTTACAACAGAACCTTTGTCCGCGCCCCGACGGGAGCCGTCCGCGCGGCGGCGGGGACGGTCGCGCCTTAAGCGGCGCCGCTCAGGCCTTCCTGGTGCTCGTCATGGTCGCGTAGGCGATGACGTTGTCGGTGTAGTGACCGGTCGCGCGGTTGTAGACGCCGCCGCACGTGATCAGGTGCAGCTGCGGGGTCGGCGACTGGCCGTACACCCGCTGTGTCGGGAACACCGACTTCTCCGCCTGCTCCAGGCCGCCGACGGTGTAGACGGCGACGATCCCGTCCTTGCGGTGCACCTCGATGACGTCGCCGTTGCGGATCTCGTGGAGGCGGCTGAACACCGCGCTTCCCGAGCGCGTGTCCTTGTGCCCGAGCATGATCGCGGGGCCCGCCTCACCGGGGGTGGGGCCCGAGCGGTACCAGCCGACCAGGTTCGGGTTGGCGATCGGCGGCACCTCGATGGCACCCTTCTTGTCGAGCCCGACGGACTCGACCGGCGCGTTGACCCCGAGCCGCGGGATGACCAGGCGCACCGGGGAGGAGGGCTGCATGGCCGGGGCCGCGGGCAGGCTGGGCAGCGGCGGCGGCACGGTCGGGGGCGCCTGGAAGTAGGGGTTCGCAGGTGCCGCGGCCGCCAGGTCCCGGGGCGGCAGGGTGGTGCGCTGGTCGGCCAGGCCGTACTCCTCGGGCGCGGCCAGCATGTAGAGCAGGCCCACCAGCACCGTGACCACCCCGGCGATCCCGGCCAGGATGAGCACCGACCGCATCATCCGGCCGCCGCCGAGGGGCTCCCGCCCCGGCGGCCACTCCTCGTACGGCGGGCCGTACCCCTGGTGGCCCGGCGACGGATACGGCGGCTGGACCGGGACCGGCCGGTAGTGGGGCGCCGGACCCTGGGGATGCCCGGGGGGCGGCCAGCCGCCCGGAGGTGGGGTGGTCATCCGGCCACCCCGATCAGCCGCGACCGGCGGTGCGACGCCGCAGCACAAGCCCGCCGATCCCGGCGAGCCCCACCATCAGCACGCCGCTGAGCATGATCATCCGAGCGTCGGGCCCGGAGTCGCCGCCGCCACCCGTGGAGGCCGCACCCTTGGGGGTCTCGTCGATCTGCTCGTCGGGGTTGGGGTTCGAGGAGGAGGTCCTGGTCTGGGTGACGGTGAGCGTCGGCGTCGCCCTGGGGGTCGTGGTGGTCGGGGTGGGGGTCGGCGTCGGGGTGGGGGTCGGGCTGGCCGACTGGCTGGGAGTGCCCGTTCCCACGGTCACCCGCAGCGCGGCGGCGGAGGCCTGGGCGGACGCCTGGGTGTCGGCCAGAAGGTTGCACACCAGCACCTCGACGTCGGCGGCCGTGGCTCCCGCCGCGGGGCCGAAGAGCAGGCTGAAGGAGTCGGGCTTGAAGGCCACGACGCCGGTCGCGCTGGGAGTCGCCGTGACCACCAGCGTCGGCAGGGTGAGCGGCTGGCCGGACGTCATCGCCGCGGCGGGAGCGGTGACGGCGACCGGGCGAAGCTCGGAGGGAACCGCGAGGACCCCCGCGGGAGTCGCGTCGATCTGCACGTCGGCGTCGAGAATGAGAGACAGGGACGCGGGGATGACCGTAGGCGCGACGACGGTGCCGGTCGGGGCAATCTTCCAGGTCGCCACGACGGGGGAGTTCGTCACCGCCGACGTCGGACCGGTGAGCTCCATCTGGAACGTCTGCGTCGCCGACGGTGACGCCGCGCCGGGGACCGTGCAGCTGTACGCGACCGGTTTGGGCGCGGCGTAGATGGAGGCGAGCGCGGGGAACGCACCGAAGATGACTGCGCCCGCCGCAGCGATCACGGCTGTCTTGACCGCGACGCGCAGCCGCGTCTTGGACTTCAGCACAGTTTCTCCTCGTTCCAGATTGATCGACCGGCGCACCGGCCGCCGAGGCCTACAGATTGTGGTCAAGGTTCGGCATAGATCCTACGAACAGAGACCGGGACACGCGAGCAAGTCGGCTAAACGGACACAAATTCCCATCTATCCCACAGCAAACGACACCGTACATCGGTAAAGCCCTCAGTGGTGGGTCGGGTAGGGCCCCTGTTGGACCCCGGACGGGGCGAAGACGTCTCCCGAAGTCCGGCCGAGGGACTCGCCGCGCACCCGGCCGTCCGATGGACCGGCGGTCCGGTATCGGCAATCAGTGTCTGGATATATGGAAAAGACCAGGTCAAGACTGGTGATACCAGTCCTGGAGATCACCATCCGCGGAGCATCATCGGGCAGGCTGGAACCTGCGATGAGCCCAATTCGGACGCTCCGAATACCCCTCTGGGTTGCTGAAATATTTCATCGACACGGACACGGTGATCATCGGCCCGGTCGCCCGCACCCCACGCGATGCGGGTCGCGGTGGCGACTCGGCCGGTTCCCGTTCGGAGAGGATTCGATGAAGGGCACACGAGCGGATATACGGGTCATGAAGAGCATCCACCGCGCCCTCGGTCCGGCGAACCGCGTGGATCTCTCCGCGCCGAAGGGCCGAAGGGCCGAGGACTCCCCGGTGGCACGGCGCGCCCGCCGAACGCCCCCTCCGTGCGGTGACGACACGGTGACGACCATCCCCGGGCTCCCCCGGCAGCCCCCTCCCCCGCTCGGCCGCGAGCCCCTCCCCGGGACTCGCTCCCAGCGGACGAATCAGCGTCTCCCCTGAGATTTCCCCACCGGAAGGATTGAGATGAGCACGCCGGTTGCATCGCAGGCGCGCGGCGGGCAGTTGCCCCGCCGGCGGATCCCGGCGAGATGGATCGCCGTCGCCCTCGCGACGGCCCTCCTGGCGGCCATCGGGTTCAGCACCCAGTACCGTCCGGCGGAATCGGTCGCGGCGGGTCCCAGGCGGTTCGACCCGACCGTGTACGGAGCGCGGACGTACGAGGACAAGGTCGTGCCCGTGGTCGAGAGAAAGGCCGTCGAGCTGCCCGTACTGGTGAGGGCCATGACCGACGACATGAAGGGGGCCGAAAAGCAGTACGGCGTCCGGCAGGGCAACGGCCCCTACAACTTCGCGGTCAAGGGCACCGGAACGGCCGGGGCGGTGGAGTCGGGGCTGATGCCCGTGGCCGTACGGGGGCTGCCTCCCCACACCCGGGTGTCGCTACAGGTCGGTCCGGTCATCAACGGCACGGCGCTGCGGGACGTGGTCGGGTTCATCACCTTCGAGCAGTTCCTCAACCAGGTGGAGTACGCCGACGCCGCCACCGCGCTGAACGACCAGATGCGGGAGAAGCTGCTGAAGCACCTGGACGCGCCGGGGCTGAAGGGCAAGAAGATCTCCTTCGTCGGGGCCTTCAGCTTCCTCACCCCCTCCGTCGTGACCATCACCCCGGTCTCGATCAAGGAGACTTCGTGAGGACCCCGGCCGTCAACGTCCTGAGCGCCCGTGACGTCACCAAGGTGTACGGGGACACGCCCACGCTCAGGGGAGTCGACTTCGACGTCGCCGCCGGCCGGGTGACCGCGCTGTTCGGCGAGAACGGGGCCGGCAAGTCGACCCTGATGAGGATCCTCTCCGGGATCGAGCGCCCCACCGCCGGCCATGTCGAGCTCGACGGCGAGCCCGTCAGATTCGTGTCGCCCCGCGACGCCGCCGACCGGGGTGTCTCGATCGTCCACCAGGGGCTCAGCCTCTGCCCAAACCTAAGCATCCAGGACAACCTGTTCCTGGCCCGGGAGATCTGCGGGGGTCCCTGGGTGATCGACCGCTCGTCCCAGCGGGCCACCACCGCGGCGATCCTCCACAGCCTGGAGGAGTATCTGGATCCCGGCCTGCTGGTCGGTGACCTGACGCCGGGCGAGCAGCAGATCGTCGAGATCGCGCGGGCGCTCCTCCAGGAGGCCCGAGTGCTGATCATGGACGAGCCCACCTCGGCGCTCACCGCCCCGGAGATCGAGGTCCTGTTCCGGGTCATCAGGGAGCTGACCGCGAACGGGGTGGCGATCGTCTACGTCTCCGCGCACCTGGAGGAGGCGCTGGAGATCGCCGACGACGTCGCCGTCCTGCGGGACGGGCGGCTGATCGCCACGGCGGACGCCGAGAACGTCGACGTCCGGTGGATCGTGGAGCGGACGACCGACCGCGACCAGGGCGACCTGTTCCCGCACCACACCCCGGCCACCGGGGCGGAGGTGCTGGCGCTGCGCGGCCTCGTGGTGGCCGACCCGGCCAATCCCGGCCGGCTCGCGATCGACGATCTCTCCCTGACCGTCAGGGAGGGCGAGATCGTGGGGATCTACGGCATGACGGGCTCGGGCCGCACCGAGTTGCTGGAGGCGCTCGCCGGCCGGATCCCCTCGCAGTCGGGCGAGATCCTGCTCTCCGGCGTCCCGCTGGAGCGCGCGGGGATTCGCGACCGCATCGGCCTGGGCATGGTCCTGGTCCCCGGGGACCGGCGGCGCGACGGCCTCGTCCAGACGATGTCGGTCGGGGAGAACCTCTCCCTGGCCGGGCTGGGCAGGTTCGTCCGGCGGCTGCTCGTCTCCCGTGACCGCGAGCGGGACGCCGTCAACCAGATGATCACCGGCATCGCCGTCGGGAGGGACGGCACGGAGGCGCCCATCGCGTCGCTGAGCGGCGGCGACCAGCAGAAAGTGGTCATCGGCAGGGCGTTGCTGACCACTCCCCGGGTACTCCTGCTGGACGAGCCCTCCCGCGGCGTCGACACCGACGCCAGGGCGGACATCTTCGAACTCATGGCCGCACGGGCGGAACGTGGCATGGCCGTCGTCTTCACCACCTCGGACGCCGAGGAGGCCCTGCGCGTCCCCGACCGGCTGCTGGTGCTCGCCTGCGGAGCCCTCGCCGGCGAGTTCCGGCGCGGCGAGATAACCCGGGAGAAGCTGATGAGGGTGTCGGACGGCACCACCGTCAACACGGACGAGGACGAGGAGGGAGCGGGGTGATACCTCGGGAAACGTCCCCCGCACCGGCCTCGCCCGGCCACTCCCCGCCGAAGAGGTCCGCGGCCGAGGCACGCCGTCTGTCGCTGGTGAACGGCCTGTTCGAGCTGCGGGCGCTCATCGCGCTCGTGGTCGTGGTCGTGGTCTTCGGCCTGCTGTCGGAGTCCTTTCTCACCCTGCCGAACCTCATCACGATGACCAAACACGTCGCGATCAACGCGGTGATCGCGCTCGGCATGCTGCTGGTCATCCTCAAGGGCGGCATCGACCTGTCGGTGGGCTCGATCATCGGGCTCTCCGGGGTCGTCGCCGGCGAGTTGCTCGAAGGGCTCAACCTCGGGTTCGCCGACGCGGTCGCCTACCCGCCCGTGTGGGGCGTGATCGTGCTCTGCGTCGCGGTCGGCATGCTCGCCGGCCTGGTGAACGGCATCGTCATCACCCGCTTCAACGTGGCGCCGTTCATCGCGACGTTCGGCATGCTGTACGTGGCGCGGGGAATCGCGCTGCTGATCTCCGGCGGCTCGACCTACCCCAACCTGGACGGCAACCCCGACCTCGCCAACACCGGCTTCGAGGTCCTCGGCAACGGGCGCCCGCTCGGCCTCCCGATGGCGATCTGGATCATGATCTTCCTCGCCGCCGTCGTCACGCCGGTGCTCACCAGGACGCCGTTCGGGCGGTGGCTGTACGCCGCGGGCGGCAACGAGCGAGCCGCGGAGCTCTCCGGGGTCCCGGTCGAACGCGTCAAGATGTCCGTGTATGTGATCTCCGGCGCCTGTGCCGCGCTCGCGGGTCTCATCATCGCCTCGGAGCTGACCTCGGCGACGCCGATGGCCGGTGAGATGTACGAGCTCAACGCGATCACCGCGGTGCTCCTCGGCGGCGCCGCGCTGAGCGGAGGGCGCGGCACGGTGCGAGGCACCCTCATCGGGGCCTTCGTCATCGGCTTCCTCTCCGACGGCCTGGTGCTCGTGGGCGTGTCGACGTCCTGGCAGCTCACCATCAAGGGGGCCTTGCTCGTTCTCGCCGTGATGCTGGACCAGGGGCAGCGACGGTTCCAGCGGCGCGGGGCCACCGCGTCGGCGATGGCCGCCGACAGGCGGCCGGGCTGACCCGCCCTGCCGGCCGGCTGACATCGGGCCGCTCCCGGCCGCCCCGGCTGCTCCGAGCCACCTCGGGCCACTCGGACCGGGATCGCGCCGGTCTTGGCGCCCCTTTAGCTCCCCCGTGATTCTCGAAGCGGCAGGATTGCCGCTTCTTTTGGATTTTCAGATTAATAGGAAATCCACCCCTCATCAGGGAATTGACAGGATAAACGCATGGCAGTCGAAGCGTTCGGCAGCGATATCACGCTGCGCATCAACGGTGCCGACCACTCCGTCTCCCTGGACAACCGGGTGACCCTCCTGGACGCGCTACGGGAGCATCTCGGGCTGACCGGGACGAAGAAGGGATGCGACCACGGGCAGTGCGGGGCGTGCACGGTCCTGCTGGACGGCCGCCGGGTGAACAGTTGCCTGACGCTCGCCGTCACGGCCGCCGGGCAGGAGATCCTCACCATCGAGGGGGTGGCAGGCCTGGCCCGCACGGACGACCTGCACCCCGTACAGCGGGCGTTCCTCGACCACGACGGCTTCCAGTGCGGCTACTGCACGCCGGGCCAGATCTGCTCGGCCATCGGCGCGCTCGACGAGGCGGAACGGGGCTGGCCGAGCCACGTCACCGAGGACGTCGCCGCGGGCGTCGCCTCCAGCGGCGCCCTGGACGCCGAGGAGGTCCGCGAGCGGATGAGCGGCAACCTCTGCCGCTGCGGGGCGTACGCCGGGATCGTCGAAGCCGTCCTCGACGCGGCCGGCGGGGGAAGCCCGGAGCCGGTTCTCGCCGGGCGAAATCGCGGAGGCACGCGATGAGGCCCTTCACCTACGAGCGCGCCACCGACCCCGGGGCCGCCGCCACCGCCCTCCTCGACGGCACCGACGCGATGTTCCTGGCCGGCGGCACCAACCTCGTGGACCTGATGAAGCTCGGCGTGGCCAGGCCGGCGAAGCTGGTGGACGTCACGCGGCTGCCGTACGACCGGATCGAGCACCGGGCCGACGGGAGCGTGCTCATCGGCGCGACGGTCCGCAACAGTGACCTGTCCGGCGACCGGGGCATCAGGGAGCGTTTCCCCGCGCTCTCCCAGGCGGTGCTGGCCGGGGCCTCCGGGCAGCTGCGGTCGATGGCCACCACCGGTGGGAACCTGCTGCAGCGCACCCGCTGCCCGTACTTCCAGGACGTCACCAAGCCGTGCAACAAGCGCGCCCCGGGGACCGGCTGCTCGGCGATCGACGGCGACCACCGCGACCTGGGGGTGATCGGCACCTCCGTGACGTGCGTGGCCACCCACCCCTCCGACATGGCGGTGGCGATGGCCGCCCTCGACGCCGTGGTGCACATCAGGCTCGCGGGAGGCGACGAGCGGGCGGTGCCGCTCTCCCGCTTCTACCTGCTGCCCGGCGACACCCCGGACCGGGAGACGGTGCTGAAACCCGGTGACCTGATCACCGGGGTCGAGCTGCCCCCGCCCCCGGACGGCGCGGCCATGCTGTACCGCAAGGTCCGCGACCGCTGGTCCTACGCGTTCGCGGTGGTCTCGGTCGCGGCGGTGGTCACGACCGAGGCCGGCGGTTCGCTGCGGGAGATCCGGCTGGCGCTGGGCGGGGTGGCCCCGGTGCCGTGGCGGGCCCGGCAGGCCGAGGGGATGCTGACCGGCCACAGGCCGACCAGGGCGCTGCTGCTGGCGGCCGGGGAGGCG
Source organism: Streptosporangium sp. NBC_01469 (assembly GCF_036227305.1). Classification (NCBI taxonomy): domain Bacteria; kingdom Bacillati; phylum Actinomycetota; class Actinomycetes; order Streptosporangiales; family Streptosporangiaceae; genus Streptosporangium; species Streptosporangium sp. NBC_01469. The sequence goes on along the minus strand of NZ_CP109465.1, from coordinate 2,706,935 downwards.
GAGTTCGCGGCGGCGCGCCCTCTCCCGCGGAACGAGTTCAAGATCGGACTCGCCGGCGACCTGATCGCGGCGAGCGTGCGCGATCTCACAAAACCGACGGGGTCCACGGGGTCCACGGGGAATTTCACACGGGAGGAGCGGGGATGACCACGCTCGACAAGGTGGTGGGCGGGGCACCGGCCAGGATCGAGGGACGCGACAAGGTCACCGGCGCGGCCCGCTACGCGTACGAGTACCCCGTACCGAATGCCGTCTACGCCTGGCCGGTGCAGTCCACGATCGTCCGGGGTCGGGTGCGCGCCGTCCGCGCCGCCGCCGCGCTGGCCATGCCGGGGGTGATCGCCGTGCTGGACAGCCGCAACGTCTCCCGGCTGCGCCCCGTGCAGGACGCCGAGCTGGCCGTCCTGCAGTCGGCCGACGTCTCCTACCGAGGGCAGATCGTCGCCGCCGTGGTCGCGAACACCCTGGAGGAGGCCTGCGAGGCGGCGTCGGCGGTACGCGTGGAGTACGAGGGAGAGGAGGAGTACGACGTCGTGCTGAATCCCGATGACCCGCGCATCCTCTCACCGCGGAAGGCCAACGCGGGCTTCGCGGGGACGGTCGACTGGGGTGACGTCGAGGGCGCCCTCGCGTCGGCGCCGGTCGGCGTGGACGCCGTCTACACGACCTCGACCGAGCACGCCAGCCCGATGGAGCCGCACGCCACGATCGCGTTCTGGGAGGGCGAGAGCCTGACGCTCTACAACTCCGACCAGGCACCGTGGATGTCGGCGACCGCGATCGCCGAGTTGTTCGGCCTTCCCGAGAACGCGGTGAGCGTCGTCGCGGACCACGTCGGCGGTGGTTTCGGATCGAAGGCGGTGCCGCGCCCGCCGACCGTGCTCGCCGCGCTGGCCGCCCGCGCCGTCAGACGACCGGTCAAGGTGGCGATGACCCGGCAGCAGATGTTCACGCTCGTCAGCTACCGGACGCCCACCGTGCAGCGCGTACGCCTGGGGGCCGAACGGGACGGCAAGCTGACCGCGGTGTGGCACGACTCGCTCCAGCAGAGCTCGAAGCTCGTCGAGTACACCGAGCAGACGGTCGCGGCCAGCCGCATGATGTACGCGACGCCCAACAGCCACACCGCCCACCGGCTGCTGCGACTGGACGTGCCGACCCCCTCGTGGATGCGCGCCCCCGGCGAGGCTCCGGGAATGTTCGCCCTGGAGTCGGCGATGGACGAGCTGGCGTACACCCTCGGGATGGATCCCGTCCAGCTGCGGATCGTCAACGAGCCCTCGGCCGATCCCGAGTCGGGACTCCCGTTCAGCAGCCGCAACCTGGTCGCCTGCCTGCGTGAGGGGGCGGCGCGCTTCGGCTGGGCCGGGCGCGACCCCACGCCGGGTGTCCGCGAGGAGGGCCGTCGGCTCGTCGGGACCGGTGTCGCCTCGTCGACCTACCCCGTCTTCACCATGGCCTCCACCGCGGCCGCCTACGCCGAGCCCACGGGCAGGTTCGTGGTCGAGATCGCCGCGGTCGACATCGGCACCGGGGCCCGCACCGCGCTGACCCAGGTGGCCGCCGACGAGCTCGGGGTGCCGATGGACCGGGTCACGGTCAGGGTGGGCCGCAGCGTCTTCGGTCCCGCGCCGTTCGCCGGGGGGTCCATGGGCACCTCCTCGTGGAGCTGGGCGGTGAGCAAGGTGTGCCGTGCGCTGGTCAAGGAACTCGACGAGCGGTCCGGCGTGGTCCCCCCGGAGGGGCTGGGGGCGCGGGCGGACACCACCGAGGACCTCGCCGCCTGGAAGCGCTTCTCACGCCACTCGTTCGGGGCCCAGTTCGCCGAGGTCACGGTGGACGTCGACAGCGGGCAGGTCCGTGTCGAGCGGCTGCTCGGGGTCTTCGCGGCCGGCCGGATCATCAACGCCAGGACGGCGCGCTCGCAGTTCCTCGGCGGCATGACGATGGGGATCTCCATGGCCCTGCACGAGGCCCTGGAGATGGACCCCGGGTTCGGCGACTTCGTCAACCACGACCTGGCCGGCTACCACATCGCGGCGAACGCCGACGTCCGCGGGATCGAGGCCCACTGGATCGACGAGCAGGACGACGAGCTCAACCCGGTCGGCGCCAAGGGCATCGGCGAGGTGGGGATCGTCGGCACCGCCGCGGCGATCGCCAACGCCGTCTTCCACGCGACCGGCTTCCGGCAGCGCGACCTGCCGATCACCCTTGACCGGGTACGGGCGGCCATGCGCGCCCGTTGACGGGACGCCTTGGCTCAGGCCAGTCCCACTCAGACCGGTCCCGCTCAAGCCGGTCCCGCTCAGACCGGCCCCGCTCAGACCGGCCCCGCTCAGGCCAGTCCCGCTCAGACCGATCCCCACTCAAGCCAGTCCCGCTCAAGCCGATCCCCGCTCAGGCCGGGCGGATGGCGCGGACCGTGGCGGTGGTGATCGGAAGGTCGAACTCGCCGCTCGCGGTCTCGGGGGTGGAGCGCAGGTAGGCCGTGACCCGGTCCGTCAGCCTGGTCCGCTCGGCCTCGGAGAGGGTCAGCACGTGCGAGTGCGTGCAGATCGTCGCCACCATCGACTCCACGGTACGGCGCTGGCCGTGCGGAAACCGGGTGTGCTCGATCACCGGAAAGAGCGGCCCCTCCCTGAGAATCGACTCGGGCCGCCACCGGCGGAACGACACCGGGCTCTTCGAGACCTCCTTCAGGCCGTTCACCCAGGGAACCTCGTCGTCGTCGAGGTTCCACACGCCCGCCAGCACCCCGCCCGGGGCCAGGACCCGCGCTATCTCGGGCAGGGCCCGATCGAGGTCGAACCAGTGCAGTGCCTGCCCGACGAGGACAGCGTCGACCGACCCGTCCGGCAGCGGGATCTCCTCCGCCGTACCCGCCATCGCTCGGGCGCCGGGCAGCAGGCGGCGGAGCTCGCCGAGCATGGCCGGGTCGGGTTCCACCGCGACGACGTCGGCGACGTGCCGCAGCAGCACGGTGGTCAGCTTCCCGGTCCCCGCCGCCAGATCGAGGACCCGCAGCGGCTCGCGCCCGCGGACCGGCTCCAGGGCCCACAGCACGGCGGCGTCGGGGTAGTCGGGCCGCTCCCGCGCGTACGCCTCCGCCTCGCTGCCGAACGAGGAGGCCCGCATCGCGAGAACCTCGGGATCGACGTCCTGGAAAGGAGATGAACTGTTCACAGGCCCACGGTAGTCCGGGATCGCCGGGCCGCCGGGACCGGGGGACCGTCCGTGTGGCACGGCCGCGGTTCCCGGTGGCCTGGCGGCGTTCGCACCGCGGCGACGGCCGGCACGGCGGTACCCGACGGCGTTCGCGCCACGCGACACCCGGTCGGCTCGTCAGCCTCCGCCGCGCAGCCGGTCCCGGATGGCACACGCCAGACCGGGGTCGTCGGCGATGACTCCGTCCACGTTGAGCCTGTACAGACGCTTCAGCCACTTCTTCACCTCTTCGGTGGCGCGTCCGCCGGAGGCGTCGCCCCTGAGGTCCGCCCGGAGCCGCGCGGCGAGCTTGCGGACCGTCGTGGCGTGGACCAGGAGCCCTTCCTCCTGGGCGTTCCTGACGAGCGCGACGGGTGACACCGGTCTCCCGTCGAGACCTCCGGGATCGCCGGGACCGATCCGCTTGGTGACCACACCGACGGCGTCGGCGTACGTGGCGACCTCCCGCAGCCCCTCCGGGGTGACCATGTCGTCGTAGGTGAGCGGGTCACCGGCGCTCGCGAGGTCGTACGGGGCGCCGGTCGCGCCGACGAACTGGACGAGCCGCAGCCGGGTGAGGGGACGCAGCCGCCTGAGGTTCCCCGGCTCGAAGGACTGGATGAACGCCGGGTCCCGCTCGTCGTCCCAGCCGTACCGCGCGAAGGTCTCCAGCAGCGGCCCCTCCAGCGGCAGCCCGATCGAGGCGAAGTAGGTGGGGAACTTCGTCTCGGCGTAGACGCCCACCCCGTGCCTCTGCGCGAGCTGGACCACCTCGTCGAGCGTCGGGATGCGCTCTATCCCGTCGTACGCGGTGTTGTCTCGCCGTTCCCTGGCGAAGCGTTCCCTGGCGCGGAGGGTGCGCAGCTCCTCCAGGGTGAAGTCCTCGGTGAACCAGCCCGTGTGCCGGATGCCGTTGATGACCTTGGAGGTCATGCGGTCGGCGAACTCGGGATGCCTGGCGATGTCGGTGGTCGCCGAGAGCTCGTTCTCGTGCCGTGCGACCAGCACGTGGTCCTTGGTCGAGACGAGGTCGGGCTCGATGTAGTCGGCGCCCATCGAGATGGCGACCGTGTAGGCGAGAAGCGTGTGCTCGGGCCGGAAGGCGCTGGCTCCGCGATGCGCGATGACGATCGGCGCGATCTCGTGGCGGCCGAAATGCCTGGCCTCCGGGTTCGCCGGACGCCCGGCCGCGGAGCTCACGGACCGTCCGGCCGCGGAGCTCGCGGGCCGCCGGGCCGCCGAATCACCGGATCGTTCGTCCGCGGGGCTCGCGGATCGCGTACCCGTCGAATCGGCGTGGTGGAGGGCCCCGATCGCGGCCATTCCTATGAGTACGGCCAGCACACCGGCCCGCGCCTTGCTCACCTGCGTACCCCCTCGCTCCTGTTCAGCGGGGGAGACACATTCGCATAAACGGCTATACCCGGACCGGACATGCGATTAACGATCAGAAGCGATTCTCGCTGAGATAACGCCATATGACCGCCTTGCGGGGTATTTCCCCAGATGTGTCCCGGTGTCGTAGGCAACAAAAAAAGAGTGAGCGATTAATCGCTCACTCCACTGCGAAGGAAAGGGAAACACGAGTCAACCGACGGCCGGGCGCTCTCCGCCCTCGTTCTCATCCTCGGGCCGCCGCGCGGGTCTCGGACGACGATCCGGCATCACGCGACCTCGGACAGCGAACCGGTCCCAGACGAAGGACCGGCACCACCCCTCACCTCGGACGACGAACCGGTACCGTACGTGCCGCGGACAGCGAACCGGCCCCAGGCGGCGAGCCCGCACCGCATGCGCCCCAGACGACGAACCGGCCTCGCAGCGGTCTCACGCGCCGAATCGGCGCCGCAGCGGCTCCCGGCGACGGACCGGTCTCCTGGATGTCGCGGGTGTCACCGGATCACCGCCCGCGCCCGCCCCGTGGCCCGCCTCCCCGGCCCTGTCCGTGCCGGTGTCCGTGCTTGTGCCGGTGGTGCCGCATGCCGTGCCTGGCCCACGCCGGCCGCCCTACCTCCCGGTCCCTGTTCCGCCAGGCACCCGGCCCGTGCCGTCCGAACCCGCGGCCCCCGTGCCATCCGGCCTCCGGGCCTCGCCGTCCGAACTCCCGGTCTTCACCGCGCCCGAACCTCCACCTCTCACCGCGCTCGCCGGCCGGGGCACGCCGTCCGACCCCGTACCGCCCGAACCCGGACTCCTCCGGCCGCCCTGACTCCCGGTCCCTCGAACGCCCGAACCCCCACCCGTCACCGCGCCCTCCGGGCCCGTTCTCCCCGTACCGCTTGAACGCCGGATCCTCCGGCCGCCCATGGTCCCAGTCGTCACCGCTCTCGGCGTCCGAGTCCGGCCGCCAGAAACCCCGGTCCCTGTGGCGTCCGAACGCCCACCCCTCACCGCGCCCGGCCCCCGGATCACGCCGCCAGAACCCGCGATTCCCATGGCGTCCCCACCCCGGATCACGCCGACCGGCCTCCCTCGCCCTGTGCCGTCCGCCGTCCGAGTGTCTCGGCCGCCCGGATCCCCAGTTCCCCTTGCGCTCGATGGTCGTCTCCGAGCGCTCGGCCGTCCGCCCCCCGTTGCCCCAGTTCTTGGTCGTCCAGCCCCCGGCGTGCTTCGGCGTCGAGTGCGTGTGGCGCTTGGCACCCCAGCCCGCGCCTCGCTCGTGTCCCGACTTCGGGTGCTGGACCGCGCCGAGAGCGGCCACCCCTATGAGTACGACCACCACCCCGGCCCGCACGATGCTCACCTGGGCACACCCCCGCCTTCTGATCATTCGGGGGGTTGTCGCTTATGAAGAACTTCCTACCCGGATTGCCGGGGAGGCTAACGATCAAAAACGGGCAACGGAGGGGCCGTGACCTGCCGATTCGCCGGGGACCGCGCCCGATCCGGGAAGTACGGCGCGCCGTGCCCGGCCCGCGGGCCGGGCAGCGCGCTCAGGCGCGACGGGTCTTCGACAGGGTCGCGTAAACGATGATGTTGTCGGTGTAGTGACGGGTCTTGCTGTTGTAGACACCACCGCAGGTGATCAGCCGCAGGGTCGCCTCACCGGTGTTGCCGTAGACCCGCTTGGACGGGAAGGCCGCCTTGCTGACCTGTTCCACGCCGTCGACCGTGAACTCCGCGAGACTTCCGTCGGACCGGGAGACCTTGATCTTGTCCCCGCGCTTGATCTCCTTCAACCGGCTGAAGACGGCGGCCCCGCCCTTGGTGTTCACGTGCCCGAGAACCACCGAGGGCCCCTGCTGCCCGGGGATCGGGCCGTGCTTGTACCAGCCCGCCTGGTTGGGCCTGCTCAGCGGAGGCGTCTGGATCTCCCGCTTGGAGTCGACACCGAGCGCCATCAGCGGGGCCAGCACGCCGATCTTCGGGATGGCCAGCCGCCGGGGCGTCACACCATCGCTCTTCAACGGCTCCGGAGGCATGATCACCGGCAGCGGCGGCGCCGCCGTGGGCGCGGCGGCCGTCAGCGGGGCGTCCAGCCCGCCCGACCCCACCTCGGGCGTCTGCCCCGCCGCGAGCTGCTGTCCGGCGGCCGGAACCTCCTGGATCTGGACGTTGCTGCCCGCCGCCTGCGGCACGGGCGGCCCGTACGGCGCGTCCTCGACCGCCGGGGCCAGGTACGCGAGCAGCCCCGCCATGATCACGGCCACCCCGCCGAGCGACCCGGCCACGAGGAGCCCGGCCATCAGCATGCTCCCCTTGGGCTTGGGAGCCGGACCGCGACCGTGGTAGGGATCGGGACCGCCCTGCGCGGGTCCTTGATACATCCGGCGCCTCCTCAGCTATCCCTCTGACCGCGCGCGTGTGCCGCTCGTCGCCTCATCAAGGCCACACCGCCAAGTGCGCTTCCCGTCACCATCGCCGTGCCCGCGCCGAGAAGCCCCAGCCCGGAGCCCTCCCCCGGAGCCTCACCCGTCTGCGCCCCGCCGCTGGGCGTGATGATCACCTGCGGCGTGGTGGGGGTGGGCCTGGTGGGGGTGACGGTGGCGGTCACGGTCAGGGTGGGCTTGGGCGTCGATGTGGTCGTGCTGGTGGTGGTGCTCTTCGTCCCGACCGACTGGTCGTCGTTCTGGCCGCCGGTCCCACTCGGGGTGGGCGTAGGCGTGGGGGTGACCGTGGGAGTGGGAGTGGGGAGGGTGGGATCGACGGAGGGGTCCGGGTCGGAAATCGTCGGGCTGGGCGAAGAAGACCCACCCGGCTCGGAGATGGTGACGTTCACCGAGACCGGCGCGCTGACGAGCGTGCACGTGGCCCGGTAGTCGGCCGGCGGGTTCGCCAGTTCCCTCGTGATCACCCGGAAGGCGTCGACCTGGGCGAACTTGCCGGCCTCCAGGTTCGTGACCTGGATGGTGTGCTCGCCGTACTTGAGGCCGTTGAACCTCCACAGCGTGAGCCCGCCCTGGTGCGCGGCGTTCGTCGGCGTGCCGTCGGGGTTCTTCGAGGCGTCGATGGAGGACGGCGTGGCGTCCTGGCCGTCGATCTTGAACCCGACCTGCCCCGCCTCCGTGCTGCGCCGGGCGATGTACTCGATCCCGGTGCCGGTGAACGTGAAGGTGGAGAAGGAGTTCACCTTGTCCGTACGGTGCAGGTCGCGACCGTGGTCGCCGATGCTCAGCGGCTGGTCGTTCAGCTCGTACCAGTCGGCCGCCGCGTGGTAACCCACCCGGGGGTCGTCATTGTTGACCATGACCTCGCCGGCCGGAGGCGTGAAGTCCACGAACAGCTTCCGGGGGGTGACCTTGACCGTGCCCGCCTGGACGGTGTGGGCGGCGTCGGAGATCCCGTCGGGGAGCTTCAGAATCTTCCCCGGCTGCAGCTTGCCGGGCTGGTCGACGAGGCCCTTCGGCTGGAGGACACCGACCCAGCTCCCGGAGAGCTGCACGTTCCCGGTGACCAGGACCTTGCCCCCGGGGCCGAAGAAGCCCGGCGAGCCGAACCTGGCCGGGTCGCCGTTCTTGTAGTTGAGGGCCCAGCCGATGTTGAGCGGCTCCCCGACCGTGAGCGTCGTGGGAATCGACACCGTAGTCCGGAGGTTCACCGTGCTGCCGTTGAGGGCGATCCCCCCCGTACAGCTGTAGTCGACCACGAGTTCGGCATTGCTGGCACCGGACGCACCGGTGGGCAGCACGACCAGCGCACCGCCGAGAAGGCACAGGGCCGAAACCGCGAGAGACCTACGGAGCCCAGATCGCCACCGAACCACCACACACTCCGATCACGAAGGCTGCCGTCAACGGGCATACCCATAGCACACCGAGGGTAGATCGTACGGTTTCACCATCTTTGGCGCAGCGAGATCGCGGGTGGATCCGAAGACCGTGGCGCACTTGTGATCTGGATGTACCTCTGCATACCCCGGCAAGTCACACCAACGGCACGAGACCGGCTGTACCTGGTAGTAACAGAATCGTATTCTGTGTACACGAGTCGGCGAGAGTCGTCACGAGTCCCTGGGAGGCACACTATGCGGCGAGACCTCTTCGAGGAGGAGCACCAGCTCTTCCGGGAGACCGTGCGCGAGTTCCTGGCCCGCGAGGTGGCGCCCCACCACGACCGCTGGGAGAAGGACGGCATCGTCCCCCGCGAGGTGTGGAAGAAGGCCGGGGAGATCGGGATGTTCGGCTTCGGGGTGCCCGAGGAGTTCGGCGGAGCCGGGATCACGGACTTCCGCTACAACGCCGTGATCGTCGAGGAGGTCATGGCGATCGGCGCGACCGGCCTGGGCTACTCGCTGCACAACGACGTGATGGCGCCGTACTTCGTGGACCTCACCAACGACGAGCAGAAGGCCCGCTGGCTGCCCGGATTCGCCTCCGGTGAGCTGATCACGGCGGTCGCGATGAGCGAGCCCGACGCGGGCAGCGACCTGCAGGGCATCAGGACGACGGCCGTACGCGACGGCGACCACTACGTGGTCAACGGCCAGAAGACCTTCATCACCAACGGCATCAACTCGGACCTGGTCGTCGTGGTCGCGAAGACCGACCCGGGCGCGGGTGCCCGGGGGATCTCCCTGCTGGTCGTCGAGCGGGGTATGGAGGGCTTCAGCCGGGGTCGCAACCTGGAGAAGGTCGGCATGCACGCCCAGGACACGGCGGAGCTGTTCTTCGACAACGTCAGGGTCCCCGCGGCCAATCTGCTGGGCCCCGAGGACGGACAGGGCTTCTTCCAGCTCATGGCCAACCTGCCGCAGGAACGCCTGTCGATCGCGGTGATGGCGGTGGCGGCGGCGGAGACGGTCCTGCGGACGACCATCGAGTACTGCAAGAGCCGCACGGCCTTCGGCAGGAACCTCGGCAGCTTCCAGAACACCCGGTTCGTCCTGGCCGAGCTGGACACCGAGGTGGACATCGCCCGCCTCTACGTGGACAAGTGCATCCTGGCCCTCAACGCCAAGGAGCTCACCGCCGTGGACGCCGCCAAGGCGAAGTGGTGGACCACGGAGCTGCAGACCAAGGTCATCGACCGCTGTCTCCAGCTGCACGGCGGCTACGGCTACATGATGGAGTACCCCGTGGCCAAGGCCTGGGTCGACAGCCGCGTCCAGACCATCTACGGCGGCACCACCGAGATCATGAAGGAGATCATCGGCCGCTCCTTCGGCTTCTGAGACCGGCCTTCCGACGTTCTGGAACCGGCCTTCCACGACAGGCCTTCCGAGACCGGCCTTCCACGACCGGCCTTCCAATCTCCCGAGCCCGGCCTTCCACGACCGGCTTCCGGCACACCCCACGGAGAACCGCCGCCCGCGCCCCGCGGACGGCGGTTCCCCGTGGTCGGCCGGGGCCGTCACTCCTCGGTGATGTCCTCGATCTGGACGGCCACCCCGTCCTTGATCGTCACCTTGGCGAACAGGGCGCCGCCCTTCTTGATCGTCGTCTGCAGCTGCTCCGTCGAGCAGCTGTACGGGGCCTCGCCCTCCTTGCAGACCAACCCCCGCGCGTCACGCACGACCGTGTACGGCAGCAGGAGGGCTTTCACCTCCTGGTCGCTCTCGGAGGTCACGGTGATCCCGTCCACCCCGCGCAGGGCGATCTTCCCCCTTATCGTGGCGTCGACGTCCCGGCCCCCGGGAACGCTCACGGACGGCGACGCCGTGACGAGGCCGTCGACGTCCACCGACGCGGAGGCGGACGGGGAGGGCGTGGCGGAGGCCACCGGGGACGGAGTGGCGGAGGCGGTCACGGTAACGGTGGCTGTGGCGCTCGCCGACGCGCTGGACGCCCCGGGCGTGCCGCTCCCGCCCGAACATGCGGAGAGGCCTGCGGCCAGAGCTGCCACCAGCAGGGCACGCGTTACCTTCGATGTCCTGTTCACGAAAGGTACGATCCCATGGGTTGGGGATTGCCTTTACCAACCGCGGGAACGCCCCCGGCGACGCATACTGGTCAACGGAGACTCTCCGAGGTGGTGACGATGGACAGCGGGCTGATTCTGCTGATCTTCCTGGCGTTCCTGTTCGCCTGGGGCCTGAACCGGGTGCGGCGCGCCTTCCGGCTCGGCCCGGTCGCGTACGTCGGCGTCATGGTCGTGTTCGTCATCGCGATGCTCGCCATCTGGGGACAGACCGTCCGCTGACCCCCTGTCGGCCCCGGACGTTCCGACACCGGGCGCCCTGAACGTCCCGAGTGACGCGAGTGGCCCGGTTCGGGTGACACGAGCGCCTCCGCCTACCGGGACGCCTCCAGCAGCACCCCTGCCACCAGCTCGGGATCGTCGGTCATCGGCAGGTGCCCGCAGCCCCTGAGCAGCTTCACCCGCTGCCCCGACCATCTGGCCGCGCGGATGGCCTGCCGGCGCGGGAGCAACCGGTCGTGCTCACCCCAGGCGATCGTGACGGGCGCCTTCGGCGGCGCGGGGGGCATCAGCCCCGCGAACGAGGCGAGGGTCTCGTCGAAACCGGAGGCGTCCCCGAGCGACTGGAGGGCGGCGAGCAGCGCCTCGGGCGAGAGCCTTCCCGGATGGGCGACCATGACACCGGCGCACAGGACGCGGCCCAGCGGATCCTCCGCGAGGGCGGCGGCCCGTCCGGGGGGAAGGTGGCGGGCGGCGGTCCTGGTGGCGCGGAGGACGGCTCGCGTGTACGCGAGCTCGCTGCGGTTCCAGAACCCGACGGGAGAGAGCGCGGTGGCCGAGCGGACCACCCCGCGCGAGGCCAGTTCGAGGGCGACGTAACCGCCCAGGGAACTGCCCGCCACGTGAGGGTCGCGCAGGCCGAGCACCCCGAAGAAGGCCTCGATCGCGTCCGCCAGGCTTTCGGCCGTGTAAGGCGTTCCGGACGGCAGCGGCGGCGAGACGCCGAAACCGGGAAAATCGACGGCGATCACGTCTCGCTCGGCGGCGAGCCGGTCGAGCACCGGCAGCCATGCCTGCCAGTGATGCCCGATACCGTGCAGCAGGACCAGGGGAGAGCCTGTCCCGCGCCGTTCGAACGCCAACTCCATACCCCGAGTCAATCACCGATCGGGGATGTGTTCCAGCTCTGTCGCGGGTGGCTCAGCGCGACCTGGTGGGGATCTCGAACCAGACGGCCTTGCCCTCCTTGGTGGGGCGGGAACCCCAGCGCTTGGCGAGCTGGTCGACGAGGTAGAGACCCCGTCCGCCCTCGTCGTTCTCCCCCGCGCTGCGGATGCGCGGCAGCCGGAGATCCTGGTCGAAGACCTCGACCCAGACGGACTCCCCGCCCCGGCGGAGCCTGAGCGTGAACTCCTTCTCGTTGACGATCTCGTCCTCGAAGCCGGGGACGTCCCAGGACTCGTCGAACAGCGGAGGGCCGTCCATCGTCAGCTCCCTGCGCGGGATGCTGGCGCTGGCGGCGTGCAGCACGACGTTGGTGACGACCTCGGAGACCAGCAGGCAGGCGAGCTCGGCGCGCTCCTCGGGGACGTTCCAGCCGACGAACGCCTCCGAGGCCATCCGGCGCGCCTCCCCGACCATGATCGGCTGAGCGGGGAAGGTGCGCTCCTCGACGGCGAGGTCCTCGGAGGCGGACCTGAGCACGAGGATGGCCATGTCGTCGTCGATCTCACCGGGCACCGCGACGGTGGCGGCGTCGGCGAGGCGCTCGACGGAGGCGTCACTGATCTCGATGAGCTTGCCGCAGAGCTGCGCCAGCGTCTCCTCGACGTTGGGCGGCCTGCCGTCGGCGTCACGGACGGGGCGGCGGTCGACGAGCCCGTCGGTGTAGAGGAGCAGGGCGGCCCCGGGGGGCAGCGTCCGCGTCTCCTCCTTGTAGACCAGGTCGGCGTGCATGCCCTTGGCCCGCACCCCCAGCGGCTGGCCGACCTCGCGGATGTCCAGCTCGGTACAGGTGTTGCCGATCAGCAGCAGCGGAGGGGCGTGACCGGCGTTGGCGAACGACAGCTGCCGCGACCAGGCGTCGTACACCAGGTACTGGCACGTGACGATGGGCGGGACGCTGATGTCGGTGCCGCTCTCGTCCTGCTCGGGGGTGGCGATGATGCGCGTCCACTCGTCGAGCCTGGCGAGGATCTCCGCGGGCGGCTTGTCGTCCTGGGCGAAGGCCCGCAGGGCCGCCCGCAGCTGCCCCATCACCGCCGCGGCCTTGGCTCCCCTGCCCTCGACGTCGCCGATGACGATACCGACCCGGCCCGCCGACAGCGGGATGACGTCGTACCAGTCGCCGCCGACCTGGGTCTGGATGCCCTGCCCGTGGCTGGCCAGGGGGGCGGCCGGGTAGTAGCGGACCGCGATCTCCAGCCCGTCGAGCTGCGGCAGCGCGCGGGGCAGCAGGTGCTTCTGGAAGGACTCCGCGGTGTGCCGCTCCTCCTCGAACAGCAGGGCGTTGTCGACGGCGAGGGCGACCCTGGTGGCGATGGCCCCCACGAAGTCGCGGTCGAAGGCGTCGTAGTGCGGGCTGCGCCGGTCGGTCAGGTTGGACAGTCCCAGGTACATCAGCCCGAGGGTCTCGCCTCGCACGCACAGCGGCGCGACGATGGCCGAGGTCATGCCGATCTCCGCGGCGAGGCGGGTGTTGGCCTCACCCGGGCTGGGATAGTTGGTCTGGGAGAAGTCCTCGACGAGGATCGTCTCCTGGCGGCGCAGCGCGATCTCGGCGTAGTGCCCCACCGGGTAGCGGATCTCCGCCCCGAGCGGCGCCCAGGTGTTGGGCGGCGGGCTCCAGCCCTGGACGTGGGTGGAGACCCTGCGGGTCAGCCGCCCCTCCTCCATCAGCTCGATGAAGCAGTGGTCGGCGAACTGCGGGACGAGCATCTCGGCGACGCGCTTGAGCGTCTCCTCGACGTAGAGCGATCCGGCGAGACGCTCGCCGATCCGTTCCAGCAGGCCGAAGCGGTCCTTCTCCCGCTCGTTGCTGCGCATCGCCTCTCGGGCGGTGATGACGATGCCCGTCACCGCTCCCGAGGGGTGCCGCAGCGGCACGGCCTGTGCCCGTACGTAGATGATCGTCCCGTCCCCGCGCCGGACGTCGAACGTGCCCTCCCAGACGCCGCCCTTGAGGACGTGCTTGGAGAGCTCGACGGCGAGCGGGTGATCCTTCTCCATGATGCCCAGGGAGAGGGACTGGTCACGGGGCCCCGAGGTGCCGGGGCGCCCGAACAGCCTTTCCGCGAAAGGATTCCAGTAGAGAAGGTTGCTGAATCTGTCGGTGACCACCACCGCCATCTCGGCGTGATCCAGGACGGAACCGGCCGTAAGGTGATCAGCGGCGTCCTGGGAAACATCCCCCCACCGCTTCATCCGGTGACCACCCCTCGTGGGCGGGTGTGTGCAAAGCGAACCACGGTTGCTCCTGCAGTCTCGGCCTGGGAGCGGAGGGACTCCCGAACGGGATCCAACCGAGCTAAGTGGCCTCGGTCAGCGTGTGGAGACGAAAACGTGCGCGGCAACCTCTCGCGGGAGATCCGCAAGAAAATTGTCCGCCTCGTCGTCACCTGTCACCCGCACACCGTCGTCGCTCGCCGCGAGCGTCACCTCGCGTCCGGGTTGTATCCCAACTTGCTTGAGTTTAAGCATCACAGCCGGATCGCTTTGCACTTGTTCGCTAATTCGCCGCACGACAACGGGTATATCTCTGGGTCCGGCCATCGCGGCCATCGACGGCAGCGACTCCAGTTTCCCGGCGGGAAGGCCGACGACGCCGAGTTCCTCAAGGCCGGGGATCGGATTGCCGTGCGGATCCTCCGTGGGATTGTTGAGCAGGCTGACGAGCCTGGCCTCCACGGATTCGGACATCACGTGCTCCCAGCGGCACGCCTCGATGTGCACCTCCTCCCAGGGCAGACCGATCACCTGGGTTAGCAGGCACTCGGCGAGGCGGTGCTTGCGCATGACGCGGGTCGCGAGCGTGCGCCCCAGGTCGGTCATGGTCAGGTGGCGGTCGCCCTCGACGCGGACCAGGCCGTCGCGCTCCATCCGGGCGACCGTCTGGCTGACGGTGGGACCGCTCTGCTGGAGGCGCTCGGCGATGCGCGCTCGCAGGGGGACGATGCCCTCCTCCTCCAGCTCGAAGATCGTACGAAGGTACATCTCCGTTGTGTCGATCAGGCCGTGTGCGGTCAAGGTTCCTCCCGTCCTCTCTCGATGCTACGTCCGTCGCGCGGTGTTCCCGGGAGGGCGGCGCGGGACCTCGGAAGTTTGAGAAGACGACCCTATTGGGAGAACAGCCCACGATGACAAAGGACCGCAACACCTGAGGACGCCAAATCCTTCCCTAGCTGCTCAAACGCTACGCGCGAGCGGGCGATATTTTCTGAAGGCCGGGACGGCCAGCCCCACCGCGACCACGGCCACCGCGCAGGCGATCCCGCCGCCCACCCAGGCCCACGTGGCGCCGAACCACGAGGCGGTGCCCCCGGCCCGCAGATCCCCCAGCCGGGGACCTCCCGCGACCACCACCATGAAGACCCCCTGCATCCTCCCGCGCATGTCGTCGGGCGCGTGGGTCTGCAGGATCGTCTGCCGCCACACCGCGGAGACCAGGTCGGCGGCCCCGCCGAACGCGAGCAGGGCGACCATCAGCCACAACTGGTCGGCGAGCCCGGCCGCGGCGACGGTGAGCCCCCACGCGGCGATCACGTACGTGAGCACCAGTCCCTGGCGCCGGACCCGGCCCACCCAGCCCGACATCAGGCCGCCGAGCACCGAGCCGATCGCGATGCTGGCCGACAGCCAGCCGAACGCGACCAGGGAGCCGCCGAACCGTTCGTCCACGATCTCCGGGAACAGCGCCCTGGGCAGCGCGAACGCCATGGCGATGAGGTCGACGACGAACGACATCAGCACGACCGGGTGTCCGGAGACGTAGCGCAGGCCGTCCACGACCGATCGCAGTCCCGGGCGGGTCACCTCGCCGACCGGTTCGAGCCTCGGCAGCCTCACCGCGGCGTAGAAACCGGCGCCGAACAGCAGCGCGTCGATCAGGTAGGCGGCGGCGAAGCCGCTCTGGGCGAGCACGATCCCGCCGAGCAGGGGTCCGATGACGGTGCCGAGGCCGCCCACCAGGAAGTTGAGGGTGTTGGCCGCGGGGATCAGGTCGGCGGGGACCAACCTGGGGATGATCGCGCCTCTGGTCGGCCCGGTGATGGCGAACCCGGTGGCGTGGACGGCCACGGTGGCCAGCAGCAGTTCGACGCTCGTCGAGCCCAGGGCGGCCTGGACCAGGAGCGCGAGCGTCCCCGCCCAGGCGATCAGCGCGCCGACCAGGAGGAGCCTGCGCCGGTCGACCGCGTCGGCGATCGCGCCGCCCCAGAGCCCGAAGACGATCAGGGGGATCAGGTTGGCCGGGCCGAGCATGCCGACCCAGAAGGACGACTTCGTGATGTCGTAGATCTGCGCGCTGACGGCCACGGAGGTGAGTTGGAAGCCGATGAACGACACGCCCTGACCGGCCCAGAGCCGCCGGTAGGCGGGGATGGCGAGCGGGCGCGTATCAGCCGCGTGCCTACGGACGAAATCCCCGAAACCCACCCTGCTACCTCTCTACCTGACATACATGGATATATCAGTAAAGAGAGGGCAAGGTGTCAGGGGGCCAGACGTTCGATGATCCAGGTGGCGCCGGAGCGCCGGTAACGGAGGCGGTCATGCATGCGGTCGGTGCGGCCCTGCCAGAACTCCACCTCGGACGGCACCACGCGCAGCCCGCCCCAGAAATCGGGGATCGGCGGATCCTCGGGCCAGCGCTCCGACAGCTCCGCGTACCGGGCGTCCAGCTCGTCCCTGGAGTGCACGACCGCCGACTGCCGCGACGCCCACGCGCCGATCCGCGACCCGTAGGGCCGGGATCTGAAGTAGGCGGCCGACTCCTCGCGCGGCAGCCGCACCACCGAACCCTCCACCCGCACCTGGCGGCGGATGGAGTGCCAGGGGAACAGCAGGGCGGCACGCGGGTTCTCCGCCATGTCCCGTCCCTTGCGCGACTCGTAGTTGGTGTAGAAGACGAACCCGTTCTCGTCGTAACCCTTGAGCAGAACCGTCCTGGCCGTCGGCCGCCCACCCGCCGAGGCGGTCGCCAGCACGGTCGCGTTCGGCTCGGGAAGCCCGGCGTCCACGGCGTCGCCGAACCAGAGGGCGAACTGCGAGAAGGGGTCGGGGGCGAGATCTGCCTCGATCAGGGGCAGCCCCTGGTACGTGCGGCGAAGGCCCGCCATCGAAGGCGGTCGCGATGTGGCATCCACGGGAAGGTATTCTCCCGTGCCGAACAGGAAGCCCGCGCGGCGCCCCCCACCTGGGGCGATCGCGTTCCGGCGGGTCCGGCGGCACACCGCCTCGACCCAGGGGGTTGAATATGACCCGCCGGTATCTCGACATCAAGGCTTTGACTTCAAGAAAGGGAGGCAGCCGAGAATGTCCGACTTCAAACCCGGGCTCGAAGGCGTTGTAGCTTTCGAGACGGAGATCGCGGAACCGGACAAAGAAGGGGGCGCCCTTCGTTACCGGGGCGTCGACATTGAAGAGCTGGTCGGCCGCGTCTCTTTCGGACACGTGTGGGGCCTGCTTGTCGACAACAAGTTCCAGCCGGGCCTGACCCCGGCCGAGCCCTACCCCATTCCTGTCCATTCCGGTGACATCCGCGTCGACGTGCAGAGCGCGCTGGCCATGCTGGCCCCCGCGTACGGTTTCAAGCCGCTGCACGACATCGACGACGCGCAGGCCCGCGCCGACCTGGCCCAGGCCAGTGTGACCGCCCTGAGTTTCGTCGCGCAGTCCTCGCGCGGCCTGGGGAAGCCGATGGTTCCCCAGAGCGAGGTCGACAAGGGCGAGAGCATCGTCGAGCGGTTCATGATCCGCTGGCAGGGTGAGCCCGACCCCAAGCACGTCAAGGCCATCGACGCCTACTGGACGTCCGCCGCCGAGCACGGCATGAACGCCTCCACCTTCACCGCCAGGGTCATCGCCTCCACCGGAGCCGATGTCGCCGCGGCGCTGAGCGGTGCGGTCGGCGCCATGTCCGGGCCGCTCCACGGCGGTGCGCCCGCGCGCGTGCTGCACATGATCGAGGGCGTCGAGCAGCTCGGCGACGCCAGGAAGTACGTCCGGTCGGAGCTCGACAAGGGGCAGCGCCTCATGGGCTTCGGTCACCGCGTCTACCGTGCCGAGGACCCCCGGGCGCGTGTGCTCCGCCGCACCGCCAAGGAGCTCGACGCACCGCGTTACGAGGTCGCCGCGGCGCTGGAGAAGGCCGCGCTGGAAGAACTGCACGCCCGCAAGCCCGACCGGGTGCTCGCCACCAACGTCGAGTACTGGGCGGCGGTCATCCTGGACTTCGCCAAGGTTCCCTCCTCCATGTTCACCTCGATGTTCACCTGCGCCCGCACCGCGGGCTGGGCCGCCCACATCCTGGAGCAGAAGCGCACGGGCAGGCTCGTCCGCCCCAGCGCCGACTACGTGGGTCCGTCCCAGCGCTCGGTCCAGGACGTCCCCGGAGCCACCGAGGTCGTCCACCCCTTCTGAATTCCCCCTCCTGTACGGCTGTCGCGCGGCGTCTCGCGCGGCAGCCGTTGCCGGTTCCGGGCCCATTCCGGATCCCCCACGTCCCGGATCACCCCACCCGGTTCCCGAGATCACCCCGCACCATGCCCGTTCCGGGCCCATTCCGGGCCCTCCACGTCCCGGAGCACCCCGCCCGGCCCACGCGACCACCCCGCCCTGCCCAAAACCCCGCCACGGCTCGTCTCAAAATCCGGACCCCGTCCTGGATCGATCCCCGGGCTCAGTAGGCTGGTCAGGTGGCTGACATCGTGATTCCCTCTGACATCAAGCCCGCCGACGGCCGTTTCGGCTGCGGGCCCTCGAAGGTGCGCCCCGAGCAGCTCTCGGCTCTCGCGGCCTCCGGGTCCAGTGTCCTGGGCACCTCTCACCGCCAGAAGCCGGTCAAGTCGCTGGTCGGGCGCGTCCGCGCGGGGCTTTCCGAGCTGTTCTCCCTCCCGGAGGGGTACGAGGTCGTCCTGGGCAACGGCGGCACCACCGCGTTCTGGGACATCGCCGCCTTCGGGCTGATCCGCGACAGGTCCCAGCACCTGCACTTCGGTGAGTTCTCCTCCAAGTTCGCCTCCGTGGCGGCCAAGGCCCCGTGGCTGGGCGACCCGACCGTGATCAAGTCGGAGGTCGGCAGCCACCCCGAGGCCCGGCTGGAGGAGGGCGTCGACGTCTACGCGCTCACCCACAACGAGACCTCGACCGGCGTCGCGATGCCGATCAGGCGCGTGGGCGAGGAGGGCTCGCTCGTGCTGGTCGACGCCACCTCCGGCGCCGGCGGCCTGCCCGTCGAGGCGAGCGAGTTCGACGTCTACTACTTCGCGCCGCAGAAGAGCTTCGCCTCCGACGGCGGCCTCTGGGTCTCCCTGATGTCCCCGGCGGCGCTGGCCAGGGTCGACGAGATCGCCTCCAGCGGGCGCTACGTCCCCGAGTTCTTCAGCCTCCCGGTGGCGATCGACAACTCCTCCAAGGACCAGACGTACAACACCCCGTCGGTCGCCACGCTCTTCCTGCTCGCCGAGCAGATCGAGTGGATGAACGGCAACGGCGGCCTGGCCTGGACGACCGCCCGCACGGCCGACTCGGCCCAGCGCCTCTACACCTGGGCGGAGAAGACCTCCTACACCAGCCCGTTCGCGGCCCCGGAGTTCCGCTCCAACGTGGTCGGCACGATCGACTTCTCCGACGACGTCGACGCCTCCGCGATCGCCAAGGTCCTGCGGGCCAACGGCATCGTCGACACCGAGCCCTACCGCAAGCTCGGCCGCAACCAGCTGCGCGTCGCGATGTTCCCCTCCATCGACCCCGACGACGTCGAGGCCCTGACCACCTGCGTCGACTACGTCGTCGAGCGCCTGTAGTTCCCCGCTCCCCGGGAGCCGGAATCCGTCCCCGCCGGGCCGGCGACGACGGCCCCGGTCCCGTCCCGGAAGCCGGACTCCCGGCTCCCGGGGCGGGAGCCTAGGGCAGCGTGCTCGGGGTCCCGCCCGTTCCCGGGGTGTGCGCCTGCTCCCCCGCGCGCCGCGCCAGCTCGTGCAGCAGGCGCAGGGCGTCGTCCGGATCCACCCCCTCCGCGAACCGCGAGAGTACGGGGGCCCGGTCGGGACTGCCGGCCAGGGCCGCGAGCATCAGCCCGGCCACGTGTTCGTCCCGTGAGCGGCTGGCGGTGTAGCGAAAGGCGTTGCGCGCGGGCGCCCTCTCCAGCAGACCCTTCCTGACGAGGCGCTCGGCGACGGTCTGCACCGTGGTGTAGGCCAGGCTCCGTTCGGCGTCCTGATTCAGCATGTCCTGCACCTGGCGAACCAGCAGTGGCTGCTTGCAGCCCCACAGCACGTCCATGATCGCGCGTTCCAGGGATCCCAGGTTCACCCGCGGCCACCTTTCGAGGGTCGCGCCCGGCTGTAATGGCCCTGGAACATGTACGGGCACGCGGCCAGGCAGGTTCACACATGAAATTTTGTCACATTGTCACTTAAATCAATCGATGCATCCATAGCTAATTGATTCCGGCAGAATCTTCTGCTGCGCGGTCATGGGAGAAACTCCCCCGGAATGCGGCCGACGCGAACTCGCCGACACCGGATTCGGCCGTCCGGGACGCCGATCGTGTCATCCGGACATCCGCCGGCCCCGCCGACGAAGGACCCCCCCGGATCGGCCCTGTCGCCCTGGAGACCGCGAGCCGTCCGATCTGGCCTCTTGGGATTCCCGAGGCGCTGCGAAGCCCCATATAGCGCCCACAGCCCCGTACAGCACCCTTTCCTGGGTTAAGCCCCCCGAAAGTCGGACGACGACCAGCTCTTCGGAGCGGGAAAGGCCCCGCGTCGGCGAACGACGGAGTCTCGACGGGCGAGAGCCGTGCGGGCGGAACCCAGCGGGTCCGTCTCAACCCGCGGAATTCAGCGGGCGGGTCCGGCGGTGCGACAAACGAAATTCGGCGCACGGGGCCCGGCGAACGGACGGGCCCTAATGTCCGGGGATCAGTAGGCGGACCCTAATGTCCGGGGATCAGTAGGCGGAGGCGACGGCCCGGCGGCGCCTGCGGCGCACCACCCAGGCCGCGATGACACCGCCGACCAGACCGAACAGGTGACCCTGCCAGGAGATGCCCGCCTCACCGGGAAGCACGCCCCAGATGATCGAGTAGTAGGCGATCGCCACGCCGACACCGATCACGATGTCGAGGGCGCGACGGTCGAACAGGCCGCGGGCGACGACGAAGCCGAAGTAACCGAAGACCAGGCCGCTGGCGCCGACCGTGATGGCCGTCGGCGAGCTGGTGAACCAGACGCCCAGACCGCTGACCAGGACGATGATCAGGCTGGCTGCCAGGAACCGGCCGATCCCGCGCAGCGCGGCGAGGAAGCCGAGGATCAGCAGCGGCAGCGAGTTGGCCATCAGGTGACCGAAACCGGCGTGCAGGAAGGGCGCGAGGAAGATGCCGCCCAGGCCCTCGGGATCCCAGGCCCGGATGCCGTAGACGTCGAACTCCCCCGGCATGACGTAGTCGGCGACCTCGATCACCCACATGGCGCCGACCATGAGAACGTTGATGATCGCGGCGCCCAGCGCGCCCGCGGCCAGATTTCCCGCCCTGCGCTTCAGAAGGGCACTGGAGGATCGGCCGGTGGGGGTCATCCCGGTCGCGTGGTCGTTCATGCACTCTCCTGGCCTTGGAGCGGCGGCGTGAATATCAAGTGCCCTCGTCGCACTTGCCCACACCTTTACCGTACGTACTCCTGGCCGTGAACGCGCCGGGCGTGATCCCTGGAATCACGCCCGGCGCGCAAACTCCTTCCGGCCCCGGGGGCTACTCGCCCTTCCACCGGGGGGCGCGCTTCTCGGCGAAGGCCGCCGCCCCCTCCATCGCGTCCTTGGAACCGAACACCGGGCTGATGATCTCCCCCTGCTTCGTGAACATCTCGTCGCGGCTCCAGTCCGCCGACTCGACGATCACACGCTTGGTCGCGGCGAGCGCCAGCGGGGCGTTGGCGGCGATCCTCTTCGCGAGCTCGACGGCCGTGGCCAGCGCCTCGCCCGCGGGCGTGACGTGGTTGACCAGGCCGAGCTCGTACAGCCGGGAGGCAGGGAAGTGGTCGCCGGTCAGGGCGATCTCCATGGCGATGTGGTACGGGATGCGCCGCGGCAGCCGCATCACACCGCCCGCCCCCGCGACCAGCCCCCGCTTGGGCTCGGGAAGCCCGAACTTGGCGTCCTCGGAGGCGATGATGATGTCGCAGGCCAGCGCCAGCTCACAGCCTCCGGCCAGGGCGTAGCCCTCGACGGCGGCGATGAGGGGCTTCTTCGGCGGCGCCTCGGCGATGCCGCCGAACCCCCGGCCCTCCACAACCGGGAAGTCCCCGGTCAAAAACCCCTTCAGGTCCATGCCCGAGCAGAACGTGCCGCCGGCGCCGGTGAGGACGTAGGCCGCCACGTCCCTGCGCTCCTCCAGCTCGTCCAGCGCGGCGGCGACGCCCCGGGCGACCGCGCCGTTCACGGCGTTCCTGGCCCTGGGGCGGTTGATCGTGATGACGGCCACGCCGCCGTCGACTTCGACCAGAACCTCGTCAGACACCGGGTGACTCCTACTTGGGCTGGAAGCGGATGCCGCCGTCGAAACGGACCGTCTCGGCGTTCATGTAGTCGTTCTCGATCAGCGAGCGGACCAGGTGGGCGAACTCGGAGGCCAGCCCCATGCGCTTGGGGAAGACCACCGGGGCCACGAGCTTGGCCTTGAACTCCTCGGCGTTGGCCGCGAAACCGTAGATCGGGGTGTCGATGATGCCGGGGCAGACGGTGTTGACGCGCACGCCGATGGCGGCGAGATCGCGCGCGGCCGGGACGGTCATGCCGACGATGCCGCCCTTGGACGCCGAGTAGGCGACCTGGCCGGTCTGCCCCTCCAGCGCCGCCACCGAGGCGGTGTTGATCACCACGCCACGCTGGCCGTCCTCGTCGACCGGCTCCGTCTTCGCGATCGCCGCGGCGCCGATGCGCATGAGGTTGAAGGTGCCGATCAGGTTGACCTCGATGACCTTGCGGTACGAGGCCAGGTCGTGGGGCGAGCCGTCACGGCCCACGGTCCGGCTGGCCCAGCCGATGCCCGCGCTGTTCACCACGACGCGCAGCGGCCTGCCGGTCGCCACGGCCGCGTCCACGGCCGCCTGCACCTGCTCCTCGTCCGACACGTCGGCCTTGGCGAAGACGCCGCCGAGCTCGTCGGCCAGTGACTTGCCACGCTCCTCGTTGAGGTCGGCGATGACGACGGTGGCGCCGTGCGCGGCGAGGTCGCGGGCCGTGGCCTCGCCGAGGCCGCTGGCACCGCCCGAGATGATTGCTGCTGCTCCGTTCAGGTCCATGAGCGGACTTTAACGCGCGGACCGAATGAAGTTCTACTCGGGGTGGGGTAAAAATCGCCGATGCTAGATCTCCCCGACGGCACTGCTCACGTCGGGATAGACCTTGATCCGCCGGTCGAGCCCCGTCGTGCGGAGGATCCGGGCCACCGGCGCCTGGGGCGCCGCCAGGGAGACCCCGCCGCCCTCGCCCGTGGCCAGCCGCCACGCCTCGATCAGCACGGAAAGGCCGCTGGAGTCCATGAAGGACAGGGCGGTGAGGTCGAGGACCAGCCGCGCGCCGTCCAGCTTGATCGCGTCGCGGACCTCGTCTCGCAGAAAGGGAGCGGTGAACAGGTCGAGCTCGCCCTCGACAGCCACCACCACGGCGTCCCCGACGGCGCGGCGAGCCAGCCGTAGCTTCATCAGTCCTCCTCGCGCCCGAAGGGCAGACCCACTTTACTTTGCTGCCACTCCATGTGAGGTCATGCGCGATTGTTCACAGGAAGTTCGCGCCAAGCGCGCCTCGGAGCCGGGAGCGGAACCCCCGGAACAGGGCGTCCCGGAGCGGAGGCCCCGGAGCCGGAAGCCGGGCGTCAGGGGGCGGCGAAACCGTACGGCAGTTCGAGCCGGTGGGCGGCGAGAAGGCTCGCGTCGGCGAGGATCTCGCGGGTCGGCCCGTCGGCGGCGATGACGCCCCCGGAGAGGATGAGCGAGCGTTCGCACAGCTCCAGCGCGTACGGCAGGTCGTGGGTGACCATCAGGACGGTCACGTCGAGCCCCCTGAGGATCTCGGCGAGCTCGCGCCGGGAGGCCGGATCCAGATTGGAGGAGGGCTCGTCGAGCACCAGGATCTCCGGCTCCATGGCCAGCACCGTCGCCACCGCGACCCTGCGACGCTGGCCGAAGGACAGGTGGTGCGGCGGCCGGTCGATCGTCTCCAGCATGCCCACGCGCTCCAGCGCGTCCTTGACCCGCCGCTCCAGCTCCTCGCCCGCGACCCCCATGTTGGCCGGGCCGAAGGCCACGTCCTCGCGGACGGTCGGCATGAAGAGCTGGTCGTCGGGGTCCTGGAAGACGAGCCCCACCCGCCTGCGGATCTCCTTGAGCGAGCCCTTGCCGACCGGCAGCCCCGCCACGGCCACCGTGCCGTGCCCGGCGGTCAGGATGCCGTTGAGGTGCATCACCAGCGTGGTCTTGCCCGCGCCGTTCGGCCCGAGCAGCGCGACCCGCTCACCGCGCTCCACCCGGAGGTCCACGCCGAACAGCGCCTGCGTGCCGTCCGGGTACGCATACGCCAGGCGGCTCACCTCGAGCGAGGGCGGCGGAAGCGGGGGCCGGGCCGGCACCGGCGGTGAGGACGGCACTGTCACGCGAACCCCCAGCTCCCGAGTAGCACGGCGAGTGCCGCACCCGGCAACATACCGGCGACGAGCCACTGCCGCGAAGCGGCGGAGAGGTCCTGGATGACCGGCATCGAGCCGGTGTAGCCCCGGCTGAGCATCGCCAGGTGCACCCGCTCGCCCCGCTCGTACGAGCGGATGAACAGCGCCCCCGCCGACCTGGCGACCACCGGGATGTGCCGCACGTCCCTGGCCACGAACCCGCGCGACTCCCTCGCCACCCGCATCCGGCGCATCTCGTCCAGGATCACGTCCATGTAGCGGAGCATGAACATGGCGATCTGCACCAGCAGCGGCGGCAGCCTCAGGCGCTGGGCGCCCAGCAGTATCAGCCGCGGCTCGGTGGTGGCCGCCAGCAGCACGCTCGCGACCACGCCCAGGGTCGCCTTGGCCAGGATGTTCCAGGCGGCCCACAGGCCCGCGACGCTGAGCGAGAGCCCCATGAAGGTCACCCGCTCGCCGAACCCGATGAACGGGATGGCCAGCGCGAACACCACGAACGGGACCTCGACCGCCATCCGCCGCAGCACGAATCCCGCCGGGACGCGGGCGAGTGCCGCCACGGAGGCCAGGAGCACGGCGTACAGCCCGAAGGCCCAGAACCACTCGCGCGGGGTGGCGACCACCACCAGGGCGAACCCGGCCACCGCCACCAGCTTGCACTGGGGCGGCAGCCGGTGCACGAGCGTGTCGCCCGGCCGGTGGAGTTGGTGATGGTGGCCCGATCCCACTAGACGGAGACCTTCTTGTCGCTGTCGTCCCTGCCGGTGCCGCCGTCCTCGCGGCGGCGCACGGCGTAGAACACCCCGCCGCCGACGGCGAGGGTCACCCCGACGCCGATCACCCCGGCCACGCCCACCGGGATGCCGCCCACGTCCCCGTAGTCGGCGAGCGGCTGCTCGCCCAGCGAGTGGTCGGTCGCCTGGCCGATGAAGCCCTTGTCCTCGGCGACCGACTCCAGTCCGTCGGGCGAGGAGGAGGCGTAGAAACTGACGACGCCCGCCAGCAGCGCCGCCACCGCGATCCCGGCGGGCAGGAACCAGCCCGGACGGCGGGCGGCGACCGGCGCCGAAGACGCGGCGGACCTCGGGGTCTCGGGGGTGACGGTCACGTCGCCGTCCGCCCCGCGCAGGATCAGCGGCGCGACGAGCTCGCGGGCGCCGTAGACCAGGTCGGGCCGGATCGCCAGCACGGTGCTGACGGTGACCGCGGTGATCAGGCCCTCTCCCACGCCGATGAGCAGGTGCACGCCGCCCATCGCCGCGGCGACCGTGCCGATCTCGATGGGCGCGGTACCGCCGGCCCAGAACAGCAGGGTGAACGCCAGCGCCGAGGCGGGCACCGAGACCAGCGCCGCGACGAACGAGGCCGCCACCACGGCGCCCCTGTTCCGCACGCTCCGGGTGATCAGGCGGAAGACACCCCACCCGACCAGCACGGCGACGAGGCCCATCAGCGTGATGTTGACGCCCAGCGCGGTCAGCCCGCCGTCGGCGAAGAAGAACGCCTGCACCAGGAGGACCACGGCCACGCACAACACCGCCGTGTACGGGCCGACGAGTATCGCGGCGAGCGCGCCCCCGAGGAGGTGACCGCTGGTGCCCGCGGCGACCGGGAAGTTGAGCATCTGGACCGCGAATATGAAGGCGGCGACCAGGCCGGCCATGGGAGCGGTGCGGTCGTCGAGCTCGCGGCGGGCGCCGCGCAGGCAGACGGCCACCCCGGCGGCGGCCACCACTCCCGCCGACACCGAGACGGCGGCGTTGAAAAAGCCATCGGGTACGTGCACTACAAGCCTCCGAAATGCGGATTTGCCCCTAACTTTAGGCCATGGGCTTGTAGTTGCAAGAAGGTGGCATTAACGCACGATACGTCTAATGAAAGTTCTGGGGCCGAGAGTTCGGACCACCGTGCTGAGCCGGCCCTTCCCCGCCGTGGCGTAGGGCCTGACACTCCACCGGATCGCGCCGCGCCACCACGTGCGCGGATGCTCGATCACCTCGGGCACCGCCTCGATCCTGAAGCGCGCGGGTGGCCCGCCCAGGTCGAGCTCCAGGTAGGCGTCCCAGGTGCCGGGGCCCAGCCGCCCCATCGCCTGGGACGCCGTGAACGTGCCGCCCTCGCCGACCGTGACCGGCTCGCGCCGCTCCCGGCTCGACTCTCGCTCCCGCCAGACCAGGTAGCGCACAGCCTCCGCCGCCGGGGCCTCCGTGCCCACGCTGACCTCGCCGTCGAGCACCAGCCGGTGCCCGGCCGCCCAGCGGGCGCGCACCAGCCTCGCGCCGCCCGGCACCGCGACCACGTGCCCGCCGATGTCGAGGCTGAGGTTGCCGTACGGGTGGGTGAAGTACGGGAGGGCGACGACGTCGCCGACCACGCGCGGCGCGGGCGGCGCGATCAGCCCCTCCCCGTCGGCGCCCAGGCGCGCGAGCCGGGGGACGCCCTCGAAGGCGACGCTCACGTGGACGTCCCAGATGCCGGAGGACAGGGTGGTGACGTCGACGGTGCCGGTGAACCCCGCGCAGTCGCCGGTCACCGGGACCACGACCTCGTCGGAGGGACCGGGGTCGGCGTGCCGGCGTCGCAGCACCAGGGCGAGGTCCCCACCGGTGATCTCCGGGCGGTCGTAGCGCTCCAGCGTGCTCAGCGCCACCTTGCCCGAGATCGCCAGCCTCCCCTCGCGTTCCCGCTCCCAGCGGAGCGCGGTGAGCTCCCGGCGGACCGAGGCCGACTCGATGTGCGCCAGCCGCACCAGGCGGTCGATGTCCTGCAGCGCGGCGATCCGGCTCCGGTCGATCGCGGGGAGCCGCTCGCGGACCCCGTCGGTCAGCCACCGCTCGCACATGTCGGCCACCTCGGCGGCGATCTCCTTGCGCTGGACCTCCCCGGCGTCCAGGAAGGGCCTGCCGAGGTTGCCGAAGGCGTCCATCCGGAAGTGGCGCCGCAGGAGGTGGTCGCGGAGGTCTCCCGGGCGCACGTGGGCGAGCATCAGCTCGATCGGCCGCTTGATCATCCGCAGCCAGGAGACCGGGTCGCGGCTGCCCTGCCGCTGCATGATGCTGGTGCCGTCCGGCCGGGCGACCAGGTGGTAGCAGTCGTAGTCGGCGACCACCGAGATCACCTCCGCGTGACAGTAGGCGTGGGTGGTGAAGACCACGTCCTCCCCCACCAGGAGCGTCTCGTCGAAGCGGATGGCGTGCCGCTCCAGCATCTCCCTGCGGAACAGCTTGAAGCAGCTCAGGCTGTTGTAGACCGCGCTGTCGCCGAGCGGCACCCGCTCGGCGTTCTCCTTGAACATCGAGATCGGCACCTTGCGGTCATGCCCGACGATCTTCCCGAGCACGATGTCCGAGCCGTTGCGGTCGGCCATCGCGAGCATCCGCTCCAGCGCCTGGGGGCCGAGGTAGTCGTCCGCGTCGCAGAAGAAGACGTACCTGCCGCGCGCGTGGGAGAGCCCGACGTTGCGCGGGCGTCCCGCGCCGCCGGACGCCGCCTGCCTGACGACGCGGATCACGCCGCGGTGGCAGGAGGCGTACAGGTCGAGCAGCGCGGCACCGCCGTCGGTGGAACCGTCGTCGACGACCACCACCTCCAGGGCGACCCGCTGGATCAGCAGCGAGGTCAGGCATCTGTCGAGATAGGGCCCGCAGTTGTGAAGCGGGACGATCACGGTGACGTCGACGTCGGACCGGATCGCCTCCTCGCTCGTGATGTCGCGGCCGCCCCGCTCCATGCTCGTGATATCGCAGCCGCCCCGCCCTGTGCGGACTCGCTGGAGGATCGTTACTGTCACCGCCGCGCCCCTCGTCGGTCACTTTCCGCTTATCTAGCGTCTCAGTATGTGACGAAGGGGCGTCCGTACGGGGCGAATCCACAGGGTTGCCTCCCCGATCCACCGGTGCGGGAGACGCATGGGGAGTGAAACAACCGTTTCGTACGTCTTGCGCGATACCCCCGGACCTCGTCAGACCTCGTCGGGCCTCGCCGCCGCGACCCGGGCGGAGTCCTCACGGCCGTCCCCGACGGGGTCGCCATCGCCCTCGCCACCCTGCCGGGCGGGGTCGTCACGACCGCGCGAAGCCCGGTGCGCCCCGGGCACCCGTGTCCGGAACCGGCGGCGCAGCAGCCAGGCGAGGACGTACAGGGCCACCGCCACCGCGAGCAGCGCCCCGAGGAAGTGGAGCGGAAGGATGACCAGCGTGGCGCTCCGCGTGGAGGTCCCGCCGGTACCCGAGACCGACACCGTCGCGCGGCAGACGCACATGAACGGCGGATTCTCCCACCTGGCGGTGACGGTCCTGCCGACCCTGCGGGGCAGGGTGAAGTCGGGGAACGGCACGTCGTACCCGTTCACGACGACCTTCAGGCCCCGAGGGGCGAGGAAGTCGCGGTGGACGGTCCCGGTGTTGTCGACGGTGGCGGTGAAGTCGATGGGCCCGCCCGTCGCGAAGCCGCTGGAGGTGGTGAGGTCGTCGACGCGCAAGGACGTGTCGATCGCCCCCGGAAGCGTGAGATAGATGGGCGTTCCGATCACCCGGTTGACCCTGAGGTTGCCTTCGCCGGAATCGGCGGGCACGGCGAAGAGCAGGGCCACCTGGTACCCGCCGGGCTCGGGCCTGGGCGGGGGATCGATCCGTACGGTGACGCCCCGCTCCGCGCCGGGGGCGAGGCGGAAGCCCGCCGGCGTGACCCTGAGCCAGCCGGCGGCGGAGCCGGGGGCGGCACGCTCGAAGGCCGTCCGGCCGGTTCCGTCCACCGTGAAGTTCGCCCTGCCGACGGCAACGTCGAGCGGCGACCGGCCCCTGTTGGCCACACGGAACGACTGGGGGTCGTCGATCCCCTCCGGCCCGACCGCCAGGCGTGCCGGGCTCACCGTGAGCGAGAAGTCCGGATTCGGGGCCGGGCCGGAAGCCCCCAAAACCCCGGAACCCGTCACCGAGGCCATGCCGCCCGCCACGAGAAACGCGACGATCACGCGCTGGAGCCCTCCGGCCACCGCACATCCCCCTGCCGTCGTGGAACGCCGCCGGAGTCCGCCTCGGCGGTCACACACTCCGCGACCATCGCGCTCGCCATCACCGCGCCCCTGAGCACCAACGGGGCCCTTCCCCAAAGATCCCCTCAAGATCTTTTTTACCCATAGTAGTCATTTGATCACACAGGGCGCAAGCTCCGGAGGGACATGTCGGCCGCGCCCCCGGCGCGCGACGCTTTCCGAAGTCGCTTTCCGAAGTCGCTTTCCGAGGTCGCGTTTAGGGTGAGGCCATGAGCCGATGGACGCAGCCCGCTGCCGACGCCGGCCTGGCGACGCTCGTCGGGGTCCTGGTGGGCATCGCGATGAGCGTGGCGATCGAGCCCGCTCCCGGGTCGCGACCTCCCGACGTGATCGCCTACGGTCTCGCCGCGATCATCGGCGGGGTTCTCCTCGTCCGCAGGCGCTCACCGCTGGGCGTGCTCCTCGTCACGACCGCATGCCTCCTGCTGTACTACAGGCTGGAATATCCGGGCATCACCCCGGCCGTCCCCCTGGCCGTCGCGCTCTACACCGCAGCGTCGGGAGGACTGCTGGCGTGGTCGCTCGGTGTCGCCGCGCTCTTCGTCGTGCTGGGGCTGACGATCCGCCCCCTGCATCTCGGTGAGCCGATCCTGCAGGTGCTCACGGACATGACGGCCCAGGCGGGACTGCTCCTCGCCGTCGTCCTGCTGGGCGAGACCCTGCGCAGCCGGAGAGCACGGCTCGCGGAGGCCCGGGAGAGGCTGGCCCTGGTGGAGGCCGGACAGGAGCGCGAGGCGGCCCGGCGGACGGCGGAGGAGCGGCTGCGGATCGCCGGGGAGATACACGACGTGCTGAGCCACACGATCACCGGGATAACCATCCAGGCGGCGCTGGCCGACGACGTGCTCGACGATCGGCCGGCCGACGCGCGGACGGCCCTGCGCGCCATCCGGACGTCCGCCAGAGAGGCCACGATCGAGCTCAGGTCGGCCCTGGGACTCCTCCGGACGGACGACGGCGAGCCCCCGCCGCACGTACCGGCTCCCGGCCTGGGCCAGGTCGGCGAGCTGACCGGACGGGCGCGGAGCGCCGGACTGGAGGCGACGGTCGTGGTGAGGGGTGAGGCGCGGCGGCTGCCTCCTGCGGTGGACCTCGCCGCGTTCCGCGTCGTGCAGGAGTCGGTGACGAACACGATCCGGCACGCGAACGCCAAGACGGTACGGATCACCCTGGCCTACGAGCCGGACGCGCTTGAGGTCGAGATCGTCGACGACGGACGCCCCCGTGAGGACCGGGACCGGGAAAACGACGAGCGCACGGAAACCGGGGTGTCTCCGGGCTACGGGCTCAGCGGGATGGAAGAGCGCGCGTCGTCCCTCGGCGGAACGCTCGCGGCGGCCCCCCTTCCCGGCGGCGGATTCTCCGTCCTCGTCCGGATGCCGACCGGAGACGCCGCGTGATCCGGGTACTGATCGCCGACGATCAGACGGTGGTCCGGGTGGGCCTGCGCGGGCTTCTGGAGAACGGCGACGACATCAGGGTCGTCGCGGAGGCGACGACGGGGGAGGACGTGGTCCGGCTCGCGCGCGAGCTGCACCCCGACGTCGTGCTCATGGACATCAGGATGCCGGTCATGGACGGGCTGGAGGCGACCAGGCGGATCGCCGGGGACGACACGCTGTCCGCGGTTCGCGTGATCGTGCTCACGACCTTCGATCTCGACGAGTACGTCATGGACGGCCTTCGCGCGGGTGCGAGTGGCTTCCTCACCAAGGACGTCGAACCCGCCGACCTCCGGCAGGCGGTACGCGTGGTCGCCCAGGGCGAGGCGCTGCTGTCCCCCGGGGCGACCCGCCGGTTGATCACCCGCTTCCTCGCTCAGGAGCCGTCCCGGCGGGACGCGGGTGTGCTCGACAGGCTCACGGGCAGGGAGCGCGAGGTCATGGCACTCGTGGCGGCCGGGCTGAGCAACGAGCGGATCGGCGAGCGTCTGTCCATGAGCCCGGCGACCGCACGCACCCACGTCCACCGGGCCATGCTGAAACTGGGCGCGCGCGACCGGGCCCAACTCGTGGTGATCGCCTACGAAACCGGCCTGGTCCATCCCGGGCACGCCTGACGACCGGGACACACCCGACGGCCAAGACGCACCCGGCAACCGGAACACACCCGACGACCAGGGCGCATCCGGCACCGTACGGCTCCCGCCCGGTCATCCATACGGTGATCTGCGTAGCCGGTGTCGGCACAGGGCGGATGCGTGAGCCGGTGCCGGGAACCTAGCGTCGGCGCCCATGTACGAGTTCGCGGCGAACGCCGACAGCATCCTGGTGGCCCTGCTCCTCATCGTCTGGGGCGTCGCCGGGCTCCTCGCGGGTGGCCTCTCCACGCGTCGCCGGACACGGGCCCTGCTCGTGCTGATCGGCGTGGGAACAGGCGTCGCGGCGGCTCGGGGGATCGACACCGGCCTGCTGTGGTCGACCGGCTGGGTCTTCGCCGCGGACCGGGTACTGGTGGCGCTCCCCCTGCTCGCCGTCCCGATGGTGGCGACGTTCGCGCTGGCCGTCCCGGCACTGCGGCGGATCGCCGGACGGCCCCACACGACGGACATCGCCGGGCGGCCCCAAACGATGGAAGGAGCGGCGGGGGCGCCGGTGCCCTTCCCGGTGTCCGTCCGAGTGCCCTTCCCGGTGTCCGTCCGGGTACCGGTGCGGACGACCGCGGCTGCCGCCCTGCTCGGCGCCTACATGGAGTACCTCTCCCGCCCGCTCCCTCCGTACGGCGCGGACATGGCGATCTACGCGGGCGTCCTCCTCGTGGCGGCGGGGGCGTCCCGGGCGCGAAGCCCGCGCCCCGGTGGGGCCAGGCGGGTCCTGGCCGTCACCGCCCTGGTGGCGACGGCCGTCACCGGCGCGGGCCTCTACGAGATGCGGACGAGCCGCCTGCCCGACCGGATGTCCATGATGGGCCACGGCGATGTGGACTACGGAGGAGGTCCCGGCGGTTCCCACCACGGAAGGCGGGCACCGGGCACCCCCGCCGCCGGCGTCGCCGACCTCACCGGTCCGCGCACGGGCACCCCCGACCGCGCGTTCACCCTGACGGCCCAGGAAACAAGAATCCGGCTTGGCTCCGGCGCCGTGATCGACGCCTGGACCTACAACGGCCAGGCGCCAGGGCCCTCGCTGACGGTGCGCAAGGGCGACCTCGTCGAGGTGACGCTCGTCAACAGGCTTCCCCGCGAGGGGGTCACCATCCACTGGCACGGCCTGGACGTACCCAACGCCGAGGACGGCGTCGCGGGCGTGACCCAGGACGCCGTCCAGCCGGGCGGGAGCCACGTCTACCGGTTCCGCGCCGACCAGGTGGGCACGTTCTGGTACCACACCCACCAGCGCCCGCTCGTCGGCGTGCGGCGCGGGCTGTTCGGCTCGCTCGTGGTACTCCCCCCGGAAGGCGCGACGGGTGAGGACATCACCGTGATGGCCCACAACTGGGAGCGTCCCGACGGGCCGGTCGCGGCGTTCGGCACGTCGGACACGCTCGGGCGCCGGCCGGTGAAACCCGGCACCCCGGTACGGCTACGCGTGGTCAACACCGACA
This sequence comes from Streptosporangium sp. NBC_01469, assembly GCF_036227305.1. Lineage (NCBI taxonomy): Bacteria > Bacillati > Actinomycetota > Actinomycetes > Streptosporangiales > Streptosporangiaceae > Streptosporangium > Streptosporangium sp. NBC_01469. The sequence continues at coordinate 2,673,933 of NZ_CP109465.1, read as the reverse complement.
GGAACGCCTGGTCGGATGTCGAGTCCAGGAACCTCGTACTGGTGGGCACGCGCTTCCGGGTCGCCGCCATCGACGGCGTCGACCTCGACGGCCCCTCCGAGCTCGACGGGGTGCGGCTCTCGGTGGCCGAGGGCGGCCGGTATGACCTGACCTTCGTCATGCCGGACCGGCCGGTTCTGCTGGCCGACCTCGCCAACCCCCGGGCCGGCCTGCTCCTGACCCCCGGCTCGGACGGCCGGATGACCGCACCCCCGGTTCCGCGGGACGCGCCGCTCTTCGACCCCGCGACGTACGGCACGCCGGCGCCGGTCCCCTTCACCCGCTTCGACCGCGACTTCACGGTGGTCATCGACGATGGGATCGGCTTCTACGACGGCGCCGTCCATTTCCTGCCCACCATCAACGGGCACAGCTTTCCCGACACTCCCGTCCAGGTGGTCCGGCGGGGTGACGTCGTCCGTATGACGTTCGTGAACCGCAGCCACCAGGTCCACCCGATGCACCTGCACGGACACCACGCTCTCGTGCTTTCCCGGAACGGCCGCCCGGCCGGCGGGAGCCCGTGGTGGATCGACACCCTGGCCGTCCAGCCTGGCGAAACCTACGAGGTCGGATTCCTCGCGGACAATCCGGGTGTCTGGATGGACCACTGCCACGACCTCGGCCACGCGGCCGACGGCATGGTGACGCACCTGACCTACGAGGGGGTCTCCACCCCCTATGAGATCGGCCGCAAAACCCCCAACCGGCCGGAGTGATCACACTCTCCCCGGGCCGATCACGGCATCGGGCCCGTCCCTCACCGCTTGCCACCCCGGAGTCAAAGAGCCGATCCCCATCAACCGTCCGGTGGATTCCGAAAACGCCGCCCGCCGATGATCCTCAAGACATGACAGTCATCGAGATCGACGGCCTGAGTAAGAGCTACGGGGGCGGCAAGGCGGTGGACGGCGTCTCCCTGAGGGTGGAGCAAGGCGAGATCTTCGGCATCGCCGGTCCCAACGGAGCGGGGAAGACCACGATCGTGGAGTGCGCGTCGGGGTCGCGGCGGCGAGACGGCGGCACCCTGCGGGTGCTGGGCCTGGACCCGTGGGACGATCGGCGCGAGCTGCTGCAGCGCATCGGTGTCCAGCTGCAGGAGGCCGCCCTGCCCGATGCGATCAAGGTCGGTGAGGCGCTGCGGATGTACGCCTCCTTCTACGACAGGCCCGCCGACTGGCGGAGGCTCATGGACGAGTGGGGGCTGGCGGACAAGAGGAGCGCCGGATTCGCGAGCCTGTCCGGCGGCTGGAAACAGCGGCTGTTCATCGCGCTGGCCCTGGTCGGCAACCCGGAGGTCGTCTTCCTCGACGAGCTGACCACGGGCCTGGACCCCGCTGCCCGCCGGATGACCTGGGGCCTGATCCGCGACATGCGCGAGCGCGGAATCACCGTCGTGCTGGTCACCCATTTCATGGACGAGGCCGAGGCGTTGTGCGACCGCATCGCGATCATCGACCGGGGCCGTGTCGTCGCCGAGGGCAGCCCGCGCGAGCTGATCGCGAAGGGGCGGGCCGATTCTCTGGAGAACGCGTACTTCGCACTGACCGGAAGGGAAACGGCATGAAAGGCATCACGCGCGTCATCGCGGTCGAGCTCAAACTGATCGTGCGCGATCCGATGTCGGGGTTCTTCGCCCTGGCCTTCCCGGCGATCATGCTGTGGGTCAAGACGCGTACCGGCAAAACCCTTCCCGGCGGACTGCCGGTCATCGACGCCACGGTGCCGATGCTGAGCGTCTTCGTCATCGGCCTGGCCGGGCTGGTCGTCCTCCCGGCCACGCTGGCCCAGTACCGGGAACGCCGGATCCTCAAGCGGCTGCGCGCCACTCCCGCCTCGCCCGCGATGCTGTTCGGGGCCCAGTGGGCCGCTCACACGCTGCTGGCCGCGATCGGTACGGTGCTGCTGATCGCCATCGGGCTGGCCGCCCTCGGGCTGTCGGTGCCGGCCGACGTCGCGGGCTTTCTCCTGGCGTGGGCACTCGGCGCGCTGAGCCTTGGCGCCATCGGCCTCCTCATCGGCGCGCTCGTCCCCAGCGGCCGCACCGCGACCGTGATCGGGCTGAGCGTGTTCTTCCCGATGGTCTTCCTCTCCGGTGCCATGATCCCCCGCGAGACCATGTCCGGCTCGATGCGCGCCATCGGCGACCTGACCCCGATGGCCCCCGTGGTCGAGGCGATCCGCGACGCCTGGGAGGGCAACGCGATCTCCCCGGTCACCCTGGGAGTCATGGTGGCGATCTCCGTCGTCATCAGCGGCGTCGCCGTCAGGGCGTTCCGATGGTGACCGCCGCCGACCTCGACACCTCACGCTGGGATCGTGCCCGGCCCGCCCTTCCTTACCTTTTCATCCTGCTTCCGGCGGTCTTCGCCCTGCTGCGGGACTGGAGGCCGGAGGTGCTGGCCCTGGCGGTGCTCGCCGGAGCCTGGCACTGGTTCATGGTGACCTCGCACCCCACCTGGATCGAGCGGCCGGTGGCGATGGTCGTCTACTTCGTCGTGATGCTCGCCGTCATCGGGACGCTGGCCGGAATCGACGCGCTGTTCACGGTGACCGGCGTGGGAGCGTTCGTCCAGGCCTTCACCCTGCTGCCCGGGTGGTGGGCGTACGCGGGTGTGGCCGCGACGGCCGGCGTGCTGGTCGCCGTTCCCCCTCGGCCTGGCCGGACCCCGGGCGAGACGCTCTACGCCTTCCTCGCCGCGACGTTGATCGCCTCCGCGATCGGCCTGCTGACCCGGACCGTCTCCGACCAGAACGACCAGCGCAGGGCGATGATCGTTCAGTTGCGGAAGACCGGCGCCGAGCTGGCCGCGCTCGCGGAGGAGAACGCGAACCTGCAGGCCCGGCTCCTGGCCAGCGCCCGTGAGGCCGGTGTGCTCGGGGAGCGGCAGCGGATGGCCAGGGAGATCCACGACACCATCGCGCAGGGCCTGACCGGCATCCTCACCCAGTTGGAGGCGGCCGACGACGCGATCGACGACATACCCGCCGTCCGCTCGCGACTGAACACGGTGCGCACCCTGGCCAGGGAGAGCCTGAACGAGGCCCGGCGATCGGTTCAGGGGTTGCGTCCGGCGCCGCTGGACGAGGCCCAGCTCGCCACCGCCCTGCACGACGTCGCGGCGAAATGGTCGCGGACCACCGGCAAACCCGTCTCCGTGTCGGTCACCGGCGACCCCCGGCCGCTGCACGCGGAGGTGGAGACCACCTTGCTGCGGGTGGCGCAGGAGGCGCTGGCCAACGTTTCCAAACACGCCGCCTCGGCCACCCGGGTCGGTCTTACCCTGTCGTACATGGATGATGTCGTGGTGCTGGACGTGCGCGACGACGGATGTGGCTTCACCCTCGGGGCGGCGGACTCCTCGGACGCGAGCGGCTTCGGCCTCATCGCGATGCGTCAGCGGGTCACCCGGCTGGCCGGTGAGTTCGTGATCGAGACGGCCCCCGGCCAGGGAACGGGGATCTCCGCCACCGTTTCCGCCATCCCCGCCGACGCGGATCCTGGATCGTCCGGCCACCGCGAAAGCGCGGGGTGAGACATGCCGATTCGTATGATCATCGTCGACGACCACCCCGTCGTCCGTGACGGACTGCGCGGCATCTTCACCGGCGACGATGCCTTCGAGGTCGTCGGTGAGGCGGCCGACGGGCCGGAGGCGCTCGCCGTCGCGCTGCGGACCAGCCCCGATGTCGTGCTCATGGACCTGCGCATGCCGAAGATGAGCGGCGCGGAGGTCATCCGCCGGCTACGCGAGCAGACGCCCGGCATCCACGTGCTGGTCCTGACCACCTTCGACAACGACGCCGATGTCCTGCCCGCGATCGAGCAGGGCGCCACCGGCTACCTGCTCAAGGACACTCCGCGCGCCGACCTGCGCCGCGCCGTACAGGCGGCGGCCCGCGGTGAGACGGTCCTGTCCCCCTCCGTGGCCGGCGTGCTGGCGCACCGGGTGCGCACGCCGGAGCAGCGGACGCTGAGCCGCCGGGAGATCGAGGTGCTCGGCCTCATCGCCCGTGGCGCGACCAATCGCGAGGTGGCCGCGAAACTGTTCATCACCGAGGCGACGGTGAAGACGCATCTGCTGCACGTCTTCGCCAAACTCGGCGTCAACGACCGGGCAGCCGCGGTCGCGGCGGCCTACGAGACCGGCCTGCTCAAACCGGCCGCCAACGGCTGATTCACGAGCACCGGAAACCTCGCCCCCTGACCGGCCACCAGGGCTCTTCCCCCAGCGCGGCAGCGCTCAAAGGGCCGACGAGGGAACGGGGATGAACGCGGTCATCGCCCCGCCCTCTCGCGCTCCTACCGGCCTCCGAGGAGGACCTTCGAGAAGGATCGGCACCACCTACGAGCCCCCGGCTCGCCCAAGGCGATCATCCTAGAACCGGATGCCCCGCCGGAGGCGTGTCCTCGGTGAAGGCGTCGAGGTCGGCCGGGTGCCGTGCTAGCGTCGCGGCTCGTGCTGGAGAACGTATATGTGGGTAGCGCGGACGTGGACGCGGCCTGTGACCGTGGTTGGCTGCTCGGGCACTTCAAGCCGGCCGGCGATGTCCGGCACAGCGACGGCGTCGAGATCAAGTGGGGCGTGCACCCGCAGCGCGACGAGCGCGCGCAATGGGTCACCGGTGAGAAACGTACGGCGCTGCTCATGTTGATCAGTGGCCGTTTTCGGGTGGAACTGCCAGGACGTAGCGTGCTGCTGGCCAAGCGAGGCGAGTACGTCGTGTGGGGTCACGGCGTCGATCACTCCTGGTACGCCGAGGAGGAATCGGTGGTGCTCACGGTCCGCTGGCCATCGGTCCCGGGCTACGCGGTTCCTGAGCGGGAACCCGAACAACCGTACCTTGACCTTGGTCGAGGAGAGCCCCGCGACCTTCAGGGGTAACGGGAATCTCCTCTGCTCCCGCCGCCTTCCGTCACCGGGCCCGCGCGCGAAAACGAGGTGAGATCGTCGGGGCCCGCCCGGTAGTCTCACCCCAACACGCAGGGGCTGAGCATGTGGTGAGCTCACTCGGTTGTAACCCGGACGCTTCGGCTGTGGCGGTTCGACTCCGTCCTCCTGCACCTGCACCTGCACCTGCACCGCTGAGGCTCGTCGGCACGCCGGAGAGCACCGCGGAGGGGAGCCCGCGCATGAGATCAGCGTCTTGAAAGGTGAAGATCCGGCAAAACGGGACGGCCGGTCAGGGTTCCGGCTCCCCTCGCCGTGGACGGATACCCGCGGGCCGGGGCGGATAACTCCACGGCTGTAGGGCAGAGAGGCGCGCATGGTGAACCCCTTGGACATCGCGCTGGTCTTCCTGCTCGTCGCCGTCGCAGGCCTCGTCGTCCGCTACTGCATGCGGCAAAGTCGTTGAAGCAGCGACGCCCCCACCCCGGGAGGGGGCCAGGGGCGCCGCGCGATCGCTACAGGTGTTGCCCGTCGGGCGAGGGCGTCGCCCTCCCCCGGGTGATGTGCAGGTCGACGACGCGGCCGTCAGGGTCGATGAGGATGTGCCGGCCAGGCACAAGGGCCTGATGGTCCGATCATGCTCGTACCGCGCCTCGCGCTTCACGGCCTTGGCGTGGTGGGGCTACCCGGCGGGAAATGGGCTGGTGACCGCCCACAGGAGCCTGCGAAGAGCCGCCGGGTCGCCTGCGGTGACGACGCTCCCGTCGGACACGAAGGCGTCGAGGGTGGCCGGGTCACCGAGCAGGGCGTTCAGCGTCCTGGGGTCCGTGCGAAGGGAGGCGTCCGCCGCGGCCGGCTCGCCGGGCCGGATGTCGATCCGGCCGGACGCCGACCGGATGGTCCACACACGGTCGTCGAGTTCGAGGCGGTAGGTGGTCGCCGGCGCGGCTGGGTCGGGGCGCGCGGAGGCGCGCAGGAAGAGCAGGACCGAGGTGGCGCCGAGTGTGGTCGGCTCGGGCGGCAGCGGGACGCGGATGCCCCAGCCGCCCAGGGCGAGCACGATCGGCTCCAGCTCCCGCCCCCAGTCGGTCAGCTCGTACACCCAGGAACCGGCCGGGGCCGCGAGCCTGCGGCGGCGGAGCACTCCACGGCCTTCGAGCTCGCGGAGCCTGTCGGCGACCAGGTTCGAGCTCGCTCCGGACAGGGCGCGGCGCAGGTCGGAGAACCGCTCCGGCCCGAGGAGCAGCTCGCGCACGACCAGCAGCGCCCATCGTTCCCCCACGACATCGAGGGCGCGGGCGATCCCGCAGGCGTCCCCGTAGCTACGGCTCGTCGGCATGGCGGGCTCCCTCCACATTCTGGTTCGAAAATACAACTCTATGGTTGTTTTAAACAACTCGATTGTGTACGGTCCCGGATGTCCGGCCAGATCGGAGAGGGAACACCATGGGACAGCCAGTTGTGCACTTCGAGGTCATCGGGACCGACCCGGCGAGGCTCCGCGGCTACTACGGCGAGCTGTTCGGGTGGGAGTTCGACACCGGCGGACCGGTCGCGCCGGCGGTGTCCCGGCAGGGCGACTACGGCTTCACCGACACCGGCGCGACCGGCGACGGGGCCGGGATCCCGGGCGGCGTCGGCGGAGGACCGGGCCACGACAGCCACGTCATCTTCTACGTCGGCGTCCCCGACGTCGAGGCCGCGCTAAGGAAGGCGGAGAGCCTCGGGGGGATCCGCCGGATGGGCCCCGAGCGGGCCCCGGGCAGGGATCTCGCGGTCGGCCACTTCACCGACCCCGAGGGCAACCTGATCGGCCTCGCCGGTCCGGCCTAGCCTCGACACCTGACGAGACAACAACGACGAGCACGGGTTGCCCCAGCGCACGCTCATCGGCATGAGCGAACGTGGTGGCTCCCCCTCGGACGTACGGTCACGGACAATAGGGCAGGGGAGCCGGCTCCCCTGCCCTGTGGGAGGTACGGCCCTGTGGGAGGTACGGCCCTGTGGGAGGTACGGCCCTGTGGGAGGTACGGCCACACCACGCACGTGATTCCGTCCACATCGTCTCGCCATAGACGCGCGGTTCAAGAAGCCCGGCCGCCTCCGGGGGAGTTTCGCCTTGAGACGGTTCGGCATGCTGATGTTGAGCGCGGTCAGTGTGGTGAGTATGCCGTCTTCATGGCCTTCCTCGGCTTCGCGGACCGCGTTCCCCTGGAAGGTGGACGGTCAGTTGCTGTAGATCCGGGTCGGGTCAAGCAGGACGACCGTGCGACGTTGCTCGGCCATGGTCCGGTCGTACTCGTCCCAGTCATCGTGGCTACCTCCGGCCGCGGTGAACACCTCACGCAGCAGCAGTCGCAGGCGCTCACCATCGATGTCGGAGACCGGATCGTCCGGCCCTACAAGCCTGATCGTGCCCTCGATGGTGGCCCAGTCCCAGCCGGACCGAACCGTTACGGTCGCCCGGGGGCGCGCCCGCAGGTTGGTCAGCTTCACCCTCCCGTAGGTGACGAACCCGAGCACCGGAACGCCGGTGAGCGGGTGGGGCAACAGGCCCGCGTTGACCAGCGACGCCTGGATCGTGCCGTCCGCCCGCAGTGTCGAGACGACGACCAGGCCGCGTTCCTTCGCCGCCAGCGCGGCGAACTTGTCCAGCGTTGTCATACTCCCCCTGTCCCTCACCGACGACCGTAGTGGACGACCTCTCCGAACGAGCGGCGATCCGGTGTGACGACGAAGCGCGACGGGATGAGAGGTGGCGCTCAGGCATGACCTTCCTCCATCGGTTCGATTTACAGACTCATGCTCTGCGCTACTGTGGCAGGGTGAGTCTGGATAACGAACCAACAAATCTGGGAGCGCCCCGGGACTGCCCCATCGCCAACGCGCTCGAGGTCGTGGGCGAACGCTGGACCCTGCTCGTGCTTCGCGAGCTGGGCTTCGGCGTCCACCGGTTCAAAGACATCCAGACCAACACCGGCGCACCCCGCGAGACCCTCACGCTGCGTCTGCGCAAGCTCGAAGACGCCGGGCTCATCGAGCGCCGTCGATACTCAGAGCACCCGCCCCGCGACGAGTACCTGCTCACCCCCGCCGGCAAGGACATCGCACCCGTCCTCCGCTCCCTGCGACACTGGGGCGAACGCCACGCGCCCCTGTTGCTCCGAACGTCCTGAAACGGCGCCTCCCCCCGGCCCCGCCCACACGGCCGCCGGGATCCACCTGAGACCAGGACCGACGGGAGACAACGACGTCCTGCTCATCGTCGTACTCACCGGCATAGGCGGCGCCCGGCCGTCGAGTCGGCACGCTCAGGAACCAGGGACGAAGGGGACGTTCTCGGGTGCGGCCTTGCGGGCCGCGAGGATCGCGGCGGCCATGTCGCCGACCGGCAGGCGCAGCGGCGGCGCGTCGAGTTCCGCGGCGTCGGCGATGGCGCGGGCGACCTGCTCCGGGGTGAGGGAGCGGCTGCCGTTCATGCTGTCGGTGGCCAGCGCGGTGTAGGGGTCGTCGGGCAGCCGGTAGATCAGCGGGGCGTCGAGCGCACCCGAGCTCACCGTGCCCGGCTCCAGCAGGGTGGCGTGGATCCCGAACGGGCTGGTCTCGATGGTCAGCGCCTCGACCAGCGCCTCAAGGGCCCACTTGCTGGCCGAGTAGGCGGCGTTCCCAGAAAAGACGACGCGGCCCACCACGCTGGACACGAACAGTAACCGCCCGGCCCGGCGCTCGCGCATCTGCGGCAGCAGGGCTTGCGCGACCCGGATCGCGCCGGAGGTGTTCTGCGCGAACAGCCGCTCGATCTCGGCCACCGGACTCGCCTCGACCGCGCCCAGGAAGATCACGCCCGCATTGGACACCAGCACGTCGACCTCGCCGGCGGCCGCGACCGCATCGTCGACGGCGGCCTGGTCGGTGACGTCGAGGCGTAGCCGCTGCGCCACATCGAGGTCTTCGAGCGTGCGGGGATCGCGGGCGGTGGCGATGACGCGGTAACCGCGGGCAGCGAACTCGGCGGCGGTGGCCCGGCCGATGCCCTTGGAGGCCCCGGTGATCAGTACGGACGTCATGGAGTGCTCCTGTCAGTACGAAAATCGAACTCACTTGACGTCGGCCACGCTAGCGACCGTGAGTCCGAAAAGCGAATCCACTCGGACCGGCGGCCCCCACCTCTGCGGGATCGCCGACGCGTCAGGCGTCGTGGGTAACCGCTGAGCTTTGTTTGTTGGGAAGAAGAGCCTGGTTCGTCGGCGAGTACGGCTTGGGTGACGGCGAGGAAGGCCAGGGCGAGCATGGCCAGGGTGACGTATCGATACCAGGCAGGGTGGAGGCGGACCCGGGAGCCTGATGGCACACCACTGGTGTCCGGGCTATGGGGGGGAACCTCAAAGCCACGTCAGGCAAGTACGCTGACCGCGATCGCCCTCGACGGTGAAGGAGCCGCCAATGACCACCGACCCGACGATGACCCGGATCGGTCAGGGGGTGGAGTTGCATCACCACCGAGGTCAGCGTGAAGCCGCTCGCGACTTGTTCGCGCAGATCTGGGACGACATCGGCGGCGAGCAAGGCGACCCGTTGCATGTTTGTGTCCTTGCCCATTCGATGGCCGACGTGCAGGACGACGTGCACCAGGAGCTCATGTGGGATCTGCGAGCGCTCGCCGCCGCCGATCTGGTCACCGATGAGCGGGTGGGCCAAGCCGGGGTGCCACTTTCAGTGGCCGGCTTGTATCCGTCGTTGCACCTCAATGTGAGCGATTGCTATCGCAAGCTGGGCGATCTCGGCCGCGCCCGTGAGCACCTCCAGCAGGCGCGAGCCGAGATCGGCGCACTTGGCGACGACGAGTACGGGCGGCTCATCAAGGGTGGCCTGGAGCGGCTGACCGAACAGTTGGATGACGCCATCTGACTGCGCCCCGGCGAATTCTCCGCACCAGCTGTTGATCTTCTTCGTGGATGCTTTGAGCCGGGGTGCCCTCAGGTCAGGAGGCCCAGGGTCTCGGGCGTTTCCCAGACTGTCAGCCGCCGCACTGACACGCCTGAAGCCCCCGAACACCGGTGAGGCAAGTACGCCCTCACCTCACTTCTCTGAACTGGCGATAGCCCGGACGAACGGGCGGGAGGGAAGATCGTGATTCTCTCGGCTCGTCTCGGAACCAGGAACTACTGTCGCGAACATGGTCGAACACGATGCCCTCAGCGCCACCCTCGAGGCTTACGACGCTGCCGCCTCCACCTATGCGCAGCTGTTCCGCGGCGAGCTGCGTGACAGGCCCCTGGACCGCGCGATCTTGGGTGCCTTCGCCGAGGTCGTAAGTGCGAGTGGGGACGGTCAGGTCGCGGACCTGGGGTGTGGGCCTGGCCATATCACCGCTCATCTGGACGAGCTGGGGCTGGCGGCGTTCGGTGTCGATGCCTCTCCCGCGATGATCGAGTTTGCTCGACAGGCCTATCCGGGCCTGCGGTTCGACGTGGGCTCGATGGCCGCGCTGAACATCGCTGACGGCGTGCTGGGCGGCGTACTCTCACGTTGGTCCATCATCCACACTCCGCCGCAGGAACTCCCCGTCATCCTGGCGGAGTTCCATCGTGTGCTGGCACCCGGCGGCCACCTTCTGGTCGGCTTTTCGGCAAGCGCTGATCCGTCTCACCCGACGCAGGTCTTCGATCACGCAGTCGCGCCGGCCTATCGGTGGTGGCCTGATCACCTCGCCGCGATGCTGCGCAAGTCCGGGTTGGTCGAGGTGGCCCGGATGGTTCGCGAGCCTCAGCCCACCGACCGGCGGCAGTTCCAGGAGGTTCAACTGCTCGCCCGCAAAGCCTGGGCAGGGGCTGCCTGACCGAACACACGACCGCGTCCAACCTGCCGCACGGGGAGCCGTCCGGGCGTCGACTCGTGATCAGGGCTCACCGCCCGTTCGAGCTCCGATCTGGTCGAACGAGTGGACTCCGAGGAACACCTTCGGTGACCTGCGCCCCTGGCGGGCATCGAGCCGAGCGATCTTCTCTGCTGCCCCAGCGAGGCTGACCCCGTAGCCCTGCTCAAGGGCTTGTGCTGTCAGCGAATCCCTCGGGCGAGAAGGTCCTTCACAGCCTGAGATGCCTTTGCGGGGGATCCGGCGTCGAACGGCGGTTGCGGGTCGTACTCAATCGCAAGCTGGATCGCCTCGGCGGTGGTCTGATCGGTGATGTGTGCTGTCAGTGCGAGCGCCATGTCTATGCCGGAAGAAACTCCGGCAGCGGTCACGATCTTTCCCTGAAACACCACACGCTCGGCCGTATAGGTGACCCCGAACGACTCCAACACATCGATCGCCGCCCAATGGGTCGTCGCTGAGAGTCCTGTCAACAGTCCGGCGGCTCCCAGCAGCAACGACCCCGTGCATACAGAAGTCGTCCAGACGCTTCCCCGGTGCATTCGCCGGATCCAATCGAGAAGTTTGTCATCCTGCAACAGTCCCCGCGTTCCCGGACCCCCGGGAACCAGCAATACGTCACAGGAATCGATGTCATCGAACGTCGCATCGGCGGTGATGGCCAGCGACTTGGGGACGTCCCGCACCGGTCCGGACTCGGTGGCCGCGAACACGACCTCGGCACCCGGCAAGAACTTGAGCACCTCATACGGGCCAACCGCGTCAAGGGCGGTGAACCGGTCGAACAGTGGTATGACGATACGCACAGCGACTCCCTTACCGAATTGCGGTGAATGGTGACCAGGCTATGACGAGCTCACCAATCCCTGTCGCTCTCAGGGACCGCGTGACGCATACGCACGCACCCCGCCCGCTGGATCTTCCCGTCGCCGTCGTCCGACCATCCGGGGAACGGGCCGGGGCCGGGGCGCCAAGGTGGAGCGCCCCACCGGACGAACGACCTTGGCGCCCCGGCCCCGGTCTGCTCGACTTGTCCTGGGGCGACGGCGACGGCGACGGCGACGGCGACGGGAAGATCCGGCCCCTAGCCAACTACAGCCTCAACCCTGCTCCTGGCGATCATCCCGGAGCTTGAGGCCCCTGCCGGAGGCTGCTTAAACAGAACTCTGCTCAGGAGGGGAGCGGCGTGGGAGAGCAATATTGCCGCCGAGTGTTCATGCCCCGCCACGGCGTACAGGGCTTTGAGCGGGGTCTCGTTGGCACGGTCGGCCGGTTACCAGTTGTCCCAGCCTTCGTAGCCGTACCAACGGTCCTTCAAATAGCGGTAGCGGTCGTCGATGGTCTCGACTGGCTCGCCGGAGGGCAGCCAGAGGAAGCCCTTGTTGTCGTGCAGGAACCAGTCCTGGGCGCTGAACTCCGCGCTGCCGGGCACCATTTCTCTAGTATCGATATCCAAGTGCTGCCCTCCGTCGCACACGTAGTACAGGCCCACCCATTGGCAGGGCTCTTCGCGGTCAGGATTTTCAGCCACGGCTTTGGCGTAAGCCTCCATGCTGGGTGCGGAGATCGTGAAGCGTATCCAGAACGGCGCGTCGGTTATGAGGGCGAGCATGACGCCGCCCGCGATGAACCACGGGATGATCCAGCGGCGGCTGCGTGAGCCTTCCAAGGTTCCCTTGCGCTCGGCCCACACCATTCGAACGGCCCAGTAAGCGAGCAGCAACCCACCAACGGGGATCGTGAACAAGAACATCTCGATCCCGTACCAGTACGGGTAGCTGGCCCATATCAAGACGACGGCTGTCGCAGCTGAAAAAACGACCATGAAGGGCAACCCGGGCGGCTTGCTGATCACGGCGTCACCTTAGCGCCCATCCCAGCGACACTGGGCAGTTGGAGCGACTGGCCTTGGGCGGCGGCGGTGCGGCGCTGGGTCGGCGGCTTCGCGGTGTACGGCGGGGCGGGCCTACGGCGATGCCCCGCGCGGCGCCCGCGCCGCGACCGGCCCCCAGGCCGCAGCGCGGGGCGGGGACGCTGGCGCGGGGCGTACGGCGGCGCGGCGCGCCGCCGCTTGATACCCATAAGAACAATTCGGCAGTGATTGGGACTAGACATTGTGATGCGACTCCGCGCTAGTACTTCAGTCGTAGTCGGAGCAGGTCGCATACCAGTCGCCAGTCACATGATCGAATGAGGACGCACCGAGCTCCTCCATGCGCCCATTCGGCACATGAGCGAATCCGCATTTGATGAGCATTCCACCCGCATTGGCGACACCAAGCTGCGTGATCCCCTTCCAGCGCTGTGCCGTATCGATGGTGAACAGGCCGACACGCTCCTGCCCGAATGACGAACACTCCTGTTCAGGTAGCGACTGCGCGTAGCTGTTGAGAGCGGATTCGGAGATTAGGAAAGCTGCCCGCATCGGAAGCATGGAGTTCGCCAGGGTGAGTGTGAGGACCCCGATGAGTGGCGTCGCAACAATCCATGGGCTGCGCCTGTAGCTGCTGCCCCGTGTCATGAGGAGCGAGATCCATATGAGGCTGGACAAGAGCCATGCGGGGATGACGAAGAGAGCCAGGAGATAGTTACCGCCGGGGTAAGCCGCAGCGAAGAGCGTCAGGACGGCGCTCACGGTAACGGGGCCAAGGATAAGGACCAATCGCCACCATTGGCTTCTGCGGAGTACCTGATGCTGGAGATCCACGGCTGAGGGGGTGGCCATGCGAAGGACCCTAGCTCGGTGGACAGGATCATGCCCAGGATGCTTGCCGTGTAAGTCACCCGGATCGGGATGCCTGTCAGTATGACCAGCGATCATGCATGCTTTCGCAGTGATTCGACGACATGTTCTCGGGTTTTGATCAGGTGAAACCCGTCGTGCTGGCGTATGGCTGGTGGATGATCCTGACGCATGGCGTCGAGGACGCGGATCGCGAATGCCTCGGATGCGAGTGATGAGACCTCGTCCGCGGTGACCCAGCGGAAGGCGCGGGCTTCGTCGGTTTCGGTGAGGTGGCCGCTGATGACCTTGCAGCGGAAGACCAGGGCGACGATGCCGCGTGTCATGTTCTTGTAGACGCCGGTGAGGGTGACGGGCTCGACGTGCAGGCCGGTCTCTTCGTGGATCTCTCGGAGTAGGCCGGTGGTGATGTCCTCGTCGCGTTCGAGGACTCCGCCGGGTGCTTCCCAGTGGTTGTTGTCCCTGCGCTGGGTGAGGAGTGCGCGGCCTTGGTCGTCGATGATCACGCCTGCCACGCTGACGGAGTGCTGCGGGTGGTGGTGATCCATCGGATGTCCTCCGGGGCTGCTGATCGCTATTCTCAAGCTGCGGTACACGTATGTACGAGTTGAGGAGTTGGTCGTGGCCGAGCTGCCGTTGCCGGATCTGGATCCGACCAGCGATCGGGCTGTCTTTCGGCAGATCGCCGACCACATCAGGCACGCGATTGAGCAGGGCGTTCTTGCCGAAGGTGACAAGGTGCCCTCGGAAGCTCAGCTCATGCAACATTACGGCGTCGCGCGGATGACCATCCGCAACGCGCTCCAGGTCCTCCAGAGTGAGGGCCTGACCGTGGCCGAGCACGGACGTGGTGTCTTCGTTCGCTCGCATCCTCCGGTGCGGCGGCTGGCCTCCGATCGGTTCGCCCGTCGTCATCGAGAGCGGGGCAAAGCGGCGTTCATCGCGGAGACGGAAGGGGCCGGCGGCAAACCGTCCGTCGACTCGATCGAGATCACCGAAGAGCGGGCGTCGGCGGAGGTGGCCGAGAAGCTTGGGATCTCTTCGGAGGATCACGTGATTCGGCGCTCGCGCCGGTATTTGATCAACGGTCAGCCGGTGGAGACGGCTGTGTCGTACATCCCGGCGGAGATCGCGCGGGATACGCAGATCGCGCAGCCGGACAGTGGTCCGGGAGGGATCTACGCCCGGCTGGAGGAGTTGGGGTTCCGGCTGGATCGCTTCGTGGAGGAGATCCGTTCGCGGATGCCGCTGCGTGATGAGGTACGGGCGCTCAAGCTGGCGCCTGGTGTTCCGGTGTTTCACCTGGTCCGTGTGGCTTATGCCATCGATGGTCGCGCTGTGGAGGTGTGCGACACGGTGATGTCCAGCGATGCCTATGTGCTCTCGTACGAGTTGCCTGCGCGGTAGGACTTGACGTACTCCTCTAGAGGAGTCATAAATGTCTTACGCACTACTCCTCTAGTCGAGCAGACGTCTATTGGAGGCTGGTCGATTAAGCGTGAGGCATTGAGCTGAGGAGGTCGCACGGCGTGACGGAGCAACCATGCATCTCATGCGGCGGCAAAGGGTGGAAGTACGTCAGCCAGCGACGCGGCCTGATCGGCGGCCTACCAGGGGCGGCGCTGGCTTTCATCCGCGTCCGGGATGACTGTTCACTGTGTCAGGGACAGAAGGTCAATCCGGCGTCGCTGATGCGGGCCGGCGCATGAGCCCCTCACTACCTGCGGGACGGCTGATCCTCGGCGACATCTGTTCCCCGGCGAGGGCAGCGGAGTCCTTGAAAGCGGAGTTGAAGCACTGCGGCATTGACGCCGATGTCAACGATGGTTACGGGCTGGCCGTGGTGTCGATCTGGACGGGATTGACCGTCTGGTCCGATGGCCTGACCTTCTGGTGGCGTACGGGAGGCTGGGATGCCAGGCGCGGACGGGCGGTGTATGCCTGGCATGCGGCGGAGGAACTCGAACGCGTCGCGCGGCGGGTGGCGCTCCGCTACGCCGACCTACAAAAAACTCATCCGCTGCCCACCACGAGGGCGGGGGCTCATCATGCTGACCCTGTCTGACGAGTGCCTCGGAATCAGTCCGCATGTGCTTCTGGCTCAACGTGATCATGTGCGCCTTGAGTAGCGGAAGCCAAACGGGGTTTTGGGGCGGGCGCAACCAGAGTCTTGGACGTGTGGGTGTCGAGCCACGATCTACGAACTCCGCGTCGGCGCTGGGCAGGGGTTCATCAGGCGAACCGTTCGACGCGATGGTGATCACCAGATCGATGACACCCGTCCGTGGAGGATCACCGAAGCTCGGGCCGTCTGGTCGGCGTTGCTGGCCGGGCGGGCTCGATAGACGAGTGTGGTGGTGCGGTGACTGGTTGCGGAGGGCACCGGAGGTCTCGCACCGCCACACTCCTCACCTGCAAGAGAGTGCTCGCTTTGCAAGTCGGAAGTCATCTCTACCAGCACGCCAGCCAGGACCGGGACAAGGTCATCACCAAGGCACTCGGGCAGGCGTTCAAGCGGGCACGGGCAGGCGGGCGCGAGAAGCCATCGGGCACGCAACGGGCACGGAAGATCATAAAGTTCCCCTGAACGACGAAAGGCCAGGTCAACCGATATCGGTTGACCTGGCCTTTCACATGCGAGCCGACGAGGGGAATCGAACCCCTGACCTACAGTTTACAAGACTGTTGCTCTGCCGATTGAGCTACGTCGGCACGGTCGCCAGACGAGTGTAGTCGGCTTACTCCCTGTACGTCACCGAGGTATGCCCCGCCGATTGCGAACTGTTAGGAACGGCGGTGGCGGGCGACCTCGTAGAGGGCGATGCCCGCGGCGACCCCGGCGTTGAGGGACTCGGCCGCGGCGTGCATCGGGATGCGGACGACCAGGTCACACGACTCGCGGACCAGGCGGGACAGGCCCTTGCCCTCGGAACCCACGATGACGACCAGCGGGCCGTCGAGGAGGTTCGCCTCTCCGATGTCGACCGTGCCCTCACCGTCCAGGCCGATCACGAACAGGCCCGCCTCGCGGTACTCCCGCAGGGTGGCGGTGAGGTTGGCGGCGCGGGCGACCGGCAGGGTGGCCAGCGTGCCCGCCGAGGTCTTCCAAGCCCCGCCCGTGACCCCCGCCGAGCGGCGGGAGGGGATGACCAGGCCGTGGGCGCCGAAGGCGGTGGCCGAGCGGGCGATGGCACCCAGGTTGCGGGGATCGGTGACGCTGTCGAGAGCGACGATCAGCGGGACCTCCGCAGCCTCCTGGGCGATGCGGACCAGGTCCTCGGGGTGGGCGTAGTCGTACGCCGGGATCTGCAGGGCGATGCCCTGGTGGATCCCGCCCTCGGTGAGGCGGTCAAGCTTGTCCCTGCCGACCTCCAGCATCGCGATGCCGCGGTCGGCGGCCATGCGGACCGACTCCTTGACCCGGTCGTCGTTGTCGATGCGCAGGGCCACATAGAGCGTGCTGGCCGGAACCCCGGCCCGCAGCGCCTCGACGACGGGGTTGCGCCCGCCGATGTGCTCGGGCGCGTCGTCGCTCCGCCGGGTGCGGACCGGGGTGCGCGGGGAGGGAGACCTGCCGGTCTTCTCCTCGCGGTCGATCCGCTCGGTGCGCGACTTGTCCTTGTGCCAGTGCCGCAGATGCGCCGGCGGGGTGGCCCCCCTGCCCTCCAGGCCACGACGGACGTTGCCGCCCGTGCCCTTGGTCGGACTCTTCTTCTTCGCGGGTCGCCCGGACCCCTTACCCCCACCAGCCATGGTTTATAGAGTACGGCCTGGTTTCACCGCGAGAGTTCCCAGCGTGGTCCCTGGGGGGTGTCCTCGACGTGGATGCCCGCGTGGGAAAGCTGGTCACGGATGCCGTCGGCCGCCGAGAAGTCCTTGCGCGCCCGCGCCGCCTGCCGCTGCTCCAGCGCGACGGCGACCAGCGCGTCGACGGTCGCCCGCATGCCGGTCTCGCCGCCGGAGGAGCGCCACTGCTCCGAGCGCGGGTCGAGGCCGAGGACGTCGAGCATGTTCTGCGTCTCGGCGAGCAGCCTGGCGACCTGCTCCTTGTTGCCCTGGGCCAGCGCGACGTTGCCCTCGCGGACCACCTCGTGCACCACGGCGAGCGCCTGGGGGGTGCCCAGGTCGTCGTCGAGGGCGTCGGAGAACGCCTGGGGAAGCGGCGCGTGCGCGTCGACGTCGTGGATGACCTCGGCCGCACGGGTGACGAAGCCCTCGATGCGCTGATAGGCCACGGCGGCCTCGAACAGCGCCTCCTCCGAGTATTCGATCGCGGAGCGGTAGTGCGGGGCCGCCAGGTAGTAGCGGAGCTCGACCGGGCGGACCTTCTTGGTCACCTCGGGGACCAGCAGGGAGTTGCCGAGCGACTTGCTCATCTTCTCCGCGCCGATCTTGAGCATGCCGTTGTGCATCCAGTAGCGGGCGAAGCCGTCGCCCGCCGCCTGGGACTGGGTCAGCTCGTTCTCGTGGTGCGGGAAGATCAGGTCGACGCCGCCGCCGTGGATGTCGAAGGTGGCCCCGAGATACTTGGTCGCCATGGCGGAGCACTCCAGGTGCCAGCCGGGGCGGCCCCGGCCCCACGGGGTCGGCCAGGTCGGCTCGCCGGGCTTCTCACCCTTCCAGAGCGCGAAGTCGCGCGGGTCGCGCTTGCAGGAGTCGGTCTCGGTGTCGCCCGCGGCCCGCATGTTCTGGAGCTTCTGGTTGGACAGCGAGCCGTACCGGTCGGCGTAGGACATGACGTCGAAGTAGACGTCGCCGCCGGAGGCGTAGGCGTGACCGGCGGCGATCAGCCGGTCCATCAGCTCGATCATCTCGGGCACGTGGCCGGTGGCCCGGGGCTCGACGGTCGGGGGCAGGCAGCCCAGCACCTCGTAGGCCCAGGTGAAGGCCCTCTGGTTGCGCTCGGCGACGGCGAACCACGGCACACTCTCGGCTGCGGCGACCCTAATGATCTTGTCGTCGATGTCGGTGACGTTGCGGCAGAAGGTCACCTCGTAGCCAGACCTGATCATCCAGCGGCGGAGCACGTCGAAGTTGACGCCCGAGCGGATGTGCCCGATGTGCGGGGGAGCCTGCACGGTGGCACCACACAGGTAGATCGAGGCCCGGCCGGGTTCGACCGGGACGAATTCGCGGACGGTGCGTACGCTGGTGTCGTATAGCTGCAGGCTCACGAAGGCAAGGCTAATGCCTCACCTCGCCTCACAAACCGAGTTGCGGGACGTTGAAGACACTCAGCAGAGTGTTTTATGACCATTAGCGGCGAATGTCGCCCAACTAGTCCGACGAAACGACGCCGTGATAGACCACGCGGCCGGGGGCGATCCTGACGATCATCCTCTCCACCTGGGGATTCTCCTCGACCCAGCCCTCCCCTCGGTATTTGTACGACATCTCCTGAATGAGCGCCCCGTCGGGATCGTCGGTCAGGGTGACCGTCCCCCGCACCTCGGCGTAGCGGTACGGGTCGGCGGGGTCGAACACCACGATGGTCGTACGCGGGTCTCGCGCGAAGTTGACACTCTTGCGCCTGCCCTTGACGGTCGAGAACACGATGTCGTCCCCGTCCGTCTTCGCCCAGACGACGCTCGCCTGCGGGCTCCCGTCGTCGTTGAGACTCGTCACGGTGGCGAAGTTCGCGGCGTCGAACATCTCGCGTACGGGATCGGACAGTTTTGCCATCTCTTCGCCTCGATCGATCTCTGTCGCTCTCGGAAAACTTCCCCGATCATGCTAGATGCCGATTCTGTAGGCTCAAAGGGCCATGGACGTCAAATCCCCCGGGGCGGCAGGCTCGATCTCCCGCCCGTCCCCGCCCCCGCCCCTGACCATCGCCGCCACCGAGCCGAGCCGGGTGGCCGTCGCCCTGCGCCGCGCCGGGATCGCCGTCACCGGAGTCGGCGTGGCCGCCCTCACCGCCGCGGCCTGCGTGCTCTCCTTCGAGGACCTGCGCGCCCTCGCCATCGCGGGCAGGGCGCCCGCCGGCCTCGCGTACCTCTACCCCGCCGCCTTCGACGCCCTGCTCGTCATCGCGATGATCGGCGTCCTGCTGCTGCGGGGCGGATGGTGGCCGGTACGGCTGCAGGCGGGCGTGGTCCTGACGCTGCTGTTCGCCGGCGCGGCCACCGCCGAGGTGTCCACCGCCATGCGGATGACGGTGGACGAGGGACGCGCGGCCGTCGTGGTCGCCGTCGCCCCCTGGGTGATGCTGGTCCTGGCCCTGTGGCTCTGGCTCCTGTTGATCAAACACGCCGCCGCCCGGAGGTCCGCGACCGACGCGGCCCTGTCCGGCCCGTCGTCCGAGCGCGACATCGTGCCGTTCCCCGAGGCGAGCCTGGCGGCCACGGAGCGTCCCGGCGCGCCCGACCCCGGAGAGCGGTGGCAGGGACAGGCCCCGCCGGCCCACCCCGAACCCGCCCGTCCCGGTCACGGAGACCACTCGGGCCACCCGGGGCAGCTGGTGCACCACCCGGCGGCCGAGATCATGCTCGACCCGCATGCCGCGCCTCCCCTGGAGGCCGTCCCGCACCACGACCTCCCGGTGGGCGAGCCGGTGATCGGTCCCACCGCGGCACCGGAGACGCCGGAGGTCACCGACATCCCGCAGGACCCGCCGCCGCCCCCGCGGGGACCGGCCACTCCCCGGCCCGGCAAGCCGATGCGCTGGGGCGACCTGGTCAGACCCCGCCAGGGCGATCTGCTCGTCCACCCGCCCCGTCCCGCCGTACGGGCACCGCGTGAGGAGCCCGATCCGGAGAGCGGGAGCGGCGGGGACGGCGGGGGCAGGGTCAGCGAGCGGGTGGAGACCTGGGACAGCGACGCCGGCCTTCCGCGGGAGCGGACGGCCGAGACGGGCAAGGCGGATGAGTCCGGTACGACCGGGGAGGGCCCGCGCACCACGGCCCGGCGCGGCACGGCCAGGAGCACCGCGAAGGCCAGGAACACGAGGGAGGCCGGGAGCGCGGCGGCGGGTGGAGGCGACGTGGACGAGGTGAGCGAGCGCGACGCCGACACCCAGCCGATCCTCGCCGTGAAGGACCGCCCGGCGAGTGCCCCGCCCGGGACCGCCAAGGAGAGGACCGCGAGGAAATCCACGGAGAGGGCCGCGAGGACGACCAAGGGGACGAACCCGGAGACAACCGCGGAAACGGCCGTGGAGGCGCCTGTGGCGGCACGAGGGACGCGTACAGCGGGCAGGAAGGCCGGAGGGTCCCCCGACCCCGCGCACGGCGCCGAGGCCGCGGAGACCGGGGAGGAGGCCACGGCGCGGTCGTACGACGACGAGGACGGCACCGCGGCACCGCCCTCCGGGCGGATGCGCAGCACGCCCGTACCGCCGGGCGAGTGAGAGACGGTGGTGAGCCTGAGCCGGGAACCGGGCGTGTGAGGGGCGAAGGCGAGCGAAAGCCGGGAACCTGACGGGTGAAAGAAGCGAGCGAGCGAAAGCCAGGAACCTGACGGGTGAGAGAAACGAGCGAGCGGAGGCCCGAAACCGGGCGGTGCGCCACTTCTTCGGGGTGGCTCCGCTCGCGGCGCCGGAATCGGTCCGGGTGCTACCGCCGTGTTCAGGTCCCGCCGCCCGGCTGCCCTCTCCGGTCTCCGGGCGACGGGGCCTGAACCTCACCTTTCTGGTGGAACCCGGGCGGGACCGAACGACGGTCTTTCGCCGGAACCGCCGTTCGCCACCCGGTGTTGGACCGGCCCGCAGCTATTCGCTCACACATGTGTGAGCGGCGCCCCGCTGCGGACCGGCGATTTGCTCACCTCCGGGCCCGGGTACAGGAGTGGCCGGAAGCCGGTTCGGCGCGCTGCCGAACCGGCCCGGAACGGCCGAGACCCGCTCGGCATGCCAGATGGAACCGAGCGGGTCTTCTCCTGGAGCACGGTGACATCGTGCGCGTCACCGCGAGCACCTCCGGACCGGAGGGGGTCCAGTCGAGCCTTCGACGAGGTCACCGGGGTGGTTCACCCGGGTGCTCGCTAGACCCTGGAACGCTTGAGACCGGCGACCAGGCCGACACCGACGATGGCCAGGCCCACCTGCATGACGAGCTCGATCCAGTCGATGCCGTCCGTGGTGGCGACGCCGAGGACCTGCGCGATGGCGGTACCGATAAGCGCGGCGACGATGCCGACGACGACGGTCAGGATCAGTCCGATCGCCTGCTTACCGGGAAGCAGGAGACGGCCGAGGGCGCCGATGACCGCGCCGATGACGATTGCCCCAAGAATGGACGCGATAGTCATTTCAACCTCCCAGTGAGCGTGAGACCTTCACTCTCACAAGGAGGTGGCTACCCCCTAGGTCACGGATATTCCTACGGGCGGTAAAAAATCCGTCAGTGCGTCTTTCTCGCCTGCATCTGGACGACGAGGAGCACCCCCAGCACCGCGAGCGCCAGCTGGATGATGTGCTCCCACCAGTTGACCCCTCGCGGGTGGGTCAGACCGAGCGCTCCGGCGATGGCGGTGCCGATGAGCGCGGCGACGATGCCGACAATGAGCGTCAGGCCGATGCTGATGTTCTGGCGCCCCGGAAGGATGAGACGCGCCAGGGCACCGATGATGGCGCCGATGATGATTGCGGAGACAATCGAGACGATCATGTCCGGCTCCCCCTGTTACGAGACACGGTCACCAAGGGGTTACCCAGCGCATTCACTGATCACGCTAAAAAGGGGTGGCCCGTACCGCGCCAGGAAACGGGCCACCGCCTCGATAGGGATCGACGAGCATTCCGCGCCGCCCGCCGGAACGTTTTCCACGTTCCGTATAGAAGACGTCCGACACCCTCTACAGGTTCACCACGATCGCGGTCGCGACGGCGGCGACACCTTCGCCGCGGCCGGTGAGGCCCAGCCCGTCGGTCGTGGTGGCGCTGACGCTCACGGGAGCGCCCACGGCGGCACTGAGAACCTTCTCGGCCTCGACGCGCCGGGGGGCGAGCTTGGGGTGGTTACCGATCACCTGGACGGCCACGTTGCCGATCTCGAAGCCCGCGGCGCGCACCTTGCGGGCGGTCTCCTCCAGCAGGGCGGCACCCGAGGCGCCGGCCCACCGGGGGTCGGCCGTGCCGAACAGGCCGCCGAGGTCACCGAGACCCGCCGCGGACAGCAGCGCGTCACAGGCGGCGTGGGCCGCGGCGTCACCGTCGGAGTGACCGGCCAGACCGGTCTCGCCTGGCCAGTGCAGGCCCGCGAGGTGAAGCTCGCGACCAGAAGCGAACGGGTGGACGTCGACTCCGACGCCCACCCGTGGAAATGTCTTGTTCAGGAGTTGAGAACCTCGTCCAGCAGGGCCTCGGCCTTGTCCTCGTTGGTCTTCTCCGCGAGCGCGAGCTCGCTGACGAGGATCTGCCTGGCCTTCGCCAGCATTCGCTTCTCTCCTGCGGAGAGTCCGCGCTCCCTGTCTCGCCGCCACAGGTCGCGAACGACCTCGGCAACCTTGTTGACGTCGCCGGACGCCAGCTTCTCAAGGTTCGCCTTGTAGCGTCGGGACCAGTTCGTGGGCTCTTCGGTGTGAGGCATTCGAAGCACGTCGAAAACGCGCTCAAGGCCCTCTTGTCCGACGACATCGCGAACACCCACGAGTTCTGCGTTGTCTGCCGGCACCTGGACGGTAAGGTCGCCCTTGTCGACCTTAAGAACCAGGTAGGTCCTTTCCTCACCCTTGATGGTTCGGGTCGTGATCGCCTCGATCCGAGCAGCCCCGTGGTGGGGGTAGACGACAGTGTCGCCGACCTGGAAAGTCATGTGACAAGTACCCCTTCCGCTGTACTCAAGAGTACCACGTATCCACAGCCTCCCGGAACAGTGAAATCACCATAACTGCAGGTCAAAGCCGCATCTTATGGCTTGACAAGTGCCCAAGTGTGTGAATCAGAGGGGCAAAAAGCACTTATGACCTGCGTTCCTCGCCTTCGGATGATGAGGCGGGTCGGCGGGAAAGGACGGGGCGGGTCGGCGGGAAACCCGGTAAACGTCGCCGATAGGGTTGCCCTTGCCCTATCTCACGCGTGACAAGGAGAACTCGCACCGTGACCCGCAACATCCGCCACCGGGCGATCGTCGCCGCGGCGTTCCTCGCAGCCGCTCCGGCCCTGGCCGGCTGCGGTGCCGGATCCGACGCGATCACCAACAAGCCCTACTCGCCGACCGAGGCCCTCACGGTCAAGGCGAAGGGCATCGACATCTCCCAGGCCTTCTTCCTGGGTCCCGACTCCGGCGCCACGCTGCCGACGGGGGCGACCACCCCGCTCTACCTGTCGCTGATCAACACCAACGCGGGCTCCGACCAGCTCGTCGGTCTCGGCGTCGACCCCGCCCTCGGTACGGCGAAGGTGAGCGCGCCCGTGACGCTCCCCCAGAACCAGCGGGTGAGCGTCGGCAAGCCGACCCCCACCGTCCTGATCGAGGGGCTGAAGAAGCCGCTCAGGGGCGGCGAGGGCGTCAAGGTGCAGCTGCAGTTCGCCAACGCCGGGATCGTGCAGCTCACGATCCCGGTGATCACCCGCAGCCGCGAGTTCACCGCCTATCCGCAGGCTCCCGGCGCCTCCGCGGCCCCCACGCCGTCGCCCACCCCCTCGGCCACCACCGGGGACGAGCACTCCGCCGGCCACTGAGGCCACCGCCCCGGACCCGGTGACGGCCTCCGGACACGCCGAGGGGCCGTACGGCGCGGGCACGCCGTACGGCCCCTCGGATCGTCCGAAGGCGAGCGATCCCCGAAGGCGGGCGATCCCCGGAGGCGGGCGTCGTCGGAGAGGGAACGTCGCCCCGGAGGTGAGTGATCACCTGGAGGCGGGCGTCGTCGAAGTGGACGTCGCCCCTGGGAGCGGGCGATCGCCTGGAGACGGACGGGGAGGCTCAGATCTCCGCGGGGTCGAACTTGTAGCCCAGGCCCCGGACCGTGAGGATGCAGCGCGGGTTGGACGGGTCGGACTCGACCTTGGCCCGCAGCCGCTTGACGTGCACGTCCAGGGTCTTGGTGTCGCCCACGTAGTCGGCGCCCCAGACCCGGTCGATCAGCTGGCCCCGGGTGAGCACCCGCCCGGCGTTGCGCAGCAGCACCTCCAGCAGCTCGAACTCCTTCAGGGGCAGCTGCACCGCCTCACCGCGTACGGCGACGATGTGGCGGTCGACGTCCATCCGGACGGGACCGGCGGCCAGCACCGCCGACTCCAGCTCCTCCACGTCGCCCTGGCGGCGCAGCACCGCGCGGATGCGGGCCACCAGCTCCCTGGAGGAGAAGGGCTTGGTGACGTAGTCGTCGGCGCCGAGCTCGAGCCCGACGACCTTGTCGATCTCGCTGTCCTTGGCGGTGAGCATGATGACGGGCACGTTGGAGCGCTGGCGGAGTGAGCGGCAGACCTCGGTACCCGGCAGGCCGGGAAGCATCAGGTCGAGCAACACCAGGTCGGCGCCGTTGCGGTCGAACGTTTCCAGCGCCTCCGGCCCGGTGGCGGCCACGGCCACCTCGAAGCCTTCCTTGCGCAGCATGTATGACAGAGCGTCGGAGAACGATTCCTCGTCCTCGACAACGAGCACGCGAGTCACTGCGCGGCCTCCAGGGGGATCGTGGTTGTGACTGGTTCCGTGACCGCCATGCCGCCGAAGGCGGGCAGGCGGAGGGTGAATGTGGAACCGGAACCTTCCTTGCTCCACACCGTGACCGCCCCGTTGTGGGAGGCGGCCACGTGCTTGACGATGGCCAGGCCGAGGCCCGTGCCACCGGTCGCCCGCGAGCGGGCGGCGTCGACGCGGAAGAACCGCTCGAAGATCCGCTCCTGTGCGCTCTCGGGGATGCCGATCCCCTGGTCGCTCACGCTGATCTCGACGGATTCGGTGTTGGGACCCGCCGCGCGTGCGCTGACCACGACCCGGGTGTGCTCGGGGCTGTAGGCGACCGCGTTGTCGATGAGGTTGCGCAGGGCGGTGACGAGGAGCTCGTCGTCGCCCCATATCCGCAGGCCCTCGACCCCGCCGGCGACGAGGGTGATGTCCTTGGCCGCCGCGGTGGTGTTGCAGCGGTCGATGGCCTCGTGAACCGCCTCGTCGATCAGGACCGGGCCCGGGGTGGGAATGGGCTCGGCGCCCTGGATGCGGGAGAGGGTGATGAGGTCCTGGACGAGATAGGTGAGCCGGGCCGCCTCGTGCTGCATGCGCCCGGCGAAGCGGGTGACCGCCTCGGGGTCGTCGGCGGCGTCCTGGATGGTCTCGGCCAGCAGCGACAGCGCGCCCACCGGCGTCTTGAGCTCGTGGCTCACGTTGGCCACGAAGTCACGGCGCACCGCCTCGACGCGGCGGTGCTCGGTCTGGTCCTCGGCGAGGACGAGCACCTGGCCGTAGGAGCCGAGCGGGGCGACCCGCACCGCGAAGTTGGTCGACTCCTGGCCGAACTTGTGGCCGGCCACCTCGATCTCGCTCTCGCGGATCTCGCCGTCCCTGCGCACCTTCCTGGCCAGCGCGAGCAACTCGGCCGCCATCAGGTGATCTCCCTTGACCAGGCCGAAGGCGCGTGCCGCCGAGCTGGCCCGCAGCACGCGATCCTCCTTGTCGAGCACGACCGCCGAGGACGGCAGCACGGCCAGCACCGACGCGACCCCCTGCGGCAGTGCGCCTGGCTCGACGCCGTCCACCGGTGTCATCGCTCTCCGCTGTCCCTGGTTCTGGCGGACGACCATCACGGCCAGCGCTCCCACGACGAAACCGGCCAGTGCGGCCAGGCTCGCCATCAGCTCACTCACGTGGTCCTCCCGTAGGCTTCACGTCCTCGATGGTAGGTGGGGGTTTTCACGTTGGGGACGGCCAAGGGCGCATGACCAAGGCCTTTCCCATAAAGTTCACTTTACGGTCGAGGTTCGTTCACCGTTACCGCCCTACGGTGAGTCTCATGCGCGACGCCTATCACGAAGAACTCGACGCCCTCACCGAGCGGCTGGTCGAGATGACCCGACTCGTGAGGTCGGCGATATCGCGGGCCACCACCGCCCTCCTTGACGCCGACCTCCACCTCGCCGAGAGCGTCATCTCCCAGGACGAGGAGGTCAACCGGATCTTCGCGGAGATCGAGGCCACGATCTTCGACCTGATGGCCAGGCAGCAGCCCGTGGCCGTGGACCTCCGAATGATCATCGCGGCGCTGCGGATGGGCACCGACCTGGAGCGCATGGGCGACCTCGCCGAGCACGTGGCCAAGATCGCCAGGCTGCGCCACCCCGACTCCGCGATCCCGCCGGAGGTCCGCTCCACCATCCTGGAGATGGGCCAGATCGCCGAGCGCCTCATCACCAAGACCGGCAGCTGCATCGCCTCGCGCGACGTGGAGTCGGCCCTGGAGCTGGAGTCCGACGACGACGCCATGGACAAGCTGCACCGGAAGCTGTTCAAGATCCTGATGGTCCCCGACTGGAAGTACGGCGTCGAGCCGGCCATCGACGTGACGCTGATCGGCCGCTACTACGAGCGCTACGCCGACCACGCCGTGCGCGTCGCGCACGACGTGGTCTACCTGGTGACGGGCTCCCGGCCCCAGGACGCCTCCTCGCTCTGACCCTCACGAAGATCCTCACGAACATCTCCACGAACATCTCCACGGAAAGAGGGAAGGCCCGCCGCATCCGGCGGGCCCTCCCTCTTTTCTCATACGTTCTGAGATGTCCGGGCTACCGGATTCGTCCGCAGTGCTCCGATGTTCACGCCGGAGGTGAAGCGAATCCTCTCGCATGGCGGGACAGGCGCCGATTCGCCGCCACGGCGGATTGGTGCCTGGTGCCTTGCTCGGGTCAGGTACCGCCGGGCGTGCGGGAACGGAGTTCGTGAGGACTCGAAAGCCTGTGGAGACCCGATAAGACCATCTCGATGGCTCAGGTCGATGAAGCAGGAAGCCACAGAGGTGTCGCGCGAGTGACACGGGCTGAATCCTCGGCATTCATGCCGAGGAGCACGTCAACTGCCCTGGTTGGCCACGGCCTCGATGGCGACCTCGGCGGCGGCGGGGTCGAGATACCGGCCCCCCTTGGTGACCGGGTGGAAGTCGGCGTCCAGCTCGTACCGGAGCGGGATGCCGGTGGGGATGTTGAGCCCGGCGATCTCGTCGTCGCCGATCCCGTCCAGGTGCTTGACCAGCGCCCGGAGCGAGTTGCCGTGCGCGACGACCAGCACGCTCCTCCCCGCCGCGAGGTCGGGCACGATCTGGTCGTACCAGTACGGCAGCATGCGCTCGACGACGTCCTTGAGGCACTCGGTCCTCGGCATCAGCTCACCCGGCAGGAGCGCGTAGCGGGCGTCGCCGGCCTGGGAGAACTCGTCGTCGTCGGCGATCGGGGGCGGCGGGACGTCGTAGGAGCGGCGCCAGAGCATGAACTGCTCGTCGCCGAACTCGGTCCGCGTCTGCGCCTTGTCCTTGCCCTGCAGGGCGCCGTAGTGACGCTCGTTCAGCCGCCAGGACCGGGAGACCGGGAGCCAGAGCAGGTCCGCCGCGCCCAGCGCGAGGTTGGCCGTCTGGATCGCCCTGGTCAGCAGGGAGGTGTGCACCACGTCGGGGCGCACCCCCGCGTCGAGCAGCAGCCTCCCGCCGCGTCGTGCCTCCTCCTCGCCCTTGGCCGAGAGCCCCGCGTCCACCCATCCGGTGAACAGACCCTTCGCGTTCCACTCACTCTCACCGTGCCGAAGCAGCACCAAAGTCGACATGCCGACAAGCTTAGTGGGCGCTTGCTTGGCGTCTCCTACGCTTGCCCACCTTGAGACCGCCCGGTGCCCGGCACGGCGCCCTCAGCGCTCGGGGTCGGCGAAGCGGGCGAAGGCCTGGAGGTTGGCGAGTGACTCGCCGCGCTTGGCGCGCCACTCCCACTCGCGCCGGATCGAGGAGGCGAAGCCCAGCTCCAGGGCGCGGTCGAAGCCCTCGTCCGAGTAGGTGAGCACGCACCCGAGGAGGCGGTCGATCTCCTCGTTGGTGACCGCGCCCAGCGGGACGCGGCCCACGAGGTAGACGTCGCCGATCGGGTCGAGGGCGAAGTGCACCCCGTACATGGAGCCGTTCTTGGTGAGGAGCCAGCGGTAGAACTCGGCGTGGTTCTCGTCGGGCTGTCGGCAGAAGAACGCCTCCACGTGCAGGGCCTGGTCGCCGACGATCAGCCAGGTCATGGTGGCGAGCTTGTGCTGGCCGGGGAGCCGCACCAGGAAGGCCCCCGGCCGGGGCTGCTCGTAGGAGGCGTCCGCGCTCTTCAGCGCCGCCTCGATCACTTCGCGCATGGGCCCAGCCTACGAGCGGGCCTCACGAACAGACCGCCCCCGCTTCACGAGCGCCCCACGGGCGGACTCCACCGACCGGCCCCGCCCACCCCGCGAGCGGCCCCGAAGCCGGCGGGGCCCGCCGCGAGCGGGCCTCACGAGTTGACCGCGATCGGGAGCCGGTGCAGGTTCGCCATCGCCCCGACGTAGACGTCCGCCAGCCGGGCCGCGGTGGCCGACCAGCCGAAGGCCGCCGCGTGGGCCACCGCTCCCGACGACAGCGACTCCCGCCAGGCGGGCTCGTAGACGAACCGGCGGAGCACTCGCGCCCAGTCGTGGGCGTCGTGCCCCTCGACGAGCACCCCGGAGACGCCGTCGCGCACGGCTGTGCGCAGCCCGCCCACGGACGCGGCGGCGACCGGGGTGCCGCAGGCCTGGGACTCCAGGGCCACCAGGCCGAACGACTCGCTGTGCGAGGGGACGACGGTCACGTCGGACGCGCGGTACCAGTCGGCCAGCTCGTGCTGGGGCGCGGGGGGAACGATCCTGACCACGTCGGAGATCCCCAGCGAGGCGGCCACGTCGGTGAGGTAGGAGGGCCTGGCCAGGCCGTTGCCGCTGGGGCCGCCGACGCAGGCGACGACCAGCCTCGACCTGAGCGAGGGGTCGTCGATGAGCATCCTGGCCGCGGCGCGCAGCAGCACGTCCGGGGCCTTCAGCGGCTGCACCCGGCCCACGAACAGCAGCACGTGGGCGTCCTGCGGCAGCCCGAGCCTGCGGCGGGCCGCGCCCTGGGAGGCGGGCTGGAAGACCCTGAGACTCACGCCGGGGTTGACGACCTCGACGCGGGCCGGGGCGGCCCCGTACAGCTCGACGAGCTCCCTCGCCTCGGTCGGGGTGTTGGCCACCAGGCGGTCGGCGACGTCCACCACCTGCTGCTCACCCAGCACGCGGGCGGCCGGCTCGGGCCTGTCGTCCTCGGCGAGCAGGAGGTTCTTGACCTTGGCCATGGTGTGCATGGTGTGCACCAGCGGCAGGCCCCAGCGCTCCTTGGCCAGCCAGCCCACCTGGCCGGAGAGCCAGTAGTGGGAGTGGATGACGTCGTAGCGGCCCGGCTCGTACATGGCCTCGGTGCGCAGCACGCCCGACAGGAAGGCGCAGAGCTGGCTGGGCAGGTCGCCCTTGTCGAGCTCCTCGTACGGCCCGGCGGTGATGTGGCGAACCGAGACGCCCGGGACGATTTCGGCGACCGGTGGCAGATCCCGGGATGTCTGCCGGGTGAAGATCTCCACCTCCACCCCGAGTTCGGCCAGGCGTTTCGCCACCTCGACGATATAGACGTTCATCCCGCCCGCGTCCCCGGTCCCCGGCTGGTCCAGGGGGGACGTGTGCATGCTGATCGTCGCGACCCGGTTGACCCGCCGTCGCCTCACCGACACCACCTCCGAGAGGCCTCAACCATCGGGCAATCCGCAACATTCCCGTCAGATAGCCACATTGAGTCCATGCAAGGCGATCCCGGCGGCTCCTGGCAGGATGGGGGGTCATGAAGAGGACAGCTGTGGTGACAGGGGCCAGTAGCGGGATCGGCGAGGCGACGGCCCGCAGGCTCGCCGCCGAGGGCTTCGACGTGGTGGCCGGTGCGCGGCGCAGGGAGCGGCTCGACGCGCTGGCCGCCGAGGTGCCCGGCATCCGCCCGGTCACCCTGGACGTGACGTCGCAGGAGTCGGTGGACGAGCTGGCCGCCTCGCTCGACCGCTGCGACGTGCTGGTCAACAACGCCGGTGGCGCGATCGGCCTGGAACCCGTGGCGAGCGGGAAGGTGGCCGACTGGCAGCGGATGTACGACGTCAACGTGCTCGGCACGCTCCGCGTCACCCAGGCGCTGCTGCCCAAACTGGTCGAGTCGGGCGACGGCGTGCTGCTGATGCTCACCTCGGTGGCCGGGCTCGTCTCGTACGAGGGCGGCGGCGGCTACAACGCGGCCAAGCACGCGCAGACCTCGATGACCGAGGTGCTCAGGCTGGAGCTGGTCGGCGAGCCGGTCAGGATCGTCGAGGTCGCCCCCGGGATGGTCCACACCGAGGAGTTCTCGCTGAACCGCTTCCGCGGTGACTCCGCCGCGGCGGGACGGGTCTACGAGGGCGTGCCCGACCCGCTCTCCGCCGACGACGTGGCCGACGCCATCGCCTGGTGCGTGACCCGCCCGGCCCACGTGAACATCGACCGCCTCGTCATCCGCCCCCGGGCCCAGGCCGCCCAGCACAAGGTCCACCGCGTCTGATCGTGCGGAAACCGACGGGGAAGCCGATAGGAGAGGTCACCAGGGGGACCACGGGGCACAACCGCCTGCGCCGGGCCGACCGCTGGGTGGTCGCCGCGCACGGCCGCTCGCTGCGCTCCGCCGCCCGTCCGCTGGTGGTCGACCTCGGGTACGGGGCCTCGCACACCACGACCCTGGAGATGTTCCTCCGCCTGCGCGCGATCTGCCCCTCGGTCGAGGTCGTCGGCGTCGAGATCGACCCGGCCAGGGTGGCGGCGGCCAAACCGTACGAGCGGCCGGGCCTGTCCTTCACCCTGGGCGGTTTCGAGCTGCCGGTGGCGCGGCCACCCCTGCTGGTCAGGGCGTTCAACGTGCTGCGGCAGTACGGGGAGGCGCAGGCGTGGGGATACTGGGCGATGCTCTCCGAACGGCTCGCGCCGGGCGGGATGATCGTCGAGGGCACCTGTTCGGAGGTGGGTCACCGCGCGGTCTGGGCCGGGCTCGACCGCTCGGGGCCCCGGACGCTCACCCTCTCGGCCCGCTTCGACTCCTTCGAACGCCCCTCGGACCTGGCCGACCGGCTGCCCAAGACGCTCATCCACCGCAACGTCCCCGGCGAGCCCATCCACGCCTTCCTGCGCGACTTCGACCGCGCCTGGGCGGTCAACGCCCCGCTGAGCCCGTACGGCTCCCGGCAGCGCTGGATCGCCGCCGCCGAGACGCTCGCCGGGACCTGGCCGCTGGCCGAGCACCCCCCGCTGGGCGGCCGGTCGCGCTGGCGGCTGGGCGAGATCACCCTTCCCTGGGCCGCGGTCGCCCCGGAGTGACCTTCCAGCCCTGGTAAGGCAACCCTAAGTTAGCCGTATATATTTGGTAAAGTCCATGTATGTCAGAACTGCGGTTCGTGGTGGATCCCGAACTCACCTCCGAGCTCACCGGCGAGCTCATCGAGTGCTGGACCGAAGTGGTGAACTCCGGAGGGTCTGTCGGCTTCGTCCCCCCGGTCACCTCCGACGACATCATCGAGACGGCGACCGCCGCCTTCGCCGCCTGTGACGCCACCCTCGGCGGCCCCGACCACCTGCTCGTCGGGTTCGACGCGGAGGACCGGGTGGCCTGCTGGCTGATCCTGGGCGACGGCAAGTCGTGGCTGCGGGCCCACTGGCGCTGGGTGTGGCGCGTGATGGTCGACCCCAAGCACCAGGGCAGGGGCTACGGGACGCGGCTCATGCGCGCCGCCGCCGACGCCGCCAGCGCCCTGGGCGTGGAGGCGCTGCACCTGACGGTCCGCGGCGGCACCGGGACCGAGGGCTTCTACAGCCGTCTGGGGTACATAGAGGTCGGCCGGATCCCGCGGGCGATCCGCCTCGCCCCCGGCGACGACCGGGACGAGATCTACATGGTCAAAAACCTGTGACACACGTCACTCGACAACCCGTAGTACTACCCCTCGTGGTGCGGGAGTTAGGCTTGGATGCGTGAAGGGTCTCGGCGAGCTTGAACGCAGCATCATGGACATCATCTGGGCACAGCCATCCTCTGTGACGGCGCGGGAGGTCGGGCGTCTGATCTCCGACCGCGACCTCGCGCCCACCACCGTGATGACCGTGCTCGACCGGCTCACCCGCAAGGGCTTCCTGCTCCGCACCCGCGACGGGCGCGCGTGGCGGTACGCACCGGCGGAGAGCCGCGACGCCTACATCGCGGAGCTTATGCTGGAAGCGCTGGATTTGACCGGTGACCGGTCGGCGGCCCTCACCCGGTTCGCCCAAGCCGTCACCGGCACCGAAGCCGACATCCTGCGCAGGGCCCTGACGGACCTTGAGGGGGAGCTGGAGGACGAGTAGATGACCGCGGCAGCCCTGGCGACGCTCGCCCTGGTCTGCGCGGTCGGCGCCTGGCGGTTCACCCGGGCGCGATGGACCTACCGCGCCCCGCACGTGGCCATCGTCCTGTGGCAGGCGCTCGGGGTCACCTGGGGCCTGGCCGGGACCGGCGCCCTGCTGGGTTACGCGCTGGAGCCCTACGGCAAGGGCGTGCTGCACGGCCTGCACGAGTTCGCGATCTCCGCGTTCGGCGTCGGGCGGGGGCTCCCCACGCCGTACGACATGCCGAGGCTCATCGCGCTCGTCGCGGGGCTGACCGCGCTGGCCGTGCTGATCCTGGTGCTCCTCGCCGCGGGCGCGCAGACGTTCCGCGCCCGCCACCGCCACCGCACCCTGCTCGCCCTGGTCGCCAGGGAGGACCCGGTGGTCCCCGGCGTGCGGGTGCTCGACCACCCGGGCGCCACCGCCTACTGCGTGCCCGGCCTGCGCTCCCAGGTGGTGGTCAGCGAGGGGGCGCTGAAGCTGCTCTCCGCCGACGAGCTGAGCGCGGTGCTCGCCCACGAGGCCGCCCACGTGCGCGAGCGGCACGACCTGGTGCTGCTGCCCTTCGCCGCGCTGCGCAGGGCGCTGCCCTGGTCTCGCGTGGTCAGGGACGCGCAGGGCGAGGTCGGGCTGCTCGTGGAGATGGCCGCCGACGACGTCGCCCGCCGCGGCTGCTCCGCGCGCCGCCTGGCGACCGCCCTGCTGCGTTTCGGCACGGCGGGCGCCGTTCCGGCCCCGCACGGCGCGCTGGGCGCCGCGAACTCCGCCGCCGCCGTGATGGCCAGGGTCGAGCGCCTGGTGAACCCGGTCCCGGTCCTGCCGCGCGGGGTCCGCTACGCCATCGTCACCTTCTCCGTCGTCCTGACGTCGTCGGCGCCGCTGCTCTGGCTGGTCCCGTACTGAGGACGGTCCCGCGTTGATTTGTTTTGAAGATGCGGTCCGTCCACATACCGAATCCGGGTCTCGCCCTGGAGGTCTAGCCGGTTTCGTCCAGCTTTAGCCAAACTCACCCCAAAGTGCTTGCAAGTGTTAGCCAACCCGTTTGCAATTGCAAGCACGGTCCGGCAGACTCGAAACATGGCACTACCCAAGGTCGGCTCGATCGGTGAGTACATCCGCGAGCAACGCACGCACGCGAAGATCTCCCTGCGACAGCTCGCCGCGGCGGCGGGGGTCTCCAACCCCTACCTGAGCCAGATCGAGCGCGGGCTGCGCAAGCCCAGCGCCGAGATCCTGAACCAGATCGCCAAGGGCCTGCACATCTCGTCGCAGGCGCTGTACGTCCAGGCGGGCCTGATCGAGGAGCGCGACCCGGACAGCGACGTGCTGACCGCGATCAGGGCCGACCACCTCATCACCGAGCGCCAGCGCCAGGTGCTGATCGACATCTACGAGTCGTTCCGCAAGGAGAACCATCAGGCCGAGGCCCCGGACGACGAAGCGCAGACCTCCCAGAAAGCGCCTCTCGCACCGGAGCCCCGGCGGGGTGAAGCGGGTCCCTCGCCTGACGGCGAGGTGCCGCTCCCCGGGGAATACCTCACCGCGTTGAAGCCCTACGCGGCCCCCCAGAGCAACGGCCACATCACCAAGGAAACCAAGGAAGGTTAACCCATGCCCATCACCGCCGAAGTCAAGAGGCTGGCCGAGTCCAAGCCGTTCTACGCCGTCGCCGGAGCCGGCGACTTCGCCGTCGAGAAGCTCCTCGAGCTTCCCGAGCAGCTCCACAAGCTGCAGGGCCGCCGCGAGGAGATCCGCGAGGCCGCGAAGGACCTCCCGGGGAGGGCCAGGCAGCTCGCCGGGAAGGCCGAGGGCTACGCCAAGGACTTCCCCGTGAAGGCGCGCGACTACGCCGACCAGATCGCGGGCCGGGCCAACGACCTGTACGAGGAGTTCGCCAACCGCGGCCGCAAGGTCGTCTCCAAGACCAGCGGCGAGATCGCCCTGGAGCTGGAGGAGGTCTCCGAGGCCGCCGAGCCCGCGATCGCCGCCGCCCGGACGCCCAGGAAGGGCACCCGCACCGCGAAGACCGGCACGTCCGGCAGGTCCACCACGTCCGGCAGGTCCACCACGTCCAAGAGCTGAGCGGCCCCTCGCGGAAACCGGATCCGGCGGACCTCACGCGAACCGGCCGGCGACGGCGTAACGGCCGCGGCGCCGACCGCAGGCAGAAGGCGGCACCACCGATCAACGCGGTGCTGCCGCCTTCCGGTCCGTCCAGGTGCCCGCGCGAGGACGATCGGATCCACATCGCCGACCGGCCGCGGGAGAAGACCACCGTTCGGGCGCGAGGACGAGTCGCCAACCCCGGCCGGTACGGGCCGAGGACGACGCGAACGGGGCTTTCGGCATTAGGCTGAGGGAGACCGGCGAGGCGAACGTTCTGGAGAGACGATGATCGAAATCCACGGTGCCCTGGACCTGGTCTTCTGGATCCTGGCCGTCGGAGTGTTCGCGCTGTCGGGCTGGGCGCTCGTCCACGCGGTGAAGACCCCGGCGCGGGCGTTCGCGGTCACCGGCAAGCAGACCAAGAATCTGTGGCTGGTCATCCTCGGGCTGGCGGCGCTGTTCGGCTTCGCCGCCGCGGTGCAGTATCTCAGCGTGCTGAGCATCTTCACGATCGCGTCCGTCATCGCCTCGGGCATCTACCTCGCCGACGTGCGTCCCGCCGTTCGGGAGATCGGCAAGGGCGGCGGCAACCAGGGGCCGTACGGACCCTGGTGACGCCTTGGTCACGTCACCGAAGGCGGTGACACCGACCGCGACCGGGGACCGTACGGACCCCGGTGACCGGCGAGGGCGGCCCGGCGGGCGGCGATCCGCTCGGGCGACCGGGGACCGTACGGACCCTGGTGACCCGTCCTCCGGGGCGGGGTTCGCGCGGCCCCGAAGCGATCGGCTTGCCTGGCGGGGTTCCGGCCGGTAGACACGCCGGATGATGTTCGCGCGCAAGCCCACGCTCTCCGGAGAGCACGTGACGCTCCGGCCGGTCGGCCCCGAGCACGTGGACGGCC
The DNA here is from genome assembly GCF_036227305.1 of Streptosporangium sp. NBC_01469. Classification (NCBI taxonomy): domain Bacteria; kingdom Bacillati; phylum Actinomycetota; class Actinomycetes; order Streptosporangiales; family Streptosporangiaceae; genus Streptosporangium; species Streptosporangium sp. NBC_01469. The sequence continues at coordinate 2,638,012 of NZ_CP109465.1, read as the reverse complement.
TCTGGGAACTGGTCAACGACCCCGAGACGGTCCGGCTGACCGGCTCGCGCGGCAAGCCCGACTACGAGGCGCTCAAGGTCTGGTACGGCTCGCGGGGTGACCTCTGCGACCGGCTGGACCTGGCGATCTGCACCGCCGATGACGACGCCTACGTGGGCGAGATCGTGCTCAACGATCTCGACGCCGACAACCTCTCCTGCAACCTGCGCATCGCGCTGATCGGCCCCCGGGCGTACGGCAGGGGCTACGGCACCGAGGCGATCCGGCTCACCCTCGACCACGTCTTCCGCACCACGCCGCTGCACCGGGTGGGCCTGGAGGTCTACACCTTCAACGAGCGGGCCGCGCACGTCTACCGCAAGGTCGGCTTCGTCCAGGAGGGCGTCCGCCGTGACGCCCTGCGGGTAAACGGGGAATGGTATGACTCCGTAATCATGTCGATACTTGCCCCTGACTGGGTTGTCAGGGAAATTTGACATACATATGGTGATTTTTCGGAAACATCTTTTGACACTCCCGAAACAATGCTAGGTTCAGTGGGAGCGCTCCCACCTGTGCGGCATCTTGGTGTGGAGGAAGTTATGGCCGATCTACCCACACTTGCCCAGGTCGCAGCAGAGGCAGGGGTATCCCCTGCCACCGCGTCCCGGGTACTCACCGGTTCAGTCAGAGTCAGCACATCGACTCGTAGGCAGGTGCATGACGCAATATCGCGTCTCGGTTACGTAAGGCATCGCGCTCCCCGTGGCGGCTCCGGCCGCCGATCCGACCAGGTCGTGGCCATCGTGGTCTGCGAACCCGCGCACCGGCTGTTCACCGAGCCGTTCTACGCGCGGATGATCACGGCTGCGGAGGAGGTCCTCACCGGGCACGGCGTCCCCCTCGCCGTGATGACCGCCACGGCGGCCACCTCCACCATCGCCACGCCACCGCTCGTCGCCGGAGGCGTCGACGGCGTCCTGCTGATCGCGGCGCGCGACCGGCATCCGCTCGTGGTGACCCTGGCCGCCTCGGGCATTCCCGTACGGAGTGCGGGCCGTCCCCCGGACGGCATCGACCTCCCCCACGTCGACATGGACAACCGCGACGGCGGTCGGCAGGCGGCGGAACACCTGCTGCTCGGCGGCCGGAGGTCCATCGGCGTCATCGCGGGCCCACCCGCCCTTCCGGCCGCTCGCGACCGGCTCGACGGGTTCCTGCAGACCCTCGCCCTGGCCGGGATGACGGGCGTGCCGGTCGCGTACGGCGACTTCAGCCACGCGTCGGGCGTGCACGGCATGCAGTGGCTGCTGCGCAGGATGCCACACGTCGACGCGGTCTTCGCCGCCTCCGACGTGATGGCCGCCGCCGCGCTGCAGACCCTGCGCCGGGCCGGCCGCCGGGTGCCGGAGGACGTGGCCGTCATCGGGTTCGACGACGCCCCCGCCTCCCGGCGGACCTCACCCACGCTCACCACCGTCCGCCAGCCGGTGGAGGAGTTCGCCGCGCTCGCCACCCGGCTGCTGCTGCTCTCCATGAGCTCGGCCGGTGCTCCCCGCGACAATCCCGTACTCCCCACTGAGCTGGTGGTCCGTGAGTCCGCCTGACCACGTCGGGCTTCGCGCGGGGGACGTGCTCACCCGCAGGTACCTGTTGCTGGAGCGGATCGCGTGGGGTGGCATGAGCGTCATCTGGCGCGCCTTCGACCAGTCGCTCCAGCGGATGGTCGCCGTCAAGATGCTGGACGGCGAGCTGGGCGTCGACCGGGGGGAGCGCGAGCTGATCCGCAGGGAGGCGCGTGCCACCGCGCGCCTCATCCACCCCGACGCGATCGAGGTCTACGACTACGGGGAGAGCGTGACCTCCCATGGTCGCCTCGCCGCGTACGTGGTGATGCGTCTGCTGGAGGGGCGCCCGCTGGCGGACCGGATCACCGAGGGCCCGCTGCCGTGGGCGGAGGCGGCGACGATCGCCGCCAGGCTGGCCACCGTGCTGGCCGCCGCCCACGAGCGGGGCATCGTGCACCGGGACGTCACCGCCGAGAACGTGCTGCTGACCTCGGCCGGCGCCAAGCTGCTCGACTTCGGCATTGCGGCCTTCATCGGGGAGGACGACGACGACAGGGCCTCCGACTACGGGACCCCTCCCTACGTGGCTCCGGAGCGGCTGACCGGCGCGGTCGCGGACCCGGCGAACGATGTCTACGCGCTGGGCGTGCTGCTGTTCGAGATGCTCACCGGTGACCACCCGTACCCGGAACGGACCTGGGAGGAGATCGAGAACGTCCGCAGGGAGGGACCACCGCCGGTGGCGGAGGTGCCGGGGATGCCCGCGCGGATCAGCGCGCTCTGCCAGGTGTGCCTGTCGCACCGGCCCGAGGCCAGGCCCAAGGCGCAGGAGGTGGCCGACGGCCTGGCGGCGGCCCTCAATCCCCCGGCTCCGACCGTGGCTCCGGCCTCGGCCACGGTCCCGGCCCGCTCGATCGGCGGGAACGAGCTGGTGCGCTGGACGGTGGTCGCGACGGTGGTGGCGCTGTTCGCGGGGCTGCTGGTGTGGAACCAGCTCTCCGGCTCCCCCGGCTTCCCCGGTTTCCCCGGCTCTTCCGGCGGTCAGATGGCCGGTCCGCAGGGTCGCGGGACGGTGCCGCCCACGGTCCTCGATCCCACCACCGCCCACCCCGAACCTTCCCCTTCCGTCACCGTCACCGTCACCCGCAAGCAGGGTAAGCACGCGGCGGAACCGGCGCCCGGGGTGGAGGCGATCCGTTCGTACGACCCGAATCTCAACCAGAGTGTGCGGCGCTTCAACGCCGTACTCGCGAAAGGGGAGGACGAGGGCAGGATCCGGTCCGACGTGGCCCTGGACCTGCGGCAGGTGTTTGCCAACAGCGTCTGGGACTCCCGCGACCTCACCCCGATCCGAGGAAAGATCGCCGAACGCAACCGGGAGGGTACGCTGCCCGACGACTTCCGCCACGCCCTGGAGACCCAGCTCCTGCATGTGTCGATCGCGTTGACCGGGTAGAAAACCGAAATATACAACTAAACCGCCTAAGGTCCCCGGGCGGTTTCCAGGGATCGTCGCAACACGGAATGTGTTGCGACGATCCCAGGGCTTGCCGGTAGCGGTTCCGGCAGGAGGACGCCCCGCGGTTGGATCCTCGGTGATTCCCACCGGAACCCCTATTACCTGCTCAACCCTGGTTTCGCCGGTTTCCCGTCGGTGCGGTGAGCGTCAGCTCCGCCGGCCGGGGCGGTCGACGATCACCGATGACAGCAGGGCCCTGCTCCACACCGCGCCCTTGGGGACGACGACGCGCCCGTCCCAGGACTCGTCGCTCAGCCAGAGCATCCGGCTGCCCAGGTAGCGGTAGGTGCCCGTTTCGAGGATGTAGTAGCGGCGGTAGGGCACGTCAAAGGCTTCTTCTCGCCAGATGCCCAGGCCGCTGCGGCCTGCGGCGTCGCTCACGCCCTGCTCGATCCGGACGCCGGGAATGAGCGCCAGCGCGCGGTACATGGCCGCCTCCAGGCGTGGTGGCATCGAGCCGTACCGGCTCAGGTAGAGCATGATCACCCGGTAGGCGCGGGCGTCGTCGGGCTCAGCGCTCTTGGGGACGCCCTCCTCATGTGCCCCCTCGATCCAGTGACGATCGGCGGTGACCTTGGCCAGCAGTTTCCTCGGGTCGGTCGGCAGCGCGCGGAGCTTGACGTCGTACTGCTGCGATGACAGGTCGTCATCACCCGGATCTAGGCGAACGTCTCTGATGACCAGCTCTCCCTCCTTCTGACCGAGGCGGGCGCTACCCAGGTGGGCGCTCTGTTTGCCGTCGTAGCGCATCCATACCTCATGGGTTATGGCCGCGTCCGAGTTCGGTTGTTTGTCCAGGGTCTTGGTGTAGTGCCACTGCGTCGGCAGGGGCACCTGGGCGCTTTTGCGCCTGCCCGCCACTTCGGCGGCATGGGCCAGGACCACGCCGGCGTCGAGCTGGACGAGCGGCGGCGTGTTCGCCGGGTTCGGGGCGGGCGGTTCGGGCCGCAGGGTGGTCACGGCGAGTGCGGCGGCGGCGCCCAGCGCTCCGACCAGGAGCAGGCGGCGCCCCAGTGTCCGCCCGCGCCCCCGGATCCGCGTCAGCATCCGCCGGCGCTGCGGGATGACCCATTCCTGGCCCGGCTCGGGGATCTCGGCGCGCCACTCGCGCAGCGATCGCAGGTCATCATCCATCGAGGGACTCCTCTCGGGTGGTCGCGAGGGTGGGGCCGCCGAGTGCCTGGCGCGTCTTGGCTCTGGCCCGGTGAAGGCGGGACGCGACGGTTCCGGGAGGGATGTCCAGCGCGCGGGCCACGTCCTCGTACGACATCTCAGCCCAGGCCACGAGTAACAGCACCTCCCGGTCACCGGGTGACAGCTTCGCCAGCGCCGCCGCCAGCCCGGCCTGCTGGGCGGCGACCCGGTCGTCGACGCGTTCGGTGTACGGCTCGGTGATCTCATCGACGCCGCTGCGGACCAGCGCCCGGTAGAAGCGGATCTCCACCCGCCGATGCCGGCTGATGAGCCGGGCCGCGATGCCATACAGCCAGGGCCGCGCGTCGGGGTGGCTCGCGTCGTAGCGGTGGCGGCGCCGAAAGGCGGTCAGGAAGGCGTCGGAGACTATGTCGTCGGCCAGCGAGGGCCCCAGCCGTCGGGCGACGTAGCGCCGCAACGCGGGCGCGTGCCGGTCGAAGAGGTCGGCGAAGGCCTCCGGGACGCGTTCCGAGCGCCGGATCAACTCGGCGTCATCGGCCCTGCCGGATTCTTCGGCGATCACATGGTGCTCCCGTCCTTGCGCAATGGTTCGTCGGCTTTCGCCCGCACAACCACTGCGAATTCACGGTATGGAGTGTGATCTGCGTCATATAACGACATCCGGCCGGGTCGGGCACAGGATGCCGGGTGCGGCGGAGCGCTTCGGCGAGCGCGCCAACGCCCTGCTCACCGTCACCTTCAAAGCTCTACGGCGGGCCGGTCCGGCCCTTGGTGCATCGGAAAGATCACTCAGGTCGCACTCGTCCTGTTCGTCGCGAGCACGAACGGGCCATCCGGGCCGGCCGCTCGGCGATGTGGACGCGCTCTTCTCCACGCGGGTGCCGCGTGGAGGTGGACCGTGGCGCCCGTCGACCGAACGCCGACGCCACGGTCCTGTTCTCACCTGTCGTGCCGTTACGTCACTCCCGACCTGTCTTGACCCCTGAAACGGGAGCCAGGGCGGAGGGGGCTCAGGTTTTGGCCGTTGGGGTCAGTGGAATTCGCCGTTTCGCACGCCGCCGACGAAGGCCGCCCATTCGCCCCGGGCGAAGACCAGCGCCGGACCGGACGGATCCTTACTGTCCCTGACCGCCGCACGCCCCCCGGACAGACCGGCGACTTCAACACAATTGCCGCCATCGCTACCAGACAGTGAGGACTTACGCCATTCGGCGCTGGCAAGCTCGTCGGTCTTGTCCATCGCTCGGTCCTTTCCTTGGCCAGGTGCGGGACTAGTCGAATTCGCCGTTTCGCACACCGCCGACGAAGGCCGCCCATTCGCCCCGGGCGAAGACCAGCGCCGGACCGGACGGGTCCTTACTGTCCCTGACCGCCGCACGCCCCCCGGACAAGTCAGCGACTTCAACACAATCGCCGCCATTGCTACCGGACAGTGAGGACTTACGCCATTTGGCCCCGGAAAGCTCGTTGGTCATGTCCATTGCTCGGCCTTCTCCTTGATGATGTTCAGTGACTCGCGGCGGGACAGCGCGTCCGCGCGGATCACGCCGTGCCTGAATGTTAGTCCTTTGACCTCGGCCGGACGCTCGGTTATCCAGTCGCCCGCCGGTTGGGATTCGACGTACGCCATGGGAGAGGCACCGCGAGGCAGTGTGGCGACGGTGAACGCGCCGAGCAGCCCAAGAACACTGTAAGCGTTGTGGGGGAGAATCTGAAGTGAAATGTTGAGCCGCCCGCCCATCTCCAGCAGGTGGTTGAGCTGGGCGAACATGATTTCCGGGCTGCCCACGGGCCGGTGCAAAACCCCCTCGTCGATCACGGCCCAGAGCATCGGGGGCCTGAGGCGGTCGAGGATGGTCTGACGGTGCATTCGAGCGCCGACAAGCCCTTCCGTCTGGTCGTGGTCCACGTCAGGCTCGCGACTGAGCAGGGCGCGCGCGTAGTCCTCCGTCTGGAGCAGGCCGGGGATGACGCTCAACGCCCAGATGTGGAGCTCCTCCGCCTCTCGCTCGAACTCGACCCACGGGCGGAACCAGCGGGGAACCGGGGAGTTGGCCTTCTCCAGCGCGTCGAACAGGTCGACCAGGGTCGTGCCGGAGTCCAGGGCGGCGTCGAGTTTCTCGGCCGTGTGGTGGTTCGCCGGTCGGGTGCCCGTCTCGATCATGCTGAGGTGACTGACGGAGACGGGGACCTGCTTCGCCAGCTGCTTCTGGCTCAATCCCGCCGCCGCGCGAAGCCTGCGAACCTCCTGCCCGAAGTAGTGGCGAGGAGTCACCGTCAGGTCAGCGGGGAGAATCTCGGTCATCTCGGCCTACCTTTCATCACTTCGCGGCGTCTTCGCGTCAATACTCTCCGTCTTCGTGCTCCGGCGCACCAATTCCAAGGCGATTGTGAATTTATGTGAACCCCATTGTGCTACCGGCTCCGGGCATCGTTTGGGACGGTGGAGGCACCCAGTCATGCAGACATCGACACCTCGGTCAATAGGGCAGGGAAGCAGCCGCACGAATTGCACGAAGGGGCACCATGCCACAAAAACCCAGAAAGCTAGGCGAGATCGTCCTGCGGAGAAAGCCCGAATCGGTTTCCCAGGCGCGCGAGATGGTGCGCGATCTCCTCGGCACCGACCATCCGGCCTACGAGCAGGTACGGCTGGCCGTCTCCGAGATCACGACGAACGCCGTCGAACATTCCGAATCCGGCCCCGTGGGAGATCTGGTGATGGTCGTCCTGAAGGTGGTCAACGACTTCGTGTACGTCGAGGTGACCGACCCCGGTTCCGCGTCCAGGAAACCCCACATCCAGGAATGCGCACCCCTGGACGCGGAAGGCGGTCGAGGGCTGTTCATCGTCGACGAGATCTCGGCCGGGAAATGGGGGGTCCGCGATTTCGGGGCCGGTGGCCGGACGGTGTGGTGCGCGATTCCGGCCACCCCGCCGAACGCCGCCGAGCCGCCCACGGCCGCGCCCGTCCTTCCCGCCGCCCAACCAGGATGAGCAGGATGAGGAGGCGCGGGTGAGTGGCTGGCACGTCCTCGGCGACATGGCGACGCGGAGGGTCAACGGGCGGGACGTCAGGATCACGACGGGAGACTTCCCCAGCATCCAGGCGGCCATCGAGAGCTGGGAGGCCGGGGAACGGGCGCGGCAGGCCCACGACCTGAGGGAGATGGGCAGGCTCGTGGACAGCGCGATAGCCCGGTTACAGCGTCACCATGCCGAACACCGCGATCCTCCCCGATGAACCCCGAGCCCTCCCCTCGGTGACGGGCGGGCGAGGGCCGTACGGGGCGAGGTGGGAGAAGGTGCGAATGCGGCGGGCGGAACGCTGCCCGGAGTCAGGTCGCCCCGGAAAACCACATAAAAAGCATCATCTCTCTTATACGCCCCGATAACCACACAATAAAACATCCCGCATGTCGTATAACCAGTACGACACCGCCGATTAGTAGAGTCAGCAGAAATGGCGCATCATCGGCAATGCGCCTGGACGGAGAAATACCAAAAGAAAAGGATAAAGTTGTGACAGGCATTGGTCACTCACATATTGCTCCGCGAAGTACCGTCCGCTCCTGGCTGACGGGGGCCCTGACCGTCGCGGTCGCGCTGGGCTGCGCCGCCGCGATACCGCACCCGGCGAGCGCGGCGCAGGCGGTGAACACAGCGGGCACGGCGCACGAGATGAACGCGACGAACACGGGACCCGGGACGAACGAGGCGACGCCGGTGCCGCTCGGCACGGCCACGAACTTCGCGGTGCTGGCGGGAACGAGGGTCGCCGACACCGGCGCCACCGTCGTCACCGGCGAACTGGGGGTGAGCCCGGGAACGGCGGCCACCGGCTTCCCGCCCGGCGTCGTGGCCGGCGCCGTCTACACGGCCGACTCCGTCGCCGCGCAGGCCCAGGCCGACCTGGCCACCGCCTACGACAACGCGGTCAGGCGGCCCGGCACCGCCTCTCTCCCGGCGCAGCTCGGCGGTCTCACCGTGAAGCCGGGCGTCTACAACCCCGTCTCGGGCGCCTTCCAGATCGCCGGGGAGCTGACCCTCGACGGGCAGGGAAACCCGAACGCCGTCTTCGTCCTCAGGGCACCCGGCCTGGTCACCGCGCCCGCCAGCGCGGTGAGACTCGCCAACGGCGCCCAGGCGTGCAACGTCTTCTGGCAGGTCGGCGGCTCGGCCACGCTGGGAGCCAACTCCACCTTCGTCGGGAACGTCCTCGCGCTGAACTCGATCACCGCAGCCGACGGCGCGACCGTGAACGGCCGCCTTCTGGCTCGCGAGGGCACCGTCAACCTGGACGGCGCCACCGTCACACGATCCGCCTGCGCGGTCGTGCCGTCGAGGCAGACCTCCACCAAGCTGGCCGCGTTCTGCGATCCGGAAGCGCCGGGTCATCTCACCCTTGTCGCGAACGTCACGTCCTCGGGAGCGGCCCCCCTGGCCGGGCCGGTCGAGTTCTTCGCCAACGGGGTGAGCCAGGACAAGTCCCAGTCCGACGACGGAGGCCGTGCCTCCCTGACCGTGTCCCACGTCCCGACACGAACCCATGAGTTCGTGGCCGCCTTCGCGGGCACGAACCGGCTCGACCCCAGCACCTCACCGGTGCTGACCGTGCCCGTCGGTCCCAAGGGAGTCTGCCAGGCACCACCGGCGAGTCCGGCCACCGCAGGCGACACCGCAGGCGCCGACAACAAGAACAAGAACAATCGGGGCCCCGTAACGTATCCGCCCAAGAAAAAGGCGTTCAAGGGAAGGAACAGTGAACGCCACCGTCACCACCATCCACGGTTCAGGCACCATCGCCACCAGCGCTGAAAAAACGGCTCCACGGGCTGAGGAGAGGTAAAGCGGCCGTCCCGGGTCCCAAGAAGGTCCCAAGAAGGCAGTGGGTTCCGGAGAGACATCGTCCGGGAATTTCGAGGTGACGCGGAACCGCATCGCGTTTCCGCGTCATCGTCACCGTCACCGGCACCGGCACCGGCATCGGCATCGGCATCGGCCGGGGCGACGCGTGAGCCCACCCGTTCATCCGGCGCCGCCGGTGAGTCCGCCCCGTCGGCCGTTGGCCGGTGGGGCGGATCCATCGGCGGCGCCGCGACGGGGGATGAACAGGCCGGATCACCCCCCGCACCGGGGCCGGAACCCGCGTGGATCGGACGGCCACCTCGGGGACGGGCACCGGGGCCGGGGCGTACTCACAAGCAAGCACTCGGCTGGGAAGATCGAAAGTTCTGAAACTTTCATGGTTCGCGAAAAAGGCCGCCCGGATCGCAGCAGCCTGGCGGCATGGGCCGTGAAACACCGGCGTAACCGAAGGCACATGCCATTGACATCCCGTTCACCGTCTCCAGAATCCCTTATGGGAGCGCTCCCACCCCCTCTCTCCCCTGCTTGATCCGATGCGGTGCCACCACCAGCGGATTCGCATCGATCCCCACTCACGGAGGCCCATTTCATGCATCTGTTCCCCCTCAGAGCGGGAGCGCTCCCACGCTTCCGGAGACGGGTCGCCGCGCTGGCGCTGCTCAGCCTGGCGGCCGGGACGACCACCGCGCTGGCAGCCTCCCCCGCCCTCGCGGCCGTCGCCTGCGACGTGACGTACACCACCAACGACTGGCAGGGCGGCTTCACCGCCAGCGTGTCCGTCAAGAATCTGGGCGACCCGCTGACCGGATGGACCCTCGGGTTCAACTTCCCGACGACCACCCAGCGGCTCTCCCAGGGCTGGAGTGCCACCTGGGCACAGAGCGGCCAGGCCGTCACCGCCCAGAACCTCGCCTGGAACGGCAACCTGGCCACCGGCGCCTCGACCAGCATCGGCTTCAACGGCACATGGTCGGGGTCCAACCCCAAGCCGACCGCCTTCACGATCAACGGCACCACCTGCGGGGGGACCGCCCCCGTCAACCAGCCGCCCACCGTGAGCATCACCAGCCCGGCGGCCGGGGCCACCTTCGCCGCGCCCGCGACGGTGGCGATCGCCGCGAACGCGGCCGACAGTGACGGCACCGTCTCCAAGGTCGACTTCTTCAACGGCACCACGCTGCTGGGCACCGACACCACCGCGCCGTACGCCTACAACTGGACGAACGTCGCCGCCGGGAGCTACTCCCTCACCAGCAGGGCGACCGACGACAAGGGCGCGGCCACCACCTCGGCTCCCGTGGGGATCACCGTCACCGCCAACGCGACCCCCGCCGTGGTCGTCACCCCGGCCACGGTCGCCGTCCCCGAGGGCGGCACGGCCGACCTCGCGGTCAGGCTCTCCAGGGCCCCCTCCGCGAACGTCACCGTGGCGACCGCGAGGACGAGCGGCGACACCGACCTCACGGTCTCCTCCGGCGCGTCGCTGACCTTCACCACCGCCAACTGGAACACGGCCCAGACGGTACGGGTCGCGGCGGCCGAGGACACCGACCAGACCTCCGGCAGCGCCGAGTTCACCTCGACCGCCACCGGCCACACCTCCGCCAAGGCGACCGCCACCGAGGTCGACAACGACTCGTCCGGCGGCGACAACGAGTACATCCAGCGCTTCACCGCGATGTACAACAAGATCAAGGACCCGGCGAACGGCTACTTCTCGCCGCAGGGCGTGCCCTACCACTCCGTCGAGACCTTCTTGGTCGAGGCGCCGGACCACGGGCACGAGACCACCTCCGAGGCCTACAGCTACTACCTGTGGCTGGAGGCGGCTTACGGCAAGGTGACCGGCGACTGGACCAGGTTCAACGACGCCTGGGCCTCGATGGAGAGATACATCATCCCGGCCACGGCCGACCAGCCGACCAACTCCTTCTACAACCCGGCCAAGCCCGCCACGTACGCCGGTGAGTGGGACGACGTCAAGCAGTACCCGTCCAGGCTGGACAGCGGCGTGAGCGTGGGCACCGACCCGATCGCCAACGAGCTCAAGACGGCGTACGGCACCAGCGACGTCTACGGCATGCACTGGCTGCTGGACGTGGACAACACCTACGGCTTCGGCCGCTGCGGCGACGGGACCACCAAGCCCGCGTACATCAACACCTACCAGCGCGGCCCCGAGGAGTCGGTCTTCGAGACCATCCCGCAGCCGTCCTGCGACACCTTCAAGCACGGCGGCCCGAACGGGTTCCTGGACCTGTTCACCGGCGACAGCAGCTACGCCAAGCAGTGGAAGTACACCAACGCCCCCGACGCCGACGCCCGCGCCGTCCAGGTGGCCTACTGGGCGCACACCTGGGCCACCGAGCAGGGCAAGGCCTCGCAGGTCTCGGCCACGATCGCCAAGGCCGCGAAGATGGGCGACTACCTGCGCTACGCGATGTACGACAAGTACTTCAAGAAGCAGGGCTGCACCAGCACCTCGTGCCCGGCCGGAACCGGCAAGGAAAGTTCGGCCTACCTGCTGAGCTGGTACTACGCCTGGGGCGGCGCCAACGACAGCTCCGCCGGATGGGCCTGGCGGATCGGCTCCAGCCACAACCACTCCGGCTACCAGAACCCGATGGCCGCGTGGGTGCTGTCCAGCGTGGACGCGCTCAAGCCCAAGGGCGCGACCGCCGTGCAGGACTGGACCACCAGCACCAAGCGGCAGATGGAGTTCTACCGCTGGCTGCAGTCGACCGAGGGCGCGATCGCCGGTGGCGCCACCAACAGCTGGCAGGGCCACTACGCGGCCCCGCCGTCGACGCTGCCCACCTTCTACGGGATGGCCTACGACTGGCAGCCGGTCTACCACGACCCGCCGTCCAACCAGTGGTTCGGCTTCCAGGCGTGGTCGATGGAGCGGGTCGCGGAGCTGTACTACGCGACCGGCAACGCCGACGCCAAGCTCGTGCTGGACAAGTGGGTCAAGTGGGCCACCGACAACACCACGATCAACGCCGACGGGACCTACCAGATCCCCTCGACGCTGGTGTGGACCGGCCAGCCCGACACCTGGAACCCGAGCAACCCGGGCACGAACTCCGGGCTGCACGTGAGCATCAGGGACTACACGACCGACGTGGGCGTGGCGGGCTCGTACGCCAAGGTGCTGACCTACTACGCGGCCAAGTCCGGCAACGCCACGGCCAAGGCCGTCGCCAAGGGCCTGCTCGACGGCATGTGGCGGAACAACCAGGACGCCAAGGGCGTCTCGGTCACCGAGACCAAGGCCGACTACAGCCGCCTCAACGACCCGGTCTACGTGCCCCCGGGCTGGACCGGCAAGATGCCCAACGGCGACACGATCAACTCCAGCTCGACCTTCATGTCCATCCGGTCCTTCTACAAGAACGACCCGGACTGGCCGAAGGTGGACGCCTACCTGAAGGGCACCGGCCCCGCCCCGTCCTTCAACTACCACCGGTTCTGGGCGCAGGTGGACGTGGCCGTCGCCCTCGCCGAGTACGGCCGCCTCTTCCCCTGATCCCCCGTCCTCGGGCCCGGCCCTCTCTCGGGCCGGCCCCGAGCCCGACCCGACCGAGCCGGGCCGGCCCCGAGCCCGACCCGAGCCCGACCCCCCGAGACCTCGGGGCGTGACGGTACCCCTGACCTGCCGTCACGCCCCGAGCACCATCCCCGAGAGGCCATCCCCCCAATGAAGAGAACTCTCGCGGCGCTCGCGCTGCTGGCGCTGGCGGCCGTGCCGGTGACGGTGTCCGCCACCGACGCCCAGGCCGCGGCGCCCGCCTTCGCGTACGGCGAGGCGCTGCAGAAGTCCATCTGGTTCTACGAGGCCCAGCAGTCGGGGACGTTGCCGAGCTGGAACCGCGTCGGCTGGCGCGGCCCCTCCGGCCTCGGCGACGGCCAGGACGCCGGGCTCGACCTGACCGGCGGCTGGTACGACGCGGGCGACCACGTCAAGTTCGGCCTGCCGATGGCGGCGAGCGCGACGATGCTGGCCTGGGGCGCGGTGGAGTACCGCGACGCGTACGCCTCCTCCGGGCAGCTCACCCACCTGCTGAACAACCTCAAGTTCGTCAACGACTACTTCATCAAGGCCCACCCGTCGGCGAACGTGCTGTACGGGCAGGTCGGCAACGGCGGCAGGGACCACGCCTGGTGGGGCCCGGCCGAGGCGATGCAGATGGAGCGGCCCGCGTACCGGATCGACGCCTCGTGCGGGGGGTCGGACCTGGCCGGGGAGACGGCGGCGGCGATGGCGGCCTCGTCGATCGTCTTCCGCCCGACAAATCCGACTTATGCCGACACGCTGGTGACGCACGCCAAGCAGCTCTACACCTTCGCCGACACCGTGCGGAAGAAGTACAGCGACTGCATCACCGACGCGTCGGGCTACTACCAGTCGTGGAGCGGCTACAACGACGAGCTGGTCTGGGGCGCGATCTGGCTGCACCGGGCCACCCAGGACGCCTCCTACCTGGCCAAGGCGGAGTCGTACTACGACAACCTCGGCACCGAGCCGCAGTCCACCGTCAAGTCCTACAAGTGGACGATCGCCTGGGACGACAAGTCCTACGGCGCCTACGTGCTGCTCAACAAGCTGACCGGCAAGCAGCGGTATCTCGACGACGCCAACCGCTGGCTCGACTTCTGGACGGTCGGGGTCGACGGGCAGCGGGTGAGATACTCCCCCGGCGGCCAGGCCGTGCTCGACCGGTGGGGGTCGCTGCGCTACGCGGCCAACACCGCGTTCGCGGCGCTGGTCCACGCCGACTCGATCACCGATGCGACACGTAAGACGAGATATCACGACTTCGCGGTCAGGCAGATCAACTACGCGCTCGGCGACAACCCGCGCAACTCCTCGTACATGATCGGTTTCGGCGCGAACCCGCCGAAGAACCCGCACCACCGCACCGCGCACGGCTCGTGGACCGACCAGATGACCAACCCGGTCGAGACCCGCCACACCCTGTACGGCGCCCTCGTCGGCGGCCCGCCCGACCCCAACGACGCCTACACCGACCGGCGCGACGACTACGTGATGAACGAGGTCGCCACCGACTACAACGCGGGCTTCACCAGCGCCCTCGCCCGCCTCTACCGCGAGTACGGCGGAGCTCCCGCCGCGAACTTCCCCGCCGCCGAGACCCCCGACGGCCCCGAGATCTTCGTGGAGGCCGGGGTGAACGCCTCGGGCTCGACGTTCACCGAGATCAAGGCCATCGTCAGGAACCAGTCGGCCTGGCCCGCGCGCCCGCTGGCCAACGGCTCGTTCCGCTACTACTTCACCCTCGACGGCACCACGACCGCGAGCCAGGTCTCCGTGACGTCCGCCTACAACCAGTGCAAGGCGCCGACCGGGCCGACCCTGCTGTCCGGGAAGATCTACTACGTCACCGTCGACTGCTCGAACAGCTCGATCGCCCCGGCGGGCCAGTCACAGCACCGGCGCGAGGTGCAGTTCCGCCTCGCGAGCACCGGGACGTGGGACCCGTCCAACGACTGGTCGTACACCGGTGTCGCCACCACGCCCGGCGCCACCCCGGTTCGGGTGCAGAACATGACGGTCTACTCCGGCACGACGAAGATCTGGGGCAACCCGCCCGGCGACGAGCCCGAGGAGCCGGAGGAGCCCGGGGACGACACCGTGGCGCCGTCCCGGCCGGGCAAACCCGCCGTCTCCGCGATCACCGGCAGCGGCGCCACCCTGACCTGGGCGGCCTCGACCGACAACGTGGGCGTCAGCGGCTACGACGTCTACCGGGGGACGACCAGGGTCGCCACCTCCACCGGCACCTCGCACACCCTCACCGGGCTGACCCCCGCGACGGCGTACACCGTGTCCGTGGTGGCCAGGGACGCGGCGGGCAACTCCTCCGCCGCGTCCGAGAGCACCGCGTTCACCACGACGACGGCCCCGGCAGGCGGCTGCACGGCCACGTACACGGTCGGCAACAGCTGGCAGGGCGCCTTCCAGGGGAACGTCACCGTCACGAACGCGGGCACCTCGGCGATCACCGGCTGGACGGTGACCTGGAGGTTCCCCAACGGCCAGACGATCAGCCAGCTCTGGAACGGCACGCACACCCAGACGGGAGCGGACGTGTCGGTCAGGAACGTGGCCTGGAACGGCGCCCTCGCCCCGAACGCCTCGACGTCCTTCGGCTTCACCGCGAGCCAGAACGGCACCAACGGCGTCCCGGCGCCGGTGACCTGCACCACCGGCTGACACCCGCTCCGGCGGCTCACTCCGGCGACCCGCACCACAAGGCCGGCACCCCACTCCGACCACCCGCTCCGGCGGCCCGCACCACAAGGCCGGCACCCGCTCCGGCGACCCGCACCGCGAACCGACGCCCCACTCCGACCACCCGTACCGCGAACCGACACCCGCTCCCCTGTCCAGGCGTCCGTTCCTCCCACCGGACGCCTCCTCACCCCGGCCGGGCGCGACGACCCCTCCGCCCGGCCGGGCACCCCCCAACCGAGGTAGGTCATGCGAATCAGACTGGCGCTGCTCGCGGCGCTCCTTCTCCCGTTCCTCGTCTCCATACCGCCCGCCCACGCCGCCGTCGGCCTCCACGTGAGCGGTACGCGGATCGTCGAGGCGAACGGCAACGCGTTCGTCATGCGGGGCACCAGCCACGCGCACACCTGGTACCCGACCCAGACCAGCTCGTTCGCGAACATCAAGTCACTCGGCGCGAACACCGTCCGGGTGGTGCTCAGCGGCGGCCGGTGGACCGCCAACGGCACCTCCGACGTGGCGAACGTCGTCTCGCTCTGCAAGCAGAACAAGCTCATCTGTGTCCTGGAAAATCATGACACCACCGGGTACGGCGAGCAGAGCGGCGCGTACACCCTCGAACAGGCCGTGGACTACTGGATCAGCGTCAAGAGCGCGATCGTCGGCCAGGAGGACCACGTCGTCCTCAACATCGGCAACGAGCCCTTCGGCAACAACGCGACCACCCCGGGCTGGACCCAGGCCACCTCGGCCGCGATCACCCGGCTGCGGAGCAACGGGTTCCAGCACCTGATCATGGTGGACGCGCCCAACTGGGGCCAGGACTGGGGCTTCACCATGCGCGACAACGCCTCCACGGTCTTCGCCGCCGACCCGCAGCGCAACACGGTCTTCTCCGTCCACATGTACGGGGTGTTCGACACGGCCGCCGAGGTCACCTCCTACCTCCAGGCGTTCCAGACCGCGGGACTGCCGCTGGTGGTCGGCGAGTTCGGTTTCGACCACTCCGACGGCAACCCCGACGAGGACACGATCATGGCCCAGGCGCAGGCCAGGGGCGTCGGCTACCTCGGCTGGTCGTGGAGCGGCAACGGCGGCGGCGTCGAGTATCTCGACCAGGTGACCAACTTCAACGTCGCCGCCCTCACCACCTGGGGACAGCGCCTGTTCAACGGGGCGAACGGCATCGCGCAGACCTCCGTCGAGGCCACGATCTACGGCGGCACCGGCACCCCCGACACCCAGGCGCCGACCAGGCCCGGCACCCCCGCCGCCTCCGACGTCACCGCCACCGGCGCCCGGCTGTCCTGGACCGCCTCCACCGACGACCGCGCGGTCACCGGCTACGACGTCCTCCGCGGAACCACCAGGCTCGGCTCCTCGACGACCAACTCGATCACCCTGACCGGGCTCACCCCGCAGACCGCATACAGCGTCACCGTCGTCGCCCGCGACGCCGCGGGAAACACCTCCACCGCCTCGGCGGCGACGACCTTCACCACCCTCGCCGGACAACCCGGCGGCACCTGCACATCCACATACCGTACGAGCAACTCCTGGCAGGGCGGCTTCCAGGGCGAGGTCACCGTCCGCTGCACCTCCGCCGTCACCACCTGGCGGACCGTCCTCACCTACCCCTCCGGTGTGAACGTCAGCCAGTCGTGGAGCTCCACCCTCTCCGCGGCTCCCCCGGTCTTCACCTTCACCAACGCCGCCTGGAACGGAGCCGTCCCGGCGGGAGGATCCACCACCTTCGGCTTCATCGGCACCTGGTCCGGCACGGGCACCCCGCCCACCCCCACCATCTCCTAGCCGTACCCCGGTGGCCTCCCCGCCCCGCGCCGGCTGCCTCCCGTCGTACGCCGGGCGGTGAGGCCGCCGTCACCGGCGGCCTCACCGCGGCCCCGTGGCCGGTTCACACCGGCCACGGGGCTCCCCCGCAGCGCGCCCGGATCGGGACGCGGATGTGGTCCGGCGATCGGGAGACCCGGTCAGTCGTCGAACCCGAAGCCTCCGAAGCCGCCGCTGCTGTTCCTGTTCTCCAGGCGGTTGTTGTTGTTGTTGTGGTTGTTGATACGGATCCTGAAGTTCTCGCGGTGGTGGTGCCGGTGCCGGTTCCAGCCACCGCCGCCGCCACCGCAGCAGCCGCGACCGCAGCCGCGACCACAGCCACCGCCGCCCCAGGTCGGGAAGGCCACGGCGGTGACCGTGGCGGTCGTGGCACCGGCGCTCGCGACTGTAGTCGCCGCACCCATACCGACAGCCCCGCCGGTCAGCGCCACGGTGAAGGCGAGCCCTGCAATAACACTCTTGAACTTGGGCATTGCTTTTCCCCTCGAAAGGTTCAATTACCCCGATTCCCGGCATTTCTGGATCGGCCGGAAATCACTAGAGGTGGCCAGGTATGAGCCATCCCTGCCTGTCATACTTTCCTGCTATCTCTGCCCATAAACGATAATTCAATCCTTTTACACTGCGATTGTCCGCTTATTGTGGTTATTAAACTCTTCCAGATTGATTTGCGGTGAAATGTCCTCTATGTTCCACGAGGAATCCCGGCCCGTGGAGATCGCGACGGCGCCCCGGACGCTCTCGGATCCTTCGGTGGCGAGAGTGACGCCCACCGGCTGACCGTTCCGTCCCGCTCAGGAAGAACGCGCGTCGATGCCGTACCTGTGCAGCGTGGAGACCATCCAGCGCGAGAGGCGTAGATGGCCGACGAGGGTGGGGTGGACGCCGTCGGGCAGGACCGCTCCGCGACCCCAGCCCCGGCCGTGCGGGCCGAGGGGCTCGAACGGGTCGAGGAACGGCACCTCCTGCCGGTCGGCGGCCAGCGAGACGGCCTCCCGCACGCCGTAGGCCCACCGAGGTGCCCTGGTCATCCAGATCGGGCCGACCAGCACGATCCTGGTGTGCGGCCATCGCCGCCTGACCAGCGCCAGCAGGTGGACGGCCGCGTTCTCGATCCTGACGGCCTCGATCCCGCGGTCGTTGCGCCCGCCGGAGATGATGAGCATGTCGGGCTCGGGGCGCCAGGAGAGCTCCTTGACGAAGGAGTCCCGGAAGGTCCGGCCCACCCTGCCGGGGTTGACGAAGCCCGTTCCGGCGGCGCCCGCGGTGATCAGCTGCCAGCCCAGTTCCCGCGCGACCCGGGCCGCGTAGCCGTCCCACCCCCGTACGGGACCCGACCCGACCGTGAAGCTGTCGCCGACGATCATGACGAGCGGGGCCTGGGGCGGCCAGGTGGCTGGGGATTCCGTGCCGGCGGCCATCGGCGTGGTCGCGCCGTCTCCGGGGCTACATCCCGAAATAAGGCAGGAAATCGCTACAAGAAATGCGACCGTGAACGCCCACGGTCGTCTACGTACGGGCGTGCGCATGCCACCTCGGGAAACGTCGGACTCCCGACATGATTGCAGATGTCCGCCGACGACCGCGGCGACTCCGCCCCACGAACACGACCGGACCCGCGGATCCGGCTCGGCCCCATCGGATCAGAGCGGCACCATCGACGTAAAACAGCTTGGAACAGCACCGTTCACACCGCGACCGCCCGGGTCACCACCGGACCGAGGTGACGCCGTGGGGCGGGGACGGGTCAGCTGACCTCGGAGGGGCTGACGGACCAGGTGTTGCAGTAGGCGATCCTGGCGTACTTCCAGCCCTGGTGGAGCCAGGCGGCGTAGTGCTCGCCGCTGCCGTGGTCGCGCCGGGTGTTGCCGTTCTGGTCGTCGCCGCGCCCGAACTCCGTCCGCAGTACCTCCTGCCAGCGCGCGTTGGTGACCCCGAGCGGGACCCGTACGGTGCGGACGAAGGCCCCGGAGAGGCACTGCGCCTGGAGCTCGTGGCGGCGGGAGTGGGCGTCCTGGGCACTACGGGACTTGTTGGAGACCTCCCACCACCAGGCCCCGCCGATACCCGCCATGCTCTGCACGTGGTGCGCGTACTCGTGGGCGAGCACGGCCAGGTAGGGCACGTGGTTCCCGGCGGGGTCGACGTCGCCGCTCTGCTCGATCACGTGGCTCAGGCCGATGTACATGCCCCGGTTGGACGGGCAGTAGTAGGCGGAGGCGTTGGCGTCGGGGTAGGTGCCGCAGGGCCCGCGTCCGGGACGGGACCAGTAGACCTTGCGTGCCGGGAGGAAGACCGCGCCGGCCTGGGAGAACTTCGCCGACCACGCCCGCTCCAGGCAGTCGGTGACGGCGTTGAGATAGGACAGCATGTCGCGGGGCTGGGTCGAGGGCCTCGGGGCGCGGCACGAGGTGGGGCGCATCAGGCCCGTGCCGTACAGCGGGTTGCGCTTGAGCCTGGCCGTGGTGTCAGAGCGCCGCATGTAGCGGAGGTCGACGGCCAGGTTCCGCTTCGCGGCGACCGGCGTGATCTCGACGTCGCCCAGCGAGCCGAGGTTCAGCTTCTCCGGCGGGGTGAAGTCCGGCGTGGTGATCTCGGTGTCGCCCGTCTGCTGGGGGACCGCGCTCCTCGTCGCCACCGGGGCGGTCCCGGGACCGGCGGGAACCTCGGCCTCCTTCTCGCCTGCCAGGCCCGCGATCACCACGACCGCGGCGAACGCCGTGGCGAGAACGCCGAGCACGCCGAAGGCCAGCGGGTTCGACCCCCGTGGGCGCATGCGACCGCCTCTCCAAAGAGTTGATCTCCGGGCGGCAATCTAGCGGATGCAACCACATATGGGTTTATGAGTGGGAAAAAATGGATACTGGGTCGGCCATCACGGGCCGGTGGATCTCGCTAAGCTCCCGACACATGGCGGCATCTTTCTCGCACCGAGCGGCTTTCTCGCACCGAGCGGCTTTCTCGCGCCGAGTGGCCTTCTCGCGCCGAGTGGCCTTCTCGCGCCGAGCAGCCGGGAGTCTGGCCGCGACGGCCATCCTCGCGCTGGCACTCAGCGCGTCCCCCGCCCTCGCGTCCCCCGCACTGGCGAGTGGCCCGACCGGCACCGAGTTCCCCCAGGCCGGGCGGGCCGGGGCGGGATCCTCCCAGGCCGGGCAGAGCACCCGGGCCGCACAGGTTGCGCAGGCCGCGCAGGTTGCGCGGGCCGCGCGGACCACGCAGGCCGGCAAGGTGACGAGCACGACGGTCCAGCTGGAGCTCCGGCAGGACGGCGTGCTCCACGTCAAGGAGGAGGTCGTCTTCGAGGGTGACGCGCCGTCGCGCGGCATCGTCGACCGGACCCGCTACGACGACAGCAGCGACCGGCTCTACCGGGTCACCGGCCTCAAGGGCGACGCCACGCTGACCGGCGAGACCATCACCCTGAAGGGCGCGGGAAGCGCCACCCTGGAGTACGACGTCCAGGGCGCCGTCACACCGCTGGCCGACGCCCAGGAGCTGCGCTGGTACGCGGTGGGCGCCTGGTCCGTCCCCGTCGAGCAGGCCAGGGTCAGCGTGAGCGGACCGGCCACGATGCAGAGCCTGTCGTGCTTCGCCGGCCCCCTGACCTCGGCGATCGCCTGCACCGAGGCCTCCATGGACCACACGGGCGTCACCGCCGAGTTCGGGCAGCAGGACCTCGGCGCCGGTGAGGTGCTCACCGTGGTCGTCGGCTACCCCACCGGTGCCACCCAGGGTGCGCCGGTCCTGGAGCGCCGCTTCGAGCTGTCCAACGCCTTCACCCTGAACGCCGTCACCGGCGGCGCGCTGGCCGGCCTGCTGCTCCTGATGCTCGGCGGCCTCGCCCTCCTCTACTGGACCCGGGGTCGCGACGCCCGCGTGGTCGGCCACGAGTCGGGCTCGCTCAGCGGCGTCGAGAACGGCCACTTCACCCCGCCGGACGGCGTCCGCCCCGGCCAGATCGGCACCCTCATGGACGAGCAGGCCGACGTGATCGACGTGACCGCCACGATCGTCGACCTGGCCGTCCGGGGCTATCTCAGGATCGACGAGCAGTCCCGGCAGACGTACGAGACCCCCGACTGGAGCCTCGTGCGGATGCCCGCCGCCCAGGTCGCCTCGCTGATGCCCTATGAGCGTGAGCTCTACAACGCCATCTTCGACGGCCGGGACGCGGTGCTGCTCTCGGAGCTCCAGGGATCGTTCGGGGCCAAGCTGGGCAAGGTTCGCGAGGCGCTCTACCGCGACGTGGTCACGCAGGGCTGGTTCGCCCGCCGCCCCGACACCGTCCGCACTCGCTGGACGACCATCGGCGTGGTCCTCACCGGGCTCGGCGTCCTCGCCACCGTCGGGCTGGCCTGGTTCACCACGTACGGGGTGCTCGGCCTGGCCCTGATCATCGCCGGGGCCGCCCTCGCCGTGGGCGGCCAGTACATGCCCGCCAAGACCGCCAAGGGCGCGGGCGCCCTCGCCCACACCCTTGGTTTCAGGGAGTACCTCTCCGGCGCCGACATCGGCGGGGACGTCCCGGTGGCTCAGCGGGTGGAGCTGTTCTCCCGTTACCTGCCCTACGCCGTGATCTTCGACAGCGTCGACCGCTGGGCCCGCGTGGTCTCATCGGTCACCGGCAACGGCCAGCAGGCCGACCACCTGTACTGGTACCACGGCCCTGCCGAGTGGGACCTGTCCAGGTTCGCCGACTCGATGCGGACCTTCACCATGACCACCTCGGGGGCGATCTCCACCACCCGCCAGTTCCGCTCGCTGTAGCGACCGCCGTACGCGGATCCACGGCGGCTACCGCACGCGGATCTCGCCCACGGGACGCCCCCCGCCGAGCAGGACCCCGGCGGCGAGCTCGTCGAGCCCGGGGGCCTCGAAGCCGAGAGCGGTCAGGGCCGCGACGGTGACCGGGACCCGGGCGCGCTGGCCGCCGTCCTCGACCTTGACGGTTCCCGAGCGCCCGTCGGTGAAGACGAAGGCGTCGAAGGCCTCGGCCCCGGCCTTGACCAGCAGTCCGGGGACCGCCCGCATCAGCCGGGCCTCGGGGCGGGTGGTCCCCGACGTCCACTCGGGGTGGGCGCGGAAGGCGTCGGCGACGCGGCGCTCCGGGGTGTCCCGGTCGGCCCGGACAAGGGCGCGGAACGCCCGCGTCACGCCCAGCATCGAGACGAAGAACAGCGGGGCGCCGCAACCGTCCACCCCGCTGGCGGCGACGCGCTCGCCGGTCAGCTCCTCGATCGTGGCGCGTACGGCCCGCTGCAGCGGATGCGCCGGGTCGAGGTAGGTCTCCGGCGGCCAGCCGTTGGCCACGCAGGTGGCGAGCATCGCCGCGTGCTTGCCCGAGCAGTTCATGTAGACCCTGGCCCGGCCCCCTCCTGAGCGCAGCACCTCGTCGCGGGAGGCGACGTCCTCCGGCAGGTCCTCCGGGCAGCCGAGCGCGCTCTCGTCCAGACCGGCCCCGGCCAGGATCCTGCGTACCCCGTCCACGTGGAACGGCTCCCCCGCGTGACTCGCGCACGCCAGCGCGAGCAGTTCCCCCTCCAGCGGGAGCCCGGCGCGGACCATGGCGAGCGCCTGCAGGGGCTTCATGGACGAGCGCGGCGACACCAGGGCGTCCACCTCCCCGTGAACCCTCACCAGCGACCCGTCGGCCGCCACCGCGAGCATCCGCGCCCGATGGGTGGACTCCACGAACCCCGAACGGACAACCTCGACGAACAATGACTCAGCAGACACCTTTGTCTCCTTTCGTCCGAAGTCTAGGGATGCCCGGGAGCACGGGATGATGGGGGCATGCGTGCGGTCGTACAGCGGGTGAGTTCCGCGTCGGTGGTGGTGGACGGCGTGACGGTCGGGGCGATCGACGAGCCGGGGCTGCTGGTCCTGGTCGGCGTGACCCACACCGACACGCGCGCCGAGGCGGCCAGGCTCGCCGCCAAGCTCTGGGGCCTGCGGATCCTCTCCGGCGAGAAATCCTGCTCCGACATCGGCGCGCCACTGCTGGTGGTCAGCCAGTTCACCCTGTACGGCGACGCCCGCAAGGGCCGCCGTCCCACCTGGCAGGCAGCCGCCCCCGGGCCGGTCGCCGAGCCGCTGGTGGAGGCGGTCTGCGCCGAACTGCGCGGGCTGGGCGCCCGGGTGGAGACCGGGGTGTTCGGTGCCGACATGAAGGTCGGGCTGACCAACGACGGCCCGATCACCCTGGTCCTGGACATCTGAGCCGCCCGAGGCCGTACGCGCCCCGCAAAGCCGGTGCGGCCCGCCCCGGACGCGACACCGTCGGATGTCAGCGTCGGATGTCAGCGGAGGCGGCGGCGCAGGCTCGGGTCGATCTGGACGTTGCGCCCGGCGTCCGGCGGCACGATGACCTCCTGGGACGCGGCCACCCCTCCGGCCTCCAGCGTGGCGTCCACCGGCACGGTCCGCTTCACCACGGCCAGCGCGACCGGGCCCAGCTCGTGATGGCGCGCCGAGCTTCCCACGAAACCGATCTCCGCGCCGTCGAGGGTCACCGGGGTGCCGTGCTTGGGCAGGGTGTCGACGCTGCCGTCCAGGTGCAGGAAGACCAGGCGGCGGGGCGGATGGCCCAGGTTGTGAACGCGGGCCACGGTCTCCTGGCCCTTGTAGCAGCCCTTGTTGAGATGGAGGGCCGAGCCGATCCAGCCCACCTCGTGCGGGATCGTCTTGTGGTCGGTCTCGAAGCCCAGGCGGGGACGGTGCCCCTCGATCCGCAGCGCCTCGTACGCCCAGAGCCCGGCGAGCCTCAGCCCGAGCCGCCCGGCCAGCAGGTCGCGTGGAAGCAGGATGTCCCTGCCGACGGCGACGGCCCCCTCGGGCAGGTCGGGGTGCGCCTCCCCCGCCACGGAGACCACGGCGTAGCGGTCCGTCACGTCGGCGACCTCGACCCTCAGCATGAACCGCATCTTGTCGAGGAACGCGGCCACCTCCGCGCCGGTGCCCGGCTCGACGTGGGCCCACACCGCCTCGCCGTCGTCGACGAGGACGAGGTGGTGCTCCACCCTGCCCTGGGCGTCCAGCAGCAGCGTCTCGGTGGGCCGACCGGGTTTCAGGTCGTCGAGTTTCTGCGAGCTGAGGCTGTTGAGCCAGCTCAGGCGGTCGGGCCCGGAGATCCGGACGACCTCGCGGTTGCTCCGGTCGACCATCGCCTCTCCGGCGAGCAACGCGCGCTGCTCGGCGAACGGGTCGCCATAGTGTCCGGCGACGTCGGCGTCGGGGGTCTCAGCCGCGACCGCGCCGGGAGTGTCCAGCAGAGGGCTTCGCATACACACAGCCTACGAGGCCCCACCGGTGCGAACGGCAGCGGCTCTTCCCCAGGCGGGTCCCGGGCCGTACGGCACACTCCGCGACTCGGCGGAACAGCCGCCGAAGCACGGCGTACCCGGGTGACCCGGTAGGCGGCGGTCAGATGCAGCAGCACGGGGACGGCCCGGTGGTAGATGGCCAGCAGGCGCGCGGCTCTGCCCCACCAGCTTAAGTGCTCGGCCGGATATCAGACGTCGGGCAGTGGCGCCAGGTGGATGGCGAAGACGCCGAGGGCTTCCTTCTCAGGCGGGTAAATGTCACGGCACGCGGCCAGTAGCTGGTCGCGGGTCATGCCCTGGCCGCCGATCGTGGTGTTGTCCTCGGCGTTCAGCATCGCCTCGAACGACGGGTACTCCTTCACCACGGTGACGCGGACGCGTAAGGAGTCCTCACCGGAGACAAAACACAGCGTGTCTCCGGCGGCGATTTTACGGATCTTGGGGTAGCCGACGCGCACCTCGATGGTCTTGATCTCCTTGGCGATCAGCTCGAAGTACGGCCGGCGGATGGTGATCGAGTACTCGTCGGGCGGCGGCTGCTGGGAAGCCATTGGTCTCCTTCACGCTCAGGGGCGGGCTACGGGAAGGGCGGGAGGACGGCCGCACCGGTTGCTGCCAGGCGTTCACGCAGTTCTTCCACGGCCGCCTGGCGGGGGTATCGGCGGGCGAGAAAGAACGTGAGGTCGCCGGCCCGCCCCAAGACGGAGCCAACGATTCGGGTGGAGTCAAGAGCTTGGTGGCCAAGGGCAACGGCGTCGTCGGGGTCGCCGAGTTGGGCGTGGGCGAGGGCGAGATCGATACGGGCGATGGCTTCCCGGCTGGGCGATCGGGACGTCTCGGGAGCCGATTCGTATACCGACAGAGCGTGTTCGGCATGTCGGCGGGCCTGTTCGGCCTGGCCGAGCCAGATGAAGGAGGTCGCGGGGTAGGAGGTGAGTGCGTAGTCGGCCAGCGGCAGCACATCCATGCCGAACCGGCGGGGTGGACGGGACGGCAGGAGCCGATAGGCGTCCTCGGCTGCTTGGAAGTCAGCGGTGAAGCCTGCGGTGTCTCCGGCGGCGGCGGCCGCGCGGGCGGCTTGGGCGTATAGCCGCACGGTCAGCGGATGGTCGGCGGGGACTTCGGTCAGGCCCTTACGTGCGGCGGCCAGGGCTTTTCCTGGCTGTTGTTCGTACAGGTTGATGGAGGCGGCCGCGTCCATTGCCCACGCGCACAGCTGGCCATGTCCGGCCTGCTGGGCATGGATGAACGCGTCGGTCGCGAAAGCGAGGCCCGTGCGGGCGTCGCCCAGGTCGTGGGCGAGCCAGGCCAGGAGTTCCGACAGCCACCCGGCGAAGGCGAGCAGTTCCTGGCCTTGCCGGTGGGTGTGTTTGCCTTTGAGCAGGCCGTCGACCTTGCGCCGGTAGTCCAGTACGGCGCCGAAGACCTGCTGGGGAGGTTGGAGTGAGTAGACGCGGTTGAACTCGGTGACCGCGAGGTCGAGGTGGTCGAGGGTGCCGGAGCCCAACGCGCTTGCCTCGGTCTGCCGGGTGAACTCCATCGCTTCGGTGGCGGCCTGCTGCAGGATCTGCGCTGCGGCGGACGGGGCGGTCAGGGCCAGCCCGGCGAACTTCAGCGCGTCGCGACGCTTCGTCTCTTCCACCTCCTTGGTCCGCGATCCCGTGCCAGCGTGGTCGGCCTCTCCTTCTGGGAGTGTTACATCCCCTCGCACCGCGTTCCAATGCGGGCTGTCGTGCTGCGGCGGGGCGGGAGAGTAGTCGCGGGCGAAGCCCAACTCGACCGGGTTGGTGGTGAACAGGCGGCACAGCAGGTCCTGATAGTCAGGGTTGGGCAGCTGGCCTGCCTCCCAGTCTTTCCATGAGCGCACGGTCAACCCGACCTTGGTCAGCCCCTCCTGTTCGACGAGGTCATGGGTGGCCTTGACGGCTTGAGCGACTGTCCAGCCCGCCGCCAGGCGGCGGCATTTAAAAAGCCGGTGCCCGCAGTGCTCGGCGATCTGAGCGGCGATCACCGCGACCAGTGCTGAGGGCACAGGGTCGGGGGATCCTGCCTGGCCGAGTACGCGTTCGCGCTGGGCTCGGCCGCAAGAAATGCCGTGCACCGGGTTTGATCGCCTCGCCGACTGGACGCTCACGTCTACCTCCGCCGGAGTGCCACGGGCCTGGACACTGGATGCGTCGCGCGCTGTCGAAAAATGCTTACCTGCCGCGTGATGCTGTCAAACCCCCGTCTGAAGGCGGCTTGGGCGCCCGCTGCGGGCGACCATGTCACCCATCCGGGGCGGGAACCTCTCACTACCTTCGCAGATGTCGGCGGATCAGTCTGGTGGCAGGCGCCGCGTCCGGCCGACGGACTCTCCACGGGCATCCGGCCGGACGGGGCGCGCCCCCTGTCCACGTGACTCCTGGCTTGACCGGGTGAGAGATCGAGAGGAACGCCGTGGAAGATGTCCAGCCGCTTCACGCTCTGTCTGGGCAGATCGCCCAGTTGGACCGCCTCAATCCGCAGCTGATCGAACGGCTACGGCATGAGGCCCTGACCGCGCCGGCCCCTTGGAAAGCCGAGTACGGCGAATACCAGTCGGGCGGCTGGTGGACCACGTCACTGATGAACGCCTCCGGCGAGGCGGACGATGTGAAGATCGGCGACTGCGTCGCCCGCCCCACCGCCCTGCTGGAGTCCATGCCCGCCACCGCCGCTCTGCTGGCCGAGCTAGGCCTGTCGTACATGTGGGTACGGCTGGCGAGGCTGGAGGCAAACGCGTTCTTGTGGGAGCACCGCGACTACGACGAGCTCGACCACGTCGAGCGGCACCGCCTCCACATCCCGCTGCACACCAACTCCTCCGCGTTCCTGGTCACCGGAGGCGCCAAAGTCCACATGGGCGGCGGGCGGATCTGGCGGCTGACGCCGACCTACGCGCACGGGGTGTGCAACCTCCTCGGCCCGGACCGAATCCACCTGATCGCGGACGTCTACGCCAACGACGCCTACCAGCGTCTGGCCCGACAGGGGCAGCTGCCCCCCTCGGCCGCTGAATCGCTGCCGGACGCCTCCCCGGCGGTACTGGCGGACAAGGTCGCCGCCGCCCGGCGCCTGGCTAACCTCGGCTACGTCGACGCGGCCGAGCAGTTGCTACTGCGGCTGTTCTACTCCTTCGCCCTGCCCGAGGGCACCACCTACGACTTGATCGCCCAACTGCACACCGCGCTCGGCGACGCCGAGGCGAGCACCCGCTGGGTGGAGGCGAAAAGCAAGCTCCTGGCCCTCACCTCCTGATGCCGTCTTTGCCTTCCCCATCCGACGCCACCTTCAGCTCGAAAGGACTGCACATGCCCACCGTCTTGGCTCCGGCTTCGGTTTCGGCCGAACTGCGCCTAGCCCAGCTCACCGAGGCTAACCTGCCAGCCCAGTTGCCGCTGCTCACCCGCATCGCGAAGATCTTGTCCGCGTCCACGGCGGTCACGCATCTGCTGGTTCGCGGTTCTCTCGCCTCCGGCACCGCCGACCGCCTTTCGGATGTGGACTTCGTTCTTGGTGTCCACGACGGCGCCCTGACCGCCTTCGCCACAGCCCTGGACGATCTGATGACCATCGAGGGTGGAGCTTTGCTGCCCGGCTGGCGCGACAGCATCGTCATGGACCTAGGCGGAGTAGGGTTCGTCTTCCTCGTCCAGCACGAGGGAAAACTCCAGCAGGTCGATCTCTACCTCGCGCCGACTTCGCAGGTTCCCGCGATCCGCCGCCGCATCCCCAGCGCGGTCCTGCTGGAACGTGAGCCGTCGGAGATCACCACGTCGCAGATCGAGCAGGCCAAGACGTACGTCACCGAGCAGATGAACCAGCCGAGGTCGTGCACCGACATACTGATCGAGCACCTGGTGCTGGTGGTGCTATTGCACAAGCGCATCCAGCGTGGCCAGCGGTTCGTCGCCTACGCCGAATGGCACCTGCTGCACACCGCGACCAAGGACCTCATCAAGACTGCTCTCGCCCCAACCTCCCGCTTTTGGGGCTGGTACCAGCTGCGGGAGGAGATCGCGCTCACCCCGATCGGCCGGACCTGCCTGACGGACCTGGACGCTGCGATCACCTCCCCGGCCGTCCCTGACGCCGCCGACGTCGAGGCCGCGCTGGACCGGGTGCTCGCGCTGACCGAGCGGGCCTGCCCGAACGTGCTGGACGGCCTGGGCGCCGCGCTGACCGCCTACCGCACCTACCTGGAGTGGGCGTGAGACCCAAGGGTCGCCTTCCTGCCTCGACCGTGGACCGAGGCAGGGGCGAGGGGGAAGAGCAGGAGAAGACTGCGGTGTTCTTCGGCGGGGTCGTCCCCGCCTCGGCGGAGGAGGAACACCTGGCCGAGGAGATCGGCACCGCACTGGCGGGCGCCGGGTTCACGCTCCTGCACGGCGGCTACAACGGGCTGATGGAGGCCGCCGCCTGCGGAGCCGCCGCCGCAGGTGGGAAGGTCGTCGCGGTCACTCTGGAGGGCAAGCATGCCGAGTGGGGTGACTTCAATCCGCACGTCACCGCCGCAGTTCACCTGCCCGACCTCGGCGCCCGCCTCAACCACTACCTTCACCACGCCGATCTGGTGGTCGCGATGGGCGGTGGGATCGGCACCCTGCACGAGCTGACCGCCGCCCTCTACTACGCGGGCACCATCCGTTCCGTGCCCGTCTGGGCCGTCGGGCGCACCGCGACGACGCTGCTGGGGTTCCTTCGACGGGAGATGTGGCTGTTTGAGACCCCCACCCGGCCGCTGGGATTCCTCACACCGATCGCCTCAGCCTCGGTGTTCGCCATTGAACTCGCCCACCTGTCGGAATCCCTGGCCTTGAGGGGAAAGCTATGACCGTCGCTGCTCTGTCCGCCGGTGTGAGTCGGGACGCTTTGGTCGCTCGACTCGCCCAGGTCGCCTGCGTCAGCGGCCCGTTCGCACTCACCGACGGGCAGATGCTGGACTCCTACTTCGACGAGTACCGGCTGGCCGCCGACCCGGTCCTGCTGGGCGACGTCGTCGACGCCATGACCGCCCTGGTCCCCGAAGACGCCGAAGTGCTGGCCGGCATCGAACTCGGCGGCGTCCCTCTGGTCGTCGCCCTGTCTGCGGCCACCGGCCTGCCGGCTGCGTTCCTGCGGCGCGAGCCCAAAACATACGGCTCAAAGCGGCAGGTCGAGGGCGCCGCCGTCGAAGGGCGGCGGATGGTCCTGGTCGACGACGTGGTCCGCTCCGGCGTTCAGCTGCTGAACGTGGCCCGCATGCTGCGAATCACCGGAGCTGCGGTCGTCGGCGCGTTGTGCGTGCTGGAGCGGCCACTGGGCGGCAGGCTGCTGCTGGACGAGCACGGCATCTCCCTCGGTTCACTGCTGACCGAGGCTGACCTGCCCGCTTCAAGGACGACGCCGTGACCGCGGCCGTGCTGTTCGATCTGGATGGTGTGCTACTGGACAGCAAGTCGGCGATGCTGGCCGCTCTCGCTGGGGTCGCCACCGCCTGTCTGGGGCGGCGCGTCACCATCGCTGATCTACCGGTGGCCGCCGCGACGCGATCCAGGCGGGAGGTGCTGGCCTCTCTCGGTGTTCCGGATCCGGACGTGATCTGCGGGGCGTGGTGGGATCCGGCGCTGGCCACCGCCGCCGGCGCCTTGTTTCCTGGTGTGCTGGATGGGCTGAGGGCCATCAAAGGCAGTGGGGCGGCGACGGGCCTGGTGACGTTGCAGGCCCGCTATCGGCTGCCCTGGCTGCTGCCGCCCGCCGCTCTGGCGCTGCTGGACGTCACCGTCTGCTGGGAAGACGCGCGGCCTAAACCCGCCCCGGACGGCGTCCTGCTCGCCTTGACCCGGCTCGGCGTAGCACCGACCGAGGCGGTCTTCATCGGCGACACCGAAGGCGACATCGCCGCAGCACTCGCCGCAGGGGTCACGCCCATCGGGGCGAGCTGGGGGTATACCGGGCCTGCCGCTTTGACCGACGCGGGCGCCGTGGTCGTCCTGGACGACCCGACGCAGCTCGGCCCCGCTGTGCTGGATCACCTCGCCGGTTCGCTCACCGCGACGCGCACCAAGCGGTCTTGACATCAGACCCGCTACAGTAAGTGGTGCGGCAGACAGCTATGTGAGCTCAACCTGCCGCACCACCTTGTGATCAACGGATCTGGAGTCATGGTCTTCACCGTGGGGGCGCGAGCTATCTGCGTCGAGCTGGAGAACTGAGAACCCTCTCAGTCCCTGTTCTCGGCCCGGCTCGGCGTGTGCTTCCCCCACCACCTTCCATGACTCTTCCGTGAGGTCATCTCGCCATGCGCTCGACGCAGATCCGCACCTTGTTCACTGACTACTTCACCTCCCGCGGCCACCATCGGGTGCCGTCCAGCTCGCTGATCCCCGACGATCCCACCCTGCTGCTGGCCAACGCCGGGATGAACCAGTTCAAGCCGTACTTCCTCGGCGAGACCATCCCGCCCTTCCCCCGCGCCACCAGCGTCCAAAAGTGCGCGCGGACCTCCGACATCGACAACGTCGGCCGCACCAACCGGCACGCGACGTTCTTCGAGATGATGGGCAACTTCTCCTTCGGCGACTACTTCAAGGCCGACGCGATCGCTTTCGCCTGGGAGCTGCTGACCGAGCATTTCGGGCTGGAGAAGGACAGGCTCTGGATCACCGTCTTCAAAGACGACGACGAGGCCGAAACCCTCTGGCGCCGGATCGGCGTGCCCGCCTCCCGTATCCAGCGGCTCGGGATGGAGGATAACTACTGGTCCATGGGTGTGCCCGGCCCGTGCGGCCCCTGCTCGGAAGTCAACTACGACCGCGGCCCCTCCTTCGGCAAGGAGGGAGGTCCGGCCATCGACGGTGAACGCTACGTGGAGATCTGGAATCTGGTCTTCATGCAGTTCCAGCGCGGCGAAGGCGACAAGAAGGGCAACTTCCCCATCATCGGTGAGCTGGCCGGCAGGAGCATCGACACCGGGCTCGGCCTGGACCGGCTCGCCGCGATCCTCCAGGACGTCGAAAACGTCTGCAGCACCGATCTACTGCTGCCCACCTTGGACACCGTTCAGAACCTCGCCGGCCGCCCATACCCGGGTGAGGGCGAGGAGAAGGTCTCTTTCCAGGTCGTCACCGAACACGCCCGCTCCATCGCTTTCCTCATCGCCGACGGTGTGCTGCCCGCCAAGGACGGCCGCGGCTACATCCTGCGGCGCCTGATGCGCCGCGCGATCCGCCATGCTCGTCTCCTTGGCATCAGCGGGCCGGTCCTTCCGGCCGCCACCACCAGCGTGATCGGTAACCTCGGCGGCGTCTGGCCCGAGCTGCACACCCAAACCGCTCTGATCGAGCAGGTCGTCACCGCCGAGGAGGAGTCCTTCACCCGCACCCTGGCGCAGGGCACGAGGCTGCTGAACGCCGCGATCGGCCGCGCTCGCGAAAACCGGTCGGCCGCCCTGCCGGGTGAGACCGCTTTCGAACTCGCCGACACCTACGGCTTTCCTTTGGAGCTCACCGTCGAGGCGGCTCGCGACGCCGGGCTCACCGTCGAAGAGGACCGGTTCGCCACGCTGCTGGACGAGCAGAGGAGGCGCGCGAAGGCCGGGGGCAAGGCCAAGACCGTCGAAGCCCTCAAGAAGATGGACACTTACCGTGAGCTGGCCACAGACCTGCCCCGCACCGAGTTCGTCGGCTATGACCATCTCAGGGCCGAAGCCATCGTCAAGGGCATCGTCAGCGGCGGCTCGGTGGTCACCACCGCCTCCGAGGGGGCGCAGGTCGAGCTCGCGCTGGACCGCTCACCCTTCTACGCCGAGGCTGGCGGTCAGATCGGCGACACCGGCACCCTGACCACCGGCGGCGGCACCGTCGTGCAGATCACCGACACCCGCTATGGGCTGGAAGGGTTCCGCGTCCACACCGGCCGTGTCCTGCGGGGTGAGCTGTCCACCGGAGATCAGGGGGAGGCTGCCGTCGACGGTGATCGCCGCAAGGGCCTGATGCGCTCGCATTCGGCCACCCACATCCTTCACGCGGTCGTCCGCGCGACGTTGGGCGACCATGCCCGCCAGCAGGGTTCCCTCGTCGAGCCCGATCGGCTCCGGTTCGACTTCGCGCATTTCTCCGCCCTCACCGCTGACCAGCTCGCCCAGATCGAGGCGACCGTCAACGCGCACGTCCTCGATGACCCGTACGTGCGGGCGTGGTATGCCGACCGGGTCGACGCCGAGGCCGCGGGCGCTATCGCGCTGTTCGGCGAGAAGTACGGCGACACCGTCCGAATCGTCGACATCGGTGACTTCTCCCGCGAGCTGTGCGGCGGCACCCATGTCGCCCACGGCTCCCAGGTCGGGGCTTTCCGTCTGCTCAGCGAGTCCTCCATCGGCTCCAACCTCCGTCGTGTTGAAGCCCTCACCGGCCACGACGCGCTGCGCTACCTCGACACCGAGCGGCGCCTGCTGAATGAACTGTCCGGTTTGCTTGGCACCCGCCCGGCGGAGGCCCCCGATGTCCTGCGTAAGCGCCTGGGCACCCTGGCCGCCGCCCAGAACCAGCTGTCACGGCTGCGGGCCGAGGAACTGCGGCATCAGGCTGAGCGCCTGGCCGGTCAGGCGCAGCCTGCCGGTGAGGGGCGGCTCGTCGCCCAGATCGTCACCGGCGTCACCCCGGACGAGCTGCGTGGCCTGTCCATCGAGGTCGTCCGGCGCGTCCAGCGCGGCCCGGCCGTCGTGGTCCTCGGCGCTGAGCATGAGGGCAGAGCGCTCCTCGCGGCCGCCGTGTCGTCTGACCTTGACCAGGCCGGCGCCGAAGCCAGTCAGGTCCTCGTCGAAGCGGCCCGGACCGTCGGCGGAGGTTCCGGGGGCCGCGGCCCCATCGCCAGCGCCGGAGGGCGCCGTCCCAACGCTCTTCGCCAGGCCCTCGCCCTCGCCGCCCAGGACGCCACCCGTCTGCTCGGCGAGCGTTAGCGGAGAACGGCTGGCGGCCATGGCGCTGTGGTCGCCTGCTGTGTTGATCCGCTGCGGCTGGATGTGCGGCTCCGCCCGGTCGTCACGCGGTTCGAGCAGGAGCGCAGTTATTGTGTGGATCCGCCGCATCGCCTCCCATACAGTCGCCGCAGCGCGACTTCGTCATCGGGAGCAGATCATGCGAGTGCCCTACCCCCGCACTCCTCATCTGCCCTGGTCTCCGGGGGTCGCCTCGGACGACGTACGTGCCGGCGGCCTGGCGGGGCTGGTGGGCCGGGAGGTCGTCGTCACCGAGAAGCTCGACGGGGAGAACACCACCCTGTACCAGGACGGGACGCACGCCCGTTCGCTGGATTCGGCGCACCATCCGTCCCGCGCGTGGATCAAGGCCCTGCACGGCAGGATCGCCCGGTTCATCCCTCCGGGCCGGCGGGTGTGCGGCGAGAACCTCTACGCCCGGCACTCGATCGAGTACCGGGATCTGGAGAGCTGGTTCTACGCCTTCTCCGTCTGGGACGGCGACCACTGCCTCGACTGGGACAGGACGGCACGCCTGACCCGGCGGCTGGGAGTCCCGGTCCCCCCGGTGCTGTGGCGCGGCGTTTTCGACGAGCGGGCGCTGCGGGCCCTGCGCCTGGACACGGCGCGGCAGGAGGGATACGTCGTGCGGACCGTCGACGGGTTCCACCGGGAGGAGTTCGCCCACCGCGTCGCCAAATGGGTGCGTCCGCGCCATGTCCAGACGACCGAGCACTGGATGCTCGCGCCTGTCGTCGAAAACGGCCTGGGCCCGGTCGCGGCACTGTGGGACGTACGTTCGGGAGCCGATCCGGACGTGCCGGCGCTCCTCACCGCGACGGGGGTGACGGCCGGAGCCGACCCAAAGGTATCGGCGCTCCTCACCGCGACGGGGGTGACGGCCGGCGACCTGGCGGGACACGCGCCGCCGGAGGCCGGTGCCCGCGCGGCCACCGCGACACGGGCCGTCGACGCCTACGCGACCCCCGCGACACCGGCCGCCGGTGCCCACGCCGCCACCGCGCCGCCCGGATGGAGATTTACGGCCGGTGGCCCGGCGAGGCCCGCGCCGCCGGAGGCCGCCGTCGAGCGCGCCGAGGCGGCCATGGCCGATGTCTCCGCCAGGCTCGACCTGCTGGGCCGGACGGGGGACGCCCGGCTGGAGGGCGTCATGGCCGCCCTGTTCCAGGGCACGCGCCGGGCCTGGCTGGCGCCCGCCCTGGTGGCCCCCCTCGGCATGCCCCTGGCACGGCGGGTCGCCGACCTGGTTGAGCTGCACCCCCGCCTGCACCGCGACTTCCCCGACGAGGCACGCAGAACCGGCCTGGTACGGCTGGCCGTCGCGGCCGACCTGGGGGTCCTGCACGCGGTCGCCGCAGCGGCGCTGGCCGGGCGCGCCGACGATGACGCCGCCGACGCGCGCGAGCAGGTCGCGTGGTCGGAGCTCCACGCCGATGAGGCCGGTCTGCTCGGCGAGGCACCGCTGGAGCCGCTGCGCCTGGGCCTGCGCCAGGCGCTCGGCGACTGTGAACCCGAGGTGGCGGACCGGTGCTGGGCCGAGACCCGGGAGGCCTACGCGCTGGGCCGGATCACCACGGCCGAGGGGGGTCTGGCGCTGAGCCGTCGATGGCGGTCCGGCGGGTTCCCCCGGCTCGTCGTCATGGTCGGCCCGTCGGGCAGCGGAAAGAGCACGTTCGCCGGAAACCTCACGGACACCGGCGCCGTCGTCGCGCTCGACGACCTGCGTCAGGCGCGTGGATCCCGATCCGACCAGCGGGCCAACCCGGCGATCCTCCGCGAGGGCCTGCACCGGCTCGACGCGCTCCTCGCCGCCGGTGGAACCGTCGTGTGGGACGCCACGGCCCTGAACCGGCACCAGCGCTCCCTGGTGCACACCGTGGCCCGAGGACGCGACGCGCTGACGACGCAGGCGGTCATGCTGGTCCCCGGCGACCTGCTGGCCCGACGTAACGCGAGCCGTACGCACCCGGTGCCGCCGGAGGTGCTCTCGGCCCAGCTTCGCCGCTTCTCCCCGCCCTGCGCGGGAGAGACGCACCGCACCTGGTACATCGGGCCGGAGGGGAACGTCCTCGACGTCGCCGGAGCCCTTGACGGCGATGGGGGATGAGGGATGAGCATGCGGACGAGCGAGGAGATCTTCCACCGGATCCGCTGGGATCCACGGTTCGACCCGGCGCGGTTCGTCCTGGGGATAAACGTGCGCGGGGCCTCACCCAAACGCGTGCCGCTGCCCGCGTTCGTCCCCGGAGGTGACATTCCCTGGCACCGGATCCTGTTCGTCGAGGCGGACGGTGAGACGGTCTGGGACCGGTCGGCGGGCCTGGACCTCATCGACTCGTCGCAGGCCGGGCGGGTGCGGGATCCGCGCAGGCTCCGGGCGCCGTTCTTCACGGCCAGGACGCCGTTCGCGTGGGATCCGGTCGCGGGCTGGCGTCCCGTACCGCCCGGGTCGGCCGGGTCGGCCGGGTCGGCCGGGTATGCGCCGACCGCGACACACCTGCGCGTGCTGACCTGGAACACCCTGTGGGACCGCTACGACAGCGACCGGCTGGACACCGCGCGGCGCCGTCCACTGCTGCTGGAGGAGCTGGAGCGGGCCGACGCGGACGTCATCGCGCTGCAGGAGGTCGAGGCCGAGCTGCTCGGCATGCTGCTGCGGACCCCATGGATCCGTTCCGCGTACACGCTGAGCACCGATCCCACGGGCCGGGACGTCGACGACGACGGGCTCCTCCTGCTCACCCGCCTGCCCGTGCTGGAGGCGGGCCTGCACGCCCTCGGCCCGCACAAGGCCGTCACCGCCGTCACGGTGGAGTCGTCCGCCGGACCGATCGTGGTGGCCGTCACGCATCTCACCAGCGATCACTCCGACAACGGTCCCGCCCGGCGTGGAGCCGAGCTGGCCCGGCTCGCCGAGGTGCTGCTCGGCGTGGACGGAGACGTGATCCTGCTGGGCGACCTCAACGACGGCGGGAGCGGGCCCGCCAAGGTGCTGGGCCTGCGGGACGCCTGGACCGAGATCCACGGCCCCGGCGACCTGACCGCCACCTTCGATCCGGGAGTCAATCCGCTGGCGGCCCTCTCCTCTCTCTCCGGCCGCGCGTCGCGGCTCGACCGCGTGCTGCTGCGCGGCCACGACCTGCGGGTCACGGCCGCGGCTCTGCGGGGCGACTCCCCGGCGCCCGGCGGCCTGTTCGTGTCGGACCACTACGGCGTCGCCGTGGACATCACCGCCGGCGAGAGCGGGTACGACTCCCCCGAATCCCCCGGCGTCCCCGGTTCCCCGAGGGCACACGGCTCCTCCGGGATCCGCGGTTCGGCAGGGGCGCACGGATCCTCGGGGACATTCGACTCCTCCGAGATCCGCGGTTCGGCAGCGGCACACGGCTTCTCCGGCACCCACAGCTCTTCAGGGATCTCCGGCATCCCCGGCGTCCTCGGCGCGCGGCCGACGGCGCGGACGGCCGTGGCCTGGATCCCGCCGGTGGAGTTCTGGCCGGTGATCCAGGAAATCCGCCGGGAACACGACCCCCAGAGCCACCGGTGGCCACCGCATGTCACGGTGATGTTCGGTTTCGTACCGGAGTCCGGCTTCGAGGAGGCGGCTCCCGTCCTGGCCACCGCCGTGGCCGCGATCTCCCCGTTCACCGCCCGGCTGCGAGGCGTGCGCGCCTTCTCCCATCGTGACGGCTCCACGGTCTGGCTCGACCCGGCAGCGGGCGGGCCGGAACCCTGGGCCGCGCTGCGTGCCTCGCTGGAGCGCGGTTTCCCGAACTGCCGGGGCCGCTCCGACGGCTACACCCCGCACCTGACCCTGGGGAGGGTCCGGGATCCCGAACGGTTCGCCGCCGACTGGGAGACACGGCTGGGCGACGGGACGGCGCCGGTCGGCGAGCTGGTCCTGCTGTCACGCCGGGGCGAGGAGCCCATGCGGCCCCGGGCGACCGTCGCTCTCGGAACGGGCGAGGTGCGCTGGCTCGACCACGGGACATACCCGCCCGGCGCTCTGCCGGACCCGGCGCGTACCCCGGGGGACGGCCACGACGAGGACGATTCCCGGGAGAGGGAACGTCGCGGGGAGGCTCGGGCCCGGGAGGTCGTGCAGCGACTGCGGTCCTCCCTGGCGGAGGGGGTCGTCCACGTCGCCGGGTCACGGCGTCTGGGCTGCGCCCTGGCCGACGCGGACCTGGACCTGGTGGCGGCGCTGCCCTCGGCGGCCGATCTCACAGACGTCGAGGCACGGGTGAGGGCGGCTCTGCCGGAGGCGACCGGGTTGCGGCGCGTGATCGGCGCCAGGGTGCCCGGCCTCCGGTTCCGGGTCGGGGACCTGGACGTCGATCTGGTCGTCGTGCCGGTCACAGTCGTCACGACGTCCACAGACACCACCGGGGGCCTGTCGAACACGAACACCGCCGGGGCCACAGGGAGCACGTCGATCACAAGGATCACTGAGGTCACAGGAGACACGTCGGTCACGGACACCGCCGGGGCCACAGACATCACGGCGGTCACGGACACCGCCGGGGTCACGGACATCACGGCGGTCACGGACATCGCGGGGGCCGCGAACGTCACTCCCGCCGAGGCGGTGTCGCGCCGCGTCGAGCTGGGCGAGGCTTCGGCGATCGCGCTGAGCGCGGTCAGCGACGCCGACGCGGTGCTCGCCTCGGTCGGCGAGCACCGTGCCGCCTTCGTCGGACTGGCCCGGGAGGTGAAGGCGTGGGCGAGGGCGCGCGGGCTCGACTCGGCTCCGTTCGGAGGGCTGCCGGGTCTGGCCTGGACCGTCCTCGCGGCGCGTACGGTGCGCGAAGCCGGAGATCTCCCCTCGGACGACCTGCTCCGTCACTTCTTCGGCACGTGGGCCGCG
The DNA here is from genome assembly GCF_036227305.1 of Streptosporangium sp. NBC_01469. NCBI lineage: Bacteria > Bacillati > Actinomycetota > Actinomycetes > Streptosporangiales > Streptosporangiaceae > Streptosporangium > Streptosporangium sp. NBC_01469. The sequence continues at coordinate 2,599,628 of NZ_CP109465.1, read as the reverse complement.
TGGGACTGGCACCGGCCGATCAGCCTCCGGCCGGAGGCTCTCAAAGGTGCACCAACCGGCCTGAACAGCCCGGCGACCAATCCAGGCGAACCACCGATCGGGGCGGACGGACCGCCGGAGGGGTCGGAGGGATCGGATGGGCCGGCGAGGTCGGACGGACCGGCAAGGTCAGACAGACCGGATAGACCGGACGGATCGGGCAGATTCTCGGACGGGTCAGCAGACGGAAGCTTCGGCGCGGCTGTGTCGATCATGACCCCCACGGCCCCCGTCCGCCTGTGCAGCGAGCAGGTCGGCACCGGTGGACGAGATCTCCTGACCCTGGAGTTCTACAACGCGTGGGAGATCGTGGAGGCGGCGTCGGAGGTCGGCCGGGACCCCCGGCCCGAGTTGCTGTCGGCACCGCCGTCGCACCGGCGGCACGCCGCGTGGGCGGTGGTGACCGTGAAGGTGGGGAAAGCCGAGAGGTTCGACGTGACGCTGGGCCGCGTGCGGGGCCGGATGCGCGCGCTGCTCACCTCCCTGGAACGCGCGGGGGTGCGGGACGCGCACGCCTGGCCCCGGCCCTTCGAGACCGGCCCGGGAATCGCCCGGTACGCCGTGGGCCTCGGCCGCACGCCGCCGGACGCGGCCGGGCTCACCGAGATCACCGCTCCGTGGGCGGCGGGCCTGCGCGGAGTCGGCGTCGAGTGGACGGAGGGCGGCGAGGTGCCGACACTTCGCTGATCACACCCCGGCCCGGGTGGCCCGGCCGAGAGTGGGCCCCCGTCCTCGCGCGTCGACGCCGGAAACCACCGAGGCGGTCGCGTCCAGCGGGTGCTCGGCGCCCCTACCGGTACGCGCCGAGCGTCGCGGCCCTCGGGACGATCGTCAGTCGCGGCAGTTTCGGCAGCGGCCAAAGACCGTCAGATGGTGCACGTCGGTGAGGAACCCGAGTTTCTGATCGAGGTTGCCCACGAAGCTCTCCACCAGGTCGGGACTGACCTCGCTGATCTCCCCGCAGCCACGGCAGACCAGGTGCACATGATCGGCCTCGGCCGTCAGGTGATAGGTGGGGGCGCCGTGCCCGAGGTGGGAGTGGGTGACCATGCCGAGCTCCTCAAGGAGCTCAAGGGTCCGGTAGACGGTCGATATGTTCACCCCGCGCGCGGTCTCCCGCACCCGGGTGCAGATCTCTTCCGGGGTGGCGTGCTCGCAGGCCTTGACCGCCTCAAGCACCAGCTGGCGTTGCGGAGTGACCCGGTAACCGCGCGCCCGTAGTTCCTCATGCCACGACGTCTCGGTCATACCAAGAGTCTATGAGCACCGGGACTCTCCTCGTCGTTCTCCAGCCCGAGACGCCGAAGAACAACGGGCCGGTGCTCGAAGCAGAGCCCTACCCCCGAAACACGAGAAGCCCGGCCCATCATGGCGGCCCGCACCGGCGCAAAGCGCTTCGGCGCGGACGAAGGGGAGCGGGACGGCTCGCTCGGAGTCACCGGGCTCGGGGTGGGCGAACGGGAGGCGGCTCGACACTCCGGAGGATCTGGATCACTTCGAGTTAGGCCCGTCGAGGTCGATGTCCACCCGGCGGAGCCCCAGCGGCCCCCGCCTGGGTTCCATTGACGATCTTCACTGTGCCCCACGGCCCAATCGATCGATCGGTTGTCTCCACGGGATCCAGGCGTGATCAAGGCGGTCGAATCCCCGAATCCATTTCGCCGGGAAGCCTGAAACCTCCTGTACACGGAAGTTCACACCTCATTGAGAAGCCGATGTTCGCTTGACCCGATCCCGCTGGACTGGCTATCGTCTCTCAATCGATCGATTGGGAACGCCTTTGAAGCATACGGAGATCCAGCAGGCGGCGGTCCGGCTGTTCGCTCGGAAGGGGTACGCCGCGACCGGCATCCGCGAGCTCGGACGTGCCGCGGGCATCAACTCCGCGACCTTGTACCACTACGCGGGAGGGAAGGAGGAGATCCTCTCCGGCATCATGCGCTCGTGCCTTGACGAGCTGCTGCGCTCCGCGATCGACGCGGTCGGCGCGTCGGCCGATCCGGGCATTCAGCTGGCACGCCTGGTAAGGGCGCACGTGGGACTGTCCGCGCTCAATCCGTTGACAGCCAGGGTGACCGACCAGGAGATGCGCGCCTTGACGTCGGAGGACCGCGAAGCACTCGTCGGCATGCGTGACGACTATGAATCGATCTTCGCCAAGGTCATCGAACGCGGCGCACGCACGGGCGCCTTCCAGCTCACCGATCTACGCCTCGCCCGGCTGGCGCTTCTGGAGATGTGCAACGGAGTCGCCAACTGGTACCGGCCGGACGGGCGACTCGATGTCGCCGACGTTCAGGACCGGTTCGTCGAGTTCGCCTGCCGTCTCGTCGGGGTGCCGCCGGTGAGTCGCGAGGAGTCCGGAGATCTGCCGGTTCCAACTCGGCTGGCCAGCGAGCCTGCCGCTGACCACATGCTCACAGCAGGCATGGAGGCCGCAGGATGAACATCATCGACGCCCGGGTACGGCTCCCCCAGGAGCTCCGGCCCAGTCCCACCTATGCCGCTCCCAGCCTGCAGACCGAGCAGTACGACAAGGTTCTGCAGCTGACCGACAAGATGAACACCGGCCGCCTGGCCGACCTGCTCCAGGTCATGGACGCCGAAGGCATCGGCCGGGCGGTCATGCACGCCGAGTCCGAGGGGGGCGAATCGGCCGACGCGCTCAACGAGGCACTGTGCCAGGTCCTGGCCAGGCATCCCGACCGGTTCACGGGCATCGGATGTGTCGACATCGCCGGTGCCCGGCCGACCCGTATCGCCCGGCAGACGGCCTCGATCGCCGGCCTCGGTCTGCTCGGGATCACGTTCCAGCCCGCGTTCTTCGGGCTCGACATCGACGATCGCGGCCTCTACCCGATGTACTCACGTGCCGAGGAGCTCGGCCTGATCGTCGCCGTGCACACGGGCATCACCTACAGCCGCATGCACCCTCTGCGCCACGAACGGCCGGAGCTGCTGGACCAGGTGGCCTGCGACTTCCCCGACCTGACGCTGATCGCCTGCCACGCCGGTTGGCCCTGGGTGACCGAGTACTGCGCGGTGGCGCGCCGTCACCCGACGGTCTATCTGGAGTTCGGCGCTCTGGCGCCGAAGTATGTCGCCAAGGCCGGGACCGGCTGGGACCCGCTGTTCGGCATGATGCCCAACGTTCTGCGTGATCAGGTGCTCTACGGCAGCGACTGGCCCATGATGTCCCCCACTCGTGCCGTCGCGGAATGGCGAGCCTCGGGATTGCCGGACGCGGCGCTCCAGGCCCTCCTGCATGACAACGCCGCCCGGCTCTTCGGACTCGGAAGCCCATCGCGGTGACGCACGGGTCGGCCGAGAACGGCGACGGAGTCACGGTCACCGCCATGCTCACCCGGGCGGTGGCCGACACCCCCGACGCTGTTTTTCTGCGTACGCATGAAGGGGACCTGACCTACCGCGAGGTCGAGCGGCGGTCGGCCGGGCTCGCGGCGGCCTTCTCCCAGGCTGGAATAGGTGCGGGCAGTTGTGTCGCGCTGCTGATGCACAACAGCCTCGATCAGGTTCTTGTCTGGTTCGCCCTGATGCGCCTGGGCGCCGTCCACGCTCCCCTCAACACCGCCCTGCTCGGGGATCGCCTCGTCCACGCCCTGCGGGTGGCACGGGCCTCGGTGCTGATCGCCGATGCCGAGCTGCTGACGGTCCTCACGCCCGTGCTCGGCCGGCTTCCCGAGCTGGATCGGGTCATCGTGAACGGCGTTCCGGGTGACAGGCGGTTCGAGGACCTGGCCGACTATCGACGCGGCACCGACCTGGCTCCCGTCGCCGAGGTGGACGAGCTGGCCGCGGCGACCATGCTGTTCACCTCCGGCACGACCGGTCCGTCCAAGGCGTGCGTCCTCTCCCACCGATACCTGGCCCGGCAGGGGCAGTTGCACGCCAAATACATGGGGCTGCGGGCCGACGACGTCCTGTACTGTCCTTTCCCGCTGTTTCACATCGACGCGGCCACTCTGACCGTCGTGGCGGCTCTGGCGTGCCGCGGTACGGCCGCGCTGGGCCGCCGCTTCAGCGCCTCACGGTTCTGGGAGGAGGTCCGTGCCTTCGACGCGTCCGTCTTCAACTTCATGGGCGCGACGCTGACGATCCTGTGGAAACAGCCGCCCGGTGCCAGGGACCGCGATCACCGCGTCCGGCTGGCGTGGGGGGTGCCCATGCCCGAGTGGCAACGCGGCTGGGAGGAGCGTTTCGGCATCCCGCTCAGACAGGTCTACGGCCTGACCGATGGCGGCATACCTGTCTATGACCCCGTCGACGGCCCGCGGAAGCCGGGGGCGTGCGGCCTGGTGATCCCGGAGTTCGACGTTCGGATCGTGAACGACCGTGGAGGGCCGTTGCCCAGCGGAAGCGTGGGGGAAATCGTCATACGCGGTCGCGAGCCGGGGTTGGTGATGAACGGCTACCACGCGATGCCCGAGGCCACGGCGCGGGTCTTCCAGAACGGTTGGCTGCACACCGGCGACCTCGGCACGCTGGACGACGACGGATACCTGACCTTCGAGGGCCGGCTCAGCGACTCCATCCGCCGGCGGGGCGAGAACATCTCCGCCTACGAGGTAGAACAATTGCTGCTCAGGCATCCGGCGGTGCTGGAGGCTGCCGCCGTCGGCGTACCCAGCGAGCTCACGGAGGAGGACGTCAAGGTCACCGTCGTTCTCAAGCCCGGCACGCGGCTGACGCCTGAGGAGCTGCACGCGTTCTGCCGTGCGACGGCGCCGGGTTTCATGGTGCCCCGCTACATCGAGTTGGTGCCGGTGCTCCCGAAGACACCAACGCAGAAGATCGAGAAATTCCGCCTGCGGCAGGACGGGATCACATCGACCACATGGGACGGTGAGGCGCGACAACGCTGACACCCGGATCGGACTTCCCCGCTCCGGCTCCATAAGGTCACGCGCCCGCGCAGTTTTCTCATGGTCCGCAACCGTTGGGGCAGATCGGCGAAAGCGAACGCTACTGGTCCTGATTCGCTTCCAGGTAGGCAGCGACGACAGGCGCGCTGCGGTGCGGGGCGAGTCGTTCAGCGAATTCATCCAGTCGCTGGTCCAGTCGCTGGGACTTGATTCCTGCGGCGGCCTGCTGAACCGGCCTGGCGATCTCGACGGCCCCGTCCAGGTCGCCGCGCTCTGCCAGCACGGTGGCGTGCAACACAGTGTGCAGAGCGCGAGTGCGGGCATTCGCCGCTGGGAGGTCCATCGCGTCGGCTGCGTGACGCGCGGCTGTCTTGGCATCGCCGAGGTCCCGTAAAGCGTGCATCACCGAGCCGGAGTAGTGCGCGGGGGTGAACACCCCGAGCCAGTCCGGATCGTGAGCCGGATCGGATCGGGCCATTGCACGCTCCGCGATCTGGAGCACGCGACGGGTCTCGTGCGCGTCGCCGATCAGCGCATGGGCGCGGGCTTCGGTGGTGGTGATCCGGGCGGTCAGCGTTGGTGTGATGGCCCGGCCGCCCGCGTTGCGGGCCGAGCGCGCGAGCCGTACGGCGGTGCGGGTCTGCCCGACGAACAGAGCCTGCGTGGCGAGATTGCCCAGTACGTAGGCGCCGTAGGCCGAATCTCCGGCATGCTTGGCCAGGCCCGCCGCCTGGGTGTAGAAGCGCTGGGCGAGTCCCTGATGGCCGACGTCCATCGCCATCCAGCCCGCCATGTCCGTGAGGGTGGCCGCCGCGACGAACAGGTCACCACCGACCGAGTCGCTGTAGCGGCCCTGCAGCAGCGGAGCGACCTCGGTGTGGAGATACCCCTCAAGCCATGACAGTGCGTACCCGCCGCCGTGGACGTGATCCAGATGGCGGAACTCATCTCGGGCTTGCTGGAGGCGTTCGACGTCCGCGTCGGTGACGGCAGATGTCCCGGTTTCCCGTCCTGTGAACGCTTCTGCCGGAGTATCACGCCAGTCAAGGGCGGCCTCGACAGCCAGCGCGGTGACGAAGGCGCTGCTTTGCAGGAATCGGCGGCGTTCCACGCTGGCTCTCCATAACTCGGTGACCGTCTCTACGCTAACGGCCGGGCTTGCTCTCTACCCCGACATGAGCCCCTCGCTGCCGAGCACGCAGACTTCCTTCACCTGATTCAGCAGGGCGTCCCAGGTGACTTGGCCACCCTCGATGACGGCTTCCGCGCAGTCGCCCTTGCCGACAGCCTCCTGCTGGTGGGATACCACCGGCGCTCCTCCCGGCGACACCCAGATCATCGATATAGCCCTGGCACGGTACACCCACCACCGGCCACTCCCAGATGACTGACTGACTCACCGCAGCAGGACGTACTGCGAGGGCGGTCGCACGGTCAGGTAACGGGTGCGACGGCTCGACGTAGGGCGCCGCACGCGGCACCCAAAGCCACTCGTCAGAGAACGATCTCAAACGATGACCACGGGGATCGGGGAGGATCGGAACGGTTTTGGGCAGTAGGCACGACCATGCGGGACTACCGCTGGGTCAGTGCCCGATGCCACAGGTGGATGACGGCCTGGACACGGTCGGTGGTGCCGCCTTCCGCCGGAGGGTCGAGCAGGGCGCCGTGAAGGTGGGCCTCGATGCCTTGGACGGCCAGCAGCGCGGTCGTCTCCGGGTCGGGACCGCCGGCGTCGAGCCGGCACAACTCGCGGGCCAGGGCGTGGGCGATCCGCTGTTCGGCGTGACGGAAGCGGGCGACCAGGTCGGGGGTGCGAGGTGCCAGGTCGAACAGCAGCCGGTGCAGGCCAGGCCGATCGGTGTGCAGGGCTGCCACGCACCGCACCAGGTCGGTCAGCAGCCGGTACAGCGTCGGGTGGTCGTCGGCGGCGCGGGTGAAGACCAGGTCGACCTGCTCGGCGGCCTGGCTCAGGTGCTGCTCGGCCAGCGCGACCAGCAACGCGTCCTTGTTGGGGAAGTACTGATAGAGCGAGCCGATGGACACCCCTGCCCGTTCGGCGATCTTGTTGGTGGTGGTGTCGGCGTAGCCATGCCGCTGGAAAAGCTGAGCAGCCGCTTGCAGGATCGCCTCCACGGTCTCGCGTGAGCGCTGCTGACGGGGGTGTTTACGGGGTGTGAGCACGGGCCTCCAATGCGAGTACCAAAAACTGAGAATAACTCGCATTATGGAGTGGCAGGCGCCACTTCGCGCCCCCTCCCCTTCTCCTCCTTTTCTCCTCCTTGAACGGAGACCTCTTCGTGCTGGTCGACCTGCTGACCTACGCCGGCCGGGTCCTGCCCGGCCTCCTGCTGATCGGCGCCTGTTTCGCCCTGGCACGCGGCGGGGGCGACCCCCTGCTGAGGATCATGGTGCTCGTCTTCGGGTTCGTGCTGATCCGCGACGCGATGACGCCCCTGGGGTTCTGGCGCTTCGGGGCCGCCGGCATGGTGCCGTGGCTGCGCTTCACCGACCATGCGGGGATCCTGCTGGTGTTCGGCGTGAGCACGGTAGCGCTGACCGCGCTCGTGCTGCGCCTGGATCACGGCCTTCGTGCGCTGGTGCGCTGGGGTCACTTTGGAATCGCCGCAGTAGGGCTCGGCATCGGCGGCGGCGTGCTGGCCGCCGCCCCGGTGCTGCTGCTGTCGCGGTTCACGCCACTGCCCGAGCGCGGTGGAGCGGTCGCCCTCGGCCTGCTGCCGGTACTGCTGTTCTTCTGTCTGGCCGGCAACCTGGCCGAAGAGGTGCTGTTTCGCGGTTTCCTGCAGGGCCGCCTGGAAGAGCACGACAGCCCCCAACGGGCGGCCCTGTTGTCAGCGGTGCTGTTTTCCGCCTGTCATGTTTTCCTGGCCTCCACGGTGACCGGTGTCGGCTGGCCACTACTGGTCTTCACCCTGTTCGAGGGATTGATCTGCGCCTTCCTGAGACTGCGCCACGGGGTCATCGCCGCAGCCCTTGCCCACGGGACCGCGATCTTCCTGCTGGCCGGCGGGCTGGCTTGATTCTCCAGCGGGACTCCTGCCGGGCCTGGTCTCCGCCCACACCTCGGGCGGAGACCACCCCGTTCGTCCAGCGGCAGGTGTCCCCGTGCCTGCCGCTGGATGTCCGGTCCCTGCCCGCTCCGGTACGGCGCACTGACCGTCCACTGCCGCCCGGCAGAGCACCGGCCAATGAGCCGAACGGTTACGAGATCGCCAGCTGGGTGACCGACGGTCCGGGCAGCGTCACCGTCACGGTGCCCTGCGAGACGGGCAGCGTGCCCAGCGAGGCGGGCAACTCATAGCTCGCCGTGTTCCCGCTCTTCTGGATGGCGGCGGCCTTCGTCACTCCGGTGCCGACGCCGACGACGGCGGCGGCGGGCGTCGAGCCCTTGTTCACCAGGACGACGACCTTGGGGTTGGCCGAGGCGTACACCTCGACGTCGGGAAGGGTGGTCTGGGCGCGGACCAGGGAGCTTCCGAAGCGGGCCAGCGCGGTGTCCTGCTGCCCGGTGAAGAAGCCCACTCCCTGGTAGATCGGCATGCGCTCGTTGAGCCCGGCCCCGTTGCGGGCGTAGAGGGGGCGCTCGTCGTTCGGCTGGTCGTACAGCAGGCCGAGCGCGCCGTTCTTGTCACCGTAGAGGAAGCCCTGGGCGCCGGCCTTCAGCAGGTGGCCCCAGACGCTGGCCGACCACCAGATCGCGGCGTTGCGGTACTGGAAGGGCTCGGTGCCGATGTTGCCGCAGTGGGCGAGCTCGGGGGGATCGTTGTCGACGCTCCAGGAAGAGTTGATCTCTCCCACCTGGACGTCGATCTTGTCCGCGCGCGCGGGCACCTCCTCCTTGATGATCGAACGGACCTGGTTGACGTCACTCCCCCACTGGGTGGTCTCGGCGAGCAGCTGGCTGTCGCAGACGAGCTTGCCGCCGGGCTTACCGACCTCGCGGCCCTCGCCGTACTTGTGGAAGTCGACGAAGTCGGTACGACTGCCGCTGGTCTTGAGGAAGGTCCGGATGGAATCCATGTTGGGCGACGCGGCCGCCGGTCCGCCGATCTTGATGGTCGGGTCGACGGCCTTCATCGCGTCGTAGGCGGCGTTGAACTTGACGGAGTACGCCGCGAAGTCGGCGGGCTCGTTGCCGATGATCCATCGGGCGACCCGGTTCTGCGTGGAACCGGTGTTGAAGTGCCTGACGATGTTGGCGGCGTCGACGGCGCTCTCCGGAACGATCACCATGGGTTCGGCACCGCGTGCCTTGATGGCCGAAACCCACTGGTCACCCGTAACAGTGGTGTCGGCACCCGCCCCGTTGGCCACGATCGCGCTGGTCGGGTCTCCGGGGGTGGCGTACTGCAGTCCCATCCGCATCATGCCGAACCGGCCCTGGACCATGGCCTGCTCGCGGGGGTCGTTGGTGATGTAGTGCCCGTAACCGTATCCGGTGATATCCAGGCCGAACGCGTGTGGCGACACGGGACGTTCGACGGTGGCGAAGTCGACGGTGACGTTCGCGGCTGCCGCCCCTGCGGGAGGGCTGGACAGCCCGGCGACGACGGCCATGGAAGCCGTCACCGCCGTCAGACGGTGGATTCTTCTGCGACTCAACGCGTGATCCTTCATCTTCGGTACTTCCAGTGGAAGCCATCGCACGATTCAGCCCCATTCGGGGTGAATGTGCCGTGGCGGACGCCATGCTACTGATCTTCAAGTCCGCATGTCTCTAGGATCCCGCCTGCAACAACCTCACCTTTTGTCCCGGTTTGTTGTGAAAGCGTCGGCACCATTCCGGCCGGCGGGGCCCGGTCAGGGCGCGCTCGCGGCAAGCATCTCGGTGAGATCGGCAATGCGCGCGGAAGCCCGGCCGTCGCCGAACGGGGTGACACCCATCGACGCCTTACCCAACTGAGCCATCGACCGGACGAATGCGGGAAGCTGCTCGGGTTATCGGCGTCACCGAGGACTCGCCCTGGCTCTTCCCCGGCGGGTTCGCCGGACTGCACCTCAGCGACTTTCAGCTGGGAACCCGGCTGAAGCGGCTGGGCATCTGCTCCCGCCCCAATCGGACATCGGCTCTCCTCAGCCTCTCCACCGCATTGCCGCCCATGGTCCTCACGGAGCTCCTGGGAATCAGCCCAGAGACCGTCACCGCCTGGACGCAGACGGGCGGCAAGTGGGTTCGCTACGCGGCAGAACTCCCCGATCGGCATCACCCCAAAACCTGAGAAGGACTGTCGTGATGCGTGGCTCCCTACCGGAAGCGGTCCGGTAGGGGAGTTCATGTTGACGCTGCTCTCCAGATGTTCAGGAGAGTTCGTACACCAGCGACGCCACCTTGTCCCCGGCCTCGTGGCCAGCAGGGTCGCGGCGCTCGGTCTGGACCCAGAGTCGCGTCGTGCCGGGCACGGGGGCGATGTTCACGATGCGGTCGGCTGGGCCGCCCACCGGTAAGGTCGATTTGGTCCATCTGCCGCCGCGCAGGTTGAGCACATAGGGCGCGCCGGCGGTGGGATTGGCGGCGATCCACAGGCCGGACACCGGGTCGGTGCGCACTGCGGTCAAGCCTGTCCGCACCACGTTCAGGCTCACCTGTTTCCACTGGGTGCGGTCCCAATGCAGGACGACCGGGCTGCCGCCGTCCGCCCAGAATGGGCCGACCGCCCACGCTTGGCCGTCCGATTGGGCCGTCAGGCTCAGCTGCCCAAGGTAGCTCCGCCCGCGACACGATCCCGGAGCCGCGTCCACCATGCACGGGTGATCGATCTTCTTCCAGTTCGCGCCGTTCCAGTGCAGCGTGGTGGCCACCTCGTTACTCATCTGCTGGTCGGTCACCACCCAGACATCGTCAGGGCGGGCCGCGGCGACCCTGGCCAGGGAACGCACCGGGGGCGTGTCATCCCGCCAGGTCTTCCCACTGCGATGCAGCACTTTCGAGGAGCCGCCGTCGGGATCCATGCCGGTGACGAGCCACACGTCGTCGTGGGAGTCCACGGCGATGCCGACCGCCGGATTCCACTCCGCGCTTCGGGAAAGGTGTCGCGTCCAGCGCCCATCCGACCATTGCCACAATTGCTCTGTCACGTTGTCGTACGCGCCGTGGACGGCTGCAGCCGCCCAGATCGTCTTCCCTGTCGGGGAGCTGGTGACATCGAGCCGCCTGGCCTTGCCGAACGGTCCGGGCAGTCCGGTGCGTCTCCATGAGGCTCCGTCCCAGCGCAGCATCGACCAGCCGGACCGTCGCCCCTCCATGGTGAACAGCGACGCCCCGCCGCCCGTCGTGGAGATCATCCGTAAGTCGCCCTGGCCGGTGTATCTCAGCGTCCAGCGCGACGCCGACTCGACGGCGTCGTCAGCGGTCCGCCCAGCACCGCTCGGGGGCGTGTCGGCGGCCAGGACGCACACGCCCACAAGGACCAGGGCAGCGAGCACCCCTGTAGGGTTACGCATCCCCCAAAGGATCACACACCCTGCGCAGGCACCGGTAACTCATACATCCCGTACGAGACCCCGCAACTTCAACGCTTCAGCCAGGCATGGAGGGCACGATCGCACCGAAACCAGTATGAACCGTAATAGCAGAGATCGTCAGTCGCCCCCAAACCCAATAACCCCAGGTCAGAGGCGAGTTCATTGGATTCTGCTCCATTGCTACTGTACTGGGACGTCTCAGGCCATCTCAGGTAGGACCCGTCGGTTCGCCTTGGGGCCTCATTCTCCGAGAGAGCGCGGCTTCTGGAGCTATGCGGGCTGTTCCACAGGTTCCATTAGCCGGGGTTACCAATGGAGCGGACGCTTCCTCCGCTCAAGCTTCGCCTCTCCCGGAGCGCGTAACCCACGAACGCGATAGGGCGCCCCGCTCCGTGACGGAGCGGGGCGCTTCTCTATTCACGACGGCGCGGCGAAGCGGGTGCTGACGCTCGTTCAGGGGCCGGCGGCGGAGGCGTGATCGTTTACGTGGTGTTCCCATTTTGTTCCCGTCGGCCCTGTTCGGAGGGTGTTGGCGGGGTCGGGGACAGGGGGCACTGAGGGCGGTCGAAAAACATTTGCTCTGGCAGGACAGGATTTGTAGTCTCGGGGCACGCCGAAAGGAGGTGGTCCGAACGATGGTTGCTCATAGTTGGGCTAGCGAGGTGGCTGTCCGCTAGGACGCCGCGACCGGACTCTGTCCGGGCGTCTGGCGACGTTCGGCGAATCCACGACAATCACCGGAACCCCGGGCCGCCGGAGGCGGGCGATCCCGCCTGTAGTCCACCGGCCCCCCTGCCGAGCAGGGGGAAGTGGCCCGGGGTTCTTCCCTTTCCAGCGCCCTGACACCACGGGGGCGGCGGCCCCGGCCCGGCCGGCGAGGAGAACATCAGACGGGGAGACCCGCGGCGATGCCGTTGAGTACCCGGTCCAGCCCGTACTGGAAGCGCGCCTCCGGCGGCATGTGCGGAACCCGGGCCTCCAGGATGGATCGGTTGAACATCGGATACTTGCCTGACGCGACGACCGCCTGAACGTAGGGGCCGACGTACTCGTGCATCCACTGCTTCATGTCCATGCCCGTACGGCGGGCCTCCTCGATCCAGCCGATCTCTCTGAGCGTCGCGCTGTTGGTGTAGTCGTTCAGCATCCCGGCGTAGCTGGTGATCTCGTCGATGTCGAGGTCGAATCCGGCGAGGGCGCCGACCGTGAACTCGTGCACACGCAGCAGGTTGGGGCCCATGGTCGGGCGCCGGGTGACCAGCGCGCTCTGCCAGGGATGACGTAGACCCACGGTCCTGGACTGATGGGCGACCAGTGAGAGGTCGGCCCGCCAGTCCCCCGTCGGCCGGTCGGGGAGATCTATCTCACCCATCACCTCGTCGATCATGAGGTCGATCAGGTCGTCGCGTTTGGGAACGTACCTGTAGAGCGACATCGCGCCGGTGCCCATGTCGCAGGCGATCCGCCGCATCGTCGCAGCGCCCAGCCCCTCGGCGTCGGCGATCCGCACGGCCACCCGGGTGACCTGCTCCCTGCTGAACCCGGGCCGCCGCCCCGGCCCCGACCGGTCCACGCGCTCGGGGCGCATCCAGATGCTGACGTGTTCCTCGGTGGTCATGGGCCCCCTCCCTCTCTTGCGTACATCGTACCTGAAAGCTATTGTCCATTTCGAGTACGTCGTACCCGAAATGGAGGAGTCATGAATCGATCGATGTACGTGGGCCTGTCAGGGGTGGTGTTAGGCATGGTCACCGCTCCCCTCGACGGGATGATGCTCGGCCCGGCCCTGCCGGCGATCGTGAGCGATCTGGGCGGTCTTGAGAACTTCTCCTGGGTCATGACGGCTTACCTGGTCGCCATGGCCGCCTCGACCCCGATCTGGGGAAAACTCGGCGACCTGTACGGCCGCAAGGTCGTCTACATCGCTGCGATCGTGGTGTTTCTGCTTGGGTCGGGATTGTCAGGGCTGTCGCAGGACATGACCCAGCTCGTCGGATTCAGAGCGGTGCAGGGGCTGGGCGGTGGCGGCCTGATGGTCGGCGCCATAGCGCTCATCTCCGAAATGGTGCCGCCCCGCCAGAGCGGCAAACTGATGGGACTGATCGGCACGATGATGCCGATCGCCTTCATCGCGGGGCCGCTCGTCGGCGGCCTGCTCACCGAGCGGCTGAGCTGGCGCTGGACCTTCTACGTCAACCTCCCGATCGGCGCTGTCGCCCTCCTGCTCATCGGCTTCGCCGTACGGCTCGCACCACGGCGGATCAAGGCGAGGATCGACTTCCTGGGCGCGTCGCTCCTGACCGTCGGACTGGTGGCGTTGAGCCTGCTGACGAGCTGGGGCGGCACGCAGTACGCCTGGGCCTCCGTCCCGATCGTCTCGCTGGCGGCGACCGTCGTGGTGGCCCTGACGGTGTTCATCCACGTGGAGCGCCACGCCGCCGAACCGATCGTCCCGCTCAGGCTGTTCGCCGACCGCAACTTCACCCTCGCCCAGATCCTGCGTTTCCTCGGCGGCGTCGGGATGGTGGTCGCGGCCAACTTCCTGCCCCAGTACATGCAGATCGTGCAGGGCGCCTCCCCGACCGAGAGCGGGCTGCTGATCCTGCCCTCCATGCTCGGCATGGTCCTCGTGATGATCCGCACCGGGCAGCTCATCACCCGCAACGGGCGCTACCGGATCTACCCCATCCTCGGCGGGGCCGCCCTGACCGTCGGCATGCTCGTGCTGCTCGCACTCCGCACCGACACCAATCTGGCGCTCGCCTCGGGGCTCACGCTGATCGGGGGCGTCGGCGTCGGCCTGCTCATGCAGAGCACCACGATCATCACGATGAACAGCGCGGAACCCCGTGACATGGGCGCGGCCAGCGGCTCGATCACCCTGTGGCACACCATGGGCGCTTCGCTGGGCGTCGCCGTACTGGGTGCCCTTTACACCAGCCGACTGCAGGACACCCTCATCGACCACCTCGGCGCCGAAGCGGGGAAGCGGATCTTCTCCGGCGGTGAGCTGACGGCCCAGGCGCTCACCGCCTTCCCCGCGGCCATGCGCGAGGCCACCCAGATCGCGGTGTCCAGCGGCGTACACGCCATGGCCATCGGCTGCGCGGTCCTCGGGCTGGTCGCGTTCGCGCTCTCCTGGTTCGTGCGCGAGATCCCCCTGCGCGACAGCCTGCCGTACGAGCCCAACACCACTGACCTGCCGAATCGAGAAGGAGCACTTCATGTCTGACAACAAGCTCAAGCTGGCCGTCGTCGTCGGAAGCGTCCGCGAAGGACGCTTCGGCCCGACGGTCGCCAACTGGTTCGTGGGCGAGGCCGAACGTCACCAGGGATTCCAGGTCGACCTGATCGACCTGGCGGAGGTGCCGATCGGATCGGCCGCCCCTTCGATGTCACCGGCGCCCGAGGTGTTGCGGGCACTCGGCGGCCTCACGCCCCGCCTGGAGGCCGCCGACGCGTTCGTCATGGTGACCCCCGAGTACAACCACAGCTTCCCCGCGGCACTCAAGAGCGCCATCGACTGGCACAGCAGCCAGTTCCACGCCAAGCCCGTGGCGTTCGTGTCGTACGGCGGCATCTCCGGTGGCCTGCGGGCGGTGGAACACCTGCGGCTGGTCTTCGCCGAGCTACACGCCGTCACGACCAGAGACACCGTCAGCTTCCACGGAGCGTGGACGCAGTTCGAAGCCGACGGGCAGCCCAAGGACCCTGATGGCCCCGCCACGGCCGCCAAGACGCTTCTCGACCAGGTGACGTGGTGGGCCAGTGCGCTTCGGGACGCCAAGACCACCCGCCCCTACACCGCCTGACCGCCACCTCCACACGCAAGGGAATGTGCTCATCATGACGTCCTCTCCGGGAAGATCTCCATTCGCACCACCCGGCGGCCCGAACGCGACAAGGCCGTCACACTCGCCCGGCCCGCTCACGCCGAGCACCAGGGCGCCGCCTTTGGCCCGATGCGGCCAGGGGATCACCACGGTGCCGCTTCCAGGAGTGACGGCCGTCACTCCTGGAAGTTGGGGTTGGCGCAGTGCAGCGGGCGCTCGCCGCCGAGGATCCTGACGATGTCCTCGCAGATCATCCGGGTGTGGTTGATCTCGGTGTCGTAGGTCCCGGAGCCCAGGTGCGGGGTGAGCACCACGTTGTCCATGTCGGCGAGCGGGTGGGCCGGATCGAGCCACTCCCCGGCGAACCGGTCGAGGGCCGCGCCGCCGAGATGGCCCGCCTTCAGGGCTCCGACGAGCGCGTCCATGTCGTGCAGGGCCGCGTCCACGGTGTTGACGAAGATCGCTCCGGGCTTCATCGTGGCGAACTCCACCGCGCCGACCAGCCGACCGGCCGACGCGGGGGTGTGCACGGAGACGACGTCGGCCTGGGCGAGCAGGACGTCGAGACCGTACCGGTTCTCCGCCGCCTCGGGGTCGTAGACCATGACGCGCATGCCCAGCCCCTTCATCCGCCAGGCCACCGCGCGGCCGACCGCCCCGTAACCGATCAGGCCGACGGTCCGGCCCGCGAGCTCCCACGCGCGGTGCCGCCGGTAGGAGGCCATGCCCCGCCGGACCTCCCGGTCGCCGACCGCCACCCGGCGGGTCACCGCGAGGATCAGGGCGAGGGTGAGCTCGGCGACCGCGTCGGCGTCGCGGCCGGGGGCGCAGACGACGGGGATGCCCTTCGCCGTGGCGACCGGGAGGTCCACGTTCCCCGCCTCGCTGCGGGCGCAGCCCACCACCAGCAGGGGAAGGTCCAGGACCGGACCCGCCACCTCGTCGGCCTCGGTGATGAGGATGCGCGAGCCGGTGTCCGCGAGCTGCCGGGCGAGCTCGGCCGCCTGGTGGGGACGGTGGTCGGCCGGGTCGTAGTGGACGTCGATCAGCTCTCTCAGGCGGTTCCACTCCTGACCCCGCATCGGCGCCAGTACGAGTGCTCGTGGTTTCACCGCGCCTCCTTTTTCAGGAAATTTTGGTATCTGGGAGCTTTCCACGAACACCACGATCGGTCTCGACAGTGACCGGACCGTCATCAACCGACCCACTCACCACATGGAAGGCGGCTACGCGGCGGAGAGGGCGTCGACCGGCCGAATGCGGAGGGCTCCCACGGCCGTCGGCACCGTGGCCAGCACGACCAGCACAAAGGCGCCGACGACGATGGCGAGGTACATCCACGCCGGGCCGGACGCGATCGGCGATCCGGTTTTGACCAGGCTGTACGGCACCGTCGTGGCCGCCGCCGCGACGGTGCCCAGCACGACGGCGATGGTGGCGGTCACGACGGCCTCGACGGTCACCATCCTCAGCACCTGACCACGGGTCGCGGCGGACAACCGCAGGAGGCCGAACTCGCGGCGTCTCCGGCGAGTGGCCGCCACCAGCGTGTTGACCACCACGATCGCCGAGAATCCGATGATCATGATGACGATCAGGTAGTTCACCGGGGCGAGTTGCCCGCTGACATCACCAGCGACGATGGGACCCCGGTGGGTGCTGTCCTCCGTGCTCTGCATGTAGAGGGTTCCGGCCGCGATGCCGACCAGGAGTATCAGCGGGGACGCCACGTTGGCGCTGTGCCTCGCCCGCGTGTGGGTGTTGCGGGCGGCCAGCCGGGCGGTGGCTCCGATCCGGGCGTCACAGAACCATCTGACAGGCCTCATGGCCGCCGGGCTGAGCAGGGCGAGCCCGACCGCGACGGCGACGCCCGCCGGGCCCGCGGTGCTGGAGAGCAGCGGGCCGTTCGCCATGAAGAGGGTCGCCGTCGCCAGGCTCAGGCCGACGACCAGCAGCCCCGTACCGCTGATCGCCCGAATGCGGGTGAGAGACCGGGCCGGCGACGGCGTCGCCTCGGTCAGTGCGCGCACGGGCGGAATGGACGCGGCTCGCCCACTGGAGATCAGGGCGGCGCCGATCGCGGCGAGCAGGGAGGTGCCCGCGCCGATCGCGACGCAGAGGCCGCCCGCGTTCAGCTCGGTGGGAGCGCTGACCAGGCCGCCGTCGACCAACCGCCCGAGGATGACCGTACCGAGCGCGATACCGGGCAGCAGGCCCGCGGCGACCGCCGGCAGCGCCACGATCACCGTCTCCAGCACGACGCTCTGCCGGATCTGCCGCGGGGTGGCGGCGATCGACCGTAACAGCGCGAGCTCCTGCTCACGATGCTGGATCGTCAGAGAAACGGTGGAGACCACGCCGAAAGCCACGATCGCCACCGTCCACCCACCCAAGATGGCGGGCAGCATGACCAGGAAACCGGCGCTGTGACCGGTTTCCAGACCGGTCTCCAGCAGGCCCGCGAACGCGGTGAGCAGTGCGGTGCCGGCCGTCATCACGGCGGCCGAGGCGAAGTGCGATCCGAGGTGGGCACGGACCGTGAGGAAGGCCAGCTTCCACATCATCGGACATCACCGCCCTGGCGGCCCTGCCCCGCGTCCGCCGTCGCGGCGGATCGGGCCGACGCGGACAGCTGGGCCATTCGCGTGGCCACCGCGCCGGGGTTCGGCCGCGCCATGCTGTCCACGATCCGCCCGTCGGCGAAGAACACGACCGTGTCGGCATAGGACGCGGCGACCGGGTCGTGGGTCACCATCACAATCGTCTGGTCGGTCAGGGTCACCGCCTCCCGCAGGATGCCGAGCACCTCGCCCGCGGCCTGGGTGTCCAGCGCGCCGGTGGGCTCGTCCGCGAAGACGACGGCGGGCTGGGAGAGTACGGCGCGGGCGATGGCCACCCGCTGCTGCTGGCCGCCGGACAGCTCCGCCGGCCGGTGATCGATCCGGTCGGCGAGCCCCAACCGCGCGAGCAGCGCCCGGATGACCCGCTGATCGGGGTGGCGGCCGGCGAATTCGAGGGGGAGCGCCACGTTCTGCGCCACCGTCAGCGTCGGCACGAGGTTGAACGACTGGAAGATGAACCCCATGCGGTTGCGCCGCAGCCGGGTCAGCGCCGTTTCGTCGAGGTCACTCAGCTCGTGACCGTCCAGGACCACGGATCCGGAGGTCGGCCGGTCGAGCCCCGCGGCGCAGTGCAGCAGCGTGCTCTTCCCCGAGCCCGAAGGACCCATCACCGCGGTGAAGGTGGCCCGCGGGACGCGCATCGTGACCCTGTCCAGCGCGGTCACGACGGCATCGCCGTGTCCGTGGCGCTTGACCACCTCCCGGAGTTCGAGGGCGTGGTCCGACGTTGTGTGCGCCGTTCTTGAATACGCTATACGAGTCATAAATACACCGTACATCATTCACAAGCAGGGCGGAATTCAATAGTAAAACCGCAGCTCAATAGGCTATACAGGTTCACCCGTGCGTTCGGCGCTATAATTTCGACACGATCCGAGTTTCGTGACGAAAATCGAAAGAGGGCCGCCGGAGATGCCGACGTGTGAGATGTGTGGACGGACGTTGCGCCCCGCCGTACGGGGGCGACCGCCGCGATACTGCTCGCGCGCGTGCCGGGCACGGGCTTACCGGATGCGGGTCTCGGACCGTTCCGCGGTCGACGTCCAACCCGACGTCCAACCCGATGTCCGGCCTGATGTCTCCGTCGACGTCCGGCAGATGCCCAAGGGCGGCGCCAGAGCGGGCATCTCGGAAAGGGCCTTGGATCAGCCGCTCATCGTGCGCACCGCGATCGAGCTCGCCGACCGTGACGGCGTCGCCGCGGTGTCCATGCGGCGCATCGCCCTGGAGCTCGGGGTAAGCGTGATGTCGCTGTACCGCTATGTCGTGAGCCGTGAAGAACTCAACGACCTGATGGTGGACACCGTCTTCGGGGAACGGCCGCTGCCCGAACCGGGCCCGGACGGCTGGCGGCCCAAGCTGGAGCTCTCCGCGCGTGAGGAGTGGGCGCTATACCGAGATCACCCCTGGGTGTCACACCTCGTCGCGGCCACCACCCGGCCGCCGATCGCCCCGAGGCTCATGGCGTACACGGACTGGCGCATGCGGGCCGTGGACGGCCACCGTCTGGACTTCGCCACCATGGTTCAGATCGCCATCATGATAGGCACGTACCTGCAGAGCGCGGCCATGCCCCTCGCCCAGGAAACGCAGGCGGCGCGGACCACCCAGCACACCCGGCAGCAGTGGGCGGACGCCCGGCAGGACACGCTCCATCGCACCCTGCGCGCGGCGCGACTTCCCATGGTGTCGGGGTTCGGCGCCGAGGCGTTTCAGGCGTCCGAGCCGGAGAACATCTTCGAGTTCGGCCTTCACCGCATGCTCGACGGCATCGCCACCCTGATCGAACAGGCCTGACCGCCCGGCGCCGACCGGGCGGCGGGGGCCCGCCGATCGGTGGCCGGGCCCGGGGACCCGCCGGTCAGTGTTCGCCGCGAGCGGGGACGCCGAGGGCGGCGCAGGCGTCACGGTAGAGGCGGACGACCTCCATACGGACCTGGGCACGTTCGGTCAGCGTGGTGCTCCAGGGAACGCGGACCGTGACGTCCCGTCCGCCGACCACGGCGGCGAACTCGATCGCCTCGGCGTCGACGCCGGTCGTCGTCGCGCCGGTGGCCTCGGGCTGCCCGCCCAGCCCCTTGCAGATCAGCAGCGCGTCATCGGCGTGGTCGTCGTTCATGTGGCGCTTGATGGCCTCGACCACGTCGGGGGTGAAAGGGGTGCTCATGCCCCAGAGCGTAGCCAGCGCCCCGCCCCACCCGGCCTCGGGCACCGGTCAGGGACCCCGGCCCCGGCCTCACCCGGCACCGGACGCGCACCCTGACACCCCGGCTCACCCGCCGTCGCCGGAGGCGGACCTCACTCGGCCTCGGGTACGAAGCCACCGACCCGCTTGAGCCGCGCACCGTGACGCCCCGGCTCACCCGCCGCCGGGGACGGACCTCACTCCGCGTCGGGTACGAAGTCACCGACCCGCTTGAGCTCGGCCGAGATGTGGGACTGGAGCGGCTGCCCCATGGCGGCCATGTCGTACGCCCACATCAGGTTGCCGTTGACCAGGCCGTAGAGGCGGTGGCCCGCGGTGTACTCCTTGGCGGTCGCGGTGCGGGCCACCACGTCGGTCTGGAGCTCGATCTTGTTGAAGACCACCTCGCCGACGTAGATCTCCACGATGCCGGTGGGGTGTGACAGGCACACCTCAAGCTGGCGGCCGGGGAGCTGGCGCCAGAAACCGGTCTCGGTGCCCAGCGGGCGCACCTTGTCGCCCGCCTCGTCGAGCAGCCAGGTGCGGCTGCTGTAGGTCAGGAACGGCTTGCCGTTGTGACCGAAGACGATCTCCTGGCCGAAGTTGAAACTCTCGATCGTCGGATATCCCCCGACCCCCGCGCCTTCCCATCGACCCACGAGGAAGGCGATCGGCTCAAGATCGGGATGCAGTTCGGGAACGTCCATGGAAACGAGCCTAGAGCCGCTCCGATATGGTTCGCGCCGGTGACACCGGGACACATAGGCTGCGAACATGGCACGATCACTGGTGATCAAGGTTACCGCAGGCGAAGACTCACCCGAGCGCTGCAATCAGGCGTTCACGGTGGCCGCGGCGGCGTTGGCGAGCGGGGTCCCCGTCTCGCTCTGGCTGACGGGCGAGTCCGCCTGGTTCGCCCTTCCCGGCCGGGCGAAGGAGTTCACCCTCCCGCACGCGGCCCAGCTCGGCGACCTGCTCGACGCGGTGCTCGCGGGCGGCACGGTGACGCTGTGCACGCAGTGCGCGGCCCGGCGGGACATCACGGTCGACGACGTGATCGAGGGCATACGCATCGCGGGCGCCTCCACCTTCGTGGAGGAGGTCCTGGGCGAGGGCGTCCAGGCCCTCGTCTACTGAGAGACCACCGGAACACCCGCCCACCGAACCCTCGGCCGTCGAGCCACCGGCCGCCTGGCAAGGCCGGGCAGCCGGTCTCCCGCGCCGCTGAGACGCCTCCGCCGGTGAGACGCTCCCGCCACGAGGCGCCCCGCCGGTAGGACGTCTCTGTCAGTGAGACACTCCCGCCGGTGAGCCGCCCCTGCCGGTGAGACATCCCCGCCGGCGGGGGCGACACCTGGTCAGTGGGGCAGCACCGCGGCCAGGCGCTCCTCTCGGAGACGGTCGAACCAGGCGTCGTCGATCGGCGGCAGCTGGGCACCCACCGCCCAGGTGAGCAGCAGGTCGGCGAGGCCGGGGTTACGGGCGAGCGCGGGACCGTGCAGATAGGTGCCGACGATCTTGCCGGTGTAGCAGCCCTCGGTGCCGTCGCCGTTGCCGACGCCGACCGCCGTACGCGCCAGCGGCCGGATCCCAGCCCCGAGCCGGGTGACGCCCATGTGGTTCTCGAAGCCGGTCAGCGTCGGGATGCCGAGCGCCGGGTCCGCCTCCCCCGCCAGCTCGCCGACGGCCCGGCCCTGGCCGCGCCCGCTGGAGATGTCGATCAGGCCGATGCCGTCGACCGGCTGGCCCTCCTCGCCGCCGAACGTGGTGCCGATGATCTGGTAGCCCGCGCACACGGCCAGCAGGGCCGCGCCCCGCTGGATGGCCCGATGCAGGCCGCCGTCGCGCCGGAGCCGCTCGGAGGCCAGGATCTGCGGCCGGTCCTCGCCGCCGCCGATGAGGTAGATGTCACCGCCCTCGGGAACCGGGTCGGCCGAGCGCACGTGCACGGTCTCGACCGGGATGCCCCGGCGCTGGGCGCGCTGCTCCAGGACCAGGACGTTGCCCTGGTCGCCGTACGTGCTCAATAGGTCCGGATAAATCCAGACAAGGCGCAGGGCGCTGTCAGACTGCACGACCGAACTCCGATCGGATCTGCTGGAAGGCGGTGTAGTTGGCGATCACGTCGACCTTGCCCGACGGTTGCGCGGCGAGCGCCTGTTCGAACGAGTTCGCCAGCTGGAACGGCACGTCGGCCACGTCCAGCCGGAGCGCGAGGTCGAGCCGCCGCTCACCGGTCACGAAGACCGGCCTGCCGCGCAGCACGCGGTAGTCGACGTCCCACAGCCACGAGGTGTCGCGGCCGTCGGGCCCCTGGGCGTTGACCGAAAGGATCACCGGAAGCGAGGTGTCGAGCACGTCGAACGCCTCCAGCCATCCGGCCGGGTTCTTGGCGAGCAGCAGCCGGGCGTGCCGGCCGTCGCGTTCCACCGTGGTGTATCGGCCGGCGACCGACCTGACCTCGCGCAGCCGGGGCAGCGCCCGCTCGACCGGCAGGCCGAACACCTCGGCGGTGGCCAGCGCGATCGCCGCGTTGGCCCGGTTGGCGCGCCCGGGGAGCTGGATGTCGAGCACCCAGCGCTGCCCGCGCGGGTCGATCACCGCGTCGTCGTCGAGGATCCAGGACGGCTCGGGCCGCCGGAAGGTGCACTCGCGGCAGGCCCAGTCGTTCTCCCCCGCGCCGGAGGAGGCCCCGGCGCCCATGCTGCCGGGCGGGACGTACTCCATGCCCTTGCGGTCGAGGGGGCCACCGCACTGGGGACAGCACCAGGAGTCCTCCTTCCACGGCTGCCCCGCCGAGACCCAGGTGACCGAGGCGGCGGTGGAGGCGCCCCAGGTCACCAGCGGGTCGTCGGCGTTGGCGATCACGTGGGTGTTCTTCCCGGCCAGCGCCCGCCGCCACTTCTGGGCGAGCAGCCAGATCTCACCCGCCCGGTCCATCTGGTCGCGGCTGAGGTTCATCAGGCAGATGACCCCGGCACCGGTGGTGTCGATCACCTCGGGCAGGTATTTCTCGTCGACCTCCAGCACGCCGTACGGGGCGTGCTTGGCCGACG
This sequence comes from Streptosporangium sp. NBC_01469, assembly GCF_036227305.1. Taxonomy (NCBI): domain Bacteria; kingdom Bacillati; phylum Actinomycetota; class Actinomycetes; order Streptosporangiales; family Streptosporangiaceae; genus Streptosporangium; species Streptosporangium sp. NBC_01469. The sequence goes on along the minus strand of NZ_CP109465.1, from coordinate 2,576,528 downwards.
ACAGCGCCGAGACGTGCCCTGCGGGCATGTTGGCGCCGAAGGCGTTGGTGGCGACGTCGCCGAGCTCCGACAGTGCGGAGGTGATCAGGCGGGTCGTCGTGGTCTTGCCGTTGGTGGCGCTCACCAGCGCGAGCTTGCGGTCGTGCGCGAGCTTGCGCAGCAGGTCGGGCTCCAGGACCAGGCTGACCCGGCCCCCGATCACCGATCCGTCCCCGCGCCCGGTGACCCGGGACAGGGTCGCGGCCGTCCGGCCGAGAGCGGTGGCGAGCTGCGCCCGCAGCGGAAGCTGAGTCATGCCGTCTCCTCGCTTGGCGACCCGTCGCGGGACGACCCGGCGGCCGACCGGCCCGGCCGCGGGACCGGAATCACCGAATCGTTCATGCCGCAGATCTTAGCCCTGCTTCGGCACCGTCCCCCCCGGCGGCACGTCACACGCACCCCCCGGTGACGGTGAGGTACGGAAGCCCTCGCACCCGGTGCGGGAGCCCCGGGAAGATCCCGAACAAAGCTCACGGAGAAGCCTCACGCGAAGCTCGTGGGAACGCTCGCCGGAAGCTCACGCGAAGCTCGTGGGAACGCTCACGGAGCGAGTCCTCCTCACCGCCGGGAACAACCCCGGTCGAACCGCCCTCACTGCTCGGCGAAGGCGAGTTCCACGGGCTCCGGCGAGTCGGCGTCGAAGGGCAGCACGAACCGGTGCGGCCACGACAGCACGCTCTCCAGCCAGCCCGCCCCCATGGTCTGGGACACGTGCCGGAGCCGTTCCGACGGGTCGACGCCGATGGTGACCGTGAGGATGTCGCGCTCCACGCTCTCGCGCTCGTCGTCGCCGAGGATCACCCGCCAGGCCAGCTCCCGGTTCCTGTCCACCTCCATGGACAGCGGGTGGTGGCGGAGCGCCTTGGCCCGGTGGCCGAGCAGCTCCGTGCCGCCCGCGGGGCGGTTGAACAGGGCGTACTCCATGACCGGCGCGGAGCCGCGCGGATTGGGCGCGGGCTGGCCGTGGGGGAAGAGCCTGTCCACCTCGTGCAGCCATCGCACCTGCGGGATGACCCAGGCGGGCCCCGGCCGCTCGCCGGGGTCGCGGTCGGGGCCGAGCAGCCTGGTCGCGACCGCGGCGACCTGCTCGGTCAGCTTGGTCGGGTCGTTGACGGTCCGCAGCGACCACGCGCGGCGGCCCACGCAGCGTTCCACCGCCGTGGCCAGCAGGCACTCGCGCCGCCGCGGCGGGAGCTCCGACCAGAGTTCGGCCAGCGCCCTGGGCACCCCGGGCAGCGGCCGGTTGGTGCAGAACGCCAGCACCAGCGTGTCGGTCCAGATCCGCAGCCAGGCCCACTCGGGGGCTCCGGCGAGCAGGTCCGCCTCGCGCAGCTCGACCAGCGTGCACGCCCGGCCGCCGCGGCACTCCTGCCCGCAGGCCGCCGAGCGGCGGCCGCAGATGGGCGGCATGTGGCCGGGGACCGGACGCTCGCGGTCCTCGCCCAGCGGCACCTGGATGCGCAGCGGCCGGTCCATGCCGTCCGCGAAGACCGCGGCGACACCGGGCGGGAGCGAGACGACCTGCCGGGACTGCTCCTCGCTCAGGTTCGTCGCCGCGCCGACCAGCCGGCGGTCGTCCTCGGCAGGGAGCCGGTGGATCACCTTCAGCGCGGTGTTCTTCACCACGTCGGAGACGAGCTTCGTGGGGATCTGCTCGGCGACCACGATGCCCTCGCCGTACGCGCGGATCTCGGCGAGCATGCCCGCCAGGAGCTCGACGGCGTGCGTGCTGGCCCGCCCCGCGCCCCGGTCGCGGAGCAGCCGGTGCGCCTCCTCGATCACGATGACGTGCTTGAGCCCGCTGCTGCGCTCCTTCCTGGCCCGCATCCGCAGATGCTCCACGATCCGGATGATCAAGGTGCCCATCAGGAACGCCTTGTCCTCGTCGTTGGCGACGTCCTCGATCGCGAGCACCACGTTGCGCTGGAGCAGGTCGCCGATGTCGGCGGGGTGCCCACCCTCGAAGAACCGGCCCGCGGAGCCCACCCGCAGCGACCGCAGCCGCAGGGAGATGAAGCCCTCCACGTCGGCCTGGACCTCCCGGCCGTAACCGATCTCCTTGATCACGTCCATCGCGTGCTGCTGGAGCTGTTCGAGGGTCGGTACGGCGGGCCGGACGGCGGCCCCCGGGGCGGCCCAGCCGGTGACCACGTCCCAGCCGTTGGCCTCGTACACCCGCTGCAGGGCCAGCGACATGATCTGCGGGAACGGCTCCTCGGCGTCGAAGGCCGCCATGAACAGCGCGCGGACCATGTCGATGTGGGCCTGGACCGGATAGCCGGGCTCGGGGGCGAGCGGGTTGACGCTGAACGGCACGCTCTCCGGGGCCGACGGGTTGATCACGGTCACCGGGGCGAGGTGCTCGATCCGGCCGCCCATCGAGGCGTACTCGGACTTGGCGGGCTCGATGGCCAGCCACGGGATACCCGCGCCGGTGAGCTGTTCCAGCAGGTGCCTGACGGTCTGGGACTTGCCGGAGCCGGTGGCGCCGGTGATGAACGCGTGCCGGTTGAGGGTGGCCAGCGGGACCTTGAACGAGCCGACCGGCCTGTCCTGGCCGTCGAGGATGGACCCGAGCTCGACGGTGAGCGCGCCGGGCACGGTGTCCGCCTCGCTGGTCACGTCGAAGAAGCCCGCGTCGAGGACCCGTACCCCCGGCACCTCCCGGTGCGGCAGCCCGGCGAGGGCGGCGAGCGCCCCGGCGGTGGCCGCGAACGGGGAGGCCGCGCCGTCCGCCGGGTCCTGCAGGGTGGTGGCCAGCGCCTCGGCGAAACCGTACACGGGGCCGGACAGCGCGCTGCGCAGGCGGTAGGGGTGGTGGCTCATCTCGGCGGAGCCGACGAGCACCGGGGCGATCTGGCGCAGCTCCTCGGGTCCGGCGGCCCCGGCGAGCACCCGGACGTTCCAGAGCCCCGCCTCGCGAAAGGCGTCCAGCTCCTGCATGCGCCGCTCGGCCCGCTCGGCGTCGTAGCGGGAGCGCTCGGAGGCGTCACCGTACTGCCGCAGCACGTTGAGCTGGGTGCGCAGGTGCGAGACCTCGGCGTCGAGCAGGTCGGTCTGCTCGGCCACCACCAGCCAGGCGAACGGCCGGGACATGAGCGTGACCAGCGTCGACTCGAAGAGCGTGGGCCGCCTGATCTCGTCGGCGTCCGGCTCGCGGCGTCCGCCGAGCGGCGGGGCCTGCCGTCCCGGGCAGACGGTCCAGGCCAGGTCGGACAGGTCGCGGAGCCACTCGTCGCCGATCCGGACGCCACGGGCGCCGCTGGGGAACAGCAGCGGCTCGGGACCTCCGGGAGCCTGCTCGACCTCGGTGGCGGCCCTGCGGGGCGGGCGCGGCGGGGTCAGCGGCCCCGCGTTGGTGATCAGCTCCAGCGGGGCGCCCGACCCCCGCGAGAGCCAGCCGACCACGAAGGGACGGTTGCGCTGGGCCGTGGAAAGTACGGCGGGCAGCACGGTGACGAAGTCCCACTCGGCGGAGGAGCTGCGCGAGGGCGCCGTGATCGCCTGGATTCTGTACCAGGGACCGGTCAGGGCGTTGGGCGGACGGGACACACTTGGCTGCATTTGGTCTCCACCCGGGGGACCCGGCTCCAGGCCGGAGGGTTGACGCTTCACGGATCGCTCCGTCGTACCGGCCGACGCATGATCGAGATCGAGATCGAGATCGAGGGTAGGTCACCCCCGCAACCACGGTCGAACCTGACTCGGGGCTCGCACCCCGGCATTGACCATCCCATTACGACATACGGACGCCTCGTTGACGCAACCGGTGAAAACGCCACCGCTCGAACGATCCGCACCCGAGTCTCCGCCGGCCGAACCTCCCCGGCCGGAGCCCTCACCACCCGGGTTCCCGCCGTCGAAGACCCTGCCGTCCGAATCCTCACCCGGGTCTCCATCGCCCGAGTCTCCACCGGCCGGGTTCTCATCAGCGGCGGCGCCAGTCGAGTCTCGCCGGGGGCGGGCCGAGGTTGGGCGGCGCGTCCTCGAACGCGCTCGACGCGCGCGGCTCCACCTTTTTCTCCTGCTTCTCCTGCGAGTGGTCCAGCGCGGCTTCCCTGATCTCGTCGAACTCGCCCAGCGTCGTCTTGGGGAAGGTCAGTATGGCCGGGTTGGCATCGGCGAGACGGACCCTGCGGCCCTCGGCGGTGGCGTCGGTGACGATCACCGAGGTGGTGGGAAGCTGCTGGAGCTGGTGGGGCTCGACGAGGAACTCCCTGGAGCGGTGCAACACCCGCTCGGTCTCCCCCATCGCCTTGGTCGCGCGGCGGCCCCACTCGGTGGACTCGGTGATGTCCTCCTTGAGGTCCGTGTGGCTCACGTCGCGTTCCTCGTCGCCCTCCTCGGCCTGGCCGACCGTGGAGACGTAACCGCCGTCCATCCCGGCCCCGGCGGCGCTGATCGTCTCGGTGAGCTGGGCGAGCTCCAGGCGGTGCTCGGTGCCGACGTGCTCGCTGGCGACCCGGGCGTCCTCGGCGTTGCCGAGCCGCATGAACGTCACCGCCGCGTGCCCGCGCCCGAGCCGCTCCCGTACGGTCGGGGTCAGCGCTCGGTAGGTGAGCACCAGCCCGGTCCTGGAGGTCTCGCAGGCGTCCATCAGCCGGTCGAGCACGTCGCCGCGGAGCTTGTCCGCGCCCGCGACGATGATCGTGTGGTACCACGGCCGCTCGGAGGCGGGCGACTGGCGCAGGATGTGGGTGAGCGCGGTCGCCACGTACGTGCCGAGGACGCGGTTGCCGAGCACGCCCGCCTGGCGGTCCATCGACACGACCCGCAGGCGCGCGGGCGGCAGGCGCACCGCCTCCGAGCCGAGGGTCTCCAGCTTGCGCAGCTGCGACTCCAGCGCCCACGCCCGCTCGATCACCACCCGGTCGCTGACGCCCCGGCCGAACAGCGTGCCGATCCGCTCCAGCTGGGTGGCGGTGATCAGGCCGAACCGCAGGTCCTCGCGGGGGTCGCCGACCTGGGCCAGGGCGCGCAGGGCGGCGGTGACCTGGTTGATCGTGGCGCTCTCGCCGAGGACCTCCAGGACCCGCTCCAGGATGGCGTTGTCGAACGACAGATCCCTGGTCGTACGGTGCTCCTCGCTGACACTCACGACGTGGGCGAGGACGTCGGCGAAGGCCTCCGGGGCCAGCGTGGCGCCCAGGTCGAGCCGGGGCAGGTCGACCGGCAGCACCCAGACCAGCGGGTCGTCGCCGCCCCTGCGCGCCAGCTCGATCAGGTCCTTCGCGATCGCGCCCTCGGACAGGTCGAGCACGGTCAGGTGGCCGCCGCTGTAGAGGCGGGTCGCGCCGAGCAGGGTGATCAGTGCCGACCAGCCGGGCAGCGTGCCCCCGGCCACGTCGATCCGGTCGATCTCGTCGGGCACCGCCACCGCGTACCAGGTCAGCTGGCGGTCGTGGCGCTCCTTCTTCTCCGCCCACTCCCGGTAGCGGGCGGCGTGCTCCTCCTGGGCGAGGAAGAGCTCCCTGTCACGTTCCTCCCGCAGCCGGTCACCGGCCACCTCGCGCTCCCTGATGCGGTGACGTACCGCCCGGTCGCCCTGGTGGACGGCGTAACTGCAGAACGCCGCGATGCCACCGGCGGCGATCACCCCGACGGCGGCGAACGACCAGCTGAGCATCTCGGTGAGACCGAGGACGAGGATCAGGGTGGCGAGCGCCGTCATGAACGCACGGACGATCTTGACCGGCCGGTTCAGGAGGTCCTCGTTGAGGCGCTCCCTGCGCACCCACTCGGGGTCGAGCGGCTCGGGAGGATTCTCGACGGGCGAGGGTCGCTTGGGAGCCGGACCCGGATCAGGGTGCAACAAGGCGTACTGCCAGCCCAGGTAGATCCGATCCGCCTGGAGCTGCGCATGCTCGGGATGCACGTCCGCCACGGAACCTCCGCCATCGGGCTCATCGGAAGCCTCGGAGACAGCGTAAGAGTTCGCCATCATATTCGGGCAGCGTTCCCGTCAATCCGCTGTATTTTCCCCAGGTTTACCAGTACTTAAGGGACAGATGAGTCGGATGAGACGGACGTCAGCGATTAACATCGTTTCTCATGACTGCCCCTCCCGAGGGTCCCACCAGACGGCGCCCCATCGCGGTCCCGCTCGCCGCTCTGGTGACGGCCGCCGGTCTGGGAGTCACCGCCGCCCTCGGCGGCTTCGCCACGGCCCCCGACACGCCTCCCAAGCGGCTGGGCCAGGGCTCGACCGTGGATCAGGAACAGTTCACGACCACGTTCGTCGGGTCCCGCACCACGAGCGAGCCGGGCCTGTTCGGCAGCCCGGCCAAGCGTTTCCTGGAGATCGAGTTCCGGGTCCTCAACAAGGGCGACGAGACCGCCGACATGGGACTGCCCTACGAGGGCGGACCGCCCGGCGGCGGGTCCTTCGGCGCGTCCCTGCTCAAGATAACCCCGGCGATCAAGGGCAAGTACGGCGCGTCGGTGTTCACCCCCACCGGAGGGGGCGAGAGCAGCCAGCTGCATCCGGCCCTGCCGACCAGTGTCGTGGTCAGGTACGAGCTGGAGGGCAGGCAGCGGCCTCCCAAACAGCTGACGATCGACGTCGGCAAGTACGAGTGGAACGAGGGGATCACCCTCGCGCCGGGCTGGTTCGTGGTGGCGAAGGACGACGGTGGCAAGGAGAAGCCCGTGGTCGCGGCCCAGGTCACGCTTCCCGTCGTACCGGAGGGAGCTCGCTCGTGAACGTCTCCTCCCGCCCCCAGCCCGAGACACGTTCCCAACCTGAGGACCGCCCCCGGCCTGAGACGCGTTCCCGGCCCGAGACGCGTCCCCGGCCCGAGGACCATCTTCGACCCGAGACCCGTTCCGAGACCCGTTCCCGGCCCGAGGACCGTCTTCGGCCTGAGGACCGTCCCCGGCCCGAGACCCGCTCCCGGCCCGGGGCGCCCGCCCGCCGCAGAACCGCCGCGCGGCCGAGCCGGTGGCGCGCCGCCGGTGCCGTGCTGGCCGGGATCGCGCTGGCGACCGCCGCCGTGGGGCTGCAGGCCTTCGGCGCGGAAATCGCCGACCACAACGCGCCCCTCACCTCGACCGGCGCCATCAACGAGGAGGTCACCGGCTCGCGGATCTCCGCGCGGGTCAGGGCGGTGCACGCGGCCAAGGCCATCACGGCCATGAAGGCCGGCGAGCAGGAACGCGTGACCGCCAAGGGGATCTTCATCATCGTGGAGGTGGCCGCCACGGCGACCTGGGAGCCGCAGCAGTTCGGACCTCCCCGGTTGCTGACGGCCGGCGGGCGCCGCTACGTGGCCTCCGACAGGGTGGACCCGATGTCGACCATCACCCATTCCTACATCCAGCCCGGCTGGTGGACCGAGGGAGTGGCGGTCTTCGAGATCCCGCCCGGGGAACTCCCGGACTCCCGGATCCTGCTCGCCCCCTCATCCGGTTTCATCGTCGAGCCGAACGGACCCGAGATCGAGATTGACCTGGGCCTGGACGAAACGGCCGCGCGACGACTGACCTCCACCGCGAAGGACGTCTACGAGTTGGCGAGCAGGAACTGATGGGGACGCCATACCAGGGAGGTCCCGAGGACGAGCAGGGCCGCGACTGGTTCGCCTCGCGGGAGGAGCGGCTCGCGCACGAGGAGCGGCTCGCGCGAGAAGATCGATCCGCAGAAGACCGGTCCACTTGGGAGGACCGGTCTTCTTGGGAGGACCGGCCCGTACGACGGGATCGGCCCGTCCCGGAAGGTCATCCTTCCGGACCGTCTCACGATCCCTACCGAGGCAGCCCCTGGCCCGCCACCCTCGGCACCTGGCCGGCGCCTCCCGGCGCTCCCGGCGGGCCGGGCGCTTCCGACGGGCATCCGGCACCACCCGGCCCGCCGTCTTTCGGCGCTCCCGCCGGTCCCGGTGCCCCCGGTGCTCCTGTTGTCGGTCCCGGTACTCCCGGTGTTCTTGTTGTCGGTCCCGCTACTCCCGGCGAGCATCCGGCACCGCCCGGCCCGATGACCTCCGGCGCCCCCACCGTTCCCGGTGCTCTCGACGCCCCCGCCAGGCACCCGGCACCGCCCGGTTTCGACGACAACGCGCCCACGCAACCTCGTGGACGTCACGCGGAACCCCCCGTGCCCCAGCGGACGCGTACCGGGCAGACCCCGGAACCCCCCGCGACCCAACCACGTACCGGGCAGACCCCGGAGCTCCCCGCGACCCAACCACGTACCGGACAGAACCCGGGACGGCCCGCGCCGCCACGGGCCCGGCGGCTGAACCCGCCCGAGCCGGGAAACCGCCATGCCGGGCAGAGGGTTTCCCCCTCACCACAGCCGCCCCCCGCCCCCCGGCCGCGGCCCGCCGCGCCGCCGGCGCCTCCCACCCCGGCTCCGGACCTCCCCGCCGCACCTCCCGCACCGTCCGCGGATCTCCCCGCCACGCCCCCGGCCCGTGCCCGGAGCCGCCCCACCCCGCCCCAGCGCCGGCAACCTCCGGGCGGTGACCGGTGGATGCCCGGCCCTCTGCGGACATTCCCGGACGAACAGGTCTGGCCTCCCAAGCCACCCGTGGAAGAGCCGCCGGGAGCCTCGACCCAGCCGTTCCCCTCCGTCCCCGGGCCCCCGCTGCCCAGGCCCTCCGCCACCGGAACCGGGACGCCGACGGTCGCCCCCGCCGCCGTACCGGCCGACGCGCCTCCCGGGGAACGTTCCGCGCCGGAGACCTCACCGGCCGCGGAGGAGACCCCGCCGAGGCGGGGACGCCGTACGGCGCTGCGGGTCGGTGGGGCGATCGTGGCCGTGGGGCTCGGCATCGCGCTCTCCACGTGGAACGGTTACACCGTCTACCGGACCGGCAACCCCGCCGACAGGATCCACACCGTCGCCGCCGGGGGCGCCATGACGCTGATGCACGTGTCATGGAGGGCCTCGGTAGAGCAGGTGAACAGCATGCCCGGCCAGAAGCCCCTCCCGGCCGACCGCCAGTGGCTGAAAATCAAGGTGACGAGGACCTCGCTGGACGCCGAGGGCGTCAGCCGGCGTGGTGATCCCGAGGTCGAGGTCAGGCATTCCGACGGCCGCGCGTGGAAGGTGCTCCCCGAGAGCGACGACCTCCCGGACGAGGTCAAGGACCACAGGGTCGGTACCGCCTACTCCTACAACATGGTCGGCGTGGTGCCCAGGAAACTGGCCGGGCAGGTCGAGGTCCATGTCCGCCCCGCCACCTACCGCGTCGTGGAGAACGAGTCCCTCACGGACACCTTCAAGAGAACCGCGAAGGAGAAGGACCCCGTCCAGGACCAGGTGCTGCGCTTCAGGCGGTGAGCGTCTCCCCCGCCTCACGGCTGCGGGTGGCCGCGATGTCGAACGTGGCCGCCAGCAGGCACACGGTCAGCGTCAGCACCAGCAGGTCCCTGACGAAGGCGACCGGCCCGGCCAGCGCCACCCAGACGAACGGGTCCTCGTTGCCGATCAGCATCCGCACACCCCGGTCCGCGTAGTCGGTCACCACGCGGATCGCCACATAACCGAGGCAGAAGAGGCCGAACAGCGCGGGGCCGCCCCGGGCGGCGAGCCGGAAGGCGTTCGCCGGGGGAACCCAGCGCTCCTGGAACCCGGCCGTGGCGCGGGTCATCGTGCTCTGGGTGAGGTTGTGGGTCCGCTCCATCCGGGTGGCCACGTCGTCGAGCCTCGTCCCCCGTACGACGGCCCGGGTGTCCTCGGCGAAGGCGCCGTAGACGAGCGAGGCGACCGTCAGCCAGGTGAGTGGGACGATCAGGCCGTCGACCACATGGGGCCAGACATCCCCGGCCGCGGCCCAGAAGGACTTCCACCACGGCAGGGCCTCGCCCGCCTCCTCGGCCCAGCCCTTGACCGTCGCCACGACGGTCCGGTGGTCCAGCCAGTCCGCCCGCGCCTCGGCGAAGGCGAACAGGGCGTTGAGGCTGTAGAAGGCGAAGGCCAGCTCGAAGAAGGTCGCGAACACGCCGCTGCCCCTGACCTTGCCGTTGACGTGCCACCAGCTGAACAACATCTTGAGCAGGTACGCGACCACGGCGACCCCTATGGAGACCCGCACGTCCAGCGTGGAGAGCCCGGTACCGCCCTCCACCTCGTTCCCCGCGAGGCCCGCCAAGAAGTCCTGGTCGACCCGCCTGGCGGTGTCGACGGCGATGAACTCCCTGGCGTCCGCGTTATGGAAGCTCCAGGCGAGGTAGATGGTGGCGAAGACCAGGGTGGCGCGGTTCAGCGCGCCGAACATGCTCTCGTCCGCCTCGCCTCCCTGCCGCCGCGCCCGGATCTCCCGGAGCGCCCCGCGCACCGAGTGCAGCATGCCGACCATGACCACGAGTTCGTTCAGCACGATCAACGTGAAGACGAACATCGTGATGACGAGCCGTACCTGCCGGTAGTCACCGTGGGAGACCTCGCTGGCGGCCACCATCAGCAGCGCCCGGACCACCCTGCCCACCGAGAACCAGAGGATCAGCGTCAGGGCGCAGGCACCGAAGATCCTGAGCGTGTGCATGGGCAGCGAGGCCGCGGAGAGCGAGGCGGGCCTCCGGCCAACTGCCGGCGACTGTGCGGGCATAACAGGCGTTTCAGGCACCCGACGCATGCTAACGACTCCCCTGACGGAACGCAGCCCGACCGGTGAGACCGACGGATACCGCGCTCCTGACACCTCCGACGCCCCGACGCCCTCGACCGCGTCGAGAACCGTCCGGCGGACCGTCTCGCCGTCTGACGCGAAAAGACGGAGACACCGTTCCGTCCTCTCAAGGACGACGAACCGTCAAACCCGGTGAGCCGCCGGGAACGGCGAATGTCCGGAGCCGGCGGACCGTCAGACCCGGCAGGCCACCGGGAACGGCGAGCCTTCGGGAACGGCGAACCATCAAACCCGGCAGACCACCGGGACAGCGAGCCGCCGACGCATCCGGCACAACGGAAAGGACCGGCCTCCCCTGCGGGAGCGCCGGTCCTTTCACCGTGCCAGTTCATACTGTTCGTACTGGTTCGTGCTGGTCGGTCAACCTGCTGGCTCGCTGTGGCGAGGCCGGACCCGAGGGGTCAGACGGCCACGGCGAGCTGGGTGACCTCACCCAGGCGGGCCTGGGCCGGGATGTCCTTGGTGACCCCGCCGCCCGCGATGATGCGGACGGTCCAGTCACCGGGAGCGGCGAAGAAGCGGAAGATGCCCTCGTCGGACACCACGACCTCGCCGGTGAACTCTCCCGCGTGGTCGAGCAGGCGGGCGTATGCCGTGCCCGCGCCCGAGACCACGCCCTGGATGACGGCCTGGCTTGAAAGATCGATCCCTGCCGGAAGGGCAACAGTCTGTTCCGGAGCAGCGCATCCCTGAGTCATTATCGGGCCTCTCCCAGTTCGATCGGCACGCCGACGAGCGAGCCGTACTCGGTCCACGATCCGTCGTAGTTCTTGACGCTGGCCTGGTCGAGGATCTCGTGGAGGACGAACCACGAGTGCGCCGAGCGCTCCCCGATGCGGCAGTAGGCGATGGTGTCCTTGGCGAAGTCGATGCCCTCGCCCTCGTAGAGGGCCTTGAGGTCCTCGTCCGTCTTGAAGGTGCCGTCGTCGTTGGCGGTCTTCGACCACGGGATGTTGCGGGCGGTGGGAACGTGACCGCCGCGCTGCGCCGCCTCCTGCGGGAGGTGGGCGGGCGCGAGCAGCTTGCCGGTGAACTCGTCGGGGGAGCGGACGTCGACCAGGTTGAGCTTGCCGATCGCGGCGACGACGTCGTCACGGAAGGCGCGGATGGACAGGTCCTGGTCCTTGGCCTGGTAGCTCGTCTCGGGACGCGCGGCGACGTCCTTGACCAGCTCGCGGGAGTCGAGCTCCCACTTCTTGCGGCCACCGTCGAGGAGCTTGACGTTCTCGTGGCCGTAGAGCTTGAAGTACCAGTACGCGTAGGCGGCGAACCAGTTGTTGTTGCCACCGTAGAGGACCACGGTGTCGTCGTTGGCGATGCCCCTGGCCGACAGCAGCGCCTGGAAGCCCTCACGGTCGACGAAGTCACGACGGACCGGGTCCTGGAGGTCCTGCTTCCAGTCGATCTTCACGGCGCCACGGATGTGGCCCTTGTCATATGCGCTGGCGTCCTCGTCCACTTCAACGAGGACGACACCGGAAGTGTCGAGGTTGGCCTCGACCCAGTCAGCGTCGACCAGGACGGCGGAGCGGCTCATATTGATCCTCCAGGATCATCGTGCGGCGGGTAGTAAACGGCGAATGATCAAAAACATCTCGCAGCCGAGACAGAAACCAAAAACGGCATTGAGAAAAGCGGCGAAAAGTGCCACTGCGACGGCGCCGAGGGCCAGCGGCGTGATCTGTGCGACGTATCCGACCAAGCCCACCAGAGCGAAGGCGAGTCCGACCCCCTGCGCGAAGCGCGGCGGGGCGGCGTCCTCCAGTTCCTTCGGCGGGCTCTTCACTATCCCTTTGAAAATCATCCCGTACGGCGAGAGGCCGAGAACGCCCAGTGCGAACGCGACGGCCTGTGCGGCCAGCAGCCACGCGCTGTCCGTCACGAGGACGAGTGCGAGCATGACGGTGGTGACAGCCGCCGTGAAGCGGAGAGCTCGGGAATCAACTTGCATCGCCTGATGCTCCTGAAGGGTTGTGCAGATCGGTGCGGCTCGACGGCCGCTTGAGATCGCCCTTAGGAAATGCGACAGAGAGCGGTGGTCACGCGGCAGAAATCAACCGCGCGCCGCTTCGTGAGCAGCTCTGTCGTGGAGTTCATGTCCACGACATTACCCCGGCGTCCCGCCATCTGTCACATCCCTGTCCAATTTCTGAGACATGATCGTTCAATGAGCGATAGGGTGCGCCGCTCATTCGCCGACCGCCAGGCCAAGGGCACCGATGACGTCGGCTTTCCGGGGCTGGCCGGAGGCACGCCTCACGATCCGCCCGGACGCGTCGAGGACGAGGACGGTGGGGGTGCGCAGGATGTTCAGTGATCGGACCAGGTCGAGGCGGGACTCCGCGTCGACCTCCACGTGTGCGACGCCGGGCACCATTTCGGCCACCTCGCCGAGGATCCGCCGGGTCGCCCGGCACGGCTGGCAGAAGGAGGTGGAGAACTGCACGAGCGTGGCCCGCTCCCCCAGCTCCGCGTGGATGTCGCCGGACGTGAGCCGCTCCACGTCGCCCCTCACCTCTCGCGCCGCACCGTTCCGCCGCCGCATCACCACGCCCGCGAGCGTGGCGAGGGCGAGGGTGACGATCACCACCGTCAAACCGGTCACGGAACACGACAACAGACGTGCGCCCCGGCCCATTCCCTCGCCGTCCCACCTGCCCGGCCCATTCCCCCCGCCGCCCACGCCCTTCCCGAGCGCCCCCCGGTGACACCTGCGGATCCTGCGAACCGGCTGGACCGATGAACCGGCGGACGGATCGAGCGGACGACCCGGCGGGACGGATCCGGCGGCCGGAACCACCGGACGGCCTCAGCGGGTGGGAATCGTGAGCAGCACCCGCCCACCGGCGGTGGTGATCTTGAATGCCGTGATCCGCTCCGGCGGGATCGTCGTGGTGGCCGTGAAGGAGCCCGACCTGTCGTAGGCGGCCCGGTTGACGACCCAGTTGCCCGCCGTCTCCCTGAGCCCGCCCTCCCCGATCACCTCCAGCCGGCAGCGCGTGCCCTTGGCCACCCCGGTGAGCACGACCTTGACCGTGGTCGTCCCCTCCCCGGCGGAGGCGGTCACCACCGCCCGGACCGTGCCCGTGCTGTCCGACTTCTCGAACCGCAGTTCGCTCGGGGCGAGCAGGACCTCCGGGGCCGGGCTCGCCACCGGGGATCGAGAGGACTTGGCCTTGGCGCTGGCGTCGGGCGCGGTCGAGTCCGTGAAGGACTGAGCGCTCTCCTGACGGCCCCCGGCGTCGGCCGGCGCCCTGTCCGCCTGGGCCGACTGAGCCGCCTGGGCCGGTTGGGGCGCCGACGCCGTGGTGGCCTCCGGAGGGGACTGGGTGACGACCCACAGGGTTCCGCCGCCGAGCCCGACCACCAGGACCGAGGCGGCCAGCGAGAGCATCAGGCGGTTCGTACGGCGCCGCCTGACCTTGGCGCTGAGCAGCCGGTCGAGCACCGCCCTGGGCGGGCTCGCCACCTGCGCCACGTCGCCCTCGGACACCCTGCCGAGGAACGTCGCCACCCCGGCCAGCTCCTCCAGTTCGGCCCGGCACTCGGCGCACTCGGCGAGATGGGCCTCGACGAGCACGCGCTCGTCCGGCTCCAAGGCACCGAGCGCGTAGACCCCGAGCGACATCCGTACTTCGTCACAGGTCATCATCATGGCGCGAGCCCCCGCTCCTCCAGCGCCAGCTTGAGCGCCCGAAGCGCGTAATACGTGCGCGATTTAACCGTTCCAGCGGGGATGCCGAGCGACTCGGCGGCCTCCTTGACGGATTTCCCCTGGTAGTAGACCTCGGCCAGCACCTCCCGGTGCTCGGGCCGCAGCGCGGCCAGCGCCTCGGCGACCGCCCACGACTCGACGGCCCGTTCCAGCTCGTCGACGGCGGGCACCACGGCGAGCGCCTCGTCACCCGTCTCCGGGGGGCGCGCCTTGCGTGCGCGGTGCTGGTCGACGACGAGGTTGCGGGCCACCGTGAACAGCCACGCGCGGATGGAGCGGCCGGCGAACGCGTCGGGATGGCGCCAGGCCCGCAACAGCGTTTCCTGCACGACGTCCTCCGCTCTCCCCGAGTCGCCCGTCAGCCGCAGCACGTAGCCGTACAGTGGCCCGCCGTGCTCGTCGAAGAGCGCCCTGACGAGTTGCTCGTCGGCGGTTCCGGCTTGGCTCACATCCTCACGACGTACGGCGGGGCGATCCGGTTCAGGCACGAGGCACGTTCAGCCTCGGAGGGGCACGTCGGAGGCCTCGCCCGAGATGCGCAACCCCTCGGGAACGGCCTTGACCTCGGTCAGCTTGAGGTTGAACGGCAGCTTCCCGATCGGGATGCGGTAGTTGATGAACCGCTCGGGATCGGGCACGGGGATGCCTCCGCCCAGGGTCACCTTCCCGGGGACGAGCCGCAGGCCGCCCTCGACGATCTCGACCTTGAGATCCGCCTTCACCGGCACCTGCTGCCCCAGCACGGTGATCTCCCCGCTGACGTTGAGCGCGTCACCCACGACATCGACCTTGATCCCGCGAGGTGCCCTCTGGTTGAGCGTCTCCACCGAGACGACCACCGTCCCCTCCACGCGCTCGGCGCGCATGTCCACCTGCTGGGGACGGAGCACCAGGTCCTCCAGCGGGGCCGTGACGCCGTGCAGGGTGAAGTCGACGCTCGACAGCCGGACACCCGAGACGGTCATCCTGCCCGCGGCGACCCTGACCTCCTCGTAGCGGCCGGCGATCGCCTGGGTCAGGAAGGGGACGCCCTCGATCGTGACCTCCGGCGGGGTCGTGAGGTCGTACTTGGCCGTCGCCTGCGTGGCGATCTCGCGCTGGACTCCCTCGACGGCGACCCGGTCGAGGATCACGGCGAGAACAAGAAGTAGGAGAAGAAAACCGATCAGCTTGCGCATCCGACTCCCTGTTCGTTCTCCGGCCCGAGGGGGGCATTGGCGTGATCTCCCCCCGCAATCCTGTCCGAAACGCCGCGCCGGTGGTAGCGTCCGCCCCGCTCAGCCGCCCGCGAAGGGCGGGAGCACCTCGACCGTCGCCCCGTCCGTCAGGACGATCGTCTCGTGGGCCCTCCTGCCCACCGGATCCCCGTTCACCAGGAACGATGACAGGCTCACCACGCGACCCAGCCTTTCACGGTTCGATGTGATTTTCGTCATCAACTCGGCAAGGGTCGCGGCCTCGGAACGCTCCTCCGCGACCCCCGCCGCTTCCTTCGCCGCGGCCCAATATCTGACAATGACCGTCGCCATCAGTGAATCAACTCCCCAAATACACGTAGAGTTACCGCGCCATTACGGCGAATTCACATGGAGAACGGGTGTTCACCAGGTGGACGTTCGCTGGACGCCGGACCCTTGTGGGTTATCCTCACCTACTACGGGACCTGGGCAACGTAGCCCCCGGGTCCTTACGTGTTTGTACGGCTATCGCCGGCATGACGCGGGAAGGAGGCATCGTGAGCAATCTCCTGCTGCTCACCAACGCCCTCGAGCCCTCAACTGAGGTGCTCCCGGCGCTGGGGCTACTACTGCACTCGGTACGGGTCGCGCCCGCGGAGGCATCCGCCCTGCTCGACGCCCCACCCGCCGATGCGATTCTGGTGGACGCGCGCCGCGAGCTCGTCCAGGCCAAAAGCCTGTGCCGGCTGCTGCGCACCACGGGCGTCGCCTGCCCTCTGGTGGTGATCGTCACAGAGGGCGGTCTCGCCGGGCTGACCGCGGAGTGGGGTGCCGACGACGTCATCCTCGACACCGCCGGGCCCGCCGAGGTCGAGGCGCGGCTCAGGATGGCCGTGGGCAAGCTCAACCTGTCCGCCGCCGAGGAGGTGCCGGACGAGATCCGCAACGGTGACCTGTCGATCGACGAGGCCACCTACACCGCCAGGCTTCGCGGCCGCGCGCTGGATCTGACCTTCAAGGAGTTCGAGCTTCTGAAGTACCTGGCGCAGCACCCCGGCAGGGTCTTCACGCGCGCCCAGCTCCTCCAGGAGGTCTGGGGGTACGACTACTTCGGCGGCACCCGCACCGTGGACGTCCACGTCCGGCGGCTCCGCGCCAAGCTCGGCGCCGAGTACGAGGCGCTGATCGGCACGGTCCGCAACGTCGGTTACCGGTTCGTCCCCGAGCGCGGCAACGAGCCCATCGAGGAGCGCGAGCCCGCCCGCCACTAGGCCACCCTCTGTCCCCTGGGAGCTCTCAGGCTCCCGGGAGTCACCGGGAACGGCCGTGGCACGTTCCCGTCCCCGCGGCGGTTCTCGCGCGAGGGCGGGAGCAGGGCACGCCCGCGTCCGGGCACGCCGGCCACACGTCCGGACATGTGCGGACATGCTTGGTACGCGTGGCGCCGGACGCGCTCACCGGACGACAGGCCGGGCGAGCCTGGCGTGCCTGGCCCCGAACGTCCGGGCTCTCCGAACGCCCAAGACGCCCCGGAGACCCAGGACACCCCGAGTGCTCAGGACGCCCCGGCCGCTCAGGACGACCCGGATGTTCAGAACGACCTGGGTGTTCAGGACGTCTCGGCCGCTCAGGACGCCCCGGATGTTCAAGACGCCCCGGATACCCCGGGCGCTCCGGCTGTCCCAGGTGTGACCAGCCCCGACTCGTAGGCGAAGACGACGAGCTGCGCCCGGTCACGCGCCCCGAGCTTGGTCATCGACCGGCTGACGTGGGTCTTGACGGTGGCGTGGCTGATGGCCAGATGCCCGGCCATCTCCGCGTTGGACATGCCGGTGGCGACCAGGGCCAGGATCTCCAGCTCGCGGCCGGTGAGACGTTCCAGGCCGGGTCCCGCGACGGGCCTGGGCGGGGTGGACACGTACTCCTCGATCAGCCGCCGGGTCACGGAGGGCGAGAGCAGCGCGTCACCGGCGGCGGCCACCCGGACCGACCTCAGCAGCTCGGCCGGTTCGATGTCCTTGAGCAGGAAGCCCCCGGCCCCCGCGCGCAGCGCGGCGAAGACGTACTCGTCGAGGGCGTAGTTGGTCAGGATCACCACGCGCACCGCGTCGAGCTCGGGGTCGGCGCCGATCCTCCTGGTGGCCTGGATCCCGTCGAGCAGCGGCATCCTGACGTCCAGCAGCGCCACATCCGGCCGCAGCGCGCGGGACATCTCGACGGCCTCGACGCCGTTGCCCGCCTCCCCGACGACGGTGATGTCTCCGGCCATGTCGAGCAGCGCCCGGAAGCCCGCGCGGATCAGCGCCTGGTCGTCGGCGAGCAGCACCCTGATCACGGCCGCCCCGCCCGCGCCCGGTCGTCGGCCGACAGCGCCCCGATCACGGCCGCCCCGCCAGGGGCAGCTCGGCCCGGACGGCGAACCCGCCCTGCGGACGCGGTCCCGCGGTGAGCGATCCTCCGGCGGCGACGGCGCGCTCGCGCATCCCGATCAGTCCCATTCCGTACCTCGTGACCTCAGCGGACGACTCCCCGTCGTCCTCGACGCGCAACACGATCATTTCAGGCCGGTACTCGGTCGTCAGCGTGATCGACGCGGGCCCGGCGTGACGGAGCACGTTGGTGAACGCCTCCTGCGCGATGCGGTAGGCCGCCCGGTCGACGTCCGGGGGAAGATCCCGGCGCTCCCCGACGACGAGGACCCTGACCGGCAGCCCCACCGCCTCCGCCCTGGCGACCAGCCGGGGCAGCCGGGCGAGGCCCGCCCCAAGATCGTCGGGATCGGCCTGTCTCAGCACGCCCAGCGTGGCGCGGAGCTCCCGCATCGCCTCCCGCCCCGACTCCTTGATCGCGGCCAGTGCCTCGCGGGACAGCGCGGGGTCGCGGTCGAGCAGGTGCATGGCGACGGAGGCCTGGACGTTGATGACCGAGATGTTGTGGGTGAGGGTGTCGTGCAGTTCCTGGGCGATCCACAGCCGCTCCTCGTCGGCCCTGCGCAGCGCCGCCTCCTCGCGGGTGCGCTCGGCCTGGACCGCCCGCCTCTCGACCTCGTGCAGGTACGCGCGACGGCTCCTGGTCGTCTCCCCGAGGACGACCATCGCCACCAGCCAGCCGCTGAGCAGCGTGAACCCCCCGTCGGGGGCGGGGTCGACGTCGGACAGCGCGATGAGGCCGTAGACCCCCACGCTCATCGCGACGGCCAGCCAGACCGCCAGGCGACGCCGTCCGAGGGCCGCCGCCGTGTAGATCGACATCAGGGCGGGCGCGGCGGCGAAGATCCCCGGATACCGCCAGGCGTAGTAGGCCACGGCGCAGGCCACCGTGATCGCTCCCGCCTGCGGCGGCGCGCTCCGCCGGAACGCCAGCGCCAGCGACGCCACCGTGATCAGCGCCAAGCCGAGCGTGTCCAGCGGGCGCTCGGGGGAACCCGAACTGGACAGCCCGCCGTAGGTGCCCCCGACGATCCCCGTCAGCACCCCGGCCGCCACCAGCGCATCGGTTGTCCGGGTCCTCACCCCTGACACGGTAGGTCACCGTATCCACCGCGCCGACCCCCTTGAGGGGGATGTCACCCGTACATCCCCGGCCGTACACCGGCCTCCACCGGGCCGCGGATACCACCCCCGGCGTACGGGCACCTCTCCGACGTACGGCTCAGGCGTACGGCTCAGGCGTACGGCGCGGCGGGAGGCCCGCGACGTGTGGCGCGTACCGGACCGGAGCACCCGGCGACACAGGGCGATACCCCGCCGGGCACCTCGCGACGTCCGGCAAGACCGTACGGCGAGACGTCCGGCGAGACGTCGCCGGCCCCACAGTTGCCGGCACCCTAGTCGCCGGCCCCACAGGAGAGGCCCACCGGACGCGTCCGATGGGCCTCTCACGCGTGTCACACCTTCACGGTGTGACACGCCTCACGACGTACCGCGATCTCCTCGGCGCGGCGCGCCTTTCGCCCGCGTTACGGAACGACCGTGATGCGGTTGGGCACCGGGGGCGTGATCGACGGGTTCGCCGCGAAGTGGGCGGCGAAGGCGTCGATGTCCAGCGGGCCGCTCCACAGGTCGGTGCCGTCCTTGAAGGCGAGGAACGCGTCACCGCCGCCGACCAGGAAGTTGTTGGCCGCGACCCTGATCGTCTGGGTGTCCGTCACGGCGACACCGTCGATCTTCATGTCGGAGACCTTCGAACCCCACGGCGCGCTCGCGCTGTAGGTGTAGGTGAAGTTCGACGACGGCTGCAGGATCTTGGTGAACGCCTGGGCGTTGGGGCCGCCGACGAACTGCTGCTCCAGAACGGTCTTGAGCTGCGCGCCGGTGAGCGTGACCACCTGCATGAGGTTGTTGAACGGCTGGACCGTGAACGCCTCGCCGTACGTCACCACGCCGTCGCCCTCAAGGGCGGAGCTCGCGTAGGTGAGGGGGGCCCGCACGCCACCCGGGTTCATCAGGGCGATCTGGGCGTTGCCGCCGGTCTTCGTCGCCGCGAGCTGGCCGTCGGCGATGAGGTCGCCCAGGGGCGACTCCTTGTCGGAGAGGCCCGAGTTGATGTCCGCGGTGATCTTACCGATCGGCCTGTCGGCCACCGACGCGACGTCGTCCTTCCAGTCCTTGACGAACTGGGCGATATCCGGGTCGGGGGTGACGGTCCTGGTCACGACCTGGTTGTCGGCCACGACCGAGGAGCGCACGACGTCACGGGTCTTGACGTCCACCTGGAAGTCGACCTTGGTGATGACCCGGCCGAAGGAGCCGCCCTGGCTGTAGAGGCGGGTGGCGCCCTTGGGGTCGGCCACCTTGCACAGGTACGCCTGGTGGGAGTGACCGCTGAGGATCATGTCGATCTCGGCGTCGACCTGCGTGGCGATCCGGTTGCCCGCGCCCGGCTGGGCACTGCACGCGTCGGGCGACTGGCCCGCGGTGACCTGGTCGCCCTCGTGCACGAGCACGACCTGGGCCTTGACGCCGACGATCTGGAGGAGCTTGGACGCGACGTTCGCGGCCTTCACCTCGTCGATGAACTCAAGGTTCTTGATGCCCTCGGAGGTGACGATGTTCGGGGTGGTCTGGGTGACCAGGCCGATGAAACCGATCGGCACGCCGTTCATCCAGCGGATCGCGACCGGGGGCAGCGCGGGGATGCCGTAGCCCTTGAGGAGGTTGCGCAGCGAGCTGCTGTTCGACCCGCCCAGGGCCTCCAGCGCCTGCTTCTCCGCGTCCCGCTCCGGGCGCTTGAAGATGACGTTCGCGCCGATGTAGCTGAACTTCGCGCCCTTCCACTCACCGGCGGGCGAGCAGCCGTCCACCGGGTGGCAGCCGCCGTTCATGATCCGCTTGAGCTCCGCGTACCCCTCGTCGAACTCGTGGTTGCCCACGGCGGAGGCGGTGACGCCGACCTTGCCGAGGAACTCGACCGCGGGCTCGTCGTGGTAGGCCGCGGAGATCAGGGGGCTGGCGCCGATCAGGTCGCCCTGGGCGACCTTCAGCGTGTTCTTGTCGGAGAGCTGCTTGAGATGGGTGGCGGCGAACGCGGCACCGCCGGCTTCGACCGTGGCGCCGGTCTCGTCGACCATACGGCCGGACGAACCGGTCGGCGGCTCAAGGTTGCCGTGGAAGTCGTTGAGGGAGAGCAGGCGGACCGGCACCGTCTTGGCGGGCTTGGCGGGCTTGTTGCCCGCCTGGGCCGGTCCAATCGCGAGCACGAGACCGGCCCCGGCGAGCACGCCCGCCATGGCCAACCGCAGGAAGGAACGAGACATCATGGACCACGACACTAAAGGGACTACCTGTGCAAAGAATGACCGAGAGGTAACGATTCGCCTGGTGGGGACATGGCGCCTTTTGCCAGTCCCCAGTGAGCTCAGGAAAGATGTACCCGCTTAGAGTCCACACCATGAACGTGCGTGTGGAGTACCGGGGGCTACTCGGCGAACAAGAGGTGTCCGACGTCCTCGCGGTGGTGGAGGCTGCCACGGAGGCCGACAGGGTCAGACCGCTCAACGAGCATGTCATGCTGCACCTGCGCTACGGCGGCGACGAGCGGGCCGGAGCCGTGCTGCTGTACGCCGGGGACGACCTCGCGGGCTACGCCCACGTCGACCCGACCGACCCCGTCGAAGGCCCCAGCGGGGAGTTGGTCGTCCATCCCGCGTTCCGCCGGAGGGGATACGGGCGGCGACTGCTGGAGGCCGTGCTCGACCACACCGGCGGGCATCTGCGCCTGTGGGCGCACGGCGGACATCCGGCCGCCGAGGCCCTCGCCCGGTCGGCGGGCTTCGACAAGATCAGGTCCCTGTGGCGGATGCGCCGCTCCCTGTCCTCCGACATCCCCGGCTTCGACCTTCCCGAGGGGGTACGGCTGCGCACGTTCGAGCCCGGCACCTCCGACCGGGAGGCGTGGGTGGCGCTCAACGCCAGGTCCTTCGCCCAGCACCCCGAGCAGGGGGCGTGGACGATCGAGGACCTGGAGCGGCGCGAGCGGGAGCCCTGGTTCGACCCGGCCGGATTCTTCCTCGCCGTACGGCCGGACGGATCCTGGGAGGGCGACCGGCTGGTGGGCTTCCACTGGACCAAGGTCCACGGCGACGGCGACCACGCGCACGAACCCCTCGGCGAGGTCTACGTCGTCGGCGTCGACCCCGCGGAGCGGGGAGGCGGCCTGGGCAGGTCGCTGACCCTCGCGGGCCTGACCTACCTGCGGTCACGGGGCCTGAGCCAGGTGATGCTGTACGTGGACGAGAGCAACCCCGCGGCGATCCGCCTGTACGAGGGGCTGGGCTTCACCCGCTGGGACGTCGACGTGATGTACCGGAAGTGACGCACCGGAAACAGGACGCGCCGGACCGGGTTCGTCCCCGGTCCGGCGCGGTCGCCGGGGAACTACTCGACCATCCAGTGGAGCGCGAAGTAGGACAGCGCGGCGACGAGCGCGGCGGCCGGGATCGTGAGGATCCAGGCGGTCACGATGTTGCCCGCGACGCCCCAGCGCACGGCCGACAGGCGCTTGGTGGCGCCGACGCCCATGATCGCGCTGGTGATCGTGTGAGTGGTCGAGATGGGGGCGCCGAAGCCGATGGCCGCCGTGTAGAGCACGGTCGCCGCGGCCGTCTCCGCGGCGAATCCCTGCGGCGGGTCGAGCGCGATGATCCGGCGTCCCAGCGTTCGCATGATCCGCCAGCCGCCCGCGTACGTGCCGAGCGAGATGGCCGTGGCCGCGGAGAGGATGACCCACTGGGGGATCGGGTCACCGTCGTTCTGGTAACCGCCGACCACGAGGGCCAGGAAGATGACCCCCATGGTCTTCTGCGCGTCCTGGAGGCCGTGGCCCAGTGCCATCGCCGCCGCGGACACGGTCTGCGCGTGGCGGAAGCCCCGGTTGGTCTTCGTGGGCTGGGAGCGCCGGAACCCCCATAGAATTCCGATCATGATGAGCCCGGCGAGGGTGAAGCCGATCAGCGGAGACAGGATCATCGGGATGACGACCTTCTCCAGCACCCCGTTCCAGTGGACGGTGCTCGCCGAGGCGAGCGCGGAGCCGACCAGGCCGCCGATCAGCGCGTGACTGCTTGAGGAGGGCAGGCCGAAGTACCACGTGACGAGGTTCCAGGTGATCGCGCCGATCAGACCTGAGCCGACGATGACGAGGCCGTGGCTTCCCTGCGGGGCGTCGATGATGCCCTTGCCGACGGTCGCCGCCACCTGCGTACCGAGATGCGCACCCAGGAAGTTCATGGCCGCGGCCATGAACAGCGCGGCCCTCGGCGTCAGCGCGCGCGTCGAGACGGAGGTCGCGATCGCGTTCGCGGCGTCGTGGAAACCGTTGGTGTAGTCGAACACCAACGCCACGACCACCACGCCGATGACGAGTGCGAGCGTGAGATCCACTTAGCTTTCCTTGACCGCGATCGACTCGATCGTGTTGGCCACGTGCTCGAAGGCGTCGGCGGCCATCTCGAGCTGATCGATGACCTCCTTCATCTTGAGGACGGTCAACGCGTCGTACTCCCCGCCGAAGAGCTTGGCGAGAAGGCGGCGGTAGACCTGGTCGGCCTGGTTCTCCAGCCGGTTGATCTCGATCCAGTACTCGTTGAGGTTCTTCATCGAACGCAGCCGTGGCATGGCCTCGGCGGTGAGCTCCGCGGCGCGCTCCAGAACCTCGACCTGCCGGACGACCTCCTTGGGGAGGTGGTCGATCTGGTACAGGACGATCAGGTCCGCGGCCGCCTCCATGTAGTCCATCACGTCGTCGAGGTTCGAGGCGAGACGGTAGATGTCCTCGCGGTCGAAGGGCGTGATGAAGCTCTCGTTGAGCCGGTTCATGATCGCGTGAGTGCGCTCGTCACCGGCGTGCTCACATGCGCGCATCTTCTCGGCCAGGGCTTCTCTGTCCGATCCGTCACTGATGATCTCTACCAGCAGACGGGACGCTGTGACGAGATTGTTCGCCGAGTCGGCGAACAAGTCGTAGTAGCTGTCCTCACTAGGTGTGAGACGCAGGCGCACGTCGTTCTCCAGATGTGCGGGGATGGTCCGCAGAGAAGGGTACGGGTTACCAGCGGAAATGCGAACTTCACCCGCTAGACGTGCACTCTTCGTGATGTCGTTACCCGGCGGGTACCCGGCGACACACAGCTTGAGGCAGTCTTGCGGGCATCTTTCCGGTGACCGTTTTTGCTAGTTTTCGGCCACATTATGCCGAAGACAGGTCACGTATGGGACTCTCTCCCCCGGATCACCGTCCGGCACGTTGTCCGCACTCCCCTTCGAAACCCCGGCTTCCACGACGTTTCTCCGAGATCCACCAAGATCGAAGAGACCGGTGGCCCTCGCGAACGAACAGGGTGATTTCCATCACGACCCCTCACTGAACCGCGTTCAGGCCCCCGACGCCCCGAACCCCTGGCGCCGGGGTTCGCGAAGATCAGATGGGGGTCCGGTGGAAGTTGAGGTACGAACGGCTCGGCGTCGGCCCTCGCTGCCCCTGGTAGCGCGATCCGTACTTCTCCGAACCGTAGGGATACTCCGCCGGAGAGCTGAGCCGGAACATGCAGAGCTGGCCGATCTTCATACCGGGCCAGAGCTTGATCGGCAGCGTCGCGACGTTGGAGAGCTCCAGCGTGACGTGCCCGCTGAACCCCGGGTCGATGAACCCCGCCGTCGAGTGCGTCAGCAGCCCGAGCCTGCCCAGCGAGCTCTTGCCCTCCAGCCGCGAGGCGATGTCGTCCGGCAGGGTGACGACCTCGTACGTGCTCGCCAGCACGAACTCCCCCGGATGCAGGATGAACGGCTCACCCTTGTCCGGCTCGACCATCCGCGTCAGATCGGGCTGCTCGACCGCCGGATCGATGTGGGGGTACCGGTGGTTCTCGAAGACTCGGAAGTAGCGGTCCAGGCGTATGTCAACGCTGGACGGCTGGATCATCTCCGGCTGGAAGGGATCGATCATGACCCTTCCGGCCTCGATCTCAGCGGCGATGTCACGATCGGAAAGCAGCACGTGTGGAACCTACCAACGCCGGAGTCGTGAAACCCGCTCCCCGGAGGGACGCACGAGCCCTGCTCCCGGTGGGGCGCACGAATCTTGCTCCCTGGAGGGACGAGAGTCGCCCAACTTTCCGCTAGAGTGGTGACGCGCGGCACGCCGCACGCGGGTGTAGTTCAATGGCAGAACATCAGCTTCCCAAGCTGACAGCGCGGGTTCGATTCCCGTCACCCGCTCCAAGAGCGAAGGCCCAGGTCAGGGATGGATTCCCGACCAGGGCCTTGTTTGTTTCCAAAGCTATTTGATCTTCGCGTGCCATTAGCGTGCCATTAGCTCTCGATCAGTGCACCGGGATCAGCATCCCCGCCGAGCCGTCTTCCTCGTCGCGCCCAATGATCTGCCGGTCGATCGCGTCCGTGATCGTTCTGTCGGCACCCCGCACGGCGTGCTGATAGATCATCGCGGCGCGCACGTTGTCGTGACCCATACGGGCCATCAGATCCTTGAGCCCCGCGCCGGACTCTGCGGCGAGCATGTTGCCCGTGTGACGGAGATCATGGAAGTGGAGACCGGGAAGACCCATCTCCCTGACCACATCCACCCAGCGCGTGCGGGTGTTGAAATGACACACCAGCAGGGATCAACCTCGTCGTCGCGCCTGCTTCGGTGGAACGCCGACGGCAGGACCGAAACTCTCGTCCTGCAGATTGACGACCCACCACTGATCTTCAATTCGCTTCTCGGCGGCCAAGTGACCGGCCAACTCCTCCAAGGTCTGCCCACAGCGCACATAGGACAGGCCACGTTGAAGGCTCTCCCTGGAGAGGTCATGCCGACGCACCGCGTACCACCCGCCCCCGAGGGACGCCGAGATCCTCCACCGCCTGCCGTAGACAGCGTTCAACTCGCTGACCATCACAGCGATCACTCCGGCCATACGGGCGAGGTAAGACGCCGTCCGCGCAGGTCGACCGGTCGGCGATCATCCGGGAGTACGCATTGGGTCTCTTCGACCACCTCCGACAACGGATGACCGTCGCGAAGGTCCGCGTACCGGACGGCGACCCGGCGAGCAGTCGTCAGCGGATCATTCACCGGGCTGTACGCGTAGAGCCGGCGCCTGCGCGCCGACGTGTTCCCCGACCACCAGTGATACGAGGCCCCGTTGGTCCAGACGACCAGATCGATCCAGACCGAAACAAGCGCGATTCCGACGCCGTGGTGAATGTCGGCGGGCATTTCCAGATTGCGCAGCTCCTCGGCGAGGCGCACAGCCGCATATAAAGGGTCATTGGTCACCGGCTCAGCCGGTCGCCGCCACACAAGCGTGTCTGTCATGTCTCCCGCCGTCCGCTTCCAGCGCAGTCGAAGCAATCGCTCCGCGTTCTTGGAGCACGCCGACCATCGATGACCTGAGCGCCGTAAGCCGCGCTCACCCGCGCATATCGCCACCCCTTGCCCCGGCAGGTCGAGCAGCAGCCCTCCCTGCTGGTCTCTCGCGAGCCCGTCGTGTCCACTCCCTTTCCTCCGTCGCAATGGACGTTTTCTCGGTCAGTCGAGACACTAGGAAAAGGTGGCCGCTCCGCCCCGGAAAAGAATTCCGGGGTCTCCGAGGTATTCGTGCGAGGCTGATCGGTATGCGAGGCATGACGGATCATCTGACTATCGGGGAACGCGTAGCGTGGTACCGCCGACGGCGTGGAATGTCACAAGAAGTCCTGGCCGGACTCGTCGGCCGCACGGTCGATTGGCTCAGCAAGATAGAAAACGACCGGATTGAGCTTGACCGTCTGTCGGTGATCAAGTCCCTCGCGGTCGCTCTGGACGTCGCACTCGGCGACCTTCTCGCCGAGCCTTCCCTACTCGACTGGAGTCCCGACAGCGGAGACCGCACCGTCCCGGCATTGCGTGCGGCGATCACCGACTACCGCCAGCTCACCCCGCTCGCCGCCCTCGCCCAGGCCCACGAACCGCCCAGCCTCTGCGAACTGCGCAGCGAGATCGCCGATGTCTGGCATGCCTACCAGGCATCTCGGTACGGCCTCGTGGTCCGCCGCCTGCCGGCACTTCTCACCGAGGCCCACCACGCCGCTGGCGCCTACCAGGGTGATCAGCACATCCAGGCCCTCAGCCTGCTCGGTCAGGCTTACCATGCCGCCACCAGCATCCTCGTCAAGATCGGGGAGAATGACCTCGCCTGGATCGCCGCGGAACGGGGCCTGACCTACGCTCAGAACTCCGGTAATCAGATTGTGGTCGCCTCACTGCTGCGATCCGTCACCCACGCCCTGCTCTCCAACGGTCGCTATGACGCCGCATCACAACTGACGAGCGACGCCGCCGGACTTCTCCAAGCAGACCTGCCCCAGGGGAGCCCCGAACTCCTATCGGTACACGGCACGCTCTTCCTCGCAGGATCGATGGCCGCAGCTCGAGCCGATGACCGCGCCACCACCCGCGCCTTCCTCGCCGAAGCCGCGGAATCGGCCCGCCGACTGGGAGGCGACGCCAACCACGTCTGGACCGCGTTCGGCCCCACCAACGTGGCCATCCACCAGGTGGCCACGGCCATCGAGCTGGGAGACATCCAAGTCGCCATCGACATCGGCCCCGGCCTGGACACCAGCGCCCTGCCGATCGAGCGTCGCGCCCGTCATGGAATCGCCGTTGCCCAGGCGTTCAGCCTGTGGAACCACACCGACGAGGCATTGGGCGCCCTCCTTCAGGCTGAACATCTCGCTCCCGAGCAGATCCGTCATCACTACCTCAGCCGCCAGCTCGTCCCGAACTGGATTCGTCGCCAGAAGGGCAAGCCCAGCCACCGGCTCACCGATCTCGCTCGTCGCCTGCGCGTCACCTGAGCGACCTTCACACCGGGCGGACTTCCCGTACCGTGGGGATCATGACCGGCCAAGAGACCCCGCCCATGGCCACCCCCCGCGCCGCAGCCGGGGCACTCTTCTTCGACGACCACGGCCGCCTGTTGCTGGTTCGCCCTCACTACAAGGACTACCGCGACATTCCCGGCGGCTACATCGAGCCTGGCGAGACCCCGTTCCAGGCGTGCGTACGCGAAGTTCAGGAAGAACTCGGCATTCAACCGCCGATCGGGGACCTCCTCGTGGTCGACTGGGCTCCTCACCCCGAAGAAGGCGACAAGGTCCTGTTCCTCTTCGACGGCGGAACCCTCAGCCCGAGCATGCGCGACAGCATCCGACTCGGCGTCGACGAGCTGTCCGGCTACGACTTCCACCCTGTCGAGGAACTGCCCGGCCTCCTGATCGAACGACTCGCCAACCGCGTCCTGGCCGCCGTCACCGCTCGCACCATCGGCCGTCCGCTGTATCTGGAGCACGGCCAGCAGTTGCCGAAGTAATCCGTACCGCCGCGTAAACACCGGTAAGCATGGAGCATCGTCAGTGCGGTACGGGAGAAAGGCGACCGGCGAACCTGCTGCCGTCATCGGTCGGTCCGATCATCAGGGGTATGGCACCTGGCTGATGATCACGCTTGCCAGACCGCGTTGCGGCGGTGCCGCATTGGCGGAACGTCGAAGTCTTCAGCCAACTCAGCGAGGCGATAACCGTTGGATGTGGCGTTGACCGCCTGGCGGATCAACTCGGTGGAACGGCGAAGGCGCTGCCGCCCCTGACGCTCCTCGATGTTTGCCCACCACGCTACGGATCGATCCCGCGGATCGGCCCGTGCCCAGGAGTAGACGACAGTCCTACGCCGGACAAGTTTCGGGTGCGGCCTACGCCCGCTTCGAGCTGCTTCCTTCAGGCACGCGTCGCTGTAACGCAGATCAACGACAGTCACCAACCGCCAAGGACCAGGACGATCGAGGACATAACCGATGTCGGAACGCGATAGAGGAACATGGTGAGCAGTGCGGGACATGAGACTCCCTGGTCACACCGCCAGGTATTTCCTGGCGAGCTACCTGAAGCCCATTGGTCCCGTAGATCGCTCTTCGCTCATTGCTACAACCTAACAACCAGCAGCAGGAACGGTCACGCGGCTGTTACCCCTCCTGAGCGCTGGCTGCGTCGAACTTGCGCATGGCCCCAAACGGCAGGGTCCTGCCAGGGAAACTGCTCAAGCCGTCACTCAGGTTCATGAACTACTCGGGCCGACGAAGACGCAAGAGCCCCGCTGTCCACTGCCGAATTGTTCTCATAGGTGGAGTTGCCCCGGTTCAGTAGACACGTCAGGGCTTTCGGCTACGCGGCAGCATAGCCGTCTTCTTGAATGCTCTTAAGGGCGTGTCGGCGTTCGTACTCGGTGGGGCTGAGCTGGCCGTTCGCGGAGTGGCGGCGGCGTGGGTTGTAGAAGCCCTCGATGTAGGCGAACACGGCCCGTTCGGCTTCTGACCTGGTACGGAAGGTCCGCCGGTCGATCAGCTCACACTCCAGCGAGGCGAAGAAACTCTCCGTGATCGCATTGTCGAAGCACGTCCCGGTCCTACCCGTCGAGGGGCGAACTCCTGCCTGCTCGCATCGCTGGCCGAAGGCGATCGAGGTGTACTGGCTGCCCTTGTCGCTGTGATGGATCACCCCGGCGCTGGGGCGGCGCTGATGGATCGCCATCGCCAGCGCGTCGGTCACCAGCTCAGTCCGCATATGGTCGGCCATCGCCCAGCCGACGATCCGCCTGGAGAACACGTCCAAGACCACAGCGAGATAAACGAAACCCTGCCAGGTCGGCACATACGTGATGTCGGCCGTCCAGATCCGGTTCGGCTCGTCCGCTTCGAACTTCCGCTTCACCAGGTCCGACGCGGCTGCAGCCCGCCGATCCGCGATCGTCGTGCGGCAGCCCTTACGCCGGGAGACACCGGCCAGCCCGGCCGCACGCATCAGCCGGGCCACTCGCTTGCGGCCCACCTTCTCCCCGTCGATCTCACGCAGGTCGGCGTGGATGCGCGGCGCCCCATACACCTCATCAGAGGCCGTATGGTGCCGGTGGATCTTCTCAGTCAGCTCGGCATCACGACAGGCGCGAGTGGACGGGCCGCGCTTGGCCCAGGCGTAGTAGCCCTGGCGCGACACACCCAGCACCCGGGCCAGCAGGGAGACATCGTGGTGGTCTTTCTCCGCATCGATCAGCCGGTACTTCATCTCGGCCGATCCGTCTCCCGCGCGAAGAAAACCGCGGCCTTACGCAAGATCTCCTTCTCCTCGCGGAGGATCTTGTTCTCACGGCGCAGCCGGACCAGCTCGTCCTTCTCAGCGCTGGTCAGGCCGTCTTGGCGGCGGCCATCATCGAGGTCGACCTGGCGCACCCAGGTACGGATCGACTGCGCGGAGGGCTCGAACTCCTTGGCGAGTTCCTCCGGCGACCGTCCCGCGCGCACCAGCTCCACCATCTGCCGGCGAAACTCCGGCGGATAGTTGTTCGGCACAGTGAACTCCTTCTTTCGGGAACCAGGGTTCCCCAGAGGTCAGGTGTCCACCAAACCGGGCCAACTCCAGGATCGGTGGTGAGCGTTATTACGCCTCGAGGTCTTGGTGGCCCTTTGGAGTGAGTAGCTGACGGAGTCGTTTGATTTCGGCGATCAGCCGAGGGATATCTTGGCGGGCGTTCGCGATGAACTGGGCATTCTCATCCCAACGTCCGTCGGCGACGCCGACGTAGCGAGGGTGCTGGATGAGGGTTGCGGCCACGATCTCGTGATGATCGAAGTCCGGCCACCGTTCACCGTGGCCGGTGTCGGGAACGGTGCTGATGGCCACGAGGCTCATGGCCACCTCGTCG
The DNA here is from genome assembly GCF_036227305.1 of Streptosporangium sp. NBC_01469. NCBI lineage: Bacteria > Bacillati > Actinomycetota > Actinomycetes > Streptosporangiales > Streptosporangiaceae > Streptosporangium > Streptosporangium sp. NBC_01469. The sequence goes on along the minus strand of NZ_CP109465.1, from coordinate 2,545,731 downwards.
TCGAGGTGCCGGATGAACCACGGCCCTGGAGTTGCCGCCTCAGCGAGTTCTTCGATCGCGGCCAGTTCCTCATCGGTCAGCGGCTCGGGAGTTGTCATTAGGCTGCCCGCTCCTCACGTTCGACCAGGCGCCCCTTCTCAAAGCGGGCTCCGGCACGAACCAGGGCGACGAGGTGGGGCGCGTTGACCGCCCGCCAGCGGGCCTGGGCGGACTCGATCAGCTTGAAGGCCATGGCCAGCCCGGCAGCGCGTGAGCCCGGCCCCTTGGTGACCTTGGTCCGGTGCCTGACGGTGGCGAAGGTGCTCTCGATGGGGTTGGTCGTGCGCAGGTGCACCCAGTGCTCGGCCGGAAAGTCGTAGAAGGCGAGCAGTTCGTCCAAGTCGTCGGTTATCTTGGCCACGGCCTTGGGATACTTGGCGCCATAGGCGGCCTGGAACTCCTTAACCGCGGCCTGGGCGTGGTCTTTGTCCTCGGCGTTCCAGATCTCGGCCAGGGCCTTCTTCGCGCCCGGATGGGCTGACTTCGGGAGCGCCCCCAGCACATTTGCGATCTTGTGAAACCAGCACCTCTGTTCCTTGGCCTGTGGAAACACCTCCCGTAGCGCGGACCAGAACCCCAGCGCGCCGTCCCCGATGGTCAGCACCGGGGCGCGCATCCCGCGTCGCTTGGCATCGCGCAGCAGGTCGGCCCACGACTCGGTGGACTCTCGATAGCCGTCGGTGAGCGCGACGAGTTCCTTACGCCCGTCGGCGCGCACGCCGATCATCACCAGCAGGCACAGCTTGTGCTCCTCCAGGCGGATGTTGACGTGGATGCCGTCGACCCACAGGTAGACGTAGTCCACGCCGGACAGGTCGCGGGCGGCGAAGGTGCGCTGCTCGGCCTTCCACTGCTCGGTCAGCTTGGTGATGACCGAGGCCGACAGGCCCGCCGTGGAGCCGAGGAACTGCCCCAGCGCGGGCATGAAGTCCCCGCTGGACAGGCCGTGCAGGTACAACAGCGGTAGCACCTGGCTGATCGAGGGGGTCTTGCGGGCCCAGGCGGGCAAGATCGCCGAAGAGAACCGTCGCCGCTCGCCCGTCTGCTCGTCGATGCGCTTGTCATTCACGCGTGGGGCCTTGACCTCGATCGCGCCGGCCGCGGTGAGGATCGCGCGCGGGGCATGAGAGCCGTTGCGTACGACCAGCCGACGGCCGTGCTCGTCGCGTTCGTCGGCGAAGGCGGCGATGTAGGCGTCGACCTCGGCCTGCAGCGCGGCGGCAAGCATCTTGCGGGCGCCCTCGCGCACCAGTTGGTCGATCAGCGAGACCGACGAGGTGCCAGCCGAGCCGTCGCCATCGTCAGCGGGCAGCTCGGGAACTATGGTGAGCATTCTGGGGGTGCCTTCCCGACCGATGCGCCAACATCGGCCTACTTGAGAACCTCATCTCAGATCCGGGAAGGTACACCCCTTCCCGGCAGATCCACAGGTTTCAAGCATTGCTCCCCGGCCGTCTGCCAGGCCTGTACGGGGTTGAGGTCAGGGGGATTCGCCTGCGTAGTGGTTTGCCGTCCTGATAGGCCATCGCCATGGCACGTGGAGACTTCACCGATCACGCTGGCGCATGACCCCGTGCCCGTTGCGTGTCCGCCAGGAGGGGGATCAAGGGGGAATCACGGTCCCTCGACCCGCTCCCTCGCAGGTCAGCATCTTCCCAGCTCAGCGACCAGGTGCGTTAGAGACTTCCCAAGCTGACAGCGCGGGTTCGATTCCCGTCACCCGCTCCACATACAAAGGCCCAGGTCAGGATGCGAATCCGAACCGGGGCCTTAGTTGTTTTCTGAGCCTCTTCGATCTTCCGTGCCCGTTACGTGCCCGATCCCGATGGATCTTCTTTCTTGAGAGCGGCTTCGGCGAGCTTTCCCATGCCGTCGGCGATCATCTGGTCTCGCCCGTTCTCGGTGTGCAGATAGATCAGCGCGGCCCGCGTGGTCGAGTGCCCCATCCGGTTCATCAACTCCCACAGCGTCGCACCCGACTGCGAGGCGAACGTGTTGCCCGTATGGCGAAGATCGTGGAAGTGGACGCCCGAGAGGTTCGCTTCCTTCAGAGCCCTGGCCCAGATCCGGCTGAAGGCCGGCCGCCGCAGCATCGCGCCCTTCGCGCCGAGAAAGACGAACGCCTCGTCATGCTCTTCGGTGTACTTGTCGAGGTGCGCGCGAAGCTCCGAGACCACCACCTCGGGAAGAGCGATCGTGCGCGTACCGGCCACGGACTTGGGCAGGCCGACAGTTACCGAGCCGTCCTTGAGTTCGGTGGTGGAGGCCACGACCCGGACCGTCCGGGCATCAAGGCGGCGGCGCTGCGCCTGCGGCGCACGCCGGGCATGCGGCCTGGGGGCCGGTCCCGACGTGCGGCAGGACTCCGGGCCGTCGCCGTACGCGCGCTGCGCCGTACCTACGCCCTTCGCCGACCTTGGGTCGCGCCACCGCCCACATGCAGCCCGACGATCGCCCCATCATGGCTGAGGTCTGCTGCGGCCGGGGGCGATCGGAAGATCCAGGGTTCGTTCCTCACCCTGGCTCACCGGTAAACGCGGTTGAGCACCGCAGGCATCGCGACACGAGAAGAAGTGAAGCGTCTTTATCGCCCGAGGCACAGAAGGCATTGGCTTCGGCCTGGCCCCACACCATGCAAGGAACTGTCTCCGCAGACGTCCAGGCCTGCCCCTACAAGGACGCCATCAAACGGATCTTCGACCGGCCGCCGTTCGTCGTGCGCGGGGCAGGACTGAGCGTGGTCAACATGGTCGTCATGGTCAGCGGCTCGTTCGACACCGACGTGGCCGTGATCCTGCAGCGCGAGCCGGCCAGTGCCGATGCCGCGTTCACCCACACCTTCGTCTGGGCACCGGCGTTCACGGCGCTCGCGGTCGTGCCCGCGCTGCTGCTACCTGGCCGGGTCCGAGCTCACCTGGGCCTCTCGTAGACGGCTACCGTCAGCGTCCCCGGCCGCTGCCGATACTCAGGAATCTTCGCCACCAGCCGGACCTGGATGGTCACCGTCTTCTGGCTGCGCGGCTTCGGCCCGCCCAAGTCGGTGTACCCGCCCCCCCGGTTGGTGGGCGCGGCAGGGCAGCCGAGGAAGCCCTTGATCAGGCGGCCGTTCACCCGAACCTCACTGGTGAGGCGGCCGGCGATGTCGCCTCCGCAGTACGCCATGAAGGCCAGCGGCCTGCCCGTGTTCGGCACGGTGATCGTTACTTCGCGGGCGGCCGGCCAGGTGTCGCTCTTCTTCGTGATCAGGTTGAACTCGGGTGGCCGCCCTCCGAAAGCCGCGGGCGGCTCGGCCGGTGGCGATGCGGCCTTCATCGTGGCGGGAGGCGTCCACTCATAGACGCCGAACCGCCATCTCTCCAGGCGCTCGTGCGGAGCGACGTTCTCGAACCCCTTGGGTGCTTCGACGGTGAACGTCGCCCGACGCGTCCCGGCCGGGAGCGGCATCACATCGACCGGCCTGTTGCTCTGGCATCCGGCCGACAGGGAGGGCACGGGCGACAGGGTGAACACCTTGGAGACGCCCGGCACCCGTACGGTCACGTGCGGCATCATGAACATCGACTCCGTCGGGCAGTCCGCCAGGACGGCCAAAGGCTTGCCGCGCATCTCCACGTCGAACGTCACCGACTTCTTGCGGGGGGCGTCGAGCGTCGCCGTGGCGACCCTGCGGTAGACCGTCCCGTCCGCCTCCTGGAACTGAGCCGGGATCTGGCCGGCGACGGACGCGGTGACCTGGCCGTCCTCGTCAGGCCCACGCAGGTTCAGTAGGCTCCCCGCCGCCACGACCGCCACAGCCACGAAGCCTGCGACGGCGACGGCTCCGGCGGTAACGGCGGTGAAACGGCGGCGCCGGACGCCACGCACCCGTGTCCGCAGCGACTCCCACGGAATCGGGCGCTCGACCGCGGGACGGCTGCGCTCCTCCAGAAGGTCATGGAGATCTCGCCGGTTGATGGGCATAAGGCTTACCCCCTTCTCACGAACGTGGACGCGAACGAGTCGTCGACCCGCAGCTTGGCCAGCGCCTTACTGGTCTGGCTTTTGACCGTCCCTACGCTGCACCCCAGCGTCTCGGCGGCCTGGGCCTCGGTCATGTCCTCGAAGAACCGCAGCACCACCACGGCTCGCTGCCGGGCGGGCAGCCGTCCGAGCACCTGCCAGACGAGTTCGCGCTCATCGGCCTGTCCCATGTCGTCGGCCGCCTGTGTCCGGTCAGGCGGCGATCCGGTCGTGACCTCCACCTGTCTCCAGCGCCGCCGCCACCACGACACGTGCACATTGACGATGATTTTGCGGACGTACGCCTCGCGTTCGTTCCCCAAACGCGGCCAAGCCAGCCACGCCTTCATCAGCGCCGTCTGCACCAAGTCCTCGGCCACCGCCCAGTCCCTGGTCAGCAGGTAGGCGGTGCGGAGCAATCGATGCCACACCGCCGCAACGAACGCGTCGTACTCCGACCGATCCGCCATTCACAGGCCTCCCTCAAACGACAGTCACCCGTTCTACGCCGCCGGGGCGCGAGAAGGTTGCCCGCGACGCGATCCAGCGCCTCGGAGTTCCATCGGTTCCGCAGCGGACTTCTGGGCGCGCCCGCGGTGAATAGTCCCTTACGACCGCTCATGTTCACGCCCAAGTCGCGAACCGCCGATCACCGCCGGGATAGTCCTGATAGGGAAGCAGCCGCCACCCCCACGACGTGCCCGTTGCGTGCCCGTCAGCAGAGGGAACAAGGGAGACTCGCGGGGAATCGCGGGGAATCGGACCGTTCCCCGCAGGTCAGCGTTTCCCCAGCTCAGTGAGCAGGCGCGCTAGAGACTTCCCAAGCTGACAGCGCGGGTTCGATTCCCGTCACCCGCTCCAACGGTACTGAAGGTCACCTCAGCTCTTTCTGATATCGGTCTCCTCCTCGTCCTCATCAAGAGGGTCGAGGAGATCACAGGCTCCTTCAATGTCTCCCGAGGAGATCAGGTCGCGGATCGCCGCCGCCATGCTTTCGAGCCCGACATCCCTGATGATGATCAAGTCCGAGCACCAGAAGTACCGGCCGCCGAGAGACTCACCCGTGCGCGCATTCTTGTCCATGATCCGTCTGATTACGTCCAAGGTCATGAAGGTCGCATATCTCCGGGAGCCGTCGGGGAAGGTGATCGTCGCATCAGCCTCCTCGGCGGTCTCAGGTTCATGCCCTTCCCATCGAGGGATCAGCATCTCGAAACCGGACTCGCTCACACGGTAGAAAGGACCGTCGATCTCGATCATGCAGTTCACTCTGTTCCTAGCCTCCAGGTACTGCAAGCTGTTGATCGCACTTGGCGTGATCACGGTAGAGAAGCGGCCAAGACCTTGATCGCGTGCCAGATCCGTGCCAGAACAGGCGGGGAACCACGGTCACTCAGGGGGACTCACGGGGACTCGACCCGCCCTGACCTGCACCCCCGTTCTCCCAGCTCAGGTCACCGACGATGATCTCCGGCAGGGTGACGACCCGGGCGCCCGCGTCCGACTTGGGCCGGCCGGTGACGAGCTTCCCCATCCTCATCTCCGAGACCGACGCCTTGAGCTTCACCGTCCGCGCCGTGAGGTCGAGGTTGTGACGCCGGAGAGCTGCGAGTTCGCCCCATCGCATACTGCCGAAAGTCGCCAGGGGCACCAGGGCAGGGCCGCGCGCTGCACCGTGCACCCGCCGCACCTGACCGACCGATTCGCCGTACCGGGGCCATAACGCCGCATGCATAGCCAGGGACACAAGACGCACCCCGCATCGCGATGTACTGTCGCTCTGCACCTACGGTGCATATGACGAGGAGCGACTTTGTTACCCGATGAAACAGATGAGATGCCTTTATCCGGCGTCTCCAATGGAGAGCTCCTCTTCGGTTTCACCTACGAGGCCCTCCGCACAGTGATCATCCTGGGCGCCCTGCTGCTTTCCGTCCTCCTGATCACCGCCCTGATCGTTACTGCTTTTTACTACCTGCCACGCCGTCTTCGAGGCCTCCGGCGAGGTCCTCAGCTCCGGGATGATCGCGAGGAGCAAGGCTCTGTCCTTGAGTGGCTGAGGTAGGCCTGATCGTCCCGCCTGCCACGTCCCAGGCAAGCCCAACTTCCCGGCTCCTCCGGATCAAGGCCGTCTGTGACCGTTGACATCCAATGACCGAGGAACGTCTACCGGCTGACGTACACGCGAAGACAACCTTGCCCCTCCGGGGTGGGCCGAGGCAGACGGGAAGATCTGGCAGGCGAGGTGCGCGCCGCGCAAGGAAGAGCAGGTGGATGTCCACTGAGCGGTATGGAGAGAAGAGATGACAGGCGTTCAGATGACCTTCTCGGGCAGTCCCAATGATCCAAACCGTCAGGCCAGCAGTCTGCTCGGAGCGAAGCTCCAGGGGGCCAACCTGGCCGACGCCGGGATAGAGGCAGAGAAGTAGCCGGCATCTCGATCGTCGTGCCAGGACAAGCGGGGAACCACGGTCACTCACGGGGACTCGACTCGCTCTGACCTGCACCCCCGTTTTCCCAGCTCAGGATGCCAAGGCCAGTAGATGATTCCCAAGCTGACAGCGCGGGTTCGATTCCCGTCTGTCGATGTGAGGTCTCAGGACATCGTTGACACCGTCACCCGCTCCACACACAAAGGCCCAGTTCAGGGATGGATTTCGAACCTGGGCTTGATCTTTTCCGGCACCTCAACGACCACCTATGCCATTGCGTACTCGATGGCTTCAGTACCTCTTCAACAGATCAGCTCGCTTCACGCAACGGCTGGAACTGGACGCTAAGCCGCATTTCCAACGCCTCCGCGAGCCTCTCCAGCATCGGAATCGTCGGCATCGTCCCACCTGCCTCGAACCGCGCCACCGCGGGCTGCTTCAACCCTGTGCGCTCGGCCAGTTCGGCCTGAGTCAGCCCGAGTTGTTCGCGGCGCAGCCGTACCGCCTCACCAAGCTCGAAACGGATCCGCGCCGCTTCGTACGCGGCCCCCGCGCCGGGACGGCTCATGACTTCTTCCCGCTTGTCGGCCCACGTCTTACGCTCGCCCATTCCGCTCACTCCTCGTCTGCCGTGTGAGCCTCAGCGATACATCGCTGCATGGCCCGCCACGCACGCTCGACTTCGGCAGTCTCACGCATCCGCTGCTTACGGAAGACCGTCAACAGGATGATCCGCCTGCCCGGTGCGATCCAGTAGCTGACGCGCACCGCCTCTCGTTCAAGATGAAACCGCAGCTCACGCAACTTGCCACGCAACTGCCGGGTGTAGGGCTCATCGAGCAGGACACCCCGCTCGGCCAGCAGGTCGACATAGAACGCCGCCGTCTCCTGACCTTCTTGATCAAGCGTGTCGAACCACCTGTCCACCTCTGGCTCCAGCTCCACCTCTCCCCAAGTCATAACACGGACGTTATACAGCGGGCAAGCGTCATATCCGCGGATCACGCAAATTCACAGGGGGCCAAGCGCTCCACTCGTAGGTGAGTGGACTGATGCCTCTTTCCTCGGCACCCACACGCCGAAGCGCCTCAGCCTCATCGAGCCCACGAACAAAAGTGAGGCACCACAGGTCGCCCAAATCCGTGATCACTGGCGAGCCAGGCAACATCGGCATAATTGATCTCCATGTGCACGCTCCCTGCTGTTCCGGATGTGCCGCCACGATAACGATCAGATCCGACAGCCACGCCACCTCTTCGGGCCCTACGACCCTGCGCGGCATTCACCTCCGACGGGGGCGCTCCGGCTCCAGGATGACCACCAAGGACGCGCTCATCACCGCCGACCTGCCAGTGGCTGGGGTAGGAACCTGATCAGCCCATCTGCCCTCGACCCGGGACACGCCGGGCGGCCCACGGACCGGGACGCCAAGTCGTTCATCCGGTAGGGCGCTCCATCTGGCGCCCCGGCCCGTGCCCTGCTTCTCCTACGGGCGGGTGGAGTGTACGCAGGTACGTAACCGCGTCTCCCTACGCCGGATCACAGTTCATCTCGTTGGAACACGCGGCTCAACCGGGGCAATCTCTGTGCCACCGCTTCGGAGTCGCGGAGTCTCCACGACAGCCCGGTGGGCTCAGGGTTGCTCTGGTTGGTGTGTCCGCGTTCTTCCATGGCGTCGTAGACGCCGTCCTCTTCACCGGTCACCTCTTCGTATGCGCCGGCGGCCACGTAGCTCAACGCCTCCCACTCCGGCCACCCATCATCGGCCCACTCTCTCATCGGGCGCTCTGCCAGCCGTTGTACCTCCGGAACCTCGGCCAGGTTGTCGGGGTCGGTTACGGCAAGTTCGAAAGTGTCGTGGCCGAGCCCGATCAGCCACGCCTGGAAGTACCAGAAGCCGTCGGTGGAGCAGTTGCCGAAGATGAGGTCGGCGGCTTCCCACATGTCGTAGGTATCGGATCGCCGCCGTACTTGGTTGAGGAGGATCTGAAAGTCGGCGATCTTGGCTGGCGGACGCTGTGCAAGGTGGAGAGAGAGCCACCTCAGACGCTCATCCGGATTGCTGGTCACTTTCCGGGATCGCTGAAGGAAGAGCCAGAACTCATCGATATCCATGACGGTGCATGGTCTCAGGCTGCGCCGACAGTGCCACGACACGGAAATCTTGATCGTGTGTGAGCTTGGTCCCCACCACGAGCCATATCGGCCTTTTGGCTCGGCCGTGGCTCTCAGCGCAGGTTCGGCTCCCGTCACCCGCTCCAAGCGGGAAAAGCCATCTCGGAGAGAGGGTCTCCGCCTTGCGGCTCAAGTGCTACGGCAAATCACCCGCGTGGTCGACGATGCCACGAGCCACCTGTGCCCACGCGATGATCACATCATCTTCGGCGTACTGACCGTTGGTGGAATGAGTGGAATGAGGAGCCTGCGTGCCGCCTCCGACGAAGATCTCTCGTCCCCCGAGGTAAGCGTAACTCTTCGGGTCGACGATGACTTCGTGGCGCGTCCCGTCCCCCCTGTCCAGGTAGATTCCCACGCCTTCACGGCCTGCCAGGTCCTTCACCTTCTCCTCGATCCCGATGCCCTCCAGTTCGGACACGACGGTGTAAAGGGCGGCACGCAGGCGAGGCGGAGGGGCGCCCTCCTGAAGGATCAGCTTGACGTCTCGGAAAAGCATCCACGCCTCCGGCAGGTCGGGGCGATCGGAGGGGTTCTCACCATCTTTCCTCAAGCGTTTCAACAGGGCGGCCGGGTCCAGGGGCAGGGAACGCAGGTAAGCGACGTCCCACCTGGGGGCGTCGGAACTCCCGCTGGGAGTGCCGGTGGCGAGGGGGGCGTTCTTCCCGGTGGTCTCATCGCTGTAGCGCCTTGCCCTCCCCTTGCCGTCACCTTTCTGCCAGAGTTCGTGAGTCCATCTCTTGCCCGCCTTCGACGTGCCCTTCTGCCGGGCTTGGTAGCCGATCCCTTTGGTGTAGAGCCACTGGTCGGCACGCGGGTAGACGTCCACCACCTTCGCAGCCGCCGTAGAGGCCCGTTCTGCCAGGCTTTTTACGCTGGCCGCCGGAGCCCAAACCGGAGTGCTGACAGTTCCCTCTCTCGAATCGGTGCCATCGAGACCCTGCAAGACCGTGACACCGACAACGATCGAGAGGCCGAGGGCACCGACACCTAGCAGGCGCGGCACCATGGGCCGGGACCGCCTGGGAGGCGGCGCGGGGACCATCGCGGTGAGCAGTCGCTCCCGCGCGCCATGCAGAGTACGGAGGTCACTCTGCCGTACTTCCGAGCGCAGATCCTGGACCAGATCAAGGTCGTTCACGAGGTCTCCTCACTCATACTGATCGGATTGACGCCGCCCAAAGCATGGACGATCTTGCGGCGGGCACGTGACAGGCGCGAGCGCACCGTGCCGATGGGCACATCCAGCGCCTGCGCCGTCTCCTCATAGGTGAGATCGCCCCAGGCGATCAGCAGCAGTACGTCACGCTCACCACGCCCCAGCTTCGCCAGCGCGGCAGCAAGCCGTTTCCGAGTGGCCAAGGCAGCGACCCGAGCGACCACCTGCTCGTCGAATGCCACCGCCACGGGGTCCTCACCAGTGCGGGCCAGTGCCCGGTAACCCCGAACCTCCGCCCGCCGGTGACTGCCGATGACGTTCGTGGTGATGCCGTACAGCCAGGGCAACGCCTCCGAGCGGCCGAAGTCGTATCTGTGTCGCTTCTCGAACGCCCGGGTGAACGTCTCGGCCACCACGTCTTCCGCGTGTTCGGGACCGAGACGTCGGACGGCGTAGCGGTGCAGCACGGCAGCATGCCGGTCGAAGAGTTCCGCGAAGCACTCAGGCGTGCGCAGCGACGCCTCGATGATCGATGAGTCGTCTCGCTGATCCGCCCGCCAGGCACGGTCGTGTATTGACGACTGCGTCGCCATGGGATGCGGAGGCTCCGCCAAGGCGAGCTCCCGTTCGTGGATGGTTGTCACAACGGTACTTATCCAAAGAACTCATCAGAGTTCCCGTCGGAAAGCCGCCTCGGGCGAAAACCCGGCTGGCCACTTCCTCGACGAGGATCCAGGATGCCTGGACGAAAGCGGGTGGTGCGTTCGCCCAGCTCAAGGCTTGCAGCGCACCTTCCACCACGACCGGAACTCTCGATCGCGTGCTGGATGCGTGCCAGAACAGGCGGGGAACCACGGTCACTCACGGGGATCACGGGACTCGACCCGCTCTGATCTGCACCCTCGTTTTCCCAGCTCAGGACAGCAAGGTCAGTAGACGGCTCCCAACGTGGGCGCCGGTCTCAGCCGGCGGCGGGACCACGGGCCGCCCACCACACCACGCACCCGCCGTACCCGACTGTCAGCCGCCGCACCGGGGCCGCGCCGCCGCCCACCGGCTGATAGCCGTCCTCGACGTTCAACGCCGCTGTTGCCACCATGGCCATTCGGGCGAGGCGTGCGGGTCCGGCGACGTCCGCGCGAGAAACCGCCTGTCGATAGGAAGGATCAAGGCGTACAAGTACGGCTTGGCCCAGGGCGGCAAGGCGGTGAGCGCCTGTTCGAGCCGCCGGCGTGGCGCGTCTCCACAGCACTCAGGACACATGCAGCCAGGACCGATCCGGTCGGCGCTACCAGGAAGGACCGCCTGCGTCCAAGCCAGCAGTGCCTCCGCTACTGTGCCCGGCCTCATCCGAGTGTGCTCCAGCGCGATCACCGCCGCCATAGGCCGACGCCCGAGGCCCGGAACCTGATGGATCGAAGCTCTGTGGGTTCCGCACGCCGATCCCCGTGCACGGACCCCCGAAGGGCGCCTACGCGGCATAGCCCTTTCTGATCAACGTCATGAGCCGATGGTCGCACGCCGGGAAGGGAATCTCCAGACCTGGCCTGTTGGGCTACCGCCCTCACGATCGCCTGGCGGCGGCTGACTGTCGACGCCGCCCGAAAATTGGATCAGGCACGAATTCCGTGAGGACGATCACTGGGTTCTCGAACGGTGGCGTGGCGTGACCTGAGGCCGTGGTGCGGTGTGACGAGCTCCTCAGCGGGCTGTTCCCGTATCTCGACACCACGGCCAAGTTGCACCGACCGGGGACGTTGGTTGAGAGCCGTACCCACGCGTCCTCTCTCGCCGACGCTTCCAACGCGGCTGCGGGATTGAGACTCACGAGACCAACCGCTCGCGTGTGTTGCGATCAGAGCCGGCCGGTTCAACGCCACGTTCGGGCTGGTTGATCTCGGCCCACACCGCGTCGAGGGAGAGGCCGAGGACATCGGCGATCGCCGCGATGGTCGGGAAGGCAGGGGTCGCTACGCGGCCCGTCTCGATCTTCCGGAGGGTCTCCGGTGAGACGCGTGCATCGAGCGCGGTCTCGAGCATCGAGCGTTCTCCCCTGGCGCGACGCAACAGGGCGCCGAGGCGCTGTCCGCGCTCGACCTCTGCGGGTGTGAGCGGCAATCTGACCATGACTCCGATTCTAGTACCGGGATAGTATGGCCGGTATAGTTATTGGATGCATGAGAAGGGCGCCGCATGATCGAGATCCTGAACCCCACCGAACTGGCCCGAGCAAAAGAGACGGGTGCCCTGGTCGCCGACATCTTGCAGACGCTGAAGAGCCGCAGCACGGTCGGCACGAACCTCCTGGACATCGACCGGTGGGCCAAGAGCATGATCGTCGAGGCCGGAGCACTGTCCTGCTACGTCGACTACGAGCCGTCGTTCGGACGCGGACCGTTCGGCCACTACATCTGTACGGCCGTCAATGACGCCGTGCTCCACGGACTGCCATGCGACTACACGCTTGCCGACGGCGACCTGCTGACGCTCGACCTCGCCGTCTCCAAAGGCGGAGTCGCTGCAGACTCTGCCATCAGCTTCATCGTGGGCGACTCAAAGCCCCCGGAGAGCGTCGCGATGATCAGCGCGACCGAACGCGCATTGAGCGCGGGGATAGCGGCTGCCGGGCCCGGGGCTCGCATCGGCGACATCTCCCATGCCATCGGCTCGGTCCTCAGTGAGGCGGGGTATCCGATCAACACCGAGTTCGGAGGTCATGGCATCGGGTCAACGATGCACCAGAGCCCGCACGTCTCGAACACCGGGCGGCCCGGTCGTGGGTACAAACTGCGCCCTGGGCTGCTGCTCGCGCTGGAGCCGTGGGTCATGGCGGACACCGCCGAGCTCGTCACCGATGCCGACGGGTGGACGCTCCGAAGTGCGACAGGCTGTCGGACAGCACACAGCGAGCACACGATCGCCATCACCGACGACGGAGCCGAGATCCTCACCTTGCCGAAGCAGGCGCAACCGTGAGCCGGACCGTCGTCATCGCGCCCTTCGAGCTGCTTGTCGATCGCATCCGTGATCGCCCTGTCCGCACCGCAGGCGACTGCCGCGGCCGATAATCCTTCACCGGAGTGATACCACGGTCCGAGGAAGATGAATCTCATGCTCGGACGCGAAGGCCGGCACCGCTGGAGGACTCAGGTCAAGGAGGCGGTAGTGCGGTTGTGGCATAGTCACCGCCAATGCGGTCACCGTTCAGCTCGGATCGACGCCGCGGTCTTCACGCCGCATGTCCCCGACGCCGGGGGTCCCCGCGTCGAGGCCGTAACGCAGGAGCACGGCGTCTTTGGACGAGACGACGGGCGGCTCCAGGAGCACCAGGTTGGCAGGCACCGCACCGCCGTCGAACACCTTCTTGCCGACGCCGAGCACGATGGGGAAGACCCACAGGTTGAGCCGGTTGGTTCTGCTCCTGAGAGTTGACCGCAGTTGCTCGCCAGGTGTGACCGCGGCCCTATTCCGGTGAAGTCGTTGTTCGCGAGTTTTGACCGCACGAGGTGTCTTATGGTGACATGCTGGATGCGCTTCGTGACGAGAGAGCGTCCCCATGCCCCCTTCGAAGATTGATCTGTACGCGGCGATCCGCCGGGATGCCCGTGCGGGGATGTCGGGCCGTGCGATCGAGAAGAAGTACCGAATCGGCCGGCGGACGATCGTCAAGGCCCTGGCGTCTGCGTGGCCCGAGCCGCGGAAGCAGTTGCCACCCAGGGCCTCCAAGCTGGACCCGTTCAAGGGGTTCAGCCCACATAAGGTCAAAACCCACATTCGGTGGATCATGAACGGGTGTTGGAGTGCTCTTCCTCGTACCACGCGGGGCACTGTTTCATCTGGTCGGGCCTCATTCCGGATGGATCGTCACTACGTTCCAGCGTGCTGGCATGCCGTCGCCATGGCACTCCACCGCGGTCGCTGACCTGCCGCAATCAGCGTGCCGCCATAAGGGACGAGCTCTATGATCAGGTTCGTCCTGATCATAGAGATTCGGAGAAGATGTCAATCTCATGCGCCGTGCCATGGTCCTTCTGGGTGGCGTCGCCCTCGCCGTCGGCGCGTTCGCCCTCTTCTACCGGGGCCCGGGACAACCGTTCATCCGCGGTTACGTGAGCGACGTCGGCGCCACCATGCTGGTCTACGCGTTCTTGGGGCTGCTGTGGCGCACCACCGCCGCACGCCGCACCCTGGCCACGGCCGCGATCGCCGCCGCCGTCGAGTTCTACCAAATAGTCGGCATGACCCCGCCGGGCATCGGCGGTGTCCTGGTCGGCGCGTTCCCCGACCCATGGGACCTGGTCGCCTATGCCATCGGTGTGGTCGCGGCCCTGGCCTGGGAACGCCGATTGGTCCGATCCGGTGATCAGACCGGCTGACTCTCGGACTCCACCCCACCGGCACGCTGACGGTACGGATGCCCCACAGCGGCGAGGTCATCGGGTTCGTCCTGCGCGGCGGCCAGCCGTTGCAAAGCAGGACGAGGTCCGGCCCATATAAGCCCAAAACCCACATTCACCAGGTGTTGCCACTGGCGAGGAGCCTGATGGGCGGCGCGCGGCGGACATGGGTTGATGTACCGGATAAGGGACGGTTATCCGGTACATGGCCGTCGCCAAGGTATCGGCGACCTGCGGGTTCACCGGAACGGTCGCCGCGCGACTCGGGTGCGTTATCCGGTACATCAGCAGCCCAGCAAGATCGAATGTGGGTTTTGGGCTTATGTGGGCCGGACCCCTTCCTCGCCGAGTTACTCATGGCCGAGTGCGACGACCGCGCCCGCCGCCGCTCCGAACGGCGCATCAAGGCCGCAGGGTTCCCCCGCCAGAAGTCCCTGCGAGCCTTCGATTTCGACGCCAACCCGAACGTCGACCCCGCCGTCATCAACACCCTCGCCGCCTGCGACTGGGTCAAGAAAGGCCTTCCCCTCTGCCTGATCGGGGACTCCGGTACCGGCAAGTCCCACCTGCTCATCGCTCTGGGAACCGAGGCGGCCATGGCCGGCTACCGCGTCCGCTACACCCTCGCTACTAAGCTCGTCAACGAGCTCGTCGAGGCCGCCGACGACAAGCAGCTGACCAAGACCATCAACCGCTACGGCCGCGTCGACCTCCTCTGTGTCGACGAGCTGGGCTACATGGAACACGATCGGCGCGGCGCCGAGCTCCTTTTCCAGGTACTCACCGAGCGAGAGGAGAAGGCCAGCGTCGCGATCGCCTCCAACGAGTCCTTCAGCGGCTGGACCAAGACCTTCACCGACCCCCGCCTCTGCGCCGCCATCGTCGACCGCCTCACCTTCGGCGGCAACATCATCGAGACCGGCACCGACTCCTACCGCCTCGCCCAGACCCGCGCTCGAGCCGAACATGCCGCCGGCTGACCCTCATCGGTCCCCATCCCATCGCCAGAGCCTTGGTAGACCCACCTGGCCGACAACTCATCCTTCGAGGCGCGAACAGTCGACAGTCAGAAGAGCCGCTGCATCCACAGCGAACTGATGTACTGGCCGTTCTTGGTGGCGTACTCGCGGAAGGTACCGACTTCTGTGAAGCCGAACTTGCGATGGAGGGCGACCGACGCGTCGTTAGGCATGGCGATTCCCACGACGACGGCGTGGATCGGCTCGTCGGCGATGCTTTCGAATAAGGCTCGATACAGCGACGTTCCCACGCCCCCGCTCCGGCAACCAGCGTCGAGAGCAACGCTGAGCTCAACAGTGTCCCGGAACGCCTCGTGGTTCCGATAGGGCTGACTACAGGCGTAACCGACTATTCGACCGTGACGCCGAGCGACCAGCAGCCGGTAGGGGCCTGTCGGGGAGAACTGCTCGAACCAGGCGTGCCGCTCGGCCACGCTGGTCGGCCGGGTATCGAAGGTTGCGATCGAGCTTGCCGCCACGTCGTTCAAGATATCGACGATCCCGGGGAGATCGCTCTCATCCGCAATGACGATCTCAACGGGTTCTTGATCCGCAATCATGCGCACAGTGGTCATTCGTTACATCATGTCCGACTAGCCACCGCCCTGCTACCGCCGAAGCAGAAGCGCCAACCGCTCACCACGTTCCCCACGTGGTCCGCTATGCCCGAGCGGCCGCGACCTGGCGGGAGCACGGTTCCGCTCACCCCGCACCAGGGCGACCACGGCCGCAGACCCGCAGCCGCCAAAGGTGCGGTCACTCCTCGCGAACATAGATCATGCTTCCGGCTGCCAAGTGCGGTCAAAACTCGCGAGCAAGTGCGGTCAGTTCCCACGAACAAAACCAAGCCGGTCGAAGAGGCGCTCGCGCAGGAGGGTCTGCACCAGGTTCAGGCTTCCGATCACGTGGACGTGCTCATGCTTGTCACGCAGCTCGCGCACGGCGCTCACCAGGTCGGGTCCCAGCCGGGTCGAGCCCGTCCAGTCCAGATCCGGGTTGCCTCGCGAGGCGACGTACTTCGGGATGCCGTTGAACAGCGTGGCGATCCCACCGTCGGCGCCGTCGACCTGGTTCGGCCAGAACGCGGCGAAGATGTCGTAGGTCCTGCGGCCCAGGAGCAGGGCGTCCATGCCCTCCATTCCGGCACCGACCTGCCGGCCGACCGTCTCGTCGAACAAAGGCGCCTGCCACCCCCCGAACGGAAAGCCGTCAGGGTCCTCCTCGGGATCACCCGGCGCCTGGCCAACCGGGTCGAGCGTCGCGAACAGGTCGATGTGGATCGTGCCCATGGTGTCCTTCTCCTTGTGTTCCGGCACGGACTTACTGATCGTTTCACAATGGGATCGCCGAGGGAGCCGGTGTGGTCACGCTCGGCTTCTTCCGTAGGATCGCCGCATGCCCGATGACGAACGCGTAACCCGGTCTACGTTTTCCGGTCGCATTCAGCCAATGTCCGCTCCTCAGCCGATGCCACAACTGCCCCAGCGGATCTGGTCGAATGAGGACTGGGAGCGGATCCAGCGCGGCTATTCGTCACGGGGCATGGACGAGAAGTGGGACGTCTTCACGGAGGGCGAGGTCGTCTTCCTGCACCGAAGCTGGACCGGTAACGGAGTCTTCGCGGCGACCTTCGCGTCGGCTCATGACGGTGGTCGGCGGGTCGCTCATGCTGTAGTGGAACGCGATCCCGAGCGCTATCGAAGCACGGACGACGACTACGACTGCCTGATGCTTGAGTTGGTGATCAGTGCCATCGTGCTTGGCGAACCAGCGTCTGACCTCCGTTCGAGGCTGGTGGAGTTGACGCGCCGGAAGTCCGGCTCTGCGGATGCGCCCGCTGGACTCGTTCAGCACAGCGCGTTGGGGCTCCGCTCGGATTCCTAGCCGATCGTTCAGAGCGGTCGGGTGGTCGTCGGATGCAAATGATGCCGCGAGCAAGCTCGAGCAGGCCTCGGTGGGGCTCCGCTCGGCGCTCGTAGCGGATTCGGAGTCGCCTGAACTGGTGGAGCGTGCGCTCGACGACCCAGCGCACTTTGCCCAGCCCGGAGCCGTGGGGGACGCCGCGACGGGCTGAGCCAGCGGGGCCGGCTGTTGGCGGGCTGCCACGATGGGCCTGGTCACCACCCTGCGGAGGACCGCCTTACCGCATCCTGCACGTCGACGGCCGCGAGCACCGAATCAACCAGCGCCGCGACGGACCGTCCGTCACCCGCGTCGATGCGATCCAGGCCCAACCTGTCGATGACATTGATCATGAGTGTCTGGTAACGCTCCGTGCGGGCCAGGAACTTGTCCATCAGGTACTGTTCTTCGTCCCTTGCCGCCTCGTAGTGGCCGGCCGCATGCACCCGAGCGCGTACAACCGCGTCGTCCGCCGTAAGCCACACGGCGGCCGTGCGCGAGACCTCCAACGTCGCGACACGGACGGGCAAGAGCGCCGCCCCCTCCAGAACCAGGCCCGTCCTGGCACCGCCCTCAGCCGCGCGGGTTGTGATCAGCTCCTCGACGCGGGGCCACAGCCGCTCGTAGTGGCCGAGAACGGACGTGATCAGCTCGTCAACCGTGAGTGACCCGTAATGCTCGGCAACGTGCGCCGGCACCTCCCACTCTGAGGCTCTCCAGGGCCGCCCGGGGTGCCGCGCCAGCCCGTCCGTTGACAAGCACTCGAACCCGAGCTTCTCCGCCACTGCTTGGGCGACGGTCGACTTTCCGACGTTTGATGTCCCGCCGATCAGTATCACCCGCACATCCCGCACGCCGATGACCCCTTGCATATTTGGCTTCCTGGACCAACCCAAAACCAGGTGCAGGGATGTCGTGTCACGATGTCTCGTCTCATTTGATGCTTGACACTCCTGGCTGGTCTTTCGCTGTTCAGTATGCGCTCTGGCCTTGATCCTGGTGATTTCCTGGGTGGCGGTTCGGGACACGACGCGGATCGGTTCGCCGTCGGCGTGGATGGCGATTTGGGTGTCGTCGACGGTCACGTCGAGGATCTTGCGGGTGTGTACCCGGCCCTCCACCACCCGCCGTCCGGGCGTGTGGCGTGGGCGCCGGTCCCGGCCGACGGCGACCCAGGCCATCCACCGGCCCGCGCACCCGCCGCGCCCAACCCGCTCGCCGACCATCGACCCGCCGCCTACAGTGGCGACATGGCCGAGAGCACACCACCTCCAGACGGTCGCTACTCCGAACTCAGCAGGCTCGGCGAAGAAGAGCGCTACATGGCCCGTGAGCTCCGAGAAGTCCGCGCCGAGATCGCAAGCCTCGTGCAGCAGCTCCTCCCTCACCACTCCCGCACGGAGAAGATCGACGAAGTCGTGCAGGCCAGCGGGTACAGCCGACACCTGATCGACGTCCTCCGCTACAAAGACCACCCATGGCACCACCCGACCCCCTAGCGACAGACACGAAGACGACCTTGCCCCTCTGTCCCCGAGCCGTTGCCCCTCCGGGGTGGAACGAATATCCGGTGAGGGGGGTGTGCGTCCGCACGAGGCGCTCAGGCCGTACTCGTCGCGTGCCCGTCAGATGGGCCACCGAGGGGGAATCACGAGGACTCACGGATAAAAGTGAAATCGTCTCTTACCTGGGCCGCAGCAGACCATGGAGACGCGAACCGGTGGTGCGGTGCCAGCACGAGGAGTCCGCTGCGCGGCGGCTGTGACTTACGGCTCAGATGGACTTCACCCATGACCGGGCTTCGTCAGCAGGCATCGCGAGTTCACTTTGAACGAGAAGCACAGCTTCCTCTTCATTGCCTCGAACCTTGAGCTGGCGCACCCGGCCAATGATGTCCATGGCCCTCATCGGATCTGTGTACTTAAGTACACGACGTTGTCGAATACCTTTGATCAGCAGCACCATAAAAAATATGAAGAGACCAGCAAAAAGCGTGATGAAGAGCCCGATGAAAATAAAGGGGAGCACGAAGTCAGGCATCTGAGGATCGTAGCGTGGTGGCTGAAATCGGAGGGCTACCTTCTGGCCGACGACCATGACGACGCCGCTGTCGCCGACCACCCGCCGCCCCCTCAGCGGGTTCGATTCCCGCCACCCGTTCTCCTTCTTCAAGGCCCCGGCAGGGGGGGAATCACCTCCGGCACCATGAGCGGGGCAACCCTTCCGGACTCGGGGTGGATCGAAGCCCCCGTGGTTCAGGGCGAGGTGGGCTCGTTCAGAGGGCTCACCCGGTCGCGTGCCGCGACGGCCAAGGCGATGAAATCGCGAAAACGCGCGAACTCCTCCTGGTCCATCTTCAACCTCACCCCACCCACGACCTGGTCGTCGTCCCGCCTGGCACCGAGCCGAACCTTGAACCCGTCGCCGTGCGGCTGGACATCCACCCCGAGAAACGCCACGTGGTAACGGCTGCTCTCGGAGAGACCCCGGTGAAAGATCTCAAGGGTCCTGCCGTCCTGCACCAGGATGTAGTCGCCGAGCTGAAACTCCGCCGCCATGGCTCCCGCTTCGAAACCGCGTAGATAACAATGCCCCCGACTGTCCCATACGATCGACGGCTGCACACCGAGCTCGTGTCGTACGTATCGGCGATCCGGAGGCCCGAACTCCATGCCCTCCGTCCCCGAGCCGTTGCCCCTTCAGAGCGGAACGAGGCGCTCATGAGAAGCCCCGCGAAGACGTCCCAGTTCCTGCGTGTCCGCCCGCCACCATGCAGGAGAAGCACATCCCTGCCGTGCCCACCGTGGTCTTCCGCCACGATCGGCACATCGCCGATCACGAGTCTCCCGATCGCGTCCGCGTTGCCCGCCGCCTTTCGCCCGTCCTCTCGTACTCCGCCCTTCGTAACAACTTGGCGCAGCAGTCTCCACGGCTTTTCCCGCTGGACGACGGCACCTTCGCCTCCTGCGGGGGACGTCACACCATGGCTCGCTTGCCAGATCCGTGCCGGAAAAGGCGGCGAGGAATGCCGGGTGTGGTGCGGCGGTTAGCGGTTGTCATGACAACCATTGGATTCATCGGCAGCGGGAGTATCGGTGGCACGGTCGCCCGGCTCGCCGTCGCGGCCGGCTACGACGTGGTGCTGAGCAACTCGCGCGGTCCTCAGACACTGAAGGAACTTGTCGACGAGCTCGGGCCGAGGGCCGGCGCTGCGACCTCGGCTGAGGCCGCCGCGGCCGGTGACCTGGTGGTCGTCAGCATCCCGCTGAAGGCTTATCGCGACGTTCCGGTGGAGCCGCTCGCCGGCAAGACCGTCCTCGACACCAACAACTACTACTCCCAGCGGGACGGGACCTTCCCGGAGCTCGACGCCGCATCCACCACGTCCAGCGAACTGCTGCAGCAGCACCTGACGACGTCCAAGGTCGTCAAGGTCTTCAACAACATCTACTTCCAGCATCTGCGGGCGCTGGCCCGGTCCTCCGGTGCGGCGGACCGCAGTGCCCTGGCGATCGCGGGCGACGACGTCGGCGCGAAGGGAGAGGTGACCGCGTTTCTCGACCGGATCGGCTACGACGCCGTCGACGCGGGAGCACTCGCGGACGGGTGGCGTTTCCAGCCGGGAACCCCCGCGTACGGCTTCGTTTACGCGGGGGAGACCGAGAGCTTCTGGGAGTCGCCGGGAGTGCCCGCCGACGCCGCGGTGCTCAGCGCGAAGCTGGCCGCCGCCCGGCGTTGACACCCGGACCGGGCCCAGGTATCGGCGCAAGCCGACCGACCCATTGGGCGAGCGGGTACCGGATTCGCCACGTCGCGGTGACGGACATGCGCCATATCAAAATTCGCCGGAAGGGCCGGCAGGCGAGCGGCTGAACCTGGCAGGCAGGTCCTCCTCGCCCCTGTCCGCCTGCGCGAGAGAACGGACGCCGGACCTTCCCGTCTGCCGTTCGCGGAACAACTCCCGGGACCGTAGCCGCATCACGCGCCCGCCGTAGCCGGCCGACGCGCCGATCCTCGTCGCGATCATCGCGGTGTGACGGGCCGGTGCGAAACCGGCCCGCCACGGGTCAGCGAGGAGGAGCAATCCCGCACCTGCGGGGAGCGGGATGGGTCACATCTCGGCGGTCGGGGTGGCCTGTTCCGCCGTCGGAGTGGCCTGCTCGGCGGTCGGAGCGGCCTGTTCCGCCGTCGGAGTGGCCTGCTCGGCGGTCGGGGTGGCCTGTTCCGCCGTCAGGGCGGCCTGCTCGGCGGCCTGGCGGATCCGCTCGATCTGCGCCTGGGTGACGTTGAGGGTGCCGAATTCCTTGACCGCCTGGTAGTAGGTCCAGGCGAGGCCGTTACAGGTGCCCCTGGGGATGGTGGAATATCTCGCGCAGACCTGCTTCATGTCGAAGTAGAACGCGTCGTCGATACGCGGCTTGTTCGCCGGGAACAGGCTTACCGCCTTGTAGTTGCGGTAGCCGAAGTCGTGACGGCGGCACGGCATTCTGAAGTCGAAACCGAGTGGCTGGTCGGGGCTGGTCGAACACAGGTCGGTCGACCAGTCGAAGTTGTAGTCCGCCCAGCTTCCCTGGTTCTGCCAGGCAGAAACCCAGCTGGCGGCGCTGGCCGCCGTAGGCTGGCTGAAACTGGAAAGTGCGGCGAGTTTTTGCTGCAGTGTCACCGCGTAGGCGGGCAGGGTTAATCCGAGTAATGCAACGAGGGATAGGGCGACAGTTGCGAGGGCACGTTTTACCATGGACTCTGCCTTTGTCTGGGGGGTGGCTCTCACGGCAGGGATCTGCCACGGCCCAACAATGAAACGAAATATCCCGGAACGCCGGAACAGATTTTTGTGAAGATCGGTGTGGATATTCGTTAACGAAAGCTCTTTACAACATTTACAACGTCAGGTAATGGCGAGTCTCGAAGGGGCGGGGCATGGGGGTGGACACTCCGCTCGCGGCGCCTCCGGGCAGCGGCTCGGTACCCGGACGGGCGGCTGTCGCGATCGTCGACGTCTCGCGGGCGCCGATCGGCGCGCTGCCCGGCAACACACCGATCAGCTCAGCCGGCCGATATGCGAGCACGCCGATCAGCCGGGCCCCACACCGATCAGCCCGCCGACACGCGAGCACGCCGATCAGCCGGTCGACACGCGGCCCCGGCCCCGGCACCGGGGCCCGCCGTGACCGCTGACGGCCGGAGTCTCCGCGTGGTCCACGGCCGCCAGCGTGCCACGGGGCCGGAACGAAGACGCCCACCGGCGACTCCCCCGCGTACACGGGCTATTGGGTCAGGGCGGCGGCGACCCGCCGGCGGAGTGGGATTTCGTGGCCGGGATCGGTGCGCAGCGTCACGGTCAGCCCGGCGTCGGCGGCATCGGCCAGGACGGAGAGCAGGGTGGCGAGCTGTTCGAGGGGCTCGGCGCCGAGCAGCTCCTCGGCGTGCTCCACGACCAGGGTGACGTTCCCGGTGCGGGTCACATCGCGCAGGGAGTCGGTGAGTGCGTCCCAGTTACGGCCGAAGTAATCGGGGAACCGCAGAACCCGCGCCACCTCCTCGAAGAAGGCGGCGCGGGTCTGACACGCGCGCCCGTCGACGACCGCGGGTGCCGGGCCGGTGGACACCGTCAGCCATGGCGGCAGCGGACGTGCGGCGGATGTCATGGGAAGTCCTAGAGCCGGTAGAAGTCGGTGTAGTGGTTCGGCGAGAACCAGGTCACGCCGGTGCTGCGGTTGACGACGATCCGGTAGGCGTCACGGGCGGCGCCCCGCGCCCGGGAGTAGACGTCGTACTCGTAGTAGGTGGCACCGCTGGGGAGCTGGCCCTCCCGGTTGTAGTGGCGTCCGCCGGTGTAGTTGTACTTGCCACCCGACCAGGTGTACCAGCCGCTGCTGGTGGGGTAGCCCTTGGAGGCCCAGGTCGCGTTGGCCGAGCGCGCGTCGGCGCACCGGGAGATGGTGCAGGAGTTGTAAACCGACGCGCCGGCGGGGGTGACGCCGACCACGCCGGTCAGGGACACGATGGCGGCGAGGATGACGGCGAGCTGTGCCAGCCGGGAGGGCCGGGGGCGCTGGGAGGTGTGCACGGGGTCTCCTTGCGAGGGGGGTGCGAGGGTGACGGACACCTGTCAGGATCGCCGCCCGACAGCTGTCAGGTAAAGGCAAAGATCGCCAAAGGTACGGTGAACTCTTGGCGGATCCGGCGGCGGAGACCTCCGGCGGGATCGGAGAGGGCGCTCGTCATCCGGTCAGGCGGCGGGCGTGGACCGCTCGGCACCGTGAGGGCGGGTCTCGCACCGGCCGCCGAATCACCCCCGGGAGGCGGTCCAACGCGCCGCCGTACCACCCCCGGGAGGCGGTCCGACGCGTCAGCGAGTGCCGCGCGGAGACGATTTCCAACCTCCTGAGCTCGTTGTTCTCGGTTGCCCCGTTCCCCGTTCACATTGCGTTCAGCACGGCCTTCGAGACTCCCAGATTGGGACCAAGCTGCAGATGACCGAAAGGTTTTATTGTGAAGGACCAGAACATCGAAGACCCCGAGCGCTCGGCGATCTCGCGGCGCCGGTTGGTCAAGTACGCCGGCCTCGGGGCGACGCTGGTCGCCGCGAGCCCGCTGGCGACCGGCAACGCGGCGTGGGCGGAGGGAGACCCCGAGCGCTGGAGCGAGAACCGCGGTGACTCCCGCAACCGGGTGTGGCGTGCCGGTGACCACCACGTGCACTCGGAGTACAGCGGCGAGTTCGACACGTCGACGAACCCGCCGAAGTTCAGCAAGGGCGCCGACGCCGTGTACCCGATCGTCACCAACGCGATCATGGCGAAGTACTTCGGCCTCAGCTGGGCGATGTGCACCGACCACGGCGGGCCGACGCACTCGAAGGTGAACCTTGAGCAGGCGTACCCCGACCTCCTGCGCTCGCGCGTGCTCGTGCCCGAGGTGCTCCAGTTCTGGGGGATGGAGTTCGACGCCCCGGCGCTGGACCACCACACGCTGATGATCCCCCACCACGCCGACGAGGCGCAGCAGCTGTTCGAGCTGGAGAGCCGCTTCGCCAAGCACGACGCGTTCCCCGCCGACCCCGGCCGCGACACCGAGGCCAAGATGGTGGAGTTCCTCAAGGCAGCGAAGGGCATGCGGCAGAAGCCGCTGGTGATCGCCCACCACGCCGCGCGGTCGGCGACCGGTCTCGGCGTCTACGGGCAGGACACTCCCCGGGAGTTCCGCAACGGCAACAACGCCGCGCCGGAGATCTACGTCGGCTTCGAGGGCGCTCCCGGCCACCAGGCGGGCCCGCTCAACGGCGGCGCACGCGGCGGGTACGGCAACCACCCGACCTACGGCGGCTTCGACCAGATGACGGCGCGCGTCGGCGGCCTCTGGGACTCGCTGCTCGGCGAGGGCCGGCGCTGGTGGATCACGGCGACCTCGGACTCGCACGTGCACTGGACGCGCGGCGGCTCCGACTTCTGGCCGGGCGAGTACAGCAAGACCCACGTGCTGGCCAGGCAGGACTACGCCGACATCATGGACGGCCTCCGCAACGGGCGCATCTGGGTCGGCACCGGCGACCTGATCACCAGCCTCGACGTCACGGCGAGCACCCAGGGCCGCTCGGCCACCACGGGTGAGACGCTCAGCGTGAGCCGCCGCAACCGCACCGACGTCGACATCGAGATCAGGTTCCGGCCGCTGGAGGGCAAGAACGCCAACGGCGACCACCCGGAGGTCCGGCGCGTCGACCTGATCACCGGCCAGGTCACCGGCCCGAGCAGCAACCTCGACTCCGACACCAACCCCACCACGAAGGTCGTGGCCCGGTTCGGCCCGCGCGACTGGCGCAAGTCGGGACGCGAGTACGTCATCCGCCACACCCTGCGCAACGTGGAAGGCGACTTCTACGCCCGCGTACGTGGCACGAGCACCGACGAGGCCGAGCCGCTCGCCGACGGCAAGGAGAGCCCCTGGGAAGACCTGTGGTTCTACTCGAACCCGGTCTTCGTCCAGTACCGCTAGTTCTCTGACCGGGCAGCCTCTCCGGGTGAGGAGACTGCCTTCGTCATCGCGTGTGACCGGATCGAGTCCGGTGGATCTGCCCCTCGCCCCTCCCTCAGATCCCTCAGAGCAGACCTGACGGGAGGGACGAGGGTCCCGCGCCGTCACCGCGCCCTTGGATCCCGCGAGGTCCGAGAGACAGGGATCACCATGCTCCCGGTGACTCCACCGGTACAGTCCTCGCCGGTACGGCTCCTGAGCGGATTGGTTCAGACGTCGATCCGGTACGGCCGGTCGTGGCCCGCGAGCCGACCGCCGCCGGACGGTCAGATCGTCTTGATCGCGCCGCCGTCGATCAGGTGGTCGGACCCGGCGACGCTGCCCGCGAGCGGCGAGGCCAGGTAGGCGACCAGCGCGGCCACCTCGGCGGGCTCGACGAACCGGCCGGTCGTCATGCCCACCTGCTCCGGCAGCAGCCGGAGCAGTTCCTCGTGCGGCACCCCTATCGACCTGGCGAGCTCCGCCCCGTACCCCGCCGGGTCCTCCCACAGCGAGGTTCGCACCGGTCCCGGTGAGATCGTGTTGACCCGCACGCCCCGAGGCCCGAACTCCTCGTTCAACGCCTTCCCGAACGCCGTCAGCGCCGCCTTCGCGGTCGTGTAGGTGACCGGTCCCGAGCTTGGCTGCCGGGCGCCGTCTGGCCACCCGCCTCGTCGACACCCTGCTGCACGGCTTCGGCAAGTACAGCTAGCCGCCCGTCACGTGGTCTTGACGAACTCCGCGGATCGGGCGCGTTGTTCGGTAGCGTCCGGGTGGTCGTTTCAGTCTGCGCGTGAGCCGCCGGGCGAGCGCAGCATACGGAGGAAGGGAATCGGCCATGCCTGGGAGAATCTCATACGAGCCGGGGACGTTCTGCTGGGCGGACCTCAACGCGCCCGATCCGGACGCCGCCACGGCCTTCTACACCGGCCTGTTCGGCTGGCACGCGCACGTCGACCCCGATCCGCTGGTCGCGGGCCACATCACGCTGACCCTGGACGGTGACCTGAGCCGTCCGGTGGCCGCGCTGATGCCGATGACCGCCGAAGCGCCGCCGGGAACCCCGGCTTTCTGGACGACCTACGTCAGCGTCGCCGACGTCGACGCCACGGCCGAGCTCGTGCGGGGTGCGGGCGGCCAGGTGTTCATGGGGCCGACGGACGCCGGGGAGTTGGGCCGCTTCGCGCTGCTGTTCGACCCGCAGGGCGCGTTGGTCGGGCTCTGGCAGGCCAGGGACTTCCACGGCGCCGGGGTCATCGGCGAGCCGGGCGCGTACTGCTGGAGCGAGCTGGCCGTACGCGACGTCGAGGGCGCCAGGGCGTTCTACGGAACGGTGCTCGGCTGGGAGGGTGACACCCACGCGTCCGGCCCCGCCGCCTACACCGAGTGGCGCACACCGGGCGGCACGCCCGCCGGCTGGATGACCCAGATGGACGAGCGATGGCCCGCCGAGATCCCACCCCGCTGGACGGTCACCTTCACGGTGTCCGACTGCGACGCCACCGCCGCGCGGGCCGCCGAGCTGGGCGGCACGGTGGCGGTGGCGCCCCATGACATCCCGGCCGGGCGGGTCGCGCTGCTCAACGACCCCCAGGGCGGGCGCTTCTCGGTCATCCACCCGAACGGCTGACCGGATCCCGGCCGTCGGAGACCCGGCCCTTCCGGCCGAACGGCCGGCCCGATCCCGGCCATCGGGGACCGGGCCCCGGCATCGGGGACCGGGCCCGGTGGTTCGAGGACCAAGGCCCGGTGGTCGAGGACCAAGGCCCGGTGGTTGGAGACCGGAGCCCGCCGGTCGGGTCCTGACCGATCGGGGATCGGGCCCGTTGGTCCCGAGGAGGCCGGCGAGCCGCGGGAAGTGCCGCCGTACGCCTGCGGCGAGCATGCTCGCCACAGGCGTACGGCGACTCCTGTCAGGTGAGTAGGCCGTCCCCGATCCAGCCGTTGGGTGAGCAGCCCGGCGGGATGGCGAAGACGGCCGAGCCGATCGGGGTCGTCCACTCGTTGAGCAGGTCGGCCTCGGCCAGCCTGCGCTGGATCGGGACGAACTGCCGGGAGACGTCGGCCTGGTAGGAGGCGAACAGTATTCCGGAGTCGGCGTGCCCCTCCGGGGTGAGCCCCTCGTCGTAGTTGTAGACCCTGCGCAGGATCCGCAGGTTCGGGTCGGTGACATGGGCCCGGCGGATATGGGCCTGCTCGGAGATGACGGGGAAGCCGATCGCGTTGAGCTTCTCGAAATCGGCACCGTCGTGCTCGTCGCGTCCGGTGAGCGGGGCGCCGTTGTCCAGGCGCCGGCCCACGGTGAACTCCTTGGCGACCCGGTCGACGGCGTCCCAGGTCTCCATCTCCGCCCGGATGCGCCGCAGCACCAGCGTGGTGCCACCGCGCAGCCACTCCGGGCCGCCGCTCACCCACACGGCCCGGTCGAAGTCAGGGGAACCGGGTGCGGGGTTGACGGTCCCGTCGAGCTGGCCCATGACGTTGCGCTGGGTCAGCCCGGCGGGCTGGGTTCCCGCACCGCGCCGGAAGCCCCGCTGGGTCCAGCGGACCTTCGCGAAGGAGCGGGCGTCCTTGACGACCATGCGGAGGGCGTGGGCCAGGGTGAGGGCGTCGTCGGCGCAGATCTGCAGCAGCAGGTCCCCGCCGCTCCACTCCTTCCTGAGCCTGTCGATCCCGAAGGCGGGCAGCGGCGCCACCGCCTCCGGACGGCGGTCGGTCAGCCCGGCCGCCGTGAAGAAGCCGGGACCGAACCCGAAGGTCACGGTCAGCCGGGCGGGCAGGACGGCCAGCTCCGGCTCGGTGTCGGCCAGGGCGGGCCTGCCCTGGGTCAACCGCCTGGCGTCGTCGGTGAGCAGCCGCATCATCCGGACCAGCGCCTCGCGGTCGGTGTCCGGCAGCAGATCCAGGCCGACGAACACCCCGTACGTCTGGGGCGCCGTCGCGATCCCCGCCTGGTGGACGCCGTCGAAGGGCTCCGTGGCGGAACCGCCGGAACCTCCTGAGACGGGGGACGCCGCCGAAGCGGCTTGGGGGGCGACTGAGGGGACAGCCTGGTCGGGGGCGCACCCGGCGAGGGCGCCGACCGCGGTGGCGGCGCCTCCGGCGAGCAGTCCCCTGCGGCTGAGTCGGGGTTCCCGCATGAGTTCTTCTCCGTTTCCCGCTCAGCCGTCGCTCTCGCCCGTGTCGCCGTGACCGTCTCCCATGTCCATGCCGGGCTGGTAGTTCTCCTTGCCTCCGGCGAAGTCCTTGCCGACCGCGGTGAACTCCACGGTCTTGCCGTCCTTGAGGGTCAGGGTGAAGGGGATCTGCGCGCCGGGCTTCACCGCTTCGGTGACGCCCATCAGCATGATGTGGTCACCACCGGGCTGGAGCAGGTGGGTGCCCCTCGCGGGAATCACGATCCCGCCCTCCTTGGGCCGCATGATCATTTTCCCCTTGGAGTCGACGACCTCGTGCAGCTCGACCTTCGGTGACAGTGGTGAGGCGCCGGAGACGACCGTCACCTCGGCGTCGGTGTTGTTGACCAGGGTGCCGAAAGCTGCGCTCATCCCCTTCTTCGCGGTCTTCACCCAGGGATCGGTGATCGTCAACGCGGAGGCGACGGCGACGGCGGGGGTGGCGGCGGGTGCGGCGGCGGTACTCGGGGCGGCGGCCGGTGCCGTGGTGTCCTGGGAACCACATCCGCCCAGGACCGTCACGGCCGCGATCAGGATTCCCGCGGGAGCGGTACGGAGGATTCCGGCACGGGTGCTTCCGGCACGGAGGATTCCGGCGCGGGTGCTTCCGGCACGATTGATACGACGAGCAGACACGCTGAGGCCTTTCTTCTGGCCGGACCGGCAGGGCCGCGGACGAACGCCGCCTCGATATGGCCATGCCGGACACGCGGCCGGGATTGTCACGCTGATTCGGTCCGCCGAGCAGCCGGAAGGCCGCATCGGCGCGGGCCCGCGCGTACGTACGCGCGGGCTCGGGAACGGATCGGGCCCCCGGGTGACCTGAGTGGTCAGCCGGAGGTGACGGTGACGATCCGGGGAGGGCCGCGCCTGCTGACGACGTGGCGCAGCACGGCGGAGCGGAGTGCTCCCGGCTCGATCGCGCCCGCGGTGAGGAAGGACGTGTACGCCGGGACCACGACCACGACGAGCACGCGACACAGCCGGACACCGAGCCGTCGCAGCAGCGCCCACAGCACCGCCTCACCGCGCGCCAGCCACAGCGCGGTCAGCCCGACGGCCCAGCCGTGCGCCACCAGCATGCCCAGACCGGGCAGCAGACCCGAGTGAACATGCCCGATCATCTCGGCGGGGGAGGCTGCGTGCGCGAGGGAGAACAGCACGTGCAATCCGGCCTGCACGCTCGCCAGCAGCGGCAGGATCACCGCCAGCGTCCGTTCGCGCCCCGACACGGCGAGGGCCGCGACGAAGGCGAGGACCAGGGCGGCGGTCGCGGTCGGCACGGAGACCGAGCCTCCCGCGAGGACGTGTGCCATCACGCCCAGCCCCAGGCAGACCGCGGCGAAGGCGGCCGCGCGGGCGAGGCGGAAGGGCAACGTCGCGGGCATGATGGGAAAATCATCCCACGCCACCCCGGCGGTGCGAAGTCCGAGGCCCACGGGGCGATTCGCGCCCTCGTCGCCACCGCGCGCCGGGGTCGTCCCACCCACCGCGGCTCGCGACCGGCTCCGCCCGTCCCGGTTCGGCCCCCTGTTCTCACAGATCAGAGCGGCTCAGAGCAGCTCAGAGCAGCGGGAACCGCCCGGAGACAGCGAGGCGGTCCGGGCCCGGAAAAAAATCTTGAAAGAAATCCCGTCGCCGTGTCGAATCGGCCCGTGCTCGTTCGAAGCGTGGTCAGAGGGCCGGGAGGAACGCCGGGAGGAACACGAAAACCGGCCGACCGACGCACCGCGCCTGACTCGACCCGCGACCAGACCGTTCAAAAACAAGATCAAGGAGAAATTCGATGCGATACATGGTCACCCTCAAGGTCACCCACCTGCCCGCCACCCCGCCGCCCGCCGAGCTGATGGAGGCGATCAACAAACTCGGCGAGGAGGCCACCGGAGCGGGCGCGCTGCTCGACAACGGCGGGCTGGCCCCGAGCGCCCAGGGCGCGCGGATCGAGCTCACCGGGGGCAGGCTGAGCGTCACGGACGGCCCGTTCGCCGAGGCGAAGGAGCTGATCAGCTATGCCGTCTACCAGGTCCGGACGAAGGAGGAGGCCGTCGAGTGGACCTCCCGTTTCATGAGGCTCCACCGCGACCACTGGGAGGGCTGGGAGGGCGAGGCCGACCTCCACCGCGTCTTCGGCCCCGAGGACTTCGCCGCCACCGAGTGAAACCGTCGCCGTCGCCCCGGCCGGATCCCCGCGAGGACTCCGGCCGGGGCACCGCGCTGTCCGGGCGGGGGACGACGTGCTTGGATCGGGAGGCATGACGGTTGGGGATCCTCATCGGGTGATCGAGGCGGTCTGGCGGATCGAGTCCGCGAGGGTGATCGCGGGGCTCGCCCGGATGGTGCACGACGTCGGCCTGGCCGAGGAGCTGGCGCAGGACGCCCTGGTCATCGCACTGGAGCAGTGGCCCAAGACCGGCGTACCGGACAACCCCGGTGCCTGGCTCATGCTCACCGCCAAGCATCGGGCGATCGACCTGCTGCGCCGCAGGAACCGGTACGAGCGGAAGCTCGAAGAGGTCGGCCGGGACATGGAGATCCGCCGGGAGGCGGCCGAGGCCGAGTTGGACGACACCCTCGACGATCACATCGGCGACGACGTGCTGCGCCTCCTCTTCACGGCCTGCCACCCCGTACTGTCCACGGAAGGGCGCCTGGCGCTCACCCTCCGCCTGCTCGGCGGCCTGACGACGGAGGAGATCGCGCGCGCCTTCCTGGTGCCCGAGCCGACCGTCGGGCAGCGGATCTTCCGGGCCAAGCGCACCCTCACCGAGAAGCGGGTCCGAATCGAGATGCCCGCCCCGGCCGAGCTGGGTGACCGGCTCTCGTCGGTCCTGGAAGTCGTCTACCTCATCTTCAACGAGGGCTACTCGGCGACCGCCGGTGACGACTGGATGCGCCCCTCGCTCTGTGAGGAGGCGCTGCGCCTGGGCCGGATCCTGGCGGGTCTCATGCCGGGAGAGTCCGAGGTGCACGGCCTCGTCGCCCTGATGGAGATCCAGGCGTCCCGCACGCGCGCCAGGACGGGACCCGGCGGCGAGCCCGTCCTGCTCCTCGACCAGGACCGGGGGTTGTGGGACCGGCTGCTTGTCCGCCGCGGGTTGGAGTCGCTCGCCCGCGCCGAGGCGCTCGGCACACTGGGCCCGTACGGTCTGCAGGCCGCGATCGCCGCCTGCCACGCCCGCGCGCCGTCCGCCGGCGACACGGACTGGGAGCGGATGGCCGCCCTCTACCGGGTGCTCGCCCACGTCGCCCCCTCGCCCGTGGTGGAGCTGAACCGCGCGGTCGCGGTGGGCATGGCGTACGGCCCCGAGCGTGGCCTGGAGATCGCGGACGGGCTGGTGACGGAGCGCGCGCTCAGGAACTATCCGCTGCTCGCCGCCGTCCGGGGTGATCTGCTCGTGAAGCTGGGCCGCCTCGACGAGGCGCGCGAGGAGTTCGAACGGGCCGCCGGGCTCACCCGCAACGAGCGCGAGCGGACCCTCTTCCTCGCCCGCGCGACCGCCGCGGGCGGCTGACGCCCTCACCGGCCGCCGTCGCCCCGGTGACCGGCGCGTGTTTCAGGGCGTGGCGTGCTCGTACCGGTCCGTGCGGGCCTGATCAGGCGAGGCGGCCGGGGTCTCGGCCCCGGGGCCGGGCAGCACGTCGACGTCGGTGGCGCGCATCGGCCGGTCGCATACCGCGCAGTGCAGTTCGACATGGCTGATCTCGCCGCAGGCGTGGTGGCGGTAGAGCACCGGCGGACCGGACTCGCCCGCGGCCCACCGGTCGCCCCAGCGCACCATCACCAGGAGCAGGTCACACAGCTCCAGCCCCTTGGTGGTGAGCGTGTACTCGTGGCGGGGCGGCCGGCTCGAATACTCCTGCCGCTCCAGTACGCCGTTCTCGACCAGCCACTTGAGCCGCTCGGTGAGCACCTTGCGTGAGATGTCCAGGCTCTGCTGGATCTGGTCGAAGCGACTGATACCGACATAGACGTTCCGCAGGATCAGTGGCGACCACGGCTCACCGATGACATCCAGCGTGCGGGCGATCGAGCAGGCCATGTCACCGAATCGGGTTCGCTGCATGAGAGCAGTCTAACGAGAGGGTTCCCTTAGGGAACGATCACCTGTTACCGTCTTCCCGTCAGTTCCCTGAGGGAACTAACCGAAGGCGAGCCCATGATGAGGAGTCCCGCAATGACCGAGACGACGCCCGTCGCCGAACTCCTGTTCAGCGAGGCCGACGCGACACCGATCAGCACGGACGAGGCGACGATCAAACCGTGGGACGAGGCGCGGGCGTGCCTGGAGTCCGCGCCGAAGGCCTGGCTCTCGACGGTGCGGCCCGACGGCCGCGCGCACGCCATGCCCGTGCTGCTGGTGTGGGCCGGAGGCACCCCCTGGATCCCCACCCGCCCGAGGTCCCGGAAGGCCAAGAACCTCGCCGTCAACTCCCACTGCGTCCTCACCGTCGCCGGCGAGAGCCTCGACCTCGTGGTCGAGGGCAACGCCACCCGGGCGCGGGACGAGGACGAGCTCCGGCGGGTGGCCGACGCCTTCAAGGCGAAGTACCGGTGGGAGCTCGCGGTGCGCGACGGCTCCGTCTACGAGGACAGCCTCCCGGGCTCACCCGAGTACGGCTTCTACCAGGTCACGCCCACGCGGGCCTTCGGTTACGGCCCGGACGGCATGACGGCGACGCGCTGGCGGTTCGAGTGACCGGTGCCGACCGGCGTCACACCCGTTCGCGCCCGGCCTGCTCCCCGCCGGAGTAGTCCCTGAGCTCGATCGTGTCGTGCGGGCGCACGCTCGTACGCCGGAGCCCGGCCAGGGCGCGGATCACGCCGTGCGGAAGGCGTGCGAGCAGCCGGGTGCCCCACAGGGTGGCCCACAGCTGGAACCGGCTGTCCGGCACGAGGGTCCTCGCCATCCCCCGGCCCAGTTCCCGGCTGCGTCTCACGTACTCGCCCAGCTCGCTCTCGTACGCGCGAAAGGCCCGCTCGTGGTCGCCGCCGGCCACCGCCAGCTCTCCGGCGAGGACGTAGGCGCCGACCACCGCGAGGCTGGTGCCGCCCCCGACCGCCGCGCCCGGTGAGTAACCCGCGTCGCCGACCAGGCTGATCCGGCCGCGCGACCAGGAGTCCATCCGGATCTGGGTGATCGAGTCGAAGTAGAAGGCGGAGCTCGCGTCCATCTCGTCGAGCAGCCTCGGCACCTCCCAGCCCGCCCCGGAGAA
Organism: Streptosporangium sp. NBC_01469; assembly: GCF_036227305.1. NCBI lineage: Bacteria > Bacillati > Actinomycetota > Actinomycetes > Streptosporangiales > Streptosporangiaceae > Streptosporangium > Streptosporangium sp. NBC_01469. The sequence goes on along the minus strand of NZ_CP109465.1, from coordinate 2,512,200 downwards.
CGCCTCCCGCAGCAACCGCCTCTGGCGCGGGACGTCACGGTGGTGGTAGTCCAGCTCCTCGCTGCGGAACAGGAGGATCGCCCGCGCCTCGTCCAGGTGCGCCGCGCTGTAGAACGCGGCCATCCTGCCCACGTCGCTGTACGCGAGCATCTCGGCGTCGAGGTCGCGGTAGTCGGGCAGGGAGAAGACCCCGAGGTAGGTGCCGACGAAGTCGGCGAACCTCGACTCCTCGCCGAAGGCCAGGCCGCGCACGTTGGAGTGGACGCCGTCGGCACCGATCACCAGGTCGAACCTGCGGGGTGCGCCCGTCTCGAAGGTGACGTCGATCCCGCCGGCGTCCTCCTGGAGGGACACGATCGAATCGCCGAACACGTACTCCACACGATCGCGGGTCGCCCCGTGGAAGATCTCGCTCAGGTCGTCGCGCATGACCTCGACATGCCGATCGGAGAACGCGACGACCAGGCGGCCGACGTCCACGCGCACGGGCCGCTCGCTCCCCGCGCCGACGAGGGTGACGTGCCGGGTGCCCGTCTTCCTCTCCTCGATCGCGGGGAGCAGGCCCATCCGCTCCACGACCTCCATGGCCGGTCTGAACAGGTCGACCGCGTGCCCGCCCGTCATGCGCAGTGCCGGTGCCCGCTCGACCACGGTGACCTCGAAGCCGTGGTGGTCCAGCCAGTACGCCAGGACCGGCCCGGCGACACTGGCTCCGGAGACGAGGATTCGCATGGTTCTCCCTCCCTCTCGACTGTTTTACTTAACGGAAGGTAAGTCCTTCGGGCGGCCACGCACAAGTGCTTACCTATCGTTAAGTCAGTCACCTTCGCCGTGCCGGTACCCTTGGTCCGAGCACGAGGACGCCCGAGCGTGCGGGAGTCCGGCGCGAGGACAGGAGAGAACAACAGGTGGCGAGGCCGTCCGACACCAAGGCGCGCATCCAGGCGGTCGCGAGGGAACTGTTCGCCGAGAAGGGCGTGCAGCAGACGAGCCTGCGCGACATCGCCGACCGGCTCGGGATCACCAAACCCGCGCTCTACTACCACTTCACCTCGCGGGAGGACCTGCTCCGCAGCATCGTCCAGCCACTGATCGACGATGTCGACGCCTTCCTGGCCGACACCGAGGCGAACGCTCCGCAGAGTCCTCGCGAGCTCCTCCAGGGCTACTTCGACATCACCTTCCGGCACCGCGAGGTGACCGTGATGGTGGTACGCGATCTGTCCACCCTGGCCCACCTCGATCTGGGGCCCCGCATGGGCCACTGGCGACGGCGGCTCATCACCCTGCTGCTCGGCCCGGATCCCGACCTGGCCGCCCGCGCCCGCGCGGTCGTGGCCATCGGCGGGCTCTCGGACTGCACCGTGGAGTTCGCCGACGTACCGGCCACGACGCTCGGCCCTCCGGCGGTGGCCGCCGCGCTGGCGGCGCTCGGCGCCGACCTGCCGACGGCCGGGTGAGCCGCGCGGCAGGCGAACCCGCCGACGTGAGGTCCGGCGGAAACCTGAATACCGATACGAGTCCAACGAAATCCGAAGGACCGACGTGAAGCTCGGCGGAAACCGAAGGATCGACGTGAAGCCCGGCGAAACCCGAAAAACCGACGTGAAGCCCAGCGGAAGTCCGGGCGTCACGGGAAAGCGGGTCCGCCGAATCGAGCCTCGATGGAAAGCGAATTCGCCGGGTCGAGTATCGGTGGAAAGCGGGCTCACCGGCCCAGGACACGTCGGTGGTGTCGAACAGGCGCCACGGAAACGCACCCCGGTGTGGCACACTTTCGACATCGCCACAGCGGCATCGATCGGTCACACCGCCCGCCCCATTCCAACGGACGCGCCACGGGCTGATGCCCGCAGCCGCCGATCGGAGGTCCGTATGGACCTGTCCACGCACGCCCACCCAGACTGGATGGTCTGCGACGTCGCAGGGAAGATTGACATCTTCACGGCCCACGCGCTTCGCGAGCACCTGCTGGCCGCGCTGGGCCGCCCGGGGTACCGGCTCCTCCTCGACATGTCCATGGTCACCGCCATGGACGCCAGCGGGGTGGCCGTGCTGCTCTCCACCCTGCGCAGGGCCGTACGACACGGCGGCACGCTGCGGCTGATCGCGCCGGCGCCGGTGGTGCGCGGGCTGTTGAAGGCCAGCGGGCTGTCGGGGAGGTTCGCCGTCAGCGCCGATCTGGCCGGCGCGCGGATCGCGGAACCGCTGCCCGCCGGCGTCAGGTGAACCACCGCCCGCACGCCGTTCCGGCCCGGGGAGCCCTCCGGGCCGGAGGCCGGAACGGTTCCAGGCAAACCTCAATTGATTTATCAGCAAAAAAAGCGAGGAAATATCATAAAAGCGTCAAACGAGTCTAAAGTTAGCTCATGGTGACTCACCGCACGGCGGTCGTACCGGCAGATTCAGGAACGCCCGGCAAGTGTCTCTGCGGCCATCCGGCCGACTACGTGATCGAAACGCGCTGGTTCTCCGGCAGGCACTCCCGCGATCCGGTCTGCGCCCCCCATGTCACCGAGGTCCTCCAGGGAATCGCGAAGCAGAACGCACGCCGCGACGGAGGATGAACGCTCGACGGGAACCGGCCGCGAGCTCGCCCGCGCGCCGGTGATCGACACTCCGATCGGCGTCATACGCCATGATCGACGCCACGACCCGTGGACACCCCGGGTCGCCGCGGGACCCGTCTTGATGTGAGTGCCGGCCGATCCTCCGTGGCCACCGGTGGGACCTCCCGGAAAGCGCGTGAAACACCGGCACCGCCGTCGAGAGCGACGAATCAAGAGCCTTTCCACGCTGGACCACTTTATGACGCCCTCACCCTGACGCCTCTTCGCGCGAAGGCCGCCCCACCCCTCGAGGTCGCCGACCTCCGCCCACTTTCCACCTGTTCATCCGAAACGGCGTCGTCGGGCACCGCGGGTACGGCACCCCTCAGGGGGCCGGAGATTCGCGGATCTCGGCCAGGGAGATCCGCATGGCGTCGGCGGCACGCGCGAACCAGTCGGAGATGGCGGCCAGCTCGTCCGGGCCGTAGCTCTCGAAGAGCTCGGTGAGCCGCCGGTAGGTGGGCTCGTACGCCGCCGCGATGCGGGCGGCCGAGTCCCCTTCCGGGACGATCCGGACACGGCGCCGGTCGTGGGGATCGGGAACGCGCCGGGCGTAGCCCGCGCTCTCCAAACGGTTGACCACCCCGGTGACGGCCCCGGTGGTGAGACCGGCCAGCTCGGCGAGGCGTCCCGCGGTGAGCGCCTCCTCCCCCGCCCCGAGAACGAAGCCGAGACACGTCAGGTCCGTGACGTTGATGCCGAGGCGCTCGGCGAGCGTGTGCTGCCCGACCAGGCTCAACGCGATCAACCGGTCCATCCGGGCCAGGACCTCCGGCGGCGAGGCATCGGCTTCGGATTTGCGTTCCACCACAAAATCTCCTTACTATCCAAGAAGCTTAGCTCGTGAGATAAATGATACGGGCCGACTCAACCTAGCGCCTGCCGTCCCGGCGATCCGCCACGGCCTGCGGGGGACGGCGCCTCGGATGAAGGAGACATCGTGGGGGATAAGAAGAGATCTCGCGGAGCTGGCGGAGATCCACGTCTCCGCCCGGCCCAGCCCGTGACGGCGGTCCGGAGCGCGTCGGGCGGCCGGTTCGCACCCTGCGGTACGCCAGATAGGACGAAAACCCGCAAGTACACTGTAATTCCCCCACCGGGGCGACCAGATCTGCATACCTGGTAAGACGGAGGGAACGCCCGCCCTGTGAACTGCGGGTCTAAGGAGTCTTTCCATGCCACCCGAAGGTGTGAACACGCTCTCGATATCGGCCGACGTGCGCGGAAGCGCCATCGTGGTCCGGGTGATCGGCGAGCTCGACTACGACTACGCACCGATCTTCCGGAGGGAGCTCACCCGGGCCTGGAGCATGGGCACCGGCGACTCGTCCTCCGAGCTTCCAGCGCCTTCCTCGCTCGACTCGCCACCCGGACTTCCGGCGCCCCCCTCGCTCGACCCGCCACCCGGGTTCCCGGCACCTCCTTCACTTGACCCGCCCCCCGAGTTCCCGGCGTCCCCCTCACTCGACTCGCCATCCGCGCTTCCGGGGCTTCCGGCACCGCTGCTCTCCAGCCCGTCACCACTTCTCCCGGAGACGTCCTTCTTCTCGGAGACGTCGCTCCTCCCGGAGACGCCGTTCTTCTCGGACGTCCCGCTGACCTCGGGAGGCCCGCTCCCCCCGGGGCCGCCGTCACCGCTGTCACCCGAGCCCCCTTCGCCGTTCTTTCCCGGCAGCCCGCCTCCCCCCGCCCCGGGAAGTCCGCCGCCGCTCTTCCCCGACGGCCCCTCTCCCCTCTCCCCGGACACGCCACCACTCTCCCCGGACACGCCACCACCGGACGGGCAGCCGTCGCTCTCCACGATGACTTCTCCGTCACCCCAGGCCCCTGCTTCCTTCTTTGAGACGTCCCCGGATACGCCGGCCGAGACCGCGCCCTGGATCATCCTCGATCTGGAGGGGCTCACCTTCTGCGACTCCACCGGGCTCGCGGAGCTGCTGTGGATCCTGCGCAGGAGCCAGGAGACGCGAACCCGCCTGGTGGTGGCCGGAGCGAGCCGGACACTGCGTCACATGATGGCCACCACCGGGCTCCTGGCCTACTTCGCGATGGCCCCCTCCGTGGAGGCGGCACTTGTCGGGGAGGAGTTCAGGACGGCGGAAGGGCACTGACACGCGGGTGGACGACGGTCCCGCGAGACAGACCTCCGCAGAAGTTTGAGACATATGTCGTTAAAACCCACTCATTCACCTGACAAGTGGGTCAATATCTTCTTACGGGAAAATCCACTATCCGTCGAAAGTGGGGTCCCGATGCGGAGAATGTCGCCGCGGACGACCGCGGAAGCACTGCCGGAGAACCTGGACGGGCTACCCGTCAAACCCGGGGAATTCCTCGCCCTTGTGTCCGTGGACTTCACCGGGACGTACCAGGTCTACCTGGCGGCCAAGGACGAGCGCATCAAGATGACCCGGCTGTCCATGAGCCTGCTCGCCGCCCCGTTCGCCGCCGCGGTCGCGCTGGCCAGCGCGAAGGTGGTCAGCCCGCAGATGCTGACCACCTGGCACAGCGTTCCCTGGCACCTGTTCGCGATGGTCGCCGCGTTCGGGCTGCTCAGCGTGCTGCCCTTCCTGCGACTGGTCGAGGCGGTCAACGCGCACATGAGGACCGCGCGGGCGCTCAACAACTTCCGCCTGCTCTACACGGTCCACCTCAAGGACCAGTTCGCGGCCCTCGGCTGGACGCCCAACCTGCCGGTGGACCCCCGCTATCCGGAGACGTACGCGCCACTGGCCTGGCCGGGGATCAACGTGATGATGCTGGCCCTGGTCAACAGCTCCTACATCGCGGTCGGCGTGCTCGGGATGATCGGGGCCGCGCCGACCGCCGCCCTGCTCCTGGTGATCATCGGGCTGCTCGCACTGGTCCACTATTTCGTCTACTACGTCCGCGCCAATGTCTCCCGGCAACGCCGACTCCCACACAACCCCTTCCATTTCCCCAACGTGGAGACCTGAATGCCCGACCTCCTCAGATTCGCGTCTTGTGGGGAGACGTGGATCTGGCTGATGCGACACGTGACAGACAACGGCGGGCCCGCCCTGGACGACCGCGGCCCGATCATCGAGGCTCCGGCGGTGCTGTTCGAGGTCACCGGCCTGGCCTGGGACGATCCTGTCCTGAAATGCTACGGCGACGCCGGAAAGATCCCGCTGTACTCCAGCAAGTTCAGCGAGCGGTCGATCGTCCCGCCGTTCAAGTACAGCTACGGAGGGCGGCTCCGCCAGTTCCTCGGCGTCGACCAGCTCGGCTGGATCGCCGACGTGCTGCGCGCCAAGCCGTACACCAAGAGCGGCTGGATCTCGCTGACCGTTCCCGGCGAGCCTCCCGACGCGGTGCCCTGCCTGACCAGTCTCGCCTTCAGGCTCCGTGCCGGGCGGCTGGTCATGACCGCCGCCTTCCGGTCGCAGAACGTCTTCACCTCATATCTGAACTACGTACCGCTGCGCGGCATCCAGAGCGAGGTCGCGGACGGCCTCACGGTGGGCTGCGGATCGATGAGGGTCTTCGTCGACGTGCCGCACATCTACACCGCGGACGAGGCGACGGTCGAGAGGATCCTCCAGCTGTCGGAGCGCGACGGGCCCGGCGCGGGAGACCCGGTACCGGACCCTGATCATCGGCCCTGCCCCATCTTCTGACCGTGCGGACCGCCGACGCGACGACCGGTCGTCTCCCGGCTCCCGCCGTTCCGGCGGGTGAGGGGATAACGATGACCGGTCGGCGCGTCAGGGGTAGACCCCTGATCACGGCGACGGCCGCCGGATCGGCGCGCGACCGGTCGGCGTGTCAGGGAGAGGCCCGTGATCGCGGCGACGGCCGCCGGATCGGCGCGCGACCGGTGGGCGTGTCAGGGGGAGACCCTCACCCCGGCCTCGGCGAGCATTCCGGCCAGCTCGGTGCTCCCGCCGAGCACGGCCAGCTCGTAGGGCGTACGGCCCTCGAAGATCGGATGGCCGGTACCGGGGCCGTTCACGCCCGCGCCGTGCTCGATCAGGAGCCGCAGGCGGCGGGGCCGCCGCATCATGGCCGCGGCGAGCACCTCGTCCTGGAGCATCTGCTCCGGTGTCGCGTGCGCGGGACCGAGGCGCCGGTGCCACGGCCCGCCGTCCCCCCGGCCGAGACCGTACTCGAAGAGCAGTTCCAGGTGCTCGGTGTCGTCGGCGCCGAACCCGCTGAGCCCCCGGTTGTAGAGGGCCTGGCTGTCGTTGGGATCGGCGCCCGCCTCCAGCAGGAGCCGGGCCAGCTCGGCGGAGCGCGGGTGCGGCGGCTCGCCGCGCTCGCCGCCGCCGAAGACCCCGGTGAGCGCGGTGAACGGCGAGGGCAGCCCGTCCCACAGGTATCCCGCGTCCGGGTCGGCATCGTGTTCGAGCAGCACCCGGGCGGTCTCCAGCGCGTCGCCGCCCTCGACCCGCGAGTACGCCAGGTAGAGCAGCGGCTCCCACCGGTGCGGCCCGCCCTCGGCCCGCGCCTGGGCCGGGTCGGCCGCCAGCGTCGCCGCCATCGCCTCCGCCTGACCGGTCGCGGCCATGGTGTGGACGCTCGCGACCGCGAGTCCCGGGTCCAGGGCCAGCGCCCGCGCCGCCCCGCGACCGCGCGACGGGTCGTCGTTCCCGTACGGGTCGTTGCCGTACGGGTCGTTGCCGTACGGCAGGCAGGCCAGCCGGAGGAACTCCGCGACCGGGTCCGCGCTCTCGGGTACCAGGTGGGGAGAGCGGGAGTGCCGCGCGAGGACGTCGAGGTGGGCGCGGAGCCGGGGCCAGCTCGCGAAGCCGTACGTCCTCGCGACCGTCAGCTGGGCGTCGGCCAGCGTGAATCCCTCCGGCGGGCGCGGACCTCCCCCGACCGGCGGTGGCGGCGCGGGCAGCCCCCGCGTCGTGGACCCCTCCGGCGGGCGCGGGTGGTCCTCACCCCCCGGCGATACCGAGGGGCGCACCGGGAGCCCCGGTGCCGGGTGGGGGTGGAACTCCGCGACCAGCTCCAGCGCGGCGGTGTCGCCGGCGCGGACCGCCTTCCTGAGGCGCTTGGCCTGATTTCTCAGGTGTTCCAGGCTGGGGTTGTCGGGAAGACGGCGAACAGGCACGGGTGCCTCCCTTTCGTCGCGCCCGATGTCCGCGTGATCGGGCCGAAAAGGAGGTTGGCCGCATGAGCGGGGTGACGCTCAGGTGGGCTCTGCCCTTCCCGCGGACCGGGTGCGCCCTGCCGCGCGGCCTCCACCATAACGCCCGCGCCGCGAGAGCGCCGTCCCGGTCATTCCTCAGCCGTCCCGGTCACCCTCAGCCGTCCGGACCACCCTTAGCCGTCCTGATCGCCCTCAGCCGTCCCGGTCACCCTCAGCCGTCCTGATCGCCCTCGTCCTGGTCACCTTCAAGGGATGACGCCCACTCCGCGAGGGCGCCCCTCACCTGAAGCGGCGCGGTCGGAGGCCGTTGCCGGTCGTCCACGCGGCCGACCCGAACACGGTCGTGATCCCGGACCTCACCTGAAACGACGCAATCGCAGGCTGTTGCTGACCACGAACACCGAGGAGAGCGCCATCGCACCCCCGGCGATCATCGGGGTGAGCAGCCCGAACGCGGCCAGCGGGATGGCGGCGACGTTGTAGGCGAAGGCCCAGAACAGGTTGCCCCTGATGGTGCGCAACGTGCGGCGGGACAGCCTGATCGCGTCGGCGGCGACCCGCAGGTCGCCCCGGACCAGGGTGAGGTCGGAGGCCTCGATCGCGACGTCGGTGCCGGTGCCCATCGCCATGCCGAGATCGGCCTGGGCGAGCGCGGCGGCGTCGTTGACCCCGTCGCCGATCATCGCCACGGTACGGCCCTCGGACTGGAGCCGCTTGACGACCTCCACCTTGTCGGCGGGCAGCACGTCGGCGACCACGTCCTCGATGCCGACGGCCTCGGCGACCGTACGGGCCACCGTCTCGTTGTCGCCGGTCAGCAGGATCGGGCGCAGGCCGAGCGCGCGCAGCGCGGCGACCGCCTCGGCCGAGGTGGGCTTGATCGCGTCGGCGACGGTGAGCACCGCGCGGGCCTTCCCGTCCCAGCCGACCGCGACGGCCGTCTCCCCGCGCGCCCGTGCCCGCTCCAGCTCCTCCTCCAGCTCGGACGGCAGGTGCTGCGACCAGTCGGCGAGCAGCCGGGGCCGCCCGACGAGGACGGCGTGCCCGTCGACGACGCCCTGGACGCCGAGGCCCTCGATGTTCGCGAAGTCCTCGACCTCGGCGGTGGAGTCCGCCGCGCGGGCGACCGCGCGGGCCACGGGGTGCTCGGAGGCGGCCTCCAGCGCCCCGGCCAGCCGGAGCACCTCCTCGCGCTCCTCACCGGCGGCGGGGAAGACGTCCTTGAGGGTCATCGTGCCCGACGTCACGGTGCCGGTCTTGTCCAGGATCACGGTGTCGATGCCGTGGGTCGACTCCAGCGCCTCCGGGCCCTTGATCAGGATTCCCAGCTGGGCGCCTCGGCCGGTGCCGACCAGCAGCGCGGTCGGCGTGGCGAGACCCAGGGCGCAGGGGCAGGCGATGATCAGTACCGCCACGGCGGCGGTGAAGGCCCCGGCGGCGCCGGAACCGGTACCGAGCCAGAAGCCGAGGGTGGCCACGGACAGGGCGATCACGATCGGCACGAACACCGCGGAGATCCGGTCGGCCAGCCGCTGCACGGCGGCCTTGCCGTTCTGCGCGTCCTCCACCAGCCTGGCCATCTGGGCGAGCTGGGTGTCCGAGCCGACCCGGGTCGCCCTGACCACGAGCCGCCCCCCGGCGTTCACGGTGGCGCCGACCACCGCGTCCCCCGGCCGCACCTCGACGGGGACCGACTCGCCGGTCAGCATGGACGCGTCCACGGCCGAGGAGCCCTCCTCGACCACGCCGTCCGTCGCGATCTTCTCCCCCGGTCGTACGACGAAGAGGTCACCCACCTTGAGCCGGTCGACCGGGACGAGTTCCCCGGAGGCCAGCGTGACCTCCTTGGCGCCCATCGACAACAGCGCGCGGAGCGCGGCACCGGCGCGGCGCTTGGAGCGGGCCTCGAAGTAGCGGCCCGCGAGGATGAAGGTGACCACCCCGGCGGCGGCCTCGAAGTAGATGTTTCCCGAGCCGTCGCCCCTGGACAGGGTGAACTCGAAGCCGTGCCGCATGCCCGGCATGCCCGCCGTGCCGAAGAACAGGGCCCAGAGCGACCAGGAGAAGGCGGCGATCGTCCCCAGCGAGACCAGCGTGTCCATGGTCGCGGCGCCGTGCCGCAGGTTGGTCCAGGCCGCCCGGTGGAAGGGCCACCCGCCGTAGACCACGACGGGACCGGCCAGGGCCAGGGAGAGCCACTGCCAGTTGTCGAACTGCAGCGCCGGGATCATCGCCATCGCGACGACCGGCACCGACAGCACGGCGGAGGTGGTCAGGCGCTGCCTGAGCGGGGCGAGCCCGTCGGGCTCTCCCTCCTCCCCTTCCCCGGCCGTCCCGTCCGTCCCGGTGGATACCGGCGGCGCGGGCAGTTCGGCGGTGTATCCGGCCTTCTCCACCTCCGCGACCAGGTCGCCGGGGGTGACCTCGGCGGGGTAGGCGACCTTCGCCTTCTCGGTGGCGTAGTTGACGGTCGCGGTCACGCCGTCCAGCTTGTTGAGCTTGCGTTCGATGCGGGCCGCGCAGGAGGCGCAGGTCATGCCGCCGATGGCGAGCTCGATCTCGCCGTGGGCGGGCGCTTCGCCGGTGGTCATGGACGTCACGGCCTCTCCTCGTACCTTGCCTCGTGCCTTGTCCGTCGTCGTGCGCGGCCCGGTGCCGCCGTCCGGGAGCGAGCCCGGCCCCCGGCCCGGCACGAGATGGCGTCCCCAGAGTGGGTGTGCCCAGGCATGTGTCTCTCCTCGTTATGAGAACGCGTAACCCCTACGGGGTATTTCACGGCTGGTGACTGTGCCCATGGCCGTCCCCGGACGGCCCCGTGGCCCCGCCCCCTTCGGGATCCGGGCTCGTGGCGGCGGTGAACACGGCGGTGCGCACGGTCCCGGCGTGCTTGAAGTCCAGGTAGAGGCCGTAGGTCCCCGCGCTCGGCACCTCGGCGTAGAAGGTGATGTCCGGACCGGGCACGGTGCGCCCGTCACCGGGCGCGCCGTCGGGGTGCACGTGCAGGTAGGCCAGGTCGCCGTCACGCAGCGCGACCAGGTGCCCGTACGCGGCCAGGTAGGGCTGGAGGTCGGTGACCGGCTCGCCGTCCTTGGCGATCGAGAGGGTGAGCATGCTCGTACGGCCGGGGATGAGATCCCCCCTCAGGGTGACGGTGTAGTCGCCCACCTTGGCGGTCTCGGCCGGAATCGCGGGCGGCTCGGGCCGGTAGTCGCCCGCCACCGACAGGTCCATGCCGAGTGTCAGGGGTCCCGCCCCCTCGGGGGCGAAGTCGGCGAACGCGCGGTACTCCCCCGCGACGGGAAGCTTGAGCGGGACCGACCACACCCCGCCTCCCAGCTGGGTGGGATGCAGGTGCTGGAAGCCCGTCAGGTCGCGGCGGACCACGATGAAGTGCAGCTTCTTGTCGTGCTGCGTGGTGAACCCGGTGACGGGAGAGCCATCGGGGCCGATCACCGTGAAGCGGAAGTCGGTCCGCTTGCCCACCTTGACCTCGTCGGTCTCCGGCATGAGCATGTATCCGCCCTGGGAGACCTGGAGCCCCGCGGGAACGGTCGGCGCCTTCGCGGCCGGCGCCTCCGGCCCGGCGCTCTGATGGGCGCCGTGCTCCGTGCCCTGCCCGGCGTCCTGGCCCGCGCCCCGCCCGACGCCGGCTCCCTGAGAGCTCTCCGCCGCGGCGCCTCCGACCGGCCCGGCCACCCGGCCCGCCCCCAGGGCGCCGCCGAACACCACGGCCAGCCCCAGCGCGTACGCACCCACCTTGATCGCGCCGTTCATCTTGACCACCCTTCCTCAATACCCTATGGGGGTATCATCTCGCTCGGCTACAGTGCCACACCACCACCTTTTTCGCAACCCCCGGGGGGTATATCTGACGCGGTCTCCAGGACACAGGATCGCCGATACCAAGGGGAGAGAGGGAAGTTCTCAACAAAGTTCGCCGGGGTTCGTAACTGCGGCACGAACCCCGGCGAACCTACAGATCCCCTGCGAGCCGTCGTTTCCGTTCAGGAAACTCTCGTGATCGGGATACGTCACTCCGACTCACCTGGCCGGCTGGGAGACCGGGCCTTCTCGAAGGGCCGGCACGTCATCCCGCTTCGCGCCGACCGGACACCTCACACGCCGACGCGCCGACCTCCCGGCGAACCGTGGGCGTCGTGCGGCCGCTCTTTCGCTCAGCGGCAGTGCGCCTTGTACAGTTGCCGCACCCCGCTCGCGACCTGCCCCCGGAGGCTGATGCACTTACCACGGGCCGAGACGTACACGGGACCCGCGTAGTGCACGAACAACCCGTTGTCGGCGTCTGCCCAGGACGTCTTTCCGCTGAGGCTGATCGCCACCTGCTTGCGGTTCTTGCTACCGGCGTAGCGACCGTAGCCGTAGGCGAGGGCACAGTTCTTGCCCGAGCTGGAGTTGTAGTAGACCTCCAGGGTGCCTGTCCTGGCACCACCGGCGGGGATGGGGTAGACGCCGACGCGGTTGTAGCCGCCGCCGCAGGGGCCGGCCGCACTGGCCGGAGTGGCGCCGGACACCAGCCAGGTGGAGACCAGCACCGCCGCACCGGCCAGAGTGGCGATCTTGCTTCGAGTTCTCATGGGGATTCGTTCCTTCTGTCGATCATCGCCGTCCCCCGGGGCCCGTGGCCTCATGGGGACGAAGGGCCAAATGATCGTATAGGCCACTTTGTGGGCATATTAGGGAAGTACCGAAATAACCTCGCCGGGCACGGACGGGCGCGCCTTCAAGACCAGGGCGTCCAGGCGGGGCCGGCCGGGCGGCGGCCTCCCGCCTGGACGATCAGGACGGCAGGCGCCGGACGCGCTCCGAGGACGGGTCGTAGAGGGCAGCAGCCCCAGGGGGGTATACCTGACGCCGGTCTCCAGGTCACAGGGTGGCCGATGCGCAGGAGGATGACGGGACTTACCGGAATTCTGAGGATCTCGGGGATCCTGGGATGTCGAGGGCGGGCAACCCTTCCCCCCGCCCAGGCGTATGAGGGTGTATGAGATCGGATGAACTGAGGTGAGCGGCCGGGACGACGCCGGATTCTCGGCTTTCGTCGCCGCACGCGGCACCAGCCTGCTGAGGATCGCCCATCTCGCCTGCGACGCCGCCGAGGACGCCGAGGACCTGCTGCAGACGTCGCTGGAGCGGGCGTACCGCAACTGGAGCCGGGTGCGCGACGACAACGATCCCGAGCCCTACGTCCGTCGCATCATCGTCAACACGGCCATCAGCCGTGCCCGGCGCCGAGCCATTCTGCGGATCGTCCCGATGAGCACCCCGCCCGAGCAGCCGTCGCGGGAGGCCGACATCCCGCTCCGCCACGCGCTCATGGACGCGCTGCGCGACCTGCCGCCCCGGCAGCGCGCGGTGGTCGTCCTGCGCTACTGGGAGGACCTCAGCGAGGCGCAGACCGCGGAGATCCTCGGCTGCTCGACGGGAACGGTCAAGAGCCAGGCGTTCAAGGCGCTCGCCAAACTGCGGCCGGCGATCGGCGGGGAGTCCCCGGAGAAGGTGGTCAGGAATGCCCATGCTTGAGCATGAAATGCACCAGATCATGGCGGAGGAGACGGCGAGGCTGCGCGCGGCCCCCGACCTGGCCGAGCGGGTGATCCGTGCCTCTCGGCGCAGAAACGCCAGGCGGCTCGGGATCGCCGCCGTGGCCGCCGCCGCGGCCGTCGTGGGGATCACGGTCCCCGCCTACCTGGTCCTCGACACGACCCCGGCGCGACCGGGCCCGGCCGCGACCTCGGGAACGACGGGGCCGGACACCGCCGACCAGAGCGCACCGCAGCCCCTTTTCACCCAGCTCCCACCACCCGTGTCGACGCCCACCGCCACCCCGCGCATCTCTCGGCCGCCCATCGACATCGGCAGCGGTAACACGGTGGGACGGGTCCACGTGGGCTACATGCCTGAGGGCCTCGTACGGGACGTGTGGGCGGCGAACCTCGGCGACCAGTACACCGCCGCGTGGCACTACCCGGATGACGGCGAGGGCACCTACCGCATCCAGATCTACGTCTTCGAGGGCCTGGCCGTCGCGGCCACCGACAAGTCGTGGCGGGGGTACCAGGACAAGGGCACGGCGAAAACGGTGTCCCTCGGCGCCGGCCGGACCGGCCTCATCTCCACCCAGTGGGTCGGCGAGGACGGTGGCAAGGGAACCCCGACCGCCTTCGTACGGGTGGGCGAGGAAAGGGTGGTCGAGGTGCTGATGAGTCCCGACTACGCGAAGGACCTCGGCGGCGAGAGGGCGATCGATCGTGAGCTGACCAGGGTCGCGGCCGGCCTGACCGCCGACGACTGAAGCGGCGGGGACTGAAGCGGCGGGGCGGGGACGCGCGCTCGGTACGCCTCCCCGCCGGTCCGGTACGCCTTCCCCGGAGGCCGGTACGCCTTCTCTGGAAACCCTGCGCGCCTTCCCGGGGCCCGGTACGCCCCCTTGATCCGGTACGCCTTCCCGGGGGTCCGCCTTCCCGCGGACTCTGCGCGCCTCTCCGCGGATCCTGCGCGTCTCCCCCTCGGGCCCGGTGGACGCGCCTTCCCCGGCGCGCCCGGGGCGTGGTCAGGACGGCAGGCGCCGGACGCGCTCCGAGGACGGGTCGTAGAGGGGGTCCGCGGTGACGGAGGCGCCCACCCAGGTGCCGGTGACACCGACCTCGACACGGTCGCCGGGGGTGGTGCCCTCGGGCAGGTAGGCGTAGGCGATCGAGAGGTCGACACGGTGGCCGTACCCGCCGCTGGTCACCCGCGAGGCGGGCAGCCCACCGGCGCGGACCGGCTCCCCGCCGAGGCAGACCTGGCGGGGGTCGTCCAGGACCAGGCAGAACAGCCGCCGCGCGGGACGTTCGTCGGCTGAGCGGTCGTCGGCGGAACCGCTGGCAGAGCGGCCGTCAGCGGGACCGCCGTCAGCGGGACGGTCGTCAGCTGGACGGCTGACGGCTGGACGATCGTCAGCTGAGCGGTCGGCGGCGGGGCGGTCGGCGGCGTCCAGGGCCGCGCGGCCGAGGAAGTCCTTGTCGCGGGCGACCGCGAACCCCAGGCCCGCCTCGTGGGGGGTGGTCTCCGGGGTGATGTCCATGCCCCAGACGCGGTAGCCCTTCTCCAGGCGCATCGAGTCGATCGCGCGGTACCCGGCCGGACGCATGCCGTACGGCGTTCCCGCCTCCATGAGCGTGTCCCACAGCGTCAGCCCGTACTCCGACGGGCAGTACAGCTCCCAGCCGAACTCGCCCACGAACGTCACCCGCTGGGCCAGCACCGGGACGTTCCCGACACTGATCTCCCTGGCCCTCATGTAGCCGAAGGTCAGGTCGTCACCGGAGACGGAACCGAGGATGTCGAGCGCCCGCGGACCCCACAGGCAGTAGCAGGCGTGGGCCGAGGTGACGTCGCGGACGTCGAGGCCCTGGCCCCGGAGCCAGGCGGCGTCGTGAACACCGAAGGCGGTTCCGGTGACCAGGCGGAAGCGATCGTCCGCCAGGCGGGTGACGGTCAGGTCGGCCTCGATGCCGCCGCGACCGTTGAGGAGCTGGGTGTAGACGATCGAGCCCACGGGCCTGTCGAGCTGCCCGGCGCACGCCCGCTGCAGCCCCTCCAGGGCCCCGGGTCCCGACACCTCCAGCTTGGAGAACGAGGTCTGGTCGAAGAGGCCCGCGGCGTCGCGGGTGGCCAGGCACTCCTCGCGTACGGCGGGCGACCAGACCCGGCCCGCCCAGCCGTCCGGACGGGGGCTCCGGCCACCCGGGGGGACGTCATGGACGTCTGAGGGGACGTCTCGGACGTCCGGGGGGACGTCATGGCCGGCCGGGCGCAGGCCCCGGTCGTCCGCGGGAAGGTCCCCGCCGGACTCCACGGCCGGGCGCCCGCCGGGCTCGTACCAGTTGACCCGTTCCCAGCCGGACTTCTCGCCGAACGCCGCCCCCAGCTCCACGTGCCGCACCCAGGCGGGAGAGCGGCGGAGCGGCCGGGCGGCGGTGCGCTCCTCGCCGGGGTAGACGATGTCGTAGTACTTCGAGTACGAGTCCAGGGCCTTGGCGCGGGTCCACGACGCGGAACGGGCGTGGGTCCCGAAACGCCGCAGATCCATGCCGAACACGTCGTACTCGGGTGAGCCATCCACGATCCATTCGGCCATCACCTTGCCCACGCCTCCGGCAGCCGCCAGGCCGTGGACGCAGAATCCGGCCGCCGCCCACAGTCCGCGGACCGGGGTCTCGCCGAGGAGGAACTCGCCGTCGGGAGTGAACGCCTCGGGGCCGTGGACGACCTTCGTGATCTCGGTACGGGCCAGGGCGGGGACCCGTCGCACCGCCGATTCCCACGATTCTTGAAATTTCGGCATATCCGGCGGGAAAAGGGTTCGAGACTCCTCCAGCGGAGCGGTCGTGTCCCAGATCTCCGGATTTCGAATATATCCGCCTACCAAAATGCCGGCATTCTCTTCCCGGAAATAGACAATGTTATCCGGATCCCGCACCGTAGGCATGGACGACGGAACCCCGAATGATTCGGTGACCACATATTGGTGTTTTATCGGCACAACCGGAATGTCCACCCCGGCCAGTCGCCCGACCCGCCTGCTGGCCGCGCCCGCCGCGACGATCACGGTCTCCGCCAGGACCGACCACTCCTCGACGTCGTCGGATCCCCCGGAGCCCCCGGTTCCCGACGCGAGCCGTACCCCGGTGATCGCGCCGCCCGCCACGTCGAGCCCCGTCACGCGGGTCCCGGTGTGGATCCGCACGCCCAGCTTCTGCGCCCCGGCCGCCAGCGCCCTGGCCAGCAGCGCCGGGTCCAGCCAGCCGTCCCCGGGCAGCCAGAGCGCGGCCCGCACGTCGTCGGCGCGCAGCAGCGGGAGCATCTCCTTCGCCTCGGCACCGGAGATCACCTCCAGGCCCAGCCCGTAGGTCTCCCCCGCCCCGGCCAGCCGCAGCGACTCCTCCACCCGCTCGGGCGTGGTCGCCAGTCGGAGGCCGCCCACCCCGTGCCATCCCGGGTCCAGTCCGGTGAGTTCCGCCAGCTCGGGATAGAGACCGGCCGAATACATGATCATCTTGGTCTGGGTGACGGTGGAGCGGAGTTGGCCCACGAACCCGGCCGAGTGCCAGGTGGTCCCCTCGGTGAGTTCGTGCTGCTCAACGAGGATCACCTCGGTCCAGCCGAGCCTTGCCAGGTGGTAGGCCACGCTGCAACCGGCCACCCCGCCGCCGATCACGACGGCTCGCGCGGAGCTGGGAAGTTTCAAGGCGCGCAACCCCTCTGTAACAACTAGTCCACAGAATCGGATCAATGGTATGAAGGTAGGCCAAAGGAGGGCGGCATGCCAGATCCTCTAGCGGACGTCCGTAAATGGGCTGACCAGCCCGTTACCGAGACACCGATCAAGGGTGGCCTCAGCCACCGGATCTCTCGGCTCGTCACGGCCGACGGGCAGCGATGGGTGCTGCGCGTGCTGGATCCCCGGGTCTCGGAGGCCGGCCTGGGCATACCGCTCGACCAGGAGATCGCCAACACGATCCACGCGGCGGACGCGGGGGTCGGCCCCAGGGTGCTGCACCGGCTGCCGGGCGCGCTGGTGCTGGAGTATCTCGACGGCGTCACCCTGGACGCCCACGCCGTACGGACGATCCCGGGCCCCGTCGCGGCGGCCTGCCGCCGGCTGCACGCCGGGCCCCGGTTCGTCAACGACTTCTCCATCTTCCGCAAGCTCGACGAGTTCCTCGCCCTCTGCCGTACCCACGAACTGGGCACACCCGACGGCTACGAGGACCGTCTTCCCGCGGCGGCGGAGATCGAACGGGCACTGGCCGCCGATCCGCTGCCCACGGTGCCGTGCCACAACGACCTGCTGCCGGAGAACTTCATCCGCTGCGGCACCGAGGTCAGGATCGTCGACTACCAGCTCTCGGGGAACAACGACCCGGCCTTCGAGCTGGGCGACATCGCCGCCGAGGCCGACTACGACCCGGACCTGACCACCCGGCTGGCCCGCGCCTACTTCGGCACCGACGACCGGCGGCTCATCTCCAGGGTCCGGCTCAACCTGATCATGTCCAACCTGACCTGGACGCTCTGGTTCGCCGTGCACCACGGGCTGCTCAAGGAGCAGGCGGCCGACGCCGACTTCGACTACGAGGCCGAGGCGGCCGACAAGTTCTCACAAGCCGTACGGGACCTGGACGACCCGGGGTTCGGGCGGCTCGTCGATGACGTCCGGGGCGCGAGCACCGGATCTCCCCACCCCCCGCACCACCACGCAAGGAGGCTTGAGTGACCAAGCCAATACCGGTCGACGAGGACGCGAAACGCCTCGCCGAACTCGGTTACAAGCAGGAGCTCTCCAGGACCTGGAGCGGCTTCTCCAACTTCGCCATCTCCTTCTCGATCATCTCCATCCTGGCCGGCTGCTTCACCACGTTCGGCCAGGCCTGGAACAACGGTGGGCCCATCGCCATCGCGTGGGGGTGGCCGCTGATCTCGATCTTCATCCTGATCATCGGACTGTGCATGTCGGAACTGGTCTCGGCCTATCCGACCGCCGGCGGCATCTACTGGTGGGCCGCCAAGATGGGCAAGCCGATCCACGGCTGGTTCACCGGCTGGTTCAACCTCATCGGCCTGATCGCCGTGACGGCCTCGGTCGACTACGGCTGCGCGACCTTCCTGAACATCACCCTCAACCGGTTCTTCCCCGGCTGGGACCCCAGCCTGACCAACGCGTTCATCCTGTTCGCGGTGATCCTCGTCCTGCACGGCCTGATCAACATCTTCAGCCACCGGCTGATCTCGACGCTGCAGAACGTCTCGGTGTGGTGGCATGTGTTCGGCGCGGCGGTGGTCGTGCTGATCCTGATCTTCGGCCCCGACTCGCACCAGTCGATGTCGTTCGTCTTCACCGAGACGATCAACAACTCCGGCTTCTCCGACTCCTCGTACTGGTTCTACGTGCTGCCGCTCGGCTTCCTGCTGACCCAGTACACGATCACCGGGTTCGACGCGTGCGCGCACGTGTCGGAGGAGACCCAGGGCGCCTCCACCGCCGCCGCCAGGGGACTGTGGCAGTCGATCTTCTACTCGGCGATCGGCGGCTGGATCCTGCTGCTGGCCTTCCTGTTCGCGGCCACCGACGTGGACGCGGTCAACGAGGCGGGCGGCTTCGTCGGCGCCATCTTCGACAGCGCGCTCCCCGGCAACCTGGCCACGGCGATCTTCGCGATCTCCACCATCGGCCAGTTCTTCTGCGGGATGAGCTGCGTGACCTCGATGTCCCGGATGACCTACGCCTTCTCCCGCGACGGCGCCATCCCCGGCTGGCGCCTGTGGTCGAGGGTGGACGCCAACCGGACCCCCGTCAACGCGATCGTCTTCGGCTGCACGGCCGCGCTGATCCTCACCCTGCCCGCGTTGTACGAGGCCCCCGGCGGTCTGCCGCTGGCCTTCTACGCGGTCGTGTCGGTGGCGGTCATCGGCCTCTACATCGCCTTCGCGATCCCGATCTGGCTCCGGCTGCGGATGGGCGACCGGTTCCAGCCGGGGCCCTGGACGCTGGGGTCGAAGTACAAGGTCATGTGCTGGATCGCCATCGTCGAGATCGTCATCGTCTCGATCTACTTCATCATGCCGCTGGTCCCGGCCGCCGTGCCGTTCAGCGACGACTTCACCTGGACCGCGGTCAACTACGCGCCGATCGTGGTCGGCGTGATGGTGCTGGCCGTGGGCCTGTGGTGGGTGCTGTCGGCCAGGCACTGGTTCACCGGCCCGCGCCGCACGGTCGACATGGCCGAGGCGTTCGACCCGACCGGCCCGACCGGCAAGGAGCCGATCGGCTGAGAGATCACCGAGAGGACCGGGAAACCGGTCAGCTCGCCTCGAAGGCCTCCGCCACCGCGGCACGGACCCGGTCCATCGCGGCGGCGGCGGGGGCCTCCCGGCCCATGGACGTCATGTCGACGTCGGGCATGCCGCAGGCCACCGCCCAGCCCCACGGGGTGAGGTCGCCGTCGACGTTGAGGGCGAACCCGTGGCTGGTGACGCCCCGGCTCTGCCGCATGCCGATCGAGACGATCTTTCGTCCCGTCTCGATCGTCCACACGCCGGTCAGCAGCTCCGAGCCCGGCGGGGTGTCGCGGCGCTCGGCCGGGACGCCCAGCGCGCCGAGCGCGGCGACGAGCCTCAGCTCGACCTCGCGGACGTAGTCGACGATCCCCTCGTCCTCGCCGAGCTTGACGATCAGGTATCCGACCAGCTGGCCGGGGCCGTGGTAGGTGAGCTGCCCGCCGCGACCCGTGCTCACGACCGGGATGCCGTGAGCGGGGTCGGGCAGGTGCTGCTCAGGGGTTCGCCTGCCCACGGTGTACACCTGCGGGTGGCTGAGCAACCAGAGCGTGTCGGAGCGCTCGTCGCGCTGCCGCCGACCGACCAGGTCGGTCATCCGCTCCATCGCCTTCTCGTAGTCGACCAGGTCGTCCTGGACCAGGGACAGTGGACGTCGCCTCATGCCCCCAGCCTATTTTCAGTATCGGACCGCCGGCGCCTTGGGGACGAAGATCCACATGAGCACGTAGGCGACCCACAGGGGTCCCGGGATGAGCGAGAGCAGCAGCCAGAACACCCGGACAAGGGTGGGCGGCAGGTTGAGGCTCTCCGCGATCCCGCCGCAGACTCCGGCGACTATCTTGTGGTTTCTCGAACGGTGCACGGTACCTCTCCCCGAATCGGTGTTCTTCGTCTCTTCAAACGAACGACCGGAACCCACCCGTTCCCGAGACACCCCTGAGAAAACCCTGTCAGGGTCGGCTTGATAACTTTTCGTGCACCTGAGCGATGACGCATCTAGGCGAAACCTGTTGATCACGGTACGTTCCGCCATGTACGTAATAGGGGATCCCCCTCCGTTCCACCCCGAGGAGCGCTATGCGCCTGAGGTTACGACGCAGCATGGTCCAGGCCGCCACCCTGGTCACGGCCATCGCCCTCCCTCTCGCCCTCACCGTCCCGGCGAGCGCGACCATCGCGACCACCACGTCACCCGGCGTCACCGACGTCCTCGCCAACGTGTTCGCGACACAGATCAAGGGCAGTAACGTCAAGAAGCACCTGGACAAGTTCCAGCAGATCGCGACCGCCAACGGCGGCAACCGCGCCGCGGGTACGCCCGGTTACGACGCCTCCCTGGCCTACGTGCAGGACAAGCTGCGCAAGGCCGGGTACAAGACCTCCACGACCGATGTCGAGTTCCCGCTGGGTTGGGAGGAGGCGAGCCCCTCCGTCCTGCAGCAGACGGCCCCCGAGGCGAAGACCTACGCCAACCCGGCCGACTTCGTGACCGTGATCTCCTCCAGCGGAGGCGACGTCACCGCGCAGGTCCAGGTCGTCGACGCCGTCATCCCGCCGGCGCCGGTCGCGAACACCTCGACGGCGGGTTGTGAGACCTCCGACTTCGCCGGGTTCGTCCCCGGCCGGATCGCGCTGATCCAGCGCGGCACCTGCCCGTTCGTCGACAAGGCCACCAACGCCAAGGCCGCCGGCGCGGCCGGTGTGATCTTCTTCAACGAGGGCCAGCCCGGCCGTACCGACCCGCTCGTCTTCGACATCGTCGAGTGGCGCTTCGGCTTCCCCATCGTGATGGCGAGCACGGCCGTCGGCCTGGACCTGGCCGACAGCCCGAACACCACCGTCCACCTGAAGGTCGACGCCGAGACCGAGGTCGGCCGTACCAAGAACCTGATCGCCGACTCCCGCTGGGGCAAGTCCGGCGAGATCGTGGCGGTCGGCGCCCACCTGGACGGCGTGCCCGAGGGCGCCGGCATCAACGACAACGGTTCCGGCAGCGCCGCCGTCCTGGAGACCGCGCTGAAGCTGGCTCACGTGCCGACCAAGTACAAGGTGCGCTTCGCCTGGTGGGGCGCCGAGGAGCTGGGTCTGCTCGGCTCCGACCAGTACGTCGCGAGCCTGTCGCAGGCCGAGAAGGACAAGATCAGGCTCTACCTGAACTTCGACATGATCGCCTCGCCGAACGACGGCACCTTCCTGTACGACGGTGACGACTCCGACGCCGAGGGCGCCCCCGCGGGCCCGGCCGGATCGCCCGAGATCGAGAAGCGTCTCGAGGCGTTCTACGCCAAGCGCAGCCTGCCCTTCGAGGGCACCGACTTCACCGGCCGCTCCGACTACGGCGCGTTCATCGCCAACGGCATCCCGGCCGGCGGCATCTTCACCGGCGCCGAAGGCATCAAGACCCCCGAGCAGGCCGCCAAGTTCGGCGGGACCGCGGGCCTCGCCTACGACCCCTGCTACCACGCCGCCTGCGACGGCATCAACAACATCAACGCCGCCGCGCTCGAGCGCAACTCCAAGGCCGTGGGCTACTCCACCGCGTTCTTCGCCTACGACCTGACCGGCATTCCCGACCGCAACGCGGCACTCGCCAAGTCCGCCGCGAAGTCCGCGGCGGCACCCGAGGGCGCCGCCCGCTAGGGACCGCTCCGCAAGCGCACCACCACGCTGTACGGCGCGCACCCGCCACGGGTGCGCGCCGCTCGGGGGAACCACACACCCTCAAACCCGAGGAGCATGATGCGCAGTCTGTGGACCATGGGCATGGCGGCGATCCTGGCCATCCCGTTGGCGTTCACCGCACCATCGGCGTCGGCCGCCGTCCCACCGGACATCTCCCTGACCGCCGTGAAGGCACACCTCACCCAGCTCCAGTCCATCGCCACCGCCAACGGCGGCAACCGCGCCCACGGCCGCCCCGGCTACCTGGCCTCGGCCAACTATGTCAAGGGCCTGCTGGACGGCGCGGGATTCACCACCTCCCTGCAGTCGTTCACCTACAACGGCGCGACCGGCTACAACGTCATCGCCGACTGGCCGGGCGGCGACCCGAACGACATCCTCATGGTCGGCGCCCACCTCGACAGCGTGACCGCCGGGCCCGGCATCAACGACAACGGCTCCGGCAGCGCCGCCATCCTGGAGACCGCCCTCGAGGTCTCCCGCCAGTCGCTGGCACCCACCAAGCACCTCCGCTTCGCCTGGTGGGGCGCGGAGGAGCTGGGCCTGCGCGGCTCCCAGTACTACGTGAACAACCTCCCGGCCGCCGAGCGGGCCAAGGTCAAGGGCTACTACAACTTCGACATGGTCGGCTCGCCCAACGCCGGTTACTTCGTCTACGACGGCGACAACTCCGACGGCGTCGGCTCGGGCCCCGGCCCGGCGGGTTCGGCGCAGCTGGAGTCGACGCTCCAGGCGTACTTCACCTCGATCGGCGTGGCCACCCGGGGCACCGACTTCGACGGCCGCTCCGACTACGGGCCGTTCATCGCCGTCGGCATCCCCGCGGGCGGCACCTTCACCGGCGCCGAGGGCGTCAAGTCCAGCGCCCAGGCCACCCTCTGGGGCGGTACGGCGGGGCAGGCGTTCGATCCCTGCTACCACCGGGCGTGCGACACCACGTCCAACATCAACGACACCGCGCTGAACCGCAACGCCGACGCCATCGCCTACGCGGTGTGGACGACCGCGACCGCCGTACCTCCGACGGTCGTCTGGCAGGACACCTTCGAGACCGCGACCGGCTGGACGGTGAACCCCTCGGGGACCGACACCGCCACGCTCGGCCTGTGGGAGCGCGGTGACCCCGAGGCCACCACCTCCAGCGGCGCCAAGCAGCTCGGCACCACCGTCAGCGGTACCAACGACCTGGTCACCGGCAGGCTCGCGGGCGCCGCGGCGGGCGATTACGACCTCGACGGAGGCATCACCAGCGTACGGTCGCCGGCCGTCACCCTGCCGTCGACGGGAACGCTCAAGCTCGCGTTCTCCTGGTATCTCGCGCACGGTTCCAACGCCTCCAGCGCCGACTTCCTTCGGGTGAAGGTCGTCGGCTCCACCACCACCCAGGTGTTCCAGCAGCTCGGCGCGGCCTCCAACCGCAACGGTGCCTGGGGCGCGGCCGACGTCGACGTCTCCGCCTTCGCGGGGCAGAGCGTCCGGATCCTGGTCGAGGCCGGTGACGCCTCCGGCGCCTCCCTGGTCGAGGCCGGGGTGGACGACGTCAAGCTGACCCGCCAGTGAGCGGGACGGTGAACCGGCGGCAGTAGACGAGACCGGGTGCGGCCCGCGCCTTCCCCCTCCACGGGCCGTCCGGACCCCCTCCGGACGGCCCGCCACGCGGGTCGCACCCCTCTCGGAAAGACCTCTCGTCTCGGAAAGACCGCTCTCGGAAAGACCGTTCGCGCCGCGTAAAGCCCCCTGAAGCCCCCCTCGCCGCGGAAAGATCCCTCGGAAAGACCGTTCTCGGACCTGCGGCCCGTCAGCTCGGATCGTCGAGCCGGGGCTCCTCGTGCGAGGTCCCCTTGAGCTCGTGGAAGCCCGGGGTCCCGGCCACCAGCAGCGTCCCGTCCCACAGGCGGCCCGCCCGCTCGCCCTCGGGGATCCGGGAGATCACCGGGCCGAAGAACACCACGCGCTCGCCACCGGTGTCGGGGCCGGTGGCGGCGACCACCGGGGTGCCGACGTGCTCGCCGATCAGGCCGATGCCCTCCGCGTGCGAGGCGCGTATTGCCTCGTCGTAGGCCGTCGACGTGCCGGCCTCGGCCAGCTCCGGCGGCAGGTCCGCGGCGACCAGGGAGTCGTGGAGGGAACCGGCCCAGTCCTCACCGCGAGCGCGTCCGACGGTCCACATCGCCGTGTAGAGCCTCCCGAGCGCCTCCTGCCCGTACTCCTGCTGCACGGCCATGCAGACGCGCACGGGCACCCAGAGGTACCCCTCCGTGTCACCCTCGGGGTCCTCGTCGCGGCCCTCGTTGAGCACCGACAGGCTCATCACGTGCCAGCGCACCTCGACCGGCCGCACCCTCTCCACCTCCACCAGCCACCGGGAGGTGATCCAGGTGTACGGGCAGGAGGGGTCGAACCAGAAGTCCGCGATCGTCTTGATCGTCATCCCCAGCTCTCCGATCGTCGTCCCCGGGCAGCGCCCGAGCACTGTGCCACCTTCGCCGAACCGCGCGCCGGAGCCAACCCGACTCTCCCCTCCCCTCGTAAAAATATGAACCGGGTTTGCTTTTGAACCCGGTTCATATTTATGATTCTCGCATGGCAGGACTGCGGGAGCGGAAGAAGGAACAGACCCAACGGCGGATCGCCGCGGTGGCGCTGCGGCTGTTCGCCGAGCGGGGCTTCGACGCGGTGACCGTGAACGAGATCGCCGAGGCCGCCGAGGTGGCGAAGGTGACGCTGTTCAAATACTTCCCGACCAAGGAGTCACTCGTCCTGCGTGACGTGGGCCAGGAGGACCTGGCGGGGATCGTCGCCGCGCGGCCACCCGGGCGGTCGCCGCTGGAGGCGCTGCGGGAGTACTACCGCGGGTTCGCCACCGAGCCCGCGGAGGCGATGGACAGGGACACCTTGATCATCCAGATGCGGGTGATCTTCGCCAGCCCCACGCTCAGCAGCGGCGCGAACGACCTGCTCCACGGTCAGCGCGAGGCGCTGGCGCGGGTGCTCGCCGAAGAACGCGACGAGCTGACGGCCGCCCTGATGGCCGCCCAGATCACCGCTTCCGTGCTCACCCTCCAGGAGCGGTTCTTCCGCCACCTGGTCTCCGGCGCCTCGCTGGACGAGGCGGGCCGCCGCCTCTGCGGGGACGTCGAACTCGCCTTCGATCTACTGGAAAACGGTCTCGACCAATCGGGAGAGTAATGCGCGCGAAAGGGATTAACTACGACACCGGGTTCCTCCCCGGTGAGAGCACGACCCGCAAGGTGTTCGACCCCGATGCCGTCCGGCGCGACATGGACGTCATCGCCAACAAGCTGCACTGCGACACCGTACGGATCTCCGGTGGCGATCCCGCGCGGCTGAGCGTCGCCGCCGGGCACGCCGCGGCGGAGGGGCTCGAGATCTGGTTCGCCCCCTTCCCCGTCGATCTCCCGCCGGAGGCGATGCTCTCGACCTTCGCCGACTGCGCGGAGCGGGCCGAGGCCGTACGACGCGGCGGGGCCGAGGTGGTGTTCGTGACCGGGTGCGAGATCAGCGCGTTCGGCGCCGGTTTCATCCCCGGCGCCACGTACCACGACCGCATGACGGCGATGGCGGGCGCCGACATCGAGTGGTGGCAATCGCTCGGCCCCGTCCTGGAACGGCTCAACGGCTTCCTCGCCGAGAGCGCGGGCGTCGTCAGGACCCGCTTCGGCGGCCCGGTCACCTACGCGTCGGCCCCCTGGGAGTCGTCCGTCGACTGGGCCCCGTTCGACATCGTCGGCGTCGACGCCTACCGGGCCGCCTACAACGCCGACACCTTCTCGGAGGAGCTGCGCCGCCACTTCGAACACGGCAAGCCGGTCGCGGTGACCGAGTTCGGCACCTGCGCCTACCGGGGCGCGGGCGAGCGTGGCGGCATGGCCTGGCAGCCGCCCGAGGACGCCGTACGGGACGAGGGCGAGCAGGTCCGCTACCTCACCGAGCTGCTGGACGTCTTCGAGAAGGAGGGGGTGGACACCGCGCTCTGGTTCACCTTCGCGGGCTTCAGCCACATCGGGGACAGGGACGTCGCCTCCTACGGCGTGGTCAGGATGCTCGACCGGGAGCGCTGGGCGCCGAAGAAGGTCTTCCACACGATGGCGGCCAGGTACGCCCGCGGCCGAGCCGTCTGACGAGATCTCGACCCTGGCCGTTTCGAGGGCGAGAGCCCAGGTCGTTCCGAGGGTGAGAGCCCAGGCCGCTTCGAAGGCGAGGGCCCAAGTCGTTCCGAGGGCGAGAGCCCAGGCCGCTTCGAAGGCGAGGGCCCTGGTCGTTTCGAGGGCGAGAGCCCAGGTCAGGAGGACGGGCGGTCGTATACGCCGATCGCCCAGCGGCCGGGTTTGGTGCCCACCTTCGCAGCAACCCGCTCGATCACCCGCTCGGCTGTCCTCGGGTTCACCAGAGCCCCGGTGACGTACTGCCCGCCGCACATCCCCGTTTTCTCCGTTTCCTTTTCCGGACATTTCAGGTTTTGCATTGCCTCACGGGAGATGGGCGGTGCGGGGGGAAGAACCCAGATCGTCATGCTCTGCTGGTTCGACGTCCAGTCGGCGAGCAGCGACCGCTCGTTTTTCTGTATGGACAGTCCCGGCAGGTCCTTGCCGCATTCGCCGGCCGAGCCCGAGCGGTACCTCCCCATCCCGCTCATCGTGACCACCATCGCCCTCGGGTCCTCACAGACGACCCGGAATCCGGTGAAGGTGCTGGTCGGCGTGAACTTCACGATGCGCCGCGATCCCAAGGTCTTCCCCCGGTACGTCTGGAGCAGCCGCACTTCCTTGTTCAAGACGTCCTTGACGGTCGCGGGGAGGTCCTTGCCGGGAACGGGCGGGGGGTCGGCGGCGACGGCCACGATCGGCGCCTCTCCCCGGTCCCCGGCGGACAGCGACGGCGCCACCACGGCGACCGCCAGCGCCCCGGCGGTGACGATCGCCGCGGCCGTGGCCACCGCGCGCCGCCGCCGGATCTCCCGGCCCCTGGCAAGGATCGCCTCCAGCTGGGCGGTGCCCCCGCCACCACCCGCGCCGCGCTCCTCCAGGAGCGTCCTGAGGTCGTTCTCGGTGCTGCTCATCGCCGTACTCCCGTCGTCGCCTGGATCCCCTTATCCACCCTGAGCCGGGTGAGAGCCCTGTTGAGCTGGCTCTTCACCGTCCCGACCGAGCATTCGAGCACCCCCGCCACCTGGGTCAGCGGCATGTGCTCGAAGTAGTGCAGGACGATCACCGCGCGCTGGCGCCCCGACAGGGTGCCGATCGCCGTCCACAGCGCGTCCCGGTCGCCGACGTCGCTCGTGAAGTCCCGTCCGTCCGCCCGGTCGGGCAGTTCTCCCGTCGGGATCTCCCGCCGCCAGCTCCGCCGCCACCAGGAGGCGTGGGTGTTGGCGATGATCCGGTAGACGTACGGGTCGGGATCGCCGTCGATCCGCCGCCAGGCGAGCCAGGCCCTGGCCAGCGCGGTCTGCACCAGGTCCTCGGCGATCGCCCAGTCCCTGGTGAGGAGGTACGCCGTTTTCCGCAGCCGCTCGTAGCGCTGCTCGACGTACTCCGCGAACTCAGTCATCGTGCCTCCGCCTCGGTGCTCCGACGATGACTACCGCCTGGCGGGTGGGTCCGGTTTACAGCCGATCAGGAAAGAGTCCGGCGGGTCTCGGCCGAACGGCCGGGTCACAGTTGCCCCGCCGCTCCGCTAGCCTCGCGTAGGTTACGCACGCGCTGGTACGGAAGGTGCTCATGTGATGGGCTGGTTCGAAGCGGTGGTCCTCGGACTGATTCAGGGATTGACGGAGTTTCTGCCGATCTCCTCCAGTGCCCACATCAGGGTCGTGTCGGCGTTCTTCGGCTGGCAGGACCCGGGGGCCGCGTTCACCGCGGTCATCCAGCTCGGCACCGAGGCCGCGGTGGTGATCTACTTCCGCAAGGAGATCTGGGAGATCATCTCCACCTGGACGCGATCCCTGTGGACCCCCGACCTGCGCGCCCACTACGCCGCCCGGATGGGCTGGTACGTCATCGTGGGAACCATCCCGATCGTGGTGCTCGGCCTGCTCTTCGAGAACTCCATCGACAACGCCTTCCGCGACCTGCGCCTGATCGGCACGACGCTGATCGTCTTCGGCCTGGTCCTGTGGTTCGCCGACCACACCGCGCGCAACAGGCTCACCCTGGAGCGGCACCTCAGCTTCACCCACGCCCTGATCTACGGCTTCGCCCAGTCGCTCGCCCTGATCCCCGGCGTGTCCCGCTCCGGCGGCACGATCAGCGCCGGCCTGCTGCTGGACTACCGCCGCGAGGAGGCCGCCAAGTACTCCTTCCTGCTCGCCATCCCGGCCGTGCTGGGCGCGGGCTTCCTGCAGCTGTTCAAGATCGGCGAGGGGAAGGCTCCCGAGTGGGGTCCCACGATCCTGGCCACCGTGATCTCGTTCATCGTGGGCTACCTGGCGGTCTCGTGGTTCCTGAAGTACATCAGCACCCACCGCTTCACCGGCTTCGTGATCTACCGGATCGCCCTCGGGATCATCATCATCGCCCTGGTGAGCTTCGGGGTCCTCGACCCTTCGGCCTAGGCCGTGCCTTCAGGGTGAGCCAGGCCCGCCGTCATCTCCGGCATGATCCGGCGCCATGAGCTGACAGCGGAGGAGTGGGAGAAACCGCGGCGGTTTCTCCCGGCTGGGCGGATGACGCGCCGTCGTGGTTCGGCCACCATGACGATCATCTCCCGCGGGGAGCGCGACCGGCCGTCCAGACTCGGTACGACGAGGGTGTCGCCCTCACCTGGCGTTCTCACGAGCCTGGCGTTCTCACGGGCCTGGCGTTCTCACGAGCCTGGCGCGGATCCGACGCCCGGTGCCGGCCAGAAGCCGAGATTGTGGTCGGCGGCGTAGTCGACCGATTTGATCGCGTCCGGCTCCAAAGACTGGGTGTGCGGGACGGGGAGGGCACGGTCGAAGCGCTCCCAGCGAGGCAGCCCTTTTCCGTTGGGATCACCCGTCCGGGCGAAGTTGGTCCAGTAGGCGATCATCTGGTCGGACAGCCTCCGCTGGGCCGGGGTGAACGTGACCGTCTTCTCGGCGAACAGGTACGGCATGTCGCCCGCATGGTAGGCGCCCCAGGGAAAGTCCGTCCCCAACGGCAGGAACATCGGGGCTCGGCGGTCGGCGAACTGGTAGGCGTACGTTGGTGTCTTCCCGCTGAGCAGCTCGTTCTGCTCGAAGGTGGCCCTGGCCCACATGCGGTCGGTGATCACGGCGGCCCACGCCAGCCCCGGCGAGCCGTACCGGGCTACCGGATACCGCGCGCGCACCCTCGCCGCGTCCTTGCCGAACGCGGTCTTCAGCAGCCTGTCGTACTGCTCGGTGGTAACCGGCCTGCCCGCCACGTCGTGGAACAACCCGACGAAGATCCGGTGCTCGTCGCGAGTCGCCCCGGAGATCACCGGAACCCGGTGGAAACGACCCGCCCGCAACTCCGCGGACGGCGATCTGGGCAGCGTCTCGCTTCCGTAGGCGTATGTCTGGAACATGTTCATGATCTGCGGCACTTCGAGGATCTTCTTCACCGGGAGGGCCCGCAGGCAGCGGAGATCCTTACAGCCGAGCCGCGGGGCCACATACGTTCCCATCTTCTCGACCTCCGCCACCGTGCGCCAGGCGTAGGACGGGTAGGCGGGAACGCCCTCACCCATGCTGCCTGCGAGCATGTCCATCATGCCCTCGCCGCTCTGCATGACGGCCCGGTCGAACAGCCCTCCGCCGCCCGGCGAGGTCAGGTGCCCGCTGATGCTCAGCGCGCCCCACGAGACGCCGAACACCGTCACGTTCGCCGGATCCCCGCCGAACGCGGCGGCATTGCGGCGAACCCAGCGCAGAGCCGCCTGCTGGTCCTGCAGACCGTACGTGCCCGATCCCCCAAGCCCCGGGTACCCGAAGCCGCCGAACACCCCGAGCCGGTAGTTGATCGTGACGACCACCACATCCCCGCGGGTGGCGATCCGGCGCACGTCGCTGAGGTCGCCGGAGCCCAGGGCTCCGTCGCCGTGGATCCACACCATCACCGGCCGGCTCTTTTCGGGCGTGCGCGGCGCCGTCACGTTGAGGAACAGGCAGTCCTCATCGGAGCCGGTCACCTTGGCGTAGTCACTTCCCACCTGCGGGCACACGCTGCCCGGCCTGGTGGCCTCCCTGATCCCGGTCCAGGCTCGCACCGGCGCCGGCGAGTTCCACCGCAGCTCACCCACCGGCGGGGCCGCGTAGGGAATCCCCTGGAAGATCCGGTGCTCACTCGTCACCGTCCCCCGTACGGCTCCCGCGTCCGTCCGGACCAAGGTCTCGCCGGCCTTTTCCGGCGCCCGGCCCTCGGGCACGCTCGCACACGCCGACACCAGCATCGTCGCCGCCACCGCGGCACTCGTCGCTTTCCGTCTCATGCCCTCCACGCTGTCAATGGACGGGCTGCTCCGGCAGATTCATCGATCCCGAGCACCCCAGGACAAATGTCCTCTCGGAGTGGCTCTGGATCCGGACGCAGCCGTCGCACGGTTGCGCGTGCCGCCCGCTGACCAGTGTGAGCACGACGTCCCTGACGAGGACGTCGCCCGGCTTCGCCCGCTCAGGCACGCGAACCTCGACGTACCGGGCTGCCACGGCTTCCGCGCCGGCGTCCCGGCCGGCGGCGGCCTGCGTCCGCTGCGCGACCCGGCCGGCCGGACCGGCCGGCCGGGTCGCCCTCAGGTTCCCCTCGTCCGGTGACTCGTCAGCACTGGCTGTCGGCGAGGACCCAGTGGTTGGGTCCGGTCTGCCTGAGGCCGTGCGTGACCATGGTGTTCCACAGGCCCATGGCGTTGTTGGACCCGTTGGCGTAGGTGTAGCCGCCGGACTGGTAGGCCCGTCCGGCGGTGGTGTGGGCGTAGTTGCTCGCCCGCACGCAGGTCTGGGGCACCGTCGGGGTGGGGGTCGGCGTGGCGGTCGGGGGCGGGGTCGGCTGCGTCCCACCGGTCAGGCCGAAGAACTGCGCGTCGTGATAGGCCGAGCAGATGGTGTCGAGGAAGTACGCCGCCGCGCTGCCGCACTGGTCGGCGGCGCCGCCGGGATCGATCGGCAGGCCGTGCCCCATGCCCGTGATCTCGTACACGCGCACCGCGTCGCTCCCGTACACCTTCAGGGAGGTGCCGCCGGTGAGGCTCCGCGTGGAGGTGGGGCTCTGCGAGACCCCCCGCACATTCGTCCACTGGTCGCGCAGCTGGGCCGCGTTGGCCGGGACGACGGTGTAGTCGGACAGCCCCTGCCAGATCGCGACGCGCGGATACGGCCCCGAGTAGCCGGAGTGGGCGTTGCGCACCAGGTCGCCCCACTGCTGCGGGGTCTTGCTGACCGGACCGTACTGGCAGGTGGAGGCCTGGAGCAGGCTGGCGGCGCACCGGTAGGCGAGCCCCGCCCCGATCGAGCCGCCCGCGAAGACGTCCGGGTACGTGGCGAGCATGACCGCCGACATGGCGCCGCCCGCCGACAGCCCGCTGACGTAGACGCGCGCCGGGTCGGTCCCGTAGTTGGAGACCGCGTAGGCGACCATGGCGCGGATCGAGGCGGCCTCGCCCTGGCCCCGGGTGGTGTCGCCGGTCTCGAACCAGTTGAAGCAGCTCGACGAGTTGTTCGCGCTGCCGGTCTGCGGCAGCACGAGGGTGAATCCCGACTGGTCGGCGTACTTGCGCCATCCCGAGTTGGCGAAGTAGCCGCTCGCGTTCTGTGTGCAGCCGTGCAGCAGCACCACCAGCGGGCGTCCGGCGGTCGACCCGTCGGGACGGTAGCTGAACATGGTGAGGTTGCCGGGATTGCTGCCGAACGAGCCGACCTGGACGAGCGACGCGGCCCGCGCGGGAGCCGTCGTCGCGGTCGCCACGCCGAGTGATCCGAGCAGCCCGAGCGACAGGGTGAGGAGGATGCGGAGGGTGCGGAGAAGTCCCGCTGGAAAGGTTGCGGCCATGACGTGCTCCTTCGTGGCCTTGTGACCTGTATCACCGGCCCTTACCAGCGCACGTTAAAACCGCCGTAACCCCTTCGACATGTTCACGAGACACACTCTTCGTCTCCGCGTTATGGATCACACGGGGGCGGGCGGGGCTTTCCCTCCCCGAACGTCACGAACTTTTCCGGCTCTTCGGGCCTTCCGACCTCCCCGAACCGCGCGGAAGCCCTCCATGGGACCCCTCGGCGACCGCCGCGAGGCATCACTCCCCGGAGCGACTCCCGTTCCGACTTCGGGTCCGGCTCCGACTTCGGCTCCGAGTCCGACTCCGGGTCCAGCTCCGAGCCCGAGCCCGGCTCCGGCTCCGGCGGGAGGCGGCCGGTCTTCCGCCCGCAGCCGGGCGGCATGTTGGTAGGCGGTCACGGCGGCGACGAACATAGCGGTCAGACCGATCACGGAGGGATCATTCCCCCGCCCGGCACGACGACACCACCGCGAGCGAGAGCCCTTGGTCGTGTCCCGGACAACGGATTCCCTCACCGTCACCTCCCGATCGTCACCGGCCCATGCCGGAACGGCCCCCGCCGGTCACGCACCACTCACGGGACGAGGGTGGGGTCCGGAATGGGCCGTTTCGGACCGCGTCTCACCCGGTACCGGACTCGGGGACACTGGACGGGTGCGTTCCGACTGGTCCGGCCTGCCCGTACGCCACGCCCTGCCCGAGTTGCTCGCGGCACTGGACGGGCGGGGCGTCGCCGTGCTCACCGCTCCCCCGGGCACCGGCAAGACCACGCTCGTCCCGCTCGCGCTGGCCGGGCTCCTCGACGGCTCGGCACCGAAGCGGGTGATCGTGGCCGAGCCGAGGCGGATGGCGGTACGGGCGGCGGCGAGGCGGATGGCGTGGCTGCTGGAGTCCGAGGTGGGCGCGGAGGTCGGGTTCTCGATACGCGGCGAGCGCAAGGTCGGTCCGAGGACGGTCGTCGAGGTCGTCACCACGGGAGTCCTCCTGCAGCGGCTGCAGCGCGACCCCGAGCTCGAAGGCGTGGACGCGGTCCTGCTCGACGAGTGCCACGAGCGCCACCTGGACGCCGACACCGCCCTGGCCTTCCTCCTGGACGTCCGCGCCGCGCTCCGCCCCGACCTGCGGATCGTCGCCACCTCCGCCACGGCCGACGCCGCCCCCTGGGCCCGCCTTCTCGGCTCCCCCGCCGCTCCCCCGCCCCCCGGCGGATCCTCCCCATCCGACGCCCCCGGCCACCCCGGCGACCTGGGCCACCCGGGCGACCCGGGCGACCCCGGCGACCCCGGCGACCCCGCGCCGATCGTGCACGCCTCCGGCACCATGCACCCGGTCACGCCCGTCTGGGCCCCGCCCGCCGGGACCATCGCACCGCCCCACGGCATGCGGGTCGACCCGGCGTTCCTGGCCCACGTCGCCGGTGTCGTACGGCGTGCGCTGGCCGAGCACGAGGGGGACGTGCTCTGCTTCCTGCCGGGCGTCGGCGAGATCGGCCGGGTGGCCGCGATGCTCCCCGGTGTCGACGTCCTCCAGGTGCACGGCCAGGCCCCGGCCCGCGTCCAGGACGCGGTCCTGTCCCCCGGCGACGGGAGAAGGGTGGTGCTCGCCACCTCGGTCGCCGAGTCGAGCCTGACCGTCCCGGGCGTGCGGATCGTGGTCGACTCCGGCCTGGCCAGGGAGCCCCGCACCGACCACGCCCGAGGTCTCGGCTCGCTCACCACCGTCCGCGCGTCCAGGGCCTCGGCCACCCAGCGGGCGGGACGGGCGGGCCGCGAGGCCCCGGGCGTGGTCTACCGGTGCTGGTCGCGGGCCGAGCACGACCGGCTGCCCGAGCACGCGCGACCGGAGATCGCGCTCGCCGATCTGACCGGCTTCGCCCTCCAGGTCGCCTGCTGGGGCGACCCCGCGGCCACCGGCCTGGCCCTGCTCGACGCGCCACCACCCGCCGCGATGGACGCCGCCCGCCGCACCCTGTACGCCCTGGGCGCCCTGGACTCCCCCGGCACCTCGCGGCCACCGAACGCGCCGGGGTATTCGCCGGAGCACTCGCAGGACCTTCCCGCGGGCCGGGTGACCGACCGGGGACGGCGGATGGCCGGGGTCGGGGTCCATCCGCGCCTGGCGCGCGCCCTGATCGACGCCGGCACGGACACCGGCACGGACGGGATCGGCGCCGGGCCCCGGGCCGCCGAGGTCGTGGCGCTGCTGTCGGAGCAGCTGCCCCGGGACGCGGGCGACGACCTGGTGGCGGTCTGGCGTTCCGCACGCCAGGGCGGTGACGGCTTCTCCGCCCGGTGGCGCCAGGAGGCGGGGCGCCTGGCCAGGGCCGTGCCCGCAACCGATCGGCGCCGGGGGCGGAAGCCCGCTGCCACGGCCCGGCAGGGCAAGGGGGATGCCGGAAGCAAGGCCGCGAGGAGCGAGGGCGCGGCGGCCGGCGTTGACAGCGCCCCGCCCCGGAGCGCCGGGGCGGCCGGGGGTGACGGCGCGGTGATCGGGATGGTCGGCGGTGACGACGCGGTGGCCGGGACGGTCGTGGCGCTGGCCTACCCGGAGCGGGTCGCGCGGCGGCGCGGCGGATCGTACCTGATGGCCTCGGGAACGGCCGCGGAGCTGCCGCGCGGGTCGCGGCTGGGCACGGCGGAGTGGCTGGCCATCGCGGTCGCGGACCGGCCCACCGGAGCGGCGTCCGCCAGGATCAGGCAGGCGGTGGTGATCGACGAGGAGATCGCCAGGATCGCCGCGGCCTCCCTCTACGGCTCCGCCGAGGAGATCACCTGGCATGTGCCGCCGGGAGAGCGGCGCGGCGACGTGTCGGCGCGCCGGGTGGAGCGGCTGGGCGCGATCGAGCTGTCCAGCCGCGCGCTCCGCGGCGCCGACGTGCGGCCCGCCGTCCTGGAGGGCCTGCGTTCCGAGGGCCTGTCGATCCTGCGCTGGACGCCCGAGGCCGTCGCCCTGCGCGAGCGGCTGGCCTTCTGCCGCCGTACGCTCGGCGACCCGTGGCCCGCGACCGACGACGACGCGCTGATCGGCGCGGCCGACCGCTGGCTGGAGCCCGAGCTGTCGCGGGCCCGCCGCCGGTCCGACCTGGAGCGCCTCGACGTGGTCTCCGCGCTGCACCGCCTGGTCCCGTGGAACGCCCGGCTGGCGGAGACGGCCCCGGAGCGGGTCGAGGTGCCGAGCGGGTCGCGGATCAGGATCGACTACTCGGGTGAGCAACCGGTGCTGGCGGCCAAGGTGCAGGAACTGTTCGGCTGGGCCGAGGCCCCACGCGTCGCGGGGGTTCCGCTGGTGATCCACCTGCTCTCCCCGGCGGGCCGCCCGGCCGCCGTCACCGCCGACCTGGCCTCGTTCTGGCGCGAGGGCTACCGCGCGGTCCGCGCCGAGCTCCGCGGGCGCTACCCCAGGCATCCCTGGCCCGACGATCCCCTGTCGGCCACCGCCACCCGGCGTACCAACCCCCGCCGCTGACCCCGGCGCTCCGAGAGCCCGGTCGGCATGCGCCTCACGTTCGACCGGCTGGTGTACCGCGACCGCCGCTGACCCCGGCGCTCCGAAGGCCCGGACGGGCCGGGCGGGATAACGCCGATGAGCCGGACAAGTCATCTGATTGAGACGTGGGACGCTTCCCCTTACGCATTCGCCGGACCACACTCGGTGCATGTCGTGGGTGGGAAGTTCCGCAGTGGAGATCGCGGATGCCGTGCGACGGGGGAAGGTCACGGCACCCGTGGTGGTCGCCGAGCACCTCGACGCCATCGCCGAGCGTGACGGGCGTGTCGGGGCGTTCCGCGTGGTCCTCGCCGAACGGGCGCTGGCCGAGGCGCGGGTCCTGCAGGAGCGGGAGAACCTGTCCGAGCTGCCGCTCGCCGGGGTGCCGATCGCGATCAAGGACAATGTCGCGGTCCGGGGTGAGACGTCGCGCAACGGTTCCGCGGCGACGCCCGACGTGCCCGCGGACGAGGATCACCCCGTGGTCGCCAGGCTCAGGGCGGCGGGCGCGGTGGTCGTCGGCATCACCAACGTGCCGGAGCTGTGCCTGGTCGGCTTCTCAGACAGCGTGTACGGCGTCACGCGCAACCCGTGGGACCCGAGCCGCACCCCCGGCGGCTCCTCCGGCGGGAGCGCGGCGGCCGTGGCGGCGGGGATGGTCCCGCTGGCCCACGGCGCCGACGGGCTGGGCTCGCTGCGCATCCCCGCGGCCTGCTGCGGCCTGGTCTCGATCAAGCCGGGACAGGGGCTGGTCCCGCCGCCCGAGCACGACTGGTACCGGATGTCGGAGAACGGGCCGCTGGCCACGACCGTCGCCGACCTCGCCCTCGCCCTCGCCGTCATGGCGGGTGACATGTCGCTGGCGACGCCCGGCGAGAGCGAGGCCCTCGGCGTGGGCAGCGCCATCGACGACTACCCGGGCGGGCTGACCCTGTCGGAGCCGCTGAGGCTGCGGATCGCGGTCGCGCCGATGCCGCTGCCGCCGGGTCTCTCGATGGACACCGAGTTCCAGCGGGCGGTGACCGGGGCGGCGGAGGTCCTGGGCGCGGCGGGGCACACCGTGGTGGACCACACCGAGCGGATGTCCCTCCGGATCGGCGCCGCCGCCATGGCCACCTGGTTCGCGTGTGCCAGGGGCGACGTCGAGGGCCTCGACCCGCGCAGGCTGGAGCGGCGCACCAGGTCCCTGGCCAGGGCGGGTCGGCTGCTCGCCAGGTTCGGGGCGGACGGCGCGACGGGCCGCGACCGCTGGCGCGCGTACGGCGCCGACCAGTGGTTCGGCAACGCCGACGTGCTCGTCACCCCGACACTCGCCGCCGTACCGCCGCCCGCCGAGCGCTGGGGCCGCCGGGGGCTCCTGGCCAACGTCCGCGCCAACCTGACGTACGCGCCCGCCACCGCGGCGTGGAACATGGCCGGCTGGCCCGCCATGAACGTCCCGTACGGCAGGCACTCCAGCGGCACGCCGATCGGTGTCCAGCTCGTCGCGGCCCCTGGCGGCGAGGCGCAGCTCCTGGCCCTGGCCGGCCAGCTGGAGGCCGCCCGTCCCTGGACCCGCCACGCCCCGCTCGCCTGACAGCCGCTCGCCCGGACGATCCACCGGAGCGCGGAACGCGGAACGAGGGCGAGGCCGCGCGGGCGGGAAGAACCCCGCGCCGCGCGGGCATGCCGGACCGGCCCTGCCGACCTGGACGTACCAGGCCGAACGGACCTGACGGGCCAGGCCAGACGGACAGACCAGACGCACCGGATGAACTAGACCAGACCGGGACCAGGCAGACCAGACGGATCAGGCCAGACGGACCGGCCTGGGCGGGTGGACGGACGGGCCGGCCTGGACGGACCAGGCCGGGCGCGTCGGACCCGGCGGGTCAGACCCCGGTGGGGTGCCAGACCGTCTTGGTCTCCAGGAAGGCCGTCAGGCGCCTGGTTCCGGGGTCGGCGGACCAGTCGGTCGCGGCGGGGCGGAAGACGCGCTTGAGGTTCTCCGCCGCCGCCGCCTCGCACGCGACCGCCAGGCCCTCGTCGGTGACCCCGGTGAGGTCGAGGGCGTTGACGTCCATGTGCGCGGCCAGCCAGGGGGCGATCTCGGCGGCCGAGCCGGTGAGGATGTTCACCACCCCGCCGGGCAGGTCCGAGGTGGCGAGCACCTCGGCCAGGGTGATCGAGGGCAACGGGGCGCGCTCGCTCGCGATCACGACGCAGGTGTTGCCCGTGACGATCACCGGGGCGATCACCGAGACGAGCCCCAGCAGCGGCTCGTCGGGGGCGACCATCGCGACCACGCCTGTCGGCTCCGGCGAGGAGACGTTGAAATAGGGCCCGGCGACCGGGTTGGTGGATCCGGCGACGGCAGCGATCTTGTCGGACCACCCCGCGTACCAGACCAGCCGGTCGACGGCCGCGTCCACGACCTCCCCGGCCCTCTTCGTCCCCGCCTCCGCCAGCTCGGCGGTGAACTGGGCCCGGCGGCCCTCCAGCATCTCGGCGACGCGGTAGAGGATCTGCCCCCGGTTGTACGCCGTGGCGCCCGACCAGCCGCCGAAGGCCTTGCGCGCGGCCGTCACCGCGTCGCGGGCGTCCTTGCGGGAGGCCCTGGACGCGTTGGCGAGGAAGTCGCCCCTGGAGGAGGCCACGGCGTAGGACCTTCCGCTCTCGGAGCGCGGGAACGCCCCGCCGATGTACAGCTTGTACGTCTTGCGCACGGCGAGCCGCGCCGCCCGCTCGCGGGCCGGGGCCGTCTCGCCCACGCCGGAACCGCCGTCCGCGGACTCCACCGGGTCCACTGATTCCACTGCGGTCTCCCCAGAGGCAGCCGGAGCCGCGGCGTCCACGGAGGCGTCGGCCCGCCGGGTCGTCTGGCCGCCGGACTGCTTGCCGGCCCTCGCCCTGCCCGGCTTCTCCGCCTTAGTCATTTCCCAGCCCTCTCCACGAGCTCTCCTGCTGCGCCAGCCGAGCCGGCACGAAGATCTGACCGCAGCGGCTCACGCCGCATCGGTGGGCGAACCAGCCACGCAGCATCGGCCGTCCGGCGCGGGCGAAGCCGTGGCCCCGGGTGCTCTGGGCACGGCGGGGGCGGCGTTTGGCCCTGTGATGCTCACACATCGAGATACGCCTCCAGCCCGTGCCGTCCGCC
Source organism: Streptosporangium sp. NBC_01469 (assembly GCF_036227305.1). Lineage (NCBI taxonomy): Bacteria > Bacillati > Actinomycetota > Actinomycetes > Streptosporangiales > Streptosporangiaceae > Streptosporangium > Streptosporangium sp. NBC_01469. Next base: position 2,473,331 of record NZ_CP109465.1, on the reverse strand, counting down.
CTCGCGCCCGTACCCGGACTCCTTGTAGCCGCCGAACGGCGAGGTGGGGTCGAACCGGTTGAAGGTGTTGGCCCAGACGACGCCGGCGCGGAGCTTGTCCGCCATCCACAGGATGCGCGAGCCCTTCTCCGTCCACACGCCCGCCGACAGGCCGAACGGGGTGTTGTTGGCCTTCTCCACCGCCTCGGCCGGGGTGCGGAAGGTCAGCACGGACAGGACGGGGCCGAAGACCTCCTCGCGGGCGATCCTGTGCGACTGGGCGACGCCGGTGAAGATGGTCGGCGGGAACCAGAAGCCCTTGTCGGGCAGCGAGCAGGCCGGGGACCAGCGTTCGGCGCCCTCCGCCTCCCCCAGGTCGGACAGCTCGCGGATCTTGGCGAGCTGGGCCGCGGAGTTGATCGCGCCGATGTCGGTGTTCTTGTCCAGCGGATCGCCCAGCCGGAGGGTGCCGAGCCGCCGCTTCAGCGCGTCGAGCAGCTCCGTCTCGATCGACTCCTGCACCAGCAACCGGGAGCCCGCGCAGCAGACGTGGCCCTGGTTGAAGAAGATCCCGTTGACGATGCCCTCGACGGCCTGGTCGAGCGCGGCGTCCTCGAACACGATGTTCGCGGCCTTGCCGCCGAGCTCCAGGGTGACCTTCTTGCCGGTGCCCGCGACCGACCTGGCGATCTGGCGGCCGACCTCGGTGGAGCCGGTGAAGGCCACCTTGTCGACGTCGGGGTGGTTCACCAGGGCTGCGCCGGTCTCGCCCGCGCCGGTCACGATGTTGACCACGCCGGGCGGCAGGTCGGCCTGCGCGCAGATCTCCGCGAACAGCAGCGCGGTCAGCGGGGTGGTCTCCGCGGGCTTGAGAACGACCGTGTTGCCGCAGGCCAGCGCGGGTGCGATCTTCCACGCGAGCATGAGCAGCGGGAAGTTCCACGGGATGACCTGGCCGGCCACCCCGAGCGGGCGCGGGCCGGGGCCGTACCCCGCGTAGCCGAGCTTGTCGGCCCAGCCGGCGTAGTAGAAGAAGTGAGCCGCCACCAGGGGCAGGTCCACGTCGCGGGACTCGCGGATCGGCTTGCCGTTGTCCAGGGACTCCAGCACGGCCAGCTCGCGCGAGCGCTCCTGGATGATGCGCGCGATCCGGAACAGGTACTTGGCCCGCTCGGAGCCGGGCAGCGCCGACCAGACGCCGAACGCCTTGCGGGCGGCCTGGACCGCCCGGTCGACATCGGCCTCCGTGGCCCAGGCGACCTCCGCCAGGACCTCCTCCGAGGCCGGGTTGACGGTCTTGTTGCGGTTCTCGCCCTGGGAGTCGACCCACTCGCCGCCGATGAACAGGCCGTAGGACGGCCTGATGTCGACGACGTCACGCGACTCGGGCGCCGGTGCGTACTCAAACATGTGAACGCCTTAGTCGAGGGTGAAGTAGTCGGGACCCGCGTACCTGCCGGTGGCCATCTTCTGGCGCTGCATCAGCAGGTCGTTGAGGACGCTGGAGGCGCCGAGCCGGAACCAGTCGGGGCTGAGCCAGCCGTCGCCGACGGTCTCGTTGACCAGGACGAGCATCTTGATCGCGTCCTTGGTGGTCTTGATGCCGCCCGCGGGCTTCACCCCGACCTTGCGGCCGGTCACGGCCAGGAAGTCCCGGACCGCCTCCAGCATGATCAGCGTCACGGGGAGGGTCGCGGCGGGCTGCACCTTTCCCGTGGAGGTCTTGATGAAGTCGCCCCCGGCCAGCATGGCCAGCCAGGACGCGCGGCGCACGTTGTCGTACGTGGACAGCTCGCCGGTCTCCAGGATCACCTTCAGGTGGGCGGTGCCGCACGCGGCCTTGATCGCGACGATCTCCTCGAAGACCTTGAGGTAGTCGCCCGCGAGGAACGCGCCCCGGTCGATGACCATGTCGATCTCGTCGGCGCCGGCCGCCACCGCGAAGGCGGTGTCGGCGATCTTGACGTCGAGCGAGGAGCGTCCGCTGGGGAAGGCGGTCGCGACGCTGGCCACCTTGACGCCGGAACCCTTCAGGGCCGCCGCGGCCCCGGCGACCATGTCGGGGTAGACGCACACCGCGGCCACCTTGGGCACGGAGGGGTCGGCCGGGTCGGGGTGGACCGCCTTGGCGCACATCGCGCGGACCTTACCCGGGGTGTCGGCCCCCTCCAGGGTCGTCAGGTCCACCATGCCGATGGCGAGGTCGATGGCCTGGGCCTTGGCGGTGGTCTTGATGGATCGGGTGCCGAGCGTCGCGGCGCGCTGGTCGGCGCCCACGCGGTCGACACCGGGCAGGCCGTGCAGGAAGCTTCGCAGCGTGACGTTGGACGTTGCCACGTCGGTGAGCGAGGTCGTCATAGTTGACACCTCTCCAGCATGCCTACTGGTGTGATTACTTCCAAACTGGACCCTGCCCAGCCGCCTTGTCGGTTTTCGTCAACATCCGCCGACCGGCCCGCGCGAGGGCGGACACCACCGGCCCTCCCCGTCCTGCGGAGGCCCGGCGGTAACGCGGAGTCATTCCCGAGGGCGGTGCCGGGACCGCCCCCGAAGAGGCCGTCTAAGGTGCGCCGGGACGGCCTAGGGACGGCCTAGGTAGTGCCGGGGCGAGAAGTGTCCGGGAGATAGGACATCCTCCCGATGTGGGACCGGGGGTCTTAGGACGAATCTTGAGTCTGTAAGGAAAGCGCGCCGCGAGGCGCCACACCAGGAAGGAACCCTCATGGGTCCCGAGCTCCACCTTCAGATGATCGCCCACCGGACCACCGAGCTTCGCGAGCAGGCCGACAACTACCGCCTCGCCCGTGAGGCACAGGAGGACAAGAAGGATCACTCGCCCGAGAAGCGCCGCCGGGGCCTCTTCGGCAAGATCATCCCGGCATGACCCCGCCCCGAGAGCCCGGCCGCCACCATCTGCCCGGCCGGGCCTCACAGCCTCCCTAACCGCTGATTTCACCGAGCGAAAAATAGGGAGATGACACCTTTAAGGCATGACATGCTGGCAGACATGGTGGGTCGGGCGGTAAGCCCCATCTTCGTGGGGCGGGAGAAGGAGCTCGCGGACCTGACCGAGGCGTTCGAGCAGGCTCGCAAGGACGCGGCGGTGACCGTGCTGCTCGGCGGCGAGGCAGGTGTCGGCAAGTCACGGCTGATCGGGTGTTTCGCGGAGCGGGCCACGGCCGACGGCGCCCACGTGCTCAACGGGGGCTGCGTGGAGCTGTCGACCGAGGGCCTCGCCTACGCGCCGTTCACCGCGGCGATCCGCCAGCTCGTCCGCGAGTGCGGCGCCAAGGAGGTCGCGGCCCTCCTCCCCGAGGGAGGGGCGCGCGACCTGGCCAGGCTGCTCCCCGAGTTCGGCGAGCCCAGCGGCGACACCGAGAGCGACACCGCCCGCGCACGCCTCTTCGAACAGATCCTCACCCTGCTGGAACGGCTCGCGGAGCGCCACCCGGTGATCCTCCTCATCGAGGACGTCCACTGGGCCGACAGCTCCAGCCGCGACCTGATCGCCTTCCTCAGCCGGAACCTCCGCACCGCTCCGGTGCTGATGGTCCTCACCTACCGCTCCGACGAGCTCCACCGCCAGCACCCGCTCCGGCCGGTGCTCGCCGAGCTCGGCCGGCTGGACGGGGTCCTCCGGATGGACCTGCCCCGGCTCACCCAGTCGGAGGTGGCGGCCCAGATGGCCGGCATCCTCGGCACCACGCCCGAGTTCGCCCAGGTCGACAAGGTCTTCCAGCGCAGCGAGGGCATCCCGCTGTTCGTCGAGGCGCTGATGGAGTGCGGCGGTAGCGGCACCTTCCCCGACTCCCTGCACGACCTGATCATCGGCTCCGTGGAGCAGCTCCCCGAGGAGACGCAGCGGGTGCTGCGCATCGCCGCGGCCGGCGGCATCCGGGTGGGCCACGCTCTGCTCGTCGCGGTCAGCGCGCTGTCGGACGTCGAGCTCGACGACGCGCTGCGCACCGCGATCGCGGCCAACGTGCTGCAGGTCGCCGACGGCCGCGCCTACGTCTTCCGGCACGCGCTGATCCGCGAGGCCGTGCACGACGAGCTCCTGCCCGGCGAGCACGCACGGCTGCACGCCCGCTTCGCCGAGGAGATCGGCAACGACCGCACGCTGGTGCCTCCCGGCCGGGCCGCCATCGAGATCGCCCACCACTGGCACTCCGCCCGCGACGACCTCTGGGCCCTCATCTCCGCCTGGGAGGCGGCGGGCAAGGCCGCCAGGACCTTCGCCCACAAGGAGATGATGCAGCTGCTGGAGCGGGTGCTGACGCTGTGGAGCAAGGTCCCCGACGCCGCCGAGCGCATCGGTGTGGACCACACCACCGTCCTGGAGCACGCCGCCGAGGCCGCGAGCGCGTGCGGGGAGGTCGACCGGGGCAGCAAGTTCGTCAAGGCCGCGCTGAACGAGCTCGACGAACGGACCGAGCCCGCCCGGGTGGCGAACCTGGTCGTACGAAGATCGCAGTTCAAGAAGGCCAAGCGGCGGCCGGGGGTGCTCGACGACCTCCGCTACGCCGAGCGGCTGGTCCCCGAACCGGGGCTGGAACGCGCCGCGGTGCTGTCCAAGCTGGGCTCGTACCTGATATTCAGCGGCGAGCTGGCGGAGGGGACGGCGCTCACCGAGGAAGCGCTGCGGATCGCGCGCGAGCACGGTGAGGAGACCCTGGAGGCGGAGCTGCTGCTCAACCTCGCGCTGGGCCACTCGATCGCGGGGCGCATCGACGTCACGATCGAGCTCAACGAGACCGCGCAGGCCATCGGCGAGCGTGTCGAGTCCGGCCGCAGCGTCCTGCGCGCCATCGCCAACAACGTGGACGCGCTGAACAACATGGGCCGCTCCACCGAGGCGATCGAGCTCGCGCTCGAAGGGGAGCGGCTGGCGAGGAAGTACGGCCGCTACCGGGCCCAGGGCACCTTCATCGCCAACAACCGGGCCGAGGCGCTGGAGGCGCTGGGCAGGTTCGAGGAGGCGGCCCGGCTGGCCGAGCAGGCCCTCGACATGGACCCCACCCTACGCACCCGCCACGACCTGCGGCGGATCCGCGGGGACGTGGCGGTCGCCCGCGGCGAGACGGACGTGCTCAGATCCGTCCTGAACGAGGTGGGCGCCTTCGGCACCGTCCCCGAGGAGTTCATGCAGGAGCTGACGGCGAACGCCCGGCTCATGATCGGCCTGCACATGCTCAGCGGGGAGCCGCTGGCCGCGCTGGAGGTGGCCGAGCGGGTCGCCCTCGAGGCGCAGATCACGAGCAAGCCCATGCTGGGCTGGCGGACGCTCGGCCTGCTCGGGGGGATCTGCGAGACGGTCGAGGCGCTCGCGCCCGAGCGGGTGGCGGCGCTGCGCGCCCACGTCGGGAAGGCCGCGGCGGCGATGACCGTGGACAGCCCCGTCGCCGAGGCCTACCGGCTCGGTCTCACCCGCGACCACGACGCCGCGGCCACCGCCTGGGAACGGCTGGGCCGTCCCTTCCTCCAGGCGAAGTCGTTGCTCCACGGGGGACGGATGGCGGCCGGCAGCGGTGACCGCGAGGGCGCCGCGCCCCGGCTGCGCGCGGCCTACCCGATCGCCGTGGCACTCTCGGCCCGGCCGCTGGCCACCGAGATCGAGGCTCTGGCCCGCCGGATCGGGATCTCCCTCGCCGAGCAGGCCGGAGCCACCGGGCAGGCCGGAGGCGGGGAGTCGCCGCTGACCCCGCGCGAGCTGGAGGTGCTCCGGCTGGTCGCCCTGGGACGGTCCAACCGCGAGGTCGCCGCCGAGCTGTTCATCTCGGCCAAGACCGTGAGCGTCCACGTCTCCAACATCCTCGGCAAGCTGGGCGTCTCCACCCGCGGCGAGGCGGTCGCGGCCGCCCACCGCCTCGCCCTGATCGGCTGACCTCTTACCCACCGCCTCTTACCCACCGCCTCGCCCCGATCGGCTGACTCTCGACCACCGCCTCGTCCTGATCAGCCGACCGCTCGACCACCGCCTCCCGCCCCTCGCCGTCGGCCCCGGTCAGGCGAACAGCGGTTCGAGCAGCAGGATCACCCCGAAGACGGCGAAGGCCGCGGCGGCGCCGTACCGGATGACCTTCTCCGGCAGGTGCCTGCCGAGCATCCGGCCGACCACGATGGCGAGGGCGTCGGCGGCGACCATGCCCACCGTCGAGCCGATCCAGGTGCCGAACCAGCCGTACTGGGTGGCGAGTGTGATGGTCGCGAGCATCGTCTTGTCACCCAGCTCGGCGAGGAAGAAGGCGACGGTCACGGCGATGATCGCCGACCGGGTGGTGCGCTGCGCCTTTCGCGACTCCTCCTCGGTCAGCTCGTCCCCGCGCAGCGTCCACAGCGCGAAGCCCAGGAAGGCGATGCCGGCGATGATCGTGATCGCCGTGGTGGGGAGAAAGTCGCCGGCCAGCCCGCCCAGGCCGACGCTGAGGAGGTGGACCACCGCGGTGGCCAGGGTGATTCCCGCGAGGACCGGCCACGGTTTGAACCGGGTGGCGAAGGTCATGGCCATGAGCTGGCTCTTGTCGCCGAGTTCGGCGACGAAGATCACGACGAGACTGATCCAGAACGCTTCCAACGAAGGTGCCCTTCCCGCGTACGCAGCCGGGCGGAAGGGGGACACCCGGGGAGTCTCGGGCACGTCTTCGGCCCGGCGGCATCCATTAATGCCTGCCAGGCCGAAGGTCTCGTCCGCCACGGAGCCGAGCCGAACCGGCTGGATCCGAGGCCCGCGCGACCGGGCGCCTCAGGCGCCAGCATGTCGATCACGCGATTGGGACTACTCCCCTTCGGGTCTTTCCATCAGACCATAGCAGCAGAAATCGGATGCCCATTCCCGCTCACAGGACCGCAGCGGACACTTCTTGCGGGGCTTGCGTGAGGTGGGGACGCCGGCCCATTCCCGCTCACAGGATCGCAGCGGACCGCGGGAAACCCTTGGGGAGAACCTCGAAGGCCCCAGAACCCAGGAAAATCTCAGAGCCGGGTGCCGACCATCACGGGCTCGTTGACCAGGGTGACGCCGAACTTCTCCAGGACGCCGTCCCTGACCTCGCGGGCGAGGTCGAGGAGCTCCTCCGTCGAGGCCACCATTTCCGGATTTGTCATAGCAAGGGTGTGCTTGGTGGAAATGCGGGCCGGGCCGCGCCGGTAACCCTTCGGGAACCCGGCGTTCTCGATCAGCCACGCCGCCGGGACCTTGACGGCCCCGTCCGGCATGTCCCAGCGGGGGAACCCCGGCGCCCGCAGCTCCAGCTCGGCGGCCCGCGCGGCGGTCAGGACCGGGTTGGTGAAGAACGACCCCGCGCTGCGGGTGTCCGGGTCGGCGGCGTCCAGGACCATGCCCTTGCCCGCGCGCAGCTCCAGCACCGCCGCCCGAGCCTCAGCGGGCGGCACCCGGTCGCCCAGCGCGACGCCCAGCCGGGAGGCCAGCTCCCGGTAGGCGACCGGGCCGGACAGCGCGTCCCCGGCCAGCTCGTAGGTGACCGCGAGCACGACGTATCGCCCCAGATCATCCTTGAACGTGCTGTGCCGGTAGGCGAACCCGCACTCCCGCGCGGTCAGATCCCGCACCTCACCGGCCCGGCGGTCGTAGGCCCGGACGGCGACGATCGTCTGGGAGACGTCCTGCCCGTAGGCGCCGACGTTCTGGATCGGCGTGGACCCGACCAGCCCGGGGATGCCGGACAGGCACTCCACACCCGACCGGCCCTCCTTCACCGCGCGCTCGACCAGGGCGTCCCAGTCCTCGCCCGCCTGCGCGGTGACCCGGTCCCCCTCGACCTCGACGCCCCGGGAGGCGACGCGTACGACCAGGCCGTCGAAGCCCTCGTCGGAGACGACCAGATTGCTGCCGCCCCCCAGCACGAGCACCGGCTCGCCCGCCCGGTCGGCCGCCGCCACCAGCTCGACGATCTCCTCGGACGACCCCGCCTCCACGAACGCCCCGGCCGGTCCTCCCAGCCCCAACGTCGTGTACGGCGCCAGCCGCACCCCCGCCACCCGCTCCGTCATGCGCTTCCCCACCCGCGACCCGGCCGAAATCCGGGACCAGCCTACGGGGCGCGCAGCAGCTTCAGCACCCGGTCGTAGGTCCGCTGGGACTCCCTGTCGCGGTATTCGAGGTCCGCGCCGTCGTCGCGGCGGTGCCGCTCCTGGCGGACCGGGAGATCCTTCCCCAGGGCGACGAGGGTGCCGGGCAGCCTGAGCGAGAACTCCAGGTCGGCGTTGCGGTAGTAGCGGGCGTCGGCGGGGAAGCCCCCCGCGGCGAGCGCGGTGTCGCGCCTGATCGCGAACAGGTGGCCGAGCAGCCCCCGGACCTCGCCGGGCTCGGCCTCCAGCCATTCCCTGTCGTCCTCGCGAGGATTCACGCCCTTCCACCCGGCCGCGGTCGCGTCGTCGTCCAGCGCCTTGACCAGCGGGGTGACGGGGTCGCCCTCCAGGATCACGGAGGTGTCCATGACGACGTGCACGTCCGAGGTGTCGAGGCGCAGCAACTTGTCGCGGCTCTCGCCCCACCCCGCGGAACCACCCCTCCAGTGCGGCGACTCGGCCACGTGCCAGGCCTCCACCCGGCGGGGGAACTCCTCCACCAGCTCCTGTAGGACCGCTCCCGCGCCGTCCACGTCCCCCAGATCGAGGGCGAGGATCCTGGCCTCCGTACGGGCGACCAGGGCGCGTACGCACTCGCGCAGCTCGTCGGGGCGGCCGTCGACCAGCAGCGCGACGGTCACCGTCGACCGCGCGGCTCTCGGCTCCTCGGCGCCGGCCGGGGGAACGATGGTCTCGTCGAGCCGGGAGACCGACAGGCTCGCGTCCCACAGCAGCTGGGAGGAGACCATCCGCTCGGGATGGCCGTGGAGATCGTCGGCCCGGCCGACCAGCTCCGAACCCTCGGGCTTCTGCTGGGGCGCCGCCTCGCTCTCGGCGACCTTCTTCGCGTCCAGGTCACCGAGCCGCCCGGGGTGGCGTCCCGGATCCGCTGCCTCGGCGACCCGCCCGGCATCGGCCGACCGGTCCCGCCCGGCGGCGGCGTCCCCGGCATCCCCGTCTTCGGTGCTGACCCGTCCCGGGGACGTGGAGGCTCCCGGTTCCCCGCTCGAACCGCCCCGCTCCGCCTCCGGGGAACCCCCCTCGGGCAGGGAACTCACCGTGGGCCACACGTCGAAGGAGGGAGAGGGGATGAGCTCGAAGCCGTCCGCGGTGTCCCGGACGAGCCAGCCCTCGGTTCTGATCTCGTCACGGAGCGCGTCGGCGGCGGCGTGGTCCTGCTCGGCTCGTGCCTTGGCCCGCCGCTCGGCCAGGCCGGTCACGTTAGGAGGTACTTCGCTCATGCTGGGGGGCTACCCCGAGACAGGGAGAAGATTCGGCCCCGGCCCGCGAGCCTGCCGGTGAACCGCACTCCGGCCCGCCGGGGACGGTGCCGGTGAACCATGCACCGGCCCGCCGGTGAACCGCGTTCCAGCCCGCCGAGGACGGTGCCGGTGAACCGCGCCCCGTCCTTTCGTGAGCCTGCCGGTGAACCGCGCCCCGGCCCGCCCGTGGCCGGTGAGCCCCGGGCCGTGCCCCGTGGGCGCCGGCGGCACCCGCGGCCGAGTGCCGCCGTGGGGTGCCGCCGTGGGGTGCCTACGACAGCTGGACCACCGCGCGGGCCTTGGACAGGACCCGGGAGTCGTTGGACTTGGCGGTCAGGACGATCACCACGCGCTTGTCCTCGAGCTTCTCCTCGATCATCCCGCTCACCGTGATGACGGCGCCCTGGTCGTCGTCGGGGACGACCACCATGGAGGAGAACCGCACCCCGTAGTCGACGACCGCGCCGGGGTCGCCCACCCAGTCGGTGACGAACCGGCTACCCTGCGCCATGGTGAACATGCCGTGCGCGATGACGTCCGGGAGCCCGACGGTCTTGGCGAAGCGCTCGTTCCAGTGGATGGGGTTGAAGTCGCCCGAGGCCCCGGCGTACATCACCAGGTTGACGCGGCGCACCACGTATTCGGCGGGCGGGATCTGCTGACCCGTCTCGACCTCGTCGTACTTGACCGTCGCGGCCATGTCAGCCCGCCCCTCCACGCTCGACGATGGTGTTGTAGGTCGTGCACACGGGCTCACCGTCGACGGTGCTGACGTCGCTCTTGACGGTGATCAGCTCGTTGCGGCCGACGCTGCGGATGTCGGTCACGGTGGAGACGCTGACCAGCTCGTCTCCGGCGTGGATCGGCCGCCGGTACTCGAAGCGCTGCTCGCCGTGGACCACCATGGCGAGGTTCAGGCCGAGCTCGGGATCGGTCAGGATCGACCCTCCGGCCAGGCTGAACACGATGGGGAAGGTCGGCGGCGCGATCACGTCGGGATGCCCCGCCGCCTGGGCGGCCTCCGTGTCCCGGTAGATCGGGTTGTTGTCCCCGATCGCCGTCGCGAATTCTTTGATCTTCACGCGACTGACCTCGTACGGGGAGGAGGGCGCGGACGCCCGCCCGACGAAGTCACGGTTCAGAGCCATCGTGCTCCTTTGCGGATACCGAACCGGTGGGGCCGACACCGGCGGATTGGACGAGACATTGACAGAACAAGATTCCAGGATGTGCCCTCGGGCAGATCACCGGGAGGCGGGCCGTCAGGAAACCGTAGCCCGGCCCGCTCTCCCGCCGGCTCTCTCGCGTGGTCAACGCTCGTGCGAGAAAACTGTGCGGATACGACAAACCGGCGCCTCGTCTGAGGACGCCGGTTTCCGTGGAGTGTGTGCGTGCCGATGAAGCACTCATCTTCCGCCGCGGCGGAAGGCTTCGCGCAGACTAACGAGTCTCGCGGTGCGCCTGGTGCGTCTTGCAGTTCGGGCAGTACTTCTTCAGCTCAAGCCGATCCGGGTCGTTGCGCCGGTTCTTCCGCGTGATGTAGTTGCGGTGCTTGCACTCCTGGCAGGCCAGCGTGATCTTCGGCCTAACGTCGGTGGCAGCCACTTGGGAGTGCCTTTCTACGTTCTGGACAGTGGACAACCCACGGCAGGACCTCTCTGGTGGGAGAAGCCCCGGATGGGTAGTAGCGGAGGCCGGACTTGAACCGGCGACACAACGATTATGAGCCGTTTGCTCTGCCTGGCTGAGCTACTCCGCCTTGGGCCGACAAAATCGACCGACCCCGCAAGGATACCCGACCCGCAGAGTGCCTGCGTACTTGTGCAGGTCAGGGCGATCTCTTCTGGGTTGCCCCAGTATGCCCGCTCGCGCGTCAGGAACCTTGAGTATTTTCTGGCTCGCCCTTACCTGCCTTTAAGGCCAACCAAGCCGAAAGCCCTAACCGGAAGGTTAGGGCTTTTAGGCTGTTGAGCCCCTTTACGGAATCGAACCGTAGACCTTCTCCTTACCATGGAGACGCTCTGCCGACTGAGCTAAAGGGGCCTGTCCGTGTCGCTCTCGCTTGCGGACAGGTGTAACCATACACGGCTCCGCAGCGGGATGCGAAATCAATCGAGGTCCCCCCGGAACACCACACGTTCCCCTCGAAGCGCCCGCGCCGTCGCCCCGCGACGCCCCCCGCCCAAGGTCCGGTCCGCCCCCTCGAATCCCGCCGCGGAACGCCGGGAAACGGGCGTGCCGCCGTGCCCCTCCGCCGAAGCCGCCGGGCCTGCCGAGCTTGATCGGTCCGGTCGGATCCGCCGGACCGGGCGACCGGTCGCGCACCAGGCCGGTCACGCGGCAAACCGGTCACACCGGGCCGGTCACCCCAAGAGGCCACGTCGCGCCACCAAGTGGTTACCAAGTAGGTCATAAGAGGGCCGTCGCATCGTGTGTCGGGTAAGCAGCCCGTACCGACCGAGGAGCCCTCGACATGACCCCCGAACTGCTGGGATTCCAGCTCATCCACCGTGCGATGCGCGGTGACGTCCGCCGCCTGGCCATGCTCGCCACCCAGCTGGCCGAGGGCCGGCAGTCCGCCGGCCCGGCCCGCGCCGCCGCCATCGCCGGTTTCATCACGACCCTGAACCAGGGCATCCACCACCACCACACGATGGAGGACGAGGTCCTCTGGCCCGTCCTCGAACGGTCCGCCGGGGCCGAGGTGGACCTGCGCGACCTGAGCGACGATCACGCCGATCTCGACCCGCTGCTGGCCGAGATCAACGGCCAGGCCGCCGCGTTCGCCTCGACCGGCGACGCCGCCGCGCTCGCCACGTCCCTCACCCGGCTGGCCGACATGCTCGACGAGCACATCACGGAGGAGGAGCGGCTGCTCTTCCCGATCATCAGGAAGTACGTGTCCGTCGCCGACTGGCACCGGGTCGAGACGGAGGCCCGCAAGGGCGGGAGCGCCAGGATCGACCTGCCGAGGCTCGAACAGTACGCCGGGCCCGACGAGTTGGCCCGGCTGCACAGGCTCGCCGGTCCCCCGCTGACGGTGATGCTCGCCCTGTTCCGGCCCGGCCACCGGCGGCGCCGGCGACTGGTCTTCGGCCCCCTCGCCGCCTTCTGATCCGGCCCCTCACCCCGTACGCGCCGAGGCCGCCCTGCGCGCCCAGTGCGGCGAGCCGATCCGCTCGGCGACGCGTACCGCCCGCTCGTAGTGGGCGGTCGCGTCACGGCCGAGGAAGGCGGCGAGATCGCCCAGGATCAGGGCGACCGGTCCCAGGGTGACCGACCCGGAGTGCATCCCGGCCAGCTCGCCGTCCCAGGGCAGCAGGGCCCGATAACACCGCTCGGCCACCCGCCGGTCGCCGAGCGCGATCGCGTTCTCCCCGCGCAGGCCCTGCCAGAGGAGCCAGTAGTAGTCCAGGTGGGGCTCCTGATCGGGCCGCCAGTACGCCCGCGCCTCGTCCACGCGCCCCTCGGCGATCAGCGCCCTGACCACGATGTCGCCCATTCCCTCGGGGGCGAGCCCGTACAGCGCCAGCAGTTCGGGGATGTCCTGCGGCAGGCCGCCCGCCAGCCGGGTCGCGAACCGGCTGATGGGACCGATGGCGTGGGCGTTGGCCCCTCCCGCGGCCACCATGCGCTCGGCGATGGCCAGGTAGGACCGTTCCGCCCCCTCGAAGTCGCCCTCGATCAGCAGGATCAGCGTGTCGAGCATGGACAGCACGCCCAGCGCGAGGCCGAGCTGGCCGGTGGTGGAGTGTTCCAGGGCGCGGTCCGCGTGCCGCCTGGCCGCGGCCAGGTCACAGCGGCCCAGGCTGACCATGAACAGGGCGTGGTGTCCCTGCATCGCGTACCCGGGCAGCCCCGCGCCGTCACCCAGCTCGACCAGCTCGCGGGCCACGACCTCCAGCTCGTCGCGGCGATCAGGCGTCAGCAGCACGAAGTAGCGGGCGTTGAGGGCCAGGCAGACGAGGTCCGTACGGCCCAGACGCCTGGCGATCTCGACCGCCTCGGCGCTGTAGGCCCGGCAGCGCTCGTCGTCGTGTCCCTCCAGCTCGAAGACGAGTGTGGCCAGCAGCCGGCAGCGGGTCTCGTCGTCGGCGCCGTCCAGCGCCTCCACCAGCGCGTCGACGAGCGGCTGGTCCACGTGACGGCTCGGCTGGATCGACCAGGTCACCGGGGCGTCGTACGCGGTCAGCGCCCGGTTCAGGCCGCCGCCCAGCCGCCGCGCGACGGCGACGGCCCGCTCGCGGTTCTCCCTGGCGGCCAGCACGTCACCCTCGTGCGCCTGTACCGCCACCAGCGAGCAGAGCAGGTCGAGCCGGAGCGCGTCGTCGTCGGCGTGGTCCAGCGCTCCCCGGTAGAACGTCCCCGCCTCCCGGTACGAGTGCATGCCCCGCGCCTGCTCGGCCGCCGCCCTGGCGTAGGGCACCGCCCGCCCCGCCGAGGCCGGGGTGGCCGCGGCGAGCGCGTGGTGCCCAAGCGCGGTGACCTCACCGGGCCGGACCCGCTCCAGCGCGCCGACGACCCTGCCGTGCAGGCGGGTACGGCGCAGTCCGGGCGTGTCCTCGTAGAGGGTCTCCCTGACGAGGACGTGGGCGAAACGCACCCGGCCGGGGACGGGCTCGGTCAGCAGCCCGGTCACCACGCCGGCCTCCAGCGCCTCAAGGGCGGCGTCCTCGTCGGTGCCCTCCAGGGCGAGCAGCACGTCGACGTCGACGTCCCTCCCGACGACGGCCGCGTCCCGCAGGATCCTCTGGGCCGTCGCGGGCAGCCGGGCGATCCTGCGGCGGATCAGGTCGCGCACGCCGGGCGGCAGCGCGCGGGCCGCCGAGGTGCCGTCCGTGGTGATCAACCGCGCGGTCTCGCAGACGAAGAGCGGGTTGCCGCCGGTCCGCTCGGCCACGGTACGCGCGGTCACCGCGTCCACCTCCCGCCCCGAGCGCTCGCGCAGCAGCAGGGCCACGTCCTCGTCACCGAGCCCGCCCAGGTCGAGCCGGTGGGTGTCGCGCCCGGCCAGGGCCGCCCAGGTCGCCCCCAGGTGGTCGACGGCCTCGGTGGGCCGGTAGGTCGCGACGATCATGATGTCGGCGTCGGCGACTCCCGTGGCGAGGTGGCGCAGGAGCTGGAGTGTCTCGCTGTCGGCCCGGTGCACGTCCTCCATGACCACCAGCAGCCGGGTGCCCCGCGCGACGACCCGGCGGAGGTAGTCGCCCACCGCCCGAGCCAGTAGGAACGGCCCCGCCGGCGGGGCGTCGTCGTCCAGCAGCGGTGCCAGCCGGACCGCCAGATCGCCCCCCGGCGGCCGCTCCACGGCCAGGGCGCGCAGCACCTCGCTCCACGCCCACGCGGGCGGCGCCCCGCCGTCGGTCTCCGGGCACTGCCCGGTCGCGGTGAGCCAGCCGCGCGCCGCCAGCCGCCGGGCGAACGCGGCCGCCAGCGCGCTCTTGCCCGCTCCGGGATCGCCGCCCAGCCACACCGTGCGCAACCCGCCCCGGTCCGCGACCGTCCGCAACGCCGCCAGCTCCTCCGTACGGCCCACCAGACCGGGAACGGGATCGGCGAGATCCCGGCCCCCGTCCCCGTCACGGACATCGCCGCAGTCCTGATCCCGGCCCCGCTCCTGATCCCGGTCGCGGTCGTGATCGTGCCCCCCGTCGCGGTCGTGATCCCGATCCCGGTCCTGATCCCGGTCCTGATCCCGGTCGCAGTCGCGGTCGTGACCCCCGTCGCGGTCCCGATCCCGGTCATGATCGCGACCTGCCCGGTCCGGCCCCGGTCGGTCCGGTCCCGCCCGCCCCGGGTCACCCCGATCCGGCTCTCTCGCCCCGGTCCCGGCGGCGTCCGAGAGCGGTGTCCGTACGGAGACGGGCGCGGCCGTCCGGTTCAGGGAGTCGGCGTGGGCCAGGATGTCGGCCTCCAGCGCGCGCAGCGCGGGGCCCGGGTCCACCCCAAGCTCGTCGGCGAGGGTCTCGCGTGCCCTCCTGATCGCGCCCAGGGCGTCGGCCTGCCGCCCGGCCCGGTAGTAGGCCAGGGCGAGCAGCCGTACCGCGTTCTCCCTGAGCGGGTGGGCGCGGACGTGCCGCTCAAGCTCGACCTCCGCGTTGCGGCCGAGCGCGAGCAGTGCCCCCGCCCTGTGCTCCACGGCGACCAGTCGCAGCTCGTCAAGCCGCGCGGCCTCGGGCTCCGCCCACTCGTCGTCGGCGAACTCCGCGTACGCGGGCCCCTGCCAGAACGCGAGTGCCCGGTCCACCACCTCCAGTGCCCGTACCCCGTCCCCCTCGGCGAGCGCGACCCCGGCCGTGTCGACCAGGCGGGGGAAGAGCCAGGCGTCCACCCGCTCGGGATCCAGCCGCAGGCGGTAGCCGGGGACGGCGCTGACCAGCACCGTGGCGGGCGTGCGCGGCAGCCGTTCGGGCTCGAGCACCCGCCGCAGGTTGGACACGTAGACCTGGAGGGCGGCCAGCGCCTTGGGCGGCGGTTGTCCGCGCCACAGGTCATCGATGAAACGATCGGTGGAGACCACGTGCCCGCCCGCCGCGACGAGCCTGGCCACCACGGCCCGCTGCCGGGAGGTGCCCAGGTCCACCGTACGGCCGTTGATCTCCGCCTGGAGCGGACCGAGAACACGCAACATAACAAAAGGCAGGGTATGTGCCCTTCGACGCCTTTTGGTGAACACCGAGCCCGTTTGAGGGATCACCGAGCCTTTTGACGAACACCGAGGAGCACGATGCTGCAGGATCGTCGCAGGGAAACGATCCGGGCGCTCGACGAGAGCGACCGGCCGCACCTGTACTGGCATGGGGTGGACGGCGACGGCCACGTGTGGCTGTTCGAGACCGTCATCGACAGCGGCGGGGAGTACTGGCCGGTGAGACACGCCGAACTGGGCTCGGACGGCATCGCCCGCACGTACTCGTGGCGCCACATCGAGGACGAGCACGGCTTCCTGGCCGAGGGCCCGATCTATCCCGGCGACTTCGGCCTGAACGCCCTGACCCCCGAGGAGTTCGGCACCCTGTGGGCCGCGCTCGGCGGGTGAGGGCGCTCCCGCCACGCACCCCGTCCAGGAGTGATGGGGGCACTCCCGTCACACGCTCCAGATCCAGGGGTACGGCCCGGCCTGGTCACCGGCCGCGCCGCAGCCGACGTCGGCCACGGTCAAGGCCACGGCTTCGCCCCGGCCCCGGGGCTGTGAGAACGACCTCGGCCGGCGGGAGCACGCATCCCGGAAGGACTTCGGGCCAGGTCCGGGCTGAGCGGGGCGGGGCGGGGCCGTGGCTTCGCGACCGGGACGGAGCGCGAATGCGGACATTCGTCAATCACACATGAGTCCGGCGGACGACGAATGGTATTCGCCATCTCTTCACATCGGTTTTCGAATGTTTTCGACCACTGGTCAGCCGTCGTTCCGGCCGCGCCATAACATCGCCACATCGGGATGACAAAGTGGGTTATTTCGCATATATGCATAGGAGTAAGTTGCTCGCATGAGCGGAACGCCCGGCCTGAGGATGGCAGCCTCGGACATGACCGCGCTGAGCCTGTGGACCGCCGACGCGGTGGTGCTGTTCGACTGGCTCCTGAGCGTGGATCTCGACCAGCTTCCCGTCCGGCACATGGCACAGAAACAGGCCCTGATGGATCTCCTCCAGCAGCTTGACCGGAGCATCCCCGGCTACACCTCCGAGGACATCGAGCAGGCACAGCTGCTACTGACCCGCGAGATGGGCCTGTAGCCACACCCGCACGCCCCTCCCGACTCCCCCTTCCCGGCTCCCCTCATCAGACCGGCTGCCCCCATGAGACCTGCCGCCCTCATGAGAACCGCCCCCGAGAACCGTCCGCCTCCCGCCGGGAAGATCCACCGGCGGGTGCGGGAAACCCACGCCCGGCCCCGTCGAAAACGAGGTCCGCTCCCGTACCGCCCGTCGCCTCGACAACCCGCCGCGTCCAGGCGTCCGTGAGTGGTCGACGTGGACGGGGACACTCGCCGGGCGCTGGATCCACAACCCTCGGAGCCGGAAGACCGGCCGTGTCACCCCTGAGCGGGAGAGAGCCTCGCCGTCTCGGGGGCGCTGGCTTAGAGTTTGATCTGTAGTGGTTTGTTCTGTGAGGCACAATCGCCTGCCACGGGCTGAATCCGGTGGCTTCGGGTATGAGCGGCGCGTTCGTGGATGACGTACCTGGAAGAAGGCAGTTGCGCACATGGGCGTTGAGATCCCGGCGGCGGTGTTCGATCCCAAACGCCTGTCGGCGGTGTGGGCCACCGGCCTGCTCGACACCGAGCCCGAGCCGTCGTTCGACGACCTCGCCCGTCTGGCCGCGCGGGTGACCGGAACACGGCGGGCGTTCGTGACCCTGGTCGACGACCGGCGGTCGTTCTGGAAGAGCGCCATCGGAATGGGCGAGCCGTCCATGTCCGAGCGGCGGAACGCGGTGTCCGACAGCCCCTGCCACATTCTGGTCGCGACGAACGAGCCGTTGCTCGTGACCGACGCCGCCACCGACCCCCGCGTGCGCGACCTGCCGGCGGTGGAGCGGCTGGGAATCGGCGCGTGGGCCGGGTATCCCATCCACGGCCCGGACGGCGAGGTCCTGGGCGGGCTCTGCGTGGTGGACTCGGTGTCGCGCGCGTGGTCCGACACCGACGCGCAGACGCTGGCCATCCTGGCGCGTGCCGTGTCGGGCGAGATCCGGCTCCGGGACGCGCTGGCCCGTTCCGAGCGGCACGTGGTGGAGCTGCAGGCCGCGGGCAAAGTGTCCGAGAGACTGGTCCGGACCCTCCAGGACAGCCTGCTGCCGCCGATGATGCCGACGGTTCCCGGCCTGCAGGCCGCCGCCACCTACATTCCGGCCACGGGCGAGGTGGACGTGACCGGCGACTTCTACGACCTGTTCCTGGCGAGTGGTTCGCGCTGGTGCGCGGTCCTGGGCGA
Source organism: Streptosporangium sp. NBC_01469 (assembly GCF_036227305.1). NCBI lineage: Bacteria > Bacillati > Actinomycetota > Actinomycetes > Streptosporangiales > Streptosporangiaceae > Streptosporangium > Streptosporangium sp. NBC_01469. Next base: position 2,455,066 of record NZ_CP109465.1, on the reverse strand, counting down.
CGTGTGCGGGCACGGTGTGGAGGCCGCGCAGATCACCGCCCTGGCCCGGTACACGCTGCGGGCCGACGCACCCCGCCACGTCTCGCCCAGCAGGGTGCTGGAGCAGCTGAACCGGGCTCTGCTGGCACAGCGGATCAAGGACGGGCGGTTCCTCACGGTGGTGTGCGCGATCTTCCGCCCGGACGGGGACGGTTTCACGGGAATGCTGTCCACGGCCGGACATCCCTCCGCCCTGCTGCGACGGGCCGACGGAAGCGTGGAGTCCCTGAGGACGCCCGGCGTCGTGCTGGGCATCATGGAGGAGACGAGGCTCGGGAACGTCCGTTTCGACCTGGGGCCCGGTGACACGTTGGTGCTGTACAGCGATGGCGTCACCGAGGCGCATCCGCCGAGACAGCAGGACCTGTTCGGCGACGAACGCCTGATCGCCCTGCTGTCGGAGTGCCAGGATCTCGACGCGGGAGACATCGTGCGACGGATCGGGGACGCCGCGCTCGACCACAGCCGAGAGCACATGACCGACGACATGGCCATCCTGGCTCTCCGCGTCCCGGCTCCGTGACCGCTGGACGGCCCCGCCGTCAACGACCTGCCGCGCCGGCCGGTGCCGCAGGTCGTCGGCGTGCTCACCCGGCGCTTCGGAGACTTCGCCGCCGCCATGGCACACGGTCCCGCGACCGGCCTCGACATGCTCAAGGCGCTCGACGCCGACGGCCGGGAGGAGCGGTGTGACCGCCGTGCCGGCCGGGTCGTGAGAGTGATGACGTCAGTCGGCTGGTGTGACCCCTGGTGCGAGTGGGAGGCAGAGCACGAAACGCGCGCCGCACGGGCTGTCCTGGATGGTGAGGGTGCCGCCGGTCATCTCCGCGATCTGCCGGGCGATCGGCAGGCCGAGCCCGGTGCCGCCGGGGTCCTTCCTGCGGGAGGCATCCAGCCGGGCGAACCGCTGGAACACCAGCTCGCGCTGGTCGGGGGTGATTCCGGCCCCATCGTCGAGGACCTCCAGCACCGCGGCACCGAAGGCCGGGCGTCGATCGCCGTCCGTGTCGGGGTGGTGGTACACCCTGATGGTGATCGCGGTGTCGGCGTGCCGTTCGGCGTTGTCGAGAAGGTTGACCAGCAGCCGAGCCAACCGCAGCCGATCACCCAGCACCAGCACGCCGCCCCGCAGTCGGCACTCGATCGTCTTGGTCCGACGCGGGCGGCCGTACATCTCGGTGGTGACCAGTTCGGCCAGGTCGACCTGGTCGCAGGGACCGGGCACGTCGGCATCCAGCCGGGTGATCGTCAAAAGATCACTCACGATCCCCTCAAGCCGGTCCAGGCCGCGGAGTACGGCCGAGCCCACCGCGTTCACGCTGGTCAGCTGCGGCGCCCCCAGCGCGTCCTCCACCTCGACGCGCATGGCGGTGAGCGGGCTGCGCAGGTCGTGGGAGGCGTCGGAGGCGAACCGGCACTGTTGTTCCAGGGCGGTCTGCAGTCGGCCCAAGGTGTGGTTGATGCTTTCCGCCAAGTCGTGGATCTCGTCGTGGCCCGGTGGAATCGGTACCCGGCGGCCAGGACAGGTGGCGTTGACCTCGTCCAGCTCGAATCGGATGACGTTCACCGGCCGAAGGGTTCGGGCGGCGATCCGGCGGCTCAGATAGACGATGACGGAGGTGGGCAGTAGCACCATGCCGCCCAGCACCACGCCGGCCAGTCGCGGATCGACCATGGCGGGAACGACCGGAGCGGCGCTGTAGACAGTCCAGCGCTGACCGTCGAGGTAGACCTGCTGGGCGACCACGAGGTCGCACTCGTGGCGAGGGAAGACCTTGCCGCACACGACGGAAGTCGTGATCTTCTTCGCCTTCTCGGGGATAGGAGGTGCCATGGGGGGCCTGCCCCGCAGGACCCTGGTAGCGGCGGCGACCTTTCCCTGAGGACTGACCACCTGGATGTAGCGGATCTGGTCCTGTGGAAGAGGGTCTTGGACATGACCCCTCATTTCCAGCTGCGAAGCGACGCGGTCGCCCGCGGCGGTCACCTCATCGGTGAGATACTCGCCGGCCAGGTAGTGGGTGGCCACCATGAACACCGTGGCGCACAGCGTGCACAGCAAAGCCGCCACCGCGCCGGCGAAGAGCGTGAAGCCGGTTTTGACCGACCATCGGGGCAACGTGTTCATTTTCGAGGTTCTCTCCGTCGGCTACCCAGGCCCCGTCCACCTGCGGCGAAGAGGGACCGGCGTTGAGCGGTATCGGTACGGCCGGCGATGCGCGGACCACCCGGTGCGCCCGGTGCGCCCGGTGCACTCGGTGCACTCGGTGCGCGAGTGACGAACCAGCGCGCCACGAGTACCGTCGCGGCCACCGGCACGCCGACCACGTAGACCACGTAGGCGACGCAGATGAAGACGATCGTGACAGCGAACATTTCGGATCTGTCCTGTTGCCGCTTTCCAGCTCCTTTAATATTCTTTAACGCCAGAGGGAAAACCGTCGTTCCGCAGTGAATGCGATAATTGGTGAAGACTGTCATCTCGGATCGAGATGGAATCACCGCGGAGGACAGTATGGATCTACGGCACATGGAAGTCGTCGTGGCTGTCGCCGAAGAAGGCGGATTCACAATGGCGGCGCGACGTCTGCACGTGGTCCAGTCCGCGGTGTCCGGCGCGGTGCGGGCGCTGGAACGTGAGCTGGGGACCTCCCTGTTCGACCGCACCACGCACCGGGTGGTCCTGACACCGGCCGGCGAGGCGTTCATACCGGCCGCACGCGCGACGCTGCGGGCCGCGGATCAGGCACGAGCGACGGTCGACGTCGTGAGGGGTCGGGTCACGGTCGGCACGATGCAGGGTGTCTGGGCTGATCTTCACAAAGCGCTGGCCGGCCTGAGGGAGGAGCACCCGGGTGTGGTGGTCCGGCTCCAGCAGACGTCGGTGGCCGACATCAGGCAGTCGATGCGCGAGGGCACCGTGGACCTGGCCGTGGTGGCGCTGAACCGCCAGCAGCAGCGGGGGCTGGTGACCAGGCTGCTGTCACGCGAGGAGATGGGGCTGCTGACCTTGCCCAGGTCAGCACTCGTCGGCGACGATCCGGTGACGCTCGCCGAGGTGGCCCGCCTGCCCCTGGTGGACTTCCCGTACGGTTGGGCGATCCGTCACTCGGTCGACCGGGCCTTCCGCACGGCCCTTGTCGAGCACAGCACCACGTTCGAGGTGAACGACATCCTCGCGGCGGCCGAACTCGTCCGCCACGATCTGGGTGTGTGCATCATGCCGGAGTCGATCGCCGCCCGCTTCCCGGACCTGCTCGTGCGCCGGTTCGTCCAGCATGGGCCGAGCTGGAAGATCATGGTCGTACGGCCTCGCAGGGCGCCGTCGCCGGCGGCAGCCGCCCTGCTGAAGCACATCGCCTGACGTCGACCGAAAGACGCGTCGGGCACACAGGGTCACGACGCGGCGCCCGTCCGCGACGGCCAGGGAATGGCGCGAATCCCGGCCGGAGCACTTCGCCTCTCGCGGACACCCGGTCCCCCATAACCGAAACTTACAAATTCCAGCATTATGGAAACAAGTGGGGAGCCCGGATTCCAGGCCGCTTTCCGGATCCGCGAAAAGCACTCGAAAACGGGGGCGCGGATCACAGGACCTTGCCGCGGAACCGTGGGCGCACCTTGTCGTCGTCACTTCGCCGGCGCCACTTCTCGGCGTTTACCGGTTCTCGCGCCTCGACCGCCGTTTCCATGATCTGACCGCGTCCATGATCTGACCGCGACTTTCGTGGCCCAACCGCCGCTTTCGTGGCCCGACCGCCGCCGAGCGGCGCCCCACGGTCATCCGGTCGCCCGCGACCGGGGTGGCACCGGCGTCTCGGCGACAGCGGCCCGGCCCGGCCCGCGAGCCATCCGCCACGATCCGCGGTGGCCTCTCCCCCTCCTCGCCCGCCGATCAAGGACCAGCGAACCCCCCGAATACAGCGAAGATCACTTCACTGGGACCTCTCAACATAGTTGGAGTTCCAAGTCGGCCGAACCCGTAACCCTCACCGCCATCCCAAAAGCGACATATCGGACATTTCGCCCAAATCTCTGCGGGCACCGAGGGGAGAATCCGCCAGGCCCTTAATGATCTTGACATCGCCTCATCAGCCCCGGTCACACCATGTGAAAACCCCCTCAATCCTGTAACGATTGTACCGTTCCAAGATACTTAACAAGGGTGGGCCCAGTAATGTCCCCATCACCGGTTTAAACATGGGCATCTTGGGACGATCCGCCCAAGAGGATCAGTGGAGTCCGCTTTGGGTTGGTTTGATGCTGTCTATGAATGGATCGTTCGCTCCAGCGCCAACGGAACCTGGCGAGACCTGATCCCTCTGGGCCTGGCCGGCCTGCTCGTCTGGGGCCTGTGGATCTATCGGGTGGTGCTGTCCCGGCTGGCCAAGCCGGTCGTGAACAGCTACCGGACCACGGTCTCCGTGGTCGTCCCGTCCTATCGGGAGGACGCCGAGATCCTGGTGCGCTGCCTGGCCACCTGGCTGGCCCAGGACCCGCAAGAAGTGATCATTGTTGTGGACGTCGCGGACACCGACTGCCACGCCAAGCTCCAAGAGGTGACAGACCCTCGGCTGCGTGTCCTGGTGTACGAGCACTCGGGCAAGCGCTCCGCGCTCGGGGTGGGCATCCGAGCGGCCCGGGGCGAGGTCGTGGTCTTCGCCGACTCCGACACCTGGTGGCAGCCCGGCCTGCTGGCCGCCGTGCAGATGCCCTTCGAAGACCCGGCTGTCGGTGGGGTCGGCACCCAGCAGAACGTGTTCCAGCGGACCAGCAGCGTCTGGCGACGCATCGCGGACTGGCTGGTCAACCTGCGCTACTACGACTACGTGCCGGCGATGGGCAGCAGGGGCGGGGTGGCCTGCCTGTCCGGTCGGACCGCCGCCTACCGGCGCGAGGCCATCCTCCCGGTCCTCACCCACCTGGAGAACGAGTTCTTCCTCGGCCGCCGGTGCATCGCCGGCGACGACGGCCGGCTCACCTGGCTGGTCCTCGCCTCCGGGTACAAGACCGTGCACCAGTCCTCGGCCCGTGCCATCTCGATGTTCCCCGACTCCTTCCGCGCCTTCGTCAAGCAGCGCGTCCGGTGGAGCCGGAACTCCTACCGCTGCTACCTGACCGCGCTGTGGAAGGGATGGCTGTGGAAGACTCCCCTGGTCACCAAGGTGACCGTGCTACAGATCCTGCTCACCCCGGTGACCATGGGCGTCACGCTCGCCTACCTGTTCTTCAGCAGGCTTGAGCTCACCCCACTGGGCATCGGGCTCGCCGTCGGCTGGCTGCTCCTCGGCCGGGGCGTGCGCGGCTGGTCGCACCTGCGCCGCCACCCCGGGGAGATCCTGCTGCTGCCGCTGCTCTGCCTGGTGGTCATCATGATCGCGCTGCCGATCAAGCTGTACGCGTTCCTGACGATGAACAAGCAGGGCTGGCTCACCCGTACCTCCGACCAGGTGGGCGGGGCGGGTCAGAGCGCCGCCACACTCAAGGGAATGGCCTGAGATGGCACGTCCCATCCCTGTTCTGCTGGGCGCCGTGACGCTGGCGTTCGGGCTGGGGATCGGGCCGGCCGCCGCTGCCGCCCTCTCGTCCCCCAACCCCCCGGGTGACTCCGAAGTGAACTCGGGGGCCGACCCATCTCCGACGGGCAGCGCGAAACCGGACAACAACCCGTTCCTGAACGAGCCGGTGCCCGAGGAAAAGCCTTCCCCCGAGGATTCCCCTCCCCCGAAGGCCACCTCGACCCCAACCGTCAAACCGACCCCGACTGCCAGTGCGACCCAGACAACCGGTCCGGCCACGAGAGACGACTCGCGACCGACCACCCGTCCGGCCCCGACCTCCGGACCGGCCTCGACCTCCGGACCGGCTCCGACAGCCGACCCGGCCGAGGAGGACACCCCGGCCCTGGTCGAAGACGCGATCATGGCGGACGACGCGATCCTGAAGGCCGGCACCCTCACCGCGGGCGACGCCGAGGCACAGGCGACCCTGGTGGACGTCGAGGACCAGCGGATCATCCAGACTCGTGCCGCGCTCACGGCCATGCTGCAGACCGGTGGTGTCGCGGCCGCCCAGCGCAAGCAGCCCCAGATCTTCGTGTCGGCGCACGGCAGGACGCTGGTGCTGCCCGCGCGCAGCACCGAGGCCCCGTACACCCTCAAGGACCTGGCGGGCGTCGAGAAGGGCCGGTACCTGCGGCGGATGAAGGACGGCTCCTACCTGCTCGGAGTCCATGTCTTCGTGGCCGACGGGGCGCGCCTGCAGTTGCGCGGTCCGCTGACGCTGCGGATGGGCAGCCTGCCCGGTTCGTTCAGCTCGATCATCGCGTTCGGTGGCGACATCGAGATCAAGGGCACCGCCAAGAAACCGGTGCGGATCACCAGCTGGGACGTGCGGACCAAGAAGCCGGACACGACCACGACCGATGGCCGCGCCTACATCCGGGCGGTCGGCGGCGAGTTCGAGATGAACCACGCGCAGATCTCCCATCTGGGATTCTGGAGCGGCCGTACGGGGGGCATCGCGCTCACCGGCACCGAGCGACCGGCCAGCGTCTACCGGCACCGGACGAAGGACCAGCGCCACCAGGACAAACAGGAGCGGCTGGCGAACACCAAGAAGGGCGAGCGGGGCGGGGGCAACTTCGGCGACGTGGAGACCATCCCGATCGGCCCCGGTACCGCCTCACACGTGCTCGCCGACGAACTGGTGTCCGGATCGATCAAGAACAGCGTCATCACCGGCGACGCCTACGGGATCTTCGTCTCCGGCTCGAACCAGACACAGATCATCAACAACAAGATCATTAGCAGCCTGGTACACGGCGTGTTCATGCACCGGTTCGCCAAGAACGCGACGATCGAGGCGACCGAGGTGATCGGCAGCGGCGGTGACGGTTTCGTGCTGTCACGGGCGACCGAGAAGGTGAAGGTCGTCGACTGCCTGGCCGAACGGAACAAGCGCAACGGCTTCACGCTCAACGGGCGGGCGCTCGCGGAAGGCCCGTCCGCGAGTGGCGAGTCGCTCGCCGTCTACGGCGACAGTTCGGTCAGCAACAGCACCGCCCGCGACAACGGAAGGTACGGCGTCGAGGTGCTCGGCGGCAGCCGGCTGGCCGTGCAGACCAGCGAGATCATCGGCGGTGACATGGGCATCGTGGTACGCGAGGGCGCCAGCGGGGTGCAGATCTCCGGCAACAAGCTGACGAACCAGCGCCGCCAGGGGATCGCACTGCGCGACGGGGCGACCGGTGCGCATGTGGCCGGCAACACGATCACGGGGACCGTCACCGGGATCTATCTACGCGACTCCGTCGGCATGATCGTCGGAAACAAGATCACGACCCTGTCGACTCCCAAGGCCCACGGGATCACCGTGGTCGGCGACGCCACGGGCTCCGAGGTCACCCGCAACACCGTCATCGGTTCGGGGACGAGCGCGATCAGCGTCGCACGGGCCGGCGACACGGTGAACAAGCACAACAACGACGAGGACCAGTGGAATGACACGTCGTCGTTCTGGGTCAAGGCCCAACGCTACGTCAAGCCCATGAACGTGATCTGGGCCGCGGTCATCCTCCTGGTGATCGTGTCGGCGATCCGATCCCGCGGCGTCCTCGAACGGCGGCAACGCCACAGGGAGATCCGCAACCCCTACGAGCAGCAGAAGCTGCTCGGCGAGGGGCGATTCGCGTTGCTGCGCCATGCCGCCCCGCCCGCGCCGGACCGCTCGACGCCCGCGGCCGGACATCCTTCGCGGCGCCGGCAGCCGTCGTCGCTGCACACCGACTCGGCCCCCGTGGGAGGCAGGGGATGAGCCGCCCACGCCGGCGGAAGGGCCGCTCCCTCCTCATGGTCCTGGTACTGGTCCTGTCCGCGGCCGGCACCTGGGCGTACCTCTCCTACGTCGATCGTCCTGCCCCGCCTCCCGGTGTCAACGAGGTGTCCCAGGCGGAGGCTCAGCAGCAGTCGGCCCTGGTCGACCAGGAGGATCTGCGGATCATGCAGACCCGCGCGACGCTGTCCTCGGCGCTGGCCCGGGGCGGACCCGCCGCCGCGAGATCCCGCGTGCCGCACATCTCCAGCTCGGCCAACGGCCAGACGCTCGTGCTGCCGCAGCGCCGCGAGCCGTACCGGATCGCCGACCTGGAACGCCTGGGCCAGGAGTACTTCCAGAAGCAGTCGGACGACTCCTACGTGCTCGGCATCAACCTGTTCGCCGGCCCGGGTGCCAAACTGGTGCTCCAGAACGCGACCGGCCCGCTGGTGATCCGGATGCGCAGCGACCCCGGCGCCTTCGTCTCGATCGTGGGCTTCGGCGCGAACATCCGGATCAACGGCTCGGCACGGAACCCGGTGCGGATAACGAGCTGGAACGCGCACGACAGGACGGCGGACACCAAGGTCTCCGACGGGCGCGCCTACCTGCGCGTGGTCGGCGGGGAACTCAAGATGAGCCACGCGGTGGTGGAATATCTCGGATTCTGGAGCGGCCCGACCGGCGGGCTGGCGCTGACCGGCAGCGACCGGCCGACCAAGAACGCGGACCTGGTGGCCCTCCCCGCCACGCCCCCGCAGTCCTCCCTCCCGCAGTCGTCGTCCACCCCCTCGCCGAAGCCGACCGCCGCCCAGCAGCGAGCGCTCCTGCCCAACGGCCTGCTCGTGCCGAGCAGGGGCGACGGCAACCAGATCGAGATCACCGACGGAGCGGGCCGGGGCAGGGTCTCCTACCGGATGCCCGAGGCCAACCTGGTCACCGGCGACATCACCGACACCAAGATCACCGGCAACGCGTACGGAATCTTCATCACGGCCTCCAACGAGACCCGGATCATCGACGTCTCGGTCACCGGGAGCCTGGTCCACGGGGTGTTGCTGCACCGGTTCGCGCGCAACGCCACCATCGAGAACACCAGCGTGACCGGCAGCAGGGGTGACGGCTTCGTCCTGTCCAGAGGCACGCAGAACGTCACGATCACCGGCTCGGAGGCCGAGCGCAACAACGGCAACGGCTTCACCATCAGCGGCCTGCCGCTGGCCCGGGGACCGTCGGCGTCCGGGGAGTCGCTGCGCAGTTTCGGCGGCAGTTCGGTGACCAGCAGCACGGCGCGGGACAACGGCCGCTACGGCGTGGAGATCCAGGGCGGCGTCAAACTCGTCGTACAGACCACCGAGGTGATCGGCGGGGAGATGGGCATCGTGGTGAGCCAGGACGCCACCGGGGTCCGGGTCACCGGCAACCGCCTCACCGGCCAGCGCAGCCAGGGAATCGCGCTCCGCGACGGGGTGCGGGGTGCCCGGATCAGCGGCAACATCGTGCGGGACACCCAGACCGCGATCTACCTCCGCAACTCCGAGGCCACCATCTCCGCCAACACGGTCGAGTCCGCCTCACTGCACGCGATCTCACTGCTCGGCACGGCCAACGGCACCAAGATCACCGAAAACACCCTGGGCGGTGCCGGCCGCAGCGCGCTCGACACGAGCCGGGCGAAGGGAACCACGACGGTCGAGCAGAACAACACCGCCGGCTGGCAGGACACCGCCGGCTTCTGGACGATGGTCAAGCGGATCGCCAAGCCGATGAACCTGATCTGGCTGGGAGTGATCTCCCTGATCGTGCTCTCGGCGCTCCGGGCACTGCGCGGCGACGGCCCGCGGGTCGGCCAGCGGTTCGTTCGTCCATACGAGAAGCAGACACTGATGGAAGAGCGACCGGCTCGGCTCCTGAGAACCGCCACCGCCCGGACTTCAGCGGAGAGGAGTTTGGGCGATGCGCCTGGACATTGACAGAAAGACCCTGGTGGGAATGCTGGCCGGGGCGGCCATCACGATCATCGTCGTGGTGCTGCTGCGCGGGCTGTTCGGCGGCGCGGAGGGTTCGGGCACCCCGATCGAGGACATCCGGCCGAGGAGCGCGGACACGCCGGCCTCGCAGTCGGAGAACGACACCGCGCCGGCGGAGGAAGAGGAAGAGAAGGAAGAAGAGGAAGACGTGGAGGAGTTCGTCGCTTCGCAGGAGCCGCCCGACATCGCCGTCCCCACCGGGAAAGGCATGGTCGACTGCCCCGAGGCCACGGTGACCGTCAGCGACGCCGCCGGGCTCACCGAAGCCCTGGAGGCGGTCGAGCCGGGCGCGGTGATCGCACTGGAGCCCGGCGTCTACAGCGGCCGGTTCGTGGCGACGATCCCGGGGACGGAGAGCGAACCGATCTTCGTCTGCGGCCCGCCCGAGGCGATCATCGACGGCGGCGGGGTCAAGAAGGGCTACGCCTTCCACCTCAACGGGGTCAGCCACTGGCGGCTGGTCGGCTTCACCGTCCGCAACAGCCAGAAGGGAGTGATGGCCGACCAGACCAGTAACACGATCATCCAGCGGTTGACCGTCCACCACATCGGGGACGAGGCCATTCACCTGCGCAACTTCAGCAGCGACAACACCGTCCAGTACTGCATGATCTACGCGACCGGCCTGCGCCGGGAGAAGTTCGGCGAGGGCGTCTACCTCGGCACCGCGCAAAGCAACTGGGCGGCCTACTCCGGCGGGAAGATGGACCGCAGCGATCGCAACGTCGTGCGCGGCAACGTCATCCGGGCCACCGCCGAGGCGATCGACATCAAGGAGGGCACCTCCGACGGTCACATCGTCGACAACATCTTCGACGGTTCCACCCTCGGCGGTTCCAAGCACAACGATTCCTGGGTCGACGTCAAGGGCAACGGCTATCTCATCCAAGGTAATACCGGTAGCAATACCAACGCGGACGGCTTCCAGACCCACAAGATCGTGAATGGCTGGGGCACCGGCAACGTGTTCCGGGCCAACATCATCAATCTTGGCAATTCAGGCGGCATCGGCATCAACGACACAGCCGGCGGAAACACGATCGCCTGCGACAACAAGGTCACCGGCGGCATCATTTCCAAAACCGGTGACTGTTCCTAAACACGGCCCCAAGGACAAGTAGATAGGAAAGACGGACATGGGCGAAGCCGAGCTCCCACGACTGACGGTGATCGGAACCGGCTACCTCGGGGCGACGCACGCGGTTTGTATGGCGTCGCTGGGGTACGACGTCGTCGGCCTCGACGTGGACAGCAAGAAGATCGAAAGACTGCAGGCCGGGGAGGTACCGTTCTTCGAGCCCGGCCTGCCCGAGTTGCTGGGCAAGGCCCTGGCATCGGGCCGGCTCCGGTTCACCACCTCCTACGCGGAGGCCGCCGAGCACGGCGACATCCACTTCGTCTGCGTCGGCACCCCTCAGCAGCCGGGCTCGGACGCCTGCGACCTGAGCTACGTCGACGCCGCCGTACGTGACCTGGCCGCCCACCTGACCCGGCGCTGCCTGGTGGTCGGCAAGTCGACCGTCCCGGTGAACACCGCCGCCCGCCTGGCCGGCCTGCTGCGCGAGCTGGCCCCGGCGGGAGAGGAGGTGGAGCTGGCCTGGAACCCGGAGTTCCTGCGGGAGGGCTTCGCGGTCGACGACACGCTCAAGCCCGACCGGCTCGTGTTCGGCGTCACCTCGGAGTGGGCGCGCGAGCGGCTGGCCGCGGCGTTCCAGCCGATCCTCGACCTCGGCACCCCGGTGGTGGTCACCGATCTGGCCACCGCGGAGCTGGTCAAGGTGGCCGCCAACTCGTTCCTGGCCACCAAGATCTCCTACATCAACGCGATGGCCGAGGTCTGCGAGGCCACCGGGGCCGACGTCCGCGATCTGGCCAAGGCTCTCGCCTACGACGACCGGATCGGCGGCCGGTTCCTCCAGCCCGGTCTGGGCTTCGGCGGCGGCTGCCTGCCCAAGGACATCCGGGCCTTCGCGCACCGGGCGGAGGAGATCGGTGTCGGCCAGGCCGTCTCCTTCCTCCGCGAGGTCGACGCGATCAACCGGCGCCGGCGTTCCCGGACCATCGACCTGGTCAGGGAACTGCTCGGCGGCCAGCTCGACGGCAAGAGGATCGCCTGCCTGGGGGCGGCCTTCAAGCCCAACTCCGACGACATCAGGGACGCCCCGGCACTGGACGTGGCCCGGACCATGCACGGGCTGGGCGCCAACGTCCGGGTGTACGACCCGGCCGCGCTGGACAACGCGCGCCGCACCTATCCGGAGCTCAGGTACGGCACGAGCGCACTGGACGTGGCCCGCGACGCGGACGTGGTGGTCCTGCTCACCGAGTGGGCCGAGTTCCGCGAGATCGAGCCCTCGGCACTGGCGAAGGTGGTCAAATACCCCCGGATCGTGGACGGCCGGCACGCGCTCGACGCGAACACCTGGCGCGCGGAGGGCTGGGAATACCGGGCTCTGGGCTGCCCCTGACCGAGCCGCCCGTGAACGACGTCGAACGCGGCCGTACAGCCAGTACGTGGCCACGTAACCGAGACGTAGCCGTGTAACCGAGTGGTCCCGAGGAGCCGAGTAGTCCCGAGCGGCCGAGTAGCCGATCCTCGCAGAACCATCCGCACACCATGAAAGACCCCGCCAAAGCGATGCCAGGCGGGGTCTTTCATGGTCATGTCCCCTTCCTTCTTCCCCTTCGCCACCGCGCTCGGCTCCGGAATGATCGCGACCGAGTCGCCGGAGAACGTAGGTGGCTGACGTAGAGCCTGATCGTCCCGCCTGCCACGTCCCAGGCAGAGCCCGGCAAACCAACTCTTCCGGCTCAAACCCGTCTGTGACCGTCGGCATCCGATGACCGAGGAGATCGGCCGGCGATGGACACACGAAGACGGGCCTGCTTCTCCGTCTCCGGCCCGCTGTCCTCCGGGTGGGACGAGGCGGAGGGGAAGATCAGACTGGGTGAGGTACGCGCGTCGCGCGGGAACCCAAACAAGGAAAATCATCCCGCGTATTTCCCGTCAGGTGGAGCGGGCCACCACCGGCAGTTCATCTCCGATCGGCGAGGTCACCGCCCGAGCGAGGAGTATCGCGAATCGACCGACTCCGAATGGCTGGAATTCCGTGACCACTTCAGCCTTCGCAAGGTCGCCCTCGGCAACTTCCACCGCCCCTACGGCCCCCTGCCAGCACGAACACGCCTGCGTTCGCTGCCCGATACTGCGGCTCGGCCTCGCCCAAGTACCACGCCTGCTGCAAATCGCAGATAACACCCGCGAGCGATTGAAAGAGGCCCATCAGATGCAATGGCTTGGCGAAGTCGCAGCACTCGAAGAGAGCCTCTACCATATCGCGGATAAGAAACAACAGGCCGACCGTCTACGGCAACAGGCCGGCAACGGCGATACCTGGGACAGCCCACCCGGTTAATCAAGAGGCCGGAGCGTCGGCAGAGGTGACACAATCGCGTCCATGGCTGATGGAGCGCCGTCGAGACAGACGCTCAGTGCGCTTACGCGCTACACCGCCGTCAGCCGCCAGGTGTTCGACGGCCAGGACCTAACCTCGCTACAGGCGATGCACCTGTGGTTCAAGCGGTGTTCCTTCGTCGGAGCCGACCTTCGTCATGCCACCCTGGATGGCTGCTCCTTCATACTGTGCGACCTGCGGGGCGCCGATCTGCGAGGCGCATCGCTGAGGGACGTGAGCTGGGCCGGATGTGATCTCCGGGACGCTGATCTGCGCGACACCAACCTGACTGCAGGGCAGTTAGGGCTGGTCAACACCGGTGCGCCACCGCACGGCCTGACCGACGTCACCGGCGCCAGGTTCGACGACGCCATCACCAATGATCTTCAGATCGACCAGGTCATCGGCTGGGCCCGGTAACCACCCAAGCGCTTCGACGAGCATCACGCCAGACCTGCCAGGAACTACACGCCGGTCCAGCTGAGATCCTGGTCGGCGTGCTCTCGCTGAAGATGAACGATGTGGCGGTCAAGACCCTTGGTGTCCTGACGGGACTCGGTGGGGTGGAGCCGCCCGGAGGCCTGGCGCCGGGCCTGCAAGAATGGGTGGCCCGCGGTATCACCCATCATGGGGAAGTGCTGACCTGGGCCGACTCCACCGGGGCTGAAAATGCACGGTTGTTCCTCGACGATCTCAACCGGTGGGAATGCGACGACAGTTCCTTCCACCTGGAGGACTTCGTCCCGGTGGATGCCACGACCGTCGACGACGCTCCAGTGATCACCGAGGATGACCAGCGGATCCTGCTCCTGCATGCGGTCGCGTTCGCGCTGGAGTTCTCCAAGCTCGTCTACGCCCTCGAACCGCTCACTCCGGTGCGCTGCATCATCTCGGCGGGCGATACCAACGCAACGTTCAGGTTCCACCAGATCCGCCCAGACCAAGGCTGGTACACGCACCTGGATCGCTTCCGCCAGGAGAAAATGATCGTTCTGGACGTCGAGCCCTTCCAAGGATGAGGCCCGCGAGATTCCTCGCTCTGGGTTAGTGCAGAAGGGTCTTCCTCTCCTGCGGTCAGGAGGCGTTCTTCGAGGGCCATGTCCACGTGCTGGGCGTGCTGGGCGTGCTGGGCGTGCTGGGCAGGGTGCCCTTCGGCAAGATCCGCTACGACAACCTCAAAGCCGCGGTCGCCCAGATCCTGGGATTCTCGCGCCAGCGGGTGGAGAACGAACGCTGGACCGCGTTTCGCTCCCACTACGGCATCGAGAGCTTCTACTGCCGCCCGGACATCGAGGGCGCGCGAGGACGCCGCCCCCAGGGCCCGCCGTTGTGGGGGACGTTGGGGGCGACGTGTGTTCATCGATCCTGCATTGGTCAGAAGCCGGGCGGCCGGGTCGCGTCCAGGCCTGGCACGACGCGTAGAACGATCACGCCATCGTTGTAGGTTTCAGCCGACGAGACCGACCATCTGGGATCGATGCTGGAAGCAGGCACGTTCTGCTCCGTGTGGCCGCCCCGGCCCCCATTCCGCGCCGGCCAGTCGAGCTCATAGGCCACCTTCAAGTCATGCTTGCGTACGACGCTCACCGCCTGTTCGACGGAACGTCCCTGGATCTTGACACCCGCCAGCGCCTCACCTGGCCAGCTCGCGTCGGCGCGGAAGGCGTACTTTTCGCCGGGCTTCGCGGGACGGCCCAGGAAGAACTGCGCGGGCCCATTGATGTCCGCGGCGACGCGGAAGGCCTTCAGGCATCCTTCGACACGCTCGGCGCAATCGAACACGGTCGCCGACGCGCCCCCCTCGAGGTCGGGCCTGTCGAACCCGAAGACAGGTCCTCGCTCCTGCGGCGACACGGGGATCAGCTTCACTGTGACCTTGTCCAGACCGACCGAGTGGAAGGCCTTCTCCAGCTCGGCGGGGGTGGGATCACCGTCGGTGATGTAGAAGACGTACCCGTCGCCGTCACGGTCGATCGTCACGGCCTGACTGGCATACACCCGCTCGGACGCCCCGATCAGGGACGGCCCGACGACCAGGGCTCCCGCCAGGACGGCGCTCGCGGCCACGCCGAGCAGGACGCGGCGAGGAGAGGGCATGCGTCGTCGCTGGGCCGGAGCCTGCTCCAGCAGGACGATCTCCGCCAGCAGCGCGTCCGCCTCAGCGGAGAATGCCCGGCCGGCCAGGTCCTCGTCCAGCACCTTTGCCCGGTTCTTGAGGATCTGATTGTTCATCGTGACTCCTTCTCGACGAGAGGCCGCGTTTCGAGACAGGCCGATGGGCGGATCTGCTGCAGGGCCTTGGTGAAGCGCTTGCGGGCCCGGTACAGGCGGGTGCGGGCGGCGGTTCGTGAGCAGCCCAGCACCTCGGCGATCTGTCCGGGGTCGAGATCCTCCCAGACGGCCAGGGTCAGCAGCTCGCGATCATCGTCCGAAAGCGTGTCCAGGGCCTGGCCCACCTCGTCAGGCCCGCTCAGGGGGAAGGCCGGAGGGTAGAGAAGCTCGGCCTGGGCCGTGAGCTCGGCATGCCGGGTGGCTCTGCGTCGCTCGCCACGACGGTGGTTGGCCAGGACCCGTCGAGCCACGCCGTACAACCAGAGCCTGCCGGCCTCGCCGTGCGGGAGCTCATCCATCCGCCGCCAGGCGATCACATAGGTCTCGGCCACGACATCGGCCGCGTCCTCGGCGCAGGAACAGCGCCGCATGGCGTAACCGAGGATCTGCTCGTACGTTCGCCGGTACACGGCCTCGAACCGAGACCGGTTGTCTGTTTCATCCACGCGTCATCCTCGTCAGACCTTCCGAACGCTCAGGGGGTTTCAATCCCTACGTGTCCGCGAGCGATCGCAGAATTACCGGCCAATACGACTCACGCTCTGCCACTACTTCATCACGAGCGGATCAGAGCCAGAAAGGTCGGTTCTTCGGTGACATCCTCGGGGCGTACGGGCTGGTCGGGCTCGTGCTCGTCGGGTTCATCCGGCGCGAGGACAAGGTCGTGCTACGGGCCGCCGCCGTAGGGCTGGTACTGCACGTCGTGATCCTGTTCGGCTTCGGACTGCTCACCATCTCCGCGCCCAAGGGCGACACGCCCGCCGCCATGGCGGACCCGATCGAGGCGACCGTGATGCGGCTCATCGGCTGGTCCGGAATGACGCCCACCTACTTCGCCGCCGGCGTCGTGCCGGCCTTCCTGTTCGGGATCTGGGCGGCAAGACGCCGCCTGCTGGAAGACCCCATCTCCCACCGGGACCTGCTCTCCCGGGTCGCCGTCCTGGGCACCGGACCGGCCCTCGCCGGCGCGGTGCCGCTGATGCTGATCGACACCCGCATCTGGACGCCATCGGACATGGTCGCCGTGTCGATGTACGCACTGCACAGCGTGACCGGCATCGCCGGCGGACTCGCGTACGCGGCCATCATCGGACTCGCCGTCGGCCGGATGCGGCGCGGCCATCCCGGCCCGGTCGTCAGGGCCCTGGCCGCGTGCGGCCAATGGTCGCTGACCTGCTACCTCCTCCAGTCAGTGATCTTCGTAACGGAAGTCGAATCGTTCACCATAGGAATCGACACGACCTCGGTCAAACCCAGGTTTGCGCCGAGTCCGAGCGGCGCACCCGACATCACCCCGAATTCCGAGGCTGAGGATCAAGGTAGCTCGCGGCCTGGAGGGTGAAAAGCTCGGCGTAGCGCCCTTCCGCGGACATCAGCTGGTCGTGCGTGCCGTGCTCGGCCACCTGGCCGCCATCGAGTACGTAGATGTAATCGGCCATCCGTACGGTGGCGAAGCGGTGAGAGATGAGCAGCACCGTGCGCCCGGCCAACAGGGTGCGCAGTTGCTCGAAGAGCAGGTGTTCGGCCCGAGCGTCGAGGGCGGCGGTGGGCTCGTCCAGAATGATGAACGGGGCCTCCCGGAAGAAGGCGCGCGCTAGGGCGACACGCTGCCACTGCCCGCCGGATAGGTCGATGCCGCCGACGAACTCGGGTCCCAGTAGCGACTCATATCCCTGGGACAGCGCGGTGAGGAGGTCGTGGGCACCGGCCGCCCTGGCCGCCTGCATCACGGCGGCACGATCGTCGGCCCTCTCCCAGCGGCCCATCCCGACGTTGTCGGCGGCCGAGAGCAGGTAGCGCTGGAAGTCCTGGAACAGTACCGTGATCGAATGGCGCAGCCGATCTGGATCGGCTGCGGTCACATCGACGTCGTCGTACAGGATCCGCCCGGCCTGCGGCCGATAGAGGTGCGACAGCAGTTTTGCCAAGGTGGTCTTCCCCGAGCCGTTCTCACCGACCAGGGCGACGACCTGGCCTGCGCCGATCTCCATGCTGACATCCCGCAGCACTGGGTGCTGGCTCGATGGGTAGCGGAAAGTCAGGTTCTCGACCCTGAGCCGCTGAAAACCGACCGGCTCCGGACGTGCCTGCGGGGACGGCGGTGACGTCGAGGCCCGCGGGGCCTTCCCGGGTCGCGGAAGCTCCGGCGGCCGCGGGGGCGGTGCTGACCCGGGAGCCAACGCGACGAATCCCTGCAGATCCTGTAGGAACGGAGCAGCCTCGAAGAGCTGATCGGTGCCTGCGGCAGCGGCGCGCAGCCGTACGCCGAGCAACAGGACCGCCGTGGCGGCGGCACCGGCGTCGGCGACGGCCATCCCACCTGTCACGGCCATCGCCAGCACCAGGCCCAGAACCGATCCCAGCGCGACGCCGCTGGTGAGGCGGGCCAGTATGGTGATCCGCAACCGCCGCCGCGCGGTCACCCTGATCTCGGCCAGGCGCTCGTCGGTGCGCCGCTCCCACCGTGCTCGCAGGTAACCGGCGAGGCCGAAGGCACGGATCTCCTTCGCGGCACGGCGGGTGGTCAGGACGTCGAGCAGGTAGCTGCGTTCGCGTTCGGCGGGCGTGAGCCGAAACAGCGTGTCGAAGAGCACCCGCCCGCTACTGAGGCCCGCGAACCACAGCGGCACCCCGGCCAGGAGGGTGGCCGGGACCAGCAGGGGCTCGATGGCGGCCAGGGCGAGCGCGATCCCCACGGTGCTCATGACCGCGCTGGTCAGCGCGCCGAGTCCCTGGGTGAGCTGGTGCGGACGGATCCGGGCGCTCATCGAGGCGCGTTCCAGCCGGTTGTGAAACTCGGGGCGCTCGAACTGCTCCAGCTCGATGGTGCAGGCGACGTCCAGGACGCGTCCCAGGGCGTAGCGGTTCAGCTGCTCGCTGAGAACGTCGTCGCGGGAGGCCGCCACGGCGGTGGCGAGGCCGATGACGCCGAGCAGGCCGAGGATCAGCGCGCCCTGTAGCAGCATCTCGGCCAGTGACGATCCGGCTCCCGCCACCAGGATCCCGTCCAGCAGGTCACGGCCACCGAGGATGGGCAACACCAGACCGAGTCCGCCAACCGCCTGCAGCGCTGTGATCAGGAGGAACTCACGACGAGCCGCGGCCAAGGTGAGCCTGAGCGCGCCGCCCAGGAGCCCGGGGAGCCGCCGCATTTCGACCTGCGGCGGCTCCGTGAACTCGGCCACGGTGACCGGTGAGAGCGAGGGATCGCTCATTCAGTAGCCGACCTGCTTCACCTCGCCGCGCTGGAAAGGCCCTCCCTCCATCAGGAGGTCGGATATGCAGTCGCTCATCGGTAGTCCCAGGTCATTCTGCATCCACATGAACTGGCCGGTGGGATTGGCCTCCAGGAAGACGTATTCACCATCCGGTGTGACGATGAAATCCAGTGCGCCGTAGACGATCCCGAGTTCTTCCAACAATGCCTGTGTCTGCTTGACGATCTGCTCGGGAAGCGGCTGATAGTCGCCGTAGTGCATTTGATCCTGCTCGGCCCGCCAGTCGACCTGGGTCGCCTCACGGCGCTGCGAGTCGATCGTCACGGGGAAATAGGTGTTCCCGATGACGGTGAGCCGCACCTCGTACGCCTTTTCGATGTACTCCTGGAACTGGCACATCGTGTGGCGCACCCGGCCCAGATGCTCCTGGATCTCATCCCCGACCACGGTGGTGAGCAATCCGGACGGAAAGGCGCCGGGATAGTGGATCACACCTCCGCTCAAGGATTTGTAGACCAGTTTCCCTTCACCTCCTTCCAGCACCCTGGCGACCTCGTCAGGGTCGTTGGTCAGCAGTGTCCGGGGAACCCGCATTCCGAACTTCTTCGCCGTCGCGAGTTGGTACGGCTTGAGATCGGCGACCGCGTCGATATCGGGACGGTTGATCCACAGGCAGTCGGTCGCGCGGAGGATCCCGCCGACGCCGTGCAGCGCCTCGTAGCGGGCGAACTGCCGCTCAGCCTCCCCCATCTCGTCACCGAACTCGAACGCGGTGGGCCGGCGGTACCAGACGCCGGATATCGCGCTGAGGTCGAGTTCGCTGTCGCGGTGTCTGAGTACCTGCCGCCCGCCCCCGAAGTCGGAGGTGGTGAGACTGAGCGTCTGTGGAAAGTAGCTGGTGTCGACTCGGACGACCCTTGCGCCTTTTGACTTCAGGCTCCGGACGACCGGGTCGACGGTGGGATCGAAGTCCTGCGTGAGTATCAGGACCTCAGGTGATCGTGCGACCATGTCTCAGGCGCAAATGTCGTCGAGGGTCTTGTCGAACGGCGGGCTGTAATATGATCTGGTGTACGAGCTGTATCCGGCCGTGATGTCCCCCTCCGGGGCAACCCAGGTCTGGGATTCGGGATCGTAGTAACCGGCCTGGGGGTCAGGGCCGTCGACGAAGGCCGGATTCCACGGCTCGGCGTAGGCGTAGGCGAACGGCCGCTCGTCGCCCTCGGATCCCGGTATCAATGACAGGTCGATGTTGGCGTGGTCCGGTGACAGGAAGGGACGGCTGGTACGGAGCGGGGGCGGCGTGATGACGTTAGACATGGATTACCTTTTTCTTACTGCGGGGATTTTATTTCTAATGTGGTTGGTTCGGTGATCCCACTGAGCCCTGAAACCTCGCCGGAGAAGGACCAGACCAGATGGGTCGCGTCGTAATGGCCGGCGGCCAGCCTCAGTTCGTTTTCCGGCTCGAACTCGGAGCCGATTTCGTATAGATAAGCGAGCGGCGCCGCACTGCTCACCCTGCAGCGCGCACGCGACCCCGTAGGCTTGGCAGGGACGACGAGATAGCCGCCGTGTAACTCTGGGTGGTCGAGCCGTAGAAACGTCGGCCAGCGATACGGTTCGTCTCCCCGTTGGATCACGCCTCCCGAAGATCACTGATCTTTCCTGAAAAAAGATGACACGGACCATGTGTGCCTGTCAACGGCTATCAGGTCTTCCAGATGGGTGATTGTGTGATGTCCGGATTGGTGGCCATGTGATGTCCCGGCGGGTGGTCAGCTCAAGGGGATCACCCCCTTGCCTGCGAGGGCTTCGGTCCCGCTCGGGATCAGTGACCTGGCTCGTGCCGCTCGCTCCACACTCGCCCGCGGGGTCGAGCTGATGGACACGCAACTCGAAACCACTCTCGACGAGCTCGTCGACGCCGTAGGTGACAAGAAGCCCGACGTCCTCGGCATATCTGCCGCATCCGGCCAGCACGATCTAACGACTGCCCTGCTCAACGCCGTCGCTGACCAGGTGCCCGTCGTCCTGTTCCAGTCCCCGCCCATCGAACCGTGCACGCTTCGGCCGCACCGTCATCAGGAACGAAGTCCCGGACCGTCGATCGCCCCCGACCATGCACGGGGATCAACCGTCATCAGGCGATCGTAGGGCGGTACCGGCTTCCAGGCTCAGGGTTGGACTGGTGTCGCGTCAGCCAACGTTTGCCCCATCGGCTTTGCAGCCGTCGTCCTGGTGGCGATGACCGCTCAAGTCGGGCATGCTGATCAGGTGGTAGACGCTGCCATAACCTGCACTGTTCGAACTGCTTTCCCGGAGGACTTACCAGCGGTCCTGCGGGTTCACGCCCAACGTGACTCTGGCGATGACGGTCCCGGCCCTATTTCGGATCTCGAACGGCAAACCTGGATGCGGATGATGAGGTCCGTCGACCTCACCGTCTATCTTGCTGAGGTTGACGGGCAGGTGGTCGGGACTGCGACGATGATGACGATGCCGAACCTGACCTACGGCTGTGCCCCGACCGCGTTTGTCGAGGCAGTCGTGATTGCCGCCGACCATCGCCGCAAAGGTATAGCCACCGCGATCATGCACCGGCTCCTCAGCGACGCTCGATCCGCCAACTGCAACAAGGTCCAACTCCTGTCTCACAAGCGCCACGCCACCGATGGCGCCCATCGCCTCTATACCTCGCTGGGCTTCGAGCCGGAAGCAGAAGGATTCCGGCTCTATCTCCAGCAGGTTCCCGCCGCCGTTCGAGCCGCCAAGGTGAGATAGCACCGAGATCGGCATTCAAGGATGCGGCACTCGATGTCCCCGATGGTGACGACAAAGCAAATCTGTGCGCCAATGAGGCAGACCTTGATCCATAAAAAATTAATTCGGCAATGATCTGTGGCGGCGTCCTGTGGCGGCCTGGCGGGATCTCCTTGGTGCCGTCTTCAGTTCCTGATCGTTGAGCATCCGGCGGGTTTGATCAATCGGTGAGAAGTGCTACGGCATCCGGGGTGAGACGGCCAAGGGTTCCGTCGGGGCGCATCAGGTTACGGCAGCCGTCAAGCTCGACGTACGCCCGTGTGTGATGGCCGGGGTCCAGTACTGCGAATCGGGTGTGGTCGCTCGGGCAGTCGGTCGCCGGCGCGGTATCCAGGGCGGTGAGCAGAGAGCGCAGGCGGTCACCCTTGAGGATGTGCGAGGACTCGAACCTCCCTGTGAGCGTGTTCGAGGTCTTGGCCCTGCCGGAGATCTTCTCCGCGATACGAAAGACGCACACCCGCAGACCCGTCGGCGGGGGATTCCAGATCCGCGCGGCTGCCCCTGGCCGTCCCAGACGGTAGATCAAGTCGCTGTACTCGTCACCGCAGCCGGCCCGGAAGGCTTTTTCGCTCTCAACTCTGCGAATGGGCGTCTGCTTGTCGACCCGGTACGACAGACGACGGATGGCGTCCAGGACGGACTTGAACGGCCCACCGCACACGCTGGTTGGCGCATCGGGCAGCACCGCCCTGCCGGAGGAGTCCACCACGACGAAGTAGTCGACCACGATGCCCACCATCAGGCAGTTCTGGCTGAATATCGACTTTTCGGAGGGGCGGCGCAACTCACTCATCAGCTCGCTCGCCGGACCGTCGGCGTGCTCCTCGACCACGATTTCCCAACGTCCTTTGCCGGGCAGATAGCGGGATTCCCATCGGCAGCGGATGACCTGGACCGGGACGAAGCCGTCGGGAAGCACCTGGCGCGGCATGGAGAGCAGATCCGGGCTTGACATCTTCGGGCAGGAAGCGGCGACGACATGATCCAACTGCTCGGTCCTGCCTTCCGAACGGTCACACCCGGTGAGGGCGACGATGAAGAGCAGAACGAGAACTACCCGAAAAGATCGCATCCCACTAGGACGTGTCGCCCGTGCTCTCCGGTTCATCGAGGAAGGCGATCGGGGACAAGATTTCGTGGGCAAACCTGATAAGACCACCTTCGGTATTCAGGGGTGGGGCCCGATCCTTCCAAGTTGAGAAGAACATGGGTTTGATTCTCTTCGACGAATGTCTGCAGTGACTCTGTCCCGATGCCCGTGTACGTCGGGGATGTGGAGCGGTAACTTCGCTGGTGACTACCAACGAAGAGCGGTCGCGGTGGATCGTGCACGGGGAACGGCTGATCTATGACAACCGGTGGATCCGGTTGGGGCTCGTCGATGTGGCGATCCCGGATGGGAAGCGGTTCGAGCATCACGCGGTGCATCCGGATCGGGCGGCGATCGCCGTGGTGGTCGACGAGCAGAACCGGGTGCTGATGATGTGACGGCACCGGTTCCTGTTCGACCGATGGGGCTGCGAGCTTCCCGGGCGGCCTGGTCGATGCCGGTGAGGACGCCATTTCACGCCACCGTGGATCTGGCCGGTTCGGTGCGTTTCGAGCGGCGGGAATCGTGAGTGAGCATTTCTCCCGACGGGGCGTGTCATGTCTGTCCGAGCATCTCGTGCCGGCTGCTCCGGGATGCATGCCTTTGGCCTGGCATAGGTCGCGGCGTTTCGGGCGGGTTCGGGTGGTGGCCTGGACCTGTCATGAGCATCGGGTGACGTTTTACGAATTGTGCGATGCGGGCGGGTTGTCGTTCATTCGTAAGACGGTTCAGGACAAAGGGAAGGTGACCGTGTTTCACAGTGACGCGTGGTCGCCTGCTCAGGCGCGGGTGGTGTGGATCAGAGTTCTGGCAGGGCTGGCCCGATAGTTGTTTCCTGCTGTCGCGGGTCCTGACAGGGCTGCTCTTAGCCGGTACTGTACTTGTGCAGACAAGTGGAAGAGTGATCGGGCGGTCAAGATGAGCAAGGATTTCGCCCCTCCGAAGTATGCCCAGGTGATGGGCACGATTCAGGAGCGCATCGAGGCCGGGCAGTACGCGGCCGGTGACATGCTGCCCTCGGAGACGCAGCTCGTCCGCGAGTTCGGCGTAGGTCGCACAACGGTGGTGCGGGCGCTTCAGACGCTGGCCATGCAGGGCTGGATCGAGCGTGAGCACGGCCGCGGCTCGTTCGTGAAGGGCCGTCCCGAGAGTGCCGTCGATCGCATCCGGCCGGGGCTGGCCGTGGCCGAGCAGGCCGAGAGCGGTGACATGGTCACCGACGTCGCCCGTGTTCCGGCTCCTCGCCACATTGCCCGCCTTCTCGGCGTTGAGGACAAGACCCCAGTCATCTCGCGTCGACGAGTGGCCAAACAGGGTGGTCGGCTGTCTGCGGTGGAAACTCTGTGGTTCCCGTTGGAGATCGCATTGGGCACCGACGTCGACAAGCCCGAACCGCTCGCGCGCGGGGTGCGCCATCACCTCCAGGCGGTGAAGCATCTGCGCTTCGATCACGTCACCGAGCGGCTGACCGCGCGCAACCCCACCAGGGAAGAGGCCGAGCTGCTCGGCTCTTCGAAGCCCGTCATGGGTGTGCTGGCCAGCGTGCATGATGCTGCCGGGGCCGTGCTCCTGGTGATGAGCGTGGCGCTCCCCGGTGACCTTCACGAACTCCAGGACGTCTACCCGGTGAGCTAACTAGGCGTTGCGCCAGACATCCGTGACGCAGGAAGCCTCGAAGTGCCACCAACCGTCTTCCTCGCCACGCGTCAGTAGCGCCTTTATCCGGCCGAGTTCCGCGCGGGCCGGCACGTTGAAGGCGACCAGCGGCAGTTCCTTACTGAAGACCTCTCCCCCCAGGCCGAACGGCGCCAACCGCTCATGCACGGCCTCGGCGCTTGCCCCAAGTGGACCGCTGGGAACAGGCAGGACCCGAACGGTGCAGTTTCCCAACGCTTCCACCCGCTCCGTGGACCAGTGAAGGCCGTCGGCATCGGTAACGAACCGCACGACATCTCCCTCGGCCACCCCCTCCTGTAGGAAGGGGACGTTGTCCAGGCGCGCGGTGTCCTCGCCGAGCCGCGTGGCCCAGATCCCCTCGGTGCTGTAGGGAAGCCAGCCCTCACGTGGCACGAACCGGAACCAGACCTTGATCCGGTAGTTCTCGGTAGTGCCGTACTCCGGCGAAGTCATGGAGGCCATGACCGACATGATCGCGCATTCTCCTTGAGCACCGAGCACTGCTAAGACGCCCGAGAGAGTGAGCCGGACACTCAGCCATGCTGCGAAAAGCAACTTCATGTGCCGGTTGGCTCCGACGCCGCTCAGCGATCAAGCAGCCCAGAGATGCTGGCGAGTTCGAGCGCCACTCTGTGGGGCTTGCGAACAGATGAGGAGGTCGCTTTGTGCGGCTGATGATTTGTGGCCACATCCATACGACTGCCGAGCAGAGGAGGCTGGAAGTCCTCTGCGTGCCTGTATGGCTTCCACACAACCAGCAGTGTGAAGGCCAGAAGGAGCGCGAGGCTCTGGGTCAGCACGATTTCCCTGCGACGATACTTCCAGGCGACTGCGGCGGTCAGCGCCAGAATCACGACCACGGCTGCCAACAGCGGGTACGCAACAGTGTTGCGAACCTGCATCTCCGCCAACCACTCCGCACGGGTCGGTTCCCCTCCGGCGCAAAAGACGCTGTCCCCATCGCAGAGCACTCCGCGGCGCCGAACACGCCCCAAGATCCAATCAGCTGCGGTGAAAAGCACCCCGTCTCCCAGCAAGACAGCAACGGCGATCATGGCCCGTCTGAGTACCGGGCTCGTCTCCACCTGTTGATCGGTCACTCGTGGATCGTACGAGTTATCTGTCGAGCAGTGCCCTGTTGATCGATTCCTCAGTGGCGTCTGGACACATCGGTACCGATTTCAGCCTGATCAGGGCAGCGTCCGGATGCGTTGACAGGTACTGCTGACCCTCGGCTCCCAGCCACTCTTCAATTCAATCACTTGTGCGGACAAGTTACTGTAAGCTATCTTCAACTCAGTCGGACAAGTGAATGACCGATTGTAGGTCGATCTCTCCAGCATCGCCCGCAAACGTGCGGTCTTCTACAACATCCTGGGCTACGCGGTGAGCCCGGCGAAGCTCTTGACCAGTAACCCGCTGATCAGCGTGAAATGGAAGACCCCGAAGGTTGCCGAGGAAGTCTCTCCCCGCCGCGTGGTCAACCCGCAGCAAGCCGCGGCGCTGTTGACCTCAGTTGAAAAAACGATGGATCAACTGACGGCGTTCTTCGCGGTCATGTACTACTCGGCCCTGCGCCCTGCGGAAGCCGTAGACCTGACCGCTGATGAAATCGACCTTCCCGGGGCCGAGAACGGCGATGAGGGGGATGGTTCTGTCTCGGCGGTTCCGCGCCGGCGGTGGGGGCCGACTGGACGGGCAACGGGAAACGTCGGGAGTCACGGGAGCTGAAGCACCGGGCGCGCAAGGCAGTCCGGCCGGTGCTGATCCCGCCGCCCCTGGTCACCATTCTTCGGAACCACTTCACCGAGTACGGCGTGAGCCCCGATGGACACCTGTTCGTCGGGGAGCGCGGCGGCCCGCTCTCGGAGAGCGTTTATGGCCGTGTCTGGCAGAAGGCACGTACGGCAGCACTGAGCAAGGCAGAGGCAGCCTCACCGCTCGCCGCGCGGCCCTATGACCTGCGGCACGCCTGCGTCTCCACATGGCTCAACGCCGGCGTCCCCGCGCCCCAGGTCGCCGAGCGGGCAGGGCACAGCGTGAACATCCTGCTACGGGTCTACGCCAAGTGCATTGTGGGCCAAGACGACTTCGCCCGGAAGCTGATCACCGAGGCGCTGAAACCCCCGCAAAAGACCGCCTGAGCGCCGACGCGCATACGACGCGAGCACCCGTAGAGCGCCGTTGACGACCATGGACAGCCGGACAAACGAGAAGAGGCCCTTCACCGCATCTCTGCTGGTGAGGGGCCTCTTTACGCTGGTGTGGCAGGTGCAGGACTTGAACCTGCGTAGGCTGAGCCGACGGTTTTACAGACCCGCCGCGAAAACGCTCTGACCTGCACACTCTCTCTGTGTAGGTCGTGTCTGGCCGCGCATTGGCCGCTACGTCAGCGGATCTTGCCTGAGAAGCCGGCCGACAAGACCTCGCCGAGCCTTCAGATGTACCGGCAGCATGCCGAAACGTCGCGCCACGGAGCTTCCAGGACACACCGTTTGTGATCAGACGAGCCCGCGGCGACGGAAATATTACGACATTGTCGGCTGAAGCTCCTACGCTCCTTTGCTATGGATCTTCCTCAGATACTCGCGGGGGTGCGTGAGCACCAGTACCAGCATCCTGCCGGCCAGAACCAGCCGGCAC
Organism: Streptosporangium sp. NBC_01469; assembly: GCF_036227305.1. NCBI lineage: Bacteria > Bacillati > Actinomycetota > Actinomycetes > Streptosporangiales > Streptosporangiaceae > Streptosporangium > Streptosporangium sp. NBC_01469. The sequence goes on along the minus strand of NZ_CP109465.1, from coordinate 2,427,945 downwards.
AGCGGCATCTACAGGCAGCACGGCAAGCCCTCGCCAACCTAGTCCCGGCCGGAATGCTCGTCAGAGCCAGCGGGTCAGGGCAAAGCTTGCCGGTGGTGCCGTGGATCGCCGTTCTAGACCCCGGCGTAACCAAGACCGCGCAGGAAGGCCTGTACGTCGTCTACCTGTATCGAAAAGATCTGTCCCGGGTGTACCTGAGCATGAACCAAGGCACCACCCAACACCTCCTCAACGCCGAAGCACGCGGCCTCAAGGGGGTCGCAGCGAAAGCGGCTGCTCTACAGGAGCTTGAGAACGAAAGCACACTGCTGCGAGCTGGCCTTAGCGAGGCCGCGATGGCGGGGTTGCTAAGCGAGATCGACTTGGGCGCTCCGACCTACTTCCTGCCCCGCGGTTACGAAGTTGGCAACGTAGCAGCTATCGAGTACGACCCCGAGCAGTTGCCCGATAGCACGACGCTGAGCGATGATCTGACCCGGTTGCTGGCCCTGTACTCCAGTTGTGTAGAGATCAAAAAGGAGATCCTCGCAACGGAACCCGGCCGTATCAACACGACTGCGGCAGCGAAGAAGGTGACGACTTCACCCAAAGCCAAGCCACCCATCTTCCGCCCTAAGAGTTCTGCGGCGTACGTCGCAGAGGTTAAGGCGCAAATGCAGACACGAGAGCCTCGCCACGAGACTCTCGTGGAAGCCTTCGGCAAGTGGATGCAGCAGTGCGGGCTTGTGCCCGCGACCAACGTGCACCCTCGTGATCTAACTGTGGATGCCGATGATCAACACTGGCTCATCGAGGCCAAGATCGTGCCGGCAAACGCTGAAAAGGTGGTCCGAGAGGCCATTGGCCAGCTGTTCTCTTATCGCCACTTCTGCTATCGCGAGCATGGGAAGGCAGACCCGGCGTTGGTAGCGCTCTTCTCCGAACCAGTAGGTGAAGCCTTCTCCGAGCTCCTAACCTCACTCGACATCGAAGCGATCTGGCGGACCGGTGGGAGGTGGGAGGGCAACACGCCCGGGAGTAGGGCAAGCTTACTCAAGGCAGCACAGCGGGCCTCTAAGTAGACGGGGCGCCGCAGAATCCGCACAATCTGCAGAATGTTGATTCAAGGACCGTTCTCGCAGGTCAGCGCTGTAGATTGCCAAGGTGGAGCATCCTCCGCAGAATGCCGCAATATTCCGCAGAATTCAGCCCACCGACTCGTTGAGCGGCTTACTTTTCGATTCTGCGGATTTCTGCGGCATTCTGCGGATAACGATCAACAGCGAACTATACATGCGCTGAGCTGCGGAGACGCCATTGATTGGAGATTTTTGTAGATTCTGCGGATTCTGCGGTGGGTTCAGCCAAGGGTCATCCACGCGGACGCACGCCGACAACGTCGCCAGCAGCGGCCGGACGCAGCGCCGGGGCTATCCACGCATGCGTAGGGCCGAGTGCCTGGCCTACGCCGTGGCCACCCGCCCCGTCATCCAATGGCAAGCACCCGTACCGCAGGGCTGCCAGGCCCGAGGCGCGGAGGCCCCGCGGCAGCCCTGCGGTCAAGTCACCGCATCCCCTACTTGATCACCGTTTGCATAGCGAGAAGCACGGTGGCCGCGGTGGCAATTGCCAGAGCAGGCCCTCCTGCCATGTGAGCAGGGACCGCTGCGGCTCCCGACATGGCGAGGATGACAACCCACCGCAGGGGGAGGCGGGAGTCGTCAGAGGGCTCCTGGGACTTACGCTTGGGCATGCGGCACTCTCCTGTGTCACCTAACTGGGATCGCCGTATGCGGGGCCCCGGCGGCATCCGGGGCCCCGCGCGACTGAACCCATCATGCGGCACTCTTCCGTCCCGCTTTGTCCCTCCTCCTCAACGCCTTGACCCGCCAAGGTATGGCAGCTGATCATGGGCTTAGCCCGAACCACCATGAAAGACTGGAGGGGCGGGTCAAGACGTAGAAGCTGCCTCGTTGCTCCGCAGCAGGAGGCGACGACCGTACGGAGACGTGTGAGAGACAAGCAACGAGAGGTGCTAAGGAAGCGCCTCAAGCGTTTGCAGCTAATACAAACTACCAAGATGGCAAAGCATGCCGAAGACCAGCTAATAAGGCTGAGAAGGCCAAAGTGGCATCTGCAAGCTATCCGCATAAGGAAGCGCTTTATATACTCCGAACGTCCAGCTAAAGCGAACTTTTCAGGGCGAACACTTCCGCCCGTCAATCAACGCCCCCCGGCGGCTAGGTTGATATCTCCGCGAGGGATTGCCTTAAGATTTTATCTTACACTGTTGTATGAAGCGCAAATGTTTCATCGCGGAGGTGGCCATCCGATTAATAGACGCCCCCTCATAGCGGGAGGCGCAGAAATAGGATGGACCGACCTAATCACAATATCGCCAATAACCCCGTACAGTCGCATTCCTCATAGCATCGCCGAGAGGAAGAGAAGGACCATAGTCTCTGCTCTTTCACGCCTATCTTCCGAAGAAGTTCAGCTAATCTCTCTTCCTCGTCGCGAACAGTCTTACGCCAAGTATGAAGGATTTCAAATTCTTGACGAGGGAGGAGTTAGGCCAGACGGCGGGGCCATCCCCTACCTTGTTCCCAGAAAGAGCGAGCACCACATCGCAATCCCTTGCTCTTTCTTTGAAAATGGATGGATCCACGCACTAGAGGACTCCGAAATACTATTTCTCCTAATGCTCTTAAGCTTCCTGCAAGGAGAAGCGTATCCTCCCTTCCTTCGGAGAGGAAGATATTCACCATTGATTAAGGTGGATAACTTCGAGAGACTCAGCCGTTTCGGCGTCGGCAGAGATACTTATGCAGCCCACGAAACTCTACAAATGTTTAATCTTGTAGCAACAGAATCTGGTCTTGGACGTCGCCCCGACGGTACGGTCATCAAATTTAATGGAATGATAGGAGGAGACAGCCCTCTGCACGAATTCAGGCTACTTTTGGATGGCTTCGAAAGACCCGCCGAGGAGGTAGTGATTGGAGCTTTATCGAAGCTACTAAATTAACGTCGCTCATGGTTAAGCTTTTATCAACGCGTTTGATCTTGCCGAACGCCGTGCTCACGGCAGAGCCTGGCCAGGGGATCATGAAGTTGTCACCGTGATCGAAGGTCAAGCCAATGGTACGGCCGGTGGTCAGATCACGGGCTTGCACGCGTTCCTCGATTCGTTCGTGAAATCAAAAGTTCTGATGGACGAACGATCTCCCCTCTCCGATGCCTGGATCGAAAGAGTTTGACCTGTGTCTACTCCCCCACCATTCACAACACCATCAATCTCGGACGCCCAAAACGAGGATAAGCAACTGCGCTTACTCGCTGCCCAACGACAACTTTACACGGATGCCAAGAAATTCTACACGGTACGTATATCTCTGCTGATCGCAGGAAGCATATTGGCGCCGATTGCCGCCCTGTTGTTTAAGGATGGCCGAACAATTATCGGTAGCGTATTTACGATAATCTTGATGCTTGTTCACCTACTAGGAAGCGCTAAGGAAAAGCGACTAAACCGCGAAGCGGCATCGGTACAAGAGCAGTTCGACGTGGCTATTTTTCAGCTCCCCTGGAATGACCTACTAGTTGAGAGACCGACCCCAACGATCATCGCGGATGCTGCGCGTCGATATTCAGGCCCTCCTACCTTGCAAGATTGGTACCCGGACACAGAAGATGTTCACCGGCCATTGGATATCCTTATTTGCCAACGTAGCAATCTCGGGTGGGGGGTGTCGCTGCATAAGCTATGGGCAAGAGCAGTCTTTTGGTGTCTTCTACTCATAGCGGCGTCTGCTATTTCCATAGGAGCAATAGGGAAATTTACGGTTGGCGAATTCTTAATCGCGGTTATTGTACCCCTCGTCCCAATACTTCGAGAGGGCACTGACACGTTTCGAGCTCACAGCGATAGTGCGCAAGAAAAAATCAACACAGAACAAAAAGTTATGTCCCTCTGGCGAAAAAGCTTGTTACCAGAGAGCTCGGTGACCGACGCAGAATGTCGTGGCCTACAAGACTGCCTCCTAGGAATTCGACGAACCAACGCTGTAATACCAAATTGGTTTAATGACCGGCGGCGGGACGCGAAAGAGATAGAGATGCGAACCAGCGCCGAAGACCTGATCGCTGAAGCTCGGCTTCACAGACGGGCGGGAAAAACTGGGCAGCCAGACGGCTGAGACAGGATAGGCTGTGAATCAAAACGGTACCAACGAACGCTGGTTAGGACACAGGTGAAACTGACAGTTGGCCAAGCATTCGACGTCTTCTTAGAGAGGCTAACGCCGCTATCGACTCAGCGGACAGTCGCCGCCAGACATCGGCAAAGCGTGGAGAACGCTATAAGAGCTGCCCTGCCTGTGAGGTTGTTTCGTGAGATCGGCTCGTTCAGTCATGGCACTGGCGTCCGCCATCACTGCGATACGGATATCTTAGTTAGCGTCATCAGCGATCGACCGGAAAGTTCGGATACAGCGCTTCGCTGGATTAAGGATAGCCTTCGAGCAAGATTTCCTCAAACGCCCGTTGAAGTAAGGCGGCCCGCAGTTGTCGTTAATTTTTCCAACGGTACGGAAACATGGGAAATAACGCCTGGTTTCATTACGGGGCGAGGTGACGAGGGTGTATACGTATACGACATTCCTGGTGCCGCCAGCGGTTGGATAGACACAGCTCCTGTCGAGCATCTTAAGTACGTTAACGAGTGCAATCAACGCGAGCAGACAAAAGGAGGCGCTAAGAAACTCGCGCGACTCGCCAAGGCGTGGAAGTACTATAATAGTGTCCCGGTATCGTCGTTCTACCTTGAGATGCGAGCGGCACAGCATGTGGCAACACAATCAACCTTTATCCCAGTCTGGGATATCTGCCAGCTGCTCGAAAAGCTTGAGGGCCACCAACTAGCTGGAATGAACGATCCCAAGGGGGCGGCGGCTCGTTTCTACGCATGTTCATCAGATGTGAAAAAAATCGAAGCGTTGTCGAAGTTGCACACGGCTGCAACACGGGCCCGCAATGCTCTCGATGCATATAACGCTGGAAATTCAGACATAGCCTTCTATTATCTGAATCTTCTCTTTGGAGGTAAGTTCCCTTCACAATGGGGGTAAAATATTCATTCACCTTTTCTAGACTGAATTGGCCAATTCTTTCATGCTCGTCACAACTACATCGGCGCCAGCCGCCACCAATTTATCTGCTTTTCCTGGCTTGTTGGCGTAGCCTACGGCGGTGATGCCCGCGCTCTTGGAGGCTTGCATATCGGTCACCGAATCACCGACCAGGAGCGAGAGAGTCACATCAGCGCCGAGCTGGTCGAGTGCTTGCCGGACGAGATGAGGGTTCGGCTTCATGAGCCCTGGGTCAGGGTCCAGCCGGGCCGATATGAGGTCAACGGCCGTCAGAAGGCCGTGTGCTTCCAAGAATGCGGTGACAGCGGCTACCGAGTTGTTACTGACCACCGCAACTGACTTATTTGCCTCCCCCGATCGCCGAATGAGTTCGGCGGCACCCGGTGTCGGCCGTGCGGTGGCTGCTGCTTCGACTTCCAGATCAGTCAGGGCGTTGAGTGTCGCATGGTTGAGGTCCCTGCCGAGATCCGCGCTGAAGCGAAAGACCTCCATTGGATCGTCCTGCTCCTGCACGCTCTGAGGCAACTCCGCGCCAGCAGCCTTGAGCATCACGCGCAATCTGTTAGCTACTTCTGGCGCGGGGAATCCGGCGAAGACATCGCAGATCGGCCCGTCGAAGTCGAGAAGAACGTACCGGGTACTCTGCATCACGTCCCGTACGGCTTGCAGTCCTGTCCGTATTGTCATGGGATCTCTCTAGCCACGGTGGTCCACATGTTGTCGAACCACATGCGGGACTGGTTGACAAACTGCCCGGAGGTGGAGTCTCCCCCGTCGCTCACGGCGAAGTGAAAAAGCTCCGCGTCTTTGCCGCCCATGTCGTAGATGGCCTGTGACTCTCCGCCAAGGGTGATTGTGTGCTCGAAGACCGGATAGAAGCCAAAAAACGCTTCCTCGCCGTTGAGAACGTAGAGCTTGAATCGTGGAGGCTCTCCATTGATCCGAACCTCTGCTGAAGCGGATTTGACCAGGCCGAGGTCTCGCAGCTCCTGCACGGAATCAACGATGGCCTGAGCATGTCGTGATGAGATCCGCTCCATGCGCTTTCGGATGAGCGGCTCGTCTTCAAGGTTGTCCGCCCGGACGGGCAGAGACCAGGGACGGCTTGTGTCCGGCACGAGCATCCGGATCGTAATGCTCTCGGGAACCAAGCGGCCGGCACGGATGCTGTCGAGCGGTTCCTGAATCGCGCCGTGCAAGGTCTCTCCGGAGAACCCGGCGAACTCGATCGAGACCTCAGACTTCTTGAATGCCTGCTCGATGTGCGGGCGGAGCCCGACCGGCCGCGCGGTGCGCTCCCGTACGAACACGCCGCTCCCTTGACGAGAGATCACGAGCCCTTCATCCCGGAGTTCGCGGATGGCCTGTTGCACGGTCATGCGGGCAACGCCGAAGCGCTTAGCCAGCTCGGGACCAGAGGGAAGCTTCTCGCCTGGCGTGAACTTTCTGGTCAGGATGGCGGCCCTCAGCTGGTGAGCCACCTGCAGGTAGGGCGGGCGCGGGTCATCTGGATCTAGTTCCACACGGTAAGACTACTGCCACCTGCCCAACATTTCTAAGCAAGTTAGCCATGCCCCTTGACATGACTAGCCAAGCCAGACAGCATTGCACTTATCCAACCTACCTAGCAAAGTTGGCCAGGTAGAAACGGCAGGTCAGAGGCAATCCAAGCTGCCGGACTAGCTCTCCCCGACACCTCAGAGAGGCGTTATCACCATGCTTCCAACCCCGAAGCCTCGTCGTCTTCTCCCCGTCCTTCTCGTGATCGCGTTCCTGTTCTTCGTCGTTCGGGAGCCCGTTCATGCTGCGGAGTTCGCGACGGGTGCCTTCACCGGCCTGATGACGGTCACCGACTCGCTGGTGACCTTCGCCAACGCTCTCGGCTGACCCGCCCAACAAAGCGGGAGCGGCCCCCATCCGCCAAGACATGGGCCGCTCCCCTACTCCCCAGAAGGAGCACCACCATCATGACCCACGGGTCCATGAAGAAGAGAGCCGCAACCGGTTCTCCCTGGTTGCCGCCGGGTACCGCGAGCACCTGGGTGTGCCGCTGCGGCGGCATCAACCCGCGCACCTCGACGACGTGCCGGAGGTGCCGGCGATGACCTCCCTGTCCACGATGCGCCGTGTCTACCTCGCCCAGAAGGCGCACCGGAAGGCGTTGCGGATGGCGATGTTCGCCGCTGGCCCGGCCTGCGATGACACCACCGCCGACCTGTTCACCGCTCCCGACGTCTTCGAGATCGAGCCGGATGCGGTGCGCGAGGAGCGGGAGGCCACGGCCAAGCAGATCTGCGCCACCTGCCCGGCTCGTACCGAGTGCCTGGCCTACGCCCGGTTCATCCATCCCACCGAGGGCGTGTGGGCGGGACTGACCGCCGAGGAGATCCACACCTCACCCCTGTACCGCCGCTCCCCGGCCGGCAGCGGACAGGAGGTGGCCTGAGGTGGCCCGCTTCTTTTGCCTGGACTGCCGCTCCCGCTCGGCCAGCGCCATCGGTTGCCGCCGCTGCGGGACCACCACCGGCCGTCAGGTCCAGCGCTGCCCCGTTCACGGCGCCCGCTGCCGAGCCGCCTGCCGGCTGTGTCGCACCCTCGTCCGTTCCCAGTCCATCTGATCAAGGAGAAAGGAGATCGGCATGACTGCCGCCGCTACATTTGCCGCCGTCTTCGCGGCCCTGTTCGCCGCCCACTCCGTGGGAGATCACTGGGTGCAGACTCATGGCCAGGCGTGCACCAAGGGAGCGCCCACCGCCGCCGGACGGCTGGCCTGCCTCGGGCACCTGATCACCCTCACCGCCACCAAGGCCGCCGCCCTGGCCGCGCTCGCCCTGGTGACTGGCCTGACGCTGCACCCGATCGCGCTGCTGGCGGGCCTCGCCGTGGACGCCCTCTCGCACTACTGGGCCGACCGGCGCGTGACGCTGGCTCGCCTGGCAGAGCGGATCGGCAAGGGCGACTTCTACCGCCTCGGCGCCCCCCGCCCCGGCACGACCGACGCCCCGCACCTGGGCACCGGCGCCTACGCCCTCGATCAGTCCTGGCACATCGGGTTCCTGTTCATCGCCGCTCTCATCATCGCCGCTTAGGAGCCACCGCCATGAACCACCCCACCCCCACCGATGCGCCCCCGCGCACCCCGCTCGCCTGGGTTGTTGTTGAGTCCTTCGGCTACGGGCACGCTGCCGCGCCGCTGGCTGACGTCACCGTGGACACCCGCGCCTCGCTGCGCAACCCGCACCACGATCCGGCGATGCGCTTCCTGACTGGCCTGGACGAGTCCGTTCGCCGCCACGTCATGACCACCGCCGGCGCCGCTGGCCTCGCCGCCCACCTGACCCTGTTGGCCGTCGGCATGGTGGCCGACCTCGACGACATCAGGCAGCGACAGGTGCGCGTGGCCATCGGCTGTGTGGGAGGCCGGCACCGCTCGGTCGCACTGGCCGAGGAGGTGACCGCCCGGCTGCGCACCCTCGGTGTGCCGGCCGAGGTGAGCCACCGCGACATCACCAAGCCGGTTCTCACGAAGGGACAGCACCGGTGAGCGCCGAACGCACCCTGACCGCGCCGATACCCGGCCCCGTCGCCCTGGACCTGAGCATGTCGTTCGGCACGGTGCACCTCACCGTCACCGACACCGACCGCGCGCACATCACCCTGACCAGCACCGCCCCCGCCGACAGCCCCGCCGCCCAAGCCATCGCCGCGGCCACCCTGACCGCCAATGCCCGCGTCTTGACCGTCACCGTTCCCACCCCTGAGCAGCCGGACGGAATCACCGTCATCAGCCACGGCAACGGCCGACACGTCACCGTCTCGGGAAACATCAACTCCGGGATCATCGTCTCCGGCGGCTCCGTCAACATCTCCGGCAGCGTGATCGGGATCGGCAACCACGTCACCGGCCGCTCTGGGGTGAACATCACCCCCGGTGTGCATGCCGCCGTCGTGCTGCCGCGCGGTTCAGCGCTGCGGATGCGTACCACCGGCGCCGCCGTTACCACCCGCGGGGAGCTGGAGTTCATCACCTTCACCGCCGTCTCCGGAAGCCTGGATGCCGAAGCGTGCACCACCCTCAATGCCGAATCCACCTCCGGAGACATTCGCGCCGGGTATGCCGACCACGCCACGGCGCGCACCGTCTCCGGAGACATCCGCCTGGGCCGCACCGAGACCGTCACCGCCGCGGCCACCTCCGGAGACATCCGCATCGGTGACTTCGGCGGAACCGGCCGCCTGAGCACCGTCTCCGGTGACATCACCGTGCAGGCTACCGAACCCGGCCACCTGTCGGCTTCGGCCATCTCCGGTGACATCACCGTCACCGCACCGCCCGCCCTGGTCGCCGAGGGCGCGCTGACGGTCGATGCCCGATCGCGCTCCGGGGACGTGTGCACCCCCCGCCCGCCGTCCATCCCGAGCCGGCCGCGCCGTCCCCGCCGCGCCCCCGGCCAGAACTGAAAGGACAGAAACCCATGAGTCGTATACGCGCCCGCTTCTGGGACCCCGCCGGCACCCGGCACGGCATCCCTACCTACCCCTGGCGGATGTCGCCGCCGCACCTGCTCACCCGCCGCCAGCTCACCGCCGAAGGACTGCGGCCCGGCGGGCAGGGCGTACAGGCCCAAGTGCTGTGGGCCTCGACCCGACACGGCGCCCCCGGCGTGCGCGCCGCCTACCTCTACGACGTGCGGTTCGCGCTGCCCAAGCGCACCGCCACCCCCGCCCAGCTCGAAGCGCTGGCCAAGGCCAACGCCGCCCGCCGCACCTGCCCCGACTGCCGACGCGACGCCGGTTACGTGCTGCCGCGCCACCTGGGCACCTGCCTGGACTGCGCCGACGCTTCGGAGGTGGCCGCATGAGCATCACGACCCCCACCCCCGAGCCGACCCCTGATGACGTCGCGCGCGGTCTGGCCGAGTTCGAACGCCACCTGGCCGAGCAGGTTCCCGCCCTTCCCCCGGCGCTGCCGGTGGACAGCAGCGGGGAAACCAAGCGGGTCCGGCAGTTGCGCGCCGAGGTGGCCGAAGCGCACCTGCTGGCCGATCTCCAGGACGACGCCGCGCCGCTGCTGCTGGACACCGCCAAGGTGCGCAAGCGCCGCAAGCAGGCCCAGGAAGCGGCCCGGCTGCACGAGCTTGGCCAAGACCCGGCTATGCGCGCCTGGCAGGCCGCGCGGATGCGCCGCCTGCTGGTGGCCGCGGGCATGATCTCACTCACGCTGGCACTGGCGTGGTCCACGGCCGGTGTGCAGACCTTCGCCGCCGATGGCGCTGCCCCGTGGTCGCCGTCGTGGGTGTTCGCCTGGCTGGTCGAACCGTTCATGTCCCTAGCCCTGCTGGTCGTCGTCGGCGCCCGCGCCTACCTCGGCACCCGCGGACAGCCCATCGACTCACCCACCCTGGTCCGGATCGAGTGGCTGTTCCTGGCCCTGACCCTCGGCATGAACGCCTGGCCCTACCTGCCCGGCGTCGCTGCCGAGTTCAGCATCTCGCGTCTGGTGCTGCACATCCTGGGACCGATCGTCGCGGTGGCCATCGTCACCGCCCTACCGATCATCCTGGCCGCTTTCACCCGCCTCGACCACGACACAGAGGCAAGATCCGGTAACCCCCTTACTGCTCTGGAGTACAGGACAAACACCACCACCGATCCCGACCCCCGCGAGCGGTTCGACAGCCCCGGCATCGACGCCGTGACCGCGCACGTGCGCAACCTAATCGCCGCCGGGGACCTGCCGCCTTACCCCAGCGCCGCGGCGATCCGCCGAGCGGCCCGGTGCGGGATGGACACCGCCCGAACCGTGCGTGACGCCCTCGTCAAGGAGGCGACATGACCCGCACCCCCAGCACCGACACCCCCACCACCCGTCTCTACAGGACAAGGAGAGACCGATGACCAAGAAGATCCCGCCAACGCACCCTGTCACCCCCGGAAGCGTCTGGCGTGACCGCGGCGACCTGTTCGGCACGCGCACGCTGCGAGTGGAGCGCATCGAGGGCGAGCGCGCCGTCTGCATCACGCTCACCAACTCCTACGAGGTGCAACGGCAACTCACCCTGGCCGCCCGATGCCCCGAAGGCAGCCCGTTCAGCAACACCCGCGACATGCGCGGCTTCACCACGCGCATCCTGCTGGACCGGTTTCGCCCCACCGCCAGCGGCTTCGACTTCATCACCGCCGCCGTCGAGACCCCCGACCACACGTCGTTCCCGATTCGTCCTGTACGGGGCGCGGCCCCCACTCCGCCAAGAACAGTGGCCGCGCCCCGCAACCCCGCCCGATCCAACACGCACGAGGTGACCTCATCATGACCGACATCCCGACCGACACCAACGGCCACCACCCCACCGCGCCGCCCCCGGACCTGACCGCCCTGCCCCAGCAGCGGACCGCGCCGGATGGGGACGGGCCGCGCGCCGAGGTGGTATCCCTCGACACCGCCCGCGACCGCCGCCACCCCTACCCGCCTACCGACCCCACCGACCCGGCCGGCCTGGATTCCGCGGCCGGCGCGCCGGGGGACGGCCCGGTGTTGGAGGGCGAAGTTGTGCGGGTGGATCGGCCCGGCGAGGTGGACCGCGATTGGCTGGCTGACCTGGAGGTCAAGGCCAAGGAGCGGCGCCCGATCGTGCCGCTGTGGCTGCGCTCGCGTACCGAGGCCCTGTCCACCTTGAAGTGGGTGGGTGCGCACTATGCCTACGTGGCCGGCTACCAGCTCACCCGCACCCCCAAGTACGCCGCCAAGCTCGCCGCCCGCTCGCCGCGCGGCGCGGCGCGTTTCATCGGTGGTGCGGTGCGCTGGACTTTCGACCTGGAAGGCGAGCCGGTACGGCGCTCCGCGGTGGAAAAGGCCGACCCCGAGGCATACCTGAAACTGAGCCGTCAGCGGGACTCGCGGGTGCGGCTGCGCGTCTGGGTCGCCGGGATCGCCCTGGTTACCCTGCTGCTCGCCGCCATCCTCATCACCACTGCACCCACCATCGCCCAATGGAGCGCCCTGGCCCTGGCGCTGGGATTGCTGGGCGCGCTCGGTGCGCCGGCCGATCGGCCGCTGATCGACCGCACCGTCATCCCGACCGCCCGCGAAAAGCTCACCTCTGACGTCGTGATCCGCGCCCTCGGCGCGCTTGGCAACGCCGCGATCAACCAGGCCATCGCCAAGAATCCGCGCGAGGGCATCAAGTTCGTCGCCCCCATCACCCGTGACGGCCCCGGCTGGCGCGCTGACGTCGACCTGCCCTACGGGGTCACCGTCGCCGAGGTGATGGACCGCCGCGACAAGCTCGCCTCCGGACTGCGCCGCCAGTTGGGCTGTGTGTGGCCCGAGGCAGTTCCCGACCAGCACACCGGCCGGCTCATGCTGTGGGTGGGCGACCAGGACATGAACAAGGCCAAGCAGCCCGCCTGGCCGCTCATGCGCACCGGAGCCGCGGACCTGTTCAAGCCCACCCCGTTCGCCACCGACCAGCGCGGCCGGTTCGTCGGACTGACCCTGATGTTCGTCTCGGTCATCATCGGCTCCATCCCCCGGATGGGAAAGACGTTCCTGCTGCGCCTGCTGGGCATCATCGCCGCCCTCGACCCGCGCACCGCCCTGTACCTGTTCGACCTCAAAGGCACCGGCGACCTGTCCCCGCTCGCCCCCTGCGCGCACCGCTACCGCGCCGGCGAAGAGGCCGAGGACATCGAATACGGCCTGTTGGCGATGCGCGAACTCAAAGACGAGCTGCGCCGGCGAGCGAAGGTGATTCGGGACCTGCCGCCGGACCTGTGCCCGGAAAACAAGGTCACCCCCCAGCTGGCCAGCACCAAGCACCTCGGTTTGCACCCGATCGTGATCGAGGTGGACGAATGCCAGGTGTGGTTCGAACACCCCACTCATGGTGAGGAGTTCGAGGCCATCTGCACCGACCTGGTCAAGCGCGGCCCCGCGCTGGGCATGGTGTTGATCCTGGCCACCCAGCGCCCCGACGCCAAAAGCCTGCCCACCGGCATCTCAGCGAACGCGGTGGTGCGGATGTGCCTGAAGGTCATGGGCCAGACCGAAAACGACATGGTACTGGGCACCTCGTCATACAAGAACGGCATCCGCGCCACCATGTTCTCCTTCTCCGACAAGGGCATCTGCTACTTCGCCGGCGAGGGCGACGCCGCCCGCATCGTCAGAGGCGTCTACATCGACGCCCCCGCGGCCAAGGCCATCGCCGCCCGCGCCCGCACCGCCCGCGAGCAGGCCGGCACCCTGTCCGGCTACGCCCTCAACGAGGAGACCGCACCCGAGACGGGACCGTCGTTCGATCTGCTGGCCGACATCGCCGCGGTGGTGCACGAGCCGAAGGTGTGGAACGAAACCGTGGTGGCGCGGCTGGCCGAGCTGCGCCCGGCCATCTACGGGCCGTGGATGGAGCTGGAAGACGACGCTCGCCCGGCTCAGCTCACCACCGCGCTGAAGCCCTACGGCGTCAAGACCGGCCAGGTATGGGGCACCCCGACCGAGGGCGGCAAGGGCGGCAACCGGCGCGGCATCACCCGCGACGACATCCTCAAAGCCATCACCGAGCGTGACGGAAAGAAGGGGTTCGGGACCGCTTCCTGACCCGCCGGGGACCGCTAGGTCTAGCACTACAGCCCGCTAGACCTAGCACCCCCGCTAGCACCCCACCCGCTGATCTACCAGCAACCTAATGCCCTAGCGCCCACCTGCACAAAGCCCTGAAAACGGCCCTGGAGGCCACCGTGACCCCCCTCATCGTCCTACTAGGACTCTGCCTACTCGTCATCACGCTCGGTTACATCCTCTGGTGCGCTGCCTCCCCCTGGGGGACCTGCACCCGGTGCCGTCCCGGCGGCAAGAACCGCACCTGCCGCGCCTGCAACGGCACCGGCATGCGACCCCGCCTCGGCTGGCAACTGTTCGTCTACCTCACCCGCTTCTACCGCGACCACACCCGCTAACCCGCTCGGATCGGAGCACCCACCCATGACCACCCCACCCGCCACCACCCGCACCGTCGCCCTTCTCCTGACCCTCACCGCCGCCCTCACGCTGACCGCCTGCCAGCCCACCCAGCAGGCATGCGCCGCCACCGGCGCGACGGTGGCCACCCCGCCCGAGCCGATCGAAGACGGTACCTACCGCGACGGCTCCAACGACGACAGCGAGGAGGTTCCTCCGGAGCCGACCGAGGACGGCAGCTACCGCGATGGCAGCGAGCAGGAGGCCGAGCAGGCCGACGTCCCGCCCGAGCCCGACGAGCACCAGAACGAGGACGACGCGAGCAGCTGCTGACCCCGACCTGATCCGCCACCCCACTCACTTCCAGGAGATCCCGCCATGTCCACCCCGGACACCACCACCGCCCGCCCGACCTTCACCACCACTGCCTGCGTCCTGGCCAGCTGCTACGACTGCGGACACACCCTCAGCTACGACGGCTACGACGGCGGCAAGGTGCATTTCCCCACCGCCGACGCCGCCCGCGGCGACCTCGAAGCAGAGGGCTGGAGCCGCGCCCACGACACCGAGCCCAGCAGTCAGGACATCCCAGACGCCGCCGAGCGGTGGCGCTGCCCCTCCTGCATCGTCAAGCGCACTTGCGCCACCTCCGGCCACCTGCCCTACACCGTCGGCGCGTGGAGCAACCCGCGCACCGGCGTTGAGCACCTTCCCTGGCAGCTGTGTGAGCGGTGCGACGCCGAACTGACCGCGCCCGTGAGCCTCAACCCGCCCACCGACTACCCCACCGAAACGCCCACCCACGAGGAGCTGTACTGGGACCGCGCCGGCCTACCTGAGGGCGCCGACCTGGCCGAGGCCGCTCAGGTGCTGATCCGGCAAGCCGACACGATCGGCTGGCTGAACCGCTGGGACGCCTACCTCACCACCCACCCCGACGCCACCGTCCCCGGCAACGGTCAGCTGCTCGACATCCCCGCCGGCATCGCCGCCGCCGACCGGCTCATCACCCTGGCCACCGCACTGCGCGACCGCCTGACCCACGCCACAATCCCGGCCACCACCACGCACATGGCCATCACCAACGCCCCCCACTGACCAGCCAACCGGCGACTTCTAGACGGGCGCGCACCGACGTGGCCAACCGCCAAGTCAATCCACACCGGGCGCGCCCGCCCACCTCAACCGATCAACCAGCCCAAAGGCCAGATGAAAGAGGCACACCCATCATGACGCCCTTCCTCACCCACCCGACGCCCCTCATCGCCTTTCCCGCCCGAGCCGAGCAGGCGGCATGAGCGCCCCCAACCGTGAAGCCGCGCGCCGCATTCTGCTGACCGGCTCGCGCACCTGGACCGACACCGAAACGATCCGCACCGCCCTGGCCGAGCACTGGGGCAATGGGAGCGCCGTCCTAGTCACCGGTGCCTGCCCGCGTGGTGCCGACGCCATCGCTGAAACCCTCTGGGCCGAGCAGGGCGGGCACGTCGAGCGCCACCCCGCCGACTGGGACACCCACGGCAAGCGCGCCGGACTGCTGCGCAACGCCGACATGGTCGCCCTCGGCGCCACGGTCTGCCTGGCCTTCATCCGCGACGCCAGCCCCGGTGCTACCCATGCCGCCCGTCTGGCTGAGCGCGCCGGCATCCCCGTCCACCGCTACCCGCACCCGGAAGGGAAACCCGACGTGGCGAACACCGCACTGAGCACCGATCTGCTCCGCTACGCGCTGGCTGCCGCCGCTCGCGGCTGGCATGTCTTCCCGCTCACCCCCCGCGACAAGCGCCCCGTGCGCGGGTTCACCGACTGGGAGCGCCACGCCACCACCGACCCCGACCACATCCGCCGCCTCTGGTCGCGGGCGCCGTTCAACATCGGCATCGCCTGCGGCCCGTCCGGGCTGGTGGTGCTCGACCTGGACATGCCCAAACCCCGCCAGGCACCCCCGCCGGCCTGGCACCTGCCCGGCATCTGCGACGGCTCCGCCGTCCTCACCCGCCTGTGCGAGCAGGCCAAGCAGGAACGCCCGGACGACACCTTCACCGTGCTGACCCGCCGCGGTGGCGCACACCTGTACTTCACCGCCCCCACCGCAGTGCAGCTACGCAACACCTCCGGTGCGCTGGGCTGGCTCATCGACACCCGCGCATCCGGCGGCTACGTCGTCGGCCCCGGCAGCTACGTCCACCTTCCCGACGGCGCCGGCGGCTACCACGTCATCGACTCCCGCAACCCCGCACCCCTGCCCCACTGGCTCACCACCCGACTCACGCCCCCCGACCTGCCGCCGGCCAGCCCCGCCTCGGCGCCCCCGCCCGGCCAGGGCCAGCGGCCCACCCGCTACGCGCTGGCCGCGCTGCACAACGAGGTGCAAAGGGTGAAGACCACCGCGCCCGGTAGCCGCAACCACACCCTCAACACCGCCGCGTTCGCCCTGGGCCAGCTCATCGGCGCCGGCCTGCTGCCCCGCCCGCTCGCCGAAGACGCCCTGCACGCCGCCGGACAAGCCGCCGGCCTGCCCGCCTGGGAAGTGCTGCCCACCGTGCGATCTGGTCTGGACGCCGGCCAGCGCCGCCCCCGGCACGGCGCAGCATGACCACCCCCCGCACAGTGACCGGCGCTACCGAGCGCGAGTTCACCCAGGTGCGGCATGTAGTCATGATGAGCGGCGGTATCGGCTCCTGGGCCACCGCCCGCCGCGTCATCGCCCAGCACGGCGCCGCCTCCACTGTGCTGCTGTTCGCCGACACCTTGGTTGAAGATCCCGATCTGTACCGGTTCCTCGACGAGGCCGCCGCTCAGCTTGGTGCCCGGCTGGTGCGGGTGGCTGATGGCCGTACCCCCTGGCAGGTCTTCCAGGACGTGCGCTTCATCGGCAACTCCCGCGTCGCCCCATGCAGCAAGTACCTCAAGCAGGTGCCCTGCCGCCAATGGCTCGAAGCCCACGCTGACCCGGCTACGACCACGGTGTATGTCGGTATCGACTGGACCGAGACCCACCGCCTACCAGCGATCGAGGCCGCTTACCGACCCTGGGCCGCCCGCGCCCCGTTGTGTGAGCCGCCGTATGCCAGCAAAGACGAACTGATCGCTGAGGCCAACGCCGTTGGCCTGGCCACGCCGCGCTTGTATGAGCTGGGCTTTCCGCATAACAACTGTGGCGGCGCATGCGTGCGCGGTGGCCAGGCGCAATGGGCGCACCTGCACAACGTCAACCCCGAACGCTTCGCCACCGAGGAAGCCCACGAACAACAACTGCGCGCCCACCTCGGCAAAGACGTGGCCGTTCTACGCGAGCGCATCGGTGGGGTTACCTACCCGTTGCCGTTGATTGAGCTGCGTCAGCGCATCACGGGCGGCGCCGTCGATACCAACGACTGGGGCGGATGCGGCTGCTTCACCGAAACCGACACCAAGACCGAGGCCGCGAGTGCGACGGAGAGCCCTGTGCAGCCAACCCCGCCTCCTCCTGCCATGCCGGCCGGCTACCGACAGCCCTGGGACAAGCCGGTTCCCCTCGGTGCCCGCGGCGCGCTGCCCGTCTTTCCCGCCTACGTCTTCCCGCCCTGGCTGGCCGAATTCGTCACCGCACTGGCCGACGAAACCCAGACCCCGCCCGACCTCGCCGGCTGCATCGCCCTGGCCGCCGTCTCTACCGCTGCCGGCGGGCGAGCCATGGTCAACGTCCGCGGTACCTGGAGTGAGCCGGTCAACATCTACACCGTGGTCGCCATGCCCCCCGGCAGCCGCAAAAGCCCAGTTTTCCGGGCACTCGTCACCCCGCTGCTGGCCGCCGAGAAACTCCTCCAAGAGCAGATCAAACCGCAGATCACCGAAGCCCGCATCGCCCAGAAAGTCGCCCAAGAAGCCGCCGAGAAAGCCACCCACAAAGCCACCACCGCCCGCGGCGACAGCGCCCCGACCGCGCTGGCCGAGGCTCAAAGCGCCGCCCTGGCGGTGGAACACATCACCGTCCCAATCGCCCCTCGGCTCGTCAGCGACGACGCCACCCCCGAAACCGCCACCACCCTGCTCACCGAACAAGGCGGACGCCTGGCCGTGCTCTCAGCCGAGGGCGGCATCTTCGCCACCCTCGCCGGCCGCTACTCCGGCACCCCGAACCTCGACCTCTTCCTCAAAGGCCACGCCGGCGATTTGCTCATCGTGGATCGGCGCGACCGCCGCGAACGCGTCGACAACCCCGCCCTCACCCTCGGCCTGGCCGTCCAACCTGAGATCATCACCGAACTCGCCAAATCACCCGGTTTTCGCGGCAGAGGACTGCTGGGCCGCATCCTCTACAGCCTGCCGCCCTCCAACGTCGGATACCGCCGCATCGACTCACCCCCCATCCCCGACCTGGTCTCCGCCGCCTACGCCGCGAACCTGGAACGGCTCGTGCTGACCATGCACGGCTGGGAAGACCCCGCCCGCCTCAACCTCAGCCCCGAAGCGGTTGAGCTGTTCACCGCCCAACGCGAACGCACCGAACCACGGCTCCGACCCGAAACCGGCGACCTGGGACATATCGCGGACTGGGCCGCCAAATTCGACGGCGCCGTAGCCCGCCTCGCCGGCCTGCTGCACCTGGCCGGCCACATCGACGACGGATGGCGCCGCCCTATCGGAGGCGACACCATGGCCGCCGCCATGGAACTCGGCGAATACTTCACCACCCACGCCCTGGCAGCCTTCGACGCCATGGGCACCGACCCCGACCAAGAAGCCGCCCGCACCCTCCACGAATGGCTCACCCGCACCCGCTCCGAACGCTTCACCGTCCGCGAGGCATTCACTGCTCTCCCGCGTAGCCGCTTCCGTAAGGTCGCCGACCTCGAACCTGCCCTCGACTTGCTAGAGCAGCTCGGTTGGATCCGCCGTGAGCCCGAACCGCCTCGCCTTGGCCCCGGCCGGCGTCCTTCCCCGCGCTACGTCGTCCACCCCGACCTGTGCCACCCATAAGGAGACACCACCTATGGCTACGGCCAACCCCAGTAAGAAACTCACCGTCCCGGAAGTCTGCGAAGAGCTCCGGATTAGCCGAAGCACCTTCTACGACTGGCGCGCAAAGGGACGCGCACCCAGGTGCATCACGCTCCCGAACGGGAGTCTTCGCGTCCGCCGTGCTGACCTGGACCGCTGGCTGAACGAGCGAGAGGATCTCGCCGCCTGATGAACAACACCACTTATGACGTCCGCTTCTGGAAGACCAAGACCTACAAGGGCAAGAAGGTCACCACTCACACCGTTCGGTGGGTTGTGGGAGGCAAAGAGCGGAAGGAGCCGTTTCGCGCGGCGGCACAGGCTGAGAGCTTCCGCGCTCGTCTGATGACGGCCGCTCGCGCCGGTGAGGCATTCGATCTGGGGACGGGGCTGCCGCTCTCGTGGCGCCGTGAGGAATCCGCCCTGAGCTGGTACGCCTTCACGGTGGCCTATGTGGACATCAAATGGCCTTACGCCTCGCCCAACCACCGCCGTGGAATCGCCGAAGCACTCACCGACGCCACCGAGGCGCTTTTCACCAGTGAGAGCGGCGCGCCGTCGCGGGACGTATGCCGCGCTGCCCTGCGCTGGACCTACAGCACCCGCGTGCGGAACAACGGAGGGCCACCCGCTGATCTTTCCGAAGCACTTCGCTGGCTAGAACAGCACACCATCCCGCTCACTGCGTTTAACGAGCCTGGCAAGGGGGCTGTGCTCGCGCGGGGGGTGTTGGACAGGATCAGCCGCACGAAAGCCGGGGAATTGGCCGCAGGCAACACGGCGAATCGCAAGCGGATGGTGCTCAACAACGCGATGGAGTACGCCCGAGAGATTGGAGCACTGCCGGCCAATCCGCTCAAGGCCGTGAAGTGGACCCGACCTCGGACTTTGACTGCGGTGGACCCTCGCACGGTCATCAACATCGAGCAGGCCCGACGCTTCCTCACCTCCGTGCGGAAGCACAGCGGACGTGGGGAACGCATGGAAGCGTTCTTCGGCTGCATGTACTACGCCGCGCTCCGCCCGGAGGAAGTTGTGGATCTCCGCCGCACGCACCTGGTGAGCCTGCCCGATGATGGTTGGGGAGAGATGCGGCTCACCAACGCCGAGCCACGAGCTGGAAGCCGCTGGACCAACAGTGGCCAGCCGCGGGAGCGGCGCGCGCTCAAGCACCGCGCGGAAGGCGAGACGCGCCCGTTGCCGATCCATCCTGAGTTGGTCGCTCTCCTGCGAGCGCATCTCAAGCGGTTCGGCACCGGCCCGGATGGGCGCGTCTTCGTTGGCCCCCGGGGTGGACAGATGACCGATCGCGCCTATCTCAAGGTCTTCCACGAAGCCAGGGCCGCGGCCTTCACCATGGAGGAGGCCGCTTCACCTCTCATGGAAGTGCCGTACACCCTTCGGCATGCCGCCGTCTCCACGTGGCTCAACGCCGGCGTTCCAGCGCCCCAGGTCGCCGAGTGGGCTGGCCACAGCGTGGATGTCCTGTTGCGGGTCTACGCCAAATGCATCCATGGACAACAAGCGGAGGCCATGCGTCGCATATGGGATGCTACGAAGCTTTAAGAGAGCGGCGAGAATGTGAAGAGATGCCCGGCAAACGGGCGAGCCATGGATGCCACAGGGCTGCACTTAGTCCTTCCAAGGCTGACGCGACGGCGAGAGCTTCAGGGCCATCAGGCAGAAAACTTGCGTCTTCGCCATCCGGTCCCGGCGCCTCCACCATCACATCGCGAGCCGCCTCAGATGCACGGACGTAGCGTTGCACGACAGGCCGTGGGACACGCGCAACGAGAGCAGCCGCCTCCAGCGCGGCCAACGCACGTTTGTAATCTTGGTATGGCTGTTCTAGCCACCGAAGCGCCTCAACATCGGCTATGCGTTCACGCACCACCGCCCGCGCCTCACGCCGTTCTTTCGACTGGGTGATCTGCGGAGCGATCACCCCTCCGATAAGGGCAGCAACCAGGCTGCTTACCACCTGTAACCAAGTCGCCATCAACCCACCTTCCCACGCCGCTCCGAGCAAGTTAACCCAAAACGATCAGGCGTGGCTGGCGTTCTAGGGACGCCTCCTTGGCCCGCGAAACTTGGCCGCGTATTAGCCGCGACGAGCCGTAGCTACCCGTTGAGAGCCGGGGACAGCCGGACATACGAGAACAGCCCCCGCACCGCGTTTTCGCTGGTGAGAGGGCTGTTTCTGCTGGTGTGGCAGGTGCAGGACTTGAACCTGCGTAGGCTGAGCCGACGGTTTTACAGACCGCTCCCTTTGACCACTCGGGCAACCTGCCATGTCTTCCGCTTGCGGCGGCGACAGGAAGAAGAATAGCGGACTTCCGGGTGTGACGTGACATCGACGGAGGGCACCTCCGGATACCCGCTCCTATCAGGACTTTCGTTGCGTATGTCACCGCTTGCACCGGTGTCGTCTGGGGAACCTGGGGAGGGAGTGACGCCGGAGGCACCGCGGCGCCGGGGTGGGACAGGGCTCGTTGGCAGGAGCGTCTGAGGAATGGCCGGGAGGTGGCGTGGGGGGAGCGGAGGAAGAGGGACACGCCAGGGTGAGCGGGAGGGCGGGAGTGGAAATAAGACACGCCGGGGCGGGACAGCGCCCGCTGAGGGTGGGACGGGGACATGCTGCCGCCTCGGCATCGGCGGGAGATGCTGGCTAGGCTGATCCGTTACGTACGCGTCTACCGAACCGGCTCGCGGGCGCCGCCGCGATTCGAGGTCCGTGGCCTCCGGGAGCCGGGTAGCGATTCATAGTTCTAGCAGGTCAGAGGGGATTGTGCTTTGGCGGATTCATCGTTCGACATCGTTAGCAAGATCGACCACCAGGAGGCCGACAACGCGCTGAACCAGACGGTCAAGGAGGTCGGGCACCGATTCGACTTCAAGGGCACCGGCGCGACCATCGCCTGGTCGGGCGGTCAGAAGGCCGTTGAGATCAAGGCTAACAGCGAGGAGCGCGCCAACGCGGTCCTCGACGTCTTCAAGGACAAGCTGATCAAGCGGGGACTCTCCCTCAAGATCCTGGACGCGGATGAGCCCAGGCTGTCCGGCAAGGAGTATCGGCTTCTGGTGACCCTCAAGGAGGGCATCGACCAGGAGAACGCCAAGAAGATCTCGAAGATCATTCGCGATGAGGGGCCCAAGGGCGTCAAGGCCCAGATCCAGGGCGAGGAACTGCGAGTGAGCTCGAAGAAGAGGGACGAACTGCAGGAGGTCATCGCCCTTCTCAAGGGCAAGGACCTGGAGATCGCCCTTCAGTTCTCGAACTACCGCTAACAGAAGCGAAAACAAGGCTCTGACCTGTGGTTTCAGCGGCGATGGCCTACCTGAACGGCAGACCACCGCGCGGGCGAACCCCTCTGAATCTCACCCCCGTGCAGGTCCTAGAGGGCGAGGGTTTCCGGGTCTACGGCGTTGGCCATGGCCTGGGCGCCCTTGTCGTTGAGGTGTATGCCGTCGCCGCTGTCCAGGGCGGGGTGGATGTAGTCGGGCGCCTCGGGGTTCTCGACGGCTCGGGCCACGTCGAAGACGGCGTCGAAAGTGTCGGTGGTACGGATCCAGTCGTTCACCTCGCGTCGGGCGGTGAGGCTCTCGGGGGTGCTGATTCCGGGATAGACGGCGCCCGCGAAGGGGCCGATGGTGGCGGCGAGGATCTTCAGGTCGGCCGTGTGGGCGCGGTGGGCCAGGGCCGTGAAGCCCTCGATGAGGGCATCGGAGGTGACGGGAGGCTCGCCGGACATGCCGGGGAGGCCGAGGTCGTTGATACCGAAGTGCACCAGGACGTGGGTCAGGCCGGGAATCGAGAGGACGTCGCGGTCGAAGCGCGCCAGCGCGTGCTCGCCGATCTCGTCCCGCAGTAGGCGGTTTCCAGCGATGCCCTGGTTGACGACCCATCCCCGGTTGAGGCGCCGGTTGAGGACGTCCACGGAGCGATTGTTCGCGCCGATCGTGGAGCCGACCCCTTCGAACCAGGAGTCGCCGAACGCCACGGCGATCGAGGTGTCGTCCGGGGTGAGCACGTCGACACCCGAGACGTAGAACCTGGCTTCCACCCGCTCGGCCTCGGGCAGTACGGGAGAGGTGACGTGGTTCCCGCCGACGATGTGAGCGGTCTCCATGGGCCGGTGGGAATAGGTGGCCAGGCCTGTCTCCTCGGGGAGGTAGAGGCTGAGGAACAGGTCGGCACCGGAGGCGACGGGGAGATCCACCGGGTCGCTGGCGACCTCTTCTCCCGGCGGGATGGTGAGCTTATCGGCGCCGTCGAAGGTGAGCGCGGCCTGCCTGTGCCCGGTGGCGGCCGTCGCGGCGGCGATGGTCAGGGGGGTACGGCCGTAGAGGTTCGTCAGGCGTACGCGGAGGCGTTCTCCGCCGCCGGCCATGTGAAGCACCTGACGCACCGTCTGGTCGGCGAAGCCGCGCGGTTCGGTGAGCTGGATCTGCTCGTAGGGACTGATCACGGCGGTGCGGAAGCCGGCTGTCCAGATCATGCTCGCTCCATTGGTCGTCATGGGGAATGTCGCCGTTCAGGCGGGGGTCAGGACGGTCTTCCCGGCCAGCCGTCCGGCGGTGGCCTCGTCGTGGACGGCGGCCAGGTCGGCCAGGGGGCGCCGCTCGGCCACCTCGATCTTCAACTCGCCGGCGACCTGTACCACCACCTGCCCCGCTCCCGCCACCGGACGGTCGGCGTCCTCGTGGACCAGGACGTCGCTGTCGCCGTAGGAGCTGTCGCCGTAGGAGTGGTAACGCACTGCCTTCATGATCTCTCCTCACCCGATGCTTTGAAGTTGAAGCAGATGATGACAGTAACCTGCTTCAACTTCAAAGCAATATCCCTCGAGCGAGTGACCTTCCTCACAGTGCTTTGAATTCGAACATATACGGTGGAGGGATGACGGACACCCGCCCCGCCCCCGCCGATGGTCAGGCGCTCGATCCACAGCAGCTGGGGGCCTACTTCGTGCTCATGGAAGCCGTCAGCCTGCTCCAGCACCAGGTCGAACAGCAGTTACGTACCGAGGGCGACATCAGCTACGTGCAGTTCCAGCTTCTGGCCCGCCTCGCCCACGCGCCCGGCCACCTGACCATGACGCAGCTGGCCGACGGCGTCGTCTACAGCCGTAGCGGCCTGACCTACCAGGCCGGCCTGCTGGAGAAGGCCGGCCTCATCACCCGTGGCCCCTGCCCCAACGACGAGCGCGCCACCCTGGTCGCCATCACCGAAAACGGCCGGGCTCTCCTGGACCGCGTCCTGCCCGGCCACATCCAGGTCTGCCGCAGCCTGCTGTTCGATCCCCTGGCCGACGAGGACCTGCACCACCTCGGCGACATCATGACCCGCGTCCGCGACCACATGCGCACCCAGCCGCCCCGCTCCGCCGCCCCCCGCAATCGCCGCTCCAGCTCGACGCAGGCCTGAACCGGAATTCCGCACCCGGCCGGTACCGAGGCTCGCCAAAGGCCCCGGTGATCACTGAACGGCTCGGCCCGCGCCGCCCGACGCCCCCGGGAGCCCGCTGACGCCGGCCCGCATCGGAACCCACCACGGGAGCCGGCGTCTTCGCGTGCTTCCACCCCTCGCCGTCCGGCCGCCCGAACCGCCGCTCGCCGCCCGCCCGAACCGCCCGAACCGCCCTCCAGGACAGTCAGTCCCGCGTCCCGCTCGCGTCGCGGCTCGCGCCCGGCCACGGGTGTTCCGCGAGCCGTCTCCGGGACGAGTCCGACCTCGGTGCGGTGCGGCCCTGCTCGCCCTGACCATGTCGTGTCTCCACGGCACGACGCCTGTCGGCGCCGGTTCGCAACTCAATCCCTTTACTTCCGGTCGGAAAAGTCTTGATTTGAGAGGCAGATCACTCTTACAGTCGGAATGCTGTCCCGTTCACTACGGCTTACTCATCCTGTGAGGTTTTACGTCCTGTTTGTGTGGCTCGTTGGGCGGCTGCACGTCGACCTCTGTCGTCTGACCGGCTCCCTCTGTCGCTGATCACGCTCTGACGAACCTGTCACCGATCGCGCTCTGACGAGCGCTCGATCCCCCACCTCTCACCACCTCTCTTTCGCATGCCCTCTTCGGCATGCCATCTTTCGGAGCCTTCCTCATCGTGAAGAGATTCTCTTTCTCCCTGCAGTTGCTGCTGGGCCTGGTCGTGGGCGTGGCCCTCGGCTTCGCCGCCCGCGTCTGGGACCTCGCCTGGCTGGCCACCACCCTCACCGAAGTCGGAAAAATCTTCGTCCAGCTGCTAAAGCTGGCAGTGCCGCCGCTGGTGTTCACCGCCGTGGTGGTCAGCGTCGCCAATCTCCGCAACGTCAACGGCGCGGCCAGGTTGGCGGGCAAGACGCTGTTCTGGTTCCTGGCCACCGCGCTGATCGCCGTCATCGTCGGCATCGGCCTCGGCCTGATCATCAACCCCGGCCAGGGCGTCACCCTGAACACGGCGGGCGCGAAGGCGCCCGAGAACGTCGGCACGTGGGTCGACTTCCTCACCGGCATCATCCCGACGAACATCGTCACGGCGTTCACCGAGCTCAACGTCCTCCAGATCGTCTTCCTGGGGATCGTCCTCGGCGCGGCGGCCCTCGCGATCGGCGAGAAGGCCGAGCCGTTCCTCGACTTCAGCCGCTCGATCCTCGAACTGGTCCAGAAGGCGCTGTGGTGGGTCATCCGCCTGGCCCCCATCGGGACCGCTGGCCTGATCGGCAAGTCGGTCGCCACGTACGGATGGGACCTGCTCGCGCCGCTGGCCAAGCTCACCCTCGGCGTCTACGTCGGCTGCTTCATCGTCCTGCTCGTCGTCTACCCGACGCTGCTCGCGCTGGTCGGCAAGGTCAACCCGATCACGTTCTTCCGCAACGCGTGGCCCGCGATCGAGCTCGCCTTCGTCTCCCGCTCCTCGGTCGGCACGCTGCCGCTGACGCAGAAGGTCACGATCGAGCGCCTGGGCGTCGACCGCGACTACGCCTCCTTCGCCGTGCCGTTCGGCGCGACCACCAAGATGGACGGTTGCGCCTCGATCTACCCGGCGCTGGCGGCGATCTTCGTGGCGCAGGTGTTCGACATCCCGCTGGGGGTCGGCGAGTACCTGCTCATCGCGTTCGTCTCCGTGGTCGGCTCGGCCGCGACGGCCGGTCTGACCGGCGCGATCGTGATGCTCACGCTGACACTGAGCACGCTGGGCCTGCCGCTCGAAGGCGTCGGCCTGCTGCTGGCCATCGACCCGATCCTCGACATGATCCGCACCGCGACCAACGTCGCGGGACAGATCGTGGTGCCGGTCCTTGTCGCCCGCAGTGAGGGCCGTCTCGACGAGGCGGTGCTCAACGCTCCCCCGCAGCCGCTCGACGAGGCTCCGGTGAGCACGCCGCGCCTCTCGGGCGAACCGGCGATCGCATAGATCGTCTAACGTTCTCACCCGAAGGAGAGGACGGGGCGGCCCGCGCGGGGGCCGCCCCGTCCTCTCACGTTCGAGAAGGCGGTCCGCCCAGGCCGGGCTGTCTGAATTCCGGTACGTTCACGCACCCCTCGACGGGAGGAGGGGGAGAGAGCCCGAGCAGGGTCGTCCTCCCGGTCGGAGGCAACTACCGGACGCGCTGCCGACCGGCGAACGACAAAGAACTATCGTCCTGTTCATGGGGAAAATTCACGACAGGATCGACGACCGGCTGCGTGAGTTCATCGGAGCGCAGCCGGTCTATTTCGTGGCCACGGCCCCCGAGCAGGGCGGCCACGTCAACATGTCCCCCAAGGGATACGCCGACACCTTCGCCGTTCTCGACGACACCACCGTCGCCTACCTGGACCTGGACGGCAGCGGGGTGGAGACCATCGCGCACCTCCGCCAGAACGGCCGCATCACGGTCATGTTCTGCGCCTTCTCCGGCCCTCCCAACATCCTCCGCCTGTACGGCACCGGCCGGGTCGTCGTACCGGAGAACCCCGACTTCGCGACACTGATCAAGAATTTCGGCCCGCATCCGGGCGTGCGGTCGATCATCGTCGTCGACTGTGACCGGATCTCCGATTCCTGCGGCTTCTCGGTACCGTTCATGTCCTTCGACAAGGACCGGACGCTGCTGGACGAGTGGGCGGGACGCAAGGACGTCCAGCAGCGGCGCACCTACCGGGCACAGAAGAACCGCGAGAGCATCGACGGCATCCCCGGTCTCTCCTCGGAGGAGACCGACCCGGTCACGCAGCACTCCTGAGGCGGCCGGTCCCGGCCGGGACCGGCCCTCACGGCGGCACCGCCGACCGGCCCTCCCCGAGGCGTACAGTAACCCGTACGTGACGGACGCCCCCCGGATGTCCGGGAGACTCAGGGGGGCCTCGGTGGGGTTGTTCTGCCGCTTGAGCGTTTGCGTCGGCGCGATCGCCGTGGTCATCGGGGCGGGCGTCCCCGCGGAGGCCGGGGGCGCGAGACCTCCGGTCCGGTACGCGGGACTCGACGGGTGCGTCTGCGCTCCGTGGAAACTCTGGGTACGCGGCGGCAGGGTGGTCGCTCTCCCCGACGCCCGGGTGTTCTCCGTGCGCAGGCAACGAGCACCGCTGGCCCTGTCGCCGAACGGCAGGTATGTCGCGTACTTCCAGCTGGAGGGTGGGGCGCTGGTGGTGCGGGAGATGTCCACCGGCGAGGTGCGCGCGGTGCCGGGTGTGATGTGGTCGAACGCCATGCGCACGGCACGGGTCGAACTCTCTCCCGGCGGGCGGTACGCGGTGCTGGGCCTCGGCGGGGAGCACTGGATCCTGGACACGTACAGCGGGGAGAGTGTCCCGGTGCCACCCGGACTGCGGCCTTGGAGTTTCAGCCCTGACGCGAAGTTCGTACTCGTGGTGGATGACACGTTCCAGGCGGGGATCTACTCGGTGTCGCCCTTCGCCGAGCGGGGGCGTGTCCCGGTGGGGGGCGCGCTCGGCCCGGACGGCGAGGTCGTCGCCCATTTCACGGCACGTGACGCGGGGATCCGCCTGTGGGACGTGCCCACCGGCGGCATCCCCAGGCGCGACCCCATCGCCGTCCCCGTGAACAGGACTCCGACCCGGATGCGCTGGAACGGCAAGGGCCACCTCGACCTGCAGACGGTCACCCCGCGCAGGATCAGGAAGGGGGGAGGCACCCGCTACACCTGGTATCGGGTCGATCAGGAGTCGGGCGGGATGGAGCGGGTGGGTGGCTTCGTCGTGCCCGGATCCGTCTACAACCCGATCGTCACCGGGCTGACTCCCTGACCCGTCGCGGGCCGTGAGGGCTCGCGAGGGCAGGGAGCACGGGTCAGCGGCGGTAGCCGGCCATGCGCTCCAGGCGGGCTACGCGCTCGGCGGTGGGCGGGTGGGTGGAGAACATCCTGCCGATCCCGGCGCCGCGGAAGGGGTTGGCGATCATCAGGTGGGAGGCGGAGGCGATTCGGCCGTTCTCCGGGAGGGGCAGCTGACGGGTGCCCATCTCGATCTTCCTCAGTGCCGAGGCGAGGGCCAGCGGATCACCCGTCAGCCGGGCACCGGACTCGTCCGCCTGGTATTCGCGGGAGCGGGAGATGGCCATCTGGATCATTCCGGCCGCGACCGGGCCAAGCACGATCATGAGGAGTGCGCCGATGAACCCGGGGCCCTCGTCGTCGTCCCCGCCGCCGAAGAACAGTCCGGCGTAGCCGAGATAGGTGATCATGGTGGCGAGCGCGCCGGCCACCGAGGAGATCAGGATGTCGCGGTTGTAGACGTGGGAGAGCTCGTGCCCGATGACCCCGCGCAGCTCGCGCTCGTCGAGGAGCTGGGTGATCCCGTAGGTCACGCAGACCGCGGCGTTGCGGGGGTTGCGCCCCGTCGCGAAGGCGTTGGGCTGCATGGTCGGCGAGACGTAGAGCCGGGGCATGGGCTGGCGCGCCTCGGTGGAGAGCTCGCGCACGATCCGGTAGAGGAGCGGTTGCTCGACCTCGCCCACCGGCCGGGCGCGCATGGCGGACAGCGCGATGCGGTCGGAGAAGAAGTAGGCGACGCCGCTGGTCGCCAGCGCGACCAGGACCGCGATCTGCACGCCGACGCCGCCTCCGAACCACGCCCCCACCGCGATGATCACCGCGGACAGTGCGCCGAGGAGGACCGCGGTACGCAGACCGTTGTGATGCACTACACCCCCCTCTCGGTTGATGCTGACTCACCTGTGACAACGTCTCCGGCCAGGTCGAACGTTCCCAGGTGGTTCAGCGCGCGGCGATGAGTGCCGCGGGGACGAGGTCGAAGACCAGTTGGGGGGCGACCGAGAAGGCGATCGCGACGATCGCCGCCACCGTGACCGCCACACTCGCGGGTATCCATCCGGCACCGCGGCCGCCCGTTCCCACGCTCCCGGTTTCAACGCCTACCGTCACGACACTCCCGGTCACGGCACCCCCGGTCGCAGCGCTTCCCGTCACGAGACCCCCGGTCACGGCACTTCCGGTCACGGCGCCACCCGCCGTGGCGCTCCCGATCGCGGCGCCCTCCGTCACCGGCACCGGCGTGAAGATCCGTACGACCCAGGCGACGTAGTAGTAGAGGCCCACGACCGTGTTGACCGCCATGACGGCGGCCAGCCAGCCGCCGCCTCCGCCGAGGAGCTCCCGGAACACCACGATCTTGGCGAAGAGCCCGGCCAGCCCCGGGGGCAGACCCGCCAGGCAGATCAGGGAGAAGGCCAGCACCAGCCCGGCAGCCGGGCTCCGGAACGCGAGGCCCCGGTAGTCGTCCAGCTCTCCCCCGCCCGACCGTCTCGACACCAGCGTGACCACGGCGAACGCCCCGAGGTTCATCGCCGCGTAGAAGACCAGGTAGGCGACCGAGGCGTTCATCGCCTCGCCGTTCCTGACGCCGAGGGGAGCGAGGATGTAGCCCGACTGGGCGACGGACGACCAGGCGAGCAGCCGCACGGCGTGGCGCTGGCGCATGGCCAGGAGGTTGCCCACGGTCATGGTCAGCGCGGCGAGGATCGCGATCAGCGGGACCCAGGTGGCCCCCTGCCCGCCCAGGGCGACGACCAGGATGAGGATCAGCCCGGCGAATCCCGCCGCCTTGGAGATGACGGACAGCAGGGCCGCAATGGGGACGGGGGCACCCTGGTAGACGTCGCCCGCCCACGCGTGGAACGGCACCGCTGCGATCTTGAAGGCGAACCCGGCGAGGACCAGGACCACGGCCACGGTGACCACGGCGGGCAGGTCGTAGCCGACCCGCAGCGCGGACTCGTAGGCACTGCCGTCGCCGAGGCCGCCCTGTCCGGGCCCGAGACCGGTGGCGGCGGGAACATCCTGCCGCAGGACGTGGGCGATGCGGTCGAGATAGACGGTGCCGGTCGTCCCGTACAGCAGGGAGACCCCGAAGAGCATCACCGCCGTGGAGACCACGGAGACCAGGAAGAGCTTGACCGCCGCCTCGGAGCTCCGACCGTCGTAACGTCTGAGCGCGGTGAGCGCGAACACCGGCAGCGAGACGAGCTCCAGCGCGACCACCAGCATGATCAGGTCACGGGAGGCGGGCAGGGCGACGGCACCCGCCAGCGTGCAGAGCAGCAGGAAGTACCACTCTCCGACGGGGATGTCCCCGGAGGAGAGTTCGGCCGCCGACAGCAGCACCACGACGATCCCGGCGAACAGCGCGAGCCCCGCGAAGACCAGCGTGAAGTCGTCGACCACGAACGAGCACGGCGCCACGGCGGCCGTGGACGCCGTCGGCTCTGCGACCGGGGGGACGATGGCACCGATCACCGCGCGGGGGGAGCCGAGCAGCCCCTCCGGCACGCAGAAGGTTCTCAGCGGCTCTCCGGCGCGTACGGCCTGGGAGATCACCACCGCCAGGGCGCCGATCACCCCGGCCAGCGTGACCGCGCCGAGTGCCGTCCGGACGTACGGCCTGCGGGGCAGGAAGACGTCCAGGAGCAGGACGAGCCCGGCGGTGAGGGCGAGGATCAGGGGCGGCGCGACCGCGTAGTAGTCGATCGACTGGATCACGGCGCGCCCACCAGGGTCCGGACCACCGGGTCGGTGAGGAGGAGGAGTGCCTTGGGCCAGAGCCCGAACAGCAGGATCAGCGCGATCAACGGCACCCAGGCGGCCAGTTCGTAGCCCATGACGTCGGGCATGCGCGGCCTGCCCGCGCTCGTCGCCCCCGAGGTCACTCGCGAAGCCGTGCCCGTCGTCGTCGGCGACGTCTCCGAGGTCGCCGACGAAGGCGTTCCCGACGTCGCCGCCGGAGGGGAGGCGTCTCCTCCGCCGACGGGCGCCTCGGAGAGGCTCTTCCTCTCGCCCGCCTCGGGAGCTCTCCCCTCGTAGTCGCCCTCCTCCCCGGTCGGGCCCGTGGAGGGGAGACCGCCCGCGGTGACCGCGGCCAGGACCGGGACGTGGACGGTCTCGGTGCTCCGGCCGTGGGTGACGCGGGAGAGCATGAGCAGGAAGTAGGCGGCGGTCAGCACGGTACCGAGACCTCCGAGGGCCATGAAGACCAGGTAGAGGGGGCGGGACAGACCCGCGGCCGGTTCGAAGGCACCGAGGAGGGCCAGCATCTCGCCCCAGAAGCCCGCCAGTCCCGGCAGTCCGAGCGAGGCGACGCAGGCGAAGGTGAGCAGGGAGGCGAGGTGGGGAAGCCGGGTCAGCATGCCACCGCCGAGGGCAGGTATGTCGGAGGTGCCGTAGCGCTCCTTGATCGCTCCGGCGACGAAGAACAGCAGGGCGGTGATGAGGCCGTGGGCGATGTTGCCGAACAGGGCGCCGTTGACTCCGGCCGGGGTGAGCGTGGCGAAGCCCAGGAGCACGAAACCCATGTGGCCGACCGAGGAGTAGGCGATCATCCTTTTGAGATCGCGCTGGGCGAGACAGGCCAGCGAGCCGTAGACGATGCCGATCACCGCGAAGGCCCCGAGCCAGGGGGCCATCGCGGCGGCGCCGTCGGGCAGGATCGGGATCGCGACGCGGACGAAGCCGTACGTGCCCATCTTGAGCAGCACGCCCGCCAGGAGCACCGAGCCGACGGTCGGCGCCTCGGTGTGGGCGTCTGGCAACCAGGTGTGCAGCGGCCACATCGGGGTCTTGACCGCGAAACCGATGCCGACGGCCAGGAAGGAGAGGATCTGCACCGAGGGGGACATGCCCGTCCCCCGTGCCCGCGCGAGGGCGGTCATGTCCAGGGTGCCGGTCTGCGACCAGATGAGCAGCAGGCCGAGCAGGAGGACCACCGAGCCGAGCAGGGTGTAGAGGATGAACTTGATCGCCGCCGCCCGGCGGGCACGCCCGCCCCAGATGGCGATCACGAAGTACATCGGGATGAGGACGACCTCGAAGAACACAAAGAACAGCAGCAGGTCGAGCGCGAGGAACGTGCCGATCATGCCCACTTCGAGGATGAGCAGGGTGAACACCAGCGCCCGTGGCCGGTTGCCGCCGGGCCGGGGCCCCAGCAACTGTCCGGGGCCGTCGGCACGGCCCCGGCACAGGTAGACGAAGCAGAGGAAGGTCAGCAGCGTGGTCAGCACGACCAGCGGCAGCGAGATCCCGTCCACGCCGAGGTGGAACCTGAGGTCGAGGCCGGGGATCCAGGCCAGATCGGTCACGAACTGCGGCCGGGCGGCGTTTCCGTAGTCGAACGCGGCGGCCAGCAGCACCGACAGCGCGAACGTGAGCCCGGAGACGACCAGGCCGTGCACCCTGAGCAGCCGCTTCCCGGCCGTGCCGTCCGCCCCGGACGGGGCGAGCAGCGCGGCGGCTCCGGCGAGCGGCACGCCGAGGAGCGCGATCAGCACCCAGCTCATGGTGTGGCCACCTCACAGAAGTCGGGCCCCGGGTTCGCCCCTGTACCCGGCCTTGGTTTCAGCCTCGCGTCCGGCCTTGTGTCCGGCCTCGCCTTCAACCTTGTGTCCAGCCTTGGCTTCAGCCTCGCGTTCGGCCTTGTGTCCGGTGCCGGGCTCGGCCCCGTGATCGGTGCTGGGGCCGGCATTGTGGTCGGCGTTAAGTTCGGTGTCGGGTTCGGCCTCGTGGTCGGTGTCGGGACCGGCCCCGGATTCGGTCTCGTGGTCGGTGTCGCGACCGGCCCCGGGTTCGGCCTCGTGGTCGGCCCCGGGTTCGGTTGCGGGTTCGGTCGTGGAGGGGAGGTCAACGGCGCGTCACCGCCAGACGGATGAGGAGCAGCACGACGAGGGCCACGACACCCCAGAACAGCAGAGAGATCATCTCAGAATCACCGCCCCGGCCGCGATCAGGAGGACTCCGGCCAGCAGGCCGGTGATGTAGAGCTGGGCGTTGCCGTTCTGCACCAGGCGGACCAGGCCCGCCAGGCCAAGGGTCGCCTGACCCGAGCCGCGCACGGCACCGTCCACCACGCGGCTGTCGGTGCGGGCGACGAGACTCGCGAGGAGCAGCACGGGCCGGACGAAAAGCCCGGTGTAGAGGGAGTCGACGTAGAAGGCGCGCTCGCAGGGGGCCCTGAGGGGGCCGAGCAGGCGGGCCGGGTCGTCCAGGGGGCCGGAGCGCCACACGGCGTAGACCACCCCCGCGCCCAGCAGTGCCACCGCGAGACTGAGGGCGGCGGTGCCCCAGTGGACGTCGCCGACACGGGCGAAGCCGAGGAGCAGGGCGGGGACGGCCAGAACGAGAATAGGCCAGCGCATGGTGGCCGGAGCCTCGTGAACGACGGTGTGGAGGGCGTGAGACGCACCGGACGCGGGCCCGGACTCGGACGCGGGCCGGGGGGCACGCTGCCCGAAGAAGGTGCGCAGCCACGCGCGGGTGGCGTAGGCGCCGGTCACCGCGACCGTGGCGAGCGCGCAGCCGTAGAGCAGCAGGGCCGCGGTGCCGGTCAGCGGCCCCGAGGACAGGGAACGCTCGATGGCCACCAGCACCTCGTCCTTGCTGAAGAAACCGCTGGCCGGGGGCAGGCCCATCAGTGCGGCGAAGCCGATCGTCATCGCGGCGAAGGTGACGGGAAGCTGCCTTCTGAGGCCTCCCATGGTGCTCATCAGGTTGGAGCCGACCGCGTGGATCACCGCTCCGGCGCAGAGGAAGAGAAGTGCCTTGAAAGCGCCGTGAGTGATCAGGTGGAAGATCGCGGCGCTCTGGGACCCGGCGGCCAGGGCACCGGCCATGTAGGCGAGCTGGCTGATCGTGGAGTAGGCGAGGACGCGTTTGAGGTCGTCCTGGGCCAGGGCGGCGAGGGCCGCGCCGAGCATGCCGAGGGCGGCCAGGACCGCGAGGACGTCCAGGGTGGGAGGGGCACCGAGAAAGGCCGGGTAGAGCCGGGCGACGACGAAGATGCCCGCGGCGACCATGGTGGCCGCGTGGATGAGGGCGCTGATCGGTGTCGGTCCGGCCATCGCGTCGGGGAGCCAGACGTGCAGCGGCACCTGGGCGCTCTTTCCCGCCACCCCGGCCAGCAGCAGCATGGTGGCGGCGATGAGCGTGCCGGACGACATCTGGGGAACCCCGGCGATGACGTCGGCGATTTTGAAGCTGCCCGCCGCCGTCCCGAGGACGAAGATGCCGAACAGGAAGCCGACATCGCCGATCCGGGTGACGAGGAACGCCTTGATCGCCGCTCGCGAGTTGGCCCTGTCTTCCCACCAGTGCCCGACCAGCAGGTAGGAGCACAGGCCCATGATCTCCCAGCCCACGTAGAGGACCATGAGGTCGGCCGCGTAGACGACCAGCAGCATGGCGCTGGTGAACAGGCTGATGAAGGAGCTGTAGGACGGGTAGCGCCGGTCGCCGCGCATGTAGCCGACGGAGTAGACCTGCACGGCCAGCGCGACCACGCCGACCAGCACGGCGATCGACGCGGCGAGGCCGTCGACCAGCAGCCCGACCGAGATCGGCACCGAGCCCGTCTCGATGACGGTGAACGTCGCGGTGACACCGTCGATCGCTCCCTGAGCCCCTGGCCCGACCGGCGCGGACGGCTCGGTTACGTCCCCGCCGGCCACCCAGGTGGCGTAGGCCAGCCAGATCGCCAGGGCCGTGGACATCGCGGTGGGCACCACGGCGATCCAGGCGGCCCTGCGGTTGGCACCGGTGCTGGCGTCAACCTCGGAGGTGCCGGCCTCGGAGGTGCCGGCCTCGGAGGTGCCGGCCTCGGAGGTGCCGGCCTCGGAGGTGCCGGCCTCGGAGGTGATGCCGTCGCCGGTCTCCGGGGGCGGCACGCTGCGCGGACGCCGGGGAAAGCGGGAACCGAGAAGCCCGGTGGCCGCCGAGAGGAAGGGCAGCAGGATCACGAGCGAGGCGATAGTGATCATGTCGCGTCACCCGGTCTGGCGGCTGCCCGGTCGGTGTGAGTGGGGTTGGTGTGGGCCGGATCGGGGTCACGGGAACCGGCGGAGGCCGGATCGGTGTAGGCCGGGTCGGTGGTGGCCGGGTCGGCGTCGCGGAAACCTGTGTGGGCCGGGTCGATGTCACGGGAGCCGGTGGTGGCGGGGTCGGACAGGGAACGGAGGCGGTCGAGGTCGACGGTCCGGCGGTTGCGGTAGAGCGCGAGGATGATCGCGAGACCGAGGCCGACCTCGGCGGCGGCGATCACGATGACGAACAGCGTGAGGACCTGCCCGCCGTGCAGCCGGTCGCGCAACCACACGTCGAAGGCGACCAGGTTGAGGTTGACGGCGTTGAGCATGAGCTCGACGGACATCAGCACGAGGATCGTGTTGCGGCGGGCGAGCACCCCGTACACGCCGATGGAGAACAGCAGCGCCGAGACGACCGCGGGGTAGACGATGTGCACGTCAGTCCCTCCCGCGGATGTCCGTGCGGGACAGGACGATGGCGCCGATCAGAGCCGCGAGCAACAGGACCGAGAGCGCCTCGAACGGGAGCACCCAGTTGCGGAAGATGCTCGCACCGAGCTCACTGGCCGAGCCGGCACCGGGCTCAAGCGGGACGTAGGCCATGCGGAAGCCGTCGACGACGACGGTGACCAGCACGGCCGCGGTGGCGATCGCCACGATCGCCGCGGTCGGACGGTTCGGGCTGTCGAGGTCGGCGCTCCTGCCGATCGGCGCGCGGGTGAGCATGATGCCGAACAGGAGCAGGACCACGATCGCGCCGACGTAGATCAGCACCTGGACCCAGGCGACGAACTCGGCGGTGAGCACCAGATAGCACCCGGCCAGCGCGCCGAAGCAGACGACCAGCCACAGGGCTGCGTGGACGAGCTGCCTGGTGGTCACGACGAGCAGCGCCGACCCGACGGCCACCGCGCCCAGCAGAAGGAAGACGATCTCCTGCCCGGTCGGCGACAGGTAGGACGGCGCCTCGGTCACGTCTCCTCCTCGGGCTCTCCACTCGGATCCGTGGGAGGAGTCTGCCCCGGTGCGGCCGCCGTCGGAGGCGCGTCGCCCCTGCCTGTGGATAACTTCTCGACGGACGATCCGCCTGTGGACGGAGCGTCCTTCTTCGGAAGGGCACCCGGCGGCCGGATGGCCCGGACGCTCGCGTGCCCCGCCGAGGTGCCCGGTCTGGACGATCTACCCGGCGGTGGACCGCGCCGCGCGGGTGGCGCGTCGGGGGTGCCGGAAGCGGGTGCGGCAGGCGGGGAAGACTGCGGAGAGGAGGGGCCGGACGGCGAAGACGGGGTGCCGGACGCGGAGGCCGCGTGGTCCGGAGCGTCCGGAGCGGCGATAGGGCCGGACGGGAGACCGGATCCGGAGGGGGAATCGGCCGTGGAGGCCGGGGCATCGGACGGGGAAGCCGACGCGCCGGGTGAGGAGGCTCCGGGGCCCGGTCCGGCGATGGGACTGGAGGCGGAGGCGGCCCCGGAAACGGCACCGACCCCGGGAGCGGCTCCAAGAGCGGGAGCGGCCCCAGGAACGGACCCGGAAGTGACCCCGGACCCGGACCCGGACCCGGATGCGGATTCGGACCCGGAAGCGGAAGCGGACCCGGAAGTGACCCCGGACCCGGAAGCGGACCCGGAAGCGGGTCCGGAAGCGGGTCCGGAAGCGGGTCCGGATGGGGCGGGACGGGGGCGAACCGGGCGGGAGACGGCCGCGAGTTCCTTCGGCGGATCGGCGTTGGGCTCGTGGGCCGGAGGTGGCGGGACGGTCTGCGCCCAGGCCGCCAGCTTGTCCTTCTCATGGAGAAGGTTACGGATGTCGCCTTCGGCGTACTCGAACTCCGGAGACCAGAACAGCGCGTCGAAGGGGCAGACCTCGATGCAGATCCCGCAGTACATGCACAGGGAGAAGTCGATCGCGAAGCGGTCGAGCATGTTGCGGGCACGGGGTCGGCCGCCCTCCGGGGCCGGGAGGGTCTCCTTGTGGGAGTCGATGTAGATGCACCAGTCGGGGCACTCCCGGGCACAGAGCATGCACACCGTGCAGTTCTCCTCGACCAGCGCGATCACCCCCCTGCTCCTCGGGGGCAACTCCGGCCGGACTTCGGGGTACTGCTGAGTCACCGACCTGCTCAGCATGTGGCGAAGGGTGACGGAAAGTCCCTTCGCCAGCCCCACTCCTGGTATCCGTGCCACAACTCAACATCATGGCGCACAGCGGGGCGCTCGGGAATGCGTAGGCCCAGGAGACCGTCACGGCAGGGGAATCAACCAGGGGATCGAGTTATCCACAGAAGTTATCCACAGACTGTGTGTTCGATAACCGCCCACCAACCACCGGCTCACCATCGAAGCGACTGCGGAGATCCTGAAAAAATCGTATTGTTCGCCACATGTCCCACCAGTACGGGCCGGCCTGGCAGTCGCAACCACCGGCGCGATCCAACACGGCGTGGAGCGTCGTGTGGGCGCTGGTACCCCTGCTGACCTGCGGTATCGGGACGCCGTTCGTCATCGGCCACGCCGCGCGCCGGCTGCGGAGCCCGTTGCTGGCCATCGCCGCCGTCCTCTACGGCCTCGGCATCGGCATCTTCATGGTCGCCGCGACGATCTACGGGAGTTCCGACAACATCCCTGTCGTGCTGGACACCATCGGGACGATCGGCCTGTTCGGCAGCTGGATCGGCGGGCTGGGCCACGCGCTGATCCTCAGGGGGTCGGTCTTCCGGCAGGGGCCGTCCCGGGAATTCCACCCCGGGCCGCCGCCCGGGTACGGCCACGTCCAGGGCCCGCCCCAGATGTCGTCGTACCAGACGGGCCCCACGGGGGCCTCGATGACGCACCCGCCCGCGCAACGGCCGCAGCCACGTCTCCCGGAGCCCCCGCACCACGGCGGGTACCAGCCCCAGCTCCGCCCTGAGCAGTACGCGCCGCCCCAGTACACCCAGGGCCACTTTCCGCAGGGCCGGCCCGCCCACGCTTCGCAGGGCCCGCACACCCCCTTCACGCAGGACCGGCCCGCCCACCCCTCGCGAAGCCAGAGCACCCACACCCCCCAGGGCTGGCTGGGGCCGTACCGGCTGATCGGCAGCCTGGGGAAGGGCGGCCAGGGAACGGTTCACCTCGCGCTGAACCCGCAGGGGCAGAAGGTCGCGATCAAGGTGCTGCACGAGCACTTCAACGGCAACCAGGTGGTCAGGGAGCGGTTCCTGCGGGAGGTGGAGGCGACGCGCAGGGTGGCGACGTTCTCCACGGCACGGGTGCTCGACGTGAACA
This sequence comes from Streptosporangium sp. NBC_01469, assembly GCF_036227305.1. Classification (NCBI taxonomy): domain Bacteria; kingdom Bacillati; phylum Actinomycetota; class Actinomycetes; order Streptosporangiales; family Streptosporangiaceae; genus Streptosporangium; species Streptosporangium sp. NBC_01469. The sequence goes on along the minus strand of NZ_CP109465.1, from coordinate 2,389,319 downwards.
TCAACGAGGACCAGGCGTACGTCGTCAGCGAGTACGTGGAGGGCGACTCCCTGGAGCAGCTGGTCCGCGACAGGGGCCCGCGCGACGAGGACGGCCTGACCCGGCTGGCCCTGGCCACGGCGGGTGCGCTGGCCGCGATCCACCGGGCCGGCGTGGTGCACCGGGACTTCAAACCGGCCAACGTGCTGATCGGCGCCGACGGCCCCCGCGTCATCGACTTCGGCATCGCCCGAGCCCTCGACCAGGTCACCTCGACGTCGGGCAACATCATGGGCACCCCCGCCTACATGTCGCCCGAGCAGCTCGCGGGCAGGACGATCGGCCCGGAGACCGACGTGTTCAGCTGGGCCGCAACCATGATCTTCGCCGCCTCGGGAAAGGTGGCCTTCGGGGAGGACACCATCCCCGCCATCCTGAACCGGGTGATCAACCACCATCCGGACCTGACGATCCTGCCCCAGTCGCTGCGCCCGCTGGCCGCCGCCTGCCTGGACAAGGAGCCGGGCAACCGGCCCACGGCCGCCGACATCATGCTTCGGATCGTGCAGTGAAAACCCCGGCCATCGGCGCGGGGAAGGCCGTACCAAGAAGTCCGCACCGAACAGGCCGGGCAAGCCCTGGGGCGGCCCCGCCGGGCGAATCCGGCAGAGCTCCGGCTCTAGGGAACCGCGTCCTTCGCCCGCGTCGTCAGGTCCAGGTACTCGTCGCGGGTCAGCGCGCGAACCGTGAGCCCCAGGCCGTTCCCGGTGGCGAAGCGCTCGACCTCCACGGCGTCCCAGCGTCCCGGCAGATGGAACAGCTCCCCGCCCACCAGCAGGCCGGCCACCCCGGACTCCGCCGAGTACAGCATCAGCTCGGACGCGTCCAGCTCGCGGGTCCTGCGCGCGGTCTCCAGCAGCAGGCGGCCGTGGACGACCACCAGGCGGCAGTGCGGCTGGCCCTCACGCCTGAGCACGCGTCCCTGAGCGGTCTGGTTGCGGGACCTGCGACGGCCGACCCCGACCACGACGACGGCCCCGGCGACCGTCAGCGCGGCCAGCACCAGGGCGGCGATCCCGAGCGGGCCCATCCCCCGGGTGACGTCGGCGCGGGTCTCGGTCAGGTTGAGGAGCACGAGCGCCACGAAGACCGCCCCGTAGGCGAGCACCGCCCACATGAGCACGTACAGCAGCTGCTCGCGCCACCACACCTTCGGTGAGCTCAGCGGTGGCCTGAGGCTTCGCGCGCCGGGCACGCGCAGGCGCGGCAGGGGCGCGGGCGCCCGGCGCCAGGTCACCGCGCGCCACCTCGGCGACCTGCGGGCGAGGGCGACCCTGGCCAGCTGCGGCGTCTCGAACGCCCGGAACTCGAACTCCAGCCCGTTGTCCGCGGCGAACGTCTTCACCGCCCTCTTCGAGCGGGACCCCGGAGCCTCCAGCATGACCAGGCCGGACTCGTCGAGCACCGCCAGGCCGTATCTCGTCCTCCCCCTGCCGGGATAGCCGAAGATCAGCAACGTGCTCGCCCGGCCCTCCCCGGCGAGCGGCAGCCGCACCGGCGGATGTTCCGGCACATCGACGACCAGTTCATCCTTTTCCACGGCAAGCGCGAGGGTCATGCGTTCCGTCCTTGGCAGGTGGTGTCACAGAGTGTATTTACTCCCTGCCCTGCGTGGGCACTTCGAACGTCAGATCGCCCCGTACGACGGCCGGGACGGCGCAAAACAGCCGGGTCACCCCACGGCGATACCGACGATTCCCGTCAGCGCGAGCTGGACCAGTGCCAGCGGCACCAGGACGACCCAGGCGAGCTTCTGCAGCTGGTCCTCGCGGAGGCGGGGATAGCTCACCCGGAGCCAGATGATCACGAAGACCAGCAGGAAGACCTTGAGGAGCATCCACACCGGCCCCGGCAGGAAGGGGCCGTGCCAGCCGCCGAGGAACAGCACGCTGGTGAGCGCGGACACCACGATGATCCCGGCGTACTCGGCCAGCATGAACAGGGCGAACCTCATGCCGGTGTACTCGGTCATCGGGCCCATGATGAGCTCGGAGTCGGCGATCGGCATGTCGAACGGCGGGCGGCGGAGCTCGGCGAGCCCGGCGACGAAGAAGACCACCCCGCCGATCGCCTGCCAGGGCAGCCACCACCACTGCCAGGCCTCCACGATGCCCGGCAGGGAGAGCGTGCCCGCCGCCATCGCGACGCTGGAGGCCGCGAGGACCAGCGGCAGTTCGTACGCCATGAGCTGGGCCGCCGAGCGCATCCCGCCCAGGACGGAGTACTTGTTGCCCGAGGACCACCCGGCCATGATCGAGCCGAGCACGCCGACCCCCATCACGGCGAGGACGAAGAACAGCCCGGCGTCCAGGTCGACCCCGACCAGCCCGGGTCCGACCGGGATGACGACCATCACCAGGAGGTAGGGGATCAGTGCCACGCCGGGGGCCAGGGTGAAGACCCGGCGGTCGGCCGCGGCCGGGATCACCTGCTCCTTCTGCATGAACTTGACCCCGTCGGCGATCAGCTGGGCCCAGCCGTGGAAGCCCCCGGCGTACATGGGACCGAGGCGCGCCTGCATGTGCGCCATGACCTTGTGCTCCATCTGCCCGGCGACCAGCGGCAGCACCAGGAAGGCCGCGACGATCACGACGAGCCGTACCGCGACGTCGAGCACCTCGGCGATCACGGGCACCTCCGGTTCCTCGGGGGAACTCCCCGGCCACCACGGATCCCACGGGCCTCATGGGCGCGAGACGGCCTTCGGGGTGTCTCAGGTGTCACGCTCGCGCCCCCAGTCGGCGGGCACCCCCGGCGGGAGCGTCTTACGGCGGCTCGGCGAGCCGTGGCCGGACTCCCCGGGCTCCTTCGCCCCCGGCCAGGCCTTGGCGACCCGGGCGGCCAGCACGAAGTCCTTGCGCAGCGGGAAGCCCTCGAAGCCGTCGGGGAGCAGCAGCGGCACCAGGTTCGGATGGCCCTCGAAGACGACGCCGAACATCTCGAAGGTCTCGCGCTCGTGCCAGTCGGCTCCGCGGAAGACGCCGACCGCGCTGGGCAGCCGGGGGTCGGCGCGCGAGACCCGGGTGCGCAGCAGCAGGTGGGCGTGCGAGACGGGGGCGAAAAGGTGGGCGACGACCGCGAACGCCTCCGGCGGCTCGTCCACCGCGGTCAGCCAGTCGAAGAACTCGTAGCCTCCGGCCCTGGCGGACTCCAGCAGGCCGAGCCAGTCACCGGGATCCACGTCGACCGTGGTCTGGCCGAAGGACTCCGACACCCGGGCGCCCTCGCCGTACGCGAAGCCGTGCGTGGAACCGGACGTGGAACCGGACGCGGAGCCGGGCACGGAGCCGGACGCGGGTTCGGGCACGGAGCCGGACGCGGAGCCGGACGCGGGTTCGGGCACGGAGCCGGACGCGGAGCCGGACGCGGGTTCGGGCACGGAGCCGGACGCGGAGCCGGACGCGGGTTCGGGCACGGAGCCGGACGCGGAGCCGGGCACGGAGCCGGACGCGGAGCCGGACGCGGGTTCGGGCACGGAGCCGGACGCGGGTTCGGGCACGGAGCCGGACGCGGGTTCGGGCACGGAGCCGGACGCGGAGCCGGGCGTGGATCCAGAGGTGGAACCAGCGGAGCCAGAGGCGGAATCAGCGGAGCCAGAGGTGGAACCAGACGCGGAACCGGGTGTGGAGTGGTGCGGGGGTTCGGGCAGGTCAGGCATAGCGGTCACCCAGGTTCTCCGCGGCGATCTTCTCCTGGAGCATCATGATGCCGTGGAGCAGCGCCTCGGGGCGGGGAGGGCAGCCGGGGACGTAGACGTCGACCGGGATGATCTGATCGACTCCCTTGGTCACGCAGTAGGAGTCCCAGTACGGGCCGCCGGAGTTGGAGCAGGCGCCGAAGGAGATCACGTACTTCGGGTCGGGCATCTGCTCGTAGAGCCGCTTGACCGCGGGTGCCATCTTGTCGGTCACCGTGCCTGAGACGATCATCAGATCCGCCTGCCGGGGACCGTTGGCGAACGGGATGACCCCGAACCTGATGAAGTCGTGCCTGCTCATCGAGGTCGCGATGAACTCGATCGCGCAGCAGGCCAGGCCGAAGTTGAACACCCACAGCGAGTAGCGGCGCCCCCAGTTGAGGATGAGGCGCATGGGTTTCGGGGCCAGACGCGAGACTGGCCCCACGGTGGGCATCGGGAGATCCGCCATGGCACGCATTCTCCTTCAGGGTCGATGCTCGCGCTCGTCCGGCCTCGCGGGCCCTCAGGTCCAGGTGAGCACGCGCTTGCGCCAGGCGTAAAGGATGCCGAGCGCGATGAAGCCGAGGAAGACGAACATCTCGGCCAGGGTGGTCGTCCCGAAGCCGGGCGCGGCGAAGATCGTCGCCCAGGGGAACAGGAAGACCGCGTCCACCGCGAAGACCACATACAGGTAGGTGAACACGTAGTAGCGGATCTGGGACTGCGCCCAGCCGTCGCCGACCGGGTCGACGCCGCACTCGTAGGTGAGCAGTTTCTCCGGGGTGGGGCGGTTGGGCCGGAGTCCCCGGTTGACCAGCATTGCCCCGGCGACGATCAGCAGGCCGATCGCGAACAGCGCGAGGACCACCACATAAGAGCCGAAATATCCGCTCATGGCCTCTCTCCCTCGGGACCGCCACACGAGTCTTCCCCGGGACCGCCGCACGGACACTCCAGGACCCACCGCACGGACGCTCCGAAGAACGCCGCACGGACACTCCAGGACCCACCGCACGGACGCTCCGGAGAACGCCGAACGGACGGCTCCGGGACCCGCCGGACGGACAGCTCCGGAGAACGCCGGACGTGCTCGGAGAACCTGCCCGGACGGACGGTTCCGGACCTGCCGTACGGGGGCTCTCCGCCCTACCTATAGCAGTATCCGCCCTTCCCGTCACGCGGGGAAACCACCGGCCGCGGAACGGCTAAAGCCTCCGTCCACTTCACATCAAGTCAGGGCAAACACGCCATAAGCCCATATAACGTTATTTTATGCCTAAACTGCGATTCGCCGGAGGAATCGCTTGGATGGCCGCAATGCTGGCAGGTTGCGGCATAGCCACCGCCTCCCCTCACGTGAAGCTCCCCGTCCCCTCGGAGCCAACGCTGATCAACTACGTGGATCCCTCCATGGTTCAGGGCCTGAGCACGAGAACTCTGACCGCGAAGGAAACCACGGGCCGGCGCGTGCACGCCACCTACCCCGCCGTCGCCGAGGCCCCCCTCCTCACCGAGAAGCTCCGCAGGACGATGACCGGGAGTCTCGACCGTTTCACCCGGCACAAGGCCCCCTCCGATGCCCTGTCCAACCCCGAGTTCAACGTGGACTGGCAGCTCGCCGCCGCCTCCCCCGAGGTCCTGGGGGTGCGGCTGCGCATCGGCCAGTCCATGGGCTCCGGCTGGAGCGAGTCCCGGACCACCGTCTGGTACGACCGGGTGAGCCGGCGCGCCCTGGACTCCCCCGACCTGCTCAGGGACGGCGCGGCGCTGGCCACGCTGACCGAGCTCGCCAGGGGGGAACTGGCCCTGCGGGGGCCGCTGGTGAATCCCAACGCGCTCAGGCCGGACCCGGCGATGTTCGACTCCATCGGTTTCAACCCGCGCGGCGACCTCGTCGTGGAGTTCGACGACGAGCAGGTGGGCCTGGGCGTCGCCGGCCGGGTGGCGGTCGCCGTACCGTCCGCGACCGCGGCACCGCTGCTGTCGGCGACCGGGCTGCGGGCGCGGCAGGCGGCCATGGGGACCGCGACCCTCACCTCCGAGGAGGACATGCTCGCGGCGAGCAGGGACAGGCCCGCGGCGCGCAGTTCCGGGGCGGGCAGCGTGGACTGCGCGAAGGTCAAGTGCGTGGCGCTGACCTACGAGGACGGGCCGGGCCCCGAGACCGGGCGACTGCTCGACATCCTCGGCGCGTACAAGGCGAGGGCGACCTTCTTCGTTCTCGGTTCCAACGCCTCCGCGCGTCCCGAACTGCTCAGGCGGATGCGCGACGAGGGCCACCTGGTGGCCAACCACAGCTGGTCCCACCGCGACCTCACCGTGCTTCCCCCCACCATGCTCGCCGACCAGCTCACCCGCGCGCAGTACGCGATCACCCATGCGATCGGCCAGGTCCCCACGCTGATGCGCCCGCCGTACGGCGTGACCGACGTGCAGGTGGCCTCCATAGCGCGCCGGCTGGGCATGTCCGTGGTGCGCTGGAACGTGGACGCCAAGGACGAGCACGACTCCGACCCCCGGGCGATCGCCCGTCGGACCGTCGCCCAGGTCAGGCCCGGATCGATCGTCCTCATGCGCGACTTCCGCGGCGCGACCGTGGACGCGGCCCCCGAGATCCTGCGTGGGCTCGTCGCCAAGGGTTATACCTTTGTCACCGTCCCGGAACTGTACGGCCCGCGCGCGATGGAACCGGGCCGGACTTACGACTCCGGAACCGTGTCGGCCGCGCTGGAAAAGCAGTCCGTGTCATAACCTGGGGCTATGGGGCCATAGCCGGAGGCGATGAGAGCGTCTTCGCGGCGGGACATATAGTTGGGCATCGTGATCCCAACTGTCCTCTTCGGCCGCCTGCACGTTGACCTGTGTCGGCTCGCGGCCGGGCTGTGTCGGGTCTACCGTCCGTGATCGAGACTTCTCCGTAGGCCGTACGACGGCCGCGACGCGCGACTCCGCGCCCAGGCTTCGACTCAGATTCGACTCAGCGGTCACCAAGGATATGGGACAAAGGTCACTTTCCTACGCCGAGTGGAACGCGAAAAGACTACGCGTGACCCCGAGGATCTAGCATGGAAAAAAGAATGTGCCACGAGCAACGGCGCCCTGTCGCGTCGAGGAGGACTGAGCTGTGACCAAGCAGGTTCAGCAACTCGACCGCGTGATCATCCGGTTCGCCGGAGACTCCGGCGACGGCATGCAGCTGACCGGTGACCGCTTCACCGCCGGAACCGCGGAGTTCGGCAACGACCTGTCGACGCTTCCCAACTTCCCGGCCGAGATCCGCGCCCCCGCGGGCACCCTGCCGGGTGTGTCGAGCTTCCAGCTCCACTTCGCCGACCACGACATCCTCACACCGGGCGACGCTCCCAACGTCCTGGTCGCGATGAACCCGGCCGCCCTGAAGGCCAACCTCTCCGACCTGCCGCGCGGCGCCGACCTTATCGTCAACACCGACGAGTTCACCAAGCGCAACCTGCAGAAGGTGGGCTACGCCGCCAACCCCATCGAGGACGACTCGCTCGCCGAGTGGCGGGTCCACCCGGTGCCGCTGACCTCGCTGACGGTCAAGGCCCTCGAAGGCTTCGCGCTGTCCAAGAAGGACGCCGAGCGGTCGAAGAACATGTTCGCCCTCGGGCTGCTGAGCTGGCTCTACCACCGGCCCACCGAGGCGACGATCCGGTTCCTCGAGACCAAGTTCGCCAAGAAGCCCGACATCGCCAAGGCCAACATCGCCGCCTTCCAGGCGGGCTGGAACTACGGCGAGACCACCGAGTCCTTCTCGGTCTCGTACGAGGTCAAGCCGGCCAAGCTGGCCCCCGGGGTGTACCGCAACATCTCCGGCAACCAGGCGCTCGCCTACGGCCTGATCGCCGCCTCGGTGCAGTCGAGGTTGCCGCTGTTCCTCGGGTCGTACCCGATCACCCCGGCCAGCGACATCCTGCACGAGCTGTCCAAGCACAAGCGGTTCGGCATCCGCACCTTCCAGGCCGAGGACGAGATCGCGGGCGTCGGGGCGGCGCTCGGCGCGGCCTTCGGCGGGGCGCTGGGCGTCACGACGACCTCGGGGCCGGGTGTCGCGCTGAAGGCCGAGACCGTCGGCCTCGCGGTGACCACCGAGCTGCCGCTCATCGTGGTCGACGTGCAGCGCGCGGGTCCCAGCACCGGCATGCCCACCAAGACCGAGCAGACCGACCTGCTGATGGCGATGTTCGGCCGCAACGGCGAGTCGCCGCTGCCGATCGTGGCGCCCTCGACCCCCTCCGACTGCTTCGACGCGGCGGTGGAGGCGGTCAGGATCGCGGTGAAATACCGCACCCCGGTCATGCTGCTCTCCGACGGCTACCTCGCCAACGGCTCCGAGCCGTGGAAGCTGCCCGACGCCGCCGACCTTCCCGACATCTCCACCGAGTTCGCCTCGGGGCCGAACGACGAGGACGGCGTCACCTTCCTGCCGTTCAAGCGCGACGCCGAGACCCTCGCCCGCCCCTGGGCGATCCCCGGCACCGCGGGCCTGGAGCACCGGATCGGCGGCATCGAGAAGGCCGAGAACACCGGCAACATCTCCTACGACCCCAACAACCACGACCGGATGGTCCGGGTCCGCCAGGCCAAGATCGACGGGATCGCGAACGACATCCCGCCGCTGACCGTGGACGACCCGGACGGCGACGCGCGCGTGCTGGTGCTCGGCTGGGGCTCCACGTACGGGCCGATCGCGGCGGCCGCGCGGCGCATCAGGAGGGCCGGCGGCAAGGTCGCCCAGGCCCACCTGAGGCACCTCAACCCGCTGCCCGCCAACACCGGCGAGGTGCTGCGCGCGTACGACAGGGTGCTCCTGCCGGAGATCAACCTCGGCCAGCTCGCGCTGCTGCTCCGCGCCCGCTTCCTGGTCGACATCATCAGCTACAACCGAGTGCGCGGGCTTCCGTTCAAGGCCGAGGAACTTGCCGGCGTGATCCAGGACGTGATCGACAGTGAGTAGTGCTGAGTTGCCCGCGGTGTCCGTCCCCGGAAGGGGCGGAGCGCTTTCGCTGGTCCCGAAGTCCGAGGTGAAGCTCGGCATGAAGGACTTCAAGACCGACCAGGAGGTGCGCTGGTGCCCCGGGTGCGGTGACTACGCCATCCTGGCCGCGGTCCAGTCGTTCGTGCCGGAGCTCGGGCTCAAGCGCGAGAACATGGTGTTCGTCTCGGGCATCGGCTGCTCCTCCCGGTTCCCGTACTACATGGACACCTACGGGTTCCACTCGATCCACGGCCGCGCCCCGGCGATCGCGACCGGCCTGGCCGCCTCGCGTCCCGACCTGTCGGTGTGGGTGATCACCGGTGACGGCGACGCGCTGTCCATCGGCGGCAACCACCTCATCCACGCGCTGCGCCGCAACGTCAACCTGAACATCCTGCTGTTCAACAACAGGATCTACGGCCTGACCAAGGGCCAGTACTCCCCGACCTCCGAGGTCGGCAAGATCACGAAGTCGACCCCGATGGGCTCGCTGGACAAGCCGTTCAACCCGATCTCGCTGGCCATCGGCGCCGAGGCCTCCTTCGTGGCCAGGACCATCGACTCCGACCGCAAGCACCTCCAGTCGGTGCTGCGCGAGGCCGTCGAGCACCGGGGCACCTCCCTGGTCGAGATCTACCAGAACTGCAACATCTTCAACGACAACGCCTTCGAGCAGCTGAAGGACCCGGAGCAGCGCGACGACATCACGCTGCGCCTGGAGCACGGGCAGCCCATCGCCTCGGCGTCCAAGGCCGTGCGCAGGGCGGCCGACGGCGGCATCGAGGTCGTCCCGAGGTCGGCGGTGAGCGAGGACGAGATCCTCGTGCACGATGCCCACCGCGCCGACCCGTCGCTGGCCTTCGCGCTCTCCCGGCTGGACGAGCCCGCCTTCGAGCACGTCCCGATCGGCGTCTTCCGCAACGTCGACCGCCCCTCCTACGACGAGCTCATGGCCGAGCAGCTCCAGGAGGCCGTCGGCGAGCGAGGGCCCGGCGACCTGAACGACCTGCTGCTCGGCGGGGACACCTGGCGCATCGGCTGATCGGAAACAAACGCACGGCACCAAACGCTAAGGCCCGCTCTTCGGAGCGGGCCTTAGCGCTTATCTGCCACAAATCCCCCTAAATCAGGAGAAAAGCGTATGGCCAGCCCGGTAGCGGAAGAGTACTGGCGGGCGAGGCCCGTGCTGGTGACGGGGGCCGGTGGCTTCATCGGGACCCACCTGGTACGGCGCCTGAGCGCGCTCGGCGCGCGGGTGCACGCGGTCAGCCGCCGACCCGGGGAGAGTTCGAACGGCGAGACGTGGCACGTCGCGGACGTCGCCGACGCGGGCGCGGTCGAGTGGCTCGTCGGCTCGACCCGCCCCGCCGTCGTGTTCCACCTGGCCAGCGAGGTCGCCGGGGCGAGGGATCCGCGGCTCGTGCTGCCGATGCTGCACAGCAACCTCACCAGCGTGGTCAACCTGCTGACGGCGGTCACCGAGGTTCCTGAGACCAGGGTGGTGCTGGCGGGCTCACTGGAGGAGCTCCGCCCCGAGGAGGGCGACAAGGCGCCGTCCTCGCCGTACGCGGTGTCCAAGTGGGCCGCCGACGGCTACGCGCGGATGTTCCACCACCTGTGGGGTGTCCAGGTCAGCAACCTGCGGATCGGCATGGTCTACGGCCCTGGCCGCCAGGACACCCGGAAGCTGGTCCCCTACGTGGCGCTGTCGCTGCTGCGCGGGCGCGAACCCGAGCTCGGCAGTGGAACGCGCCATCTCGACTGGGTGTACGTCGACGACGTGGTCGACGCCTTCCTCGCCACAGGCGAGACCCCGGACGCGGCGGGCCGCGCCTTCGACATCGGCACGGGGACGGGCACCTCCATCCGCGACACCGTGGAACTGCTCTCCCGGATCGTCGGCGGCCGGGCCCGCCCCCGCTACGGCGCGCTCACCGACAGAGCGCTGGACAGCGCCAGGATCGCCGACACGACCGCAGCCGCCGAGATCCTCCACTGGCGGCCCGCCGTGGGACTTGAGGAGGGTCTGCGCCGGACCGTCGACTGGTTCGCCCGCGAAAACGGCTGAGCGCCCGGCCCTGCCGGGCGTCCTCACGCTCCTATGTCAAGGCTCTCGGCGGGCGACTGCGCGTGGCGGCCGACTTCGGCGACGTCGAGTACCTCAGCGACGACGCCTTCACCGCTTGACACCACCAGGGACGGTCCGCACCTGCAAACAGTCACAAAAGGACAAGCCGGTAGAAGCGGAGCAGGCGGCCTGCTCCGCTGATCAGAAAAGCGCCTCCTTGCTGCTGCCTTAATGCCAGGGTTAAGCTATGGATGGAGCTGGATGGCAGGTCGTGCTGGTTACTGAGGTCGCCGACTGGTACGACCAGTTATGCCAGGACGACTGGGACAGCGCCGAGCAGGTTGAAAACGCCATAGACATGCTGGCGCAGGTCGGGCCGACACTTGGCCGACCGCTGGTGGATCGCATCAAGGGAGCCGACAACCACCATTTGAAAGAATTGCGACCTGGTTCGTCAAAAGGAAGTGAGATCCGCATTCTGTTCGCATTCGACCCGGTTCGCCGGGCAGTGCTGCTGGTCGCGGGTGACAAGGCCGGCAACTGGGGTCATTGGTATGACACGAACGTACCGATGGCGGAGAAGCGGTACGCCGAGCACATAGCGGAACTGGCTAGCAGGGAGTACGAATGAGCGCGGTCAACTGGGACGAGGTGAAGCAGCGGGCGCGGGAGCGGCGCCAGGCTGCGGGACTGCCTGTGCAATCGGATGCCGAGAAGTCCGCTGCGATGGAACAGCTCGCCGCGGAGGTCAGGGCGCACAAGCTCGCGGAGATCAGGCGTGAGCAGGATCTGACCCAGCGCGACGTGGCCACCACCATGGGGGTCTCCGGCCCGAGAGTCTCGGCCATCGAACACGGCGAGGTCGACCGTGTCGAGGTGGCGACCCTGCGCTCCTATGTCGAGGCCCTTGGCGGGCGACTGCGTGTGGTGGCCGACTTCGGTGACGTCGAATACACCGTGGCATAGCTCGCACGACGACAGAAGCCCTCGGCCGCCTGGCTGGGGGCTTCTCACGTTTCCGGGGTTGGGGCTAGAAGTCGAATTCGCCCTTCTTGGCGCCGTCGACGAAGGCGTCCCAGACGCTCGTGCTCACCACGAAGGGCGCCCGCTCGGGAGCCTCGGTGTCACGCAGGCCAACCCGACCGCCCGACAGCGGAGCCACTTCAAGGCAGTCCCCACCATTGGGTCCGCTCTTGGTGGCTTTACGCCAGGTCGCGGTCTTCAGGTTGTCGCTCGGATCCACAGCTTCCCACTTCTCCGCTGTTGGCGATACGGACGAAAAAGCCCCTGGCGGTCGCAATGCAAACTGTTGCCACCATCCCTCGGCAACCGAGGCTTGATCGCTCGGGCTCATCGCCGCTCTTGCCAGTACGGCTGCTGACTCGTGATGACCTCAACTTTCCCAAGTCCCTTGACTGTGCCGCAACCTGCGTTCAGGCTCCCCGGTTGAGGACAACATCGGGCAACCACGAGCGAGGAGCACCACATGGCATTCCACTTCGTAGGTATGGACCCCAACTCGCCGGACGACAAGTGTTGCGCCGTGTTCGTCGATGACGAGGCAGACAGGATCCTCTTTCAAGGGAAGCTGGTCACCGATCCGGTACTACTGGCCAAGATCGCTGCGCACAGTCCCATAGGGGCAGATGAGGTGGTGGTGTGGCAACCCGGCAGAATGAAGCCGATCATCGCTGAAGCCATCGCGGGCACTTTCGAGGAAGGCCGGGCAGGGCACGGACCGACGTCGATCAGAGACATGATTCGCGGGGTTCGGCATTCAGCCGTCCACCTGGAGACACGTGACACCTACGATCCCAACCATCCGGCATTCCAGGACTTCCTGGCCGGTGGCTCGGGCCGCTACGACAGAAGCGGATGGACGGACACGGTTCGAGAGGCTGTAGGGCGCGGAGTGCGGATACGACGGGCACGCGTAGTATCTGAGCCCATCAGCGACTACATCCGCTGGGAGCACATGATCACCGACGAGAACGTGAAGGCCGGTGAGGAGGTGCGATGGCTGCCGCGCCGCCGAGCGTTCGACCTGGTACTGCCTGGTACGGACTTCTGGATGTTCGACGGCCGGGTGGTCTGCTTCAATTTCAACTCTGGTGCGGGAGTAGACACAGAAGCGGACCAGTTCACCAACGACCCGGACATGGTCACTCGGTGTATCGCCATGTTCGAGCAGATCTGGGAACGGGCGACTCCGCACGAGGAGTACCAGCCGCAATAGCTCAGATCGGTACGTAGAACTTCATCATGTCGCCATCGCCTTCGTCCTCTTCCAGCGCTCAAGCCGCACGGCAACGTCTCGCCGATCAACTTCGCGAGATTCGCGAGGACGCGGACCTTACCGGCCGCAAGCTGGCTGAGCTAGCGGGCTGGCATGGGGTTTCCAAGATCTCCAAGATTGAGCATGCCGCACGCCCCATCTCACCCGAAGACCTGCGCACATGGTGCCGGATCTGCGGTGTGCCACCTGGGCGTACGGAGGAACTGCTGGCCGAGCTCCGTGCGGCGGCCAGCATGTGGGTCAGCTACCAGCAGCTCAACCGGCGTGGGCTCAAGGGGGCACAGGAGTCGGTCAGGGAGCGATACGAGCGTGTGCGCTTGATGCGCGTGTACTCGAACAGGGTCATCCCTGGCCTTCTCCAGACGGAGGGATACACGACGGCCGCGCTGGAGGCGGTGCGGCACGAGCAGGCCGTCGCAGTGAACGACGTCACGGAGGCGGTGGCAGAGCGGATGGAACGCCGCCGTGTGCTACATCGGGCTGACGCCCGCTTCGTGTTCCTCCTCGAAGAGAGCGTGCTGTGGTACCGAACCACGAGACCCAGCGTCCACGCCGAGCAACTACGACATCTGTTGTCGGTGATGCTGATGCCGTCGGTACTGATCGCGATCATTCCTCGCACTGCCGACCGCACCACCACCGGGTGGGGCGTGTGGCCCGAGGAATCGTTCACAATGACCGACTTTGCCCAGACGAACGTGGAGTTGGTGTCGGGCTATCTGACGATCACGCAGCCCGAGGAAGTCGCCATGTACGTGTCAGCCTGGGAACGCCTGTTCTTCATAGGCGCTATCGGTGAGTCTGCGAAGGCACTGATTCTTCAAGCGATCGAGGCTTTGCCCTCTTAGTAGACGGCAAACTTGGACAACTTTTCCGGCCGCGAAAGCGTTCGCTTCTAACGTCTGGGTTATGGCATCCGGACAGACAGTGACAGAGGCCCGTGTCGGGGGGCGCGAGGGCGACGAGACAGCGAGCCCTGTCGGGCAAGAACTTCCCGAGGGGTTGATTGGCCTCGCACGGTTGGTCAGTGCGCAAGGTGTTCGTACGTCGATCATTCACTACGTGGGGCTCCGCCTCCGTAGCCACCGGCCGCTTCCGTTTCCGCGAGAGGACCGCTTCGAGCTGATCGCGCACAGCCTCGACGGCTGGGAGGTGGCGAGCGTGACCGTGGGAGACCGCTCCGGCTACTTCGTGGTCTCGCTGCCTTCGGTGGGGGTCACGACCCAGCTGGTGAACGCTGACCAGCCTTACGCGGTCGTGGATCTGATCCTTGCCGCGCTCCCGAAGGAGAAGGCGTGACGCTGGAGATACCGGAGTTCGACGTGACGAAGAACCCGGACGGTTCTCTTGAGGCACGCCGCAAAGGCGGCCCCGCGAGTGACCCCGCTGACGTGACCGGAACGACGATCCGAGATCTTGAGCTGGGATGCCCGGCGGCGCGGGTGACGTGGTCCCTCGCACCGGACGGGAGGACAAAGTGACCGGCGTCGCGCCGACACAGCTTCGTGTCCCTTACGTCATCGCCCACGAACACGAGGTCGCACCGCAGCCCCTGCGGTTCGCCCGGCGCCCGCTCGGCGGGCTACGGCTCGCCTTCGACGGCGAACGTCGCAGCGACCGGGCCAACGGGGTGCTGCGTGCCCGCGTCCTGAACAACCGGCAGGGGCCGCCGCAGTGGGACCTCCTTCGCCGTGCGCTCGCCACCCAGTTGATCGTCCAAGTCCACGACCTTCAGCCAGTACGCACCTGACGCAGCAGATCGAGTGCCCCCTGATCAGAGGGGCGCGGTCACCGCTCGCAAGGATGGTGCCGCGACGGTTCTCCCGCGAAGCGTGGTCGTCACTTCGAGAAATATGACTACGCTTCGCAATCGAATAATCACCGTTGCCATAGCTCGTCGCGCGGCCGTGCTACCCGCGACCATCCTCTAACAGGAAGAATCCGTGAACCCGCTGACCGAGATTCTGATGTCCCGCTTCGCCTCGCACCCGCTGCGGATCGGCACCCGTACCTCCACCATGGCCAAGATCCAAACCGGCCACGTCGCCGAACTGGTCACCCAGCTCGCACCCGGCGTACCCATCGAGATCGTGCCCACGCAGGTCAGCGCCGACCTGTGGCCCGGCGACCTCGCCGAAATCGGCGGCAAGGGCGCCTTCAGCAAGGAAATCGACCGCGCGCTGACCAGTGGCCGGATCGACATAGCCGTCCACTGCATAAAGGACGTCCCTGGCGACGTGCCGTTGGCCGAGGGGACGGCATTTGGCGCCTACCTGCCACGCGATGACGTTCGCGACGTCGTGGTCACCCGCGACGGCGTAGCCCTGGCCGACCTCCCGGCCGGGTCACTGATCGGCACCAGCTCCGTACGACGCCGCGCCCAGCTCAGCATCCACCGGCCCGACCTGCGCACCGAACGCATCCGTGGCAACGTCGACACCCGCCTGGCCAAACTCGACGAGGACGGCAGCAAGTACGCCGCGCTGATCCTCGCCCGCACCAGCCTGCTCCGCCTCGGACTGCTCGACCGCCACCACGAGATCCTGCCCCTGGAGTTCCACAGCGCCGACGAAGGCGTCGTGTCCATGGTCCCGCCCGTGGGCGCCGGCGTCGTCGGCATCCAGGCCCGCGGCTCCGATGCCCCTGTGATGCGGCTCCTGGACGAACTCAACCACCCCGCGACCGCCCAGCACATCCTCGCCGAGCGAACCATGCTGCACATGCTCTTCGGCCACTGCAACAGCCCCATCGCCGGACACGCCTCCACCACCGCCGACGGAAAGATGTCCATGTTCGGCATGGTGTTCAACCGCGACGGCAGCGCGTTCGTCCGCTCCCACGCCTGGGGCACCCACGATGACCCCGCCACCCTCGGCGCCCGTGTCGCCGCCGACCTGCTCCACCAGGGCGCCCGTAACCTGATCACCGCCACCCGGAAATGACCGGGCCGGATGTACGGCCCGCTTCCACCGGCGGGCCGTACGGCTGGGCGGTCACCGCCCATCTTCTCGTCCTCGACGAGGCGGCCCGCTGGCTCGTCCTGCGGACCACCCGTGATCACACCCGGTGGCAACTTCCCGGGGGGCGTGCCCGCCGTGGCGAGAGCCCGGCCTCCCGGTCCTGGGGGGGTTGTGTCGTAGGGAAGGTCAGGCGGCCGCATCCTCAGACGGGAAAGCCCCTGGCGATGACCGAGAGCCTTCCCGTGTTCCGAGGTTGGGGCTAGAAGTCGAACTCGCCCTTCTTGGCGCCATCCACGAAGGCGTCCCAGACGCTCGCGCTCACCACGAAGGGCGCCCGCTCGGGAGCCTCGGTGTCGCGCAGACCCACCCGACCACCCGACAGCGGAGCGACCTCCAGGCAATCGCCCTGATTTGACGCACTCTTGGTGGCCTTACGCCAGTCAGCGGTCCTCAGTTCTTCACTCAAGCCCACGATCGCTCCGCCTCTCTACCGGTAGCGGCACGGACAGGAAAGCCCCTGGTGGTAGCCGAGAGCCTTCCCGTGTTCCGAGATTGGGCTAAAAGTCGAACTCGCCCTTCTTCGCCCCATCCACGAAGGCGTCCCAGACACTCGCGCTCACCACGAAGGGCGCCCGCTCGGGAGCCTCGGTGTCACGCAGACCCACCCGACCACCCGACAGCGGAGCCACTTCAAGGCAGTCCCCGCCGTTGGGCCCGCTCTTGGTGGCCTTACGCCAGTCAGCGGTCCTCAGCTCGTCGCTCAGATCCATGTTTTTGCTGCCTCTCTGATCACGTCGATCGAGACATGCTGAGAGTGTGCCTCAGCTCGGATGGTGTCGTACGTAGCTTGGATGGCTTCGACATCCTCCGACTTATTGGTAACTTGGCCGTTTAGTGCAGATTCGAGATACACAATATCCGCACTCCCTTGAATCTGCGCAATGACAAAACCACCAAGAACCCCTGTGGTCACTCCAAGCACCAGTGGAAGCACCTGGATAACGATCTTGGGTGACGCGAAGCTTATGAGCAGGCGTTCGATCTGAGCACGCATGACTTCCTTACCGCCGATCGGGCGACGCAGAACGCCCTCGTCCAGCACCACTCGCAGCATCGGCGGGGCAGGCCGGGCGAAGATGGCTTGCCGCTCCATTCGAGCAGCCACGAGTTTCTCCAGCTCATCATCCGTTACGCCGGGCTTTCCGCGCAGCACTGCTCGCGCGTACTCCTCGGTTTGAAGAAGACCAGGCACGACGAGCGGTTGCCAAGTGTGCAGCGTGTGCGCTGCCGGTTCGACCTCTAGCCAATCCCGAAACCATCGGGGGCTCGCCGCATGGGTGATGTGCGTCCAGCACTGGAGGAGTTCCCCGTTCGCGCCCAAAGCCTCGTCGCAGCGTCGCGCCAGATTGTGGCTGGGGTTGCGCTCGCCTCTCTCTGTGAAGCTCAGCAGGCTCCTGCTGAACTGAGTCACCTCGGCCAGATCATCCTGGGTCATTTTTGCCTTTTTCCGGTACTTACGGAGTTCCGCACCAAAGAGAACCCATTTTTCGTTTTTCGGGTTGGGCTTGGGGTTCATGGACATTTCGGCTCCGTCTAGCGGGGAATTCCACATGGCGACACGAGGGGCACAGACTTCCACAAACTGTCACACTGATGTGCCTCGACTTTCGATACCCAAAGTAGCCATCCGAGAGCACCCTGTGAAGAGGGTTAGGAAAGCAAAAACACCGCCGGAGCGGCCCTTCCCTGCGCTCGGAGAGCACCCCTCCAAGGCCGTCGGAAAAATCAACACGTATGTCCGGATAAGAGGAGTAGAAATGGCCGTCGATTCAGCGAAAAACGCACTTCCGGTCGTACTTCATACCTCTGCCGGACACACACCTGTCACCGCTGAGTAAGTCCTGCGGCGTCGCCTCCCCCGCAAGGCGAACACACACCGGTACATCGTCCCCAACCCACAAACAGAGCGGGGCCTGCCACGGCACAGCACGCCATGACAAGCCCCTCGACCGGACTCTGGAGGTCCGATCTGATGCGCAACCCTAGAGGAAACCCCAGGCCGATCCGGGTGCGTTGGCACGCGAACCGGCCGCCGATGCCGCTCGGCTGCCGCTGGTGCGGCCATCCCCCGTACGCGCACGAGGCCGCCAGCCTCCCGCACCGCGCCCACCACCACTGGGAGCAGCCCACCCCCGCCCAGGTCCACGCCCGAATGAGCGTCCGCCGCCGCCTCAATCTCTCCGGCCGCCCACCCGTCGCGACGCCCATCCGCCCGACCCCCACCGATTTCCCCGCGCGGTCTCCGGAGGTCTCCCCTGGTCGGCACCGGCGGCCGGATCAGCCTGTGGCCACGACCTCGGTGCCGTACCGGCGTGGACGGCCACCGGGCCCCCGTACCCCCAAGCACACCCCGTACCGGCAGGGAGCGACAGCGTGAACGGACGTGATCCTCACGCCCGGCAGAGCGGGCGGCATCGGCGAGGAGCAGCCATCGCGCAGGTCGACTCCCGGCCCTGGGACCCGGCCGAACGAGCCGCCGCCGAGCGGCTCGACCGGATCGAGCCCGCCTGGACCGTCTGGTACGGCCTGGGCACCCGGCACTTCCACGCCATCGCCACGTGGCCCGCTCCCGAACCCCTGATCGTGCGGGCCGACACCGCCGACGAGCTACGCGACCTGATACGCGAGGCCGAACACGGCACACCGCCACCCCGAGGAGGATCCATGCCCGAGAACCCGGACGTCCCACCGGCTCTGGACGCTCCACACCTCCCGGACGACCCTCGGGCCGTCTGCTGGGACCTGCCGCATGACCTGCCGATCGTCGGCGAGGCCCGTGTCATGGTGCGCGAGACCCTCGTCGCCTGGGAGCTGCGTCACCTCGTCGACGATGTCGTTATGGTGGCCGACGAGTTGCTCGCCAACGCGATCGTTCACGGTGAGCCCGTGGTCAGGCTCTCCCTGTGGGCAAGCGCGGACGAGTTCCAGGTCCAGGTCACCGACCGGGGAAGCGGGCAGCCCCGCCACCTCGCCCTCGACGCCGAGGCCGTTCACGGTCGTGGCCTGGCCATTGTCAAAGCTCTTGCCCACGACCACGGCGTCACGCCTCTCCCCGACCGCCCCGGCAAGACCGTCTGGGCCCGCTGGCGCCTTCCTTTTCAGGACGAGGGGCACTAGAGCGTGTCCCGTGATCATGTGATGGCGGTGGGCAGGAGATCCCGCCGGCAAGGTCACCGACTTCGCCGGGGAGGGGACCGCGGCCGCTGCCGCTGCGTTGCGCGATTACGGGGGCGCAAACCGTAGCCGCGTCTTCAGGCCTAACATCAAGGAAACACTCCCTGCCCTAGAACTGTGGCTCGACATCCGAGTCTCGGACTTCCGCAGAGGGAGACTTTATGGTTTCGCGTCGAGCGACAGCGGCTCACGTCGCCTCAGTGGCGTGCGTGGCGCTGGCTCTGAGCATGGCCTCGCCCGCAACCGCCTCGGCATCTGCCGACCCCGTCAAGGTCGGGGACGTGCAGAAGGCGATGGAAGGCTTGGTGAAGACGGGCCACGTGGTAGGCGCCATCGGCGAGGTGTACATGGACGGCAAGCGGGTCGGGAAGGGATCGGCCGGGTCCCGCCTGCTCCACGGCAAGGGCGGCGCGATCCCGTCGAACGCCCGCTACCGGATCGGCTCGCAGACCAAGAACATGACCGCCACCGTGGTGCTGCAACTGGTCAAGGAAGGCGAGCTGAGCCTGGACGACAAACTCAGCGCGGTCCTGCCGAAGGTGGCGGAAAAGAACCTGGTGGAGCGGGCCGACGAGATCACGGTGCGCCACCTGATCCAGCTGACCTCGGGCATTCCCGATTACCTCAGCCCGGACGTGGATCCTCTGGACCCCACGCGCAATTACCGCCCGGCCGACCTGCTGGCGGCCTCGCGTGAGAAGCCCCGGCCCGTGGAGATCGGGACCTTCAACTACTCCAACACCAACTACATCCTGCTCGGCATGATCATCGAGAAGCTGTCCGGAAGGTCACTGGCGGCCGAACTCAACCGGAGGCTCTTCACCCCGCTCAGAATGAGCGATACCTACCTGCCCGCAAAAGCGCCCGAGGGCATCAAGGGCCCGCACGGGCACGGCTACGCCCCGGACGAGACGGGCACGCTGCGCGATGTCGACAAGATCAACGTCACCACCATGCTCGGCGCCGGCGGCGTGGTCTCCACCGCGCGCGACGTGAGCGCCTTCCAGCGCGCCCTCCGCCAGGGCAGGCTCCTGCCGGAGTCCCTGAGCAAACTACTCACCGACCCGCCGCCCGGCCTGCCGCCGCTGCCCCCGGGCGGCCCGTGCGCGGGCAACCCCGAGTTCGCCCCAGCGAGCGGTGGCAGCGCGCCCGGTTTCTCCGCCGCGACCGTCACTTCCTCGGACGGCCGCGTGCAGTTCGCCGTGTCCGTGACGGTGGCCATGGACGACGCCGAGCGCGTCACCGCACCGCGGCGCATCACGGACGCTCTCAAGTCGGTGTTCTGCCCGGCGACATGAAGTGTGTCCTGTGATCACATGACGAGGTGCCGGAGCCAGATGCAGATCGAGGCGACGGCGAGGGTGCCCTGGTAGATCCGCTCACGCTCGTCGTAGCGGGTGGCCGCGGCGCGATGCCGGCGGATAACGGCGGTTGTGCGCGAGCGAAGTACACCTTGTCGGCCAGCACCCGCGCCGGGCGCGTGCGCGACCGTCCCAGTGCCCTGCGCGGGATCCGGACGGACTCCCCCAGCTCGTGCTCACCGGTAGCAGCGGCTCCGGTCGCGCCCACTCCTCGTCCGTCAGGTCGTGACGTTTCAGACGCTCCTCATCCACATGGATGATCTACACCAAGCCGACACCACATCTACCGGATCACGCCTTAAGGCGTGATCCGGTAGATGTGGTGGGAGTATTCGGCGGCGAAGGAGTCGGTGAACCTGCCCTCGCCGTCGACGGGGACCGTCCGGTTCTCGAAGAGGACCTCGGCACGCGTGGCCCGCAGCCCGCGCGGCAGGGTGAACGTGTGCCTGCCGGGGGCCGCGTTCGCGCTGGGCATCGCGAAGACGTAGTACGAACCCTGATGGTGTTTCAGCATGGTGTCGAGGCCGGGGCCGAAGCGGTGCGCGTACGACTGGGTGTTCAGCACGGGGGCCAGTTGCCCGATGCGCCGGTTGACCTCGGCCACCGCGGGTCTGACCTTCTGCCCGCACCTCTCCCGCAGGACGTGCTGGGAGTGGCACGGCCCGCCGAAGTTGTGGTTGAAGTAGATGATACCCCGGGCCTCGTGGATCAGCGAGCTCATCACCGCGCCCGTCACCTGCTGCGGCTGGATGGCCCGGGTGTCGTTCTCGGCGGGCCAGCCGACCTCGACGAAACCGTAGATCGGCTGGCGACGGCCGTCCAGCACGTCCAGCTCGCGCTGGCGGTCGAGGACGGAGCCGTAGTTGGCGGCCCTGCGGCATTTGGAGACCGGCAGGGACAGGAAGTTCTGCCCGTCCAGGCAGACGCTCGCGCTGGTGTACCAGTAGACGTCGGACGAGACGACGTCGGTGAAGCGGTTGACGAACGCGGCGGCGTCCGCGTCCCGCTCCCACATCATCACGCCCTTGCCGTAGTTGGCGTAGTGCATCCTGCCGTCGCCCTTCGGGAGCCTTTCCTTCTGGGTACGCAGCACGGTGAAACCGCATCCCCTGTCCTCGGGGACGCACAGGGGACCCTCGCCGGGGTGGTTGCCGGTCCACCCGGCGTCTCCGGCCTTCGCCCACATGTCGACCTCGTCGTTGAGCAGCCAGCCCACCGTCTCCTTGCCATAGCCGGTCAGCGGAGCGCTCGTCAGCGCCGACATGCCGTTCTTCCGCACCAGCGCCATGTCGCTGGTCCCGGTCAGCTCCACGTAGGTGTTGATCCCGGCGGCCCGGTCCTTGTCCACGTCGGCCTGGGTGATCACGGACTCGAACCAGACGCCCACCGGGAAGAACGACGGGTTCGTCCAGCCCGCCGCCGCCGGTGCGGCGAACCGCCCGTAGTAGGCGGGGCCGCCCTCCCACGGCACCCGCGCGGCCGTCGCGGGAGGCCCCGCGGCCGACCACGCGTCGGCCGGTGCCCTCCCGGGGGCCGCCGTCTCCGGGAGGGCGCCGGCCGACGCGCCCGCGAGCGGGCCCTGGCCCTGGCTCCCGGGCGCGTCGATCAGGGTGAGCCCGAGCACCGCCGCCGACACCGAGATGGCTCCCACCCCGGCCAGCACCGGCAGCGGTCGCCTGACCCGGCGTCCCTCCGTCCGTGCGTGGTTTCCAGATCTCATGATCCTGTCCTCCTCATCGCGGACCCGGCGACAGCTCGGCGAGCGCCATCAGCTGCGCGGCACGCGACGACCAGGAGGCACCGAGCACGGATCCCCGCATGGTGTCCGCCGGCTGCAGACCCCCGTCGCGCAACGTCGCGCGAACGGCGTCGATGAAAAGGTCGCCGTCGGCCGCGATTCTCACGCGGTCGGCATAGTTCACGAGTTCCTGGAAATCGGTGCTGACCACCGGCAGGCCCAGCGCGAGATACTCCTTGAGCTTGATCGGATTCGAATTCCTGATCCACGGATTGTCCAGCCACGGCATGATCGCGACATCGAACCCCGATCCGTACGCGGGAATTCGCTCGTACGGCCTGAATCCGAGCCAGTGGACGTTCGGATGGCGGGTGAGGCGTTCCATCGGGACGGTCGCGTCGCCGATCAGGACCAGCGAGACGTCGGGCAGCTCGACGGCGATCCGTTCGAGAAGGTCGAAGTCGACGAGATAGTCGTCCAGCGCGCCGAAGAAACCCACCCTCGGCCCGGGGATGGCGCGGAGGTCGGCGGGCTGTTCGCTCTCCGGGCGCCGCCGGAAGTGGTCGGTGTCCACGCCGTGGTCGAGGAAGTGCGCGCGGTCTCCGGTCATGCCGCTCTCCTCGCCCATCAGCGCGGTGCTGACGTAGACCACGTGGTCGGAGCTTTCGAGCAGGCCGCGTTCCAGCGCCTCGATGGTCGGCCGGTCGGACTCGGGGAACGACGAGTGCCGGTCGGAGCGGTTGAACACCAGCGCGCGCCTGCGCATCGGCCGCACCACGTCCCACGCCGTGGGGATGGTCACCATGATCACGGGCCGGTGCAGCCCGAGTGCTCGCGAGACGGCCAGCACCTGGGCCCGGACCAGCAGCGCGTTCACCCGTCTGGCCAGCGGCGACCCGTAGAAGGGCAGCGGCAGCGGGGACATCACGTAGAAGCCGGGCAGCTCCCGCAGCGGCCTCCTGACGAGCATCGCGACGCTGCGCAGCTTGCGCCCGACGCGCCGCAGCACCTGCGTGGACCTGCCCGGCATCGGCATGCGCATCCCGATGCTGTTGACCACGAGGACCTTCCTGTGGGCGGCGACCGAGCGCATGAGCTGGAAGTCCGAGTGCGCCCGGTTGTGGTACCACCAGTCCTGCGCCGAGAAGCAGACGTAGCCGGGAGAGGCCCTCTCCTCGGCCGGGGAGGACCCCTCCCTGGCCAGAGAGGCCGTCGCATGGGCGGGATCGGCCATCCGGCGAACCGGGGAAACCGTCTCACGGGCCGGGGAACCAGCCTCACGGGCCAGGGAGGCCGCCTCTCCGATCGGGGAGGCCGCCTCACGGGCCGGGGAACCCGCCTCCGGGGCCGGGATCCCGTGGACGGGGGAGGCGGTCGTGGGCCGGGTCGTCGGAGAGGCCCCCTCCTCGTCGGGCAGGAGCGGCCACTCGCGCAGGGGGACCAGCTGGCGCAGGGCGGCCCGGTGCCGCCTCCCGCCCGCCCCACCCTTGGCGACCGCGCGGACCAGCTCGTTGAGTCCGACGGCCAGCCGCATCAGCTGCCCGCGCGGGCAGCCGTACCGCTCCCGGTGCATCCGGACCCGGTTCGCCGACGACAGCGCCCACAGCCGGCTCGACGTGGACTGCTCGCCTCCGAGATGTACGGCCACGGCACGGGGCTCGTACCGGACGGCGAACCCCGCCTCCCCCGCCCTGAGCATGTACTCGGTCTCCTCCGAGTACAGGAAGTAACGTTCGTCGAGGGGATCCAGGGCGTCCAGGCACGCACGGGAGACCATCCAGGCCGCGCCGGACACCCAGTCGGCCGTCTGCGGCCTGCCGTAGGCGGCCGGGTCCACGACCAGCTCGCCGAGCGCCGGGATGCGTCCGGCCCGGTGCCCGCCCAGCAGTGCCTCCCCGAATGCCCTCGGCACGGTGGGACGCCTGCGCAGGGAGAGGTGGAGCTTGCCCGTCTCGCCGGTGAGACGGGGGGCGGCGATCCCGGTTCCCGGCAGGGCGAGCGCCTGCCGGAGCAGGAGCACGGAGCCGGGCGCGAGCCGGATGTCGGGGTTCAGCACCAGTACGTCGCAGCCGTCCGCGGCGGCGATGCCCGCGTTCACTCCGGCGGCGAAGCCCGCGTTGCGGCCGGTCTGGATCACCTCGGCCTCCGGCGCGACCTCGCGCACCCGCTCGACGGTGTCGTCGGCCGAGGCGTTGTCCACCACCACGACCCGTGCCGGACCGGCACCGGCCAGTGCCGCGTCGAGCGAGCGCAGGCAGCCCTCGACGACCTCGCCACTCGAATACGTGACGATCACTATGGCCAGCGGAGGCCAATCTGGAACAGCCATGCGGGAGCCGTTTCTCGTGAGGGAGGACCGCACCGGGAAGGCGGTCGCGCCGGAGGGCGGGGAGTCGCCGGTCGTGCAGGGCGTCTCGATCCCGGACGCGGAATCGCCGCTCAGGTGCGGCGCCCCGGTATCGGAAGGAAGGTCGCCGGTCATACGCGACGCCTTGATGTCAGGAGAAAGATCACCCGTCATACGCGGCGCTCCCCGGTCGGGAGAAAGGTCGCCCGTCATGCGTGGCGCCTCGATGTCAGGCGGGTGCGCAGGGCGCCCGCGAGGAGGGCGATCGCGAACGGCGCGTCGTCGCGCAGGTAGCGGCGGGCCAGGCGGCGCGGTTCCAGGGCGAGCCGGTACAGCCACTCCGCGCCCACCCGCTGGACCGGCCCCGGGGCACGGCTGAACCGTCCGGCCGCCATGGGGATCCCGGCTCCGCAGCCGAGATACCAGGCGTCGGGCAGCTCCGCCCTGAGGGCCTCGATGACCCTTTCCTGCCTGGGGAAGCCCAGCCCGACGAGGACGAGATCGGGTGCGGCGGCGACCACCCCCTCGACCGCCTCGCGCACCCCGTCCGGCGTGCCGTCGAACCCGAAGGGAGGCGAGCAGGTGCCCGCCACGCGCAGTCCCGGGTAGCGTCCGGCGAGAACCCGCGCCGCGGCCTCCGGCACGCCCGGCTCCCCTCCGAGCAGGTAGACCGAGCGGTTCTCGCGCGCGGCCCGCCCGGTCAGGGAGTGCACGAGCGAGGCACCGGTGACCCTTCCGGGAACGGCCAGCCCGGCGAGTCTCGACGCCCAGACCACCGGCATGCCGTCGGCGACCACGATCTCGGAGCGGGTGACGAGGTCCGCCAGGGCGAGGTCGCGCGTGGCGGCGCGGACGATGTCGACGTTCGCGGTGACGATCGCACCGCCGCGCCCCCGTCGCCACCCGGCCGCCACATGGTCGAGAAGCTCCGCCTCGCTGACCGCCATGACCTCGACGGCCCCGACCCGGACGCGCGCGAACCCCGCACCGGCCCCCTCCGGCGTCACCGAGCGCACCACCGGCGGGGACGGCCGGTCCGCGAGAGGAACGTTCTCCGGGGTACGCCGATCGGCACCGTTTCCCGCTCCCCCATGGCCGGAAGGTCCGGCACCGTTCTCCGCTCCCTCACGGCCGAACGGTTTCGTACGCGGACCGGTGCCGTTTTTCGCTTCTGCATGGCCGGGAGGTTCAGGAGTCGGAAAGATGGGCGTATGAGAGTCGAGCGCGCCGAGATCGACGGTGTCCTGCTGTTCGTCCCCACCCAGCACAGGGACGACCGCGGGCTGTTCACCCGCACCTTCGACGCGACGCTCGCCGCCGCCCACGGGCTGCGGCCCGACGCGTTCGTCCAGGACAGCCAGTCGCGGTCCCGCCTGGGGACGATCAGGGCCCTGCACGGCCGGGGCGGCCGGGGGGAGGCCAAGCTCGTCCGGTGCGCCCGCGGGGCCGTGCACGACGTGCTCGTCGACGCCAGGCCGGACTCCCCGACCTTCGGCCGCCAGATGTCGGTGGTTCTCGACGATGAGACGTTCGTTCACCTCTACGTTCCTCCTGGCTTGTTGCACGGCTATCAGGCACTGACCGATCAGGCCGACGTCTGCTACCGGATCGACCGGGAGCACGATCCCTCCGAGGACCTCGCCGTCCGCTACGACGACCCCGATCTCGGCATCCGGTGGCCGCTGCCGGTCACCGCGATCAGCGAGCGCGACCTGGCCGCGGGCTCCTGGGCGGACCTGCGCGACCGGCTGGTCGGGTGACCTTTCCGGCGACCTCACCGGCCTCCTCATCGATCCGCCCGCCCGGCTTCTCATCGATCCACCCGCCCGGCTTCTCCGGCGGGCCTCTCCGGTGGCCGGACGGCCGGGGACCGTGTCCGCCGGGTGGTGCGCAGCAGCGAGCCGGCCGCTCCGATGATCAGGAATGACAGGCCCGTCACGGTCGCGAACGAGCGCAGGTCGAAGGTGGCCGCCCCGACCAGGGGGACGACCAGGCATGCGGCCAGGGTCAGTCCCAGGTCCCGTACGGCGGGGTCGGAGCTGAGGCGGCGGACGCGCAACGCCGCCCAGATGCCGGTCAGGAAGATCCCGGAGAAGGTGGCCAGGCCGATGACCCCGGTCTCCACCAGCGACAGGATGTACTGGTTGTCGAAGATCAGATGCTTGGGCGCGTACCAGGTGCCCAGTCCCCTGCCGACCCAGAAGTGGTTCCCGATCTCGGTGGCCGCCACCGCGTAGTCATGTGTCCTGTACTGGATGCTCGAATCGCTGGACAGGCTGGTGAACAGCCCCAGGAAGACGCTCATCAGGCCGGGCACCGCCACCTTCATCCCCACCAGGAAACCCGCGCCGCCGAGCGCCGCCCACAGCCGCCTGCGCGCGGGCCAACCGGCGACCAGCACCACGCTGACGACGGCGAGCCCGAGTACCGCCGACCGCGAGACGGAGAACATCAGCCCGGCACCGATCAGCGCGCAGCAGACCCACCACCGCAGGGAGGGTTCACCCCGGTCGCGGGCGCCGAACGCGTAGTGCAGCGCGAGAGGGATGATCATCGCGCAGACGACGCCGAGCTCGATGGGGTGTCCCGTGGTGGCCGCGACCCGGCGCAGGGTGTTCCGTTCGAGGATCGCCGGCAGCTCCGCGGTGAAGCGGAAACCGGGAAAGGCCAGGTACTTCGTCAGGTCGAATTCGAGCACGAACTGGAGCGCCGCGATGACCCCGACCGCCGCACCGGAGATCACGAGGCACCTCAGGACGAAGTCCAGCCGCTCCCGGCCCCGGATGCCGTCGCACGCCCCGAGCCCGATGCCCACCGTCGCCACGACGAGGACGATGCTGTGGTCGGCCATGTCGAGCTCGTCGGGCGGCAGGTAGGCGGCGCTGGCGTATCCGTAGGTGGCCAGCATCGCCGCGGTGTACATGAACAGCGCGGTACGTACGGGGTTGGAGCCCTTGGCCGCGCCGAGCGTGGTGGTGAGGTGCGCGCAGAACCACCACAGCGCGGCGAAGAGGCCGACCGCGTCGGCGGGGGTGAGCGAGAAGGGCAGGCCGCGGAAGACCAGCCGCGCCGGAGACAGCATCAGGACCACCGCGAACGCGGCGGCCAGGGTGGCCCCGTCGGCACTGCGGAGGCCGGGACGGTCGAGGGAGGCGACGGGCGCGGGGGCCGGGACCGTGGGAAACGTGCGAGCCACGGGAGCTCTCACCGCCTCAGGAGGGAGGGTTCGGCGGGCAGCCCGGACGCCGCCACGGGCACCCTGCGTCTCCGCTTCCGGGCGTCCAGGAAGCTCTCCAGGGAGAACACCGCGGCGAGGCTGGCGAGCACCCCGAGCAGCAGTGCGGCGGCGGCCCCGCGCGTCTTCCCTCCGCGCTGGGGTTGCGGCTCCGTCGGCGACACCATCTCGTTCATCGTGATGTAGGTCGCCAGGGGCGCGTTGAGCTGCCGCTGGCGACCGGCCAGCTCGACTCTCGCCCGGTCCCTGACCCGCGTCACGATGTCCCGGGCCCCGGACGGCGACATGCTCGTGCCCTCGATGTACACGAACGGTCCGCCGTCCAGCGCCTCCGGGTTGGTGCTGCCGTTGGTGGCTATGAAGGTGGTGTCGCCCTCGGGCCGCACGCCGAGCGACTCCGCCGTCTCCGGCGCGCTGATCACCTGGATGAGGATCGAGGCGGACATGCTCAGGCCCCAGTCGAAGTTCAGCAGGGGATTGGTCAGCCCGTTGGGGCGTTCGGGGTCGCTCGGCAGGCTTCCGCCGGTGGGCGGGATGGTCAGCACGAGCACCGCGTTCGAGACGTAGAGCGTCGGGATCGACGAGTAGACGCCCACCGCGGCGCCGATGGACAGCAGGAACGCCGGCAGGGCGACATACCAGCGCCGTAACACGATGAGTACGGTCCCCCAGAAGTCCACGCGTTTCCCTTCGTCCTGCCTGTCGCCGTCGCCTGCTCGTCGCGATCGTTTACTTGTCGCCGTCGCCTACTTGTCGTAGTCGTCTACTTGTCGTAGTCGTCTACTTGTCGCGGTCGTCGCCCCCGGTGCGCAGGACCGCCACGGTGTCCGGATCCTGCTGGGCCTCCCGCTTCCCGCCGTCCGCCACGGCGCCGACACCGGAACCGGAACCGGAACCGGCCTCCGTAAGGTCGCCGTCCTCCCAGCCGGAGGACTCGCGCGACGCTGCGCCCTCCGAGGCCGGGGGCGTCGGGGACACCGCCTCCGCCGGATAGACGGTGACGGGCGGCTCGGGAGCACCCCTGTGGTCACGACCCCCACGTTTTTTGCCGCCCCTGCCGTTACGGCCCCCGCGACTTTCGCCGCCCCCGGGCTCCCCGCCCTCCTTACCGTCCTCGGACTCCCCGCCCTCCTCGGGGAGGTCACCGGGACGCGCCTCGCCGACCTGGTCCGCCGTGGCCGGTGCCGCGTCCGAGGCCAGGACCGGTACCGGGGCGAGGAACGGGGCGGCGTCCGTGGCCGGGCGGGACTCGCCGGACCACCCGGCATCGGACCTCCGCCGGAACACCCTCCGGCGCTCCACGGCGTACACGGCGCCGAGGCCGAGAAGGACGACGACGAACGACGCCCCGCCCGCGGCCTGCCACGTGCCGCTCCGGTCCATCGCGGGGTAGCCGGCCGGCACCACCTCGACGAACCCGATGAAGGTGGGGCGGGGGGCGCCGAGCACCTCCTGCCTGCGAACCAGCTCGGTCCTGAGGCGGAACTGGGCCCTGGCCATGACGGTACGGGTGACGTCGACGGAGTCGCTCTCCACCTCCACGTACACGAACGGGCCGTTCATGAGGATGCCCAGCATGCTGGGGTTGGTGCGCCCGTCGTTGATCGTGACCTCGACGGGACCGTCCTTCACGATGCCCAGTTCCGTGGCGACCGCCTCGGTGTTCATGGACAGGATGAGGATGCCCGCCGTGGTTTTGAGACCGTCGCTGAACTGCAGCAGCGGGTTGCTCCGCCCCAGCGGCTTGGCCGGGTCCGTCGTTCCTCCGGCGGGGGGCGTGGTCAGCACCATGGAGGCGCTCGACACGTAGCGCGGGGGCACCAGGAGGAAGACGGCCACGGCGGCGAGGAGCGCCAGGCCGACCAGCGGAAACCCGACTCGCTTCCTTCTGGCGAGGTCGAGGATGGTCTTCCAGAACTCCACTACGTCGTCCCCACTCTCCCGAGCGCGCCAGACGCCCAGGACACGATGCTTGTTGATCGCAGCACACGAACTCCTTGTCACTACGGGCGTCACGACGGTGTGGCGGTGGCCTGGGCTCCGCCGCTCACCCGACCCTGGTCAGGGCCTCCGCCTCGTACTCCAGCGCCAGCTCCTCCGGCATCGGGTCGAGGTCGGAGGAACGTACGAAGTCACGCAGGGTGGTACCGGTGCACTCCGCGTCCACGTTGCGGGCGCCACGGCGGGTGCGCACGTCGTCGATGTGCACCGTGCGGAAGTCGATGCTGAAGCGGGTCCTGCCCGAGGTGTTGGGCACCGTGGAGTGCAGCTGGGCTCCGGAGAACACCATGACGCCCCCGGGCTCCGGCACCACCCGCACCTGCGGGTCGAGAACGACGGCCTCCTCGGGACGGGGCTGGTCCCTGGTGTCACCGCGTACGTGCTGGGCGGCGGTGACCCGGCTGGTCCTGTTCCACTTTGCGTAGTCGTAGCGCGCGCTGCCGTTGCGCACCGGGCTGCCGAAGTACTGGGGGTGGAAGGCCATCACGTTCTCCGGGACCACCTCGTAGACGGGGATCCACCAGTTGAGCTGGTTGAACGGGGCCGAGTACCAGCAGTCGCGATGGGGGTGGAAGGCGTAGGAGATGCCGGAGGTGAGGTAGTCGTGGGAGGTGGAGGTGCGCAGCCGGGGCACGTCGAAGTAGGTGCGGTCCAGGTCGCAGCCCAGCTCCTTCAGCACCGCGGGCAGCAGTTCCTTGCACCGGGGGTGATGGATGAACCGGGGCTTGAGCCCGGCGAGCAGCTCGGCGAACTCCTCGACCGGCATGTCGAACTGGGCGGTCTCCGGGTCGCGCTCGCCGAACGCCTCGGCGATCAGCTCCCTGGCGAAGGCGGCCAGCAGCGCGGAGGCGGGCGTCGCCGAGTAGACGAAGACCTGCCCTTGGTAGAGCAGCTCCCTGCGCGTGTTGTCATCCACCACGCTGTTAGAGAAGACGGTGGTCACGGGGTTCTCCTTTCTGGGATCGGTGAAGTTGGGGAGATCTGCCGGGGACGAGCCCCGAGGCGATCAGCGCGAGTTTGCGGCCCCGGCGGGCCGCGGTGAGCCGCTGGCGGCGCGCGTACATGCCGAGTACGGCCGCGCGGGCGCGGCGGTGCTGGTCGGCGGTGAGACCGGCCCCCCGCAGCCAGCGGAACAGCTCCCCGCACTGCAGGAGGGTGGAGCAGCGGGCCCGCCAGGGCGGCACGTCGAGGCGTCGGGCGATCGCGGACAGGCTGTCGTGCTTCCAGTTGCGGTGGGCGAGGACCTCGGGGACGTGTCCCCACGGTCCGGCCAGCGCGAGCTTCGCCGCGAACACCTCGTCCTCGCGGAGCATGTTCCGCCGGGGGATCCTCGCCAGGGGGTCGCGCCGCAGCGTGCCGTACAGCGGGTCGATGAGCAGGTGGCTCTCGTTGAGCAGCCGCAGCATCTCGGCGAACCGCTCGACCGGGTCGTCCGAGGCCAGCCCGGCGCGGTCGAGGGGGGCGGTGGTGACGGTCCCGTCGGGGCCGGTGTAGGCGACCTGCGTGGTGACCAGGACGAGCCGGTCGTCCTCGGCGAACGCCTGGAGAGACCGGGAGACGCACCCGGGCTCCAGCCGGTCGTCGTCGCCGACCCAGCGGAAGAACGTGCCCTCGACCAGCTCGGTCGTACGGACGAAGTTGTCGAACAGGCCCACGTTCTCCGGGTGCCTGCGGTAGACGATCCGGCGGTCGGTCGCGGCCAGGTCGCGGCAGATCTCCTCGGTGCCGTCCGTGGACGCGTTGTCGGAGATCACCAGCTGGAGGCGCTCGTGGTCCTGGCCGAGCACCGAGCGGACCGCGCCCTCGATCCGCCCGGCCCCGTTGCGCACGGGGAGCACGATGGACACCAGCGCGTCGGAGTTCTCCACCCGGTCTCTCCTCTCGTAGGTCTCGTAGGTCTTGTAAGTTCGTGGATCTCGTGGGTTCACGGGTCCCGTGGGTCCTGCCGGTGGTCAGCGGGCACGGGCCGGGACCATCCGTGCGCCGAACCGTTTGAGCCGCGTCACGGGTACGGCGATCAGGACGTACGCGAGCAGTCCCCCACCGCCGGCCACGCAGAGCTGGACGAACGCGGAGCCCGCGGTCATCCCGCCGCCCGTCGCCCCGCCCATCACCCCGCTCGTCAGGCCGGCGAGCGTCACCGTGACGGCCGCCGCGACCACGGCGCCCAGCAGCGGGCGTACGAGGGCCGGAAGGACGGGTGCCAGGCGCACCCCGGCGCGGCTCAGCACCAGTGCCGCCACCGGCAGGGCGACCAGGACACCGGCGAGCGCGTGCCCGATCGCCGCGCCGCGGATGCCGTACCAGTGCGTGCCCGCCCACAGCGCGGGCACCAGCGCCACGGCCCAGCCGAGGTTCATCCACACGGTGGCCCTGGTGGCGCCCGCCGAGGTGAGGATGTCGAAGGCGAGGGAGATGAGCATCCGCACGACCATCAGGACCGCCAGCACCGCCAGGACCCCGGCGGCCGGGGCCCACTTCCCGCCGTAGAGGAACGCCACGATCGCCGGGGCCAGCGTGGCCGTCACCACGGCGACCGGCAGCACGAACGCGACCAGCAGCGGCACCGAGCGCTGCACCCCCAGCGACAGCGACTCCGGCCGCTGCTCGGCCAGCCGCGAGAAGCTGGGCACGGTGACGTACCGCAGGGCGGTCCCGATCACG
This sequence comes from Streptosporangium sp. NBC_01469, assembly GCF_036227305.1. Taxonomy (NCBI): domain Bacteria; kingdom Bacillati; phylum Actinomycetota; class Actinomycetes; order Streptosporangiales; family Streptosporangiaceae; genus Streptosporangium; species Streptosporangium sp. NBC_01469. The sequence goes on along the minus strand of NZ_CP109465.1, from coordinate 2,356,698 downwards.
CTGGGCACCCAGCTGGAGACGTTGAACGCCAGCAGGTAGAAGCCGAGGGCGGCGGGGCCGAGCACGGCGCCGACGATGACGTAGTCGGCGTTCATCAGCACCGCCTCGATGCCGAGTCCCAGGGCCAGCGGCGCCCCGAACCGCAGGAGCCTCACCGCCACCTCCCGGTCGAAGCCGAGGCGGAACGGCAGCCCGGCCCAGGCGAGCACCAGCGCGCCGGTGACCGTGTTGGCCGCCACCTGCCCGCAGGCGAAGCTGTAGGCACCGGCGCCGTTCGCGGCGAGCGTGACGGCCACCCCGGCGTTGACCAGCGAGCCCGCGATGTTGGCCTTGGTCAGCCGGTCGTGCCCGAAGCCGCGCATCAGCGAGCCCGCCCGCACGGCGGTGACGCCGTCGATGAGGATGATCGCGGTGAGCAGCCGGACCACCGGGGTGGCCTCCGCGCTGCCCGCCAGCTCCGCGAAGTACGGGGCCACCACCCAGAAGATCCCGTACATCCCGGCGCTGAACGCCATGGCCATGACCGTCGCCGTCGGCGCCATGTCCTCGACGCGGCCCCGCCACTGCACGGTGGCGGCGATGATGCCGACGTCGTTGACGTGCATGACGAAGGTGGTCGCGGCGAGCGCGATGGCGTAGAGGCCGAAGTCCTCCGGTACGAGCAGCCGGGCGAGCACGAGTCCCATGACGAAGGTGGTCGCCTTCGTCCCCAGGTTGCCCAGGAGACTCCAGCGCAGCCCGCGACCGGCCTTCCTGCCGATCGTCCCGACCTGCTCACCGGCCGTGCCGACGCCACCGGCCCCGCTGACCGGGTCGGTCTCGTCGGCCGTACCGACCGCGCCCGTCTCGCCGCCCGTCTCGTGGGAGGACCCGCTCAACTGGGCTCCTCGACGCGTTCGAGCCAGATCTCCCGCCAGAACGGTACGAACTCGCGCGGGCAGCTGACGTTGTACGCGCCCGCGCAGACGACGCCGTCCAGGATGATGCAGGGGTTCTTCATCCGCAGCATCCGGCCGGTCTTCTCGTCCAGGCACCTCTCGACGCGGGCGCTCACCCGCGCGACGTGGCCGCAGTAGCGCGACATCTCCTCCTCGAACCCCATGCCGCGGTTGAGCAGGCCGTCGTTGAGCGTCTTGAGGATCTCCTCCTTGGACTTGACCCGGACGAGCTCTCCGGGCCGCAGGTCCAGGCTCAGCGTCGGGGTGGTGGGCCCCGACTCACCCCTGACGAACCCCCAGCGCATCCCGCCCCTGATCCACAGCCACCTGGGCAGGACGCGCTTGCTGGCCTGCTGGAAGCGGTTGAACAGCCCGACGAGGAACGAGCGCAGCATCCAGGGCACGCCCACGTTCCCGGTACGCACGTCGGCGACGTACTGCCCGACGTCCTTGAACGGCAGGCAGGTGGGCGCGGCGCGCAGCAGCTCGGTCGCCTGGCAGGAGAAGCGCTCCTCCCCGTCGGGGCCGGGCTCCTTCCTGGTGGCGGCCTGCAGGATCGGCAGCAGGGGCCTGCCCTCGGCGAGGCCGTTCCCCGCGGTGGGACCCGTGACGGGAGAGGCCGGGGAGTCCGGGTCCACCCGCTTGAGCCAGGCCTCCTTCCAGTAGAACTGGCAGGCCGTCTGGCAGCCGCCGTGCGCCTGCCCGTCGCAACGGGCCCCGGTCAGGTGGACGGCACGCTCCATCCGCCGCATGCCGCTGCTGCTGATCGTGTCGCAGAGCTTGTGCGCCACCTTGTGCACCGTGAGCCGCCGCCCGCAGAAGGCCAGCATCTCCGGCATGAAGGGCAGCTCGTCCAGTTCCCCCCTCTCATCCAGCGTGGCCATGATCTCGGCCTCGCCGAGCACCTCCACCGTCTCGCCGACCCGGAGGTTGAGCGCCTCGCCCGCCCGGGAGCCCGTCACGACCTGGAACCGCGTCACAGCGAACACTCCTTGAGAAGTCCCGAACCACGAAGGGCCCGTGCCGCCTCCGCCACGGCACCGAAGGGAAGATCGGACCGTTCCGCGATGTCCAGGAGGCTGTGCCTCCCGTCGGAGAGGTTCAGCACCCACAACATCGCCATCTGGGTCTCCTTCGTGTCGCTGCGCCCGCCCAGCGACCCGTACAGGCCCCGCCTGCCCAGCTGCGGTTCCCCGTACGGGCTGAGGTTGAGGTAGGCGCGGTTGTCCTCGAGCACCCGGGTGACCTCCCAGCAGGTCTCCAGGGTGTCGGCCATCGCCTCGGGAGAGACGAAGTCCGGGTTGTCGGCGGAGGTGTGGTATTCCGGGTAGCCCGCGTACGGGGTCCTGGTGAGCGAGCCGACGGGCAGGTCGAAGCCGGGCGAGCAGAACTGCCGCTCGTCGTAGCCGTACGGGGAGAAGTCCACGACCGTGTGGGCACGTCCCGAGCTGCGCAGGACGTGCCGCACGGCCCTGTCGATCTCGGCGTCGCCCCGCCTGCTGCGCTTGTACGTCAGCGGGCCGCGGTCTCCCGCGCAGGCCAGCACCAGGCCGTGCCTGATCCGCCCGGCGCGCTCCCGGTTGCGCGCCAGCCAGGTGATCGCGCCGATGGTGCCCGGCGCGAACAGGAAGCGGTAGGTGTACCACGGGTCGGCCCCGGCCAGCCGCCGGGCGAGCCGGACCGCCACCGCGATCCCCGCCAGGTTGTCGTTGGCGAGCGAGGGGTGGCACACGTGGCAGGAGACGAGCACCTCCTCGGCGACCCGGCCGGGCACCACGTGCTCGCCGTAGGTCAGGTGCCCGTCGGAGAGCGTGGAGTCGATCATGACCTCGTACGGCCCGTCGGGGAGGCCCTCCAGGGTGTCGTGGGCCAGGCAGAAGCCCCACGTCTCCGCGTAGTAGCTCGTGCGGTACGGGACCAGGGCGGGCTGCTCGGGGAGCGTGTGCAGGTGCCCGCGCAGCTCGTCCAGGGACATGGTGGCCGCCACCGGGACGCTGTAGCCGACCACGTGCAGGTTCGACGCGGCGAAGTCGACGACCCTGGTCCCCGAGGCGTCCTTGACGTAGGCGTCGCGGATGTTCCACTCCCTGGGCACCGTCCAGTCGAGGACCTGGGTGCCCGTCGGCACCTCGCGGACCTGCAGGCGGAGGGACTCCCCGACGATCTCCAGGGTGCGGCGCACGCCGTCGCCGGTGATGCTCCTGCAGAGCGGGTAGAGCCGCTCCACGAGGGCGTGCATCTCGCGCGCCTCGTCACCGCCCCCCGCTTCCGGTACCCGGCCGCCGGTGTCGCCCGTCACCGTTCACCGTCCCGCACGGCTACCGGCGCCCCGTCACCATCGACCACCCCGCCCGGGATCGGGGCGCCGTCACCACCGACCACCCCTCGCGGGGGCAGGGCACCGTCACCACCGCCCACCCCAGCCGATGTCAGGGCACCGCCACCACCAACCGCTCCGCCCGGAGTAGGGGCACCGTCACCACCGGCCGCCCCGCGCGGTCGCAGGGCGCCGTCGACGGTTCCGGCCTCGCGCCGGGCCGACAGCCACGCCAGCCTGGTGAAGCGGCGCTGGAAGCCCTCCTCGGTCAGGCCGAACCTCCCGTACGCCTCGACCAGCTGGACCGCGCCCGCCTTGACCGTCCACAGCGCCCGGTAGCCGGGAAGCGCGTCGCGGATGCGGGAGAAGTCGACCCGGTAGGAGCGCGGGTCGGCCCCGGTCTCCCCGGTGATCACGACCTTGGAGCCGGGCACCGCCTCGGCGACCTCGGCGGCGATCTCCGCCACCGTCACGTTGTTCTCCTCCGTGCCGACGTTGAACGCCCTCGCGTGGACCGCGTCGCGCGGGGCGGCGAGCGTCATGGCGAAGGCGTTCGCGATGTCGGCGGCGTGCACCAGCGGGCGCCACGGGGTGCCGTCGGACAGCACCCTGACCTCCCCGGACAGGAGCGCGTGCCCGACGAGGTTGTTCAGCACGATGTCCGCGCGCAGCCTGGGCGAGAACCCGAACGCGGTGGCGTTGCGCAGGAACACCGGGCTGAAGTCGTCGTCGGCCAGCTTGAGCAGGTCGTTCTCCACCCGGACCTTGGAGTCGGCGTACGGGGTGACCGGGCGCAGCGGCGCGTCCTCGTCGACCAGGTCCGAGCCGGAGGCGCCGTAGACCGAGCAGGTGGAGGCGTACAGGAACCGGCGCACGCCCGCGTCGCGGGCGAGCCGGGCCAGCCGCACCGAGGCGCGGTGGTTGATGTCGTAGGTCAGCTCGGGCGCCAGCGCGCCCAGCGGGTCGTTGGACAGCGCGGCGAGGTGCACCACCGCGTCCACCCCCGCCAGGACCTCGGGGGTGACGTCCCGCAGGTCGACGGCGTGTCCGGGCGGGTCGTCGGGCGCGGGGCCCAGCAGGCATCCGGCGAAGAGCCCGGAGTCGAGCCCGGTCACCTCGTGACCCGCGGCGGCGAGCACCGGGGCCATCACACTCCCCAGGTAGCCCTGGTGCCCGGTCAGCAACACGCGCATCCGGTTCAGCCTCCAGCCAGATCGAAGGTCAGCTTGTTGACGTGGAACGCCTCGGCGTAGCGGGCGTGGCACTCGATCCCGCGGATGCGGGCCAGCCCCAGGAACGCCTCGCGGTCGTACCAGGAGCGGTGGCGCTGTGAGGGGTAGTGGCGGTGGAGCAGGCCCACCTTCGCCTCGGCGATCTCGGGGGTGAGCGGCTGGTAGGCCGTGGGCCGCCCGAGGTCGCCGTCCCATTTGGCGATCTCGTAGCCGAGCACCTGGTGGTCGCGGAAGGCTGTGGGCACCAGCCTGGCCAGGCCCCGGTGGTCCTGGTGGGCGTCGGCGGGGTTCGGCGCGAACAGCAGGTCGGGGTCGGTGCGCGCCCGCAGCTCCTCCACCGCCTCCTTCGCCTCCTCCCAGCGCGCGGGCAGCCGCCCGTCGGGCAGCTTGAGCACGGTGAGCCGCAGGTCGGCGCCGGGGCAGAAGGCGGCCAGCGCGGCGCGCTCCTCGTCCTCCCGCTCGGTCCCGCCGCCGGAGAGCACCAGGGCGTCCACCTGGACGCCGGGGCGCGCGGAGCAGAGGGTGAGCAGGCTGCCGCCCGCCCCGATGGCGAGGTCGTCGCAGTGCGCGGCGAGCAGCGCGATCCGGCCCGTTCTGGCCGCCCGGAACCGGATCACGTGACCGTCACCGCCGCCGGTCCCCCCTCGAACACCGCAGCCGGTCCATCCTCAAGCGCCGCCGCGGCCCCGTACCCGGGCACCTGTCCGAGCACCGGCCCGTGCTCGCGCTCCAGAACCGTCACCGGTCCGCGTACGGGCAGACCGGACACCGGCGCCCGCTCGCGCTCCCACAGCGCCCAGGGACGGTCGCCGCGCGAGTAGGCCTCGTCGAGGGCCACCCGCTCCTTGACCGTGTCGGTGGGCCGCCAGTAGCCGCGGTGCGGGTAAGCGAGCAGCCTGCCGCGCTTGGCCAGTTCGGCGCAGCCGTCCGCGACCAGGTCGCCGCCCACCGGGATGTGGTCGAAGATCTCCTGGCGGAGCACGAAGTATCCGCCGTTGACCCAGAGCGGCATCTCGCTGACCGGCGTGATGCCGCCGACCGTGCCGTGCTCTCCCAGCTCGATGCAGTGGAAGGTGTCGGAGGGTGGCACCACCATCATCGACGCGCCCGCGCCCGACCGGGTGAAGCGGTCGACGATCTCCGGCAGCGGCGCGTCGGTGAGCACGTCGGCGTAGTTGGCCAGGAACATCTCCTCGCCGTCCAGATGGTCGCGGACCCGGCGCAGCCGCTCGCCGATCGGCGACGCGATCCCGGTCTGCACGAACGAGATCGACCAGTCGGAGATGTCGGTGGACAGCAGCTCGATCCTGCCGCCGCGCAGGACGAAGTCGTTGGACGTCGTCTCCTGGTAGTTCAGGAAGAAGTCCTTGATGTGGTGCGCGCCGTACCCCAGGCAGAGGATGAACTCCGTGTGCCCGAAGTGCGCGTAGTAGCGCATCACATGCCAGATGAGCGGCCGGGGTCCCACGAGCTGCATGGGCTTGGGCGCGTCACCGGGGGTGCCGGTGCGCATCCTGGTGCCGTATCCGCCGCAGAAGAGGACGACCTTCACGGGTTCACCTCGACGATCTCCAGATTGGGGATGGGGAAGACCAGCCGGCCTCCCCAGGCGTGCACGAAGGACAGCTGGCCGACGAGTTCCTCGCGGAGGTTCCACGGGAGGACCAGCACGTAGTCGGGCCGCTCCTCGGCGAGCCGCTCGGGCGGCAGGATCGGTACGCGCGTGCCGGGGGTGAACCTGCCGTGCTTGTACGGGTTGCGGTCGACCGTGAAGGGGAGCAGGTCGGGCCGGATGCCGCAGTGGTTGAGCAGGGTGTTTCCCTTGCCCGGCGCCCCGTAGCCGGCGACGGTTTTGCCCTCGCGGGCGGCGTCGAGGAGGAAGCCCAGCAGGTCCCGCCGCACCCGCGCCACCCTCTCGCCGAACTCGGCGTACCCGGACAGCTCGTGCAGGCCGGCGGCCTTCTCGGCCGCGAGCAGCGCGGCCACCCGCTCGCCCTGCCCGTCCTGCCCGCCCTGCTCGTTCACGACCTCCAGCGGCCTGGCCCACAGGCGGATCGAGCCCCCGTGCGTGGGCAGCGACTCGACGTCCACGAGAGCGAGCCCGCCGGTGGCCAGCGCGCGCTGGGCGGAGGCGACCGTGTAGTACTGGAAGTGCTCGTGGTAGATCGTGTCGTACTGGTTGTGCTCCATCAGCGTGAGCAGGTGCTGGACCTCGATGGAGACCCAGCCGTCGTCGGCCACGAGGGCGCGCAGCCCCCGGGTGAACCCGATGACGTCCGGGATGTGGGCGTAGACGTTGTTGGCCACCACCAGGTCGGCGGGCCCGTGCTCCGCGCGCACCGCCGCACCGGTCTCCGGGCCGAGGAACGCCGTGACGGTCGGCACCCCGGCGTCCCTGGCCGCCCGGCCGACGTTCTCCGACGGCTCGATGCCCAGGCAGCGGACGCCCCGCTCGACGACGTGCCGCAGCAGGTATCCGTCGTTGCTGGCCACCTCGACCACGAACGACCCGGCCCCCAGCCCGAGCCGGTCGGCCGCCCCGCGCACGAACTCCCGCGCGTGCTCCACCCACGAGGTGGAGTACGAGGAGAAGTAGGCGTACTCGGTGAAGGTCTCCTCCGGCGTGATCATCGGCGGGATCTGCGCCAGCCAGCAGCCGGTGCAGACCCGCAGGTGCAGCGGGTAGGTGACCTCGGGCTCCTCCAGCTGCCCCTCGGTGAGGAACCGCTCGCAGGGCGGTGTCGCCCCGAGGTCGACGACGCTGGCGAGACTCGTCGAGCCGCACAGCCTGCAGGTTGTCATGAATGCGCTCCCTCGCCGCGTGACGCGGTCCGACGGTTCTCCGACAGGGTCGTTCTCGTGCCCGGCGACCGGGTCGGACACCGCCCGGCACACCGCACCACCACCACCGGCGGCGGGGCGGGCGGTGTCCGGCCCGTCCCGCGGTACCACGGACCGGCCTCGCTCCCGCTAGTCCGCCGCGAGCACACGGGACTCCCTCAGCGCCTCTCTCCAGTGCCGCATCGGCGGCAGCCCGGCCCTGCGCCAGCCGTCGTGCCCCAGCACGCTGTACGCGGGCCGGGGCGCGGGGCGCGGAAAGTCCTTGGAGGAGATCTCCGTCACCCGGACGGGATCGGCGCCGAGCAGCGTGAAGATCTCCCTGGCCAGGCCGTACCAGCTCGTCTGGCCCGAGTTGGTGGCGTGGTAGACGCCGGGCGGCGCCCCGCTCCCGGCCAGGTCGACGATCCTCGCCGCCAGGTCTCCGGCCCAGGTGGGCTGGCCGAACTGGTCGCCGACGACGCCGGGGGCCACTCCCTCCCCCTCCAGGCGGGCCATCGTGCGGATGAAGTTGTGGCCGGTCGCGGCGTACACCCAGGCGGTGCGCACCACGTAGCCGCCGCGCGGCAGCGCCTCCAGCACGGCGCGCTCACCCGCGAGCTTGGTCCTGCCGTACGCGTTGACCGGGCGGGGCCGCGCGTCCTCGGGGTAGGGGTCCAGCGCGGCGCCGTCGAAGACGTAGTCGCTGGAGGGCTGGATCATCCGCGCGCCGACGCGCCCGCACGCCTCGGCGAGCGCGCGCACCCCGGTGCCGTTGACCGCGAGTGCCTCGTCCTCTCGCGTCTCCGCCTCGTCGACGGCGTTCCACGCGGCGCAGTTGACCACGACGTCGGGCCTGCAGGCCTCGACCAGGTGGTGCACGGCGGACGTGTCGCGGAGGTCCAGCTCGTGCCTGCGGAACGCGAGGACGGGCTGCCCCTCGGCACGCAGGCGGGCCACGAGCTCGGTTCCGAGCATGCCGGAGGCGCCGGTGATCATCCAGCGGGTCATCCGGTCTCGCCTCCCCGCCGGCCGCCCGCCGCACCGGCCATTCCCGCCGAACCCACCGAACCGGCAGGGGCCGCCGAGTTCACCGGACCGGGCGAGCCCCCGCCACCCGACGCCGGGCCGGCACCCACCTCCCCCGCGGTGGCCTCCCACCAGCCGGGGTTCTCCTCGTACCAGCGGACCGTCTCCGCCAGGCCGCGCTCGAACGACACGGACGGCCGGTAGCCGAGCGCGCGGAGCCGGGAGTCGTCCAGGGAGTAACGGCGGTCGTGCCCCTTGCGGTCGGGGACGCGCTCGACCATGCCCCATCCGGCCCCGCAGGCCTCGAGGAGCCGGGCGGTGAGCTCGACGTTGCTCAGCTCCGCCGTACCGCCGATGTGGTAGACCTCGCCGGGTTCGCCGCGCTCGGCGACGAGGCGGATGCCCTCGCAGTGGTCGTCGACGTGGACCCAGTCGCGGACGTTGCCGCCGTCGCCGTAGAGCGGGACCCTGCGGCCCCGCAAAAGGTGGGTGATGAAGCGCGGGATCACCTTCTCCGGATACTGGCGGGGGCCGTAGTTGTTGCCGCAGCGCGTGATGGAGACCGGCAGGCCGTGGGTGACCGCGTACGCCTGGGCGACCATGTCACCGCTCGCCTTGGCCGCGGAGTAGGGCGAGCGCGGGCTGAGCCGCGCGTGTTCGTCCCAGGACCCCTCGTCGATCGACCCGTACACCTCGTCGGTCGAGACCTGCACCACCCGCGGGGTGCCCGCCTCCAGGCAGGCCTGCATCAGCGCCTGCGTGCCGAGGACGTTGGTCCGTACGAAGTCGGCGGCGCCGTCGATCGACCGGTCGACGTGGGACTCGGCGGCGAAGTTGACGACGAGGTCGTGACCGGGGACCAGCCCGGCCAGGAGCCCGGTGTCGCAGACGTCGCCGAGGACGAAGTCGTGGGGTGTCCCCTCCAGGTTGGCCGGGTTGCCCGCGTAGGTGAGCTTGTCGAGGACCGTCACGGTGGCCCCGCTCGCGGCGAGCGCGCGGGCGAAGTGGGAGCCGATGAATCCGGCTCCCCCGGTGACCAGGACCTTCGATGGGGTGGGGGTCGTCCCCCTGTCGGCTGTTGTCATGAACTGATCTGGACCTTGCTGTGATCGCCCAGCACGAGACGGTGGGCTCTGGGGGTGGTGGGGGCGGGGGTGACCTCGACGTCGTGGCCGATGAGGGACGCCTCGATGCGCGAGACCCCGGCGATCGAGGACCTGGGCAGGACGATCGAATACTCGATCTCGCTGCCGCTGATCGTGCAGCCTGCCGCGATCGAGGTGAAGGGGCCGATGTAGCTGTCGCTGACCCGGGCTCCGGGACCGATGATCGCGGGCCCGACGACGCGGGACCGCTCGATCTCGGCGCCCGCCTCGACGACCACCCGGCCGATCAGCTGGCTGGCGTCGTCGACCAGGCCGTCCACCCGGGGTTCCAGGGACTCCAGCACCAGCCGGTTGACCTCCAGCATGTCGGTGACGTTCCCGGTGTCCTTCCAGTAGCCGGAGATGACGGAGGACTCGACCCTCCGCCCGTCGGCGATCAGCCATTGGACGGCGTCGGTGATCTCCAGCTCCCCGCGCCACGAGGGCTTGATCTCGGCCACCGCCTCGTGGATCGCGGCGGTGAACAGGTAGACACCGACCAGGGCGAGGTCGCTCTTGGGAACGGGCGGCTTCTCCTCCAGCCCGATCACCCGGCCGGCGGCGTCGAGTTCGGCGACCCCGAACTGCCGGGGGTCTCCGACCTTGGTGAGCATGATGTGGGCGGCGGGCCGCTCTCGGGCGAAGCGCTCGACGACGTCGTTGATGCCGCCGACGATGAAGTTGTCGCCGAGATACATGACGAAGTCGTCGTCGCCGAGGTAGTCGCGGGCGACGAGCACCGCGTGGGCCAGGCCCAGCGGTGCCCGCTGGCGGACGTAGGTGACCTCCAGGCCGAGCGCGCGGCCGTCGCCGACGGCCGCCTCGATCTCGGCGTGCGTGTCGCCCACGACGATCCCGATCTCACGGATGCCCGCGGCGGCGATGGCCTCCAGCCCGTAGAACAGAACAGGCTTGTTCGCCACGGGGACGAGTTGCTTGGCGGAGGTGTGGGTGATCGGCCTCAGCCGGGTGCCCGACCCTCCGGCGAGCACGAGTGCTTTCACTAGTAGGCCCCTTCTCCGCCGGTCACGGCGCTCCAGGTCTTCCAGAGGATCTGCAGGTCCAGAAAGAGCGACCAGTTCTCGACGTAGCGGAGGTCCAGGCGGACCGACTCCTCCCAGGTCAGGTCCGAGCGCCCGCTGACCTGCCACAGGCCGGTCATTCCGGGTTTCACGACCAGGCGGCGGCGTACGTCGGCGCCGTACTGCCTGACCTCGTCGGGGAGGGGAGGGCGCGGGCCGACGAGGGACATCTCGCCGCGCAGCACGTTGAGCAGCTGGGGTAGCTCGTCGAGGGAGTATCGGCGCAGGAAGGCGCCCACGCGGGTGATCCTTGGATCGTTCCTAATCTTGAAGAGGACACCGTCGAACTCGTTCTCGCGCTCCAAGTCGATCTTGAGCTGCTCCGCGTCGACCACCATCGTGCGAAATTTCACGACATGGAACTCCACGCCTCCCTTACCTACCCTGATCTGGCGGAAGAGGGCGGGTCCCGGGCTCGTCGCGCGGATCAGCGCGGCGATCGCCAGCATGGGCGCCCCCAGCGTCAGCAGGGCCAGGCCCGCCCCCGCCCGGTCGAACAGGCTCTTCGCCAGCCGCCGGGCGCCGCGGAAGTCGGGGTGCTCGACATGCAGGAGCGGCATGCCGGCGACCGGGCTGATGCTGATGCGCGGGCCGGCCACGTCCATCAGCGCGGGCGCCACGAACAGGTCGGTGCGGGCGTCCTCCAGGCCCCAGGCGAGCCTGCGCAGCGCCGCGCCGTCCAGTTCCGGGCAGGCCAGAACGGCGACGGCGTCGGCGTTGACCTCGGCCACCACGGTGGGGACGTCGGAGAAGTTGCCGAGGACCGGAACCCCGTCGACCTCCACCAGGTCTGGCCCCGCGGGCAGGCACGCGGCGACGACGGTCATGCCGTGGTGCGGTTGCCTGCGCAACTGCATCACCAGGTCGAGCACCGACTCACGATGTCCGACGGCGACCATATGACGCATGTAGTCGCCGCGCGAGCGCCTGCGGTGGAGCCGTTTGCGCATCCGGTAGCGAAAAAAGAGGGTGAGGGCGAAACCGAGCGGGAACATCGCCATGACAAAACTGCGAGCGATCGGAGTTTGCGTGATATATGCACCGATCGCAACAGTCGCAGTCAGACCGGCGGCACCATTGAAAACCGCTCGGAATTCGTCCGTCCCCTCACCGTGCGTACGCTGACGATAGGCGCCTCCCGACGCCAGGGCCAGCGGCCAGATCAGGGCGAGACCCAGCCCGAGCAGGGCCTCCGTCCCGGGGATGAAGGCGCCGAACCACAGTCGGACCCCCAGAACGGTCTCACAGGCGATCACGGAACACGCGACGTCTCCGGCAAGCAGAATACGGACATAAGAGCGCGTCCAAATGCTTGGAGCAGTGCGTGCAGGACCTTTGAGAAGCCCGAGGACGAGCTCCTCAGTTTCCACTCTCATACCACCCCGTCCCACTCAAGATGCCCCGGCGCGACCGAAAAAGTTGCCGCACATCTCATTCAATGGTTGACAGCATTCCCTAATGCATCAGGAGCGTGGATACCCATGGAAATCCTAGTGATCACCATTGAGTAGGGGAATACCGGCTACTGTCCACTATTGGCCGAACTACGGCAGAGATGGCATCTTGACGGAACGGTCCAAACGTGTAAGTTTGACCGCCACATATCGGAAATAATTGGAAATTAGTCGTATTCGAAATCCGGGAGGGCCGAAGGCGGTTCGGGACTGCGCCATACGACGACGTAATCGTCGCGCGCGGACTCCACCGCCGCACCGAGCCTGTCGAGATCGAAATCCGGGAGATATCGAAGGCGGGCGAGGAAGGTCGCGTCGGTCGCCGAGTGGGGCACCACGCACCCCTCACCCTGTCGATCAAGAAGGATGTACAGGATGTCCGAGTCCGTATCGCCCACTATCCGCACCTCGACGACGTCCTCCCACGCGAGGGCGTCAACGCTGCCGTCCGCGTAGTGACGGGTCACGCCTTCTTCGGTGACATATACGTAGGAGTCCGGCACTGAGTTGCCGTGCATGGCCGCGATTGTGACGACTTCAGGGCTCCGCGTGCAATAGAGCCATGCAAGTCGGTGCCTAATGATCGCCCCAGCGGTGATCGAGATGCGCGGCGACCGCCTCCCTGGCGGCCTCCCCGGGACCCCGGCCGATCGCGTCGAGCAGGTTCCCGTGCTCGGCGACCAGCACGTGCCGGTCGGAGTAGACCGCGCGCAGCCTGACCATGCCGAGCCTCGTCTCGGTGGCCAGCATGCCGTAGAGCCGCTCCAGCCGGGGGCTGCCCACCGCGACGAGCAGCGCCTGGTGCAGGGCCATGTGCTCGGCCACCAGCTCCGACCAGGGGGCGTCGGCGGGCAGCGCGGCCATCCGCGCCAGCGCCGCGTCGGCCTCCCCGACCCGCCGCCCCGCCAGCGAGGTGGCCATCAGCTCCTCCAGCGGGCGCCGAACGAACATCAGGTCGTCCAGGTCGGCCGTGGTCACCTCGGCCACCTGGGCGCTGCGGTGCCGCTCGCGCCTGAGCAGCCCCTCGTGCACGAGCACGGCGAGCGCCTCGCGGACGGTCGGGCGGGCCACCCCGTACAGGGCCGAGAGCTCCTGCTCCGGCAGCGTGGTACCCGGGGCGATCTCGCCGGACAGCACCCTCCGGCGCAGGGCGTCGGCGAGCGCGCCGACGGCGGAGACGGGATGGAGCGGGAGAGTCACGCCGACGACCCTATTGCCCTCCGGTCTCGGCCTCCAGGGTGGACGCGCTCGGGCAGGGAGACCGCGACCAGGCTGGCACCGAGCAGGACGAGCCCGGCGACCGTGGCGGGCGCGAGCCGCTCGCCGAGCACGACGACGCCGAGCAGGGCCGCCACCGCGGGCTCGGCCAGGGCGAGGGTGGCGGCGATCGCGACCGGGGTCGTGCGCAGCCCCCTGCCGTACAGGAAGTAGGCCAGCGCGGTGGTGGCGCAGCCCAGGTAGAGGGCGGTGAGCAGGCCGCGCGGCTCGGCGAGCCAGCCGGTGCCCGTCCACAGCAGGACGGGCACCATGACGACGGCGGCCCCGCCGAACATCAGCCCCATCACCGCGTCGGAGGAAGCTCCCGCGCCGATCGCCCGCGCCGCGGTGACCGCGTAGAACGCGTACAGCAGGCCGCCGAGCAGCGCGAGCAGGACACCGTCGGCCCGCACCTCGCCTCCCCCGCCGGTGAGCACGGCGCAGCCGGCGATCGCCACCGCGGTCGCCCCCGCCCAGCGGCGGCCGGGCCGCACGCGGTCGAGCAGCCAGGACAGCAGCCCGGTGAAGACGGGACCGCTGCCGACGGCGACCACGGTGCCCACCGCCACCCCGGTCCTGCCGACCGCGGCGAAGTAACACAGCTGGTACGCCGCCACGGCCACCGCCGCCGCCACGAGCGGGCCGAGACGTGTCCCCGGCCTCCCGCCCTCCCGCACCCCGGAGAGGCCACCTGGAGGGCCTCCAAGGGACCCCTTGGAGGAGCCCGCGGAGGAGCCTGTGGAAAAGCCCGCGGAGGAGAGCAGGAGCCGCGCGGCGGGAGCGGTGACGGCCGCGAGGACCAAGCCGCCGATCACCAGGCGCGCGGCGGCGAGGGAGACGGGATCGACCCCGGCGACGAGCAGGCCCGCGGTTCCCGCGGTCCCCCAGAGCACGGCGGCTCCGATCACGGCGATTTTCATGGGCCGATTGTAGGCAGATTGTATGACAACTAGACAATGCTATTTCAACCTGCGGCCGGAGAGCCGGGAACGGGGCCGGCGAAGGGCTAGGTGTCCGGGGGCGAAGACACGCCCGTCATCCCGTTTTCGCGGGTTCGCGCGCGGGTAGTTCGGCGGGGTGAGAGGTCCGATAGACAGCACGAACCAGCAGCTCAGGGGGCATGGCCGATGGTGATCCAGGGCACCGCCCGCGAGACGAGCCAGCCGGGCAGCCGTGGCGCGCCCGCCGACACCGGCCGGGGACGACGATGACCACGGTGTCCAGGGGGACGTTCCGCCAGGGGTCGGCCGGGGAGGTCGAGTCCATGCTCGGCGGCGCCACGCCGCACCCGCTGGACGGCGTGAAGATCACCACCTCGGCCGAGGCGATGGACGCGATCGCCGAGGCCCTCGACCTGCCCGACCGTTTCGGGCACAACCTCGACGCGCTCTACGACGTGCTGACCGACCTATCGTGGCTGCCGCCGGGCGAGCACACGCTGGTCTGGTCGGAGCCGTCGACGCTGCGGGCGGGAGACCGCCCGGCCTACGACGCCATCCGCACCGTTCTCACCGAGGCGGTCGCCGACGGCACCGGGGGAGAGTCCTTCCTGTCCGTCCTCATCCTGACCGACTGAGCCGTCGCCACGCAGTGGGCACAGAAGACGCCGTTCCTGCCCTCGGGGCAGCTGCAGTGCCAGCGGAGGGCCTCGTCGACGATCCGGAACTCGACGCACGCGGCGCCGTCGTCGACCTCGGCGGTCACCTGCGGTGGCCCGAACCGGACCAGTTGCACCGCCCCCGCCCTCGCCAGCTCGCCGCCACGGGCCAGCGCCGCCTGACCGGCGCGATCAGCCTCGATTCCGATCAGGTCCGCGATCCTCTGCATCGTTGACCCCCCTCCCATCTAAAGAGACGCGTGTAAGGGGCCGATGGTTCCGAACCGACACAGCGCGATAAATCATCTCAACGTGACTCGCGTGCACGTCTGGTCCCAAGTGACCCACATTGCTATGTTTGGCCATTGTTAACCACGCATCTCAAGGTGTGCGAGGTATTATGGCCACCCGAAAATACTCAATCAGGGTAAAGATTTTTGCCTTACTCCTGGTACCTATTATATCCCTTGTAGTGATTTGGGTATTTGCGGCCAACCTTACGGTCCAGGACGGGCAGGAGCTGCTCAAGATCCGTGGCGGTTACGAGCACGTGGTCGTGCCCACCAGGAACGTGACCACCGCGCTCCAGCACGAGCGGATGCTATCGCTCTCCGTCCTGGGAGACGTCGGCGTCCCCCGGGCTGAGCTGGACGCCCAGCGCCTCCGGACGAACGGCGCCAGAGCCGAGCTGGAACGGCTGACCGCCGAGATCCGCCCCGGCATCTCCCCCGCCACCTGGGGACGCCTGAGCCGGCTCCTCTCCTCGCTGGACCGGATCACCGACATCCGCAGCGGGGTCGACACCCGTACCGAGCCCCGGCTGCGGGTCCTCGACGCCTACAGCGGGATCATCGCGGCCGCCTTCGACGCCTACGAGAAGATCCGGATATCCGCCGACGTCGAGCTGACCGACCAGACGCGAGCCGTCGTCATGGTCGGGCGGAGCCGCGAGATGCTCAGCCAGCAGGCCGCGCTGATATCCGGAGCCGTCGTCGAGGGGGCCATGAGCCCCGGCGAGCGCGAGAGGTTCGGCCAGCTGGTCACCGGCCGCAGGCTCCTCTACTCCCTGGGCTTCGACCAGTTCGACGCCGAGTTCCAGTCCCTCTACACCCCCCTGCGCGACTCCTCCGACTACTCCTCGTTCGAGAGGATCGAGGACGCCGTCGCCGCGTCGGCCGTGCCCGAGCCCTCCTGGGCCGGGATCGCCACCCGGCTCTCCGACGACTTCGACAAGCGCGCCGGGGACGTCAGCAGGCGCATCAGCGAGCGATCCATGCCCCTCGCCAGGGACACCATGATCCGGATCGGCCTTGCCGGAGGGCTCGGCCTGGTCGCGGTCGGGCTGTCCGTCTTCGTCTCGGTACGGTTCGGCCGGAGGCTGGCTGGCGAGCTCGTCGGCCTCCAGCAGGCGGCCCTCGACCTCGCGGGCAAGCGGCTGCCGGACGTGGTCCAGCGGCTCCGCCGGGGCGAGGACGTCTGCTCCGAGGCCCCAGAGCTCATGGTCGGCAGCACCACCGAGGTCGCCGGGGTCGCCAGGGCGTTCTCCTCCGTGCAGCGGACCGCGGTCGAGGCGGCCGTCGGCCAGGCCCAGATGCGCAAGGGCGTCAACAAGGTCTTCGTGAACCTGGCCAGGCGCAGCCAGTCCCTGCTGTACCGGCAGCTCGCCATGCTGGAGGCCATGCAGCGGCGGGCCAGCGACCCGGCGACCCTCGAGGACCTCTTCGGCCTGGACCACCTGACCACCCGGATGCGCCGTCACTCCGAGGGCCTGATCATCCTGTCCGGCGCCGCTCCCGGCCGGGGATGGCGGAAACCGGTCACGATCTACGACGTGGTCCGCGCCGCGGTCGAGGAGGTCGAGGACTACCCGCGCGTGACGATCGGCGTCCCGCACGGCCCGTCCGTGATCGGCGCGGTCGTCACCGACGTGATCCACCTGGTCGCCGAGCTGGTCGAGAACGCCGCCATGTTCTCTCCCCCGCACACCTCCGTACGCGTCCACGGTGACATGGTCGCCAGGGGCTACGCCATCGAGGTCGAGGACAGGGGGCTCGGCATCTCCCCCGAGAAGACGGCCCGGCTCAACGCGCTGCTGGCCGACCCGCCGGAGTTCGACCTGGCCGACAGCGACCGGCTCGGCCTGTTCGTCGTCGCACAGCTCGCCGTCCGGCACGGCATCCGCGTCTTCCTGCGGCCCTCCCCCTTCGGCGGCACCACGGCGATCGTGATGCTCCCGGGCGAACTGGTGGTCGAACCGGTCGAACCCCTGTTCACCTACTCGGTCGAGGTCGAACGGTTACCCTCGGGCGGGGGCCTGCCCAAACGGGTGCGTCAGACCGTGCCCACCGAGCGGACCTCCCCCAAGGACCCGGCCTCGGGAACCCGGGAGCCCCGCGAGGGCGGGAGCGCCGTCCCGAGCGGTGTGTCCTGGTCACTTCCCGACGGATGGCGGCGTGCCGGGCAGGAGAATGGACCGTGACAGCCGAGCACCCGCTCGACCAGGAGCCCGGTCCGATCATCCGCCCCTACACCGTGACCCGTGGCCGGACCAGGGCCGCGGGAGCCCATTTCGACCTGATGGCCGTGGTGGTGACGGTCAGTGCCCCCCAGCGGGAGCTGCAGCCCGAGTATCTGTCGATCCTGGACGCCTGCCGCACGCCGATCCCGGTCGTCGAGCTGGCCGCGCGGACCGCGCTGGCCGTCGGGGTGCTCCGGGTGCTCCTCGGCGACCTGCGCGACAGCGGCCTCATCAACGTGCGGCCCCCCACGCGTCCATCCGCGCTCCCCCGCGAGAGCCTGCTCCGCGATCTCCTCGCCGGTCTCAGAACCCTTTGATCCCGGGCGGTGAGGTGGCGGCCCGGGTAGCCGAGCCGCCACCTCACCGGTCTCGGAATCCCGTGATCCCCATCGCTCAGTCGATGGCCAGGCGGGCGTGCCGCTCCACGTCGTAGCGGACGCCCTCGTAGCTCAGTTTGGACCGCTCGATGCCCTCGGGCAGGAATCCGGCCCTGGTGGCCACCGCGCAGGAGGCGACGTTGCCGACCCGGTGTGCCAGCTCCAGGCGGAACAGCCCTCGCTCCCTGAACGCCCACTGGGCCATCTTCCTGGTGGCGGCCACCGCGACACCCCGTCCCCTGGCGCGCGGGAGCGTCCAGTAGGAGACCCAGCCGGTGCCGTGCGCGTCGATGTTGCTCACCGCGACGTTTCCCACGACCTCGCCGTTGGACACCACGGCGAACGCCCGCGCGTCGTCGCGGAACCCCCAGACCCCCATCCACTCCAGCGCCGCCTGGGCGGTGTCGATGGGCCGGGCCGCCTGCTCCGCCATGTCCGGGGAGCTGAACGCGTCGAGCACGACCGGCATGTCGTCGGGCCGCCATCCGCGCAGCTCCACTTCCGTCATCCGTGCAGGGTAGTGCCCGGCGCCCGGTCACGGAGCCGGGGCTCGGGTAGACGTCGAAGACGTGCTCCACCACCCCGACGTCGTAGCCGGTCTCCTCAGCGTGGATCGGAGGGAGGCCTCGTGTCCGGGGCGGCCGGAGACACGGATGGGGGCTTCGTGTCCGGGGTGGACGGCCTCACGGCCCGCAGTGCCGCGGGGACGTCGGGGTCGAGGGAGAACGCGCCCGCGAGGCCCGTGATCGTCAGGATCCGTGCCAGGACCCCGTGGACACCGGCCAGCCGCAGGTAGCCTCCCGCCGCGCCCGCGCGCCGCTGGAACTCCAGCATGGTCCACAGGCCGGTGGAATCGCAGAATCTCAGGCCGGTGACATCGAGGACCAGGTGACACGCCCCGTCGTCCAGCTGCGTGACCATGACGTCACGGAGCCGGGGGCTGGACAACTTGTCCAGCTCACCGGCGAGCACGATCACCGAGGCGCCTTCGTGCCTGCGGACCGAGAGATCAAGCCGCGTCGTCATCCCCCCACGATCCTTACGCCGGTTGCCTCGAGGTTATTTTAAAGATCTTGGTGAGAAGACACTCTCCGGCCAACTGCAACACGCCCGTAAGCGAATCGCGTCCTGGGCTTGGGACCCCCCGGACCCGGCTCACGGCTTTCACATCCGGAAGTCGTCCACATCGGATCGGAGGTCCCAGATAGATCTAGGACCTGCGGGGCACTCAGCAGCTATGAGCGACGATTCGGAGAGCCGCGACTTCACCGGGAAGGGGTTCGGCGACGGACTTTCGGGCCGGCCCAAGACAATGGGAGAGATAGCCGTGAATCTGGCTGTCAGCGAATCACTCGCCAACCACGGTCACCACGCGCTGGTCAACGCCCACGAGGCGGCGGCGAGCAGCCACCAGCTCATGGCCGAGGCGGGTGTGGGCGATGTGGACGAACATCTCGATCTCGCGCGATGGCACCGCTGGTGCGCCATCGTGGAGGACCAACTGGCCGACGAGGCGGATCAACGGACTCCCGCCAAACGGAACAAGGACGACTGAACACGACGAGCGACACCGGGGGACGGGAACGGCGGGTGCCCCCGTACCAGCACGGGGAGGCCTCGGGAGACACCAGGAGGCCTCGGGAGACGCCGAGAGGCACCGAGAGGCACCGAGAGGCACGGGGAGAGACCTCAGGAGGCACCGGGAGGCGCGGTCGTGGTGAGGGGGACCGCGCCTTCCCCTCCGGCGTGGGAAACACCCACGGGAGACGTTCTCGGGAAGGCGCGGCGAGGCGATGATCGTCGCGGCCGGGCCGTGAGATCACCGCCCGGCCTCAGCCGCGGGATCTCCGCGAGCGGGCCGTCACCCCGGTCTACGCGGTGTTCCGGTACACGTCCCGCTGCCATCCGCCGTGGTAGGAGCAGACCCCGTTGAGCCCACCCGACATGCTCACCTTGCCGTCCTTGCACACGACCAGGTAGCCCGTCCCGTTGGGGAAGTTCTCGATGCACTGGAAAACCAGGCAGGCGTCGGCCGCGGGCGGATACACCCTGCTCCCCGTGGAGCAGAACGTGAACCCGTAGGGGTTGGAGGGCGCGTCGCAGAGCGGGCCGGTCGGCGCCACGGCGGGCGTCGGGGTGGGTGTCGGGATGGGCGTGGGAGTCGGGGTGGGGGTCGGCGTGGGCGTGGCGGTGACCGTCGCGGTGACGGTCGCCGTCGCGGTGACGGTCGCGGTCGCCGTCGCGGTCGCCGTCACGGTCTCGGTCACGGTCTCGGTCACCGTGATCGTGGTGGTCACGGCCGGGGTCGTGGGCCGTACGGTGACGGTCACCCGGGGCGCGGGGGTGGACTTCGCCGGCTGCGGCGTCGTCACGGAAACGGAGAAGGCGCCGCTTTTCTTGTACGTGCCGGTACCGAGATACGTTTCCTGCCAGGCCGTCCGCCCGGCGCTCACCGACAGGCCGGTCGTCACCGTCCGGCACTTCTTCTTCACGCAGACACGTTGTTTCACGGAGAACCGCCTGGTGGTGCCGTACCCGCTCGTCACCTGCACCCTGAGGTAGGACTTGCCGCCGGCCCTCGTGACGGAGGTCTTGACCACCCGCTTGTCCGTCGCCTTGGGAGCGGTGCTCACCCCGCTGTCCACCAGCGTGGAGGCGCCGCTCGCGCCCTTGCCCGCCTCCACGAAACTCCTGATCTCCCGCTTGTCGCTCGCGGAGGGACCCGTGGCGCTCACGGCCGAGGCGGAGAAGGTGTCCCGGATGTCGATGGCCCCCAGCCAGCCGATCACGGCGATCAGGATGCCAACGGCCGCCACGGACAATACGAAAGCTCTCATACCACCACAAATGTTCCGTATGCCAGAATTACTACAGATAAATGATTTATTAGCACTTATACCACTTCCCTTCCTCGGTTTCAGCGATATGGACCTTCCCGGCGGCGCACGGCCCCGTTCCCTTCACCGCGGAAGGCCATCGTGGAAGGCCACTGCGGAAGGCCGCCACGGAAAGGCGCTGTGGAGCTGTGGAAAGGTGCCGCGGAAAGGGCGCCGGGCCGGACACCCTCGCCCGGCGTACGGTCGCCTCCGCGGGTACAGCCGGGCCAGGCGCCACGCCGGGCCTTCCGTCAGGGCAGCAGCAACCCCCAGTACAGGGCCCACGGAACGAACATCGCCCCACCGGTGAGCAGCAGGCCGAGCCGTACCCCCTCCCCCCGCGACACCGAGGCGCGGGCGCGGCGCCAGGCGAGCGCGGTGAGGACCGTCGCGACCACGGAGGCCACCGCGAGGGCCTGCAACACCAGCCAGATCAGCGGGCGCCCCGCCACCACCGGCCCGGGAGCGGCCAGCTTGCCGCCGGTCATCACCAGGTAGAACAGGTAGGAGAACGATCCGAGCACCGCCGTGAGCCCTCCGGCGCTGAGCAGCCGCGCGGCCCCGGTCACCGGAGGTCGCGACCGGCCGCGAAGGCGCCGTGCCAGCGCGACCACCGGGTAGCCGGTGAAGGCGACCAGGATCAGCAGCAGGGCCGTCAGCTGGACCGGCGCCGACTCCCAGAGCGCGGGGGGCTCCACCGGCACGGTCCGTGAGGCCTGCACGGGAGCGGGCCCGGACGTCCCCGCCGTCGGAGGCCGGCCCGCCGTGACGTCGCCGACCCAGGAGCTGACCAGGTCGGCGTAGCCCGGGGCGAGTTCCGGCGACCGGGTGACGCCACCGTCGGGAGTCCGGTGGGCGGCGTGGTCCGCACCGGGGAAGAAGCGGAACGTGTAGTGCTTGTTGCCCCCCTTCTCCAGCGCCCTGGCGAAGATCGGCGGGCTCTCCTCGGGCGGGGTCAGCAGGTCGTGCGTCCCCCAGATGCCGAGCACCGGCCGGCGTACCGCGGCGATCGTCGGCTCGGGGTCGTAGTACGGCTCGGGGAACATGCCGCCGTCGGCGATCGTCCGGTACAGGTTGAACTCGGCCCGGTCGATCAGCGATCCCGACACCCCCGCCTTGCGCAGCCCGGCCGCCACGGCCCAGGTCTGCTGCCGCAGCGGTGGCAGCCCGTTGGCGCCCACGAGCACGACGAAGGCGATGTCACTCGACCGCGCCGCCGCGATGGGGACCACCCAGCCGCCCTCGCTGAGCCCCCACATTCCGGTTTTCGCCGGGTCGACGCCCGGCTGGGAGCGGAGCGCGGCCAGGGCGCCGAGCGCGTCGTCGGCGAGCAGCGAGTAGGACCGTTCGAAGAGCGAGTAGCCCTCCGAACGCTTGTCGTAGATCAGCACGGCCATTCCCTGGCGGGCGAACGCGACGGCCTCGCCCATCAGCTTCTCGCGGGGCGTACCGGTACCCGCGCCGTGTACCAGGACCATGCCCGGACGCGCGGATCCCGCGCCGGTGGGCGAGATGACCGTGCCGTGCATGGCGAGGCCGTCGCCACCACGGAAGCTCACCTCCGTCGCCACGAGGTCGGAGGGTACGCCGGGGGGTGTGGCGTTCGTCGGGGTCGTCGAAGTCGCGGGGGTCGGGGCCGTGAGGACCGCGGTCGCGGGGATTGTGGTCGTGAGGGCCGCGGGGGGCGAGGCCGCGGTCGCGGGGACCGTGGTCGTGATCGCGGGGGTCACGGGAGCCGTGGTCGGGGCCGTGGCCGTGGTCGCGGACCCGGGCATGACGGTGGCGGCGGCGGGGACCGTCGGAAGCGTGAGCAGGCAGAGGGCGGCGGTGACGGCCGCAGCCCGGAGTCCCGTGGAGACCGGGACGATTCTTCTCATATGCCGAATCTACTCTGCAGAGAGTTCTCGGCAAAGGTTTCTCTGCAGATATCGTTCTGCAGGACTAGGCTGTTCCTCATGAAGGATGACGAGCCGTTCCTGCTTGACGATCCGGGGAAACTCAAGGCCCTGGCCCATCCCATGCGGCGGCTCATGCTGCGTCATCTCAACCTGCACGGTCCCGCGACCTCCACGACGCTCGGCGAGCTGCTCGGCGCGAAGACCGGCACGACCAGCTACCACCTGCGCCAGCTTGAGAAGTACGGCTTCATCGAGGAGGTCCCGGAACGCTCGGCCGGCAGGGAGCGCTGGTGGCGCAAGGCCGAGGGCCCTCGCGACCTGCGGCTCCCCACACCGGGCCAGCTCGCCCCCGAGGACCGTCCCGCGCTCGCCGAGTTCCACCGGATCGGCCTGGAAGAGGACCGCGAGCTGTTCGAGCGCTTCCCCGAGGCCTACCTGCGCGATCCCGAGTGGGCCACCGGCTCGCGCGGCCTGGGCCGGATGACCAAGGCCGAGTTCAAGGAGTTCTTCGAGGCCTACATCGCGCTGCTGATGAAATACAGCCCCCGGCCCGAGGACGCCTCCCCCGGTGCGCGCCCAATGTACGTCCGACTCTTCGCCATGCCCGCCGACGAGGACTGACCGCGCCTCGCTCGCATCCGTCCGACCCCGGGGTCCCCCTGACTCCCGCGCCCGGCTCCCGCACTGAACTCCCGTCCCGGCTCCCGGCTCCCGGCTCCCGGCTCCCGCACCGACTGTCGCTTCCGGCTCCCGCGTTGAACTCCCGCACTGGCTGTTGCCCCCAGCTCCCGCGTTGAACTCCCGCACTGGCTGTTGCCCCCAGCTCCCGCGCTGAACTCCCGCGCCGACTTCCGCTCCCGGCTCCCGTAGTGACTCCCGCCCCGGCTTCCGCGCCGAGCTTCCGCGCCGAACTTCCGCGCCGGCTGCCGCCACGGCCCGAATCCGGGGCGCATATGAGCCCGCGGCCAGGTGGTTACCGAAATCTCCCCTCAAGGCCACCATCAACGACTTTTGACCCATTGACGTCATGTTTCCGACAAGTTAAATTAAGTGTAGAAATAAGGCGTTGATTTACCGTTCCCCGTAAGTCGCCCTTCACCTGCTGTTAGACCTTCCACCCCCCGGATCCGCAGTGGAGACATGCATGAGAGGTCTGTTCCGTCCTGCCGCCTTATGGACTGCCATGGCAGTCGCGGCAGCTCTGATCGCAGTACCGTCGACCCCCGCCTTCGCCGACACGTTGTTGTCACAGGGCAAGACCGCGACGGCCTCATCGACCGAGAACGCCGGAACCCCCGCGAGCGCCGCGGTCGACGGCAACGCCGGCACCCGCTGGTCCAGTGCCAGCACCGACGCCCAATGGCTCCAGGTGGACCTCGGCACCTCGACCAGCGTCAACAAGGTCGTGCTGAACTGGGAGGCCGCGTACGCCAGCGGATACAAAGTCCAGCTCTCCACGAACGGCACCACGTGGACGGATTTGAAGACCGTCACCGGTGGTGACGGCGGGATCGACACCTGGGACGTCACCGGCACCGGCCGGTACGTCCGCGTGCAGGGCGTCACCCGGGCCACCGGCTACGGCTACTCCCTCTGGGAGTTCCAGGTCTTCGGCCCTGACGGCGGTCCCGGCCCTGGCGGTCCCTGCGGGACCACCAATGCCGCGCTGAGCAAGACCTACAGCGCCTCGTCGATCCAGAACGCCGAGCTTCCCGCGAGCGCCGCCTTCGACGGCAACAACGGAACCCGCTGGGCCAGCGCGGCCGGCGACCCGCAGTGGGTCCAGGTCGACCTCGGCTCCGCCCAGACCCTCTGCAAGATCGACCTGAGGTGGGAGGCCGCGTACGCGAGCGCCTTCAAGCTCCAGGGATCGACCAACGGCACCACCTGGACCGACCTGAAGACCGTCACCGGTGCCACCGGCGGCGTTCAGTCGCATGAGGTGACCGGCTCCGCCCGCTACGTCCGGATGCTGGGCACCACGCGAGGCACCCCCTACGGCTACTCACTGTGGGAGTTCGCCGTGTACACCACATCGGACGACCCCGGTCCCGAGATCCCCGGCGGCGGGCCGCTGGGCCCGAACGTCCACGTCTTCGACCCGTCGATGTCCAGCGCCACCATCCAGAGCCAGCTCGACGCGGTGTTCACCCAGCAGGAGTCGGCCCAGTTCGGCACCGGGCGCCACGCCTTCCTGTTCAAGCCGGGCACCTACAACGTGAACGCCAAGGTCGGCTTCTACACCTCGATCATCGGCCTGGGCCAGAACCCCGACGACGTCACCCTCAACGGCGTGACCGTCGACGCGGGCTGGTTCGGCGGCAACGCGACCCAGAACTTCTGGCGCTCCACGGAGAACCTGTCGGTCCAGCCTCCCGGCGGCACCAACCAGTGGGCCGTCTCCCAGGCCGCCCCGTTCCGCCGCATGCACATCAAGGGCGCGCTGAACCTGGCTCCCACCGGCTACGGCTGGGCCAGCGGCGGCTACATCGCCGACAGCAAGATCGACGGCGCCGTCGGCCCGTACTCGCAGCAGCAGTGGTACACCCGTGACAGCTCCGTCGGCGGCTGGGTCAACGGCGTGTGGAACATGGTCTTCTCCGGGGTGCAGGGCGCTCCCGCCACCGACTTCCTCGGCAAGTCCTACACCACGCTGGAGAACACCCCGATCAGCCGCGAGAAGCCGTACCTCTACGTGGACGGCGCCGGCGCCTACCGGGTGTTCGTCCCGGCCAAGCGGACCGACGCACGCGGCGTGAGCTGGGCGAACGGCCCCACCCCCGGCACCTCGCTCCCGCTCAGCCAGTTCTTCGTCGCCAAGCCCGGCGACTCGGCCGCGACCATCAACGCCGCGCTCAGCCAGGGTCTGCACCTGCTGCTCACCCCCGGCATCTACAACCTCAACCAGCCGATCAACGTGACCCGCGCGAACACCGTGGTCCTCGGCCTCGGTCTCGCGACGATCATCCCCGGCGGCGGCGTCAGCGCGGTCAAGGTGGCCGACGTGGACGGCGTGAAGCTCGCCGGCTTCCTCGTCGACGCGGGCCCCCAGAAGTCCGACGTGCTCATCGAGGTCGGCCCGCAGGGGTCGAGCGCGGACCACGCCGCCAACCCGACCACGCTGCAGGACGTGTTCGTCCGCATCGGCGGCGCCTTCGCCGGCAACGCCACCACCAGCGTGGTCATCAACAGCGACGACGTGATCATCGACCACACCTGGCTGTGGCGCGGTGACCACGGTGACGGCATCGGCTGGAACGTCAACACCGCCGAGACCGGCCTGATCGTCAACGGCGACGACGTCCTGGCCACCGGCCTGTTCGTCGAGCACTACCGCAAGTACGACGTCGAGTGGTACGGCGAGCGCGGCCGGACGATCTTCTTCCAGAACGAGAAGGCGTACGACCCGCCGAACCAGGCGGCCTACATGAACGGCACCAGCAAGGGATGGGCGGCCTACAAGGTCGGCCCCGCGGTCAACACCCACGAGGGCTGGGGTCTCGGCAGCTACGTCTACTTCAACGTCGACCCGACGATCGAGGTGGAGAACGGCTTCGAGGCGCCGGTGAAGCCGGGCATCAAGTTCCACAGCCTGCTCACCGTCTCCCTGGGCGGCAACGGCCGGGTCAACCACGTGATCAACGGTGTCGGCGGTCCCGCCTTCGGTACCGCGACGATCCCGTCCAAGCTCGTCTCCTACCCCTGAGTTCCTGAGCCCGCCTGATCAGCGGTGGTCACAGCGCTCTCCTCGCTGATCAGGCGTTCCACCCCACGCCGTGGGTCTCCGCCAGCGGAGGCCCACGGCGTTCCGCGTCACGCGACCCGCGAGCGGCCGACCGTCTCCCGGGTCAGGGTGCGGCGGGGGCGCGATAGCGCAGCCCGTCCATCAGCAGGTCGAGCAGGCGGCGGGCCTGGTCACGCTGCTCGGGCTCGCCCGCGGCGAGGGACACACCGCCCATGCTCGCGAGCACGTCGATCGGCTCGACGTCCGACCGCACGGTCCCGGCGGCTGCGGCGGCCCGCAGCAGCGTCGCGATCGCCTCGACGAGCCGGTCGAGGCTCTGCGCGTACGGATTCCCGCCGGACGCGATGACCACGCGCAACGCGTCGGCCATGCCGCGCTTGGTCGTCATGTAGTCGACGAAGTGATCCATCCAGGCGCGCGTCGCCTCGTCCGGCGGCATGCTCCCCAGCAGGTCCGACACGACGTCGCACAGCCTGTTCAGCTCGCTGCGGTACGCCTCCTCGATGAGCGCCTCGCGGGTGGGGAAATGGCGGTAGAGCGTACCGATGCCGACCCCCGCGGCCTTCGCGATCGCGTCGAGCGTCACGTCCGGCCCGTCGTGGGAGAACGCGCGCACGGCGGCCTCGAGCAGCCGGTCGCGGTTGCGCCGCGCGTCGGCGCGTAGCGGTCGGGGGCCGGTGGCCGGCACGGTTTCTCCTCGTCAGTCCGTCTGGACGTGGCAGTCGGCGATCTTGACGCCGAGGGTGATTTGCTAAACGGAGGAAACTCCGCTTAGAGTCGTTCGTAGTGGAGGCTCCTCCGTTTGCACATCGTACCGGCTGGACCTTCCGTACGCATCGCCGAGCAAACCGCCAAGCAGGACGGGCAGGATCATGACTGAGACCACACGCATCACCACGCCGTTCACCGCGGCCTCCACCGCCGCCGAGGTCGTGGACGGCGTCGACCTCACCGGCCGCCGCGTCATCGTGACCGGCGGGGCGTCCGGCATCGGCGTCGAGACCGCACGGGCGCTCGCCGGAGCGGGCGCGGAGGTGACCCTGGCGGTACGCGACCTCGACGCGGGAGAGCGCACCGCGAACGACATCATCGCGACCACCGGCAACAAGCAGGTCCTCGTCGCCCCGCTGGACCTCGCCGACCAGGCGTCCGTGGCGTCGTTCACGGCCGCGTGGGACGGCCCGCTGCACATCCTCGTCAACAACGCCGGCGTGATGGCCTCGCCCGAGACCCGCACGCCGGAGGGCTGGGAGCTGCAGTTCGCCACCAACCACCTCGGCCACTTCGCGCTCGCCACCGGACTGCACCCGGCACTCGCGGCGGCCGGTGACGCCCGCGTCGTGTCGGTCAGTTCGGGCGCGCACCTGCGCTCGCCGGTCGTCTTCGAGGACATCCACTTCAGGGAGCGCGCGTACGAGCCGTGGGCCGCCTACGGCCAGTCCAAGACGGCCAACGTGCTGTTCGCGGTCGAGGCGACGAAGCGCTGGGCGAGCGACGGCATCACCGTCAACGCGCTCATGCCCGGCGGCATCCGGACCAACCTTCAGCGGCACATCACCCAGGAGGAACTCGACCGGGCGATCGCGGCGGCCAGGGGCACGGGCATCACGTGGAAGACGCCCGAGCAGGGTGCCGCCACGTCCGTGCTGGTCGCGACGTCGCCGCTGCTCGAAGGCGTCGGCGGGCGCTACTTCGAGGACTGCAACGAGGCGGTCCCGAACCAGCCCGGCTCCCCCAACGGTGTCGCCGCGTACGCGCTCGACCCCGAGGCGGCCGCCCGGCTCTGGCAGGTGTCCGTCGAAACGCTCGGCCGGTAACCGCCACCGACTCGCCGACCTCTGACCTCCGACCTCCGGCGTGAACCCCGGAACACTGGGGACGAATCCGGTAGCCCGGCCGTGTGGCGCCCGGCGCCCCTCGAAAAGGTAGGAGTCCGGATGAACACGACAGGCTCATCACCGATCCCGCGGTTCCACCTGGCCGTTCCCGTCGACGACCTGGAGGCGGCCGGCAGGTTCTACGGCGAGATACTGGGCTGTGAGCGGGGCCGCAGCGCGGACACCTGGACCGACTGGAACCTGCGCGGCCACCAGTTCGTCACGCACCTCGCACCCGGCCGCGGGCGCGAGGTGCGCAACCCGGTCGACGGCCACGACGTACCGGTCCCGCATTTCGGGCTGATTCTCACGGTTCCGCAGTTCCACGAACTGGCCGACCGGTTCAGGGCGGCGGGCACCGCGTTCGTCATCGAACCCTATCTGCGCTTCGAGGGGCAGCCCGGCGAGCAGTGGACGATGTTCCTGCACGACCCGGCCGGAAACGCCCTGGAGTTCAAGGCGTTCGCCGACGACTCGCAGATCTTCGCGGTCTGATCTGCCCCTTCGCGGCTCAACCCGCCTCCTTCACGACCTGGCCTGCCCCCCGTGCGGCCCGGCGGCCGGCTGCTGGGCTCCGGGCTCGGATTCGAGTGGAACAGGCACCCATCCGCTGTCACTCGTCACCCGTCGGCAGTCGAATCCGCCGCCCATGAGGGCTTCGAGCAGGGCTTCGCGGGTCCGGCCCTCCCCGGTCAGCTCTGACGCGGGCCCGCCACCGAGGTGAGGAACTCGCGGACGACCCTGACGAATCCGGCGGGGTCGTTGGCGTAGACGAAGTGGTCGGTGTCCAGCTCGGCGAGGCGGGTGCCCGGACGCCGCTCGATCATGGCTCGGGCCTGGTCGGCGGGGATGACGCCCTGGGTACCCCGGACCAGCAGGGCGGGACAGGTGCCGGCCAGCCAGTCGTCCCAGTGGTCGCCGTGGACCAGGTCTTCCGAGTCGACCATGTCCTGGGGGTGGAAGGGCAGCCGCCAGGTGCCGTCGGCGTTCTCACGCAACGCGTCGGCGAAGAAGGGGGCCGCCTGGCCGAGCCCTTCGATGAGCGCCTGGCGGGTGGGGGCCTGGGTGCGCAGGGTGAGGACGAAGGCCAGCGGGTTGGGGCCGTGCGGATCGAGCGAGACCGGCCCCTCGGCGTTGACCAGGGCCTCGACCCGGTCGGGGTGGCGGGCGGCGAACTGGTAGGCGTTGATGCCCCCCAGCGAATGGCCCAGGATCGTGATCCGGTCGAGGCCGAGGTGGTCCAGCAGGGCGAGGATGTCGTCGAGGTAGCCCTGGCGCGAGTAGTCGGCCGCCCGGTCGGAGTCGCCGTGGCCGCGCTGGTCGGGAGCGATGACGCGCCAGCCGGGAGCCAGCCCGGCGGCCAGGTCGGCGAAATCGGCGCCTTCGGACATGTGGCCGTGCAGGGCGAGCAGGGGGCGGCCCAGGTGGCCGAAGTCGAGGTAGGACAGGCGGCGGCCGTCGATACGCAACTCGGCGCGGATGGAATCGGTCACGGTGGGCCTCCCGAGGGTCGTTGCCTGCGATGTCAGCGACCATAGGACGGATTTGGGCATTTGCGCAAGGCGTTTGCCTTAGGCTTTTGCCTTAGGCGCTCGCATAGCGCGCCCGCTCCAGACGCCGATAGCATGCCCGGCATGGGAAATCGCGAGGATCTGCTGGCGGGGGCCCGGCGCTGCCTGGTGGAGAAGGGGTGGGCGCGCACCACCATCCGTGACATCACGGCCGCCGCGGGCGGGGTCAGCATGGCCGCCATCGGTTACCACTTCGGCTCGCGCGAGGCGCTGTTGAACGCGGCCCTCATCGAGGCCATCGACGAGTGGGGCACCGAGACCGGCCGCACCCTGTCCGGCTACGCCGAGCCGGGCGCCGGTCCGGCCGAACAGTACGAGGCCATGTGGGAGAGGATCATCGAGTCCTTCACCGCTCACCGGCCGCTGTGGATCGCCAGCCTTGAGGCCCTCCTGCAAGCCGAGCACTATCCCGAGCTGCGGCAACACCTGGCTCGCGGCCAGCGCGAGGGCCGTCGAGGGCTGGCGGCGATCCTGGCGGGCGTCGAGGAGGACGCGGTCGGGGACGACATGACACGCACCCTTGGCGCGGCGCAGCTGGCCCTGATGAGCGGCGTCATGACGCAGTGGCTCCTCGATCCCGAGCAGGCACCGTCCGCGGCCCAGGTGGTGGCCGGGCTGCGGGCCATCGTGGCGAGCACCGCCCCCGAGGCGAAGTGACGGCGACCCCCGGAGCCGTACGGGCCTCCGTTATGACGATCTTGGGGTGGGTAGGATTTCCGCCTGACCACGGACTGTCGTCTCGACAACCGTGAATCCCATGGGTGACGCGAGATCGGAGGATCGGGTGGACATTGACCGCTGGGTCGCGGTCGGCCGCGACCTTGAGTCGAGCCCGGCCGTTCACCGGCCGTCGTCCTTCTCCGCGCTGCTGGCCGCGACCATGGGCGACTGCGGGGGAAAGGTCGTCATCGACGCCGGATGCGGTGCCGGTCTGGTCACCCTGGCGGCACTCTCGGCGGGGGCCGTTCACGTGGTGGCCCAGGACTACGACCCCGCGGCACTGGCCGACACGGCCCGCAACGTGGAGCGGTTCATCGGACCGGACGCGAGAAGGCGGCTGAGCCTGTGGGAGGCCGACTGGAGCCTTCTCGGCCCGATGCGCGCGGATCTGCTGGCGGTCAATCCGCCCCAGCGTCCGTCGTCGCTACTTCCCGAGGTGGATCCCGAGTTGCGGCACCTCCACGAGGGAGGGGGCCAGGACGGTCTGGACGGGATGCGGCTGGTGCTGGCCCACGCGGGCGCCACCCGGGTCCGCACCACCGCGGCCGGCGTGCTCAAGCTGGCCGACGCCGAGATCCCGGGGTGGAGCGAGCCGCTGATCGTGGCGAGCGCCGAGATCCCGTACGACGCGGCGTGGCGGACGATCGTTCCCAGCCTGCGTGACCGGGTGTCCGTGTGGGAGTTCGAGCGACTGAAGGCGTGACGAGGAAGGTGCCGCCGAGACGGCGGTGACCACGGGGAACCCCCGGGGGCCTCCGGATACTCGCCGGTCTTCCCGCGCGACGTACTCGCAGGTCTTCCCGCGCGACGTACTCGCTGATCCTCCGTGCGACGTACTCGCCGGCCTTTCCCGCGACGTACTCGCCGGTCCCCCGCGCGACGGCCGGAGCGTCAGGGAAGGCGTCTCTCGTACTTTGGGCCGATCCGGATCGGTACGGGCTCTCGTACCATGATGAGGTGCTCCCCCTTGTTCGATCCGTGTGGGACGAGCCCCGTCCCCCCAACCCGCCGGTACGGGTGTGGCGGGACTGGGCGCTGGTGGGGCTGCTCGCGCCGATCGCACTGCTCGAAGGATTGCTGCGGCCGGATCTCTCGTGGCGGGTCGTCTCGGTGGCGGTCACCATCGGGCTGATACCCACGCTGTTGTGGCGCCGGAGCAGGCCGCTGCCGGTGGTCGCGATCGTCTTCGTCACCACGAGCCTGGCCCCGCTGCTGACAGGCGGGGACTCCGCCGAGACGTACACGATGGGATATCTGCTGATCGTGGTGTACGCGCTGGTCCGGTGGGGATCGGGGCGCGAGGTCGTGATCGGGTTGACGATCATGCTCGTCGCGGTCTACCTCTCGATCGCCTTCGACCGCCTCGCCCCCGCCGACGTGGTCGCCGCGTTCGCCGTCATGTTCTCGGCCGTCGCCCTGGGTGGGGCGTTCCGATACCGGGCGAGGGCAAGGATGCGCGAGCTCGACCAGGTCAAGCTGCTCGAACGCGAGCAGCTGGCCCGCGACCTGCACGACACCGTCGCCCATCACGTCTCGGCGATGGCGATCCGCGCCCAGGCGGGCATCGCCACCTCTGCGTCGCGGCCGAGCGCCGCGACCGAGGCACTCCACGTGATCGAGGCCGAGGCGTCGCGCGCCCTCGCCGAGATGCGCGCCATGGTCCGCGTCCTCCGCCGGGACCAACCGGCGAACCTGGCGCCCGGCCGGCGCGTCACCGATCTCCGGCAGCTCGCGGACCAGGGCCCGTCCGGTCCGTCCGTCGACGTGGAGATCTCGGGCGACCTC
This sequence comes from Streptosporangium sp. NBC_01469, assembly GCF_036227305.1. NCBI lineage: Bacteria > Bacillati > Actinomycetota > Actinomycetes > Streptosporangiales > Streptosporangiaceae > Streptosporangium > Streptosporangium sp. NBC_01469. Next base: position 2,324,463 of record NZ_CP109465.1, on the reverse strand, counting down.
GACGACCTCCCCCCTTCGGTCGAGGCGGCGATCTACCGCCTCGCCCAGGAGGCGGTCACCAACGCCCGGCGGCACGCTCGTCACGCCACCCGCGTCGAGGTCCGGGTCACCGCCGACGACACGTCGGTGTACCTGCGCGTGAGCGACGACGGCGACACCGGTTCCATCCGCCCGCCCGGACCGCCGGGGTACGGGCTCATCGGCATGGTCGAACGCGCCGACCTGCTCGGCGGCACCTGCGAGGCGGGCCCGGACTCCGATCGAGGCTGGACCGTCACCGCCGCGCTGCCCCGGTCCGGGGCGGCGGAATGAGCATCCGGGTGCTCGTCGCCGACGACCAGGAGATCGTCCGTACCGGGCTCGCGATGATTCTCGACGCCCAGCCGGACATCGAGGTCATCGGCGAGGCCGCCGACGGGCGGCGAGCCGTCGAGCTCGCGCGGCGCCTGCGCCCCGACGTGTGCCTGTTCGACATTCGCATGCCGGGCATCGACGGCATCCAGGCCACCCGTCTCCTCGCCGGACCGGCCGTCGACGACCCCCTCGCCGTCGTCGTCATCACCACTTTCGACCTCGACGAATACGTCTACGCCGCCCTGAGGGCCGGGGCCCGGGGTTTCCTGCTCAAGGACGCGGGCACCGTCCTGCTCTCCCAGGCCGTCCACGCCGCCGCCAACGGCGACGCGCTCATCGCCCCGAGCATCACCGCGCGGCTGCTCGGCGCCTTCGCCGAGGCCGGGCCCGCCTCACCGCCGCTGCGGCCCGTCGAGGCGCTCACGGACCGGGAGGAACAGATTCTCGTCACCGTGGCACGGGGACGGACCAACAGCGAGATCGCCGGTGAGTTCCACATCTCCCTCAGCACCGTCAAGTCCCACATCGCCAGCCTGATGGCCAAGCTCGGCGCCCGCAACCGCGTCGAGATCGCCATATGGGCCTACGAGACCAGGCGCGTCAGGAGCTGATCCGGGCGCGGGGCCGCCTACGGATGATCCACTCGGCCACGGCGAGGTTGATCACCCAACCGGCGGCCACGAGCAACGCCCTGCTGAACTCGCCGGGCGTGCCGACGATCAGAAACCAGGGCAGGTGGGTCAGCGCCTGCGTGCCCGCGCCCAGCGCGATCGCGTATCCGCGGATCATCCAGGCGCGGTGCCGGGTGAAGTCCCGCCGCCGAATCGCGGCGAGGCCGAGAACGATGGACAGGACCATGGCCGAGCCGAACACAAGCCGGAAGACGGCGAGGAGATCACCGTCACCGGGCGGGCGGGCGTAGAACAGGGTCATCCACAGACCGGAAAGCGCCGCGACCAGTCCGCTCGGGACCAGAAGCCGCCCGGCGGCGCGGTGCCAGCCGGGCCTGCGGCGACGGAAACCCGGGGCGAACTGGAAGGCCCCCAGAAGGCTGTACAGGCTGACGCTGAAGATGTGCAGCACCACGGGCACCGGCGCCGCGAAGAACCGCGCGTTCTCCGGCGTGACCGTCGCGCCACCGGTCAGCTCCGTCAGGCGGACGGCGCCGGCGACCAGCGGAACGACGCTGAGCAGGATCAGCCCGGCGGGCACGAGCCTGTCCGCCCTGGAGGAGGAGACTTTTCCGTTCCGGCCATCCGCCGGTCCGCCGCTCCGCGGCTGTCGCGGAGACGGGCGATGTCCCGTCGTGCTCTGGTTGGTCATGTCCCGATCGTGACGGCTCGGACGGGGGCGGTTCATCGCCAGAACGGTCAGAACCAAGGTGGCCGATCATCCACCGATCGGGCGTACTTTCGGCTGATGAGCCCTTCGCGGAGCTCTTCTACATTGATTTTCGTGGCACGAGACACGCGCTCGACGCCATCCGGCCGGCGCCTCCGACTCACCGACGCCGGCCACGACGTCGGTCCGCGAGTACGAGCTCCCGGACGCTCCCGGCGGTCCCGTACCCACCCGCGATGGATGAGGAGAATGCGTTGAAAGCGTTCGTCCTGCGCTCGTACGGCTCACCTGACGTCCTCGATCTGACGGACATCGACAAACCCGTTCCCGGCGACGAGGAGATACTCGTCCGGGTCCGCGCCACCTCCGTCCAGCCCTACGACTGGCACCACATGAGAGGCGAGCCGTACGTCGCTCGCCTGATGGGCGGCCTCGGGCTGCGCAAGCCGAGGATCAGCATCCTGGGTGCCGACATGGCGGGGCAGGTCGAGGCCGTCGGCAGGAACGTGACGGGTTTCCGCCCCGGTGACGAGGTGTTCGCGCTGCTCAAGCAGGGCGGCTTCGCCGAGTACGTGTGCGTCGGGCAGGACGAGCTGGCGCCGAAACCGAAGAACCTGTCGTACGAGCAGGCGGCGGCGGTACCGATGGCGGCCGTCACCGCCCTGCTGGGCCTGCGCGACGAGGGACGGATCCAGCCGGGGCAGCGGGTCCTCGTCAACGGGGCCTCGGGAGGTGTGGGGACGTTCGCGGTACAGCTCGCCCGGGCGTTCGGCGCGAAGGTCACCGGCGTCTGCGGTCCGAGGAACGTGGACCTGGTCCGATCGATCGGCGCGGACGAGGTCATCGACTACACCAAGGAGGACTTCACCCGGAACGGGCAGCGCTACGATCTCCTGCTGGACATCGCGGGAGGCCGCCCGGCGTCGGCGTGCCGTCGGGCGTTGACTCCCAAGGGGACCTACGTCATCGTCGGCGGACCGGGCGGCCGATGGCTGCGCCCCGTCGGTCACATGTTCTCGGCGTTCGCGGCCTCGCCCTTCGTGTCCCAGAGGACGGCCAGGGCGGACGCGGTCGGATGCGCGGAGAAGAAACGGAACCTGATGACGCTGACCGAGCTCATCGAGGCCGGGAAGGTCACCCCGGTCATCGACCGGGGCTACCCGTTCGAGGAGATCCGGACGGCCGTCCGATACCAGGAAGAGGGGCACTCGCCGGGAAAGGTCGTCATCACGGTCTGAGACACCGCCCCCGCCGCACGCACGACGATCACCTCCCGCGGGCGGCCCGGGACACCGGGCCGGTACGCCTCCGCGGGGGGATGGCGTCTCGTCCCGTGGCACCGCCCCGACTGAAGGGGAAAACCGCGCGTAGGACGTGTCTATGTGTCGTTTCCAGGCCGTCCGCGTCGAATGCCGCCATTGATCCACTCGCGGCCTGCCCACGGACAAAATCACGCGTGCCTAAATCACCACGGGCCCCCATATCGGGGAGAGGCACGGCAGGTGGGCCGAGCGGTAGAGCACGACGATCAGGGCCAGGACGGCCGCGAACCAGACGACGGGCAGGACAGGTCCCAGGTCGGCGTAGCCGTACCCGACCAGCATGCCGAGCACTCCCAGGCTGACGACGGCCCAGCGCAGCACGTCGAGGAGGGCGACCCTGGAGATGTCTCCGCGGGGACGGATCTGCCTGATGACGGCGTCGGCGGACAGCCAGACGGTGATCAGGGCACCGGCTGTGTTGGCGATGCCGATCCCGTGCTCGACGGGGGAGAGCGTCAGGAGACCGTTCGAGGGCGCGCCGGAGACGACCATGGCGGCGAGCGAGGCGCAGAGCGTCGCGACGGCGAAGGACCTGGCCCGGCCGAAGGGGTCGTCGGCGGACCGCTGCAGCTGGGACAGTCCGGACACGCACAGGAACCATCCGACGGGGTCGAACAGCAGGTCGAGGCCGTTGAGACGGAAGGCGCAGAAGGCGAAGAGGAAACCGGTGGCGATCTTCGTGACGGGCAGCACGCGTCACAACCTCCCAGGTTTGTCGTTGTCCATGGATGAGCCGGCCGTCAGGGCCACTCCGGGCTCACCGCGTCATTGCAGACCTCGGTGGCGAGACCTCGCTGCCAGGCGACCTGCAGCCTCTCTCCGGGTCCTGTCAGCTCCCATGAGTCCCCCATCACCTCCACCGATCCCGAGCCCATCCAGGTTCTGTAGGTGAATTCGACCGGCTGGGGCTCGTGTGGCACCGCCGCGCAGTCGGTGATGACAACGCGCCTCTTCAGGGTCTTCACACCACCGCTCGCCACGGTGAGCGGGGAACGTACCTTTTTCTCCTCGTCGGCGGGCAGCAGGAGAATCCCCGGTATCTTCGCCGAGACACCGGTGAGGGTGAAGGGGACCGGCCCGTCGTTTTCAACCTCGATATCCACGGTGGTGGACAGGACGCCATTCTTGTCCACCTCCGCGTGGAGGAAGAAAGCATTGGTGCTCCACCGGATATGCGGGGTTATCGCTCCCGACCACCACAGAACCGCCGCGACGACCGTCAGCGTCAGGAAACCGGGCACCGCAATCCGTAACAGCGACCGCGCACGCCCGGCACGCCAGGTGGCGACGCCGAATTGCTGCCATATGTCGCCTGAAGTCATGATGTAAAACCATATACGGTGATATCTCGTGACGATACCTTCGATGATTTTCTGGTTGGCCGCGGTGATAACCGTGCTGGCAGCGGCCGTGCCGATCACATCGGAACGGCTCACCAGGTTCGCCACACTGATTGGCCTTTCCGTCACAATGGCCAACGCCCGCCAGGTCATCGACCATTTCACCGGCCTGCGCCGATGGCGGCTGATCGCCCTCACCGTCGCCGTCCCCTTGGCCTTCCTGACCGACGACCCGTTCTATCTGGTCCTGGGTTGGTGCGCCGTTTCCGTCTTCCGCGCCGTACGGTTACCGGCCCGGGTGCCGCATGCCCATGACGACGCGAAGATCTACCGAGGAGCATGGTTGCTCGGTTTGGGCGGCTCCGTGATGGCATGCGGTTATCTGCTGATCGACAGGGGGGCCACCCCGACGCGGCTGGCCCATGCCGTCATCGTGATCATCGTGGCCGCGGCCGTACCGCTCGCCGCCCGGAACCTGGCCGCCGAGCCGACATCCGAGGGATCGGACGACACGACCCGGGCCGAGCCGGCCATCCGCCGATGGTCGACACGAAACCTCTACCTCGCGGGAACCGCGATCGTGCTGTCGGGCGCGCTGCTCACGCCCTGGCAGCCGCCACAGCGGGAACTGTCCGAATACTCGATGCCCAGGCCGTTCCCGAAGCAGACGGCCGAGTTCACGACGGTGGACGAATACAAGGGGCCCACCTGTCCGTGGATCGACGAGGTGGACAGCCCCTGCCGGTCGTGGCTGGTGAACGGGGAGCCGTTTCCGCAGGCCGCGCCGTACGTCATCAGGAAGGGCGGAGCACCCGAGCGGGCGCCGTTCGTGCGCAGCCCCGACAAGAAGGCCGTCGTCTATCTGGACAGGCACGATCGCCGCATGGTGTACCAGGACACCGACGGCATCCGCCATCTCACCGGCCCCCTGGCCGACACCGAGGTGCCCACGCCCACGTTCGCCGGCCAGAGCAGGTACGTCACCCTGACCAGGGACGGCACGCGGATCACCGACACCAGGACCTGGACCACGGTGTCGGTCCCCGGTGTTCGAAAGGTCCACGACCTCAACAAGAGCGGGATCGTGGTCACGACGGCCTCCGAGGTGCTCGTGCTCGACCATCGGGGAAGGACACGAATGGACCTTCCCCTCAGGAAGATCGAGGACGACGCTCCCGAGGACACGTACCACCTCCGGCAGGACGGAAGGCGTTTCGTGGCCATCCGGGGCCGTGAGATGAGTGTCGAGACCTTCGCCCCGGAGACCGGCAGGCGCCTGTCCAAGGTCACTCCCACGTTCCCCGGCGACGACTTCCTTGAGATCGGCCTCGGCTGGTCGAAGGAGGGCCCCTTCCTGGTCCGCGGCTACCAGAGCGAACGTGTCTACTACCTCGAACTGGCGACGGGCAAGCTCTGGAGACGTGACAGGTGAACCACGGACACCGGACACATTGGGCGATCAAGGGCCCTGATCCGAGTGGTTACCCGCCGGCCCGTGATGACTTCCCGCGGCTTGTTCGAAATGAAGCGGATCAGGATTCTCGGCGGAAAAGTACACATATCACCACGAAAGACCGACTTTATGGTTTCTTAGCCTCGATGTTTCGTGATGTTGGTCGGGTCGCGTAGCGAGCCGACCAACTGATGCTTTTCAGTCGCCTGTCAGCCCGGCGGCCCGACTTTCGCGTCGGGTGGGCGGGGTTCCACGAGCCCGGGCCTGTGCTCCTTCCTGGGGTTATCGGGACGAGTCGGCGTTGGTCAGGGTGCGGGCAGGGTCTGCAGGCGCGTGACCGCAACGGTGATCAGACCAGCCCAACGCCATCGCCCGGCCAAGCGGAGCCGTACTCTTCTGCCGCCTCTGACCAGGCGTCCGGCGACCGAGAACAGGCGCAGGCGCAGCCGTTTGGGTTCCCACCGGCGAGCCGGGTCACCCTGGAGAGCCAGTAACTGAGTCCAGGCGGTCAGCTCACAGGCCAGAGCGACCAGCTCAAGCCAGACCTGGTTGGCGGCGAACCCGTGCAGCGGCAGATTACGCAGGCCGGTGTCCTTGGCCGCCCGGATCCGGTCCTCGCAGCGGGCCCGCCGCCGATGCCGCAACTCCAGATCGGCGAGCTGGCCACGCCCGCCGCCGGGCCGGGTGCCGGTGACGAAACACGTGAAGCGGTGCCCGTCGATATCGGTGAACCGCAACTGCGCGCCCGGATGCGGGCGCTCCTTGCGGACGATGACCCGCATCCCCTTCGGCCAGGAGGAAAGGTCCAGCAGCCCGGTCAGCTCCGCCACCCACGCCCCGTCCCGGACCTGCCCGCCCGCGTCGTAGGCGACCTCCCACATGTCCTTCGGCAAGGCCAGGATCGCCGCGCAGATGTCCTCGGTCAGGGTGAACCCGATCGAGTACTTCAGGCGGCGGGCGCTCACCCAGGTGAGGAACTCGCGGGTGCCGCCCCCGCAGTCGGTGCGGATAAGAACCTGTTTGTGCAGATGGGCGGGCACCTGAGCCAGGGCCAGGCGTCCTGCGGTGATGTGGTCTTGCGCGGTGTTGGAGCCGGCGTTCCCGCCGCGCAGCAGCAGCGCCGCGGCCTCACCGGTCCCGCCCGGGCCGTGGTCGACGAACGCGGTCATCGGGTGGAACCCGAAACTCTTCTTCCAGGTCGGCGCCGCCGATTCCTTCTCCGAATGCGCGATCACGATGGTGGCGTCCAGGTCCACCGGGATCAGCGCGCCGTTCGCGCCCGGAGCGTGTTCTGCGGCGAGTCTCCAGACCCGTTCCCGTGCTGCCGCCCGCGCCGCGCGGATCAGGCGTAATGCTTTCGGCCCAGCCTCGGCCAGCGTGGTGACCAGGCGGGAGATCGTCGGGTCGGAGGCCACCGGCCCGAACAATTCCGGGGAGGAGCGCAGCACCGCCACATCGGACAGGCAATCCCCGCCCAGTGCGAGCGTGACCGCCAGATCGGTGATGGTCTTTCCCGGGTCATGGACCGCCCGGGGCTTGCGCCATCGGGACAGGGCTTGTGACAACCCGCGCTGCAGGCCGCTGACCCGCAGGGTCTCGACCAGCAGCAGCCCACCGGCCTGGCTGAGGATTCCCCGGCCGTCCGGTGACACGACGATCTTGTGGCTGGAAGCGGTAGTGTGCACGGGAAAAGTGCTCCGGAACTCGGCGCGGACAGGTCCTTCGACAAGTCCTATCCTCCCAGTTCAGAGAGCACTTTTCTTATGTAAACGATCTGATTCCCCGCAGCCCAGGCGAAAGCCCGAGGTTAGTAGGGTTCGCTGGCATGCGTACCCTTTTTGTGGCGTTGGCGATCGGCGCGCTCATGAGCACGTCCCTCATCGGAACCGCGAGCGCGGACTCGACAGGACCCGTACCGACCGGCACCGCCGCCTTGACCGGAAACCCGGTCTACAAGGCCGGCAAGTTCGTGCCCAAGACCTGCGAGGAGCCGACCATCCGGGGCGGCGATATCGAGTCCGTCCAGATTTATGCCGACAACATGGCGGCCTGCCTCGGCAGAGCATGGCAGACACAGTTGAAAAAGGCCGGGATCCCGTTCAGTAAACCGAAGGTCACGGTCGCTTACGGAGACCGGATCAAGACCGCCTGCGGTGTCTACCGTCCGGGCGACACGTTCGGCCTGTACTGCCAGAAAAACAGGACCGTCTACCTGATGGTCACCGAGTACGGCATAACGGGTGAGCTCGACTCGCCGGAGATGCTCGAAAGCCTGTCCATCGGATACGGCTACCATGTCCAGCGGCTGATCGGCGTTCTCGCCCAGGAGGCCAGAGCCGCGAAGAAGCTGTCCAGGACCGGGGCTCTCGCCCTGAGCAGCAAGGTCGCGCTGCAGAACATCTGCTTCACCGGCGCCTTCCTCGGGAGCGTCTGGGACTCCCTGGGCCACACCAAGGAGCACGGCTACGACTACCTCATCGACCGGCGCTCGGTGGAGAGCAGCGTCAAGGGAAACGGTACGACGAAGAACCGGATCCACTGGATGCGGCGCGGTTTCGACGCCCAGTCCCCCGGCGCCTGCAACACCTTCAAGGCTCCGGCGTCCAAGGTGGCCTGACCGGCCCGAGGAGATAACCACGGGGCGCCCGCCTCCAGGACCGGGATCGGCCACCCCGGGCGTGACCGCCCCACCCCGTAGGCCGGGCAGGGGCGGCCACGATCCCTGGCCCGGCGGCGGCGCGTTCCCGGGCCTAACCCCGGCCGCCGCCGCGGACGGTCGGCTCCCGGTTTCCCATGTTCTCCACCTTGCTCGCCGGGGGCGCCTTGACGGTCACCCGGCTCCCCCACCCGGTGTAACGGGTCTCGACGCTGAGCTGCCTGTCCTCCCCCACCGCCGCACTGACGTGGGTACTCCCCGGATAAACAGTGACCAGTCGCTGGGGAAGCTGGTCGGAGCCCAAGGTGAGCCTGAAGCGCAGCACCGCGGTCTTGCTCTCCCCGGACAGCCTGGTCAGGCTGACGTTCCGCATCCAGGGGGAGATCTTCTCAAGCGCGCCGAAGCTGATCGCGCCCGAGTAGGTGCGGCCCGTCCGCTTCCCCTTCGTGATCAGGGCCTTCAGGGTCGCCGGCTCGGCCACGTTCACCAGCTGGCTGTACCAGCCGCTGAAGCCGGCGTTCATACCGTGCGGGTGCTTGATCCAGGTCTTGCCCTTCGGCGGCGCCCAGACACCGCCGGAGTAATAGCTGGTGGTGCCGATCCTGATGGTCCGCTCCGGCTTGTCCACTATCCACGAGACGCCGAGGGGAATCTCGGCCCCGTCAGCGGTGCGCTTCGCGCTGGTGTCGGAGGCGACGATCCCGGCCCTGCCGAACTGGAAGGAACCGGTGCGCCTGAGGAAGGACGTGTTTCCCGTGAAGTCCAGCAGGGTGGTGACGTCGGTGAACTTCACTCCCTTGCCCACGGCGAACCGGCTCTTCAACACCGTGACCGGATCCGCGGCGGCGGCCTGGACAGGTGACACGGCCACGGATGTGGTGACCGTGGCCACGGCGATGCACGCGATCACTCGCTTCACAGTAATTTCCTCTCAACCTGATACGGAAAGGAAATCCTGCCGAACCTTGATCACGGGCACGTCTCAAAACCAGGGCTTCGGCGTAATGGGAATTTGTCCGTTCGCCTAATCGGGATCCCGGTAGTACCGGGGAAATTCCGGTCGGATATCACGATTCCAATTGGGAACCGAACTTCCCGAGTATCAGCGCGTGGCGCCCGAAACGGGCTTCTCGCCCGCGAGAACCTCCTTTGAGACCCACCCCGTTCGGGTTGTGGGCTTACGCGGCCCGCCCGCTCTCGGGGATCTCACGGAGTGAGGTGATCGACCGGCGTGCCGAGACGCTCGGCCACCCGGCCCGGCCGTACCGCCTGGTCACCTGTCACGTAGAAATCGCCGGCCCAGTACGCCGTACCACAGGATGATCGGCAGGTGAAGGGCGTACCCAAGCTGCTCCATCGCCACCGAGGGCCCCCTGGCGCCGGTCGTCCACGGAAGCGCGACCGCCACCAGTCCCAGGAGCGCGGCGATCACACCGACACGGCGAAGCCCCCCGGGCATCGGTACACCGGCCGCCGCGGCGACGGTGGCCGCGACCCACAGCAGCCCGGCCAGGTTGACCGTCCACTTGGCGGTGAGAAGTACCGCCGCGGCCACGGCGGCGCCCGTGGGGAGGGCGGTCAGCTGGGTCAGTGCCAGGTTGCCGGCGTCATGGAGCAGGCCCGCCAGCCCGGCGGCCGCCAGCAGCCCGCCGGCGAGCACCACCAGGTAGGGCTTGGGCGCCCCGGCGGAACCGGCGGCCATCACCAGCCCCGCGGCGGTCAGCGCCAGCCAGCCCAGCACGTCGAGGGCGAGCTCGGCCAGGTGCAACCCGACATGCTCGCCCACCGCGGCCAGCGCGACGGCGGGATCGGAAGGATTCAGGGTAAGCCCCGATGGCACCACGACGGCCGCACCGGCGACCATGGCGATAAGCGAGCTCAGCAGCAGTACACCGGTAAGCCGGTTTCCAGGGTTCGAGTCGGTCATGGACGGTGACGGTAGGACCCTGACGCAGGGACAAGGTCAAGCATGAGGAGTCGAGATGTGGCGGATCGGACAACTGGCGCACATGGCCGGCGTCTCGGAACGCACCCTGCGCCACTACCACAAAATCAGGCTGCTCATGCCCGCCGCGACAGACCACGCCACCGGCTACCGCTGGTACGGCGTGGCCGAGCTGTCCCGGCTCGAACGCATCCGCGCGTTGCGGCGCCTCGGCCTGCCGCTGCGTCAGATCGCCGACCTGCTGGAGGCTCCCGAGGCGCAGCTGCGACAGGCCGTGGCCGAGACCCTGACGGGCATCCGGCGTGACATCACCGCCCTGGCCACGACCGCGGCCCACGCGGAGGACCACCTCGCGACGCCGATGTCGATCCTGCCCCGGCAGACCACGGTGGGCCCGCGCCGCCTGCGCGTACGCCACCTACGCCTCGATCACCCGGCCAGGCTGGCCACCGTCTGCCCGGCACCGCCCGCGACCCTGCTGACCTGGCTGCGCCGGCCCCCGACCGGTGAGTTCACCGCGGCGGTGACCACGGACCTCGGCGGGGAGCAGCTCGTCCTGCCCGCCCGCACCGTCGTACGCGCCGTCGTCCCGCCCGCCACCGGCGTCGTCCAAGCCGGGCAGGACCTGTTCAGCTGGCTGGACCGCCACCACATGGACATCGCCGGCCCCAATGTGGAGGAGCACCTCGTGGACACCGACGGCGCGCAGGCCACCGTCCTGGAGATCCCCGTACGCAGGAGTTCGGCGCGAACTCTCACCGGCGAACCGCCCGTGCCCGTCATATCGGCCGGCGCTGCGAGCACGGCGGAATGATCGCGGGCCTCGGATGGATGTCGATGCCGGCTCATTCCTCCCTCGCCCCCGGTGCCGCAGTAGCCGTCCAGGTCCCGGGTCACTTCATGCGATCACGCTCGCGGGCGGAGTGAGCGGGGCCAACCGCCGGCTGAGCCCCAGGACGGCCTTGGCCGTTCGTGGGTCGGTGGCCGGGGCGAAGGGGGCGACAGGACGAGCCTCGGGCCCGATGACCAGGCCGGTCCGCCCGTCGAGTGAGGCGTCGGCCGCGGCGAGGATCGACGGCCGTGCCGCCACCGACGCGGAGCCGGACGTGGCGCGTTCGAAGGTTCGCCGGACCAGCGGCCAGAGCAGCCGCAGCCCCGGCGAGACGATCCTGGGTGACCGCATGGTGCCGTCGGTCATCTCGGTGGCCGCGCCGCCAGGATCGGCCGCGAAGACCGAGATGCCCGTGCCTCGCAGCCGCTCCGCCAGATCCAGCGTGTAAGCGAGGTTGGCGAGCTTCGCCCGGCCGTACCAGTGGAAGCCGTAGTAGCCGCCCGGCGGCTCGACGGCGCCGAAGGAGCGTTTGGCGACCCGGACCGAGCCCGAGGTGACGTTCACGATCCGGCTTGGCCCTCCGTCCCGGAGCGGTTCCAGCAGCAGTTCGGTCAACAGGTACGGGGAAAGGTGGTTCACGGCGAACGACGCCTCGATCCCGTCCACCGTCTGTCGCCGGTCCGCGAACATCGCCCCGACGTTGTTGACCAGGACGTTCAACGGCCCCTCCTCGGCGAGGCGGGTGGCGAGCGCTCGTACGGCACCGAGCGATGCGAGGTCCGCGGCGACGAACCTCGCCTCCGGACCGGTCGCCACCGCGTCGATCCGCTCGACCGCGCGGGCACCCCGCTCGGCGTTCCGGCCCACCACGGTCACCGCGTGACCGATCGCCGCCAGCCCCATCGCGGTCTCCAGACCGATTCCCCCGGTCCCCGCCGTCACCACAGCCCGTTTTCCCATCGCCCCACCCTTCGCCGGCCGGTCATCAACGGATAGCTATCCGCTTTTCGGGTCGCACCGTAGCATAAGCGGATAGCTATCCGATTAGGAAGACCGGACATGCTTCCGGGCCGGGAGTTCCGAACCGCCGTCAGCGCGGAGGGCGCAGTCCCTCAAGGAGAACGTCGAGGTAGATCTCCGCGTACTTGGCGTCATCGTCGCCGGAGCGGACCGCGTGCTCGATGCCGCAGAGCAGGCGGCGGACATCGTCCGCCTCGATGCCATGCCGGATGGCCCCCGCACGGCGAGCACGGTCAAGCAGTTCAGCGACGGCACGGTCAAGCTCGGCCTTCATCGCCGAGGTCTGCGCGTCGGCGTCGCTGGCGGATCCGAGCACCGCCGCGAACCCGGCGTCGTCCAGCGCGCGTCCGAGAGCGAAACGCAGAAGGCGATGCAGACCCGCGAGCGAATCCTCGTCGGCCGCCGCGGCCTGCGCCTCACGGACAAGCTGCTGGAAGCGTTCCGCCAGCAGCGCTTCCAGCAGCGCGTGCCGGTTGGGGAAATGCCGGTACACGGTCCCGACGCCCACTCCCGCGAGCCGGGCGATGGTGTTCAGCATGAGCGAGTCGTCGCCTTTGGCCAACTGCTCCCTGGCGACCTGCAACACCCGGGCGCGGTTGCGCGCGGCGTCCGCGCGCAACGCCGTCCCCCGCTCAGCGTTGGGTGTCACGGGCTCAGCCTAATCCCCGTCGACGAGCGCGGGCCGTACCGGCGGTTCACCGACAGGTCTTCACGGCTCACCGACAGGTCTCCACCGGCCGCGGACCGTGGGCCGGGCGAGATCCTCCACAGGATCGGGCGCGTCGACCACGTCCCCGTACGCGAACGGACGCGGGACGCCGGGATGCCGCCGCACGCGGTGCCGAAGGATCCGGCATCGCGCGGCGGGCGTCCCTGTGGCACCGGATCAGGAGGTGATTTGTAGTTGTTTGTAACATTTGAGGGTCTCGGCCCACTTCCTGGTGTTGAAGCAATTACCCGGGACGAAGGGGGGGCCAGGCGGTGACGGACGACTCACAGCGGTTCACCACGATGTACGACGAGTGCCGACAGCGGGTCTGGGCCTACGTGGTCAGTCAGGCGGGCAGGCAGATCGCCGACGAGGTGGTGAGCGAGACGTTCGCGATCGCCTGGCGGCGGTTCGACGACATACCGGAGCCCGCCCTGCCATGGCTGCTCGGCGTGGCCCGCAACGTGCTGCGCGACAACATCCGCGCCGAGATCCGGCGCGAGTCGCTCGCCGGCGAGCTGCGCGCGTGGACGGAGGAGGACCACGCCGATCAGGTGGCCGAACGCCTCGCCGTCATGACCGCGCTCGCCTCGTTGAACCAGGACGAACGCGAGCTGCTGATCCTGGTGGCCTGGCAGGGGCTCACACCGCGCGACGCGGCACGCGTCATCGGATGTTCCGCCGCGGCCTTCCGGGTGCGGCTCCATCGGGCCCGCAAACGGCTGGTCCAGGTGATGAGGTCGGCACCGGCGGCCCGCCCCCGAACCCGGGTGCGCAATCTCAGTGAGGAGTGGTCATGAACCCGATGGACCAACTGCGGGCGGCCCGCCCGGACCATCTCGACACCCCGGCCGACGAGCACACCCGGGCCGCCGAGCTCTCCCACGCCATGTCTCAGGCCAGGCCGGCGCGGACCCGCAAGACCGGCGTCCTCAGGCCCGGGTGGGCGCTCGGCCTGGCGGGCGTGGCCGCCGCCACCGCCGTGGCCCTGACGATCACCGCGACCGGCGGCACGACACCGGCCCCGAGCTCCCCGGCCGTCGCCGGGGACGAGCAGCCGGTGACGCGGTTGTCGGCCAAGCAGATCCTCCTCGTCGCGGCCGAGTCGTCACTCAAGGCCCGGCAGGGCAGCGGCGCCTACTGGTACGTCGAGAGCACGAGCGGCAACGCCCAGCAGGTGGGCACCAAGGTGCACTACACGGTGAACAGCCTGGGCCTCAGCCGGACATGGATCGCCCGCTCGCCGAAGCGGGAAAGCTGGTGGGTGTCCCAGAACCTCGGCACCAAACCCGCGCCCGACTCGGAGGCCGCCTGGAAGCAGGACGGCTCGCCGACCAGGTGGACGGTGACCGTGACCAAGAACGCCGACACCAGGGCACACCTGGCCGTCGAGGCCAAGGGCGGCAAGCCCTTCGGCAACGCGATCAACGTGGGCGACAAGGTCGCCGACCTGGCCGGCAAGAACGTCTCGGTGGCCGAGCTCCACGCTCTGCCCACGACCGCGGCCGAGCTGAAGGCGTACCTGCTCAAGGGGTACGAGGGGCACGGCACCGAGTCCAACGCCCCGCAGGATGCCGACTCCTGGCTCTTCCAGGTGACCGCGGGCCTGCTGAGCGACATGCCCGTCAAGCCCGATGTCCGGGCCGCGGCCTACCAGGTGCTCGCCGGGCTGGACGGCGTACGGTCGCTGGGTGAGGTGACCGACGCGCTGGATCGCAGGGGCCAGGGCGTCGCCCGAGCCGAGACGTGGCCCACCGGCGAGTTCGAGCGGCAGCTCATCGTCGACCCGCAGACCGGCATCCTGCTGACGGACCGGTTCGTGGCCGTCGCCCCGGCCGGGACCTACGGCTGGGCGAAGCCGGGCACCGTCGTCAACTGGAACGCGATCGTCAAGGCCGAGTGGACCGACCGGAAGCCGGTCAAACCGTAACGGCCGACGGTTTCGACGGGAGCGGGCGACCGCGGCCACGGGCCGCGGTCGCCCTTTCGTGACCGGACACTCCGAGCGACCCTGAGCCGGGATCCGGCTGACTCCGCAGGTCTACGCCTCGCCGGAGGTCAGGCCCACCACCGGATAGGTCGTGTCCGGTAGGTCTCGATGTCGGGCTGCGGTCGATCGTGCCCGGCAGGTGCCTCCTCCCCTCCGGGCTGGCCGTCTGCCCGCGCCCTGTGCCAGGGTGACGGGTATGTTCGCGATCACCGTACTGACAGAGGACGGTCACCGGCACGTCCGGGCAAACGCTGGGAAACTCGCCGAACTGGTCAACCGGCTGGGCGGTCAGGGCGACAGGTTCCTGGTCATGCAGCGGATTCCCGACCTGCCCGAGGTCTTCGTTCAGGTATGGCACGAGGATGGGGGCGACTATGTGCTGGAACACCGCGACGGAGCACCCGACCGGCACTTTCATACGGTGCTCGACAGGCCCGAGCCGATGATCACGGCCATGACCCGCTGGGCGTGCCTGGAGGAAGAATGGGACTCCGGGCTGAACTGGACCCCATTGGACCTGGGCCTCCCCGAACCTCCGCCTCCTCTCGAACTTGACGAGGACGAACGCAAGCAGCTCGACGCGCGCGTCCGCGAAGTGATCGTGGGCGGTTACGAGACGCGGGCGCAACTGACCGAGATCGCACAGGAGTATCTCGTGTCAGGGGACCGCCGCCCGGTCTCCCCCGAACAGGCGCGCCGGCTGGTGGACCGAATGTGGCTGGAACAAGTCGAGGAACAGGCCTCCTAGAAGGGGGAGACGGACCCGGAACGGCTCAGCCGGGCCTTCACCGCGCTGGAAGCCACGGGCATCACGGCGAGGGAGAACTTCACCTGCTGCCGTACGTGCGGTCAGGCAGAGATCAGAGAGGCGGGCTCACCGGATGCTCGAGGCTATGTCTACTTCCACGGCCAGTGCACGGACTCAGCCGCGGCCGGACATGGGCTGGCACTCCTGTACTCCGGGTTCGACGGCTCATCAGACACGACGGCGTCCATCGGACGAGAGATCGTGGCCGCACTCAGGGAAACCGGCCTCTCGGTGGAGTGGAACGGCGATCCCCGGCAGACCATGACCGTTGTCCCCCTCGACTGGCGCAAACGCCTCATTGGCTGAGAAGGTACCCCCTTGCACTCTCGGCAACGAGATGGCGGACCTCCGGGCGGCACTGGGACCCACACGCGTTATGTAGCGAAAGGTCCTGATCGTGATGAGGTCATATCCCATAGATGACCATGTCTCTGGTTCGCGTCGGCCCAGTTCAACAGGCTGTCAACCATGACGAACCTGCTCACCCGCCCCCACCCTCACCCTCACCAGGAAGCCCGCCGCAACCTGATGACCGCTCACCGCCCGCTGCTGTTGTGCGCGGCGGGCATGACCGTACTCACCGTGTTCAGCGGCATCGGAATGGTGATCGACGAGCGCACCGTGCTCGGCGAGCCGGTCTGGCTCAAGCCGTTCAAGTTCGCCGTGTCCTTCGCGCTGTACGCGGCCACGCTGGCGTGGATGCTCAGCAAAGTCCAGCGATGGCGGCGAACGCTCTGGTGGTTGGCCACGGTGGCCGTCCTGGGCTTCCTCCTCCCAGAGATCGCGGTCATCACCTTTCAGGCTGCGCGCGGTGTACGCAGCCACTTCAACTTCTCCACGCCGCTGGACGAGACCCTCTTCGCGATCATGGGCGGTGCGGCCTACCTGGGCTGGCTGATGACCTTCGCCGTGGGTGTCTTCCTCCTCTTCCAGCGCCGGCTCGACAGGGCGATGGCATGGGCGATTCCCCTCGGAATCGCACTGTCCCTCGGCGGCATGTCGATCGGCTACCTGATGACCAGTCCGACCCCGGACCAGGCGGAAGCGCTCAGGAACGGGCTGGAACCGACCACGATCGGGGCACACTCCATCGGCGGGTTCGACGGCGGCGCCACCATGCCGCTCACCGGATGGGCGACCGAGTCAGGCGACCTCCGCGTCGCGCACTTCGTCGGCCTGCACGCCCTGCAGGCACTCCCCCTGATCGCGGTCGGACTCCGGCTGCTCGCACGCCGCTTCCCCGTCCTGCACGACATGACGACCCGCACCGCCCTCGTGATCGTCGCCGCGCTCGGCTACGCCGGAGTCATCGGCCTCCTGCTGTGGCAGGCTCAGCGCGGCCAAGCCCTGGCCCACCCGGACGGCCTGACGCTGACCGCCGCGGGAGCCCTCCTGGCCGCAGTGGCGGTAAGCGCGGCAATCGTCGTGTCAGTACAGCAAGCTCGCCGTCTCTCCAGGACCACGTTCTCTCCGGAGAAGTACCGTCCGATTTAATCGAAACTGATTATGAGCCCCGCGGGTGACTTCGACCACGACGATGCCCGTACCGGCCGGTATCGCACGGCTCCGCCCGAGGCAACCGGCCACGTCTCCTACTCCGACGTCACAATCGCGCTTACGCATCTGCCGGACTCCCCCCGCGTAACTGAGCGCCAGGTGTCTCAGTCTCCGTTCAGGACGCGTTTCACCCATTCCAGCGAGCCCGTGCTGAGCGCCTCGTCCGCGAGGCGCTTCGCGGACGTCGTCTTCAGCGCGGCGAGTGAGCTGTCGATCCACGGCTGGACGTTCTGATGCCCCTGCTCGCGGTACTCGATGGCCTGGATCAGGCATTCCAGCTTGTCGGCGTCGCGGGCGCAGACCGCTTCGAGACTGGTCTTCTCCTCGTACTCGCCGACCGCGCCGCTCACCATCTCCGCCACCGGCTCCGGAACACCGCGCACCTGGTCGGCGGTGACCTCCTCGTTCGGCGCAGCCTTCAGGTACAGCTTGCCGAGGTAGGGGATGTCGGTGATGCGGGTCTCCTGCGTGTCGTGGAACAGGCTCATGAACGCCGCACGCTCAGGGTTGCCGCCTTCCAACGCCGTGATCACACTCGCGATGATCGCCGTCCGGAAGGAGTGGTCGGCGATGCTCTCGGGGTCCCGTACCCCCGCGACCAACCAGCCGGTGCGCTTGTATCGCTTGAGCAGCCCGATCTCGTACAGCAGGCCCGTCAGCTTCGACAGTTCCTCCGCCATGGAAGTCCCCTCTCACCTTCGGTGGATCATGCACAGAGCGTAGACGACCGCCTCCGGTTCCCGCTTGAACTGCGGCGACACGGTGGCCTCGCCGAGCCGGTAGGCCCGATGGTTGAGGTTCGCCACCTCGCGGACCTCAACGGCCAGATGAACCCGACGGTCCACGGTGATCCACCGTCATCTGCCGCGCGCTTCCTATGCCGGGACGGACTCGGGAGCCGCCCGGCGGGCCTGGGCGGCCGTCCGGAGGCTGTCCCAGGTGAAGACCGACAGCGCCAGCCAGATGACGCCGAACCCCAGCCAGCGGCTGGGCGGCATCACCTCCTGCACGACGAACACCCCGCACAGGAACTGCAGTATCGGCGCGATGTACTGCAGCAGGCCGATCGTGGTGAGCGGCACCCGGATCGCGGCGGAGGTGAAGCAGAGCAGCGGGACGGCGGTGACCACACCCGCTCCGGCCAGCAGGAGCGCATGGCCCGCTCCCGCGTTCCCGAAGGTGCTCGTCCCCTGCTGTCCCAGATAGAGCAGGTAGCCCAGCGCGGGCAGCAGCAGCACCAGCGTCTCGACCGTCATGCTCTCCACCGAGCCCACCCCGGCGATCTTCTTGACCAGCCCGTACGTGCCGAAGCTGACGGCCAGCACCAGCGCGATCCACGGCGGACGCCCGTAGTCGACGGCCAGGATGACCACCGCCACCGCGCCCAGCCCCACCGCGACCCACTGCCACCGCCGCAGCCGCTCCTTCAGCAGGAACACCCCGAAGAGCACGCTGACCAGCGGGTTGATGAAGTAGCCGAGCGCGCCCTCGACCACGTGGCCGCTGTTGACGGCGTAGATGTAGACGCCCCAGTTGACCGTGATGATCACTGCTGCCAGGACGAGGAGGCCGAGCTTCCTCGGGGTGCGCAGGAGCGCGCGGAACCAGGACCAGTGACGTCGTACCGCCAGGATGACGACGACGGCGACCAGGGACCACGCGATGCGGTGAGCCAGGATCTCCAGGGCGGCCGAGGGCTTCAGGAGCGGCCAGTACAGCGGGAACAGGCCCCACATGGTGTAGGCGGCGATGCCGTACAGGACTCCACGGCGCGTTTCAGGCATGACGCCCATCTTCGCTGCTTACTTGATTTAATACAATTTAGCAGTACTTTTCTATCTGTTAAGAGAGTCTTACGGGAACACGGGAAGGTCGCCCGCGGTTGCCTCCTGATGAGAACGTGTCAGGAGGAGGTTCACAATGGGCTGGCTGTTCGGCAAGGACAAGACGACGATGGTGTCCCCGGAGAACGCGCTCCCGGGCCGCCCCACACGGATCACGGCACCCGGCCGCCACATGGTCCTCGACGCCCCGCTCGCTCCGCCGTACCCCGAGGGAAGCGAGATCGCCGACTTCGGCCTCGGCTGTTTCTGGGGCGCCGAGCGCATCTTCTGGCAGACCCCGGGCGTGATCTCCACCTCGGTCGGCTACGCGGGTGGCTACACCCAGAACCCGACCTACGAGGAGGTCTGCACCGGCCAGACCGGCCACACCGAGCTCGTCCGCGTCGTCTTCGACCCCGCCAAGGTCTCGTACGAGGAGCTGCTGCGCGTCTTCTGGGAGGCCCACAACCCCACCCAGGGCATGCGCCAGGGCAACGACGTCGGCACGCAGTATCGCTCGGCGATCTACTTCCACTCACCCCAGCAGGAAAAGTCGGCCCTCACCTCGCGCGACGCCTACCAGAAGGTGCTCACCGAGTCGGGCTACAGCCCCATCACCACCGAGATCGCCCCGGCGGGGGAGTACTACTTTGCCGAGGAATATCACCAGCAGTACCTTCACCGCAACGTTAACGGGTACTGCGGGATCGGGGGGACCGGTGTCTCGTGCCCGGTTGGCCTGACTTCCGGCGAGGCGTAGACCTGCGGAATTAGCTAGATTCTGGCCCTGGATCGCCCGGTGCATCCGGTGTCGATCTTGGGCCAGAGCTGTTTTCGGCGACAAGTATCACTACAGGGTCAAGGCAGTCCGCCTGCGGCGGCCTGCGCGTCGGGCGGTCGCTGGCCGCGCTGCGGCTCTTCGGCCGGTCGCGGCCCGCGCCGCCCACGCGCCTTTCGCCCTTAACGAGGCTGCTGAGCTTCAAAAGTTCTTCATCGTGGCTTGTGATAAGCCTGCTCTATGGCTTGTGCGAGTCGGCAAATTGCGGCCGGCTCAACCTTTACAACGCTGTCGAGTAGATCAACACTGGCTCTCCCCTTGGGCTTTCCCTCGTAACGTAGAGACATCGCCTTAAAGGGGGAACGGCGATGTCTGAGACACGACGGAGGTTCGATCAGGACTTCAAAGACGGTGCGGTCCGGATCGTTGAGGAGACCGGTAGGCCGATCGTGCGGGTGGCCCAGGATCTGGGGGTCAATGCGGGCACTCTGGCCAACTGGGTGAACATGGCCCGGCAGCGGCGGCGAGCCGGAAACGGCGGCCTGGGCGAGGACGAGCGGGCCGAGTTGGTCCGGCTGCGTCGGGAGGTCGCCGAGCTGGCGATGGAGCGTGATGTGCTCAAGCGCTCGGTGGCCCTCTGGGTCAAGGACGCGATGGGCCGGTGAGCATGGCCGGCTTCATCGCCGCTCAGAGGGCCGAGCACGGTGTTGCGCACGCGGTTGCGTGCCGGGCGCTGGGGGTGTCGCAGTCCTGGTTTTATAAGTGGTCGCGGCGGGGGCGCGAGGGTCCTGGCGAGCGCGAACGCCGTCGGGCTGGTCTGATCGAGGCCGTCGTCTCGGCGTTTCATCAGCGCAAAGGCACTGAGGGATCACCGCGGATCACCGCCCGGCTGCGTCGGGCCGGTTGGCGAGTGAGTAAGAACACGGTGGCGAAGGTCATGGCTGAGCGCGCTTTGGCGGCCCGGCCCAAGACCAAGCGCAAGAACACCACCCGGCCGGGCCGGGGCCGGTGGCGGGCCGAGGACCATCTGCGGCGGGACTTCACCGCACCCGGGCCGGACGTGACCTGGTGCGGGGACGGCACCGAGATCCCCACCGCTGAAGGAGCGCTGTATCTGGCGGCCACCGAGGACTTGTTCTCCCGCCGAGTGCTCGGGTTCGCGATGAGCGCGCACAAGGGAGCCGCGCTGGCCACCGCGTCGCTGCAGATGGCGGTCGCCCTGCGGGGCGGTGGCGTCGCGGGTGTGAGGTTTCACAGTGATCAAGGGTCGGAGTACACCGCGGCCGACTTCCGGCGGGCCTGTGAGCGGATGGGCATCGTGCAGTCGATGGGGCGGGTCGGCTCGGCGCTGGACAATGCCGCGGCCGAGTCGTTCTTCTCCAGTTTGGAGTTCGAGTTGTTGCGCCGTGAGCCGTTCGCCACCCATGATCAGGCCCGTCGTGCGATCGCCGCCTGGATCGACGACTTCAACACGATGCGGCTGCATTCGACGAACGCGATGTTTTCGCCGGTGGAGTTCGAGCGGTTGGATCCGTCGGTTCAGCAGCGGTTGCGGGCCGCGGCACGGCAGCGCAAGGAGGACAAGAGGAAACGCAAGGCCGCTGCGCGGCACGAACGGAAGGAGGCGGCATGAGCCGCCGCGTTCTCCTGATCGAACACCTCGTGCGGGCCGGGGGATGCGCCGCGCAGTGTCCGGGGCCGCCTGCTCCGGCCTCAAGGGTCGCTGACGCGATCGCTGCGCGACGGCCTTCGGCCGCCCTTGACCCCGGAGACCTCTACGGCCCCTGGCGGCAGGAGTACGGGCAGGCCAGGGCCTGCCCCAGCGAGGACGCGCAGCGCACCAGCAAGATCCTAAAAGCGAAGATCACCACAACAGAAGTCTCTACGGTTCGAGGGGATTGCCACCCTCGTACCGTGGAGATCTGGCCTAAGGGGAAGGTTGGGTCATGGGGGAAACCAGACGTAGTTTCGATCCGGAGTTCCGGGCAGGTGCGGTGCGCATCGTGCGGGAGACCGGGAAATCGATCGCCCAGGTGGCCAAAGACCTGGGGATCAACGCAGGCACGTTGGCCAACTGGATGCAGATGGATCGGCTGGCTCGCGAGCAAAGCGCCACCGGCGAGCTGACCGAGTCCGAGCGCGAAGAACTGGCCCGGTTGCGTCGGCAGAAGGCCGAGTGGACCAAGGAGCGCGCTGAGCTGGAGATGGAGCGTGATGTGCTCAAACGCTCGGTGGTCTTGTGGGTGAGGGAGGCGACGGGCCGATGAGCATGGTGGCTTTCATCGCCTGCCAGAAGACCGACTACGACATTCCCCACGCCGTGGCCTGCCGGATCCTTGGGGTCTCGCAGTCCTGGTTCTATAAATGGCGCGAGCGCGCGCCGAGCGCCCGCCGACAGCGGCGTACCGAGCTGGATACGGCGATCGAGGCGAAGTTCGTCGCCTTGGGCGGAACCTACGGATCGCCGCGGATCACCCGGGACCTGCACGAGAAGGGCTGGCGGGTGTCGGCCAACACGGTCGCGGCCCGGATGGCCGAGCTCGGTCTGGTCGCCCGGGTGCGTAGGAAGCCCCGGTCGTTGACCCGCCAAGGGCGGCGGCCGGCGGCACCGGATCTGGTCGGCCGCCAGTTCACCGCCGTCGCGCCGGATGTGTTGTGGTGCGGCGATGTCACCGAGATCGTCACCGATGAGGGCAAGCTGTATCTGGCCACGGTCGAGGACCTGTTTTCACGCCGACTGCTCGGCTACGCCATGTCAGACCATCACGACGCCGCCCTCACGGTGGCCTCGTTGCAGATGGCCGCGGTGACCCGGGGCGGCGACGTCGACGGGGTGATCTTCCACTCCGACCGCGGCAGCGAATACAGTGCTGCCCGCTTCCAGGTCGCCTGCCGGCACTGGGGCGTGACCCAGTCGATGGGCCGGGTCGGCTGCGCGCTGGACAACGCCGCCGCCGAGTCGCTGAATTCCACGCTCAAGGTCGAGTTCGTTTACCGTCATCGGTTCGCCACCCGGGCCGAGGCCCGCTTGAAGATCGCTACCTGGATCACCGACTTCTACAACGCCCGGCGCCGGCACAGCGCCGCCGACGGGCTACCACCGATCATCTACGAACAGCAGATCACCGCCGCCAGAGCGGCCACCACGGCGAGGCGTCAGCAGTTCATCGCCGCATAGAAAAGTCTCCACGCTTTCAGGGGATTGCCAGGTATGGAGTGGACCAAGGCGCGGGAGTTCGCCCGCGCGAGGAAGAATGAATGCCTCTGCGATCAAGGCAAGTCAGGCTGTCGCGAGTGCCGATGTCGGCTGACGATCTGCCGTGTCCAGCGCATGTACCAGTCCAGGAACGGCACCGGCTCGCTCCAACCCCCATGCAGACGGCCTGACGGTTCGACAGCCCTCCAGGGGGCCGACGGCCACCAGTCCATGTCCTTCACCCATCCCATCTCGGTGAGCCAGACGGTGCCGGCGTACTCACCGTTCATGGCGAGCATGCTGATCCACGAGCATCCATGGCTGCACAGGAACATGGTTCCGGGCGAGGGCTTGTCCATCGACAAGGTGGGGTCTGCGCCATCGCCTGCGAGGCGCCGCAGTTGCCGCACATCATCCCGAGTCACCGGGAAGGGCTCCCACGGGTAGGCGGCGACCTCGGGTTCCTCCTGGAAGTACTCACGCTCCCGTTGGGTCTCTTCCACGATCCAATGCAGGTCGAGCAGGCGACCGGGAGAGACTCCCCGGCCGAATCGCAACAGGAACGACCGGAACTCGTCAGGAAGCGGCGCGCCGATCACTTCCTCAAGGGCCACAACCTCGGATTCCGGCAGAGGAACAGCCGTTGAGAGTTCAGCAAGCCGAGAGAGTTCAGCAGCCATCTCATCCAGGCCGATGTCTGATCGCATCACTTCTCCCCGCCAAAGGTTTCAACGCGCACAGGCTAACGGCGTCGAAGAGCAGGTGGCTGCGCCCGGCTTTGGGCGGCGTGCCTCAGCATCCTGCCACAGGCAGGGTGGTGCGATACTCGCCGAATTCCGCTCTATATTCATCGCGAGGACGTCAGTCACCTCGGTGTGTTGACGACGCGCGAACGGTGACCCCCTGGCGACGGCCGAATGGTGACCCCCTTGTAGTCACTCTGGAGGGTGATCAAGGTGGAGGACTGGGCGGAGATCCGCCGGTTGTATCGAGCCGAGGCGATGCCGATCAAGGCGATCGCTCGGCATCTGGGCATCTCGAAGAACACCGTGAAACGGGCGCTGGCGGCCGACAGCCCGCCGAAGTATGAGCGGCCGAGCAAGGGATCGATCGTGGACGCGGCCGAGCCGCAGATCCGGGCGCTGTTGGCGCAGTTTCCGACCATGCCCGCGACGGTGATCGCCGAGCGGATCGGCTGGACGCGGTCGCTCACGGTCCTCAAAGACCGAATCCGTGTGCTGCGGCCGCAGTTCAAGCCGGTCGATCCGGCGTCGCGGACCGCCTATCAAGCGGGCGAGCTGGCCCAGTGTGATCTGTGGTTCCCGCCGGTGAAGGTGGCGGTGGGAGCCGGGCATCTGGCCAGCCCGCCGGTGCTGGTCATGGTCAGCGGCTACTCGCGGTGGATGATGGCCCGGATGCTACCCTCGCGCACCGCGGGGGATCTGTTCGCCGGACACTGGGCTTTGTTGTCGGAGCTGGGCGCGGTGCCCAAGACGCTGGTATGGGACAACGAGAGCGCGATCGGCCGGTGGCGGGGCGGCAAACCGCAGCTCACAGCGGATGCCAACGCCTTCCGCGGAGCGCTGGGAGTGGGCATCCTGCAATGCAGGCCGGGCGATCCCGAGGCCAAAGGGATGGTGGAGCGGGCCAACGGCTATCTGGAGACCTCGTTTCTGCCCGGCAGGGAGTTTGCCTGCCCGCAGGACTTCAACGCCCAACTGGCCAACTGGCTCCCCCAGGCCAACAGCCGTCATCACCGGCGCATCCAGTGTCGGCCGCTGGATCGGCTGCACGTCGACCTGGCGGCGATGGTGGCGTTGCCACCGGTCGCGCCGGCCGTTGGCTGGCGCACCTCGACTCGGCTGGCGCGTGATCACTATGTGCGTGTCGCCTCGTGTGACTACTCGGTGCACCCCTCGGTGATCGGCCGCCTGGTGGAGGTGGTCGCCGACTTGGAGGAGGTCACCGTGACCTGCGGCGGGCAGCTGGTGGGCCGCCACCGGCGGTGCTGGGCGCCGCACCAGACCATCACCGATGCGCTGCATGCCCAAGCCGCTGCCGCGATGCGCCGCACCTGCCTGCGCACCGCCGCTGCCCCGGCCAAAGCCGAGGTCGAGGTCGAGGTCGAGGTCGAGCAGCGCCGATTGAGTGACTACGATGCACTGCTCGGCGTCGAGGGGGTGGCGTGATGGCCACCGCCCAAACCCAGCCGAGCAGTGGACGTAACGTCGCGGCCGAGTTGGCCTATCTGACCCGGGTGCTCAAGGCCCCGTCCCTGGCCGCGGCCATCGATCGGCTGGCTGAGCGGGCCAGGGCCGAGTCGTGGACGCATGAGGAGTTTCTGGCCGCGTGTCTGCAACGCGAGGTCGCCGCCCGGGAATCACACGGCGGCGAGGCCCGGATCCGCTTCGCCCGCTTTCCGGCCCGCAAGGCGTTGGAAGACTTCGACTACGACCACCAGCGTTCTCTTAAACGCGAGGTCATCGCACATCTGGGCACGCTGGACTTCGTCACCGCCAAGGACAACGTGGTCTTCCTCGGGCCGCCCGGAACCGGCAAGACCCATCTGTCCATCGGGTTGGGCATCCGGGCCTGTCAAGCCGGCCACCGAGTCGCCTTCGCCACCGCCGCCCAATGGGTCGCCCGGCTGGCCGACGCCCACGCCGCCGGCACGCTGCAGGGCGAGCTCATCAAGCTGTCTCGGATCCCGGTGCTGATCGTGGACGAGGTCGGCTACATCCCCTTCGAACCCGAGGCGGCCAACCTGTTCTTCCAGCTGGTCTCCAGCCGCTACGAGCGGGCAAGTCTGATCGTCACCAGCAACAAACCCTTCGGACGCTGGGGAGAAGTGTTCGGCGACGATGTCGTGGCCGCCGCCATGATCGACCGCCTGGTCCACCACGCCGAAGTCATCAGCTTGAAGGGAGACAGCTACCGCCTCAAAAATCGTGACCTTGGCCGCGTGCCAGCGGCCAATCCCAGCAATGACCAGTAACAATCAAGTACACGACAGGGGTCAGCTTTCAGACGCCGATAGGGGGTCACGGTTCGGACGACGTCGACACGGTGGCGCCGCGGAACTTGTCAAGCTTGGTGAGACACGGATGCTTTAGCTGATCTGTGCCTGTTTCTCTCGTTTGCCCGGGTCGTTGATCCATGCCGTGGTGGGAATCGCGGGTGGGGTTGGCCTCCTGCGAAACCGTCCGGGGTTGGCCTGGTAGGCGCTGTGCAGGGTCGCGGCCCGCTGGGTGCGGATCTGCTCTGCGGTGCCGAAGTGCACCGAGGCCGGGGTGTGCAACCCGATTCCCGAATGGCGGTGTTCGTGGTTGTAGTAAGTGAAGAACGCCTCGCAGAACGCGCGGGCGTCGTCGATGCTCCCGAACCGCTCAGGAAAGGCCGGGCAGTACTTCAGCGTCTTGAACGCCGCTTCGGAGTAGGGGTTGTCGTTGGAGGTTTTCGGCCGCGAATGTGAGCGGCTGATCTGCAGGTCGGCCAGCAGCGCGGCCACATCGCCCGAGGTCATCGAGGGGCCTCTGTCGGCATGCACCACGCTCGGCCCGCGGCCCCTGTGGCTCCGAACTCACACGTCCATCATCACGCACGCCGACACCCAGGTCGGCAGCAGTCAAGGTCACGATCGTCAACGGTCCTATCTCGCCCTAGTCGCAGCTCAGAAGGGTACTTCCTCCCGATGTCTCACCTGACCCTGCCAAAGAGGGCCTTGGCGTCCGTATGCGTCCTCTGAAGTCCTATGACGTCCGGCTACACCGGGCATGAAGTAAGAGAGCCGTCACCCTTGGGTAAGGGCAACGGTTCGTCTGCTCGCGGAAGACGTCCAGGACGTCCTGAGACTCAGGTCTCCCGCCAGATCGGTTCGAGGAGATCGGGATTGAAGGGCCTGCGACCTCCGCCGCTGGGATAGATGATCACCGCATGCAGGGCTTCGCGGATGTACGACCGCTTGATGGACAGGGGCAGGCCGCCCTCTTCCTCGGTGAGGTAC
The DNA here is from genome assembly GCF_036227305.1 of Streptosporangium sp. NBC_01469. NCBI lineage: Bacteria > Bacillati > Actinomycetota > Actinomycetes > Streptosporangiales > Streptosporangiaceae > Streptosporangium > Streptosporangium sp. NBC_01469. The sequence continues at coordinate 2,297,336 of NZ_CP109465.1, read as the reverse complement.
CAGCGTCGCCGGATCTCGGCCACGTCCGTGGTGGACCGGGCCAGATGACGTTCGGCGGACGCCGTGAAGTTCTGCCCTTCCGCGCGTAGACGGCTGATGCGCTTTTCAAGGTCAGGCGCTGTGGAGAAGAACAATTCGTTGCTGATGTTCCCTGCGGCCCACTGGCTGCGGAGTTCTTCGAGACGAGCTTTCGTGTCCTCGTAGTCCTGCTTTCCTTCCCATTCGGCAGGACTGACGGATGCCGCTATCTGAACTTCTTCAAGCTTGGCCAGAACGGCTTCGGAGACGTACAGGTCAACCATGTCCCCACGCCTGCCGAGCCCACCGCAACCACCCACCGTCTTGGCAGGGCAGGAGTAGATGTGCTGGACACACTCCTTCACACGGGTGACGCGAAGGGAGGCGTTGCAGATCGAGCCATCGGGCTTAGTGCGTCCGCAACGTAGGAAGCCGGTCAGGAGGTACCGATGTTCCTTGAAGTCTCTCGCGAGGATGCTGCCGACTGTTCCGTCGGGGTAGATGTAATGACCCTTCCGTGTCTCGAAGATATTCTTGATCGCGATCCACTGCTCAGAGGTGATGATCGGCTGCCACTGGCCGACGATCGGGTCTCCCGAGGCATCTCGTACGAGCTCACCGTCGAGCTCTCTCCAACCGCACAGCCGAGCATTCGTGACCATGAGTTTCAGGGACCGTGAGCTCCAGTTGTTGCCAAGGGATGTCTTGATGTCCTTTCTCTGCCACTCGCCCACAATCGAGTTGAGCGAACGGCCGCTGATGACATCCATGGCTGCCTGCCGTACGAGGGGAGCCTCCCGAGGGTCGAGCGCCAGACGGTCGGGCAGCCAGCCGAAGGGGCGCGTTCCGCCGACGGGTACTCCCTGTTCTGCCCGTGTCCGGTGAGAGCGACGCATCCGGCGCTGCATCTTCCGGACTTCCATCTTGGAGATGACCGCGCCGAAGAGACCCATGCTCTCGGTGTCCTCGCTGTAGAGATCTTTCATCCCACGGGCGTCGGCGAACACGCGGCCGTCCCGGTATGTGATCGCCTCTACGAAACGTTCGTAGTCACCCGGACGACGGGCAAGACGGTCTTCGGCCACGATGACGACGCCCTGGACCGCCGTACCGTCGGAAAGCTCACCGGCACGAAGCGCTTTGAGCATCGCTTCGAAGCCGTCACGGACCACGTCGGCCTTGGCCGCGGACTTGTCGTTGTCCGTGAACTCGTGGACCACGGCCCAACCCTGTCGTGCCGCCGTCTTGCGGTTGAGTTTGTGCTGGTCCTGAACTCCGTGTTCGTCCCTCCTGATGTCTGCGGAGATGCGAGCGTAGGAGACGACGGGGATAGCCGAGCCGACCTGTGCCATGGGGACCTCCACAGGAATTATTGCCTGAGTGAGAGGTCTATCACCAGCAGTATCTGTACAAGAACCCGAAGAGCGTCCGTCATAGTCCGCCAACATCCGTGATCGAACTTCGTCGTTGTCACTCGCAACGTCACTCAGGCGGTCGGCAAGCCTTTCGCACAGACGCCTCACAAGGACGCCCAAAGCCGGGTCACGCTGCCCGGCAAGCACCTGCTGGTAGGCGGCCAGCGCCGTGCCGCGGGCCTTCCACGCGTCCGCCACGGCGTCGCCGCCGGGCAGGGCGCGCACCGCCCGGTAGTCGTCGTGATCCTTGGGGTCACCGGCGCGCAATCCCGGGTACATCTGGTTGGGCAGCAACAGGACGTACGCCATGCGCGACAGGGATGGGTCAGGGCCGATCCACAGATCGACCGTGTCCGAGCTGTACACGGTGGCGCAGAGGAGAACCACGCGGTGGTCGTCGGTCGCGCATGCCAGCAGTTGGATCCGCTCCGGGATGAAACCCGAGAACCGATATGTGAGGCGCACGGCCGCGCCCCGGTCGGGCACCTGCGGGTTCACCGTGACCGTCCAGCCGGTGATCTCGGCGGTCGTCGGGTAGACCTCGTCGCCGCGCACCACAGTCACTTTCCCGGCCGCTGGGCCCAGCTCGCCCGGCTCCTGCGGCCCGTTGCACGCGCCGACGAGCAGCAGTACGGCAGCGACAAGCCACACCCGCGAGATCGTGGCGCGTTTTTACCGTGAGTTGACCGTGCGCCGCCGGACGGTCCACAGTGAGCGCATGAACAGGGCTCTGCCCGTGCTGACCTTCGGCGCGCTGCTCACGCTGCTGATCGGGGTCGTCGCATCTGGAGAGTCCCTGCCGTCGCTTGTGCTCGGCGCGGTGTTCACCGCATTGGCCACCGCCGGCTTCTCGTGGGTACGTGCGCGCAATCAGCTGGCCTGGTCGCTCGGGTACGTGGCCGTGCAGCTGCCGATCGCGTTCGTCGTGTTCTCGCTGAGCGCAGGGGTCGCCGCGACGCTTCTGCTCGTCGTGTTGGTCAGCCAGTGCGTGCTGCTACGGTTGCCGATCGCCGCGACGGCGGTCGTGGTCGGGCTGGTCCCGTTCGTCCACCTCGGCATGTCGTGGGGCGAAGGGCTGCGGGAAGGGCTTGGAATATTTCTCGCCGCGGTGTTCGCCGCGATCGTGACGGAGTTGCTGCAACGCGAACAACGCGCCCGTGTCGAACTAGCCGAGGCGCACGAGCAGTTGCGTGACTACGCCGTGCAGGCGGAGCGGCTCGCGACCGTGCAGGAACGCAACCGGGTCGCACGCGACATCCACGATGGACTCGGGCACTCGCTCACCGTCGTCCAGATGCAGGTCAAGGCCGCCCGGGCGGTCCTGCCGACCGACACCGCCAAGGCCGACGAGATACTCGCCAAGGCCCAGGACCAGGCCGAGGCCGCACTCGCCGAAGTACGCTGCTCGGTCCGCACATTGCGCGAACCACGCGAAACCCCTCCCCTGCCCGACGCCTTGCAGGCGTTGGCCGAACTGACATCCGCCGCGGGCGTGACCACCAGCGTCGCGATATCCGGCGAGCAGCGACCGTTGCCTGACGAGACGCGCGAGGCCTTGTTCCGTGCGGCGCAAGAGGGTCTGACCAACGTCCGCAAGCACGCCCAGGCAACCCGTGCCGACTTGGTCCTGGACTACGCTGACACCGCCGTCCGGCTGGCCATCCGCGACGACGGCGCCGGCTCCGCTTCGACGCCTGCGTCCGGTTTCGGCCTGGTCGGGCTCCGGGAACGCGCCGAGCACCTGGGCGGACGGTTGAGCGTCGAGTCGGCACCGGGGGCGGGCTACACATTGAGCATGGAGGTTCCCGGATGAGCCCGGTCCGCGTCCTGTTGGTCGACGACCAGGCTCTGTTCCGCGAGGCCCTGGCCACCCTCCTGGCCACGCACGACGCCATCGAGGTCGTCGGCGAGGCAGGCAACGGCGACGAAGCGATCCGCCAGGCCGCCGAGCTCACCCCGGACGTCGTCCTGATGGATCTGCGCATGCCCGTCCTGGACGGCGTCGCCGCGACCCGCCGCTTGCGTACCGACCACCCCGGCATCGGCATTATCGCGCTGACGACGTTCGACGACGACGAGAACGTGTTCGCCGCCCTTCGCGCTGGAGCTTTGGGCTACCTGCTCAAGGACGTCTCCTCGGCTCAGCTGATCGAGGCCGTCCTGGCCGCCGCCCGCGGCGAGTCGGTGTTGCAGCCGTCCGTCGCCGCGAAGGTGGTCGCCCAGTTCGTCCGCCTGCCCTCGACCAGCGCCCCGGAACCGCAGCCATTGGTCGTGCCGCTGTCCGACCGCGAACTCGAAGTCCTCCGCCTCCTCGCCACCGGCCACAGCAACCGCGAAATCGCCACAACGCTTCACCTGGCCGAGGGCACCGTGAAAAACCACGTCACCAACGTCCTGTCAAAACTGAACGCCCGCGACCGCACCCAAGCCGCATTACGCGCACGGTCACTCGGTTTGCTCTGACCATTCCCGCCAGGGTCATGACCACGTCATGACCTCGGGCATGACCTCCGGCACATGGCAGGACGGCGGCCGGCGGCGACTCTTGTCGGTATCAGTCGATGCCGAGTCCAAGGGGACGTCATGACGACCATGGGAACCACCCGAAGTACGAGTCGCAAGCTGGGCCGGTTCGTCTGGCACTACGTCGAGATGGTGATCGCCATGCTCGCCGGGATGTTCGCGCTGGCACCGCTGTGGCCGGACGCCTGGCTGGCGCGGCCGGAGGTCGACGCGCTCGTCATGGCGACCAACATGACCATCGGAATGACCGTGGCGATGGTCTTGCGCGGGCATTCGTGGGCGCGGATCGGTGAGATGGCGGCCGCGATGTACTTACCGTTCCTCGTCTTGCTGGTGCCGTTCTGGCTCGGGGCGTTGTCCGCCATGGGGTTGATGACGGCCGGGCACGTGATCATGTTCCCGCTCATGCTGGCCGCCATGGTGTGGCGCCGCGACCACTACTGGCACTGAGGTTTCGATGCGCACCTTCCTGCGCCGCGCGCTCGCGGTGATCGCGGTTTTCCTGATTCCGGTGGCGGGCGGGGCGATCTCCGCCCTCGCCACGTTCGACGCCCAGTCCGCACCCGGGCCGGACCGGCCGATTCCCGCCGCCACTTCCCCGGCTTTCGACCCCGCCAAACCGACCGCGGTCGTGGTGATCGGCGACAACGGGGCCGTCGTGTCGGATGCCCTTGCCCCATACGAGATCCTGGTCGCCTCGGGCCGGTTCAACGTTTACACCGTCGCGCCGCGAAGGCGTCCGCTGCCGTTGACCGGTGGTCTGGACCTGGTGCCGGATCTGAGCTTCGCGGATCTTGCCGAACTCACCGGCGGTGCCGCGCCGACGCTCGCGGTCATCCCGGCGATGCCGGACGTCGGCAAGCCCAGTACCGGTCCGGTCACGACGTGGCTGCGTGATCAGGTGAGCCACGGCACGCTGTTGCTGAGCGTGTGCAACGGCGCCGGTGTCCTCGCCTCGGCGGGCCTGCTCGACGGCCGGCCCGCGACCGCGCACTGGATGCGGATCGGCTCGTTCGAGTCGGACTATCCCGCGGTGGACTGGGTGCACGGCAAGCGTTTCGTCGATAGCGGTACCGTCGTCACGACCGCGGGCGTGTTGTCCGGCATCGACGGAACCCTGCACATGATCGAACGCTTGGCCGGTTCGACGGTGGCGGCGAACGCGGCCAAGGCCGTGGGCTGGCGTTACTACGGCAACACGCCACCGGTCGTGACCGGCATCGCCATGCCCGCCCCGGCCGCGATCGTCAACGCGGGTTGGACGTGGGCGCCGCCGACCGTCGGCGTGATGCTGACGCCGGGCGTCGGCGAAATCGACCTGGCGTCGGTGTTCGACACGCACGACAAGTCGCTCGCAGACCGGACGTTGGCCGTGAGCGCGGACGGCGGCCCGATCCGGTCACGGCATGGCCTGACGTTCCTGCCCCGCGCCGATCTTGCCAGCGCGGCCCCGGACCTGGATCGCTTGCTCGTGCCCGGAGCAGGCGTTCGCTTGGGCCAGGTCCCCGACGGCCTGGAGCCGGTGTACGTCCACTCCGGACAGGACTTCGCCTACAACGACGCCGTGCGGGACCTGGCCCGGACAACGGATGTGGCCACCGCCCGCTGGACCGCCGAGACCATGGAACTGCCGACCGACGGCCTGCAACTGGACGGCCCGGCGTGGCCGTGGCGGCAGACGGCGTTGCCCATCCTGTTGATCCTTTTGGGTATTGCCGCGGTGATCTGCCTTCCGCGCCTTCGGACCACTGTGGACACTCTCGTCCGGGCCTGATCGCGGCGGCTCCCTCGCGACGCGAGGGAGCCGCCGTCAGAACCGGCCCTTGATCAGCGAAGCACCTTGACGTTGTTCTCGGCCGAAGCGGTCCTACCGGCGAAGCTGCTGCGCGGGTTGAGCGTGACCTGACTGCCGTCCGCCCGACGCAGCTTGATGTGGGCGTTGCCCGTATTCGCGCCGCTGACCAGCCAGACCTTGTAGTCGCCATGCAACGAGACCCGCTCAGAAGCCCTCCAAGATCCCTTGGGGGGCTTCTGGCCTGGAGCCGCCTTCGGGATCCGAACCCAAGACCCCTTCATTACGAGTTAAGGGACGATCGTCCAGGACCGTCCACCGCTGTCTCCTATGCCTGGCCAAGCGGGCGTTACGAGGCTCCTCAGTCCATGGGCGTCCAGGACCGTCCAGACCTGTTGTCAGCATCCGCGTTAGCAAGATCAGCATTTGTCATCCCCCAGCTGTCCAGGGACGGCTACCGCTCACTGATCTTTGACTCGTGGTGTTTGGCGGCTTGGCGGCGTAAGGGAATCGGCGTGGGCATGCCCTGGTCATGCGGTATGCGCAGGGCGGCGGGCCGACCGCCGCACAACGGACCAAGCGAGAACGGGTACGGCTGCGCGCGGCGGAGCTGTTCGCACGGGAATATACCGATGCGCAGGTCGCCAAGGAGTTGCGGGTCACCCGCGTGTCGGCGAACCGATGGCACCGGGCCTGGGCCACGGGCGGCGGCAAGGCGCCGGCTTCCAAGCAAGATCGCAGACTCCGACCGGACGACGATGAGCTTCACACAGTTGTATGCGAGCGGCGCGATGGGTGAGTGAACCGCACGAGTGCGCGCAGCGATCAGCGTGAACGTCTTCGCCGCGCCCCCGGGCAGTGATCGCTTAGCCAAGGGAACACCGCCGGCACATGACGTCCAGAGCAGGCGCCAAGCCTCCGAAGACTCCTGGTGCCCACTCTTCTCGTATATGTTTGAACGATAGTCCTAGTTGTACTATCGTTCAAGTAGTATCATCGAGGGAGGACGTCATGCCAGAAATCACGACCCGGCGTGCGGGAACGCGTGAGTGGGCGGGCCTGGGATTGCTGGCGCTGCCGACGGTGCTGCTTGGCCTGGATGTCACCGTGCTGTATCTGGTCTTTCCGAGCATGGCCGAGGTACTGGACCCGTCGGCGACGCAGACGCTGTGGATCATGGACGCCTACGGGTTCTTCATCGCCGGGTTCCTCATCACCATGGGGACCCTGGGTGACCGGATCGGACGGCGTCGCCTGCTGGTGATGGGAATGGCCGCGTTCGCCGCAGTCTCTGTGTTCGCAGCCTTCGCCCCGAGTGCCGAGCTGCTGATTCTTGCCCGAGCGCTGCTGGGGGTCGCCGGGGCCACGCTGATGCCCTCGACGCTGTCGCTGATCTCGAACATGTTCGCCGATGTGCGTCAGCGCGCGGTCGCGATCGGGGTCTGGGCGACGATGTTCGCCCTGGGCATGGCCGCCGGCCCCGTGGTCGGCGGCGCTCTGGTCGATACGTTCTGGTGGGGAGCGGCGTTCCTGCTCGCCGTCCCCATCGCGGTCGTCGTGCTGGCCGGGGCACGGGCGCTGCTGCCCGAGTATGCCGACCCGCAGGCAGGCCGCCTTGATCTGGTCAGTGTCGTCCTGTCGCTGGCCGCGATCCTGCCGGTGATCTATGCGATCAAGCACGCCGCAGCGCACGGCCTCGACCTCAGCACTGTGATCCTCGCTGTACTCGGCACCGTAGCCGGGGTGGTCTTCGTACGTCGCCAGCGCGGCCTGGCCTCACCGCTCTTGGATGTCACGTTGTTCACGAGCCGGACGTTCTCCGTGGCGCTGGCCGTACTGCTGATCGGACTGGTCGGGGTGGGCGGAACCATGTACCTGGTCACCCAGTACCTCCAGCTCGTCGAAGGCCTGACGCCGTTCGCGGCGGGCCTGTGGATGGGGCCGCCCGCTCTGGCGATGTTCGCCGCGGCGATCGGCGCACCGCTCATCTCCAGGCGGGTGCGTCCCGGCCTGGTCATGGCGATCACGCTCGGCCTCTCGGTGATCGGCTACGCGCTGCTGGCCACCGCGGGCACCGGGGATGCGGTGATGGTGGTGGCCGGGTTCGCGTTCGTCTACCTCGGCCTCGGCGCGATCGCCGCCCTCGGCACCGATATGGTCGTCGGCGCCGCACCGGCCTCGAAGTCCGGATCGGCCGCCGCGATGTCCGAGACCGTCCAGGAACTCGGCATCGCCGTCGGCGTGGCCGTCCTCGGCAGCCTCACCACCGCCCTCTACACCGCCCGCATGGCCACTCCTGCGGACGTCTCGCCCGAGATCGAGGGGCGTCTCACTGACAGCCTCTCCGGGGCGTTGTCGGTCGCCGATCAAGTGCCCGCCCAGGTGGTGCAGGAAGCGCAGCGGACGTTCACCAGCGGGGTGAACATCGCCTCCGCCGTGGCCGGTGTCGCGATCGTCGCAGCGTCCGTGCTCTGCCTGACGGCATTACGGCACGTGCGTCCGCTTGGGGAGAGTCAGCACGACGGAACGGAGCAGCGGTGATGTGCTTGACTACCCTGGAACACACAGGAGGGGAGCATGAACGGCGAGAGCGAGCACATCGATGGGCGCAAGGCCCGGGGCAACAAGCGCCGCGCCGAGATCATCGACGCCACCCTCGCCATCGTCACGCGGGACGGTGCTGCGGGCGTCACCCACCGCACCGTCGCCAAACAGGCCGGCATCACCACCAGCCTGAGCACCTACTACTTCGCCACCCTCGACGACCTGCTCGTCGCGGCCCTGTCCAGCGTCGCCGGCACCTACACCACGCGCATCCGCCAGATCATTGACGGCCCCGGGGACAAGCTTCGCGGCCTGGCCGAGCTGATCGCCGAATCCGCCGGTCCCGGCCGTGAACATGCCCTGGCCGAGCGCGAGTTGTCCACCCTGGCAGCTCGCCGCCCGGCGCTGGCGCCCGTCGCCCGTCGTTGGCGGGAGAACATCGCCGAGCTCGCAGCCACCCTCACCGACGACCCCGACGCCATCGCCGCACTCGTCGCCGCCTCCGATGGTCTGTGCACCGCCATCCTCATCGACAACGCCCCCGCCGATACCGACTATGTCCGCCGAATCCTGGCCCGAGCCATCCACGCGCACCGCGATGCGGTCGTCTCTTGAACGAGCTGACGGTGATCCACAGCCAGACTGAAGCAAGACGAGCGGGACACCGTCACTGCCGCGAGAGCAATCGCTGCCTGGCAGGCACCGTTCCCCATCGGATAGTGGCACCGGCTGGAAGCCCGGGCCGCCACGGGAACGTCTCATCAGTCGGCCCGTCTCCCTCGTCGCGTCCGAGGCGAGCGGGCATCGGCGCCGCCGTGGCCGTGGGTATTTCCGTTCGACCCTGCGAAACTCGCGGGCTACCGTGCCCTTGCTCCGCCTGAATGAGTCGGTCGCGCCAGGCCCTTGCGGGTTACTCTGGATCGGCTTGTCCGTGCTGGTGACAACGCCAGGAACAGCGCGGATGTCGCAGAACTGACCGGAAGTACGAGTGCGGACGGCGGTGGCTCCCTCTCATGACTGTCCACGGCGCGGGAACCCTGACCACCCGTCGGGGTAACGCTGAGCGCGGCCGTGAGGGCCGGATCTCCGGGTATGTGCTCAAGGTCATTCGTGAGTCCGCGGGGTTGACCCAGGAACGGTTCGCCGAACGCCTTGGCCTGGACGTCACGACGGTTCAGGGGGGAATCCGGGCGACGCCCACTGATGGAGATCTCCACGGGCACGTACCTGTCGTTGCGACACTGGCTTCTACGGCTCGGTGTCCGGTCGCGTCTGCTCTCTCAGCTGGACATGGCCCTTGAGGCGGACCGGTTCGTCGGCTACGTGCTCAGCACGGAACCCGGAAAAGCCAGGACCGAGGATCATCCGCTGGCGTCATGGGTGATCACGCGCCCGTTCACCGATCTCGTGGCGTGGCCGTTCACCAAGACCGCGCCGTCCGCCGTGGCGGGAGCCGGCGGCGGCGATGCCCCGGCAGGCGGTTCAGAGGGCACTTTTCACATGTAAACGATCAAATCCCCCACCGTCCAGGTGAAAGCCCGAGGCTAGGTGGGGGTCGTCGTGGGGAGAAGGAGGGTGGGGGAGGCTTCGGTGAATCGCAGGGGGACGGGGCCGTAACGTTCGGGGAGTTCGGCGGCTGCCTTTTGGAGGTCGGTGGTGCCTATCTCTACGGCGGCGCCGTCGAAGCGGGCGGCCACCGTGGTGATGGGGACACCCTTGCGGGTCCAGTAGTCGATGTCGTCGGTGATGCGCTGGGCCAGGGCCTCCAGGCGGCGAGCGGAGTGGGCGGCGTCGCGGAGTTCGACGGGGGCGGCGGGGAACCTGCTGCGCAGAGTGCTGTCCAGGGTGGAAGACGGGACGCGGTAGACGATCAGCTTGGAGCCGTCGATGGTTATCCCGGCGTACTGGTCGGGGTAGGTCTGGCGTAGGTACTCGCCGACGCGGTCGGCCAGGAAGGGCGCCTCGGCCTGGCCCGTGGGCGTGGAACTCGCGGCGGCGGGCTGGGGAACGGGGGGCGTGGGGCCTTCGGGGGTCGCGGCCGTGTCGCCGCCGGGGGCCGCGCATGCCGCCATGGTGGCGGCCAGGCAGAGGGCCGCGCCCAGGACGGTGGCCGTGGTGCGGATGTGATGCTTCGCATTCATGAGGACGTCTCCGATCACATTGCCCGACAAACAGTAGAACGAAAAGTGGACGGGATGCGTTCGAACCGGGCTTGAAAACGTGAACCGCCGTTTCCGGGGAACGATCGGCTCATGGCGCGAAAAAGGGGTTGGCGCTGAGCGCCGACCCCTTTTCGGTCATTGCATGTCACACCCAAGCCCGCCGATCATCCGGTGACGATGGCCATTCCAGGGAAGGCCGCGATCACGTTGCTCCACGGGGAGTAGTACATGCGCCAGGCGCAGGTACGGCCGACGGTCACATAACCGGTGCACGGTACGGAGGTGCCGCTGTCGTGGGCGGAGGCCACACCGACGGCGTACACCTGGGTGTTGTCGCTGGGGTTCACGACCTCGACCGGACCGCCGCTGTCGCCCCCGCCGATCGCGTTGGTGAACGACTGCTGCTCGGCCCGGACCATGCCGAAGAGAGATCCTCCAGGGACGCTCGGAATGCTGAGGGTCACACCCACCGCGGTGACCCGGATGTTGCAGTTGGTTCCGGAATAGGCGCCGGAGGTGCAGACGAAAAGGCCGACGTAGGAACTCTGAGTGCCGATCACCGGGTTGCTGTATTCCGTGAATACGTTGCCGACCGGGTTGTTGAAGATCCGGCCTCCGCCGCCGGCGCTGATGAAGAGCAGGTCGAGGGACGCGACCTTGGTGGAGACCTGACCGATGACCTGGCCGGTCGGGTCGGTCGCGCCCTGGCCGGGGTTCCCGCAGTGCCCAGCCGTCCATATCCCTTGAGCGCCCTGGTACGCCACCGCGAAGCCGGTCGAGCAGCCGGCGCCGGTGCCGGCGTTGCGCCATGCGCCGCCGCCGTACCACGGCGGGATGTCGTTCCAGCGGCTGGCCAATTCGGGTCGCACGCCGTACTCCAGGTCGACGGGTACCGCCGCGCCGGCGATCGCCGTGCGGGCCGCGCCGAGCGTGGTGGTGGAGGCCGTCAGTCCTGAGCCGTCTTGCAGTGGCGCGATCGAGGAGAGCGTGCCGCTGCCGGCGCGGATCAGGCGGGCGGCCTCGCGTAGCTCACGAGCGGAGTACCGCGCCGGCAGGACGCTGATCGCCACGTCGCGCCGCAGCCGGCCCACGAGGTCGTTGATCGCCTTGGCAGGCTTACCCTTCCAGTACACGCGCAGCTCGCGGTTCTCCGGCGCCGCGATGACGCCGGCGTAGCCTTCGCCGCCGTCCGCCAGCGCGGCGGTGATCCGGTCGGCGGCTCTCACCATCTTCTGCTGATCGAGCAGCAGATCCTTCCATGAGGCGTAGCCACCCGGCACCGGCCCGGTGTGCTCGACGGATCCGGTGGTCCAGGGCTTGACCGGGTCCGGTGCGCCGGCGGCCTGGGCGGTGCCCATCCCGGCGGCGGCGATCATGACGCCGACCGCCGTGGCGAGGTAACGGAATCGGGGTGACCTGCGGGTTCTCAGGGGGTTGTTCACCTTTGTGATCCTTCTAAGCGACGATCTCGGCATTTCACGCAAGCGACGGCCGGTCAGTACTTCGTCCACGTTGGCTGGGGCCTGGCCGTCCGTGTGCGGGCGACGAAAAGGGGCCGGCGCCTGCGCACCGGCCCCTGATCGCTCGAATCAGATCTCGTCGATCATCCGAGGACGATGGCGATACCGGGGAACGCGGCGGTCGCGTTGCTCCACGGCGAGTAGTACATCCGCCAGGCGCAGGTGCGGCCGCTGGTCACGTAGCCGGTGCAGGGCACCGCGGTGCTGGTGTCGATCGCGGTGTTGACGCCCGCCGCGTACACCTGGGTGGTGTTGGCCGAGTTGATGACCTCCACCGAGCCACCGCTGTCGCCCTGGCCGACCGCGTTGGTGCGCGCCGACTGCTCGGCCCGCACCGTGCCCGTGATCAGGTACCCCACATTGATCGTTACATTGATCTGCTGCACCTGGATGCTGCAGTTGGTGCCCGAGTACGCGCCGGAGGTGCACACCCACAGGCCCACGTAGGAGCTGGAGGTGCCGATGACCGGGTTGCTGAACTCCGGCGAGGTGGAGCCGGGGTTGTTGTTGAAGACCCGGCCCGCGGAGGTGCCGTTGATCAGCAGCACGTCAAGGCCGTCGTTGTCCGGCGAGATCGAGCCGATCACCTGGCCGGTCGGGTCGGTGGCCGTCTGACCGACGTTGCCGCAGTGGCCCGCGGACAGCATCCTGCTCGTCCCGCCGTAGGTGACGGCGAAGCCCGTCGAGCAGCCGCCGCCGGTGCTGGCGTTACGCCAGGCCGCGCCGCCCCACCAGGGCGGGGAGTCGTCCCAGCGGGTGGTCAGCGTCGGCTTGACGCCGGCCTCCACGGTCACCGGCACCGCCGAGTCGGCGACCTTCGAGCGGGTGAGGCCGTAGTCGGCGCCCGATACCGTGAGGCCCGAGCCGTCGACGTTTGGCGCGATCGCCGTGATCACGTCGCCGGACTTGCGGGCCAGGCGGTTCATTTCCCGCTCCAGCTCGCGGGCCGAGTAGGCGGCGGACAGGACGCTGACGGGCACCTCTTGGCGCACCTGGCCTAGCAGGTCGCGGACGGGCTTGGGGGTGTCCCCCTTCCAGTAAATGCGCAGCTCATGGTTCTCCGGCGCGGCCACGATGCCGGCGAACCCGGCGCCGCCCTGCGCCTTGACCGCGGCGGTGACACGGTCGGCGGCCTTGACCAGCTTCTCCTGGGTGGCCAGCAGGTCCTTCCAGGAGGCGAAACCGCCCGGGACCGCGCCGGCCGGCTCGATGGGCCGGGTGGTGGTGTCCTTGACGGGGGCAGGCGCGGGGGCCGCGACGGCCTGCCCGGCGCCCATCCCGACAAGGACGAGGGCGGTGCTAAGTGCCACTGCCAGACGACGAGGGGATCGTGGGGATCTTGTGGCGGTTGGGGGGATTTCCACCTGAATGCTCCTTGGTGACTCGCTTGCTCGGATACATCCGATATTCCATGCATTAAGTTGTTAATCAATGACTTGACTACAGTTATTAAGGCTGGTAAAGCACCGGCCGCATGCCGGTATTCCGGCTTCGCATCTACGGGAAGGTGAAAACGATCACTGGAGCTTGACCTGCGGATATACGCCTAAAGACTTCCGTAATTCCAGCCAATAGCACATGCCATTAATTGTCCGCTTCTGGACATGGCGGAAAAGTGATGATCATCGGTTTAGGGAGCATCTGGGCAGCCCGGCGCATAAGAAAGCCGTTATTGAGACGGTCATAAGTTTTGGTACTTGTTGAGTGGCGGTGGGAGATCGAGTTCGGGGCGGACGGCACGCTGCGCTACCGGCTGTGGCACGGCTCGATGGATCGGTGGGCGTTCATCGGCTTTGCGGGCGGTTGCTGCGGACTGTCACCGGGCCGATCTTCCTGATCGTCGACGGCTCCTCGATCCACACCGCCCGGGCGGTCGGTGATTTCGTCGCGCGTACCGGCGGCCGGTTGCGCCTGTTCTTCCTGCCCGGCTACGCACCCGATCTCAACCCCGATGAGTGGGTCGACCAGAACCTCAAGGCCTGGGCGGCTTGTGAGGCGGTCGCCGACGAGCACGAGTTGGCCGCGGCCATGCACAGCGGCATGCACCGGCTTGCAAAAGCGCCCCGACATCGTCCGGGCCTTCTCCGCCGGCCCTCACCTGGCCTACATCAGCCGGTAGCGCCAACAGTTCCAAAACATATGATCGGCTCAGTAACAACGGCCCTGGACGGGTGTGGATACACCGAGACTCACGGAGTGCCCAGACCACGCCTAACCAGGTATGCAAGACGGCGAAGGACGGTCCTGGACGAGCGGGCTCCAACTCGTAATGAAGTGCTCCAACTCCCCGCCCCATTGCTTCCTGGTCGACCTCACGTATTGGGTGGGGACAACAGGATGATGAGGACGACATGGGCAAACTGTGTGGGAAACCCGTGGAGGTGGTCCATGTCTGAAACCGCCCGCGACGTGACCGCCGGGCGTCAGCGTCCGGAACTGCCGCCGGAGGCGAACCACTACCGCCGGCAGTATTCGTACAAGAACCCGAACGGCTACTGCGGGATCGGGGAGACGGGCGTGACCTGTCCTGCCGGTCTTACTTCTGGTGAGGTGTAGAGCTGCGGTTTCGCCCTGAACGGCCGGTCCTTGGCCGGCTCCTTCCATGCGCCGGACCGGAGCGAGGTTCATCCGGCCCCTCCGCTGTTCGTCTGTGGGACGGTCACCGGCGAATCGCGGTTCTTCCTTCGAAGAAATGTGCAGAACTCCGGGAGTCGAACCCGGGGTCATCACGTCCGGTCACGGGGTGGCGTTGCCGGTGGCCCAGGCCCAGGCGGCGATGCCGACGCGGTTCCGGGCGCTGAGCTTGCGCTGGATGCCGGCGATGTGGTTCTTGACCGTACCGGGCGAGATGAACAGGGCGGTCGCGATCTCGGCGTTGGTGTGGCCTTGGGCGACCAGGCGGGTGATCTGGAGTTCGCGATCGGTGAGTCGCGTGGAGTCGACGCGGCCGGATGTGGGTTGCGGTCTCGCGGTGAGAGCGCGCAGGAGTCGTACGGTGATCTGCGGGCTGATGAGGGTGTCACCGGACATGGCGGCGCGGACGGCTTCGGCCAGGATGGCCGGGCTGGAGCGTTTCAGCAGGAAGCCGCAGGCGCCGTTGCGCAGTGCGGTGTGGACGTAGTCGTCGAGGTCGAAGGTGGTGACGACCACGACATGGATCGGGTCGGTCACCTGTGGTCCGGCGAGCAGGCGGGTGACCTCAAGTCCGTCGATGCGGGGCATCCGGATGTCGGCGAGCACCACGTCCGGGCGCAGATGGCGGGCCTGTTCCACGGCGGTGGCCCCACAGGCCGCCTCGGCGACGACGGTCATGTCGGGCTGGGCGTCCAGGATGATCCGGAACGCGCTGCGGATGTTCTCCTGATCGTCGGCGACCAGGATGCGGGTCGGCCGGCCGGTCATGCCGTCACCGGCCGGACGCCCTCGCGGTGAGGCGAGGCGGCCAGTGGCATGGTGGCGGTGAGACGCCATCCGTACGTAGGATTCGGGCCTGTGGCCAGGTCGCCGCCGAGCGCTTCGACGCGTTCGGCCAGGCCGGCCAGGCCGAAACCGCCGCTGCGGGCCGCGCTGCCGAGCCCGTGCCGGGTGGGTGTGGGGCCGGTTCGGGCGTCGTCCGTCACGGTGACCTCCAGGGCGTGCCCGGTGAGAGTACGGATGCGGCGGACGGTCACCTCCGCCCGGCTCGCCGCCGCCGCGTGGCGGCGCACGTTGGTCAGTGCCTCCACGACGACCCGGTACGCCGTGGCGGCCACTTCCCGGGGCACGACGCCGTTCGGGTCTTCGAGCCCCGCGTCGATGTCGAGGTGGACCGCCGCGGTGCCGGAGGAGGAGAACCGATCGGCCAGTTCCCGAAGGTCCGCCAGCGCCGGGAGCGGTGTCCGGCCGACGAGATCGTCCGCGTCGTGCAGCATCCGTACGGTCCGGTCCATCGACGTCAATGCCTGGAGCGCGGCCTGCTCGATGCGCTGGAAGGCTGCCACCGCCTGCCGCGGGTCCTGTTCGGCGAGGATCCGGCCGGCTTGGGCTTGGGCGAGCATCCCGCTGACGTCGTGGGCGACGAAGTCATGCAGGTCGCGGGCGAGTCGCGTGCGTTGTGCCTGGCGGGCCGCGCGTACGGAGCGGGCCCGATGGGCGTCCAGAGAGCGCAGATAGAGCCCGATCGTGGCCGCGAGTGCCGCCGACAGGCCCCAGCCGACGAATCCGCCCAGTGCCGCGAGGGTCGGCGGTCCCAGCCCGTACCGCAGCAGCAAGACCGGTGTGGCCACGCCCGCGAGACCCGCGGCGATCAGCGCGGCGCGGACGGGCGCGGCGCGTACCACCAAAACGATCAGGACGAGCAGGCTCGCGGACTCGCCGACGACCCAGCCGGTGGCGGGGGTTCCCGCTCCGTGTTCCGCACCGAGCAGCAGGACGCCGGCGGTCGCGGCCAGCGAGACGATGCCCGCCCCGCCGGTGACCGCCGCGATCCGGCGGCCGTCGAACGGCCAGGCGACGAGCACTCCGAGGGCGGCCGCCGTCGTCAGAGACATCGGCAGCGTGGCCGACGGGCCGTACGCGGGCGCGGCGGCGATCCCGGTCAGCGCCACGAGGACGGCGGCGGCCACACCGGCCCGCACGCGCCACCGCGGGGCTCCGCTGGTTCGTGTGCGCATACCCCGAGCCTAGATGTCCGGCCGTTCCAGCGCCCCGTGCCGAACGGCACATTCACCCGTCCGAATCCATCTCCACCCAGGCCTTTCGGCACATGGGCCGACGGCCCGGTCTCCTCGACGCTGAATCCAGAACGTGATTCCCGAACGTGAGGACGTGATGGACGGATGCTCCGCTGGTGGAGGTACTGGCCGGCCTGGTCCGGATACGCCGCGGCCGTGTGGTCGCTGTCATACGGGGCGCTCGGGCTCTTCTGGGCGCTGGGCGGCGGCGGATTCCCGTTCGCGCCCGTCGACGACGACCGTGCGTCGGGTTCGATCCTGGAGGGCAGCGAGGTCGGGATCGTCGCGCCGGGCATGGCCGTCGTCGGGCTGGTCGGCGCGATCGCGGCACTGGCGATGGCGCGGGAATGGGGACGAGACGGCACCCGTACGGCACTGGTCGTCTTCGGCTGGGCCCTGGCCGGCACGCTCGCCCTGGTGATCCCTGACTACACCCTGCTCGTACTGCTGGCCTTCGCCCCGTTGCTGCTGGTGTTCGCCTTCACCGGGGTACCCGGGCCGCAGGACGGCATCGGGGACATCCTGTACTGGCATCGGCTGAACCTGATCGTCGTCTTCGCCGGTGGCCTGCTGTGGGCCCTGACGACCCTCGCCTACCGGAGGCGTACCAGGCAGGCGTGCGCACATTGCGGCCGGCGTGGCGCGGTGACCGGCCGATGGACCACGCCGGACGCGCTGCGCCGCTGGGGCCGGTGGGCCGTCTACGTGGCGTGCGCCGCACCCATCCCGTACGAGGTCACCAGAATCGCCTGGTACTTCGGAATCCCGCTCGGCATTCCCGAGGACTTCACGCGGATGATGCAGGAGACGCCCGGCATGCTGGAGGTGGGACTCGGCGGCGCCATCGCGTCGATCTGCGGATGCGTCCTCACCCACGGCCTCGTCAGCCGGTGGGGCGAGGTCTACCCACGCTGGGTCTGGTTCAAGGCGGGCGAACGAGTCCCACCGGCACTGGCTGTGATCCCCGCCTCCATCGTGGCGGTCGTCCTGATACCCGCCGGGCTGATGAACGTCCGGATGGGCGTCGATCTCGCCACGTGGGGCGCCAACGCGCCAGGCATGCTGTGGGTCGTGTGGGGCGCGGCCCTTGGCGCCGCCGCCTGCGCCTACGGCCTGCGCCGACGCGGAACCTGCCGCTACTGCCAGGTGGGCGAGGACGGCGACCGGCCTGCCGAACTCGTGCATGAGCTGTAGCTCTACCACCAGCGATACCTGTACAAGAACCCGAACGGCTACTGCGAGATCGGCGGAACCGGGGGCTCCTGCCCGGTCGGCCCGACCTCCTTCGTGGTCGGCCGTGCCTGTTGTCACGCAGCCGGCTACGAGATGCGGGAGATCGTCAACGCGGTCCTCTGCCAGGGTCGGACCGGCTGCCGGTGGGATTCCCGATCGCGGGCAGGATCGCCTGGTCGACTATCGCCGCGAGGTCCTCGTCGCTGGGCGGTGCCCCGGCGTCGATCAGGCGCTTGGTGACGAGGGCCTCGCCGATGTCGGCCACGACCGGGGTAAGTAGCTCAGCCGGGAAGTGGCCCCGGTCGGCGTAGTGCTGCAGCACGGTGCGGGTGAACGTGCCGCCCCGGTTGGCGAAGACCCGCTCGAACAGGGCCTCGGACATCAGCGCGGCGCTCTTCGGGTCGGTGAGGATGGCCGCGACGGCGCGGCCCGCCGGGCTGAAGGCCCAGTCCACCATGAGGCGCAGGGCGCGGATGAGGTCACCGCGCAGGTCGTCGGCCCCCGCCGTCGGCTCCTCGACCGGGTGCTGGTGGTAGAGCGCGTCGAGGAGCACCTCCAACGGGTCCGACCAGCGGCGATACAGGGTCGTGCGGGGCGTGGCCGCGCGCCGGGCGATGCCGTCCATGGTCAGCCGGCCCGCACCGACCTCCACCACCTCTTCCAGCACGGCATCGTGGATGGCCTTCAGCAGTTCTTCTCCGCGCCGGCGCATCCGGACGTTGTGATCGCCCATCCCCACCCCTCTTGCTTAGCTGCACGGGTGTATCTTACTCTCAACATTAGCTACACTCCTGTATCTAATTCTGAGGGGACAACCATGTCCATCGCCCCACCGGCCCCCGTTCACGGGGCCACTCCCATCACCCAGCGCGCGCTCGCGCCCGATCTCGCACGCGGGCTGATGCTGCTGCTCATCGCGGTGGCACACGCGCACATGTACCTGTCAGGCCACGACACGGGCTTCCGCGGCTACGCGCTCGACGGCGGCGCCCTGGACCGACTGGTCGCCGGGACGCAGATCCTGCTGGTGGACGGACGCGCGCTGCCCATGTTCGCCGCCCTGTTCGGCTACGGCCTGGTGCAACTCGCCAACCGGCAGCTCGCCACGGGCAGGAGCTGGCCACAGGTGCGCAAGATGCTGCGCCGGCGGAGCCTGTGGCTGCTGGCGTTCGGGTTCTGCCACGCGCTGCTGCTGTTCTTCGGTGACATCCTCGGGGCGTACGGGCTGGTCGGGCTCGTGCTCGTCGGGTTCATCCGGCGCGAGGACAAGGTCGTGCTACGGGCCGCCGTCGTAGGGCTGGTACTGCACGTCGTGATCCTGTTCGGCTTCGGACTGCTCACCATCTCCGCGCCCAAGGGCGACACGCCCGCCGCCATGGCGGACCCGATCGAGGCGACCGTGATGCGGCTCATCGGCTGGTCCGGAATGACGCCCACCTACTTCGCCGCCGGCGTCGTGCCGGCCTTCCTGTTCGGGATCTGGGCGGCAAGACGCCGCCTGCTGGAAGACCCCATCTCCCACCGGGACCTGCTCTCCCGGGTCGCCGTCCTGGGCACCGGACCGGCCCTCGCCGGCGCGGTGCCGATGATGCTGATCGACACCCGCATCTGGACGCCGTCGGACATGGTGGCCGTGTCGGCGTACGCACTGCACAGCGTGACCGGCATCGCCGGCGGACTCGCGTACGCGGCCATCATCGGACTCGCCGTCAGCCGGATGCGGCGCGGCCACCCCGGCCCGGTCGTCAGGGCCCTGGCCGCGTGCGGCCAATGGTCACTGACCTGCTACCTCCTCCAGTCAGTGATCTTCGTAGCGGTGTTCGCGCCGTACACCGGAGGGCTCGGCACGCATGTCGGCGACGCCGCGGCGTCCGGCATCGCCGTGGCGACCTGGCTGGCCACCGTGGTGCTCGCCGCACTGCTGGCACCCGGCGGGCGAAGAGGACCGGCCGAAGCCGCACTGCGGCGCCTCACCTACTCGCGCCGCTGACTCCCCGTACGTCGGGGTACCGGCCCGACGGGTCGCGGCTGTCGGCCGGCGGACATCCGGCAATGCCGAAGGCCGCTTCCAATGCCCTGGAAGCGGTCCTTGACCTGATCGGGCCATCTCAGGAACGGCCCTTCGTGCCAACCGCCGGGCGGCGACACGGGGCCGGTTCTCAGCCGGCGTCGACAGCCGGTCATGGACCCGTCAGCAGGTCCGCGACCTCCGTTCGGGCGTAGAGCACGACCCGGCCGACGCGGGACCGGGTCAGCAGACCCGACCTGAGCAGCACCTTGAGGTGCTGGGACACCGCGCTCGGGGTCACGCCGAGCCGTCCGGCGAGTTCCGTGGTCGACATCGGCCCGTCCAGGATCGCGAGCAGGTTCGCCCGGGACCGGCCGATCAGCTCGGCGAGCGCTTCAGGCGCCCGGGACTCCCCTCGTTCCCAGAGGGTGCCGATGCCGCGGGCCCGGTAGATCACGGTCGGCGGTTCCTCCGGACCGACCGGGCTGATGGTCTGCGGCACGAACAGCGCGGGGATCAGCCAGAGGCCGCGTCCGGCGACGGCCACGTCGTACTCGAGGGTCTGCCCGGCGAAGACGCGCAGCTCGCCGCCGCCCCAGCGCGCCCGCTGATCCAGCTCGGTCATCATCGAGGCCGCCCCGTCGCGGGCCAGCCGCCGGGCCCGGTAGAGCATGTCGGCTTCGAGCACGGCTCGCATCCGGGGCCAGTGGGGCTCGATCGCCAGATGCCAGTACCGCCCGAGCGCCTCGGCGACCACTTCGGGCCCCTGGCGCAGCACGGCTGGGATCGGATGGCGCCCGTAGACGTGCCGGATGTCGGCCGTCGCCTTGTCCGGATCGGTTTCGCGTACCCGGCGCAGCTCCTCGTCGATGCCGGGCAGCGGCGTGTCCGGCCGGGGCGTGACGAAGTCGGGCAGCCAGCCGCGCTCCGCGCCGATCAGGGCGTCGAGCAGGGTGGCATCGGCCGTGGGCGACGCGGCGAGCATCGTGCGGGTCCGCCTGATCCACGGCAGGTGCAGCGCGTGCCGTTCCGGCCAGCGCAACGCCCAGAGGCTCGTGACCGCTTCAAGCAGCGGCGAGCAGGCGAAGCGCATGTCGGCGAGGTCGTCGACCTCCAGGCGGTAGCTGACCATTAAGCCATACGCTAAATCATTGTCCTGCGACCGGCTGAGAGCGGTTGGCTGGGCCCATGGCTGTTCTTGTGCATCAGGTGGCGCGCCCCGACGGGTGGCCCGCCGCCGACCAGTTCTCCTATGTCGAGGTCCCGACTCCGGAGCCGGGACCCGGTGAGGCGCTCGTGGAGAACGTCTACCTGTCCGTCGACCCCTACATGCGCGAGGAGATGGACGAGCGCGCGCTGGGCACGCCGATGGAGGGCAGGGCGATCGGGCGCGTGGTCGAGTCCCGTGACCCCGCCCTCCCCGTGGGCGAGCTGGTGTCCCACCGGCAGGGTTGGCGCAGTCACGCGGTGGTGGCGTCCGGCGGGGTACGCGTCCTGCGGGAGTCGCCGGGAGTGCCGCTCTCCGCCTATCTGAGCCTGCTCGGTGGCACCGGCCTGTCCGCCTACGTCGGACTGACCCGTGTGGCCCGCCTGCAGCCGGGCGAGACCGTGTTCATCTCGGCCGCCGCGGGCGGTGTCGGCAGCGCCGCCGGCCAGATCGCCAGGCTGCTCGGCGCAGGCAGGGTGATCGGCAGCACCGGTTCGGCGGCCAAGGCCGAGCACCTGCTCAAGGATCTGGGCTTCGACGCGGCCCTGAACTACCGGGCCGGCGACCTGGCCGCCCAGCTCGCCGCCGCGGCCCCGGAGGGCGTGGACGTCTATCTCGACAACGTCGGCGGTGATCACCTCGAGGCCGCCATCGGCGCGATGCGCGACCGGGGCAGGATCGCGTGGTGTGGGGCGGTGGCGCAGTACAACACCCTCACGCCGCCGCCCGCACCGCGCAATCTCTTCGACATCGTGGGCAAGAGCCTGCGCCTGGAGGGCTTCATGGTCCGCGACCACGTCCATCTCCAGTCCGAGCTGGAGGACTTCCTCATCCCCCACATCCGCAGCGGCCATGTCGTGTTGGACGAGACCGTCGTCGTCGGGTTGCCCAACATGGTCGACGCCTTCCTGAGCATGCTCCGCGGCGGCAACACCGGAAAGATGATCGTCAAGGTCGCGCCGTGAGGCGTCCGGCCGATCCGGCTCTGTCCGACGCCTGGCAGAAGCGCGCCACCGGCCGGCCCATCACCCGATCCCTGATCGTCTACGACCACTGACCAGACTTTCGTCCAGCTGGTCGCCCCCGGCAGGCCCGGCGCAGGAACTCGCAGAGGAACCCCTGGCACACCCCGTGGCGTCACAGGGTGGCGCCACGGGGTCCGGGACGATCAGGAGCCGCGTACGGCGAGAACCAGCGGGGTGAGGTCCGGGTCGACGCCGGCCTGCTCCAGGGCCGCGGCCAGGGAGCGCTCGTAGGTGGGCGTGGCCCCGGCCAGGCGGGCGCGTCCCTCGTCGGTGATCACCGAGTAGACGCCGCGGCGGTCGTCGGAGCACAGGTCGCGCCGGGTCATCCCGGCCTCCTCGAGCCGGGCGACGAGGCGGGTCACCGAGCTCTGGTTGAGCCCCACCGCCTCGGCGAGCTCCTGCATGCGCATGCAGCCGCCGGGGACGGTGGCGAGCCGTACCAGTGCGCGGTACTCCGACAGGCCGAGGCCGTGCCCGCGCTGGAGGGCCTTGGTCAACTCCGCCTCCACACGTGCGTGCAAGAGGGCGAAACGGTCCCACGACATGGTGATTCCTCCTGGAGTGTTCTATCGGCAGGAGTCTACATGCACGTACAATATTTGCTTAGACATGCAAGGAACATCGTGGAAGACGCACGAAAAACCCGGCTCGGCCGGGTGGGCGAGCCGGGTGATCACTCTTGCGCCGACCGGCCCGGACGCTTCACGACGTGGTCGCACACTGTCAGGCTAACGGGACCGGCCGGAACACCCGCGACGCGGTCACGCGGTGCCAGGGGGAAACGGGACCCCATGTGGACGCACCGTGCCGGGGAAGCGGTACCGCCCGGAACACCCACCACGTGGACGCGCAGCGCCGAGGAAACAGTGGCAGGAAAGCGTGCCGGAAAAGCGCGGTGGTCAGCCGGAACGCTCCACCACGTAGTCGCACAGTGCCAGGTAGGCGGCGCGGGCCGGGATGTCGGGAAGGCTCGCGAGGTCCTCGCGGGCGCGGTCGGCCCAGGCGAGCAGCTCGGCGCGGGCGCGCTCCATGGCGGGGTCGGCGCGGAGCAGGCGCAGGGCCTCCTCGATGTCCTCCTCCGCCACCGGACCGGCCAGCAACTCGCGCAGGCGGGCGCTCTCCGGGGCGTCCGAGGCGGGGGCGTCCGAGGCGAGGACGTAGAGCACCGGCAGGGTCCGGATGCCCTCGCGCAGGTCGGTTCCGGGTGTCTTGCCCGACTCGACCGTCTCTGAGGCGACGTCCAGCAGGTCGTCGCCGAGCTGCCACGCGACCCCGATCGCCTCGCAGGCCCGGGTCAGCCGCTCGACCACCTGGGGCGAGGCGCCGCTGAGCATGGCGCCGAACCGGCCCGAGGTGGCGATCAGCGAGCCGGTCTTGTCGGCCAGCACCCCGATGTAGTGAGCCACCTGGTCGTCACCGGGGCGGGGGCCGATGGTCTCGCGGATCTGGCCGCGCACCAGGCGGGAGAACGTCTGGGCCTGGATCCTGATGATGTCGGGGCCGAGGTCGGCGAGGATCTCCGACGCCTGGGCGAACAGGTAGTCGCCGGTCAGGATGGCCACGGTGTTGTCCCAGCGGGCGTTCGCCGACGGGGAGCCCCGGCGGACCGGGGCCTCGTCCATCACGTCGTCGTGGTAGAGCGTCGCCAGGTGGGTCAGCTCGATCACCACGGCTCCGGGCACCACACCCGCGGCCTCCGGCGAACCGAACTGGGCGGCGAGCAGGACCAGCATGGCCCGGAACCTCTTGCCGCCGGCCTCGATGAGGTGCTTGGACGCCTCCGTGACGAAGGCGTCGTCGCTCTGCACCGAGGACCGCAACAGCTTCTCGACCTCTGCCAGTCCGGTAGCGAGGTCCTGCGCCAGCCGCTCGTCGACAAACGGAAGATCAACAACCGGTGGCGCAGCCATGAAACGTTACTCCTCTAGCGAATGAACAGCGCGGACGCAGCCTGATCCGCGAGATCGAGCACCGGCTGCGGGAAGACCCCGAGCACTACCGTAGCCGCTGCCGCCAGGGCGACCACAGCCGAGGTGCCCACCGTGGGCGCCGCGATGGACGGCCCGTCGGCGGAGGGCTCGCTGAAGAACATCAGCACGATGACGCGGACGTAGAAGAACGCCGCGATCGCCGAGCTGACCACACCCACGACGACCAGCGGCAGGGCGTCACCGGCGACCGCCGCCGAGAAAACGGCGTACTTACCGAAGAAGCCGCTCGTGAGCGGGATGCCGGCGAAGGCCAGCAGGAAGAAGGCGAAGATACCCGCCAGGATCGGGGAGCGCTTGCCCAGGCCGGCCCACCGGGACAGGTGCCCGGCCTCGCCTCCCGCGTCGCGGACCATGGTGACGACCGCGAAGGCGCCGACCGTGGTGAAGCCGTACGCGGCCAGGTAGAACAGGATGGCCGAGAGGGCCTGCGCGTTCTGCTCGGCGGCGCCGATCGCGACGACACCGGTGAGCAGGAAGCCCGCGTGCGCGATCGAGGAGTAGGCGAGCATCCGCTTGATCTCGGTCTGGGTGATGGCCAGGACCGCGCCGACGATCATCGTCAGGATCGCGACGCCCCACATGACCGGCTTCCAGTTCCACTCAAGACCGCCCAGAGCCACCCAGAAGACCCTGAGAACGGCTCCGAAGGCCGCGACGAGCACGGTGGAGGCCATCAGAGCGGTGACCGCGGTGGGCGCGCCCTGGTAGACGTCAGGCTTCCACGCCTGGAACGGCGCGGCTCCGATCTTGAAGAGCAGGCCGATGCCGAGCAGCGCGGTACCGATCAGCAACAGTGTCTCCTGGCCGCTCGTCGCGCTGAGCGCGGCGCTGATGGCCTTCAGGTCCACCGACCCGGCGTAACCGTAGATCAGGGCCATCCCGTACAGGAAGAAGGCCGAGGAGAACGCGCCGAGCAGGAAGTACTTGACCGACGCCTCCTGCGAGAGCAGGCGGCGTCGGCGGGCCAGGCCGCAGAGCAGGTACAGCGGCAGGGACATGACCTCAAGGCCGACGAACATGATCAGCAGGTCGTTGGCGGAGGCGAAGAGCAGCATGCCGCCGACCGAGAACAGCAGCAGCGGGTAGACCTCGGTCTGGGCGTACCCGCTGAGGATCGCCTCCTCCTCGTCGGGGCTTCCCGGCACCGCCGCCGCCTGCGCGACGAACTGCTCCTCGTCGTTGATCAGGAGCGTGCTGACCAGGGCCAGAACGAGGATGATGCCCCAGATGAACAGGGACGGCCCGTCCACCGCGACCGAGCCCATCGCCGCCGGGGCGTCCGGCAGGCCGTTGACGGCGTTGAGCACCGTCATCAGGAACGCGCCGAGCAGGGCGAGCAGCGTGAGCGGCATGTGGATCGACTTGCGCAGGTAGCGGGGCGCGAACGCCTCGACCAGCACGCCGATGATGGCCGCGCCGAAGACGAGCAGCATCGGCGAGAGCAGCGCGTACTCGATCACTGGGGGTTGGATGGTGCCGTTCACTCGCCGGCCCCCTTCTGGTCCGCCACGGCGGGTTTGGGTTGTTCGATGTTGATGCTGGTGAGCGTCTTCTCCACCGCGGGGTTGATCACGTCGAGCACCGGCTTGGGGAAGAAGCCCAGGACCAGGAGCACCGCGATCAGCGGGGCCACCACGAACTTCTCACGCCGGTCGAGGTCGGGCATACCGAACGCCGGCTTCTTCGGGGAGCCGGGCAGGACGTGCGCCGCCTCCTCCGGGGAGCCGGCCACGGCGAACGCCGGTTCCTTCGGGGCGCCGGTCATCATGCGCTGGTACATCCACAGGATGTAGACGGCCGCCAGGACGACGCCGCTGGTCGCGATGATCGCCGGGACCGGGTAGCGCTCGTAGGTGCCGAGCAGGACCATGAACTCGCTGACGAACGTGGACAGGCCCGGCAGGGAGAGCCCGGACAGCCCGGCGATCAGGAAGGTGCCCGCGAGCAGCGGGGCGACCTTCTGCACGCCTCCGTAGTCGGCGATCTGGCTGGACCCCCGGCGGTAGATCAGGAAGCCGGCGATCAGGAACAGCGCGCCGGTCGAGAAGCCGTGGTTGACCATGTAGAGGGTCGCGCCCGCGCCCGCGTTCGAGGTCATCGCGAAGACACCCAGCGCGATGAAGCCGAAGTGCGAGATCGAGGTGTAGGCGATCAAGCGCTTCATGTCGGTCTGGCCGATCGCCACGACCGCGCCGTAGACGATGCCCACGACCGCCAGCACGATCACCAGCGGGGTGAAGAACTTGGACGCCTCGGGGAACAGCTCCAGGCAGAAGCGGAGCATCCCGTACGTGCCGACCTTGTCCAGCACGCCCACCAGCAGCACCGCGGCGCCGGCCGGGGCCTGCGCGGCGGCGTCGGGCAGCCAGGTGTGGAACGGCCACAGCGGCGCCTTGACCGCGAACGCGATGAAGAAGCCCGCGAAGAGCCACTTCTGCGTGGTCGGGTCCTGAACGGCCGCGATCAGCTCGGGGAACATGAAGGTGTTCTTCCCGGCGACCACGTAGAGCGCGATCACCGCGACCAGCATGAGCAGGCCGCCGAAGAGCGAGTACAGCAGGAACTTCACGGCCGCGTAGGACCGCTGCGCCCCGCCGTACGACCCGATCATGAAGTACATCGGGATGAGCATGGCTTCGAAGAAGACGTAGAACAGGAAGACGTCGGTCGCCGCGAAGACGCCGATCATCATCGCTTCCAGCACCAGCAGCAGCGCGAAGTAGGTCTTCACCGACCGCTTGGGCGGGGCCGCGGCCCCGGAGCCGTCGGCGTCGTGCCAGGAGGCGAGGATCACGATCGGCACGAGCACCGCCGACAGCGCGATCAGCACCAGGGCGATGCCGTCGACGCCGACGCCGTAGTGGACGCCGAACCTCGGGATCCACTCGTAGACCTCGGCGAACTGGAAACGCGTCTCGGAGGCCGGGTCGAACCGGACCGCCAGGACAACGGTCAGCGCCAGCACGACCAGCGAGACCACCAGGGCCAGCTGCTTGGCGAGCTTGTCACTCTTGACAAGGGAGACACCCACCGCGCCCAGAACGGGCACGGCCATCAGGGTCGAGAGCCAGGGCATCACATGTTCCCTACGTAGAGCAGCGCGCCAACGACCACGGCGGCACCGAAGAGGATGGACAACGCGTAGGACCGCACGTAGCCGGTCTGGATGCGACGCAGCCGCCCGGAGGTCCCGCCGATCCCCGCCGCCAGGCCGTTGACCAGGCCGTCGATGCCGCGGTTGTCGAAGAACACCGCGATGCGGGCCAGCCACTGGCCGGGGCGCATGAACAGCGCCTCGTTCAGCGCGTCGCCGTACAGGTCACGGCGGGCGAAGGTGGTGAGGAACGAGCCGCGCGGAGCGACCGCGGGCACCTCGGCGGCACCGTAGCGGAACCAGGCGAAGGCGACGCCGACGGCGACCAGCGCGAGCGTGGCCAGGCCGGCGGGGGTGAAGGGGTCGAATACGGGCTCGTGCTCGGGCGCGCCGACCGCCGGGGCGAGGAACCTCATGAACCGGTTGTCCAGGACCAGGAAGGCGCCCAGGACGATCGAGCCGATCGAGAGCAGGATGAGCGGCACGGTCATCACCGAGGGCGACTCGTGCGGGTGCGCGTCGTCGGCCCAGCGCTTCTTGCCGAAGAAGGTCATGAAGACCATCCGCGACATGTAGAAGCCGGTGATGCCCGCGCCCACGACCGCGAGCCAGCCCAGGATCGGGTTCTGGTGCATGGCCGTCTCGATGATGCCGTCCTTGGTGAAGTAACCGGACAGCAGCGGGAAGCCGATGATCGCGAGGTAGCCGACGATGAAGGTGGCCGCGGTGACCTTCATCACCGAGAACAACCCTCCGTACTTGCGCATGTCGACCTCGTCGTTCATGGCGTGCATGACCGAGCCCGCCCCGAGGAACATGTTGGCCTTGAAGAAGCCGTGCCCGATCAGGTGCGCGATGGCGAAGGCGTAGCCCACCGGGCCGAGGCCCGCGCCGAGCATCATGTAGCCGATCTGCGACATCGTCGAGCCCGCGAGGCCCTTCTTGATGTCGTCCTTGGCGCAACCGATGATCGCACCGGCGAGCAGCGTGGCCACACCGACGATCGTCACGACGAGCTGCGCGGTCGGGGCGGCCTCGAAGAACGCGCCCGAGCGGACGACCAGGTAGACGCCCGCGGTGACCATGGTCGCCGCGTGGATGAGGGCCGAGACCGGGGTCGGGCCCTCCATCGCGTCCAGCAGCCACGACTGCAGCGGCAGCTGGGCCGACTTGCCGCAGGCGCCCAGGAGCAGCAGCAGGCCGATCGCGGTGATCGTGCCCTGCGAGGCAGCGCCGGAATCCAGCGCCCCGCGGACGGTCTCGCCGGACAGCTCGCCGAAGGCGACCGTGCCGAACGTCGTGAAGACCGTGAAGATCGCGATCAGCAGGCCGAAGTCACCGACGCGGTTGACGATGAAGGCCTTCTTCGCCGCGGCCGCCGCCGAGGGCTTGAACTGCCAGAACCCGATGAGCAGGTACGAGGCCAGGCCCACGCCCTCCCAGCCGATGAACAGGGCGACGTAGTTGTCGGCCAGCACCAGCAGGAGCATCGCCGCGACGAACAGGTTCAGGTACGCGAAGAACCTGCGCCGGTCGACGTCGTGCGACATGTAGCCGATCGAGTAGATGTGGATCAGCGATCCCACACCGGTGATCAGCAGGGCGAAGCTGATCGACAGCGGGTCGATCAGCAGCCCCATGTCGGCGACGCCGGGGATGAACTGGTAGAGCGCGACGCCCTGGCGGCGCTGGTCCGGGGACAGTCCGAGGATCTCGACGAAGGCGGCGACCGCCACCACGAAGGCGCCCAGGGACATCGCGACGCCGAGGAGGTGTCCCCAGCGGTCGGTGCGGCGCCCGCCCAGCAACAGGACCGCGGCGCCGAGCAGCGGGAGTGCGATCATGAGCCAGGAGACTCCGATCACGCCCCCGGAATGCTGGATGATCTCAGCGGGTTCCACGGCCACCTCTTAGTACTTCAGCAGGTTGGCGTCGTCCACCGACGCGGACCTGCGGGTTCGGAAGATCATCACGATGATGGCGAGGCCGATGACGACCTCGGCCGCGGCCACCACCATCACGAAGAACGCGATGATCTGGCCGTCCAGGTTGCCCTGCTGCCTGGCGAAGGTGACGAACGCGAGGTTGCAGGCGTTGAGCATGAGCTCCACGCACATGAACACCACGATCGCGTTGCGCCGCACCAGCACACCGACGGCGCCGATCGCGAACAGCAGCGCGGAGAGCACCAGGTAGTGAGTGGTCACTTGCCGTCCTCCTGCTGGAGTGCCGCGTCCCTCACATGGACGGGCTCGTCGTCCGGATCGGAGTCACGGCCCTGTGCCGCGTCCTTCTCCAGGACCTGCTTGATGAGCGCCGCCTTCGCCGGGTCGGTCGGCGCGAAGCCGTCCTCGATCTCGTGCCGGGCGAGCACCCGGTTGATGGACTTCTCCGCGACCGTGCCGTCGGGCAGCAGGGCCGGCATGTCGATCGCGTTGTGCAACGCGTAGGTGCCGGGCCCCGGCAGCGGCGAGGGCTGCGGGCCGTTGAAGCGGGCGCGGGCCAGGTCGCGCTGGGTGGCCTTGGGCCGGACGCGCTCGCGGTGCGCCAGCACCATCGCGCCGAGCGCGGCGGTGATCAGCAGCGCCGAGGTGACCTCGAAGGCGAAGACGTATCTGGTGAAGATCAGCTGCGCCAGGGAGGGCACGTTGCCGCCCGCCTCCTTCACGGCCCCGGCGAGGCCGGTGGGCGCGGCGTAGGTGGCGTTGCCGACGCCCAGGGCGAGCAGGGCCGCGAAGCTCAGGCCCGCGACGGCCGCCCAGAGGCGCTGTCCCTTGATCGTCTCGACCAGCGAGTCGGCGGAGTCGACGCCGACGAGCATCAGGACGAACAGGAAGAGCATCATGACCGCGCCGGTGTAGACGATGATCTGCACCGCGGCGAGGAAGGGGGCGTCCTGGACCGCGTACAGCACGGCCAGCGACAGCATGACGACGCCCAGCATCAGGGCCGAGTAGACCGCCTTGCGGCTGAAGACGAGCCCGAAGGCGGCCCCCACCGAGACGACCGCGAGAACCCAGAACGTGATGGTCTCACCCATTGTTGCGTCCCAGCCGGTAGTAGTCCTCTTCGGTCTCGCCGAGACGCATGGCGTGCGGCGGGGCCTCCATGCCGGGACCGAGCGGCGAGAGCAGCATCTCCTTGGTGTAGATCAGGCTCTCACGACTGCTGTCGGCGAGGTCGTACTCGTTGGTCATCGTGAGCGCCCGTGTCGGGCACGCCTCGATGCACAGGCCGCACAGGATGCACCGCAGATAGTTGATCTGGTAGGTGCGCCCGTAACGCTCACCCGGCGAGAACCGCTCCTCGTCGGTGTTGTCCGCGCCCTCGACGAAGATCGCGTCAGCCGGGCAGGCCCAGGCGCACAGCTCGCAGCCGATGCACTTCTCCAGGCCGTCGGGCCAGCGGTTGAGCTGGTGCCGGCCATGGAAGCGCGGAGCCGTGGGCCGCTGCTCCTCGGGGTAGTTGACCGTCTCGACCTTCTTGAACATCGTGTGGAAGGTCACGCCGAACCCCTTGATGGGGTTCAGCCAATCAGTTGCTCCCACTGGGAACCTCCTTGCGCGCTACACCGTGGTAGTGCGGCAGGTCGAGCGGCGGCACCGGGAAGCCACCCGCGGACGGCTCGGCTTGGAGTTGCTCGAACTCGGCCTCGACCTGGGCGGCCTTGGCCTCCTTGCGCCTCTGCAGCACGCTGTCGAAGCGCCACCAGATCCCGAGGCAGGCGATCATCACGAGCGCGGCCAGGATGAGCACGAGCGAGCGGTCGACGCTCTCCAGCTGCAGGGCCCTGACCGTGGCGACGAGCAGGATCCAGGCCAGGTTGACCGGGATGAGGATCTTCCAGCCGAGGGCCATCAGCTGGTCGTACCTGACGCGCGGCAGCGAGGCCCGGCACCAGATGAAGAAGGAGAAGACCAGCACCATCTTGAGGAAGAACCACAGCAGCGGCCACCAGCCGGCGTTCGCCCCGTCCCACATGGAGATCGGCCACGGGGCCCGCCAGCCGCCCATGAACAGGGTGATGGAGACCGCGGAGACCACGAAGACGTTGACGTACTCGGCGAGCATGATGACCGCGAACTTCAACGAGTTGGAGTACTCGGTCTGGAAGCCGCCGACCAGCTCGCCCTCGCCCTCGGGCAGGTCGAAGGGGACCCGGTTGGTCTCGCCCAGCATCGTGACGATGTAGATCAGGAAGGACGGGATCAGCAGGATCATGTACCAGGAGGGCATCGAGAACTGCACGCCGAACAGGGTGACCACCCCGCCCGTCGCCTGTGCCGCGACGATCTCCGAGGTGGAGAGGGTCCCGGCGAACAGGAAGACGCCCACGAACGACAGGCCCATCGCGATCTCGTACGAGACCACCTGGGCACTGGCCCGCAGGCCGCCGAGCACCGAGTAGGGGGAGCGCGAGCCCCAGCCGGCCAGCACGATGCCGTACACGCCGATCGAGGCCATCGCGAGCACCAGCAGCACCGCGACCGGCAGGTCGGTGAGCTGCAGCGGCGTCTGGACCCCGAACATCGAGACCATCGGGCCCATCGGGATGACGGAGAAGGCCAGGAAGGCCGGGACCGCCAGGACGACCGGGGCGATGAAGTAGATCACCTTGTCGACGGTCCGGGGCATCAGGTCTTCCTTCAGCCCCATCTTGAGACCGTCGGCGACCGACTGGAGCAACCCGAACTTGCCCGCCCGGTTGGGGCCGTACCGGTTCTGCATGCGGGAGATGAGCTTGCGCTCGAACCACACGCCGAACAGCACGCCCAGCATCAGGACGATGAAGATGACGGCGGCCTTGATGATGCTGATCCAGAGCGGGTCCTTGCCGAAGTCGGCGAGGGTCGGATCGGCCGCTAGAAGAGTCCGGGCATTCATTACCGCTCCTCGTTAGCTTCGCCGGCGGCACGTGCCTCGCCGGCCGTCGTGCCGGTGGCACGCTCGTCGGGCCCCGTGTCAGTGCCCACGACGGTGCCCGCGACGGTACTCGCCGGACCGGGCGTGACCGGGGCGGCGACGACGGGCGCGACCGAAACGGCGCTGCCGGGCGTGACCTGGCTCGTGGCGGCGGGCGCGGCGTTCCCGGCGGAGGCGCCGACCCTGACCACGTCACCGGCGACGGCGCGCAGGTCCCGGGTGACCGAGCGGCCCGCGGAGTTGGCCGGCAGCCACACCACCCGGTCGGGCAGGTCCGCGATCCGCACGGGCAGGCTCAGCGAGCCGTACTCGGTGCCGACGACGATCTCGCCGCCGTCGACCAGGCCGGACTCGGCCGCGGTGGACTCCGACACCAGCGCCACGGCCGGGCGGGCGGTGCCCGCCAGGTACGGCTCCCCGGCCTGCAGTCGGCCGTCGTCGAGCAGCAGGTGCCAGCTGGCCAGGACGGCCTCTCCGGCCTCCGGCCTGGCGGCGGCCCGGCCGGCCGCCTCCGGGGCGGCGGCCCTGGGGCCGCGCCACGCGCCGATCGCGCTGAGCTCGCGGCGGGCGGCGGCGGGGTCGGGCAGGCCGAGGTGCACGTCCATGGCGTCGGCGATGGCGGAGATGACCCGCAGGTCACTCATGATCCCCGGAACCGGGAGCGCCTCCTCGAAGGTGCGCCCGCGTCCCTCCCAGTCTACAAAGGTGCCCGACTTCTCGGCCACCACGGCGACGGGGAGCACCACGTCGGCGCGGTCGGTGACCGCGCTGGCGCGCTGCTCCAGGCTCACGATGAACGGGGTGTTCTCCAGGGCGAGCAGTGCGGCCTGCGGCGCGGCCAGGTCGTAGGGGTCGACACCGGCGACGACGAGGGCGTCGATCCGGCCGTCGAGCGCCGCCGCCAGCATGGCGGTGGTGTCGCGGCCCTCGGCCTCGGGCAGGGAGGAGACGTCCCACGCCCTGGCCACCTCGGCGCGGGCGGTCTCGTCGCCGACCGGGCGGCCGATCGGCAGCAGGTTCGGCAGCGCCCCGGCCTCGACGGCCCCGCGCTCACCGGCGCGGCGCGGGATCCAGGCGAGACGGGCGCCGGTGGAGTCGGCGAGCCGCAGCAGCGCCGACAGCGCGCCCGGCACGGTGGCGAGCCGCTCACCGGCCAGGATGATCGCGCCCGGCTGCCTGATCGCCTCGGCGGCGAGCGCGTCCGCGGCGGCCAGGTCGTCCAGGACGGCGGTCTCCGAGCCCGGCACCGCCGGGATCAGGGTGCCGCCCATCTTGGCCAGCCCGGGACCGGCGAACGGCGCGACCGAGAAGACCTTCAGTCCCTTCTTCCGCGCCGCCTTGCGCAGGCGCAGGAAGACGATCGGCGACTCCTCGTCGGGCTCGAAGCCCGCCAGGAGCACCGCGGGCGCCTTCTCCAGGTCGGCGTAGCGGACCTCGATGCCCCTGCCCGCGACGGCGTGCGCCAGGAACCGCGCCTCCTCCTCGGAGTGCGGCCTGGCGCGGAAGTCGACGTCGTTCGTGCCGAGGGCGATCCGGGCGAACTTCGCGTACCCGTACGCCTCTTCGACGGTGAGGCGACCGCCGACCAGCACGCCCGCGCGCCCGCGCGCCGCGGACAGGCCCTTGGCCGCCGCGGCGAACGCCTCGGGCCAGGAGGCCGGGACCAGGCGTCCCTCCTCGTCACGGACGAGGGGGGTCCTCAGCCGGTCCGGCTGGGTCGCGTAGGTGAAGGCCCAGCGGCCCTTGTCGCAGTTCCACTCCTCGTTGACCTCGGGGTCGTCCCCGGCCAGGCGGCGGGTGACCTTGCCGCGCCGGTGGTCGGTGCGCAGGGAGCAGCCGCTCGCACAGTGCTCGCAGGCGCTGGGCGTGGAGACCAGGTCGAACGGGCGGGCCTGGAAGCGGTACGCGGCACCGGTCAGCGCGCCCACCGGGCAGATCTGCACGGTGTTGCCGGAGAAGTAGGACTCGAACGGGCGGCCGTCGGCGGTGGCGACCTGCTCCTTGGCCCCTCGCTCGAAGAAGTCGATGAGCGGGTCGCCGGCGATCTCGTCGGAGAAGCGGATGCAGCGCGCGCACTGAACGCAGCGCTCGCGGTCGAGCAGCACCTCGGAGGAGAGCGCGACGGGCTTGTCGAAGGTCCGCTTCTTCTCGGTGAAGCGGCTCTCGCCCTGGCCGTTGGACATCGCCTGGTTCTGCAGCGGGCACTCGCCGCCCTTGTCGCAGACCGGGCAGTCGAGCGGGTGGTTCAGGAGCAGCAGCTCCATCACGCCGCGCTGCGCCTTCTCGGCGACCGGGGAGGTGAGCTGGGTCTGGACGACCATGCCCTCGGCGACCTCGATCGCGCAGGAGGGCTGCGGCTTGGGGAACCCCCGGCCGTTGCCGGCGTCGGGGATGTCCACCAGGCACTGGCGGCAGTTGGCGGCCGGCTCCAGCAGCGGGTGGTCGCAGAACCGGGGGATCTGGATGCCGAGCAGCTCGGCCGCCCGGATGATCAGAGTGCCCTTCGGGACGCTCACCTGGAAGCCGTCGATGGTGACGGTGACCAGGTTCACCGGCACCTGCTGCGCCGGGGTGGTGGCTTCGACGGTCATGGCGTCTCCTCCGTCGGCCTCATGACCGAGACGGTGCTGTGCTTGCCGGTGTGCTTGCCGGTTGCCTGGGTCCGCGCGCTCACTGGGCACCCCACACCGTGGACGGGGCGTGATCGAACGGGCAGCCGCCGATCTCGAAGTGCTTGAGGTATTCGTCGCGGAAGTATTTCACCGACGAGTGGATGGGGCTGGTCGCACCGTCGCCCAGGGCGCAGAAGGAGCGTCCCAGGATGTTGTCGGCGATGTCGGTGATCGTGGTCAGGTCCTCTTCGGTGCCCTGACCCTTCTCCAGCCGCTTGAGCACCTGCTTGAGCCAGAAGGTGCCCTCCCGGCAGGGGGTGCACTTGCCGCACGACTCGTGCGCGTAGAACTCCGTCCAGCGGAGCACGGCGCGCACCACGCAGGTGGTCTCGTCGAAGATCTGCAGGGCCCGGGTGCCGAGCATCGAGCCCTTCGCCCCGACGGACTCGAAGTCCAGCGGGACGTCGAGGTGCTCGTCGGTGAAGATCGGGGTGCTCGACCCGCCGGGGGTCCAGAACTTGAGCCGGTGGCCCTCGCGGATGCCGCCGGACATCTCCAGCAGCTCACGCAGCGTGATGCCGAGCGGGGCCTCGTACTGGCCGGGCGTGGTCACGTGGCCGCTCAGCGAGAAGATGCCGAAGCCCTTGGACTTCTCAGTGCCCATCCCGGCGAACCAGTCGGCGCCGTTGGCGATGATGGAGGGAACACTCGCGACCGACTCGACGTTGTTGACGACGGTCGGCGAGGCGTACAGGCCCGCCACGGCGGGGAAGGGGGGCTTGAGCCGAGGTTGGCCGCGATAGCCCTCCAGCGAGTCGAGCAGCGCCGTCTCCTCGCCACAGATGTAGGCGCCGGCCCCGCTGTGCACGACCAGCTCCAGGTCGAAGCCGGAGCCGAACAGGTCGGTGCCGAGATAGCCCTTGGCGTACGCCTCGGCCACGGCCGCCTGCAGGCGGCGGATGACGTGCACCACCTCGCCGCGCACGTAGATGAAGGCGTGGTTGGCCCGGATCGCGTACGCGGTGATGATGACGCCCTCGACCAGCGAGTGCGGGTTGGCCATCATCAGCGGGATGTCCTTGCACGTGCCGGGCTCGGACTCGTCGGCGTTGACCACCAGGTAGTGCGGCTTGCCGTCCCCCTGGGGGATGAAGCCCCACTTCATGCCGGTGGGGAAGCCCGCGCCGCCCCGGCCGCGCAGTCCGGAGTCCTTGACGGCCTGGATGACGGCGTCGGGGTCCATGCCCAGCGCCTTCTTGGCCGCCGAGTAGTCGCCGTAGCCCTCCAGGGTGAAGGAGTTGGGCTGGTCCCAGTTCGCGGTGAGAACCGGGGTGAGAGTGGTCACTTCGTCTCCTCGCCTGACAGCCCGTCGCTCCGTGACGAGGCCGTGCCGTGCCCGCTGGCACGCTCGTTACACCCGCACGCGCCGGTCTGACCGATACGCCCGCTCGTGGTGGCTCCGCGTCGTAGCACGCTCACGCCTCCGGAGCCTTCCATCCGTTGGCCTTGGCGATCCTCAGGCCCTCCAGGGAGGGGCCGTTCGCCGAGGGGCCGTCGCCGGCCAGGCCGTCGGGCAGCCCCGCGAGCACCCGCGAGGCCTCCTTGAACGTGCAGAGCTTCTTCGGGCCCCGGGTCGGGGAGATCTCCTTGCCGTCCCGGAGGTCGTCGACGAGCTGCTTGGCCGAGGCCGGGGTCTGGTTGTCGAAGAACTCCCAGTTGACCATCATCACCGGGGCGAAGTCGCAGGCGGCGTTGCACTCCAGCCGCTCCAGCGAGACCTTGCCGTCGGGGGTCGTCTCGTCGTGGCCGACGCCGGCGTGCTCGGACAGCTCGTCCCAGATCTGGTCGCCGCCCATGACCGCGCAGAGTGTGTTGATGCACACGCCCACGTGGTACTGGCCCATCGGCCTGCGCTTGTACATGGTGTAGAAGGTGGAGACGCCCACCACCTCGGCCTTGCTCAGGCCGAGAATCTCGGCGCAGAACTCGTGGCCGTCGTCGGAGACGTAGCCGTCCTCCGACTGCACCAGGTGCAGCAGGGGCAGCAGGGCCGACCGCGGCTTCGGGTAGCGGCCGATGATCTCCTTGGCGTCGCGCTCCAGGCGCTCACGCACTTCCGGCGCGTACCCCTTGGACACGGTCGCGCTCACCTCCTCGCCGCCCGCGCGGGCGGCCTCGCCGCTCGTCGAGCCTGCCCTGCCGTCGGCCGGGCCCGTAGTCGCGCTCATCGGTCGACACCTCCCATCACCGGGTCGATCGAGGCCACCGCCGAGATGACGTCGGCGACCATGCCGCCCTCGCACGTCGCGGGCATGGCCTGCAGGTTCGTGAAGGACGGGTCGCGGAAGTGTACGCGGTAGGGGCGGGTTCCGCCGTCGCTGACCACGTGGGCGCCGAGCTCGCCGCGGGGCGACTCGACCGAGGCGTACGCCTGCCCGGCCGGGACCCGGAAGCCCTCGGTCACCAGCTTGAAGTGGTGGATCAGCGCCTCCATGGAGCCGCTCATGATGTGCGCGATGTGGTCGGGCGAGTTGCCCAGGCCGTCGGGGCCGAGCGCGAGCTGCGCGGGCCAGCCGATCTTCTTGTCGTCGACCATCACCCGGTCGTTCTTGAGCGGCCCGGAGAGGCGGTCGAGCGCCTGCTCAATGATCTTGAGCGACTCCTCCATCTCGGCCACCCGTACCAGGTAGCGGCCGTAGACGTCGGCGGTCTTCTCCGTCGGGACGTCGAACTCGTAGGTCTCGTAGCCGCAGTAGGGCTGCGACTTGCGCAGGTCCCAGGGCAGGCCGGCGGCCCGCAGCATCGGGCCGGTGACGCCCAGCGCCATGCAGCCGGTGAGGTCGAGGTAGGCGACGTCCTTGGTGCGGGCCAGGTAGACCGGGTTCGCGTCGAGCATCTTGCGCATGTCCTTGATGCGCCCCGGCATGACCTTGAGCAGCTCGCCGACCTTGTCGACGGCGCCGGCGGGCAGGTCGACGGAGACGCCTCCGGGCCGGACGTAGGCCATGTTCATCCGCAGGCCGGTGATGTACTCCATCACGTCGAGCACCATCTCGCGCTCGCGGGACCCGAAGAGGAACGGCGTGGTCGCGCCCAGCTCCATGCCGAAGGTGCCGATGGCCACCATGTGCGAGGAGATCCGGGTGAGCTCCATCATCATCACGCGGATGGCCTGGGCCCGCTCGGGGATCCGGTCGGTGATGCCCAGCAGCCGCTCGACGCCCATGCAGTAGGCGGTCTCGTTGAAGATCGGCGCCAGGTAGTCCATCCGGGTGACGAACGTCGTGCCCTGGGTCCAGGTCCGGTATTCGAGGTTCTTCTCGATGCCGGTGTGCAGGTAGCCGATGACCGTGCGGGCCTCGGTGACCGTCTCGCCGTCCAGGTTCAGGATCAGGCGGAGCACGCCGTGCGTGGACGGGTGCTGGGGGCCCATGTTGATGACGAGCTGCTGGTCCTGCTGGCCGGAGAGGGTCTCGACCAGCTCCGTCCAGTCGTTGCCCGAGACCGTGTAGACCTTGCCCTCGGCGGCCTCGTCGTACGAGGACCCGAGGGTCTCCTTGGTCTCCTGGTAGGGGACGCTCATGTGTAGGACCTCCTCTGGTCCGGCGCGGGGATCTCGGCGCCGCGGTACTCGACCGGGATGCCGCCGAGCGGGTAGTCCTTGCGCTGGGGGTGACCGTCCCAGTCGTCGGGCATCATGATGCGGGTCAGCGCCGGGTGCCCGTCGAAGATGATGCCGAAGAAGTCCCAGGTCTCGCGCTCGTGCCAGTCGTGCGTCGGGTAGACCGAGACCGTGGAGGGGATGTGCCGGTCGTCGTCGGGGCAGGAGACCTCGACGCGCAGGCGGCGGTTGTGCGTGATCGAGCACAGGTGGATCACCGCGTGCAGCTCCTGGCCCGCCAGGTGGGGGTAGTGCACGCCGGAGACGCCGAGCGAGAGCTCGAAGCGCAGCGCGGGGTCGTCGCGCAGGGTCTTGACGACGTCGAGCAGGCGCTCGCGTCTGACGTGGAAGGTCAGCTCGCCGCGGTCGACGACCACGCGCTCGACGGCGTCGCCGAGATCGCCGCCGAGGGCGCGCTCCAGCTCGTCGGCGATGGTGTCGAAGTAGCCGCCGTACGGGCGGGCGCTGGACAGCTCGGGCTTGCGCCGCACGACGAGGCGGCCGTAGCCCGAGGTGTCACCGGTGCCCGAGGCGCCGAACATGCCCAGGTGGGCGACCGGCTCCTCCGGCACCCTGGGGAGGTTGTCAGCGGGTTCGCTCGTCATTTGGCGGTTCCCTGGTCGATCAGCGGCAGCGTCCGCAGGGCCTGCAGTTCGAGCTCGTCGATCTGCTTGGCACGGTGCGCGCCGAACTTCGTGTTCTGGATCTTGTCGTGCAACTTGACGATCGCGTCGATGAGCATCTCGGGCCGCGGCGGGCAGCCGGGCAGGTAGATGTCGACGGGGACGACATGGTCGACGCCCTGCACGATCGCGTAGTTGTTGAACATGCCGCCGCTGGAGGCGCAGACGCCCATGGCGATGACCCACTTGGGCTCGGCCATCTGGTCGTAGATCTGGCGCAGCACCGGGGCCATCTTCTGCGACAGCCGTCCCGCGACGATCATCAGGTCGGCCTGGCGCGGAGACGCCGAGGCGCGCTCCATGCCGAAGCGCGCCAGGTCGTGCTTGGGACCGCCGGTGGACATCAGCTCGATGGCGCAACAGGCGAGGCCGAACGTCGCCGGCCAGACGGAGTTCTTGCGTGCCCAGCCGGCGACCTGCTCGACCGTGCTGAGCATGAACCCGCTCGGAAGTTTCTCTTCAAGACCCATATCTAGTCCCAGTCCAGACCCTTGCGGCGCCACACGTACGCGTAGGCCACGAGCACGGTGACGATGAACAGCAGCATCTCGACCAGTCCGAAGATCCCGAGCTGGTCGAACGCGACCGCCCACGGATAGAGGAAGATGATCTCGATGTCGAACACGATGAACAGCATCGCGGTGACCATGTACTTCAGCGGGAAGCGTCCTCCGCCCACGGGCTGGGGCGTCGGCTCGATGCCGCATTCGTAGGCGTCGAGTTTCGCGCGGTTCCAGCGCTTGGGACCGGTGAAGGGGGCGATCGTCACTGAGAAGATCGCAAATCCCGCCGCGAGAACGGCGAGCACCAGGATGGGTGCGTACAACTCCATCGCTACGCCTCCTCTCCCATCTCCACGCGCGCCGGCGCGTAGCTCTGCGTTGTGGTGTATTTCGAAAGTCTAGGCAAAGCGATCATCGCCCCCGGCTCCAGGTGCTCGGCACTCGTTGACCTCGTCGACCTCATGCCGGTGGCGCCACCTTCGACAGGGCGTTGATGATGCGATCGGACGCGTCACCCCGCCGGTCGGTGAGATTAGCAAGGAGCTTGAGCGCGAACCGCATCAGGTGCGGGTGCGGCAGCGCGTGACGGGTGGCGAAGTTCATCACACCGCGGTGCCCGATCAGCTCCACGAACCCCCTGCCGAGGGTGAAGTAACCACCGTATGCGTCTTTGAGCGTCTGGGGGTAAGCGCGCAGCACGCGCTCCCGCTGCGCCGGGGTGACCCTGCCGAGCGCCTGGACGATCATCTCGGCGGCGATGTGGCCGGTCTCCATCGCGTACGCGATGCCCTCGCCGTTGAACGGGTTGATCATCCCGCCGGCGTCGCCCACCAGCACCAGGCCCCGCGTGTAGTGGGGCTGGCGGTTGAAGGCCATCGGCAGCGCGGCGCCCCTGATGGGGGCCGTCATGTTCTCCTCGACGTAGCCCCACTCGGGGGGCATGCCCTTCACCCAGCGCTTGAGCAGGTCGCGGTAGTCCATGCCCTTGAAGGACTCGCTGGTGTTCAGCAGCCCCAGGCCCACGTTGGAGGTGCCGTCGCCGACGCCGAAGATCCAGCCGTAGCCGGGCAGCAGGGTGTCGCCGTCCCACAGCTCCAGCCAGGTCTCCAGGTAGTCGTCGTCGTGGCGGGGGCTCTCGAAGTAGGTTCGCACCGCGACGCCCATCGGGCGGTCCTCGCGCTTGTGCAGCCCCATCGCCAGGGAGATGCGGGTGGAGTTGCCGTCGGCGGCGACCACCAGCCGCGAACGGTAGGTGACCTCCTCGCCGTCCCGCTTGGCGACCACGCCGACGATGTGCCCGCTGCGCTCGTCGAGGACCGGGGCGGTGACGTTGACCCCCTGCAGCAGGCGGACGCCCGCCTTGACCGCGTTGGCGGCCAGGATCTCGTCGAAGTCCTGGCGGGTGCGGACCAGGCCGAAGTCGGGGTAGCTCGACAGCTCCGGCCAGTCGAGCTCGAAGCGCATCCCGCCGCCGACCACGCGCAGGCCCTTGTTGCGGACCCAGCCGGGGGCGTCGATGTCGATCCCCATCGCGATGAGCTGCTTGACCGCTCGGGGCGTCAGCCCGTCGCCGCAGACTTTCTCACGGGGGAAGGTGGTCTTCTCGAGCAGCAGGACGTCGAGCCCGGCCTGCGCGAGATGGAAAGCGGTTGTCGAACCGGCGGGCCCGGCGCCGACGACGATGACGTCGGCGTCAGCCTCAGCGACTTTCCGCTGTGTGGCGGCTGGCACGGTCACGGGACCTGTCCTGTCCTACATGCTTTGGGGCCTCGGGGTAAGGGGCCTTTCGTTCCTTTGTGAAGGTCTTCACAAACTTGTCGGGCCGAAGTCTAACGCCTTTGCAGGGCAAAGTGTCAGGCGGGTGTTGCTATCGCCCGCGAATCTTCTAAGCGGGCTTGTACGCACGGTGAAGGGCCACGATCCCGAACGTCAGGTTGCGCCAGGCGACCCGTTCCCAGCCCGCTCCCTGAATGATCTTCGCCAGCCCCGCCTGGTCCGGCCAGGCCCTGATCGACTCCGCCAGATACTCGTAGGAGTCGTCGTTGGAACCGAAGAGCCTGGCGGCCTGCGGCATCAGCCTCATCAGGTACTGCGAGTACACGAGGTCGAAGGACTTCGGCGTGGGGTGCGAGAACTCCAGGATCACCAGCCGCGCGCCCGGCCTGGCCACCCGGTACATCTCGCGCAGCGCCTGGCCGGTGTCGTGCACGTTGCGCAGCGCCGTGGAGATCGTCACCGCGTCGAAGACGCCGTCGGCGAAGGGCAGCCGCAGCGCGTCGCCCGCGACGAAGCTGACGCCCCGCACTCCCCCTCCGGAGACGCCCGAGCCGCCCCTGCGCCTGACCCCGGTGCTCAGCATGCCGAGCGAGAAGTCGGAGGCGATGGCGCGGGCGCCCAGCGTGGTGAACGCGTCGGTGGACGTACCGGTGCCCGCGCCGAGGTCGAGGACCAGCTCACCGGGGCCCGCGTCGACGGCCGCGGCGGTGGCCTTGCGCCACAGCCGGACCTGGCCCAGGGAGATAACGTCGTTGACAAGGTCGTACCGCCTGGCCGTGCGATCGAACATCGCGGCGACCTCGTGCGGCTGCTTGTCCAGAGAAGCGCGCGTCATGGCTCCCACCCTAGGGCCGCCCCGACAATCCACGGAAAGTAGTCATTCCATTACCCAGAGCATGCTAAAAATTGTCGAATGTTTGCCAGAGCCACTTACGCGCTGGTCGCGGCCCTGATCCTGGTCCCCCCGGGGATCGCCGCCGCCGGCACCACGAAGCACAGCAGGGTCGTCTCGGCCGATCCGGTGAACACGACCCCCCATGTGCTCGACGGGATCGTCAACGCCATCGCACTGGTGGGCGGCACGGTGGTGGTCGGCGGCTCGTTCGGCGAGGTGCGCGAGGCCCGGGGCACCCGGGTGCTGCCGCGCGCCAACCTCTTCGCCTACGACCTGGCCACGGGCCGGATCCTGCCCGGCTTCGCGCCGCGCCTCGACCGCCCGGTCCAGGCCCTGGCGGCGGGGGTCCGCGGCACCGTCTACGCGGGCGGGCGGTTCACGAGGGCCGGCGGCGCGCAGACGCGGGGCCTGGCCCTGCTCCGGCTCTCCGACGGCTCCCCGGTCGCCCACTTCGACGCCCAGGTCCGCGGCGGCACGGTCACCAGCCTGGCCAGGCTCGGCCGCCACCTGTACGCGGGCGGCGACTTCACCCACGTCGGCCGCGTCGCCCGTACGGCACTGGCCAGGCTCGACGCCGTCACCGGCGCGGCCGACCCGTCCTTCACGATCGAGCCCGGCGCGCCCAGGGGAGGCAGGACCAGGGTCCACGCGATCTCCCTCAGCCGCGGCATGCTCGCGGTCGGCGGCGACTTCACCACCCTCGGCGGCCTGCCGCGCGCCCAGCTCGGCCTGATCGCCGTCACACCTCCGGCGGCCACCGCCCCGGACGCCTCCACGCCGGACGCCACCGTGTCCGGCACCCCCGCGCCGGGCCTCGCCGCCTCACCGGCCGCGGTCGCGCCGTGGCGGACCGACGCCTACCGGGGCAGGTGCATGGCCGACTTCCCCGGCTACGTGCGGGGCCTGGACTTCGCCCCCGACGGGAGCTATCT
Organism: Streptosporangium sp. NBC_01469; assembly: GCF_036227305.1. NCBI lineage: Bacteria > Bacillati > Actinomycetota > Actinomycetes > Streptosporangiales > Streptosporangiaceae > Streptosporangium > Streptosporangium sp. NBC_01469. The sequence goes on along the minus strand of NZ_CP109465.1, from coordinate 2,254,107 downwards.
CGCCGTCGTCACGACCGGCGGGCCGGGGGGCCGGGACAGGATGTGCGACACCGCCGCCCGCTTCGAGACCGGTGCGCGCGGCGCGGTGGAGCCGACGTGGGTGAACCACACCGGGGGCGACTCGCTGTACGCGGTGGCGGCGACGGGGTCGGCCGTCTATGTCGGCGGGCACCAGCGCTGGCTGGACAATCCCGGCGGCCACGACTCCGCGGGCCCCGGAGCGGTGGCGCGGCCGGGCATCGGCGCGATCCATCCGCGCACCGGCAAGGCCCTGACATGGAACCCGACGAGGGCACGCGGAATCGGGGTCAAGGCATTCCTCGCGCATCCCGGCGGATTACTGGTTGGTAGTGACACAACCCGCCTTGGTCACGAGTACCATGCCCGAGTCGGCATGTTCCCGTTGCCGATCACTCCCGATTCTTAGTGATTCGCTCGCTCACCGCGTCCCTCTGCTTCGAGAGCAGGACGTAACTGGCCACACCGCTGACCAGGAATGCGGCGATCAACAGGACCAGGGGCTGGCGCAGGCCGAGGATATAGAGCACTCCCAGGCTCACGGCCAGTAGGCCGACCCGGGACGCTGTGTAAACGATGACGGGATGCACAGCGTCGAGGCTACGTCACTCCACTCACAGCGTCGCGATCGCGGTGGCTGTACGGGTAACTCTTCGCATCGACTGCGAGCGCTGCTAGTCTTCCCAAGAGATCTGTTTCGTAAAGAAACACCCACGAGAGTCCCAAAAAGGCTCTATCATATAACAATCGGGCAGGCAGTAGATAACAACCCGTGATCTTTGTTGAAAACCACGGATAAATCAGGCTTCGCTCGGCACACTGGTTACCTGTCCGCCCGCTGGCAGGAAGCGGGATGCGAGGGGGAGAGATTGTGGAGAGTAGCAGCGAGCGTCTGCTGACGCCCGGAGAGGTTGCCGCCCTCTTTCGGGTCGACCCAAAGACGGTTACACGCTGGGCCGCGGCAGGCCGCATCAGCAGCATCCGTACCCCCGGAGGGCACCGGCGTTTCCGCGAGTCGGAAGTGCACGCCCTTCTGCGTGGAGAGGACGTCTTGACGGCCGAACGGCCGGCAGGCGAGTCCCCGCGCGTCTGACGGCTTAGGACGTCACACCATCGGTGATCCTGCGCGCCTTACCCGGAAGCCGCAGGGTCACCGTGGAGTCGTGTGAAATACGACACGATACGGACGGTGACCTCCCCCGTCACCGGGCCACCCGCCCCGCCGGGCCCGCCGCCGCGTTCCGCACCCGGAACCACCCGGCGCGCTCCGGCCCCCGCTCTCCCCGGTTCCGGCCCGCCCGGCCCCGAAGCCGGCCCGGCCGAAGCCTCTAGGTCTCCTGCTCGGCCTTGAAGGCGAGAAACTCCCGCTCCAGCTCGTCGTTCTCCTCCAGCCACCGTCGGCGCCGCTCGGCCCACTCCTCCTCGGTGAGCGACTCGGCCAGCCAGCGGTCGTAGTCGGGGTCCCCCGGAGAGATCTCCACGTAGGCGTTGCCGATCAGACGCCCGTCATCGCCGGCCAGGGTCTGCGGCACGCGCAGGGTCCCGTCAGCGAGCCTGACGACGTACATCCCAGATCACCTAGATTCCGTAGCGCCGGTTGAAGAACAACATGACGTTGAGCGCCATCCGCGTGTCGCCGCCCAGCATGTCGACGAGCGCGGGGCGCTGCCGGGAGACGATCGCGGCGAAGGCGTCGGCGAAGAACTCCTTGCGGCCCAGGTCGCCCGACTGCAGATGGAACCCCGAGGCCAGCACGGGAACGCACTGGGCGTACAGGGCGGCGAACTCCGGGGAGTCGGACACCCAGTCGCCGTGGGGGGCGTCCACGTCGTCCAGGGCGTGCCCGACCTCGTGCATCATCACGTCGGGGGTGGGCGAGGGCCGGTCTCCCACCACGATCTTGCGGTCGCCGTACGCCCCCGCGCAGACGTCCCACGTCGCCCGGCCCGAGGGGAGCGGCGCGCCGCGCAGGTATCCCATGTCGTCCAGGTCGGGCACCCCGCCCGCGCCGACGTAGATGCCGTCGAGGCCGTCGGCCAGCTTGTCCTTCAGCATGTCGGGCAGCCGCGCCAGGCTCTCCACCGCCCGTACGACCTCGGGGGGCGGTGCCTCCCGCCGCGAGTCCCACTGGCGGTGCAGGATGCGCTCCAGGCGCCCGCAGTGGCGCAGGCCGTCACCCAGGTCGGGGGTGTCGGGGGAGTTGGGCTGGGCCCGGGGACTCTCGTCGTCGAGCTCGAAGTCCTTCCAGGTGTACTGCGGGCGGTCGGCCACCGGGGCCGTGACCGTCCCGACCCGGCGCTCGGCCTCGCGGGGGACCTCACGCGGAGCCTCCCTGACGGCACTCTCCGCACGCGTGGCCGGACCCCGCTGCCACCACCGCCGTCGATGGCGGCCCTTGTCTCCCGAATGTGCCATCACACCCCCTGGGGAAGTGGCAACGGCTCCAAGGTACGGGGTGGGACCCTTGCCAGTCATCCGTAACGCGAGGCCGGACCGCAACCGGTCCCATGATGGCTTACAGTTCGGGCATGCCCCTGCTTGTCGGTCTGGCGATACTCGCCTTCTGGCTTTACTGCCTGTTCGACGTCATCACCACGCCGGACGAGGAGTCCAGGAACCTGCCCAAGCTCCTCTGGGTGCTCATCGTGGTGCTGATGCCGCTCGCCGGAGGAGTCTTCTGGCTGTTGCTCGGTCGGCCGACCGGCCCCAGGGCCCCCCGCTCCCTCCTGGCGGAGGACAGGCCGCCGCGCCCCGAGGCCCCGAAGGGCCCCGACGACGACCCCGACTTCCTCGAGGATCTCGACCGCCGTCTGCGCGACGACGACTGAGACAACGAGCGATCGATCGGCCGGTGTGGCCGATACAGACGTTACGGCCGCCCGAATTCTGATGCGGAAACCCTCGGGGAATCCGGCATGAAGAATCGACGAAAACCCCGGTCCCGGAATTCGATCGAAAATTCCGATGCGAAAATTCGGCCCGGGGAAATCTCGGCGTCGAGAATCAGCCGGGAACCTCGGCGTAGGAGTGCAGACCCCCGAGGAAAATGTTCACCCCGACCAGGTTGAACAGCAGGCAGGCGAAGGCGACGAGCTGCACGATCATGGCCGCCCTGCCCTTCCATCCCGCGGTGGCCCTGGCGTGCAGGTAGGCCGCGTAGGCGATCCAGGTGATGAACGCCCAGATCTCCTTGGGGTCCCAGCCCCAGTAGCGGCCCCACGCCTTGTCCGCCCAGAGCGCCCCGGCGATGACGGCGAAGGTCCAGATCGGGAAGCCGATCACGATGGCCCGGTGCGCGACCCGCTCCAGGTCCTGCCGGGACGGCAGCCGGACCGCGCTGTCCTTCCTGACCAGGTAGAGGATGCCGGAGACCCCGGCCACGATGAACAGCCCGCTGGCGACGATGGCCGCGGACACGTGGATCGCGACCCAGTACGAGTTCAGCGCCGGCACCACGGGACCGGCCTGCACGTGCAGGTACCGTACGGCGAAACCGAGCCCCAGGGCGGCGGCGACCGTGACGAACGCGCCCAGGAAGCGGACCGGGTAGCGGAGCTGCATGAACAGGAACGCACTCACCGCCGCGAAGCACATGGCGACCACGAACTCGTACATGTTGCCCCACGGCCACCGGTCCACGGCCAGGCCGCGGGTGAGGAGGGAGGCGAGGTTGGCGGCCCAGCCGAGCCAGCTCAGCCCGACGGCCACCGGCCCCGCCCACACCGCCCAGGCGGGGGGCGCCTTGGTCGCGGGACCGCCCTCGACGGGGGCGGAACCGGCGGCGGTGTCCAGGATGGGCTGGGCCGCGCGGGCCGACGCCCCCGCGGACCGGCCGAAGGCCAGGTCGAGGGCGTAAGCGATCATTGCGGAGACGTAGAGCAGCACCGTCGCCAAGATGAGCTGGTCGCTCAACGTGGCGAGGCCGGCGTCAACCTCAGCGGACATCCTTTACTCCTGAATTCGGAACTCCTGGGTTCAAGGCGGAGACGATCTCGGTGAACTCCTCGCTGAAATCGCCGCCCTCGGTGCGTGTGAGACCGCCCGCCTCGACCTGGCGGTTCTCGTGGATCCGCACCCATATCCTGCGGCGGCGGACGGTCAGGGTCAGCACCAGGCCGACGACGGCGAGGACCGAGGCCACGAACGCGGGCATCCGGCCCGGGTCGTGGGTGATCTGCAGGGCGATCCACTCCCTGACGCCGGTGAACTCGATCGAGCCCGCGCCGTTCGGGAGCGTGAGCTTCTTGCCGACCGCCAGCGGGTCGGCCTTCATGACCAGCGGCTTCATCTTCTTCAGGCTCGCCGGGTCGAGCTCGTAGACCGACTGCGGCCGGCCGTCCTTCAGGCCCAGGTCACCGGCGAAGGCACCGTACACCTGGGCGGTGGGGTTGGCCGCGCCGGGGAAGACCGAGACCCATTCTGAGCCCATCGGGACGGTCGTCGGCAGGAAGCCGACGAGGAGGCCGAGCTGCTCGGGCCGCGCGTCCGGGACCTTGATCACGCACTCGGAGGTGAAGGTGGCGGGCTGGACGACCAGGCAGGGCACCGGCCCGTCGAACGCGACCTGGCCCTTGCCGTCGGTGATCCTGAAGGTCGGCGCGTAGCCGTGGTCGATCAGGTAGCTCAGCGTGCCGTTGACGTCCAGCGGCTCGTTGACCTTCAGGACGTAGTCGCGCGGGGCGGCGCCGGGGGCGTCCTCGACCTTGAGCCTGGCCTCGTAGTCGAGGGCCTGGCCCGCCTTCTCGCCCTTCGCGATGTAGGTCGCCTGGAAGTCGTCGACGGTGAAGGAGAACGGCTCCAGCGACTCGGCGTTCACCTGCTGGCCGGGCATGTAGCGGTCGTAGGCGGCGACCGTGTTGGCGAACCCCTCGCCCTCCACGACCAGCACGTTGCCCCGGTAGCCGTACAGCGTCCCGGCGCCGACCGCGACCAGCAGGCCGAGCAGGGCCACGTGGAACAGCAGGTTGCCGGTCTCGCGCAGGTAGCCCTTCTCCCCGGCGACCCAGCCGGGACCGGTGGTCACCCGGAACCGCCTGGCGCGCAGCCTCGCGGCGGCCTCCTCGACGGTGAGATCGGCCTCGAAGGAGGCGTGCTGCGGCAGCCTGCCCAGGTTGCGCGGCGCCGCGGGCGGCTTTTTGCGCAGCTCCCGCAGGTGGGTCGCGGTACGGGGGAGCACGCAGCCGATCAGGGACACGAACAGCAGAAGGTAGATCGCGGCGAACCAGGGCGCCCTGAACACGTCGAACAGCCAGAACCTGTCCAGCCACTCGGCGAGCCGGGGGCTGTCGTCGAAGTACTGGAAGACCTTGGCGTCGGAGACGCCGCGCTGCGGCCAGATCGAGCCGGGGATGGAGCCCAGGGCGAACAGGAACAGCAGGATCAGCGCGGTCCGCATCGAGGTGAGCGTCCGCCAGAACCAGCGCGCCCACCCCACGACCCCGAGCCCGGCGGGCCGCCGCGCCTCGTTCACCGCTCGCTCCCCCGTCTTCGGGTCGACGGACACCATCAGATCACCGGCTCGAATCCGCCGACCCAGCCCTGCGTCATCGCGACGAGCTGCTCCCACAGCCCGGTGACGAGCAGCACGCCGACGACGACCAGCATGACGCCGCCCATCCGCGTGATCAGCTGCGAGTGCCGGCGTACCGCTTTGAACGTCCGCAGTGCCCTGCTGTACAGCAGCCCGGCCGCCACGAACGGCAGGCCGAGGCCGAGCGCGTACGCGAAGGCGAGCAGCGCGCCGCGACCGGCGCTGCCCTCGTTCAGGCCGAGGGTGAGCACGACCGCGAGGGTGGGGCCGATGCAGGGGGTCCAGCCCAGGCCGAACACCAGGCCGAGCAGGGGCGCCCCGGCCAGCCCGGCGGCCGGGAGCCGGTGGATGCGGAAGTCGCGCTGCAGGCCCGGGATGACCCCCATGAAGGCGAGGCCGAGCACGATCGTGAGGGCGCCCAGCACCCGCGTGATGATCCCGGCGTTGCCGAACAGGGCCGCGCCGAGGCCGCCGAAGAGCGCTCCCCCGGCTACGAACACGGAGGCGAAGCCGAGGACGAACAGCACGATGCCCGCGACCATGCGCCCCCGCCTGGGGTCGGCGCTCATGCCGGTCACGTACGACAGGTAGCCGGGGACCAGCGGCAGCACGCACGGCGACAGGAACGACACCAGCCCGGCCGCGACCGCGATCGGCAGCGCCAGCACCAGCGAGCCACCGGCGACGGTGCCCACGAGGTCGGCGCTCATGCCGGCCTCGGCCGTCGCCCGGAGCCGTTATCGCTCATCGCCGACCTTGGTCACCGCGTCGAGGAGGTCGTTGTACTTGACCGCGCCGAGGGCCCTGGCGGCGATCCGGCCCTGACGGTCGATGATCAGGGTGGCGGGGATGGCCGCGGGCGGGACCGTGCCCTGGAAGGAGAGCGCGACCTTGCCCGGCTGGTCGAAGATGCTCGGGTAGCCCGGCTGGTGGTTGCGTTCGAAGGCGAGCGCGTCGGCCTTGCGGTCCTTGAAGTCGACGCCGAGGAACTCCACGCCGTCCGCCTTCGTCTTGGCGTAGATGTCCTTGAGCGCCGGCGCCTCGGCCCGGCAGGGCGGGCACCAGGAGGCCCAGAAGTTGAGCACCACGATCTTGCCCTTGTGGGCCGCGAGGGACGCGGTGCCCCCGTCGAGGGTCTCCCCCTGAACCTGCGGGGCGACCTTGCGGTCCGCGGCCTGGAACAGGGTGATCTTACCGTCACCCGCCACGAAGCGGGTGTCGCCGGTCTGCGGCTGCGATCCCTGGTTTCCGGCGCATCCCGCCACGGCGATCAGCAGCACGGCGGCGGCGAAGGATTGTGCGCGCATGGGTGACGGAGGCTCCCTGTACTACAAGCGGTAGAGCAATCACTGTACCGGCGGGGTCAGGCGCCCGGCACAGTGGGGCGTTTGACGAGCGCCGCCGCGGGCTCGCTGTATCCGACGCTGATCAGACGGTTTCCCTCGAAGGAGAAGCTCGTCAGGCTGGCGAGACCGCACTGCCTGCGGCGCGGATCGTGCGGCAGGCGCCTACCCTCGGCCGCGAGCCTGATGGTCCAGATCGGGAGCTGGTGGCTGACCATGATCGCCTCATGCCCGCGCGCCGCGTCGCGGGCGGCGTCGATCGCGGCCCTCATCCGGCTGACCAGGTGGGTGTAGCGCTCTCCCCAGGAGGGGCGGAGCGGGTTCCACAGGTAGCGGTAGAAGCGCGGGTTGCGGAAGAGACCGTCGCCCCTGCCGAGGGAGAGGCCCTCGAAGATGTTCTCGGCCTCGATGAGGCGCTCGTCGACCGTGACGTCCAGGTGGAAGATCGCGGCGAACGGGGCCGCCGTCTCCTGGGCACGCTCCAGCGGCGAGGAGAACAGCGCGGTGACGTCCCGTCCGGCGACCGTCTTCGCCACCGTCTCGGCCATCTGGCGGCCGTTGTCGGAGAGGTGGTAGTCGGGAAGCCTGCCGTACAGGACGTTAGCGGGATTGTGCACCTCACCGTGGCGCAGGAGGTGAACGACGGTGGTCTCAGCCATGGTGTCGCCAGCCTACCGACAGGTATGGGTTGGTGGCCGGGCAGGTGGGCCACTCGGGTCGGGTGGGGCGGGATGGGGCAGGATAGGGTCACCGCGTGAGCCCCCTCGCGCTCGCCCTCGTCCTCTCCTCCGCCGTCGCCCACGCCTGCTGGAACCTGATGAGCAAGCAGGCGGCCCAGGCCGACGGCGTCGTCTTCGTCTGGATGGTGGCCGCGGCCTCCACACTGGTCTGGACCCCGGTCGCGGCGGGCTACCTCCTCCTCGGCGGCACCGGCCCCTCCTGGGCCGACCTCGGGGTGATCGCCGCGAGCACCACGCTGCACCTGGGCTACTTCATGCTGCTTCAGCGCGGCTACCGGCACGGCGACCTGTCGATGGTCTACCCGATCGCCCGCGGTACCGGGCCGCTGCTGGCCAGCCTGGTCGCCGTCCTGTTCCTGGGCGAGCGGCCGGGCCCGGTCGGTGTCGCGGGGATCCTGCTGGTCGGGGCGGGCGTCCTCCTGCTCGGCGCGGCGCGTCGGCCCAGCCGCCGGGACCTGGGCGGGATCGGGTTCGGGCTGGCCACCGGGCTGTTCATCGCGGCGTACACCGTCTGGGACAAGCAGGTCGTTAGCGTCTTCGCGGTCGCGCCGATCCTGCTCAACTACGGCGGCGACCTCGGCCGCACCCTGGTCCTGACCTCGCCGGTGCTCGGCTCCCGCCGCAGGGGCCTGATCCTGCACGTCTGGCACGAGCACCGGGCACAGGTACTGGGCGCGGCGGTGCTGATGCCGCTCTCCTACCTCCTGGCGCTGACCGCGTACACGTTCTCACCCATCAGCGTGGTGGCTCCGGTACGGGAGGTCAGCGTGCTCGTGGCGGTGGTGCTCGGCGGCAGGCTGCTGGCCGAGGGCGACCTGACCCGGCGGCTGCTGGCCGCCTGCGTCATCGTCGGCGGCGTGGTGACGATCGCCCTCGGCTAACGGCGCCGGACACCGAGGACCACCGGAGAAGCGAAGACCACCGGAGACCGGAAGCCGCCGGAGACCGGAGGTGAGCGGAGACCGGAGGCCGCCCGGGACGTCACCCGGAAACGACGGGACCGCCCGGGGCCACCGGAAAAACCGGGGAAACCGTCATCGGAGCCGCCACCGGGACCCCCACCGGCCCGGCGGGCTCGGACACGGGGCCGCGGAAGTCGGCGGAGACGGCCTTCAGCGCCTCGACCGCGGCGCGGATGGCCGGGCGGCGCGCGGCGTCGCTCCGCCAGAGCGCGTAGATCCTGCGCGTCGGGCGCGACCGGATCGGGACGACCCGCACCCCCGGCAGGACGAGGTCGCGGCCCAGCCTGGGGATGATCGCGCATCCCTGCCCCGCCGCGACGAGGGCGATCTGGGTCGCGTACTCGTCCGCCATGCAGGTGATCTCCGGCTCCAGCTCGGCCGAGCGCAGCGTGTAGACCAGCCAGTCGTGGCAGACCGTGCCGGGTGAGGAGCTGATCCACTGCTCCCCGGACAGCTCGGCGAGCTCGATCTCGGGACGATCCGCCAGCGGGTGGGACGCGGGCAGGATCACGTCGGCGATGTCGTCGAAGAGCGTGGCCCGGGACAGCCCCTCGGGGATCGCCACCGGGCGGTTCATCCAGTCCTGGATCACCGCGAGGTCGAGCTCGCCCCTGGCCACCTCGCGGACCTGCCGCTCCGGCTCGCGTTCCATCAGCTGGAGGCGAAGGTCGGGGTGGCGCCTGCGCAGCAGCGCGAGCGCGGCGGGCATCAGGCCCCGGGCCGCGGTGGGGAAGGCGCCGATGCTCAGCCGCCCCACGACCTCGCCGCGCAGCGCCTCGAAGTCGGCCTCCGCCGTCTCGACCAGCGCGAGGATGCGCTCGGCGTGGTCGGCGAGCAGCCCGGCCGCGTCGGTCAGCCGCACCCCGCGCCCGTTGCGCTCCAGCAGGACCGCGCCGGTCTCCCGCTCCAGCTTGGCCAGCTGCTGGGAGACCGCGGAGGGGGTCACCATGAGCGCCTCGGCCGCGGCGCCCACGGAGCCGTAGACGGAGACCGCGTGCAGGGCCTTGAGCCGGTTGAGATCCAACATGTAAGCAATCCTAAACGCGACCGGCAAGAAAGTCTCACTTGTGCTGAAATATCGCATGAAACGACGATTGCAGGACCTGATCATCTCTGGCGTCCTCTACACCGGCACCCGCGCTCGTTCTCTCCCTTCTTCGGCGTCTACTCCTTCCGCTCGCTCCGAAACGGGAGAGAATAGAACGAGGGCGACGGAGATGATCTGAATGAACACACCGAGTGACGGAGACGATGTTACGGTGACCGACGTGAGCGCCGCACTCGACTACTGGCCCTCCCCACCCCCATGGGGATGGACCTCCGACGATCTCGACAACCTCCCGACGGAGGGACCGAACGGCGAACCTGACTTCTTCAAGCACGTCGAACTCATCGATGGAGCTCTCGTCTTCATGTCCCCCCAGAAACGCTTTCACCAGCGCATGATCCGTCGTCTCACCGAGGCGCTGGACAGTCAAGCCCCGGAGCACCTGTCAGCGGTTGATCAGATGGACGTCAAGCTCGGCCACCGGATGCGCCCCTGCCCCGACGTCGTGGTCATCGACGCGAAGGCCGCCGATGACGACGAGCGGACGTTCTACACCCCCGGCGAGGTGCACCTCGCCGTCGAGGTGGTCTCCCCCGAATCCGAGGATCGCGACCGCAAGACCAAGCCGTCCCGCTACGCCGAGGCGGGCATCGCGCACTTCTGGCGGGTGGAGAACAACGGCGGCTCCCCCGTGGTCTACGTCTACGAGCTCGACCCCGCCACCCACGCGTACGCCCTCACCGGCATCCACCACGACCGGCTAACCGTCCCGGTGCCCTTCCCGATCACCATCGACCTCGGCGACCTGCCCAAGTAGGCACTCAGATCAGCCCAGGCCGTCGAACCCGCCGCCCTTGACACCCGCGACAAAGGCTCGCCACTCGTCAGGAAAGAAGACCAGCGCCGGGCCGTCAGTGTCCTTGCTGTCCCGGACAACCACGATTCCGGGCAGATTACGTGCGACCTCAACGCAGTTGTCCGTCGTTCCCTGACTACGCGAACTTTTCTGCCAGTTGGCATTCATCAGGCAGCACTGGGGCATCCGCGTTCCTCTTCCCCGCACTTGGAAATCTCCTCTGACCGGTCGCGCGGTCAGGAGCGTGTGTCGAAGTCTCCAGTCTTGACGCGGCCGAGGAACGCGGTCCAGTTACTCGGCGAGAACACAAGTGTGGCGCCACCGGGATGCTTGGAGTCGCGGACAGCGATCAGGCCCGACACGGAGGCGACCTCGACGCAGTCGGCACCACCGTTGCCACTGAGGCTGCTCTTACGCCACGTAGCGCGAGACAGGTCAGGAAGGTCTCGCGGCTCACGCTCTTCTACGCTCATGAAGTCGTCTCCTCTACGACCGCGCTCATCAGCGCGACGGACTCGTTCGGCGGCAGGGCGGCCGCGCGAAGGTGGTCGAAAATGAGTCTATACCTGCGTACTTCTTCTGGCTTTTCTAGATATAGGGAGCCCGTCAAGTACTCGACGTAGGCAACGCGGGTTTCCGAGGGTGGGGGAAACTCCAGGAGGTGGAAGGGGCCGAGCATTCCAGGGTGGGCGCCTCCGGCGAAGGGCAACACCTGCAGAGTGACACAGGCGAGTCGTCGCGCGTCGCGGAGTTTGAGAAGTTGCTCGCGCATGGTCGCCGGGCCACCGATGGCGTGCCGTAAAGCCGCTTCACTCATCACCGCCCATAGTTCTGGCGGGTTGGGCCGGGCAAGGAGCTTCTGTCTGGCCAAGCGCAGAGCGACGAGCCTGTCGATCTCCTCCTCAGGCATTCCAGGGTGGTCGGCTTCGATGACAGCACGCGCATACGCCTCGGTCTGAAGAAGGCCGGGGATCAATTGGGGTTGGTAGGTCTGGATTGTCGCGGCCTCGGCTTCGAGCCCGATGAAGACCTCGAACCAGGGCGATACCGCGTCCCCGTGAGCGTGCCACCATCCTCGCTTGCTCGCTTCACGCGCGAGGTCGAGTACGGCTTGAGTTTCGTCGTCGGCCGCACCGTACAGATCGAGGAGTTGAGCGAGGACCTTCTGGCGGATGGTGACTCTGCCGGTCTCGAAGCGACTGATCGTCGAATCGGAGCGGCCGATGCGCTCGCCCGCCTCAATGGCGGATACATTCGCACGCTCACGTAGCCGACGCAGTTCCATGCCGAGCTGCCGCCGCCGGACAGTAGGGCTCTGACCTTCGGTCATGTGTTCGCCTTCATGAGATTTCTACTGATTTGGCCTATCTCGCAAACCGAGCCTTCCATGAAGTTCCTTTCGTGCATATGCATTTGGGGTTGCATATGGGGCTGCAGAGACTGCATGCTCTGAGCATACGGTCGATGACACTCCGTAAACAGCAATGTCTCCGAAAGCGCAAGTGGGTCAGTTCGATCTGCAACGGAAGGAAGGGCTGTGAAGTCACGCGATCCGCAAGAGCAGTTCACTCACCTGGTACGGCTCGGCTGGGACCTACGGGGTCTGGGCTTGTGCACCTCGCTGGTGCTTCCTCAAACAGGGCAGCCGGTGCTGGAGGTCATGTCCGGCAGCGAAACCCGTGTCCGCATCACCGTCGTCCATCGCGCCTGCGGGTGGGTGTTCGTCTGGCGACCCTGGTGGGCCAGGGTGTGGCGGCCCGGCGAAGCGGTATGGGCCGAGGCCGACAACGCGGCCGACGTCATCGTCTCGGCGGCGATCGCGTGACCACGTACGGGCAGGTCGCCTGCCGCTACGAACGTCAACGGGCGGCCTCGGAGCGCTGGGCCGTGCTGCACCCGCTGGGTCACGCCGAGTTCGCGGGAACTGCCTGCTCCGTCGCGACTGTACGCACCTGGGCGCGACACCTCCTGAACGGGAGAGTCACCGACACCGCTCTCGACGACGTGGTGTTGCTGCTCAGCGAGGTCGTGACGAACTCCGTCGTCCACTCCGACTCCGGACGCACGGCCGGAGGGTCGGTGACCGTCTGCCTGGGTCTGGGCGGTGGCATGGTGCACGCCGAGGTGATCGACGACGGGGCGGCGACCAGCTTGCCCTTCGTCCGCGTGGCCGAACTCGACAGCGACGGCGGACGCGGCCTGCTCCTGGTGGAGGCCATGGCGGCCGGATGGGGTGTTCACCACGACACCGAGGCGGGCACCGCCGTCTGGTTCCACGTCGCGGCCGACGGCGTACTCTCCGACAGGACCGGATGAGCCTCGTACGGCGAGCGAGCCCTGGCGAGCGCCCCCTGCGCTCCTTTCCGCACGGGCGCTTCAGCTACGGCGCCAGGCTCCGAACGGCCCCGTACGGATCGCTTCAGCGTCCCAGAGCCCGATGGGCGGCCCGTAAGAAAGCGACTACGGTCTGCGGGGCGTACGGCGAGGCGGGTCGTGTGCGGAGGTGGGTGGGTGTTCCGGGCGGCTTATAAAAATCCGTAACCAGCGCGCCCGCCAGGCCGGAGGCCTGACACACCGGACGACCATCAACGACGGCCGCCCGGAGCACCCACCCACCGGAGCGCGAACCCACCCGGCCCTCAGCACCCACCGACCAGACAACAGACGAACAACCGCACTTTTAAGCGGAAGCCTGCGCGGCTGCCTTCGCGGCGGCGGGAAGGGCCTCGGCGATGCGGGAGAGGGCCTCGTCGTCGTGGGCGGAGGACAGGAACCACGCCTCGTACGCCGACGGCGGCAGGTAGACCCCCTGGTCGAGCATCGCGTGGAAGAACGCCCGGTAGGCGGCCGTGTCCTGCTTCTGGGCGGCTGCGAAGTCGGTGACCCGCTCGTCGGTGAAGAAAATGGAGAACAGGCTCCCGGCGCGCTGCAGGCGATGCGGCACCCCGGCCGCGGCCAGAGCGTCGGCGGCGGCGCGGCCGATGACCAGCGCCGCGGCGTCGACCCGGTCGTAGACCCCCTCGTCGCAGGCGCGCAGGGTGGCCAGGCCGGCCGCGCAGGCCAGCGGGTTTCCCGACAGGGTGCCCGCCTGGTAGACCGGCCCCTCCGGCGCGAGGTGGGCCATCACGTCCGCGCGCCCGCCGAACGCGGCGGCGGGCAAGCCACCGCCCATGACCTTGCCGAAGGTCATGAGGTCGGCGTCGACCGGGTCGAGCCCGTACCAGCCGGACTCCGACACCCGGAAGCCGGTGAGCACCTCGTCGACGATGAGCAGGGCGCCGTGCGCGGTGCACAGCTCGCGCAGCGTGGCGTTGAACCCCTCAAGCGGCGGGACCACGCCCATGTTGGCCGGGCACGCCTCGGTGATCACGCACGCGATGTCGGCACCGAAGGTCTGGAAGGCCTCAGTGACCGCCTCGACCGAGTTGTACGGCAGCACCACGGTGTCGGCGGCCGAGGCACCGGTCACGCCGGGGGTGTCGGGCAGACCGAAGGTGACCACGCCGGAACCGGCCGAGGCGAGGAGGGCGTCGACATGGCCGTGGTAACAGCCCGCGAACTTCACGATCTTGGACCGGCCGGTGAACCCCCGGGCCAGCCGCACGGCGGACATGGTGGCCTCGGTACCGGAGCTGACCAGGCGGACCTTCTCCACCGGCTCCACCCGGGCGACGATCTCCTCGGCGAGTTCGACCTCGCCGGGTGTCGCCGTACCGAACGAGGTGCCGTCGCGCAGCGCCTCCCGCAGGGCCTCGATCACGGCGGGGTGCCGGTGCCCGAGGATCATCGGCCCCCACGAGCAGACCAGGTCGACGTAGCGGTTGCCGTCGACGTCGATGATGTAGGGGCCCTGCCCCGAGGTCATGAAGCGCGGCGTCCCGCCGACGGCGCCGAAGGCTCGGACCGGGGAGTTGACGCCCCCGGGGACGATCTCGCGTGCGCGGGCGAACAGGGCCTCGGAGTTCTCAGTACGGCTCACGCCCTACAGGGTAGCCACCGGAGAAGGGGCCCCCGTCGGTACGGCCCGGAGAGCCTCAGAACGACCCGGAGAAGGCTCACTCGCAGGTGTCGGCGAGCCAGTCGAGGACGCGGAGCGGATCGGGCAGCGGACGTCCGTCGGGCGGGCGTAACCACGAGCCGGACCCGCCGGTCGGCAGGAGCGAGGGCGGGGCGAGGACGTAGCTGTCGCGGCAGTGCCAGCGCAGGCCGGGCATCTCCTCGATGGTGGACGGGCCGAAGTCGAGGGCGCAGGTCCACCACTCGTCCTCGTCGTCGGAGGCGTTCCTGGTGGCCACATAGAACAGGGCCCGGTCGCCGTTGACGGCGACCGGGCCCGAGGCTGCTCCGGCGGAGTCCATGTTCGCGAGGGTGGTGCGCCCCGCGGCGAGCGGTACGTCGAAGACGTCGAACACCCGCCCGGTGGGGAGGATCACGTTCGCCTCCGGCTCGTACCGCCACCAGTTGGTGAGCAGGGTCGGGTCGGTGGTGGCCTGCATCTGCCAGGCCCGCGAGAGCGGGTGGGCTCCCGGGTCGGGACAGCCGACGCGGTCGCAGGAGCAGGAGCGCGAACCGCCCTTCAGCGGCCTCGCGCCGGGACAGCTCGCCCAGCCCAGGGCGGCGTACTCCAGCACAGAGTTGATCATCTGCTTCGGATGGCCATGCCGTCTACTTCGACGAACCATCGGTACCCCGACCATTGTGTCCTCCGTCGTCCGCGCATCCCGCGTGCCACCCGGATGCGATCGACCTGTCCACACTCTGGTCCGTGGGAACGTCAAATACCCAGGGTTTACGCCACCTGGGACACATCCGCACCGGTTATCGCACTCTAACGCACACGCTTCTCCATCAAGCGACGAACCTCCAGTTCTCGGCACGTGCCGCCGGTCTCATCTCAGTTTCGCGGCCACCTCGGTGGCCCAGTAGGTGAGGATCATGTCGGCCCCCGCCCTGCGGATCGCGACCAGCGACTCCATGATCACCCGGTCCCGGTCGACCCAGCCGTTCGCCGCCGCGGCCTCGACCATGGCGTACTCGCCGCTGACCTGGTACGCCGCCACCGGCACGTCCACGGCGTCGCGCACCTGGCGCAGGATGTCGAGGTAGGCCAGCGCGGGCTTGATCATGACGGCGTCGGCGCCCTCCTCAAGGTCGAGCCTGACCTCGCGCAACGCCTCGCCGACCGGGCCCGCCGGGTCCTGCTGGTAGGCGTTGCGGTCGCCGAACCGAGGAGCGCACTCGGCCGCCTCGCGGAACGGGCCGTACAGCCCCGAGGCGTACTTGGCCGAGTAGGCCAGGATCGGGACCTGCTCGAAGCCGTCGCCGTCCAGTGCCGTCCTGATCGCCGCGACCTGGCCGTCCATCATGCCGCTGGGCGCGATGACCTGCGCCCCGGCCCGCGCCTGGGCCACCGCGATGGCCGCGTAGCGCTCCAGGGTGGCGTCGTTGTCGACCTCCCCGTCCGGGGTCAGGACGCCGCAGTGGCCGTGGTCGGTGAACTCGTCCAGGCAGGTGTCGGCCATCACGACCATCGCGTCACCGACGTCGGCGACCAGGTCGGCCACGGCCAGCTGGACGATTCCCTCGGGATCGTCGCCCGCTGAACCCCTGCCGTCCTTCACCGCGGGGATGCCGAACAGGATCAGCCCGCCGATCCCGGCCTCGGCGGCCTCGTGGGCGGCCTTGCGCAGCGAGTCGCGGGTGTGCTGGAACACCCCGGGCATCGAGCCGATCGGATTCGGCTCGGTGATGCCCTCCTTCACGAACATCGGCAGCACGAGCTCCGCCGGGTGCAGCCGGGTCCCGGCCACCATCCGGCGCATCGGTGCCGTACGACGGAGCCTGCGCGGGCGGGCGACAGGGAATTGGGCCGTCATTGGTGTCTCCCCCTCTCCCCGGCCGGTAGGGGACTGCGGGCCGGAGGAGCTCGGTTGTGTGTTCCTGGCTCGCCGCTCGGCGCGACGTGGTGCCCGATCAGCGCGGCGCCGATCGTGGTGCCCGACCAACGCGACGCGGTGCCGATCGTGATGCCGATCAGCACGGCGCGACGCCGGTCACGATGCCCGATCGGCGCGAGGCGATGCCGATCGTGGTGCCGACCGCGACGCCGACCGCGATGCCGGTCACGACCCGCGGCGCTCGTCCGGGGCCGTCGAACGCGGCCCGCCCGCCCGTCGTGCGCGGGCGGCGGCCACTTCCAAGGTTACTTCGCGCGGCGCCGGGCTCCCCGCCGGGTCTGCGAGGGCCTGCGGGGGGTGTCCCCCGCCACGACCGCGGCCTGCCTCTGCCTGGCACCATACTCCGCCAGCGCCGCCGCGAGGGCGGAAGCCGAAGGCTTGTCGGCCATGACGTCGACGCGGAGCCCGAACTCCTCGGCGGTCTTCGCGGTCTGCGGACCGATCACGGCGATGACCGTGACGTTGTGCGGCTTGCCCGCGATGCCCACGAGGTTGCGGACGGTGCTCGACGAGGTGAACAGCACCGCGTCGAACCCGCCGCCCTTGATGGCCTCGCGGGTCGGGGCGGGCGGCGGCGCGGCGCGGACGGTCCGGTAGGCCGTCACGTCGTCGCACTCCCAGCCGAGCTCGGTCAGCCCGGCCACGAGCGTCTCGGTCGCGATGTCGGCGCGCGGCAGCAGCACCCGGTTGATCGGGTCGAGCATCGAGTCGTACGGGGGCCACTCGGCGAGCAGGCCCTCCGACGACTGCTCGCCGGACGGCATCAGGTCGGGCTTGACGCCGAAGCTCACCAGCGCCCGCGCGGTGCTGTCGCCCACGGCCGCGACCTTGAGCCCGGCGAACGCGCGGGCGTCCAGGCCGTACTCCTCGAACTTCTCGCGCACGGCCTTGACCGCGTTCGCGCTGGTGAAGGCCACCCACTCGTAGCGTCCGGTGACCAGGCCCTTGATCGCGCGGTCCATCTGCTGCGGGGTGCGCGGCGGCTCGACGGAGATCGTGGGGACCTCCTCGGGCACCGCGCCGTACGAGCGCAGCTGCTCGACCAGGCTGGCCGACTGCTCCTTGGTCCTGGGCACGAGCACCCGCCAGCCGAACAGCGGCTTGGTCTCGAACCACGACAGCCGGTCACGCATGCCGACGGCCTCGCCGACCACGATCAGCGCGGGCTCGGTCATCCCCGCGTGCTTGAGATCGGGTGCGAGCCGGCCCAGCGTGGTCACCACGGTGTGCTGCTCGGTCGTGGTGCCCGCGCTGCTGACCGCCACGGGCGTCGAGTCGGGACGGCCCGCCGCGATCAGCGCCTTGCCGATCGGGACGGCCTCGGCGACGCCGTTGTAGATCACCAGGGTGCCCGCCCCGGTGGCGTACGCGGACCAGTCGTCGATCTGGGTCGCGTCCACGACCCGGAACTCGGGCACCGAGACCGCGGCGGGGATCCCCGCGTAGGTGAGCACCGCCGTCGCCGGCGGCACGCCGGGCACGATCTCGAAGTCCACCTCCGCCTTGGCGCAGACCGCGACCTCCTCGGTGATCGAGGAGAAGAACATCGGGTCGCCCGCGCACAGCCGTACGACGCCGCTGCCGCCCTTGGCGGCCTTGACGACCTTCAGCGAGACGGCGCCGTCCTCGGCCGCGTCGACGATCTCGACGTCCTCGCGGCAGTGGCGCAACAGCGGGCCGTACGCCTCCCGGTCGAGAATGACGACGTCCGCCCTGGAGAGCAGGTCGGCGCCGCGCAGCGTGAGCAGACCCTCATCACCGGGACCTGCGCCGACGAAGGCGACGAACCCGGACGGGCGCTCGAAGGTGGTACTTCCGGAGCTCAATGTGCTCGCTCCCCTATCAACGTGCCGGCCCCTTCCGCGATCATCTCGGCCGCGAGGTCGCGACCGAGATCCATGGGCGCGGAAGAGCTTCCGGCGGTGGACTTGCGCACCGCGCGCCTGCCGTCGACGGCGACGACGGCGGCGGTAAGGATCAGGTTGTGCCCGCTCTCGACCGAGTACGCGCCCACCGGGGCGGCGCACCCCGCCTCCAGGGCGTTGAGCACCGCGCGCTCGGCGGTGACCGCGGCGCGGGTGCGCGCGTCGTCGAGCACGCTCAGCAGCTCGATGAGGTCGGCCCGGTCGGAGCGGCACTCCACGGCCAGCGCCCCCTGCCCGGGGGCGGGCAGCATCTCCTCGACCTCGAAGATCTCGGAGATCTCGGCGCCGCGGCCCAGCCGGCCGAGCCCGGCGGCGGCGAGCACCACGCCCTGCAGCTCGCCGGAGGTCACCTTGCCGATGCGGGTGTCGGCGTTGCCGCGGATGGGCACGTAGTCAAGATCAGGACGGATCATCCGGAGCTGGGCGATCCGGCGCGGGGAGCCCGTGCCGATCGTCGCGCCGGGCGGCAGGTCGGCCAGCTTGGCGACGCTCACCAGGGCGTCCCTGGGGTCGTCGCGCGGCGGGATCGCCGCGATGACCACGCGCGGGTCGGGCGTGGTGGGCAGGTCCTTCAGCGAGTGCACCGCGAAGTCGATCGCGCCCTCGATCAGCTTGTCGCGCAGCGCGCTGACGAAGACCCCGGTGCCGCCGAGCTGCGTGAGGTCGGCCTTGGTCACGTCGCCGAAGGTGGTGACACCGACCAGCTCGACGGCCGTGCCGGTCAGCTCTGTGAGGCGAGCGGCGACCAGGCCCGACTGCGTCGTCGCCATGACGCTCCGCCTCGTCCCCAGCCGGAGCGGAGGGGAAACGCTGCTCACAGGCCTGCCTCCTTCTTGCTCGGCTCGGTGTTCTTACCCGGCTCCGGGTCGATCGTCTCGATGCGCCTCACCGCTTCGGGCACCTTCGGGTCAAGATTGAACAGCTCGCGCAGCGCCTCCGCGTAATGATCGCCCGCCGGGGACTCCGCCAGCTGCTTGACACGCACGGTGGGCTCGTGGAGCAGCTTGTCGACCACGCGCCTGACGGTCTGGGTGACCTCGTCCCTGACGCGTCCCTCAAGGTCGGGGACCCGCGCGACGAGCCGCCCGAGCTCCGCCTCGACCACCTGGGCCGCCTTGCTCCGCAGCGCCACCACGGTCGGCGTGACGCGCGCGGCGCGCTCGGCCGACAGGTAGGCGGTGACCTCCTCGGCGACGATGTCGCGCACGGCGGTGACCGCCTCGGCGCGACCGCCGTCGTCGGTGTCGGCGTCGGCCTCGCTCTTCTGCATGGTCTCCAGGTCGACCAGCGTCACACCGGGCAGCCGCCGTACGGCGGGGTCGATGTCGTGCGGCAGGGCCAGGTCCAGCAGGAACGTCTCGCGGGGGGTCACCATGTCGGCCGTGATGACCACGTCGGTGGCGCCGGTGCAGGAGATGACGAGGTCGGCCCCCGCCAGCTCGGCCACCAGGTCGCCGAATCCGGCGGCCCTGCCGCCGACCGTCTGCGCCAGCCGCACCGCGCGGTCGTGGGTCCGGTTGATCACCACGATGTCGGTGACGCCCGCCCGCTGCAGGGTCGCGGCCGACAGGGCGCTCATCGAGCCCGCGCCGACCACCAGGGCCCGCTTCCCCTGGAGGGGACCGAGGACACGCTCGGCGAGGGTGAGCCCCACCCCGACGAGGGAGGCGCCCGCCCGGTCGATGCCGGTCTCGGTGTGGGAGCGCTTGCCCACCCGCAGTGACTGCTGGACGAGCTCGTTGAGCGTCGGGCCGAGCGTGCCCTCCTTCTGGGCGAGCCTGAGCGCCGAACGCACCTGGCCGAGGATCTGACCCTCTCCCGCGACCATCGAATCGAGACCGGAGCCGACCGAGAACAGGTGCTCGACGGCGCGGTCCTCGTAGTGCACGTAGAGGTGGGAGGCCAGCTGCTCCATGGGAACGCCGGAGTGGGTGCTGAGCAGCCGGGAGAGCGAGGTCACCGCGGCGTGGAACCGGTCGACCTCGGCGTAGACCTCGACCCTGTTACACGTCGAAACGATCATGGCCTCGGCGACGTGGACGTCCTGCTGGACGTCCCGGAGCAGCTTCACCAGCGACTCCCCGGAGACGGAGACCCGTTCCAGCAGGGCCACCGGTGCCGTCCGGTGGCTCAGGCCGACGACGAGAACGCTCATCGGCCCTCCCCCGCCTTCCGGTCACTCCGGGAGACCCCGTGCCCGCCGGCTCGTGCGCCGTGCCTCTTCACAGGTCCACCGCCTCGGGCCACTCCTCGGCCATCGCGGGCCCCCCAGTCATCCGATCCGCCTTGCGTTGCTCGTGGAACGCCAAGATCTGCAGTTCTATCGATAGGTCGACTTTACGGATATCCACGCCTTCTGGCACAGAAAGGACAACGGGGGCGAAGTTCAGGATGCTGGTGACCCCCACGGCGACGACCCGGTCGGCCACCTGCTGGGCCGCCACGGCCGGTGTCGCGAGCACCACGATCGACACTCCCCGCCGTCTTATCACGGCTTCCAGCTCGTCGATGTGCTCCACATTCAATCCCGCTATGTGGTCGCCCACCACTTCGGGGTCCGCGTCGAGCAGCGCCGCGACCCTGAACCCGCGGGAGACGAACCCACCGTAATTGGCGAGCGCACGCCCGAGGTTACCCACTCCGACGATGGCGACGGCCCAGTCCTGGGTGAGGCCCAGCTCACGGGAGATCTGGTAGATGAGATATTCGACGTCGTAACCGACCCCGCGGGTCCCGTACGACCCCAGGTGGGAGAGATCCTTGCGAAGCTTGGCCGAGTTGACACCCGCCGCGACGGCGAGGTCCTCCGAGCTCACGGTCGCCAGGCCACGCTCGGCCATGCCGTTCAGCGCTCGCAGATAGAGCGGCAGCCGGGCGACGGTCGCCTCGGGGATGCCGCGTTCGCGGGCTTGGGACAGACGGCGGATCACGTGCCGGAACTCCAGGGGGACAGGCGGCCGGCGCGGCCCGGACGCGACGGATGACGAGGTGAAACCACTGTCATTCAGGTTAGTCCTTTTGTGAACCGATGCACAAAGTGAGTGTTCACAATCTTGGCCGCGTCCCCCTCCGGTCCGCCGTCCGCCCCCTCACCAGGCCCTGGACCTGCGCCTTCGTCGGGCGCGGGCACCGTCGTCGCCGGGCTTTTCCGTCCGAGGGACCGGATCTTCGCCCTCTGTGGCGAGGACCGGCGCGGCGCCGCGATTCGGCTACCGTGGCGGTCATGTCACCGCGAGACCATCGCATCACCCTGCTCGGCAAACCCGGTTGCCACCTGTGCGACGACGCGCGGGCGGTGATCGAGCGGGTCGCCACGGAGCTCGGCGTCCCGTGGGAGGAACGCGACATCACGGCCTCCGAGGAGGACCAGGCCCGCTACTGGGAGATGATCCCGGTCACCCTCGTCGACGGGGTGCAGCACGACTTCTGGCGCGTCGACGAGAGCCGCCTCCGCGCCGCCCTCGGCGCCTGAGCCGGGAAGCTCCTCCCCTACGGCACTCGCGGGCCGTGGCGGGTGACCGGCCGTCACCGTGGGGACGTCGTCTCCGGCGCGCGGACGGCCACCCACCGGGCCGCCCGCGCCGCGCTCACAGCCTGAAGGCCGTCGGGAGCGGCATCACCTTCGCGGCGTTCACGGTGAGTTCGATCACATTGGTGGCGAGCACCATCACCTGGCGCTCGGTGACGAACCGCTGCGTGTGGGACTGGCGCTGGTGGTCGGTGTAGGCGACCTCGTCACGGTAGAGCTCGTAGACGATGCGCTGGAGAGGCGCCGACTTCACCGAGTGGCAGGTGTAGACGAGCGTGTCCGGCTCGGAGCGGCGCACCGCCTCGACGGTCTCCTCCGCGAGCTGGTCGAACCTCTCGCCGGTGCCGTCGAGCAGGGTGAAGACGGTGAGCAGGCCGAAGATGCTCGGCGAGGGACGGTTCGAGCCACCCGGCAGGTCACCGGCGCCACCCGGCATTCCCGGCCCGCCCTGATACCGGCCACCGGCCGGGGGGGCGGCGCCGAACGCCTGGTCGTAGCCCGGGGAGCCCCCCCGGTCATAGCCCCGGGAGCCTCCGCGCCCCTGCTCGGAGCCCGGGGAGGGCGCGCCGCCGAAGGCCTGGTCGGCGGGCATGGGCTGGAGACTGCCCGACCTGCCGGGGCCGGGCACGCCCGGCATGCCGAACTCACCGGTGCCGGGCCCCACGGGCCTGCCGAACTCGCCGGGCCTGCCGAACTCTCCGGCGCCTCCGGGCCTGCCGAACTCTCCCGTGCCTCCCGGCCTGCCGAACTCGCCGGTGCCCGGCCCCGGCTGCCTGCCGGAACCCGCGGCGCCGTGCCTGCCGAACTCGTGGGCCGGGATGTTGTACTCGCCGGTCGCGGGGCCCGCGGTCGGCATGCCGAACTGGCCGGTGACCGGTGGCGGCGGCTGCCTGCCGGGATCACCGGCGCGCCTGCCGGGGTCACCGCCGGGCGGCTGGTCGGCGGACGGCATTCCGTACTCACCCGCCATGAACATCCCCGTGGCGGGGCCGCCGAACCTGTCGTCGCCTGGGGAGGGTTGCTGCCGCATGCGCGCAGCGTAGTCGACGTCCTGCTCGCCCGCCCGGTACTCGGCCACGAGATCACCGAGGCCGGAGCGGCGGGGTGCCTCCTCGGCCAGAGCGCGGGCGGGGGGATTCTCCGGGGTCACGCGGCGGCCGGCGACCTGCACGTCACGGGGCTGGTACTCGGGGGGGCGGGGCCGCGGGGGGTTGTTCTCCCAATCGTCGTCCGCGTCGTCCGTGTCCTCGTCCTCGTCCTCGTAGGGCGCGAGCGGGCGGAGCATGACGTACCAGACCGCGGCGGCGGTGATGAATAGCAGGAGCGCGGTGAACATCCCGGGCACCGCGAAGCTGACGGCTCCGACAAGGGCGAGGCCGGTGGGGCCGAGCACCAGGAGCGCGTGCATGTTGTCGGCGTCGTAGTCGTCACCGCCGCGCCAGCGGGCGACCGCGAGCAGCAGCCCGCCCAGCAGCGCGAGCGCGACGATCACGTGGACGGCCGTGAGCAGGTAGCTCGGGGGCAGGCCCCAGTGGCGGCTGCCCAGCGGGAGGACCTTGGCGAAGTCCTTCTCCAGCAGGACCGGGTCGACCGCCAGGATCACCGTGGCGATGACGGTGAGGGCGATCCCCAGGAGCCAGGAGGAGAACCTGGCCGCGCCCTTGCGGGCCAGCAACTGAATGACCCCGACGGCGAGCCACAGGGGCGCCAACATGGATCCGGTCAGTTGATAAATACGGAATGTGCCCGCCCCAAAACCGATCAAGTAACCAGTGGCGATTACTCCGAGTGAGACGGAGAGAGACGCCGTCGTGATACTCCAGGCGATCAGCCAGCCCTTGGGCTCACTACGGAGGCGACTGACGAGAGCACCGGTGGCGATGGCTGCGAGCAATGCACCGGCGAAGGCGATGACAGCGACGAGGACTTCCATGGTGTCTCCAATGCTGCCGGACATTACCCCCTAACCGGTAGCCGAACCCTAGGTTGGCTCCCGGAGCCGGTCTGAAACAACCGACCCCACACCGTATCCGGCGATTACCCCCAGTCACGACGCTTCAAAGTGGATTGTGGAATTACCCGTTGATTTCTAGAGTGATCGAGCACGCCGCACCCCCTCCCCTCAGGGATACCGGATGCCTGAAACGTGGCCGCTCGCCGGGCACCTCCCCGCGAAAGCCGGGGTAGCCCAGCCCGTCCGCAGTAGTGACCTCACCGTGCGTGAGGATGCCTCCGAAGAACTCCGGAGGCTTGTTTTGCGTGCCAAAACCGGAGACTCGGATGCTTTTGGCACGCTCTATGATCGTTACCTCACCCTGGTGTACCGCTACGTCTACTTCCGGGTCGGCTCACACCCGCTGGCCGAGGATCTCACGAGCGAGACCTTTCTCCGCGCGCTCCGCCGGATCACGGACTTCACGTGGCAAGGGCGTGATTTCGGGGCCTGGCTCGTGACCATCGCGAGGAACCTGATCACCGATCACTTCAAGTCCGGCAGGTACCGCCTTGAGGTCACGACGGCCGAGGTGATCGACACACCGCTCGACGGCCCGCACATCCCGGAGAACGCCGTCGTCACCGCGATGATCAGCGACCGGGTGCTCACCGCCGTCCGCGACCTCGGCCCCGAGCAGCAGGAATGCGTGGTGCTGCGCTTCCTGCACGGCATGTCACTGGCGGAGACCGCGCTCATCATGGGCAAGAAGAGCGGCGCCATCAAGGCGCTCCAGTTCCGCGCGATCCGCGCCCTGGCCCGCGCCCTGCCCTCGGACCTCAGCTGACATCGGCCCGATCGGTGCCGGCCTCGGCCGCCACGCCCGGAACGATGTTCCCCATGCCGATGTGGCGCAGCGCGTAACCTGCCGTGCCGAGTCGTCGTTAGGCAAGTGACACCGATGGATCATGAGCTGGGGGCGGCAGGGAGCGTTCATGGGGAAGTGGCTGCCCGGACTCTCATGGAGGTCGCAGACGCGCATCCAAAACCGGGTGTCACGGCTGGGAGCCCGCATGACGGCCGGCCCCCGGCCCGAGTTCAACGCCAGGCTCCGTGAGCAGCTCACCCGGCCCCCTTCCGGAGAGGACGTCCCCGAGCGCCCCCCGGTGGGGCCCCGCCACTCCCGGCGGAGATCCCGGGTGGGGCTGTTCCCACAGTTGCTCAGCGTCGCCCTGGTGGCCGCGATGGTCGTATCCGGGATGTGGACCTACCGGTCGATGCCCGGTGACACCTTCTACCCGCTCAAGCGCGCCGCCGAGAGGACGCTGTTCCACCTGAGCAGCGACGACGCCGAGCGGGCCGACCGCTCCTTCGGCTACGCCGAGACCCGTGCCCTGGAGGTCAAGGAGCTCCTGGGCTCCGGCGAGCGCGAGGAGGTGATCGGGGAGACCCTCCAGGCCATGGAGGACACCACGCGTTCCGCGGTGACCTCCCTCAGGCAGATACGGCGCCGTGACTCCGCCCGCGCCAAGGAGCTCAAGCGCTTCGTCCAGAAACAGCGCACCCAGATCGCCGGGATGATCCCCAAGATGGGCGCCGAGAACCAGCGCAAGGCCCACGTCTACCTCAACTACATCGAGGGCCTGGCCCCACCCGAATAGCCGCTCCCGGACGAACCCGGCCTCGCCCTCCCGGACCGCCACGGGCGGGAACCCGGCGACCGTCCCGTCCGCGGCGTCCCTCACCGCGACGCCGAACCCCGGAAACCCGGCCCCGCCGGGCTCGCGCGACGCCGTACGACCGTCGTACGACGCCAAGACGTCACATCCGGCTAACACGGACGCTACCGATCTCACCCCCCTGTCATGGTTAAGCTGAGGTGCTATGAGGCGGCTACTACGACGGCGGGACGAAGCGGGAACGGCCGGGCAGGCGACGGTCGGGGAGATCGCGGCCGGGGAGGTCGCGGCCGCGGCCGCCGTCGCGATGCCGATGGCCGAGCCCGACCCGGTGTCCGCCGCCTTCTTCGACGTCGACAACACCATGATGCGCGGCGCCTCCATCTACCACTTCGCCCGCGGCCTCGCCTCCCGGGGGCTGTTCACCAGCAGGGATCTGTTCAGGTTCGCGCTCGGCCAGATGGTCTTCCGGATCCGCGGCGACGAGAACCCCGCTCACATCGAGGAGGCGAGGGAGACCGCGCTGGCGTTCGTGGCGGGCAACAAGGTCGAGGAGATCGTCCGGCTCGGTGAGGAGATCTACGACGAGGTGATGGCCGACCGCATCTGGGCGGGCACCCGCGCCATCGCGCAGGCACACCTCGACGCGGGCCAGCGGGTCTGGTTGGTCACCGCGACCCCGGTGGAGCTGGCCCGCGTGATCGCCCAGCGCCTCGGCCTGACCGGCGCGCTCGGCACCGTCGCCGAGACCGAGAACGGCGTCTACACCGGCCGCCTGGTCGGCGACCTGCTCCACGGCCCCGCCAAGGCGGAGGCCGTCAGGGCCCTGGCCCGCCGGGAGGGCCTCGACCTGTCCCGCTGTTCCGCCTACAGCGACTCGGCCAACGACCTGCCCCTGCTCTCCCTCGTCGGCCACGCCACCGCGATCAACCCCGACGCCGAGCTGCGCGACTTCGCCCGGCAGAACAGCTGGGACATCAAGGACTTCCGTACGGGACGCAAGGCGACCATGATCGGCCTGCCCATCGCGGCGGGCGCGGGGGCCGTCGCGGGCGGCATCGCCGCCGCCGTCGCCCTGCGCCGCCACTACCGCTCCGGCCGCTGAGACTCCCCGCGCGGTACGCCGCCTCGAGGCTCGGAGGAGTCTCAGAGAAAGGGCGTGAAGGCGTGGCCGCGCCTGAGCCTGAGCTCGTCGAGCTGCTGCTGGACGACCTCCCTGACCTGGTCGGTGAGGTTGAAGACCAGCATGGGGTCGTCGGCGTCGGCGGGGTCGAGCTCGTCGGTGCGGATCGGCTCGCCGAAGCCGATCATCCACTTGGACGGGAGCGGCACCAGTCCGAGGAGCCCGAACCAGGGGAACAGCGGCGTGACCGGCAGGTAGGGAAGGCCGAGCGCCCTGGCCAGGAAGCGCAGGTCACCGATCTTGGGGTAGATCTCCTCCGCGCCCACGATGGCGCAGGGAACGATCGGCACGCCCGCGCGGATGGCGGAGGCGACGAAGCCGCCCCGGCCGAAGCGCTGCAGCCGGTAGCGGTCGGAGAACGGCTTGCCGACACCCTTGAAACCCTCGGGGAAGACCCCGACGATCTCGCCCTTGCGAAGCAACCGGTCGGCGTCCTCGCGGCAGGCGAGGGTGTGGCCGGTCTTGCGGGACAGGTGGCCGAGCACCGGGAGCCGGTAGACCAGGTCGGCTCCCAGGAGGCGGAGCGCGCGACGCTCGGGGTGGTCGTCGTACAGGGCCACCTGGAGCATGAGCCCGTCGAGCGGGAGGGTGCCCGAGTGGTTGGCCACGATCAGGGCCCCCGAGTCACCGGGCACGTTGCGCATGCCGACGGTCTCGGTGCGGAACCAGTGGCGGTACAGCGGGCGGATCAGCTCCAGCAGCACCCTGTCGGTGAGCTCCGGGTCGAACCCGAACTCGTCGACCTCGTACTCTCCGGTCACCCGGCGGCGCAGGAAGGCGAGCGCCTCGGCCAGCCGGTGATCGTCGTCCTCCCCGGCGTCCCCGCTCTCATCCGCCGTCTCGCTCACCCCGTCACCGGCCGGGACACCATGTCCATCAGGGCGGCGGGAAGACCTCCGGCCAGGTCACGTGCGCGGACGAAATCCTCGAAGGCCGCCGCGGTGGAGATCTTCGGCTTCCAGCCGAGAGCGGTGGACAGCGCGGTGGTGTCGACCACGCGTCCGTGGCACATCAGACGGAGTTGCTCGGGGGAGAAACCGACCAGTCCCGCGCCCCGGGCGAGCTCGCCCATGAAGCGGAAGACGGGAGAGGGGACGGGTATCGGGAGCAGGCCCGCCCTGCGCGCGCACTGCGACAGCAGCAGCACGCCGTCCCCGGCCACGTTGAACGTACCCGGGTGATCTTCCATCGCCATCCGCCGCAGCACCTCGACCGCGTCGTCCTCGTGGACGAACTGCAGCCGCGGGTCGAACCCGAACACGGTCGGCAGGACGGGCTGGGTGAAGTAACGCGTCAGCGGTGAGTCGACGCCGGGTCCCATGAAGTTGGCGAACCTGAGCGTCGACACCGCGACATCGCGCCGCCGTCTGGCGAAGCCCCGGACGTAGCCCTCCACCTCGGAGGCGTCCTTGGCGTAGCCACGGCTCGGAGGCTCTCCCGGCTCGGCGTCCTCGGTGAAGACCGCGGGGTCGTGCGGGGAGGAACCGTAGACGGCGGTGGTCGAGCGCACGACGACACGGCGAACCGTCGCGGACCGCTGACAGGCACCGAGCAACTGCATGGTGCCGATGACGTTGTGCTCCTTCATGAGTGCCCGGCCACCGCTCCTGGAAGGAGCGCTCACCAGACTCATGTGAACGACGGTGTCGATGTCGGCGGCCGCGATCACCTGGGCGATGTCGGGGCTGCGCAGGTCGACGCGGACGAACTCCGTCCGGCCGAGAGGTACGCCGCCATCACGTGAGAGCGAGGGCGGCGGCACCGTATCCACTCCGATGACCCGGTCGATGTCCGGGTCATCCGCGAGAACGCTCGCCACTCGGGCGCCGATGTGGCGCGAGACCCCGGTGACAAGCACGGTGTGGGTCATCGGCGCCTCGCAGATCCGCGCTACTTCTTGTTACGCCGCTGGATGCGGGTCTTCTTCAGAAGCTTGCGGTGCTTCTTCTTCGCCATGCGCTTACGGCGCTTCTTGATCACAGAGCCCACGGGACCCCCAGGTAGCTGGTAGCCGAGATTGTCGAACCGGTGCGCGAGAGCACACCGGCACAACAGACTACCGGCGATCCACGGTAGATCGCCCCTGGGGGGACCCCGGGCGCATGAACTCACGACGTGGCGACCACGTCGCTACCCCGATGAGACACGGACCGGCTCTCCAACGGTCATACCGGAAATCGTGCCCCGGTCAGACCGGAAGAAGCAGGACCATGAGCGGCCCAGCACGCCTGGCTCACCTCACGACCGGATCGTTCCCCCCGGCCGCTCGGCTCGACGCGTCGAGCTCACCCTGTCTCAACCTGCCTCGATGTAGGCATCCCTGAGATAATCGTGCACCGCCTGCTCCGGCACCCGGAAGGATCGACCGACCCGGATGGCCGGCAGCTCGCCCGAATGCACGAGTCGGTACACAGTCATCTTGGACACCCTCATGACAGTGGCCACTTCTGCCACCGTCAGGAACTTCACCTCGCTGAGAGGTCTTTCGCCTGCACCCATCGGACGCCTCTTCCGCACGTGTATCCGGGTTATCCCCACTGGTGCCATTGCTCACGCACGTGTACTGCCGTCAGCGTAAGTCGGGACCCCTGTCACGCAAACCCCCTATTTTCTCAGCCTTCAGAGTCCCACGTCTGCGAAACGCATGAAATCGCTGGCCAGCAGGTGGATCGTGCCCCTCGCATTGATCTTGGAACGGACCAACTGTCTCCCATTAGAGTCGCCCACAATCACCAAAAAGTTGGCAAACGGTCGGCGAGGTAGGTGGAATGCAGGCGCGAAATGCCCGTATAGGGATGACCTAATTTGCGCATCCCCCGCCTCAGAGGGCCCGCATGACCCTCTCGACCAGGTGGTGCGTCAGCGGTTCGTAATACCGTGGTAGCACGTTGTCATCAAGTGGGACGGTGACCGCGATCTTGCCCTCCGCCTCCCCGACGAAGAGGGCCGGGTCGTTGCTGTCGGCGAACCCGACCGTGAGGATGCCCGCCTCGCCCGCCGCCCCGGCCCAGCCGTGGTCGGCGATCACCAGATCGGGACGGTCCGCGTCCAGCTCGGCGATCATGGCGCGCATCGGGGCGGGGTCGTGGGTGTGCACGAAGGCGCCCTTGTCGTCGAGCATCGCGACGTCGTCCATGTAGCGGATCTTGCGCCTGCGGCCGAACCCGCTGCCCCAGTACGACCAGCCCTCGGCCGGTGACATCAGGGTCACGCCGCGTGCCCTGAGCATCCGGCCCAGGGCCATGTGGACGGTGAGCAGGCCGGTGGGGTGCCCGGTGGCGATCAGGATCCTGGGGCTCTCCCCCCGGAGCACGCCGGCGATCGTGTCGCCCATCTTCTCGGCCGCCTCGATCGTACGGTCGGGGTCGATGGTGTCCTGCCCCTCCCGGTGCCCGGGGTCGGCCACGACCCCGGCGGACTTGGCCATCAGCTCCAGCACGTCCCGGTAGGACCAGGCGCCGTCCATCGTCAGCCCGAACATGTAGTGCGGATCACGGTTGGACAGCGACCGGTAGTGGTCCAGGTTGTTCTCCCGGCTGGTCGCCACGTCACCGGCGATCCGGGTACGGACCAGGTGCTCGCGAAGCTCGGCGCGAGTCATCGGCGACGCCTCGCGCCGCGGCTCGGGTACCGGAGTCCGGTGACTTCCCTCGTCACTCATCCGCTCGCCCACCGCCGAACGCGACGCCTCGCGTCGCGGCTCAGGTGCTGGAATCCGGTGACTTCCCTCGTCACTCATCCGCTCACCCACCGCCGAACGCGGCGCTTCGCGTCGCGGCTCGGGTGCTGGAATCCGGTGACTTCCCTCGTCACTCATCCGCTCGTTCCTCGCTACTTCGTTCCTCAGTCCAGTTCACCGGCGCACCCTCGCGGGCTACTTCGTTCCTCGGTCCGGTTCACCGGCGCACCCTCACGAGCCACTTCGTTCCTCGGTCCGGTTCACCGGCGCACCCTCACGAGCCACTTCGTTCCCCGGTCCGGTTCACCGGCGGACCATGGGTCACGGAAGGGGATCAAGCCCGTGGAAGGGGAAGACGGCGTTCCTCGTCGCCATGATGGCCCGGTCGATCGGATCTGCTGGGTCATAACCAGCGGAGAAATCGCGAAATTCCGGATCTCGGCCATCAGTCAGCGTCAACGGCGCCGTCTGGTCGGTCCGTTCCTTGACGAACGTGCGCCACGCGTCGGGAGTGGCGGTCCGGGGATCGAGAGGGTGGCCCGCCACCTCCGCGATCAGGTGGGTCCACGCCCGGGGCACGACCTGCACCAGCTCGTACCCTCCGCCGCCGGTCACGACCCACCGCCCGCCCGCGGTCTCGTGGGCCAGCTCGTGCAGCGCCGCGTACGCGGCCCGCTGGCCGTCCACGCTGAGCATCAGGTTGGCCAGCGGGTCGAGGGCGTGGCTGTCGCAACCGTGCTGGGTGACCAGGATGTCGGGGGCGAACTCCCGCAGCAGCGGCGGGACCACCGCGTGGAAGGCCCTGAGCCAGCCACTGTCGCCGCATCCGGCGGGCAGGGCCACATTGACCGCGGTGCCCTCCGCGCCGCGCTCCTCAGGAAACCCCGTGCCGGGAAAGAGGGTGCGGGGACTCTCGTGCAGGCTGATGGTGAGAACCCTGGGGTCGTCGTAGAACAGCGCCTGCACGCCGTCGCCGTGGTGCACGTCCACGTCCACGTAGGCGACCCTGGACGCGCCCTGGGCCAGCAGCCACGCGATCGCCGCGGCCGGGTCGTTGTAGACGCAGAACCCGCTCGCCGCGGCGGCCATCGCGTGGTGCAGGCCGCCCGCGATGTTGACCGCGTGCTCGGCCTCGCCGCTCCACACCGCGCGGGCCGCGGCCAGGCTCGCGCCGGTGATCAGCGCGGACGCCTCGTGGACCCCGGCGAAGGCGGGATTGTCCGTGGTGCCGAGCCCGTAGGCCACATCGGGCCGCCCGGTGGCGGAGACCCGCCTCACGGCCTCGATGTAGTCGCGCTCGTGGACGAGCGCCAGCTCGTCGTCGGTGGCGGGCGCGCAGCCACCCATCTCCACCCGATCCAGCACGCCGAGCTCCCGGGCCAGCGCCATGGTCAGCTCGACCCGCACGGGCGCGAGCGGGTGCCCCGGGCCGAAGTCGTACGAGGTGAGCGCATCGTCCCAGACAACCCGCACGGACCGGCTCATGCGCACTCCCTGTCTGGTCGCGACGCCGCGCGTCACGGCCCGATCTTCCTGCTCCCGGCTCGACGTTACCGCACGTGTACGGAATGGCGTTTACGCAGCCGTCTCGGAGGAGGGACCCGTTTTGTCCGAGCGAAATATCTTGGTTCACTGCTGTCAGCGGGCCGGTTCGGCAGGCCACGCCGGACGCCCGGACACCCCGGGATCGCCGTGTCCCCGGCGCGGACGTCAGGCGGAGGAGACCCGGCGCAGCCCCCTGACGGCGGGGACCAGCAGGGGTGGGCTCAGCCCTCGGCGAGCTGGCGTCCCCGGTCCCTGGCGGCCTCGATGGCGGCCAGGAAGGCGGCACGGACGCTGTGCCGCTCCAACTCGGCGATGGCCGCGATGGTCGTACCGCCCGGCGAGGTGACCGCCTCGCGGAGGATCACCGGGTGCTCCCCCGAGTCACGGAGCATGATCGCCGCCCCGACGATCGACTGGGTGATCATGTCGAGGGCGGTGGCGCGGGGCATGCCGAGCAGGATGCCGGCGTCGACCATGGCCTCGACCAGGTAGAAGAAGTAGGCGGGACCGCTGCCAGACAGGGCCGTGGCCGCGTCCTGCTGCGACTCGGGGATGCGCAGCACCTTGCCGACCGGGCTGAACAGGTCCTCGGCTCGCTTGAGGTGCTCCTCGGAGGCGTGCGCGCCCGCCGAGATCACGCTCATCGCCTCGTCGACCAGCACCGGCGTGTTGGACATGACCCGGACCACCGGGATCTCGGCACCGAGCCGCGACTCGACGAACGAGGTCGTGATCCCCGCCGCCGCCGAGACCACCAGGCGGTCGGCCGGGATGTGCCCCGCGATCTCGGCGAGCAGGGCCCCCATGTCCTGCGGCTTGACCGCGAGGATGATCGTGTCCGCGTCCTTGGCCGCCTCGGCGTTGGAGGCCACCCGCACGCCGTACCGCTCCGCGAGGGCCTGGCCCCGCTCGGCGCGCCGCGCCGTCGCGATCACGTCGCCCGGCTTGAACCCGGCCCTGAGCAGCCCGGACAGCAGGGCCTCCCCCATCTTGCCGGTTCCAAGAATCGCGATCATGTGAGCACCTCGAAATAGTGGATCGGAACTCCCCGCAGCCTATCGGCCCCGCCACCGGAGGGAATCATCCCGGCCACCGGCGGGAATCATTCCGCGTAACCGCCACCGGTGACGTGTGGCCACCCATCTCGACGATCGTGGTGATGTGATGTCGGAGCGTCCTGAACCTCTCCCGGCCCCGATCCGTCTTAGGGGTATGCGTATGATCGCGACCTCTATCCTGGCCGGAAGCCTTCTGCTGGCACCGGGCTGCGGCACCGAACCCAGCGCCACGATCGCCGCCTCTCCCTCGCGACCGATGAGTCAGGCCACCTCCATCCCCGGCAGCCCCTCCGCGCCGGCGGGCCACAGCGTGGCTCCCCGGGAGGAGCCCACGAGCGGTGCTCCCAAACCGACGAAACCCGAGGGCCACACCGACAACCCCCGCAAGGTCAGGTGGCTGAAGGCCAAGCCGTCCCAGGACGGCCGGAGCCTGCGGATCACCTGGTGGTCCGGAGTGGAGCCGTGCAACGTGCTCGACCGGGTCACCGTGCGCGAGACCTCCAAGCGGGTGACCGTCACCCTCTGGGAGGGTCCGAGCAGCAAGGCCCAGAACGTCGCCTGCATCGAGATCGCCATCCAGAAGGTGACGACCGTCAAGCTCAAGAAGCCCCTCGGCTCCCGCAAGGTGGTCGACGGCGCCCGCTGACGCGGCCCCTCGCAACGAAGACGCCATAGACGGCGAAGACACCGGAGACGGCGGAAGACGCCATGCCGGAGTACGCCCCTCGCGGGCGGCGGTGGCCGAGCCACCCTTCTTCGGGGCGAACCTCGTCCCGGGGGAAGGGCCGGGCGTCGCACGAGTCCCATGGGCGGTGATCTGACGGCTCCGGTCACCGCCCGGGAACATTCGCGCTCGTTCCCTCGTCAGAGGGGATGGCGGGCACCATTTTGCCTCCCCGTAAACCGGGAATGCCGCCGCGCGGCCGAAGGTTGAGCCCAGTAGACTCAAGTCGTTTGACAAACGTCACACGAGGTTCCACTATGAGTCTCATCGACTCAACTTTGACTACAAGGACGTACTCATGGCACGTGCGGTAGGTATCGACCTGGGGACGACCAACTCCGTCGTCTCGATTCTTGAGGGCGGTGAGCCCACCGTCATCGCCAACGCTCAGGGTTCGCGGACCACGCCGTCCGTCGTCGCGTTCGCGAAGAACGGCGAGGTCCTCGTCGGAGAGGTCGCCAAGCGGCAGGCCGTCACCAACGTCGACCGGACGATTCGCTCGGTCAAGCGCGAGATGGGCACCAACTGGTCCGTCGAGATCGACGGCAAGAAGTCCAACCCGCAGCAGATCAGCGCGTTCGTCCTGCAGAAGCTGAAGCAGGACGCCGAAGCCTACCTGGGCGAGAAGATCACCGACGCGGTGATCACCGTTCCCGCCTACTTCAACGACGCCCAGCGCCAGGCCACCCAGGAAGCCGGCACCATCGCCGGCCTGAACGTGCTGCGCATCATCAACGAGCCCACCGCTGCGGCGCTCGCCTACGGCCTCGACAAGGAGAAGGACGAGACCATCCTCGTCTTCGACCTCGGCGGCGGCACCTTCGACGTGTCCCTGCTCGACGTCGGCCAGGAGGACGGCCACGGCTTCGTCGAGGTCAAGGCCACCAGCGGCGACAACCACCTCGGTGGCGACGACTGGGACCAGCGCGTCGTGGACGAGCTGGCCAACCGGTTCAAGAACGCGCACGGCGTCGACCTGACCAAGGACAAGATGGCCCTGCAGCGCCTGCGCGAGGCCGCTGAGAAGGCCAAGATCGAGCTCTCCAGCCAGTCGGAGACCTCCATCAACCTCCCCTACATCACCGCCTCGGCCGAGGGTCCCCTCCACCTGGAGGAGAAGCTCACCCGCGCCGAGTTCCAGCGGATCACCGCCGACCTCCTCGAGCGGTGCAAGGGCCCGTTCAACCAGGTCGTCAAGGACGCCGGGATCAAGGTCTCCGACATCGCCCACGTGGTGCTCGTCGGCGGCTCGACCCGCATGCCCGCCGTGGCCGAGCTCGTCAAGGAGCTGACCGCGGGCCAGGAGCCCAACAAGGGCGTCAACCCGGACGAGGTCGTGGCCATCGGCGCCGCCCTGCAGGCCGGCGTGCTCAAGGGCGAGGTCAAGGACGTCCTGCTGCTCGACGTGACCCCGCTGAGCCTGGGCATCGAGACCAAGGGCGGGATCTTCACCAAGATCATCGAGCGCAACACCACGATCCCGACCAAGCGCTCCGAGGTCTTCACCACGGCCGAGGACAACCAGCCGTCGGTGCAGATCCAGGTCTACCAGGGCGAGCGCGAGATCGCCGCGTACAACAAGAAGCTGGCCACCTTCGAGCTGACCGGCATCGCCCCGGCGCCGCGCGGCATCCCGCAGATCGAGGTCACCTTCGACATCGACGCCAACGGCATCGTCAACGTCTCCGCCAAGGACCTCGGCACCGGCAAGGAGCAGACGATGACGATCACCGGCGGCTCCGCGCTGCCGAAGGACGACATCGAGCGCATGATGCGCGAGGCCGAGTCCTACGCCGAGGAGGACAAGAAGCGCCGCGAAGAGGCCGAGGTCCGCAACAACGCCGACTCGCTCGTCTACCAGACCGAGAAGTTCCTCGGCGAGAACGCCGAGAAGGTCCCCGACGACATCAAGACCGAGGTCAACGAGGCCGTCGCCGAGCTCAAGAAGGCTCTGGAGGGCACCGACTCGTCCGTGATCCGCACCTCCGCGGAGAAGCTCGCCACGGTCAGCCAGAAGATGGGGTCCGCCATCTACGCCCAGGCGCAGGGGTCCGAGGCCTCGGCCGGTGCCGGCGCTCCCGGCGCGGACGCCGGCGACGGGCAGAAGTCCGACGACGACGTGGTCGAGGCCGAGATCGTGGACGACGAGCCGAAGCGCGACAGCGGCGCCAAGTGACGGTCGGAAAGCCGAGGGGAGCACCAGCGTGAGCACGCGCGAGAACGGTTCCGAGGAGGAGCCGGTGATCCGCGACAACCGGAAGATAGACCCGGAGACGGGGCAGGTACGCGAGGCGAAGCCGGCCGAGACCACGGGCCAGAACGACAAGGAGCAGGCGTCCGACAGGCCGCCGTCCTCCCTGGCGTCCGACCTGGCCTCGATCGAGCTGGCCACCCAGCTCGCCGAGCGCACCGCGGACCTGCAGCGCCTTCAGGCCGAGTATTCCAACTATCGCAAGCGGGTCGAGCGGGACCGCGTGGCGGTCAAGGAGCAGGCGGTGGCCGGCGTGCTGGCCGAGCTGCTGCCGGTCCTCGACGACATCGGCCGGGCCCGCGACCACGGGGAGCTGACCGGCGGTTTCGCCAAGGTGAGCGAGTCGCTGGAGGCGGCCACCGGGAAGCTGGGGCTGAGCACCTTCGGCACCAAGGGTGAGCCGTTCGACCCGACGGTGCACGAGGCTCTGATGCACAGCTACTCCCCCGACGTCACGGAGCCGACCTGCGTGGAGATCCTGCAGCCCGGTTACCGGATCGGCGAGCGAGTGCTCCGCCCCGCGCGCGTCGCGGTCGCGGAGCCAGAAGAGCCCGCCGCGGACGACAACTGACACCCCCACATCTGATCTCTGAGAAGGAACGTAGATGAGCACCAAGGACTACCTGGAGAAGGACTACTACGCCGTCCTTGGTGTGCCCAAGACCGCTACGGCCGACGAGATCAAGAAGGCGTACCGGAAGCTGGCCAGGCAGTATCACCCGGACGCCAACCCCGGCAGCTCGACGGCCTCCGAGAGCACCGCCAAGTTCAAGGAGGTCTCGGAGGCGTACGACATCCTTTCCGACACCAAGCGCCGCAAGGAGTACGACGAGGCGCGGACGCTGTTCGGATCGGGCCTCGGCGGCTACGCCGGGGGCGGGGGGGCTCCGCGCTCGGGCGGTTTCCCGTTCGACCTGGGGGACCTGTTCGGGGGGACCGGCCAGCAGCAGCAGAGCGGCACCGGAGAGCGCATCGGCGACATCTTCGGCGGGCTCTTCAACCGGGGCGGCGCGAGCCGCCCCGGGGGGACCGCGACCAGGGCGCGGCGCGGCCAGGACATCGAGTCCGAGGTCTCGCTCTCCTTCTCCGAGGCGGTGGAGGGCACCACGGTGTCGCTCCGCCTGACCAGTTCCTCCGCGTGCAACGGATGCGGAGGCACCGGCGCCAAGGCCGGAACCACCCCGCGGGTCTGCCCGACCTGCGAGGGCACCGGGGCGGCCAGCCGCAACCTCGGCAACTTCGCCTTCTCCGAGCCGTGCCGCGACTGCAAGGGCCGCGGCCTGCTGGTGGACGACCCGTGCCCGGTGTGCGACGGGAGCGGGCGGGGCAAGAGCACCCGCACGATCCAGGCCCGCATCCCGGCGGGGGTCGGCGACAACCAGCGCATCAAGCTCAAGGCCAAGGGCGCGCCCGGCGAGAACGGCGGTCCCGCCGGTGACCTCTACGTCCAGATCCACGTCAAGCCGCACCCCGTGTTCGGCAGGACGGGAGAGAACCTGACGGTCACCGTCCCGGTGACCTTCACCGAGGCCGCGCTGGGCGCCGAGATCAAGGTGCCGATCCTGAAGGGGCTGCCGGTCACGCTGCGCATCCCCGAGGGCACCCCGAACGGCCGCACCTTCCGGGTGCGCGGCAGGGGCGTGGCGCGCAAGGACGGCACCAAGGGCGACCTGCTCGCCACGATCGAGGTCCTGGTGCCGCAGCAACTGGAGGACAAGGCGAGGGGCGCCCTTGAGGAGTTCCGCGACGCCACCTCGGGTGGTGACCCGCGGGCGGACCTGATCGAACAGGCCAGAAGCGAGTAGCCATGGAAGCCAACTACTTCGATCTGTCGGACGACACACCCGTCTACGTGATCTCGGTGGCCGCCCAGCTGTCGGGTCTGCATCCGCAGACCCTGCGCCAGTACGACCGTCTCGGCCTGGTCAGTCCGGGCCGTACGGCGGGACGCGGACGCCTGTACTCCACCCGCGACATCGTGATGCTCCGCGAGGTCCAGCGGCTCTCCCAGGAGGAGGGCATCAACCTCGCGGGCATCAAGCGAATCCTGGTCCTCGAGACGGAGGCCCTGCGCCTGCGTGACGAGAACCACCGCCTGCGCGCGGAGATGAACATGATCCGCGCGCTCATCCAGTACCAGCTGCCCCCCGCCTGAGACTCCGTCCCGCGCCTTGGGGACGCACCTGTGACCGGGCCCGTGAGAACGCGTCGGCGCACAGGGCTCCGTGAGGACGCGCCGGGCCGGCGTCGCCATCGAACACAGCACTTTCGAGTGAGGCCTGACAAGCATGGACTACAAGCTCACCCAGAAGAGCCAGGCGGCGGTCTCCTCCGCCATCAGGCGGGCGGCCGCCGAAGGCAATCCCGAGGTCGCCCCGGCCCACCTGTTCACCGCGCTGCTCACCCAGACCGGTGGCACCGCCGTACCCCTGCTCGAAGCGGTGGGCGCCGACTGGAAGCAGCTGAAGGTCGAGGCCGAGAAGCAGCTCTCGGCCCTGCCGAAGGCGCAGGGCTCCACGGTCAGCGCCCCGTCGAGCTCCCGGCAGCTGCTCACCGTGATGAACACCGCGGCCCAGCGGGCCCGCGGGCTTGAGGACGACTACGTCTCGACCGAGCACCTGCTGGTCGGTCTCGCCACCGACGGCGGCCCCGTCGCCACGCTGCTCAAGGCGAACGGCGCGAGCCCGAACGCGCTGCTCGACGCCTTCGAGAAGGTGCGCGGGCACGCCAGGGTGACCAGCGAGACGCCGGAGGACACCTACCAGGCGCTGGAGAAGTACGGGATCGACCTGACCGAGCGGGCCAGGGCGGGCAAGCTCGACCCGGTGATCGGCCGCGACTCGGAGATCCGGCGCGTCATCCAGGTGCTCAGCCGCCGTACCAAGAACAACCCGGTGCTCATCGGCGAGCCCGGCGTCGGCAAGACCGCCGTGGTGGAGGGGCTGGCCCAGCGGATCGTCGCGGGCGACGTCCCCTCCAGCCTGCGCGACAAGCGCCTGATCGCGCTCGACCTCAGCGCGATGGTCGCCGGCGCCAAGTACCGCGGCGAGTTCGAGGAGCGCCTCAAGGCGGTGCTCGGTGAGATCAAGGAGAGTGACGGCCAGGTCGTCACCTTCATCGACGAGCTGCACACCATGGTCGGGGCGGGTGCCGCCGAGGGCGCGATGGACGCGGGCAACATGCTCAAGCCCATGCTGGCCCGCGGCGAGCTGCGGATGATCGGCGCGACCACGCTGGACGAGTACCGCGAGCGCATCGAGAGGGACCCGGCGCTGGAGCGGCGGTTCCAGCAGGTCTACGTGGGCGAGCCCACCGTCGAGGACACCATCGCCATCCTGCGCGGCCTCAAGGGCCGCTACGAGGCGCACCACCAGGTTCAGATCTCCGACGGCGCGCTCGTGGCCGCCGCGGCGCTCTCCGACCGCTACATCACCTCCCGCTTCCTGCCCGACAAGGCGATCGACCTCGTCGACGAGGCGGCCTCCCGGCTCCGTATGGAGATCGACTCCCGTCCGGTGGAGATCGACCAGCTCCAGCGGAACGTCGACCGGATGAAGATGGAGGAGCTGGCGCTCGCCAAGGAGACCGACGAGAGCAGCCTGCAGAGACTGGAGCGGCTCCGCGGGGAACTCGCCGACCGCCAGGAGGACCTCAACGCCCTGGTCGGCCGCTGGGAGCAGGAGAAGGCGGGGCTCAACCGGGTCGGTGACCTGAAGAAGCAGATCGACGAGGTGCGCGGCGCCGCCGAGCGCGCGCAGCGCGACGGCGACTTCGAGGCCGCCTCGCGGCTGATGTACGCCGAGGTGCCCAAGCTGGAGGCCGAGCTCGCCGAGGCCAGCAAGGCCGCCCAGCCAGAGGACCCCATGGTCAAGGAGGAGGTCGGCTCCGACGACATCGCCCAGGTGATCTCCTCGTGGACCGGCATCCCCGCGGGCCGGCTGCTTGAGGGCGAGACCAGCAAGCTGCTCCGTATGGAGGAGGAGCTCGGCAGGCGGCTGATCGGCCAGCGGCAGGCGGTCGAGGCGGTCTCCGACGCCGTACGGCGGGCGCGGGCGGGCATCTCCGACCCGGACCGGCCGACCGGCAGCTTCCTGTTCCTCGGCCCGACGGGTGTCGGCAAGACGGAGCTGGCCAAGGCCCTGGCGGACTTCCTGTTCGACGACGAGCGGGCGATGGTCCGCATCGACATGAGCGAGTACGGCGAGAAGCACAGCGTCGCGCGCCTGGTGGGGGCCCCTCCCGGCTACGTGGGCTACGAGGAGGGCGGCCAGCTCACCGAGGCCGTCCGGCGCAGGCCCTACGGCGTGGTGTTGCTGGACGAGGTCGAGAAGGCCCACCCGGAGGTCTTCGACATCCTGCTCCAGGTGCTCGACGACGGGCGGCTCACCGACGGGCAGGGCCGGACGGTCGACTTCCGCAACGTGATCCTGATCCTCACCTCCAACATCGGCTCGCAGTTCCTCGTGGACCCGGGCATGGCGAAGGAGGCCCAGCGGACCGCCGTGATGGCCGCGGTCAGGAGCGCGTTCAAGCCGGAGTTCCTCAACCGGCTCGACGACGTGATCCAGTTCGACGCGCTCGGCACGGAGGAGCTGTCCAGGATCGTGGACCTGCAGGTGACCCACCTGGCCAGGCGCCTGGCGGACCGGCGACTCACCCTGACCGTGACCCCCGCGGCGCGCGACTGGCTGGCGCTGACGGGCTACGACCCGCTGTACGGCGCGCGTCCGCTCCGCCGCCTCGTCCAGTCCGCGATCGGCGACAAGCTGGCCAAGGAGGTGCTCTCCGGCGAGGTCCAGGACGGCGACGAGGTGCTGGTCGACCTCGACGAGACGAGCGACTCCCTGGTCATCGGCCCGGTGCGGGCCTGACCGCGACCGGACGTGGCCCGGTAATGGCTTGACCACCATTGAGCTAAGCGCGCCCCTGAACGAGACCCCCCTGTTACGTTCGGTTTTCGTCGGATTACCTAACGCAACAGGGGGATGCGCATGTCGAACTCATCACGGAACATCCGGGGAGTCCTCGCGGCGGCGGTGCTCACGGTCGGCGCCGGCCTGACGATGGCCTCTCCGGCTTCGGCGCAGGTCGTGCCCTGCCAGGAGCCGGGCACAACGGCGGGGGTGCTGGGGGCGCCGGGAGCGGTGGAGCCCGAGTGCGAGGAGACCGGCGCCGTCGGGACCGCCGCGACCCCCGAGGGGGCACAGACCGCGAGCGGCGTCGTGACGCCGCTGATCACGGACGACGCCGTGACGCTGCCGGCCGCGAGCACCGGTGAGGCGCAGACGGCGGCGGGCGGCACGGAGCTGCCCGCGACGGAGACGCCCGCGACGGTGAGCAGCGTGGAGACGCCCGCAGCGGTGAGCAGCGTGGAGACGCCCGCAGCGGTGAGCAGCGTGGAAACGCCCGCGACGCCGACGACGACGAGCGGCGCGGAGACGATGCCCGCGATGCCCGCGACGATGAGTGGCGCGGAGACGCCGGTGCTCGCGGCCGGTGCCGGGGCACCGGTGGCCGCGACCGTCGGTGAGACGTCCGTGACCGCGGACCGGCTCGCACGCGTCACCGGCCTGCCCGAGCTCTCCCTCTCCCAGCCCTCCGCCGTGGTCAGCTTCGCCGACGCCGGGGGCGTCGCCGCGGGCACCGGCTTCCACACCCTGCCCTTCGGGCTGTCAAGTCTTCCCGGTCACGAGTGGACGAACTCGTGGGTGAGTGTCATGGCCGAGGCACCGGACCTGCCCGGCCTGCCGGGCACGCCTGGCGCTCCCGGCGACGGCATCAGCTGGCTGCGGGCCCCGGCACCCCCGGCGCCCAGCGAGCTCATCGAGGCACCGGCCGCACCGGATGTGGCGGTCGCGCCGATCGCAGCGGATGCACCGGTCACGCCGGCCGCGCCGATCGCAGCAGTCGCGGCGGATGCGCCGGTCACGCCGGTCACGGCGGATGCACCGGTCGCGGCGGATGCACCGGTCACGGCGGTCACGCCGGTCACGGCGGTCGCACCGGTCACGCCAG
Organism: Streptosporangium sp. NBC_01469; assembly: GCF_036227305.1. Classification (NCBI taxonomy): domain Bacteria; kingdom Bacillati; phylum Actinomycetota; class Actinomycetes; order Streptosporangiales; family Streptosporangiaceae; genus Streptosporangium; species Streptosporangium sp. NBC_01469. Next base: position 2,212,132 of record NZ_CP109465.1, on the reverse strand, counting down.
ATGCATCGGTCACGCTGGCCGCGCCGGTCGCAGCGGATGCGGCGGTCGCGCCGATCGCAGCGGATGCACCGGTCACGCCGGCCGCGCCGATCGCAGCGGATGCGCCGGTCGCAGCAGTCGCGGCGGATGTGCCGGTCACGCCGGTCACGGCGGATGCACCCGTCGCGGCGGTCACGCCGGTCACGCCGGTCGCACCGGTCACGCCAGATGCACCGGTCACGCTGGCCGCGCCGATCGCAGCGGATGCGCCGGTCGCACCGGTCGCGGCGGTCACGCCGGTCGCACTGGCCGCGCCAGCCACGCTGGCCACGCTGGCCAACGAGCCCGCATCCCCGATGTCGGCCCCCACCCCGACGGACGCCGTCACCGAGAACCTGCCGACGGCCGACATGCCCGCCGCCAGTGCGCCCTCCCCCGACATGCCCGCGGTGGAGCCGCCGGCCGCCGTAAACCCGGAGCCCCCCGCGCTGCCGGACGCTCCCGCGGCCGGCGAGGCCACGACGGAGAGCACCACGAGCGAGGCCACGACGAGCGAGGCCACGACGGAAGGCACCACGGGCGGCACCACTGCGGAGGGCACCGCGGCGGTTCCCGCCCTTCCCGCCCTTCCCTCGCTGGAGGGGACGCTCCCGGCCCTCGACGCGAAGTAAGCGCGAAGTAGGAGGCGGTGAATCGGCCACCGGTCCGCGGACCGGTACGGATCCACCGCCAAACCGTAGCGGGGGAGGGTCGTGCCTCACGGGGCACGGCCCTCCCCTGCCGCGTGTCAGGTCGGCGGGGCCGGGGGAGTCGTCAGTGCGAGGCGTCCAGGAGGGCGTCGAGCTCGTCCTCGGGGAGGCCGAGGTCGACGCGGATCCGGTAGCGGGTTCTGAGCAGGGCGATGTGCTCGCCGCTGCCCTCCACCGCCCGGTGCGCCCCCTCGGTGGCCCACTGATGGGCCTCTCCCAGGTCGCCGTAGGCGACGAGGGTCTCGGCGACCGTGAGGGCGGTGGCCGCGGTGACGTCACCGACGGCGCGGATCGCCGCGATCACCTCCCTCGCCTCGTCCGGCCGTTCGAGCTCGAAGAGGGTGTCGGCGATCCCTGCCCGAGGATCGACGCTCACCTCGCCGCCGTCGTCCATCGCCCGCTGGAAGCAGTCGAAGGCCCGGGCCGGCTGTCCGGCCTGCCGCCACTCCTCGGCGGCGAGCACGAGGATCGCCGCCCGTGATATGTCGCCGGACGCGTACGCCTCGACCAGGGCTTCGAGTCGTCGGGCCAGGTCTTCGTGATCGTCGGCCAGAAGTGCCTGCTCAAGCAATCGATCAAGTTGCTCACGTGTCACATGCGCCACATCGCGAGAGTACCGAGCGACGCTCGACCGCGTACGGCCAACGGCAGGTATTGGCCACGTTACCTTAGGCAAACGAACGACTACGCTGCGCGTTTTTCCCCAGCAAAACGGGCATATGAGCAACGAGTCCTGCCAGAGGAGAGTGTCACGGGGAGGAGCCGCGATGGGCATGTCCAAGCAGACATCGTTCACGTTGATGCTCCTCCTGGCCTTCTCGGTGATCGTTCCGGGGTCCGCCGGATACCTGTCGGTCAAGATGGAGGAGCTCGGGCAGGCCCACCGGGAGCTGGTCACCCTGGAGAACCGGATCCGTGACGAGAGGCTCGCCGCCCGGATCAAGAAAGTCGAACGAACCCGCCGGGACCGGCGGCTCCAGCCGGTCATCGCGTCCGACGGCGAGCCCTGCGATCCCCCCGGAAGGTCCCGCGACGAGCCGGGGACGCGGTCGTCCGGGCCCGCGGCGGTCGTGCCGGTGCCGGTGGCGGACGCGGGACGGCCGCACGAGAAGCGGCTGCGCGCGCGGAGACACGTCGTCCAGAGACACGTCCCGCAGGCACAGAACGCCCGGGAACGGGACGCGCGCGCACCGGACACGCGGGGGCCGGGAACGCCGTGGCAGGACGTACGGGAGCCCGCGGAGCAGAGACTGACGGCGCAGGGGCGCCCCGGGGCCGGGATGACCGGCGAGGCCGCTCCCCTGGAGCGGTGGTCCCAGCTCGAACGCCGGGGCAGGCGGCATCAGGAGGGGGAGGCACGGGAGGAGCACGCGTCCACCGCGCCGGACGCGGTCGGCGTCGAGAGCCCGCCGGAGGGCACCGGCGCGTCCCCCGGCGAGGGTTCCCCTCCCGGCCCCTCTCAGACCGGGACGCGGGCAAACTGACGGCTCGGCTCCCGGGCCCCTCAGACCGAGACTCGGGTGAACTGACGGTTCAGCCCTCGGGCCCCTCAAGTCAAGACACGGACGAACCGACGGCTCGGCTCCCGGCTCCTCTCGGACCGGGACGCGGGCGAACCGACGGCTCGGCTCCCGGCCTCCTCAGACCGAGACTCGGGCGAACCGACGGCTCGATCCTCGAACGCCTCAGGCCGAGACGCGGGCGAACTGACGGTTCAGGTAGCCGCGGATGAGGCGCTTGGCCTCGGCCACGATCTCCGGGGCACCGTTCGGATCGCGTCGGAAGGCCAGCTTGAGCACGGCGTCCCCGGCCTCCACCGCGACGAGGATCGCCAGGTCGAACTCCTCGCTGTCGGCCAGCCCGTACTCCTCCAGGAGAAGGCCGCGCAACCGTCCGGCGATCACCGTGTTGTTGTCGGACCCGGCGTCGAGCAGGTTGAGGTCGACCACGTCGCCGAAGTGCAGGGACCGGAAACCCGGGACGGTCCTGTGCATCTCCACGTACTCGTCGATGATCGCGTCGACCGCGTCCCACCAGCCCTTGTAGTCCTCCGACAGGAAGCGCCGGCCGATCCGGGAGACGAACCCCTCCACGTGGCGCCGGGTCACCGCCTGGGTGAGGGCCCGCTTGTCGGGGAAGAACTGGTAGACCGAACCGATCGCGACCCCCGCGCGTTCGGCGATCCTCGTGGTGGAGAGCGCGTCGTAGCCGATCTCGTCCAGCAGGTCGGCACACGCGTCGAGCATCCGCTCGACACGTCGCGCGCTCCGTCGTTGGGTGGGTTGACGCCGCAGTGGAGCCTCTCCGGGCTCCTCGCAGGACATGGTGGACACCACACCATCTTGCCCCTCTGACACGCCGGGGTCAGTGCTTATTCGTCAATCGCGAGATTTCTCCACCCCCGGTGAGCCGGACGAACCCGGCGCGGCGACGCGTGAGCGCCGGGGAGGTCCGCGAGAGCGTGTGGCCGATCCCGCCCTCCGCGTTCACGGCGACGACGGGCGGGGTCACGGTGACGGCGCGGACGATGCCGGCCCGCCGCGTCACGGCCCCCTGTCGCACGGGGTGTCCGGAACGTCTTCCGTCGCCGCTCCGGCCGGGACTACCCGGACCGGCCGGGCCTGGCGGTCAGGCCGGTGCAGTCGCGCAGTGCCTTCCAGCCCGCGATGGCCTGCTGCCGCCCGGTCCCGGTGATCGGGACCGGCACCCCGCCCTGGATGGTGGCCGGGGTCCACTGGTCCTTGAGCACCTTGCGGCCGTTGATCGTCAGGGTGAGCACGCCGGTCCTGCCGGTGTCCGGACCCCAGTTGTAGAAGACGAAGTTGCCCAGGCCGTAGCTGACGTAGCTGTTCTTCAGGTATCCGGCGCCGAGCAGGATGTGCGCGTGTCCGCCGACGACGACGTCCGCCCCGGCCGCGACCAGTCTGGGCGCCAGGCCGCGCTGTGCCTCGTTGGGGCACTTCTGCAACTCGGTGCCCCAGTGCAGGTGGACGATCACGGTGTCGGAGTTCTTGCGCGCCCTGCGCACCTCCTGGATCAGCCGTTCCTCGTCCTTGGCCGAGGCGAGGCCGCCCTGGTCGCCGGAGGCCGTCCACGCCTGGACGAACTCCGCGTCCAGCACCTGGGTCGCGCCGATGATGGCGACGCGGTTGCCGTTCACGGTCGTCCGCCACGGCTTGTACGCCTCGGCCTCGTTCCTGCCCACGCCCACGACGGGGAACTTGGATCGTTTGATGGCGGCGAGGGAGTCCTTCAGCCCGCTCTGCATGTAGTCCATACCGTGGTTGTTCGCCAGGGAGGCGATGTCCACCCCGGACGCCTTCAGCGCGGTGAGCGCCGCCGCCGGGGCGCGGAAGGTGAACTGCTTGCCGGGAGCGGGGGTGCCGCCGGTGGTGATCGCGGTCTCCAGATTGACCATCGCCAGGTCAGAGCGCTTGAGCACCTTGGCGATCGGGCCGAGCGCGGTCTTCGGATCGGCGTTCAGCCGGGTTCGCAACACGCCCTCGAAGTGCACGTCCCCGCCGAAGGAGATGGTGTACGGTCTGCGCTCGGGCGTGGGGGTGAGGGTGGGGGTGGCCTCGGCCTGTTCGGTGGGCTTCTCCACGACGTCGGGGGACGGTTCCGGGGCGGCCGACTCGGCTGCCGAGCAGGCCGCGAGAAGCACGGCTGAGGCGGCGGCCGTGGCGGCCAGGGCGAGGCGGCGAGCTGTGTACGTGTCCATCGGTATTCGAGGATGCCACTTCACCCATCGCCTGTGTCAGAACTCGCCCTACCAGATTTGTTTCCCCAAAACTGGAGTTGCTCACTAACTTGAATGATTCCGGTTTGGGTCGTACGGTGTGGTCATGGAGGACGAGGACCGGCTGCGACAGGCGGGCCTGCGGGTGACCGCGGCCCGGCTGGCGATCATGCGGACCGTGCGGGAGGGCGACCACCTCGACGTGGACGCCGTCTATCACGGCGTGCGGGGCCGGGTCGGCCAGGTCTCCCTGCAGGCCGTCTACGACTCCCTGCACGCGCTGCACAGGGTCGGGCTCCTCCGGCGGATAGAACCCGCGGGCAGTCCCGCCCGGTACGAGACGCGAATCAATGACAACCATCACCATCTCGTCTGCCGCCGATGCGGGAAGGTCACCGACGTGGACTGCGCCGTCGGCCACGCCCCCTGTCTCGACCCGGTCTCCGACGCCGGATACCTGGTCGACGAGGCGGATGTGATTTTTTGGGGCGTGTGCCCCGGCTGTCGTTCCGAAGACACTCGATGAAGAGAACACCCGGAGGAACCTCTTATGAGCACCAGGCCCATCACCACCACCGATGCGGGAATCCCCGCGCCGAGTGACGAGCATTCCCAGTCGGTGGGCCCGAACGGGCCCCTGCTGCTGCAGGATCACTACCTGATCCAGAAGATGGCCCACTTCAACCGGGAGCGCGTGCCCGAGCGAGTGGTCCACGCCAAGGGTGGAGGCGCGCACGGCATCCTCCAGATCACCGAGGATGTCAGCCAGTTCACCAAGGCGGGCCTGTTCGCCAAGGGCAAGGAGACCCCGCTCTTCATCCGCTTCTCCTCGGTCGCCGGTGAGCTCGGCAGCCCCGACACCCAGCGTGACCCGCGCGGCTTCGCGCTGAAGTTCTACACCGAGGAGGGCAACTACGACCTCGTCGGCAACAACACGCCCATCTTCTTCATCCGCGACCCGCAGAAGTTCTCCGACTTCATCCACAGCCAGAAGCGCCGCGCCGACACCAACCTGCGCGACCACGACATGCAGTGGGACTTCTGGACGCTCTCGCCGGAGAGCGCCCACCAGGTGACGTTCCTGATGACCGACCGCGGCACCCCGGCGTCCTGGCGCCACATGCACGGCTTCGGCTCGCACACCTTCCTGTGGTACAACGCCGGCGGCGAGAAGTTCTGGGTCAAGTACCACTTCAGGACCGACCAGGGCATCAAGAACTTCACCGACGCCGAGGCCGGCGCGGTCATCGCGCAGGACGCCGACTTCCACATCCGCGACCTGCACACCGCGATCGCGAGCGGGAACCACCCGTCCTGGACGGTGAACGTCCAGATCATGCCGTTCGAGGCCGCCGCCGACTACCGGTTCAATCCGTTCGACCTGACCAAGGTGTGGCCGCACGCCGACTACCCCGAGATCACGATCGGCAGGTTCGTCCTGAACCGCAACCCGGCCAACTACTTCGCCGAGGTCGAGCAGTCGAGCTTCGAGCCGGCGAACCTGGTGCCGGGCATCGGCCCGTCCCCGGACAAGATGCTCCAGGGCCGGCTGTTCTCCTACCCGGACGCCCACCGCTACCGCATCGGCGTCAACTACCAGCAGCTGCCGATCAACGCGCCGAAGGCTCCCGTCCACAGCTACAACAAGGACGGCCACATGCGCTTCAACAACCCGGGCGACCCGGTCTACGCCCCCAACACCGTCGGCGGCCCCGCGGCCGACCCGGCGCTGTACGCGGGCGAGCACTACCAGGTGACCGGTGAGATCATCCGCTCCGCCTACACCCTGCACCGCGAGGACGACGACTTCGTCCAGCCCCGCGCCCTGTGGGAGAACGTCCTGTCCGAGACCGACCGCTCCCACCTGGTGAGCAACGTCGTCGGCCACGCCTCCGCCCCGGAGGTCACCGCCGAGACGAAGAAGCGCGTCGTCGAGTACTGGACGAACGTCCACAAGGACCTCGGCCAGGGCGTCGCCCAGGGCCTCGGCGTCACCGCCGATTAGTCACGGTGTTTCTCCTCGTACGGCTCGTTTCTCCCCGGAGATGCGGGCCGTACGGCTGTTCCAGGGCCTTCCCCTGCTTTTCAAAGGTGTTGTCCTGGCCGTCCAGGGCTTTTCCCTGCCTTCAAGGGCCGCCCCGGCTGCCCCCGGAGACACGGAAGGGGGCTGTCCCGTCGTTGGGCAAGCCCCCGGATCCTGGAAGGACGGCCACTCAGAGATCGAAGTCTCCGCCCTTCACCGCCGCGACGAACGCGATCCACCCGTGCCCGCCGAAGACCAGCACCGGCCCGGTCCTGTCCTTGCTGTCCCTGACCGCGAATCCCCGCCCGGGCAGGCGAGCCACCTCGACGCAGTTACCGCTCGCGGCACTGAGCCGGCTCTTTCGCCACAACGCCACAGACAGGTCCATGTCAGACACATCGCCACCTTTCTCCCACAAGACACCACGAGGCACTTTAAGGATGAAGGTGCAATCGGGAACTTACAAGACATTAAAGAGTGACCATCGCACCCGGCACGAAGGCTGCCGCGGCGCCTCGATGTGCGATGATTCCCCGAGGCCGTCGGCGGGCCGTCAATCCATCCGGCGGTCGAGGAATCAGAGATTCACGTTAATCCCAGTGGGCGGCTCCCGTGCTCCTCAGTGAGCGCCGGGGGCCGCTTCCGCTTACAGGTCGAACTCTCCGTCCCTGACGCCCTCGACAAAGGCCTTCCACTCGCCCGGAGTGAAGGAGAGGACGGGACCGGACCGATCCTTGCTGTCGCGGACCCCCACGTGTCCGCCACCCAGCGACGCCACCTCGACACAGTTGCCGTTGGTGCCGCTTCGCGCGCTCTTCTTCCAGATCACATCGTTGTGATTATTCGCGTTCATCATTCTTTCCGAAAATGACAAAATAACGGCAACTGAAATCCCGATGCCGCTACCTGTTCCAGTAGTCGATTGTTTGTTTGATCAGCTCCTGCGATGCCACCTCGTCGAGCGCACACTCCATAAGGTGGCCGAATGCCAGCTCGTAGCCGTAGACCATTTCCGCCTCCTCTACGAATCTTCCCCCGAAGAGGGATTCCATGTAGACGACGTCCGGGAAATCGGGAAAGGCCAGGTGCAGGAACGCACCCGTGGACACGGGCGGCGGAACGGCCTGGGGAAGAATTCGCATTTCCACGTGCTCCAACCTCGAGACCTCGATCAGGTGCACGAACTGGTCCCGCATGACGCGGGCGTCACCGTACTGGTTCCTCAGCACGGACTCGTGGAACACGCTCATGAAGGTCAGCGGATCGGAACTGTGCAGCAGGGTGCGCTGCCGTGCCATCCGTATCTCGACTCGGTCCCGGAGCCAGCTCGGCGGAACCTGGCTGGCATGCTGGTTCGCCTGAGCGACGGACCGGACGTAATCCTCTGTCTGGAGAAGGCCGGGGACGATCTGGGGTTCCCAGTTTCGCACCACCGTGGCCTCCGCCTCCATCCCGATAAGCGTGATGTAGTCATCGGGAACGGAGCTTCGATACTTCTCCCACCACCCCTTCTGGGCGGCGTCGTGCCGTAGCGCGACCAGGATCGCCTGAAGGGGTTCGTCAACCTCGTAAAGCTCGATGAGCGCCTCGACGTCGGCCTCCTTGGCCAGCGTCCTGGCGGTCTCGATGCGGCTGACCTTGGCCGTCGACCACTCCAGGCGGCTGGACACCTCGTCGCCGGTCATGTTCAGGCTCTCGCGAAGCCTGCGTAACTCCAGACCCAGCCGACGTCGACGGAGCGCTGGACTGCCGCGCTGCGGCATCACGACCTCCTCACCATGACGGGCGGGCGGGTGTCACGGCCTCAACAGGAACCTGACGAATGGTAGTGCAAATTACACGGATGATTGCAGTGCATCTGTGAAAGTTTATTGCTTTTTTCCTTACGGCAAGTCTTGCAGCCAAATCTATGCTGAGCGACTATCAGAACAGGAAGGTTCCCGAAAGGTCGGGGGAGTCACCGGCGATCATCCGGAGGGCGTCTTCGAGGACCTTCGTGAGCCGCGCGGCGTGGGACGGACGCGCGGCCGTTCGGCAACGGCGCCGTCTCTGACGGAACGGAGTTGACGCGGGGAGGCCAGCAGGGGGAGCACGGGAGTCGGCCGGCGACGGCCCAGAGTCGCACGCATCACAAGAGGGCGCCCTGATCGGGCGCAAAAAACACCGGGCCGGCGGCCACCGACCCGGTTGGCACAAGAACTCCGCGTCAAAGCCACGAAGGGAGTCTCCTATGTCCTTCCACCGTACCAACAGAACCCACGGAATCAAGACCTTCATCCTCGATCTGATCTATGTGAGCGACCGAGAGCTCTGCATGGACCAGGACGAGTGGGCCCACCGGCTCGGCTGGACCGTGACCAGGACCGGTTTCGGGGCCAGGCACTACCGCGAGCCCCGGTTCGACCTCCTCAAGGCCGAGCGGACCGCCGCTCCCGCCCTCGCCCTGGCACCCGTCCACGACAAGGGGGTGGGCGGCGATGTCGCGGCGTAACCCCCGCGGCGACCGCCACGGCCGCTTCGGCGGCAGGCCCCCCAGCCGGGCGGGTCTCCTCGTCCGGCTGTGGCGCTGGCGGACGGAGGTCATCCTGCTCGCCACCGCCTCGCTCCTCACGGTCACCGTGGTCCTCTCGCTCGGGGAGGGCGACTGGTGGCCGTTTCTCGTCGCGATCTGCGCCGTCGGCGTCCCCGCAGCCTCCGGCTTCGGGAGAAGCTGGGTGATCGCACACGTGTGGTGCCTGGTCTCCCGGCACCGCATCCAGAGGGCGTGCGCGGAGACCGGGATACACACCCGTTCCGGCCGGTTGCCGCTGATCCTGTGGATCACCCCCTCCGCCGCCGGGGAGAAGGCGCTCGTCCTCGCCAGGGCCGGAACCTGCGCCGAGGACTTCGACGCCTTCTCCGCCGAGATCGCGGCGGCGTGCTACGCCCGCGACGCCGTGGTCTCCCGGCACGGCAGGTGGGCGAACCTGCTGACCGTCGAGATCGTCCGGGGGGACGAGGTTCCCGGCCCCCCGGTGGGTCTCGACCGGCTCTACGCGCGGGCCGACTGGGTGAACCTGCGGGCGGAGCAGGAACCGGATGTCCGCCTCGCCACCGTCCCGCCCCCGGGACCGGACGAGTTCCCCGGACCGTGTCAACGGGCCGCGTGAGCTCCCCCGCCGGCGCCGACGGGCCAGGTGAGCTCCCCCGCCGGTGCCAACGGGCCGCGTGAGTTCCCCGGCCCGCGTCAACGGGAAGCCCCGGAGTTCGTACTCCGGGGCTTCCCCCCGTCCGGGGCCGGCGGCCATGATGAGTTCACTCACCGAACCCAGGAGTGCCGATGAGAACAGCTCACAGGACCTGTCCTCTCTGCGAGGCCGTCTGCGGCCTCCGGCTCACCCTCGACGACGCCGGGCACGTCACCTCGGTCAAGGGCGACCGGGACGACCCCTTCTCCAAGGGGTTCATCTGCCCCAAGGGCGCGAGCCTGGGCCGCCTCGACGAGGACCCGAGCCGGCTGGGCGTACCGATGATCCGGACGGGCGGCGAGTGGCGCGAGGCGTCCTGGGACGAGGCGTTCCGCACGGTCGAGGAGGGCCTCGGGGGCGTGATCGACGCCCACGGCCGCCGGTCGCTCGCCGTCTACCTCGGCAATCCGAACGCCCACTCCATGGCCGGCGCCCTCTACGGCAGGCCGCTGATCCGCGCCCTCGGCACCCGCAACGTCTTCTCCGCGAGCACCGCGGACCAGATGCCCAAGCACGTCTCCTGTGGCCTGATGCTCGGCGACCCGCTGGCCATCGCGGTGCCCGACCTGGACCGCACCGACTACCTGCTGATGCTCGGCGCCAACCCGCTGGAGTCCAACGGCTCGCTCTGCACCGCCCCCGACTTCCCCGGCCGCCTCAAGGCGCTGCGCGGGCGCGGCGGCAAGCTCGTGGTCGTCGACCCGCGCCGCACCCGAACCGCCGCCCTCGCCGACGAGCACCTGTTCGTACGCCCCGGCATGGACGCCTACCTGCTGTTCGGCATCGTCCACACCCTCCTCGCCGAGGACCTCGCCTCGGTCGGCGCCGGCATCGACGGCGTCGGGGTCAACGGGCTGGACGAGGTCAGGCGGCTGGCACGGGACTTCGCCCCCGAGGCGGTCGCCCCGATGTGCGGGGTGCCCGCCGGGGAGATCGTCCGGCTGGCGCGCGAGCTGGCCGCGGCTCCGACCGCCGCCGTCTACGCCCGCATCGGCACCTGCACCGCGGAGTTCGGCACCGTCGCGCAGTGGCTGGTCGACGTCGTCAACGTCCTGACCGGCAACTTCGACCGTCCCGGCGGGGTCATGTTCGCGAAGCCCGCCGTGGAGAACGGCCGCCGGAGCAGGCCGTACGCCACGGGACGCTGGCACAGCCGCGTCCGGGGGCTGCCGGAGGCGAACGGCGAGTTCCCGGTGGCCACCCTCGCCGACGAGATCGAGACGCCGGGTGAGGGGCAGGTCAGGGGGCTGGTCGTGGTGGCCGGCAACCCGGTGCTGTCGGCGCCGGGCGGACCCCGGCTGGACCGGGCCTTCCGCGACCTGGAGTTCATGGTCTGCGTGGACCCGTACCTGAACGAGACCACCCGGCACGCGAACGTCATCCTGCCGCCGCCGCGGGTGACGCAGTCACCGCACTACGACCTGACACTGCTGTCCTTGGCGGTCCGCAACTACGCGAGGTTCTCCCCGCCGGTCCTGCCGCTGGAGCCGGGGCGCCCGTCGGAGGCCGAGATCATGGCCCGGCTGGCGATGATCGCCTCGGGACAGGGCGCGGACGCCGATCCCGCCCTGCTCGACGAGCTGATCCTCGACCAGATGCTCCGCGGGGCCGTCGAGACGCCCGGCTCCCCGGTGGAGGGCGCGGACCCGGCCGAGCTGCGCGCCTCCCTGGACGGCGGCAGCGGAGCGGAGACGCGACTGGACGCCATGCTCAGGCTCGGCCCGTATGGGCTCTCCTTGGCCACCCTCCTGGCGAACCCGCACGGCATCGACCTGGGCGCGCTGGAGCCCCGGCTGGCGGAGATCGTCCGTACGGCCTCGGGACGGGTGGAGCTGGCCCCGCCGCAGCTGGTCGAGGACGCCGAGCGGCTGCGCGGGCGGCTGGCCGTCCCGCCCGCGGAGATCGTGCTGATCGGACGGCGCCACCTGCGCTCCAACAACAGCTGGCTGCACAACGTGGGACCGCTGGTCGGCGGGACCAACCGGTGCACCCTGCAGATCAATCCGGACGACGTGAGCAGGCTCGGGCTGGGCGAGCACGCCGTGGTGCGCTCGGCCGCCGGCGAGCTGGTCGTACCGCTGGAGCCGACCGACACGATCATGCCGGGGGTGGTGAGCCTGCCCCACGGGTGGGGACACGCCGGCACCTCGCAACCGGTGGCCGCCAGGCACCCGGGGATCAACGCGAACACGCTGACGGACGATTCCGTCGTGGACGTACCCTCGGGAAACGCCGTGTTCAACGGGGTTCCCGTCACACTCGGCCGGGCGTGATCCCATGATCGCTCGGAAAAGCGGGATCGACGCGCATTAGGCTTGCGCGCGTGACCACCCCTCCAGCACAGGACCGTCTGCACGCTCAGCTCGCCTTCGCCATGGAGATCGACAAGCTCAGACGCATCGTCCGCCGCAACACCCTCATGGACGGGTCGCGGCGCGAGAACGACGCCGAGCACTCCTGGTACGTGGGCATGCTGGCGATGGTCTTGGCCGAGCACGCACCACCGGGCACCGACCTCGACAGGGTCGTCGCGATGCTGCTCGTCCACGACATCGTCGAGATCGACGCGGGAGACACGTTCATCTACGACGCCTCGGCCGTCGAGGCCCAGCTGGGCATCGAGCGCAAGGCCGCCGACCGGATCTTCGGACTGCTCCCCTGTGACCAGGCCGCGCGGTTGCGCGAGCTCTGGGACGAGTTCGAGGAACGCAGGACACCGGAGGCCAGGTTCGCCAAGGCCCTCGACCGGATCGCGCCCATCATGGCGAACCATCACAACGAGGGCGGCACCTGGTCGCTGTACAAGGTGACGGCCGAGCAGGTGCTGGAGAAGGTGAAGATCATCGAGGAGGGGTCGGCGACACTGGGCGCCTACGCCACCGAAATCATCGCTCTCTCCGTCAGCCGAGGGCATTTGGCGCGTGCATAACGCCGTTCTCGGGTAGGTCCCTATGGTCGAGAAGGGGGCGATGGTGAAGGAAACCGTCAAAACAGGGCGCCGGACCTTCAGACGTCTGGTGCCCGGGGTCGAGCTCACCGATCGGATCGAGCGCTCACCCAGGGCCGACAGACCGATCCGCGTGCTCGCCAAGGCCGTGCGCCGGCGGATCGGTCCCGGACCGCTGCGTGACCTGCTCCACGGGGTGCCGATCGGCAAACCGCTCCATCCACCGCTCGCCAACCTCAGCCTGGGTCTCTGGGCGGCGACGGCCGTGCTCGACGTGACCCGCGCCGATCCGCGGGCGTCGCGGGTGCTGGTCGCCGGCGGTCTTCTCACCGCGATGCCCGCAATGGCGGCGGGCGTCACCGACTGGTCCGCGCTCCACCGCGAGCAGCAGCGGGTGGGGTTCGTGCACGCGATCGCCAACCTGACCGCCCTCGGGTTCTACGCCGGCTCGCTGGTGTTCCGGATGGCCGGGCGCGACCGGACCGGACGGGTGCTGTCGTTCGCCGGGCTGGGTGCCGCGAGCGTGGGCGGCTACCTCGGCGGCCACCTGGCCTACCGGCAGGCAGCCGGGGCCAACCACGCCGAGTCCGTCGCCCATCTGGTCCCGCTGGGCTGGCACGACCTGTGCGAGATCGGCGACCTGCCGGACGGGCGCCCGGTGACGAGGCGGCTCGGCTACATCGACCTGTTCGTGCTGCGCGTCGGCGCCGGTGTCACGGTGCTCGCCGACCAGTGCGCCCACCTGGCGGGCCCGCTGCACCAGGGGCGTCTGATCTCGGAGGAGGGGACCGCCTGCGTGGTCTGCCCGTGGCACGGGAGCACCTTCAGGCTCTCCGACGGAGCCGTCGTGCACGGCCCGGCCACCGCGCCCCAGCCGTCCTTCGAGACCCGGGTCCGCCGCGACGGGGTGCTCCAGGTCCGTCCCGCGCAGACATGACCGTACCCCGCGGGGATCTCCCTGCGGGGTGAGCCGCGAGTGGGCCGTGCCCGTCCGTCCCGCGCGGACATGACGCAGACGTGACTGAGCCCCGCGGGGACCTCCCCGCGGGGTGAGCCGTGTCCGTCCGGTCCGGCGCGGCTCCTGCGCCCCGCCCAGGCGTGACGGGTATGTCCCACCCAGGCGTGACGAGAACCGGCCCGCCGCCGGCTCGGCCTACGCCGGCTTGCCGTCGGCGGGGTGTTCGACCAGGGCGAGAATACGGCTGGACATGAAGCGGGCGGTGCGCACGGCCGTTCCGCTCCGGGTGACCTCGCTCACCTCGACAACGCCGCCTCGGGCGTTGGCCACCTCAACGCGGCGCCCCGCTCTGGTGGCGCTGACCTCGTAGGTACGGGAACTGTCTCCTGCGTCGATGACAACCTCGACTTTGTCACCTTTCATACCTGTATAGGTACCCGGTAGCGGGCAGGTTCACCCGTACACCAGTTTGACTATCGCCACTATTCCGATGCAGACGATGAACCAGCGCAGCACCGGGGCGGGCAGTCTCCTGCCGACCTTCGCGCCGAGGAAACCGCCGATCGCGGCGCCCAGCGCCACCATCAGGACCGCCAGCCAGTCGACCTCCGCGACCACGACGAACAGCAGCGCGGCGGCCGCGTTGACCAGCAGCGCGAGCACGTTCTTGGTCGCGTTGATCCGCTGCAGGCCGTCGTCGAGGAAGCTGCCCATCAGCCCGATGAGCAGCACGCCCTGGGCCGCGCCGAAGTAGCCGCCGTAGATGCCGCACACGAGGACACCGGCCCAGAGCCAGGGGCCACCGTGCGGGTGGGGGTGCTCCCGCCGGGCGCTCAGCCATCTGTTGAGCCTCGGCTGGATCACCACCAGCACGCACGCCACGCCGATCAGGACGGGCACGACGATGTCGAACGTCTCCGAGGGGAGGTAGAGCAGGAGCACCCCGCCGACCACCGCGCCGACCACCGCGGGAACCGCCAGCCTGACCAGCCTCCGGCGCTGCCCCCTCAGCTCCGCCCGGTAGCCGAGCGCGCCGGTCAGCGACCCGGGGACCAGGCCGATGGTGTTGGAGACGTTGGCGACGACCGGTGGCATGCCCAGCGCGACCATCGTCGGGAACGTGATCAGAGACCCGGAACCGACGACGGCGTTGATGCCCCCGGCCCCGATGCCGGCCACGAAGATCGCGGCCGCCTCCCACGGTGTCATGCGTTTCCCCTCACTGGTAAGGCTCGCGCCCATGACAGGTGCACGGCACTCACCGGATGCTAGGAGGAGATCGAGGGTTATCCGGTCGCGGGGGTGTCCTTAACGGGAGTGTCCTTGGCCGGGGATCCCTCCTTGAGCGGGGATTCCTTTCCGACCGAGGGCCCGTCCTTGACCGAGGGAGGCGAGGGGTCTGAGTACCCGTCCTTGTCCAAGGGGGCCGAGAAGTCCAAGGAGTCCAAGGGCCCGTCCTTGCCCAAAAGGTCCGAGGACCCGTCGCCCAAAAGGTCTGAGAAGTCCAAGGGGTCCGAGAAGTCCAAGGGATCCGAGGGCTCGTCCTTGCCCAAAGGGCCCAAGAGGTCAGGAGGGTCCAAGAGGTCCGGGGGCCCGTCCTTGTCCGGGAGAAGGTCCGTGAGGCGTTCGAGGACCCGCCTCAGGTCCGGCGGGACGATCCACAGCTTGCCGGCGTCCCCCTTGGCGAGCTCGGGGAGTGCCCGCAGGCATTCGCGGGCGAGAGGCTCCAGGTCGGGCCCGCCCTCGCGGACGGCGCGGAGGAGCATGACGATCGCGTCGGCCTCCCCCCTGGCCCGCGTCGCCCTGGCCTCGGCGTCGGCCCGCGCCCTGAGCACGGTGGCCTCCGCCTCGCCGCGGGCCGCCAGCACGGCGGCCTGCCTCCGGCCCTCGGCGGCGAGGACGGCCGCCTGTTTCTCCCCCTCGGCCGCGAGCAGCGCGGCCCGCCTGTCGCGGTCGGCGCGGGCGTGCCTCTCCATCGACTCCTGGACGGAGACGGGCGGGTCGATCGCCTTCAGCTCGACCCGGCCGACGCGAAGACCCCACGCGCCCGTGGCGTCGTCGAGCGCCTGGCGCAGCTCGGCGCCGATCTCCTCGCGGGAGGCCAGCACGCGGTCCACGTCCATCCCGCCGACCACGTCGCGCAGCGTGGTCGCGGTGAGCTGCTCGACGGCGACCAGGAAGTTGGCGATCTCGTAGGTCGCCGCGCGGGCATCGGCCACCTCGAAGGAGACGGCCGTGTCGACGGAGACGACGAGGTTGTCGGAGGTGACGACCGCCTGCGGTGGAAAGGCGACGACCTGCTCGCGAAGGTCGACCATGTCCTTGATCCGGTCGATGAACGGCACCACGAGGTTCAGCCCGGGACCGAGCGTCCTGTGGTAGCGCCCGAACCGCTCCACGACGCCCGCCGTGGCCTGCGGCACGACGCGAACCGTCCGGTGGACGGCGAACGCCGCCACGGCCACGACGACGAGTGCGGCGACAAGCGCTTCCATGAACCATCCCGGGCGGTCGAGTCACGTGGAACTCTTGACCCGGCAGGATATTTGCTTTTCCCTTCACCGGCCTTTGAACGACCGAAACAGTCTTGGAAGCGGCCCGGGGCCGTCTCAGAGCTGGTGCGCCCGCGCGTACCAGCGGCCGTCGCGCCCCCGATCCAGGGTGAGCGGGACGCTGAAGGTGCGCGACAGGTTCTCCGCGGTCATCACCTGGTCGATCGGCCCCTGAGCCACCACCGAACCGTGCCGGAGCAGCAGCGCGTGGGTGAACCCGCTGGGCACCTCCTCCACGTGGTGGGTGACCAGCACCATGGTCGGCGCCTTCGGGTCGTGCGCGAACATCGCCAGGCGGCGGACCAGGTCCTCGCGCCCGCCCAGATCCAGGCCCGCGGCGGGCTCGTCCAGCAGCAGCAGCTCCGGGTTGGGCATGAGCGCGCGGGCGATCTGGACCCGCTTGCGCTCCCCCTCGGACAGCGTGTTGAACCGGCGCCGGATCAGGTGGGCGCAGCCGAACTGGTCGATCAGCTCGACGGCGCGCGTGACGTCGTGGGAGTCGTACTCCTCCGTCCAGCGGCCGAGGATCGCGTACGAGGCGGTGAGCACCAGGTCGATGACCTTCTCCTCCGCCGGCACCTTCTCCGCCAGCGCGGCGCTCGCGAGCCCGATGCGGGGCCGCAGTTCGAAGACGTCACTCTGGCCGAGCCGCTCGCCCAGGATCTCGACGATGCCCTCGGTGGGGAACAGCATCGCCCCGACCACCTGCAGCAGCGTTGTCTTCCCCGCGCCGTTGGGACCGATGACGACCCACCGCTCGTCCTCGTGAACGGTCCAGTCGATCTCCCGCAGCAGGGCCGCTCCGTCCCTGCGGACGGTGACGTCCTGTAGCCGAAGCACCTGACCGCCCATCCCTTACGCCTCCTTGTGAATCGCTGGAACAAAACCTATTGCAGGACAAGCGCATATCGTGGATCGGTGCACCCTGATTCACCGATCTCGGCCACCCTGGTCTGCTGGGGCAACGCCTGGCTCGCCGGACAGGTCGGCCTCGACGAGGCCGCCGACCGCGTGGAACGGCAGGCAGGCCCCCAACTCGTCGCCGGTGAGACCGGCGACCTCCCCCTCCGCGGGTTCCTCGCCGACCTGCGGATCGAGGGCATGAAGTCGCTGCGACTGGCCCTCCCCGTCGCTGGCGACCCACTCGGGCTCACCGGACCGCCCCCCTTCAACTCCGCGGCCATCGAGGCCGGGCAGGCGGCGACAGCCGTGCTTCCCGACAGATGCCTCGGCCTGATCCCGGTAAACGACCGCCGCGGGTCATCGTACGCCGGGGTTCGCTGGACCGTGCTGGAGGCCCGTACCGCGGCCCCCGACCTGCCGTCCCTCGCCGAGGCCGAGCACGAGCTGACCCGCGCGATGCGCGTGGCCACCGACGCCCTGCTCGGAGTGGAGGGCCCGGCCCAGGGTCACCGGCGGCTGGAGATCGTGGACGACGGCCTGGCCCCCGGCTATCCCGCCAGGGCCCACCGGGTCGCCGCCCTGGCCGCCCGCCTCGCCGCGGTGCTCCGCGTCGCCGACGACCGCGGCCTCACCTCGGGCCAGATCGCCGTACGCGGTGAGGCCATGCGCGAGCTCGACCGCGCGGTACGCCGGGCCCGGGTGGTCGCCCACCACGCCATCACCGAGCTGGTCTGACGGCTCGGGGCCCGGGAGGCGGGCTTACTGAACGGAGGTGAGCCTCCAGAGCTTGACGGCGCGGTCCTTGCCCGCCGAGACGGCCAGCGTACGGTCGCCGACGGTCATGACGCCCACCGCGTAGACCCCGCCCTTGTGAGCCTTGACCGGCTTGCCGAGGGGCCTGCCCTCGGCCGGGTCCCAGAGCCGGACGGTCCCGTCCGTACTGCCCGACACCAGCACGGTGCGGCCGTCGACCTTGCCGAACGCCAGGGAGTAGACGTTGCCGCCGTGGCCCCCGAGCGGCTTGCCGATGGTCTTGGACGTCTTCGGGTCCCAGATCCTGATCTTCTTGTCCTTGCCGCCCGAGGCGATCACGGCGCGGTCGCCCAGCTTGCCGAAGGCCACCGAGAAGACCGGTCCGCTGTGCCCCTTGTAGGCCTTGCCGTACCGCTTCCTGGTGACGAGGTCCCAGACGCCCAGCGTCTCGTCGGCGCTGGCGGACACGACGACGGACCGCTTGCCGATCTTGCCGAAGGCGAGCCAGTTGATGTCGTTGCGGTGCGCGGAGATGGTTTTGAGCAGCCTGCGGCTCTTCAGGTTCCAGAAGTAGAGCGTGCCGTCGCCGTCGCCGGTGACGGCGACCGGTGAGCCGTTCACGGTGCCGG
This sequence comes from Streptosporangium sp. NBC_01469, assembly GCF_036227305.1. Lineage (NCBI taxonomy): Bacteria > Bacillati > Actinomycetota > Actinomycetes > Streptosporangiales > Streptosporangiaceae > Streptosporangium > Streptosporangium sp. NBC_01469. The sequence goes on along the minus strand of NZ_CP109465.1, from coordinate 2,193,673 downwards.
CCGCGGCGGCGAAGACCGCGATGGGGTGGTAGCCCAGGGCCTTGCTCTTGCGGGACTTCAGGCTCCACAGGCGGACGGAGTGGTCGTAGCCGCCGGTCACCGCGTACGGCTTTCCACCGAAGGTGACGGTGGCGACCGCGTAGACCTCGCCCCGGTGGCCGCGGAGCCGGTGGAGCCTCTTGTGCTTGGCCGGGTCCCAGAGCCCGAGCGAACCGTCCTGGCTGCCCGAGAGCAGCGTGGACCTCTTCCCGATCTTGATGCCGGCGAGAGACTGGACGGCCTTGGTGTGCCCCTTGAGCGTCTTGCCGTCCTGGCCGTCGAAGACCACCGTCGTGGCCGGCGGGGTGGGCGGCTCGGGCGGCCCCGAGGTCGGGGCGGCCGTGAGGCTCGCCGTAGGGGCGGGAGTCAGGACTTGCGTGGCGGGTGTGGGGGCCTGCGTGACCTGCGCGGAGGGAGTCTGGGAGACGGGCGCCGGGGACGGTGTGGAGGGAGCAGGGGGTGGCGGCTTCCGCGCGCCGTCACCGGCTAGGGCGCTCCGCGTGACCGGGGGGTCGTCAGGGGTCGCGAGATCGTCCCGCATGTTCGGCACCGCGATCAGCGCGGCGGCGGCCAGGGTCAGGGCTCCCGAGAGCACCCCGGTCACGAGGATGGCACGCCTGCGCCGCTTGCCGCGCTCGCCGGGCGCGGCGGGGGGCGCGTCGCCGAAGAGGTCGGGGCGCTGTGGTGGCGGCGGGGGGTAGGCCCCCTCGGGCGGCGCGGGAGGTGGAGCGGGCTGCCGGCCCACGGGCGTCAGGTTGCCGGGGTAGCGCGCGGGCCCGGCGGGGGAGGCGAAGGGGTTGGGCGCGGGCGATGGACCGCCCGGGGCACCGGGGCGCTTCCGGGAGGCACCGGGAGCCGCACCGGGCCCACCGCGCGGGGTGCCATCGGGACGGCCATCAGGGCGGCCATCAGGAGCGTCCGCCCGGCCGCCCGGGGTACGGCCGGGGGCGGCACCGGGCCTCCCGCCCTCCTGGTCCTCCCCCGACGGCCGCACCCACAGCGTCTCGGGGGCGGGCGCCCGCTCGTCGGCGCGCGGCGGGGACGCGAGCGGCACGGCGCCCCCGGACGGCGACGTGGGCCCGGACGGGGTGGCGGAGGTGGACGGGGCGACGGACGTGGGCACGGGAGGAACGGCCGCCCCGGACGGGGTCACGGGCGCGGGCGGGGTCGCCGGCGGAGTGCCGGACCCGGACGGGGTGCCGGACCCGGACGGGGTGCCGGACCCGGACGGGACGCCGAACCTGGAGGGGGTGACGGGCCTGGACGGGGTGCCGGACGCGGGCGGGGTGGCGGATGGAGTGCCGGCCCCGGAAGGGGTGCCGGACGGGACGGCGGGTGTCGCGGGCACGACGGGAACCTCGTCGGACTGGGTCTCCAGGAGCGAGAACAGCACCTCCGAGGCGCTGGGCCTTTCCTCGGCGTGTTTGCTGAGGCAGGAGGCGACGATCGGCCGCAGGGTGTCGGGGAGCGCGGACAGGTCCGGAGTCTCGTTCATCACCCGGTAGATGACCGCGGGCACGCTGTCCTGGCCGAACGCGGGCCGCCCGGTCGCGGCGAACGTCATCGTCAGACCCCAGCTGAACATGTCGGACGAGGGCTCGACGCGATGCCCCGAGACCTGTTCCGGCGACATGTAGGCGGGGGTGCCGACCACCCCGCTCGTCACGGTCATCGCCGAGTCCAGGGCCCTGGCGATGCCGAAGTCGATCACCCGGGGTCCGTCGGGGCCGAGCAGCACGTTGCTGGGCTTGAAATCGCGGTGCACGATGCCCGCCCGGTGGATGGCGGCCAGCGCGGTCACGGTGCCGACCGCGAGCCGGTGGAGCACGTTGCCGCTCCGTGGCCCCTCGGACTGCACGACCCGCTGCAGGGACACGCCCTCGACCAGCTCGCTCACGATGTAGGGGCGATCGCCGTCCATGTGGGCGCCCAGCACCTGGGCGGTGCAGAACGGCGCCACCCGGCGGGCGGCGGAGACCTCGCGGAGGAACCGGTCGCCGTCCATGCCGGTGTCGCTCAGCCGGGGATGGAGCAGCTTGATCGCGACCATCACCCCGTCGGGGCCCCGGCCCGCGTAGACCACCCCCTGCGCTCCCTCGCCCAGGCGACCGAGCAACCGGTAGTCGCCCAGTGACTCGGGGTCCTCCCTGCGCAGCGGGTTCGTGTCCGGCACGTGAGCCTCCCCGTTGTCCAGCCGTGAGGTGCTGGTATCCCCGAGTAACCAAAGATACGCAAACAAGTAATGTTCAGGTAGATCATTCACTCTTCCGGCGTGTCCTGCTTACGTCATAATTCATGAAACAAATGGTGACTACGATCACCCCTAGCTCGTGCGGAGACGCCCATGCGCCGAAGCTTCGGCACGCTTCTAGGTCTCAGCCTCATCACTCCGCTCGCGATTGTCCCCACCGCCTCGGCCGCCGCCACGAACGCGCCGTCCCTGGCTCCCTCCGGAGTCCCGCCCGCGTCCGCGGCGGGCGTTCTGGCCGCGGCCCCGTCCGGGGTACGGCAGGACAAGCCGTGGTCTGCGTTCAAGGTCACGGTGAAGGCCCCGAAACGGGTCAGGAACGGCCGCGAGTTCATGTACGAGGTCAAGGTCACCAACCGGGGACCTGTCAAGGCCGACTACTACTACGTCGGCGGGACCGTGCTGCCAAAAGGCATTAACGACACCGTTTACTACAAAGGCCCCAAAGGCACTGACTGCGACTTCTACGACGACGGCTTCTGGTGCGTGACGCCGTGGATCCTTGAGAAGGGTGAGTCGGACACGGTACGCATCTGGGTCAAGCTCAACAAGCGGACCAAGGGCACCGCGGTCGCCAAGCTCGGTGCCGACAGCTGGAACGTCCCGACCGGGGGCGGGGACCTCGGCCGCTCGGAATGGGAGCGGCTGGCCTTCCCCCACTGGTACTACCTCAAGACGGTCAAAACCAAGATCGTCCATCCCACGCCGCCCAAACCCAAGCCCAAGGGCGGAGGGGGCGGTTACAACCCGCCACCACCGCCACCCCCGCCGCCCCCACCCCCGCCGCCGCCGGACCGGCGCGAGGAGAAGAAGGACACCTGACGCCGTAGAGGTCCCGGCCTCCAACCGGGCACCACCGTCAGGCCAGGCCGTTCCGCACCGCGTAGAGAGCGGCCTGGGTCCTGTCCTGCACGCCCAGCTTCATCAGCACGTTGGAGACGTGGGTCTTCACCGTCTTCTCCGCCACCGCGAGCTGCCTGGCGATCTCCCGGTTGGAGCGGCCCGACGCGATCAGCGCGAGCACCTCGTGTTCCCGATCGGTCAGCGGCGCCACCTGCCTGCCCTCGTGCCCGCCCTCCCGCGCGGCCTGGACGGGCCCGGGACCGGACAGCATCGCCTCGGCGGCCTCGGGAGCGAGCAGCACCTGGCCGCCGTACACCGCCCGGATCGCCTGCACGAGCGCGGCCGGTTCGACGTCCTTGTAGAGGAAACCCGCCGCGCCCGCCCGCATCGCCGGGGCCACGTCGCCCCTGTCGCTCACCGAGGTCAGCACGAGCACCCTCGGCGACAGCCCCCGTTCTCCCAGCAGGAGCAGCGCGCCGAGCCCGTCGAGGACCGGCATCCTCAGGTCGAGCAGCAGCACGTCAGGGGCGAGAGACTCCACCAGGGCGACCGCCGCGGCGCCGTCGGCGGCCTCGCCGACCACGTCGAGGTCCTCCTGCAGGTCCAGGAAGGTACGAAGGCCCTGCCTGACGACCGGATGGTCGTCGGCGATCAGGACGCGGATCACCCGGTCACCTCCGTCGGGATCGCGGACAGCGGATCGCACGGCCCCTCCGTCGGGATCGCGGACAGCGGACAGCGGATCGCACGGCCCCTCCGGACCACGGGTCACAGGGTCGTCCCCCTTCACGCCCCCGATCACACGGGCACCTCGGTCATCTCCCTCCGGACCGCCGATCACACGGGCACCTCCATCCGGACGAGCGTGCCCCTCCCGGGCTCCGACCTCACCCGCATGTTCCCGCCGACGGCCTCCGCCCTGTCGCCCATCGAGGCGATGCCCAGCCCCCGCCCCGCCGCGTCGGTCACGTCGAACCCGGCCCCGTCGTCGCTCACCTCAAGGAACACGCGCCCGCCCGCGCAGCCCAGCCGCACCTCGACGGCACGCGCCGCCGAGTGCCTGGAGGCGTTGTGCAGTGCCTCCTGGGCCACCCGCAGGACGGCCACCTCGATCGCGGGTTCGAGCTCGCACACCGGGGACTCCTCGAACGAGAACGAGGCCGGGTGGAGCCGGTCCAGCAGGCGGACGTGCTTGCGGAGCGTCTCGGCCAGGCCGTGCCGGTCGAGCTCGGCCGGGCGGAGCTCCACGATCACCGCGCGCAACTCGGCCAGTGCCTCTCCGGCCAGCCGCTCCACCCGGTCGAGCTCCCGCAGCGCCCGCGCGGGATCGGCCACGACCAGCGACGCGGCGGCCTGTGCGGTGAGGCGCAGCGAGAACAGCTTCTGGGTCACCGCGTCGTGCAGCTCCCTGGCCATCCGGGTGCGCTCCTCCACCAGCGTGAGCTCCCGGCCCCGCTCGTACAGGCGGGCGTTGGTGAGGGCGATCGCGGCGTGCGCGGCGAACATGGTGAGCAGCCGCTGGTCGGCCTCGGTGAAACCGCCGGGGGCCCGCTTGTTGGACAGGAAGATGATGCCGAGCACCTCGTCCCCGTCGAGGATCGGCACCCCGAGGAAGTCCTTGAGCACCGGATGGGCGCGCGGCCAGTGTTCGAACCTGGGGTCCCTGCGGATGTCGGGCAGCCGGACCGGCGCGCCCTCGCGCAACATGGCGCCGAGCATGCCGTGCTGGCGGGGCATGGGCCCGATCTCGTCCCACTGCTCGTCGGAGATGCCCTCGGCGACGAACTCGGCGAACGCCCCCTGGTCGTCGGGCACCCCCAGCGCGGCGTAGCGGGCGTCCAGCAACCGCCGCGCCGACCGCACGATGACCTGGAGCACCTCACGGACCGACAGGTGCCTGGTCACCGCGAGGACGGCCGAGCTCACCGCGTGCAGCACGGCGTCCCGGTCCTCGCTCTCTGAGCTCACGAACCGACTCTAGGCGGCGGCGGACACCCGCCGCGTACGCCATCGGTCCTAGGCCCATCAGCCCACCCCGGGCCCGGTCCGGCGGCCGATGTGCGGCGGGGGCGCGGCTCCTAGCGTCGAGGCATGACGAAGACCGCACTCATCACCGGCGCCTCCCGTGGCCTCGGCCTGGCACTGGCCCGCTCCCTCGCCGCCGACGGCTGGCGGCTCATCCTCACCGCGCGGGGCGAGGACGCGCTGCGATCCGCCGCGGACGAGCTCGGCGCCCTCGCCCTGGCCGGAGACGTCGCCGACCCCGCTCACCGGGACCGGCTGGCGGGGGCCGTACGGGAACACGGCGGGCTGGACCTGCTGGTCAACAACGCGTCGGGGCTGGGCGCGGTCCCGCTGCCGCCGCTGGCCGGATACCCGGTCGACACGCTTGAGGAGCTTTTCCGGGCCAACGTGCTGGCCCCGCTGGCACTGATCCAGGCGAACCTGCGCTGGCTCAGGGAGCGGCGCGGCGCGATCGTGAACATCTCCTCCGACGCGGCGGTGGAGGCGTACGAGGGCTGGGGCGGGTACGGCGCGACCAAGGCGGCCCTGGAGCAGCTCTCCCACGTGCTGGCCGTCGAGGAGCCCGACGTCGCGATCTGGTGGGTTGATCCGGGCGAGATGTCCACCGCCATGCTCGCCGACGCGGTCGGTGCCGGGGAGGCGGCGGAGGCCCCGAGCCCGGAGACCGTCGTGCCCACCCTGCGGCGGCTGATCGCCGACCGCCCGGACAGCGGCCGGGTGAGGCACGGATGAACGTACGGGTCATCGAGCGAGGAGAGCGTATGAGAACCGTACGGGCGTGCGGGGAGGGGAGATGAGCACGCCCGCGGCGGACGCCATGGCCGCGGACTTCGTGCTCCCGCGCGAGCTGGAGGCGCACGAACCTCCGGAGGCCCGGGGGCTGGCCCGTGACGGGGTGCGCCTGCTGGTCTCCGACCGGGGCACCGGAGAGGTCGGCCACCACACGTTCGCCGAGCTTCCCGGCCTGTTGGGTCCCGGCGACCTGCTGGTGGTCAACAACTCCGGCACGCTTCCCGCCGCCGTCCGGCTGGACCGGCTCGCGGTGCACTTCTCCACCGAGCGCGAGGACGGGACCTGGCTGGTCGAGCTCCGCCGGCGCCGGGAGTGGGCGGGCTCTCCCGGAGGCCCCGAGGGCGCGGAGCCGGCCGGTGGGCCCTACCGGGGCGGCGCGGACGGGGAGTGGCTGCCGCTGCCGGGCGGGGCGACGCTGCGGCTGCTGGGGCGCGAGACGCCACGCCTGTGGCGGGCGAGCCTGGACCGCGAGGTCACGGGCTACCTCCGCCGGTACGGCGTGCCGATCCGCTACTCGTACGTGGACAGGGACTGGCCGCTGGCCGACTACCAGACCGTGTTCGGGGTGCGGCCGGGCAGCGCGGAGATGCCCAGCGCGGGGCGGCCGTTCACCACCGGGCTGGTGACCTCCCTGGTGTCGCGCGGGGTCGGGATCGCGCCGATCACCCTGCACACCGGGGTGGCGTCCCCGGAGAAGGACGAGCCGCCGTATCCGGAGCGGTTCGAGGTGCCCGAGGCCACCGCGCGGCAGGTGGAGCTCGTGCGCGAGTCCGGCGGCCGGGTGATCGCGGTCGGCACGACCGTGGTCAGGGCGCTGGAGACGGCCGCGCTGGCCACCGGCCGGGTCCGGGCCGCAGACGGCTGGACCTCGCACATCGTGACCCCCGAGGTCGGGGTGCGGGCGGTGAACGGCCTGCTCACCGGGCTGCACGAGCCGCGCTCCAGCCACCTGCTGATGCTGTCGGCGATCGCCGGCCGCGACCTGCTCTCGCGGTCGTACGCGGAGGCGCTCGGAGAGGGCTATCTCTGGCACGAATTCGGCGACGTCCACCTGATCACCGGTTAGCCGGCCAGTCAGTCACAAGGGTTTTCCAAGTCGGGCCTCGCATGCTGATCGGTGTTCGACGGAGATCGACGAAATCCGACTGGAGTAAAGAAATGCGCCGGCACCTGACCGCCTTCGCCGCCATCGCCCTGGCGGGAGGCATGCTGCTCACCCCCGGGACCGCGAACGCGGCGGCTCCCCGGATCACCGCCCCGCAGGGGGCCGCGAACCAGCCGCTCGCGCCGTTGAGGACGACCGTCTTCTATCCGCGCAGGGCCTGGGCGGGTGACTCGTACGTCTACACGCTCAAGATCAAGAACGTCGGCAGGTGGTACACCGACATCGCCTACGTCGGCGGACACCTTCCCTCGCAGGTCTCCAGGATCCGCATCACGGGCAAGCCCTCCGGCTCGTACTGCGAGGTCTCGGGGCGCGAGGTGGGCTGCCTGCTCGACACCCTGAACCCCGGCAGGACGGCCACCCTCAAGGTCAGGGTCTGGCTGAAGAACGGCGCCCGGGGCACCGCGACCGCCAATTTCGGTTCGGTCTCGATCGACGTCCCCGCGGGCGGGCTGGAAACCCTCGACATCCACGGCATCGACATCGGCACCGACGTCAAGTACGTGCGGGTGAAGACCCAGGTCCTCCGCTAGCCGCACATTTCGCACGCGACCTTCTGACCAGGGGCGATTACCGAAGGCCAGAGAAAATGGCGCGCCCGGAAACGCTCCTGGCGGTAACGACGCGGTCGCGCGGGACGGGCCCGCGCGGAACCTTGTGCCGTCCGGTACGACGCCACATCGAACGGCTCCATTCAAATCATGCAACGAAATATAATTTCTCTTTACATCTATGTATGTGATAAAACGCTGCGGACTTTATGGGACGTTCCACACGTCCCCCTGACTCTTCAGCTGGGAGACGTTTGATGCGCCACCCGATCTCCAAGATCGTCGCTCTTGCTCTGGTCACCCCGCTGGCCGGCGGCATGTTCCTCGCCGCCCCCGCGTCGGCCGCTTCGGCGCAGGCACCGGCGGCGGCCGTCAAGGCGGAGCCGTACTCCACCTTCGCGGTCACCGTCTCCGCGCCGAAGAAGGTCAAGGCGAACGGGAAGATCACCTACAAGATCAAGGCCGTTAACAAAGGCCCTTACGAGGCCGACCTCCTCTACTTTGGCGGCCAGCTGCCCAAGGGCTCGAAGCTCACTGCGGTCGGCGGCCCCAAGGGCACCGAATGTGACAGCTACGAGGACGGGTTCTGGTGCTGGGTCCCCCACATCGTGAAAGTCGGTGACTACGAGACCATGGCGATCACGGTGAAGCTCGGCAAGAAGTCGGGACGGACCGCCGAGGCCGTCCTCGGCGTCGACAGCTACGACGTCCCGACCGGCGCCGACACCCTCTCCAGGGACGAGCTGGAGCGCATGGGCCTCAAGCACTGGTATTTCGTGAAGAAGGTCAAGACCCAGATCGCGCGCTGACCCCGCCCTTCAAGAGGCCCCGTCCTGCCGCAGGCCGGGGCCTCCGCCCTTTTCCGGACCCCTTCGCGCTCCGGCCCCCTTCGCGTTCCGGGACCTTTCACGTTCCGGGACCTTTCACGTTCCGGGACCTTTCGTGCCCCTGAACTTTTCGCTCGGGAACGTCACCCGCGCCGACGCGTTTCCCGCCCCCGTCGGGGGCCGACGCGTCGTCCTCGCGTCCCCGCGTTCGGCTCGGCATCCGGATTCCGATCCGCCGGGAGGCCGTCGTTCGCGGACCCGGTCCCCCGCAACGGTGCGGGCAACCTCATATACACCGCGCCCGCGAACCAGGCAGGATCTCCCCATGGCGAGTTCAGGACGGTGCGCGATCCATGGCTGATCTGAGAGTCGTCCTGGCCGAGGACCACTACCTGGTGCGCGAGGGCACCCGCAGGCTCCTGGAGACCTCCGGCGAGATCGAGGTGGTGGCCGCCGTGGGCACCGCGGACGAGCTGCTCGACGCCGCCAGGCGGCTGCGTCCCGGCGTGGTGGTGACCGACATCCGGATGCCGGGCTCGGCCGATCTCGTCCGCCCGGGGATGGAGGGCATCGACGCGGCACACCTCATCCGCGCCGCCTCACGGGACATCGGGGTCGTGGTGCTCTCCCAGTTCTCCGACGCGATGTTCGCCCTAGACCTGTTCAGGGACGGCACCGAGGGTCGCGCGTACCTGCTCAAGGACCGGGTCGGTGACATCGACGAGCTGCTCGGCGCGATCAGGTCGGTGGCCGGGGGCGGCTCGGTGATCGACCCCAAGGTGGTGGAGGGCCTGCTGGCCAAGCGCGGGGTACGCGGCAGTCCCCCGCCCGCGGAGCTGACGCCCAGGGAGCTGGACGTGCTCAGGGAGATGGCGCACGGCCTGTCCAACGGGGGCATCGCCCGCGCCCTGCACCTGTCGGTCTCCGCGATCGAGAAGCACGTCAACTCGATCTTCATGAAGCTGGCCCTGGAGAACAGCCCCGACACCCACCGCCGGGTGGCGGCCGTCATCACCTATCTGGGCTCGGCCTAGCCAGGGCCGGGGCGCTCCGGGCTCGGCTCAGCCGGAACGCGGGACCGGCGCGGAAGCGGTTCGGTCGCCATATGCCGCCGTGATCACCGGTACTCGCCGTGATCACCGGTACTCGCCGTGAGCGCCGGTACTCGCCGGTGGAGACCGGCCCGCCGCTCGGTTCAGGCGGCGACGGGGAGTCCGTGCGCGGTTCCGGCGACCAGCACCGAGGCGACGGACGACTCGGCCGCCCAGGCCAGTTCCCTGCGGTCGCGGCCCCGCACGGCGGGCAGCATCGTCACCTCCACCGTCAGCCGCCGGACGGCCACCACTCGGCGGATCGAGGCCCACAGAAGGTCGTCACCGACATAGGCGGGACCGCTGGCCAGGACGTCCTCCCCTTCCAGATACCTGATCGCCACCGGCCTGACCGGGGCCCCGGCGTCCAGGGCCGCCTGGAACACGGCGGGCCTGAAGGAACCCATCCCGCGCCCGCACCAGGTCGTCCCCTCGGGGAAGGCCGCCACCGGATGGCCGTCGGCGAGCGCCGCGGCCACACCGCCGACGGCCTCCGGCAGCGCGAAGAGCCGCTCCCTGTCGATGAACAGCGCGCCCGCGCCCGCCGCCAGCAGGCCGATCACCGGCCACGCCCGGACCTCGTGCTTGGCGAGCACGCGGCACGGCAGGACCGCCGCCATGACGAGCGGATCCAGCCACGACACGTGGTTGGCCACGGCCAGCGGAGCGGCCCCGGACGGCCCGTCGATGACCGGATAGGGCCCGGAGCCCGAGCCGGCCATGAACGCGAACCCCTGCCGCACCTCGACCCGTACGCCGACGGCCCGCAGCACCAGCCGGGACCAGGCGCTCGTCAGCCGGATCCTGCCCGTCGTACCGAGCCCGCGGGCCGCGAGCGCGAGCGCCACCCCGGCCAGGACGACCAGTACGGCCGCCACCAGCCGCAGCGCCCTGCGCGGCCCGGCGGCCCTCGATCCCGGCGGGAACAGGCAGGTGGCGGGCGTGCACGGCGCCACCGGCACCCACGGGTTCACGAGGTGGCTCCCAGGAAGTAGCGCAGGTAGCGGGGGTCGGCCTCGGCCATCGAGAGCAGAACGAAGAAGTCGGCCGTACCGAAGTCGAGGTCGTGGGCGGGCGGGCCGCACACCCAGGCGCCCAGCCGCACGTACCCGCGCAGCAGCGGCGGCAGCGGCGCCCGTCCCGGCCTCGTGGCGGCCGTACGCTCCGAGGCGTCCTCCCGCTGCGGCGGCACGGCCCCGGGCCCGACCGGGGGTGCCGGAACGAGCCCGGAGCCGGCCGAGGGGGCCGGATCGTCTCTCCGGCGCGGAGAGCCGGAGGCCGGACCCTCTCGCCAGGGGCGGTGCGGCGTGACGCGGTAGCCCGGCGGGGAGAGCGGCACCCGCTCCATGATCCCGGCGGCCTCGGCCACCGGCACCGAGCAGCACCCGGCCAGCCAGCCGTACCCCCCGGCCACCATGTAGCGGGCGATTCCCGCCCACATCAGCCCGAGCACCGCACCGCCCCGGTGGCTCGGGTGCACGCAGGCCCTGCCGGCCTCGACCATGTTCCCCCGGATACCGGCCAGCGCGCCGAGGTCGAACTCGGAGTCGGAGTAGAGGCGATCGGCCCGGCGGGGGCCGAGCAGCCGGTAGGTGCCGACGACCTCACCCGTGTCGTCGCACCTCACCAGAAGGTGGTCGCAGTAGGCGTCGAGCGGATCGACGTCCAGGCCGGTGATGGGACTGTCCAGCCGGGCGCCCATCTCCTCGGAGAAGACGCGGTGGCGCAGGCGCTGGGCCTCACGCATCTCGACGGCGGTAGCGGCCAGCCCGACGCTGTAGCGGGCGAGGCGCGGCTCCATGGGAAGGGTCGTCATGAGTTCATGAAGACAGTCGCAGGTGACACGGGACCGGAGGGCCCCGCGAACTCCAGGCGTCCGGATGATGAACCGCATTCACGGTCGAATCCGGAGCCAAGTACCGTAGGAACCGATGAACCAGCGCACGCTTCTGATCACGTTGAACGGCCCCGACCGACCGGGCGTGACCTCACGCCTCTTCTCGGTCCTGGCCGGCTTTCCCGTCATCGTCGCCGACGTGGAGCAGGTCGTCATCCGCGGCCGGCTCACCCTCGGCGTCCTCGTCTCGTACGCGGGCGACACGCCGACCGGCACCGGCGGCACCCTCGGTGCCCTCTGGACCGCCGTCGAGCGGACCGCGGAGGATCTCGGACTGCAGGTGGAACTGTCCACCGGCTCCGACCCGAAGGAGAAGCGGCGCAGGGGGCGGCTCGACGTCACCGTGCTCGGCTCGCCGCTGCAGCCCGCCGCCATGGCGGGCATCGCGGGGCGGATCGCCGCGGCCGGTGCCAACATCGACCGGATCGAGCGCCTGTCCAGCTACCCGGTGACCTGCATCGAGCTGTCCCTCTCCGGCGCCGACCCCGACACCCTCAGGGCGGAGCTCGCCGTCGAGGCGCACATCCAGCAGGTCGACGTGGCTGTGCAGCGGACCGGCCTGCACCGCAGGGCCAAGCGCCTGATCGTGATGGACGTCGACTCGACGCTCATCCAGGCCGAGGTGATCGAGTTGCTGGCGGCGCACGCCGGCTGCCTGGAGGAGGTCGCCAGGGTCACCGAGGAGGCGATGCGCGGCGAGCTCGACTTCGCCGAGTCGCTGCGCCGCCGGGTCGCGCTGCTCGAGGGTCTCTCGGAGGAGGTCTTCGAGAAGGTGCGCGAGGAGCTCGTGCTGACTCCCGGCGCCCGGACGCTGGTACGGACGCTCAAGCGGCTCGACTACCGGTTCGCCATCGTCAGCGGCGGGTTCACGCAGCTCACCGACGCCCTCGTGGAGGACCTCGGGATCGACTACTCCGCGGCCAACACCCTGGAGGTCGTCGACGGCGTGCTGACCGGGCGGGTCGTCGGCGAGATCGTCGACCGGCCGGGCAAGGCACGGGCGCTGGAGCGCTTCGCCCGCGAGGCGGGGATCCCGATCAGCCAGACCGTGGCCATCGGCGACGGCGCCAACGACCTCGACATGATCGCGGCGGCCGGTCTCGGCATCGCGTTCAACGCCAAGCCGGTGGTCCGCCGCGCCGCCGACACCGCGGTCAACGTGCCCTACCTCGACTCGATCCTCTACCTGCTCGGCATCCCCCGCGCCGAGGTGGAGGACGCCGACGCCGAGGACGGTGTCACCCCCGCCGACCGTTGACCGAACCGGGCCCGCGGACGATCACGGCCACCGGCTTCGGACCGGGCTCACAGCCGGTCACGGCCACCGATTCCATCCCGGGCCTGCGGACGATCACCGCTACCGGCTTCGAACCGGGCCCACAGCCGGTCGCGGCCACCGCCTCCGTCCCGGGCCCGTGGGCGGTCGCGGCCACCTGCTCCTCGGGGCGGTGAGCTACCGGCTCCTTTGAACCACCGGCTCCTCAGAGCTAACCGGCTCCTCAGGGCTACCGGCTCCTCGGGGTGGTGAGGGAGGCCAGCCGTACGGCCTCGGCACCGAGACCCCGCAGGGCGGGCTGCGCGGCGGCGGCGTGCCTGATGCGCCGGCGCAGACCGGTCATCCTGTCGGCCGCGTCCTCGTGCAGATCGGCCAGCTCGGCGAGCTCGTCCAGGCGGCGGGCGGCCAGCGCGTCCACGTGCGCGCCGACCTCGTCGAGCACGGCGTCGAGATCGTCGGGCGGCACTCCGGCCCTCTCCGTCCTGACCGCCTCGGCGACCTTCTCCAGCCGGTCGGCGACGAGGTCGAGGACCGTCACCGTGGGCCCCGCCCCCTCCTCGGGCGGCGGCACCGCCAGCAGCGCGAGCGCGTTGTCCCGCAGCCGCCTGGCCGCCGTCAGCGCCTCCCTGAGCCGACGCGGCGCGCTGCCGCCCGGTTCCTTGTCCAGCAGGTCCAGGGAGTCGGCGAGCCGCCCCGCGGCGTCGGCCGCGGCGAAGCCCCGGGGGCCCACCTCGGCGAGGTCCCGGTCGATCAGCGACCGCACCAGGGCGGCGTGGCTGTCGAGCATCTCCGCGATCCCGGTGGTCAGCCGGGTCCGGTGTCCCCTCGGCCACAGCAGCCGGGCGAAGAGCAGCGCCAGCGCGCCGCCCGCGACCGTGAGTCCCACCCTGGCCGCCGCCGCGCCCCAGTCAAGCGGCAGGGAGAAGTCGGACAGCGTCAGCGAGAGCGGTGTGGAGAAGATCGCCCAGTATCCGTAGCCGGACCCGCGCAGCGCGAAGCCCAGCGCCGCGCAGACGGAGATGAAGAGCGTCAGGTACAGGTGACCCGGCGCGACCGCCAGCACCACCGCGGCGGCCACCGCGCCCACGGCCGTGCCCAGCACCCGCAGCAGCACCCGCTCCACCGTGTCGCGGTAGGCGGGGCGGAGGCTGACCGCCACGGTCACCACGAACCACTTCGCGTAGTGCTCGTGGATCAGCACCATCAGCGTCATGGCCGTGACCACCGCCAGCCCCACCCGGACCGGGTGGTGACCGGCCGAGACCGCCGGCCTGCGGGGCCGTACGAACCTCGGCAGGCGGGGGCCCACCTCGACGCCCCCGGCGGCCTGCCGCGCCACCGAGCGCACCGCCATCGCGATCCGGTCCACACCCCCGCGGATCTGCCCCAGCAGCACGGCCGCGGGCAGCGGTGCCTCGCCCGCGCGGGCGGTTCCGCGGATCTCGTCCACCCGGTCGGCGAACCGCCCGATGGCGGCCAGCGCCTCCGGGAGCTCCGACGAACCGCCGAGCAGCGCAGCCTCCCGCAGCGCGCGGGCCAGCGCCCCGACCGCCTCGTCCAGTTCCCGGTCCCACTCCGTCTCGACGCCCGTCTCCACGACCGCCGCGCGCAGTACGCGCAGCGCGATCGTCTGCTGGAAGACACGGGTCAGCGTGGCCGGCAGCCGCTCCGGCGACCGGTCGTCCTCCACGGAGATCCGGTAGAGGCAGAGCGCCCTGTCCAGGTCCTTCAGCGCGGTGACGGCCCGCCGGCGCAGCGGCTCCCAGCTCTCGTCCGCGAGCGGTGCCCTTCCCCCGGCCGCCAGGAGGTCGGCCAGCGCCGTACCGGCCTCCGCCACGGCCCTGCGGAGCGGCCGGAGCCGCCGTACCGGCCAGACCGCCACGACCAGCAGCACGGCCAGCAGGCCGCCGGCGGCCGTGGTCCCCATGTGGAGCGGCGCGCTCATGCCGGGAAGCGCGAAGTACGTCAGGGTCACGGAGAGCACCGCGGGGATGCCCAACGCCGGCCAGTAGACACCCGCCGCCGCGACCAGGCCGACCACCACCACGACGACCGGCCAGGGGCCGGGCCGGATGAGCGCGCCGAGACCGACGCCGCACGTGACCGTGGTCGTGGTGACGAGCAATCTGCGGACGCGGTCGCCGTACGGCTGTCCCGGGGCGTCGCCGAAGAGCGTGAGATAGCCGCCCAGGGCCACCGAGGCGCCCCCCTGGAGGCGACCGAGGAGGACGCCGGCCATCAGGGGGAGGCAGATGGCCAGCGCGCACAGCAGACCGTAGCCCCAGGCCGGACGACCGGAGAGCCGGAAGTCGGCGCGCAGCGCGCCGATGAGCCCCCGCATGCCACCCCCGATCGCGCCCCTCGCGCCTCCCCTCCCGGAAGCGCGCCGGGTTTCAGTGCTTCTTGGGGTTCCAGTGGGCGATCCCGCGACCGGCGTCGAGCCCGGCCCACCCGCCGTCGACCTCGATGACGGCGAACGCGCCGGGCGGGAACCCGGCGTCACCGTCGACGTCGGTGAGCTGCCTGACCAGCTCGTGGACCCCGGGATTGTGGCCGACCAGGACCAGCGTGCGCACCTCGGGGTCGCTCCGCCGGATCAGCGTGAGCAACTCGTCGGAGTAGGCCTCGTATATGGCCGGTTCGATCAGGATCTCCGCATCGGGGAGTGCCAGGTCGGCGGTCTGCCTGGTGCGTACCGACGGCGAGCAGAGCACCAGGTCGGGGGTGAGGCCCATGCCGGCGAGGGCCGCGCCGACCTTGAGCGCGTCGCGCTCGCCGACATCGGTGAGGGGACGCTCACGGTCGGCGAGACCGGAGGTGTGAACCGCCTTGGCGTGGCGCAGGATGACGAGTGTGCGCGCCGTCATCGCGACGCCCACATGGCCAGACCCACGATCACCGCGAACACCGCGGCCATCGCCAGCAGGATGAGGACGAGTGTCTTGCCTCCGGAGGGCTGCTGTTCCATACCGGCCAGTTTCCCACCGGGGTGGTCCGCACACGCCGAAGGGGTGCACGCGGCCCGTGCACCCCTTCGTCAAACGTTGCTCAGCTGGAGACCTGCTCCGGCTCCCGGTCGGGGTTGACCTCCTCCGTCGGGGCGATGCTCGCCGAACGACGCTTGGAGACGACGACCGCGGCGACGACGACACCCACCGCCAGCACCGTGATGCCGATGCGGAGCACGGGGTTGTCGGCGTAGGTCACCACGGCCGGGGCGATCAGCAGCGCCACGAGGTTCATCACCTTGAGGAGCGGGTTGATCGCCGGTCCGGCGGTGTCCTTGAACGGGTCACCGACGGTGTCACCGATGATGGTGGCCTCGTGGGCCGGCGAGCCCTTCCCGCCGTGATGGCCGTCCTCGACCAGCTTCTTGGCGTTGTCCCAGGCACCACCGGAGTTGGCCAGGAACACCGCCATGAGCGTGCCGCACGCGATGGCACCGGCCAGGAACGCGCCGAGCGGGGCGTACCCGAGGGCGAAACCGACGGCGATCGGGGTCAGCACGGCCAGCAGGCCGGGCGTGGCCAGCTCCCGCAGCGAGTCGCGGGTGCAGATGTCGACGACCCTGCCGTAGTCGGGCAGCTCCGTCCCCGCCATGATGCCCGGCTTGGTGCGGAACTGCTCGCGTACCTCGAAGACCACCCGCCCGGCCGCGCGGCCGACCGCCATGATCGCCAGGCCGGAGAACATGAACACCACCGCGGCGCCGATGATCAGACCGACCAGCACGTTCGGGGAGTCGACGCTCAGGCTGAACGCGCTGAACGAGCCCAGCGCCTCCTTCACACTCGCCGTCGCGCCCGTCAGCTCGGTCTCGACCGCCGTACGGAACGCGCCGAACAGCGCGGTCGCGGCGAGCACGGCGGTGGCGATCGCGATGCCCTTGGTGATCGCCTTGGTGGTGTTGCCGACGGCGTCCAGCGAGGTGAGGACCTGGGCTCCCTCGCCCTCGACGTCGCCGGACATCTCGGCGATGCCCTGGGCGTTGTCGGAGACCGGGCCGAAGGTGTCCATCGACACGATCACGCCGACCGTGGTCAGCAGGCCGGTGCCCGCCAGCGCCACGGCGAAGAGCGCGATCGTGACGTTGCCGAAGCCCAGCAGGAAGGCTCCGTAGACGGCGGCTCCGATGATCAGCGCGGAGTAGACCGCCGACTCCAGGCCGACGCTGATGCCGGACAGGATGACCGTGGCGGGACCCGTACGGGAGCTCTCGCCGATGTCCCGCACCGGACGGCGGTTCGTCTCGGTGAAGTAGCCGGTGAGGATCTGGATGGCACTCGCCAGCACCAGGCCGATGAGCACCGCCCCGATCGCGATCAGGCGCGGGTCCGAGGTGACCGCGGCGATCTCCGGGCTCACACCGGTCAGCCCGGAGAAGCTGGCCGGCAGGTAGAGGTAGGCCGCGACGGCGACGAGGATCGCCGAGATGGCCGCCGAGATGAAGAAGCCCCGGTTGATCGCGGCCATCGCGTTGCGGTCGCCGGCGCGCGGAGCGGTGACGAAGATGCCGATGATCGCCGTGATCACACCGATCATGGGCACGATCAGCGGGAACACCAGTCCCTCGACGCCGAAGGCCACCTTGCCCAGGATCAGGCTGGCGACGAGCATGACCGCGTAGGACTCGAACAGGTCGGCGGCCATGCCCGCGCAGTCGCCCACGTTGTCGCCGACGTTGTCGGCGATGGTGGCGGCGTTGCGCGGGTCGTCCTCGGGAATGCCCTGCTCGACCTTGCCGACCAGGTCGGCGCCGACATCGGCGGCCTTGGTGAAGATGCCTCCGCCGACTCGCATGAACATGGCGAGCAGCGCGGCGCCGAAGCCGAAGCCCTCCAGCACGGCCGGGGCGTCGCCCCCGTAGGTGATCACCACCACGGCCGCGCCGAGGAGGCCGAGGCCAACGGTGATCATTCCGGCCACGCCGCCGGTGCGGAAGGCGATCCGCATGGCGACCTTCTCACCGGCCGTGCGGGCCGCGGCGGCGACGCGGACGTTGCCGCGGACAGCCAGCCACATGCCGATGAATCCGGTGAGCGCGGAGAACAGCGCGCCGACGACGAAGAACGCCGATCTGCCGATCCTCACGCTGGTCGTCTCGGCGGGGAGAAGATACAGCAGGAACGGGATCAGAATGACGAACAACGCGAGCGTCCGGAACTGCCGCGTAAGATACGCGGAAGCCCCTTCCTGGACGGCTCTCGCGATGTTCTGCATGCGTTCGGTGCCTTGATCGGCGGCCAGCACCTCCCGCACCAACGTGCCGGCGACGGCGAGTGCGAGCAGGGCGACGGCGGCGACCACGATCACGATGGTGGAGTGGTAACCACTCAGGGATACCGCTGGCTCTGCAGCGGCGAGATGGAGCACAGACATCCGACTCTCCTTGGCAAGACGGGAACACGTCCTGCCCGGAGTGCGCTGCGGTGAGTGTTAGGCGGCTGGAGCGGCGCACATCCGGGATGGTTGGCAGTGCCGCTTCCAGTTGCAGACCCCCACGGAGTGCGGCTCGCGTGCGGGCCGCTCCGAAGGATAAACCTTGGCCGGTTCCGGGAGTCTACGCAGCGACGACGCGGATATGAAGTCTCTGCCCAGGTCCAATTGACGGCACGACCGGTGCCTCTCGGCGCCCGACCTGCTTATGAGGTCATTTCACCCGTCACACCTGTCCCTCGACCCCTGTTTCTCCCCAGTTTCAGGCAAGAAACATCCAAATTAAGTTTTGACCGAAATTGAGATCCCCTCGGGGAACGACCGGGCGCGCCACGGAAGATCATCCGGCTGACGGCCACCCCTCCGAACGCGTCCACGTGAACGCCATCGGCGCCCCTTCGACCGGACGACGACCAGCCCTCCCCGACCGAACCGCAGACGGCCCTCCGGCCAGGCGACAGGCTGTCCTCCCGGCGAACAACCGGGCATGTCCATGTGGACGTCACAGGCGTCCGGTCAGGCGGCCGTTCGCCCTCCCCAACCGCACCGGCGCCCCTCCCACCGGGCGACGCCCGTCCTCCCCGCTTCCCGACGAACAACCGGGCATGTCCGCGTGACTCACCGGCCGCGTACCCTCCCCAACGAACAGCCGGGCGCGTCCACATGGACACGCCCGGCCGCCGAAGTCTTCTTTGTCAGACCGGAGACATTCCGTTCGTCGCCGCCGGCCAGCTCATGCGAATGCACATGCCCTTCTGGCTCGGGTAGACCTGAACGTCGTCGGCCAGCCCCGCGATGACCGCGATGCCGAAACCGGCCATCAGGTCATCGGGAAGCTGCCCGAACGGATCGTCGAACCCCAGAAGGGCGCGATCATGCTCCAGCTCGTCACTATCGCTGGGGGCGGAGTCGGTGACTGTCACCTCGAAACGCCCCAAGTCATCACGTAGCTCGATCCGGATCGGCTCCCCCGGACAGTGGAGGCGATGTGCCTCCACGGCCCGTGAGCATGCCTCACCGACAGCGAGCCTTACCTCGTCCAGCAGCGACTCCTGCACGCCGGTGCGCCTGGCGATGGCCGTGGCGACCAGGCGTGCCGTCCGCACATGCGCGGGGAGAGCGCTGAACGTCAGCTCGACGGTAGCCACGACTACTTGTCTCGACCGTGAGCTTCCTTGGCCTCGTCGACCGAGGCGTAGATCCCGAAGACCTTTGTCAGTCCGGTGATCCGGAAAATCTTCAAGATGCGCTCCTGGGTGCAGACAAGCTCCAGTGAGCCATCGTGCGCCCTAACTCGCTTGAGCCCGCCGACCAGGACACCAAGGCCCGTGGAGTCAAGGAAGTCGACCTTCTCCATGTTGACGAGCAGGTGGAAATTCCCCTTGTTGACCAGGTCGATCAGGAGCTCACGCAATCTGGGCGCGGTGTAGACATCGATCTCACCCTCGACCTCAACGATGGTGAGACGGTCCTCGGAATGGTGGTCCAACTTCAGATCCACAGATCCTCCAGCGCCTTGCCTGCGAAAGTACCGATTCGAGCATGCCTTCCTGGGACCGGATGACCCCCGGACGACAAGCCCCGACGCGCGGCATTCAACCATGCGTACGCTCAGTGTCTATACGAAATCACGATTCCCGGCGACTCTGCCCACAGATGTGAGACTGGAAACCAGTGACCCCGCCCTCATCCTCGCCCCTCAGAGCGGGCACCGCCCTCAGCCGCCTCCTCGACGTTCCCGCACGTCGGGAGCGTGTGACCCACGTGGAGCACGTTCCCGCATGTCAGGCCGGTGAGACCCGATGGCCCGACTGGGTCGACCAGCGGCTGGTTACGCGCTGGGCGAACCACGGTATTTCCGGCCTGTGGCCACATCAGGCCGAGGCCGCGGACCTGGTCCACCGTGGCCAAAACGTGATCATCTCCACAGGGACCGCGTCGGGCAAGTCCCTCTCCTACCTGGTCCCGGCGCTCTCCTCGATACTCGACGGCGGCACGATCCTCTACCTGTCGCCCAGCAAGGCTCTGGCCGCCGACCAACTCCGCGCGCTGCGCGAGCTCGACCCTCCCGGGCTCCGGGCCGCCACCTACGACGGCGACACCTCCTTCGAGGAGAGGGCCTGGGTGCGCAAGCACGCCAACTACGTCCTCACCAACCCGGACATGCTCCACCGCGGCCTGCTGCCCCGTCACGCCCAGTGGTCGCTCTTCTGGCGGCGGCTCCGGATGGTCGTCGTGGACGAGTGCCACGGCTACCGGGGCGTGTTCGGCTCCCACGTCGCGCAGATCCTGCGCCGCCTGCGCCGGATCTGCGCGCGCTACGGCTCCCGCCCGACGTTTCTGCTCTCCTCCGCGACGGCCAACGAGCCGGGGATCTTCGCGAGGCGCCTGACGGGCCTCCAGATGGCCGAGGTGACCACGGACACCTCGCCCCGGGGCGCGACCACCTTCGCGCTGTGGGAGCCACCCCTGACCGATCTGCGCGGCGAGGGCGGCGCCCCTGTCCGTCGGCCCGCGACCGCCGAGAGCGCGGACCTCCTGGCCGACCTCGTCGCCTCCGACGTGCGGACCCTGGCCTTTGTCCGCTCCCGCAGGGCCGCCGAGACTGTGGCCCTCACCACGCGGGCCAAGCTCCAGGACCTCGTCGCCGACGGGGAGGCGCCCGCGGACCTGCCCGGCAAGGTGGCGGCCTACCGGGCGGGATACCTGGCCGAAGATCGCAGGAGCCTGGAAAGGGCCCTGCGCTCCGGCGAACTGCTCGGCCTGGCGACGACCAACGCGCTGGAACTCGGGGTCGACGTCTCCGGACTGGACGCCGTGCTCATCGCGGGATGGCCGGGAACCCGCGCCTCCCTCTGGCAGCAGGCCGGGCGGGCCGGGCGGGACGGCCAGGACGCGCTGGCGGTGCTGATCGCCAGGGACGACCCCCTGGACACCTACCTCGTCCACCACCCGGAAGCCCTGTTCGGCCGTCCCGTGGAGACGATCGTGCTCGACCCCGGCAACCCGTACGTGCTGGGGCCCCACCTGTGCGCGGCGGCGGCCGAGATCCCGCTCACCCACGACGAGCTGGACATCTTCGGCCCGACCACCAAGGAGGTGCTCGCGGATCTGGTCGGGGACGGCCTGCTCAGGGAACGCGCCGCAGGCTGGTTCTGGACCAGCCGGGGACGCGCCACCGACCTCGCCGACATCCGGGGGGCGGGCGCCGCGCCCGTCCAGGTCGTCGAGATGTCCACCGGGCGGCTGCTCGGCACCGTGGACGAACCCTCGGCGCACTCGGCCGTGCACACCGGCGCCGTCTACGTGCACCAGGGGGAGACGTTCCTGGTGGCCGAGCTCGACCTGGAGGCGGGGGTCGCGCTGGTCGAGGCCGGGACTCCCGACTACACGACCTTCGCCAGGGATGTCACCGACATCTCCGTCATCGAGTCCCTTCGCTCGCACCCCCTCGGGCAGGGAGAGCTCCATTTCGGCGCGGTCGAGGTGACGAGCCAGGTCGTGGCCTATCTCAAGCGCCGGGCCCAGAGCGGCGAGCTCATGGGGGACGAGCCCCTCGACCTGCCCCCGCGCACGCTGCGGACCCGCGCCGTCTGGTGGACGCTGCCCATCTCGGCGATCATCCCCCTGGCCGAGGAGGGCCTGGACCTCGGCGGCGCCGCGCACGCGGCCGAACACGCCTCCATCGGCCTGCTGCCGCTCTTCGCGACCTGCGACCGCTGGGACATCGGGGGTGTCTCCACCGAACTCCACCCCGACACCGGGCTGCTCACCGTCTTCGTCTACGACGGCCACGAGGGGGGCGCCGGTTTCGCCGAACGTGGTTACGCCCGAGCGCGCGACTGGCTCACGGCCACCCGCGAGGCCATCGCCTCCTGCGAGTGCGAACGCGGCTGCCCGTCGTGCATCCAGTCTCCCAAGTGCGGCAACGGCAACGAACCCCTCGACAAAGCCGGAGCCCTCCGGCTTCTCGCCGTTCTGCTCTCCCCAGACACCACGGACACTGCGGACACTGCGGACGCGGACCTGCTCTCTCAAAACACCATGGACGCGCCCCTGCTCCCCGCAGACACCACGGACACCGCGGACACCGCGGACACCACGGACACCGCGGACGTGACAGCCGGGAGGGCCACCGGAGTGACGGACGGCGGATGAGCCCTTCCCGGCTGCTTTCGTCAGCCCGTCGTCAAGGGCCGGGATCAGCGATGTGAACAGGTCCCGCACGTGCCCTGGAGGTGACCGCCACCGGCCCCTTCAGGGGAAGCGAGATCTCCATGGCCACCTCGATGTCCGCGATGCCGCCATCACTCAGAGAACAGCGGGTGACCCTGGCCTCGTTGTCCACGGCGAGCGAGGAGGCCCTCAGACAGCTTCGGCCCGGATCCGCGAAGGCCAGCTTGGCGGCGGCGAGCGCGCTCAGGTCGGCGGCACTCTGCGCCCGGTGGCGCGCGACCCTGGCCATGCCCGCGAACACGACCGCCACCGCGACCGCGAAGACCAGCGCCATGAGCCCGACCGTCCAGATCGTCGCCGACCCCCGCTGCGCGTTCGCCCTGCCCGTGCCGCCCTCACTCCTCGCATCCGTGCCCGCCCCCACCTCACTCCTCGCGTCCGTGCCCGTGCCGCCCTCCCTCCTCACATCCGTGCCCGCCCCCACCTCACTCCTCGCATCCGTATCGGCCTCTCCACTCATGTCCGTACTCGTATTCGTACCGACTTCCCGCTGTGCCACAGCCGCCTTCTCCCCTCGTCTCCTGGCCTGGCTCCGTCCGCCGGCCTGGTTTTCCGCTCGCCCCCTGGCCTTGCCTCGTCCCCCGGGCCTGGTTTCCCGCGTCTCCTGGTTGGCGCATGACTCGCGCCGCCACGGGCGCGGCCGGTAGCCGCCATGACGACTGCGGTTGTAGCCCCTGCGAGCCCGGTCACTGGCCATGGCCCTACCGCTCCAACCCCGGCTCGGTGATGGACACCGCGGTCGCGTGAACGGTGACGCCCGGGAGTGATGCACCCCAGCGAGGTCTGACGTTCACGGACACCTCCACCCTTGCCGTCTCCGCACTCCGGGTCACCGCGACCACGGCGCCCGCCGGAGCCACGGACAGGACACCGCCTCGAACCCGCTCAAGCGATTCGCCGCGGGAGGCGGCCCGTGCCCCGGCCCGCGCGGCGTCCACACACTCCAGCTGCGCCTCGACCGCCGCCACGGCCCACAGCCCGGCTCCCAGAACGACCATGAGGGCGGGCAGCGCCGCGGCCGTCTCCGCCGTCACCGACCCTCTGGACCTGCGGGAGCCGGACTGACGGAAGCCGGAACAGCGGAAACGGAGGCCGAACTGACGGGAGTCAGAGCGGAGGGCAGAGGTCACCGACGCCGGGAGGATCATCCGGCCACGGTGAGCGCCCGATTGATCAGAGCTGTGATCATCTGTTGAACGTCGGAACTCGTCACCACCTTGAAGAGGAGGGCGGCGAAAGCACAGGCGGCGATCGTTCCGACCGCGTACTCGGCGGTGGACATGCCTCGGTCACGGTGCGCGCCGGTGGTCAGCAGCGCCCATCGGGCACGCGGCCACCGTGACCAGTCGCGCCGCGCGTGAACAGCACTCGTTCGAGCCATCCGCTCCTCCTGGAGATCTCCACCGGACCCACCGCCCGGCATCGGTCACGCCAGAGTTCTCCATACGCCCCGGGTGCCGCTGACCCGAACAGCATTCTGGGGAAAACCTTCGGGTTATCCACAGCCTGGAAGCAGAGAATGGCGATGGAAAGCCTGAAACGGCTCCCTATGGCGAAAGGGAGCCGTTTCAGGCTCTAGATGGGGAAATTTCCAGAGGTCTATCCACAGGGATCGCCACTTTTCTGTGGATAATCCCGTTTCGGCGGGGAAAAACCTGTGGATAACCTAGGGAAGCAACACCTCACCTGCGAGACCGGCCACGACAGGGATGATCCCGAGAAAGACGAAGGCGGGCAGGAAACACAGCCCCAGGGGAGCGACGACCTGGACCCCGACCCGCTGGGCGGCCGCCGACGACGCGGCACGAGCGGCGCGGCGGGAATCGTCGGACAGCCTCGCGAGGACATCGGCCACCGGTGCACCGCTCAGCGCCGCCCGGCTCATGGCCCGAGCCAGAGGCGCGAGCGAGCGCTCGGAGGCCAGAGCCTGCCAGGCGCTCTCCGGAGCGGCTCCGAGCCTCAACTGGCCGCTCACCCAGGCCAGCCTCTCGCCCAGCGGCCCGCCGATCGCCTCCACCGTGACGTCGATGGCTCCGGTGACCGGCTGGCCGACGCGCAGGCAGGCGACCATGAGGTCGGCCGCCAGCGGCAGATCCGCCGTCACCCGCCGGCGTTCCTCGCGTATTTCGGATGGTTCCCGCCTTCGCAGGATCACCAGCGTGATCCAGAAACCGGCGATACCCGCGACCGCCCCCGGTAAGCCGCCCACGGCCAGGAATGCCGCCAGTCCGGGGGCGAGGGCGGTCGCGAGCTCGCCCCGGCCCGGCCGTCGCCTCTCCTTCGGCTCCTTCGGCTCGCGAGCCCTCCTTACGGACGCATCGTGGGCCTTCCTGTCGAACACATCGTGGGCCCCCCTCTCAGACGCGTCGCGAACCGTGCTTGCGGACGTATCTCGAGCCACACCCGCCGACGCGTCGCGAGCCGTGCCCGCGAACGCGTCGCGAGCCATTCGCACCGACGCGTCGCGAACGATTCGCGGTGGCGCACCACGAATCGTTCGCACCGACACATCACGAGCCGTTCGCGGTGGCGCACCGCGAATCGTTCGCGAGGAGGACTGCGGGGAGAGATCACGAGCCGTCCCCGTAGACGGGGAGAACACGGGTGCTTCGGCCTCCTGCCACATTCCCGGGAGCCCGGCCGAATGGGGTGAGCGCCGCACACTGTGGAGCCGGTCGATGGGTCCTCTCGGAGTGCTCCACAGCCGACCGGCGATTCCGGCGAGCACCACGGCCAGCAACAAGATGATCATTGTCTCTCCTCTTCACTTCCTGGCCGCGCGGGGACGTCAGACCCGCTGGGCACGAGTGACCAGACGGTGGGTCCACCACAGCCCGCAGGCGTCGAGCGCGAGGCCGACGACCAGGCAGCCGACACCCGCCGGGCTGCCGAACAGGAAGTGCAGCGGGCGCATACCGAGACCGGCCGCCATCAGCAGACCGAGAACGGGTAGACCCGCCAGCAACCGGGCCGTGGCGCGGGGACCGGCGAGCTGGGCGGCGACGTCGTGACGATGCGACTGGGTCTCTCGCAGGGAACCGGCGACACGATCGACGAGAACGGCCAGGCCTGCCCCGGCGGTCATGCTCGCCTGCCAGCAGGCGGCCAGCCCCCGGAACGCCTCACCTCCGTGTTCGGGTGCCACGGCCAGCAGAGCGGCGGGGACGTCGCCTCCGTCTCTCGCGGCCGCGACCAGCGGGCGCAGGGCCACGGGATCGGGAAACCCCGCCGCCCCCACGGCCCGCGCCAGCGCCTCGCCCGCCGTCCGCCCCGCCGCCAGCTCGGCGGCGAGCCCCTGGCACAGCTCGATCGACGCGATCCGCCAGGCGTCCGCACGCTTGGAAGGTCGTGCCCGGACGGTGAACCTCTCGCGGAGAGAAACCGGCGCGACCGGACGGCCACACCTCATCCGGCGCAGGCGGGCGGTGCCGGGGTCCGCTCCCGCCCACAGCCACGCCGCCAGAGCGGCGAGAACCAGGGCGGTCGCCATCATGGAACCGGCCGTGACATCGGCCGCGGCATCGGCTCGTCGAAGCCCGGACGACCCGTGACGTCCGGTCGAGGCTCCCGGCGGTGATGAGACGTGGACATCGCCGGAAATGGATCCGCGACGCCGGGAGGAAACTCTCGCGGACGTGGAGGATGACGTGAAGGATCCCGGATATCCGGGGGTGGGCCGCTGAAAGACGAGGAGGCGGCATTTCGGTAGGGGATGCCCCTGAAGGAGGAAGGAGCTCCGGTTGAAGAGACTCTGGCCCGGGATGCTTCGGGGAACTCGTACGACTGCGGCAGACGGGAGGAGACGTGATGCCCGCGGCGAGGGGTCGGCGAGGCGTGCACGCCGGGCGCTCGGGCCGCGAGGGCGGGCAGGCCGGGGCCGGGGGT
Organism: Streptosporangium sp. NBC_01469; assembly: GCF_036227305.1. Classification (NCBI taxonomy): domain Bacteria; kingdom Bacillati; phylum Actinomycetota; class Actinomycetes; order Streptosporangiales; family Streptosporangiaceae; genus Streptosporangium; species Streptosporangium sp. NBC_01469. Next base: position 2,167,362 of record NZ_CP109465.1, on the reverse strand, counting down.
CACCTGGCCGTCCGGGGCGAAGGTGAGGGCCGATTCGGCCTCGACCAGCCCCGAAGGGCGGCGGACCATCATGCAGATCTCGGCGACCCGGCGACGGCCGTCGGCGCGGTCGCGGGCCAGGTGGACGACAACGTCCAGGGCGGCGGCGATCTGGCTGTGGACCGCCTCCCGGCTGAGACCCGCCGCGCACCCCAGCGCTTCCAGGCGGGGTGGCACATCGGTCGCGGTGTTGGCGTGCAGGGTGCCACAACCTCCTTCGTGACCGGTGTTCAAGGCACTGAGAAGATCAACTACCTCGGCTCCTCGGACCTCTCCGACGACAAGCCGGTCGGGGCGCATCCGCAGGGCCTGGCGGACGAGGTCGCGCAGGCCGACACCACCCGCGCCCTCGAGGTTGGCCGGGCGCGACTCCAGGCGGACGACATGAGGGTGCAGCGGTCTCAGCTCCGCGGAGTCTTCGACCAGCAGCAACCTCTCACCGGGGTGGGCCAGGGAGAGCAGGGCGGAGAGCATGGTCGTCTTACCCGTACCCGTGCCGCCCGTGACCAGGAAGGCGAGCCTCGACTCGATCACCGCGGTGAGAACGGCGACGCTGTCGGCCCTGATCGCGCCCGCTTCGACCAGGTCGGGAAGGGTGAAGGTGCGTCTGGGCGGAAGCCGCAGGGAAAGGCAGGTGCCGTTGGGCGCCACGGGCGGAAGGACGGCGTGGAGCCGGACGCCTCCGGCGAGGCGGGCGTCGACGTACGGGCACGCGTCGTCGAGGCGCCTGCCCGCCGCGGAGGCGAGACGCTGCGCCAGCCGCCGGAGAGCGTCTTCGCCTGGGAAGACGACCGAGGTCAGGCGCAGCCCACCGCCGTCGTCGACCCACACCTCGCGCGGGCCGTTCACCAGCACGTCGGTGACCTCGGCCTCGGCCAGCAACGGCTCCAGCGGACCCGCCCCGATGAGATCGGCGCACAGGACCCGGGCCACCGCCAGGATCTCCGCGTCGCCGAGCATCGCCCGCTCGGCCCGTAGCGCGACCGCGACGTGCGCGGCACTGGGCTCGACGCCCGTCCGGGCCAGCCGTACGCGGACCGCCTCCACCAACTCCGGCGGGACCGTCGCGGCGCTCTCGGCCCGCTTCACGCGTCCGCTCCGAACAGCTCGTGCAGAAACGCGGCGCAGAACCGTCCGAGAGAGGTGCGGCGGCCGATTGGGGGAACATCCCCCCGGTCGAGTGCGGCGGCGAGACGAGGCTGGTCGGGGAGGCTGCCGCCGTACGGAATGCCGAGTGAGGTCGCCACCACGTCGTCGTTCAGGACCCCGCTGCGCACGACGGCCCGCACCTCACCCGTGTGCCCGCGCAGCCCGGCGAGCACCTGGTCCGCGGCGAGCACGCCACGCACGTCGGCGGTGACGACCAGAAGGGTCGTGGCGGCTCGTCCGAGCGCCTCCACCGCCGCCTGGTCGAGGTGGCGCGGCAGGTCGACGACCACCAGGTCGAAGCCTCTGCGGCCCGCCTCGAGGACCGAGCGCATCGCCTCGGCCGGGATCGGACCGACCTCGCCCCGATGGAAGGAGAGCAACGTCAGCCCGGCGAAGGTCGGCAGGGCCGCCTGGAGCGCGGTGTAACTGACCCTGCCCTCACGGGCGACCAGGTCGGACCAGCGCGCTCCGTCGGACTCCTCCTGGCCGAGCAGGAGGTCCAGACCTCCGCCGAGCGGGTCGGCGTCGACGAGCAGGGTGCGGATGCGCCGCCGGGACGCGGCCAGCGCCAGCGAACCGGCCAGGACGCTGGCTCCCGCTCCTCCCCGGCCGCCCGCGACACACACCACGGATCCGGATCTCGCGGGTGGCTCGACGGCGTCGGCGAACTCGTCGACCAGCTGTCGCTCCGCAGCGGGCAATTCCAGCACGCCCTGGGCTCCGACCGCCACGCACTTGCGCCATGTGTCGGGATCCTCGGAGGTGTGGGTGGCCAGGAAGACACGGGAGCGAGGTGGCGGGCCGGTCGCGGCCAGGGCGTCGGCCACGTCGCCCCCGACGACGACCAGCGGGGCGCGGTTCCAGTAGGGCCGGGCGTGCGCGGGCACGTGGGCGACATCGAGCTCGGCTCCGGCCGCGGCGGCGATACGGAGCAGGTCGTCGAGCAGATCGTGGTCTTCGGTGATGACCAACGGGCGGTCCACGGATGCCTCCCTGGGGTGCGGGGACCCCACTTTCCGTGACGACCGCCCCTCCCCGGGAAACCGAACGCCGCACTGTGGACAACCAGCCACCGACGGCCCGGCCTGTGGAAAACCAGCGGCCGGGACATCCGCGTACGGCTCCGTACGCGGGGTCCGCCGGCACGGGAGGAGCCGGACAAACGCGGACGAGACCCAAGCCGAAGCCCAAGCCGAGACCCAATCAGGCCGGATCAGGCCTGATCCGGCTGGATCAGGCCGGGAAATCAGGCGCGAAGCGAGGGTCGTGCGCAGGCCGAGGGCGCTGAACGCACCGGAGCCTTGCCATACATGCTCACGGCCGATGGGCGTCCTGTCACCAGGAGGTCCTCCGAGGGAGCCCCGTCGCCGAGGATCCGCGGCCCCGAAGGTGACGTACCGCCGAAGGGCCGTATCAGGGAGACCTCCGCGCCGGGCAGGAGACCGGGAAGACGTGCCGGCCCCGGGCAGAGGACGGCTGAAAAAGGGGCGACCCCCGCCGGGGGGGGAGAGCGGGGGTCGCCAACCGGTCCGGCTCTGGGGGGGTAGAGCCGGTCCCGTTTCAGAAGAAAGCCTTCAACAGTCAGCCGGAGCGTGGCGGGAGGATTGCGTTGCAACCCATGCGCAGTTACTCCGGTTTGGGGAGATACCACCTCATGCTGCCCGATCAACTCAAGTTTCGTCGAGGAGTAATCCTTGATTTCCACTAGTTTTTTTAATGTAACGGTCCAGTCTCCCGATGCGACCCCGCCAAGACGCGCTCCACACACGGGCGAACGACGGTGACGCTCAGTGATCATCACCGAGGTGCCGCGCCGCCCGCCGGACGCCACACCGACCGGGTCTCCCAAGGCACAAAACGGCATAAGAGAGGATTCGTCCATTAATGCCCCCTGATCCGTAAAGGTCTTGCTCCCAGGGGTTCCCATCAGCACGGATCGGACGTACAAAGGTTTTACGGACCACTTGTCCGGGCACGGCCGCCGAGTACCCACGCGCCGTCAGCCGCGGGAGGCGCGCTGGAGTGGGCTTGTCCCGCTCCAGCGATTATCAGGTGCACGCTTGGTAACTCGGTCAGGACGCGTCGGCGGCGGCGCCCCACACCAGGGGCGCCGTCGGTACGTAAGGACGACCTCTCGGGATGTCCGTAATCAGTGACGTTCAGTAGTCAGACGTGCGGCCGGTCGTCGCTCAGCGACACGAACGAGCAGGCACGAACGAGCAGGTAGGCGGGCGGGCCGAGGCGCGGTCAAGCGGATACCCCGGCGGGTCGAGGACGCGGGCAAGCGAGCACGCGGGCAGGCGTCCTCTTGGTGATCCGCCACCGGGCAGCCGGCCGCCATGCGATCGGCCACCTTGGACCAGCGCGATCGGCCACCGTCACGGCCGGCACCCCCGTCATGTCGGCACGTTCCGGCCGACATCCGAAACCCGGCATCCGAGATCTGTCAGGCCTCACTGAGGCCCACCCAGACCGGCCGCCGACCACCCGCCGACCACCCGCCAACCGGCGCGATCGGTCACCGCCCTCCCGGACGAGCGGTGACCCGCCTCCAGGACGAGCGTGTGACCCGCCCGGGGTCAGCCGCGCTGCATGGCCTCGCAGATCGCCGTGGCCTCGCGTACGCCCAGCGTGACCGCCGACGCGCAGTGCCGCACCCACGCGGCGACGCCTTCGGGGGTGCCGCTCAGATATGACCGCAGCCCCTCCCCGTAGGCGGGGCCGAGTTCGAGATGGCCCACCTCGACGGCCACCAGCGACTTCGGGTCCAGGCCGAACTCCACCAGCGTCAGCCGCTCCGCCGCCCGTGCGACCACCCCGTCCGCCGTCCCGAACGGGCGCAGCACGGCCAGTTCCGCGTGTACGACGGCGGCGAGCACCAGCGCCGGGGCCTTCGAGGAGGCCGTCACCAGCTGGACCAGCCCGTCCACCCGTGCCACCGCCTCCTGCGGCCCGGGGGCGGGTCCCAGGCCGAGCGGGTCGGGCGCCCCGGCGGTTGTCCTGGGGCGGCCGAGGTCTCCCGCGCCTCCGCCGTCCCCGGTGAGCCCCGAGGCGGCGAGCGTGTGCAGCCTGGCCAGCACCTGGCGGGGCGCCGCACGCCAGGTCGCGCCGAGCCGCCCCAGCTCGGCCGAGACACGCAGCGCGCCCTGCACCACGGGGTCGGTGACCTCGGGGATGACGTCGAGGGGCACGTCCACGCCCTCCAGGGCGGCTGACGCGCGGGCACCGCGCAGCGCGGATCTGGCCGACACCTCCGGACTCTTACGCCGCAGCACGCGGTGCCCGTAGAGCCGGTCGACGGCCTTGCGCGCGTCGGTGACCGCCTCGGACACTCCGGGCATTCCCGCGATGACAGCCAATGGGTCGCTCACGCTGCCCGACCCTATCGGGACCGCCGGACGAGACTTCGGCCAGACCACGGGCACCTCTGTCGCACCTCCGGCCCTCCGGGAGGCCCTCCTTCGAGGAGCCCTCCTCCAGGAAGCCGCCCCTGAAGGCCTCGGGGACCTCGGGGACCTCGGGGACCTCGGATCAGGGAACCCCCTTCGGGAGGCTCCCGGGAGTCACCCCCGGAAACAGCGGGCGAACCGTTCACCGAGCGCATGACACCGCCCGGCGCACCATCCCGCTAATGCACGTTGAATAACGCCGTCTACATTCCTACGGTGTCGAAAACGCAACGTTTCGAGGGTGATTCTCCCCAGAAGCAAGGCGTTTTGAATGCATATGGTCTCCCATCACCGATTGGTACAGACCTGTCTAGACCTCTTGTGGCGGACACGGGTGGCCTGGTGAAGTGGGACACGACCAGTCGATAGCAGTACGTGAGGAGTGCGTAGTGGCCCCGGAGAACCCTGGTTCCGAGTCGCGTGAGACCCAGGAGACGCTGTCGAACCTGCTGCACGAGACCCGGCGGTTCGCACCTCCTGCCGACCTGGCCGCGGCCGCGAACGTGACCGCCGACGCCTACGTGGAGGCCGAGCGGGACCGCCTCGCCTTCTGGGAGAAGCAGGCCGACCGCCTGGCCTGGTCGAAGCGCTGGGACACCACCCTTGAGTGGAACCCGCCCTTCGCCAAGTGGTTCGTCGGCGGCGAGCTCAACATCGCCTACAACTGCGTCGACCGCCACGTGGAGGCGGGCCGCGGCGACAAGGTCGCCTACCACTGGGAGGGCGAGCCCGAGGGCGACAGCCGCACGCTGACCTACGCCGACCTGCTGCGCGAGGTCTCCAAGGCCGCCAACGCGCTCCAGGAGCTGGGCGTCGGCAAGGGCGACCGGGTCGCGATCTACATGCCGATGATCCCCGAGCTGCCGATCACGATGCTGGCCTGCGCCCGCATCGGAGCGATCCACTCGGTGGTGTTCGGCGGGTTCTCCGCGACCGCGCTCAGCGGCCGGATCCTGGACGCGGACGCCAAACTCGTGGTCACCGCCGACGGCGGCTACCGCCGTGGCGCGCCCAGCGCGCTCAAGCCGACCGTGGACGAGGCGGTCAAGGAGTGCCCCGGCATCGAGCACGTCCTCGTCGTGAGGCGGACCGGCCAGGACGTCGACCAGACCGACAAGGACGTCTGGTGGCACGACATCGTGGACCGGCAGTCCGACGTCCACGAGGCGCCGCCGAACGGCGCCGAGGACCCGCTCTACATCCTCTACACCAGCGGGACTACCGGCAGGCCCAAGGGCATCCTGCACACCACCGGCGGCTACCTCACCCAGGCCGCCTACACCCACGACGCGGTGTTCGACCTCAAGCCCGACACCGACGTCTACTGGTGCACCGCCGACATCGGCTGGGTGACCGGCCACTCCTACATCGTGTACGGCCCCCTGGCCAACGGCGCGACCAGCGTCATCTACGAGGGCACCCCGGACACCCCGCACCGCGGCCGGTTCTGGGAGATCGTGCAGAAGTACGGGGTCACGCTGCTCTACACGGCCCCGACGGCCATCCGTACGTTCATGAAGTGGGGTGACGACATCCCCGCCAAGTACGACCTGTCGTCCCTGCGGATCCTGGGCAGCGTCGGCGAGCCGATCAACCCCGAGGCGTACGTCTGGTACCGCGAGCACATCGGCGGCAACCGCACCCCGGTCGTCGACACCTGGTGGCAGACCGAGACCGGCGCCGTCATGATCAGTCCGCTGCCCGGCGTCACCGAGGGAAAGCCCGGCGCGGCCATGCGCCCGCTGCCGGGCATCACCGCCGACGTGGTCGACGACCAGGGCCGGAGCGTGGGCAACGGCGGTGGCGGCTACCTCGCGATCCGCGACCCGTGGCCGTCGATGCTCCGCACGATCTGGGGCGACGACCAGCGCTACATCGACACCTACTGGTCTCGCTTCGAGGGCATGTACTTCGCGGGCGACGGCGCCAAGAAGGACCAGGACGGTGACATCTGGCTGCTCGGCCGGGTGGACGACGTCATGCTCGTCTCCGGGCACAACATCTCCACCACCGAGGTCGAGTCGGCGCTGGTCTCCCACCCGAAGGTCGCCGAGGCGGCCGTGGTCGGCGCGACCGACCCGGTGACCGGGCAGGCCATCGTGTCGTTCGTGATCCTGCGCGGCAACGCCGAGGAGGGCGCGGACATCGCGGCCGAGCTGCGCGCCCACGTGTCCAAGGCGCTGGGCCCGATCGCGAAGCCGCGCCAGATCCTCGTGGTCCCGGAGCTGCCCAAGACCCGCTCCGGAAAGATCATGCGGCGTCTCCTGCGTGACGTGGCGGAGAACCGCAGCGTCGGCGACGTCACCACCCTGGCCGACAGCACGGTGATGAACCTCATCTCGGAGAAGCTGCCCAGCGCCAAGAGCGAAGACTGAGCGGACCGGGACATCCGGGTGGGCCGGAAACGCGGCCCACCCGAATCGGCCGGGTCCCCCAAGGCCCCAGAGCACTTCGGGTCCTCGCGAAAAAAGCCCTTCGTGAAAACCTCACGGGAGCTCCCGTGAGCTCGCCTGAGCTACACGCGACTCTCCGTGAACTCGTGAACTCACGTGCGGCTCCGGTGAGCTCCCGAAGGGTCCTTCACCCCATGGTTCTCCCGAAGGGAGGATCTCCGGCGGCTTCCGGCTGCGTCTCCGGACACCTCGGCGACGTCTCCGGGACGTCTCCGGAGCATGCTTCCCGGACGCCTTCCGGCGATGCTCCCGGCCATGTCTCCAGCGACGTCCCCGGCGGGCGTCCCCGCGATGTCCTCGGTGACGGAGATTCCCGCTCAGGAGGCTCTTTCCACAGGTCCTGCGATGTTCACAGGTCCTGCGATGTTCACAGGTCCTGCGATGTTCACAGGTCCTGCGACTTCCACAGGTCCTGCGACGTTCACCGGGTCGCCGCCCGGGTAGCTCCGGCCCGTTGACATCGTCCTCCTGGCCGAAGGCCGCCGAAATCGGGGAACTCCCTCCCTCGCGGGCCGGGAGTCGCCCCGGCGGCCGCTGCCCCGATCAAGGGCCCAACGGGCCCGCACAGGCTTCACCCACCACCCGCCCGGCGGTGAACCTGTGGTGCAGGTTCTCACCACCGGACAACCGAGACCTCACCAAACCGGTGCAGTCCCACGCCTCTCTTCCTCCCCGGGACTAAAGTCTGAAGTCTTGACGACGCAGGTATTTGATGACACGTACGCGATGACCACCGGCATGCTCGCGGCGCCGGTTCCGCTGCGGGTGTGCGTGCGCGACCGCCTCAGCGCGCAGCATGATGTTCGACAAAGGCCCTCGATAGGAGATCGTCCATGACACACATCCCGCCCGCGGAACCACAGGAGGAGTCACTGGGCGCGCTGGTCGCCGCCGCCAGCGACCACATATCCACCCTGGTCCGCGCCGAGATCGAACTGGCCAAGGCCGAGTTCAGGTTCGACGCCAAACGGGTCGGTGTGGCGGCGGGGCTCTTCGGCGCCGCGGCGTTCATGGCCCACCTGTGCCTGATCCTCGCCTCCTTCACGATCGCCCACGCCCTGGTCGCCGCGGGCCTGTGGACCTGGGCCGCCTTCCTGATCGTCACCGTGTTCTACCTGCTCGTGGCCGGGCTGCTGGTCTTCATCGGCATGCGGCGGCTCAAGGGTCTGACCGGGATGAAGCGGACCCTGCGCTCGCTCAAGACCATCAAGAGCGGCGAGCACGACCCCGCTCTCGACGCGGCTCCGATCACGGCCGGTCAGACGGGTGGCCATCGCGACCCGGTGAGACCGGGCCAGTGAGCAGGCCCGACGAGTCCCTGGTCGGGGTCGAGGGCCCGTGGACCCACCGTTCCGTCCACGCCGGCGGTACCCGCTTCCACGTCGTGGAGGCCGGTACGGGCCCTCTCGTGCTGCTGCTCCACGGGTTCCCGCAGTTCTGGTGGAGCTGGCGCAACCAGCTCGTCTCGCTCCCGGCGGCCGGCTATCGCACCGTCGCCGTCGACCTGCGGGGCTACGGGGCCAGCGACAAGCCTCCGCGCGGCTACGACCTGCACACCCTGGCCGCCGACGCGGCCGGGCTGATCCGGGCGCTGGGTGAGACCGGTGCGATCGTCGTCGGCCACGACTGGGGCGGGCTGCTCGCCTGGACCATGGCCGTGACGGATCCCAAGGCGGTCCTGCGGCTGGTCCCGGTCTCGGCACCGCACCCCCGCCGTCTCCGCACCACGCTGTTCACCGAGCCCTTCGGCCAGCTCAAGGCGGCCCGCTACGCGCTGGGCTTCCAGCTGCCACTGCTTCCCGAGCGGCGCCTGACCGCCAACTCCGGCGCCAAGGTGGGGCGGCTGCTCGATCAGTGGTCGGGTCCCGGCTGGCCTGAGGAGGACGTGGCGAAGACCTACCGCGACGCGTTCCGCATTCGCAACGTCTCGCACTGCGCGCTGGAGTATCACCGCTGGTTCGGCCGCTCCCAGATCCGTCCGGACGGATGGCGCTACGCGAGGACCATGCGTACCCAGATCAACGCGCCGACCCTGCAGTTGCACGGCGCGCTCGACGGGCACATCCTGCCGCGCACCGCCCAGGGCTCCGGCCGCTACGTCGCCGCCCCCTACCGGTGGCGGCTGATCGAGGGCGCCGGGCACTTCCCGCACGAGGAGCGCCCCGAGGAGTTCGACGCCGAGCTCGTCGCCTGGCTGTCCGACCCGGAGCCCGACCGGTGAAGGGGCGCGACCGGGATCCCGACGGGAGGCCGCGCAACCAGCGTCCCCGCGACGCGTTCGGGCGTCCGCTGCCCCACGGCGCCGAGGGTGTGGAACGCATCCCCGACGACTACGCGCCGAGCGCCGAGGAGGCCGTCTCCGAGGCGCGCCGCCTGCTCGGCGAGGGGCGGCCGTTCCACGCCCACGAGGTGCTGGAGGGCCGCTGGAAGACCTCTCCCGAGGAGGAGCGCGAGCTGTGGCAGGGACTGGCGCAGATCTGCGTCGGCCTCACCCATCTGCAGCGGGGCAACCGGCGCGGGGCCGCGACGCTGTTCGCACGGGGCGCCGACCGGATCAGCGGCTACGGCATGCCGTACGAGCGGATCGCCGGGATCGCCCACGAGCTCGACGACCTGGCGGCCGAGGTGGCCATCGCCAGGATCGAGGCCCTTCTCTGACCCGCACGCCTCGTCCCGGCCCGGCCGCGCGACGGAGAAGGCCCCGATGACGGTCCACGGACGGTTCCCGGGTGCTCCACAGGCGGTCCGTGGGCCGGGAGCGTCAGGCGGATCGCCGGGCACCGCGCCCCAGACCGGGCGCAGGACGGCGGTGGAGGGGCGGCGGCGGAAACACGGGCGGCGCGGGCGGGCCGCCGACGCCGGGAAAGCGTTCGCGCCCCCGGCGACCGTCTCGGCATACTGAGCGGATGCTGATCAGGGAAGCCCGCGTGGACGACTGGCCGGCCATCTGGCCTTTCTTTCACGAGATCGTCGCCGCTGGTGAGACCTTCACCTACCCTCTCGCTCTCGACCAGGAGGCGGGTCGCGGCTGGTGGCTGCTGTCCGCCCCGAACCGTACGATCGTCGCGGTCGACGACGACGGCCTGATCCTCGGCACCGCGAAGATGAACAACAACCAGATGGGCAACGGCTCGCACGTCGCGAGCGCCAGCTACATGGTCGATCCAGCGCATTCCGGACGCGGTGTGGGCCGCGCGCTGTGCGAGTACACAATCGAGTGGGCCCGAGCGGCGGGTTTCCGCTCGATGCAGTTCAACGCGGTCGTGGAGACGAACGAGACAGCGGTGCGGTTGTACCGGCGGCTCGGATTCGAGGTGCTCGGCACCGTGCCGGAGGGCTTCCGGCACCCGGTGAAGGGCTACGTCGGACTGCACATCATGTACCGCGCTCTTTGACGGGTTCCCCGGAACGCGCCCAGACGCACCGCGGGCATCACGCACCCCTGAACGGGTGCGGCCGAACGCGGCGGGCAGATCCCGCCATGGGCCGCCGGTACGAAACCACCGCACCACCGCGTCGAACCGCTGCCGCAGGCCCGGGATCGAGCCTCACTCCCCCAGGGGCGGATGAGGATCGATCACGGACCATTCCTCGTCGGTGAGGTCTCCACGCACCGCGGCGATGGCCCACCAGGCCGCGGACCACCGCGCGGGCGAATCCCTCTGACCCCGATCCCGTACAGGCCCTAGTTCTGGTCGCACTCCTGGGTGTCGACCTGGTTGAGGAGCCTGGAGCCGTCCTCGGCGTCCGGCGCGACCTCCGCGGCGGTGAGCACGTAACCGGTCTCCTGCTGGTCGAGGGCTGCGGCGAAGACGACACCGTAGACCTTGCCGTCGGTGGTGAGCAGCGGGCCGCCCGAGTTGCCCTGGCGGACCAGGCCGCGGATGGCGTACACGTCGCGGACGACGGTCTTGCGCTCGTAGATGTTGAGGCCCTTGGCCTTCTGCTGCACCCGGATGCGGGCCACGTTCATGGTGTAGCCGTGGCCGTGCGGGAATCCGGCGACGATCGCGTCGTCGCCCTTCTCCGCGGTGCCGTCGAAGCGCAGGATCGGCATGTTGAGCCCGGTGACGTGGAGGATGGCGATGTCGCGGTCGGGGTTGTAGAGCACGACCTTGGCCGGGTGGGTCTTGTTGAGGTAGTCGGTGACCTGCAGCCCCTGGTTGACCCCGGCGACCACGTGCGCGTTTGTCATGATCTTGTTCTGGGCGTAGACGAACCCGGTGCCCTCGATGTGCTTGCGGCAGCTCGTGGCGACGCCCTGGACCTTGACGATGCCCCGGCGCGCCCGCGTGAGCTGCCTGTTGCCCTTCGCCACGCTCTGGTCGGGCGGCGAGACGTCGACGAGCTGGCCGCCCCCTATGGCGTCGAACACCTTGGGGAAGCCGGAGGTGTCGATGAGGTTCTTGAACGGCACCTGCAGCTCCTTGGCCGCGCTGGGCAGCGTCTGGTCGACCGTGCTCAGCAGCAGGGACCTGTTGATCTGCTCGCTGATCAGGGTGAACTGCGACGAGGCCAGCAGCGAGCCGATCAGCCACGCGACGATCAGCACGGAGAAGGCGCTCGCGAAGGTGCCGCCGACCGCGTCGACGACCTTGGCGGGCTCCCAGGTGACATGGCTGCGGACCACCGCGCCGATCGTGGACGACGCGAACTGCCCGATCGTGGCGGCGAGGAAGACGATGACGATCGCGAGCAGGGCACGCTCGGTCTCGCCGTCGACCACGGCTTCGGCGATGGGCGGGGCGACGAACATGCCCAGCAGCGCACCACCGACAAAACCGACAAAGCTCAGGGCACCGATGATGAACCCCTGGCGGTATCCCGACACCGCGAAGGCCACCATCAGGGCGATCAGGATGAGATCGAGGAGATCACCGCTCACTCCCTTACGGTATCCAGCCGCCGCCCCGCGCGTGCACACCTTCTGTGAGGTCTCTGCGGTTATCGTGGCCGGATGGCGATGATCGGAGGGGCGGCGGCGGTGGAGTCTCTCATCGAGACCGCGCTGCGGGAACAGGATCAGGAGGGCGCGGCTCGCTGGCGCGCGATCACCCAGCTGCAGGAACGCGGCGATCTGGAGACCTTCACCGCGGCACGGAGGCTGTGCTCGGGGAAGACCACCGCCGAGCGGATGCTCGGGGTCGACATTCTGGGACGGCTCGGCTTCGTCGACCGGACACTGCCGGTGCTCCGCGCCATGTCCATCCGGGAGGACGACTGCCTGGTGCTCTACTCGGTGCTGATCGCCTTCGGCCATCTCAGGGACCGCCGCGCGCTGCCGTCGGTGATCGCCCTCGCCGAACACGACGATCCCCGGATCAGGTACGGGGCCGCCTACGCGCTGCCGAACATCATGGGCAACCCGCCCGACCCGACGGGCCTGGCCGCGCTGCGGCGGCTCACCCTCGATCCCGACGAGGACGTGGCCGACTGGGCCCGCCTCGGCCTCGCCCTGTCAACGGGACGCGAGGTTGAGGACGTCGGGCGGGATGTCCTCGACCCGTGACCGGTCCCAGGGAAGCTCGAAACCCGAATCGCCGAGTACCCCGTCGAGCACTCCGGCGGTGAACCCCCACACCAGCAGCCCTCGCACCCGGAACGCCGGTCCCAGGTGACCGCTCGGGTGGCGCAGCCTGATCCGGTTGACCGGGTCGACGAGCTCGCGGATCGGGACCCGCTCCACCGACTCCACCTCGTCGGGAGAGGCCGCGTGCACCACGCAGGGCGTGTGCCACCAGGCCAGCACCGGGGTCACCCGGTTGTCGCTGTGGCTCACGTACAGCTCGGGCATGGTCCCGAGCACCCGGACGCCCGCCGGATCCAGACCGGTCTCCTCGCCCGCCTCGCGCAGCGCGGCGGCGATCGGGCCGTCGTCCTCGGGGTCCACCCCGCCGCCGGGGAACGCGGGCTGTCCCGCGTGCGTGCGCCCGCGCGAGCTCCGCTGGATGAGCAGCACGTCCGGGCCGAGCGGCCCCTCGCCGAAGAGCAGGAGCACCGCGGCCGCCCGCCCTCCGGACGCCGGAGGGCGGAACATCGGGGGCACCGGTGCTCCCGCGACCCGCTCCGCCAGCGTTTCCAACCATCCGGGAACCTCTTCCACGGGCACACCTCCGGCTCTCTGCAACACGGTGTCCCGCCCCGGGCTTCCCGGCGCCCGCGGATCCGCGGGACGGGGAGACACCGGCCGGGCGGCCATCCGGCGACGGTCAGGGGAAAATCACGAGAAAGGGCCGGGACGCACCAGCTTGGCGGCCAGGACCGGGTCGACGGGGCCGATTCCGTACGAGGGGCAGAGCGCGGCGAGCGGGCAGGCGCCGCAGGCCGGTTTGCGGGCGTGGCAGACGCGGCGGCCGTGCCAGATCAGGCGGTGGGACATCATCGTCCAGTCGCGCTTCGGGATGAGCCCGGCGACGACCTGCTCGATCTTCACCGGATCGGTCTCCGAGGTCCAGCGGAAGCGGTGGGTGAGCCGCTGGAAGTGGGTGTCGACGGTGATGCCGGGCACCCCGAAGGCGTTTCCGAGCACGACGTTGGCCGTTTTGCGGCCGACTCCCGGCAGGGCCACCAGATCCTTGAGCCTCCCGGGGACCTCACCGCCGTGGCGCTCGCACAGGGCCTGGGCCATGCCGACGATGCTGGTGGTCTTGGCGCGGAAGAAACCGGTGGGCCGGATGATCCCCTCCATCTCGGCCCGGTCGGCACCGGCGTAGTCTTCCGCTGTGGGATATTTTGCAAAAAGGGTAGGAGTGACTGTATTAACCCTTTTGTCCGTGCACTGGGCGGACAAGATCGTCGCGACCAGCAATTCGAGAGGATCACGGAAGTCGAGCTCGCAGTGGGCGTCAGGATAGGTCTCCGCCAGGATCCGGTCCATTCGACGAGCTCGACGGACCAGGGCAAGCTGGGATTCACCACCGGGGCTGACGTTGCGAAGCACTCCGACAGCCTACGCTCAAGGCCCCCCGGAGAGCGGCACGGTGGGATGGGTCACAATGACTGCGTGAGCCGTGAAACAGGAGGCACTGTGAACTCCGACGACGTGCTGGGCAAGGCCCCTCTGTTCGCCGCGCTCGACCGTGAGAGCGCCGCCGCGCTGCGCACGAGCATCTCCGAGGTGGAGCTGTCCAAGGGACAGACCCTCTTCAGCGAGAACGAGACCGGAGACCGCCTCTACGTGGTGCTCGAAGGCAAGATCAAACTCTCCCGCACCTCGCCAGACGGCCGGGAGAACCTGCTCAGCGTGCTGGGCCCGAGCGAGATGTTCGGCGAACTGTCCCTGTTCGACCCCCGTCCCCGTACGGCGTCGGCCACCGCGCTGACCGACGTCCTCCTGGCCGGGCTCGGACACGACGACCTGCGGCCCTGGCTGACCGGCCGCCCCGAGGTCGCCCTCCATCTGCTGCGGGCCCTGGCCCAGCGCCTCCGCCGTACGAACGACGTGCTGGCCGACCTGGTCTTCACCGACGTGCCGGGCCGGGTGGCCAAGGCCCTGCTCGACCTGGCCGAGCGCTTCGGCCAGCGGATCGACGACGGCGTGCGGGTCCACCACGACCTCACCCAGGAGGAGCTGGCCCAGCTGGTCGGCGCCTCGCGGGAGACCGTGAACAAGGCGCTGGCCGACTTCGCCCAGCGAGGCTGGCTGCGCATCGAGGCCAAGGCCGTGGTCATCATGGACCTGGAGCGGCTGCACAACCGCTCGCGCTGACCCCCGGGAGAGTCCCGGCCCGGGAGGACGGATCACCCGGAAAAGGACCGTTCCGAAGGCGGTCCCTCCGGGGAGCGGGCCTCGGAGGCGGGTCCGACGACGGTCGCCTCGACGCCGCCGTCGCGGGTGCCCGACGGGCCCGGAGGCGGGTCTAACCGTCGAGGTAGGCGAGTTGCGCGCGGACCGACATCTCCGCGGCGGGCCAGAGCGACCCGTCCACGTCCGCGTAGACGATCTCGACGATCTCCCGGGGCGTCGTCGCCCCACGCCGCCGGGCCTCCCGGATCTGCTCCAGTCTCCGCCGCCGGTGCGCGATGTAGCCGTTGAGGGCGCCGATCGGGTCGGGCAGCACCGGGCCGTGGCCGGGCAGCAGCGCCTCGGCCCCGACCCGCTCGGCCCTCGCCCGGAGCAGGTCGAGGGAGCGTAGATAGTCGGCCAGGTCACCGTCCGGGGCGATCACGGTGGTACCGCGGCCGAGCACCGTGTCGCCGGTGAGGATCGCCCGGTCGCGCGGCAGCCAGAAGCAGAGCGAGTCGAACGAGTGACCGGGCGTGCCCACGACGTGCACCTCCAGGTCCCCGGCCGTGAGCACGTCGCCGTCGCCGAGCCCCTCCTCGCCCAGCCGGTGCGCCGGGTCCAGGGCCCTGACGGGCGCGCCGACCAGCCCGGCGAACGTCGCGGCGCCGCCGCTGTGGTCGTGGTGACCGTGGGTGAGCAGGATGGCGGCGACCCTGCGGCCCTCCAGATGCCCGGCGACCCGCGCGAGGTGCTCGTGGTCGTCCGGTCCCGGGTCGACGACGATCACCTCCTCCCCGAACTCCGCGAGGCCGATGACCCACGTGTTCGTACCGTCCAGGGTCATCTCGGAGGGGTTGGGGGCGAGGAGGTTGAACGCGTGGTCCGTACCGGCTCCGTCGGGTCCCGAAAGGGGGATCCGCAGCCCGCTCACCGCGCACCGAACCGGTAGTCGTCGTCGAGCACGATGCGCATCTCCCCGTCCACCTCGGCGATCTTCGGCATGTAGGTCACGATCTCACGCTCGGCCGCGAGCACCTCGGGCACCTTCTCGTAGGCGCTCAGCTCGGTGAGCGTGCGGTGCGTCGGGGGCATCAGGAAGATCTGGCCCGTCCCGCCCTGGTCGAGCGCGTCGGCGGGCCGTACCCAGGCGACCTGGTCGGCCTCGCCGCCGACGTCGCGGGTGAGCTGGCCAGGCGGGAGCGCCGCGACGAAGAACCGGGTGTCGAAGCGCCTGGTCTCGACCTCGGGGGTGATCCAGTGCGCCCAGGGACGGAGCAGGTCGGAGCGGAGGACCAGTCCGCGCCTGCCGAGGAAGTCGGCGAAGGACAGGGTCTTGCCGATCAGGGCGAGCCGGTCGGTCTCCCAGTCGTCGCCGGTGGTGTCGGACACGACGGACTCCGCGGACGGCCCGGCCAGCAACACCCCCGACTCCTCGAACGTCTCCCGCACGGCGGCGCACACCAGGCCCCGGGCGGTCCGCTCGTCCGCGCGGAAGATCTCGCCCCAGGCGGCCGGCGAGGGACCGGCCCAGGTGATCACCTGGTCGGTGTCGCGCGGGTCGACCGACCCGCCGGGGAAGACGTAGGCCCCCGCGGCGAAGGCCATGCTCGCCTTGCGCCGCAGCAGGTAGATCTCCAGCCCGCCGGCGTCCTCTCGGAGGACGACCACGGTGGCGGCGTCCCGGGCCGGGACGGGGGCGATCCGCCCGGCCAGGATGTCGCGTGCACGCTCGCCCAGCTCACCGGAAAGCGGAATACCGCCCATTGAGACCCTCCACCAGAACACCGCTCGGTTTCAGGTCCATCATGTGGCACGGGTCCGCCCCGGACAATCACGGTTCCGCCCTCGGCGATCACGGGTCCACCCTCGGCGATCACCGCACCGTACGATCACGGGTCCACCCTCGGCGATCACGGTTCCGCCTCGGCGGTCACCGCACCGTACGATCACGGCCCCGCACCGTACGCCCCACAGGCCCCGCACCACGGCCACAGGCCCCGCAGCGACATCTCACGGCGCGACGCGGCCGGGCGACGCGCTCGCACGGCCCCCGGCGAGCCCCCACGGCGCCTGTGCGGCCCCGGCGAACCTCACCCGCCCCGAGCGCCACACCCGCCGTCGGCGGGCCTCACCGGGCCACCGAGGGCCTTCCCGCCCTCCGGCGACCCCGGCGGGCCGTCGGCAGTGACCCCAGGGGCCCGCTGGGGGCCGCCGGGGCTCTCCCAGCGTCTACCGGTCGGCATCAGGGGGCGAGCTTCACCGCACCTCGGGACCGCCAGGGATCTCCCACCACCTGCCGGTCGACACCACGCGGATCCGGCCGAGGGTACGACTTTCGCCGCCCGCCGGGGCCTTCCCGATCCCGGGGCACCCCGGCGACCTCAGCGAACCTCGGCGATCACCTCGACCTCGACCGGCGCGTCCAGCGGCAGGACCGCGACACCGACCGCGCTGCGGGCGTGCCTGCCCGCGTCGCCGAGCACCGCGGCGAGCAGGTCGCTGGCGCCGTTGACGACCTGCGGCTGGCCGGTGAAGCCAGGGGCGCTGGCCACGAAACCGACCACCTTGACGATCCGGACGATGTTCGACAACCCTCCGGCCGCCGACGCGACCGCGGCGAGGGCGTTGAGCGCGCACACCCTCGCGAGCTCGTAGGCGTCCTCGACGTCCACCTCGGCGCCGACCTTCCCGGCGGCCACCAGCTTGCCGTCCACGATCGGGAGCTGCCCCGAGGTGTAGACGTGATCACCGGAACGCACCGCCGGGACGTACGCCGCCAGCGGCGGCACCACCTCCGGCAGGGTCAGACCGAGTTCCGCCAGCTTCTCCTCGGCCGTCACTGCTTGGGCCGCTTCAGATAGGCGACCAACTGCTCGGGGTTGGGACCCGGCACGACCTGGACGAGCTCCCAGCCGTCCTGACCCCAGTTGTCGAGAATCTGCTTCGTCGCGTGGACCAGCAGCGGCACCGTCGAGTACTCCCATTTCGTCATGCGGGACACATTAGCGAGACCGCCCCCGGCAAACGGCCCACCGTGCCCCCTCGGGCACCCGGCCTGACTCCCACCCGGCTCCGGATCGGGTACCGGCACGGGTCCCCCGCCGCTCCCCCGCCGCTCCCTCGCCGCCGGAACCGAACCGGTGATCCGGACGGTTCGCTGTGAGAATCTGCATATTTACTTTCCGCATCCGATCGATTAGCGAGACGGCCGCGTACGGTTCACCGGGCCGCGCACCGGGTCCCCGGTGGCCCCCGCCTCGGCGCGTACGGCCCGCACGACCCCGGCGAGCAGGGAAAACGGCTGTGGGAGCGCCCGGTGGAGGCGTCCCGGACGGGCGCCCGTGACCGGGCGCGCCCATCCCCCGCCCGCCGGGGGAACGATGCCGGTGCGCGGTCTCCGGGGAAGGCGCCGAGGAGTTGTCAAGTACCCGTTGGGTAGCCTTCGAAGAGTGAGAGCTCGCGACACCGATTGGGACGGCGTACGCCTTCACGTCGTCACCGGCAAAGGCGGCACCGGCAAGACCACGGTGGCCGCCGCACTCGCGCTCGCCCTCGCGGCGGGTGGCAGAAAGGTCCTGCTGGTCGAGGTCGAGGGCCGCCAGGGGATCTCCCGGGTATTCGACCTGCCACCGCTGCCGTACGAGGAGCGCAAGATCGCTGTCGCGCCCGGCGGCGGGGACGTCTACGCGCTGGCCATCGACGCCGAGGAGGCCATGCTCGAATATCTTGAGATGTTCTACGGCATGCGCAGGGCCGGCAGGGCGCTCAGCAAGATCGGCATCGTCGACTTCGCCACCACCATCGCCCCCGGCTTCCGCGACGTGCTGGTCACCGGCAAGACGAGCGAGGCCGTCCGGCGCAAGGGCAAGGACGGCAGGAGGATCTACGACGCGGTCGTGCTGGACGCGCCGCCGACGGGCAGGATCGCACGCTTCCTCAACGTCACCAGCGAGGTCGCGGGGCTGGCCAGGGTCGGCCCGATCAAGAACCACGCCGACCTGGTGAACGGCGTCGTGTCCTCCCCCGAGACCGCCGTGCACTTCGTCACGCTCCTGGAGGAGATGCCGGTCCAGGAGACCCTGGACGGCCTGCGTGAGCTCCGCGCCGCCGGGCTCCCGCCCGGCGGGATCTTCGTCAACATGATCCGCGAGTCGCTGCTCCCCGCCCCCGTCCTGGACGCCGCCGCCGAGGACAGGTTCGACCCGGCCGAGCTGGTGCTCGGCCTCAAGGCCGCCGGGCTCACCGACGGCGGCTCCGCTGCGGTCGCCGTGGCCGAGGCCCTGACCGAGGAGATCGCCGAGCACGCCCGCCGCACCGAGCTGGAACGGTATGAGAGGCTGGCGCTGGACAAGGCCGCCCGCCCCCGCTACGACCTGCCGCTGCTGGCCGACGGGGTGGACCTGTCGGGGCTGTACGAGCTGGCGGAATCGATCCGCACCCAGGGAGCAGCGTGAAGACCCCCCCGTTCCTCGACCTCGACGCGATCATCGACGACCCGAACACCCGAATCGTCGTCTGCTGCGGTTCGGGTGGCGTCGGGAAGACCACCACCGCCGCGGCACTGGGGCTGCGCGCGGCCGAGCGCGGCCGTTCCGCCGTGGTGCTCACGGTCGACCCCGCGCGACGGCTGGCGCAGTCGATGGGGCTCACCGAACTCGACAACACCCCCAGGCCTGTCATGGGCGTCGAGGGGGAGGGTCGCCTGCACGCCATGATGCTCGACATGAAGCGGACCTTCGACGAGATCATCGAGGCGCACGCCGACCCCGAGCGAGCCCGTCAGATCCTGACGAACCCCTTTTACCAGTCCCTGTCGTCCAGCTTCTCCGGCACGCAGGAATACATGGCGATGGAGAAGCTGGGCCAGCTCAGGCGGTCGGACGAATGGGATCTGATCATCGTCGACACCCCGCCGTCCCGCTCCGCGCTCGACTTCCTCGACGCTCCCGAGCGGCTCGGCCGCTTCCTCGACGGCAAGCTCATCCGGCTGCTCATGCTTCCCGCCAAGGCCGGGGGACGCAGCGCGTTCAAGCTGTTCAACGCGGGTTTCGGCATCGTCGCCGGGGCGCTGACCAAGCTGCTGGGCGCGCAGGTGCTCAAGGACCTGCAGACGTTCGTGTCCGCGCTGGACGCCGTCTTCGGCGGTTTCAGGGCGCGGGCGGAGCAGACCTACCGGCTCCTGCAGGCCCCGGGGACGGCGTTCGTCGTCGTGGCCTCGCCCGAGCGCGACGCGATGCGCGAGGCGTCCTACTTCGTGGAGAGGCTCGCCGAGGAGCGCATGCCCCTGGCGGGTCTCGTGGTCAACCGGGTGCACCGTTCGCCCGCGTCCATGCTGTCCGGGGCGCGGAGCACCGCCGCCGCGGAGGACCTGGAGTCGCGCGGCGAGCACGAGCTCACCTCCGCCGTGCTGCGGTTGCACGCCGGGCGGATGCAACTGGCCGCCCGCGAACAACGCGAGGAGGAGCACTTCATCTCCGCCCATCCCACGGTGCCCGTCGCGCGGGTCCCCGCCATGTCGCAGGACGTGCACGACCTGGAGGGACTGCGCGAGGTGGGCAACCTCCTGGCCGTCCGCTAGGAGTCACCAGGAGACGCACCCCACTGGAAGACCGGGCGAGACCGGGAACGCGCGTGGCGGCGTGCGTCCCCTGCCCGTGACATGCGTGTACGGCTGGCGCCCGGCGCCAGCCGTACGGGATCGGCGCGAACTCAGCCGGCGATCAGCTCATTAGTCCGCTCGTATTCTTCTTTGGCCAACTCCAGCAGGTCTCGCCAGGAGTCGACATCCGGTCGCCGACGCAACAGCGCTCGGCGTTCGCGCTCGGTCATCCCGCCCCACACCCCGAACTCGATGCGGTTGTCCAGCGCATCGGCGAGGCACTCGGTCCGGACCGGGCATCCTCGGCAGATCAGCTTCGCTCGGTTCTGGGCAGCACCCTGAACGAACAAAGCGTCAGGATCCGCACCCTTACAGGCCGCACGGGAGGTCCAATCCGTGATCCACATTCGACCCCACTCCCCTTTAGGTGGTCAGTCGTGACTTGGGCCGACGGGCGCGGGCGTCGGGCCTCGGTATTCAATTGCTGCAGAAAGAGAACGTACGCAACCAGACGTTCGGGCCGACAGACCCCGGCGGGACCAAATTCTCACATGGTCATCCACGGCCATCTGGCCGGGAATGACTAGTCACCTGCCTGAGATACAGGACAAACCCAAGCTAAGATGGCGATCCGTTACCGTTTGCGCCATCCGTCCGACGTACCCTGGGACTCGTGCAAGCTCAAGGCAAAGACCAGGGGTCTGTGATCGGCGCTGTCGGTAATGTGCTGAAGTTGGTCGGCGCGGCGGCTGTCACGGGTGTGCTTGTCGCCGCCGTGGCGCTTCCGGCAGTGGGCGGCGCGGGGATGACGGTGAACGCGGCGGCCGACGAGCTGCGCCTTCTCCCCGAGGAGCTCAAGGAGCCCCCCCTCGCCGAGAAGACCACCCTGCTCGACGCCGACGGCAAGCAGTTCGCCCAGTTCTACTTCGAGAACCGCGAGTCGGTGAAGCTGGACGAGGTCGCCGACGTCATGAAGACGGCGATCGTGGCGATCGAGGACTACCGGTTCTACGAGCACGGGGCGATCGACCTTGAGGGCACCTTCCGCGCGGCGGTGAAGAACGTCTCGGGCGGCGGGGTCGTCCAGGGCGGCTCCTCCATCACGCAGCAGTACGTCAAGCTCGTGCTCCTCAACGCCGCGGAGACCAAGGAGGAGCAGGACGCCGCGATCGCCCCCACGCTCTCCAGGAAGCTGAACGAGCTGCGCTACGCGCTGGCCATCGAGGAGAAGTACACCAAGTCGGAGATCCTCGAGCGCTATCTGAACATCTCCTACTACGGCGCGGGCGCCTACGGCATCCAGGCCGCGGCCAGGCGCTTCTTCAACAAGCCGGCCTCGAAGCTGACCCTGTGGGAGGCGGCCACCCTCGCCGGAGCCGTACAGAACCCGAGCGTGACCGACCCCGGCGCGGGCAAGGCCTCCCGCGACCGGCTGATCGAGCGACGCAACATCGTGCTGAACCGGATGGCCGAGCTCGGCAAGATCACGCCGCAGGAGGCCGAGGAGGCCAAGAAGAAGAAGCTCGGCTTCAAGAACATCGAGGCCCCCGGCGGCTGCGAGGAGAGCGCCTACCCGTACTTCTGCCTCTACGCGCGGCAGGAGATCGCGACGAACGAGGACTTCGGCAAGACCCGCAAGCAGCGCGAGAGGCTGCTGCAGCGAGGCGGCCTGGTCATCAGGACGACGCTCGACACGAAGGCCCAGAAGGCCTCGGAGAAGGCGATCAGGGAGTACGTCAAGGCCAGCGACAAGCCGGTCGCCGCACAGGCGATGGTCGTCCCCGGCACCGGCGCCGTGAAGGCGATGGCCGCCAGCCGCAACTTCGGCAGGAACAAGAAGAAGAACGAGATCAGCTACAACCTCGTCGGCGACAAGGCCCACGGCGGCGGGGCGGGCTTCCAGGCGGGCTCCACGTTCAAGCCCTTCACCCTCCTGACCGCCCTGGACCAGGGTCTGAAGCTGAACGACGGCTTCGGCACCGGTTCCGGCTACCGGGCACCCAGCGAGAGCGCGTTCCGTGACTGCAAGGGCAACAGGGTCGGCGAGCCCGAACACGAGGTCAAGAACTCCAGCGAGGGTGGCGGCGGCTTCAAGACCCTGACCACCGGCACCCTGGGCTCGGTGAACACCTTCTTCATGCGCCTGGAGCAGGAGGTCGGCCTCTGCGAGACGGTCAAGATGGCCAAGAACCTGGGCATCAAGCGCGCCGACGGCAGGGCTCTGAAGGAGTTCGAGACCTTCACCCTCGGTATCAACGAGATGGACCCGGTGACGGTCTCCGCCGCCTACGCGACGATCGCCGCCCGCGGCACCTACTGCAGCCCGATGGTGATCACCGAGAGCACCGACCGCGACGGCAAGAAGACCTCCTACAAGCCGAAGTGCAAGCAGGTCCTGGACGAGGAGGTCGCCGACGCGGCCAGCCACATCATGTCCGGGGTCTTCACCAAGGGCACGATGACCGAGGTCGGCGGCATCGGCCGGCCCGCGGCGGGCAAGACCGGCACCACCGACGCCTACACCGCCGCCTGGTTCGCCGGGTTCACCCCCGATCTCGCCTCCGCGGTCAGCCTCGGCGACCCGCGCGGCGCCTTCAAGTACGACCTGACCGGCGTGACCATCGGCGGGCGCTACTACAGCTACGTGTACGGCGCCTCGATCTCCGGGCGGATCTGGAAGGACTCCATGCTCGACGCGCTCAAGGGCGTCGAGGCGACCCCCTTCACCCCGGTGAACATGGAGCGCTTCGGCGGCTGCTCCGGCGGCCGGTGCGCGCCCAAGCCCCCGCCGAAGCGCGAGGGCGACGGCCCCGGTGACGGCCGGGGTGACAACGGCGACAACGGTGACAACGGCGACAGCCCGTTCAGGCCGGACAACGGTGGCCAGGAGGTCAACGACGGCGCCCCGTTCGGCCCGTTCGGCGGCGCCCCGATCGCCCCGGCCGTCCCGTAGCGGCACCGGAGCCCCCGGAAACACCGGAGCCCTCCTCGCCGGACCTCTCGAAGGTCCGGCGAGGAGGTCTCTCGCCGTACGGGCCCCGCACGGGGCCGCGCGTCTCAACGAGGCGGGCCGGTAGCGCCGGCGCGGCCTCGCGCTCGTTCTCGGATCGGCCGAGTCGATCGGGTCAGCCCGGTCAGCCGGATCAGCCCGGTCAGCCGGGTCGATCGGGTCAGCCCGGTCAGCCGGATCAATCAGGTCAGGCGGATCGGCCGGGTCAGCCCGGTCAGGATGACGCCAGGCGGGCCCGTACGGCCTGCGCGACGCGACCGCCCTCGGCGCGGCCGGCGACCTTCGGGTTCACGATCTTCATGACCTGGCCCATGGCCTGCGGCCCGGTGGCGCCGCTCTCGGCGACGGCCTCGTCCACGAGCCCGGCGAGCTCCTCGTCGGACAGCTGCGCGGGCAGGTACGCCTCCAGCACGGCCTGCTCGTCGACCTCCGCCTGAGCCTGCTCCACCCGGCCGGCACCGCTGAACGCCTCGGCGGCCTCACGGCGCTTCTTGGCCTCCTTGGCCAGCACCTTGACGACCTCGTCGTCACTGAGCTCGCGTGCCGTCCTACCCGAGACCTCCTCGACGTTCACGGCCGCGAGGGCCATGCGAATCGTGCGGGTGCGGATCTCGTCCCTGCTCTTCATGGAGGCCGTGAGATCGGCCTTCAGCTTGTCCTTCAATGCGCTCATGACGTCCATCTTGCCGCCTCACCAGCCCAGCTGTATCCCGAGTTTCCGTTCGAGGGCCCGATCTCGGGCATGATGAGAAGGTGAGGAAAGCAGCCGCGGTGCCCCTGTCCCTGTTCGGCGTCGGCCTGGCCGGCCTCGCGTACGCCTCGATCGTCGAGCGCAACGCGTTCCGGCTGCGCCGCTTCGACGTGCCCGTTCTGGAGCCGGGGCAGCGGCCGGTGCGCATCCTCCACCTGTCCGACCTGCACCTCACCCCCGGCAGGCGGATGCTCATCGACTGGGTGCGCTCGCTGGGAGCCCTCAACCCCGACCTGGTGGTCAACACCGGCGACTCCATCGCGCACCCCGACTCGATCGCGCCCCTCCTGCACGCCCTGGAACCCCTGCTGTCACGGCCGGGCCTGTTCGTCTACGGTTCCAACGACATGTACGAGCCGCGGCCGAAGAACCCCGCACGCTACCTCTGGCGCACCTCCAAGGCCGACTACGGCCAGAAGATCCCCAACCTCCCCTGGGAGGAGCTGGGCGCCGCCATGGCCGCCGAGGGCTGGCTCGACATGAACAACACCACCGCCCGCCTCAAGGTCGGCGATCTCGACGTGGCCGTGGGCGGCATCCACGATTCCCACATCAACCTCGACCGCTACGACCTGATCGCCGGTCCCGCCCCGGCCGCGGCCGACCTGCGCCTGGGCGTGATGCACTCGCCGGAGCCCCGCAACCTGACCCGCTTCGCCGCCGACGGCTACCAGCTGCTGCTCGCCGGGCACACCCACGGCGGCCAGCTCTGCGTCCCCTTCTACGGCGCCCTGGTCACCAACTGCGGCATCGACCGGGCCCGCGTCAAGGGCATGAGCCGCCACGACTCCGCCTACCTCCACGTCTCCGCCGGCCTCGGCACCAGCCCTTACGCCCCGGCCCGTTTCGCCTGCTACCCCGAGGCCAGCCTCCTGACTCTGATGCCCCGCCGCCGGGGCGACGCAAGCACCCATGAAGTCCGCTAGACTTTTCCAAGCACGAGCAAGACCGGGCGTGTGACCGGGGTGTGGCGCAGCTTGGTAGCGCGCTTCGTTCGGGACGAAGAGGCCGCAGGTTCAAATCCTGTCACCCCGACGTTGAGTAAAGTCCCGAGGTCAAGGGCCGTTTCTGAGAGATCAGGAACGGCCTTTCGCTTTCCCGGATTCGGTGATCGTGCGTCGCAGGTGCGTCAAGATCACTAATTCGCCTTCCGTGACGCACGCCGCTCCCACGACTCCTTCACCTTGTCGTGAGCGTCCGGAGCCAGATGCGCGTAACGCTGCGTAGTCTCAAACGACTCTGGCCGAGAAGCGCCTGCACGTCGTACAGCGGCACCCCGTCCTGCACCAGCCAGCTCGCCGCCGTGTGCCGCATGATCCTCGGCGGGTACCGGCGAATCCGATGCGCCGGCACGTCACACAGTTCCCCGCACTCCCCCGGCGCGAACGTCCGCTTCGACTCCTCGCCCGGCGACCGGTTGCCGCACAAGCACGCCGCCTCGATCGCCGGATACCAGACCCGAAGCCGCACGTGCCCGTCGTCGACCGGGCTGCCCTCGGGCGCCGAGAACACCAGTGCCTCGCGCGACCGCCCCTGCATGAGACGGCTCATCCGCTCCAGCGTCGCCGGCGGGATCGGCACCGTCCTGCTTCGCCCCGACCGCCGTATCGCCTCCACCGGATACAACGGCGTACCCCCAGGAGACGACGGGTGTCTCTCTGCGCCGTGTGAGCGAGTCGGCAAAGCGCTGCGCGGAAGCAGTATCTGCGCTGGCTACAGCGATTGCCGGTCTGTTCATACTGAGGCCAACGCCCTGCTCTACGCCAGCAAGGACGACTGCACCGACGAGCCCTGCTCGTCCTGCATGAAGCTAATCCGCGGTGCTGGTGTGGCCCGACTGGAGAGTACGTATAACCATCATCCCCCTCCGCGAGCCCTACGGTTACAGACCTCCCGAGGGTTCACGGCCTCGGCGCGGGCAGTCAAGAAGGTGGCGCGGATAGTCAAGCAAGCGGACTGCTTCCTCTGTTATTTTCAATTCGTTTATATCGGGATCATCCCAAACCGCGAAAGGGAAAGGTTAGTCACCACATGCGCCTGAAATCCAAGTTCGCGGCCCTGGCAATTGCCGCGGTTGCCTCGTTTTTGTCATGCCTGTGTCCGCGGCCAGCGCGGCACCGGTGGACCCCCCAACTGGAGCGGTGTGGCTGACAACCCAGGTTACTCTTCTTAGCGACCCAAACAAGCGATGCATGCTCGGTAAGGGTAAAACTGTGATGGGTCCCGTCACCCAGTATCCATGCATGAAATACGATGACCAGCTGTGGGTCTTCAATAAAAGGGGAACCGAGCCGGTTAGCGGCGAAGATTACTACTGGATAAGCAACGTCAACAGCGGCATGTGTGTAGTCGTTCAAGGCGGGGCAAATAACGCGCCGGCGAAGCATACACGTTGCGCTAATTACGCGGACCAGCATTGGTATGTGGATTACACCAACGGCTGGGATGGGATGAAATTCCGAAACCGTAACAGCAATAAGTGTCTTGTCGCCCGAGGCACAACGCCTGGCACCCAGTTGGTGCAATCTGCGTGCGCTGATTACAACGACCAAGACTGGAACGGTTTTATTTGGCCCTAATCTGCAAACAATCCCCCGGCTTCGGCCGGGGGCTTATTTGTGTTGAGGCCCCGGATTCGGGGTCGGAGCCCCACAAGAACATGCCATCCATGTTTAAATGAGGCCATGGAACTTGATCGCGCGCAGGCGTTCGCCGATGAGTGGGCAGCCGACTGGAACTCCGGAGACATCGATCGCATCATGAAGCACTACGCCGACGACGTGGTGTTTCGCTCTCCGCTCGCAGTTCGGCTGCTTGACGGTTCGGACGGGACGGTGCGCGGCAAGGAAGCGCTGCGGGCGTACTGGGCCCAGGGCCTACGGCATAACCCGGATCTACATTTCCACATCCTTGGGGTCTACGCCGGTATCGACTCCGTCGTCATCAACTATCGGAACCAGGCGGGACAGATGTCCAACGAAGTGTTGATCTTCGATGGTGACCTCATCGTCTCTGGATGGGGCACACACGGGCCGAAACCGAGCTGACTCCTCGCTTGGCGACGACCTTCCGCCCGGCTCACTGAGGTGATCTCAGAAAGATCGACATGGACAATCGGCGCTTGATGTCGTCGGAATAGCGCCGGCGGGAATGAACCGGAATGGATCGCGATGCGCCTGAAACAGGCGTGGAGCTTTCGGTAGAAGAGGTCTCACCACAAGTCTTCTTCAGTCCAGAAAGCCCCAAGTGATCACCTATCGTGCCACGCTCGACGTCCCACGGGAGCTGGTTTGCCCTCTCCTTGCTCCTGGCGGCCGAACGCCGCCGACTGGGCACCCGCAAGGGCTCTCGGGCGCTGACCTGCTTTGCTCAGGCGGTCAATCGCGCGCGCTCGACACGCCCATCGTCTTCTGAAGCTCAGGCGCTATGTCGATCGTTCGTATGACGCGGTTTCTAAGGACCGGGCTCAATCCGGAGTCGATCACTATGGTCACCAGCAGGGTATGTCGAGGAGATCGGCCGGCATGCGTCGATGCAGCGGGATCATCCGCTCTCCGGCGAGGATGCGTAGTAGGGCGAACAACCCGGCGAAGAGGTGCTCAAGGAGCCGTTCCGCGATGCGGCGTCCGATCTCGACGCGCTCGCCGAGCGGGACGCGGCTCCATTCGGGGGCGGCGCGGGCGGCCGATTCGAGGGCCAGGGCCGTCATGCTCTCGTCGGCGACGACGCACGCCCCCACGACGCGTTCCCCCGCCGCGTACGGGTCGGTGATTCCCAGGTCGAGGTCACGCTTGAGCCGCAGGCTGGGGAAGGTGTCCTCGATAAGGGCCCGAGCGGTGAGCGTGTGAACGAACCGGGCGTTGTCGCCGGTGACATCTCGGCCGCCGATGTAAGCGGGATATATCCCGCTTACATCTCCTCCTCCGTTCGATACGACCACGGCTGATATTCACGCTAGGCGCGGTAATACCGTTGGGCAACGGGGGCGTCATAAGGACTCCTTATCGGGCCCAAAAGCCATTCCTTATCGGGCTCGGGACCATTTCGTCCACGACGAGCCGGAACGGCGGGCCTCGGCACACGCGACCACGAACGGGGCGCTCTCGGCCTCGGAACCTGAATCAATCGTTTCATCCGCCTGGCCGGGCGCGGAGGGAAGACCCGCGAGCCGATCGACGCGCTCGTCGAGCTGGTGCCCGCCCCCGCCATGGCCGGCCGGTGAACCGCTGCCCGGCGGCCGGGATCAGCCCGCCCCGAGCGGATGGCCCGGACCCTCGAGGCCGGCGTGCCGCAGCCAGACGTAGTCGACCGGCTGGGCGACGTTCCACTCCGCCGGGATCGCGTCGCGGACGTCGGCGGGGCCCCGCCCGCCGGGCACCGCGGCGCGATCCTCCGGGCCGTCGCACGCGGGCGCGCCACCATGGGCGACGACCGGGCGACGTGAATCCGCCGCCCGGCGGCCCGGAGGGATCAGGTCCCGTCCGCGGAGAGGGTTCTCTCACCGCCGCGAATCGACGGGCCGGTCAGGGGCACCGTCTACTTGCGGTCCTTGGTCACGGAATAGGAGTGAGCGCCGGTTCCGGCGAGCTTTCCGCCCTGGACGATGAGGTATTCCGGGCGGATGGGGGTGCCGTCCAGCCATGACTCCAGGATCTCCCGGGTTCCCGCGGCGTAGCGGGCCTGGGCGGAGAGGGAGGAGCCGGAGATGTGCGGGGTCATGCCGTGGTGGGGCATGGTCCGCCAGGGGTGGTCGGGGCCGGCGGGCTGGGGGAACCACACGTCACCGGCGTACCCGGCGAGCTGCCCGCTCTCCAGGGCGCGCACGATGGCGTCGCGGTCGCAGATCTTGGCGCGGGCGGTGTTGATCAGGTAGGCGCCGCGCTTCATGGTGGCGATCAGCTCGTCGTTGAACATCCCCTCGGTCTCGGGATGCAGGGGCGCGTTGACGGTCACCACGTCGCAGGCGGGGACCATGTCGGCGGTGGTGGGATGGAAGACGAGACCGAGTTCCTCCTCGACCTCCCGGGGCAGCCGGTGGCGGTCGGTGTAGTGCAGGTGCACGTCGAAGGGCTTGAGGCGGCGCAGCACGGCCAGGCCGATGCGTCCGGCGGCGACGGTCCCGACGTGCATGCCCTCCAGGTCGTAGGAGCGGGCCACGCAGTCGGCGATGTTCCAGCCCCCGTCGAGAACCCGCTGGTTGGAGGGCAGGTAGTTGCGGACCAGGGACAGGATCATCATCGCGACGTGCTCGGCGACGCTGATGCTGTTGCAGAAGGTGACCTCGGCCACGGTGACGTCGTGCTCGATGGCCGAGTCCAGGTCGACGTGGTCGGAGCCGATGCCCGCGGTGATGGCCAGCTTCAGGTTGGCCGCCCTGGCGAGCCGCTCGGGGGTGAGGTACGCGGGCCAGAACGGCTGGGAGATGACCACGTCGGCGTCGGGGAGCTCGCGGTCGAACGCGGAGTTCTCCCCGTCCTTGTCGGAGGTGACGACCAGGGTGTGGCCGCGGCTCTCCAAAAAGGCGCGCAGGCCCAGCTCTCCGGAGACGCTGCCGAGCAGGTGTCCGGGGGTGAAGTCGGTTCCCTGTGGGGTGGGCAGGGACTGTCCGCCGGGGTAGTGCGCGATGTGCGGAAGGTCGTCGCGGGCGTAGGAGGTCGGGTAGCCGTTCTCCGGGTCGTCGTACAGGACACACAGCACCTTCGCCATGACATCTACTCCTCGTCTTTTTACATACGGATTTCGTGCAGCTGCTTTTCACCTTCCTCGCCATTGCCATAAAACGTCAAAACGAAAATCCCTATGTATAGATAGACGATATCTATGTGTCGTTCTTTCGCGCGGGAGGGCCGGACAGATAGCCGTGCAGCAGCCCGTCCAGGACGGCACGCATGTCGACGCCGCGGGCGGCGTCCAGGAGGGCGCGCGCCAGCACGGGTTCGGGGGTACGGTCGGCGACGACCAGGCCGACCCGGGGTGCCCGCGACGGGTTCTCCAGCCGGATCACCCGCATCCCGTCGGGCACCCCGAACATGTGCAGCCAGGCGTGCGCGATCACGCTGGACCAGCGGTGGGTGGCGACGTGGGCGTACAGCGCCGAGACGGTGTCGGTCTCGATCGCCGGTACGACGACGGCGCCGGCCTCGGCGAAGATCTCGTCCAGGATGCGCCGGTTCTGCATCTGCGGTGCCAGCAGGCACAGCGCGAGCGTGGCCACCTCGGCCCAGCGCACCACGGCGCGTCCGGCCAGTTCGCCGTCGTCCGGGGTCAGCAGCAGGTAGCGCTCCTCGTACAGCGGCGCCGTCCGCACGTTTCCCAGGGAGTCGCCGTCCAGGTAGGTCATGGCGATGTCGAGATCGAACTCGGCCAGCCGCCGGGTGATCTCGTGCGACGACAGCGATTCCAGCGACACCCGGACGTGGGGGTGGCGTTCGCAGAACGGCGTGGTCAGCAGCGGCGCGACGGTCAGCGCGGTGGGGATGGCCCCCATCCGCAGCGTGCCCGACAGGCTGCCCCGCATCGTCGAGAGGTCGTCGAGCAGCGCGTCGCGTTCGGCGAGGATCCGGTGCGCCCACAGCAGCACGTGCTCCCCCTCGGGGGTGAGCCCGGCGAACCGGCGGCCCCGGCGCACGATGGGGACGTCCAGCTCGCGCTCCAGTTTCCGGATCGCCGCCGACAGGGACGGCTGGGAGACGTGGCAGGCGGCGGCCGCCCGAGCGAAGTGCCGCTCGCGGGCCAGCGCGACAAGATATTCCAACTGGCGCAAAAGCACGCCACAGCATGCCCCTATCCTGTCCGCCGCGTCTACACCGCCACGCGACGCCCGCGCATCGCAGTTGCCATGGGCAGGCAGGCATCAGGTGGTCTACCTGCCATGGCACGACACCTCAGCGGTGCCGGGCGCCCTCGTGGTCGGCGTGGCCGGCGGGTTCCAGTTGCAGCGTGGAGTGCTCTACGTCGAAGTGACCGGCCAGGCACTCGTGCAGGCGGTCCAGCACCGGGCCGAAGGAGCCGTCCACCAGGACGCCGTCCGCCATCACGACGTGGGCGGACATGACCGGGAGCCCCGAGGTGATGGTCCAGGCGTGCAGGTCGTGGACGTCGATGACGCCCGGCGTCTCCATCAGGTGCCTGCGGACCTCCTCCAGGTCGACGCCCCGGGGAACGGCTTCGAGCAGGATGTCCACGGCCTCGCGCAGCAGGCTCCAGCTGCGCGGCACGATCAGCAGGGCGATGACGACGGAGACGATCGGGTCCACCGTCGTCCAGCCGGTGAGCGCGATGACGACCGCCGCGACGATCACCGCGACCGAGGCCAGCAGGTCGCCGAGGACCTCCAGGTAGGCGCCCCGCAGGTTGAGGCTCTCCGCCTGGCCGGAGCGCAGCAGCCACAGCCCGACCGCGTTGGCGGCCAGGCCGACCACGGCCGTCACGAGCATCACCGTTCCGCCGACCGGCTTGGGATCGGCGAAGCGCCGGACGGCCTCGTACAGGATGTAGAGGCTCAGGGCGAGGAGGATGACCGCGTTGATCGCGGCGGCGAGGATCTCCGCCCGCTGGTAGCCGAAGGTCCGCCGGGCACTGGCCGGCTTGCCGGCCATCCAGACGGCGAACAGCGCCAGCGCGATGCCCGCGGCGTCGGCGGCCATGTGCCCGGCGTCGGCGAGCAGCGCCAGGCTGCCCGACAGCGCCGCGCCGACGACCTCGACGACGAGCACGACGACGGTCAGCAGCAGCACGACGACCAGACGCCCGCGGTGTGCCGCCGCCGCCGTCGGCTTCGTGTGCCCGTGTCCGTGCCCCATGACGCTCCGTCTCCATCGTCCGTCGATACAGTCTCCAGTGTTTATACAGCAATCACTGTATATACAGCAACTGATGTATTGTGATAACCATGCTCACCGCCGCGACGCGTCTTGACGCGATGGCCCGCCTCGGAAGGGCGCTGGCCGATCCCAACCGCTGCCGGATGCTCATCGCCCTCCTCCAGGGACCCACCTACCCGGCGCGACTGGCCGAGGATCTCGGGCTGACGCGCCAGAACGTGTCCAACCACCTGTCGTGCCTGCGCGGCTGCGGCCTGGTGGTCGCGGTGCCCGAGGGGCGCCAGACCCGGTACGAGCTGGCCGACCAGCGCCTCGCCCACGCCATCGAGGACCTCGTCCACGTCGTGCTCGCCGTCGATCCCGACCACCACGACGTCCACGAGGCGGATCCGACGGGATAGTTCCATACCGGTATCACCAGGTTCCTCAGCCTCATAACTGCCCATCTAGCACTCTTTAGTGGCATAAAGTAACCCCCCGGAGTCAGGCGGCGACAGACGGTAATGTACGTTTGTGGTCATGATCGTGTCGATGCGGCGAGTCGCTCAGCACGGAGGCGTCGCCTTCGCGCTAGGGCTGGCCGTGCTCGGCGCCGTCATGTTGATGCACCTGGCGCTGTGCGTCGTGGTTCCCGCGCATCAGGGACACCTTCACGCGCCCGGCCACCTGCCACCGGCCACCCCGGACACCGGCGTGATCGCCGCCGCGGGACTCCTCACCGTGATCGGCGCGGAGGTACCCGCGGACCACGTACCGTGCCCGGCGCCACCGCCTGCCGACGAGGATCACCACCTGTGCGGCGCGGCGGCCGGGGCGCAGATCACCGGCGCGCGTGCCCCGGTGCCGACCGGCCCGGTCATCGGTGACCCGGTGGCCGCCGAGGACGTCTCGGCGCCCTCACCGCCGCCCGCGCGGCATCGCGCGCGACCGGTCCGTCCGCCCCCGGGGGCGGCGTTACTCCTTCTCAAATCCGTTTCCCGTATATAGCCCGCCCCGCGGGCCCGCTCGTCAACGACTCCGCGCTCCTCAGAGCTCCTCGCGAGCTTCTCACGAGCGGTACGAGCCGTCGCTCACGCGTGCCCAGAAGCGAGTTGATCACATCGCATCCAGGGGAAACGGATCATGACATACACACTTAATTCACTGCAGGTCGCTGCCGAGCCGCCGCAGATCGACACCGCCTCGCTCAGCCGGCTGATCACCGGGGCCACCTGCCACACTCCCGACCGCGTGGTCGGCAACACCCCGGTGCTCTGGGTTCCCGAGATCGCCTCGGGGCTGGGGCACGGATTCTGGGCGAAGCTGGAGGGCGGCAATCCCGGCGGGATCAAGGACCGCTCCGCGCTTTACATCGTCGAGCGGGCGCGCGAGCGCGGCCTGCTGCGGCCGGGAGCGCCCATCGTGGAATCCACCAGCGGGACCTTCGGGCTGGGCCTGGCGCTGGCCGGCATCGTCCACGGCCACCCGGTGACGCTGGTGACCGACCCGGGCATGGAACCGCTGATGCGCCGGCTGCTGTCGGCCTACGGGGCCCGCCTCGTCATCGTCACCGAACCTCACCCGGTGGGCGGCTGGCAGCAGGCCCGCCGCGAGCGCGTGCGGGAACTGCTCGGCGAGCACCCGGACGCCTACTGCCCCGACCAGTACAACAACCCCGACAACGTCGCCGCCTACGCGGGACTGGCCGTGGAGCTGGCCGGCCAGCTCGGGCGGATCGACGTCCTGGTGTGCAGCGTGGGCACCGGCGGCCACAGCGCCGGCGTCTATCGCGTGCTCCGGCGTTTCTACCCCGACCTGCGGCTCGTGGGCGTCGACACGATCGGCTCGACCATCTTCGGCCAGCCCGCGCGCTCGCGGCTCATGCGCGGCCTGGGCAGCAGCATCTACCCGCGCAACGTGGCGTACGAGGCCTTCGGGGAGGTCCACTGGGTCGCGCCCGCGGAGGCGGTCTGGGCCTGCCGGCGCCTGGCCGCGCTGCGGTACGCCACCGGCGGCTGGAGCGTCGGCGCGGTGGCCCTGGTGGCGTCCTGGCTGGCCCGCGCACTGCCCGGACACACCCGGATAGCGGCGATCTTCCCCGACGGCCCGCACCGCTACTTCGACACCGTTTTCAACGACGACTACTGCGCGGAACACGGTCTGCTCGGCACGCCTCCGGTGACGGACCCCGACGAGATCGCCCATCCGGCCGAGCGCGAGCCGACGCGCTGGACGCGCTGCGCGACCGTGCTCGACCCGGCCGCTTTCCTGGGACACGGCGTCGCCGGCCTCGGAGACGGCATCGCCATCCCGGGAAACGGCGTCGCCCTTCCTGGAGACGGCGTCGCGGAGACGCCGTCGGCCGCCACGGAAGGCGGTGCCCGCGCCGAGGTCACCGCCGTCGAGAGGGCAACCGGGAAAGCCGTCGAGAAGACAGCCGGGGAAGGTGTCCCGCGGTGAGGAGCACCCTGGCCCTGGCCCGCTCCTTCGACCGGCCGGTGAAACTGCTGCTGATCAACCAGCTCACCATCAACACCGGCTTCTACATGCTGATGCCCTATCTGGCCGGCCACCTGTCGGGAACGCTGGCACTGCCGGCCGCGCTGGTCGGCCTGGTCCTGGGCATCCGCAACCTCAGCCAGCAGGGCATGTTCCTGGTCGGCGGCACCCTCGCCGACCGGCTCGGCCACAAACCCATGATCGTCGCGGGCTGCGGGCTGCGCACGGTCGCGTTCCTGCTGCTCGCCGTGGCCGACTCCCTGCCCGCGCTGGTGATCGCCTCGGCGCTGACCGGGTTCGCGGGCGCGCTGTTCAATCCCGCCGTACGGGCCTACCTCGCCCGCGAGGCCGGGGCGCGGAAGGTCGAGGCGTTCGCCGCGTTCAACGCCTTCTCCCAGGCCGGCATCCTGATCGGGCCGCTCATCGGCCTGCTGCTCAACGCGGTGGCCTTCAGGCTCGTCTGCCTGGTCGCGGGCGTGATGTTCGCGGTCCTGACGGTCGCCCAGACGCGAGCCCTGCCCGCGGGAGCCGCCCGGGAGGGCGGGGACGGGCGGGGGGTGCTGCCGGCCTGGCGCGGGGTGGTCGGCGACCGGCCGTTCCTGCTGTTCTCCCTGGCCATGATCGGCTCCTACGTGCTGAACTTCCAGGTCTACCTGGGGCTGCCGCTGGAGATCCGCCGGGTGACGGGCGGCGAACTGGGGATCACTCTCGTGTTCGCCGTCTCGGCGGTGATGACCCTCGCCGGCCAGGCCCGCCTGACGGCGTGGGCGACCCGGCGGTGGCGACCGCAGCGGGCCATCGCGTGGGGCCTGGTCCTGATGGGGCTCGCTTTCGCCCCCCTGGCCCTGGCCGCCCCCTGGGCGGGCACCGCCGTCATGCCGTCCGGCGGTGCCGCCGGGGTGCTCGCGCTGGTCCCCGTCCTGGGGACGGCGGTGCTGCTCAGCCTGGCCACCATGATCATCTACCCGTTCGAGATGGCGACCATCGCCGCCTTCGGCGGCCGGCACATGGTGGGCACGTACTACGGGCTCTACAGCACCCTGGCCGGGGTCGGCGTCGCCGCGGGCAACCTCCTCACCGGGTGGTCCCTGGATCTGGGCGCGCGGATCGGCCTGCCGAGCCTGCCATGGCTGGCCCTGGCGCTGATCGGCCTCGGCTGCGCCGCGGCCGTCGCCGCCCTGGACCGATCGGGACGCCTGGCGACGTCACCGGAGGCCGCTCCGGCGGCGGCGTGAGGCACTCCCGGCCGGTCCGGTCCTGACGGCCGTCCGGCGACGGCGTGAGGCACCACCGGCCGGTCCGGTCCTGACGATCGGCGGGGACGGGTCCACCTCACCGAGGTGACGGCGTCCCCGCATCCCCGCGGCATCCCCGCCGGTCGTCAGGGGCGGCGCGCGGCCGCGACGAACAGCGGCACGGCCAGGAGGAGCCGTCCGGTACGCGCGCGTTCGGTCTGTTCCGCCATCCACGTACCGGCGTCATCCGCGGTGACGGCGCCGGCGTCACGGGCGGCACCGGCGGTCCTCGCGAGCATGGGCAGCATCAGCGGGCCGGTGAGGACACCGGTGTGGACCTCCACGGTGACGTCGTCGAATCCGGCGTCCAGCAGGAGGGCGCGATAGGCGCGGGCGGCGCGGGGCGCGGGGATGAGGTCGGCGCGGGCGTGCACGATGGTCCGGGTGAGGGCCGGGGTGTCGGAGTCGATGACGAAGGTGTCCCAGTCCTGCCCGATCAGGACGACGCGGCCGTCCGCAGCAAGCACCCGTCGCGCCTCGCTGAGCGCCCTGGCGGGATCGCCGAACTCGTGGTAGAGCTTCTCGGCGCGATACCCGGCCAGCTCACCGTCCTGGAACGGCAGCTCGCGGGCGTCGCCGACGCGGAGATCCGCGCCGGGCTCGCGCCGGCGCCCCTCGGCGACCATCGGCTCGCTGAGGTCGACACCGGTCGCCCGCGCGCCACGCCGGGTCAGCTCCGCGACGGCCAGGCCGGTTCCGCAGCCGACGTCGACCACGGGGGCCCCGGGCGTGAGGTGGAGCAGGTCGTAGGAGCGGGCGCGCAGCCGGATGGAGTCGGGAAGGGCGTCGAGCGCGTCGAGCAGCCGGACCAGCTCGGTGACGGTGTCGCCTTCCGGCTCCTCCCGTTCTTTCCGTTCTTCCCGCTCTTCCGACCCTGCCCGGTCCGCTTGGCCTACCGGTTCTAGCGGTTCTACCCGGTCCGCATGGTCTGCTCGGTCTGTGACGGTGTCATTGGACATGTCATCGAGGATGCGACTTAATGCCGACATGAAGTCAAGTGACGATGGCGCGATGATGAGCATCGGCGAGATCGCCCGGCGGTTCGGCCTGCCCACCCATGTCCTGCGGCACTGGGAGTCCATGGGACTTCTGACCCCCGCCCGTGCCGGGGCCGACCGTCGCCGCTACGACCGTGACCATCTTTGCCGGGTCGCGGTGATCCTGCGGGCCAAGGAAGCCGGGTTCTCCCTCGCCGACATCCGGGAAATGATCGCCACCGGCGATCCGGAGGCGCGGCGCGACATCCTGCGCCGCAGGCACGCGGACCTGACACGACGCGTCGCCCAGGCGCGGTCGTCGCTCCACATGATCGAATGTGCCCTGAGCTGCGACCATGAGGATTTCACCGGTTGCGCCCACTTCCAGCGCACCCTGGCGGAGAAGATCGGCGTGTGACCGTGCGCGACGGGCTCGGTGAGAGCGGCGCCCGTCGCGGCACGTTCAGGAACGGACGAGGCGGGCGATGGCGTCGGACGCCTCCCTCACCTTCTCCTCGGCCTCGGCGCCGCCCTTGGCGGTGGCCTCGGCCACGCAGTGCGCCAGGTGCTCTTCCAGCAGGGACAGCGCGAAGGACTGCAAAGCCCGGTTGGCCGCCGACACCTGGGTGAGGATGTCGATGCAGTACTTGTCCTCCTCGACCATCCGCTGCAGGCCCCGCACCTGTCCCTCGATCCGGCGCAGCCGCCGCAGATGGTCCTGCTTGCTGGCAGTGTATCCGTGCATCTCTCCCCCTCCGCTTGGCCTCCCCTGTCAAAGAATACCCCCCGATAGTATTTAAGGCAGCCTCGCGAACCGGACCCGGCTACCCGCCGCCGACCGCCTCGGCGGGAGGCGACACGGACTCCCACCCGCGCAGCAGCCCCCGGGTGGCGACCGTGACCGCGCAGCGCTGCGCGGCGTACGTGAGGGCCATGCTGTGGTGTTCCGGGGAGAAGTCGGCGACGGCGTCGGCGACGAGGAACGGTTGGAGGTCCTGCATGAAGGCGTCGCAGGCGGTCATGAGGCAGCCGATGTGCGCGTAGACACCGCAGACGATGATCTGGTCGCGCCCCATGGCCTCCATCCGGGCACGCAGGTCGGTCCGGTGAAAGGCGCTGTAGCGCCACTTGGTGAGCAGGATGTCGGGCTCCGCGGGGAGGAGGCTCGCGACGATCTCGCTCTCGCGGAGGCCGGGGATGCCCGAGCCCCAGAAGTCCTGGAGCAGGCCGCGCTCGTGTCTGCTCTGGCCACTGGGCTGCATCGAGTAGACGACGGGGATCCCCAGCCCGGCGCAGGCGTCGCGCAGGAGACCGATGTTGGCGATGAGCCCGGTCAGCGGTGAGACACCGGCGGCGAAGGGGGCGAGGAAGTAGTTCTGCATGTCGTGGACCAGCAGGATGGCGCGGCGCGGCTCAGGGCGCCAGCTCACCCGGTTCTCGGGAAGGTCGCCCTCTCCCGGCAGCGGGTAAGGGGCGATCTGGGGAAGGGCCACGGGCACTGTCTCCTTTCCTGCTTTCCTGCGGTGGCGGATCTTTCCTGCGATGGCGGGCCGTCTC
This sequence comes from Streptosporangium sp. NBC_01469, assembly GCF_036227305.1. Lineage (NCBI taxonomy): Bacteria > Bacillati > Actinomycetota > Actinomycetes > Streptosporangiales > Streptosporangiaceae > Streptosporangium > Streptosporangium sp. NBC_01469. The sequence continues at coordinate 2,129,056 of NZ_CP109465.1, read as the reverse complement.
CCGGCGTGGTGAATCGGCTCCCACGCGACAGGCCGGCTCCCACGCTGACGGGCCGTTCCATGACGACGGGCCGTTCCATGACGACGGGCCGTTCCATGACGACGGGTCGTTTCCCGTGACGGCGGGTCAGCGGTCCTGGTCCAGGCCGACGGCGCGGAGCATGGTCTGGAACTTGGCGGTGGTCTCGGCGAGCTCGGTCTCCGGTACCGACCCCGCGACGATCCCCGCGCCCGCGAACAGCCTCAGGGTCTGGTCGGCGATCTCGGCGCAGCGGATGGTCACCACCCACTCGCCGTCGCCCGTCGCGTCGCCCCACCCGACCAGGCCGGCGTACAGGCCGCGATCGAACGACTCGATCTCCTCGATCGCCCTGCGCGCGGCACCCGCGGGCGTACCGCAGACGGCGGGGGTGGGGTGCAGCATGGTGGCCAGCTCCAGCGACGTGACCGCCGGGTCGTCCAGCACGCCGGTGATCCGGGTCGACAGGTGCCACATGGAGGCGGTGGACAGCGGCGAGGGCCCGGCGGGAACCGACAGCTTGCTGCAGTACGGGCGCAGCGCCTCCACGATGCTCTCGATCACCAGGGCGTGCTCGCGGAGGTCCTTGTCCGAGGCGAGCAGGGCACGGGCCCGTTCGCGGTCGACGACGGGGTCCGGGTGGCGGGGCGCGGATCCCGCGAGCGGGTTCGTCGTGATCCGGCGGCCGGAGCGGGAGACGAGCAGTTCGGGGCTGGCTCCCAGGAGGGTGCGGGCCGTGTCGTCGCCCGACGGCAGGTCGACCGCGTAGCCGTAGGCCTGCGGGTCGCGCCGGACGAGGTTGCGCAGGACGCGGCCGACGTCGACGGGGGCGCCCATGGTGATGTCCAGGGTACGCGCCAGCACGATCTTCTGGAGCTCTCCGGCGGTCAGCTTGGCCAGCGCCTTCTCCACGCCGCGTACGTAGTCGCCGGGGTCGGAGACCGGGCCGAATCCGGTGAACGTCCCCGTGATCCGCTCGGGGGCGGCGGAGAGACCGGCCGGTGGGCTCGTCCAGCAGACGGCGGCGGGTACCAGCAGGCGCGCGGGACGGTCGTCGCGGAAGGGGATCGCGCCCACCACGACGGGGTTGGGGTGACCGGAGTCCCGTGCGTCGCGCAGGGTCGAGGCGACGCGGCCCTGCAGGCTCGTCGTCCCGGAATCGGGAACCTCCCGGACCACCCCTCTGGCGAGCAGGGTCCGGGTCGGCGAGGTGAAGAAGAAGGTGCCGGGCTCGTAATCTCCCAGAAGGTCGGGCATTCGAGACATGGTGAGGGCGTCGTTCGGCGACATGGTTAAGAGGTCTCCTGTCGGGAGGGATCCAGGAATGGGGGTGCCGCACTACGACCGGAGCGTGGCGCCCCCGTCGACGTACAGGTCCTGCATGGTGATGTGCCTGGCACGGTCGGAGGCCAGGAAGAGGACGGCGTCCGCGATGTCGGCGGGATCGGCCAGCCTGCCGAGGGGGATGCCCACCCGGAAACTGGCCGGTGAGCCCTCGATGGCCGTCCGGGCGTCGTGGCCGCCGGTCCACAGAGCACGCTGCATGGGGGTGTCGGTGGAACCGGGCGACACCACGTTGCAGCGGATGCCGTACGGCGCCAGCTCCAGGCCGAGGCACTTGGTGAACTGCGCGGCGGCGGCCTTGGAGGCGGCGTAGGCCGACATGTTCATCCGGGGCACGCCCGCGGCGTTGGACCCCACGGTGACGATCGCCCCGGATCTGCGGGGGATCATCCGACGGGCCACCGCGCGGGACAGGTGGAAGACCCCGCCGGTGTTGACGGCGAAGGTGCGGGCCCAGTCGTCGTCGCTGATGGCGACGGCCGGTCCTGAGCAGAGCACTCCGGCGACGTTGACGAGCAGCTCGATCGGGCCGAGATCGGCCTCGACCCGCGCGACCACGTCGTCGACGGCGGCGCTGTCGGTGATCTGGCAGGGGTAGGCGACCGCGACGCCGAGCCCGGCGGCGACCCGCTCGACCCGCTCCGCGTTCACGTCGAGAGCGGCGACGCGTGTGCCTGTCGCAGTCAGGGCTCGCGCCACCGCCTCTCCGATGCCCTGTGCCGCACCGGTGACCATGGCCACCGCGCCTTCCGTCACCATGCCCTCACTGTCCTTGCCGCCCTTACTGTCCCTGCCGCCTACGCGTTACCGCGGCCCTCGCCACGGTCAGCCTGTGCCGGTAGGCAGGTTAGCCCCATCACTTTGGGTCGCGCAGCAAAAACTTATAGTTACTTTTCACAGATCAGGAGGACATCACGGCGGTTAGTGGGAACACTCCGGACTGCGGGCCGTTGTGATCCGGGGAGACCCCGGGCGACGGATCGACCCCCGGTGGCAGCTCTCCTGAGCGGAGCCGGTTCCCGTGCTCCCGCCCAGTTGAGGGGCGAATTGCCGCGTTTATGGTTAGTCAACGTCGTGTCAACCACCATGACTTACCATCGTCCATCGTGACAAGTCAGGATATTTCCGGGCGACAGACATACATTCCCTCTGCGCCCCCGGTCGAACCTCCCGTAGAGCCTGTGGAACCTGTGGAGTCTGTGGAGGAGGAGAACAACAGCGGCGTCCTGGCGATGATCGAGCGCATCGGCTCGGTCGTCGTCCCGATCGGCGTCGCGCTCTACGCCGTCCTCTACCTCGGCGTGGAGCAGATGTACGGGGTGTTTAACATCAGCCCGCAACAGGCGGGAATCGACCAGTCCGTCCTGCTCGGCCGGCTGATGGGGACGCTGATCCTGCTCCTGCTGGTCGTCCTGCCGCTTCTCGGCCTCGTCGTCGGAATCGGCTGGCTGGCCGACAAGGTGACCCGCGGCGCGGTCGGAAGGTCCACGGCGGCCGTACGGCGACGGCCCTGGGTGGCCGCCCTGATCGCCGCGCTGTGGTGCGGCGCGACCTACTGGGGCCTGCTGGACCTGATGGGCGGACTCGACCTCGCCGCCATGGTCGTCGTGGCGGTGGGACTGGGCGTGCTGACGTTCCTGGTGCCGTTCCGGCTGCTGCGCCGCAAGCCCGTCGGCCGCGCCGGCATGAAGGTGCTCACCGGCGCTCTCACGGGCATCGGCCTGGGGTTCCTGCTGATCCTGCAGATGATGACGGGAGCGGTCAAGGTGCAGGAGACGGGCCAGGCCAACGACCTCCTCCCCTTCGTCGGCTTCCAGGACCAGTGGACCGTCATCAAGAACGCCGAGGACGACAAGCCCCTCTACGAGGGCCGGTGGATGATGCTGCTCGGCGAGAGCGAGGGCACGTACGTCTTCTACGACTGCGACAAGCTGGAGACCTTCCGGCGCCCGATCGAGACCACGAACCTCGGCAGCATCCAGCTCCAGCCCGAACGGGAGGCGGGCTACAAGTGCGGCACGCTCGCCGAGCAGGACGAGCAGGCCCAGGCGAGCGAGGGTCAGTAGGCGTACTCCGTTCCTCGCAACGCCCATGGCGGCAGGACCCGATGTTCCGGGTCCCGCCGCCGGGGACGGCACGGGGGATCGGTGCGGAGGTCGGCTCCCGCACCGGTGCCGTCAGAACGAGATGCCGTGTCGGCACACCGCTGTCAGGACGGGATGCGAATACGGCACTCCGGCGTCAGGACGGGGTACCGTCCGCGCCGCACTTGATGACCGGGCGGATGCAGTCACGCACGCGACGCTCCATCTCGGCCACCGGCCAGGCGTTGAAGAAGTCGCCGTGCATCGTGTATCCGGCGCCCGACGCCAACCTGAAGTTGGCCGGGTTCCCGCTCACCGGGTAGCGCAGCACCTGGCGCAGCTTCGGCACCGGCACCGGGTGCGAGGCCGGGCAGGCCTGGTTGACCGGGTAGGCCATGTGACTCTTGTGGTCGGGCGAGTCCAGGTTCTGGCCGTCCCAGCACTGCGGGAAGTCCAGGTAGGACTCCATCATGGTGCCCGCCGGACAGTTCACGAAGTCCTTGGACGGCGGGACGTGACCGGCGTGCAGGCACGACCAGCGGGCGTTGCTGGTCGGGTCGTTGGGGGTGGTCGCCTTGGCGTTGCCCGCGACGATCCGCAGGCCGAGGGGGAGCGCCTGGGTCCTGGCGACGATGTCGGCGCGCACGCCCTCACCCAGGTAGTAGAACGTGGTGATGGTCGGCTCCACCGGGGTGTTGCCGTTGTACAGGGTCGGCACCCAGTACGACGACAGGTCGGTGCGCGGGTTGCAGTTGGTGGGGGAGTTCTGCAGGGACGCGAGGGTCGTGTTGGCGTTGGTGGTGGTGCTGCCGAAGAAGCTGTGCATGTGCGACGCGCCGGGCATGCCCGGGAAGATGATCGGGTCGTCGGGCAGCCGGTGGCTGAACGGGCAGTCGGCGAGGAACTCCGCCACCCGTACGACCGCCGCGGACGAACTCCCTGCCTGGGCCTTCGAGGTCGCGCTTGCCTGGGTGGTGTGGATGACGAGGGACGTGCCCAGGAGCGCCACTATGGCGGCCACCAGGGTCAGTGGGCGTAACCGGCTTCGTAGGCGGGCTGGGGCTAGTGCCGGGTGCATGGATGGACTCCTTTTTGGGGGGACTCCGGCCGTTGGGGCTCCGGTTCTGGGGGAGGCTCCGGCACGGCTCGGGCGAGCCGTGCCGGAGGGGAGGGACTACTTGTAGACGCGCACGTAGTCGACGACCATCTGCTTCGGGAAGCCGGTGCTGGCGTCCGGCGGGCCGGGCCAGTCACCGCCCACCGCGAGGTTGAGGATGATGTAGAACGGGTGGTCGAAGACCCACGGTCCCCGTGTCGCCTCGACCTGCGCCTTGCTCAGGGTGAGGACCGTCCGGCCGTCCAGGGTGTAGACGATGCCCTTGCTGTCCCAGGTGGCGGCCCAGACGTGGAAGTCGTCCGAGAAGTCCGCGCCGTTGGGCAGCGTGTACGGGGCACCGATGCCGCCGCCACCGTTGTAGGCGGGGGCGTGGATGGTCGAGTAGGAGGTCTTGACGTCCTTGCCGAGCACCTCGAGGATGTCGATCTCCCCGTTGTACGGCCAGGGCCTGCCGGTGAGGAAGTCGGCGCCCATCATCCAGAACGCCGGCCACAGGCCGTTGCCCTTCGGGACCTTGACGCGGGCCTCGACCTTGCCGTAGGTGAAGGTGAACTTGCCGCCGGTGTTGATGCGGCCGGAGGTGTACTGGCAGGGTCCACCCGGGCAGGCCGATCCCGCGGTGGTCTCCTGCCGCGCCGTGATGACGAGGTTGCCGTTGCCGTCCATCGCGGTGTTCTCGGGCTTGTAGTACTCAAGCTCGTTGTTCGGACCGGTTCCCGGGTCCTGGGTCCACTTGGCCGCGTCGGGCCTGGTGCCCGCGCCACCGTTGAACTCGTCACTCCAGACGAGCGTCGTCGGCGGGTTGGCCGGGTCCGGCGGGAGCGGCGGCGGCGTGATCGGGGCGCCACCGGTGCCCCAGACCTGGAACTCCCACAGCGAGTAGCCGTACGGGGTGGCGCGCTGGGTGCCGTACATGCGCACGTAGCGGCCGGTGCCGTTGACGGTCAGCGTCTGCTTGAAACCGGTGCCGGTGGTCGTGGTGTAGATCGGCGTCCAGGTGGTGTTGTTGTCCGACACCTGGATCTGGAACGCCCTGGCGTAGGCCGGGTCCCACTGGAGGACGACCTGCTTGATCTGCGCTGTCGCGCCGAGGTCGACGGAGATCCAGCCCGGGTCGACCCAGCCGGTGGTGGAGCTGGTCGCCCAGCGGGAGGCCGCGTCGCGGTCGAACGCCCTGGCCGGGGTGCACTCCCAGCAGTTCCCGTCGCTCTGGGAGGTCGAGGCCGCGCCGGGCCTGCCGTAGGACAGCAGCTTGAGCGCGCCCGGGTCGGGGTCGGGGGTGGGAGTGGGGGTCGGAGTGGGAGGAGTGCCGCCGATGGTCCCGTAGACCTGGAACTCCCACAGCGAGTAGCCGTACGGGGTGGCGCGCTGGGTGCCGTACACGCGCACGTAGCGGCCGGTGCCGTTGACGGCCAGCGTCTGGTTGCCGCCGGTGCCGGTGGTCGTGGAGTGGATCGGCGTCCAGGTGGTGCCGTCGGGCGAGGTCTGGATCTGGAAGGCCCTGCCGTAGGCGGTCTCCCAGTTCAACGACACCTGCGTGATGGTCGCGCTGGCGCCGAGGTCGACCTGGATCCACTGCGGGTCGCTGAACCCGCTGGACCAGCGGGTGCCCGCGTTGCCGTCGACGGCCGCGGACGCGGGGAAGACCGCGTTCTCCGAGGACGAGGCGGTCGCCGTCTTCCCCTGTGAGAGCAGGGCGTCGGCGGCCGCCGCGGGCATGATCGCGAGACAGGACGTGACGAGGGTGACGGCCGCGGCTATCAGTAGGGCCATGCGGCGGCCGGGACTTCGGGACGAGGGCATCGCGTCTCCTCGGGGGTGGGGGGTGCGTACCGGTAGCGAGTCGGGGAGCGCTCTCTCAACCAGAGATTGCTCTCGTCCGACAGGGGCTGTCAAGTGTCCGTTTAACCAGGATGAAACGGGCTACACATGATCCGGCAATCAACTGCACACCTCGGGGAGCGCTCCCGGATAATCCTTTGCATCGTTACAACACGCTGTGAGCTGGGCCTAAGAAGATCCTTTCCGGGGAGCGCTTTCCCGGATTTTCTTCGTCGGCCGCTGCGAGGGAAAAACCGGCGCCGTTCGGGACATTGACAGAAATCTCCCTTCCGGTCACCCTTTGTGAGGGAGCGCTCTCTTCATGATCACCGAGCTAAGCTTGGGAAAGGGTGGGACCGCACGTTCAGGCACCACCGACCAACCGGCGGTACGAACTGCGGGAGAACCACATGAGACGACCCACCCTGGAGGCTGTCGCCACCCGGGCCGGCGTGTCCAAGTCAACGGTCTCCAGGGTGGTGAACGGCGAGCCGACGGTCGCCACCGACATCCGCGACCTCGTCATGCGGGCGGTGAACGAGCTGGGTTACATCCCCAACCCCGCGGCGCGCAGCCTGGTCACCCGGCGCACCGACTCCATCGCGGTGATCGTCTCCGACCCGTCGGCCGGACTCGTCTCCGACGACCCGATGTTCTCCACGGTCGTGCGCGCGGCCAGCCGCGAGTTCGAGGCGGCGGGCAAGCAGGTCATGCTCATGCTCGCCGGCTCCGACGACGCCCGCGTGCGGGCCCGGCAGTTCGTGGCCGCCCGCCATGTGGACGCGGTCATGATCGTTTCGATGCACGGCGCCGACCCCCTGCCGGCGGCGCTCGCCGCCACGGGCGTCCCCCTCGTCTCCCACGGCAGGCCCGCCTCCCGGCTGGACGTGCCGTGGGTCGACAACGACAACACCGGCGGGGCCGCCCAGGCGGTACGGCACCTGCTGGAACGGGGACGGCGCCGGATCGCCACGATCTCCGGGCCGCTGGACATGTCCGCCGCCCAGGACAGGCTCGGCGCCTACCGCGAGGTCCTGAGCGAGACCGGACGGCGCTCGATCGTGGCCATCGGCGACTTCACCCGGATCTCCGGGGCCGAGGCCATGGCGCAACTGCTTGAGGACGACCCCGCACTGGACTCGGTGTTCGCCGCCAACGACCTGATGGCGATCGGCGCCATGCGGGCGCTGCGCCGGGCGGGCCGACGGGTGCCCGACGACGTGGCGGTGGTGGGGTACGACGACATCGAGGCGGCCCTCTACACCGATCCCCCGCTCACCACGGTGCGCAGCCCCATGGGCGAGCAGGCCGCCGCCTCGGCCCGCCTGCTGCTCGGCCTGCTGAGAGGCGAGCCCGCGACCCCGGTGATCCTTCCGACCCAGCTCGTGGTCAGGGAGTCCAGCTAGCCGGAGTCCGGACGAGGCGCACGGCGTCCGGCCTGTTCCGCCGGCACGAAAGCACCGGGAGACATCGGGTGAGGATCGGAAGCTCGGCAGCGAGAGCCACACCACTGACTTTTATCCGAATAATCATCCCAAAAATCCTTACAGACAATAAATAACACCCATCTCGGATATGTGAGCCGATAGGGCGGCGGCCCGCCGAGCACATGCGGCGGGAAAATTCAATAATTTAGATATATCCCCGCCATTGACGAATCCGTTTAAACCTCGTTAACGAGGGCTGCGCTTTGCCGTGTCGATCATCGGGTAACTCCTGCTTGCCGCCACTATCGCGGTTTAAGCAATCTGTTTCCCTGGAATCACAAAAGACATGGAATGCGATGACTTCTAGCGGTAGAAGACGGACTCACATTATTAATTCCGGCAAACGCGCTCGAAACTGGTCCGCCGCGACAACAGCGATCGGCGCTATTCTGGCGCTTTCCTGCCAGGCACCGGCCGACGCCGTCGCGGGCATCACGGGAATCCCTTTCCTCAACGCCGGGACCACCGGCGACGAGACCGCTCCGGTTCGCAAGGCGGCCGGCGGATTCGACCATTCACGTGTCCATGTGATGGGGAACATCGCACGGAAGGGCTGCAAGTGCCGGAGGAAGCGCTGCTGGTGCCGCGACGGCCGTGACGGCCGTGACGGCGAGGACGGCGAGGACGGCGAGGACGGCCGTAATGGCCGTAATGGCCGTGACGGCGAGGACGGCCGTGACGGCGAGGACGGGCTGCCGGGAATCGGGCTGCCCGGTCCTCGCGGCCCTGCCGGTTCCACGGGTTCGGTGGGACCGGTGGGACCGGTGGGTCCAGCGGGCGGTCCCCCCGGCCCAACCGGGCCGGCGGGGCCTGCGGGACCGGCAGGACCGGCGGGGCCGCCCGGAGAGACCGGAGCCACCGGACCGGCAGGCGCCACGGGCGCGACCGGAGCGACGGGCGAGCCAGGAGCAGCGGGACCGGCGGGAGCAAACGGCGCCCCCGGCGCCACGGGCCCGACAGGACCCGCAGGGCCCATCGGACCCGCCGGAGCGGACGGAGCGGACGGAGCGGACGGCCTTACAGGACCCGCGGGCCCCATCGGGCCTGCCGGGCCTACCGGGCCCGCTGGCCTCACAGGCCCGGCGGGAGCCGACGGCGCGGTAGGACCCGCAGGACCCATCGGACCGGTCGGCCCCACAGGATCAGCAGGCCCGGCAGGACCGGCAGGAACCGACGGCGCAATCGGACCAGCAGGACCCACCGGCCTCACAGGCCCAGCGGGAGCCGACGGCGCGGCCGGCCCGATCGGACCCACCGGACCAGCAGGACCCATCGGACCCACAGGCCCGGCAGGCCGAGCAGGCCTGGCAGGCCTGGCAGGCCTGGCAGGAGCAGCCGGCGCGATCGGACCAGCAGGACCAGCAGGACCAGCAGGAGCAGACGGCGCCGTCGGACCCGCAGGACCCGCAGGAGCAGACGGCGCGGCCGGACCCGCAGGACCCGCAGGAGCGGAAGGTCCGGCAGGAGCCGACGGCGCGGCCGGACCAGCAGGACCCACCGGTCTCACAGGCCCAGCGGGAGCCGACGGCGCGGCCGGACCGGCAGGACCCGCAGGCCCAGCGGGAGCTGATGGCGCCGTCGGACCCGCAGGACCCGCAGGAGCGGAAGGTCCGGCAGGAGCGGAAGGTCCGGCAGGAGCGGAAGGTCCGGCAGGAGCGGAAGGTCCGGCAGGAGCCGACGGCGCGGCCGGACCCGCAGGCCCAGCGGGAGCGGAAGGATCCGCAGGCCCAGCGGGAGCCGACGGCGCGATCGGACCGGCAGGACCCGCAGGACCGGCGGGAGCGGAAGGACCGGCAGGAGCCGACGGCGCGGCCGGACCAGCAGGACCCACCGGTCTCACAGGCCCAGCGGGAGCCGACGGCGCGGCCGGACCCGCAGGCCCAGCGGGAGCGGAAGGATCCGCAGGCCCAGCGGGAGCCGACGGCGCGGCCGGACCGGCAGGACCCGCAGGCCCAGCGGGAGCTGATGGCGCCGTCGGACCCGCAGGACCCGCAGGACCCGCAGGAGCGGAAGGTCCGGCAGGACCAGCAGGCCCGGCGGGAGCGGACGGCGCGGTGGGACCCATCGGCCTGACCGGAACCACCGGGGCCACCGGCCCCGCAGGCGCGGACGGCGCGGTAGGACCGGCCGGACCCGCAGGAGCCGACGGCGCGGCCGGACCAGCAGGACCCATCGGTCTCACAGGCCCAGCGGGAGCCGACGGCGCGGTAGGACCCGCAGGACCGGCAGGAGCGGAAGGACCCGCAGGAGCGGAAGGCCCGGCAGGAGCCGACGGCGCGGCCGGACCAGCAGGACCCGCAGGACCGGCGGGAGCGGAAGGTCCGGCAGGAGCGGAAGGACCCGCAGGCCCAGCGGGAGCCGACGGCGCGATCGGACCGGCAGGACCCGCAGGACCGGCAGGACCGGCAGGCCCAGCGGGAGCTGATGGCGCCGTCGGACCCGCAGGACCGGCGGGAGCGGAAGGTCCGGCAGGAGCGGAAGGTCCGGCAGGAGCAAACGGCGCGGCCGGACCAGCAGGACCCGCAGGAGCGGAAGGCGCCGTCGGACCCGCAGGACCCGCAGGAGCGGAAGGTCCGGCAGGACCAGCAGGCCCGGCGGGAGCGGACGGCGCGGTGGGACCCATCGGCCTGACCGGAACCACCGGGGCCACCGGCCCCGCAGGCGCGGACGGCGCGGTAGGACCGGCCGGACCCGCAGGACCGGCGGGGCCGGCGGGACCAGCGGGGCCCATCGGCCTGACCGGAGCCACCGGAGCGACGGGGCCCGCGGGGCCGAGCATCCTGATCACCATGCAGGCCGTCGAGGGAACGGCGACTCTCGTTCCTCCGGGCACGACGGTGACCGTTCTCGGTGGCATATGCCCGGTGGGCACGCTCGCCGTCGCCGGAGAGTGGAGTGGCAGCGCCCTGGGGGTCGACGTGACGGCCTCCGAGTCGGTGGTCGGCAACCGATGGAGTGTCACATTCGCCAACGGCGGAGCGCTCTCACCCCTCGTGACGGTCTCCAGCTCATGTATGGGGCCCGCGTAAGGGCTCGTGTTCACCGCGGTGGCGGCGTGATCCAGCCCTCCGTACGAGAGCCCTCCATCGAGAGTCCTCCGTACGAGCCTCCGTACGAGAGTTCTCTTGGGCAGTGTGAGTGGATTCGGTCGCTCACGGTGACGGGCGGTCGAGGTGGAGGGGTTTCGTCCGGGGATGGATACCGGATGGCTGTGGCCGGATCACGCCATCGCCGGTGGGCGGCGAGCCCCTCGACGGGAACCGCGGTCGACGGGGATCGCCTACGTTGGCGGTCTCGTCGGCGGTCTCGTCGTCCGTTCACCGGCGGTGCGCCGGACCGGTCCCTCCCCGTCCGGCGATCGCTCGAAAAAATGATCACCGGAAACAGGCATGGGGCCGCCGAGCGGTGTGGTCCACTCCAGCTCATTGCGAGACCGCCCAGACGGCCGGGAATCCGGCCGGCCCCGACGGCGCGGAAAGCGGTGTGGAGCGTCCGGCCCGGATCGGAAAGTCGTCGGCGAAACCGCAGCGATCTCACCGCGGGCCACGGTCGGTGAATCACACCAAAATTCTCGCGACGCCCAAGAAATCCGAATTCCGGCGATTAATCACAGAGCAGGAGGCCTCTGGAAAACATGGCTTTCAAGCTCAACAACCTGGACACATTCCCATCGTTGACGAATACGTTTAAACCTCGTTAACCAGGTCCGAGCTTTGCCGTGTCGATCATCGGGTAACTCCTGCTTGCCGCCACCGTCGCGGTTTAAGCAATCCGATTCCCTGGAATCACAAAAGACATGGAATGCTATGACTTCTAGCGGTAAAAGACGGGCTCAAACCATTAATTCCGGCAAATACGCTCGAAACTGGTCCGTCGCAACAACAGCAATCGGTGCCATTCTGGCACTTTCCTGCCAGACGTCGGCCAACGCCGTGACCGATACCACGGGCACCATTCTTCTCAATACGCGAGACGCCGGCAGCGAGACCGTTCCGGTTCGGAGAATGACCGGCGCGCTGGACGACGTGCGTGTGCCCCCGATGAGAACCCTGGGCCAGAAAAACTGCAAGTGCCAGGGGCAGCTGAACTGCGTGTGCGACCGCGACCGTCCCGGCAGGAACAACCGGGACAGCGGAAAGAGCAGGAGCGGCCGGGACAGCGGAAAGAAATCGTCGAGCCTCGGGCTGCCGCCGGAATCCCCGACCCCGGTGGACCCCACCAAAACGAGCCTTCCGGACGGCCCGCTCGGATCACTCGGCCCTGCGGGGCCGGAAGGACCCGCAGGGCCGGCGGGCCCGGCAGGCGCCAAGGGAGTCGCCGGTCCCGCCGGACCGACGGGAGCGACAGGGGCGAAGGGCGACACCGGCGCCCCAGGCGTGCCGGGGGCGCCGGGCCCGGCGGGCGCGATGGGACCCGCGGGCGCGACGGGTGCCACGGGCCCTGCCGGGCCTGCGGGTACGGCCGGACTCGCAGGCCCGGCCGGACCCGAAGGACTCACCGGACCGATCGGGCCGATCGGACCCGAAGGACCGGCGGGACCCCAAGGACTCACGGGACCGATCGGACCGATCGGACCCGAAGGACCGGCGGGCCCCGAAGGACCCGAAGGACCGGCGGGCCCCATCGGTCCGGAAGGACCGGCAGGACCGGCGGGCCCCGAAGGAGCCACCGGCGCCCCCGGGCCCGCGGGAACGGACGGCGCGGCGGGACCCGTCGGCCCGGCGGGCGAACCGGGTGCCACCGGACCGGTGGGACCGACCGGTGCCACGGGAGCCGCGGGCGTGCCGGGCGCGGCCGGTCCGGAGGGACCCGTAGGACCGGCGGGCCCCGCGGCGCCGACGTCCGCCGTGTCCGTGTCGTACCTGCTCTCCGAACCGATCACCGCGTCGGTCCGGAACGACGGGACGGCACAACTCCGCGACCCGCGAACGACTCCACCCTGGCACAGCCTTTCGAAGATCCCCGGTCATCCCACCGATGTGGTGGACGTCACGACGACGATCCTCCAGGACGGCGCCCTTCCGTACCTTCACCTCACGGTCCAGAATTCGGCCGGTCAGGTCGCCCGGACGAGGTGTCTTCTCGGACGACCGGTTCCGCTGACGGGGGGCTTCTACGCTCCCGGGACGCCTCTCGGGCCTTCCGCGTACCCCGCGAACTGCGACAGGTTCACCAACGAGACACCTCCGCTCTGAAGGACTTCGGAGCCCGACGGGACGAGTGCCTGACGGGATAGCGGAAAACGCCGTGCCCGGCACCGGCCGGGTACGGCGTTCGCCATGTCGAATCCCTCGAACGCACCTGGCCGTACAGTGCCCCGCGAGCACACGGCGCGCACGCGGGCCGTGGAGCGCGTCAGTTCCGGGCGAGGACGAGCCGCGAGGGGTCCTCGCTGGGCAGCGGGACGCGGAGGCGACGCCTGGCGGCGACCGCCCGGCACACGGCGGTGCCCGCGTTCGCGCCCAGCGCGACGACGACGAACAAGCCGAGGCGGAGCAGGTCCGGCCTGCCGAAGCTGAGCTCCCCGGCACCGTTGACCAGGAATCCGGTACCGAAGAACCATGCCATGACGGCCGTCACCAGCGCGACCCCGGCCCGGACCCCGCAGGCGGCGTAGGCGCACACGGCGATCGCCATGATCAGTACGCGGCCGGCGACCTCAGCCGGAGCGAGGAGCAGCGAGGCGGTCGCGGCCGTGGCGACGACGGTGACGAACCCCCCGGCGAGCGAGAATCCCACCGGTTCGGACTCGAACATCGCACTCACGCCTTTCACAAAACGGACATTCGTTGCGGAACGGGCAACTGCCGGGGAACAGGTCTCCGCCCCTCCATGAAATCCCGGGAAATGCCCGCAGACCAATGTCGATATGCTTTCTTCACCCTTTCACTACGTTCGTTTACGCTGTTCCTCACCCGCCGCCGGCCCCGTGGGCCGGTTCCTACAGGCCCACGTCGCGGCGCATCAGGTCCTGTTCCACCTCCCGGCGGACGAGCAGCCTCGCCCGGCCGTTGTGCACGGCGACGACCGGCGGCCTGCCCATGAGGCTGTAGGTCGAGGCCATCGAGTGGTGGTAGGCCCCGGTGGCCGCCAGCGCGAGGAGGTCACCCGGGCGCAGGTCGGCGGGGAGCGGGACGTCCTCCGCGATCGTGTCGCCCGTCTCGCAGTGGTGGCCGACGACCGTGAACGAGCGCGGCCCCTCGCGGGAGACCCGTCCGGCGAGCCGTACGGTTTGACATCCACTCCGCCCTAAGAGACGGAGATTCCGGTCTGCCGCGTGTGCGGCTCCTGGCGGGTTCCTGCTTCGTCGCGCGGTGCCGGGATCGCTCCCGGTCCTACCCGCGCTCCACAGTCGTTTAGCCTCTCCGCCTGCCCGGCGGCGAGAATGTTGATCGCCGCGTTGACGTCCCGGTCGTGGCCGGCCCCGCAGGGGCAGGTCCACGACCGGACGTTCAACGGCATCGAGGTGGCAATGGTCTCGCAGGCCGAGCACAACTTCGACGACGGAAACCAGCGGTTGATCTTGCCGAAATGGCGGCCATACCTGACAGCTTTGTACTCCAGCATGGCGACGAACTGCGACCAGCCCGCATCATGCACACTCTTGGCCAGCCTCGTGCGCGCCATGCCGGACACGGCGAGATCCTCCACGTACACCGCTTGGTTGTCGCGGATCAACGTGGTGGACAACTTATGGGCGAAGTCGCGGCGGGTATCGGTCACCTTGGCGTACGCCCTGGCGACCCTGAGCTTGGCCTTGGCCCGGTTCGCCGACCCCTTCTGCGTGCGGCTCAGCGCCTTGTGCGCCCTGCGCAGCTTTTTGGCCGCCCGCCGCAGAAAACGCGGGCTGGCCACCTTCCGACCATCCGAGGTGATCGCGAAATGGGTGAGACCCAGATCGATGCCGATCTCGGAGTCCGTCTGCGGCAGCGCCTCCCCGGTCGCTTCGACGACGAACGACGCGAAGTAGCGGCCCGCCGAATCCTTGACCACCGTCACCGACGACGGGTCCGAGGGCAAAGACCGCGACCAGCGCACCTCCACCTCGCCGATCTTCGGCAGCCGGAGTTTCCCCCTGTTGTCACCGCGAACCGGGCGTTCCTGGTGAACCGGATCGCCTGCCGGGAATCCTTGCGGGATCGGAACCGGGGTGGCGCGATCGTGCGGCCCTTCCGCTTCCCGGACAGGGAGGCGAAAAAGTTGCGGTAGGCGGTGTTCAGATCCGCGAGCGCCTGCTGCAAGACCACCGCCGACACCTCGCCCAGCCACGCCCGCTGCGGCGTCGCCTTGGCCCGCGTGATGACCTGCTTGGACAACTCCCCGTCCGAGATGTACGGCAAGCCCCGTATCCGGGCATCCCGCCGGATGCACAGCCCGTCGTTGAACACCGTCCGCGCGCACCCGAACGCCCGCGCCAGCGCTTGACGCTGACCCGGCGACGGGTAAAGGCGGAAGTTGTACCTGAGCTGCACGGATCAATTGTGCGCCCCTGTGCCCTGGCGTGCATGCAATCCGGACAGATGAGCGTCGCCGAAGCGCGCAGCCGGTTCGCCGAGATCCTCAACAACGCAACGGGCCGACGGGCGCCCAGCGGCATCTAGCGGGCGCTGCCCAGGAGCCTCTCGGTGGCGACGAGGCGCACGCAGGTGGCGAGGCCGGAGATGGCCAGCTCCACCTCGTCGAGCTCGGGGTAGGTGGGGGCGATGCGGATGGTGCTGTCGCGGGGGTCCGTCGCGTACGGGTGGGTGGCGCCCGCGGGGGTGAGGGCGATGCCCGCCTCTCCCGCCCGCCTCACCACCTCGCGAGCGCATCCCTCCAGCACGTCGAGGCTGATGAAGTAGCCGCCCGAGGGGCTGGACCAGGTCGCCAGGCCGGTGCCGCCCAGCTCCTTCGTGAGGATCGTCTCGACCGCGTCGAACTTCGGCCGGAGCAGCTCCCGGTGGCGGCGCATGTGCTCGGCCAGGCCGTTCTCGTCGCGGAGGAACTCCACGTGGCGAAGATGGTTGATCTTGTCGGGGCCGATGGTGCGCTTGGCGGTGTGCCCGAGCAGCCAGGCCACGTTGGTCGGGGACGACCCGAAGAAGGAGACACCGGAACCGGCGAAGGTGATCTTCGAGGTGGAGCCGAAGACGAAGACGCGGTCGGGGTTGCCGTGCTCGGCGCACAGCGCCAGGATGTCGGCGATCTCCACGGGCGTGTCGGTCAGGTGGTGCACGGCGTAGGCGTTGTCCCAGAAGATCCGGAAGTCCGGGGCGGCGGCCGGCATGGCGGCCAGGCGCCGCACCGTCTCGTCACCGTAGGAGACACCGCTGGGGTTGCTGTACTTGGGCACGCACCAGATGCCCTTGACCTGGGGGTCTTCGAGCACGAGACGCTCCACGACGTCCATGTCCGGCCCTTCGGCGTTCATCGGCACGGGGATCAGCTCGATGCCGAACCGCTCGCACAGGGCGAAGTGGCGGTCGTACCCGGGAACCGGGCACAGGAACGCGACCCGCGGCTCGTCGGCCCAGCGGCGCTCGGCGCCGGGCAGCGTGCCGAGCAGGGCGTGGACGATCGAGTCGTGCATCAGCGAGAGGCTGGAGTTGTCCGCGGCGACAAGCTGCGCGGCGGGCACCTGGAGCGGGCCGCTGAAGATCTCCCTGAGCTCGGCCAGGCCCTGGAGCCCGCCGTAGTTGCGGCAGTCGGTGCCATCCGCGGCGCTGTGACCGCCGGGCAGGTCCAGCAGCGCCTCGGAGAGGTCGAGCTGCCGCGCCGACGGCTTGCCCCGCGTCAGGTCGAGGGACAGACCGCGCCGGACGAGCGCGTCGTAGTCACGCCGGGCGGCGTCCCGCTGGGCGGTCAGCTCGTCGATGGTGAGGGCCGGAGGGGTCACGGGAGTTCCTTCGCCTGCTGGTGATCGGCTCCGGAGGCGGTCGGCGACCGGCTGGAAAGCCGGTGAGGGAGCGGCTCCGAAGGTGGCCTGGGTCAACTTCGAAGAATAGAAGACCTCTCCGCCCGATCGGAAGCCGGACCCTTCGCGCCGGGCCGCTCGGAGACGATTCAGCCGCTCGATCGCGAGCGTCGCGCCACCGGCTCGCCATACGATCACCGTATGGCTGAGGTCATGGTGCGTGACGGAACCTGGACGTTCGACGGCGAGATCCTGCGGATCGTGCCCGGTCGCGACCGGAGCGTGAAGAAGCTGCGGCAGTTGCTGGGCGAGGTGCGGGTGCCGCTGGAGGCGGTGGCCGGCATCGCGTACGAGCCCGGCAAGAAGGGCGGCAGGCTGCGGCTTCGCCTGCGGGAGGGCGCCGACCCGTTCAACCAGGCGGCACGCGGGCGGATCGCCGACGCCGCCGACCCCTACCAGCTGGTCGTGGACGCCGACCGCACCGGCGCCGCCGAGTACTTCGTCGACGAGGTGCGCAACGCGCTGGTGATCGAGCAGGTGCCGGACGGCCCCTCGGAGCGCTACCTCATGCCGGGCCCGGCACTGCCCGTGGTGGTTCCGGCGGGCGACGGCACGGCGACGTTCGACGGCGAGTCGATCCGCCTCGAATGGAACTGGGCCGCGGAGGAGGGCAAGAAGTCGGCCGGTCCCCAGCGGCTCGCGCTGAAGGACCTCAGCGGCGTGGAGTGGTTCCCGACCGCCGGCCTGGAGAACGGCTACCTCCGTTTCCAGGTGAGAGGCGCGGCGGCGCACAAGCTCGCTCCCAAGCACGACCCGAGCTGCCTGGTCCTGTGGGGCTTCGACAAGGAGACCCGCACGACGGCGCTGCTCGTCGCCGCGGTCCTCGCCAGGCTGCCGCACCCCTCGGACGCCCAGCTGCCTTCCGCCACCGAGCCCCCGTCGATCGAGCCGCCCGCGGCACCCGCGGGCGGCGACGACCCGGACTCGCTCCTGCGCCGCCTGCGCGAGCTCGGCGAGCTGCACAGGGACGGCATCCTCACCGACGAGGAGTTCACCACCGCCAAGCAGGCCCTGCTCCGCCGCTTCTGAGCGACATCCCTCCGGACGGCACCCGCCCTTCTGAGCGACACGCCCTTCTGAGCGGCACCCGTTCTTCTAAGCGGCACCCGTCCTTCTGAGCAGCCCCGCCTCCGGACGGCACCCGTCCCGCTGAGCGGCACGCCCTTCCGGACGGCACCCGCCTCCCGAGCGGCACCCGCCTCCGGACGGCCGCGCGGAGGTCACCGGCACTGGGCGAGCATGATGTTCTTGTCCGCGCGAGTGACCGGCAGGTTGTACTTCAGGGCCACCTGGGCGAAGCGGACGACGTAGGCGCAGCGGACCCGGTGTACGGGAGGGAGCCAGGACGCGGGCCCCGAGCCGCCCTTGGCCTCGTTGGCGTCGCCGTACACCGGAAGGAGGTTGAGCGGGTCGTTGGCGATGCGCTTCCGCTTGGACAGCGGCCAGCGGGAGGCTCCCATCCGCCACTCGTAGGACAGCGGGACCACGTGGTCGACCTGGATCTCGTCGGAGCGCTTCTTGGTCCAGCGGACGATCCGGCCGGTGTAGGGGTCGCGCAGCCTCATGGAGACGACCACGCAGTCGGATCCGCGGCGGTAGCGCACGTTCTCGCCGTCGCGGGCCAGCAGGTCGTCGCGGGTACCGCAGCCGTTGCGCGCGTACGGCACCCCTTTGGCGGTGTCGGCCCAGTTCTCGCCGAACCTGGTCCGGCTGTAGCCGGCCTTGGAACCCATCGGCCTGACCCGGAGCTTCCCGATCAGCCTGACGGCGGCGCCCCGGTCTCCGGCCGACCTGACGGGCGCCAGACCGGGGCCCACCCCGTCAGGGTTGTCCAACGGCGCGACCCGGGCCGGCGCGGCCCTCGCACGCGTGTCGCCGTGCGTCGACAGTGAGAAGAGCACCGCGGCGCCGAGCA
The DNA here is from genome assembly GCF_036227305.1 of Streptosporangium sp. NBC_01469. NCBI lineage: Bacteria > Bacillati > Actinomycetota > Actinomycetes > Streptosporangiales > Streptosporangiaceae > Streptosporangium > Streptosporangium sp. NBC_01469. The sequence continues at coordinate 2,110,317 of NZ_CP109465.1, read as the reverse complement.
CCACGGTGACCACCCCCCGCGTGCTCACCCATACCTCCAGGAGGGTCTACGGGCTCATGCCTGACCGATTCCCGGTAATCCCCTGGTTGACACGGGGGTGTCCGCTGGTTGAGACCGTACCCGGAAGGGGCCGGTCAGGGCTGGAAGCGGTAGCCCATGCCCGGTTCGGTGAGCAGGTGGACCGGGTGGGCGGGGTCGCGTTCCAGTTTCTTGCGCATCTGGGCCATGTACTGGCGAAGGTAGTTGGTCTCCTTGCTGTAGGAGGCACCCCAGACGTCGTTCAGCAGGCGGCGCTGGGTGATCAGCTTGCCGGGGTTGCGGACCAGGATCTCCAGCAGGCGCCACTCGGTGGGCGTGAGCCGCACGCCGCCGGAGACGGTCTTGCCCGCCAGGTCCACCTCGTGATCGCCGATCACGAACCGGGCCGGTTCCTCCTCGGGGGCGAAGGTGCGGCGCGACACCGCGCGGATCCTGGCGAGCAGCTCGTCGACGCCGAACGGCTTGATGACGTAGTCGTCCGCGCCCGCGTCCAGGGCCTCCACCTTGTCGTGGCCCTCGACCCTGCCGGACAGCACGATGATCGGGACGCTGGTCCAGCCGCGCAGGCCGTGGATGACGTCCACCCCGTCCATGTCGGGCAGGCCGAGGTCGAGCACGACCAGGTCGGGGTGCCAGTCGGCGGCCTGGCGCAGCGCGGCGGCGCCGTCCGCGGCCACGGCCACCTCGTACCGGCGGGCGGCCAGGTTGATCCGCAGCGCCCGCAGGAGCTGGGGCTCGTCGTCGACGACGAGGATGCGCGTCACGGGTCCTCCACGGGTTCGGGCGCGGCCCGGTGCCGCGGGAAGACGGGCAGGGTCAGGATCATGGTGAGGCCACCGCCCGGTGTCTCGTCCGGTACGAGGGTGCCGCCCATCGCCTCCGCCAGCCCCCGGGAGAGCGCGAGGCCGAGACCGACACCGGTGGCGTTGTCACGGTCGCCGAGCCGCTGAAAGGGCATGAAGACCCGGTCGCGCGCCTCCTCGGGGATGCCGGGCCCCCGGTCGACGACCCTGATCTCCACGTGCTCGCCGTCGCCGCTCACGCCCGCGCCGATCAGCACGGCGACGCCCGGCGGGCTGTGGCGGACGGCGTTGGAGACGAGGTTGACCAGTACGCGTTCGAGCAGCACCGGGTCGGCGGCGATCTCCGGGAGGTCCTCGGGCAGGCGGTCGCGCGCCCGGTCGCGGAGCGGGCCCAGGTCGTCGATGACCCGGGGAACGACGTCCTCGAGCGCGGTCGGCTCCAGTGTCAGCCCGAGCACCCCCGCCTGCAGGCGGCTCATGTCGAGCAGGTTGGCGACCAGGCGGTCCAGCTTGGTCAGGGACTCGCCGGCGGTGGCGAGCAACTCCTCCCTGTCCTCCGGCGACCAGTCGACGTCGGTGGCGCGCAGGCCCTCCACGGCGGCCCTGGCCGAGGCGAGCGGGGTGCGCAGGTCGTGGCTGACCGCGGCGAGCAGCGCGGTGCGCATCCTGTCGGCCTCGGCGAGCGGGCGCAGCCGTTCCGCCTGCTCGGCGAGGCGCTGGTGGCGCAGTGCCACCGCCGCCTCGGCGGCGAACGCCTCCAGCACCCTGCGGCCGGACGCCCCGGGCAGCCATCCGCGTACGGCCAGCACCAGATCGTCGTCGACGACCACGTCGGTGTCGGCGAGGCCGGGACGGGTGGACGGCTCCCCGCCCCCGGTCGCCACGATCCGCCAGCCGTCCGGATCGTCCGGCCTGTCCTCAGAACCGGCAGGGCCATCGCTCCGGCGTTCCAGCAGGGTGACGGAGACCAGCCCGAAGGTCTCCCTGAGCCGGGAGAGCAGGGACGGCAGCGCCGCCTCGCCCCGCAGCACGTACCCGGCGAGGGTCGCCAGCACCTCGGCCTCCGCGCCCGCGCGGGCGGCCTCCCTGGCGCGGCGGGCCGCGAGGTCGACGACCGCGCTCACCATGATCGCGACCAGTACGTAGACGACCAGGGCGAGCAGATTCTCCGGCCGCGTCACGGCCAGCGAGTGGAACGGCGGCGTGAAGAACCAGTTGAGGAGGGCGAAACCTGCCACCGCGGCGGTGATCGCGGGCCACATCCCACCGGCCAGCGCGACGCAGACCACCATCAGCAGGAACAGCAATATCACGCTCGGCAGCGTCGTCGCCTGCCTGAACTCCAGGAGGGCGGCGGTGAGCAGGGGAAGTCCGAGCAGTGCCGTCCCCCAGCCGGCCAGCCTGCGGGAACGGGTGAGCGCGGCGCGTGAAGGGCCGCGTCCGCCGAACTCCCCCACCTCCCCGTGGGTGATCATGTGGACGTCGACCGTCCCCGAGTACGCGGCCGTGGTCACGCCGACCCCCCGGGAGAGGATCCGCGCGAGCCACCCGCGCCGGGAGACCCCCAGCACCAGTTGGGTGGCGTTCACCCGCCGGGCGAACTCCAGCAGCGCCCGCGACACGTTGTCGCCCACCACCTGGTGGTAGCTGCCGCCCAGGCTCTCCACCAGCGCGCGCTGCCGGGCCAGGTGCGCCGGGTCGGCGCCCGCGAGCCCGTCGGCCATCGTCACGTGCACCGCCAGCAGGTCCGCCCGGGGGGACCGGGCCGCGATCCGCGCCGCCCGGCGTACCAGGGTCTCCCCCTCCGGGCCTCCGGCCAGCGCCACCACCACCCGCTCCCGGGTCTCCCACACCCCGGCGACGCGGTGCTCGGTGCGGTAGCGACCGAGCTGGTCGTCGACCTTGCCCGCCACCCACAGCAGCGACAGCTCGCGCAGCGCCGTCAGGTTGTCCAGCTGGAAGTACCTCGACAGTGCCGCGTCCGCCTTCTCCGGCGCGTACACGTCGCCGTGCGCCATCCGGCGGCGCAACGCCTCCGGGGTCATGTCCACCAGCTCCACCTGCCCGGCCCGCCGCACCACCTCGTCGGGCACCGTCTCGCGCTGGACCACCCCGGTGATCTCCTCGACCGCGTCGCGGAGCGACTCCAGATGCTGGACGTTGACGGTGGAGACGACGTCGATCCCGGACTCCAGGATCTCCTCCACGTCCTGCCAGCGCTTGGCGTTGCGCGAGCCCGGCACGTTGGTGTGGGCCAGCTCGTCGACCAGGACGACCCCCGGCCGCCTGGCGATGACGGCGTCGACGTCCAGCTCGCCGACCACGGTCCCGCGGTGCTCCACCGCCACGCGCGGGACGATCTCCATCCCCTCCAGCAGCTTCTCGACGCGCTCCCGCCCGTGCGTCTCCACCAGCCCGATCACCACATCGGTGCCGCGCTCCTGGCGCCGGCGCCCCTCGGCCAGCATCGCGAAGGTCTTGCCCACTCCGGGGGCCGCCCCCAGATAGACGCGCAGCCGTCCGCGTGCCATGCAGCTCGTCCTTCGCCGATCACCGATACCTGCCGGACGCCGGGCCGGACCCGGCTGTTCTTCCCTGAGGCCAGGCTACGGTGGACGGTCTCCCCGCTGATCGGGTGACCCGGTGAGCGGCGGAGGACGACGGCCGGGTCAGAGCCAGTTGCGCTTCTTGAACGCCCGGTAGAGCAGGACGGTGCCCACGATGATCAGAATCGTGGAGGTCCAGAACCCGATCGACTGGTCGAAGCCGGGGTAGGGCACGTTCTGCCCGTAGAAACCGGTGATCATCGTGGGCACCGCGATGATGGCCGCCCAGCTGGTGATCTTCTTCATGATGTCGTTGAGCCGGAACCCCTGCTGGTTCATGTGGGCCTCGCGGACATTGCTCACCAGATCCTGCAGGGACTCGCTCCACTCCGCGGTGCGCAGGGTGTGGTCGTAGATGTCCTGGTAGTACGGGGCCAGCTTGGGATCCATGACGTCCTGCCTGCGCAGCAGGCTGCCCACGACCTCGCGCGTCGGCACCGCCAGCCGCCGGAAGCGCACCAGCTTCTTGTGCATCTCGAAGGTCCGGCGCTGGATGTGCGGCATGTCCCCGGGATTGTCCTGGAAGAGATTGTCCTCCAGCTCCTCGACCCGGTCGTCCACCCCCTGCAGCACGTCGAAGTAGCCGTCCACGATGTAGTCGAGCAGACCGTGCAGCAGGTACGGCACCCCGAACTTGACCATGACGGAGTTGGCGTCCCAGCGCCTGAGCACCTCGTCGATGTCGAACTCGGGGTTCTCCCTCACGGTGACCAGGGCGTTCTTGGTCGCGAAGATCGAGACCTCGATGAAGTCGATTCCCTCCTCCATGAGCCTCGCCGCGTAGGTGGTGATGAACAGGTGACTGTCGTAGGTGTCGAGCTTGGGACGCTGGTGGCTGTGGAGCGCGTCCTCGACGGCCAGGGGGTGGAGACCCAGCTCCTCGCTGATCTTCGCCAGGTCCGCCTGCGTGGGCGAACAGAGGTCGAACCAGACGACGGCGGACTCGTCCCCCACGTGCTCGGAGATGTCGTCGATGGGAAAGCCCTCGGCCTCCAGGACGCCGTTGCGATACAGGCGGGTACGGTCCATGGGCGCCAACCTTAGACCTGCCGCGACAGCCCGGAAATCATCGGGAGATCCACATTTCCCACCCCTCGCGCCGGCCCCGGCGCCGGATGTCGACGGCGGCTTCCGGCGGCCTGTCCGTCGGATTTCCCGGCGACATCGGGATCCGAGGAATAATCCCGCTCGGCGAGGGCAGCAGTGGCTACCACAACAGCCAAAGCCTGAGGTGGTAGCCACATGATAGTGCTGGGACTTCTCTTGATCGTACTCGCGGGTGCGACCGTGATCGCGGTCTCCTGGGACGAGACCGCGGCATCGACCACCACCGCTTCCTTCACCGTGTTCGACCGCCTGTTCCAGTTCACCCAGCTGGAGCTCTTCTTCGCCGGGGTGGCCACGGGAGCGGTCTTCCTGCTCGGCCTGGGGATCATGTTCTCCGGTATGCGGCGCTCGGCCGCGCACCGTCGCAGGCTCCGTACCTCGCGGACGGAGGCGCGTGACCGCGTCACCCGCCTGGAGGAGGAGAAGCGGGAGCTGGAGCGCAAGCTCGAAGAGACCCCCGCGACCCCCGCGACCCCCGCGACCGCGACGGCCCCCGTGGTCGACCGCGACCGCGACGGCGTCGACGACCGTGCCGAGGACACCGCGCCCCACCCCCGGGTCGACGTGCCCCGGCAGTCCTCCACCGACCAGCTCGTGGCCGGTCGCCACGGGCGCTCGGACCACCGCTAGTCCCCGTCTTCCCTCAGCCGGTGCGCCCCTCGGGCCGCACCGGCTGCGGCATGTCCGGACCCCCCTCGCCCGCGACCGGCGAACCCCCGTCGCCACCCGGTACGGCCTCATCTGACACGGTCTCGTCCGCTGGGATCTCGTCTGCCGGGGTCCCGGCGGTTTTCCCTCGACGGTGCAGGAGTGTCATGAGCCCGCCCGCGACGAGTCCCCAGAAGGCGGCGCCCACGCCCAGGAGCGTCAGTCCCGACGCGGTGACCACGAAGGTGACGGCCGCGGCCTCCCGGCCCTCGGGGTCGGCGACGGCGGAGGCGACGGCCGAGACGAGCGCGCCGAGCAGGGCGAGACCGGCGACGGCCTCGACGAGCAGCGGCGGGGAGAGCAGGACGAGCGCGGTGGCCAGCCCCGAGCCGATACCGAGAACGATCATCGAGGCGCCCGAGGTGACCGAGGCGATCCACCGGCGGGCCGGATCGGGATCGGCGTCGGGCCCGGCGGACAGCGCGGCGCTGATCGCCGCCAGGTTCACCGCGTGGCCGCCCAGCGGGGCACCGAGCGTGCTCGCCAGGCCGGTGGAGACGAGGATCCCGCGCAGCGGGGGACGGTAGCCGTACCCGGCGAGGACCGCCATGCCCGGCACGTTCTGCGAGGCCATGGTGACCAGGAACAGCGGGAGCGCGACGCTGACCATCGCCTGGGCGCTCCAGGACGGGACGGTCACCTCAAGCACCGGCCGCACGTCCACCGCCCCCAGCCCCGGACCGGTCAGGGCGATGGCCGCGACGGCGACGAGGAGGGCCACCGGGACCGCCCACCTGCGGGCGAACCTGCTCAGCAGCGCCCAGGTGAGCACGACGGGACCCGCCATCAGCGGTATCTCGGCGAGCGCCCTGACCGGCGCGACACACAGATCGAGCAGGACCCCGGCGAGCATGGCACCGGCGATCGGCGTGGGGATGGCCGCGAGCCACCGGCCCAGGACGGGGAAGAGACCGGCGGCGGTGAGGAGGAGTCCCGAGACCACGAACGCCCCGACCGCGACGGGAAAACCGCCCTCCACGGTCCCGGTCGCGACCAGCAGCGCCGACCCCGGGGTGGACCAGGCGATGACGATCGGAACGCGCTGCCGCAGGCCCAGCCAGACGGCCACCACGCCGATGAACAGGCAGAGGACGAGCAGCCCCGACGCCGCCTGCCGCTGGTCGGCGCCCACGGCCCTGAGCCCCGCCAGGACCACGGCGAAGGAACTGGCGAAACCGACCACCGCGGTCACGACTCCGGCGAGCACGGGTTGAAGCAGGCGTGTCATCTTCGGTCCTCGCGGGGGAAAGGGTGCCAGGCGTTCCGTAAACGGAACGGGCGTCGTGCTGCACGATAGCCCCATGGACTCCGGAGCACAAAGCCCCAGGCCCGCCGGGGAAACCGGCACGCCAGACCGATCCGCCGCGGACGACGGCACCCTCGAACGACCCACCACGGACACCGGCACGCCCGTCAGGCCCGCCGCGGGCACCCATACGCCCGGCAGGCCCTCAGCGGCCACCGACCGGCCCGCCGTGGACGGCGGGACGCTCGACATCGGGCGGCGGATTCGCCGGCTGCGCGAGGAGCGCGGCATCTCCCTGTCGGCCCTCGCCCGCGGCGCCGGTGTCGGCAAGGCCACGCTCTCCGGCCTGGAGAACGGCACCCGCAACCCCACCCTGGAGACCCTCTGGGCGATCACCGCCGAGCTCGGCGTCCCCCTCGCGATGGCCGTCGGCACCCCGCCGGTGGACGCGGGCGGGAGCGAGACGGCCGAGACGGCCCCCGTCATCCACGGGACGGCCGCCGAGGGAACGCTGCTCCAGGTCTTCGAGGACGAGGGGGTGACGTACGAGCTCTACCGGATGGTGATCCGCCCCGGGGTGGCGCAGGTCTCGCCCGCCCACCACGAGGGCGTCACCGAGCACATGACCGTCTTCGCCGGAACGCTCAGCGCGGGACCGACCGGGGCTCCCCTGCGCGCCGGCCCCGGCGAGCACATCTCCTGGCGGTCGGACGTCCCGCACGCGTACGTCGTCCTCGGTGACCAGGACGTCCACGCCAGCCTGCTCATCCGCTACCCGCGCCGCTGATCCCGGCGCCCCGGTCAACCCGATTGCATACTTAAAATACCTAAAAAGTAATATTTACCCCATGACACCACGGTCCATGGCGATTCTCTTCTGGGCCACGGGTGTACTCGCCTACGTCGTCGCCGTCTTCCACCGGCAGTCGCTGGGGGTGGCGGGCATCGAGGCGGCGGCGAGGCTCGGCGTCGGGGCGGCGGGGCTCTCGGTCCTGGCCATGTGCCAGCTGCTGGTCTACGCGGGCATGCAGGTGCCCGTCGGGATACTGGTCGACCGGCTCGGCTCCAAGCGCATGCTGGTCCTGGGAGCCGTGGTGATGGCCTGCGGCGAGCTCGTCTTCGCCCTGGCCGCAGGGCTGCTGCCGGGTATCGCCGGGCGGGCGCTGATCGGGTGCGGGGACGCGATGACGTTCATCAGCGTGATCAGGCTGGTCGGCCTCTCCTTCCCCGCCCACCGCAACCCGCTGATGGTCCAGCTCACCGGCCTGCTCGGCCAGCTCGGCGCGATCGCCTCCGCGGTGCCCCTCATCCACTCCCTGCACACGTACGGCTGGACGCCGACCTTCGCGGGCGCCGCCGTCGTGGGCCTGGTCTCCGCGTTCCTGCTGGTCACGGTGCTGCGCGACGCCCGCCCCGAGCGTACGGGGGCGCCGCCGAGCCTGAAGGCCGCCTGGGCCGAGCCGGGCACCCGGCTGGGCATGTGGACCCACGCGGCCACCCAGTGCTCGGCGGCGGCGTTCCTGCTGCTGTGGGGGTATCCGTTCCTGGTCCGGGGACAGGGACTGACCCCCGCGACGGCGGGCGTGCTGCTGACCACGCTGACCCTGTGCGGCATGGTGTGCGGGCCGCTGCTCGGCTACCTCGCCGGACGGTTCCCCTTCCACCGCTCCCGGATGGTGCTCATCGTGATCGGCACCACCGCCGGGGCGTGGACCGCCGTGCTGGTCTGGCCGGGACGGGCACCGCTCTGGCTGCTGGTGGCGCTCGTGGTGGTGCTGGCGGCGAACGGCCCGGGGTCGATGATCGGCTTCGACTACGCCAGGACCTTCAACCCGGCCACCCGGATCGGCGCGGCCACCGGCATCGTGAACGGCGGAGGCTTCGTCGCGTCAGTGTCGGTGATCGCCCTGATCGGCGTCACCCTCGACCTCATGGGCGACAACGGCCTGGACGACTTCCGCTGGGCGTTCGCCGCGCAGTACCCGATCTGGGCGCTGGGCGCCGTCCAGGTCGTCCGCTACCGGGGCAAGGCACGGCGGCGCTCGCTCCCGGCCATCCAGGCGAGCTCCTGACGCCCCGAAGGACCCGGCTCGGACGATCCTCGTGAAGGACCCGGTTGGACGATCCTCGTGAAGGGCTCGGCTCAGACGATCCTCGTGAAAGGTTCGGCTCAGACGATCCTCGTGAAGGGCTCGGCGAAGTGGGCGGTGCCGATCGTCCCGCCCTCCGCCCTGACCCGGTCGAGCAGCTCCACGCGCGTGACCGCGGCCAGCTCGGGGTCGGCGTCGTAGAGGTAGGGCACCCGCGGATCCTCCAGTTGCACCGGATGCAGCACCACGTCGCCGGTCAGCACCAGATCACCGACCTGGACGACCTGGTGGCCCGGGGTGTGGCCCGGCGTGAGCAGCACCCGGACGCCGGGCAGCACCTCCGCCCCGCCGTCCACCACCTGTACCCGCTCGCCCAGCGGCCGGACGACGTGATCGAGGATCGCCTCGCCCGCCGCGTCGATCTCGGCGCGCTGCAGGACGTGCCGGGCGTTGCCGAAGACCGGCGACCCCGCGACCACCGCACCGCTCGCGTGGTCGCTGTGCAGGTGCGTGATGACCACGGCGTCCACCTCGCCGGGAGCGGTCCCCACCCGGGCCAGCTCCGCGCCCAGGGCGCCGGGCACCGGTGCCCAGCTCGCCGCGGGCGAGTCGTGGGGGCCGATGCCGGTGTCGACCAGCACCGTGCGGCCCGCCGCGTCGCGCAGCAGGTAGCAGTGGAAGTGCAGGATCCACTCGTCCGACTCGCCGTGGCGGCCCCCGGGGAACATCTGCGACATCGGCCGCCGGATCGCCTCGCCCATCGGCCCCACCGCGTCGCACAGCGGGAACACCTCGACCCCGGCGACTGTTATGGACTGATGTAGCATCCGCTCTCCTGTTCGGGATGGGGCAACGGTGCTACCGTGATACCGGGCGTGACGCACCGCTGGCTAGGCCGCGTGCGATGATCCGCCCCCGTTTCTCGCTTTTTCTCTCACCACCGCCCCTGTGTCAGGCGTGCGGTCCCCATCTCCCGTGAAAGGTCACTCATGACCACGGAACCCGTTTTCAAAGAACCCACCATCGAAAAAATCACCGCGAAGAAGGTGCCGCGTCCCCGAGGAGGCGACCCGGGCAGCACCGGGAAAGCCCCCCGCCGGAACGGCGCGGCCACGACCGGCCGGTCCTCCGGGCACGACGCCCCCGTCGAGACCGTGACCGGCCTGCTCGACATCCGCGACCGTACCGGATACATCCGGACCGGCGGATACCTGCCGTCCCCGCGCGACGTCCGCGTGCCCCACTCCCAGATCTCCGAGTACGGCCTGCGCCCCGGCGACCTCGTCGTGGCCACCGCACGCGCCCCATACGAAAGGCTGGAGGGGGTGGAGAGCGTGAACGGCGCCGCCGCCCGGCGGCACAGGCCCGACTTCGCGGACATGACCCCGATCCACCCGCGCGACCGGCTCCGCCTGGAGACCGGATCGCTGACCGGCAGGGTCGTCGACCTGTTCACGCCGATCGGCAAGGGCCAGCGCGGGCTGATCGTCGCCCCGCCCAAGGCGGGCAAGACGATGGTCCTGCAGGACCTGGCCGCCGCCGTCACCGCCAACCACCCGGACTGCCACCTCATGGTCGTGCTCGTCGGCGAGCGCCCCGAGGAGGTCACCGAGATGCGCGAGTCCATCCACGGCGAGGTCGCCGCGTCCACGTTCGACCGTCCCGACCGCGACCACACCGCCGTCGCCGAGCTCGCCGTCGAGCGCGCCAAGCGTCTCGCGGAGGCCGGGCACGACGTCGTCCTCCTCCTCGACTCCCTCACCCGGCTCGCCCGCGCGTACAACAACCTCGCCCCCGGCGGCGGGCGCACCCTCGCCGGAGGCATCGACGCCACGGCCCTGCTCCCCCCGCGCCGCTTCTTCGGCGCCGCACGCAACCTGCGCGACGGCGGCTCGCTGACCATCCTCGCCACCGCGCTGGTCGAGACCGGCTCGCGGATGGACGACAGCCTCTTCGAGGAGTTCAAAGGCACCGGCAACATGGAGTTGCGCCTCAGCCGCGCCCTCGCCGACAAGCGCCTCTACCCCGCCGTCGACCTCGACGCCTCGAGCACCCGCCGCGAGGAGATCCTCCTCGACCCCCGGGAGCGGCAGCTCACCTGGCGGCTGCGCCGCACGCTGGGCGGCCTGGAGCGGCAGCAGGCCCTGGAGCTCCTCACCGGCAGGCTCAGCGAGACCCCCTCCAACGCGGTCTTCCTCCAGCAGATCCAGCAGACCGCCTGACCCGTCGTCCCCCAAAGATCCCCCGAGGATCCCCCGAAGGTCCCCACAATCCAGCCGCAATCCGGCCGCGGCGGGACGCGAGATGATGAGGACATGCTGGACGATGTCGTCGAACACCTCGCCTGCCCGGTCTGCGGAGGCTCGCTGGAGCTCGGGGAGCGGGTCCTCAGGTGCGCCCTGGGGCACGGCTTCGACGTGGCCAGGCAGGGATACGTCAGCCTGCTGACCGGGTCGCGGGTGCCGGGAACGGCCGACAGCGCGGCCATGGTGGCGGCCAGGGACGCGTTCCTCGGCGCCGGGCACTACGCCCCGCTGGCGGAGGCGGTCGCCGGCGCCTGCCGTACCGGCGCGAAGGTGGTCGCGGACGCCGGGGCCGGGACGGGCTACTATCTCGCGCGGGCGCTCGACGCGCTGCCGGGAGCCACGGGGGTGGCACTGGACGTTTCCAAGCACGCGATCAGGCGGGCCGCGCGGGCCCATCCCCGGCTGGGGGCGGTGGTGGCCGACGTGTGGAGGCCACTGCCGTTGGGAGATGGCACGATAGATGTGCTTCTCAATGTGTTCGCCCCCAGAAATGGGGCAGAGTTCGCACGGGTGCTCAAGGGGGATGGTGAGCTCGTAGTGGTCACACCCACCTCACGGCACCTCGCGCCGCTGGTGGAGCGGCTGGGGCTCCTGTCGGTGGACGAATCGAAGGAGCGACGTGTGGCGGAGAGCCTGAGCGAGCACTTCGTCGAGACCGGCCGGAGCACTCTCGCGTTCGAGATGACCCTGGGGCATGATGCGGTCGAGGCGGTCGTGGGAATGGGACCCAGCGCCTGGCATACGGAGACGGAAGTTATGCGAAGAAAAATCGTAGAGCTTCCAGAATTGAGCCTCGTGGAGGCTTCTTTCCGTATGTCTATCTTTAAGCACCACCTGTGAGCAAGCTGTGTGCTTGACAGCCACCTTCGAGGCACCTGTTACTGATGTGACTTTTAGTCCGAAATTCCCAGACATTACTCAAGCAATTAGCCGGTGAAGACGACATACTGGACCGCAATCCGGCGAGCCCGCGCCTGGACGCGTGAAGCTGACGCCTTGACGGAGGGAAGCGCCATATGAAGGCGGAGGAGCGCTGGCAGGCCAGGTTCCGTGCGCCGCGCGCGACGTTGCCCGTGTGGGCGGGCCAGGCTCCCAGCCGGTCCGTCTACCGCAGCAACGCCTCGGGGGCGTGGGAGGTCTACGCCTGGGACCGCGCGGGTGGCTCCACCCGCCAGGCGACCTCACGGCCCAAGGGCACCTCGCACGGCGCGATCGATCCCACCGGGCAGTGGATCTGGTGGTTCGACGACACCGACGGCGACGAGTGGGGCCGGTGGATGCGCCAGCCCTTCTACGGCGGCCCCGACCAGCCGATCGACCTCGCCCCCGGCTTCCCCGCCGGGCTCGGGCTCTCGGCGACGGGCGACGCGGTCATCGGCATGGCCAGGCCGGGGCAGGGCTTCACCATCCATCTCATCCAGCCGGGCGAGCCCGCGCGGACGATCTACGAGCACGCCGAGGCGGCCGCCGTCTCCGCGGTCTCCCTGGACGGCTCGCTGATCGCGATCAGCCACAGCGAGCGCGGCGACGCCCGGCACCCCGGGCTGCGCGTGCTCCGGCGCAACGGCGAGGTCGTCGGCGACCTGCACGACGGCCCCGGCAAGGGCGTCGTCGGCCTGCGCTTCGCACCGGTGTCCGGAGACCGCCGCCTGCTCACCCTGCACGAGCGCAGGGGCCGTCGCGAGCCTCTCGTCTGGGACCCCGAGACCGGCGACCAGCGGGAGATCTGGCTGCGCGACCCGGGCGAGATCACCGCCGACTGGTACGGCGACGGCCGCTCGCTGCTCGTCGTGCGAGGCAACCGGGGCCGCACCTATCTGACCCGCTACGACCTTCCCGGCGGCGGGTTCTTCCCGATCGAGACCCAGCACGGCGTGATCGACGCCGCCGCGCCCCGCCCCGACGGCTCCGTCGAGTACTCCTGGTCCAGCGGGGCCCACCCGCCACTGATCCGGTCGACCAGCGGCCACGTGGTGATGAACCACGGCGGTCCCACCTCACCCCCGTCGGTCCCGGTCGAGGACGTGGACGTGGAGGGGCCCGGTGGCCGCATCCACGCCCTGGTCTCGCGCCCCGAGCGCGGCTCCGGCCCCTTCCCCACGGTCTTCGTGCTGCACGGCGGCCCCACCGCGCAGGACGACGACTCCTTCGTGCCGCAGGTGGCCGCCTGGGTGGATCTCGGCTTCGCGGTCGTACGGGTCAACTACCGGGGATCCACCGGCTACGGCTCCGCCTGGCGGAACGCCCTGCACGGCGACGTCGGGCACATCGAGCTGGCCGACGTGGCCGCCGTCAGGGACGCCATGGTCGACCGCGGCGTCTGCGACCCCGACCGGCTGGTGCTGTCCGGCGCCTCCTGGGGCGGCTACCTCACGCTGCTCGGCCTGGGCACCCAGCCCAAGATGTGGGCGGCGGGCATCGCCACGGTGCCGATCGCCGACCACGTCGCCACCTACGAGGAGGAGACGGAGGCGCTGCGCTCCTACCACCGCGCGCTGCTCGGCGGCTCACCCGAGGAGCAGCGCGAGCGGTACGTGAACAGCTCGCCGATCACCTACGTCGACCAGGTCGAGGCGCCGCTGCTGATCCTCGCCGGGGAGAACGACCCGCGCTGCCCGATCGGGCAGATCGAGGCGTACGTGACCCGGCTCGCCGAGCGCGACCACGATCACAGGGTGTACCGCTACGACGCGGGCCACGGCTCCCTGGTCGTCTCCGAGCGCATCGCGCAGATGTCGGCGCAGCTGGAATTCGCCCGAAAGCACGTGAAGACCGACATATAGCCCGTATCACCCCGCGAGAGGGGTGACGGTCGGCCCGTACGGCTCCAGGGGCGCGCGGGCGCCCCTGTCCAGCCGGTGGGCGGGCGTACGGGACCGCCCGGTCGGGCCGGCGGGCGCGCGGGCGGTCTCGCCCGGTCGGTGAAAGAGACCACGAGCGGTCTCGCCCGGTCGGTGAAAGAAACCACGAGCGGTCTCGCCCGGTCGGTGAAAGAAACCACCACCGGCCCCACCCGGTCAATGAGAGAGACCAGCAGCGGCCCCGCCCGGCCGATCAGCAGGCGGGCGGGACCGTCCAGCCTGTGGGCGGGCGAACCCGCCCGGTCGGTGGGCGGGTCCCGTCAGCGGGCCCGCAGGACCACGATCGCCATGTCGTCGGCGCTCGGCTCGGGGGCGAAGTCCTGGACCGCGCGGCGGATCCGCTCGGCGACCGCCCGCGCCGACAGTCCCGCGCACTCGGCCAGCAGCTTGGCCAGCCCCGCGTCGTCGTCGAGCAGCCGCCCGTCCCTGCGACGCTCGGTGACCCCGTCGGTCACCGCGAGAAGCACGTCACCGGGGTCGAGGTGGACGAGCTCCGCCTTGAAGGTCGCCTCGGGGAAGACGCCCAGCAGCGACTGCGAGGTCACCACGGCCTCCACGACGCCGCTGGGCCGCAGCCGCAGCGCCTCCGGGTGCCCGGCGGAGACCATCGCCACGTCCAGGCCGCTCGGCACGGGCGTGATCTCCCCGTGCAGCAGCGTCAGGAACCGGGCACGCTCGCCCTCGTCCAGGATGGCCTGGTTGAGGCGGTCGAGGACGGCGGCCACCCCGTACCCCTCCCGCGCGAGCAGGCGCAGGGTGTGGCGGGCGAGGCCGGTGACCGCGGCGGCCTCGGGGCCGGTCCCGCAGACGTCGCCCACCGCGAACCGCCAGGAACCGTCACCGGCCGCGAAGAGGTCGTAGAAGTCGCCGCCGACCTCGTTGGTCTCCCCGGCGGGCTCGTAGACCACCGCGGGGTCGAGACCGGGGATCTCGCCCGGCTCGTCGGGAGGGAGCAGGCTGCGCTGGAGCGCCCGGTTGGCCGCCGCCTGGGTGGCGTACAGCAGGGCGTTGTCGAGGGCGAGCGCGGCGCGGCGGCCGATGTCCTCGGCGTACTGGAACACGTCCTCGGCGAACCGGTCGGGCCGCCCCAGGCACATCGCGCCCAGCGTGCGCCCGCGCGCGAGGAGCGGGATGACCAGCATCTGCGAGTCGGCGAGCTGCATGGACCCGCCGCCCTGCGGGATCTGGACACTGGCGAGCTCCTCCCGGAGTTCGTCGATGCGCCGCTCGTCGGTGTGCCAGAGGTAGGCTGGACGCTGCGGGCCGCCGCCGTTGCTCCATGTGTAGACGGCACACCAGGTGGCCAGCCGCGGCACCACGATCTGCGAGATGATCGCGGGCACCATGTCAGGGTCGAGGGTGCCCGCCAGGAGATCGCTGGCGTCGGCGAGAAAACCCATCCATATCGGCCCGCGGCTGGGTTCCTCGGCGGTCCACTCCGAGGACGGCCGTCCGGAGGAGCCGGGCAGCCGGATCCTGGCCCAGTGCGTGCGCTGCTGACCGGCGAAGGTGACACCCCATTCCTCCACCGGTACGGACGGGGCGCCGGGGCTCCTCTCGGGGGCCTGCCTCTGGCGCACCTCGATCTGCAGCCCGTCGCCCAGATGGCTCCAGACGATCTCGAAGGGGACGTCGGTCACCTGCGACGACAGGTCGGCGGCCAGCCGCTCGGCGACCCCCAGAACGGACGCGGCGGCCCAGGCGGTCATCACCTCGATGGTGAATCGCCTGGCGGCAGGGACGGCCGTGTGTCCCGGGGCGAAGGTCGCCGCCAGGACGGCGCGTGGAGCACTGGTCACTGTTCCGTGACTACCACACTTCCCGTTGACATGGGGTGAATCGAAGGTGGGACTACACATTGCGCACCGTGACAGACTGGGGTGACTCACGGCTGCGCCCCCGGGAGTCAAGGAGGTCATATGACCACGGTCAACACCGTGCCCGACGTCGAGGAGCGACGTTACAGCGAATCGGATCTGCGACCGATCCTGCAGACGCTCATCACCTGGCGCGACGGTGACTTCCGCCGCCGGGTGCCCCACGCCCCGCCCGGAATCCTCAGCGAGATCCGCCTGCTGCTCAACGAGGTGGCCGATCGCCGCGAGCACCTGGCCAACGAGCTGCACCGGGTCCGCCGCGAGGTGGTCAAGGAGGGCCGCTTCGGCGAGCGCCTCACCCCCGGTCCCGGCGTGGGTTCGTGGGCCGAGAGCGTCGACTCGGTCAACACGCTGATCGACGCGCTCGTGGGCCCGGTCAGCGGGGCCGCGGACGTGATCGACGCGGTGG
This sequence comes from Streptosporangium sp. NBC_01469, assembly GCF_036227305.1. Taxonomy (NCBI): domain Bacteria; kingdom Bacillati; phylum Actinomycetota; class Actinomycetes; order Streptosporangiales; family Streptosporangiaceae; genus Streptosporangium; species Streptosporangium sp. NBC_01469. The sequence continues at coordinate 2,094,265 of NZ_CP109465.1, read as the reverse complement.
CCAAGGGTGATCTGTCCCGCCGGATCGATCTCGACCGCAGTGCCAGGGGCGAGGTGCGCCGCCTCGGCAAGGCGATCAACGGCATGGTCGACCAGCTGTCGCTGTTCACGTCCGAGGTGACGCGGGTGGCCAGGGAGGTCGGGACCGAGGGCCGCCTGGGCGGCCGGGCGAACGTGCGCGGCATGTCGGGAAGCTGGCGCGACCTCACCGAGGCCGTCAACACCATGTCCAGCCGCGTCTCCGCGCAGGTCCGCGACATCGCCGCGGTGACCACCGGAGTCGCGCGGGGCGACCTGAGCCGCAAGGTAACCGTCGACGCGGTCGGCGAGATGTTCGAGCTGAAGAACACCGTCAACACCATGGTCGACCAGTTGCTGGCGTTCGCCGAGGAGGTCACCCGGGTCGCGCGCGAGGTCGGCACCGAGGGCCAGCTCGGCGGCCAGGCGCAGGTGCGCGGCGTGTCGGGCGTGTGGAAGGACCTCACCGACAACGTCAACGTGATGGCGGGCAACCTGACCACCCAGGTCCGCGCCATCGCGGCGGTGTCCACGGCGGTGGCGCAGGGCGACCTGTCCAAGAAGATCACCGCGGACGCCCAGGGCGAGATCCTGCAGCTCAAGGACACCCTGAACACCATGGTGGACCAGCTGTCGATGTTCGCCGACGAGGTCACCCGCGTCGCCCGCGAGGTCGGCACCGAGGGCCAGCTCGGCGGCCAGGCCCGCGTACGCGGCGTGTCGGGCGTGTGGAAGGACCTCACCGACAACGTCAACTTCATGGCCAACAACCTGACGTACCAGGTCCGCAACATCGCCGAGGTCACCACCGCCGTCGCCAACGGAGACCTGACCCGCAAGATCGACGTCGACGCGCAGGGCGAGATCCTCGCGCTGAAGACCACGATCAACACGATGGTCGACCAGCTGTCGTCCTTCGCCTCCGAGGTGAGCCGGGTCGCCCGCGAGGTCGGCTCGGAGGGCCAGCTCGGCGGTCAGGCGCAGGTGCCCGGTGTCTCCGGCACCTGGAAGGACCTCACCGACAACGTCAACGTGATGGCGAACAACCTGACCACCCAGGTGCGCCAGATCGCCGCGGTGTCCACGGCCGTCGCCCAGGGCAACCTGTCCAAGAAGATCACCGCGGACGCCCAGGGCGAGATCCTGCAGCTCAAGGACACCCTGAACACCATGGTGGACCAGCTGTCGATGTTCGCCGACGAGGTCACCCGCGTCGCCCGCGAGGTCGGCACCGAGGGCCAGCTCGGCGGCCAGGCCCGCGTACGCGGCGTCTCCGGGGTCTGGAAGGACCTCACCGACAACGTCAACTCCATGGCCAACAACCTGACGTACCAGGTCCGCAACATCGCCGAGGTCACCACCGCCGTCGCGTCGGGCAACCTGACGCGCAAGATCGACGTGAACGCGCAGGGCGAGATTCTCGCGCTGAAGACCACGATCAACACGATGGTCGACCAGCTGTCGTCCTTCGGCGCGGAGGTCACCCGGGTCGCCCGCGAGGTCGGTTCCGAGGGCAAGCTGGGCGGCCAGGCCCGCGTCGAGGGCGCCGAGGGCATCTGGAAGCGCCTCACCGAGAACGTCAACGAGCTCGCCGCCCGCCTGACCACCCAGGTGCGCGCCATCGCCGAGGTCACCACCGCCGTCGCCACCGGCGACCTGACCCGCTCCATCACCGTCGACGCCGAGGGCGAGATCGGCGAGCTGAAGGACAACATCAACATGATGGTGGCGGTGCTGCGCGACACCACCACCGCCAACCAGGAGCAGGACTGGCTGAAGTCCAACCTGGCGAGGATCTCCCGCCTCATGCAGGGCCACCGCGACCTGATGGAGGTCGCCAAGCTCATCATGAGCGAGCTGACCCCGCTGGTGTCGGCGAGCTACGGCGCCTTCTACCTCGCCGAGCCCACCGGCGACCGCGACCTGCACCTCATCGCCGGGTACGGCGCCCGTCCCGGCAACGGCCCCCGGCAGCGGTTCGCGACCGGCGAGGGCATCGTGGGCCAGGCCGCGATGGAGGGCAGGGGGATCATCCTCGGCAACGTGCCCGCCCGCTACCTGACCGTCGACACCGGCCTCAGCACCTCCACGCCCGCGCAGATCGTCGTGCTGCCGGTCCTGTTCGAGACGCAGGTGCTCGGCGTCCTGGAGCTGGCCTCGTTCAGCGAGTTCAGCGAGGTCCACCACGACTTCCTGAACCAGCTCGTCGAGACCATCGGCGTCACGATGAACACGATCATCGCCAACTCCAGGACCGAGGACCTGCTGACCGAGTCGCAGCGCCTCACCACCGAGCTGCAGGAGCGTTCCGACGAGCTCCAGCGCCAGCAGGAGGAGCTGCGCCGCTCCAACGCCGAGCTGGAGGACAAGGCCGCGCTGCTGGCCAAGCAGAACCGGGCCATCGAGATCCAGAACTTCCAGATCGAGCAGGCCCGCCGCACGCTGGAGGAGCGCGCCGAGCAGCTCGCGGTCTCCTCGCGCTACAAGTCCGAGTTCCTCGCCAACATGTCCCACGAGCTGCGCACCCCGCTGAACAGCCTCCTCGTGCTGGCCAAGCTGCTCACCGAGAACGCCGAGGGCAACCTCACCGCCCAGCAGGTGGAGTTCGCCAGGACCATCCACGGCGCCGGCTCCGCCCTGCTGCAGCTGATCAACGACATCCTCGACCTGTCGAAGGTCGAGGCCGGCCGGATGGACATCCATCCCCAGCAGATCTCGCTGCCCAAGCTCGTCGACTACTTCGAGGCCACCTTCGCGCCGCTCGCCCAGGACAAGGGCCTGTCGTTCACGGTCGAGGTCGACCCGTCGATCCCGCAGGAGCTCCGTACCGACGAGCAGCGTCTCCAGCAGGTGCTGCGCAACCTGCTCTCCAACGCGATCAAGTTCACCCCCAAGGGAGAGGTGCGGCTGCGCGTGATCCACGCCAGGCGCGCCGTCGCCTTCGTGGACGACACCCTGCGCGGCGCCGACGGCATCCTCGCCTTCGAGGTGGTCGACACCGGTATCGGGATCGCCTCCGACAAGCTGGAGGTCATCTTCGAGGCGTTCCGCCAGGCCGACGGGACCACCAGCCGCAAGTACGGGGGGACGGGCCTGGGCCTGTCCATCTGCCGTGAGATCGCCCGCCTGCTCGGCGGCGAGATCCACGTGATCAGCGAGGTCGGCGAGGGCAGCACCTTCACCCTCTACCTGCCCCCGTCGTACGGCGGCCCGCTGGCCTCGCGCGACGGCGGGGCGAGCGCCCCCTCCTCCCCCCGCAACCCGGCGCTCATCGGCGTGCTGGAGGAGTCCGACGAACTGCCGGAGCTCACGCTCAACGACGACATGCCCCTGCCGCAGTTCCCGCAGGGCGAGGGCAAGCCGTGGAAGGGCGACGACCCGCTGACCGGGGCGAAGATCCTGATCGTGGACGACGACATCCGCAACGTGTTCGCGCTGACCAGCGTGCTCGAACGCTACGGCTCCACGGTGATCTACGCGGAGAACGGCCGCGAGGGCATCGAGCAGCTCGAACGCAACGAGGACGTCGCCCTCGTCCTGATGGACATCATGATGCCGGAGATGGACGGCTGGGCCACCACCTCCGCGATCCGCCGGATGCCCCAGTTCGCGGACCTGCCGATCATCGCGCTAACCGCTAAGGTCATGCGAGGCGACCGGGAGAAAAGCATCGCGTCCGGCGCCTCCGACTACGTGCCCAAGCCCGTCGACGTCGACCGCCTGCTGGAAAGGCTGCGCGGCTGGCTGACCCGGGGCAAGCCGGCCGGCGACTCCAACGAAGGCGTGTGATCGATGCCGGACAGAGCCAAGATCCTCCTGGTGGACGACCGGGAGGAGAACCTGATCGCGCTCGAGGCCATTCTCAGCTCGCTCGATCTGATACCCGTCCGGGCGAAGTCGGGGGAGGAGGCGCTGAAGGCCCTGCTCGGCACGGAGTTCGCGCTGATCCTGCTCGACGTCCGCATGCCGGGCATGGACGGGTTCGAGACGGCGGCCCACATCAAGCGCCGCGAGCGCACCCGCAACATCCCGATCATCTTCCTGACCGTGGTCGACAGCGCGCCCGACTACGCCTTCCGCAGCTACGCGGCGGGCGCCGTCGACTACCTCACCAAGCCCTTCGACCCGTGGGTGCTGCGGGCCAAGGTCGCGGTGTTCGTGGAGCTCTACAACATGAACCGCAGGCTGTCCGAGCAGGCCACCCTGCTCCGCGAGCGCCTCGCCACGGAGCTGCCGCCCGGTGAGGCGTCCGACCAGGCCGCCGTGCTGCCCGAGCTGTCCAGGCGCCTGACCGCCGTCGAGGAGGAGCTCGGCCGGGTCGTCGAGCTGGCCCGCAAGAGTGGCGACCCCGGTCTCACGGGGCCGATGGCCGACCTGTCCAACCGCCTCGACCACCTGCGCGCGGGCTTCGACGCCCTTACCTGACGGGCGTTCCCCCAGCGCGATCCTGAGCACGGCGCGCGGTGCGCGTCTCAGCGGCGGGCGCGCTCCAGGGGTCCTGAGCGCGGCGCGCTGTGCGCGTCTCAGCGCGGTGCGCGCTCCAAGGACCCGAGCGCCAGGGCCCTCCAAGGACCCGAAGCGCCGAGCGCGCTCCAAGGGTCCTGGGCTGCTGCCTGCTGTACGCGTCGCCTCAGCGGCGGGCGCGCTCCAGGGCGTCCCAGAAGCCTCGGCGCAGGGCGTGGCGGACCTCGTCGTGCAGGAGGAAGTCGATCGGCAGGGAGGAACCCTGGAGCAGGCGCGCCTCCAGGTCCGAGGGCATCCGGGGCTTGCGGGCCAGGACCGCCTCCAGCCACAGGGCGGGCGCGTCCTTGGCCACGGACTCGCCGAAGTCGTGGCCTTCCTTGTGGGCGGCCTGCACCGCGTCGGAGAGGGTCGTCGCGGCGCCGGTCCCTGTTCCTGTTCCGGTGCTCTGCAGCGGCACCGGGGCCGGTTGGGGGCCGGTGTAGGCGCCCATCTGCGGCGGGGCCTGGTAGCTCGGCATGCTGCCGGTGTTGCCCATCGAGTACTGCGGCGCGGCCGGCAGCGGGCCGGTCTGGGTGCTGACCGCGGCGTGCGAGGGCGTGGAGGCGGGCGGGGGTGGCGGGGGTGGCGGCGGAGGCGGAGGCGGAGGTGGTGCGGCGGGAGCGGCCTGGGGGATCGGCGACTCCTGGGTGTAGCTCTGGTAGGCGGAGGGGAGCGCGGGCTGGGCGTGGGCCGCGCGGGACGTCTGGACCGCGGGGATGGGACTGGTGACCGGGGCGCCGTTGCTCACGCCGATGCCACCGGTGCCACGGGAGGTGACGGACTGGCCGTTGGTGGCGCCGTGCTGGTGGCCGTTGGTCGCCAGGGCGGGAGGCTCGCCGCTGAGCAGGCTGACGTGCGGGCGCAGGTGACCGGCGCCGATCTCGATCAGGTCGTCGCACTCCTGGCGCAGCGTACGGGAGACGGCCCAGCTGCCGTCGGCGCTGATGTGCACCACGGTGACCCGGACGCCGAGATCCTGGGCGTCGCAGACGACCTGCGCCAGGTCCTCGTCACCGCTGACCACGACCGCGTCGCAGACCGCGCCGTTGCGGGCCAGCGTCATCAGGTCGCGGTGGACCTGGGCGTCGACGCCCTCGCGGCGGCCGGGGCGGATGCGCGACAGGCGGAGCTTGAGGCCGGGAATGTCGGCCAGCGTGTCGTGCTCCGGGGTCCGGCGGCCCTCCACGGTCGCCTCGTACCAGTAGCAGCGCAGCAGCGGCAGGCCGGTGCGCTCCCTCGACAACTTGTTGAGCAGCTGGAGCAGCCCCGGGTAGTCCCAGGAGACGGACTCGCGGTGGCGGGTACCGTGCACCGCCATCGCGCCGTCGGCCAGCAGGTAGCCGGCGTCCACGAACAGCGCGCAACGATCCACACGACACCGCCCTTCCTACGTGGCCCGATCCTTCGGTTCAGACAAGCCTGAAAGAACCCCTAAGAGACCGGACAGACGGCCCTTCCTCAGGGTAATCAAGCAGCTGACCATCCGAGGGTGAATCCCGACGATTCCACCCGCGCTCGACCATACGCTGGATCGTTCACGCAGACCGTACCAGTTTGTCCCGTTCGTGAACCCCCTCGGCGAGGTGCCGCTCGTTCGGGTTTCCCGCCGTCCCGCCACCCGTGTCCCGGGCCTCCGCGTGACCCCTTCACCGCACAACGGACCCGGGCGAACTGTGCGCCCCTCTCCCCCCATCGACGCCGTAACCGGACATCTCCTCCACGGCACCGCTGACGCCTCGGGCCGTTACGGAGTGGTCTGTACGCTCACCGCCGCCGCGCCGAACAGCAGGACGTCCTGGCGCGTGCTGAGCTCCAGCACCGGGTCACGGCCGAGGGGCGACCGGAAGCGGTCCACGTCCGTACCGAAGGTCGTGCCGGTGCCCCGCGCCCCGGCTGCGGACCCGTCGAAGGGATTGCGCGGGTCCCGCTCCCCGCCGGCGGGCCGCAGGGTCCGGCCGCCGAGCCTCACCCGATCACCCATGACGCCCGCGTCACCCTCCCAGGTCACCAGGGCCATCCTCGCGGGCGCGCCGGATGGTGTCAGACCTCCGAGCGGTATCCGCGCCGAGCGGCGTCCCCCGTCCAGCACCGTCGCGGTGTCGACGACGACGGCCTGGCTGTACGGCCGGCGCGGGTCGGCCACGATGACCACCAGGCTCCAGCCGGCATGACGCGCCACACCGGGCCGCACCGAGGCGTCGGCCACCCAGTACGTCCCGCGGACCGCGCCCAGCAAACGCGTCACGTCGGCGAACGCCTGGTAACCGCGCCCCGCGGGCAGTTCCCTCTCCACCACCTGCGTGGCCCTGACCTGCCGGTATCGCTCCTCGCCCGGCACCTTGAGCTTGACCCGCCCGCTGGGGGGCGCGCTCGCCGACCAGTACAGGCCCGCCCACACCACCTTGCTCGCCGCCGGCAGGACGAGCCGGGCGGCGCTCGAACTGCCCGTCGACGGATCCCCGTCCCGGTCGAGGGGACGCATCTCCCAGCTGTTGTTGTCGCGCCTGCCGCCCCGCCGCGAGCGGGCGGCCTCGCACGCGGGCTCCGAGGACGCGCAGCTCATCAGGGTGTTGCCGATCGCGGAGACGGCCACCCGGCCGTCGGTGGCGAACCGGGCCGGGGCTCCCGTCGCCCGCACCCCGCTGCGCGACCTGGCCGCCACCCGCGTTCCCGCGGTGGAGACCGTGACCGAGGGCGACGCCCCGTAGGTCGCGTCGCCCGACACCAGGACCCGCAGGAAGACCGCCGTGGCCCGGCCCGCCGGTAGCGGGCCGCGGACGCACCGGGCGCCCCGGGTCCGAGCCCGGCAGGACCAGCCGTCGACCGTGCCGACCGGCGTGACGCCGCCGACGGCGTTTCCCCGGCGGGAGCCGGAGGGCAGCGTCACGCCCCGTGGCAGGCCGACGTCGGCGACGACCTCCTCGCTCTGCCCCCGGCCCGCGTTGCGCAGCCGCACCACCACGATTCCGGCCTCGGACCTGACCAGGGCGCCGAGCGCGTCGATCCTGGCCACGAGGCGAGGGGCGAGCCAGGAACCCGGCCGGCCGGCCTGCCCCGTTCCGGCCGGGTCGCCCCCCTCGGACTCACCGGCCGCGTCCCCTGATCCCGTCTCACCGGACTCGCCGCCGGGGCCCGTCCCGACGCCGGATCCGGGTGCCGCTCCGGTGTCGCCGGGTTCGCGGTCGGGTCCCGTCGGCCCCCCCGAGGGCGACGGTACGGGAGGGCCCGAAATCTCCGGCCCTCCCGAGGACTCCACCGGGGCGGGGGAGTCGGGCACCGGGGCCGCGACGATCGGCTCGGAGGCCGTGCTGGGCCGGCGGACGGGCTCCTCGGCCGTCACCAGCACGAGGGCCGAGGCCACCGCGACCGCGGCGGCCGTCGCACCGGCCACGACGGCGCGCCGTACGGATCGGGGAGCCCTCCGCCAGCGGGCCGACAGCCCACCCCCCGCCGTGGCGCCCATCCTGGCGAGCGCCGTCAGGTAGGCGGGGAACGCGGGACCGGCGACGAGCGGGCCGATGACGGAGCGGACGCCGTGGCCGATGCCGGTCAGCTCCGTGAGCACCGCGCGGCAGCCGGAGCAGCCCTCCAGATGCCTGTCGATGACCCTGCCCTGTTCCCTGGCCAAGCCACCGCGCGTGTAGGGCCCCAGCCTGGTCAGTACGGGCCGGCACTCGGGGGCGGACGTCTCGGCCAGGTGGATGCGCAGGCACGCCTGGCGCATCCCCTCCCGTGCCCGGTGGGCGAGCGCGGCCGTGCCGTTGACCGTCAGGCCCAGCAGGAGCCCGACGTCCTCGCCCCTGAGCCTCTCGACCTCGGCGTGCCACAGGACGAGCTGCCACCGCTCGGGCAGGGAGAGGAACGCCCTGGCCACCGGTGAGCGTTCCAGGCCCTCCAGTGAGGGGTCGACGAGAAACGCGCGTGGACCGAAGGGGTCGAATTCCCCGTCCGCCCGCTCGTCGATCTCCCCGTCCATCCCTTCGCCGGTCTCGTCGTCCCCCTCTTCGCCGGCCCCGTCGTCCGCCCGCTCATCGGTCTCCCCCTCCGCCCCTTCGCCGATCTCGCCATCCGCCCGCTCTCCGGTTTCTCCATCCGCCTGCCCGGCCACCTTCCCCGTCGCCTGCTCACCGGTCTCCCCGTTCGCCTCTTCACCTTCACCGGCTTCACCGGTCTTGCCGTCCGCCCGCCCGCCGGCTTCCGGTAGCGGCCACCCGGTGGCCGGCGGGCCGCCCGTCGTACCGGAACGGTCGCCGACGGTACGGCGCAGGACGGTGAGCAGGTAGGCGCGGAACGCCTGTTCCGGGCCGTTTCCCCGGGCGATCACGTGGTGGACCCTGGCGAACGTCCTCTCCACGACCTCCTCGACCTCGGTCTCGCCCGGCAGGAGCAGGCGGGCGAGGGCGTACGTCGCGGGGGCGTGCCGCTGATGGAGCAGCCGGTAGGCGGCCACGTCGCCGTTCCTGGTGGCAGCCAGCAGTTCAGCGTCGCCTTGAGATGTTTTCACACTCATTGTGACCTCACCATTACCTGGAGTTGCCTGCCGGATAATCCCGCAGTACGCGCCGCGAGTAAACCCGGATCGCACTTTTGCCACCCCCGGCCCGAAACCGGCGTTACGGCGGACCTGTTTTCCGACGGGGCCCGATCGGGCGGGCCCCGGGGTCGCCCTAACCTTGTGCCATGAGCGATCGCGAGAGCCTGCTGGCGGAGATCAAGGGCAAGGCCGTGGTACACGGCAAAGTCGTGCTGTCCTCGGGCATGGAGGCCGACTTCTACGTGGACATGCGCAGGGTGACCCTCGACGGGCAGGCGGCGCCGCTGGTGGGGCGGGTCATGCTGGACCTCACCGAGGACCTCGACTACGAGGCGGTCGGCGGCCTGACGCTGGGCGCCGACCCGGTGGCGGCGGCCATGACGCACGCGGCGGCCGCGCGGGGCGGGCGGCTCGACACGTTCGTGGTCCGCAAGGCGCAGAAGACCCACGGCATGCAGCGCAGGATCGAAGGGCCGGACGTGTCGGGGCGGCGGGTGCTGGTGGTGGAGGACACCTCCACGACCGGCGGATCCCCGCTGACCGCGGTGGAGGCGTTGCGCGAGGCGGGCGCCGAGGTCGTGGCGGTCGCCACGATCGTGGACCGGGGAGCCGCCCCGGCGATCGCCGGGGCCGGGTTGCCGTACCTGACCGCCTACACCCTGGCCGACCTCGGCCTGGCCTAGCCGCCGGAGGACTTTCCCCGGGGGACCCGGAACCGGTGGGAGGTTCGGAGCCGACGCGAGAGGCGGGGTCGGCGGGAGAGGCGGGGTCAGTCTTTGCGGGGGACCGTGAACTCCTGGCGCTCCCCCGCCTTGCCCGGGGAGCGGACGGCACCGTTCACCTGGACCCGGACGGCGGCGGAGTCGGCCAGGACGACGTCCACCTTGGGGTCGAAGGACCGGAACTGCTCGCCTCGGGCCATCTCCCGGTCGAAAAGCACGTCACCCCCGGTGACCTTCAGGAAGACCGTGGGGCACTGCTCCCGCAGGCACTCGACGAGGACCGTCGGGACGCGCTCGGAGGTGGAGGAGGCCGGTGAGGCGGCGGCGGACGACGTGGTGGCCGAGGGCACGGGCGACGGGGTCGTCTCCGCGCCGGAGCCCAGGCTGCCGATCAGTGAGAGGACTCCCAGCACGATCAGGGCGACGACCACCAGCACCGCCAGTCCGACGAGGACCAGGCGCGCGATACCCATGGGGTCAGACCTGTGGCGTCCCACAGTGTGGAGATTAGCGGTTCGTGAGGAGATTTCACGACCGACCCGGTGGATCCATCAGGAGGAGCGCGACCAGGAAGATCGTCCGCACCCCCTCCGGCTCGTGCCGACGACCCCGGCGTCTTCGGCCGGGGAGGGGGCGGGGATACGGTGGAGGAGACACCGGTACGGACCGAAGTGGTGTCGGAGCTATCCGGCCGGGAAGGAACCCGGAATACTGGCCTACAGGCTATGTCCTCATAGCCGCGCGCCAGCTTTTCACAGCCGTCTCCAGGGAGATGACACGATGCCTATCGCTACTCCAGAGGTCTACGCCGAGATGCTCGACCGGGCTAAAGCAGGCGGTTTCGCCTACCCGGCCATCAACGTGACCTCATCACAGACCCTCAACGCGGCGCTCAGGGGGTTCGCCGAGGCGGAGAGCGACGGCATCGTCCAGGTGTCGACCGGCGGCGCCGACTTCCTCTCGGGCACCACGGTCAAGAACATGGTGACCGGCTCGGTGGCCCTGGCGGAGTACGCCCGGGTCGTCGCGGCCAACTACCCCGTGACGATCGCCCTGCACACCGACCACTGCCCCAAGGACAAGCTGGCCGGTTTCGTGCGCCCGCTGCTCGACATCTCCCTCGAGCGGGTGGCCAGGGGCGAGGACCCCCTTTTCCAGTCGCACATGTGGGACGGCTCCGCCGTGCCGCTGGACGAGAACCTGGAGATCGCCAAGGAGCTCCTCGAGAAGACGGCCCGCGCGCGGATCGTCCTCGAGGTGGAGATCGGCGTGGTCGGCGGTGAGGAGGACGGCGTCGTCGGCGAGATCAACGAGAAGCTCTACACCACCACCGAGGACGCCCTCGCGACCGCCGACGCCCTGGGCCTGGGCGAGCGGGGCCGCTACATGCTCGCCGCGACCTTCGGCAACGTGCACGGCGTCTACAAGCCGGGCCACGTCAAGCTCCGCCCGAGCGTGCTCAAGGAGATCCAGGACGCGGTCAGCGCCAAGTACGGCACGGAGAAGCCGTTCGACCTGGTCTTCCACGGCGGCTCCGGCTCGCTGCTCGAGGAGATCCACGAGGCCATCTCCTACGGCGTGGTGAAGATGAACATCGACACCGACACGCAGTACGCCTTCACCCGCCCGATCGCCGACCACATGTTCAGGAACTACGACGGCGTGCTCAAGGTCGACGGCGACGTCGGCAACAAGAAGGTGTACGACCCCCGCTCGTACGGCAAGGCCGCCGAGACCTCGATGGCGGCGCGCATCGTCGAGGCCGCCCAGCACCTGAAGTCCGCGGGCACCAAGATCTCCTAAGGCCCCGAAAGGGTCACGGGAGAGACCGAGAGATCGGCTTCCGGAAAGACTCCGGGGGCCGATCTTGGCCTGACATGGGTCCACCGGGTAGGACTGTCGTTATGGAATCGCACGAGAACCTCCTCGCCGGCCCGCCGCCCACCCTGCTCCCGGACCTGCCCGAGGCCCGGGAGGCGCTGGAATCCGGCGCCCAAGCATCCGACGTCGCCGCGCGTTTCCCCGCGTACCCGGCCGCCTGGGCCATACTCGCGGACGAGTACTTCGCGGCGGGGCACGCCGTGACGTCGTACGCCTTCGCCCGCACCGGCTACCACCGCGGCCTGGACCAGCTCCGCAGGGCGGGCTGGAAGGGGCACGGCCCGATCCCCTGGGAGCACCTTCCCAACCAGGGGTTCCTGCGCTGCCTGCACGCGCTGGCCCGCGCCGCCCAGAGCATCGGGGAGAAGGAGGAGGCCGAGCGGTGCTTCCAGTTCCTGAAGGACTCCAGCGCCGAGGCGTCCGAGGAGCTGACCAGCCGCTGACCTGCCGGTGTCCGGCCGCCGGCCCCGCCCCTGATCCGTCCCCCTGAGCCGCCGGTCAGCTTCCGATCCGTCTCCGGGATCTCCCATCACGCCCCCTTTCGCGAGGTGGGAGATCCCCATTTCGGACGCGGTCGGGTATTCTCTCCACGCAAGAGCCCCTGTCGCGATTGCGCCAGGGGTTTTCGTTTTTGTGGTGGGAGACTCACGATGCCGGCTGTCGTTCTCGTTGGTGCCCAGTGGGGCGATGAGGGCAAGGGTAAGGCGACCGACCTGCTTGGAGACCAGGTCGACTACGTCGTCAGATACCAGGGAGGCAACAACGCGGGCCACACGGTCGTCATCGGCGACCAGAAGTACGCGTTGCACCTGCTGCCCACGGGAGTGCTCTCCCCGAACGTCGTCCCCGTGATCGGCAACGGTGTCGTCATCGACCCGGGGGTGCTGCTGGGCGAGATCGACGGGCTCCAGGCCCGGGGGGTCTCCTCCGAGCGGCTGCTGATCTCCGCCGACGCGCACCTGATCATGCCCCACCACAAGGCCCTCGACAAGGTCACCGAGCGCTACCTCGGCAAGGCCAAGATCGGCACGACCGGGCGCGGCATCGGCCCCGCGTACGGCGACAAGATCTACCGGATGGGCGTGCGGGTCCAGGACCTGCTCGACCCGGGCATCCTGCAGAAGAAGATCGAGGTCGCGCTGGGTGAGAAGAACCAGATCCTCACCAAGATCTACAACCGCCGGGCGATCGACGCGGGCAAGGTCCTGGAGGAGTATCTCGGCTACGCCGAGCGCCTCAAGCCGCACATCGCCGACACCTCGCTGATCCTCAACAGGGCGCTGGACGAGAACAAGGTCGTGCTGCTGGAGGGCGGGCAGGGCAACCTGCTCGACATCGACCACGGCACCTACCCGTTCGTCACCTCCTCCTCCCCGACGAGCGGCGGCGCCTGCTCGGGCTCCGGCATCCCGCCGACCCGGCTCACCGGCGTGATCGGCATCCTGAAGGCGTACACCACCCGTGTCGGCGCCGGCCCGTTCCCGACCGAGCTCGACGACGAGATGGGCGAGTGGCTGCGCACCACCGGCGGCGAGTACGGGGTGACCACCGGGCGCAACCGCCGCTGCGGCTGGTTCGACGCGGTGATCGCCCGCTACGCCACCCGGATCAACGGCGTCACCGACTACTTCCTCACCAAGCTGGACGTGCTGTCCGGCCTGGACACGATCCCCGTCTGCGTCGCCTACGAGGTCGACGGCGTCCGCCACGACGAGATCCCGATGACCCAGACCGACTTCCACCACGCCAGGCCGGTGTACCAGGAGTTCCCGGGCTGGAAGGAGGACATCACCGGTGCCAGGAGCTTCGAGGACCTGCCCGCCAACGCTCAGGCGTACGTGAAGGCCCTGGAGGAGATGAGCGGCTCCAGGATCTCGGCCGTCGGGGTCGGCCCCGGCCGTACCGAGACGCTCCAGATCCACTCGATGATCTAGTTTCCGCCGGTACGGCCCGCGCCCGGCGTCACCGGGCGCGAGCCGTACCGGACGATCGGCGCGCGGGGTGGATAAGGTCCCTGTGTGCATGCCGAGATTCACGGTCACCGCGGCGCCCGCGGGCTCCGTCCCGAGAACACCCTGCCCGGTTTCGCCCACGCCCTGGAGCTGGGTGTCGACGCGCTCGAGCTCGACGTCGCGCTCACGGCCGACCGGCGGCTGGTGCTCACGCACGATCTCACCGTGTCACCGGTGACGAGCGCCGACGTCCGTCCCGCCTTCCGCGACGACCCGGTCTTCCCGTACGTGGGCCGGCCCGTCGGCGCGCTCACGCTGGCGCAGCTGCGCACGCTGGAGTGCGGGATACGGGTGCCGCGCCACCCCGGCGACCGTTTCGCCCCGACGCAGGTGCCGGTGCCGAACACCCGGATGCCGACCCTGGGCTCCGTGCTGGGGCTGATGGACGCGTACGGCGCCGACGGGGTGCGGGTGCACGTGGAGCTGAAGTCCGACCCGACCAGGCCCGACCTGAGCGCCGACCCCGCCGAGTTCACCGAGATGGTGGTCGCCGAGCTCGACCGGCACCGCAGGCTGGAGCGGGCGGCGATCCTCAGTTTCGACTGGCGCGTCCTGCGGATCGCCCGCTCTCTCACCCCCGCGACCCTGCGGTACGCCCTGATCGAGCGCGCCACCATGGACAGCGCCTGGCTCGACGGCCTCCACCTGGAGGACTTCGGCGGCGACGTCCCGGCCGCCGCCGCCGAGGCCGGGGGCACCACGCTCTCCCCCGAGCACGTGCTGGTCGACCAGGAGTTCGCCCGGCGGGCCGAGAAGGCCGACCTGCCGCTGGCCGTGTGGACCGTCAACGAGCCGGGACGGGCCGCGGAGCTGCTCGACCTCGGGGTGGCCGCGATCGTCACCGACTATCCCGACCGGATGATCGCCCTGTGGGCCGGGCGGGGCATGCCCGTCCCCCGGCCGATCACCCCCGCGCGTCCCCTGAGCGCCTGAGGGCTCGCATGAGGACGCGGGTCACAGTCATCCCCGTCGTACCCTGAGCGCCTGAGGGCCCGCGTGAGGACGCGGGTCACAGTCACCCCCGCGCGTCCCCTGAGCGCCTGAGGACCGGCCGGAGAGCCCGGGTCACATCCAGCCGTTGCGGCGGAAGCCCCGGTAGAGCAGCGTGCAGGCGATGACCATCACGCCGATCACCAGCGGGTAGCCGAAGACGGAGTCGAGCTCGGGCATGTGCTCGAAGTTCATGCCGTAGATGCCGGCGATCATCGTGGGGACGGCCATGATGGCGACCCACGAGGAGATCTTCCGCATGTCCTCGTTGGCGAGCGCGTTGGAGCGGGCGAGCGCCGCCTGCAGTATGGAGTTGCAGAGCTCGTTGGACGACTCGACCTGCTCGCAGACGCGGGCCAGGTGGTCGACGACGTCGCGGAAGTACTCGCGCATCTCGGAGGGGATCATCCGGCGCTGGGCCAGCGTGGACATCGGCGACTGGAGCGGCATGACGGACCGCTTCATCTCGATCATCTCGCGCTTGAGGTTGTAGATCCGGCCGATGTCTCGGGCGCTGACGTCGGCGAAGACCATGGCCTCGACGTCCTCCAGCTCGGCCTGCATGCGGTCGGCCACGCTGAGGTACCTGTCGACGACGTGGTCGGCGATCGCGTGCAGCACGCCGGTGGGCCCCCGGTTGAGAAGCTTGGGCTTGTCCTCGAGGCGCGCGCGCACCTCCGAGAGGGGGCAGTGCCTGCCGTGGCGCACGGTCACCACGAAGTCGGGGCCGACGAACACCATGAGCTCACCGGTACCGATGATCTCGCTGGTGGCGGTCAGCACGTCGTGGTCGATGTAGGCGACGGTCTTCAGGACCACGAACACCGAGTCGCCGTAGCGCTCGACCTTGGGCCGCTGGTGAGCCTTGACGGCGTCCTCGACGGCGAGCGGGTGGAGGGCGAAGACCTCCGCGAGCCACTCGACCTCGGGGGCGTCGGGCTCGTGCAGGCCGACCCAGACGAAGGCGTTGCCCCCGCCGGAACCCTTGCCGGAGCCCCCGTCGGAGGCCGCGCCGGAGGCCGCCTCGTGGG
Organism: Streptosporangium sp. NBC_01469; assembly: GCF_036227305.1. Taxonomy (NCBI): domain Bacteria; kingdom Bacillati; phylum Actinomycetota; class Actinomycetes; order Streptosporangiales; family Streptosporangiaceae; genus Streptosporangium; species Streptosporangium sp. NBC_01469. The sequence goes on along the minus strand of NZ_CP109465.1, from coordinate 2,078,575 downwards.
CCGCGTTGTGGGCGCGGACGAGCTCCAGGGCGTCGGGGATGCCCAGGGCGTCGATCTTCTTGCCGCCGACGTAGGCGGCGTACTCGACGAGCGAGTCGCTCGGCGGGACGCAGACGCCGGTCATCCGCTCACGGAGCGAGACGGCGGACGTGTGCGCGGCACGGATCGTACGGGTGTGCTTGATACGGGGAAAAAGAAGCGAGGAGCGCATGGCGAGCCTTTCCCGCCCAACCTGGCGGGATCCACACGCGATGCGATGTCACCCCCGGTGAAGGAGGTGATGCGTGTGGCGCCGGTCGGGCACCGAGATGGGGTGGTCGAGGGTGCGCACAGCAGGCGTGCGCGAGCACGTACTGCTGGGATCGCCAGAGGACATCCCGAACCACCTCCAATCAGCAAGAGACACGCAAAGCCACCCAAAAGTTAACACGATTGAGGGGATGCCTCTCAGTTTACTCCCAGGTTCAACTGTTGATCATGCGCAACCAGACAAAATTCACACGGCCTTTACGGCACCTTCCCCGCTCGCAGGCCTTCGGGGTTGTCCACAGCCTGTGGACAACCGTGCGGATCCGGGACGAGGACGGGCCTCCCGGGGGCGTGGGCGCGAGGTAAAGCATGGCGCAGGCAGGCTGGGGAAGCCGCTGGCCCCGGGCCGGGAAAGCCGCCGAGGCCGCGGGGCCCGGGAAGCCGTCCGGGACCGCGAGATCCGTGGGTGAGGGGCGCGAGCCCGAGGAAGACGCCGGACCCGGGCCGGGAAAGCCGCCCTGGGCCGTGGGACCCGGGAGGCGGGCACGGGGCCCGAGAGGGATGCCGGGAGGACGATAGGCTCTGACGAGTGCGCGTTCTTGTGATTGGATCCGGCGGGCGTGAGCATGCCCTGTGCCGGTCGCTGGCGGCGGACCCCCAGGTCACCGAGGTTCACTGTGCTCCCGGAAACGCGGGTGTCGCGCAGGTCGCGGCCCTGCACCCGGTGGTGCCCACCGACCCGGCCTCGGTCACCGAGCTGGCCCGGAGACTCGAGGCCGACCTGGTCGTGATCGGCCCCGAGGCGCCCCTGGTCGCCGGGGTCGCCGACGCCGTCAGGGAGGCGGGGATCCCGTGCTTCGGGCCCTCGCGGCAGGCGGCGCTGATCGAGGGCTCCAAGGCCTTCGCCAAGGACGTCATGGTCGCGGCGGGCGTTCCCACCGGGCGGTCGCACACCTGCGTCACGCCCGAGGAGGTCGCCGCCGCGCTCGACGAGTTCGGCACGCCGTACGTGGTCAAGGACGACGGCCTCGCCGCCGGCAAGGGCGTGGTGGTCACCGGCGACCGCGACGAGGCGCTCCGGCACGCCGCCGCCTGCGGGCGGGTCGTCATCGAGGAGTTCCTCGACGGCCCCGAGGTGTCGCTGTTCGCGCTCTGCGACGGCTCCACCGCCGTGCCGCTCCAGCCCGCCCAGGACCACAAGCGCGCCTACGACGACGACCAGGGTCCCAACACCGGCGGGATGGGCGCCTACACGCCGCTGCCGTGGGCGCCGGACGACCTCGCCGACCAGGTGATGGCCGAGACCGTCATGCCGACCGTGACCGAGCTGGCCAGGCGCGGCACGCCGTACACGGGGGTGCTGTACGTGGGGCTCGCCCTCACGTCCAAGGGCCCGAAGGTGATCGAGTTCAACGCGAGGTTCGGCGACCCGGAGACCCAGGTCGTGCTGGACCGGCTGGAGACGCCCCTCGCGGCCCTGCTGCTCGCCTGTGCGAACGGGACGCTCGACCGGTTCGGACCGCTCTCCTACCGCGACGGCGCCGCGGTGACCGTGGTGATCGCCGCGGAGAACTACCCCGCGGAGCCGGTGAGGGGTGACGTGATCGAGGGGCTGTCCGACCCGGTCGAGGACGCCTACGTGCTGCACTCGGGCACCGCCCTCGACGGCGACCGGATCGTCTCCAACGGGGGCCGGGTGCTCAGCGTGGTCGGTACGGGGCCCGACGTCCCCGCGGCGCGAGCGGCGGCCTACGAGGCCGTGGAGCGCATCCGGATGCGCGGCTCGCACCACCGCACCGACATCGCGGGCCGCGGCGCCTGAACCCCGGTTCCCCGGGAGGCGTAGCGCTTGATCGACATGTCGCGATAAGCCTGGGACAGTCACGTGCCCGTCCCAGGCCGCTCCCCCGGAGGAACGATGTCGCTTGACCCCGCGATGCCCCCCGAGCGGATCGGCGACACCGGCGTGCTGCGCTGGCCCGGCACCTGGCGGGTGTACGTGGCCACCCGGAGCGAGGAGATCAGGGCCGACGCCGAGCGGGCCCTGACGATGCGCGACGAGGCGGGCCGGCTGGTCTCGGTGGGCGAGGGCATCGGCACGCACCTGGCCCGCGCGGAGACGTACGCGCGCAGCAGGCACGGCGTGCGGCGCTGGCTGACCGGCCAGGCCATCGAGGGCGCCTGGTCCAACGTCAACAGCGCGACCGTGATGCTGTACGGCGTGCTGCCGACGGCGGAGCTGTGCGGGCGGGGCCCTGAGGTGGCGGCGATCGGCCGGGCCTACCTGCCCGGCGACGACCCCCGGCTGGTCCACCTCCAGGCCAGGCTGGCCGCGGGGGACCTGACGGAGAACGACAGGCCGCTGATGCAGTCGGTGCTGCGGGCGGCGTACACCGCGCAGGCGATGGAGACCGGGCGGGTCCGCAGCTTCCGCAACCTGCTGCTCGGCGGGGTGGTCATGCTGACCCTGATCGTGCTGGGCGTGGTGGTCATCGGCGCGATCTGGCCGAACGCCATCCCGATGTGCGGCAATCAGTCGGTGATCCCCACCCAGGGGCTGATGCCCGCCCAGATCTGCCCGACGGGCGGCCTGCGGCCCGGCCACGGCGACGTCCCCCTCGTGGCCCTGATCGGCATGCTGGGCGCGGCGCTGTCCACCGCGGCCTCGCTGTCGACCCGCTCGGAGCTGTCCACCCGTTACTCGCTGGCGGTCGTCCAGAACCTTCTCAAGGCGCCCGCGGGGGTGGCCACCTCGGTACTGGGGCTGCTGATCCTGAACTCGGGCTTCGTGCCCGGCTTCGCGGGGCTCGGCTCGCAGCCCGCGATCCTGGTCTGGGCGATGGCGTTCGGGTACGGCCAGCAGGTCGTCACCCGCTTCGTCGACCAGCGGGCCGACACCCTCCTGTCGGCCGCCTCACCGCTCACCACCGCGGGCGGCGCGAAGCACGGGTAACGCCCGTGGCGCCGCCTCCGTATCCCACGGCCGACCATGAGATGATCTTCCGCACGACCCGGTTGTGAGCGGTGCCGGGACACATGGCCGAGGGGGCGCGGAGACACCGGGGAACACAGGCCGGACGGGCCTCCGACGCCCGTCGCCGCCGGGGCCGATGATTACCGGCCCTCCGAGGGGTAGTTCCCCCCTGAAGTGGCCGGTTCAGGGGCATCTAACGGCTACTGTTGGCCGGATAAACCTCGGCTGCCGCCCCGCGCCACACGAATCACCCAAACCACTTCAAGGAGCATGACGCATGGTCCGTTACCGCGTGCGCGGTGGCAACCCACTTCGTGGAACCGCCTTCATCCAGGGTGCCAAGAACGCCGTGCTGCCCATGATCGGCGCGGCGCTGCTGGCGTCCAGAGGCCGTACGGTCCTGCGCAACGTCCCCATCATCGAGGACGTCCGCCGCGCGGTCGAGCTGGCCCAGACGGTCGGCGCCACGGTCGAGCTCCACGAGGCGGAACGCACGCTGGTGATCGACGCCTCGACGCTCAGCAGCCCGGTCCTGCCCGCCGAGATCGCCCGCCGCTTCCGCGGTTCGGTGCTGTTCGTGCCCGCCCTGCTGCACCGCCTCGGTGAGGCGATCATCGAGGGCGTGGGCGGCTGCAACCTGGGCAGCCGCAACCTCGACTTCCACTACCTGGGCTACAAGCGCCTGGGCGCGATCGTGGACGAGGGCGACTCGGTCATCCACGTCAAGTCGGCGGGTCTCACCGGCGCCACCCTGTACCTGGACACCCCCTCGCACACCGGCACCGAGAACCTGATCATGGCCGCCGCCCTCGGGCGCGGCACCACCGTGATCGAGAACGCGGCGCTGGAGCCCGAGGTCCTCGACGTGATCGAGATGCTGACCCGGATGGGCGCGAAGATCAGCGGCGGCGGCACGGGGTTCATCACCGTGGAGGGCGTGGAGGAGCTCCAGGCCGTCGAGCACACCGTGATGCCGGACCGCCTCGACGCGGGCGTGTTCGCCATGGCCGCCGCCGTCACCGGCGGCGAGGTCAACCTGGTCGGCGCCGACCTGGACCACCTCGGCGTGGTCCGCTACAAGCTGGAGCAGATGGGGGTGGAGTTCGCCGACCACGGCGCGGTGCTCCACGTGCGCAGGGACCGCCCGCTGCGCCCGATCAACGTGATCACCGACACCTACCCCGGCTTCGCCACGGACCTGCAGTCGCCGATCATGACGGTCGCGTGCCTCGCCGACGGCGCCAGTTACATTCATGAACGCATCTTCGACGGACGTTTCGCTCTGGCCTCAGAACTGAACAAGATGGGCGCCGATATTGAAGTGAAAGAGAACAGTGCCGTCGTTCGCGGCGCCACTCCGCTCACCGGGACAGAGGTGACCGCTCACGATCTGCGCTCGGGAATCGCGCTCGTGCTCGCGGGTCTGGCCGCCGAGGGGGAGACCGTGATCGGATCGGGATATCTCATCGACCGCGGGCACTCTTATCTGGCCGAGCGTATGCAGGCCCTGGGGGCCGACGTGCGGCGAGAGATTTCAGCTTCATAATCAGCGGGTTTGAGACGCTCAAAAACCGCTCTGACCTGTGTAAACGGTGCTAGTCATGGCTTTAACCCGGAAGTGGCTTCCGGAATTGGCCGCAAATCGGGCGTGACATTACGGCCCTCGCAAGCGATCGTTCCAAAAGAGAGCCGAAAACAAACGGACGGCATGATGGGACGAACATTGGTCGAGCGGGCCGAAGAAGCGCCACGAGTGTCACGCCCGGGTGCCATGACACCGGACCTCACTATCGGTGTGGTGGGCCCCCATGACCTCGTCGAACGGGTGATGTTGATGGGGCATGCGGCCGCCCCGTTACCCTGCCGCCTGGTGGCGGCGGCATACCGAGACGAGCAGGAGGCCGCCGACAAGGTCACCCGCCTGGGAGCCGGGGTGGACGCATGCCTGTTCGCCAGCCCGGTCCCCTACGATCTGGCCCGGCGATCGGGGGTGCTGACGATGCCCGCGACGTATGTCCAGCTCGGCGGCGCCGCACTGATCGCCGCGCTGGCGAGGGCCGCGCTGGACGAGCGGATAGACCCGCGCAGGGTCAGCATCGACGTCCTGGGCAGAGCAGAGGTCGAGGAGGCGTACAACGATCTGAGCCTTCCCTCAGGGGATGTGCAGAGCCGCGACGAACCGGGCGCCACCGGTACGATCGCGGCCTTCCATGAACGCCTCGCCCGCCAGGGCAGCACGAGCGGGGCGCTCACCTGCCTGCCCGCGGTCGCCGATCGCCTTCAGACGGCGGGGGTGCCCGTGGTCAGGATCCGCCCCACCTCCGCCGCGGTGCGCACGGCGCTGCACACCGCGGCCCTGCTGGGCGCGCACCACAGGCTGGAGGAGTCGCAGCTCACCGTGGTCCTGGTGGAGGTGCCCACGCTGCGCGAGCCGGTTCGCCGGGCCGCGCCACGCTACTGGCGCGACGAGCTCCGGCTGTCCCTGCACCGGTTACTGGTGCAGGAGGCGAACCGGATCAACGCGTCGGTCACCGCGGTCGACGACCACAGCTACATGGTCACCGCGACCCGCGGCTCGGTGGCCGCGGCCACCGAGGGCTTCCGGGTCCTGCCGTTCGCCGCGCGGGTCCGCGACGAGCTGGGCCTGGCGGTCGAGGTGGGCGTCGGCATGGGCCGTACCACCCACGACGCCGAGTCGCACGCCAGGGCCGCGCTGGCGCGCACACAGGCGGGCAAGCAGGCCCAGGGCTTCGCGGTCGACCGTGAGGGCAGGGCGCTGATCCCGGCCCCCAGGATGCCCCCTCAGGGCGCCGGACCGCTGAAGCCGAAGGGTGTGGAGGTTCTGGCCCGGCTGGCGGCCAAACTGGAGGGTGGGGACACGGTGGTGGACGCGGAGGGCGCGGGCAAGATGCTCGGCGTCACCCCGCGTACGGCACGGCGGTTGCTGCGCACGCTGGTAGACGAGGGACTCGCGTGGCCGCTTCCGCCGAACCGGACGCCGCAGCCGGGGCGTCCCCGGCAGTTGTACCGGCTGATCGTGGAGAAGCTCGGCGCCCGCTGAGCCCTCCGCCGACCTGGAGGCTTCCGCCGCACCCGGGCGGCGGAACCTCCCAGGTCACGGCACGCCGATCCCGGCGTGGCGTGACCTGGCGGCGCCCGGCGCGCCCGTCGCGGCGTGTTCACCGCGGCCTGTTCACCACGGCCCGTTCCTCCGGGCGTGTTCACTGCGGTTTGTTCATTCCGGCCTGTTTGTTTTGGCCTGTTCACGGCATCCTGTTCATTCCGGCCCGGTCATTACGGCCCGCCCGTCCCGATACGGCGAGGCCCCCCGGCCGCGATCCCCACGGCGCGATCCGCCGGGGGCGGTGTCACGGAGCACCCTCCCGGGTCACACTCCGCCTCGCCGCGTCTCAAGGGCCGAAACCCGCGAGCGTAATGTCGGTTTCGGCCGCTATTGTCATGAGCTATGCGCCAAGACAGTCCTGACAGCCGCAAGGCGCTCCTCATCTGGGGGGCGCTGGCGATCGTGTACGTGGTGTGGGGTTCCACGTACCTGGCGATCATGATCACGATCGAGACGATCCCGCCGCTGCTCAGCGGGGCTGTCCGCTTCGTCACGGCCGCGCTCGTCCTGGGTGTCGCGGTGTGGCTGCTGAAGGGCCGGAGCGCCTTCCGGATGACCTGGAGGGAGGCGGGCGGGGCGGCCCTGGTCGGCCTGCTGCTGCTGAACGGCGGCAACGGCATGGTCGCCGTGGCCGAGCAGCACATCTCCAGCGGCGTAGCGGCGCTGCTGGTGGCCTCGACACCGCTCTGGCTGGTCGTCTTCAGGATCCTGTTCAGGGACCGGCCGCAGGTGCTGACGCTCGTGGGGGTGCTCATCGGGTTCGGCGGCGTGGCGGTGCTGTCGCTGAGCGGCGGGAGCGACGTGGCCGACGGCTCCGGAATCGTGATCATCCTGCTGGCGTCGCTGTCGTGGGCGGCCGGCTCGTTCCTGGCGTCCCGCATCCCGATGCCCGCGAACCCCTTCTCCGCGAGCACTGTGGAGATGGCGGCGGGCGGCGTCGGACTCGCCCTGACCGCCGCCGTGATGGGCGAGCGCCTCGACGTCGCCGCGGTCTCCACGCGGTCGTGGACCGCGCTGGTCTACCTGATCATGATCGGGTCGCTGATCGGCTTCACCGCGTACGCGTGGCTGCTCGGCAACGCCCCGATCTCGCTGGTGTCCACCTACGCCTACGTCAATCCGGTCGTGGCGGTCGTGCTGGGCGCCCTCGTGCTGAGCGAGCCGATCACCGGCTCGATGGTCGCGGCCGGCGTGGTGATCGTCATCGGTGTGGCCCTGGTGGTCTCCACGGAACGGCGCAGGAGGCCGGAGCCCGTACCGGAGCCGGAACCCGCGCCCGCGTAGGCCGCGGGCACCCGGCGCGGAGGCGATCCGGCGCGGAAGCGGTCCGGCGCGGAAGCGGTCCGGCGCGGAAGCGGTCCGGCGCGGAAGCGGTCCGGCGCGGGGTCCAGCACGGGATTCGCCGGTCGATGGGTGGTCCAGCGGGAACGGGTCCGGCGTCGGTGCGAGCCCGGCGCGAAGGCGATCCCACGCGGAAGCGGTCCGGCGTCGGTGCGAGCCCGGCGGGCGACGCCCCGGGCTCCCGCCGCAAGCCCCCGGAGGAGATCGCGGGTCGCGGCGGGGCGGCCGGGTCAGGCGCTCCCGAAGGCCGCCGCGGCGGCCAGGAAGGTGTCGTTGGCCTCGGGGTCGCCGACGGAGACCCGGGCGCCCTCCCCGGCGAAGGGCCGCACCGCGACGCCCTCGGTCGCGCACGACGCGGCGAATTCGAGCGTGCGCTCGCCCAGCCGCAGCCAGACGAAGTTGGCCTCGCTCACCGGCACCTCCCAGCCCTGGCCGATCAGCGCCTCGCGGATCCGGTCGCGCTCCTTGACCACGGCGTCGACCCGCTCCATCAGCTCGTCCTCGGCGGCGAGCGAGGCGAGCGCGGCGGCCTGGGCGAGGTGGTTGACCGCGAACGGCACGGTCGTCTTGCGGACGGCGGACGCCACCGGCTCGTTGGCGATCATGTAGCCCACCCGGAGCCCGGCCAGGCCGTACGCCTTGGAGAAGGTGCGCAGCACGGCCACGTTCGGCCGGTCGCCGTAGACGGTGAGTCCGTCGGTGACCCCGGCGTCCCTGACGTACTCGCGGTAGGCCTCGTCGAGCACGACGAGCACGTTCTCCGGCACCCGGTCGAGGAAGGCCGCCAGCTCGGCCGCGTGGACGACCGTGCCGGTGGGGTTGTTCGGGTTGCAGACGAAGATCATCCGGGTGTGCGGGGTGATCGCGTCGGCCATGGCCTCCAGGTGGTGCGTCTCGCCCAGGAGCGGGACCCGCACCGAGGTCGCCCCGGCCAGGTCGGCCAGGAGCGGGTACGCCTCGAAGGACCGCCACGCGTAGATCACCTCGGCGCCCGGCTCGCTCACGGTCTCGAAGAGCTGCTGGGCCACCGTCACCGAGCCCGCGCCGAGCGCGATGTGCTCGGCCGGAACGCCGTATCTCCCGGCGATCGCCTCGGTCAGCTCCGTGGCCGCCGGATCGGGATAGCGGTGCATCTGGGTCGCGGCCCTGGCGACCGCCTCGACGACCGAGGGCAGCGGCTCGTAGGGGGATTCGTTCGAGGAGAGCTTGTAGGACCGGCCGTCGGCGGACACCACGGCCTTGCCCGCCCGGTAGGCGGGCATCGTGTCCAGGATCGCGCGGAAACGAGGCATGGTCTTACTTTATGAGCAGCGGGCGGGTAGGGCATCCTGTAACACTGGAGGTGAGAGGCATGCCCGACCGGGAGGACGACATGAGCATCGCACCGCTGGCCGAGAGGCCGAGCGCTGAGGCGCCGAGCGCCGAGGCGGACGAGACGGGGTCGCCCGAGCTGGAGCCGCTGCCCAGTTGGGTGTTTCCCCCCGAAGAGGGCTTCTCGGCCGAGGATCTCGACCGACTTCGAGGGATCCCTCCGCACACGGAACTCGTCGATGGCACTCTCATCTTCGTGAGCCCCCAGACCAACTTCCACATGTCGACGCTCTTTCTCCTGGAGAGCGAGCTGCGTCGGGCCGTTCCGGCCGACCTGCGCGTTCGCAGGGAGATGACGATGACGCTCGGAAAGCGGCAACGTCCCGAGCCGGACCTCTTGGTGGTCCACGCCGAAGCCGTGAAAGATCTGAAGCAGACCACCTACCAACCGGCCGACGTCGTCCTCGCCGTCGAGGTCGTCTCCGCCGAGTCGGAGATCCGCGACCGGGAGCGCAAGCCGGTCCTGTACGCCCAGGCGGGCATCGACCACTTCTGGCGGATCGAGGAGAAGGACGGCCGCCCGGTCGTCTACGTCTACGAGCTGGACCCGGCCACCAAGGCGTACGCGCTCATGGGGATCCACCACGACCGACTGAAGATCAATGTGCCGTTCGACGTGGACGTCGACCTGACGGAGATCGACGACCTCTGAGACGACCTCCGATCGGCGACGGCCCCCATGGCTCACAACAGCGGGGGCCCGGCTACTCCTTGAGGGAGCGGAGCATCGGGGGGTGCAGCGCCACGGCGGGGCCTCGGCGGTAGAGCTTGGCGGGGCGTCCGCCGTCGCGGGTGGTGGTGCCGCCGGTGGGCACCAGGAAGCCCTCGGCCTTGGTGACCTTGCGGTGGAAGTTTCGCGGGTCGAGGACGCGCCCCCAGACGATCTCGTAGACCCGGCGCAGCTCGGCGACGGTGAACTCCGGCGGGCAGAAGGCCGCGCCCAGCGGGGTGTACTCAAGCTTGGCGCGGGCCCGCTCGATCCCGTCGACCATGATGCGCCGGTGGTCGAAGGCCATCTCGCACAGCAGCGCGGAGACCGGCTGCCAGCTCATGTGCACCTCGGTGGACGTCGGCAGGTGCGGGGCGAGGCCGAGGTAGGCCACGCTCAGCACGCGCTGGCGCGGATCGCGGTCGGGGTAGCCGTAGGTCTGGAGCTGCTCCAGGTGCACGGGGGCGCCCGGCAGGCCGGCCCGTTCCGCGAGGACACGGGCCGCGGCCGCGGGCAGGTCCTCGTCGAGCTGGATGAAACCGCCTGACAGGGCCCAGCGTCCCTCGTACGGCGGATTGTCGCGCCGCCAGACGAGCGCGCTCAGCACCTGGCGGCGCACCGTGAGGACGACAAGGTCCACGCTGACGGGAATGCGCGGCACCATGGCAGGCACGTTACACCGGTCAGACCCGCACGCGGACGTGCAGCGTCTCGGTGGCGGCGCGTCCGTCGGCCGCCGCGACCGAGACCTTGACCCAGGTGTCCTCGGGCACCTGGGTCCAGTCGAACGGGATCCACGCCGTTCCCATCCGCACCGGCAGGTCCGGCGGCGGTTCCGTCAGGTTCACCCCGGCCACGTCGACGACGCGGGGCTCCTCCTGGCCCTCCCAGGTGATCGTCACCTTGGAGCCCATCGGGATGTTGTAGCCGCGGATCTCCATGCCGTCCTGGATGTCGCGCTGCATGCGGATCGCGTCGGCCGCGATGGGCCGGTTGTAGTCGCGGGCGATCTCCTCGGCGAGGGACGGGGAGCCGCAGGTGTAGAAGTCGCTCCACATGTAGGAGACGATTTTGGAGACGTAGCGCCCGACCTGCGCCACGGCCGTGTCGAGCCGCTCCTTGTCGGTGCGCCCCCGCTTGGAACCGGCGGCGCAGGGCTCGTCGCCGGACGGCTCGAAGGCCTCGACGTTGGCCCAGAGCTGCACGTTGAAGCCCTGCTCGACCATCCTGGTCCTGGCGAGGGACATCTCGCGGTAGTAGTCGCGGGTCGAGCCGTGGTACGCGTCGCCGTTGGTCTTCTCCTCGACGGCCGGGCGCAGCCGCTCGTCGATCTCGTCCTCGCGCTGGTCGGCCCAGAACAGCCCGACCTTGCCCGTGCCCCGGCTGTCCTGCGGGGCGATGATCCCGACGCCGGTCCTGGCGAGGGCCTCGAAGCCCTTGGCGACCTGCTTGGGGGTGGCGCTGAACGGCCGCTGCTTGCGGGCGTCGAGGTAGGGGCTGACGAGGACGGGCCTGCCGGGCATCTCCTGCTCGACGATCTCGTGCTGCGAGGCGTAGACCCTGAGCGTCGGGTGGTCGTCGTCGGAGTCGCCGAGATACTCCATCTCGCGCATCTGCAGCTCGAACGGCTGGTAGAAACCGCCCAGCGAGGTCCGGTCCTGGAAGCGCGCCCCGTAGTCCTGCATGATCCGCCGGGTGAGCGTGGCGAGCGTGTCCGTGCCCTGCTTGGCGGCCCGGGTCTTCTGCGCCGGGTCGCGGGGGGCCAGCGGCAGCGCGGGGTAGACCTTCACCCCGAACCGGTCGCCGAGGTCGAGCAGCTCGGTGAGACTGTCCTCGTGCGCGGCCGCGACCAGGATCACGTGGTAGCCGCGGCCCTTGGTCCGGATGTTCGAGCAGCTCGGGTCGTCGGTACCGTCGTCGGGGGCGACGATCCGGTAGAAGACGGTCTTCTCCGTGACGATCTTCCGCTCGAACTCGGGGCAGCGGAACAGGCCGGGGCCGAACGCCTCGTCGGTCCGGTAGACGAACGTCCAGCTCACCCGGTTGCCGGGGTTGGCGGCCTTGAGGTCGTTCTCCGCCGCCAGCGCGCACGGGACCCCGTCCTCCTCGCACGGCTCGTAGCGGGCGTCGACGTTCCCCTCGCCGTCGAGGACCCGGCCGCCGTCGTCGAGGTTGCGAGCTTGCAGGCCCCAGCCGATCCGGATCACCGTGTCGCCGCCCACCTCGTGGATGGCGCCGAACTGCCGCCGCCAGGTGCAGTGGTCGGCGGTCGGGATGAGCCAGTAGCCGGTGATCGCGTACGGCCAGCGCATCGTCGTGTCGAACGTTCCACACGGGTCGGTGAACTCGGCCACCTCCGGCACCGGCACCGAGGGGGTGGCGGAGGGCGAGGGCGATGCCGCGAGCGACGAGCTGCCCGCCGTCGGGGAGCCGTTCCCGGCGGGCGTGGTCATCACGAACGCCGCCACACCCGCGAGGATCGCCACGCCCAGGAAAGCGATGAGCCAGCGCACGTTCAGGACACTACCGTTCTTGTGATCAGGCAGACATAAGGAGCCGGGCGGACACCGCGAGCCTCCCCGTACCGGAGATCAGCTCTTGACGCCCGCCCACGCCTCCAGCTGGGCGACGAAACGGCGGGCCGAGTTGGGCCAGTGGTGGTTCGCACGAGCCGCCGCATACCCTCGGGCGCCCCGGGCATACCGCTCCCTGGCGTCGTCTCGCAGGAAGAGCACGGCCTGGGCCACGGCCTTGGGGTCCTGCCAGGGCACGACCATGCCGCTGTCGTAGCGCTCGACCAGCTCCACCGCCCGGGGCGAGGGAGTGGTGATCACCGGGATGCCGTGCGCCATGTACTCCACGATCTTCGTGGGCATTGAGTGCCGGTAGTTGGGCTCGTCGTGCAGCAGGGAGAGTCCGGCCAGCGCGCCGTCGAGCCGCTTGAGCGCCTCGTCGTTCGGCATGAAGTCGCGCCATTCCAGCACGCCCTCCGCCACCGCCTCGTTCAGCGTCGGCCGCGACTGCGGGTCGGCGTAGCCGATCAGCTCGACCGCCACCCGGTACGGCTGGAGCAGCCGGGCCACCTCGATGGCCTCGCGCACCCCGCGCGCTCCCGACAGCCAGCCGAGGTAGACGACACGGTCGTCGCCCGGCGGGGTCACCTCGTCGGGCACCCAGGTCTCGTTGGGCACCACCAGGTGGGCCTGGCGGAACCTTCCCGCGTAGGCGGTCTCGGCCAGCAGCAAGTGCAGGTGCCGCTCGGCCGTGCCTTCGAGCAGGCGGGCCAGGAACCGTACCGGCGGGCGCAGGAACGCGGGCAGCCAGGGCTTCAGCGACAGCGTCGCCGGGGTGTCCTCGTGGACGTCCCAGACCACCGGGGGCCGCTTGCGCACCCCCACCACCGCGAGTAGCAGCTCCGGGTCGTGGATGACCACGAGGTCGACCTGCCCGCGCATGCGCTTGAACACCTTGCGCGCGGCGCGCACCGCGGCGAACCGCTTGCGCTCCGCGGCGCGGGGGAGGTCGACGCCGTTCACCCAGGAGCGGGCCATCACGCCCCGCGCCGTGTACGGGGCCGCATACGTGACCTCATGACCGGCGTCCACGAGCGCGCGGATCTGCCGGTGCAGGATCCGGGCGTCCTCGGGGTGATGCACCACCGTCATGACGAGCACGTGCACTGCGCGCAGCCCTCCGTCGCTAGAGCCGCTCGACGCGTTCACCCTCGGCGAGCACGCCTCGGGTGTCGAGCACGAGCTTGCCTTGGTCCTCGACAATCGACAGGTCGAAGGCGGCGTGCTGCTGCAGCAACAGCGTCACGTCGGCTTCGGCCACGCCCTTGGCGAGGTCTTCCTCACGTGGCACGTCGACGTCGTCGACCCGCCACTCCTTGACGTACGGGTCCGCGAAGACGAGTTCCGCGCCCAGCTCCAGCAGCGCCCGCGCGACCGGCAGGGCCGGGGTCTCGCGCTCGTCGGCGATGTCGGGCTTGTACGTGACACCGAGCAGCAGCACCCTGGAGCCGTTGACGGGCTTCTTCTGCCGGTTGAGCAGACGCTGCACGCGGGCCACCACGTACGACGGCATCCGCTCGTTGATCTCCTGGGCCAGCTCGACGAAGCGGAACGGGTAGCCCAGCTTGCGCACCGTGTAGGAGAGGTAGGACGGGTCGACGGGGATGCAGTGCCCGCCGACGCCGGGTCCGGGGAGGAACTTCTGGAACCCGAACGGCTTGGTGGCCGCGGCCTCGATCGACTCCCAGAGGTCGACACCGAGCTCGTCGCAGAAGATCGCCATCTCGTTGACGAGGGCGATGTTGACGTGGCGGTAGGTGTTCTCCAGGAGCTTGGCCATCTCGGCCTCGCGGGTGCCGCTGACCGGCACGACCTGCTCGATGAACTGGGAGTAGAACCCGACCGCGCGGTCCTTGCAGGCCGGGGTGTAACCGCCGACGACCTTCGGGGTGTTGCGCAGGCCGTACTTGGGGTTGCCCGGGTCGATGCGCTCGGGCGAGAAGGCGAGGTGGAAGTCGGTGCCCGCGGTGAGACCCGAGCCCTTCTCCAGGATGGGGCGGGCGACCTCGTCGGTGGTGCCGGGCCAGGTGGTGGACTCCAGGACCACCAGCGTGCCGGCGCGCAGGTTGCGGGCGACGGTGCCGGTGGCGCCCTCGACCGCCGACAGGTCGGGGCGGTGGTCCTCGTCCAGCGGGGTCGGCACGCAGATGACGACGGTCCGGCTGTCCGCCAGGACCGATTCGTCCAGCGTGGCGGTGAAGCCCCCCGCCAGCATGTGCTCAAGGTCGGCGTCGGTCAGGTCGTCGATGTAGGAGGTGCCCGCGTTGAGGGACTCGACCTTCGCCGCGTCGACCTCGAAGCCGACGACCCGCAGACCAGCCGCCGTGGCCTCCTTGGCCAGGGGCATGCCGACGTAGCCCAGACCGATGATGGCCAGGTCGTAGGCAGTCACTGGATGACCTTGGAACGCCGGAAACAACACTTCATGGTCGCAAAGGCTATCTCAAGTCCGAACGAGCTACGCCTAATGCGATTGAACGCATCACAAACGGCTGGGATCCCCGTTACCAACACGAGACCATCAACCAGCAATCGATCGGTAAATATCACGGTACGTCTCCGCGACGCGGCTCCACGTACGCTTCGCCGCCACCTCTGCCCGTCCGGCCTCACCCATCTCGGCTCTTCGCCCCGGATCGTCACGCAGCCCCGCGATCGCCTTGGCCAGCGCCTCCGGGTCCCCCGCGGGCACCAGAAGCCCGGCCCCGTCGGAGCCCACGAGCTCGGAGAGGGCCGGCAGGTCGCTCAGCACGACCGGCTTGCCGAGAGCCATCGCCTCGACGGGTTTCAATGGCGTAACGAGTCGGCAGACGCGCAGGTCCTCGCGGGGGCAGACGAAGATGTCGATGGCCGCCTGCGCCTGCAGGGCCTCATCGGGACCGACCCGTCCCGGCAGGATCGCGATGTCGCCCAGCCCGAGCTCCTCGACCTGCTCCAGCAGCGCCGCCCGCTCCACGCCGTCGCCGACGAGCAGCACCCTGACCGGCGCGCCCTCGTCCCGCAGGAGCGCGGCCGCGTTGATCATGGTGGCGAAGCCCTCGTAGGCCACGATGCTCGACACCGAGCCCATCACGATCTCGCCGGGCTCGATGCCGTACGCGGCGCGGAACGCCGCACCGTCGTACTCGGCGCTGAGCAGCGAGTCGTCCACCGCGTTCGGCGCGAGATAGATTTTCTCCCTCGGCACCCCGCGTTCGACGATCTCGGTGGCCATGGTCTCCGCGAGGGTGACCACGGCGTCGGCGGAGCGCATGATGAACGCCTCGCGGTCGCGCTGGAGCACGTGCCGCTGGCTGCCGATGCGCTTGGGGTCGCGGGAGGCCCAGGTCTCCTCCAGGAAGCCCCGCACCTCGTAGACCATCGGCGTGCCGGTACGCTCGCGCACCGCCAGCGCCACCGACCCGTTGCGGTGGTCGGTCGCGGCGTGCAGCACCTGCGGGCGCAGGGTCCTGACCAGCTCGGTCACCTCTCCGGCACCGCGGATCATCCGCCCCTGCGTCTCGAAGGGCACCTCGCCGCTCGGGATCAGCCGGTGGTAGGGGATCCCGTCGATCTCCTCGTACGGCGTCGCGTCGGCGTGACCCTGCATCATCGGCCAGCCCCAGCTGGTCACGACGTGCGGATCGAGCCCGGCGGCCTTCTGCGAGGTGACGATGCGGTGCGTGCGGACGGTGTACCCGGCCTGCGTGTACGGCAGCGCGTTGGTCACGCAGTGCAGCACCCGGCCCTGGAACCGCTCACCCACGATCACCTTGGCCTTGGGCGGGATCGGGTTCGGCTGGATCGCGGCCAGCTCTCCGGCGTAGTAGGCGGCCCGGCGCTTGATGAAGGGATAGCGCGTGTGGGCCTGCAGCACCGCGGCGGCCTCGCTCATCCGGCCGGAGTCGAAGTGCTCCTTCGCCTCGCTCCACGGGCCCTTCACCAGGCGCATGCCGAGCTTGCGTACGACGATCTTGGCGCGGCGCGCGACGGGCCAGGCGAACCGGCCCACGACGGGGCGGACACTCGGCGGGAGCGTCTCGGCCGCCGCCTGCGCCACGCGTACCGGGTCGGACTTCACCTTGGTCGCCACGACCCGGGAAACGATCACCGGGTGCTGGACGAACCCTCTGATGAGCCCGCGCAGTCCCGCCCTGGCCGACTTCGCCGACACAGGGGAGCCCGGGGACGCCGGGGTGACCGGGGAGCCCGGAGACGCCGGGGAGCCCGGAGAGGCCGGGAGCGACGCGGGGACCTTCTCCTCGTCCTCGTCGGAGGGCCTCGCCGTGACGGTGGGCATGTCGGAGACCGGGACCGCGTCCGGGGCCGGAGGCGTCTCCGCGACCGGTTCCGCGGCGCCGTCCACTTCCGCGGCGCCGTCCGGTTCCGCGGCGCCGTCCGGTTCCGCGGCACTGTTCGCGACGGGGTCCGTGTCGCGGTTCGCGGTGGGATCCGGGGTCGCGTCCGCGGGCGGGGGTGTCTCCGCGCTCGGCGGGGGTGGCGGCTCCGTGGGCGTGTCCACGGCGGGTGCCGCCACGACCGGAGTCGTCTCCCCGGCGGCAGGGGCTTCCGGCTCCGAGGGTGTCTCCGGCGCGGAGGGTTTCCTCTCGGAACCCTCGGGCCCCGGGGTCGTCACCGCCTCCGGGGTCGTCACCGGCTCCGTCTCGGCGGAGAGCCCGGAGAGCGCGGCGGGCGCGGCGGCCGGAGGCGTCACCGCGGCCGAGGTCTCGGCGGATGTCTCGGCGGGGGTCTCAACGGCTGGAAGCGTCACCGAAGGAGATGGTGTCGCCGGCACCGAGGGCGTCGCCGGACCCGGGGGCTTCGCCGGAACCTTCGCTGGAACCGAGGGGGAGTCTGGCCTGTTGGCATCGGATACCACGCCGTGACCGTACCATAGGCAACGTTTGCCCCACTGCCGCATGAAAGGCGAGGTCAATGAGGGACTTTGCCCGTCCGGGCGCTGCTCAGGGCCCCGAGAATCCCCTCGTCCTGCACGTGCTCGGCGCGCGCCCCAACTTCGTGAAGGCCGCGCCGGTGGTGCGCGCCCTCACCGAGCTCGGGGTGCGGCAGGGCATCGTCCACACCGGTCAGCACTACGACGCGCTCATGTCGGACGTGTTCTTCGCCGACCTCGGTCTCCCCGAGCCGATCGCCAACCTCGGCGTCGGTTCCGGCTCGCACGCCCGCCAGACGGCGGCCCTGCTGGTCGGTCTGGAGGACGTGGTGCTCGAACACCGTCCCACCCTGGTCGTCGTCTACGGCGACGTGAACTCGACGCTCGCCGCGATCCTCGTCTGCGCCAAGCTCAACGTGCCGACCGCGCACGTGGAGGCGGGCCTGCGCTCCTTCGACCGGGAGATGCCCGAGGAGGTCAACCGGATCGTCACCGACGGCCTGTCCGACATCCTCTTCGCCACCTCGCCGGACGCGCTCTCCCACCTGGCCGCCGAGGGCGTCGACCCGGCGCGGGTGCACCTCGTCGGCAACCCGATGATCGACAGCCTGTTCTCCGCGCTCGACCACCTCGACCCCGCCCCGGTCCGCTCCCGGCTCGGCCTTCCCGGGCGGTACGCGGTGGCCACCCTGCACCGTCCCGGCAACGTCGACGACCCGGCCTCCGCCAAGGAGCTGGTCGAGGCCGTGCTGTCGGTGAGCGAGCGTCTCCCGGTCGTGGTGCCGCTGCACCCGCGCGGCCGGACCCGCCTGGCGGAGGCGGGGCTGGTGAACGGGGAGAACCTGCTCATCGTCGACCCGTTGGGCTACGTGGACTTCCTGTCGCTGGTGCGGGGCGCGACGCTGGTCGTCACCGACTCCGGCGGCGTGCAGGAGGAGACGACCATGCTGGGCGTCCCCTGCCTCACGGTGCGGCCCAACACCGAGCGGCCGATCACCATCACGCACGGCACCAACCGGCTCGTCACCCCCGCGCAGCTGCCCGCCGCCGCCGACCGGGCGCTGGCGGAGGGCGCGGCGACGCCGTCGGGCGAGCTGCCCCCGCTCTGGGACGGCAAGGCCGGTCCCCGAATCGCCCGGGTGATCGAGAGCTGGCTGCGCGGCGGCAACCTCTCACCGGCCGGTCAATCCGTACCGCCCAAATCCCTTTAAAACGACTATTTCGGTACGGCTATGGTCGTACGCTGGCACGACCCCTGACAAAGGCGATTCCCCATGAGCGATGAGACCCCAGAAGAGCCGAAGTTCCAGCGTCTCGGGCCGATCAACTGGCTGCCCGAGGAGCGCAAGGTCGTCGAGCGCCTCGAGGAACGCGTTCACGATCTGGA
Organism: Streptosporangium sp. NBC_01469; assembly: GCF_036227305.1. Taxonomy (NCBI): domain Bacteria; kingdom Bacillati; phylum Actinomycetota; class Actinomycetes; order Streptosporangiales; family Streptosporangiaceae; genus Streptosporangium; species Streptosporangium sp. NBC_01469. The sequence goes on along the minus strand of NZ_CP109465.1, from coordinate 2,059,974 downwards.
ACGGCGGCTCGCCATCGCCGAGGCGCGGGCCGACTACGCGCAGTGGAAGCTGGAGTCCACCAAGGTGCAGCGCCCCTACCGGGTGGCCGAGGCACTGACGGCGGCCAAGGGGCCGGGGGTCACCGCGCTGCCGGGCAGGCTGCGCTCCGCGATGCAGGCCCGCAAGGGGCCCAAGCCGCCCCGCCCGGTGGCCGAGGTCGTCGCGGAGCTCGACCAGCAGGGGCCCGTGGTCGACGTGCCGCAGGTCAAGTGGCCTGCCGGTCCGATCGTCCGCCCCGACATGAAGGTCGCGGTCATCCTGGACGACTTCTCCCGGATGGCGTTCAAGTACGAGTGGGACCAGATCGAGTTCGGGCTCCGCGACTGGCCGGACATCTTCGCCGAACGCCGTCCGGAGCTGCTGTTCGTGGAGTCGGCCTGGCACGGCAACCAGGGCCGCTGGCGCTACCAGATGACCGGCACGAAGGCTCCCAAGCCGGAGCTGCTCGCCCTGATCGACTGGTGCCGCGCCGAGGGGATCCCCACGGTCTTCTGGAACAAGGAGGACCCGCCGAACTTCGACTTCTTCATCGACACGGCCAAGCTGTTCGACTACGTCTTCACCTGCGACGGCGACATGGTCCCCCGCTACCGCGAGGTGCTGGGCCACGACCGGGTCGACGTGCTGCAGTTCGCCGCGCAGCCCCGGGTGCACAACCCCATCCAGGAGAAGCGCGGGCGCGTGAACGACGTGGTCTTCGCGGGCATGTACTTCCGGGACAAGCACCCCGAGCGCCGCGAGCAGATGGAAACCGTCATCGCCCCGATCCGCGAGCTCGGGCTGCACATCTTCGCCCGCAACGGCACCGTGGACCCGAAGTACGCCTGGCCGAAGGAGTACGTCCCGCACATCGTGGGCGAACTCCCGTACGACCAGATGCTGGCCGCGTACAAGATGTACAAGGTCTTCCTCAACGTGAACTCGGTGCTCGACTCGCCGACCATGTGCGCCCGCCGCGTCTTCGAGCTGTCGGCCTGCTCGACGTCGATGGTCTCCGGCTGGTCCCGCGCCATCGAGGAGACCTTCGGGTCGCTGATCCCGATCGCCCGCGACGAGCTGGAGTCGTACAACCAGGTCCTGCACCTGATCAACAGTCCCGAGCTACGCGCCCGGCAGGGACACCTGGCCATGCGCGAGGTCTTCGACAAGCACCTGTTCTCACACCGCGTGGACCAGATCCTGGGGATCCTCGGCAAGCCGGTGCAGCAGCGGACCCGGTCGATCTCCGTGGTCCTGCCCACCAACCGCGCCGCCCAGATCGAGCACGCGATCTCCTCGGTGGCCCGGCAGATCCACCGGCCCGTCCAGCTCGTCATGGTCCTGCACGGCCTCGACATCGACCCCGTCGTCGTCGCCGACAAGGCCCGGATGGCCGGGATCACCGACGTGGTGGTCCTGCCCGCCGACGAGTCGCTGTCGCTGGGCGCCTGCCTCAACATGGGCATCGCCGCCGCCGAGGGCGAGCTGATCGCCAAGATGGACGACGACAACCTGTACGGCGAGCACTACCTGTCGGACCTGGCCCGCGCCTTCGACTACTCCGACGCCGAGCTGGTCGGCAAGGGCGCCCACTACGCCTACTTCGAGGGCGGCAACACCACCATGCTGCGCCTGCCCGGCCTGGAGCACCGCTACGCCTTCCTCGTCCAGGGCGGCACCTTCCTCGGCAAGGCCGACATGTTCCGCCACTACGGCTTCGAGGACGTCACCCGCGGCGAGGACACCCGCCTGGTCCGCCGCCTCAAGGAAGACCGCGTCAAGATCTACTCCGCCGACCGTTTCAACTTCGTCTACTGGCGCAGCGGCGACAAGACCATGCACACCTGGCAGGCCGACGACATCAAGCTCACCCGCAACGCCCAGTTCTCCTTCGCCGGGCACCCGGAAGCGCACGTCATGATCTGATTCGTTTTCGCTTTCGCTGTGGCGGATTTGGCACGGAGCGGTTCCCGATGGCCGGGGGTTCCTTCCCTGGTCGTGGACACGGCGTCCGCCGGGTGGGTATCGGCGTTCGTCGGCTTCCCGGCCGGTCAGGTGCGTTCACTGCTCCGGTGGGTGGCTGTTCGTCGGGTGCTTGGCCGGTGGAGCCGGCGTGTGATGTGGGTTCGCGCTCCGATGGGTGGCTGTTCGTCGGCTTCCTGGCCGGTGGGTGCCGGTAGGGCCGGGTGGGTGGCTGTTCGTCGGCTTCCTGGCCGGTGGGTGGGTGCTGAGGGCCGGGTGGGTTCGCGCTCCGGTGGGTGGGTGCTCCGGGCGGCCGTCGTTGGTGGTCGTCCGGTGTGTCAGGCCTCCGGCCTGGCGGGCGCGCTGGTTACGGATTTTTATAAGCCGCCCGGAACACCCACCCACCTCCGCACACGCCCCGCCTCGCCGTACGCCGTGCGGACCGTAGTCGCTTTGCGACGGACCGTCCATCGGGCCCTTTGACGCTGAAGCGATCCGTACGGGGCCGTTGGCGGCCGAGCGCCGTAGCTGAAGCGCCCGTGCGGAAGGGAGCGCAGGGGCGCTCACCGTAGTTCGCGGCAGGGGGTGCGTGTGATCGTTCCGGGATCCCCATCCGGTGTCCACGACCTCCACCGGGGGGGCGGGCCGCGCCCCCGTCGCTGTGAAGTCGGCCGCGTCTTTGTCGGCTCGGGTTGCTATAGATGACGCTGTCACCCCCCCGACGATCAAGGGATGTACCGATGGCGTTGCCCACCCACCACTTCAGCGGCCCGATCCACTCGATGGGGTCCGTCGTCGGATTCGTGGCCCGGGTGGGAGGCTGACGTGGCGATCCTGGACGAGCTGCCCCCGGCTCAGCGGGCCTGGCTCGACTGCCTGGACGAGGCGACGTTCGACGTCTTCGAGCGGCTGGACGCGGTCTTCGACCCGGCGGAGCACGCGCCGTGGGACGTGAAGCTCGCCGACACTCCGATGGGGAGGCTCGCGAAGGAGTTCGGCGGTGCCGAGTGGCACGCCCTGGGGCTGTGGGGCCAGCTCCGCCTGCACATCAGCCTGGGCAAGGGCGATTATCACCGGGCGTTGACCAGTGTCTTCACCCCGGTGCTCCGGCGCGATCCCCGATGGACCCCGGCGGATATCGAGCTGCTGTGGCGCGTAGCCGTCACCCCGCTGGCCGGAGACAGGCAGATAGCGGACCTCTACCGGCTGCCCCTCGCCGCGACCAGACGGCTGCCGGTCGCCGGACGCGAGCCATACGTGACGTTCTTACGGCAGGTCAAGGACCATCTGGCCGAGTTGCCATGGGTGGCGACCGACTCGGTCAAACGCGTCATCGACAACCTGCTGGCCGACCACGCGGGCGATCCCGCGGTCGCCGCCCGCGACCTCATCAACGAGCTGGACCCCTTCGCCGTGCTCCTGCGTGAGGAATATGCCGCCCGGTTCGGCGCTCCCGAGGTGCTGCCGCTGCTGCGCCACTGGACCACGGCCACGAACCCCCGGCCCAACGCCGCCTGGCTCGACCAGGCCACGGCGCTGCTCACGCCCGACGCGGTCACTTTGGTCAGGGACGCGCTGAGCCGCATCCCCGGTTACCGCGAGCGCGTCGAGCCGCATCCCTACCGGACCGTCGTCACCTACTTCCACGAGCACACCGCGGTCCTGGTGCGCGGCATGGTGTGGACGTGCGAGCTGGTCGACGAGCCGTGGGTGACGGGGCTGCTCGGCGACGTGGCCGTCGCGACCGGCACCGGCGTCGGCGGCTCGGGCCCCAACTCGCGCAACGAGCGGACGACCAACGCCGCCCTCGGCGTACTGGCTCGGCGCGGTGGCCTGGACGCGGTCACCCAGCTCGCCCGGGTGCAGGCCAAGGTCCGCAGGAAGAGCATCCTCGCGCTCGCGGCCAGGACCCTGGACGGGGTGGCCGAGCAGACCGGCCTGTCGCCCGAGCAGCTCCTGGACCGGACCGTCCCGTTCTTCGGGCTCGAACCCGACGGCACCCGCACCGAGCACGGCCTGCGACTGTCCGCCGACGGCGTGATCGCCTTCGTCGACGACGGCGGCAAGGTCCGCAAGACGATCCCCAAGACCGTGCGCTCCGCCCACGGCGAGTTGCTGGCCGAACTCAAGGCCACCGCCAAGGAGCTGAGGAAGACGCTCCCCGCCGAGCGTTTCCGGGTCGAACGCGCCCTGGCCACCGAGCGGATCTGGCACTGGCGCGACATATGCGCCTACTACCTCGACCACCCGGTGACCGGCAGGTACGGCAGGGCGCTGATCTGGGAGATCTCACAGGACTTCGCCGGTCTCCCCGTCCGGACCGCCGACGGCTGGGAGCTGACGGACCCGCGAGGACGGAGCGTCCGGCCCCTCCCGGACACCCCGGTGAAGCTGTGGCACCCCATCTCCGCCACCGTGGACGAGGTACGCGCCTGGCGCGACCACGTCCTCACGATCGGCCTGCGGCAGCCGTTCAAGCAGGCGTTCCGTGAGGTCTACCTGCTCACCCCCGCCGAGGAGGGCACCGGCGACCACTCGCGGCGCTTCGCCGACCACTTCCTCAGGTACGGCCAGGCCAAGGCGCTGCTCACCGAACGCGGCTGGACCGGTCTGTCGCTGGGCCACTGGTGGGCGGAGGGTGGATACGACCGGGCCGAGGCCGTCAAGGAGCTCCCGGGGCTGACCGCCCATTGGGACTTCCACCTGGACGAGGCGTCGGGCGAGCGCGACGGGTACGGCACCGCCTCGGTCTGCGTCAGCGGGGACATCCATTTCACCGACGAACACGGGCACCGGGTCTCGCTGGCAGAGGTGCCGCCGCGAGTGCTGTCAGAGGCGCTGCGCGACGCCGACCTGGCCGTCGGCGTCACCTCCACCGGCCTCGCCCCCGATGGCCATGACGACTACTGGCACTCCTACAACGTCGGCGACCTCACCGAAACCGCTCAGGTCCGCCGCGACGCCCTGACCAGGCTGATACCCCGTTTGGCCATCGCCGACCGACTCGAACTCACCGACCGTTTTCTCCGTGTCCGGGGCGACCTTCGCACCTACAGGATCCACCTCGGCTCCGGCAACATCCTGATGGAGCCCAACGACGCCTACCTGTGTGTCGTTCCCGGCGGTGCCGTCGACCGCGTCTTCCTCCCGTTCGAGGAAGACGGCGGCATGCTGTCGGTCATCCTTTCCAAGGCGTTCCTGCTGGCCTCGGACACCACCATCACCGACCCGTCCATCACCCACCAGCTCCGCTGACCCGCCCATGAGTTGAGCCTGGCCCTGTCCAGGATCGCGACGGTTCGTCGACGACCGTTCGGGGGACACGGTCGCGTCCCCCACCACCGGAACCAGCCTTCACGCCAGGCGGGCCGCCCGATCACCACCCCGTAGGCGCGGCCGGTAGCGGGTCAAGGAACCGGCCCCGCCGAGCCGTCCGCGACGTGGAACCAGACGGCGGTGCCCGCCTCGGTGTCGTGGTGGACGCCCCACCCGGCCGCCATCGTTTCCACCAGGAGCAGGCCGCGCCCGCCGTCGCTGTCGAGTCCGGCCGCGCGGACGAAGGGCAGGCTGGTCGCCGAGCCGTCGTCGATCACCTCGGCGTGCACCATGCCACCTCCCAGGCCCAGGCAGACGGTTACCGACCCTCCGACCCTCCGGCCGTGCGTCCGGAGTCGGAGTGGACGACGGAGTTCGTCACGACCTCGCTGAGCAGCAGCACCACGTCGTCGAGGACGGTATCGGCGACTCTCCCGTTCAGGAGGTGTCGCGCCCAGGCGCGTACCGTCGCGACCGAGCAGGGGGTTCCCGCGAACTCGGCGTGGCCCAGCGGGTGCAGCACGGCCCAGCGTTCCGAGGCCGCCCGTTGCCGTTCGTAGCGGCAGGCGGCCTGCCTGTACGCGTTCACGCGATCGCCGCCGAGACGATGACGTCGGTCTCGGCGCTGGTGAACGGCACGACAGGGGAGGCCCACAGCCGCCCTCCGTCGCTGAGGAACACCCGCCGGCCCACGATCACCGGCTCGAACGGTGTGAAACCACCATCATGCATGGATTGGACCTCCATCCGATCAAGGACCCGTCCCGATGTCGTGAGCGTCGGATGAGTCCGTCTTATGAGATGCGCAGGAGGGGTTTGGTACGCGCTGCCGTACGACCGCTGATCACGTCGGGTCGTCAGGGTGAACTAGCTCTTCTGGGGAAATAGTCTTGGGACTATAGTCAGCCCACGTCGACCCTCTGTCAATTATCCCAAGACAATTTTTGAAGGAAGGGAGAGTTGTGTGATGGCCGTGTACTCGCGTTACCTTGATCTCGCCGCTCAGATCCGGGCACGGATCGAGGCCGGGGAGTGGGAGCCCGGAGCCAAGCTCCCGCGCTTGGACGACTTCGCGGCGCAGTACGGCGCGAACCGGGACACGATCGGCCGGGCGATCGGAGTGCTGGAGTCGGAGGGCTTCGTCTGGGCGGTGCAGGGGCGCGGGATCATCGTCCGGCACGGCATGATGCGGCTGCGCAGACCACGCGGGAACCTGGTGAAACGGAACGTCGCCACCGACGGTCCCGGTTACTCCTTCCCGTCAGCCTCCGCCCAGGAAGTATGGAAGCACCACATCCCGCCGACCGCGTCCGTCGAGCCTCTGACCGATCCACGGATCGCGAAGCTGCTGGGTGTTCCGGCGGGCAGTCCGGTGATGCGCCGGTTCCGGGTCACCGGCCCCGAGTCGGAGCCCCCGTTCCAGATCAACATCTCGTGGATCCATCCGCGTGGTGTCACCGACGCGCCCGAGGTCGATGCCCAGGCTCCCGGTCCAGGTGACTGGCTGTACCGGCTGGAGAGGGCCGGCCACTGGCCCATCAGCTGGATGGAGATCCACAGGGCACGGATGCCGACCAAGGACGAGGCCGGTCTGCTGGAGATCCCCACCAGCCTGCCCGTGTTGGAGATCGTGCGCGTGGGCACCTCGGGAGGCGACGGCCGGCCCATCGAGGTGACCGAGTACATCGTGGCCAGTGACCGTGTCGAAACCGTGCACGTTCTCCATCGCGAGGAAGCCGCACAGGTCCCGTGGCCCGACGACACCGAGACGGGCGTGAACGAATGACCCTCGCCGTCGAAGCCGCCGCCCGCACTCACGTCGGACTCGTGCGCCGACGTAACGAGGACGCCGTCTACTCGGGCCGTTCCCTGTTCGCCGTCGCCGACGGTCTCGGCGGCCACACCGCCGGTGACGTCGCCAGCACCACCGTGATCGAAGCCTTGCGGCCCCACGACCGCCAGGTCGACCCGGCGGATCTGCCCACCGTTCTGGGACGGGCGGTCTACGAGGCCAACCGGGCCCTGCGCCGCAGGATCGACGCCGAACCCGAGGTGGCGGGCATGGGCACCACACTGGTGGCGATGCTGTGGTCCGGGACGACAGCGGTCCTGGCGAACGTGGGCGACTCCCGCGCCTACCTGCTGCGCGACGCCGGACGGGCGTCAGGGATCGTCCAGATCACCGAGGACCACACCTACGGGAACCTGGTGGCCGACGCCGACAGCGTGCCGCACCTGGCCGGGCGCATCTCCCGTTTCCTCGACGGCCGGGCCGATGGCCGCTCCCCCGACCTCACCGCCCGGGAGCTCCGCTCCGGCGACCGGTTCCTGCTGTGCTCGGATGGGCTGAGCTCAGCCGTTCCCGGTGAGCTCGTCCGAGACGTCCTGCGCTCGTCGAACGATCCGGAAGAAGCGGCCGATCGCCTCGTCACACTCGCCATCGACCACGGCGGCCCCGACAACATCACCGTGATCGTCATCGACGTGCGGAACGCTATCTGACCGCTCAGATCCTCTCGTCGTACGTACCTCAGATCAAGGAGAGAGAGAACCGTGATCGACACGACGGACGACAGCGGCGGGAGAACCGTGAGGAGATACATCCTCACGGGCACCCCCGGTGCCGGGAAGACGTCGATTCTCCGGGTTCTGGAAGCACAGGGGTATGGCGTCGTCGAGGAAGCGGCGACCACGGTGATCGCGCTGGAGCAGGCGCGGGGAGAGGCCGAGCCGTGGGCGCGGCCGTCCTTCGTCGACGACATCGTCGCCCTGCAGCGACAGCGGCAAACGCGGACATCCGCCGCCGCGAACATCCAGGTCTACGACCGCTCGCCGATCTGCACCCATGCGCTCAGCACCTATCTGGAACACCCGATCTCCGCGGCGCTGTCCGCCGAGATCGACCGGATCACACACAAGCGGATTTACGAGCGCCAGGTGTTCTTCGTTCGCAACCTCGGGTTCTGCGAGCCCACCGCCGCCCGGCGAATCAGCTTCGAGGACTCGCTGGAGTTCGAGCGCGTGCACGAGGAGAGCTATCGCGCGTTCGGCTACGAGCTCGTCGACATCGCAGCCGGGAGGCTGACCGATCGGGTGGCCGCGATCAGGAACTCGATCTCACGACTCACCTCATGAGACCAGCCCGCGCGGGAGCGGCGCGTCGTCCTCCCCTTGGAGGTGCCAACGCGATGGGCTGAGGTGGTGGCGGCAGGTCAGGGCTGTCGAACGTGAAGAAGGCGCCGTGGGTGTCGGCGTGCTGGTGGCGGCATCCCTCCCGGTGCGGCGGTAGTGCTGGCCGTACCCCACGCAGACCGGTGTGCGGCACCTCACACAGGCCGGTGGGCGGGATCGATCATGATCTGCTCGCACCGACATGCTTACTGGCACCGCACCAAAGGCCATTAAGCAGGGAGCCCCCCGATGCCCCACTCCACCGTCGCCTCCCCGTCGACCAGGCCCGCGTCCGCCGGGCGCCGTGGCCTGCTGGCCCTGGCCACCGCGGCCGCCGTCGCGCTGGGTACCCTCGGCCTGGCCACCGCTCCGGCCACCGCCGACGCCGCCCCGCGGACCGGTCCCGCCGACCACGTGCAGACGAGCCTGAACGACCTGGTCCGCGACGGCGGCTTCCCCGCCGCCCTGGCGGCGGTGCGGGGCCGTGACGGGCGTACCCGCGACTACACCGCCGGTGTGGCGGACCTGAAGACGAGGGCGAAGGTCCCCGTCAACGGGCGGGTGCGCATCGGCAGCAACACCAAGACGTTCGTCGCCGTGGTCGTGCTGCAGCTGGCCGGGGAAGGCAAACTCGATCTGGACGCGCCGGTGGAGGAGTATCTTCCCGGTCTGATCCGCGGCAACGGCAACGACGGCCGGAACATCACGATCCGCCAGCTGCTGCAGCACACCTCCGGCCTGCCGGACTACGCCAGGGACCTGCCGCCCTTCTCCGAGTTCCAGCACCGCTACTTCGAGCCTCGCGAACTGCTCGACAGGGGGCTCGCGCAAAAGCCGGTGGCGGCTCCGGGCGAGGGGTGGAGCTACAGCAACACCGGCTATGTCGTGCTCGGCCTGCTCGTGCAGAAGGTCACCGGCCGCCCGATCGGCGAGGAGGTCACCGGCCGGATCATCAAGCCGCTCGGGCTGCGTGACACCTACTGGCCGGGCGTCGGCGAGCAGGAGATCCGCGGCGCCCACCCCCACGGCTACGCACCCACGGGACCCGCGTCCATGGTGGACGTCACGCGAATGGACCCGTCCACGGCATGGGCGGCCGGACAGCTCATCGCCACCCCGCGTGACGTCAACAGCTTCCTCGTCGCGCTGCTGGGCGGCAAACTGCTCAAGCCGGCGCAGCTGGAGGAGATGAGGCGCACCGTCGAGATGCCCGCGCCTCCGGCCGGTTGGGGCTACGGGCTCGGCCTGATGAAGATCAGGCTGAGCTGCGGCGGCTACGCGTGGGGCCACGGCGGCGACGTCCCGGGATACGAGACCCGCAACGGCGTCACCGAGGACGGCCGCTCGGCCATGGTCGCGGTGACCGCGCTGCCCGGCACGCCGGCCGTCGGCCAGCAGGTCAACGCCGCTCTCGACACCGCCCTGTGCGCCGGCAGGTAGCGCCGCGCCCGGACAGGTCGAGGAGAACCTCCGCGACCACCTCGACGTGGTGAACCCGCGCGTCCACGGGACCCGGTGCGCGGGGTGGCGAACGGAGCGGCCCGACCATGCCGCCCTGGCATTTTGTCGATTGGCGGGGCTACAGCTCCTGGCCGGTGGGCGACCAGTGGCCTACGAGGTCGGCGTACTTGCGGTTGCCCGCGAGCAGTTCGGCGTGGGTGCCGAGGTCGGCGCGCGATCCGTCGAGGAGCAGGACGCGGCGGGCGCGGTAGGCGGACGCGAGGCGGTGCGCGACGACGACGAGCGTGCCGGGCCTGGCCGCGAAGGCCGCCTCCGCCCGCGCCTCGGCGACCGGGTCGAGGTGGCAGGTCGCCTCGTCGAGGATCACCACCCCGGCGGGCGACAGGTGGACCCTGACCAGGACGAGGAGCTGGCGTTCGCCGCTGGACAGCTGCGTGGCGGGATCGTCGATCTCCGCGTCGTACCCGCCGAGCCGCTCGACGAGTTCCGTCGCCCCCAGCGCCCGCGCCGCCGACGCCAGGTCGGCGTCACCGGCCGCCGGGTTGAGGTAGCACAGGTTCTCGCGCACGGTCCCGGCGAAGACGTACGCCTCCTGCGGGACGAACGCGATCGTCTCGGACCGGACGCGTAGCCCGATCTCGCCGACGGGCACGCCGCCGATCCGGACGCCTCCCTCGTCGGGGGTCCGCAGCCCGGCGAGCAGGGCTGCCAGGGTCGACTTGCCGATGCCGCTGGCGCCGACGACGGCCAGGTGGTCACCGGGCGGGATGGTCAGCGACAGGTCGCGCAGCACGGGTTCGGCGTGCGGCCCGTACCCGAAGGTGAGACGGTCGACCTCCAGACCGGTCCCGTCGAGGACCTCGATCCCGGCGGACTCCGGCACCCGTTCCGGGGCGGTCGCCGCGGCCAGGCGCGTGAGGGTCGTCGAGAGCTGGGCCCAGTACTCGCCCACGGAACCGGTCAGCGACTGCAGGGCGGGGACCAGGTAGCCGGTCACGTAGGTGACGGCGCCCACCAGCTCGCCCGCGGTGATTCCCCCGTCGCCGACCAGCTGGGAACCGGCCACCAGCAGCGCCAGCAGCGGGACGTGGCCGCCCAGGAAGACGATGAGCACGCGCAGGACACCGAGGCGGGCCACCGCGACGTTGGCCGCCATGTACCCCCGCGCGGCCTCGCCGGCCACACCGGCCGCGTGCTCCTGGGCGCCGAGCGCGGCGACGTCGCGGCTCGCGCCGAGTACGGCGCCGATCTCCACCGACACCCTCTCCTCCGCGAGGATCACCTCCCGCCTGCGGCGCATCACGGCGCGCAGCGAGAGCGGGAAGACCGCGAGCGCGACGAGGAGCGGCGGCAGCACCAGTACGGCCGCGACGGGGTTGAGCGTGACCAGACCGGCGATCGCCGCGAGCAGCGTCACCACCAGCGGACGCGCGGTACGCAGCAGGGTTCCCACCAGGCCGCGGACCGACTCGACCTGGCGGGTGAGCCGGGACACCCCGGCGGAGTCGACGGCCAGGTCGCGCTCCGCCGCCCCTGCCAGGGTGGCCTCGACCAGGCGGCGCACCAGGTGGTCTCGCAGGGGTTCGACGATGTCGGCGAGATGCGGGAACATCGCGCGCTCGGCCACCGCCCGTACCAGGTACAGCACGCCCAGCAGGGCGAGCCAGGCGAGGCCGGTCCCCGGCCGGCCCGCCAGGAAGCCCTGGTCCAGCGCGGTGGCGGTCGCCCAGCCGGAGACCAGCGCCGGGGCCGCCTCCAGCACCGACCAGCCCGCGATCCGCGTCGCCGGGGTGCGGCTGCCACGCAGCCCGGACTTGAGCAGGCCCAGCCCGTCCGGGGCCTGCGCCGGGGCCGTCGGGGCCGCCGTCGTGCTAGGCATGTGCCGCCTCCTGCATGGGTTCGTCACGGGTGTGGGTGCGGGTACGGGCGTCGCCTTCGGCCTCCGCATCAGGGCCGGGGCCGGCCTCGGTGTCGGGGTCGGCCTCGGTGTCGGGGTCGGCCTCGGTGTCGGGGTCGGCCTCGGTGTCGGCCTCGGCGGGGTCGCGGCCGAAGACCGCGCGGTACTCGGGGTCACTCCACAGCTCGGCGTGCGGGGCGAACGCCCTGACGCGGCCCGACTCGAGCCAGGCGACGAGGTCGCACCGGGCGGCGGTGGCGGCCCGATGGGCGACCACCAGCCGGGTCCGGCCGGCCAGCATCGTGGTGATCGCCTCGCTCACCTCGGCCTCGGTGACCATGTCCAGCCCGGAGGTCGCGTCGTCGAGCACGTACACGCGGGCGGGACGGACCAGCGCGCGGGCCAGGCCGAGACGCTGGCGCTCGCCGCCGGACATGGGCGCCCGGTCGAGCGGCGTGTCGTAGCCCTCCGGCAGCCGCCGGACGAACGCGTCGGCGCGCGCGGCCACGGCGGCCGAGACCACGTCCTCGCGGGACAGGCCGGGGCGTCCGTAGGCGATCGCGTCGTGCACCGTGCCGCCCACGAGGAAGGGACGCTCGAAGGCGTACACGACGTCGCGGCGGAGGTCGGCCAGCCGCAGGTCGGCGACCGGCACGCCGCCCACGGCCACCTCGCCCTCGTCGGGGTCGGCCAGCCGTCCGATCAGCGCCGCGGCCAGGCTCTTGCCCACTCCCGAGCGGCCGACCAGCGCCACCGCGGCCCCGTCGGGAACGTCGAGACACAGGTGCGTCAGGACCGGTTCCCCGTCGCGCGCCACGGTGACGTCGCGGAAGGTCACCTCACCGGACGGCACCGGGCCGGGCCGGGTGCCGTCGACGGGCTCCGGATGGGCAAGGACCTCGGCCAGGCGGCGGGTTCCCGCGCGGACCTGCGCGATCTCCAGCAGCGTGTCGATCTGGCCCAGCGCCCCGGAGGCGATCCCCAGGTAGCCTGCGACGGCCAGCAGCTGGGCCGGGGCGATCCGGCCGCCGGTCACGCTCAGCCCGGCGACCATCAGGACGGCCACCTGGGTGAGCGGCGTGAGCAGTTTGAACTGCCACACCGCGCCGCGCTGCAGCTTCCACATCTCCCGTCCGGACGCCGACATCTCGGGCAACGACCGGAGCACCCGGTCCGTCTCGGTGGAGACCGTGCCGGCCGCCTGGATCGTGCGCGCCCCGGCGAGCGCGGAGAGCAGGCGCGCGGCGATGCCTGACTGCGCCCGCAGGTACTGCGTCTGCGCCGTGGTCGCCCCTCCGATGAACCGCCTGGCGATCAGGACCGCGACGGGCAGCGAGACCGTGAAGACGAGGCCGGCGGACCAGTCGAGCGACCAGAGCAGCACCAGCGCGACCACCGAGCCGATGAGGGACACCACCGCGGCGGCCACCGTGAGCGGCAGGCCGGCCGCACCGGGAGCGCCCTGCATCACCCGGGCGGTGGCCTCCCCCGGGGACAGCGGCGACCGTGATCCCAGCGCCAGTAGGTGACCCACCGTACGGGTCTGCAGCCAGACGCCCGCCACGCCCATGGTGGACACGCCGACCATGGCGAGCGTGACCTCAAGGACCCCGCCCCCGGCGATGAACAGTCCCAGCGTGGCCGTCGCCCCGGCCACGTCGGCCCGGTTCAGCGCCGCGTGCACCGCGGTGGCGAGGAGAGCCGGCACGGCCAGCGACACCCCCACCCGCGCCACCAGCAGCACGACGACCACCGTCAACCGGCCGCGCACCCGTGCCGCGGTGGCCGCGAGCAGCCGCAGGCTCCCGTCACCGCGCACCTTCACCGCCTCCTGCTCGATCATCGCCGGACGCTCTCCTCGCGGGGTCGAAGTTTCTCTGTGCCATCGGATGGTCGCCGGGGGCGGGCGACTCCCCACCCCCGGCGACGAAAGATCACGTGTGCCGGCCCCGGGTCAGGGGTCGGTGACGTGGCAGGTGTACCAGCAGCCGGTGCCACCCCCACCGCTCGCGGTGCAGGTCACCAGGCAGCCCGGGGTGTTCTCTATGGGCCTTTCCAGCCGCGACTCATCGTCCGGCAGCATTTGCAGCGCCTCGATGTCCAGCTCCATACTTCTCACCTCCCTTCGATCATGATGTGGACAGCCCGCTCATCTACGGGTGCGGGACGATGGTCCGCGCCTAGGTGTCCGTGCGGCTAGAAGGTCCCGCCGCACCCGGTGATGTCACAGCTCTTCTCGCACGAGAACAGGCAGCTGAGCATGCACGTGAAGGGACACTTGGAGTTGTCCACCGGGGGAACGAACAGGGAGCGCTCCTCGAGCATCTGCAGTGATTCCAGGTCCAGTTCCATCTTTTTCACCTCCCTCGGAAAACCGGTCGTCGCCTCCGGGACGGGCCCGGAGATGATCAGTTGTTGGTGACGAGACAGGAAATGAAGCAGGTCACCTCGCAGCTCGATCCCTTGCAGGTCCACCCGCAGTTGTTGCCGGGCCCCGGGATCTCCAGCGCCTCCTCCATGGGGCTGAGCAGCTGCAGCGCCTCCAGTTCGAGTTCCATTCGTCTCACCTCCTCTCCTCTCGCGTGGTTCCGTCGCGAGGCGGTACCTCACGCGCACCCGCGCGGAACGTCCGTCCACGCTCCGTGGACTCATCTCGCCATCGGCGTCGCCGCCTCCGCGGCGCGTACCCGATGGCCGTCTTGGGTGAGGAACGCGGTGATCTCGCGTGCCAGCGGGTCGCCGGACCGCGCTCCGAACGCGATGTGCCCGCGGTTGGCGGGCTCGCGGTAGGTGACGTCCGGGTGTCCCGCGGAGATCAGCCGGTCCACCAGCTCGCGCGACTGGGTCACCGGGATGGTCTCGTCCAGCAGTCCGTGGGCGATGAGCACCCTCGCGCGGATACGGGGGACCAGCGAGGCCAGGTCCCGGGGGCCCAGCGCGTCGGTCACCTCGCCCAGGCCGCCCAGCCGGTCGATGAGGTTGCGCACCGGCTGGGGAGCCTGCGCGTACAGCGACGCGGCAGAGCGGAACGGGGCCACGGCCACGCAGGCCGACCAGGCGCCGGGATCGGCGGCGGCGGCGAGCAGCGCGAGGAACCCGCCGTAGCTGCTGCCGTAGAGCGCGGGCGGCTCCGCGCCGGAAGGCCGCCCGGCGGTGAGGGTCCCGCACAGGGCGCGGATGTCGTCGAGGTCGGGACCGCCCCAGGCGCCGACGATGGCCTCCGCGTGCGCCCTGCCGTATCCGGTGCTGCCGCGCTGGTTGGGCGCGACCACGGTCAGGCCCGCGTCGGCGAGCATCTGGAAGAACCCGTCGAACGCGAGGCTCCAGTGCCGGTCGGGGCCGCCGTGCAGGGCCACCACCACTCGGCCGCCGGCCCGCCAGTCCGGACCGTGCACCACCGCCTCGACCGGTCCCGCCGGTCCCCGGAACGTCTCCAGCCTGGCCTGCCACCGGGCGGGCTCCCGGACCGGCTCCGGCTCCTCGCCCATCCGGACGTCCGCCTCTCCCGGCGGCAGCCAGCCGAAGGCCGTCGGCCGCGCCGACGGGGAGAACGGGAACCACAGCCCGTGGCCGGTCCACACCGCGGGGGGAGAGATCTTTCCCGGCGGCACGGCGATCCACCGGAGCGTCTCCGCCTCGATGTCGTACAGCGCGAGCTCCGACCGGGCACCTCGGGTGACGGCGAACGCCAGGCTCCTACCGGCCGGGTCCAGCGCGACCGGCGCGATCACGCCGGGCAGCCCGTCGAGCCCCTCCAGGAGGCGTACGGGGCCGGGCTCGCGCGACTCGACCAGGCCCAGCCGCGGCCCGGCTCCGGTCTCGACCGCGAGCAGGACCCGGCCGGCACCGGCCAGCAGGACATGGCAGGCCCCGTCCACCGGCGGATCGAGGAACGGGCCGGTCGTCCCGGTGCCGGGGTCGACGGTGACCGGCGTGGGCGTGCCGTCGAGGATCGCGGTGGCGACGATCCGCCCGTCGTGGAACACCGCGCCGCCCAGGCGGCCGGGGACGCGCGCCACCGGCTCCAGCCAGGGGTCCTCCCCGGTCAGCCGATGGACGACCGAGGATCCGTCCGCCTCGACGCCGACCGCGGTCGCGAGCCATCCCGGACGGCCGGGACCGGGCAGCAGCCGCAGCGACCCCTCGACGGTGCCGATCGTGCGCCCCCGCCCGTCCGGGCCGAACAGCCGGACCACCTGGCGCCCCGGCTCGTGCCAGGCGAGCACCAGCCCGCCGTCCTCTAGGACGACGATCTGGGCCATCGCGGACTCGCCGGTGAGTTCGGCGCGCAGCGTCACCCGTGGTCCGCCGCCGGTCAGTTCCCAGCCCTCGACGTACGGGGTCTCCCGGTCGTCGGACGCCAGGCAGGCCGCGCGCGTCCCTCCCGTGGAGAACCTCGCGCCGCCGCGCGACATGATCGGCGGGCCGGTCATCGCAGCCCGCCCACGAGGTCGGCGGCCGAGTGCGCGCCCGCCAGGGATCCCGGCCACCCGGCGTCGGCCGTCAGCATGCGCGGCCCGCCGTGCCGCAGGCGCAGCAGGAACCCGACGACGCCGGTCAGGCCGACGCCGTAGTCCACGGTGACCTGCGTGCCCGACTCGTCCGGCACGACCATCCGCCCGTCGCGCAGAGCGTGCCTGGCGTGCAGGCACGCCGCCAGCTCCTCGGCCCAGCCATGGTAGGGCCCGCCGACCGCGTCCGCCATGTCGAGCAGGAACTCGCCATTGCCGGCCAGCCCGTGGCACATGGCGGAACCGCTGCTCCAGCGGATCCGGTAGACCGCGCTCGCCGCCCCCTCGGCCAGCTCGAGGGCGACGGGGTCGCCGGTGGCGCGCCAGAGCCTGAGCAGGAACGTGCCGACGCCCGAGGCCCCGTTGCACAGGTTGTAGAGCATGCCCTCGCCCTGACCGCCCCCTCGGTCGGTGCGCCAGCGCGCGCCCCAGGGACCGTGCTCGGCCGCGTCCGCGAGGGTCCGGCCGGCGGCACGGGCCGTGTCGAGATAATCCTCCCGGCCGGTCGCCTCGGCGGCGCCCAGCAGGAACGTGCCCACCCCGGCGACTCCGTGGGCGAACCCGAGGTGGGTGATGCCCGCCAGCATGGAGTCGAAGTCCGGGGGGACCTGCCAGAACACGCCGTCGTCGGCGTGCCCGGCCGCGGCCAGCAGGCCGTCCGCGCAGTCGGCGACCCGGTCGAGGAACTCCTGCCGCCCGGTCTCCCGCCAGAAGTGGAGCTGGGTCAGGCCCGCCCCCGCGGCGCCGTGGAAGAGATCCGGGTTGGGCCAGCGCACCGGCAGCTCCAGCGCGAGCCGTACGGCCTTCTCCGCGAGGTCGTCGTCCCCCAGGTACCCGGCCGCGTCGTACAGGGTCCACGTGGTTCCCGCCCGGCCGAAGTACAGGCCGGGCAGCACGCTCGGCGCGGCGGTGTGGCTCGCGTCGATCCAGGCCGCCACGCGGGCGGTCGCCGCGCGCAGGTCGTCTCGGCCGAGAACCCCGGCCGCCCGGGTGAGAACGCCGAGGACCCCGGCCGCGCCGTGCTGCACGGCGCACGCGTCGGTGCCCGTGCCGAACGGCGTGCTCGGCCACAACCGGCCGGCGCCCTTCCCTGCCATCGTGGCGAGGACGTGCCCCAGGCCGTCGTCGATCATCCGTTCCTGGAGTGCCCGGCCGAGCCGGACGAACGAGGGGTCACCGGCCGGGAGCGGCGACGGCTCCGCGACGGCGAGCGGAGTGCCGGTGGACGGGGACGGCGGGGCCGGTGTGGACGGCCCGGTTGACGAGGCGCCGGTGAGCGAGGGCTCCGGGGACTCCGGGGACGGGGACTCCGGATCGGCGAGGAACGCCGCCAACCGCTCCAGCGACCAGCGCCGCAGCGGATCCTGCGCGCACAGGCCGCGGATCGCCGGGGCCAGCAGCCGCGCGGAGTGGTTGTTCCCGCCGATCGGGGACAGCAGGGCGTCCAACCGTTCGACGGCCGGCCGGGGCTCCGGCCGGTCGGCGGCGAAGGCGGCGTTGAGGCCGGTCACCAGGTAGAACAGCATCGCCCCGAGGGAGAAGAGATCGGCGGACTGGCCGGGGGCGGGCCCGTAGAGCTCGGCGGCCGCGTACTCCGGCGCCCCGTAGCCCGGGGTGTAGGCACGTCGCCCCCACCGCCCGGCCGTGGTGACGAACTCCGGGTCGATCAGCCGCAGCTCGCCCTCGGGGGTGACCATCACGTTGTTGGGGCTGAAATCCCGGTACACCAGTCCCCGGTCGTGGACTTCGGCGACCAGGCCGGCCAGGCTCGCCGCCATGGCGAGGACGTCCTCGGCGGGCAGGCCGAGGTCACGGTCCTCCAGCTCGCCGAAGCACCGCTGCACCCAGTGCGTCAGCGTGAGACCCGGGACCACGGTCTCGACGAGGAAGACGTGGTCGTCCTGCTCGAACACCTCGACCAGTTCGGGGCCCAGGCCGGAGAGCGCGGTCAGCGCCGCCGCCTCGTCGCGCAGCCCGTCGCGGGCGTCGCGCCCGGTGAGCCCGCCGCCGACGTGCGCGCGAGCCTGCTTGATCACGACGTCCTGGTCCGTCTCACGGTCGAGGGCGCGGTAGACGCCGCCGCGCGCGGAGTGCCGGATCGCCTCGCTGACCACGTACCTGTCGCGCAGGAGGACCTGCTTCGGCTTGGCGGACGCCGCGTCCGCCCTGCCCTCGGGCCCGGGAATCGGCAGCGTGGCCCACGGGGGCGGGCAGAACCACGGCTTGCGCGCGTCCTCGACCGTGGTGCCGTCCGGCGCGCGCAGCCGCGCCTCCCGCACACCCTCGTGGCTCACGTGCGGCACGCCCCTGAACGCGCCGTAGCGGTAGTGGACGACGCTCCCCTTGCGGTACGGCCGGTCGGAGAGGATCGCGGGACCGGGCAGCCCGGCCGTCGCCAGGTCGAGCGCCTCCGCCAGCACGCGGAAGTGATCGTCGTCGCGGGGGTAGGCGGTGATGAACTTGCCGCACTGCGCCCGGTCGTACCGGGCGGAGGTCAGATCCTCGACGTATTCCGCGCGGGCCGCGAACTTGAACGAGCATCCGTGATGGACGAGCACGCGCGCCGCCCGGTGGAGCACCTCGGGGGCGGACAGCGGGGTGGCGGAGACGTGCAGCTTCCAGCCCTGAACGCGGGAGGGGACCTCCGGCGGGGTGACGCGGCACCAGAAGTCGTCCTCGACCATCTCCCAGTCGTCCGCGCCCTGGTCGGAAAGAACCAATCGCACGAGTCCCTGGAGGGGGAAGTCAGCGGCGGGGAGGATCCCCTTCTCGCCGATCGGCATGGCAACTCCCGTCGATATCGCCTCGCGGTTCCGCCACGACGTGGCGGCGCAGCGGGCCGTCCCGGAGCGAACTCCGAACGAGCCGGCAGGAGTTGACCTTCACAGAGACGCGAATCCACGTCGTCCGTTGAACTACGTATTCGGTGTACGTAACCTCTTTTTGGCCACGCATTCGGTGTCGATAACTCAATCTCACAGAGCATTACGTGCATTGGTGCTGAAAATAGCCACGTGGGGTCTGTGGAGACGCAGCCGGGCGGACGCCTCATGGAGCGGTCAGCCGGTCAGTGGCCGACAGGCATCGGTCAATGGCCGGCAGCCAGTGGTCAGCGGTTAGTGGTCAGCGGTCCGTCGTGCCGGGGATCTCGCCCTGGCCGATGGCACTCGCCAGGGCGACGCGGGAGGAGACCTGTAGCTTCCGGTAGATCCGGGCGAGATGGGTCTCCACCGTCCTGGGGCTGAGGAAGAGCTCCTCAGCGATCTCCCGCGAACGCTTGCCCATCGCCGCGAGACGGGCGATCTCCCACTCCCGGCCGGTGAGCAGCCCAAGGGCGCCGGGCGCGCCGGTGGGCGGCGCGCTCTCCTCACGGACCTCCGACGCGCTCCGCACCCGCGGCTCCTCCTCGCGTACGCGCGACGCCTCCTCGCACACACGCACCGCCCCGCAGCCCTCGGCGACGGCCACGGCCACCTCCAGCCAGCCCGCCGCCACCTCCGGCCCGCGGGCCGCCCCGGCCGAGCGGGCTCCGGCCACCAGCGTCCACGCGTGCTGCACCGGCAGCCCCGCGCGGCGGAAGCCCTCGGCCGCCTGCTCGAACAGCGTGGCCGCCGCGTCGTGCCCGCCGTCCGTCAGATGGACCAGGGCCTGAGCCCGGCGAGCGTACGCCCGCTGGGCGGGCAGCCCGAACCGCTCGGCGTCGGCGTCCGCGCCGTCGGCCGAGCGCCGGGCCAGGTCACGCTCCCCGCACCGGGACGCGGCCGTCGACAGCAGCGCCAGCATCGAAGGACGGAAGATCGGCTGGAGCAGCGGCAGTCCCTCGCCGCCGCCCTCCTCCAGCAGAACCCGCACGCACCCGGAGGCGTCTCCGTCCATCAGGCGTATCTGGGCCAGCAACCCGACCGCGGTGCCCGCCCACCAGCCCCGGACGGGCAGGGTCCTGCGCACCCCCTCCTCGGCGAGCGCGACGATCTCGGCGGTGTCCCGCCGCCCCCGTGCCCACATCAGGGCCCCGGCCCGCATCGCCATGGCCAGTCCCACCGCGTTGTCCGCCCCGATGCCGTGGGCGAGCCGTTCCACCTCCAGCGCCCGCTGCCGGGCCTGCTCCAGCTGGCCGGTCCACTGGTGAAGGATGGAGAGCGCGAGCAGGCAGTGCACCACGACGTGCTGCTGCGCGCCACCGCTCGGACCTCTCAGTCCCCGGTGCAGGTGCCTGAAGGCGTCCGCGAATCGCTCCAGATAGATCTCCGAGCAGCCGACCATGGCGAGTGCCTCGGGAACGCGCGCCACCGCGGCGTCGGGCAGCCCGTCGACCAGCCGGACGCACCGAGCCAGTTCGGGCACCGCGGTGTCGACCTCGCCGATGCAGGTGTCGCCGAACGCGGAGAGAATCCGCAGGCCGAACATCGCGGCGTCGCTCTTCCCCTCCGCCTTTCCGTCCGCTTCTCCATCCGTTCCTCCCCACGTTTCTCCCGCTGCGGACCCCGCGGACCCCGCAGACCACGCGACCTCGCGGACCAGCGGGCGCGCCTGCCGGAAGGTCCCGCGCACCATGTGCACCAGCCCGTACTTGAACGTCAGGTCGGCGGTCCCGGCGGGAAGCGGGTCGGGCAGCGGGCGCGGCAGCGCCTCAAGCGCGGTGTGCGCCACCGCCTCCGCCTCGTCGTACCGGCCCAGCAGCCGCTCCACGTCGGAACAGACGGCGTGAGCCTTCAGGCGGAGGTCCACGGGGAGCTCGCGGTCGTCGCGCAGCACCTCGTGAACCAGGTCCCGGGCATCCCTGAACTGCCCGGCGGCGATCAGGGCGCGGCAACGGGCGAGCGTCAGGATGACGCGGAACGTGTTCGGCCGCTCCGTGCCCGGCAGGGCTTCGGAAGCCAGGCGCAACCAGCGCGCCGCGGTGAACGGCGCCTCGGCGACGGCCTCCTCCGCCCCCTCGACCAGCGTCCGCAGCGCCAGGGGCTCGCCCGCGCCCAGGACGTGCTCGGCGTGCCTCGCCCGCGCCACGGCGGAGGCCCCCCGCGCGGTGAGCAGGTCCAGCGCCCGGCGGTGGGCCGACAACCTGAACGAGAGATCGGCGCGCTCGTAGATGACGTGTCCCAGCAGGGGGTGGCGTACGGCGAAGCGCTGGCCCGACGCGAACGGCCGCACGATGTCGCCCCGGGTGAGCTCGGTGAGCGCCGGCAGGGTCCGTTCCAGGCCGAGACCGGAGACCTCGGCGACGTCCTCCAGGCTGAACGGGGTGGCCAGCACGGCGGCCGCCTCGACGACCAGACCGGCGTCGGGTGTGAGCGCGTCGACCTCCACGACCAGCTCCACCGACTCGCGGAGCAGGCCGTTCCTGTCGGTCCCCGGCTGGTCCGGCCAGAGGTCGGGATCCCAGCCCGCCGCGAGAAGGATGCGCACGTTGCGGGGATTGCCACAGGCGGCGACCCGCAGCCGGTCGGCGTACTCGCGAGGGTCGACGTATTCGCGAGGGTCGACGTACTCGCGGGGATCGGCGTACTCGCGGGGATCGTCGCGCCACTGGAATCCGGCGGGCCTCGCACCGCCGCCGGCCACCGGGAAGACTGCCGGTAGGCCGCCGACCGGTCGGCGGCCCTCGACGAGGGCGGCCACCGCTCCGGTGTCCAGCGGACCCGGTTCGACGCGGATCACGGTCCCGGCCTGCGCGCCGTGGTCCAGCGCCTGCAGCAGCATGGACGGGGTCCGCCGGGGGCAGTGGGCCACGGCGAGCAGGAAGGGGCCCTGCACGGGAGTACGAACAAGGTGGGCCGCGAGCCGCGCGGACTCCTCGTCGCACAGGTGCAGGTCGTCCAGTATCAGCACGCCGCCGGAGCCGGACACCCAGTTCGCGAGCAGCTCGCGGACGAGAACGCCCAGCCGGAAGATGCGCGTGGGGGTGAAGCCCAGCGTGTGCCACGGAACCGGTTCCCGGTCCCGCTTCGGGATCCGGGGGATCTCGATGCCGGGCTGGTCGCCCCAGGCGTCCATGAACACCTGCAGGGCCATCTTCGTGCCCCGTACGGCATGAGCGTGCAGCACCTGGATCCCGCTGTCGGCCGCTCGCGTCCTCAGGACGCCCAGCAGCCTCGTCTTGCCGATCCCCGGATTACCGGTGATCTCCAGCACCGTGCTCCGGCCCTCGGCGAGAGCCTTCAGCGCGTCCTCGATGCGCGCGATCTCCGCGTCTCGCCCGACCAGTCCTGTATGCGATGGTGCTGCGCACATGTATGCCCTTCCCGACAGTGTCCGGCGGGTTCCCGCAGCCGTCAGCCGACTTTTGCCGTCGCCGACTGAAGCGCTTCAGGATGATCGAATCATCTGCACTCACCGAGGACGGTAAACGTATCCACCGACAGGATTCATAGGATTCGGGACATCGCCGCGTCCTACCTGGCCGGAGGCCACCCGCTCCGGGCGAGAGTGCGGACCGGACCCGCCGGCGAGCCGTTCGAAGGGCTTCGGTCTGGCGGAGATCCGCGCCCGCGGGTCGCCGTCTCCGGGTGTCCTGAGGGTGGTGACAGACTTCGCTCATGGACTCGGAGAGCATCACGGCGGCGGTGGCGGGCACCTGGGAGCTCGGTGACCTGACGGTCAACCGGATCGGGTTCGGCGCGATGCGGCTGACGGCGAACGCCGACGGCACGCCGAGCGATCGTGACCGGGCGATCGCCGTGCTGCGCCGCGCGGTCGAGCTCGGGGTGAACCACATCGACACCGCCGCGTTCTACTTCTCGCCGCTGCGTTCCGCCAACGAGCTGATCAACCGGGCGCTGGCCCCGTACCCCGACGACCTGGTCATCACCACGAAGGTCGGGCCGGGCAAGGACCCCTCGGGCGCGTGGCTGCCGCCGGCCGGGCCGGGGCAACTGCGCGGCCAGGTCGAGGAGAACCTCCGCCAGCTCGGCCGCGACCACCTCGACGTGGTGAACCTGCGCGTCCACGGGCCCGACTCGATCGCCGAGCGCTTCGGCGCGCTGGCCGAGCTGCGCGACGCCGGGCTCATCCGCCACCTGGGCATCTCCAACGTCAGGCCCAAGCACCTCGCCGAGGCCCTCGCCATCGCCCCGGTGGTCTGCGTGCAGAACAGGTACGGCCTCGGTGCGAGCCCCGAGCGTCGCGGGTTCCTGCGCGCCTGCGGCGAGCAGGGCATCGCGTTCGTGCCGTTCTTCGCGATCGCCGGGGAGGGGCGCGAGGCGGGCGCGAGCGGCGCCGACGACGAGGCGGTCCTCGCCGTCGCGCGCGCCCATGGGGCGACGGCCGCGCAGGTCCGGCTGGCGTGGACGCTGCGGCACGGGCCGCATGTGCTGGCCATCCCGGGCACCGGAAATCCGGACCACCTGGTCGCCAACGTGGCCGCCGGAGCGCTGCGGCTCTCGGACGACGAGCTCGCCCGCCTCGAAAGGGAGACCCCGGTCACCTTCTGACCACCGGGACGTCAGGTGATCACGACTCGCCGGCCGCCCGGTAGGTGCACAGGTACGCGCCCGCGTCGCTGGTGGTCGTGGAGACCAGCTCGAACGCACGCAGGGCGCCGTCGGCGGGGAAGATGCTCTTCCCGCCGCCGAGGATCACCGGCATGACCACGAGCCGGAGCTCGTCGACCAGGCCCTCGCCCAGGAGGGTGCGCGCGAGCATGGGGCTCCCCATGACCAGCAGGTTGCCGCCGTCGGTCTCGCGCAGTTTCCGGATGTGGGCGACGGCCTCGCCGCCAGGGATGCGCGTGGTGTTGTTCCACGTCAGCTCGTCGTCGCCCAGCGTCCGGGACACGACGTACTTCGGGAGGGCGTTCATCTGGTCGGCGAACGGGTCACCGGCCCGCTCGGGCCACGCCGCGGCCATGTTCTGCCACGTGCGGCGCCCGAACAGCAGTGCCTCGGTCCCGATCAGCGCGCCGTCGAAGGCGCCGCCGACCACGTCGGGGTCGAAGAACGGGTGGGACCAGCCGCCGTGGGCGAAGCCGCCGTCGGTGTCCTCCTCGGCTCCGCCCGGCGCCTGCACGACGCCGTCCAGGCTGATGAACTCGATGATCATGATGCGCATGGAATCCGCTCCTCTGGGGGGTGTGTTCTGAGGGGTGGCGTCACCGGTCCGGACGAGCACGTGCGCGTCCGGACCACCACGAACCGGTCAGGCCGCCGGGCGTCCCGCGCGGCCGGCCTGATGCGTCAGCCCGCTTCTTTCACGCTCGGATGCAGGGCGACGACGATCCGGTGGTCGCGGCCGTTCTCGGCGGACTCGTCGTGGTACTTGGACACCAGGGCCGTGACGGCACCGGCGAGCTCCCCGGCGAACGCGGCCCGGTCGGCGGCCGAGGCGAAGCGCACCTCGCCGTCGATCGCGAAGGTCGCGACGCGCTTGCGCGCCTTGGCGGCGCCGGTGAGGAGCGCCCCGACGTCGCGGACCAGCCGGGCCGCGACCGCCAGCAGCCAGCTCGCCGACAGCTGGTCGGGGGAACGGGCCGGGTCGGGCTCGACGGACGCCAGCGCGGTCGGGGAGATCACGTAGGAGGCCGCGGTCGCGCGCATGATGCGCTCGTTGACGTTGCCCTTGCGCCGCTCCTCGATCATCTCGACGAGCCCGTGCGCCTCAAGCGTCTTCAGGTGGTAGTTGACCTTCTGCCGGGGCAGGCCGACCTTGGCGGCCAGCATGGTCGCGGATCCGGGCTCGCTCAGCTCGGCCAGCAGCCGGGCCCGGATGGGGTCCAGCGAGGCCTCGGCTGCGGCCGGGTCCTCGATCACGGCGATGTCCTGCATGTCCGCAGACTACTTCCGACAAATTATATTGTCAAGAAAGTCTTATTTTCCGGAACCGCGGGTCGCGTTGACCGTCGGCCGGGGCCGCACGGCATATGGGCATGATGTCCTGAATCCAGGAACCGGCGGGTTCGGGCGGACAGTACATGTGTGTGGAAACGACTATGCGTGCCCGGGTACGCGCCGGGGATCCGGATGCCTTCAGCCGGCTGTTCGACGACCACGCGCGTTCGGTCTACAACCACGCTTTCCGGCTGACCGGCGACTGGTCGGCCGCCGAGGACGTGGTGTCCCTCACCTTCCTTGAGGCGTGGCGGCTGCGGGGCAGGGTCGACGCGGACGGCGGCTCGCTGCGGCCCTGGCTGCTGGGTGTCGCGACCAACGTGGCCCGCAACGTCAACCGCGCCTCCCGGCGGCACGCGGACGCGCTGGCCAGGCTGCCTCCGGGCGAGGCGGTGCCCGACATCGCCGAGGAGGTGGCGGGCCGAGTCGACGACGACGAGCTGCTGGCCTCCGTGCGGGCGGCCCTGGACGCGCTGCGCAGGCCGGAGCGGGAGGTGCTCGCGCTGTGCGTGTGGGCCGGGCTCGGGTACGCCGAGGCGGCTGAGGCCCTCGGCGTACCGGTGGGCACGATCCGCTCCCGGCTCTCGCGGGCGCGGAGGAGATTGCGGAGGCTCGCCACGAACACGAACACGAACACGGCGACGGCGACGGCGACGGCGACGGGAGAGAGTCGGGAACCGCGGGCGCGGTCCAGACAGGTAAACGGTGACCGCGACAACGCGGTCCGGCTCGTTCGGGAGAAGCACCTGTGAATGTCCCCAAGCCCCAGGCCGATCACGATCAGATCGAGGAGCTGGCCCGGCTGCTGCCGGTCCCGGTGGAGCGGGATCTTCCGGCGGGCCGTCGCCGACCGCTCAAGGAGTTCTTGATGACCGAGATCCACCAGGACGCCCAGCCCGCCGGGCCGAAGTGGCGGCTGCCGCGCCCTGCCCTCCTGGTCCCCCTGCTCGCCGTCGCCGCCGCCGTGGCGGTCGCCGCCCCGCCGGCCCTCGGCGGCGGTGCGGCCCACGCCGTCTCCAAGAACGACGACGGCACCATCTTCATCACCATCAACGAGGCCAGGGACCCCAAGAGCCTGCAGGCGGACCTGCGGGACATGGGTCTCAACGCGGTCGTCGACTACATCCCCAGGGGCAAGAAGTGCAGCCCGCAGCCCCGCAGCCAGAGCTTCCTGCCCAAGGAGGAGCCTTCCCTCACCGTCTGGCCGGGACCGGAGACCCAGGAGTCCGGCTTCACGATCGACCCCAGGGCCGTCGGGGACGGCCAGGTCGCGGTGCTGGAGTTCAGCGTCTCCGAGCAGCCGCGGATGGCGGTCGCCGGCATCTGGGCGCGCGTTTCCAACGGCCCCGTGGCCGACTGCGTGCTGGTCGACAGCACCGAGGCCCCGCTCGGCCCGCCCAAGGGGGACTGACCACCCCCTCCACAGGTGCGGCGGAGCCGGGCCATCCCCACGGGGCTCCCGCCGCACCTCTGGAGGCCCTGGCGGAGGTCGGCCATCCGGGTCGTTCGAGGCTGTGGGGCAGCGGGTACGACACGGACCCGGAGCACCGCCACGCCTTCCTCGGAGACGAAAGTCCGGCCCCGGTTTCCACCGGTGGACCCGGAGAGGAACCGAGCGGGCCGGTCCTGGCACGTCCCGGTTTCACGGGCGTCTCCCGCGCGCCGGTCAGGGCGTCAGCGGACGGTTCCGTCCCACTGCCACCGCGTTCTGCGGCCGAGACCGGGAAGAGGGATGCGGCCCGTGCACCACAGCAGCGTGTCGGAGGCGCCGTGACCGTCCGGAGCACCGGGAAAGAGCCGCTCGACCGCGGGGGCGCACAGGTCGTCCGGCGGGGTCCAGGCGAGGTCGAAGGCACGCGCGATGTCGTGGCTGTGGACGACCAGTTCGACGACGCCCATGGCGGCGAATCCCGGGCCGTCCGAGTGTCCCCACGGATGCCAGGCGCGTACTTCGGGCCCGGATTCGCGGACGGCGGAGGCGAGGATGGTCCCCGCGATCCGGATGCCTTCCAGACACGCGGGGATGGGCGCCCGTTCGTCGAGCGAGGCGAACAGGGTGATGTAGCGGTCGGTCGGCTGGGCGATGAGCAGTCCGGCGTACCCGACCACGCCGAGGGCGATGTGGTCCAGAGTCTTCCGGCAGTCCCACTCCAGGTCCCCTGCGCCACGGGACCAGTCGTGCCCGACCCCCTTGCCCAGCACGGACACGCATTCGGCGGTGGCCTCGCCGACAAGGCGTGGCCAGGGGTTCGTCACGAGCGGCGATCCTCGCTCATGACGAGGGGCGCGGCGGCGACGCTCGGGGAAGGGGCGCCCCTGAAGTGCTCGACGATGCGCGCGTAGCTGTCGAGCGCGTGGCCCCCGGCGATCGCCTCCTTGATGAGGGTCCTGGTGTACTCGGGCATCGCGGCGTCGACGCCCCGGGCCCGGCTCTCGTGGACGAGGTGTTCGACCGGGGGCAGCTGGGTTTCGAGCGTGGCGTCGGTGGCCAGATACTCGCCCGCGTCGATCTGATGGGCGTACTCCGTCATGAACGAGGCCACGCCGGTGAGCCAGCCGGTCGCGTACGGCAGGAACGTCGTCGCCGTGATCTTCTCGGTGCCGACCAGCGCCACGGCGTGCATGAAGCTGTTGAAGGTCCCCCACATGATGCCGAGCAGGGCCACGTCGTACAGCGACGGGATGCCCGTGTCGGCGCTCAGGTGGGTGGTCCCGCCCCCGAGCAGCTCCAGCGTGGGCCGGTGCGCCGTGAAGATCTCGTGGGGCCCGCCGTACAGGATGACGGCCTCGGGGGTGCCGATGCCCGGCGGCGTCATCATGATCGCCCCGTCCAGATACCCGGCGTCGCGGTCGTCCGCCCACCCGGCCATCTCGCGGGCCTCGTCCGAGGAACCGGACGTGAGGTTCACCAGGACGCGGCCGGACAGGGCGTCGCCCGCCGGGTCGAGGATCTCGCGCACGGCGTCGTAGTCCCGTACGCAGACGATCACCAACGGGCTCGCCGCGACCGCCTCCTTTACCGTGGCCGCCTCGACCGCTCCGGCGGCGACCAGTTCGCCGGCCTTGTCGCGGGTACGGTTCCACACCGTCGTCGGGTGGCCCCCGGCCAGGAGGGCGCCGGCCAGGGCCCGGCCCATCAGGCCCAGTCCGATCACCGTCACCGCAGGACGGCCGTCGGTTCTGTCATTGCTCGTCGTGCGAGTCATCCGCTCGTTCCCCGTTCGCTGACATGGCACCGGTGGCTCCGGACCGCGATCAGCCTCGCAGTGCCCGCCATGGCCCGAAAGTGGCAGGACTGACGACATACACCAAATTCCCGCCATAGGATGACGAACATGAGAGCCGGTTCCGTCGCCCTGGCCGTGATCAACGACGAATCCATCCCGATGTGGGACATGTACGAGTTGGGCATCGCCTGCACGGTCTTCGGCGTGCCCCACACCGACCTGGCGGACCCGTGGTACGACCTGTGGCTGTGCGGCATGCAGGCGGGCACCGCGCTCAGCGGACCCGGCTTCGTCCTGAACACCCCCCACGGGATGGACCGCCTGGCCGACGCCGACACCGTGATCGTTCCCGCGGTGCCCGAGGCCTGCATCGACGGTGACCTGGAACTCCCGGAAGAGCTGCTCCGGGCGCTCCGCCGGGCCGCCGCCGCCGGCGCGCGCATGGTCTCCCTGTGCAACGGCGCCTTCGCGCTCGCCGCCGCCGGGCTCCTGGACGGCCGTCGCGCCACCGCCCACTGGTCGCACATCCCCACCCTGGCCAGGCGCTATCCGAAGGTGCGGGTCGACGAGTCGGTGCTGTACGTCGACGACGGCGACGTGCTCACCAGCGCCGGTCTCAGCGGTGGGCTCGACCTGTGCCTGCACCTGGTCCGGCGCGATCTCGGCGCGCGGGTGGCCAACCAGCTGGCCCGTCTCATGGTGGTCCCCGCGCACCGGCCCGGCGGCCAGGCCCAGTTCGTGGAGCAGGTCGTGCCCGTGACCGACGACGACGGCATCGCTCCCGTGCTGCACTGGGCCGTGGAGAACCTCGACCGCCCGCTCACGGTCGACGCGCTGGCCGAACGTGCCGGGATGAGCCAGCGCACCTTCCACCGGCATCTGCGTGCCGCCACCGGGACCACCCCGATGAGATGGCTGCTCAACCAGCGACTCTCCCGCGCGCAGAGCCTGCTGGAGTCGACGGATCTGCCGATCGACAAGGTCAGCGAGCACAGCGGGCTCGGCACCGCGAACAACCTCCGCCACCACTTCGCACTCCACATGGGGGTGTCGCCCACCGACTACCGGCGCGCCTTCCCCTCGGCCTCCCCGGCGGGGAACGGTCAGGACTGACCGTCGGCCGTCCGGGCAAGACCGCGTGTCCGGGTGAGCGTCACCCCTCCGGTGGGGCCGCGTTCGGGGCCGGTTCGGTACAGGGGGGCGAGGCGGTCTTCTCGGTTTTCGGGATGGGGTTCTCGGTTCTCGGTTCTCGGGATGACGGTGACGCGCACGACGACGGCCCCGCCCCGGAAAGATCCGGGGCGGGGCCGTCATGGGTGCCCGGGGCGGTGGTCTCCGGGTTCCTCGGGATCTCCTCGCGGAACCCGGCCA
Organism: Streptosporangium sp. NBC_01469; assembly: GCF_036227305.1. Taxonomy (NCBI): domain Bacteria; kingdom Bacillati; phylum Actinomycetota; class Actinomycetes; order Streptosporangiales; family Streptosporangiaceae; genus Streptosporangium; species Streptosporangium sp. NBC_01469. The sequence continues at coordinate 2,030,218 of NZ_CP109465.1, read as the reverse complement.
CCTCGGGTCACGGGCTAGCGGACGCCTCGCCTGCCGTACAGGCTCACCGCCAGGATGACGCCGACTGCGGCCAGGGCGATCTGGATGATCAGCTCGATCCAGTCGATACCGGACGTGGCGGAGACCCCCAGGGCTCCGGCGATCGCGGTGCCGATGAGTGCGGCGACGATACCGATCACGATGGTCAGCCAGATCGGGATGCCCTGCTTGCCGGGCACGACGAGCCGACCCAGGGCACCGATGATGGCGCCGATGACGATGGCGGTAATGATGCCGGTGACTGTCATGTTCCACGCTCCCTGTCTGCTCAGCTGCCAGGCGTATGCCCTGGGAAAGAGGAACAACACATAACGGGGTGACCCGAAATTGGTGGCCGCTCGTACGGACACGTCCTGAGCTCGTACGGGACACGTCGCAAGGGGGCCGCGAATCGGTTCCGACCGGGGTTCGAAGGCCGGGCGCACCGGTGCCGGTGGCGGGGAATCGGGGGCCGTCCCGGTGTTCCCGACGCGGGGAGCGACGCCGTCCGGGAGGGATCGCAGGAGCACAGACCCGGTACCGCCGGGGATGAGGGCTCCGGCGAGCAGCTCCTCGCCCCCTTGGGAACCGCTTTACCCGGCCCCTTTTCCCGGTGCCACCACTTCGCTCGTCGCTTTCCCCGGATCTCGTTCCGCGCGCCTCTTTCCGGTGTCGCGGCCCCGGTTACCTTCCGCGCGACACTTTCCTTACCGGCCGCGAAAAGGGGGGCCGAATAAGGGTCCAGACCCGGCATGCCCCGCTTAACCACACGCCGTCCGGCGGCACGGGGAGGCCGGACTTCCGGCGCCGATCCTCCCGGTTCCCTTCACGCGGACGGGCATTGTCGCGACAATCGTCACGGCACGCCTTCGCTCGGCGACTTCCGGGGCCGGACGGGCGGAAAGGGATGGAGCAGCAGGTAAGGACGGTTGGCCGCGGAGTGGTGCGCATCCGGGCGCTCGCGGCGAGGGCCCCTTCCCCCGGACCGGACGGGTCAGCGTACCGCCAATGCCATATCACCCCCTCACTCCCTTTGATTCCTCATGACCATGAGATAACCCCTATATGGGAAATATCATGACAGTGCGTTAATGGCGTGGGTAAAAACTTCCCGAAAACGCAGCGAGGCAGCCCCGCCGATCCATTCACATCGTGATGATCGCCCCATGACAGATCCTCACGAGATCAATCCACGTAAGGCCCTGGAACTCGGCATGGACCGGCCCATCTCCCGCCGGGACTTCTTCGATGGGGTGATCACGGCCACCGGGATCGCGGCGGCATGCTCGCTGCCCGGGGCCGACGGGGGAGACGCCCGTCCCGCACGCCCGGAGGATCTGGAGCTTTCGCCGGACATGTCCTATCCGCCGTCCCGCACGGGGCTGCGCGGCGACACCGCGGAGGCGCTGAGCGTGCCCCACGCCCTCCGCGACCAACGGTTCTGGCCGTACGCGGGCGCCCCGGAGCCCACCGGCGAGCACTACGACCTGGTCGTGGTGGGCGCGGGGATCAGCGGTCTCAGCGCGGCCCACCGGTGGCTGGAGCGCGACCCCGGCGCGCGGATCCTGATCCTCGACAACCACGACGACATCGGCGGGCACGCCTTACGCAACGAGTTCCGCCCGGCGGCCGGGAAGGGGCCGCTGGTCGCGTACGGCGGCTCGCGGTCGATGGAGCGCCCGTCGGCGTGGACCCCGGAGGGCAAGGACCTGCTCGCCAAGCTGGGCATCCGCCCCGAGAGGCTCGCGGAGTCCTCCGGCCGGGGGCTGTACGCGAGCCTGGGGATGCACGACAGCGTCTTCTGCGACCGGGAGACCTTCTCCAAGGAGAGGTTGGTCGTGCTCACGCCCGGCAAGAGCGCCCCCCGGTGGATCGCCGAGCTGCCCGTCGCGGAGCGGGCCAGGAGGGACCTGCTCATGCTGTACGGCGACCCGCCCGACTGGTTCCCCGGCCTGTCCGCCGAGGAGAAACAGGCGCGGCTGGCCCGGCTGACCTACTCGGGTTTCCTCAGGGACGTCTGCGGGGTCCACCCGGACGTGCCGGCGTTCGTCAGGACCATGCCGAGCGAGGAGTGGGGCTACGGCTCCGACGCCTTCGGCGCGATCGACGCCTGGGGAAGCGCCGACGAGCACCGGTACGCGGGGTTCCAGGGGCTCGGGCTCGACAGGTCCAAGCCGTCCAGGTACAACTCCCCGACCGTGATCAAGGAGTGGGACGCGGGCGAACCGCGCGCCTGCCGCTTCCCCGAGGGCAACCAGGCGATCGTCCGGATGATCGCCGCCCGGATGATCCCCGGCTTCGCCACGGCCTGCGGCGCGCGGGACGTCACCACCGCGAGCTTCGACTACGGCGTGCTCGACCGGCCGGGCAACCGGGTCCGCGTACGCCTGTCCAGCCCGGTGGTCTCGGCCGCCAACGACGGCCTTCCCGACACGGCCGTCGGCGCCACCGTCGGCTACTTCGACGGCGAGCGGGTGAGGACCGTACGGGCGGGCGGCGTGATCATGGCCTGCTGGAACTCGATGATCCCCTACCTGGTCGACGACCTACCGCCCGCGCAACAGGCGGCCCTGCGACGGGCGGTCAAGGTGCCCCTGCTGTACGCGACCGTCCAGCTCCGCGACTGGCGGGCCTGGCGGAGGATGGGGATCAGGCGCGCCCGGTTCACCGGCGCCCGCTGGTGCGTGGCCGAGCTCGACGACCCGGCCGACACCGGCGGCCACCGGTGCCCGAGGAGGCCCGAGGAGCCGATCACCGCGCACCTGGTCGGCACCCCCGTCACCCCCGGACTGTCACCCGCGCACGGCTCGGTCGCCGGGCGGTACGCCCTGATCGAGACGCCGTACGAGCACCTGGAGTACAGCATCCGCGACCAGCTCACCCGGCTGCTCGGGCCGGGAGGCTTCGACGCGGCCCGCGACATCGAGGCGATCACGGTCAACCGGTGGGGACACGGCTACGCGCCGGAGTACGCCACCCCGTGGGACCTCGACTTCTACCCCGACGGGCAGCCCCCGGCGGCCGTCGCCCGCAGAACGCACGGCCGGATCGCGATCGCCAACTCCGACTCCGTTCCCGCCGCCCGCGCCGACGCGGCGGTCACCGCCGCCTACCGCGCGGTCGAGGAGCTCGGGAGCGGGCCCGCGCGCCCCTCCCGCGGGCCGCTCCTGGCCTGACTCCCGTGACCGGACGGCCCCGCTCCTGGCCTGATTCCGCGACAGGACGGTCCCGTTCTTGACCTGACCCGGCGACAGGACGGGCCGCCCAATCCGGTTTTCTCAGCCCGGTTTCTCAGCCCGGTTTCTCAGCCCGGTTTGCTCAGCCCGGTTTGCTCAGCCCGGTTTGCTCAGCCCGGCTTTCTCAGTCTGGTGAAGGCCCAGCTCATGCTGGGCTCGACCGCCCAGTGGGTGACGCGCCGCACCGGCGCCGTGCACAGCAGGGCGGCGAGCCCGACCCCGAGGAGAGCCACGGCCGCCACCCCCGGCAGGGTCTGCGACCAGTCGCCGTAGAACCGCTCGGCGACCTTCACCACCAGGCCGTGGAGGAGGTAGGCGTACATGGTCGCCATGCCGAGCCCGGAGTACCAGGTGCGCCTGGACGGGGTGATCGCCAGGAACGCGGCGACGAGCAGCGCCCCCGCGGTCAACATGCCCAGGCGGATCAGGCTGCCGGTGAGGTCGTCCACCCCGATCACGTCGTTGGCGTGCCGCCAGCGGATCCACTCGGTCTTCACGGAGGTGTGCACGGCGAACGCCAGGACCGCGCCGGCGACCAGGATGACCGCGCCCGCGACCCGGACCCACCGCCTCCTGAGCCACTCGAAGTGCTCGGGCCGCAGCATGAGCCCGAGCACGTAGAACGGGAGCAGGCCGAGGGTGCGGTTCATCGACAGCTCGTCGGGGAGGTTGCTCATCCCCGACAGCAGCGACAGCCCGACCGCGACCACCAGCGGCCACCGCAGCTGCTGCCAGACCGGCGTGGACAGCCGCCACAGGAACAGCGACATCAGGAACCAGGTCAGGTAGTACGGGTCGAGGAGGCTGATGTCGAGCTTGCCGTACAGGAAGAGGCGGGGCAGCGAGTAGATCAGCTCGAAGATCACGTACGGGACGGCGAGGGTGCTGATCAGCTTGCGCGCCTTGCCCGACGAGAAGGTGAAATTTCGTGACAGGTAGCCGCTGAGCACGATGAACAGCGGCATGTGGAACGTGTACACGAAGAAGTAGGCGGCGTGCGCGGCCGGAACGTCCCGCAGGTCCTCGATCAGGTGGCCGGACACGACCAGGGTGATCGCGAGGAACTTGGCGTTGTCGAAGAACGGGTCCCTGGCCGCGGCGGGCGGCAGGACGGCCCGCAGCGGGGTTGCGACGCTCACAGCCCCGGACGGTAACCGGACCCGCCCAACGCCCGGCGAACGCCCGGTGACGCGCGGGGAAATCCCCGCTGCGAAACCGTACGACCGCCCACCCGCCGTACGACCGCCCGTCGCGGTCGCGACCACGGCACGTTGCCCGCGCGGGTACCCGCGCGGGCAACGCCGCCGTACGGCCCGCGGGCGGTTACGCGACGGCGGCGGCGCTGGCGTCCCAGAGGGCGCGGGCCAGCGCGGGGTCGGTCATCCTTTTGGGAACGGCCGCGGGGGCGCTCTTGGCGAAGTAGCGGCCCGGATGGGCTGCGCCGTCCTGATGGGTGGCGAGGTGGACCATGGTGCTCGCCCCCTCCTCGACGGTCTGGCCCATGCCGGGAACGTTCTTCACCATCCACATCATGAACGTCGACGGGGCGAACTCGGTCTTGATCACGCCCGGATGGAAGCAGGTCGCGGTCACCCCGGTGCCCTGAAGGCGGCGGGCCAGCTCCACCGTGAACAGGGCGCCCGCCTGTTTGGAGTCCCCGTACTGGAGCCAGCCGCTCCAGCGCCGCCGCTCGCGGTCGAGGTCGGACGGGTCGAGGCCCCCGGTCTTGCCCGCCCTGGAGGTCGTGGTGATCACCCGCCCCACGACCCGTTCGAGCAGCAGGTTCGTCAGCAGGAAGGGAGCCAGGTGGTTGACCTGGATCATCGTCTCGTGACCGTCGCGCGTGAGCGTGCGCCTGGTGGTCATGACGCCCGCGTTGTTGACGAGCACGTCGATCCGGTCGTAGCGGGACAGGAGTTCAGCCCCCAAACTACGCACATCATCCAAAAGGGTGTAATCGCACGTAAACGTATCCGGAAGTACCCCGGAGACCTCTCGCACCCTTTCCGCTACCCGAGCTGTCTTGTCGGGATTACGGCCGACCAGAACTACCGTCTGCCCGCGTCTCGCGAGCTCTACCGCCGCAGCTTCGCCAATTCCGGCACTAGCCCCGGTAATCACACTAATCATCAGATCCTCCACTGCGCAAAAACCTTATTCGGTGCTAGTCTCCTGTGCGATCTTCCGGAGGCGTATCCATCCCTAAACCGGCACGAGCCTCCACACGCTCAGAGGTTGGGACGAGTGGACATGGGCTCTAGAAACCGCTCGATTCGGTTCAAGATTTTCTTGCTGTTGCTCCTGCCGCTGCTGTCACTGAGCGCGCTCTGGGGCTTCGTACTCAACCTGACCGTCGGTGACGGCATCGCGCTGCTGAGGGCGAACGCCCTCTACCAGACGGTGGGCGTCACCTCCACTGAGCTGGGACTTCAGCTTCAGGCCGAGCGAACGCAGTCGTCGGTGGCGATCAGTTCCCGGGTCCTCACGAGCGGGATGGGCGACCAGCGCGCCCGTACCGACCGCGCGGTCGAGGGGTTCAGGCAGGCCGCCACAACCGATGATTCCGGCAGCCCGGAACTACGCAACTCGCTGGACGAGCTGCTCCGCCAGCTCGACAAGCTGCCGAGCGTCCGCTCGGGCGTCGACAGCGGGCAGCACACCCGGCTGGGCGTGCTGTCGAACTACAACCAGATCCTCGACGCGGTCTTCCTGGTGTACGACCAGATGGCCGCGGTGCCCGACCTCTCGATCTTCCAGCAGGCCACGGCCATGCAGGGCATGGGCAACGCCCACGACATGATCGCCAGGGAGAACGCGCTGATCAGCGGGGCGCTGATCGACTATCGGCTGTCCGAGGAGGAGCGCAGGGCCTTCGGCGAGTACGTCGCCACCCGGCGCTTCCTGCACGCCCGGGGCGCGGCCTCGCTGGATCCCGAGCTGGGCGCGCAGTACCGCGACACCTTCGCCTCCTCCGCCTTCGAGAAGTTCACCGACCTGGAGAAGGCCATCGTCGGGTCGACCGGCGGCCGGCTGACCCCCGAGGCGAGCAAGTGGAAGGCGACCACGAACGCGATCTCGACCTGGCTCGACAAGGTCAACCTCGGCTCCTCCAAGATCCTGGCGGACCGGGCCCAGGAGGTCGCCACCGGCGTCCTGATCCGGATCGTGATCGCGGGTGGCGTCGGCCTGATCGCGGTGGTCGCGTCGATCATCATCTCGGTCCGCTTCGGCCGCCGCCTCGCCGCCGAGCTGGCCGGGCTCCGCTCGGCAGCCCTGGATCTGGCGGACGTGCGGCTCCCCCGCGTCGTGGAACGCCTGCGGCGCGGCGAGGAGGTCGACGTACGGGCCGAGGCGCCGCCGATCCAGGCGGGCGGCTCGACCGAGGTGCACGACGTGGCCCACGCGTTCGGCTCGGTGCAGCGCACCGCCGTGGAGGCCGCCGTCGGCCAGGCCAACCTGCGGCGCGGTGTCAGCCAGGTCTTCGTGAACCTGGCGCGGCGCAAGCAGAGCCTGCTGCACCGCCAGCTCACCCTGCTCGACAGCATGCAGCGCCGGGCGACCGACCCCGACAGCCTTGAGGACCTGTTCCGGCTGGACCACCTGACCACCCGCATGCGGCGGCACGCGGAGGGCCTGATCATCCTGTCCGGCTCGGCGCCCGGCCGGTCGTGGCGCAAGCCGGTACCGGTGATCGACGTCCTGCGGGCCGCGATCGCCGAGGTCGAGGACTACACCCGGGTCAACGTGGCGCCGGTGCCCGACGTCTCGCTCGACGGGGCCGCGGTCGCCGACATCACCCACCTGGTGGCCGAACTGATCGAGAACGCCACGATCTTCTCGCCGCCGCAGACCGCGGTGACCGTGCGCGGCGACGTGGTGGCCAACGGGTTCGCCGTCGAGGTCGAGGACCGCGGCCTGGGCCTGAGCACCGCGGAGTACGCGGCGATCAACGAACGGCTGGCCAGCCCGCCGGAGTTCGACCTGGCGGACAGCGACCGGCTCGGCCTGTTCGTGGTGGGCCAGCTCGCCTCCCGGCACGACATCCAGGTCATCCTGCGCGGCTCGCCGTTCGGCGGCACCACGGCCATCGTCCTCATTCCCCGCTCGGTGATCGCCCAGCAGGGCTCGCCGCTCGCCCTCACCTCGGAGCGGACGTCCTTCACCGCCGAGCGCGTCACCGGGCGTTCGGGAGAGCTGTTCGAGTCCGCCCCTCCCGGCGCGCTCGCTCCCCCGGCCAACGGCAACAACCTCCCGCGCAGGACGAGGCAGGCCTCCTCGAACCAGCCGGCCCAGCCCGCCGCCCCGTCCCTCAGCGTGGTGACGGACCTGCCCGCCCGCGCCCCGTTCCCGGATCAGAGGACGGGCGGCGAGGCGGGGTGGGAGACGGGCTGGGACGCGGCCTCCCGCGAGGCACCCCCCAACGCGCCGTTCCAGGCAGCGCCCTCCGGGCCCCAGGGATCACCCCAGGAGCCCCGTGAGACCCACGAGACGCCCCGGGAGGCCCGCCCCCGGGACAAGGGCGGCAACGGCGGCCCGACGCGTCAGACGGCCACACAGCCCCCCACGGGGCCGGGCGGTCTGCCCCGCCGGGTCCGGCAGGCGAACCTGGCGCCTCAGCTCCGCCAGGAGGCCGAGTCGGCCGAGCCCGAGCCGAAGGCGGAACCGAGCGAGGAGCGTTCGCCGGACGAGGTCCGCGCACTGTTCTCCGCCTTCCAGGCGGGGGCTCGACGCGGGCGCGAGGAGCAGGACAATGACTTCGCGCACCATACGACAGGCGACAAGGGGGACAAATGACCGGGAAATTGACCAACACCGGCGAGCTGAACTGGCTCCTCGACGACCTGACCACCAGGGTGGGCGCGGTACGCCAAGCGGTGATCCTCTCCACCGACGGGCTGGCCGTCGGATTCTCGAAGGGACTCCTGCGCGAGGACGCCGAGCATCTGTCCGCGGTCGCCGCCGGATTCCAGAGCCTGGCGCGCGGAGCGGGACGCCACTTCGGCGGCGGCGAGGTGCGCCAGACCATCGTGGAGATGGAGTCGGCGTTCCTGTTCGTCACCGCCGCGGGACAGGGCACCTGCCTGGCCGTGCTGAGCAGCTCCGACGCCGACGTCGGCCACATCGCCTACGAGATGGCGATGCTGGTCAAGCGGGTCGGCCAGCACATCTCCACCAATCCACGTCAAGGTCTCTCGTGAGGAAGGGAGCGGGTGGCCGCGTCGTCGACGTCGTCGACGGACCGGTGGATCCCCGAGCCCGGTGCTGGAGGTCCGGATGACACACTGGATGGACGAGGAGGCCGGACCGGTCGTCCGGCCGTACGCGCTCATCGGGGGTCGCACCCGCTCCTCCGGTGACAAGCTGGACCTGGTCGCGATGGTCACCTCGACTCGCGGCGCTCCGTCCGGGGGGTTCCTCCCAGGCCCCGAACAGGAACGCATCCTCGCCATGGTCACCACTCCGACCTCGGTCGCCGACGTCGCCTCGGACCTCAACCTGCCACTCGGCGTGGTGCGGGTCCTGCTCGGTGACCTGCAGGACCACAAGCTCATCTCGATCGGGCGCGCTTCCGCGAGCGAGCGCATTCTCAAGGAAGTGATCAATGGACTTCGGGCCCTCTGACGAACCCGTCGCCCTCAAGATTCTCATCGCGGGTGGCTTCGGGGTGGGCAAGACCACGCTTGTGGGCGCCATCAGCGAGATCCGGCCGCTCCGCACCGAGGAGGTCCTCTCCGACCGCGGTATCGGCATCGACGACGTCAACGGCGTCGAGGGCAAGACCACCACCACGGTCGCGATGGACTTCGGCCGCATCACGATCAGGGAGGGCCTGGTCGTCTACCTGTTCGGCACGCCGGGCCAGGAGCGCTTCTGGTTCATGTGGGACGAGCTGTCCTACGGCGCGCTGGGCGCCGTGGTGCTCGCCGACACCCGGCGGCTGACCGACTGCTTCCCCTCCATCGACTACTTCGAGCAGCGCGGCACGCCGTTCATCGTGGCCGTCAACTGCTTCGACGGTGCTGAACAGCACGAGGCGGAGGACGTGCGCGTCGCCCTGGACCTCGACGCGAACGTGCCGGTGCTGCTCTGCGACGTGCGACGCCGCGTCTCGGCGAAGACGGTGCTCGTGACGCTCGTGGAGCACTCCCTGAGGGTGCTGACGGCCAGCCAGAGCTGAGGAGCGGGCCGGGGTGGTGATCCCCCCGGCCCCCGGTGCCGGGGGCCGGACACCGGCTCGGGCGCTACGGCCGGAGGGCGGGCGCGCCGGCCGGTGAGGCCGCGAGAGGGGTCACAGCGCCCGCAGGCCGCTGATCAGTTCCCTCAGGAGGTTCTCCGGGGGCATGGAGGCCGCGGGAAGCGGCGACCGCACCAGGATCAGGCCCTGGTCCAGCAGGTCGCCCAGGAGGACCCTGATCACGCCGACCGGCAGGCCCGCGTCCGAGGCGATCTCCACGACCGGGCGGGCCCGCTTGACCAGGTTGAGCAGCCGCCGGTGCTCGGAGCCCAGGTTCGCCCCCGAGGCGACCGGCGCTCCCGTCGCCACCGCCATCGCGAGCATGTCGAACGAGGAGGACGACGCCCGAGTGCGTCCCCCCGTCATCGCGTAGGGACGGACGACGGGACCCGCCTCCTCGTCGACCCACTCGACGTCGTCTTTCATTGGCCTGCCATCCGGGGACCGGTGGCCAGGTGCTGGCCGACACGGGTGACCAGGCGGGCCATCTCGTAGGCGATCAGGCCCACGTCGGCGGCGCCGGTGGTCAGGACCGACAGGCAGCTTCCCTGGCCCGCGGAGGTGACGAAGAGGAACGCGGAGTCCATCTCCACCATCGTCTGGCGTACGGCACCGCCGCCGAACTGCAGGCTGGTGCCCTTGGCGAGACTCTGGAAGCCGGAGGCGACCGCGGACAGGTGTTCGGCGTCCTCCTTGCTCAGCCCTCGGGACGAGGCCATCATCAGCCCGTCGTTGGACAGGATCAGCGCGTGCGAGACGTCCGCCACACTCGTGACGAAGTCATCCAGAAGCCAATAAAGCTCACCCGGCACGTGGTTAAACCCCTTCCCCTCTGATGATCTCGTTGGTCGCCGGCCCCCACCGGCTCGGTGAACCCGTTCCCGCCGATCCGCTCCCACAGACGTCGCCGGACCGCACCCACAGGCTCGATGAACCCGTTCCCGCCGATCCGCTCCCACAGACGTCGCCGGACCGCACCCACAGGCTCGATGAACCCGTTCCCGCCGGTTCACTCCCACCGGCGTCGCCCGGCCGCGCCCGCGGCCCGCGGCCGAGGCTCGGCGAACCCCGTCCCGCGGCTCCGCCCCTGCCCTCACGATCCCGGTTCACCGCTTGGCACCGCCGTCCTCGTCCTCGTCACGCCCGCGCTGCCAGCCGGACTGCAGGGCGCTCATCAGCGCCCTCGCCTCCTCGGGCGACCGTCCCTCGACCTCGGCCGCGGGCGGGCGGGGCACCTGGGCCTGGCGCGGCGGCGTGTTCGCCTGCCGCACCCGGCGGGGCAGGCCGTCGGCACCGCGCCGCATCGGCTTCCACAGGTCCGCGGGGATCGGCACCTCACCGGAGTCGCCGGGCCGCTCCACCCGCTCCACGACGGTCCCGGCGCCCTGTCCCACGGACTCGGGCCGCACGCTGATGACGGTGAGCACCGGCGGCTCCAGCGACTCCTCGACGGGCTCGGGGTCTCCGAGCAGCTGCTCGGGAAGGAGGACGACCACCCCGGTGCCGCCGTACGGCGAGGCGCGCAGCGCCACCTCGACCCCGTACCTGGCGGCCAGCAGCCCGACCACGGCGAAGCCCAGCCGGTCGGTGTCGGCCGGGTCGAACTCCGGCGGGCTGGCCAGGCGCTCGTTGATCGCGGCGCGCTTGTCGTCGGTCAGCCCGAGCCCCCTGTCCTCGATCTCGACCGCGAAGCCCCGCCCGACGAGCTCGCCCCTGACCGAGACCTGGCTGCCCGGCGGGGAGAAGACGGTGGCGTTCTCCAGGAGCTCGGCGAACAGGTGCATCATGTCCGCGGCGGCGTTGCCGACCAGGGTGGTGCCGCCCGTCGGGTAGATCCGCACCCGGGCGTAGTCCTCGACCTGGGCGGCGGCCCCGCGCAGCACGTCCTCCATCGGCACCGACGAGCGCCACTTGCGGCCCGCCGCACCGCCGGACAGGATCACCAGGCCCTCGGCGTGGCGGCGCATGCGGGTGGTGAGGTGGTCGAGCCTGAAGAGGTTCTCCAGCGCCGCGGGGTCCTCCGCCTGCTTCTGCATTCCGTCGAGCAGCTTGAGCTGGCGCTGCAGCAGCGACTGGCTCCGGCGGGCGAGGTTGCGGAAGGCCTGTGAGACGCCCTCGCGCAGCCTGGCCTGCTCCACGGCGGCGTCCACGGCGCTGCGCTGGACGCTGTTGAAGGCGGCGGCGACGTCGTGGATCTCGGCCGTGCTGCCCGGCGGCCTCAGCTCGGGCGCCTCGGCCTCCACGTCCACCCTGTCGCCGCGGCGCAGCTTCTCCATCACCCTCGGGAGCCGCGTCCGCGCGAGGTCGGTGGCGGCCCGCCGCACGGCGGCGAGCTCCTTGGTGATCCCGCTGCCGATCCGGTACGAGACCAGCAGCGACGCGACGACCGCGATGAGGCCGAGCACGCCGACGACACCGGCGCGGACGAAGACGCCGACGGCCACGGGCGTGGCCCGCTCGACGAGCGCGGGGGCGGCCGCCGTCAGGGACCGCTGGTAGGCGGCGTCCACCTCGTCCCCGACGGTGCGCCAGACGGTGGACGGCACGCCGACCGCGCCGGACAGCAGGCGGTTCTCCAGGCTGGTGAAGCGGGCGTACGTCGAGGAGGCGATCATCTCCGAGAAGGGGGCGCGCAGCGCGGGCTCCAGGTCCGGGAGCGCCTGGTCCATGAGGAAGGTCCGGTTGGCGGCGAGCCGGGCGAACAGCCGCATCTCGCTCGCCGTCATCGGGGTCCCGAGCGCCAGCGCGCCAGCGGCGAGTGCCCGCTCGCGGCTGAGCAGGTCCATGGCCTGGTTGATCATCGTGATGCCGTGCGACTGGCGGTAGAGCGGGAGGTCGTTGCTGAGGCTCAGGGTGTTGAAGAGCCGGCGCAGGGCGTCCGGCAGCCGGGAGAACTCCTCGGAGAGGTTCACCGGGCCGATCCGCCCGGAGTCGATCCTGGCGCGGATCGCGTCGAGGCCGTCCACCTGACGCATCAGCTCGGCGTGGCGCGTCCGCATCTCGTCGGACATCTCCGCCTGCGCCGCCTCCCCGGTCGTCTGCCTGCGCAGACGGGAACGGGCCTGGTCGGTGACCGAGCGCTGTCCCGCGAGGGTGTCGCGGTCCGCGTCGGAGCGGGTGGCCAGGTACTCGGCCGACAGGATGTGCTCACGCTGGACCGCGGTGCCCAGGTCTCCCGCGGGCTTGCCGATGGAGTCGTACAGGGTGCCGACGGAGAGCAGGCTCACCGAGTCGCCGACCGTGACGACCGTCGCGAAACCCCACAGCGCCACCAGCGAGACGAGCGGGATGACCAGCAGCACCGAGACCTTGAACCGGATGGACCTGCTCGCTGCCATGTCACCTCAACGGCTCGCTCTCGGAGCGCCGGGGGAGGCCCCGGACGATCTCTAGATCGCCGACGAGAATAGCACTGGCGGCTCCTGCTATTTGTAGCCTATTTGTGACATGTCATGAAAGAGTTTTCGGAAGTGAGTACGTCAGCCGAGAGCGGCGCGTGATGCGGGAGCGGCGTCCCGCGTCCAGGTCAGTCGTACGAGCCGGAAGGCCAGCACCCCGACCAGCGCGACCTCGGCGCCGAGCAGGGTCCACTCGACGAGACCGACGAGCGCCCCGCCCCCGGGAAGCATCACGTAGGTGAGCGCCAGCAGTCCGAAACCCCCAGCCAGCGTCAGCCACTCCACCGGCCTGGCCACCGGCCGCCACCGCTCGTCCTCGCCGAACCGCGCCACCGTCAGGCCGCCCGCCGCGGGCACCGCGGCCAGCACGGCGATCGACACGTAGCGGTACGCCTGGGCGAGCAGGTCCGTCCCCGTACCGGGAAGGGCCGCGGGCACCACGGCGAGCACGATGAGTCCCGCGCCCCAGACCAGCATCAGCCGCTCGGCCAGGACACCCACCGGCGCCCCCACGGCCCGCAGCCCGGCGACCACCGCGAAGGCCGCGATCCCCAGCGCCGTCATCGCGAACCCGGTGGCCCCGGTGCGGTCCAGCGCGGCGTACTCGCTGATCGTCAGATCGAGCGGGTCCGGGTAGAGGACCGGGTCGGCCTGTCCCGCGACGGCGGCCACGGCGGCCACGACGATCCCGGCACATGCGATCAGGGGGTAGAGCCTCTTTGACGCGAGCATGTGCCAAGACTGTCCGCCGGAGGACGTTTCAGACATCCGGCGGCACCCCTGATCCAACCCTGAGTCGCCCCTGAGACGCCCCGCCCCGGGACGGGCCGTCCCCCGCGGAGGAGGCCGGACCGTCCCGGCGCGGAGCCCGCGCGACGGCGTGCTCCGCGCCGGGGCGGGAGCACGCCGCGAGCGAGTTCGCGTGACCGCGTGCCCGTGTCTCAGCTCTCAGCTCTCAGCTCTCAGCCGAGGCCGCGGACCTCGGCGTAGCGGGCCCTGACCTCGGGCGCGGGATCGGCCTCGTAGTGCTCGGCCTTGCCCGCCTCCCAGGCCGGGGGCTCGTCACCGCCGAGCAGCCAGGCGGCCTGCCTCGCCGCCCCGTCGGCGACGTACTCCCCCGGCTCCGGGACGACCACCGGCCGCCCGAAGACCGCGGGGGCGATCCGCCGTACGGCCTCCGACCTGGCGCCTCCGCCGATGAGCAGCACCCTGGCCGGGTCGAGCCCGAGGGCGTCGAAGGCGTCGGCGAGATGGCAGAGCATGCCCTCCACCGCCGCCCTGGCGAGGTACGCCGGGGTGGAGGTGGCCAGCGTCAGCCCGTGCAGCGAGCCCGTGGCGGTGGGCAGGTTCGGGGTGCGCTCGCCCTCCAGGTACGGGACGTGGACGAGCCCTCCGGCCCCCGAGGGCGCCTCCAGGGCCAGCCTGCCGAGCTCGTCGAGACCGACCCCGAGCATCCGCGCGGCGGCGTCGAGCACCCTGGCGGCGTTGAGCGTGGCCACCAGCGGGAGGAACCGCCCCGTGGCGTCCGCGAACCCGGCCACGGAACCGGTCGGGTCCGCGCTCGGGCCGGCGGCGACCGCGAAGGCCGTCCCCGACGTCCCGATCGACACCACCACGTCCCCGGGCAGGGCGCCGACCCCGAGGGCCGCCGCCATGTTGTCGCCCGTGCCCGGTGCGAGCCGCACCGCGCCCGCGCCGGAGACGCCGGCTGCGGGCCGCACCTCGCCCGCGGGGTCGCGGGGACCCAGCACCTCGGGAAGGCCGGGTACGGCGCCGAAGGCCGTCTGGAGGAGGTCCGTCCGGTAGGTGCCGGTCGCGGGCGACCAGTACCCGGTGCCCGACGCGTCACCCCTGTCGGTGACGAACTCCCCGCCCAGCCGCCAGGTGAGCCAGTCGTGCGGCAGGCACACCCTCGCCGTGCGGCGGGCCGAGTCGGGCTCGTGCTCGGCCAGCCAGCGGAGCTTGGTCACCGTGAACGACGCGACCGGCACGCTGCCGACCGCCTCGGCCCAGACCTCCGGGCCGCCCAGTTCCTTCACCAGGTCGGCGGCGGCTCCGGCGGAACGGGTGTCGTTCCACAGCAGCGCCTTCCTGACGACGTCGCCGGACTCGTCCAGGCAGACCATGCCGTGCTGCTGCGCGCCGACGCTCATCGCCTCGACGCCGTCCAGCCCGCCCGCCCGTGCGATCGCCTCCTGGAGCGCGTCCCACCAGGCTCCGGGATCGACCTCGGTGCCCTCGGGGTGGGTCGCGCGACCCTGGCGGACCAGGGCGCCCGTGCGGGCGTCCCTGATCACCACCTTGCAGCTCTGGGTCGACGAGTCGACCCCGGCCACCAGTGTCATCCGCGGACCCCGAGGAGGTAGTCCATGGCGAGCTGGTTGAGACGCGTGAAGTGGAAGCCGCGCGCGGCCACCGCGTCGAGGTCGAAGTCGTCGCGGTTCAGGTCGGCGATCGTCTCACCGGGGGCCAGCGTGGGCTCGGAGAGCTCGGCGACCTTGCTCGCGGCGAGCGCCTCGGCGACCTCGGGGTCGGCGCGGAACGCCGCGACCTTCTCCTTCAGGATCAGGTACGTGCGCATGTTGGCCGCGGCGGAGACCCAGACGTCCTCGGAGTCCTCGGTGCGCAGCGGCTTGTAGTCGAAGTGCCTGGGGCCGTCGTAGCCGCCGTTCTCCAGCAGGTCGACCAGGAAGAAGGCGTTCTTCACGTCGCCGTGACCGAAGATCAGATCCTGGTCGTAGCGGGGGCCGTGCTGGCCGTTCAGGTCGATGTGGAAGAGCTTGCCGTGCCAGAGCGCCTGCGCGATGCCGTGCGCGAAGTTGAGCCCGGCCATCTCCTCGTGGCCCACCTCGGGGTTGAGGCCGACGCGCTCGGAGTGCTCCAGCTCGTTGATGAACGCGAGCGCGTGGCCGATGGTCGGGAGCAGGATGTCGCCCCGCGGCTCGTTCGGCTTGGGCTCGATGGCGAACCTGATGTCGTAGCCCTGCTCGATCACGTACGAGGTGAGCAGGTCCATGCCCTCCTTGTAGCGGCTGAGCGCGGCCCTGATGTCCTTGGCGGCCCCGGACTCGGCGCCCTCGCGCCCGCCCCAGCAGACGTAGGTGGTCGCGCCGAGCTCCGCGGCCAGGTCCACGTTGCGGATGACCTTGCGCAGCGCGTAGCGGCGGACGTCGCGGTCGTTGCTGGTGAACCCGCCGTCCTTGAAGACGGGATGGGTGAACAGGTTCGTGGTGGCCATCGGAACCTTGAGCCCGGTCTCGGCCAGCGCCTTCTTGAAATTCGCGATGGCCCTGTCACGGTCGGGCTCGACGGCGAGCAGGTCGTCGTCGTGGAAGGTGACGCCGTACGCGCCGAGCTCGGCGAGCCGGTGGACACTCTCCACCGGGTCCAGCGGGGCCCGGGAGGCGTCCCCGAAGGGGTCACGGGCCTGCCAGCCGACGGTCCACAACCCGAAGGTGAAGCGGTCTTCGGGCTTGGGGGTGTAGGCGCTCATTTGCGTTCCTCCGATTTAATCCACTTTATGGACTTAATATGGATCGAGGTGGTGGGATCGTCAAGGGGTGGTTGCTTCATGACACAGGCCGTGCGCCACAATTCGATGCGCGCCCGCAACCTCGGCGTGGTCCTCGGCGAGGTCCGCAGGAGCGGTCCGATCACCCGTGCGGCGCTGGCCGAGATCACCGGGCTGACCAAGACCACG
The DNA here is from genome assembly GCF_036227305.1 of Streptosporangium sp. NBC_01469. Lineage (NCBI taxonomy): Bacteria > Bacillati > Actinomycetota > Actinomycetes > Streptosporangiales > Streptosporangiaceae > Streptosporangium > Streptosporangium sp. NBC_01469. Next base: position 2,013,631 of record NZ_CP109465.1, on the reverse strand, counting down.
GTGTCGAAGATGGTCGGCGACCTGATCGAGGCGGGCATGGTCGCCGAGTCGGGCGCGCTCAGGGACGGCGAGCGGGGACGGCCCGGCACGGCCGTCGCGCTCAGCGGGCGACGGGTCGCCGCGCTCGGCCTGGAGATCAACGTCGACTACCTGTCGGCCTGCGTGGTCGACCTCACTCTCGCGGTGCGGCTCAGATATACACAGGCTGTGGATAACCGTAGGGCATCGCCTGTGGAAACCCTTTCCCACCTGGAAGAACTTGCCCACAGGGCTGTGGAGGAAGCTCGCGGGGAGGGCCTCTCCATCGCCGGATCGACCCTCGCGGTACCCGGCCCCGTGGACGGAGGGCTGGTCCACGCGGCGCCCAACCTCGGCTGGCACGACGTCCGCGTCTCCGACCTGCTGGGCTTCCCCGTCGAGGTGGACAACGAGGCCAACCTCGCGGCCCTGGGCGAGCTCTGGTTCGGCTCCGTGCCCGGCGACTTCCTGCACGTGTCAGGGGAGATCGGCATCGGCGCGGGCCTGGTGGTCGGCGGGACCCTGTTCCGCGGCGCCCGCGGCCTCGCCGGGGAGCTGGGACACGTGGTCGTCTCCCCCGACGGCCCGGCCTGCCGCTGCGGCGGCAGGGGGTGCCTGGAGCAGTACGCCGGGCAGGACGCGCTGCTGAGGGCCGCCGGACTCGCCGGGGTCCCCGACGGGGTGGCCGCGCTGCTGGCGCGCCTGCACGCGGGCGAGCGGGACTCGCTGGAGGCCTGCGAGCGCGCCGGACAGGCGCTCGGCGTCGCCCTCACCTCGGCGGTGCACCTGATGGACCCGGGGACCATCGTGCTGGGCGGGGTGTTCGCCCCGCTGTTCCCGTGGGTCCGGGGTCCGGCGCACGAGACGATGACCTCGCGGCTGGGCGTGATGCGCCGCGCCGTCCCCGAGCTGACCGTCTCACGCCTCGGCGGCGACGCCGCGACCCTGGGCGCCGCCGGGCAGGTCATCCACCGGGTCATCGCCGACCCCTGGAGTCACCTGTAGACGGCGTGGGCCTGATCGCGGCTGCCGCGCCGGCCATGGCGTGATCCGGGCTCCTTCGGGGCCTGGCCGGGCGAAGACGCGGTCGGGGGGCGTGCCCTGTCCGGCGAGGGCGCCCTGCGGGCTCACGCCGGGAGCGAGATCGCCTCGGGCGTGGCAGGAGAGCAGGGCGCCGGTGCCGCCGCCCGCCGCCAGCCTCGGTCCTGAGCCGGGCCGGGCCTACGGCTCGGTCCTAGGGTTCACGCCTCTCCTTCACCGATCCACCCGTAGGTGTTCACGCCGGGACTTGGCGGTGTGCTCGCTGCGGCAGTGCTCACGAACGCCTCCTTGGTCGGTTCGTTTCCGGCGGCATGATGCGTTGCCGGACAGTGCGGAGCTTCCTCCTGATGCGTCGCCGGTCGCGTCCGGCCCCGCGGGCGGCCCCTGGTTGCGCACCACCGCCCGCGGGGAGTTGGGGACGGCGGCACGGGAGGTGGGATCACCGTGCCGCCGCGTCGTTCAGGGAGGGTCCGCCGGTTCGACGTAGTGCCTCCCGAGTCGTCCGGCGACGCGGCGCGCGACCTGCGGCACGTCGTCCACGGGGGCATGGTCGGCCGGTTCCTCCAGGTAGGCGGTGCCCCAGCAGAAGAACATGCCCGCGGAGTCGGCCCACACGGTCAGGTCGGCGCTGATCACGAGGCGAGGTTCGCCCTGGTCGTAGGAGATCTCCGGGTAGATCCGGTGGGTGTGCAGCTCGACGCGCAGGAGCTGGAGAGCGGCGACGGCGTCGCGCCGCAGGACGGCCGCGCTCAGCGGTCCGCTTACCGGTGTGCCATAGGGCGGGAGCATGCCCGGCTCCTTTCGTCGAACGGGAGGCGTGGCTCCGGGACCTTTCCCCGTGGCTCCGGAGGCTGGCCACGGGGGGTGAGGTCAGGTCCCGGGGGCGCCGGGAGTGGCGGGCCCAGGCGACCGGCCGCACCGGGCGCAGGCGGCTGGTCGTCTCGGGGCCGGGTCCGCCACAGGTCGAGGTCCACCTGCTGCATGGAGTCCCACAGTTCACCGGCGCTGTCGGCGTGGACGGTGCGGCACCGGGCCCACTCCCATGCCTCGAACCGGCGGAAGCGCAGGCTCCAGATGACCCACCAGGTGGGCGCGTGTTCCTGCACCTGCTTGGCGGCGCGGGCCGCGTCGGCGTCAGCGCGGGACAACATGATCGGCCGTGAGGACGTCGGCCAGCAGCGGCAGCTCGCTTTCCAGGATGCTGGTGGCGGGGCGGACGCGCAGGATCCGGTAGTGCCGGGCGAGTTGCTCGGCGGCGGCGGGCAGTGTCAGTTCGGAGCTGAGCAGCGGGCTGCCCGCGTCGCTGAGCTCGGGGCTGGTCCACCAGAACGTTTCGCCGTCGGTGTAGGCCAGGAGCCCGTAGTAGAGGGACACGATGGCGTTGCCGGAGGCGAGTTCGTGGACGTCGGACGGGATGCCGTAGACGTCGTCAAGGACGGCGGAGAGCTCCACGGCTCGTACGGCGGCCTGGCTCTCACTCGGCTCGGTGACGGGCGGCGCGGCGGCGTATGCCTGGGAAGTGTGACGGCCGCCGCGCCTGCTCATGGGGTCGCCCTGCGGCGGGGTCGCGTTCATGCCGCGACCTCCCGCCGGGAGGGCTGGTGCCGTCGGGGCGGAGGGGTGTCCGGGGAGTGGCCCCGGCCGGGGGCGACGGCGGGCCCCGGCCGGAGAGTCTGGTGATCGAGGGGGTTCGGCAGGAGGGTGAGCGGCGGCCAGGTGGTCGGCCGGCTCGTGCTCGAGGGCGGGCCGCCGTGCGCGCGGGCCGTGGTGCGGGCCCGGCGGCGGGAGCGCGGGTCGCGGGCGAGCGCCAGGCGGGCCGCGCGGTCTTCGGCGGTCTCGACCGGCCGAGGCGCGGGGCGCCGGCTGTCGTCGCGTCGGGGTGGCGCGGTGGCAGGCCGTGCCGCCGACCGGAGGGAGGGACGGGGGGCCCGCTTGGGCAACGGCTCCGCGGGCGCGGCCGGGACGGGCGGCTCGGGGCGGCCCTGTGCGGGCACGAGGGGGATGGCTTCGACGGACGCCTCATCGGCGGTCGGCACAAAGGCGGGCAGGAGGACGCCGAGGCGGCGGGCCTCCAGGCGGACGGCCATCAGCTCGGCCGACGGCTGCGCGTACTCGTGGTCGGCGGGTCGGCCAGGGCAGCCGTGCGCGTAGGGGGCGTGGCCGCAGTCGGCACAGCCCATCGGCAGCGGCGGGCTTTCGGCGAAGCAGCCACAGCCGCTCGCCGTAGTCCGGTCGAGAACCGGAGCATTAGGGTTGTTCACGGGTCAGGAGAGCCTTCCTGATCAAGGGGCCCGTACGGCGTGTCAGCGCCTGCGGGCTCCGTCTTTCGCGTAGAGAAACGGAGCGTCACCGCTTGTCTACGCCTTGACTCGGACGACCCCAATGGTGCTTCGCAGGGAATCCGCGAAGTGCCACACCTTGTGTCACTGGAGCGGCTGTTAGATCACGCCGACCCATTCGGCGAAACTGACCAGGGCTTCGCTGCTGGCGCGCTCCAGGCGTAGGAGAGTCTCGACATCCTCACGGACCCATGGATGCTCTCGGGTGTGCTGCGGCGCGATCCGGCGGGCCGTTCGCAACGATTCAAATGCCGCGCCCTTCAGACCGGCCCACAGCTGCGCCCTGGCCAGGTCGATAAAGAAGCCGCTGCGGCGTTCGGCGGGCATGTCCAGAGGCGGTGACCAACTGCTGCCCAGGGTGAGGGCGAGCCGGAGGTGACGGTCTCCGAGGCCGAGCGCGACGGATACCTCGTGGACGCGGACCGAGCAGGGGCCGAACGCGGTCCCGTAGTAGATGTCCTCGGGAACGAGGTCGCCGAGTCGCCGCGCCTCGCTCAGGTGGGTCATCGCGGCGTCAGCGTTGGCCGCCCGCGCCGCGATGACGGCCGCTCGCATGTGCAGGGACCCCAGGACGCCGAGACGTGGGCGCCCCGCTTTTTCTGGCAGGCGGTCAATGGCCAACTCAATGGCACGCAACCCCGCCTGGTACGCGTGTGCGGCGAAGAAGATTTCGGTCCGCACATACGCTGTTGACGCGGTCAGGAGGGGATCCTCGGCGGCGGCCGAGGTCTGGCGCATCAGCTCGATCAGCCGGGCCGACAAATCCAGGTAGCCGTATTTGTAGGCGACCGCATCGGAGGCTCGGTAGGCGGCGACAAGCAACGCCGCGAGGTCGTCGGGATTAGCGGTTGTGTGAGCCCCGCGGATGAGTTCGCCGAGTAGCCCAGGAAGGATCTGCGACAACAGTACGTACTGAGCGCCCAGGCGTTTCTGGACCGCGCCGGTAACGGACGCTCGGAGTGCGGGCAGGGGTCGTACCGGACCCTCGTCAGGGACGTCATAAGCGGCGATGACTTCACGCAGCGCGGGGATCGCATCGTGGACGCGGCTGTCGAGGCGGCCGGAGTCCCCTAAGAGCCGTGATGGATCAACACCCAGCGCTGCGGCGATGGCGTCCAGGGCCTGGTCGCTGGGTACGCGTGTGCCTTGCTCGATCTTCCGAAGCATGCTGACGGAGACGTTGGCCGCCTGGGCGAGGTCGGCCTGGTACATACGGCGCGCGCTGCGAATCGCGGCGACGCGCTTTCCGAGACGGTTTCTAGGAGCTTGGCGGGCCATTTCGGTGCGCACTTCCGGCTAGGAGAGGAGGCAGTTGTGTGATGCTGTCGATCTGCCAGTCGGCGGCGTTCAAGGTGGCTGCGTCGTTTCCCCAGAGGTGTCCCCAAGGGCCGCGCCGGATTATGCAGGTGCGCAGGCCGAAGGCCCTTGCGGGAATGATGTCGTTCGCGGGATGGTCGCCTACGTAAACCGTTTCACGAGCAGGCGCTTCGGCAAGCTGTAGGACTTTGGCGAAGAACCCGGGATCGGGTTTCGCGGTGCCCCATTCTTCCGACGTGACGATGGCGTCGGCCGGAATCAACAGCCCTCGTAGGAGGTCACCGGCCCTGCGTGTCTGGTTCCCGGCGACGCAAACACGAAATCCCGCATCACGCAGGGCCTGTAGGCCCTGCCGCACATCGGGGTACAGGTCGGTCTCGTCAAGGTGCTCGCCATGGCCGGCCTCCTCGCGGGCCCGGCGCTCTGCGTGCAGGTCGATGCCGGGCCGGAGAATGCGGATTGCCTCCGCGTTGTCCATGCCCAGTGCTGTCACCGCGCCGACCAGAGCGGACAGGGTATGGCGAGGGACGTTCAGCCAATCCGCCCAAGATCCCCAGTAGCGGTCATCGCGAACCAGCGTCTCACCTATATCGAGTACCACAGTCATGACCACACTTCGGAGAGTAAATCAGCGCGGCGGCGTTCGCCTGAAAAGCGTGACTGTCGCCGCGCCTGCTCATGGGGGCATCGCCCTGCTGCGGGGTCGCGTTCATGCCGCGACCTCCCATCGGGAGGGCTGGTGCCGTCGGGGCGGAGGGGTGTCCGGGGAGTGGCCCCGGCCGGAGAGTCTGGTGATCGAGGGGGTTCGGCAGGAGGGTGAGCGGCGACCGGACGGTCGGCTGGCTCGTGCTCGGGGGCGGGCCGCCATGCGCGCGGGCCGTGGTGCGAGCCCGGCGGCGGCCGAGGGAGTCGCGGGCGAGCGCCAAGCGGCCCGCGCGGTCTTCGGCGGTCTCGACCGGCCGAGGCGCGGGGCGTCGCGGTGGCGGGCCGTACAGCCGGGCGGGGCATCCGCTTGGGCAGCGGCTCCGCGGGCGCGGCCGGGACGGGCGGCTCGGGGCGGGAAGAAGAGGGAGACAGAAATCTTCGAACTCGCCCGCCACATTGACGTGATCGCCACCGGCCACGGCGCCGAAGCGGTCTGAACGCACGTCTGGAGCAGGGGCCGGTCAGCGCCCCTCCCGTGCCCGTCCTGTGGGCGTGTCCCGCGAGGTCACGAGGGGTTCGGGGTGGGGAGGAGCGCGGCGCAGATCTCGGTCAGGTGGCGGAGCTGGTCGGGGGTGAGGCGGTCGAACACGGCTTGGCGTACGGCCTCGACGTGGCCGGGGGCGGCGGCGGTGAGGATCGCGAGGCCCTGGTCGGTGAGGATCGCCCAGCTCACGCGCCTGTCCGCCTCGCACGGCTCGCGCCGCACCCAGCCGCGTTCCTCCAGCCGCTTCACCGCGTGCGACAGGCGGCTCTGCGAGGAGTTGACCTCCGTCGCCAGCTCGCTCATCCGCATCATCCGCTCGGGCGCCTCGGAGAGCTTCACCAGCACGGCGTAGTAGGCGTGCGGCATGCCGGAGTCCCGCTGCAGCTGCCGGTCCAGCTCCTCCTGGACGAGCTGCGAGGCGGCCAGGAAGGCGCGCCAGGTGCGCTGCTCGTCGTCGTCCAGCCATCGCGTCACGGCCACAGCTTACTTGAACTCTCAAGCAAGCGGGGGTAATCTACTTGAGAGTTCAAGCTTTTGGGAGGAACCATGCCGGTCCAGCGGCTCAACCACGCCGTTCTCTTCGTGCGCGACGCCGAACGCAGCGTCGCCTTCTACCGGGAGGCCCTCGGCTTCAGGGTGGTCATGGAGATGCCGGGCGCCGCCTTCCTGCAGGCATCGGGATCCAGCAACGACCACGACCTCGGCCTCTTCGAGATCGGCGCGCAGGCGGGCCCCTCGGGGGCCGGGCGCTCGACCGTCGGCCTCTACCACCTGGCCTGGGAGGTCGACACCCTCGCGGAGCTGGAGCGGATCGCCCTCAAGCTCGGCGAGCTCGACGCCCTCGTCGGCGCCTCCGACCACTCCACCACCAAGGCCCTGTACGCCAAGGACCCCGACGGGCTGGAGTTCGAGGTCTCCTGGCTGGTCCCCGCCGCCCTTCTCACCGAGGAGGTGCTGAGCGGGCGCTCCGGCATCAAACCCCTCGACATCGCCAGGGAGAAGGAGCGGTACGGCGCCGAGACCCGCGGCGGCCTCGGGATCTCGATTCCCGCCTGATCATTCCGGGCGGCCGGCCCACCCGGTCCCCCCGGGGCCGGCATGCCGCGTCGGGTCGCGGCCGGCACGCCACGTCGGACCACGTGGGGACCGGGACGGGGAGGAGGGGGGTGATCCGGCGAAGGCCTCCCCAGCCCTTCGCCGGATCACGAACTCCACCGACGTGCCCGCACAGCTCGGGGATACTCCCCTTTTCGCGGTTTTTACCTATCCGTAAATCGCCCCACGGAGCGTCGGAGCCTGGCTCTCGGAGCGTCGGAACCTGGTTCACGCAACGTCAGAGCCTGGCTCTCGGAGCGTCAGAGCCTGCGGAACCAGTCGCGTACGGCGTCGATCCCGCCGGTCCCCAGGGCGACCATCAGCGCGCACCGCGCCTTCGAGGGCGCCAGGCCACGGGCCCCGATCGCCCCGACGTGCGTGGCGAGCCCCGCGCCGAAGCGCATCTCGTCGAGCGGGACCGCGTGGGTACGGCACCTCGACGCGACGACCACCGGGATCCCCCACTCCGTCAGCTCGGCGATCGTCGTGAAGAGCTCGACCGGCACGTTGCCCAGGCCGGTCCCCTCCAGCACGACGCCCTGGGCGCCGGCGTCCACGACGGCGGTGAGCAGCACGGGGTTCATCCCCGGGTAGGTCTTGACCAGGGCGACGTCCGACGCCGGATCCCCCCCGAACGCGGGCGGCCGGGGCGGTGGGGCGGCCAGCGTCTCGACCCGGCCGCCGACCACCCGGCCCAGCACGGGGAAGGGGGCCGACGAGAACGCCGCGACGCTCGTGGCGTCGATCTTGGCGACCCAGCGGGCCGCGTGGATCTCGTCGTTGACGCATACGACGGCCCCGGCACCGCTCGGCGCGCCGTCGGCGGCGACGACGATGGAGGAGGCGAGGTTGCGCGGGCCGTCCGGGGACAGCTCGTCCAGGGGGCGTACGGCGCCGGTCAGCACGATGGCGCCGCGCTCCGCCGCCCGGCCCGCGAGCAGGTCCACGAGGTACGCGGTCTCCTCCAGCGTGTCGGTGCCGTGAGTGATCACGACGCCGTCGAATCCGCGGTCCAGGATGGCCGAGCGCGCCCTGCGGGCCAGTTCCAGCATGGTCGAGGGCGACATGTCCCAGCTGGGCCCCGCCATCACGTCCTCGGCCACCACGTCCGCGGTGACCGCGCCGGGCGGGAGTGCCCGCAGGAGCTCGGCACCGGAGGAGACACCCGGGCGGCCGGGGGCGTAGGAGTGGGCGATGGTGTCACCGGTCGCCAGCAGCAGCACGCGCTTCACGGAGACGGTCCCTTCGATGGGCCGCGTTCAGGTCGCCTCTATTTATAACCCATGACTACCCCCATTGGGGTTATCCAAAAGACCACGCGGTGTAGCGCGACAGTTCTCCGGCGAGCCCGGCTCCCGGGTCGGCGAGCCCGTCGCTCCGGAACAGCGCGTGGGCCGCCTCCCGCGTCCCGTCGTCCTGCCGCGCCCTCGTCACGAACTCCTCCGGGGTCCGCCCGAACAGGCGCCGCAGTTTCACCGAGCGCGCCAGCAGGCGTCCGATCAGCTCCGGCTGGGGAGCGAGACGCAGCGGCTCGCCCTCCTCGTCCACCAGGCATCCGTGCTGGCCCGCGTAGACGTGGCACGACGGAAGCGCCTCCCCGGAGGAGAGGGTCACGGGGAAGGAGTGCGGGGGCAGCGGGAGCCGGAGGTAGTTCGGCTCGGTCGCGTCCAGCGCGGCGAGCTGGGTGTCGTCCACCCACACCACGAACAGGAGCGACGACCCCGGCACTCTGATGGGCGCGGCGGGCAGGTAGGCGTTCCTGCTGACGTGCGCCGACACCCCCGGGGCGACGCCGTGCACGGTGGCCGGGGTGAGCGGGACGACGGGCCGGATCCCGGCGGCGGCGAACTTGCGGCGCAACTGGCCCGGCGCGGCGTTGGAACCCACCGCGACCACCGGGTGGCGCGCCTCCAGCGGCCCCGCGCCGAGGCCCGCCAGGTGGTCGGCCAGCCGTGCCTCCCGGCTCCCGGACCGGACCCGCCAGCCGCCGAGGGGACCGGCCTCCTCGGACATCGGCAGGAAGCGGTCGTCGGCCAGCAGCCCCGCCCCCGGGGGGAGGCGGCCGGGGTAGGTCAGGGGATGGGACATCGGGTCGTCGGCGAGAAGCCGGGGAGGATCGACAGTGCCAGGGAGGCCGGGGAGTATGGCCCGACCGGGAGGCGGTCGGCCTGTCGCCCACCCCGTGCCATGCCGTTCGACATGTTCGAGGGGGACCATTCCCCAAGAATAGGTGAAGTTGGCAAATATCGTCTTACCTCGTAAGAGGTAAGGTCGTACAGCGGGGCGCGGAACCCCTGACCGCATGCGGGGAGTGGGGTCCGCCTTCGTCAACAGCGCGCAGGGTCAGCAGACCCCCAGCCCGCGTGCGGGGGTGGGGTCACCGCGACGCGGCTCGCGGCCGACGCCGTCACCCCCGGCCCGCGCGGGGGTGGGGTTTTCCTCACCTTTTTCCGGGATACCTCGCCCCTGTGTCCGGGTCGCCACGATCCCTACGGTGGTCCTATGACCGCCATCGAGATGACCACCCCCTGGGAGAGGATCAGCGCGCACTGGTCCGCGCGGGCCTGGCTTCGCACCGCGCACCTGGTGACGGGCGCGCCGATCGCCCTGCTGGGCGTGGCGGCGATCTCGGCGCTGGTGACGGCGTCGGTGCTGCTGGTGTGGACCGTGGTGGTCCCCGTGATCGCGCTGCTGCTGTTCTTCTGGGTCGTCCGGCTGCTCACCCTGGTGCAGCGGTCCCGATTCGCCGCCTTCCTCGGCGTCGACATCCTCCCGGTCCCACACCGCCCCCTGAGCATGAACCCGTTCAGGCGGCTGCTCCAGGAGGCCAGGACACGGAGCACCTGGCGCCGGCTCGGGTACCACCTGCTGGCCCCGCTGATCAGCGGCGTCGGTGCCGTCTCGGTCGTCGGGGCCTGGGCGGGCGGCCTGGTCACCGCCGGGCTCGCCGTGCGGTACTGGGCGATGGAGGAGAGCGGGCGGAGCGTGGCGTTCGTCCTCGTCTCGGGGGCCCTGCTCGTCGCGGGGCCGTGGGTGGCCCGCGGGTTCGCGGTGCTGGATGTGATCGCCGCCGAGGCCCTGCTCGGCCCCAGCCTGAGCGACCAGCTGGTCCAGCGGGTCGAGACGCTGCGGGAGAGCCGCGCCGAGGTGGTTGACGCCGCGGACGCCGAGCGCCGCCGCATCGAGCGGGATCTGCACGACGGGACCCAGCAGCGGCTGGTGTCGCTGGCGATGAACCTGGGCATGGCCCGCGCCACCCTCACCGACCTGCCGGAACCCGCCCGCGAGGTGATCGTCCAGGCGCACGAGGAGGCCAAGCAGGCCCTGAAGGAGCTGCGCGACTTCGTCCGGGGGCTGCACCCGGCCGTACTCAACGACCAGGGCCTGGACGCGGCACTGTCCGGCCTGGCCGCGCGGGCCCCGTTCCCCGTACGGCTGAGCGTCGACATCTCCGAGCGGGCCTCCCCCACGGTCGAGGCGGTGGCGTTCTTCGTCGTGTCCGAGGCGCTGACCAACATCACCAAGCACGCGGGGGCGTCCGGCGCCGAGGTCACCGTCACCCGCCTCGGCGACCGCCTCCACGTGGCCGTCAGCGACGACGGCCACGGCGGCGCGGACCCGGAGCGGGGGACCGGCCTGCGCGGCCTGTCCCGCCGGGTCGGCTCCGTGGACGGCATCCTGTACGTCGACAGCCCGCTCGGCGGGCCGACGACGATCAGAGTGGAGCTACCGTGCGCGTAGTGCTCGCCGAGGACTCCGTACTGCTGAGAGAGGGGCTCGTCCGCCTGCTCGGCTCGGCGGGCATCGAGGTCGTGGCCGCGGTGTCCGACGCGGAGGGGCTGCTGCGCGCCGTGGACGAGCACGTCCCCGACCTCGTCGTCACCGACGTGCGGATGCCGCCCTCGCACACCGACGAGGGCCTGCGCGCGGCGCTCGTGCTGCGCCGCCAGCGGCCCGCGCTCGCGATCCTCGTGCTCTCCCAGTACGTCGAGGAGCGCTACGCCACCCAGCTGCTGTCCACCGCGACCAGCGGGGTCGGCTACCTGCTCAAGGACCGGGTGGCCGACGTCGAGGAGTTCCTCGACGCGCTGCGCCGGGTCGCCGCCGGAGGCACCGCCCTGGACCCCGAGGTGGTCGCCCAGCTGCTGCTGCGCAGGCACAGCGACCCGCTGGACCGGCTGACCCGCAGGGAGCACGAGGTGCTCTCACTGATCGCGGAGGGCCGCTCCAACACCGGGATCGCCGAGGCCCTGGTGGTGTCCGAGAGCGCGGTCGGCAAGCACATCAACAACATCTTCACCAAGCTCGACCTCTCCGGCGCCGACAAGGACCACCGCCGAGTACTCGCCGTCCTGCGATTCCTGAAGGTTTGAAGACATGCCGATACGAAACAACGCCCGGATCGCCTGGCTGATCACCGGCGGGACGCTCACCGCGCTCGCCGTGGCCTTCACCGCCCTGGCGGCGTGGGCCGAGATCATGACGGTCCGCCGGACCATCGAGACCACGATGCAGTCCCGGGCGTTCACCGTGCCGGGGATCGTCGTGGAGAGCACGGGCTACGTCAACATCTCGGTCGTGCCGGGAGCGGCGAAGCGGCTGGACCTGGAGCGGACGCTCTTCTGGACCCTGGACCGGCCGGTGGTCACCGAGGAGTGGGACGGGCGAACGCTCAGGCTCGACGTCCACTGCCTCGGCGGCGACAGTCCCGGCGGCCCCGTCTGCCAGGCCGACTACATCCTGCGCGTGCCCGCCACCACCGACGTCGAGGCGGTGTCCCGCCGCCTCGGAACCGTGTCGGTGAGCGGCGTCCAGGGTGACCTGGAACTCACCACTACCACCGGCGACGTGATCGTGGACGGCACGGAGGGCGCGCTGCGGGTACGGGCGCAGACGGGGAACGTGATCGGCACCGGCCTCGGGTCCACCGGGGCCGACGTCGAGACCGGCACGGGAGACGTCGAGCTGGGGTTCACGGTCCCGCCGGGCGACGTCAGCGCCGTGGTGAGGGTCGCGGGGAACGTGAGGGTCACGGTGCCGGACGGGGAGGAGTACCGGGAGGGTTACGACGTGCGGACCGGCACCGGGAATCAGGAGGGCCACGACGTGCGGACCGGCACCGGGAACGCGATCGTCGAGGTGCGGCGCGACCCGGCCGCCCCACGGCGGATCACCGCCCTGACCGGGATGGGCGAGCTGAGCATCCTCCCGTCCTGACCCGCCGCCTCCCGTCCCGCGAGGCTCCGTGAGGCCCGTGAGGCCCGTGAGCTCCGTGAGGCCCGTGAGGCCCGTGAGCTCCGCGAGGCCCGCGAGGCCCGCCGGTTCCGTGTGAGTCCTGCGAGTTCCGTGAGTTTCGTGAATCCTGTGAATCCCGTGAACACGACGCGATGGGGATCGTCCCCGCCTTCCCAGCAGGGCGGGGTTGGGCGGGGCGGAGCATTGCGCACACAGGTTTGACCAGGTCAAAACCAATGCCGGGGCGTCTCCGCCCGCGCGGAGGACTTGAATCGAGTCATGATTCCCGCCGACGACCCACAGAGCCGAGCGGTCATCGACATCGCGACGCGGCTCTTCGCGGCGTTCGGTTACGACGGCACGTCACTCCAGGGGATAGCGGAGGCGGCCGGGGAGGACCTGGGCTGGGTGCAGCGGCGGTTCGGTGACAAACACGACCTCTACCTCGTCGTCATCGACCACGCCAGCCGGGCGGAACGGGCGGTCGTGGAGGACGCGCTCAGCGCGCTCCCCGCCGCCGATCCCCAGGGGGTCGCCGCCGCCATGTACGGACTCTCCGAGCGCTACCTGGAGTTCTGCCTCACCAGCCCGCAGATCCCCGCGCTGTGGATGCACCGCTGGCTCGGCGACGCCGCCGACATCCCCGACCTGGAGCGGATCTACTCGGTCCCCCTCATCAACTTCACCCGCGACGCGCTGCGCTCCGCCGCCAGGGCCGGACTGATCGACGACCAGGTGGACCTGGGCCTGATGATCCGTACGCTGATCTGGAGCGTGTACGGGTTCCTGCACGGCGAGACGATCGCCGAGGCGGACCGCTCCGTCTCCGCCGACCCGCAGGCGCGGCAACGCTTCCTGGCCCATCACCGCCAGCTGGTCGATCGCATGCTGAGACTTCCCGGCGCCTGAGAACGGCCGCCGAGAGATCCTCCCCGGCCCCGGAGAGCCCCCGAGAGCCCCCGAGAGCCCCCGAGAACGACGTGTCCGCCGATCTGTGCCGTCCCGGGAGACGGCGGGCGCGCCGGACGACGCTCAGGCGTCCCCCGGCACCAGCCCCGCCTCGTAGGCGATGATCGCCGCCTGGACGCGGTTGTTCAGGCCGAGCCGGAGCAGGATGGCGCTGACGTGGGATTTGACGGTGCCCTGCGAGAGGAACAGCTCGCGGCCGATGTCGTGGTTGGACATGCCCCGGCCAACGAGTGCCAGCACTTCGCGCTCCCGCGCGGTCAGCGACCTCACGTGCCCACGTGCCACCCCCGCCCTGGAGAGCCTGCCGCCGCTCAACTGCGTGATGACCTTCCGCGCGATCCTCGGCGACAGGTACGCCGCACCGTCGGCGACCGCGCGCACCCCGATGATCAGTTCGCGGGGGTCCGCGGCTTTCAGCAGGAAGCCACTGGCCCCCTCGTCGAGCGCCCTGGAGACGTACTCGTCCTCGTCGAACGTGGTCAGCATGACGACCGCGACCTCCGGCATCGTGACGCGCAGCTCGGCCGCGGCGGACAGGCCGTCGAGGCGGGGCATCCGGATGTCCAGCAGCGCGATGTCCGGCCGGTGCGCGCGCACCAGCTCGATCGCCTCGCGCCCGTCGGCGGCTTCGGCGACCACTTCGATGCCCTCGTCGGTGGCCAGGATCGCCTTCACCCCCGCTCGGATCATGGCCTCGTCGTCGGCCAGCACTATCCGGATCATCGGCTTTCCTCGTCTCCTCTCCTGCCGGGTGAGAACCCCTCCCGATCGGGCGGGAATCCTTCCCGATCGAGCGGGCCCCTCTCCTGGTCGAGCGGGAATCGCGCCGTCACGGTGAACCCGCCGTCATGGGGGCCGGCCTGCAGTGTGCCCCCGAGCAACCGCACTCGCTCGCGCAGACCCGCGATCCCGCTCCCGCCGCTCCCCAGCCCCGGCCTCGGCTCCGGCCCTGGCCCCAGCCCCGGCCCCGGCATGGCACGGACGGCGGAGTTGGACACGGTGACGGTGACCGTGTCGCGGGTCCGTTCGACGCGGACGAGCACGTCCGCGTCCGGGGCGTGACGGGCGGCGTTGGTCAGCGACTCCCGCACCACCCGGTGCGCGGCCCTGTCCACCAGCGGCGGCAGGGGCGCCCGCTCGCCGGCACGGTGGAGGACGACCGTCATTCCGGCACCACACGCGCGGTCCACCAGCGCCTCGATGGACTCGTCCGGCGGCTCGGTCGAAACGGCCCCGCTCTCGCGCAGCACCCCGAGGGTGTGGCGGAGCCGGTCGGTCGCGGTGACCGCGGAGGCTCGCAGCTGAGCCGCCGCCTCCCGGTTCCGCCGGGTCATATCGGCGGCCAGTTCCAGGGCTCCGGCGCGCAGGGCGATCAGCGCCAGTTCGTGGCCGAGCGAGTCGTGCATGTCCTCGGCGATACGGGCGCGCTCGCGAAGGGTGACGCGCTCGGCGATGAACTCCCGCTCCCGCCTGAGCCGGGCGACCCGCTCCCGGCCCGCCTCCAGCAGGTCGGCCTGCTGCCGCTGGAAACGACCCGCCAGCCACGGCAGCACCACGAAGAGGCCGAGAGCCGTCAGCGCGCCGGCCCCGGTCGCGAAGTCCGGCACGGCGTAGACGACCCCGGGCATCGCGAGAACGGTCAGGAGCAGCCAGCCTCGCCGTACGGGCAGGTGGCGTCCGTGCAGGTAGGCGGCCACGGCCAGTATCACGAAGAGAAGCTGCCGCCACAGCGGGATACTGTCGAGGTGCAACCCGCTGATCAGGGCGGATTCCGCGATCACCGCCAGTATCACGCCGTTCCTCACCTGGTCGACACTACCGATCGCAGCCTCGCCAGCCGCATCGCGGCGGTGGCGGCCCCCGCCGCGGCCACGACCGCGAAGGTGATCGTCATCGGTGCGGCGAAGTAGGTGAGTTGCTCCCAGGTGACCGTCCGGCCGTTCATGAGAAAGGAGATCAGCCACGGATACCCGGCGAACAGCGCGACCGGCAGCAGCACCGACGCCAACCGCAGCCCGATCCGCCGGCCGGGGCTCCCTGCCCTCCCGCTCGCCCAGCGGCGAGACCGCAGCACGCCGAGCGCCCCCAGGCCCGCCGCCGCCAGCGCGATCAGCCCCAGGACCAGCTCGAACGTCTGCCGACCGCCGCCCGGCACGTCGGGCGTGCCGCCCCGGCTCATCGCGACGAGGCCGGTGAGCACGTCGTAGGTGTCGTCGTGGAGGGCGGCACCGTTGGTCATGACCGCGAAGCCGTACCCCGTGTCCGGGGCGATCGCCTCCACGGCGGTGTAGGTGAACAGATTGCCCGAGTGCACGAGCAGCCTGGTGCCGCCCACGCTCTCCTCGCCCCAGCCCATGCCGTAGTCGCGCACCGTGGACGGCGTGTGCATGGTCCTCAGGCTCTCCGGCGTCACCAGTCGCTCCCCGCCGCCGGTCTGGTTGATCAGCCACCTGCCCATGTCGGCGGCGTTGGTGACGACGCCGCCGGCACCGCCGTCGCGGAAGCCGGGCAGCTCGGGGCGCGCCACCCAGGCGCCGTACACCGAGTTGAATCCCTCGGACGGCCTGACGACGCGGTCTCCGACGGCGCTGCCCGTCATGCCGAGCGGGCCGAAGACACGCTGCTCCATGTAGTCGCCGAAGCTCCGTCCGCCGGCGACCTCGACCAGCCTGGCGGCCACGTCGTAGTTGACGTTGCAGTACTCCCAACGTGTACCGGGGTCGGCTGCCAGCGTGCCGGTGCCCAGCGCGGACACGTAGCCGGCGAGCGACGTGGCCGCCTGCGTCGCGCCGATGTCGACGGTGGTGTCGGACAGGCCCGAGGTCTGGTTGAGCAGTTGCCGCACGGTGATCCCGGCGGCGCGCCGATCGGCCATGCGAAACTCCGGCAGTTGCCTGGCGACCGGCTCGTCCAGCGAGATCCTGCCGTCGTCGACCAGCGTCATGACCGCCATGGCGGTGAACGACTTGCTGACCGAGGCGACACGCATCGGGGTCCTCGCGGTGACCGGTTCGCCGTCCGACTCGCGCCCGTATCCACCGGCGTGCACGATCTCGCCCCGGTGGGTCACGACGACGGACATCCCCGGCAGTCCGGTGGACTCCATGGTCTTGTCGAGGTAGGCGTCGACGGCGGCCGAGGTCAGCCCGGTGGCGGGTGGCGCGGCCCACGCGGCATGAGTCGCGGCGAGGGCCGAGACCAGGCCGACCGCCGCCGCCAGGGAGGTGAGCTTGTGTTTCATGGGAAGAACCTAGAAAGCCCCGGCCCCGGAAAGATCCGACGACCGGCCACCACCACCCCCGACCAAAGTCTGATTTCCGGCCGGCGACAGGCAGCGGCCCGACGTCCCGCCGAAAACTCGCGGAGTCGCCCGGCTCTTCCAAGGCGTGCTCGCCGGCCCCGCACTCACGTCCGGCGCCGACCTGCCCTTCACGTCACCCACTCACCGGCGTGGTGGAGGGCGACCGGTTCCCCGCCCCCTTCGCCGTCCCCGCTGTCGGTGGCATCGGCTACTCTGTCGCCGATCATGAACGCGAGTGAGGTGGGAGCGCGCCCACGCGTTTGGGAAACCCTCTCGACGCCAGGCCACGACCATGCTCATGATGTCGGTAGGACGCTTTCACCGACCGGGACGACGGCGACCCCGCCACCGCCCCGCGCGTCCCGGCAGTCGCGAGAACCAACGGGGGTTTTCGAAGGATGACCGCAACGACCATCTCGGCCAAGGGCGAGACCCTGGCCTTCCCCCCGGACTTCGTCTGGGGGGCGGCCACCGCCGCGTACCAGATCGAGGGCGCCGCGCGAGACGGGGGGCGTGGCCCGTCGATCTGGGACACGTTCTCCCACACGCCGGGAAGGACCGCCGACGGCCACACCGGCGACGTGGCCTGCGACCACTACCACCGCTACGCCGACGACGTCCGGATGATGGCGGAGCTGGGCCTCGGGGCCTACCGGTTCTCGGTGGCGTGGCCCAGGATCCAGCCGTCGGGCTCCGGGCCCGCCGTCGCCGCCGGGCTCGGCTTCTACGACCGGCTGGTGGACGAGTTGCTCGCGGCAGACATCACGCCCTACGTGACGCTCTACCACTGGGACCTCCCCCAGGCGCTGGAGGACCGGGGCGGGTGGACCAACCGCGACACGGCGTACCGCTTCGCCGACTTCACGCGCATCGTGCACGACCGGCTCGGCGACCGCGTCGGGACGTGGATGACGATCAACGAGCCGTGGGTGTCCGCGGTGCTGGGGTACGGCATCGGCATCCACGCGCCGGGCCGCGCGTCGGCGGCGGAGGCCTTCCGCGCCTCCCACCACCTCCTGCTGGCCCACGGGCTGGGCGCCCGGGTGCTGCGCGACGCGGGCGCGAGCGAGATCGCCCTCACCCTGAACCTCACGCCGGTGATGACGCCCGGCCAGGTGAGCGACCCCGACCTCGTCCCGTCCGCCGAGGACTCCGAGGCGGTGAACCGGATCGACTGCCTCATCAACCGGCAGTTCCTCGACCCCGCCCTGCGCGGGAAGTATCCCGACCCGGTGCTCGCCATCATGGAGCGCATGGGCGGGATCGACCACATCCGCGACGGCGACCTCGAAACGATCAACCAGCCCGTCGACCTGCTCGGGATCAACTACTACACCCCCTGCGTCGTACGGTCCGAGCCGGGCGAGCCGGCCAACGCCGCCTATCCCGGCAGCGAGGACATCCTGTTCAGCGGCACCCACGCCCCGACGACGGCGATGGGCTGGGCGATCGTGCCGACCGGGCTCTCCCAGCTGCTCACGCGGCTCTCGTGTGACTACCCCGAGGTCGGCCTGCTCGTCACCGAGAACGGCGCCGCGTTCGACGACGTGGTGGCGGGCGACCGCGTGCACGACGCCGACAGGACCGCCTTCTTCGAGAGCCACCTGAGGGCCGCGCACGCCGCGATCGAGACCGGTGCCGACCTGCGCGGCTTCCTGGTCTGGTCGCTGCTGGACAACTTCGAGTGGGCCGAGGGCTACAACAAGCGCTTCGGGATCGTGCACGTCGACTTCGAGACGCAGCGGCGGCTGCCCAAGGACAGCGCGCTGTGGTACCGCGAGGTGATCCGGCACAACGGGCTGCACCGCGAGCGCGCCAGACGCCCCACCCTGGAGGCGGTCGCCGCCCGCGCGGGCGTGTCGAGGTCGACCGTCTCCCGGGTGATCAACGGTGAGGGCACGGTCAGCGACGAGTTCCGCGCCATCGTCATGCACGCCGTCAACGAGCTGGGCTACGTCCCCAACTCGGCGGCCCGCAGCCTGGTGACCCGGCGCACCGACTCGATCGCGCTGGTCGTCTCCGGCTCCTCAACCGAGGCCCGCGCCGACGACCCGCTGTTCTCGGCGACCGTCCGCTCGGCCACCCGGGAGCTGGAGGAGTCTGGCAAGCGCGTCACCCTCATGCTCGCCGACTCGGCGGCCGGACGGCTCCGGGTGGAGCAGTACGCCGCCTCGGGACACGTCGACGGGGTGGTGCTCGTGTCGGCGCACGGCACCGACCCGCTGCCCGCCGCGCTGGCCCGTACGGGCATCCCCGTCGTGTCGCTGGGCAGGCCCGCGGTGGCGACGCAGACCCCGTACGCCGACATCGACAACGTGGGCGGCGCCTCCTTGGCGGTCAGGCACCTGCTCGCCCGGGGACGGCGGCGGATCGCCGCGATCTCCGGGCCCCCGGACGCGGTCACCGCGCAGGAACGGCTCAGGGGATACCGCGAGGCCCTGCGTGACACCGGGCACCGGTCGATCATCGCCGTCGGCGACCTCACCCTCGCCTCGGGCGCGGACGCGATGCGCCAGCTCCTGCACGACGACCCGGCGCTCGACGCGGTCTTCGCGGCGGGCGACCTGATGGCGATCGGCGCCCTGCGAGTGCTGAGCGAGTCGGGGCGACGGGTGCCCGACGACGTCGCGATCGCGGGGTTCGACGACATCGAGGCCGCCTCCTACGCCGTGCCCGCGCTCACCACGGTACGCGCGCCCAGGGAGGATCAGGCACGGGCGGCGGTGCGCCTGCTTCTCCGCCAGATCGACGGCGGTCCCGTGTCGTCGACGATCCTGCCCACGGAGCTGGTCATCCGGGAGTCCACCTGACGCGTTGACCGCGAGCCGTGCCCGGCGAGGCCGCACCCGGGCCGCCGGACGCGCGGCGGTTCGCGGACCGGAGCGGCTGAGGGCCGTGGGCCGAAGCGGCGGGGCACGACGGTTTGCGGGCCGGAGCGGCGGAAGGCCGTGGGCCGAAGCGGCGGGGTCGCGGAGGGACGGAGGGTCATGGGGCGCGGGCGAGCACCGTCCGGGGTGGTCTCGGTCCGCGGACCGAGACCACCCCGGGTGGAATCCGGTGCCCGTGGGTGGCGACGCGCACGCCGCCTCCGACTCGCACTTCCGGGTTCACAGGCCCCGAGGTCCCGGGTTCACAGGTCCCGAGGTCCCAGGTCCCGAGGTCCCAGGTCCCGCGTTCCCAGGTCCCGGGTTCACGAGCGGGCCGCTCGCGTCCCTCCCGGATCGGCTCAGTCGCGCGCCCTCTTCCCGTTGGCGCCGACCGCGTACCACTTGGCGCCGAAGCCCTCGACGTCATGCCCCTTGATATCGCCCGGCTCGGTGTCCGTGGCGAAGTAGTACAGGGGATGGCCGTTGTAGGTCACCTGCGTCGTGCCGTCGTCTCGCTCGGTGGTGTCGAGCAGGTCGGCCTTGACCCCCTCGCCCGCCTCCGGCTTCCCGTCCGTGATGTACGGCGGCCACGCCTGCGCGCAGGCGTCGGAACACGACGACTTCCCGTCCTTGTCCTTCTTGAAGAGGTAGAGCGTGTGCTCCTCCTCTCCGACCAGAACCTTTCCGATCTTCGTCTCACCCAGGTCGACCTTGGCTCTGGTCGCAGGCGAGGACGAGGTAGGGGATTCTGGCGAGGTGGGGGTTTCTGGCGAGGTGGGCGACGCTTTGACCTGGTCCGCGACCATCGGTTCGGTCGTGCCCCCGTCGTCGGCGCCGCCGCATCCGGCTGTGAGCACGCCGAGCGCGAGCACACCGGCATGAAGCAACTTCCTCATCTCCGACCCTCCAGGTAAGCAGTGCCATTACTGCTGGACAGCAGACACGCTGCGGCACCGGTTGGGGAGCACGACACGGATCCCTTGGCCATGCCTTTGCCCGTCCTTGCGAAACCCGTCTCACGACCGTCCGTGAGCCTGGGGTTGGGAGTCGGGGGCCAGGGTCGCGGGTCACGTCGGGATCGGGCCGGGGGCGAAAACCGGGCCGGTCGGGCCAGGGGCAAGGACCACGCCGGGAGGAGCGGGGCAGGTTGGTCAGCGATCCGGAGGGCGGCGCCGAGGGTCGTGTCCCTTCCGGGAGAAGGAGCAGGAGCGGATCAGCCGGAGGTCCGGAGGGTGGCGCGGGAGCGGCGGCGGTGTGCCTTCTGGCGGCACGCCGTGCCGCAGAACCGGGCGGGGCGGCCCGTACGCGCGGCACGGATCGGGTCGCCGCACACCTCGCACCGCGAGAGGTCCGCGCCGGGACGGCTCTCCTCACGCGACGACGCCGCGACCCGGGTTCCGTTACGTAGCGGCACCGAAGGTTGAGTTTCGTTACGTAGTGGTGACGCGAGCGGAGTTTCGTGACCGCGAATCGCCGCCGCCTCGCGTTCCGTGACGCCGCGTGCCGCCGCCCGCGCGCCGTCCCTCGTCACGGCGCCGGACCCGGCCGCCGCCCGCGCGATGCCGTACCCGCCCCTCGCCGAAGGGGCGATCCCCTTCGCGGCCGGCGCGGTCTCCGCACGGGCGTCGTAGCCCACGCGGGCGGCGGCGATCTCGTTCTGGTGCCGCTCCGTCCAGGTGACGAGTGACTGGATGGTGTCGTGCAGGGTCACGCCGAGGGGGGTGAGCTCGTAGTCCACCCGGGGCGGCACGACGGGGTGCACAGTGCGGCGCACCAGGCCGTCCCGCTCCAGATGGCGCAGGGTGACGGTGAGCATGCGCTGGCTGACGCCGTCGATCTCGCGGCTCAGCTCGGTGAAGCGGAGGGTACGGCTGTCGAGGAGCGCGATGACGAGCAGGGACCACTTGTCCGCGACCCGGTCGAGGATCTGGCGGACCTCACAGTCCTCCCGGGTGTCCCACTGACGGGCGTCGTAGGCGTCGTCGGTATCAGGGCAGCAACTCGGTGACTTCGAAGTGCCTTCTTCCATGGTCATCGATGGTGCCGCATGATGCGACTACTTACAAGAGGGAACCGTAACGGCGCGCAAGAACCGGCCGCGGTTCCTGCCTCTCTCCAAGGAGTCGTCTCGTGTCCACACCACTGTCCCCACCATCGGATCGCATGAGCGGGCGCGCCTGGGGTGTGCTGCTCGTGCTGTGCGGTGCGATCTTCCTGGAGGGGATCGACGTGGCGATGCTGAACGTGGCCCTGCCGTCGATCCGCTCCGACCTGGACCTGAGCACGGGCGCGCTGAGCTGGGTGATGAGTTCGTACGTGCTCGGCTACGGCGGTTTCATGCTGCTGGGCGGGCGGGCCGCCGACCTGCTCGGCCGACGGCGGATGTTCCTGCTGTGGCTCGGCGTGTTCATCGTCTTCTCGGGTCTGGGCGGGTTCGCGACCGAGGGATGGATCCTCGTCGTCGCCCGTTTCGTGACAGGGGTGGCCGCCGCGTTCATGGCACCCGCCGGTCTGTCCATCATCACGACGAACTTCGCCGAGGGCCCGCAGCGCAACAAGGCCCTCCTGGTCTACGCGGGTACGGCGGCGGCCGGTTTCTCCCTCGGCCTCGTCGTCGGCGGCCTGCTGTCCGAGATCAGCTGGCGGTGGGTGTTCTTCGCCCCGGTGATCATGGCCTCCGCGATCCTCGTCGCCGCACTCCTCCTCATTCCGAGGGGCGACGATTCGCCCCCTCAGGCGCGGGGGGGCTTCGACCTGGCCGGAGCGATCACCGTGACCGGGGCGATGATGGTGCTGGTGTTCGCGGTCGTCCGGCTGGAGGACCCCGCCGCGGGATGGGTCTGGACGGCCGGAGCTCTCGCCGTCGGGATCGTGCTGCTCGCCGTCTTCGCGGCGATCGAGCGGCGGTCGGCCTCGCCGTTGGTGCGCCTGGGCATCCTCCGCTCAGGCCCGCTGGTGCGCGCCAACCTCGGCGCGCTGCTGTTCGCGGGCTCCTTCTTCGGGTTCCAGTTCCTCGTCGTGCTCTACCTGCAGGAACTGCGCGGCTGGTCGTCGTTGCAGGCGGCCCTGGCCCTGCTGGTGGTCGGCATCGACGCCATCCTGGCGCCGACCCTCACCCCGCGCCTGGTGAACCGCTTCGGCAACGTCCGGGTGATCCTCGGTGGGTTGTGCCTCGCCGCCGTGGCCTACGCGCTGTTCCTGCCGATCGGCCTCGACTGGACGTACGCGGCGATGTTCCCGACCATGATCATTCTTGGGCTCGCCTTCTCCCTGACGTACGGGCCGCTCACCATCGCCGCGACCGACGGCGTGGCCGAGGAGGAGCAGGGACTCGCCGGTGGCCTGCTGTACACCTCGTTCCAGTTCGGCGCGGCGCTCGGCCTGTCGGCGGTGACCGCCGTGAACGTCGCCGCCACCGGGGCCGGTGGCTCTCTCCTCACCGAACTCGACGGCTTCCGCACGGCCCTGGTGATCCCGGTCGCGATGGCCGTCGTCGGGGCGGCCGTCATCGCGTTCGGCCTGCGGGGGCGCGGCGGGGCCGGCGCGGGACTCCACCGGGAGACTCCGGTGGCCGCCGAGTCGCGGTAGGTCCGATCGCGACGGGACCCGATCGCGGGTAGGCCTGGCGCGGCACCCGCCGAACGCGACGGGACCCGATCGCGGTAAGCCCGGCGCGGCACCCGCCGAACGCGACGACGCCGACAGGATCACGGCGAGAACGCGCGACGCGCTGGGCGAGAACGACTTCGCGTCCCGGTTCGAACGCGGCGGCGACCTGACACCCGACGAGGCCGGATCTCTCGCCGACCGGACGACCGCGCCCTGACACGGCCCGCTGCTCGGGCGGGCCGATGTCAGTGATCGCGCGGAGTGGGCAGGGTGGTTCGGAAGGCGTCGCCCTGAGTGATGAGGTGGGACGGTTCGGAAGGCGTCGCCCGAGTGATGGAGCGAGATGGGTCAGAAGGCGTCGCCCCAGCGACCGCAGTCGTCGAACTTGTCGGTGCCCTCGCAGACGCGGATCTTGAAGTCGTCGAAGCCGTCGCTCTTCTTGAAGCCGCCGAAGTGGTCGATGTCGCCGTGGCCGAAGGTCTTGAACACCTTGGTGTGCGAGCCGAAGCGGTCGTGCCACTTGAACCACACGTAGCTGTAGGAGCGGTCGCGGTCACGGTCGAACAGGTCGCCGTAGAACCAGTAGCGGCCGTTGTCCTTGGTCCAGTAGCCCTTGAAGTAGGAGCGGTGGCCGAAGTCCTCGCCGCGGCCGAAACCGGAGTAGTAGGGGCCGAAGAAGTGCTTGCTGGAGGTCTGCGCCTGCTGCGTGGCGGCGGCCGAGGCGGTACCGGCGGTGGAGGCGGAGGCGGCGGGGGCCGCGGCCACACCGGCCAGCAGGGAGGCGGCCAGGGCCGCTCCGGCGAGAAGGGTGCGCGTCGTGCTCATCGTCATGCTCCTGTGCGGTGGTGTGGGGGTGTTGCCGTTCGGACACCACGGACACTAGAAACAGTCGACACTTCCTTCTGCGGAGGAATACACATTCACCGTCGAAGGTGCACTATTACGGATTCGCACCCCGGCCTCACCCGAGCAGACCGTCTCACGTCTCCGCGGTGAGGTCCACGCGCCAGTCGTTGCACCGTATGGCGTTTCCCGGCGGGTATTCGGAGTCGCACTCGGCGACGAACTGGAACCCGGCCTTCCGGCAGATCGCGTTCGACGCGGGGTTGTCGACGGAGGGATACGCGTGAACGTACCGGTGCGTCCGCTCCGCCCTGGCCCTGGCGACGACGGCCAGGGCCGCCGCGGCCGCTATGCCCCTGCCCTGGAACTCCGGTAGAACGCCCCAGCCGGTCTCGTACACGGTCTCGTCGTGCCAGACGCGTTCCCAGTATCCGATACTGCCGACCCGCTGGAGATCGGCGAGCAGGACGATGCTGAACATGCGGCCGGTCCCCTTCCCGACGATGTCGACATACCGTCTGTGACGTTCGAGGAGTTTCTCCTCGGTCTCCGGGCCTCCCAGGTGTTCGGTCATCTCCGGCGCGTTGATCCGACGCAGCAGGTCGAAGTCGGTCTCCGCCCACGGATCGAGCCGTACCAGCGGCGCGTTTCCTCGCTCCGGCATCTCTCTCACTTCACTTTCGGCCGTTCGCGTTCAGAGGCATGCGGATTCTGCCAGGCACCACCGACAATCGGCCCCGGCCCGTGCTCGGCGGGCGGTGGGACCGGGGCTCCCGCACCCGTGGGTCCGTACGCGCCCGCCGCCGGAAGGGGGACCCGCGGGCACCGGGCCGACCGGCCTGCCCATCGGGTTCTCCCCGACACCCATGAACGGCTCGTCACCGGGCAAAGGGCTGTGACGCCGTGTCCGGCCTGGCCGGTCGTTGACAATCGACCGGGCGGTTGGCAACGGTGAACTACTGCGATCGGCCGGGCGGCCGACGACGGTGAACCAGCGCGATCGGGCCGTGACGGGAGGGACGAGAGCTTGGGCGAAGTCGGGCGGGAGGGCGCCGCACCCACACCCAGGCAGGTCAGGACCCTCTTCCTGAGGGCGGGTCGCCTCCTGTCCCACGCGCGCACGCTGCTCGCCGATGACGCGCGGGCGCGCGCCGACGCCCAGCGGGCGCTGTCCTCCATGCGCACGCGCCTGGCACGCGAGGAACTGGGGTCGATTCCCCTGGCGCGCCTGAAGGACGTCACCGTGGGGCGGCTGCGCCTCAGGCCCTTCGAACAGGCCGGCTACCAGACGATCTTGGACATCCTGGACACCACGCCGTACGCGCTCCAGCTGCTCCCCGGGGTCGGATCGTGGAACGCGAGACAGGCACACGCCGCCGCCGGGCAGATCGCCAAGGCGGTGGAGGAGACGGTGGCGCTGCGGATCGACGTCGACCGGCAGGACGACGAGACCACGGCCCTGCTGATCGCGCTGAACCGGCTGGTGAACGCCGGCCCCGACCTGCCGCGCGCGGGCGGCGCCGCGCGGAGGATCGAGGAGAGGCTGGCCTCGCTCCTGCCCGCCGCGCAACCGGCTCGCGGGTGGTTGCGGATGCTCCTCGCGGGCCGGGGAGGCCGTCACCGCGCGCAGGAGGCCGTCGCGCGGATCGGGGACGTGATCGCGGAGGCGAACGCGTCCGACACGGCACTGCTTTTCAGCCAGGCCTCCGTGGATCTGCTGCGCCCGCCGGTGTCCGGCATCGAGGCGTGGGTCGACTTCGAACTCCGCGCGTCCGAGTACTACAACCTGCTCGCCGAGATCGCGGCCACGGAACCCGACCGTGTCGCCTCCGAGGGGTTCCTGCCCGACGACATCTCCGCGCGGGTCAAGGCCCAGGATCTCGACGACACCCACCGCAGGGTCTCCCTGCGCGGCTACCAGTCGTTCGGCGCCCGCTTCGCCCTCGCCCAGCGCCGGGTGGTCCTGGGGGACGAGATGGGCCTGGGCAAGACCATCGAGGCCATCGCCGCCCTGGCGCACCTCAGGGCGCGGGGTGAGAGCCACTTCCTGGTGGCCTGCCCGGCCAGCGTCCTGATCAACTGGGTACGCGAGGTCGAGACCCGCAGCACGCTCAGGGCCTACTCCCTGCGCGGTACCGACCGGGTCGCGGCCCTGGCGGAGTGGGTCCGCACCGGCGGTGTCGCCGTGACCACCATCGACACCCTGCACCGGCTGGAGATCCCCGGTGACGTGGCGCTCGGGATGCTCGTGGTCGACGAGGCCCACTACGTGAAGAACCCCGCCGCCCGGCGGTCGCAGGCCGTCGCCCGGTGGTGCGGCCGTACCGACCGGGTGCTGTTCATGACCGGCACCCCGATGGAGAACCGCGTCGAGGAGTTCCGCAACCTGATCGGTTACCTCAGGCCGGATCTGATCCCCGGCCTCCGGAACGGCGACGCGGCGGCGGGGGCCGCCGGGGTGGCGGGGGCGGCGGGGGCCGCGGGGGCGGCGGGGGCACAGTCCTTCCGCAGGGCGGTGGCGCCGGTGTACCTGCGCCGCAACCAGGAGGACGTGCTCACCGAGCTGCCCGACCTCGTCCACGTGGACGAGTGGGAGGAGTTCAGCCCCGCGGATCTCGCCGCCTACCGGAAGGCCGTGTCCGGCGGGAACTTCATGGCGATGCGCCGCGCCGCCTACGCCGTGCCGGAGACGTCGACCAAACTCCAGCGGCTGCTGGAACTCGTCGACGAGGCGGCGGGCAACGATCTCAAGGTCGTGGTCTTCTCCTACTTCCGCGACGTCGTGACCGCCGTTCACGAAGCCCTCGGCGGCCCCGGTACCTCGGAGTCCGCCGGTGACCCCGGCGGCCGGGTCCACGGGCCGATCTCGGGCGACCTCGGCGCCGCCCGACGCCAGCAGGTCATCGACGAGTTCACGGCGGCCCCCGGCCATGCCGTGCTGCTCAGCCAGATCCAGGCCGGCGGGATCGGCGTCAACCTGCAGGCCGCCTCCGTAGTGATCATCTGCGAGCCCCAGGTCAAGCCGACCACGGAGAGCCAGGCCGTGGCCCGCGCCCACCGCATGGGACAGGTCCGCAAGGTCCAGGTGCACCGCATCCTGACGGCCGACAGCGTCGACCAGCGCATGCTCGACATCCTCCGTGGCAAGGCCGGGCTCTTCGACACCTACGCCCGCCGCAGCGACCTGGCCGAGTCCACCCCCGACGCGATCGACATCTCCGAACAGGCACTGGCCCGCCAGATCGTCGAGGAGGAACAGCGGCGCCTCGCGACGTCACGGCCACCGCGCGCCTGAGAGAGATCGCGGATCCGGTCGGGGAGCCGGGAAGTACGCGGATTCGCGTACGGCGAAGCCTCGGATGAGCGGATGTCCCGCCGCGCCCGCGCGCCCAGACTCTGCGCATGCCCACCATGCTCGTCCGTGCCTTCCGCGTGCCCGACCTCCGCGGGAAACTGCTCTTCACGCTGGCGATGATCGCGCTGTTCAGGTTCGGGCAGATGCTGCCCGCGCCCGGCGTGAACGTGGTCGCGGTGCGGGAGTGCCTGAACGGGACCCGTGGCGGGTTCATCGACATGTTGCAGCTGTTCAGCGGCGGGGCGATGCTGAAACTGTCGGTGTTCGCCCTCGGGATCATGCCGTACATCACCGCCGGGATCCTGGTCCAGCTGCTCACCGTGACGGTCCCGCGCCTGGAGGCGCTCAGGAAAGAGGGGCGGCAGGGACAGGCGAAGATCACGCAGTACACGAGGTACCTGACGGTGGCGCTGGCCGTGCTCAACGCCACCACCGTCGTGTCGATGGCCCGCTCGGGCCAGATCTTCCCCAACTGCGACCGGCAGGTGCTGCACGACCGGAGCCCGATGACGATCGCGGTGATCGTGGTCACCCTGGTGGCCGGAACGTGCGTGATCATGTGGCTGGGCGAGCTGATCACCGATCGGGGGATCGGGAACGGCATGTCCATCCTGATCTTCACGCAGGTGATCGCCGTGTTCCCCTCCTACATGTCCAACATCTTCCTGCTCAGCCCGTTCGCCCTGGCGACCATGCTGGTCTCGGGCGTCTTCCTGGTGGCGGCGGTGGTGTTCATGGAGCAGGCTCAGCGACGGATCCCGGTGCAGTACGCCAAGCGGATGGTCGGGCGCAGGATGTACGGCGGAACCTCGACCTACCTCCCCCTGAAGGTCAACCAGGCCGGGATCGTCCCCGTCATCTTCACCTCGTCCCTGCTCTTCCTGCCGCAGCTGGCGATGCAGCTGCTGGGCGGCACCGGACCGGTCTCGGCGTGGATCGCGCGCTATCTCGTCTCCGGCGACCATCCGGTCTACATCACGGCGTACCTCCTGCTGATCGTGGCCTTCACCTACTTCTACGTGTCCATCACCTTCAACCCGGAGGAGGTGGCCGACAACATGAGGCGGTTCAACGGGTTCGTACCGGGCATCCGGCCGGGACGCCCCACCGCGGAGTATCTGCGGTTCGTGCTCTCGCGGCTGACCGCACCGGGAGCGGCCTACCTCGCCACGCTGTCGCTGATCCCGATCATCGCGTTCATGGTGCTGCGCGACCCGGCGACCCAGCAGAACTTCCCGTTCGGCGGGACGACCGTCCTCATCATGGTCGGGGTGGGGCTGGACACGGTGAAGCAGATCGAGGCGCAGCTGGACCAGCGTGACTACCGGGGCTTCCTCAGGGGATCGTCATCCCGGACCTGAGCGCGAAGACGACCAGCTGGGCACGGTCGCGGGCGTGCAGCTTGACCATGGCCCGGCTGACGTGGGTGCGGACCGTGTCGGGGCTGATGACCAGCTCCGCGGCGATCTCGTCGTTCGACCGGCCGGTGGCCACCCAGGCGACCATCTCCCGTTCCCTGGGGGTGAGGGTGTCGAGGCCCTCCACCGGGGTGACGTCGTGGCGGCCGAACAGCCCGATCACCTTCCTGGTGACGGACGGGGAGAGCAGGGCCTCCCCCGAGGCGACGACCCTGATCGCGCGGGTGAGCTCCTCGGGGGCGCTGTCCTTGAGGACGAACCCGCTGGCCCCGGCCTGCAGGGCGGCGAAGACGTACCGGTCGACCTCGAAGGTGGTGACGACGACCACCCGCGTGGTGTTGAGCGCGGGATCGGCGGCGATGGCCCGCAGCGTGTCGATACCGTCCATGCCTGGCATGCGGATGTCGAGCAGCAGGACGTCGGGACGGGTCTCGCCCAGCAGCCGCAGCGCCGCGGCGCCGTCGGCGGCCTCACCGGCGAACTCCAGGTCGGGCTCGCGGTCGATGAGCGCCCTCAGCCCCATGCGGACGACGGCCTGGTCATCGGCGAGCGCCACACGGATCGGGCCCCCCGGAGACGTCACGCGGTCTCCCGGGGCACGGCCCCACCCGGCTTCACGTGGCGTACGGGGAAGGCCTCACCCGGCGTCGCCCGGGGGGTGACTTCGTCCGGCGTCCGGGATTTGCCCGGCGTCCAGGATTCGCCCGGCGTCCAGGATTCGCCCGGCGTCCAGGGTTCGCCCGGCACCCGCGGAAGGACGTCGCCCCGCGTCCGGGAGAAGGCCTCACCTGGCACCCGGGGGAAGCGGGCCACGACGCGGAACCCGCCGCCCTCGCGGGGGCCCGCGCCGAAGGCGCCACCGGCCTCCGCCACCCGGACCCGCATCCCGGCCAGCCCCCGGCCCTCGGCGGCCGTTCCCGAGGAACCGCTCCCCCTGTCGGCGACCTCCAGGACGAACGCGCGAGGGTCGCCGGTGACGCGGACCAG
Source organism: Streptosporangium sp. NBC_01469 (assembly GCF_036227305.1). Taxonomy (NCBI): domain Bacteria; kingdom Bacillati; phylum Actinomycetota; class Actinomycetes; order Streptosporangiales; family Streptosporangiaceae; genus Streptosporangium; species Streptosporangium sp. NBC_01469. The sequence continues at coordinate 1,984,048 of NZ_CP109465.1, read as the reverse complement.
TGCCCTGGTCGGACCGGCGTGGCGCAGGACGTTGGTCAGCGACTCGCGTACGACGCGGTAGACGACGCCTTCGAGGTGCGCGGGAACGTCCGGCGCGGCAGGCTCGACGTCGACGGGCAGCCCCGCCGCGCGCACCCCGTCGACCAACCGGAGCAGGTCGTGGTCGGCGGAGGTCTCGGGGTCGATGAGGTCGAGCGCGGAGCGGAGCTGGTCGAGCGCCCGCACACTGGTCGAGCGGATCGCCTCCAGCGACTCGCGGACCTGGTCGGGCCGCTCGTCGAACATGAGCAGGGCGACCCCGGCCTGCATGGCGATGGTCGCGAGGCCGTGCCCCGCGACGTCGTGAACCTCTCCCGCGATACGCGCCCGCTCCAGGGCGATCAGCTCCCGCACCGCCTCACCGGCCGGTTCGGACGGTCTCGCGGCCTCCGCGCCGGTCGCCGCGGTCCCCACACCCGCCGTCACGGTTCCCGCGCTTGTCGTGGCGGTCCCCGCACCGGTCGCGGCGGTCCCCGCGCCCGTCGTCACGGTTCCCGCGCCCGTCGCGGCGGCCCCCACACCCGTCGCGACATCCGCGCCCGTCACCGTCGCCGACGGTCTCACCGGCTTAACGAGCAGCGCCGGACGGGCCGGCACCGCGCTCAGGCTCCAGCTCGCCGGGACGTCCGTACCGGGCGACACCCTGCCGCTCGAAGGCGCCGCGCCGAGAGCCCGACCGGCCGGGACACCGGCGCCCGGCGACTCGGCCGCGCCCGCGTCACGGTCCTGGGGCTGGGTGGTCGTACTGCGGGCCTGGACGAGACCGCTGGACGGCCACGGGATGGCCAGCCAGCCCACCCACGCCAGCATGAGGATGACCGGCAGGTCACGCAGGCGTCCCAGGCGGGAAAGCGCCATCGCGGCCGCCGCGATGGAGTCACGCGGACGGCCGTCCGGATGCGTGGGCTCGGTCACCGTCCTCCATCAGAACAGACTCGTACGCACCGATCTTAGCCAGTACGTGACGGTCCCGTCCGAGCTCGGAAACCCCGGAGAACCACGGAGAACCACGGGAACCCCGGAAACCTCGGACGTGAGGAGCGGCCCGGTCGCCTACCGGTGGTCGCGCAGGGACTCCAGGATGCGCGACAGCGCCTCGGTGACGGCGGGGAGGTCGTCGGGATCCGTCGAGCGGGCCAGCCACAGGGCCGCCTCGTTCATCGCGCCGGACAGGAGGTGGGCCAGCGGCTCCACGGGCTGGCGGGCGACGACCCCCGCCTCGATCAGCGTGCCGAGCGCCTCGGCGAGGTGCCGCGCCGAGGACGCCTCGTCCATGGCCCGCCACTCGTTCCAGCCGACCACCGCGGGGCCGTCGATGAGCATGATCCGCTGCACGTCGGGGTCGCGGCTCACCGCGAGGAAGGCCCGGCATCCCGCGACCAGTTGCTCCCAGGGGTCGTCGTACGCGTCCGCCGCCGCGGCGACCCGCTCGCCGACCTCCTGCTGCACCTGCTCGACGACCACGTGGAAGAGGGCGGCCTTGCTCTCGAAGTGGTGGTAGAGCGCGCCCTTCGTGACGGCCGCGGCCCCGACGATCTGCGCCAGGCTCACCGCGGCGTACCCGTGCCGCGCGAACAGTGTCCTGGCCTCGGTCACCAGCGCCCGCCTGGTCTCCAGCCGTTGCCGTGCCCGGTTCACCGCGGCCTCCCTTTGTTGGCGTACCGATGGTATGTTAGCTTCACATACCGACGGTATGTGAATTCGCCGAAGGGAGAGAGCATGACCCTCACGAGCTTCTACCCGGTCGTCTGCACCGATCGGATCGCCGAGTCCCACGACTTCTACCGGCGGTTCTTCGGCTTCGAGACCACGTTCGAGGCGGACTGGTACGTGAGCCTGCGACGGCCGGAGCCGCCGCACTACGAGCTGGCGCTCGTCGACAGCGACCATCCGACGGTCCCGGAGAAATACCGCTCGGCGGTACGGGGGCTGATCCTCAACTTCGAGGTGGCCGACGTCGACGCCGAGCACGACAGGCTCGTACTGCAGGCGGGACTCCCGGTGGAACTGACGCTGCGCACCGAGGAGTTCGGGCAGCGGCACTTCATCGTGGCCGCGCCCGACGGTGTGCTCATCGACGTGATCACCCCGACCGAGCCGTCCGCCGCCTACGCGGAGCAGTACGCGGCCCCCTGACCCGCATAGCCGGGCGGGTCCTAGGATCCGCCCGGCGCGGGCTCCCCGGTGGGCTCCCTCGCGGACTCCCCGGTGGAAGACCTGGCCAGCCGCCTGCCGAGACGTTGAGCGGGGGCCTCGAGCAGGCGGTGGGTCAGGTAGCAAAGCGGCACCAGGGTGAGGAAGAACAGCGGAAGGTTCGGGCTCACCCGCAGCAGGAGCGGGTGCAGCAGATAGAGGGAGAAACTGATCACCCCGAGGTGGGCGAGCCACCGGGGGAACGACCTGCGCCGCAACGCGAACCCGGCCGCGAAGAAGGCCGCGGCCAGCAGGATCGCCGGCGCCCACCCGGGATCGTCCTTGGCGAGGACTCCGCAGGCCAGGACCGTCAGCACGGTGGCGACGGCGGTGCGCCACCGGATGGTCCCCCGCTCGGCGCGGTACACGGCCGTACCGGCGAACATCATGGCCAGGATGATCAGCCCCTGCCACGCGCCGATCCGGCTGCCCAGGATCACCAGCACGAGGCCGAGGAGCCCGCCCGCCACCGCGGCGACCGTACGCGCCCCGCCCCCCGCCCGCGCCGACACCACGACGACCGCGACCACCGCGACCCCGAGAAGCGCCGCGACCAGGTCGGCGCGGCCACCGATGACCGGGCCCGGCAGCAGGAGACCCAGCAGGACGGCCGACAACGCCAGAACGATCGCGGTCGCGGCCGACCGGTGCGCCCGTCCCGTGGCGAACAGCCCGACCGCCAGCAGGTAGAACGCCATCTCGTACGAGAGCGTCCACATCACGTCGATGACGGCGGGCACGCCGAGCAACTCCTGCAGCATCGTCACGTTCCCGAAGACGACCAGGGGAAGGGGGCGCGCGCTCAGGCCCGGGTGGAGGACGAACGCCCCGGCGTACGCGAGAAGGAGGGCCAGGCCGAGCGCGGCGAGCAGCAGGGGGAGCAGGCGGAGGGCCCGGCCGATCCAGAAGGCCCGCAGGTCACCGCGCCGTTCCAGGGAGGCGGGGATGATGTAGCCGCTGACCAGGAAGAACACGAAGACGCCCCAGGTGCCGACGTCGATCCTGCGGTCTACCTCGGCCCAGACGCCCGGCATGAAGTTCCAGCCGGCGTGGTGCAGCGCGACGGCCAGCGCGGCCGGTCCCCGCAGGGCGTCCAGCCAGGCCAGCCGCGAGGGGATCGGGGCCATTCGCCCGACTTTAGGCGATGGTCATCGGTTCCTGGGCACTCCTTGGCCCGTGACCCGGAGGACGGCGACCGCGGCCTCGATCACCTCTGGCGGCCGGTGTGGCCGTCACGACCCGATCCAGGTGCGGTGGATTCGCCGGTAGTCCTCGGAGGTGAAGGCTTCGCCCGTGGTGTCCAGGCCACCGGTCGCGGAACCGAAGCCGGGCGGAACGCGGCCGGGTGAGGCCAGGCGGCGTCCTCAGCGAACCGGGTCGCGGGGGTTGACCCGGGCGACGAAGAGCGGGTCGACCGGCGTGAAGGGGAACCGGGGGAGATCGCGCTCGGGCATGCCGAAGCTCGCGGCGAGAACCTCGCGGGAGAACGCCGACGCGCTGGCCCGGTAGCCGATGTCGGCGGGCATGGCCTGGTCGAAGAAGATGAGGAAGTGGATTTCGTCCTCGCCGAGGACCTCGATGTGGTGCGGAAAGGCGCGTGGCACGAAGTACACGTCACCGGGGCCGAGCACGTACTCGTCGAGGGTGCCGTCGGGGTCCAGAACACGCATGCGGGCGTGCCCCTTCTCGACGTATCCCATCTCGCCGGTGACGGGATGCCAGTGCGGTTCGCGCATCCCGCTCTCCCTGACGCGCAGCGAGTACATGGAGATGTCCTCCAAAGCGGCCCAGTACTGCTTACGGGCGAGGCGGGCGTCGCCGTAGGCGTAGGACAGCGGCGGGTGCTGGCCTTCGATGTCGAACAGGTGGGCGTTGGGCAGTCCGGCCGTGGACGGGACGTCGGCGGCGCCGGTACGGCGGACGATCTGCTGGGCCGGAGACCGGTCGAGGGCGGCGAACGCCGAGGCGGGCAGGTCGTAGGTGTTACCGAGGACCGCGTCGGTCATGGCGCTGAAACTGTCGTGCAGAGAGAAGTGCTGGGGGCGTTCGTCGCGCAGCGCGAGAACGAACTCGGCGCGGTCGTCACCGATGTTCTCGAGATGGTAAAGCGCGCCCGACTCGACGTGGTACATCTGACCTGCGGTGACAATGAACGAGGAGAAGACGTCGAGGTTTCCGAGGATCGACACCAGGACCGTGCCGGAAAGGCAGTAGCCGAGCTGGTTGGCGTTGACGTTCCACTGCGGCTCGCGGATCGCACCGGGTTCGAGGACCACGTGCTTGATCGACAGCCCGCTGAGAATGGGCAGCGCGCCGGCGTCGACCAGGGTGACCGATCCGAGCTCGCTCTCGAACGCGGGTGGCGCCGCCGCCAGCGAGGTGACGTGCGGTGAGGTGCCGGTCATGACTTCCCCTTCGTTGTCGCGACTTCGTTGTCTCGACCCGCACGGTCACGGTCGAAGAACGTGCGCCGCCTTCGGACTCCAGCCTGGGTCACATGGTCACGTCCACACTGATGGTGTACGTCTGTTTCTGCAGGTTAAGCAGCAGGTGTCCGCTGTGGCGGGTCCTGTCGCGGCGTGTCGCCGACATCACTCACATATGACTTTCGGCTGGTACGCCGCCACCCGTGGAGCGGCCGACCACGATCGTGCAGGCCTCCTATTCGCTTTGCGCCCAGGCGGCGACGGGCAGCGAGAGATACACGCCGAAGTTATCCAGGTCGGTAGCGGCCTGGGCGCGGCGGCGCCGCCCATCCTTCCGCGAGCAGAAGGCTTCGGCTGCGACCGTGGCCATCGCCGTGTCGACCGGCTCGAGCGTCCCGCATCGGTTGTTGGCATACCCTGCGGGGATGTTGTACGTGGAGATCAACGGTGCTGCTCCCTCGATAGCTGACCTGCACCGCGTAGCGGTCGTCAACTACGGACACTTCACCTCGATGCAGGTGCGAGAGAACCGGGTTCGGGGGTTGGACCTGCATCTGCGCAGGCTCGACGACGCGTCGAAGGAACTTTTCATGGCGACGCCAGGAGCCGACCGCATACGCTCGCTTCTGCGACGGGCTTTGGACCATGTGCCGGGTGACGTGTCCGCACGGATTTCCGTCTTCGCCAGGTCAGGCGACATCTCTGTCCCGACCCCAGACGTTGATCTCGCCGTCATGGTGTCGCTGAGCGATCCGGTTCCTGAAACACGTCAGACACCATGGAACGTGTGCTCCATCCCGTACCTTCGGGAATCAGCACACCTGAAACACGCCGCGACCATGGGACTCATCAGGGCTCGCCGCGCCGCCAGGTCCCAAGGCTTCGATGATGCCGTCTTCACCGGGCCGGACGGGCTCATCCTCGAGGGTTCCATCTGGAACCTCGGGCTTTGGGACGGTGAAACCGTTACCTGGCCACAGGCGCCGAAGCTGCCAGGCGTGACCGAACAGCTGCTGACGATGGGCCTTCACCGCATCGGAGTGCGGACACGGACCAGGCCGGTGGTCGCGCAGGATCTTGCCCACTACCAGGCGGCGTTCGCCAGCTACTCCTGGTGTCCGGCACAGCCGTTGGCCAGTCTGGACGACGTGTCGTTCGCGAACCCCGCAGCGGCGTTCACGATGCTGGGGAAGGCATGGGACTCCGTTCCCTGGGAGACCGTTTAGTGGCGGCGGCCCGCATGTGACGCCCGGTTGCTCATGCCGACGGGGAGAATCGGGCCATGACTTTCACAACACCACCGGGAACCGCCGCCTGGCGGCATCTCGACGCGCGGGACGGCTTCGAGGTGGCCTACTTCCAGCCTGCGGACGACGGCCTGCGCGTCGAGGGGTGCACGACGGCGGTCGAGGAGGGCGAGACCTGGATCGTCGGCTACGCCATCGAACTGGACGCCTCCTGGACCACGCGAAGCGCGCGGATCACGGGGCGTTCGGCCTCGGGGTTACGGCACATCCTGCTGGAGGCCGACGGCGTGGGCCACTGGCGCGTCGACGGCACCCCGGCCCCCCACCTGGACGGCTGCCTGGACGTCGACCTGGAGTCCTCGGCGATGACCAACGCCTTCCCCGTGCATCGGATGGGCCTGCGCGTCGGTGATCGGTCGCCCGCCCCCGCCGCCTACGTACGCGCCACCGATCTCGCCGTCGAACGGCTTGAGCAGGACTACGTCCGCATCGCCGACGAGGGCTCCCGGCAGCGCTACGACTACAGCGCCCTGGTCTTCGACTTCGCGTGCCGCCTGGTCTACGACGAGTCCGGCCTCGTGCTCGACTACCCCGAGATCGCCGTACGCGCGGCGTGACCTCCCGCGAGCCGCCGGACCTGGCTCCGCCGAGGTGACGCGGCGGCTCGGGAGAAGGACGCTCTCGTGCCGCCGCGCCGTCTCAGGTGCCAGGCGTGTGACCGGCGCTCAGACTGAGCGCGATCTGCACCTGACGGACCAGTACCGTGACCAGCCTCTCGGGTGAAGCTCGAATGATCATGTACCTGATGCCCGCCCTCACCTCCCGGTCGGTGAGCGGCCGACGCCGAAGGGCGGTCCAGCGGCGCAGAAGGGGATCGTGGACGATGTGCCACTCGGGGAAGGTCCGCTCAAGCGCGGCGCGCCGGCGCTCCTCGGGTGCGCTCACGATGACGGCGACCTGGGCCGCTCTCATGGCGATCATCCCGGCACGCTCCGGTACGGATGATGTGAGCGGTGGGGGACGGGAACGAGGGCCAGGCCGTCGCGGCACCGCCCGGAGGCGCGGGATCGGCGCCCGATCACGATGTCACCCGCGTCACCCGTCCGGCCGCCTCCCGGGCGATCGCCTCGTGCCGATCGACCTCTGCCCGCAGATCGTCGAGGGTGTCGGCGTCGACCGTACGATCCGCGCCCGCGTCCGACTCGGCGTCGGTGAACGGCAGGACACGGGAGGCCCACAACCGTCCCCTGTCGCTGAGAATCACCCGCCAGCCGGGAATGGCCGGTTTGGGCGTAGTAGATCTAGCATCTTCCATGGATCGGACCTCCACAGTCCGCTCTAGGACCCGTCCGGACGTGTGCAGCGTCGGACGGGTCCGCCTTATGAGATGGGGAAGAAGAATCTGGTCCGCGCCGTACGGCTCGGGCGGCCGGGGCGTCGGCGGAGCGGCCTTGACCTCGTCAGGACCGCAGGCGACCGGGTGCATACCACCGGCGGGGCGTCGACGGTCGTCGCGCCGGGGCGGCGCGGTGGGAGCGGTCCGCGATCCCCGGGGCCGGAAGGACCGAGACATCCGCCGGGGTAGCGGCGTCGGCGCGTCGGGAACGGGGGTCGGCTCGGCACGCCGCTGGGCGGGCACCAGCGGGATCACCTCGGCGGGGGCCACGGCGGCGGGCGGCTCGAACCCGGGCAGATGACCGGGGCCGGTACGGCGCCGGGTCTCCAGACGCGCGGCGATCAACTCACCCGGCGGCTGCGCGTACTCGTGATCGGCGAAGTGGCCTGGGCAGCCGTGCGCGTATGGCGCGTGCCCGCAGACGGCGCAGCCCATCGGCATCGGCGCACTGTCGGCGAAACAGCCGCAGCCGCTCGCCACGGTCCGGTCAAGAACCGGAACGCTAGGGTTGTTCACGGATCGGGACTCACTTCCTGATCAAGGGCCCGTCCGGACGTCGCAAGCGCCGGGCGGGTCCGTTCGCGTTCACGGGGGAACAGCGGCTGGGATCGATGGCTTCTTGGTGACCACACCACTCTTAGTGAGACATCCCTATAGTGGATGGGAAATCCCATGATCACAATAGGTTATCCCAAGATGGCACAGCGTGAAACGGGAGAGGGAATCGCCGTGGGGCAAACTGTCCCCATGCAGAACACCGTCCGCCAACGCCGGCTGGCCCGGGAGATCCGTAGCCTTAGGGATGCCGCGGGCTGGACGACCACCGAGGCTGCCCAACACCTCTCCTGGTCGAAGAGCAGGCTCAACCGGCTGGAGACGGGCGTGGCCAAGGCTACGGAACAGGACGTGGCCGAGATCTGCGACGTCTACAAGGTCGCCGAGTCTGTGCGGACCGCGCTTTTCCAACTGGTGCGAGACGGCACTCGCCGCGGCTGGTGGACCGCCTACAGCGATGTGTTCGCCGGATCGTACGTCGGACTGGAGGATGAGGCGTCACTCATCAAGGAGTGGGGCGTCCAACTCGTTCCCGGCCTGCTTCAGACCGAGGACTATGCCCGAGAGATCATAAGCACTGGGCTCGGCAACGGTGACGCCGAGCAGGTGTATCGCCGGGTGATGGCCAGGATGGCGCGAAAGACGCTACTCGGGCGACCGAACCCGCCTAGGCTGCATGCCGTGCTGGACGAAGCGGTGCTTCACCGCCCGATCGGCGGGCCAGAAGTGATGCGCGAGCAGTTGCGGGCTCTGACCATCGCAGCTCGTCGGCCCAACGTGACCATCCAGGTGTTGCCCTTCGGAGTCGGTGTCCACGCGGGCATGGACGGCTCGTTCATCCTTCTTGAGTACACCGACCCGGCTGACGACGTCGCCTACGTAGCGGGGACGGCTGGGGACGTATACGTCGAGAACCCGGAGCACGTAACGCGTTATAAAGTGTCTTTTGAGCGCATTTGTAATGCAGCGCTCGCCCCTGACGCATCGCAAGCGATGATCGCCGCGGCCATGAAGGAGTAGCCATGTCCCCGGACCTGCACGGCGCCGACTTCCGCAAGTCCAGCTACAGCAACAGCGGGGACGCCTGCGTCGAGGTGGCGACGAACCTTCCGGGTATCGTCGCCGTTCGTGACAGCAAGGACCCGTCCGGTCCCGCGCTGACCTTCACCCCGAGGGCCTGGCGCGACTTCCTCGCGAGCGTCCGCAACGGCGACTTCTGATCCGACTCGCACGGCGAACGCACCCGCAGGCCTACGAGGCCATCCGAAGCCGCCGCGCGACAAAGGACGCCCATGACTCCATTACCCCCGCAGGCCGTCGTGCTCGTCACCGGGATTCAGGCCGCCGGGAAGTCGACCGTCGCGCAGATGCTGGCCGAGCGGCTGCCGCGCTCGGTGCACATCCGGGGCGATCTGTTTCGCCGCATGGTGGTCAATGGCCGGGCCGACATGACGCCCAACCCGTCCGCCGAAGCGGTGCGGCAACTGCGGCTGCGGTATCGGCTGACGGCGGCCACCTGCGACGAGTACGCCGAGAACGGGTTCACGGTGGTCGCCCAGGATGTCATCCTCGGTGACCACCTCGCCGAGATGACCGAGTTGATCCGGCGACGGCCGCTGTTCGTCGTGGTGCTCGCCCCGCGCCCCGAGGCCGTCGCCGCCCGCGAGGCGGGGCGGGGCAAGGACGCCTACGACCGGTGGACCATCGACCTTCTCGACAACGGCCTGCGTACCACGACACCCCGCCTCGGGCTCTGGCTCGACACCTCCGACCAGGCCCCGGAGCAGACCGTGGACGAGATCCTCGACCGGGCCCGGACCGAGGCCGAGGTCCGGTGATCGGCCAGGCGCTCAGCCGTTCCCGGGTGAGTGAAAGGTGTCAGGGCTTTCTTCGGGGGCCGTGGGGCGGTTCCCCGGCTTCGAGACGTTCGATGTAGCCGGCGATCCTGCGCGCCCGTGTCTCGGCCTTCTTCGCCTTCTGGATGGTGAGCAGGATCTGGTAGCTGAAGGCGGCGTACGCGGTCGCCGCGGCGGGAGAGGCGTCGAGCGCCGCCCGCAGATCGGGGGGAACCTCCGCCGTACTCGGGGAGGCGTAGGCTGCGGCCCAGCGTCCGTCGGCCTTGGCCAGTTCGATCTGTTCGAGCCCGGCCGACCGCATCCGGCCGACGGCGATGAGCTTCTCGACCTTGGCAAAATTGATCTTCGACCATGAGCTGCGGGCCCTGCGCGGTGAGAAGCGCTGCGCCCACCAGCCGTCCGGCACGTTTCCCGAGAACGCCTTGCCGTCGATCCAGCCGTAGCACAGGGCAACGTCCAGGGCCTGGGACCTGGTGACCGACGGCACCTCCGTTCCCCTCTTCGGCAGGGCGACCCAGACCTCCTCGGCGGTCCGGTGGTTCGCCTCCAGCCAAGCGGCGAACTCACGGCGTCGACGCCGTCGAATGCGTCCCGCGAGATCGTGCCGGACGGGGGATCCCACCGGTGTTCGTCCTCCGCCGCCGGTTCGCGCCGGACGAGCCTGCGCACCTCGTGACCTGATTCGCGAAGCTCGGAAACCACTGTTCTGCCGATAAGACCGGTCGATCCCGCGACGACGATCAGCACATGATCCACGTTACTTCGCCGACATTGTCCAGCGTCAAGTTGACGGCAGGTTTTCAGGGCGAGGAGTGATCCGAGGTGTCGACGCCGCCGGCGGGTTCGGCGAAGTCATCGCCGAAGGCGGCAGCGAGCGCCTTCGCGATCACGTCGGGCAGCTCGGTCCGCCCGTCGTCCTCGGCCCAGCGCACCAATGCCGTGTGCATGGCGGCCAGGCAGGCGCTGGCCGCCACCTGGGCGTGAAACGCCGCGTCGGGATCGGTGGCATCGTCTCCCAGGGCGTCGACGATCGCCCGCTGAAGGGCGTAGTGGTTGTCCAGGTGCTTGGCCCGTAAGGCCGGCGTCGAGATCATGAGCCGGAGGCGGGCGAGCAGGAACCGCTCATTCGCCGTCAGGTCGTCTCCGTGGCCGCCACCGGTCAACATCGCGGCCGAGGCGACGAGCGCGCTGCCGATGCGGCGGACCAGGGGCTGCGCGGCGGACGACTCGATGATCCGCTCGGCGACGAGCCGGCCGTGCTGGTCGACGAGCACGAGGTCTTCCTTCGTGGGGAAGTGCCGATACACGGTCATGGGCGACACGCCCGCGGCTTCGGCGACGTCGGTCACGGTCGTGGCGTCGTATCCGCGCTCGGTGAACAGCCGTACCGCGTGCGCCTGGATCATGCGCTGCGTCTCGGCTCGTCGTCGCGCTCGCAATGTTGTGTGCTGGTTGGACATGTGATAGACCATACCGGAGCGGTAGTAACTACCAGATTGGTAGCTACTAACAGATTGAGGTGGTTGGCATGAGTGATCTGACCGGCAAGACGGCCCTCGTGACCGGAGCATCGCGCGGCATCGGGCAGGCGATCGCGACCCGGCTGGCGGCGAAGGGGGCGGTGGTCATCGTGCATTACGGCACGGACAAGGACGGTGCGACGGCGACGGTCGACGAGATCGAGCGCACCGGTGGAACCGCGCTCGCCGTCGGGGCGGAGCTGGGCGTGGATGACGACGTCGAGACCCTCTTCGCGGGAGTCGAGGCCGGCCTGGCCGGACGGCCACTCGACATCCTCGTCAACAACGCGGCGGCCGCGCCCGCCGGCCCGCTCGGAACCACGACGCGGACGGAGTTCGACCACCTCTTCGCGGTGAACGTGCGAGCGCCGTACTTCATCATCCAGCGGGCATTGCCACTGCTCCGCGACGGTGGCCGCATCGTCACGATCTCGTCCGTGGCGACCCGGATGGCCAACCCCACCCAGACGTCCTTCGCCATGACGAAGGGCGCGGTCGAGACGATGAGCATGACCTTGGCCAACGAGCTCGGAGTCCGAGGAATCACGGTGAACGCGGTCGCTCCAGGCGCCACCCGGACGGCGACCAACGGATCGGCCTTCGAAGTGCCGGGCCTGGCCGAATTCATCGCCGGAACGACGGCGCTCGATCGCCTGGGCGGGCCCGACGACGTCGCCGACGTAGTCACGTTCCTCGCCTCCGACGCGGCGCGCTGGATCACCGGTCAGGTCATCGACGCGAGTGGCGGCCTGTTCCTCGGACCGCGCGTCTGATCGTCGGCGCCGACCGGCCGATAGCCTGATCCATATGGATGAGCGCGACGGAGTGGAGATCATCACCTTCGTGGACGCCGAGGCGTTCGAGAGCTGGCTCGCCGAGCACCACACGCGCCACGAGGGGTTGTGGATCAAGCTGGCCAAGAAGAAGACCGGCATTCCGACGGTCACCTCCGACGAGCTGGTCGACGTCGGGCTGTGTTACGGCTGGATCTCCGGGCAGCGGCTGTCTCTCGACGAGCGGTACTACCTGCAGAAGTACGTGCCGCGCCGGCCCAGGAGCCTGTGGTCGCAGGTGAACGTGGACAAGGTCGCGATGCTGACGGCCGAGGGGCGGATGCGCGAACCCGGGCTGGCCGAGGTGCGCAAGGCGCAGGAGGACGGGCGGTGGGCGGTGGCCTACGAGTCGCAGAAGACGGCGACGGTGCCCCCCGATCTCGCGACGGCGCTCGACACGAACCCGGAGGCCAAGAAGGCGTTCGAGGCGCTCGACAAGACCGGTCGTTACCTGGTGATCCTGCCGTTGCTCCAGGCGCTCACACCGGAGAACAGAAAGGTCCGGCTCGACAAAGTCCTAGAGATGCTTACAAAGAGCGAAAAATCGAGATAAGTCAGCATCCGTGAGTCTGGTCACCGGCTCGATCCTGTCGGAGAGAAGCTCGGACGACCAAGAAACCAAGAGGGCTCCTGACGGCGTAACGCCTGTTCAGGAGCCTTCTCTCAGATGTGTGGCCGGAGATGTTCGACCCCCCGCTACTCGCGCGCGCCGATCGCCTCGACCGGACGCCGGCTGAGGGCGAGCCGGGCGGGCAGCGCCGTGGCGACCAGGGCGAGGGCGGCCGCGACGGAGATCACCGCGAGGTAGGTGAGCGGCGGGACGTACGGCACGGCCGAGCCGGTCATGCCCGTGCTGAACGCCGACAGGGTGATCAGCGCGATCGCCGTCCCGATGGTCACCGCGACCGCGACCGCGGTCAGGGTCTCCAGCCTGAGCATCCGCAGCGCCTGCCGCCGCGTGGTGCCGACCAGGCGCAGCAGCGCGAGCTCCCGCGACCTCGCCGAGGTGGACATGGCCAGGGTGTTGACCACGGCGATGGCGGTGAACGCGATGATCAGCCCCATCGCCACGTAGTTCACCTCGGCGTTGGCCGCGCCCGCCTCGGCGGCCTGGGCCCGGTCCAGCACGCCGGCGTCCGGCACGGCCCGTTCCAGGTCCGCCCGGGTCAGCGAGGGGGCCGCGACCAGCACGGTCCCGAGCGGGTCGTCCACGTGCCCGGCCACCAGCGCGTGGGAGAGCGTGAGTTCGCCGAATCCCAGCCCGCGATTGTAGAGCGCGATGACGCGGAGTTCGGCGGGGGTGCCGTCGCCGAGTGTCAGGCGGATCTTCGCGCCCACCGAGACGCCGAGCCGCTCGGCCGCCGTCCGGCTGACCGCGACGGAGCCGTTGTCGAGATCGTCGAGCTTCCCCGCGACCACACCCAGGTCCATGGTATTGGCGAGCCCGTCGGCGGTCACGGCCTGCGCGCCGTACTTGTCCAGGCCCACCCGCACCGAGGTGCGCAACACCTCGGTGACCGCCTCGACACCCGGGACCTCGCGCACGGCCGCCGCCGTGCTGGAGGGAACGTGCGGGCCGAGGATGTGCTCCGCCCGGGTGCCCGCCGTCGCCTGTTCCTGGGCCGCGTGCCCCATGGTGGTCTGTACGAACAGGATCGTGCAGGTCATCGCCACCATCAGGCTGAGCGGCGTGATGACCGAGGCCAGCCGCTTGGATCCGGCCCTCAGGTTGGCCGCGGCCAGGTATCCGCCCACCCGGGACGCGCGTAGCGGCACCCCGAGCAGGGCCGTCGCCGTACGGGCGATCACCGGGCCGAGCAGCGCGACGGCGATCGTCCACACCAGCGCGGTGAGCATGGTGACCGGGCCGGAGGCCGCCTCGGTCGACAGGGCCGACAGCAACAGCGTCAGCGCGACGCCGACCGCGGTGCACAGCAGACCGGCGACCATCCTGCCCCGGGGCATGCGCGCGGCCGGCAGCTCCGCCTCGCCGAGCGCCTCCACCGGGCGGATCCTCACGGCGCGGCGGGCCGAGAGGCGAGCCGCCGCCCACGCAGCCACCATGGTGGTCAGCAGCGCGGCGAACATGGGAATCGGACTCACCACCAGCCGCAGGTTCTCCGGCATCGCGCCCAGCGCGACGAACCTGGACCGCAACCAGAATCCCAAGCCGACGCCGGCCGCCGAGCCGAGGACTCCGGCCACCACGCTGATCAGCACGGCCTCGCCGCCGAGCATCGCGCGCACCTGACGGGGAGTGGCCGCGACGGCCCTGAGGAGGGCGATCTCCCGCTGGCGCTGCTGGATGGACAGCGCGAACGTGCCGACGACGACGAGGACCGCCACCAGCAGCGAGGTCCCGCCGATCGCGCCGCCAAGGCTGATCAGCCTCACCCGCGACTCCTCGGCGTCCAGGAACTCCACGGTGCCGCGTTCGTCCCCCGTGTAGGCGAGCGCCCTGACATCCGGCGCCGCCCCACGTCCGTCGGCGGCCGCCGCGCCCTTCCGTACGGCGTCCGCAGGCGCCGCGCCCGTCGGTGCCGCGCCCGTCGGTGCCGCGTCCTTCAGCGCCGCGTCCTTCAGCGCCGCGGACACGTCCACCTCGGGGAAGACGCCGATCGCGCTGACCTGCCCCGGCCGGCCGGCCAGACGCCGGGACTCGGCTGTGGCGAAGAACAACGTGTCCTGGCTGGGCAGGTTCTGCGCGGTGACGCCGGTCACCAGATAGGTCCTGCTCCCCGCCACCGTCCGCACGGGCACGCGGGCGCCCACGGAGAACCCCGACGCGGCCTCCACGACCACCTCTCCCACCGCTCTCGGCTCGCGTCCCGAGCGCAACGTGAACGGGGTGAGCGCCGCCGACTCCCAGCCGTGCCCCTGGAACCGGCGGCCCGCGACGTAGGCGGGGAAGGTCACCTCGGTGACCACACGCGAGACGCCGGGAACCTGGCGCAGCCGCTCGGCCAGGGACGCGGAGACCCAGGCCCGCTCGGACAGCGGCTTGGCCTTGGTCTTGACCTTCCCCTTCGGCTCGCGGGTCGTCTGGCGGGCGAACTGGTCACCGGTGACGATCACCGGGGTGCCCGCGTAGCGCTCGGGGGTGATGCTCGCGCGCAGCCCCGTCTCCAGCAGCATGCCGCAGGCGCAGACCAGCGCGGCGGCGCAGAGCAGGGCGACGAAAGCCCCCGCGAAGGCGGCCTTGCGATGCCGGAGCGTCCTCATCGTCAAGGAGATCATCACACCCACGCTCCCAGCCTGGTCATCCGCTCGGCGACCCGCTCCGCGGTGGGAGCCTTCACGATGTCCACGATCCTGCCGTCGGCCAGGAACAGCACCGTGTCGGCGTAGGAGGCGGCCACCGGGTCGTGGGTGACCATCACCACCGTCTGCCCCATCCCGTCCACGACCTCCCGCAGCAGCGTCAGCACGTCGCGGGCGGTCATCGTGTCCAGCGCGCCGGTCGGCTCGTCGCCGAACACGACCTCGGGCCTGGTGACCAGTGCCCTGGCGATGGCCACCCGCTGCTGCTGTCCACCGGACAGCTGCGCGGGCCGGTGGCTCGTCCGCCCCTCCAGGCCCACCCTGGACACGACCTCGTTCAGCCACGCCCTGTCCACCTTCGCGCCCGCCAACCGCAGCGGCAGCGTGATGTTCTCGATCACGGTGAGCGCCGAGACCAGGTTGAACGCCTGGAACACGAAGCCGACCCGCTGCCTGCGCAGCTCGGTCAGCGCTGTCTCGTTCATCCCCGCCAGTTCGGTGCCACCGAGCCGTACCGAACCCGAGGACGGCACGTCCAGCCCCGCCGCGCAGTGCAGGAACGTGCTCTTGCCCGACCCGGAAGGGCCCATCACCGCGGTGAAACTCCCCCGGGGAATGCCTGCCGATACCTCGCGAAGGGCCGCGACCGCGCCCTGGCCCTTCCCGTACACCTTGCTCACCGCGTCCAACCGCACCACATCTGTCATGGCTTCTACCCTGCTGACCAGGCGCGGAACAGGCCAGGGAGGCGATCACCCATACGCCATGACCTCGTCCCGATCTGGACACTGATAGACATATCTCTGTGATTCGTGTGCTTCTAGCCGAGGACCAGCACGTCATCAGGGGCGCCCTGGTCGCGCTGCTCAGCCTCGAACCGGACCTGGAGATCGTGGCCGCGGTCGAGTCGGGCGACGCCGCCGTCCCCTCGGCCCTGGTCCACCGTCCGGATGTCGCGGTGCTCGACATCGACATGCCCGGCACGCTCGACGGCCTGGCAGCCGCCGCCGAACTACGCGTGAAGCTGCCGTCGTGCCGCACGCTCATGCTGACCGGGCATGGCAAGCCGGGCCACCTGCGCCGCGCGCTCGGGGCGGGGGTGGACGGGTTCCTGCTGAAGACCGCGCCGCCCGAGGACCTGGTCGCGGCGATCCGCAAGGTCATGTCGGGAGAGCGGGTGCTCGACCCCTCGCTCGCGGTCACCGCCTGGGACCTGTCCGACAATCCACTGACCTCCCGGGAGGCCGACGTGCTGCGCCTGGCGGCGGGCGGCGCCGACGCGGCCGAGATCGCGGCCCGGCTCTTCCTCGGCGCGGGGACGGTGCGCAACTACCTGACCGCCATCGTCGCCAAGCTCAACGCCCGCAACCGCACCGACGCCGTCCGCATCGCCACCGAGGCGGGCTGGATCTAGCCGGTCGGCAGGGGGCTCGGCCGGCGGGCGACCGGCGCCTGGGCCGTCAGCTCGAACCAGCCGTCCTCGCGAGCCGTGCCGAGCCGTCCGTCCAGGGCCGCCAGGCGGGTGGTCAGGTTGCCGATTCCGGCCGAACCCGGCCGTCCCCCGGCCGGGCCCACGCCGTCGTTGCGCACCCGGAGCGACACCACGCCTTCCTCCGCCACCGTCGTGATCGCGCAGTGCCGGGCCGCGCTGTGCCTGAGCACGTTGGTCACCGCCTCCCTGAGCACCGTGCCCAGCGCGTTCTCCACCTCGGCGGGAAGCCCCTCGTGCCCCTCGTGCGCCTCGTGCGCGAGGACGAGCTCCACCTCGATGCCCGCGGCGACCAGCACCGACCGTGCCGACTCGGCCTCGACGGCCAGCGACATCGCCTGCCGTTCGCCGGAGACGACCCGCAGGTCCGTCTCCGCCTTCTCGGCCATCGCCAGCACGTCCTCCAGCTCGGCACGGGCCCGCCCGGGATCCAGCCGTCTGGCCAGCTCGCACTTGAGCAAGATCGCGGCCAGGCTGTGCCCGAGCAGGTCGTGCAGGTCACGAGCGGCGCGCAGACGTTCCTCGACCACGGCGGAACGGGCCAGCGCCTGCCTGGCCTGCTGCAGCTCCTTCACCAGCTGGGCGAGCCTGACCAGCCCGTACACGACCAGCCCGGTCACGAGTGTGCTCGCGGTGAAGTTGACCGTCAGCGGGAACGGCAGGCCGAGCAGCACCGCGCTCACCGCCACGCTCGCCATCACGCATCCGACCAGCGGCCAGGCCACCGCCCACGGGAGCGCGAGCAGGACCGGACCGGCGAGGAACCCGGCGATGCCCAGCCACGCCTTGCCGAACACCGGAATCGGCAGGTAGGTGAGCAGCGCCATCAGCACGAGCG
Organism: Streptosporangium sp. NBC_01469; assembly: GCF_036227305.1. Lineage (NCBI taxonomy): Bacteria > Bacillati > Actinomycetota > Actinomycetes > Streptosporangiales > Streptosporangiaceae > Streptosporangium > Streptosporangium sp. NBC_01469. Next base: position 1,966,395 of record NZ_CP109465.1, on the reverse strand, counting down.
CGCGCGGGTGACGCCCGGTGATCGAACGGATCTGCATGACGACGATCACGGCGAGACAGACCGCCGCCGGTACCGCCAGGCTCCCGGGGACGAGCAGCAGCGCCTTGACCGAGAACCCGGCCAGCACGGCGGCCAGCAGCGCGAGGGACAGCCTGTAGGCGCCCGGGTCCTCGACGGCCTCCACCGGCCCGTGGGTGCCGGGGAGTACGGCCTCGACGGTGAGCCGGCCTTCGGCGGACAGGCTCGTGGAAATACCGCCGCCGGCCTGGCCTGCCTGCCGGACCAGGTCGGCCAGGCTCTCGTCCTGGGCCGTGCGGGCGCCGTCGTGGGTGACGCGCAGCCGTACCGTACCGTCCGCCGCGGTGGTCTCGATCACGCACGTCCTGGCGGTGTTCTGCCGGAGGACCTCGGTCACCGCCTCCCGCAACACGGCCGCGAGCAGCGCGCCCGCGGGACCGAGCGGTTCGCTGTGCCCGACACGCACCTCCGCCGTGATCCCCGCCGCCGCGAGCATCGCGCGGGCGGTCGTCACCTCGGGCGCCAGGGACGTGGCCCGGTAGCCCGCGGCGGCGTTCCTGGTGTCGGCCAGGGAGCGACGGGCGGTGCCCACGACCTCACCGAGCACCTCGGCCGTGCGTTCCGGCCGCTCCAGGACGAGCCGGACGCCGCCGACGATCGCGGCGAGCCCCCTGCCGATGCCGTCGCTCAGCTCCGCGGCGATCCGCAGCCGCTCCTCGTCCGCCGCCACCATCGCCAGGGCCAGCCGGGCGGCGTGCACCTCCTCCACCCGCTCGGTGAGCCGGGTGAGACCGTAGATCAGCAGCGCGATGAGCACCATGCTGATCGCGGGATCCGCCGGACCGATGACGGCGGCGCTGATCGCCACCAGCGGGGCCAGCGGCCATGCCGGGGTCAGCAGCAGCGACCCGCCCAGGAAACCGAGGAGTCCGACGGAGTCCCCGAAGCCGAGCGTGGCCGTGTAGCCGACCGCCGCCTGTACGGCCAGCAGCCACGGTCGCCTGAACCGCCGCAGGGAGCGGAACACGTAGACGAGCTGGAGCCCGAACGCCACGATCGCGAGAAGCGACCCCGCGAGGAGATAGACGCCCGTGAACCCGGCGAGCACCACGACGACGATCCCCCGCGCCAGGCGAGATACCGGAACCTGCGACAACCCACTCCCCCCGCCCCAGACAGGGCAAGCCTACGGGGACGACTCGAGAGAGGTACGGGCGCGGTCGAAGGAGACCTCCCTCCTCGGGAGTGAGCGAGCCCTCGCGGGAGCGAACGAACCTTTGTGGGAGCGAACCTTCGCGGGAGCGAACCTTCGCGGGAGCGAACGAGCCCTCGCGGAAGCGAACGAGCCGGATCCGCGGATCTTCCCTTCTTCCCCCGACGCCCCGGCGCTACTCGGACTCCCGGCGGGTGTGGGTCGAGTCGCTGTGGTAGTCGGTGTAGGTATAGGGGTTGTCGAGGAGGGTGGTCTGGGGGACGTCGGGATTCATCCCCTGCCGCCACGCCTCCTCTCCCATCGTCGTCCGCAGGTGGTCGACGGTCCGCTCGACCTGCCGGCGGGCGGCTGCCAGGTCGATGCCGAGCAGGCGGTGCTCGTGCTTGACGACGCGGCCGTTGACCAGGACGGTGTGCACGTCGCCGCGCTGCGCCTGGAACGCGACGTGGCCGTAGGGGTTGAGCAGCGGGAACGAGACCGGTGAGTGCTCGTTCTTGATCAGGACGATGTCGGCCTTGCGGCCCGCCTCCAGGGCGCCGAGCTCACCGTCACGGCCGAGGGCGCGCGCACCGCCCCGGGTGGCCCAGTCGACGACCTGGTCGGCGCGCAGGCCGCAGTGCGTGACGGTGTCGCCCTTGGCGTGGGCCTCCATGTGCTCGCGGGAGCGGTCGGCGCCGAGCGTGGCGCGCATCGCGGAGAAGAGGTCGCCGCTCCACCAGACGCTGGTGTCCATCGACAGCGACACCGGGATGCCGTGAGCCCGGATGGCCCAGGTGGGCGGGTAGCCCTGGCCCGCGCTCTGCTCGCTCTCGGTGGAGATCGAGATGGAACCACCGGTGGCCGCGATGCGGTGGTAGGAGTCCGCGGACAGCGAGGCGGCGTGGACGTACACCGTCTCGGCGCTCATGAAGCCGTGGTCGTGCATGAGCCGGATGCCGTCGTCGCCGGTGGCGCCCCACACGCCGGCGTGGGTGGTGACCGCGACGCCGAGTTCGCGGGCGACCTCGAAGGCGGGCCTCTCCGGGAAGGACGGGTCGCCGGTGACGTCGAAGGCGAGCTGGAAGCCGAGCATGTCGTCCCCGGTGATCCGCCGCCGGACGAAGTCACGGAATTCCGGTGCTCCGGTCCATTCGGCCGGCGCCTGCTGGATGTTGCCGTACGCCAGGACGAACCGGCCGGGCACCGACCGCAGCGCGTCCACGGCGGCGTCGGCGTGGTCGGCCGTCTGGAGGCCGTGGGACCAGTCGACGACGGTCGTGACACCGGCGTCGAGGGCCTCGACGGCGGCCAGCACGTTGCCCGCGTGGACGTCCTCGGGCCGGAAGAGCCTGCCGTGTTCCAGGTAGTACCAGATGAAGTACTGCGTCAGGGTCCAGTCGGCGCCGTAGCCGCGCATCGCGGTCTGCCACATGTGCCGGTGGGTGTCGATCATTCCGGGCATCACGATGCCGTCGGTCGCGTCGATCTCGGCGGTGCCCTCGGGCACGGGCAACCCGGGCCCGACGGCCGCGATCCGGTCGCCGACGACCAGGACGTCGGTGTCGGTGAGCACCCGGCGTCCGTCGTCCATCGGCAGCACCGTGCCGCCGCGCAGCACCACCGGCCGGCCTGGCTCGAACCGAATCCGTTCGCTCATCACCGGAACTCCCTACCGCACGAAGATCAGATCAGGCGATCGGACGATTGTCCGCCTCCCGGTCAGTATGTTTGTTCGTACTGTCGTACCTCACACTGCGGCTGTCAACAGATCTTTTCCGTGTGCGGCTTGCTTGACGGATGTCGTAAATTGGCCAGAATCTAGTTAGCGGACATATGTCCATTGGGCGGACCAGCGAGGGAGTTGGATGTCAGTGAGCGCTGCGTCGCCGGACGAGACCACCGGCGGGCCGCTGTCGGGAGTGCTGGTCGCGGACTTCTCCCGGGTGCTGGCCGGGCCGTACGCCACCATGCTGCTGGCCGACCTGGGCGCCCAGGTGGTGAAGGTCGAGGGCCCGGGGGGCGACGAGACGCGCTCGTGGACACCGCCGGTCCGCGGCGACGTGTCGACCTACTACCTGGGCGTCAACCGCGGCAAGCGTTCGATCGCGCTGAACCTGCGCGACGAGACCGACGCCGGGCTGGCCCGCGAGCTGGCCCGCAGGGCGGACGTGGTGGTGGAGAACTTCAAGCCCGGCGGGCTGGCCAAGTACGGCCTCGACTACGACAGCGTCCGCGCGGCCAACCCGGGCGTGGTCTACGGCTCGATCAGCGGCTTCGGATCGGGCGAGGGACGCCACGTGCCGGGGTACGACCTGATGGTGCAGGCCATCTCCGGCCTGATGAGCCTCACCGGGGATCCGGACGGGCCGCCCTACCGCGCGGGGATCTCGGTGTTCGACGTGATGGCCGGCAACCACGCCGTGATCGGCATCCTCGCGGCGCTGCGCCATCGGGACGCGACCGGTCAGGGACAACACGTCGAGGTGAACCTGCTCTCGTCGGCGCTGACCGGGCTGGTCAACCACAGCTCCGCCTACGTGGCGGGCGGGGTGGTGCCCTACCGGATGGGCAACGCGCACCCCAGCGTGTTCCCGTACGAGCCGCTGCCGACCGCCGACAGCGACCTGATCGTCGCCGCCGCCAACGACGGCCAGTTCCGCAGGCTGTGCGAGGTCCTGGGCATCCCGGAGATCGCCGACGATCCGCGGTTCGCCCGCAACGCCGGCCGCACCGAGCACCGTGAGGAGTTGCGCCCGATCCTGGTCGAGCGGCTGGCCGAGCGGGGCGCGGTCGAGTGGTTCGAGCTGCTGGTGAAGGCCGGTGTGCCCAGCGGTCCGATCAACACCATCGACGGCGGGTTCGCGATGGCCGAGCGCTTCGGGCTGGACCCGATCGTGGAGGTGGGCGAGGACGATCGGGCGGTGCCGACGACGCGGCATCCGATCAGGTTCTCGCGGACCCCGGCCGGCTACCGGCTGCCGCCGCCCGAGCTGGACGAGCACGGCGCGGAGCTGCGCGACTGGCTCGCGAAGGAGAACGACCATGACTGAACCGGACAAGCATGCCGCCGAGCACCGTCCCGGTCTGCGAATCTGCGCGGACCCGGATGGTGCCGAGCTGCGCGGCTGGCTCGCCAAGGAGGAGCACCGTGGCTGAACTGGACGAGCACGGCGCCGAGCTGCGCGACTGGCTCGCGAAGGAGGAGGACCGTGGCTGAGCGGATCGACCGCCCCGAGTACCCGACCGCGCTCGGCGCGTCCAGCCTCAAGAAGATCACCCTGCTCGGCCACGACCTGGCGGCGGACGTGATGGGCGAGGTCGGATTCGGCGAGCTGGCGTTCTGGCTGGCGACCCAGCGGCGGCCCGGACGCGGCGAGGTGCGGGTGTTCGAGGCCGTCCTGGCCGCGCTGGCCGACCACGGCTTCACCCCGACCGCGATCGTCACCCGCCTGACCTACCTGTCGGCGCCCGACTCGGTGCAGGGCGCGCTCGCGGCGGGCCTGCTGGGCGGCGGGTCGAGGTTCCTGGGCGTCACCGAGGACACCGGCCGCTTCCTGCACGACGTGCTGGCCTCGGTGGACGGCCACCTGCCGGACGGCGACGACGGCTGGGACGCCCTCGCCCTGAAGACCGTCCAGGATCGGCGCGCTACCGGGAAGTTCGTTCCCGGGCTGGGCCATCACGTCCACAAGGAGGGCGACCCGCGCACCCCCCGGTTGATGGAGATCGCCACCGAGGAGGGGCTCTTCGGGCCGCACCTGTCGCTGTTCGCCGCGATCGGCCGGGTGCATCCGCGGGTGCTGGGCCGGACACTGCCGCTGAACGGGGCCGGGGTGTGCGGCGCCGCGCTGGCCGACCTGGGCCTGCCGCTGGAGCTGCTGCGCGGGTTCGCCCTGCTCGCCCGGACCGCCGGGCTGATCGGACAGCTCGCCGAGGAGATACGCAACCCGGTCGGCAACGACATCTTCCTCTCGGTGGACCTCAACAACCGGTCCGTCGAGCCCGTGCCCCACACCCCGGAAAACCACTCCTGACCTCGCCCGCCCAGACCGTCTGACAAGGAGATCCGATGGCCGAACTGGTCGCGGTGGTCGCGTCCACGCACCACCCGTTCTACTACCGGGCGAGCACCGCGACGGGCGCGGACCGTCCGGAGTTCGCTGACGAGTGGGTGCGCAAGGTCGAGGCGTTCCGCGAGACGCTGACCAGGGCCCGCCCCGACGTGCTGGTGATGGTGGGCTCGGACCACTTCCACCAGCTGTGGCTGGACAACATGCCGCAGTTCCTCATCGGCAAGGCGCCGTTCTACGACGCCAACTTCCACAACGAGGAACGCGAGTTCGGGCTGCCGCGCATGCTGCTCAGGGGCCGGGAGGACCTCTCGGCCTACCTGCTGCGCGAGGGCATGGACGCGGGGTTCGATCTGGCGTTCTCCAACGAGCTGCGGATCGACCACTCGATCACGTGCCCGATCATCACGCTGCGCCCGCAGAACGACCTGCCGATCGTGCCGATCTACACCAACATCTTCGCCCCGCCGCTGCCGCGCCCCAAGCGCTTCGTGCAGCTCGGGAAGACGATCCGCGAGCTGGTGGAGTCCTGGCCGCAGGACGTGAGGGTCGCCGTCATCGGCACCGGGCACCTGTCGCTGGAGCTGGGCGGGCCCCGGCAGTTCGGCCCGCACGGCCCCGACCCGGAGTTCGACCGGCGCGCCGTGGAGTGGATCTCCACCGGTGACCTCGAGGGCTGCCTGTCGGAGGTGACGCTGGACAGCCTGCACGCCCCGGGCAACGCCACCCACGGCTTCATGGACTTCATGCTGATGATGGGCGTCGCGGGCGAGGGCATGAAGGCCGACTACGTCGACACCTACGACCTGTTCCACACCATGGAGGCCTACTTCACCTGGTACCCGAACGGAGCCGGCCGGTGAGCAAGTACCTGCTGAACAAGTTCCTCTACACCGTCGACCGCGACCCCGAACTCGTCGAGCGCTACCGCGAGGACCCCCGGGGCACCGTGGAGTGGTGGGAGAGAGAACAGGCCAACCGCATCCTCAACTGCGTCGACGGCGAGTCGAGCACCTGGCTGTCCTTCGACGACACCGAACGCGCCGCGCTCGCCGAGCACGACCACACCAGGCTGTTCGAGCTCGGGGCCCATCCGTTCCTCACCCTCACCCTCTTCATCGCGATGTTCGAACGCGACCACGACGAGCCGCTCGGTTTCCAGCGCCAATACGCCGAACGGCTCGCGCACTTCGCGCTCCCCTATCCCGACATCACCACCTGAGCCCGTGCGCGCCGTAGAGATCCACGAACCCGGCCGTCCCCCGACGGTGGTCGAGCGGGACGCGCCCGAGGCCGTCCCGGGCGAGACGCTGATCAAGGTCACGGCCGCCCCCGTCACCCCGCTCGACCTGCTGTGCGCCGGCGGCACGTCCTACTTCGGGAGACCGCGGACCCCGTACGTGCCGGGCGTGCAGGGGGTCGGGACCGTCGGGGGCGAGCCGGTGTGGTTCGCGACCTCGGCGGGGATGGCGCCGGGGGACGGGAGCATGGCCGAGGTCGCCCGCGTGCCGGAGGCCGACGCGGTGAGACTTCCCGCCGGAGTCGACCCGGTGGTGATCGCCGCGCTGGGGCTGTCGGCCATCGCCGCGCACATGGCGCTGACCTGGCGCGGCGAACTGGTCGCCGGGGAACAGGTCCTGGTGCTCGGCGCCGGTGGCGTGGTCGGTCAGGCGGCCGTCCAGCTCGCCCGCGTCGCCGGTGCCCGCAGGGTGATCGCGGGCGCGCGGTCCGCCGCCGCCCTGGACCGGGCCGAGCGGGCCGGCGCCGACGCCGTCGTCGCGCTCGACACCGAGGACGTCGCCGAACTGGCGGCGCGCTTCGCCGCCGTCGCCGACGGTCCGGTCGACCTGGTGCTCGACCCGCTGTTCGGCGTACCGGCCGCTGCCGCCGCGCGCACCCTGCGTCCCGGCGGCAGGCTGGTCAACCTCGGCAGCTCGGCGGGGGAGACCTGCCCGATCGACTCGGCCACCCTTCGCGGCAGGTCACTGCGCCTGCTCGGCTACACCAACAACGAGCTGACCCCGGAGCGGCGCGCCGCCTCGCTCGTGCTCATCGCCGAACAGGCCATGCTCGGCACCCTGTCCGTCGCCCACGAGAGCATGCCCCTGCGAGATGCCGGGAAGGCGTGGCGGCGCCAGCGCGAGGGCACCGCGACCGGCCGGATCGTCCTCATCCCCTGAACGACTCCCCGAACCGCCCGGACGACCCGTCGGATCGTCCTCACTCCCCGAACGACCTGGGTGGTTCGGGTGGTTCGGGTGGTTCGGGTGGTTCGGGTGGTTCGGGTGGCTCGGGCGCCTGGGCGAGACCCGAACCGCCGGTCGGAACGCGGCCGTCCGGATCGTCCCCACTCCCGAGTGGCCCGAGTGGCCCGGACGACCCGGGCCGCCGGTCAGGACGCGGTCGTCCGGGTCACGTGGGGCACCGTCTCCAGCCGGGCGAAGTCCGCGCTGATCTCACCGGCGGTCTGGAGCAGCGGCGGAAGGTGCTCCTCCAGGAGGCGTTGCAGAGAGGTCTCCGCGGCGTGGCTGTTGACGTTGATCCCGGCGATCACGCGCCCGGACCCGTCACGCAGCGGCGCGGCGACCGAACGGATGCCCGGCGCGAGCTGCTCGTCGGTGAACGCCCAGCCGCGCGCGCGGACCTCGCGCAGCTCGGCGTCCAGCTCCTCGCGGCCGATCCGCCGTGGTTCGATTCCGGAGCGGGACGGCTCGGCCAGCACGTGGTCCACCTCCTCGGGAGCCAGCGCGGCCAGGCAGACCTTGCCCAGCGAGGTCGCCTGCGCCGGAAACCGGGTGCCGATCTGCACGGCCAGACCCACGATCTTGGGCACCGCGACCCGGGCCACGTAGACGATGTCGGAGCCGTCGAGCTGGGCGATCGAGCACGACTCACCGGTGCGGGCGACGAGCCTTTCCAGGTGCGGGCGGGCGACGTCCCACAACCCCATCGAGCGCACGTAAGCCACCCCCAGGTCCAGCACCCGGGGGGTCAGCGCGAACCCGCCCTCGCACGAACGCACGTAGCCCAGCTCCTGGAGGGTGAGCAGGATCCGCCGGGTGGTCGGCCGGGCCAGACCGGTCGCCGTGGCCACCTGGGTCAGCGACATCACCGGCCGGCGGGGCTGGAAGGCGGTGACGACCTCCAACCCCCGGGCCAGTGCTTCGATGAAATCCGGTCCGACGCCTTCCCGCGGCATGCACCGACTCCTCACGACAGGGTTGTTACAGGACAGCCCACCCTACGGAGGACCGGCATCCGGACAGATCGAGCGACTACGTGGGCATATTCGCCCCTAGCTTATATGCCCACGTAGTACGGCACTATGGAGATGTCCTTCCGCCGTATCGCAACCCCCGCCCCGGCCAGCAGCCGAGGCGGCAGTCCCTTTTCGCTCGCTGAGCGGACAAGTAGCCATTCTCCGGCGCGGTCACCGGCCAGGTGTCCCCTCGGCTCCGGCGCTACGGGGCGCAGCCGGCGAGTTCAGGCCGCTGCGGCGTGCCGGTCGGGGGGCCGAGGAAGAGGCTCGCGCAGTCGCTCACGAAGCGCGGGTTCTCCTCGGGAACATAGTGGCCGGCGTCGGGCGCCACGGCCGTACGGACGTCGTCGGCGACCTGGCGGAACGAGTCGGCGACGCCGGGCCCGAACGAGTACTGACCGCCGATCGCCAGCACCGGCATGGGCAGCCGCCTCGCCGCGTTGGCCTTGTTGTTCTCCGCGTCCGCGGCGAACGCCCGGTAGTACCCGTACCCCGCGGTGCGCCTGGCCGGGTCCGCGTAGGCCCTGAAGTAGGGCTCGCGCTCTATCGCCTCCGGACGATAGCTGAAGTCGTACATCATGCCGAGGTAGGTGCTGACGTCGTCATTGTCCATGATCCGCTCGGGGATCGGTGCCGGGGACATGTTGAACCGGAAGTGCCAGCTTATTCCGTAGAGCTCCTCAAGGCCGAAGCCGGCCAGCGGCGTCTCGATCACGGCGATCCGGCTCACCTCGGCCGGGAAGTCACGCGCGTAGGCGTAGGTGACCAGGGCGCCGAGGTCGTGACCGATGAGCGCCGCCCGCGTGAAGCCCAGCTTCTTGACGGCCTCGTGGATCCGCCGCGCCGTGGTGACCTTGTCGTAGCCGCCGCCCGGCACGCTGGAGTCCCCCAGCCCCGGCAGGTCGAAGGCGATCACGGTGTTCTTGCGGGCGAGGTCCGGCATCACCTTGCGCCACATCAACCAGGTCTCCGGCCAGCCGTGCAGGAGCACGATGGCCGGGCCCGACCCGCCGCGGACGTAGTGGAGGGTGCCGCCGTCCACAGCCACCTTCCCGTGGTTGAACCCGGGGGCGAACCTCGCCGGACCCTCCGAAGGCTCGTGGATCCTCCTGTTCGCGTCCGCGCTGGCGGTCGTGGTGAGCAGGGCCATGACCAGAGCGACGAACACGCTGAGGGCGACCCGCCCCAGCCTCGATCCCCGCGGTCCTGTTCCCGGCGCCCGCACGGTTCTTGCGTCTAGCGGCATATTCGGCTTCCCTTTCACAGATCTTCACGGATCTTCACAGATCGGAGCGCACCGCTCTCACGAGTCGGCTTCGCCGTACCAGTGCCACACTGTCGAGGTGGATCGTTCCGCGGCGCATCTTCTGGAATGCGGTGTTTTCCGTACCGGCCTCGTCGCCCCGAACGGCGTCGGCAACGGAAACGTCCTGGGAAACGCGCGCCGCCCCTCTCAAAGATGACCAAGGACATGTTCGGCCGCTGTACGGGCACGGCGAAGGCCTTCCGGGATCGTCCCGGAAGGCCTTCGAATTGACCGGTCGCGGATCCGGCCGATCTGACGCTACGAGTTGGTGACGACCTGGCGTGAGTGGGAGTCCACATCGACCGGCGGGTCCGCCCGGCGGTCGCGCCGCGAGGCGAGCAGCGCGATCGCGACGATGATCTGCACCGCCACGACGAACGCCAGCGTCACGGGCGAGCTGACGGTCAACAGCGCCATGGTCGCGTTGAAACCGAGGTGAACCGCGATCGACGCCACGACCCCGGCACGCTCGTAGGCGTAACCGGTCAGCAGCGCCACCGGGATGACGCTGATCGTGAACAGCAGCCCGCTCCAGCTGAACAGACCGAATCCGGCCTGGATGGTTCCGGGGACGAAGAACAGCGGCAGGTGCCACACCGCCCAGACGACACCCAGCAGCAGGCCGGCCTGGAAGCGGCTCAACGACGCACGCAGGCGCGGATACGCCGTGCCGCGCCAACCGGGCTCCTCGGACAACGGGCCGGCGACCAGCATGCTGACGAAGAACGCCACGGGCCCGCCCACGGTCGAGACCAGAGCCTGGCCCGCCGTCAGGCTCACCTCGGGACCACCCACGAGCTGCGCGAGCAGCGCGGCCCCCACCACGGTCGCCGATGCCAGCACCAGCAGGGGCGGCACCCAGAACAGCCGCGTGCTCAGCCGGAGTCTCACCGTGTGAGCGGGGACGGGTTCACCGCGACGGGCACGGCGCGCTCGGATCACGATCGCGCCGATCATCGGGCCGAAACCGGCGAGCAGATGGGGGATGACGGTGGGAAAACTCATCGCCGATCCACCGAGCATGATCGCGGTAAGCCATAGGGCCCAGCTCGTCGTGAACGTGACGGTCCAGAAAAGGGCGAGGCTGTTCTGCCGGCGAGCGGGGGGTGCGGTAGTCACGATTTTCCCTTTCACGGGTATCGCATGAAGGAATTCCTGATTCCTTCATGCGGAAGACGAGCGGAAACTGCGGTTGGGGAATTCTCGGCGGCCGGCGCGGCACGGTACGGCCGACGGTGAGCCCGGGAGCAGCGGAAACGGGCGCGCCGGCCGGACGTGGCATCAGCCGACGCCTTACCGACCGGAACGGCCGGACCAGGGGTTTTTGCTATGGAGTTTTCGAGCGGTCAGGAGAGTCCTCCGGCTCCGTGGCGCGAGTTCCCGGGGACGTCTCCTGGAGTCGGTGGACGAGCCAGCGGGCCACCTGTGCGAGCAGGTCGGCGTCGACCGGCCGGCGCAGCAGCCGGGGATAGGAGCGCACCGACGGACGGCCCGGGTCGCGGCGCAGCGGGTGGGTGAGGTCGGGGATCCGGTGGACCTCGACCTCGCCGGGCACCAGCCTGCGGATCTCGTCCAGGTCCGCGGGGTCGACCTGGATGTCCTTGCCTCCGGTGATCGCCAGGACGGGGACCTGGATGTTCGCCAGATCCGGGCGCGGGTCGTGGTCGAGCATCTCCCGCATCCACCGGGCGTTCATCGGCATCCCGGCGACGCGCGTCACGTCCGTGCCGGACGCCTTGATCCGGGCCAGTTGCCGGTTGGCCAGGGCTCGCAGGACCGGCAGCAGCGGCCGTACGGGCGCGGGAAGATCGCGGGCGATCATCCCGGCCTGCCAGCGCAGGGCGTCCTCGCCCAGGCGGGCGAACCCGGCCAGCAGCACCACCGCTCTGACCTCCGGACGCGCACCGAGGGACATGGCGTGAACGGCGCCCTCGCTGTGCCCGACCACGCCGATGGCGTCCGCCCGGATGTCGGGTCGTCCGGCCAGGGCGCGTAGTGCGGCGGCGGCGTCGTTCCGGTTGTCGGCGAATCCGGTCGCGCGCCAGTCTCCGGGTGTGGCGCCGACGCCGCGCCGGTCGTAGCGCAGGGTGGCGATCCCGTCCTTCGCGAGCGCGGCGGCCAGCGGTGGTCCGAGCTCCATGCGGAGCCGGCCGGTGTTGGCGTCGCGGTCGAGCCGCCCGGACGCGTGCAGCAGCAGGACGGCCGGGTGGGGGCCGGGCCCCGCGGGCAGGGTCAGCGTGCCGGCCAGGGGCAGCCCATCGTCCGCGATGGCTGTCATGTCGACGTCCCGCATGTCCCGCCTCTCATCGTTATCAACTTTGATAACTTTATCGTATGTGAGAACATTGGGTTATGGCAACCGCAGACCTTCTCCTGCATCCCGTCCGGATGCGCATCCTGCAAACGCTGTTCGACACCGACCCGATGACCACCGCACAGCTGCGCGACCGCCTGCCCGACATCGCGCCCGCGACGATGTACCGGCACATCGCCGTGCTGGCCGGCGCGGGGGTGCTGGAGGTGGTGGAGGAGAAACGGGTGCGCGGCACGGTGGAGCGCAGCTACCGGGTGCGCCCGGAACACGGGGCGGTCGACCCCGCGGCGCGGGCGGCGATGACGCGGGAGGACCACCAGCGGGCGTTCACCACGTTCGCGGCATCGTTGATGGCGGATTTCGGCCGCTACCTCGGCCACGAGGACGCCGAGCCCGTCTCGGACGGCGTGGTCTACCGGCAGGCGGCGGTATGTCTGACCGATGATGAATTCGCCGCGATGGTCGAGGAGATCGAGAGCGCGGTCCTCTCACGGGTCAGCCTCGCCGAGGGTGACGGCCGCATCCGTCGCATCGTCAGCCTCGTCGTCGTACCGGACAAACCCGGGAGGACATCCGGGCCGGACACCGGCACCGAACGGGCGGCCGACTGAACCGTTCCTGCTCGACGACCCGCACTGATCGGTCCTGCTCGATTGTCGTAACACTAGTTGTTACAACAGATAGTCGCAACCTTTACTGTTACGACCAGCGGTCGTAACATGGAGCGTCACGGCCGAGAGGAGGGGGTTCGTGAGCGCCAACAGCAGGTTGACCATCGCCGCCCACGCGCTGGCCTGGATCAGCCTCTACCAGCGCCAGGGCCATGAGGTCGCCACCTCCGAGCAGATCGCGTCCAGCGCGAACACCAATCCCGTGGTGATCAGGCGGCTGCTCGGCGAGCTGCGCAGGGCGGGGCTCGTGGAGTCCCGGCGGGGCGTGGGCGCGGGCTGGTCGCTGGCGCGCGAGCTGGAGTCGATGACCCTGCTCGACGTGTACGAGGCGGTGGAGCCCGGCCCGCTGTTCGCGATGCACCGCGCCACCCCGGACCAGGGGTGCGTGGTGGGTTACGGCATCCAGCCGGCGATGCAGAGCATCTACGAGGGCATCGAGGAGACCCTGAGGCGCGAGCTGGCCCGCGTCACGCTGGAGGACGTACTCCGGGACGTCCTCGCGACACCTCGCTAGCTTCGTACTTCACTTCGCGGGCGGCCGGTTCGAGGGGACCCGGCCGGGACCGTCGACCGGTCGTCCCCGGGTGACGACACGCGTCCCGCGGCACTCGCGGATCTCGTCGGCCCGACGCCGTCGCGGGCCGTGCACTCGTCTCCCCGGCCGAGGCCCGGCGCTTCTTTCTCCACACCGGCCACTCCCCAAATCCCGCGGCGGTGAACTTGACCCGCTGGTCGCCGGACAGGCATGGCCTGCCCGGCGAGAGAGGTTACGGCGTCCCGTTCCAGCGTCGTCACACCGGTGCCATCGGCCGGGTCCCCTCGATCTCGTCCGCGTTGTCCGCTCGGGCGGGGAGGAGCAGGGCGGTGACGACCACGGCCAGGGACAGCACCGCGCCGATGATGAAGGCCAGCCGCATACCGTCGAGGTTGGCGAGCACCTCCGTGGTTCCCGCGGATCTCAGAGCATCGGATCGCGCGCTCATCACGGTGATCACGAGCGCGGTGCCGATGGCCGCGGCGACCTGTTGCAGCGTGCTCAGGATCGAGCTGGCGTGGGAGTAGAGCGGCGGGGGAACCGCTCCGAGCCCGAGGGTGAACACCGGGGTGAAGGTCGCGGCCAGACCCACCATCAGCAGCGCGTGCAGGCCGAGGAGCTGCCAGAACGGCATGGTCATCGTGATCTGGGTGAAGCCGGTGAGCGCGAGCGTGATCCCGATCGCGCCGGGGATGACCAGAACCCGGCCGCCGAACCGGTCGAACAGGCGGCCGATGACCGGACCGAGCAGCCCCATCGCGAGGCCGCCCGGCATCACGAGGAGTCCGGTCTCCAGGGCGCTGAGCCCGCGGACGTTCTGCAGGTACAGCGGCAGCAGGATCATCGAGCCGAGCATCGCCATGAAGGCCACCGACATCAGGATCAGCGCGACCGTGTAGGTGCGGTAGCGCAGGGTCCGCAGGTCCAGCAGCGGCACGCCGCGCTTCTGCAACGACAGCTGGCGGAAGACGAAGACGGCGATGGCGGCCAGGCCGGCCGCCGTGATCGCGGCGGCGACGCGGACGTCACCGCCCTCAAACCGGCTGAGCCCGTAGACCAGGCCGCCGAACCCGGCGGCCGCGGTCACCACGCTCAACCAGTCGACGGTGCTGAACTCGGGCTCCCCGACGTTCTTGAGCTGCTTCAGGCCGCGCCACGTGATCACGGCGGCGATGGGGAGCACCACGGCGAACAGCAGCCGCCAGGAACCGAACTGGAGGATCACCCCCGAGACCGTCGGGCCCATGGCGGGCGCGACCGAGATGGCCAGGGAGACGGTGCCCATCACCCGGCCCCGGTCCGACTCGGGCACCACCTGCATCAGCGTGGTCATCAGCAGCGGCATCATCACAGCCGTGCCGGACGCCTGGATGATGCGGGCGCCCAGCAGCACCTCGAACGACGGCGCGACGGCGGCCAGCGCCGTACCGAGCAGGAACAGGCCCATCGCGGTGCTGTACGCGCTGCGGGTGGACACCCGCTGCAGGAACCATCCGGTGACGGGGATGACTGCGGCCATGGTCAGCATGAAGGCGGTCGAGAGCCACTGTGCGGTCTGCTCGGTGATGTGCAGCGCCTCCATCAGCCGCGGGATCGCGTTGATCATGATCGTCTCGTTGAGGATGACCACGAATGTGGCGAGCACCAGCAGCCGGATCACAGCCGGGGTGCGACCTGAGACGGCGGCCGCGGGCTTGGCGGGTGAGTCGAGCAGGGGGCTGGACACGGCACCTCAATCAAGGTTGTCGGACATGGCGCGATCATGGCTGGCGTGCCAGCCCTGGGTCTCACAAGAAGTTGTGGGCATGCAAAGCATGACCCGCACCACTGACAAAACTCATCGCCCACCCCCAGCATTCCGACAGGTGACGTGAAATGTCATCCGGTTTTCACCTGCGGAAGACGATCTCCAGATCACCCGAAGGAGCACCCGAAAAGCACTGTGACCTGGTCGAATACCTCGCGCACCACCGCCCCGAGGGCCGAGGCGCCCCGACGGCGAGCACCAAGAACCGGGAAGAGAAATCGATCCCGAGTGACGGAAGTCTCCTACTCCCCGGCGCCTTCGCCGAGGCCGTCGGGGAGCAGGAGGCTCGAAACCCAGGCGCGACCCGGCAGCCCGTACCGGCATTTCGCCCAGCGGGTCCACCGGCGTGTCGTCGCCCGTCGGCGTCTGGCGGAGCCGGGCCGGATGGGATAAGAATTCCAAGATCGGACCATGGAGGTTGTTCCTGTGGTGTCCACGGATGTGCCGTCCCAGCCGCCGGTGGTGGCCGAACGTCCCCGGCCGTGGCGGCTCCAGTCGCAGGGGTACGTGGCCGTCCTCGGCGGGGTCGCCGCCGTCACCGCCATCGCGCTGATGAACGCCGCTCGCCTCGACGTACCGAAGAGGGGCAGAGCACTCATCGCCGGCACCGGTCTTCTCGGGTTGATCGTGGACGTGGTCCTGATCTGGGACACCAGGGTGAGTTCCAACACCTACGCCGTGTCGTCGGTGTTGCTCGTACTGGTCGTTCATGTCGTTCAGGTGGACGTGCAGAGACCACACGACCTGGGAGCCCCGCTGCTGTCCAGAGGGAAAGATCATGCGCCGATGTGGCTCGCCGGCACGGTCGCCATCCTCGGCGGCGGCGCACTCCACCACCTCCTAATGACCACCCTCGCAGGATGATGGGGGCCGCCCTGCCGGCAGGGAGCTCGAACAACTGGCCCCTGACGGCGTAGTGCCTGTTCAGGGGCCTTCTTGCATGTGTGCGGCCGAAGGTACCTGGATGTCCAGGCCGCGATCCGCCAGCAAGGCGCGCACCTCGCTGACGGGCCTGTTGTGGAACGGCACGCAGTGCATGGGTTCGCCTGGCGCGTCGAAGCCGGTGATCGACTTGTACTTCTCGCCGGGACGGGCCTCACGACCGAGGATGATCTCGGCCGAGCCTGTGAAGTCCTTGGGGACCTTTATCCCGATGGAGCAGCGGAACGGTTCGCACTT
The DNA here is from genome assembly GCF_036227305.1 of Streptosporangium sp. NBC_01469. Lineage (NCBI taxonomy): Bacteria > Bacillati > Actinomycetota > Actinomycetes > Streptosporangiales > Streptosporangiaceae > Streptosporangium > Streptosporangium sp. NBC_01469. Next base: position 1,950,044 of record NZ_CP109465.1, on the reverse strand, counting down.
TCCGGGCTGGTCGATGACCTCGATCCCGTCCGGCTTGGCCGGATTCCCAGTTTTGGTGGCCGAGGAGAGCGAACCGACCAGGCCCGGCGTGGCGGGCAGGACATGCAGGAGACGAATCCAGTTCTCGCGCTGCCATCTTCGGTCAGCTCCAACGCGCTCCGCTGCCGCACTACCCGGGGAGCACGTAGCGGGTGTGGGGCTCGTGCATCCACTCCTTGTCGAACTCCCGCCCCGTCACCCTGCCGACCAGCGTCAACGCCGAGGTGATGCACGTCGCCAACGACGGCCTGTATCCGCTGTGAGCGAGTTGCATGCAGTCTTCCCACTCAGGCGGCAGGACGTCGTCCTCTTCCCCGTAGTCTCGTCCGCTCTCGATCCGAGCTTCCTCCCAGGCGGTGTACTCCAGCCATCCCGGCGGTAGATCGAGGTCGCTCTCCCAACTCGGATCCGTCACGTCGAACTGCAGTCCTTGCGCGAAGGGGTCGAGCGCATAGGGATCATCGCCCCACCGTTTTCCGGGGGTGGTGAGGCTGAAGCCCGTGGCGTAGTTGCCGTCGACCGCGTATTCGAGATCATGCGGCCCGTCCCAGTCCCACCGCACCAGCAGCGCCCGCCCTCCGTACGACAACTCCCGCAAAGCCCCGTCACAGTCGAACCCCCGCGCCTGAATGATCTGCGTCCAGTTTTCGTTCAACCTGCCGGCCCAGATCACTCCTGGACCACCGTCGAAAGACAACTCCTCCCGCAGACCGCCCCAGGTGCACTCGACCGCGTCGTCCACATCCACGACCGACACCCCCATACGCCGGGCGACCTCCCACACCTCCAGGCCCTCCACCCACACGGCCATGAACCACTCGCCCATGCCGTAGGACCGGGCAAGATGCCAAAGGCGTTCCGACTGCCGCATTCCCGCTCCCGGTCGCTTCCCGCTCGTCCTCACGGCGACTCAAGCAGACGGCCCCGACAGTCTCATGGTCGACAAAATGCGGCTGTCCACATGATCAGGTGCACAGAGCCGCATCGGAGCAAAGGCGACAGAAGAACAACAGGAGCCAACCGGGAGCCGCCCTGTCAGCAAGGGTGTTGGCAAGAACCCCGAACGATCAAGAAAACACGAAGGCCCCTGACGGCGTAACGCCTGTTCAGGGGCCCTCGTGCATGTGTGCGGCCAGAGGTACTCGAAACCCCGACCTTCTCGTATACCCCCAAACGATCTCCCAGGGCGTTCAGATCAGTTCGCCATGCAGGTCGCGAACAAGCCGTCGACTGAAGCCGCAGTGCGGCCAGGTGACGCATGGTCTTTCCATGACCTGGTGACGGCATGATCTTGGCTGGCATGGATCACGCATGTGATACGAGCATGGGTTTTCGGGGTAGGTCGAACTGACAGGAGGCCGGATCCACGACGTCTTCCAGACAACCGCAGTCAGCGTCAGCGAATTTGCAGAGGGAACGCGACCGCCGGTATTCGCGCTGGAGGGCTCGATGAACACGCGGACAGCTCAGCCCCAGGTTGGGATCACCCCGAACATGTTTGGAATCTCCTACGGGTTGGCCGGTCTGGCCACCTGCTGGGGGTACGCGGCCATGCTGGGGGTGGCGCCCGCGCCGGTGGCCGACGTCCTGTTCATCGTCACCGCCGTCGTGTGGCTGGTGCTCATCGTCGGCTACGTGTCGCAGGTTCCGCGCCGGCCCGGCGGCTGGCGCGCCGAACTGGCCGATCCGGTGCTGGCGCCGTTCGTGTCGCTGATCCCGATCGTCGGCATGCTCCTGGCGACCGGTCTGATGCCCCACGCCCCCACCGCCGGCCGGTGGCTGTTCGCGGTCTTCGCCGCCGCCACGACCATCCTGGCCGGGTGGATCACCGGCCAATGGATCGTCGAAGAACTCGACCTGGACCGGCTGCACTCCGGCTACGTCCTGCCCGCCGTCGCTGGAGGACTCATCGCCTCCATCGGTGCCGGCCGCGCCGGCTGGACCGCCATCGCCCACGCGTTCATGGGCATCGGCGTCGTGTCGTGGCTGCTCATCGGCTCCGTCATCATGGCCCGGCTACTGTTCCGCCCCCGCCTGCCTGCGCCACTGATGCCCACCCTGGCCATCGAGATCGCGCCGCCCGCTCTCGGCGGCCTTGCCTACCTGGCCATCACCCACGACAAGGTTGACGCCGTCGCCCTGGTGTTCGGCGGCTTCACCGCGCTCGCCGTCATCGTCCAACTCCGGCTGATCCCCGTGTACCGCCGGCTGGCGTTCGGCCCCGCGTTCTGGTCGTTCGCGTTCCCATACGCCGCCGTCGCCATCTTCGCCCTGCACTGGATCAACTACGGAAGGCCCGTCGGGTACACGGTGTGGGCCTGGTGCGTACTGCTCGCGATCACGGCCTTCATCGCCGTGCTCGTCGCCAAGACAACGACCGCCCTCGCCCGCCGTAGATTCCTGCCCCAGCTCCAGTAACCGCGAGCACCGCAGTCACGGCATACCAGCCGACAGTGGATCACAGGCAATTACTTCCCCAGATGAGGATCTACTCGCTCTGCGGGGAATCTGGTCAGTACACAATGAAAAAGGCCCCTGGTGGCGTAATGCCTGCTCAGGGGCCTTCTTGCATGTGTGCGGCCGGAGATACTCGAAACCCCAACCTTCTGATCCGTAAGCAAGGGCAGTCGCCTCATCAGTAGCGTTTCATCCTGCTCAGATGGTGGTTGCGGGTCGGTGGCGTGTGATCGTGTAAGGCGGTGTTGCTGTACGGGCTGCTGTACGGGCTGCTGTACGGCCCTCCCCCATGAGCTGTGACGTGATCTCTCGCTCAGCGCTCATCACGCGGGAGCTCCATCGTCTGAGCACCTCTGTGGCAAATGTTCCGCGCCGCGCTCAGGACCCGGTCGCCCCCTCCGGCGTCCAGACCGTGCGCAGGCTGGTCGCCCTACTCCTGCCGACGCCGGCGATCAGCCGGCACTGCCACAGAAAGCAACCTCCCGCTCAGTCGACGGGCATCCACTACCCTCGCTCAAGTTGATCGTTTCCGGGAGAGGGTGCCGTGACACAGGAGCCCGGATCAGAAGCGCGACCCCCGATGGCGGCGGTGCTGCGCTTTGGTGCGGTTCTGGCGGTGTCAGGGCCGGTGATCCTGATGACGTTCGGCGCCGGCAGGCAGAGCGTCGGCTGGTTCTGTTCCGCGACGGGTTCCGCCTCCTACCCCCCGGGGGTCCTTACGCGCTGGTGAGCGTGCCGGGAGAGTTGCTGTTCTGGAGTGTTCTCCTGCTGCCGGCCGTCGTTGCGGGTCTTCTCCTGCGCGGGTCACGTCGGGCCACGCTCACGGCGGTCGCCGCGGTCGGCGCCGTGCTCGCGTTCGGGCTCTTCATCGCGTTTCTCCTGCCGGGCCTCGACCCGTGCACCGGGCAGGAGCGTGTGGCCGTACCGTCCTGGCCCTTGATCCTCTGCTATTCGGTGGCCGCGGGGGCGCTACTCCTGGCGGCCCGGTCACCGCTGCATCGGGGACCGCTGCCCGCAAGATGGCACGAGACCATCCTGTGGTCGGGTGCCGTCGGCGCCGCGGCGTGGGCTGCGGCGTTCCACCGCTTCCCGGTCACGTTCGGCAGGTTCGTCACGGTCCTCTACACCGACGTCGAAGCTCCGGAGTCGTTCTGGAACGACCTCGCATGGTGGTCCGGTTGTGCCGACATGATCGGCCTGCCGGTCGTTCTCGTCGCGTTGGCGGCAGCCTCGAGGGCGGCGGCCTCCGCCCGATGGGAACGACCGGCCGGCACCGCGGTCGCGGCGGCTCTCCTCCTCTTCCCGCTCCTCGACGTCGTGGAGTACGTCCGCTGGTACGGCGAGGACTTCCAGACACCTCTCGTCGATTCGGTGCGGTGGCACCTGCTTCTCGCGGCCGTCCTCGTCGCGTCGGCCGTCTGGAGCCCCCGGCAGCGGATCTCCTGGGCCGAAACCGTCCGCCTGGCGCGGCACATGATCCGCGGACAATCAAAGGACATGATTCCCGGACAGGCGAAGAATGTCGCCGTCGCGGTCGTGATCGCGGCCACCGCCGTCTGGCTGGTCGTCTCGTCCTTCACGCCAACACGGTAGGAGCACAACGACACAGATTTCACACGGCACGGAGCAACACCTACGCCAAAGCACGTCATCACGAGGAGCATCCGGGCTGTCCCCACAAGATCTTCAGTCGCCTTCCCGTCCTGGTCAGGACGCCTATGGCCTCATAACTAGCTCTCCGCCATCCATGATCGTCCGGGGGCGTTGTCAGCAACCTCGTTAGCATGAGCGAGGCGACGCGCCCACCACTGTTCGGAGGGCAAGCGGCCCTGGACCACAGGGCCGCCAAGACCCGAGACCTGGAAGCGGCGCGGCGACTTGGTGCGATGCGCGTACGCGCGCCGCGCCGCCGCCCCCTGCCACCTTGTCCATTCAAACTGTCAGACCAGACCTCACGGTCGGGTCCGTTCTCGTTTGGATCCGGCTGCAGGGAAGCGGCTTTGGCCAGGGTTGCTGCTAGGCCGACGAGATTGCCGCACTCATTCGATCCGCTGCGCCGCGCCGGTCAGGCCGACAGGAGTCGACAGGACACGGTCCGGCTGCTCTCCATGCCCCAGCGCTCGCCACACGGCGCCTGACCATCGTGCCCGACTGGCGAGTGCGGCTCCCAGACCCAGGACGACGATGACGAGGTGAATCACCGTCACGAATAGTGTGACACCGCCCCATCCACCAGCCTCCGCGGGATCGAGAAAGAAGTACGGGTACCAGTGGTCGCTTGACTCAGCCGCGTAGGCGAGGGCCATGGCGGTCCAGATCGCCGGGTGTACGAGCCACAGCACCGCCGCGGTCACGGGCAGCGGCCGGGCCGGCGGCATGGCGATCCACCACCCGACCATGAGGACCGGCATCGCCTGGTGGAGCACGAAGTCGGAGAGACTCCATGGCGCTCCTGGTTCAGTGAGCAGGGCGTTGGCGACGATCCCGGTGATGGCCATGTCCACCACGGCGAGCCCGCGCAGATACTCGGCCGCCTGGCCCGGATGCCGGCCACGCGCCAGCGCGACGCCGAACACCACGCAGGCGGTTACGGCCAGCAGGTTCGACTGGGTCGTGAAGTACAGGAACAGCCGGCCGCGGCCGAGGAGCGGGTTGGCATCGTCCCAGGCGAGCAGCGGGTCGACGACAACGAAGGTGACTGTCGCGACCAGCAGCAGAACGCCCGCGACGACGACGGGCAGGATCGGACCGGTGCGGGCGGGAGGAGCAGCGACCACGGGATACCTCTCTGATCAGGTGTGTGGGGAGTCCCATGGGCAATCTCGCGGTCTGTGGTCGCGACCGCTATCCGGAACAGCCCTGAACGTTGCTCCGACGGTGTCCGGGGTAGCCCTGAATCTTCGGCCCAGACGCCCTATCCGGCTAAACTTGCTTCCGGATACGCACCGAAGACTCCCTGGGGGGCCGATGCGCGACGCTCGCATGCGTCTGGGGGTTCCGGGGCTGTGGCGTCCCCTCATGCCGGTCGTGTTAGTCGCGGGGCTCGGACTGTGCTCGGTGATCACGCTGGCCATCGCACGCGCCGGAGGCGCCGGCGGTTATGCGACCCACCCCGTCTCGACGCTCGCACTGACGGGTGGCGCGGTGGGGATCGTACTGCTGTCCCGACGGCTGGCCGATCGGGGTGACCGTACGGGCGGCGGCTGGCTCCTCGCGTTGGCCATCGCCGTCCTCATGTACCTCGTGCTCGGCGCGCTCACCGTGGTCGCGGTCACCGCCGAGTTCGGTATGGCGCCTCTCCTCGTCGGTGCCTGGGGTGGATGGTGGCCCGTACCCCTCGCCGTCTTGCAGCTTGCGGCACTGCGGGCGGAGCCGCGCGCCCGCCGGTGGTCGATCCTGGGCGGCGTCGTCATCGCCGGAGCGGTCGTCTGCATGGCGCTGGACCTGGAGCCCGTGCAGCCGTTCATCGGCCACCCGCCGGCGGCGCCGGAGGGTTGGCGCACATCCGTTGCCACAGTCGCCGCCACCATCCTCGTCAGCGTCGTGGTACTCGCCGCCGTGCTGTTCCTGGCGTGGCGCGCGGCCCGCGTCCCGGCGGACGAACGCGCGAGCGCCACGCTGGCCGCGGCCGCGGCGGCGGTGGCCCCGCTGTTGATCGTCGTGTGCATGGGCACGGCCGTAGCCGACGATCCCGGTGACATCGCGCCGACGGACGGCAGCGTCGCATACTTGGTCTCGTTGGCTGCGGGCTGTCTCGTCGGGGCGGCGGCGCTCATGGCGTCCGCCGACACGACGGCCCGTCCCTCAGCGGTACGCCGACTGCTGTCAGGGGTTCTCGGTGGATACGCCGCCATCGGCGTGACGCTCTCCGCGACCTGGGCGGGGGCCGTGCTCTCCCCCGCCGGGCCGTTGCTTTCCGGTCTCGCCGTGGCCGCGCTCACCGCGGTCGTCGGCGTCGCCTGGTGGCGGACGTCCTCCGCGCTGACCGGGTTCGCCGTGCCATCCGTTGTTCAGCCCGCCGCGCCGCCTCTGCGACCGCCGGCCGCACCAGTGGCGTCACCGCGGCCGGGCACGGAGTCACCACCTGGGCTCGAACTGCTCAGCCCGCGTGAGCGTGAGGTTCTCGCCCTCGTTGCCACAGGCGCCCGCGACGCTGCGATCGCCAAGCACCTGCACCTGTCGCAGCGCACTGTCGAGACACATTTGCGGCGGATCTTCACCAAGCTCGGGCTTGAGAGCGACGACGGCCGCAACCGGCGGTTGCTCGCCGCCCGGGCCTGGTTGGAGGTCATGGGCACCGACACATAGTTTGCTCGGCTTCCGACTCGATGACGAACAGCGTGAGCGGTTGCTGTACAACGCTGCTGGACGTGACCGGGGAGATTCCCCCGGAGAACATGTCCTCCGCCTGAAGCCGCAGCGCCTCACACCGTTCGCGCTCCGCACCAGACAGCCCTCCGCTTCTGTCTGAGTACCTCATACCTCCAGGCTGTCACCTGGGCAAACAGCACTGGCGAGCACCCCGGGCAACTCGTGACGCCCAGATCTCTTCATCAGTAGGTAGTCGTTCAACTGCTCAGGAAGGTTGTGATGCTGTCGATCGGCACCTGCGCCATGGCCCGTAAGTTCCCGTGGTTCCTTCTCGCCAGCGCTCCCGCCAACCGACGACTCCACCGCGTCGCTTCCGCTGCTCGACCTGTGCATCACCGCACTCAAACACCGCCGGCGAACCCAAGAGGAGGCCCGCAAGGCGGCCGGAGCGAAGTGGAAGAACTCCAATCTCGTCTTCACCACAAGAAACGGCACATCGATCGAGCCGCGCAACTTCAACCGATCTTTCGAGGTTCGATGCCGCAAGGCGGGTGTCCCACGCATCCGCGTCCACGACACCCGGCACACCTGCGCATCGCTCCTGGCCGCCCTCGACGTCCACCCTCGAGTGGCGATGCGCATCCTGCGACACTCGCAGATCTCGATGACCATGGACGTCTACCCGCAGATCCCATCACCCGAGACCCGGAAGGCACTGGATCGTTTGAATGCCAGTCTCGACACCGAGGAAAGCGACCGCTAGACGCAATCGCCCACACGGACCGACCGACGAAGGCCTTCCAGGATGCTCCTGGGAGGCCTTCGTGGTGAGTCTCGCGGACTCACCACTCGGGAAGTTCGTGAGCGTCGGGATAGAGAACGATGATCTTCTCCAACAGCTCAGGGCTACCTGTCCGCACATCCCAATGGCCGCTGTCGAACGCCCGGATCCTCACCTCCGGCACCGACAAACTGTCGCCATAGCCCACCAGCTCTCCATCGATGAGCCGGCAGTCCCCGCTGAACAGGTCGATGAGACGACTCGTGGTCACCAGTGAGTTCGCCGTGGCCTCGGTGATCGCTTCAAGCTCCGCAGAGACGAGCCAGTCGATGATCAATCGCCAGCGATAGCCCTCGATCAAGGCACCGAGGGAAGTGAGGACCTCCGCCAGGCCGACGTAGTGGCCTCCTCGCCAAGCCGCGAACGAGAGGACGCGGATCCCGGTCACGTGCCTCACCCCCTCGGCGGCGGATGCCTATCATACGGAGCAGACCCAGGACACTCGATCAATGGCGGCCGTCAGACCCCGTTGCTGTACGGGTCGTGGACGCCCTCATCACGCGACGGCCCTTGCGGTCGACCAGGCCGTCCAGCCCCGGCCGAGCACATACGCGGCCAGCAGGATGAGCGTGACCGCTCCGTCGGCGATCAGCGCCGTGCCAGCGCCGTCGGTTCCGCTGCCGAAGGACAGGGCGGCCAGGGTCAGGCCTAGCTTGTTGAGGATGGCGAGCTCCCAGATCCCGGCGTAGAGCCGGGGGCGGTAAGCCAGCAGCAGGAACACGCCCACGAAGACACCGAAGCCGAGCATGCGCCAGGTCTCGACCATCCGCGTGGCCGGTCCGGCGTCCGCGACGGCGCCCACTGCGCCGGCCACCGCGGCGACGGCGCCAGCGGCGGCGAGGATGAGCAGGGCCCGCGCGACGAGGTCACGGATCCGCGTGGAGCCGGTGCCGGTCTCGACGTGAAGGGATGGGGCACGAGTGGGCATCGACGATACCTTCTTCCTAACGGTGTTAGGGCACTAACCTAACACCGTTAGGACATTATGCGAAGGCGGGACGGATGGCTTTCCACGCACTGAGCCGGCTCACCCCACGAGCCCGGGAGATCGTGCAGACCGCGCGGCAGCTCCTCGAGCGGGAGGGCCCCGATGCACTGTCGATGCGTCGCCTCGCCGCCCAACTCGGGATCCGCGCCTCCTCGATCTACGAACATCTCCGCGACAAGCAGGCACTGGAGGCGGCGCTGATCTCGGTCGGCTTCGAGGAGCAGGCCGAACTGTTCGCGCAGGCCGTCCATCAATCCGACGCCCCGATCGCCGCTCTCACCGTCGCGTACCGCGACTTCGCGCGCCGCCAGCCGAACCTCTATCGACTGATGACCGAGCGGCCCCTGCGCCGCGACCTGCTCACCTCCGGCGTCGAGGAGGCGGCCGCAATGCCGCTCCTCGACGCCACCGGCGGTGACCGCGAACGCGCACGTGCCATCTGGGCCTTCGCGCACGGCATGGTCATCCTTGAGCTGAACCAACGCTTCCCACCCGGCGCCGATCTCGACACCACCTGGCGCAAGGGCCTCGACGCGCTCCGCGGTACGGGCTGAGCGCCGCCTACTGCAACGTTCCTTAAAGCAGGTAGACGAACTTGCGGCGCAGGGTTCGAGGCTGTGGTGGTGGTCGTCCCCAGATCCAGGGCTGGGCGTGGGCGTTGAGCTGGGCGGTGGCCACGGCGACGGCGTGGGTGATCTCGGTGGCGTCGGCGAAGGTCTGTCCGGCGAACGCGGCCCGGCGCAGTAGTCGCCACCAGCCTTCGGCCAGGTTCAGCCAGCAGGCCTTGACCGGGATGAACACCTGGCGGATCCGCGGGTGACGCAGCAGCCATTGGCGGACCCGCCAGCTGAAGTGGCTGGACAGATTGTCGGTGATGATGACGATCGGGCCGGTTGGCGGTGGCGATCTGCGTCAGCAACTGGATCCAGCCGTCACTGTTGCGCGAGGGCGCGCAGAAGGTGAACTCGGCTCCATCGCGGATGCGCAAGCCGCCGTACACCCAGGTCTTGCCGGTGCCGCGGGAGTAGGTCAGCGGCGCTTTAATCCGGTGCCCGTCGGGTGACCAGGCGGGCACGGGTGGGAAGGTGCGTGGGGTCACCGGCCCCAGCTCATCGGCGCAGATCACCGTGGTGCCTGGCGGCGAGTCGGTGTACAGGCCGATGACCTCAGCCCTTCCGGGGCCCTGCTGGGCAGACCTGTGCCTTTGGCTCCCAGGTTGGCTCCCACAGACACCGAAGAGACCGGTTGAGCACCACAACGAAAAAGGCCCCTGATGGCGTAATGCCTGTTCAGGGGCCTTCTTGCATGTGTGCGGCCGGAGGTACTCGAAACCCCAACCTTCTGATCCGTAGGGAAAGGCAGATGCCTCGTCAGCGGCGTCTCGCCCTGCTCAGGTGGTGGTTGCAGGTCGGTGGAAGGTGATCCTATGAGGCGGTGTTGCTGTACGCCGCTGCTGTACACCACCTTCGTGGACGTGATCGTGGCCTGGCGTGTAGATGGCGCGGTTGCCGTCCTTCAGAAGCGCAAAGAAGCACAGGACGCCGAAAAGTTCCGTGGCGGCGAGTCATGGAAGGGGACAGAGAACGGGCACGTCTTCATGACGGCCTGGGGCGGCCCCATCTACCCGACCACCGCGACAGCATTGATCGGCCTCGGCGCACCTAGACGGCGCGCACCGCGCCCGTTCGAAACTCCGGATCAAGCCGCGCTTCAGCTAGGCCTGACGACTGCGCCACAAGGCTGGGTGAGAGCGTGGGTTCGGATCCGTATCAACCTCCGTTGTCTCTGACACGCCTGTCCTCAGCGCTCTAGGCTGACGGCGTACAACATCACAAAGGGGTGGGACGAGCGTGAAAGATCTCCAGGCGCGCCAGCTTGAGAGGGCTCTGACCGAGCAGTTCGGAGACCTGATCGACATGTCCGACCTGGACCGGCGTCCCCCTGACCAGGTTCGCCAGTCGTTTTTGAGTCGTGCCCTGGCGGCACTTGCCGTTCACGAGGTCACCGGACTAGACCGCAAAGAAGCTGCGGCCTGTGTCATTGATGGTTTTGATGATGAAGGAATCGATGCCGTAGCGGTTGACCCCGATGCGCCACATATCTGGATCATTCAGGCCAAATGGAGCAGCAAAGGCGAGGCCACCTTCGACAATGATGCCGTTCGCGCTCTCGGCAAGGGACTAAAAAGACTCATCAGAGGCGAATATGAACGCTTCAATAAGAAACTTCAGCCCATGGTCCCAGATTTGGAAGCAGCTCTAACTAGCGCACAGGTGCAGATTACCGTAGTCCCAGCTTTGGCTGGTGATCGCGACCTTTCTCCTGGGGTGCGGCAAGAATTTAAGGAATTGCAGGCCGAATATAATGATCCGGAAGAGATACTGCGAGTCGAACCGCTGTTGCTTTCAGACTTCATCAGTGCAGTGCGGGCTGGCCTAGATGATCCAAAGGTCGACCTCAAGGCCAAGATGCCGGATTTCCGATTTCACGTCGATCCCCACTTGGCTTACTTCGGAACCCTCACAGCGGATCAGGTTGCAGGCTGGTATGCAAAGAACCGCAACCGACTGTTTAAGCGCAATATTCGCTACCCTCTAGGTCTAACAAAAATCAATTCAGACCTAGTCGACAGTGTTATCCGGGATCCTGAGCGTTTCTGGTACTTTCACAACGGCATCACTGTACTATGTGACAAGCTTAAGGTCGGCCCACGAGGCGACTTAGAACTATACGGGGCAAGCGTCGTGAATGGCGCCCAAACGGTAGCGTCGCTGTATGCTGCCGCTGATCGATCAGCGGAAGCCGTGGCAAAGGCGCGGATCAGCGTTCGTATTATTTCATTGGAGGGTACACATCAGACTTTCGACCGCCATGTGACCATTGCCACAAACACCCAACATGGGGTGGTGGAAAGAGATTTTCGGGCTCTAGAGCCTATCCAGGAGCGCCTTCGGGTGGAGTTCGACGTCGTTCTAAACAAGAAGTACGTCCTCAAGCGCGGCGAGTTGCTGCCACAGCCCGTCGATGGATGCGATATGGAAGAAGCGGCGATTGCATTAGCTTCTGCAAAGAGTGATGCGAAACTATCATTCCTTGCCAAATCGGACATCACTCAGCTATGGAAGGATGGGACGTATAACAAGCTGTTTGGCGGTTCGGAGGCTCGAAAAGTCTGGCGTGCTGTCAGATTGGTTCGTGAGGTTCGGACAGCACTAGGCGCGGCACAGCAGGACCTCGAAGGGCGGGCGGCGCTTTTCGCCGACCAAGGGACTTATCTGGTTAGCCACCTTATCTTTCAGCAACTTCGCGCCTGGTCATCGTGCTCCGAAGCGGACTGGAAAAACCTGTTAAGCAATATTCCTAGAGCGACCGATGTCGCCATTCGCTGGTCAATGTATTCCATTGATACTTCATTCGGGGGAAGCAGTCAGGTCAGTAGCATGTTTCGCACCGCACAACGGTACGAGAAGGTCGCAGAGGTAGCCCTGGAGGGGACGCTCTCTGGTGATCAGCCTCCCGAATTGGCCCCGGACTATAAGGCAGAAGTACGAGAGAGCCATGCACGACAAGCCAATGCCGTCACGGTGATTGTGGATGCAGGGGCCATCCAAGAGGGCACCCGTCTTGAATTCCGTCCTATCGTGGCGTCCGAACGACGGGCTCTCACTGATTGGCTTCTGGAGGACTCGCGTCGAGGTTCGGCAACTTGGGTCGAGAGCAAGCCGAAGGCGCTGTTGTGGGAGTGGGACGGTAAGCAGCATTCACCTAGCGCCCTGGTGATGGAAATGTTCCGACAAGCTAATAAGCCGAGACCAAAGGCCGTCCAAGGAACCCGTCGCTGGTTCGTGCCGGGTCAAGGCTCACTTGTAGATATCGCCAACAGTATTCGAAGCGATTCAGTTGATTGATAGGCAAGCCGAACTCCATTGCTCCCCGGCCCGCACGGCTCTACACCACGTCATCCGGTGGCAAGCCGACCCGGAGCGCAGGGCCGCCAGGCCCGAGCACCGGAAGCGGCGCGGCAGCCGATCACCCCAACCCGTACGGCGATCACCGAACTCACCTACAGATTCAGGAGGCTAACCCCGTACTTGAACCCACCTGCCAGTCATGAAACAGCCCGGATTAGATACCGTTGGTCACAAGAGCGTTCATCAACAGAATAGAAGCCCAATTCGCTTAAAGAGGCGACCCGGCATCTGCCTCTATCTCATCTGCTACCGGTTCGCCTAGGGCCTCGGCGATGGCGGCGAACTCGTTGAGCGCGGCCTGCAAGTCATCGACGATCTCGCGGGCGATCACGGCTGAAGGGAGCAGGCTGTCCGCGTCGTCCAGCGCAGGATCTTTGAGCCAAGTGATGTCCAGGTTCATCTTGTCGCGCTTGAGCAACTTCTCGACTTCGAACACCTTGAACCGTTCGGACTCAACCCGCTCACTGCGTGGCTTGCCCGGCAGGTAGGCGGCGACGAAGTCATCCAGGTGCGCGCGGCGCATCGGCCGGGTCTTGAGGGTGAAGTGTTCGCCGACCCGAAAATCGTAGACCCATAGTTTTGAGGTCCACGGCTGGTTGTCGGTTCGAGGGCTCTTCTTGTCGAAAAAGAGCACGTTCGCCCTCACGCCTCCGGCGTAGAAGATCCCTTTCGGTAGACGTAACAGCGTGTGAACGTCGAACTCCTTGAGCAGCCGCCGCCGGATCGCCTCCCCCGCTCCGCCATCGAACAGCACGTTGTCCGGCAGGACAACCGCGGCCCGACCACCGATCTTCAGCACTGACATGATGTGTTGCAGGAAATTGAGCTGCTTATTCGTTGTGGTGGAGCGGAAGTCAGTACGGTCGTAGGAGATGTCCTCCTTGTCCAACCGCCCGTCTGAGCCGTACACAGTAATTGAGGACTTCTTGCCGAACGGCGGATTGGCCAGTACCAGGGAGACCCGCTCATCGCCACCAGGCTGCTTGGCCAGCGCGTCGCGCACATCGATCAGTGATGGGCCGTCGCTCGTGCCGACCCCATGCAGGATCATGTTCATCGCGGCCAGACGCGCGGTTCCCGGAACCAGCTCGACACCTCGGATCGCGCCGGAGGAGAGGTGATCCTGCTGTGCCTTGGTCATCCGCCCCTGGTACTCGCGTGCGATGTGCGCATGCGCGGCGATCAGGAATCCGCCAGTGCCGCAGGCCGGGTCCAAGATTGTGTCATCCGGAGTGGGCCGGGTGACCTCGACGATCGCATCGATCAGCGGGCGCGGGGTGAAGTACTGGCCCGCGCCGGTCTTAATGTCCTCGGCCCCCTTCGCCAGCAGGCCCTCGTAGGCGTCACCCTTGATGTCGACCCCGGCAGCGGCCCAATCCTGCTTGCCGATCAGATCGACGGCAAGTTTCTGAAGCTTCGCGGGATCTGTGATCCTATTTTGAGCTTTGGCGAAGATCGTGCCGAGGTTCGTGTGCGGGTTCTTCGCCAACTCGATCAGAACGTGCCGGTAGTGCCGCTCAAGCTCCTCGCCTTTCTTCGCAACCAAGGAGGACCAGTCCAGGTGCTCCGCCACGAGCCGCTTGGGGACATCAGCCAGGTCGTTCTGATATTGCTCGTCGGCAATCTTCAGGAAAAGCAGATACGAGAGCTGCTCCACGTAATCGATCGTCGAGAGGCCGTCGTCACGCAGCACTGTGCAGTAGTTCCACAGTTTCGTGACGAGCGAATTCGTCTTAGCCTGTGCTACAGCAGCGGTCGCGCCAGCGGGTGTTTCAATAGTCACAGCGCAAGCTCTTCCTGGATGCCAGCGGGCACGATCGTGGTCTTCGGCGGTGTGATTATCTTCTTGGAGGTAGCGGACTTCCGGGCGCGGGTCGTCTTCGGCTGACTGTCACGCTCGGCCTCGATCCGCTTGAGGAGTTCTACCGCTGGTTCGTCTGCCGGATCCTGCGGGACCAACTTTCCCGCGAATGCCTCTGCCAGTAGGGAACGCCGGAGGTATTTAGACCGTTCCTGCGCCATGCCCGTTACCCCCATCAAACGCTTTATTCCCGCGAAGTGATCCAGGGCGGCTTCGACAATGCGAGCCTGCACATCGAGCGGAGGTACCGGGATGTTAAGCGCTGCAAGGATGCTCTGATTGACCTTGTAGATTCCTGCGGTCGTCCGCGCCGTAGCCTCGATCTGGCGACGCACAGTTCGGGAGTCCCACACAAAAGCTAGAAACTCCGGGTCGATGACATGCGGATTTGGCCGCACGCGGATCATAGTATCTGGGAAAGCAACCGGGTCGGGATCATCAACCGCAAGAGCCCCGCGCCCGACGAGTCGAAGGGAGCCGTTCCCCCTACTGACCATGAAGTCGCCGCGTTCAACTAGGAACGGCGTAGCATCTTCTTTCAGCCAAGCCCCACCCTTACGCGCCGAAAGGTCTAGGACCCTGTTCTTTATCGCAGTGAGACGGAGGACCGGGAAGCCGTCGTCATCTGTCGGCACTGATCGACCGTTGATAAGCGGCGAAGCCAGGAGCGTCTCCAACTTACGGGCCGATGAGAGCCAGGGGCCGAGAAGCTCGCGACGTCGTGCGTTATCAAACGAGGCTGTCGATTGACGAATACGAACAACATAATGATTCGCCGCATCAAGTCGAGACAGGCGGTCTTCGAGTACTTCGACGATACGGAGTTGCTCGGCCAAAGGCGGGAGGGGAATCGGGAGTTTGCGGATTTCACCGAGGCCGAGGCGCGGTCGCCCAACTCCCTTAATCTTGCTCATGGCGACAGCGCGTGTCGCTGGCGCTTGTAGCGCGTAGAGCACCCACTTGCTATTTACTTCGGGGTGCAATCGAGCACGGATCACGTCGGCTTTGACGATGGCAGGGACATCGAGATCGGGCACCAAGGCGACTCTCGGCAGTTCCTCACCGAGAGAAGCCAAGATGAGATCACCTGCCTGTACGTTATGTGCCTTTAAACCCTCATAATGATCGAGGCTAATATAGGCCCGCTCATCACGGAAGGCGCCGTCACCTACGTTTTGCAGGCGCAATACTTGAGCACCTGTATCGGTGTAGTGCGACGACTTAAGGTTCGAGCCGAAGGGACCGTCGGTGATCGCCCGTGGTTCTGCCGCGAGGAGTCTTTCGAGAGTCGTCCAGATCCACCCATCTGGTAGTTCCTCACTCAAGCCAGTTCTCGATCCATTTCGGCGATCAGGGCACGGGCGCGGTCCCGGCCGCCAAAGTCCCGGATCAGACCGGCCTGGCCGCCACGCTGGGTAAAGGGTACGCCCTTGATGTCCTCGACGGTGATGCCAACGCCAATCGCGACGGTGTCGCGGATCTGTGCCAGCCACCACAACTGATCAGCGGTGAAGTGCGCTCCGGCTTGTGCCTGGCGAGCCAGCCAGCTCGCGAAGCGTTCCTCGATCACGCTGCGGTACGGCTTGAGTTCAGTGTCCATGCCGAGTTCGTAGCGGATCAGGCTGACAAGGTCGGGCAGTTCTGCGTTCCCTTGGGGTGAGGCTGCGGCCTTGTTGAGGGTTTCATAGGCGTCCCACAGGGTGCCAGGAGTCCAGGCGTGCGGGGGCCGGCGGATCCGGGCGGCGAGGTCTTTGAGCTTAGCCAGGGCATCGTGTCCACCGCCCCTGGTCTCGGTCAGGACCTGGATCGCGGTGATCTCGTCGCGGTGCTTCTCCAGAAAACCGCGCCAGGACTGGACCGTGGAACTGGCTCGCTCTTCGCGCGGAACCTCGACCAGGTTGACCACCTCGTCCTTGCTGGTCTCGTCGTAGGTGATGTCGTGGTCACGGCGAATCTCCAAGATCCGATTTCGGTAGGGCGGGTTCCCGGTCAGCGGCGCGATCGCGTCTTCCACCAACCTGCGAGCGGCGACCGTCCCGCCCTCTTCACGCGCCTTCTCTTGGGCGTCCGGGTCGATCGCGGCGACGATCGCGCGGGAGAGCGCCGAGATGGAGACCCCGCCTCCGACGGTGGCGAGCTCCTCACGCTCTTCGGGGGTGATTTGCTGGTTGAGCCGGGCCAGACGGCCGGCCAGCGCGGCGGCCTCAGTGACGTTAATTGCCTTGGTGGCGCATTTCTGGAGCAACTTGTCCAGGCTGATCTGCTTCTCGCTGGCGGACATCAAGGGTTTAGAGTCCGCCAATGGAAAGTCAGTGACCCCGACCGCATCGAGCAGGATGAACCGGGTCTTGGCGATCTGATCGCTCGCACCGGGGGTGACCTCATGCAGCTCTTCCGCGTCTAGGGTCCGCGCCCCCCGGCCTTTCATCTGCTCGAACAGTACGGCGCTGCGGACCGCACGCAGAAAGATGACGCATTCTAGAGCGCGGACGTCGGTCCCAGTTGCGATCATATCGACTGTGACGGCGATACGCAGGGCGGCGTCATGTCGCAGATCGTTGATCAGGCTGTCAGGGTTCTTGCCCGCAGCCCGCACCTTGTACGTAATTTTCGTGGCGAACTCGTCGCCTTGACCGAAGACTTCCTTGGCGAGGCCGAGCACTTCCTCGGCGTGGTTGTCATCGGCAGCGAAGATGAGTGTTTTGGGTAGTACTTCCCGGTCAGGGAACCATCGCTGCCAGTTGTCGCGGTACGTCGTTAGCACGGTGCGGATATGGTCTTCAGCGATGACCGTACGGCCGAGTTGCCGATTGGAGTACACGAAGTCGTCGTCGAGCTGCTCCAGGCGCTGCGCGCGGGTCTTGCGGTTGCGGACCTTAACTGTGGTGCCCTCGTCGATCAACGAGCCTTGTTCGCCGATCTTCGTTGACAGGCGCACCACATCGAAGTCGACATTCACCCCGTCGGCGACCGCCATCTCGTAGGTGTACTCCGAAACCAGGTTCTGATGGAAGAACCCCAGGGTCTGCTTGGTCGGGGTCGCGGTCAGTCCGACGATGTGCGCGTCGAAGTAGTCGAGCACCCTGCGCCAGAGCCCGTAGATCGAACGGTGGCACTCGTCGACTACGATCAGATCGAAGGATTCGGGCGGGACCTGCGGGTTGTATTCGACACTGACCGGAGCATCCACCCCGTACAGAGCGTCGCTCTCCTCGGCGCTCTTGTCGTCGGCGTCGTCGGCGTCGTCGTCGTTGACCACGATCTCGCCGCACAACAGCGCATACATCTTCTGGATCGTGCAGATCAGCACGCTGGAGGAATCCTGGACGTGGTCTCCAGCCAGGCGCTCGACGTTGTACAGCTCGCTGAACTTCCGGCCGTCATCCGGAGTGATGTAGTTACGGAACTCGCCTAAAGCCTGGCGACCGAGGTTGTTCCGGTCCACCAGAAACAGCACCCGCCGGGCCTTACCGTGCCGGAGTAGTCGGTAGGTCTCGGTCACGGCGGTGAACGTCTTACCCGCGCCGGTCGCCATCTGGATCAGGCCACGCGGACGGTCGTTGGCGAGTGAAGCCTCCAGACCGGTGATCGCCTCGATCTGCGCCTGACGCAGTCCACTGGTCTCCAGTGCCGGTAGGTGCTTGAGCCTGGCTCGGTAGGTGGGGGCATCTGGGAGCTCATCGGCCTCCCGCATCCACCCGGCAAGGGTCTCCGGGCGGTGGAAGGAGAAGACCTCGCGGGTGCGGGCCTGCGGGTCCAGGCGGTTGAGGAACACCGTCTCCGTGCCGGTGGTCGCGTATCGGAAGACGAGCGGCTCTTTCTTCCGCCACACCGCAAGAGAATGCGATTTCGAAGCACCGTCGGCGTACCTGGCGTTCTGCGCCTGGGCCGCGCTCAAGGTCTGTCCCTCTCGCTTGGCCTCGACTACCCCGACGATTTTTCCATCGACGTACAGCACATAGTCCGCCGGACCGGAGGCGAGGCGAAACTCGCGAACCGCGACGCCGTGTCCAGCCATCGGATTGAGGTCCTTGAAGTCCTGGACCAGCCAACCGGCCTCGCTCAGCATCTGGTCGACCACCCGCCGAGCCTGAACCTCGTTCAGCGGCGCAGGGCGGAGCGCCCGCTCCACAATCGTCGCACGCTCAGCCGAGGAAACCTTTCTCGGCTGAGCCTTGAGTGTGCTGAAGTTCGCTAGCTGGGCCGCTCGAAGTTGTGCCAGTTCCGCCAGCAGCGCCTCATTCTGCGCTCGCAGTTCCTCATGCCGGGATCGGGTGTTCGCGACCAGGGATTCAGCCACCACCCGCGCCCGCTCGTGCTCCTGGGCGAGATCGGCGATCTGGTTCAGCTTCAGTTGTGACTCAGCCAGAGCCGCTCGGTCCCCATCCAGAGCCTTGCGGAGCGCGGCTAGCTCAGCTGGATCGGCAATCACCGGCTCGGCCGGGGGAACAAAGCCCTCTACCGTGCGGTCTCCCGACAGCGCCCGGTGTAGCCAAACGCCCAGCTCCCAGGCAACCCGGATCCCCTCCAGGGCGCGGGTGGTGTCGAACATGTGCCGGTGCGTCGCCTGATTGCCCGTGTGTCGTAGCGTGTCGAACGCATTGCGCACTTTCGACGGCAGCATCCCCGCGTTGGCCAGCGCCGCGATCCGGTGAACCTGGTGATCCCCTGCCACCCTCAGGCCTGAACGGGTGATCAGCTCCTCGGCCAGCACTTCCCCAAACTGCCGAGTATGGACCAACGCGGCGTTCGAGTCGGTGAACACGACCGCTTCGGCCTGGGCTCCATACAGCGCGAGCAGCGGATTATAGCCGTACAATCGCCCAAAGTTCGCAGAAGAGCGCGCCAGGTCAGCCAACCGTATGTCCATGTCGCCTTATCCACTGCTACATAGTGACCTCAAATTTGACTCAAATAATACGTAACTTTGGATCTTCATGCTTCCCATTGCCCCCCGAAATACGGGCCAACTCGAATTTTCGAAGGCCCGTGCTCCCCACGGATTCAATCTTCACTCGGCCCCGTCGTCCGTTGCGGTATCCGCTAGCCTCGATCTTTCACGATCTTCGTGTGGTTGGCTGAGGCATCCGGCTGAGAATTGATTTCGGTTCCTGGTCAGCGTGGTGGCCCGGCTGTCGCGCCGGGTGGGCGGGGTTCCACGGGCCCGTGGGTGTCCTTTCTGGGGTGGTTGGGCGGATTGGTGCTGGTCAGGATGGTGCGGGTAAGGCTTGCAGGCGGGTGACGGCGGTGATGATCTGTGGTGCCCAGGGCCAGCGGGCGGCGATGCGGAGCCGGAGCCGGCGGCCGCCGCGGACCAGGCGCCCGGCGACGGAGAACAAGCGCAGTCTCAGGCGTTTGGGTTCCCAGCGGCGGGCGGGGCCGTTCAGGGCGAGCATCTGCATCCAGGAGATGAGTTCGCAGGCCAGGGCGACGATCTCACACCAGATCTGGTTCTGGGTGAAGTCGTGCAGCGGCAGGTTGCGCAGGCCGGTGTCCTTGGCGGTGCGGATGCGGTCCTCGGCTCGGGCGCGGCGGCGATGCCGTAGTTCCAGCTCGGGAAGTTGCCCGCCACGGGTGTTGGTGACGAAGCAGGTGAAGCGGTGCCCGTCTGGGTCGGTGAAGCGCGGGCGCGCGCCCGGATGCGGGCGTTCTTTACGGACGATGACGCGCATTCCGCTGGGCCAGGAGGCCAGGTTCAGCATGCCGGTGATCTCGGCGACCCACGCACCTGGCCGCATGTGGCCGTCGGCGTCGTAGGCCGGGGTCCAGGCTGTGGCCGGCAGACGCAGGATCGCCTCACCGATGTCGTCGGTGATGGTGAAGCCGATGGAGTACTTCAGCCGTCGGCCCGGGCGGGTCAGCCAGGTGAGGAACTCATGGGTGCCGCCGCCCGAGTCGGTGCGGATCAGGACCTGGCGGCGTCGGGCTCGCGGCAGTTGGGCCAGGGCCAAGACGGTGGCGGTGATGTGGTCGGCGGCGGTGTTGGAGCCGGCGTTGCCCGGCCGCAAGATCAGGGCCAGTGGCTCACCGGTTCCGTTGGTGCCGTGGTCGGCGAAGGCGGTCATGGGGTGGAACCCGAAGGTTTTCTTCCAGGTCGGGGTGGCGTTTTCCTTGTCGGAGTGGGCGATGACGATGGTGGCGTCCAGGTCGATGGGGATCAGGTGGCCGTCGGTTCCGGGCGCGGCCGGCCCGGCGAGGGTCCATGCGTGTTCACGGGCGATGGCGCGGGCGCGTCGAATCGCTTTCAGGGCTTTGGTGGTGTCGGCGGCGAGCCGGTCGATCAGCCGGGAGACGGTCGGGTCGGAGGCGATGGTGCCGAACAGTTCTGGCTGAGAGCGCAGGGTGGCGATGTCGGCCAGGCAGTCGCCTCCCAGGGCGAGGCTGACGGCGAGATCAGCGACGATCTTTCCGGGGTCATGGATCGCGCGGGCCGGTCGCCATCGTTGCAGGTGCTCTGAGAGGGCGTGGTTCAGGCCAGTGACGTGCAGCGTTTCCAGCAACAGCAGCGCGCCTGATTGGGAGATGAGCCCGGAGGTGTCGGCGGACATGACGATCTTGGGTCGCGAAGCGATAGTCTTCACGTGAAAAGTGCCTCTTGAGCTGGTGTGGACGGGACCTTAGACAAGTCCGATCATTCCAGGTCAAAGGCACTTTTCTCATGTAAACGATCAAGGGTGGCGATATTCACCGTGAAAGCCGCAGGCTAGCCTCGATCTTTCGTGCGCCCAGCAGAACGGGGAGGTGAAGCTGCGTGAGTAGCTGATCTTTCTGTTCGTAAGCTCGTCGTCGCCTGCCGGTGGAAGTCCGGTCCGGGTAGCTGCCAGGAGGCCCGGTAGCAGGCTGGCGGCTTCGTCTGGAAACGGGCGGGGTCGAAGCCCAGCGTCAAAGGCCCTGTAAGGGGGAGCGACGATGCGGTCCGTAGCATGAAGCGAAGCCTGCGGCGTCGTTAGAGGTCCCGGCTGCAAGGCCGGGAACAGGGAGAGCCGAGCCCCCGAATCCAGGGTGAAGGCCATGGAAGCGGTGTAGAGCCTGGAAGCGCAGCCGCGAAGAACTCCCCGGCGTATGGGGCGCGGAACGCATCGATGGTGGCGGCGGGAACTGGGGAGGCCCTCCCCGGCCCGGTGACCTGCGGAAGGTGTCACCGGAGCGACGTGCCTTATAACCGATGATCTCGGGAAGTGGGTGGCGTGCCGGGTGGGCGTCGGAGGCGGCCGTAGTACTGCTTGAGCCGACCGGACAACATAACCGGCGGTGAGGGAAGGGCCGCTGCTTCGTCGATGCGCAGCGTCTGTATGGAGGTGGCCCGGTGAGTGCCGGTTCGGCTAGTCCCGCCGCTTTGGGGTCGCGTGTTCCACGTGATCCGGTCCGTGCCTTGCAGCATGCGCTCTACCGGGCGGCCAAGGCCGACCCCGGACGAAGATTCCATGCGCTGGTGGACAAGGTCTATCGCAGAGACGTCCTTTGGCGCGGGTGGGCCGCGGTGCGCGCGAACAATGGCGCACCGGGCATCGACAAGATCACGCTGGCGCAGGTCGAGGAGTATGGCGTCGTCCGTCTCCTTGACGAGTTGGCCGCTGAGCTGAAGGAGGGGCGCTATCGGCCGTTGCCCGCGCGAAGGGTGCTGATCCCCAAGCCCGGGTTGAGGGATGAGTATCGTCCGCTGTCTATTCCTTCGGTTCGTGACCGGATCGTGCAGGCCGCTTTGAAGATCGTGCTCGAGCCGGTCTTCGAGGCCGACATGCTGGACTGTTCGTTCGGGTTCCGCCCGCGGCGGTCTGCGCACGATGCCCTGCAGGTGCTCGTTGATGAGTGCTATCGGGGCCGCCGCTGGGTGGTCGAGACGGACATCGCCAACTGCTTCTCGGCGATTCCGCATGTTGAGTTGATGCGAGCGGTCGAGGAACGCGTCTGCGACCGGAGCGTCTTGAAGCTGCTGCGTGCGATTTTGCGCGCCGGGGTGATGGAGGACGGGCAGGTCCGGCAGGCGGTCACCGGAGCTCCACAGGGCGGCGTTGTTTCACCCGTCCTGTGCAACGTCTACTTGCACCGACTCGATCGGGCATGGGACGAGGCAGACGGGGTTCTGGTCCGTTATGCCGACGACGCGACCGTCATGTGCTGGTCCCGTAGCCAGGCTGAGCGGGCGCTTGCGCGCCTGGTCAGTCTGCTGGCCGAGCTCGGGCTGGAGCCCAAGACGGCCAAGACTCGGATCGTGAACCTGCAGGTCGGCGGTGAGGGCCTGGATTTCCTGGGTTTTCATCACCGGCTGGTGCGTTCTCCTGGGTTGAACGGGAAACGGCCCGTGACGTTCCTGGCCCGCTGGCCCGCGGGCAGGGCCATGCAACGCGCGCGTGACCGGGTCAGGGAACTCACCCTGCGGTCGCGGTTGTTGTTGCCGGTCGAGGTGATTGTGGCGGATCTGAACCGGTTCTTGAGCGGCTGGGCCGCCTACTTCCGGTTCGGGAACTCCGCGAGGTACTTCAACGAGATCGGGAGCTATGCGCGGATGCGGCTGGCGCTGGTGATCGCCAAACGTCATCGGCGTTCGCGGGAGTTCGGCTGGTCGGTGGTCGCCTTCCAGTCCCCGAACCAACTCGGGCTGGTCACGCTGTCTGGAATGGTCGTCGCGCCCAGGCCCTTTCGGGACTGGCGGGGAAGACCGAATGCCGGCGGTGAACGACGTCGGTAAGCCGTGTGCGGGAGAACCGCATGCACGGTTTGACGGGCGGGGACTGGAAACGGGGCAATGAACCTGGCCACGGTCACTGGGGTGGCACAACCGACCGGGAAACCGGCGGAACATGAAGGCCTCAGGCCCTACCGCCAGGAGACGCTACCGCGCCAGTCCTCGACCCTACACGATCTTCGTGTGGTCGGCTGAGGCATCCGGCTGAGAATTGATTTCGGTTCCTGGTCAGCGTGGTGGCCCGGCTGTCGCACCGGGTGGGCGGGGTTCCACGGGCCCGTGGGTGTCCTTTCCTGGTCGGTGGGGCGGCTGGGTGCTGGTCAGGGTGGCGCCGGTAGGGCTTGCAGGCGGGTGTGGGCGGTGATGATCTGCGGTGCCCAGGGCCATCGGGCGGCGATGCGCAGCCGCAGGCGTCGGCCGCCGCGGACCAGGCGCCCGGCGACGGCGAACAGGCGCAGCCGCAGGCGTTTGGGCTCCCAGCGGCGGGCGGGGCCGTTCAGGGCGAGCATCTGCATCCACGCGGTGAGGTCGCAGGCCAGCGCGACGATCTCGCACCAGATCTGGTTCTGGGTGAAGTCATGGAGTGGCAGGTTGCGCAGGCCGGTGTCCTTGGCGCAGCGGATGCGATCCTCGGCGCGGGCGCGGCGGCGATGGCGTAGTTCCAGGTCGGCGAGCTGACCGTGCTTGGTGTTGGTGACGAAACAGGTGAAGCGGTGCCCGCCGGGGTCGGTGAAGCGCGGCCGTGCACCGGGGTGCGGGCGCTCTTTGCGGGCGATGACGCGCATGCCCTTGGGCCAGGAGGTCAGGTTCGCCAGGCCGGTGATCTCGGCGACCCAGGCGCCTGGTCTTACCTGCCCCTCGGCGTCGTAGGCGGCTGTCCACGCGCCGGCGGGCAAGCGCAAGATCGCCTCTTCGAGGTCGTCGGTGATGGTGAAGCCGATGGAGTACCTCAGCCACCGGCCCGGACGTGTCAGCCAGGTGAGGAACTCATGGGTGCGGGACTGCGTCTGAAATGCGGTGGGTAAATCAGTATCCTGATGTGTATGGGACATCCAGGGCCGTCGGCGGTGCAGATTGTATTGACCGAGATCGAGCGTGCGCGGCTTCAGGGGCTGACGGCGCAGGCCGGTGCGGCGGCCGGTCGGGCGAGGATCGTTTTGGCCTGCGCGGAACCTGGCGCCAGTAATGCGCAGGTGGCCCGGAGCCTGGGCGTGGCCGTGGCCACCGTCCGCCGGTGGCGGGCCACCTTTGCCCGCGAGGGCATGGACGCATTGTCCGACCGGCCCCGAAGCGGGCGGCCGAAGGCAGAGCTGACACTGAGCGCCGAGGAACGTGCGACGCTGCAACGATGGGCGCGGCGGACGACGTCGGCGCAGGTCCTGGCGATGCGGTCGAAGATCGTGTTGGGGTGTGCCGACGGTGAGGACAACCAGCAGATCGCCGAGCGGTTGCGGGTGCACCCCGACACGGTCTCCAAGTGGCGGTCACGGTTCTTACGGCTGCGTCTGGAGGGGCTGGTCGACGAGCAGCGGCCCGGCCGGCCGTCGTCGGTTTCGCTGGATCGGGTCGAACAGGTCGTGGTGGCCACGCTGGAGCAGACGCCCAAGGGCGCCACGCACTGGTCACGGGCTTCGATGGCCCAGCGCAGCGGGTTGTCGAAGTCGACCATCGGGCGGATCTGGCGCGATTTCGGACTCAAGCCGCACCTGGCCGACACCTTCAAGCTGTCGACCGACCCGCTGTTCATGGAGAAGGTCGTCGATGTCGTCGGGCTCTATCACAACCCGCCCGAGCGGGCGGTGGTGTTGTGCGTGGATGAGAAGTCCCAGATCCAAGCCCTGGACCGCTCGCAACCGGTGCTGCCGATGATGCCGGGCATGCCCGAGCGCCGCACCCACGACTACGTACGCAACGGCATCACCAGCCTGTTCGCCGCGTTCAACATCGCTGATGGGACCGTCATCGGCGAACTGCACCGCCAGCACCGCGCCGCCGAGTTCAAGAAGTTCCTGATCACCATCGACAAGACCGTCCCGGTGGAGCTGGACATCCACCTGATCTGCGATAACTACGGCACCCACAAAACCCCGGCGATCAAGGCGTGGCTGGCCCGCCATCCCCGCTTCCACATGCACCTCACCCCGACCGGCTCCTCATGGATCAACCAGGTCGAGCGCTGGTTCGGCTTCCTGACCGACCAGCTGATCAGGCGCGGAGTCCACAAAAGCGTCCAAGCCCTGGAAAAGGACATCCGCGACTGGATCAGCCAGTGGAACGACAACCCCCGGCCATTCGTGTGGAAGAAGACCGCCGAAGAGATCCTCGAATCACTCGCCCGATATTGCCGACGAATTTCTGACGCAGGACACTAGTTCGAAGACTGTAGATCACGGTCCTGCAGTTGGCGTCACCAGATCCGCTTATGGCGACGTAGGTCGCACAGGGTAAACCGCCTCAGGTGAGGTCAAGCCCAAGTCGTTGGCGGCCTTCTCCAACAGCTTCCGGAGCGGATCGCCGACCATGGTGGGGCTGATCGCGTGCCCTGCTTGGATTAGCGAGACGGTCGCCCAAATCGCATCTGCACGCCCCTGGGAAGGCGCCGCACTGCTCAGACGAAACAGCCCGTTTTCCTGCAACTGGGCGTACCGCGCTGCGGTATGGAGACTCGCGTGGGAGTATCGCGACAGGTACTGGTACACCACATACATGTCGCGCATGGCGAACGCGTTGACCCGGTTGAAGAAGTTGGCGAACTCTCCGGACAGAGCCGTGTACTTCTTGTAGTCAGGGTCGGTGTTGGGCACTGGCGGAGGCATCTGATCGGCTCCCGCTGGGATCGACCACCCTAGATCCTTGGCAAGCTTGGCAAGCTTGTCCTGGGAGTAGTGAGCGGACAGCTCCAGCGCCGGCAGTCCGTCATCGCCCACGTCAGCCAACCAGATCATGGCCAACGTGTGGTCAACGATGTTCCGCATGATGGGCGCGGCCTCGATCGTGTAGCCACGCCCGGTCAAGTCCCAGAAGGCGGCAGTGCTGCGGTTGATCAGTCTCCACCACCCGAACATGATGGGGAATGTCTTTTTGTGCTCCCAATGAACATCTGTGCTGCCCGCCTCGATGAGGCGGTCCGCCTCTTGCATCAGTTTGACGGCGAGAACTTCCGCGCGCTTCAACGTTGCAGGGCTGTCGGAGAACTTGTAAGTCAAACGGGCCTCCAAGGTGGGGACGGCCACAGACGGCCGGAGGCCCGGATCCGGCCCTCACGATCAACGCTACGGGAGATGCCCGACATGTTTGTAAATCCGCAGTTGGGTGGTCAGACACCGATTTCGTCGACGATGGCTGCGGCGGGCTCGGCTGCATGGCATGATCCCGTCGAGCTGCTGACGCCTGGCGGTCACGGCTCGCACGTCGTCAACACCGGACACCCGGAGGACGGCTTCGGCGCCTGTCCGGACAGTCCGAGCCTGTCATTCGGAGAGCGGTCGCATCAGACGACGTTGCTGTATTTCGCTGCTGTACGGGCACGAAAAAGGCCCTCCGGGATCATCCCGGAGGGCCTTTGACCTGCTGTGCGGCCGGAGGTACTCGAAACCCCAACCTTCTGATCCGTAGTCAGATGCTCTATCCATTGAGCTACGGCCGCTCGCTGCGTAAGCAAGCATAGCGGGTTTTGGGCGATGCCTCGAACCGGTTAAACGATCGCCCCTGGATCCGCTGGCCAGCGCCGGGTTCTTCGGCGCGGCGGGGATCCGGCAGGGGTTCGAAGCGCTGGGCGGGGTCAGGCGGCCTGGAGGATCGAGGTGAGAACGCCGGGGAAACGGGTCTCCATCTCGGCGAGGCGGAGTTCGTGGCGGCGGAAGCTGCCTTCCGGGGTGACGCGGAGGAGACCGGCCTCGCGGAGGACTTTCAGGTGGTGGGAGAGGGTCGACATGCTCACGGGGACGTCGAACTGGCCGCAGACCACCCCTCCGGCCTCGGCGAGCTGGCGGACGACCGAGAGGCGGACCTCGTCGGCGAGGGCGTTGAGCATGCCGGGAAGTGTGACGGAGACCACGTCCGGGTGGTGGAGGGCTCGCATGGGCCGATCCTAGTCGAGGAATTCGAGACTTTGGCAATCATCGAAGTCCATCACACAATTCGATGCATGTCGAAATCTTTGGGGAGGCCGGATGACCCCCGATGACGTGCTCTCCACGACGAGGGCCGTGCGCAGGCGGCTGGATCTCACCCGGCCCGTCCCTCGCGAGCTCGTCGAGGAGTGTCTCAAGCTCGCCGTACAGGCTCCGACCGGGCGCAACCGCCAGCGCTGGCACTTCGTCGTGGTCACCGGGCGGGAGCAGCGGGAGCGGATCGCGGAGCTGTGGCGGGAGGGGATGAACCGTCCCGGGACCCCGATGCCGGAGGAGGACGCGCGGCGGGCGTACGCGTTCCCCGGCTCGATGGAGCGCGTGTGGGAGGGGGCGGAGCACCTGTACCGGCACATCCACGAGGTTCCGGCGTTCCTCATCCCGTGCATCACGGGGCGGACCGAGGGGGCGAGCGTGCACGAGCAGGCCAACACCTTCGGCTCGATCATGCCGGCCGTCTGGAGCTTCATGCTGGCCGCGCGGGCCAGGTCGCTGGGCACGGCCTGGCTGGGGCCGCTCCGCCTGGAGCGGGAGGCGGCCGGGGTGCTCGGCATACCGTACGAGAAGGTGATGCAGGTGGCGTTCGTCCCGCTGGCCTACACGATCGGGACCGACTTCAAGCCCGCGCGCCGGGTGCCGATGGAGGAGGTCACACACTGGGATCGCTGGTGATCCCGGTCCCGGTGCCAACGGCTCTTCTCAGGAGATCCCGCGGTGCCCGGGGCGTCGTCGGCGCTGACGAGGTGCCGATGATCCGGATACATCCTTGTGTGTACGGGTGACCCGTCCTGCGCCGGACGCGCGGACCGCGTCGGGGTGATGAGATGGGAGGCATGAGACGAGACGACGCGCTGTGGGCCGTGGCGTGCCTCGTCAGTGGTCTTCTCCTGCTCGCCGCGGGTGCCTACCAGCACCGGTGGGCCTCTGCCCCGCTGTTCGTCGGGCCGCTGGCGATCGCGTGCGCGGGGGTCGCGGTACGGCGGAGCAGGCCGCTGCTCTCGCTGGGCCTGGGGGTCGTGGCCTTCCTCGGTGACTTCGCCATGGGGCCGTCCCTGGGTACGGTCATGATCGTCACGGACAACCTCTACGCGGGGGTCAGGTACGGTCCGCGGGCGCTGGGCAGGTGGATGCTCGGCATCACCTCGGTGATCGCCGTCGTGGCGGGCGTGATCGCGGGGGCTCTCTTCAAGCACTGGTCGGCCGCCGCCATCTTCCTCGTCCAGGGGGGCCTGGTCGGGGTGACCCCCGTCTTCACCGCCATGCTCACGAGGCAGTTGCAGGACCAGGCGTTGTCCGAGCGCGCGCGGGCCGAGCAGGTGGCGCGGCTGGCGGAGCTCGACCGGGCGGCGGCGGTGCAGGCCGAGCGGACCCGGATGGCGCGAGAGCTGCACGACATGATCGCCAACCACTTCAGCGCGATCGCCATCCAGTCCACCGCCGTCCTCTCCCGCCGGGACCTGGACGCGCGGGCCGTACGGGAGGTGCTCGCGTCCATCAGGGAGAACAGCGTCCAGGGCATGGGGGAGATGCGTGCCATGATCGGGCTGCTCCGGCAGGACGGCGAGGAGCCGGAGGCGACCAGGCGGCGGGTGGCCGAGGCCGGAGAGCTGGCCGAGCGGGCGCGGGAGGCGGGACTCGACGTCCGGATGCGCGTGGACGGCGACGCCAGGGAGCTACCCGCCTCGGTCGACCTGGCCGCCTACCGGATCGTCCAGGA
Source organism: Streptosporangium sp. NBC_01469 (assembly GCF_036227305.1). NCBI lineage: Bacteria > Bacillati > Actinomycetota > Actinomycetes > Streptosporangiales > Streptosporangiaceae > Streptosporangium > Streptosporangium sp. NBC_01469. The sequence goes on along the minus strand of NZ_CP109465.1, from coordinate 1,921,043 downwards.
ATCGCTGACCAACGCGCTCAAGCACGGCGGCAAGGCCGCCGACGTGGTGATCGGCTACCGGGCGGGGCTGGTCACGCTGACCGTGGACAACCCGATCGACGGCGCGGAGCGGGGGCTTCCCGGCGCGGGTGCGGGGATCATCGGCATGCGGGAGCGTACGGCCCTCGTCGGCGGGGTCTTCGAGGCCGGCCCGCACGACGACGGCTGGCGCGTCCGTGCCGAACTGCCCACCCGGGAGATCGCATGACCATCCGAGTTCTCGTCGCCGACGACCACGCGGCGGTCCGTGCCGGGATCGTCCTCATTCTCGACGGCCACGAGGACATCGAGGTCGCCGGCCAGGCCGCCAACGGGGAACAGGCCGTCGCGATGGCCCTCGACCTCCGTCCCGACGTGGTGTTGATGGACATCCGGATGCCGAAGCTCGACGGGATCTCCGCGACGCGCGAGCTGAGCGGGATCGCCGACGTGCTGATCCTGACCACGTTCGACATCGACGAGTACGTCTTCGGGGCGCTGCGGGCCGGAGCCGCCGGGTTCCTGCTGAAGAACACCGACGCCGACGCCCTGGTGGACGCGGTGCGGGTGGTGGCCAGAGGCGAGGGACTCATCGCGCCCGCGGTCACCCGGCGGCTGATATCCGCCTTCGGCGCGTCGGTCCCCGAGCGCAGGTCGTACGAGGTCGGCGTTCTCACCCCGCGCGAGCGCGAGGTGCTGGCCTGCATCGGGCGGGGCCTGTCGAACGCGGAGATCTCCGCCGAGCTGGACATGGCGGAGGCGACGACGAAGACCCATGTCAGCCGGTTGCTGAACAAGCTGGGTCTCCGCAGTCGCGTCCAGGCCGCGATCCTGGCCCAGGAGCTCTCCGCGGAGCGGTGACCGGGGGAAACTCCCCAAAGAGGTCAGAAGCCCTCCGCCGGGACGTACAGGGAGAGGGTCTCCGCGACGCAGGCGGGCCTCTTCTCGCCCTCGATCTCCACGGTCATGCGCACGTTCGACAGGTAGCCCGAGGGGGTGCCCTTGAGGTCGACGAGCTCGGCCCCGGCGCGGATCCGCGCGCCGACCGGGATCGGCGCGGGGAAGCGGACCTTGTTGAGCCCGTAGTTGACGCCCATGGCCAGGCCGCCCACCTGGAGCAGTTCCGACATCAGGGAGGGCAGCAGTGACAGGCTCAGGTATCCGTGGGCGATGGTGGCGCCGAACGGCCCCTGCTTCGCCCGCTCCACGTCCACGTGGATCCACTGGTGGTCGCCGGTCACGTCGGCGAACAGGTTGACCTGCTCCTGGGTGATCTCGCGCCACTCGGTGTGGCCGAGGTGTTCCCCGACGGCGGCCTTGAGCTCGGTGATGTTGGCGAAAATCCTCATGCCCGGAACTTTATTTCGTTGGGGGCACGGCGAGAAGGTTCACGCCCCCGAACTCCCTGCCGCCGAAACACCGGGCGGGCCACACCGGAGACCGCCCCTCCCCTTCGGGGACGCTCACCCCGGTACGGCGTGACCTGGACGCTTCAGGGACACGTTCTGTTGCGTCCCATTTCACGTATCCCCGGCGCACCGCTTTCCGGCTGGCTTCTGACAGCTTTTCGTACGGTCCGCATCTTGTTTTCGCTGTACGGCCCGCGACGCAACACCGCCCGTTCACGCGGGTTCCCTAGCGTGCCCGCCATGAGACGACGTATGACGATCACCATCGGCGCGGCCGTGCTGGCGCTGGCGGTGTCCGCACCGGCGGTGGCCGACCCCGGGCAGCCCGGTTCCGGCCTTCCCTCCGCCGACAACGCGGGGACCCAGCAGACGGATTCGCAGCGGACGGGATCCGGTCACCCAGGTTCCGATCACTCCGGATTCGGGCGCGCCACGCTGACCGGGTTCGCATCCCTGCCCGCGCTGACCTTCGTCCCCGGCAGCGAGCCGTCGGGATCCAAGCTCGGCACGACTCCCGTCAACGGGGTGACCCCGCCGTTCGCCGGGCAGCCGGTGCAGGGCTTCAGCGGCATCGTGCGGCGGCACGACGGCACCTTCGACGTACTGTCCGACAACGGCTTCGGCGCCAAGGACAACAGCGCCGACTTCCTGCTGCGGGTGCACCGGGTGAAGCCCGACTTCCGTCGCGAGAAGGTGACGGTGCTGGGCGGATTCAACCTGAGTGACCCCGACAGGCGTGTCACCTGGCCGCTGACCCGGCCGGACCGCAAGCTGACCGGCGCCGACTTCGACGTGGAGTCGATCGTACGGACCGTCGACGGCACCTACTGGATCGGGGACGAGTTCGGCCCGTTCCTGCTGCACTTCTCCTCCTCGGGCAAGCTGCTCGAGGCTCCGGTCCCGCTGCCCGGCGTGAAGGCCCCGGAGAACCCCTCCCTCAACGGCGAGCAGCCGAACCTGGGGCGGAGCAAGGGCTTCGAGGGCATGGCGCGCTCGGTCGACGGCCGCACGCTGTACCCGCTGCTCGAAGGCACCGTGACCGGCGACGCCGCCGGGACGCTGCGGATGAACGAGTTCGACCTGCGCAGGCGGTCCTACACCGGCAGGCGCTGGACCTACCGGCTGGAGAGCCCCGACAACGCGATCGGCGACATGATCGCGGTCGACCGGCACCGGTTCCTCGTCATCGAGCGCGACAACCTCCAGGGGGACGCGGCCAAGACCAAGCGCATCTACATGGTGGACACCCGCCACGCGGACCTGCGCAAGACCCTGGTCGCCGACCTGCTCGACCTGGCCAACCCGCGCGGCCTGGGCGGGTTCGGGGAGACCTTCCGCTTCCCGTTCCAGACCATCGAGGACGTCGTGATCCTCGACGACCGGACCCTGGGGGTGCTGGACGACAACAACTTCCCGTCCTCCGCCGGCCGCACCCCGGGCAAGCCCGACAACAACGAGTTCATCACCGTGCGCCTGTCGCGTCCGCTCCAGGCCGACATCCGCGTCTACCGGTAGCGATTCGCGAGCCCTCCCTCCCCTTGCGGGCCCCCTCCGGGGAGGGAGGGCTCCATCTTTCCCCCGCCTTCCGGGGAGGGCCTGTCGCGTCGCCGCCGTGATCCGGTTCGGCGAATTGCAGGTGGCTCTGTTTCCCCTACCGTACGAACAACTATGACAAAATCGTAAATAGCAATAGATAAACTCCCATCAGCATTCACAGTGCTATTTATTTGCTGTGCCTCAACCGTTTCAATACGCTATCTCATGGTCCGAGGGGTATCTCCTAGCTGCTGCCACTTATGGGGCAGTGAGGTATATCAGATGTTTTCGGAACCAGAAACGAGATGGGGAAATATCGTGCTTCCTCGAAAGAGCGGACGGACACCGGGGACGAACTCCGGCAGGCAGGTGGGCGTCCTCGCCATCGCGGCAGTCGCCGGCATCCTCATGACGTCGAACCAGGTACCGGCCAACGCCACCATCGGGCAGGCCCAGCCGCTCGGCTCGATCTCACAGCCGAATGCCGACAGCACTTCCGGCGGCCAGTTCACCCGCCGCCCCGACCCCTCCCGCAACCAGCATCGCGGACGCGAGACGAGGCCCTCCGACAGGTGGCGGGGAAGGTCGCAGCGCCACCAGGACCGTCCCAACGACCGCTACCGCGGGCGCAGGGGTGACAACGCGGCACCCGCCGGGCGCGAGCGCCTTTCCCGCTCCGAGAGGATGATGAGGGAACTCCAGGAGGACCCGTCATTCCCAGAAATCATCATCCGCGAGAAATAAGCCCGATGGGCCACTCCCCGCGCCCTGCCGCGACGGAACACAAGACGCGGCGCGCCACCGAGGCGGGGACAAGTCACTGAAATCCACCGGGTGCCCGGTACGGCACGACGAGGAAAGCGGCCGGTCGGCCACCCCCGCACCTGATCGGGTGCCGCCGACCGGAGAGGAGCCGCGTGTGCCGTACCGGTGCGCACCGGTACGGCACACGGCAGCCCATCCCTCCCCTCCTCGCGGCGCCGTTCCCGCTCACCGCCGCTCCCGTCGTCCGGGATCCCGTACATCGGATGAGCGGAACGAGAGAGGCGAGCGGGCCGCAGCGGAGTCGGGTGACCCCCATGGCGCCGGCCGTTCCTCTTTCCCGCCGGCCATCCTGAAATCAGCCATTGAACACTATGAACGAATAATCATTATAAATGCAACCAAATCGTAGATGAGGCGCAGGTTTTCCTTCACAACACTGTTTATTTGCTCTTCCCGAACTATGGCGGCGCGTTATCCACATAAGCCTCGGGTATCTCCTGTCCGTCGTCACTTCCGTGACTACCTGACAGATCCGAATAAATTCGGAATTAGTAATGATATGGGGAAATAACGTGCTTCCTCGTAGGAGCAGATGGGCGCCAGCCCTTTCCGGTAAGCACGCCGGCGCTCTGGCCGTCGCAGTGATGGCCAGTATCCTCGTGATGTCGTCGAATCAGGCGCCGGCGAACGCCACCGGGGAAACGAACCTTCTCAATTTCGCGCCCCACGGCGACAATGGGGACACCGGGGGCGCCGGCGCCAAAGCCCGTCCCCATTCCGTACACCATGCGGAGAAGCCCATTCTTCGCCCGTGCCGGCCCTGCCAATGCGCAAAGGGAGCCCGTAACTGCGAATGCCCTCCGGGCGGTCGCAGGGACAGGTGCGTCAGGGACGACCGGCACCGAAGCCGGGTCCGGGCAAACCTGGACAACAATAACGATAACAAGGGGAGGTTGATCTCCACCGACATCAGGCCCACCGTCCCTCGCGCAACCCCTTCCACCGACCTTCCCGCCGGCCCTCCCACCGGCCCTCCCACCGGTCCTCCCACCGGTTCTCCCACCGGCCTTCCCACCGCCACCAGCTCCACCAGTGCCGTGTCCGGACCCGCCGGACCGCCCGGACCCGCAGGACCACCTGGACCCGCGGGACCGCCTGGACCCGCAGGACCGCCTGGACCCGCAGGAGCGGACGGACTGGCAGGAGCGAAGGGACTGGCCGGACCCACCGGCCCAGCGGGACCCGCAGGACCGCCCGGACCAGCAGGACCGCCCGGACCCACAGGAGCGGACGGACTAGCAGGAGCGGACGGACTGGCCGGACCTCCGGGAGCGGACGGATCGGCCGGACCCACCGGCCCGGCGGGGCCGACAGGACCGGCGGGACCCACAGGACCTCGCGGACCCGCAGGATCGACAACGCTCGCGAAGCCATCCAAGCCCACAGCGGCAGGGTGCGCCCTGGCCAGTCCCGTGGTCGCTCTTCAACCTGTGTGCGCCGTGGACTCTTTCAGCTTCGCCGTGGCTCCCGTCAGCGTTTCCGTGGACCCTGTCAGCTTCGTCGTGGACCCTGTCAGCTTCGCCGGGCCTCTCTGTCTGCCCGGTGACTTCAACACCGTCGGCCTTCTCAGCACGTCGGAAACCGTCGGATGCCTGTAGCCCGTGGCGAGGCGGCGTGTCGCGGTAAGAACCACGCGGGACAGGACACGAGCCGCTTCGGTACGGGCACGACCTCGCGAAATCCGCACGGCACCGGATCGCACCGTCACACGGCGCGGACGTAGCCGGCCGGCACGGCCACCGCGTGATCTGTCGGGGAGGGGAAACCGAAGATCACGTAGTGGCCGTGCCGACGCGGAGTCACGGCCCGGCGATCGAGCGTCGGCGTCTCCAACGGTGGGGCAGATCGCCAAGGAGAAGCTGCTGCTCTCGATGGGCGCGATCCTGGAGGAGGCCACCCCGGAGGAGCGCCGGTTCTTCCTCGGCAAGGTGCCGGCCATCGCCCGGCTGCTGTGGAAAACCGTCGGCCGCCGCCAGTACGCCAAGCGGGTGCGGAGCCTCCGGGGACCGCTGCCGGCGTGAGCCCGGCCAGGTGGCGCCGGGTGAACTCACGGGACGCGCGGCTCACTCCCTGGCTCGGGGAAGGACGGCCGTCATGACCAGGCCGCCGCCTCCGCGCGGGCGGCCCGTGACGTCGCCACCGTGGGCCCGAGCCACGGAGCGCACGATGGACAGGCCCAGGCCCGCGCTCTTCGCCGTGACCAGGCGGTCGGCACCCAGGCGGCGGAAGGGCTTGAAGAGCTCCGGGATGTCGTAGGGCGGTATGGCGGGCCCGGTGTTGCTGACCTCCACCTCGACACGTCCGTCGGGCGTGGTACGGCTGACGACCCGCACCCAGCCGGTGCCGTCGTCGGTGTTGTGCCGGATCCCGTTCTCGACCAGATTGTGCACCAGGCGTTCGAGCAGGAGCGCGTCCCCGCTGGTGGGTGCGGGGCCCGCCGCCTCGTACACGGTGACCTTCGCATCCTCCGCCTGCTGGATGGTCTGCGCGATCACGTGGGACACCACGTCGGCCATGTCCACCGGTGACCGGTCGGCGATCTCGTGCTCGGCGCGGGCCAGCAGCAGCAGTCCCGAGATGAGCTGCTCGTGCCGGGCGTTGATCTCCAGCAGGCTCTCGCCGAGCTGCTGGACGTCGGACGACGCCGCCCTGCGGTGCATGGCCAGCTCGACCAGCGCCCGGTTGAGCGTCAGCGGGGTGCGAAGTTCGTGCGAGGCGTTGGCGACGAACCGGCGCTGACCGTCGAAGGAGTGGTCGAGCCGCTCGACCATGGTGTCGAAGGCGTCGGCGAGCTCCTTCACCTCGTCCTCCGGCCCGCGCAGCGCGATCCTCGCGTGCAGACCGTGGTCGGCGACGGTGGTGACCGCGATCCGCCGCGCCGTGTCGGTCACCCGGTGCAGCGGGGCGAGCACCCGCCCCGCGACCACCCACCCGAGGCCCGCGGCGGCGGCACCGACCACGGCCAGCGCGACCGCCCCCTGGGTGAGCAGCGAGGTGGCCGCGGCGCTGCGCAGTTCCTCCTCCTGCCGCTGCAGCCACTGGACCGCCTCGGGACCGGTGAACAGGTGGCCGTTCGTGTTGATGACGACCATTTCCTTCTGCCCGTCCTTGACTCCCCCGTACCTGTCGGCGAAGGACTGGGCCAGCTGCTGGTTGAACAGCAGGTAGGTCACGCCGAGCAGGGTCAGGCCCGCGGCGAGGAACAGGGCGCCGTACACGAGGGTGAGCCGGATCCTCAGCGTGAGGCGCGGCAACCTGTCGATGATCATGCGATCCGGTATCCCTCCCCCGGCATCGTCTCGATGACCGGCGGCTCCCCGAGCTTGCGCCGGAGCTTGAGTATGGTGAGGCGCACCACGCCGGTGAACGGGTCGGCGTGCTCGTCCCACGCCTTCTCCAGCAGTCGCTCGGCGGAGACGAGCGCCCCGTCGGCGCGCATCAGTTCGGTCAGGACGGCGAACTCCTTCTTCGACAGCGGCACGTACCGTCCGTTCCTGAACACCTCCCGGCGCGCGGGGTCGAGGGTGATCCCGGCCCGCCGCAGCACCGGCGGCACGGCCGGCCGCGAGCGGCGTCCCAGCGCCTGGACACGGGCGGCGAGCTCGGCGAAGGCGAACGGCTTGGCCAGGTAGTCGTCGGCCCCCAGGGACAGCCCGGCCACCCGGTCACCGATCTCCGCGGCGGCGGTGAGCATCAGCACCCGCGCGGTCGACTCCGACTCGACCAGTTCCCGGCAGACGTCGTCGCCGTGCACGAGGGGCAGGTCGCGGTCGAGAACGACCACGTCGTAGTCATTGACCGCGATGCGTTCCAGCGCCGCCTCGCCGTCGTGCGCGGTGTCGACCGCGTGCGTCTCGCCGCGCAGCCACTCGGCTATCGCGCCGGCCAGCATGCGCTCGTCCTCCACCACCAGCACTCGCATCGCGTTTTCGCGCCCCTTCGTCGTGTACGGACAAGGTGATGGTGACGTATGCGGTGTTTGCTCACCGTTAGCACCGATGGAAACGCGACCGAAACGCGCTCTCCTGTTGCATCACCTCTCGAACGGCCGGCGGAGAACCGGCCGTCGGAAGAGGAGAAACCCATGAGAGTTCTTGGCGCGCTGGCGCTCGCCCTGGTCCTGACAGGGTGCGGTACGGCCGACACCGGCGCGGACGTGGCGTCCACGGGCGGCGGTGGCGGCAAGCCCGCCGTGAGCAGCGCCGCGCCGAGCCTGGACCAGCACGAGAGGGGACTCAAGTTCGCCCAGTGCATGCGGGAGAACGGCGTCGACATGGCCGACCCCGAACCCGGCAAGGGCGTCACCATCCGGGTCGACAAGAGCGTCGGCAAGGAGACGGTGGACAAGGCCACGGCGGCCTGCAAGGAGTTCTCCCCGATGGGCGGTGCCGGACCGAACGGGCCGGACCCGCAGAGGGCGGAGTCGATGCGCAAGTTCGCGCAGTGCATGCGGGACAACGGCGTGGAGGCCTTCCCGGACCCCGAGAGCGGCGGCGGGCTGCGCATAACCGGGGCCATCGGAGAGGACCCGGACTTCCAGACGGCGCAGGAGAAGTGCTCGAAGGAGTTCCTGCCCGAAGCGGGTCAGGGAGGCTCCTGATGGACACGGCCACGCTCCCCTGGGACGCGGGGAGGCTCCTGACGGACACGATCACGCTCCCCTGGGACAGGGGGAGACTCCAGACGGACACGATCACGCTCCCCCTGAGACGCGCCCACCCTCGTCCAACCCGCCAGGAGGGCTTCTGATGGACACGGCCACCCTCGACGACGGGACGGACATGGACGCGTCCTCTCCTCGCTCGCGGCGACGCGGCGGCCGCGGCCGTGGCAAGAAGATCGCCGGACTGGTCGTCGCGGTCGTCATCCTAGGAACGGCCGCCGCGGCCACGAGCGGCATGATCGGTCCGGGCGGCACCGGAACGGACAGGACGGCGGGCCTCCTGCCTCCGGCCACCACCCCGGTGAAGCGGCAGACGCTCACCGACACACGGGACGCCGACGGCGAGCTCGGCTACGGCCCGGCCACCACCGCGGTGAGCCGGCAGCCCGGCACGGTCACCTGGCTTCCGGACAGCGGCGCCCAGGTCACCCGTGGCAAGTCGCTCTACAGGGTGGACAACAAACCGGTGGTGCTGATGTACGGCTCGACGCCGGCCTATCGCGACATGCGGATCGGCACCGAGGGGCCGGACGTCAGACGCCTGGAGCACAACCTCCACAAGCTGGGCTACACCGGCTTCACCGTGGACGACGAGTACACCGACGCCACCGCCTCGGCGGTCATACAGTGGCAGGACGACCGGGGCCTGGAGGAGACCGGCGTCGTCGAGCTCGGCCGGGTCGTCTTCGCCGGCGGCAAGATCCGCGTGGACAGTCTGGAGGCCGAGGCGGGCCAGCCCGTCGCCCCCGGCCAGAAGGTGCTGACCTACACCGGCACCACCAAGGTGGTCACCGTCCAGCTGCAGGCGGAAGATCGGCGGATGGCGAAGAAGGGGGCCAAGGTGTCGGTCACCATGCCCGACGGCGGGAGGGTGGCCGGCAAGGTCACCGAGGTCGCCACGATCATCGAGCCCGGGGAGGGCCCGGACGCGGACCCGGAGACAAGGCTTGAGGCGCTCGTCTCCCTCGGCCGCCAGAAGGCGGCGGCCGGCCTCGACCAGGCCGCGGTGGAAGTGACCTTCACGGCGTCCAGGCGCAAGGACGTGCTGACCGTACCGGTCTCCGCGCTCGTGGCGCTGAAGGAGGGCGGATTCGGCGTCGAGGTCGTCGAGGGCACCGGGTCCCGCTACCTCACGGTGAGGACGGGCCTGTTCTCCGGCGGCCGGGTCGAGATCTCCGGGGACGGTCTCGTCGAGGGCATGACCGTGGGGATGCCGAAATGATCTCGTTGTCGGATGTGACCAGGGTCTACCCGGGCGGGGTCACCGCGCTGGCCTCGGTCTCCCTGGAGATCGGGCGCGGCGAGCTCGTCGCCATCGCCGGCCCCTCCGGCTCGGGCAAGTCGACGATGCTCAACGTCGTCGGCACGCTCGACCTCCCCTCCTCCGGAACCGTACGCATCGACGGGTACGACGTCTCGAAGCTGTCGGACAGCGGGCTCTCCGCGTTGCGGGCGACGCGGATCGGCTTCGTCTTCCAGCACTTCCACCTCGCCGCCAGAATCCCGGCGCTGGACAACGTGGCCGACGGTCTCCTCTACACCGGCCTCGGCCTGTCCGCGCGGCGGCGCCGGGCCTCGGCCGCACTGGAACGGGTCGGGCTCGGCCATCGCCTCGACCACGAGCCGCACGAGCTGTCCGGCGGTGAGCGGCAGCGCGTCGCCATCGCCCGAGCCGTGGCCGGGGAGCCCCCGCTGCTCCTCGCCGACGAACCGACCGGCGCCCTGGACTCCGTCTCCGGAGCCGGGGTGATGGAACTGCTGCGCGATCTGAACGCCTCGGGCACCACCATCGTGATCATCACACACGACCGGGAGATCGCCGCGAGCCTGCCCCGGCAGGTGCGGATGCGCGACGGCCGGATCGTCTCCGACTCAGCGAACGATTCCGGCCCAGTGAACAATTCCGATCCAGCGATCGGCTCAGGCCCGGTGATCGGCTCCAGTCCGGTGCTCGACTCAGGCTCCCCGGTGATCGGCTCAGGCTTCACAGCCGTCCCCGACTCCGCGATCTCCCCGACGTCGGCGGCCTCCGCGGCCTCCGCGACGTCAGGGACCCAGGGGACCCAGGGGACCCAGGCGGCCGGGTCACCGCGGCGCGCCGGATCCGGGGTGGCGTGATGACCGTGATCGATCGGACAGACCTGCCGAAGCTGGTCCCGGCCAGGATGCGACCGCGCGACGTGATGCGGGTCGGCGCGGTCGGCCTGCGCACCCGCCCGCTGCGGGCGTTCCTGTCCGCGCTCGGAGTGGCCATCGGCATCGCCGCGATGGTCGGCGTGGTCGGCATCTCGTCCTCGTCGGGCGCCGAACTCGACCGTACGCTCTCGGCACTGGGCACGAACCTGCTCACCGTCTCGTCCGGCCGGACACTGCTGGGCGAGACTGCCAAGATGCCGGTGGACGCCGAGGCGATGATCGAGCGGATCGGCCCCGTGGAGTCCGCCTCCGCGGCCGGGCGCGTCGATGACGCCAAGGTCTACCGGTCCGAGGAGATCTCCGAGGCGCAGACCGGGGGGATCTCCACCCATGCCGCCCGCCTCGACCTCCTGTCCACGGTGAGCGCGACGGTGCGCAGCGGCACCTGGCTCAACGGGGCCACCGAACGCTATCCGGCCGTGGTGCTCGGATCACGGGCGGCGGAGCGGCTCGGGGTGGGCGCGGCGGCACCCGACGCCCAGGTGGTCGTCGGCGGCGTACGGTTCACCGTCGTCGGAATCCTCGCCCCGGTGCCGCTCGCCACCGAACTGGACGACGCGGCACTGGTCGGCTGGCCCGTCGCGGAGACGGCACTCGACTTCGACGGGCACCCCACGACCCTCTACACCCGCTCCGACGAGTCGCGGCTGGAGTCCGTCCGCTCGGTCCTGGCCGGTACGGCGAACCCTCAGGCGCCCAACGAGGTCGAGGTCTCGCGCCCGTCCGACGCCCTCGCCGCCAAGCAGGCCACCAGCCAGGCGTTCACCGGGCTCCTCCTCGGGGTCGGCGCGGTCGCGCTGCTCGTCGGCGGCGTCGGGGTGGCCAACACCATGGTCATCTCGGTGCTGGAACGACGCCCGGAGATCGGCCTGCGCCGCTCGCTCGGCGCGACGCGCGGGCAGATCCGCACGCAGTTCCTCGCGGAGTCGCTGCTGCTCTCGGCCCTGGGCGGGGCGGGCGGGATCCTCCTCGGCACCGGCGTCACCGCCGGATACGCGCTCTACCAGGGCTGGCCGGTGGTGCTCCCCGCCTGGGCGACGATCGGCGGCCTCGCGACGACCCTGGTCATCGGCGCCCTCGCCGGCCTCTACCCCGCCGTCCGCGCCTCCCGGCTCTCCCCGACAGAGGCACTCGCCACACCGTAGAACACGCTCGTCCCCGTCGTGCGAAGACCCCTCAAGACCGTCGCGAGGAGACTGAGGCCACGATTAGCCTGATAGATGTTCAGCGCCGCATCGTCGTATCCCGAGACCCGGAACCGACGTCCGCCATCCCCGCCAATCGGGGTTCGCTCCTCACCTCAGGGAGTGATCTCTGATGCTCAAGCGTTCGCTCTTCGCCGTCACGCTGGCGGCGTCCACGCTCCTTGTCACCGGAATCGGACTCGGCGCCGACATCGGTACCGCGCAAGCCTCCGGCTCAGGCGTCTGCACGTCGGCCTGGCAGGCCGCCCCCGTCTCAGCCCCGCCCGGCCAGTGCACGTGGAGGGGTGACTGCTACTACTACTGCTGCTACCGGACCGGAAGCTGGGAGCAGCAGCACTGCGACAGCGGCTCCGATGGCTAGCCACGCCGACGGCTAGCCTCGATGGGCAGCGGCGGCCTCGCGAAGCACTGCCTCGCGAGGCCGCCCCGCGCGAGGCCGAGCGCGTCATGGGGCGGCTAGAAGCCCCTGCACTGGTCTTCCTTGTTGCCCCCGACGGCGTTGGCCTTCCCGGTCGGCGCCGGCCGGTTCTCCTTGCACTGGAGGTTGCCCTTGATCTTGTTCCCGTTGATCTGCGCGCCGCCGCGGTTGCCGACCACCTGGACGCTGCCGCCGACCCGGTTGCCGTTGGCCCTGAGGTAGCGGCTGTTGGCGTCGTATTGGATGTCGGCGTTGATCCGCGACGACTCGACGGTGGCCGCGCCGCCCTGCTTCACCTGGACACTGCCGACGACGACCGACCCGCCGACGACCGAGACACTGGCGGCTCCCTCGGCTTGGACATTGCCGACGACGTACACTCCGCGGGCGACAAGGGTCGCGTTCCTCTCGACCTTGAGGGTGCCCTTGACGCGGGTTCCCTTGAGCGTGCAGGTGGCGCCCTGCGGCACGCGCACGTTGTCGAGGGTCACCGCGCCGAGGGTGCCACGGCAGGCGCGCTCCTCGGCCAACGCCGGGGTGGCGACGGCCACCGCTCCGACAGCGGTACCAAGGACGGCTCCGGCCAGCGCCATTCTGATCCTGCTCATGTCGTTCCTCCGTCAGCTTCGGCCCGAGCGGCTACCCGGCCCAACACGAAGCATCACGACCGGCGGTGAGGCGACCCTGAGGCCGGCATGAGAGTTCTTTCATTGAAAAGCACGCCGAATCGCCGACGTCGGCCCTCGGAACGCTCCACGGTGACGACGGGACGAGGCCGGCCCTGACTCGAGCTTGACATACCGGTCACCTTCAAATTTCGCGAACATCGCGAGCGCCTGTGGCAGGCACCGGCGAGCAAGGTGCTCGGTGCCCGGCTGACACGTGTCCCGGTGCACCACCGGCCCCCGCGTAGACCGCATCCAGTCACTCGCCGAAGCCCCCCATGAACTGGACGTAACAGCCCGACATGAAATCCCCCTGCGCAAGAACCTCCTCGCCGTGTCCATGGCACTCGCCATCGCCGTCGCCGAGCCGGCCGTCGCCGACACGGGCACGATCACGAACCGGACCACCGGCAAGTGCATCGGCGCCGCCGGCGGCGCCACCGCCAATGGCACCGCCGTTGAGCCGGGGCTCCGCGCCTCAGCCCCGGCTCCGCGAACGTCCCCGACCACCGGCCACAGCCGGCCCCGATCAGGCGATCGTGAGGGCCGGCCCAGTACGACGGCGTGCCACCGAGGTCGACGGGATCGTTCGGCGACGGTGGAACGGGCGCGGACACACACACCGGCTCGCCACCTGTTCGAACACATTGCCCCGGCGGTGCTTTCGGCGAGCGGTCCAGACCATGCGCAGCATGTTTCGTTCACTCACGGTAATGGTACGCATACGCGGAGTGGATCACTGGACCGTCGAGAGGATCATCGTGAAGCGAATCGCCCTCGTCCCCGTCATCTCCGCCGCCATGGTCGCGGTCATGGGCAGTGCCGCCTACGCCTCACAGTATGTGGCCTACGAAGGGCCGGGCTTCACCGGCCGGTCGGTGGTCATTGACCGGTGCGGCCCGTCCAACATCCCCTTCCACGGGTCGTACAAGTGGTACGGCGACGGCCAGAGCGGCCGGATGTACAACCAGCCCAACACGCAGGGTGTGACGCACTTCGAGCTGCCGTCCAACCGCAACGCGGAGCAGAGGACGCCCGTCGGCTGGAAGAGCATCTTCATCGTGTGCTGACACCCGTGAGGCGGAAGGGCCGGAGCCCGTCCGCCTCACGGTCACGCGGAAGGCCGGCCCTGACGTTTCGTGCTCCCGGCTCAGCGACGGCGGGATGAGGCAGGGCGTGGCGTCATCCGAGGCACTCGTTCCTGCCGTTCTCCTTCGGGGCGGGGCAGTCGGCGGGGAGAGTGGGAGGGGTGTCCGTCCAGGTGGCCTTCTGGTAGACGAGCGCGTGGTAGATAGACCCCGCGGGCAGGCCGGCAATCCCGTCGGCACCGGGTGGATCCTGCGACGCCTGCTCGACCACGACGTGCTGCAGCGCCAGCAGCCTGCCGCTGGGCTCGTCCACGATGAGCTGTGTCTCGCTCCACCCGTCCCCTATCGCCCGTCGCCATCCCACACCGATCCCCAGGCGCCCTTCGGCGTCCCGGACCTGGCCCAAGGCGCGGGTGCCGGGCAGGCTCGCCACCATCCGGTAGAGGGCGGCGCGGGTCCCCGCCGAGATCGGGGAGTGCTCAAGGAGTTCCAGCGACAGGTCCAGGAGCCAGGACTCCTCGGTAGGCAGCGATGCCCCCGGGGGCGGTGACGGCCAGGCGGCCATGGTCTTCTCGTAAGCGGGCCAGAACGACAGCAGCCGCTTCTTCAGCACGTCCGGATCGCGAGGCAGATCGAGCAGATCGCTCGCCGAAAGAGTGAGACCCTGGTCGCGGATCGGCCACGTACTGGGCATGAACATGAATCGGGTGCGTCCGAGCGGCGCCGTGTCGTTCCCGCAATTGGAGTCGTTGCCGCAGAGCTTGGGCGCGCCCGCCCGTCGCCATGCCTGCTCGTCCGCCGCCGAGGCCGGTACCGTAGGCAGGCCGCGCTCGGTGAACACCATGTACTCCGGGCCGGGCGGCACCCAGCGGCTCGTCTGGGCACGAGTTCTGATCCGATACCGGTTGTCCGGTGAGCCGATGAGCTGTTCCCCGAGGATCAGGCCCGAGGTGTGCCAGTAGCGTCCGAGCGTCTGTCTCTGACCGGCCGCCCGATCCGCCGCCATGTCCAGGACGTTTGCCGAGGATCCGCCGGCTATCTGCCCGGTGACGGTGTCTTGGCCCATCAGTCGGGGAACCCCCATGACGGCGATCACGGACACCGTCGCCAGGGAGGCCGCGACCGCTCCGAGCCATGTGGCGTGCCGACTTCTGACCGGCGCGCGCAGCTCCACGACCTGTGCGCGGGATGTCCCGGGCGGGTCGAGGTCGGCGGGACGGGCCGCCGCGAGGACGTCCAGGACGTCTTTCCGCTTCACTGCTCCTCCTCCGATACCAGCGCGCGCCGAGCGCGCACCGCCGTCACGTCGTCCATGGCCGCCTTCAGACGCCGCCTGGCGCGATGCAGCCGTACGAAGAAGGCCGACCGAGAGCTCCCGACGACCTTGGCCGCCTCCACCGAGGTCAGCCCGTGCCACGAGACCAGCATCAGCACCTCCTTGTCCTCGTCGCTCAACGTGGCCAGCGCCCTCAACACGGCCGCGCGCTCCGCGACCTCTTCAGCCACATCGGGTCCGATCTCGTCGGCCCAGCCGTGTAACGCGTCGTCCAACGCCGCCCGCCGGAGCTCCTCCCGGTGGACGTCGCGGATCACGTTGCGCGCGACGCCCAGTAGCCACGGCAGCGCGTTCTTGGCCGGGATGTCATCACGCCGGCGCCAGGCGACCACGAACGTCTCGCTGACCACCTCCTCGGCCAGCCGGCGGCCACATCGGCTCACCGCGTACGCGTACACGCGGGGACGGCACGCATCGAACAACGCGGCGAACTCCTCTTGGTTCAGCACCCAGGCTCCTTCACTGACACTCACCAGGTAGTGGCCGAGAGCGGCCCGGTCTTACCGGCTGTCCACAAGGTTCCTGCCGCGCCCCTGTGCTGGGTTCGTGCGGGGTCTCCAGTGAACGAGGTCGGCGGTGAACTCTGGTGGAGGCGTGCAGGGCATCCTCCGCACGTCGTAAGGCCCTTCCCCGGGCCTGAGTTCGGGCAGGTCCGATCCCGGTGCGGGACGACCCGAACACGGGCGCGCGCGAGAACGGGCCCAGGCCGTTCCCGCGCAGCGTGCGGCCGAGCGCAGGGCCGCGCCGCCGCTTATACCTATCAGGTGGTCACCGTGCTGTTCGAAGCTGCCGACAGGGAGGATCGCGACGTGGGCGTTGCGCTGCCGACAGCACAAAACCACAGGTCAGCGCTATGAGCGAGGCTTTGGCGCCGGACAGGCATCAGGGGCGGTCATCGCGGTTCGATGAGACGTCACCCTTGCTTCCCGTGCTTCCCGGCTCGACGTCCCCGGCCTATGTCAGCCAACTCCGCCTGGCGATTCACAGAAGGCGCAGCGCCACGTCGTGAAGCTTCGTCTGTACCCCTTGCTTTACCGGCTTTACCGGCTTTACCGACGGGCACGGCCTGCCCTGGAGTACGTTCTCGCTCGGTGCGGGTGGGAACGGTCGGCTGCTCCTCAACAGGCATTCTGGTCACGGTGAGGTGCACGCTGCCTCGGTTGTTCCCGTAGAAACCCCAGGCGTCGTTGGCGAAGGCGTACAGATAGCCGCTCCTGGCCACCCGACAGCATGTGCCGGCGCCAACGGCGATGCGTTCGTGGGACTTGTACTCACCGTCAACCGCTGTCGCATCGTTGGCGACGACGCCGACAAGCGACATCCACGGCATGTTCTCCTCCCTGCGCGTGCCGACAAAGTTCGCCATCTTCTTCCCCGTCACCAGCTGGAACAGCTTCTCGCCCTGCCCCAGCAGCGTGCCCACGAGCCGGAGTCTCTCCACCAGAGGATTGAAGCGGCGCAGACCCGTGATACCGGCGGGACCGGACAGGATGCCGACATCGCGCCACCGGCCTTCAGCCGTGAAGCGATAGTCGCCGGCTTCAAGGTAGAGCCCTGTCTCGTTCCACGGCTCGTGGGCGAACACCTCAACCGTCTTGCTCTGCTCTGGAGCAAGCACCCGGGTAGGCCGGTAGGGCCCGCTCGTGATGGGCGGGTTCTGGTACCGGTCGTATACCGACTGGTGGATCAGGGGGATCGTCGCGTCCGGGTCGATTTTGGGCACAGCCCGAGGCCGCGGCTGTAGAAAGATTTCGAGCAGCGGCTCGAGTTGCGGGGCGGCCAAGGGCTGGAGCACGCCGACCACACCATGGTCGGCGTGCAGAACGTCGAGCGGATTGGGGTTGATCTGGTTTTTCACGGTCGTCTTGTAGAAACCGATGCCGACCGCCCTGCGCGCTTCGTCGATCATCCACCGCAGCGAGCAGTCGCTCAGCCCCCTTTGCGGATGACCGCCACCGACGTCCACGTGGCTACCGGGAAACCACACCTGCTTGACGATCTGTTCGGTCCCGTACGGCTCCGACCACAGCGTGGGCGTATAGGGACTGCGGCGCTCGTCCATGGCCACGGCGTGGCGACCGTGCTTGATGTACGGGTTGAGCCGCACGTCGTGAAAGTCGTGCCGGTGCAGTGGGTCCAGAAGGCTGAGCCAGCCCATGTAGGCCGGAATACCGAGGGCGCCGACGGTTTCCCACACTCCGATGAAATGTATTGGGATCTGGTCGCAATCGTCCGGGTCCCAGCGAAAGGTGAGCCCGTTTCGCCATTCACGACCTTGGGGGTCACGCTTTCTTTGCCGGTACCCACGATCGTACAGATCTTTGATCTGAGGCCAGAGCTCGGCCTCGTCTACCTTGGCATTGTCGATTAGCCCGCACGCCGAGATCATCCCGGCGACGCTTCGGGCCGTGTAGGCACCGCGACTGAATCCGAACAGGGAGATGCGATATCCCGGGACGTATCGCATGGTCAGCCAGAGATAGGCGTCCATCACATTGTCGGACAGGCCCAGCCCAACGGCTCCCCCCAGCAGTCTGTTGCTCAGCGTACCGACGCCGGGCTGGTAGTAAGCCAATTGGCGGTCGCCGTCCATGCCTGTCTCGGTGAGGGCGTTGTACAGCCGGCAAACATTGGTGACCGACTCGTTCTGTGGAGTACTCCAGGTACCGTCGCAGCACACGATGAGATGGGTCATGGTTCCCCCGCCATCTGCCAGAGCCTTATCGAGGCCGTGACCATACGATTCCCGAGCGTGTTCAATGGAAACTCGCTCCGGTCGGAGCGGGCCTCATTCGCACGAGGGTATTTAAGATGGCTCGGTCAATGAGAGCCTTGTTGACCTTGCGCCGTAGCGTCGGAATGTGCTGGATCCATCGCCAGAGGGGTTCGAAGTGTGTGGTCGGATAGAATTCAATTCGGCTGTTCCAGCCGTCGTCGATCTTACTTCTCTTGGCGTTCATAGGGTTCTCTAATTTTTTTGAGCGGCCTCACCGACGGAAATGGTGAATCGTTCGGGGAACGGTCCGCCCTGGAAATCGATACCTCCATGCGGTGAAGGGAGAAGTGACACTCCCGGGCGCAAAAGGATTCGCCGGACGACTTCTGGGATCATCACGCCTGCCACGTAGCGTCCCAGACAGGTGTGATGGCCAAAACCGAAGTGAAGGCGAACGAAGTCGGAACGATCGATTCGGAATGAGCTTCCGTCCGGAACGTAGTACTCATCGAACATGGCGGAGGCCGTACACGCGAAGACGATCGCGTTCGCCGGGATCAGCGTTTCGCGCGGCGTGCCCGCGGCCAGTTTGTAATCCTTTTCGCAGTACCGGAATACCAGTGGGTTGATGGGGTTGAACCTAAGGGCCTCCCAGACGTATCGATCGAATCTCTCCAAGTCGGGTTCGGTGGCCGCATCGGTTGCCTGAGCCTGGATATCTGGACGCAACAGGATCTGTTC
This sequence comes from Streptosporangium sp. NBC_01469, assembly GCF_036227305.1. Lineage (NCBI taxonomy): Bacteria > Bacillati > Actinomycetota > Actinomycetes > Streptosporangiales > Streptosporangiaceae > Streptosporangium > Streptosporangium sp. NBC_01469. Next base: position 1,902,227 of record NZ_CP109465.1, on the reverse strand, counting down.
CAGCGCCTGGACGATCGCCTGTGAGGTTGTTTCTCCCGCGCCGATCAGCAGACCGGCGACGTTCGCCAGGATCCGATGGTCGCCAAAGTCCAGTTCAGCAGGAAAACAGGTCCGGATAAGCCGGCTGAAGGTGTCCTGGCGGTGATTCACCTTCACATTTTCCACGGTTGTACGCTTATCGTCCAGAAGATCTTTGAGATACGCCATCATCTCCTGACCCGCACGAACGGACTCCTCGTGGACCACCGAATCGTTCTGCAGGTTTTTGAACATATCGAATTGAGTCGCACGGGACCAGCGATACATTGTTTCCAGATCAGGACCCGGAAAGCCAAAGTATTCTCCGCAGAGACTGATCGGTACATAGCGTCCGAGCTGGCTCACTACTTCGATGCGACCACCCTGAGTGTTACGGTCAAGAGCTTCGTCCGCGATGCGTCCCGCCATTTCGCGTACGTTCGGAAGATCTTCTGGCCGGAGGACAGCCTGCATGATTCCCTTTTCTCGCCAGTTGACCGGAGTATCATCGCGGGCGAGCATGAACGGGCCATCGACTACTGGATCCATGCGTGGTGCGTTCAGGCGCACGGAGAAGATATTTTCGTGCGACAGCACCTCCAGCACATCCGGGAACCGTGTGACGAGGGTAAATCCAGGCGTTACGAAAATCGGACGGTGCTCACGGAGCTCACGAAAAAATAAAACTGTGTCCGTGCGGATCCATCCGCGCACCAGTGCGGCTTTTTTCTCATCATCAACTTGGGCGTCATACTGTTCAAGATAAGTCACATTCATACTATGTCCGCAGTGTTCGAGAGGAAAAACCATGTAATCGCCAAAGGTGGGTTAACGGTCTGGCCGAGCGGTTGAGAAGGGTGGACAAAGATCCGCATATCCGGGCATTCTGTCGGACCAGGACCGGGCGATCATGGAGGGCCGCCCCGCGATCGCCGTTATCCCTCCGGTCCGGCCGACACGCAGCGGACGCTTGTGAAGGATCAGACGGACTCAACCGAGTCCGAGGACAAGGTGCTACAGCCGTACGGCCCGCCGCTCTTCTTCTCCGGTAATCAAAAAAGGCCCTCTCCCCGTATCTCGGGAGAGTGCCTCTGATCTGCGGAGGCTCGGGGATTTGAACCCCGGATGGGCGGTAAACCCAAACCGCATTAACAGCTCGGGGCGCCATCGTTCAGGACGGTCCCACCGGGACCAACGCCCGTCGGCGATCCTTCTGGAACGGACTGGTATGGCGGTGAAACTGCAACCCCGTACAGGGTCTTTACCCTGGGTGTCAGCAACAGGAAGGCGATCGTGAGTGCAGTACTAACAGCTAGCCAGCTCATAGCATGCCAGCGGAAGGTCCGACAGGAGCGACTCAAGGATTATTAATTCTTTTTAAAGAGTTCGGTAATTTTCTGTACACCCTCAAGCCTTTCCACAGCTTGAGGATCGAGCACTAAGAACAACTGGAGGGCCGAAAAGGCGATACAAGTAATAATGATGGGTTGACTGAATGGGGTTAGAGCCGACCCCAGATAGGCCCAAACCATGAATGCAACCACCAGTGGTACAGCGATTGACACAGTCTTCCTCAACACCCTTACAAGGCGCCCCTGTGTAAGATTTGCGTCCGCTGCATTATCAGCGACCACCGAGGCCCAATCACCCTCTGCTGCGGCAACCAAGGCGAGCTGCATCTCTCGGTTAACGTCATGAAATTGATTACTCATAAAGGTTATTTTTAGTCGCCAGCTCTGGAATGTAAATGCCATGCCGCTCGCATGTGAAGCTGCGTTATATCCAGCACTTCCGTAGCGCGCACGCATGAGCCGAGCCCAAGGTCCGCTCGAAACGCGGGCCAGTCGCGCTAATTCCCTAGAGAACCAATAATGTCGACCATGAAGCAAAGAATCCGCGTGACCCGCCTCCCTATTCAGACTGTCCTCTAGTCGACTGGCCAGATCAAGCATGCCCACAATCAAGACAGATGACATATAGGCAGCTTTAGGGTGCCAAGGACCGGGCTCAGCCTCATGGAAAAGCGCTAGCTGCCAACGAGTAGCCACCATAACGATCGCAAGAAAAACCAGCGTTGCACTTAATCCCCAAATTGGGGCATAAGCAATTTGGTATGCCGATATTTTCACCGGCTCGGGGTTCCAGGCCGGAATTAGGAATTTAAGCAATGCCGGAGGCGTGAACACCTGGGCGTTCCATTCTGCTCTAGTCTCAGACGAGATGAAGTGGAATCGCCAGCTGGCTAGTATTACAAGAAGCGTTCCAACTAGCTGTACAATAAATACATTTTTGTAGCGGAATTTTGCCAAAAAATATGCTATTTGCACGGGAATAATGGCGTAAAGCACGCCACCTATAGCTTCGGAGGTAGTGGGAGCGGGTGGCAAGATGCCCTGGATGGTCCAGCACCACGCTCCTATGATGACTAGAGGGAAAGTTACCTTGACGCGCACTCTTCGCTTCGCTGCCTGGCGTAGCACGGGAAATGGGTTGCGTGCGTGATAGCAGCGTGCAGCATCGGCTATAGTCGGCTTTATCTTCTCGATTGTGTCTGAATCTAAATAACTGAGCCTATCTAGTTTGGAGAGACTGTCATCGACAGTGCCATAGAATGCCTCACTGTATGCGCTAACTAGTCCACTATATTCTTTAGCGGTAGAGGTGATTTCGCGGCCAACTCGCCGGTTTATAATAGACACAATATTCAAGCTCTTGATTTCCACGTCTACCTATTTCCTCGGATCTCGGCTTGCAAGGTGTGTTACCGATACAGGGTTACGCCATAGACTGACATAGGTAGCTCGATATGGGGAGACCAAAGACTTTAGAGGTCATAGTGGCTTTGTGCGGCCTGGGCACGGCCGCGCGCGAGAACGGCCCCCAGGCCGCACGCGCAGCGTGTGGCCGAGCGCAGGGCCGCGCGGCGGCGCGGAGCGCCGCCCTTGATACCTACTCAGAACAATTCGGCAGTTACTCAGCTCATGATCGGCTGGTGTGCCGTCGCTCAGGGCTTCGTGAAGAGGTTGAGCACCTCGCTGAAGCCGTTGGTGAGGCTGTCGAGCAGAGCTTTGCCTTTTTCGGCAGTGGCCAGGGATGGGCGGCCGATGACCCCGCTGTCCGTGTAAGCCTGCATGCCCTTCGTCAGGAGATGGCGACGGTCGTCGGCGATCCAGTCGGCGGACTGGTAGCCGGGGCGGATCACCTCAGGGCAGGCGTGCAGCAGGAGAGAGGTCTCCAGCTCTCCGGCATGCATGTCCTCGTGCGTGGAACTGGTGAGCTGAGCAGCGGCTCGGGCTTCGTTCCAGTCCTCGCGCGAGGGGAACAGTGCCATGCGGCGGCCTTCGGCGTTGGCCTCCTGGACGACGTTGCTCAGGACGTAGTTGCCTCCGTGGCCGTTGACGACGACCAGGGCCGTAGGTCCGGAGCGGGTGACGGAGGCGTAGACGTCAGTGACGATCGCGTGCAGGGTCCGCGCGGAGATGCTGACGGTTCCCGGCCAGGCGCTGTGCTCGTGCGAGCAGGAGATTGTCACGGGCGGGAGCAGCAGGACAGGGTGAGCCTCGGCGATCTGGCGGGCGATCAGGGTGGCCACGATGGTGTCGGTGCTGAGGGGCAGATGGTCACCGTGCTGTTCGAAGCTGCCGACAGGGAGGATCGCGACCTGGGCGTTGCGGTCTCGTTCCTCGGTGGTGGTCGCGGTGGGCAGCAGGGTGGTCACCGGTCTCCTTGTGGCGAGGGTGCTGGCAGGGAGAAGGACTCCGAGAGGATGTCGAGCCTGGTGAGCAAGTCTGCCACGGAGGGGTCTGCCGTCCATCGGGCCAGGTGAGTGCGCAGTGTTATGAGCTGGCTGGTGACCCGGCTGGAGCGAAGAGCCTGCATGCGGGAGATGGCGTCTTCGGTCACCGCGCAGGCGTGCTCTCGTTCGCCCGCTATGGCGTAGGCGGTCGCCATACGGGTCAGGAACAAGACGTGATCGCGTGCCCGGCTGGATTCGGACCGCTGGGAGCGGCTGGCCTCGAATATCGGAATGGCCGCGGTGGCCTGGCCCAGCAGGACGCGGGTCGCGCCTGTCTCCATGGCGATGTAGGCGGGAGTGCAATGCCAGGCCGGAGGGCAGGGATTCATCCGGCGCACGCTCCAACTGGAAGGCAGCCCGGAAGTTCACGAGACCTATCGGTGGCCGATCCGGCAGGCCGGCGATATATGGAGGGCGCTGCTCTCCGGCGAGGCCCGATAGGCGGATGCGGCGGCATGGTCGATCTTGGTCTTCCGCGTCGCCGCATCACGGGTCGGCGCCCAGCTGCAACTCGAACTGCAACTACGGCGGTGTTCGGAGATCGAAAAGGCCCTCTCCCCGTATCTCGGGAGAGGGCCTCTGATCGGCGGAGGCTCGGGGATTTGAACCCCGGATGGGCGGTAAACCCAAACCGCATTAGCAGTGCGGCGCCATAGACCTGACTAGGCGAAGCCTCCTGGTGGCCGTTCGGCTCAGCACAGAGTACCGGCCATCAGGCGAGGCGGCAAAGCGGTTGACGATCGCGTCTCGGGCAAGAGTCGGAGGAGAGTTATCCACAAGTGGTGGATAACTCTCCCCGACCCTGTGGACAAACTGAGGAGTCCGCAGCTGAGCATGGCGGAAATCCTGTGGATTCCCAGTTTGCGAGACGCTACATCTCACCAAGTGAACACTCAAGTGAACGCCGTTGAGGCCCCTCGCCGCCCGGCGGGACGGGAGGAGACCTCGGGTGGTCACGGAGATCAGGCGGCCGGGTTGGCCTCGCCCTCGATCTCAATCTTGATCTTCTTGCCGACCAGGACGCCGCCGGTCTCCAGCGCCTGGTTCCAGGTCAGGCCGAACTCCTCGCGGTCGATCTCGGCCTTGATCGAGAAGCCCCAGACGTCCTGGCCCCACGGGTTGGTGCCGGCGCCGCCGTACTCGACGGTGAGCTCGACCGGCTTGGTGACGTCACGGATGGTGAGGTCGCCGGCGAGGGTGAACTCGTCACCGGAGTGGCTGAGAACGCGGGTGCTGTGGAAGGTCAGCTCGGGGAACTTGTCAGCGGAGAGGAAGTCATCGCTGCGCAGGTGGCCGTCGCGGTCGGGGGCGCCGGTGGTGATGCTCGCGGTCTTGATCGAGATCTGCGCGGAGGAGTCCAGGGGGTTCTCGGCGATGGTGACGGTGCCGGCGAACTCGTTGAAGTGACCGCGAACCTTGCTCACCATCATGTGCTTGACGACGAAGCCGATCTGGGTGTGGGCGACGTCCAGAGCGTAGGTGCCCGGGGCGGGGATCTGAAGGTTCTCCCAGGTCCGAGTGGTCATTTTCTACTCCCGAAGAGATACTTGCTGGGTGGATGCTTGCGTCAACAGATTTCTACACGAGGAATATTCCTCTCGTCAACTACTGTCGGGTAAGGTAGGAGCGTGAACCACTTTGACGACTCCCGGCTTACGGCGATGGGCCTCCTCGCCGAGGTCTACACCGGTATCGCAGCGAAGACGCACGAGTCCTTCGCGGCCGCGGGGCTCTCAGAGATCGACTTCGAGACGTTGATCAGGCTGGCGCGCTCGCCGCAGGGGCGGCTGCGTATGAGCGACCTGGCGGCGCAGACGGGCCTGTCCACGAGCGGGACGACCCGGGTCGTCGACCGGCTGGAGCGCGAGGGACTGGTCACGAGACAGGCGTGTTCCACCGACCGGCGGGCCTCCTACGCGGCCATCACCGAGGTCGGCACCGACCGGCTCGGCGGCGTCCTTCCGCGACACCTGATCGACATCGAGACCTGGTTCACCGGGCTTCTTCCCCCCGCTGAGCTCAGCACCTTCCTCGGCACCCTCAGGACCATCCGCGACGCCGTGCGACCGTGCGCCACCGCGGGGGCGGAGGATTTCCGGCCGGAGGAGGCCGCGCTCATCCCGTCCGAGTGACGCGTCATCCGTACGGGATGAGCGGAAGGCGGGATGAGCGGAAGACGGGGTCCGCAGAAGACAAGGGCCATAGAAGGTACGGGGCCCGCAGGAAGTTCATGGTCCATAGGAAGTCCCACGAGACGTGAGTCCCCGTGAGATCTGTGGAGACAGGTTCCGTACGGGTGGCCGGGGAGGGGACCGGTGGCGCGTGGGGGCGCCCGTCGTGTCAGACCTGCGGTTCCAGGTGCCGCGCCTCGGAGGGGGTGAGGTCGCCGCGGAGCTTGGCCATCCCCCGGGAGACCGTGCTCTTGACCGTCCCGACGCTGATGCCCAGCGCCTTGGCGATCTCCGGCTCGGTCATGTCCTCGTAGTAGCGCAGGACGACGGCGGTCCGCATCCGGGCGGGCAGCCGGTCGAGGGCCTGCTCGACACTCTCGGGCAGGTGGTGGCCGCCCGCGACGACCGGCTCCGGGAGTTCGCCTGACGGATACTCCTCCAACTTGCGCTGCCGCCACCAGGAGATGTTGATATTGACCATCGCCCGGCGTACATAGCCGTCCAGGGCGGTACGGTCCTGGATGCGGTCCCAGGCGAGGTAGGTCTTGACCAGCGCCGCCTGCAACAGGTCCTCGGCGTCGCTCGGGTGCCCGGTGAGCCGGTAGGCGGCACGCAGCAGCGCCGGGCCGCGAGCAAGGACATACTCGCGGAACTCCTCGTCGGTCCCGCCGGCCACCGCGATCACCAGCCTGTGCTCCAGGTGCGTATGGTGGCCAGAATCGCAGCAAGAACCCATACTGCGGCTGAACCGAAATCTATATTTCATCCCATCAACGGTAAAGATCGGCTTCGATGGGCGATGGAGCACGCAAGAACTATTAGATAGCGGTTTGTCATCGGGTGGACACCAATGCGTTCTACCAGGGAGGGGAACTTTAGTACCTGGTTGGACACCTGCCGTGATTATTCGTGGAGCGGACAGCGGGATTCCGCGAAGCGTGTGACGCTGGCTGCGACACCTCGCAGAATTGGGGAGCGACGATGCCCTATCGCAGCGCCGATCGCCGCCGCACGCTGGCGGCCGCCGCGCTTGGCCGGACCGTCCAGGAGCCGGGCCCCCTCCCCACCGAAGGTGAGTCCTTCCACGCTGTCAGCGGCACGATCCTCGACGTCAGCCCGCATCTGATCGTCGTCGACACCCCGGACGGCGACGAGGAGCGGCTCGTCATCGCCCCGTGGGCGACCGCCTGGCGCGGTGAGGCCGTCAGCCCCGCCGACCTCCCCCCGGGGTCCAATGTGATCATCAGGGCGCTGCGGGCCGGCCGGGTCGTGGACCGGATCTGGGCCGACATCACCAGGATCACCGGGGTGATCCAGTCGATCGGCACCGAGGGCAAGGACCACACCGTGGAGCTGTACTGCGGGCCGCACCGCGGGCGGCGCACGATCGTCATCCCCTACCGCTCCTCCGGGCGGCTGCGGGTCAGGCATCCGCAGTTCGAACCCGGCTACCTGTTCGACGCCATCGGGGTTCGCGAGGACGGTACGGCGCGGGCGCGGCTGCCCGCGACCTCGCAGCCGCCCTACCGGTGGACGGCCGTGCCGCCACCGCCCCCCGGCTACGTCGGCGTGCAGTCGCGGATCTCGGGCACGGCCACCTGGTCGGACACCTTCGACGACGGGGAGCAGGGGGTGGCCTACCCCATGCTGGAACGGGCCGACACGGCGTGCGACGACACCGGGGTGTCCTGCGCCGGGCTGCCGTACCTGGCGCTGGGGTCGATGCTCACCGTGCGCAACGTGTGCGCCGGACGCACCTCGGTCCTGCCGATCGTGGCGTGTGGCTGCCTGGCCGGCCGGTTCTGCGACCGGTGCCTGGAGTGCGGCACCTCTCCGCGCGGCCGGATCCTTGAACTGTCACCGAGCTCCTTCGTGGAACTCGGCGGAGACCTGACCACCGGGTGCTTCAACGCCCGGCTCGGAATGGGGTGACACAGATGCTGATGACGATCGCCGCCGCGCAGTTGCCGGTCGTGTTCCTGCTGCTGGCGGCGGGCACGGTCGCGAAGATCGGAACGGTCACGCGCGAGGCCGAGCCGGGCATGCTGAGCAAGCTGGGACCGGCCGTGCTGGTGCCCGAGCGCTGGCGCGGGCCCGCGATGCTGGGCTGCGCGCTCGGGGAGCTGTTCCTGGCGAGCGGGCTGCTGCTGACCGGCCATCCGTTCTTCCGGTGGGGAATCGCCGGGTTCTTCGCGATCTCCACCTACGTCCTGTGGGAGTTGCGCCGCCGCCGCCCGGACGCGGGGTGCGGCTGCTTCGGCGAGGTCAGCGCGCTCCCGGTGGGACGACGGTCGCTGGGCCGCACCATGGTGCTGACGGCCATGGCCCTGGGACTGGTCTGGACTCCGGCGATCCCCGGCTGGGAGGCGATGGCGGGTCTGACCTGGACACACGTGCCGCTCACGCTCGCGGGGCTGCTGCTGCTCGCCACGCTCTCGCCGGAGATCGAGGAGACGATCGCCAGGCTCCGCTATCGGGCACCCTGCGAGCAGCGCCGCCTCGACCCGGCCACCGCGCTCGGACGGCTGCGGTCGAGCACGGTCTGGCGCTCACACGCGGAACTGCTGTCGAGCAAGGAACCGGTCGACAGCTGGCGGGAGCTGTGCTGGCGGTTCTTCGTCTATCCGGGGAACAGCCACGCGGGCGCGCCCGTCGACGTGGTCTTCGCGGTCTATCTGAGCGGACGGCACCCGGCGGTGCGGGTCGCCATGGTCGGCTCGGACGGGCAGCCGGTGCAGACGGAGTCTCTGCCGGAATCTCTGCCGATATCGGCTGGACGCTAGAGAGCCTTAGATTTTTCTAGGGCAGCACGATTGAGCTCTATATGGCTCTCTAGCTTCCCCACTAGAGAGCCATATAGAGGACTAGGGGCCCCCTCGCACTATATCGAACAAGTGTTCAGTCAGACCGGTTGGGACCGCAGGAACTTTCCGAAGTGCGGGACGGTGAACGCGATCAGCCCGCGTTCCGCGCTGTAGATCAGGCCCTTCTTGATGAGGCTGTCGCGGGCCGGGGAGAGACTCGACGGCTTGCGGCCGAGCCCCTCGGCCACCTCGGCGGTGGCGACGGGCTCGTCGCCGATGGCGGCCATGGCGTGCATGTAGTCGCGCTCGGCGGGGGTGGCCCGCTCGTAGCGGCTGCCGAAGAAGCCGACCGCGAGCTCCTCCTCGGCCTCCGGCGCGGAGACCCTGATGTCGTCGGCGGTGATCGGGCTGCGCAGCGCGAGGTCCCAGGCGACCTTGCCGTACGCCTGAACGAAGTAGGGGTAACCGTCGGCGGCCACGTAGAGGGCGTCGAGGGCGTCCTGGGTGAACTCCACGCCCTCGCTCTCGGCCGGGGCGATGAGCGCCAGGTCGGCCGCCTCGCGGTCGAGGCGATCGATCCTGGCGTAGCGGAAGAGCCGCTCGGAGTAGCTCTTGCTGGCCGACAGCACGCTGGGCAGGTGCGGCAGCCCGGCGCCGACCACGATCAGCGGCCCGCCGCTCTGGGAGAGCTCGTGGCAGGCCGCGCAGAGCGCCGAGACGTCGGGGGCCTGCACGTCCTGCATCTCGTCGATGAACAGCGCGATGCCGACGCCCAGGTCGGTGGCGACCGCGGCGGCGTCGACGAACAATTCGGTGAGGTCGATCTCCAGGTCTCCGGAGTCGGCGCGTCCCCGGCCGGCGGGCACGTCGATCGCGGGCGACCAGTGCGAGGTGCCCTTGGCCGCTGACGGGTCGCGCATCGCGAACGCCTTGAGCACGCCGAGGAACTCCTCGATGCGCTCGGGCGCCCGATGCCTCGGGGCCAGCTCCCTGATCGCCATGTGCAGGGCGGCGGCCACCGGGCGCCGGATCGACTGGTCGGGCCTGGCCTCGATCTTGCCGGTGCCCCACAGCCGCTGCATGGCCATCGACTTGAAGGTGTTGAGCAGAACGGTCTTGCCCACGCCGCGCAGCCCGGTGACCACCATGCTGCGCTCGGGGCGCCCTCGGGCCACCCGTTCCAGGACGATCTCGAACTGCTGTAGCTCGCGGTCACGACCGGCGAGCTCCGGGGGGCGCTGTCCGGCACCGGGGGCGTAGGGATTGCGCACGGGGTCCACGCTCTCGGACTTTATGACGGGATATAGCGGCCGGCCTAGAATTCCGTAGAAAGTGCTACGGCGTGTCGCGCCGCGTTCCACCGGCGGGCGAGGGAGCGGGGGGCGTGCCGTCGGCGGCACCGCGAGCATCGCCATGACACACCCCTTCACCTGCGAGAACGTCAGCCCGAACCCGTGTTCGATCCCGTGCCCATGACTGTAGCGCGGGTTCGAACACAGGCGCGATACGTTTCGATGAAAAGCCTCCCCAAGGAATGTGGGCTCCCACGCCAAGCAACTATGAATCCGGTCGTAAGCCGCACACGACGTAGGGGGCCGTAAGCAGGGGCGTACAGGGCTCAGTCCCGGACGGTCAGGCCCATCGAGCGCGCGGTGCCGGCAATGATCTTCTCGGCCTGGTCGAGGTCGGTGGTGTTGAGGTCGGGCAGCTTGGTCCTGGCGACCTCTCGCAGCTGGGCGCGGGTGATCGTGCCTGCCGCCTGGTGCCCGGGACGGGGGCTGCCCCGGTCCAGGCCGATCACCCTGCGGATCAGCGAGGCCGTGGTGGGCATCTTGATCGCCAGCTCGAACGAGCGGTCTTCGAACACGGTGACGACGACGGGGACGACGAATCCCCGCCGGTCCTGGGTGGCCGCGTTGTACTGGCGGCAGAACTCCATGAGGTTCAGGCCCAGCGGGCCCAGGTCCTTGCCCACGGCGGCGGGACCGGCCTCACCGGCCGGGAGCTGGAGCTTGGCGATCCGGCTGACCTTCTTCTTCGACACGTTCGACATGCCCGCCAAGCTAAAGTCTCCCGTTACTGGAGACTCAACGGAATAATCACGGCCATGAGCTACACGATCGGACAGCTCGCCAGACTCTCCGGGCTGCCGGTGAAGACGATCCGGTTCTACTCCGACATCGGGGTGCTCCCCGAGCGCGGCCGCACCCGGAGCGGCTACCGCCTCTACGGCGACGAGGACCGCGGGCGGCTGGAGCTCGTCAGGACGCTGCGCGAGATCGGCGTCGACCTGGCGACCATCAGATCGCTCGGCGACCGCGACCTGGGCGAGGTGCTCTCCCTGCACCTCCGTACGGTGGAGACGCAGATCAGGGCGCTGCAGCGGACCCGAGCGGTGCTCAGGGCCACCCTGGAGCGGGACGAGCCTGCCGACGACGACCTGCGCCGGCTCAACGCCCTCGGGCGGCTCGGCGCGGCGGAGACGGCCGCGCTGGTGAACGAGTTCGTCGACGACGTCGCCGGCGAGAACGCCGCCAGGCAGGAGTGGCTCGGCGGCCTGCGCACGGCCATGGTGCCCGACCTGCCCGACGAGCCGGGCATCGAGCAACTCGACGCCTGGCTGGAACTGACCGAGCTGCTCGCCGACGACGGCTTCCGCGCCTCCCTGCGCGAGATGAGCAGCGACTTCTGGGCGAACGCCGACCGGATCGACCTGGCGGCCTGGCACGAGGTCAACGCCCTGGTCACGGAGACGGCGCTGGCCGCGATACGGGACGGCGTGGCCCCGGAGTCGGAGGCCGCCGCGCCCGTCGTGGCCGGGATCGTCGCACTCCTGGCCGGGGCTCAGCGGCGCACCCCGGAGTCGGTCGTCCGGGACTACGCGGAGCACGACCCGCGCGCCGGGCGATACTGGGAGCTGGTGGCCGTGATCAACGGCACCCCCTGGCCACCGGAACCCGTGATCGCCCACGAGTGGATCGCCGCCGCGGCCACCTCTCACCTCGGGTAATCAATCATCTACAATGCTTTTTGTCGCTTTTGTCCGTTTTTCTGAGGGGGCGACTCGTGTCAGGCTCCAAATTCATGATCCGTACGCGGGCCGTGCTCGCGACGGCCGCCGGGTGCCTGGCGGCGGCCTCGTGTGGCGCGGCGACCTCCCTACCCACCCCGGCCGCGCCTCCGGTCACCTCCGCGCCGATCTCGGCGTCCTCGCCCGTCACCGAGGTGGCCGCCCCGGAGCCGACCGTCGTGCCGCCGGCGACCATCCCGCCCACCACGGCGTCGCCGACCCCGACGGGGCCGCCGAAGTTCTCCGCGAAGGTCTCCCGGGTCGCCCGTGAACGGCTCGAATACTCGTGGCGGCCCGGATGCCCGGTCCCGGTCGGCGATCTGCGGCTGATCACGATGACCTACTGGGGCTTCGACGGCAAGCCGCACACTGGCGAGCTGGTCGTGCACGAGGACGCCGCCGACGACATCGTCTCCGTCTTCCACCGCCTGTACGACTGGCGCTGGCCGATCTACAAGATGCGGCTCGTCGACGCCTACAAGGCCGACGACTTCGCCTCGATCGACGCCGACAACACCTCGGCCTTCAACTGCCGCCCCGCGGAGGGGTCGAGCAGCTGGTCCAAGCACGCCTACGGCCTGGCCGTCGACATCAACCCGCGCGAGAACCCGTACATATACGCCAACGGCACGGGATCCCACAAGAACGCCCGCGAGTTCTTCAAGCGCCCCGTACGGGCTCCCGGAGTGATCAACCCGGGCGACCGCGTGGTCAGGGCCTTCCAGCAGAAGGGTTGGGAGTGGGGCGGTTACTGGTCCGGTATCAAGGACTACCAGCACTTCTCGAAGGGCGGGAACTGAGACCTGGGAAGGCGTTCGCCCCGGCGGCGAGGCCGGTCCGGGCGGCAGGACACCGGCGAGAGGTCGGCGGACCGGCCCAGCAGCTCAGCCGTAGGCCGGTGAGACTCCCGGCGGGCCGACCCAGACTCGGCCATGCACCGGTGAGACTCCCGGCGGGCCGATCCAGGCTCAGCCGTACACCGATGAGAGATCGGCGGGCCGGCCCAGGTTCAGCCGTACGCCGCCGAGACCCCGGCGGGCTGAAACAGGCTCAGCCGTAGGCCGGTGAGACGTCGGCGGGCTGGAACAGGTCCCAGCGATTGCCGTACAGGTCCAGGAAGACGACGACCCGGCCGTAGGGCTCGCTACGCGGGGCCTCCTCGAAGACGACGCCCGCCGACAGCAGACGCTCGTAGTCGCGGGCGAAGTCGTCGGTGTGGAGGAAGAGGCCGACCCTGCCACCGGTCTGGTCGCCGACCCGGGCCTCCTGCTCGGGACCGTCGGCGCGTGCGAGCAGCAGCGCCGTCTCCCGGGCACCGCGCGGGCGGACGGTGACCCAGCGCTTGCCGTCGCCCAGCGGCGTGTCCTCCAGGAGCTCGAAGCCGAGGACGTGGAGGTAGAAGCCGATGGCCTCGTCGTAGTCACGCACGACGAGAGTGGTGAGGCCCAAATAGGACCCCACGGGCGGCCCGAGCCTTTTCCGGGGCCGTCCCCCCGCCATCAGATCGGCACGGACGGTCTCCTGAAGATTGGTGATCGTCAGGACGACCCGGGCGGCGAGCAGGCCCGCGACGATCGGCAGCGGGACGCAGGCGACCAGGGCGACAGTCTCCGGAACGGTCAGGTCCGCGTTCCCCAGAGCCACGGACGCCGTCTCCGTCACCGTCCACAGCAGCCCCGCCAGCCACCACGCCCAGACCAGCCCCGAGCGGCGTCCCCGGTAGAGGTCGGTTCCCGGCGGCAGCCCACCGGGCCGGGAGGTGGTCAGGATGTCGTCGACGACCCCCTTGGGGACGAACAGGTTGACGATGGGAGCGATCCACCCGAACACCAGGTACGGCGCGGCGTACCTGTGGAAGACCCCGGGGGAGATCGCGTACGCGTTGCTCCGGGCGCGGAACAGCCAGCACACGAAGGCGATGCCCGCCAGCAGGTGGAGAACCCAGAAAAGAAGGATGACCGGGGAGAGGAGCAGCGCGTACAGGGCGTTCCACTCGTAGACCGTCCGCCACGACCAGCTCTCCCGGTAGAGGAGCCGCATCGCCGAGGTGCCGGCGGAGACGACGGAGGTCAGCGCGATCAGGGTGAGGGCGACGGTCGCGAACGCGCGAACCGGCTGCAGGAAGCGAACAGGCGCGAAAAGCGCGCTCGGGTACATGGGAGTCCTTCAACGAGGATCAAGGCGGCCAGTATGCCGGATCAGGACATGGCACCATGAACGTTTTTCTACCTGCCGGTTGTCCCCTCCATCACCGGCATCTCCCCGATGGCCGGGGGACGGAGGTGCCGTCAGGTCCCCCGCCAGACCGGTGACCCGCATCTCCCCGGTGGCCGGGGGACGGAGGGTGTTCGACCGGTCCTGAGGCATCATTGGTTCATGACGGCCGGGGACGGGGACGGGTGGGCTCGGTGCGATCTCGGGCACCGGCACTGGGGGGTGTACGGCGCGGCCGGTCTGCTCGCCGTCCATCACGACGCCACAGCCGGGCCCCGCGTCCTGATGCAGAAGCGCTCCGCGTGGAGCCATCACGGCGGCACCTGGGGACTTCCGGGCGGCGCCCGAGACAGCCACGAGGACGCGGTCGCGACCGCCCTGCGCGAGGCCTTCGAGGAGGCCGCGCTGGACGGCACCGGCCTGCGGGTCCAGGGCGTCTACCTCGACGACCACGGCGGCTGGTCCTTCGACACCGTGATCGCCGAGGCTTCCGAGCTGCTGCGCGCGATCCCCGCCAACGCCGAGAGCGACGACCTGCGCTGGGTCCCCGCCGAGGAGATCACCGCCAGGAACCTCCACCCCGGTTTCGCCGCGACCTGGCCGGTCGTCGGCCTCGCGCTCACCCCCTCCCTCGTCGTCCTCGACGTCGCCAACATCGTGGGCGCCCGCGCCGAGCACGGCTGGTGGCGGGATCGCGCGGGGGCGGCGGCCAAGCTGCTCGCCGAGGTCGGCGCGCGTGCCGCCGACGGCCGGTGGACCGCGCCCGACCGTGTCCCGGCGCTGGCGCGCTGGTTCCCCCGGCTGACCGCGGTCGTCGAGGGCGCCGCCCGCGGCACCGCCTCCGTGCCCGGAGTCTCCGTGATCGCCGCCCCGGGGAGCGGGGACGACGCCATCGTCCGGGCCGTACGGGACACCCGCCCCTGGGAGCGCGTCCTGGTCGTCACCGCCGACCGGGGGCTGCGCGAGCGGGTCACGGAACTGGGTGCCGAGACCGTCGGACCCCGGTGGCTGCTTGCGCAGTTGTGATGTTCCACGTGAAGCATCGAAGCGATATGGCACGATGAGGCGCGTGTCCGAGCTTCGAACCGGCCCGCGGAGTCTCTGGACCGATGACGAGAGCCCGGTTCCTCCGGATTCCTGGGGACGTGCGAGCTCCGCTTCCCGGGGGCGTAAGGGTTCCGCGAACCGTGCCCTGCCGTGGGGGTTCGCGCTCGTCATCGTCCTGCTGGTGGTGGGGAGATTCGCGCTCACGCCCCACCTGACGGCGCCCGCGCTGCGGACGTGGGCCACGATCTTCGTGGCGATCTGCGTGCAGGCGCTGCCGTTCCTGGTCTTCGGGGTGGCGCTGCCGGCGGCGATCACGGCGTTCGTCCCGGCGTCGTTCTGGACCAGGGCGCTGCCCTGGGTCGAGGTCACCGGCACCTGGATCCCGCAGACCTTCGGCACAATGCCCAACGGGGTCATCTACCCGCAGATGACCGGCAAGAGCCTCACGAGGGTCGATCCCCCCGACGAGCAGTACGAGTAGGCCGAGGCCCGGATCGCTCCCGCCCGTTCGGCCCCCATGCGGCCGTACGGCCGGCGGAGGCCGGGAGTCAGGGAGGCCGGGAGTCAGGCGCGAACCGGCTCCGGTTCCGGGATCGGCATCGGTTTCAGATTCCGGGTGGCCCGGTGGAACAGCCAGTAGCTCGTCACGGCGACGGCGATGAAGAGCAGCCTGGCCGGTCGGGGGATGTCCAGGATGAGCAGCCCGTCGCTGAGCGAGTGGAGCATGGCCGCCGTGACGAAGGCGACGACGATGGGGAGGGTGACGACGGCGCGGCCCCGGACCTCCCAGGCGCCGAAGGCCACCGCGCAGACCAGGCCGGTCCAGACGAGGTGGCTGAAGGGGGTGCTGAGGCCACGCAGGAGGAGGACCGTGCCCGCGCCCAGGGCGCCGTCGTGGTTGGCGATGCTCTTCCAGGCGTAGGCCATCGACTCCATGATCGCGAATCCGGTCGCGCAAGCCAGGCCGAGCGCGACCCCCGCGGCCTTGGTGAGGTGGCGGCCGGTGAGCGCGACCGCGAGGGGCGGGACGAGTTTCGCGGGTTCCTCGATCCATCCGACCCGCAGGATCGAGTTGCTGTTCTTCTCGGAGATGAGGAGCGCGTCGAAGTAGCCGCCGAGCAGGAGCGCGACACCCCCGCCGAACAGGAACATGCCCGCCAGCGTCATGGCCGGCACGCTGGTGGCGATGTGGATACGGTCGTGGACGGCGAGCAGGAGCGCGATGGGCCCGGCCGCGGCCCCGTAGAAGAAGGCCGCGGGCAGGACGGCCTGGTTACCGGCCACCTGCATCATGGCGATGAGCGAGAAGGACAGAACGATCAGGGCGATCCACGCCTTGAACCATCGATGCCGATAGAAGCGCATATGGTCTCGCATGGTAAGTAATTCCCCAGTACATATGCCCTAGATTCGGGGGAATTGTCCATATTTACGGAAACATCGACTCCGCCACGATCACGGCGCCGATGACCATGAACACCACGGGCACCAGCCACGCACCCGTCCGCTCCACCAGGGCGATGACCTTCTCGTGCGACCCGAGCCAGGAGGCCGCCACGCACCAGACCGCGACGAGCACCGCGAACACGGCCACCGTGACGGCACTGGACGCCGGTCCGATCGTGCGGAACAGCGGGGTGTAGACGGAGATGTTGTCGGCCCCGTTCGCGATGGTCACCCCCGCGATCGAGAGCACCCCCGAGGCGATCCGGGGCGCCTCGTCGTCACCGCCCCTCCTGGCCCTCCCGGCTTTGACCAGCCCCCACACCCCCATGCCGAACGGCACCAGGCCGAGCAGCCCCACCCAGCGGTCCGGCACCACGGCGAGCCCGAGGGCCGCCGCGACCGAGACGGCCACCAGCGCGGCGATGCCCGCGTACTGGCCCGTGACGATCTGCCAGGGGCGGGGAACGCCACCCGCCTTGGACGCCAGGAAGAGCACCGTCAGAATGATGATGTCGTCCACGTTGGTACCGGCGAAGACGGCGGCGGCCGTACCGATCGTTTGAATCACGCGCGCATTATGTCGGCTCCCCCTCCGGGTTCGCGATGAGCGTGGTCAGCCGAGAGCTACGGGCGTTATGATCACTTTCATCCGCTCTTGCCAGTCCCCCGGAGACCGCACGTGGGCTATCCGCCGCAGTACGGCCAGCCGCCGCGGGGTGAGACGGGACGGGGGCTGGTCGTGATAGTCATCATGGCCATCGGCTTGGCCATCGGGACCGTCATCGCCGTTTTCATGGTGTTCAACCCGCCCTCGTCGCCGCCGAGCACGGCCTCGACGCCCGGCGGCGAGCACTCGGAGACCTCGGTCCGCCAGGCCGTCCAACCGGCGCTCGACGCCTACAGCAGCGGGTCGTACGGCGACTTCTGGGACCTGTGGACCACCGAGGCACAGGGGCTGATCGCTCGGGAGGAGTACGTGAGGCTGTTCGAGATCTGCCCCCCGATCCTGACGAACTCCCCGCTCACCATCGCCACCGTCACGATCACCGGCGACAACGCCCAGGTCGAGGCGACCCGGGCCAACGACGCGACGGACTTCGACTTCACCTTCGAGAGCGGTACGTGGCTGTACGAGCCGTCGCCCGAGGAGCGGCTCACCTACCAGGCGCCGGTCGACCAGATAGCCGAGCAGCGGCGGACCATGGGATTCTGCGGCGCGGTCACCCCCACCCCCGGCGCGACCACCCCCACCACTCCCACTGTCCCCACCACTCCCACCGACCCCTCTGTTCCCAGCGTTCCCACGGTTCCCACGAATCCCGCTGATCCCTCCGTTCCCTCCGTTCCCACGGTTCCCACGGTTCCCACGAACCCTGGCGATCCCTCCGTTCCCTCCGTTCCTACGGATCCCGCCACTCAGCCGCCGGGGTTCCTGTAGTGATGACCTTTGGTCCAGAAGTGCTGCCATAATCCACAATTCACGGCTACTGTCGAACGCATGGCCCACTCCATGCCGGCATGGCGAGACGGCACAGGATCGGAAAAACCATCATCGAATGATCACGATGGTGCCAGACAAGAATCGGATTCGGTTCCGCTGTGGCTGGCACATCTCCAGCTCAGAGAAGGACAAAAGGCGATCAGCGCACCGACTTCTGACACAGCTATCACCATAGAGCTGGATAAAGCGGATTATGAGGCGCTTTCTCGTAAGGCACGACTGACCGGAAACCGCGTCGCCGATGTGATCCACGCGGCCGTCCAGCGAGAGATAGGCAACAAGCCCCACGTGATTACCCTGATGCACCGTTGGAATCTGCATCGCGAAGACCTCGACACGGCGGCCGACTCCCTCGGGGTCGACCAGCTCTCCGAGGCGGAGTGGGGCCAGATCGGCATTCGCCGTTTCCGGAGGCGCTGAACCATGCTTCCCGGTCGAGTGCTCGACGTGAGCGCACTGGTCGACATCGCGGTGGCGAAGACCGAATACTCCCGGAGCGTCGCCGCCATGTGTCTCTTCCGTGGCGGCGGGATATGCGTCCCGGCGACCAGCCTCGCGGCCGTCCTGTCCATCTCCCCGATCTCGACCCAGGTGGAGCTGTTCGAGCTCGTCACGACACCCGGTGTGAAGATCGACGACTTCACCCATGGGAAGGTGGGGGACATCGCGGAGATCCTCGACGGATCGCGCGACATCACGGCCGGACACGTCATCTGGTGTGCCCGCGCCACCAAATGGCCCATCCTCACCGATCGCGGGGCGGAGCTCATCCAGTACGACCAGAACATCGGGATCGATCCCCTGCCGTAGCGAGGCAGGCCGGGCTGCGCACCGGCGTGGCGGCTCCCGGTTCGGCCGGTCGCCCCGGTGCGGCCTGTCGCCCGGTTCGGCCGATCGGCTGTGGGCGAGGGCGGGTGATCCCTGTCTGATCCCTGTCCAAAGACGGTCGGCGACGGGTGGGATTCCCAGCACCCATACCTTTTCAGTGAAAAATGATGCCAAATATCGTCGCGCGCACGATCGATTTTCGGGGCTGCGGCTTTCACACTGGGAGGGTGACATTCCAGATGAGGCGCATCAAGCTAGACATTCCTGACGGACCAGAATACGACCAGGTGCGCGATATGCACGGTCACACGGTCACGGTGTTCGCGTCCACGGAGGTCAACGGCGAACGTTCCCTGAAAATCGGCAGCCGGACTTTGCTGCTGAGGAAGGTGGGCGTGGACGAGGACGAAGAGGGGCCGATGGACGTCTACCGGGCCGAGTCCATTTCGGAACCCTCGTACTGAGGATCCGTCCCCGTGTCCCGTGCCCCGCTCGTCCCCGCGCCTCGGTGTCCCCGCGCCGGTGCGCCCGCCTCCGGGCCGACGGTGCCCGGCCCCGGATCCGTGGCCCGCCGTGGGGACGTCCCGGAGGTACGCCACTGAGGGTAGGCCTCGGGGGTATCCCGCGCGGAGTACGCGGGGGAATACGCCGTTCCAACCGGGGAACTCGTGAGGGAAACGTGCACGCCCGTCCGGCGCAAGCCCGTCCAGCACGAGGAGCTCCGACCCGATGCGCATCACCTTCGCCACCGAAGCGGCACCCGGCAGGCAGAACACGGACGCCAAGGAAACCGCGGACACCGCGGACACCGCGGCCAGAACCAACAGCACGGACAGCACGGACAGCACGGACAGCACGGACAGCACGGACAGCGACAACAATGAGGACTTCTTCGGGGCGACCCCGGACGCCTTCGTCCTCCTCGACGGCGCGGGCACCCCGGAGGGGGCGGAGACCGGGTGTGTTCACGGCGTCGGCTGGTACGTACGCTCGCTGGGCTCGACCCTCCTCGCGGGCATGACGCAGGACACGGGAACGCTCACGGAGATACTCGCGAACGGCATAAAGGCCGTCGCCTCCCTCCACGACTTCGTCTGCGACCTCACCCATCCCGGATCGCCGTCCGCCACGGTGATCATGGTCCGCCGTACGGCGGGGAACCTGGACTTCCTCGTCCTGGCGGACTCCGTCCTCATCCTGGACATGGCCGGCCAGGCGGAGCCGACGGTCGTCTGTGACGACCGGGTGGATCGGGTCGGCAGGGCGCACCGGTCGACCATGGACGGCCTCGCCCACGGAAGTGCCGAGCACGTCACCGCACGCCGGGAGTACGTGGAGACCATGCGGGACCACCGCAACCGCGAGGGCGGTTTCTGGATCGCCGCCGTCGACCCGCTCACCGCCGAGCAGTCGCTCACCGGCACGCTCCCCGCCGACCGGGTACGGGCGGTCGCCCTGCTCAGCGACGGAGCCTCCCGGCTCGTCGACCTGTTCGAGCTGGTCACCTGGCGTGAGGCCCTCGACACCCTCGAACGGTCCGGCCCCGGCGAGCTGATCCGCCGGGTTCGCGAGGCCGAGCACACCGATTCCGACGGCTCCCGCTGGCCCCGGGCGAAAACCCACGACGACGCGACAGCCGCCTACTGCCTATTCGGCTGACCCACGACGACGCGACGGCCGCCTACCGTCTGTTCGGCTGACCCGACCTGCCGGCACGCGACGGGTGATCACCCGATGACCTTCACCTGGCCGGCGCAGTACGCGAGCATGATGAGCGGCAGGACTCCGGGCCCGGCCCCTGGCTCGAAGGAAAGCATCACCAGGAAATCCGGCGAGATATGAGCCGGCCGGTCGAAAGACGAAGAACACTGAAAAGGCCGGGACCACGAAAACCAATGGCGGTCTCGCGTCGCCCAAAACCGTGGATACCTAACGCGTGTCTGTGGCGGACCGATGACCGCGGGGAATCGACTTCTCCACCGTGATCCACGACCGGCTACCGTCCTGAGGCGGGAGCGTCGGAACGGGGCTTGACGTCGGTCATCGCGCGTCCGGCGGGCCTGTTCCCTCTTTCCTTGAGAGCTCCTTGAGAGCGAGGGCCCAGGGGTGG
Organism: Streptosporangium sp. NBC_01469; assembly: GCF_036227305.1. Taxonomy (NCBI): domain Bacteria; kingdom Bacillati; phylum Actinomycetota; class Actinomycetes; order Streptosporangiales; family Streptosporangiaceae; genus Streptosporangium; species Streptosporangium sp. NBC_01469. The sequence goes on along the minus strand of NZ_CP109465.1, from coordinate 1,881,222 downwards.
TCCTCCTGGCCTCCGTCCTCGGTATCGGCCGGGTCGGAGCCGGAAGGGCTGGGCAGGACGCGGACGCCTTCGGCCCGGAGACTTTCGACGCTCCGGCGGAACGGCACCCGCGTGGTGAGGGCTTCGTTGACGAAGGGCAGGACGACCACGGGGATGCCGAGGCCGGGGGCTTCGGCGAGGAGGCCGAGAGCGTACGTGTCGGCGATGCCCTGGGCGAACTTGTTGACGGTGTTGTACGTGGCGGGGGCGACGATGATCGCGTCGGCTCTCGGGGGCTTGGGCTCGTCCGGCCTGCGGTACCGGCTGCGGACGGGGCGGCCGGTCTGCCGTTCCAGGGCGGGGACGTCGACGAAGTCCAGCGCGGACGGGGTCGCGACGACCTGGACGACCCAGCCCTCGTCCTGGGCGAGGGCGACGAGACGGCCGACGTCTCGGGCGGCACCGGCCGCGCACACGATGACATAGAGAAGCCGGCCGGACTCGGTCACGCGATCACTCCCAGGTACGCGGCATATTCGCGAGTTCGAAGGTACAGCGGGTTCAAAGGTGCGGCGGGTTCAAAGGTGCGGCGGGTTCAAAGGGGCCCCGGACTCAAGGCTTCCCCGGACTCGAAAATTCCGCGAGCTCGAAGGGTCCCCGGACTCGAAGGGGAAGGCCCCGAAGAGGCAGAGGGCTTCTCGGGCTCGTCCCCCGTGAGGTCAGCGGGCTCTGCCCGCGATGAGATCCATCGCGAGATCCTTCACGTCCTGCGACGCCTTGGCGGGGGAACCGGCGTCGAACGGCGGTCGCGGGTCGTACTCGATGGCGAGCTGGATCGCCTCGGCCGTGGTCTGACCGGCGACGCGCGCCGCCAGGGCGAGCGCCATGTCGATGCCGGAGGACACTCCGGCGGCGGTCACGACCTTCCCCTGGAACACCACGCGCTCGGCCGTGTAGGTGGCCCCGAACGACTCCAGCATGCCGGCCGTACCCCAGTGGGTCGTCGCCGAGAGCCCGGCGAGCAACCCCGCGGCCCCCAGCGGCAACGCCCCTGTGCACACCGAGGTGGTCCACGTACTTCCCCCGTCCATCCGGCGGATCCAGTCGAGAAACCCGTCGTCGCCGAGCAGTCCGATGCTCCCCGGACCTCCCGGGACGAGCAGCACGTCACAGGAGTCGATGTCGGCGAAGGCCTCGCCCGCGGTGAGAACCAGGGACCCGGCGTCGTTCCGTACCGGGCCGGGCTCGACGGCCGCGAACACGACGTCGGCACCCGGCAGGAGCCTGAGCACCTCGTACGGGCCGACCGCGTCCAGTGCGGTGAACCGGTCAAACAGCGGTATGACGATACGCACGGCGATTCCCCCTGGCGGCGAGGTGTCACCCACGCTTCGGAAGACACCTTGACGGACGTGACGGACGGTGGAGACTTATGCGGTGGTCAAAACACTACGTCCCCAGAATTACAACGAGGCGATCTACGTCGGGCACTTCTTCCGTACGGGTGTGCCCGTGGTGATGGACCTCAACGGGCTGACGGACGACGAGGCGAAACAGTTCGTCGACTTCGCCGCCGGTCTGGTGTTCGGCAGAGGAGGGGACATGGACCGCCTGTCGTCGAAGGTGTTCCTGCTGATGCCTCGCGGACTGGGCAATCGAGTGCCGGTCGCCGAAGAGGCACCGTAGGTGGGTGACCTGGCGGTGGCGCGGCAGAAAGATGGGCAGGGCGATCAGCGCCGTCCGTAGGCCGCCTCGGAGGGACACTCCGCGCGAAAGGAGCCCTGCCCCTGTCCGTACAGCTCACGAAGCGTCGCGGGGAGCATGTCGGCCACCGGAGGTGTGGTGGCGGGCCATCCGGCCGGCGCCTCGTGCACCAGCAGCGCCGTCAGGCGCGGCCTGGCCGCGATCACGTCGAAGAAGCCCGCCAGGACCTCGCGCATCCCCTGGTACGGCTCACGCTCGGTAGCGCGATCTTGTCGGTGGCGGTGCCTACGCTTTCCGCCCATGAGCGACGACGAAACCCACACCGTACGCCTGCAGATCGAAGTGGAGGACTGCGGTATCGCTTATCTGACGGACAGGGAGCGCAGGGCATACGCCGGACAACCGGCCCAGTCCGCTGGGATCATCAAGGTCGAGAAGGACCACGCCACCATCCACATCAACGACCAGTGGGGACCGGCCGACTTCACCGTGACGGTCGCCGACCGAGATCCGGGGGCGGACCTCACCGGTTATGAGGACATCGTGGAAATCAGCTTCGGGTCCGTGTCGGGCCGCTTGGAGATAACCGGGTTCACTTTCGACGAGCACGTGATGTTGCCCCTTCCTCCTCTCCCTGCCGGGCCCGGAACCTACCGCATCCGGTATCACGTCAAGGGCATGGACGCGGAGGGCACAGTGGAGGACACCGAGAATGCCGCCGATGACCATTATCTTCAGGTCTGGCCCGCGCCCTTTGAGGACCCCATTGTCGTCAAGACCGCGACCGGAGCTCTCCGGGGCCATCTCGCCCCGGAGAAGCACGAGCGGAGCGGCGGAGAATAGAAACCGTCGGCAGGTCCGTCAAGTGGAGAATCGGGGATGCGCCAACGGCGTGAGCCCACCGGTTACGGCGAGAGGGTCCCGGCCATCCCGGGGCCCTCTCTTTCTGTCTGGCCGAGCCGTCCGGCCGAGCCGGGTAGACATGGCCGGTTCCATCCCGCGGACACCCCACGACCGGCGACATGTGACGGCCCAGAAGCGAAGAACGTTCCGTGCGTGTTCCGCATCGGCCGTGTTTCCATGGCGTGCTGATCGTCCGGTGAAGGATTTCTGCCCGGCGCGGTAAGTACAGGTGACCGCATACGCCAGGAAAGGCCGACATGTATGACAATCCCCCGCGAAGCCATCGAGGTCGATGACGCGACCCTCATCGAGCGGTCGCTGAACGAGCCCGAGATCTTCGCCGTCCTGTTCGACCGGCACGCGCCACTCCTGCACCGCTACGTGACCAGGCGACTGGGACCCAGCGAGGCGGAGGACGTCGTGGCGGACACCTTTCTGGCCGCCTTCCAACGCCGGAGCGATTATGACCGGGGCCGCTCCGACGCCCGCCCGTGGCTGTACGGCATCGCCTCCAACGTGATCGGCAAGCGGCGGCGCACCGAGACGAACCTCTATCGCGCGTACATCCGCAGCGGCGTACATCCGGCGGAGATACCCGGTCTCCAGGTAGAGGACGGAATCAACACCCTCGCCGTCAACCGGCCGCTGGCACGGGCCCTGCTGGGGCTCACCCGGGCTGATCGCGACGTGCTGCTGCTCGTCGCCTGGGCCGAACTGAGCTACCAGGAGGTCGCCGACGCGCTCGCCATCCCAGCGGGCACCGTCGCCTCGCGACTCAACCGGGCCCGTCTCCAGATCCGCCAAGCCCTGAACCAGGAAGAACGAGGAGAATGACGATGGACGCACTGAAGTCCATGTGGGGGACCATTCCACCGGCCACCCCGGGGGAACTCGCCGAAGCGCGGCGACGGCTACTCGACGGGATGCGCCCCCGGCCGCGCTTCGTCACCGCCCCCCGGCTGCTGGTCGCGGCCGGTGTCGCGGCGGCCGCCGCCACGGCGCTGGTCATCGGAAACAACACCCCTGCCTACGCACTGGCCAGGAGCTCGGACGGCACGCTCACGGTGACCGTCAACGAACTACGCGACCCCGACGGGCTGCAGGCCAAGCTGGGCGCGGCCGGTGTCGAGGCGGATGTGACGTTCCTGGCCGCGGGCACACGGTGCGCGGCCCCTCGGTTCGCCGCTGTGGATTCGACCTACGACGGGCCGCCCACCACAGGACCGGACGAGCTGCGTGCGGTCGCGAACGAATCGCGTTCGTTCAAGGCCACCAAAGTGACCTCCATACGGACGATCCGGATCTCCCCGGAGCACATCAAGCCTGGCGAGACCCTTGTCATGGAGTTCCGCGACAACCCGAACGGACAGGCGCCCTGGCAACTCGGCAGCTGGTTGGCCCAGGCGAACACCCCCGTGCAGCCGTGCACACCCGTCGAGGACCCCAACTGAGAACCTCCCGCACCGGAACACGCCCAGCGGGCCGTACGGAGATCCGAAGGCCCCGTGAGGATCTGAGCCGCAGGCCGACCAGGGGAGCCTTCCGACCACAGGGTTCCCGAACAGTCGACGGAGCGGCCGGTTCCCGGTTCTGGTGTGACGATCACATAGCGCTCGATGATCTCGGACGCCAGATCGGTCATGGACGCATCCCGACCCATGGCACAGGAGCACCATCGTGCCGGGTGTTCTCAAAGCCGGCCACCACCCTTACCACCGGTTTCCGGCGCCACCGTCCGCCACCGACGCGCGAAGAGGCGACCGCCCCACCGCAGTCCGCGAAAAAGAAGCCGGACCACCCCGAAGAGGAATGCGATCTCGAACAACAGGGAGCACATGAACAGGACTTCGCCGAGCGATTCCCGGTCACTCTCGCGCGCCCATTCGACGAGCACCGGCGTGACGACCATTCCGAGCACGTACCCGAGCATCGCCAACGCCTCGCTGTACCCGGCTCGCATGAGTTGATCTTAGGCCTGTGCACGAAAGCCCGTGGCTTCAGGCGTCGTCTCACGCCGGAGGAAATCGAGGCGTCCTGGTTATCGTGCGCGGAGGGGACACGGAACCAGATCGAGGAGCGAACCGGTGATCGGGGAGCCGGACGAGCGAAGATCAAAGCGGTTGCGCGGCCGAAGTCCTCGACGCATGCTCACAACCGTGCGCAGTCCTCCCGATCCCCTGCCCGAGTTCTTTGACTGCGGCTGCGCGGACAAAACCGCTGTGTCAAGGTCGAGTGCCCTCGACACAGCGGTTTCGCTGCCTGCTGCGACACCCTTGATCAACATGTCCCGATCCGGGGGTGATCACCAGTTTGGAAGTTCGCCGCGCGTAACTCCGTGACCTGCCGCGCTCCAGGTCAGAGGTCCCACGCCACCGACACGGAAAGATCTATAAGAGCGATCGCATGACATGCTTTCCGTCTCATTCGGTACCGGTGGCGGGAAGCAGGACAGATGCGGGTACGGCGTTGGTGGCTGACGGCTGCGTTACTCGCGCTCCTCCCCTCGGTCACGGCCTGGTTCGGCAGCGGGGCCATCGCGAGCACCGGCCTCTTCTACTACGACTTCCACGTCATCGACGGGATCGGGATCTTCCCTCTGTCCCAGGGCCTCGGCATCGGCTATCTGGGCTCCGTCGGCATAGACGTCATGCGGGTGCTGTGGGATGCCGAAGTCGTCGTGCTGGCCTTCGCGCTCCCCGTACCCATGGTGGCCGTAGCGGCCCTGCTCCGGCGAAGGTGGCGGGATCGAACCACCCTGGTCCTGGCGGTCGTCCTGGGAGTGCTCGCGGTGGTCAACCTCGCCGCCAACGTCGTCGGCCCCTCGTCGGACCTGACTGACTGCCCACCGGTCGATTACCAGTCTCTCCCCGACTGGTACTCCTGTTACAGGAACGGCACAGGCGTCGGCATTCCGCCCTTCTTCTACAGTCCCGCTTACGCCTTCGCCGCCCACATCCTGATCAACATCCATCGTCGCAACCTCACCGACATGCCTCATCGTCCCAAGGCGCAAAGCGGCGTTGACGTCGTTGCCTGACGTTCGGCTTTGCGGGTGAGAAGCGACCTCGCTTGTCGATCAGACGTGACCGCAAGCGTTTGCGAGGGTTGGTGATGTCAATGAGTTCGGGCACCACCAACCTGCTTGCGGCGGGAGGATCACGGCACTGGTCGAGGAGACGCCGTGGCATCGTCGACCGCCTCGACCACAACGGAGCGATCGTCGAAACCGGCACCGACTCCTACCACCTCGCACAGACCCGCGCCCGAGCCGAACACAACGTCGACGGGTGAGTCGAAGATTGTTGCTGAAGCGGCAACAGGATTCGCGGGTTTCCGGACCACCACCCCATGGTTGGAAGGTGCGCCAGAGGAGCGCTTCGATACGGGGGATTCATGTCGCGGGCAGTTCAGGTTAGGGAAACACACCGTCTGGTTCCCTCCCCGGCGGGCCGGACCCATCTGGTGGAGCAGGGCACCGGACCGCTGGTGCTGCTGGTGCATGGGTTTCCGGAGTCCTGGTACTCCTGGCGCCACCAACTGGCGGCATTGGCCGCGGCCGGATACCGGGCGGTGGCCGTGGACGTGCGCGGATATGGCCGTTCGTCCAAGCCGGACGAGGTGGCGGCCTACCGGATGCTGGAACTGATCGAGGACAACGTCGCGGTGGTGCACGCCCTTGGCGAGGAGACCGCGATCATCATCGGTCACGACTGGGGTTCGAGCATCGCCGCCAACAGCGCCCTGGTCCGGCCAGAGGTATTCACCGCGGTCGGGCTGCTGAGCGTTCCTTACGTACCGCGGGGCGGGCCCCGGCCCAGTGAGGTCTTCGCCCGGATGGGCGGCGAGGAAGAGTTCTATGTCAGCTACTTCCAGAAGCCCGGCCGGGCCGAGGCCGAGATCGAACCGGACGTCCGCGGCTGGCTGGCCGGGCTCTACGCCGCGCTCTCCGGCGACACCATGCCCACCCCCGGCATGCCCGACCCTCATTTCGCCACCCACGGCGGCACGCTCCGCGAGCGGTTCCCCACCGGCCCGCTGCCGTCCTGGCTCAGCCAGGACGACCTGGACGTCTACGCCGGAGAATTCGAGCGCACCGGCATGAGCACGGCCCTCAACCGGTACCGGAACATGGACCGGGACTGGGAAGACCTCGCTCCCTGGGACGCGGCCCCCATCGCCGCGCCGTCGGTGTTCATCGGCGGCGCCCTGGACGCCTCCACCACCTGGCTGACCGACGCGATCGACGCCTACCCCGTCACTCTGCCCGGACTCGTCTCCTCTCACCTTCTCGACGGTTGCGGCCACTGGATCCAGCAAGAACGCGCCCATGAGGTCAACCGGCTCCTGACCGGCTGGCTCGCGTCCCTGCCCACCTGAGCCACCACCTCACACGGTGGCGACGCAGTCCATTTCGATGTCGAAGGCTCCCGGCCAGGCGGGAACGGCCACGAAGATCCGGGCGGGTGGATCGTCGGGGAAGTAACGCGTGTAGATCGTGTTGACCGCGGCGAACTTCTCGACCGATGTGCAGTACACGTTACACTTGAGCACATTGTTCAAAGACGACCCCGCCGTCTCCAGGCAGAGTTTCATCTGCTCCAGAACCAGCTCGGTCTGGCGTTCGATGCAGGCGTTCTGGACGACCTCCCCGGTGCCGGGGTCGAACGGAGGAAATCCCGACACGTAGACGGTGTCGCCGCTTCGGGTGACGGCCGAGGTCGGTGCCTTCCAGCGTTCCAGGTAGGTCGACAGGGGTTCGACGCGGATGATCTCTCTTTTCATCGTGGCTCTCCTGTTCGTCCGGTACGGGCCGGTCGACTTCCTCCAATACGGGCCGGTCGACGACACGCCCGCCTCGGGTAGATGTCCGGTTGTCGTGGTTCGCCGTCGCGGATCCGGATGGAGCGCGTCAGGCCTGTCCCGGGTGGGACGGTGCCCGCGTCGGCGCCGGCGACGTGCGCGAGCCGGTCGTCGTCGCCTCGCGGCTCAGGGCGCGGGCCTTGGGGTCGGAGGGTTCGCCGGCGGGTCGTAGTGATCGCCACAGCAGCGCGGCCGCATAGGAGCGGTACGGCGCCCATTCGGCCGCCATGTCGCGCACCTCGCCTACGGCGGGCAGTTCGCGGAGTTTCCAGGTCTCGCGGATGGCGCGGCGGATGCCGCCGTCTCCGGCCGGCAAGACGTCGGGCCGGTGGAGCTGGTGGATGAGGAACGTCTGCGCCGACCACAGGCCGACGCCGCGCACCTCGGTGAGCGCGGCGATCACCTCGTCGTCGTCGAGCGGGGCCATGTTCTCGATGTCGATCAGCCCGCTCGCCTGCCGCTGGGCCAGGTCCAGGACGTAGGCCGCCTTGGCCCGGGACAGGCCGCATTCACGCAACCGCTCGGCGCCCAACCGGATGACGCCGTCCGGAGCGGGGATGGCGCCGGTGGCCGCGGCGATCCGGTCGAAGACGACGAACGCCACGGTGGCGGAGATCTGCTGTCCGACGATGTGCAGTGCCATCGCGGCGAAGTGACTCGACCCGGTACGTCCGCCGTCGTGCCATTCGAAGGGATCGGGCCGGCCGTACTCGCCGAGCAGGCGCGCGAAGAGCGGCTCGCGCTCGGCGAGGTGGCGGTACTGGTGCTCGAACTGGCCGATGACGGCTCCTCCTGTGTCGGCTCCTCATGTTCCGGCGGCCGGCCGCCTGGTCATTCGGCGACGTCGTAGGACTCGACGACGCGGTCGTCCGGCAGCGGGATCATCTGATCGATGACGATGTGCTTGAAGTGCGGTGCCGCCTGGTGCGCGGCGAACGCCTCGCGCGAGGCGTACCGTTCCAGGATGACGATCTCGCGGTCGTCGTCGAGTCGCCGATGAAGCGACGATTCCAGATCTCGGAAACCCCGAGTGATCTGTGGATCGGTGGCCGCATCGGGGCCGTCGTGCGGCTTATGAGCGCCACCGCTGGATCAGTTGCCCGGCCAGGGCCGGCAGGTCGGGCGCGACGAGGTTGGGCTGCGGCAGGGAGGCCACCGGCAGCGGCGCGTTGCCCGGCCGGGTGACCAGACCCGCGGTGTAGCCGGCGCTTTGGGCTCCCACCGTGTCCCAGACGTGGGCGGCGACCATGAAGCAGGTGGACGGCGGCACCTCCAGTTCCTGGGCGACCAGGTGGTAGACCTGCTGGGCGGGCTTGTAGGCGCGGACGGTCTCGATGGTGAACCGCCGCTCGAAGAAGTGCGCGAGGCCGGCGTGCTCCAGCGGGCTCTCGCCGTGCGGGTTGGACGGGGAGTTCGTCAGCGTCACCAGGCGAAAACCCGCGTCCTTCATCCGGGTCAGCCCCTCTTCCACGTCGGGGTGGGCGGGCATCGTCAGCATCGCCTGCCCGATCTCCTCGATGTCGGAGTCGGTGACCTTCACCCCGTGGATGTCGCCGACCATCTTGAGCAGGCCCTGGCCGAGGGTGAAGTACCCCTCGTAGAGGCCGGACAGGGTGACGGTCATGGAGTACATGATCAGGTGGCCGAGCCACTCGCGCATCACCCGCCTGTCGCCGAAGATCCGCTCGAAGAGCGGGTTCATCGACTCGAAGTCGATCAGCGTCTCGTTGACGTCGAACACGAGCACCGACGGCTCCCCGCCGATCCACTCGGCGCCGTTCGGCCTGTGCTGGGTCGCGGACGTTGCCAGGTTGTGGTTCATGGTTTCGCTCCCCCGTTGAATGATCTTCAGGCGGTCAACCGCCCGTTCTCGGTTGTCCGATAGGTCGGATCGGCCGGATCGGCTGTTGTGCGATCCGTATCCCGGGCCTCGTACACACCCCTGGAAACGAGGCCCGCGGTGTTCGTCACCAGTCGGCGGCGGCCACGTAGGGCCGGGTCCAGACGGTGACGTGCAGCATGACGGACTTGGTGAAAGCGGCGTGCATGCGGTCGACCTGCTCGGCCGGGGCGCCGCCGGCGGCGAGATAGTCGCGGGCGGTGGCGATGACGACCGCGGTGAAGGCCAGCAGGTAACGCATCGGGATGTGATCGAGTGAGTCGGCGTGGTCGGTGCTGTTCTTCTTGGCCCGGGTGTGACGCAGCCCGATCTCGTGCTGGTAGTTCAGCCAGTCCTGATCCAGCGGCCGGGTGCAGGCGTCGATGATGAAGCGGTCGAAGCGCGGCTTGGACGCGGCGCCGTACTCGGGGTTGGGCGTGCCGTCGGGATGGCCGGAGTAGGCGCGCATGAACGGCAGTTCCCCGAGCCGCTTCCGGTAGGCGCTCACCATGTCGTCGGCCTGGTCGGCCAGCACGCGGGCGGCCTCGACCAGAGCCTGCTCGTCTTGTTCGGTCAGCCCCACCACGGCCTTGAGGTGCTCCAGATCCTCCAGCGTCAACGGCGAGAGGGCGGCCACACCGGTGCCGTACGTGTAACCAGGGATCTTCTCAGGCTGCTCGGTGACCAGCTTCGGTGTCGGCGTATGGTCACTCGTCGTGTGCTCACGCATCGTGCGACTACTCATGGCAAAGGTCCCCTTTGGTCGGTGTGGCGACGCAGATCGCACCCCGAAGGGCCACGACGCGGCGGTCGCGATCTTCGACGCCGCATTTTCGATCTGTACGAACTCGCACGCTCACAGGCGCGACCGGATACCCGCGGTCCAGGCAGCGGGCCAGTCGCGATCCCGCCCCCTGGGGAGGCGCTCGGCCTTCGCAGGGGCTGTCATACCCCGACGCTAACGGCGAAACGCTTCGATGGCGGTCAAATAGCAGCGGGCTTAATCTGGCCGTATGGGACAGTCGGAACCTGCACTCCGAGCAGGCGGAGACACCGACATCGCCGTGATCGGCGCGCTGGTCGCCGACCCGGGACGGTGCCGGATCCTGCTCGCCCTCGACGACGGCCGGGCCCTGCCCGCCACCCGCCTGGCCGCCGAAGCCGGGGTCAGCCCCGCCACCGCCAGCAGCCATCTGGGCAAGCTGACCGAAGGAGGGCTGCTCGCCGTCGAGGCCCGCGGGCGCCACCGCTACTACCGGCTCGCCGGGCCCGCCGTCGCACGCCTCATCGAGGCCCTGCAACAGCTCGCGCCCACCGCGCCGGTCCGCTCGCTACGCCAGCACACCCGTGCCCAGGCACTGCGCGAGGCCCGCACCTGTTATGACCACCTCGCCGGGCGGCTGGGCGTCGAACTCATGGCCTCGATGATCGAACGCGGCCACCTGACCGGCGGCGACGGCACCTTCGACCTCGCACGCGCCCGCCGGGACCAGCCCGTCGGTTACGGCCACGACGTCGACTACACCCTCACCGCATCCGGTGCGGAACTCCTGGCCGACCTCGACCTGCACCTGCCGGCGCGCCGGCGGCCGATCCGCTACTGCGTCGACTGGAGCGAGCAACGCCACCACCTCGCCGGAGCACTCGGCCGCGGCCTGCTCGACCGGTTCACCCAGGCCGACTGGATACGACGCACCGACGCCACCCGCGCCATCCGCATCACCGACCTCGGCCGCCAAGGCCTGCACGACCTCCTCGGCATCGACCTCACGTCACCGTAAGCGCGTCCGCCCCACGCGACGGAGAAAACACGGCGAAGGCGCGTATGGATCGCGGCGACCGGCCAAGCGGGAAATCGCCCGCCATCGCCGACCTCCCGAAACTCGGGGATCATCGGCACCGGGCGTCTCGCAGGGATTCGGCGGCCGTGAGCAGAGAGGCTCCCAGCAGCACGGTGTCCTTTATCAGGAACTGGCCCACGAGAGACAGCTTCGGCTCCCGATGCCTCTGCTGCCAGGCCTCCGGCGTGGTGATCAGGAAGCTGAGCGTGCTGGTGAACATCCCCGCCGCCGCCAGACTGCCGAGCGCCGAGGCCCTGGGAGCCAGCGGTTTCGCCGCGATCAGCGATCCGATCACGATCTCCACCGCGCCGATGAGCCTGGCCAGCCTCCGCTCACCCAACATGACGGCGAACCGCGAGAACGGCGGACTCGAAGTGATCAAAGGGCGGATGTTCTCAACCTCGTAGTCTTCGAACTTGAGCCGTCCGATCACCACCAGGTTGAGCGCCAGCCCGTAACGAAGCGTAGCGGCCCCAACCGTCCGAAGACTATCGATGGCCGCAGGTGACGTTCTCATACGGGCATCCCCTCGCACGGTGCGTCGCGACGTCCTGCGTGGAGCCAGTTTACGTCGGCCGCAATCAGGAGCACGCTGAGCAGGGCCTTTGACGTGCGGGTTCGAGTAAGGAGATCGACCGGCGACCCGCACTCCCCGCCCCGCCCGGCTTCGGCCACGTAGTGACGCGGGGGATGGATCACCGGCGCCGCGCGGTGCGATCTCACGTTTTCCGGCCTCCGGCCGTCTACAGGGTGTGAAGGGATCGCGCAGGCGGTCCCGCGACCCCGGGAAGGACGAAACGATCATGGTCAGGACCCATACCGTCATCGCGTCGCCGCTGGGTGACCTGCTGGCGGTCGCCGAGGACGGCGTACTGAGCGGGCTGTACTTCGAACGCCACCATCGCGGCCCCAAGCCCAAGGAGCGGGGCACCCACGACGAGTCGGGCTTCGAGGAGGTCCGCCGCCAGCTGGACGAGTACTTCGCCGGTGAGCGGACCCGTTTCGAGCTTCCCCTGGCGCCGCACGGGGATGAGTTCCAGCAGCAGGTGTGGAAACTGCTGGGGGAGATCCCCTTCGGCGAGACCCGCTCCTACGGAGACCTCGCGCGGCAGCTCGGGGACGTGTCACTGGCACAGGCGGTCGGCGCCGCGAACGCCCGCAATCCGTTGAGCGTGATCGTGCCCTGCCACCGGGTGGTGGGCGCCGACGGCAGCCTGACCGGCTACGCCGGAGGCCTGGACCGTAAGCGATTCCTGCTGGAGCTGGAGGAGCCGGCCGAGCAGAAGGCGAAAAGGCTGTTTTGAGCGACGGCCTCACGTTTCGAAGAGCCGAGGCGTCTACAGGGAGTGACCATGCGACCCTTCGAGCAGATCATCACCGAGTACGGCCCCGTGGTGCTGCGCGTGTGCCGGGCCGTCCTCGGCCCCCAGGAGGCTGAGGACGCCTGGTCGGAGACCTTCCTGTCGGCGCTGAAGGCCTACCCCGACCTGCCGCCCGACGCGAACGTCGAGGCGTGGCTGGTGACGATCGCCCACCGCAAGGCCATCGACGTCACCCGCGCCGCCGCCCGCAGGCCCACCCCGGTGGAGACGCCACCGGAGCACCCCAGCCACATCGGCCGCCCCGAGGACTGGGACGGCGACCTGTGGCGGGCGCTCAAGGCGCTACCGGCCCGGCAGCGCCAGGCGGTGGCCTACCACTACCTGGCCGGGCTGCCCTACAAGGAGATCGCCGCCCTGCACGGCGGCAGCACCGACGCCGCCCGCAGAGCCGCGGCCGACGGCATCAAGACCCTGCGCACCACCTATCCGCAACCGGCCGAGCAGAGGGAAGTGGCCCGATGACCACCGCATCCGACCCGCAGACCAGGCGCCTGTTCGCGGCGCTGCCCGCACAAGACGCCCCCGCGATGGCCCGACTGCGTGAACACCTCGCCGACCGGGCGCAGCGCGAGGGAATCCTCGACGTCGCCTACCGCACCCTGGACACCCCCGTCGGCACGCTGCTGCTGGCCGCCACCGACCAGGGCCTGGTGAGGGTCGCCTACGCCGTCCAGGACCACGACGCCGTACTGCGGCAGCTCGCCGAGCGCGTCAGCCCCCGCATCCTGAACGCCCCGGCCCGCCTGGACGAGACGAGCCGCCAGCTGGAGGAGTACTTCGCCGGTCGGCGGACCCGGTTCGACCTTCCGCTGGACTGGCGGCTGTCGAAGGGATTCCGGCGCGAGGTGCTGACACACCTGCGCGAGATCGGCTACGGCCACACCGAAAGTTACGCCCAGGTCGCCGCCGCCGCCGGCAGTCCCCGCGCGGTCCGCGCGGTGGGCACCGCCTGCGCCACCAACCCGCTGCCCGTCGTGGTGCCCTGCCACCGGGTGGTGCGCTCCGACGGCACCGCCGGAGGCTACGCCGGCGGCCCCGAGGCCAAACGCACCCTGCTGACCCTGGAGGAAGCGGCATGACCACGAGGAGAAAGACTGCCGCCGAACCCGGCACGGACACCTTCGCCCACCGGGTCGCCTCAGCCGACTGGCAGGCGGTGACCGACGAGATCAACGAGTACGGGTGCGCCCTGCTGCCCCGGCTGCTGACCCCCGAGCAGTGCCGGAAACTGACCGGCCTGTACGACGAGAGCGACCGTTTCCGCTCCACGGTCGACATGGGGCGCCACCGGTTCGGCAGTGGCCGGTACCGCTACTTCGACCATCCCTTCCCCGAGCCCGTCCACAGGCTGCGAGAGGAGCTGTATCCGCGGTTGCTGCCCATCGCCCGCGACTGGTACGGCAAGCTCGGCCGTGAGACCGAGTGGCCCGACACCCTGGAAGAATGGCTCACGATCTGCCACAGGGCCGGCCAGGGACGACCCTCGCCGATCCTGCTGCGCTACCAGGCGGGCGACTGGAACGCCCTGCACCGCGACGTCTTCGGCGACAAGGTCTTCCCGCTCCAGGTCGTCGTCAATTTGAACGCCCCGGGGCAGGATCACACCGGTGGTGAGTTCCTGCTGGTGGAGCAGCGGCCCCGGGCGCAGTCCCGCGGTACGGCGGTGCTCATCCCGCAGGGCCACGGCCTGGTCTTCACCACCCGCGACAGGCCCGTGCCGTCCGCGCGCGGCTGGTCGGCGGCACCCGTACGGCACGGGGTGTCCGCGATCCGCTCCGGAAGCAGGCACACCCTCGGCCTCGTCTTCCACGACGCCACCTGAACGACCCCACGGCCGAAGGCCCGCCTCCCGCGCCCACCCGAACCGGCCCCACAGCCGAAGGCCCGCCTCCCGCGCCCCCACCCGAACCGGGCCGCACGACCAAGCGCTGAGGAGGAAGAGATGACGAGCGGCAAGACCTACACCTTGCTGGGCGCGGACCGCAGACCCTACGAAAGCCCCCGGCCCGGAACCTTCGGCGGTCACCGGCCCAGGAAGATCTACGGACGGCTGGATTGCCGATCGGCGCTCCGCGCCATCGCCCGGGGCGGCTACGTGAACAGCCGGGTGTTCTTCGCCGACGAGGAAACCGCCCTGGCCGCCGGATACCGGCCCTGCGCCCGGTGCCTCCCGGCCGAATACCAGGAATGGAAACACCGACACCCGAGCACTCGCAGCGTCACCCCGACGAGCCCGCCCCGCGCCCGGCACATGAACCTGTACCGGCGCTACTTCGACCTGGTCGCCTCCGGCCGCAAGACGATCGAGGTCCGCGTCCAGTACGCCAACCTGCGCAACCTCGCCGCAGGCCAATACATCCGCTTCGCCTGCGGCACCGATGAATGCCTCACCCGCGTCGTCCGGGTAGCCCGCTACACCAGCTTCGACGAGATGCTCGACACCGAAGGCCCGGCCAACGTCAACCCCGATTCCCCCCGCGAGGAGCAACTCGCCAACATCCGCCGTATCTACAACCCGGAAAAGGAGGCCCTGGGCGTCCTGGCCATCCAGATCGAGCGAGTTTGAAAGCCGCTCTCCCCGTCATGCGAACGGTGACTCCGTCAGACCGTCCCCGACGACGCGGCAGAGAAAGTGATCACACTCATCCCGGAGCGGAAAAGATCCCGGAAAGCGAGATCATGGCACCGTGCTCCCGTCCGGCCCGCTTCGATGATCACTATCGAGGCGGGAACCGGAGGTTTCCACAGGTAGCGGAGAGCGTGGGATTCGAACCCACGAAACCGGTCACCCAGCCCAGCGGTTTTCAAGAGGGCTACGTTTACAGCGGGGACAGGGCCTCTCACCAGGGCGGCAGCATCTTTTCCCACCTCAACCACCGAAGATCATCCCGCACATATCCCGCAACGGCTATAGGCGTGGCAATCACGCTCTCGAACTGGCACAGCGGATTATGCAAAGCTTGGCCCCCGATGTTCGGCTGTCTAGCGTGGTGATGTATCCCCTAAGATGCAAGCCTCGTCAACGTGACATGCGCGTAGCTTTCGGGTGAATACTTGCTCTCTGTTCATACTCTGATGCATTCAGTAGTGTCCGGACGTGGCCAAACGAAAATCGGGATCACTCGGGAAGTATTGGGGTTACCTGCTCTTTGTGGTGGTGATCACAGGTTGGCTGACTCAATCAGTCGGCCCTGCGGGCTTGCTTGCTCTGTCCGGGTTGACCACGGTGTTCTTCCTCTTTCGCGTGCCAGTGTGGTGCGGCGCCCTCACGCGCGGTAAAGAACCCTGCCGGAAAAACGCTCACGGCCTCCTGATGGGATGCTCGTATCAGCAGCACAAGTGGCAGAAGCTGAAGTTCGCTGTGGTGCCGCCGAAGTGGCGTGAACTCAACCGAGGACTATGGGTTGCGCCAGAGAAGTCGGTGGCCACCACCGCTGCCTTCTGCGGCATGATCTCGGCCGTCGTCGCCACGATTGGTCTCATTGCCAAATAGAGCGATCGCACCTCCTAATCGAAGGGCGCATAACCGGGACCGCGAACTGCTCAAGCGCCGACCTCAGCGTTGTGCGCGTGCTGGCGGCCATCATGTGCCACTTCAGTCAAGTCAACTACAATCTTCCGCGATTGCCCGCCCCATCGGGCACGCAACGGGCACGGCCTGACCTTCAAGGCCGCTTCCTTATCAGGACCATTCTGGCCATGTTCGGGGGCCTGCAACTTGACTTCGACCAGTGCTGGGCGGATGTGGACGTAAGCGGTTGTGAGGGGCTGTTGCAGTACTCGTTGCAGTATTCCCAGAGTCATCAAGAACTTCACGGCGCGTGGCCGGTTCCACCAGCCATGCAGTCATCAGCGAAAGCACACAGACGGTCGACATACGACTTCTGTTCGGCGAGATCCACATGCCTCATCGCTGACTGCTGCCACAGACCATTAGGGATGAGAAATCTGCCAGCATGGTTGGTCCCCATGTACTCGTCAAGGTGGAGGAGAGCGCCGAGTGCCCAGTGCTGGTCGTAGTAGCAGTCCAGCCTAGGAAGATATCGGTCCAGGTAAGCCACGAGAAGGCCGGCATCACTGATGTCTCCGAAGCGGGCGAGGGCAAAACAGTAGCCTTGTCCGGCGAAGACAAAATTACTTTCCAATAGCAGCTCGCCGAGACGTTGGCAAAATTGCGTGCGACGGTCAAGACCGATCAGCCATGCGGCTGTGAGACGGGAACGCCATTCGCTGTCGAGCAGTGTGCTGAGCTCTTTATCCGTGACCTGCCGTGCGTCCACAGCAAGCGAACGAACAGACAGCGTGCGCTGTGGTTCTACCAGTTCTAAGACACTGCCATGAAGGAGCTCCATGTACCGCGGGCTCCCCTTCCCCGGCGTGACGTAGCGCTGGATAGCTTCCATGAGCTCAGGATCGGAAGGTGAGGGAAAACGCATGAGACCATCTTGCTGTGATCGGCCAACGAGCCGCACGTCCGGTCACCCGGATCATCCCATCGTTGTTGGTCCGCCAGTCGAAGTAGGTCAGGGTCAATTCGGGATCACCCGTTTGGAAGATTGCGGCGCGCGTCCCCGTGGTCTGCTGCGACCTAGGTAAGAGACGGTTTCGCTCTATCAGTGAGTCCCCGTGAGTCCCCCTTCGTGACCCTCCTGACGGGCACGCAATGGGCACGCCGGGCACAGCCCTCACCTCCGCCGCGCGGTGGGCCGGGACTGAGGAACGAAGTCTCGGACCGTCGATCGCCCCCGACCACGCGCGAAGATCAGCCACCCTCAGGCGATCGTCAGGGTCGAACCACTCCACCACCGGGTTCGAGTCCGGTGACACTGACCGGGACTGATGGCATCATGGTGATCACACAGATTTGCAGCAGACCTCCCGGGTTTTCTGCACTACCGGAGGTTCACTGCAAAAAGCGGCCGGATCGCCTCCAGAAGAGGGCCTTTGAACTGCGGCTTTACTCTGGGGTCCTCATCGCCCCTACAAGGGGTCGCAACCTGGACGGGTGACGCCATGTGGTCCACGCCTGAAGGTCCTCATCGCCCCTACAAGGGGTCGCAACGCGATCAGCCCACGCGCCCAGCTGGCGAGCCCGGGGGGTCCTCATCGCCCTACAAGGGGTCGCAACAAGAACAGGTCGGTTGTGGCGTTGGTGGTGATGACGCGTCCTCATCGCCCCTACAAGGGGTCGCAACCGCGCATCGCAGCGTCACGGCGAACTCCACGCACGCCGTCCTCATCGCCCCTACAAGGGGTCGCAACTCGACGTAGTCGGAGGAGATGAAGCGCGCGACGGCGTATTTTCATCGCCCCTACGAGGGGTCGCAACAGGGCATCCTTGACCCACTGCGGCATGATCCCGCTGAGTCCTCATCGTCCCTACGAGGGGTCGCAACAGGTAGATCCGGTACGGGTTCCGGATCGGATCCGCTCGTCCTCATCGCCCCTACAAGGGGTCGCTGATGGTGGCCGCGGCTTCGGCGGTCATTCCGGCGGCGAGGAGGAGCATCGTTCGACGGTCCATGGGTGAGTCCAGCCTTCCCACGATCCAGGCCAGCGTTGGAAGGTCGACGTCCCAGGGGTCGTCGAGCCGGCGCGGGCCGGTGGCTACAACGCTTTCCACGCTAGGCAGAGAGCTTGTTGGCCTTCCAGATGACTGCGGCGGGATGAGTGGTGGTGTCGATCACGCGAGATGGCGGTACGGGCTCTTCCTCGTCGACTAACGAACAGAGGATACGAGCTCAGCACAGATGGACCATGGTTACCGAAGAGGCTGCTCGGTGAAGCAGATCGTACATACACAGTGCCACTTCCCAAATGACCACTGCGCGCAGGACTGCACCGGGACTTCAACGATCAAAATCTGGGATGACCCAATGAAGAAGTCAGAACGGCCCTCCAGCGATACCCCTCATCCCGGTTCAGGTCAATCAGGGCGACGCGCCTGAGAGTGAGCGGTACGACATCGGCGTGCCGGTCGAGTAGCTCTCGGATGGGAGCGAGCGAAGCGCCGCTGGTGTTGGCGTAGGCGAGACTGACGTGAGGGTGAAACCCCTCAGCGGCCTCCGGCACTCGGCCCTTACCCCAGACTTCGCCGATGGCTTCACGTACGGCTTGGCGCACCACGGCCACGGCCTCGACCGGCTGCACCGGCAGATGTACGCCTTCAGCGTCGGCCAGTACCGGGCCCAGTCGCGCCTCGATCGGGCCGAGACCGGCCACTCGCTCGGTCGCCGCGGCACCAATCGCTTCCAGGTCCTCCTCACTGACCTCGTCGGCAAAGCCGACACCCTGGGTGGTCATATGCAGCCACCGGGGTGGAATGAGGTCCAGAACCGCCACTTTGTCGAGGTCAGAACGTATCCGTGTCACGAACTCGTGCAGTTCGGGCTGATCATCCACAAGGAAGTGCCAGGTGTAGAAGCTGCGGCCCGGTCGCCAGCCCGGTCGCCACCACCAGTGATCGCGAGTCTCGGTATTGTCCCCAGCCAAGGAGGTCACCTTTCTGTGTGCGGCCTGCTCTCGTCACTGAACGCGCTGATGGTTTCCCTGATCGCTCTGCCCTCCCCGCCACCTTGGAACGCGGCTGGGATCCGGCTGGCAATCTGTCCGAGTTGAAGCAGCAGGGGCGTCGCGCGTGCCTCCAGGGGCGTCTCCAAGACCGGGGCGAGCGCCTCGGCTGCTCCGTCCAGAGCTCCGGTGTCAATATGGGCCCGGACCACATGGAGCATGGTCATCCGCTCGGTCCCAAGGTTCCGGGTCCGCTCGGACTTGCCCTGGGAGATCTCCACGCTGCGGTCGGCCATTTCCATCGCCCGGCCCGGGTCCGACAACACCAGGTAAGCGTCCGCCCAATAGCTCAGCGCCCGTTCCGGTGCGCAGCTGAGCGGCCCCCCGGGAGAACTCGTCTCCCCCGACTGAACCTCCTGAGCGTGGTACAGCATGGCGTGCGCGTCGGCGGGGCGTCCGAACCGGGCGTAGTCCAGGGCGAGGGTGCTGGCCAGCATTACCTCGGTCTCCCCTCTGGTCCGCACGGCGTAGCGAAGCCCGTGCTCCGCGTGAGTAGGGCGTCCTGCTTACGGTCGTCCCAGTACGCGGCAACCTGCCGGGTCTTGCACACCCAGGCGAGCAGACCGTTGTGCCCGCACTCCTCGGCGAAATGCCACGCGGCTCGTGCGTGCCTGTCTGCCGCCTCGGGCCTCCCCAGGTCGGTGCTGACCCAGGCCAGGAATGTCATCGCCCAGCCAACGGTCAGGTACAGGTCTCGACGGTGGCGCAGCGGTTGGTGGCCTTCCAGCAGGCGCAGAGCCTCGTCGCGGATGCGTCGCGCGTCCGCCAGCAGCGGAGCCGTCGGCGTCTTCAGGTAACTGGCCGCTACGCGTTGGAGGTCCGCGTTGAGGCGTTCGATCGTCGAGGTGCCTACATTGGTGGTCTCCGCCTCACTGAGGATGAGATCGGATTCCCTTGCATAAAGGGCTAATTGCTCACTATCGGAAAAAGGGCGCCTGTCGCGAAGCCGGGAGAGAGCCGGTGACGCCACTTCGACAGTCCCGGGAAACGCAGGCGATCCGCCGGCCGGAACATTCCCACTGAAGTTCGGGTCGGCCTGCCGGTAATCGATGCGGTCGATCTCAGCCTGGTCGTCGGTGCCGTACAGGACGTATTCGGCGTCGGTGAGCAGCCGCCGCCCTTGCGTCTGGTAGACGCGGGCAAGAACGTGCAACGCGGCCACGCTGGGACGTCTCCCTTTCGCAGGCCAGTGCTCGTACTGGTAAATGCGCGCTTTGACCATGGTCGCGTCACCGGCGTCGAGAGCGTTCCAGCGATCAGCCACCTCCTGGTGGCTGAGGTTGTGCGCCCAGCGGAAAGCTACGCGGGGACCGACCTCCGGGTGATCGGTTTCCCAGACAGCGGCGATCTGCTCCCACATTAGGCCACGAATCCGAAGCTGCTGAGAGCGATACGCACGTTGCCGCCGACTGGGTCCGATTTGCTCCATAACTGAATCCGTCCGAGGAAGTGACGAAGCGCCTGACTTCCACAGCGTACGCATCACATTGAAGCAGCGTCAGCTAACTACACAAACGAATTCCGGGGCTCAAGACCAGTTGAGAGCGCCTTCCTGGCGCTAACTCTTCTGGCTCTTTATTCGTTGACGCCATCTCCGGAGACTTAAAAGTCCCGCCGAACGAATAGCGGATCCGCCCGGCGCTTGCCACGTCCGGACGGACCCTTGACCAGGAAGTGAGTCCTGACCCGTGAGCAACCCTAGTGTCCCGGTCCTCGACCGGACCACGGTGAACGGCTGCGGCTGCTTCGCCGGAGCCTTGCCGATGCCGATGGGCTGTGCTGTCTGCGGGCACGCGCCCTACGCACACGGCTGCCCTGGCCAACCCGCCGATCACGAGTACGCGCAACCGTCCGGCGAGCTGATGGCCGAGCGCCTGGACGCGCGCCGTCGGCTCGGTCTGGGTCGGCCCCTGCCGCCTTTCGAGCACACCCGGGAGGTCCCAGCGCAGCCGACTCCGCTCGTGCCCGCGCCCCGCCAGGTCGAACCCGATCCGTCACCATCGCGCGTACGGCGCCCGGCGGCGCCTAACGCGGCCCGCCCGTACCGGCCTGTCGAGTCGCAGGAGGACCGTACGGCCCGCTTGGTGCTCGCCCGTGATTCTCTCGCCCTGCGACGAGCCCGCGCCACAGCCCGCACGCAAGAGCTCATCCCCTACAAGGTCGGCACCGCCCCCCACTCTCATCGCGGCATCGTGGATCACAAGGCAATGCACCCCCATCGCGAAGAGCCGGCCCCTCGGCGAACGCTCACCCTGTCACCGAACATCCCCAACACGGGTGACCGGCATCAGCCGTACCAGACCCTCTCGCGAGGATCGGCCGTCGCCCCCGGCTGGGGACGTTCACCGGACACCTTCCCACCGCGACGGCACGACCCGTACCGACACGAGGCCGCAGCATGAGCGCGGCCCCGCAAGGCAACGTCCCCACCAGCAGGCGCGGCGGTAGTTCCACTTCCCAGACGCACGCCGCCGCGCCGTCGACCTCCGTCGACCACTCGTCCCGCCTATCGACCGGGAGCCAGGTCAGCACTCAGCCCAGTGAATACTCACCCATCACACGGGCCGAGGAACTGGCCGCGGTGCTGACCGAGGTGCACGGCATCACGGCAGACGTTCACAAGCTTCGCTCCCCTCCCTGTCAGACTGGTGTGACACAAAAGGACAAACTAACCTTGCATGGCATGAGTAGGGCGAGAACTGGATGTTTCTGACGTGACGTTGAGCTTGACCGACCTGGAGCCCGAGCCGGGAGATGATGTCCAGGTGAGCAGCTCCAAGAAGCCCTCGGGCGGCGGCCGGCCCAAGCGCCGGACGTTCACCGCGGACTACAAGCTGCGGATCTTGGAGGAGTACGACCGGCTGCTGGCCGACGGCGAGCCCGGCGCCTCGGGCGCGCTTCTGCGCCGGGAAAAGCTACTGACCTCGCACATCACCGAATGGCGCAAAGCTCGCAAGAACGGCGCATTGGAGGCACTGACCCCGAAGGTCCGCAAACCGTCGAAGTCGGCCGCCGAGGTCGAGAACGAGAAGCTGCGCGCGCAGAACGAGAGACTCACCAAAAAACTGGCGACGACGGAAGCCGCGCTGGAGATCATGGGAAAAGCACACGCGCTCTTGGAAATGCTCTCCGAGAGCGCGGATTCCGACACGAAACCACGGAAGTGATCGACGGGGCGTTCACCGAACTCGAGCCCTTGACTTCCACGAAATACGCCTGCGATATTACCGGGAAATCCCGGTCGACCGTGCACCGATCACGTAACCCCCGGCCGGGACCTCCCGTGGCGCGGCCGCGTCCGGCCCATCCGGCGAAACTGTCGCGAGAAGAGGCGCACGAGGTGATCGAGACGCTGAACTCGCGGCGGTTCATCGACAAGGCACCTGCCCAGGTGTGGGCGGTCCTGCTGGACGAGGGCACCTACCTGTGCAGCATCTCCACCATGTACCGGCTGCTGCGTGCCGAGGGCATGACCGGCGACCGGCGCGCCCAGGCCACCCACCCCGCCAAGGTCAAACCCGAACTCGTCGCCGATGGCCCCGGCCAGGTCTGGTCGTGGGACATAACAAAATTGAAAGGACCCGAAAAGGGGGTCGTCTACAACCTGTACGTGATGATCGATATCTACTCGCGGTACGTCGTGCACTGGGAGACCTGGCCCGCCGAGAACGCCCACCTCGCAAAACGGTTCATCAAGAATGCCATCGAGCGGAACGGCGGATCGACGCCGAAGACGATCCATTCCGACCGGGGTACCCCGATGACATCGAAAACCGTCGGCCAGCTCCTCACCGACTTGAAGATCGACCAGTCACATTCCCGGCCGAAGGTATCGAACGATAATCCCTATTCGGAGGCGAACTTCCGGACGTTGAAGTACTGCCCGGCGTTTCCCGGACGCTTCGGGTCCATCCAGGACGCCCGCCAGTTCTGCCGGCGGTTCTTCACCTATTACAACAACGAGCACCGGCATTCGGGGATCGCTCTGCACACGCCGGCCTCGGTCCACCACGACACCGTCGGCCAGGTCCAGACCGAGCGCGCCCGGGTCCTGGCCGCCGCCTACGCCGCCAACCCCGAGCGGTTCCGACGCATGCCCACCCCGCCCCGACTACCCGAACGTGCCTGGATCAACCAGCCAGAAGCCAAGATCGAAACGGAGCAATCAGCACAGAACGCTGCAGCCTGACCTGTGTCACCCAGTTTGACAGGCACCGCTCCGGCAACGCCATACTGTCCGTCCACTACGGGCTGCTGGCCTACACCGACGGGGAGAAGTTCTGGTGGACCAGTCCTGAGCTCAGCGAATCCGGCAGCCCTCTGCTCAGCTCCGAGCTGACGCTGCCAGTAGCCGCCCAGCAACTCGCCAGGCACTACGCGATCCTGCGCGGCAGGGATGCCACCGACGTACTGCGTAGCGGCCTGCCGCTGCTGGCCGACGTGATCGTGGTTGATCATGTTGCCCCGATCTGACGCCGAGGCGGCATGGTTCGCCGAGCAACGGAAGGAAGCAGTCGTGATCCCGCCCTACGGCACACCGGCAGGCGACCGGTTGAACGCGGCCACCTGGCGGCCCGGTGCCATCGCCGCCCTCCAGCACCTGCGGGCCGAGTTGCACACTCACCGGATCTATCCCGCCATCGCTTACGGCGGAGGCATGCCCCGCCTCGTGATCAGCGCCGACACGCTGACCGTCTGGGCCGACCGCGAAGGCATGTTCTTCTGCTGGGGCACCGTCCACCTGGAACAACCCGCCGACCACGCCCCGGCCGACGACCTGCCACAGATCGCACGCCACATCGCCGAACAACTCGGGGAGCACTACACCGAGCCACACAACCGGCCATGAACAGCGCGGCGGCATGGAGAGTACGTCTTCCGGGCCGCCGTACTCAGCTCCCGCGAGTGACGCTGCCCCCAGCACCACTCGCGGACTAAGCGCGACCGGACGACGCCCTGGGTAAGGCGCCGTCGAACACCGGTCGCGGCGGTTGCCCCCCGTCTGGAGGGGACGGGGGCACCGCTAAGCCCCTCCACTAAGCCCCTCCACCTTCTAAAGCTCGCGAATCTGAGTGAAGCGTCGGAACGATGATCACAAATCTGTACGGGCATGCCCGTCAGGCCGTCCTCGACGACGCGGCGGAGAAGGTGATCATGCTCCTCCGGAGCGGAAAAGATCCCGGAAAGCGAGATCATGGCACCGTGCTCCCGTCCGGCCCGCTTCGATGATCACTATCGAGGCGGGAGCCGAAGGTTGCCACAGGTGGCGGAGAGCGTGGGATTCGAACCCACGAGACCGGTCACCCGGCCTATTTCAAGAGGGCTGCGTTCCAGGCGGTGGCAATGCCTCTCACCAGGGTGAAAGTCTCTCCCCGGACCTCGACCACCGAAGATCATCCCGCACATATCCCACAACGGCCGACGATCATAAGGGGCTGCCACAGTACGCATTGCAGCATCCCGAAGTCACCGACAGAGTGATCCGTACATATGAAGCAGGTGGAGGCCAGGCCGTGACCGAACGTGAGCGTGTCAGGGATCTGTTATCCGTCGCGATCGCCGTCGGGGTCCTGGCCTGGGGCGCCATCGGCGCGTGGACGGCCATCACGGTCGGAAACTACCCGTGGAACAAATGGATACCGTTTGCCAACGGGGCCAGCAAGGGCGTGGTACTTGGCATACTCGCCGCCGTCGCCGTTGCCATTGTTTCGGCGAAGGGTTCCCGGACCAGGTGGCGATGGGCTGTGTTCATCAGCGCCTTCATCGGCGGCGGCCTGCTGGGCACACTCCGGGATCTTCTCGGCGCACCGACTCCTGTGCTCTACTTCGCGGAGCCGCTTTCGGATGAGCGGTGGTACGGGACGACGATGTTGCTGCACTGGGCGGGCAAGGTGGCCCTGCCTGCCGTCGTATGTGCCGTCACCCTGACCCTGCTGGCGGCTCGCCCCTATCGGCGGGGGCAGTCGATCGCATCCAGCACGGCGCTCGTCCTCGCAGGTATCGCACTGCTTCTGCTTCCGGTGATCGCCTCGAATCTCGCGCCCGAGGCACAGGGCAATGGCGAGCACGTCAACGCGGACATCTGGGCGTTCTTACGTTGCTGGATCGTCGGGATGCCGACATTGGCGGTCGGGCTGCTCCGAATGCTCTCGCTCCTCATCAGTCGGAGTGAATCGCCGTCGATCCCCTCCCCTTACGGAAACGCTCTTCCAGCGTCAGCTTCTCGGAACCGCCGGCCCGGTTCCTGAGGAGCGGCGGACTAGAGGTGCTCATACGGAGCTCATCTGACGTGAGGAAACTCGGATCAGAGGGCATGCGCGGTCCACTTTGAACGGTTCTGGACTGCCCTGCTGGGCAAACGTGACCGGTTCCATCCCACGGATATCCCACGACCAGCGACATGTGACCGCTCAGAGCGGCATACGGCTGCACACCCCGGAAACGATCAACGGCGCCTGGGCCGAGGGAAGTCCCTGGTCAGACGCCGTTTCTGATGCTCAGCGGAGAGCGTGGGATTCGAACCCACGAGACCGGTCACCCGGCCTAGCGGTTTTCAAGACCGCCGCCATCGTCCACTAGGCGAGCTCTCCTGGT
This sequence comes from Streptosporangium sp. NBC_01469, assembly GCF_036227305.1. Classification (NCBI taxonomy): domain Bacteria; kingdom Bacillati; phylum Actinomycetota; class Actinomycetes; order Streptosporangiales; family Streptosporangiaceae; genus Streptosporangium; species Streptosporangium sp. NBC_01469. The sequence goes on along the minus strand of NZ_CP109465.1, from coordinate 1,855,510 downwards.
GACACGTCCGGAGAACGCGTCAGATTGCACCCTAGTCTCTCATTGGACCGGGCGTGCCTGGACCCGGCAGGCGCCACCGTTCCAATCTGGAGACGTGGCGCCCGCCGGGGTGGATCAGGGCTGGGGACCGGCGAAACCGTCGCCGACCGAGGCGGCCAGGCGGAGGTAGGACTCGCGGGTGCCGGGCTGAAGCCTTTCCAGGTCGATCTCCGCGCCCTCCTCGAGGTGCGGGTCGTAGGGGACGCGGATGACGGCGCGGCAGCGGGCCGCGAAGTGGGCTTCCAGGCGGTCGAGGTCGACGGTCGACTTCGAACGCGGGCGGACGCTGCAGAGCACCACGGTCGCGGAGCGGACGAGCTCCTCGTAGTGGTGGGCCTCCAGCCAGTCGAGGGTCGCCGAGGCGGCGCGGGCGCCGTCCACGGAGGGGGAGCTGACCAGGACGAGCTGGTCGGCCAGGCCGAGCACGCCGGACATGGCCGAGTGGAGCAGGCCGGTGCCGCAGTCGGTGATGCAGATCGAGTAGAAGTTCTCCAGGACCTGGGAGACCGACTGGTAGTCGGCCGCGCTGAAGGCCTCGGACACCGACGGGTCCCGGTCGGAGGCGAGGATCTCCAGACGCGACGGGGCCTGGGAGGTGAAGGCCCGGATGTCGACGTACCTCTTGATCTGCTGGCGTTCGTTGAGCAGGTCGCGGACGGTCGCGGAGGTTTCGAGCTCGACCTTGTCCGACAGGGTGCCTCGGTCGGGGTTGGCGTCGACCGCGATGACCCGGTCACCGCGTACCTGGGCCAGGGTGGCGCCGAGGCCGACCGTGGTCGTGGTCTTGCCGACGCCGCCCTTGAGGCTGAGCACGGCGACGCGGTGGTGGCCGGTGGCCACCGGGGTGCGTGCGCGGCCGACCAGCTCCCTGCGGCGGCGGACCTCCGGGGACTCGCCCGGCTTGATCAGCCCTGCCGACGCCTTGTATACCAGCTTCCGCCAGCCTCCGGCGGGCGCGTTGCGGCGCCCCCTCAGCAGCGACTCCGGATCCAGGCTGTCGGCGGACTGCCGGGGAGCCGCGCCCGGAGGCTGGTGCCTGGCCGGTGCGCCGAAGGCGGGTGCCGGAGCCGTCTGGCGGCGGCGTGCCTGGTACGGCTCCCGCATCGGTTCGGCCGCGTCCCGCCCGGGGGCGAAGGGACTCTCCCGCTCCGCGCGTTCCTGGGATGAGCGTTCCACGCGCTCCTGAGGTGCGACGGTCTCCCGTTCGGGGGCGGGGGACGCGTCCCGGCCCGGCGCGAAGGCCGTGGGACCGGAGAAGGCGGCGAAACCGGAAGAACCAGAAGAGCCAGAAGAACCGGAAGGAGCAGGCGGCGGAGGTGAGCTGGAGCGCTCCGTACCGAAGGAACTCGACGTGGACTCCGCACCGAACGCACCCGAGGTGAAGGGACGCTCCGGCGACACGGCCGGTTCGGGCCTGTCGACGCCGAAGGACTCGGGGGCCCGGAACGACTCCGGCTCGGGCTCGGGGCCGGACGGGGGGACGGGGGCCGGAACAGGCTCGAAGCGATCCGAGGCAGGTTCAAAACGGTCCGAGGCGGGTTCGAAGCGCTCGGTCGCCTGCTTGGGCGACTCCTTCGTCACCGACGTCATCGTGGTTTCGAAGGATTCGAAGGGTTCGAAGATCGTACGGTCGCGGTCGTGCTCCGTGTCGGCGGCGGGGAAGCGGTCGGCCTCCGCGGCACCTGACGAGAACCGGTCGCCGTCGTCGGAGGAAGAGGAACCGGACGTGCCGGAGCCGGTCGTGCCGGACGGGGACCGGTCGGCCTCGGCGGTCCCGGCGGTTCCGGTGGTTCCGGTGGTGGTTCCGGTGGAGAAATCTCCGCTGGTCGAGGAGAAGTCCTTGCCGCCCGAGGTGGATCGCGTGCCGCCGCTTCCGAAGGAGAAGCGGTCGGAGTCGGTGCCGCCGAACTCCGTACTGCCGAAGGTGAACCGCTCGGTGTCCGAGGACGACGGCTTGAGCGGCTCCAGATCGGAGGACTCGTCCGAGGCAGGGGCGGGGGGCGTGAAAGGTTCGGCCTCCGCCGGACGCTGAGGTTGCTCGAACAGGCCGCGGGACGGTTCCTGGGCGGGCGCCGCGAACGGGGTGCGGATGTGCGGCTCGGTGAAGTCGGCGAGACCGTAGTCGCCGGTGTCGACCGGCTCCTGGCGCGGCAGGGGCTTGAGCGGCGCGAGAAAGCCGTCGTTGTCCTGCTTGCCGGAGGCCGGTGCGGGCACGGTGAAGGAACTCACCGTGTCGGAGGCCTCCATCCACTCGGCCGCGTCGGCGTCCTCCGCCGGTGGGTCGGTGTCCGGGTGGGCCGAGTCGACGGCCGCGCGGAACAGCGGCGAGGACGTCGTGTCGGGCTCGGTCGGGACCAGGCTCCAGGGGTCCTTCGGGTACGGCGAGACGACGGTGTCGTCCACCGCGGTGGCCTTCACCGCCAGGGCGGGCGCCTCCTCCTCCTGCTCCTTGATGGCGTCAAGCCACGCGAGCTGTTCCTCGAGAGATTCCTCACGATCGTGTCTTGCCACCGTGTTCCCCCTCGGGATGGGCATAAAAGGGCAGCAAACACATAGCAGGTTAACGCCCTGTGTTCCTGTCAACGCGAGCAACCACCAAGTTGGGGCTCGGCGGATACCTTTGCTCCATGCGCGCCATCGTGATCGATAAACCAGGCGGACCGGAAGTCCTGACGTGGCGAGAGGTTCCCGACCCGCTGCCCGAACGCGGCGAAGTCATCATCGACGTGGCCGCCTCCGCGGTCAACCGAGCCGACGCGCTCCAGCGTCAGGGCTTCTACGACCCGCCCCCCGGCGCCTCGCCGTACCCGGGCATGGAGTGCTCCGGCGTGGTCGAGGCGGTGGGCCAGGACGTCGAGGGGTTCGCGGCGGGCGACCGGGTGTGCGCCCTGCTCACCGGAGGCGGGTACGCGGAGAAGGTCGCCGTGCCCTGGCAGCAGGTCATGCGGGTGCCGGAGGGCGTCGACCTGGTCGAGGCGGCCGGGCTGCCCGAGGTGGCCTGCACGGTCTGGTCCAACGTCTTCATGACCGCGCGCCTGCGGAAGGGTGAGACCCTCCTCGTGCACGGCGGTGCCAGCGGTATCGGCACGATGGCCATCCAGCTGGCGAAGGCGTTCGGCTCGCGCGTGGTCGTCACCGCCGGGTCCCCCGAGAAGATCGACCGCTGCCTGGAGCTGGGTGCCGACGAGGGCATCGACTACCGGCGGGAGGACTTCTCGGAGAAGGTCAAGGCCGACGTGGTCCTCGACATCATGGGCGGCAAGTACCTTCCGGGGAACATCAAGGTTCTCAGGACGGGCGGGCGGCTGGTCGTGATCGGCCTGCAGGGCGGCGCGAAGGGCGAGCTGAACCTGGGAGCCCTGCTCGCGAAGCGGGCCTCGGTGTACGGCACCACGCTGCGCTCCCGGCCCGTCGACGAGAAGGGGGTCATCGTGCGCGGGGTCGTGGACAACGTCTGGCCCCTGCTCGACGCCGGGGCGATCCGGCCCGTGGTGCACGCCCGGGTGCCGATGAGCGACGCGGCCGAGGCCCACCGCATCCTGGAGTCTGGAGAACACGTCGGGAAAATCCTGCTAGTAAGTTGAGGCTATGAACGCTGAGGAGAGCACTCCGCACATCGTGGTCGTGGGTCCCCAGGGCTCCCAGGGCGAGGAGGAGGGCGAGGGTCGGTCCATCGCCGACCTTGTCGAGCAGCCCGCCAAGGTGATGCGCATCGGCAGCATGATCCGTCAGCTCCTCGAGGAGGTCCGTGCGGCTCCGCTGGACGAGGCCAGCCGCAAGCGGCTCAAGGAGATTCACCAGAGTTCCATCAAGGAGCTCGAAGACGGTCTGGCGCCGGAACTGGTCGACGAGCTGGAACGGCTCTCGCTGCCGTTCACCGAGGACGTCAACGGCACCCCGCCCAGCGAGGCGGAGCTCCGGATCGCCCACGCGCAGCTGGTCGGCTGGCTTGAGGGGCTGTTCCACGGCATACAGACCACGTTGTTCGCCCAGCAGATGGCGGCTCGCGCCCAGCTGGAGAACATGCGCAGGGCCCTGCCCGGCGGCATGTCCCTCCAGCAGCAGGAGGGCGGCCCCGCGGGTAACGCGGGGCCCTACCTGTAGGACCTGTAGGCGCCCGCGAGCCCGTTCACGAGGCTTCCGCGGGGCCTGCGAGGCCCGTCACGGTTTGTATAGCTCCTCAAGGACTCCGGCGACCCCGTCGTCGTCGTTGGCCGCGGTCACGTGATCGACCGCGGCCAGCACCTCCGGGTGGGCATTGGCGACGGCGTACGAGGTGCCGGCCCACCGGAGCATCGGAAGATCGTTGGGCATGTCACCGAAGGCGATCACCTCCTCGGCCACGATGCCGAGCGTCATGGCGAGGTGGGCGAGAGCCGAGGCCTTCGTCACACCGTGCGCGCTCATCTCGATCAGTGCCCGGCCGGTGGAATGGGTGGGGGTGACAAGGTCGCCGACCAGCCCGTAAACCGCCGCGTGGAGGATGTCGGGGTCCATTCTGGGATGCAGTGCCAGAAGTTTGGCGCAGGGCCGCGAGGTGAGTGTGTCCGTTCCGACACGGAGTCCGCCGACCGCCTTGCTGTCCCATCCTCCGAGACGGAAGTCCGATTCGTGGGCGAATCCACCCTCGTATTCCACAGAGAAGGCGAGGTCAGGAACCTTTTCGCGGAGGCGCCTCACCACCTCTTCAAGCACGTCCGGGTGGATGAGGTGGGATTTGACGATCCGCTCACTGTGCAGGTCGTAGACGAGGGCTCCGTTGGCGCATATGGCCAGCCCACGATGGCGTACGGCTCCCGCGACCATGTGCATCCAGCGAGGTGGCCTGCCGGTCACGAAGACCAGCGTGGCCCCGGCGTTCTCCACAAGCGCAAAAGCGGCGGCCGTACGGGGGGAGACGGTGCTGTCCGAGCGCAGAGCGGTGCCGTCGAGGTCGGTGGCGACCAGCCTGGGGCTTTGCATAACACGTCCCAGTGTGCACTGTGATGGCCGACGTGTCGGCACCCGGATCCGGTCCGAGGAATCTTCCTCATGGCGGGAACACGCCTGCGCCGGATAGTGTTAGATGTGATGGCGTTGTATTAGCTGAATCCCGTTGTGAAAACCAGTTTGACTGAGCCACCCCGGGGCCCGCTGTACGACACATGGGGTTCATGAGGTGTGAATCCCAAAGTTTCAAATCCTGAGGGAGAGCTTTAATGGCTCAGGGAACCGTCAAGTGGTTCAACGCTGAAAAGGGCTTCGGCTTCATCGCACCGGACGGCGGTGCACCGGATGTGTTCGTGCACTTCTCCGAGATCCAGGGCAACGGCTACCGTAGCCTCGAAGACGGCCAGCGGGTCGAGTTCGAGATCACCCAGGGCCAGAAGGGCCCGCAGGCCTCGCAGGTCCGCGCCGTCTGACGCATAGACCTCTTGGTTGAACCGGAAGGCGGGGTTCGCTTCTAGCGAACCCCGCCTTCTACATTTCCGAAGCACCCGGGACGCCCGGGTTCTCCACGAGACGACCGGGATGCTCCGTCCTGAGAGCGATCGTGCGGGCTTCGGCCACGGCGGTGGCGGGGTTTTCCTCCGATGGCCGCTTCCCGGCCCTCTCGCGGGGCTGTGGGCGTGCGGGACGCCATCGACGAGCGGGACCCGCCCGGCGACGGGGCGTACGAGCCGTCCGGGCGCCGGGAACGCACCTCGATCACAGATGCTGCCGGGAACGCACCTCGGTCACAGATGGTGCCGGGAACACGTCTCGGTCACGAATGCCGCCGAGCCCGAACCGGACCGCGTCGCGGCGGATCCATCCGGCCATGGAACGTTCACGAGAGCCCTTCCTCGCCTGGTTCGGGCACCCGGCGACCGTGGTCGCCACCTTCGTGCTACTGATCAACGACCATCTCCTCAAAACCCTGTGGCCCGGGCCCGTCACCGGCAAGCTGAGCGACGTCGCGGGGCTGCTGGTCGCCCCGCCCCTGCTCGCCCTCGCCCTTTCTCTCCCCTTCCTCCGAACCGGCTCCCTCTCCCCTGGCCCCACCCGGTTCGCCGCCCTCGCGGCCATCGTCACCGTCGGTGTCGGCTTCACCCTGGTCAAGACCACGGAGGCGGGCGCGGAACTCGCCTCCCGGGCGTGGACCCTGGCCGCGGGCCCCTCACGAGTTCTGGCCGACCCGACCGACCTGGTGGCCCTGCCCGCGCTGGGGGCCGCATGGCTGATCTGGCGCCGGTGCCGTACCGGTCACCCGGTACGGCGGGTCCGCGCGCTGATCATCGTCCCGATCGCCCTCGTCGGGGTGACCGCCACCTCGGCCGTCCAGCCGCCGCCCGCGGCGAAACAGGTCTTCGTGAGCGGCGGGACCATCACCGTGGTCCTGGACCAGGGGGCCGAGATACTCTCCAGCGACGGCGGCCGCACATGGATCGGCTCTCCCGTACAGGACAGGGGTACCCGAAACCCCTCGCCCTCCCCGAACTCGGGCTCCCCGGAAACCACACCCGCGCCGGCGACCCGGGCCTGCCTGCCCGACGAGCCCTCGCACTGCTACCGCGTCCTCCCGCCCCGGCTGGCCGTGGACGAGTCCCGTGACGGCGGGACCAGTTGGAACACGGTGTGGGCGGTCTCCGAGGGACGCCAGGACGCGCTCCGGCGGCACACGGAGGATTACTCGGTGACGGCGTGGCAGGGCTCCGCGGCCATCGCGGTACAGCGCGTACCGGACGGCCACGTGGTGGTGGCGGCCAACGGCGACGACGGCATCGCCGTACGGGACGCGCGGGGAAACTGGCGGCGGCTGGGTCTGTCGGAAGGAGGTTTCTCCGCGGACGCGGCGGTCCCGCTCAACGCGCCGGACGTCGATCTGACGACGGAGCACCGCATCGGCCTCTTCTCCGGCCTGCTCGCCTTCATGGTCGGCGTGACCATGGCGGGCCGTCACGGATGGCGGTTCATCAGCCTGACCGTACCGGCGTACGTCTTCGCCTCGGTCGGGTTCGTGCTCGCCCTGCCGTCCGGCAGACCTTCCTACGGCATCATCGACTTCGGCGCTCTCGTGTCCCTGCTCGGCGGCGCCTGCGCCCTCGTCGCGGCGGTCTTCGCGGTGGCGGCGGCGATCAATGCACGCGTACCCGCGCGGACCTGGCTCGCGCTGGTCACCATCGCCTCCTGTACACCGTTCTCGATCTGGATGCTCTTCACCGGCTGGGAGTCGGGCGTCATCGACGCCTACTCGACGGCGGGGTTCCTCGCCTACCTCGTCGGCGGTGCCGGGATCGGAGCGTCCGCGCTGGTCGGCCGGGTGGGCGCGGCGGAGGTGGCGGAGGTGGCGGAGGTGGAACGTTCGGTGTGAACGCGAGAAGGCCCCGCCGGGCGGCGGGGCCTTCTCCGTGAGCTTCCCCGGTCGGGCTACTTGACGGGTTCGAGCACGTCGAGGCCGACGTACGGGCGCAGGGCCTTGGGGAGCACGACGGAGCCGTCGGCCTGCTGGTGGTTCTCCAGGATGGCGACGATCCAGCGGGTGGTGGCCAGCGTGCCGTTCAGGGTGGCCACGTGCTGGGGCTTGCCGCCGGAGTCACGGAAGCGGACGCCGAGGCGGCGGGCCTGGAAGTCGGTGCAGTTGGAGGTCGAGGTGAGCTCGCGGTAGCGGCCCTGGCTGGGCACCCACGCCTCGCAGTCGAACTTCCGCGCGGCCGAGGACCCCAGGTCTCCGGCCGCGGTGTCGATCACCCGGTAGGGCAGCTCGACCTTGGCCAGCATCTCCTTCTCCCAGTCGAGCAGACGCCGGTGCTCGGCGTGGGCGTCCTCGGGACGGGCGTAGGAGAACATCTCGACCTTGTCGAACTGGTGGACCCGGATGATGCCCCGGGTGTCCTTGCCGTACGAGCCCGCCTCGCGGCGGAAGCACGAGGACCATCCCGCGTAGCGGTACGGAAGCGCGGAGCCGTCGAGGATCTCGTCGCCGTGGTAGGCCGCCATCGGCACCTCGCTCGTGCCGACCAGGAACAGGTCGTCGTCGGGCAGGTGGTAGACCTCGCTGGCGTGGGCGCCGAGGAAGCCGGTGCCCTTCATCGACTCCGGCTTGACCAGCACGGGCGTGATCATCGGGACGAAGCCCGCCTCGATCGCCTGCTGCATGGCCATGTTGAGCAGCCCGAGCTGCAGCCGGGCGCCGACACCCCTCAGGAAGAAGAAGCGCGAGCCGGAGACCTTCGCGCCGCGCTCCATGTCGATCGCGCCGAGCAGCTCGCCCAGCTCCAGATGGTCCTTGGGCTCGAAACCGAAGGACGGCTTCTCGCCGATCTCCTCCAGCACGACGTAGTCGTCCTCGCCTCCGGTGGGAGCCCCCTCCTCCACGAGGTTGGGCACCGTGTAGAGGACCTCGCCGAGTTCGGCGCCGAGCCGCTCTGCCTCGGCCTCGGCGGACTTGACCTGCGTGGAGAGGTCTTTCGCCCGCTCCAGCAGGGTCGCCTTCTCCTCCCCTGAGGCACGGGAGACCGACTTGCCGACGGTTTTCTGCTCGGCGCGGAGCGTCTCGAAGCGGCTCAGCGCACCGCGCCGTCGCTCGTCGAGGTCGAGCAGCGTGTCGACGACAGAGTCGTCCTCACCGCGGGCACGCTGCGACGCCCGTAGCCGGTCGGGATCCTCACGAAGGGTACGCAGGTCAATCACAGCCACAAGGCTACCGATGTACGGCTCGGGCCCGCGCCCGGATTAACCGGGCCGCCCCCGTGGCGTCCGTTTCCCGCCCGGCGGGACACCTTCGGCGGGCACCCGCGGGCTCCCGCACCGGCTCGCGGGCCGGGTGAGGATCAGACCTGGCCGGTGCGGATCCTGCCGAGCCACTCGGCGGCCTCGGTGAAGTCACCGTCGTTCGTACCGCGCTTGATCTGCGGGAAGAGACCGTCGGCTCGCGGGTAACTGCCCAGGAAGCGCACCTCGGCGGAGATCCGGTGAAGACCCGAGATCGCCTCTCCGACGCGGGCGTCGGCGACGTGGCCCTCGAAGTCGAAGTGGAAGAAATAGCGGCCGATGCCGTCGCCGGTGGGCCGCGACTCGATGCGGGACAGGTTGACGCCGCGAACGGAGAACTGGGTCAGCATCTCCAGCAGCGCGCCCGGGTGGTCGTCGGCGAGGAAGACGACCAGGGAGGTGCGGTCGGCGCCGGTCGGCTCGGGCAGCGGGCCGGGACGCGACACCTGGACGAACCGGGTGACGGTGTCGGTGCGGTCGCCGATCCTGGCCGCGAGCTCGACCAGGCCGTAGTGCTCACCGGCGATGCGCGCGGCGATGGCCGCGTCGTACGGCGAGCCGGGAAGCGCGACCTCCTGCGCCGCGGCGGCGGTCGACGGGGCGGCGACCACCACGGCGTCGGGCAGCTCGCGGGCGATGAAGTTGCGGCACTGGGTGATCGCCGCCGGGTGGGTGAAGACCCTCTTGATGTGGCCGATCTCGGTGTCGGGACGCGCCAGGAGCGAGAATTCGACGGGAAGCAGCAGCTCGGCGGTGATGAGCAGCGACTCACCCCGGGCGAGCTCGTCAAGGGTCGTGGTGATGGCGCCTTCGAGCGAGTTCTCCATCGGGACGACGGCTCCGTCGGCCTCCCCGCGCCGGGCGGCCTCCAGGGCGGCGGTGACGTTCGGGCTCGGCAGGCGCTCGGCCTCAGGCGCCAGGATGCGCAGGGCTTCCTCGGTGAAGGTCCCCTCCGGTCCCAGGTAAGCGAGTTTCGGCATGCCCTCAGGGTAACCGGCGACTGTCAGAAAATGTGCGCAGGATTACATACCGATGTGGCTGATCTCCACCGGATCACTCGAAGTCGTTCCACGTCAGAGGCCGTTTCCTTGCCGATCATCCCCTCGGGGGCCGCCTCGCGCCCGGGGGCGCCCTCGCTCGGGCCATCCTCTCGGGCCATCCTCTCGGAGCCTCCCTCACGGCCGGGACCGCTCTCGCTCGGCTTCCCTTGAAACTCGCTGGACCCCCTTGAAACTCGCTCGGACTCCCTTGAAAGCCGCCTCGTGTCCAGCCCCCTCTCGCTCTGGCACCCTCGAAGGCCGCTTCACGGCCGGGGTCGCCGCCCTTCCCCGGCCACTTCCCGGGCCACTTCGCGCCAGCGGCCGTGTCCCGTCAGCGTCAGCGGCCGTGTCCCGTCAGGGGAGTGCCCGGAACGCCGCTCTCCGCCTGGGCAGCCATACCCCCAGCAACCAGACCAGGGCCAGCGCGCCCAGCCCGAAGCCGTTCTGCACGATCTTGCCCAGTACGGGACTGAGCACCGGGATCTCCGCCGCCTTGATCGTCACGCCCCACCAGGGGATCGGCAGCACGTAGTAGAGCCAGACCCCGGCGGCCACCCGGAGCCTGACCGGGTCGCGCCCGTCACCGGCCAGCGCGCCGAGCACCACGACCACCCAGGCCAGGTGATGGATCCAGGCGACCGGCGACAGCAGTACGGCCATCAGCCCGACCAGGGCGACCCCGGCCACGAGGTGCCCGTCGAGCAGGGCCCTGCGGGCGTGGCGGAAGCCGTACCAGGCGACCACGGCGACCAGCGCCACCCAGAGCAGGCTCGTCAGCGCGTCGGGCAGGTAGAGCCGGATGAGCATGCCGCGCATCGACTGGTTGGTGGTCGCGGCGTTGGCACCGAGCCGCTCGGGGTCGAGCAGCGCGCGGAACCAGAAGTCGGCGGCGTCCGCCGGGATCACCAGGAACGGCAGCAGGGTCAGCAGCGCGGCGGTGAGCGCGGCCACGAGGAAGGTCCCGCGGTGCTCGCGCCTCGCGCCGGGCCCGAAACCGGCGATGAGAAGGTAGATCAGGAAGACACCCGGGGTGAGCTTGACCGCGGTGGCCAGGCCGATCAGCATGCCGCGCGGCCACACCGGGCGCCGGGCCACGCAGTCGGCCAGGCAGAGCGCGACGAGCAGGATGTCCACCTGGCCGAAGCGGACCTGGTCCCTGATCGGCATCAGGTAGGTGCACGCGATCATCAGGGCGGCGAACAGCAGGGGCGTCCACAGCAGGCCCGCGCCCGTCCCGCCCAGCCTGCCGAGCCTGCCGAGCCTGCCGAGCCGGGCGCGTACACCCTGGGGTGTTCCCGCCGTTCGCGTCGGCTCTCCGCCGGGCGTGCCGGGAACGGCATCCGGCGTTCCCGGCGTTCCAGGCGCGGTGCCCGCCCCGCTGGGCGTGGCGCGGAAGGAGAGAACGGCGCGGAAGGAGAGCCAGACGGTGACCGCCAGCGTCAGGAAGATCAACGCCGTCCACGCCCACTGCGCCGCCGTCCACGACACCGCCGCCAGCGGCGTGGCGAGCAGCGCCGCCACCGGCGGGTAGGTGAAGGGCAGCAGCTGCGGCGCGGGCGTGACGAACCCGTAGACGGGCCGGCCCTCCAGGACCGCCGCTCCGCCGGTACGGTACACATCCAGGTCGACCAGGCGCTGGTCGTCCACATTGCCCAGCCAGTAGAGCACCAGCGGGGCCACTGCGGCGGCGACGAGCAGCAACGCGGGCAGCCACGACAGCCATGTCCGTGGGCGCCGCCCGGTCGTGGTCACCTCGCCAGTCCTCACGAGCAGGCAGGTTACCGTGGGGCCGGGAAAAGTGGCCGCCCGACGGGTACGGACAGGGGGACCGGATGGCTTCGACACACCGCGGTCACGGGCCCGCGCGCCCGGCTACCGGGGGGATCGCGACGCGACCGGCGCTCCGCCGGGTCGCCAGGACCGCGTCGGCCGCCGCCTCCCTGCTGATCCTGCTGCCGGCCCTGCTCTGCGTCCTCCTCGGCCTCCCGGGCGCCCCGAAGGCCTTCGCCGCCTCCGCTGTTCCGAGTGCCTCCGGTGTTCCAGGTGCCTCCGGTGTTCCAGGTGCCTCCGGTGTTCCGGGGGTCTCCAATGTTCCGGGGGTCTCCGGTGCCGGTACGGCGGGCGCCTCGGTGAGGATGCTTCCCGAGAGGGTCGTGATCGTCGGGATACCGGGTCTGGAATGGAGCGACCTGGACCGGGTGCGGACCCCGAACCTGTGGAAACTGGTGGGCGAGGGCGGGTCCGCGTCCATGTCCACCCGGGCGGTCCCGCCGCCCGAGCGGGGGATCACGTGCCCGGTGGCGGGCTGGCTGACGGTGTCGGCCGGCCAGCGGGCGGGCGCTCCCGGTACGGGCTGCGAGCCTCCGCGCGCACCGGAGGCGACCCCCGGCGGCGGGGCGAGCGTGCCCGGCTGGGGCGAGCTGTCCGCGTTCAACGCCACCACCTCCTACCGGCCGGTTCTCGGGCAGCTGGGCGGGCTCGCGGCCGGAGCGGGCCTGAAAGTCGCGGCCGCCGGGCCGGGAGCCGCCCTCGCCGCCGCCGACAAGTCCGGAAAAATTGGGAAATACGCGGCGAGCGTCGAGGAACTGGGCGACCTGTCCCCGTACGGACTGATCGTGGTCGAGGCCGACGACCTCGCCAGGGCCTGGACCGGTGGCGCCCCCGCCCCGGACGGCGCCCCGGTCGCGATGACCGCCCAGGCCAGGCGGGAGGCCGCCGCCAGGGCCGACCGCGTGGTGGGCGCGGTCCTCGACCGGCTGCCTCCGTCGCGCGCCGGCGGCACGGCCCCCGGAGCCATGGCGTCCGGGACCGGGATCACGGTCCTGGTCGGCGGCCTGGCCGACACCTCGGTGGCGCCCCACCTGCACGTGGCGATCGCCCGGGGCCCGTCCCCCGACGGGGGAACGTACGCGCGCGGCTACCTCACCGCCACCTCCACCCGCCAGGACGGCCTGGTCACGAACACCGACCTGACCGCCACCGCGATCAGCCTGCTGGACCTGAAGATCCCCAACGGGGTCGTGGGACGTGCCTGGCTGGGCGACGTGCCGAGCGGGGAGCCGGTCGCGGCGACGGTCGGGAAGCTGGCCGGCGACGACCTGGCGAGCCAGGTGCTGCGCGAGGTGAGGGGGCCGTTCTTCGCGGTGTTCGTGGCGGTGCAGATCCTGTTCTACCTGCTGGCCGCCGTCGCGATCCGCCGGGGCTGGGGCGGCTCCCGCGCCCTGACGGCCGTCCGGGTCGTCGCCGTGGTCAGCGGGGCGATCGCGGTCGCCACCTTCCTGGCGCAGCTGGTCCCCTGGTGGAGCCTGCCCGCGCCGATGACCTGGGTGATCGTGACCATCCTCGGCTTCGCCTGCGCGGTCGCCGGGGTGGCGCTCGCCGGGCCGTGGCGGGCCCACCCGCTCGGCCCGCTGACGGTGGTCGCCGCCGTCACCTCGGTGACGCTGCTGGCAGACGTGATGACCGGCTCGGCGCTCCAGGTGAACGCGGTGACCGGCTACGAGCCGGTCACCGGCGGGCGCTTCTACGGTTTCAGCAACATCGCCTTCGCCGTCTACTCCGCCGGCACGATCCTGGCCCTCGCCGGGGTCGCCCAGTGGCTGATCTCACGTGGCCGGCGGGCGCTCGCGCTCGCGGTGTGCGTGGCGTACGGGGGGCTGGCGGTGTTCGCCGACGGCTGGACCGCGTGGGGTGCCGACTTCGGCGGGGTCCCGGCGTTCCTGATGGGGGTCGCGGTCTTCCTGATCCTGCTGTCCGGCGGGCGGGTCTCGCCGGTCAGGCTGGTCCTGGTCGGCCTGGCGGGCGGCCTGCTGATCGGCGCCATAGCGGTGTTCGACTGGCTGCGGCCCGCCGACCGGCGCACCCACCTGGGCACCTTCGTGCAGCAGGTGCTGGACGGGGAGGCCTGGACCGTGGTCGGACGCAAGTTCGGCGCGATGATCGGGGTCACGGTCGGCAACTGGTCACTGTCGCTGCTCACGCTGGTCGCGCTGGCGTTCCTGTTCCTGGTGCTCGACCGCCCGTCGCGGTGGGGGGCCTCGGCCCTGGGCCGGGCCTACGCGCTCGCGCCCGCGCTGCGCGCCGGGCTGATCGGGGCGCTGGCCTGCGCGCTGATCGGCTTCCTGATGAACGACTCGGGCATCGCGATCCCGGCCATGGCGCTCACGGTCGCGGTACCGCTGACGCTGGCCGCCTGCGTGCGCGCCGTCCGGCTCTCGCCGCCCACCACGCCAGGGCGACCGTCAGTGCCAGCAGCGTCCACGGCACCACCGCCTCCCTGAGCAGGGTCTTCGTCCAGAGCAGGTCGTCGGGCCGCAATGCCTCCCTGGCCGGGAGGTAGCCGAGCGACAGCACGACGACCCTGGCCACCATGAACGCCTCCAGCGCGGGCCAGGACGCCATGGCAAGCAGCGCGAAGGCCAGCCCGTCGTACCAGGGCAGCGCGTACGGCGCGGCGAACAGCCAGGCGACCACCATCGCGGCGGCGACGGCGGGCGCGGTATCGGCGGACAGCGCCCCCGGCGCCCCCGGCGCCCGCAGTGCCCCCCGCGCCCCCCGCGCCCCCCGCGCCCGCAGCAGCAGCCAGGCCAGGCAGGCCATCAGGAGCAGGGACCCGATCTGGATCCAGGCCGAGTACGCGCCCGGCCCGAAGAGCGACTGGAGTCCCACCTTGACGAGCTGCCAGGGGGTGGCGAGGGAGACCTTCCTGCTGGCGGCGCTCACCTGGTCGAGCACGTGCGGCCCGGCGACGGCGTAGATCGCCACCACGGTGGCCGTCGCGGTCCCCGCCACCACGGCGAGCCTGCGCGGCGAGCGGCGCAGCTCCCACGCCGGTCCGAGGGCGACGAGCCCGGCGTTGAGCTTGACCCCGATGCCCACCCCGAGCAGCAGCCCCGAGGCGGCACCGCGAACAGTGAGCGCGGCGACCATGCAGGCGATGGCGAGGGTGTCGACGTGCATCCCCGCGGCCAGGTGGTAGATCATCAGTGGGTTGGCCGCCCACAGCAGCGCCGCCCGCCGCTGAAGGTCCGCGTCCCCCCTGGCGAAACGGTGCAGCAGCAGTGCCGTACCGATGAACGTCGCCGCGTTGACGACGGCCATCACGAAGACCGTCAGCCTGACCGAGTCACCGCCCACGAGGCTCGCCAGTGCCTGTACGGCGGTGGCGACCGGGCCGTAGACGCTGGTCACACCGGCCCACTCCTCCACCGCGCCGGTGACCGGGTCGCCGGGCAGGGTGGCGGGGGTGATCGCGTACGGGTCCTGGCCGAGCGTGACCAGGCGGCCGTACGCGGCGTAGTTGAGGTGGTCGGCCGAGCCGGAGGGCGGCAGGAAGGCGAGCAGGCCCGCCACTGCGCAGCCCGCCGCGAGCAGCCAGCGTGGATCGGGCCCCCACCGGGACCTGAGCGCGGCGGCGAGCCCGAGCCCGCCCAGCACGATCGCGACGGCGCCCATGGCGATGACCAGATGGGCACCGGGGTGGGCGTCCAGCGAGTACGGAGGCTGCCAGGAGGGTCCGGGCAGCCCCGGGACCATGGCCGAGGGGCCCAGCAGCCCGATCAGGACCGTGGTCGCCGCCGAGAGCCCCACGGCTCCGAACGCGGCGACGTCGAGCCCCCGCGGCGTACCGCCGGCGGAACTCCGCCTCTCGTCGACGACCGACGCATCCCGAGTCACCCGCAAATTCCAGCACACCCGGCACGGTGCCCGGTGCGGCACCGGCTTCCAGCACACCCGGCACGACACCGGCGGACCGGGCGGCGCCGCGAGGGCACGCCGGGCGGCCTCACCCCCGGCGGACCGGGTGGGTGGCCAGGCTGACGGCGCCCGGGTGCCGCGCGACGCGGACGCCCGCGAGATCACCCTCCCCCTGAACCTCACGCCGGTGATGACGACAGACCGGATCAACAGCGTCCGGGGGACCGGCCGGGTCACCGGTACCCGGCTGACAGGCCGGGTTAACGGCGCGACAGGAGGGCGCGGGCGACGTCGCGGAACTGCCTGGCCCGGTGGACCTGGGCCTTCCAGTCGGTGCCGGTGGCCCGGTGTGCCATCTCGACCGGAACCTCGCGCACGCGAAAGCCCTTCCTGAGCAGGTCGATCGTGAGACCGGTCTCCACGCCGAAGCCGCGTGCCAGGGGCCGGGCGGCTTCGAAGGCGGCCCGTGTCAGGCAGCGCTGCCCGTTGAGCGGCTGGGCGGGCGTCCAGCCGGTGGCGCGCTCGACGCCCTCGCGCGCGAGTCTCACGACGAACCCATGTCCGCCGAGCTTCACCCGGGTGACGAAGACGGCGATCGTCATGTCGGCCTCGCCCGCCGCGACCGGCTCGATCAGCGGCGCGGCCGTACGAGCGGTCTCGCCCAGGTCGGCGTCGAGGAACAGCAGGTGCCGGGGCTTCTCACCGTCGAGGTCGAGCAGGCGCACGGCATGGGCACCACTCTCCATGGCGGCGGCCTTGCCCCGGTTGTGGCTGTGCCGCACGACGCGGGCGCCGGCGGCCTTGGCCACCCGCCCCGTCTCGTCGACGGAGCCGTCGTCGACGACCACGACGAGATCGACGCCGGGCAGCGCCAGGACCGCGGCCACGGTGGCCCCGATCCTGTCGCCCTCGTCCTTGGCGGGAATGATCGCCGCCGTGCCGGTCATCGAACACCTCCAGCGTGGAGTCCCCGGGCATCAGCCGTGGGGAAGGACGTCATCCTTGGGAATCGGAGGTCAGCAGCTTCTCCGGCAGGGTCTCGTGCACGACGAAGACGGAGTCGAGGCCGGTGACCTGCAGAATCTTGCGTACGGCGGGCCGGGGCGCCGCCACCTCCAGTGTGCCGCCCCGCTCCCGCAGCCGCTTGAGCGCGGACAGCAGCACGTTCATGCCGGTGGAGTCGCAGAACTCCACGGCGGACATGTCGAGGACGACAAGCATGGTCTGGCTCTGCCCAAGCAGCCGGGTGAACTCTGCCTGCAGACGAGGCGCGGTATATAGGTCGATTTCGCCAACGATGGTCACGACGGTGTGCCCGGCATGAGATCGAGTTGAGACTTTTAGCTCCACAGCGGGCACACTAGCGGCGCGAGAGCCGCTGGTCACGTTCTCTTGAACAACCCGAGTCGTCCGCCCTTTGTCCCCCGTTTCCGCCTCACGGAAACCCTGAGTGCGCGAAGCTTGACACTAAGCAACACCGGCTTGGCCGGAAAAGGGAGGAGACCCGGCACCTCCCGATCGTCGCTGCGCTACGTCAGTGGCGGCCGTTGAGTTACAAGAAACGGGCTCGAACGCACCCATGAACACCGACCTACCTGAGGATCTCCAGCGACAACGGCTCCGGGAGCATCTGGAGTCCATGATCACTCGTACCGACAAGGCCACCTCGTGGCGCGACGCGGCGAGTTCACTGCGGGGCCTGGTGAACCACGAGGGACACGTCCCGATCAGGACCCGCCTGTCGACCGAGGACCTCGACTTTCTCGAGGGGGCGCGCGAAGAGCTCCTCGACTTCGCCACGCTCGGCGTCAGACTGCTCGACCTGCACCAGCCGCGCGACGCGGGCGGCATCACCAGCGACGCGGCACATCCGATCCTGCGCTGCCGCAGCTGCATGTGGCGCTGGCCGTGCCCGACGTTCCGGGCGATGGTGGAGTCCCTCGGCACCACCAGGAGGCTGACCTCCTGCCAGCACGTCGAACCCGACACCGAGGGCGGCGAGTGCGCGCAGATGACCCTCATGGTCTCCGTGCGGCCCGAGGGTCCCGATGGCCACGTCACGCCCGCACCGACCGCCAACGGCACCGCCTCGAACAACACCGGTTCCAACGGCACCGGTTCCAACGGCACCGGTTCCAACGGCACCGGTTCCAACGGCACCGGTTCCAACGGCACCGGTTCCAACGGCACCGGTTCCAACGGCACCGGCGCGAACTGACCACCCATCGGCCGTCCAGGCCGAACCACCCAGGCCGAACCACCCAGGTCAGGCCGCCGGGGCGAGGCCCCTCAGACCAGACCGCCCGGACACGATCGCCCGGACACGGCCGCTCAGAGACGGTCACTCAGAGACGGGCTCAGCCGCGGCCGCTCAGACGGAGAGCGGCAGGCGGATCTCGAAGCGGCAGCCAGGACCGGAGTTGACGACGCCGATCGCCCCCTCGTGAGCCTCGACGATGCCGCGCGCGATCGCCAGGCCGAGGCCCGCCCCGGTGCCGTCGGCCCTGGGGGTACGGGCCGCCTCGCCGCGGAAGGCGACGTCGAAGACGCGGGGCAGGTCGTCGGCCGGGATACCTCCGCAGCAGTCGGCGACGGACAGGCAGGCGACGCCGTCCTCGGCCGAGACGCGGACCACGACTGTGCCGTCGCCCGGGGTGTGCCTGATCGCGTTGACCACCAGGTTGCGCAGCGCCCGGGAGAGTTCGGCCGCGTCGGCCTGGACGGGGACCACCGGGTCGGCCTCGCCGGCCAGTCGCACCCCCTTGTCCCTGGCCAGCTGTTCCACCCCGGCCAGCGCGTCGGCGACCAGGTCACCGAGGCCGATCCGGCTGCGCGACAGGCGCAGCGTCCCGGCGTGGATCCTGGACAGCTCGAACAGGTCGTCGACCATGCCCGACAGCCGGTCCACCTCCAGGCGGATCTGCCGGTGGTAGCGGCCGACGGTCTCCGGGTCGGCGACCACCCCGTCCTCCAGGGCCTCGGCCATGGCCCGCATGCCCGCCAGCGGGGTGCGAAGGTCGTGGCTGACCCAGGCGACGAGCTCGCGGCGGGCGCTCTCCAGGGCCCGCTCGCGCTCGTGGCCGAGCCGCAGCCGCAGGTAGGCCTGGTCCAGGCTCCCGGCGATCGTGCCGAGTTCGGCGGGCAGCCCCTCGGGGGGCGTGAACTCCCCCGAGGCCGACACCGCGTGCACCGCGTCGACGAGCCTGCGGCTGGCCGCCACGACCCGGCGTGAGAGCACCGTCGCGACGCCCAGCCCGACCAGGCCTCCCACCGCGACCACGCTGAGCACGATGTCCCTCGACGTACCCTCGATGATCATTTTCAGGGTGATGGCGACCACGCCGCCAACCGTCGCCACGACGGTCACCACGACGACCACCGCGATCATCACGCCGATCGACCGCTCGCGCAGCAGCCGCATCGCGCCCAGCCCGGCCAGCGCGACCAGCAGGCCGAGCCCGGCGGTGACCGCGACGATCAGCAGGATCTCGGGGATCACGGCTCCGCCAGCGGCTCGTAGCGGTAACCGACACCCCACACGGTGACGATGCGCCGGGGAACGGTCGGGTCGGGCTCGATCTTCTCGCGGAGGCGGCGGACGTGGACGGTCACCGTGGACGAGTCGCCGAAGGACCAGCCCCAGACCTGGTCGAGCAGGGCGGAACGGCTGAAGGCCTGGCGGGGATTGCGCATCATGTGGGCGAGGAGGTCGAACTCGCGGGCGGTCAGCATGATCTCGTCGCCGCGGAGTCGCACCTCGTGGGCACCGACGTCGACCGTCAGCTCGCCGTCCCTGAGCACGCCGGTACCGGCCGGCAGGGAGGCTCCGCGCGCCCGCCGCAACACGGACTGCACGCGCAGGGCCAGCTCCCGGGGGCTGAAGGGCTTCGTGACGTAGTCGTCGGCGCCGGTCTCCAGACCGACAACCCTGTCCAGCTCCTCGCCGAGCGCGGTCAGCATGATCACCGGCACCGGCCACCGCTCCCTGAGCTTCCTGCAGACCTGGAGCCCGTCCATCTTGGGAAGCATCAGGTCGAGCACCATCAGGTCGGGCGGGTTGGCCAGCGCGCGCCTGAGCGCCTCGGCGCCGTCTCCGACGCAATCGACCACGTGACCGTCGCGTTCCAGGTATCGGGCCACAACCTCGGCCACCATCGGATCATCGTCGACCACCAGAATCCGCGTGCTCATGGCCCCACGGTAGGCCCGCGAGGGGAGGATCCCTAAGTCGTGTCATCGGTCCGTAAGCACTCGATCGTTATGACCATCGTTATGATCAAGGCACCCGCCGTTTCCCCGGCCGACGTACGGTGGACCGCATGAGTCGTATCGTGCTGGGGGTTCTGGGCGTCCTGCTCGCGCTCTACGTGGTGTTCGGGTTCGTGCTGCCCGCCCTCTTCGGGCTGCTGAAGTTCGCGCTCGTGCTGGCGTTGGTGGCCTTCGTGGTCGTCGCCCTGGTCACCGCGGTGGCCAAGTTCAAGAAGTGAACCTGCTGCTCACCGTCCAGACCCTGGCGGTCTGGATGTTCGACGGCGGCGGTGTCCTGACGGCCGCCGCCGTGGTCGGGCTGGGCGTGCTCCTGCTCGCCTGGGCGCTGCGTCCGGCACCCGTCACCTCCGGTACGGAGTCACGGTCGCCGCTGTCCCGGCGCGACCGGGCCAGGCGGACGATGTTCGTCCGGCAGCGCGACCCCGACGCGGCCGGGAGGTCCCGGCCCAGAGCACCCTCCGCGGGCCCGGCGCCCGCGTAACCCCCGCGACCTCTCGCGACCCCGTGCCCCGCGCACGTGACCGGCATGCCCCGTACGCACGCGATCGCCGTGCCTCGGAGCACCCGGCCACCGTGTCCCGCGGGTACGAGCCCCCATTCGCGGGCGCCTTCTGCGCTGTCTTCACTCCGCTCAGAAGGGCCTCTCCATGTTCGACCCCGTCATCGCGTTCGTCGCCGACCTCATCGCCGCGCTCGCCGAGCCGCTGGGCTCCACCGCCCTGGCGATCGTCGTGTTCACCGTCCTCGTCCGGCTCCTGCTGCTTCCGCTCAGTGTCATGCAGGCCAGGGGCGAGCGGGCCAGGATCCGCCTCGCACCGGAGCTCCAGCGGCTCAAGAAGCGTCACGGCCGCAACCCCGAGCGGCTCCAGCGGGAGCTGACCGCCCTCTACGCCAGGGAGAAGACCTCACCGCTGGCCGGATGCCTGCCGTCCGCGGCGCAGATGCCGTTCATCATGGTGACGTACCAGGTGTTCATCTCCTCGACGATCGCCGGGCAGGCCAACGCGCTCCTGACCCACGGGCTCCTCGGGGTGCCGCTCGGGCAGCAGTTCGCGAGCACGGTGGCCGGATTCGGCCTGCTCAGCGGCCCGACCCTGGTCTTCGCCGGGCTCTTCCTGCTGCTCGTCGCCGTGGCGTGGATCACGTCCCGCCGGATGCGGCGCACGATGAGCGAGGAGGTCCAGCCGGCGGCGCTGCGCCGGATAATGCCCCTGCTGCCTTACGGGACCGTCCTGGCCGCCGCGGTCCTGCCGCTGGCGGCGGGGATCTACCTCCTCGTCACGACGACCTGGACGGCCGGGGAGAAGGCGGTGCTGCACCGCCCGGCACTCGCCGGGAGGTGAGGGCCTGATTCACACCGTGCCGGCCACCTGCCTGGCGCCGTCCGTCGGCGCGGCGCCCGCGCAGGCCGACACGCTCAGAAACGTCTACCACTATGACCGGGACTGCCACCGGGTCGGAAACCTCGGTATCCAGAGCGGCTGGTGGACCTCGTACACCTGCGTTCCCCAGTACGACAAATGGTTCTTCTACCCATAAAGCACCTACGCATAAAGCGCCGGGCAACCGCAAATCTTCCCGCCGGAGAGGTGCCGTTCCCGTCCCGCCTCATGACGCGTGAGGCGGGACGGGAACCGTCAGAAGCATTACCCGCATTCCCTGAGGGCGGGTTCGGGGGTGGAAACATGGCCGTTACCTACCGTGTCGACCGCGGTGACCACCGCCCATACCGTGGTGATGTCCCCCTCGTGCCTGACACCCCATGTGGAGGCCAGATACTCGACGATTCCAAGGCCTCGCCCTCCCAGGGAGGAGAGCGTCGGGCGTCCCGCCCGCGGTTCGGTGGCGGCGCCACCGTCACTCACAGCGACCTCGACATGCTCTTCGGTCCAGTGCCATGACACTCTGATCTGCCCTGATGGCAACGGGTGGGCGTGACGCAGCGCATTGCTCAGCAGCTCGCTGACCACGAGCACCGCGTCATCGATGGCGGTCTCGTACACACCCCGTTCCTGCAGGTCAGAGCAGAGGCGTTGGCGTGCGACAGCGACGCTGGACGGTGCATACGGCAACAGAACGACGCTCGACGCACTCACCTCCCCGTATGCCTGTTCCCCCCTGAGGAACTCACCCCAGTACGACCGAAATGCCCCGTTAGATAGTCTTGGAAACCGGGCGTCAATTACAGCTTGTGCACATTCGACAATAGATCAGCGCATCCGTTACCGACTCGTTACCGGTTCGGCGTGTCGATCAGGTAAGGGCACCCGGCGTGTCGGCGATACGAAGAGCCAACCTCATTCGGGTTCCGCCCGAGGGGCGCGGATGCGCCGAGACCTCCCCGCCCTGGGCCCGCGCGAGGCTCCGCACGATGTAGAGACCGAGGCCGACCCCGCCGAACCTGCGGCGGTCACCGCTGTCGGCCTGGACGAAGCGCTCGAAGACGCGCTCCCGGCTGGCGTGGGCGATGCCCACACCCTCGTCGTCCACGACCAGCACCACCCTGTCGCCGTCCGCCCAGGCCTCGACCCTGATCAGGCCGCCGTCCGGCGAGTACTTGAAGGCGTTCTCCAGCAGCTGGGCCAGCAGGATGTCGGTGGCCAGCGCGTCGCCGGCGACCGGGGGCAGGTCGTCGGGGACGTCGACCTCGACCCGGTGCAGGTCCGACAGGATCGGCAGGCCCAGCGTGGCCCCCCGTACCAGCTCGGCCAGGTCGAAGCTCTCGATCCTGAGGGTGAGCTCGCCGGCCCCCGCGCGCGAGCCCAGCAGCAGGTGGTCCATGAGCTGGCCGAGGGAGCGGGCCCGCTCGGCGATGGTGTGCACGGCGGCGCGGCGCTCGGCGTCGGCCATGCTGTCCCAGCGGCTGTCGAGCGTGCTGGCGAAGCCTCGGACCACGGTGATCGGCGTGCGGAGCTCGTGGCTGGTGGTGGCGAGGAAGAGGTCCTTGGCCTCCTCCAGCTCCTTCGCGCGGGTGACGTCGCGGAAGTCGACCACGATCTCGCCCGTCTCCACGATCTCCGCGCAGAGCACGTCCAGCCAGGTGCCCGAGGGCAGCTGGATGCTGAGCTTGTCCCCCGGCCCCGGCAGCTGGAACGGCGGCGGCCCGCCGATCACCTCGGCGGCGTGGAAACCGGTCAGCTCGCTGGCGGCCGGGTTCCACTGGACGACCCGGCCCGCACCGTCGAGGACCGCGATGCCGTCGGCGCTGGCGTCGAACACCGCCCGCTCGTGGGCGCGCTGCCGTACGGCCTCCTGGTAGGCCATGGCGTTGCCCACGGCGATGCCCGCGTGACCGGCGAGGAGCTCCAGCAGCTCCAGCTCCAGGTGGCCCGCCTTGCGCTTGGCGAACAACGCGTACAGCGCGCCGTACGGCCGCCCGCCCGTCGCCGCGAGGCCGAGCGCGATGGTGTGCAGGCCGGGCAGCCGCGACCAGATCAGCTCGTCCAGCCGGTCCTGGTCGCCGGTCTCCAGCAGGATGGTCCTGCCCTCGCGCAGCAGCCTGCCGACCAGGCTGGTGCGCAGGTCGGCGGTGGAGTCGCGCATCGAGTCGGGAAGGTTGTGGCAGGCCACGAGGCGGAGCCGGTCGCCCTCGATCAACACGAACCCGCCCGCGTCGGCCCCGGTCAGGTCGGCGAGGCTGGCCGCGATCCGGTCGAGCACGGCGGGCAGCTCCAGCTCGGCGTTGATGTCGGCGACCACGTCGGTGAGCCTGCGGACGAGCTGTGCCCGGCGGGCGTTGCGGTCGTTGGCGGTCTCGTCGTCCTGGGCCAGGTGGTAGACGCTGACGTAGCCGAGGAGAGCTCCGTCCGGCGAGGACAGCGCGCCGGTGTCGACCCGCACGTCGAGGAGGCTGCCGTCGCGGCGGAACCGCTTGGTCCTCAGCGAGACCTCGCCGCCGGTGCGGACCTTCTCCAGGACCGCGTTGTGCTCGGCCGTCAGCTCCTCGGGGACCACCGGTGCCCGGCGCCCGACGATCTCCTCCGCCGACCAGCCGAAAAGGCGCTCGGCGGCGGGATTCCAGGCGAGAACCGTCTGCTCGTGATCGATGGCGACGATCGCGTTGGGCGCCGCGGCGACGACCTCACGGCCGATGCCCTCGTCACTGTCGGCCCTGTAGTCCACCACACACCCATAGTGCCGTCTCAACCGGTCTGATCTTGGCACTTTCGTCCCGCACGTGTTGCCACTGGCCGGGCGATCCGTCCGATACTCTGCGGTCACCACACACCTGGATACGAAAGGGTGGGGCCATGTCATCCGGCGACATCGATGCATTGCTACGGGTGACCTCGCCCGACTACGTCGGCACGAGCCATCCCGACATCGCGTTCGGCACGCTCGACGGTCCGCTGGGGCGCCTGACCCTCGCCGTGACGGGCAGGGGTGTGGTGGCCTGCAGCTACGAGGACGAGAACGTCGTCTTCGAGCGGATCAGCCGGGAGGTCGGCACGTTCATCGGGCCGGACGCCCGGCGGCTCGACCCGGTCCGCCGGGAGCTGGACGCCTACTTCTCCGCCAGGCTCCGCGCCTTCACGATCGCCGTCGACCTGCGCCTGGCCACCCAGTTCTCCAGGACCGTGCTGCAGATGATGCTCGCGGTGCCGTACGGGACGGTGACGACCTACCGCGAGATCGCCGAGCGGATCGGCAGGCCGCGGGCGTTGCGCGCGGTCGGCAACGCGCTGGGCAGCAACCCGGTGTGCGTCATCGTGCCGTGCCACCGGGTGGTCGAGAGCGAGGCCGTCCTCGGCGGGTACGCCGGAGGCCCGGCCGCCAAGGAACGCCTGCTGCGCATCGAGTCCACCGCCGCGACCCGCGGCGCCGGCGGCGCGTAGACCGCCGTCCTTCCCCGTAGGCAGGAACGTACGGCCGAAGCCGTACGGCCGGAACCACCCCGAAGCCGTACGGCCGGCACGGTCAGGAGCGGCGCCGGAGCGCGCCGAGACCCAGGGTGACGAGACCCGCGACGAGGAACGCGCCGACGGACGCGCTCATCCACGGCTGCGGGACGAAGCCGAGCACCTCGCGGGCGCCCTTCCAGAACGAGGTCCACCACGCGACCTCCGAGGCGGTCGGCAGCGCGGCCAGCATCCACCAGGTCACGAAGCCCAGCACCCACGGGACCACCATGAGCGGGCGCGAGGGCGCGGTCGCGGAGGTGTCCCAGCGCCTGCCGCCGCCGAGCAGGAAGTAGTCCACGGCGAGCACCGCGAACAGCGGCACGAAGACCGCCCCGATGAGGCCGAGGAAGACGATGTAGGTCTCGTCGGTGACGACGATCGCGAGCAGGGTGACCAGCACGCCGATGGCCACGGAGATGACCCGGCGGTCCAGCCTGGGCATCAGGTTCTGCAGCGACATCGCGGTGGAGTAGACGTTCACGAACGACTGGTCGGTCTCGCGCAGCACCAGGATGCCGAAGAACAGCGGGCCGAGCGCGGCGGTCACGAAGGGGTCCCAGACCTGGCTCTGGTCGTTGCCGACCAGTGCGAGCGCCGCGATGCCGAGAACCAGGCAGGCCACCTGGGCGATCGTGTAGCCGCCGACGACCCCGGCGAACGCGGCCCTGCCGGAGCGGGAGAAGCGGGCGAAGTCCGCCGCGACCGGCACCCACGAGACCGACAGCGCGATCACGAAGTCGACCGAGGGGGCGAACGCCTCCCAGGATCCGCCGCCGATCGCCGGTCCCCGCTGGAACAGGGCGACCATGAACCAGATCATCGAGATCACCACGCCGGCGGTGACGTACCTGCGGAGCAGGCGGACCGCTCCCAGCGGCCGGATGGTCAGCGCGGTGGTGATCACCCCTCCGACCAGCACCCAGACCGTTTTGTGCACCTCGATCCCGAAGGATCCGGCGATGGCCTGGGCACCCTGGGCGATGACCCACAGCTCGAAGACACCCCAGCCCAGCATCTGGACGATGTTCAGCACGGTCGGCAGGTAGGAGAGCCTGGCCCCGAAGAGGCCTCGCAGCAGGACCATCGCCGGAGCGCCGGTCCGCTGCCCGGGAATCGCGGCCAGGCCGACCATCGCGGTGCCGATGACGCTGCCCACGACGGCGGCCAGGATCGCGGCCACGAAGCTCAGCGGCCGGTCGCCGAGCGGATTGATCAGCGTGATCGCGCTGGAGAATCCGATCAGGCTGACACCCAGGTTGGCCCAGAGCGCGCCCTGGTCGAGCACGCCGAGGGCCTTGGGGGGAGCCTCGCCGAGGGTGAGGGGCGCCTCGACCGCCCCGGAGTCCCCGGAGCCTTTGGAATCAACGGCGGCAGACGTCATCGCACACTCCCTACGCCGGCATTACCCGGACAGGTTCATGCGGTCGGCGGCGCGTCGGAGGGTCCGTGAGACCCTCTGCGTGGTTCCGCCCTCTCAGCCCGGTTACGCCCGAGCTCCCGCGGTAGACATTCGCCCTGATTATGCCATTCATTCCTTCCTTGGCAAGGGTTTCTCCCTTCCCGTGCGGTTCGGACGGCTCAGGCGACGAAGGGGTCCTGGCCGCTCTCGGCGATCATCGGGCGCCCCGCGACGTCCCAGGACTGCATGCCGCCGCCGACGTTGATCGCGTCCCAGCCGACGTGGTTGAGCCAGGCGGCGGCGTTCGCGGAACGGCCACCGACCCGGCAGATCACGTAGACCGGCGCGCCCTTGGGCACCTCGTCGACCCGGGACTGCAGCTCGCCCAGCGGGATGTGGACGGCACCGGGCGCGTGCCCGGCACGCCACTCGTCGTTCTCGCGTACGTCGAGCAGGAACGCGTCATCCGGCACGGCCTGCGCCTCGACCTCAGGAACACTCATACGCCCATTGTCCCAACTCCTCCACCGGATGGGGCGCAAAGCCACTCGGACGCCCTCATCCGGACCTTCAATTTCCCCTGATAGCAGGCTAATTCGGCACGTTCGGCCCTGCTGAATCGCCCGGACCCGGGTGGCAGCCGGGCATCGGGCCGAGCGAGGTCAGGGCACGTCCCAGAAGGCGAGTTCGTGGGACATCCCCTCGGCGAACAATTTCCCCGCCCTGGCCGGGTCCGGCGCCACCTCGTCGACCATCACCGCGATGCGCCCGGTCAGCTCGGCGAAGGCCGGGTGGGCGTAGGTGTCGACCCAGGCGCGGTAGCGGGGCTCGTCGGGCGGGTTCTCCGCCAGGACGCGGCCGAGCGTGGAGTAACCCCACATGCAGGGGTAGAGCGCGGCCAGGCCGTCGGCGTAGACGGCCGCGGAGTCGAGCAGGAAGGAGGTGTACGCCGCGCAGGCCTGGCCCTTCCTCGCCCCGTCGAGGTCGGCGCCGAACTCGGCCGACAGCGACCGGTGCAGGCTCAGCTCCTCGTGGAAGGTGGCGTGCGCCAGGTCCACCAGGTCGCCCAGATGCCCGTCAGGGGCCTGCCACGCGAGTCGCGAGAAGACGCGGACGTAGTCGAGCAGGAACAGGTAGTCCTGCTCCAGCCACGACCGGAACACCGGCTCGGGCAGGTCTCCCCGCGCGATGCCCGCCACCGTCGGGTGGGCGAGCTGCGCCTCGACGAGCGGGCGGCCGATGGCGTGCAGTTCCTCAGAAACGCTCATGGGTCGGAGATTGTGTCAGGTCAGGGCCGCGGCGCCGAAGGAGACACTGAAGCGCTTGCACCAGATGGTGACGGACCTCAGGCTGTCGAGGTCGGCCTTGGCGGGAATGGCGTAGTTGGCGTTGCCCCTGTTGCCCTTCAGCTCGCCGAGCTCGAGGTGCTTGCCGTCGTCCAGGTTGAACCATCCGGCGTTGCCCTTCTTGACGGGCTGGTCACTGAGCCAGACCCGCAGGTCCGGACCGTCGGAGGTGTTCAGGTCCTCGATCCGCAGGACCCGGCTCCCGTCGGGCAGCTCCAGCACCCTCGCCCTGCCCTCGGTCTCGTGCTCGTGGGAGACGAACGTGCCCTTGGACAGGGTCTTCGGCTTCTGGGCGGGCTCGGGGGTCTCGCTCCGCTCGCCCTGCCGGGTGGTCTCGGGCCCGGGGGACGCGGCGGGGGACACGGCCACGGCGGGCAGTGCCTCGTTCACCTCGACGGTGGTGAACAGGCGCCACGGCTGGAACAGGTACAGCGCGACACCGAGCGCGACGGCGCCCAACGCCAGGACGCCCCAGGTGACGGGGTGTCGGAGCAGCCTCTTGGTTCTCATCGGATACCTCCAGCGTCGAAACCCGCGGCTTCCGGTCACGGGGAGAAAGCCGAGACGTCCCTCCGGCCCCGGTGCCGACGCTATCCGCGGTACCGGCTTCGATCGATTACGGAGTGCTTACGACCGCGAAGCGCCCGCGACGTAGTGTCGAACGATGACAATGATCGCTGAGGAAGTACTCCTGCTCGCGTACGACGAGGAGGAGGGCAGACAACTCATCGGCTCCTCGGAGCTGGACGCCGCGCTCGGCGGCGCGGTGCTGGCGGAGCTGGCCGTCGCCGGCCGGATCGACCTCGCGGACAAGAAGGTCACCGTCCTCGACGCGACCCCGGTGGGGGAAGAGGAGCTCGACACCGCGCTGGCGCGGATCGCGGCGGAGTCCAAGCCGCGCAAGCCCGAGTGGTGGGTGCAGAGGCTGCATTCCGGCAAGCTCCGCGGGCGCCTGCTGTCACGCCTGGCGGAGCGGGGCGTGCTGGACGAGGAGCGGCGCAAGGTCCTGGGGATCTTCCCGAGCACCCGCTACCCCGAGCGCGACCCGGGCGTCGAGCTGGCGATCCGCGAGCGGGTCCAGAGCGTGCTGTCCGGCGCCACGCCCGACGAGCGGGCCGCGGTGCTGATCGCGATCCTGTACGCGGCCAAGATCGACCGTAAGGCGTTCCCCGGCGCGAGCAAGGAGCGGATCAAGGAGATCACCGAGGGCGGGTGGGCCGGCGAGGCGGTCTCCCAGACCATCGCCGCCATCAACGCCGCCGTCATGGCGGCCGTGCTGGCGGCGGTCGTCGTCACCGCCGCCGGCTGAGGCCCGCCTCCGGGCCGGGGAGGACGTCACTTGCCGAGGGCGTCCTTGGGAACGGGCTTGTCCTGGGCCAGGGCCTCGAACATGCGCAGGGCCTTGGCCCGGTCCCACTTGACGACGGACTGGCCGTCGATGGTGGGCAGGGAGCCGATGGGCACGACCGTGGTGACCGGGTTGCCGCCCATGGCGAGGCCGAGGGAGAGCAGGTCGAACGCGCCGGTCTCCTCTCCGACGGCCACCGAGTCGGCCGCGCTCAGCGCGAGCGGGACGGACGTGAAGGGGTTGATCAGGACGCCGGGGCTGGCCGCCTTCTTCACCACCGCGGAGAAGAACTGGCGCTGGCGCTGGGTCCTCTCAAGGTCGGGAATCGCGCCGGTGGCGCGGGTGCGGACGTAGCCGAGGGCCGTCCCGCCATCCATGACCTGCGGGCCCTTCTTCAGGTTGATCCCGGCCTTGGGGTCCCTGATGGCCTGCTTGACGTCGATCTCGACCCCGCCGATGGCGTCGACGATACCCACGAAGCCGCCGAAGCCGATCTCCATGTAGTGGTCGAGGCGCAGCCCGGTGACCTGCTCCACGGTCTTGGGAAGCAGCTGCTGGCCGCCCTTGAAGGCGTAGGCGGCGTTGAGCTTGTTGCTGCCGTGGCCGTCGATCGGCACGTACGAGTCGCGCGGGAGGCTGACCAGGGTCGGGCGGCCGTCGCCCTCGGGGATGTGCAGCAGCATCATCGTGTCGGTCCTGCGGCCCACGGCCTTGCCCGTGGCGAGCTTCTTGCGCTGGGCCGCGGTCAGGCCCGCGCGGCTGTCGGAGCCGACCAGCAGCCAGTTGGTGCCGGGGGTGTCGGCGGGGCGGCCCTCGTAGTCGGTGAGCGCCTCGATCCGGGTCAGCCGCGAGTTGACCACGAAATACCCGCCAATGGCCAGGACGAGCAGCACGACGACCAGTCCGGCGAGGATTCGCACGGCCAGCCTGCCGGGACGCTTCGGCCGCCAGCCGGGCATGCGCGACGCGCTTCCGCCGTCCCCGTCGCCGGAGCCCCCGTGCGAGCCGCCCGGCGAGGCCGAGGGCGCGTTCAGCGGCTTGACCGGGCTGGAGCCCGACCTGGCCTTGCCGTACACCCGCCCGCCGCCCCGGGGAGGCGGCACCTCGCGCGACGCCTCCGGGACGGGCGCCTCCCGTCGCGAGGGCGCCGCCTGCCGGACGGGCGTCCCCGGGCCGCCAGGCGTGGGGTAGGCGGGCTGCCCTGCCGCTCTCGGCGGCACGGGCCCCGGCGTGGGCGATCGCAGCGCACGAGTGCGATCGTCGTCTTCGGGCCTGTCAGCCACGTCTTGTCCCGCCACTTCTTGATCTCATGGTGAAAACGTCATTATCGACGCTACGTCGTGGCTCAGGCCCCTGCCGACAGGTCCTCAAGGTTTCCCTATGTAAAAGTACTCAGACAGGTTGTTAGCGACCAACAATGCGATCGTCGGCCGATCCGGAAACATCGACCCCCATCCGGATCGTTACGGTAGAGGACTACCTCTGCTCGAAAGGATGATCGTGTCCACTCCGGACCCGTGGAGTACCTGCCCGTGCGAACGCACGGGCACCACTGAACCGACCGGGAGAGCCGCCCGGTGAACACGGCTTTGGGCCTTCTGGCCATCCTCCTTCTCACCCTCGCCACCGGCTACTTCGTCGCCCAGGAGTTCGCCTTCGTCGCGGCGGACCGCGGCGTGCTGCGCGAGCAGGCCGACTCCGGCGACGCGGCCGCGGCACGGGCGCTGGAGGTGACGGGACGCCTGTCGTTCATGCTGTCGGGCGCGCAGCTCGGCATCACCGTGACCGCCCTGCTCGTCGGCTTCATCTCGGAACCCGCCATCGCCACGGTCATCCGCCCCTGGCTGGAGGCCGCGGGAGTGCCGCGGGGGGCCGTGCCCGGCATCGCCGTGACGCTGGCCGTCGCGATCGCCACCGTCATCCAGATGGTCCTCGGCGAGCTGGCTCCCAAGAACCTCGGCATCGCCCGTCCCGAGCCGGTGGCGAAGTTCCTCGCCCGCTCGACGATGATCTACCTGCGGATCGCCGGGCCGATCATCCGGCTGTTCGACTCCGCCGCCACCGGCCTGCTGCGCCGGGTCGGTGTGGAGCCCGTGGAGGAGATCGAGCACGGCGCCAGCCCCGAGGAGCTGTCCCGGATCATCGCCGAGTCCGCCACGGCGGGTGACCTGCCGCCGAGGCTGTCGGAGCTGCTGGGACGCGCCCTGGAGTTCGGCGACCGCACCGCGGAGGACGTCATGGTGCCGCGCCCCCGCGTGGTGCTGCTGAGGGACGACCGGCCGATCTCCGACCTGGTCGACGCCGTCCGCAGGCACGGCCACTCCCGCTACCCGGTGCTCTGCAACCAGAACGGCGACGACGTGGTCGGCGTCACCGGCGTACGCGAGCTGCTCAAGTCGGGACTGACCGACGGCACGCTGGAGAAGATCACCCGCCCCGCGCTCCTGGTGCCCACCTCCTCGCCGCTGCCTCTCGTCCTGGAGCGCATGCGCGCCGCCCGCGACGACCTGGCGTGCGTCATCGACGAGTACGGCGGCCTGGCCGGCGTGGTCACCATCGAGGACCTCGCCGAGGAACTCGTCGGCGAGCTCATCGACGAGAACGACCCGGAGCCCGCGGGGGTCGTCGTGGGCGACGAGGGCACGTGGGACCTGCCGGGCACGCTCCGGCTGGACGAGATCGAGCGGGCCATCGGGCTGCAGCTTCCCGAGAGCGACGACTACGACACCGTCGCGGGCCTCGTCCTCGCCACCCTCGGCCGGATGGCCGAGCCGGGCGACCAGGTGACCGTCACGCTGACGTCGCAGAACGACCCCCTGGAGAACGACAGCGCCGACGAGAAGGAGGCGGTGCTCACGGTGCTCTCCGTGCACCGCAGGGTCCCCGAGTGGGTGCGGCTGTCGCTCAACGCGCCGCAGGAGGCCGATCCCGGGGAGGCCCCGGAGACCAGAGCCGGGAAACCCGGAAAAACCGGGAAACCCGGAAATGAGGACGAACCGGCGATGAGCGCGCCACGGATGCTCGAACGCGGCCCCGAGCAGCCCATGATCGAGCGGAGCGGGGGGAGGCGACGATGAGCACCTCCTCCGCCCTGCTGCTCGGCGTGGCCCTGCTGATCGGCAACGCCTTCTTCGTCGCCGCCGAGTTCGCGGTGATCTCGGCCCGCAGGCACCGCCTGGAGGAGCTGGCGGGCAAGGGAGGCCGGTTGACCCGGCTCGCCGCCCGCGCCGCCGTGCGCGGCGGCAGGGAGCTCTCCCTGATGCTGGCCGGCGCCCAGCTGGGCATCACGCTGTGCTCGCTCGGCCTGGGCATGGTGACCGAACCGGCCATCGAGCACCTGCTGGAGCCGGTTTTCGCCGCGGTCGGCCTGCCCGAGTCGCTGAGGGTCCCCGTCTCGCTCGTGATCGCGCTGGCGCTCGTCACCTTCCTGCACATGGTGATCGGCGAGATGGCTCCCAAGTCGTGGGCGCTGACCCACCCGGAGACCGCGGCGATGGGGCTGGCCCTGCCGTTCCGCGGCTTCACCTGGCTCGTGAGGCCGGTGCTCGCCTCGCTCAACGGCCTGACGAACGGGATCCTGAGGCTGTTCGGGGTGGATCCCAAGGACGAGCTGGCCACCACCAGGACCCCGGTCCAGCTGGCGATGCTGGTCGGCGAGTCGGGCCGGATGGGTCTGCTCGACCGGGACGAGCACGACCTGCTCACCCGGGCCCTGCGGGTCCACCAGCAGCCGGTGGAGCGGCTGATGCTGCCGCTGGACAAGGCCACCTCGGTGCCCGCCGACGCGACGAGCGAGCGGATGCGCCAGGTCGCCGCGCGCGACGGGCACCTGCGCATGCTGGTCACCTCCGGCAGGCCGGGCGACGTCCTGGGCGTGGTGCACGTCAGGGACATCCTCGTCCGGCCGGAGGCGAGCCCCGCCGAGCTCGCCCGCCCGGTGCCCCGCCTGGACAAGGCCACCACGATCCCCGACGCCGTCTCCACGCTCCAGGACGCCCACGCGCACCTGGGTCTGGTCACGGACGGCGGCGGCGAGGTGGTCGGCATGGTGAGCCTCACGGACCTGCTCGGCGAGATCCTGGACGTACGGGTGCTCGCGACCCGCTAGCGGTCCCCGCGCTCCCTCCGGCCACGGGACCGGCGGGAGCGCGGCAGGACCGGCGAAAGACCCGCGAAACCGATCACGGGAGCGGACGCGGCCCGGTGCGGTCGGTGGGACCGGTGCGATCGACGAAACCGGTGGGACCGGTGCGATCGCCGGGAGAGCGGCCGGGCCGATCGCGGGATCGGCGGAACCGGTGGGGGCCGGTGGGATTGATCTCGAGATCGGCGGGAAGACGACACAGGCCGGGGAAAGATTCTTTCCCCGGCCTGTTTTCTCTGTCAGCGTAATCCGACACCGACGAACCCATGCAAGTCATCCGAAAGTGATCAGCAAGCACTGCCGGGTAGAACGGGGAGGCATGCCGTAGTGGGTCAAAAACCACAAGACCCATGCGTAACCCCTGGGACTTCTCTATAACGGAGCGAGCGACTACCTTGATCGATGATCGACTCGGTCCGGCACGAGACCTTACGGACGGCTCAGATGAATACGCGGTTTCCCAGGAAGCGACAAAACCCCGGTCGCGATGTTCGCGTAACCGGGGTGATGATCTTGTGGGCGAGGAGGGATTTGAACCCTCACGTCCTTTCGGACACACGGACCTGAACCGTGCGCGTCTGCCGTTCCGCCACCCGCCCTTGTTGGGTGCGGTCGAAACATTAGCACGAATCAGCCGGTACCCATGAACCCGGATACGATCCTCCTAGATGCGAAAGCGGAGCAGCTGGGTGCGAGAGAGCGAGGAACGAGCCAACGAGCCCCCAAGCGGCCGCGACCACATAGACGGAGGAGGGGAGGTACCCGGTGGGAGTCCTTCAGCGTTTCGAGCGGAGGCTCGAAGGTTTGGTTGAAGGGGCCTTTGCGCGGGCGTTCAAATCTGACCTTCAGCCGGTAGAGGTCGCCAGTGCGGTCCAACGGGAGATGGACGAGCGGGCGGCGATCGTCGCCCAGGGACGCACTCTCGTGCCCAACGACTTCGTGGTCGAGCTGTCCACGACCGACAACGAGCGGTTGGAGGTCTACTCCGACAGCATCAGCCACGAGCTGGCCAACCTCGCAAGGGAGTACGCCAAGGAACAGGGCTACTCCTTCGTGGGGCCGGTCAGGGTCCGCTTCGAGACGGCCGACGACCTCGCGGTCGGCCTGTTCCGCATCCGCTCGGGCGTGATCCGTGGCGCGACGGTCGAGCAGGACGAGATCCGCCAGCCGGTGAGCGACGTGCCCGCCGCGAAATCCCACGCCTTCGGAGGCCGCCCCCGCCTGCTGGTGTCCACCCAGGACGACCCGCAGGGCCAGCGGTCCTTCGACCTGACAACACCGGTGACCCTGCTCGGCAGGGGCACCGACTGTGATCTACGGCTGGTCGACCCGGGTGTGTCCCGGCACCACGCCGAGTTGCGAGTGGAGGGTCCCCTGGTCGCGCTCGTCGACCTCGGCTCCACGAACGGCACCTTCGTCAACGGCCAGCCGGTTCGCCGGGTCGAGCTCCAGAACGGCACTCGCGTGACGCTGGGGCGAACGACTCTGGTTTTCCGGCGCGATTAAAGGTAAACAGACGGTCCATGTCCGAGCTCACGCTGCTGCTGATCCGGCTCGCCTTCCTCGCGGTGCTGTGGTTCTTCGTGATTGCCGCGGTCGGTGTGATCCGGACAGACTTGTTCGGATCACGCACGGCCGCAGCCGTCCCCGCGCGCAAGGCCCCCAAGCCGGTGAAGCCCGCGGCCAAATCCAAGAAGGGGGAACCACGGGAGATGGTCGTCACCGGTGGCCCCCTCCAAGGCACCACCATTACCCTCTCGGAGACGCCCATCACCATCGGCCGGGCGAACGACGCGACGCTGGTAGTCAGCGACGACTACGCCTCCAGCCGGCACGCCCGGCTCTTCCCCCAGGACGGTCAGTGGATCGTGGAAGATCTCGGCTCGACCAACGGCACGTATCTCGACCGCTCCAAAGTCACCCGTCCGACTCCGGTGCCGCTCGGTGTTCCGATCCGCATTGGTAAGACCGTCATCGAATTGCGCAAATGACCATCGCACTCCGTTACGCCGCCCGCTCCGACGTCGGCCTCCTCCGCGAAGGCAACGAGGACTCCGCCTACGCCAGCGGCCGCCTGCTCGCCGTCGCGGACGGCATGGGCGGCCACGCACACGGCGAGGTGGCCAGCTCGGTCGCCATCGCCGCGATGTCCTCGCTCGACGCCGACGCCCAGGGAGGTGACCTGCTCAGCGCCATCGAGGCCGCGGTACGCGACGCCAACCGCAAGCTGCACGAGATGGTGGGCCGCGATCCCAGCCTCAAGGGCATGGGCACCACCCTCACCGCCATGCTCTGGTCGGGGACGAGGGTCGCCCTGGTCCACGTCGGCGACTCACGGGCCTACCTGCTGCGCGCCGGCGAGCTCTACCAGATCACGCACGACCACACCCTCGTGCAGTCACTGGTGGACGACGGCCGGATCACCCAGGACGAGGCCGCCACCCATCCACAGCGGTCGATCCTGTTGCGGGCGCTCGACGGCAGCGGCGAGGTCGACCCCGACCTGTCCCTGCGCGAGGCCCAGATCGGCGACCGCTACCTGCTCTGCTCCGACGGCCTGTCCGGGGTGGTGAGCGCCGAGACCCTGCACCACACGCTATCCACGATCGAAGACCCGGACGGGGTGGTCCGCACCCTCATCGACCTGGCCAACCGGGGCGGCGGTCCCGACAACATCACCTGCGTCCTCGCCGACGTGCTGGAGGTGGACGAAACCTATGTGCCGCGCACCGACGCGGCCGTGGTCGGCGCCGCCGGTTCCAGCATGCCGCGGTCACAACCGCCGGACACCCCTGCGGGCCGCGCCAGCGCGGTCACCATGCCGCAGCCCGTCATCTCCGACGACGACGACGTCGACGAGCCGATCATCAGGGCCGCGGCCCGACCGGCCAAACGTCGCCGGCTGTGGCCTCTCCTGGCCGTGGCGGGCGGCGTCGTCGTCATCGGGGGCGGCTTGGGCTGGTACTTCGGCGGGCAGTGGCTGGAGGACCAGTATTTCGTGGGGGCCAAGGGCGACGAGATCGTGGTCTTCCAGGGCGTGAAGACCAACCTGGGTCCCATCGAACTCTTCGACGTCGCCAAGAGCACCGCGGAATCGATCACGACTCTCGGTGCGTTCCAGCAGGGCCAGGTCCGCGACGGCATCCCCGTCTCCAACGTCGAGGCGGGTCTGAAGAAGATCGAAGAGCTGAAGACGTCCGCAGCCGAATCCGACGAGGGGAAGGACGAACCGACCGCGTCCCCGAGCGCCTCCGCGTCCTCCAAGCCCGCCAGGGCTCCCGAAACCCCAAGGTCACAGTAAACACATGAGCACCCCTAGCGCCGAGCCGGTCCTGCTCCCCGCCAAACGGCGGGTGGCCCAGTTGGCGATGCTCGCGTTCGCGGTCGCCATCGTGATGCTGGCGTACGCCAACGTGGGGTTGGCCATCGACAACCAGATCCCCGCCGGAATGCTCACCTACGGCCTCGGCCTGGGCGGCCTCATGCTGGCCGCCTACCTGGTGCTGGCGAAGTTCGCGCCCTGGGCCGATCCGCTGATCCTGCCGTTGGTGACACTGGTCAACGGCATCGGGCTGGTCATGATCTACCGGCTTGAGGCGTCCGGCATGCCGGGGGCCTCGGCCACCACCCAGCTGCTCTGGACCGCCGTCGGGGTCGTGATGTTCTCGGCGACGCTGATCGTGCTGCGCGACCACCGCGCGCTGCAGCGTCTGACCTACACCATGGGCGCCATCGGCCTGGTCCTGCTGGTCTCCCCGTTGCTGCCTTTCATCGGCCATTCGGAGAACGGCGCGAACATCTGGCTCAAGATCGCCGGCTTCACCTTCCAGCCCGCGGAGTTCACCAAGCTCGCCCTGGTCATCTTCTTCGCCGGCTACCTGGTCGCCAAGCGCGACGTGCTCGCCCTGGCCGGGCGGCGGCTGCTCTTCATCGACCTGCCCCGGGCCCGCGACCTGGGCCCGGTCCTCATCACCTGGGGCCTCAGCCTGGGCGTGCTGATCCTGCAGAAGGACCTCGGCTCCTCGCTGCTGATCTTCGGCACGTTCATCGCGATGCTCTACATCGCCACCCAGCGCACCTCGTGGGTGCTCATCGGCATCCTGCTCTTCGTCGGCGGCGCGGTCCTGGCGGGGCTGCTCTTCGACCACGTCGCGGCCCGCTTCGAGGTCTTCCTCGACCCGGAGAACCCGGCGCTGTACGACCGGGAGTTCGGCGGCAGCTACCAGCTCATGCAGGGCCTGTTCGCCATGGGTCAGGGCGGCGTGCTCGGCACCGGTCTCGGCCAGGGCCACCCCGACGAGATCCCGCTGGCCTTCTCCGACTTCATCTTCACCGCCGCCGGCGAGGAGCTCGGCCTGACCGGGCTGATGGCCCTGCTGATGGTCTACGCCCTGCTGGTGGAGCGCGGCCTGCGCACCTCGATCGCGGCCCGCGAGCCGTTCTCCAAGCTGCTGGCGGGCGGCCTGTCGTTCATCCTCGCCTGGCAGGTCTTCATCATCGTGGGCGGCGTGACCAACCTGATCCCGCTGACCGGCCTGGTCACCCCGTTCATGTCCCAGGGCGGATCGGCGCTGCTGGCTAACTGGATCCTTATCGCGCTGCTGGTACGCATGTCCGATACGGCGAGGAAGCCTCCGCCCCAGGCCATCCAGGACGAAGGAATGACGCAGGTGTTCCAGCGATGAACGGTCCCCTGAAGCGCGCCGCCCTTGCCTGCCTGCTCATGTTCGGCCTGCTCATGATCAATGTGAACTACCTGCAGGCCGTGCGGGCGGAGGACTTGCGCGACGACTCGCGCAACACCCGCAACTTCTACGCGCGGTACGAGGTCGAGCGCGGCCGGATCACCGCGGGCGACAAGGTCCTCGCCGAGTCGTTCGACACCGGCGACTCCGAGTTCCGCTTCCAGCGGCGCTATCCCGAGGACAAGGTCTACGCGCCCATCACCGGCTTCTTCGCGCCCGAGAGCGAGCGCGACATGGAGCGGGCCGAGAACAGCCTCCTCGACGGGTCGAGCGCCGACCTGCTGATCCGGCGCAGCATCGACCTGTTCACCGCCAAGCAGACCAAGGGCGCCAACGTCGACCTGACGATCAACCCCAGGGCGCAGGAGGCCGCGTACAAGGCGCTGGGCGAGAGCGGCAAGAAGGGCGCGCTGGTCGCGATCGAGCCGAAGACCGGGGCGATCCTCGCCATGGTCTCGATCCCCACCTACGACCCCAACCTGCTGTCCAAGCCCAACAAGGACGACGTCAACAAGGCTTACAAGAAACTGGACGAGGACGAGGACAAACCACTGGTCAACCGGGCCATCGAGCGCACCTATCCGCCGGGCTCGACCTTCAAGGTGGTCACCACCGCCGCGTACCTGGAGAGCGACGACACCGTGGGCCCGGAGACCCAGGTCGACGCCCCGCAGCGGCTGGACCTGCCCGGCACCACCGCCGACCTGCCCAACTACGGCGGCGCGGCGTGCGGCGCCGGGCGGGTGACGCTGTCGTTCGCGCTGGAGAAGTCCTGCAACACCCCGTTCGGCAAGATCGCGATGGACCTCGGCTACGACGCGCTGAGCGAGCAGGCCCTCAAGTTCGGCATCGGCGGCGACCCGATCGAGATCCCGCTGCCGGTCGTGGGCAGCGGCATCGGCCCCGAGGAGGACCAGGCGGCCCTCGCCCAGGCCTCGATCGGCCAGCGCAGCAACCAGATGACCCCGCTGCAGATGGCCATGATCGCCGCCGGCATCGCCAACAACGGCGTGGTCATGAAGCCGTACCTGGTGAACAGGATCGCGGATGCCGAGGGCGGCGAGGTCGAGCGCGCCGACCCCGACGAGCTGTCCACCGCGATGAGCGAGGACAGCGCGCGCAAGCTCCAGGAGATGATGGTCAACGTCGTCAACAAGGGCACGGCGAGCGCGGCGCAGATCCCGGGGGTCACGGTCGGCGGCAAGACCGGCACCGCCGAGACCGCCGAGGGCCGTGACCCGCACGCGTGGTTCATCTCCTTCGCCCCCGCGGAGGACCCCAAGGTCGCCGTCGCGCTGATCGTCGAGTCCGGGAGCGCCGGCAGCGACGCTTCCGGTGGTCAGACCGCGGCCCCGATCGCCAAGAGCGTGATGGAAGCGGTGCTGGGTAGATGACCGCGTTGCTCGGGGGCCGGTACCGCCCGCTGGGGCGGATCGCGTCGGGCGGCATGGGTGAGGTGTGGCGGGCGAGGGACGAGCTCCTCGGCCGCGAGGTCGCCGTGAAGCTGCTGCGCCCGCACGTGGCGGAGGATCCGGCCTTCCGCCTGCGGTTCCGCTCCGAGGCGCGCATCGCGGCCGGGCTGTCCGATCCGGGCATCGCGCAGGTCTTCGACTACGGCGAGGGCGGCGGCGTCGCCTATCTGGTGATGGAGCTGGTGCCCGGACAGTCCCTGGCCGGCATCCTGTCCCGCGACGGAGCGCTGAACCCCGAGATCACCCTCGACGTGGTCCGCCAGACCGCCATGGGCCTGCACGCCGCGCACCGCGCGGGGATCATCCACAGGGACATCAAGCCCGGGAACCTTCTGGTGACCGAGGCGGGCGTGATAAAGATCACAGACTTCGGCATCGCCAGGGCGCTGGAGGCCGTGCCGGTCACCCAGACGGGCATCCTGATGGGCACCGCGCAGTACGTCAGCCCCGAGCAGGCGTCCGGTGAGCCGCTGACGCCCGCCACCGACATCTACTCGCTCGGGGTGGTCGCCTACGAATGCCTGACCGGTCACGCGCCGTTCCGCGCCGAGACGCAGGTGGCGATCGCCCTCATGCACATCGGCGAGCCCCCGCCGCCGCTGCCGGAGTGGATCCCGCCGGCGGTCCGCGACCTGGTCATGGCGTGCCTGGCCAAGGATCCGCTGCGGCGCCCGGCCGGTGCCAGGGAGCTGTCGGAGCGGGCGGACATGCTGCTCGACGCGCTGACCGCCACCGGTGCCACCGGTCTCGGCATGCTCACCGACCCCGCGGGCTGGCGCGCGGAGCCCGCGAGCGAGTGGCCCCAGGAGGTCACCTCCGCCCTCGCCGTCCCGCTCCGGCCCGAGGCGGGCGCGGGCTCCGGATCGGGCGCGGGCTCCGGAGCGGGTCCGGGCGCGGGCTCCGGTCCCGGTCAGGGCATGGGCTCCGGGGCGAGCGGGGGTTCGGGTTCCGGCAGGGGGCCGGGCCCCGGTCACGGCGCGGGCTCCGGTGAGGGATCCGAAGCGGGCGCGACTCCGCCGGGCGCCATCCCGGTACGCGGCGGGCGCCGCGGCCTGCGCAGGACGACGGTGATCGTCGCCGCGGTCGCGGGGTGTGCCGCCGCGGTCGGGCTGGGTGCCCTCGCGGTCCATGAGCTGGCGAACCAGCCAGGTGACAGCGAGCCGGGAGAGCCGGTCGTACGGTCGAGCCCGGCCACCAAGTCACCGACGGCCCGGCCGACGAAAAGCAAGCCTCCGACGAGCAGACCACCGCTCTCGCCGACGAAGTCGGCCCGCCCCTCGGTCACGCCGTCGGCTACGGTAAGCACATCGGCAACGCCCACCGCAAGGCCGAGTACGTCGCCACCGCCCAGCCCCAGCCCGACGACTCCCACCCCGACGCCCACCACCCCGACGGTGACACCGAGCCCCACACCGAGCACGACTCCTGAACCCGGTGACACAGACCCGCCGAATGAGGAGACGTAATGCGGCAACGGGTCGATGATGGACACCGGTGGCTCAAGAGCTCACCGGCACCCAAGATGAACGGTAAGGGACAGTGCAGGAAATGACTCAGCCCCGACGCCTCGGCGATCGCTACGAGCTTGACGGCGTCGTCGGGCGTGGCGGCATGGCCGAGGTCTATCGCGCCCGAGACATCCGGCTGGATCGGATCGTCGCCATCAAGACCCTCCGCGCGGACCTGGCCAGGGACCACATCTTCCAGGCGCGTTTCCGCCGGGAGGCGCAGTCCGCCGCGTCACTGAACCACCCGTCCATCGTCGCGGTCTACGACACCGGCGAGGACACCTCCGAGGGCGCGCCGGTGCCCTACATCGTGATGGAGTACGTCGACGGCCGCACGCTGCGCGACCTGCTCCGGGCCGACCGGCGGCTGCTGCCGGAGCGCGCCTCCGAGCTGGTCGACGGGATCCTGCGGGCGCTGGACTACAGCCACCGCGGCGGCATCGTCCACCGCGACATCAAGCCGGCGAACGTCATGATCACTCGCAACGGCGACGTGAAGGTCATGGACTTCGGCATCGCCCGCGCGATGGCCGACTCGGCCGCGACGATGACGCAGACCGCCCAGGTGATAGGAACCGCCCAGTACCTCTCGCCGGAGCAGGCCAGGGGCGAGCGGGTCGACGCCCGCAGCGACCTCTACTCCACCGGCTGCGTGCTGTACGAGCTGCTGACCGGGCAGCCGCCGTTCACCGGCGACTCCCCGGTCGCGATCGCCTACCAGCACGTGCGCGAGGACCCGATCCCGCCGTCGCAGATCGACCCCGACATCCCCCCGTGGGCCGACGCCATCGTGCTCAAGGCGATGGCCAAGGACCCGGCGCACCGCTACCAGAGCGCCGGGGAGATGCGGGCCGACATCCAGCGGGCGATGTCCGGCATCCCGACGGACGCCCAGACGATGGCGTTGAGCGCCAACAACAACTACGCCCCGGCCACCCGGACGATGCAGGCTCCCGGGCCCGGCGGCCCGGCCACCCAGCGCACCACCGCCGTCCCGGCGTACGAGTACGGCGAGGAGGGCGGCGGTCGCACCGGCGGGGGCGGCCGGCGCCGGCAGCAGCAGAGCGGCGGGAACACCGCGGTCAAGACCGCGGCGTGGATCCTCATCCCGCTGCTGGTCATCGGGGCCTTCATCGGCGTCGGCTACATGTTCCTCAGCTCGCCGGGCACACCCACCGCCGCGAGCAAGGTGAAGATCCCGCCGCTGGCCTCGCAGACCGAGGAGGCGGCGACCAAGACGCTGACCGGTCTCGGCCTGAAGGTGAAGACGGCCCAGGAGTACGACGAGGAGATCCCGAAGGGGTCGGTGATCGGAACCGATCCGGCGGCCGACACCGAGGTCGACAAGGACACCGAGGTGACGCTCACGGTCTCCAGGGGCATCGAGAAGGTCGAGGTGCCCGCCGTGCTCAACATGACCGCGGACGACGCCAGGCAGGCCCTTGTGGACGCCGGCTTCAAGGTCAGCCTGCAGACCAAGGCCTCCAGCCGCAAGCAGGGAATCGTCTTCGAGAGCGTGCCCGAGGCCGGCAAGAAGGCCAACAAGGGCAGTACCGTCCGGATCTACGTCCCCAAGGAGGCGGTGGAGGTCCCGGGCGTGGCGAACCTCACGGTCGGGGACGCCACGAATGCGCTCAAGGAGGCGGGCTTCAGGGTGAAGGTCTCCCCGCAACCGAGTGACCTGCCCAAGGACACCGTGCTGAGCCAGTCTCCCGAGGCGGGCGGCAAGTATCCCCCGGGGACAACGATCACGCTGGTCGTGTCGAGCGGGGCGCCGCCCGAGCCGACCGAGCAGCCGACCTTCCCCGAGGAGCAGCCGACCGTTCCCGAGGAGCAGCCGACGGAGGAGACCTTCCCCACCGAGCCTGACGACGGCTCGATCTTCGACGAGGCACCCAGCGACGGATGACCGGAGCACCTGATGGAGGCCCCCGCGACCGCGCGGGGGCCTTCGTCGTTTCCCGCCCCGCGTGTTTCCACTGTTCGCGCGGATTTCCGCCGAACGATCCGGAAAACGGGGAAGAGTCCTTCCGCCACTCGGGGGCGATGGCGGAAGGACTCTCACTGGTCAATCGTCCAGGATGGGCGCCGCGTTACAACAATTTTTCGAGCCAGTTTCCGAGCAGCCGATGACCGTATTCTGAGATCACCGATTCGGGGTGGAACTGCACGCCCTCGACGGGGGCGGTACGGTGGCGCAAGCCCATGATCACACCGTCCTCGGTGGTCGCGGTGACCTTGAGGGTCTCGGGAACCGTTCCGGGCAGAACCGCCAGCGAGTGGTAGCGCGTCATGGTCGCCGGCGACGGCAGGCCGGCGAAGACACCCTGCCCGTCGTGCTCGATCGCGCTGGTGCGGCCGTGCACCAGTTCGGGAGCCCGCCCCACGGTCGCCCCGTGGGCGATGGCGATGACCTGGTGCCCCAGGCAGACGCCGAGCAGCGGGATGCCGTGGGCCTCGCAGTGGCCGACGAGCGGGACGCTCACCCCCGCGTCCTCCGGGGTGCCGGGGCCGGGGCTGATCAGGACCCCGTCGAAGCCACGGGTGTCCTCGACCGCGACCCGGTCGCGCGGGCGCACGTCACAGGTGGCGCCGAGCTCGCGGAGATACTGGACGATGGTGTGGACGAAGCTGTCGTGGTTGTCGACGACGAGGACGCGGCTCATCGGCCCACGGTGGTCAGGTCGAGGGAGATGCGAAGTTCGATCCAGGGGAACACGACATACCAGAGTACGG
The DNA here is from genome assembly GCF_036227305.1 of Streptosporangium sp. NBC_01469. Taxonomy (NCBI): domain Bacteria; kingdom Bacillati; phylum Actinomycetota; class Actinomycetes; order Streptosporangiales; family Streptosporangiaceae; genus Streptosporangium; species Streptosporangium sp. NBC_01469. The sequence continues at coordinate 1,812,133 of NZ_CP109465.1, read as the reverse complement.
CCGCGACCAGCCCGGCCAGCACCAGGGCGGTGAACGCCCTGGTCACGAGGTTTCCGGGAAGCATCCGCCAGATCCAGCCGTACATGGGACCCACCTTCCTGCCGATCCTGCTATTCGAGCCGTATTTCAGGCCGTGCTTCGGGCCGCGCTTCAGGCCGTCCTTCGGGCCGCACGAGGTGCTTCTCGCGTCCTTCCAGCTCACCGGAGACGATGAGCCGCTGGGCGGCCGAGTACTCCGGATGGCAGGTGGACAGGGTGATCAGCGCTCTGGTCGGCTCGCGGTCCGGCCGGCCGGGGACCGGGGCGACCACTCCGATCTCGGTGGGGTCGACGACGCGCCTGCCGGTGACGCGGTAGGTGTAGCGGGCCTCGCGGGTGTCGACGAGGATGTGATCGCCCCGGCCGAGCTCGTCGATGCGGTTGAAGGGCGCGGCATAGGTGGTTCGATGGCCCGAAAGTACGAAATTACCGATTTTTCCTGGCATGGCGGTTCCGGGATAGTGCCCGGGGCCCATCCGCAGCCGATCCTGGTCGACACCCTCCACGATGGCGTACCGGTAGTCGTCACCGAGCCTGGGTATCGTCAGCATCGCCACCGCCCCGCCCAGCCGGACCGGCCCGTTGCGCCGACCTCCGGCCTCTCCGCCCGGCGGGATCTCCCGCAGCAGCTCTTTCCGCAGCAGCACCTGCTGCTCGGCGGTGTAGGAGCCGGTGCCCCACAGCAGATAGGCGCAGAAGAGAAGGATGACCAGCCCCGTGGTGACGCTCAGGTCGCCCAGAGCCCTCAGCGCTGCTCTCATGGGGGCAGGGTAGTGACGAAAAAGGCCTTGGCGCCGGGCCGGATCACCGGCCCGGCGTAACATTTGCCGCAGGATGGTGCCCTGCGGAATCGCCATGGTCCACCTGCGCGGACTATCCTTACACGGGACTTCGCCCACTAGCGACTACGCTAACCGATACGGCCTGCGCACGATCCAGATCGCGCAGGGTTGACGCAGGAGAAGAACCCCAGTGCCCAAGCCCAAGACTCGCAAGAAGCCGGTCTACACCCCGCCGCAGACGACGCATCAGGTCAAGATCAGTCCGCGCTGGTTGGCGCCGGTCATGGTGACCTGCTGGATTGTCGGCATTCTGTGGATCGCCGTCTACTACGTGGCGCCCACCGCGCCCCTTCTCGGCGACCTCCAGAACTGGAACCTGCTGGTCGGGTTCGCGTTCATCATCCTCGGGGTCGTCCTGTCCACCCGGTGGCGCTAGCTTTTCCACAGGCATTATCCACACCCTGGGGACTCAGGCAACCGACGACAGCAGGAAGGCGGTCCTGGTTATCACCAATCCCACCAGGATCGCCAGAACCCCGAGAAGCAGGATGCCCTGGAAGATCGCGCGATTGGCCTTCGGACCGTAGGCCAGAACAGCTGAGACGATCACCCCGGTGATGAGACCACCCACGTGGGCCGTCCAGCTGATGTTCAGCCCCGGAATGAACGTGATCACCAGGTTGATCACGAGCAGCACGATGATGGGGCGGAGGTCCAGGTGGAGCCGCCTGCTGACCACGAAGATCGCGCCGAACAGGCCGAAGATGGCTCCCGACGCCCCCAGGCTGAAGGCGTTGATCGGGTCGAACCAGTAGCCGAGCACCGAGCCGCCGAGCGCGCCGAGAAAATACAGCGCCAGGAACCGGACGTGACCGAAGGCCTGCTCCAGATAGGGGCCGACCATGAACAGAGCCCACATGTTCAGCCCGATGTGCACGTAGTCGCGATGCAGGAAGGCGCTGGTGATCAGCCGGTAGTAGTCGGAGTCGACGGCGACCCCGAAGACCCACATCGCCAGTTCCGCGGTGACCCTGCCGTCCGAAGCCATCTGGGCCAGGAACATCACGACGTTGACACCGAGAAGTGTCCAGGTCACGTAGGGCTTGGCGATCACACCACCGCCGAACACGGACTGTGCCCGCCGCACGCTCTTGTTTCCCTCGGCCACGCACTCGGGACACTGGAAGCCCACCGAGGCGTCGCGCATGCAGTCGGGGCAGATGGGGCGGTCGCAGCGCTGGCAGCGGACGTAGGTCTCACGTCCCGGGTGCCGGTAGCAGGTGGGGACAACGGTGTCGGGCTCGTTGGACGGCTGGGTGGTCATGTGTGTGGCTGGCCCCTTCGAGCGTGCTGTTATCCACAGACTGCCAGCCTATTCACGATCCCGAGCGCCCGTACACCCGCGAATGGCGGTCAAGCCACACCAGGCGTGGCGGGCCCGAAGGACAGGGGCCCGAAGAGCCGGGGCGAGGCCCTGGGGACAGGGAGCTGAAGGAGTCAGGGGCCGGAGGAGCCGGGGCGAGGGCGGGAAGGTACGGGGACGCGAACGGCGGCCTCCGAGGAGGCCGCCGGGCGAGAGATCAGCTCTGGACGCGCTCGATGGTCACCGACTCCAGGACCACGGGCTCCGTGGGACGGTCACGGGCGTCGGTGTCGGTCTTGGCGATGGCGTCGATGACATCCTGGCCCTCGATCACCTCGCCGAAGATGGTGTGCTTGCCGTTCAGGTGCGGCGTGGGCCCCACCGTGACGAAGAACTGCGAGCCGTTGGTGCCGCGGCCGAACTGGATACCGGCGTTGGCCATGGCGAGCAGGTACGGACGGTTGAAGTAGAGGTCCGGGTGGATCTCGTCGTCGAACTTGTAGCCGGGGCCGCCGACGCCCTGGCCCAGCGGGTCGCCACCCTGGATCATGAATCCCGAGATGACCCGGTGGAAGACCGTGCCGTCGTACAGCTTGGCCTTGGACTTCTGGCCGGTCTCCGGATGCACCCACTCGCGGGTGCCCTCGGCGAGCTCGACGAAGTTTTTCACGGTCTTGGGCGCGTGATCCGGGAAGAGCTGGACCTTCACGCTACCGCGGTTGGTGTTGAGGTTCGCGATCAACTTCTCAGCCATGATCGGACTGCCCCCTTCAAGTCGTAGGCAATACCTATGCAACGTATTGCTTTTGTGGCACTTTGACGATTTCGGCCGTGGCCGCATCGCCAAGCATCCTCCCACGGGCCGTCATGATTGAGCCGCCTTCGAGCGGGAAGGGGTGGCGACGGGGCCCCAACGAATGGGGAGGTTGTTGTGCCTCTAGCACTGTTTGGAAAGCGCCACATGAAGATCGTGGCTCCGGAAAGGCGGCTGCGCCACGTGAAGGCTCAGGCCGTCCGAGCCGTGGATCGGGTCGGCCCAATGGCCGGCCATGCCCGTGACGCGGCCAGTCATCACGCACATGACGTAGCCGTTCAGGCTCGCGATGTGGCCGGTCACGCTCGCGAGATGGCCGGTCAGGCCCGTGAAGTGGCCGGTCAGGCCCGCGACGTGGCCAGTGAGAAGATCATTGTGGCACGTGGGTGGGCGGCACCGAGGCTCGACGCCGCCGCGCACTCGATCGAGGAGCAGCTCGCGCCGAAACTCAGCGCCGCGCTCTCCCAGGCCGCCGCGAGGATCGATCCCACTCCCGCGAAGTCCAGGAAAACGCCGATGGTCCTGCTGTTCGCGGGCGTCGCGATCGCGGCGGCGGGCTACGTTCTGTACCGCAGGAACGCCGACCAGTGGACGGACACGCTGAAGGAGAGCGCCTCCGACGCGTCCCAGTGGGTTGGCCATAAGACGGAGGCTGCGGCCGGGAAGGTCTCCGGCGCGGCGGAGGACGCCGCGACGAAGGCCGGCGAGATCGGCGCCAAGGCCGACTCCAAGGCGGAGCACACGTCGCACACGTCCAAGGGGCAGCCCTAGGGGCCGGAGCACACCGGTCGGATGAGTGAGTTCCGATCGGTCGAACGAACACGGCGTACGGCCGAACACGGCGTACGGCACCGGCCGGGAGTACGGCCCGCACCGCGAAGGTGCGGGCCGTACTCCCGTGTGGCGGCCCATTGACCGATCACCAAGCGCTTGTTAGAACGTGTTCCTAAGACCCAAGGAGCACCGATGACGCTGTCGCCCCTCGACGACCATCCCGTACACCAGTCGCCCGAGGTGATGCGGCACGTCACGACGTCGGATCGCAACTTCTACGACCGGTACTACTTCAACTGCCACGCCGGATCCGACGAGCTGATGCTCATCGTCGGCCTCGGCCAGTATCCCAACCTCGGGGTCACCGACGCGTTCGCCTGCGTGCGCCACCGGAACCTGCACCGCGTGGTCCGGGCCTCCCGGGAGCTCGGCGACGACCGGATGGACACGAGGGTCGGCCCGTTCAGGATCGAGGTGATCGAGGGGCTGCGGCGGCTGCGGGTGGTGCTCGATCCCACGGAGCACGGCCTGTCCTTCGACCTCACCTGGGAGGGCACCGTACCTGCCACGCTGGAACCCCGGCACTTCCTGCGCCGGCAGGAACGCGTGGTGTTCGACTCCTCCCGGATGGCACAGACCGGCCGGTGGACCGGGCACATCCTGATCGGCGACGAGCGCGTCGAGGTCGCCCCCGACCGCTGGCAGGGCACCCGCGACCGCTCGTGGGGCATCCGCCCGGTTGGCGAGCCCGAGCCCCCGGGCATCCAGGCGCGCGACGCGAGCACCTTCTACTGGCTCTACGCGCCCGTCCAGTTCGACGACCACGCCATCCTCTGCATCCTCCAGGAGGACGAGAAGGGCCGCCGGGTGCTGGAGGAGGCGGTGCGCGTGTGGGGGTTCGGTTCCCCGCGGGAGGGCGAGGAGGAGTATCTCGGCCGTCCCGAGTACCGCCCGACGTACGTGGACGGCACCCGGGAGGTGCGCGAGGCGACGATCTCCTTCTCCCCGCCGGGCGGGAAGCCCTTCGACCTGCGCTGCACCCCGATTCTTCCGGTGCACTTGATGGTGGGCACCGGATATGGCCTGGAACCGGATTGGAAGCACGGCATGTACCAGGGTCCCCGCCCGGTGGTCCAGGGCGTCACCCACACGCTGCCCGAGGACGCCCCGAGGATGTGGGGCATGGTCGACGCGGTCGGCCGCTTCGAGTACGACGGCCGGATCGGCTACGGCCTGTATGAGTACTGGGCCCTGGGCCCGCACCCGTCCTTCCCCGAGGACTGATCACCGCACGGGCCCTCCCCGCACGGAGTCCGGCCTTTCCGGAGAGCCGATCCCCACACGGGATCCCGCCCTCCCGAAGCCGACTCCCGCACGGGACCCGGCCCTCCTGGAAGCTGATCCCGCGCGGAACCCGGCCTTTCCGGAGGACTGATCCCCGCACGGGACCCGGCCCTCCTGGAAGCTGATCCCGCGCGGGACCCGTTTTTCCCGGCTCCGAGCCCGTGCGGTGGGAGGCATCCACCGTAGGTCGGACCGCGCCGGCCCCCGTACGGCGCGAACTCCCGGATCGGTCCCGCGGACTCCCGGATCGGTCCCGTGGTCGTCACCGGTGGCCCGGTGGTCCTGGACAGGCCGGGGTTTCCGCGCGGGTTTCCCGGATCACTACCGGGCCTGTGCTGCGAACCGGCCGAGGTCATTCCCGCACGGACAGCCCCGGCCGGTTCGCAGGTCTTTCCGGGGGCACCCCCGGCCCTCCGGGGCGCCCCCGCGATGTCACTCCCCCTCGGCCTTCTTGGCGCAGGTGACGGCGGGCGCGCCGCCTTCGGAGAGCTTGCCCGCGACCCTGACCTCGGTGACCGCGGCTCCCTCGGGAACGGGAACGGCCATGGAGAGCGTGGCCGCGTCCACAGGCTTCGCAACCCCCACGGGAGCGGGTGTGGCCATGACCTTGGCGTCCTTGGGCGGGGCGGGGGGCTCCACGCCCGGCCGCACCACCCTCATGTCCTCGGTGGTCGTGACGCGACCGGGCTCGGCCTTCCTGAACTCACCCTTGAACTCACCGGGCTTCCCGAGCTCGCCGTCCTTTCCGGGCTCCCTGAACTCACCGCCCTGTCCGGGCTTCCCGAACTCACCGTCCTTTCCGAGCGGCAAGGCGGGGACGGCGGGCATCGTGAGAGCGGCCCCGGACTCCTTCATCTCCTTGAGCTCGGCCTCGGTGAACGAGCGCGTCACCAGGGTCACATGACCGCCGCCCTCACAGGCGATGAGCACGATGCCGTTCCCTGGAGCGGGGGTGGGGACGGGAGCGGGGGTGGGGGTGGCGGCGCTGGCGGCTCCGGTCAGCGTGGCCATCAGAGCCCCCGCGGTCACCACGGCGACGGCGAGAGTGCGAATACGCATGGGTGTTCTCCTTGTCAGGCAGGTCGGCGGACGGGTCGGTGCGCGAATCGGCAGGTGGACTGATGGACGGACCGGCACGCGGTGCTGGAGATCACAGGTTCCCGCCCGTTGCCTGAACCCAGGCTGAAGGCGCCGGAAATCGTCTTCAGGTTGGCTTTAGGCGCGGTACGGCAGGCTGGAGGACATGCGCGTGCTGCTGGTTGAGGACGAGAAGCGCCTGGCCCATCTCCTGAAGGAGGGACTGGCGGGTGAGGGGTTCGCCGTCGACGTCGCGTACGACGGGCGCGACGGGCTGTGGATGGCGACCGAGAACCCGTACGACGTGATCGTGCTCGACGTCATGCTGCCCCGGATGAACGGCTACACCGTCTGCGCCAAGCTCCGCGACGCGGAGAACTGGACGCCGATCCTGATGCTGACAGCCAAGGACGGGGTGCACGACGAGGCCGAGGCCCTGGACACGGGCGCGGACGACTTCCTGTCCAAACCGTTCTCCTACGTGGTGCTGCTGGCCAGGCTGCGCGCGCTGGTGCGCAGGGGCGGCGGGGCGAGGCCGGTGTCCATCGTGGTCGGCGACCTGACCGTCGATCCGGCGGGGCTCCGCTGCCGCCGGGGCGATGTGGAGATCTCCCTCACGCCCAAGGAGTTCTCGGTCCTGCACGGCCTGGCGCGCAGGCAGGGCGAGGTGGTCTCCAAGAGTGAGTTGCTGGCCCAGGCGTGGGACTTCTCCTACGACGGCGACCCGAACATCATCGAGGTCTACGTCAGCGCGCTGCGCCGCAAGATCGACTCTCCGTTCGGCCGCTCGTCACTGGTGACCGTGCGCGGCGCCGGCTACCGGTTGGAGGCCTGAGATGGCGTCACGCCTGTCCGTACGGCTCCGGGCGACCCTCGCGGCCACCGCCATCGTCGCGGTCGCGCTGGGGGTGGCGTCGGCGGTGCTCGTCGGCGTGCTGACGGGAAGCCTGACCCAAAGCGCCTCCGACGAGGCCGCCCGCCGCGCCGGCGCGACCGCCGACGTGCTCGCCGGCGGCACGGTGACGCTCGACGTTCCGACGTTCGACGCCACGCCGGCCGCCGTCTCGAAGACCGCCACGGCGGCGATCGGTGCTTCGCCGGTCAGCGTGGTGGCCGTCACCGGACCGCTGAACAAGATCGTCCAGCGTTCGGAGCCGACCGTCCTCGATCCCGACGTCAAGATCTTCACGCGCCCCGCATGGCCGGTGCCGACGTTCCCCGGCCCGGCTCCGGCCCCCGGCCCGCCGTCCGCGGGGAAGGCCGCGACGTCACCCACGGTGGTGGCCGTGAGGGGCGAGGCGGGCGAGGCGGGCGAGGCGGTGCTCCAGCCGGCCGAGACGGCACGATGGGCGCCGGGCGACTCCTTCGCCCTCGCCACGATGCCCGTGAACACCGCGAACGGCACGCTGTTCGTGCAGGCCAGGGCATCGCTGGAGCCCACCGGGGAAGCCCTGAAGTCCCTGCGCGGCCTGCTGCTTCCCGGTATTCCCGCGCTGCTCCTGCTGGTCGCCGCCCTGACCTGGCTCGCCGTCGGCCGGGCGCTGGCACCGGTCTCGGCCATCCGCGCCGAGATGGCCGACATCACCGCCAGCGACCTGCACCGGCGGGTCCCCGTACCGAGGTCGCGCGACGAGATCGCCCGCCTCGCCGAGACCATGAACCGTACGCTCGACCGCCTGGAACTCGCCGTCAGCCGGCACAAGCGCTTCGTCGCCGACGCGGCCCACGAGCTCCGCAGCCCGCTGGCCATCCTGCGGACCCGCCTGGAGCTGGCCCAGCCGGGGCCGCTCGCGGCCGAGGCGCTGACCGACGTGGAGCGGATCCAGGCGCTCACCTCCGATCTCCTCCTGCTCGCCCGCCTGGACGCCGGTGAGCCCGGCTGTCACGAGGAGGTGGACCTCGGCCAGGTGACCGCCGAGGAGGCGGCCAGGTCGCGTCCCAGGCCGGAGATCAGGGTCACGCTGGAGGTCGCGGCCGACACCGTGGTCCTCGGCTCCGCCGGGCAGTTGCGCCGCCTGGTGGCCAATCTGGTCGACAACGCCGTACGTCACGCGAGTTCCGCGGTCACCGTCCGGCTGGCCACGGAGGGCGGCGAGGCGGTGCTCGACGTGCGCGACGACGGGCCGGGCATTCCCGCCGAGCACCACGAGGCGGTCTTCGACCGCTTCACCCGGCTGGACGAGGCCAGAGACAGGGACGCGGGCGGTGCGGGTCTCGGGCTGGCCATCGCCAGGGACATCGCGGTACGGCACGGGGGTGGCCTGCGGGTCGCGGGGAAAGATCGCGAAGCCTGGCTACAGGCCCGTTTTCCTGTGATATGAACCACACACGTGATCTGTCACGGAGCCCTTCACTCCCCAGGAGGCCCGCCATGCCCGCCCCCACCCGTCGCTTAATGATCTTCCGAGGTCTCGCGGGCGGCGCCGCCGCCGTGATCGCGTCGGCCGCCGCATGGGTACGCCCCGCCCATGCCTCCGAGGAGACAGAGGAGGCCGCCGGTCCCATAATCGCCAAGACCAGTAGCATTCCCGTCGGCGGCGGCCGAATCATCAAGGACACGTGGGTGGTCACCCAGCCGGTGAAGGGCACCTTCCGCGCCTTCAGCGCGAAGTGCACGCACCAGGGCTGCCCGGTCTCCACCATCCGCGGCGGGACCATCAACTGCCCCTGCCACGGCAGCAGGTTCCGGATCGCCGACGGCTCGGTGGCCAGAGGTCCCGCCAAACGACCGCTGGCCCGTAAGAAGATCAGGGTCTCCAAGGGCGTCATCCGGCTGAGCTGATCGACCTGCGCTCACCCGGATCCCGCACGGGAACCCGCGAAATCCCCCGTATCCTCCGCGGATCCCAGGGCGGCCTCCGGCCGAACCCGCCACGCGGACAACGTGTCGTCACCCCGGCCCGGCGTCCCACCTGCCGGACGCCGGGCGACGGCGGTCATCGGTGGTCGGTAGAGCCCGCGCATGACACATGCGCGGGCTCTCCTCGTCAGCCGTGGGTCCCGACCTTGCAGCGGTCCGTACCGACTGGGTTCGCTCCGAGAGGAACCACACGGCCGAGATCTCGTCTCGGGCCGGCGCGCATCGCCTGGGGTCCTGTTGATGGCCGAGTTCATGGCCGAGCGAGCACGTGTGCGCGAAATCGATGACGACAGGGAAACCTCACGGGAGGAAACCCCAGCTGATGGCGAGGCCGGACGGTTCCGCCTGAACATCGACGATGGTTTCACGTGAATCAATGCGCTTCGCCCGGCAGCGGGACAGAAGGGTCGCTCCCGCCCACCGCGGGGGAAGGGGATATTCGGATGCGCCCACCAGGGAGCGGCGCGAGAATACGCGGTGCGGTGGTCCGCCCGTTCGGTGGTCCGAATGCTCGGTGGCTCGGCGGATCCGTGCACCGGTCGGCGTTCGCCCCCTCCTCGGTCACCGAGGAGAGCTACCGCAACGTCATGGGCGCGTGGCCCTACCGGCGCGAGCTGGACTGCGTCGTCGTGGCCCCGGACGGCCGCGCGGCGTCGTACTGCCTGATCTGGCTGGACGACGCCAACGGCGTCGGGGAGATGGAGCCGGTCGGCACGCACCCGGACTTCCGGCGGATGGGACTGGCCCGCGCGGCCTGCCTGTACGCGCTGCACCGGCTCAGGGAGGCCGGAGCGGTCACCGCGATCGTCCACCCTCGGGGGGACGCGGGATATCCGGTGCCCGCGCAGCTGTACGAGGGACTCGGCTTCCGCGCCCACGACCGGACGGCCCGCCACTCGCGTCCCCGATGAACGGTTTCAGAAATATCTTATTGATATCGCCATATAACGCCGCCTGGAAACATATACATTTTTGCTCGGGAAAACTCTCCCAAGATAACCCGTGAATCGCACGCGGATGTATAAGTCTTACTTCCCGGCAAGTAACATTACAGGGTTGATCGCGTCTGTCGGCGGATAGACGTCACAACATGCGAAGGACCGTTCAACAATCCCTGATCACCAGTACCGTCTTCGCCCTGGCCACAACCCTCCCCTTCAGCGTCGCGCACGCCGTGACCGACCCCACCCCCGATTCCCAGCATGTCCCCCTGCCAGATCAATTCACGACCCTCAAAACAGGCAGCAGGGGAATCGAGGTCCACAACGCGAAGAAAAGACTCAGAGATCTGGGATTCCCCCCGGGAAATCTCAGCCCCACGTACGACTCCGCCCTGCGAATGACCGTATGGGCCTTCCAGAAGGCGAACGGGTTGAAGCCCGTCGACAGAATCGACCCGCCGACCTGGCAGGCCCTCCTGCACCCCCGTCGGATCAGGCCCCTGGTGACGTACGGAGAGCGGGAAAGGACCGAGATCGATCTACGGCGCCAGCTTCTCATCGCGTGGCGGGGCGGGAAGCCCGTGCTGGTGACCCACATCTCCACCGGCGCCCGCAGGTCGTACTGCGAGAAGGGGCACTGCGGGTTCGCCTCAACCCCGGTGGGCGACTATCGGGTGGGAGTGCGGGTCTCCGGCTGGTCCACGGGGATCCTGGGGGCGATGTTCTACCCCGTCTACTTCAACGGCGGCATCGCCATCCACGGTTCCACCCTCGTCCCCCGCTACCCCGCGTCCCACGGGTGCGTCCGGGTTCCGCTGCACAACGCCCTCAACCTCTACCGGTTCCTTCAGCCGGGCACCCCCGTATACGTCCGCCGCTCGGAGGCTCCCGCCGAACGCCGCCCGAAGGCTCGCGGGGAACGACACTCGCGGATCCCCAAGGCACGACCTCCCGAAGCTCCTCACCGCTCGTACCGGTACTCCTCGCGGCCCGGACGCCCGACCGGCGATCACGGCAGGGGGCGCCGGTGAGCCGTGGCGGCGCGCCCGAGCCGGGAGGTGGCCTTCCCGCCACGATTCCCGGCCGGTACGGCGATCGGACCGGCCTCACGGGCTTAGAACCGGTGCCGCGAGGTCATGATGAGGATGTCGGCAGATCATTCCGAAGGGCGTGAATCGTGATACCAACCATGATCCTGTTCGGCCTGGTCTTCGGGCGCTGGTGGCGGGCCTCTCTCCTCGCCGCCGCCGTGTTCTGGCCCGTGGTGCTCCTGGCCGGTGACGCGATCGGGCTCGACGGGTCACTGATGATGGCGGCCGCGCTGGGAGTGCTCAACGTCTCCGCCGGGGTGGCGATCCACCAGAGCGTCCTGTGGATCGTGAGGAACACGATCGCGCAGCGGCCACGGGCGAAGAATCCGTAGCCGCACGGCCGCCGAGGCCCGGTTCCGCGGGTGGTCACTCGGGAAGATCCCTCGAAGGCCCGAGGGTACGGGCGGCATCCGGCGATCGATGCCGCCCGCGGACGCGTCTCAGGGCCTGATCCCCTCCAGGATCACCTCGTCGAGCACGACCGAGGCGGTCGACTGGTCAGGCCTGTCGTACTGCCCCGCGGTGACGGCGACCACCAGGTCCAGCGCGGGTGACACGTAGATCCGCTGGCCGCCGTTGCCGAACCCGCCCGTCCACGTGTCACCCGAGTACCAGTGGTAGCCGTAGTGGGCACCCTCGTCGATCCGCACGTGCGGGTGCAGCGCCGTCTTCAGCCAGGACGAGGGGACGACGCCGCCGCCCCCGTCGAGCACGAGCCGCCCGATCGCGAGAAGGTCGCGAGGGGTCAGCCGCAGCCCGGAGGCGGCGAGGGCCACCCCGTCCTCGCCGGTCGACCACTCGAAGCGCGCGATCCCCAGCGGCTCGAACAGCCTGGCACGCGCGTAGTCCTCCACCGCCCGTCCGGTGCCCTTCTCGATGAGCCGCGCCACCAGCGCCGAAGCACCCCCGCAGTAGGACCATCGGCTGCCGGGCTCCTCCACGATCCGCTGCCCGAGGACGTAGCGGTATCGGTCGGGGACCGACTCCATCGCGATCTCGCTGTTGGCCGCGCTCGTGTAGGGGGCGCTCTCGTCCCACTCCAGGCCGAGCGTCATGGTGAGCGCGTGCTCGACCGTGAGCGCGGCGCGCAGGGGATCCTCGGCGAGGTCCGGATACTCGGGAAAGTGCCGTAGCAGCGGCTCGCGCGGCTCCGGCACCTCGCCGTCGGCCAGGGCGATGCCGTACAGGAGGCCGATGACGCTCTTGGTGATCGAGCGGACGTCGTGGAGCGTGCCGGGCGTGAAGCGCACCCGGCCGAGCGGCTCGTTCAGTTTGAAGTCCTCGCCCTCGCCGTAGTGCTCAAGGATCACCCGGCCGTGGCGAACGGCGACCACGCCGTGGAGGTCGGGCACCCGGCCCTGCTCCACGGCCAGGGCGAGACGGTCGGTGAGTGCGTCGCTGCTCATGATCCTGTTCTACGTCCTGCCACCGTGTCAGGAGCAACCCGGCAGGGAGAACTTCCGTTGACCACGGTGCGCGCCTCCTTCACACCCGGCGTCCGGCGGCGAGCACAGGCGCCCGTGCCGAGTCCCCCGGGAGAGGCCGGCGAACGCCGGGCGCGGGCGCGTCTCCGCCGGTATATGAGTTGACAGGCGCGGCCCGGAACCGGTCCGATGAACGACGGGAGACGCGACTCGAAACCGGTCCGACGAACGGCGGGAGACGCAGCCCGGTCCTCCCGCCTCGTCGCGCCGCCCGCGTGTCACGCGGTGGTCCCGCTCCAGATCAGGAAGGTGGTCCATGCGCGCCGGCAGGATGCACGCGGATGAGATGGAGCACGATGTCCCCCTCGTGCGCCGGCTGGTGGCCACGCGGTTCCCGCGGTGGGCGGACCTTCCTGTCGAGCCGTTCGACTCCTCCGGCACGGACAACGCCATCTACCGGCTCGGCGACGACATGGCCGTACGCCTGCCCCGCAGGGCCGGTTCCGCGGCGCAGGTCGAGAAGGACCTGCGGTGGCTGCCGAGGCTCGCCCCGCTGCTCCCGGTGCCCGTTCCCGTCCCGCTCGGCAAGGGGATACCCACCGAGGATTACCCGCTGCCCTGGTCGGTCTACCGCTGGCTCGACGGTGAGAACCCGTCCCCTGGCCACCTGACCGAACCGGGACCGCTCGCGAGGGACCTGGCGGCGTTCGTCGCCGCGTTCCGCCGGATCGATCTCCCGGACGGACCGCCCGCCTACCGAGGTGGGCCGCTGGCGACGCTGGACGCCCCGACGCGCACCGCGATCGAGGACCTGCGCGGGATGATCGACACCGACGCGGCGACCGCGGCGTGGGAGGTCGCCCTCGAAACTCCCGGGTGGGCGGGCCCGCCCGTCTGGATCCACTCCGACCTGATGCCCGGGAACCTGCTGCTCGTCCGGGGGCGGCTCGGCGCCGTCATCGACTTCGGCACCGCGGGCGTGGGAGACCCCGCCTGCGATCTGATCGTCGCGTGGAACCTTCTCCCGGCCGGCGTGCGCGACGACTTTCGCGCGGCCCTGCGGGTCGACGACGCGACCTGGGCACGCGGGCGCGGCCGGGCCCTGTCCATCGCCCTCATCGCGCTCCCGTACTACAGGGACACGAACCCGGTGTTCGCGGCGAACGCGCGGCACGTGATCCACGAAGTCCTCGCCGACCACGAGAACGCCGGATGACAAGGTCCCCGGACGGGCTCGCCACGTGATCGGGGCGAAGCCACCGGGTCGCGACCCGACTTCGGCGAGCGCACGCGTCCGGCCGGGCCGGCCGGTCGACGACACAGGTGCGTCCGCTTGCGGATAATCCGGAACGGTACCGGTTGGCTATGGTAGGGGGCATGACCGCCATGGCACCCGCCCGTACCGAGCCGGATCTGTCGTTCCTGCTGGACCACGCCGGCCGTGTCCTGAGAACCCGGATGGCGGCGGCGCTCGCCGAGATCGGGCTGACGGCACGCATGCACTGCGTGCTGGTCCACGCCCTGGAGGAGGAGCGCACGCAGATCCAGCTCGCCGAGCTCGGTGACATGGACAAGACCACGATGGTGGTCACGGTCGACGCCCTGGAGAAGGCGGGGCTCGCCGAGCGTCGCCCGTCCAGTACGGATCGGCGGGCCCGGATCATCGCGGTCACCGAGAAGGGCGCGGAGGCCGCGCGACAGAGCCAGGAGATCGTCGACGGCGTGCACCGGGCGGTGCTGGGCGCGCTGTCCGGGAACGAGGGCGAGGTGCTCGTACGGGCCATGAGCCGCCTGGTGACGGGACATCTCTCCGTCCCCGTGGAGGCGCCGCAGGGGATCCGGCGGGCACGGCAGCGCACAAAGTAAGTCCGTAAGGGATCGTCTATAACAAAACTATCTGCTACGGTCGCTCCTGTTCCCCTTCGAACAGGAGGCGGCCCCATGTCGCACACCGCACCTTCCCCCCGCCCCGCCCGGCCACCCGGCACCGGCACGTCCCCGTCGCGCTGGCTGGCGCTCACCGTGCTGTCCGCCGCGATGTTGATGACGATCCTGGACGGCAGCATCGTGACCGTGGCGATGCCGGCCATCCAGGCGGATCTGGGTTTCTCACCCGCCGGACTCAGCTGGACCGTCAACGCCTACCTGATCGCCTTCGGCGGGCTGCTCCTCCTGGCCGGCCGGCTGGGCGACCTCATCGGCCGCAAGACCATGTTCCTGGCGGGGAATGTGGTCTTCACCGCCGCGTCGCTGCTGGCCGGAGTGGCCACCGGGCCCGGCATGCTGATCACCGCCCGGTTCCTCCAGGGCGTCGGCAGCGCCATGGCCTCCGCGGTCGTGCTGGGCATCCTGGTGACGCTGTTCACCGAGCCCGGGGAACGGGCGAAGGCGATCGGCATCTTCAGCTTCACCGGTGCCGCCGGAGCCTCGATCGGCCAGGTCCTGGGCGGGGTCCTCACCGACGCGCTCAGCTGGCACTGGATCTTCTTCATCAACCTGCCGATCGGGCTGGCCACGATCGCGCTGGCGATCCGGGCGCTGCCGGGCGAGCGCGGGATCGGGCTCGCCGCCGGAGCCGACGTCATCGGCGCCGTGCTGGTCACCGGCGGCCTGATGCTGGGCATCTACACCGTGGTCAAGATCGAGGAGTACGGCTGGCTCGCCGCCCACACCCTCGGCCTCGGCGCGGTCTCGCTCGCCCTGCTGACCTCGTTCGTCATCCGCCAGGCGACCGCCGCGACCCCGCTGATGCCACTGCGGATCCTCCGCTCGCGCAACGTCTCGGGCGCCAACCTGGTCCAGATCCTGACGCTGTCGGCCATGTTCGCCTTCCAGATCATCGTCGCGCTCTACATGCAGCGGGTCCTCGGTTACGGCGCGCTCGACACCGGCCTGGCGATGCTTCCCGCGGCGGTGGCCATCGGCGGCGTGTCCCTGTTCCTCTCCGCCCGGCTCAACACCCGCTTCGGCGAGCGCGCCGTCCTGCTGGCGGGCCTGGTGCTCCTGTTCGGGGCGATGGGCTGGCTCACTCGCGTACCGGTGGACGCGAACTACGTCACCGACCTGCTCCCGGTGATGCTGCTCGTCGCGGGTGCCGGGCTGGTGCTCCCGGCACTGACCACGCTCGGCATGTCCGGCGCCAGGGCCGACGACGCGGGCCTGGCGTCCGGGCTGTTCAACACCACCCAGCAGATCGGCATGGCCGTCGGCGTCGCGGTGCTGTCCACGCTGGCCGCCCGGCGTACCGAGGAGCTGCTGTCCGCGGGAGAGAGCGGGGCGGCCGCGCTGACCGGCGGCTACCACCTGGCCTTCGGTATCGCCGCCGCCCTGCTCCTGGCCGCCTTCACCGTCGCGCTCGTCGTGTTGCGGCAGCCCGGACCGGACACCGCCGTCCTGGACGCGCCCCCCGTCACGCCGACTTCCCAGCCGGAGAGCACCTGACCACCGCCGCGACGGGCCTGACCACGTACGGGAGCGGGCCGGGCGCCGACGCCCCGCTGACCGCCCTGCCCACCGGGCACCGGGCACCGGGCACCGGGCACCGGGCACCGGGCACCGGGCACCGGAACGATCCGGGTTCCGGCCCCGCGGTGACCGTCCTCTTCGGCCCTCTTTGGCGCAGTCATCTCCCCCGAGGATTCCGACCGCCGGCGCACCACGGGGGCCCGGCGGTCAGAAAAGGGTCAGCGGCTCGGTGGGCATGGGCTCGGGCAGCGGCTCGACCTCCGGCAGCAGGGCCCGTACGTCGTCGTGAAAGCGACGGGCGAGCGTGAGCGCGTCGGCGTTGTCGGGGGTGTGGATGAACACGGTCGGCGAGCGGCCTTCGCGCAGCCAGCCGGTGACCGTGCCGATCCAGTGCCGCCAGCCCTCGATCGTGCTCGCCGTGTCGTCCCGGCCGAGGTAGCGGACGATCGGACGGTCGGTGAGGGCGACCGACCGGCGCGGCATGCGCGGCTTCTTCGACCACGCCTCTCGTTCGGTGTCGCTGGTCGGGGGGCTCCGGAAGAGGGTCGTGGTGTCGAAGGGCACCCACTCGGCGCCGACACCGGCGAGCACCCCTTCGAGAAGCCGTACGGAGCGCACGTCGTCGAAGAACGCGCGGTGGCGGACCTCGACGGCGTACCTGTGCGAGCGGGGGAGCCGGCGGAGAAACCCGGCCAGGGTGCCGAGGTCGGTCGGGGCGAACGACCCCGGCAGCTGGATCCAGAGGGCGTGGGCTCGCGGCCCGAGTGGCTCGATCGTCTCCAGGAACGATCGGACCTCCTCATCGACGCCGGTGAGGCGGCCCTCGTGTGTGATCGACTTGGGCAGCTTGACCACCAGGCGGAAGTCGGGCGCGGTCTGCCGCGCCCACGACTCCACCGTGCTCCTCGCCGGTGTCGCATAGAACGTCGTGTTGCCCTCCACCGCGTTGCACCAGGTCGCGTAGGACCGCAGGCGCTCCCCGGGAGGCAGCGGATGGGGCAGGAGACGCCCCTGCCATGACTTGAGGGTCCACATCGCGCATCCCACATGAAGCCGCATGACCTCGACGCTATCCAAGGGCCGCGGAAGAGGGTGAACCGAGCACACCTCGGGGCGGACACTCCGCCGGCCATGTCCCGAGGTCCTCCGTGGACCGACGACGCCGACGGTGACCGGACACGGATGACACTCCCGCGGCGAAGAGCCGGAAACAGGTGACACGTCGCACCTTTTTAAACGCAGGAAATATCGGTCAGGGCACCGGCGTCGCCCCCGGAATTACCTGGGCGACACCGGCGCCTTGATTTACCGCGACCCCGATCGGAAGGTATTCATTCAGGCGGGAAGAACGTTGTCCGCGAAGTCGCCCTCCATGTTTCCCGGCGCCTCGAAGACGAAGACGACGTACGTCTCGAAGTAGTCGCTGCCCTGGCCCGACGCCCGTCCGATTCCGACCTTCGTGCTGCCCTTCCAGACGAGTTGCGTGAAGTGGCCGCTGGCGCCGTCGAACCGGGCCGCGGCGAAGTCGTAGGCGTCGATCTCGCTGTACCAGCTCTTGACCGCGTCCGATCCGGGCAGGGCCTCGGAACCGCCGCCCCAGAAGATGTTCTCGCCCGTCCCCTCGCGCAGATCGGTGTGACCGGCCTGGAGTTCCTCCTGCTCGGAACGGGAGACGGCTCGCGATTGGGCGTACGCGTTGAGCTCGGGGTCCAGGACCAGGGGTGGCGCGTGGTGTTTGGCCCGGAAGGCGTTGGCCTCCGCGAGCGCCTCGGCCTGGAACTCAGGCGTCGTGCTGTCGGGGAAGGCGGGGCGAGTTCCTGGCATGAGACATCCTCAAACGGCACCGTGGGCGCCGGCCGAACCACGATCCCTGACGACCGCGGATTTCTCGCCCAATCATTTACGCGCGCATTCCATTCGGCAAGGGCCGATTCACGCAAAGGACTTTACCGGAAGACCCGAATCGATTCGGTCAACAAGAAACGTGCTATTTATCTCTCGGATACGGCTTCGAGGTGACGCGCGGTGAACAAAACACCGGGAGAAGCGGGCACAACGGATCGGCGAATCCTTATGGCCCGTATCTCCGACGGGGCGCGCCGAGTCATCCGAAGGACGCTTCGGGGCGTACGTCGCCTGTCCTGACGCCACTCCCTCAGCGGGACGGAACCCGAAGTCACCGGGTGCCGGCTGGACGGGCACGCTTTACGGGAGCACTACAACCCGGCGTCGTACGTTGGTTAGATCCATTGCCCAGGCGGGCATTTCGGTAGACCATCGCACTCGCGACAGATGGGATGTTCCTTGATGAAGGTGACATTTCTCGTAGCAGGGGTCCTGGCCGCCCTCGTGGCGGCCCCGCCCGCAGTGGCGGCCGAGACCGGATCCGGGACCGGCGCGTCCACGGCCCCTGCCTCTTTTGAAAAGCCGGCCTATCCCACCGAGTTCTCCCTTCCGGACGGTTTCCAGCCGGAGGGGATCGCCATCGGTCCGGGCCCGGCCGCGTACTTCGGCTCGCGCGGGACCGGCGCGATCTACCGGGCCGACCTGCGCACGGGTAAGGGCCGGATCATCAACCCGGGTCCGGGCACCCCGTCGCTCGGTCTCAAGGTCGACGCGCGCGAGCGGCTGTTCGTCGCCGGTGGCACGGGCGGCGACGCCCGCGTGATCGATACCCGTAACGGCAAGGTGCTCGCGAGCTACCGGCTCGCCACCGGCACCGCGTTCGTCAACGACGTCGTGCTCACCCACGACGCGGCGTACTTCACCGACTCGGCCAACCCCGTGCTGTACAAGCTGCCGTTCGGGCCCGGCGGAGCGCTGCCGGCCGAGGCGGTGAAGGTGCCGCTGAGCGGGGACATCGTCTACACGACCGGCAACAACGCCAACGGCATCGCCCCGACCCCCGACCGCAAGGCCCTGCTCGTCGTGCAGTCCAACACCGGCAAGCTGTTCCGCGTCAACCCCTCGACCGGCGTCGCCACGCTGGTGAACATCGGCACCGAGTCCCTGGCCAACGGTGACGGCCTACTGCTGGAGGGCCGCACCCTCTACGTCGTGCAGAACCGCCTGAACACCCTGACGTCCCTCTCCCTGAACCGCGGCGCCACGTCCGGGAAGGTGGTCCGCAGGCTCGTGGACGACCGCTTCGACGTCCCCACCACCGTCGCCCCCTTCCGCGACCGCCTCTATCTCCCCAACGCCCGCTTCACCACTCCCCCCACCCCGACGACCCCGTACAACGTGGTGGTCGTCAAGCGTCACTGATCGATCGGTTATCGCCGATTCGCGTGCCCGCCCCGGCCGCACGCTCCCGTACGTCCGTTGCCCCCGGGTCCGCGCCGGGGTTCCCGCCGATGCCGGGAACTCCCGAGGGCCCGGGGTCATCGCCGTACCGAGAACCCCCCGTTGGGGTGACATCCTTTCCCGCCGGACGGGAGCCGGTGCGTGATCACGGCGGGGGATCGGGCTACTCGCCGGTGACGCCGTCGATCCGCTCGCGCAGCAGGTTGGCGGCAGGGCGCACGCCCCCGAGTCTGACGACGCCCGGAGAACGGGACGACCGGGCCGGTAACCCGTCTCGCGCTACGCCTCGTCGGCGGGATCGGCGATGCGGTAACCCACCCCGGGTGTCGTCGTGATGATCGGCGGGCTCCCCAGTTTTCGGCGCAGCCGCCCGATGGTCACGGTGACGGTGTTGGTGAACGGGTCGGCGTTCTCGTCCCAGACCTGTTCGAGGAGGTCCTCGGTGCTCAGGAAGGCGGGGCAGGCACGCAGGAGGGTTTCGAGGAGCGCGAACTCCTTGACCGAGAGGTCGAGCTGCCGGCTGTCGCGGGTGGCCGTGCGGCGTACCGGGTCGAGCTCGATCCCGGCCGCGCGCAGTGTCCGTGCGCGCGCGGACGGCCGGCGGCGGGCCAGGGCGTGGACGCGCAGGACCAGTTCGGGAAAGTGGAAGGGCTTGGCGAGGTAGTCGTCGGCTCCCAGGGTGAGGCCGCTGACCCGGTCTCCCGGCGAGCCGGCCGCGGTCAGCATCAGGACCATCGCGCGGTCGTCCCGTTCAGTGATCATCTGACAGAGGGTGTCGCCGTGGATCCCGGGCAGGTCGCGGTCGAGGACCACCACGTCGTACGCGTTGAGATCGAGCTTCGCCGCGGCGGTCAGGCCGTCGTGGGCGACGTCGACGGCCATGCCCTGGTCGCGCAGGCCCTCGGCCACGATCTCGGCGAGCGGGCGCGCGTCCTCCACCACCAGGATCCTCACTCGGCGCGGCCTTCCGGTGCGGGCGCCGGCGGCAGCGAGACGGTTACGCGCAGGCCGCCTTCCGGCCGGGCGTGCAGGTCCAGGACGCCGTCGTGCGCGCCGACGACGGCCGCGACGATCGACAGGCCGAGGCCGGAGCCGGTCTCGGAGCCGGTCCGGTCGGCGGCGAGCCGCCGGAAGGGCTCGGCGAGCCGGGCGACCTGCGCCGGGTCGAGAACAGGCCCGTCCGTCTCCACGATCAGCCGCGCCGAGTCGTTCCCGGCCCTGGTCGCGAGCCGGATCGAGCCACCGTGCCGGTTGTGGACGACCGCGTTGTCGATCACGTTGTTCACCATGCGGGACAGCAGGGTCGGGCTGCCCCGGGTCCACGCGGTGTCCTGAGCGAGGACCTCGACGGTCAGGTTCCTCCGCGCGATGTCCGGTGCCCAGGCGGCCAGCGATTCGGACACCAGGGTGCCGAGCGAGACCGGGGCGCTGTCCCGGAGCTCACCGTGCTGCGCACGGGCGAGGTCGAGAAAGCCTTCCACAAGGCTGTCGACCCGGTCGAGTTCGGTACGCAGCCGGTCGGCGAGCGCCAGCGTCTGCGGTGGCACCGGCCGCGGCTTCGCCACGGCCACGTCCAGCGATGCCCGCATGGTCGTCAGCGGCGTCCGCAGTTCGTGGGAGGCGTTGGCGACGAATCGGCGCTGGGCGGCGAAGGACACCTCCAGGCGTTCCAGCAGTCCGTCGATGGTGTCCGCGAGATCCTTGACCTCGTCGGCGGGGCCCGGCACGGCCAGCCGCTCGTGCAGGTTCTCGGCCGAGATCCGCCGGGTCGCCGCGGTGATCGTCCGCAGGGGGCGCAGCACCCGGCCGGCCACGGCCCTGCCCAGCGGAAACGAGATCGCCGCCATCACGACCAGCGCGATCACCGAGCCCACCAGGAGCTGGCGTGACTGGACCGCGTGGACGTCCGAGAGCTGTGCCTCGAGCTGGTGGACGCGCTCCTGGGCGAGGCCGGGCTGCTGGACGGAAGGGGTCCGGCCGGGTGCCGGCTGGGTCACGCTCACGCCGGTGGCCAGCAGGTTGGTCAGGGCCAGCAGCCCCAAGCCGGACAGGAGGAACAGGACGGCATACAAGATGGTGAAACGCTGCCGTACTGTCCGCCTCGATGATGCGGGGCGTCGCGGCTTGTTCATCGGTCCTCTCCCGTTCGCGTGCGGACCTCCAGGATGCGATGCCCGACCTAACAGCGGCATGACAGGGGTGGTTCGGGCCGTGTTATGGCCGGATCCGTAGAACCGGCCCCATGCGAGAAACCAGCAGAACCACCGCCGAGCCACCCTTGACCGCACGTGTGCGACAGGAATGGGGGAAGTTCCGCACCCGGGGCCGGATGATCGCCATGGCGTCCGCGATCCTCGTCACCGTCCTGCTCGGGCTGCTCTACGCGATCACGCTCGGCAGCGGCTCCCACTGCAGCAACGGCCCGGTGGAGGTCCCCTGCCCCACCGATCCGGTCGGGCCGCACGGCCAGGCGGTGAGCGACACGTTCTACTTCGCGCACCAGCCCATGGGCGAGAACGGCAGCATCACCGTCCGCATGACGTCCATGACGGGCATCATCACCTACCCGCCGCCCGACCACGACGAGATCGTCCCCGGTCTCGTGCCCTGGGCGAAGGCCGGGATCATCATCAAGGACGGCGTCACCCAGGGCTCCTCCTACGCGGCGCTGATGCTCACGGGCTCGCACGGCGTACGGATGCAGCACGACTACACCCACGACACGGCCGGCCGCGCGGGCGGCGTCTCGGCGGAGACACCGCGCTGGCTGCGCCTGACCCGCTCCGGCGACACCATCACCGGCCACGAGTCGGCCGACGGCACGCGATGGACGAAGGTCGGCACCGCCCACCTCGCCGCGCTGCCCGAGACGGTGCGGGTCGGGCTCTTCGTCGCGTCCCCGGGTGACCTGACGCTCACCCCTGTCGCCCTCGGCGGAAGCCTCCCGGCGTCGCGCTTCACCCAGGCCACCGCCACCTTCGACCGCGTCAGCGTGGAGGGCGGCGCGCCCTCCGGCGAGTGGAGCCGCGGCAGCGTGGGCGAGATGGGCCACACCGACTGGGAGAAGTATCACCGGGCGGCCGGGCTCGTCGAGTCGGACGGCGCGTTCACCGTCACCGGAACCGGCGACATCGGGCCGGCCGGTACCGCGGGCGGCCGCCCCGTGGAGAGCACCCTCGTCGGCCTGGTCATCAGCCTGATCATCGTGCTGGTGGTGGCCGTGCGGTTCATGACCGCCGAGTACCGGCCCGGCGGGGCCGGTGCCGCGCCGCTCACCGGCGGGACACTGGCGGCGAAGGCCCTCGTGATCGGCGCGGTCACCTTCCTCGCCGGACTGGTCTCCGCGGCGGTCGTGGTGCCGTTCGGCCCGGCGCTCCTGCGCGCCAACGGCCTCGGCGTCATCTCGGCACCGGCCCTCACGGGACTGCGGGTCGTCGTCGGTGTCGCGGCGATGCTCGCGATCGCCGCCGTCTTCGCGCTCGCTCTCGGCGCGCTGCTGCGGCGAACCTGGACGGCGATCCTCCTCACGATCTCGGTGGTCATTCTCCCGTACCTCCTGGCGGCCCTGCCGCTCCTGCCCGACGAAACGGCCAGGTGGCTGCTACGCGCCACACCTGCCGCCGGCTTCGCCGTCCAGCAGACCGTCCACGAGTATCCGCAGGTGGTCGCCCATTACGCGCCGTCGGCAGGCTACTACCCGCTCGCCTGGTGGGCCGGGCTCGCCGTGCTCTGCGGCTACGCCGCGGTCGTATTCGTCCTGGCCCGCTCCCGGCTGCGCCGCCCCACCTGAGGCGGAGGTGGCGCGGATGAGGTATCCGGGGAACCTGGGGACGGAGAGGATCCCGCGCGGGTGAAAGACGCCATCCGGGTCCACGACCACGGCCGATCCCCACCGACCATCCTGAGTCCACAACCACGGCCGATTTCCGCCAGCACGTCACATCGGCGAAGCCGACCATGGATCCATGAGCACTCTCCGCGCATCCGCCATCGAAGCCGAGGTCGCCGCCGAGCTGCGCGTCCGCGACGATGCCGGGCGCCCACCCCGCATGATCACCGACACCGAGGGAGGCTCCCCGCTGCGATGCTGCCTGCGCCGTAGCCTCCCGGGAGAGCGACTCGCGCTGCTCTCGTACGCGCCGCTGCGCCGCTGGGGGGCGCGGACCGGGGGTGATCCCGGCCCGTACGAGGAGCTGGGCCCGGTGTTCGTCCACGCCGAGCCGTGCGAGGGGCCCGGCGGGACGAGCTACCCCGTCGACATGTGCGGCGAGCGGCGGGTCTTCCGCGCCTACGACGCCGACGGCAACATCCTCGGCGGACGGCTGGTGGATCAGTACGTCAGCCGCGACGCCACCGCGGCGGAGATCATCCTGTCGGAACAGTTCGCGGACCCCGACGTGGCGCTGGTACACGTACGGGCGGTGGAGTTCGGCTGCTTCCTGTTCGAGGTACACCGCGCCTGACCTCCACGCTCACGGAGAGGTTGGGCTGCCCCGAGCCGTGACGCTCACGGAGGGGTCGGCGGCCCCGGACCGTGACGCTCACGGAGGGGCCGGCGGCCCCGGACCGTGACGACCGGCGGCGGCCCGGCCGGCGAACGGTCCGGCGTCGCCGTCCCCACCTCGGCCGGCATCTCGACGATCGGCACGAAGTCGGGAGGATCGTGCAAGAGCCGGGTTGGATCGGTCTATCACGGACCGCATGGCTCGCGCTTCGATGGGATGACCATCCCAACACGCACTGGAGCCACGCTCATGCCGCTCGACCACTACGTCACACTCGGCCGATCGGGGTTGCGGGTCAGCCCGTTCGCCCTCGGCGCGATGACCTTCGGAGAGGATCCCGGGGGCGCCGGGTGCAGTGTCGAGGAGTCGGAGAAGATCCTCGCGGCCTACCTGGACCGCGGCGGGAACTTCATCGACACCTCGAACTTCTACACCAACGGCCACTCGGAGAAGATCCTCGGCGACTTCTTCGCCGCCCGGCCCGGACTGCGCCGGCATGTGGTGCTGGCGTCGAAGTTCTTCACCAACCTCTTCCCCGGTGACCCCAACGGTGGCGGTGCGGGCCGATCGTCGATCATCGCCCAGCTCGACGAGACCCTGCGCCGCATGCGTACCGACTACCTGGACCTGTACTGGTTGCACAACTGGGACCGGCACACCCCGCTCGAGGAGACACTGCGCACCCTCGACGACCTGGTCCGGGCCGGAAAGATCCGTTACATCGGGTTCTCCAACACGCCGGGCTGGGTCACCGCCCAGGCCCAGGCCACGGCGCTGCTGAAGGGCTGGACCCCGCTGATCGCGCTGCAGGTCGAGTACTCGCTGCTGGCGCGCACCGTCGAGGGCGAACTCGCCCCGCTCGCGCTCGATCAGGGCATGGCACTGGTTCCCTGGAGCCCGCTGAAGAACGGCTTCCTGTCCGGTAAGTACCGGCGCGGCACCCGGGTCACCGACTCCGCCCGCACCGCCTTCGTCGGCGGCCCCGGCGAGGACGAGTTCACGGTCATCGACACCGTCGCCTCCATCGCCGACGAGCTCGGGACCACGTCCGCGGCGGTCTCGCTGGCCTGGCTGCGCGCCCGCGAAGGCACCGTGGTACCCATTCTCGGTGCCCGGCGGGTGGAACACCTCGACAGCAACCTCGCCGGTCTGGAGGTGACGCTCACCCCCGAACACCTCCGCACGCTGGACGAGATCTCGGCTCCGACCCTGAACTACCCGGCACCGATGCACGGCGCGCTGCGGGCGATGCTGCAGTTCGCGGGGACCACCGTCGACGGTGAGACGTCCACCGTGTACCCACCGCTGTCGCAGAGTGACGTCCGCTACTAGGTTTCCGCGACGTCCCGCCACGGCCCCCGCACCGGCACCGGCACCGGCACCGTGCCGACGCGTGAACACGTCCTTGTCCTGGGCAAGGACCTTCTTGGCTTGAGCGAGGAGCTCCGGCAGAGCAGGGCCGAAGAGGGCCTCACCGCCGGAGCACCGGGCCGGCCCGTACGTCCGGGACCGCTGCCGATCCAGGGCTCCGGCCCACGGGGTGTGGTCCGGCACACCAATCTGGTCAGGTTCGCCATGTATGCGCTATATTTCATATGTAAGAAGTTTCTTACAGGTGAAGGAGTGTCATGACAGGGGTCGCGCCGACCGGTGACGAACTGGTCGTGATGCTCGCGGCGCTGGCCAACCCGCTGCGGCTGCGAATCGTCGCGAGGCTCGCCGGCGGGCGTGACTATGTGAGCCACCTGGCCCGCGACATCGGGATCAGCCGGCCTCTCCTGCACATGCACCTGCAGCGGCTGGAGGCGGCCGGGCTGATCACCGGCAGCCTCGAGCTCTCGGAGGACGGCAAGGCCATGAAGTACTACGAGGTCACGGACTTCCACCTGCGCCTGACCGCCTCGACGGTGGCCGAGGCAGTCCAGACCCTTACCCGATCGGACCCGGAGAAGGGTCCCGCACCCAAGGAGCGGCCCTGAATGGACACGACGACCTGGCCGGGCACGGTCCTGATCCTGGGCCTGTCACTCCTGGCCCTGATCCTGCTCATCGGCACCGCGGCGACAGTGCTGGAGTTCCGCAAGCTGAAGATATCCGCCACCGTGCAGGAGGACCTGCGCCAGCTCGTACGCCGCTACGAGCAACTCGCCGAGACCACCATGGACGCCCAGCAGCGGATGTCGAACGACCTCTCCGAACTGCGAGCGCGCGCGGCCTCGATCGAGCAGATCCTGCGGACCGTCGAATGAACGGACACCTCGGCGAATGAGAAGGACACGATGAAAGCGATCATCCAAGAGAGGTACGGCTCCGCCGAGGTCCTGAGACTCGGTGAGGTCGACAAGCCGGTGCCCGGCGACAACGAGGTTCTGGTACGCGTTCACGCGGCATCGGTGACCCACGGCGACCTGGTGACCATGACAGGTCTGCCGTACCTGGGCCGCCTGGCGTTCGGGCTGCGCGGGCCGAAGGAGAAGGTCCCCGGCCGGGACATCGCCGGAAAGGTCGAGGCCGTCGGTAAGAACGTGACGCGCTTCCAGCCGGGCGACGAGGTGTACGCCGAGGTCTCCGCCGGAGGCTTCGCCGAATACGTCCGCGTCCCCGAGAACCTGCCGTCCCCGAAACCGGCCAACCTGACCTTCGAGCAGGCGGCGGCCGTACCCTGGGCGGCGAACACCGCGTTGCAGGGTCTTCGCGACCGGGGCGGGATCGCGAAGGGGCAGAAGGTCCTGATCAACGGGGCGTCGGGAGGTGTGGGCACCTTCGCCGTGCAGATCGCCAAATCGTTCGGGGCGGAGGTGACCGGCGTGTGCAGCACGAGGAACATGGAGCTGGTCCGCTCGATCGGCGCCGACCACGTCATCGACTACACCCGGGAGGATTTCACCAGGGGCGACCGGCGCTATGACCTCGTTTTCGACCTGGCGGGGAATCACTCGTTGTCCGGCTTCAGACGCGCGTTGAGCCCCGGGGGAATCCTCGTCCTGTCCAGTTCGAAAGGCGGTCGGTGGTTCGGGCCGATGGGCCGGCTCGTGAGGGCGCTGGTGTTGTCGCCGTTCGTACGGCAGAGCCTGCGCCCGTACATGGCGAAGCGAAGCCAGAAGAACCTCACCGATCTCAAGGAGATGATCGAGTCCGGGCGAATCACACCGGCGATCGACAGGACCTACCCGCTGAGCGAGGCCCCCGAGGCGATGCGGTACTTCAGCGAGGAGCACGCACGGGCGAAGGTCGTCATCACCGTGTGAGACCGAGAGCACCGTGTGAGGCCGAAGCCGCGTGGAGCAGGGGCCGCATGAAGCAGAGGCCGCATGAAGCAGAGAGCACCGCGTGAGACCGAGGCCGTGTGAGACCGAGGCCGTGTGAGACCGAGAGCCGCCCCGCGAAGGGGAGTTCGGACTCCTGACCTCCCGCTCGCGAAGCCGCACACCGATCTTCTCGGCGAGCCAGGTGAACTCGGGGCATGCGGCCGCAGGGCCGGGGAGAGGGGTGGGCCGTCTTCGGGACCAGCCACGGTGCGCACGCGCGGGGGGAAACACCGGAGAAACGCGCCTTCATGTTGTGTGGCCTCACGACCGCTGTGATCATCTCGGCGGTGCGACCCGTAGAGCACGATGTGAGGACCCCGACATGACCCTTTCAGCCGATCCCCATGTCCCCGACCGGCGCGCGTTCCTGCGGCGAGCGGGCCTGGCCGTGGCCGCGGGTGCGAGCCTTCCCCTGCTGAATTCCGCTCCGAGCCCGGCCTTCGCCTCCGCGGGCAACCCTGATCAGCTGTTCAAGGAGGGCAGGTTCGCCGCGGCCGAGCGCGGCTATCGACACCTCCTGCGCGAGGACCCGCGCAACGCGCACGCCTTCGCTCAGGTCGGCTATATTGCCCTGCTGTCCAACCGCTTCCGCGACGCGGAGAAGCACCTGTCCAAGGCCGTCGACCTGCAGTCGGGCGACGTCGCCTCGGCACAGCGGCTGGCCGAGTGCTTCATCCGGCAAGATCAGCCCGCCCGTGCGGTATCGCTGCTTCAGAGCACCGGCCGCCCTCGCGACAAGGCGTACGCCGACCTCTACTCCCACATCAGCGGCAAGCCATGGCAGATTCACGGGGCGCAGAGCGCGAACGTGCCCTTCGCCACCCTGGATCCTGTGCCTGCCGTCGAAGCCACCCTGAACGGCGGGAAGCCCAGGACGTTCTGGCTCGACACCTACGCGACGCTCGACCTGTCGCGCGAGGTGGCGGAAGAGGCGGGCATACGCGCGGTGGCCTCCCACTCGGGAGGGGTCGCCAACAATCAGCCGATCACCATTTGGCTCGGCATCCTGGACTCTTTCAAGATCGGTGACATCGAGATCCGCAACCTTCCGGTGCAATGGAGCGACGCGCGGCGGCCGCCCCTTCCTGACGGGTCACCGGCGGCGGGCGCGTTCGGAACGACGATCTTCTACCACTTCCTGACCACGATGGACTACGCCGGCCGAGCCCTGATCTTGCGGCGCAAGACCAAAACCCCGCCGCGAGCACGCGCCACCGACCGGCTCCCGCTGTGGCTGGCCGGGGACCATTTCCCCTGCACATTGGGCAGTCTGGGCGACTACGGGCCGCGGATGGTCACCGTCGACACCGGCGGCATCCGCAGCGGCGTCGACACCACGGTGGAGATCGCCGAACGGTTGGGCATGAAGGTGGACTACGACCACCCGATCGAACAGCCCGGAGCCAAGCTCTATCCGATCACGGCCGAGCGGATCAGCCTGGGCAGGGCGGTCGGGCGCAATCTGCGCGGCCACGCGGCCGAGAAGGTCTTTCCCGGATTCCCCGGCCCAGGCCAGTCCGCGCAGTTCGGCTTCGACCTGATCGCCAACTTCAGCCACGAGTTCTTCAAGCCCTTCGCCATCACCTTCGACTACACCGACATGCATCTTCACATCACGCGCAAGTGAGTTCTGCCGTCCGGTCATCGGCCGGCCGATCTTCTCAGCGAACCGGGTGAACTCGGGGCAGACCCGCTGCCCTCGCAGGTGGGATCGAGGGTGACAGGATGGCAGGGGTCCGATATATGTACAATGACCGCGAAATTAGCTGACCTTGCCGATCGGAAGCAGGGCGAATGACAGGGCTGTCCCCAACCGCACTGGTGCCGATTCTCGTCCTGCTCCTGCTGTTGGGGATCGACACCTGGATCTACGCCGATGCCAGGGAGCGGCTGAAGCGAGGCGATCCCGTCGCCTTCTCGTTCGGGTCCCTCAGGGTGGAGACTCCCCAAGCGTGGTTCCTGGGATCCCTGATCCTGTGGGTTGTCTTCTTTCCGCTCTACCTGACCGCCACGGGGCGAAACCCCTTCCGGTAACCGTCGCCGGATCCCGAGCATCCGAGATCAGGATGAACCCGAAGACAACCAGGGCCCGGGTCGGGATCACCTGGGCCCTTTCGCCTCGGGTGGGTGACGGGAACGTAAGCCGAAAAGTACCGGATGAAGATCAAGGCCCAGGTTCTGGTAACCATTCCTGAGAGGTCAAGCGTCCCTCAGGAAGGAGCGCACCAGTTCAGTGATCTCTGCGGGAGCGGTCTTCGGCGTCCCGGCGTCGAACGGTGGCTCCGGCGCGTATTCCAACCCGAGCTGGATCGCCATGGCCATGTCCTCGCCCGCCAGCAGGGACGCGAGGTAGAGCGCCATGTCGATACCGGCCAGCACGCCGCCCGAAGTTATGATCTTGCCGTCCCTGACGAAGCGCTCGTTGACCGGCTGTGCCCCGAACTGCGCGAGCAGGTCGTGGGCCACCCAGTGAGTTGTCGCCCTGACCCCCTCCAGCAGGCCTGCCGCGCCGAGCGTGAGCGAGCCCAAGCACACCGAGGTGGTCCATGTGGTGGTCGGGTGCGCCGCCTTCACGTAGCGGATCAACTCCTGGTCCGCCATGCTCCGCTTCACGTCCTTGGTACCCGGCACCACCAGGACGTCGGGGCTGGGCAGGTCGGTGAAGGAGGCGGTGGCGGTCAGCGTAACCGCCTCGTCGGCGATGACGCCTGGCCGCTCAGCCACGAAGGTGACCGTCGCGCCGGGAACGTTCCGGAGCACGAAGTACGGTCCCAAGGCGTCCATGGCGTCATAACCCGCGTACAGGGGGATTGCGATGTGCATGTCAGCTCTCCTTGTCATGGAATCTGCGCCGGTACTCTCCCGGTGAGATCTTGAGGTGGCGGCGGAAGACGCGATAGAGGGTCTCGGGCGTCCCGAGTCCGACCCGGGTGGCGATCCGGTCGAGCGGCTCGTCGGTGCCTTCCAACAGTCGCCTGGCCGCCGCCGCCCGCGCGTGCTCGACATAGCGTGCGGGTGGCACGCCGACCTCGGTCCTGAACACGCGTGAGAAGTGGCGGACGCTCATGTTCACGCGTCCTGCGAGGGCCTCCACCGACAGGTCGGCGTTCAGGCTCTCCTCGATCCATCCCTGCAGGTCACGCAGAGGCTCACGCTTTGGCGTCCGCGCGCTCAGCGGCGTACTGAACTGGCTCTGTCCGCCCGGTCGCTGCAGGTACACGACCAGCCAACGAGAGATCTCCCTGGCCAGATCGTGCCCGTGGTCGTGAGCGACGAGAGCGAGGGCGAGGTCGATCCCCGAGGTGACCCCCGCCGAGGTCCACACGTTGCCATCGCGCACGTAGATGCGATCGGCATCCACCCGCACGTTGGGATGCTCGCGGGCGAGCATGTCCCCCACCGCCCAGTGGGTGGTTGCCCGCCGTCCCTCCAGCAGGCCGGCCTCGGCCAGCAGCAACGTGCCCGAGCAGATGGATCCGACACGACCCGACTCCCCGGCGAGCCTGCGCACCTCCGGAACCAATGCCGCCGTGTCGGCGACAGCCGTAAGGGCGGGGAGACCGCCGACAACCAGCAGCGTGTCGATCGGACCTTTCACACTTCGCAGCGGCGTCTCAACGACCACGGTGACGCCGGACAGGGAGCGCACGGCCCCCGCCTGGACAGCCGTGACCTCCACCCGGTAGTCGGCCCTCGGATTCAGCAGTCCGGCCGCGGAGAAGACATCGACCGGACCCGCGAGATCGAGCAACTGGAAGCCGTCGAAAAGCACGATGACGACGCGTTGCGACATGCCGCCATACTTGGCCCTCCGCAGCCTTGGCTGCAAGGACACATATCTTGCAGATTCAGCCATGGTGAAGAGCCGTGGACCTTACAGGGGAAGCCCGTTGGCAAGTCGAGCCGTCGACGGGCTCCTGACACGCGGCCGGGAACCGCCTGTGTGAAACGAAGGATCTCCAGCCCGGCTGGTAGTTGGACGGCACCGGCACGCCACTCGTGTCCGGGCTACAGGGGGAACCTCACTGGAGCGTCTGACCGGTCACCCCGCCCTGAAGCCGGCAGAGCGGCAGCGCGGCGGTTATCAGGCTGCTCGTCTGTTCGATTCGGTTGTGGTCGCCTGTCTCGCCCGTGAGCAGGGTCCGGAACTGGGTGAAGCCCGCCAGCAGGTCAAGGGCCAGCTGAAGATCGAGGTCGGCGGGTAGCTCGCCGCGGCGGACGGCCCGTTGCAGCATGTGCTCGCAGGTGGCCCGGCGGGGCACTCGGATCGTGACGTTGAAGGCCTCGGCGAGCCGTGGATTGCGACTCGCCTCGGCCGTCATGTCAAGGACGATGCGAGCAAAGAGCGGGTCGCTCAACGTCGTGGCCGTGGCACTGACATAGGCACGGACGTCGTCTCGCAGGTTCCCGGTGTCGGTCATGGGAACCTGCTTGCCGGCGATGATGGCGACGACGTCCACCACCATGGCCTCCTTGGACGGCCAGCGCCGGTAAAGCGCCGCCTTCCCCGCTCCGGCCCGGCGGGCGACCGCCCCCATCGACAGCCCCGCATACCCGATCTCGGCGAGCTCGAGGGCTGCGGCCTCGACGATCGTGTCGGTGACTGTCTGTCGCAGAGCGGCGGTGCCGCGGGTACGCGCGGGGATGTCGGGCATGCAACCACAATATCGCGAGACGGAACGGTTGCGTTCCGATTGGCGCCACACTAACCTGCAAACGGAACGCAACCGTTCCGCCTCGTAGCTGCCGGCTGCGCATACGGAGAATCGAGACGCGATGGCTGACTTGCAGGACCACGTCGACGTGCTGATCGTCGGTGGCGGCCCGACCGGGCTGACGCTGGCGTGCGAGCTGGCCCGACGCGGTGTCTCCACAAGAGTGATCGACAGATCTACCGACTTTCACCGCCAGTCACGTGGCAAGGGAATCCAGCCGCGCAGCCTGGAAATCCTCGATGACCTCGGAGTGGTGCGGGAGTTCCAGGACTCCGCGACGGCCGAGATGCCGGCCCGGATCTACACGGGCACCCGGTTCGTGGCCGAGCTGCATCTCCTGGCCGGCATCGAGCCGCGTCCGGACGTGCCGTACCCGAGCCTGGTTCTCCTGCCGCAGTGGCGCACCGAGCAGATTCTTCGCGATCGCCTGGCGAGCTGGGGCGTGCGGGTGGAGCTCGGGCTCCAACTGGTGGGGCTGCGCCAGTCCGACCACGATGTGGAGGTGGAGGTCGCCGAGGTCGCGACGGGGGTCAGACGAACGATCTACACCTCCTACGTCGTCGGATGCGACGGAGGGGGCAGCACGGTGCGAAGGTGCGCCGGCATCTCCTTTCCCGGCCTCGTCTCGGAAACCGAGCGGTACCTGCTGGGCGATGTCGAGGTCGACGGCCTCGCGCGGGACGCGTCATACGTCTGGTACGGCGAGGACCAGTCCTCCGTCGGGCTTGCCCTGCTGCCCGGCACGAATGCCTGGCAGTTCGGCCTCACCGTGCGCCCCGGCGAGGAGGGCGCGGGCGAGGAGCCCTCACTGGAGCTGTTCCAGCGCCTGTTCGAGCAGCGGACCGGCAGGCGTGATGTCCGGTTGCACGATGCCACCTGGCTCTCGCACTTCAGTTACAAGGTGCGGCTGGCAGACCGGTATCGGGCCGGGCGGGTCTTCATCGCCGGTGACGCGGCGCACGTCCATCCGATCGCCGGCGGCCTCGGCATGAACACCGGTATCCAGGATGCCTACAACCTGGGCTGGAAGCTCGCGCTCGCCGTACAGGGCCGTGCGCCCGAATCGGTGCTGGACACCTACGAGCAGGAGCGACGTCCGGTGGCCGAGTCGGTGCTCAGGACCAGCGGAGCGAGCATGACCGCGTTGTTCTCTACGAAGCCGCTCATGACGTTGCTCCGCGACAAGGTCGTACTCCCGCTGCTGCGCCTGCCCGCCGTGACCAGAGCCCTCGTCGGCAAGACGTCGCAACTGGACGTGAACTATCGCAAGTCCGTGCTGTCCGCGCACGGTAAGAGGCGGAGAGGCCGGGTTCGCGCCGGCGACCGGGCGCCCGACGCCTGCCTGGACGCATCGACCGGAGAGCAGGCACGGCTGTTCGACGTCTTTCGAGGCACGCACTTCACTTTGCTCCAGTTCGGCGCGATCGACACCGAATTCGCGGACAGGATCGAGGAGCTCTTCGGCGACGACGTCCATGTCCGCCACGTTCTCCGCGTCAGCGCCCCTGCGGCCGGCACGGCGGCGAGAGTCCTGCTCGGCGCCGCGCATCGCACCTACCGCGCGAGCCGCGGCGAGTTGATCCTCATCCGCCCGGATGGCTACGTGGCCCTGCGCAGTCCGCGGGGCGGTGGCGATGCCGTCATCAAATACCTGAGCACCCTTCTCATCGAAACCTCGTCAGCGGCGGGGGACGTGCGGCGAAGGACCGGCGATCATCGGGGCGGCGGCGTCGGGACCGGTGGTGGAGACCTCAAGGCGGGGTCGGGCGTGCCCGACCCCGCGCATGGATCGTTCGTCGACACGACCGCCGGCCTGCGGCGCATCGACGCGAATCGGGGCGCTTTCGGCAGAGACGCTCCCTGAAGTCATCGGCTTGATCTTCCCCGTACTCCTCATCTGCGGCTTCGCCTTATGGGCGGTGGGCATGATTCGGACGTTCAGGCAGCGTCGCGTACTCCGATACACCGACCGAATGAGAGCTGAAGAGCTCACCGGACGGGTCCGCCAGTGGGTTACGAGAAGCAGGCAATCCAGCTCGTCCGGCATGAACTCAGGCGAGCCAAGGGGTCAAAGATTAAGACGTCGTTGACATGAGAACCATCATGCCGCCGTTGAGAGCAGGAGCGGGTCATAGTCAGCCCAGCGACACCTTCCATAGACCGTACGCGGCAAAAGAGATCCAGATCAGGATGAACGGACCGAAAAACAGGGCCACCGAGACCAGCCAATAGGACCGTGCGGGCAACCTCGAAAGTGCCCGGACTGCGAGATTGACCACCGCCCACAGGGCGACGAAGAGTCCTACACCGCCAAGCATGATCAGGTGAGGCAGGATTCCGTCGTTGTCGGTGGGGTCCCGTTCCGTCAGGCCCAGAGCGGCCAGCGGGTAGTTGGCGAGGAAGTACCAGACGAGAAACAGCGGAAAAGGCGCGAGGCAACCGAACAGGATGTTGACCGCGAGCGGGGCCAACCACGCGATTCGCCTCGGAGGTGCGACGGTATCGGTCATGGATCTCCATAGCAGCGCACGATGGTGGACATGCACCTTGGACACGTCACGATACTGTTTCCCTAAGCCCACCTCCGCGCATACGGGGCCGACTCCACCACTGTGCCGTCACGCACGACCAACCCGATGGTGGTGCGGTGAATGGACCACCAAATGAGACCATTCATGAGATCAGCTTCCATGGCCGGGCTGTAGCGACGACGTACGACAACCCGTTGCGCAGCGTGCTCGCGCCGCCGTCACCATCATGATCATTCCACGTACGGCGCACGTCGCGCGCGCTGTGGCCAGAGATCGAGCCGGCGACTGTTCAAGACCACCATGATGTGGTGCTGTCTGCCCCTGTTGCTGTACGTGGCCGCCGTACTGAGCGAGAAAATCGCGGGTCGCATCGGGTTGGAGATCATGAGCCTGGTCCGGGCGACGCATCCGGTCAGTAGCTCGGGATGGAAAGTCTCAGTGATCAGTGTGCCGAACCACGGGCCGGGCCTACCCGGTGGAACCGCGGACGACCAGCGGGGTGGGCAGGATCCGCGGGAGGGGGGTGACGCCTTCGTTGATCATCGTGATGACCGCCGCGGCCGCCGCCGTACCGAAGCCCGCCTTGTCCTGGGCCAGCGTCGTCAGCCCCGGCGGCACCAGCGCGGCCAGCTCGATGTCGTCGAATCCGACCAGCGCGATGTCCTCGGGCACCTTCAACCCCGCCTCGGTCACGGCCCGCAGCGCGCCGATCGCCATCTCGTCGCCCGCGGCGAACACAGCGTCGGGCGGCTCCTCCAGCTCCAGCAGGGCGCGCATCGCGGCGTAACCACCCGACAGGTAGAAGTCGCCCTCGACGACCAGCTCCGGCCGGTGCGCCAGGCCGAGCGCGGCCAGCTCCTCCAGGTAGCCGCGCAGCCGCTCCGCGCCCGGACTGGTGCGGGCCGGGCCGGTGATGGTGGCGATGACCCGGCGCCCGGTCGCGTGCAGGTGACGGACCGCCTCACGCGCCCCGCCCACGTTGTCGGAGGTGACATAGGTGGTCCACGGCCCCTGGACGGGCCGGTCGAGGGAGACGCACGGCACCTCCGACGCTGCCAGCGGCTGGAGCGAGGGGTCGGCCCTGCCGTTGTCTATGAAGACCACGCCGTCGAGGTTGTGCCTGCGCACGGCGCGGAGAAAGCTGTCGGGTGTGCCGTCCTCGCTGGTGGCGAGCATGAGCAGGTGATAGCCGCGCTCGCTCAGCGCGGTCTTCAGCCCGATGAGGATCTCCTGGAAGAACGGGTGCCGCCAGCCGGGGCGGCGGTGGTCGGTGTCCCAGATCAGGCCGACCATGTGGGACCTCTTGGTGGCCAGGGTGCGGGCCGACTCGTTGGGCAGGTATCCGATGCGTGCCGCGGTGCTGAGAATGAGCTCGCGGGTCTGGGCGTTCACCACCTCAGGGTTGTTGAACACGCGGGAGACAGTCGCCGACGACACCCCGCAAAGGCGCGCCAGCTCTCGAATCGTTGCCACGGGCGTACGTTATCGCACCTCGCTGAAACCGGTTTCATGTAACCGGTTGCATGGAAGTTATGTGAGAGTCCGCACCATGTCAACCCAATGCCGCAAATTTCCGGCGCGTGACGTTTCTGTGACTTGACAGGGGATGGTGGCGTTCTGTGGAATATCCCACTGACAGGCCGATGCCGCACCGTTGCCGCGGGGCTCGGCCTTCTCGTCGCATCTCGCAGTCACCCTTCCTCTCCCTTCAAAGGAGTCCCAGGTGTCTGCTGGACGAATCCGTCTCGCCGCCGGAGTGCTGGTCATCGGCGTGCTCGCCACCGGTTGTGGCGGCTCCCCCTCCACCGGCTCCACGCCGGCCGACGGCAAGGTCACCCTGACCCTCAACCTGTTCGGGAACATGGGCTTCAAGGAGCTCTACGCCAAGTACGAGGCCGCCCACCCCAACATCAAGATTGTCGAGAGAACGTCGGCGTACAACGACCACCACCGCAACCTCGCGGCGCACCTGGCCACCGGCAGCGGCACCGCCGACATCGAGGCGATCGACACCGGCTTCGTCGCCCAGTTCAGAAACCAGCCCCAACACTTCGCCGACCTGCGCGGGCACGGCGCCGACCAGCTCAAGGACCGCTGGCTGCCGTGGAAGTGGGAGGCGTCGCTGGCCAAGTCGGGGGCCCAGATCGGCTACGGCACCGACGTCGGCGGCCTGGCCATGTGCTACCGCCGCGACCTGTTCGAGAAGGCCGGGCTGCCCACCGACCGTGACGAGGTCGCCAAGCTCTGGCCCGACTGGACGTCCTACTTCGAGACCGGCAAGCGCTACACCGCCAAGAAGCCCGAAGGCGCCGCGTTCTTCGACGGCGGCCCCCAGGTGTTCAACGCGATGATCGGCCAGGCCGAGACCGGCTACTACGACACCCAGGACAACGTCGTGGTCGCCACCAACCCCGCCATCCGCTCCGCCTACGACGAGGTGCTCAAGGCCGTGGCTGACGGCCAGTCGGCCGAGCTCGTCGGCAGCTCACCCGCCTGGAACACCGGCTTCGCCAAGAGCCAGTTCGCCACCATCGCCTGCCCCGCCTGGATGCTCGCCAAGATCCAGGACCAGGGCAAGGCCTTCGCCGGGCAGTGGGACGTGACCGCCGTCCCCGGCGGCGGCGGCAACTGGGGCGGCTCCTACCTGACCGTCCCCGCCCAGAGCAAGCACCTGAAGGAGGCCGTGGCGCTGATCGCCTGGCTGACGGCGCCCGAACAGCAGATCGAGGTGTTCACCAAGCACGGCATCCTGCCCTCCACCGTCGCCACCTACGACAAGCCCGAGGTGACCGGGCTCAAGCACGAGTTCTTCAACGACGCGCCGATCGGGCAGATCTTCACCACCGCCGCCCGCACCCTCAAGCCGCAGTACCAGGGCCCGAGGGCCGGCGACATCCAGACCGCCATCCGCGACGCGATCAACCGCGTGGAGGAGGGCAAGCAGGACGGCGCCGAGGCGTGGACTCAGATGCTCGGGGACGTCGAGCGCATCAGCAAGTGACGCGCGTCGATCCGTGAGAGCCGGGCGACGGCGGGCGGTAAGGGCCCGCCGTCGCACCCCTTCCCCCGAGGAGCCGACCGTGACCTCCGTCTCCCCCGAGGAGCCCCGACCGTGACCTCCGTCAGATCAGGGCCCCGGCGCCGCTGGGCCTACCAGCTCGACGTCAAGGGCTCACCGTACCTTTACATCGCCCCGTTCTTCCTGCTGTTCGGCGTGGTGGGCATGTTCCCGCTGCTGTACACCGCCTACGTCTCCCTCACCGACTGGAACCTGCTGGACCCGGCCCGCGAGTGGGTGGGGCCGGCCAACTACGCCGGGTTGCTGGCCGACGACTACTTCTGGAACGCGCTGTTCAACACCGTCAGCATCTGGCTGCTGTCCACCGTGCCGCAGCTGCTGGCCGCGCTGTTCATCGCGCACATGCTCAACCGCAGGCTGCGCGCCCGCACGCTGTTCCGGATGGGCGTGCTGCTGCCCAACGTGACCTCGATCGTCGCGGTCACGATCATCTTCGCCCAGCTCTTCGGCCGCGACTTCGGCATGGTCAACTGGGCCCTCGACCTGGTGGGCCTGGATCCGATCGACTGGCAGGCCGGCACGCTCTCCTCGCACGTCGCGATCTCGATGATCGTCATCTGGCGGTGGACCGGATACAACGCCCTCATCTACCTGGCCGCCATGCAGACCGTCCCCGAGGACCTGTACGAGGCGGCCCGGCTGGACGGCGCGAGCCAGTTCACCCAGTTCTGGAAGATCACCGTGCCGATGCTCCGCCCCACGATCATCTTCACCGCCGTCGTGTCCACCATCGGCGGCTTCCAGATCATCGCCGAGCCGCTGCTGTTCCAGGCCGGCACCGGCAACCCGACCGGCGGCTCGGACCGCCAGTTCCAGACCGTCGGCCTCTACCTCTACGAGCAGGGCTTCAGCATGTACGAGTTCGGCTACGCCTCGGCGATCGCCTGGACGCTCTGCATGATCATCGTGGTCATGGCACTCGTCAACTTCGCCATCACGCGCAGGATCAGGAGCAGCTGACATGGCAACCGTCACCGCCGTCCGACGCGGCTTGAACCTCCGGGCCGTCCGACACGGCCTGAACCCCCGGGGGGCGGGGTTCTGGACCTACGCCGCGCTCGTCGCCGTGCTGCTCGGCTCGCTGTTCCCCATCTACTGGTCGCTGGTCGTGGCCTCCCATGACAACGACGCCATCGCCAGCGTCCCGCCGGTCCTCACCCCCGGCGGCCACCTGTTCGAGAACATCACCCGGGTCTTCGACACCACCGCGTTCGGCCAGGCGATGTTCAACTCCTTCCTCGTGTCCGGCTCGGTCACCGTCTCGGTCGTGCTGTTCTCCACGCTGGCCGGCTTCGCCTTCGCCAAGCTGCGCTTCCGCGGGCGCAACGTGCTGCTCGTCATGGCCATCGCCACCACCACCGTGCCGCAGCAGCTCGGCATCATCCCGCTGTACATCCTCATGGCGGAACTCGGCTGGACCGGCAAACTCGAGGCGGTGATCGTGCCCGGCCTGGTCACCGCGTTCGGCGTGTTCCTCATGACCCAGTACCTCTCCAGCGCCATCCCCGACGAGTTGCTGGAGGCCGGTCGCATCGACGGGTGCAGCACGCTGCGGCTTTTCTGGCACGTCGTGCTGCCCGCCGCCCGGCCGGCCGCCGCCGTGCTCGGCTTGTTCACCTTCATGCAGGCCTGGAACGACTTCTTCTGGCCGCTGGTCGTCCTCACGCCGGAGAACCCGACCGTCCAGGTCGCGCTCTCCAGCCTGGCCAGCGGCTACACCACCGACTACGCGCTAGTGCTCACCGGCACCGTGCTCGCGATCGTGCCGATCGTGGCGGTCTTCGCCGCGCTGGGCCGTCAGATCATTGGGGGAATCATGTCAGGAGCGATCAAGGGATGACCCAGGAACGTACCGCCTTTCCCGCCGGGTTCGTGTGGGGGACGGCCACCGCCGCCTACCAGATCGAGGGTGCCGTGGACGCCGACGGGCGCGGGCCCTCGATCTGGGACACGTTCTGCCGCGTCCCCGGCGCGGTGGCCAGGGGCGAGAGCGGCGAGCACGCCTGCGACCACTACCACCGCTGGCAGGAGGACGTGGAGCTGATGGACCGGCTCGGCACCGGTGCCTACCGCTTCTCGCTGGCCTGGCCCAGGATCGTGCCCGACGGCGACGGCCGGGTGAACCGGCGCGGCCTCGACTTCTACCGGCGGCTCGCGGGCACCCTGCGCGAGCGCGGCATCGAGCCGTACGTCACCCTCTACCACTGGGACCTGCCCCAGGCGCTGGAGGACCGCGGCGGCTGGCGCGACCGCGACACCGCCGAGCGCTTCGCCGACTACGCCGAGGTCGCGCACGAGGCGCTGGGCGACACGGTGTCGCGTTGGATCACGCTGAACGAGCCGTACTGCTCGTCCATCGTCGGCTACGCCGAAGGCCGCCACGCACCCGGCGCACGCGAGGGTCACGGCGCGCTCGCCGCCGCCCACCACCTGCTGCTGGGCCACGGCCTCGCGGCGGCCAGGCTGCGGGCACGAGCGAGGCCGGGGCAGCAGGTCGGCATCACGCTCAACATGTCGCCCACGGTGCCCGCGACCGGCTCGGCGGCCGACGCCGACGCGGCGCGCAAGATGGACCTGCTGGTCAACCGGCAGTTCACCGACCCGCTGCTGCTCGGCGCCTACGCGTCCGACATGCCGGAGACCTTCGGCACCATCAGCGACTTCTCCTTCCGCCGCGAAGGCGACCTGGAGATCATCGGCGCTCCGCTGGACTTCCTGGGCGTCAACTACTACTACCGCATCCACGCTGCCGCGACGCCGTACGAGCAGGCGGACCCCGCGCTGCGCTCCGCCTTCGACCTTGGGGTGCGCAGCGTCACCCCGGACGGCGCGGCGACCAGCGGACTGGGCTGGCCGATGGAGCCACAGGGGCTCCACCAGACTCTCCTCGGCCTGACCCGGCGCTACCCCGCGCTGCCGCCGATCTTCATCACCGAGAACGGCTACGGCGACGACGGGACTCTCGACGACACCGGTCGCGTCGACTTCCTGCGCGACCACCTGGCCGCCATCCGCGCCGCGATGACCGACGGTGTGGACGTGCGCGGCTACTTCTGCTGGTCGCTGCTGGACAACTTCGAGTGGGCCCGCGGGTACGCCGCCCGGTTCGGGCTCGTTCACGTCGACTACGAGACCCAGGCCCGTACCGAGAAGGCGAGCTTCCACTGGCTGCGCGAGTTCATCGGGAAACAGGGGTGAGGATCCCGGCAATGGCCCGGCGATCGCCCTGGCCCGCCTCCTCACGACTCTCGCAAGCCATCCTCACAGGAACGACATTGCAAGGGTGTACAGCGCCCTGAATGATGGGGACCACCTCAGATGAAGGCGGCATGGTGGACTTCACGGTCAGATACGAACCCACTCCCGACGAAGTGGCGCGAGCGCTCCAACAGGGCTTCAAACGACAACTCAAAGTCACCTATCTGGTGCTGCCGTCGGTTCTGATCGTGTCGGGCCTCGTCTGCATCCTGGTTGATGCCGTCGGCCTGGGGGTCGGCATGCTCGTCGGAGCGGTCGTGTTCCCGCTCGTGCTGACCCGGTCGATCGGCCGGACCGCCAAGCGACAGCTCACACACCTCTGCGTGCCGACCACCCTCCGGATGACCAGCGACGGGTACGAGTGTCGAACCGACCGATTCACCACCACGATGCAGTGGTCCCTGTTCGGACGAGTTGAGACCACCCCCGAGTTCTGGTTGTTCTTCGTGAACAAGCAGTGCACGGGCTTCCTCCCCAGACGCGCCTTCGACAGCGAGCAACAGGCCGAACTCGACGGCTTCTTCGCCGCGCGTCAGAACGCAGGGGTCGCCTGAAAAACTGGCCTGTCTTCCCCTTGCCTCCTGACGATTACGACACCCCAAATCAGACCTTTTCCGTATCAGGACCATCCCACCCATGATCAAAGGCCTCTGACCCGCCTCCGGATGGTGCTGAACGGCCCTGATCAGGGGCTCAAAAATGGCGATCGTCGTACTGCGTCCGTGCTTCGGCTGCTCTGCCCGGGCGGTGAGTTCGCGATCGCTGAACCATCCACCCTGCGCTGCACGCTGCTGCACACCAGCGCCCGGTTGGTCCGCGGCCGGCGACGACGCACCATCGAAATCCCCCAGACCTGGCCATGGGCCCATGACCTGCAACGCGCGATCTCACTCCTTCTCGCGCTCCCCGCCCCGATCTGACCACGCCCACAACGTTCCTGGCACCAAGGAGAACTCTCGTCCGGCCCGTGGAACCGGCACCACCGGTGTGATCGTCGGCAACCGAACCGGCCCAGCCCCCAGACGCAACCCGAACCGGCGAGCGAAGAGCGCGAAACACCGATCGTCTGGGCGGGAAGCTAATCCGGGTGAACGGGTGAAAGCGGGTGATGACCCACCTTGCTACCCGAGCTTCGAGGAATCGCGCATGAGTGAACAGGGCCGGAGATGACGACGGGATGGAGCGTGGAGGTCGAGCGGATCTGTGACGCGACCATCATCGAGCGGTCCCGTCATGAGCCCGACCGGTTTGCCGACCTGTATGACAGGCACGCGGAGGAGATACATCGATACGTCACGCGCCGGCTAGGGCGGGAAACGGCAGACGACATCACGGCCGAGACCTTCCTCGCGGCGTTCCGCCGCCGGGACCGGTACGACCTGACCTGCGACGACGCCCGCCCCTGGCTGTATGGCATGGCCACCAACCTGATCGGCAAGCACCGGCGCGCGGAGGTGCGGTTCTTTCGTGCCATCGCGCGCACCGGAGTCGACCCCGCTATCGAGTCGATCGCCGAGGAGGTGACCGAGCGGGTCGGCGCGCAGAGCGTCCGGCGGCAACTGGCTGACGCCCTGGCCCGCCTCAACGCGGGGCAGCGCGACGTGCTGCTGCTGGTCGCGGCGGGCGGCCTCGATCAGGAGCAGGTGGCCGCGGCACTCGGCATTGCCGTCGGGACCGTGCATTCCCGGCTGCATCGCGCTCGAA
The DNA here is from genome assembly GCF_036227305.1 of Streptosporangium sp. NBC_01469. Taxonomy (NCBI): domain Bacteria; kingdom Bacillati; phylum Actinomycetota; class Actinomycetes; order Streptosporangiales; family Streptosporangiaceae; genus Streptosporangium; species Streptosporangium sp. NBC_01469. The sequence goes on along the minus strand of NZ_CP109465.1, from coordinate 1,769,753 downwards.
AGAAGATGCGTGAAGCGCTGGGCGGAGTGAACCCCACTGATCCTGCACAGAAGGAAGGCAACCGATGAACGAACTGACCGAACTCGAACGGATGTGTGCCGAAGTGGCGCCCGCCTCACCACATGCACTGGCCTTGGGCCGCAACCGGCTACTCACCGCCACACGCACGAGCACGACCAGGACGCCTCACCGGTGGCCGCGGCTCGCGGTTACCGGCGCGCTCGCCCTTACCATGGCCGTCGGGCTGATCGCTGTGAACGTAACGGGGGAGACGCCGAGTCAGCCGTCCGCCGTCGCAGCCGCCGCCGTACTCGATCGAGCAGCCGAGGCGGCAGAGGCCAAGCCCGATCCCACCCCACGCGACGACCAATTCGTCTATGTCAAGAAGGCGCAGTGGTCCGGGGCGCCCGGCAGCACCCCTCACGCCTATACCGACGAACGGTGGGAATCTGTCGACGGCAGCCGCGCGGGGCTGAGGATCGAACACGGCAAGCGCGCGGTGATTCCCCCGCCCAAGCCGGGCGAGTATCACATCCTGCCGATCCGCTACACCGAGCTACGGGCGCTCCCGACCGACCCCGACGAACTACTCGCCCACATGCGGAAGCTTTACACACGGAACCTTCTCGCCAAGGACTCCGATGAGGGGGTCGCCAGATACCTCGCCGGATTGCTGGCCAACCCCGTACTCCCCTCAGACCTGCGGCCCGCGGCTTACCGGGCGCTGGCAAAAGTGCCTGGGACACGAGTGCTTCAGGACGTCATGGACGTGACGGATCGCCGAGGGCTGGGCATCGCGTGGGAACCCGGGTCGGAGTTCGGCGGCTCGGAGATGATCCTCATCCTCGACCCTCACACCTTCGCCTACCTCGGTACCCGCCACACTTACGTAGAGGACGTCGGCCGCGACGGCGTCGCCGAGGGAGACAAGATCGTCGATTGGGCCGCGCAGCTGGCGGTCGGCGTGACGGATACCGCAGGCGCGCAGCCATAGGGAATTTACCTGGTCAAGCAGGGTGCGACCTGGGTATACCCGAAGCCGCCAGTAGTTGATCTTAGGCCTTCGGTTCTCCGGTGAACCAGCACCGAACATGACGCGTTCGTTCGATCCCTCCCCTGTTAAGACATTGACCCGTCTCGGAGCGGGAATCGGTGAGCTCGAAGAGACGACCTTCGAAGAACTGCGGGAAAGAACGACGGGGTACGTCGGCTCGGACGACAGGATGCGCATCGGTCATGGGGGAGCGCCGGGGACTATCACGGAAAACTCTGTACGCTTTCACACCACTACTTCCATCACTCAAGCCCCATATCTTTTCAAGTACCACAAAAAGATATATCTCCTGCTCAAGGCGTACATCTGGCCCTATTTACTGGATGAGAACAAACAAAATAGCGCCTTTTCGTCTTGACGAAGACGTCCGATGACGTGAGCATGGAAGCTGCTGTTCATTTTCTCATGTATGGAAACAACCGATTCGGTCAACAATTATTCGCGGGTGCGGTTTCTCGCCCGTGACACGAGCAGGGCGATGAGTGCCGACTCCAGTTCCAGGAACCAGCGACCCGAAGATCATGTCAACGAGCTGAACGGAACCGTGCTGGGGTCGGCGGTCCAGGCCCGGGACGTCCACGGCGGGATCCACCTGCATCAGGCATCCACCCCCCTGCCGCGGCCGACCCAGCTGCCGGCCGGCGGCATCCTGGTTGATCGTGCCGAGACGCTCGCCCTGCTGGACGCCGTGTGTTCCGTCCGGGGAGGGACGGGGGTACCCAAGGTCGCTGTCGTCAGCGGCCCGGCAGGCATCGGCAAGACCGCGGTGGCGTTGCACTGGTCGCATCGGGAGCACGGCGCCTTCCCGGACGGTCAGCTCTTCGCCGACCTGCGTGGGCACTCCGTGGACGCCCCCGTGCAACCGGCGGAGGTGCTGGGGCGGTTCATCCGCGCCTTCGGGGTCGCGCCCGGCCGGATCCCCGGTGACCTGGCGGAGCGTTCGGCGCTCTACCAGTCGCTGGTGAGCGGGCGCCGTCTGGTCGTCGTGCTGGACGACGCCCTGTCGGCGGCCCAGGTGAGCCCGCTGCTGCCGGCATCCGCGGACAGCATCGCGATCGTCACCAGCCGGTGGCGGCTGGCGGGGCTGCTGATGCGCGGGGCGAGAGGGATCCAGCTGGGCCGGCTCAGTCCGGCCGCGGCGCTGACGCTGCTGGAACAGACCGTCGGCGACGACCGGGTGCACGGTGAGCCGGAGGCGGCCGGCGAGCTGGTGGAACTGTGCGCGCGACTACCGCTCGCCCTGTGCGTGGCCGCCGCCCGGCTGTCCACCAGGCCACACTGGCCGCTGTCGGAAATGGTGGAGGCCCTCAGCCACGAGCGGCGGCGCCTCAACGAGCTGTCGGTGGAGGACGACATGACGATCCGGGCCGCTCTCACGCTCTCCTACAGGGGACTCTCCCCGCGGGAGGCGGCACGTGTCTACCGGCTGCTCGGGCTCTTCCCCGGCACCACCTTCGACAGCCGGGCGGTAGCCGCAACGGCGGGGCTCCCACTTGTCCAGGCCCGTCACCTGCTGGAGGTCCTGACGGACGCCAACCTGCTCGACGACGTGCCCGGCGGGCACTATCGCTTCCACGACCTGACCCGGCTGCACGCCCGGGAGCTGGCCGAGCAACTGGATTCCGAGGCGACCCGTGAGGAGACCGCGCGAAGGGCGCTCGACTGGTTCCTGTACACCGCCTGGAGCGCGAGCCGGGTAGTGCTGCCGTACCGTCGGGTCTCCCTGGAGGCGGTGATCCACGAGCCCGCCGAGCCGGTCGTCTTCACCGGCCCGGTGCAGGCGCTCGACTGGCTGGAGGACGAGTTCGCCAACCTCAGGGCCGCCGTCCGTGCCGCGTTCGAGCGAGGCCTGTTCGACGTGGCCTGGCAGCTGGTCGACGGCATCTGGCCCCTGTTCCAGTACCGCGGTCATCACGCGGAACGGCTGGAGGTCGACAGGCTGGGCCTGGCGGCGGCGCGCGCCTGCTCGGACTCCGTGGGCGAGGCCAAGATGCTGAACCGGACCGGTCTGGCGTTGCGCACCCTCGGTCGGCTGGACGAGGCCGCCAACGACTTCCGGGGGGCGTTGGAGATCTGGCGTCGCGAGGGAAACCGGCAGCGGGTGGCCGGCAGCCTGCGCCGGTTGGGCCTGGTGGAGAAGGATCGGGGGCGGGTCGACGAGGCCATCGCGCTCTTCAGGGAGGCGCTCGACGGCTATCGCGCGGTGGGCGGGTCACGCAAGGTGGCTCTGACATTGTGCGACCTCGGCGACGCGATGACCGGGAGGGATCGCCAAGCGGAGGCCGTCGAATGCCTGACGGAGGCGCGACGGCTCCTCACGCCGGAACCCGACCCCTACAACCAGGCACGCGTGCTCATCCTGCTCGGCCGCGCGCGGGCCGGAGGACCCACGGCGGCGGCCGATCTCCTGGAACGGGCGCTGGAGGAGATGCGGCGGATCGGCTCGGACAACGGCGAGGCCCAGGCCCTGGAAGCACTCGGAGACCTCGCTCTGGAGAACGGCCACCGGGACGACGCTCGTGAACGTTACGAGGACGCGCGGCGGATCCTCGTCCGGCGGGGGGGCCGGAGCGGAAGGCTGGACGATCAGCTGTCCCGTCTGGGCGGAAACTGACGGCCGGGTGATGCCCGACGGTCGAGACCGCCCCGGCGGGATGCCGGGGCGGTCTCGACGATCTCGACGATCTCGGCGGTCGTGGCGGTCTCGGCGGTCAGGCCGTCCCGACGTCCCGACGGACGGTCGGCGGGCGGGGGTCCCAGCGTCCGGTCACGACGTGCGGCGAACGCGCCGCTGCCAGCCTCGACAGTTCCTCGCAGGTCAGTGACGCCGTCACCGGAGTGCGGGACCCGACCTTCCAGCCGGCGTGTACCACCGCCGCCCGCAGGGCCCGTACCGGATCGCCGGTGTTCAGCCAGACGTGCAGGAAGGTGGCGAACAGCGCGTCACCGGCTCCGGTGGTGTTCACGACCTCCCGTGGCGTCACGGCCTCCGCCCTGACGAGCAACCCGTCTCTCATCCCGAGCACCGCCCCCCGCTCGCCGAGCCCGACGCCCACCACCTGGCAGCGTGGGTAGCGCCGGAACATCTTCGCCATCCACTGCTCGGGCGGACAGGGAAGGCGCTCGTGGCTGCAGAAGACGATCCGCGCGGCCTCCAGCCACGGACGGTTGTACTCGTCGCCGAGATCGTGGATGAGGTGGACGTCCACGGCGATGGGAACGCCGAGCCGAGCCGCGGGCCGCACCAGGTCCCGGACGAACTTCGCGTTCGTCAGGACCAGAAGGTCCGCGCCACGGGCCTGCGCCTCGAAGAGGTCCGGCGAATACGCAACCCGGTCGACGGGCGCCAGATGCGGGAAACCCATGCGACGGCCGTCGGGCGTGACGAGTGTCACGCCCGACGACGATTCGGCGCTCTCGACGATCCCGGGTCCGAGCAGGCCCGCACGGCCGAGTTCGGTCGTTATACCCGCGCCGATGAGATCGCGGCCGACCACGGTGCACAGACGCACGTTGTCGCCGAGCGTCTTCAGGGTCCGCGCGATGTGGCCCGCGGCCCCTGACACGCCGGCGCATGACCAGCGTGGCGACGACGTGGCGGCGTACCGGACCGGGAACTCCCTCACCCCCACGGACATGTAGAAGCTGACGGCACCGGCCACGAGGATCCCGCGGGTCATGCGGACATCCCTCCGGTGTCGTACGTCCGGAGGTGGGTGGGTCTGACCTGTGTCCTGCCCGCCACTTCGAGCGTTCCGATCCGGACCGCCGAGGAGTCGGCGTACCGGCCCACGATCACCGAGGCGGTGGCCAGACTCTCGAACGGCATTCCGGCGGTCCGCCAGCCGTACAGGAACGACCCGTAGACGGCGGGCCAGGGGTCGGAGCCGCCGGGAAGACCTCCCACCTCGGTGATCGCGGCGAGCCATCCGTCGCGCAGCCCGGCCAGGAGGCCGCCTCCGGCCTCGTGTCCGCCGACCGCGACCTCGCAACCGGGATACCGGTCAAGGAGGCCGGAGATATCGCTCTGTGGAACGTTCCAGTAAATCCTCGGGCCCACGAGGACGTCGGCGACCTCGCACCAGGTCCGGTCCATGGGGTCGTCGAGGGTGGCGACGATGTGCGTGCCGTCGAAGACGCGCCTGCCGGGCGGCAGGCCGCGGTGGTGTCCCGCCGGAGACAGGATCATGAGGTGCGGGGCACGGAGCGGGCCCTCGCGGGGGATCACCAGGATCGCCGGGTCACTCCGCCGCGATGCGGTGGTTCCGCGCGTGGTGGGGATCCGCGGCGGGACGGCGATCCGGGACGGAGCCGCGGGTCCGGGTGGAGCGGGAGCCGCGGGTCCAGGTGGAGCGGGAGCCGCGGGTCCAGGTGGAGCGGGGGCCGCGGGTGGGGGCGGGATCCGGCGCAACCTGAGCGCGTGTTCCACCCGGAAGAGGTGAACTGAGACGAGTGTGCCGAACACGTCGATTCTCCGATCTGGGTGGTCTACCTGACGAGAAAGGGCGCCGGAGCCGGTGCGGTCACCGGGATGGTCGCGGGTTGCCTCAGGTCCAGCAACCGGTAGATGAGCCGGCGCATGTTCCGGTCGAAACGGCCTGGCGCGGAGGTGATGCCTTCCGCGACGGCCCGATAGTGGCCGGGCTCCACCTCCGCGGCGATCCTGACCAGCTGCTCTCGCAGCGAGCCGCGAGGAGAGAGCCGGGGTGCGACGGTGGCGAGCCCGCCGAAGGCGGACGCCGGGTCGACGTCGTCCCGGGGGAAGCCGGCCAGTACGACCGGTGCCCCGGTGACCGTCCCGTACAGGGTCGCCGATCCGTGGTCTCCGATGATCCAGTCGGCCGACGCGAGGACCGCGTGCCAGTTCGCCTCCGGTGGCACCAGGCTCAGGCCGCGCCGCAGGGAATCGGCGAACCAGGCTCTCACCTGCCAGATGCCGTGCCCGAACCAGATGTTGGGGTGCAGAAGCAGCACGACGCGGTATTCCTGCCGGGGCAGCTCGGTGACCAGGCGGTGCAGCAGCCGGGGCCATCGGCCGAAGAGCGACGCCGGTCCCCAGGTCGAGCTGACCACGACGAGCTTCTGATCCGGCTCGACGGCCAGCGCGCGGCGGTACAGATCTCGGTGCGGCAGGCCGGCGGCCAGCCTGTCGTACGACGGGTCGCCGACGACGGTGGCCACAGAGAGCGCCTCCGGGCAGGTCCGGCCCAGCCGTCCCAGCTCGGAGGAGTGGGAGAGCGCCACCGCCGAGGGCAGTACGGCGCCGTCGTACAACAGGCGCTGGGGGTCGAGCCCGTATGCCACCCGATCCCCCACGGCACGCACACCGTCTCGTACGGCCACGAGCTTATTGAAACCGGCACCGTGCGGAATGACGATCAGTGGCGCGTGGATCTCGTGGAGCGCGCCCAGGCTGGCGGCGACGGCGAGATCGAACCGCTGGTTCCTGGACTGCTCCCAGGGCAGCACCACCGCCCCCAGGCCACCGACGAACTCCGCGACCCCGTTGCTGAAGACGTCCGGGGCGATGGTGAACACGACCTGGATTCTCAGGTCGGATTCCACGAGACGTACGGTGTCCATCAGGCGCTGTCCCGATGTGACGGTGTGGACGACCACCAGCACCACTTTGCAGTTCCTGCGCGTCACCCATCGGCGAGAGTCGAGCCCGATAGGAACCCTGCTCCATTCGTGATCGGACATTTGCCTGTCATCACCCCTGACCTGTTCCGGCGGACGGGCGAGGTTCATCGCCCTCTGTAGAGCGTCGCCGCCGAAACTTGCGGAAACCCTTGCGGCGATCCTGTTGCCAGCCAAGGGGATTGAGGATAAATAGGTCATAGGGCTGGTCGAATCACTTACTGCTCAGTTGACTCTTGCCAGTTAAATGCGCCAGACGGGAAGACCACTCCCCCCGGGAAGGGGAATAGAATGGAATTCCGCATTCTCGGTCCGGTCGAGTTTTGGTCTCGAGGTCAACGCCGTGACCTGGGGTGGGCCAAGGAACGTCATGTTTTGGCCGTCCTTCTGATGACGCCGGGCAAGCCGGTTTCCACCGAGTCGCTCATCCGCAAGGTGTGGGACGAAAATCCACCGGCCAATGCCCGCAGTAGCCTGTACAGTCACGTCGCCCGGCTGAAGAGCCACCTCCACGGCGCCGGAGAGGACGTGCGGCTGAGAGGTGGTTCGGGGACGTATTCCCTTGAAACAGATCCGGAGAACATCGACTACCATCACTTCCGCGCGCTGTGCTCGCAAGCCCGTTCGATAACCGAAAACGGCGACGTCGACGACGCTTTCCGGTTGTATGGCGAAGCGGGCCGATTGTGGCGGGGAGAGCCGCTGTCCGGACTCTCCGGTTCCTGGGTCGTCCATACCCGCCGAAAGCTCGAAGGCGATCTTCTGGCCGGCACCGTCGAACGCGTCGAACTCGAACTCCTTCACGGCTCGAACACCGACCTCGTGCCGGAACTGTACGACCTGGTCAACCGATTTCGATTCGACGAGAAACTGGTCGAGCTGCTCATGCTGGCGCTCTATCGCGCCGGCCGGCAGGCGGAGGCCCTCGGCGCCTACCGTCAGGCGCACAGGCGTCTCGTCGGAGAGCTCGGCGCCGAACCGGGACCGGGGTTACGGGCACTGCACCAGCGCATCCTCCAGGGCGATCCAGCGCTGCTGCCCCAGTCCTGGCGCGGCACCTCGGGAAACACGCCGCTGACCAGTCTTCCTCGCGACGTCCACACCTTCGTCGGCAGGACGCCCGAGATCAACCGGCTGATCGACGAGTGGATACGGGAGGACGCGGTCGCCGTTCTCGCGATCGACGGCATGGCGGGGGTCGGGAAGACTGCGCTGGCCGTGCACCTGGCCCACCGGCTCGCCGATGACTACCCCGACGGCGTGCTCTATCTCGACCTGCTGGGCTACGACGCCGAGCACGCGTCGATGGACCCGGCGACCGCCCTCGAACGTCTCCTGCGCCTCCTCGGCATTCCGATCCCTGACAGCCTGGACGAGCGGGTGGCGAGGTGGCGCACCGCGCTCGCCCGCCGCAAGGTGCTCCTGGTCCTCGACAACGCCATTGGGCATGATCAGGTCGGCCCCCTCCTGCCGGGGGCACCCGGCTGCCTTGTCGTGGTCACCAGCCGTCGGCGGCTGGCGGGGCTGGACGACATTCACTCGCTCTCCCTGGAGGTGTTGCCGCCGCAGGAGGGGGCCGCCCTCTTCGGCCGCGTCGTGGGTTCGCGGCGCGCGCTCCATCCGGACGATGTCGTGCGGGTCGTGCGGCTCTGCGGCCATCTCCCCCTGGCGATTCAGCTGGCCGGTAGCCGGCTCCGGCACCGGCCCGCTTGGAGCGTGGCCGACCTCGCCGAGCTGCTCGGCAGGAACGACCGGCGGCTGACCGAGATCCGGGCGGGGAACCGCGGGATCATCGCGGCGTTCGAGCTTTCCTTCAACGGCCTGGACGAATGGCAGCAGCGGGCGTTCTGGCGGCTCGGACTGCATCCCGGGGCGGACATCACCGCGGACTGCGCGGCGGCGCTGCTGGAATCGGACCGGGCCGAGGCGGAGAGGCTGCTCGACGATCTCCTCGACCACCACCTGATCTCGGAGCCCCGCCGAGGTCGGTACAGATTCCACGACCTCATCGGCGAGTACGCCCGCCTGCTGTCGAACCGGGAGCCGGAGAGCGCGCGAGCCGAGGTGCTCCGCCGGGTCCTCGACCACTACCTTCTCATGGCCGACACCGCCGACCGGCTGCTCTACCCGCACCGCACCCGCGGCCCGGCCGAGCTGTTCCACCCGCCGGGCCCCAGACCCGGCATCGCCACCGAGGAGCAGGCCCTCTCCTGGATGAACGCCGAAGTGGACAACCTGCTCCTCGTCACGCGCTACGCCGCCGATCACGGGTGGACAAGGCACGCGGCACTGCTTCCACGCGTCCTCGGCCGATATCTCGACGTGTGGGTCCGCTGGGCGGAGGCGGCCGAGCTCCACACGCGCGCCGTGGAGGCGTGGCGCGAGCTGGGGAATCACTCGGGGACCGCGTACGCGCTGGCCGACCTCAGCGTGGTGCGGCGGCAGACCGGCCGACATGAGGAGGCGCTCCGGCTGGCGGACGAGGCGCTGACGATCCAGCGTGCCCTCGACGACGAGCGGGCCATCGCCGACCTGCTCGACAACAGCGGCCTGGTGTACTGGCAACGTTCCGAGTTCGACGTCGCCCTGGACTGCTTCGAGCAGGCGCTGCGACTGCGCAGGGCGCTGGCCGACCGTCACGGTCAGGCCGCCAGCCTCACCCATGTCGGGATCATCCACTCGCATCGGGGGGACTACCCGAAGGCCACCGAGCACCTGCTGGGGGCGCTCGGGTTGTACCGGCAGGACGGCGACCGGCGCGGGCAGCAGGTCGCGTTGAACAACATCGGCGAGATCGAGTTCAAGCTGGGCAACCACACCACCGCGCTGGGTCACTACGAGGAGGCCGAGTCCGTCTACCCCGACATGGGCCCGCAGAACAAGGCCATCTGGCTCAACAACGTCGCCAACGTCTACCAGCTCCTGAACCGACACGCCGACGCCCTTGAGTGCTACAGACAGGCACTGCGGATTCACGGTGACATCGGCGACCGGCGGCACGAGGTGGACGCCCTCAACAACATCGGCAATTGCTACGCGCGCATGGGCAGGGACGAGGATGCGCTCGTCCATCACCAGAAGGCATTACGCATCTCGACCGAGATATCGGAACGCAGCGAGGAGAGCCAGGCTCTTCTCAGTATCGGCGGCATCCATCATCGCGCGAATCACCACGACGCCGCCCTGGCCCATTATGAGAAGGCCCTTGCCGTGGCGCACGCCATCGGGGACGTCCATCAGGAGGCCCGCACGCTCGACGAGATGGGCACCGCGCTTGCCGACGCCGGCCAGGAGGCGCGGGCAGAGGAGTGCTGGCGGCGGGCACTTAATCTCTACGAGTCTCTCGGCGTGATGGAGGCGGAGCTCGTCCGGGCGAGACTCGCCAGGTAGAACCGACGGGGACTCGCCAGGCGTCAGGGTGATCCGTACTGCTGTATGATCATTTACAGCCCCCAGGAGTGGCCAAGATGGACATATAGCTCTTCTCGCTAATTTGCCGCCTTTGCTCTCAAACCTTCCATAAGACGTCATAAACCATGTGGAATGAGTGGCAGTTCAGGGTAGTCTAAAGCCAGATTTCGGCCTGGTCTAAATTTGAGACCGAAGGCTTTTTCACCTTCACGAAAAGGTAAAACAGCATGAGGCGCTTCTATCACGCCGCCATCGGCACAATTCTTGTGGTTGGGGCTTTTATGATTTACTATATTAATATGGTACCGGCCAGCTCTGTTCTGGGCACAGGCGCCTGAATATTGCATTGAATAGCAGGAGGCGGCGTATGCCGCCTCCTTTTTTGTTGACCTCGACGGTCTCGCACCCACGGCCATGGCATGACCGAGCAGCGGCCGGCCGCGGAGTTCCTCCGGAAGGAGAAGACTGGCAGGCATGCCGGTTCCCACCGTGATGCTTCCGAACCTGGCCATGACACGTGGCTCCGGTACCGTCACATACGGCCCGCGCAGGAGGCCGACGCGACGGCGACGGACGATCTCTTCGGAGGCGCGCGAGGGAGCTGGTCACCCAAGCCCGGTTTTCATGATCACAGACTGAGCATTCCCGCAGGTGGAGCCCAGGAGATTCGAACTCCTGACATCCTGCTTGCAAAGCAACCCAGACGGGGGCGGAACCATGGGCGATACCCGCTCCCACCTGGGCTTACGGTCCACGGTGATCCATCGACATCCGGCCTTGTCCGTGGTTGTTGTCGCCCAGTTGGTCACTCAGTGACTCGCCTGTCCAAGCCGGTAGAGCGAGCCTTCCCCGGGTCTCACTCCGGGCCGCTCAACTCTCGATACGCCTCGCGTAGTTCTGCGGCTTCCGGCATGCGGCGCGTCTCGATGGCGCCGATCACCTCGCGCGCTCTCCAGTAGTTGGACGGCACTAGCACGCCGCTCGTCATGGTCGTGAGGGCGAGCTGACCCGCCTCGTCGGGCTGGTCAGTGGCCAGAAGCGCCAGAGCAAGGTCAAGGCGCGCGGAGGCCGCCCGACGCGGGCGAACCAACCCGTCCGCGGCCGACTCCAGGCGGGTAAGCACCTGCCGGGCGTACGGCTCGGCGGCCGGATCCCCCAGCCACGACAGCGTGGTCGCCACGTACGCCTCGCTCTTGGAAGGGTCATAGCGGTAGTGGTGCTCGGGATGCTCGGGCACCGACAGCGGCGAGACCAGCCGGGCAACACGATTCAGCGCATCACGCGTCTCCGGGCCGGACCCGAGCCGCGCCCAGATCCGGCCTTCCTGCGCGGTCGCCTGGATGTAAGCGGAACTGGTGCGCGGTGCGATCGCCTGCGCCCCTTGGGTCAGGGTCAGGGCGCGACGGTAGTCGCCGGTGGTGACCGCCTGCCATGCCTCGGTCTCCAGACACCACGCGGCGATCTCGGCGTGCTCGGCGTACTCGGCCAGCTGGGCGGTCGTCCGAAGCCACGTTCTGGCGGCCTCGAACTGGCGAAGATCGATGTGGCAGGTGGAGGCCAGCAGCGCCAACCAACCACCAGCCGTCAGAAGGCGGCGGTGCTCGGCGAACGTCTTCTTGGCGTCGACCAGGTGCGAGACGTACGACAGGTGCTGACGCACCCGCTCCAGCAACTCGGCCGGTGGTGTCCCCTGGTAGGCCATCGCAAGGTCGTCGACGGCCAGCTCCAGCCGGTCGAGCGTTTCGGTGCCCACGTCGCTGGCGGCGACACGGCGGGCCAGTTCCAGCGCCTCGATCTCGTCGGCGAAGTGAGGGGGACCCGGCGTCGTGCTGTCCGGCTCCTCGCTGAACAGCTCGGCTTCTTCCATGCCGAACACCCGGCAGTAGAGCAGCCGGTAGGGGTCCTTGGGCTGGTGCTTGCCCGCCTCCCAATCCTTGATCGTGCGGATCAGAGAGTCCCGCTCGGGCAAGCGGGCACGAGTGCGCGGATCGGCGGCCTCGGCAAGCTGCCTGGCCATCTCTCGCTGCGTCCACAACTCACCACGCCTCGCGGCGCGCAACCGTACGGCCCAGGCCGGAACGTTACCCATTGTGTGCACCTCGGGGGACGTGGGGTCCTCCTGTCTCCCCCAGTCTCCCCTACTCTCACTGTCGGCGCGGGATACCCGGCGATGTCATGGGAGCACCAGGAAAAGCGGAACCCGCAGGCGCGGTAACGCCGTACGGGTCCCTTGATCGCACACTGGGTGCGCCGTGAGGCGCTGTTGATTCGATTGCGTCCACGGAGGTGGTGTACGAGTTTCCCCAGGTGGTGAGGTCAGCGGATATGTCCAGGCTCCGCGAAGCCATGTGCGCGGCCTCCTGCGGTTCGTTGCATTCGTAGGAGCAACGACACGGGCAATGCATTAAATCAGTCCCCTCTAACGAGGAGAGGGGTAGCATTTAATACATGGGCACTCCTGCGCACTCACGCCTCGAAGGGCGTTTGGCCGCGCTCCCTCCCACATTCACGGCGACACAGGCCAGACAGACAGCTATCTCATCACGCGATCTGACCACCCTGACCACGAGCGGCGACATCGAAGAACTCTCACGAGGGGTCTACCGTCGCGCGGACGCCCCCGCGACCGCACACCTTGACCTGCTCGCCGTCTGTCTACGGGCTCCGCGTGCCGTTGTGTGCGGAGAGTCCGCCCTGGCGATCCACGAACTGATCGACGATATCCCGACGAGCGTCCACATCGCGATCCCCCGCGGCACCCACCGCCCTTCGATCTCCTACCCGCCGACCACGGTCACCCAGTACGCAGCCGAGACCTTCTCTCTGGCTATCGAGCGGTTCGAGGCGGCGCCGAGCGAAATGATTCCCATGTACAGTGCCGCACGCAGCGTCGTCGACGCGATGCGCCATCGCCGACGCTTCGGCGAAACGCTCGCCCTGGCCGCACTTGGCCGCTATCTCCGCCGTGAAGGCCACAACGGGGTCCGCGACCTCCAGGAAATCGCTCGCGATCTGGGTGCGCTGTCGACCATTCGCCCCAGCATCGAGGCGGTGCTCGCCTGATGCCGAACCCGACACGCGACACAACCGCCGGCCGTGTCTACAACGACCTGCGCAATCTGGCCCGCCGCACCGGGCGCTCCACCGATGAGATCATGGTCGAGTACATACTCGAACGCTTCCTCTACCGGATGGGACTTTCTCCGGTGGGCGGTCGCCACTTCATCCTCAAGGGTGGTCTCCTCCTCGCCCAGTTCGGCGCGCGCCGGATGACCCGCGACATCGATATCCTGGGCCGCGCGTTTCCCAATGACGAAGCCGAAATCATCCGGAGAGTCGCGATCATTGCGACCACCGAAGTCGACGACGGCGTCACCTTCGATCCCAGCACCCTCAAGACCGTCCCGATCCGCGCGGACGAGGAGTACAACGGTCTGCGCTTGACCATGCTCGCGACAATTGCCCGCGCGCTCCTCAAGCTCCAGCTCGACATCAGTTTCGGCGACCCTGTCACCCCCGAGCCTCAGATCATCAACTATCCACAGCAGCTCTCCGCCGACAGTTTCCAGATCTTCGGTTATCCGCTCGCCACGGTCATCGCCGAGAAGCTCTCCACCGCCGTCTCGCTCGGCGACCTCAACACCCGCGAGCGCGACTACGCTGACCTTTACCGCCTTGTGACCCTCCACACCCTCGACGGCGGCGAGCTCACCGAAGCCTTGACCTCGACCGCCCGGCACCGTGGCATTCCACTGCGGACACTCACATCCTCGATCACCGATATCGGGGAACGTCGCCAATCGTCCTACACGGCTTGGCTGCGTCGACAGGGAACCGCAGCAAGCGGCTACCCCGACCTGTTCACCCACGTCATGCACTGGTCACAGCCTTCGCGGATCCCCTCCTCACCGATGAGGCCGTCACACTGAACTGGGATCCCAAATCAGGGATGTGGTCATGAGAAGCAGGACCACTCATCCAGGGCAGGCCATCATGACCTGATCAGCAATACACCGGTCACAGAAGCGGGAAACGAACGAATCAAGAGAAAGCCAGATTGGGAAAGACATCCCGCGAACTCTCAAAGATCCTTCTGGACCCAACCGCATGATCTCCCATATTCCTCCCGCGAGAGGCGACGAAGATCGAAGACATGAAGAAGACCAGGCGATTTCACCTGGTCAGATGGTTGAAGCGGGGTGGAGCCTAGGAGATTCGAACTCCTGACATCCTGCTTGCAAACGGGAGCCAGTCACCAGATCTGCCATGTCTCGGCCTGTTCCGGCGTGTGGTGGCGCCTGTCGATGTAAGTGCTTGTGCGGCCCGGTTGCTGTACTTCGCTGCTGTACAGCAGCCGCGTCGTCAAGCTTCGGCGTTCTGGGCAGTCATCAAAGCTTCGTAGAGGTGCCACCCATCGACTCGAGTAGCCAGGGCGCCGCTGGGCGCATCTGCCCTGGTCGGGTGGGGTTATCCCTACCGCGTGTTGGCCTGCTGGCATGGCCACCTCGGCGAAACCGGACATATGGCTTCATAACATCACAAACAACCGATTAAGGGCTTCACTCGTGTCTGGCACCACTGGCAATCCCCTCGAACCGTAGAGACTTCTGCTCCGCCGTCGTCGCGCTGGTCGGCGCGGCCTGCCTCGCGGTCACCGCCGGGAGCGCCGGAGCGATCATCAACGGCTCCAAGTCCACCGAGTCCTACCCCTTCATGGCGACCATCCCGACCACGGCCCCGCTCATGGGCCTGACGGACGGTAACTGCGGCGCGGCCCTGATCAACCCGCAGTGGGTCGTGACCGCCGCGCACTGCCTCGACATGGAGATCGGCTCGATCTCGAAGGGGACGGTGCGCATCGGCAGCGACAAGCGCAAGTCCGGCGGAACCGTCCGCAAGATCGCGCAGGCGTTCCTGCACCCGGACTACGCCCAGAACTCACCCAACAAGAACGACATCGCGCTGGTCCGCCTGGACCGCCCAGTCAGCATCAAGCCCATCAAGATCGCCGAGCAGGCGGGCAAGCCCGGCACGCCGACCCGGATCATCGGCTTCGGCATCACCAAGTTCAGCACCAACCCGGCTGAGTGGAAGATGGCCAAGAAGCTGCGCCAGCTCGACACCCGGCGTGGCGCGGTCTCCGAGTGCGGCCCCGGCTTCGCCGATGACACCCGCCTGTGCACCGTCAGCCAGAAGCCCAAGGCCATGGCCTGCAACGGCGACTCCGGCGGCCCCCAGATCCAGCGCGGCCGCAACAACAGGTGGGAGCTGATCGGCGTCACCTCCGGCCCAGGCGCCAAGAGCCCCTCCTGCGAGCAGGGTCCCGGCCTCTACACCAACGTGCCCGCCTACAGCGACTGAATCAACAAAACCATCCGCGCGAACAGCTGAGCCGCAGCACAGCAGGCCCGGTGACGGACCGGGCTCACCAGCGGGACCACCGACCACGGCGGAACCGGCAGGCTGGTGTTCTGCACGAAGAACGGGACCGCGCTGAGTGCCGGCAACGTCCGGCGGGACTTCCGGAAGATCCTCAAGGAAGCCGGGCTGGTCGACACGGAGTGGACGCCCAGGGAAATGCGGCACAGCTTCGTCTCGCTGCTCTCGGACTCCGGCGTTCCCATCGAGCACATCTCCCGCCTGGTCGGCCACGCCAACACCGTGGTCACCGAGACGGTCTACCGGCTCCAGATCCGGCCCGTCATGCAGGAAGGCGCGACGGCGATGGACGGTCTTTTCGGAGGCGGGCGGGAGGCTTACAGCTCCTAACGGAATGACTTTCGCTGTGCCCCCTGCCCGTCTCGACGCCGGGGAACTTTTCAGCAGGATCACGCATCTAACAGCTCATGATCGAAATGTCGGGCAAGAGAGCGATGATATCGGTGATCGCAACGGCGGTCATGGTGGCCTCGGCGGTCGGCGGGGCCAGTACGGCCCAGGCGGAGACCGTCAAGATCCCCAAAGGGTTTCTACTGACCGAGGCCGAGGCGACCAAGCCCCTCACTGAGGATCAGGCGGCCGATGAGTGGTGGACGGTCAGCGACAAGCTGACCAAGCCGCTTGAGCTCAACCCCTGCCGCTCCAAGGAGAAGCCCCGCGATGGCCGCATCGCGATGCGGACCATCACCGAGGGGACCAGCGCCCCCTCGTACGTCGCCGAGCAGCTCGTGCTGTATCCCAGCGCGAAGAACGCCGGGGCCGCGTTCCGCAAGCTCCGCGCCGACGTGGAAAAATGCGCTAAGGCCAAGGCCCCGCAGACGGCGACCGTGGCCGGGGACTTTCACCGTTACACCGGCAAGAAGGTGAACATCGCAGACGAGGCCCTGCTGGTCAAGGGGAGCTCCTACGAAAGGGGCACGGAGGAGCCCCTCAAGGGCGAGCTGTACATCTCCAGCGGAGAGCGGTACGTCGTCGTCCGCCGCGGGAGCGCCTTGGTCCTCTACACCGCCGACTCCTACTGGGCCGGCGAGGACACGACCAAGATACTCACCAACAGGGCGAAGAAGATGGCCAAGAAGGTCTGCGACCTTCCCGGCGTGTGTACTCGGCGAGGATGATTGCCGGCTCTCGGCCGATGTCCAGCAACGCTCGTTGGGCATCGCCGGACATCGAATCCCTCCGCTCCCATGGAAAGAGATCCTCAAAGACAGTGCGGCAGGCATTCTGTTAGGCGCTCTTAGTCACCCGGTTAGTCACTCACGCCCGGTTTCCATGATCACAGACTGAGCGTTTCCACAGGTGGAGCCTAGGAGATTCGAACTCCTGACATCCTGCTTGCAAAGCAGGCGCTCTGCCAACTGAGCTAAGGCCCCGAGATTCAAGCCGGTGGCCTGGGGAGACGCCCTTGCACGCGGCCTGCTTCAGTCGTACACGGTAGCAACAGGACCCGCACCTACGCCACTTGGATCCGCGTGGCGGGGCGGGGTTCAGCGGGCGGCGGCGGCCATGGGGGGTTCGATCGGTGCGCCGGTGAGGAGGAGCTCGGGAAGATCGGTGACGGAGTCGAGGAGGTGGGTGGCTCCGCCCTTGATCAGGCGCTCCTTGCTGTGGACGCCGGTCAGGACGCCGGCCACCACCGAGGCGCCCGCGCGACGGCCGCAGAGCATGTCGCTCTCGGAGTCACCGACGACCGCGACCTGGCGGACGTCTTCGATGCCGAGGCGCATGACCGCGGTGAGGACCATGTCGGGCAGGGGGCGACCGCGTCCGGCGTCTTCGGGGCACAGGGCGAGGTCGACCTTGTCGGACCAGCCCAGGGCGCCCAGCACGCGGCCGAGGATGGCGCGGCTGAAGCCGGTGGTGAGGCAGATCCTGATGTCGGCGCCGCGGAGCTTGTCGAGTGCCTCGACGATTCCGGGCAGCGGGACCAGGCCCGCGCGTGCGATGGCGCCCTCGTAGGAGCGCTCGAAGGTCAGGTTGGCCGCCTGGGCCTGGGCCTCGTTGTCCGGGAAGATGCCCCGGAAGACATCGATCGTGGAGCATCCCCGGGACCGGTGCACGTGCACCATGGCGCGAGCGTACGC
Organism: Streptosporangium sp. NBC_01469; assembly: GCF_036227305.1. Lineage (NCBI taxonomy): Bacteria > Bacillati > Actinomycetota > Actinomycetes > Streptosporangiales > Streptosporangiaceae > Streptosporangium > Streptosporangium sp. NBC_01469. The sequence goes on along the minus strand of NZ_CP109465.1, from coordinate 1,752,125 downwards.
ACCGGTCCCGGGCACGATGCCCTGCGTGGCGATCGCCTCGGCGAACGCCCTCTCGACCATGGCGACATCACCGATCGTGGTGCCTGCCAGATCCAGGCAGACAAGCCTGATGAGTGTTATTCCATCTTGGGCAAGGACCATGAAAGCACCCGAATCGGTAGCCGCGTCTGTCAGTTCTCGCTGCCGGTGGCTTCGGTCCACAGGTCAAGCTCGGCGCGGTCGGCCTGCACCTTGCGCCAGACCAGCAGCCCCCCGAGGGCGACAAGCGCCAGAACGAGCAACTTCTTCACGGTGTGACCCCACTTCTTGAGAAGTCTCACCTGCCGGGGTGAGACAACGCCCGGTTCGAACGGTTCCCTGCAGCCTAGCAAGGGATCGAGCCATGATCCGGTCTGCACGACAAGCCACCAGGGCCGATCTACACCAACCGGGCGATTTTCAGCATCATGCCGTACGGCACGCGTTCCGACGATCACGATCCGCCGTGAGTCTTATCGCGAAACCATCCTGGTTCTCACGATAACCCCCGCGACGCCCCGGCTTTGCCCTGCCAGGGGTTTCGGTCCCCGGCCGCTCGGGGAATTGTGCCGCCCACCATGGGCACGACCAGTGCATCCGCCCGCTCCGGCCCGATTATCCTGAGCGCGAATGACACAAACCCGCTCGGTATGGAACTTTCCGGACCAGGCAAGACCGGACAGGCCAAGACAGCTCCGGACAGGCCCAGATGAGTCAGGCGCCTTCGACGAGATCGGCGTAGTCGGGGTGACGGTCGATCCACTCCCGCACGAACCAGCAGAGGGGGACGACCTTCGCGTTCTCCGCGCGGGCCGCGTCCAGTGCCGTACGGACGAGCGCGGCCCCCACCCCCTTGCCCTCGTACTCCGGCTGGACCTTGGTGTGGGGGTAGACGATGACCCCGTCACGCCGGACGAGGTCCAGCCGCCCCGCCTGCCTGCCGTCCACCTCCGCCACGTAGGCGTCACCGCCGGGGGAGAGCTTGACGTCCGCCTGCATGAAGGTCCTCCTTGAGCCAGGCCCGCCGTACGGCGGTTCCCTGGTCAGCCGATCCCGCGCGGCGTTCATTCCCGGTCTCCCGCCTACCCGCAGCCAAACCGGACATACCTGCCAAACAGCGAGCCTCAGACAGAAGCGTCCGGTCACGGAAAGTAGCCGCCCGGGTACGGTGTACCGCTGATTCTCCCTGGCTGGAACTCGCGGGCCGCGGGCCGTACCGGAAGCCGCCCGATTGAAGGATGATGGAGGCAGGCGCCCGGCACGGCCGGCGTCCCATGGCGATCAGCCGACCCATCTGTGCCGGCCCGACAGACGTTGACTGACCTTTATGCGCTCCCAGAAGGTGATCGCGATGACAGGTGATGTCGACCACGGTTCACTGCGCATTCTCTTCACCGGCCGTCCCGCCGGCGTGTGTTGCGAGGGAGACATCGATCTCTGCACGCGGCGCGTTCTGGTGCGGGCGCTCGCCACAGCGGTGGAACGGACCGACGGCGATCTGTACGCCGACCTCCGGGGCGTCGATTTCGTCGACGTCGGCGGCCTGAGAGTGCTGGCGGAGACGGCGTTCGGGATGGCGGGCGGCCGAAGACTGATCGTCGACGGTCTCCGCCCGCACACGCGGCGGATCGTCGAGCTGTGCGGCTGGACGGAAGTACTCACCGCCGGTCCGGGCACCGTAACCACAGTGGGATAACGCCTGATTGCTCCTCAGTTGTACCGTAAGAGTTCTCTAGAGGAATTCGGAGGATCGTACGCTGAGAGTTACCAGATCGGCCCCCTCCCCGGCTCCCGGCCCCTGGGTGATCGTGATCGGGTCGCTGCTCTCCCGTTCCGATCCGGGCATCATGCCCGGCGGCCGTCTCCCTGCCGAGTCTTCCTCCCACCGACTGTCTGCAGAGGTATATCCGTGAGCGCTGCCGTCCGCGTGACCGACGTGTCCGACCCCGCTGCGCAGGAGACGCTTCTCCTGGCCCTGGCCGGCGAGCTGGACTACAGCAACGCCGAGCGGTTCCACCACGACCTGCAGGAGGCCATCGGCGAGAACAGGGGCGACCTTGTCATCGACCTGACCGACCTGACCTTCTGCGACTCCACGGGAATCCAGAGCTTCCTGAACACCCGACAGACCGTCCAGGACCGCGGCGGCAGCATCGTCCTGGTCAATCTGCACCCCCGCCTGGAGAGGCTCTTCCACCTGACCGGCCTCGCCCAGGCCTTCGGCATCCAGCCCACCGTGGCCGATGCCCTCAAGGCGCTGCGGCCCAGCCGGCCGTCGTAGCGGATCCCGGCCCCGCTCGGCCGTCGCTTTCCGGGGTACGACCGAGCGAACATCTGTTGGCTCGGGCGGTCGTAAGTTGGCAATGAGCGGGCAGGTGTCTAGCATCGTGTAACTCGTCAGCAACGCCCTGATTCTGGAGCAAGTCGGCTCGCCCCCCGGTGACTGCCAGATAAGGCGACCTCAAGGGGGTGTCGTGACCGGCGACCACGGCCAGCACTGGCCGATCGACGAGGATCTCAGCGCTCTGCGGGAGCGTCTCCAATATCATGCCGTTCGAGCCGGCATGCGGGGCGAGCGGCTGGACGACCTTCTCCTCGTCACCAACGAGGCGGTCATCAACGTCCTGGAGCACGGCGGGGGCAAGGGCACGCTGGCCATCTGGCAGGACGAGACCCACCTGACCATCGACGTCACCGACACCCTGGGCCTCCTGACGATCTGGCACGTCCCCGGCGAACGTCCGACGGGGACCGTGCGGGGGTTCGGCCTGTGGTTGATGAACCAGCTGTGTGACGAGTTCGCCATCGAGCAGACGGAGCAGGGGTCGCGCGTCCGCCTGCGCATGCGCCTTGGCCGTCCGGCGGACGGGAACGGGTCCGGTGGTTCGGCCGACTCCGCGCGGGAGGGTTTCACCTCCGGCACCCCCGATCCCGTACGGGGTGCCCCCGACTCCACGCGGGACGATCCCGGCCAGGACGAGTTCCAGGTCTCCTTCTGACAGATCCCGGAGAATTCCGGGGAAATGCCGGTCACGAGCCCGGCGGCCTTCGTGGCCCGTCGGCGGCGGGCCACGAAAAGTCCGTGATGAGGCGTGACGTGTGGACGCGGTCTGACGGGCCTGACGGGCGGACGCGAGCCCGCCGGCCGTGACGGGCCGGCCGGAACCAAGGCCAGAGCCCAGAGGTCAAGGCCGGAGGCGGGATCAGGTGATGTCGCGGCGCCGGAGGCCGAGCAGCCCGGCGACGGCGAGCAGGGCGGCGAGGGCGGACAGCGCCAGAAGAGGCACGACGGAGAAGCCGACGCCGAGAAGGATCTTGGGGATGTGGGCGAACGGGGAGAAGATCATGACATCGGCGGAGGCCTGACCGAACTCCACGACCAGCTCCAGGACGAGGAACACCGCCAGGAACGTCCAGCTGACGGCGGCGGCCAGGCGCGGCAGCAGGCCGTACAGGGCGAGGGTGATCCCGGTGAGGACCCAGACGGCGGGGATCCAGAGCAGCGTGGCGCCGAGGACGCGGGGAAACTCGTTCGCGACGTCGCCCGTGCCCAGGCCGTACGTGAGACCCGCGGCAAGACCGAGTACGGACACCATGAGCGCCGGTCCCGCGAGAGCGAAGAACAGGTGGGCGCCCACCCAGCGGACCCTGCCGACCGCCGTGGCCAGGATGATCTCGGCCAGGCCGCCGCGCTCCTCGGCCTGCGGGCGGAGCATGGTCAGGATCGCGTAGCAGGCGATCACCTGGCTGAACACCATGGTGGAGAAGGTGAACAGGGCGTCCGTCCCGTTCACCCCGGGGAAGAGGTCGCCCAACTGGTCCTGGGCGCCCCGCGCACCCCCGCCGAATGCGACCCCGAGCACCGCGCAGCCGGCCGTCCAGGCCAGCAGGGTGCCGCGGTTCACCCGCCAGGCGATGGAGAGGGCGCCGCGCAGGCCGGGCGCCGCGACGGCGGGTCCCGGACGGGAGGGCAGCAGGCCCGCGGCGAGGTCGCGGCGGGCGGACAGGGCGTGGGCGGCACCGACCAGGAGCACGGTCAGTACGGCGAAGAGCGGCAGGATCCACCAGCGCTCACCGGCGAAGGCGCGGGTGAGCCTGACCCAGCCGAGCGGGGACAGCCACGGCAGCCACGCCGCCCCGCCCGTCTCACCACCGGCCGGACGGTTACCGGGAAGATCCTCCCCGGCATCCGAGGGGACGGAGAGAAGGTCGCCCATGGCCCGGACCAGGAACGCCAGGCCCAGCCCGGCGAAGGCGATGCCTCGGGCGGCGGAGGCACCCCGGGTGAGCTGGGCGGCCACGGCCGCCGCTCCGGCGCAGACCCAGCCGAAGCCCGCCGCCGACAGGCCGAGGACCGCCGCCCCCGCCGCGGGAAGCCCCGCGGACACGAGCGCGACGATGATGAGCGCCGCGGCCAGCAGGTTGGCCGAGAGCGTCACCGCCAGTGCCGCGACCAGCGGCGCGTGCCGCCCGACGACGGTCGAGCCGAGCAGCTCGCGGCGCCCGGTCTCCTCCTCGACCCGGGTATGCCTGATCACCAGCAGGATGCTCGCGACACCGGTCAGTATCGCGCTCGACATGCCCGCGCTCCAGGCGGTGATCCCGCCCGCGGTCGCCGCGTAGATCGGCCCGCGCAGGGCTCGCTGGGCCGGATTCAGCGTCGCGATCTCGGCGTACTGGCGCAGCGCCTCCTGGGTGGGGTAGAGGTCGGCGACCCCCGCGGCCATGGCGAGGACGATCAGCGGCACCGCCACGAGCCAGATGGGCAGCAGGAGGCGGTCGCGGCGCAGGATGAGCCGGACCAGCGCGCCGGCCCCGGCGACCTCGCCGCTCACCGGGATCGGCGCGCCGGTCCCGGTGAGCCGGCCGCGCATCGCGCCGGTCGCGGCGAACGGGCCGCTCATCGCGCGGATCCCGGCGAATCCGCCGTTCCCTCGGCTGCCTTGGCGGTTTCCGCTCCGGGCATCGCCTTCACCGTTTTCTTTCCGGCTGCCACCCTCGTCGGGGTCCTCTCATCGGGATGCCCGGCTGTCACCTCGTAGTGGCGCAGGAAGAGCTCCTCCAGGGTGGGTGGACGGCTGGTCAGCCCGCGTACCCCGATCTCGACGAACCGCCGCAGGAGGCCGTCGAGCTCGGCGGTGTCCACGTCGCAGCGCACGCCGGTGCCGTCGATCCGGAGATCGTGGACGCCCGGTAGGCCGTCGAGGCCGACGGGCGGGCCGGCCAGCTCGGCGGAGACGGAGGTGCGCGTGAGGTGGCGGAGTTCGGCGAGGGTGCCGCTCTCCACGGCCCGGCCGTCCCGGATGATCGTCACGCGGTCACACAGAGCCTCGACCTCGGCCAGGATGTGGCTGGAGAGCAGGACCGTACGCCCCCGCAGGCGCTCCTCCTCGACGCATCGCTGGAAAACGGCCTCCATCAGCGGGTCGAGGCCGGCGGTGGGCTCGTCGAACAGCAGCAGCTCCGCGTTCGACGACAGGGCGGCGATCAGCGCGACCTTCTGCCGGTTGCCCTTGGAGTAGGCGCGGCACCGCTTCGTCGGGTCGAGGTCGAAGCGCTCCAGCAGCCGCGCCCGCCGCGCGGCGTCGAACCCGCCCCGCAGGCGGCCGAGCAGGTCGATCACCTCGCCTCCCGACAGGTTGGGCCACAGCGCGACGTCGCCCGGCACGTACGCGAGGCGGCGGTGCAGTTCGACGGCGTCGCGCCAGGGGTCGCCGCCGAGAAGCAGGGTGGAGCCGGAGTCGGCCCTCATCAGGCCCAGCAGGACGCGCAGTGTCGTGGTCTTTCCCGCCCCGTTCGGGCCAAGGAAACCGTGGACCTCCCCGGTCCGTACCGACAGATCCAGGCCGTCGAGGGCGCGGGTCCTGCCGAAGGACTTCACCAGGCCCTCGGCGCGTACGGCGTCAGTCATCACCCTGCTCCTTGCGGTAACGGTCCAGCCCGTCACGGGCCTGCTCCGCCAGCTCCGGACCCGTGAACGACGGGGAGACGATCTCCAGCATCGCGGCACTGACCCGGGGGGCACCCTCGGCGGACATGGGGTCGGCGCCCATCGCGCGGGCGACGTGCGCCCGCAACACGTGGACGCCCAGTTTCATCGCGGTGAAGACCGCCGCCTGGGCCCGGACGTCCGGGCGGTCGCCGAGGAACCGTTCGGTCAGCGCCACCATGTCGTCGAACAGCACGGCGGCGCCCGGCGAGCCGTCCGCCAGGGCCCGCGACAGGTAGAGCATGACGGGCGGTCCCGCCCGATAGACCTCGGAGACGAACTCCGGCTCGTCCAGCCGGTGCTCGTCCAGTGCCTCGTGAACGTTCAGCTTGACGAACTCCAGCACGTAGGCGTCACAGGCTTCGCGCAGGCCGTCCTTCGATCCGAAATGGTGCTGCACGAGGCCGAGCGACACGCCCGCCTCCTCGGCGATGGCCCGCAGGGTGGCCCCCCGGATCCCGTGCTCGGCGAAGTGCGCGAGCGCGGCGTCCCTGATCCGCGCCCGAGCGGTCAGGTCTTCGACTGGTCTCATGTACGGCATCCTATACATATGACTTGTAAAAAAGTCAGCTGTATAGGCAGGCGTTCGCGAGTCATCTCTCTGTCACCGACCCACCCCTCTCCGTACGCAATCCTTGACCGTCATCTGGCGGAAGATCGATGTACCGGCCAAATGTCCGAGATACGCTTATATGTGCAGTTAAGCGCCTTATCGGGTGATGTCAGTCGACCCCGCCGTCCCGGTTCTCTCCGTCTCACTCAGCCGTACGCAGGTTCGGAAGGGATGGTCCGAATGAGAGTTGTCGTCGATCTGGCGCGGTGCCAGGGATACGCGCAGTGTGCCTTCCTGGCCCCGGACACGTTCCGGATGCGGGGCGAGGAGGCGCTCATGTTCCACTCCAGTCCCGACGAGGCTCAGCGGGACCAGGTCCTGCGCGCGGTGGCCGCCTGCCCGGTCCAGGCGATCCTCGTCGACCTGCTGGACGCGGCCGGGATCCCGCCCGCGACGGCGACCGGAACGGCGACGGCCGCGACCGCCGCGGCGACGGCGACCGGAACGGGAACGGCGTGACCAGCGAGCGGAGCAGGGAGACGTTCAGGCACGACGGCCGCATCGTCGTCGTCGGCGCCTCCCTCGCGGGACTGCGGGCCGCGGAGGCGCTCCGCGACGAGGGCTTCACCGGGTCGCTCACCCTCGTCGGGGACGAGGCGTGCGAACCCTACGACCGGCCGCCGCTGTCCAAGCAGGTCCTGACCGGCTGGGTGCCCGCGGACGGCACCGCGCTGCCCCGGCGTCGTGAGATCGACGCGGAGTGGCTGCTCGGCGTGCCCGCCTCCGGGCTGGACCTCGCGGGTAAGCGGGTGGAGCTCGCGGACGGGCGGGAGGTCCCCTTCGACAGGTTGCTGATCGCCACCGGTGTGCGCGCCAGGCCCTGGGCCGACAGGGCCGAGGCCGCCCTGGACGGCGTGTTCGTGGTACGCACGCGCGACGACTCGGGCCGCCTGTGGGAGCGGCTGGCCGCCGGGCCCGGCCGGGTGCTCGTCATCGGGGCCGGTTTCGCCGGTTCCGAGATCGCCTCGGTGTGCCGCGAGCGCGACATACCGGTGACCGTCGCCGAGACCGCCGAGGCCCCGCTGGTGGGAGCGCTCGGAAGCATGGTCGGCTCGATCGCCGCGAACCTCCAGCGCGCCCACGGCGTCGACCTGCGCTGCGGCGTCAAGGTCACGCGGCTGGAGGGGGACGAGCGGGGACGGGTGCGCCGCGCCCACCTCTCCGACGGCGGCACGGTCGACGCCGACGTGGTGGTGGTCGCGCTCGGCGGCGTGCGCAACACCGAGTGGCTGCGGGACTCGGGACTGGCCGCCGGTGTCTGGGGGGTGGCCTGCGACTCGGGCTGCCGGGCGTTCGACGTCAACGGCCTGGTCACCGACGACGTCTTCGTCGCCGGGGACGTGGCACGCTGCCCGCACCCGGTCTACGAGTACCGGTTCCTGTCGCTGGAACACTGGGCCAACGCGGTGGAACAGGCCCAGGTCGCGGCCCACAACATGGTCAGCTCCCCGACCGACCGCTGGCCGCACCTGTCCATGCCGGCGTTCTGGTCGATGCAGTTCGGCGTCAACATCAAGTCCGTCGGTGTCCCGGTCCTGTCGGACGAGGTCGTCGTGACGCAGGGATCGGTGGAGGAGCACCGTTTCGTCGCCGCGTACGGCTACCGCGGCCGGGTCACCGCGGCGGTCAGCTTCGACAACGCCAAGTGGCTCGACCACTACCGGCACCTGATCGAGACGGCGGCGCCCTTCCCGCCCTCCTGTCCCACACCCGACCAGCCCGCCGACATGAAGCCGGTACCCGCCCACTTCCCCAACTCGGTGATCATCACCCAAGGAGCCACGGTGGTGGTCACCGGCTACGAGCCCAGCGAGCGGCGCGTGGCGTTCGCGCGGCCGGGCGGCTGACCTGTTCGACCGGGTCCGACCGGGTCCAAGCGGGGACGGCGGGAACCGGCACACCCTAGGAGAAGCGGCCATGACAGTCACCCAGGCGTCCAGCACCTTCCAGCGGATCCTCGACCACTCCAGCCGGGCCGACCCGTACCCGCTCTACGCCGAACTGCGCAGGACCCCGGTGGCCCGGCAGGAGGACGGCGGCTACATCGTCAGCACCTACCGGGAGATCACCGCGCTGCTGCACGACCCGCACGTCAGTTCCGACACGGACAACCTCCACGATCCGGGACCCTCCGTCGCCATACGCGGGGACTCACCGGCCTTCATCGGCCTCGACCCGCCGCAGCACGACCGGCTGCGCCGCATGGCGATGCGCTACTTCGGCCCCCCGCACTCGCCCACGCTGATAGACGACATGCGTCCCGACCTGAACGCCATCGTCACGAACCTGATCGACAACCTGGTGAGCAAGGACGAGATCGACGTCGTCGACGACTTCGCCTACCCCTTCCCCGTCACCGTGATCTGCCATCTGCTCGGCGTACCCCGCGAGGACGAGCCGCGGTTCCACGGGTGGGTCGAGGCGATCGTCGCACTGCTCGACTTCAACCCCGCGACGGACCCCGAGGACCGCATGCGGGAGGGCGTACGGGCCCGCGAGGACCTCAGGGCGTACCTCGCCGAGCTCCTGGAGAGCCGTCGCGGCCGGCCACCGGGAAACGACCTGCTGTCCCGGCTGGCCAACGACGACGGACCCGACGGGCGCATGACGGACGAGGAGATCGTCAGCACCGCCAACCTGCTGCTCATCGCGGGCCACGAGACGACCGTCAACCTGATCACCAACGGCGCGCTGACGCTGCTGCGCCACCCCGACGTGCTGGAACGCCTGCGCCGCGAGCCCGGAATGATCGTCCGGACGGTCGAGGAACTGCTGCGCTACGAGCCTCCGGTGCAGCTCATCCTCTGGCGGGCCGCGTACAGCGACCTCACCGTCGCGGGCACCACCATCCCGAAGGGCTCGCGGATCACGCTCGTGCTCGCCTCCGGCAACCGCGATCCCTCCTACTTCCGCGACCCCGACCGGTTCGATCCCGACCGGCGGGACAACCAGCACCTCGGTTTCGGCGGGGGCGTCCACCTGTGCTTCGGCGCTCCCCTGGCCCGGCTGGAGACGCAGATCGCGCTGAACGAGCTCTTCCGCAACCTGGAGAGTCCCCGGCTCGTCGCCGACCCGCCCCCGTACCGGCAGAGCGCGGTCCTGCGCGGCCCGCGCCACCTCCTCGTCAGGCAGGAGTGACGGTACGGGGCCGAGCCGGGCAGAAGGGCTCGCGCGTCACCGGGTCCACATCCCGATCCGTACCGGCACCCCGGCTGAGGCGTGCAGCACGGGAGGGTGGTCCGGGGCGTCGAGCCCTCCCGCCTGGAGCAGGTCCTGGTCCAGGTGGATCTGCATCGCCGTTTCATCCCGGTATCGCGTCCGGCGAAGGCACCTCGGCGGAGTTCCGGGGCGCCCGCGCCACGGGGACGGTCCAGCTTTCGGAACTCTCCGTAAAACAGTTCGCTCACCGTGCGCAGCGACGCGGGGTCGCGGGCGGTCACGGGATGTAATCGTCCCGGGCACAGGAGCCCGCCGACCGGTCACCGCCAGAAGTGATCGGCGGCCGAACGCACGGGGGATTCATGCGTACACGGAGGAACATCACGAAGCACGGGCCGTCGCGGCCGGGCGTGGTCCGCAGGGCCGGGCTGCGGGCGCTGGCGGTGGGGGTCCTGGTGGTCACCCCGCCGCTGGCCCTCGCCGGACCCGCGCTGGCCGGCACCAACGTGACCGTGACCGGGAGCCTGCTGTCCATCAACGCGGGAAACCTGTCCGACGACATCAGCGTCGACCTCGACGTCGACGGTTCGCTCGTCGTCAGGAACTCCGGCGACACGCTCTCCACCGCGGGGGTCTGCCAGAACGTCGACGACAACACGGTCCGTTGCCCCGCCACCGGGATCACCGGTATCCAGGCCAGCCTCCAGGCCGGCGCCGACACCCTGCGCAACAACACCGCCCTGCCCATGCGCGCCTTCCTCGGCGCCGGTAAGGACGGCTTCTCCGGGGGCTCGGCCCGCGACACCGTCTCCGGCCAGACCGGCGGCGACACCATGCACGGGAACGACGGCGACGACGTCCTCGAAGGCAACGCGGGCCCCGACTCCGTCGTCGGCGGCGCCGGCAGGGACATCTGCACCGCCGAAGTCCGGGAGTCCTGCGAAAGCTGACGTTTCGAGCACCGGGGCGTACGGATGCCGCATCCGTACGCCCCTCATGTGTGTCTCCCGGTGGCGGCCGTCATCACGACGCCCGGCCGAGCCGGGGAAACACCGGACCGCACCCGGCCGGGCGGGCGCACCGCGACCTGGAGTTTCAGGTAGCCGGCAGGACACAAATCACTCGCGGACACGCGGTGGATTAACACCTGAGAAACATATAGAACTGGTTCCAGCCATCAAGAGTGAGGAAAATCACATGAGTGAAAAAGCCTCAGCTGGATCTGGTTCCAAAGGCGTGTCGCGCCGGGGTTTCATTGCTGGAACTGGTTCTATCTTGGGAATCGCGGCCCTCGCGGGCCACCCCACCGCGGCCCAGGCGCAGGCCGGCACCGCGGCGGCTCCGATCGCCGACGGGGCCCACGTCCCGGCCCTGGTGATCGGCACCGGCTACGGCGGCTCCGTCGCCGCCCTGCGCCTCGCCCAGGCGGGCGTCGACGTGCACATGATCGAGATGGGCATGGCCTGGGACACCCCGGGTTCCGACGGCAAGATCTTCTGCACCACGACCGCACCGGACCACCGGTCCTACTGGCTGCGCACCAGGACCAAGGCCCCCCTCAACTACTTCCTCGGCTTCCCGATCGACAGGGACATCACCCGCTACACCGGGATCCTGGACGCCGAGGAGTTCGGCGGCATCACGGTCTACCAGGGCCGCGGCGTCGGCGGCGGGTCGCTGGTCAACGGCGGCATGGCCGTCACCCCCAAGCGCGAGAACTTCGGCGCCGTCCTCCCGTCGGTGAACGCCGACGAGATGTACGACACCTACTACCCGCGCGCCAACGCCGGACTCGGGGTCACCACCATCGACCCGGCCTGGTTCGACACCACCGCCTGCTACCAGTACTCCCGGGTCGGCCGCAAGCACGCCCAGCGTTCCGCCTTCCCGTTCGTCTTCGTGCCCAACGTGTACGACTGGAATCACATGAAGCAGGAGGCGGCCGGGACCGCCACCAGGTCGGCGCTGGCCGGCGAGATCCTCTACGGCAACAACCACGGCAAGAAGTCGCTGCAGAAGACCTACATCGCCCTGGCCAGGGCCACCGGCAACGTCACCGTCTCGCCGCTGCACAGGGTCACCTCGGTCGCCCCGGCGACCGGGGGCGGCTACACGGTCGTCATCGAGCAGCTCGACACCGGCGGCGACACCACGGCCACCAAGACCGTGACCGCGGACCGGGTGTTCTTCGCCGCCGGCAGCGTCGGCACCAGCAAACTGCTGGTCAAGCTGAAGGCCACCGGCGCGCTGCCCAACCTGAACAGCGAGATCGGCAAGAGCTGGGGCGACAACGGCAACGTCATGTGCGGCCGCGCCAACCATCTGTGGGACCCGACCGGCGGCCTCCAGTCGACCATTCCCTGCTCCGGCATCGACAACTGGGCCGCCGGCGGCGCGTTCGCCGAGGTCGCGCCACTGCCCGTCGGGATCGAGACCTTCGCCTCGTTCTATCTGTCGATCACCAGGAACCCCAACCGCGCCCAGTTCTCCTGGAACGCCGCGACGGGCAGGGTCGACCTGAACTGGCAGACCTCCTGGAAGCAGCCGTCCATCGACATGGCCAAGACGATCTTCGACAAGATCAACGCGAAGGAGGGGACGATCTACCGGACCGACCTCTTCGGCGTGTACAAGGTCTGGGGCGACCACCTCACGTACCACCCGCTCGGCGGCGCGGTGCTGAACAGGGCCACCGACAACTACGGCCGCCTCACCGCCTACCCCGGCCTGTACGTCATCGACGGCTCGCTGATCCCCGGCAACACCACCGTCAACCCGTTCGTCACCATCACGGCGCTCGCCGAACGGAACATCGAGAGGATCATAGCCACCGACCTGTGACGATGATCCGCGATGCCTGGCGAGGCGCCTGGTTCAGGCGTTCAGGCGTTCAGGCGTTCAGGCGGTCCGGAGGGCCTCGGTGGGTTGCATGCGTGCGGCGCGGAGTGCGGGGAGCAGGCCGGCGACCGCGCCGATCGCGACGGCCGCACCGAGTCCTCCCGCCCAGGCGAGCGGCGGAACCACCGTGGCCCAGCCCTTGACGTGGGCGTAGATCGCCGTGGCGGTCGTTCCCATCGCCACCCCCACGACGCCGCCGATCGCGGCGATCAGGATCGCCTCGGCCAGGAACTGCAGGCGGATGTCGCCCCTGGTGGCGCCGAGCGCGCGCCGGAGGCCGATCTCGGAGCGGCGTTCGAGCACCGAGATGACCATGGTGTTGGCGACGCCGATACCGCCGACGAGCAGGGCCACCGCCCCGAGCCCGAGGAAGAGGCCGTTCAGCGCGGACTGGACCGCGGCGCGGGCCACGAGAGCGGCCGAGGGCCGGCTGACGCTGACCTCACCGGCGTTCTTCGGGTTGGCCGTCGCGGCCAGCACCTTCTGGACGTCCTGCACCCGGTCGGTCTGGGCCCGCACGTAGATGGTGGACGGGTGGCCGTCGAAGTGCAGATACCTCCGCGCGGCCGGGTAGCCGACCAGCACCGAGGAGTCGATCTCGGGCATCAGGGTCGCGGGGTTGAGGATCCCCGCGACGTAGAACCACTGCCCGCCGACCCAGACGCGCATCCCCGGGTGGATCCGGGCGATGCCCAGGCGGGCGGCGGCGGCCGAACCGAGTACGGCGACCGGCTGTTCGGCGGTGGCGGCGTTGAGGTACCTGCCCTGGGCGACGGTCGTGCGCACGGCGGCGGGCAGGTCCAGGCTCGCGGCGTCGACCGTCAACGCGTTGGTGTTGATGCTCGGGATGTACGGGCTGCGAAAGGCGTCGGCCTTGGTCCTGCCGGTGTGCTGGACCGTTTCCACCGGGCCGATCCGAGCGATCATCCCCGGAGCCTCGAACGGGAGCTTGGCGTCCCCGCCGCCCAGGACCCGCCCCGGGCTGACCGTCAGCAGGTTGGTGCCCAGCTTGTCGATCTCGGCCAGCAGCCCCGCCTGGGAGGAGGCGGACAGCCCCGTCACCGCCACCATCGCCGCGACGCCGATGGCGATGCCCAGCGCCGACAGTGCGGCCCGCATTCGCCTGGTGCGCAGCCCCACGACAGCGGTCCGGGCCAGGTCGGCCGGATGCGACCGGCCGGGAACCGTGGTGGTCATGGCAGGTGCCTTCCGGTGGACAGAGGCCGCTCCGCCGCGGTGACGTCGGCGACGACACGTCCGTCGAGGACCTCGATGCGGCGCGGCAGTCGTGCGGCCAGTTCACGGTCGTGGGTGATCATGACAATGGTGGCGCCCTCGGCGTTGAGCTCCCCGAGCAGCTTGAAGATCGCGGCTCCGGAGACACTGTCGAGGTTGCCGGTGGGTTCGTCGGCCAGCACGATGGCCGGGTTGCCGACCAGGGCTCGGGCGATCGCGACCCTCTGCCGTTCACCGCCCGACAGTTGCGGCGGCCGGTGGCCGAGCCGGTGGCCGAGCCCGACCCGGACCAGCGCCGCGGCCGCGGCCCGCGTCCGCGCACCGTGCCTGACCCCCGAATACAGCATCCCGTCCGCGACGTTCTCCAGTGCGGTGGCGTGCTCGGCCAGGAAGAACTGCTGGAAGACGAACCCGATCCGGGTGGCCCGCAGTCCCGCCAGAGCTCGGTCCGACATCTTGGCGACGTCGTCCCCGACGATCCGGACCGTCCCCGAGGTGGGGCGGTCCAGGGTGCCCATCACCTGCAGCAGGGTCGACTTCCCCGAACCCGACGGGCCCACGATCGCCACCAGCTCGCCCCGGCGGACGGTGAAACAGGCCTTGTCCAGCGCCACCACCGGTGACACTCCGGGGTAGATCTTGGTCACCTCGTCCAGCTGCAGGACCGGCTCGCCGGTGTGCCGGCCACCGGCCACGCCTGTCTCCGCGTCCACATCGGTCATGAGGCCGGCACCACGACGTTCTGACCGGCGACCAGGCCCTCGCCGGTGACCTCCACCGTGCCCTCGCTGTCGTCGAACAACCCCGTCTCCACCGGGACCAGACGGTGCGCGCCGCCCTCCACGACCTCCACGGCGTACCCGCCGCCGGCCAGCGCCAGCAGCGCGTTCACCGGCACCGACAGCACGTCCTCCACCGTCTCGGACACGATGGACACCTGCACCGGCGCCTGGTCGAGCCGGCCGGTCGCCTTCGGCCTGGACGGCCTGATCCGCACCTCGACGGTCGTGCCGTCGTCCGCCTTCGTCGCCACCTTCCCGACCGACGACACGACACCCGGTGTGGTCCTGCCGTTGGGCAGTGAGATGGTCACCTTGTCGCCGGCCGCGACATCGGACTGCCGGCTCGCGCTCAGCGCGACGGTGACCTGCCGTCGGGTCGAGGAGGCCCGCAGGACCACTCCGCCGGGCGCCACCGAGCCACCGCGTACCGCGATGACCTTGGTTATCCTGATCTCCTTGGTGGGCAGGAACACCGCCTGCCCGAGCGGCAGTTGCCCGGTCCCGGTCAGGCCCACGTCCTCCTGCAACTCGGTGAGGGCGTAGTAGGTCTGCCGGCCGAAGTAGTTCGAATCGGGGTCGAGCTCGTCCCTGGTGGCATATCCGAGGGCGACGAGCGCGGCGTTCAGCTGTTTGACGTCGACACCCTCCATCCCCCAGGACAGGTCCCGGTAGACCGACGTATGGGCACCCCGCAGCAGGATCACCGGCTTGCCGTCCACCCGATACAGCGCCTCGCCCTGACCGGCCACCCGGCCCACGTCCGGCAGTTCGGTGACCGTGCCGCCGGCCTTGTCGACCACCTGGTAGTCACCCGCGTAGCCCAGCGTCCCGTTCTCCAGGGTCCTGGCGGACAGGGTTCCCTCGGTCACCCGCGCCAGCCCGGTCCTGGCGGTGCTCTCGACCGGCGCCGCCTTGGTCTGGGCGCCGAACGGATCCGCGAGGGCGATCCCCGCGCCCGCCGCGACCAGGATCGCCACGACGACCGCCACCATCCGTCCGCGTCCCCGTCGGCGCTTCCCACCGGACGGACTCTCCGTGTCTCCCGTCGAGATCCGCGTGGCGTTCACGGCCCGCCCCCGGTACCCGCCTTCACGATGTTCCGCGGCTGGTACTTCGCGCAGACGGCCTCCGCCTTCTTGAACTGCGGCGACTGGGGGTCGACAGGGCCGCCCTCCTTGAATCTGAAGCCGCCCTGCGCGTCGGGGTCCGGGAACCTCGGCACGCCGTTGTCACGCATGCACTGGGCGTACTTGAGCTTCTCCGCCGAGGGCCACGTCTCCTCCCCGTCCCTCTTCTCCTGGTCGGGCCCCATGAAGTGCCGGCACTTGTCCTCCGTCTTCCTGAACTCCGGAGAGTTGGGATCGACCCCGGACGGCAGGGCGAGGCCTCCTCCGGGCTGCGGGTCCGGAAAGTCGGGCATGCCGTTCTCGCGCATGCACTTGGCGTAGGCCAGCACGTCGGCCTTCTCCTGGGGGGCCTGCGTGGCGGCGGAGGTCGAACCGGCCCCGGGTGCCACGGACGCCACGGTCCTGGTCCTGCCCGGTTCGTCGCCGCTGGAGCAGGCCCCGGAGACCAGCGCGACGGTCGTCAGCAGGACGGCCGTCGCGCTGGTCCGGCGCACGCGCCTTTTCCTGAAGGTGATGGCTTCCATCTCGTTCTCCATCTGTGGGCGGGCATCGGTGGGCGGGCATCGGTGAGCGGGCATCGGCTTCGGTGCGCGTGCTCTTGGGTGCGGTGGCCTGCCCGCTCCCCGAGGGTCGTGGGGTCAGATCCGGAAGTCCGAGGTCAGGCGCGGCGAGATCACCGCCGGCCGGTTTCTACGACGTAGAGAGAACGCCGTCGCAGCCCCGGTCGATGCGGCCCGTGGTGAAGTACGCCACCAGATCGGCGGCGCAGTCCGGCCTCTTCAGGACCGACCCGTGCACGTCGTCGTCGACGGTGAACACCGTGCCGCCGATGGCGGATCGCGTCTGGGTCGTCCACTCGTAGGGGGTCCCGGCCTCGTAGCGGTGTCCGGACAGCACCAGCGACCCTCCGGTACGGCGTACCGGCATTTTCTGCACCGGCAGCGGCCAGCCGGCGCATTCGATGAAGAACCTGCTGGCCCGGCCGGTGACCGGGTTCCGCTCAAGGAGCCGCTGGTGCGCGGCCCAGGCGGCGGAGAAGCCGAGCCGGCTGGGGTCCTCGTTGCAGGCGACCGCCTGTCTCATCGTCGCGTTCTGAACTTCCGGTGCGCCGGGCACCATGCGGCCCGCGCCCTTGTCGAGGATCTCCTTGACGGTGGGCGGCGCGGTGGGGCCGGTCTCGCCCCGCAGTTCCTTGAGCGCCTTGCTGACCTGCGGCCACTCCGGCGAGTCCTGCATGGCGAACCTGGCGATCACCGAACCGTCGACGGCCATCCCCAGATCGGTGAACCTCTTCGGGTCCGCGTCGTACTTCTGGCGGAGCTCCAGAACCGCGGCCCGCACCCCCTTCTGGGTGGTACCGAGGCCGTAGGTGTCATGGCGCAGCGCGATCCATGCCGCCATGCGCGAGAAGTTGCGCTCGGCCGCCGCGGCGGTGTCCACCACGAAGTCGTCCACGCTGTACCGCGGACTCACCACGCTGTCCAGGAACATGCGGTTCACCTTGCCGGGGAAGGTACTGCGGTAGACCACGCCGAGCCGGGTGCCCCAGGACACGCCGAGGAAGTTCCACTTCTTCTCGCCCAGTGCGATCCGCACCCGATCGAGGTCGCGGGCCACGTTCACCGTGGTGAGCCGACCGAGGAAGGCGGGATCGGACCGCCCGCAGGCGTCGTTCATGGCCACGCCGCGGTCATAGATGAGCTTGGCCGCCTCCTCGGTCAGCGGCCCCGGCTTCTCCCCGCCGGGGCTCGGGGGCGGCTCGCCCTCGCCCGGACTCGGAGGCGGCTCGCCCCCACCAGGGCCCGAGGGCAGGCAGTCGATCTTGGTGCTGTAGCCGACGCCGCGAGGATCGAAGCCGATCAGGTCGTACCGGTCGCCGAGCCGTGCGGCCTCCTTGTTGCGCATGACGGTGTCGATGGGCATGAGATATCCGCTACCGCCGGGCCCGCCCGGGTTGAGCGCGATACCGCCCAGCCGGCGCGCCTGGTCCGCGGCCTTGAGCCGGGTGATCGCGACGGTGATCTGCCGGCCGTCCGGCTTGCGGTAGTCCAGCGGGACGTCGACCGTTCCACACTCCGTACGGCTCATCAGGGCGCGGAACTCCGGCATCCGCTGGTCGGTGACGCCTCGGGACCGGAGCACGTCGTCGGAGTAGGCGGGGCAGGCCCGCCACCTGACCTCGGGCTCGGTAGTTCCCGCCGCCTTCGCGGCGGGCGAACCGGTGACCAGGGAGGCCGTCGCGAGCGCGACCACGGCCATCGCCGGGGCGGCCGACCGGCGTGCCGTCTGGCCGGCCCGGTATGCACGTTGAATCATGCGGATCACCCTGCTGCCCGCCGCGCTGTACCCGCGTCTGTCCTCGGGCACACGATCGCATCTGTCTTGGGATGTATCCCGGCCCCGCGGGATCTGTCTTGCGACGGACGCGGCGGCACCGGGCCGAGCCGTAAGCTCACACAGTCATGACACAGCAGTTGGCCGTCACCCTCCGCACCTGGTCGCGCCGGCCCGCGTCGCAGGACGCGGCGCTGGCGTTCGCGATGCTCGCGATCCTCGTGCTGGTGAACGACCCGAACGCCATCGTGCGCCAGCTGGCCGGCGACCCGGCCGGCGACGGGCGGGGCGTGCTCTGGTGGGTCGCGACCGTGCCCGCCGTGGCCGGTGTCGCGCTCCGCCGGCGCCGGCCGTTGCCGATGCTCGCCGTCTGCACGCTGTCCGCCGTGACGCACATGGCCCAGGCCCTGCCCCTCATGATCGTTGATCTGGGCGTGCCGATCCTGCTGTACACCGTCGCCACCCGCTACGAGCGGGCCGTCTCCCTCACGGCACTGGCCGGCCTGCTGCTGATCGCCACGAGCTTGAGCCTGTACCACGCGCTCGCGGCGAGTCCGGTGCGCGGGCTCCCGGAGGCGTTCCAGGCGGTGACCGCCCTCCCGACGGCTCCGGTCACCGCCCCGCCGGCCGGGACCGACGGGGTCCACCTGGTCGGCCGGCAGGCGTGGAACGCCTGGAGCGGCCTTCCCGTGCTCGGATCCGCCCTGGTCGCCTCCTGGGCGATCGGCTCCGGCTCGCGCAGCCGCCGGGCCTACCTCGACGAGTTGCACGCGCATGCCCAGGATCTCGAACGGGAACGGGACCAGCAGGCGGCCCTCGCGGTGGCCGCCGAGCGCGGGCGGATCAGTCGGGAGTTGCACGACGTCGTCGCGCACGGCCTGTCGGTGATGGTGATCCAGGCGCAGGGCGGCGGCGCCGCGCTGGACAACAGGCCCGCCGACACCCGGGCCGCGCTGGAGGCGATCGTCAAGACCGGGCGCGACTCTCTCGCCGACATGCGCAGGGTGCTCGCCGCGGTGGGCGAGGTGGACGACACGTGGCACCCGCAGCCCGGACTCGCGCAGCTGTCCACGCTGCTCGACCAGGTGAGAAGGGCGGGCACGCCGGTGCGGCTGCACGTCGAAGGCACCCCCGCGGCGCTGCCGTCGACCGTTGACCTGTCGGCGTACCGCATCGTGCAGGAGGCGCTGACGAACACGATGAAGCACGCCGGTACCGGCGCGAGGGCGGACGTGGTCCTCTCCTACGGCGAAACGGAGGTCGGCATCGAGATCGTCGACGACGGGCGGAGCGCGGCCGAGAGCGATGGCGGCGGCAACGGGCTGCGGGGCATGCGTGAGCGCGTGAGGCTGCTCGAAGGCCGGCTCGCCACCGGCCCCGGGCCCCGCGGCGGGTTCGTCGTGCGAGCGACGCTTCCGATCCGGGGACACGACGCGTGATCCGCGTACTCATCGCCGACGACCAGGCCCTGGTCCGCACCGGCTTCCGCATGATCCTGGAGAACGCGGAGGACATGCGGGTGGTCGGTGAGGCGGGTGACGGCGCCGAGGCCGCGGCGATGGCGCTCGAACTGCGGCCGCACGTCGTGCTGATGGACGTCCGGATGCCCGGCGTCGACGGCGTCGACGCGACCCGCCGCATATGCGCCCGCGACGACGCCGGCCGGACCCGGGTGCTGATCCTGACGACCTTCGACCTCGACGAGTACGTCTACGCCGCGCTCCAGGCAGGCGCGAGCGGTTTCCTGCTCAAGGACACGCTCGCGTCCGACCTGCTCTCGGCCATCCGCATGGTGGCGCGCGGCGACGCGGTCGTGGCGCCGAGCGTGACCCGCCGGCTTCTCGAACGATACGTCGGCACCGCGTCCGCACCGGCCACCTCCACCGCCGACCTGAACGTCCTGACCGAACGCGAACGCGAGGTGCTGGGGCTCATCGCCCGCGGCCTGTCGAACGCCGAGATCGCCGGCCGCCTCTACCTGTCCGAGGGAACCGTCAAGACGCACGTCAGCCGGGTGCTGTCCAAGCTCGGCCTGCGCGATCGGGTACAGGCCGTCGTCCACGCCTACGAATGCGGTCTGGTGCGTGCCGGAACCGCCGAATAGCCGAGGCGCTGGAGGCGGCGGGTGAGCTCCGCGGGGGGGTGAGCCCGGCGGGGATCCGGCCTCGGTCGCCTTCCGGACCGCGGTCGCCTTCCGGACCGCGGTCGCCTTCCGGACCGCGGTCGGCGACGGCCGCCGGAGCGAGCGGCACGGCCGGCACGGTGAGCGGCAGAAACGGCACTGTGGGAGATCGCCGTCGGGTGTGGCCGACAGGCATGGGTCGCCCGTGCGCGTCAGAGGGATCAGAGGGACTGGCGGGCCAGCCAGGCCAGCGAGGCGTCGGCGATCTCCCGCCAGCCGTGGTCGATGGTGAGGGAGTGCGCCCGGTCGGGGAACTCCTGGAAGTCGGTGACCGCGCCGGAGTGCCGGTACTGCTTGAGCGTGGCCCGAGTGACCGCCTCGGGCACGGTGTGGTCCTGACCGCCGGTGATCAGCAGAAGCGGCCCCCGGGACTCGTTCTCGGTGGCGACCTTGGCCGGGGAGTGCGGGTTGAAGTTCGCCGCGGCGGCCTCGAACAACGGCTTGCCCGGGGCGGGGATCGCCCAGCGCCGGTACAGCTCGGCCGACTCCTCGGCGGGGACGGCGTTGCCGAAGGCGTACCTGAACTGCTCCTCGGTCAGCGAGACGGCCCGGTTGCGGTTGGCGGGGTTCCTGAACACCGGCAGAGCGGAGCGCAGCGCCGTCAGCGGCACCGGCAGGACGCCCTTTATCTGCGCCGCGTCGATGGCGACGGCCGCGACGGCGAGGTCCATGCCGAGGAGCTTCTGGGCGATCATGCCGCCGAACGAGTGGCCGATCAGGATCGGCCGCTCGCTCAGGCCCGCGATGATCTTCGCGTAGTGCTCGACGACGTCGTCGATCCCGTGGCCGGCGATCCGGTCGGGGTCGGCGCGCGACTCCTCGACCGTGGCGCCGTCGCCTGGCCAGCCAGGCGCGAGAGGGGCGTAACCGGCGTCGAGGAACACCTCGGACCAAGCTGTCCAGGACGTGGCGTGCAGCCACAGGCCGTGGATGAAGACGACGGGTGTCGGTGCGCTCATGGGGATCTCCTCGGAGTCATCCGGTCGGTGATGGACCTGCAACGTACGACGGCCGGACCGGACCTCGCGTCCGTCATGTGACTGCGTCAGGCGTCCCGTCCGGTCGCGACAGCGCGGCTCTCACCTCGGACCTGGAGGTGATCCCGAGTTTGGGGAAGATCCGATACAGATGGGTGCCGATCGTGCGGTGGGACACGTACAGGCGCTGACTGATCTCCTTGTTCGTGAGCCCTTCCGCGACGAGCAGGGCGATCTGTAGCTCCTGCGGCGTGAGCCTGTCCGACGCCTCGCGCACGCGGGGTTCACCGCTCTCGCCGGAGGCACGCAGTTCCTGACGTGCCCGCTCGCCCCACGGCAGGGCCCCCAGGGTGTCGAAGATGTCCCGGGCGGCGCGCAGGGGCGGCCGGGAGTCGGCTACCCGATGGTGTCTGCGCAGCCACCGGCCGTAGGCCAGCTGCGCGCGGGCCCTGGCCAACGGGTGGTGGGACAGGTCCGCGGCCAGCGAGGCCACGTGCAGTGACTCCGCCCGGACGCCGTCGGCCAGCACGGCCCGCGCGTGCCGCAGGCCGATGTGCAGCGACGGCGAGGGGGTGAGCAACGCCGCCTCCTCCATCTCCGCGACGATGCCGCGCATCGAGACCTCCTGGCCACTGTGCGAGGCGGCCTCCGCGAGATCGGCCAGGGTGTGGCAGCGCAGCGCGAGCTGGTAGGCGGGATCGGCCGGATCATGCACTCGGCGCAGCTAGTCGTACGCCTCGGCGTACCTCCCGGCACCGAGCGCGGCGAGGCCGCGGGCGATCTGGACGGTGGCCAGGACCGGCCGGGCACCGACGGGAAGACCGACCCTTTCCGCCTCGCCCGCGAGGGAGTACGCGCGTTCCTCCTCCCCGCGCAGCGCCGCCACCTGGGCTTCGATCGCCCGTGCCATGCCGTACAGATAGGGCTGGGAGGTCTCCGTCGCGAGCTGGACCGCCTCCGCCGCGGCGGGGCCGGCGACCCGGAGATACCCGAGATGGGCGGCGCTCGAGGCCTGTGCCACGAGGGCGCGCGTCAGGAGCTGGAGCCTGCCCTCGGCGCGCAGGCCGTCCAGGGCGGCGGCGGAGAACCCCAGGCCGAGGTCCAGGGTGCCCACCAGCACCGAGGCACTGCCCACGAGCCGGGTCGACTCCGGGTCGGTACCCGCCTGGTCGGCCAGCAGCCGAAGGCCCGCGATGACACGGGCGCCGCGCTCGATGGGGGCCGCGTACCCGAGGATGGCCAGCAGGCGGGGATCGGCCGCGTCGACGGGGAGCGACTCGGCGACCTCGACGACCCGCCGCCGCGCCTGGCTCCCCGGCTCCGACCAGAAGCAGCGCAGTGCCCCGCTCCACAGGATCCGCACGGCCAGGTCGACGTCGCCACCGGCGGCGACCTGTTCGGCGAGCGAGGCCAGCGCGTGCGCGCCGACCCGGTCCTCTCGCATGCCGTCGTCGAAGTCGCCCCTGATCCACGCCGCGCGTGCCTTCTGCTGGGGCGACAGGGCCAGCGGCTCGGCTTCCGCCAGCAGCCGGGCGACGATGTCCCGCCGGCCGAGCTCGACGGCGAGGGCGGCGGCCGTCAGCAGCCGTTCGGCCCTGCACCTCCGGTCCTGGCTCAGCTCCGCGCCCCGTTCCAGCGCGGCGACCGCCGCCACGACGTCACCACGACGCCGCGCCCGCAGCGCCCTCGCGTCCAGCCGTTCGGCCAGCGTTTCCTCGGGTCCCGAAGCGGCGGCGGCCCTGTGCCAGACGGCCCTGTCGTCGCTCTCGCCCAGGACGTCGGCCAGGGCGGCGTGTGCTCGCCGGCGATCGGCCGCGCCGGAGGCCTGGTAGACGGCCGAGCGCATGAGGGGGTGCCGGAAACGCACGCCGGGGCCGTTCACGCTGAGCAGCCGCGCGCCGATCGCGGGCGTGAGCGCGCCGGCCTCCACGGGCTCGCCGATGATCAGCGCGGCCGCGGCGAACGACTCGGCGAGCGTGTCGCCGTCGTTGAGCGCGACGACGAGAAGCAAGGTACGGGTATGGGGCGGCAGATCGGACAACCTGGAGGCGAACGCCCGCTCCAGGCGGGCCGTCAGCGGTAGCCGGTCGAGGTCGCGGCTGTGCTCGGGGGCGAGGGAGGCCAGTTCGAGCAGGGCCAGCGGGTTGCCTGCCGCGACCTTGAGCAGCCGTCGCCGCGCCTCCCGGCTGAGATCCGGCGCGCACGCCGTGAGGAGCGCGGTCGCGGCGTCGTCGGTCAACGGCCCAAGAACGACTTCCGGCAGTCCCACGCCGTCCAGGCGGGAGGGGCTCTCCTCGCGAACGGCGGCCAGCATGACCACCGGTTCGGCGTCCAGCCGCCGCGCCACGAAGGCGAGCACGTCGGCGCTGGACCGGTCGATCCAGTGGGTGTCCTCGACGACCACCAGGACGGGTGTGGTGGCGGCGATCTCGGCCAGCAGGTTCAGGGTGGCCCACGCGACCAGGAACGGGTCCGGCGCCGCCGCGTCGCTCATGCCGAAGGCCACCCGCAGGGCCTGCCGCCGCGGTTCCGGCAGGCGGTCGAAGGCCGAGCGCACCGGGTGCAGAAGGCTCTGCAGCGCCGCGAAGGGCAGGCGGGTCTCCGACTCGACACCGGCGATGGTGAGGACCCGCACGCCCCGGGCGGTCGCGACCGCCGACGCCTCCGCCAGGAGCGCCGTCTTCCCCGTCCCTGCCTCGCCGCGCACGATCAGGGCGGCTCCGCGCTCCTCGATGTGCTCGATCGCCTCCCGCACGCGATCGACCTGCGATTCTCGGCCGAACAGCCGCGTCGAGGTCACCTCGTGCCCGAGGCGAAGATGGCGCCCAGCTCGGCCCGGGAGGTGATGCCCAGTTTCGGGAAGACCCGGTAAAGGTGCGCGGCGACGGTGCGATGCGACAGGTAGAGGCGCTGGCCGATCTCCCGGTTCGTCATCCCCGACACCACCAGCTGGACGATCTGGAACTCCTGCGGGGAGAGCAGGTCACGCGTCTCGCTGACCCGCTGATCGCTGCGCTCGCCCGAGGCGCGCAGCTCCCGCCGGGACCGCTCACCCCAGGGGATCGCCCCCAACGCGTCGAAGGTCTCCCGCGCGGCCCGCAGCAGCGGCTTCGCCTCGCCGTTGCGCCGCCGGCGCCGCAACCACTCACCGTAGGCGAGCTGTGTGTGGGCACGGGCGAACGGCCAGCGCGCCGCGTCGGACGCGAGTGCCTCGTCGAAGAGCGCCGGCGCCCGCGTCTCGTCGGCGAGCAGCGCTCGGGCCAGGCGCAGACCGGCGTGCAGGGCGGGGGACGGCGTCCTGCCCGCCACCACCTCCATCTCGCGCAGGATCCCGCGTGCCTCCTCCACCCGGCCGCCGCGCGCCGCCGCGTCCGCCAGCGGTCCGAGCGCGTAGCAGCGCAACGCCGGATGATGGCTGGGATCCGCGGGGTCGTGCATGCGCGCCAGGTGGTCATACGCCTCGGAGAAACGCTCCTCGCCGAGCGCCGCCAGACCACGCGCGGCCTGTACGGTCGCCAGCACCGGGCGCACACCCGCGGCCAGGCTCAGCCCCTCCGCCTCGGCCGCCAGGGTACGGGCGCGCTCGCCCTCTCCACGCAGCGCGGCCAGCAGCGCCTCCGTCGACACCGCCGTGCCGTACATGAGTGGCTGGCCCGTCTCCCTGGCCAGCCGTGCGGCCTCGTACACGGCGGGAATGGCCACGTCCAGGTTGACCAGCAGGACGGCGCTCCACGCCTGCGCGCCCAGGGCGCGGGCGAGCAGTTGCAGCCGTCCCTGCGAGCGCAGGCCGGTCAGGGCGGCGGCCGACAGGCTCTCCGCCAGGTCGAGAGCGCCCACCAGAACGGCGGCGCTGCCCAGGAGACGAGCGGCCTGGGGGTCCACGATCGGCTGCGAGCTCATGCGCCGGAGCCCCTCGATGACGACGGCGCCGCGCTCGATCGGGGCCGCGTAGGCCAGGATCGCCAGCAACTGGGGGTCGTCACGCTCGACCCGCAGGCTCTCGGCGACCGCGACGACCCGCTGTCGGGCATCCTGCCCCGGTTCGACCCAGAAGCAGCGCAGTGCCGCGCTCCACAGGATGCGCAGCGCCCACCGGGAGTCGCCGCCGAGCGCCACCGATTCGGCCAGCTCGGCCAAGGCGAGCGGACCCACCGCATGGTCTCCCGTCCCGTCGTCGAAGGCACCCTTGATCCAGAGCATGCGGGTGTGCTGCTGCGGAGACAGTTCCAGCGACTCGGTCTCGCGCAGGAGCCGGGCGACGACGTCCCGGTTGCCCAGCTCGACGGCGATGTCGGCGGCCCGCAGCAGCCTTTCCACCCGCTGCCGAGGTTCGTGGCTGAGGCCGGCGGCCTGTTCGAGGGCGGGGACGGCCACGGCCGCCGCCCCCCGGTGCTGGGCCCGGGAGGCCATGGCGTCGAGCGCGGCGGCGATCTCCTCGTCGTGGTGTGCCCTCGACGCGGCCCGATGCCAGATCTGGCGGTCCGTCAGGTCACCCGGGCGTCCCCCGGCCAGCTCGGCCAACGTGTCCGCGAGCGCGGCGTGGGCCGCCCGGCGCCGCGCCGGGCCCGCTCCCCGGTACACGGCCGAGCGCATGAGCGGATGGCGGAAGAAGAGCCGCGGCCCGCTCACCGCGACGAGCCGCGCGGCCAGCGCCGGAGCGAGGTCCCGGTCGCCGGTGTCGCGGCCCGCCGGAGCAAGGCCCCGGCCGTCGGCGTCGCGGTCCACCGGAGCGAGGCCCCGGCCGTCGGCGTCGCGGTCCAGCCGTGCCGCCGCCGACAACGTCTCGGCGAGCGCGCCTCCGTCATTGGCCGCCGCGACGAGCAGCAGCTCACGGGTGGCCGCGGGAAGCCCGGCCACCTGGGAGCCGAACGACTCCTCCAGGCGCGCGGTCAGCGGCAGCCCGGACGTGCGGAGCGCGGCGTCCCCGTCTCCCCAGGCGCCGGGCAACTCCGTCAGCGCCAGCGGGTTGCCGTTCGCCTCGCTCAGCACCCGTCGCCGGACCGTGGGCGCCAGTTCGGGGGCGACGGCGTCCAGCAGCCGCCCGGAGGCCTCGTCCGCCAGTCCCTCCAGGGACAGCAGGGGCAGACCGGCGTCGTCCAGCCCGTAGCGGGTGGCGGCGACCAGCACCACCTGCTCGGACTCCAACCGCCTGGCCAGGAACGTGAGCACCTGGGCACTCGCCTCATCGATCCAGTGCGCGTCGTCCACGACGACCAGCGCGGGCACCCGCGCGGTGGCCTCGGCCAGCAGGTTCAGGGTCGCCAGCCCGACCAGGTAGAGGTCGGGAACGGGTCCGTCCGTCGTCCCGAACGCCGCCCGCAGCGCTTCCCGCTGGAGTGGCGGCAGCGCGCCGTCATGCTCCCTGAGCGGACGCAGGAGCCGGCGCAGGCCCGAGTACGGCAGGCATGTCTCCGACCGCACGCCCGTGGTGGTGAGGATCTGGTGACCGCGAACCTCGGCGTCGGCCACCGCCACGGCCAGCAGCGCGGACTTGCCGATCCCCGCCTCGCCCCTGATCACCAACGCCCCGCCGCCGGCAAAGACCCCGCCGATCAGCTCCGCCAGGTGGCGGATCTCCGCGTCACGACCGACAAGTTCCATCTCGCCGCCTCATTCGATACGGCACATGCTCGCCTACGCCCGGCCCGCCGTCCAGCGCCCCGGTTCTCGCTCCTACGGCAGTACGTGTCAGACACCGATCCCGCTCCTCGACAGCACACGTGTCAGACGCTGAGGCCGCTTTACGACACGAGGCCCGCGTCGATGGCATCGAGGAGTTTACCCAGGTCAACCAGTTGTTCGTGCTCCAGCGTCCCGAAGATCTCGTGCAGGACGCGCTCGCCCGCCGCCGTACCGGCGGCCAGCGCCCTGGCGCCCTCGGGGGTGAGGCCGACGAGCTTGGAGCGCCCGTCCTCGGGATCCGCCGCCCGTTCTACGAGTCCCTCGCGCTCCAGCGCCTCGACGGACTGGGTGACCGACCGGGGGGCGTGACCGAGTTCCCGCGCCAGCGACGACTGCCGCATGGCACCGCGTCCATCGAGCGCCTGCAGGACCTTCGTACGGGCCAGCGACAGTCCCGCGGCCGTCATGCCGTCGTCGACGACTTTGCGCAGGCGGTATCCGAGGGACAGGTACCGCAGTCCGATCTCCTCGGGCGTCGCCGTCCGGTCCTTCATGGTCATCTCTTCTCGCCGCCGCTCATCTGGTGAGGTACCTCATCGAATGCTATCTTAATGAGGTACCTCACTATCTCCCTGGAAGGAAGAACCCATGGACACCCGGCCCGTCATCGTCATGACCGGCGCGACGAACGGCCTGGGCCGCCTGGCCGCTCTCGATCTGGCCCGCACCGGCGCCCACCTCGGCATCATCGCCCGCAGCGGGTCCAAAGCGGACGCGCTGCGCCGGGAGATCGAACAGGTCGCCCCCGGCACCCCGGTCGACGTCTTCCTCGCCGACCTCTCCCTGCTCGCCGACGTCCGGCGCTCCGCGGAGCGGATCGACGCGCACTACCCCCGGATCGACGTACTGATCAACAACGCGGGTCTGCACGCTTTCTCCCAGCGGGTCACCTCCGAGGGATTCGCCGAGATGACCGCGGTCAACTACCTCGCCCCCTGGGTGCTCACCAACGCCCTGCGCGACAAGCTCACCGCCTCGGCCCCCGCCCGGATCGTCACGGTCGCCTCCCGGGCCTCACTCCGGACCCGCACCATCGACCCGTTCGAGGACCTGACCGACACGGCGGGCTTCACCCGCCGCGGATCGGGCCCGCTGTACGGCCGGACCAAGCTGATGGACATCATGTTCACCCAGGAACTCGGTCGCCGCCTTGAGGGCACGGGCGTCGCGGTCACCTGCCTGTGTCCGGGCTTCAACACCACCGGGCTCGGCCGTGAACTCCCCCTCGCCCGGACCCTGGAGAAGGTCCTCACCCGGCTGAACATCGGCGACCCCCGGCACGGCGCCGACATCATCGTGAGGCTCGCGACCGACCCCGCCTTCGCCGGCGTCACGGGAGGCTACTTCGCCGCCAAGACCGCCAGGCCACTGGAGTGCCCGGAGATCGGCCGCGGCGAGGCGATCCAACGCGCGCTGTGGGACGCCACCGCCGAACTCCTCCACGACACCCGCCGGCCCGGCGGCACGTGACCGTGGAAGATCCGATGTGCCCGAGGCGGCGAGGACGTCGAACCGGAACCGGCCGGTGGGCCGGGCGGAGGTGGGGGTATACCCCGAGGTGAGAGCGGTCGTTTGACCGCCTGAGGGGGAATGACCGATGCCTTCGACGACCGTTGCCGACTATGTGCTGGAGCGCCTGCGCGAGTGGGGGGTCGAAAGGGTTTTCGGCTATCCGGGCGATGGCATCAACGGCCTGCTCGCCGCCTGGGGGCGGGCCGGGAACCGGCCGATGTTCGTCCAGGCGCGGCACGAGGAGATGAGCGCGTTCGAGGCGGTCGGCTACGCCAAGTTCGGCGGGCGCCTCGGGGTCTGCGCGGCGACCTCGGGGCCCGGCGCGATCCACCTGCTCAACGGCCTCTACGACGCCAAGCTCGACCACGTCCCGGTGCTCGCGATCGTCGGCCAGACCAACCGCAGCGCGATGGGCGGCTCCTACCAGCAGGAGGTCGATCTGCTGTCGCTGTACAAGGACGTGGCCAGCGACTACGTGCAGATGGTCACCGTGCCCGAGCAACTGCCGAACGTGCTGGACCGGGCGATCCGCGTGGCACTGGCCGAGCGGGCCCCGACCGCGATCATCCTGCCCGCCGACGTGCAGGAGCTGGACTACTCCGCGCCGGGCCACGAGTTCAAGATGGTGCCCTCCAGCATCGGGATCGACTGGCCGACGACCTTTCCTGACGAGGCGGCGCTCCACTACGCCGCCGATCTGCTCAACGCCGGTGAGAGGGTCGCGATCCTGGCCGGTTCCGGCGCCCGGGGGGCCCGGGAGGAGCTCTGGCAGGTCGCCGGGCTGCTGGGGGCGGGCGTGGCCAAGGCGCTGCTGGGCAAGGACGTGCTCTCGGACGAGCTGCCGTACGTGACCGGCTCCATCGGGCTGCTGGGTACCCGGCCGAGCTACGAGATGATGATCGGCTGCGACACGCTGCTCACCGTCGGCTCCAGCTTCCCCTACACCCAGTTCCTGCCGGACCTGGACCAGGCGCGGGCCGTGCAGATCGACATCGACCCCAAGCTGATCGGCATGCGCTACCCCTACGAGGTGAACCTGGTCGGCGACGCCGCCGTCACCCTGCGGGCCCTCATCCCGCTGCTGAAGCGCAAGCGGGACCGCTCCTGGCGCCGGTGCATCGAGTCCGGCGTCGAGCGATGGTGGGAGACCATGCGGATGGAGGCGATGGTCGAGGCCAAGCCGGTCAATCCGATGCGCCTGTTCCACGAGTTGTCCCCGCTGCTGCCCCCCAACGCGATCGTCGCCGCCGACTCCGGCTCGGCCGCCAACTGGTACGCCCGCAACCTGCGCTTCCGCGACGGCGTACGCGGTTCGCTGTCGGGCACGCTGGCCACCATGGGGTCGGGCGTGCCGTACGGGATCGGCGCCAAGTTCGCCCACCCGGACCGTCCGGTGATCGTGTTCGCCGGTGACGGGGCGATGCAGATGAACGGCCTGGCCGAGCTGATCACCGTCAAGCACTACTGGCGCGACTGGTCCGACCCGCGGCTGATCGTCGCGGTGCTGCACAACAACGACCTCAACCAGGTCACCTGGGAGATGCGCGCCATGCAGGGCTCGCCCAAGTTCCCGCAGTCGCAGACCCTGCCGGACGTGGACTACGCCTCCTTCGCCGCGAGCCTGGGCATGGGCGCCCTCACCGTCGACAGCCCCGAGCAGGTCGCGCCGGCCTGGGAGCGGGCGCTGGGCGCCGACCGGCCCGTGCTCCTGGACGTGTACGTCGATCCGGACGTGCCGCCGATCCCGCCGCACGCGACCTTCGAGCAGATGAAGAACTCCGCCGAGGCGCTCCTGCGGGGCGACGAGAACCGCTGGGGCGTCCTGCGGGAGGGGATCAAGACCAAGATGCAGGAGTTCCTGCCGCACCGCGACAACGGCGGCAGGTGACCGGCCCGCTCGTCGAGGCGGTCGAGGCGAGCGCCTACACCGTCCCGACGGACGGGACGCAGGCCTGGGACTCGGCCACGATCGGGGCGGGGCGGCGGGTACCCTCCCGTGACACGTGACGCCACCGGCGTCACGGCCTGCCGCTGTCGCGCAGTCCGGCCAGGCTCCAGGCGAGGGCGACCCCCGCGTCGGACAGGGCGACACGGCGCCACCGGCCGTCGGCCGCCCCGAGCGCCAGGACGGTTCCGGCGTGCACCAGGTCGATCACCGCGCCACCGGTGAGCACCTCCTGGCTGGGCCGAAGACCCGACCAGGCCGCCTGGCCCAGCTGCCTGGCACCCAGCAGGCGGGCGACGGCCTTCGCCCTGCGATTCCCTCTCCCTCCGAGTGCGCGGAGCACCTGTGAGGGCGCCATCAGCAGCGCCAGCCCCCATGCCGCGCGTGCGACCTCGATCGTCCGCACCGGCGGTATCCTCCCGCCGGATCGCTCCCCGAACGACCCGCGCCGCGTCGTGCCCGTCGCCCTGCGCCCGCGCGCCCACGCCAGGGCGCCCAGCCCCGCCGTCAGGGCCGAGGCCGCCGCGAGCAGTCCGTGGTGCTGGGAGGCCCAGAGCTGGGGGCTGTGCGTTATGGCCCTGCGGTCGAAGGAACCGTGCGCCCCCTCATCGGTACCGGGTTCGTCGTCGGCCGGGCGCCACAGGTTGGGAGGGTCCCGGTGGGTCACCTCGGTGGTCTGCTGGGAGTCGTAGCCCGTCCAGGCCAGGTATCGGTCCAGGAGTCCGGGGATCACCGCGTTGGCGAGGAGCGTCGCGGCGGTCGAGACGCCCACCCAGTACTCGCGCCGCCGCGGATGCTCCGCCGCGTAGAGGATGGCGTCGGCGGGGATCTCGGGCTGGTAGATCGGGGGAACGGGCTGGGGGTGGCCGGGCAGGCGCGACAGCACCCAGTCGAACTGCGGCGTGTTGACCGCCGGCATCTGCACCATCGTGACCCGTACGCCACTCCTGTCGTGCAGCAACTCGCAGCGCAGTGACTCGTTGAATCCCTGGATGGCATGCTTGGCTCCGCAGTACGCGCTCTGCAGCGGGATCCCCCGATACGCCAGCGCCGAGCCGACCTGGACGATCACACCGTGGTCGCGGGGGAGCATCCGCCTCAGCGCGGCGCGGGTGCCGTTGACGAAGCCGAGATAGGTGACCTCGGTCGCGCGGCGGAACTCCTCGGGTGTGATCTCCGTGAAGGGGGCGAACACCGAGGAGAAGGCGACGTTCACCCACACGTCGATGGGACCGAGCTCGTCCTCGGCCCGCCCCGCGGCGGCATCGATCTGGTCGTGGTCGGCGGTGTCGGCCGCGATGGCCAGCGCCTCGCCGCCCGCCTCGCGCACCTCGCGCGCGGCCCCCTCCAGGCCGTCGGCACCTCGCGCGATCAGCGCCACGGCGTCGCCCCTGGCGGCGAAACGGCGGGCGGTGGCCCGGCCGATGCCCGCGCTGGCTCCGGTGATCACTACGACGCGTCGTCCGTCTCGCGTTGTCATGGCTCGGCTCCCATCATGCAGAGTCGATTTACCCCGACAAAAGCGACATAACATCCTAAAGGGTTAATATTCTCGTGGTCGGTGTGCTCACCTGAGGTAGCGCGGCCGGAGGTACGGCGTCACCGGCGCGAAGGCGACGACGAGCCCGCAGTCGGTGCGTGGACGTCCCCGGACAGGGTCACACGCGGCCCGTCCCGGCACATCGAAGGATCGTCGCCAACGTCTCGGACGGCCTGACGTGTCCGCCGTGCGGTGTCCTCCAGGACCCGTCCGAAGAAGTCACGCGAACCACATCATCTCCTGCCCGTGCGGCCGGGTCCAGGCGAGCGGCGTCCCGTCCAGCGCGAGGACGTGCAGCGCCCCGCCGGGCGACTCGGGCAGCGTGTCGTAGGGCAGCACGTCCGGGCTCTCGTTCGCGATCCAGTGGCCGGGCAGCCCGCGTACCACCTCGGCGAACGCCTCCCGCCGCGGCGCGGGCACCTGGTACATCACCGAGGTGTGGAAGACCACCAACGTCGCGCCGGCCGGCGCCTGGGCGGCCAGCGCCGGCAGGTCGTCCACCAGGTCACCGCACGCGAGCAGTGGCGGCTCGGCCGCCGCGACGGCCGCCGCGGCCCGCAGCCGGGGGCGGCGGTGCGCGTGCTCCGGCCAGATGAGGGCGTCGAGCCATGCGAGGTCCGCGGGGTCGCTCACATCGAGCGGGTTCAGATCCAGGCCGGCCCGCCACACCACATCCGGTACGCCGGACGGCGGCACCACTCCGGTGGCCGCGCACTCCAGGACCGGTTCGCCGGAGCCGACCACGTGGTCGCCGTAGCGGTAGGCGTACCGGTCGGGGTAGAGGCACAGCCCGGCGGACGCGCCGACCTCCAGCAGCGCGAGCGGCTGTGGCAGCGCGGCGAGCACCGGCAGCAGTACGGCACACCGCCCGGCCTCGTTCGTCTGCGTGGCCCGGACGCGCATCTCCGCCTCGATCGCCGGCCAGTTCGCCACCGTGTAGTCGTGGAACCCGGCCGGGTCCTCGACCTCGCCACCGAGGAACCGTACGACACCGAACAGCAGGTTCGGCTGCCGTTTGACCGGGGGGAGCGTGCCGAGCAGCGCGAGCACCTCATCGTCGCGGGAGACCGCGAGCGACAGGCGCTCGTATGTCGTCGACACGCCGCACGCCTCGCGCGCGGCGAACTCGGCGTACCTCGCGGCAGTCGTCATGTCCGAATTATCACGCAGAGGGGCGCGGCTTGATATCTCGGGAAGGAATGAACCGATCCGTGCACGCCTTCAGGAGCGAGGCCGGCTCGCATCGGCGCCGTAGCGCAGTCCGTCGACGAGGAGCGCGACCATGCGTTGGCTGTACGCGACTCCCTCGTCCGCCACGGACATGCAGAGATTGGCGACGGCGTACAGGAGGTCCTGGGGGCTGATGTCGGTACGGATCTCGCCACTGGCCGTCGCGCTTTCGAGCAGTGACCCGAGGGTGGGGCCGAGTCGCCGCATGAAGTAGCCGGGCAGGGCGTCGAACGCCGGATCGCCCGAGTGAAGCGCTGTGGCGAGTCCTCGTTTGGTCGCGAGGAACTCGGTGTACCGGTGGAGCCACCTCGCGAGTGCCACTCCCGGCTCGTGCGCCGCGGCCAGCAGCGGGGCCGCGTCGGCGCAGGCGTCCACCTCGCGCTGAAACACGGCCTTGACCAGGTCTGAGCGCTGCGGGAAGTGCCGGTACAGCGTTCCGACTCCGACACCGGCCAGATCGGCGATCTCCTTCGCGGGCGCGTCCACGCCCGACGTGCCGAAGACGGCCTTCGCCGCTTCGAGCAAGGAGTCGACGTTGCGTTGCGCGTCGGCGCGCAGCCGACGCGGCGCGCGTTCGAGTGCGCCCGGACCCGCGGAGCCGGTCGAGTCGACTCCGGTCGGCGCCGTGTTCTCCGTCACGACCCTCCTTCACTTGCATAACCGGAAAGTCTTTCCGTATAGTTCCGGAAAGACGTTCCACTTCGGTCCAGGGTACGGCATGCGAGAGCGCCGGCCACACCTCGACCACAACCCCACTCGACCACAACCCCAGGAGAAACCGCATGCGGTACCGCACGCTTGGCCGGACCGGCATCAGGGTCAGTCCCTACGCGCTCGGCGCGATGATGTTCGGGGCCATCGGCAACCCCGACCACGACGACTCGATCCGCATCATCCACAAAGCGCTGGACGCGGGGATCAACTTCGTCGACACCGCCGACGTGTACTCCCGCGGCGAGTCGGAGGAGATCGTGGGAAAGGCGCTCAAGGGGCGTCGCGACGACGTCGTCCTCGCGACCAAGCTGCATCTCCCGATGGGTGACGATCCCAATCAGCGAGGCAACTCAAGGCGCTGGATCATGACCGCGGTCGAGAACTCGCTGCGTCGCCTGCAGACCGACCACATCGACCTCTACCAAATCCACCGGCCGGACCCCGACACCGACATCGAGGACACGCTCTCGGCGCTCTCGGACCTGATCCACAGCGGTAAGGTCCGGGTGATCGGGTCGTCCACGATGCCCGCCTCCGACCTCGTCGAAGCCCAGTGGGTGGCCGAGCGGCGCGGCCTGGAACGGTTCCGTACCGAACAGCCGACCTACTCGATCCTCAACCGCGGCATCGAGACCGAAGTGCTGCCCGTCGCCCAACGCTACGGGATGGGCACGCTGGTGTGGAGCCCGCTCGCGAAGGGAATGCTCACCGGGCGCATCCGCAAGGGCCGGCAGACCGACCTCCGCCGCGCCGCCCGCTTCACCAGCTTCAGTGACGAGCGCCGGCTCGACGCCGTCGAGCAGATCATTCCGCTCGCCGACGAGGCAGGCCTGCCGATGACGCACCTCGCGATGGCGTTCGCGACCGCTCATCCCGGCGTGACCAGCGCGATCATCGGGCCGCGCACGATGGAGCAGCTCGACGACCTGCTCGCCGGCGTCGACGTCACCCTCACCGACGAGATCCTCGACCGGATCGACGAGATCGTTCCGCCCGGCACCGATGTCGGCACGTTCGACGAGGCCGCCTACCTGCCCCCGGCCCTCCAGCGCTCGAACCTCCGCCGCCGACCCGTCGACGAACGCGCCGCCGCCTGACCGCGTCGAAGCGATGGACCGCGACGAGTAAGTCCTAAGACTGAGAACGGGTAGGGCGAGGCGTACCGGCTGGTGAGCCCACCCGTGGAGCGCGTCGGCAGTGGGCCGGGCGTCGGGCCGGGCGTCGCTCGGCGGATCCTGGCGTTGACCGCCGCGATCTGGCACGACCGCGCCACCGGCCGGCCCGTCACCCGGTCACTGATCGCCTACGACCACCGACCGGACTTTATTCGTCTAGACGGAAGCGGTGCGGGGCGCCTGAAAGCGTTCCGCGTGCTGGGCCGCCCACTGTGCGAACGTGCGCGCCGGGCGGCCGGTCAGCTGCTCGACGGTGTCGACGACGGTCGTGGAGTCTTCGTTGGGAGCGGCGTACCAGCCGATGACATAGTCGGCGTCCGCCCGTGACACACCGGTGGCCATCAGCCTGTCGACGGCCTGTTCGTGCGTGATCGGGGCGAAAACGATGTCGCGGCCGGTTGCCTGAGACAGGATTGCGATCCGTTCACGCGGGGTCAGCGATTCGGGCCCGGTGAGGTTGTAGGCACGCCCCGCATGGCCATCGTCGAGCAGCGCGACTGCTGCCACCGCCGCTATGTCGGCCTCGTGGACGAGCGCGCTGGGAAAGTCGTACGGCTCGCGCACGATCCCTTCGGCCTGAATCGATTCGATCCAGTTCAACGTGTTGGACATGAACTCTTGCGGTTCCAGGCGTGTCCACTCCACACCCGAGTCCGCCACAGCCTCCTCGACCGGTCCCACGCCACCACCCCACACCACGGTGATACGCCGCACACCCGCACCAACCGCCCGCCGCACCAACTCGGGCCCGACCTCGGCAAGCCCCGCCGTCACCGTGATGTGCAACCGGCTGACACCATCGAGGGCGGCGTTCAGCCTCTCCGGTGCCGTGTGCGTGCCGGCCACCAGCTCCACCTCGGCCGGAAACCTTCCTGCGGCCGCGGCCGGATTCCGCGTCAGTGCCCGAACGCTCTCTCCTCGACGGACCAGCTCTGCCACGACGTGCTTGCCGGTGTTCCCGGTGGCACCCGTAATCAGTGTCGTCACAGTTGAGTTCCTTCCGTTACCGACGACCCTAGGAGCTCAACTGCGCTTGAGGTCAAGAAGCCCGCCCGACCACCGGTGTGCCCGTCAGTCCGTCGACCGGCCCGGCCGGTCACCTGACCCGGTGATCGCCCGGAGTGGGGGTCCCGGTAGGAACTCCCGGCGGAGGTGGGACCGGGCATGAAGCGGTTCCCCACCGCGGGTCATCTGGTCTCTTGGGCGAAGTGGACAGGGACAAAGGACCCGAACCCATGTCCGTCCTGCGGGGGAAGCTCAGTCCGCCCTCACGGTTGTCGGCTGCTCGACTCTTACCGGTCCAGTCCAGCTGGTTCGTGGCGGGGCACCAGAATCGGCCTGCCCGCTGCTGGCTATCCTGTGGCACGTCGAGCCGGGCACGGCTCCCCACCACGATCCCACCGGGAGGCGACGACCGTGACAGCCTCCCCGCGCCGGAGCACATGGCCGGCGGCGACGGTGGTGGCGCACGCGGTCCTGGCTCTCCCGACGGTGATCATCCTGGTGGGCGTCCGGCATCTCGGCGCGGACCTGTGGCAGATCTTCGCCGCGGCGGGTGCCGCCGTCCTGCTCCATGTGGGAGCGGTGGTGGTCCATCGACGGCCGTGGGTGGGGTACGCGATCGGCGCGCTGGCAATGCTCGTCCTGGTGACGATGCCCTTTCTGGGCTGGTCACCGAACATGCTGCCCTCGGCCGTGTGCTTCCCCCTGACGTTGTGGCGGCTGACCAGCCTGGTCTCGGTCAGGTCCTCGGTGGTCGCGTTGGCCGTCGCCGCGCTCGGGATCGTCCTCACCGAGTGGGTGGCGTGGGCCCGGCTGCTCCCTGACATCCCTGGGTGGACCCGCCTGGTCGAGGGCGGGCTGCTGATGCTCGTGGTCGGCGGTGTGTGGCTCGCGGCCCTGATGGTACGCCGCAGGCACGAGGCCGGCCGACGAGCCGAGAGCGAACGACTGGTCGCGGCGGTCGCGGACGAACGGGCCGGCATCCGCCGCGACCTGCACGACGTGATCGCCCACACGGTCACCGTCATGGTCGCGCGGATCGAGGCCGCGGCGGTGACGACGGCGGATCCGGCGACCCGCCGCGAACTCGGCGACATCGCCGAGGCCGGCCGGGACGCCCACCAAGGTCTGCGAGCGATGCTGGCCACCTTGGGCCCGGCCACCGTGGCGCCGCGCGCCGATTCCCGGCCCAGAGAGGTCCCGATCTCGCTCGACGCCCTCCCCGACCTCGTGGCCTCGGCGGCGAGCCCGCTCCATGCGGTGACGTTCGCGGAGGTGGGGGAGCGACGGCCACTGAGCCTGAGTTCCGAGGTCGCGGCGGTCCGTACCGTGCAGGAGGGCATCACCAACGCGCTGCGCCACCTCGAACCACCGGTCGAGGTGACCGTCCGCCTGCGCTGGACCCCGGCCGAGGTGGTGGTGGAGGTGCGCGACGACGGCGGCAAGGCGCTTCGCGACGTCGGCAGCCAGGGGACCGGCTTGATGGGGATCGAGGAACGTGTGCGTACCGCAGGCGGCACCCTGTCGATCGACGACGGGGACGAGGGGTGGGCGCTGCGGGCGCGGCTCCCCACGAAGGAGGGGAATGACCGAACGAAGTGAGGGAATCAGCAAGCACAGCACCTTGGTCATGAGGCCGACGAAGGAGGTCCCATGACCGGGATCCGTGTCATGCTCGTCGACGATCAGGAGCTGTTGCGGGCCTCGCTCCGTACGGTGCTGTCGGCCGACGAGCGCATCGAGGTCACCCACGACGTCGCGGACGGCAGCGACGCGATCGAGGTCGTCCGGCGGCACCGCCTCGACGTGGTACTGATGGACATCCGCATGCCGCGCATGGACGGGGTCACCGCCACGACGGAGATCGTCAGGATCGCACCGGCGACCCGGGTGCTCATGCTGACGACCTTCGATGACGACGAACTGGTCGTGGCCGCCATCCGGGCCGGCGCGAGCGGCTACCTGACCAAGGACGTCCGGCCCGCCGCCCTGGCCCAGGCCGTGTGTGACGTCGCCTCCGGGACGTCGGCGCTGGCCCCGGGGGTGGCCGCGACGATCCTCGATCTCGTACGGCAGGTGCCGATGCGAAGGACGGCAGCCCTGAACAGCCTCACCCCACGCGAGGTCGAGATCTTCGGCCTGCTCGCCCGCGGCAGGTCCAACAGCGAGATTCGCGCGGAACTGGTGCTGAGCGAGAACACGGTGAAGTCGCACGTCCGGGCCGTCCTGCAGAAACTGAACCTGCGCGACCGCGTGCACGCGGTGATCCACGCGTACGAGAACGGGCTTGTGGGTCGCAACGATCTGCCTGACTGAGATTCCATCCTGCCGGGTGGTCCCGTCTCACCCCTTGGGGTGATGTCGGCCGGTGACGCCCGGCCTAGGTTCGCCGTCATGCATTTCCTACGTCTGCGTTTTCCTCGTGTGACCTCCCTCCTCGTCCTCGGCGGTGTGCTCGTCGCCGTGCTGCTCGGCTGGACGGCACCGGCCCATGCCACCGGCGAACGGCTGGTCGACGACTACCGTTCCGTCTACGGCACGCCGGGTGTCGCGGCGGCCGTGATCGACGGGTCGTCGGTCGAGACGATCGTCCGCGGCCGGGACGGGGACGGCAACGCGGTGACGGCACGGACACGGTTCCGGATCGCGTCGATGAGCAAGTCGATGACGGCGGCGGCGATCATGCTGCTGGTCGACCGTGACCGCGTCTCCCTGGACGACCCGGTCGTCAAGCTCCTGCCCGACTTCAGGATGGCCGATCCGCGCTTCACCGGGATCACCGTGCGCCAGGTCCTCAGCCACACCTCGGGGCTGTCGAACAGCACGAACAACGAGTACGTGTTCCCGCCTGCACGCGGCGCGCGGGAAATCGTGGCCGGGCTGACCGACAAGATCCTGGCCGCCGATCCGGGCACCCGCTCGGAGTACCACAACACCAACTACTCGATCGCGGCGAGGATCGTCGAGGTGGTGTCGGGGAAGTCCTTCGACGCCTTCCTCCACACCGAGCTGTTCACGCCGCTGGGCATGACCGGCACCAGCTCGACGCTGGGGTGTTCCGATCGTGCCGAGGATCTGCCGTCCGGGTACGAGGTCGTTCTCGGGGTGGCCGTCGCTGCACCGGAGATGCCGGGGATCTGCGTCGGCAACGGCGGGGTGATCTCGACCCTGGACGACATGGTGCGGTGGCTGCGGTTCAACCAGGGAACCTTCGGGGCGGATCTGCTGAGTGCCGGCTCCCTGGCCGAGTTGCACACCGTCCAGCCGAAGGCCGGCGACTACGCCCTCGGCTGGCAGGCACGACCCGTCGCGGCAGACGCCCCGCCGTCGGTGATCGGCCACGGCGGAACACTGGCGACGTGGACCGGGGACATGGTCTTCTCGCCCAAGACCGGTGTGGCCGCCCTCGTCCTCACCAACAGCGGCGGCGATCCCAGCCTGCTCTCGACCAACCTTCTCGCCGAACGGATCGGGGCACCGGCAACGCCGATGAGCAACCCGCTCACCGTCGTGAACGCGGTCCTGCTCGGGCTCACGGTGGGGATGGTCGCACTGCTGGTCACCGCGACCGTCCGAGCGCGCCGCTGGGCCTCGCGACGCCGCGCGGCGCGCCGGCCGAGGCTGGTTCTGCGGCTCGTGCCCCTTGCCCTGGTGACGGTGCTGGGCGCGGTGCTGCCGACGCTGGTCTGGGGGGCGTTCAGCTTCCAGTACTGGATCGTCACCGCCTGGCTGCTGCCGCTGCTGGCGCTCTTCTGTCTCTCCTGCTGCGTGCTCGGGGCGGTCGCGCTTGGCCGTCGCCTCTGGTGCTTCCGCCGCGCCGGTCAGGCGACCTTCGCACCGGTACAGCCGGCCACGGCGGACAGCTGATCTGGGCGGGAACCTGGGACTGAGGATTCATGAGGCGTTGCCGGTCAGAGTCCGTCGTTGGCGTGCCACTGAGCGACGACGTCGCCCTGGTGCTCGACGACGACGCGAGGCGAGGCCTCACCGACAGTCCGAGGCGGTCCCGATTCGAGCTCGGATCTCATCCATCGCTGCTGCTTACTTCTGAGTCGGCGTTACCGGCCTCCTCCCGAACGTGTCCTCCCATGGTGATCCACCGACGTCCAACCTCGTCCGTGGTCGGTGTCACCCAGTTGGCCACTAGCTCGACGTTCGACGACTCCGTCAGCGGCCGGTAGTGCATAAGCGCCACCCGGCAGCGTGACTCGATGCCGTGCCCGAACAACTCCTCAGCGCCCCTGCCCCGGATGACGAGCGAGTCGGCGTCACCGAGCAGGATGCGCACCCGACACCCCTCCCGCGCCTTCGACGCAAGAAGGTCGTTGAAGTCCGGCCACGACTCGTGCAGGAAGTTCGCGGCATAGACCAGGATGCCGATGCGCTGCTCCGCGCGCTCGAACAGGGTCCGCCACATGTCCAGAGGCGCGGAAGCCCGGGTGGGGTAGGCGGCGACCAGTTCACCGCTCCCTCGATGACGTCGCCGCCCCTGCTCGATCGCGGGCCACAGGTGGGCGAGGTCTTCCCGGAGCACGATCGCGGCTCGGTGGGCGATGCCCGGATGCGGCGTGCGGCCGGTGTTGACCCATCGTTCGGCGGTCTTGGGATCAACTCCTACCGCCTCGGCCAGTTGCCGGACACTGATGCCCGCGCTGAGCAACGCGGACCGTAGGCGCTCGTTGGGTGCCATGGGAGCCCCGGCGCACTCGGTTCCCGGTGCGTGCCGGTCGCGCCTACGGCGCGGCGGTCAGCCGGCCGAGTGGTTGCAGCAGACGGTTGACAGCCGCGCGGCCGGCTTCGAGCGCGGCTTTGAGGGGTTTGCCGTTGCGGGTGAGGCGACCGATGTGCGGGGTATCAGGCCCGGGACGCACGGACAATACCGCTGGGGCCTGGCTGCCGGCGGGCGGACGGGTCATCGGCGGCGCGGCTTGGTCATACTGCGCGAGCAGCGCGTCGTCGTGTAGCAAGCGATGGCCGCGTGTGAAGAAACTTCGATGCAGTGCCTCCGGATGGTGCCGTAGAACGGTCACGGCGATCAGGCGTGCCCCGTAGGACGGGCGCGCGTCGGGTCCGGCGGCCGGCGTTCCGATTCTGGTCGGAGGTGCGGGACGGGACCGCAGGACAAGGATATGGCTAGCACCCTGTGCCAGGGCCGTGCGGTAGGGGATGGGCTCTGTGAGCCCCGCGTCGTAGTAGAGCCGCCCTGCCAGTTCGATGGGCGGACCGGCGAGAAACGGCAGTGCGGCACTGGCTCGCAGTGCCAACCGCAGTTCGGCGGGACCGGTCAGATGCGGGCGCAGATCGGTGGACCGCCCGGTGCGGACATCGGTGGCGAGCGGGTGATATTCGACGGGGTTGGTCAGGACGGCGTCGAAGTCCATCCGGGCCACCTCGCGGTACAGGTACTCGACGAGGTTGCGCACATCGACCATCGGCCGACCGCGCAGCAGGTTGGACGGGCGGATCATCGCTCTCGCGTAGATGGGTTCGGCCCAGCCGGTCAGGTGCTCGGGAGTTCCGCTGAGCAGCCAGGCCGCCGTGATGGCCCCTGCCGACGCTCCGTAGACCGCGTCGAAGGCGTGTGTCACTCCGCTTTCGTACAGGGCGAGGGCCATGCCCGCGGAGATCGTGCCGCGCATGCCGCCGCCTTCGATGGCCAGGGCCACCCGGTGGCCGTCTCGGCGCTCACCCGGGCGGCTGCCGCGGCGGACCCGGTCGGCCAGGACGCGCAGCACCTCATGCCGGCCGGGCTCGGTCACCGGTTCGCGTTGCGTATGCCCTTCTCGTTTCGCGGCGCCGGTCATGGTGTCGGAGTACCGTCGCCGGACAGGTAGGAGTGGGCCTGTGCCCAGATGCCGCGGTCGGGTTGAATGGCTGTCCAGGTGACGGACCTGATCCGTCCCCGCCCTCGGTAGCGCCGCATGATGGTGACATGGTCCGGCCAGGCGACGAAATCGCGCAGGGCTTGTTCGTTCTGCCAGATCGCCACCGAGCCGCATCTGCCCCGTAGCGGCTCCGTCCACAGCCACATGCCGACCGCTCCGGGCAGACAGGGCCAGTCACGGCGCAGGCTGAGCCCGGCCTGGTAGACACCGGGCAGATCGTGTAGCCGACTGACCCGGAAGTCTGTGACGCTCACCAGTACCGGGCCGACGACGCCGGCCGCCTGCCCAGAAGTCCAGCGCGTTCTCAGCATGACGCCTGCCACGACGGGGAGCGGCCCAGCAGACTGAGCAGCCGCTCGAAGTCCGGCGCGTCGCCGGGCACCGGAACGCGAACGCCGAACGCGGCGCCCGGACCGCGAGTCTGCGATGTGTCAGGCCACCGGGCGGCTACCGCCAGCGCGGATCCGGCCAGCTTGTGGTCGGGCCGGTAGGGCACGCCGATGCTCGCCGCGACATCCCATCCGTGCACGAGAAAGTCAACGAAGTGCATGCCGATGGCGATCCGGCCAGGGAAGACACCGAACGCACCGACTTCGATCTGACGGTCGTAGATGTCCGGGGCGGCGAACGCCGCCGTGACCGCGGCGGCGGAGTCGTGATAGGCGCGGAGCGGGTCGGTTCCGAGGTCGCCGCCATCCTCGATGGACCACCGCGCCCGTGTGCCCGCGGCGGCGGCGAAGCTGCGGTTTTCGCTGACCATGTGCCACAACAGTTCGCCCAGGTTCCACGCCGCGCACGGTGTGGGCCGATCGAGGTCCGCGGTAGTGACCTGGGCGATCACCTCTCCGGCAATGTCCAAGGCGCGCCGATCCAGGTCCTGGACATCGACAGCGGTGGGAGCAATCATCGCCAACCCTTCTTTGTACGAACGTTCGTGCTTAGATTAAGGGCGTATCACGCTTAACGTCAAGCGGCTATTCTGAACCGAACGTTCGTACAAAGGAGGTCGAAGATGCCGGGAAGGCCGCGGGACGAGCGAGCACGCAACGTGATCCTGCGCCGGGCGGCGGACATCGCTTCTCAGGACGGGCTGGAAGGGCTGTCGATCGGTCGACTGGCCACCGATCTCGGCATGAGCAAGAGCGGCCTGTTCGGCTACTTCGGTTCCAAGGAAGAGCTTCAGCTCGCCACGATCCGCACCGCGACGGGCGTGTACGTCGACGAGGTCGTCCAGCCCGCATTGACCGTGCCGCCGGGCCTGGGGCGGGTGCGCCGACTGTGCGAGAACTGGTTGGGCTACTCGCAGCGGCGGGTCTTTCCGGGCGGCTGCTTCTTCTTCGCCGTCACCGCGGAGTTCGATGCCCGGCCGGGCCG
Organism: Streptosporangium sp. NBC_01469; assembly: GCF_036227305.1. Lineage (NCBI taxonomy): Bacteria > Bacillati > Actinomycetota > Actinomycetes > Streptosporangiales > Streptosporangiaceae > Streptosporangium > Streptosporangium sp. NBC_01469. The sequence continues at coordinate 1,708,751 of NZ_CP109465.1, read as the reverse complement.
TGTGCGGAATGCCATCGCCGAGGCCGGCCTCGAATGGGCCCGCTTCGTGGCACGCGCCATCGACGATGCCCGCCAGCTCGGCGAGATCGCCGACGACACGGACGCCGATCAGCTCGCTTTCGAGCTGATCGCTTTCCTGGAGGCCGCCAACGTCACCTCCTTGCTGCACGACGACGCGAACGCCTATGAGCGGGCCAGAACCGCCATCCGCAAACACCTCGACACCGCGATGATCGGCCCATGAAGACTCCGGAGTCCTGGCTCGGCGAACCGCCCCGGCTTAGATGGGGACCTTGGTCTCCACAAGACCAGGGGCACACCAGTTTGACGTCGCGGGCGTTGACCAGCTGCACGTTCAGGCCCCGGGCTTCCAGCACGTAGTACCAGATCCGCCAGTAGTCGCCCGTCGATTCGACAGTGACCTTCTCCACGCCCACCTCGGCCAGCCGGTCACCGAGTTCGGTGACCGCGTTCATGGTGGCCTCCACGTCCCACACCTTGGTTATCCGGCGCCCGGACGTGGATGGGTGCGGCATCCGGGTGCATACCGTGCCGAACGCCTTGGCCACATCGATCGCCGCGACCCGGCCGATGAGGTGTTCATGCTCCTCATCTGGAACCTCCACGGGCTCTCTCATCGCCACTGGTGATCGCTCCTTACCGGATCGAGGGGTGGGTGGCGGGCTGCTCGGGGGCCTCGGTCGGGAGCCGAACATTCTGACCGGCGTGCTCAAAGCAACAGTGCGTGACCCATGAAGGTCGGGCCCCAGCGCCAGACTGAGTGACGGGATCCAGGTGTCCCACGTTAGTACCGGCGTCGGCGAGCAACCCGCCCCCATTTTCGCGCCTGTGTGGCGTCCGTGAAAGGTCAGGAAGACTGAGTGACAACGACCCCGGACAATGCTGGACGTCGGTGGATCACCGTGGACCGTATGCGCAGGTGGGAGCGGGTATAGCCCATGGTCCTGCCCCCACCCGCCTTGCCTGGTAAGGAAGAGGTCCCAGGTTCAAGTCCTGGTAGCCCCACATAGTTTCACCAGCTCAGCGGCCAGATCCGGAGATCACGGATCTGGCCTTTTGATCGTTTGTTAGCCGTTCGTTAGCGGGATCACCCCTGATCAGGTGACAGAGATCAGTCCACATCGACAGCAGGTGGGATGCCGCTGGAGACCTTCACCTCACAGCTTGAACATCACTTTTTAAGTTGCCAGTGACGCTTCACGCCATCGCTCACCTTCCTGTAAGACTCCAGCACTCGATGAGTGGTGTAGGCCTCGTGCAGCTCGATGCCGATGAACTGCCGTCCGAGTTGCCGCGCGGCAAGAGCCGTTGTTGCCGCTCCGGAGAACGGATCGAGGAGTGGCCGCCTGAGGAGATGGCCGACTTCATCGCCAGCGGCCACCACCCGGCCTGGCTGGCCCTGATGGCCAAGAACCTTGCCAAAGGTGGCGCGGGCGGGACGGGTGCGGAAGACTGCCTCGATGGCTGCTGAGTACGCCCAGAGTGACCGGTTCCGTGGTGCCCGCATCCACCTGTGCGACCTTGCCGGTCTCGAGATCCGCGATTGCGAGGTCAGCGGTCTGAAGATCGTCGACTGCTATGGGAGCGACGTCTACCTCGGTGGCGACTTCGAGCGTCTCGTCGTCAACGACGTCGACGTGACCGCCTACGTCGAGGCCGAGCTCGACCGGCGGCACCCCACGCGGGTGCTGGCGCGTGACGCCGCGTCCCCCGACGACTATCGGGCTGCTTGGGATGCCATCGAGACGCTGTGGGCGGCGACACTCCACCGCGCCAGGCTGTTGCCCGAGGCCAAGCTGCACGAGCAGGTCAACGGCGAGTGGTCGTTGGTCGAGACCCAACGGCACCTGCTGTTCGCCGGCGATGCCTGGCTCGGCAATGCCGTGCTGGAGGAGGAAGCGCCGTACCACCCGTTGGGCTTCCCTTACGGCGGGATGCCGCCCGACGCGACGGCGAAGCTCGGTCTCACCCTCGAAGCCACCCCGACGCTCGGCGAGGTGCTCGCGCCACGGCTCGCCCGCATGGCCACGATGCGGCGTGTCGTCGACGGGCTCACCGAGGCCGAGCTCGATCGGGTATGCGGTCGCAGGCCGGCGGACCCGTATCCCGACCAGGAGTACGTCGTGCGCCGCTGCCTCAAGGTGGTGCTGAAGGAAGAGGCCGAGCATCACCGTTATGCGGTGCGCGACCTCGCCGTGCTCGAGGCCGGTGCCTGAACTGGCGCCGACCCGGCCGGAAATGACCTCCAGCCGCATTGCGTGCTGCTAGGGCCTGTATGGACTTCAGATCTTCAGGTGGGTTGAAGGCTTCGAATCCACAAGATGGCTCCGCGTAGATGAAGGCCCGCGAGGTAGCTTTCGGGGGTCTTGTCGAAGCGGAAGGCCAGCCCGCGCCACTCTTTGATCCGGTTTATGCACCGCTCAGCCGTTTTGCGCTGCCGGTAGAGCTCTGCATCATGGCTGACCGGGCGGCCACTACGGCATCGTCCCGTCGTACACGAGCCTCAAACAGGCGGAAGTCGACGAGCAGCCTGAACCCGTCGTGCTCCACGAGATAACCACTGCAGGCCTGGCCCGCTCCCGGCCACGCACCGCATCCGCCAAGGACTGTCAGCAGCATCCATGAACCCTGACGGCCGCTTCGCCGACCGTGATGCGTCCGTGGGAGTGCCGACGAGGAACTCCGGTCGCGTACGGCTCGGACCGGCCGAAGTCGAGCAGGACGGAGACATCCTCGGCCCCTCCCAGTGACTTACAAGTGGGTTTGCAGAGGCTCTTGGTTTGATCCTGGAACACACAGCGATGGAAGGGGATTCAATGAGAACTCTTGTCAGGCGTACGGTCGCCCTCGCCGCCACCACCACCGCGGCGCTGATGATCGTCGGTTTTGCGACCGCGGGCGCCGCCCAGGCCCAGCCGCGCGACCTCAAGTGGTACCCGTGCGTCATCGACGGCAAGCCGATGATGTGCTCCGACGGTCCTTTCTAGCACCCACCGGGACGGCCGCCGAAGTGGCAGGGCGAGCGTCCGGCCATGTTTGGAAGCTGAAAAGGCGCCCCAATCACCCCTGACGAAGCCCCGCTCCTCGCACAGAGGAGACGGGGCTTCGGCGTGCGCCGCCGCCTTGGTTTCGGTCTTGGTCTTGCCGTCGGCCTTCTTGACGATGCGCTTTCCGGCGGGGGTGTAGCCGACGGTCACCGAGGCGATCCAGCGTTCGCGGGTCTCGTCCCAGTGCAGGCCGCCGTCTCCCCGGCTGCGCCGTGTGGTCATGATGCCTCGCTTCCTGTCCGAGAAGTGCCACGTAGTCGGGGATTGGCTCAGAGTTTCTTTTCTGGTTTTTTTCGAGCCGGGCGTGCGGCCCTGGCGGCCGGCCCGGCCCGCTGGCCGGGACGGCAGGGCGTAAGCTCGCCGCTCGCCGCACCCGCCGACCCGAAGGCACCCGCCCCTGGTACGCGCTGCCACCTGCCGCTGCGACCGTCGGCCCAACCGCTTCGTGGCCTCTTTCGGGGTGCCTTCGGCATTGCGCCGGCCGTCTCCGCTCTCGCTGAACAGTTTTCAGGGTTGCGGGCCGTGACTCCCCCGCCCCGCTACCGGAGTGTTCGTGTCCCTCGGCCGGGACACACAATCTGGCAGCTATCGGGGGCGGGGGAGGAATGCCGGGCCGGTCGAAAACCGACAAACTGGATGCGGTGTGGCTGGCCAAGCTCACCGAGAAAGGTCTGGTCCGGCCCTCGTTCGTGCCCCCCAAAGAGATCCGGACGCTGCGTGACTACACGCGGATGCGCAGCGACCTGACCGTCGAGCGGACCCGATACTGGCTACGGATGGAAAAGCTGCTGGAAGACTCCCTGATCAAGGTGACGGCGGTGTCCAGCAGACTGACCACCGCCTCCATCCGGGACATGATCGAGGCGCTCATCGCGGGAGAACGCGATCCACGGGTGCTGGCCGAGTTGGCCCGCGGCAGGATGCGCGCCAAGATTCCCGCGCTGCTCGAGGCGCTCACCGGTCGGTTCGACGATCACCACGCCGAGCTCGCGGCGATGCTGCTGGCCCAGATCGACGGCCTGGAGACCCAGATCACCAAGCTCACCACGCGAATCGAGCAGCTGTTAGAGGATCTACCCGCCGCCCAGGCGCAGCGTGAGCCAGACAACAGCGACGTTCACGCAAGCCCCGATGACCATCTCGAGGGTGCCGCGATCAGCCGGCGGGCGCTATCGGCAGTCGAACGACTTGACGACATCCCCGGCATCAGCCCGGCAGTCGCCCACGTCATCCTGGCGGAGGTGGGCCTGGACATGAAGCGGTTCCCCACCGCGGGTCATCTGGTCTCCTGGGCGAAACTGTCCCCGCGAACGATCCAGTCCGGCGCCAAGAGTCCCACCGGCGGCCGGACCGGCAAGGGCAACCCCTACCTCAAAGGAGTCCTCGGCCAAGCCGCCGCCGTGGCCTCGCGCACCGACAGCTTCCTCGGCGAACGCTACCGGCGCATCGTCAAACGCCGCGGCAAGCTCAAAGCCCTGGTCGCCATCGCCCGATCGATCCTGGTCATCATCTGGCACCTGCTGGCCGACCCCACTACCCGCTACTTCGATTTAGGAGCCGACTACCACGCCAACCGCGTGGATAAGGACAAGAAGATCCGAACCCATGTCCGGCAGCTCGAAGCACTCGGTCTGACCGTCACCCTGACCTCCGCCGCCTGACTCATACCGCTCTCAGCAAACCCCGAACCGATGACCACCGGCCGGGGTCCGCTGCCGCCTGCCTGGCTGAGGTGGATTATTTTCCGGTCAGTTGGTCACTCAGCTTGAGATTTAATCTCCGCACCGGCCGCTTTGATGGACCTGGCATAGTGGGCCTGTGCGGGCAGAGGTGAAGAACTGGCCTGAGCCGGTCTCAATGTGCTGGAACCACTGGATCGCGGTCCCGACCGGTGACCAGGCAGGCGTAATGGAAGTCTTGGGCTTGTCCTCGCCCAGGCCGATCACGTTCACCGAAGCCCAAGAAGTGATCGACGCCGATGCACACGGCGACCCGGATGATCGCCATCACCTGTCGCGAGTCTTTGTCACCCCCGAAGTAGACAGCTGGACCCTGGTCATCGGGGCCTGGTGCGATCCTTGCGACAGCGAGCGTCACGAGGATGTGCTCAGGTTGTGCAAGGCGCTCAGTGCCCGCTACGGAGGGGCCCAGGCCTACTATTACGGCGAGCAAGGAGACGGCTCGGCATGGCTGGTGGCCGAGCACGGCAGCGTCGTACGCCGGTACGCGGCAACCGGCGAGCTGGATGACGAACTGCTCACCCTCGGCGATCCGCTGCCCCAGGAACAGGCACGACGCTTGGAACTAGGGCTTCCGGCCGACGGAGACCTGCAAACCGCAAGCAGTGAACAGATCGAGGAGTGGACATGGGCCGCCTTCCACCTGGCCCCTGAGATCGCCGCCGCGTACGGCGTCAGCCCGTTCACCTTGACGCGCGAGACAAAGGTCCGGGGAACCGGCGTGCTCGCGCTGACGCCGGATGCAGCCAGCCACGGGGTCTAAGGCACGAGAGGTTAGGGAACACTGCCCAGTCACCCCACGGTGGTACCGGTGTTCCGGAACCCTATCTCCGCTCTCGTGCTGGATCTTCTTCCGCCCTTGACGAGTGCAGAGACGACTTTGGCTGCCTGAGAGAGGTTAAATCTCAAGCTCAGGACATCCCGATTCAGCCGATGTACAGTGAGGCCGCCCCGTCGAGAAAGTGCCCGATCCGGAGTCGCTGGGTGTCGTGCATCAACAACTTGTCGATCTCTTCCCTGCTGACCCAGCGGACGTCGGTCGACTCGTCGCTGATCGCGAGCGCTCCGCCCACGACACGGGCCGTCAGGCAGACGTTGAACTGGCGGCGTACCTCTCCGTCGCTGTAGGCGATGATGTGCCGGGCGTCGGTGTAGAGGCCGACCATCCCGGTCACCTCGACGTCGTAGCCGGTCTCCTCCTTCACCTCCCGTACGGCTGCCTGCGGCACCGACTCGGTGAGATCCATCCCGCCTCCGGGTAGCGCCCACAGCCCGTTGTCGGTACGCCTTTGCATAAGGATGCGTCCCCGGTCGTCGACGACCACGGCGGACACCCCCACGACCAGGCTGTTCGGCCCGGGGGCGTCGGGATCGTCGTAGTACTCGGTGCGGGCCACTTACCGCTCCTCGCCGGGTAGTCGGGACTGTTTCCACACGGCTTCGAACCCGGGGACCCAGGCGTCGAACAGTTCTTTTCGTGAGAATCAGCCCCCGCTTGTGCGGTCGGCAGCTGTAAGAGCCTCCTGCAAGGTGGCGGCCTGAGGTGACTCTCTCCGCCGGAGAAGGGCCGCGACAGCGACCAGTTCCCTGCGGGCATGGCGGTTCAGTTCGACAGCGTCAGCCACGACGGGCAGGCTCACCTGCACGGCCGCCGCCGCGTCTCCGGCTTCGGCGTGGGCCTTGGCCAGGCATGAGCCGTACCAGGCACGATCCCGCTTGTAGCTCTCCGGCAGGCCGGACAGCCCGTCCGTCAGCAGGTCGATCGCCTTGGGCCAGTTCGCAAGGTGCAGTTCGGTCATGCCGCGCTGGAGGCGGAACCACGTCTCGTCGTAGAAGTACATCCACACCGGCTCGTCGTCGGTGTGCTCGGCGGCCTGGCGGATCAGGGCCTCGGCCTCGTCCAACAGCGTGCGGGCGGGCCTGGCGTCGCCTGCGAGCGCGTGACCTCGGGCGGCCATCTGCGCGGCCATTCCCCGCACACCCGGTGTCACTCGGCCGTCGTGCCAGCGGGCCGCGTCGGCGAGCCGGACACACCTGCGGGCATTGCCCGCACTCCATGCCTGGTGAGCCTTCATGCTGAGCGTGGTCATGGCCATGTTCACGTCGTCGATCTCCAACGCCCAGTCGTGCGCGCGGTCGTACCAGGCGAGCGCGGCGGCCTGGTCGTCGACGTCCAGCGACATCCACGCGACGAACTGGGCGTACTGCGCGGCCAGGTCCACCACCGTGTCGGCCAGCGATCCGCGGACGCCCTGGGCAAGCTCGACCACCACGCCGAGCTGTTGCCGCACGATGCCGAGCAACGGACGCGAGCCGATGGTGTCTTCGACCTTGCGGTGTTCGGCAAGACAGGTCGCCAGCCAGTCCACGGTGCGCTGATCCACCCGGCTGGGCTGCTGGACGCTGCGGGCGATCCGCTCGAACAGATCGGCGTCGGGTGCGACGGTCGGCAGGGGCAGCGCGGGCACCGGGAGGCTGGGGCGCTCGGCGAGGTCGAACAGGTCGGCCTCGGTGCTCCGCAGTGCGCGGGCGTACAGCAGGCGGTAGCGCTCGCTGGGGTAGTGGTCGCCGCGTTCCCATCCCCGGATGGTCCGCGTGAGGTCGTCGATGCTGGGCAGTTTGCCGCGCTGTTCTCCGGCGGCTTCCTTGAGCCGACGTGCCATGTCCGCCACGGTGCCGACCTTGGCCTTGCGCTCATCGCGCAGCCGTACGGCCCACTCGGGGGGCGTTCCTGGGGTGCCCATCGTTCACCTCCGGATATTCGCGGATACAGCCGTATCCCTGACTGTCTCCCATTGTCATCGTGCCCTGCCGGAGCGCGGCGGCTTAGCTGAACGTGATGATTACTTCACGGGTTCCGACGGCTGAGGATCCGGCTCTGCGCTCGATGCAACAACTTCACGCGGAGCTTGAGAGTCTCGGCATCATCTCCGACGTCCACCATGGTCACGGCGCGGCCCTGCTGAGTGTGTGGGTGGACCTGCTCGTCTGGTCCGACGGCTTCCACTTCAGGTGGTGGAACGGCGAGCACTCCGCGCGTACAGGCCGCAGGAAGTACGCGGCACATCCAGCAGAGAATCCGGCAACGGCGGCTCGCCGGATCGCCACTCGCTACGCCGATCTCCGCACAACGCACCCCGAGCCCCCGCTGAGAGCGCTGAGCGCAGAAGCGGCACCGTTGTGATGGTGCTGGAGACCTGCGTGAGCCCGCACCTGGGCATGCCACAACGCGATCATGTCCGACTCGACTGGCACACACCCGACCGGGTCCTGGAGCGGGTGCGGCCGGTGGCGTGGACGTGCGGGTGCCGGGCCACGGTGTACGAGCTGTTCCAGGGCGGCGGGCAGGGATTCATCCGGCGCACCCTTCAACTCGACGACGGCCACCGGGTGGACGAGAGCCACCGCTGGTCGATCGCCAAAGCTCGGGCGACCTGGATGGCACTGCTGTCCGGGAAAGCCCGGTAGAGACGGGCGTGGCGGCGTGTGCTTCGGAGGGACGGCGTCGCCACGCCTACCAGGGGCCACCATGCAGGCTTCTGGCCCATTCCCCCGCCGCCAGACCCAGCGCATCAGACCGGGACGTGTCTGCCCCCGGAGCCGAACTGAACCGTTGGATCTTCGAACTCGGCAGTGTCTCGACAACCATGCGCGAAGCTCGGGGGCGTGGGGGCCTGGCCCCCACACCGGGGGGTTCGGGGGGTCGTCCCCCCGTGTGAACGACGAAGGAGACCTATGGAAGCGGCAAAGCCGCGACCATAGATCTCCTATCTCCAAAGTGGGGCTACCAGGACTTGAACCTGGGACCTCTTCCTTATCAGGGAAGCGCTCTAACCGTCTGAGCTATAGCCCCTCATCACACAGACGAACGGTCTCGCACCCGCTTGGCGGAGGCGAACCCGTTCGCTCGAACAGGGAAAAGCTTACCCTGTTTCGGTACCTGCTCGCGCCATGTCCCCGCCCTCGAAAGAGGACGGGGGCACGCGACGGGCCGGCTACTCGGCCTCGCTGAAGGTGACCTCCACGCCGCCGACCAGGTCGGAGGCGACGTTGTAGATCACAGCGCCGAGGGTGGAGAGGGCGGTGATCAGCACGACGTTCACCGCGCCGATCAGGGCGGTGTAGCCCAGGATGCGGACCGGCTCGAACCAGGAGGCGATGTCGACACCGCTGGTGGCCTTGCCGTCGGCCGTCGTCAGCTGGGTGACCGTCTGGATGATGTTCTCGAACACCCCGAGGCCGGACAGCACCATGTAGAGCACCGCGACCGCGATGAACAGCACCACGAAGCAGACCAGGGACACGACGAAGCTGAACTTCATGGCCGACCACGGCTCGACCCTGCGCAGCACCAGGTGCGCCTTGCGGGGCGACCTGGGACCGCCGACGTCGGCGGCCTTCCTGCCGGGCCCGTCCGACGGGGCCTGGGGCGACGACAGGCTGCCGGGCGACCACGGGGCGCGGTTGTTCTGCTGCCCGGCCGGAGGACGACCCGGCCCCCCCGGCGGGGGCGAGGACGGCGGGGGCGGTACGGGCGACTGCAGCGGTGGCGGTGGCGCGGAGGGTGGTGGAGATCCGCTTGGACGGATCCGCACCGTGGTGTCGGCCTGCTTGCCGTCCTCTGTCGTCACTTTTTTCCTGCCCTTGCGATCGTCGGATACCGATTCATCGGTTTCCGGCGCGGGCGCGCTACCGTTAACCGGTGACGAGGCCGCCTCGACGTCCTTCGTTCCAGCGGTCTTGTCCATCTTCTCCGTCGCCTGATCGCGTGTCGATGAGGAAGCGGGGCGCGATCCCGGTTTGCCCTGAGCGCTCACGGATTCTCCCCTTCCCCGTTCTCATCGGTCTCCACGTGCACCTCGGCGTCTTCCCCGGTCCCCACGTGCTCACCGGTCTCCAACGCCTCCGCATTGCGGGCCAGAGCCACGACGCTGTCCCCCTCCGCCAGATTCATCAGCCGAACCCCCATCGTCTGGCGGCCAGACTGCTTGATCTCCCCGGCACTCGTCCGGATAACCCCTCCGGCGGACGTGATCGCGAAAACCTCGTCCTCGGGCCTGACCATGACCGCGCCAACCAGCTTGCCACGCGCGCTAACGATCTTGGCGGTCAGGACTCCCTTTCCGCCCCTTCCCTGGAGAGGGTACTGATCCACAGGGGTGCGTTTGGCGTATCCGCCCTCGGTCGCGATGAGCACGTTGTCGCCGTCGGCGATCCGGTTCATCGCCAGCAGCTCGTCCCCGTCGAGGAAGCGCATGCCGATCACGCCGCTGGTCGCCCTGCCCATCGGGCGCATGGCCTCGTCGGAGGCCGTGAAGCGGATGGACTGGGCGCCGCGCGAGACGAGGAGGAGGTCGTCGTCCTCCGACACCAGCCTGGCAGCGATCACCTCATCATCTTCGCGCAAATTGATCGCGATGAGACCGCCCGTGCGCGGCGAGTCGTACTCGGAGAGGCGCGTCTTCTTCACCAGGCCGCTGCGGGTGGCCAGCACGAGGTACGGGGCGACCTCGTAGTCACGCAGGTCAAGAACCTCCATGACGACCTCGTCCGGCTGCATGGCCAGCAGGTTCGCCAGGTGCTGCCCGCGCGCGTCGCGGCCGGAGTCGGGCAGCTCGTACGCCTTGACCCGGTAGACGCGGCCCTTGTTCGTGAAGAACAGCAGCCAGTGGTGGGTCGTGGTGACGAAGAAGTGGTCGACGATGTCGTCCTGGCGCAGCTGCGCGCCCCGCACGCCCTTGCCGCCGCGCTTCTGCGCCCGGTAAAGATCTGTGTTGGTTCGCTTGGCGTAGCCGCCGCGGGTGATCGTGACGACCATGTCCTCCTCGGCCAGGAGGTCCTCGATCGACATGTCGCCCTCGTAGGCGATGATCTCGGTCTTGCGCTCGTCGCCGTACCGCGCCGTGAGCTCCGAGAGCTCGTCCTGGACGATCGTGCGCTGCCGCTCGGGCGAGGCGAGGATCGCCTGGTACTCGGTGATCTGCGTCATCAGCGAGTCGTGCTCGTCGGTGATCTGCTGGCGCTCCAGGGCGGCCAGCTTGCGCAGCTGCATGTCGAGGATGGCCTGCGCCTGGATCTCGTCGATCTCCAGCAGCGTCATCAGGCCGCCCTGCGCCGCGGACGCCGAGGGCGATCGCCGGATCAGGGCGATGACCTCGTCCATCCGCTCCAGGGCCTTGAGCAGCGCGCGCAGGATGTGCGCCCGCTCCTCGGCCTTGCGCAGCAGGTATCGGGTCCTGCGGACCACGACCTCGATCTGGTGCGCCACGTAGTGGCGGACGAACTGGTCGAGCCTGAGCGTGCGCGGCACGCCGTCGACCAGGGCGAGCATGTTGGCGCCGAAGGTGGTCTGCAGCTGGGTGTGCTTGAAGAGGTTGTTCAGCACGACCTTGGCGACCGCGTCGCGCTTGAGCACGATCACCAGGCGCTGGCCCACGCGCGAGGAGCTCTCGTCGCGGACATCGGCGATGCCGGTGATCCGGCCGTCCTTGACCGCCTCGGCGATGGTCAGCGCGAGGTTGTCCGGGTTGACCTGGTAGGGAAGCTCGGTGACGACCAGGCACTGGCGGCCCTTGGCGTCCTCCTCGACCTCGACGATCGCCCGCATGGTGATCGAGCCGCGGCCGGTGCGGTACGCGTCGTCGATGCCGCGGCGGCCGACGATCAGCGCGCCGGTGGGGAAGTCTGGCCCCTTGACCCGGGCGATCAGCGCTTCGAGGAGCTCCTCGTCGTCGGCCTCGGGGTTCTGCAGGCACCAGACGATGCCGCTGGCCACCTCCCGCAGGTTGTGCGGCGGGATGTTGGTGGCCATGCCGACCGCGATGCCCGCCGCCCCGTTGACCAGCAGGTTGGGGAAGCGCGAGGGCAGGACCAGGGGCTCCTGGGAGCGCCCGTCGTAGTTGGGGACGAGATCGACGGTGTCCTTGTCGATGTCGCGCAGCATCTCCATGGCGATGGGCGCGAGCTTGCACTCGGTGTAGCGCATCGCCGCCGGCGGGTCGTTGCCCGGCGAGCCGAAGTTGCCCTGCCCGTCGACCAGCGTGTAGCGCAGCGACCAGGGCTGGGCCATCCGCACCACGGTGGCGTAGATCGACGAGTCGCCGTGCGGGTGGTAGGAGCCCATGACGTCGCCGACGACGCGGGAGCACTTGAAGTATCCGCGGTCGGGCCGGTAGCCGCCGTCGTACATGGCGTACAGCACGCGGCGGTGCACCGGTTTGAGGCCGTCACGAACGTCCGGCAGCGCACGCGAGACGATGACCGACATCGCGTAGTCCATGTAGCTGCGCTGCATCTCGGACTGGATGTCGACCGGCTCGACGCGGTCGGTCGGAGGGCCGGGCGGAGTGTTGACTTCCGTCACAGGTCAGGATCCTTTTCTGGTACGGCTACCGCTACACGTCGAGGAAACGGACATCCCGGGCGTTCCTAATGATGAAGGAACGGCGGGCTTCGACGTCCTCACCCATGAGCACGCTGAACAGCTCGTCGGCCTGGGCCGCGTCGTCAAGGGTGACCTGGAGGAGAAGGCGGGTGTCGGGGTTCATGGTCGTGTCCCAGAGCTGGTTGGCGTTCATCTCGCCCAGTCCCTTGAAGCGCTGCACGTTGTCGCGCGGCCGGGGGTCGGGCTTGCCCGCGTCGATGCCGGCCTGGATGACCACGTCGCGCTCGCGGTCGGAGTAGGCGTAGGAGGCGTCCTCGCCCTTCCGGTCCCACTTGATCTTGTAGAGGGGCGGCTGGGAGAGGTAGACGTGCCCTGCCTCGATCAGCGGCCGCATGAAGCGGAACAGCAGGGTCAGCAGCAGCGTCGTGATGTGCTGGCCGTCGACGTCGGCGTCCGCCATCAGGATGAGCTTGTGGTAGCGGAGCTTGGCGATGTCGAACTCGTCGTGCACGCCCGTGCCCATGGCGGTGATCAGCGCCTGGACCTCGTTGTTCTGCAGGACCTTGTCGATCCGGGCTTTCTCGACGTTGAGGATCTTGCCGCGGATCGGGAGGATCGCCTGGAACTTGGAGTCGCGGCCGCCCTTGGCGGAGCCGCCCGCCGAGTCACCCTCGACGATGTACAGCTCGCACTTCTCCGGGTCGCTCCACTGGCAGTCGGCCAGCTTGCCCGGCAGCCCGGAGCCCGACTCCAGCAGCGACTTGCGCCGGGTCAGGTCGCGGGCCTGGCGGGCCGCGAGGCGGGCGCGGGAGGCCTGCAGGGACTTCGTGATGATGTCCTTGGCCTCGCCGGGGTTGCGCTCGAACCAGTCGCGCAGGTGGTCGTTGCAGGCCTTCTGGACGAACGACTTCGCCTCGGTGTTGCCCAGTTTGGTCTTGGTCTGGCCCTCGAACTGCGGGTCGGCCAGCTTCACCGAGATGATCGCGGTGAGACCCTCGCGGATGTCCTCTCCGGCGAGGTTGTCGTCCTTGCCCTCCTTGAGGAACTTCTGCTCGCGCGCGTAGCGGTTGACGATGGACGTCAGCGCCGCGCGGAAGCCCTCCTCGTGGGTGCCGCCCTCGGCGGTGTTGATCGTGTTGGCGAAGGTGTAGACCGACTCGCTGTACGAGTTGTTCCACTGCATCGCGATCTCGACGGCGATGCCCTCGCCCTGCTCCTCGAAGTCGATCACCGAGAGGTGGGCGGGCTCCTTCTTGGAGTTGAGGTGCTGGACGAAGTCGGACAGGCCGCCCTCGTAGTGGTAGGTGACCTCTTTGGGCTCGTCCTCGTCGACGAAGTCGGGGCGCTCGTCCCTGATGGAGATCGTCAGGCCCTTGTTGAGGAAGGCCATCTCCTGGAAGCGGCGCGCGAGGGTCTCGAAGTGCCAGGTCGTGGTCTCGAAGATGGTCTCGTCGGCCCAGAAGGTGATCGAGGTGCCGGTCTCGTCGGTCTTCTCCCCCTTCGCGAGCGGGGCGGTGGGCCTGGTGTCCACATAACTCTGCCGCCAGAGGTGGCCGTCGGTGCGGATCTCCACGTCGAGCTTGCTGGACAGCGCGTTGACGACGGAGACGCCCACGCCGTGCAGACCGCCGGAGACCGCGTACGACTTGTCGTCGAACTTGCCTCCCGCGTGCAGCACGGTCAGGACGACCTCGACCGCGGGACGGTTCTCGCCGGGGACGTTTCCGACGGGGATGCCGCGGCCGTTGTCGACGACCCGCACGCCGTTGTCGGCGAGCAGGGTGACCTCGATCCGGTCGGCGTGTCCGGCCAGGGCCTCGTCGACGGAGTTGTCGACGACCTCGTAGACGAGGTGGTGGAGACCGCGCTCGCCGGTGGAGCCGATGTACATGCCGGGGCGCTTACGGACCGCCTCGAGCCCTTCGAGAACGGTGATTGAGCTAGCGTCGTAGGACAAGTGCGAAATCCTCCTGCCGCGGACACGCGGCAGGGAGACAACATGTAGCCCCGCCGTGCCCGTCACCGTCGTGAATGCCCCGATGCGTTCACCCAGGGGAGCCGGCATGCTCGCCGGGGGGTGACACGCAAACGGACGTGTCCGGAATTCGATTTCATTCTAGCGGCTCAGAGCACATCATGTGGCATTGACGGCCTCTGGAATGGCCTGTCGCGCGACGATCATCGTCTTGAACATCCCCCTACGCGGAGGGGGTTCGTCGCGCCAGAGGAGCCGCTGATCCGTTTTCCAGGCCCGGATCAGCCGTACGTGTCGCCCGGCCCGCGGCTTCCGGTGACCCGCAGACCACCGCTGGAGCGGGGGCCGTTCTGCGGTCCGCGAACTTTTACCTTTTGCACCGTTCCGTCCCCGAGCTCCTCATTCAACCTCCTGACGAGCGTCCTCGCCAGCAGACGGACCTGGGTGGCCCAGGCGGTGGAGTCGGCGACCACCACGACCTCGCCCTCGGCGAAGGTCTCCGGCTTGGTGTGGGCCGCCATGTCGGCGCCGACGATCTCGTGCCAGCGACCGAAAACCCCCCCGATCGCGGCGGGCTGCTCCCAGCCGCGGTCGGACAGCAGGTCGGAGATGGCCCTGCCGAAGAGCTGGGGATCGCCGGAGTCCCTGCGCGGTCCCGACGCCCTGCGCCGCGGCTCCCGGCGGGGGAGCTGCCCGCGCCTGGCGGCGTCCGACTTGGCCTGGGCCAGCTTCTCCCTCGCCATCGCGGCGCCCTTGGCGGCCGCGCTCCTCGCGGAACCGGCGGCCACTCCGCCCGCGTCCGTACCGTCCGTACCGGGTGCCGCGCCGTCCGGGCCCGGCGATCCGGGGTCGGTCCCGCCCGGACCGGCCTTCCCACCCTGGCCGCCCTCGCCGCCTCGTTCCCGGCCGCCCCGCGCCGCGCCGCGCCGCCCCGGCTCCGGGGTCCGCGGTACGGGCACCGGGCCGCTCGGACCCTTTCCACCGTCATCGGACACGCGCCACGCCCCCCTCGGTCACGTCGAAGCGGCCCCCGGCCAGCTCCACCGGCACGTCGTCGGGGACCGCGGCGGTGATCAGCACCTGCTCCGCGGGGGCGACCATCTCGGCCAGGCGGCGCCTGCGCCTGTTGTCCAGCTCGGCGAAGACGTCGTCCAGGATCAGGACCGGGTCGCCGCCGTCGGCCCTGAGCAGGTCGTAGGCGGCCAGCCTGAGCGCCAGCGCGAACGACCACGACTCGCCGTGGCTGGCGTAGCCGCGCGCCGGCAGCTCGCCCAGGCCGAGGAACAGGTCGTCGCGGTGCGGGCCGACGAGGGTGACGCCGCGTTCGAGCTCGGAGGCGCGGACCTCCAGCAGGCCGGCCCGCAGCCGCTCCGCCAGCTCGGCGCGATCGGTCCCGGCGTCCGCGGGCAGGGTGCCGCGGTACTCCAGCGCCGCGGGGGCGGAGTCGGGCGCGAGGGAGGCGTACGAGGCGGCGACCAGCGGGCGCAGCGTCTCGACCAGCTCCAGCCTGGCCGCGAGCAGCTCGGCGCCGTGCGTGGCCAGGTGGGCGTCCCAGACCTCCAGGGTGCTCAGCGGGTCTCCCGCCCCCGCCTCGGCGAACGCCGCGTCGCTCTCGGCGCGCCGCGCGCTCCTGCCCCGGCCCCGCCGGGCCTGCGCGGCGGTGCGCAGCAGGGCGCCGCGCTGCTTGAGCACCCGGTCGTAGTCGGCGCGCACCCCCGCGAACCTGGGTGTCCTGGCCACCAGGAGGTCGTCGAGGAACCGGCGCCGCTCGGAGGGGTCGCCCTTGACCATGGCGAGGTCCTCGGGGGCGAACAGGACCGTGCGCAGCAGGCCGACGACGTCGCGGGGACGGGGGACGGGGGAACGGTTCAGCCTGGCCCGGTTGGCCCTGCCCGGGTTGATCTCCAGCTCGATCAGCGCGCGCCGGTCGTCGCGCACCACCGACGAGCGGACGATCGCCCGCGCCGCGCCCTGCCGGACCAGCGGCCCGTCGTTGGCGACCCGGTGGCTGGCCTGCGTCGCCACGTAACCCAGCGCCTCGACCAGGTTGGTCTTCCCCATGCCGTTGGGCCCGACGAAGGCCGTGACCCCCGGCTCCATGCCGAGGTCGACGGTTTCGTAGGACCGGAAGTCGGTCAGGGAGAGATGGGCGACATGCACCCCAGGAAGATTAGTCGGCCCCGTCCGTCACCGGGGCCTCCCGCGTCCGTACGGCTCGCGCCCCGTGGAAAAGGTATGGCGCGAGCCGCGGGGGACGACGGGCTATCCGGCCGCCTCGACCGGGGGCGTGACATCGGCGCCGGGGGAGTCCGCGCCCTTCTCGGCCGAGCCCGCCTTGGAGGTGACCGCGTGGCCGCCGAACTGGTTGCGCAGGGCCGCGACGACCTTCATGGCCGGCGAGTCGTCCTGGCGGGAGGCGAACCTGGCGTACAGGGCGGCGGTGATGACCGGCAGCGGGACCGCGTGCTCGACGGCGGCCTGCACCGCCCAGCGGCCCTCGCCCGAGTCCTGCGCGTAGCCCTCCAGCTCCGCCAGGGACGGGTCCTCGTCGAGCGCGCGGACCATCAGGTCGAGCAGCCAGGAGCGGATGACCGTGCCCTGCCGCCAGCTCTTGAAGGAGCCGGCCACGTCGGTCACGATGTCGGAGGCCTCAAGCAGCTCCCAGCCCTCGGCGAAGGCCTGCATCATGCCGTACTCGATGCCGTTGTGGACCATCTTGGCGAAGTGGCCGGCGCCGACCGTGCCGGCATGGACGAAACCGTCCTCGCCCTCGGGCTTGAGGGTCTCGAAGATCGGCATCACCCGCTCGACGTCGGCCTTGTCGCCGCCGACCATGAGCGCGTAGCCGTTCTGCAGCCCCCAGACGCCGCCGCTCACACCGCAGTCGACGAAGCCGATGCCCTTGGCGGCGAGCTCGGCGCCGTGCTTCTGGTCGTCGACGTAGTGCGAGTTGCCGCCGTCGACGAGGATGTCGCCGGGCGACAGCAGGTCGCCGAGCGCCTTGACCGTCGCCCGGGTCGGGTCGCCGGAGGGCACCATGACCCACACGGTTCGCGGCGCCTGGAGCCGCTCCACGAGCTCTTCCAGGCCGGGGACGTCACTGACCGCGGGATCGCGGTCGTACCCGACGACGTCGTGGCCTCCGCGGCGCAGCCGCTCGGCCATGTTGCCGCCCATCTTGCCCAGCCCGACCATGCCGATCTGCATACGAGCACCCCCTTCAGGGTTTCATCGTTCACCTACGCCAGGCGTGCCCGCGCGAGCCTTACCAGCTCGGCGTTCCCGCCGACAGGGTCACCCGCAGGGCTGTGGAGGACATCCTCCAGGCCGATGCGCGTGGCCAGTCCAGCCTGCCCTGCCTCGTCCAGGAGAATCCACGTCGGCTCCCCTTCGCCGTGCAGCAGTCTCGGGCCGGGGACGCCGAGTTCGGCGAGGCGGCCCAGGACGGCGCGGGCCCGGGAGACGGCGGTGCCCGCGGGACCGCCGAGGATCTCGACGAGCACCCGCGCGCATTCGAGACCGGTCGCGGCGAGCGCGCCGGCGTCGTCCACCGACCAGACCCCGGCCTCCACGTCCACCCCGAGCCGTCGCAGATCATGCCACAGGGCCTCGAAGCCGGGCTCGGAGAGGTTCACCGACGCGAAGTCCGGCAGGTCGCCGGGGGCGAGCGCGGCCCAGCCGCGGACGGCGTCGCGCCGCGCGTCCACATCCCCGCCGGTTATCCACAGCCCTGTGCTCACCCCGACGGGAAGGCCGGGGCACGCCTCGCGCACGGCGCGCACGGCCGCCCCGATGTGGGCGGCGCTGAGCGACTCGCTGCCCGCCTCGTCACGCGGATGCATGTGAACAGCGTCCGCACCCGCCCCACGAGCCCCACGGGCCGCCTCAGCGAGCTCCAGAGGGGTCAGGGGGAGGGCCGGGTGGTCGCCGGGCCTCCTGGCGCCGTTCAGGCACGCCTTGAGCCACGTCGCTCCCCCTCCGGCCTCGCCGCGCGCTCCCGAGCCCGTGTCCGTCGCCGTTCCCGGCGCGGGACCCCTCCCGGGACCGGTCGTCGTCCCCGGCGCGAGAACGCTTTCGGGGCCCGCCACGGGGTCCACCGCGCCGGGCCGTCGCGGGACCGCCATCAGCTGGACAGGCGGATGGGCATGATCAGGTAGCGGTAGTCGGGGACACCGCCGTCGTCCGCGGGCTTGCCTCCGGTGAGGATGGCGGGCTTGGTGGACGTGGTCATCTGCAGGCGGGCCACGTCGGAGTCGATCGCGCCGAGCCCCTCCAGCAGGAACTGGTGGTTGAAGGCGATGTTGATGTCGTCGCCCTCGAAGTCGACGGGGAGCACCTCGACCGCCTGCGCCTCGTCGCCGCTGCCCGCCTCCAGGACGACCTCGTCGCCGCGGAAGGCGAGCCGTACGGGCGTGTTGCGCTCGGCGACCAGGGCCACGCGCTTGACGGCCTCGACGAAGGCGGACGTCGGCAGCTCCGCGCGGGCGGAGAACTCCGTCGGCAGCAGCGAGCGGTACTTGGGGAACTCGGGGTCGAGCAGCCGGGTGGTGGTGCGGCGCCCCGCGCTGGAGAAGCCGATCATGCCCTCGCCGGTGCCGCCGACCGAGCTCATCGCGATCTCCACCTCGGCGCCGGTGCCGCCCAGGGCCTTGGCCGTGTCGGCGAGGGTCTTGCCCGGGATCATCGCGATGGCCGAGAAGTCGGGCTGGCCCGGCTGCCACTTCAGCTCCCGCACGGCGAGGCGGTAGCGGTCGGTCGCCGCGAGCGTGACCGTGTCGCCCTCGATCTCCACGCGGACGCCGGTGAGCATCGGCAGGGTGTCGTCCTTGCCCGCGGCCACGGCGACCTGGCCGACGGCCGAGGCGAACACGTCGCTGCCCACCCGGCCGGCGGCGGGGGGCATGGTCGGCAGGGAGGGGTAGTCCTCCACCGGCATGGTGAGAAGGGTGAACCTGGCGCTGCCACAGGTGACGACCGCCTTGGCGCCCTCCACGACGAGATCCACAGGCTGCGCGGGAAGCGCCCTGGTGATCTCGGCGAGAAGCCTTCCGGAGACGAGCACCACGCCCGCCTCTCCCGTCTGCAGTTCGAGGGTCACCTCGGCGGAGACCTCGTAGTCGAAGCCCGACAGCTTGAGCTGCCCGCTCTCCGTGACCTCAAGACGCATGCCGGCCAGCACCGGCACGGAGGGACGCGCCGGCAGGCTGCGCGCCGTCCATGCGACCGCCTCAGCGAGCACGTCTCGGTCGACCCGGAACATCACGTGGATCTGCCTCCTGTGTGTCGAGCGCCATCCGCTCGGTGCCTGGGGTTCAAGTGTTCACTGTCGCGCACCTGCGCTCCCTCGGAACCCCTCTTATGGCTCTTGGGTTTCCTAGTTAGAGATACAAGTGGCCTTCGTATTAGGGGCTGTGGATACTGTGGAAAGCCATTGTTTCCGCAGGTCAAGTGCTGTTTTTTCATCCACCGGGGCTGTGGGCGGAGACTGTGGACAACTCTTGGGGCTGGGGAGAACCTCGGAGTACACACAGGCCGTCCCCAGATTCGGTGCCCTCTGTCCCCAAGTTTTCCACGAGGTTTCCCCAGGTTATCCACGGGGTAGGAGGTCGTTTTGTCCCTGTGGAAAACTCTCCCCACAGGGCGTCCCCAGGTTATCCACGAGTTGTCCCCAGGTTGTCCCCAAGTTCTCCCCAGGGTTGTCCACAGGCGCCGAACAGCGTTCGGACCAGCGGGTTTCTGGATGATCATGGTTGGACGCCTCGGAGCCTCCCGAGCCCCTGCGAACCGTTGATCCACAAGGTTTTCCACAGCCTGTGCATCACGGGGTGAAAAACCTCATCATCCATTGCGGGACTGCTGCTTGATCCGGGTCGTCAGCTCGTTGACCTGGTTGTAGATCGAGCGTCGCTCGGCCATCAGGGAGCGGATCTTCCGGTCGGCGTGCATCACCGTGGTGTGGTCGCGTCCGCCGAACTGCTGACCGATCTTCGGCAGCGACATGTCGGTCAGCTCCCTGCACAGATACATGGCGATCTGGCGGGCGGTCACCAGCACCCGCGAGCGCGACCCGCCGCACAGGTCGTCGATCGAGAGCCCGAAGTAGGCGGCGGTGGACGCCATGATCGTGGCGACGGTGATCTCCGAGCCCGCGTCCTCGGTGATCAGGTCCTTGAGCACGACCTCGGTGAGCTGCAGGTCCACCGACTGCCGGTTCAGGCTCGCGAACGCGGTCACCCTGATCAGGGCGCCCTCCAGCTCGCGGATGTTGGTGGAGATGCGGCTGGCGATGTATTCGAGCACCTCGGGCGGCGCGGCCAGGCCCTCCTGGATCGCCTTCTTGCGCAGGATCGCGATCCGGGTCTCCAGCTCGGGCGGCTGGACGTCGGTGATCAGACCCCACTCGAACCGGTTGCGCAGTCTGTCTTCCAGCGTGACCAGCTGTTTCGGCGCCCGGTCGCTGGAGATGACGATCTGCTTGTTGGAGTTGTGCAGCGTGTTGAAGGTGTGGAAGAACTCCTCCTGCGTCTGCTCCTTGCCCTCCAGGAACTGGATGTCGTCCACCAGCAGGATGTCCACGGCCCGGTAGCGACCCCGGAAGTTGTCGGCCTTGTGGTCGCGGATGGAGTTGATGAAGTCGTTGGTGAACTCCTCCGAGCTCACGTATCTCACCCGCGCGCCGTCGTACAGGCTCTGGGCGTAGTGGCCGATCGCGTGCAGCAGGTGGGTCTTGCCCAGGCCCGAGTCACCGTAGATGAACAGCGGGTTGTACGCCTTGGCCGGCGCCTCGGCCACCGCGACCGCCGCCGCGTGCGCGAACCGGTTGCTGGAGCCGATCACGAAGGTGTCGAAGGTGTACTTCGGGTTCAGCCTGGCCGGCTCGCCCTGCGTGCGGCTCCCGCGGCCGTCCCACCTGTTCTGCACGCCCCCGGCACCGCCCGCGCCGGGCACGGGGGGCGCGCCGCGGTCGAAGGAGTCGGGCTCGGGCCGCGGCGGGGACGGCTGCGCGGTGTAGCCGCGGCCGTATCCGCCGCCCTGCTCCCCCTGAGAGGGGGGCTGCGACGGCTCCGCGGGGGGTGACTCCTCGCCCTGCTGGTACGGGTAGGAGAAAGGCTGCGCCTGTGGATAGTCGGTGGACGGCTGCGCGGCCTGGCCGCTCCCCGGATAGGGGTGCTGGAGCCCGGAACTCCCGTGGTGCTGGCCCTGAGCGGGCTGTGCATAACCCTGCTGGGCCCCGCCCGCCTGTGTATAACCCGGCGGCTGGGCCTGGGGATAAGTGTCCTGACGGGGAGCGAGCCCGGACTCGGGACCCGCCGCGCTGGGGTCGACCATGACCGCCACCCGCATCGGGCGGCCGAACTCCTGGGAGAGCGCCTGACTGATAAGCGGACGAAGCTTACTTTCCAGGACATCTCTGGCGAAATCCGTGGGTGCGGCGAGCACCACGGTGTCGTTCATCAGGCCGAAGGGCCGGGTCATGTTGAGCCAGACCCGCTGCTGGGACGGGACGTTCTCGTTCAGGGAGTTCTCAAGGGCCCTCGCCCAGACCGCGTTGAGGTCTGTTCCATCCATGATCCGGCTCCCCTCCTCCCGACGCGGCCCCGCTGGCCTACCGCGATCTGTTTATCCACAATGGTGGCCGCCGGGCGCACCGGATCTCGTCGTTGTCCACATGCAGGGAGTCCCGTGGCCCCTTCGTGGGCGCCATACGAAATCCACATCGAATCCACAGGCTGTGCACAGCCTGTTACCTGCGGTCCGACGCGTCCTCGCAGCGGAGAGAGGGTCTGGAAGGGCCGACAGTAGCCCTGTCCACAGCTGTGTACAAGACGTTGTCCACAGCCTAGTGGCGTACGAGGGGGACGGAGTGCACATCCTGTGGACGGCGAGGCGCCGGTGGATAACGTGCCTGTGGAAACGTGGATAACCTGTGTGTGCGTGCTTCGGGGACACTCTCCGGTTTGACCTGGGACACGCCTGACCCGTAACGTACGACGGTCGGCTTGCCACGCGGCGGCTATTTCGCATGCCCCGCATCCGGTAAGCCAGCCACTGTCGAGCGTCCCCATGTGCTGGGGATGCGTCTTGAGCCTGGAGCCCACTCGTGAGCAAGCGTACTTTCCAGCCGAACAACCGCCGTCGTGCGAAGACCCACGGCTTCCGGCTCCGCATGCGCACCCGCGCCGGCCGCGCCATCCTTGCCGCTCGCCGTCGCAAGGGCCGCGCCGAGATCTCCGCCTGACGCATCCGTTGTGCCCGGTCCGCCGGGCCTAGGCAGTAGCGCCCGTCGCCCGCCGGCATCGCTGTCGGCGGGCGACGGGCGTACCTGCCCAGGGTGACCAAGATCTCTCGTGCTGCCGTCCGGGTCCCGCATGCGCCGGGGCGACGAGTTCGCCGGCGCGATCAGAAGGGGAAGCCGAGTAGGCCGCCCCACCCTGGTCGCGCACTTCGGCATGCGCTCTGACAGGGATACTCCCCCCCTGGTTGGATTCGTGGTGAGCCGTGCCGTAGGAGGCGCGGTCATCAGAAATCGGGTTAAACGTCAGTTGAGACACCTCATGCGAGACCGTCTCGACCGGCTTCCGAGAGGTAGCCTGCTGGTTGTACGCGCCAATCCACCGGCCGCGTCCGCGCGAAGCGAGCGCATTGCCGCCGAACTCGACGTCGCGCTGGATCGTTTACTCAGGCGGCTGGAGCCCCCCGGGGCTCGCATGGATGGGCGATGATGACGGCGCAGCAGACCGCTGGAATTTCTCCGGCTGCCAGGATCCTGATGGCTCCGATCCGGTTCTACCGGGCCTTCGTGAGCCCTCTGCTGGGTCCCCGTTGCCGCTTCCACCCCTCGTGCAGTGCCTACGGCCTCGAAGCCGTGGCCGTTCACGGCGCGCTGCGCGGCACATGGTTGACGATCCGGAGAATCGGGCGTTGCCACCCATTCCATCCCGGAGGCTTTGACCCGGTGCCCCCGCGCCCGGGCCGGTCCGACGAAACGCAAGGGAGCTAGCTCGGTGGAGCTGTCCTGGCTGAACTGGCTGTACACAGCCGTCGCCCAAGTAATCACCTGGATTCACCAGGGCTACAGCACCTTCATCCCGAAGGACAACGGGCTCAACTGGGCGCTGACCATCATCACGCTCACCGTGCTGATGCGGCTGTTGATCTTCCCGCTCTTCCTCAAGCAGATGCGCTCGTCGAAGAAGATGCAGGAACTCGCGCCCAAGGTCCAGGAGATCCGCAAGCGGTACAAGAACGACAAGCAGCGCATGAACCAGGAGGTCATGGCGCTGTACCAGGGACAGGGAGCCAACCCGCTGGGTGGCTGCCTGCCGATCCTGGCGCAGTTCCCGATCTTCATCTCGATGTTCACCGTGCTGCAGGCCATGGCCGCGGGTCACGCCAAGTTCGGGATGACGCAGGATCTCGTCAACAGCGCGCGGGCCGCGCACATCTTCGGCGCCCCGATCCCGGCGACGTTCTTCACGAGCTCGGCCGACATCATCAAGCTGGACGCCGACCCGATCATCACCAAGGTCGTGCTCGCGATCTTCGTGGCGGTCAGCTCGCTGACGACCTTCCTCACCGTCCGGCAGAGCGTGACCCGCTCGATCGCCCAGATGCCGGACAACCCGATGGCGCAGCAGCAGAAGATCCTGATGTACGTCTCGCCGCTGTTCGCGATCTTCTCGCTGAACTTCCCCCTCGGTCTGATCCTCTACTGGGTCACCACGAACCTCTGGACCCTCGGCCAGCAGCACTGGTTCTACAGCCGCAACCCCACCCCGGTGGTCGACGCCAAGGGCAACATCACGACTCCCGAGCCCAAGCCGAGCCTGCTGAGCAAGGTCAAGAAGACCACCCCCGAGCCTGAGGCGCCGCCCGTACCGGAGGCCAAGGTGATCCGACAGCAGCCCACCCGCCAGCCCCGCAGCAAGCGGACCGGTAGCAAGAAGTCCTGACGTCTCATCCCGACAGCACGAAGGAGTGGCCGGACGTGACCGAGGCCGAGGCCGAGAAGGAGCCCGCGAAGGCGGCTCCCGATCTCGCCGCCCTGGAGCAGGAAGGCGAGATCGCGGCGGACTACGTCGAGGGTCTGCTCGACATCGCCGACATCGACGGTGACATCGACATGGATGTCGAAGGCGATCGCGCCGTGGTGTCGGTCGTCGATATCAAGGGCGGCGACCTGGTCGGCCCCAACGGCGAGATCCTGGAGGCCATCCAGGAGCTGACCCGCCTCGCGGTCCACCGCCAGACGGGTGAGCGGTCGCGCCTGATGCTCGACATCGGCGGCTACCGCGACCGTCGCCGGAGCGAGCTGAGCGAGCTCGGCACCAAGATCGCGGCGGACGTCAAACGGAACGGCGAGCCCAAGTCGCTGCAGCCGATGACCCCGTTCGAGCGGAAGATCGTGCATGACGCCGTCGCCGCGGCGGGCCTGCGGAGCGAGTCCGAGGGCGAGGAGCCCCGTCGTTTCGTGGTGGTCCTTCCCGTTTAGCACCCCTTAGCGCGCGGCACGGGCTGACAGAGGCCGCCGCCCCGGCTCCCCGGGGACGGCGGCCTTTCTCATGGTCTTCTTGTGGCCTTCTCATGACCTTCTCGCGGCCTTTCTCGCGGCCCGCCCACATGGCCGCCGCCTGCCCCGGCCCTCGCCCTCCCCCGATCTCGCCGTATACGCGTCGTACGGCGTCGTGGCTCCGCGCCCTACGACCTACGACGGCGCCGTCAACCCCCGTGCTGTACGACGGCGTCGAAGCGGGCCGTTAGCCTTGAGACCGGCCTGACCCCGATATTTCCGAGGGAAGAGTGAGCGTCGAGTGAGTGACCAGATCCCCGAACCGCCCGAGGTCGCGCGCGAGGTGTTCACCGGCGACGCCTGGGCGAGAGCGGAGGCCTTCGCGGAGCTGCTGGCCGGTCCCGGGGTGGTGCGCGGGCTGCTCGGCCCGCGGGAGGTACCGCGCATCTGGGACCGCCACCTGCTCAACTGCGCGGTGATCGCCGAGGTCGTGCCCGCCGACGTGCGCCTGGTCGACATCGGTTCCGGCGCCGGCCTGCCGGGCCTGGTCCTGGCGATCGTACGGCCCGACATCACCGTCACCCTCCTGGAGCCGCTCCTACGCAGAACGGTCTTCCTGGAGGAGTGCGTGGAGTCGTTGAAACTCGGCAACGTCGAGGTGCTGCGCGGCCGGGCCGAGGAGTTCGCGGGCCGGCGGGAGTTCGACGTCGCCTCCGCCCGCGCGGTGGCGCCGCTCGACCGCCTGCTGAAATGGTCGCTGCCCCTCCTGCGTGAGGGGGGTGAGCTGCTGGCCATGAAGGGCGAGCGTGCCGCGGAGGAACTGGCGGACGCCGAGCCGCAATTGCGGTCGAGTGGGGTGCAAACCGCCGAGCTTACATCGGTCGGGCACGGTAAGGTCGAGCCGCCCGCAACTCTCATCCGGGTGGTCGCCGGTCGAGCTCCCGAAGGAGCGCGGAAGGCCTCTCGCCGGAAGGATCGTGCCTCGCGGGACAGGTAAGCGCGAGGCCACCAGATAAACCGAGCAAAGCGAGTACGAGGCCAGTGAACGACCGTTCGAGTGCGATCACCAGCGCGAGGAGCGGTCTCGGCTGGCCCGAGGTTCCCGCCGTTTTGCCCCATGGACGCCTTTCCGGTCTGGGCTGGCCGGCACCGGCTCCCGGCGCCGTAGTCAGGCCGGTTGAAAGGAAGACGACCGTGACCCAGACCCCCCTTAACCCCGGCGACTCGCCGCTGGTACGAGAGGCACTCAGCTCAGTGGTTTCACGTGAAACATCGGCCCAGAAGACCGCCGCCGCTCCCGGAGGTTCCGCCGGAGTCCGGGATGGAGACTGGCCTCGCCCTGCCAAAACCCGGATTTTCACCGTCGCCAACCAGAAGGGCGGCGTCGGCAAGACCACCACGTCGGTCAACCTGGCGGCGGCGCTGTCCATGCACGGCCAGCGGGTGCTCGTGGTCGACCTCGACCCCCAGGGCAACGCATCGACGGCCCTGGCCGTCGAGCACCGCGGTGACGTACCGGACATGTACAAGGTGCTCGTGGAGGACCTGCCGCTCGCGGAGGCCGTGAAGGAGGTCCCGGACATGCCGGGCCTCTACTGCGCCCCCGCCACGATCGACCTGGCCGGCGCCGAGATCGAGCTGGTCTCCATGGTCGCCCGCGAGGCCCGCCTGCAGCGCGCGCTGACCGCCTACGACGCCGTCGAGTTCGACTACATCCTCATCGACTGCCCTCCCTCGCTCGGCCTGCTGACGGTCAACGCGCTGATGGCCGCGAACGAGCTGCTGATCCCCATCCAGTGCGAGTACTACGCGCTGGAAGGTCTTGGCCAGCTGCTGAGGAACGTGGATCTGGTCCGCGCGCACCTGAACCCCACGCTTGACCTCTCCACCATCCTCATGACGATGTACGACGGGCGCACCCGGCTCGCCTCTCAGGTCGCCGACGAGGTCCGTTCCCACTTCGGCGCGACGGTGTTGAGCACGCTGATCCCCCGAAGCGTGCGCGTCTCCGAGGCACCGAGTTACGGTCAGTCGGTCATGACGTACGACCCGGGCTCCAGCGGCGCGATGGCCTACATGGACGCCGCCCGCGAGATCGCCTATCGCGGTGCGGCCGTATGAGCACCGGGAAGCCCGTGGCCGCGGCCACGGGTATGTCAGTGAGTGCGACACCTTGAGTCTCGGGAGGGGCAGTGAGTAAGCAGCCGAGAGGGCTGGGCAGGGGGCTGGGGGCGCTCATCCCGACAGGTCCGGCCGTCGTCACGGAAACGCCCGTGTCGATGACCGTGACCATGGCCGCCCCGGAGCCGGTGGTGGTGCCGGAGCAGCCCGGCCCCGCGCCGGTCGCGGGCGCCTACTTCCTTGAGATCCCCGTCGACGACATCGCGCCCAACCCGCGCCAGCCGCGCGACATCTTCGACGAGGAGGCCCTGAAGGAACTGGCCACCTCGATCGGTGAGGTCGGCCTGCTCCAGCCGATCGTGGTGCGCGCCACGGGCGAGGGACGCTATGAGCTGATCATGGGCGAGCGCCGCTGGCGCGCTTCCAAGGCCGCCGGGCTCTCCGAGATCCCCGCGATCGTGCGGGAGACCCAGGAGGACAAGCTCCTGCTCGACGCGCTCATCGAGAACCTCCAGCGCGAGCAGCTCAACGCCCTGGAGGAGGCGGCGGCCTACCAGCAACTGCTTGACGATTTCGGCGCGACCCACGAGCAGCTCGCCACCCGCATCGGTCGTTCCCGATCGCACGTGACCAACACGGTGCGCCTGCTGAAGTTGCCGCCCGGTGTGCAGCGCAAGGTCGCGGCCGGAACGATCAGCGCGGGCCATGCCCGAGCCCTGCTCCGCCTGGACGACCCCGCCGCCCAGGAACACCTCGCCAACCGGATCTCGGCCGAGCTGCTGTCGGTCCGCGCGGTCGAGGAGATCGTCGCTGTGGGCGACGCCAGGGCCGCTCCGGACGCGGCCCCCGCTCCGCGTGCTCCCCGGGCGAAGCCCGACGAGGAGCCCGCCCTTCGGCATCTGGCCGATCGCCTCTCCGACCGCTTCGAGACCCGGGTGAAGGTCGACTTCGGCCGTCGCAAGGGGCGCATCGTGGTGGAGTTCGCGACCATCGACGATCTGGAGCGCATCATCGGCACGATGGCTCCGGGGTCGCTGCAGGCGATGGAAGGATGATCTCACCGGCTCCGGAGGCCCGTGAACGTGGGCCCGTGGCGCACCCCGCCGAGCCGGTGAATCTCCCCCGAGGCCCCTTCCGGGGTGGCTGCCTTCCGGGATGACCCCCGGCGGCCGGCCTTGCCGGACGGTTCCCCGGATACGAAGAGCGGCCTCCCTGTTTCACGTGAAACAGGGAGGCCGCTCTTCGTATCCGGGGCCAGGTAGACCGTTCTCGCTCTGGTAGCACGACTCTCAGCTTTGGCGGCACCGTCGCTTCCCGTTCGCCCCCCTGTGCTCGCCTTACGGCGTTGCGATGATCGAAGGGCCCCGTACCTTCCGGCGCGCCTCGTGGGTACGCGTGCACGGTCTCAGGGCCGTATGTCCGGTGTATGACGCGACTGCAGTGAAGGGAGGGGAGAGACGCCGGGAGAGGGGAGGCGCCGTGCCCCGCGATCCAGCGGCGAGGGGCTTTTTGCGAGGCGCCTCGCGACCCACACCGTGTGGCGGCTGGTCAAGCGAGAACGCCGAGCCTTCGGGCGGGACCGTCGAGCGAGCGTCACCGCGCCGATCTCAAGCCCACCGCCCTCGGCCCCAGCGTGGCGCAAGCCTCCAGCTGTGCAAGCCTTAGGAGATGGACCGGCATGCACTTGGATCCTTCCTCAGGACGAAGCGAGAACAGCGCGACGCGACTGCCCTCGGGTACGGCACCGAGGGTCGCCGCACCCCCGGACTACGGCGCTCCGAGGTCGCCGAATTGGCGCACATCTCGGTCGAGCACTATACGAACCTCGAGCAGGCGCGCGGAGCGCGTCCCTCTCGTGACGTGCTCGTCTCGGTGTCTCGTGCGTTGGAGCTCACGCGTGACGAGGAGACACACCTGTTCGAGCTTGGCGGGCACGCGCGTCCCCGGCCCGCGCATCCCGCCATGGAGGTGGCCGACAGCATTCTCCAGCTCATTCACAGCCTGCCATCCACCGCAGCCCTCGTTCTCAGCGCCCGGTACGACGTGCTTGCCTGGAACCGGCTCGCGGAAGTGCTCCTGGAGGACTTCTCCCAGTGTGGATGGGAGCGTAGAAACCTTATTCGGCGCCATTTCCTCCTGGACTCCCTGTCGGGTCAGGGACACTTCAACATGGACGGGTACTTCGACTTCTCACGCTTCTCCGTCGGCCGGCTGCGAAGCACATTGGCCCGGTACCCCGACGACCACGACACAGTCCGCCTTGTCGAAGAGCTCCGCGCCCGAAGTGAAGAGTTCGATGCGATGTGGCGCGATCAAGACGTCAACGTTGATACGCACACGTCAAAGCTCATGAAGCACGAGAAGCTGGGCAATCTTCTCCTGGTGTGCGACGTCTTGCAGGTGCCGGACCGTGACCAGCATGTCGTTCTGCTCTCGGCGCCCGACGGTTCGGATACCGCCGAGATTCTGCGAAGCGCTACGGACGGATCGCTTCCGGCGACCGGGCCGTTCGTCGCTGATCTGGCTTGACCCCTCACCCGGTGGCGGGTGGAGCCCGCACGGGTACCGATGCGTCTCCTCGCGCGGCGACGAGACGCGCTGAGCACGCGTCGCGCTGAGCACGCGTCGCGAAACCAGGGTCTCGTGCCAACAGTGCGCGGTCACGATCAGCTCTTGGCCTGTTCCCGTCGAAGGGGGTACTCCTTGTGCGTGCCAGAGAGAGGGGTCTTCGGGCTGAATGGTTGACGAAAGCACCCGGTGCCGACTTCGCCCGTCCACGTGCGTGCAGTCCATGAGCGCTGGAGCCTCGGCACGTTCGAGCGGTTCCTCGGAATGACAGCGCGGGCACCGACACACGGCTTTCTCGGCACAACAGAAGGAGACAGCCCATGACCACCCCCAATGCCCTGGTGATCGCCCAGACATACGTTCGAGCAGTGGAGAGCAAAAACCGTGACGGCGTCGCGGCGACACTGGCCGATACCGTCCGGCATATCTTCCCGATCTCCTACGGTCCCGTGGAACACCCGCAGGCGGTGTTCGAGGGCAAGGACGAGGTGCTCGCCTACATCGACTCGCTCTTCAACAAGTTCTCGTCGATGCGCTGGCCGGCGCCTGACTGGACGGTCTCGGCGGACGGCAGCCGGGCCTTCCTGGAAGGCAAGGGCGATGGCGTCGTAGCGCACTCCCGGTCGCCCTACCGGAACACCTACATGATTCGCTTCGATCTCGAAAACGGTCTGATCGTGCGGGTCACCGAGTACGCGAACTCGGAGTACTACGTCGCTCAGAACATCCCGCCGGTGGAGGTTGAGATCCGCGCCGCCGAGCGGGCGGCCGCCCTGTAACGGTCAATCCGCGAGCGCCGGGAAGCACTGGCGGCATCGTTTCACGTGAAACATCGGGCGGCAGGACATGCGGTCGGCCCTCGCGAGGCGTGAACTCTCGACGAGGAGGACGGGCGCAGCGGGAGCGGCGAGATCGCCCGCGGAACGCCTGGGATCTTGTGCGCGGGAGAGGGGCGGCCCGGAGATGGCGGCCGGTGTTTCACGTGAAACAGTCACCGTTCCCGAGGGAAGGCCGTTTCACGTGAAACAGATGTCACTCAGGAGCCGACGTCCTCCTGGACGGCGAGACGGATGTCGGCGACGAAAGTGTCGACATGCTCGGGAGTGGTGTCGAAGGCGGTCACCCAGCGGACCACGTTCTCGGCCGCGTCCCAGACATGGAAGAGATAGCGCTGCTGCAGTTCCGCGATGGCCTTCTCTGGGAGGGCGGGGAAGACGGCGTTGGACTGCACGGGATAGCGCAGGGAGACGCCCGGAAGATCGGCGATCCCTTCGGCCAGGCGGTGGGCCATGGCGTTGGCGTGGGCGGCGTTCTCGCGCCAGAGCTCCTCGGTGAGGAGGGCGGTCAGCTGGGCGGAGACGAAGCGCATCTTGGAGGCGAGCTGCATCCCCTGCTTGCGTAGGAACGACGCCGGGGCGTCCAGCTCCGGGCGGAGAACCACGAGCGCCTCGGCACCCATGGCGCCGTTCTTGGTACCCCCGAAGCTGAGCAGGTCCACGCCCGCGTCCGTGGTGAGGGAGCGGAGCGAGCAGCCGAGCTCGGCCGCCGCGTTGGCCAGCCGGGCGCCGTCCATGTGCAGGAAGAGGTTGTGCGCGTGCGCGAACTCCGCGAGCTCGGCGATCTCGTCGGCGGTGTAACAGGTGCCGCACTCGGTCACCTGGGAGATGGAGACGACCCTGGGCTGGGAGTGGTGCTCATCCCCCAGCACGGACAGCTGGCCACGGATGTCGTCCACGGAGATCTTGCCGTCCCCCGTGGGGAGGGTGACCAGCTTGGCGCCCAGCACGCGTTCGGCGGCACCGCACTCGTTGGTGTTGATGTGGGCGGTGGCCGGGCAGAGCACCGCGTCGTACGCCCGGAGTACGAGCCCGAGGCCCACGACGTTGGCGCCGGTGCCGTTGAACATCGGGTAGGCGGTCGCGCGGGCGCCGAACTCGGCGCGGAAGGTGTCCTCCATCGCGGTGGTCCAGGCATCCCCGCCGTAGGCGAGGGCGTCTCCGGCGTTCGCTTCGAGGATGGCGGTGAGAACCGCAGGGTGCACGCCCGCGTGGTTGTCGCTGGCGAAGCTCTTGGGGAATGGGGTGGAGGTCAGCACACGGCCAGCGTAAGGGGAAGCCCGACCTGTTCACCGACCCGGCCCACCCACCCGCCCCACGATTCGATCCGGCCGTCCGCCCGCCGACCTGGCCCGCCCGCCCGTAGGCCCGGCCCGTCCACCCGCCGATTCGATCCGGCCTGTCACTCGCCCGCCCGTCGACCCGGTCCGTCCACCGGAATCGTCCTCGTTCGCCGGCTCGGTTCCCGTACGGGAAGGCCGGCCTTGATCGGGCCCGTTCGGCGACTCGACTCGGCATGGGCCCGATCCGTCCACCGTGGATCGCCTCGCTCGTCGGCTCGGTCCCCATACCGGGAAAGCCGACCCCTGTCCGGCCCGTTCGGCGATTCGATACGGGCCCGATCCGTCCACGGGGATCACCTCGCCGACCCGGTTCCCGTACGGGAAGGCCGCTCCCGTCCACCGGTGCGGCCCTCGCGGGAGAGCCGGGCGGGGGTCAGGCCCCGCGGATGGCGGCCTGTTCCAGGAGGACCCGGCAGAGGGTGCCGAGGTCGTCCCCGGCGGCCTCCGCGGCCATGGGGAGGAGGGACGTCTCGGTCATCCCCGGGGCGACGTTCACTTCGAGGAAGTGGGGCAGGCCGTCCGCGTCGACGATCAGGTCGGTACGGGAGATGTCCCTGAGGCCGAGGGCCGTGTGCGCGGTCACGGCCATCTCGGCGCAGGCCGCCGACGCCTCGGGCGAGAGGCGTGCCGGGGCGAAGAACTCGGTGTGCCCGGCGGTGTAGCGGGCCGCGTAGTCGTACACGCCCTCGTTGGCGACGATCTCCACGGGGGGCAGTGCCACCGGCCCGCTCCCGAGGTCGACCACGGAGACGGCGACCTCGACCCCTTCGACACAGCGCTCGATCAGCGCGGTGTCACCGTAGGCGAAGCAGCCGACCATGGCGGCGGGGAACTCCTCGGCGCTGCGGACGATCGACGCGCCGAGCGCCGAGCCGCCGCGGGACGGCTTGACGAACAGGGGAAGGCCGAGGCGGTCCACGATGCGGGCCAGCACCGCGGAGGCGCCGAGGTCGTGGAAGGTCTCCTTGGGCAGCGTCACCGACTCGGGGGTGCGCAGCCCGACGGAGCGGACGACGGTCTTGGCGGTGGGCTTGTCGTAGGCGACCCGGCAGGCGTCGGGGCCGGCGCCGACGTACGGGACGGAGAGGAGTTCGAGGACCGAGCGGATGGCGCCGTCCTCGCCCGCTCCGCCGTGAAGGGTGACGAAGACCGCGTCCGGCGGGTCCGCGAGCACGGAGGGAACCAGTGTCGCGTCGGTGTCCCGGGTCTCCACGGAGACCCCCGCCGCCCGCAGCACCTCGCTCACCCGCCGGCCCGAACGCAGCGAGACCTCCCGCTCGTAGGAGAGCCCGCCCGCCAGGACGAGCACATGGCCCAGGTCACTCATCCGACATACCTCTCGTCAAGGCCCGCTCCGAGCCTGTCCTGTCGCTCTCGTCACGCGCGGCCCGGTTGTCCCGACGGATCAGGATCGATCACCGCGCACCGGCGCAGGAAGTCACCGTACGGCACCGGAGGGAGGAGCTCATGCCGGAGGTGCCCCGTGGCACGGGACACCTGCCGGGGGGCGGGACGTGGCGGGGTTACGCGAGGTCGGGGCCCGGGGTGTCGATACCGGCGCGTTCGGCGGGCGAGCCGGTCCCGAAGGTGTCGCGGACACGGAGCTCCTGCCCGATCACCCCGGCCAGGCGGCGGACGCCCTCGCGGATGCGGTCGGGCTCGGGATAGCAGTAGGAGAGCCGCATGTGCCGCGCGCCGCCGCCGTCGGCGAAGAAACCGGTGCCCGGTACGAAGGCCACCCGCTCCGCGACCGCGCGGGGCAGGAGCGCCTTGGAGTCGAGCCCCTCGGGGAGGGTGGCCCAAACAAAGAACCCGCCACCGGGGCGGGTCCAGGTGACGCCGTCGGGCATCAGGGCCTCCAGCGAGGAGAGCATGGTGTCGCGGCGCTCGCGGTAGAGCTCCCTGAACGACTTGATCTGCTCGCGCCAGGGCTGGGTGGCGAGATACTGGCCGACGGCCAGCTGGGTGAAGGAGGAGTGCGACAGGACCGCGGACTCCATCGCCAGCACCAGTTTCTCGCGGATGGCGTGCGGGGCGAGGGCCCAGCCGACCCGGAAACCGGGGGCCAGGGTCTTGGAGAACGAGCCGAGGTAGACGACGCCGTCGGCGTTGTCGGCGCGCAGCGTCCGCATGGGCTCGCCGTCGAAGCCGAGCATGCCGTACGGGTTGTCCTCGACGATCAGCACGTCGGCCCGCTGGCAGATCTCCAAAACCTGCTGCCTGCGCGCGACGCTGAGCGTCACGCCCGCGGGGTTCTGGAAGGTGGGGATCGTGTAGAGGAACTTGATCCGGTTGCCCGCGCTCTTCAGGGCGTAGATGGTCTGGGCCAGCGACTCGGGGACGATGCCCTCGCTGTCCATCGCGATATGGATGACCTTGGCCTGGTAGGCGGAGAAGGTGCCCAGGGCTCCGACGTAGGAGGGTCCCTCGGCGAGCACGACGTCACCCGGGTCGATGAAGATCCGGGTGATCAGGTCGAGGGCCTGCTGGGAGCCGACGGTCACGACGACATCGTCCGAGTTGGCCTCGATCCCCTCCATCCGCATGACGTCGCAGATCTGCTCGCGCAGGTGCGGGTCGCCCTGTCCCGAGCCGTACTGGAGCGCGACGGGGCCGCGTTTGGCGATCAGGTCGGCGACCAGCTCTCCCACCACGTCCAGGGGGAGGGCGGTGACGTACGGCATGCCGCCGGCGAGCGAGACCACCTCGGGCCTCGACGCGACGGAGAAGAGAGCTCGCACCTCGGAGGCGACCATCCCGGTTGCCCGTGCCGCGTAACGGTCGACGTAGGCGTCGATGCGCGACCCTTGGGTCGGGGCGATGGTCTGACCGTGATCGTTGTCCTGGGGCACGGTCCACCTCCTAGGTTGTGTGGAGCACAAAAGCGCTCATACCAGAGAAACCAGGGTACGTCAGGGGCTGTAGTCGTCTGCGTGTGGGGACGGGACCTCCTGAAACCAAGACCCGCACTGGGCTACGATGCCAGCTGGAGACGCCGTTTTCGCGCGTTTTTCGCCATGGCTTGCACTCGTCTCGCCAGGATTGGGGCCAACAGGTGTCGCGTCGGCTGGCAAACGTCACCCTCGACAATCTCGACGACCTGCCGCGCCGCTGCCGCCGGTGCGTCTTCTGGGAGCTCGATCCCGTCAACGCGGACCGGGCCGTGAAGGCCGGTGATCCGGGACTTGAGAAGGAGGCCTGGATCTCCTCGACCCTGCTGGAGTGGGGAAGCTGCGGCAAGATCGTCTATGTGGACGGGGTGGCGGCCGGATTCGTGCTCTACGCGCCGCCCCACTACGTGCCGCGCTCGGTGGCCTTCCCGACCTCCCCGGTCAGCGCGGACGCGGTGCTGCTGATGACCGCGCACATCATCCCGGAGTTCTCCGGGGGCGGCCTGGGCCGGATGCTGGTCCAGGGCGTGGCAAAGGACCTGACCCGGCGCGGGGTGCGGGCGATCGAGGCGTTCGGCGACCTGAAGTGGGAGCAGCCGGGCGCGTGCCTGATGCCCGCCGACTACCTGCTCTCCGTGGGTTTCAAGACGGTACGTCCGCACCTGCGCTTCCCCCGCCTCCGCCTGGAGCTCAAGAACGCCGTCTCGTGGCGTGAGGACGTCGAGGTGGCACTGGAGAGGCTCCTCGGGTCGATGAGTCCCGAGAGGGCACTGCGGCCCGTCTGAGACCCTCTGGAGCCCGTACGCCACGCTCTGGGGTCGAACGGGCCCTCCCCGGAGCCGAACGCGTCCTCCGGGGGCCGTGAGCCCGCTTCCGGGGACCCGGTGAGCCCGCCCGGCGCACGGCGGGGAAGCCCCGCGCATGTGAAAGCCCCCCGCGGTGAGACGGGGGGCCTTCAGTGGGTGGGTGTGCCGCTCGGAAGCGGGTGATACGGGCGGACGCCGTGGGGGGCGGCCGACCGCAGGGGGCCTAAATGATGCCCTCAAGCTCGCGAAGCAGCATGGCCTTCGGCTTGGCGCCGATGATCTGCTTCACAACCTCTCCGTTCTTATAGACGTTCAAAGTAGGAATCTGGAGTACGCCGTAGTTTGTCGCCGTTGCCGGATTCTCGTCGACGTTGAGCTTGACGACGGTGAGCTTCTCGGCGTTCTCGCCGGCGATCTCCTCCAGGATGGGCGCGACCTGGCGGCACGGGCCGCACCACTCGGCCCAGAAGTCGACGATGACGGGCTTGTCGCTCTTGAGGACGTCGGCCTCGAAGCTGGCGTCGGTCACGTGCTTGATGGTGCCCAAGGTTCCTGCTCTCCCTCTTGCCTGAAGACTTGCCTGAGGACTGTTACCCGATGACGGTGCCGATGGGTGCGCACCCGGCGCTCACCGGGTGCGCGTCCGGTGCGCGTCTGACGCGCTGTCGTCCGACGGCGTGCCGACGCCGTGTCCAGCTGTGTCCGGCGGCGTGTGACGGCGTGTGACGGCGCTTGAGGCGCTTGGGCCCTTGAGGCCCGCCCTGTCGGGCGGCGATCCCGCTCGCCGTCACCCGCCGGTCGTCACGCGCTCTCGTGCTCGGCCAGCCAGCGCTCGGAGTCGAGCGAGGCGGCGCAGCCGGTGCCCGCGGCGGTGATCGCCTGACGGTAGGTGTGGTCGACGACGTCGCCCGCGGCGAAGACGCCGTCCAGGTTGGTGCGGGTCGAGGGCGCGTCCACCTTGATGTAACCCTCGTCGTCCAGCTCCACCTGGCCCTTGACCAGCTCGGTGCGGGGGTCGTGCCCGATCGCGATGAACAGGCCGGTGGCCGCCAGCTCGCTCTCCGCGCCGGTCTTGAGGTTGCGTACCCGCACCCCGCTCACCTTGCTCTCGCCCAGCACGTCGACGACCTCGCTGTCCCACAGGAAGCGGATCTTCTCGTTGGCGAACGCCCGATCCCGCATGATCTTGCTGGCGCGCAGCTCGTCCCGACGGTGCACGACCGTCACCGACGCCGCGAACCGGGTCAGGAAGGTCGCCTCCTCCATCGCGGTGTCGCCGCCGCCGACGACCACGATGTCCTGGCCGCGGAAGAAGAACCCGTCACAGGTGGCACACCAGGACACGCCGTGTCCCGACAGCCGCTTCTCGTTCGGCACGCCCAGCTCGCGGTAGCCCGACCCGGTGGCCAGGATGACGGACCTGGCGTAGTAGGTGTCGGTGGCGGTCTTGACGACCTTGGGGGTGGCGGCCAGGTCGACCTCGAGCACGTCGTCGGCGACCAGCTCGGCGCCGAACCGCTCGGCCTGCTTACGCAGCCCGTCCATCAGGTCCGGGCCCATGATCCCGTCGGGGAAACCGGGGAAGTTCTCCACCTCGGTGGTGTTCATCAGAGCGCCACCCGCGGTGACCGACCCCTCGAAGACCAGCGGGTTGAGGTCGGCACGCGCGGAGTACACCGCCGATGTGTAACCGGCGGGACCCGATCCGATGATGATCACATTCCGGACGTCCATCTGCGCTCGCGCCTCTCCCTCTGTCGATGCCACCGGCGTCAACAGATCCTAGGCGCCGGTGATTCCCGCCCGGCGCGGTGACGGATCCACCGGTGGAACGGGAAAGCCCGGCACGGACGAATCCATGCCGGGCACCCACGAAAAAGGACGAGGGCTTTGGGAGCGGATTACCCGCCACCGATCACCCCGGGTGTCTCACCACCGGTCGCCCCGGATGGCCTGTCGAGGTCATCCGGGGCCACTTCGTCCCGGTCACTCCCAGCTTGCGAAGTCTGGCTTGCGCACGTCGTCACACTGCGGGCCCACGACGTGGACGCGCACCGTGTTCTTGGCCTGGTTCTGCCAGAAGAGCAGGATGTTGGCCTCCTGCCCGTTGTAGAACCCCTGGTCCACGGCGAAGGGCGACTTGCCGACCTGCGCCGAGACCTGCCGGACACACTTGTCGATCCTGGAGTTGTCGGTCGTTCCGACGATGGTCCCAGGGCCGATGTAGCCGAGCAGCGAGCCGCGGAGCTCGGCGTCGGTGTAGTTCCAGTTGCTGTCGGTCAGCGTGTACTGGATCGTGTCCGCCGGCGCGGGCTGCGCGATCGTGGGCAGGCGGTCGGGCCCGGACGCCGACAGCGTCCCGGTCGCCAGCACGGTCGCGCCGATCACCGCCGCCGCCACGCCCGCCGCCGCGGCGGGCATCGCCCACCGGCGCCGCCGGTTCGCGCCGCGCCGCCTGGCCGGGACCACCGGGACCACGGTGCCGTCGTCGCCGACGACCCCCAGCCGCACGGCGGGCTCAAGCTCGGGCTCCTGTTCGGGGAGCGGGGCCCTCTGGGGGGTCGTCTCCCATGGCGCCGGTTCTGCGGGAGAGGACGTCTCCCACGGCGCGTCGCGCATTATGTCGTCCCAGGCCGGTGCTTCCACCAGGCCCACTCCACCTCCACGGAAGCTCTCGGCCTCGGCGGCCAGCGCGCGGTCGATCCTCAGCGCGACTCCCATCGGCATCGCCGGTGTGGGGGTCGCCGCCAGGACCTCACGGACCGCTGCGAGGTCGGCGAGGCTCTCGCCACAGGGATCGCAGATCGCGAGATGCTCGCGTACCCGCATGGCCGTGGCGGCGTCGAGGAGCCCCTCGGCCAGTTCGGCCAAGATCTCCAGGTCGTAGTGCGTATCACCCGTCACGAAGTTCTGCTCCCTTCGCGGATGAGACGCGAGACAGGTCTGATCGGTTCCGTAAATGGGAAAGAATCGGGGCGAGTTTCGCCCGTCCGCGCGCGCATCGGCTCTTCACCGTGCCGCTCGGTACCTCCAGCACCTGGGCCGCGTCCTCGACCGAGTAGCCCATCATGTCCACGAGCACCAGCGCGGCGCGCTGGTCGGAGGGCAGCAGCTTCAGGGCCGCCGAAACCTCCATGGACACCTCGCGCTCGGCCGTCTGGTCGAGCACCGGGGTTTCGCGCTCCGCGGCCTCGACGAGCTCGTCGTCGGCCACCGGGCGCACAGATTTCCTGCGCATGCGGTCGAGGCATGCGTTGACCACGATGCGGTGCAGCCACGTGGTCACGGCCGCCTCGCCGCGGAAACTCCCGGCCTTGCGGTAGGCCGAGACGAAGGCGTCCTGAACGGCGTCGGCCGCCTCGTCGGGATCGCCCAGCGTGCGCAGGGCGACCGCCCACATGCGGTCTCGATGTCGCTTGACTATTTCACTGAAGGCGTGCGGATCCCCGGCGATGTGCCGGGTGAGCAGGTCGGCGTCGGACACGGGGGCCTTCGCCGTCTGCTCGTCCGCCGCTGGCGGGGTCTCGGGTGGGGAATTCACAAGGAGAGTCCTGCTATACCGATCCGGGGAGAACACCTCTACGGGATAGATGGTGCCACGGATTCTCCGATGATCTGCAAGAAGCCATGTAAAACAGATCAAATCGCACCGGTGTCACTTGGTCGCGAGGACCTTCATGTCCAGCACCTGCCCGCGGTACTTTCCCTGGTAGGTGGGCATCTTGGTGAACCAGACGAGCACGTAGCGACCCTTTTTCGGGGTTTCCGCGGTGAACGTCTTCTTGCCCGAGAGCCCGCTGAACTTCTCGACCACGTCCAGGGCTTCGAGCTCCGCCGAGTCGCCGACCCTGAGCTCCGCGGTGCCGCCCGAGGTGCCGCCGAACTCGATCGAGACCTGTTTGACCGGGATGCTCTTGCCCATGTCCAGCAGCAGGCCCACACCCGTCTTGAGCCGCCCGAAGTCGGCGGAGTCGTACGACTCGGAGTGCCAGTCGGTGGACTCCTTGCCGTCGACGGCGTAGCCGGCCAGCTCGCCGCGCTCCTCCCTGTCGGTGCTCAGCGGGTCGAAGCCGGTCACCGAGGAGGGCTTCACCTCCCGGGGGGCGGCTTCCACGGTCGGCGTGGGCGTGGTGCTCTCCTCGCCGGCCGTCGGGGTGCCGGCATTGCCGATGCTGCGGCCGAGGGTCCAGGCGCCCAGGCCGACGGCCACCATCACCAGCAGCACGACGACGGTCATGGCGACCTTGTTGACCATGCCGCCCGCCTGCTGGGGCATCGGGCGGTGCTGGTGCTGGGTCTGCTGGGGAGGGGGCGTGTGGCGCTGGGGCGCCGCGGTGTCGATGCCCTCGGAGCGCGAGGCCGCCACCGGCAGCGCCGTCATGGGCATCGGCGTCGGCATCGGCAGGGGACTGGGCCGCGACACCGAGGCCAGGGCCTCGGCGACCTCGGCGGGCGTGGTCAGCGGGTCGAGCCCGCGCCGGGTCTCCGGCAGCATCGCCCGGCAGACGATGGCGTCCAGGTAGCCGGGAACGCCCGCGATGACCTGGCGTGGCGTGCAGAAGTGCCCGTCGCCCATGGGCGCGACGGGCAGGCCGCCGCTGTCCTGCTCGTCCCCCGGCCAGTGGCCGGTCAGCCCGGCGTACAGCAGGCGGCCGAGGCCCTCGGCGTCCTCGCGGGCGGGGTCGTCGCTCGTCACGTCGTCCAGGACGGCGTCGACTCCCAGGCCGAGCAGTTTGACCGTGCTGCCCGCCGTCCACACCAGGTGCTCGGGGGTGAGGCAGAGGTGGGCGAGGTTCGCCTCGTGCGCGTGGGCCAGCGCCTCCGCGGCCTCGGCGACCATCGCGGCGGCCCGCTCGGGGTCGAGCGGGCCGCCCGCGATCATGTCGCTGAAGGATTCGCCGCTCACCCACTCGCTGACGACGTAGGAGTGGCCGTCGTCCTCGGTCGCGTCAAAGACCTGGGTGAGGCGGGGGTCGGTCAGCCGGCTGGCCACCCTGGCCGCCGTGACGACCTCGTTCAGGCGGGGGAAGTCGGGGTCGAAGGTGTGGACGGCGACGGGTCTGGCGAGCACCTCGTCGATGGCCTTCCACAGGGTGGCCCCGCCCGACTCGTGGACACGGTCTTCGAGCCGGAAGCGCTCGGCCAGCTTGGTGCCGGGCTCGACGGCGGGGGAACTCACGAGGACCCCGTACCTGAGAACACGACAGCACCATGCCCGGTCAGCACATCAAGACACATCACATGATGCTGGGTGGATCCGCCCACGCCCTCCTGCTTCCATTAGCCGCATGTCACCACACGCGTCGCACCATGGTAGTCCCGCGCCGGTTCCGCCCGTGTTCGTCTTGTCAGACGTTTGAGACAAGTCTTTGGGTTACCGGCCTACCCGTCCTGCCACCATTCCAACGATCGAACTCACCTCGGGGATGCGCATCCGGTGGGCGATCGCCAAGTAAAGAACCATACCGAGTCCGCCGCCCGCCGCCAGCATGATGGCGGCGCTCAGCGCGTCCAGCCCGGTGAGCTCCTGGGTGAGCCACAGCACGCCGAGCGCGAGCGCCGCCGCCGGGAGCGCGGCCAGGTACATCCGGGACAGCCCTGCGGCCACCCTGCGCCCCGCCAGGCCCCCCACGCGGCGCGCGGCCAGGATCCAGGCGGCCGCGGCGCCGACCACGTAGGCGACGGTGAACGCGGAGGCCAGGCCCATCACGATGTACCGGGCGGGCAGGGTGTAGTAGGCCACGAGGCTGAGCGTGGCGTTCACCGCCAGGTTGCCGAGGGCGAGGAACACCGGGGTGCGGGTGTCGCCGAAGGAGTAGAAGACCCGCAGCAGCAGCTGGAAGATCGAGAACGGCACCAGCGCCAGCCCGAAGACCTGGAGCACGTTGCCGATGTAGACCGCCGAGTCGACGGTCATGTTGCCCCACGAGAAGACCAGCACGGTCACCGCGGGGCCGAGCACCATCAGCAGCAGCCCGGCGGGCACCAGCAGCACCGACACCAGCCGCACCCCCGAGGAGAACTCCTCACGGACCGTGTCGAGTTGCCCGTCGGCCACCCCCCGGCTCATCCTGGGCAGCATCGCGGTGATCACCGAGACCGCGATGATCCCGTACGGGAGCTGGAAGAGCTGGTAGGCGTAGGCATAGGCGGCGTTACCCGCGCCGGGTGCCCGCTGGCCCGC
This sequence comes from Streptosporangium sp. NBC_01469, assembly GCF_036227305.1. Classification (NCBI taxonomy): domain Bacteria; kingdom Bacillati; phylum Actinomycetota; class Actinomycetes; order Streptosporangiales; family Streptosporangiaceae; genus Streptosporangium; species Streptosporangium sp. NBC_01469. Next base: position 1,667,326 of record NZ_CP109465.1, on the reverse strand, counting down.
GCCGGTCGCGAGCCTGGTGGTGATCAGAAAGGTGATCTGGCCGATCCCGACGTAGGCGAAGGTCCAGACCGCGGTGCGGCCCATCTCGCCGAGCCCGGCGTTGCGCAGGTCGAACCGGGGCCGGAAGCGGAAGCCGACCCGGTGGAGCGCGATGACCAGCACCACGCACTGCGCCACGATGCCGGCGGTGGTGCCGAGCCCGAGCAGGGCCAGATCGGCGTCGGTGATCGTGTCGACGTCCGTGCCCGCGCCGCCCAGCTTCAGGTAGTAGACGACGGCGACGGCGATCATCACGATGTTGTTGAGCACGGGCGCCCACATCGGGGCGGCGAACCTGTCCCGGGTGTTGAGGATCGCCCCGGCGATCGCGCCGATCCCGAAGAAGGCGATCATCGGCAGGATGTACTGGGCCAGCCTGACCGCCACCTCGGTCTGCCGAGGGCCCCAGTCGGTGCTGTACAGACCGATCAGCGGCTTGGCCAGCAGGACCGAGACCACCGCGATCACCGTCAGCGCGAGCACCCCGAGCGTCATCAGCCGCTGCTCGTAGGCTCGGCCCCCGTCGGGGTCGCTCCGCTGCCGCCGGATGATCATCGGCACCACGACGCTGCTCAGGATCCCGCCGAGGAGGGAGTCGAACAGGATGAACGGGATCGTGTACGCCACGTTGTAGGCGTCGCCCAGCGCGAAGGTTCCGATGGCCGCCGCGAGCACCGCCGTCCGGACGAAGCCGGTGACGCGGGAGACCATCGTTCCCGCAGCCATGATCGCGCTCGCGCGCAGGACCCTGCTCATGCGCTTTCCTTCGCTAGGTGCTGGGAGCGCCAGGCGCTCAGGACTCGGTGCCGGCGGGTTCGCGCTCGCGCTTCGGCGGCGGGGCGGCCGCGGGGCGGCGGCCTCCCCTGCGGCGCAGGACGCGCAGGACGACGGCGGCCAGCATCACCACGAGGGCGGCCCCCACGATCACCAGGGCGACCCCGGTGTAGCCGGTGGTCCGCACGGTCAGCTCGACCGGCTTGCCGTAGTTGCGTTCGTCGTCGGTGGTGAGCTGGACCGTCACGGTCGTCTGGCCGCTGGCCGTGGAGGTCATCGGGATCCGGATGGTCTGGTTCTGGCCGCCGAGGATCTCCAGCTTGTCCTCGTACGGCTCGATCTTGAGCAGATCGGGCTGGTCGGAGGTCACCTTGAGCCGGACCGCGATCCGGCTCGCCTCGCCGCTCAGCTCGTTGCGCACGCTGATCGGCACGTCGCCGTTGCTGCCGGCCAGGGTGCGCAGCCGCGACTGCTCGCTGCCGGTGATGTTGACCTTGGCGATCCGGCCGTCGATCGCCTCGGCGACCTGCTGGACGTACGGTGCCGCGCCGCCGGTTCTGCCCCGCCACGCCGAGGAGGTCAGGCGCAGCAGCGCCAGGTCGAAGACGTCGAGGTCCTGGGCGGTGGTGATCGCGGCGGTCAGGTCCGCGCGGGCGCCGACTCTCTTGACACCCGTCAGGTACTGCTTGGCGAGCTCCAGCTTCCGGTCCTGGTCGGTGTAGGTCAGTCCGGCCCGGGGGACCGGGACGCCCTTGCCGCGCTTGACCGCGTCGAGCGTGACGGGTGCCAGCCAGGGCAGGGTGGCGGCCGTCTCGACCAGGTCGGTGACGTACTCGGGGTCGGGGTCCCAGCGGCGGTGCGGGACGGCGATCACCGTTCTGGCGGTGGTGACGGGCTCCGAGCTGATCATCGCGGTCTCCGCGATGAACCGCTGGCGGTTCGTCAGCGCCGCGCCGGGGGCGGAGGTGTCGGCGCCGACGGTCTCGCTCAGCACCGCGTCGGCGACCAGGGCGGTGAGCGGGCCGTTCACGCTCTCCAGGGTCGCCGAGGCGTCGGGGGTGGTGACCGGGGGCGTCGTCACCGGCGGCAGGTTCAGCACGTTCAGCAGCACGGTGTTGACGCCGCCGGTGGCCAGCAGGTCCAGCCCGTCGTAGTCGATCAGGCCGCCCACCGGCCAGTTCACGTTGGTGATCACGTCGCGGCCGAGGGTCTCCCTGGCGACGATCGCGGCGGCGGCGATCCCGGTCCCGGTGGCGTCGTCGACGCCGTTGTGGGCGAGGGCCGCCACGTCGGGGTCGCCGTACGGGGTGGCCACCACCGGGTGGTCGGCGACGGCCTCGCGGAAGTCGCTCAGCCACTGGGCGGTCTCGGGGGTCGCGGGGCGCTCCTGGGCGCGGTCCTTGACCCTGACCGTGTGCGGCCTGCCCATGGCCCGCGCGTCGTCGAGCAGGGCGGGGTCGACCACCCAGGTGAGGCCCTTGGCGGACGAGGTGTCCTGGGCGATCTTGAGCAGGTCGCCCAGGCGCTTGCCGGGGGCCATGGCCGCGGGCAGGCCCTCGTCGGCGAAGGTGGTGTCGCCGGACCGGCGCGGCTGGTCGACGATGGGCAGCACCGTGGCGAGCCGGGTGCGGGCCACCTTGGTCTCCCTGGGCATGTAGGTCACCATGGTTCGCATGGTGGCGACCTGCTCCCCGTAGGCGTCGCGCACCTCGACCATGACCGGGTAGACGCCGAAGCGGGAGAACCCCCGCTCCTGCGGCGTGAAGGAGAACTCCCACGGCAGCTTGCCCGAGGCGGCGATCGGCGCCTGGAGGAAACTCTCGCAGCACCACGAGAGCTGGGGGCCCTGCCCGGCCAGGTAGGTCTCCAGGTCGGTGCGCCTGGCGAACGGCTGGGGCGAGAAGTGCATCCGGATGCGCAGCCCGTTCAGGGGCTCGGTGCCCGAGTTGACCAGGGAACCGGACAGCTTGATCTCGGTGGTCGGGTCACGGGGGGCGTCGGGGCCGATCGCCTCCAGCACGACCTGGAGGCCCGCCCGGCTCACCGAGGCCGTCCGGGCGTTCGCCGTACCCGGAACGACCACGGCCGCGGGTACGAGCAGCGTGGTGGCGAGCAGGGCGAGCAGCGCGGCTTTGTGGATCACGTGCCGGCCAGGGGTCGAGTACGGCGCACGCCGGTAATGCTATGGCCTAACCGGCGAGGGGAAAGGTCGCCGGTTCCCCGCGGGAGCCCTGCCGGGTCAGGTTGACGATCTTTCCTGATACCAGTGTGAGCAGATGGTCGGCACGGATCAGGAGTGCCGTCCGGCGCTCTCCGGTGGGTACGTAAACGGGTGTGGCGCTGCGGGTGAGCCGCTCGTCCACCAGCACGGTGAGCGTGGCGGGCAGCAGCAGCGGGCAGACCAGGCCGGAGGCGTAGTCGGTGGCGGAGTTGACGGTGAAGGCCGAGGCCGGCCTGACCCGCCGGGCCCCCAGGATGCCGCCGATCACGCCGGGGCGGGGCGGGGATCCGACGGAGGTGACGACCGCCACGGGCTCGCGGCCGATCCGCGTCGTGACCTCGAAGACCGTGACTCCCACGCAGATCTCGGGACTCGCCGACAGCACCTCGGGGAGTTCGTCCGAGCATGTCATCGCGCGCGGAAGGCGTACGATCTCATGATGGACCTGGTGTGCGAGGAGCCAGCGGTGGATCGCGAGCGCATCCTTCATGTGTGTGCTCCTTGCCTCGACGCACAGTCCCCGAGGTTCCCTGACCGACCGTAACCTGGTGATCGCTTCAGGTGTATCCCCGCAGGGGAACATGTTCCGTAACCGAAGGACCTACCCGGCTTGTCCCTTTCAAATCTGACCCAGAGCCAGCGCCACGGCATGAGCGAGTTGTTCCGGAAGATCGCACCCGTGGCGGACGAGCTCGGCGAGCTTTTCGCCGCCAGGGGATACCAGATCGCCCTCGTCGGCGGCTCCGTACGCGACGTCTTCCTGGGCAGGATCGGCAACGATCTCGACCTGACCACGGACGCGAGGCCCGAGACGGTCCTGGAGCTCGTCCGCGACTGGGCCGACTCCATCTGGACGATCGGCATCGACTTCGGCACCGTCGGCGTCCGCAAGGGCGGGTGGCTGCTGGAGATCACCACCTATCGCAGCGAGTCGTACGACCCCAAGTCGCGCAAGCCCGACGTGGCCTACGGCGACACGCTGGAGGGCGACCTGGCCCGGCGCGACTTCGCGGTCAACGCGATGGCGCTGCGGCTGCCGTCCCGCGAGTTCGTCGACCCGCACGGCGGCCTCGACGACCTGCACGCGAAGGTGCTGCGCACCCCCGGCCCCCCCGAGCGCTCCTTCGGCGACGACCCGCTGCGGATGCTCCGCGCCGCCAGGTTCGCCAGCCAGCTCGGCTTCACCGTCGACCCGGCGGCGCTCGCCGCGATGGGCGCGATGGCCGACAGGATCGACATCGTCTCCGCCGAGCGCATCCGCGACGAGCTGGACAAGCTCATCGGCGGCGACCACCCCCGCGCGGGCCTGCGGCTCCTCGTCGACTCCGGGCTCGCCGACCACGTGCTGCCCGAACTGCCCAAGCTTCGTCTGGAGATCGACGAGCACCACCGGCACAAGGACGTCTACGAGCACTCGCTGATCGTGCTGGAGCAGGCGATCGACCTGGAGGAGAACGGCCCCGACCGGATCCTGCGCTGGGCCGCGCTCCTGCACGACGTGGGCAAGCCGAAGACCCGCCGCCACGAGCCCGGCGGCCGGGTCTCCTTCCACCACCACGAGGTGGTCGGCGCCCAGCTCACTAAGAAGCGCATGGCGGAGCTGAAGTTTTCCAAGGACGTGGTGGCCGACGTCTCCCGCCTGGTGGAGCTGCACCTGCGCTTCCACGGGTACGGCACGGGCGAGTGGACCGACTCGGCCGTACGCCGCTACGTCCGCGACGCCGGACACCTGCTGGAGCGCCTGCACAGGCTGACCCGCGCCGACTGCACCACCCGCAACCGGCGCAAGGCCCAGGCCCTGTCACAGACCTACGACCAGCTGGAGGAGCGCATCTCCCGGCTGGCCGAGGAGGAGGAGCTCGGCAAGATCCGTCCCGAGCTCGACGGCAACGAGATCCAGGAGCTCCTCGGCGTCCCGCCGGGCCCCCTCGTGGGCCGCGCCTACAGGTTCCTGCTGGAGATGCGCCTCGACCGGGGCGTCCTCGGCAAGGAGGCCGCCGCGGACGCCCTCCGCGAGTGGGCGCGGGCGAACGGGGCGGGCGGCGCCGACAAGGCGGGCGATGCCGACAAGGCCGACGAGAAGGTGGGCGGCGAGGTGGACTCTGAACGGCTCTCCTGATCTGGACGGCCTTGACGGTCCCGGCAGCCCCGGCCGCCTCGATGAGGCGGCCGAGATCGCCCTGCTCGACCGTGAGCACGTGTGGCACCCCTACGCGGCCACGCCCCAGCCGGTGGCGCCACACGTGGTCTCCCGCGCGGACGGGGTGCGGCTGACGCTCGCCGACGGGCGCGAGCTGGTCGACGGCATGTCGTCCTGGTGGGCGGCCATCCACGGCTACAACCACCCCCGGCTCAACCGGGCGCTGAAGGAACAGCTGGAGGACATGGCGCACGTCATGTTCGGCGGGCTCACCCACGAGCCCGCCGTGCGGCTGGCCGCCACGCTCGCCGCGATGACCGGGCTGCCGAAGGTGTTTCTCGCCGACTCGGGGTCGGTCGCCGTCGAGGTCGCGATCAAGATGGCGTTCCAGTTCACCGGCAGGGGACGGCTGCTCACGGTCAGGGGCGGCTACCACGGCGACACCTTCGGGGCGATGTCGGTCTGCGACCCGGTCAACGGCATGCACCACCTGTTCTCCGGCGTGCTGCCCGAACACGTGTTCGCCGACCGGCCGCCGCGCGAGTACGACGAGGGCTACGCGACCCGGCTGGCGGACCTGGTCGCCCGGCACGCCCGCGAGCTGGCCGCGATCATCGTGGAACCCGTCGTCCAGGGGGCGGGCGGCATGCACTTCTACCACCCGGCCTACCTGCGGCTGCTCCGCGAGCTGGCCGACGAGCACGGCGTCCTGCTGATCGCCGACGAGATCGCCACCGGGTTCGGCAGGACCGGGGAGCTGTTCGGCTGCGACCACGCCGGGATCAGGCCCGACATCATGTGCCTGGGCAAGGCCCTGACCGGCGGCTACCTGTCGATGGCCGCGACGCTGTGCACCGATCGGGTGGCCGAGGGCGTCGGCGTGCTGGCGCACGGGCCGACCTTCATGGGCAACCCGCTGGCCGCGGCCGTCGCGAACGCCTCCCTGGAACTCCTGCGGGAGCGCCCGTGGCGCGAGGAGGCCGGCCGGATCGAGGCCGGCCTCCTCGCGGGCCTGGCCGGGGCCTCGGGGGTGCCCGGGGTGAGGGACGTGCGGGTCCTCGGCGCGATCGGGGTGATCGAGGCTCGCGAGCCCGTCGACGTCCCCGCCGTCCAGGACCTCGTCATGCGGCACGGCGTCTGGCTCCGCCCGTTCGGACGGCTGATCTACGCGATGCCGCCCTACTCGATCGGCGACGGCGACCTGGAGAGGGTCACGACGGCGATGACGGCAGCGGCTCGATCACTGTGAGGGTCACGACGGCGATGACGGCAGCGGCTCGACGACTGTGAGGGTCACGACGGCGATGACGGCAGCGGCTCGACGACTGTGAGGGTCACGACGGCGACGAGGGCAGCGGCTCGACGACTGTGAGGGTCACGACGGCGACGAGGGCAGCGGCTCGACGACTGTGAGGGTCACGACGGCGATGACGGCAGCGGCTCGACGACTCTGGTCGGCGTGACGATCCGGTAGATCACCGCGCCCACGACGTATCCGGCGGCGATGACCACCAGCACGAGCAGCGACCTGCCGTCCGGCGGGAGCAGCGCCGCGGCCAGGGTCGCGGCCAGCACGTAGCTGCCGTTGAAGAGCATGTCGTAGATGGAGAAGGCCCGGCCGAGGTAGGCGTCCTGGAGGTCCCGCTGGACGGCGGTGTCGGCGCAGATCTTGATGCTCTGCCCGGCGATGCCGAGGACGAAGCCCGCGGCCGCGAACCCCCACTGCTGGAACGGCGCGCAGAGCGCCAGCGTCAGCGCTCCGGCGGTGATCAGCATGGCCGGGACCCACCGCTCGATGCCGAAGCGCTCGGTGGCCCACGGCGTGACCAGGATGGCCAGGAAGTAGCCGACCCCCGAGGTGGCGACCACGATGGAGACCGCGTTCAGCGCGTCCTCGGCGTTCTCGGCGAAGTAGTAGCGCGACAGCAGTACGAGCATCGCCGTGCACATGCCGTACATGAACCGGTGGGTGGCCATCGCGCCCATCGCCGCCGCGGCGGCCCGGTGCCGGGCGAGGTGCCGCGCGCCGTCGGCCAGGCCGGTCAGCACGTGGCGTACGGCCTTGCGGGCCTGCGGCCGGTCGGGGTCGTCGGCGGGGCCGAGCAGCTGCCTGCCCATGGTCCTGGCGATGAGCGCGCTGAGCCCGAAGACGAGCCCGGAGACGACCAGCAGCACCGCCGTGCCCGGGTGACCGGAACCGAAGACCGCCCGCAGCAGGTAGCCGGCGCCGATGCCCACGAAGGTGAGCACGGTGCCCGAGGTGGGGGTGACCGCGTTGGCCACCATCAGCCGGTCGGCCGGCACGACGTGCGGGAGCGAGGCCCCCAGCGCGGCCAGGAAGAACCGGTTCACCCCGAGCACGCCGAGTGCGGCGGCGTAGAAGACCGCGTCGGGGGCGTCCGCGGCGACGAGCGCCGCCGCCACGAGCAGCAGCGCCCCGCGGACCAGCGGCGCGATGACCAGGATCTGCCGTCGTGACCAGCGGTCGATGAACACCCCGACGAAGGGGCCCAGGATCGAGTAGGGGAGCAGCAGCACGGCCAGCCCGGCGGCGATCTCCACCGCGCTGGTGCTCTGCTCCGGGCTGAAGAACGCGAATCCGGCCACGCCGAACTGGAAGATCCCGTCGGAGAACTGCGAGACCAGGCGGGTCGCGTACAGCCTCCGGAAGTCCCGACCTTCCAGGACCACGCGTAGATCGGATACAAATGACACGCGCTCAGCCTATGTGCAGCCACCCTGGGCGGGCATCGGGAACATCCCTGATTAGGTAGACGGGCATTTACCACCTTTGCCTACGTATCGCTTAGGGGGCGCGGTAAACCGACATGATCACGTACCCTCGGTCGAGTGACACCTGATGAACACGTTGTGCTCGTCGACACCGAGGGAAACGCGATCGGCACGGCGGCCAAGGCCACGGTGCACGGTCTCGACACTCCCCTCCACCTGGCCTTCTCCAGTTACGTGTTCGACGAGCAGGGGCGGGTCCTCCTCTCCCGCCGCGCACTGCACAAGATCACCTGGCCGGGGGTGTGGACCAACAGCTGCTGTGGCCACCCCCTGCCCGGCGAGCCGCTCCCCGGGGCGGTGACCCGCAGGCTCTCCCACGAGCTCGGCCTCGCGGCCGGCCAGGTCGATCTCCTCCTGCCACGCTTCTCCTACCGCGCGGTCATGGACAACGGCACCGTCGAGCGGGAGCTGTGCCCGGTCTACCGGGTGCTCGTGACCGCGGAGGCCACGCCCAACCCCGACGAGGTCGACGACGTGCGCTGGATGCCGTGGAAGGAGTTCACCGACGGGGTGCTCGGCGACCGTCTGGCGATCTCCCCATGGTGCCGCGAGCAGGTCCCCCAGCTGGCCGAGCTCGGCGCCGACCCGCTCGCCTGGCGGGCCGCCGATCCCGCCGACCTGCCGCCCGCCGCCCGCTGACCCACCCGCCGCCCGCCGAAGCGGTGATCTCCCGTCCCGGCGGTGTGAGGGTCTCTCACACCGTCGGCCATTCCACGGCGAGCCCCTCGGCCCGGCGCCTTTCCGCGTGTCCGGATGTCGGCTACCGTGCCTGCCCGGTCAGCAGCCGGAGCCATATCTCGCGGGCCTCGCGGTGCGTCCACCGCCCGGCGAAGGCGTGCTCTGTCGGCCTGCCCTGGATCACCCTGTGGATCATGTAGGTGCCGCCGCAGGCGATCAGCTCGAAGTAGACCGCCCGGCAGGCGCACGTGTGCTCCAGCACGCGGTACGGTCCCGGTGCCAACGCCTCCCAACCGAGCGCCCGGCGGCCCGGGGCGACGCGTACGGGGTGCGGGCTGATGCCGGGGCAGGTCCATTCACCTCGGGCGTCCAGATCACTGCCCGGGGCGTCGGGGGTGGTTGGCATCCGGAGCTCCTCTCTGGGGATGCGGGGAGCCTGGCGACGACTCCCGGCCCCCCGCGTCTCGCCCCGCCTCGGTCCCTGCTCGCGCACCACCGCCTGCGGGGAGGGTGAGCGCGACGGCGCGGGAGGCCACTCGCCGCGCCGCCGCGCCGCTCATGGGGCCGTGGTCGGCTCGGTGTAGTGCTCGCCGAGTCGCTGGGCGATCTGACGTGCGACCCTCGGCACGTCGTCGGCCCGAGCGGACTCGGCGGGCTCCTCCATGTGGACGGCTCCCCACGAGAAGAACCCGCCCTCGCGGTCGGCCCACACGGTCAGGTCGGCGCTGATGACGAGGCGCGGCTGCCCCTCGTCGTAGGAGATCGCCGGGTAGATCCGGTGGTCGTGCAAAGCCGTGCGCAGGTGCCGCAGGGCGGTGATGGCGCCGGGCCGCCAGGTGGCCGCGCCGAGCCGGTCGCCTGCCGGTGCGCCAGGCGATGGGATCACGACTGCCTCCTTCCTCAGACCGGTCCTGCGTGATCGGTCATGAATTCGTCGGCGAGCGGCGGCATGGCGGTGAGGCTCCTGCCGCGCAGGATCGCGTAGTGCCCGGCGAGTTGTTCGGCGGCGGCGGACAGCGTCAGCTCGGAGCTGAGCACGGATGCGCCGGAGTCGCTGAGCCTGGGACCGGTCCACCAGAACCTCTCGCCGTCGGTGTAGGCCAGGAGCCCGTGATGGAGGGACACGACGGCGTTGCCGGAGCGCAGCGTGTGGACGTCGGACGAGATGCCGTACACCTCGCTGAGTACGAGGGTCAGCTCCTTGGCCCGCGCGACGGCCTGGCTCTCGGTGTCGGCCGACGGCGCGGCGGCGCATGTTTGGGAAGGAGACACGCCGCCGCGCCTGCTCATGGGGTCATCCTGCGGTGGGATCGCGTTCATGCCGCGACCTCCCGCCGGGGCTCGTGCCGTCGTGCTGGAGGGGCGTCCGGGGAGCGGCCCCGGCCGGGGGCGACGGCGGGCCCCGGCCGGAGGGTCTGGTGGTCGAGGAGGGAGAGCGGCGGCCGGGCGTTCGAGAGGTTCGAGAGGACGGTGCCCGGAGGCGGGGCGCCGTGTTCGTGTACGCGGGCGACGGTGCGGGCCCGGCGGTGGGCGAGGGGATCGCGGGCGAGCGCCAGGCGGACCGCGCGGCTCTCCCGCGTCTCTACCGGCCGGTACGGGCGGGCGGCGGGGGTTGCCGGGCGGCGGGTGTCGGTGCGTCCGGCGGGTCGGGTGCGCGGCGTCGCTTCGGGTTCGGCCTGGCGGGGCGCGGGCACCAGCGGAATCGGCTGCGCCGGGATCTCACGGGCGGGCTCGAAGGTCGGCAGGGTGCGGCCGAGTCCGAGGCGGCGGCGCGCGTCGAGGCGCCCGGCCATCAGCGCGCCGGTCGGCTGCGCGTACTCGTGGCCGGCGACCTGGCCGGGGCAGCCGTGGGCGTAGGGGGCGTGTCCGCAGTCGGCGCAGCCCATCGGCAGGGGCGGGGCCTCGGCGAAGCAGGCGCAGCCGCTCTCTGTGGTTCGGTCGAGAACCGGAGCATTAGGGTTGTTCACGGGTCAGGAGTGCCTTCCTGATCAAGGGGCCCGTCCCGGCGCGCAATGCCGTGGCGGGCTCCGCCTTTTATGGATGCCATGTCACCGACACGACGGATCCATCAGAACGCGGCGCATTCGCTATCCGGTAGAGGAGGATGGAGGAGGAAAGCGGAGTCCTCCTACGTCCGCGAGGTGATCATGGGTTTGCCGACCTGGGCCGCGCGCTTGAAGGCCGCACGCCATGGCGAATGCTGGACGCAGAAGGAGGTGGCCCGACGCCTCACCGAGGCGGCTCGTGAGCATGCCGGTATCCGCATACCGGGCAGGGAATCTCTGACCCGGATGCTCAGGGACTGGGAGACCGGCAGGGCCCGGCCTCGCTCCCCCTACCCGCAGTTGCTCGCGCTGGTCTTCGGCCTCGACGAAGCGGTCTTGTTCGATGACAATGCCCCGCATGTTTTGAATAGTTCAACACTGGGCGACATGAGTGTCCTTAATTCGTTCGCTGTGAACGGCCGACCTGCCGACATGGATTACGTGACGATGCTCCGGCAAACCATTCAGGCACTCGTCGCGCTGGACGGCGCGCATGGTGGAAACGAGGTCTTCCCTCTTTCTCTGCGGGTTTTCCGAACCGCCAGTGCCAAGCTCGCCGAGGGAAACTTCACGGCCGGAATCGAGCGAGATCTGGAAGCCGTCGCCGGAGAGGCCGGAGAGGTCGCCGCCTGGATGGCGTACGACGCCGATCGTCAGGATGCCTCGCGCCAGATCATCCAGGAGGCGTTGATGCTCTCCCGCCTCGCTGGAGATCGCGGTATGGAGCTGTTCGAGCTGGGTCACCTGTCGATGCTGTCCTTGTATCGGCGTCGCCCGCACGAGGCGCTGCGCATCGCCGACGATGTACTCACCAACGGTGGCCTTCCCCCTCGCGTGGCGGCGATATTCGATGTGCGGCGCGGACGTGCGCTCGCCACCATGGGCGATAAGGCGCGAGGATTCGATGCGCTTCAGCGGGCGCGGTCCGCCCTCACTGAAAGCATCAGTGCGCGCGATCCCTACTGGACATGGTGGATGGACGAGGCCGAGCTGTCCTGGCACGAGGGCATGGCTCACGCGGAGCTGGGCGAGTGGCGGCAGGCTGTCGCCCCGATCGCAGAGGCCTTCGTCGGGCGATCCGTCCGGGGACGTTCCCGATACCAGTACGCCGCCCAGCTGCTCAATGCCCTTGTGCACGCGCAGGCGTGGCGTGAGGCCGAGCCGGTCATCGTAGATGTGATGGGGCAGGCGAGTGAGGTCGGTTCCGCACGTACGGCCAACCTGCTGCTTCGCGTCACCGACCGCATCGAGCGTGCTGGGACGGGCCCGACATCGACGCTCGCGGACTCCGCTCAGGATCTACGTTGCATGCTGGCTTCCTCGTGAAGTCCACGAACGGCGACGCCTCGCTGGTCAGTTGACCGACGGACATGGAGCGAATCCATGAGGTGCGGCGAGCCCTGGAGCAGTGGAACGATCTCGACTGCGTCACACAACTGGATGATCAGCTGTACGAGTGGCGTACGACCCTCATCGCGCTGCAGCGTTGAACGCGCGCACCTTGTCCAGCAACTCGGCCAGGGAGTCGATACGTAGCGAAGGCACGCGATCGGCGTCCGGGTCGGCCTGCTGGATTACCCCCCATGGGCCGCGCCGGATCAGCGCGGCGCGCATCCCGGCTGCAATTGCCGGGAGGACGTCGTTGTCCAGGCGGTCGCCGACGTACAGGATCTCGTGTGCCTCAAAGGGGACGACTTCGGCGACCCGCTTGAAGAACTCCGGATCCGGCTTGGAGGCCCCCCAGTCGTCGGAGGTGCCGATGAGGTCGACATCCGGCGTGAACAGCTCGCGCAGGATCCGGCCCGCGCGGACGGTCTGATTGCCTGCGATCCCGAGCCAGAGCCCATCGCCGCGCAGGGCGGCAAGGGCCGGCCGTACGTCGGCGTACAGGTCCTCCTCGTTGAAGGTCTCCGGCTGCCCGGCGGCGGCGCGCTTCTCGCGCTCCTTGTGGAGGTCGAAGCCAGGCCGGAACACCTGGAACGTCTCGCGGTAGTCGAGGCCGCGGGCGATGGTCGCGCCGAAGACGGCGCTGAAGGTGTGGCGGGGGACGTTGAGCCAGTCGGCCCAGGTGCCGTACTCGCGGCTTTCGTCCACGAGGCACTCGCCGACGTCGAAGACCACAGCGCGGATCATGACAGGAGCCTATTGGGGCTCCAGGTGCGTCGGCCAGTCCGCTCGTGGTCACGGCGGCGCACGCCTGGGAAGGGAGCCGCCGCGCTCCGGCCAGATCTGGGGCACGACCCGGCGGCTGGACACCGTGACCACCGGGTAGGCGATCGGGCATGACCCGAACCGACTACTACAACGATCCCAACGCCCCCGCACCGAACTCCGTCGTGCCCGGAGGTTCCGCGGTAGTGATCGACGACTTGGGGCGTGTTCTTTTGCACCGCCGACGCGACAGCGGGCTGTGGGCCCTGCCCGGCGGAGTGATGGACCTGGGTGAGACCATCGCCGACGCCGTGGCCCGCGAGGTCCGCGAGGAGACCGGCGTGACCGTGGAGATCACCAGCGTCGTCGGTATTTACAGCGACCCTCAGCACGTGATCGCCTACAGTGACGGCGAGGTCCGCCAGCAGTTCAACGTCTGCCTCCGCGCCCGGCCGGTGTCGGGCACGGCTCACGCGACGGACGAGGCGAGCGAAGTACGGTGGGTGTCTCCCGCGGAACTCGACGCACTCGACATGCACCCCACGCAGCGACTGCGCATCGGTCACGCTCTCGACGAGTCTCGCGTTCAGCCGTTCCTCGGTTGAACGATCCGGCGCCACATCGATACCTTCTTCCGCATCCGGTCGGCGATGTGGACGTGCTCATCTTCCTGCGAGTGGCGGTACCCCCTTCTTGTCGGCCTCGTTCGCGCCCGGCCGTTGCGTCACCGCTTGCCGGTACGCCCGCCGATCCCGACGATCCGGCACGTCTCACAACTTCGGACGTATCCCTCCCGCTCCGCGGTCAGTTCCTTCCGCCCCTGAAGGGAGCGGATCCCGAAGTCCGTCGTACTCCCCGAGCCGGGATGTCGCGACGACCGCCAGAAGGGCGAGCCCCCGGACCGTGTGGTCCGGGGGCTCTCGCCGTTCACCGCTCGACGCCGACGGGTTAGCGCTCGACCTCGCCGCGGATGAACTTCTCCACGTAGTCGCGTGCCTCGTCGTCGGAGTACTGCTCCGGCGGTGACTTCATGAAGTACGAGGAGGCGGACAGGATCGGCCCGGCGATGCCCCGGTCAAGAGCGATCTTGGCGGCGCGTACCGCGTCGATGATGATGCCGGCGGAGTTGGGGGAGTCCCAGACCTCCAGCTTGTACTCCAGGTTGAGGGGAGTGTCGCCGAAGGACCTGCCCTCCAGGCGCACGTACGCCCACTTGCGGTCGTCGAGCCACGGCACGTGGTCCGACGGGCCGATGTGCACGTCGGCCTTCTGCATCTCGTGCGGGATCTGCGAGGTGACCGACTGGGTCTTGGAGATCTTCTTGGACTGCAGGCGCTTGCGCTCCAGCATGTTCATGAAGTCCATGTTGCCGCCGAAGTTCAGCTGGTAGGTGCGGAGCAGCTCGACACCGCGGTCCTCGAACAGCTTGGCCATCACGCGGTGCGTGATGGTCGCCCCGACCTGCGACTTGATGTCGTCGCCGACGATCGGGACCCCGGCGTCGACGAACTTCTGGGCCCACGTGGGGTCGGAGGCGATGAACACCGGCAGCGCGTTGACGAACGCGACCTTCGCGTCGAGGGCGCACTGGGCGTAGAAGCGGTCGGCCTCCTCCGAGCCCACCGGCAGGTAGGAGACGAGGACGTCCACCTTGCTGTCCTTGAGGACCTGGACGACGTCGACCGGCGTCTCGTCGGACTCCTCGACCATCTCCCGGTAGTACTCGCCGAGGCCGTCGAAGGTGGGGCCACGCTGCACCGTGATGCCGAGCGGCGGCACGTCGCAGATCTTGATCGTGTTGTTCTCCGAGGCCACGATCGCCTCGGACAGGTCACGCCCGACCTTCTTGGCGTCCACGTCGAACGCCGCGACGAACTCCACGTCGCCGACGTGGTAGTCGCCGAACTTGACGTGCATCAGGCCCGGCACCCGGGCACCGGGGTCGGCGTCCCGGTAGTAGTGCACGCCCTGAATGAGCGACGTGGCACAGTTGCCTACACCGACAATGGCTACGCGCACCGAACCCATGGCACTCGCTCCCCTTTGTTCTCTCAGTGATCAGTTCTCTTCCGGGGTGGCGTGCCGCCCCGTCGTACCCGTCCCTGGCGCGGGCGCCCTGGACGTCTCATCTCGCGCGGGTCGCCGTTCCCCCTCCGGCGGCGACGCTCGCCGTTCGGTGGCGATCAGCTCATTCAACCAGCGCACTTCGCGTTCGACCGACTCCAGGCCGTGACGTTGGAGCTCGAGGGTGTAGCTGTCCAGCCGCTCGCGCGTACGGGCGAGTGCCGTGCGCACGCCGTCCAGACGCTCCTCGAGCCGGCTGCGGCGGCCTTCGAGGATGCGCAGGCGCACCTCGGCCTCGGTGTGCCTGAAGAAGGCGAAGTGCACGCCGAAGCTCTCGTCCTCCCAGGCGGACGGACCGGCCTGGGTGAGGAGCTCCTGCAGGCGTTCCTTGCCCTCCGCGGTCAGTTTGTAGACGATCTTCGAACGGCGGCCGGGGAGCACGATGGCGCTGTCGGCGGCCGTGGTGGCCGCGGCGGCCTCGCCGTCTTCGACGATCAGCCCGTCGGTGAGCAACTGACGGAGGCAGGGGTAGAGCG
Organism: Streptosporangium sp. NBC_01469; assembly: GCF_036227305.1. Taxonomy (NCBI): domain Bacteria; kingdom Bacillati; phylum Actinomycetota; class Actinomycetes; order Streptosporangiales; family Streptosporangiaceae; genus Streptosporangium; species Streptosporangium sp. NBC_01469. Next base: position 1,651,885 of record NZ_CP109465.1, on the reverse strand, counting down.
AGCCGTAGGAGAACGCCCGAAACATACCGAGCAGGGCATTGAGCCGTTTGCGCAGCTCATAGCCGTGTAGCGGGGTCTCGTGCAACGACCCGAGCACGGCCAGCTCCAGCACGCCGCCACGTCCGCCGGCCACTGGAAACCACCACCTCTCGCGTCGATGTATCGAACCGATACATCGACAGGATACGTCCATCCAACATAAGGCTGCAATCAGCGACTTTCCCAAGAGGTTGGGAGCAAACGAAAAAAAGCCGTAGTCTGACGCTTATGTGGTCACAGCAGGCGGTGGTGGGACACGGCCCCCACGCGGCGTGGACCGCTTTTCAATACCGGGAATCCCACGTCAACGTGGGAGAGGTCTGCCAAGGTTGTTGCTGGAACCACCTGACGATCTCGTTCGTCCCCGGGAATGGAGATCCACCCGAATAGGCCGGCTACCAGTGAGCCAAGGCGGCGAGATCTCCGGTGATCAGGAGGTAGTCTCGCCCGCCTGCACGCCGTCGTAGACCCCGATGACCAAACGAGGACGCGTGAGTTACAGCCACAGCAATGACCCGGAGTCGGACGGGCGCCAGGAGGGCGCCGATGGGTCGGCTCGCCAGGGGCGGCGCCGTCGCTCAAGCCCAGGAGCCGCTCCCCGTGCAGTTCCCCCTTCGCAAAACCCCCAAACCGGCGCGAGCTGGGATTCTCCCCGGCAGGCACCGCAGGCCCGGCCGCCGCAGGCGGCGGGAGCCGATCCCCGGACCGCGATGATGCCTCAGGGCGGGATGCCCTATCCCGGTGGCGCGTCCCAGCAGCCTGGCGGACCGCCCCGGCGCGACGCGGGCGCCCCCGGTGGCATGCCTCCACGCGGCCCCGAACAGCGCGGCCCCGAACAGCGCGGCCCCGAACAGCGTGGGGCCGAACAGCGGGGCGGCGAGATACGCCGCCGCGACACCGACCCGACCGGCCGCCGCGCCGAGGCCGCCTTCGAGGACACCCAGGCGATGCTCGCCGCCCAGGCGGGCGGCGGGCGTTCCGCCGGCCCGAGACCGGGCGAGGGCGGGCGCAGGCGTCGCGGGCGCGGGGCGAGCGGTCCCGCCGCGGGTGGACCCGGCGGCCCCGAGGGGCCCGGGGGACCTGGGGGACACGGTCCCGATGACGGCGACGACGAGCCCCAGGTCAAGAGATGGACGCGCTTCCTGCCCAACTGGAAGATCGTCATGGCCAGCTTCGTGGTTCTCAGCGCGGGCGTCTTCGGCATGATCGCGGTGGCCTACGCCAACACGCCCATCCCCTTGTCCACGCAGGCCAGCGTGGACGACCGGGGCAGCGTCATCTACTACCGCGACAAGAAGACCCCGATCGCGCGCCTGGGCATCCAGCGCACCCCGGTGAAGCTCTCACAGGTTCCCAAGCACGTCCAGGACGCGGTGATCGCCCTGGAGAACCAGACCTTCCGCACCGACAGCGGCATCGACATCGCGGGCATGGCCCGCTCGCTCTGGAGCACCGTCAGCGGCACCCAGCTTCAGGGCGCCTCGACCATCACCCAGCAGATGGCGCGCGGCTACTACGACGGTCTCAGTGCGGAGGTCTCGATCCAGCGAAAGATCAAGGAGATCTTCGTCGCGGTCAAGATCAGCAAGACGCTGGAGAAGGACCAGATCCTCGAGGAGTACTTCAACCTCGTCTACTTCGGTCGTAACGCGTACGGCATCCAGGCCGCGGCGAAGGCGTACTTCGGCAAGAACGTCGGCGAGCTGACCGTGCCGGAGGGCGCCTACCTGGCCGGCCGGATCCAGAACCCGACCACCTTCGACAACCAGGAGAAGGCCGGCAACTACGCCGCGACCAAGGAGCGGTTCGAGGCCGCGATCAGGAACATGGCGGAGCTCGATCCCGCCGCGTACGGCAAGTACGCGGGAAGCTCCTTCGAGGACCTGAAGTTCGAGAAGGTCAAGGTCGCGCAGACCTTCAAGGGTCTCAAGGGCTACATGCTCAACATCGTCTTCCGGGAGCTCAAGGCGCGGCACATCGAGCAGAGTGAGCTGGAGACCGAGGGCTACAAGGTCTACACCACCTTCGACAAGGGCATGATGGAGCAGGCGTACAAGGCGGTGAAGGCCCGCACCTCCGGCCTGGAGCCGACCATCCACGCCAGGGTGGCCTCGGTGGACCCGAAGAACGGCCGGGTGCTCGCCTTCTACAGCGGCGACGACTTCGTCAACGACTACAACAACCGCGCGTTCGACTCCACCAAGCAGGCGGCGTCGGCGTTCAAGCCCTACGTGCTCGCGGCCTGGCTGGAGAGCGGCAAGTCGCTCGACAGCCTGGTCGACGGCATGCGGACGATCAAGATGCCCGGCACCACCCCGATCAGCAACTCGGGGAACGCGGCGTTCGGGCCGATCGACATGGTCAAGGCCATGGCCAGCTCGGTCAACACTGTCTTCGTGCAGATGGGCGATGAGGTGAAGCTCGAAGAGGTGGCGAGGATCGCCAAGGAGGCGGGGGTCGGCGAGACGGCCAAGTACGACCCCCGCTACCAGGGCAAGAACGCGGTCGACTACGCGGTCGCCGAGCAGAAGTACCAGGTCACCATCGGCAGTGCCTCGGTCACCGCGGTCGAGCAGGCCGCCGGTTACGGGATCTTCGCCAACGAGGGCAAGCACTTCAACTGGCACACCGTCACCAAGGTGACCAAGGTCGACGGCACTCCCGTGCTGGACGAGCAGATCCACGAGAACCAGGTCATCACCGCCGAGTCCGCCGCCGACGCGACCGTCGCGCTCCAGGCCGTCGTCAGGGGCGGCACCGGTGGCGCCGCCAACATCGGCACCCGGCCGGTGGCAGGCAAGACCGGCACGAACAACGGCTACAAGGACGCCTGGTTCGTCGGCTTCACCCCGCAGCTCGTCACCGCGGTCGGCATGTCCAAGGATGTGCCCTACAACAAGGCCGGGACGCGCAAGCTCAAGGTCGACAAGTACGGCCTGCCGAACCGGAAGCTCGACGACTCCAAGATCCTCTGGAAGGAGGAGCCCATGCCCTCCTTCATCGGGGGCGGCGGCACCCCGACCCAGATCTGGCACGACTACATGCAGGCCGTGACCGCCAAGGACGAGGTCCTGCAGTTCCCGCCGAGGGCCAACAGCGGGGTACGGAACAACCTGGCCACGCCCAGCCCGACGCCCACCCCGACGCCGACGATGGATGACACCAACCCCTTCCCCGACGAGAACGGTGACGACGGCGGCTGGCCGAACGACAACCCCGACGGCGGCGGCGAGACGGACCAGCCCGAGGGCCGCGAGTGCCTGCCCTGGGACGGCTCGTGCGACGTCGGCAACGACGGCGGCGGAGGCGACGGCGGTTCGGGCGACGAGCCGCCGATCGGCGAGATCGGGCAGGGCGGCGCGCCGGGCGCGGTCGGCGCCCCCGGCACGCCGGCCGCGGCCCTCGTGCCGACACCCACGGCGAGCGGACGACGTCCCTGATGAAGAACCTCCTGTCGCCGCGGAGTTCGCTGCCCGAGTTCGGCATCCGGGCCATCCCGTACGTGCCCCTGGCCCTGTTCGCGGGGCTGGGGGCGGTCCTGGCCTGGTTCTGGAAGTGGCCGTGCCGCGTCGGCGGGGCGTGGAACCACGGGACCCTGCAGTTCACGAACTTCTGTTACACCGACATCTATCCCCTGTGGTGGAACGAGAAGCTCAACGAGGGCAAGGTCCCCTACTTCGACTATCCGGTCGAGTACCCCGTCGGCATCGGCGGGATCATGGAGTTCTTCCGCCGGATCGTCACCAACATGAGCGACCCGGGGACGGCGTTCTACGACCTCACCGTCATCCTCATGGCGCTCTGCCTGGTCGTCGGCGTGCTGCTGATGGCCACGCTGGCCGGTCCCGCCAGGCGCTGGGACGCGCTCTGGTACGCCCTGGCCCCCGCGCTGATCCTCACCGCGTACATCAACTGGGACCTGGCGGCCAACGCCCTCGCGCTGGGCGCGCTGCTGGCCTGGTCGAAGCGGAAGCAGTGGCTCGCGGGCATCCTGCTGGGCCTGGCGATCGCCACCAAGTTCTACCCGCTGATGTTCCTCGGCCCGCTGTTCCTGCTGACGCTGCGCACCGGCAGATGGGTGCCGTTCCTCAAGACGATCGGCGGGGTCGCGGGCGCCTGGCTCGTCGTCAACGTGCCGATCATGTACTTCGCCTTCGACGGCTGGAAGAGGTTCTACGTCTTCAGCCAGGAGCGGCCGGCCGACTGGGGCTCCATCTGGTACTTCTTCAACCAGAAGCAGTGGCCGATCCTGGGTGACTCCGAGCTCCTCGACAAGCTGGGCGTCGTCTCGCTCGCCGCGTTCTGCCTGGCGATCGCGGTGATCACCCTGACGGCCAAGACCCGTCCCCGCCTGATGCAGCTGTGCTTCCTCACCCTGGCGGCGTTCATGCTGACCAACAAGGTGTGGTCGCCGCAGTACGTGCTCTGGCTGATTCCCTTCGCGGTGCTGGCCAGGCCGGGCTGGAAGCCGATCGCGCTCTGGCAGCTCGCCGAGTGCTGGTACTTCTTCGCGATCTGGCTCTATCTCGTCGGCATCCAGCCGGGCAACGAGGCCCTGGGCATCGCGGGCGACACCTACTTCACCGCCGTGTGGGCCCGCGCGATCACCATCCTGATCATGATGGCGTTCGTCGTCCGGGACATCTTCGTCCCGGACAGGGACGTGGTCCGCCAGGACGGGACCGACGACCAGGCGGGCGGCGTCTTCGACGGGGCACCCGACCGCTTCCGGCTCGCGCTCTCCTAGCGCCTCAGGAAGCGTCCGGCGGTCCGCCGAGATGACAGGGGGCACAAGGTGGGGCTGTTCAGCGAACGTCCGAGTCTGGCGGGCCGCCGAGGTGATCCGGGACAATCCGACCTTGTGATCACTCCTCCCGCTCCTCCGCGCGACACCGCGACGGAAGGGCTGCTGCTCTGGCTGGCCTCCAGGCTGGGAATCGTCATCCTGGTCGTCGTCGGTGCTCAGGCGCTGATGGAGGGGGACGCCGTACCGAAGCCGTTCCTGGAGCGCTGGCGCAACTGGGACGCCGGGCTTCTCATCACCATCGCCGAGCACGGCTACGACGGCGCCCCGGGCAGCGAGCCCGACAAGGGGTTGCCCGCCTTCTTCCCCGGAATGCCGCTGATGCTCCGCGCGGTGCATCTCGTGATCGACGACTGGACGCTCGCCGGGCTGCTGATCTCCTTCGTGGCCGGTGCCGTCGCGATGACGGCGCTCGCCAGGCTGGCCGAGTTCGAGGGATCGCCGGAGGCCGGCCGGTGGGCGGTGCTGGCGCTGCTGCTCTGGCCGATGGCGGTGTTCCTGTTCGCGGGCTACAGCGAGTCGCTCTTCCTGGCCTTCGCCGTCCCCGCCTGGCTCGCGGCGCGTCAGGGCCGCTGGCCGCTCGCCGCGGCCCTGGCCGCGGGCGCCTCCTGCGTACGCATCACCGGCCTGTTCCTGGCCCTCGCGCTGCTCGTGGAGTTCGTCGCGCGCAGGCAGCCCGTACGGCGGGCGGGGTGGCTGCTCCTCCCGTTCGTGCCGCTCGCGCTCTACTCCGCCTACCAGTACTCCCGGACGGGAGACTGGCTGGCCTGGAAGACCGCGCAGGAGGCCGGCTGGGGGCGTCACATGGTGTGGCCCTGGGAGTCGCTGATCACGACCTGGAACGCGGCCATGGGCGAGGGGCGGTTCGCCTGGGCGTTCCGGTTGGAGATCGCGGGGGCGGTTGTCGGGATCGCACTCGTGCTGGTCCTGCTCTGTCTGCGGAGGTGGAGCGAGTTCGTCTACGTGGGGCTCCAGGTGGGCGCCCTGCTGTGCTCCGCCTACTACCTGTCGGTGCCGCGCTCGGCGCTGCTGTGGTGGCCGCTCTTCATCCTGATCGCCAAGGCGAGCAGCGGGCCGGCGCCGTGGCGACGATGGATCATCATCGTCTACGCCCTGGTGGTGGGCCCGTTGATGGCGCTCAACACGCTGATCTTCGCCGACGGCGCCTGGGTGGGCTGAGCCGTGGGGGGCTCCCCCTTACCCACTCTTCGGAAAAAGTAATCCCATGAAGTTATCCACAGGCTGTGGATCAATGTCCGCCGATGGGTCCGTCTCACCTCGGAGCCTCATCCGGGGTCTCGTCCAGGGAACCCCGTCCGGTGGCCCCTCCGGAACTTCGCGTGCGGCCTCGCCCTGGATCCCGAACGTGAACCCTCGTCCTAGAGCTTCGTCCTGAGGAAGGCGATGTCCTCGGCCTGGCCGTCGAAGGGGGTCTCCACCACGATCGGCGCGTTCGCGCTCCGGCACACGCCCAGGATGAGCTCGGGGTCGATCTGGCCCGCGCCGAGACTCGCGTGCCGGTCGGCGCCGGAGTCGAAGGCGTCGCGCGAGTCGTTGCAGTGGACCAGGTCGATCCTGCCGGTGATCGCCATGACCCGCTCGACCACGTCCGCCAGGTCCTCGCCGCCCGCGTGGGCGTGACAGGTGTCGAGACAGAAGCCCACGTCGAAGCCGTCGAGCGCGTCCCACAGCCGGGCGACGCGCTCGAGCTTGCGCGCCATCGCGTTGCCGCCGCCCGCGGTGTTCTCGATGAGAACGGGGACCTCGTGCTCCTCCAGGCGCTCGAACACCTTGCGCCAGTTGTCGAAGCCCTTCTGCGGGTCGTCCCCGGCGTTCACGTGCCCGCCGTGGACGATCAGCCCCCGGGCGCCCAGCTCGGCCGCCGCCGCGAGGTGCGAGCTCAGCAGCTTGCGGCTGGGGATGCGCACCCGGTTGTTGGCGGTCGCCACGTTGATCACGTAGGGGGCGTGGACGTAGACCTCCACGTCCGAGTCCTTGATCTCCCGGGTCTTCTCGCCGATGACCGGGGCCTTCCACCCCTTCGGGTCACCGAGGAAGAACTGCACGACCTCGGCGCCGCGCGCCCTGGCATGCGCCAGCGGGTCGTCCTGGTCGACATGAGCTCCGATAAGCGGCATGTATCCGAGAGTAGCCGTTTCAACGCCGAGGGCAGGGGCAGTCGCAGGTCGCGCCCCACCGCCCGCCCCCACGGGCCAACCCCCAAGGAGTTCCAAGTGGCTGCTCGCTATCGCAGAGGGATCAGTCTCATCGGCCTCATCTACATCCTGATCGGGATCTACGTCGCCTGGGTGTACGACTACATCACCCCCGCGCTCCTGAAGGACATCGCGGAGGCCCTGCTCGCCGTCTTCCTGTGGTTCCTCATCCTGCTGGGCGTGGACCTGCGTCTGGCCGGCTAGCCGTTCCCCGCCCGCGTGCCCCGCGCCGGTCCGGCCCTCACGGTCCGGTCTTCGCCGGTGTGGCCCTCGTCAGGTTCGGGACCCTACGGGAGGAAACCCCCGTGGCGGATGCCGAAGGCCACACCGACGAACGAGGCCACGATGCCCACGATGTTCAGCGCGCGCTCCGGCGTCGTCGCGGAGACGTACTGGGAGTAGAGGCCTCCGCAGAACCCCAGCACCCCCAGCCACGACGCGACGGAGTGCGCGGAGGGAACGAGCCCGGCCGCGAAGGCGATCAGCCCGCAGAGGATCGTGCAGACGCTCAGCGCGTTCTCCAGGGGGTGGCGCCGCCCGTCGCTGTTCAGTCTGAACCGGAAACGCCTGCTCCGGTGGTGTCCGGACACATGAGGCATCCTCACCGCCCCCTTCCCCCGTGAGGTTCACCATGAGGGCGTGTCCTCGTGAGGGCGAACCCGTCTCTTCTGTGGGGACGTGCCCGGCGAGGTGACGGCCCAACCCTTGACGGGCTGGTAGGCTGGCACGGCTACGTCGAATGGGTGTGTCATGGCCCACCCTCCACCCCGAGCGCCGAAATGGGAGTCCGGGGTGAAGTACGTCAGCGTCCTCCTGTCACGGCACGGTGTCGTGACCGCAAGAGTCCAGAGGAGGTTGGAAGTCAGCATGCGCCGTTACGAAGTGATGGTCATTCTTGACCCCTCGCTCGATGAGCGTACGGTCGCCCCTTCCCTCGACCAGTTCCTCACGGTCGTCCGCAACGACGGCGGCACCGTGGAGAAGGTCGACGTGTGGGGTCGCCGCAGGCTGTCCTACGACATCGCGAAGAAGCCCGAGGGCATCTACGCCGTCATCGACCTGAGCGCCGAGCCCGCCACGGTCAAGGAGCTCGACCGGCAGATGAACCTCAACGAGGGAATCCTGCGCACCAAGGTCCTGCGCCCGGACGTGCACTAATCTCCGGCATTTTGTCGGACGGCAGCCGTACTCTGAGCCGATAACCAGCGAAGGCCGCAGGAAGGGCAGCGCTAGCCATGGCAGCAGGCGACACCACGATCACCATCGTCGGCAACCTCGTCGACGATCCGGAGCTGCGCTTCACCCCCACGGGGCAAGCGGTGGCCCGGTTTCGCATCGCGTCCACTCCGAGGTTCCTCGACAAGACGACCAACGAGTGGAAAGACGGCGAAGGCCTGTTCCTGACCTGCAACGTGTGGCGGCAGGCGGCGGAGAACGCCGCCGAGAGCCTCCAGCGCGGCATGCGGGTCATCGTTCAGGGACGGCTCCGCCAGAGGTCTTACGAGACCAAGGAAGGCGAGAAGCGCACCGTCTACGAGGTTGAGGTCGACGAGGTCGGCCCCTCCCTGAGAAACGCGACCGCCAAGGTCAACAAGACCGCCCGTCAGGGCGGTGGCGGCGGTGGTGGCGGCTTCGGCGGCGGCCCCGCCAACGACCCGTGGGCCTCCGCGGCGCCGGCCGCACCGCAAGGTGGCGGTTTCTCCGGCGGCGGCGGCAACAACTACGGCGGCGGTGGCGGCGGCGGCGGTCAGCAGCAGGGTGGCGGCGGCTTCGGCGGCGGCGACTTCAGCGACGAACCGCCTTTCTAGGGACGCTCCTCCGGGACGGCCGCGACCGCGCCCGACATCCCAGTCCATATCCGCAGCGACCATTCCCGCCTGACGGCGGGGCTCTGAAAGGAGCACCACGATGGCCAAGCCGGCATTGCGCAAGCCCAAGAAGAAGGTTTGCCTGTTCTGCCACGACAAGATCTCCTACGTCGACTACAAGGACACGGCGCTGCTTCGGAAGTTCATCTCCGACCGCGGCAAGATCCGTGCCCGCCGGGTGACGGGTAACTGCACCCAGCACCAGCGTGACGTGGCGACCGCTATCAAGAACGCTCGTGAGATGGCGCTCCTGCCGTACATGAGCACCGCGCGCTAAGGAGGTCCGGACAGATGAAGCTCATTCTCACCAGTGAGGTCACCGGCCTCGGCACCCCCGGCGACATCGTCGAGGTCAAGAGTGGCTACGGCCGCAACTACCTGCTTCCCCGCGGTTTCGCGATCCTCTGGACGCGCGGCGGCGAGAAGCAGATCTCCTCGATCAAGAAGGCCCGCGACGCTCGCGAGATTCGCGACCTTGGCACCGCCAAGGAAGTCGCCGGTCAGCTGCGGGCCCTGAAGGTGGTCCTGAAGACGAAGGCCGGCGAGTCCGGCCGCCTCTTCGGTTCCATCACCACGGGTGACGTCGCCGAGGCCGTCAAGGCCGCCGGTGGCCCCCTGCTCGACCGCCGTCGCATCGAGATCGCCTCCGCGATCAAGAGCCTCGGCTCTCACCGGGTCAGCGTCAAGCTGCACCCGGAGGTCTCCGCGTCCCTCGATGTCGAGGTCGTCGCGGCCTGACAGGCCCCGTGAGACAAGGGCCCCTCCCCGTTCGCGGGGAGGGGCCCTTGTTCTTTCCCGGTCCTCCGGCGGGTCCTGGAGGACGGGGAAAAGCCCCTTTCCCCCCGGGGAAAGTTCATATGCTGGTACCCCGTTACCCCAGGTCACTGCGAATACATACAATTCGGGAATCGTTGCTTCGCCCTGGAGGTTTTGTCATGGTCCGTCCCTCGACGCTGTTCGCGCTCGGTGCCCTCGCGGCGACCGCGGTGGCCTGTGCGCCGGCCTCGGAAACGACGACCCAGGCGAGCCCCGCGTCCTCAAGCGCCTCCGGCGCCTCCACGGCTCCCAGCGCCTGCGCCAAGGACAGTCCCGCGCTGAAGACCCCCGGAAAGCTGACCATCGGCACCGACAAGCCCGCCTACGAGCCGTGGTTCAGCGACGACGACCCGTCCAACGGCAAGGGCTTCGAGAGCGCGGTCGCCTATGCCGTCGCGGGGCAGCTGGGCTTCGCCAAGGGCGACGTCACCTGGGCCACGGTGAAGTTCGACTCCGCGTTCGCGCCGGGCGCCAAGCAGTTCGACTTCGACGTCAACCAGGTCTCGGTGACCCCCGACCGGGCCAAGGTCGTCGACTTCAGCAAGGGGTACTACACGGTCAAGCAGGCCGTGGTCGCGCTGGACGGCTCCAAGGTCGCCTCCGCCACCGACCTGGCGGGCCTGAAGGACGCCAAGATCGGTGTGCAGGTCGGCACCACCTCGCTGCAGGCGGTCAAGGACGTCATCCAGCCCTCGTCCGAGCTCAACGTCTACAACGAGCAGATCGACGCCGTCAACGCGCTGAAGAACAAGCAGGTCGACGCCGTGGTGGTGGACCTGCCCACCGCCTTCTACGTGACCGCCGCACAGGTCGAGAACTCCAAGATCGTCGGCCAGTTCGGCGCGGCCTCCGGGGAGCCCGAGGTCTTCGGCGCTGTCTTCGAGAAGGGCAGCCCGCTGGTGGGCTGCGTCGACGAGGCCATCGACAAGCTGACCGCCTCCGGTGAGCTGGCGAAGATCGAGACCGAGTGGCTCGGCTCCGCCGCGGGCGCACCGGAGCTGAAGTGACTCTGGAGTACCCTCCGACGTCACCCATGTCCAGGGCCGGAACCGGGGCCGGGGTCCCGCCGCGGGCGCGGAGCGCGTACGGTCCGCGCCACGGCGGCGCTCGATGAAGGACGACGAGCGCCTGCGGGTTCCCGACGGCTGGGCGAAGAGCGAGCGGCAGCTCGAGCGGGAGCGGCTCCGCAGGAGGTCGTCGATCCGTTCGGGCTCCGTCGCGTCGGTCTCGACGATCCTCGTGATCGTCCTGCTGCTCTGGCTCTTCACGGCCTCTCCCGGCTGGCCCAGGGTGCGGGAGACGTTCTTCGACCTCGACCAGTTCACCGAGGCGCTGCCGGACGTGCTGAGCGGGTTCCTGCTCAACATCAAGATCTTCCTGATCGCCGAGCCGCTGATCCTCGTCGTGGGACTGCTCGTCGCGCTGGCCCGCAACCTCACGGCGCCGGTGTTCTTCCCGCTGCGCGCCCTGGCGGTGATCTACACCGACGTCTTCCGCGGCGTGCCCACGATCCTCGTCATCTATCTCGTCGGCTTCGGCCTGCCCGCGCTCGGCCTGCAGGGTACGCCGACGGACCTCGCGACGCTGGGCATCATCGCGCTCACCCTCTCGTACGGCGCGTACGTGGCGGAGGTCTTCCGGGCGGGCATCGAGTCGGTGCACCCCAGCCAGCGGGCCGCGGCCCGGTCGCTCGGGCTGAGCCACGGCCAGACCATGCGCTACGTGGTGGTGCCGCAGGCCGTGCGCAGGGTGGTGCCGCCGCTGCTCAACGACTTCGTCTCGCTGCAGAAGGACACCGCGCTCGTCGCCACGATCGGCCCCCTGGAGGCGCTGCGCCAGGCGCAGATCCACGTCGCCAGCACCTTCAACTACACCCCCTACCTGGCGGCGGCGCTGCTGTTCATCCTGCTCACCATCCCGATGGCCCGCTTCACCGACTACCTGGCGGCCCGATCGCAGAGGCGGCGGGGCCAGTGAGCGGGCGAAGCGGGGCGTACGGCGGTAGCGTGCCACCGCCCGGTGAGACGGTGGCGCGGAAGGAGAGGGCATGAGCCTGCTGTCCATCGAGGGCCTGTGGAAGAACTACCGCGGTCACAGCGTGCTGCGCGGGATCGACCTGGAGGTCGAGCCGCACGAGGTGGTCTGCCTGATCGGCGCCTCCGGCTCCGGCAAGTCCACCCTGCTGCGCTGCGTCAACCTGCTGGAGACCGCCGACGACGGCACGATCACCCTGGACGGTGAGGAGATCACCGACGCCGGGACCGACCCCGACGACGTGCGCAAGCGCATGGGCATCGTGTTCCAGGCGTTCAACCTGTTCCCGCACATGAGCGTGCTCGACAACATCACGCTGGCCCCGCGCAAGGTCCACAAGGTGGGCGGGAGACAGGCCGAGTCGCAGGCTCGCGACCTGCTGGCCAGGTTCGGCCTGGCGGACAAGGCGGACGCCTATCCCGACCAGCTCTCCGGCGGCCAGCAGCAGCGTGCCGCCATCATCAGGGCCCTGGCCACCCGGCCCCGCCTGATGCTGCTGGACGAGGTCACCTCCGCTCTGGACCCGGCGCTGGTCAAGGAGGTGCTCGGGATCATCCGAGAGCTCAAGGAGGGGGGCATGACCATGATCCTGACCACCCACGAGATGGGTTTCTGCCGCGAGATCGCCGACACCGTCTGCTTCCTCGACGGCGGTGTCCTCCTGGAACGTGGCACCCCCGAGCAGATCTTCACCGATCCTCGCGAGCCTCGCACCAGGGAGTTCGTGCAGAGCGTGATCGACGCCCGGCGACTCTGACGGGCCTTCGAGGCCTCAGCGGACGGCCTCAGCGCCGGTGCCTGCCGCGGGGCCCGGCGGCGGACCCGGTGCCGGGGCCGATGCCGGGGCCGCCGGGCGGAGGAGGCGGAGGGCCGTGGTACGGCCCCGGGGCGGGACCGGCGGGAGTCTCGGGGACGGGGGGCCGCGTCATCGCGGCGAGCACGCTGTTGCGCCTCCCGTACACCAGGTAGACCAGCACGCCGAAGGCCATCCAGATGATGAAGTACAGCCAGGTGATGAGCTGGAGGTTCACCATGAGCCACAGACAGGCGAGGATCGAGGCGATCGGCACGCCGGGAGAGAACGGGGTGCGGAACCCCCGCGGCAGGTCCGGCATCGTCTGCCGCATCCTGATCACCCCGCCGGCCACGACGATGAACACGAACAGGGCACCGATCACGACCAGCGGTTCGAGCGTCAGCACGTCCACGAACTCGGCCAGCAGGATCGCGAGGAAGCCGATGATCAGCGTGACCCTCGTCGGGCTGCGGTAGCTGCGGTTGATCTTGGAGAGCGAGCGGGGGATCAGCCCGTCGCGCGCCATGGAGAACATCACGCGGGTCAGGCCGACGAGCAGCACCAGGACGACGGTGGTGAGGCCGAGCACCGCCCCGATGTTGATGACGTGCACCATGAAGCCCTCGCCCGCGTCGCGGAAGGCACTGGCGAGCGGCGCACCCGCGTCGATCCTGTCGTACGGGATCATCCCGACCATGACCACCGCGACCGCGATGTAGATGACCGTGGTGAGCACCAGCCCGCGGATGATGCCCTTCGGGATCGACCGCGGGGCGTCCTCGGCCTCCTCCGCGGCGGTGGCCACGACGTCGAAGCCGATGTACGCGAAGGTGATGGCCGCCGAGGCGGCGAAGATGCCGAACCAGCCGAACGCGCCCGTCTGGCCGAAGAGGATGCCGAGCAACGGGGAGTGCAGGGTGTCCTCGGCCTGTCCGGCGGGTGCCGCCGGCACCGGGATGGCCGCGAGGTTGCGCTGGTCGAAGTGGAGGGCGCCGACCACGATGACCGCGCCGATGGCCAGCAGCTTGGCGACCACGATGATCCACAGGGTGCGCAGTCCGACGCGGGCGCCCAGGGCCACCACGGCGGTGAGGGCCGCCAGGATGAACAGCGTGAACAGGTCGAAACCCGTGCTCTGGCCAACCATGCCCGCGACCGTCTCGGGAAGGTTCACGCCGAGGTCGGTGAGCATCTGGGCGGCGTAATGCGACCAGGCGCGGGCCACCACCGCCGCGGCCAGGAGGAGTTCCAGAATCAGAGCCCAGCCCACGACCCAGGCCCAGACCTCGCCGAAGATGACGTAGGCGAAGGTGTAGGCGCTTCCCGAGGTCGGCATGGCGGAGGACAGCTCGGCGAAGCAGAAGGCCACGAGCAGGCTGGTGATTCCAGCGATCATGAAGGAGAGGATCACGCCGGGTCCGGCCATGCTCGCCGCCTGGCGCCCGGCGAGACCGAAGATGCCCGCGCCGATCATGACACCGACGCCGAGGACGACGAGGTCCGCCCCGCGATAGGCCGTGGGAAGGCCGTGGCGCGCACCGGTCCATCGGTCGGTGGCATGGCTCGGCGGCATGCGGCGAACGATCGAGGGGGAAGGGCCTTCGGACACGATGTGACCAATCGTGGTGGGCTGATAACCCTATATTGTGGGACTCGTTTCACAGTGCCGCAGGGGAGTTCCGCAGGACAAGGGCTATCCGATCACGTCGTGGACACCACAGTGTCACGTCCGGATCACCTGTCCGGGCACCGCCCGTCACCTGTGAACCACCCGCCGCCCCGGCGGGCACCCGGCCGTCTCAGCCGCCGACCACCAGCCACGCCGTGCCGTACGCCCGCGTCGACAGGGTGACCAGCCGGGCCGCCATCCACAGCCCGAGCGCCAGCCAGAGCGCGACCAGGCCGCCGCCCTGGAGGTCCACCAGGAACGCGGCGGGCAGGTAGGCGATCGTCGTCCACACCCCCGCCCAGGCGAGGTAGCGCCGGTCTCCGGCACCGATCAGCACGCCGTCCAGCACGAAGACCACCCCGGCGACGGGCTGCAGGGCGGCCACCACCCAGAGCAGGTCGAGCAGCTCCGCGGTGACGACGGGACCGGCGTCGAACACCGTGGGCACGAACGGCCTGGCCAGCACCACGAGGAGGCCGAGCAGCACGCCCGAGCCGACCCCCCAGGTCACCATCCTCCCGGTCGCTCCGCGGGCTCCCGCCACGTCGCCGGCGCCCAGGGCACGGCCGGTGATCGCCTGCCCGGCGATGGCGATCGCGTCCAGGGCGAACGCCAGCAGGGTCCAGATCCTGATGGCGACGGTGTGCGCCTCGATCTGCTGCTCTCCCATGTGGGTGGCCGCGGCGGTCGCGACGGCCAGCACCACCTGAAGGCACGCCGTACGGATGATCAGAGCGATCCCGGCCGAGCCCGCCGCCCGTACGCCCGCCAGGTCGGGACGGAACGGCGCGCGGTACCGGACGAGGATCAGGAGGAGGTAGACGGCGGCGGCGAGCGACTGGGCCAGCACCGTGCCCCAGGCCGAACCCGCGATCCCCCAGTCCAGTCCCAGGACGAACACGACGTTGAGCACCGCGTTCAGCGCGAAGGCCCCCACCGACACCAGCAGCGGGGTCGCGGTGTCCTGCATGCCGCGCAGCACACCCGTGCCCGCGAGCACCAGCAGCATGGCCGGGACGCCCAGCAGGCTGATCCGCAGGTAAGTCACCGCCTGCCGGGCGAGTTCGCCCTCGGCGCCGAGCAGGTGGACCAGCGAGGGCGCCAGGGGCCAGACGACCACGATGATCGCCACTCCCACCCCGGCGGCCAGCCAGAGACCGTCCACCCCCTGCCGCAGTGCCCGCCCGGTCTCGCCCGCCCCGATCTGCCGGGCCACCGCCGCGGTCGTGCCGTACGCCAGGAAGACGCAGAGCCCCACCAGGAAGCTCAGCACCGTGCTCGCCACTCCCAGGGCGCCGAGCGCGGGGGCGGGCAGGCGGCCGACGACGACGGTGTCGGTCAGCAGGAACAGCGGTTCGGCCACCAGGGCGCCGAACGCGGGCAGCGCCAGCCGCAGGATCTGCCTGTCGTGGTCGCGACCGGATCGACCGGATCGGCCTGGCCGATCAGACCGGCCGGGCCGAGCGGATCGAGGGGTAAGAGGCACCTGTCTATTGTGCCTCTTACCGCCGGGTGGATCTTCGGCGGGATGAACCCGTCAGGGCATGCCATCTGGGGCGACTTTCGGCGTGTCGCCCCAACTTTCTTTTCTCCACAGGCGGTGGATGACGTTTTCCCTGGTCAGAGGGTTATGCACAGCTGTGGACAAGAGTTATCCACAGAACTGTCCCCAGGGTGCCCACACCTCTGGGGAAGAAGTGCACAGCTTATCCACACCTCTGTCTACAGGCCGCGTTGCCAGCTGGGCGCGGAGCCGCGAAACTGTCACACCGACCGGCTACAAATAGAGATAACGTAACTGTGTTCGAAAGAGGGGGTGTGTGGTGAGCATCGCGGAACCGCCGGTCTTCGAGCCGAGATTCGAGCGCACCCCACCGAACAACATCGAGGCCGAGCAGTCGGTCCTGGGCGGCATGCTGCTGTCCAAGGACGCCATCGCCGACGTGGTCGAGATCCTGCGGTCCGACGACTTCTACCGTCCGGCCCACCAGATCATCTACGACATCATCACCGATCTCTACGGCCGGGGCGACCCCGCCGACGCCGTCACCATCCTCGACGAGCTGCAGAAGCGAGGCGAGGTCGCCAGGATCGGCGGCGGCGCCTACCTCCACACGCTGACCGCCGTCGTCCCGACCGCGGCCAATGCCGGTTACTACGCGAGGATCGTCCGCGAGCAGGCCATCCTCCGCCGCCTGATCGAGGCCGGCACCCGCATCGTCTCCTACGGCTACGGCGGCCAGGACGAGGAGGTCGACGACCTCGTCGACCGCGCCCAGGCGGAGATCTACAAGGTCACCGAGCGCCGCACCTCCGAGGACTACATCCCCCTGGCCGACATCATGCCGGGTGCCCTCGACGAGCTGGAGGCCATCGGCGGCCGGAGCGGCCAGATGGTCGGAGTCCCCACCGGCTTCCAGGACCTCGACTCCCTCACGAACGGCCTGCACCCCGGCCAGATGATCGTGGTGGCGGCCCGTCCCGCCATCGGCAAGTCGACTTTGGGACTGGATTTCGCGAGATCTGCCGCTATCAAGCACGGCATGACGACCGTGGTGTTCTCGCTGGAAATGTCGCGCAATGAGATCACGATGCGTCTGCTGTCGGCCGAGGCGCGGGTGTCGCTGCAGGCCATGCGCTCGGGCACGATGAGCGACGACGACTGGGCCAAGCTGGCCCGGCGAATGGGCGAGGTGGCCGAGGCCCCGCTGTTCATCGACGACTCGCCCAACATGTCGATGATGGAGATCAGGGCCAAGTGCCGCCGTCTCAAGCAGCGCAACGACCTGCGGTTCGTCATCATCGACTACCTGCAGCTGATGTCCTCGCCGAAGAAGACCGAGAGCCGCCAGAACGAGGTCTCCGAGATCTCCCGGGCCATCAAGCTCCTCGCCAAGGAGCTGGAGGTCCCGGTGATCGCGATTTCCCAGCTCAACCGTGGCCCCGAGCAGCGAACGGACAAAAGGCCCATGGTTAGCGACCTTCGCGAATCCGGAAGCATCGAGCAGGATGCCGACATGGTCATCCTTCTCCACCGGGAGGACGCCTACGAGCGCGAGTCGCCCAGGGCGGGCGAGGCCGACCTGATCGTGGCCAAGCACCGTAACGGCCCCACCGCCACGGTCACCGTGGCGTTCCAGGGCCACTACAGCCGTTTCGTCGACATGGCCCCTCACTAGACCTCGGTGTAGGGGCGCGATTTAGATGAGCACTGAGGTTTTCTCACCGATGAGCGTTCCCAGGATCCAGCGAGGTTGAGGGCCGGATGGGTGGTTCGGGGTTTCCTGTGTGGGGTCCTGCGGTGTGCCGTTGTGCGCTTACTCAGTCCACGTCCGACTGGCAGGAGTTCGTCAAACGCGTGGGGACACGAGAGCCCGAACTGTCGACGTGGGTTCGATCGAGGAGGATCAGTTCCGTTGACCGAGATCCGCGAAGGTCGTTCGGGTCCACTCGCCGCTTGGTCGGCGTTGTGGCGGTAGGAAGTGGGGCCAGCTGGTTGGGGCCGTCGCGCCACGATTGCGTCAGAAGGCTACTCGGGCCTTGTCCCGGCCAGCGTTCAGGGCTGATTGACCTTGTTGACGGTGGTGTCATCGGGGTCGAGCCGTCGCCCATCTGCGGAGCGGACCTCTAGCACGCGCAGGGGCCGCCCGCGCTGTCGGTCGATCATCTCCGAATGCGGCTCATCGGGCTCGAAGAAGTGTCCCTCGCCCCACTGCCGCAGCGCCACGATGACGGGGAAGAGGTCTTTGCCCTTCGGCGTCAGAACGTACTCGTGGTAGGAGCTGCCGTCGGAGGCCGGGACGACGTCGAGGATGCCGCCGGCGACCAAGCCACGCAGACGCGTGGTGAGGATGTTCTTGGCGACGCCGAGGTTGCGCTGGAACTCTCCGAAGCGGCGGCTGCCGTCAAACGCGTCCCGCACGATCATCAAGGACCACCAGTCGCCGATCGCGTCGACTGATCGCGCGACGGGACAGTCACTGTCATTGAAACGCGTCCGCCTCACCATGACATCCTCCACATTCACATCGGTTGCAACATGCTACCAGAATGGTTACCGTCCATCTGGTAGCAAGATGAAACCAATCTTCGGGAGGACGCCGAGTGGCCAGTAACGACGAGACCACGACACCGCTGATCGCGGGCGCGAACGAGGGGACTCCCAGCCTCGCGCTACCCCGAGGCATCACCCTGCTCTTCGCCGTCGCCTGTGGAACCGCGGTGGCCAACGTCTACTTCGCGCAGCCCCTCCTGGTGACACTGGGCCGTGACTTCGCGATCAGCCCGGCGACACTCGGTGCCGTCGTCACCCTCACACAACTTGGTTACGGGCTGGGACTCTTCTTCATCGTGCCGCTGGGCGACCTGGTCAACCGCAGGCGCCTGATCATGATGCAACTGCTTCTGCTCGCGGCGGCGCTGACGGTGGTTGGCACCGCCACCGTCACGGCGCTCCTGCTTGCGGGTATGGCCGCCGTGGGACTCCTCGCGGTGGTGACCCAGACGTTGGTGGCCTTCGCCGCTTCGCTCGCCCCACCGGCGCAACGCGGACGCGTCGTCGGCCTCGTGACCAGCGGTGTGGTCACCGGCATCCTGCTTGCCCGTACGGTATCCGGTCTCCTGGCCGACCTCGCCGGCTGGCGCTCCGTCTACCTCGCCTCGGCGGCCCTCACCTGCGCGCTCGCTCTGGCACTGCACCATGCCCTGCCGCCCCGCCACACCGCCGCACCGTCCATGCGCTACGGGCAGCTCTTGCGCTCCACGATCACCCTGTTCGCACAGGAGCGCCTCCTTCGGCTCCGTGCCCTGCTCGCGCTGCTCATCTTCGCCGCCTTCAGCACTCTGTGGAGCTGTGTCGCGCTGCCGTTGAGCGCGCCTCCGCTGTCTCTGTCCCACACGGCAATCGGCGCGTTCGGACTGGCGGGAGCCGCGGGCGCCCTGGCTGCGACCGCGGCCGGCCGCCTCAACGATCGCGGGCTCTCCCAGCGGACCACCGGCATCGGCCTGGCCCTGCTCGTCGCCTCGTGGCTGCCACTGACCTTCGCCCGACAGTCACTATGGGCACTGGTGGTCGGCGTGATCGTCCTCGACCTCGCCGTGCAGGCGGTCCACGTCACCAACCAGAGTCTGATTTACACACTTCGCCCGGACGCGGGCAGCCGACTGATCGGCGGTTACATGGTCTTCTACTCGCTCGGCAGTGCCTTCGGAGCCATCGCCTCGACCGCTCTCTATGCGGTGGCCGGCTGGGGTGCCGTGTGCGCGCTGGGGGCCGCGATCAGCTGTCTCGCGCTTCTGTTGTGGGCGGGCACCCGGCCCTGTACCCCGGCCGCTGCCGACTGAACAGGCCAGCCGTGGCCCCCGGTGGTATGCATCATCGGTGCCGCCGAGGACGCCCCCTCCCCCTACCACCGACATGCCTGAACCGAGGACTCCACGTTGATCACCTACGCTGCTGCGCTCGACGTGCCACGCCACGTGGTGACGTACCTCGCCCGTCTGCTCGCGGCCCACCGCCGGCGGCTCGGAACGCCCAGGGGTTCCCGGGCCCTGGGGCCGTTCCGGCAGGCAGTACTGGTGCTGCGCTGGTTTCGCGAACGTGGCTGCGTCCACTGCCTTGCCCGCGACGCGGGCATCTCCCAGGCCACCGGCTACCGCTATCTCCACGAAGGCATCGATGTGCTCGCCGACCAGGCCCTGGACCTGTACGAAGTCCTGGACCGCTGTCGGCGTGAGGGGATGACACACGTCGTGCTGGATGGCACGCTGATCACCTCGGATCGCCTCGCCGGCACGCGGGAAAATGGCAACGACTTGTGGTTCAGCCAGAAGCACAAGGCATTCGGCGGCAACGTGCAGTTCCTCTCCGCCCCAGACGGCACCCCGCTGTGGGTCTCCGACGTCGAGCCCGGCTCCACCCCTGACATCACCGCCGCGCGCATCCACGCGCTGCCCGCCCTGTACAAGGCAGCGGCAGACGGCATGCCAACCCTGGCCGACAAGGGATACATCGGCGCGGGCATCGGCATCCATATCCCCGTCCGTCGCCCGAAGGGCCAGTCCGAGAGAGCACTCCACGTCGATACCCGTACGTTCAACTCTCTGCTGAGGCGCATGCGCGCACTAGGTGAGCGCGCCGCCGCCGAGCTCAAGCAACGGTGGCGCACCCTGCAGCACGTCACCCTCAGCCCCAGCCGGATCGGAGACATTGCCCGCGCGGCCCTGGTTCTCAACCGGATCTGGAAGTAGCACCGTTGAGAAAACCTCACTGACTTCGGTACTTGAGCACCGAATGAGCAATTGTTATCGCAAATGAGCAATGAGCAGCGCAGATCGGGTGGCTGATGTACAGCTTGTGAAAGGAGCACCACTTTGTGGTGTACGAGTCCGAATTTTCGGAGGAGTCATGGCCCCATCCCCGGCTGATGTGACCGTTTCAGTGCGTTCCGTGGACGGAGCAGAGGTCCACCGACCGTTGGCGGTCTTGGGGGCTGATCAGGTAATCGCAGGCAAGCCGTGGCGGGAGGTGCGTAGCAGACGCGGGCAGCGTCACTACGCAGGCTTCTACTGGTCGGCGACGACTGGCGGTTTCGTGCTGTACGAGAGCCGGTTGGAGCTGGCTCGGTTGCTGCTGGCTGATTTCGACTCCACGGTTGTCGGGATCGCCGCGCAGCCGTTTCTTCTTCGGGCTCGCATCGATGGGCAGTCGCGACGGCACGTCCCGGACTTCCTGCTCGTCCATGTCGACCACTCGGTCACCGTGGTCAACGTCAAACCGGCATCACGGCTGGCTGATCAGAAGGTCGCCGAGGCGTTGTCCTGGCCTGCCCGTCTGATCGAGGATCATGGGTGGGCACACGAGATCTGGACGGGCGAAGGTCTGCAGGTGCTGCTGGCCAACGTACGCTTCCTGGCCGCGGCCCGCCGTGCGGAGATTGTTCCCCCCGAAACGATCTCGATGGTTCTGGCCGCTCTGGTTCCCGGCGACACGATCCGCGCACTCACCTTCCGATTGGCTGAGTTCCTCACCCCGGATCAGATCAAACCGGCGGTGTTGCGGCTGCTGTGGCAGCAACGTCTGACCACCGACCTGGCGCAGGTTCTCGACGACGACAGCGTTCTGTGGGCCGCCGGATGAACGGGTGGGGCGTCCCGCTGCGGATCGGTCTGCGCGTGGAATACGACGGCAAGACATGGGAGATCGTCGAGATCGAGCCGCCCAGTGTGCTCCTAGCCGATCGCAGCGGCACCGCGATCCGGCAGGTATCGCTGGGGCATCTGCTGTCCTCCCCGCAGGCGCGTCTGCTGGTCGAGGGGGTGGGCGAACCACCTGAGGGCATCGGCGTGGAGCTGTCTAATCTGGCAGGCGGGAACCTTGACGCCGTGCGTGCTCGGATCGAACACGTCCAAGAAGTCCGTACCGGTTATCGGCTCGGCCACGAGGTCTTGGCGCGGCCCGGGGAACCACGCGAGCCCTACGCTCCGGGCGCTCCCAAGCTGGAACGCTATGCGGCCAAGGCCGCCGAGCTTGGCGTCGGGGTGTCCACGATCCGCCGATGGATCGCAGATTTCGACCGCGATGGACCTGAAGCACTCATCGACGAGCGCACACAGCGGCGACGTGATCCCCTCGGTGGGGCCGATCCGTTATGGCTGGACATGGCCCGCACGGTGTTGGCCGAACATGCTGATGCCAGCCGTCCCACCCAGAACATCGTGTTGTTGCGCATCCGCGCTCGCCTGGATTCCGAGCACGGTCACGGAGTCGTCGCCAATCCGAGTCCGACGCGGGCGCGGCTGTTACTGCGCGAACTGTCACGGGGATCTCATGCGTTCGGCGGCACGAAGACCAAGCGCTCGACCGCCAGCCGTCCCGCGGCGCCCTACGGCCGGCTGCGCGCGAGCAGGCCTGGCGAGTACGTCCTATTGGACACCACGTCGTTGGATGTCTTCGCGATGGATCCGATCACTCTGCGCTGGGTGAAGGCCGAGCTCACCATCGCGATGGACCTCTACGACCGGTGCATCACCGGTTTGCGGCTGACCCCGGTGTCCACCAAGGCCGTCGACGCCGCAGGCGTGTTGTTCGAGACGGTGCGCCCGCTACCGGACACGGTTCGCAACGGCATCACCTACGCGCAGACCTACCACGGACTGCCGAGGGGCATCGTCGTTGATGCCGACAAGCTGGTCGATGCCGACGGAGCTCCGCTGCTGCCCTCAGTCGCGGCCGAGACGATCGTGGTGGACCACGGCAAGATCTACCTGTCGGAGCAGTTGTTGTCGGCATGTCAGAGGTTGGGCATCTCCGTTCAACCGGCCAGGCCCTACCAGGGCAGTGACAAGGCTGCCCTGGAGCGGTTCTTCCGGACCCTGCGGGAAGGGCTGCTGGTCGGGCTTCCCGGCTACAAGGGCCCTGATGTCTACAGCCGCGGCCTGGCCGTGGAGCAGCAGGCGTTCTACTTTCTCGACGAACTCGAGGCGCAGATCCGACAGTGGATTGCGGAGGTCTATCACCGTGAGGCGCACGACGGGTTGTGCATCCCGGAGGTGCCGGGTCTGCACCTGTCTCCGTTGGACATGTATGGGCACGGAGTCAGCCGCGCCGGCTACCTGCAGATTCCCGCCCGCCCCGATCTCGCCTTCGACTTCCTCAAGGTGGAATGGCGCACCGTCCAGCACTACGGCATCGAGTACGGCGGGCTGCGTTACAACGGCCCGGTCCTGGCCGATCTCGCGGACACGACCAGCCCATACACGGGACGACATAGCGGCAAGTGGCCGTTTCGGGTAGACGCCGGCGACGTCAGCCGACTCTACTTCCAGCATCCGAGGACCCGCGGCTGGCATGCCCTGCGCTGGGAGCACGCCGAGGCCTGCCGGGGCCCGTTCAGCGCCGAAGCGCTCGCCTACGCGCGCCGGCTGGCCGCGGCCAAGCATCGTTTCCCCGATACCAAACGCGCGTTGATCGATCTGCTCGAACAGTGGGACGCGGGACTGACCCATAACCCAGCCGAGCGACGGATGGCCGTGCGTCTGTCCCACCAGCGCCTGCGGCTGGTTCCCGCCGACGCCCTCGTCGATGACGAGCCGCTGCCGTCGATCCCCTCCACCCTCGCGCGGCCGACCGGTCCCACGACCTCGCCACTCGCGCAGGTCCCCGGACAGGTCATCGAGGAGGCCGGTGACGATGACGGCGAGGAGGAGCTGGACGAGCCCTTCCCCGGTGAGCTACTGGTCGTCGACGAGGTCGAGGGCGACTTCTACCGCGACGCCATGGACATCACATGAGCGGCCGACTGCTCAATCAGGAGCGCCGCTACAGCCTGTCCACCAAACGCGGGTGGCGCCGATACGCCGAGAGTCCTGCGAGAGAACGGCCCGAAGTCCTGCCTCGCGCGCAGCTGGCCCAGCTGTCCACACAGGCCAGGGACGAGTACGAGGAATGCCGCGCGGTCTGGAACGCCAACATCGGCCCGATCCACACCCCGCAGCTACTCGATGTCCACCAAGACCTATGGAACATTCTGGCCAGCAACCGTGAGGATGGCGACAAACCGCGATTCCCCGCGGTCATCGACGCCTTTCCCGGCTTGGGCAAGAGCACCATCGCCCAAGCCTTCGGCCGTGACTACCACCGCAGGCAGATCGAGCTTTACGGCCAGCAGACCGTCGAAGGCCACGAACACATCCCGGTCGTGCGCATCCAGCTCACCGACGAAACCACCCGACGCGACTTCAACTCGATGCTCTGCCGGTTCTTCAACCTGCCCGGCTACGACAGCGGCAACGCCAACCATCTCGGCCACAAGGCCGCCGACGCGATCATGTCCTGCGGCAGCACCCTGATTCTCGTCGACGACGTGCACTTCTTGGATATGAGACGCAGGAGCGGCAGAGCCGTCGCCAACCACTTCAAGGCGTTGACCAACGACTTCCCCGTCACCTTCCTCTACGTCGGTGTGGGCCTGGAACGGCGTGGCCTGCTCGACGAGGGCCTGGCTCCGGGGCAGGAAGAACTCGCCCAGAACAGCCGCCGTTGGACTCCGCTGACGGTCGCGCCGTTCACCATCGACGACGAGCCCGGCAGAGCGACGTGGCGCAAGCTGCTGCTCACCATCGAAAAAGCTGTCGTGCTGGCCGACAAGTACCCCGGAATGGTCGCCGACGACCTGTCCGACGTCCTGTT
The DNA here is from genome assembly GCF_036227305.1 of Streptosporangium sp. NBC_01469. NCBI lineage: Bacteria > Bacillati > Actinomycetota > Actinomycetes > Streptosporangiales > Streptosporangiaceae > Streptosporangium > Streptosporangium sp. NBC_01469. The sequence continues at coordinate 1,627,454 of NZ_CP109465.1, read as the reverse complement.
CGCCCGCTCAACCGGCCATTTCGCGTCTCTGATGACGCTGATCAAGCGTGGCTGCGCGAAGAGCATCACAGAAGGCGAAGAACGGCTGACCGCTGAGATCCTCTCCAAGGTCAAGAACGACGCGGCAGCCGAGCGGGCTCGTACGGAACTGCAGGCCGCCATCGAGGGCGGACGATTGTCCAGTCGCCCGCGATCGTCTCGTGCACCGCAGTCCGGCAAGAGGCGGCCAACGGCATCGGTGACGACATGACACCGATTCTGGACACTGTCCCCATTCGGGTGCCACCGCTGCCCGGCGAAGCCATCGACAGCTGGCTGGAGGCCTATGCCCGGCGCTTGCAGTGCAAGGTCGGCGAGTTGATGGCGCTGGCGGGATTGGCCGCTCCGACTGGAGCCGCGTGGGCGAGCAGGCCGTGGACGGCGCTCAGTCAACCAGAAGACTTCGCGGCACTGAGCAGACTGACCGGCGTGCCGGTCGCGGAGCTGGATGCGATGACCTTCTCACGCTTCCACGGCACTCTCATGACCCTCGCGCCGACGGCTCGCCGTCACGGGCCGGTGCGGTGGTGGCCACATCTGACCGGTTCACGGTTTTGTCCCCTCTGCCTGCACCAGAGCGCCGGACGCTGGAAACTGCTCTGGCGACTGCCGTGGACATTCGCCTGCGTCGAACATCGGCGACTGCTCGCCGACACCTGTGATCGGTGCTCCCGGCGACCTCGCAGCAACTGGAACGGCCAAAAAGTATCGGCCTCGCAACCCGGCCAGTGCCGTGCACCGCTGCGCGCCGACCAGCTCCCGGTCATCGACCAGGCCGGCGCCCCTGCCGGGGATATGGGCATCTGTGGCCGATCGTTGGCTGAAACGGCGGCCCTCGTGCTTCCGAGCGATGGCCTGGTTCTGGCCGCCGCCCGCTATCTTGACGACCTCCTGCCTGGCACCGCCACCGCTCGGGCAGGAGCCGACCTGGTCGTCGAGCTCGACAATCTGCATGCGATCGCGCGTTCCTGCCTATCCGCGCTCGAACGGAGTACCTCAAGCGATCTACCCGACGTGGTCTGTGAGGTTCTCACCGAGTTGGGTACCGATTCAGGGGGGCTCCTCAACTCATCGCGGTCACGCCTGGGCCCACGCGACTACAACGCCCCGACGATGGCTTTCGCCATCGCCGTCGCGGTCGCCGCCCGCGCCGTCGAACCCGAGCACCTTGACCCACAGATCATGAAATGGCTGGCTCGCCACGAGATCCGCGACTCCAAAGCCGCAAGTCCGATGGTGAAGAGGTGGACCAACGCCGAGGCCGGACTTCAACAAACCATGCTGCGCGCTATCGGTCCCCGGCTGCGCATCGTGGACCGGCTGCGCTTCCAAACCGACGGGCCGGCCCCACAACCACCAGCCGAGCGAACCCACCTGCGGCGCGCGACGCAGATCCCTTCGCTGTTCTGGCCTGGATGGGCTCTTCGTCTGAACACCGGCGTCCATCAAGGACAAGGTCTGGCCTTTCGCGCGGAGCTGAGCATCGCACTCGTTCTGGTTGGCAACGACGCCAGCCTCCAGGAGGCCCACACCGCTTTGGGTGGATACGGCGCCACCTCATCCAAAGGCAACAGGTCGCTGGCATGGCTGACCCAGGATCTGCGGACCGAGAACAGCAGGCGCGGTTTCCTGGCCGCGCTTTGTCATCTTGGCGCCGGTCTGGACTCTCACGGCTGCCCGATCGACTACGCCCGCCGCCGTGAACTTTTCGCCACAGTCGATCTCGACCTCGATCTACTGCGCGATCATTTCGACCACGCCGGTCTACGACTGCCCTCTCCGGGCATGCTGCGGCATTACCAACTACGTGTCGTGGAACTCCTCACCGGCCACCATCCTCAATACCCAACGACGTCCACCCACGCTCCGCTGGACCACCGCCAGGCTCGCACCTACGAAGAAGCGACACTTCGCAACACCGGTGCGGTTTCGGCACACCTGGAAGACCAAGCGCAACGCATCCTGCACACTGCGGGAATCAGCGAACCCGTCAGCTGGGAGCCGCCGTTTGCTTGGGCACCCGGAGTCGACTGGCCCGGGCCCCACCCCGACGAGCTGGATGTCGCCACCCTGTGGGAGCTACTGCGAGCAGGTCAAAAGCCATCTGACGTCGCGCGAGCCCTCGGCACGAGCCCCGAACACATCTGGGTCGCGGCCCTTCGCCATCCCGAAGCGGCCGGACCTGGCCCGAGCCCCCGAGGCGGCAACGTCAAGATTCCTCGCTCGAGGCTCCCCGACGCCGCTCAGATCCAGCGCGGACGCGAGCAAGGACTCTGCCTCAGCGAACTGGCGGTCCGGTTCAATTGCAGCTACACCACCATCAAACGCCTGGCCAGCGCCTACGGGATCGCCTTTCCCGCAGGTGGCCAGCGAGCTTTCGTCATCGAACCAGCATGGCTACGTGATCAACTTGGGCCACAGCAGCGCACGCTCAAGGAAATCTCCGAAGAACTGGGCATCGCCAGCGCTCACCTAGCTGATCTCGCCCGCGAGCTGGACATCGAGATCCGAGCCAGAGGCTCAGAAAACTGTCGCCACCCCTTGACGCCCTACGGCGGACCCCGGGCCTTCCCACCTGATGTTTGGGCGGCCTTCTGTCGACGTCGTCCGAACCGTGACCCCCTATCGGCGTCTGAAAGCTGACCCCTGTCGTGTACTTGATTGTTACTGGTCATTGCTGGGATTGGCCGCTGGCACGCGGCCAAGGTCACGATTTTTGAGGCGGTAGCTGTCTCCCTTCAAGCTGATGACTTCGGCGTGGTGGACCAGGCGGTCGATCATGGCGGCGGCCACGACATCGTCGCCGAACACTTCTCCCCAGCGTCCGAAGGGTTTGTTGCTGGTGACGATCAGACTTGCCCGCTCGTAGCGGCTGGAGACCAGCTGGAAGAACAGGTTGGCCGCCTCGGGTTCGAAGGGGATGTAGCCGACCTCGTCCACGATCAGCACCGGGATCCGAGACAGCTTGATGAGCTCGCCCTGCAGCGTGCCGGCGGCGTGGGCGTCGGCCAGCCGGGCGACCCATTGGGCGGCGGTGGCGAAGGCGACTCGGTGGCCGGCTTGACAGGCCCGGATGCCCAACCCGATGGACAGATGGGTCTTGCCGGTTCCGGGCGGCCCGAGGAAGACCACGTTGTCCTTGGCGGTGACGAAGTCCAGCGTGCCCAGATGTGCGATGACCTCGCGTTTAAGAGAACGCTGGTGGTCGTAGTCGAAGTCTTCCAACGCCTTGCGGGCCGGAAAGCGGGCGAAGCGGATCCGGGCCTCGCCGCCGTGTGATTCCCGGGCGGCGACCTCGCGTTGCAGACACGCGGCCAGAAACTCCTCATGCGTCCACGACTCGGCCCTGGCCCGCTCAGCCAGCCGATCGATGGCCGCGGCCAGGGACGGGGCCTTGAGCACCCGGGTCAGATAGGCCAACTCGGCCGCGACGTTACGTCCACTGCTCGGCTGGGTTTGGGCGGTGGCCATCACGCCACCCCCTCGACGCCGAGCAGTGCATCGTAGTCACTCAATCGGCGCTGCTCGACCTCGACCTCGACCTCGACCTCGGCTTTGGCCGGGGCAGCGGCGGTGCGCAGGCAGGTGCGGCGCATCGCGGCAGCGGCTTGGGCATGCAGCGCATCGGTGATGGTCTGGTGCGGCGCCCAGCACCGCCGGTGGCGGCCCACCAGCTGCCCGCCGCAGGTCACGGTGACCTCCTCCAAGTCGGCGACCACCTCCACCAGGCGGCCGATCACCGAGGGGTGCACCGAGTAGTCACACGAGGCGACACGCACATAGTGATCACGCGCCAGCCGAGTCGAGGTGCGCCAGCCAACGGCCGGCGCGACCGGTGGCAACGCCACCATCGCCGCCAGGTCGACGTGCAGCCGATCCAGCGGCCGACACTGGATGCGCCGGTGATGACGGCTGTTGGCCTGGGGGAGCCAGTTGGCCAGTTGGGCGTTGAAGTCCTGCGGGCAGGCAAACTCCCTGCCGGGCAGAAACGAGGTCTCCAGATAGCCGTTGGCCCGCTCCACCATCCCTTTGGCCTCGGGATCGCCCGGCCTGCATTGCAGGATGCCCACTCCCAGCGCTCCGCGGAAGGCGTTGGCATCCGCTGTGAGCTGCGGTTTGCCGCCCCGCCACCGGCCGATCGCGCTCTCGTTGTCCCATACCAGCGTCTTGGGCACCGCGCCCAGCTCCGACAACAAAGCCCAGTGTCCGGCGAACAGATCCCCCGCGGTGCGCGAGGGTAGCATCCGGGCCATCATCCACCGCGAGTAGCCGCTGACCATGACCAGCACCGGCGGGCTGGCCAGATGCCCGGCTCCCACCGCCACCTTCACCGGCGGGAACCACAGATCACACTGGGCCAGCTCGCCCGCTTGATAGGCGGTCCGCGACGCCGGATCGACCGGCTTGAACTGCGGCCGCAGCACACGGATTCGGTCTTTGAGGACCGTGAGCGACCGCGTCCAGCCGATCCGCTCGGCGATCACCGTCGCGGGCATGGTCGGAAACTGCGCCAACAGCGCCCGGATCTGCGGCTCGGCCGCGTCCACGATCGATCCCTTGCTCGGCCGCTCATACTTCGGCGGGCTGTCGGCCGCCAGCGCCCGTTTCACGGTGTTCTTCGAGATGCCCAGATGCCGAGCGATCGCCTTGATCGGCATCGCCTCGGCTCGATACAACCGGCGGATCTCCGCCCAGTCCTCCACCTTGATCACCCTCCAGAGTGACTACAAGGGGGTCACCATTCGGCCGTCGCCAGGGGGTCACCGTTCGCGCGTCGTCAACACCTTCCAAGGGACGCACGGTATCCGACGAATCCACCGCTTCCTGACAGCAACACAGCAGGCCACCTTGCGCCAGGCGGCTGCAGAAATCGGGATCAGTTCTGCGAATGTGCACGCTCTACTCAACGTTCTCGAACGCCGCACCGGTGTCCACCTACTCGAACGCAACGGCAAGAGACGAACCATGACTCTCACCCCAGCCGGACAGGCATTCGCAGCGAACGTTCGAGAAGTTCTCGAACTGCTCAGCCACCCGCCCCACGTCGAACCACGCGGATCAGAACCCATCCAATGGCTACGAGGAGGCCCCCGCCGTGACAGGCAGCCCAAAGATCCATCACCGAAGTCCCAGCCGAATGCTCAACTACCCCAGCACTCCACGCAGGAGTCAGTGCTCAAGTAGGTGCACCACATGCTCGCCACTGCTCACAACTACAGGATCCCTACACTCGCGGTTGTAGGGTCTCGCGCCGCGTGTCGCTTTCTCACCAGCGATGACACCTGGATCGCACAAGTGTGGGATGGTCCGGCGCGACAACACGACCTTTGGTGTTTCCGCAGGTCGCGGTGACCATCCACACAGGGAACCGGTCGACGCCGCCAAGGCGGTGGCCGCCGGGACCGGGCCTGGCGGGGCATCACGTGCACCACGTCGACGTCGGGGCTGCCAGAGGTTCGGGATGCCTGACAGCCGGCGCCGCGATGTGCCCACCGATGGACGGGATCTCCCCGGTCTCGGGTCGGGCGGCGAGCTCGGGTGTCTACAAGTTGGTTCGAGATCATTGACGATCCCTTGTAATGATCCTTATGGTTTGCCCAGATTGATCATTATTTGAGACGGGGGCGTTCTCATGCGGGTGATCGTGGGTTTAGTCGTTGCTGCCTTGGTCGCGAGTCTGGCACCTCCCTCACCTGCCGCACCACCGCGGGCCACCACCGCGGGCGCGGTTCCGGTCGCCGCCACGACGCGGACGCAGGCCGCGGAGAAACCCGTCACCAAGCGGCAGGCGCCCGCGCAGAGCGCCGACGTGACGTACGCGCACGATGCCAACGGCCGCGTGACCGGCGTGTTCGCCCAGCCGGGCGACGGCTCGAAGATCAGCCATGATTCCGCGGGCAACATCACGGAGGTCCGCGACCTGCCTGCCGGCACGCTGGCGGTCGCCCAGGTCTCCCCGCCCAACGCCGCTCCGGGCACCGGCGTGACGATCTACGGCACCGCGTTCGGCACGGACAAGTCCGCGGTGACGGTCTCCTTCGGCGGCACCACCGCGGCCCCCAGCGCCGTCACCGACCACACCATCACCGTGAAGGTCCCCGGTGGAGCCGCCTCGGGCGACGTCACCGTGACCGTCGGCGGCAAGTCCGCCGCCTGGAAGGGTTTCAAGGTCACCGGAGCCCCGCCCAAGCCCGATGTCTCCCTGACCGGCATCACGGTCGGCGACGCGGGAGCCGAGTTCGCCGTGTCCGGCGGCGGCTTCGACGAGGACAAGATGCGCAACGTCGCCTCGCTCAACGGATCGAAGATCCAGGTGACGCATGCCACCACGGGCGACCTGAAAGTCAAGCTTCCGCCGGGTCCCGCGTTCGGGCACCTGAAGGTCGTCAACCCCGGCGGTAGCGCGGTCTCCGCCGGTGACGTGGTCGTCCCGCCCGCGCCCTACCTGGCCGCCAACATCGGCACCGGTGGCGCGGTGCGGCTGGCCCAGCACACCCTCACCGCGGTCCAGGTCGGCGCGGCGGAGCAGATCGCGATGGCGCTGTTCGAGGTGGAGGCCGGCAAGCGCGCCATGCTCTACATGTCCGGCAGGACCTTTTCCGACTGCCTTCCCCTTACCGTGTACGGCCCCGGCGGAGCCACACTGCACAGCCAGAACATGTGCACGACCACGTGGGAATGGGAGTTGCCGGAAGGCTCGAAGGCCGGGACCTACGCCGTGCTGATCGACCCGAAGGACGCCCAGACCGGCAAGGTGGACGTTCTGGCCTCCGCCGTCGACGACGCCACGGCCGCGCTCGCCCTGGACGGGGCGCAGGGATCCCTCACCACGAGCCTCCCCGGCCAGCAGGCCGCCTTCACCTTCACCGGAACGGCCGGCCAGCGGGTCTTCACCAAGCTCGGCATGCCGGCCGGCACGAAGGTCTGCGACGTGACCGTCAGTGTGCGCGCCCCCGACGGCACCGATCTGGCGAAGGACACGTGCGTGTACGCGGCCGACTCCTTCCTCGACAACGTCACGCTGCCGGCAGCCGGCACGTACCGTGTGGTCGTCGATCCCAAGGGCCTGGTCACCGGCACATACAAGGCGGCGGTGCTGAGTGTGCCCGCTGATGTGGTGGTGGCGACCTCGCCGGACGCGGCTGCGGCCTCGGTGGCGATCGTCAAGCCGGGTCAGAACGGGGCGGTGACGTTCACCGGTACGGCGGGGCAGCGGGTCTTCACCAAGCTGACCGTTCCGGCGGGCGCGCCCTCCTGCGCCCTGGACGTGCGGCTGCTCAAGCCGGACGGCACCGAGTTGGTCAAGAACGCCTGCCTTTACCAGGCGACCGACTACTTCGACACGGTCACTCTGCCCGCCGACGGCGCCTACCGGTTCACGGTCAACCCCAAGGACGCCTGGACGGGCACGCCGACGCTGCAGGTGCTGAGCGTGCCCGCTGATGTGGTGGTGGCGACCTCGCCGGACGCGGCTGCGGCCTCGGTGGCGATCGTCAAGCCGGGTCAGAACGGGGCGGTGACGTTCACCGGTACGGCGGGGCAGCGGGTCTTCACCAAGCTGACCGTTCCGGCGGGCGCGCCCTCCTGCGCCCTGGACGTGCGGCTGCTCAAGCCGGACGGCACCGAACTGGAGGGGAGCTCCTGCGTCTACCAGGCGGCCGACTACTTCGACACGGTCACTCTGCCCGCCGACGGTACCTACCGGTTCACGGTCAACCCCAGGGATGCCTGGACGGGCACGCCGACGCTGCAGGTGCTGAGCGTGCCCGCTGATGTGGTGGTGGCGACCTCGCCGGACGCGGCCCCGTCCTCGGTGGCGATCGTCAAGCCGGGCCAGAACGGGGCGGTGACGTTCACCGGTACGGCGGGGCAGCGGGTCTTCACCAAGCTGACCGTTCCGGCGGGCGCGCCCTCCTGCGCCCTGGACGTGCGGCTGTTCAAGCCGGACGGCACCGAGTTGGTCAAGGACACCTGCGTCTACCAGGCGACCGACTACTTCGACACGGTCACTCTGCCCGCCGACGGCGTCTACCGGTTCACGGTCAACCCCGAGGACGCCTGGACGGGCACGCCGACGCTGCAGGTGCTGAGCGTGCCCGCCGACGTGCAGAAGACGGCGACCGTCGGCGGGCCGGACGTCGTCGTCACCACGACCAAGGCCGGACAGGACTCGGTGGTCACCTTCACCGGCACCGCCGGGCAGAGCGTCAAGTTCACCATGGTGGACGAGACCTACACGAGCTGCCTCACCACGGAGCTGTTGCCGCCCACCGGTGCGCGCCTGTGGTCCGCGTGCCTGTCCAAGAACGGCAACCGCACCACCACCCTGACGGTTGCCGGCGCCTACACCCTCAGGATCAGTCCCAAGGACGCCGAGACGGGGTCGGCCACCATCCGCGTCGCGTCCGCGGCCACCGTCGCGCGTGCCGGCAAGCAGGCCGCGAAACCCGCCAAGACGGACCAGGAGGCACTACCCGACGGAGTCGAGCGCGGCGCGCCCGTGGCGACGTTCACCGCGAAGAGGTCCAAGGCGGCGAGCCTCACCGGGGTCGTGAAGACCACCGCGGGGCTGCCGCTGCCCGGCGTCACACTGCGCGCCGACGGCCGCGAGGCCCGCACGGACGCCAAGGGCGCCTTCCGCCTCACCGACCTGCGCCAAGGCGTGCGCCTCCTGCGAATCGACGGCCGTAGCGCCTCGACGGGCAAGCTCACGTACGGCGTGTTCGACGTGCAGGTGCCGCTCAAGGCGGGCGGCAACGAGTTGTTCTACACGCCGTACCTGCCTGCCCTGGACACCGACTACGAGATCGAAATTCCCTCGCCGACCACCGAGGAGGTCGTGCTCTCCAACCCGGGCGTGCCCGGCCTGGAGGTGCGCATCCCGGCGGGCGTGACGATCGAGGACGCCGACGGCAAGCCTGTACGGCGGGTCGGCGTCACCCCGATCCCGGTGGACCGCACGCCTATCCCCATGCCGGACGGCGTGCGCGTACCCGTCTACTACACGGTCCAGCCCGCGGGAGGCCGTCTGGTGGGCGGGACCGCCCGGATCGTCTACCCGAACTACCTGAAGCTCCCGGCGGGGCAGCGGGTCAACTTCTGGCACTACGACAAGAGCGGCGAGGGCTGGGAGATCTTCGGCGCGGGCAAGGTCGATCAGGCCGCCCGGCAGGTCGTCCCCGATGCGGGCACGGCCATCTCCGACTTCGACGGCGCAATGATCAACGTGCCGGGCAACGAGGAGCCGTTGGGGAAATGGCTGCTGAAGTTCATGAACTCCGCGGGCGACCCCGTCGACCTCGGCAGCGGACTGTTCACCCTGAGCCAGACCGATCTCATGGTGGACGATGTCATGCCGCTGACCGTCAACCGCGGCTACAACCCGGGCGACACCCGCAAGCGCTCCATGGGCATCGGGAGCAACGACCTGTACAACATGTACCTGTCGTCGCGTAAGCAGTACGAGGAGGCCGACCTCAACTTCCCCGACGGGTCCCAGGTGCACTACGTGCGGACCTCGCCGGGCACCGGGTTCTGCGACGCGGTCTTCGAGGCACGCGACACCTCGCCGGAGTTCACCGGGTCCGGCTTCCGCTATGTGGGCGAGTGCAACAGGGGCTTCTGGCATCTCAAACTGCGCAACGGCATGACCTACGTCTTCGGCGACGAGGCGCCGTTGCAGGAGATCCGTGACGCGCAGGGCAACACCGTCAAGATCCTGCGCAAGTACAAGAACAGCTTCGGCAGCTACCTCGGGCCGATCACGGAGGTCCGCTCGCCGAACGGGTTCTGGCTCAGCTACTCGCACGACGCCGCCGACCGGGTCACCAAGGTGGAGGACAACGCGGGCCGTTCGGTGACGTACGACTACGAGGGCGACCGGCTCAGGACCGTGACCGGCCCGACCGGCCACGCCACCACCTACGGCTACGACCCCGCGGGCCGGATGAACGCCATCACCGACGCCCGCGACCACACCTACCTGACCAACGTCTACGACGCCAACGGCAGGGTCGCCACCCAGACGATCCTCGGTCAGGGCACCTACGTCTTCGCCTACACCCTCGACGGCTCGCGAGTCGTCGCCACCCAGGTCACCGAGCCGGACGGCGCCGTACGCAAGACCACCTACGACAACCTCGGTTACCTGGTCACCGACACCCAGGCGGCGGGCACCGGCCGCGAGCACACCATCAGGATCACCCGCGACCCGGACAGCGACCTGCCCAGGACGATCGACGACGGCCTCGGCCGCACCACGACGATGACCTACGACCCCGCGGGCAACCCCTCGGAGCTCAAGGGCGTGGCAGGGTCGGCCACCGTGACGGGCCGGGCCACCTACCAGGGCACTCCGTACGGCAGGCCGGACACGCTGACCGACCCCACGGGAGCCGTCACCCGCTTCGAGTACGACGCGCACGGCAACCCGGAGAAGATCACCGACGCGAACAGCCGTACCTGGAAGACCAGCTACAACACCCAGGGCCGCCCGCGCACCCAGACCACCCCGCAGGGGCGCGTCACCACCTACGACTACATCGACGGTGCTCTGAGCACGGTGACCGACCCGGAGGGACGCAAGACCCGCTTTATCCGGGACGCGGCCAATCGCGTGATCGAGACGATCGCCCCTGACGGGACCTCCACCGAGCGGGTCTACGACGCGGCCGACATGCTCAGGTCGGTCACCGACGCGGGCGGCGACGAGACGGCCTTCGACTACGACGAGAACGGCAACATCACCTCGGTCGAGGACGCCCGCGGAAAGATCACCTCCTACCGCTACGACACCGCCGACAGGCTGCTCGAACGCATCGACCCGCTCGGTGCGAAGGACACCTTCGCCTACGACGGCATGAACCGCCTGTCCACGGTCACCGACCGGCGCGGCAAGATCACCGAGTACCGCTACGACGAGCTCGGCCGCGCGACCTTCACCGGCTTCGGCAAGAACGGCCAGGGCTTCGAGTCGACGCAGAGCGTCCAGTACGACGACAGGGGTCGCATCCGCGAGCTGACCGACAGTACCGCCGGCGCGGGGAAGATCACCTACGGCTACGACGACCTCGACCACCTGACCTCCGAGACCAGCTCGGCGGGGAGCGTCGGTTACACCTACGACGCGGCCGGGCGCCTGAAGTCCATGATCGCCTCGGGCCAGCCGGCGGTCGGTTACGACTACTTCCCCAACGGCCTGCTCAAATCGGTCACCCGAGGCGCGGTCAGCACCGTGTACGGCTACGACGACGACGCGAGGATGACCTCCAAGTCACTGCCCGGCGGGATCACGGCCGCCTACGGCTACGACGACTCGGGCCTGCTGACCTCGATCGGCTACAAGCGGGGCACCGCCGGCGTCGGCGACGTGGCCTACGAATACGACCAGGTCGGGCGCCGGACCCGGATGCACGGCGCCCTCGTGCGCGCCCAGCTCCCCGCGCCCGCGACCGGCCTCACCTACGACGACGCCAACCGGCTGACCGGCAACGGCGGCAGGACCCTGGGCTACGACCCGGCCGGCAACCTGACCTCCGACGGAGTCTTCACCTACACCTGGAACGCCCGCGGCGAGCTCGTGTCGGTGTCGGACGGCAGCGTCACCACGACCCTGGGCTACGACCCGGCAGGGCGCAGGGTCGGCAGTACCACGGGCTCCGACACCACCCGCTTCCGCTTCGACGGCGACGCCCTCATCGGTCAGAGCGGGCCGGGCGGGGCGGAGGTCTCCTTCCTCAACGGCTTCGGCCAGGACGAGGCCCTCGCCAGGATCAGCGGCGACGGCCAGGTCCAGGGACTGCTCCCCGACGCGCTCGGTTCCACACTGGCCCTGACCGACGGCTCGGGCCAGATCACCACCACCTACGGCTACGACCTGTTCGGCGCCACCACGTCTTCCACGGCCAACGACCCCAACACCGTGCGCTGGACCGGCCGGGTCTCCGGCCCGCCGATCCCCGGCGGGCTGCAGGACAACAGATCCCGCCTGTACTCCCCGTCGCTGCGTCGTTTCGTCTCCGAGGACACCATCGGCTTCGGCGGCGGCTACAACCTCTACGAGTACGCGCTGGGCAACCCGGTTGACTACACCGACCCCGACGGCACGATCCCGCCGCAGCTGGTCGCCGCCGCGGGCGCATGCGTCGGCAACGGCCTGATCAACACCGTCGCCGGTGCGCTGCTCGGCCGCAAGCACTCCTTCGGCGACTACGCCCGGGGCTTCGGCAAGGGCTGCCTGGAAGGCGCCCTGGGCTCGATCACCTTCGGCGGCACCAAGTTCGCCCGCTTCGGCAAGTACGGCGACGAGGCGGTGGAAAGCGTCGGCAAGACCTGCCGCCTGACCAGCAGCTTCGTGCCAGGCACCAAGGTGCGGATGGCCGACGGCAGCGCCAGGGCCATCGAGGAGGTGGCCGTCGGAGACCGGGTCCTGGCGACCGATCCCGCCACCGGGCAGACGAGCTCGCAGCCGGTCGTGGCCACCATGACCAGCCAGGGCGCCAAGGACCTGGTCAAGGTGGGCATCGCGGGCGGGGTGCTGGTCGCCACCGACAACCACCCGTTCTGGGTGCCCGCGCTGAAGACCTGGCTGCCCGCCTCCGCGCTGCGGCCGGGCATGTGGCTGCGTACCTCGGCGGGCACCCTCGTCCAGGTGTCGGCGGTGGAGACCGAGCATCGCGACAGTCAGCGTGTCCACAACCTCAGCGTGGACGGTCCGAACACCTACCACGTGGTCCAGGGCGGGACCGATGTCCTCGTCCACAACAGCCCGCGTCCCAAGTACCCCTGCGGTTGGCTGTCCCCGTCGGAGTGGGCCAACTCCGTCAAGCGCGAGATCCGCGACAGGTACCGTGGCGACACCGGCTTCGAGAGCGGGCGGCACGGCGAAGGCTTCAAGGCCGCCGCCAGGGATCTCGAACGCTTCATCAGGGAGCACCCGGGTATGCTGCCTGAGGTCGAGAGGGAGCTGCGCGCCACCGCCAAGCGCTGGATGGCCAACGGCAGATCCACCGGCCACTCCGGAGGATGGTGAGCGGTGCCCGCTGACACCCCGGTCACCGGGCCGGCCTCGATCGCCGAGCTGATCGAGGCGGCGGAGGACGGGCCGGACGTTCCCGGGACGTTCGGGCGGTTGCTGCACGAGAGCGAGCGGCTGCTGAAGGAGGCTCCCGGCTCGGCCGACGCCCACTACGTGCGGGGCTACACGCTCTACCTGCTGGGTGCCCGCGCCGAGGCACGGGCTGCCTTCGAGCGGGCGGAGCTGCTGCGGCGCGGGCATCAGTGGGCGCTGTTCCACCTCGTCGTGCTCGCCTACCGCGACGGTGACCATGGTGCGGTGCTCGGCGCCTTCTCCCGGCTGGAGCGCGCCTTTTTTGAGGGCGAGGACAAGCTCTGGCGCTATCTGGTGGCCTGGGAGTACGAGCTGTGCTCGGCGGTCCGGCTCGGATTGGACGAGCACGTCGCCGTCCGCCTGCCGGAGCTGATCGCCGAGTACACCGACCGCCAGGACGACCCCGAGGAGATCCTGGAGCGGCCGGGCAGGCTGCTCCAGCTCTATGGCGAGCAGCCCGCCGGGCCGCTGCGCGACCTGCTGCGCGAACAGCTCGCCCGGCTGGTACCCGGCGGCTGGGTCCAGCCGGACGAGCTCTAGCCTTCCAGCCCGGCACGGGTGGGCTTTTCTAGCCCAGCAGCGTGTCGCCCCAGTGCCCGCCGGGAGACACGCCGGGTGGACATGCCCACAGCCCCGACCCCACATGCCGGATGTAGGTCGAGAGCCGGTCCTCGGCGGACAGCCTGCGCTGCACGGGCACGTACTGGCGGCGCGGGTCGCGCTGGTAGGCGAGAAAGAACAGGCCCGCGTCGAGGCGTCCCTGTGTGTCACTGCCGTCCACGAAGGAGTAGCCGCGCCGCATCAGCCGTACGCCGCCGTTGGCCGAGGGATGGGCCAGGCTCACATGGGAGTCGGCGGGGAGCGCGGCCGGGTCGAAGCCGTCGCGCTCGCCTTTGCCACCGAGCGGGGCGCCCTCGGTCTTCGTACGGCCGATCGTGGCCTCCTGGTCCTGCCGGGAGAGTTGGTCCCACGACTCCAGGTGCATGCGGATCCGCCGCGCGACCAGGTAGCTGCCGCCCGCCATCCACGCCGGCCCGTCGGCAGCACCCACCCAGACGTGCTGGTCGAGCGCGGCGTGGTCGTCGTGCGGGATGTTGTCGGTGCCGTCCTTGAAGCCCATGAGGTTGCGCGGGGTGAGCTGGGTGGGCGTGGTCGAGGAGGTCTTGCCGTACCCGAGCTGCGACCATCGCACGCTCACCCGGCCCAGCCCGATGCGGGCCAGCGTGCGGATGGCGTGCACCGCGACCTGCGGGTCGTCGGCGCATGCCTGGACGGCGATGTCGCCGCCACCGCGTGCCGGGTCGAGCTTCTCACCGGGGAAGGAGGGCAGGTCGGCCAGCGCGGGAGGCCGCGAGGCGGCCAGGCCGAAGCGATCTTCCCCCGCACGCTCGAACAGCGTGGGCCCGAATCCGACGGTCAGCGTCAGGCTGGAGGCGGGCAGGTCAAGGGCCTCGCCGGAGTCGTCGGCGGCGCTGACACGACCCGCCGTCATCAACTCGGCGGCCCTGGTCCAGGAGACCAGGAGGGAGATCAGCTCCTCGCGCGTGCCCACGGTCACGTCGAAGGCCGCGAAGTGGAGGCGGTCCTGTACGGGCGTCGCGATGCCCGCCTGGTGTGGCCCATGAAAGTCCACGACCGGTGCCGGGGCCGCGCTCGTCGACGGCTCCGGCTCACCCAGCAGAAAGGCGCCCGCCGTCGCCGCCGCACCGGCCACCACGCCCGCGCCAGAGGCGGTCAGCAGCCCGCGCCTGCTCAGTCTCCCCACCGGACCCCCTCCGAAGATCTTGACTTTATCCTGCCGCGTTTTCGTACATGAACATTTATTGCATCTTGCTCACGCGTACCTCCATCTGGGTGATCTCTGACAGGGTTTATCAACTTTTTACTAATTTTGACCGTTATATCAGGTTTTGCATGGTATTCATCACTTTGGGCTTATCGTCCGTTTGGAATAAACCGTAGGAACCGTGCAGAAAACTGCATGGTTCCACCCCTGTGCGGGCCGTTAGCGTCGCACCGCGTGGGGGTTCCGTGAGCCTCCCGCAGGGCTGGGGTCAGCCAAGACAGGTCGTTTGCCTTCCCAAAGGATGATCATCACCGTGCGAGTCACAATCTGGAACGAAGGCCTCCACGAGCGCACCAAACCGGAGATGGCCGAGATCTATCCGGACGGAATCCACGGCGCGATCGCCGACGGTCTCCGCGCGGCCCTGCCGGGCTCCCAGGTCCGGACGGGCACGCTTGAGCAGCCCCATCAAGGACTGTCCCCGGAGCTGCTCGAGCAGACCGACGTTCTCCTCTGGTGGGGTCACACGGCGCACGATCAGGTCGACGACGGCCTGGTCGAGCGGGTCGCGTCCCGGGTGCTCGGCGGGATGGGCCTCATCGTGCTCCACTCCGGGCACTACTCGAAGATCTTCCGCAAGCTCATGGGGACGACCTGCTCCCTCGCGTGGCGAAACGACGGAGAGCGCGAACTGGTCTGGACGATCGCTCCGGGCCATGCGATCGCGGCCGGGGTCGACCAGCCCATCGTCATCGGCGAGCAGGAGATGTACGGGGAACCTTTCGACATCCCCGATCCCGACGAGATCGTCTTCATCAGTTCCTTCGCCGGCGGCGAGGTCTTCCGCTCCGGCGTGACGTATCGCCGTGGCCGGGGCCGCGTCTTCTACTTCGGTCCCGGCGATGAGGCCTACCCCGTCTATCGCCACCCGCAGGTCCGGCTCGTCCTCGCGAACGCCGTGCGCTGGGCGATGCCCGGCTCCGCCGTGGTGCCCCCGGCCTCGGCGTACCGGCAACCGCTGACCGACTGGGACGCCTGAGCCCTCCAAATAAACAGAGAGGCAGTAATGAACAAAGTGGTGAGCTTCACCGCCTCGCGCGTCGCCGAGGTGGTCGAGGAGCCGGTACGCCCGATGACCGAGCACGACGTCCGCGTACGCACCCTTTTCTCCGGCATCTCCGCCGGTACGGAGCTGACGGCTTACCGGGGCACCAACCCCTATCTGACGAAGCAGTGGGACAACCGGCTTCGGTTGTTCGTCGACGGCACGGCCTCGCGTGAGTACCCCCTGCTCGGCTGGGGTTACGAGGAGGTCGGTGAGGTCGTCGAGATCGGCGCCGCCGTCGAGGGGTTGTCCGTCGGAGACCGCATCTGGGGAACGTGGGGGCACCGCAGCGAGACGGTCGTCACCGGTGAGTACACCCGTGGCCGGGTGCTGGCTCCGGAGGTGAACCCGCGGGTCGGGATGTTCTCGCAGATCGGCGGGATCGCGCTCAACGTCGTGCTCGACGCCGACATCCACGTCGGAGAGACCGTCGCCGTGTTCGGGCTCGGGGTGCCCGGCCAGCTGGTCGCCCAGCTCGCCCGGCTGAACGGCGCGCGGGTGATCGCGGTCGACGGCGTGGCCTCGCGTCGTGAGCTGGCGCTCGAACTGGGCGCGGCGGAGGCGCTCGACCCCGCGGACGGCGAGGTCGCGGAGCGGATCCGGGCCCGGACCGACGGACGGGGCGCGGACGTGTGCCTCGAGGTGACCGGCAACTACGCGGCGCTCCACGAGGCCATCCGGTCGGTGGCCTACAGCTCCCGCGTCTGCGCGGCGGGCTTCATGCAGGGCGACGGCATCGGGCTGCGGCTCGGCGAGGAGTTTCACCACAACCGCGTCCAGGTGGTGTCCACCCAGATCTCCGGGGTGGCGCCGGCGTTGCAGCACCGCTGGAACCGGTTCCGGCTCGACAGTACGGCGATGTCGCTGGCCGAGTCCGGAGCCCTGCGGGTGACCGAGCTCATCAGTCACACGTTCCCGTTGGAACGGGCCGCCGAGGCGTTCCAGCTGCTCGACGGGGCCTCGCAGGACGTCCTGCAGGTGGTCCTTCAGGTCGGCGACTCCGCGTAGCCGCAGTGTAAGAAAAATCAGGAAAGCGGCAGGATATCGCATGGTTTCGCCGGATCGTGCGTCCTAGCTTCGAAGGAATCGTCGCGCTCTCGCGACAACGCACAGCACAAACACAGCGGAGTCAAGATGACCGATCTATCTCACCGCGGCATATACGAATCACTCCGTCGGACGCGCTGGACGAGAGCTCTCGCGGCGGTCACCACGGTGCCGCTTCTGCTCCTGGGCTGCGCGTCGGCCGAACAACCCGTCGCGAGCGTGCCGACCGGCGAGATCGGCGGCAGCCTGAAGTACTGGGTCGGTCTGGACTCCGTCGACGACGCCGGTGTCGCCGAATTCAACCGCCTTTACATCGAGCCGTTCAAGAAGCAGTATCCGAAGGCCGATTTCAAGCTCGAGCCCCAGAACAACGAAGGTCTCACCCAAAAGGTCCAGACGGCGCTCGCCGCGGGCCAGGGCCCGGACATCCTCCCGCTGAACTCGGCGATCGCCATCCCCTTCGCCGGTGCCGGTTACCTCGCCGATCTCGGAGGGATCGCCGCGGCGGAGAAGTGGAAAGAAAAGATCTTTCCCTGGGCCATGGACATCGGGGTCATCGACGGCAAACTCGTCGTGATGCCGGTGAGTTACGAGACCCTCGTGCTCTATTACAACAAGACGCTCTTCAAGAAGAACGGCTGGACCCCGCCGACCGATCGCGCCTCGCTGGAAGCTCTCATGGCGAAGATGGTGGCGGCCGGAGTCACGCCCTTCAGCAACGCCAACGCCGACTACGTCGGTGCCACCGAGCACGTGCTCTCGTGCTTCTTCAACATGGTCGCGGGCCCCGGCAAGATCCACGATGCCCTCACCGGCAAGATTCAGTTCACCGACCAGGCGTTCGTCGACACGATCGACCTGATGGTCGACTACTTCAAGAAGGGCTACTTCAGCGGCGGCGTCAAGCAGTACTTCGCGACGTCCGACCCGCAGAAGATGGCCAAGCTCGCCAACGGCGAGTCCGGCATGTTCCTGTCGGGCAGCTGGGAGATCGGCGTGATGAGCGAGTACTTCGAGAAGAGCGGAAGCGAGTGGGACTGGGCTCCCCTCCCGCCGCTCGCGCCCGGAGTGCCGAGCGACGTCTTCCCGCTCGCGGTCGGCGACGCCATGGCCCTCAACGCCGCCAGCCCGAACCTCGGCGCGGCCTCGGCGTACATGAAGTGGAAGTTCTCCGACTCCGACGCCAACTGGCAGGCGATCAAGGAATTCGGCGACCTGCCCCTTCCCGTCAAGTTCGATCCCTCCGCGGCGCCCGAGGGCATCGACCCGCGATTCATCTCGCAGTACACGGCCATCAGTGACGCGTCGCTGGCGAAGAAGGTCGGCTACGTGACGTGGACGTCGTTCGGCTCCTCTGCGGAGGCCTACCTCCTCGAGAACGAGGACCGGTTGCTGACCGGCGACCTGACGTCGAAGGACTTCCTCGCGGGTGTCTCCGAGGCGTTCAAGCAGGACCATGACGCGGGCCGCATCCCGCCGGTCTTCGACACGACGGCGAGGTAGCACCACCGGTTCGGCGGCGTCGGAGCCGTTCCCGGGAAGGGGGGCGGCTCCGACGCCTTCAACTCACATTTCCGCAGGTCCAGGCGTTTTACGTCGGTGTAAGGAATCTAAGGAAGTCGGAGCGATACCGCATGGAAACGTCCCGGACACCGACATAGCGTGGCGACCTGCCACCGCGGAGAACTGCGGATTTATGAAGACCATCATGGAGTCCAAATGACCACTCGAGCCAATTCGCTCGCGGCGCGATGACAACGGCATCCGCATCGGCGCAGGCGGAATCGGCGGCATGGGAGGCGCAAGGGTCCCCTCCTCGTCGCGTTCGATTCCACATGAATTCCCGTCTCGTCGCGATCGCGTTCATGCTGCCCGCGCTCGCCGTCAACCTCCTGGTCATCGGCGGACCGACGGTCAGCAGCATCTTTTACTCGTTCACCGACTGGAACGGCATCACCGCCCCGAAGTTCACGGGACTGGAAAACTGGATTCGCCTGGTCGGTGATGACAGGTTCTGGCGGGCGATCGGCCACAACTTCATCTACCTGATCATTTTCCTGACCGTGCCGATGGCGATGGGCCTTCTCGGCGCGTTCATGCTCTCGCGCGTCCGCCGCGGAGCCGCGCTTTTCCGGGTGCTCTATTTCATCCCCTATCTGCTCGTCAGTGTGATCACGGCGCAGATCTGGCGTAACATACTCGATCTCGAGTTCGGTATCGCGTCGGCGTTGAACGGCATCGGCATTCACTGGCTTGACGGCGTCTTCTTCTTCGCCGACGAGCGTTTCGCGCTCTACAGCGTCGCGTTCGTCGACAACTGGCACTTCTGGGGCTTCCTCGTCGTGCTCTTCCTCGCGGCCATGCAGGGCATCGACGGGAGCCTGTACGAGGCCGCGCGCATCGACGGCGCGAACGCCTGGCAGGAGTTCCGTTACGTGGTGCTGCCGGGCATCCGGCCGACGTTGACCTTCGCTTTGACGATCGTCGCGATCGGCAGCCTGCTCGTCTACGACTACCCCTTCATTCTCACCGGGGGCGGTCCTGCGGGCGCCACGGATGTCGCGTCGCTCCTGGTCAACAGGACGGGCATCGTCGCGCGGGAGGCGGGCTACGCCTCGGCGCTCGCCCTGGCGCTGTCCATCCTGAGCGCGATCTTCCTGATGTTGTTCGGATTCCTGCGTCGTCGGGAGGATGAGGTCTGATGGCGATTCTCGCCGCTGTCCGAGGTCGCCGCCGCGAGCGATCCGTAATGAGGCCGCCCGGCGGTCTGGGCCCCACGCCGATCTCGTACACCGTGCTCACCCTGCTCGCGCTGTTCGCGATTCTTCCGGTGCTCGTGCTCGTCTTCAACTCGTTCAAGTCGAGTCTCGAGATCGGCAGCAATCCGCTCGGCCTGCCGTCGTCCGCCGACTTCTCGAACTTCGCGGAGGCGTGGCGGCGGGGCAACATGGCCCGGGGTTTCGCCAACACCGTGTTCCTCGTGGTGGGAACGGTCGTGGGGACCTGGCTCTGCGCGGGGACCGCGGCGTACTCGCTCGCGCGGCTCAACCTGCCGGGCAAACGCAAGGTCGAGACCTATCTGTTCATTCTCATCTCGCTGCCCGTGCAGATGTTCATCGTGCCGCTGTTCTTCCTCTGGGTGCAGCTCGACCTGATCAACACGCTCCCCGGGCTCGTCATCATCTACGTCGCGCTCAACACCCCGTTCTCGGTGCTGCTGCTGCGCACGTTCCTGGTCGGCATCCCGAAGGAACTGGACGAGGCGGCCCGGCTGGACGGAGCCAACGAATGGCGCATCGCCACACGCATCATCCTGCCGCTCAGCTGGCCCGGCTTCATGACCGTCGGCCTGGTCTCGGGGCTCGGCGCGTACTCCGAGCTGCTGTTCGCGGTGACCTTCCTGGTCGACCCCGCACAGATGCCGGTGGCGACATCGTTCCTGCAGTTCAGCCAGGGCCACACCCAGCTCTACAACCTCGTCAACGCGGCGGGCGTCATCATCGTCGTCCCGCTCATCATCCTCTTCCTGCTCATGCAGCGCCGTTTCATCGCCGGTCTGGCCGCGAGCGGAAGCAAGGGATGACCCCATGCGTACCACCAATCGACCGGAGATCTGAGAAATGACATTCCGACTGGCCGCGCAGGAGCGAATGCTCGAAGGCGACACCCTGGAGGAGAAGTACGCCTTCGCGCTTTCGGTGGGATTCGACGGCATCGAGCTGTCGGGGCGGGGAGACGGCGTCTTCGCCGCCCGTGCCGACGAGCTGGCCCGCGCCCGCGAAGCCGGAGTGGTGATGCCGAGCGCCGTGGTCGCACAGGTCCCGTTCCTGGGCGACTTCGACCCGGAGCGCAGGCGTAAGGGGATTTCCGAACTGAGCGAACTGCTGCGCACGCTGCCGTTCGCCGGGGCGGCCGGAATCGTGTCCCCCAACGCCTTCGGCGTCTTCTCCAAGCGCCTTCCGCCTTTTGCCGTGCCGCGTGAGGACGACGAATCCCACCGGCTGCTCGTCGAGGCGCTGCGTGAGGTGGCCGTCGTCGGCGAGGAGCACGGAAGCGCCGTTTTCCTCGAGCCGCTGAACCGGTTCGAGGACTACCTCGTCAACACGCTGGCGCAGGCGTCGCGGGTCGTGGACGAGATCGGCTCCCCGGCCGTACGCGTGATCGCCGACACCTTCCACATGTCGATCGAGGAATCCGACATCGGCGCGGCCATTCGTGCCGCCGGAGACAGGATCGCGCACGTCCAGCTGGGCGACAGCAACCGGCTTGAACCGGGCGCGGGCCACTACGACTGGGACGAGACGCTGACCGCGCTCGAGGAGATCGGGTATGACGGCTGGCTGGCGATGGAATGCGGGCTCAGCGGCGAACCCCGCGACGTGCTGCCGCGCGTTTCCCAGCTCCTGAAGCGCTGATCTCAACCGTCCGGGGCCGGCTCTGGAGCGCTACGCTCCCAGGGGCGGATGAGAGACCCCGCAGCGGGCAGGGGCCGCGTTCCGCTGGGCGATTCCGCGGCCCCGGGCCGACGTCGGCGGTTCAACTGTCGGGCGACAGCCCCGGCGCGGGATTGCGGCCGGATCGGGATGCGGATGCGTATGCGGGAAGAAGCGCCGGATGGCTCTCGCGTCTGCCACAGTTCTGTTTCCTGACCCTCGCATATGCGTGTGATTAAGACATGAGGCGGGAATGCTGCGGTAAAGATCCGTGCCCATGACCTGATCACGGGTGAGGGAGAGCTGATGCGGACCACGTCGATCGACGTCCCCGATCGTGTCTGCGACGGCGGGCGGCTGCGCCTGTCGGGTGACCTGTCCGTTCCCGGGCTGTTGAGCATGGCCGATCTGCGGGCCCTGCCGCAGCGGACGGTGGAGGTCGGCTTCGCCTGCCGCACGTCGGGCACGCGGCACCACCGTTTCACCGGCCCCCTGCTCCTGGACGTGGCCCGCGCGGCCGGGCCGGTCTTCGATGCCTCCGAGCGCAAGGACCGGCTGCGGTTCCTGGTGTCGGTGCTGGGGCGCGACGGTCATCACGCGGTGCTGTCGTGGGGGGAGATCGACCCGGAGTTCGGCGATGTCCCGGTGCTGGTGAGCGTCCAGATGGACGACGACGACCTTGACGCGCGCGGGCCGCACCTGGTGGTGCCAGGGGACCGGTGCGGAGGGCGGCACATCAGCGAGGTCGTCGAGATCCGCGTCTGCGCGGACGCGCGGTTGTGGAGCCAGAACCTCTAGTCACCGCACCCGCACGAGCAGGACGAGCCGGACGGCTCGGTGGGGTCGGCCCAGTGCAGGGCGATGAACGGCTCGGTACGGCAGGGGTGGTGCACCCGTTCGCGGGTGATGCGGTAGCGGGCGACGGTCTCGGGCTCTTCGGGCGAGCGGCGCGGGACGGGCACGGTGAGGGTGCCGATGTCCTGGTCGATGTGGGTGAGCATGCCGTGGCAGGGACCGCCCAGGCAGATGGCGTTGCGCGGCGGCGCGGCGGTCATGACGGCCCGCCCGCCGCACCGCCGGGCAGGCGGCGGGATGAGGCGCCTGCAGGGGTACCGCGGGGGCCCGGGGAGCGCTGTGCGCCTCCCGGGCCCGCCGAGGTGACGGACGGTGTCATCGCCGTCTCAGGGGGCCTGGAAGCCGGCCTTGGTCAGCACGTCCTTGCCCTGCTGTGACAGCACGAGGTCGACGAACTGCTTGGCGGCCTCGGGAGCGGGCGCCTGGGACAGCGAGGCGATCGGGTAGTCGTTGACGGCTTTCTCGGCCTCGGGGAACTCGATGCCCTGGACCTTGCCCGCGGCCGCGATGACGTCGGTCTTGTAGACCAGGGCGGCGTCCACCTCGCCGAGTTCGACCTTGGTCAGGGTGGCCTTGACGTCCTGTTCCAGGGTGACGGGGGTGACCTTCAGGCCGGCCGCGTCCAGTGCCTTGACCGCGGCGGCGCCGCAGGGCACCTGCTCGGCGCAGAGGGCGACCTTGACCTTCGAGTCGGCCAGGTCCGCCAGGTCGTCGACCTTGGCCGGGTTGTCGGCCGGGACGGCGATCTGCAGGGTGTTGCGCACGAACGTGACCGGGGCCGCGGCCAGGGAGGCGTCGGTGACGGTCTTCATCGTGGCCGGGCTCGCGGCGGCGAAGACGTCGGCCGGGGCGCCCGCGACGATCTGCTGAGCCAGGGTGGCGCTGGAGCCGAAGTTGAAGCGCACCGTGGTGCCCGGGTGGGCGGCTTCGAAGGTCTTGCCCAGCTCGGTGAACGTGCCCGTCAGCGACGCGGCGGCGAACACCGTCAGCGTCGTGGCGGCGTTCGAGGACGCCGGCGCCGACGCGGCCGGGGAGGCGGAGGTGGCCGGATCACTGGAGCCGCAGCCGGACAGACCGGCGGCCAGCGTGAGGGAGAGGGGGACTGCGACGGCCCATCGGGAAACGCGCCTGAACAACAAGGGCTCCTTACTGGCTCGCTGCGCGAGCGGGATCGGCGATCTCCACGACGACGTTGATGGACTTGATCACGACGATCGCCACCACCCCCACCTCCAGGATTGGCTCATCCGCGGCCCGGCGGCTCATCAGCGCTCATCGCGCCGGGCCGCGAGCCGTCCGGCGTCGCCCCGCCGGCGGACGGTGTCGGGGCTGACGCTCAGCGGTGCGGCGGCCTCGCTGATCCGAAACGTCGTCACGAACCATCACGATACCTTCGCATATTCCGGGATCAAGAGCCGGGTTCCCTGGCAATCACGGCATGGTCCACTGTTTTCACATCGCATCTGAGAGATCGCACCTGAGAGGCGGGTCCCTCCGTACGCACCGTCACCGCCCCGCCGGTGCCGCTCACCGTCGATGCCCCCGCCGCCGGGCCGCCGGGCCACCGATTCCGGGGCGCGGACCTGCGCGAGGGCAGGACCGCCCGTCCCTGCACCACCTGAGCGGACCCGGGCGCGTCACCGGCAGTCACGCGCGACGACGCCCGCCACACGGAGTTCGTTCCGTGTGGCGGGCGTCGTCGTCTCCGGGGTCACGGGTGGCTCGTGGTCACCGTGGATCCCCTCCGCGTCCGGACTCGCCGCCGCCGCGTGATCCCGGACGTCGTCCTACCAGCCGCTGCCGGACCGGTAGAGCTGGCCGCGCACCGCGCCGCCGCCGAACTCGGTGGTGTGCAGGTTGGTGTACCAGTTCTTCGGGTTCTGCTTGATGCCCCGGGCGACGTCGGACTTCACCGACGCGGTGCCGGCGATCCCGGTGACACCCTTGGGCAGGCCGTTCGTGTCGGCGAAGAAGTCGATCACGACATCGCCGTTCCTGCCCTTCTTGCCACGGTGGATGTGCCCGTTGGTGGGAGCGGCGAGCTTCTCCCAGATGGTGGCGTAGTAGACCTTCGACCCCTTGATGCCGACGAGCCACTCGGCGCGGCCGTTCGGGTCGCCGACCTTCTTGCCGGGAGCCGGGACCTCCTGGCGGCCGTCGGCGTTGGAGTGGTAGACGGGGTGCACGCCGTCGGCCAGCACGTTGGCCAGGTTGGTCGGGCTGATCCGGTGCATCTGGGCGCGCACCGCGCCACCCGGGAACTCGGCGGTGTGCAGGTTGAGGTACCAGTTCTTCGGGTTTCTCTTGATCCCGGACAGCAGGCCGCCGTCGTTGATCTTGACGCTGCCGAGGATGGCCTTGCTGCCGCCGGGCAGGGCCTCCATGAAGAAGCCGACCTTCACGTCGCCGTTCTTACCGGCCTTGCCCTGGTGGATGTGGAACGCGGTGGGGGTGGCCGTCCCCTCCCACCTTACGGCGTAGGAGACCTCGTTGCCGCGGATGCGGACCACGGCGAGGGCCCTGCCGTTCTTGTCGCCGACGGCGGGACCGCCGCTGGTCGGCACCTCGTTCTTCCCGAGCAGGGTGCCCGCGAAGTAGGCGTCCGCTGTACTCGCGGTATCGGAGCGCGTGGCCGCGGTTGTGCCGGCCTGCGCGACCGGGGCGAGGGCCGCGGAGAGCAGGGCCGCGGCGATGGCCACGCCGGAGACGGTGAGGGTGCGCTTGGACATCGTGAACCTCTCGTAGCTGTAAGGGGGCTGCTGCGTTCTTCAGCCGGTTGTACGGCGCCACGGCCAGCGAAGGTTCAATCTTCAAATACGTAAAAGTACACATACGGAAACAGCCCCGGAAAAGCCCTCCCCATCCGGGGGAGGGCTAGGATGCCCGGTCAGACCGTGACGGTGAGCAGCGTGTCCCCGCCGGTCGTGCGCACCTCGAAGCGGTCTATCCCGGCCGGTTCCCAGGCGACCCCGCCGTGCACGTAGAGCGGCTCGGGAGAGCCGGGAACCCCGTAGCCCCGCTCGGGCACCGCCCATCCGGTGACCACCCGCCGCTCGCCGGTCGGGGAGACGGCGATCAGCTCGCACTCCAGCGGTCCCTTGACGCCCCTGAGCTCCAGGACGGCGTGGGTGCCCCAGCCCTTCGTCTCCAGCACCAGGCCGCCGGTGACACCGGAGGCGCCCGTACCCGCGAGCGGCGTGCCGGCCCGGTAGGCGTCTTCCGCGGGGCCGTGCGCGGAGTGGCCGACGGGAACGCTCCCGCTCTCGCCGGAGATCGAGGTGCCCACGGCGATCCCGCCGGCGACCAGGGTGACGGCCGCGGCGGCGCCGATCACGAAGGTGCCCCTGCGGGCACGCCGGTCGGCCGCCTTGCGTCGGCGCAGCAGGCTGACCACCTCGGCGGGCCCCCTGCCGCCGGTGCCGGTGCCGGTGCCGGCGTCGGCGTCGGCGCCGTCGTTGTCCCTGAGGGGCCCGATGCCGGCGAGCGCGTCCGCCACCCCGGACAGCTCCCGGAGCTCCGCGGTGCAGGACGGGCAGGTGGCCAGGTGGTCCGAGAAGGCCGTCCGGTCGGGCTCGCCGAGGATGCCCAGGGCGTACGCGCCCACGTCGGTGTGTTCCACCTGCGAGGTCACGCCGTCACCCCTCTCTCCTCAAGGGCGACGCGCAGCGCGCGGAGGGCGTAGTACGCCCTCGACTTCACCGTACCGACGGGGATGCCGAGCACTTCGGCGGCGTCGTTCACCGACCGGTCGCGCAGGACCGTCTCGTTGAGGATCTCGCGGTGGGCGGGGGACAGCGAGTTGAGCGCGTCCGACACGACGACCTGTCGCAGAAGATCTTCCATCTGATCGGGCATGGGCACACTCTCCAGTGGTCCCTCACCCGCCTCGTGGGGACGCGCGTCCTTACGGCGTTGGTCGTCAATCACGATATGTCTGGCGACCGTCGCAAGCCAAGGCATCAGGGACGACGCGTCGGCGTCGAACCGGTCCGCGCCGCGCCACGCACGCACCATGGTCTCCTGCACCACGTCCTCGGCCCACTGCACGTCGCCACGGGTGAGCCGTACGACGAAGGAGAGCAGCAGCCGGTGGTACGCCCGGTACAGCTCCGCGACGACCAGCTCGTCGTCGGGGGCGTCGACCGGTCGCAGCCGGGACCGGCTCCGCCGGTCACCGGACCAGGAAGAGGCTTTCACGTCGAGGTTCTCTCCGGGGGAATCGGCCGGCGGGGAGGGGCAGGCGGCTTGCCGCGTCATCACGCGCGTCCCGCGGTTCGCACCGGGCGGTCGTGACCGGTGCGCGGGGCGGCATCGCCCGCCTCTCCGTGGTCGCGGGGGCCGGATGGCGGTTCCGCGATCACGGCGGTGCCCGCTGGAGCGGGTCGCCACGGGGCGTCCACGATCACGCTGTGCCCTCCCGGGTTCGGCCGCCGGACGGTTTTCCGGTGTCGGCTGGCAGTACGGCGCCGGATCCCCGAGGGTTCAACAGATCGCGTGATTTTCCGATTATTAGCCGAACTAGCTTCGCATGAGGGTAAAAGCAGGCTAATTTCGGGCGAAGGTTACCTATCCCAACCGGTAGGTCACCGCGGCACCCCTCCGGCCGGACACGGGCCGGACACGGGGGTGCGGGCCGGGCCCACGAGGCGTGCGGACATCGGCCGGCCGGGTCTCGTTCAGGCCGCGGCACGCCGTGGGGGCGGGCCGCGGCGATGTCACAGGACCGGGCGGACGTGGGTGATGAGACGGCCGCCGTCGAAGACGTGCATGGCGATCTGCGGCGGCAGGTCGTAGTCGACGGGGACCGGGGCGTCGAGCTCCCGGGTGAGCCGCAGCGTGGAGACGACCCCCGGGGCGACCGACAGCGGCAGGTCCGCGAAGGTGGTGCTCGCCGCGGTGTGGGCATGGCCGGCGATGACGGCCACCACCTGCGGGTGCCGCCGCACGACCGCCTCCAGCCGCTCCGGGTTCCGCAGCCGGATCGCGTCCACGTACGGGATGCCCAGCGGCACCGGCGGGTGGTGCATGCCGACGATGGCCGGGGTGTCCGGGGTCTCGGCGAGCACACCGTTCAACCAGGTGACCGTCTCGTCCTCCAGGAAGCCCTCCGGCCGCCCGGGGACGCTGGAGTCGCCCAGCGCGACGGTGAGCCCGTCGAGCCTGAGGACCTGGTTGATCGGCCCGTCGCCGTCCTCGTCGAGGTCGAGCAGGGCCTTGCGGAACGCCGGACGGACGTCGTGGTTACCGGGGCAGATGATCGTCGGATAGCGCGTGGCCAGCAGCTCGCGCGCGATCTCGTACTCCTCGATCAGGCCGTTGTCGGCGATGTCGCCGGTCACCACGACCGCGTCCAGGGGACCGGACAGGTTCTCCAGGTGTCGCATGACGGATCGGGTCCTGTCGATGCTGCGGGGGGAACCGTCGATGTGGACGTCACTTACGTGCGCCAGGATCAGCATCAATCAAGAGTGACATATCCGGCTTCCTGTCGCCGGGCATCCGATGCGGAGAGCAGGAACGCACCGGGCGGGAAAGGCCGGTGTGAGCGGGAGAGCCCCGGGGAGGCGGGGCGACGCCGGGTCGGGGGCCCAGGGAGAGCCGCGTGGGAAGGCCGCGCGGGTGCGGACGGGAGAGCCGGGCGGGGTGGGCGACGCCGCCGGATCAGGCGGTGGAGCCGCCGTCCACCACGATGTCGGCGCCGACCACGAAGGCCGCCTCCTCGGAGGCGAGCCACAGGACGGTGCCGGTGATCTCGTCGAGGGAGCCGACCCTGCCGATCGGGAGCTGCCGGCTGATCCGCTCGGCCCGGTCGGTCTCCGTCTCGCCCGGCCGCATGGACATCGAGGTGTCGTGCGGGCCGGGGCTGAGCGCGTTGATCCTGACGCCCCGGCCGATGTACTCCAGGGCGGCGGTGCGGGTCAGTGCCGTCACCCCGGCCTTGGAGGCGGCGTAGGCGCCAAGACCCGGTATGCGCTTGTGCGTCCCCACCTGGGAGGCGACGTTGACGATGACCCCGCCGCCCCCGGCCAGCATCGCCGGGATCTCGTGCTTCATCGCGAGGAAGGTGCCGGTCAGGTTGACGGCGACGACCCGGGTGAAGTCCTCCTCGGGCAGGTCGGCGACCTCGCCAATGGTGAACACCCCGGCGTTGTTGATCGCGATGTCCAGCCCGCCGTGCCGTTCCACGATCCGCTCGACCAGCCCGGCGACCGAGGCGGAGTCGGAGACGTCCGCGACGAGGGCGGAGGCCCGGCCGCCGTCCGACTCGATCAGCTTCACGGTCTGCTCCAGCGCCTCCGGGCCCCGGGCGGCCACCACGACGCGGGCGCCCTCGCGGGCGAACCCGCGTGCCACGGCCCTGCCGATGCCCGTCCCGCCCCCGGTGACCAGAACCACCTTGTCCTGAAATTTCATGATGCCTCCATAGTAGATTGATCAGTCCAGAATGATGAGTGCCTGGGCGGCTGCGCCGCGCAGCCGTACCGGGTCCGACGTTCCCTTGGCCGTCAGCTAAGCCGGGGTCCGTCCCTGCCCCTCGTAAGGGACGGACCCCGGCGGATCAGAGGCCGCACCCGTTACTCCCAGCGGAAGAACCGTGCGGCCAGCCCACCCGTGACCAGCACGGTCACCGCCATCACCACCAGGTGCAGCGTCTGCGGCGCGTGCCCGGCCCACGTGTCGCGGAGCGCGTCGGCGAACGGCGCCATCGGCAGGAAGTCCCCGATCCGCCGCACCAGGTCGGGCATGAGCTCCCGGGGGATCCACATCCCCGCCATGAACATCAGCGGGAACATCAGCAGCGAGCCGATACCCGGCGCCACCTTCGCGTTGGGCGCCACCGCGGCGATCAGCAACCCCAGGCTCAGCATCGAGGCCGTGCCGAGCACGAACACCCCCGCGAAGGCCAGCGGGCTCTTGGGCGGGACCGAACCAAGGACGAGATAGCCCAGAACGATCAGGAGGACGGTGGCGACGATCGCCACCACGAGGTTGTTGGCGACCTGGGCGACCAGCAGCCGGACCGGGTTGACCGGGGTGGTGGACATCCGGCGCAGCACGCCGCTCTCCCGGTAGGTCACCAGCGTCGCCGGCAGGACGGTCAGCGCCATCGTCACCACCGCCAGGATCACCATCATGCCGGGCAGCTGGGTGTCGACGACCCGCTCCCCGCCCAGCTCGGGGACCGCCTCCTGGTAGCCGGGGATGTTCCCCAGCGCGAGCAGGAGGACGAGCGGCAACATCACCGCGAAGATCGGGCCGGCCGGGTCCCGCAGGAAGAGCTTGGCCTCGGTCAGGAGCATCTTGTTCACGAGGAGATCTTCTTTCCGGTGAGGCTGAGGAAGGCGTCGTCGAGGGTGGCCTGCTCCACGCGCAGGTCGGTGGGTACGACACCCGCGGCGGAGAGGACGGTCGTGACCGCGAGGAGCAGGTTGCCGGTGCCGGTGACCGCGACCTGCCCGCCGCTGCGGCTCACCTCGGTGACCTCGGGCAGGGCTTCGAGCCGGGAGTCGTCGAGCGGCCCCGACGGCCGGAACCTGACGGTCTGCCGCCCGCCGACCTTGGCGATCAGGCCCGACGGGCTGTCCATCGCGACCACCCGGCCGGAGTCGATCAGCGCGAGCCGGTCGCAGAGCCGCTCGGCCTCCTCCATGAAGTGGGTGACGAGCAGGATCGTCACGCCGTCCTCGCGGATCCGCTCGATGAGCTCCCAGGTGTCGCGGCGGGCCTGGGGGTCCAGGCCGGTGGTCAGCTCGTCCAGGATCGCCACCCGGGGGTTGCCGACCAGGGCCAGCGCGATCGAGAGCCGCTGCTGCTGGCCGCCGGAGAGCTTGTCGTAGGGGGTGTCGCGCTTGCCGGCGAGCCCGACGCGCTCCAGCAGCTCCCCCCAGTTCGCCGGGGTCCGGTAGAAGGACGCGTACAGGTCGAGCGCCTCCCACACCTTGAGTTTCCCCGGCAGCGTGGAGCTCTGCAGCTGGACTCCCAGCTGCTCCCTGAGCTCGGTGCGGTGCAGCCCCCCGAGCACGCTGACGGTGCCGGAGTCGGGGACGCGCAGGCCGGCGACGCACTCCACGGTGGTCGTCTTGCCGGCGCCGTTGGGGCCGAGAACGCCGAAGATCTCGCCCTCTTCCACGGTGAACGAGACGTCGTCCACCGCCAGCTGGTCGCGGTACTGCTTGCGGAGGTTGCTGACCTCGATGACCTTCATGCTCACCGACGCTACGAGCCGCGCCGCGCGCGGAGAATCCGTCTACACCCCCGGCGGGGGCGGGCCAGGCACCCGCTGGGGGTGTGGCTACCTCCACCCTCGTACGGCGCTCGCCACCACTGGGCACGCCCCGCCGGATCGCCGACACTTGGACCCATGAGGACATACGCGGTGGCGGTGGGAAAGGCGCTTGCCCTGGGGGCGACGGCGCTGGTGGACGTCGTCCTGGTGGCGCTGACCCTGGTCGGGGTCGTGCTGGCGTTCGGCCTGGGAATGGTCTTCATGTTTCTCCCCACGGCCCGGCTGATCCGGCACCGCACCGCGCTCGCCAGGAGGCTGAACGGCACGTGGCTCGGGACCGCCGTGCCGGTGCCCTACCTGCCCCCGCCGCTGCCGACCCGGCCCCAGCCCGACGGCTGGTACCGCCACGAGCGCCAGCTCTACAAGACGCCGAAGTGGCCCGACTGGAACAACCGCTGGAAGTGGATGGTCGGCGACCCGGCCACCTGGCGGGACGGGCTCTGGCTCTTCCTCAACCCGGTGGTCGTCTGCGGCCTCCCGCTGCTGTCCCTCACCCTGGCCGGATGCGCCGTCCTGACGTCGTTGGCCGCGGCCCCGGTGGCGCTGCCCCTCGCCCTGGGAGGAGCCTCGGCCGTCGCGCTCGCCGCGACGCCGCGCCTGCTGCGCGCGTACGCGTGGTGGAACCACCTGCTGCTGTCCCCCACGGCCAGGTCCGTGCTCGCGGCGCGGGTCCAGCGGCTCGACCAGGCGCGCCTGGCGACGGTCGACTCCCAGGCCTCCGAGTTGCGGCGGATCGAGCGCGACCTGCACGACGGGGCGCAGGCGAGGCTCGTCGCGATGGGCATGACGCTCGGCGCGGTCGAGGAGCTGATGGACAAGGACCCCGCGGCGGCCAAGGCCCTGCTCGGCAAGGTCAGGGAGGCCTCCTCCACGGCGCTCGTCGAGCTGCGCGACCTCGTCAAGGGCATCCACCCGCCGGTCCTGGCCGAGCGCGGCCTCGGCGACGCCGTGCGCGCCCTCGCGCTGGACAGTCCGCTGAAGGTCACGGTCACCGTGGACCTGAACACCCGCCCCGACTCGCCCGTGGAGTCGGCCGCCTACTTCTCGATCAGCGAGCTCCTCGCCAACGCGGCCCGCCACGGTGGCGCCGAGCGGGTGTGGATCGACATCAGCAGCAACGACCACGCGCTGCGCGTGGTGGTCACCGATGACGGCTCGGGGGGCGCCGACCCGGCCCTGGGCAGTGGCCTGCGCGGCATCGAGCGCAGGCTGGCGGCCTTCGACGGGGTGCTCGCGGTCAGCAGCCCGCGGGGCGGCCCGACCACCGCCACGTTCGACCTGCCCAACGCCCTGAGGGAGAAGGGGCCGGACTGCAAGCCGAACCTGCCCCGCGGCAAGGCCACCATCGTCGGGATCTGCTGGGGGATCGGCTGGCTCCCGCTCTTCCCGCAGGGACTGGTGACGATGATCATGAAGATCGTCGACACCGACCAGCGCAGCTGGTTCCTCGCCCTCTACCTGCCCGAGCTGCTGCAGTGGCCGCTGATCGTCTTCAACATCCTCCTGGGCCTGTCCATGTACGCCGCGGGCATGCTCATCCCCGTCATGCACGCCCGCCAGCAGCGGCTGGCGGGGGTCCTGCCGACCCGCCTATGGTTGGGCCGGTGAGCCTGAGAGTCGTCATCGCCGAAGACCTTTACCTGCTGCGGGACGGTCTGGTCCACCTCCTCCAGGCACACGACTTCGAGGTGGTGGCCGCCGTCGAGTCGGGGCCCGAGCTGCTGGGGGCGCTGACCGGGCTGCGGCCCGACGTGGCGGTGGTCGACGTGCGTCTCCCGCCCACGTTCACCGACGAGGGGCTCCAGGCCGCGCTGGCGGCGCGCCGGGCCGTCCCCGGCCTGCCGGTGCTCGTGCTGTCCCAGCACGTCGAGCAGCTGTACGCGCGCGAGCTCCTGGCCGACGGCTCCGGGGCGATCGGCTATCTCCTCAAGGACCGGGTCTTCAACGCCGAGCAGTTCGTCGACGCGGTCCGCCGGGTCGCCGCGGGGGGCACCGCGATGGATCCCGAGGTGATCGCCAAGCTGCTGGCCAGCACCGCCCGCCACCAGCCGCTCGGCGCGCTGACCCCGCGCGAGCGCGAGGTGCTGGAGCTGATGGCCGAGGGCCGCTCCAACGCGGCCATCTCCCAGCGGCTGTTCCTCAGCGAGAGCGCGGTCGGCAAGCACACGGCCAGCATCTTCGCCAAGCTCGACCTCGCCCCCTCCGACGACGACAACCGCCGCGTGCTCGCCGTCCTGACCTACCTCAACGCCGCCCGCGGCTGACGCTCCCCTTTCCCCTTTTTCCCCGGCCGGGTACCGGTTCTGTCGGTCTCAGCGGATAACGTGCTGTTGAAGTACGGCTTCCGCGCCCGGTGTGCCGTTCGGGACGAAGGGATGATCAGGTGAAGTTCCAGGTTAACCGTGATGTCCTGGCCGACGCCGTGGCCTGGGTGGCCCGGGTGCTGCCCAACCGGCCGGCCGTTCCCGTGCTCTCCGGCCTGCTCCTTGAGGCCGACGACGACCTCGTGCTGTCGGCCTTCGACTACGACGTCTCCGCCCGCGTCTCGGTCGAGGCGGTGGTGGCGGAGCCCGGCCGGGTGCTGATCCCCGGCCGGATCCTCGCGGAGATCACCCGGAGTCTGCCCGGCGACGTGGTGGAGGTCCTCACCAGCGGCTCGGAAGCGGTTCTGACCTGCGGCAGCGCGGAGTTCGGCCTGCTGACCATGCCGGTCGAGGACTTCCCCTCGCTTCCCGAGATGCCGCCGAAGATCGGCGCGGTCGGCGGCGTGGTCTTCGCGAGCGCGGTCGGTCAGGTCGCCCCGGCGGCGAGCCGCGACGAGAGCCTTCCCATGCTGACCGGCATCCGGATCGACATCTCCGGTGACGACGTGACCATGGCCGCCACCGACCGCTACCGCATCGCGGCCAGGGAGTTCGGCTGGCGCCCCGAGGCGGCCGACGGCACGGCCGCCGCGATGGTGCCCGCGCGGGTGCTCGTCGATGTGGCCAAATCGCTGCGTGGTGGCGAGGTGTCGGTGGCGCTGGGCGACGGCGTGGCCGGTTTCGAGAGCGTCGGCCGGGCCACCACGGTCCGCCTGCTCGACGAGCAGTTCATCGACTACCGCTCGCGGCTGACCGACGACTGGTCGATCCGGGCCGACCTGCCGGTGGCGCCGTTCATCGACGCGATCAAGCGGGTCGCGCTGGTCGCCGAGCGCAACACCGCGGTCAGGCTCTCCTTCGCCCAGGGGCAGGTCCTCATCCAGGCGGGCGGCGGTGACATCGGCCGGGGCACCGAGGTCGTCGACGCCGAGCTGTCCGGCGGCGACATCCAGATCGCCTTCCAGTCCCAGTTCCTGCTCGACGGCCTGAGCGGGGTCGAGACCGAGCTCGTCCGGCTCAACATGGAGTCGCCGAGCCGCCCGGCCCTCATCACGGAGGTTCCCGGTGACGCCGGCCCCTCCTTCCGCTACCTCGTGATGTCCCTGCGCCTGACCTGATCGCCCCGCCCGCGAGCTCAGCCCCGAGACGACGCCGTACTCACATGAGCGCCTCCCCGCATCAGCCCGGAAACCCGTGCCGCGCCCGGGACGGCGCGCTCATGACTGGGGCCCCTCACCGGACGGTGAGGGGCCCCAGTCATGAGAAGGCGAAGGAGGAGGGGGTCAGAGGGAGAGTTCCTGCTCCTCCGTCAGGGCGATCAGGATGTGCTCCATGCACGCGTGGCCCGCGCGCTCGGCGGCGGCGGCGTCACCGACGGAGATGGCGCGGGCGATCGCCTCGTGCGGGATGTACGTGCTGTTCAGGGTGCTGTTCAGTGAGGTGCCCGCGGCGGTGATGCTGGCGCGCAGCGCCGCCGAGAAGTCCTCGTAGAGATCGATCAGCACCAGGTTGTGGGTGGCGCGGACGACCGCCATGTGGAAGGCGAGGTCGGCCTCGACGAACGCGTCGGGCTCCCCCAGCTCCCAGGCCCGCTCCCGCTCGGCCAGCGCCGCCTCGATCCCGGCGATGTCGGCGTCGGTGCGCCTGGTGGCGGCCAGTCTGGCGGCCTCCACCTCCAGCGCGCGCCGCACCTCCAGGATCTCGAGCTGCTCGGCGGTGCGCAGCCGTCGCAGCATGGCCCCGGAGAGCTCGCTCGTGGCACGGACGTACGTCCCGTCGCCCTGGCGGCACTCCAGCAGACCGGCGTGTGTGAGCGCGCGCACCGCCTCGCGCACGGTGTTGCGCCCGACCCCGAGCTGTTCGGCGAGCACGGTCTCGGTAGGAATCTTCGCGTGCATCTGCCAGGAGTTAGAAGTGATCTGCTCCTTGAGTTGATCGATCACTTGGTCGACGAGGGATGCTCGCTGCGCCGTACGCAGACTCACCGTCCGCCTCCTCCGGAGAAACCAATCATCCTACGAATCAATGACTGGTAGACCCTAGTTATTCCGGAGGCGCAAAAACAAATCTGGAACTCCAGAAGTGGGATCGTCTTAACGGACCAGAGCCGAATCGACTGTCACGCCCACCATCGCATCGCGCACTCCGGCAGCCTCAAGAGCCTTACGATACGCACTGGTCTGCTCGTCGACCACACCGACCTGGCCGTACAGGTCTCCAAGGTCACGCCAGACCCGCGCGGTCTCCCGGTCGGGGCCGGAGAGCTCGTGCCGGACATCGCTCAGCGACCGCTTGGCGGTGTTCAGGGCCGTCGCGACGTCGCCGCCCCGGCCGTCGGCGAGCGCGGCACGGGCGAGGACCAGCTGCGCGGTCGCCCCGATGGGGCTCGCCTGGCCGTCCAGCATGTCGAGGGCGGTTCCGGCCAGGGTGACCGCACCCTGGGCGTCGCCGACCCCCAACTGGACGTGGGCGCGCACGACGAGGCTTCTGACGTACGCGTGGACGTGCTCGGGGAACACGGAGAGGACCTCGCTCGCGGCGATCGCGAGCTCGCGGGCCTCGTCGAGCGGCTCGTCACCGGTGGAGGCGGCGAGACGTGCCCAGTCCATCGCGATGAGGGCGAGTTGCGAGGCCATCCGCGCCGGGCGCCCGGTCGCGATCGCGTCGTCGGCGAGACGGACGGCCAGCGCCGAGTCCTCGCCGTCGGCGGCGATGACGCTCGCCTGCCAGAGGGCGTGGATCTCCGCAGTGCGGTTGACCGCGGTGGGGACGCCGTTGACCGCCAGAACGTTCCGAACGTAGGACATGTTCGGCGAGCCGGGGCCGCCGGTGCCCACCGTCTCCATCAGGGAGGCGGCCAGCTCGACGGCGATCTCCCCCTGCGACAGGGGCAGCCGGTTGATCTCGCCGAGCGCGTGGACGGCCAGGTCGTGGGCGCGAAGGATGTCTCCGGCGCGCTGGTAGCAGCGGCTCAGCGCCACCGCCAGCGGCAGGTCGGCCAGACGCTCGGGGTGGGCGGCCGCCTCGCGGCGGAGCCGCTCGAACGCCTTCACCGCCGGGCCGATCTTGCCCTGGACCTCCAGCGCGCGGGCACGGCCGAACCGCGCGTGCGCGGCCAGCATGACGTTCTCCTCGCCGGCGACCTTGACGATCTCGCCGAAGCGGTCCGCCGCGACGGACGGGTCCCCGTGGAGAAGCTCCAGCTCCGCGTGGCGCAGCCCGAGTTCGGTGTCGATGCGCTGGCGCGGCTCGATCCCGTGCAGCAGGAATTCGGTGGTGCATCCCAGTCGCTCGGCCAGCAGACGGGCGACCACGGGGGTCGGCGTTCGCTTGCCGGACTCGATGAGGGAGACGTAGCTGTCGGAAAGGTCCGGCCCTGCGAGCTGGGCCTGGGACATACGCCTGCTCAGGCGCAGTCCGCGGACGCGGTCACCGATGGTTCCCTGACTCGGCATCTGATCTCTCAGGGCGGGGGGCGGTCAATGTTCTCGCCATGATTGCATGAAGCGGTCGAATCAGGTAACCCCGAGTGAAAAATCCTCACCGGAAAGTGTCAACGGCTCTCGTGTCCCGGACACGGATGCTAGTCGTCCGAGTCGTTACCCCCAGGGAAGAGCATCTGGCAGACCTCCAGATAGAGGGTCTCCGGGTACGGGATGTAGTTGACCCTCGACAGGGCCTGGTCCTGACCGGCCGACTCCAGCACGAACTCGCCGTATCCCAGCATGCGGCCGAGAATCGAGCGCTGGAAGCTCATGTCGGTGACCTTGCCGAGCGGCATCATGTCGACCTTGCGGGTGATCAGCCCGGTGGTGAGCAGCATTCGCTTGGAGGTGACGACGAAGTAGTCGACGGACCACTCGGCGACCTTCCAGACGAAGCGGATCAGCAACAGCAGCCAGGCCCACCAGACGACGACGAGCGCGCCGCCTCCGCCCTGGTCGCCGAACCACTTGCTCAGCAGTCCGGCGAGGATCAGGCCGCCGAAGACCTCGGCGACAGCGCGAAGCAGCACGGCCGGGTGACGCCGCACCATGATGACCTGGTGTTCGTGGGGGAGCAGGTAGCGGTTGACCGACGAGGGAGCGGAGTCCCCGTGGGTCACGAGCCTCATGACAGATGTGAGACGAATTGGGCCAGAGAATCGGCCGCCGTGTAAACCGTGTCCATGGCACCCCTTACAGCATTGGCCGCGTCACCTGGTCGGGTGAACAGGAAAAACGCCACAAATCCGACAGCGCCGTACGTTAGGACTTTCTTGACCTGCATCTTGGCCTCCTACTACCGCTCACCCACTGCACCCGCCATATACATTACCCAGGGCCATGCCGAGGTAAAGCGCATCGGCCGATTCGGTCTCGTGCGCGTCGCGAGGATCCTGTCCGAGGCCCCCGCGCGCACCTCCCGCCCGTCGCACCCGCCATCCTCGGTCGCCCGCGTCACCCGCGCTCGCTCGCGACCAGCGCGAGGACCTCAAGGTGCTTGCGGGCGATCCGCTCGACCAGCGCCGGATGGGCGTGGCCGACGACCTCCAGCGCTCCGTAGTGAGCCGCCTCTATGCAGCGGGTCACCGTGGTCGCCGGATGGATCTCCGAGAACTCGTCCCTGAGCGCGGCGCTGAAGTCCGCGTACGGGTCCGGCTCGGTGTCCGGGATGATTCGCTCGCTCATGGTTCTCCCTGGTGTGCGCCCGCGGCCTCGGCGGACCGGGGACACAGAAGAGATGTCTTCGCCACGCTTAGTACCCGGGGAACCACATTATGTAACGGTCGGTGAGTAGAAGAACCATCCTTTAAGGGAAAAGGATGGTGCTGGAATCCCCGGAGGCGAATCCCGGAGCGTTCGGACGGACGCCGTGGGGAGCCGGGAGGCGCCTCAGGCGACGCCGTAGAGGCGGTCTCCCGCGTCGCCCAGCCCGGGGACGATGTAGCCGTTCTCGTTCAGCCGCTCGTCCAGGGCCGCGGTCACCAGGCGGATCGGCTTGCCGGTGCCGGCGAAGGCGTCGTCGAGGTGGGCGATCCCCTCGGGCGCGGCCAGCAGGCACAGCGCGGTCACGTCGTCGGCGCCCCGGTCGAAGAGGAACTTGATCGCGGCGGCGAGGGTGCCGCCGGTGGCCAGCATCGGGTCGACCACGTAGACCTGGCGGCCGGAGAGGTCCTCGGGCAGGCGGGTGGCGTAGGTCTCCGCCTCCAGCGTGGACTCGTTGCGGATCATCCCGAGGAAGCCGACCTCGGCCGTCGGCAGCAGCCGGGTCATGCCCTCCAGCATCCCCAGTCCCGCGCGCAGGATCGGGACCACCAGCGGGTACGGGTGCGCCAGCCGCACGCCCCTGGCGGGGGCCACCGGGGTCTCCACCGACCACTCGGTGACGCGGACGTGCCTGGTCGCCTCGTAGGCCAGCAGGGTCACCAGTTCGTCGGCGAGACGCCGGAAGGTGGGGGAGTCCGTGTTCACATCCCGCAGCGCGGTCAGCTTGTGGGCCACCAGGGGATGGTCGACGACCAGGGTTTCCATGGTGGTCAAAGGTATCCTGG
Organism: Streptosporangium sp. NBC_01469; assembly: GCF_036227305.1. Taxonomy (NCBI): domain Bacteria; kingdom Bacillati; phylum Actinomycetota; class Actinomycetes; order Streptosporangiales; family Streptosporangiaceae; genus Streptosporangium; species Streptosporangium sp. NBC_01469. The sequence goes on along the minus strand of NZ_CP109465.1, from coordinate 1,588,898 downwards.
GCCGGCGGGCGACGATGAGCCGGGGGACGGTGGGCCACACTCGTTCGACATCGCCCGCTCACTCGGATTTGATCACAATTTGGTCGGAGAGGCCCACGTCGGTGCTTCGCTTCTGAAAGCATTGACCTCCGTAGAGAAAGCATTCGGTGGGGATGGCCATGTCAGACGAAGACTCGCTGGACTTTGCCATCGTGATCTACCGCGAGGAGGGCCGCTGGGAGGCGGAGATGCTCCCGGTGTCCCTCACCTCCGACCTCGAGGGTCTCATCCACGCCCTGCGCCAGCAGCCGAGCATGAACGGCACGATTGGCCTGGTCGCCGTTGGGGATGAGTTCTTCGTGGCGCTACGGGTGTTCGGCGAGAGGGTCGAGGTGTTCCTCTCCGACATCGCCGCGTCCTGGGATTTCCCGCTCGCGCAGCAGGCGCTGGAATACCTGGACGTGCCGGTTCCCGACGAGGACGAACTCGACGCGATCCTCCAGGACGAGGAGACGGCGCTCCCCGCGGGCGATCTCTCCATCTTCGCGGACCTGGGCCTCGACGAGATGGAGCTCGGCATCCTGTCAGGGGATATCGACCTCCTCCCCGAGGACGTCCTGTCAAGCATCGCCGCGCGGCTGGGGTTCTCCGAGCCGTTCGAACGCGCCATCGACTCTGTGTTCGGCTGACCTCGGGAGATCGGCCATGCCCTCCAGACCATCCAACAGTGTGTTCTCCGCCGCCTTCGTCCGTACGACGGATGGTTGGAACGGTGCGGAGGTCGACCTCAGCGAGGCGGAGATCGCCGACGACCTCGGCGACGCCGTCCAGGAGCATTTAGGGCTCACCGGCGACGAGCTCGCCCTGCTGTGCGTGGAGGTGGAGGACGAGTGGTTCGCGATCGTCCGATACCAGGGCGACCTGGAGCCTCGCACGTTCCTGTCCGACGCCCACGCGGGTCTCTCCGACGACCTGGGCGAGCTCTTCACCGAGCTCGCCGGGGTGGCGGTGGACAAGGACACCCCCGACCTGGGCGTGCGGCCGGCGGGTGACTTCGAGCTGCTGGAGGACCTCGGGCTGAGCTCGGATGAGCTCGTCGAGCTCAGCATGGAGGAGGGCGCGCTCCCCGCGGACACGCTCTCGGTGATCGCCGAGCGGCTGGCGTTCTCCGACGAGCTCGACCGGCTGCGGTGACGGACGCGCCGTGACCGGCCAGGTGCCGGTGGGCTACGTCCGGGAGATGCGGCTCGCCCTGGCGGAGGCCGCCGAGGCCGGCGCCCGCGGTGACGTGCCCGTCGGCGCGGTCGTCCTCGGCCCCGACGGCTCGGTGCTGGCGCGCGCGGGAAACGACAGGGAGGCCTCGGCCGACCCCACCGCGCACGCCGAGACGCTCGCCCTGCGGCAGGCCGCGAGGGCGCGCGGCGAGTGGCGGCTGAGCGGCTGCACGCTGGTGGTCACCCTGGAGCCCTGCACCATGTGCGCGGGGGCCGCCGTGCTCGCCCGGGTCGATCGCGTCGTCTACGGCGCCACGGACCCCAAGGGCGGTGCCGCGGGGTCACTCTGGGACGTGCTCAGGGACCGCCGCCTCAACCACCGGCCCGAGGTCCTCGGGGGGGTCCTGGCCGGCGAATGCGCGGCGGTTCTCACCGAGTTCTTCACTGCTCGACGGATGCGCGAGCAATAGCGGTTATCCGGTAAGCTGCTCCGCGGTGGAGTCGCCTAGTGGCCGAGGGCGCACGCCTCGAAAGCGTGTGATGGGGCAACCTATCCGTGGGTTCAAATCCCACCTCCACCGCCACAGAAAGAGCCTCTGGGCTGCGTGAGCAGCTCAGGGGCTCTTCGCGTATCCACAATCACACCGAAGCGGCCGTGAACACGGCCCGCGCCGCCGACGGCGTACGACCGGTAATTCCGGATCGCCGCGTCCGCCGTGGACGCCCGGCGAGTGTGCCGCCACCTCGGCTCCGGACGCGGCCACGCGTCCCGTTCTCCGCGTCGGGTGCGTCGAGACAGGCTGCCGCCGGCCGGGCCGATCAACGCGAGGGCGATGCCCGTCAGCCTCGCGCCCCCGGTCTTGGACCACTGGTGATCACGTGTCGCGGTCGCGGAGAGCCTCTCGGGCGCCACGTGGTGAGGATCAGCTCTCGGCGGGCAGGTCCAGGACCCGCGCGTGCAGGACCGAGCGCTGGTGCAGGGCCGACCGCAGCGCCCGGTGCAGGCCGTCCTCCAGATAGAGGTCACCGCGCCACTGGACCACGTGCGGGAACAGGTCGCCGTAGAACGTGGAGTCCTTGGCGAGCAGGGAGTGAAGGTCGAGCACCGCTTTCGTGGTGATCAGAGTGTCGAGCCGGACCTGCCGCGGCGGTATCTGCGCCCACTCGCGATGCGAGAGACCGTGTTCGGGATAGGGCCGTTCGTCGCCGACCAACTTGAAGATCACAGTATGTAGTTTAGGAGAGAATCCCGCCCTTCGCCGGGCAGGTTCCCCTCGTCGCAGGTCACGGGCCGTTCTCAGATGTTTCCGGCGAAGGTGTCGCACCTGCCGGGGTCGCCGCTCTCGTAACCGGTGGTGAACCACTTGACACGCTGCGCCGACGTCCCGTGGGTGAAGCCCTCGGGATTCACCCGGCCCTGGGTCCGCTCCTGGATGCTGTCGTCGCCCACGGCCGAGGCCGCGCTGAGCGCCTCCTCGATGTCCGTCTTCGTGAACGGCTTCTCGAACAGGCCGGTCTCGTACGCGTTCTTGGCCCAGGCGCCCGAGTAGCAGTCGGCCTGCAACTCCAGCCGGACCGAGCCGCTCTCCGGACCCTGCTCCGGGCCCTCCTGGGCCTTGGCGTTGGTACCGAGGAGGTTCTGGACGTGGTGACCGTACTCGTGGCCGATGACGTACGCCTGGGCGAAGGGGCCGCCCTTGGCGCCGAACTTGCTCTCCAGCTCCTTGAAGAAGCTGAGATCCAGGTAGACCTGGCGGTCGGCCGGGCAGTAGAACGGGCCGACGGAGGCGTCGGCGGCGCCGCAGGCGGTGTCGACCTGGCCGGAGAACATGACGGTCTTGGCCGGCTCGTACCCCTGGACGGCCTTCGGCCAGTAGTCCTGGATGCTGTTGACGACGCCGACCACCCGGCACTCCTCGTTCTGGTCGGCGTCCTGTCCGGTTTTGCACTGGGCGGTGAGGTCGGAGCTCGGGCCCACCGGGGCCGGTTGGGCGGAGCCGCCGGTGATGTCCCCGGGGTTGATCCCGAATATCAGGGCCACGATGAGCGCGACGATTCCCGCCGCGCCGCCGCCGATCGCGAGACCGCCACCGGGAATCCTCCCTCCGCCGCGACTCTCGACCTGCGAGCTGTCCAGCTGGGCGTCATCCTTGAAATCCATCGCCCGACGTCCCTTCGATCCGCTTGGGGCGCTTCCCCTGCCCCGGGAGGGCACTGACATGCCGACGGGTGCCGGGGGAGGTGACCGGCACCCGGGACGCCTGATCGGTCAGCTGCCGCCGCGGCCTACAGTGGGCGAGCTCGTCACCACCGTGGCGGTACGCCGCGACCAGCCGGCGAGCTGCCACCCGCTTCCAGGCCGCCCTGCGGGCCCGGGAACGTCCGCGACGGCCGCATCGGCGACGTCGCGGGCCGCCACCTCTGATCCCCGGCGAGCAGGCCCTGTGACCGGTGTCCCGGTCGTTTCAGGGCGGGGACGTGCATGCACTGCGGGTGAAATGCGCGTGAACGCCGATGATCTTGTGTTGCGAACTCCGGCCCGCGTTCCTAGCATCGAAGATCATGGACTTCCTGGACGAGGTCGCGGCGATGCGGGAGACCGCCACTGCCGCGAACGGGCTGGTAAGCGTGGAGGTGGACGGTACCTCCGACCTCACCGGGCTGAAGCTTGACCCGCGAGCCCTGCGACTGTCCGCGGCCGAGCTGGCCGAGGCGATCAGGGAGGCGTTCGGGCGGGCCCGCGCGGCGGCGCAGCAGCGCGCCACGGAGGCTGTCCCGAAGGTGCTGAAGCAGGACCCGCTGGAGCTGCACGACCTGATCGACAAGGTCAAGGCCGACAGCCAGGCGGAACTGGACGAGCTGCTGTCCGCGGCCAACGAGCTGACCCGGCGCCTGGATCGGTTGAAGCGGTAGTGAGCGAGAGGTCCGACGAGATCCCGATCGCCTTCGGCTCCCGGCTCCCCGCCGCCGCGCGGGCTCGCGGCGGCGACAGGTCGAGCGGCTGTTCGGCGTCCGGGGAAGCGGACGGCTGATGGGGCTGGAACTACCGCAAGCACTCCAACCGTTACTGCCGCTAAGCGGTCACACCTGGCCCGACATCGACGAGATGGGCCTGGCCGCCGAGGGTGTACGGCTGGGCGGGTTCGGCGACGACTCCAGGCGCACCTCCGACGAGGCCGACGACCTGATCAGCTGGGTGCACAGCCGCAACGACAGCGAGGGCGTGCGGGCCTTCCACGACGACTGGCGAGACGAGACCGGTCTGGCAGCCGAGGGGAATGACGCCCTCGCGGCGATCCGGCTCATGGCGTACGCGATGATAGCCGCCTCCCTCATCGTGTTCCTCTACAAGCTGGGCATCATCTCCGCGCTCATTCGGCTGATGATGCGGCTCCTGGCGACGGCATTCCTGCCGGGCTCCGGGCCGGCGGTGTTCGCGGCCGAGAGTATCGCGGCGACCAAGCTACGCGGCACTATCGGGGACCTGTTCGGGCGCATGGTGCTGCGTCCTTTGGCCAAGGCGGGCGAATTACTCAACACTCCTATGGTCCGAAGGCCGGCGCGGTGGCCGGTGTCCTTCCGAAGCGACCCCCTGCGCGCCGCCGTACGCCCTGTCGATCTTCGCAGGCTCGAGCCCCAGGACGTCGCATGGCGCACCGACCGCCGACCTCTGTGGCGTGGCGACGATCGCTCTCCCGACGAGATCTTCGAGAGCGGATTCCATCAACGGGGCGACAGATTAGATTTGAAAGAGCATCAGACCACATACACTAATTCTGGTTTCGTGTCGACAACGAGGGGCGTTCCGTGGGCCTATATGAGCCGGTACGAGTACCGCTACCTCGTTGACGCCCCTGGGGGCATCGACATGAACCGGACGATGTATCAGAACGGGGTGAGGGCCAAGTTTCGGCGAGAGCGGGAAGTGGACTTTCCCGGTGGCATCCGTCGGGAGTACATCGTCGGCGCTCAGAAGGTTCGGAGGCGCGACGGCAGCTACGGCGGGTTCGTCCCGAATCCCCACTACAACCCTGGGAGCTGATCACCGATGGCGGAATCGCCGTCCGTCGACGACGAACTGCGTGAGGCGGCCCGCGCCAACCCTGGCCGGTGGCTCTATGTCATCGACGAGTTCTTCGACCCCGACGGCGAGGTGCCCCCGTTCGGCGTGGCCGGCGCCTGGCAGGTGGACGAGCACGGCCAAATAGGAGAATTCCAACCCAATCCCCGCTATCGCCCTTCTCCGCTCGCTCTCGGCTATCCCGAGCCGACCGACGAACTGGACGCCGCGATTCAGCTCGGCTCCGCCGACTACCTCAACGACGCCGAGATCGCCCCACTCTTCATGGACGCCGACGTGCTGACCGGCATCAGAGAGGACGACCGCATCCCGTTGTTCGGCGACCACGGCGATCAGACCGCGCACGCCTACACGGCCCGGCCCCACCTTCCGGCGATGCTCCCAGAAGGCGTACGAGAGTGGCGCCACATCCGCGGCGGCGAACTGGTCGCCCTGCTCCCCGCAGGCATCGGCATCGCGATCAACCCCGCGACGCTCGGCATACACCTTCCCCGAGCCGACTTCGACCGGCTCCGTCCCTGACCACGTGCCCGCGATCGGTCACAGCAGGCGTTCGATGGCCTCAACCGCTTGCTCCGACGCGTGCTCGGCACCCCTGTAGTCGCCGGACATGCCCCGAACCTGTTCCGACACCGCGCCGTACCCGTCGGCGATGCCGTGCCCCTTCGCGAGCAGCCGTTCGACGAGGCCGCGGTACATCGCTCCCGCCTCGCTTCCGAACTCGCCACTCCCCCAGGAATCCTCCGTGGCTGACAGGTCGGCCTGCAGGGCGGTCGTGTGGCCATGCATGGTGTCGGACAACCGGCGCAACTCCGACACTGCCGTGTCAAAATCTCTGAACGAGATGTCGATCTCCCGCATAGCAACATCTCCCGAACTCTTGAGACGCGTCGGTCAAACCATAGCGAGATCACCGGGCCGCGACACGCCCAGCGCCCTTCTTCGGCGTTGATGGAGTTGAGGAAGGGAACCCTCCAGGCGTCGGGCGGGGAGGGAGCTCGCGGCCCTTCCTGCGGCACCGTTCCTCCACGATCTCTGCCGTCAGCCCGCACGCATGCTACGGCAGCCCTTGGGCCGTCCCGCTCCTTGGCCTCCTGTTCGGAGGCTTCGTAAGCCCTCCGAAAAGGCCAAAAGGGGTGTGCCGTGGTCACGGCACACCCCTTGCGAACTGGCGGAGGATAGGAGATTCGAACTCCTGAGGGGTTGCCCCCAACACGCTTTCCAAGACTGTGGATCTCCGTACAGGCAAATTCTGTGGAGACTCTGAGCAGGCAACTGTGTTCCGGATGGGGTCTGTTGAACGTGCCTGTACGGGCGTGAACTGAGACCCAAACTGAGACCGCGAACTCACACAGCCCGGCGACCCGCCACAGGTCCTGAGAGCGGCTGGAGGAGCAGGGGATGGGGGTCTCTAGGGCACCCTGCTCCTCCAGCCGCTCTCAGGCTTCTTGAGGAACTTCCAGGAGGTTGTCTCTTCGGAAGTTCCGCTACCTGGTGGACCACAGTGAGCTATCTGGGCTGCTCGGGAACGCCGTGAGGCGTCACCTACGGATGACCGGGAGACCTCAGTGATGCCACAACACGTCATCCGATAGCTGTCATGCAAGTTTTGATAGATCAACTGAAGCTGGGGTGATAGGATCCGGGATCGTCCGGAAGCTTACCCAGAGAGAGCAGGCCCAGATGGAGAAGATCACGCCCCCGTGGGCTGTCAGCTTGTTCGGCGAGGAAGATGCCTCCCGCATCGCCGAAGCCGTCGTCATGAGCCTGCTCGCTACCGAGAACGCGATGCTTAACACTCACGCACAAGCGGAATCCAAGCGCCAGTTCGCCGCCGCTGGTGCTCGAATGACCAATCAGTTCGATCAGCTGGTGAAAAACATCACGGACCTGAAAATCCCGAATACGTACATTGTGGAACGTTTGGGTGTCTGGTACGAACTCGTTGTTGTCCACGATGTACTTCTTTTCCCTTATCGGGATGACACCAAGGACAGGGCCGAGCCCGGCGACAAGTGGCCCAAGAAGGTAACAAAAATTGTTAGAGAGCTTTTCACCTTCTCGCCCGCCCCCTCCTGGGAAGCTCCGCCCCTCGAAGGGATGGAGGATGACGATAAAATCGAAGTGCGAAAAGCGTTAGCGAACCTAACGCCTAGTCCTCAGCTCGTCCTCATTCCCTACGTGATGAACCTTTCAGGTGCTCGACGGGTTTGGTGGGGACAAGGAACCATGCTTAACAGTAGTGGCGAACTCAAATGGGTCGGCGGTCCTGATTCGCTCCTTTCGGCTGGCAAGCCGAAGTCAACCAGGGTGCCCAAGCAGGCCGCTGGCTTCGACACTGGGGACTTGCCCGAGACTGAAATGAAGATTAGGCCAGAAGCCGACCGTAAACTGAATGTTCCGCCGACTACCGAACGAGAATCTGCAGATGCAGATACTGCCGAAAACGATGAAGGATAATCAGCTCTCCCTTCCCGGACTCGACCAGGGCCGTATTACGCCTAAAGCGGTCTGGGAAGGGTTTGATCCTTCACGATTGACCCAGGCGCGCCATCTCGCGGGGATGACGAAAAAGGATATTGCGGCGGGAATCGGTGTTTCACCTGCTGCGGTAGGTCAGTACGAAACTGGAAGCACCCGCCCGCGTCCTGACCTCATCCCTCGACTGGCGGAAGTGCTTGATGTGCCAATTACGTTTTTTCTGGCTGGAAGGCCACACGGGAAGCTAGACTCTTCGATGGCACATTTTCGTACTCTTCGTTCTACCTCCGGAGTGCAACGAAACAAGGCGCTAGGTTTCACTGAGCAAGTATGGGAGTTAACTTACGCGCTTGAGAAAAGAGTCCAGCTTCCTTCGGTGGATCTTCCCGGATTTTCCGGTGGAGAGGTGCACCCAGGAATAGAACTATCGCGGGATCCGGTAGAGGCTGCTATACAACTACGTAAGTACTGGGACCTTGGAGAAGGGCCGGTCAGGCATTTAGTCCGGCAAATGGAGTCGCGCGGAATAGTTGTGGTAACGCCGGGTCCCGATGAATCTGCTGCTAAAACAGACGCATTCTCCAGTGGTGGCCTGCCGAGGCCCATAGCTATACTGACACCGAATCGAAGTGACAATGTATATCGTCATAGGTTCAGTGCAGCTCATGAACTAGGCCATCTAGTGCTCCATGCTGTGGCTACAGGAGAGATTCAACAGGAACGGGAAGCGAACATGTTCGCTGCCGAGTTTCTGACTCCCCGGACAAGTCTTCAGCCCTTGCTATCTCCGCGAATCGATTTCGCTCAGTTGGTTGCCCTGCAGAAAACTTGGGGTGTTTCGGTAAATTCACTAATCTACCGTTACAGAGATTTCGGCCTAGTCTCTGACGCAACCATCAGTCGCGCTTATCAACGCTTGAGCAGCCTAGAGCATCTTCCTGGATTTTTGCCGGATCCAGCAAGTAGTTACCCTGGCGAACAGCCCACCATGTTACACAAGGCATTTGAACTAGCAGAAAAACATGTCGGCCTTACCATTACCCGCCTAGCCTCCGAATTGGCTTGGAAGCCCAATCGTGTCCGACAACTATTGGGAATAGACGATACGCGGCCAGTTCTTAGGATTGTTTGACAATTGAGAGCCCTGGAGGCCATTCTCCGGGGCTCTCGTGGTGAATGGGGCCGGGCTCAGTCAAGGTAGTGGAAGGCTGGCTTCGAATGTGTCAGGAAGCATGGCGCAGGCGGGTCCAGTGCGAGAAACTTGTCTGCATGGCTAAACTGGCAATGACATCAGCGCGATGGAACGAACTCACTGCGCTGCTGAACGATGAGCCGCGACTTCAGGCCGAGTATCCCAAGGTGGCTGAGTACCTGGATCTGGCAGCAGGGCTGTCGGGGACCGGTGATGTTGACGCTGACGCGGCGTTCGACCTGCGGTTCGTGCACTACATGACCGGCGGAAGCACTGTGAGCCCGAATCCCTACTGGGACATCGTTGAGCCGTTCGTGTTCGAGCACGAGGGCCGCCGCGTGGTGAACGGCGGTCGAGCGGAAGGAAGCACGCGACTCGCCTTTGCGCAGATGATTTTACAAGCGACCTATGCATACGCGGTGCCCTCCCCTCAGACCATCGAATGGGTGTCCAGTTTCTGTGCCGATCTCCCAATCGTGGAGCTAGGGGCAGGACGGGGATATTGGGCGGCCCAGTTGTCCCGCTCGGGACTGGTCGTTGAGGCGTACGACCTGGAGCCGCCAAACAAGGCCAAGAACCCCTCATTCCTTGGAGCCGCCGGCCAGACGGACGTGTGGCACCCAGTCGGCGATCTGGATGAGTTCGCTTCTAGCGCCCGAGCAGCGGATCATGCGTTGTTCCTTTGCTGGCCGCCCGGCTGGGGGGACAAGATGTCGTCCGAGGCGCTGGCTTCGTTCGAGAAAGCGGGGGGCGAGCGACTCGTCTACATCGGAGAGCCGAAGGGCGGAAAGACCGGCAATAATGCCTTCTTTGATGCCCTGTCGGCCCGCTGGAAGTTGGACTCTGTAGATCCACACTTCGTTTCGTGGTGGACGGAGACAGACGTCGCGCAGGGCTGGGTTCGAAGCTGAGGACATAGCGAAGGGGGTGCCGACTAGGTCGGCACCCCCTTCGCTATGTCCTCCTTTGCTACTTGAGGGCCATGCGGAACACGAACGCGTCGTAGCGATCTCGTGGATACGACACATCGGAAATCATGATGATTCGGTCATTTGCGGACAGAAACCGCTGGTGGACCGTCTTGACGAGATCGCCAGGGGGTGTGCGCAGCCACTCGGCGTGAGGCGCTGTCGGTAGCTGGTCAGAGATGGTCTCTTCCAGGAAGTCCGCGCCCGATACATCGGCAACATCCACCGGATGGTAGGTGTCCGAGACCGAGATCGGCCGGCCGTCCTCGGTGGCCCGAGTGATGACATGGGCGATCAGCTCGCCCACCGAGAGGCCGAGGGCCTCCGCAAGCTCGCTGGTGGCTGGAATCTGCTCAGTCTCCCGTTCTACCTGGATGTCTCGATCGGATTCGTTCTGGAACGTGCGCTCGGCGGTTTCCATCTGGCGTTCGGGAGAAACGCGAACGAGGTTGGGCCGATCGGCGACGAAGATGCCTCGCCGTCGTACGGATCGAACGAGCCCCTGGCTCAGGAGCAGTTCGAGGGCCTTCCGAACCACGATGTCCGACACGCCTTCTCTCTGGGCGATCTCGGTGTGGCTCGGTAGTTGCATGCCGGGAGGAAGTTCCCCCGCGCGAATACGTCGGGCGTACTCGCCTGCGATGCGGACGTAGGCCGGTTCTGGCACTTGGTGATCATCCCTTCGACTGCTCTCCGGTGATGCCTTCAACGTATACGCATCATCGTATACCGAGGTCTTGTGCGTATACGTAACTACGTATACGCTCCTGCTTGTGACTCCTCCGCACAGGGCGAGTCACCGGAGGCACTCGGAAGGCGGTCCGACGGGATCGCGCGCTGACGCCGACGAAGCCGCTTCGACCGACGGGCCGAACGCACTCGACGCCTGACAACTTCATGGGTTACCGCCTCCCGCGAAAAGGCGGCCCGCGCAGGTCACGACCCTGCGCCCTGATCTTTCGTTCACCGAATCCACTCAGGTCGGGAACAGCCCGGCCCGTTGAGACACGAGCCGTCCCCTCAATAACCAACCAGCAAGGAGAACGACGATGCTCCCCGCCCCCAAGACCAGTCGTTTCGTCCCGTTCCTGCTCATGGCTCTGGCGCTGTTCTTCATCGTCCGCGAGCCCACCCACGCTGCGCAGTTCGCGACGAGTGCCTTCACCGGCCTGATGACGGTGACCGACTCGCTGGTGACCTTCGCCGGCGCCCTCGGCTGACCTGCTCAAACGAGAGGGAGCGGCCCCCATCTGCCAGGACATGGGCCGCTCCCGAACTCCCCGAAAAGGAGCACCACCATCATGACCCACCAGTCCATCAGGAAGAGGACCGCCAGCGGTTCTCCCTGGTTGCCGCCGGGCACCGCGAGCACCTGGGTATGCCGGTGCGGCGGTATCAACCCGCGTACCTCGACGACGTGCCGGAGGTGCCGGCGATGACCTCCCTGCCCACGCTGCGCCGCGTCTACCTCGCCCACAAGGCGCACCGGAAGGCGTTGCGGGTGGCGATGTTCGCCGCCGGACCGGCCTGCGACGACACCACCGCCGACCTGTTCACCGCCCCCGACGCCTTCGAGCCCGAGCCGGACGCGGTGCGCGAGGAGCGGGAGGCCGCGGCCAAGCAGATCTGCGCCGCCTGCCCGGCCCGCGCCGAGTGCCTGGCCTACGCCTTGTTCACCCGCCCCGCCGAGGGCGTGTGGGCGGGACTGACCGCCGACGAGATCCGCGCCCTGTCCCTGTACCGCCGCTCCCCGGCCGGCAGCGGACAGGAGGTGGCCTGAAGATGGCCCGCTTCTTCTGCCTGGACTGCCGCTCCCGCTCGGCCAGCGCCATCGGGTGCCGCCGCTGCGGCACCACCACCGGCCGTCAGGTGCAGCGCTGCCCCGTCCACGGCGCCCGCTGCCGAGCCGCCTGCCGACTGTGCCGCACTCTCACCCGCTCCCTGTCCGCCTGACTCCTCAAGGAGAAGAACGCCGTGGCCGACACCAACAAGCCCGTGATCCAGACCTCCGGAAAGGCCAACTGACATGTTCAACCGCACCAACACCGCCGGTACCGACAAGGCCGCGCTCAAGGCGACGATCCGCAACGCCGGCCGCAAGAACGCGCCCGAGCCCAAGGCCGAGCCCGAGCGCCGGGTGACCTGCCGCATCTGCAACGGAGCGGGCCGCGTCGGCAGCGAGTACCTCAGCAAGCAGACAGGCCAGCTCACCCGCCAGATGTGCAGCCCGTGCAACGGCGCCGGGCAGGTGACCGCATGACCGCCCCCGTCCCCGCCGCACTGCTGGTCACCCGCGCCACCGGCAGCGTCGTCGACCACTGGGCCAACCCGGAAGGGTCGTCGGCCTCGCCGCCTCAGGTCGTGATCACCTCGTTCGGCTACCGCCACGCCGCGGCGCCTGAGGCGGACATCACCCTCGACGTGCGGCGGAACCTCCGAGACCCGCACACCAGCCCCGGCATGCGCCGCCGCACCGGCAGGTCCCCGAAGGTCCGGCGGCACGTGCTAACGACCCCGGGCGCCCGTGAGCTGATCCGCCACACCGTGGTGAGCGCCCTGGACCTGATGCTCGCCACCGGCTGGCGCGTCACCATCGCCACAGGGTGCGCGGGTGGCCGCCACCGGTCCGTCGTCCTGGCCGAGGAGATCGCCCGGCTGATCCGCCGCGAGGGAATCACCGCCACCGTGCATCACCGCGACATCGGCAAGCCCGTCCTGCCCTCGGCCACCGGGGCGGGTGCGTGATGGCCGTGTTCGCCGCCGTCTTCGTCGCCCTGTTCGCTGCCCACTCGGTGGGGGATCACTGGGTGCAGACCCATCACCAGGCGTGCGCCAAGGGAGCGCCTACCGCCGCCGGACGGCTGGCCTGCCTGCGCCACGTGGTCACCCTCACCGCCACCAAGACCGCCGCGCTGGCCGCGCTCGCCCTGGTGACCGGCCTGACCCTGCACCCGATCGCGCTGCTGGCTGGCCTGGGAGTGGACGCCCTGTCGCACTACTGGGCTGACCGGCGCATGACGCTGGCTCGGCTGGCCGAGGCCCTCGGCAAGGGCGGCTTCTACCGCCTCGGCGCCCCGCGCCCCGGCACCGACGACGCCCCGCATCTGGGCACCGGTGCCTACGCCCTCGACCAGTCCTGGCACATCGGGTTCCTGTTCATCGCCGCCCTCATCATCGCCGCCTGAAAGGCAGGTGCATTCCATGCCCGTCCACAACCACCACGGCCCGGTCAAGGTCACCAAGAACGGCCGGATCATCATCGACGGCCAGCAGGTCGGCATCACCGCCCTCACCTTCGACACCACCACCGACGACGACACCCGCGACACCGATGAGGAGAACTGAGCCGTGACCAAACAGTGCGACAACCGCAGCGTCGGCGTCCTGATCGCCGACCAGGCCGGCCGGTACCTGATGTTCGACCGCAACACCTTCCCTCCGGGCGTGGCCGGTGCCGCCGGACACGTCGATGAGCACGGCAGCTTCCTCGACGCCGCCCGCGCCGAGGTCAGCGAGGAACTCGGCTTGAGCGTGCTCTCGCTGACCCCGGTGCCGCTGAACTGGCCGGTGGCCACCCCGTGGCGCGACAACCGGTGCCGCCGCCTGCCCGGCCCCTCCGGCGTCGGTCACCGCTGGCACCTCTACCGTGCCCAGACCGCCGGCACCCTGGCGCCCTCGGCGCGCGAGACTCGCAACGTTCGCTGGCTGACCACCGTCCAGCTCCAGGCCCTGGCCGAGCGCACCGCCGCCTACGCTCACGGCCACCTCACCGACGCCGCGTTCGCCGAGCTGCCGGGGATCGAGCCGGTGTGGGTGGCCTGGCTGATGGCCGCCGGCCTGGTCACCGTCCCGCTCGACGACCTGGCCCGAATCGACCAGCTGGCCGCCGATGGCGCGCTGTCCGGTGCCGCTTGTTCCCGGATGGAGGACCGATGAGCACCACCACCCCGACCCCCGAACCGTCCCCCGAGGACGTGGCGCGTGGCCTGGCCGAGCTGGAGCGTCATCTCGGCGAGCAGGCCCCGCACCTCCCGGTCACCCCGCCGTCGCGGCCGGTCGAAGCCGACGGCCAGACCAAGCGCGTGCAGCGGTTGCGCGCCGAGGTCGCCGAGGCTCACCAGCTCGCCCTATTGCAGGGCGATGACGCGCCGCTGCTGGTGGACACCGCCAAGGTGCGCAAGCGTCGCAAGCAGGCACGGGAAGCGGCCCGGCTGCACGAGCTGGGCCAGGACCCGGCGATGCGCGCCTGGCAGGCCGCCCGGATGCGCCGCCTGCTGGTGGCCGCGGCCATGGTGTCGCTGACCCTCGCGCTGGCGTGGTCGACGGCCGGTGTGCAGACCTTCGCCGCCGACGGCGCCCCGGCCTGGTCACCCTCATGGGTGTTCGCCTGGCTGGTCGAGCCGTTCATGTCCCTGGCCCTGCTGGTCGTCGTCGGCGCCCGCGCCTACCTCGGCACCCGCGGACAGCCCATCGACTCGCCCACCCTGGTCCGGATCGAGTGGCTGTTCCTCGCGCTGACCCTCGGCATGAACGCCTGGCCCTACCTTCCCGGCGTCGCCACCGAGTTCAGCATCTCCCGGTTGGTCCTGCACATCCTCGGCCCGGTCGTCGCGGTCGCCATCGTCACCGCGCTGCCGATCATCCTGGCCGCCTTCACCCGCCTCGACCACGGCACAGAGGCAAGATCCGGTAACCCCCTTACTCCCCTGGAGTACAGGGAGAACACCACCGCCGATCTCGACCTCGATCCCGACCCGGGCGAGCGCTCCGACGGCCTCGGCTTCCACTTCGTGACCGCGCACGTGCGCTCCCTGATCGCCGCCGGAGAGCTCCCTCCCTATCCCAGCGCCGCGGCGATCCGCCGCGCTGCCCGGTGCGGGATGGACACCGCCCGCGCCGTACGCGACGCACTGATCGAAGGAGAAACCCGATGACCACGAAGATCCCGCCCACCCACCCCGTCACCCCCGGAAGCATCTGGCGCGACCGCCGCGACCTGTTCGGCTCACGCACGCTGCGTGTGGAGCGCATCGAGAACGGACGCGCCGTCTGCGTCACGCTGACCAACTCCTACGAGGTACAGCGGCAACTCACCCTGGCCGCCAAACGCCCCCAGGACAGCCCACTGCATAACACCCGCGACATGCGCGGCTCCACCACGCGCATCCTGCTCGACCGCTTCCGCCCCACCGCCCACGGCCTCGACCTCATCACCGCCGACGCCGAGACCCCCAACCGCACGTCGTCCCCGAACCGTCCCGTACGGGACGCGGCCCCCACTCCGCCAAGAACAGTGGCCGCGCCCCGCAACCCCGCCACCATCAATCAGCACGAGGTGACCTCATCATGACCGACATCCCGACCGAGACCAACGGCCACCGCCCGGAATGGCCCTTCGACCTCACCCCCATCCCCGAGCAGGGCGGACCGGTCGACAACGACCCGCGCGCAGACGTGGTCAACGTGGCCGAGGTGGCCGAGGTGGTGTCCCTCGACACCGCCCGTGAGCGCCGCCACCCTTACCCGCCCACCCCCGCGGCCCCGGAGCAGGACCCCCGGGTGTTGCAGGGCGAGGTCATCCGGGTGGACCTGCCCGGCGGAGTCGATCGTGACTGGCGGGCCGAGCTGGAGGAGAAGAACCGCACCCGCCGCCCGGTCGTCCCGCTGTGGCTGCGCTCGCGCACCGAGGCGATCGAGACCCTGACCTGGGCAGGACAGTACGGCGCCTACGTGGCCGGCTACCAGCTGTCCCGCACCCCGCTGTACGCCGGACGGCTGGCCGCCCGCTCCCCGCGCGGCCTGGCCCGCCTCATCTACGGCATGGTCCGCTGGACCTTCGACCTGGAAGGCGAGCCCGTCCGGCTGACCGCCGTGCAGAAGGCCGACCCCGAGGCGTACCTGAAACTGTCGCGCCAACGGGACTCCCGCGTGCGGCTGCGGGTGTGGGTGACCGGGACCGCGCTGGTCACGCTGCTGATCGCCTCCCTCATCGTCGCGTCCGCGCCCACCGCCGCGCAGTGGTCGGCGCTCGCGGTCGCCCTGGCGGTGCTGGGCATCATCGGCCGGCCCGCCGACCGCCCCCTCATCGATCGCGCGGTCATCCCGACCCGGGTGGAGAAGCTCACCAGCGACATCGTGGTGCGCGCGCTGACCGTGCTGGGGGTGTCCGGTCTGAACGCCAAGGCCGATGTGTCGTTCGTCGCGCCGATCACCCGCGACGGCCCCGGGTGGCGAGCAGATGTGGACCTGCCCTACGGGGTGACCGTGACCGACGTCATGGACAAGCGCGAACGCCTGGCCTCCGCGCTGCGTCGCCCGCTGGGCTGCATCTGGCCCGAGGGCGATTCCAGCATCCACGAAGGCCGGCTGATTCTGTGGGTCGGCGACAAGGACCTGTCCAAGACCATCGTCAAGTCCCCGTTCGAGAAGGCCGGCTCACACGATGTGTTCAAGGGCATCCCGTTCGGCAACGACCCCCGAGGCCGCCTGGTCACGGTGCCGCTGATCCAGCACAACATCCTGATCGGCTCTCTGCCCGGCCAGGGCAAAACCGCCTCGGTGCGCGAGCTGGCCGCCGGCATCGTGCTCGACCCCACCACCGAGCCGTGGTTTCACGAGCTCAAGGGCACCGGTGACCTCGACCCGTACGAGAAGGTCTGCCACCGCTACGTCTCCGGCATCGAAGACGCCGCCATCGGTTATGCCGCCGACTCCCTGGCGCTGCTACGCAAAGAGGTCATGCGCCGCTCGGCCGCGCTCAAGGCACTGCCGCCGGACCTATGCCCGGACAAGCGCGTCACCCGCCAGATCGCCGACAAGCGCTCCCTGGGCCTGCACCCGCTGGTGTGCATCATCGACGAGTGCCAGAACCTGTTCGCCCACGCCCAGTACGGCGCCAAGGCCGGCGAAGACGCCGAGTTCATCATCAAACTCGGTCGCGCCCTGGGCGTGGTGCTGATCTTGGCCACCCAGCGCCCCGACAAAGACAGCCTGCCCACCGGCATCTCTGCCAACGTCTCCATCCGGTTCTGCCTGCGGGTCGCCGGGCAGATCGAAAACGACATGATCCTGGGCACCTCGGCCTACAAGAACGGCATCCGCGCCACGGTGTTCGTGCCCGAGGCTGATGCCGGGACCGGCTACCTGGTCGGCGCGACCCCGATGCCCAAGGTCGTCAAGGCCGCTTACCTCGATACCCCCGCCACCCAGCGCATCGCCGACCGCGCGCACGTCCTGCGCGTCGCGGTGGGCGTGTTGTCCGGTCACGCCGCTGGCGAGCAGCCCGAAGCCACTGCCCCCGCCTACGACCTGCTGGCCGATATCGCCGCCGTGCTGGCTGCGGGTGAGGCCAAGATCTGGAATGAGGTGGTGGTGGACCGGCTGGCCGAACTGCGGCCGGAGGTCTACGGGCTGTGGGCCGAGCAGGAGGGCAGCGCCAAGACCGCTCAGCTCACCGGTGCCCTGAAGCCTTACGGCATCAAGTCGGGTCAGGTGTGGGGCACGCCGGCCGGGGGCGGTAAGGGCGCCAACCGGATCGGCATCGTCCGCGACGACATCCTGAGCGCCATCACCGAGCGTGACGGAAAGAAGGGGTCCGGCGCCGGTTCCTGAGCCCGGATTCGCCTCTAGGTCTAGAGGCTGCCCCCTCTAGACCTAGAGGCCCGCCTAGAGCCCCATTCGCTGACTTACCAGCGACCTAGCGCCTAGAGCGCCACCTGCGAAAACCCCGAAAACGGCCCCGGAGGCCACCATGAGCCCCGTCATCGTCCTGCTAGGACTCTGCCTAATCATCGTCACTCTCTGCTACCTGCTTCGGTGCCTGATATCCCCGTGGGGCACCTGCACCCGGTGCCGGCCCGGCGGCAGGAACCGCACCTGCCGCGCCTGCAACGGCACCGGCATGCGCCCCCGCCTCGGCTGGCAACTGTTCGTCCACTTCCGCCGCCTGCACCGCGACGGCACCCGATGATCGGCCGCACCTACCTGGAGCGCGGCAAGCCCGTCGTCGTCCTGATCCGCTGGAGCGGCCCCGGCCCCCGCAACGTCCTGATCCGCCGCGAAGACAACTCCCTCGTGGTGCGCCCCTTCCGCGGCCTGCGCCGCCCCACCCCCACCACATCCGCCCCCTCCACGAGGAGCATCTGATGGGCCGCCGCCAGGTACTGATGCCGATGCTGCCCGGCATGCCCGACGCCGTCGCCGGCCGACCCGCCAAAGCCCACGCCCGGCCGCCCCTGCGGACCCTGGAGCAAGCCATTGCCCGGAGCCGCGACATCATCGCCGAAGCCCTGGAGCGCTACCCCATCGTTGCCCGGCAAGCACTGGTGTCGGGCGGCAATGACTCCTCCGTCCTGCTGCACCTGGTGCGCGACTACCTCGACTCCTCACCCCACGACGCGGTAGTGCACGTCAACACCGGGATCGGGATCGACGACACCCGCCAGCACGTGCGTGACCTCACCGCGGCATGGAATCTGCCGCTACGCGAGCTGCACCCGCGCGACTCCTACGAAGACCTCATCCTCGGCCAGGTCATCGCCCGTACCGGACCCAACGCCGGCATCCGCTCAGTATGGAAAGGCTTCCCCGGCCCGGGCGGACACGGCGTGATGTACCGGCGCCTGAAGAACGAACCCCTGCAACGCAACCGCGCCGCCATCATCGGCACCCACGGCCGCTCCCAAAAAGTCCTCTACCTAGCCGGGATGCGCTGGGGAGAGTCCGACCGGCGCTTTCGCAACGCCGCTGAAATCGACCCCGACGGCGGGATCATCTGGTGCTCACCCCTGGTGCACTGGACCAACGAGCAGATGCGCCAATACCGCGAGCTCCACCTGATCCCCCGCAACCCGGTCGCCGAACACCTGCACATGTCCGGGGAATGCTTGTGCGGCGCTTATGCCAAACCTGGCGAGCTCGATGAGATCGAGTTCTTCTACCCGCGCACCGCCTACCGCATCCGCTCCCTGGAAAAGAAGGTCGAAGCCGCCGGGATGCCGGCGTGCAAATGGGGCCAGGCCCCACCCGGCGGCAAACAGCCCAAGCCCGGCAGTGTTCCGGGCCGGCTGTGCTCATCGTGTCCGGCACCGCTGGCCGACCAACAGATGGACCTGATGGACCTATGGGCCCAAAGCGGTCTCCTCACCCCCACCACCACCCCCGCGCCAGCCCTCGTTCCAGTTCCGATTCCGGAGGTGGCCGCATGAACCCGCCCGCAACGCTGCGCTATGCGCTAGCCGCCGCTGCCCGCGGCTGGCACATCTTCCCCGTCACCATCGGCGACAAGGTGCCGCTGACCGGGTTTCGGTGGAAGCAGCACGCCACCACCGACCCCGAGGTAATCGGCCGGATCTGGGCGCGTCAGCCGCTCAACATCGGCATCTCCTGCGGCCCGTCGCGCCTGGTGGTGGTAGATCTCGACCTGCCCAAACCCGACGAGCAGATCCCCGAGCGGTGGAGGCGGCCCGGGGTCAACGACGGCGCCGACGTCTTCGCCCTGCTGTGCGAGGAAGCCGGGCAACCGGTGCCGCTGGAGACCTTCCAGGTTCGCACCCGCCGCGGTGGTTTGCACCTGTACTTCACCGCCCCCGACGACATCCCTTTGACCAACACCTCCGGAGATCAGGGCAACGGACTCGGCTGGCGGATCGACACCCGCGCCGGAATTGGCTACGTCGTCGGCCCCGGCAGCTTCGTGGACCTGCCCGACGGCGCCGGCACCTACGAACCGATCCACACCGTCGACCCCGCGCCGCTGCCCGGCTGGCTGGCCGAGCGGCTGCGCCCGGAGTCGCTGCCGCCGCAACAGCCCATCGTGCTCACCCTCAGTCCAGGCCGCCGCGGCTCCTACCTGGACACTGCCACCCGCGCCAGCCTGGAGGCCATCGCCGCCGCCCCTGAGGGAAGCCTGAACCTCACCCTGTGGGGGGCCGCGGTCTCCCTCGGCCAACTCGTGGCCGGCGGCGCCCTGAACGCCACCGCCACCGAAGACCTGTTGACCGAGGCCGCTGTCCGCGCCGGCCACCCCGAGACGGCAGCGCGCCGTACCATCCGATCCGGGTTCCGCAAGGGCGCCAACCGGCCTCGGAGCGTGCCCGCATGACCACCACGACCCGCGTCCAAGTCGGCTCCGGACCCGAAACCATCCGCGTCCTGAAGGCCGCGCTGGTGGATGAGCTGCTGCCCGACACCTACGTCTCCGGCGGCGCCCTGGTCCACATGGAGACCATCTCCGGCGGGCAGACCAGCCCCGCCGCCGATGAGGACTCGCCCTTGCCGGTCACCGCCAGCCCGCTCACCCCCTCCACGCTCGCCGGGTTGTTGGCAGAGCACGCCTACGTCTACCGGATGCGCTCGCGCAAGGACGGCGCCGGCGGGGTGGAGACCTATGAGGAGGAGGTCACCCCGCCCCGCGAGATCCTGTCCTCGGTACTTGCGGGCAAGACCTGGCCCGGTGTGCCGACGCTGCGCGGCGTGATCGGCGCCCCGGTGCTACGCCGAGACGGCACCCTGCTCCAACATCCCGGCTACGATCCGGCCACCGGCCTCTACCTGGCCGCGAAGGTCGCGCTGCCGCCGGTGCCCGATGCCCCGAGCGCCGAGCAGGTGCATGCGGCGCGGGACTTCCTGCTCAACCGGTTACTACGGGACTTCCCCTGGGCCAGCGAAGCCGACCGGGCTAACTACCTCGCCCTGCTGGCCACGCCGATCCTGCGGCACTACACCCGCAGCCTCACCCCATTCGCCCTCATCGACGCCACCATGCCCGCCTCCGGTAAAAGCATCCTCACCGGCGGCCCCGGCATGCTGTATGGCCAGCGCGTCATGCCCTGGGCCTACGCCGAGGAAGAACTCCGCAAGAGCATCACCGCCGTGTTCGCAGAGCAGGTCGGGGTGGTGGTGTGGGATAACCTCGCCGAAGGCACCGTCATCGACTCACCCACCCTCGCCCTGCTCGTCACCGCCGGTGTCTGGTCGGACCGCCAGTTGGGCGCCTCCCGGAACATCGCCACCGTCAACGACCGGCTCTGGATGGCCACCGGCAACAATCTCCAAGTCGGCGGAGACATGGCGTCCCGTACCGTGCGCGTTCATCTCGACCCGAACATGCCGCGGCCCGAGCAGCGCGACCAGTCCCGGTTCGGCATCCCGCACCTGGACCAGTGGATCACCGTCCCGGCCAACCAGCTCACCGTGCTGTGGCATCTGCTGATCCTGGTGTTGGACTGGACCGGCCACGGCGCTCCCCGGGCCGCCACGGTGTCAATGCGCCAGTTCACCCCCTGGGCGCAATCCCTTGGCGGATTCCTGGCCCATCACCACGTTGACGGGTTCCTGGCCAACGCCGCCGACATCCGCGACATCGACGAAGACGAGAGCCGCTGGCGGGCGTTCCTGTCCTGCTGGCACGGCCAGCACGGCTCGGCGCCCATGACCGCCGCCGACCTGCGCCGCTCGGGTGAGCCTTCCCGGGTCGGCTTCGACGAACACGACAGCTGGGACGGTCAGTTCATCACCACCGCCACCGGCCGCATGCCCAACGCCCTGGCCCTGGGACGGCTGCTCACCGGGCAGATCGGCCGGTGGCGTGGTGACTACGTAATCCGCTCGGCCAAGAACGACCGTGGCGACCGAAACACGTTTTGGGTCGAGTCTCACGGCTCTCTCACCCCTCAAAACCGCTGAAACATCTCCGCATCTCCGCAACCAGTCGTTGACCAGCGAAAACTCTTGCGGAGATGCGGATCTGCTATCTCCGCACATCTCCGCATCTCCGCACTTTTTGCGGAGATGGAGGCCGTTTGCGGAGATGGCCCGATCGGGAAATCTCTATCTCCGCATGCATCACCCCAGCTCAGAGGCATTTTTGCGGAGATGCGGAGATGCGGAGATGTTTCAGCCCTCCCTGCAAGAGCCGCACCTGCCCGACATTCCGGCCCCGCTCATTCGCCCTTGGAAGGACCGCTCTCCATGACCACCCCAGCGCCGGACAGTGTCCGGCCCGCCCTGGCCGCCAGCACAGACCCGGGGGACATGCCCTTGTTGCTCAAGGTCGAAGAGGCCGCGGAACAGCTCAGGATCAGCCGAACCCGGATGTGGCACCTCGTAACGAGCGGCACCGTGCGGTCCGTCTTCATCGGCCGACTCCGCCGAGTGCCGATCGAGTGCCTGCACGAGTATGTGACCAAGCTGCTGGCCGACAACGGCCAGCGCCAGAAGACCGCGGCCTGAGGGGGATTGAATGGGACGTAAGCCGAACGGCGCCTCATCGATCTACCTGGGCAAAGACGGTAAATGGCACGGGCGGGTGACCATGGGTGTCAAGGACGATGGCACCCCGGATCGTCGGCACGTGAAGCGTAAGAATGAGTCCGAGGTCATCAAGGCGGTTCGCGAGCTGGAGCGAGAACGCGACAGTGGAGCCGTTCGTAAGACCGGCCGGTGGACCGTCGCGAAGTGGCTCACCCACTGGATCGAGACCATCGCCATTCCGCCGGCCATCCGCGCGACGTCACATTCGGGCTACCGGGTAGACGTCTACACCCACCTGATCCCCGGCATCGGAGCACACCGGCTCGAAAAGCTGACTCCTGAGCACCTCGAAAAGCTCTACGCCAATATGCAGCGAGCAGGGAAGTCCGCAGGGACCGCCCATCACGTCCACAGAACGGTCCGTACGGCTCTCAACGTGGCCGTACGGCGCGGATATCTCATCCGGAACCCTGCCACCCTCGCCAAGGCTCCGACGCTCAGTGAGGAGGAGGTGGAGCCGTACGACCTCGCCGAGATTCAGCGGCTGCTCAAGGCCGCTGGCGCGCTGCCCCGTAACAGTGCGCGGTGGGCCGTCGCGCTCGCCCTCGGACTCAGGCAGGGCGAGGTTTTAGGCATGCGGTGGGTAGATGTGGACCTCGACCGGGGGACCCTCCGCGTCCGGCGAGGGCGCCAGCGCCCGAAGTACGCCCATGGGTGCGGGGAGACCTGTGGAAGGAAGGCGGGGTACTGCCCGGAGCGTAAGCAGACCAACCCCGACACGGCCGATACCAAGTCGCGGGCAGGTCGACGCACGATCGGGCTTCCCGGCCAGCTCGTCACGCTGCTTCGCAGGCATCGGGAGGAACAGGCCAGGGATCGGACGGACGCCCGGCAGCTCTGGGAAGACGGGGGATGGGTGTTCGCCACTCCGACCGGCCAGCCGCTCAACCCGAACACTGACTACCACCAGTGGAAAGATCTACTCAAGGCCGCCGGACTCCGAGACGCCCGGCTGCACGACGCCCGGCACACTGCCGCGACGGTTCTCCTGATCCTGGGAGTACCCATGCCCACGGTCATGTCGATCATGGGGTGGGCGAGCGCCGACATGGCCAAGCGCTACCAACACGTCACCGACCCCATCCGGCAGGCCGTCGCGCAGCAGGTTGGCGGGCTGCTCTGGCAGGCCGAGGAAGACGCGTCGGATGGGGGAGAAAACCCTTCCAAACAGGCCAACTGAGACCCAAACTGAGACCCTGACGCACGAAAGCCCGCTCCGAGATGGAGCGGGCTTTCGTGTTACGGCTGGTGGTGCTGGCGGAGGATAGGAGATTCGAACTCCTGAGGGGTTGCCCCCAACACGCTTTCCAAGCGTGCGCCCTAGGCCAACTAGGCGAATCCTCCGTGGAGAAGCTTACCGAACTTTCGGAGCGGTACGGACCATTGATTTCCGACACCGACCACTCGGATCTGAGGCTAGACTGAACATCGACCCCTCGCGCGGCGTCATCCTGTGAACCTCCCCAGGGCCGGAAGGCAGCAAGGATAAGCGGGCTCTGGCGGGTGTGCGAGGGGTCTCTTCGTTTCAGACCCCTCGCAGGTGGGATCGCCGCATGAGTCTTGCGCTGTACCGCAAGTACCGGCCCGGGACCTTCTCCGAGGTCAAGGGGCAGGAACACGTCACAGACCCGCTGCGCCAGGCGCTGCGCAGCGGGCGCATCAACCACGCCTACCTGTTCAGCGGGCCCAGGGGATGCGGTAAGACGTCCAGCGCGCGCATCCTGGCCCGCTCCCTGAACTGTGAGAAGGGCCCGACCCCCGACCCGTGCGGGGAGTGCGAGTCCTGCGTGGCGCTGGCGCCCACCGGCCCCGGCCACCTCGACGTCATCGAGATCGACGCCGCCTCGCACGGTGGTGTGGACGACGCCCGCGACCTGCGCGAGCGGGCCTTCTTCGCGCCGGTGTCGTCGCGCTTCAAGATCTACATCATCGACGAGGCGCACATGGTGACCCGCGAGGGTTTCAACGCGCTGCTCAAGCTCGTCGAGGAGCCTCCCCCGCACCTGAAGTTCGTCTTCGCGACCACCGAGCCGGAGAAGGTCATCGGGACGATCAAGTCCCGGACCCACCACTACCCGTTCCGGCTGATCCCCCCGGCCGCGCTGCGCGCGCTCATGGAGGAGATCCTCACCTCGGAGAAGGTCCCGTTCGAGCCCGCCGCGCTCCCGCTGGTGGTCAGGGCGGGCGCGGGCTCGGCCCGCGACTCGCTGTCGATCCTCGACCAGTTGTTCGCAGGGTCGGACGAGGCGGGCATCACGTACGCCCGCGCGGTCTCCCTCCTCGGCTACACCGACGGCGACCTGCTCGACGACGTGGTCGCGGCCTTCGCCGGTCGTGACGGCGCGCTGGTGTTCCAGGTCGTGAACCGGGTGATCGAGGGCGGTCACGACCCCCGGCGGTTCGCGATGGACCTGCTGGAGCGCTTCCGCGACCTGGTGATCCTGGCCAACGTGCCGGAGGCGGCCACCAGCGGGCTGCTCGACCGGCCCGGCGACGAGCTGGAGCGGCTCCAGGTCCAGGCGGCCTCGATGGGCCCGGCCGAGCTGACCCGCGCGGCGGAGATCCTCAACGCGGGGCTGACCGAGATGCGCGGGGCGGCCTCGCCCCGGCTGCTGCTCGAACTGATGTGCGCCAGGATCCTCCTTCCCGGCGCCGCCCAGGGCGAGGCGGCGCTGCTCACCCGCCTGGAGCGGCTGGAGAAGGGGGGAGTCGTCGCGGCTCCCGCCCCCGTGCCCCTCCCGCACCAGGCTCCCGCCCCCACACCGGCGGTTCACGCGGCGCCCCCCTCGCAGCCGGAGACGCCCGCCGCTCCGGCCTCCGCCGCCGCGCCCGCCGAGCGGTCCGGTGGCCAGGGCGACGACTGGCCCGCGGCGGTCAGGCCCGGCGCACCGGCTCAGGGGCAGCAGGGTCAGGGACGGCAGGGGCCGGATCAGGGGCAGCGGGCACAGGCGCCCGTCCAGCAGTCCCCCGAGGCCCCCGGCGCGTCCGCGCCGGTCGACACGGTGACGGCGTCCGGTTCGGGGGCCGGGACCGTGCAGCAGGCGTGGCCCCAGGTGCTCGCGGCGCTCAAGCGGCGCAGCATCGTCGTGTGGGCCAACGTCAACACCAACGCCCAGGTGGTCGGGGTCGAGGGCAAGATCGTCACTCTCGGGTTCGCTCAGGTCGGCGCGATGAGGAACTTCACCGGCGGTGGCAAGGACGCGGTCGTCGCGGCGGTGCTGCAGGAGGTCCTGGGCGGAAACTGGAAGGTCGAGGCCGTCGTCGGTGGCGGGCCCGCTCCTTCCGGCGGGGGCCGCACCCCGGCTCCGAGGCAGCCCCCGGCCCCCCAGCGTCCCGCTCCCCAGCACCCCGCCCCCCAGAGCCAGGAACCGCAGGCGCCGGCACCGCAGTCTCCGTCCCAGGCGCCCGCCCCTGCGGCTCCGCGGGAGGCTCCGCCCACGCAGGCCCCGCCCGCGACGGACGAGTCCTGGCCGGACGCCCCCATGCCGGAGGATCCGGGCTCGCCTCCCCCGCCGAGCTCCATGCCGACCCCCGGTCTGGCCGCCGCCCGTTCGGCGGCCAGAGCGGCGGCCCAGGCCGGTCCCAGGACGGCGGCCAAGACCGGTGCCAAGGCGGCGGCCTGGCCCGACGCGGTGCCCGCCCGCGGTGCTCGCGGCACCGCCCCCGACCCCGACGAGGTCGACCCGCTCAACGACGCGGACGCCGACGTCGACGCGCTCACCGGCATGGCCCTCCTCCAGCGCGAGCTGGGCGGCCAGGTCATCGGCGAGATCGACCACACCTGACGATCGGCACCGCCGTAATCGATCGGCACCACCATGATCGGCCTCATCTGACGATCCGCCGCGCCTGACGGGTTTTCCGCCGCCTGTGTCCGCCGCCCGGTTTCCCCGCGCGGGGTCTTCGCGATCGCGCGTACGAACCCGCTGCCCGAGGCCCGGCTCAGGGGCGTCGGCGTGGTGGGATCAGGGCAGGTCGACGCCGCCGAGGCGAATCCGGGCGGCCACCGCGCGGTGGTCGTGGCGGGGCAGCGCGACGACGAGGCGTTCGAGGATCTGGATGTCGTTCCTGCCGTGTTCGGTCTCCGCGTAGGCCCACAGGTCCTCGGGGCCTCCCCGCCGCAGCAGGCGGGCCCGTACCTGCCCCTCCAGTTCCTCGCGTTCGAGGCGCAGGGCGGGTGCCTCGGAGCGGGGCAGCAGGGGGCCGCGGTAGGCGCGGGCGACCTGGGCGGCCTCGTCGGTCGCGAGCAGCCGCTTGAGCTCCAGGAAGTCGGCCTCCACGACGCAGGCCAGGCGGTACGGCTTGGCGGCGATCGTACGGCCGAGCTGGGCGCGGAGGCGGTGGATCTCGGCGCGGACGGTCACAGGGTTCCCCGCGTCGCCGTACAGGTGGAAGGAGAGCTGGGCGGCGGTCATTCCCCGGGGGTTGAGGGCGAGCATCGCGAGGATCTCGGCGTGGCGCAGGGAGAGCGACAGGCGGATCCCGTCGAGGTGCGCCGAAGGGTGTTCGGCGCCGAGGAAGGACAGGGCGAGCACGGCCCCCCGGGCCTGGCCCGCGAGGCGGAGCAGGAAGCCGTCGTCGCCGAGATTCTCCAGGAAGGCGCTCCGCCCGTCGGACAGGGTCACCCGGTCGCCCGCCCCCGGCAGGCGTACGCGGGTGTCCCACTGCCGCGCGTCGTTACCGGCGATGATCCGCCCGGTCGTGGTGACCAGGGCGCCGGGCTCGCCGCGCAGCGTGCTCAGGTGCCGCTCGTGGCGGCGTCTGAGCCGCTCGTCGCGTTCGAGCATGCGCAGAGTGAGGTGGCTCTCGGCCAGCCGCGCCGCGGCCTCGACGAGGGCGACGCTCGCCGGGTGCATGGCGCGCGTCCTGCCGCTGACGTCGACGCAGCCCAGCAGGTCGCCACTGTCGGGGTCGACGATCGGCGCGGCGGAGCACGACCAGAGGTGGAGCGCCCTGACCAGGTGTTCGGCGGAGAATACGTGCAGGGGCCGCCGGGTGGCGAGCGCGGTGCCCAGGCCGTTGGTCCCGATCGCGTCCTCGCTCCAGTCGAAGCCGTCGGCCAGCCCCACCTCGTCGGCGCTCTCCATCGTCCGGTGGTTGCCGTCGCGCCAGAGGACCCTGCCGTGGGCGTCGGTGACGAGCAGGATCTGGTCGTCCGCGTCGGCGGCCTCCAGGAGGGTCCCGGTGATGATCGGCAGAAGCCTGCTCATCGGGTGCGCCGAGCGGACCTCGCGGATGTCCTCGCCCTCGAAGGCGAGGGGGGCCGATCTGGTGTCGGGGTCGACCCCGGCGTCCAGTGAACGCCGCCACGACGCGGAGATCACGCCTCTGGGGCCCTCGCCCGTCGGTCGCTCGCCCCTGATCAGTGCCTCGTGCAGGCGCCGCAGCCGCGACGAGTAGGAGTCGAGGTTGGCCATCTGGACAGCTCCCCGGTGGCTGTCGCGCACATATCCCCCCGGAATAGAGCCGATGGCCGAAGCATCGGCGGTCGAGACCCCGCCCGCAACCCGTTCGGCCAAAGAGGGTGTGCGAAGGGTGAGTGAACGATCGCAACGTGTGTGCAACCTTCGAAGGGTTACCTTCCGATCACACGCCGTCGTGTGCGGCCGCTCCGGCGCGTGTCGCGTCGGGTCTCGGACGTCTGGAGGGGGGCCCGGGGCCCGACGGGGGTTTAATCCCCATCCTGGGGGAACGCGTGCTCGCTCCAGTACAACACCCGGCCCGAACCCCGTAGGCTCGTGACGACCGATGTCACGGACGAGGAGCACAACGACGGTGAACCCAGGGGATGTCAACCTGCAGCAGCTGCTGGAGCAGGCACAGCTCATGCAGCAGCAGCTTGTGAGCGCCCAGCAGGAGCTGAACGACGCGGAAGTCGAGGGCTCCGCGGGCGGCGGACTGGTCGTGGCCACGGTCAACGGCGGGGGCGAGCTGCTCGAACTCAAGATCAGTCCCGAGGCCGTGGACCCCGGCGATCCCCAGGAGACGGCCGACACCATCGCCGACCTGGTCATCGCCGCCATTCGCGACGCCGTGCGCGCCGCCGCCGACCTGCAGCAGGAGAAGCTCGGTCCCCTCGCGCAGGGGCTGGGTGGCGGGGGCGGGCTCGGCCAGCTTCCCGGGTTCTAGGTCATGTACGAAGGGGTCGTCCAGAACCTGATCGACGAGCTGGGGATGCTTCCCGGCGTCGGTCCCAAGAGCGCGCAGCGCATCGCGTTCCACCTGCTGGCCGCGGAGCCGGCCGACGTGAAGCGGCTCGCGCACGCTCTGCTGGAGGTCAAGGAGAAGGTCCGCTTCTGCCGGGTCTGCGGCAACGTCGCCGCGGAGCAGGAGTGCCGGATCTGCCGCGACACCAGGCGCGACCTCCACGTGATCTGTGTCGTCGAGGAGTCGAAGGACGTCGTGGCCATCGAGAAGACCCGTGAGTTCCGGGGCCGCTACCACGTGCTCGGCGGGGCGATCAGCCCGATCGACGGCGTCGGCCCCGACGACCTGAACATCCGGGATCTCATGACCCGCCTGGCGGACGGCCAGGTCACCGAGCTGATCCTCGCCACCGACCCCAACCTTGAGGGGGAGGCGACGGCGACTTATCTCGCCCGTCTGGTCAAGCCGATGGGACTGAAAGTGACACGACTGGCCAGCGGTCTGCCGGTAGGCGGTGACCTCGAGTACGCGGACGAGGTCACCTTGGGCCGCGCGTTCGAAGGAAGAAGGCTCCTTGATGTCTGACGATTTGATGTCCGACGATGCGTGGAGCGGTCTCGCGGAACGGATCGCGGAGCACGCCAAGAACTACATCGACGGCCTGACCCGGCTGGCGGGCGGTGAGGGCGGCGACGCCATCCTGCCGCTGCTGCTGGTGGAGGTCGCGCAGGTCAGCTCGGCGGGCGCGCAGCTCGGCGCGAGCCGGGACGTGATCCTGTCGGGCAACTGGGAGCCGCATCTGGGCGAGGACCCGGACGTCGACGCCGTCCGTACGGCTCTCGCCGAGAGGCTGGGGCCGGTCGACGACTACGCCGAGGTCTTCGACCCCTACAAGGACACCGTGGTCACCCCGTACCGCCTGTCGGACGACCTGACGGCGGTGGCCGCCGACCTTCTGCACGGTCTGCGGCACCACAAGGCGGGGCGCCCCCTCGAGGCGCTCTGGTGGTGGCAGTACTCCTATTTCAACACCTGGGGCAACCACGCCGGAGCGGCGATGCGGGCACTTCAGGCGCTTGTCGCCCACACGCGGCTCGATGTCGCGGAGGAGCGCACAACGGTGTGATCGTCCACATACTGGTTTGATCAGAGGGCCTCAGCAAGGGCGCCAGTAGACTGTGAGCTCCACAGCCCTAGATTGCTTCGGAGACATCTCGTGGCGCTCGTTGTTCAGAAGTATGGTGGTTCGTCCGTCGCCGACGCGTCCTGCATCAAGCGGGTCGCCCAGCGGATCGTCGCGACGAAAAAAGCCGGCAACGACGTCGTGGTGATCGTTTCGGCCATGGGCGACACGACGGACGAGCTGCTCGATCTCGCCCAGCAGGTCTCGCCGCTTCCACCGGGCCGCGAGCTCGACATGCTGCTCACCTCCGGTGAGCGCATCTCGATGGCGCTGCTGGCTATGGCGATCGCCAACCTGGGCCAGGAGGCGCGCTCGTTCACCGGGTCCCAGGCCGGCGTGATCACCGACTCCTCGCACGGCCGCGCGCGCATCATCGACGTGACGCCCGGCCGGATCCGCGGGGCGCTCGACAGCGGCCAGATCGCGATCGTGGCCGGTTTCCAGGGCGTCTCGCAGGACACCAAGGACATCACCACGCTCGGCAGGGGCGGTTCCGACACCACCGCGGTCGCGCTCGCCGCCGCCCTGAGCGCCGACGTGTGCGAGATCTACACCGACGTGGACGGCGTCTTCACCGCCGACCCCCGCATCGTCCCCGCCGCCCGTAAGATCCCCAAGATCTCGTACGACGAGATGATGGAGATGGCGGCGTGCGGTGCGAAGATCCTGCACCTGCGCTGTGTCGAGTACGCTCGCCGTTTCAGCCTGCCGATCCACGTCAGAAGTTCGTTCAGCACCAAGGAAGGCACGTGGGTCGTCTCCGACCCCGACAGCGAAGGAACAGAGATGGAGCAGCCGATCATCTCCGGCGTCGCGCACGACCGGAGCGAGGCCAAGATCACCGTTGTCGGGGTGCCCGACAAGGTCGGCGAGGCTGCGACGATCTTCAAAACACTCGCCGACGCCGAGATCAACATCGACATGATCGTGCAGAACGTGTCGGCGGCGACGACCGGCCGGACGGACATCTCCTTCACGCTGCCCACGAGTGACGGCTCGGCCGCGCTCACCGCGCTGAAGAAGATCCAGGAGCGCATCGGCTTCGAGTCGTTGCTCTTCGACGACCAGATCGGCAAGGTCTCGCTGATCGGTGCGGGCATGCGCTCGCACCCCGGCGTCACCGCGACGTTCTTCGCGGCCCTCGCCGACGCGGGGGTGAACATCGAGATGATCTCCACCTCGGAGATCCGCATCTCGGTGGTCGTCGGGCAGGACGAGGTGGACACGGCGGTCAGCGCCGCGCACCGCGCGTTCGATCTCGACGCGGACCAGGTTGAAGCCGTGATCTACGGAGGTAGCGGGCGATGAGCCGCAAGCCCACCCTCGCCCTGATCGGGGCGACCGGTGCCGTCGGCACCGTGATGCGTGACATCATCTCCGGCCGCGAGGACGTCTACGGCGACATCAAGCTCGTCGCGTCCGCCCGCTCGGCGGGCAAGGTCCTGCGGGTCCGCGGCGAGGACCTCGTCGTCCAGGAGCTGGCCCCCGAGGTCTTCGACGGCGTCGACATCGCGATCTTCGACGTGCCGGACGAGGTCTCCGCGACCTGGGTGCCGATCGCCGCCGAGCGCGGGGCCGTCGTCATCGACAAGTCGGGCACCTTCCGGATGAACCCCGAGGTCCCGCTGGTCGTGCCGGAGGTCAACCCCGAGGCCGCGCGCGAGCGGCCGCTGGGGATCATCTCCACCCCCAACTGCACGACCCTGTCGATGATGGCCGCGATGGGCGCCCTCCACGAGGAGTACGGTCTGCGGGCGCTGGTGGTCGCCTCCTACCAGGCGGTCTCCGGCGCGGGCGTGGCCGGCTCGGCCCGCCTCTACGACGAGGTCGAGGCCCTGGCGGGTGACCGTTCGATCGGGCAGACCGCCGGTGACGTGCGCAAGGTCCTGCAGAACAAGCTCGGGGACGGGGAGTCGCCGTTCCCGGCGCCGGTGGCGTTCAACGTCGTGCCGTGGGCGGGTTCGCTCAAGGACGGCGGCTGGGCCTCCGAGGAGATCAAGCTCCGCAACGAGTCGCGGAAGATTCTCGGGATCCACGACCTGAAGGTCTCCGCGACCTGCGTCCGCGTCCCGGTGATCACCACCCACTCGCTGGCCGTGCACGCGACCTTCGAGCGCGAGATCACCGTCGCCGACGCCCACCGGATTCTTGAGGCCGCCCCGACCGTGGTCGTCATGGACGACCCGGCCAACGGCGTCTTCCCGACCCCGGCCGACGTCGTCGGAACCGACCCCACCTACGTGGGCCGGATCCGCCAGGCGCTCGACTTCCCCAACACCCTCGACCTGTTCGTCTGCGGCGACAACCTTCGCAAGGGCGCGGCCCTGAACGCGGCGGAGATCGCCGAGCTGGTCGCGGCCGAGTTCGCGTAGTTCTCCCGGGCCGTACGGCGGTGTGGCGTCCTGTGACGTCATGCCGTCGTACGGCCCTCGCGTCCCCCGGGGCTCGGACCCCGGGGTGGCGGGATCCCGCGCGGCGGTGGGACGTCGAGCGCGGGCGTGACCCTTCGAGGACCGGCGGGGCCCGCACGGTCGTGGGCATCCACCGGGGCGGCGCGGGCCGGGTCAGCGGAAGAGGATGTCCCAGTGGTCCGCCTCGCGGGCGAAGAGGGGGCCCGACGTCGCCGACTGGCCGTACAGGCGGGCTCCGTCCCCCCGCACACCCTGCGGCGGATAGTTCTTCGTGATGTAGCGGTTGATGCATGCGTTGGGCTTTATATCCAGCTTGTAGCCCTCGTAGTGGCTGTAGGGGCCGGGGGCGTGGCCCACCTCGGTGCCACCGGTGACGACGAGGGGACAGCCGCTGCGGCGCTTCAGCTCGATGGCGCTGGAGACGGTCGTGGATCGCACGGCCTCCAGCGAGGTGCAGTTCAGCCCCTTGCGGTTCGCGCACTTGCCCGAGGAGGTCCAGGTCAGGCCCGCCTCCCGCAGGAGCCGCTTGGCGTCCGTCTGCTGGAGCCGCATGGGCTGCCGGGCCTGCTGCGCCTGTGGGGGGTGGGCCTCGGCCGGCTTCTCGAGAGCGGCGGAGGTCTGCTCCTCCGAGGCGGCGGCGACCGGGGCCCGCGCGCTTTCCCGGGCCTCGCTTTCCCGGGCCTCGCTTTCCCGGGCCTCGCTTTCCCGGGCCTCGGATTCCCGGGCCTCGGACGCCGGCGCCTTCCCGGGGCTCTGGAGAGTGGTCTCCTGCGCGGGGGACGTTTGTCTCCTGGGCGCGCCCGCCAGGGCGGCGGTACGCGTTCGTGCGGTGGTCTCCGGCGTTTGGGGGGGCGCCTGTTCGTGGTGCTTGCCCGCCAGGGCGGCGGTGCGTGTTCGCGCGGTGGTCTCGGGGGGCCGGGGTGTCGTGCCCGCGGGAGTGGTGTCCTCCGGCCAGAGGGGGACCGTGATCTCCCGGCCCCGCCGGGCGGCCGTCGGGTGACACAGCTCCCCGATGTAGCGCCGGGCGGTTTCCAGGGTGGTGATGTCGTACACTCCGATGATCGTGGACCGGCGGGCCTCCGCCGGGCCGGCCGCGCCGGGCCGGCTCACGATCGCGGTGCCGGCCGACGCGTTCCCGCTTGCCGCGGTCGCGCTGTCGTGCGGAGCCGATGCGATGAAAGATAGCTGCAGAGCGAGCAGTGCTCCGGTCGTGAACCAGGCAGCCCGCTGTCTACAGGGACGTGTCCCCATCTATGTATCCCTTGTCGCGGGAGCCCTTCCGCCAAACGGATCAATCCCACTCCCGAACCCGGATGATCCCTCACGAAGAGTGATTTTTGCCCGGTAGTGGGAATGATCGGGCAGCTCGATGACCTGCTGAGACGGCGATTCCCGCGATAGTCGACATGTCAGAATTTGTCGTATACGGCACCGTCGTCACGTCGTCGCCGGGCGGCGTGGAGCGGGGCAGGGACGAGAGCGGTGGAGCAATCACGGATATGAGTGGCGGGGGCAATGTGGCGCGCTTAGGGTCGTTCACTGGGGCTCATACCTGGTGGCGTGGGATGGATGATCTAGGGTTCGTCCAGTGGAGAAAGACCAGATGAGCCCGTTCTCCCAGCTCCAATCGACAGGTGACGAGCGCCCTATGACCGAGCCGACCCCGAGAACCCGTGGATCGGACAGGACCCGTGAGGTCATCGTGGAGACGGCCCTGCGGCTCTTTCGCGAGCGAGGGTACGAGGCGACCACCATGCGGGCCATCGCCGCCGAGGCGGGGGTGTCGGTGGGCAACGCCTACTACTACTTCGCCTCGAAGGAGATCCTGGTCCAGGCGTACTACGACCGGGCCCAGGCCGAGCACGAGGCCGCGTGCGAGAAGCTGCTGGCCACCGAGCACCGGTTCGCCGCGCGGCTGGCGGGGGTGCTGCGGGAGTGGGTGCGGGTCTCCGAGCCGTACCACGAGTTCGCGGTGAAGTTCTTCAAGCACGCGGCCGAGCCGAGCAACCCGCTCAACCCGTTCAGCGCCGAGTCCTCGCCCGCCAGGGACGCGTCGATCGCGATCTACCGGCGGGTCGTGGAGGGATCCTCCGACCGCATGGACAGCGAGCTGCGGGCCGAGCTGCCCGAGCTGCTCTGGCTGATGTCGATGGGCGTCGTCCTGTTCTGGGTGCACGACGAATCGGAGGGATGCCGGCGGACACACCGGTTCATCGAGCTCACCGTTCCGCTGGTGGACCGCCTGGTTGGGCTCTCGCACCTGCCCGGCCTGCGCGGGGTGGCCCGTGACTTCATCGCGGGGGTTCACGAACTTCGCGAGTGAATCCCGGCGGAACTCCATGAATCACCGTATCGATCTGATTACCCTGAGTAGCTGATTCGATGACGGATTCAAGGGAGTCCCATGGGCTGGATAGCCGTGCTGGTGGTGGTGTCCGTCGCGATCGCGCTGATCGCGTTCCGCGTCCTCAGGAGGAAGGGGCGCGACGACGGTGATCACGTCGCGTCGTCCGTCGACTTCTCCGCCAATCTCGCCCTCGCCGTCTACCTGCTGGTGCTGGCCTACGCCGCGGTCCTGTGCCGGGACGGGATCTCGGTGTCGGAGGCCGACGTCCAGGCCGAGGCCGAGAGCCTCACCGAGATGTACTGGTCGGTGGCGCCGATCCCCGAGGCGGCGCCCGTCCGGTCCCAGATCCGGCAGTACACCGCGCAGAGCATCGACCTCGACTGGCCGCTCATGGCCGGAAGCGAGATGTCCCCGATCCCCGGGCAGACCCTCGCGGACATGCGGACCACGGTGCTCAGGCTCCGTCCGCTCGGCGAGGAGAGCAAGAACCTCCAGCAGGACACGCTCGACCGGATCTCCGAGGTCTCCCACGCCCGCGTGGTACGGAGTGACGACGCGAGCACCGGCCTGGAGAGCACCTTCGTGATCCTGCTGATCCTCTCCGGGCTCCTGGTGGTCGCGCTGCCCTGGACGCTCGGGGTGCGGCCCACGACCGCGTCGATCATCGCCGACCTGGTCCGGGTGAGCGTGGTCGTCATCGGCGTGTGCTTCATCATCCTGATCAGCCACCCGTTCAGCGGGCTCGGCGCCGTCGAGCCCGACGCGTTCAAGGCCGCGCAGCGGCAGTACGACCAGATCGACGGCCGGTTCCCCGCGCAGCCGTAGTTCTCGTCGCCGGTCGGCCGCGACCCGGCGCGGACGGTGATGCGGAAGCCCGCCGGTGGATCTCCCATCGGCGGGCTTCGTCGTCCGTACGGTGTGCCGGCCGGGCTATCCGCGGCCCCTGCGGTTGAGGGCGGTGACCGCGGTGACCGAGATCACGCCGGTGAACATCACCAGGAGGACCAGCTTTCTGTCGGTGCCCTTGCGCCGCTCGGCGTAGCGGTCGAACACCGGCCGCTGCCGAAGGAGGAGAGGCACACCGGAGGGCGTCGCCCTGGGGCGGGGGGTGCGGCTCCGCGTCGGTGTCGGTGTCGGCGTGACGACGACCTGGGAGACGGGAACGGCGACGGACGGGACGCGGGGGGCGGGCCGGGGCCTGGGCGGTGCGGAGGGCTCCGGCGCGGGCGGGGAGGACGGTGCGGAGGGCTCCGGCGCGGGCGGGGAGGAGACGGTGGGGGGCGGCTCCGGCGTGGGTTCGGGCGCCGGTTCCGGTTCCGGTTTCGGTACCGGCTCTGGTGTCGGCTTAGGTGTCGGCTTGGGTGTCGGCTTGGCCGGGACGTCCGCCGGGTAGTCCGATTTCGGCTTCCACCAGTGCCACCAGTGCCACCAGGGGGCTTTCCGGTCGCCGGTCACCGGCGGTGGCACGGTCGGATAGTCCGGTTCGGGCTTCGGCGCGGGGGGCGAGGCGGTCGAGCGGCCGGTTTCCGGCTTCGGCCGGCGGTCCGGCCCGGCGTGCAGGGAGGCCGGGGACGACGGACCGGGCTCCGGGAGTGGTGTCCGGTCGGCGACCAGGCTCAGGGTCGCGTACGACGTCCCGAGGCGCGGGACGGGCGGCCCCGCGCCGCCCTCCGCCGCGAGGGGGTGCGTCCCGGCCAGAACGGGGGCCGCCATGCAGGTCGCGAGGGCCGCCACGCCGAGCGGGCCTCGTCGTCGATTCCTCCGCCGATGCTTCGTCACGTAAAGTTTCTAGCATCATACGGACAGTGACAGGGTGGTAAGCGGTCGGTCGACGTAGATCATCTTTTGTTGTCATACCGTCCGGTTGGTACGGTCGAGCTGTTGACGGGACCCCGAACGGGTACGGCAAGCTACATCAGAATATCGTTCTGGGGAAAGGTCCCCGGCGGCGATCACCGACACGGAGGCGGCACGATGACCACGGGCCCACGCTGGGGTATGACGATCCCCTTCTACGACCGTTCGCTGGCCGGTTCCAGGGACCTGATCGCCGAGCTTCCCGGACTCGGCTACACCGACGCCTGGTCCGCCGAGGTCAACGGCGTCGACGGCTTCGTCCCCCTGGCGATGGCCTCGGAGTGGGCCCCGGGGGTGCGGCTCGGCAGCGCGATCGTCCCGGTCTCCACCCGGGGGCCAGGCCTGCTCGCCATGTCCGCCGCCACGCTCGCCGACCTCGCCCCCGAGCGCTTCGTCCTGGGCATCGGAGCCTCCTCCCCGGCCATCGTGGAACGCTGGAACGCCGGGGAGTTCGTCAAGCCGTTCGCCAGGACCAGAGACACCCTGCGCTTCCTGCGCAGGGCACTCGCGGGCGAGAAGGTCACCGAGCGGTACGAGACGTTCGAGGTCAAGGGCTTCAAGCTGGAGCGCGCCCCCAGGATCCCGCCGAAGATCGTGCTCGCCGCGCTGCGCCCTCGCATGCTGCGCCTGGCAGCCGAGGAGGCCGACGGCGCGATCACCAACTGGCTCTCGCCCGGGGACGTGCGGAAGGTCAGGGCCGAGGTCGGCCCGGAGACCGAGCTGATCGCCCGGCTGTTCGTGTGCGTCAGCGAGGACGCGGAGAAGGTGCGCGAGCTCGGGCGCTGGATGCTCGCGAGCTACCTGACCGTCCCGGTCTACGCCGCCTTCCACGACTGGCTGGGGCGCGGCGAGGTGCTGCGGCCGATGCACGAGGCCTGGGCGGCCGGAGACCGGCAGGCGGCGCTCAAGGCCATCCCCGACGAGGTCGTGGACGAGCTCATCGTGCACGGCGACGCCGCCACGTGCCGGGCCAGGATCCGCGAGTATGTGCGCAACGGCCTGAACACCCCGGTGCTCGCCCCCATCCCCGGAGGTGAGGTCCCGATCGCCCAGGCCGTACGAGACCTGGCCCCCGTCGAGGAGTGACCCTTGCACGACCTGTTGAGGCTCGACGCGCTCGGGCAGGCGCAAGCCGTACGGAAGGGAGAGATCTCGCCGAGGGAGCTCGCCGAGGCGGCGATCGCGCGGATCGAGGCGTGCGACGGCGCGATCAACGCGGTCGTCCACCGCAGGTTCGAGCGGGCACTGGCCGAGGCGGGCGAGGCCGATCTCGACGCCCCCTTCGCGGGCGTGCCGACACTGCTGAAGGACCTGGGCTGGAGCATGGCCGGGGAGCCGTACCGCGCGGGGTCGCGCACCCTTGACGGGATCTTCACCGAGCGCGAGGGCTACGCGGTGACCAAGTTGCGCCGGGCGGGGTTCACGATCCTGGGCCGGACCAACACCCCGGAGTTCGGCACCGCGATCACCACCGAGCCGGTGGCGTTCGGCCCCACCCGCAACCCGTACGACCTCCGCTACAGCAGTGGCGGGTCGAGCGGCGGGTCCGCTGCGGCGGTGGCGTCGGGCATGGTCGCGGTCGCCACGGCCAGCGACGGCGGCGGGTCGATCCGGATCCCGGCGAGCATGTGCGGGCTGGTCGGGTTGAAGCCCGGCAGGGGCAGGGTCAGCTCCGGCCCCTCCGGGGGCGAGCCCTGGGCGGGCTTCTCGGCCGCCGGCCTGCTCTGCCGCACGGTCAGGGACAGCGCGGCGACCCTCGACGTGATCGCCGGGACGATGCCGGGCGACCCGTACGGCGCGCCCGCCTGGAGACGCCCGCTCGCCGAGGAGGTCGGGGCGGATCCCGGGCGGCTGCGGATCGGTTTCCTCGCCGGGCACCCGGACGGAAGCCTCCCGGCCGATCCGGACCTGGTGGACGCGGTCACCGGGGCCGCCGGGCTGCTGGAGGCGCTGGGTCACCACCTCGAGCCGGGAGGGCCCTCCGCACTCGCCGAGGACGGCTTCGCCACGCACTTCGGCACGATCGTCGCCGCCCACGTGGCCGCCGATCTGGAGGACATCGGGCGCTGGCGCGGCAGGCCCGTCGAGCTCGACGAGCTGGAGACGCGCAACCGGATCCTGGGAGCGGCGGGCCGGAGGCTCGACGCGGTCGGCTACGTGGCCTCGCGCGACTGGATCGACGGGTTCAGGCGGCGGATGGCCGCCTGGTGGGAGTCGCACGACCTGCTGCTCATGCCCTCCCTGGGGGTGGCGCCCTTTCGTCTCGGCTGGCTGCCCGACGACGACGTCAGCACCTCGCCGGGCCGCGCCAGACGCGCGGTGTCGTTCACCTCGCCCGTCAACGCCACCGGGCAGCCCGCGATCTCCCTGCCGCTGCACCGCACCGCGGAGGGCCTGCCGGTGGGGGTGCAGCTGGTCGCCGCCGCGGGGCGGGAGGACCTGCTCGTCCGGGTGGCCGCCCAGATCGAGGAGGAGCGGCCCTTCCGGCACACGGCGATGCGCTAGCCGTCCTGCCCCGTGAGGTCGGGGACGCGACCGCCGGCGCACATCCCGCAGGCTGGTGATCCGGGAGTACGGGCGTGGCCGAGGTCGCCGGAAGGGGTGGAGGAGGCGGTGAGAGGTCGCGGTGAGAGGTCGCGGTCCTTCCGGCTCGGGGCGGCGTCCGGGAACCCTGCCGGGAAGCTACGCGTTATATCGTGAGGCGGCGGGGTAGTACGCCGCCAGGCGAACGTGGTTCCGAGGAGGATTCCATGGCGAAGGCGGCGCGCGCGGCGCAGGCGTGGCGGACGTACAGGGACGTGACGAAGCCGGGCTCGCCCGGTCTCGGCGCCCGGCTCCGCGCCCTCCCCAGGATGATCGGCGCGGTCATGAGCGGCCAGTATCCCGGCATGGGCAAGGGCAAGCTGGCCATGCTGGGTATCGGCGTGCTCTACATCATCTCGCCGATCGACATCGTCCCCGACTTCCTGGTCCTCATCGGGGTGGCCGACGACTTCGGCGTGTTCCTGTGGCTGATGGGCTCCCTGCTCGGCGAGGGCGGACGCTACGTCGACTGGGAGCGCGAGCGGGTCAGGTCCGTTCAGCCCTGAACGGAGGGCGCGGGCGGGTCGGCTCCGCCGCGTCCCGTCCACCCGGTCCTGAGCGGGCCGGATCCGTCCTGCTCCGAGCGGAGGGTGTGAGCCGTCGGATCCGCTCCCTCCTGTCCGCCCGGTCCTGAGCGGGCCGGATGCCCGGTTCCGAGCGGAGGGTGTGAGCGGTCGGCTCCGCCGTGTCCTGTCCGCCCGGCCCCGGGCGGGAGTGGGGACGGGTCAGATCTGTTCCATCCTGAGCCAGGCGCGCGAGGGCAGCGGGTGGCCGAACAGGCGGGCGGCGTTGCCGTAGGCCACCCGGGCGATGTCGGCGGGCGGCAGGCTGCCCAGGTTCGTCGCGACGGCCTGC
Organism: Streptosporangium sp. NBC_01469; assembly: GCF_036227305.1. NCBI lineage: Bacteria > Bacillati > Actinomycetota > Actinomycetes > Streptosporangiales > Streptosporangiaceae > Streptosporangium > Streptosporangium sp. NBC_01469. Next base: position 1,549,288 of record NZ_CP109465.1, on the reverse strand, counting down.
TGGGTGTCGGGCCAGGTGGAGTCGGAGTGCGGGTAGCCGCTCTCCAGCAGCACGTGCTCCAGCCCGACGGCGAGCCGCACCCCCGACAGGGCGTGGTCGTTGAGCGTGCCGAAGAAGAAGTTTCTCCGCAGCACCTCGCTGGGCTTCAGTCCGCCCTCCCACGAGGCCTCCCCCGCCACCGGGTGGTCCAGCGCGTAGTCGGCCCGCTCGGCCAGCATCGGCAGCCAGCCCACGCCGCCCTCCACGATCAGGATCCGCAGCGCGGGGAAGCGCAGCGGGATGCCCGACCAGAGCCAGTCGGCGCAGGCGAACATGGCGCTCGCCGGCATCAGCGTGGTGATCGCCTCGATCGGCGTGTCCGGGGAGGGGACCGGGGCCCAGGAACCGGCACCGGCGTGCAGGCAGACGACGGTGCCCGTCTCCTCGCACGCCTGGAAGAACGGGTCCCAGTGGTCGCTGTGGATGGACGGCAGGCGCAGCCGGGTGGGGAACTCGGGGAAGAGCACCGCCTTGAAACCGCGCGCCGCGTTGTCGCGGATCTCCTTGGCGGCCACCTCGGGGTCGGTCAGCCAGGGCAGCTGCAGGGCGATGATCCGCTCCGGGTAGGTGCCCGCCCAGACCTCCACGTGCCAGTCGTTCCACGCGCGCAGGACCGACAGGCCCAGCTCCTGGTCGCGGGTCTTGGCGAAGACCATGCCCGACTGCCCGGCCAGCATGCCGGGGAAGCACAGCGCGGCCCAGACACCGGCGCGGTCCATGTCCTCGATCCGGGCCTCGACGTCGTGGCAGCCGGGACGCATGTGCTCGAACCGGACCGGGTCGAGCGTCCACTGCTCGCGGGGCAGGCCGGCGCCCACGTCGAGCCCGGCACAGGGGTAGGTGGCCCCGCCGTAACGCCAGACCTGGTGACCGGAGTCGGTCTCGACCACCTTGGGCGCCATGTCGGCGTATTTCTCCGGCAGCCGGTCGTCGAACATGTCGGGCGGCTCGATCAGGTGGTCGTCGGCTGAAATGATCACATAGTCCCGCCGCCTGGGCTCGGGGTCGGGGAGCAGCGGCGTAGTCACACGGTCAACCGTATTCCGCTGGAATAACACTCATCAAGCTGCAAGGTCTCCGCTTGGTATCTCTGTCTCTCACGACGTCTCCCGCGATGTCCCCATCACGTCTTTCGTGACCCTTCCCGCCACCGTCTTTCGTGACACTTCCGACGACCGCCTTCCGTGACGCCTGCCACGGCCGCCTTCCGTGGCGTTCGCGGTGCCTCCCGCGGTGTCTTTCACGGGCGGGCCCCGGGACCACCCGAGAGGGGGGTGAGGGCGGCCCCGGGGACGGGCCCGCCGGAGGGTGCTGCCCGTGGCGGGCCCTGCGGGTGCGCCTACCCAGAGATCGCCGCAGTATCAGGATTTTTCAGAAGATGATGCTTGAGAGTGGATATGACCTTTTCGTCCAAGCGCAAGGTTCGCAGGCAGTAGTCCCGTACCGGGCCCAGTTCGCCGAGGAAAAGGCGCATCGCGTCGGCGGGCGCCTCGCCGAACCCCGCCCACTGCGGCTCTCCAGGATGCTCCTTCTCCCAGTACGCGATCATCTGGGGCTTGGCCAGCCCGGTCAGCGCGTAGTCGGCGATCACGTCCTCCTCGGACACCCCCAGCAGCCGCAGGACCAGGGCGACCAGCAGCCCCGTGCGGTCCTTGCCCGCCGCGCAGTGGACCACCACGGGCGCGTTCTCCGCCTCGGCGATCAGCTCCAGCGCGCTTCTGAGCTCGGCGTGACCGTCCTGGGACACCTCCAGGTAGCGGTCGGCGAAGAACCTGGCGATCCCGGCGTCGGGGTGGTAGTCGCCAACGGTGTCCCACCTGCGGTGCTCGACGGGGAGGTTGTGGTAGCCCGGCCCCTGCGGGGCACGGCCGCGGCGCGCCACCTCGTTGGGATGGCGCAGGTCGATCACGGTGCGTACGCCGAGCGCGTGGAAACGGTCGAGGTCGTCGTCGGCGAGCATGTGCAGCGAGGCGGAGCGATAGAGTCGCTGCCAGCGCACCTCCATCCCGTCGTCCGTCCGGTAGCCGCCCACATCGCGGAAGTTGTACAGCCGCGCGAACTCGATATGCCGGATCACGCCCTCTAACCTATCCAGTGGCGGGTCTCGCGCGATGGGACAGGGATGCGAGTGGTGATTCCGGCACGGGACGACATCCCGTACGCCGTGCGGGTGGTGCTGCTGTTCGTGCTCGCGCTCTCCACGGTGATCGTCCACATCAACCAGGCCCCTCCCCTGCGGCCCGCGGGGGAACTCGTGGCGGACCTGCGGGCGGGTGAGGTGACCAAGGTCGTCTACGACCGCAACTGGCCCGCCTACGGCACGCTGACGTGGTCCCACGGGCCGCTCTCCTGGAGCCAGGCCCGTTTCGACCAGCCCGACGACGTCTGGGATCCCCGGACCACCCGGCTGGTCCCCGAGGCCCTGGAACGCCGCCAGGCGGCCTTCCTGGCCCAGGTGCGCGCCGTCGCCGACCCCTCCGTGGAGATCGTGCGCACCGACGGCCTCGGGGCACTGGCGGGCTCACCCGCCTACGGGCGGTGGTGGGAGCCGTTCGGCCCGGTGGCGGTGGTGGCGGAGATCCTGGCCTGGCTGCTCATGCTGGCCCGCCCGAACCCCCGCTACGCCAGCCGCTGGGCGTGGTTCTGGATGTTCCTCACCGGCGGCTCGCTGCTCTACGTCCTGCTGGAGCCGAGGCCCCTGTGGCGGGATCCGTACGAGGCGCTGCCCGCGCCGGCCAGGCTCGACGGGACACGCGGGTTCGCGATCGCGGTGGCGCTTCTTTTCGGCATGGCGATGGTCAACGCGTGATCGTCGAGTAGCAAATAGGGGGTATGGCTCCTGAAGCGTTGGAGGTCCGTCGTGGTTGGCGGATCGTCGGGCTGACCATCCGGGCGGTTCTCCTGATCGTCCTGATTTTCGGCGTCCTGATCACCGTGCTGAACCGCGCGCCCCTGCCGGAGACGCGGGCCGAGTTCCGCGCCGCGGCCGCGGCCGACCGCATCTCCCTCGTCGAGTACGACGAGCAGGACGGTGCGATCCGCTACGTCCGATGGGCCGAGGGACCGCTGACCTGGCGCGAGCTCGACGCCGAGACGTTCGGGGCGGCACCGCCCCCCTACACGATGGCGGACCTCAAGAGCGACATGGGTCGCAGCGGCGCCAAGGTGACCGAGCTGAGCGACTCCGGGGAAATCCGTCTCGGGCCCCAGTGGGTTCTTGAGATGCCGGCACCCGTCGGCGGTGATTGGTTGCTCGCGGCCTGGGTGCTCACCTTCCTGATCATGCTCGGCTCGACGCCCCGGTTGGGCAACCGGTGGGCCTGGTTCTGGATCCTCGGTGCCGGGTGGATCGGCGCGATCCTGTTCCTGCTGCTCGAACCCCGCCCGTTTTGGTTCGAGGCCGGACGGACCCCCGCGCCGCGCGGGCGGCTGGGCGGCGGGCGGGGCTTCCTGCTGGGAATTCTTCTGGCTCTGCTCTCCACGGCCCTGACGCTGGCCGTCGGTTACCTTCTGAACCTCGTGCTCAGCTAGGTGCCGGCGGAGCCCCGGCGAGCTCTCGGCGGCTCGTCTCCGGGCTCTCGCCTTCCGGGTTTCCGTGTTCCGGAGGTTCTCCCGGTCAGGACCCGGCACGTTCCGCCGGTGCCGCCGTCGGTGCCGTCGTGGCTCGCGGGGCGGTGTCCGGCGACTCACCGGGCTTACCGGACTCGTCGCGTCCGGAGGGGGCGCCGGGATCCGGACCGCCGGTCGCGGCCGGTGCCGAGGCCGCCGCCTTGAGGTCGGCGGCCTCCCGGCGGATCAGCAGCGCCCAGCCGCCGATCGCGACCCCGATGAACAGCCACCACTGCACGCCGTAGGCCAGGTTGAGGCCGCCTCCCTCGCCGACGTCCGGCGCGGGGACGGGCGCGGGCGCGGCGGCGGCCGCGGGCGACTGCCCGGTCAGCTCGACGTACCCGCCGAGGAGTCCGTACGGCAGGCGGCGCCCGATCGCCTCGGTGTTGATCAGCAGGACCTGTCCCGCGGGCAGGCCCGCCCGGTCGCGGATGCCGGAGGTCTCCTCGGTCTCGGCCGGGCGTAGCCGGCCGGTGACAGTCACCTCACCCGAGGACGGCGCGGGGACCTCGGGGAGGGCGTCGGCGGTGCTGCCCGCCTTGACCCAGCCCCGGTTCACCAGCACGCCGGTGCCGTTCGCCGTGACCAGCGGGGTCAGCACGTAGAAGCCGACCGCCCTGTCCTGGACGCGGCGCCGGACCAGGAACTGGGCACTGGCGTCGTATGTTCCCTTGGCCGTGACGGTGCGGTATTTGTCCTGCGTAGGGACGGTGCCGCCGGGCGAGGTGAGCCTCTCCACGGAGACGGGGGCGGCGCGGAGGTTGCCGGTGATCTGGTCGCTGCTGGTGGACCTCTCCTCGAAACGCCCGAACTGCCACTGGCCCAGCAGCACGAAAGCGGGGATGACCAGCAGCACCACCACGTGGAGAGCCAGCCATCGGGGAGTCAGCAGGAACCGGTACACGTCATCAAGGGTAGGCACCGGGGGCACCGCCCCGTCCTCCGAGTGCGCCTTTGGGAGTAGCCGGGTGCGCCTTTGGGCGTAGTAAGGTGCCCGGGACCGGCCGATCCTCGGATGTCATGGAAAAGCTCACCGGACACTCCGGACATCGCATACGGTCATGTGAGATTTCCCCCGGGATGTTCCACCACCTCCGGAGCCCGCCCCTGATGACTGTGCTCATGCCCGCCCCCGCGGCTCCGCTCGTACTCCCCCGCATCGGGGTCCTGTTGCGGCACGCCGCCCCCAGGGTGTTCGAGAGCATGATCCTTCCCGTTCTCGTCTTCTACGTCGCGCTGGTCTTCACCAGCGCGAACGGCGCGCTGGCGGTGGCGGCGGCCTGGGTCTACGGCGGTGTCGCCTGGCGGTTGGTGAGGGGCGGCGAGGCGCCCGGCACGTTGCTGCTGGCGGCGGGCACGATCACCGTCAGGGTGGTGCTCACGGTGGCGACGGGCAATCCCATCGTGTTCTTCCTGCAGCCCTGCCTCGGGGTGTTCTGCGTGAGCATGGGCTTCCTGCTCACCGCGCCGCTGCAGAGACCGCTGATCCAGCGGGTGGTGGCCGACCTCGTGCCGCTGCCCGACCAGGTGATGGAACATCCGCGGATGCGCCGCTTCTTCGTGTCGCAGTCGGTGCTGTGGGGCTGCGCGCAACTGCTGAACGGGGCACTGAGCCTGTGGCTGCTGCTCAGCCAGACCCTGGAGACCTACCTTCTCGTGCGCACCTCCGCGGTCGCGGTGCTGCTCGGCGGCGTGGCGCTGGTCTCGGTGCTCAGCCTCAGGCACTGCCTGCGGAGGCTGGAGACGCGAGGGGCGGAGAACCCGGAACCGCCGACACCGGACCTGGAAGCGCGGGCGCTGTAGCGCGGGGGCGAATTCCGGGGCCGGGCACCGGGGTGACCTCTCTCGGGCCGGACACCTCGTGCCCCTCGGCGCAGTGGAAGTGCTGTTCGACCGGGGCGCCGCAGCCGCGGTGGGTGATGCGCACCGCCGGCCCCTCGTGGTCGCTGAGATACCGGTCGCCCCACTGCATCAGGGCCACCAGGGTCGGATAGAGGTCGAGACCCATCTGGGTCAGCCGGTATTCGTCGCGCTGCCGCTGGCCGGGCTCGCGGTAGGGGACCTTGCGCAGCAGTCCCTCCTCCACCAGCCGGGTCAGCCGGGCGCTGAGCACCTGCCTGGGCGCTCCCGTGGCGGCCTGCATGTCGGCGAAGCGCCGCACGCCGCGGAACGCCTCGCGCAGTACCAGGAACGTCCACTTCTCGCCGACGACGCCCAGGGCGCGTTCGATGGAGCAGTTGTCCACCCGCAGGGGCAGGTTGCCGGGAGCAGCCTCGTTCATGTGCGAATCGTAGGTCGACATGGCGTCACCTCCAACGTTCACCTAAGTCTAGTTGACATACTCAGATGTCCTGCGACACTCTGAGTCCATGATGCGAACTCAGCTGGTGTCGCCGGGTGTCGTCCCGGCGCCCGGAGACGTCCCCGTCGTGTACGGGAACGTCATGTACGGGAACGCCCCCGAGGTGCCCGGGGACGTCACGGCGGTGCCCGGGGATGTCACGGCCGTGTCCGGGGACGTCACGGCGGTGCCCGGGGGTGCCGTCGAGATCCGGCCCGCGCGGCCGGACGACGAGGAGGGGGTCCGCCGCTTCCTCGGGGGGCTGTCGCCTCGTACGCAGGCGCGGAGGTTCTTCGCCGGGATGGGCCGCCCGAGCGCCGGCTTCGTCAGGACGCTGCTCGCGGTGGACGAGCGGCGCGACGCCTTGCTCGCCGTGCACGGGAACCTTCTCGTCGGGCACGCGATGAGCTACCGGGGCGAGGAGACCGACGTCGAGATCGCCGTGGTGGTGGGCGACGAGTGGCAGGGGATGGGACTCGGCTCCCGGCTCGTTCGCACGCTGATGCGCCGAGCGGAGGGCAGGGGTGCCAGAACGGTGGGGATGGACGTGCTCGGGGACAACCGCAAGGTCCTGTCGATGGTCCGCAGGGCATGGCCGGAGGCGACCATGCGCGTCTCCTCCGGCACGGTCGAGGTGACCGCGAAGGTCCTCCGCTGAGCGACGCCCCGGCCGGTTCCCCGTGCGGGCCGTGGCCGGATTCGCCGGGCGGGCCGTGGCTGGATTCGCCGGGCGCGGGCTCCGGGCCGGAGGCGTGGCGGGCGCCGCTCGGGAACCGTGCGGACCGGACCTCGGGGTGGCGGCGCGGTCCCACGATCACGCCGGTACGATCGACGTGGTCCAAGCTGTTTCCCGGGCAGTTTGCGGAACAAGGTTCTGTTGCTCCACCATGGATCCGTGAAGACCGCCAAGAACGGACGCGACGGCCGCACCAGGATCGTCGAGGGTGCCCTGCGCCGATTCAGCCAGGACGGGGTCTCGGCCACCACGCTGGCCAGCCTCCGCGAGGAGAGCGGTGTCAGCGTCGGCAGCTTCTACCACCACTTCGCCAGCAAGGAACACGTCTTCGGCGTCCTGTACGCCGAGACCCTGCGCATGTACCAGGACGCGTTCCTCGCCGAACTCCAGCGCCACGAGAGCGCGCGGGGAGGCATCGAGGCCATCGTCGCGCTGCACATGTCCTGGAGCGGTGAGCACCGCGAGCGTGCGCACCTGCTGATCAGCGAGCGTCCGCCCAGGCGCGACGAGCCGGGTGGCACCGAGGTGTCGGAGTCGCGCAGGGCGTTCTTCAGGAAGGTCTCCGACTGGTGGCGCCCGCACATGAAGGACGGCCTGCTCCAGCCCGTCCACCCGACGATGTGCTACGTGCTCTGGCTGGGACCGGCCACCGAGATGTGCCGCCTGTGGTTCGCCGGCGCGCACCAGCCCACCCCCGACGAGATCAGGGGCCTCTGCGAGGCGGCCTGGCAGAGCCTGCGGCAGCAGAGCTCCTGATCGGCCGTCCCGCCCGGCCGCTCCGCACTTCGATCGTTCCGACCGGCGTCACCGTCCAGCCGCGTCGAACGCCCCGGCCGCCGCTCGACCGCTCCATCCGCCGCCTGTTCGGCCGGTGTCACTGATACTCCGGCCCGGATCACGGGGGCTTTTCCGGGCCGGAGCGGTCTCAGTGCGCTCCCACCAGCTGACGTGTCCGCGTCGACACCCGCCAGACGTCCTCGTCCAGCGAGATGTCCAACCGCAGGTCCTGACGCCGGCGCCGCAGGCCGGGCACCCGCACCCGGTCGGAGACGTCGAACCCGCCACGCCGGGCGTAGCCGAACCCCAGCTCTCCGGGAAAGACCCGTAACTCATCCTGATTGCCGCACCGCGGGCAGGTCCATGCGACCAGATCCTTGCCACGGTGGTAGTCGTGGCAGGCGCGGAAATATTCGTCAGGATGGAAACGGGACTCGCAGGCGAAGCAGGGGATCAGCATCATGGATCCTTGGGAGCGGGTGGTGCGGTTACCAAGAAGTACCGCTTTCCACTTGAAGTCCGCTTGCAGAACGCTTACCCCGATGGGTAACAGTCTCATCACCGGGAGCGTTCGGACGTGCCCGGTGCGAGGATTGCCCGGTGAACGATCTGCTTGGCCGGCTCAGGGGGCTTCTGCTCGACACCGGCTACACCATCGACGGTGTCCGCGAGCGTCTCGGCGACGTCGCCGCCACCGCGCTGTCCCGCGAGGAGACGGTGCCCGCCCTGCGCGCCACCGCGGAGGGCGACCCGCTCGCCACCCTGATCCGGCTGTGGTGGCTCGGTGCCCCCGTGGAGGCGCGGGGGGTGCCGGCGGGCCTTCCCGTGGAGGAACTCGCCGCCGCGGGCCTGGTGACCGTCGAGGGCGGCCGGGTCGTCTCCGCGGTCCATCTGCAGCCCTGGGAGACCGGTGGCGCCGGTGGCTACGTCGTCTCCGACCGCAAGGTCAGGCCGGGAGATCCGGCCCTGCGCCCGGACCACGTCGTCGGCGCGGGAGGCGCCTCGGCGAACCTGGCCCAGCTGGCCTCCCGCCGCCCCGTCGGGCGCGCCCTGGACCTGGGGACCGGGTGCGGGGTGCAGGTCCTCCACCTGGACGGCAGGGCCGAGGAGATCACGGCCACCGACGTCAACCCGCGCGCCCTGGAACTGGCCCGTCTCAGCTGGGCGCTGTCCGGGATCACCGGTGTCGACGCGAGGCTGGGCTCCCTGTTCGACCCCGTCGAGGACGACCGCTTCGACCTGGTCGTCGCCAACCCGCCGTTCGTGATCTCTCCGGCCGGCCGGTTCACCTACCGCGAGTCGGGCTTCCACGCCGACGACTTCTGCCGCGACCTCGTACGGCGGGCGCCCCGCCACCTCGCCCCCGGCGGCACCTGTCACCTGCTGGCCAACTGGCTGCACGTCGACGGCGAGGACTGGCGCGACCGGGTGGGCGGCTGGCTCACCGGGACCGGCTGCGACGGCTGGGCGGTGCAGCGCGACGTCCAGGATCCCGCCGAGTACGTCGAGCTGTGGCTGAGGGACGCCGCCGAGCAGGGCACCCCGCGCCACCGCGAGCTCTACGACGACTGGCTCGGCTGGTTCGAGGCGGAGAACGTCACCGGGATCGGCTTCGGCTGGATCACGCTGAACGACTCCGGGAGCCTCGACCCGGTCGTGCGGGTGGAGGAGTACGGGCGGCCGGTGGAACTGCCGGTCGGCGGATACGTGGACGAGGTGCTCGGCGCGATCACCACGGCGCACCGGCTGACCGACGCCGAGCTGCTCGGCTCCAGGCTCGCGGTGGCCGAGGGGGTGCTGGAGGAGCGGGTCGGGCCGCCGGGTGCCGAGGACCCGGCGCGGATCGTGCTGAGGCAGACCGGGGGGCTGCGCCGCAGCGCGGTGGTCGGGACCGTGGAAGCCGCCCTCGCGGGGGTCTGCGACGGCGATTATCCACTGGATCCGCTGCTCGCCGCGATCGCGGAACTGACCGGTGAGGACCACGACGACCTGCGGGCGAAGACTCCCGGTGCGCTCCGTCCACTGATCGCCGAAGGGTTTTTCCACATATCCACAGGGTGACTGTCCACAGGCTGTGGATATCGTCGCTATCGCTTGTCAATCGGATGGCAAACGCCGTGGGAGAGGCTCTGGTCGTGGGGCACGGACCCGGGGGGTGAAGGGTCCGTGCCACGTCCGGCCGACCGTCACAGTGAGGCGGCCGACCCGCGCGCGACGCACCGGATGACCGGGCCCCCTACGCGTCGCCCGGGTCAGACGGCCGGCCGGACCTCCACACCCATTCCGAATCGCGGGGCCTGACTTCGAGGGGAACACCGGTGATCAACCACGTCTGGATGACGCGTCTCGACGACGACCTGTACGACGGCCTGGGATCAGCTGTCGACCTGGTCACGCTCCAGCAGAAGACGCAGATCCTCGGCCTCGGGTGCTCCGAGCCTGCCGAACAGGTCGTGGGCCCGGACGAGGCAGTCGCGGCCGCGCTCGACCCTGCCGAGACCGTTGAGCGCCTTGCCTAACACCCACAGGGCCTGCGCCTCGCCGTACGGGTGGCTGATCTCCCGGCTCACGGTAAGCGCCTGCTCCGCGTGACGGGCCGCGTCCGTGAAGCGGCCCGCGTTGATGAACGTCTCGGCCAGCCGGGAGCAGACCCGCTGCTCCCAGACCCGCTGCTTGCTGGCCCTGAAGAAGGCGAGGCACTCGGCGTGGTGATGGACGGCCTCGTTCAGCCGGCCGACCCGCGACAGGACCATCCCCAGGTGGTAGCGGGCCCTGGCGGTGCCCGCGCTGAAGCCCATCTCGATGAACACCGCCAGCCCCTGCTCGGCGGCGGCGATCGCCTCCTTCGGCTGGTTCAGGAAAAGGTGGTCGCGGGCGGAGTAGCTGAGCGTCAGGGCCTCCCCGCCCCGCGCCCCGACCTCCCGGAACACCTCGCGCGCCGATTCGAACCAGGCCAAAGCCTCCACGTGGCGGCGCCGGCGCCCGGCCACGACGGCGAGCGCGTTGAACACCTCGCCGATGACGATGCGGTCGCCTCCGGCGGACAGCTCCAGCGAGGTACGGAACTCCTCCTCCGCCTCGGCCAGCCGGTTGGCGCCGAACAGCACCCGCCCGAGCACGTAGCGGCAGCGCAGCTCGCTGGAGACGGCGCCGAGCCGCCGCGCGACGGCCAGCATCTCCCGCGTCCGGCTCTCGAACTCACGGGCGTGGCTCCCCGACTCCAGCAGCGGCTCCATGGCGAGCAGCAGGTCGGCCCCCGGCAGCAGCTCGTCGGCCTCGTCCGCGCAGGTCACCTGGGCGATCGACGCGAACAGCGACTCCGCCTCCACCGAGAGCCAGGCCACCGCCTCGTCTGCGGAGGCGAAGGTGTGACCGGTCCCGGTGACTCCCAGCTGGTCGGCGATCGTGCTGCCCTCGTAGGCGAGGCGGTGCGCCGAGCGCGCGGACGCCAGGTAGAAGTCGAGCAGCCGGCGCAGCGCCGCCTCGCCCTCCCCGCCGATGGTCACGCTCACACCGGACCCGCGCCGCTCTCCCCGCCTCGTCTCACCCGCGGCGCAGCTCTCCTCCGTCGCGTTCTCGGTCCGTTCCGCGACGCGGCGGGCGAAGAGTTTGAGCAGGTCGTGGAAGCGGTAGCGGCCGGGGGCGGGGGCTTCGAGCAGGCTGGCGTCCACCAGGGACTCGAGGACGTCCTCGGTGTCCATCGGGTCCAGCGCGAGCAACCCGGAGGCGGCCCCGACCGAGATGTCCGGGCCCCCGGGCAGGGAGAGCAGCCGGAACGTGCGGGCCTGGGCCGGGTTGAGCTGGCCGTACCCGAGGGCGAAGGTCGCCTCCACCGCGAGGTTGCCCACGCGCATCTCGTCCAGGCGGCGGCGCTCGTCGGCCAGCCGGGGCACCAGGGAGGCGACCGTCCAGGACGGCCTGGCGGCCAGGCGCGCCGCCACGATCCGCACCGCGAGCGGCAGGAAACCGCAGGCGGCGACCACGTCCATGGCGGCGGCGCGCTCGGCCTCCACCCTCTCCACGCCGGCGACGATGCCGAACAGCGCCAGGGCCTCGTCCGGCTCCATGACGTCCAGGTCGACGAGCCTGGCCGAGGCCAGGTCGGCGAGCTTGCCCCGGCTGGTCACGATCGCCGCGCACCCGGCCGAGCCGGGGAGCAGCTGGCCCACCTGGGCGGCGTCGCGGGCGTTGTCCAGCAGCACGAGCATCCGCCGGTCGGCCAGGAGCGAGCGGAACAGCGCGGACCGCTCGGCCATGCCGTCGGGGATGGCGTCGGCGGGCAGGCCGAGCCCGCGCAGGAAGGCCGCCAGCACCGACTCGGGCGCGGTCGGCTCCTCGCCGTACCCGCGCAGGTCGGCGTAGAGCTGGCCGTCGGGGAACAGGTCGTGCATGGCGTGGGCGACGTGCACGGCCAGGGCCGTCTTGCCCACGCCTCCGATACCGGAGATGGCCGCCACCGGCACGCCCTCGGAGCCGTCGTGGGACGACAGCAGCGTGCGCAGCCGCGCGATGATCTGGCGGCGGCCGGTGAAGTCGTTCACGGCGGCGGGCAGCTGCGCGGGTCGCGGCAGCTCCGGGGTGATCGCCGTCGTCCGGGCCTTCGCCGCCCTCGCGGGCTCCGGATCCGGCTCGGGACGCTTCGCTTCCGGGCCTTCCCGCGCGGCGGCTTCCGCCACCTCGGTGACCTCGGCGGGCACGGGCCGCGCGGGGCCGGCCGGGGCCGGTGCGAGGGCCGGGTCACCGGTGAGGATGCGCTGGTGCATGCTCGTCAGGTCGGAGCCCGGCTCGATGCCCAGCTCCTCGATCAGCGTGGCGCGGGTGTCGGCGAAGGCCGCCAGGGCCTCCGCCTTGCGCCCGCACCGGTAGTAGGCCAGCATCAGCTGGGCTCGCAGCCGCTCGCGCAGCGGGTGGTCGGCGGTCAGCGCGATCAGCTCGGACAGGACGTCGGCGTGCCTGCCCAGCTCCAGGTCCAGGTCCATCAGGACCTCGAGCACGCTCATCCGGCGCTCGGCGAGCCGCCCGCGCTGGTGCTCGGCGTACGGGCCGACGGCCCCGGCGAGCGGCTCGCCGGTGTACAGCGCCAGGCTCACGCGCAGGCTCTCCGCGGCCCGCGCCGGGTCGCCCTCGCGGCGCGCCGCCTCGGCCTCCTGGACGCCGCGCTCGAAGAGGAGCAGGTCGAGGGAACCGCCGTTCAGCCGCAGCGCGTACCCCCTGCCGACGGAGGTGAGCAGCTCGGGGCGGGTGCGCGGGGACCTGCCGGGCTCCAGCACCGCGCGCAGCCGGGAGACGTAGGTGCGCAGGGCGCCGAGCGCGCGGGGCGGGGCGTCGTCCCCCCAGATCGCGTCGATCATCTCGGCCGGTGTGATCGCCCGGCTCTCCCTCAGCAGGAGCATCGCCAGAATGGAACGTTGCAGCGGGGTTCCCAGGTCGAGCTCGGAACCGTCGCGCCATGCCTGGACAGGACCGAGCACGGCGAACCGCAGTCCGTCTCCGCTGTCCTGAACAGCCATGTCTCGAATCTCCGCCCAATGGAAAGTTTTATGGCCAAATGATAGGTCCTCCCTTGCTTACCACGTAGGTAGAGGCTTGCTTGTTCGCCGAGACGTTGATTGCACGTCAATCGGCTGTTGAGTCGCGCGCTCAATGCTGGGTGCTGTCGGGCATGGCCCCATACGGGGGCGGCCATGCCCGACATGTCAGCGGATTGCAGGCAGGGATAAAGGGGCTGTAAGCGCGATGCAGGCACACGCGCCTATCAATGAGCCATGGCTCCTCCGGAAGACGGGAGCCGCACCCCTCAAGGAGAGAACCACCATGCGCCGCTCGATCAGCAAACTTCTCGGCCTCGCCGCCGCCACCGCCGTCATCGCGATCGGTGTTCCCGCCCTCGCCTCCCCCGCCTCCGCCGCCACCCTCACCGCCGCCCCCGCCGCATCGAGCGGCTACGACGAGGAGCCCTGGGGCTACTACTACTCCAGGTTCTACGACGACTCCCGCGCCGCTGCCCGGGGCACCGTGCGGCTCGACGAGGACGACCGCCTCCACGTCCAGGGCAGGCTCTACGACAAGAACTCGCCGAACTGGCTGTGCGGCTACGCCCAGTTCAAGTTCGAGACCCACGACGGCGACGAGAACTACTCCTGGTCGCGCAAGTGCGGCACCAGCGGCTACCAGCGCTTCCACTACGTCGCGGACGATATCGACAACCTGCAGGTCAGGGTCTGCTACTGGGACAGGCACGACGCCAAGAGGACGCTGTGCGGCAAGTGGCGCTACATCTACGAGATCGAGTCCGACGACGAGGAGTGACCCCGGGGCCTCCGGCGGATCCCTCCGGTAGTCGTACCGGTGACACCGATCCGTGAACGTCCACCCGCGATCTCCATCCGACCCGCTGCCCCCGCGAGCCGCGACTCGCGTGCGGCGCCGGACGAACACCAGGCCCGCCCGGATTCCGGGCGGGCCTTTTGTTCCATTAAGTGACTGAAGCGTTGTTTTTGATGTTATGTACTGTTTGTAGAAACATAGCCTTTTCGGCTACCCGTTTCTCCTCATATCCCACACCTCGGGTGTCCGTCTCACGCGGCCTCGACCAGCCCCATCCGCGCGTGCATCCGTTCTCGGACGATCGGCCATTCGTCGCTCAGGATCGAGTAGTACGCGGTATCTCGGACCGTGTCGTCGGCGCCTCGGCTCTCCGCCCGCCGCACACCGTCGAGGTGCGCGCCGAGGGCTTCGATGGCGGCCCGGGAGCGTACGTTCCGTATATCGGCCTTGAGGGTTATGCGGTGGACCTGCCAGGTCTCGAAGGCGAGGGAGAGCATCAGATACTTGCTCTCGCGGTTGATACCGGTTCCCTGCGCGGAGGCGGAGAGCCAGGTGTAACCGATGTCCGCCACGGACGGGACATCGCCCACCGCCCCACGAGCGCCCGGCGGCCAGGGCATGGGGCCCTGCCAGTACTCCAGGTGCATGAGACGGGTGGCACCGACCACGCGATCGGTGTGGAGCCACCGGATGGCGAAGGGCATCGTGCGGCCCTCCGCCTGCTCAGCCAGAGCGGCCTCCACGTAGGAGACCATCTCGTCCCGGCCATTGGGGACGCGAGTGAAGGCGTAGGTAGAACGGTCTTCACTCGCCGCGGCGACGAGGTCGTCGACGACCGCGAGGCTGAGCGGTTCCAGGCGCACGAGGCGCCCGGACAGGGTGACAAAAGCGGGCATGAGCACATAATGAGGGCTCTTTCCCATGCTTGATACCAAACGATACGAGACATCTTGGTGAGCATCGAGGGACGCCCGTGACCGGTGGGCCTTCACGGCGAGAAATCCCAGGTGGGAGCCGCTGGAACCACCCCGGGACACCCGCCGCGGGAGCGTTCCCGGCGAGGGTGCGATCACCCCGTCGCGGGCGCCGTGACGAGCGGGACGCGCACCCGGGACCGGGGCGCCCGCCCCGTCGCGCGCAGACCGGTCAGCGCCTCGCTCAGATCATCCAGCGAGGCGGAGATCCAGGGCAGTTCCAGGGGGTCCGGGGCGTCGAGCGCGGCCAGCCGCAGCCGCGCCGTCTCGCCGTACAGAAGGCTGGTCGCCACCCGTACCCGCAGGGCCGCCGGGTCGTCGCCGAAGACGTGGCCGGGGAGCACCCCGACGCCGTGTCGGTCGAGCAGGTGCGTGGCCAGATCGGCGGAGGACGCGAAGTCGAACCCGATGAAGTCGGGGTAGAGGTAGAAACCACCCTGGGGCGCGTCCACCCGCACGCCCGCGCGGACGAACCGCTCGTACACCGCCCGCGCCACCGCACCGTGCAGCTCGCGGCTCCGGGCCACCCGCTCGACGAGCTCCGGCGGCTCGGTGTAGGCGTACGCCGCCGCCTGCTGGACCGGTGCGGCCGGGCTGGACCAGATCTCGCTCGCCACCGCCAGGAGCCGGTCGCGCAGGAGCGGTGACGGGAGCCGGGCCACGCCGATCCGCCAGCCGCCCAGGGCGAGGCTCTTGCTGAGCCCGCTGGTGATCACGGTCCGCTCGGGAGCCACGTCGGCGGGGCTGAGGAAACCGGTGGCCGGGGAGTGGACCAGGTCGCGGTAGATCTCGTCGGAGACGATCGTCAGGTCGAGCTCGCGGGCGACCTCGGCGATCCGCCGGATCGTGGACGCCCCGGCCAGCGTGCCGGTGGGGTTGTCGGGAAGCGTGACCAGCAGCGAGCGCACGTCGCGCCCCTGGGTACGGGCGTGCCTGACCGCCGCCGCCACGCGCTCGGGATCCGGCACCCCACCCTCGCCGGGGGGCGTCGGAACAAGCAGGGAACGCGCCCCGACCAGCTCGGTCTGGGCGGCGTAGCTGACCCAACTCGGCATCGGCAGCACGATGTCGCCGCCGATCGCGAGCAGCAGGCCGTACAGCAGGGGCTTGCTTCCGGGGCCGCAGACCACCAGGCCGGGGTCGGTGGGCAGGTCGCGCCGCGACCAGTAGCCGGCGGCCGCCTCGCGCAGCGCGGGCGCGCCGGCGACCGGTCCGTACCCGTTGAGCCCGGACGCCGCGGCCAGCCGCTCACGCAGGACCGGATGCACGGGCAGGCCGGCCTCACCGAAGGCCAGGTGCAGCACGCGCTCACCGGCGCGCCGTCTTCGCTCGATGTCCTCGTTGGCCGCCAGGGTGGCGGAAAGCGTGACGCTCATCGCGGGGTCCTTACTCGTCGCGGAACACTGCGGAACACTGCGGGACGTTGTGGAACGCCTCTCAGCCTGGTGGGATGGGGTGCATCAGGACAAGCTTCGGTTGTCATGGGTGGGCGTAAGGAAAACTGATGCTTGATTTGCGGAGGCTCGTCCTGATCTGTGAGTTCGCTCGCCGGGGCAGCATCGCGGCCACCGCGACCTCCCTGGGCTACAGCCCCTCGGCGGTCTCGCAGCAACTGGCCGCGCTGGAGCGCCAGGCGGGCGCCGTGCTGATCGACAGGACCGCCAGAAGCGCGGAGCTGACCGACGCGGGGCGCCGCCTGGTCGAGCACGCCGAGCGCATCCTGGCCATGGTGGAGAGCGCCGAGTCCGACCTGTCGGCCCAGGCCGCGACCCCGTCGGGGCGGGTCACCGTGACCGCCTTCCCGACCGCCGCGGTGGCCTTCGCGCCCGCGCTGGCCAGGACGCTGCGACGGCACGGCGAGCTCACCCTGCGGATGGGACAGAGCCGTTCGGGGCGCGGGATGCGCGAGGTGCAGTCGGGCGAGGTGGACATCGCCCTGATCGACGACTGGCACGGCCGGATGCGCGAGCCCGACACCATGCGGGTCTTCCCGCTGCTGCGCGACCCGCTGGTGCTCGTGGTGCCGCGCAGGCACCGGCTCGCCTCCCCCGACGTCCCGGTCGACCTGCGGGACCTGCGCGACGAGCCCTGGATGGCCACCCCGGACGGCGAGCCCTCCCGGCTGGCGGTGGACCGGCTGATGGCCGACGTCGGCGGTCACCGGCCGGTGCCCTGGGAGTTCGAGGGACTGGGCACGATCATCGGCCTGGTCGCCAAGGGCATCGGCATCGCCGCCGTCCCCGCCCTGGCGCTGGCCGCCGGGGTCCGCGGCATCGCCGTCCGCCGGTTTCCCGGCCCGCCGGTGGGCCGGGTCGTGCACGCCGTCGCCCGATCGTCCAGCGTCCACCGCCCCGCCGTCTCCGTCACCCTCCGGGCCGTCCACGTCGCCGCCCGGCTCCTCGCCGCCGACCTGGAGGGGGTCGAGCCGGCGTCCAGGGAACACCCGGGGGCCCGGCCGGAGTTCGAGGACCCTGCCGGAGCGACGCCCGGGGGTCCGCGTCAGGGTGATGCTTGACCAGGGTGGTGTTCGACCGGGGTGCGGCCGGTGCGACGCCCGAGGGTCCGCGTCAAGGTGATGCTTGACCAGGGTGGTGTGCGACCGGTGCGACGCCCGGGGGTCCGCGTCAAGGTGATGCTTTACCAGGATGGCTCCCGGGGTCTCGCGTCCCGGTAACGTCGGCACGTGCCTCCCACCTACGCGCTCGAGCGATTGCTGAACGACGGCGGTTCCAAACTGGTCGCCGGGGTGGACGAGGTCGGGCGCGGAGCCTGGGCCGGCCCGGTGGCGGTCTGCGCCGTGGTCACCGACCTGTCGGAACCGCCCGCCGGGCTCACCGACTCGAAACTGCTCAGCCCCGCCCGCCGCGTCGCCATGGTCTCCGAGATCACCGCCTGG
Source organism: Streptosporangium sp. NBC_01469 (assembly GCF_036227305.1). NCBI lineage: Bacteria > Bacillati > Actinomycetota > Actinomycetes > Streptosporangiales > Streptosporangiaceae > Streptosporangium > Streptosporangium sp. NBC_01469. The sequence continues at coordinate 1,531,589 of NZ_CP109465.1, read as the reverse complement.
GCGGCCGGGATCGGGTACGGCGAGGCGTCCCATGAGGAGATCGACGCGCTCGGGATGACCGAGGCCCTGCGCAGGGCGGCCAGAAGGGCACTGGCCGGGCTGCCCGTCCGGCCCGACGTGGTCGTCCTGGACGGGAAGCACGACTATCTGGGCGCGCCCTGGCCGGTCAGGTGCGAGGTGAAGGGTGACCTTTCCTGCGTCTCCGTGGCCGCGGCCTCCGTGATCGCCAAGGTCCGGCGGGACACCTACATGGCCTCGCTGGGTTTCGAGGAGTACGGGTTCGCCGACAACGCGGGCTATCCCTCGCCGGTCCACCAGGCGGCGCTGGCCTCCCTCGGCCCGACGGAGCATCACCGCCTGTCCTGGTCCTATCTGGACGACCTTCCCCGGTGGCGCCACCTCAAGAGGCATCGCAACCCGCTGGCAGGAGAGGGCCAGCTCGGGCTCTTCGGACCGCCCGCCCGCCCGCAATGAGACCGGTCCGGAGACCGGGATGAGACCGGGGAAGGCGGTCCGTCTCGGAACGAGGCCGTCAGCAGTCGACCAGCTCGGGCGTCTGGTTGAGGATCTGCGACCTGGCGGTGACGAACTCCGCGTGGGCGCCGGTGGCGGACGGGTCGAAGACGGCGACCCGGTGGCAGTTCTGGAAGGCCAGCCTCACCCCGAAGTGGCGCTCCAGGGCGCCGCGCATGGCGTCGCTGGCGAGAGCGCGCAGGAGTTGGCCGCGAGCGGCCTCGTCCGGCGGGGGCACCGTGTTGTCGGCGAACTCGGCACCGGTGTGCTCGCGCTCCTTGACCAGCTCGCTGATGAGCGACCAGGCGTAGGGAAGGGAGTCTCTGACACAGGTGACGAATGCCGCGTCGTCCACCTCACCGGCCTTGGCCTGGTCGAGAAGATCGTTCGAAACGGTCAGCGACATGCTGCGTTCTCCTCACAGAAGGGGATTCATCAGACACTAGGTCGGGCCTACTGAGCGCTCCATCTAGCGGGAGAGCGACACTCGCGTGGGCCCGAAGACGAAGCCGGGGTCGATCTGGGCCGCCAGATCCTCGCCCGTGGCCCTGTTCGCCCAGGCCTCCGCGTTGCGGAGGTGGAACTGCACGGCCTGGCGCCCGAAGCGGAACCAGTCTTTCTCCTGGGCGTCGAGATGGTCGAGAATCGTGCCCAGGGCCCGGGAGTTGGCCGGTTCGAGGTCCCGGAGGGTGAAGGGGCGGCCCTGCTCCATCGCGCGGATCGCCGAGGAGTGCTCCAGGCAGACCAGCAGGTCGTCGCCGACCTGATCGCGCAGGAACGCCACGTCCCCGGGGCCGTGGATCTTGTTGCCCACCACCGCGACCGGCACGCCGTAGTCGGCGGCGTAGTCGCGGTACTGCCGGTAGACGCTCACGCCCTGGCGGGTCGGCTCGGCCACCAGGAAGGTCATGTCGAAGCGGGTGAACAGTCCCGAGGCGAAGGAGTCGGCTCCGGCCGTCATGTCGACCACGACGTACTCGCCCGCGCCGTCGAGCAGATGGTTGAGATAGAGCTCCACGGCGCCGACCTTGGAGTGGTAGCACGCCACCCCCAGGTCGTCCTCGCTGAACGGCCCGGTGACCATCAGGCTGGGGCCCTCGGCCGTGGCGACGGAGAATCCGGTGTGGATCGGGTCGTCCCGCTCGTCGAGGCGGAGCAGCCGCGAGCCGGACCCCGGCGGGGTGGTCTTGACCATCGCGGAAGCCGATGAGATGCGGGGGTTGTCGCCCCGCAGGTATTCCTTGATCTCGGTCAGGTGCGAGCCCATCGGCCTCGGCAGCGCACCGTCGGCCAGCCCCAGTGCCATGCCCAGGTGCTGGTTGATGTCGGCGTCGACGGCCACGACGGGACCGCCCCGGCTCGCTGTGTATCTCGCGAACAGCGCCGACAGAGTCGTTTTGCCGCTGCCGCCCTTGCCGACGAATGCCACCCTCACGACGACCGTCCAATCTGGTTATGAAAATCATTTCAATCCCTGGAGGGACCCATCATGCCACGACGGGCGGGGGCGCGTGGCGCGTATCGCGGGGAAGTGGGGAGGTGTGCTCGCTTCGCGAATGCCGATAAAGGTGACCTCTCACGACAAATACGGGTGAAAGGTGTGAGAGAAAACGCCCGCCATGTCATGACCGGTGCCGAAGATCCGCTGTTACCGCTTCGCGGTCTCCTGTACGGACTCGACAGCTGCCTTGGGGATCGGTGGGGCGGATGTTTGCCATCGGCGCCGATGAGATCCGGCCAGTCCGGGTATCCCACCCCGAGTTGGTTGATCTTGACCCCCCGGCGAGATCGTGGACAAAGGTCAGCAAGGGGCTTTGGTGGTACGTACCGGTACCTGGTCGCGTCGCGTTTCCGAACGGCGGGTTCCTGAACGGCGGGTTCCTGAACGGTTCTCCGAGCGGTGGTTCTCCGAGCGGTGGTTCTCCGAGCGGTGGTTCTCCGAGCGGTGGTTCTCAGGACGGGGTTTCTCCGGAAGGCGTTTCTCGGGACGGCGTTTTTCAGGACGGCGGGCCGGTGGGTTCGCCGTGTGGGGTGTCGCGCTCGCGATGCTCGTGACGCCGTCGCTCGCTCTCGCCGCACCCCGGACGGACGCGGCGGAGGCGTCCTCGTCATCCGTCCGGACAGGGGCCGGGACTCCCCGGGTGACGGCGGACGGGAAGTCTCCGCCTGCGCGGGCGGCGAAGGGGAAGCCCTCGCCCGTACTCGCGGGGAACTCGCCCGTACGCATGGGGAACTCGCCCGTACGCGCGGGGAGCTCTCCCACGGGGAAGGGAGGCGGGGCGGCGTCGCCCGCTGTGGTCGAGGCTCCCTCGCCGGCGGGTGGAACGTCCGATTCCGCCCCGACGGCGATAGAGATGTCCCGGCCCGTCCAGGGAACGGATGAGGTGCCGGCGCACGTGCCCGCCGAGGAGGTGTCCGCGTCCGTACCCGAGGAGAAGGAAGTGCCCGGGGGGAACGGGGTGCTTTCGCCCGCGTCCGGGGCGGAGGGGAAGAGCGCGTCCGCGCCGGTGGGGAACGGGGTGTCTTCGCCCGCGTCCGAGACGGGAAGGCGGGTCGCGAGGGGCGCCTCCGGCGGCGAGAGCCGTGTGGAGGGGGCCGGGAAGTCGGAGGTCGAGATCACCAAGACGGCCTCGCCCGTCCTCGCCAAGCCCGGCCAGAAGGTCACCTATACCGTCAAGCTACGCAACACCGGTGACACCGCCCACCCGGGCCTCGCCTTCACCGACGACCTGTCGGGCCTGCTCGACGACGCGGACTTCGACCACGACCAGTCGGCCACGTCGGGCACGGTCGCCTTCGCCGAGCCCGAGGTGACCTGGACCGGTGACGTGGCCGCCGGCCAGACGGTGACGGTCACCTACGGCGTCACGGTGAACGACCCGCCGGCGGGGGACCTGCGTCTCTCCGGCAAGCTGGTCGGTCCCGAGGGCTCCAACTGCGAGGCAGGGTCCACCGATGCCGCCTGCGGAAACCTCGGCGGGCCCGGCCTGCCGCTGCTGTACGTCCTCATGACCGCCGACAGGGAGACCGCCGGCCCCGGCCAGACGGTCGGCTACACGATCACCGTCGGCAACGTCGGTAACGAGGACTATCCGGGTGCCACGCTCACCGGGGAGCTCTCCCGGGTCCTCGACGACGCGGCCTACAACGGCGACGCACGGGTCACGAGCGGCACCGTCTCGTACGGCGCGCCGAAGCTGACCTGGGCCGGAGACATCTCGATGGGCGAGACGGTCACGATCACCTACAGCGTGACCGTCGGCACCCCCGCCACCGGGGACGGGGTGCTGGACAGCGCCGTCCAGGCCCCGGGGGGCGGGACGAACTGCCCGGACCCGGCGCCGTGGTCCGCCAGGCGCGCCGCTCCCGTTCCCGGTGCGGGCCTCGGCTGCGCGCAGCGGGTCGCCGTGCTGGGGACGACGGCCACCGGGACGCTCACGCCCGAGGTCTCCGAGCCGGATGACGTCGGGGCGGGCGTGAGGCCCGGATCCGACTGCCCGGCGGGATCGGCCGAACCCGGCTGCGGAACGGGGCCGGTGAAGACCGCCGTCGCCCAGGCGCCGGTGTCTGGGGCCGTTGACGGTTCCGCCCAGGCTCCGTCTCCGGCAGCCGTTCCGGGTTCCGGTCCGGCGCCCGGTCAGGGTTCCGTTCCGGGTTCCGTGCCGCCCGGTCAGGGTTCCGTGCCGGGTTTCGTGCCCGGTCAGGGTTCCGTGCCGCCCGGTCAGGGTTCCGGTCCGGGTTCCGTGCCCGGTCAGGGTTCCGGTCCCGAGGTCGCATCGGCGTTCGATCCGGATTCCGCGCCGATTCCCGCTCCCGGTTCGGTGCCCTCGCCGGTTCCCGATCCGGCGCAGGCGTCGGTCTCCCCCTCGGGGCCCGCACCCGTTCCCGGCCCGGAGCGGGCACCCGTGCCCGCGCGGGTGCCGAAGCCGCTCTCCGACCCGTCGTGCGTGCCGGGCCGGGGGCGGTCCTTCTCGGTTCCCTGTCCCGCCGGTGGGTCCCGCGAGGTATCGGCCGGTCCCTCGCTGCCGTTCACGGGGCTGCCGTTCGGGCCGGTCCTGGTGGGACTCCTGCTTTCCGGTCTCGGTCTGGTCCTGCGGCTGCGTACCCGGCCGGGGAGACCCTAGCCGGGCACGCATCGCACCGGATCAGACCGGTTGGACCCGGCGACGGCGGCGGAGCAGGAGCGCGGTGGTGGCCAGCCCCGCGACGGCGGCGGAGGCCAGCGAGACGGGCAGGACCCAGCCGGCCGTCTTCTCCGGCGGGGTCACGGTGTTGATGTCCGTGGCACAGACCAGCACGGGGCCGGTGGCGCTCCTGCGGGCGCAGGCCGTCGTCGCCAGGTTCTGCACCGCGGCCCCCGCCACCGCGCCCACCCGGGCGCTCAGATGGACAATGGTGTCCTTCTCCGGCGGGACGTTCACCGTCCACGCCACCTTGTCCTGCTCCACATGCCCCCCGGCGTCGGCCTTCACGAAGGTCATCGACGGTGGCAGGGACTGCACCAGGAGGACGCGCTTCAGCCGGGCGGTCCCCTGGTTGCTGAGACGAAGCGTGTACGTGTTCTCCGCGCCGGGAGTGGTATCCCTCGCTCCGTCGTCGAGGGAGATGGAGACCGAGGGGACCGGATCGGCCCAGGCGGTCGGCCATCCAAGCGCGGGTGCGGCGATTGCGGCGAGCAGGCCCACGCTCGCCAGGTGACGTTTCATCCTCGAACCTCCATGGTGACGCTAAGTAATCACTCCATAACAGCATTCCGACACTCGTGGGCGCTCTCAACGCGCCGGACGCGCCGGGCATGTCGTCCGCGGGTCCACCGGTTCGTCGGGTCCGCCGGTCCGTCAGTGGCAGGCGGAGTCGAGGACGACGGCGTTCGTCTCAACGCGCTCGTCCGCGCTCATCCGGTCCCCGGCCTGTACGGCGGGCACGGAGCGGGGCGGGGCGGGCGGCGCCGCCAGGGTGGCGATGACCTCACGCCTGATCAGGTGGTAATCGGGTGCCCCCGAGTAGATGAGCGGGGGGACGAACTGGAGGCTCCTGATCCTGGAGTCCTTCACCTTCTCCGCCAGTTCGACCAGGTCGGGCAGCAACTGCTGCGGTATGTCGGTGGAGATGGCGTCGACGGCGGCGGTGGCCAGTTTCTCGAAGCTGCTGAAAACCGTCACCGGGTCGGCCTGCTTGGCGACGGCGTTCAGCAGGCACTTCTGGCGGCCCATCCGCACGTAGTCGTCGCTGTAGGTGCGGGACCTGCCGTACCAGAGCGCCTCCTCGCCCGAGAGTCTCCGTCTGCCCGCCTCGATCAGGCCCTCGTTCTGCCTGCCGTACACGATGGGATCCTTGATGCGGACCCGTACGCCGCCCATCGCGTTGACGATTTCCACGAAGCCCCTCATGTCGACCATCGCGTAATAGGGAATGTCGAGGCCGAGGATGCCGCCGATCGTCCTTTTCAGGAGCGTGGGGCCGCGGTGCCGCTTGTTCTGCCGGGGAACCATCTCGGGATAGTCCTCGGCGTACTGGTAGACCTCGTTGAGCATGCCCGGCGTGTACGGCCCCTCGCCCTGGAAGCCGTAGGGAAAGCGGTCGCGGGCCGGGCCCGGCGGCATCGGGACGTCCTCCAGGTTCCTGGGCAGGCCGAACAGCACGGTGTCGCCGGTCCGGGTGTCGACGCTGGCCACGGTCATGCTGTCGGTGCGCACGCCGACCCGGTTGGCCGCCGCGTCCGCGCCGACAAGCAGGATGTTGAGCCGGTCCACGCCCTCCCACGGGTCCACCGGGATCGGCGTGACGCTTTCGGCGAAGACCGAGGTCACCACGCTGTGGGAGACGTAGGCCAGCCGGACCGCGTAGATCATCGGGGCGATCGTCAGCACGCACAGCACGCCGACGGAGGCGGCCGAGAGGTACCGGGCCGCGGGGTGCGCCGACTCCGGCCGCACCAGCAGGTAGGAGCGGATGACCACGGCGACCGTCACGACGGCGACCAGCATCGCGGTGAGCGCGAAGACCCAGAGCCAGGCGGGTTGTACGGCGAGGGAGAGCAGGGAGGGTCCCGCGGTCAGGACGGCGGTCGCGGCGGCTCCGGCGAGGACCAGCTCGATGCCCATCAGGAAGGCGCCGGTCAGACGGCGGCCCACCCAGACGTGGGCTAGGCCCCACAGAACGGCTGAGCCCAGTGTCAGTGCCAGGCTCGATCCGACGCCTGTTCGCCGCGTATTGCCTGCCATAGCCGTGAATTCTCCTGTCCGTCAGCCCAATACGTCGCAGGTTAGTAACGGTTTTCGGTTGAATCGGCTATGTGGTTGTTCGACGCGCTGGGGGTGGTGGGTCAAGGTTTGTAAACCAGATTTCGCCGTCGGGATGACACTGATTTCCAAGTTCGCGTCAAAAAGAGCCCGTAACTGGTTTTGCCAGGCAAACGCGGGGATTTCCAGGTAAAGCGGTTAGGGGGCCCCGTGCGTACAGTGATCGGTTCAATTTTGATCGCGCTCGGATGCCTCCTTGCTCCCTTCGCCCTCACCGCCTACTGGGCGGCGAACGAGATCGCCGACCCCAACCGCTACATCCGGAACGTGGCTCCGCTGTCCGCTCACCCGGCCGTCAAGAACGCCGTCACGGATCGCGTCACCGACGAGATCATGGTGCGGCTGCGCGGGCTGGGCATCTCGGTCGGCGGGGAGATCATCCGCGAGACGGTGAAGACCGGCGTCGACGAGGACTTCGCCGTCGCCTGGGTGGAGATCAACCGGCTGACGCACCGCCGGCTCCTCGCGGTCCTGGGCCACACCCCGAATCTCAACGTGCAGGGCGAGGGCATCGGCTACGACCTCGCCCCGGTGTACGAGCTGGTCAAGCGGAGACTGCAGGTCACCGGCCTGGGGGCCGCCTCGCGCCTGCCCAAGACGCACCCCGTCACCCTGCTGCTGCCCAACTCCGCCATAGTCATGATCGACGGGGTCTACGACAAGCTGATCTCGCTGAGATGGGTCCTGATCGTCCTGTCACCGATCCTGATCGCCGCGGGGGTGTTCCTGATACGTGACCGGTGTACCGCCCTGATCGGCGCCGGACTCGGCCTGGCCGCGAGCATGCTCGCGCTGGCGATCGCGATGTCCGCGATCCGCAACGTCTACCTGCCCGAGTCCGTCACCGGCCTGTCGTACGCCGCCGTGGTCGCGATATTCGACGCGCTGACCGCCTTCCTGAGGGACAGCCTGCGCGTGCTCTTCACGCTGGGCCTGATCGTGGCGGCGACGGCCTTCGTCGTCAGGGGCAGGCGCATCCGTTCCAGGCTCGCGGCCGCGGCGTTCGAAGCCTGCCCTCACCAGTCCGCGGAGCCCTCGAAGGACGTCCCCGAGGGGTGATAGCCGAGCCGGGTGCGCGCGGCGGTGATGTCGAGGGTCCGCTCGACGGCCAGGTGGCCCGCGGCGTAGCGCGTCAGCCGGGGCGGGCGCGGGCGCCGGAGCAGCCGTGACACGGTCTCGGCGACGGCGGCGAGGGGGTCCACCAGAGTGAGCGGCAGGTAGTACGGTTCGGCGTCGATGCCGCGTTCCCCGAGGATCGCGCGCAGGGCGTCGTCGAGCACGACGGGCTCGGCGTCGGTCACGTTGAAGACGCCGTGGTCGACCGGGCCCTCGGCGGCGAGCAGGCAGGCCTGGACCAGGTTGTCCACCGAGGTCAGGCTGATCCGCTGGCGCCCGTCGCCCACCGCGAGCAGTCTGCCGCCCCTGACCGCGCCGAGGACCCGGGGAAGCAGCGTGGTGTCCCCCCTGCCGTAGACCGCGTGCGGCCGCAGGACGACCGCCCGCTCCAGACACCTCTCCGCGGCGGCCTTCGAGGCGCCGTACGCGTTGGCGTACCGTCCGACCGGGGCGGCCTCCTCGGCGGCCATCACGGTCGGCCGGAACGGGTCGTAGACGCTCGCCGTGCTGACGTGTACGAACCTGGCGCCGGGAAAGGCGGCGGCGGCGTTGCGGGTGCCGTCCACGTTGGCGGCCCAGATGTCACGCGGCGGCCCCCAGTCCGTGACGCTCCCGGCGCAGTGGATCACCACGTCGACCTTCCCCGGGAGCGTCACGGGCCGGGGGCCGAGAAGATCCCACGACGTGTACGGGGCGCCGCCGACGTGCCCGCCGTCCACCCGGGGACGCCTGCCGAAGGCGCACACCGTCCAGCCCCGTGCCACGGCCGCCCGGCAGACCGCGCCTCCCACGAATCCGGAGGCGCCCGTCACCGCGATCTTCCGCCTTCGCGGGTCCGCCCCGGCGGGTCGCTCAGGCACGGCGGGAGACCAGGTCCCGCAGGGCGGCCCGGTCGAGCTTGTCGGCCCGTCCCGAACGGGGGAAGGCGTCGAGCGACTCGATCCGGTCGGGCAGGGCCGCGGCGTCCACGATCTCGGGAAGCGCCTTGCGCAGCAGGCCCTCGTCGTAGCCGTCCGTGGGAACGACGGCCAGCACGACCTCCTCGTCTCCGGTCTCGGGGTCGGAGAGCCCGACGATCGCGGCCTCGGCCACCCCGGGCAGCGCCGCGATGCCGGACTCGTACAGGCCGGGGTAGATGTTGACCCCGTCTCGGAGGATCATGTCCTTCTTCCGGCCGAGCAGCACCAGCCGGTCCCCTTCGAGCCGGACCAGGTCGCCGGTGGCGATCTCCCGTAGTGGCTCCTCACCCAGATAGCACCGCGCGAGGTGGGGGCCGGAGACGAACAGCTCACCGTCCTCGGCGATCCGGACGCCGACGCCGGGCAGGGGCGCCCCGAGCAGATCCCCCTCGGCCTGGGCCAGCTTCTCCCGGGCGGACGCGATCGCGATGGGGAGCGCCTCGGTCATCGCGTAGACCGACAGGACCTCGGGCCCGGCCTCGATCGCGCGGCGGAGCACGCCCGGCGGGGCGGGGGCGGCGCCGAGCAGGAGGTAGCGGAGGGTTCCGGGAAGCCTGGGGGTCTCGCGCAGCAGCCTGTCCAGGTGCACCGGCACGGCGAAGGTGTGGGTGGCCCGCCGCGCGGCCAGTTCCGCGGCGAGGTCACCGCCTCCGGGCAGGGACCAGGTCGCCCCGGCCAGCAGGGCGGGGAGTCCGAGCATCAGCTGGTCGGTGTGCACGACGTCACCGGGGCCCAACGGGAACGCGCTCCTGAACATCTCCAGCCCGGCCGCGAGCGACCCCCGGGTGTGCACCACCCCTCGCGGGCGCGCCGTGGTCCCCGAGGTGAAGATCACCGCCGCCGGTTGGTCCGGGTCGGTCCCGTACGACTCCTGAAGCGTTGCCGGTTGGTCCGGATCGGTCCCGTACGCCTCCTGAAGCGTTGCCGGTTGGTCCGGGTCGGTTCCGTACGCCTCCTGAACCGCCGCCGGTTGGTCCGGGTCCGTTCCGTACGTCTCCCGGCCGGTCTTCCGGCCCGCCGGGACGGCGGGGCCGCCGGACGATCGGAGGATCCGGGAGAGCCACAGCGCCCCCCGGGGGACTCCGGGCAGCCACGGTCCCGTGTACAGGTGGCGGACGGGGTGGCCGGGAAGCGGGTCCGCGAGGTGGGGCAGGAGCAGACCCCGGCGACGGGCCAGGCCCCTGAGCGGGCCGCTCAGCGTATAGAGCAGGGACTCGCTGACCACCCACGCGGGCCGGGTCGCGGCCATGCGGGCCGCGAGCACGTCGGGCGCCAGGCCGGGGTCCGCGAGGACGAGCGTCCCGCCCGCCGCCACCGCCCCCAGCGCCAGCGTCACCGCGTCCACCCCGGGCCGCACCGCGAACAGCACCCCGGCCCCCGGCCGCGCCTCGCTTTCCGGCTGTGCCCGGTCCTCCGGCCGTGCCTGGTCTGCCGGCCGTGCCTGGTCTCCCGGTAGGGCTTGGTTTTCCGGCTGTGCCTCGTCTCCCGGGCGCCCCCGGTCTGCCGTCCGTGCCCGGTTCTCCGGTCGCGTTCCGTTCTCCGGTCGTGGTCCGCCCATCGCGTCGCGGACCGCCGTCACCCGGCGGGCCAGCTCGCCGTAGGTGATCTCACGGCCCCGGCCGTCGACGATGGCGGTGCGCCCCGGTTCCCGCCCGGCGATTTCCATGATCCCGCCGACGATGTCGTTCACGCGGCACCGGCCCGGTCGACCCACAGGTGCTCGTAGGTGGGGATGAGGACCCGCCTGGCCGCGCGTCGCCGTACGACGCGCACCCGGTGGGAGAGCAGGACGGAGGCCACCGCCCGGATCTCCGCCAGGGCCAGCGGGTAGCCGATGCAGAAGTGCGGGCCCGCGCCGAACCAGAGCCTCCGCAGCTCGGGCGGGTGGGCGCGGGAGGGATCGAACGGGCCGTACGCCCTGGCGCAGTTGTGGGTGACGATCAGCACCCGGTCGCCGGGGCGCACCGCCGTGCTGCCGACGTGCGCGGCGGTGGCCACCGAGCGCAGCATCAGCGGGGTCGGCGTGGTGACCCGCATGGCCTCCTCGATGACCCTGTCCAGGTCGCCGACCGGGGTCCGGTGGTCGTGCAGGAGGGCGACGAGCCGGGGGACGAACGTGGCGACGGTCTCGGTACCGGTCAGGAAGAACGCCCCGGCCGCGCCCCTGGCCTCGGCCACGGACAGTCCCTGCGCCCGCATCCGGCCCATGACCGTGGACTCGTCCCCGGCCTCGTAGGCGGCCTGCGCGATGTCCCCGATCCGGTCCAGCACCCGCCTCGCGACGGCCACCTGCCGGGCCGACAGCCGCCGCGAGCGCAGCGAGACCATCGAGACGACCCGCTCCCCGTCCGCGAACAGCTCCCTGGCCCGCGTCTCGGAGACCTCGCCCAGCCCGATCACCCGGCAGATCACCGCCCCGGCCATCAGCCGCATGGCGTCCACCAGGTCGACCGTCTCGCCCCGCTCCAGGCGTGCGGAGAGATCGTCGAGCGGCCCGCGGAGCACGTCGTCCACCAGCGCGGACACGTACCCGGTGGTGAACAGCGGCATCAGTTTCCTGCGGAGCGCGAGATGGCCGGGTCCCTCCATGTTGAGCAGCACGGAGGGGCCGAGCACGGGTGTCCACAGGTCGCCGGGCGAGCCGGGGCCGTCCTTGCGGAACCGCTCGTCCATCAGCACGGCCCGCGCGACGGCGGTGTCGTTGACCACCACGCCCAGCCCGGGTACGCGCACCACGGGCCCGAGGCGGGCCAGCAGCCGCATGAGCGGGTAGGCGAAGGGGTGGGCGGCCAGGTAGAGGCGGGTCTCGTGGTTCACCGGACGTCGATCACGTCGGGCCGGTAGTGGTGGTCGGCGTACCAGGCGAGGGTGCCCGCGAGGCCGTACGCCCGCAGCCTGCGCACGGAGCCGAAGACCACCACGTCGCGGCGCGAGGCGTACGCGGGGGTGAGGGTGCGGACCCGGTTGACCAGGGCGCGGTCCTCGTGGACCTCCTCGATCGCGGTCCTGGGGAAGCCGCCCGCGCGCTCGTAGAGGTCCGCGGTGATGGCCAGCGTGGCGCCGGGCATCATCACGTACGGGCCCCGGTAGCGCGGGTCCCTGTTGCCCGGCCGGAAGCGCCCGAAGGTCGCCGCCACCTCCACCACGAACGGGATGAGGTGGCGCTCCCAGAACTTCAGCCGGAACTCGTCGGTCCTGGGCCGCAGCTGTCCGCCGACCATCTCCAGCCCGTCGCCGAAGGCCCGCCGGATGTTGCGCACCCAGTCGGGGCGGGGCAGGCAGTCCGCGTCGGTCCTGGCCAGATGGGTCGCCCCGTGCGCGATGGCGTGGCGCATGCCGGTGTCGGAGGCGGCGCCGGTGCCCTTCCTGGTCTCGACGACCACCTGGACGCCGTGCCGCCGTACGACCTCGGCGGTGCCGTCGGTGCTCGCGTTGTCCACCACGAGCAGCGTGAAGTCCCGGTCGTCCTGCTCGGCCAGCGCCCTCAGCGTCGCCTCGATGCCGGGGGCCTCGTTGTAGGCGGGAATGATCACCCAGAGGTCCATCACATCTCCGCCAGCATCACACCGGTGCTGATCCCGCCGCCCAGCCCGAGCAGCGCCACCCGGTCGCCCGGCCGCCAGCCGCCCAGCGCGAGCTGGAGCGGCAGCGTCGTCGAGGCGCAGTTGCCGTGTTCGGGCAGGCTGACCACGAGCCTGTCCTCGGGGATGTCGAGCACCTGGGCCAGGAATCGCAGATAGGGCAGCGCCACCTGGTGTACCGCCACGATGGCGAAGTCGTCCCAGGTCAGGCCGGTCCGTTTGAGAGCGTTGAGGAAGATGTCCGGGCCGATCGCCTCGAAGGCCTCCTTCAGCCCGCGCCCGTCGCCGCGGAAGTAGGAGTACTCGGGGTCGCGGGGGTGCGCGGAACCGCCTCCGGGCAGGGTGCCGACCGCCCAGGCCGTGGAGTCGGCCGCGAAGTCGCGGTAGAAAATGCCACGTTCCACATCGGCGGCGACCGTGACCGCGGCCCCGGTGTCCGACAGTGTGTAGCCCGCGAAGGAGTCGACGAACTGCGCGCGGTCCCTGACCCGCCACCGGATCGCCCGTGACGGGATCTCGCCCGAGCAGACCAGCACCTTGCGGTGCGCGCCGGTCAGGATCAGCGCCTCGGCGATCTGGATCCCGTTGAGCATGCTGTTGCAGGCGTTCTTGACGTCGAAGACCGGGCACGAGAGCCCCAGCTTGGCCGCCACGATGTGCGCGGTGGCGGGCTCGACCATGTCCTGCGAGGCCGACGCGAAGACGAGCAGGTCCACGTCGGAGTGGTCGAGTTCGCGGGCCGCCGCCGCGGCCAGGTCCGACGCCTGCTGGTCGTCGCGGGCCACGTGGCGACGCCGGATTCCCGTCAGCCGCTCGACGACGCCTTTGTGGGGCACGTAGCCCTCGATCCGCCGTTCGACGTCCGTGCTGGAAACGGTCCGCTCCGGCAGATACGTCGCGACGCCCGTGATCCGGGCTTTCATTGATCTCCCTAAACAGCGTCAAGTCTCCCCATGCTCGCGCAATGTATCTAAAACCTGGTGGTTTGTCCTGGTCGCGCGGGGACGGTGGGGCAGATGAGAGGGAGGAGATTCTCTTCGGTATAAGCCGGTCGTGAAGGGGTAGCGGGTGCCGCCATGAGCGACGTTCGGACGGGGCCGGTGACCACGAAGGTCCCCGCGCGGTTGGACCGGTTGCCATGGTCACGATGGCACTGGATGGTCGTCATCGGACTCGGCACCGTCTGGATCCTCGACGGTCTCGAAGTGACGATCGTCGGAAACCTCTCAGCCCAGCTGGCCAGGGAGGGCAGCGGCCTGGCGATCACCCAGGCCCAGGTGGCGGGTACCGCCGCCGCCCTCTACGTGGCCGGAGCGTGCCTGGGGGCGCTGTTCTTCGGCTGGCTCACCGACAGGTTCGGCCGCAAGAAGATGTTCATCATCACGATGGTCGTCTATCTGGTCGCCACCGCCGCGACGGCGTTCTCGTTCTCCGCCTGGTGGTTCTTCCTGTTCCGGTTCCTCACCGGGTTCGGCATCGGCGGCGAGTACGCCGCGATCAACTCGGCCATCGACGAGCTCATCCCGAGCCGCCACCGGGGCAGGATCGACATCATCATCAACGGCAGCTACTGGCTCGGCGCCGCGGGCGGCGCGCTGCTGACCGTGCCGCTGCTCAACAACCTGCCGCTGAACATCGGCTGGCGCGTCGCGTTCGGCATGGGCGTGGTGCTCGGCCTGGCCATCCTGCTGGTGCGCAGGCACGTGCCGGAGAGTCCCCGCTGGCTGTTCATCCACGGCCGCGACCGGGAGGCCGAGGGGCTGGTCGACGGGGTGGAGAAGCAGATCGAGCGCGAGAAGGGCGTCAAGCTCGACGAGCCCTCGCAGTCGATGACCATCCACCAGCGCAGGTCCATCGGGTTCGGCAAGATCGCGCACACCATGGTCGCCCGCTACCCCAAGCGCACGGTCCTCGGCCTGTCGCTCTTCATCGGCCAGGCGTTCCTCTACAACGCCATCACCTTCGGGTACGCGCAGATCCTGTCGACCTTCTTCGGCATCAAGACCGAGACCGGCTACTACTTCGCCGTCATCGCGTTCGGCAACTTCCTCGGCCCGCTCCTGCTCGGGCGGCTCTTCGACACGGTCGGTCGCATCCCCATGATCTCCGGCACCTACATCGGCTCGGGGGTGCTCCTCCTCGGTACGGCCTGGCTGTTCGACCAGGAGGTGCTCACCGCGGTCACGCTCACCGCCTGCTGGTGCGTCGTGCTCTTCTTCGCCTCCGCGGGGGCGAGCGCGGCCTACCTGACCGTCAGCGAGATCTTCCCGATGGAGACCCGGGCCATGGCCATCGCGTTCTTCTACGCGATCGGCACTTTCATCGGCGGCGTGTCCGGGCCGCTGATCTTCGCCAACCTCGTCAAGAGCGGCAGGCCCGGTGACACCGCGCTGGCCTTCGGCATCGGCGCGGTTCTCATGATCGCCGCGGGGCTGGTGGAGCTCTTCCTCGGGGTCAAGGCCGAGGGCAGGGGCCTGGAGGACATCGCCGAGCCGTTGAGCGCCACTTCGGATCGAGAGTGACATCGTCGGTCGAGCCCTGAGCGTCACCCCGGGCTGAGAGGACGTCGCCGGGCCGTCGAGGTGCCATTCCCGATTGAGGGGGACGTCGTCGAGCCCTGGGTGCCACGCCGGGCTGAGACGACGTCGCCGGGCCGTTGAGCGCCACCCCGGGCTGAGAGGCACGGCTCCGCCGGGAGTTTGACGGTCCCCTGTCGCGGCAGAGGACCACATAAGATCGTTTTTCGTGATCGATCGGATTGACCGTGATCGACCTGCCGGGCTGAACACCGTCACCCGCACCGTGATTCTGCTGGAGGTATGCATGCGTGGTACAGCTCGTGCGCTCGCCGTGACCACCACCGCCGCCCTCGCCCTCGGACTGACCGCCTGCAGCACGGGCGGATCGGCAGACGGCCGGCCGGTCAAGCAGGCCGTTCCCGAGGCCGGTGAGAAGACCAAGAAGCCCGAGAAGCCGGCGGGACCCGTCACGCTGAAGTACTGGACCTCCTCCCCGCCCGAGGCTGCGCTGAAGAGGGCGGTCACCGCGTTCGAGCAGGCGAACCCCGGTATCGAGGTCGAGCTGCGCGCCTTCGCCGAGGCCGACTACCGCAAGCGGCTGCCCGAGGCGCTCGCCGGTGACGAGGCGCTCGACGTCGTCGGCCTCCCGATCCCGACGATGACCCGCTCGGTCGCGGACCGGCTCCGCCCGGTCGACGAGTGGAAGGACAAGGTCTCCGGCGACTGGGTCGACGAACTCGACGAGAACGCGGTGGAGCAGACGGAGAAGGCCGCCAAGGGCGGCACGCTCTACTCCGTCCCGATGGGTTCCAGTGGTGGCGCGGTCATGTACTACAACGCCGGTCTCCTGTCCGAGCTCGGCCTCTCCTTCCCCGAGACGGCCGCCGATCTGGAGTCCGTCGTCATGCGGGTCAAGAAGGAGATCCCCGACCTCCAGCCGGTCGTCTTCTCCGGCGAGCCGCGCAGGCAGGAGGAGCTGCTGTTCACCATCGCGGGCCAGACCCACCCGACCCTCTCCGACGACCTGCTGACCGGCGGCAAGCCGTGGAACGGCCCCGAGATGGTCTCGGCCCTGACCGCCTACGGGTCGCTGTTCGATCGGGGCGTGCTGGCGAAGTCGGCACTCACCCTCAAGGGCGACCGCCCGGCCGAGCTTTTCCGCTCCGGCAAGGCCCTGTTCCTGGTGGACGGCTCGGGGCAGAGCCCGATGCTGTCGGCGTCCTACCGCGAGACCGCGAAGGTCTCCGTCAAGCAGATCGGCGCCGGGCCCTTCCCGACCATCCTGCCGGGTGCCAAGCCCGCCGTCCGCAGTACGGCCGAAGTGGGCCTGGCCGTCCCCAAGAGCTCCAAGCACGTGGCCGAGGCGGCCACGCTGATCGAGTTCCTGACCGCGGGCGACGGCGTCGCCGGCTGGGCCGGAGACCTGGCGCTGGTTCCCGCGCGCGAGGACTTCCGGATGGACTCGTCCGTCTTCGCCACCTCGGAGGGCAAGGACGGCTACGCCGCGATCCAGGAGCTCGTCAGGAACGGCGGTTCCCTGAACGTCCCCGACGAGGCCTTCCTGGAGCGCGCGGAGGGCGACGCCATCCTCGATGTCGCCCGCGGCCGGATCACCGCGAAGAAGGCGGCCGACCGCCTGCAGAAGGAGTGGTCCCGCGGCCAGTGACGGCCCCACCCGGCCTTGCCCGGCTTCGAACGGCCCCCAAACCGGTTTCCCCGCCGCTCCGCCGCCCGGCTTTCCCGCCGCTTTTCGCCGCCCGCCCGGTTTCTCCACCGGCCGGTGACGGCTCCTCGACGGCCTCCCGCCGTCCGGCCGGTGACGGCTCCTCTCACCGGGGCGCCCGGCCGGATCAGGCGTCCACGGGCCGGAAGGTGCGGCGGTAGGCCATCGGTGAGACGCCGATGGCCACCTGCAGGTGCTGGCGGAGCGAGGCGGCGGTGCCGAACCCCGACCGCAGGGCGACGCCGTCCACCGGCAGGTCGCTGGTCTCCAGGAGCCGCCGGGCCAGCTCGACCCGCTGCAGGATGAGCCACTGTCCCGGGCTGAGGCCCATCTCGTGGCGGAAGCGCCGGGTGAAGGTACGGCGGCTCATCCGGGCGTGGGCGGCCAGCTCGCTGAGGGGAAGCGGCTCGTGCAGCCGTTCCAGCGCCCAGGCCCTGGTCGAGGCGGTCGTCGAGGCGGTCGGGGCGGGAAGCGGGCGCTCGATGAACTGGGCCTGGCCGCCGTCGCGCCACGGCGGGACGACACACCGCCTGGCCACGCGGTTGGCCACCTCGGTGCCGTGGTCGCGCCGGACGATGTGCAGGCAGAGGTCGACCCCGGCGGCCACCCCGGCCGAGGTGAGTACGTCCCCGTCGTCCACGAACAGCACGCCCGGGTTGACCTTGACCAGGGGGAACAGCTTCTGGAAGTGGTCGGTGCTGCTCCAGTGGGTGGTCGCGGGACGGCCGTCGAGCAGCCCGGCCGCCGCGAGCACGTAGGCGGCGGTGCAGATCGAGACCAGGCGGGTGCCCGGCCGGATGCGCGCGATCGCGCCGGCCAGGGACTCGGGGAGCCGCCCCTCGGTGGAGATCGTGCCAAGGGCGTGGGTGGCCGGGATCACCACGGTGTCCGCGCCCTCCAGGGCCTCGGCCCCGTGTTCCACCGTGATCGCGAAGTCGGCGTCGGTGTGTACGGGGGCGCCGTCGATCGTGCAGGTGATCACCTCGTAGAGCGGCTCGCCGTCCGAGGTCTTGGCACCGCCGAAGATCCGCGGCGGGATGCCCAGCTCGAAGGGGATCACACCGTCCATGGCGAGCATGACGATCCTGTGCATGACCCGATTCTCACATATGGCAAGGTACGGGCCATCTTCGCCGGGGCGCCTCCCGTGGTTCCTCGCGACGCCCGTCCTCCCGCCACGAGGTGGGCTCAGGAGGGGGCCGCGGCCGAGAGCGGCAGGCGGAGGACGAGCCGGGCGCCGCGGCCGGTGGTGCTGTCGGCGGCGTAGAGCCGGCCGCGGTGCGCCACGGCGATGTCCCTGGCGATGGGCAGGCCCAGGCCGGTGCCCCCGGCGTCGCGGCTGCGCGCCGAGTCCAGGCGGGTGAACCGCTGGAAGACCCGCTCCCGCTCTCCCGCCGAAATGCCGAGCCCGTCGTCGGTGACCTCCAGCACGGCCTCGCCCCGCTCGCTCCAGACGCGGACCCGCACCTCGCTCACCGCGTGCCGGTCGGCGTTGGCCAGCAGGTTGGCCAGCAGCCGGCCCAGCTGGACCCTGCTGCCCCGCACCACGACGCCGGGGTCGAGCTTCAGCAGCACCTCGTGCCGGGACGACCGGCGCTCCACCTCGGAGGTGACCAGCGCGGCGAGGTCGATCGGCTCCGGCGGGCCCCGTACGCCGGCGTCGAGGCGGGCGAGCAGCAGCAGGTCCTCGATGAGGGCCTGGAGCCGCTCCGCGTCCGCCAACGCGGAGTGCATCGTCTCCAGCGGGTTCTCCGACTCCGGATCGGAGATCGCCAGTTCGAGTTTGGTGCGCAGCCCGGTCAGAGGGGTGCGCAGTTCGTGGGAGGCGTCGGAGGCGAAGCGGCGCTGGTTCTCCACGGCGTGCTCCAGCCTTTCAAGGGTCGAATTGATGGTCGTGGTGAGCTGCGCCATCTCGTCCCCGGAGGCGGGGACGGGCATCCGGCGGCTGAGGTCGGAGGCGGTGATCTCGGCCATCTCGGCGCGGATCCGCTCCACCGGCGCGAGCGTACGGCCGGCGAGATGCCAGGTACCCCAGCCGAGCAGCGTGAGAAGCCCCGAGGAGAAGAGCGCCAGCGTGATCTCAAGGAAGTTGGTGCGGAGCGACGGGGGTTCCGGTACCGCCGCGTAGACCATGACGTCGCCGTAGACGCTGTGAGCCACCCGGAAACCCACGGTGATGTAGCACGCCCGTTCCGTCGTCGAGAAGCCCTCGCACGCCGTCCCGTCCACGCGGGTGTCGCCGTTGGCCGGGCGCATCCGGGTGATCGGCGGCATTCCGCGCATGGCGGGGCTGGCGGCGACCACCCGGCCGTCGTTCGCGACGACCTGGATGCGGTTGATGCGGTTGACCGGGAGGACGACGGTGTCCGCGGGGCCCTTCTCGATCTCCAGGCTCGCCTTCCTGGCCGCCACGGCCGCCGCGCTGACGAGGTCGGTCGACAACCTGTTCTGCACGACCTGCCACGTCGCGAACGCGCCCGTCCCCAGTGCCAGGGCGAACACGATGATCGCGATGAGTGTCACCCGACCCCGGATCGACCGCGGATGTCGCAATACGGATACCCCCTGAAAAAGCGGTTTTTCTTGCTAAAAGGCCCGCTTTTTACTATTTATAGGTGGTCGGTATTAATCGACAGGTAAAATCCGGCCAAGTTCTCACACCCGTTCGGCGGCGAAGGGCAATGGTTCCACCCGACCGGGGCCGGGAGGGTGTCGTCACGGCTCCGGCCCCTCGGTGGCAGGTAGGTCATTCCCCTGCGAATCGCCGTGAGGTCTCCCCGATGGGGACGGTCAGGCGCCGGTGCACGAGTCGTGGGTCGCGTCGAAACCCTTCAGGCTCTCGGTGTCGTTGCGGGGAAGCGGCTTCAGACCCTTCCAGTCGTCGCCGATCGTCAGGACGAGCCTGCCGGTGGTCGCCCGGCGGACGGGCAGCGGCCTGGAGGCGAGCAGGTCGCGGCTGAGGGTGGGCGCCTTGGCGGCGCCGTTCGGCGAGTAGGCGATCGTGGTCGTCGGGTACGGCTTGCGCGACGCGTCGCCGATCCTGGCGACGTGATAGCCGCGCTCCTCCAGTTGGACGGCCACCAGGGTGGCCAGGCCGGACCGCATGGTCCCGTTGCGCACCTCGACCTGGATCTTCGACCGGGGCACCCTGGTCTGACCGCCCTTGACCCCGGAGCCGGTGATCGCCCGGTCCGTCGCGACGATCCTGAACAGCCTGCCGCTCTGCGGCTGGACCCACTCCACCCGGCCCGGGTGGACCAGCGAGTAGCGCCACGGGGTGGTGATGAAGTGGATCTGCCCCGCGGCGAGCCCCTGCGCGCTGGTCGCCAGGTCCCTCATGACGCCCGGGGTGAGGCCGGGGTCGGTGGTGACCGACTTCGTCGCCGCGTCGAGGAAGCCGAACAGCCGGGTGGGGTCGGTGAGCGTCTCGCCGCTCATGACCTTCTTGACCATGGAGGCGATGAACATCTGCTGGCGCTGGATGCGCCCGATGTCCGAGCCGTCGCCCAGGCTGTAGCGGGCTCGCACGTAGCCCAGGGCCTGCTCGCCCCCGAGGTTCTGGCGTCCGGCGGCCAGGTGGAGCAGCGCCTTCTTGTCGTCGATCGCCTCGGGTACGCAGATCTCCACGCCGCCGACCGCGTCGACCATGCCCTTGAAGCCGGTGAAGTCGACCTTCACGAAGTGGTCGATGTGGATACCGGTGAGCGACTCGACGGTCTTCCAGGTACAGGTGATTCCGCCGGAGTTGAACGACTCGTTGATCATGCCCACGTGCGGTTGCTGGCCGGGCAGTCCCTGCCTGGCCCGGCAGGCCGGAAGCTGGACCATCGAGTCGCGCGGGAAGCTGATGACCATCGCGTTGTCCCGCTTCGGCGAGATGTGCGCGAGCATGATCGTGTCGGTCCGCTCGCCCGCCACCCGGCCGTACCTCGCGTTCTTGCCGCCCCGCTGGTCCGAGCCGACGATCAGGACGTTCAGCGCCTTGCCCGCGGTCTTGGCCGGGCGCCGCCCGAGGTCCTCCGCGGTGACCTCGACGTGCTTGACGTTGCCGGTCAGCTTGACGTACGCGCCGGCCATCGTCCCCGCCGCCACGAGCAACACGGCGGTGACGGTGATCACCAGCCACCACAGCCACCTGCGGCGCGGCTGGGACGAGCGCCGGCCGGGCGACCCCGGAGGCGGCTCGGTGGGCGGTTTTGGGAACGCGTCGATCAACCCGCTGCTCACGTGACTCCCGGGGGGAAGAGGCCACGGCGTGGGCCCGTGACCGAGGAGCCGTACTCCGGCCGTCGCCGAGTTTACTGATCTCCCGGTGTGGTGGATCCGGTACGGACATGTCCCGGATGGAATGCGTGCCCTGTTACGATCCGCCGGTTCGCGGCTGCCGGGCGGTTTGTGCCGGGCGAGTGGCCCGTGCCGGGACCGGTCCCGCGGTGGGTGTCACGGTCGATTCACCCGGGGGCGTCACGCGCGCGAAATCTCCGTACGAGAGGATTGCCGGAGATTTACCACTACTTGGGGGATTTGTGGTTGGCGCTCTCGATCACCGCTATCGCGGTGAGCATCCAATCCGCACGCTCGCCTACCTTTTCCGGGAGGACCGCCTCAGGCTGCTCGTGGCGGTCTTCGCCTTCCTGGTCAAGCACAGCCCGACCTGGCTGTTGCCACTGATCACCGCCAACGTCGTCGACATCGTGGTCACCCGCGCCCCGATCGCCCACCTGTGGGTCAACGCGGGCGTGCTGCTCGCCCTGCTGCTCTTCAACTACCCCCTGCACCTGCTCTACGTCCGCTGCCTGCACGGTGCCATCCGCCGGATGGGGACGAACCTGCGTTCCGCGCTCTGCCGCCGCATGCAGCAGCTCTCCATCGGCTACCACGCGCGGGTCAGCGCCGCCGTACTCCAGACCAAGGTCATTCGAGACGTGGAGAGCGTGGAGCAGACCAGCCAGCAGGCGGCCGACATGGGACTGTCCGCGCTCACCATGCTGGCCGGGGGCCTGGTGGTGATCGCCGTGCAGGTGCCCGCCGCGATCCCCGTCTTCCTGGTGGTCGTACCCACCGCGGCCCTGCTCGTGATGCGGATGCGCACCCGGCTGCGCGACGACAACGAGAGCTTCCGCCGCGAGGTCGAGCAGCTGTCCAGCCGGGTCAGCGAGATGACCACGCTCATCCCGATCACCCGCGCGCACGGCCTGGAGCAGGACGCCCTGCACCGCGTCGACGGCACGCTGACCAAGGTGCTGCGCAAGGGTCTCCGGCTCGACCTGCTCAACGGCAGCTTCGGCGCGCTGGCCTGGATCCTGCTCAACGCGCTCGGCGTCGCCTTCCTCACCGGTTCCGCGCTCGTCGCCTACTACCAGGTCATCCCCATCACCGCGGGTGACGTGGTCATGCTCACCAGCTTCTTCGCCACCCTCACCGCCGCCGTCACCTCCCTGCTCACCCTCACCCCGATGATCAGCAAGGGACTGGCGTCCGTACGGTCCATCGGCGAGGTCCTCCAGGCACCCGACCTGGAGCACAACGCGGGCAAGGAGGAGGTCGCCTCCGTCGGAGGCGAGGTCGAGTTCCGCGACGTCGAGTTCTCCTACGGCGAGGAGACCGCGATCACGGGGTTCAACCTCACGGTGACCCCCGGCGAGACGATCGCGCTGGTCGGCCCCTCCGGAGCGGGCAAGTCGACCGTGCTCAACCTCGTCATCGGCTTCCTGCGGCCCACCTCGGGCCGGATCCTGCTGGACGGGCGCGACATGGAGACGCTGGACCTGCGGACCTACCGCAGGTTCCTGTCCGTCGTGCCGCAGGAGTCGATCCTGTTCGAGGGCAGCATTAGGGAGAACGTCACCTACGGCATGGCCGACGTTCCCGAGGACCGGGTGCGGCAGGCGCTCCAGGACGCCAACGCGCTGGAGTTCATCGACCGGCTCCCCGACGGCCTCGACACGGTCGTCGGGGAGCGGGGCGCCCGCCTGTCGGGCGGGCAGCGCCAGCGCCTGGCCATCGCCCGCGCCCTGATCCGCGATCCGCGCGTGCTGATCCTGGACGAGGCCACCTCCGCCCTGGACACCCGCTCCGAGGCGCTCATCCAGGAGGCGCTGACCCGCCTGGTCGCCGGGCGTACGGTCCTCGTCGTCGCCCACAGGTTGTCGACCATCCGAGGCGCCGACCGCATCGTGGTCATGCGCGACGGCGGGATCGAGGAGGTGGGCACCCACGAGGAGCTGATGCGGCTGCGCGGCGCCTACGCCGGGTTGCAGGGCGCCCAGCTCGCCTGAGCCTCCGGGAAGCCGGAGAAGCCGGAGAAGCCGGAGAAGCCGGAGAAGCCGGAGAAGCCGGAGAAGCCGGAGAAGCCGGAGAAGCCGGAGAAGCCGGAGAACGGGAGAAGCCGGAGAACGGGAGAAGCCGGAGAACGGGAGAAGGCGCCGACCCGCGGGCGGGAACGACTCGGAGGGCCTGAGACGCGAGGAGGGTGCGGGACCCGTGACGGGTCCCGCACCCTCCTGCCCTGCGGGGTGGGTTCAGCCCGCGGTGCCCGTCGAGGACGGGTAGATGCGGAGCCAGTCCACCTCCATCCACGCCTCTCCGGAGCTGCCCTGGCCGGGGAACCAGTCCAGCTGCAGGCAGACCGACATCGAGCTGCTGGTGGCGTTGCCGGAGCGGAACCACTCCTGCCCGTCGATGTAGCCGACGACGCTACTGGGGGTGACCTCCACGGCGTAGGTGTGCCAGGTGGTCATGTCGATGTTGGCGTGGGCCTGCTCCTGCCCCTGAGGGGTGTGCAGGAAGAAGTTCGGGCGCTGCCTCTCCGGATCGTCGATGACCTCCAGGAAGTCGATCTCCTCTCCCGTGGAGCTCCGCACGTTGCCGCCGCCCTCCTTGGGCCACAGCAGGGCGACGGGGTGGTACGACCCGGCGCCCGGGTACAGGCGGATGCGGGTCTCCCAGCGCCCGTAGGCCTGGTCGTGACGGGCGGCCAGGCCGGCCGTGGTCCCGTCCTCGCGGCCGTACAGGTAGAGCGCCCCGTTGCCGAGGTAGAGCTGCTGCGGGGAGCGGCGGCCGTTGCCGGCGTGCCCGGCCGAGTCGTAGAACACCCAGTCGGACTC
Source organism: Streptosporangium sp. NBC_01469 (assembly GCF_036227305.1). NCBI lineage: Bacteria > Bacillati > Actinomycetota > Actinomycetes > Streptosporangiales > Streptosporangiaceae > Streptosporangium > Streptosporangium sp. NBC_01469. The sequence goes on along the minus strand of NZ_CP109465.1, from coordinate 1,507,770 downwards.
GTCGAGGTAGTCGTCGAACTCCGCGCACCAGGACGGCGCGCCCCAGTTGAGGGCTTGCGCGGCGCTGGCCTCGCCGGTGGCGGCGGGGGCGCAGGGAGCCGCCGAGACCACCTCTCCCTGGGCCGCGCTGAGGGTGCTCACGGCCAGCGCGGCCACCATGCTGAGTACGGCCACCCGCACGTGGGATCTGGTGATCATGATTACTCCTCCCAGGATCTGGCGCAGAGTGTGGAGGGACTGAAGCTCCAGCAGCCGGTGCTGGTCGGGCTGGGGATCGACGGTGCGGTCGGGTTCGGCGGCGGCTGGGCGGGTGAGGTGGGCGGCGCGAACACCCAGCGCGGTGCGCCCGCCGGCCCCTGGTTGGCGATCAGCCGGACGCCGGGGAACTCCGCGGTACGGCCCCGCCAGGGCGCGAGGCTCCAGCACGAGGCGATGTCCTCCGGCTTACAGAAGTCGGAGGTGGAGCGCCTGAGCGGGGGCAGGGGCAGGACGGTGTGGGTCGAGGGCGCCGGGGACGGGACCGCCACCGGGGATCGGGTGCTCTGGACCGGCTCGGTCAGGAGCGAGGGCTCGTAGACGCCGGTCCGCGTGGGTGCGGGCCGGGGCGCGTGTGTCACCCAGCGCGGCGGACCGGTGCGCGGGGGGGTGGCGGTGGGCGTGGGGGTCGGGCTCGCCGAGGGCTTCGGCGTCCCCTTCGGCGGGGTGGTGGGCTTCGGGGTCGTCGACCGGGTGGGCTTGGGCGCGGGGGTGGCACTCGGCGCCGGCTTGGTCGCCGTCGCCGTCGCGGTGGGGGTCGCCGTTGCCGTTGCCGTTGCCGTTGCCGTCGCTGTGGCGGTTGCGGTTGCGGTTGCGGTTGCGGTTGCGGTTGCGGTGGCGGTGGCGGTGGCGGTGGCCGTTGTGGTTGCGGTGGGCGTTGCCGTGGCCGTCGCGGTGGGAGCGGGGGGTGTGGGGGTCGGGGTCGGCGCGGGCTTGGTGGCCGTGCCGGAGGGGGTCGGTGTCACCTTCGGCGGTCGCGGTGTCCCGGTCGAGGTGGGCGCCGGGCTCGCCGTGGACGACGAGGTGGCGCTGGGCGACGGCGCCGGGGTGGCGGGGGCGGACGTCGCCGTGGAGGTCGCGGTGGACGTCGCCGACGGCACCGGGGTGGGCAGCGGGACGGGAGCCGTCTTCGGCGGTGCCGGGGTGGGCTTCTTGGTCGCCGGGGGTGCGCTGGTGGTGGGCTTGGTGTTACCGGACGGCGCCGGGTTGGGCGCCGCGTTCTTCGGCGGTGCCGGGGAGACCTTCCTCTCGGTCTCCGGAGGCGTGTCGGTGGGCCTGGTGTTCCCCGAGGGCGTCGGCTCGGACGTCCTCGGCGGCCCTTCGGTGGACCTGGTGTTCACGGGCGGATTCTCGGTGGGACGCGATTTCCTGGACGGCGGGTCCGACGGCACCGCGTTCCTGGGCTGGACGGTTTCCCTCGTCTGTGGCTCCCGCGCGGGCGCGGAGAACTGCTCGGCGGGAACCTCTTCCGTGCGCGGCGCGCTGTTCCTCTCGCCGGGACGGTTGTGGGACGTGGGAGGGGAGTCGCCGGTCTTGGGGGGCGACGTTCGCTCCACGGGGGCGCGGTCGGTCTTCGTCTCGGTGGACGGGTCCCCGTCCGGCCCGGAGGGGGAGCCGCTGTCCGCGGGCGGGTTCTCGTCCGGTGCCGAGCGGGAGTCGCCGTCCGTGGACGGGTTCTCGTCGGGTGTCGAGCGGGAGTCGCCGTCCGAGGGGGGACCTTCGTCCGGCGGGGAGGGGTTTTCGGCCTCGGGGGGGAACTCCTGTTGTGCGGGGGGAGGCCCGGCGGGAGGACCGGCGAACTCCTGCGACGATGAGCCGGAGCTCACGCCGGGATCCGCCACGGCGGCCCACGGCTGGGCGATGACCGCGCTTGTCGTCGCGGATACCGCGGCCAGCAGAAGGCCGGAGAGTAAGGTGACACGCCGGGACGAGCTGCGTGGGGGCATTGATCGCTCTTCCTGGATCTATGGGGTGGGCTCTGGGCCGGAGATGGGTTTCCAGCCCGCGGCGGTGAATTCCGGGGTGCCCGGGAGGGCGACCTGCGGCACGGAGGTGGCGAGGGGGTCGGGGACGTTGACCCAGTCCCCCTGGTTCGCACCGCGCATGCCGGGCTGCCAGACCATGAGCAGGCTCATGGCGTATGGGCTCGAATAGGTTGGATCGGTGTCGCCGACGCCCTTGGTCGCGGTCACCTGGACCAGGACCGAGACCTGCACCTGATCCTGGGCGCGGGGCTTCCACTGGACGCCGATCGTGCGCGTCCGCATGGCGGCGCCGTCGGGGAGCGCCCCGTCCTGGGGAAGGCCGAGGATCTCCCGCCATCCCGCGACGGCCTCGCGGGCACCGGCCCGCGCCGCGTCGTGCTCCTCGGGCCGCGCGTACAGCACCGCCGCCTGCTCGGCCTGTTCGGCGTCCAGGGTCCACGCCGCCTCCAGCGCCGCGGCGGCGGCGGAGACCGCGCCCAGCTCGGTGCGGGGGAACCCGACGGGGTAGCCGGCCGCGCCCTCGTAGGCGGAGGGCGGGGCGAGCAGCACGGTGTCCCCGACGGCCTTCGGCGCGGAGGCGTTCACGGGGGTGGGGTCGGGTCGAAGGAGCTGCCATGCGCCGGCCGCCAGCAGGATCGTCCCCACGATCGAGACGACCACGATGAGCATCCGCCGCCGGGCGCTCGGCGGCGGGCCCAGATCCCAGTTCAGCGTGGGATCGTCGGCGACCGGCCGCACTAGTGACCCCGGTCGGGGCGCTGCCCGAAGGTCTGCCCGGCCGCCGCGGCCAGGCGGAGGTACGCGCCCCGGGTGGTGGGCCGGAGACGGACCAGGTCCACCTCGGCGCCCTCCTTGAGGTGCGGGTCGTAGGGGATGCGGATCACCGCGCGGCAGCGGGAGGTGAAGTGGCGCTCCAGCAGGTCCAGGTCCACGTCGGACTTGGGTTCCACGGCGTTCAGCACGACGATGGCGTTCTTGACGAGGTCGGCGTGACCGTGGGCGGTCAGCCAGTCCAGCGTCGCGGCGGCCGAACTCGCCCCGTCCACCGCGACCAGGCTGACCAGCACGATCTGGTCGGCCAGCTCCAGCGTCGCGCCCATGGCCCCGTGGAGCAGGCCGGTCCCGCAGTCGGTGATGCAGATGGAGTAGTAGCGCTCGATGAGCCCGGCGACCGTGCGGTAGTCCTCGGCGTTGAACGCCTCGCTCACCGCCGGGTCGGTGTCGGAGGCGAGGACCTCCAGCCGGGCGGGTGACTGGGAGGTGAAGGCGCGCGCGTCGGCGTAGCGCAGGATGTGGGGGGCCTCGGCCAGCATGGTGCGGATGGTCGCGGCCGTCTCGGACTTGACCTTGATGCCGAGGGTCCCGCGGTCGGGGTTGGCGTCGATCGCGATCACCCGGTCGCCGCGCAGGGAGGCCAGCGTGTTGCCGAGGGCGACGGTCGTCGTGGTCTTGCCGACCCCGCCCTTGAGGCTCATGACCGCGATCCGGTGGTGCCCGCTCGCGACGGGGGTCTGGGCCTGCGCCATCAGCGTGCGCCGTTCCAGCTCCGCCGCCGACTCCGCGGGGATGATGCGCTTGCCGGAGAGCTGCCAGACGAGACGGCGCCACCCCCCGGCGGGTTCCGGGCGGCGGTTGGTGAGCAGGTGTTCCGCGGTGAGCGGGACCGTTTCGTGGAACTGCTCGGGTGGGGTCGGCGGAGTGGGCGGTGATGCGTGGATGTGGGGAGAGGTATCCGTCACTGCCTTGGTCCTTTCTCGAAAAGCGATCTTGGGGGGATGGATCGTCAGCAGGTCCGCCAGCGCACCGTCGTACTGATCGAGTCGTCGAGGCCGTGAACGGTCATCGGGGCGGTGACCGAGGCGGGTGCGCCGCACCAGTTGCGGACCCGGTGGGCACGCAGGTTGATCACCTGGGTGACCCCTTCCCGCAGCGTGCCGCTGGAAGGGGTCACGGCCAGGCCGGGAGCCGATATCCGCCATTTCAACGGCTCTCCCGAGATGGTGAGGACCATGCTTCCCAGGCCGAACTCGTCCAGCGTCACCACGGGCGGGACCCGCAGGCGGGAGGCGAGCCCGTCCTGCCGCGCCGGCGCGCCGGCGGCGGCGGAGGGCGGGGACCGGGTGGCCTGGCTGGTGGACGCCTGCAGCGACCTCGCGGGCTCTTCGGGCTCGATCGCCGGGCCGAGGAGGTTCATGCCGGTCAGGGTGCCCGCCGCGCCCGCCACGACGATGATGACGATCTTGATCGTGGTGTTCCTGATCCGGGCGCCCGCCCAGCTGAGCGCCTCCAGCACGCGGATCCCCATCTCGATCCGCTCCTCGTCGGGGCGGTCGTCGGGTTCGGTGTGGAAGCGCAGCGCGGGAACCTGGGCGTCGTCATGCACCTCGGCCTCGCGTACCCCGGCCTCGCGTACCCCGGTGTCACGCATCTCGACGGACGCCTGCCCGGCGATGACGACGGGCTCGGCCCTGGCGACCGGTTTGGGAGCGGGCGGCTCCTGCCTGGGGATGGTGCCGGTGAGCTCCTCACTCTGGGCGAGCACCTCGCGCGCCCACGCCTGGGTGAGCAGGGCGTCGTAGAGCGGGGTGTCGTGTCCGGGTACGGGTGGCGCGGACGGCGGCCGGGACGGCCGGGTCCTGCGGGGCGGCAGGGCGGGCAGCGGGGGCAGGCCCGAGGGGTTGGCGGGCGCCGCGGGCCCGTCCCCCGGTGCCACCGCACCCGACGCCGTACTCGACGGCGTCGCGGCCGGTGGCTTCGCGGGAGGCTTCGACGCCACCGGCGGGTAGGGAGGCGTGCCGACCCTGGGCGCGGGCAGCGCCACGGCCGGCGGTGCCGGGGTGGCGGGTGGTGTGGGGGACCGGTGCCCGGGTGGGGCGGCGGTCCGGCCCCCGGGCGGGGGCGCGGGAAGGACCGGGGACCGCCCCCCTCCCGGAGGGGCGGACAGGACGGGAGACCCGCCACGGGCCGGGCGTGCGGGCGGGATCACCTCGGGGGCCACCCCCGCGGCCGCCTCGCGGGCGACCTCGGGAGGCAGCGAATCCGTGAGCCGCTGCCGCTCCTCGGCGGAGAGCGGCGCGACCGGGGGATGGGAGATCATCTGCGGCACCGTGTAGCGGATGTTGATCGGCCGCGTGCACACGGAACACCTGATCATGTGAGAGAGCAGGCTCGCCTGGGCGCCCCCCGGGTCGGCCGGAGCGGACGCCGCCCGCCCGCCGGCCAGGCCGTCGGGGAAGACGCCGGGAAAGACGGTCTCCACCAGCGGGGCGAGGTCCGGGCAGGTACGCCGCCCGTGGGCGAGCGCGTCCAGCCCGCTCACCAGCGTCTCGATCAGATCCTGGGTGCGGGTGGCGAGCCTGGCGACCTCGTCGACGGGCATCGCCAGCACGTGGGAGAGATCCTCCATGCCGAGCGCGTGGCGGTACGTCAACCTGAGCGTCTCCGTGCCCAGGGGGTCGACGATCGTCCACACCCGCTCGATCAGCGAGGCCTCGGGCATGCCGGGTCCGGAACCCGGCACGTACCGCTCCCGGTACCCCGGAGAGGTGCGGCAGTCACGTCGCAGTGCGGCCAGCAGTCGTCCCCGGGCCGTGACGCCTCCGGGAGCGGCCTCGGCCCGGCCGGCCACCAGCGCGGAGACGACCGCCGCGTGCGCCCGGCCGGGTTCGAGGTGGGAGGCGGCGTAGTCCATCAGGTGCGCGCCATGCTCGCGCACCCAGGCCGCCCCCTGGCCGGGGCCGGGCGTGAGCCGCCCGGTTCCGGTGGGTGTGCTCATCGGCCGTCGTACTCGACCGGGTCCGGCTCGACCTGGCCCTGGTCGGTCCGGCCCTGGTCGGACTGGAAGGGAGCGGTGTTCTCGCCCGGCCACTGCTCGGGGACGTCGTCTCCGCTGCCTCCGGGGTCTCTGGGGGCCACCGCGTCCTCGGGGACCGGCTGCTGGGCGGGGTTCAGCCCGCCCGTGTCCGGCTGCCAGGGCTCCTCCTGGCCGGGGACGCCCTGTCGCTGGTCGGGCTGTCCCTGGTCCGGTTGTACCTGGTCGGGCTGCGGGAGGGTGCTCTCGCTGGGGATCGGGCTGGGAAGCGGGACGGGCGGGGGATCGGTCACCACGAGCTCCAGGTTCCGCTGGGGCAGGCCGGTGAACTTGGTCCAGTTGCTGATCTGACCGGCTGCGGGCTCCGCGTAGAGCCAGCGGATGAAGGCGGGCCACAGGCACGAGTCACGGGGGATCGTCGCCTGGCCGCCCTGGGACGGGCTCGGCCCACTGGTCGCGCTGAGCGCCTGGATCTCCTCGGTGGTGTAGTTACGGCACGGTGGGGTGCCCGGCGGGGCGATGTTGAGGTCCCACACGCCGTTCTCGTCGGTGTAGCGCATGCCCCTGTCCAGCCCGAGGGCCTCGTAGGCGCGTCGCAGGAGCTCGGGGTTCTCGAAGACCGGCAGCGAGACACCGCCGTCCGGGCCACCGCCGGGAAGCTGCGGGGTGGCCGGCATGAGCACGGTCCCGTCGGGGCCCTGCGACGTGTTCTCACCGGGGCCGACGGAAGGCCGCGGCTGTACGGGCCGGGACGGCCCGGCCGAGGGAAGGCTCCGCGACGGGCTCGGCGCCTGCGTGCGCTTGTGGCCACCGGGCGGCTGGACCGGCCCCGGGTTGCCGTTTCGCGCGGTCGGCGCCGTCGAGGGGGTGCCCGGGTCGCCGGTCGGCCTGGTCTCGGGAGGCGCGGTGGGGAGGATGATCTCGCCCGAGGGCACGATCGGCCGCCCGGTGCCCGACCGGACCGCCGGCCTCAGGGTGCCCGTCGGCCGGGGGTTCCTCGCGTTGTCCCCGGGCTGCGGGGGCCGGACGTCACCGGTGGGCCGGGGCTGCTGCTGCCCGTTGCCTCCGGTGGGCTGGGTCTGCGGGGGCTTGAGACCACCGGTGGGCTGGGGCTGCCGGTTCCTGTCTCTGTTTCCCTCGGGGGGCTGCTGCCGGTTCCTGTCTCTGTTTCCCTCAGAGGGCTGCTGCCCGTTCCTGTCCCTGTTCCCGTCGGGAGGCTGCTGCCCGTTTCCGCCCGTGGGCTGGGGCTGCGGCTGCCTGTCGCCGTTGGTCGCCGGGGGCTGCGAGCGTCCGTTCCCCCCGCTGGGCTGGGGCTGCGACGGCTGCGACGGCCGCGAGGGGCCCGAGGACCTCGTCCCGCCGGCCTCGGGGGCCGGCTTGGGCGGCGCGACAACCTCGATCTTCTTCTCCGCGGGGCGCTCGATGACGCTGCCGCTCTCGTTCTCGCTCTCCGAGACGTTGCCGCTGATCTTCTTCGTCGGGGTCGGAGGCGGCGGGGCCGGGGGGTTGACGGGCTGGTTGTTCACCGGCGGGGGCTGCGCCGGCCCGGGGTTGGGGGCGGGCTGAACCGGCGCCGGAGCGGGCGGGGCGGGCTGGGCGGGCGGGTCGGCCTTCTTGGTCGTCGCGGGTTTCGTCGGCGCGTTCGTCTTGGGAGCCGACGGCGGGGTCGGCGTGCTCTTGGGGTTTCCCGGCCGCTGGACCAGCGCGCCCGCCGCGGCGGCCACGCCCAGGACGGGAAGGGCGACGCAGCCCTCCCCGGCGCCCCCGATCGCGTGCCCGTCGGTGGTGGTGGTCAGGCAGACCCGCTGGTCCCCGGCGGCGGCGGCCGGTTTGGCGCCGTCCGCGATCGTGCTGCCCGCGTCGGCGCCGGAGAGGGGGAGCGGCTGGTCACCGCCGGGTGCCCCGCTCGACGTCCAGGCTCCCGCCTGGTCGTCGAGGAGGTACGTTCCCGCAGCCAGCCGCATCACCTGCCCCTCGCCGGGGTCGGGGCGGATGGCGATGACGGTTCCCAGCCCGGCGCCGGCGCCGAAGACGCCGATCGCGACACTCGCAGTGATCACCGTCGCGCGCGATGGCTTACGTGAGGGTGTCATTGAATGGTCCTTTTCTTCCGGTGAAAACGTCAGTCGCCGTGGCTCTCCAGGACGTCGCTCCACTCGCCCAGCACGCGAGCGGGCTCGTTCGAGCCGGCGGGGGGGATGTGTGTCACATACATGCGTCCGTATGTGGCGTTCACCGAGCGGGCGAAGGACTTGTTGCGGGTACGGACGGCGGCCGAGCCCTTCAGCTTGACCTTCGCCCCTTCCCGCACCGCCTCGCGGAGCTCGGTGGATCGGGCTCCGTACCAGACCAGGGCGCCCCCGTCACTGGTCCTGAGCGCGCGTACCGGTCCCTCAAGCCGGTACGACAGCGTGAGCCTCCAGTCGGCCTGGTCCAGCCGGGCGCGCTCCTGCTGCCAGAACAGCGCGGCCTCGCTGGTCCACGGCCCCTCGTCGAACCGCGCGTCGATCTCGGCGTTCTCCAGGCTCGCCAGGTGCGCGCGGGCGATCTGCCGAGGGGTCGCGCTCAGCCCGGTGGCGCTCTCCGGGAGGCTCGTCGCGTACCCCTCGCCGTCGGTGGCTATCTTGGGGAACCGCGCCGGGGTGGCGCGCGTGTCGGCGGCCGAGGCGACGAGCCGCCAGCCGCCGGGGGCCGAGCTCATCACGTCGACGATCCGGGCGACGCCGGGCTCGTACGAGACCGCCACGAACCAGTCGGCGGTGCCCTCCACGTGGCGCGGGATCCACACCTGGGGGTTGGGCCATATCCCCGTCGCCAGTGAGGTCCCCTGCATCTCGGCGGTCTTGAAGCCCGCCCGCGTCATCTCCAGCGCGAGCCCGTGCTCCAGCTTCGCCATGGCCGCCTCGTCCTTCCTGGCCTGGGCCACCGACAGCCCCCGCTGGTAGCGGCCGTGGATGCCGTACGCCTCCTTGGCGGTGAGCTGGGGCGAGCGGGACCCGGCCGGCGGGTCGGCGGGTGGCGGGGTGGTCCTGGTCTCGGCCCGCGGCCTCTCCGTGGGAGTGGTCTCGGGGCGGGGGGACCTGCCCGTGCCGCTTCGGGTGGGCTTCGGGGTCGATGTGGGGGTGGAACGGGAGGAGGTTGGCGTCGGTGTCGGTGAGGGCGAGGAGGCGGCCTTCTCCCAGCCGGTGTCCGAGGGGTCGGGAGTGGGGTTCGCCGCCAGGGACGAACCGGAGGGCGCTCTGGTCGCGAGCCAGAACGCGGCCACGGCGATGATCGCTAAAACCACCGTGAACAGAATAACCTTCCGCCAATCGAATGACAGGAGGCGTTCGGGATGCCAGTCGGATGCGTGTTCGGAATCGTGCCTAGAGGAACCACTGCCACGGCCAGAGGACCCAGCCTGTCCATCTGGGAAATCTGATGCACGCCATGACATAGGTCCAAATATTAGACTGACCGTGATCTATTTGGAAGGTAAAGGGCCCAGTAATTGCCACTTATGGTTATTGGGTTATAAATAACACCTAAGTGGATATATGGGCCGTCCGAAACGGGCAACGCCCCCACCTGCTGCCCTCCTGCGGGTGGACCGTGCCACTGGTTCTCTAGAGATATCCGGCCATCCCGAGGTTTCGGATGATCCTTCACGTTTCTTGTTGAACTGCCATTTCCCTGGCGCAGGCCGGTCGTTCGTCTCCCGTTGGGCTTTCCGGCGGGAGTCGGCGCTCTCGTCCGCGTACGGACGATCGCGCAACCGTTTCCCACTCCGGATTGGCGCAAGCCGTCATAGCAACTTGATATGTATGCGTTTCCTCTGTTTGGCCGTTCGGCTCCCGGCCCGCGTTCGGCTAATTGGAACCCCCGCTTTTCCGGGGTCGCGCGGACGGCGGCCCTCCGCCCCCGGGCGCCCGCCGGACGGGGCGCGCGGGCGCGCGATCGGCCGGCCGGGAGGCCCCTCCGGGCGGCGCCGCGCCACCTCGCCGGACGCCTCGCTCGCCTCGCTCGCCTCGCTCGCTCCGGTCGCCCCGGCCGGCGCGTGACGCTCGCGACCGAGACGATCCCCGCCCCGGTCTCGTCCGGCTGACACCTTCGGGGGCCGGGGGTCAGCGGCGAGGGGCACCGGGGGTCAGCGGCGAGGGGCACCGGGGGTCAGCGGCGAGGGGCGCCGGGGGTCAGCGGCGGAGGGCGCCGCCACCCGCGCCGAAGCCCGTCTCGTGGTTCCATAGGTGGGTGCACCCCGGGCACTGCAGGTGCAGCAGGCTCCCGGTGTTGCCGAGGAGATAGCGCCAGTGCTCCCCGCAGTTGCGCCCGCCGAGACAGTCGCCGCAGTCGAGGTGGTCCTGGCAGGCGGGGCAGGGCACCCACGCCCTGCGCCCGAGGTCGGCGTACGGGTCAAGTGGCAGCACGACCGTGCTCCCTCCGGGGGAGTACGCCGGCGGCCACGAGCATGTCGTAGGTCTCCCGCTGCCGCTCGTCGAGATCGGAGTAGAGGAGGCCGTACGCCTCCTCCTCGGCCCGCATCGCCGCCACCGGGTCCCAGCCGGGCTCCAGCGCCGCCATGACCGCGGCGCGGCGGCGAGTCTCCTCAAGGGTGAGGTCGATCTCGAAATCGGTGTGCGGGCTGGTGTTTTCCTGGCTCATCGCATGACTTCCCGGTCGGCCGGCGAGCGTGTCGGAGAGGTGGTCGGGGGCGTTCGGACGGCACCGGGGAGGGACGCGGGTCCGCCCGGACCGCTCTTCGCGATCGGCCGCACGCGCCCCGGGGGCTCCTCGGAGGGGAAAGATTTGTCCGTTATATACCTTTACATACGCTTAAGGCATTTTGTCGGCATCTCTGTGTGACACGTGTTACAGGTGACCGGCCGCACGGAAGGCAGCGGACCGTGCCCGCGTCCGGGGCGGAACCCTCCACGACCGGGTATGGGACTCCCCGAGGACAACCACAGCTCGGGGGGCTGCCATGACCGCGTACACCCTGTCGATCGTCGAAGGCGACACCGGCGGCGTCTCGTCCGGCGACGACATCTTCTCGCCCGCCTCCCCGGTCGACTTCGGCCAACTCGACCCGTACACCCTGCTGTGGCTCACCGAGCACGGCTACGAGGAGCGGGGAAGGCGGGTCGTGGTCACCCCGGCGGGCCGCGAACCCGAGGGGGTCCGCGTGGTCGCCTCCCGTGACGTGGACCTCTGATCTCCGAGGACGGCTCCCGCGGCCCGGGGCACGCGCCCGGCCGGGGAGGCCGCCGGGAGCCGGGTGACGTCCACCGAAGGACCGGCCGGGTGGAGGGCGGTACGGCGTGGTATCCGCGGCGCGGGTGATTTCCGCCTGACAATCTAGGTGTGAACGGACATTCCCGGAGATCGTTTCTCCGGCTCGGCGGTGTCACCACGGCCGGAGCGCTGATCCCGGCGTACGCCGCGGACACGGAGACCACGCCGCGCGCGTCGATCGACCCCTTCGTCCCGCTGCGCCACTGGTGGCGGGACGTGACGGCGGGGTCGGGGTTCGACGCGACGGCAGAGCCGTACCGGACCCGGCTGGCGAGGCTGGGGGCGAGGGCGGCCGGATACCGGGACGCCATGGCGCCGGCCGACGCGTCGCTCTGGCCAGACTTGGCGTTCCCCTCGCTCGGCGCCACCCCGGCCCGGCTGCGGACCATGGCCCGCGCGTACGCCCTGCCGGGGACCGGCCTGACCGGCGACGCGAACCTGGCCGCGGCCGTAGCGGACGGCCTCGACCACTACCGGCGGCGGGTGTACGCCGCGGGCGCCGACGAGGTCGGCAACTGGTGGTACTGGCGGATCGGCACCCCCAAAAACCTCCTCGACGCGGCCCTGCTGATCGGCCCGCACCTGACGGACCGGCAGAGCGCGGCGCTGCGGGAGGCGGTGGACCACTTCCTGCCCGAGTGCCGTCTGGACGACTACAGCGGGACCAGCACCGGGGCCAACCGGGTGGACCTGTGCGTGGTGACGTTGCTGCGCGCCGTCCTCGGCTCCGACCCGGCGAAGGCCGCGCTGGCCGTCTCCGCGCTCTCCCCGGTCTTCCCCTACGTCTCCGAGGGCGACGGGTTCTACCGGGACGGCTCCTTCGTCCAGCACACGACCGTCCCCTACCAGGGGACGTACGGAGCGTCGCTGCTGTCCGGTCTCGCGACGCTGTTCGCGGTGTTGCGCGGCTCGCCCTGGGAGATCACCGACCCGAACCGGCAGGTCGTCTTCGACAGCGTCGAGAGGACGTTCGCGCCGTTCGTCCACGACGGCTTCTGCATGGACCTGGTCAGCGGCCGGGCGATCGGCAGGCAGCCGTACGGTGACCACGAGAGGGGGCGCGCGATCGCCTCCGCGATCCTGCTGCTGGGGGAGACGGCCTCCGCCGCCGAGCGGTCCCGCTGGCAGGGCATGGTCAAGGGGTGGGCGCTGCGGAACACCCACAGGCCCATGCTCGAAGCGGCCGAGAAAGACGACCTGGGGTTCCACGCGCGCCTCGCCGCGGTCCTGGACGACGACGCCGTCCCCGCGGCCGACGAGCCTGCGGGGCACCGGCTCCTGGCGATGAGCGCCCGCGCCGCGCACCGCGGGCCGGGCTGGTGCGCGGGCCTCAGCATGGCCTCCCACCGCATCGGCCACTACGAGCACGGCAACGGCGAGAACCTCCGAGGCTGGCACACCGGTTCGGGGATGCTCTACTGGTGGGCCGACGGCCACGGCGACCAGTATTCCGACTCCTTCTGGACCACCGTCGACCCCTACCGCCTGCCGGGCACGACCGTCTCCACCCGGCGGCTGGCCGACGGCGCCGGCGAGGCGTGGGGGGACACCTGCCCGCCGGGCCGCTGGGTGGGCGGCGCCACCGACGGCGTTCACGCGACGGTCGGCCAGCACCTGAACGGCTTCGAGAGCACCCTGGAGGCCTTCAAGTCGTGGTTCTTCCTCGACGACGCGGTGGTCTGCCTCGGTGCCGGGATCACCGGCGAGGACGGCGTGCCCGTCGAGACCGTCGTGGACAACCGCAGGACCGATGCGCTCCTCACCGTGGACGAGGGGAAGGGCTGGGCGCACCTGGAGGGGCACGGCGGCTACGTCCTGCCCTGCGGCACCCGCCTGCGCACCCTGCGCGAGGAACGCACCGGCGGCCCAGACCTGGCACTGGGTGAGGTACGCACCGGCAGCCCGGCCCCAGCGCTGGGTGAGGTACGCACCGGCGGTCCGGCCCCGGCAGCGGGCAAGGAAGGCGCCGGTGGCCCGAACCCGACGTTGGGCGAGGTACGCACCGGCGGCCCGGACCAGGTGACCCGGAGCTACGTGACCCTCTGGTTCGACCACGGTGTCGACCCCGTCTCGGCCGGTTACGTCTATCTCCTCCTGCCGGGCGCGAGCCTGGCGGAGACCCGGGCCCGCGCCGCCGACCCCGGCTGGGCGCGCGTGCTCGTCAACACCGCCCGGCAGCAAGGTGTCCGGGTCCCGTCACTCGGGATCACCGCCGTCACCTTCTGGAACGACGGAACCGTCGATGACCTCGCCGCCTCCGCCCCGTGCGCGGTCCTCGTCAGGGAGCGCGGCGACGGTACGGCCACGCTGACCGTGTCGGACCCCCGGCGCGACCTGAGCGAGCTGACCGTGACCTGGAGCCGGCCGGTGACCGAGGTGGTCCACGGACACCCTCTCCTGGCGAGCGCCACGACCGGCGTGAGACTCACGCTCACCTTCGGACGCCTTGCGGGCCGGGGCGGCGCCTCGAACACGGTCACCGTACGCCTCGGTTAGCGGGGGGGCCGGACACCGAGGCGGGGCCGGGCGAGGCGGTGTCGACGGCCGGTCCTCGGGCGTGGAAACGCGTCGATTCTCAAGCACGGAGAACGTATTGATCTTTGTGAGCGTGGAGAACGCGTCGATTCTCAGGTGTGGAGAACAAACGGTGTGCGTTCCGGAACAACAGCTGGATTCGCCCGCGTGACCCCTGCGATCCGGGCGACGCAGACGAATCCGGCGGTTCCGGCCTGACCGATCATCAAGCCCGGCACGATGGGAAACCCCCTTCAGGCACAACCGCCCCGTTCGCGAACATGAGCAGGAGGACATCGTGGTTCCCAGGTGCGAGCAGTTAGGGTCCGTCGATCTCACCACGTGGCGGGTCGTCCCCGGCGAGACCAACCACGAGAAAGAGGAGACCGGCATCTGGGCGATCGCCGGTGGCGACGGCGACGACTACACCCTCTACGCGGAGGTTCTCGACGCCGAGCGGCCCAGGGAGGTCGCCGAGTTCATCGTCGAGGCGGTCACCGACCACACGCACCGGCTACGTCTGGAGGGTGCGATGGCCGAGGTCGAGCGGGAACGCCGGAGGCAGCGGGCCGAAGGCGACGCGCTGGACCCGTCGAGTCCCCACCTGGTCGAGGTGGCGAAGCTGGCCGGTCTGGTCGAACAGGTCGGCGGGATCGGCCGGGAGTTCGGCCGCGACAGGTTCCGCACCGGCCGCGAGGAACTCGACGGGCGCCTGTACTCCCAGCTCACGCAGGTGGCCGCCACCGCGGTGGCATGGATGGAGAGCATCCTCGCCCGTGCCGACGCCCACGAGGACATTCCGGACGACACCCGCGAAGACGTTTCCGTCGACGTCCGAGAGGAGGTTCCTGTCGGCGCCCGCGAGGAAGCCCGCGAGGAGGTTCCTGTCGGCGCCCGCGAGGAAGCCCGTGGGGACGGCCCTGTCAGCGCCCGCGAGAACATCCCCGACAACGCACGCGACGACGTACACGACGGCGACGCCCGCGCCGACCAGGTCGTCCCCCGCTGACTCCCGGCTGCCTCCGCCGACCCCGCCTGCCGGGCCTGGCCTTCGGGGGTCACGGCCGTCTGAGGTGGGTCAGCCGTTCGAGCACCGTGGCGAAGTGGTGCGACAGGCTGCAGGCGTGCCACGACTCCGGTCTCCTCGGCAACAACGGCTGTCCGTTGGCGAAGCGCTCGATCTGCTCGTCGCCCCACGAGAACGCCGCTCCCCGGGGCGGCCAGAGATCCGCGACCACCGCCTTGCACAGGTTGTCGAAACCCGCGAGGGCACCGGGGCCCTCGCGCCGCTCGCATCGGTAGGCGTACCACTGGCCGTCGACCGCGTACCGCAGGTTCGGGTGCGGGTTTCGCCCCTGTGACACCCGCGGGCTGGACACGCCGTAGTCCGCGTAGGACAGTTCGGTCGCGGTGTACGAGCCCGCGACGTCCGTCCACAGGACGGCGTCCCGCCGGGGGATGGCCATCGGGGTGTCGAAGGGGACGTCGGCGAGGGACTTGGGGAACGCGCCGGCGGCCAGGGTGACCGAACGTACCGGTATTCCTTTCGCCCAGGTGAGCGCCTGCCAGGCGGCGGCCTTGTGGCCCTCCAGCAGGGCGTCGGAGTCGACCGCCCACAGGTCGAGCACGAGATCGATGTCCCTGAACCGCAGGCCCAACTGGTCGCGTATCCGGCGCGACAGCCGGGCGTCGTCCGCGGAGGTGCGCGGCCCGGACCAGGGCACGCGCAGGCAGACACCCTTCCGATGCTGCGCGGCGGCGTACCCCGCGCTCCGGAACGCGCACTCGTCGTCCTCCGGCCGTACCACCGGGATCATGCGATAGCCGAGCTTCCCCACGGCGTTGGACACCATTGACATGACACCGGGGTCGTCCGGGCTTTTGTACTTGCCGAGCACGCGGCGGCAGTCCACCGCGAAAACGCGATCGGTGGGCAGATGCTCCTCCACGCGTTTCTCGAAAGCGGCCACACTCTCGATTACCGACCGCTTCCCGTCGCCGGTGTCCGACTCCAGCGGCATCACTTCGATCAGCGGTCGCACGGAGGGCCGGAGCTCCGCGGCGACCTTTCCCAGGGCCAGGAACTCACCGGCCCGCCCTCTCAGGATCGGCATGTACACCGTCATGACATGGTTCTCCGTGTGGTTGGCGAACCCGCGTCCGGCGCGGCGGCCGTCCCTCGCCTCCCGGCGGGCCGCCACCTCTCCGGTTTTCACGACGGTGTACTCCGGCGATGAATTCGTCAATATTCCCCGGAGTCATATTCCACGAGAATGATTCGTCCGCCGATGCCGTTGAGCTTGAACTGACAGGAGATGAGAAAAGGACGGTGACGGTAATCGGATTGTCGCGGGCGGTGAGGCGCGGGCGTCCCGGAGAGCTCCCGGTCACATGCCGGAACCTCTCACGCCGCCGAAGGGCCTCGTCGGGCGGTCAGAGGTCCAGGCCGGAGCCGCCGAACCGGTCCCGCAGGAACCTGCCCTGGTCGCGCAGGGCCTGCTCGTCGCCCCGGTAGACCGACTCGGCCACCTTGCGCAGCTGGGTGTCCAGCAGGTCGAGCTGGGCGAGCAGTTCCTCGTGCGCGCTGCGCTCCCGCTCGCCGCGCCGGGTGAGCGCGTAGGAGCGGGGCAGGTTCGCGTACGCCTCCAGGCTGGACGGCAGGTAGTCCCTGATCGTCTGCGACACGATGTGCAGGTGGTCGGGTGAGGAGGTGAGCGTGTCCGCCCGCCGGAGGATGTCGCGCAGCACCTCGGCGAGCGCGCCGACCCTTGTCACCACGTCGTCGGGGAACCGGTTCCCGCCGACCTCGGCCAGCAGGGCGTCCAGGTCGGCTCCCAGCTGCCGTGACTCCACCTCCGCGTGCGAGATCGTGAGCCGCACCCGGTCCGCCGGGGCGAGCAGCGCCCCGACGCCGTACAGCCCGGCGACCACGACGGGCCAGTACGTCCCGGCGAGGTCGAGGAAGACCAGGACCACCCCGGCGAGGGCCAGGGCGCACCCGGCGATGTTCCTGGTCGACCCGGCGTAGGCGAGGATCCGCCCCGCCGGGCTACTGGTAGCCACGGATCTCCTTGAAGGCCGTGGCCAGCGACCCCTTCCTGGCGTCGAAGGTCGCCCCGCCGGTGAGCTCGGCGATCCGCCTCATCTCGTCGACGTCGCTGTCGCCGAAGAGCACGACGAACGTCCTGAACTTCACGGGGAGCGACGCGTAGTAGCCGGCGAAGTCGTCGTACGAGCTGCCGTCGGTGTTCTCGCCGTCCGTCATCAGCACGATCGAGGTGAAGTCCTCCGACGCCGACGCCCCCGCCTGCTCGTAGGCGGCCCGCAGGCTGTCGAAGATCGCGGTCCCGCCGTCGACCCGCAGCCCCTCGCTGTACGAGCGGATCCGCTGGAGCACCGGTTCGGGATCACGGTCGGGCAGCGTGAAGGTCTCCGGGGTGCCGGGGCCCGTGTTGAACGGGATCATCGTGACCGTCTCGCGGTCGCGGAAGCGCGAGAACGATCCGCTGACGGAGGTGTCGGCGCCGGACAGGGCGGTCAGCGCCTGCTTGAGCGCGTCGATCCGTCCTCCCCCCATCGAACCGGAGGTGTCCAGCACGAACAGGGTCCGCGACGGCCTGCGCACCTGGTTGAGGTAGACGCCGATCAGCTTGTCGGCCGCGCCGCGCCGGTTGGGGAAGGGCAGTTCCACCAGCGACGCGGTCCCGAAACGCGGGTCGGGACGGACCTGGGGGACGATGGGCCTGCGGTGGGTGGTGGTCATGATCTCCCGCTGGATCTCCGGCGTGCGCAGCCAGGCGGCGAGTTTCCCGTACAGCTCCTTCTTCTCCGGGGGCGCGGAGCTCAGCAGCGTGAGCGGGTAGTCGGCCGTCACCACCCCGTCGCCCGGGTAGACCAGCGTGAGCGGCTCGGCGAGCCTGCCGGAGGCGTTGAGGCCGAGCAGCACCGACTCGTAGTTCACGAGCCCGTCCACCGCGCCCTCCTTGACGTACGCGTCCGCGAGCCAGCCGGAGGAGCCGGAGGTGAGCGTCTGCGCCGAGAAGAACTCCTTCAGCCTGGGGGTCGCCGAGGCGATCTGGGCCTCCTCCAGGGCCTCACCGGCGTCGGAGAGCGCCGCCGTCACGCCGACCAGCGCCGAGAATCCGGAGTTGGACGCCGCGGGGCTGGTCATGCCGAAGGTGAACTTCCCGGCGCTCGCGGCCGAGGCGATGTCGTTCCAGGTCACGGCCTTGCCGTCCCAGCCGAGCTCGCGGGCCTTGGACGCCTTCAGCCCGAGCAGCACGGGCGAGACCATGACCTTGGTCTGGGTCGAGAGCCGCGCGGCCGCCCCGTCGATCAGCGACAGGTAGCGGTTGGAGGAGAACCACGTCGCGTCGTACCGCCCGTCCGCGCCGCCGCTCGCCACCTGGTCGGCCCCGTCGAGCGTTCCCGCGTACGACAGCGTGACCCGCACGCCGACGGCGTCCTGAGCCCGTCTGAGCAGTGGTTCCAGGTCGCCGACCTCGCTTCCCGCGAGGACGCGGAGCACGTCGGGGCCGTTCGCGGGGCCGTTCGCGGAACCGGCGGGCGTGTCGGCCCCGCCGCACGCGGCCGACGCCACCAGCAGGGCCAGCACGACGAGCGCCCGCCTCACCGGACGCGCACCCGCCCGTCCGGCCTGAAGCGCGTCCGCTCCTACGCCGGGTGTCGGCTCGTTCATCGGGTGAGCCCCTGTTCGTCGCCCCGCTGTGAGCGATCCAGGTACGTGCGCGCGTGGTCCAGCTCGACGGTGAGGCTGTCCACGGTGATCGCCATGTTCTCCACGGCCTTGGCCTTGAACGTGTCGATCATGTCCATGGTGGCGTAGATGTTGTCGAACGCCTTGCGCAGCGCGTCCATACCGACCGTGGTCGACGCCGCCTGGGTCTGGATGTCGGCCGCCTGCGTGCGCAGCATCTCGCTGGTCGCCACGATCAGGTCGGAGGTGGTGCTGTTCAGCGCCGTGATCTGGTCGAGCACGAGTTTCTGGTTGGCGAGGGCCTGGGCCACGGTCACGGCCGTGCGCAGCGCCGCGATCGTCGTCGTGGTCGCCCGGTCCACGCCCTTGATCAGTTCGAGGTTGTTCCTGCGGATCAGGTCCAGCGCGAGATACCCCTGGGCGGACACCGCGAGCTGGGTCAGCAGGTCCTGGTGCTTCTGCCGGATGCCGAACAGCGCGTCCGAGCGCAGGGCGGTGGCCTTCTCCGGCTCGGCCGCCTCGACGTACATGATCTTCTCTTCCACCGCGGTGTCGAGGGCGGCGGCGAGCAGGGCGTACTCCTGCAGGCGCTTCATCGACTCCCACAGGTTGGTCTTCTCGCCCTCGATGGCCGCGTTGTCCTTGCGCAGCTCGTCCTGCCCGGACTTGAGGGCGCGGATGATGTCGTCGAGGTGTTTCTGCGCCGAGTGATATTTCGCGAAATAGTCGCGCAACTTATCCCCGAACGGGATGAGTCCCAGAAGCTTCCTGGCCGGGCCGGACGTCTGCTTGGGGTCGAGGTCGACGATCGTCCGGCGCAGCGCGACCAGCTGCCCCGCCACCGCCGCCTGCGCGTCCCGGCCCTCGCCCCTGGCGGACGCCAGCGCGGCCACCGGACGCTTCAACATACGGTTCGCCACCTGGGAGGAGGCCCGGATCTCCGTGTCGCCCATGGAGGTGATGTCGTGCACCTTCCGGGTGAACTCCGGCGACCTCGGGTCCAGGCCGCTCAGTTCCTCGGCGAAGCCGCCTGCCTTCTCCGCCAGTTCCGCGTCCCGCCCCTCCGGGATCGGCAGCATGGTGGCCGCCTTCTCCGCGGGCACCTTGGCCACGGGTTCCGGCGGGCTGAGCACGAGATCGCTCACGGTGGTTCTCTCCTCGAAGCGCTGGGAAGCCGGGAAGGTGAGGTCAGGGGGTGGACGAGGGGACCGCTCCGGACCGGTAGAGCGTCTCGACCGCGGAGATCATGCCCTCCAGCCGCTCGTGGTCGGGGGGCTCCACCACGTCGATCAGGCCGGGTGGCAACGGGGCTCTCACCTTCGCCACGAGGTCGTCGAACGCCTTGGCGTGAGCGGTACGGAAGCCGTACAGGGCCGCGAGGCGCCCGAGTTCCGGGTCCTCCTGCAGGAGCCGTCCGACCTCGGTGCCCCGCGCGCTCAGCGGTACGAGCGTGTGCTTGCTCAGGACCGTGGGCGCGGGATAGAGCAGCCGCATGTCGGGACGGATCGAGCCGTCCCCGGCGAACAGCCGCGAGGCGTACTGCGCCTCGTAGATCACGACCATGGGCGTCTTCCCCATCCCCAGGGACAGGTAGTCCTCGAACGGCGCCTCGGTGGAGGTCTCGGAGTATCCCTGGTCGAGGAAGAGGGGGGCGACGGTCCCGGCGACCCTGGCACCCTGCTCATCCGAGGTGACCACGTCGTCGCCGTTGGCCACGTAACCGGCGATCGAGAGGTACATCGCCGCGGAGTTGGAGGTGCGGATGTCGGTGGTGGTGAGCAGCACGCGCTTGCGCGCCGGGTAGGCGGTGTTGCCCGGCAGCTTGTCCCACCGGGTGCCTTTCGCCACCAGATCCAGATATTTCTGGATATCGAGCACCTGATACCCCTGGCCGGAGTCCCGTACGACGCCCGCCTTGGTGAGTACGTCCACGATCGGGGTGAAAGTGGCGATCGCCATGGGCGAGGAGAACGGCGCGAACGTGCGGGTGGCGCCCCGGTCACGCCTGATCTTCTCGGCCGCCGGAGCGCTGGACGGGAACGCGAAGCCGTATTTCCCCAGATCCACCGAGGTCGCGATCTGGCGCGATCCTGCGGTGTCGACCTCCACCCGGAGGCCGTGCCCGGCGAAGGCCGCCCGCACCCTCGGATCGTCGAAGAACGGCTTCTTCTCAGAGCCGATCACCCCGCGGACCAGGGCGGGTTCCCGTGCCTCCGCGCCCCCGCCACCGTTGCCCACCACGATCGCCGCCACCACGGCGGCGCCGAGGAGCAGCGCCAGCCCGACACCGATCCAACGCCTCATGTGATTCCTCGAAAGCTTGCCCCGTATCGCTATGAAATAGCGGTTGTAATTGAATTATGTGATTAATGACGACAGTACGGAGCGGGGCACTAGCAATGTATTGACAATTCACTTTCCGTTCACCGATGTGCCGCTCAACCGGCACTCGCCGTCGCGGACGCACGGGCCGCCATGCCGGGCACCACCGGCTCACGCGTACCATTCAGCGGTGGAGGTTCTGGAATCGGAGGAGTGGCGGGCGCGGGCGGAGGCCCACCGGCTGCGGATCGAGGTGTGGGCGGAGCCGCACCTGGCGCGCAGGGCGCGGGGCGAGGCCCATCCCATCGAGGACTTCCTGTTCACCTACTACGGGCACCGGCCGGCGCGGCTGCGGAAGTGGCATCCGGGCGCCGGGGTCGTCCTGCGGGGGGCGCGTGACTTCGGCCGCGACTACCTCGACACCCCCGAGGGGGCCACGCTCGACACCGCCGCGCTGATGGACAGGCGCGGGTCCTCCATCGAGTGGATCACGCGGCTGCTCGCCGCCACCGCGGCCCGGCCGGGGTATTTCGGCTGCTTCGGCCTGCACGAGTGGGCGATGGTCTACCGGACCGCCGAGGTGCGGCACGGCTCCTGGCCGCTGCGGCTCGGTGGGGAGGAGATCGCGGAGGTCGTGGAGCAGCGCGGCGTGCGGTGCGGCCACTTCGACGCGTTCCGCTTCTTCACCCCCGAGGCGCGCCCGCTCAACGCGCTGCAGCCGACGCGGGAGCGGCAGCCGGAGCTGGAGCAGCCGGGCTGCCTGCACGCCAACATGGACCTCTACAAGTGGGCGTACAAGCTGTCACCGCTGGTCAGCGGTGAGCTGGTCGCCGACTGCTTCACGCTGGCCCGCGACATCCGCGCGGTGGACATGCGGGCCAGCCCGTACGACCTGAGCTCGCTCGGCCATCGGGCGATCCGGGTCGAGACGCCCGAGGGACGGGCCGAGTACGCCGCCGAGCAGCGGGGCTTCGCCGAGCGGGCGATGCCGTTGCGGCAACGCCTGCTCGACGTCGGCGAACAGTTGCTCGCCGGCACCCGCCTCCCCTGACCGGCGGCACCCGGGCGCCGGGTCCGGGGCCTCAGCCGTTGCGCAGCTGCTCGACGAGGGTCGTCCGGACATCGCAGTTGCGGAGCGCGAACGAGTCGGCCAGGGCGATCAGCTCGTCCTCGCCCAGCCCCTGAAACAGCTTGGCGTACTCGTAGGCCAGGGGCTGGGCGACCGCGAGGTTCAGGATGAGCGTGCGGACCCAGTCGAAACGGCCCCACGGGTACGGATCGAAGTCGGGGAACTCATGCGCGATCATGTCCTGGAACGGCTTGGTCACCTCGACGATCCCGTTCCCGTCGCTGCCCCAGTTGTCGGCGCCCAGGCGGTTCTTCTTCGCCACGAAGTCGCCGAAGCGCTTCAGGTACGGGGAGTCGGGCCGCACCATGGCCACCCCCTGCCGCCCGAGGTCCTTGTACATCCAGCTCGACCAGCTCGCCCCTTCGCGGCGGTAGATCTCAAGCTGGTCCGCAAGGACCTGCCGGCGCATGGCGTCCTTGCGCTCGTCGCCGGTGTAGATCGGCGCGAACTCGCCCACCCAGACCGGGGTCCCGGTCTGGCGGCTGTACTCGGTGCGCTTGAGGTACTTCTCCTCCAGCGCCGCCCTGTCGTAGTACTTGCCGTCGGTGACCCCGGGGTAGTCGCCGCCGTTGCCCATGCCCGGGGCGGCGTAGTCGTGGCAGACGTAGACGGTGTTGTCCCACTCCTTGTCGAAGACGTCGAACTCGGTGGAGTACGTGTTGCCGTCGAGGAACAGGATGTGGCGGTCGTCGATCGCGCGGATCGCGTCGACCAGGCGGGTGTAGAAGGGGCCGACGACCTCGCGCGACTCGTCCGCGGGCTCGTTGATCGGGTTGTAGCCCGCCACCCAGGGGTTGTCCTTGTAGTGCTCGGCGATGCGCTCCCAGATCGCCACCACGCGGTCCTGGAAGTGAGGGTGGTCGAAGAACGCCGGCCGGTGGGTCGGGTTGTCGGAGTGCCAGTGGTGGTTCTGCGACCCCGGCAGCGCGTGCAGGTCGATGACCGAGTAGATCCCGTGCCGCGCGCACGCCTCGACGGCCCGGTCGAGGTGGCGGAAGCCGTCCTCCTTGAACTCGAACGGCTTGGAGTCGTCCTCGAAGTGCCGGTAGTTGACGGGGAACCGCACGCAGTTCATGCCCATGCCGGCCAGCAGTTTCGCGTCGTCCTCGTCGAAGAACGCGGTCAGCAGCCGTTCGAAGAACAGCTCGTACTTCTCCTCGCCCAGGACCTCGCGGAGCGTGCCGCGCATCAGCGACTCGTTGCCGGAGTAGCCGGTGATGAAGTTCTCCATGTTCAGCCAACCACCCACGGCGACGCCTCGCAGGCGTACGACGGTGCCCGTCTGGTCGACGAATTCGCGACCTGCCGTGCGGAGGAAGGCCGTGTTGTTCGACGTCATGTGTTCTGTTCCTCAAATCTGGAAGCGCGGTGGATCATGGGGTGGTCTCGGGGGTGGGGCTACTTCAGCGCGCCGGCCGCCAGGCCCTTCTCGAAGAGGCGCTGCAGGCACAGGTAGGCCACGATCTCGGGGATCGCGGTGATGACCGCGCTGGCCAGGACCTTGGTCTGGTCGTTGCTGAACTGGCTGACGAAGAACTGCGGCAGCAGCGTGACCGTCTGCTTGGCCGGGTCCTGGATGAGCACCAGCGGCAGCAGATAGTCGTTCCAGGAACTGATCAGCGTCAGGACGACGATCGCCGCCGCGATGGGCCGTGTCATCGGCACGACGATGTAGCGGAAGGCCGTGAACACGTTGGCGCCGTCGACCCGCGCCGCGTCGAAGAGCGAGTCGGGGACGCCGTCGATGAACTTGCGGGCCAGCAGGACGGTGAAGGGGATCTGCAGCGCGGCCAGCGGCAACACCACCGCCCAGTACGTGTCGTACACGCCCAGGCTGAGGGTCGTCGCGAACAGCGGGGTGAGCAGCACGACCTCGGGCAGGGTGAGGGCGGCGAGGATCATCCAGAAGTAGACCTCCTTGCCGCGGATGTGCAGCTTGGAGAACCCGAAGGCGGCGAACATGGTGAGGACGTAGACGATCAGAATCGTCGAGACGGAGATGATGACGCTGTTCCTGAAGAACGTCCCCACGGTGCCGACGGCGAAGACGGCCTGGTAGTTGCCGAGTCCCTCACCCGCGAACGATCCCTGGACCATGACCACCAGCGGGAACAGGTAGGGGATGATCATCAGGGTCACGAGGATCTGAAGTAGCAGCCTGGTCGACAGCCGACGCGCCTCAAACACCGGATTCACCGTCCTTACGGTTGGCGCGGGTCGCGACGATGATCGCGCCGAGCAACGCCAGGATGAGCAGAAGGATCGACAGGGCCGCTCCGTAGCCGACGTGGGCCGACGGGATGCTGATCCGGTAGATGTAGGTCCCGAGGAACTCGGTGCTGTAGTTCGGTCCGCCGATGGTCACCAGATACGGGACGTCGAAGGTCTTCAGCGCACCGATCACGCCCAGCATCGCCAGGGCCACCGTCGTGCCCCGCACGCCGGGCCAGACGATGCTTCTCAGGACGCGGAGGTTGCTCGCCCCGTCGGTGCGCGCCGCTTCGAGCGTCTCGGGATCGACCTGCCCCATCGCGGCGTAGTAGAGGACGAACGTGAGGCCGGTGAACTGCCAGACCGTGATGAACATGATCACCGGCATCGCGGTGGTCGACTGGGCCAGCCAGGGCTGGGACAGGAAGCCGAGACCGATGTGGTCCAGAGCCCAGTTCAGCTGGCCGTCCGCGGCGAACATCTGCCGGAACACCGGCGCCATCGTCGCCGGCGCGAGGACCACCGGGGTGAAGACGAGCACCTTGTAGACGGCGGCGAGCCGCACCTTCGAGTGCAGCAGCGCCGCGAACACGAACCCGATGGCGGTCTGCACGGTGAACGTCACGATGAAGAAGACCACCGTGTTCCAGATGGCCTTCCAGAAGATGGGGTCCTGCATGATCGCTGTGTAGTTGGCACCCCCGACCGACGTGGGAGTCGGGCTGGTGCCGTCCCAGTCGAGCGTCGAGATGTAGCCGGTCTCGATGATGCAGAAATAGATCAGTCCGACGACGAAGACGAACGCCGGCAGGATCCACGGCAGGCCCGAGGGCCTCCCGCCCCTCTTCCGGGGGTTGCCCGGAAGAGGGGCGGGCGACGGACGGCGCGCCCCGATCTTCGGCGAGGTTGTGGAAGTCATGGATCTCCCTGCGCGGGTGGGATTTGAGACGGGCCGTCAGCGGCTCTACTTGATGTTCTCGGCGCTGCTCTGCAGGGTCGCGGCGGCCTCTTCCGGCGTGGCCTGCCCCGCCGCCACCGTGGTCGACGCCACACCGATGGCGGTCTGCAGGTCGGCGCTCACCGTCGCGAGGCGCGGCTCGGACGACTTGCCCGCGTCGCTGATCAGCTTCTCCAGCGCCGGCTGCTGCGCCGCCGGGTTGACCAGCTTGATCGAGGCCCAGTCCGGCTGGGCGCTGGTCAGGGCGGGGATGTCGTTGAGGATGTTGGCGACCGCCTGCTGTCCGGCCTGCGAGGTTCCGAGCCAGGTCGCGAAGGTGGTGGCGGCGGCGATGGACTTGGACTTCTTGCTCACGGCCAGGCCGAAGTCCGCGTCACCGTAGAGCGACCCGACGTTGCCGGTGCCCGCCACGTCGGGGAACGCGATCGGCAACTGGGTGAACGGCTTGGGGTTCGCGACGCCGGCGCCGGAGATGGCGGCCGTGCTGCCGTCCACGGTGGAGTACTGCATGTACCAGGTGCCCATCATGACCATGGCGGCCTTGCCCGACATGAAGTCGTTGTTGGCGTCCGGGTACTGCTGCACGCCCAGTGCCCCGTCCTGCATGATCTTGTCGTCGAACAGCTTCTTCCAGATGGTCAGCGCCTGGACGATCGTCGGGTCGGTCCACGGGACCTTCTTCTCCAGGGCCTGCGCCCAGACGCCCGGCTTGATGTTGTTGCTGATCGCCTGCAGGGTGTCCTCGTTGAACGCCGTCTGGGCGGCGCCCTGCACGAAGCACTTGACGCCGTTGGTCTTGAAGGCCGCGCAGACGCTCTTCCACTCGTCGTAGGTGGTGGGCGGCTTCAGGCCGTACTTGTCGAACAGGTCCTGGTTGACCCAGACCGATCCGGCGTAGTTGGAGCCGACCGACAGCGCGGCGAGCTTGCCGTCCTTGGTCAGGCTGGACACCCCGATCGGGGCGAGCTTGGACTTCCAGTCCGCGCCGAGCGACTTCTCGACGGCGGGGGTGAGGTCGATGGCGTTCACGCCGTAGATGCCGACCGAACCGTTGGCGGCCCCCGGTGCGACGTCGAAGACGTCGGGGCCGACCGACGAGGCCAGGGCGGGGCGGATCGCCGCGTCGTAGCCGTCGATGGTCAGCTTCTTGTAGGTGACCTTGATGTTCGGGTAAGCCTTGTTGAACGCCTTGATGTACGCCTCGGCGGGAGCCACGTCGGGCGTCCACCCCCACCAGGTGATATCGCCCGAGTCGGCCGAGCCCTTGTCCGTGGTCTCGGTCGTGCCTCCGCCGGCACATCCGGCGAGCGCCAGCACCGCGGCGGTGAACGCGGCCGCGGCTCCGGGGAGGCGGCGCTTCCAGATTCGCGAGGATCCCAGCATGATCTCTCCTTGCACGTGACTCGCACGCACTGGTCGTGTCGACGCCGCGCGTCCTCCGCCGAACGGGGACGATCGCGACGGCCCGTGCTCACGAATGAGTACGGGGTCCGCTCGCACGTGGCGACGAGGTCGGCACGGGTCGCGGAAGGGGGTGTGCGTCCTTCACGGCCGGGATCGCCGATCGTCGAAAGCTGCACGTTCAGAAAGCAGAAAGTTTCGGAAAGTGTTCTGGTGAGAGAAGAGCACCAGCTCGGCAACAGTGTCAATAACTCCGGCCGAATTTGTTTCCGTTCGGTTACACGGGATGTGCCCCGCAGTCCCGGGCCGGGGCGTGCCCATCCCGGGAGAGGACGGTCACATCGAGATCGTCGGTGTGATATCCGCAGGTCATCGTCGAGCCGCTGTGCAACGTGGACGATCCGGGACGCCGCGTGGGCCGGTGCCTTCGCGTGCCTACGGGCCAGACTGCAGCCCGAATTCGGACAATTCGGTATTTATGGTGCGAGAAGCCTACCTGCTGCGCGGCCCGGCGAGCGGTTATCAGCGGTGCTACCGTTATGGAAACTTTCGACAACACTGGCTCAGTGCGTGAAGAGGTGTCGTGACGACCGAGCAGCGGGCGAGGACGCAGAAGCGGGTGGCGGGGGCTCCCCGGAGTGCCGACGCCGACCGGGTGACCATCGCGATGGTCGCGCGGGCGGCGGGCGTGTCCGCCCCGACGGTGAGCAAGGTGCTCAACGGCAGGGAGGCCGTCGGGGCGGAGACCCGCCGCCGGGTCCAGGACGCCCTGGTCTCGACGGGCTACCAGCGCAGGACCAGATCCGAGGCGGGCAAGGTCGGCGTGGTCGACTTCGTGATCACCGAGCTGGACACGGCCTGGGCCTGTGAGCTGCTGAGAGGCGCGGAGCAGGAGGCGTACCGGCTGGGCACGAGCCTCGTCCTGACCGTGACCCACGACCGGCAGGCCCAGCCGCGCGAGTGGCTCAAGGCGCTGGCCTCCCGGCCGACCGACGGCGTGGTCCTCGTGGTCACCAACACCCGGCAGGTGTCGGCGGAGAAGCTGCGCCCGATCGACACGCCCTTCGTCGTCATCGACCAGGTCGGCGGATACGACCGCGACGTCCCGACCATCGGCGCCACCAACTGGGCGGGCGGTTTCGCCGCCACGGAACACCTCACCGAGCTGGGCCATCGCCGCATCGGCATGATCACGGGGCCCGAGGACGTCCGGTGCAGTCTTGAGCGCCTGGACGGCTACCGCGCCGCTCTCGGGCGTGCGGGGCTGCCGCTCGACGAGAGCCTGGTGCGGCAGGGCGACTTCTACACCGAGGGTGGCAGGCGGGCCGCCGCCGAGCTGCTCGACCTGCCGGAACCGCCCACGGCGATCTTCGCCGGCTCCGACCAGCAGGCGGCCGGCGTGTACGACGCGGCCCGCGCCAGGGGCCTGCGCATCCCCGAGGACCTCAGTGTCGTCGGGTTCGACGACACCGAGGTGTGCGAGTGGATGTGGCCCCGGTTGACCACCATCAGGCAGCCGCTCGCGCAGATGGCCGTGCTGGCCATCCGCAACGTGCTCGAGACGACGCACACCCCCGGTGAGCAGCCGTTGCGTCTCGAACTGTCGACCAGCCTGGTGGTCAGGAACAGCACCGCGCCCTACCAGCCTCCGGCCCGCGTCTCACGCGGCCGCCGCTGACTTTTTGACGCCGCGGCTCATGCCAGGGGGAGGCCGAGCACGTCACGCCACGACTCCCGCGGAAGGTATCCCAGCTCGTCACGGGCCTTGTCACTGCTGAGCAGGCTCTCGTACGGCCCGAGCGGACGGCGGACCGGCACTCCGGGGAAGACCTCCGCGGCGAGGTCGGCCGAAGGCCGGTCCATCAGCGTGTCCCCGGCGGCGATCACATACGCGGGCGCGCCCGTCACCTCCGCCAGCAGGGCGAGCCGGCAGGCCCGCGCGACGTCGCGGACGTCGACGTAGGACCACAGGTTGAACACCCGGGCCGACGGGTCGTCCCAGAAACCGGGGATTTTGGGGTAGTCGGCCGCGTCATGGACGTTCGACAGCCGGAGGCCGACGATCGGGATCCCCGACCAGGCGGAGATGTGCTCGGCCAGCGTCTCCCCGACCACCTTGGACAGGGCGTAGGCCGAGGTCGGGTGCGGATAGTGCTCCTCGTCCACCGGCAGGTAGCGCGGCGGGGTCCGCGGTCCGAACGGGAAGCCCAGGGTGGTCTCGCTCGACGTCCACACCACCCTGCCGACCCCGAGCTTTGCCGCGGCGAGGAAGACGTTGCTGTTCATCGCGGTGTTCGCGGTGAACGTGCGGGCGTCGGTGAAGAAGCCGGGCGCGGGGATCGCCGCGAGGTGGACCACGGCGTCGACCGAGGTCAGCGCGTCCACCGTGTCGCCGAAGTCCGTCAGGTCGGCGCGCAGCAGCGGCGCCCCCAGGTCGGCGAGTTCGCCCCGGTCCCCCGGCGTCCCGGCGACGTCGACGGCGCGTACCTCGTGCCCGTGCGCGAGCAGGTCCTCGACCACGGCGCGCCCGGTCTTGCCACTCGCGCCCGTAACCGCGATTCTCACAGGTCAGTCCCACTCTCGGATGGCGTCGTCCCGGCTTGAGAGGTCCTCGCGGGCCGGGTGGTGAGAAAGTTTATGGAAAGTTGTCCACGACACTCGGCTCCGGCCGTCCCCGGCCGAAGGAGTCCCCTCTCCGGGGTGGCCGCGAGCCGCGGCCGCCGGGGAACGGTCGCGACCCAGTTCAGTGATCATGCCATTCACCAGGGATAATGCTTCAATCGAGTGCCTTCACCCGGCCCCGGGCACGCCTGCGCGCAGCCGGAGACGTG
Organism: Streptosporangium sp. NBC_01469; assembly: GCF_036227305.1. NCBI lineage: Bacteria > Bacillati > Actinomycetota > Actinomycetes > Streptosporangiales > Streptosporangiaceae > Streptosporangium > Streptosporangium sp. NBC_01469. Next base: position 1,478,584 of record NZ_CP109465.1, on the reverse strand, counting down.
GAGCGGGAGCGATCAGCACTCCGGCCTCCTGACAGGCAAAGATGTCACTATGTCAGCCTTTCGTCCATGTCATGACCCTTGACGTTCCCCGACACGCCGTTCTACTTTGTCGCTGCGGACTTTAAGTTTCATAGAGTTTTCGAAAGTTTTCAGCGCCCTTTTCGCGCACACCCCCGCCGTGGTGCCCGGACACCGGTCGACGCCCGGCGCTGAGAGGAACCACCGTGCCCCTCGTACAGATCGACCTCGAACGTTCCCTGGCCGAACGGCTGGGCCGGCAGATCAGCGACGGCGTCCACCAGGCCCTGGTGGACGGCCTGGGGATGGACCCGACCGACAGGTTCCAGATCTTCCGCACGCACGCGCCCGAGGAGATCGTCTTCGACCCGGGCTACAACGGCGTGGACCGGCGGCAGCTGGTCAGCATCCAGATCCTGATGGTGCACATGTACGACGTGACCACCAAGTACGCGATGTTCGACCAGATCGCCAAACGGCTGGAGGAGATCGGTGTCCGGCCGGACGACCTGCTGATCAGCGTCGTCGAGAACGGCTTCGAGGACTGGTACGCCGGCAAGTCGCGCGGCTGACCGCATCCCGCCCACCCCACGAGCCCACGATCCATCCAAGATCCGGAGTCCTGCAGTGAAGGTTCTCTACATCGGTGGCACCGGCACGATCAGCTCGGCCAGTGTCGCCGAGTCGGTGCGTCAGGGCCAGGACGTCCACGTCCTGAACCGTGGCCGCACCGCCGGCCGTCGGCCGCTCCCCGCCGGGGTCACGACGATCGAAGCCGACGTCCAGGACCCGGAGTCGGTGCGCCGGGCCCTCGCCGGCACGACATTCGACAGCGTGGTCAACTTCCTCGGCTTCGACGCCAAGGACGCCGCCGCCGCCGTCGAACTGCTGGAAGGCCGCACGGGCCAGTACGTCCACATCAGCAGCGCCTCGATCTACCACAAGCCGGTACGGCGGGTGCCGATCGTCGAGTCGACCACCCGGCACAACCCCTACCTGGGGTACGCCCGAGAGAAGATCGCCGCCGAGGACGTCCTGCACCGGGCCTACGAGGAGCGCGACTTCCCCGTCACCGTCGTGCGTCCTTCGCACACCTACGACGACGCCCACCCGCCGCTGCCCGGCGACTGGACCGCGTGGGACCGGATCGCCCGCGGCGACGAGCTGGTCGTGCCCGGTGACGGCACCAGCCTGTGGACCCTGACGCACGCGCGGGACTTCGCGGTGGGGCTCGTCGGCCTGATCGGCAACTGGCAGGCGGTCGGGGAGGACTTCCACATCACCTCCGACGAGGCGCTGACGTGGGACGAGATCTACCGCATCATCGGGCGCACCGCGGGGACGCCGGCCCGGCTCCTGCACCTGCCCTCGGAGTTCCTTCGGGTCGCCGCCCCCGACTGGTTCTGGTCGGACCTCATCGTCGGCGACCTGATGCACAGCGCGGTGTTCGACAACACCAAGATCAAGCGGTTCGTCCCGGCGTTCCAGCCGACGATCACCTGGTCGGCCGGGGCCCGGCGGCTGCACGAATGGCGCACCGCCCACGCCGGGGAGACCCGCCCCGACGCCGAGACGGACGCGATCCTGGGCCGGCTGGTCGAGGGGTACCGGGCCGCCGCCGCGGCGCTGGCGCCGTGACGCCGGGCACGGGAGGCGACCTGGTGGCGGAGCCCTGGCTGGACGTCTCCGGGGTCCACTGCGAGGGCGTCGTGTGGGACGACACCGCGGGCCGGCTGCGGTTCGTCGACATCCCCCGCGGACGGGTCTTCGACGCCGGGGTGGACACCGGCGGCGCCGACGTCGGCTGGTTCGACCTGCCGGCGCCGGTCACGGCCGTGCATCCCACGACCGAGCCCGGGACTCTCGTCGTCGCGGACGGCGACGGCGTGGCCCTGGCCACGCGCGACGGGCTGACCGAACGGCTCGCCGCCCCGCTGGCGGGCCGGCCGGAGATCCGCATGAACGACGCGGGCGTCGATCCCGCCGGGCGTTACTTCGCCGGCAGCATGGCGTACGACTCCGAACCGGGCGCGGGCCGCCTGTACCGCCTCGACGCCGACCGGTCCCTGCACACCGTGCTCGACGGCGTCACGATCGGGAACGGGGTGGACTGGTCGCCCGACGCCACCCTGTGCTACTTCGTGGACAGCCCCCTTCGCCGCGTCGACGTGTTCGACTACGACGTGACGACGGGTGCCCTGTCCAACCGGCGCGTGTTCGCGGACACCTCCGCCGTCCCCGGGATGCCCGACGGGCTCACGGTCGACTCCGAGGGCGCCGTGTGGGTGGCCTTCTGGGGAGGATCGCGCGTCTGCCGCTTCGGCCGGGACGGCCTGGTCGAGCGTACCGTCGGCCTGCCGGTGTCACAGGTGACGTCGTGCTGCTTCGCCGGGCCCGATCTGGACCTGCTCGTCATCAGCACCTCCACCGAGGAACTGTCCCCCGACGACCTGCGGCGCCAGCCCACGGCAGGCATGATCTTCCGGGCCGAGCCCGGATGCCGTGGCCGCCGCACGACCGAATTCGTGATCTGACATGACCGATGACCACCCGCGCCACGTGTCGCCCGACCCGGCGGAGCGCCGCGCGTTCGGCCGCACCGGGCTCACGGTGACCCCCGTCTGCATCGGGACCAGCCCCCTGGCGAGCATGCCCGCGCTGTACGGCTACGCGGTCGGCCAGGACAGGGCGGAGTCGACGATCGAGGCCGTGCTCGACGGCCCGTTCAACTTCCTCGACACGTCGAACAACTACGGCGGCGGCAGCGCCGAGCTTCGCATCGGCGCCGTCCTGCGCCGCCGTGGCGGGATCCCCGACGGGTTCGTCCTGGCCACCAAGGCCGACGCCGACCCCGACAGCGGCGACTTCTCCGGCGAGCGCGTGCGCCGCTCGGTCGAGGAGAGCCTCGAACGGCTCGGTGTCGACCACGTGCCGATGATGTACCTGCACGACCCGGAGTACCACGTCACCTTCGAGGAGGCGATGGCCCCGGGCGGACCGGTCGAGGCGCTGGTCGCGCTCCGCGACGCCGGCGTCGTCGGCCACCTCGGGATCGCCGGCGGCCCTGTGGAGCTGATGCGGCGGTTCGTCGGGACCGGCGTGTTCGAGGCGGTGATCAACCACAACCGCTGGACCCTGGTGAACCGCGAGGCCGGCCCGCTGCTCGACGAGGCCGTCGCGCGGGGGGTCGCCTTCGTCAACGGCGCGCCGTACGGCGGGGGCATGCTGGTCAAGGGCCCGGACGCCCAGCCCCGCTACGCCTACCGGGACACCGACGAGTCCGTCAGGGACGCGGTCCGGTCGATGCGGAGGGTGTGCGCCGACCACGACGTGCCCCTGGCCGCCGCCGCGCTGCAGTTCTCGCTGCGCGACCCCCGGGTGACGTCGACCATCGTCGGCGTCTCGGAACCCGCGCGGATCAGGACCACTCTCGATCTCGCCACCACCCCGATCGCCCCCGAGCTGTGGGACGAGCTCGACCAGTACACGCCGTCGTCCGGAGGGTGGCTGGACTGATGCCACCGACGGCCGTACGAGCGATTCCAACGACAAACGGAGAAGACCGTGGCTTTGAGCACTGACACCCCGCCGGAGGTGTGGAGGGACGCCGACGTCCCCGACGAGGACCGGGTCGAGGCACTGATGGCCAGGATGAGCCTGGCCGAGAAGGTCGCGCAGCTCTACGGCGTCTGGGTGGGCATCGACAACGACGACGGTGAGATGGCCCCGCACCAGCACGAGTTCACGTCACTGCCGGTCGGGTGGGACGAGCTCGTCCGGAACGGCATCGGTCAGCTGACCCGGCCGTTCGGCACCAGGCCCGTCGACGTCCTGACCGGGGCGACCACGCTCGCGGGCGCCCAGCGTTCGATCACCGCGGCGGGACGGTGGGGCATCCCCGCGCTGGTGCACGAGGAGTGCCTGACCGGCCTCGCCGCCTGGAAGGCCACCGTCTACCCCTCACCGCTGTGCTGGGGTGCGAGCTTCGACCCGGACCTGGTCGAGCGGATGGGGGCGCAGATCGGCGCCACCATGCGGCGGCTCGGGATCCACCAGGGCCTCGCCCCGGTCGTGGACGTCGCCCGCGACCTGCGATGGGGCCGCGTCGAGGAGACCATCGGCGAGGACCCCGTGCTCGTCGGCACGATCGGCGGCGCGTACGTCCGCGGGGTGCGGTCGGCGGGCGTGATCGCCACTCTGAAGCATTTCGTGGGCTACTCGGCCTCCAAGGCGGGCCGGAACCTGGCCCCGGTGTCGGTGGGCCGCCGGGAGATCGCCGACGTGCTGCTGCCTCCGTTCGAGATGGCGCTGCGGGCCGGGGCCGACTCGGTGATGAACTCCTACACCGACATCGACGGCGTTCCGGTCGCGGCCGACCCCACCCTGCTCACCGATCTGCTTCGCGGCACCTACGGTTTCACCGGCACCGTCGTGGCCGACTACTTCTCCGTCGCCTTCCTGCAGACTCTCCACAACGTGGCCGAGTCCCCCGGCGACGCGGCCAGGCTGGCGCTGACGGCGGGGATCGACGTGGAACTGCCCACGGTCAACACCTACGGCCCGCCACTGATCGAGGCGATCGACCGCGGCGAGGTCGACGTCGCCCTCGTCGACCGCGCGCTGCGTCGCGTGCTCCTGCAGAAGGTCCGGCTGGGCCTGCTCGACGAGGAGTGGGTGCCCGAGCCCGCCGTTCTGGAGGAGACGGACGACGCCGTGCTGGACGGCGAGTCCCAGCGTGCCCTCGCGGGCGAACTGGCCCGCCGTTCCGTCGTCCTGCTCCGCAACACCGGCTCGCTGCCGCTGGCGGCGGGCCTGCGCCTGGCCGTGGTCGGGCCCCGGGCCGACACCCCGCAGGCCATGATGGGCTGCTACTCGTTCCCGATGCACGTCGGCGTGCACCACCCCGAGGTGCCCATCGGCATCGAGGTGCCGACCCTGGTCGAGGCGCTGCGCGCCGACCCCGCCGGCTATGACGTGCGCTACGAGCAGGGGGTGCCCGTCCTCGGCGGCGACGACGAGGGCATCGCCGCGGCCGTCGCCGCGGCGGCGGACGCCGACGTCTGCGTGGCCGTGCTCGGCGACCAGGCGGGCCTGTTCGGGCGCGGCACCTCCGGGGAGGGCTGCGACGCCGAGAGCCTGCGCCTGCCCGGGAGGCAGGAGGAGCTGCTGGAGGCCGTGCTGGCCACCGGCGTCCCGGTCGTCCTGGTGCTTCTGGTCGGCCGACCGTACGAGCTGGCCCGGCAGGTCGACCGCCTGGCGGCCGTCGTGTGCGGGTTCTTCCCCGGTGAGGAGGGCGCGCGTGCTCTGGCCGACGTGCTGTCCGGCCGGGCCGATCCGGCGGGGCGGCTCCCGGTGAGCTTCCCCGGCGACGGCGGCAACCAGCCCTCCACTTACCTGGCCGCGCCGCTGGGCCTGCGTGGCGAGGTGAGCTCGGTGGACCCCACCCCGCTGTTCCCGTTCGGCCACGGACTGTCCTACACCCCGATCACGTGGAAGGACGTCGTCGCCGGCGCGGAGGCGTGGCCGACGGACGGCACCCTCGACGTGCGGGTGACACTCCACAACGATGCGGCCGGTTCGGTGTCGGACGTCGTGCAGGTCTACCTCCACGACCCGGTCGCCGAGGTCGCCCGCCCGGTGCAGTCGCTGCTGACGGCCCATCGGGTCGATCTGGAGCCGGGGGAGACGCGCGAGGTCACGATCACGCTGCACGCCGACCAGACCTCCTACACCGGAGCGTCCGGACAGCGGCAGGTCGACCCGGGCGCGGTCGAGTTGCGGGTCGGCGCGTCGAGCGCGGACATCAGGGAGACCATCTCCGTCTCCATGACCGGGCCGCGGCGCCAGGTCGGTTTCGACCGGGTCATGGAGGCGACCGTCACCTCTGGGGCGGCCGAGGGCTGACGACGGTCCGCGGCGCCGGCCACGGGCGGCGCCGCGGACCGGCACCACGAGACGGCGAGGGCGGCCCGGGATCTTCCGGGCCGCCCTCGCTGTCTCGTGGTGTTCGCCGCTCGCGTTATTCGCTGTGGGTGAGGACGCCGTCGACCCGGCGGACGAGCCCCGTGGAGGCGGCCGGCGCGTCGCGAAGCTCGTCCGGCAGCAGCTCCCGCGGAACGTTCTGCAGGCTGATCGGGCGCAGCCAGCGGCGGATCGACGTGCTGCCGACGCTGGTGTGCAGCGCGCTGGTGGCCGCCGGGTACGGCCCGCCGTGGTGCATGCCCCAGGCCACCGCCACCCCGGTCGGGAAGCCGTTCCACACGACACGGCCGACCATGTCGGACAGCCGCGTGAGAAGCCGGGCCGACAGCTCGCCGTCCGCCGCGTCGGCGTGGACCGTCCCGGTGAGAGCCGGGCCGAAGGTCTCGACGAGCCGGAGGAGATGCTCCTCGGAGGTGTACTCGACGGTCACCAGGACCGGCCCGAAGCACTCCTCAAGCAGCGCGCCCGTCACGGCGCCGGCGTCCGCGTGCAGCAACAGCGGCGCGCCGGTCCAGCCGCCGCCCTCGCCGCTCTCGCCGGTCTCCTTGCCGCCGGCGAGCGTCCGGACGCCGTCCATGCCGCGCAGCGTCTCCGCGCCGTGTCGGTAGGCGTCGGCCGTCCGCTCGCTGAGCATGAAGCCGGCGGACAGCGCGTCGACGTGCTTCGCCAGCGAGCGGCGGATCGCCTCGCCGTACGCGCCGGCGGGAAGCAGCGCCAGGCCCGGCTTCGTGCAGAACTGCCCGACACCGAGCGTGAAGGAGGCCGCGAGCCCCGCGGCGATCTCCTCGCCGCGCGCCGCGGCGGCCTCGGGGCACACGACGAGCGTGTTGAGCGCGCCCAGCTCGCCGTAGAAGGGGATCGGCGACGGCCGGGCCGACGCGACGTCGAACAGCGTGCGCCCGGCGCCGAGGGAGCCGGTGAACCCGACGGCCTGGACGGCGGGATGCCCGACCAGACCGACCCCCGCCTCCCGTCCCCAGACCAGGTTGATCACATCCGGGGTGACACCGGCCGCCCTCGCGCCCGCGACGAGCGCCTCGTGGCTGAGCACCGACGTCGCCGGGTGCGCCGTGTGCACCTTGGCGATGACCGGGCAACCCGCGCTCAGGGCCGAGGCGGTGTCGCCGCCGGGCACGGAGAAGGCGAACGGGAAGTTGCTCGCCCCGAACACCGCGACAGGTCCGAGCGGGACCAGCATCCGGCGCAGGTCCGGGCGTGGTCCCATCGGGGTTTCCCCCGCGTGGTCGATGGTCGCCTCAAGATAGGCGCCGTCCTCCGCCACGTCGGCGAACAGGTCGAGCTGGTAGCACGTCCTGGTCAGCTCGCCGTTGAGCCGCTGCTCTCCCAGGGCGGTCTCGCGGTCGGCCACGGCGACCAGGTCGGCCCGGCGTTCCTCGAGCGAGCGCGCCATCGAGCGGAGCAGCCGGGCGCGTCCCGCGCGCCCCAGTCCGGAGAGCTCCCGCGCGGCCACGGCCGCCCGCGCGCAGAGGTCGTCGAGCTCCGCGGGCGACGTCTCGGCGCCGACCCGCTCGACCTCACGCCCCGTCCGCGCGTCGACGCTGGCGAAACCGTGGATGTTCCCTGTCATGACCGATCCCCTTCGAACGGCTGCTCGTCACGCGCGGCTCTCCGCGCGACCGTGTTGCGCAACACTCCGACGCCTTCGATGCCGATCTCGACCGTGTCGCCGTCCGCGAGCGTGAACGGCGACGGCGGTACGAGACACGTGCCGGTCGACAGGACGACCCCGTCCGGGTGGACGTCGCCACGCATCAGGTACGAGACCAGCTCGTCGAGGCGCCGGCGCAGCCGCGCGGTGCTCGCCTCGCCGCTCCATTCCGGCTCGCCCTCCCTGCCGATCGTCATCTCGATCGTGAGGTCGTACGGATCCTCGATCTCCCAGACCGGCCTGATCCAGGGGCCGAGACCGCAGGCGCCGTAATAGATCTTGGCCTGGGGAAGGTAGAGGGGGTTCTCCCCTTCGATGCTGCGTGAGGACATGTCGTTGCACACCGTGTAGCCGACGATCTCCCCGAAGCGGTTCACCACCAGCGCCAGCTCGGGCTCCGGCACGTCCACCACCGAGTCGGCGCGGATGCCCAGGCCGCCGTCCGGGCCGACGACCCGCCACGGGACCGACTTGAAGAACAGCTCCGGCCGCTCGGCGTCGTAGACCAGCTCGTAGACGGTCGCGGCGCGCTCGCTCTCCTCGACCCTCGCCTCACGCGACGTCTCGTACGTGACGCCCGCCGCCCACACCTCGGTCGTGCCGTCGATCGGCGCGAGGAGATCGACCTCCTCCAGGGGCACCCGCTCTCCGAGCGCGCCGCCGGTCAGCCGCTCCCGCAGGTCGGCGAGCGGCGACGCCCAGAGTTCGGCGAGTGACCGCACGCCCGCGAGTTCGGCGACGCCGTCGTCGTCGTGCAGGCCCACCCGTGGCTCCGCGGAATCTCGCGTGCGGTATCTGACGATGTTCACGGTCACTCCCTGGTGCTGGATACCGGTGTGATGGCGGTGGGTTTCGGCTCGACGCCGTCCCCGGGCGTCAGTGCGAGTCGCGCGGGACCTCGCTCCCGCGGCTGCCCCGCAGGAACCCGAAGTCCACCCCGTCGTCGGCCTGCAGGACGTGCTCGCGGTACAGCCACCGGTATCCGCCTGTCTCGTCGGTGGCGGGCGGGCTCCACTCGGCGCGCCGCCGGTCGAGCTCCTCGTCGTCCACGTGCAACGTCAACCGCCTGGCCGGTACGTCGAGCTCGATGCGGTCGCCGGTGCGTACCAGGGCGAGCGGGCCGCCGACGGCCGCCTCGGGTGAGACGTGCAGCACGACCGTGCCGAATCCGGTGCCGCTCATCCGCCCGTCGCTGATGCGCACCATGTCGCCGACGCCCTCGCGCAGCAGCTTCGCGGGTAGCGGCACGTTGGCCACCTCGGGCATGCCCGGGTATCCCTTCGGCCCGGCGCCCCGGATGACCAGCACGTCGTCCGGCGTGACGTCGAGGTCCTCGTCGTCGCACACCGCGTGGTAGGCCTCGGGCGAGTCGAACACCAGCGCCCTGCCCTCGTGGTGCATCAGGGACGGTGACGCGGCCGACTGCTTGATCACAGCGCCGTTCGGGCAGAGGTTGCCGCGCAGGATCGCGGTGCCGGTACCGGGCGGCAGCAACGGCTCGGCCAGCGGGCGGATCACCTCGGTGTTCCAGCATTCCGCGCCCGCGACGTTCTCCCCGACGGCGCGGCCGGTGACCGTGACGGCTTCCGAGTGGAGCAGGCCCGCCTCGTCGAGTTGGCGCATGACGACCGGCAGGCCGCCCGCGTAGCAGAAGTCCTCCATCAGGAACCGGCCCGACGGCATGAGGTCGACGATGGTCGGCACGTCCCGCACGAGGGCGTCGAAGTCGTCGAGGGGCAGGTCGACGCCGAGCCGTCCCGCCAGCGCGGTCAGGTGGATGATCGCGTTGGTGGACCCGCCGATGGCGGCGTTGGTCCTGATCGCGTTCTCGAACGCCTCCCGGGTGAGGATCGCGCTCGGGCGCAGGTCCTGCTCGACCATGTCCACGATCCGCCGCCCGGCCTCCTGCGCGACCTCCATGCGGCGCATGTCGACGGCGGGCCAGGTCGCGGAGCCGGGAAGCTGCATGCCGAGCGCCTCGGCCACGCAGGCCATCGTCGAGGCGGTGCCCATCGTCATGCAGTGCCCGTTCGAACGCGCCATGCAGCCCTCGGCGGCGTACCCCTCCTCCGCGGTCATCCGTCCGGCCTTGATCTCGGCCTCGAACTTCCACACGTGGGTGCCGGAACCGACGTCGCGCCCCTGGAACTTGCCGTTGAGCATCGGCCCGCCGGTCACCATCACGGCCGGGAGGTCGACGCTGGCCGCGCCCATGAGCAGCCCCGGCGTGGTCTTGTCGCAGCCGGACAGCAGGACCACGCCGTCCAGCGGGTTGGCCCGGATGAGTTCTTCGGCCGCCATGGCGAGCAGGTTGCGATACAGCATCGCCGTCGGGCGCATCAGCGTCTCGCCGGTGGCCAGGACGGGGAACACCAGCGGGAACCCGCCGGCCTGCCAGACGCCGCGCTTGACCGCGTCCGCCACCCGGTCCAGATGCGAGTTGCACGGCGCGAGCTCCGACCAGGTGCTCGCGATGCCGATCACCGGACGGCCGTCGAAGACCTCCGGCCCGAACCCCTGGTTTCGCATCCAGGACCGGTACAGCATGCCGGACCGCCCCTCGGCGGCGAACCAGTGCGCGCTGCGCCGCGCGGATCCTGTCATGTCGTTCACATCCATCCTCCGTCGACGATCCACTTCTGGCCGGTACACATGGCGCTGTCGTCGGCCGCCAGCCACAACACCATCCGCGCGACGTCGGCCGGCATGATGTTGTCCTTCAGCGACTGGACCTGGTCGAGTTTCGCCAGCGTCTCGGGTGTGACGAGCTGCGCGAGCTGCCGCTCGGTGAAGATCCAGCCCGGTACGAGGCAGTTGACGCGGATCCGATCCGGGCCGAGCTCGCGGGCCAGCGTACGGGTGAGGCCCTCGATCCCGGCCTTGGCCGTCACGTACGCGGGCAGCCCGACGAAGTCGGCGTGCGCGCTGATCGAGCCCAGGTTGATGATCGAACCTCCGCCGAGCGCGCGCATGCCGGGCGCCACCGCCTGGATCGCGAAGAAGTGGTGCTTCAGGTTCACCGCGATCGCGTTGTCCCAGTAGGCCTCGTCCACCTCCCGCGAGTCGTGGCGCTCGTCGTTGGCGGCGTTGTTCACGAGGATCGAGATGGGCCCGAGCCTTTCCCCCACCTCCGCGACCGCCGCCCGCAACCGTGCGACGTCGCGGACGTCGGCCTCGACGAACAGCGGCCTCGGGCAGTCCGTACGGCCGAGCCGGTCGAGCAGCCGCTCCGCGCCCGCGGCGTCGACGTCGGCGAAGCCGACCCGGACGCCCTGCGCGGCCAGCGCGGAGACGAACTCCGCGCCCAGGCCGGTCGAGCCGCCGCTGACGAAGGCGACCCTGTCGCGCAGGCTCGGGTAGACGGCGTAGCGACGCTCGTCGTGTGTGACGGTCACCACGACTCCCGGAGCAGGATGATTTCTGTGACGGTCACTGCGACTCCCAGGGCAGGATGATGCCCCGGCCGACCGAACCGCTGGTCAGGTCGGCGAAGGCCTCGTTGATGTGGTCCAGCGGATACCGCCGGCCGATGAGCGCGTCCAGCGGCAGGCGTCCGGCGAGATAGAGGTCGAACAACCTGGGCAGGTCGATGAGCGGGTTGGCCGAGCCGTACAGGCTGCCGACCACCCGCTTCTCCCGCTGCACGAGCACGTTGAGGGGCACGTCGAACGTCGTACCGACCGGGCCGAGGCCGACCGCCACGAGCGTTCCGCCCGGACGGAGCACGTCGATCGCCGTCTCCAGCGTGGCGGGGCGGCCGATCGCCTCGATCGCCCACTCCATGCCGCCGGGGCGGATCGCCCGGAGGGCCTCGGCGACGTCCTCCCCGGACGCGTCGACGGTGTGCGTGGCGCCCAGTTTCACCGCCATCGCCAGGCGCTCGGGCACGACGTCGACGACGACGATCGGATTCGCGCCTTCGAGGACCGCTCCCAGGACGCTCGACAGCCCGACGCCGCCCGCACCGAAGATCACGATGCCGTCGCCCGCGCACCTGCCCACGACGTTCAGCACCGCGCCGACGCCGGTGACGACGGCGCATCCCGCGATCGCGGCGATCTCGGGCGGCACCCCCGCCGGCACGGGCACCAGGGCGCGCTCGGAGACGACGCAGTATTCGGCGAAGCAGGAGACGCCGAGCAGGTGATGGACCCGTTCCCCACCGGAGCGCAGGCGCGTGGTCCCGTCGAGAAGGCCACCCGAGCTCGCCTGTATGCCGGCCGCCTCGCACAGCGCGGGCCGTCCGACGAGGCAGTAGCGGCACTGCCCGCATCGGGGCCGCCACATCAGGCCGACGCGGTCCCCGGGCGAGAACCGGGTGACGCCCGGCCCGACGGCCTCGACCACACCGGCACCCTCGTGCCCGGGGACGACCGGCAGCGGGCACCGCAGATCCCCGGTGAGATAGTGCTGGTCGCTGTGACAGACACCGGCCGCCTCGACCCGGACGAGGACCTCTTCCGGGTGTGGCTCGTCGAGCCCGAGGTCGCTGATGACAAGGGGGGTACCGAAACGTTCCAGCAGCGCGGCTCTCATGCGACCCATCCGTCCCCGACCGCCGTCGCCGCAGCCCCCGGACCAGGCACTCCGCCCTCGCCGGAGGCCTTCGCTCAGGCCATGAACTCGATCGCTGCCACGCTAGGTGTTACGAACATATGTCGTCAACAGTTTCAGAAACATTCGACATATCCAGTGATCAAACCGGTAAAGCCAGTCACCTCGCCGCCCGCCACGCGCTCGTGGTTAGGGGCATGCTAATCGCCTTTGACCTGCGATTATGCTCGCCCGGTCGCAGCCGAAAATCTAGAAAACTCACTAGGAAACGATCGTAAAACATCAACCGGCCCGATGTTGATCTGTGGACCGTCGCACGGCGGGCCCGTCACCGCTCACGCACCGGTCCTCACGCCGGCCGCCGCGCCGGTTGACACGGGGTCGGCCCGCGCCCGCGAACAGTTGCCCGCCGGACCGGTTGACACGGGGTCGGCCCCGCGCCCGCGAACGGCTGCCCGCCGGACCGGTTGACACGGGGCCGGTCCCGCGCCCGCGAACGGCTGCACGTCGGCACCCGCCTCCCCTGACCGCCGGCACCCGATCGGCGCCGTGCTGAAACTTACATCGGTCACGTCTCGCCCCGATGCGACGGGGCCGCAAGGTTTCAGGAGGCAGGGGCAGAGGTTGAGAGCGTATGCGGATGTGAAGGCCGGGCAGGGCAGCCGAAACTTTCTGAGCAACCTTGACGTATTTCGGGGAGGTTTCCACACTGAGTCCCCAAGGCGTTCTCCTACGGCCGGGTCGGTGGTGCACAGCAGGGCCGTCGTCTGCGACGCCCGGTGCGTGCCTCCCCGGCAATGGGCGTGGCGTCGAATTCGCGGGGGTGTCCCCCGTGTTCCCGTGATGCAGTTATGGAGGCTCAGGCATGGGCACAAATGCCATACCCCCACCCGGAACCCGGCGACCCCTCGGCGGCCTCCGCCGGGCCCTGGTCGCCGGCGCCCTCGGCACCCTCGTACTCGGCACGCTCACGGCGGTGACCGTCCAGGGTTCCGCCGGTGCCGCTTCCGCCGGTGCCGCGGCGACCACGCTCGGCGCGGCGGCCCAGCAGAGCGGGCGCTACTTCGGCGCCGCGATCAGCGCCGGCAAGCTCGGCGACTCGGCGTACACCACGATCGCGAACCGCGAGTTCGACATGGTGACGGCCGAGAACGAGATGAAGATCGACGCCACCGAACCCAACCGGGGCCAGTTCACCTTCACCAACGCCGACCGCGTCTACAACTGGGCCGTGCAGAACGGCAAGCGGGTACGCGGGCACACCCTGGCCTGGCACTCCCAGCAGCCGGGCTGGATGCAGTCCCTGTCGGGCAGCACCCTGCGCCAGGCGATGATCGACCACATCAACGGCGTGATGGCCCACTACAAGGGCAAGATCTACGCCTGGGACGTCGTCAACGAGGCCTACGCCGACAGCGGTGGCGGCCGGCGCGACTCCAACCTGCAGCGCACCGGCAACGACTGGATCGAGGTCGCCTTCCGCACCGCCCGCGCCGCCGATCCGGCCGCCAAGCTCTGCTACAACGACTACAACATCGACAACTGGACCTGGGCCAAGACCCAAGGCGTCTACAACATGGTCCGCGACTTCAAGTCCCGCGGCGTGCCCATCGACTGCGTCGGCCTCCAGGCCCACTTCAACAGCGGCAGCCCCTACAACAGCAACTTCCGCACCACCATCTCCAGCTTCGCCGCCCTCGGCGTCGACGTGCAGATCACCGAACTGGACATCCAGGGCGCCTCCGCCACGACCTACGCCAACGTGACCAACGACTGCCTGGCCGTCCCCCGCTGCAACGGCATCACGGTGTGGGGCGTCCGCGACCAGGACTCCTGGCGCTCGGGCGACACCCCGCTGCTGTTCGACGGCAGCAACAAGAAACCCGCCTACACCGCCGTGCTGAACGCCCTCAACGCCGCGGACCCGAACCCGGACCCGGACCCCACCCCGACGCCCACTCCGACCCCCACGCCTACGCCTACGCCGACCCCGGTTCCGGGGGCGTGCTCGGCGACGATCGCGACGGTCAACAGCTGGCAGGGAGGGTTCCAGACGACGGTGACCGTCCGGGCGGGTAGTTCGCCGGTCAACGGGTGGACGGTGAGGTGGACTTGGCCCGGCGGGCAGACCATCAGCAGCCTGTGGAACGGCCAGCAGACCGTGTCCGGCTCCGGCGTGACCGTCCGCAACGCCGCCTACAACGGCTCCATCGCGGCGGGCTCCTCGACCACCTTCGGCTTCACCGCCAACGGCACCGCGGCCACTCCCACGGCCACCTGCACCAGCCCCTGATCCGATCCGGGCCGGGCCGGGCCGCGGTTCCCGCGGCCCGGCCCGTGTGTCGCGTCACGTCCTGCGGCTCATCCCCACACCCGTGGGGGTGAGCCGGTTTTTCCGTTCCAGGAGGGTGGTCTTTCTAGGGCGGTCTTTCTGGGAGCGGCGGGACATCCGAGTCGGCGGATGCCCCGCCGCCGCTCATCGCCGGGGCTTCTGCGGAATCCTCGGCAGGACGTGAGGCGGTCCGGAGAAGGCCAGGTCGGCCTTGACGACGTTGTAGGCGCGCTTGGGCCGGTAGGACTCGTCGTACAGGGTGGCCATGCCCTCCGGGGGGTCGGAGAACCAGCCGGGCACCCAGGAGTGCCTGTCGGTGAATCCCCAGACGGTGTAGGCCAGGCAGTGCCGGTTGGCCAGGCATGCCTGCAGGAGCACGCTGTAGTTCGACGCCGACGCCTGGAGGCGGGGGTTGATCTCGTTGGAGTCGCCCGCCCGCACGCCGTCGGTCATCTGGCTGCGCACATCCACCTCGGTGAACGCGGTGGCGAGCCCGAGGTCGGAGAAGGCGTCGAGCACTTCGAGCACCTGGAAGGCGTCGTAGTTGCCGTACTGGGTGCCGAGGTGCCCCTGGCTGCCCACGCCGTCGATGGGGACGCCGCTCGCGCGCAGTTGCCTGGCCATGGTGTAGACGTACCAGGTCTTGTCGGAGGGGCCGCGGTCGCCGAACGCCTCGATGTTGTAGTCGTTGTAGAACAACAGGGCGTTCGGGTCGGCGGCGCGGGCCCAGCGGAAGGCGTCGGCGATGTAGCCGGGGCCGAGGTGCTGCGCCCAGAAGCCCTTCAGGTGGATCGACGACGGGCTGTCCCACGGGTCGCTGGCCGCCTCGTTGACGACGTCCCACTGCCAGATCTTGCCCTTGAAGTGCTTGACGACGGTGGTGATGTGGTTGCGCAGGATGTCACGCAGCTGCGCCTTGCCGATCGTCCCGTCGTTGACGCCCTGGGTGAGCCAGGCCGGCAGCTGGTTCTGCCAGACCAGCACGTGACCGCGGACCTGCTGTTTGTTCTTGCGGGCGAAGTCGATCAGCTCGTCGGCCGGGCCCCAGTCGTAGACGCCCCGGGTGGGTTCGAGCGACTCCCACTTCATGACGTTCTCGGCGGTGACGGTGGAGAACTGCGACGCCGCGAGCGCACGGTACTGCGGATCGGCCGCGTCGCGCAGTACGTCCATGTCGACCGCGGTGCCGATGGCGAGGTCGTGGCGGGCGGCGAGCGCGCGCAGGCTCTGCTCGGCGACCGTGGGGTGCCGCTCCTCCGCCAGGACGGGTACGGCGTTCAGCGCACCGGCCAGCATGAGCACGGTGGCACCGACGATCAGGAAACGCTTCATCGAACTCCCTCGGAATCGGCCCCGAAAATTTTTCGATCGAATGACGGAAGACGACGCGGGTTCCCGCGCTCGCGCGTTCGCGGGCGCGGGAACCCACGCGACCGGACGGTGGCACCGCGAGCCTTGACACGCGCCGCTCGCGGTGCCACCGTCCGGGGTTTCAGGGGGTCGTCAGCCCACCCGGCAGGAGACCGCCGGCCAGGTCCGGTCGCCGCCGTGCAGGACGGTGAAGCCGAAGGTGTTGCCGCTGCCGTTGGGCCGCATCGTCATGACCTTGCCGCTGCCGTCCCAGGTCGGGCTGCCGTTCCAGGTGGCGGTGACGCGCTGAGCGCTCCGCAGGGTCACCGTGACGATCCAGCTGCTGCTTCCCGAGACGCCGACCGACAGGTTGAACCGGTCGCTCCACTGCTGGCCGGCGGTGACGCTCGCCGTGCAGTTGCCGCCCGGCGGGTTCGTCGGCGGGTCGGTCGGGGTGGTGCCGCCGTCGGGTGCCACGGCCCTGCCGGTGGTGGGTGAGATCATGCCGGCGCACAGGTTGCGGCTCCTCAGGTTCGCGGCGATCTGCGGGATCGCGTTGAGCGTCGTCGCGTACTGGTCGTGCATCAGGATGATCTGGCCGTTCTGCAGTCGTCCGGCGGCCTGCACGATCTGGGCGGTGCCGGCACCGTTCCAGTCCTGGGAGTCGACGTCCCAGATGATCTCGGTGAGGCCGAGCTGCTGCGCGACCGACCTCAGGGTGGCGTTGGTCTCTCCGTACGGGGGCCGGAAGAGCCTGGGCGCGGTTCCCGTGGCCTGCTGGATGGCCTGCTGGGTCCGCTGGAGCTCCGACTGCATCTGGGAGCCGCTCATGCCGGTCAGGTGGGGGTGGGTGTAGCTGTGGTTGCCGATCCACATGCCGGCGTCTCGCTGGGCGCGGACCAGGGCCTGGTTGTTCTGGGCGTTCTGCCCGGTGTTGAACATGGTGGCCCGGAGGCCGTTCTGCCGCAGCGCGTTCAGCAGGTTGGCGGTGTTGCCGGGGTTGGGACCGTCGTCGTAGGTGAGCCCGACGTATCCGGCGCTGCAGTCTGCGGCCTGTGCCGCGGGTGACGAGGTCACGGCGAACACCGCTCCAAGGGTTACGAGAAGGCTCATCACGAGTGAGGTCCGGATGCGTGCGCGGCGTGCCTGGCTTCTACCGCTGACGATTGCGTTGTCGATCACTCTGTTCCTCCACTGGAACACCGATCGGTAAGGACGGACACCGTACGGCTGCGGCGTAACGCGTACGGAATGCGGGAAACCGCGTTGAGCTGCGGTTCCGTCGCCGGGTCACCCGGGTGAGGCGAGTAGGGCCTGTTTGGTGGTCATTCTGTGTATTGTCACGAAATCTGTCAAGGAAGTAACGAAAGCTTTCGGTGACGGCGGCCTGTATTTGGCCACTCGGCAGAAGCTTTCATGGATCGGTCTGGCCTCGCTCGGCCGGGAAGGGGTCGTGAGCAGGTGAAACGCCCTATCGGGAAAGCTCGTCCAAGATCATATTTCCGATATGTTTCTGAAAGTTATTGACAGTTCGGCGGAGTCAAACTCACACTCTCACCATCGACAGCCCTCAACGCCGTCGATCCGGGTCACTCGCCGCGCGGCCTGGTCCTCCGGTCGTCGACCGCACGACGGCCGGCCAGCCCTGCCGCGTCGTACGACTCCACCGCGCGGTGGACCTCACCTTGGCCACCGCGAGCCCCGCCGGGTCGTATCACGCCGCCTGCCCAGCCTTCACGAGGAGGAAGCGCGCACATGAACGACGCCCCCGCACCCCCCAAGAGCCGCGGACGTGGCCGCACCAGGTTGCTCATCAGCCGTGTCTGCGCCGTGGCGCTGGCCATGGCCGTGGCGACGCTGCCCGCCCCCGCCCACGCGGCCATCACCACCAACCAGACAGGTACCAACAACGGCTACTTCTACTCGTTCTGGACCGACAGCCAGGGGACGGTCTCCATGGAGCTGGGATCCGGCGGCAATTACAGCACCTCATGGAGCAACACCGGCAATTTCGTCGCCGGTAAGGGCTGGAGCACCGGCGGCCGCAGAAGCGTGAGCTATTCGGGCAGCTTCAACCCGTCGGGCAACGCGTATCTCACCCTCTATGGATGGACGAGAAACCCGCTGGTGGAGTATTACATCGTCGACAACTGGGGCACCTACCGGCCCACGGGGACGTACAAGGGCACGGTCACCAGCGACGGCGGCACGTACGACATCTACCAGACGACGCGGGTCAACGCCCCCTCCATCGAAGGCACCAGGACTTTCAACCAGTACTGGAGCGTCCGGCAGTCGAAGAAAACCGGCGGGACCATAACCTCCGGCAACCACTTCGACGCGTGGGCCCGTAACGGCATGAGTCTGGGCAGCCACGATTACATGATCCTCGCGACAGAGGGATATCAGAGCAGCGGAAACTCCAACATCACGGTGGGCGGCTCCTCCGGCGGTGGTGGTGGCGGAGGTGGTGGTGGCGGTGGCTGCACCGCGTCGCTCTCCGCGGGTCAGCAGTGGAGTGACCGGTACAACCTCAACGTCTCGGTCAGCGGTTCGAGCAACTGGACCGTGACGATGAACGTCCCCTCCCCGGCGAAGGTCCTCTCCACCTGGAACGTCAGCGCCTCCTACCCCAGCGCCCAGGTGCTGACCGCCAGGCCCAACGGCAGCGGCAACAACTGGGGCGTGACGATCCAGCACAACGGCAACTCGACCTGGCCGACGGTCTCCTGCAGCGCGAGCTGACCTCGGGAACACCCAGTACACGGCCGTGTCCCGCCGTACCTGATCTTCCGACCGGACGGGCGCTCACCCGGCTGTCAGCCGGGATCCGGTCGGAAACGGTGGCCCCGCTTCCCCTGGGGGGTGAAGCGGGGCCACCGCCGTCCTTAGGAGTCAGCACCGCATCTCCAGTCGCGGAACGATCCATCCGCCCGGCGCAGATGATTGCTCAACAGGTGCCTGCAACTGGGGCAGTAGGGCGGTACGCGATCCCTCAAGTGAATGCGAGCGAGCCTCATATAAATCTTGACGCCATCGGCGCGGCATGTTGCGATCTAGGCATTCGTTCTTCCATGGTCGTTTAGTGGGAAATGGGGCAGTTGTGAAGGTTCTCCGGCGGGTGGCCGCGATGGTCGCGCTCCTGGTGGGTACGGTCGGCGTCCAGGTCGTCCAGAGCGGAGCGGCGCAGGCGGCCCTGCCCACCGCCGCGGTCGCGCTCGGCGACAGCTTCGTCAGCGGGGAGGGCGCGGGGGACTACCAGCCCGTCGCCGACGCCTCCGGGACGCCGCAGGCCTTCCCCGGCTGGTCGGCGGCGAACAGCAACGCCTACTTCTGCCACCGGTCGGCGAACGCCTCGCTGTTCAAGGCGTCGTTCCCCGGCATCCAGGACCGCTTCAACCTCGCGTGCTCCGGCGGCCAGCCCGCCGACATCGCCAACCCCTCCAGCGCCCGCGCCAAGGGCCGCGCCGTCGCCTCGCAACTCGACCAGCTGCGCGCCGTCGCCCAGACCCACGACATCGACGTCGTGCTCATCGGCCTCGGCTCCAACAACACCCAGTTCACCTTCGGCGACGTGGCCTCGTTGTGCGCCAACCGCTTCATCGCCGACGCCTGGACGGGCTGGTGGGAGTTCTGGGCCTACCTGGGCGGCGACGTGCCGCAGGAGCCCTGCACCGTCTCGGACCTGGCCTCCGACGCCGAGGTCGCCACCGCCACCACCGAGACCACCGCCGCCCTGCGCCAGATCCTCGACACCCTCGCCCAGGTCGACGCCGACGGCGTCCACCGTGTGGTCCTGCAGACCTACACCAACCCGCTGCCGCTCGACGTCGCCCCGCAGTACCGGGACGAGGACAACCGCACCGACACCCGCGACAAGTTCCGCGACCTCGGCGCCGAGCGGTACGCCGCCGGCTGCCCGATCCACCGCGCGAGCCTCGCCCCCGGGCACGTGTTCTCCCAGAACCTCGGCTCCCTGGTCAAGAACGCCTACACCACGCTGGCGGCCGAGCGTCCGACGGCCGACCTGCGCGTGCTGGACGTCCAGAAGGCCTTCGACGGGGCCCGGCTCTGCGAGAACCCCGGCAGCCCGACGGGCGCGCTCGCGACGCCGGTCCGGGTGCAGGACGGGCCGTCCGGCACGTACGTCACCAGCCTGTCCGGCTGGGACAAGATCGGTGTCCAGCGGGTGGCGAACACCTGCGTCACCTACTTCCAGACCTGCCAGGAGGCGTGGCACCCCAACGCCGCGGGCCACACCGTCCTCGGCCAGTGCCTGACCGGCGCCCTCACCGCCGCGTCCCGCACGGTCGTCACGTGCGCCCGTAACGCGAACGGCACGCTCACCATCTCCTGACGCCTTCCTCTCGACGCATGACGGCGCGCGCCCCGCCTCCGGGGATCCCGCGGAGCCCGGACGACGAACGAAACCGCGGGGCGTCCGTCGTTCGGACGCCCCGCGGCGGCGTTATCTGACAGGGCGGAACGGGTCCGCCGTGGTGATCAGCTTCCGTAGACCTCGAAGTTGAACAGGGAGTAGCCCCACGCCGTGCCCCGGGTGGTGCCGTAGATGCGCACGTACCGGGCGGAGTTGCTCAGGCCGGTGTTGTCGTCCTCACCGCCGTTGCCGCCGGTCACCGACCTGACGCTGGTCCAGGTCGTGCCGTTGGGCGAGGTCTGGATCTGGTACGCCGACCCGTAGGCCGCCTCCCACACCAGGCGCACCCGGTTGATCGTGTAGGTGGCGCCCAGGTCGACCTGGATCCACTGCGGGTCGGAGAACGTGCTGGCCCACCGGGTCGTCGCCGACGCGTCCACCGCCGCCGAGGCCGGGTAGATGGCCGCCTCCACGCTGGACGCCGTCGCCGGCTTGTTCAGCGCGAGGTTCGTCGACGTCGGCGGTGTGCCGCCGCTGGCGAACGTGAAGGAGTCGATGTCGAACAGCGAGCCCGCGCCACCGGTGAAGACGAGGAACAGGTTCGTCGTTCCCGCCGGCGGCGTCACGGTGCCGGTGACGTTGGCCCAGGTCTCCCAGCCGCCGGTCGGCGCGACCGTGGCCGTGCCGACCACCGTTCCGGTCGCCGAGCCGGCCCGCAGGGTGAGCGTGCCACCGGCTCCGGCCGACGCGACCCGGGCCGTGAACGAGGTGACCCCGCTCAGGTTGTACGGCGTGAACGAGATCCAGTCCCCGTTCTCGACGTACCCGATCGCGTTGCCGCCGTTGGCCGACGGCTTGGGCACGACCTGCACGCCCTGCTGGGCGCTGAAGTGCTCGGCCTGGCGGGTCCGCGGCTGCAGGACGGCCTGCGGCGCGTGGATGGCCGTGGTCGAGCCGGCCGGGGTGTACTCCGCGTCGAAGACGCCGAAGATGTTCGCGTTGGGGTCGTGCTCACCGTCCACCGGGGTCTGGATGGTGCCCGAGCAGCCGGTCGCGGTGGTCAGCAGGTGACCGTGGCTGTCGTGGCCGAGGATGTAGTTCATCTTCACCCGGCTGCAGTCGATGGTCGGGGAGTTCGGGTCGGTGACGGTGATCTGGAACGGGATCGCGTCGCCGAAGTTGAACACCCGCCCGTTGAGCGGCAGGTTGAGGGTGACCGCCGCTTGCCCGACGCTGATGGTGGTGCTCGCCGTGGCACTGCGACCGGTGTTGTCACTCACCGTCAGTGTCGCGGTGTACGTGCCGTTGGCCGTGTAGGTGAACGTCGGGTTGGCCGCGGTCGAGTCGGTGCTGCCGTTCGTCGTGAAGTCCCACGCGTACGTGATCGGGTCGCCGTCCGGGTCGGTGCTCCCGGCCGAGCTGAACTGCACGGCGAGCGGCGCGTTTCCGGCCCTCGGGGTGGCGTTGATCGCCGCGATCGGGGCCTGGCCGGTGCCCGAGTTGTACTCGATCCTGTACACGGCCGAGTTGGCGTCGCCGCCGAACCAGCCGGTGCCGTAGTCGAGCACGTACAGCGCGCCGTCCGGCCCGAACTCCGAGTCCATCACCTGGGTGCCGGTCCAGGCCGGGAAGGGCTCGATCGTGCCCACCCCGCCACTGCCGTTCAGGGTGACCGTCTTGATCCACCGGCGGCCGAACTCGCTGATGAACACCTTGCCGCTCATCGACGCCGGGAACTTCACGTCCGAGGCGAGCGCGGCGTCGTAGTTGTAGACCGGGGCGCCCATCGGCGACCAGCTTCCGCAGCACAGCTCCGACCTGTCCTGGCCGACTCCGTACGGCAGCCAGGCCGCGCGCGAGGCCGGGAGCTGGGTGATGCCGGTGTTGTTGCGCGAGTTGTTCGTCGGCCCGCCGGCGCAGTTGAACGCGGCGCCCGAGGGGCCGGACGGGAACGTGAAGTCGACGTACGGCACGTTGAACTGCGAGCAGTACGGCCAGCCGTAGTTGCCGGGCTGGGTGATGCGCTCGAACGCGACCGATGCCGCCGGGCCCCGGGTGGCGCTGGCGGTGCCGGAGTCCGGCCCGTAGTCACCCAGGTAGACCGTGCCGGTGGCCTTGTCCACGTTCATCCGGAACGGGTTGCGGAATCCCATCGCGTAGATCTCGGGCCGGGTGTTCGCGGTGCCGGCCGGGAACAGGTTGCCCGCCGGGACGGTGTAGCCGCCCGCCGCGCTCGGCTTGATCCGCAGCACCTTGCCGCGCAGGTCGTTGCTGTTGCCGGAGGTGCGCTGCGCGTCGAAGGCCGGGTTGCGGTCGGTCCGCTCGTCGATCGGCGTGTAGCCGCTGGAGTCGAACGGGTTCGTGTCGTCACCGGTGGAGAGGTAGAGGTTGCCGGCCGCGTCGAAGTCGATGTCGCCGCCGACGTGACAGCACATGCCGCGGCTGGTGGGGACGTCGAGGACGGTGACCGCAGAGGCCGCGTTGAGGGTGTGGTCCGCGTTGACCGTGTACCGGGCCAGCCGGTTCACCCCGTTGAACGGGGCGAACTGGGCCGCCGTCCCGAAGGCCGGCGCGTCACCGCCAGGCGTGGACAGCGGCGGTGCGTAGAAGACGTACACCCACCGGTTCGACGCGAAGTTCGGGTCGGCCTTGATGCTCTGCAGGCCCTCCTCGTCGTGCGTGTACACCGGGATGGTGCCCGCCACCTTGGTGTTGCCCAGCGCGTCGGTGTAGCGGATCGTGCCGTCGCGCGAGGTGTGCAGCACGCCCCGGTTGGGCAGGACGGTCAGGCCCATCGGCTCGCCGGTCTCCGCCGCGCCCTTGGCCAGCGTCACCTGGGTGTAGCCGGGCGCCGCGAGCGCCGCGGTCTTCGACGCGGCCTTGGCCACGGTGTTCGGTGCGGTGTTCGGTGTGGCCTGTGCTGGAGGGGCCAGGCTGAAGGCGGCCGCCAGTACGGCGACGCATGAGACTAGTTTTCGTAACATGATCGGTGCTGCTCGCTTCCTGTAGTACGAGTCCATACAGGCGTGCGCCGATCACGCCAACGACGCGGAGAGGGGGGGATCCGTCAGCGATGTCGTTCGGACAAGTCGTTCGGACAAACTGTGACCGTTGTGAGTAAAACAGTCAACATGTCTCTGTCAGGGGTTGTGAGCCTCCTCGCTTCGAGCGCTGCGGGGCCGGAACAAAGCCGTCAAGCGGCCGAGAGCGGGCGCGTTGAGGAGCATCACGAAGGTGACCGTCGCCGGTCGTCACGGGTGGACGCGGCGCTGGAACACGGGGGTCGCCCCACTCGCCGGCAGGGGAAGCCGGTAATCAGTGAGCGCTGGTGCCGTCAGCGCCCACCGGTCTCCGCCGGCGGGTGACGGGCGGGGCCGGGTCGGCGGAGCGGTCGGCGTCCGCTCCTGCCGACCCGGCTATCTCTCTTGCGCCGGCGGCGCGGCACCACCTGGCGTCGCGCCCGCCGTCAGCAGGTCGCGGTGGTACGGATCAGCAGTCGCATGACGACCTCCAGGCCGTTCGAGGGGGGGTGTGGGGGGTGGGGACCGGCCGATCGCCGACCACGGTGTCGGGACGCGGGCGGTGGCACTGCGTGATCAGGTGCGGTGGTACGAATGCGAATGAGCCGGGGTTGTGGAAGCCCGGTGATCGGTACGGTCCGCGAGCCTGCCCCGGCCGCCGCCGTACGATGCCAAACCCCGTGGGTGAGATGGTTCGCTCCCGGCCGCTCCGGATCCGGCTCGACGGTCGCGCGCACGCGTGGCGATTCGAGCCGGCTGCCGATCTTGGTCTCGGACAGCCACCCCTCGCCGTGCAGGGGACGGAGGTGCGGTGCTGCGGTCGCAAGTCGCTGCACCTCCTGAACTTTTGCCAACTTTGCGGCTCATTCTGTCATTCTGGTGCGATCTTAAATTGTTACGTACAGACTGTCTAGATGTTACGGTCGAATCTGTAGAACTTTTGTCGTTATCGGGCGAAAGTCCAGGGTCGTTGGTCGAAACTCCAGTGAAGCGGCATGGAGAAGCGGGTCGCCGTCGCGCACGCCCGGACGGCGGTCTCGACCGCGGAGCCGGCGTCGTCCACCCGCGGCGGCACCGCGCCGACCGCCGTGGTCGGGGTGTTCTGGTCGATGTGGAAGCTGGAGCGCGTGTCGGTGGCCTCGCGGGCCGGCACCACCGGCGGAGTGCCGCTCTTGAGCCCGGGTGAGCCCCGCCGGGGGGCCGGTGGCGCGGCGGATCCGGCCCGTGGTCCGCGACTGTAGGCGGGTGATGAGGTCGGCGGCCTCGACCGCATCCATAACGCTTTACGGTAACGGAAATTCACCGTTTTTAATGATCGAAATGTCGCCCTTCACGCCAGACCGGCGGCGACGTGCCTGTCCAGGGTTCGCGTTCGTCCGCCACACCCTCCATGACCAGCGGTGATAACCCCGCGAACGTCACACTCCCCAGCTCGTCGGCATCATGCGGAACTCGGCGTGACGCGTCAAAACTCTCCGTTATTACCGAATCTGCGATGCCAAAAACCGTACTGTCACACAACAGCTCAGAGCGTCCGGTTGAATGCGCGCTCTTCCTGGCGGTTTTCACAGTCGCCGACGGTGAGCGCAAGCCGAGATCGGCCGGTGAAGCAGAGTCGTCCTCCTGGTAAGAGATCTTATTGAAGAGGCGAAATTCTATATCTAGTCACCACTACTGGTACGCGGTAACCTGGCAGGGCACCCATGACATGACGCAGGCGCGAGTCATATTCGTACCAAAATGGGAATTCGGACGACCGATTTGGTAGATCCGGAGATCGGCATGCATTTATCACTTCCGTTTTCGACGGGTTTGGCATCACAGGAGTACCTCGTCGCCGAGGAAGGCGTGATCCGAGCGCACGAGGAAGGCTGTTCTCACTGGTACATCGATCTGAGCCTGCCCTCCGACCATACTCACCAATGGACGGCCGTCAGGACTCGCGCACTGATTTCGATGGCAAAAAACCTCGGCGTCCGCCCTATCGTTCATGGCAACTTCCGCGCCCCGCTGGCGACAGAGATACCCGAAATTCGATCCGGAGTTCTCGACTATATGGGTCGGGAGATCGATTTGGCCGGCGATCTGGGAGCACCTCTGATTGTCCACGGCGGGAGCCTGGTGGACCCGAGGCCGACAGAGTCGGCGAGGTGGTCGGCGCTTCAGAGATTCATCGACTTCATGGAACAGCTCTGTCAGACCGCCGAATCGGTAGGTGTGGAGATCTGGGTCGAGAACCTCTCGCACTATCCCCGCTACCGTCCCTTCACCTACGTCTTCACGCGCTACGCCGACTACGTGGCACTAAGAGAGCGTCTACCCGAAATCGGGCTCATCTTCGATGTCGGCCACGCCAACGTCAATCAAAAATATCCTTTGCAGATCTTTCGTGACTTCGGCCGGTCAATCAAGGCCGTAAGCGTAAGTGACAACGACGGACGCTCGGACGCCCACCTCGGCCTTGGACGCGGCTCGGTGCCGGTAGGGGAGTTTGTGGCCCTGTTGGGAGAAACCGAATGGACCGGGGTGGTCGCGTTCGAGACCCGCGGAACCCCCGTTGAGGACGGCGTACGCGATCTGCGGCATATCTGGGACCAATTGGGCCTCGCCGATCCGGCCTGATCATCGACGACTGGGCGTGGCCTGATTACAAACGCAATATGGCCGATGCCGGGAGGGCTGTAACGTGGACCCGATTCTATTGATCCTCGAGGCCCTGGCGGTTGGTGCCGCCACAGGCTTGACCGACGCGGCGAATGTCGCGGTGAAGGACGCCTACCTCAAGCTCAAGGAGGGTGTTCTCCGTAGGCTTGGTGACAGTGAAACTGCCAAGGTCACCCTGGCCGAGCACGAGAAGGCCCCAGAAGTCTGGCGAGCGCCGCTGCAGCAGCAGATAGAAGCTGCTCGGATAGCCGATGACGACGAAATTCTCGAGCTCGCTCAAGAAGTGTTGGCACTGAAGGATCCACAGGGCGCCCACATCGGCAAATACGTGGTCGATGCTCGCGGTTCGCAGGGTGTGCAGATAGGAGAACGGGCTTCACAGGTGAACAGGTTCGGTACAGGCCCGCGTTCACAGTCCTGAGACCGTTTGAACGAGTCGCATTGTGAATCCAGAGGCGTATGCCCTTTCCTACGCCTGCCGCCTGACGTTGAGCAGGGGGCCTCGCAACTGCAACGCGCCGGTTGCTCTCAGGACTGACTTGATCCGCACCGCATCAAGGCTCGGCATGCCGATCGCCTCGGCCAGGCGCCTCATGGTTATGTAATCTATGTTCCGTGAGGACGCGTCCGCGGCATAGTCGAGCATAAGGCGGACGAGTTGGTCGTCTGTCGCCGAGTCGCTGCCGGACTTGAGGGACTGCGCCTTCTTTCTCTCATATTCGAGTTCTGAGTAGGCGATTCGGGCAACCGCCTCGTCCACTTCAGCCAGTGTGCGGGTGCTCTGGATGGCCGGCACCAGCAGACTATGGCGTATAACGGCCTGCGCGTCCGCCCTCCACACCGACGAGCCGGTCCCCGTCAGAGTTACGAGGTTCCCCTTTCTGCGTACTTCTACGGTTCCTCTGATTCCGAGAGCGGCAGCGGACAGGAGGGCGGTCGCCTCGGACGGATGCCAGGTGAGCAGGCTTTCGACGTGACGAACGTCGCCATCCTGTACGTCGCCGAGCTTGACCGCCGTCATTCTTTGCAGAAGCTCCAGGACTACCGAACCGTCCAACTCTCCATCGAGACCAGGCCCTGCGACCACGACTTCTGCGTCAACGCCCAAATCGGCACAAGCCGCCAACGACATGGCATCGGCCAGAGGACTCAGCAGACCGGGCTCGGATCCGGATGCGACGACATCGCCCCCGATATCTACGAGAACGATTTTCTCGACCTGGAGCGAATCAACCAGATTCTTCAGCTGAAGGGTCAGCCCGACTATTCCGCTCTGCGGATCAAGTACGAAAAGCCGGGCGCTCGCCTCGGCGGCCAATCGTGGAAGAGTCGATCGACCGGGCGGGATCGTATCCGATGTGGGGAAGACCTCTGCGTTATAGCTGCCAATTTGACCAAGTCCGACAAATCCATCGAGCCCACGTGGACCGGGGGATGGGTCCAACCGGAGTCGTTCCCATGCATATGTGGCTATGAGTGGCACGGGGTCTTGGGGAATGAGTAGACCGCGCAGCAGCAATGCTCCTAAAACGTCTCCACCACCGCCGGCGGCGACCATCAGTGTCCGCACAGGGTCATCATGGCACAACGCGAGATCACGCGTAAGTTGAGCGCGTGTTTGAGAGATGATCGTGGAGCTGTTTCGCCGGCTGAGTATGAGTGCCGTCAATCCCCTGAAATCGTGGAGACGGTTCTATGTCACGGTGGCCATCACCAGGGCCGATGACGCTTGCCTCTTCTCGGTCATCTGACGCCCGAATATGACCGGCGGCGGCCCGTCGTTGGCACCGTGCCGCCTGCGCGTGCTGTGAGTCCGTGATCCAGGTCGCGATCCGCAGGCGGGCCCAGGTCCGCGTACGGGGAATCGGTGCCGATGGACGAACTCGACCTTCACCGTGCCGTTGAACGCCTCGGCGGCGGCGTTGTCGAGCCGCGCGGCAGACCTGGCCCATCGACTGCGCCACCCGTCGCGGCGGCAGGCGACTCGGTCGCCACCGTGGTTGAGGTCGCCACCGTGGTTGGGCCGGTGGCGCTGGTGCGGCCCGGAGGAGGGTAGCCGGGGATCGCAGTGCGATCCGGGTGGCCGCGACCGGATCACGGAGTGTTCTCATCACGTCCGGCCCATCGAGCCAAGACCTCAGAGGTCACGGCTGACCATGCACGAGGTGGTAAGAGCCCGGATCAGAAGAGGGTCAGCGGAGTGGGAGGGCTCTCGTGGACAAACCGCATGCCTGAAGCGCCTGAGATGTGAATGGCCGGTAGAAATTGCAATACCGTCGACTGGCGCTCAGGAGCCCCGGCTCTCACGTAGATCCCCCGCGCATCCACCATTCGCTGGTCAGGTGGTGTGACGCCTATGGGTTGGCGAACACTTTCAGATCTCCCGGGGATCCGCGCCCGGTGTGGCGTGTAGCATGTAAGGGGAACTGCTTTAAGCACGGACCGGACCATTGGAGCAGAAGTGGGCGACAACGACTTCCGGAGCGGCTCGTCAAGGTCTGATGAATCCATCTCCGTCCATCTTGACGTTGAGATGCTGGCATTACTCAATGATATTTACAATCAGGTGGATTACTACATTCCTCTGAATCTTGGTCGAGCAGATCCTTGTTCGGACAGGCTGAAATTCTTAGCTAGTTTGGGATACATCCGATGGTGTCCGTATCCGGAAGAGTTCTATAAAATCACCCCCCAAGGTATCGAGCGCCTCGGAGATGAACGTCGTGAATAGTGTTGATCTGGCGATTTTGAACACGGCCCCCACGCTTCAAGGCAGTGTTCAGCAGATGTACTCAATTAAGTTCGAGGGTGAAGACGCCTTCTTGTGCCGGGCGCTTGACGTCGGCTCCATCTTCGACGTAGGGAACTTTTTCTCCATCCCGGAAAGCGGCCTCGTCAGAAACTCGCTGAGGCATGCCGTTTTTACGAACCTCGCGGACCCGGTGGGCTGGCGCGCTCTCACGAGGGATGATCTGTCGAGATACTTTGCCCTCCCTGAGATGGTGGAGAGGGTTTACAAATCGCAAACTTTGGACCGGCTCCGGCAAGAGGGTGTGAAAACCCACCATCTGGGCGCCGTGCATCCCGAAACAGGCGAAGTTTTATCTGGCGCCGGTGTGGCCTCAGATCTCGTTCTCATCCGCGAGTATCCTGTTGTCAGGCCTGTCGCCACACAATTTCTCGGATCATCGATATTCGATTACCACGAATATGCGACGGCCCGATCAAAGGTATTGGCACTGGAGCACGTTGTCCGTCTTGGAGTGGCCGGCGGGTCCTGGCTTTTGGATCAATACAGAGATCTGAAGCACAAGGGAGATGAGTCGGCCGCCGCTGAGTTTTCCAGCTACTACGGCCTGGGGGAAGACGTCGCAGCGTGGACTGCCCTTCCGTCACTCGCCTGCGACTGGGCAACCAAGTTCGAGCATTACGATCGGCACCTGGACCTTCAGGAGGTCCTGCACATCAGCGGAATCAGTGTCTCCGAACTGAATGACGTGGTCGATCTGGTCAAACTCTGCACGGTTCGTGTGGAGCAGATGTTCTCGCGCGCCGGTCTGCACCTGTGGGACCTGAAGTGGGAGATCGCCGTTGACGGTTCCGAGGTCGTCGTCGTCGACACCATGGATCAGGACTCGATGCGTATCACAGGGGTGGTGCAGACGGGAGAAGCCGCCTGCCACGTACACTTCAACAAGCAGTCCGTCCGGGATTACTACCGGATACTTCACCCGGACTGGCATGCTGCGCTCGGCGACGCCAAGGAGATTTCCAACCGGCAAGCGACACCGGGAGGGTTTATCACGGTGTACAACGACGGTGTTGCCGCAGGGAATTACCCTCCTATACCGGAGCTCGACCCCGGTTTCGCATCGCTGCAGGGACGCAAATACAGATACGTGCTGGATGCGGTGCAAGGACAGGCGGAGCCTGGCCTGGGCACCGAGCTGGCACGTGAAGAGGTTGAGTTCTACCGGGCACGCAACGCTCTGGACTCGTTCATCAAACGAAACGCGGCGACACTTTAGAGGTTCACCGGTCGCCGAGGAGCTGTCTCAGCGCGGCAAGCTCGCGGTGTGTGACATGGGTGTCCGGGTGTTCCGGGCCTAGGACGCGAAGACGGTCCACGAGAACACTCTCAAGTTGCGCTATCCCCGTAGCGATGTCACCAAGTCGTGCTTGCCAGCAGCCCAGTTCGTGGCGTGTCGTAAGGGTATCCGGGTGATTGGGCCCTTGGACTCGCAGCCGAGCCGGTAGGAGCATGTCCAGTCCTTGGACGGCAGCCGGCGCGTTACCGGCTTTGCCGCGCCAGCATGCCAGGTGATGCCGGGATGTCAGGGTCTCAGGGTGATCGGGGCCCTGCACCCGGATACGGTCGGCCACCAACTTCTCAAAAGTAGTCATGGCCGTGTGGGGGTCGCCGGCCTCACCCGTCCACAGGCCGAGGTTTCCGCGAGCAGCCAAGGTGTCAGGGTGATCCGGCCCAAGTATTCGCAGTCGATCCGTCAGCAGCTCATCGAAGGCGGCCGCCGCCGCGGCCGGTTCGCCCGACCGGCCCACCCACCGGGCGAGCTCATGGCGAGTGGTCAGGGTGTCCGGATGATGCGGACCGAGGACCCGCATGCGGTCATCGAGAACGTGACGCAGTGCGTCTCTTGCGCCTTGTGGGTCACCGGCAGGGCCTTGCCAATATGCGGCACTATGGCGCGCCGAAAGCGTGTCGATATGATCAGATCCTAGGACTCGCTCCCGGTCTGCCACGATTTGAGCAAATGCCAGCCTGGCACCGCTGGGGTCGCCGGCGCGTCCCCTCCAGTAGGCCAGATTACTCCTGGTCGCGAGGGTCATGGGATTGTCGCGACCCAGAACACGCAGCAGGGCTGGTAGCAGTGCGGTCAGGGCTTCGACCGCACCGTGCGCATTGCCCGTACGACCGGTCCAGTAGGCGAGCGTATTACGGGTCGACAACGTGTCCGGGTGGTCGGGGCCAAGAATTCGTCTGCGATCGGCGAGTAATTCCGAGAGAGCGGCGGTCGCACCTGACGCGTTCCCGGACCGTCCTCGCCACAGTGCGATATTTTCGCGGGCCAGCAAGGTGGAAGAGTGCTCCGGCCCGAGTAGTGAATTGGCGGTTTGGTGGATTTTCTGCCAATAGCTCAGCGCCTCTCGCACCAGCCCCATTTCACCGAGCGACTCGCCCGACCGAAACAAGGCCAGGTAACTTTCGTCGAGCCACAGGTCGTTTCCAGCGGTGTACTCCAACGCCCGCGCATTTTGCCGCAATATTTCCGACAGGTCGGCGTCGCGCTCCACGCTGGGCCAGACAGAGAGAAGTGCGCGAGCTGCCGCACGGGTAGCGTTCAGCCTCGCCTCCCCGCTCAGACACTCACGGGTCGCGCGCTGAGCCAGAGCGTGTATTCTCACGGGGCGGAACTTTTCTGCGGTATCGTGAGTCACTATGCTCAAACGGTGCAAATTCCGAATGGCTGTGCGGAGGTTCTCGGCCGAGAGGGGAGGCGCACTTTCCGCTTGAAACTCTTCACGAACGTAGTCCTGGGCGCGAGCAGCCGTGAGGATTTTCTCAGGGATTCCGTTCGGGCTCAGAAAAGCCGTCAGATTGAGTAGGTGTGCCGATACTCCTGCCGGAACAAGTCGATTGGCAGACTCGGTTGCCAGAGACCAGGTGGCCGCAACCGTCCTTTGCCGGTAATCCTCCACCGCGTTCGGGAACAGATCCACAAGCGTATGCGTCCGATCGCGGAATCGCCTGCGGTACTCACCGCAGGCCCACCCGCCATCCAGGATGACTGCGCTTGCCTGAGCCAGCGCCAACGGCAGGTGCCCTAGATCAGATGCCAGCGCCTCCCGCTCGGCCAAGTCCTCGGCAGGTGCGTGCGCGCGGGGCAACCGCATATTGAGATATCGACCGGACTCCTCGGGCTCGAACACGCCGACGTCGATACAGATCCTGTTCGATTCGGAGAGGACGGCGTCGCGCCGCCGCGTCGTGACCAGCGTGCGCCCGTTCGGGCCGACCGGCCACAGTCCGTTGAGGTCGCCCGGATCTGAAAGATCGTCGAGCACGACCAGCCAGGGGTGTTCGGTCTCACGCAACCATGTCAGCAATGCTCGAGCTGACAGCTCGGGATCATTGACCGGTGCGGTCAGCTGCAATCGGGAAAGAGCCTCCGCGTATTGCGACACCACGGCCTGGCGGGACGTGGCCGTGATCCAAATCGAAAGATCTGCCATCTTCGCGGTGAAGGCATTGTGGAAAACCGAGGCTGCGAGCTGCGTCTTGCCAACGCCTCCGTCGCCGGACATGACCTGTGTGACAATCGCTGTCCGGTTGGAATTCAGGGCTGATTTGAGTTCTGCCATCAGGGCAGATCGTTCCTGGTACGCGGTTGCGACACTGGGAGGATTTCCCACCACTATCGGCCATTTTGGCCCGGCGGGGGAGTGCGCGAAGTAGTTCACCTGAAGAGCGTTGTCGCCGATGAGTACGCCCTGGCTGCCGCTGGCATCCACACTCGAACCTGGGCCGCTGTGAGCGGCATCCAGTCGCTTCTCATCCCGACTCACCGTAAGAGCGTATCAGTATGCCGGAAAGCAAGTCAGGTGGTGACCACAATGGGTTTCGCGGGCCGACATTTCCGTCCCGGACGTACCACTGAGATTGAAGTCCGGAAGTTAGATCATCGACGGTTATTTATGATCACGCGTTCGCCGTGCCAGAGTTATGAGGTATCCGGAAGGCGGTAAATTGACCGCCAAAAATCGAGCATGGCGTGAGAGCGTGGCGTGAGGCGGTGCGGTTGCGCGCGGCTGAGATGTTCGCGCACAGGACGTCGCGGGCCGAGGTGGCCCGGTGCTCGCGGGTCCCGCCGATGTCGGCGCGTCGCCCGAGAGCCCGGCCTGTGATTCGGCAACCCGGCTGCTCTTCCAGCAGATTTGGTTTTCCCCAGTAGAGGGTTATTCGTTCCACCCCATCCCGCGCCGCAGCATGCCGCGTTGAAGGAGGACGGATGCGTACACCAGACATCTACCTGCGCAGTATCGGCCGCTGGTCGAGCAGGGGCTGGACTCGGTGCTGACGGTGATCGTCCGGCGGCGACTGGAGCGACGGTTCCGATGCTCGCTGCCGACGACCCTGCTGTGGCGGCGACCGACCGTCGCCGCGGTCTCCGCCTACATCGCCGGGCTGGTGTCCGTCTCGGGCGGGAACGGGCACGCCGACGTCATCGGAGCGGCGCCGGTCGTCGCGGACCGCCGGGCAGGGCAGGCCACCACAGAAGTGGAAGAAGGAGCGCCGTAAAACAAAATCACCTGAGATCAGTTGATCTCAGGTGACCGTTAACCATGCCCGGAATCATCCGGATGTATCCAACTTACGTGTCCGAGGGGGGACTTGAACCGTTCGCCCATCTCCTGAGCAGCACCGACGCTCCGTGGCTGGACCTCTCATGCCCGGAATAGGCGCGCGGAGAGGGGGCGGTGCCCCCACCCACCTCAACGAGATCGGGTCCTACCTCGCGGCACACGCCCATGCCGGGGAAGCCCGGCAACCGCCAGTTCAGGATCCTCAGCAGACGATCTCAACTGCGCTCAGGGCAGCGGTGGTAAGGGGGCAGGAGCTCGGTGATCGCAGCACCGAACCCCTTCCTGCATCCCAGCAACCTGATCAACCCAGAAGCCAGGCCGTGCGCCGCCCCTCGACACCGGAAATTGCCGGGGAGGTGGTTCCGGTCGAAGGGGCTTGGGTCGAGCGTACTCAGCGGGATCGGGCTGGGGACCGGATCATTCTCGGCTTTGCGGTGGCTGTCCTGCTGGCGGTCGCCGGAGCGGCCGCTTACGTCTCGTACCACCACTTCTACGGTCTGGCGATCGCTCTGGGTGAGCGGCACGACATGGCCATCCTGTATCCGGCGATGTCTGACGGCGTGATCGTCATGGCGTCGCTGGTGATGGTCTACTGCTCGCGTCGTCGGCTACGTGTGCCGGTGCTGGCATGGGTGGCGCTCGCATTGGGCGGGGCGGTGACACTGGCGGCGAACGTGGCGCACGGCTGGCCCGGCGGACTCGGATCGCGCCTGGTCAGCGCTCTGGCACCGCTGGCCTTCGCGGGCGCGTACGAACTGCTCATGTGGATCGTCCGGAACACCCGGCAACCGCCCACCGAGACGCTGGCCAAGGACCACGTGTGCCAGCCCGTTGAGACTCTCGTTGAGGTGGAACGCGTGGTGCCGCTGCTGCCCACCGACCGGTACGAGGCGGCGCGGCTCACCTACATCGAGAGCCTCAGTGAGGGCAATCAGCGGGTCGGCCGACGCCCGCTGATGAGCCGGTGGGGACTGGAACAGCGTGAGGCCGAGGAGATCATCGCCGAGGTGGAGAAGGAGCGGGCCCACGCCATCGTCGAGGTGGCCGATTCAGAGAGTGTCGTGCCGCCGCCGGGAGGCCTCCGGTCGACCGGCACGAGCGAGGCCTGTGGCGCGTAGTAAAGGACATCGGTAACGGGGTGGTCGGGTCGTCCTCCAATCGCCCAGTTCGATCATCAGGCGGTCTCCCATTCTGAAACGCAAGGTTCTGGGCCGCGATAAATCATTTATCGCGGCTCAGGATTGACGCCAAGATCAGTTTGGGTTCCGCGGAGCATGGGCGCGTGCAGCCGAACTTCGCTTGCGACTGAGGGACTCCGCCAAGTGGAGCTAGCGAGACCTGAGTGGCTGCCGCACCTCAGCCTCTGCGATGACCGGGGCGAACGTCGCTGCGGCCAGCACCACCGCGACCGAAACGTAGGCCGGTGTGACGCACCGTGCTTCTGATCGGATGGCCGCGGACGAGTTCCTCGTCGATTCCGATGGAATCAACGCCAAGACGGGGCCAGCGTTCTTCGCCCACCAAGCCGAACATGAGGGCCCCCACGTCGCACACGGCACTTCGTGCCGCAGACTGAACGGCAGGTGAGATCATCGTGACAACATCGGCTAGGAGGACCTTTGCCTGACAGTCGCCATAAGTATCTCTACGAGCGCTTGGGGGATCATGACTTCCAACAGCTCATCGGTGCGCTGCTGACTGGGCGCTTCTCGGATTTCGTTCCGCTGCCTCTGCGGCAAGCGGATGGGGGCCGTGATGGCATCGCACCTGAGAAACGGCTGATCTATCAGGTGAAGTGGTCTCGGAAAGGTACCGAAAACAACCCTGTCACCTGGCTAGACGCGACAATCACCGAGGAAGCCGAGAACATCAAGCGGCTCGCGGCAGAGGGCACCAAAAAGTACATCATCGTCACGAGTGTCGCTAGTACCGCAAAGCCTAGAACGGGAACGTTCGACAAGCTCAACGCGAAGCTGGCCGAGCACTCAAAGAACTTCGGCATTGAGATGAGCGCCATGTGGCGCGAAGCAATCGATCCGATGGTTGATGCGGCACCGAACGAGCTCAAATGGGCCTACGCCGAAATGTTGGCGGGATGGGATCTCATCCGCTACCTCCTCAGCGAAGAGACAGCAGCGACAAAAAATTCGACCCTGCGACTTCTTCTTCGCAAGGTTGCCGCCGCGCAGTGGGACGAGGACGAGCGCGTAAAGTTCAGCCAGGTGGATCTGGACAGGGAGCGCCTGGCCGACCTGTTCGTCGATGTGCCGGCGGAGATGATCCAAAGGCCTCGCCGAGCGCCGCAGTTGGTCGCTGACGCGCATCCGCTGGAGGGTGCCGCCTCCTACATCACCAGCCAGTCGCCCTACCCGTTCACTCTTGTACGAGGCGCACCCGGCCAGGGCAAATCCACTCTGGGCCAGATCGTCTGCCAGGCGTTCCGGGCCGCATTCATGCCGCAACAACCCTCCATATCCGATCTGCCAGCGATCAGCGAGCCGAGATTTCCACTCCGAGTCGATCTCGCTGACTACGCGGCCTGGACGCAAGGCTTCGACGTCTTCGACAAGTCCGAAGCCACCAACGTCAAGAAGGGAAAGAGGCGGCAGGCTCACGAGGCGACCATCGAGTGCTTCCTGGCTGCCCTGATGTCGTATTTGTCGGGAGGTCTCCCAGTAACAGCCTTAGACGTTCAGGACCTACTGGGCCGGATGCCAAGTCTGATCGTTCTCGATGGCCTGGATGAGGTCGGCAGTACGGCTGAGCGGCGCCGCGTTGTGAAGGAGATCGACCTGTTCTGCACCCGGGGCAGGTCCTACGCCGTCGGTCCCAGAGTGATCGTCACCTCGCGCCCTAACTCCGCCGGCCTTGCGGAGCCGGACGCGGATGTGTTCGAGATCATCTCACTCAGCCCTTTGGATCACGCCCTTCGCGACCGGTTCCTTCGCAAGTGGTGCGACGTCCACAATGTCCGAGGTAACGACAACCGTACGCTGCGCCGCAACTTCAACGAAAAGACCCGTGAGCCCTACATCGGTGAACTCGCCGGCAACCCGATGCAGCTCACCATCCTGCTCTATCTGCTGCGCCAATATGGGGACGCGACCCCGAGCCAACGCACGGAACTGTACGACGCGTACATGAATCTGCTCTTGGCTCGGGAGGCGAACAAGCACCCCGAAACGGTCCGGAAGTATCGGGCGGAACTGATGGAGATCGTCCCGTTCCTCGGCTGGTACGTCCAGTCCAGGGCGGAGGAGAACGGCCACAGCGGGCGCATGCGCCGCGATGAGGTTACGGCCGCTATGAAGCACTTCCAGCGGACCTACGGCAAGCCCGAGAACATTGTCGACGAGCTCTTCAAAGCCGCGAGCGACCGGCTGTGGGCGTTGACAGGTAAGGAACAGGAGACCTACGAGTTCGAGGTGCAGTCACTGCGGGAGTACTTCGCAGCGCAGTATCTGTATCGGTACGCCGGCGAGGGCGACCACCGCTTCGACCGCACAGTCGTCTTCCGCGAGCTGCTGCGGCGGCCCTATTGGCACAACACGGCCCGCTTTTACAGCGGCAATGCCACAGGAGCCGACATCTACGCACTGCGCGCAGGGATCACTCAAGAACTGGCGGCCAATCAATCGAAGCACGTCCGCGTGGCATCGTGGAGCCTCATCACCGACGGTGTGTTCAACAGTCGGCCGATGGAGGCAGCCGCGATCGTCGACGCGCTGACCGATGACGTCGGCAGCAAGCTCCTGTTGGAGGCGCTGGACGGCCGAGCGATCACGGCATTGCCGGAGGAGTCGCACGCTGGCATGGCATGGGGGCGCCTCACTCAGGCCATCGCCCTGGCCCCCGAACATCCGGAAAACTACACGCGGATGCGCGTCGTTCGCGATCTGCTCGGGCTTCAGCGTAGGTTCGCCCGCTGGTGGGGGGAGCAGCTCACACAGGCCATCGGCACCGAGAGTGAGATCGCTTGGCTAAAGCTCGGAGCGGCCTGCGAGGTCATCGCAGGCGACGTCATCGACATCCCCGGCCTTTCCGCCCAGGACGGTGAGCGGGCCCAGCTGATCCTCAACACCGGGGGCCTGCCCAAGAAGGGCAGCGGCCTTGAGGAGCAACTCCGTCGCGCCGTGCTTGATGGACAGTGTTCGGAGACAACCTCGGTCCGCTCTGAGCTGGCCAGCATGGCAGTTGCCGTCGGCGGGGCCGAATTCTACTCATTCGGCGCAGAGACCACGATCCCCATGCCGGCAGCCTCCTCCCCGGATCGTCGCGCTCAGGCGATCCAGCAACTCCGCAGATCAGGATCTGCGATCGCGGACGTTGCACGTCTTCGACGATTCCAGCGGGGCGAGAAGGGCAGCACTTTCCCTTGGTGCAATGTCGCCACCGCCTTGTACAACGAGGTTGGCCGTTGCTGGCTCGTAACAGAGATCGCCGTAATCGGTGCGGCCATGCCGCTCAATTCAGGGTACGTAGTACTACTAGGGGCACAGGCGCTGGGAGCTGCTGGCCACCCGGCGGCGCTGATCGCACAAACGAGGAAGCACGCGGGGGACATCGCCTGGTGGCGTGACCGGCTCGAAGTATGCGACGACGATCATTCCCGAGCTGAGTGGGTCTTTGCCCTCTGGGCTATCGCAGAAAGTGACATCATCTACGCGCTTCTGGACGAGCACGATCTGCTCCTGGAATCGCTGCCTGCCAGGTGGCAGCGTGCCGTCAATATTGCGGCTCTTCGCCTTGATAACGCCGACCTGCGTACGGCACGAGAAGCCGGGCTGCGTACGGCACGACGAGTTGGGGCCGTCAAAGTTACCAGTGGGTTGCTCTCTGAGATGCTCGTCGCCAGTGACAGCGGCCCGCCCGCAGCGCGCGGGCCGCAACGGGTAGCCGCAGCCGATATTCAAGATCGTAAACCGCTAGCGGGTGTCGCCCGAACAGAGAAGTGGCTCAAGGTTGATCAAGAAGTGCAGTATCGATAAGCAGGTGGCCCTGCGGGCGCCGAAAATTCATCCGTGCAGGTCGCAGGCTCGTCGGGCGATGATGCGCTTCAATTCGAGGGGGTCGTGCGAGCTGTTCGAAATGGCAAGATGATCTCTCGTGCTGCTGCGCTTGGCCTACCTCGCCGCCGTTACGAACTGAGGTGCCTAGCGGATTCCGGACAGTCGGCTACATAAGCTGACAGAAGTCTGGAAGAGGTAGGTACGTGACGAGGCATCGCAGGCAGTTCTCGCCCGAGTTCAAGGAAGAAACCGTCCGCATGGTGCTGGAGGGCGATCGCACGGTCGCGGCGGTGGCCCGGGAGTTCGGCATCAACGCCGGCACCCTTGGGCAGCTGGGTGACTCGGCATCGGGTCGTGCACAGCCCAGACGAGCAGCCGGTCTCCGGGCCGGAGCGGGCCCGGATCCGGGAGTTGGAGCGAGAGAACGCCGAGCTGCGCGAGAAGCTGGCGTTCCTGAAAAAAAGCGGCCGCCTTCTTCGCGGCCGAGAGTCGATGACGCTCGCCAAGTACGAGCTGATCGATGCGGAGAAGGCTTGCCACGCCATCGCCCGGATGTGCACCTGGCTGAACGTGTCCCGCTCGGGCTACTACGAATGGCGCGAACGGCCGGC
The DNA here is from genome assembly GCF_036227305.1 of Streptosporangium sp. NBC_01469. Lineage (NCBI taxonomy): Bacteria > Bacillati > Actinomycetota > Actinomycetes > Streptosporangiales > Streptosporangiaceae > Streptosporangium > Streptosporangium sp. NBC_01469. The sequence continues at coordinate 1,439,614 of NZ_CP109465.1, read as the reverse complement.
CTCGGCCACCGCGCAACGCCGCGCGTTGCTCACCCGGCTGGCCGCCGAGGTCTTCGCCGACTCGCACGAAACCTATGGCTACCGGCGGGTCCACGCCGCCCTACTGCGCCGGGGCGAGCACTGCTCGGCCGAACTGGTCCGCGCGTTAATGCGCGAGCAGGGCCTGATCCCGGCCCAGGTGCGGGCGTTTCGACCCATCACCACCGTGCAGGGCGACTTTCGCGGCATCCCCGACCTGCTCGGCCGCGACTTCACCGCGACGCGGCCGGGCACCAAGCTGGTCGGCGACATCACCTCATGGAAAGGCTTCCTCTATCTGGCCACCGTCATCGACTGCCACAGCAAGGCGGTCATCGGCTGGGCGATGGCCGACCATTACCGCACCGAGCTGATCAAGGACGCGGTCCGGATGGCGGCCGGCACAGGCCTGATCGAGCCCGGCACCGTCTTCCACTCCGACCGCGGCTCGAACTACACCTCGGATGAGTTCGGCCGCTTCCTGACCGGCCTGGGCATCCGCCGCTCGGTCGGCCGCACCGGTGTCTGCTACGACAACGCGATGGCCGAGTCATTCTTCGCCGCGATCAAGAACGAATGGCTCCATCGCTTCGTGTTCACCACCCGCGCCAAAGCGAAACAGCAGGTCATCCGCTATATCGAAGGGTTCTACAACCTGCGGCGCCTGCACTCCGCGCTCGGCTACCGGCCGCCCCTCGAAGTGCTCAACGAGTCCCTTTCATCCCAACCAGCTGCATAGGCTACGCCCACAAGACGGCTGTCCGGAATCTCCGTAGCCCCTCAATGGGCCAGGGCGAGCAGTTCGCGGACGCAGGTCTGGAAGACCTGGCTGGGTTTGGAGCCGTGGACTGGCTGCTCACCATACGAGGTGAAGCCTCATGTCGGCCCGACACCACCTTCTGCTCGCCTGGGCATATTGGTTCCGGCTGTCGTGGGATGAATCAGTCAGGCGGCAGAGGTCGACTCATAAGGTTTCGCGAGCTTCGGAAACTTTGCCCAGCCGCCATCGGGTGACCACCGGAATCCGTCGCCGGTATTCAACGTGCTCATGGCCCACACGTCTGTCACCTCCGCAGGGAGGTTGGGTGTGATCGTCGGAAGCGGTGCCGAGTCCCGCATGAGCAGATCCGAAACCGCGAAAGGGGCGGTGGTGAAGCCGGGAAACAGAACGAAAGCATGGCCGCGCGGCGCGCCAGATGCGGCGAGCTTCTGGCGTACATCCTTCCGGTCTGTCCCGTGGAGCCAGTCGCCCACCCATTGGGCCAAGGCGTCGCCGTTAGGGGCGACGACTCCACCCGTCCTGTCCTGCGGCAACTCGATGATGAAGTACACACTTCCGGCGAAGTCCGTAGCTCCCTGGCGAGCGGTCACGATGCCCAGACGAGATGCTTGTACGAACGTCGGATCTTGGTCGTTCCATGATGCCGAGAATTCCTGAACCCCGCGATGCTCCCAGTCGGCGAGTAGAGCGCGGAGGTTCCGGAGGAGATCTTTCGCACGCGTGGACGGCCTAAGTCGGAGAACCCACCCTCCGGCAAGTCCGGGGTAGACGCAGCGCTCCTCGCCGTTCACGAGTTTCCACAGTTTGATGGCATCGCCATCGGCCGCTGCAGTGACCTCGACGGCACCCTGCAGAACCTTGTCCGGGGAGTAGAGGTTGATGTCATGCATTCCAGGCTTCGAACCGTCATCCCAAGGACAGACAGTGAGCTCCGGCAGGGCAGCCTTGAGGCATGCGAGAGCCCACTCTTCTTCCGGGCGCAGCTTCTTTCCCATGAGGTCATTATCTGTGACGAAGGTTTCAGTCGTCACAGTAGTTTTATTGGACGGTCACGACAGGTAGCCATGCGCCCAGCCTGGAGATGGCCGGTCCGGGTGGCCTGATTCATCGCATGGCGGCTCCAGAAGAGGCCTGACATGTGACGCGTTCCTGACCTCTTGCCGGGCCAATCTTTCCTCTATGCCTGTAGGGCGCCCGCAATCGCATTCACGAAGTCGGCTCGCTCCTGCGGATCAACAAGCCTGTCCGCCCAGACAGCCGCTGCGTCTTCCCAAACTCGGCTCTTCCGCACGTGAGGTCCCAGCCGTTCAGCGATCCGGCCTGGCCAGGGGTGGTGGTTTTCGAGTTGGCGAGCGTCATCAACGGCGTCTAGAAGATCAGCCGGGCGTACCCCCAGCCGTTGGGCGACCTCCGTCCACGCGTCGCCGTCGTCCCCGCCGAACACCACCTTCTCCGGAGGACATCCGCCAGGGATGGCCAGACATCCGGCGCTTGGCTTCTGATCCCCGTCCACGGCCGCAAGAGACCGTTGAGCGAGTTGGTCCTTCTTGGCCAGCGAGCCTAAGAGGGCAACTGTGGATGCGGCGCCTACTGGAAGCAGGCGGATCCGTCGCAAGATCTCGGGCATTTCCTTTCTGATGAGCGCGTCGATCACGACCACCGCCTCGGGGTCCTCGCAGTAGAGGACCAGCTCGGGGTGCTGAACGTCGTCCATGAGGGACATGGCGAACTCGGGAGTCACGCCGTACATGACATTGTGGGGACCTGTCCGGGGGCGCTGGATGAAGACCCGGGCCTCGGTTGGCAACTGTTCGAGGACAATCGCCGAGTGGGTCGACAAGATGAACTGGATTCTCTTCTTGTTTGCGACAGCGAAGAGTTCTCGCATCAGGCGTCGCTGAGACCGCGGGTGAAGCGACGCCTCAACCTCGTCAATAACGATCAAGGAGTTGTTGGGGGCGGCCCAGAGCTGTTCGACGAGATCGACGATTGCGTCCTCGCCGGCGCCCATATGGAAGTTGGAGTAGTCGGCGTTGGACGTGGAGACGACGCCGACCTGCTTGTTCTCGTATGTAACCATGCCGCTAGACGTGTATGACCGACCCATGATCCGAGAAAGCATCATGCGGGCGCCCTCTTCGGCCTGGATCAGCTTGCCAGATAACCCCAGCCCCTTGGCGACTAGCTTGCCGTAGCCGATGACCGTGTTGATCGGCTGTGTTCGGCTGATGTCTAAGAACAGGACATTCCGCACCGGTCGTTCGGGCATGCCTCGCCAGCGGTGCGTGCGCTTTCGCAGCGTCGGTGTGGAGATCTTCTTCCCCTGGATGACCACATATTTGAGAGTTACGCCCTGCACGGTGTCCCACGGGGTCTTGGGGAAGAAGTCGTCCGGGTTGAACGCCGCCCACCTCTGCTGCGCGCCATACGCTGCGGCCGCAGCCTTGAGGACCGTGCTCTTGCCCGCGCCGTTCTCGCCGGCGATGGCGACGACCGGATACCGGAGGTCGATGCTCTCTCCAGCCCAACCTCTCAGGCCTTCGATCTGAACAGATACGAGGAACAGGGGCCAGCCTCGGTCCGTGTTCCCTTGTGTGTTCCATTCGTGGGTGAGAGCTGATTGGGTCGGCGGTGGACTGGCGTCGCCCATGATGTCCTCGGCTTGTGCGGTGGAAGATCGACAAGCCTATCGGTCGAGAAGTCGTCAAGGTGCAGAATCTGGGGCTCCTGCCCATGCATGCGGCACTGTCAGCGTTTGCTTACATTTGCGGCTTGATCTGGTGGTGGAGACCGCGAAGGCCGACATGCCCTGTCGTGAACCCGTCCTGATCGCCTGGCGCGCCCGCCGCCAGGCTTCGGACGGCCTGCCGAGCACGATCTGCGCACCATCATGAACGCGATCGTGTATGTGGACCGCACCGGCATCGCTTGGCGCTACCTGCCGCGTGACTACCCGCCCTGGGCCACGGTGTACTGGTACTTCGCCGCCTGGCGCGACGAAGAGGTGTTCACCGAGCTGAACGGGCTGCTGCGCCGTCTGGTGCGCCAGGCCGAAGGCCGCAACCTCGAAGCGTCGGCGTGCGTGATCGACGCCCAAAGTGTCAAGACCTCCGCCAACGTCCCCGCCGCCGGCCAGGGGACGGACGCGGCCAAGAAGATCGTCGGCCGCAAACGCAGCATCGCGGTCGACACGCTCGGTCTGCTGCTCGCCGTCTTGGTCACCGCCGCCGGCGTGCAGGACTCAGCCGCCGGCATCTCTCTGCTTGACCAGCTCGCCACCGGCCATCCCACCGTCAGCAAGGCCTGGGTCGATGGCGGCTACCATCGCGCACACTTCATCGACCATGCCGCCGCTCTCGGCATCGACGCCCAGGTCGTGCCTCGAGACCCCGCCACCTGCGGGTTCACCGTCCTGCCTCGCCGATGGGTCGTCGAGCGCACCTTTGGCTGGCTCATGCAGCATCGCCGCCTGGCTCGCGACTACGAGGCCCTGCCCACCAGCTCCGAAGCCATGATCCATCTCGCCATGATCGACACCATGACCCGCCGCCTCACCGGCGAAAACACCCCAAACTGGCGCGGAACTGGAGTTGCCCCGGTTCAGTAGACACGTCAGGGCTTTCGGCTACGCGGCAGCATAGCCGTCTTCTTGAATGCTCTTAAGGGCGTGTCGGCGTTCGTACTCGGTGGGGCTGAGCTGGCCGTTCGCGGAGTGGCGGCGGCGTGGGTTGTAGAAGCCCTCGATGTAGGCGAACACGGCCCGTTCGGCTTCTGACCTGGTACGGAAGGTCCGCCGGTCGATCAGCTCACACTCCAGCGAGGCGAAGAAACTCTCCGTGATCGCATTGTCGAAGCACGTCCCGGTCCTACCCGTCGAGGGGCGAACTCCTGCCTGCTCGCATCGCTGGCCGAAGGCGATCGAGGTGTACTGGCTGCCCTTGTCGCTGTGATGGATCACCCCGGCGCTGGGGCGGCGCTGATGGATCGCCATCGCCAGCGCGTCGGTCACCAGCTCAGTCCGCATATGGTCGGCCATCGCCCAGCCGACGATCCGCCTGGAGAACACGTCCAAGACCACAGCGAGATAAACGAAACCCTGCCAGGTCGGCACATACGTGATGTCGGCCGTCCAGATCCGGTTCGGCTCGTCCGCTTCGAACTTCCGCTTCACCAGGTCCGACGCGGCTGCAGCCCGCCGATCCGCGATCGTCGTGCGGCAGCCCTTACGCCGGGAGACACCGGCCAGCCCGGCCGCACGCATCAGCCGGGCCACTCGCTTGCGGCCCACCTTCTCCCCGTCGATCTCACGCAGGTCGGCGTGGATGCGCGGCGCCCCATACACCTCATCAGAGGCCGTATGGTGCCGGTGGATCTTCTCAGTCAGCTCGGCATCACGACAGGCGCGAGTGGACGGGCCGCGCTTGGCCCAGGCGTAGTAGCCCTGGCGCGACACACCCAGCACCCGGGCCAGCAGGGAGACATCGTGGTGGTCTTTCTCCGCATCGATCAGCCGGTACTTCATCTCGGCCGATCCGTCTCCCGCGCGAAGAAAACCGCGGCCTTACGCAAGATCTCCTTCTCCTCGCGGAGGATCTTGTTCTCACGGCGCAGCCGGACCAGCTCGTCCTTCTCAGCGCTGGTCAGGCCGTCTTGGCGGCGGCCATCATCGAGGTCGACCTGGCGCACCCAGGTACGGATCGACTGCGCGGAGGGCTCGAACTCCTTGGCGAGTTCCTCCGGCGACCGTCCCGCGCGCACCAGCTCCACCATCTGCCGGCGAAACTCCGGCGGATAGTTGTTCGGCACAGTGAACTCCTTCTTTCGGGAACCAGGGTTCCCCAGAGGTCAGGTGTCCACCAAACCGGGCCAACTCCAGGCGAGCTGTGGCACACCCTGGAAGACATCACCCAAGCCTGGATGAACGGCGCCAACGACTACGGCGTCCAACTGTCCTCCGCCAGCGAGAGCGTGCCCACCAACTGGCGCTGGTACCGCTCCGACGAATACGGTGGCTACGACACCTACCCCTTCACCCCCCGCGGCCCCGTCCTCATCATCAAGTACGAGCCCAAGATCAAGACTGAGGTGCGGGGGTACTACGTTCCAGGCCCCAGCGACGGTACAACCCCCACGGCCGCCGAGATTACGGAGCATCTCACCGACCAGGCCGACGCTCCTGACCTCCCTGTCCTCAACGAAGAGCAGGCACGCGCACTGCGGGAGAACGCTCAGGATACTGTCATATCCGATGCCACAGATGGTTTCTATGAGGTGGAGGAGATCACTCGCGAGGAGTGGCTGGAAAGACTGGACCCTGACGAGGAGGTTCACGAGCCGGAACCTGGCGGGGTACCGCCCGTCGTCGTCACCACAACTCCCCTTGCTGGAGCTACTGACATTCCGGTCTCGACGGCGCTGCATGTGACGTTCGATGAGTGGGTAGCCAATCCGGCATTCGTCGTCAAAAATGCCGCTGGGGATGTCGTGAGTGGCGAGACATCCGTCCAGGGCGCTCAGGCCAATTTCGTACCGGGTCAACTGCTGGCCGAGGCAACGACGTACACGGCTGAGATCACCGCGGCAGATATGGACGGCGCCGCCATGACAGCGCCTCACTCGTGGAGTTTCACCACAGGATCTGCCACCACGCCGCCACAGGGGCTGGTAGCAGCCTATGGGCTCAACGAGGGCTCGGGCACGAGCGTGGCAGACTCCTCCGGACAACACAACACCGGCACAGCCAGCGCCACCAACTGGGTGAACGGGAAGTATGGCAAGGCGCTGTCGTTCAACGGCACGTCGAGCTGGGTCACCGTCGAGGATGCCGCGTCGCTTCGGCTGACAACCGGAATGACGTTGTCCGCCTGGGTCAACCCGGCGACGGTCGCTAACTGGAGCAGCGTAGTGGGTAAGGAGTTGAGTGCTGGAGGCGTCTCCTACCTGCTGTACGCCGCCAACGGCGACTCGGTTCCGTCCGGCTGGGCGAAGGCCTCGGCTCCGGGGCATGCGACGGCCAACGGCGTTTCGCCCTTGCCGGTGAACACCTGGAGCCACCTGGCGTTCACCTACGACGGCGCCGCCCTGCGGCTGTTCGTCAACGGACAGCAGATCGCCGATACTCCGCTCAGCGAAAGCCTCATTGACGATGGTAGCCCGCTGCACATCGGCGGCAACGGCATCTGGGGCGAATACTTCAGTGGCCTGATCGACGAAGTACGCGTCTACAACCGCGCTCAGAGCGCGACCGAGGTCCAGACCGACATGAACACCCCGATCGGCGAGCAGGCGCCGCCGGACACCCAGGCGCCAACCGCGCCCGGTTCGCTCGCCGTAATGGGCGGTTCTGGCAATGCGCAGCTCACCTGGACGGCCTCGACGGACAACGTGGGCGTGGGCGGCTACAGGATCCACCGATCCACGACGCCCGGATTCACCCCGTCGGCCGCAAACCAGGTCGGCTCGTCACCGACCACCACGTTCACCGACGCGGGCCTCGCGGCGGGGACGTACTACTACCGGGTCCGCGCTGTCGACGCGGCCGGCAACCTCAGCCCGTCATCGAACGAGGTCTCGGCCACCGTCACGGCCCCGCCGACGAACCCGGGCCTAGTGGCCGCGTACGGCATGGATGAGGGCTCGGGCACAATCGTGGGCGACTCCTCCGGGCAGCACAACACCGGAGCGGCCACCGACACCACCTGGACGACCGGTAAGCACGGCACGGCGCTGTCGTTCAACGGCTCCTCCAGCTGGGTGACCGTCCCGCACGCCGAGTCACTGCGCCTGACGAACGCACTGACTCTCTCGGCATGGGTACAGCCGGCGGCAAACAACAACTGGCGCACCGTGCTGATGAAGGAACTCGCCGAAGGCGGCAGCTACGGCCTGTACTCCTCCAACGGTTCAGTCCCACAGGGCTGGTTGCAGATGGCCGAGAGTGGTGGGGCGGCGGCGGGAGAAAGCGCACTGCCACTGAACCAGTGGAGCCACCTGGCAGTCACCTACAACGGCAGCACGGCCACCCTGTACGTCAACGGCACTCTGATCGACGAGCAACCGATCGCCGGCGACCTCATCGACGACGGCGGTGTACTGCGACTCGGCGGCAACAACGCCTGGCGTGAATTCTTCAACGGCAGAATCGACGAGGTACGCATCTACAACCGCGTCCAAACCGCGACCGAAATCCAGACCGACATGAACACCCCCGTCGGCGCCGCCCCGGCCGGCGTGGCCGCTCAACAGCGGCGCATGGACGCCACCGCGGACGCTGCTCCCACCATCGACAAACTGACGATCGAAGGTGCCCGCACCGTGGACGGCATCACTGTCGCCTCCACCCTGACCCCTGGCTTGACCACCTGGTTGTCCGCCGGGCGCGACGGCGAGGCGAAGGTGGAAGTGGAACTCGCCGGCACACCCACCAAGTCCTTCAAGGCGGGCAGGGTAATCACGGACAAGCGGCTGCTCTGGTCCGGCCAGGTCACCGCCAAGCCAGGGGACTCCCGGGTGACACTGCAGATCCCCAAGGGCAAACTTCAAGACGGTGAGAAGGTCAGATGGCGCGCCCGCGTCGCCGACTCCGACACCGGAGGCTGGACACACTGGCAGAACCTCATCATTCAGCAGCCGCAGTCGGCCCAACCGCCGGCCAAGGAAGAGCCTGTTGACGGTTCGTTGCCTAATCGCGAACCAGAGACAAAGCAAAAGGCTACTCGCGCCGGCGCATCCACTGCCTCATTGGCCGAGACGATGAGTCCGCTCACAGGCACTCAAGCGGTCCAAGCGGCCGTGAAGCCTTTCAACTACGATCGCATTAATAAACAGGGCGATTGCCAGCTGTCACGGCATCAGAGTATAGCAACGTGGCGCTGGATCAAAAATTCATTCAACGTGTGTTTTACTGGCCGTATCGGTGAAACTGAGACCGTTAATGACATTTCGAACGGAATAGCGTGGTCAGCCCGTTTCAGCATGGTCGTCCACACGTACGTGGGACACTCGGCAGGCACCGCGAACCCGACAGCAGCGCGTGGCGAAGCGGGGATCCATAGCCGTCAGATGAAGGCATGGATCAAGGTCGACGACTTTCGTCCAGGCGGCTTCGAGGGTGCTGCAGGCCGCCCGGTTAAGGTAGGTCTCAGCAACTCCAGCGGATGTTTCGTCGATAAGAAGATCATCGTCGATGATATCGGTGATTGGATCCAGGGCGCTGACCGACTGATTACCATAACCTCGCCAGAGGCTTGGTTTCCGGCGCCGGACCGTAAGGGATTCTGTGGTCTCAGGCCCTCGGTTAGCTATCCGGAAAGTGATAACCCTCTTAAGCTGTTCGGATGGCTCTCCCCTGACCGCGTCGAATTCCGCTGCGACAGCTCACCCAGAATCCTGAATCACACCGGCGGTTGTGTCGTCTGGAGTTCGCGGCCAGTCTGGCACCTCGACGGCAACCGGGCAGAGGATCCCGTAACTAAAAGTGGTGTGAACCAAACCGCAGCACACATCTGGAAAGCCCTCTACGACCCGGACGACACAGTGCCGCTGTCTCCAGTAAGGAAAAAAATCCCCGGCCGCTACAGCAAGAACGATCCTGGATGCATGTCTGAAAACAACAGATGCCTGACCAGAGCCGAGGGGGACCGTAAAGATCCAGACACCGTCCCCGGGAAGAATGACGCGGCCCGGAAAAAAGTGTGCAAACTAGCCCGGGTTCCAAGCGGCCTACAACAGCCATCATGCGACGAGTATCCCTTCGCCTCCACACACGAGGGTGCCGCCTCTGCGGGCTATAACATGTCGGTCGCAATCGTCGAGTGCAAAGACAACACCACTGCGGGCGCACTGCTCAACGGCTGGTATGACCGGCACCGCATCCTAGAGAAGGATCCCTTTTGGGTCGATGCGACCAAGAAGGGCGACACAGTTCCCGAAAATGTCCCTCCACCAGACATCGCTCAAGTCGATACCTCCGGCTTCGGTGAGAGATGTAGATAGTTGAAGCGTCGCCGTCCGCCGCTAGCCTCATCATCCTAGCGGCGGACGGCACGCCAATCTGCCGATCATAAACGTGGCCGGTAGCAGGGCACATCAACCAAAGGAAGACCAATGATTGATGAGAGCTATTCTCGTTGGTTCCATCGGTACACCACTAACGCCCTCGCGCTTACATGGTGCTCCGCCACCACGACCGATGATGTCCTTGCAGCCTACGACATCTCGCCCGGGATCACGGAGCCGATGCACTTTCTAGGCGGCGATACCGATATGCTCATTGGGCGTCTCGGCAACGGCACTATCATCATAGATTACAGCGTCGATTCCCCCACACCTGAGACTCTTTCCACCATAGCGCAGTACGGGCCTTGTCTGAGTGCTGCATGGTGCGGCGACGTCCCGGCGATAGTGTCCTATTACGCTCAAGACGGTCGCGCAATCAAGTTCGACGCAAGTAGTCGGGACTGGTATCCGGATCCCGATCTCGCCAGCGTCGAACAATGGATCGCCACTACGCCTGCCGGCAGGGAAACATGGGACAATCGCTGGGGCGTCGCCGTACTTATCACCGCCGAAGCGCTGCTGCAAGCCGCTATTGACGAAGAATGGATGCGATCCACACACGTCGGCGTTACATTCCCCACATAAACACCTGCCCTCCCCCAGGGGTTGGGGATCTTGCTGCCGCGGTACCGGTACCGAGTGACCGGTACTACATTCGAAGATCTTGAACGTGTAGATCTTGGGTAATCTCCGTCCTTGACGGGTGGTTGTGGGCCGATGGTCGGCGCGTGACTTCCTTCCTTTCCTACGATCAGGTCGTGTCCTGGGATACGGAACTGACAGCGCTGGCCACTCGGATCGCTGGCCCCCTGTTCACCCGGCCCGAGCCTCGGCAGGCCTTCGCCGACCTGGCACGCGCCCTGCTGGCCGATGTGCCGCGTAAGAACTCCTGGCAGTTGGCCGACCACATCGGGCACGCCACCGCCCACCGGTTCGAGCACCTGCTGGACCGCGCGAAATGGGACGTCGACGCCCTGCGTGACGAGGTCCGCTCCTACGTGACGGCATCCGGTGCCGCGTAGCGCCGCAGGCGTGCGGGTCATCGCAGCCGTGTTGCCACGGCAATCTCACTAACTCCCACATAAGCGGAACAACTTCCCGACCAGCCTCACCGAACGACAACTCGACGATCTCGCGGAGGAAGCCGTCGCCTGCCTGGCCGATGACCTGGCAGAACGGGTCTTCGCCTCGATCCTCCCCGACATCGAGGACCCGACGGCGCCGACGCCGGGTCCGGCGACGGCGCTCAACCGGCTACGGATCCTGGCGCATCTCAGCCGCGCGATCGAGCGCCGCGCCCACCGCGAGGCCGCCGGCGCCGCCCAGCTCGGTGCCGGCTACCCGCAACTGGGTGAGGCCTGGTACATCACCCGGCAAGGAGCCCGCCGCCGCTGGCCGAGACTGGTTTTCGCAACGCACCCCCTCTACTCGGCCCCTTCCCGGCGGCCATGACAGAAACCACGGCGTGAACACCGACCCGCGTACCTACAGCGTCCTTCTGGTCGAAGACGACGACGCCGACGCCGCACTGATCGACGCCGCTCTGCACGAGCACGGCATGGCCCGCGACATCCACCACGTCCATGACGGTGTGGACGCGGTACCTGCGCGCCCGGCACCCCGTGCCCCGACCTGATCGTCTTGGACCTGAACATGCCCCGCATGAACGGGCGTGAGCTGCTGGCCGTGCTCAAGGAGGACAAGCACCTGCTGAGCATCCCCGTCATGGTCCTGACGACCTCCTCGGCTCCCGACGACGTCCGCGCCGCCTACCACCAGCACGCCAACGCCTATGTGACAAAACCCATCAACCTCGACGACTTCCTCCAGGCCGTCCGAAGCATCGACGCTTTCTTCCTGGAGATAGCCGTCGCACCCCGCCGCTCCTGACCTCCACCCGCGCGCTCACCGATCTTCAGGTGTCCGCCGTCAGGCGGTGGCGGGCCGCCGCAGGAAGTGCACGGCCTCGGCCGGGGTGGGGTGGACGGCGAACAGGGCGGTCAGCCCGGTGGTGTTCAAACGCTCATACACGGCCTGGAACACGTCCGGCGAAGCGCAAGCATCTCGGCGTGGGCCGTCGGATCCGGCTCCGAGTTCAACTCGGTGAAAGCCGAGGAGAGCAGCTCCATCCGCCCGTCCACGACAACCGCCCCGATTTTGTAGTTTCCCGAGGCGCGAGCCTGGTGGGCCACCTTTATCGCCTTGCTCATCACCTGTTCACATGGGTGCCCGTTACTCATGGTCAGCGGCCATTAAGGCGACTGCCAGGCAGCATGGGAAGCAGGGAACTGAGGTGAGGGATCACCGGAACGCCAGGTGGAAGAGCTTGAACCTCCTGCTCGCTCAGCGGAGCCGGGCGCACCAGTACCGACTGCATCCCGTGCATGAACGGACCGATCACATCGTGCCGGATGTTGTTTCCCACCCACACGATCTCGTGCGGGAGGAACTGGGCGGCGGTCACCGCGAGGTCGTAGAACAGTCGGCTGGGCTTTGCCACTCCCAATGCATCAGACTGCAGGGTGACTGCGAAAAGCTGCAGAATCCCTGCTTGTTCCAGCGCCTGCCGTCGGTTCTGGCCCTTTTTGGTGTTGCTTCCGAGCACCAAGCGAAATCGGCGCTCATGAAGTTTACGCAGTGCCACGTCCGCATCAGGGTCGACCCGGCGCATACGCAGCTCGGGATCAACCGGTGAGTCCACCGCGGTGATTGTCGCCCCGTAATCCACTATCACGCATTGGATGTCCGTGAACGTCGCTTGTAGCCCTGGCCCCGGGCTCACCTGGCTACCTTGAGGTCTACCGCGACGGACACCATGCGGTGATCGCTCGCACGATCACCGAGCTCGTTGACCCACACCCGATAGCTGCCGGGCACCTGGCTGGGGGCCAGCCACGGGCTGAGCAGCACGTGGTCGATCCGAGCTCCCTGGCCGTCGTCGACGGCGTCGTTGACGGTGACGGTGTAGTCCCCGTCCACCGATCCCGCGTTGACGAAACCGGCCTCGGACAGCACGGTCAGTGCTCGCCGATCGGATCGCAGCTCGCCGTCGGCGCGTGCGCCCGGCGGCATCGTCTTGTGCAGCCGTTTATGCGGGGGCCGGGCCAGCCAGTCGGGTTCGAATTCCTGCGGGCCCGGCCACAGCGAGTTGAAGTCACCTGCGATGATCGCCGCGGAGCCCGGGGCGGCGTGACGGGTGAGCTTCAGCGCTTCGTCCAGGCGAGCGTCTCCTGACCAGTGTGGCCAGTGCACGCTCTTGAGCGCCAGCGACCGGTCGAGGTCGCCCTCCAGGTGGGCGTGCAGCCAGCCGATCTGGTCATGGTAGATGCCCGGCCCCGGCTCGTAGTGCCGGACGGGCATCAGCCGCGGCCACCGCATGAAGATCACCTCGTGGAGCAGGCCGCGGTCGCTGCGCGTCAGGAACCCGCGCAGCGGCGCCACCGGCGCCAGGATCCTCTCGACCTCGAACAGGGCCCTTTGCCCTTCCTCGGCGTAGCGGAATCCTTCCTGAAGAAAAAGGATGTCCAGGTCAGGAACCTGGGCGACCACCTCTTTCAAAAGGGGGAGATTTCGGTAGGCGCGGTCATGCCGCGACCATCCGCCCTCTTGGAAGTTAAAAGTAGCCAGGATCAATTTTTCGTTCGCCACGGCCAACGCCTTTCGCGACGTCCAGATGAATACCGTTAATAGCTTCTGTTTTAAGGAGGGGAGTGCCCTCGCGGATTCCTGGGGCCGACTCACTCTCTACGGTGAGTCGGCCCCAGGAATCCGCGAGGGTCTCGGGTGAAGCTCTGGATGATGACCCCGCGAGCGGTCCCCGGATCGTTCTTCACCGCTCGCGGGGGGACGGCGCGGCGACATGAGAGGGGTCCTGTCGCCGCGCCAGCTCAGGAAGGCGGCACCACCAAGCTCGCCAGCGTCGCGGTGACCAGGGTCAGCACGCCCGCCAGCGGCCTGGTGCGCTGCTGGACGAAGCCGGCCCGCGCCAGCAGGTGCGTGTACTGGTCGGGGGTTCGCTCGTGCCCGCCTTCGAAGAACGCCATCATGCGCAGGTCGAGCAGGGCGTGGAGTGTCAGTTTCTCGACCAGCCACAGCTCGGCCGGGCTGCCGGTGGCGACCATGGCGGCGCGCACCTGCCCGAGGATCCGGAGCGAATCCTCGTCAGACCAGTTGTGGAGCACGCTGCTCAGCAGGTACACCGTCTTCCCGGGCGTATGCGGCATCGCCGGGACGCCCTCGAAGAAGTCGCCGGGCAGGACCTGCAATCGATCGGCCATCCCGCGGGCGGCCAGGTTGGTCTCGGCGCGGACGGCGACCCGGGGGAGTTCCTGGAGCACGCCGCGGCAGTGCGGGTGCGCTTCGAGGATGGTCGCCAGCGTGCCGCCGGTGCCGCCGCCCACGTCCACCACGGTCTGCACGCCGGAGAAGTCCTCGGTGGTGAGCGCCATGGCCGCAGGATGTGACCGCGCCGCCATGAACGCGTCGAACGCCTCGTTCTCGTCGGGGTTAGCCGCCAGGTACTCATACAGCGACCGGTGTCCCTCGGGCAGGATGGGTTTCCCGGTACGGGCGATCTGCCCGTATTGGGGGATCACCTCCCACCAGGCGGGCCTGGCGGTCATGGTCACCGTGTGCCGCAGGGAGCCCGGGACGTCTTTGCGAAGCGCGGCTCCCAGCGGGGTGAGCGTGACGACGCTCCCCTCGCCCACCGTCTTGGTGAGGTTCACGATGCTCTTGGCCGACAGCGGGAGCAGCAGGCGCTCCAGCAGCTCCGGCTGTGCCCCGCACCAGCTGGCGAGTTCCTTCAACGGCAGCGTCCGGTGGGCGGCGCGGTCGAGGATGTCGGGCAGGTCCAGCTCGCAGAAGGCGTTCAGCGCGCCGAACAGCAGGACGCCGTCGACGATGCTCTGGATGGTGATTGTGTGCTGGGAGTTCACCGTCTCGGCGCCCCGCGGGATGGTGCGGGCGCGCTGCGGCAGGCCGTTCTGGGTCATGGTCACGGCTGTCCTTTCGACAGTGGGGCCGAGGAGGGGGACGGTGTCTGCGCTGCCAGCAGTGCGCTCACCTTGAAGGGCTCGGTGAGGTAGCCGTGTTCGAGCATCGTGTCGGCGACGCGCTGCAGGCGCCCCTCCTCCAGGGTGGTGGGGAAGGTGCCCAGGGGGATGACCGCGGCGGTCGCGGCGTCGATCTTGGTGTAGGTCGGCAGGACCTCCTCAACTGCCCTACGGTCGTTCGCGGCGATCTGCTGGGCCTTGCCGATCGCCCGCCGGAACGCAGCGACGACGTGCGGGTTCTCCTTGGCGTAAGCGGCGGTGACCCCCCATCCAGCGATGGGGAAGTCGGCCATCGGGCCGCCCTTGGTCATGTCCTGTAGCTCGCGGGCCCCGGTCTTCTGCGCGGCGTTCAGAACGTACGGCTGGGTCATCCACGCCGCATCGATGGTGCCCGCTTCGAGCAGCGCCGGCATGTCGGGGAGTGGGAACTCCACAAGGTCGACGTCGCTTTCTGCCATGTTGAACGTCTTGAGGGCCGAAGCGACCGTGATGGAGCCGATGCTCCGGCGGCTTGCGACCCCGATCTTCCGGCCGCGCAGGTCCGCCATGGTCTTGTAGGAGGAGCCCCCCTTCACCATGACGACGAAGGTCCCGTCGGCCGCCTGGTAGCTGTCGGCGACCATGAGGAGCTTGGCGTCGCCTTCCGCCGTTGCCATGATCGCGGTGACGTAGTTGAGCAGCGCGAACTGCAGGCTGCCGCCATCGAGCGCGGGCAGCGCCGCGCTGGCGGCCTGGATCGGTTCCAGCCGAACGTCGAGGCCCTCATCACGAAAGAGTCCGCGACGAAATGCGATGTGGGCCGGGGCCGCGTCCGGGACAAGCAGCGCCCCGACCTTGATCGGGATCAGGGCTCGCTCGGTGCTGACGGACGGCTTCTCGGCCGTACACGCCACTAAAATAACCATAAGTGGCGCTATGAAAACTATGAGTAATCGTCTCATGGCTGGAGGGCTCCATTTCGATGGGGGAAGGGTGTGTGTGGCTACGCGCCCCAGGAGATCCCGGAGCCCCCTGGAGCGCGCGCCTCCTGGCCGCCCCTGCGTTCCCGCCCGGGGAGAGACCGGCGGCAGCAGGGATGATCGCCAGGCTGGACCCCACTCAGATGGGGATGGTGCAGGCCCGCCGATCACTCAGCGAGCCCACCCGCGCGTCTCCTCGCCTCACGATCAGACGCGCGGGTGGTGGTGCAGCGCGGTGGCCCGGAAGGGATCCCGCGCTGGTTTTTAGTGCGCCGCGGCTCGGCGGCGTCAGGGGCCCGGCCGAGCCGCCCGGTGAACGACCGCACCCGCATGAGTGGACCGCGTGTCCGGATGGATCAGCAGGCGCTGAAAAGCGACGGTCGCGACGGAACGCGGGTCACCGCCGGGTCCTTTCGTCGATGGGAGGCGTGGCCCCGGGAATCGTCCCCTTCGGCCTGACGGCAGGCCGTGAAAGTCAGGGATTCGCCCCGGGGCCACTCGAAGTGGCGAACCCAGACGATCAACCGCCCCGGGCGTGGGCGGCTGGTCGTCTCGGGGCCGGGCCCGCCACAGGTCAAGGTCCACCTGCTGCATGCGGTCCCACAGCTCGCCGGCGCTGCTCGCGCAGACGATGCGGCACTGCGCCGGGTCGGTGAGCTCCCACGCCTCGAAGCGCCGGTGTTGCGGGCTCCACCGGACCCACCAGGTGAGCGCGTGCGCCTGTACCTGCTGGGCGGCGAGGACAGCGTCGTCGGTACGGTCGTCGTGCGAGCTCATTGCTGACCCTCCCGGGTCACGGCGACTCCGCCGAGGAACAGCGGAGGCCTGTCAACGCCGAGGTGTAGCGGCCAGTCCCGAACGGCCACCACCCCCGGCGGCAGAAGGTCCAGCCCGTCGAACAAGCGGGTGATCTCGTCGGCCGAGCGCGGGTGGATCGGCTGCTCGTAAGCGTGCACGGCCAAGGTGAGGAGATCCTGGAAAAGCCCCTGCGTCGTCGCATGCGACAACACGAGGCCACTGCCCGGCGCCAACGCGGTCAGGTAGGCGTCCATCACCGGCGCCACGTCCTCGGAAGGCCAGAAGTGCACGAGGGCACTCATGATGAGGCCCACCGGCCGGTCGAGGTCGATCAGCTTCCGCAGTTCGGGATCGGCCAGCACCTTCTCCGGGTGGAGGGCGTCCCCCTCGACCACGGCCAAGCCCCGAGTTTTGAGTCGCGCCCGCCAGTGCACGACGACCATCTGGTCGTGGTCGAGATAGACCATCCGGGCAGCCGGAGCATGCTCGCGGACGATGTCGTGCAGGTTCTTACCCATCCGGGGGAGCCCGGCTCCCAGGTCGACGAACTGCCGGATGCCGTGGGCCCGGGTCAGCGTGGCCACGGCCTCCTCCAAAAAGCCGCGGTTGTCCCGGGCCACGTGGCGCATGCCGGGCATGAGGCTGGTGAGGCGCTGTGCGATCTCCCGGTCCCGGACGAACGTGTCCTTGCCGTCACCGAGGGCTTCCCAAACACGGGCGCGGTTGCCCTTGGCCAGGCCGAGAGGGTCGGGAACGGTCATGATGGACCTTTCGGGTTGAAAAGTCGGAATGAGGTGAGGGCATCAGCAGGGTCGCCACCGGCGCGCTACTTCAGCGTCAAGAAGGAGGAGCCCGGGGCACCAGGAGGTTCATCGCCCAGCCAGGGCCGCAGAAGGCCGGGCCGTGCATCATCCTGATGCCCCGGGGATGCCAGCAGATTCCGGAAGGAGCCGTTACGGGGGCTGCTGGCTCGGTCCGGCGGGCCATCTGCCGGCGGGAGAAAGGTTTCTGTTCGCGTTGAGGAGTTCCGGCGGCGAGGACGGCAGTACGAGCGATAACGCAGGCCAACTACGCATCAGGGCTAGCTCGTAGCGCGCCTCGGATGGCGTCGAGCTAGCTGTGCGGCTGGCCATCGTCATGTGTTGTCCTCCTTGCCTTCGCCTCCATGCAACTGGGAGAGCGAGCCGCTGGACCGGACACGAGTGAGGACTTTCCGCCGGACTTTCCCGGCCCTGGGCGGACTTTTGCGGGAAAAGTCCTGCGCTACCGTGGAGAACGGTGACTACCCCGAGGCGGACATGACCGAAGAGTGGACGACGTTCGATCGTGAGTGCAGACTGCGTGGCTGGGGACAAGCAGCTGCGTTCCTTGAGAAATATGCGGAGTCAGCGCGAGTGGTGGGAGAGGAGGTGGCTTTGACCGAACGGCAGCTGCGACGCTGGCGCAAGCCAAATCCGCCTCGTCCTCGTCCTCGGGCGTGGCGAGTACTACACGCGATGTTCGGCATGAGTCCCGTTGATTTGGGTTTTCCGCCGCCACCTCTGAATAAGATCGAATATATCGAACGGGAATCCGGGGAAACGTCCGGGTTGGATCGGAGAATGTTTCTTGCCGATACTCTAGGTACTGCTGCGAGTATTACTCTTTCCGGTTCTGATTCCAGTTCTGCTTCTGTCGGCACGTCCGATATCGCTGAGCTTCGCGAGGTGTTGAGGTCGCTTTATGCTCTCGACGATGCTTTTGGTGGAGGTGATGTCCGATCTCTTGCCATACGGCATCTGCGGCGAATTCGTCGTGTGATCAATACTGGTAGCTATCCTGACAGTATCGGCCGACAACTTCAGCTTTTAGCAGGAGAAACGGCAGAGCATTGTGGATGGTTGCATTATGATGCCGATCAGCAAGACGGGGCTCGCCGGTTCTGGGGTGAGGCATTAACCACTGCAACTATGCTGCGTGATCCGGGTCTTGAAGTGCTAGTGTTTGCCAGTCTTAGCATGCAAGCCATTCATGAGGACCGGCCTCGGGACGGTTATGATCTGGCTCGTGCGGCCCGACTGCGCGCTGAAGCAATGCGATCACCGATTTTGGTATCAATGATCGTTGCACGTGAAGCCCGAGCTCTGGCAAAAATGCAAGACAACAGCGGTGCGCGACGAGAACTTGCCTGTGCGATGCGCGTGATTGAGCGTTCCGAAAAAGAGCGGCCGGCACCGCCGTGGGCAGCCTTTCACGGACACGCTGAACTTGGGTACACGCAAGGGTTAATCAATGCGGAAATAGGACACCATAACGCTGCTGTTCCGTTTCTGCGTGCTGCTTTGGCCCATCAAGAGCGCACTTATACCCGTAATCGTGCTCTTTACCGGATCACCCTGGCCCGCAGTCTGGTACTGGCTGGAGAGATCGATGAGGCCGCTTCAGAGGCTGTGGCCTCCCTGCCTCACCTGGAAGAGGTTGAATCCGGACGTGTTATCCGGCGGTTGAAAGAAGTCCGCAACCTCCTCGCGAAGAACGACAGTCGGACAACAGCCGATCCGGTAGAGGTCTTGTCGGATTACTTAAAGGAAAGGGCGATATGACTGATCAGGTGACCACTCAGCGGTGGGACGGCAACGGGGCAGCGGTGCAGCTGGACGCAATCCTTGCAGCCTACGAAGAGGTATACGCCGAACCTCCGTACCTAGAGGGGCCGCGGGACGTCGCAGATTTCATCGATCGGTTCCACCGTCAGACCGAGCGTCAGGGGTTCCGGCTTGCGGTCGCGCGCGACGGTACGGAAGTCGTCGGTTTCACATTCGGATACCGATTGCCGCCGGACACCCAGTGGTGGCGAGGACTACTTCGGCCAGCGTCGAAGGAATTCACCCGGGAAACCGGGAACCGGACATTCGTCATCATCGAACTAGCTGTCCGAAAGCCCTGGCGGCAGCGTGGCATCGCCAGAAAACTCCACTTTGACCTGATAGAAGGGCTGGAAGTTGAGCGGGTGACGTTGACGATGCGACCCGAGCCGGAAGCAAAACCGGCTCAATTTGCGTACGCGTCGTGGGGATACCAGATGGTCGGACAGTCACGGCCCTGGGACGAAGCGCCACTTTATAACTCGATGGTCCTCAACCTAAAGGTCGCTAACCCGTAGCAGGATGTCTGCGAGTACGTGAGTGTTCCATCAGCGGAATCAAGCGGTCACTTAGACGCTATTTGCGCCAGCATCTGACCGAGATATCTACATGCCGCTTTCGCGGGTAGGGTTACGTTCCACATGGTTTGAATTTCAACCTCATTCCGTAACCCTTGCGATAAACGTCCAGTAGAAGGGCTGTTTTAAGCGTGCCCGCAGCTGGGTGCCGCGTTTTGATTAGTCGTTCATTTTGGGCTGCCTGGAATTTGAAAGGTGACCGAAAATATCGCCGAGCCGAAAAGTGGCCAAAAAGAAGGCTCTTGACAACTTCAAGTGGAAGACATGCAATACGAAGAACTTCCAATCTGTCTGGTCATGCTTCCGGGCGAATAGGTGGCCCGAGAATAATTCAGGATGGCAAGAAGTAAAAGATCGCGAATCAGTGGATAAGGAGCGCTCCGTGATCGAGATGATTGGCATGTCCTGCGGGTCCGCCCGGTCGCTGCGACCGATTACGGTGACCGCATGACTACATTCCGAGAGGGCGACGGTGGCGACGCAACCTCCCTGCGGGCCGCCATGGTGCGCGAACTGCGCGAGGCGGAGGCGATCCAGTCCGAGCCCGTGGCGGCCGCTTTCGTTGCCGTGCCGCGCCACCTGTTCACGCCGGGCGAGACGCTGGAGGCCGCCTATGCCGGGAGCAACGCGCCGATCGTCAAAAGCGACGGCAACGGCCTGACGCTCAGCTCCGTTTCCGCCGCTCATCTCCAGGCCACCATGCTGGAAGCGGCCGACATCAAGCCAGGCATGCGCGTCTGCGAGGTGGGGAGCGGTGGCTACAACGCGGCTTTGATGGCCGAGCTCGTCGGCGACGGCGGACACGTCACCACGGTGGACATCGACCCTGACATCATCGAGCGCGCCCGCACTTTCCTCAACGAGACCGGATACAACCGCGTCGACGTAGTGCTGGCCGACGCGGAGGACGGCGTACCTGAGGCTTCCCCCTTCGACAGGCTCATCGTCACGGCCGGAAGCTGGGACATTCCACCCGCGTGGATCGACCAGCTCGCCGATGACGGCCGGATCGTCGTCCCGCTCCGGCTGAAGGGGACGACCCGCTGGATCGCGTTCGACCGCGACAGCTCGGGCCTGGTCAGTCGCACCTACGGGTTGTGCGTCTTCGTGCCTTTCCAAGGGGCCGGCTCCCACACCGAACGGAACATCACGCTCGACGACGGGGTGGTGCTGCGCCTCGACGATGAGGATCTCAAGGTCGATGTGGAGGGGCTGCGCCGAGCGTTGCACCTGCCGAGGATCGAACGCTGGTCCGGGGCCGAGTTCGACATGCCCGACGAGCTGACGCTGTTCCTGCTCACCAACGACCCGGACATGGCGATGCTGCACGCCGACCAGAAGGTCATCGACCAAGAGCTGCTCGCACGTCCGACCCTCAAGGGTGTGCCCGTCCTGATCAGTGGCGACAGCTTCGCTTACCGCGCCGCGAGGCCGGACGGCGACACCGGCCGATACGAGAGCGGCGTCTACGCTCACGGGCCCTCAGCCGAGGAAGCCGCCGCCCGATACGTGGAGCTGCTGCGCCAGTGGGCGGACAAGTACCACCGCCGCGGGGCCGCGTCCATCCGGTACCTCCCCAAACCCGCCAATCCGTCGGCCCCCTCCAGCGGAGTCATCGCCAAACGGCACGGGACCGTCGTCGTCACTTGGCCGTAGACCGCCGGGCTCCTCGGGGAGATCTGGCGATTTTCCCGAGACAGGCACCGGGGAAACCCAACCGCCCCAACGTAAGGAGGAACCTTCATGACCATCTGCTCTGCCCGAGGTGCGGCAACGCTCACACCGCCCGCGCTCGAATCCCAAACCGCCGAAGCCTGGGACACGGACGCCTGGGAGGACCTGGACGTGTCCTTCGTCGAGTCCGGTGTGGCTGCCGAGCAGCTCATCCGGATGACCGACGACGGCTGCAACGCGACGTGCGCGACCGCGTGCGTCAGCTGCGGCACGTAGGCCGCCCTGCCGGAATTCGACGCCTGATCCAAGCGCCCGGCCGGTACGGCTCACCGGCCGGCCGGGCCTCAGATGTGGGAGCGGCTGATGTACCACCACCTTGATGCCGCAGTGGTGCGCGCCCCGGCGTGGCGGCCAGATCAGCGGGTCACATCGTGGCCTGATCTGACTGGGCCGGACGCGGACTGCGCCTCCTGGCGGGCGTGGCTGGCGCGCACGTGGCAGATACCTGGTTTCGCGGCGGCCGTGGAGCAGTCCAGCCCGAGCTTGGCGGAGCGGGTGCGCGAGATCTGCGCCGGACGATCGTTGCCGGACCCGGCCGTGCGCCGTGCGCTGCTCTCCGTGATGCGCTACGTGCTGCGCGCCTCCGGCCGGGCGACACCGTTCGGCCTGTTCGCCGGGGTGGCCCCGGCTCGCATCAGCACAGGACGCGATGTGCCGGAGGCGCGCATCGGGGACGCGCACCGCCCCGTAGCTCGCGTCACGGCGGAATGGCTCTGTGCGGTCCTTCGGCGACTGGAAGGTGCGAAGGCGCTCCGTCGCCGCTTGACCGTCGTCGCCAATGGGCTCGCGTTCGAGCGGGATGGCCGTGTGGTACTCGAACACCGCGCCAGCGCCATGGCGGGCGGCGCGCCGGGGGAGGTGAGCGTGCGCGCCACCGGCCCGGTCCGGGAAGCTCTCCGGCTGGCACGTGCCCCCCTTCCTATGGCGGACCTGATGGCCCGGCTGTCCGCCGCCTCCCCCCGGACTCCCGAAAGCACCATCGACGCGCTCGTGGCCGAACTGGTGGCCCAGCGCCTCCTGCTCACCGGCCTGCGCCCGCCCATGACGGCCTGCGATCCGCTCGGGCACCTCCTGCGGGAGCTGGACGTCGTGAACGCGGAAGGCATCGGCGAGCTGGCCGAGGTCGTGAAGGGCCTGCGCGTCATCGCTGACGAAATCGCCCAGCACGATCGTGAACCGGTCGCCCTGGCGGGCGATCACCGCACACGCGCGGCGGCCGCGATGGCGGCCATCCACCGCACCGCACGCCCGCCGCTCGCGGTCGACCTGCGCCTGGACGGGGAGGCGACGTTACCCGTCACCGTGGCGGCAGAGGCGGCCACAGCCGCGTCCGCGCTCGTCCGCCTGGCCCGGCGCCCCGCGCTCAACATGGGCTGGGTCGCCTGGCATGAACGGTTCCTGGCACGCTATGGCCCGCGCGCCCTGGTCCCGGTCCTGGACGTCGTCAACGCCGACATCGGGCTCGGCTACCCGGCCGGGTACGGTGGCAGCCCCCATGCCGCCGAGGGTGAAGCCTTGACGGATCGCGACCGCAAACTGCTGGTGCTGGCGCACAACGCCGCGATACGCGGCCAGCGCGAGATCGTACTCGATGACGACATGATCGCCGACCTCGGCGCAGTCGTCTCTGACACGCCTGTTCAGCCCACCACGGAACTGACCGTACGGATCGACGCGCCCACCGCCGAGGCATTGGCGAAGGGCCGGTTCACGCTTGTTGTCACCGGGGCATCACGCGCCGCGGGCACGATCACCGGCCGGTTTCTGGACCTGTTCGATGACGAGCACCAGCAGCGAATGAACCGGGCGTACGCGAGCCTGCCCACGGGTATCCGGAGTGCACTCGCGGTTCAGATCTCGGCGCCCGCGCCGTACGCTGGCACCGAGAACGTCGCCCGCGCCCCGCAGGTGCTGCCGCATGTGCTGCCGGTCGGCGACCACCCCTGCGCCGCACGTGTGATCGCGCTGGACGACCTCGCTGTCACCGCCGATCTGCGCGGCATCTACCTGGTGTCACGCTCGCGCCGACGCACGATCGAGCCGGTCATCCTCAACGCGGTCAACCTGGTGCAGCACACGCACCCGCTGGCGCGGTTCCTTCTCGAAGCACCACACGCACTACGGGCACCGTGCGCAAGCTTCGACTGGGGCCCCGCGGCCGCGCTGCCGTTCGTTCCGGCGCTTCGCTACCGGCGCACGATCATCTCGCCCGCCCGATGGCGGCTCACCGCGGCCGACCTGCCCGCGCCCTCGGCCGACTGGACGGAATGGGACAGAGCTCTGACCGCCTGGCGAAAGCTCGTCGCGCTACCGGAGATCATTGTTCTCGGGGGCGGCGACCAGTACATCCGGCTGAACCTCACCCAGCCCGCGCACCGCGTCCTTCTGCGCGCCCAGGTGGATCGCGCCGGCACCGCCGTGCTGCGCGTCGCGTCCGACGTGGACGCGGCCGGGTGGAGCGGTGGCCGCGCCCACGAGTTCGTGATCCCTCTCGCCATGACCGGCAAGCCCGCCGAACCGCCCCGGCTACCGCCCGAGCTGACCCCCCGCGACCACGGTCACCTGCCCGGTCGGCACGGTCGGCTGTCGCTCAAGTTGTACAGCCACCCCGACCGGCACGACGTCATTCTCACTCGTCACCTGCCGCGCCTGGTGGACGCGCTCGGCGGCGACGCCCGATGGTGGTTCCTGCGCTACCACGACCCCGACCATCACCTCCGCGTCCGCCTGACCATGCCTGACGGCGCGTTCGCCGACGCCGCCGCTCAGGTCACCGCGTGGAGTGAGCAGGTGCGCCGGGCCGGGCTGACGGCGCATGTGCAGTGGGACACCTACTTTCCGGAGACCGCCCGTTTCGGTGGCCCCGGTGCCATGGACGCGGCCGAGGCGTACTTCGCCGCCGACTCGGCCACAACCCTCGCGCAGTTGACCGCGATCACCTCCCGGGGAGGGCCCAACCTGCACGCCATGACCGCCGCCAGCCTGCTCGACATCGCCGCGGTCCTCCTCGGCGACCGCGCCACGGCGATGCGGTGGCTGATCGACCACACCCGACCCTCCGCCTCCCCGCCTGACCGGGCCGTCTACGACCAGGCCATACGTCTGGCCCAACCGGACGATCACGAAGCCCTGGCCGTGCACCCGGCAGGCGAGCAGATCGCCTCCTGCTGGGCGCGGCGGCGGCAGACGCTGGCCGCTTACCGCAGCGTGCTGGAGGAGGCGCTGCCTCCGGTCGTCGTGCTGCCCGATCTGCTGCACCTGCACCATGCCCGCATGGCCGGGATGTCGCTGGTCAGCGAGCGGGCATGCCTGCACCTGGCCCGCGCCGCCGCCTTGAGCTGGACCGCCCGCCCCAGGAGAAGCAGGTCATGAACGAGCTGCATGGGAACGCGCTGGCCGTGGCAGAGTCCATCGCTACGGCGCTGGCCGACCCTCGACCGTGGGCGGTCGAGCCGTCGAACACCGGCAGGGTGTGGCCGCAATCGCTGGCGGGCGGCGCGGCCGGTATCGCCCTGCTGCATATCGAGCGTGCCCGCTCCGGCCACGGCGATCCCGGCACCGCGCACGCCTGGCTGGCAGTGGCCGCCTCCGGCGCGTTGACGGCTGCGGCCAACGCCGGCTTGTTCTTCGGCGCTCCCGCCCTGGCCTTTGTCACACAAGCGGCTGCCGACGACCCGGGCCGGTATCGGGGCGCACTGGCCCGCCTGGACGACGCGGTGACCGCACTCACCCGCACACGTCTGGCTGCGGCTCACGCTCGCATCGCCCGCGGCGAACGACCCGAGATGAAGGAATTCGATCTGATCCGCGGGCTGGCCGGCCTAGGCGTTTACCACTTCAGGCGCCATCCGGACCACCGGGTCACCCACGATGTGCTGTCCTACCTGGTGCGCCTGACCGAACCGCTGCCCACGGGCGGTGCTCTTCCCCCATGGTGGACGAATGTCGCGCCCAATGGCGAGCCGAGCACGGACTATCCGGACGGGCACGGCAATCTGGGCCTGTCCCACGGCATCGGCTCCGTCCTGGCCCTGCTGTCGCTCGCTGTTCTGCACAACGCAGACGTAGCCGACGCGAAAGAAGCGATTGAACGGATCTGCGCCTGGACCGACCTATGGCAGCAGCAGGACGGCGTAACCCCGTGGTGGCCAGGTCTGGTCACCATCGAGCAGGTGCGCGCGAAGCGCATCGACCCGGCGCGGCGTCCCCGGCCGTCGTGGTGCTACGGGATCAGCGGCACAGCCCGCGTTCAGCAGTTGGCAGGCATGGCGCTCGGCGACGTCACCCGCAAGCAGGCCGCT
This sequence comes from Streptosporangium sp. NBC_01469, assembly GCF_036227305.1. Classification (NCBI taxonomy): domain Bacteria; kingdom Bacillati; phylum Actinomycetota; class Actinomycetes; order Streptosporangiales; family Streptosporangiaceae; genus Streptosporangium; species Streptosporangium sp. NBC_01469. The sequence continues at coordinate 1,413,710 of NZ_CP109465.1, read as the reverse complement.
GAAGCCGCCATGCTGGCGACGTTACGCGATCCCGTGCAGCTCGATCGGCTTCCCGAGATCGGTTTGTGCCACGGCACGGCCGGACTGCTCCAAGCCGCCTGGCGGATGGCCGCCGACGCCCAAACCTCCTATATCGGTGCGGAACTCCCCGGCGTGGCCAACCGGCTGGCCGTGCAGATATCCCGACACACGACCGAGCCCGAACTTCTCGACGGCGCCGCCGGGGCCGCGCTCGTCTTGCACACCATCGGTACCGATGCCGCTCCGGCATCGGACTGGGATGCGCTTCTCCTCCTGGCCTGATCACACTGGAGCCCACCTTATGGACCCCTGCTCGTGGCACCAGATCAACGTCGCCTTCCCCGACTGGGCCGGCGCCGAGCATGCCGCCCTGGCTCATCTTGTTCCGCTGTTGATCGCGGCCGAGCGAGATGGGCTGCTCACATCCTGGTTCTTCATCCGCAAGAAGCCCTGCTGGCGGGTGCGTTTCCTGCCCGGCGGCGACACATCCGGGACTCAGGCGTACATCCACCACCACCTTGAGGACCTCAAAAAAAACCGGCACATCGACGACGCGCGAGAGATCGTCTACGAGCCTGAAACCCACGCCTTCGGCGGCGCCGAGGGTATGGCCTGCGCCCACCGCCTGTTCCACCTCGACAGCCGACATTTGCTCGCCCACCTCGCCGATACCGGGCATCTGCCGGGCGCCGGGCACCGCCGCGAATTGTCGATCCTGCTGTGCAGCACCCTGCTGCGCACAGCTGGCTTGGACTGGTACGAGCAGGGGGATGTGTGGGCGCGAGTCGCCGACCATCGTGAACCGCCCGGCGCGACCTTCTCCGAAAGGCTCCACGCCGATCTGCAGCACCTGATGAGCGTGGATACGGCGAGTCTCACGCGCGAAGGCTCGCCCTTGCCCCATGCTCCCGAGTGGACAGGGGCTTTTGCCGTCGCCGGTCAGGACCTGGCCGGTCTCTCAGCCGCCGGACTGCTGCGCCGCGGTCTGCGCGCCGTCCTGGCCCACCACATCATTTTCGTGTGGAACCGCTTCGGCCTGCCCCACGCTACTCAAGCCGTTCTGGCCGCCACCGCCAAGACCGTGGTGTTCGGGGCCGATCCCAGGCTGACCGGACCACCTTGACCGTGCTGGCGTTGGACATCGTGTTCACCGCGGGACGGGACATTGCGTCTCGCCCTGCCTCCACCTCCGAAACCACCAGGATCAACCGAATGACTACTCTCAGCGATAACCCTGCGTTGTCCGCCGAACAGCTCCGCGCCGATCTGGCCGACCGGCTGCATGAGCAGAAGGTGCTTCGCACCTCCGCCGTCGAGACGGCCTTCCGGCAGACCCCCCGGCACCTGTTCCTTCCCGGCGTACCGCTCGACCAGGCGTACACCGACAACCCCGTCTACACCAAGACAACCGAGGACGGCACCTGGATCAGTGCCGCCTCACAGCCGTGGATCGTCGCCGGAATGTTCGAACAGCTCGCCCCGGGCCCTGGCGAGCGAATCATGGAAGCCGGGGCAGGCACCGGCTACAACGCGGCGATCATGGCCGCTATCGTTGGTGAAAGCGGCCACGTCGTCACGATCGACATCGACGAAGATCTGGTGGACGGCGCCCGTGAGCACTTGGCCGCCGCAGGGTTCGACAACGTCGAGGTCGTCCTCGGTGACGGCGCGCTCGGCCACTTCCAGCGCGCCCCCTACGACCGGATCATCGCCACCGTCGGCGCGTTCGAGGCGCCAACCGCGTGGCTGGACCAACTCGCCCCCGGCGGGTGCCTGCTTGTGCCGCTTCGCCTGCGCGGCACCAACTCGCGCACCATCGCCTTTGAGCGCGGCGAAGACCGCTGGCACAGCGTGGGCAGCAAACTGGCGGTCTTCATGCCGCTGCGCGGGATCGGCGACGACGCACGGCGCATCGTCCCCCTCACCCCCGAGGAGGACGTGACCCTTCAGGTTCACAAGGACCAGACCGTCGACGGCCACGCCCTGGCCGGAGTGCTGGACACCGAGCGACACGAAACCTGGACCGGAGTGTTCTTCCCCCCTGGGGTGCCGCTGGAGTGGATGGAATTGTGGCTGTGCCTGCGTCTCGACAACGCCCTGATGCGGATGAACGTCGAGCCCGCGGCCAAAGACCGTGGCCAGGTCACCCCCATGTTCCCCTGGGGCTCCATGGCCGCCACCCGAGGAGCCGACCTTGCCTACCTCGCCATTCAGCCCGCCGGCCGACGACGGCGGAAAACTCTACGAGATCGGTGTCGTCGGCCACGGACCCGCCGGACGAGACCTCGCGGAGCTGGTGGCCGAGCAGCTCCGCATCTGGGATACGGAGTACCGCACCCGTACCGTCCGTTTCGAAATGCCCGATACCCCCGAGACCTCCGCCCCTGTCGCGGGTCGGTTCGTCCTGGACCGGCTACACCACCCCATAACGGTCATCTGGGAATAACGGCATGGATCCGGCCGGGCCGGTAGCGCTCCGGTTCCCCCTTGTCGCGCGCTCGCGTCCGGCCTGTACACCGCTCGGTGTCCGCGTCGGCGAGCTGTGCGCCCTCGCCAACGCGGCCAAGCGCGACGGCGACCCGTCGTCGAGCTCCGTCGTCCTCAACCAGGCCGCCCTGCTGGCGTCCGACGTCGGGCTGCCCGACCTCGCACGAGCCTGGTGTCATCGGCATGCCGAGGTGTACCTGCGCGCCTGTCCTCTGGATGCGCGGACCGCGCGCCGCGCGCTCGAACCCCTCGTCAACCTCGCGCGCCTGCACATCCGCGACGGCGACGGTGACGCCGCGCTGCGGCTCCTAACCGACCTGTACGACGCCGTCACCACCCGCACCGACACCGTCCTCGACGGCCTGCCGGTGCCCGCGGGAACGCTCACCTCGACCACGGAAGACCATCGGGAGGTGCGGTGATGGCTGTGGAGCGTCCTGATGGCCGACGGCGCCCGCGCTTTGACCAGCGCGGGCCGCTGGCACGAGGCACTGGTCCACCTTCAGCGTCACCACGGCGTCGGCCGGCGGATGCTCGACGGCCGCCAGGTCGCGGTCATCGCAAGTGCCACGGCGGGCGACGCGGACGGCGCCCTGGCCCTGCTCTCGGACACCATGCCCGGTGAGCCCTGGGAGAACGCGGTGACCGCGTGTCTGACCGTGCTGTGCCGCCGCAGCGCCCACCAACCGATGGAAGCGGATCTCACCGCGATGCTGGAGCATTACCGGCGGCTCGTTCCCGCACCCGGCCTGGCGGTGTTCAGCACGCGCCTGGGCCTGTCCGTCATCGACGCCGCCGGAGGTCCGGAGCATCCCGGCGCGCGGAGCATCGCCGCCACACTGATCCAGCGGGCCTCTCAGGATGGATACGCGGCGCGCGAGGTGCTGGCCCATGAGGGGTGCGCCAAGTTATTCAGCGACGTGCAAGCACGCGAACTCGCCGAAGTGCTGGACGTTTGTGCTCTGGGGTGCCAGGCACTCCCCTCAGGGCTCATTACTGACCTTTCGGCCGCGCTGGACATCAGCGAAGCGGTGCTTTCCGCGCTGGGGAGGTGAGGTCAGACGACCGTCACGTCCTCGTGTGTGACTGCAAGAACTGCGACCGCGTCTGGGTCCTCGCCGTCGACCTCGGGGGCGTTGAGCAGGGCGGCGGCCGATAGCAGACCGGCCAGGCCGCCTACAGCGCGATGCCCGCGGTCGGCCACGGCCCCAGCAGCTGCCAGGACGTGGTGCAGCCGGTGATGACCGCGATTAACCCGACCGGGGCGTCGCCTTGTCCGGCGGCCGAGCGCGCGGCCTCCTCGGAGACGGCGGGGGCGGGCCGGTCAACCGGCCGGGCGGGGATCATGACTCGCTCGGCCGGTTCGCTGTCGTCGGTCTGGTACGTCACGCCGAGACCTTCGCGGCGCCTCGGGCGTTGGCCCGGCGCCGCTCCTGCCAGGTGGGCAGCTCCTTTGAACCGCTTGACCTGACCCGGGGCACGCTTGTGGCGCTGCCGGAGGACGGCCCTGCCACGGGTCTCGGTGTGACTCCGTAGTCACTGGCGTGGAAAGCGTTGATCGCCTGTCGGCCGCCATCCGCGAGTTCGAGAACCTCGGTGAACCCGAGGACTGGTCCGTCGCGCACCAGAAACTCGCTCTGGCCCATCGTGGCGCAGGGAACCTCTCGGAGGCGCTACGCCTGATCGACCTCGCCCGCGCCACCGCGGTCACCGATGCGCCCATGCAGCGGGTCCGGCTGGAGACGGCCTACGGGCACGTCCTGCTTTCGGATCGGGCCACCGTGGATGATGGGTGGTGATCCTCGACCGTGCCGCACGCGAGGCCGCGCAGCACGGGCTCGCGCACCAACTGCGCAGCATCGAGGGCATCCAGCGGACCATCCAGGGGGAGATCCGCCTCCCTCTGCCACGGCGACCAGGGAGCAACCGGGTGAGCGTCAAGCAGCAGGTCATCACCGACGAGCATTGGCAGCACGCCCACACCATCTGGGACTACCACCAGATGCACCACGACCTGAGCCGGTGTGACGTGGCCATCGGTCTGGGCAGCCACGATCTGGGGGTGGCACGCGCGGCGGTCGACCTGCACCGCGCCGGTTGGTTCCCGCTGCTCGTCTTCTCCGGCGCCACCAGCACCACTACGGCGGCGCGCTTCCCCCGAGGCGAGGCCGTCCACTACCGCGAGCACGCGCTCGACCTCGGCATGTCCGACGAGGCGATTCTGCTGGAGCCGAACGCCACCAACACCGGCCAGAACATCGCACTGTCCCGCCAGGTGCTGGCCGATTCGGGTATTCGGCCCGGTTCGGTGCTCCTGATCTCCAAGCCGTACATGGAGCGTCGGGCCTACGCCACGGCACGAAAGGTATGGCCCGAGGTCGAGGTGGTGTGCGCCTCCGAACCGCTTGAGCTGGATGACTACGTCAGCTCGATCGGTGATCCGAAGTTGGTCATCGACATGCTCGTCGGCGACCTCCAGCGCGTGATCGAGTACCCCAAGCTCGGCTACGCCGTCGAGCAGCCCGTCCCAGGAGAGGTCCATGACGCCTACCAGGCTCTTCTCCGCGCCGGATTCGACAGCAGGCTCCTTACGCCCTGACCTGCCGTACGGCGAGGTGTGCGCCATCCACCAGCCCAACCTCTTCCCCCGACTGGTGACGCTGGCCAAGCTGTTCACCGCCGACTACTGGATCGTCCTGGACGACGTGCAGTTCGCACGCAGGGACTATCAGCACCGCGCGCGCCTCGCCTCGCTCGACAGCTCGTGGCAGCCGCAGTTGCCCGTCGCGGCGATCGAGGTCTGGAATGCCCACCTGGCCGCCCAAGAAGCCGAGCAGCGGCGCCGGGCCGAGGAGACGCGCTCGGCGAGCGCCGACCGGCCGGAGCGCGCGGCGCGGTGTGCCCAGGCTGTCGCAGCTCGTTCATGCACGTGGTCTTCACCGGCCCGGTCGTCATCGCGCTCGTCAACACCGCCGACCCTGCCGCGGGCGTCCAGGCGGCCGTGGCCGACACCGACCCGGCGACGGTCGAGAAGGTGGCGTTCGTGCGCTGCGCCTCGTGCTGGGAGCCGATGGGAGACCGGCCCCGTGGGCACGGCGCCCCGGCCTACCGCGCGGCCGTCGACATCGCCGAGAACGCCTCCTGGAGCGACGTGGCGTGGGAGGCGACCAACCCCTACGTCGTGGCCGAACAGGAAATGGGGCGGGCTTCGCGCATTGTGCTGGCCCACGATTTAGCCCGGGGGAAGGTGCGCCGGGTCACCCGCTGGGAATGGCTGACCGGCATCACTGATGCTGAACGCGAGCAGCTGCGCCGCCAGCTCGACGACGACTTCTGACCTAAGGGTAAGCGCGCGCGTGGGGTGAAGCGCCCTTGAACCGCGCCGTGCTGATATGGCTGACAAGAGCCCCTCAGGTTCGCCAGCGTCGTTCCCGGTGTGCTCGGTCCCGAGCTCGAGTCAGCGATATTATGCGCGGATCTTGTTCATCGTCGGGGTCGGGTGGGCACCACGGCTCGGCTGGCCACTTTGCTGCGCTCTCTACCGCTGCTTGTGCCGCCTTGTCGGCCTTATCCCACCGCTCCTTGTCCGTGCGGTAATCCTCAGCAGGACTACATTTCGCAGCCAGCTCCCGAGCGCGGATCACCCGCGCGGCCCTGGGAGAGGCGTTGCTCAGCAAGAACCGCGCCCACTGGGCCGCCTGCAGGGGCGTCGCACTGGCCTGCGCGAGCGCCGCCGCCCATTCCTGACGTTGTTGATGCTGTTCGGCACGAAGGCGCTCTGCTTGTTCCTCAAGCACCACATGTCGCGGAGCGAGCGGATAGCCGTGCCCATCCCGCCAGGCGTTCAGACGCTGCTTGGCCCAGTCATGGGTTCCGTGGATAAACGGCGTGTACTGCCATGGGCTGCCGTCCGGATAGTGGTCCAGCGCATACAGCAATCGCTGATTCGCCAGCCTGCCTCCAGGAAGGGATCGGCGGCCTCCATCGCCCAGCGGGGAATCTTCAACACGACGTTCTCCGGTAACCCACCGCCTACAGAAATCAGCCGCTGAGTTTTCTCCGCCCGCCGATGGCGTTCCAGCACGGCACACGCGATTTGGAATTTCGTATGCCAAAGACGCGCCCGATCAAGAACTATCGCGGCTGGAGCCGCGCCGGACATCGCACAGGCCGTGAGGTGCACCGGAGTGCGGACAGCAGCGCTGTTCCTTGAAGCGCAAGTCACTCAGGCTGGATCGAGCTGCTCCAGCAACGCGGCTGCAGCCGCCGCTCGAGCGGCCGCCTTATTGGCCCCGCTCCCCTGGCCGCGCACCGGCGTGTTCGTGGTGAGCAGGCGGGTGGTGGCGGCCGCGGTGAAGGCCGGCGCGTGCGACGGGCCGGTCGATTCCACCGCCCAGGCGACTGCCTCGATGCGGCCCTGCTGGGTCAGCTCGTTCAACACGCTCACCGGATGACGCCCCCTGCCTCCACCCCGACCAACGCCCCCGACGTCCCCGCCGCCACCGGTGCGGCCGCGGCCGGGCTGATCTGGATGCCCGCTTCCTTCAGCCACGTCTTCAGGGTGAAGGTCTCCACGTTCAGGCTCTCGGCGGCTTGGCGGATCGTCAGTCCGCCCGACAGCAAGGTTTGGGCGATGTCGACGACGCGGGCGCGTTCGCGGCGCCGGTCTTCTTCGGTGGGCAGGTCCATCCGGGCGGCGTGCTCGGCCGCCCCGGCCTCCAACATCTCCCCCGCGCGCACCAGACAGGCGACGCTGCAGTACAGGCCGAGGCGGATGTGGCGGCCCTTGCCGCCGGGCGCGCGCTCGAGGAGATACCAGCCCGCCGGCACCCACATCCCACGCTCGGCGCGCTGGCAGATCCGGCAGAAGAACGACCGCTCACCCTCCTGGTGGCCACCCCGGGTGGTCACCAGGCCGCCGCGGCGACGCGAGGCCGGAACCAGATGCTGCTCGTCGGTACTCACGACAGCCCACCCTGCCAGAGCGGCCTCACCGCCGAGGGCTGCAGAGCCAGCGAGCGGCACGGCGGAGGCGGCCCTTCCGACGCCGAACATGACAAGAGCCATGACAACGACCAACGATCAAGAGCACAAAAACAGCACTCAACGATCAATCGGACAGCATCACAGCAGCACAACCCATAGACACCATATAAACCATTTGTCAGACTCATCATCACAAAATAAAAAGATCACAGAAAAGGATCTTGGACAAAGGTATCTCCCGATACGGGCGGCCTTCGGCCGGAAGAACGGCGCTGAGCTGGGCGGATGCGAAGGGGGTGGGTGCGGTGGCGTGGGTGAGCACCCTGGGCCCCGACCAGGCGCAGGTCGACTACCGCCTCCAGGAAGGCGTCGGCTGCGGCGCCCCCGAGTTGTCGGCGGATGCGCAGCTGGCCTACCGGCTGACTGGTGAGCGCCCGTTGATGTGGATCGGCGACGGCCTGCGCGAGGTTGGCCTCACCCCCGGCAGCCTGCTCACTGCCGACCAGCACGACGCGGCCCGCGCCCTGATGGACGGCCGCCACCCCGACACCCGTGAGGTGTTGGTGAAGGCGAAACCGGCCGTCGATCCGCGCGCGATGCTGCCTGGTGTCCCGCTGCTGGCCGCGCTGCAGCAGGCCGCGCTCCAGCGCGGCGCCGCAGCGGTCAGCGACCTGGTGGCCGGCAACGACAAGATGACCAAACGCGCGGCGCAGCTGGAGCGCGGCGTGCAGCGCAAGGGCGAGGCGTATGTGCTGGCGTATGAGGAGGCGCGCAAGCTCGCCCGCGTGGCCGGGGTGGATCTGGCCGTCGTCTACGACACCGAGCAGTTGGCCGAGGCGCGGCGCTGGCGCGAGGCGCGGGTGCGGATCGGCAACCGCGGCTATGACCTCACCTTGGACGTCAGCAAGAGCGTCAGCCTGCTGGGCGCCCTGTCGAGCCCGGACGTCGGCGCGGTGGTCGACACGGTCTTCGCCGAGAGCGTCGTCGAGACCGTCGCCGCGGTGCAGGAGTGGGCGGCTTACGGCCAGCGCGGCCACCAGGGCGATGGTGAGCTCGCCGACCGCATCGCCTCCAGCGGCCTGCTGGGCTGGGTCCTGGAGCACCGAACCGCCCGCCCGGTCGACGGCCAGGCACCGGATCCGCACCTGCACGCGCATGTGTCGATCGCGAACATGGTGCGTGGAGTCGACGGTAAATGGTCGGCGGTGGCCGCCGGCGGCCGGGACCTGTTTCGCCACGCCCATGCCGCTGATTCCTTCCTCAAGGCACGGCTGCGACGCCGCCTGACCGCCGACCTCGGGGTGAGATGGGAGCGTGATGCGCACACCGGGGCGTGGGAAATCGTCGGCGTCGACGAGGCGATGCGCACCCGCTTCTCCAAACGCGACACCCAGGTGAAGGCGCTGTTGGCTGAGCACGGCCTCGCCTATGAGGAGGCGCATCAGCACGCGCGCCGGGTGGCCAGCGCCACCAGCCGCCAACCCAAACGCGACAACGTCGCGGCCGGGGGCCTAGCGGCGAACTGGCACGCCCAGTGCGCCGCCGACGGCGTCGACGCGGCCGCCGTCATGACCTCGTGTCTACACCCCGGCGAAGGCCTCCCGCAGCGACCGAGCCCGGAGGAGATCGCCGCGTGGATCTGGCGGGCCGAGGGCGGGCTGACCGCGCACACCAAGGTCGTCACCCGCGCGGACGTGTTCGCTGCAGTGGTCGACGCCTGCCCCGATGGCATCGCCGACCGCGCCGACGCCGAGATGTTGACGGACGCGGCGCTGGCCCATAGCTCGGTCGTGCGCCTGGCCGACGCTGGAGCGCGGCATCTGGTGAACTCCGCCCGCTACACCTCCGTCGACATCCTGCGCGCCGAGCAGCAGGTCCTGCGCCTCACGCGTCAGCGCTACGAGGAAGGCGCCGCCGTCCTGGACGCCGCGGCGGTCGTGTTGTCGCGGGAGGCCTTCGAGGTCGCCCACGACCTCACCTTCTCCCCCTCCCAACGCGCCGCCCTGAACCGCCTGCTCGGCGACGGCCACGGCGTCGACGCGCTCATCGGCGTCCCAGGCGCGGGCAAGACCATGCTGATGTCCGCTGCCCGGGCCGGGTGGGAAAGTCGCGGCCTGGTGGTGGCCGGCGCCGCGACCGCCGCGGTGGCGGCCGCGAACCTGACCGCCGAATCCGGCATCGGCGCCCACACCCTCGCCACCTGGATGCACCGCATCACCGACCACGACAGCAGCGGCCTGGAGGGCGTCGACGTCCTGGTCATCGACGAGGCCGCGATGGTCGACGACCGCGACCTGGCCGTCGTGCTGGGCGAGGCGCACCGCACCGGCACGAAGGTGGTGGCGATCGGCGACCCGTTGCAGCTGCGCGCGATCGGCGTCGGCGGCACCTTCGCCGCCCTCCACCGCCAAGTCGACGGCCTCCTCCTGGAGGAGAACCGGCGCCAGCGCGACCCGATCGAGCGCCAGGCCCTGGCCCAATGGCGCGACGGCGACCGCGCCGAGGCGTTGCGAACGTGGAGTCGCGGCGGGCACGTCCACGCCGGACGCGACGCGACCGACACCTTGGCCGCGCTGCTGGCAGACTGGGCCGCGTTGCGCACCGGCTACCGCGACGACGTCCACGACGAGCTCGCCGCCGTCTTGGTGCTGGCCGGAACGAACGCCGAAGCCGAACGCCTCAACGCCGCCGCCCGCGCGATCCGCCGCGAGGCCGGAGAGCTGTCGGGGCCAGATGCCCGGTATCGGCTTCCTGGCGGGCGCACGGTGGCGCTGGCGGTCGGCGACCACGTCCGGGTACGCGCCAACGACTACCGCTCCCGCAAGAGCAAGGGGCGGCGCGCGGACGTCCTCAACGGCTACCGCGGCGTCATCACCGCCATTCACCCCGACCGGTCGGTGAGCGTGCAGTGGCGACGCCTGGGCGCCGATGGCCCGGCCCTGGTCGTCGAGCGGGTGACGCCCGCCTACATCGCCGCCGGCGGCCTGAGCCATGGGACCGCGATGACGGTCGCCGCCGCCCAGGGCCTGACCAGCCACCACACCCTGATCTACGGCATGGGCCTGGATGCGCACACCTTGTACGCGGCGATGAGCCGCGACCGCCTGTCCGCTCGCCTGTACCTGCCGCGCACCGTCCTGGAATCCGATGCTGACCGCGCCCGCCACGGCGAGCCGCGCAACCCCGCCGAGGAGCTGCACCGCGCCCTGGACGCCTACGCCGCCACCCTGCAAGGCGACCGCGCCGACCAGCTCCTCACCCCCGAGCCCGAGCCGATCGCTGCGGTGCGGGCCCGCGAACTGGCCGCCATCGAGGCCGAGGCGGCCCGGGTGGTAGCCGCCCGCGTGGCGCTGAACGAGGTCACCCGCCCTGACCGCCCGCACGGCCTGCTCAGCGACAAGACCCTGCACGCCCGCATCGCCGCGACCGCCGCACAAGCGACGACCCTGGCCGGGCAGGTCGCGCAGCAACAGCGCCGCGAGCGCGAGCAGGCCGACCAGGTCGCCGCCCTCCGCGCCCAGGTGAAGACCGAGCTCACCGACGAGCGCGAGCGCCTGGCCCACGCCCTGGACCAAGCCCGCACCGCCGGCGACCGGCGCCACGACGCCCAAGCCACCCACCACCGGGCCGAACAGCGTGTTGCCCAGCTGCAGGCGGCGCTGGCCGAGAAGAACAGCGGGCTGCGCGGCTTACTGCCCAGCAGCCAGCGCACCCGGCTGCAGGAGAAGCTGCAGGAGGTCTCCCAGGCGATGACCAGGGCCGCCCGCCGAGCCGAAGCCGCCGCTCGCGCCGAGCAGGCCGCGCTGCACGCCGCCCGCCACGCTTCCCCCTCGTGTGTGAGCGTGGCCGACCTGCAGGCGCGCCGCCGTCTCCTGAGCGGCTCGACGTCCTTCGCCAAGGTGCTGGAGACGACGATCGCGGAGCGCGTGGAGCAGGTGATGCCGGGCCTGGCCGACCGCCAGCGCGTCGCGGCCGCCCGGCTCAGCTTCCGCACCATCGCCGACTCCCCCGCCGGCCAGTACGAGCGCACCACCCGCCTGCTGGCCTCCCTGGTCCACGAGCGCGACCACCGCAGTCGGCTCGACCAGGAGGTGCGGCGCGACCAAGACCGCGCCCGCCAAGATCCGGCCGCAGCCAAGCGAGTCCGTACCCGAAACGAACAGGCCCGCGAGCACGCCGAAGCGCAACAGCGCCAGGCGGCCGTCCGCTCCGCCCGCCGGACACCCACTTACCGCCCACCCACTACTAAGGGACCCCGTCCGGGGTTGGGTCTGTGACCCACGACGGCGCAGTTCCTGGAAGTTTCCGAACTCCCCGGCGGGCGCGAATCAGGTGCGTGGGCTCACCGGCGATTGCGGGAGCGTGAAGCGGGGGTTCGCCACTGCAATGGCGAACCCCCGTAGTCCTTTGACACCCTGCCTGGTCAGAACAAGAGCGACATCAAAGGGTCCCGCCGAAGCGAGACAGAGCAGACAACACCGAGCTCAGCTGCGATGTTCCTGTTATGACGTCATTGTGCTGACCCCGGGCAGTACCTCAGGGGGAGCCGAGCACCTTTGGACGCTGCCGAACGCCACCGAACACCTTCGACGGGCAGCGGACAGCGATGGACAGATCTGAAGCAGCAAAAGCGTCATTAGTGGAAAATGAGAGCTTTTGTTCTATTTGTCTGATTGCTTAGAAGGGCGGATTTGCCTCGGGCTGTGCGGCATCATGACTTGCACGCGAGGCCAGATGAGGGCTGCAACCCCAGGCCACGCTTCCCCCTATCCCTGCCTGGTCAGGCATGAGAGCCCATGAAAGGTGGTGCTGCGCGTGTACGCGCCGCCCTGCATCCGCACTCCCCACACCGGAAACTTCCCGGTGTGGCGACTGGTCTTCATCGTTGTCTTGCTGATCTTCGTGATCGCGGCCCACCTCCTCGGCATGGCCATCGAGGTGACCCTGCTGGTGATCACCACCATGACCGGTGTGGTGCTCCAGCTCACCAAGCCCGCCGCAGATCCATTAAAGGCCCTTTGATGGATCCGAACCCCTCGGTGAGCCTGCCGAAGCTCGCTCCCGAGCACACCTTCGCGATGGAACGAAACGTGCTGGGCAACCTGCTCCAGCAGGCGATATTGGGCAGCGGCCTGACCCCGAGCCAGATAGCCACCCAGGTGCGGATACCGGCGAGCACGCTGTCGGCCATGATGAGCGGGCGCATGATCCCCCGCAAGGAGACGCTCGAGAGCATCGTGGAAGCGTGCGAAGCCGTTCCCATGCTGCGATTCGATATCCGATACTCCTGGGAACGGCTCAGGGATCTTCAACTGCGCTCGGAACAGCCCTCCGAGATCGAAAGCTCCGAGACAGAGAATTCCGATCCTCCCGCCCCCCACTCCGGCGGTGTCCACGCGGGGACCGCGTTCCAGGAGAAGGACTCCCTGCACCGGTTGCGTGAAGACGCGTTCGGATATGGACTGAAGCCGGACCCGTTGACGGCTACCACCAAGGAGGAACTCCTCGAACTGATGAGGGACTTCCAGATCTGGGCCGGCGAGCCGTCCTACCGGGAAATCGCCATCAACGCGGGCAGGACCGTAGGAGCCAGCACCCTGTGCGAGGCGCTCGACGTCAACAAGCCCGCCCGTCTGCCCTCGCTCAAAGTCGTCACGGCCTTCATCCACGGCTGCGGAGGTAGCGAAGAGGATCTGACCCATTGGACGACGTCCTGGCGCCGGATCCGCATGGGTAGGACCCAAAGCAACATCACCCGCCTTCCGGGCGCTGCTCGTCGGCACGCAGGTTAGAACCAACCAGGGGGCGGCTACCCACCTCTCAGCCTTCAAGATCCACTCAATGTGGGTAGTGGCTATGGGAGCCGCCCTCGGGGCAGGAATGTGGTCGTCGCGGCCCGAAGTATGGCTGTCGGCTCCGCGGCCCTCAAGGCCACGGGTCCTCGCTGCGCTCGCCCCGTGGCCTTGACCGCCGCAATCACCGACCGCCTTACGGGCCACCACGACGACCACGCGGCCCGAAACGAGGAAATGAATCTACGTCGTAAGGCGAGGGGTGGGGTAGAACAGTCCCTCGCGCTTCGTGGTGGGGAGGAAAGCGGGCAAGGTGGTCCGGGAAGAGCCTGACGGGGTTCTCGGGGCGGCGTAGCGTCGGGGTATGGCCGAGGAGGAGCACAAGGACCCGCCGATCTGCGGTACCTGCCTGGGCGCGGGCGGCGAATGGATCGACCGCAACGGCAGCGGTCCCAAGCAGAGCGTCTGGGTGGCGTGTCCCTTGTGCGCCGGGACGGGGCGGCGATGAGCGACCCGATCACCTGCCCCGAGTGCGAGGGCGAGGGAGGCCAGCGGCTGGGCCGTCTGCGGATCGCGTGCCGGTTCTGCCACGGCCGGGGCTGGGTCGGCGCCGAGCACGAGCCCGCCGAACCTCCCCCGCCGCCCGCCGAGCCGCCACCTGCCTGGGAGCATCGCATTTGGTCCGACTCCGCCGCCGCCGCGTTCCTGGGGTGCCGCTACTGCCTGGGGTCGAAGACGGTGGCCCACGTGGACGCGAGCACCCGCACGCTGGTGATGGTGCCCTGCGGGTGCCTTACGTCCGGGAGCTCTTCGGCCAGCGCATGAGCCGGGCCGATTGCCCAGATCTACAAGGTTCGCGAGAAAGTCGCGAACCGCAAAAAATTTCGACCAGGATTCGACCGGGAATCGACGCTCGCGGGTCGAGATCAATTGCTCGCATTGTTCGAGGTGGAGCGTTTAGGTGGCCCTCATTTTTTACAGTCATTTAGCGCCTGGGCTGCACGTTCGTCGCTCGCAAACGTATTCGATCAAGGTTTCCTTTAGTCTATCCTGCCCTGCATGGCCCCTCGCGGGGCGCGGCTTGATAGCACCCGGCACCATTCCGGGAGGAGCGAGAGAGCGTGAATCAGAAATCCCCCGACGAGAAACCGTCGCGGCCTGAGACCGAGGCCGACAAGGAGGCCGCGCGGTACTGGAGGGCGCGTACGCGCCTCGTCTACCTGAGGGGCGCGGTGTTGGTCCTGTGGGTGGTGTTCAGCCCGGGTGATGTCCCCCCGGTCGACCCCTTCATGTAGGGCGTGGAGGGGCCGCCTCCTGCCGGTCGCGGCTTCCCAACCAGCGGGCAGGAGACCCCTTCACGAGGGTATTCCAGCGGGGCATCGACACCCCAGAGAGGAGGGTTTTAAGAGTTCTACCAGGGTCTACGCGCGGGCGCGGGAGGCCTCAGGCGCGGGTGAAGTCCTCAGCCGATCGTGCCGCGCTCCCAGGTCGCCAGGGTGACCTGCAGCGACCAACTCGTCGGCCAGACCAAGCCCAACTCGTGGAAGATGCACGGCGGCCGTGACCGCGACCATGGGCCCTGGCGCGACACGGGGCTTGATCGACATCGGAACGGCCAGTGGCGTTAGCCTGGGGCTTTCGCGGTGAGTATCGCCAGGCTTGATCATTTACATGAGAAAAGTGCCTTGAGCTGGGAGGATTTGGCAATCCCCTCGAACCGTAGAGACTTCTGTTGTGGTGATCTTCGCTTTTAGGATCTTGCTGGTGCGCTGCGCGTCCTCGCTGGGGCAGGCCCTGGCCTGCCCGTACTCCTGCCGCCAGGGGCCGTAGAGGTCTCCGGGGTCAAGGGCGGCCGAAGGCCGTCGCGCAGCGATCGCGTCAGCGACCCTTGAGGCCGGAGCAGGCGGCCCCGGACACTGCGCGGCGCATCCCCCGGCCCGCACGAGGTGTTCGATCAGGAGAACGCGGCGGCTCATGCCGCCTCCTTCCGTTCGTGCCGCGCAGCGGCCTTGCGTTTCCTCTTGTCCTCCTTGCGCTGCCGTGCCGCGGCCCGCAACCGCTGCTGAACCGACGGATCCAACCGCTCGAACTCCACCGGCGAAAACATCGCGTTCGTCGAATGCAGCCGCATCGTGTTGAAGTCGTCGATCCAGGCGGCGATCGCACGACGGGCCTGATCATGGGTGGCGAACGGCTCACGGCGCAACAACTCGAACTCCAAACTGGAGAAGAACGACTCGGCCGCGGCATTGTCCAGCGCCGAGCCGACCCGCCCCATCGACTGCACGATGCCCATCCGCTCACAGGCCCGCCGGAAGTCGGCCGCGGTGTACTCCGACCCTTGATCACTGTGAAACCTCACACCCGCGACGCCACCGCCCCGCAGGGCGACCGCCATCTGCAGCGACGCGGTGGCCAGCGCGGCTCCCTTGTGCGCGCTCATCGCGAACCCGAGCACTCGGCGGGAGAACAAGTCCTCGGTGGCCGCCAGATACAGCGCTCCTTCAGCGGTGGGGATCTCGGTGCCGTCCCCGCACCAGGTCACGTCCGGCCCGGGTGCGGTGAAGTCCCGCCGCAGATGGTCCTCGGCCCGCCACCGGCCCCGGCCCGGCCGGGTGGTGTTCTTGCGCTTGGTCTTGGGCCGGGCCGCCAAAGCGCGCTCAGCCATGACCTTCGCCACCGTGTTCTTACTCACTCGCCAACCGGCCCGACGCAGCCGGGCGGTGATCCGCGGTGATCCCTCAGTGCCTTTGCGCTGATGAAACGCCGAGACGACGGCCTCGATCAGACCAGCCCGACGGCGTTCGCGCTCGCCAGGACCCTCGCGCCCCCGCCGCGACCACTTATAAAACCAGGACTGCGACACCCCCAGCGCCCGGCACGCAACCGCGTGCGCAACACCGTGCTCGGCCCTCTGAGCGGCGATGAAGCCGGCCATGCTCACCGGCCCATCGCGTCCTTGACCCAGAGGGCCACCGAGCGCTTGAGCACATCACGCTCCATCGCCAGCTCGGCGACCTCCCGACGCAGCCGGACCAACTCGGCCCGCTCGTCCTCGCCCAGGCCGCCGTTTCCGGCTCGCCGCCGCTGCCGGGCCATGTTCACCCAGTTGGCCAGAGTGCCCGCATTGACCCCCAGATCCTGGGCCACCCGCACGATCGGCCTACCGGTCTCCTCAACGATCCGGACCGCACCGTCTTTGAAGTCCTGATCGAACCTCCGTCGTGTCTCAGACATCGCCGTTCCCCCTTTAAGGCGATGTCTCTACGTTACGAGGGAAAGCCCACCGCTGCTGGACGCCTGGTCAAAAGCGGCAGACGCCTTCGGCTCCGCCTGTCCCAACGCTGGCAGTGGGCCGACCTGATCGCTGCCGCGATCACCCACTTGCAAACCCTTCCAGCACCTTGACCAGTACCAACCCGCCCCGACAACCCCTGGAAGGAGACCTCCGGGCCCGTGGAACCCCGTCACCCGACGCGACAGTCGGGCCACCACCATGGCCACTCGCTGAAAACGAGGTCTGATCCAGTCACTACGCGACCGCACCAGACTCACGAAAGATCGAGGCTAACCTCGGGCTTTCACGGTGAATATCACCAACCTTGATCGTTTAAATGAGAAAAGTGCCTCTGAACTGGGATGATCGGACTTGTCTAAGGTCCCGTCCACGCCAGCTCAAGAGGCACTTTTCACGTGAAGACTATCGCTTCGCGACCCAAGATCGTCATGTCCGCCGACGGTTCCGGGCTCATCTCCCAAGCAGGCGCGCTGTTGCTGCTGGAGACGCTGCGCGTCACCGGCCTGGACCAGGCCCTGTCCACGCAGCTACAGCGATGGCGACCGGCCCGCGCGATCCATGACCCCGGCAAGATCGTCGCTGATCTCGCCGTCACTCTCGCCCTGGGAGGTGACTGCCTGGCCGACATCGCACTCCTGCGCTCCCAACCAGAGCTGTTCGGCCCCATCGCCTCCGACCCGACCGTCTCCCGGCTGATCGACCGGCTCGCCGCCGACACCGCCAAAACCCTGAAAGCGATTCGACGCGCACGCGCCATCGCGCGTGAACACGCCTGGACCCTCGCCGAGTCAGCCGCGCCCGGAGCCGACGGTGAGCTGATCCCCATCGATCTGGACGCCACCGTCGTCATCTCCCACTCCAACAAGGAAAACGCCACCCCGACCTGGAAGAAGACCTTTGGTTTTCACCCCATGACCGCCTTCGCCGATCACGGCACCCACGGAGCCGGTGAGCCGCTGGCCCTGGTGCTGCGGCCGGGAAACGCCGGCTCCAACACCGCCACCGACCACATCAACGCCACTGTCTTGGCCCTGGCTCAACTGCCCCGGGCCCGACGCCGCCAGGTCCTGATCCGCACCGATTCAGGCGGCGGCACCCATGAGTTCCTCACCTGGCTGACGCGTCCGGGCCGGTGGCTGAAATACTCCATCGGCTTCACCATCACCGACGACATCGGCGAGGCGATCCTGCGCCTGCCCGCGACGGCATGGACCCCCGCCTACGACGCCGACGGCCACGTGCGGCCCGGCGCCTGGATCGCCGAGATCACCGGGCTGTCGAACCTCACCTCCTGGCCCGCCAAGATGCGTCTCATCGTGCGCAAAGAGCGCCCGCATCCCGGTGCGCGGCTGCGCTTCACCGACCCCGGCGGGCACCGCTTCACCTGTTTTGTCACCAACACCACCGGCGGCCAGCTCGCCGACCTGGAGTTGCGCCATCGCCGCCGCGCCCGAGCCGAGGACCGCATCCGCTGCGCCAAGGACACCGGCCTGCGCAACCTGCCGCTGCACGACTTCACCCAGAACCAGATCTGGTGCGAGATCGTCGCGTTGGCCTACGACCTCACCGCCTGGATGCAAATGCTCGCCCTGGACGGCTCGGCCCGCCGCTGGGAGCCCAAGCGTTTGCGGCTTCGCCTGTTCGCCGTCGCCGGGCGCCTGGTCCGCGGCGGCCGACGGCGTCGGCTCCGCATCGCCGCCCGATGGCCCTGGGCCACGCTCATCATCACCGCCGTCACCTGTCTGCAAGCCCTGCCGGCACCGCCCTGACCAGCACCCAGCCGCTCCACCAACCAAGAAAGGACACCCACGGGCCCGTGGAACCCCGCCCACCCGACGCGACAGCCGGGCCATCACGCTGACCAGAAAGCGAAAACAGCCCTCAGCCGAATGCCTCAGCCGACCACACGAAGATCATGAAAGATCGAGGCTAAGGCTCCTACTAGGACGCGACCCCATCGACTGTTCATGCACCTATTGCACCGGTTGGCGATGATAGGTGCGATGGGAACGATTGAAACCGTCGTTGCCCTCATGGGGTCCCGGTAGTAATGGCTGTGAATCCAATGATGTTGCTGCTGACCTGCGGAAACTCTTTGGGAACACGATCACGGCCAGCTGGTCAAGCTCCATCCGTGCAGGTCAGACCCATATCCGTTGGATTTTCCGCCATTGCTACTGGGACCCCGCAAAGGCAGGACTCTGGTATTGCCGGTGGCCCACCGCGACCGTGGGCGGGTCTCGATCGCCGCGCTGATCTGCGTCAAACCCGGGATGCGGACACGGTTGATCTACCGCACCCGCACCCGCCACCACCGCAAGAACGAGCCCAAGGGCTTCACCGTGGCCGACCTCCAGAGGCTGCTCCAGGCCGCGCACACCCAGCTGGGCGGCCCGATCTCGCTGGTATGGGACAGCCTGCCCGAGCACGTCAGCACCCAGATGCGTGCATGGATCGCCGCCCAGCAGGACTGGTTACTGGTCTACCGGTTCCCGGCCTACGCTCCGGATCTGAACCCGGCCGAAAGCGTGTGGTCCAACCTGCGCACCAAGCTGTTCAACTTCACCGCCCACAGCATCGACGACCTCGCCCGCCTGATCAAGAACCGACTCAAACCCCTGCAGTACCGGCCCGACCTGCTCAACGGCTTCATCGCCGAGACCGGAATCATGATCCCCGACCCGACATAACCCCCAGCTTTCTTGCTCAGTACCCTTCGCTGCTGCTTTCCTCTGAGCCAGCGTCACCGGCGGGCTCTACGGGCCGTAGCGTGAACCGTAGTGGCAAAAGTCTTCTACTGTTCCGAAAACCCGAATAAATCCAGGCAGCCAGGCACAGGTTCGCTGGAATTTACACGGTTATTAAAAGCGCCCCAGGCCGGCTGCGCAATCTTGGTCGAACAAAGTTCGCGCTGAGCTAAAACCCTTACCTGGAAAATCTTTATATTTCACCTTCAAACACTTCAAGATACACAAGTGATTCCTCCTTGATTGATGCCTTTTTAAGCGTCTCTAGAACATTTGGGTGATCTTCAAAGTACATAGGATTGAACGGACGCAAAGTCAAGTTTGTGTTTTGCCAATCGGTAGACTCTAATGAGACGATCACTGGTCGATTCTCTCCGGTGATCCTCCAATTTCGGTCACTTAGAAAGTTGACAGCCTTATCGAGTGCTTCTCGGTCACTCGAAGCTTTAACATCGATCACTAATAAATTCTCGATCTGTATGCTGTTGTTCCTCTCGTTTTCAATGCTGATCTCCGCCTCTACCTTGCCTATCCCGCGAACGCTGTCAAGGGCGGCAGCAGGAACCCTTAGTGTTGAGGGTGATAACATGCATCCCGATCCTAGAAGGATAACCCCGATAACAGTGATAACCACTCGGTGAATAGCGCCTTTTTGGTCAGCGAACGGTACGCTTAGTAGCATCTATCCCAACCTATGCTATTACAGTGCCAATATTGGTCGGCGGCGCCATCTTTAGCCCACAGCCCCATAAGCTCGTTTCGACGGTTTATCCCGTCTTCTGGGCGCTTAACTATAAGCGTATTGTCTTGGAAGTTACTCTCTGCCCACGCAACAAAACGCCTAGTGTTGAGCTCTGTATTTCCACTAGCAGGATTATCTACCCATACACCCGCGCATCCGCAGTAGGCGATTGCTGCCTCCTTGTCATCCAGGTAATGCTTGGCCCCGTCCTTCATATACCATACATTTTCCTTCAGATGCTTCATCCAAGCAGCGGCTAGGTGTATAGCTCTGGATGGCTTCAACATTTCTAACATGACACTTCTCACAGTCGCGTTAGCCCATTTTTTCCCATAATACTTCTCCAGCATCATTCGGGCTTTATAGAGCTCAAGCTGGGGAACGCCAACAGATGCTCCCCATCCCTTAGTTTTCGGATTTTTGGCATCATCAGCGATTGCTGCAATAGCGCCAATCCCCCCAAATTTTACTTCCCAATTGTTGCTTTCCCACATGATAACGGCTGCTAGAATATTTTTGTCTATTCCGTGATTTTTAGCTGCTCTCTTGATCGCGTCATAGTGCCTAAGGACATGTTTGAATTGATCATAATCTTTGAATTTTATCTTACCGACGGAACTTTGGTAGTAAGCGACTCCGCCTGCTGTCACCGTGACATTTTTTTGCTTGAGGCTTTCTAGCCCTCCAACCCTCACCCAGTAATCGTTTAGTTGGCTCTCGTCTGCTGTGGGGGACCAGCGGACCAAGTATTCCTGCTGCACGTCTTCTTCGGCGTCCCAGTAGTTTACTTGATCTACTTCTCGGCCGTTGTGCATGTACTTGTAACCGAGCCTTTTGATCTCATCATCACCGAGCTGTGGTAGTTGTGCGTATGCTCCATAGTTTCGCGACCACCAGAAATTATCCGTCTCGTCGTCGGGGCCCGTGTACACCAGGTCCGAGACGTAGCCGCCCCACGCGTTGTACGGCTGTCCTGGGATGACCTCTGGCGGTGTCCAGTCCCAACTGGAGGAGGATTGCCTGTCGAAGTAGTTGCTCAGGTATGCGTTCATGTCGAAGGACTGCCAGCTGGAGCCGCCGCTTGCGCCGTTTGAGGAGCCCACGGTGTTGATTTGGATGGAGTTGTGTCCGCTGGGGTCGGTGTTGGTGAGGGGGTTGGCGTTGGCGTAGGTGTAGCGGTTGGCCTGGACCGACGGGTTCGGGTTGAGGGTGGCGGTGTCGCGGGAGGTGAAGGCGCCGGTGCCGGGCTGGTACCAGCGGGCGTGCATGTTGACCTTGCCGGTGTCGGGGTCGGTGTACTCGCCCTGGTAGCCGAGGCTGCGCTGGGTGCCGGAGCGGTGGGTGACGATACCGAAGGGGTCGTAGGCGACTGAGTCGACCAGGGTGGTGGCGGAGAAGGTGGCGACCACGTCGCCGCGTAGGTCGTTCATCGTGGCTAGCGCGGGGCTCGCGCCCTCTTGCAGGCTGAGCAGGCCGCCGAAGGGGTCGCGGCCGTATTTGGCCTGGACGGCGCCGACGCTGTCGGTGGTGGTGACCAGGTTGTTGCTCAGGCCAGAGTAGACGAAGCGCTGCTGGTCGCTGCCCTCGGTGCGGGAGGTCATTCGGTCCAGGGCGTCGTAGCCGTAGGTGGCATCCCCGTCGGAGACGAGCCGGTCGAAGGCATCGAAGGCCAGATTGCGGGTGACGCTAGCCTTGGTCTCGGTGGCGGTGGTGCCGCGGGGGGTGTAGGTGTAATCGGTTCCGGCGCCGGAGGTGAGCCGGTTGCGCTGGTCATAGGCGAAGGTCTGGCTGCCGGCTTTGGTGCGGTTGCCGGAAGCATCCCATTCGTAGGCGGTGGCGACGCCGCCGGGCGCGGTCCAGGAGGTGATGCGTCCGGAGTGGTCGTAGCCGTAGGTGTTGACGCCGGCTCCGGCGGTGCCGGTGGTGGTCTTGGTGGTGAGGTTGTCGTCCTTGTCCCACCCGTAGACGATCTTCGACAGTTCGGTGCCGGAGCTGTTCTTCACCGTCTGGGAGGTGAGTCGGTTCACGGCGTCGTAGCCGTAGGTCTGGGTGCCCACCGGGGTGGCGGAGGTTTTGCTGGTGAGCCGGTTGGCGTTGTCGTAGCCATAGGTCCAGGTGCGCCCGGTCACCGGGTCGCTGGCGGTGTTGAGCCGGTCGACGGCATCCCAGGTGTAGTTCGCCGTCCCTGCGGGGTCGACGCGCTGGGTGAGGTTGCCGGTGGCGTCGTAGGTGTAGGCGGCGATCTGGTTGGTGGCCTTGGAGACCTTGGTCAGCAGGCTACGGTCGTTGTATTCCAGGGTGTAGTCGCCGATCGCGGTCACTCGCCCGGCCTCGTCGTAGGTGACGGCGCGCGCGGGGGTGGCCACCGAGGTGCCGCTGCCGGTCTCGGCGGTCATCCGGTTGAGGTGATCGAAGGTGCGATCGGTGCGCACCCCGCCCGGCTGCAGGGTGGCGGTGGCGTTGCCTGCGGTGTCGTAGAGGCTGGTCCAGGTCCGATCAGCCGCGTTCGGGTGGGCGGTGGTGGCCGGTTCGAGAACGGATTCGACCAATCCGAGACTGTTGTAACTCGTCCAGGTGGCGTTGCCACGGCCGTCGGTGGTGCGGGTGCGTGCCCCACTTGCGTCGTAGCCGAACGTCGAGGTGATCGACGAGCTCGCGGAGACCGGTTCAACCAGGGAGGTCATCCGACCAAGAGCATCGAATGTGCGCTGAGTGGTGTATCCCTCGCTGGAGGTGGTGTTGGTCGGGTTACCAGCCGGGTCGTAGCCGAAGCCGACCGTGCGCACGACCGTGCTGGTATCGGTGCCGGTGAGATCCTTGGCGGCGGTTTTGCGGCCGGCGAGGTCGTAGATGGCCTCGGTGGCGTTGCCCAGGGCGTCGGTCACCTTGGTCTGTCGGCCCATCAGGTCGTAGCCGAAGGTGGTGGTGCGGGTGGCCGGGTTGGTGGTGGCAGGGGTAGCCGGGGCGATGGTGTGGGTGACCTCCCCGGCGGCGTTGACCGTGTACGTGGTGGTCTTGTTGCCTGGCCCCGGAGCGACGCGCTTGATGAGGTTACCGGCACTGTCGTAGGTCAGGGCGGTGATGTGCGCGGCGGCGACAGGGGTGCGCTCGATCTGGGTTTGCGTGATCGTGCGGCCCAGACCGTCGTAGGTGGCCTCGGTGCGCGCCCCGGTGGGGTCGATCACCGCGAGTTGTTCCCCCAGCAGGTCGTATTCGGCCACCCGGACGCCGCCAGGCCCCGACGGGCCGGGTTCGGTGACCTTGACCGGGCGCCCCAACGCGTCGTAGACGGTAGAGGTGACGTTGTTACGCGGGTCGGTGACCGTGATCTGACGACCGGCTACGTCGTAGCCGAAACTGACCGCAGGGGTGATCGCGCTGCCGCCCGGCGGGGTGTAGGGCGCACCGGTCATTGAAGTCAGGCGCCCGGCCTTGTCGAAGACGGAAGTGGTGGTGCGCCCTTCAGCGTCGACGGCCTGGGTTTGCAATCCGGCACTGTTGTAGCCGTATCGCAGGGTGGGGTGCCCGGTGGTGGCGGTGCCGTTCTTCTCGATCGTCACCTGCGCGGCCTTGGTCTCCACCAGCTGTCCGGCCAGGTCGTAGCGCAGCGTGGCGGTGAAGTCCGCAGGGGTGGCGCCGGAGGCGTTACCGCGTGGATCGGTAGTCGCGCTTAGTAGGCCGCGGTCGTCGTAGACGCTGGTGGTGACCAGGTCGTCGGCGCCGTTTTCTACCGTTTGGCGTGTCACCTGGTTCAACGCGTTGTGGAGGTAGGAGGTGGACTCAGTGCGGGTGGTGCCAGTCGCAGTAGAGATCTTCTTGGTGACGTTGTTGGCCGCGTCGTACTCGAAGGCGGTTTTGCGCCCGAGAGCGGCGGGGTCAAACGTGGTGGAGGTGAGACGGTTGCCGGCGTCGTAGACAGACTCGACGGTAGCCTTGCCGCCGCCGCTGACCTGCCGGACGAGGTTACCGGCCGGGTCGTACTCGTTCTCCTGCAGCACCACATCGTCCGGGGTGGTCAAGCTGTTGAGGAGGACGTCGTCGCCTATAGTCTTCGCCGCGCGGTTGTCCATCCAATACGTGTAAGCCTTCTTGCGGCCCATCGCATCGATCTGACCGGCCAGTCGGCCGCCGAAGTCGTAGGAGAAGGACTCCAGCACCACGTCTTGGGCGGCCTGCGGGCTGACCGGGCTGCCGGTCCAGTTCTTCAACGTATGAGAGGCCGGTTCCCCGCGATCGGTGTAGGCGAAGGTGACAACTGTGCCCGCCGGGTCGGTCTGTGACGTCTGAGCACCGGTGCCATTCCAGGTAGAGGCGGTCACCCCGCCCTCGGGGTCGGTGACCGTCTTAGCCCGGCCGAAGGCGTCGTAGGTGTAGATGGTGGTGCGGGCGGGGTCGCCGCCGGTCAGGTCACTCACAGTGATGGTGAGCGGGCTGCCGTCGACATCGTAGGTCAGCGTGGTCTTGGCGGTGTGGGTGACGTTGGTGACCTCGTTCTTCACCCCGGGCTCGGTTTGGGTGAGCAGGCGGCCACGGCCGTCGTAGGTGAAAGTTGTGCTGATCCCGCTGGGGTGGGCTTGGGAGATTTTGGTACGGGAGGTCATCCGGCCCACCGCGTCATAGACGGAGGTGGTTTTCAACCCTGCTGGGCTGGTCTGCTCAGCCACCTGCCCGGAGGCGGTGTAGCGGTAGGTTGTCTCGTTACCCTTGGCATCCTTTGCTGATTCCAGCAGTCCGGCCGGGGTGGTGCCGCCGCCGATCGCGGGCTCGGTGCCGTCGGTGTAGGTGGAGATCACCGACCGGCCAGCCGGGAAGTCCGAGGTGGCCGGGCTGGTTACCTTCGTCACCTCACCGTGGCTGGTGTATTCGGTGGTGGTGGCGTAGGTGGTGTCGGTGTCGGAAGCCGAGCGGCCATCGCGGTACACGGTCACCTGGTCGTTGCGTGGATCGAAGGCGTCGCTGGTGTTGAGGTGGTACTTCCACGTCTCGATCGCGCATTCACCCGCCGCGCGGCAGTACTTGCGGGCGATGAGGTTGCCACGCTCATCGAAGTAGACGTCGTTGACGATGTCGTTGCGATCGATCAGCTTGGCCAGCGAACCCGACTGGTTGTACTCGTGCCAGGAGGTGTGCCCCAGTTGGTCGGTCTCCCCGATGATGCGATACCCGCGCCAGGCATCGTAGAGGTACTTCAACTCCTTGTTGCGCGGGTCGGTGACGGTGACACGGGCGGCGCCGTTTTGCGGGTCGTAGGTCTGCGCGCCGATCTTCCAGGTGCCACCATTGTGATCGACGTGGGTGGTGAGCCGGTCGGTCGCGGCGTCGTAGGTGTTGGACGCCCACACCCGCCCTGAAGGCAGGGTGACGCCGGTGAGCTTGTGCGCCGCTTCGGCCCGGGCGCCATGGTGGGCGCTCACCTCGGCCTCGGTCAGCGGCTTGTCATAGATCGCCACCTCGTCGATGAACCCCTTGAACGGGAACGCCGCCCGCGGGCTGGGCACCGCCGGGGAGGTGGCCGGGTCGGCCACGCCGTTGCCCACCGTCGCGATGTCGCGCCAGGCGGTCACTGCCGCACTCAAGGTGCCAACTGGCGCGCCGTCCAGGAACAATGTCTGGTTCTGACCCGAGACGGTCAGCACCACGTGGTGCCAGGTGTTGTCGTTGACCACACCGACCGAGGTGATGGGCGCGGCGACCGCGGCCAGCGAGCCGCGCAGTTTGCCGTCGGTGCCGACATACAGCATCGGCCCCCACGGGATGCCGGAGGTGTCCTGGGTTCCGGCGGCCATCAGCACTCCGGACTGGCTGGTCTTGAACCACGCCTCCACCGAGATCTGATCACCCAGGTGCGGCACCATGTTCGCGGGCAGCTTCAACGCCGAGCCGGTAGTGAATTCCACCGCGGTGTCGGTGCTGCCGGCCAGCGCGCCGGGCTTGGCGTAACCGACCGCCTGATAGGTCGCATCACTTTGACCCGCACCCTG
Organism: Streptosporangium sp. NBC_01469; assembly: GCF_036227305.1. Taxonomy (NCBI): domain Bacteria; kingdom Bacillati; phylum Actinomycetota; class Actinomycetes; order Streptosporangiales; family Streptosporangiaceae; genus Streptosporangium; species Streptosporangium sp. NBC_01469. The sequence goes on along the minus strand of NZ_CP109465.1, from coordinate 1,387,656 downwards.
GTCGGCTGCCACCGTCCCCGACGCCTCGCCCAGCCGCCAGTAAGCGTACGGATCGGCATCCAGCACCCCGCTGCGGTACTGGGAGCCGGTGCCGTAACTGTAGTGGGTGCAGTTGGGAGCGGCCACTGGCGCGCACACCCCGGTCAGTCGATCCCCGTCGTAGTGGTAGGTCCACGTCAGCGGCGCACCGTCCACCGGGTCACTGGAGACCGAGGTGACGTGAGCGCCAGTCCAGGTAAACGTCAGCGACCGTCCGCCCGTGGCCGTCACCGTCGACAACTTTCCACCCGCACCGTAGGTCAGCTCCTGGCCGCGGCCCCGGGAGTCGGTGACCTCGGTCAACCGGCCCTGGGCGTCGAAGGCGTAGGTGGTGGCCGACTTGTCCATCAGCCGCCAGGTGCCGCCGCTGTCCTCGGTCAAGGTGGCGTGCATGCCCGGCGGCGGCTGAAAGACTCCCGCCCCACTGCCCATGAACCGCACCTGTCGGCCATCGGGGTAGGTCACCAGCGCCGCGACGGCCGCGCCTCGTACCTCCTTGACGAGTTTCATGTCCCAGCGGGTCGACCAGCCCGCGCCGAAGACGCCGCCGGTGCGCGAGTCCATGCTGTTGTAGGAGCGCGTCACCGACAGCGGCGGTCCGGCGGTGGGAACCGACAGGTCGGTGGCGGTGGTGGTGTAGTTGCCGCTCTGCTGGTGAAACTCCTGACCGCTTACACCAGGGGTGGCCAGCAGGGAGGTCACCACGGGCTGGCGCACCCCGGTGACGAAGGTGTGCACCGGCGAGAGGGTCGACATCGAGTTGGAAGTGTCGGTGACGGTGACCGTCCACCAGTACTGCTTGCTCCACGCCAGCTTGGACGCAGGCACCTTCCAGGTGTTGACCCCGGCGGCCAGGGTGCCCGAGGAAGTGCACCCCGTCCCGGTCATCGTGTCCTTGTCACAGATCTTGAACGCGTACCGCACCGACCCACCCACGGTGCTGCGCCCTTGCGCCCGCAAGGTGGGAGTCAGCGAATCCATCAACATCCCACTGCGCGGGAAGGTGTTCAGCAACGACGGTTCACCGGCCAGCAGCGAGGCCTGCGACTGCGCCGGGGTGGCTGAGATCTTCGACAACGCTCCGGCTTGAGTGCTGGTCACTTGCTGATCGACGAAGCGCTCCTCGACGGGGACCGCGCCTTCGGGAGGTTCGATATCCGAACGCCACTGGCCGTGGACCACCATCGCCGACACCTCGGTGGTCGCTTTGCTATCCACCAGAGAGGGGAACCCTGCAGCCGACCCGGTCAACTGGTCTGGTGTGTCAGGGGTGCCGTGAAAGAGCGTGGCCGATTGCATCGCAGCGGACACCGGTACTGCCTGGAAAAGCAGCAGCCCTGGGGTTACAGCCGTAATGACGACCACCGATGCCCACGTTTTCACGCGCGCTGAAAACGACCACGACAAACTCCGGCGCATACGCCGTCATCCTCCGAACACGTCACCGCGAGCACGAACGCCCTCGCGTTACCCCAGCCCGCTACAGCGCTCTGGCCAGGCCAGAGGCGACGGTTCGGAGTGCAGGACAAGCAAACGATCGAAAATTACCCAGAAAACCTTTATGTCCGCAATATGTGCAGAAGAGGGTAAACCAGACACGGTTTTGGGGTTTAGAAGCACGACGTATCGGACTTGCACCCAAACGGTGACTATAAGTTATCAATCGGGTAGGCCGAAACGATCACACAAAGAAAAAGGGTCGCTGACCTTTGGCTCGGCTTCCACGCATCGCCCTGAGCTGCTTCAAAGGTGCAGTTCACACTCATTGGGGCGTAGTGGCGGCCATGGAGGCGCGGCGAAAAGACGGCGAGGGTGGGTCACTACTGCTTTTGGGACGTTCCATAACCAGCGCGACTGGGCGGCGAAATACAGAAGGGGGCCCGCTGGAGATGGAAGGCGACGACGGGCCACAGTCGCTCGATGTGATGCAGAACACACCATGCTGCTGGCATCTCCTTGGCTCCGCGACGGGTGCCAGGTAAACGAACTCGTTGAATCCTTGGTCTGGGGTAGCCGGTTCGAGGGCTTCATTGGCACCTTTACTCCCTGGATAAGTAGGATTATCCGGGGAGTCTCAGTATGATCTCCCCGGATAACCACCGGGCGCAGGCCGGGCTAACGCCGGAAAAACTCCCCGGATAAGAAGGAGGGGGGTCCGGCGAGTGACCGCGAGCACCAATGGCAAGATCAACAACGATGGTGACGGCGAGACCGGCAACCAGGTTGACGATCACGATGGCGAGCGAGACGGCGATCAAGTCGACAACCGCGTTGCCGATCAGGGTGGCTCCGGGGCGGGCAACGTGGTGCTGCTCCGGCCGGGTCGTGAGCCGGGGTCGGTGGCGGCCGCCGCGGAGGCGGCGTTGGCCGCGTTCGGCACGCATCTCGATCGATGCGCGCTGGCGAAGAACACGGTGACCGCCTACCGGCGCCAGGCGCTGGCCTACCGGGAGTGGTTGCTCGCTCAGGCGGCCGAGCACGCGGACGCGTTCGTCGACCTGGTCGGCGCCGAAGCCGCCGTCACCGCCTGGCGCCGCCACCTGCTCGCCGCAGGCGCGTCGCCGGCGACGGTGAACCAGGCACTGGCCGCAGTGACGCTGCTGTATGAACACGGCCCCGCGCTGCGCCTAGCGGTTAAACGCGCCCGGGTGCCCAAACCCGGTGCCCCGGATGCGTTGTCGCGTGCGCAGGAGAACGCGGTGCGCCGCGCCGCCGACCGGCGCGGACCCCGCGACGCAGCCCTCATCGCCCTGCTGCTGGGCGCCGGAGCCCGCGCCGAGGAATGCCAGCGCCTGCGCGTCGGTGACGTCCCTATCACCGCGCGCAGCGGCACCGCCCGCCTGCACGGTAAGGGGGACGAGGTGCGCACCGTCCCGCTGCCGGTCCCGGCCCGCGAACGGCTGACCGCCTGGTTGTCGGTGCGCGCCGAGCTGATGGCTGCCCGGCCCGTGCTGGCGGAGGCGGTCGGGGACGGGCTGTGGGCTGGCCAACGCGGACGGTTGTCGGTCGACGGCGTCACCGACGTCGTCCGCGCCGCCGGCAAAGACGCCGGCTTACCGGGTCTGCGCCCGCACCGATTGCGGCATACCTACGCCACCCGGCTGCGCGAAGCCGACGCCGACCACGCCCAGATCCAAGCCCTCCTCGGCCACACCTCCATCGAAACCACCGCCCGCTACTTCCGCGCCTCCCCCACCGAAGTCGCCGAACTGGTCGACCGCGCCCTCGACTACTAATCCATCGAGACGATGCGAGCCACTGCGGTGAACCGATGATCACGCCGCTGAATTGACACCACCTCCGGCGGCCACTTGGTCTACCTCCACAGGAACCATCCCCGCAGGCACGAGGAGCACGACTTGTATGATCCCGCCGACCGGCCGACGCGGGGACCATCCCAGCGGGCGCGGGGTCGACGCCCTCGACCTTCTCTGCACTACCCCTGTCTAGCTGGGTGAACGCTCGGGTAGGGCTTAGAGATCAGAAACGGAAGCGAGCTTTCTCGCCGTCGACTCTCAGCAGGAAGTCCGTGATCGGAACGCCTCCATCGTTCGGCAGAAGCACAAGGCCAATCGCACGAATCGCCTCATCGGCTTCGAGAGCAGCGTCGGTGTCATCGCTAAGCCACGCGTTGCGCGATCTCACGAAGAGAGGGCGAATCTCTTCCCAGACGGGACCTGGGTGAAAGCGGCAATCGGACCAAAACATGTCCTGGCTCTCAAAGGTAAGAGTCCCTACCACGCGATCTGCCTGCCTCAGTTCCCAGCCCAGACTTGCCACAGCGTCCCCTTCGGTCGACCGGGAAGCAACATATCGCGACAGCCCCGACACGCCGGCTGGCTCGAACCATGCCCACGGGCGCAGGGAGCACACCGCCGAGTACATCGACGCGGTTTCTTCGGAGGGACCATCCCCACCGGCGCGGGGAGCACCCGGTCTGCAGCGCCACCGGGTTGAACGGCCCGGGACCATCCCCGCAGGCGCGGGGAACACACTTCTTCGCCATCTCGATCTCTTCTCTGGTGGGAACCATCCCCGCGGGCGCGGGGAGCACCAGATCAGCACGCAGGTCACCGTGATGAGCTCGGGATCATCCCCGCGGGCGCGGGGAGCACCTGGTCACAACATCTGCGCCAGGGGGCGAGGTGGGGCCATCCCCGCGGGCGCGGGGAGCACGAATCGTGTGGAATGCACAACTGAGGGCGCCCGGGACCATCCCCGCGGGCGCGGGGAGCACACGAAAGCCTTCACCGGGGGCCGCCCCTCCAAGGGACCATCCCTGCGGGCGCGGGGAGCACGGCGCTACGGCGCTGACACCCGCCAGGCCGAAGGGACCATCCCCGCGGGCGCGGGGAGCGCTTCTTGGACGTCTAGACGTCTGGCCGAGGCCGGGGACCATCCCCGCGGGCGCGGGGAGCACTCTCCGGCCGGGCTCGACATGGCGGCTCGGATGGGACCATCCCCGCGGGCGCGGGGAGCACCTATCAATACCGTACGGACGGGTGTGACGGGTGGGAATCCCCGCGGGCGCGGGGAGCACAAGAACTCCCACGGTGCCGCTTCGCCCTCGTGGGGACCATCCCCGCGGGCGCGGGGAGCACAGCGCGGAAAGGAGCCGGTCCTCGTCGAGGTGGGGACCATCCCCGCGGGCGCGGGGAGCACTGCGCCGAACGTGGGTGTTGGGCTTGGCCTTGGGGACCATCCCCGCGGGCGCGGGGAGCACTCCACCCCGGACACACCCACCTGGAACACTCCGGGACCATCCCCGCGGGCGCGGGGAGCACGCGCGGAGACGTCGGCTGGCGATGTCGGCCTGGGGAACATCCCCGCGGGCGCGGGGAGCACCTGGTCACCGCAAAGCTGACGTCGGCCATGTGGGGACCATCCCCGCGGGCGCGGGGAGCACAGGCTAAGCGTGCGGGGCTCATTCGTCCCCACGGGACCATCCCCGCGGGCGCGGGGAGCACGCGGAGCCGGGTGGCGATGTAGTCGACGGTGAGGGACCATCCCCGCGGGCGCGGGGAGCACAAGGCTGACCTGACGGCCGAGGACGAGCGGCAGGGACCATCCCCGCGGGCGCGGGGAGCACCGCGCTCGCCATCCTGATTGGCCTGAACGCCGGGGACCATCCCCGCGGGCGCGGGGAGCACTCCAGGGCGTTCATAGTGACGCCAAGCTGCTGGGGACCATCCCCGCGGGCGCGGGGAGCACAAGACGCTCGCCCCCGCAAAGGGGGATAGCAAGGGACCATCCCCGCGGGCGCGGGGAGCACGGGAAGCGCATCGACGTGATCATGGCGACCAGAGGACCATCCCCGCGGGCGCGGGGAGCACTCAAAGGCGCGACGCTCATTGAGTCCTAGGTGGGGACCATCCCCGCGGGCGCGGGGAGCACCCAGACTTCGGCGTTGCCAGCCTCGCCCCGTTGGGACCATCCCCACGGGCGCGGGGAGCACGGAGGAGCATAAGCGTCTGGGGGTGGGGGACCGGGACCATCCCCGCGGGCGCGGGGAGCACAACGTCCTTGAGTTCATCACGGACTGGCCGATGGGACCATCCCCGCGGGCGCGGGGAGCACGGCGCGGGAAACCCGGGCTGCGGCCGCCAGAAGGGACCATCCCCGCGGGCGCGGGGAGCACCGTCAGATTGGCTGGCACGGCCAGTCCGGCGCGGGACCATCCCCGCGGGCGTGGGGAGCACGGCGGCACCGAGCGGGTTGTCTACCTGGCCACGGGACCATCCCCGCGGGCGCGGGGAGCACGGTCGCCAGGCTCTTTGGAGCCTCGCCTGACCGGGACCATCCCCGCGGGCGCGGGGAGCACGCCCCCACTCGTGCCTTCCTTGACGTCGACCGGGGACCATCCCCGCGGGCGCGGGGAGCACGCGAGGTACTCGGCCGAGGTACGGGCCACGCGGGACCATCCCCGCGGGCGCGGGGAGCACGACTCCGTTCACTGCCATTCTTTCTCTCCTTGGGGACCATCCCCGCGGGCGCGGGGAGCACTTACGGCGCTTCACCACCTTCTGCAGGTCGGGGGGACCATCCCCGCGGGCGCGGGGAGCACGAGAGCCTGAGCTTGTCCCAGAGGTCGGGGCCGGGATCATCCCCGCGGGCGCGGGGAGCACCTACTGGCAGGTTGACCCACGGACCGTTGCCCGGGACCATCCCCGCGGGCGCGGGGAGCACCGAACCTCACTGGCACATAAACCCGGCGGAGTGGGACCATCCCCGCGGGCGCGGGGAGCACAAGGCGGCTGGCCGTACGGCGTTCGACGTGGCGGGACCATCCCCGCGGGCGCGGGGAGCACCGCCCTGAATGGTCATGCGGACCGTAGCCATGGGGACCATCCCCGCGGGCGCGGGGAGCACCTATCAATACCGTACGGACGGGTGTGACGGGTGGGAATCCCCGCGGGCGCGGGGAGCACTGGGGCTGAGGATGACAGTTGAGGCTGCTGTGGGGACCATCCCCGCGGGCGCGGGGAGCACAAGAACTCCCACGGTGCCGCTTCGCCCTCGTGGGGACCATCCCCGCGGGCGCGGGGAGCACGGACCTGAGGAGCTCGTAGCTGACGCCAAGACGGGACCATCCCCGCGGGCGCGGGGAGCACGACCCCCTGGAACACGGCCTGCTGTTCGAGCGGGGACCATCCCCGCGGGCGCGAGGAGCACGTGATCCGGCGTGTGTCTTGGCGGTGATGCCGGGGACCATCCCTGCGGGCGCGGGGAGCACTTTTTCGCGACCCCGAACTCCTGGTGCAGCTGGGGACCATCCCCGCAGGCGCGGGGAGCACGTCACCGTTCCCGAGGAGGATCCCCTTGCCTGAGGACCATCCCCGCGGGCGCGGGGAGCACATAGGTGTTGCGACCTGCGACGCAGGGGGATCGGGTGTCGACGTCGTCCGAACCGTGACCCCCTATCGGCGTCTGAAAGCTGACCCCTGTCGTGTACTTGATTGTTACTGGTCATTGCTGGGATTGGCCGCTGGCACGCGGCCAAGGTCACGATTTTTGAGGCGGTAGCTGTCTCCCTTCAAGCTGATGACTTCGGCGTGGTGGACCAGGCGGTCGATCATGGCGGCGGCCACGACATCGTCGCCGAACACTTCTCCCCAGCGTCCGAAGGGTTTGTTGCTGGTGACGATCAGACTTGCCCGCTCGTAGCGGCTGGAGACCAGCTGGAAGAACAGGTTGGCCGCCTCGGGTTCGAAGGGGATGTAGCCGACCTCGTCCACGATCAGCACCGGGATCCGAGACAGCTTGATGAGCTCGCCCTGCAGCGTGCCGGCGGCGTGGGCGTCGGCCAGCCGGGCGACCCATTGGGCGGCGGTGGCGAAGGCGACTCGGTGGCCGGCTTGACAGGCCCGGATGCCCAACCCGATGGACAGATGGGTCTTGCCGGTTCCGGGCGGCCCGAGGAAGACCACGTTGTCCTTGGCGGTGACGAAGTCCAGCGTGCCCAGATGTGCGATGACCTCGCGTTTAAGAGAACGCTGGTGGTCGTAGTCGAAGTCTTCCAACGCCTTGCGGGCCGGAAAGCGGGCGAAGCGGATCCGGGCCTCGCCGCCGTGTGATTCCCGGGCGGCGACCTCGCGTTGCAGACACGCGGCCAGAAACTCCTCATGCGTCCACGACTCGGCCCTGGCCCGCTCAGCCAGCCGATCGATGGCCGCGGCCAGGGACGGGGCCTTGAGCACCCGGGTCAGATAGGCCAACTCGGCCGCGACGTTACGTCCACTGCTCGGCTGGGTTTGGGCGGTGGCCATCACGCCACCCCCTCGACGCCGAGCAGTGCATCGTAGTCACTCAATCGGCGCTGCTCGACCTCGACCTCGACCTCGACCTCGGCTTTGGCCGGGGCAGCGGCGGTGCGCAGGCAGGTGCGGCGCATCGCGGCAGCGGCTTGGGCATGCAGCGCATCGGTGATGGTCTGGTGCGGCGCCCAGCACCGCCGGTGGCGGCCCACCAGCTGCCCGCCGCAGGTCACGGTGACCTCCTCCAAGTCGGCGACCACCTCCACCAGGCGGCCGATCACCGAGGGGTGCACCGAGTAGTCACACGAGGCGACACGCACATAGTGATCACGCGCCAGCCGAGTCGAGGTGCGCCAGCCAACGGCCGGCGCGACCGGTGGCAACGCCACCATCGCCGCCAGGTCGACGTGCAGCCGATCCAGCGGCCGACACTGGATGCGCCGGTGATGACGGCTGTTGGCCTGGGGGAGCCAGTTGGCCAGTTGGGCGTTGAAGTCCTGCGGGCAGGCAAACTCCCTGCCGGGCAGAAACGAGGTCTCCAGATAGCCGTTGGCCCGCTCCACCATCCCTTTGGCCTCGGGATCGCCCGGCCTGCATTGCAGGATGCCCACTCCCAGCGCTCCGCGGAAGGCGTTGGCATCCGCTGTGAGCTGCGGTTTGCCGCCCCGCCACCGGCCGATCGCGCTCTCGTTGTCCCATACCAGCGTCTTGGGCACCGCGCCCAGCTCCGACAACAAAGCCCAGTGTCCGGCGAACAGATCCCCCGCGGTGCGCGAGGGTAGCATCCGGGCCATCATCCACCGCGAGTAGCCGCTGACCATGACCAGCACCGGCGGGCTGGCCAGATGCCCGGCTCCCACCGCCACCTTCACCGGCGGGAACCACAGATCACACTGGGCCAGCTCGCCCGCTTGATAGGCGGTCCGCGACGCCGGATCGACCGGCTTGAACTGCGGCCGCAGCACACGGATTCGGTCTTTGAGGACCGTGAGCGACCGCGTCCAGCCGATCCGCTCGGCGATCACCGTCGCGGGCATGGTCGGAAACTGCGCCAACAGCGCCCGGATCTGCGGCTCGGCCGCGTCCACGATCGATCCCTTGCTCGGCCGCTCATACTTCGGCGGGCTGTCGGCCGCCAGCGCCCGTTTCACGGTGTTCTTCGAGATGCCCAGATGCCGAGCGATCGCCTTGATCGGCATCGCCTCGGCTCGATACAACCGGCGGATCTCCGCCCAGTCCTCCACCTTGATCACCCTCCAGAGTGACTACAAGGGGGTCACCATTCGGCCGTCGCCAGGGGGTCACCGTTCGCGCGTCGTCAACATCGGGACCATCCCCGCAGGCGCGGGGAGCACGGCGATCAAATCACCGGCGACTACCAGATCGAGGGACCATCCCCGCGGGCGCGGGGAGCACTGGACGAAGTCATGCGGAGGCTTTCTTGTCGAGGGACCATCCCCGCGGGCGCGGGGAGCACTCGATCTGCCTGCGAGGTGACCTGCAGGCCGAGGGACCATCCCTGCGGGCGCGGGGAGCACAGCCTGAACAGTACGTTCGATCACATCAACTGGGGACCATCCCCACGGGCGCGGGGAGCACGGCATGGTCACGGTGCCCGGGGTGATCTCTACGGGACCATCCCCGCGGGCGCAGGGAGCACGAGACGATCGTCCGCGACCGGCTGGCTTGCAAGGGGCCATTCCCGCAGGCGCGGGGAGCATCACAAACTTGCTCTTTAGAAGTGCAGATGACGGGGACCATCTCTGCGGGCGCGGGGAGCACCAGACGAACACCTCGCCGGCAGGCGAGACGTCGGGACCATCCCTGCGGGGGCGGGGAGCACGTCAACGGCAAGCTGCGCGACGAACGCGGCAAGGGACCATCTCCGCAGGCGCGGGGAGCACGCGACCGGTGTCTCGGCCCAGGGCATGTGGAAGGGGCCATCCTCGCGGGCGCGGGGAGCACGCCTCGTTCAGGCTGGCCTTGTACTTGGGGTCGGGACCATCCCCGCAGGTGCAGGTAGCACCTATGAAGTTCTCAAGAGACGAAGGGAACCTTCTCCGCGGGCATGGGAGCACCAGGAGAACCTGATGTCAGCGACAACCGTAGCGGTACCATCCCCGCGAGGAGCACCCACCTCGTACCCGTCCTCGATCTCCATCACTGGGACTATCCCCGCGGGCGCGGGAGCACCCTATGCCTTCCCCTATTCCCCGAGGTCGTCCACCCTGGCTGCCTCGCTACGCCACTGCGAATTGATCCGGAAATCCGGCGCAACGGTAGGCGCCAACTCCAGTTGGTTCGGACAGGCCGGCGGGTGAGGAAGGGGTTGCGGGAGATCCCACACGGGGGCCTCGTTGGGAGCGCAGGTCAGCCAGGCCACCTCGGCGAACCCCGCCTCACGCAGGACCTGCCCCTCTCGATGCCCGCTGATCTTCGCGCTGAACAGGTGCAACCCAGTTCCCGGTCGAGGCAGAGACGACCAAACGAAGATCATGAGCTGTGATTCCGCCCCCCGTCTATGTGCCTTTTTTGTGCCCTTCGTGTTGCTGACCTTGGGTTGCGTTACAACTCCTAATTGTCAGGTGCGTTCGGCGCGCCCGCGCAAAGATGGAAAGAAGTGAAGAATGGAGAAGAAGAGCTCTGTAATCGCTATACTTCTACGAAGCTCGATGACCTTCGGTTATCCACCGAACACGGCCGTCTTCCATGGAGACGGCCGAGCGGGGCACGGTCGTCTTCCCGGAAGCGCTGCTTCCGGCAGACATCTGCCCCCAGACTGGAGGATCGATGAGTCACGAGCCGAGGAGACCAGATGACCAGGAGAAGTGGCTGCGACTGCAGTTTCAACTGCAGTTGGCGCTGATTCTGCTGGATTGGTACCTCAGCCGGGGAGGACCCAGCTAGCCGACGGGCTGCTGAGCCCTCCCCTTCGATGAGGCGGCGGATCCCGTTCTTGGTTGGACCCTGGTACGGGATCCGTTTGCCTGCTCCCCCAAGAGTAGTCCACGAACCACCATCTACGGTTTCGTTGCGACTATCTCGCTGAGGATAATTTTTCTACCCATTAAGTATTATCTTCTCTGGTGCAGTTAGTTTCCCAGCACGGTTAGTGTCATCTTCTAAGTTTTTGACATTAGTGTTGGCATCTAATTTTGCAGCCGTGTTTGCATCCGTTCGCTTAATCTCACGTAGTAGTGCTCGCGCGAGTTCGCCCACGCCTACCCCAGAGGCTCCTTACGGAAAGAGCGCCTCCCCAACGAGAACAACTCAGTCTCTCTGACCTGCGGTTATGCTCTCCAGCTGCGACGCTGGCCATCGCAACACGACAGCCAGCTCCCACCAGCCACCGTGTCACTCCAACATGTTGAGCGGAACCCCGGCCCCCTCCACCTGGCGGCTGGAGATGTCCAGCCGTGCTGACGGAGAGCACCAGAACGTCGATTGGCGCATCAGCTACAGTCCGAGGCCATCCCCGCGGATGCGGGGAGCACACACCCAAGACAACGTCGTGGGCTGACCTTGGGGGACCATCCCCGTGGGCATGGGGAGCACCTTCTGCGTCCTTGACGGTGATGGCGTTGTCCTCACGACGCAGGATGCATCGTTCAAGGTAGACGAACGAGAGTCGGCCTGCCATCCAGATGAGCTCACCCGATGAGGACATGCCTTGTCGGCCAATGGCCTCCACGGTGTCAGGCCTTGGCCAGGGTCATCAGGCCGCAGCCGTAGGCTTTGGCCTTGCCGAGCCCGTGGGTGAGGGTGCGCCGTAGCGCGTCAGGGTCGGTGACCTCCAGGCGCCCGTCGTAGGTGACCGTCACCAAGGTCACCGACCCACGGTGTCCGGCTTTTTTGAAAGCGAGCTGGCGCCGGTCGTAGACGATGAGCTCGTGCTCGTCGCCGTTGGGGACCAGGCGCTGTTCGGCGGGTTTTTCCACCACTTTGAACCCGGCGCCTTCCTGGCGTTGTAGCAGCCAGCGCAGCTGGTGGTGGGGGGTGATGTGCGCGGTGCGTTTGGTGGGTTCGTCGTCGGTGCGGCGGATGTGGTGGACCGGGTTGGCGGTGAGCCGAAACGCCCACTGCTCGCCTGCGGCCAGCCGGGAGAGGAACGGCTGGTAGTCGTAGGTGTGCCAGCGTCCGGTTTCGGGCCAGCCGGCTTGCTCGACCAGGTGGGTGAGGTCGGGTTTGGCGGGGCTGACGAGGTAGAGGTGGGTTTCGGCGCGGCTGGTGCGGTCGATGCGCCACAACACCCGCGCCCTGTCGCCCGCGGCCGCGGGGATTTCGGCGAAGGAGGACATCACGGCGGCGTGCAGCATCTGTGGTGAGGACAGCAGTCTGCGGGCGCCGACCCGGGCGGTGTTGAGGCGGAACCGGGTCAGGTGCATCACGCGTCTCCCAGCACGGACGTCGGGTCATGGTCAGGGCGGGCCGCACGCGCGGCCCGGGTGGCGTGGGTGGGGCGGGCGGCGGGGTTGGGCACGTTCACCCGGTCTCGGCGCACTCCGCGTAGCGCGTAGCGGCGGTGCAGTGGGTCGAAGCTGATCGGCTGGTCGCGCAGGCTCTCAACCTGCCCGTCAGCCGCGGTGGCCTCCAGCAGCAGTTCCAGGTCGACGTGGGAGGCCTCGCGGTGGCGGCGCTGATACCAGCACGCGGCTCGCCACTTTTGCTTTCTCAGCGCCTCCTCCAGAGTGAGGTTGTGATGGAGGTCCAGGTCCACCGGTCGTGACGGCGGGCAGGAGCGGCGTCCCAGGTATGGCAGGAACACCGGGGTGAGCAGCGCCCGGTACAGCTGGTCGATCAGCACCGGTTCGCCTTCGAGGGCTGCGACGAAGACGGCATCAGCCAGGTAGAAGCGCTCAGAGACCGGCAGGGCTTCGCCGGTGGTGAAGCGGTGGGCGGTGTGGAAGTCGCGCAGCACAGTGCCGCGCTGGTCGACGCGCACTCCGAAACGCAGCGCCGCCAGATCGTCAAGGTTCTCCCATCGCTGGCGGCCTTGAGCGGCGGCCAGCAAGCCGATGATGCCGCTTTTGGTGGGGGCGGGCTCGGTGGAGCGCCGGGCGAAACGCGACGAGGCCCCCCAAGACTGCAGGGGGCCGGCGAGTTGCATCACTAGGACGCTCATGCCTCGTCCTGCCGACGGGCGACCTCCGCGCCGATCGCCTCCACAAGGCTGGCGAGCGATACCTCGCTACCGAGGCCGGACAAGGCTTCGGTGTTCTTGCCGACGCGCAACACCCAGGTGGGAGTGGTGTCGGTGAGGCCGTAAGCGCGCTCCAGGTCGGGGATGTAGGAGGCCAGCACCTCACACGCCTGGCGCAGGTGGCCGCCGATTTCGGGCTCAGCCCGGCACGGCTCCTCGAACGCGGCGACGAAACTGATCGGCCGAGACGAGCGCAGCTTCACCACCACCGCATCAGGCAGGGTGTGGTTGCCGAAGGTGTTGAGTTTCCCTGTGGGCAGGGAGGTGAGGAAACACTGCAGGAACGCCTCGACGGCGCGGCGCACAGGGTCGGTGAGCGGCTCGTCCTCGCGTAGCCCCTTGCCGAGGTTCTTGCGCAGCAGGTCCACATCGACGGCGGCGTAGCGATACAGGGTGGCGGAGTTGAACTCCACGGTACCGATCATGCCGGCGCCCAGGTCGTCGTCTTCGCGCATCTTGTAGTCATCGACCGCAGTGAAGTAGTCGGATTCGTTGTCCACCCGGTGCACGCTGATGGCATGCGCGACCTGCGCGGCGGCATCGACGTTGATGTCGGCGCCGTCGGCGACCATGCGGCCGAACAGGGCGATGTCGACCGAGTGCCGGCTGTTGGCGATCTGCTTGGCCTGCTCCTTGATGGATTTGTCCTTGAAGTAGTCCTTACCGGCGCCATGGCCCTTGACGGCGAGCTCAGCCAGGCCGTCCAGCTGGTGGGCGCTGAGGAACATCAAATACCGCGACTCGGGGGCGGCCTCGCTCCCGCCCTTGGCCTTGTCCTTGGCGGTTTCGGTTTTGCGTTTGGGCGCCTCGATTTTCGAGCCGGTCGCCAGCTGGATCGTCTCGGCCGCCAGCTGCCAGGCCTGGGCTTGGTCGATCGTCTCGTCCAGCTTGTTAATCCGCTCGGCCAGCAGTTCAGCGACCCGCCGAGTGCGCACCCCGAGCTCGCTGGGGTCCAGCAGGTCATGGAAACTGCGGCGGGTGGCGCGCTTCCAGGCCTGGCTGGAGACCCGGGCGCGGCGCACCCCGCCGTACACGGCGGTTTTGGGGGTGCCGGTGTCGTCGCGGTTCAGGCAGCTCGGCGGGACGGTCTGCAGCACGTGGACGTCGAGGATGGTGCGGCTCATGAGCTGTCCTTGTCGGCGAAGGGAACATCAACGGAAGCGATACCGGAGGGGGTGGTGGTGTCGGGGCGGGGCGCGGGAGAACCGGCGCCGCTCTGTTGGGGGCGGTAGGCGTGAAAGCTGCGGCCCCAGCTTTGGCGGACCTGCCGCAGCCCATCGGGCAATTGGGCCTGATACAGCTGCCGGGCCAGCAGCGCGTAGTCGAGCGGGATGGATACTTTGCGCAGCAGGGAGATGAGGGCGCGCAGCCGGTCGGCGAGCGCGGCCCGGGTCTCGGCGGTTCCGGCGCGCACGAAGCGGCGCCGGATCGGCTCATCGAGGGCGCCGGCGGGCATCAGCCGCCGCACCGCTGCTCCCAGCTCGACCCCGGCGCGGTGCATCCCCTGGCCGGTACGGGATTGCTGGTGCAGCGCATACAGGGTGACGGCCAAGAACACGGCGGCCTCGGCCCGCTCGGCGTCGGTTTCCGACAGCTTGCCGTCGGCATACAGCTGCTCGGTGCCGGTCATGCCCCACAGCTGCGGCACCTGTTCGGGGAGTTTGCCCGCGCCGCGGCGCAGCTGCGCCAACGCGGCCACCGCGCTGCTGCGATCAGCGAGATATCCCCGCTGTAGCTCGGCGATGTAGCTGCCGGCGGCATCGGCGACCAGGTCGGCCACCCGCCGACCAGACGCCGAAACAGCAGCAGAGCTCGTAGCGGGGGCAGGGGTAGGTGGGGTGGGTGGGGTCATGTGTGTGCCTGCGCGTTCTGCCGGTCGCCGTCATGGTCGCCAGAGCCGGGCTCGGCACCATCGGGGGCGGGGGTGGTTGCGGGTAGTGCTGTGCGGAGCCGGGCGTGAAATACCCGGTCGGCGTGGGAGGCGGTCAACCAGAGCTCCTGACCTTTCTTCGTGGTGACGATGCGCCCGTCCCAGGCGGCATCTCCTGCGGAGCGCACCAGCTGGCGCCCCAGCTGGGCGGTGAGGCGGTGCGCTTGGTGTTGCCAGTGGGATCTGCGCTGTGCGGGGTCCTGGCCTGGGCGCAGGCCGGCGAGCCAGTCGCGAAAGGGCCCGTCCAGGGTGGCGAATCCCAGCTCGCGTGCCGCACTGCGTGGCGGGTCGGGTTCGGCGCCGGCGGCCCGGGCCAGATCGGTGGCCAGATCGCCGAGCACGTTCACCGCTGCTTCGGCATCGGCGACCGCGTCGATCGCGGCCTGGCCGAGCCCGCTGTCGCGCTCGTGCAAGAGCACCACCGGCATCGCGACGGCGTCGTCGATCACCTCGTCGATGACGGACTGCTGGGTGCCGTAGATCGCGCCGAACAGCCGCGCCCGGATCAGAAAATCCGCGGGCAGGTCACCTTCCACCGTGAGGCGGGCCACCCAGTCCAGAATGCGTGGCCGCACGATGGCCGCGGCCTCGGCGCGTTGTTCGGCGCCGTGCGTGCGGCCGGCGACCAGCGCGCCGAGCCCCCGCCAGGCACTTCGGCTCACATCGTGCTCGCGCGGCAGATACACCTGCGCCAGGCCGAGTTTCTTCTCCTGAAAAGCGCTGCGTCGCCAGCCGGTCATCGGTTCGCGCTGATGCTTGTTGTGCGCGGCCAGCGGGTCGCCGTAGGCCAGGACCACCCCGTGCACGCCGTCGTCGTCGAAGGCCAGCCGCACCCGCCGCGACTGCCAGGTATACACATCACGCACCCCGGCCGGGCGCCTGCTCAGCTCCACCACCTCGGTCTGCGCCGGACCAGGCGGCGGGTGGCGCCAGGCGGGCACATCGCCGGGGTCGATGCGCAAGGTGTCGGTGTCGAAGGCGATCAGGTTCAACAGCAACGTCTCGCGCAGGCTCCCCCCCTCCACCACTACCCCGCCCAGCGCGCCGGCCCAGGCGACCCCTTGGGGGTAGACCTTGCCGCCCTTGACCCGCAGGTCGCCGACCGCGCCGGTTTTGATACCGGAGGTGTCAAAAGCGTGGGCGTGCACCACCCAGCGGGCGGCCTCGGCGAAGCCCAGCCGCCGCACGCCGCGGGCCCGCATGGTGAAGAACGGCGCCCCGTTGGGCACATCGGCCACCAGGCGATCCAGCGAGCTGACCTCACCGCTGACGCTGCGCAGGCCCGCGGTCTGGAAGAAGGGCTGGGTCGGGTGCAGCAGGTCCAGGCGGTCGCGGTGACGTTCCAGGTAGTCGCTGATGCGGGCAACGGGTAGCCCGTCGTCCCATAGCTGCTGCCACTGCTCCAGATCATCGGGGCCGTCGATCGCGTCGTGCACGATCGCCAATAGCAGCCGCAACAGCGCGAACTCCTGGGTGCACACATCCCCCACCAGCCGCCGCACGCCTTCGGCCTGGGTGAATACCTGCTGCAGTGACAGCTCGTCCTGGCTGCCGTCGTGGCGCTGCACCATCAGCCATGGGGTGCGGGTCAAATCAAACGACGCAGGGGCGGTGGGTTCAGTGGGCACGGCTCACCTTCAGACCATCGGTGGGGGTGTAGTGCAGGTCATAGCCCGCCAGGCGGGCCCGGCCCTGCTCATCGAGCATCAAGATCAGCTCCCCGGCCAGCCACGGGCTGTCGGGGCTCTGCCAGGCCGGCACGCAATCGGCCTCTAGCTCCGCGATCGCCCGATCCACGCTCTGGGGGGTGGAGAAGTGGTAGGGCAGCCGCAGCCCGCACGAGGCCACGATGCGCGCCAGCTGCGGGTCGGGGGCGACCTCGGTGGGCAACTCCAGCCCGCCCCGGCCCGGCCCCAGCCACGGCAGCGTGATCAACGTTCCGTTGGGGCGGCGTTGCACGACCAGCACCTCCAACGACTCGGCGCCGTCGCGGACCTGGGCCCGGCCGGTGCGGGTGTCATCGGCGTCGCCGACCCCGGCGTCGATCCAGCCGATCAGCGCCCGGCCGGCTCGGCCGACCTCGTTGACCTGAAAACCGCGGGCCTTGTCCTGCTGTTGTGCGTGGTGCAGGTCCTGCTCGCCGCGCGCGCGATCCATCTCCTCCTGCCAAGAAGGCGGGCCGATCGGGTCGGGCCCGTAGGCTTTTTGAACGAGCGGGCTGATGTCTTGCGGCAGGCACACCACATCCCCCGACTCGGCAGTTCCGGATAGGTAGGGCTCCAACACCGCCGCCGAGCGCAGCAACGCGTGCCTGCGGTAGATCCGCTGCGAACCCCTCACCGCCTCAACCGGAACCACATCCCAGTTCGCGCCGGTCACCACACAGCGCGCTGCCCGCAGCCGTTCGGGCCGATCGGCTTGGCCTTCGCCGCGCTGATGGCGGTGCAGGCGCCCGATGCGCTGCAACAGAAGATCAACAGGACACAAATCCGACACCAGCAGATCGAAGTCGATGTCCAACGACTGCTCGGCGACCTGGCTGGCCACCACGATGTGCGCCCCGGTGGGCCGATGGCCGGCACGTGTGCCCGGCGGGCCGAACCGGGCCAGCAGATCAGCGTCCTTGCCGGCCCGATCCACATCGACGAACCGGGCGTGCGCCACGGTGACCTGGTCGGCGCCGAACCGCTCGCGCAGGTAGGCGGCGGCCTCCAGGACCCGGTCGACGGTGTTGCGCACCACCAGCACGCAACCGCCGCCGACCAGGTCCTCCTCCAAGCGCTCACCCAGGGCGGCCAGGTCATCGCTCAACCGCTCAAGACGCACCCGCGTGCTGCGGCCGGACGCCGCAACGTCCCACGTCGTGGCCGGCCCGCCCGGCTCGACCATCGTCAGCAGCGGATAGTGATCGGCTTGCGCCACCTTCACAAAAGCGGCCTCACCTGAGGGGTCTTGTGCTGCTGTTCCGGCGTAGGCCGCGGCGAGCTCACGCCGGCGCCCGGCCGGTAGCGTCGCCGACAACACCACCACCGCCACCCGGTAGGCGCCCAGCCACGCCAGCACCCGATCCAGGTAGGAATTCATGTAGGTGTCATAAGCGTGTGCCTCGTCGATCACGACGACCTTGCCCGCCAACGCCAGGTGCCGCAACGCCAGATGACGGCTTTTCAACCCCATGAACAGCAACTGATCGATCGTCCCCACCACGAACGAGGCCAGCATCGCCTTCTTACGGCCCCGCAGCCACTGATGCGCGACCAGCTCGGCAGAAGAGCGGCGCTCACCAGAGCGCGGCCGATCCCCCTGGCCGCCGTCCATCTCCACCCCGCGCACTACCCGCCGGCCGCGGCGCACCAGGTCGGCGTACTCCTCGTTCAACGCCGCCTTGGAATGCGCCAGCACCACCGAACGCCGCCCGCCCCCACCCCCACCCCCGGGCTCGGGTTCGGGGTGGTCATCGGGCAGGCGACGCAGCCAGTCCAGCAACCTTGGGAACATCGCGTTTCCCGTCGCCATGGTGGGCAGCGCCACCAAGCAGCCGCCCGCTCCGCTGCGCGCCGCGAAGATCTCGGCGACCGCCAGCGCGGCCTCGGTCTTGCCCTCCCCCATCGGCGCCTCGATCACCATCAATCCCGGCGAAGACATCGCCCGCGCCGCCTGCACCGCACGTTCTTGCACCGGGCGGATACGCGCTTTTGGCGGCAGCCGAAACCGGGAGGAGAACAACTCGGCCGCCCCCCCGGCGGGGAGTGGGGCTCGCCACGGCGTCGGCAGGTCCAGACCCCGCCACGCCGCCTCCACCCGCTGCCTGCCGCTCTGCTTGCTCGCGTCGGGGAAGTAGGGGAACAGGTCGGGATTGCTGGCGATCCAGTCGGCGACGATGACCAGCCCGCTCAGCGCCACCTGCACCGGCTGCGGCAGTTTGACCTGCCCCCACCCAGCCAGATGATCTGCGACTTCGCACACCTGCGCGCAACGATCAAGGAACTCGTACTGCACCTCTCGCCACCGCGGCGCACACCC
This sequence comes from Streptosporangium sp. NBC_01469, assembly GCF_036227305.1. NCBI lineage: Bacteria > Bacillati > Actinomycetota > Actinomycetes > Streptosporangiales > Streptosporangiaceae > Streptosporangium > Streptosporangium sp. NBC_01469. Next base: position 1,368,710 of record NZ_CP109465.1, on the reverse strand, counting down.
CGGGCTGCGCAGCAGCTCAGGATGGAGATTCACCTCGCGGATATCGGCGTGCGTCGGCGCCACCCCATGGTGAGCGCCGATGATGAGGGTGAACGGCAAGGTGGCCGACCGTGCCCACCCGTAGCGGGTGATCAACCACTCCTGCGCCAGCATCTGCCCGGCCAGCCCGTGCCGGGCCAGCCGGCGATCCGGCATCTGCTCCACAGCCGCCATGTCCAGCCCGGCCGCCCGCATCACTTGCGCGAGCGACTCCACCTGGCAGGCGAACGCCGGGGTGGCCTTGCCGACATCGTGAGTGGCCGCCAGCCACACCACCAGCCGCCGCGCCTCCACCTCACCCCCAGCAAGCGCCTCGGCGATCAGCCGCCGCACCTGCAGGGGAACCCAGCGATCCCACAACAGCCCGGCCACCGCGCCGCTGTCGGCCAGATGCCGCCACAACGGCAACCACCCATCACCATCACGGTCATGCTTGGCCCAGACCGTACGCGCCGCATCCGAAAGCCCGTCAACGAAACGGTCAACCAACGGCTCCTCATTGAGCATGCGGCCATTTAAGCCACCACCACCGACAAAAATTCACGAACCACAAATCCCCGACACCTTAAGCACCAAAAGAGCGAAATACTCACATTCATTCAAAGAATCCCTTTAATGACAGAGAGTCCAAAACGTCGGCCCTCTGAGGCTCTGACCGGCTGAGAGGCTACGCTTGCCCAACGCGCAACCCCGGAAGGCGCGGCCCGTTCGCAAGACACCGGCCGCCTCCTCGTTGAGATACTTGATAACTCGATCGAAAAAACCGTAAATGTGTAGAATGTCGCATTCTTTGAAAGTGTTCGAAATCCACGCCCGCCGCCGATAACCCTCCAGGTCAACGAGTGTGCTCCCCGCGCCCGCGGGGATGGTCCCGACTTCGAGGCGGTCGGCCCGCCTTCGGCCGGGTGCTCCCCGCGCCCGCGGGGATGGTCCCATCAGCGGTTCGGGCCCGCGCTCGGCGGTGCGGTGCTCCCCGCGCCCGCGGGGATGGTCCCGGGCTGGTGGCCCCCCTGGTAGCCCCCGTAGCGTGCTCCCCGCGCCCGCGGGGATGGTCCCGTCGCCCGCTCCACCGCCCAGACCCGCGCCGAGTGCTCCCCGCGCCCGCGGGGATGGTCCCAGGCAGAACTCGCCGAAAAGGCGGGCATCAGCGTGCTCCCCGCGCCCGCGGGGATGGTCCCAGGACGTGGAAGCTCTGGTCGAGGGCGTACGCGTGCTCCCCGCGCCCGCGGGGATGGTCCCAGGCAGAACTCGCCGAAAAGGCGGGCATCAGCGTGCTCCCCGCGCCCGCGGGGATGGTCCCACGAGGCTCGTCAACGCCAGGCCGCCCGCTGAGTGCTCCCCGCGCCCGCGGGGATGGTCCCAGGTGCAGACGTGTGGCAACGTTTTGACGTACGTGTGTCGACGTCGTTCGAACCGTGACCCCCTATCGGCGTCTGAAAGCTGACCCCTGTCGTGTACTTGATTGTTACTGGTCGTTGCTGGGATTGGCCGCTGGCACGCGGCCGAGGTCACGGTTTTTGAGGCGGTAGCTGTCTCCCTTCAGGCTGATGACTTCGGCGTGGTGGACCAGCCGGTCGATCATGGCGGCGGCCACGACATCGTCGCCGAACACCTCTCCCCAGCGTCCGAAGGGCTTGTTGCTGGTGACGATCAAACTGGCCCGCTCATAGCGGCTGGAGACCAGCTGGAAGAACAGATTGGCCGCCTCGGGTTCGAAGGGGATGTAGCCAACCTCGTCCACGATCAACACCGGGATCCGAGACAGCTTGATGAGCTCGGCCTGCAGCGTGCCGGCGGCATGAGCCTCAGCCAGCCGGGCGACCCATTGAGCGGCGGTGGCGAAGGCGACCCGGTGCCCGGCCTGACAGGCCCGGATGCCCAGGCCGATGGACAGATGGGTCTTGCCGGTTCCGGGCGGGCCAAGGAAGACCACGTTGTCCTTGGCGGTGACGAAGTCCAGCGTGCCCAGATGTGCGATGACCTCGCGTTTAAGGGAACGCTGGTGGTCGTAGTCGAAGTCTTCCAACGCCTTGCGGGCCGGAAAGCGGGCGAAGCGGATCCGGGCCTCGCCGCCGTGTGATTCCCGGGCGGCGACCTCGCGTTGCAAGCACGCGGCCAGAAACTCCTCATGCGTCCACGACTCGGCCCTGGCCCGCTCAGCCAGCCGATCGATGGCCGCTGCCAGGGACGGGGCCTTGAGCACCCGGGTCAGATAGGACAGCTCGGCCGCGACGTTGCGGCCGCTGGTCGTGGTGGTATTCGTGCCGGTCGCGGCCATCACGCCACCCCCTCGATGCCCAGTAGCGCGTCGTAGTCACTCAGCCGACGCTGCTCGACCTCGACCTCGACCTCGACCTCGGTTTTAGCCGAGGCAATGGCGGTGCGCAGGCAAGTGCGGCGCATCGCGGCGGGGCGGCTTGCGCATGCAGCGCGTCGGTGATGGTCTGGTGCGGCGCCCAGCACCGCAGGTGGCGGCCCACCAACTGCCCGCCACAGGTCACCGTGACCTCCTCCAAGCCAGCGACCACCTCCACCAGGCGGCCGATCACCGAGGGGTGCACCGAGTAGTCACACGAGGCGACACGAACGTAGTGATCGCGCGCCAGCCGGGTCGAGGTGCGCCAGCCAACGGCCGGAGCGATCGGCGGCAACGCCACCATTGCCGCCAGATCGGCGTGCAGTCGATCCAGGGGCCGGCACTGGATGCGCCGATGATGGCGTCCGTTGGCCAAAGGGAGCCAGTCGGCCAGCTGGGTGTTGAAGTCCTGCGGGCAGGCAAACTCCCTGCCGGGCAGAAACGAGGTTTCCAAATAGCCGTTGGCCCGCTCAACCAGCCCCTTAGCCTCGGGATCACCCGGTCGACACTGCAAGATGCCCACTCCCAGCGCTCCGCGAAAGGCGTTGGCGTCCGCGGTGAGCTGCGGCGTGCCGCCTCGCCACTGGCCGATCGCGCCCTCGTTGTCCCACACCAACGTCTTGGGCACCGCGCCCAGCTCCGACAACAAAGCCCAGTGTCCGGCGAACAGATCCCCCGCGGTGCGCGAGGGCAGCATCCGGGCCATCATCCACCGCGAGTAGCCGCTGACCATGACCAGCACCGGCGGGCTGGCCAGATGCCCGGCTCCCACCGGAATCTTCACCGGAGGAAACCACAGGTCACACTGGGCCAGTTCACCGGCCTGGTAGGTGGTCCGTGACGCTGGATCAACGGGCTTGAACTGCGGCCGCAACCCACGGATCCGGTCTTTGAGGACCGTGATCGACCGCGTCCAGCCGATCCGCTCGGCGATCACCGTCGCGGGCATGGTCGGAAACTGCGCCAGCAGCGCCCGGATCTGAGGCTCGGCCGCGTCCACGATCGATCCCTTGCTCGGCCGCTCGTACTTCGGCGGGCTGTCGGCCGCCAGCGCCCGTTTCACGGTGTTCTTCGAGATGCCCAGATGCCGAGCGATCGCCTTGATCGGCATCGTCTCGGCTCGATGCAACCGGCGGATCTCCGCCCAGTCCTCCACCTTGATCACCCTCCAGAGTGACTACAAGGGGGTCACTATTCGGCCGTCGCCAGGGGGTCACCGTTCGCGCGTCGTCAACATACGTGCTCCCCGCGCCCGCGGGGATGGTCCCAGGTAAGCCGCATCCATCGCGGTGTCGGTCTGGTGCTCCCCGCGCCCGCGGGGATGGTCCCCCGGTGATCAGCGGGCCAAGGGCCTCCCGGATGTGCTCCCCGCGCCCGCGGGGATGGTCCCCACCTGTTGGAGCTGCCCGCCGACGCCGCCAGGTGCTCCCCGCGCCCGCGGGGATGGTCCCTGAACCACCCGACCCTGACCCCGCAGCTCCCTGTGCTCCCCGCGCCCGCGGGGATGGTCCCGAGATTGTCTCCAGCGAGCGCATCACTCCGATGTGCTCCCCGCGCCCGCGGGGATGGTCCCTTCGAGTCGTACACCTGCCCCGGCTGTGCTGGGTGCTCCCCGCGCCCGCGGGGATGGTCCCATGGTGATGTCCACCACGTTGAGCGAGTAGTTGTGCTCCCCGCGCCCGCGGGGATGGTCCCTACGACTCCGACACGGCGTACTCGGCGACCAAGTGCTCCCCGCGCCCGCGGGGATGGTCCCGGGTACAGGACCGTGTACCCGGTGAACGTCGAGGTGCTTCCCGCGCCCGGCCCCGGTGCTCCCCGCGCCCGCGGGGATGGTCCCCAAGCTGAGGCGGGCCGCGTGGGACTCCGACGGTGCTCCCCGGCTGTTGCTCGGATGCTCCGGGGAGACCTGGTGCTCCCCGCGCTTGCGGGGATGGTCCCGTCATCCGCACCAGCATCCGCGCCAGGCCATCGTGCTCCCCGCGCCCGCGGGGATGGTCCCGACGCGGTGAGCTCCGGGTTGAACGACCGCGAGTGCTCCCCGCGCCCGCGGGGATGGTCCCACGCGAACGCCCGGCTGTCTTCCGTGAGGAGGGTGCTCCCCGCGCCCGCGGGGATGGTCCCTCAGGAAGGTCTACTCGTCCCCGGGCTGCTCCGTGCTCCCCGCGCCCGCGGGGATGGTCCCGATGAGTGCGACGCCACGAACTACGTCCGCAAGTGCTCCCCGCGCCCGCGGGGATGGTCCCGCATTCTCGCTGGCGGCGAGCCGACCCTCCTGGTGCTCCCTGCGTCCGCGGGGATGGCCCCTTCTTCTCCGGCTGGTAAGCGACCAGTTCAGCGTGCTCCCCGTGTCCGTGGGGATGGTCCCTGGCTGGCTTTCGCCTCCAGCTCGGTCTGAGTGTGCTCCCCGCGTCCGCGGGGATGGTCCCCAGGACCGCTCCTGATCCGTCGGCGGGTTCCCGTGCTCCCCGCGCCCGCGGGGATTGGTCCCTACGCCGGGATCGAGTGGCAGGCCCGGAAGCAGTGCTCCCCGCGCCCGCGAGAATGGTCCCAGGTCCGTGCACGTGATGTTGACCAGGCTGAGGGTGCTCCCCGCGCCTGCGGGGATGGCCCCGGAACAGAATCCATGTTCTGTCCTATGTGCCCGCCGCCGTTGCCCCTTTCCGGCTTACTTGGTCTGCCCCTCACTGCCTTTCGCGAGCTCTGGGAGAAGACGCAACCCAGCCGGAACCGTCAGAAACGATCTTATTCAACGGCGGGCGAGAATCGCGGCCGCCCGAGTCTTCCGCGCAGGCCGATGATGGCCTGCGCGGAGCCACACCTCCAGGTAGTCGTCCCTCGCTCCGCTCGGGCCGCTCCACCTGGACCTGTGGCTCCGCGCAGGCCGATTCGGCTGCTGCCAGGAAGAGCCCGGAGTTCCGAGAGGGAGAAATCTCGAAGGTGCGTGGCATTACACGCACGACGTTCTGAAGGGATGGAGCTCGAAGGGATGCGTGGAGGGGGTCAGCGGCCTTCGAGGTCTTTCACGCGAGACTCCAGACCTTCTATGCGTTCGGCCAGCCGGCGCACCTCGGTCATCGCCTGCTGAAGTTCGGAGGACGGCTCATTCTGGTCAGGAGTCTTGACCACGTATGTGCCGCGCGTCGATTGCGTGCTGATCAGGCCATCTTGCGCGAGTTTGTCCAAGGCTCGACGGACTGTCTCGACGGCCACGCCGTAGCGTTGGGCCAACTGCCGCCGCGCCGGAAGCCGTTCGCCGAGCTTGAGTCGACCTGCCGCTACCTCTTGACGCAGGTCGTCTGCGATCTGCAGGTAGGCAGGCTGAGGATCGCTGAAATCAGGCACGGACACAACACCAAGGCTAAGCCCTTCAGCTGTACTAGGAAAGCACAGTTGAGCTATACCTAGATTGAACTAGTACAGTACTGTCTACCTAGACCAAACTGATCGCCAGGCAAGAAGGAAAGGTGAGAGCGATCGCCATGGGCTGATGGCTCCGGCCCGGTGTGATGTCGGCCGTGCTTTGGATCGCTAGCCGGATGGATGTGCGCGCATGGCAAACCAACGGTGCGGCGTGAAGGTGATGAGAACGGCAGGTGGATCGCGAGGCGCTGAAGCGCGGGGCGAATCTTCTGACTCTTTAGAGTCAAGACCAGCAAAGCGATTTGTGTCATCATGGCAAATACGTCTGATACGTACGTGATTCCTGGAACACAAGGGGGTGAGGCGTCTGGGGGATCACCAGCAGTTGGGAAGCGGACAACTACGCATGTCGGCGTAGCTGAACAGCTCCCGCCGAATCATGAAGTTGGTCCTCTGCAAGTTCACTACAGGAGGACCCGGCGCCCGCATCGCTTGCAGGCCAGCTGGCGCCGGGCCTCCCGCCAGACCCACTCGAAGGGAGTAGGTCATGTTCAGCATCCCATCGATCGCGAGCACGGACACCCTAGGGGTGCCTCAATGGCTCATGCCTCGACTGCTGACTCTCGTCACCACTCTGACGGGACGCAGGCATCTTGACAAGATCTCGGCGATCGGAGTCAACGCCGATGGCTGACACCGTTTGGCTGTCGTCAGATGGCCCCCATGGTGACGACTACACCAGCGAGGTCGCCGCAGCCGTGTCCGAGGCCGTCCGGGTCCTCAACCACGCCACGCTCTCCCATGTCGGCGTCACCTATCCGTCCACCGTGTACGACGTCCTCGGCCGTATCGGCATTTCGACAGCTGGGCTTGACCAACTGCTGGGGCAACTCGGCGAGGCGTTGCGGCGCATGCAGGAATCCGGGCAACTGGGTGACGACCATGGCGACCCCGACGAGCGTCTTGACAAGGCCCTGTCAGAACTTGCGGCGGCCCGGAAGACAGCACGTGACCTCGCGCTCCGAATCGACCATGCCTTCAACACCACGGCCGCTCTGCATCTGACAGACAGAGGCAGGCACTAGATGAAACGGGAAGGGCTGTACTTCGACGACCGATTCCCGACTCGGAGGCAGGTAGCAGGCCTGTCGGACGCCGCATTTCGTATACATTTCACAGCGATCTTCTGGTGTGCCCGCAACCTGACCGACGGTGCGGTACTCCAGGAAGACCTGATCGACGTGTGTCCGCGAGTGCGAAAGCCGCTGCGCTTCATCACCGAACTCGTGTCCCGGGGTACCTGGCATCCGCCTGGCGAAGAGTGTCCCTCCGATCTCTGCCCGGCGCCTGTGGCGAAGGGGTGGGTGATCCATGACTTCTTCGCATTCGTGCCCACTAAGGAGCGGGCGGAGAAAGAACGGAAGGCCAACGCCGAGCGGCAGAAGAGGTGGCGAGACAGGCAACGCAACCGGACCGAGCCACCCGCAGTCGACGGTGGCGTTAGTAACGCCAAACGTAACGCGTTACTAACGCCACCCAGTTCCGTCCAGTCCCCGAAGGGGACTAGGACGGAAGAAGATGAAGACAATCAGTCATCTTCTCGTCGTAACGCGCGTGCCTGGGCGAACGACGACGACTCCATCGATCGCGGTATCGTCCAGCTCCTGGCTGAGTTGACCGGCCGCGAGATCCGCCTCCTCGACGCGGCCGCGATCCGCCACACGATCCTCGATGGCCGGCCCGTCAAGTACCGCAGTCGCTACGTGGCCACGGCAATCGAGAAAGACCCCGACAGGTTCCTGCCTGCGGTCGAGGGCGTCGAGCCCAGTCCATCGCTGAGGATCACCCCGGATTGGTGCGGTTACTGCGACGAGCGCACCCGGCAGATGGAACTTCGCGACAACACTGTGGCGCGCTGCCCGGCGTGCCACCCGCTTGCAGCTGAGAGACCTGCGTCATGACCAGACGCAAAGCACCGTCTTGCTTGAGAAAGCACCGCAGGCAACCTGCGCTTTCGACGTCACGGAAACATCCGACCCACCGCCCTGCCGAGGTGTCGGCCGCGACGTGCGGATCTACGCCAAGGTACGGCGGCAAAGCGGCCCCGACTCCAGTACCGCCAAGCACGTCGCCGGGGCCGTACCCCTACCCGCCAGCAACGAACGCATAGGAGCGCCTCTCATCATGACCGCGTCCACCACTCGTAAACAGCGGACTCCGCACATCGTCTTACCAAGTGGACCGCCCCGCCTGACGCCCGGCGCCGCCACGGAACTGCTCGCCATCCTGCTGGAGGCTCACCAAGCCATGCTCGTCAACCGCCCCAACGCCGCATAGGACCCATGAACACCATCCGCTTCGCCTTCTACGGCCGGGTCTCCACCGAGGACAAGCAAGATCCCCAGTCCTCGCGAGGCTGGCAGATCACCCGCTCCCGCGCGCTCATCGAGTCGCGCGGGGGCGTGATCGTCACCGAGTTCTTCGACGTCGACAAGTCCCGCTCGATCCCCTGGCAGCGCCGCCCGCACGCGGCGGCGCTGCTCGCCGAACTACGCAACCCCGACCGCGGCTTCGACGCGGTGGTGATCGGCGAGCCGCAACGAGCCTTCTACGGCAACCAGTACGGCCTGACCTTTCCCGTCTTCGAGCACTTCAGGGTTCCGCTCTGGGTGCCCGAGGTGGGTGGTCCGATCGACCCGAACAACGAGGCTCATGACCTGGTCATGAGCGTGTTCGGCGGTATGAGCAAAGGCGAGCGCAACCGCATCAAGATCCGCGTGCGCAGCGCCATGTCAGCCCAAGCCCAGATGGAAGGCCGCTTTCTGGGAGGTCGGCCGCCTTATGGCTACCGGCTGGCCGACGCGGGCCCACACCCCAACCCGGCCAAGGCGGCCGATGGCAAGCGTGCTCACCGGCTGGAGCTTGATCCCGTCGCCGCACCCGTGGTGGAAGAGATCTTCGCGGTCTTTCTCGACGGCTACGGCCTGTTCGCCATTGCCGAGAGACTGACCCGCAACGGGATTTCCAGCCCATCAGCTCACGATCCGGGCCGGAACCGTCACCGCTCCGGCATCGCCTGGTCCAAGAGCGCGGTGCGCGCCATCTTGACCAACCCCCGCTACACCGGCCACCAGGTGTGGAACCGCCAGCGCAAGGACGAGGTCCTCATCGATGTGGACGATGTCGGCCTGGGCCACACCACGAAGCTCAGGTGGAACTCCAAGCAGGACTGGGTCTGGTCGAAGACAGTCGTTCACCCGCCGATCGTGTCCACAGAGGATTTCGACGCCGTGCAGATGACGCTGACGGGGCGAGGCGATCGCCACACCGACAAGACCCGCAAGCGCACCCCCAAGCCGTACCAGCTCCGGGGGCTGCTGTACTGCGGTGTCTGCGACCGCAGAATGCAGGGCCAATGGGTCAACGACGCGGCCTACTACCGCTGCCGCTTCCCCGAGGAGTACGCCCTGGCCAACCACCTCATGCATCCCCGCAACGTCTACCTACGAGAGGACCGCGTCGTCCCGCGACTGGACCGCTGGCTCGGCCGGCTGTTCGCGCCCCACAACGTTGATCAGACTCTCGACGTCTTGGCGGCCGCACAGGACGTGACACCGCCCAAGGCCCAAGCACTCGCTGTGGCACGCCGCCAGATCACCGAGTGCGACCGCAAGCTCGCCCAGCATCGGGCTGCCCTTGAGGCGGGCGCCGACCCGGCGCTCGTCGCCGGATGGATCCAGGAAGAGCTTGTCCGCAAGACCGCGGCCGAGCAACGCCTCGGCCGCGCGCACGTACTGCCTCAGAGGCGGGTGGGGCGTGATGAGCTGGCGGAGATCACGCACAGGCTTGGAGACATGGTGCGAGTTCTCTCGAATGCCGACCCGATCCGGAAGGCCAAGATCTACGCGAACATCGGACTGCGGCTGGTCTACCACCCGTCAAAACAGAAAGTCCTGGTCATGTCTACACATGACCAGGACCCCATAGGGGACCGGTTTGTGTCCGAGGGGGGACTTGAACCCCCATGCCCCGCAAAGGGCACTAGCACCTCAAGCTAGCGCGTCTGCCTATTCCGCCACCCGGACGTGGTGCCTGCACGCGGGACCGTCATCCCGCGTCGGCGGACTCAGGTTAGCAAACTCTTGAGCCGGCGTCATATCGGTAAGAGGGCAGGCACGGGCGGGGTGCCGGGAAGGGGGGTACGGCGGCAGGATGGGAGGTGGAAGCCGTACCGAACCCCAAGGAGTCCACATGACGGCGATCAACGCTGAGGACGAGGTCGTCGGGCTGTGCCGCGACCTGATCCGGATCGACTCGACCAACGCGGGCGACAATTCGGGGCCCGGTGAGCGGGCCGCCGCCGAATACGTGGCCGAGAAACTGTCCGAGGTCGGGCTGGAGCCGAAGATCCTGGAGTCGGACAGCCGCAGGGCCAACGTGATCGCCCGCATCGCGGGGGAGGACTCCTCCCGTGACGCCCTGCTGCTCCACGGGCACCTGGACGTCGTCCCCTTCAACGCCGCCGACTGGACCCAGCACCCGCTCAGTGGTGAGATCGCCGACGGCTGCGTCTGGGGGCGCGGCGCGGTCGACATGAAGAACATGGACGCGATGATCCTCGCGGTCGTGCGGCAGCGGCTCAGCGAGGGCCGCCGGCCGCCGAGGGACGTGGTGCTGGCGTTCACCGCCGACGAGGAGGCGGGGGGCAAGTACGGCGCGCAGTGGCTGGCCGACGAGCACAAGGACCTGTTCGACGGATGCTCCGAGGCGATCGGCGAGGTGGGCGGGTTCAGCGTCTCCATCGACGAGGCGCGCAGGCTCTATCTGATCGAGGCCGCGGAGAAGGGCATCGCCTGGATGCGCCTGACCGCCACCGGCAGGGCCGGGCACGGTTCGATGCTCAACGCCGAGAACGCGGTTACCGAGCTGGCCGAGGCGGTGGGCCGCGTCGGGCGGTACGAGTGGCCGGTCCGGATGACGCGGACGGTCAGGACGTTCCTGGAGGAGACCTCCAAAGCCCTGGAGCTGGAACTCGACCTGGACGACGCGGAGAAGACCGTCGCCAAGCTGGGGCCGCTCGCTCGGATGATCGGCGCCACGCTGCGCAACACCGCCAACCCCACGATGCTGGAGGCCGGTTACAAGGCCAACGTGATCCCCCAGACCGCGACCGCGCACGTGGACGGCCGCTTCCTGCCGGGGTACGAGGACGAGTTCTTCGAGACGCTCGACGAGCTGCTCGGCCCCAACGTGACCAGGGAGTTCGTCTACCACGACATCGCCATCGAGACCGGCTTCGACGGGCCGCTGGTGCGCGCGATGGCCGACGCCCTCCTCGCCGAGGACCCGGGCGCGCTGGCCGTGCCGTACACGCTGTCGGGGGGCACGGACCTCAAGGCGTTCAGCAGGCTGGGCATCCGGGGATTCGGGTTCGCGCCGCTGAGGCTGCCCGCGGACCTGGACTTCTCCGGGATGTTCCATGGCATCGACGAGAGGGTGCCGGTGGATTCGCTCCAGTTCGGAGTCCGGGTCCTTGACCGTTTCCTGGACGGCTGCTGAGCCGTTCCCGGGAAAACCGTTGTGTTGACTCGATGTGGTGCTAGCGTAACTCTCCGTTGAGGGATGGCTCGTGTCCAAGCGGGCCCGTCCAGGAGCTTTGGGGAGGTCACGTGGCGCGTGTGCCGCACGGGCAGTGGAGGGCGTCCTCGCCCGCTGTCCGACGCGCGCCCGTGGCCCTTCCCGTCGACGACACGATCCCCGGCCGGGCTGACCGGATGGCGCGGTTCGCGGCCGGCACTCGGCGGGGCGTCAGGCGAGCCCTCGCTATCGGCGGTCTCCTGGCCGCCGCATGGCTGCTCGCGGTCGTCTTCGGGCTCCTCGGCGCCGCTCCCGCGGTCGCGGACACCACCGCGACGACAGGGGAGGCCCGCTCCCAGACCCCTCACACAGCCGCTTCCGGATCGGCCCTCGGGGCCGGTGTCTTCCCCACGGTCAGCGGCGGGTTGTCGGCGACGCACAACGCCGAAGCCATGGCGGGGCGAGGTGTGGACGGGCTCACCAGCCAGTCCAAGCCGGGGTTCCCGGCACCCGCCACCGTCGAACACGGCTCTGGCGCCAATGGATTCGTGCCCCAGAGCGGTGGTGGATCCGGCCTCTCAGGACCGGGTCCGGGAGATGTCGCGTGGTTCGCCTACGATCCGCGGCAGGTGACGCAGCGTGTCCCGCCGGCGTTCGTGCTCCCCCCTGTCGTCCGTACAGCGGCGGACGACCCTTCTTTCTCCCCTGACTGATCTCGTCTCGCGGACCGGCCCATCCCCTCTCGGGTGATCAGCCGGTCGCGGAGCCTGCCTTCATCCTCCATCCCCAGGAGAGCCACTCCGTCGGTGAGCGATCAGCAGGCCGGAGAAAAGGCAATTCCCAATTCCTCGTGACGGTCCTCGGGGCCTCCGCTGTGCGGGCCTGTCCGGCCCTCGCACGGCTTCGTACGCCCTCACGAGGGTCAGGTCCCCCCCGAAACTGCTAGGAGCTTCAATCATGCGTACGTGGGTTACGGGCACGGCCCCCGCGGCACTGCTCGCACTGGGCGTCATGGCCATGGGCGGCGGTACGGCCTTCGCCGACACCGACGGTGACCACTCGATCGGCGGAGGCAACCAGGTCAACCTTCCCATCACCCTGCCGATCGACATCAGCGGCAACGCCGCCGGTGTGGCCGGGCAGTCGTCCGCCTCCTCGGAGGGCGGCGCCTCCGTCGAGAACGGCGGTGGCGGTGCGGGCGCCGGTGGCAACACCACGTCCGGCCGGGGCTCCGTGCTGGGTGGCAACCAGGTCGTCGCCCCCATCACCGCGCCCGTCAACGCCTGCGGCAACGCGGTGTCGGTGTTCGGCCGCTCCGAGGCGGGCTGCCGGGGCGGTTCCTCGGTGCGGAACCAGGGCGGGAACGGCGGCGGAGCCGGCGGCAACCGTACGAACGGTGACCACAGCGTCGGCGGCGGCAACCAGGTGGTGGCGCCGATCACCGCGCCGATCAACGCCTGCGGCAACTCCTTCGCGATCTTCGGCGGGGCCACCGCCGGTTGCCGTGGTGGGGCCTCGGTGAGCAACCAGGGCGGGGCCGGTGGCGGAGCGGGCGGCAACCGCACCTCCGGCAGGGGCTCCGTGCTGGGTGGCAACCAGGTGGTGGCGCCGATCACCGCGCCGATCAACATCTGCGGCAACTCGGTCGCCGTCGTCGGCGGGGCCTTCTCCGGTTGCGAGGGTGGCGCCGAGGTCGTCGGCGGCGGCACGCCCGGCGGGCCCGGGAACCCTGGCGGGCCCGGGAACCCTGGCGGGCCTGGAAACCCCGGCGGGCCTGGAAACCCTGGCGGGCCTGGGAACCCCGGTGGCCCTGGGAACCCCGGCGGTCCGGGTCACCCGGGTGGTCCCGGCCACCCTGGCGGGCCTGGGCACCCGGGGGGGCCGGGATGGCCCGGTAAGCCCGGAGGGCACGAGGGGCCCGGCCGGCCCGGTGGCCCCGGAGAGCACGGCAGGCCCGGCGAGCCCGGTTACGGTGACCACGGCGACCGTGGGAAGCGGGGGCCGCGTCCCGGTGGCGGCTGGGAGCACGGCACGCGTCCGGGCGGTCCGGGCTCGGGCGGCCCCGGCGACGGCTGGGAGCGCGGCCCCCGTCCCGGCGGGCCCGACCGGGGTTACGGCCGGCCGGGGAACGACACCGACGGGCGTTTCGGCGCCGGTAGCGGCAACCAGGTGGTCGCGCCGATCACCGCGCCCGCCGAGGTCTGCGGCAACGCCGTCGGCAACGGCCGGCCGGGCTGCCCGGGAGGGGTGTCGGTCCCCGCGGGCCGGGGTGGCGACGCGGGCGCCGGTGGCAACCGCACCTCGGGTCAGCACTCCGTGCTGGGTGGCAACCAGGTGGTGGCGCCGATCACCGCGCCGATCAACGTCTGCGGCAACGCGGTGGCGGTCCTGGGCGGTGCGTTCGCCGGTTGCCAGGGCGGCGCGTCCGTCGGGGGCGGCGGTGGCGCGGGCGCGGGTGGCAACACCACGTCCGGCCGGGGCTCCGTGCTGGGCGGTAACCAGGTGGTGGCGCCGATCACCGCGCCGATCAACGTCTGCGGCAACGCGGTGGGCGTGCTCGGCCAGGCCGCGGCCGCGTGCAGGGGCGGCGCCTCGGTCTCGGGCGGCGCGGGCGCGGGTACGGGCGCCGGTGGCAACCGCACCTCGGGTCAGCACTCCGTGCTGGGTGGCAACCAGGTGGTGGCGCCGATCACCGCGCCGATCAACATCTGCGGCAACGCCGTGGCCGTCCTGGGCGACGCCGCCGCGGGCTGCCTCGGGGGCTCCCGCGTCGGCGGCCCGTCCGGGCGTCCGGGCGGCGGCCAGTGGGGTGGCCCCGGCGGTCACGGCGGCTATGACAATGGTCACGGCGACGGGGATTCCAAGCCCGGCCGGCACAAGACCAGCGGTCTGCTGCCCGCCCTCCCGGCCGTCCCGGCTCTCGGCGGCGCGGCCGGAGAGGCGTCCGCCCCCGGCCTGGCGTCGACGCCCGCGGCCCAGGGCGCGGCGGCGGACCGGTCGCGGTTCCCGGCCGCCGCGCGGCTGCCCGAGCTTCCCGCCGTGCCCGCCGTGCCCGCGAGCCCGGCGAGCGACCGGGCCTCGGAGGCCGGGAACGGTTCCCCGTCGGCTCCTGTCGCCGGCCTGACCTCGACCCCGGCCGGCGCCCTGCCGGTCGGTGACCTGGGCCTGATGAGCGCGGCCCAGCCCGTCGGCGTGACCGGAATGAACATCGGTTCCCTGGTCACCCTGCTGATCGGCGCGATGGCCGCGGCTGCCGCGACGGTCTTCGGCACCACCCGCCGGATCCGTTTCGGCAAGAAGTAAGGCGCGAGAAGTAAGACATTAGTCACCCAATGGACACGCTTTCCCCGAACCACTGAGGAAGGCACCTAGACGCCTCGACGGCCCGGGACAGGACGGCCGCGCCCCCACGGCGCGGCGTCCGCTCGACCGAAGAGGCACGAAAGCTTTGCCCGTTCCGGGGGCGCGGCCCGGAGCGGGCAAAGCCATGTCCGACGTCACATCGTCCTGGTCACACGTATGATCTTCCGGCGCAGTCGGACGTCCCGGCGGCCATCGGGATACAGTCGCAGGCGGTCGAGTTCCCAGTCGCCGTATTCTGCATGTTCGGTCAGTATCCGCCGGGCTGCGTCCCGGGATGTGCCACGCGGAAGGTGGAGAACCAAGTAGGAGTAGTCGAGCACAGCGATTAGTCTCCGAGGGTGAGCTGGGGGACGTCGACACTCATAGGGCTTTATTCTGCGTCCTTGCGGCTTCCCTTGGGAGTGTTCCCGGCTGAGACCGGGTAACCCGAGGGGAAGAAAACGGGGAACGAATGCGAACAGCGAGGTAGGAAGCAGCGTGCCAGCCAAGAACGGCAACGCCGGCGGAACCCGCCTGGTGATCGTCGAGTCGCCTTCCAAGGCGAAGACCATCGCCGGGTACCTCGGCCGCGGCTACGTCGTGGAGTCCAGCATCGGGCATATTCGCGATCTCCCCGAGAAGGCCGACGACATCCCCGAGAAGTACAAGGGGGAGTCCTGGGCACGCCTCGGCGTCAACGTGGATCACGAGTTCGAGCCGCTCTATGTCGTCAACCACGACAAGAAGGCGCAGGTGAGCAAGCTCAAGCAGCTGCTCAAGGACGCCGACGAGCTCTATCTCGCCACTGACGAGGACCGCGAGGGCGAGGCGATCGCCTGGCACCTTCGTGAGGTGCTCAATCCCAAGGTGCCGGTCCACCGCATGGTGTTCCACGAGATCACCCCGCGGGCGATCCAGGAGGCGGTGGCCAATCCCCGCACCCTGAACCTGAGACTGGTCGACGCCCAGGAGACCAGGCGCATCCTCGACCGCCTCTACGGCTACGAGGTCAGCCCGGTCCTGTGGAAGAAGGTCAAGCCCCGCCTGTCCGCCGGGCGCGTGCAGTCCGTGGCGACCCGGCTGGTCGTGGAGCGCGAGCGTGAGCGCCTCGCGTTCACCAGCGCGAGTTACTGGGACCTGCAGGCGCTGCTCGACACCGGCCGCGACGAGATCCCGCACGAGTTCACCGCCACGCTGACCGGCGTGGACGGCAAGCGCGTCGCCCAGGGCCGTGACTTCACGAGCAACGGCACCCTCAAGGGCGCCGACGTGCTCCACCTGGACGAGCAGGCCGCCCGCGCCCTCGCCGGGCGCCTGGCCGGTGTCTCGTACAAGGTCAGGTCTGTCGAGCGCAAGCCGTACACCCGCAAGCCGTACGCGCCGTTCAGGACGACCACGCTGCAGCAGGAGGCGAGCCGCAAGCTGGGCTTCTCCGCGAAGTCGACCATGCAGGTCGCCCAGCGCCTGTACGAGAACGGCTTCATCACCTACATGCGAACCGACAGCATCACGCTGTCGGAGACCGCCGTCGCGGCGGCCCGCAGCCAGGCCATCAAGCTGTACGGTGCGGCGTACGTGCCCGACAAGCCGCGCGTGTACGCCAGCAAGGTCAAGAACGCGCAGGAGGCGCACGAGGCGATCCGTCCCTCGGGCGAGGAGTTCCGCACGCCCGGCGAGACCGGGCTGAGCGGCGACATGTTCCGCCTGTACGAGCTGATCTGGCAGCGGACCGTGGCCTCCCAGATGAAGGACGCGGTCGGCGAGTCGGTCACCGTCAAGGTGGGCGGCACGTCCAGTTCGGGCGAGCGGGTCGAGTTCACCGCCTCCGGCCGGACCATCACCTTCCACGGCTTCCTGAAGGCCTACGTCGAGGGCGCGGACGACCCGTCCACCGACCGGGACGACTCCGAGAAGCGCCTGCCGAACCTGACCGAGAACGACCCGCTCACCGCGTCCGCCCTCAACGTGCTGGCGCACGCGACCAAGCCGCCCGCGCGATACACCGAGGCGTCGCTGATCAAGGAGCTGGAAGACCGGGAGATCGGCCGCCCGTCGACGTACGCGTCGATCATCGGGACGATCCTGGACCGCGGATACGTCTTCAAGAAGGGGACGGCCCTGGTGCCGTCCTTCCTGGCGTTCGCGGTGGTCAACCTGCTGGAGCAGCACTTCGGGAACCTCGTCGACTACGACTTCACCGCCGACATGGAGAAGGTCCTCGACGACATCGCCAACGACAGGGCGGAGCGGCTGCCGGAGCTGCGCCGGTTCTACTTCGGCGCCGACGGTGACGAGGGCCTGAAGGAGATGGTCACCGACCTCGGCGAGATCGACGCCAAGGAGATCAGCTCGTTCCCGATCAGGGGCACCGACATCATGATCCGGGTGGGCCGCTACGGCCCGTACCTGGACCGCGACGGCGCCCGGGTGAACGTGCCGGAGGACCTGGCCCCCGACGAGCTCACCGCCGAGAGGGCCGAGGAGCTGTTCTCCCGCCCGACGGGCGACCGGGAGCTGGGCAAGGACCCGGTGACCGGGCACGTGATCGTGGCCAAGGACGGGCGTTACGGTCCGTACGTCACGGAGATCCTTCCCGAGGAGGCGCCGCCGGCCGAGGGCGCCAAGAAGAAGACCAAGAAGGCCGACGTCGCCAAGCCGCGCACCGGATCACTGCTCAAGTCGATGTCCCTGGACACCATCACCCTTGAGGACGCGCTGAAGCTGCTGTCGCTGCCCCGGGTGCTCGGGATGATCGACGATCTGGAGGTCACCGCCCAGAACGGCAGGTTCGGGCCGTACGTCAAGAAGGGCACCGACTCGCGCTCGCTGGCGTCCGAGGAGGAGATGTTCACGGTCACCCTCGAGCGGGCCAAGGAGCTGTTCGCCCAGCCCAAGGCGAGGGGCAGGCAGGCCACCGCTGCGCCGCCGCTGCGCGAGCTGGGTGAGGACCCCGTCTCCAAGAAGCCGATCGTGGTGAAGGAGGGGCGGTTCGGGCCGTACGTCACCGACGGCGAGACCAACGCCTCCCTGCGCAAGGGAGACGAGGTCGAGCAGATCACCACCGAGCGTGCCGCCGAGCTCCTCGCCGACCGCCGTGCGCGCGGCCCGGCGCCCAAGCGTCCCCGCACCACCCGGGCCAAGGCGAAGGCCTGACACCCCTGTTTCCAGGGTTCTGGGAACGCATTCGCCGTCCCGGGCGTTCTTCGGAGCGCACCGGGAACGGCCGGTGGGGGTGCGGGAGGGGCGAGTGACGATCGTGGGCTTCGTGTCGCTGGTCGTCTGCGGGGTCACGCTGGTCCACTGTTACCTGTGGCATCGCCTGATCCGCTCGACCACGCGGCCCGGACGGACTCGCCGGGTGCTGACGTGGATTCTCGTCGGCCTGGCCGTGCTCGCCCCGGCGACGCTGGTCGCCTCCCGCAGCGAGTGGGGCCACTTCCTGGCGTGGCCGGGGTTCTTCTGGATCGCGGTGATGTTCTACCTCTTCGTGTTCCTGGTGATCCTGGAGATTCCCAGGGCCGCGGCCCTGATGGTCCTGCGCGGGGCGGAGCGCCGTGCGGAGCGCCGTGCGGAGCGCCGCTGGGTTCCGCCGGGAGTGGCCGCCAGAAGGGCGGATCGGGCCGCGCTCGTGGCCGCTCAGCCGGTGTCCGTCGTTCAGCCGGACGTCGCCGACCTGTCCGCCGTCCGGTCTGACATCGCCGACCTGTCTGCCGTCCGATCCGACGTCGCCGACCGGTCCGTGTCCGAGGCGGAGTCCGAGATCGGTGGTGTGATCGTCGTTCCGGGTGCCGGGGACGCGCGGCGCGCCGGAGGGCCCGCGGGCGGGCCGAACGGGCCGGGCGGGATGAGCAGGAGGCTGTTCATCGCCCGTACGGCCGCGGTCGCCGCCGGGGCGGGTGCGCTGGGCACGGTCGGGTTCGGGGTCAGGACGGCTCTGGGCGACCCGGTGATCGAGCCGGCCAAGGTCGTGCTGCCCAGGCTGGATCCGCGCCTGAGCGGCCTGCGGTTCGCGGTGGTCAGCGACATCCACCTGGGCCCGCTCACCGGTACGGAGCACACCCGGCGTATCGTCCGCATGATCAACTCGCTGGAGGCCGACGTGGTCGCCATCGTCGGCGACCTGGTCGACGGCACGGTGGCCGAGCTCGGCCCGCTGGCCGGGCCGCTGAAGGATCTCGAATCCCGCTACGGCGCCTACTTCGTCACCGGCAACCACGAGTACTACACCGCCAACGGCCCGCAGGAGTGGATCGAGGAGCTGCGCGGGCTCGGCATCCGCCCTCTCGGCAACGAGCGCGTCGAGATCGCCCATGGGGGAGCCGTGCTCGACCTCGCCGGGGTCAACGACCTCGGCGGCATCGTCTCGGGTGACGGCCCCGACTTCGAGCGGGCGCTGGGCGGCGACCGCGACCGCTCCCGGTCCACCGTCCTGCTCGCCCACCAGCCGGTCCAGGCCGTCCAGGCGGCCGCGTACGGCGTGGACCTCCAGCTGTCCGGGCACACGCACGGTGGCCAGATGGTCCCCTTCAACCTGGTCATCCCGATGCAGCAGCCGGTCGTCTCCGGCCTCGGCGAGGTGGACGGCACCCAGGTGTACGTGACGCGGGGCGCGGGCTTCTGGGGACCGCCGGTTCGGGTGGGCGCTCCCCCCGAGATCACCCTTCTGGAAGTCCGCCACGAGCGGTCCTAGGAGCTCCGCGGCGAACAACGACCCCGGGAACCCCGGAACGAGCAACCCTGGGGACGCCGGAACGAGCAACCCTGGGGACGCCGGAACGAGCAACCCCGGGAACCCCGCCACGAGCAACTCTGGAAACAGCCGTACCGGGCGCTTCTTTTCGCGGGTGTGACCTGCGAGGTGCGGGGCGGACGTATTACCCTCATGCGACGGGCAGCCGGGCGTTTCCGCCTGGCTCATGTTTTCCCCAGCCCAGCGAGCATCTGGATACGCTGACACTATGACCACCCCTGGCCGGAGCACCGCGCGACGCAAGACTCCCCACGTGCTGGCCAACGCCCCGTTCCGCAAGCTGTGGACGGCGATGTCGGTGTGCAGTCTGGGAGACTGGCTCAACCTCCTGGCGCTGACCGCCCTGGCGGGCAATCTCACCGCGGCGTCGGGCTACACGGCCCAGAGCCTGGCCATCGGCGGTGTCTTCGTGGCGAAGATGCTCCCGGCCATCCTGCTGGGCCCGCTCGCGGGCGCGTTCGCCGACCGGTTCGACCGGCGGCTGACGATGTTCTTCTGCGACCTCCTGCGCTTCGCGCTGGTGCTGTCGATCCCGCTGATCGGCAGCTACCAGTGGGTGATCATCGCCACGTTCATGGTCGAGTGCGTCAACCTCTTCTGGGTCCCGGCCAAGGACGCCACGGTGCCCAACCTGGTGCCCAAGGAGCGGCTGGAGGAGGCCAACCAGCTCAACCTCCTGGTCACGTACGGCACCGCGCCCATCGCCGCGCTGTTGTTCGCGCTGCTGTCGGTCGTCGACGACGTCCTGGGCAGGCTGGTGCCGTTCCTCGCCCAGCGCGAGACCTACCTGGCGCTGTTCATCAACGCGCTCGCGTACCTGGTCTCGGCCGTGATCATCTTCTCGCTCAAGGACATCCCGAGGAACGGCGCGCGGGCCGCCTCCGCGCCGTCGGTGCTGCGGCAGATCTTCGAGGGCTGGCGGTTCGTCGGCGGCAACCGGCTGATCCGCGGTCTGATCATCGGCATGCTGGGCGCGTTCGCCGCCGGTGGCGCGGTGGTCGGGGTGGCCAAGATCTACGTGGACGCGCTGGGCGGCGGCGACGCGGCGTACGGCGTGGTCTTCGGCGCGGTTTTCGTCGGTATGGCGTCCGGCATGTTCTTCGGGCCCAAGCTGCTGAGGGAGCTGTCGCGGCGCAGGCTGTTCGGCCTGGCGATCGTGGTGGCCGGGCTGGTCCTCGTGGCGGTCGCGCTCGTCCACAACCTGGTGATCGTCGTCCTGCTGACCGTGCTGCTCGGCGCGTGCGCGGGAATCGCCTGGATCATCGGCTACACCATGATCGGGCTGGAGGTGGACGACAACCTGCGGGGCCGTACGTTCTCCTTCCTGCAGTCGCTCGCCCGGGTGACCCTGCTGCTGGTGGTCGCGGTCGCGCCGACCCTCGCGGGCCTGTTCGGCGAGCACCAGATCAGGGTCGGCCCGGATCCGGTCTACCGGTTCGACGGCTCGAACCTGGTGCTGCTGGTCGGCGGGCTGCTCGCGGTGATCGTCGGGATCGTGGCCCTGCGGCAGATGGACGACCGCAGGGGCGTCTCGATCGTCGCCGACCTGTTCGCCGCGGTGCGCGGCGAGCGGTTCGCCCCCGAGAGCGCCGAGCAGGGGCGCGGGATGTTCATCGCGTTCGAGGGCGGCGAGGGGTCGGGGAAGACCACCCAGTCCAGGTTGCTGGCGATCTGGCTGCGTGACCAGGGCTTCGACGTCGTGCAGACCCGTGAGCCCGGATCGACCAAGGTGGGGATGCGGCTGCGGGCGATCCTGCTCGACGCGGTGCACCAGGGGCTGTCCGCGAGGTCCGAGGCGCTGCTGTACGCGGCCGACCGGGCCGAGCACGTGGAGAAGGTCATCCGCCCGGCCCTGTACCGGGGTTCGATGGTGATCTCCGATCGCTACGTCGACTCGTCGCTCGCCTACCAGGGCGCGGGCCGGGCCCTGGACACCGAGGACGTCACGAGGATCAACAGCTGGGCCACCGGCGGGCTCGTCCCCGACCTCACCGTGCTCATCGACACCCCGCCGTCGGTGGGACTGGCCCGGCTGGGCGGGGCCGCCGACCGTATCGAGTCGGAGCCCCTGGAGTTCCACGAGCGCGTCCGCCGCGAGTTCCGGGCGCTGGCCGCCGCCGAGCCCGACCGCTACCTGGTCGTCGACGGGACCCTGCCCCAGAACCAGATCTCCCTGGTCATCCACGACCGGGTCCGCGAGATCCTGCCCGATCCGGTGCCGCAGGAGTCGGAGGATGTCACCGGGACCATGCCCGCGATCCGCGACTGAGTCAGCGTTCCCGATGGCGGCCGGCACGGTGCGTCCGTACCGGACCATGCCCGCGATCGGCGACTGAGCCAGCGTTCCCGATGGTGGTCGGCACGGTGTGTCCGTACCGGGCCGGGAGCGCGATCCGCGACTGAGCCCGCGTCCCCGACGGTAGGTTGGGGGGCGTGGGAGTCTTTGATGATCTTGTGGGGCAGGAGCGGGCCGCCGCGACGCTCCGCCGGGCGGCGGCGGCCGGGGCCGACCTGCTGGCCGGGGGGCGCGGTGCCGGGATGACCCACGCGTGGCTGTTCACCGGGCCGCCCGGGTCCGGGCGCGAGGAGGCCGCGCGGGCGTTCACCGCCGCGCTGTTCTGCCCCGACCAGGGGTGCGGCCACTGCGACATGTGCCACCAGGTGGCGGTCGGCTCCCACCCCGACCTGGAGATCGTCCGCCCGCAGGGGCTCTCGTACGGCATCAAGGACACCCGGCGGCTCATTCTGCGCGCGGCCGGGGCGCCGACGCTGGGCCGCTGGCGGGTCGTGCTGTTCGAGGACGCCGACCGGGCGACCGAGGGGGCGTCCAACGCGCTGCTCAAGGCGATCGAGGAGCCGCCGCCGAAGACGGTGTGGCTGCTCTGCGCGCCCTCCCCGGACGACATGATGATCACCATCAGGTCCCGCTGCAGGCTCGTCACGCTCGTCACCCCGCCCACCGCGGCGGTCGCCCACGTGCTGGCCACGCGCGAGAACGTGCCGCCGACGATGGCGGAGTTCGCCGCCAGGGCCGCCCAGGGGCACATCGACCGCGCCCGCAGGCTGGCCCTGGACGGGGAGGCGCGTGCGCGCCGCGAGGCGGTGCTGTCCATCCCCCGGTCGCTCACCGGCGTCGGGGAGTGCGTGATGGCCGCCGAGCGGCTGGTGAAGACCGCCGAGGACGAGGCCGCCGCGGTCACCGCGGTGCTGAACGAGTCGGAGATCACCGAGCTGCGCCAGGTCTACGGCGAGGGCTCTACGGGCAAGGGGCTCAACAGGGGCCTGATCCGCGGCGGTGCCGGGGCGCTCAAGGATCTTGAGGATCGGCAGAAGTCCCGGGCGACCCGCACCAAGCGCGACGTCATCGACGCGTCCCTGCTCGACCTGGTGGCGTTCTACCGCGACGTGCTGGCGGTGCAGTTCGGCGCGCACGTGGAACTGGCCAGCGAGGACCGCCGCGCCGACCTGGACGACCTGGCCCGCGCCTCCACGCCGGAGGACACCCTGCGCAGGATCGACGCGATCATGCGCTGCCGGAGGCGGCTGGCGTCCAACGTCAGCCCGCAGATGGCGGTCGAGTCGATGACCATCTCCCTGCACCGGCCCCGGCTCTGAACCGGTCTCGTCCCCGAGCCTCGTACCGGGCTTGACCTCGGGTTGGGCGGGCCTCGGTTCCACGTCGGGCCGGGCCGGTGCTGAGCCGTGCCGGCCTCGACTTCGATCCGGTTCGTGACGGGAGGCAACCCGGGGGCGGTTTCCGCGTCTCTTGGTCATGCAACCCGAAACGTTGGGCGTGGGCAGACCCGAGCCCGCTGAGACGATCAGCGGGCTCTACGCCGGGCACGCGCTAGGGCTGACCCGGCTGGCCCTGCTCATGATCGGGGATCGCGAGTCCGCCGAGGACGTGGTGCAGGAGGCGTTCCTCGGTCTCCATCGCCGGTTCGGCCGGCTGAGGGATCCGGAGAAGGCACTCGTCTATCTGCGCAGTGCCGTGCTGAACAACGCGCGCACCGTGCTGCGTCGCAGGCGGCTGCCCTCGTGGTTCGCCGGGACGTACACGCCGCCCGTCTGGTCGGCCGAGTCCGAGGCGATGCTCGGCGACGAGCGCCGGGCGGTCGTCGAGGCTCTCCACCGGTTGCCGCGCCGGCAGCGCGAGGTGCTGCTGCTGCGCTTCTACGCGGACCTGTCGGAGGACGAGACCGCCAGGGCCATGGGGATCAGTCGCGGCACCGTCAAGTCCACCACGCATCGGGCGCTGAACGCGCTCGGCCGTCTCCTGGGGGATAACCAGTGAACGAGATCGTCAACCGGCTGCGGGACGCGGCCGGAGCCGTTGGGGAGACCGTTCAGGACGTCCCCGCCTTCAGGCCGCCGCCGCCTCGTACGAGAAGATCCTGGGTCGTGCCGCTGGTGGCCGCGGCGGCGGTCACCGCGGTGACCGCCGCGGGGGTGGTGGTCGTCCAGGGCGGTGAGCGGGGGGACGGCGTCGTCGCGCCGCCGACCCCGGGTCCGGGACCGGAGTACTTCGCGACGACCGGCGGTAACGGCATCACCTTCTACCGGGCCGACACCGGTCAGCGGGTCGACAGGCGGTCCCTGGGGACCACGGAGGAATACTTCCTCCTGGTGGACTCCGCGCGAGGCGACTTCTACACCGCGGTGAGGACGGGCCCCTGCGGCTTCGGGTTCCTCCGCGTGACGCCCGGCCGGCCGGGTGGGTCTCCGCGAGCGGAGAAGCCACTGGGCGGCCCGCCACCGGGCACCGTACCCACGTCGCTCGCGGTCAGCGCTGACGGCGGCACGCTCGTTTACGGTCTGAGGCCGTGTGCAGGTGACTCCTCCGGCGCCGCGCGGATCGGTGTGACCGACCTGGCCACCGGTGAGAGCCGGGTGTTCGGCTCGTCGAGCGACGGTGAGGTCAATAATGTGACGGTCAGCGCGGACGGTCGTTTCGTCGCCTTCCAGCGTTCTCCCGTACGGCCTGATCCAGGCGCGGGTGTCACGAACTCGCCTCTCCCGACTTCGTCTCCCGCGACCTCGCTTCTCGAAACCTCGCCTCCCCTGAGCTCGCCTTCTACGACCTCGCCTCTCGAAACCTCGCCTCCCCTGAACCTGCCTCCCCCGACCGCCGCCCCGGTGACCCCCGTCCGGAGCCCGGCCTCCGTTCCGGTGACCCCTGTCTGGACGGATCCCGGGCCGGGGACACCCACCGTGGTGCCTCGTACGCCGGACGTCCCGTCGTCCGGGGCGCCGAGTCAGGCGCTCACTCCGGTGCCGGGCCCGGAGGTGACGGGCACCCCGGTACCCGATGCCACCAAGGTGCTTGAGCAGAGCGGGGCCACGGCGGTCCTCGAGGTCAACCCCGACCCCTCGGAGGTGTGGGTGCTCGACCTGCGCGAGGACGGAGAGGACATGGACAGGGCGAGGAAGGTCCAGCTCAGGACCTCCTCCGGCGTGGCCGCCGCCGTGCACGGGGTGCGGATCGACGCCGACGGCCGCTCGCTCGTCGCGGCGCTCGGCCGGATCGTCCAGAGGGCCGACGGGAGCAGCCTTTCCGTCGTGCCAGGGGCCGCCGAGATCGTGCGTTTCGACGTGGAGGACGGCGTTCAGTCGGCCGTGCTCTATCGCGACGGTCGGGGAGGTTTCCGGCTGGTCGACGCGGACGGTTCGGGCGGGCATCTCGTGGTCCACCGGGGGGCGGAGTACGGGGTGGTCAGCTCCGGCCGGTATCGGACACTTCGGAGTTTCTCCAGAACCGGCGAGATGGATATCGGCTGGTGAGAAGGCGTGTAGTGACCGCACCAAGTGGTCACTACCCGTCTGTTTCCGATTAGATGGAACCATTCATCGCTAAGTCACCTCAAAGTACGAGTGTGGGTCGTTAGGATTAACAGGCAAAAATAAGCTATTCCGTTATAAATCAGTGGACAGTGTCCTGCTCTACGGGGATGAGCAGAGAAGACCGGGGGACTCTTGGTGAGCATGGGGGCACGCCACGGGGTGATTCCGTCCATGAGTGGGCGGGCCGTCACGAGCCGTGTGGGCGACGACGACGCGCTGAGGATCGAGTGGCCGGAACCGATCGACGGGAACGATCCGGGGATCGTCCTGCGACACGTGGAGACCGGTGAGGAGTGCGAGGCCGCTGACCTGAAGACACTGTCCTCGGGTGTCTGGATGGCGTCGCGCGGCGGTGAGCCCGTCGCCACCGACGACCCGGGGTTCTCGCTCGACGGGCTGTGGTCCTACGCCGAGACCCCCCGCAACCGGGAGATCAGGGCGTTCCGCACCTCTCTCGGCACGCTGGGCCTGCGGGTCCGCGAGGTCGAGCCGTACGTCGAGGTGATCCGGGTGACCGCGGAGGACGGTGTGATCCAGGTCGAGGGCGCCGTCGCGTACGGCGAGCCGATCCGGGGGGCGGCCAGGCTCGTGGCGGTGGCCCGCCGGGGGCCGGAGCCCGTGAGCGGGCCCGCGAGCTTCCAGGGGCGATGGTTCGATGGAGGGGTCGAGATCGCGCCGATGGCCGAAGCGCAGGTACGGCGCCGTGTCTTCTGGGATCTGTACGCGGAGATCTCCGGAACCCGGCTGCCGCTGGCCACTCGTCTTGATGACATAACGGACAAGAAGACCAAAGTTCGTTTTCCCGCCCAGCGGGTCGGGCAGGTGAGGGTCCGGCCGTACTACACCGAGACCGACAGCCTCGCCGTCGCGCTCAGCATCGAGGAGGAGGGCTCGTGAAAATCTCCTTCCTCATCCTCAACGCCTACGGTATGGGCGGCACCATTCGCGCCACCTTCGACCTGGCCACGGCCATGTCCGAGCGGCACGAGGTCGAGATCGTCAGCGTCTTCCAGCACGCCGACACGCCCTTCCTGCCGCTGGGCTCCCAGGTCCGCCTGCGCTCGCTGGTGGACCTGCGGGAGGGGGCCAAGGTCCGCTGGCCGTACACGAAGAGGGCCGAGCGGCTGAGCGCGCGGGAGAGCGCGCTGATCCACCCCGAGGAGCGCGCGTACGCCTCCTTCAGCGCCTGGAGCGACGAGGTTCTTGTCCGCGAGCTGCGCAGGCTCCGCAGCGACGTGCTGATCACCACCCGCGCGGGGCTCAACATTATGGCCGCGAGGTACGCCCGCAAACGAGTCGTCACGATCGCCCAGGAGCACCTGCACTTCGAGGCCCACCAGCCCGGGATCTTCGAGGAGATCCGGACGTGGTACCCGAAGCTCGACGCCGTCGTGACCCTCACCGAGGCCGACGAGCACGACTACCGGAAGATGCTCAACGGGTCGTCCACCCGGGTGTTCACCATCGGCAACGGGCTGCCCGGCGGGCCGCGTCCGCGCTCCAGGCAGGAGAACCGGATCGTGCTCGCCGCGGGCAGGCTGGTGCCGGTCAAGGGGTACGACCGGCTGCTGAAGGCGTTCGTCCGGGTGGCCAGGGAACGCCCGGACTGGAAGCTGCGGATCTACGGCGAGGGCCGGGTCGGCGACAAACTGGTGAGACAGTCCGTCAAGCTGCGGCTGCACAACAACGTCACGTTCATGGGTCCCACCGGAGACATCGAGGGCGAGCTCGCCAAGGCCTCGATCCACGCGGTCAGCTCCCGGTTCGAGGGCTTCGGCATGACCATCATCGAGGCGTTCGCCTCCGGGGTGCCGGTGATCAGCTTCGACTGCCCCCGGGGTCCCCGCGAGATCATCACCTCCGGGGTGAACGGGCTGCTGGTCCCCGCCGACGACGTGGACGCCCTGGCCGCCGGGCTGATCCAGATGATCGACGACGAGGAGGGCCGCCGCCGGATGGCCGAGAACGCTCTCCAGACGGCCAGGAACTATGACATTTCCATGATCGTAAACCGCTGGGAGAAGTCCTTCGCCAAACTCGGTCGCTGACCGGAGCAGCGGATGGCCCGGTAGGGCGTCTCTGTGATGTGACCCTGTCATCCTCGGGAAGAATTCCCGACCCAGTGATCGAAATGCTCTCCCACGGGGAGCCCCTGGCCAGGGACCGCGTCAGAGCCACGACGTCGAAGAAACAGGTGGGTGTCGCGGCGTCGAAGGAGTACACGGACGCCGCGATGTCGAAGGAGTACGTGGACGCCGCGGTGTCGAGGGACCGTGTCGACGTCGCGGCGTTGTTCGCCGAGCACCATCTCGGCCTCGTACGGCTGGCGCTGCTCATGGTGGGAGACCAGGCCACGGCCGAGGACGTCGTACAGGAGGCGTTCGCCCGCACCCACGCGGGACGACGCCGCCTGCGCGACCCCGACCGGGCGCTGACGTACATCCGTTCGGCGGTGCTCAACGGGTCCCGCTCGGTGCTGCGCCGCCGGGCGGTCGCCTTCCGGCGGGCCGCGCCGTACGAGCCGCCTGTCTGGTCGGCCGAACACGCGGCGCTGCTCGGTGAGGAGCGCCGGGAGGTGCTCGTGGCCCTGCGCGCGCTGCCCAGGCGGCAGCGGGAGGCGCTGACGCTCCGCTACTACCTCGACCTGACGGACCTGGAGATCGCCCAGACCATGGGGATCGCCGCCGGTACTGCCCGTTCCACCATCGCGCGTGGGCTGGCCGCCCTCGCCCGAGTGCTTGGGGAGCAATCATGAACGCCACCGAGAACCGCCTCCGCGACGCCCTGCCCGTCACCGAGAACCGCCTTCGCGACGCCCTGTCCGGTGCCGCGGCGACCGCCGTGGACGTCCGCCCGCTGGCCGTCCGGACCCGCCGCCGGTCCAGAGTCCCGATGCTGCTGGTCGCCGCCGTCACGGTGACGGCCGTCGTCGGGGCCGGATACGCGTGGGGGGGACGGCCGGACCCCCGGACGGCCACCGCCGTCCAGGCTCCGCCGGGTCCAAAGCTCGAGATCTCGGTCTTCCTGTGCAAGAAGCGCGACCCCTTTCCCCAGTGCGAGGACCGGAGCCCCAACAGGGCGAAGATCGCCGAGGCGCTGTGGAGCCGGCGGGACGTGGCGTGGATCGGCTTCGAGGACCAGGCGGAGAGCTACGAGAACTTCAAGGAGCATAACAAGGCCAACAAGGAGCTGATCACCGCGATCCAGGTCAAGGACATGCCCATATCGTTCCGGGTCACGCCGGAGCCGGGTGCCGATCGAAAGGCGATCGTCGCGGCCGTCAGGACATTGCCCGGTGTCGCCAACGTGATCGACCAAGGATGCCTGTCGCCCGAGGGGAAATGCTGAAGCGGCGGGTCCCCAGGGGTGGCCCCGGCGCGTAATGTGGCGGGTGGGCGAAGGCCGTACCCCCAGGTTTGGAGCCATATGGGCATGATCATGGCGGTGAGTTTCACCCGCTACGGCAGGCTGTACTACCTCGATCCCGGTGAGTACAGTCCCAAGGTCGGAGACAAGGTGCTCGTCCCCACCGACGCCGGGCCCGAGGTGGCCGAGTGCGTCTGGGCGCCCCAGTGGACGAGTGAGGAGGTCGGCGGGCTGCCGGTGTGCGCCGGCATCGCGGACGAGGAGCACCTGACCCGCGACGAGGGCAACAAGCGGCGTCGCGCCGAGGCCCGCAGCGTCTCCAAGCGCCTGATCAAGCGACACACACTGCCCATGAAGGTCGTCGGCGTCGACTACACCGACGCCGAGAACGTCTACACGGTCTATTTCTCGGCTCCCCAGCGGGTCGACTTCCGGGCCCTCGTCCGCGACCTGGCCCGCAACCTGCGCGCCAGGGTGGAGCTGCGCCAGATCGGCCCACGCGACGAGGCCCGCCTCCAGGGCGGCATCGGCCCGTGCGGTCGCGACCTGTGCTGCGCCACCTTCCTCAAGGACTTCGAGCCGGTCTCCGTCCGCATGGCCAAGGACCAGGACCTGCCGGTCAACCCGCTGCGCATCGCGGGGGCGTGCGGGCGGCTGATGTGCTGCCTGAAGTACGAGCACCCTCTCTACCTCGACGCGCACAGCAGGATGCCCCGCGTCGGGCTGAAAGTCGACACCCCTGAGGGGGCGGGAACCGTCGTGGGCCGTAACGTGCCCTCCGACTCCGTCGTGGTCCGCCTGGAGGACGGCGGGCGCCGCTGCGCGTGCCCGTCGGCGTCGGTGTGCTCCCCGCGCAAACAGCACGACGCGGCGTACGGGGACGCGGTGAAGGTCGCCGACGACGGGGTCTGAGCAGGGATGACCGAGGTTTGAGCACGGGTGACCAGGGCCTGAGCAGGGATGACCAGGGCGTGGGCATGGGTGACCGGGGTCTGAGCACGGGTGACCGGGGTCGCCGGGGGCCGCGGGCGTCCGCGTCCCGCGGCACGCCGGTGGGTGACCGGCCGAGCCGGTGTTCTCACGGGTACCCGGGTTCGTGCCGCGGGGAAGAATGACCGCCCGCCGGTCCGGCCAGACCGGCGGGCGGCGACGAGGCCCGCCAGGCCCTCGGGGAAGAGACGGCGGGCGGTCACGGCGGGCCGTACCAGGTGACTCGGCCGGCCCGCCGGGTCACCTGGCCACGGCGGGGGCCTACCGGGTGGCCCGGCGGGTCGCCGGGCCGATGGGCCGACGGTCACGGACCCCTGCCTCGGAACCCGCCCGGAGGATCGGGGCCGTCCGCGGACTCACGCGGTGAGCACGTGGGGAGGGTGAGGGAAGGGCGCCCGGCCCGGAGTCGACCGACGGCCCGGAACGCGGTCAGTTCTGGGAGCTCGTCAGGTCGATGTGCGGGTGGGAGCCGTTGCGCCGCTCCTCCTTGATGACGTGCGTGACGCCCTGGAAACTCATCTCCTCGGTCCGACGCCTGATCATGGCCTCCACCGCGGCGCGCGCCTCGGCGTCGGCGGCCTTGCTCTCGATGTCCATCAGCTGGCGCCGCCGTCGGCGGTCCTCCGCGTCGCGGTGCGCCTGAAGCTCCAGCTCGCCGACGCGCCCGTCCGCGCTGAACTGCAGACGCCTCTCGTGGATTCTCTCCTGGGTACGGTTCGCGCGATCCACCATCCGGTCGTAGGCGGTCGTGCCCCCCATGAGCTTGACCAGGACGGGCAGACAGTCGATCAGGATCAGGAACAGCCGGAGCAGCCAGCTCGCCCCGAACAGGTAGGGGTTCTCGGCCGTCAGCTCGTGCAGCGCCCGCATACGCTCCAGGAGACCCACGGGATCGTCCGCCCCGGGCATCGCGTCCACCCGCTTTTGCACGTCCGCCTCGACCCGCTGCCCGAAGTCGGCCCGCTTGTCGGCGAGAGGCTCGCGCAGCGCGGACACCTGGTCGTCCAGGGAGCGCAGCCTCTTCTGGTTCTCGGCCAGCTTGCTGCGGGCGGCGAAGGCCTTCACCGCGGTGTCCAGGCGTTCGCAGAGCGGTCCCATGCCTCTTCTGCCGCTCGTCCCCTCTGTCTTTTTCCCTCCGCATTCGTTCGTGGCCTGGGTGAACAGCCTGTCGTACCGCGCGCTGTCGGCGTTGACCCGGGTGCGGAGCCTTTCGGCGTCCCTCTCCAGATCGCGCAGCCTGGTCGCGTCCGACTCGGCGGCCGGGGCCAGGAGCCTGGCGTCCTCGCAACCCCGCTGTTCCCGCGCGTCGCCGGGCTCCTGGGGATTGCACCTCAGGAGCAGGGCCCGCTCCGCGCCGCGGGCGTCCTGGCGTTCGTCCAGGACGTGCTGGACCACCGCGGTCTCGAACACCTTCAGGACCAGCGGCTCGGCGATGACGAAGCCCAGCACCACGGCGACGAGCAGGCGGGGGACCAGCATCAGGAGCCTGCGCTGCCAGATGCCGGTCACGGTCGAGACGAGCCATCTGTCGAGGTTGAGCACGATGAGCGTCCAGATCACCGTGGGGATGACCAGCCCGATGTGGGAGCCGCCCAGAACCTGGCTCAGGGCGAACCACATCGAGATCCCGGCGACGACCGCCGTGCCCAGCACCACGCCGCCGAGACCCACGTACCGGGTCCGCTCCAGCGGCACCTGGTCCAGGATCTCCTCGTCGACCCCGGAGAGGACCCGGAGCCGCCGCCCCAGGTCGAACCGGCTGCCCGGCTCGGCGGGCGGGACCTTCGAGTGCCTGCCGGGCGGCACCTCGTCAGTCATCGAGGTCCTCCAGGCCGATCCTGCGCGGGCCGTCGTGCCCGTTCTGGAACGACCGGCCACCGCCCAGCGCGGGAGGTTCCACGGCCTTCGGCGCCTCGGCGAACAGGTTGTCCCCGGTGACCGACGTCACCACCCTCTCGATGAGCCTCTGGGTGTCGATGGGCAGGAAGTCCAGTGCCCCGTCGGGCATGCCGTTGATGAGATCGGACAGGGCCTTCATCCGGTTCTCCTGCGCCTCGCGGGTGATGCCGACGGCGTCGGTCATCAGCAGTTGCTCCCGGCTGACGCCGAACGCCACGGTCGCCTCGGCGCCGCGCTTGAAGATCTCCTCGATCCTGGTGACGTCACGGTTCTCGATCGCCGACGCCAGCTCCCTGCTCTCCCCGTCCCACTTGAGCCGTTTGAGCCGCTGGCCGTGGACGAGAATGTCGTTGGGCGGGAGAAGGTCGACGTTGACCAGGACCACCTCCAGCCCGTCGATCCGGGGCGGGTAGAACTCCAGGTAGGCCCGGACCCTGTTGGTGACCTCCACGGACAGCAGGTGCACCTCCTCGATCGGCCGCGTCGTGCCGAGCCGCATCAGCTGCGCGTCGTCACGGAGATGGTTGGTCAGCACGTCCGCGGCGTCCTCGATCCCGGCGGAGACGACCGCCTCGGCGTCGGTCACCCTGCACTTGAAGACGGCCTTCAGCAGGAACTGGTAGCCCATGTCCTGTGACGGGATCTCGATCCCCAGCGTGACCTGCCGGTTGCGCATGTAGACGACGCTCACGGATCTCGCCTCCACGACGGCGTCCTCCGACCCGCGCAGGTGCTGGCCCTCCGTGTACGCCTTGTAGCCTCCGTTCAGCGCGAAGACGAGGACGGTTCCCACCGGGGTCTCGGGAAGCTCGTCAGGATCGCGGCGGGGGAAGAGTCCCAGCCGCCGACGGGGAGGCCGGAGGGCGCGTTCTTCCACGATCGGGTATTCGCTGTGCGCGGGCATCGATGTTCTCCTTGATGTCATTGCTGGCTTCGCCGTGTGCCCGCGTTGAGCAGGGCGAGGACGATCTCCTTGGCGAGCGGGGGATCCCACCGCGCGTGCGTCTCGCCGCAGGCGCGATCGATCGCGCGCTTGACCAGCACCGTCACGCCGCCGGGCAGGGTCGTCCAGATCACCTGGCCCAGCGCTTCCGCGGCGGCCAGGGCGCCGTCCTGCTCCTCCAGGGCCTGGAGGGTGCGGCAGAGCGCCCGAACCGCCTCCGCGCGGTGGTGGGCGTTGTGGAGGGCCCATGCCCACAGGACGCCGATCGGTTCGGCGCTCGACGGCTGGGACAGGAGCAGCCATGCCATGAGTGGCCTCTCGCTCTCCAACCGGTCGGATCGCAGCACGCCGAGCACGGCTTCGAGGGCCCGCCTGGCCAACTGCGGTGGCATGCCCTCATCGAGGTCACGCTCCAGGTGCTTGGCGAGCAGCCGCAGCCCGGTCAGCGCCTCACCGTCTCGTTCCGCCGCGGTCTGGAACAGGAGCGTCAGCGCCCTCTGGGCCACGTTGCTCACCCGGATCCCGCGCAGTGACAGGTACCAGAGCCAGTCGACGGCCTCACCCGGATATCGGATGGACAGGCCGCCCGCGAGGGCGAGGGCGGCGGTCATGGCCTGTGGTTGCCCGGCGTTCTCCACCCAGCTCAGGGCGGTGCCGAAGGCGATGGCCGCGGTGACGTCGTCCACGCACATCATGGAGAGCGTGTTGGCCGCGGTGAGCCGTTCCTGGGCCAGGCCTCCGGCCCAGGGCCGCAGGAAGGATTCCCTGACCTCCTCGGGGCGTGTCCTCGCGAGCAGCGCGAGCCCCGCCGCGACCTGTACCTGGACCTCGGGGAGCTCCCCGGCCAGCTCGCGGATCCACTCGCGCAACGGCTCCCACACGCTGTATCCGTAGTGCAGGCAGAGCTGGGTGATCACGTGCTCGCGGTGGCGAGGACCGCAGAAGACCACCCTGGGCTCGCCCGCCTCGGTGGACGTGCCGATCAGCGAATGCCGGCTGTTCCACAGCTTCCGGCTCTGCGGCAGATCCTCCCCGATCGGGCGCGTCTCGCGTTCGGCCCCCTGGCGCTCGATCTCGTCCGCGATGCTCGTCAGTCGCACCAGGAGCCGCTCGAAGACCCGCTCCGGCATGCCGTACGCGAAGGCCAGGGCCGCGACGGCCAGCACCTCGGAGCGTTTCGGTTCGCCGTCGAACCACTGGATGACGGTACTGCCGTCCAGGTCGGCCAGGATCTCCCGCGCGTGCCGGGCGCCGCCGGTCAGCTGCTCGGCCAGCTCGACGACCCGCTGGGGTGAGCGCAGCGCGGCGACGTGTTCGCGGACCTGGACCTCGGAGAGAGCGGGGTGATCCGTGCCGACATGGGCGTCGAGCAGCTTCAGGGAGTCGGGAGGCTCCCATCCGATCTCGAACGCCTCAAGCTCGAAGCGCACCTCCGCGCGGTTGAGGGTGATCACCAGATGCGCCTCCGCCTGGGCCAGCCTGGCGCTCAGCGTGTCGAAGGTGAAGCGCCGCAGGCCCTTCTCGGCCTTGTCGTTGATCCAGTCATGGATGAAGTAGACGCGGTCCTTCCTGAACGAGGTCGCCAGCAGGTCTTCCAGGTCACGGCGGGGGGAGAGGACGACCACTTTGTCCGCGGGTAGCTTGACCTGGGCGAGGAGGGCGGTTCCGCTCGTCCACTTGCCGATGCCCTCGCCTCCCACGAGGACCACCACGCGACGTTCGCGCAGGATCGTCACGGCCCTGTCGAAACCCGGCGGCCTGACGAAGTGCCTGAGGGCGCGATCGATCTCCTTCTCGTCGAGCCGTCGCGACGTCGATCGCGCCGTTCCGGTGCCCGCCATGCCGAAGGTCGCCTTCTGCGCCTGTACCTCGGCGAAGAAGTTGTTGATCACTGTGGCGGTCTGGCCGAGAGCGCCTTCGTCGAAGTCCTCGTCCGTGCGCTCGGCGGCCGGTTCGTCCGGGGTGGCCTGTTGCCGCTCCTCCTGCTCCGGTTCGGCGAGGGGCTCGGCCGGTGGATCGTTGCCCGGAGGGGGTTCCGCCGTCGTCATTTACGGCCGATCCCGAAGACCGCGCGGCGGGCGTCGACGGGACCACTCAGATTGTTGATCACTTCCGCCTGCTGGGAGGTACCGGTTCCGAGGTTCTCCGCCTGGTCGTCCGCTTTCGTATCCGTTGAATCGGACAGGAGGCGCAAATCTTCAGGCCTGAATTCCGGGCTCCATATCCATGCGGAGCCGGAGAACTCCTTCTCCCGAATCGTCACCCTGTGGAAGTCGCCGATCCCGTAGGAGGTGTGTCCCTGCTGCACCACGTCCTCGAAAACCCGCTGGGAGAGAATGAGAACAATGTTCATGTCCTCTCTCTTCTTGAAGATCTTTTTGAGTGGCCGCCAGTCGACCAGCCGGCTCGCCTCGACGACCGCCTGGCCGGCGTATCCGTTGGCCGACGGGTAGGCGGTGCCGAAGGCGAGGGCCACCCTGAGACGGAGCCGCTCCTCCGCCGCCAGGCCGTCGTTGTGGTCGACCAGTCCCTGGTGGATGGCGCGTATGTACTGGTCGACGACGAGAGGGTCGGGTTCGTCGGCGGGGAGCACCGCGAGCTCGCCGTCGCCTCCCTGCTGGATCACCCACCGGTGCCGGTTGAGCCCCGTCCGGGCAGCCGCGTTCTCGTGAAGGTCGATGAAGCCGTGCTGCATGGTCTCGTGGCGTTTGTCAGCTCCTTGTCCGTATCCTCGTAGATCGCTGGACATGATGAGGGCGCGTCCGAAATCGCCGCTTTTCATGGATTCTTCCGGTTCCTTACGGTCTGGTGGTAACTCCAGCTCGAAGCCATCAGTATGGGGGAATGTCTAGGGCCACATCCCCTACTGGTAGGGGATGTGGCCCTAGCAAATATGGAGAATAAGCCCCAAGGTGGATTAATGCATACTCATAACCTGGTTCGCGCCATTTCCTGAAGTTTGATGCCAAGAGGCGAGGGGAAAACGGTGCACTGGATGCGACAAAAGCCGCAAAAGTTGACGAATCAGGATCTAGATGGCGCGCTGGCGGTGATGATCTCGTTCCAGAGTTACGTTCAGCATGCCGACGGGAAGGTGGGCGTCCTCGCCGTGGCGCACGCGGGGGCCGCGGCGACGGTCGCGGCCCAGGCCGGAGGTGTCGCCAGACTCGCCCACGCGGGCCTCGTCGCGGGGAACGCGCTGCTGGGACTCTTCCTGCTGGGTTTTCTCGTGTCCGGTTATCACATGCTCCAGACCATCCGGCCGGTTCTGTGGCCGCCGAACACGCGGAGCCGGTACGGCATAACCGGGGTCGCCGGCCACCTGCCCCAGGCGGCGGACGAGGACGTCGCGACCAGGATCGACGAGGCGTGGGCGATGACGCGCCTCCTTGCCCAGATCGCCGAGCGCAAGTACCGTCACGTGTCCAGCGCGCTGCCCTGGACCGGGCTGACGCTCGTCGCGGCGATATCGCTGACGGTGCTCGTCGCGGCATGGAGATGACCCCCGTCGCGCGACACCGCCGCGGGCGCGGCCCGCGGAGCGTCACGGCGGTATGGAGATGACCCCCGTTGCGCGACACCGCCGCGGGTGCGGCCCGCGGAGCGTCACGGCGTCATGGGGAGGACGCCTCGCGGAGTGCGATCCGGGCGGCGGCGAGGCCACCCCCGTGCGCTCAACCCGCGGCGCCGAAGGCGTGGAGCGCCTCCAGATCCGTGATGACCACCCGCCTGTAGTCGGTCAGCAGCAGCCCGTTCCGCTTGAGGAGCCGGACCGCGTTGTTCACCGCGGCCTCCTTCGCTCCGATGAGCCGTCCCAGCTCGGGCTGCGACAGCCTGATGCCGAGGTCCGTACCGCCCGCGACGGCGAATCCGTGACGCGCCGCCAGCTCGCCGAGCACCCGTGCCAGTCGTACCGGGACCTCGAAGGCGGTGAACTCGAGCCGGCGCTGGTTGGCCCATTCCAGCCGTTCCGCGATCATGGAGGCCAGCGCGGACCACAGGCGCGGACGCTCGTCGAGATGGGCGAAGAACGTGGTCGCGGGGATCCGGAAGGCCACCAGCGGGGTGCAGGCCGTGACCGTCGCCGAGCGCTCCGTCTCCCGGAGCGCGGCCATCTCGCCCACCAGGTCACCGCTCAGCCTTATGCCGAGCAACGCCTCGGTGCCGTTGTCGAGGATCGCCGTGATCTTCGCGCAGGCGGGCGACGCGGGCCGGACGGAACGGAGCAGGAGAACATGATCACATCGCAGGTCGCCCTGCCGGATCAGAATCGCTCCGGGCTCGTGGCGTTGTGACTCGCCAAGCTTGAAAAGCTCGTTGCGCCCCTCGGCGTCAAGGGTTGAGATCAGGGTCCCCGCGGGCCAGGGAGAGCCGGGGGTCTGGCGGGGCGTCCTGCTGGACATGAGGCCTCCTCGACGGTGAGGGTGCACGCTTCATCCGTTCGCCGATCGTCATATTCACGCAGGGGAACGTGGAGGACGCCCATCGGGATCAGGCCGGTTGGCTAAGATGCCACCGGTGTCCACTCGGCCGGTGGCCATTCGAAGGACACCGGGCTCTCCTGCTGAGCGCGTGACGATCGTGTCCCACAATCTTGACATTCCGGCCTTAAGAAGGTGAAGCGGATGCGTGCACCTCAGAAGTATGGGGATTCGTCGCGTCGGGAGCTCCGTGACCGGACCTCGTATGCCGGATCGGCATACGATCCGCCCTCCCGCGAGTCGGGCAAGGCATGAGATCCCAGGTGGTCGCCGTACTGGCGGCGGTGGCCCTGCTCGCGAGCGCGTGCACCGGAACCGGCGCCAACGCCGGTTCCGGCAGCGGTACGGGCGGTGGCGAGGTAGGGGGAGCGTCGCTCGACTGGGACGGGTGCGGGGACGGTTTCGAGTGCGCGAAGCTCCCCGTTCCCCTCGATCACGCCAAGCCGGACGGCGAGAAGATCGAGCTCAGCGTGATCCGGCTCCCCGCCTCGGGTGATCGGATCGGCTCGATCCTCCTCAATCCCGGCGGTCCCGGCGCCTCCGGCGTTAAGTACGCGCGAGGTGCCCGCACGGCGGTGAGCAAGGCCGTCCGAGACCGCTTCGACGTCGTGGGCTTCGACCCGCGAGGGGTCGGCGAGTCCGCGCCGGTCCGGTGCCTGTCGTCGAGCGAGCTGGACACCTACGTCGGCCTCGACAGCTCGCCCGACTCGCCGGGGGAGGTCACCATGCTGGAGGAGGGCTCGCGGCGGTTCGCCTCCGGGTGCCAGGCCCGCTCCGGCAGGCTCCTGCCGCACGTCGGCACGGCCGACGCCGCCCGGGACATGGACCTGCTGCGCGCCGCCGTCGGCGACTCCCGCCTCACCTACCTCGGCAAGTCGTACGGCACCCAGCTGGGCGCCGCCTACGCGGACCTCTTTCCCGACCGCGTCCGCGCCCTCGTCCTGGACGGCGCCGTGGACCCCTCACTCAGCCCGCTGGAGATGAACACCGCGCAGGCACGCGGTTTCGAGGTCGCCCTCGACGCCTTCCTCGGAGACTGCCTCACGGCCACCGACTGCCCTTTCCGCGGCTCCGTCGGCTCCGCCCGCGCGGAGATCGCCGCCCTGCTCCGCCGCGCGGACGCGGCCCCCCTGACCAACGGGACGGGCGACGGCCGTACGGTGACCGAGGCCTGGACCACCCTCGGCCTGATCACCCCGCTCTACGACCGGCACGCCTGGCCGATCCTCCGCCAGGCGCTCGGCCGGGCGATGAAGGGTGACGGCACCACCCTGCTCCGCCTGGCCGACCTGCTGATCGACCGCGAGACGAACGGCGAGTACACCAACCAGACCGAGTCCAACCTGGCCGTCAACTGCGTCGACGCCCCCTACCCCCGCGACTCCGCCGCCTACGCCACGGCGGCCCGCGAGTCGGCCAAGGACGCCCCTCTCTTCGGCGCGTACGTCATGTGGAGCTCGCTGCCCTGCGCGTACTGGCCGGCCAGGGGAGGCCCACGGCCGAAGATCGACGCCCCCGGAGCCCCGCCCATCATGGTCGTCGGCACCGAACGCGACCCGGCCACGCCCTACCAGTGGTCCGAGGCCCTCGCCTCCCAGCTCTCCTCCGGCGTCCTCGTCGGTTTCGACGGCGACGGGCACACCGCCTACCTGACCGGCTCGACGTGCGTGGATCGCCTGGTGGACGACTACCTGATCGATCTGACCGTTCCCAAGGACGGGACCCGCTGCCCCAAGATCAGCTGATTCCAGGGCGCGGGAAGGCCCCGGGAGCCTGTAGACTGCCGTAGGCCGTGGTGAAACACGGCACGCCGCCTTAGCTCAGTCGGCCAGAGCACTTCACTCGTAATGAAGGGGTCTGGGGTTCGATTCCCCAAGGCGGCTCCAGGTCAGAAGGCCCTCACCGGGTTCCGGTGGGGGCCTTTTGTCAACCCCCTTGCCGACAGCGCTGTGGATCCGGCGGCCTCGCCCGCGACAGGGTGAGTGTTTGGAATCGATCAGTCTTCAACACCTGGAGGCTGCGGTGTTCATGAACACGGTCCGCCCGAGGTGGTATGCCGTCCGCACAGTAAGCATCGAATCTCCCTCGGCTGCAGCAGTTCGGTCACCTCGCTGAGCAACGCTTTCTTGATCTGGTTCAGGGCTGTGTCGTCTTGGCCGAAGCACCGTACGACCCAAATGTCATGATCATCTGTCCACCAGGCATTGAGGTGAAGGTGCACGGCGGATGCTCCGTCGAACCACCACAGGTCCGCCGGCCCCGAGGCCTCATCGACTCGTGGCGGAAGGTCCGTACCTATCAGGACCGGGTGTTGTTCCCTGCGGAAGGGCCAGCTCCAGCGTCAGATGTGGCCAGCGGTGGAGGGCGAGGAGCAGGGCGTGTGCTTCAAGTCGCTGGTCGACACTCCGATTGAGAATCCTGAGCGGCTTGTCGGCGAGGGCCATCCCGGTGCGGCCGTCCAGCAGGACTTTCACGCTATTCGTCCAGTCACCGTCCATGATTCCGAAGAACGCCCATCCCTGGGCCGTCCGGTAGACCCTCGCGTCGCCATCCAGCCCGTACTCCATTCCATTGGGTCCCAAAGCTGGGCACCACAGTCCGCCGTATCTCTGCTCAAAAGCGATCATCGCTTCAACGGCTTCAGCGGGAGCCTCGACCTCGACCCCGGCATGATCAACGGCACGGGCAGTCCGTTCGATCCAGGCCACAGGCGTCGGTTCATGCCAGCGTGCGTTTTCGTGAAGGAAGGTGTGGAGACGAGGCGATACCGAGGGGTCAGTTCGTATGTGCACAGCTCAACGTAAAGTCCCTGAGCCTGCACTGGGCAAGGTCAGGGGTTGTCAGGCTCCATCGGAGTGCCGCGCAGAGACAGGAAGGCGATGCCGTGTTCCTCCCCGTCGTTCCAGTGACCGGAGCGTTCGGTGAACTGCTGCTCGCGGAGTGCTCGGAGCGCTGCCACGCGAGCCGGGTCTTCTCGTCGGCTCTGCGTCCGTAAGGTCTCTGAACAGGTGATTCGCGGTTAGGGGCATGCTTGGTTTTGGGATTCATCCTGTCTCTTCCCGATGTGACGCCTCCCCTCCGGCTATTCTCACGGTATGAGTGCTCAGCCTGTCCATCCGTATGCTCCTGGGGAGCCCCGGGTGCCACGCACCGTTGATGGGATCGCTGCGGCCCTTCAAAGCGGTCGGCGGATGGAGTTCTACCGGGAGCTCGGCACAGCACCTCTGGATCAGGCGGAGACGATCCTGCGCCGTTGGTGGTGTGAGGCGATGCTCGACACGGATCCCGAGGCCGACCAGATCCGTAAGGCTGCGCTGGAGGGCACCTTGCCCGTCGCCACCCTCGCCGATGTTCTTGATCGCCGAGAGCGGCAAGGGCTGCCCCTTGAGTGAACCCGAAGCGGAGGGGTGGCCTTGCCATTTCTCCGAGGGGGTCGCGGAGCTCTTAGCCGATCCTCAGATCAGCCCGGCGTTGTTTTCGGCGGTTGTCGCACTGTCCGTTGAGATCAACGAGACGAGAGGCGATGTCTCCGGGCACACGGCTTCTGTTCAGTGGCCGCAGCAGCGTAGGGTTCCGCTCGGTAAGCATGGGATCTTGGGCG
Source organism: Streptosporangium sp. NBC_01469 (assembly GCF_036227305.1). Taxonomy (NCBI): domain Bacteria; kingdom Bacillati; phylum Actinomycetota; class Actinomycetes; order Streptosporangiales; family Streptosporangiaceae; genus Streptosporangium; species Streptosporangium sp. NBC_01469. The sequence goes on along the minus strand of NZ_CP109465.1, from coordinate 1,328,162 downwards.
TCGCCGAGTACGTCGTCGTTGCGGACGCGGCCGAGCCGCACTGCATCATCACCCGTGTCCAGCTGTATTAGACGGCGATGCCGCCCCCGCTCATCTGCCGAAACCAGGGGCTACAGGGGGGCTTGAAAGCAGGCGCCCGCCCTCACCCGATGAACCGGCGGCCGAAAGTACGGTCTCGGACGCCGTGCACCCTGCTTTCGACCGGTGCCGTTCCCCGGGCGGCCCTGCAGGATGAGGCCCCATGCCACGCGAAGATCTCCCCCAGGAACCGCACCCCAAGGGCCCGACCAGCCACCCCGGCCACCGTCTCGCGCAGGACGGACCCGCCGCCTCCCCGGATCGGCCCCGGATCATCGCGCTCGACGTGCTGCGCGGGTTCACGCTGTGCGAGATCCTGCTCGCCAACATCCAGCTGATAGCCAACCACGGCACCGCCGTCGTGACGCGGCCCATGGGCGACTGGGACCCCTGGCTCGGGCTCCCGATCTTCTCCCTGCTGTTCGGTATCGGGTTCTCACTGTTGCTGAACTCCGCCGCGAACCGCGTCCCCCGCCCACGGCTGGTCCTGCTGCGCAGGCTTCTGGCGCTGCTCGCGATCGGCCTCGCGCATATGCTGCTGTGGCCGGGCGAAATCCTGACCAAGTACGCCCTCGTCGGCATGCTGGTGCTACTGCCCTCGACCTGGCTGCCGCGGTGGGCCGCGGCCGGCCTCGCCGCCGCACTGATCCCGGCGGCGCTGATCTTTGGTGGGGGCGGGCCCCTGCTGGTCGCCGGGCTGTTCCTGCTGGGCTCGGCACTGGTCCGATACGGGGTGATCGAGCAGATCGAGCGGTCCACCCGAGGGCCGCTCCTGCTGGGCCTTGTCTTCGCGGCGGGGGCGGCCTCCGTCCTGTGGGGACAGGCCAACATGCAGACTGGAACGGACACGACGCAGCCGTCTTTCACCTCCGGCCTGACTGATCTGCTGCTCGCCGGCGTGTACGTGTGTGCCCTGCTGGTCCTGCTCAGAACGCCGCTGCGACCGGCGCTGCGGGCCATCTTCGCGCCGCTGGGCCGGATGGCACTGACCAACTATCTGACCGCCACACTCCTCGTCCTGGCGGCCGCTCACATCCTCGGCCTGCCGGTCGGCCAGTCCTCGGAGGCGGCGTTCCTAGCCTCGGGAGCCATCCTCGCGGCCCAGTGGTTGTTCTCCACCCTCTGGCTGCGCCGCTACCGCCAGGGCCCCATCGAGTGGCTCTGGCGCTGGGCCACCTGGGCTCACCGCCCGCCCCTCAGCCGGGCCAGGACGTGATGAGCTCGGGGCCGGAGTCTTGAAAAGGTCGACGATGGGGACGAGTTCCGGGGCCACCGGGGGTGGCGGGCCCAGACGACCGGGCGGTCTCCGTCCAGCACCGTGCGGATCGCCTCGTTCTTGAACGGCGAGTAAGGGCGTTCACGCCGTGCCGGATCGGTCACCCCCGGCCCTGGTCGGGGGCGACCGGAAACCGGGACGCCCTCGGCTGTCAGACGAGGGCGGTCTTGTAGAAGATGCTGGCCTTCCTCGCTCCCTCGACGCCCGAGGCGAGTCCCAGGCACAGGCGGGGCGCGCCGCCCGCGATCTGGATCGCCATGCCCTCCGGCTCCCGGAAGTCCAGGGACTTGCCCGCCTGGGTGAGTGACCGCTGGACCTTACTGCCCGTGCGCAGATCGACGCAGGTGATGTAGGCGTTGCCCGGAGCCGGGTTGGAGGTGCTGTAGGAGGTGCCGTCCAGGAGGTACAGATAGTTCCCGTGGGCGGCGTAGCCCTGGAAGACGCCCAGCCCCGACGGCTGTGCGATGTCGAACAGCGGGGTGGCCGTTCCATTTTTGAGCGCGGACAGGGAGTACGCCGCGTAGCGTGCCTTTCCGTCGACCCAGTAACGCATGATCAACCGCTTGGTGGAGGGGTCGATCGCACACGTGGTGCTGGTCGCGCCCGCGATCGGCGCGTACTTGGTGAGAGCGGAGGAGGACGCGGTCAGGGTCTGGCCGTTGACGAACTTGAACCGGGCCAGCCTGTTGCCCCAGGCGTTGGCGCCGTCGCTCACGGCGTTGGTCTCGGTCCACAGGTAGGCCGAGGTCCCCGACGGCTCCACTCCGATCTGGACGCCGTGCCCGAAGCCCATCAGGTACATGTGCCCGAGCACCGTTCCGGTCAGGCTGAGTTTGGTCAGGCAGAGGTTGCCCGCCGCCGCCGACCCCGAGCCGTTCTTCACCTGGACCACGTATATGTGCCCGTTGGTGTTGTCGAAGCCGAACGACTGCAGCACCGTCTCGTCGTAGAGGGCCTTCTTCCAGATCAACTGCGTCGCGGGTGCGGTCAGGTCGAACCGGTCCGCCGCGGTTTCGGCGGCGGCGCCCCGGACGCCGGCGAAGCCGCCCAGGGCCGTCGCCGCGGCGGTGCCGGTGGCGGTCTTGAACAGACCCCTACGAGTGATCATCCGCGACAGATACGGCATATCAGAATTCGTCCTGTTTCGTTTGGCGGTGTCAGAGAACCTGCCAATCTCTATCACCTTGAAGATCTTGGCAAGATTAAAACGGATTAAATCCCGTATAACGGACCGATCCATGTGTGGCATGTGATGCGGCCAAGGCGTCCTCCAGTAGTCGCCGAAGCTCGGCGGGCGACTGGACACCTGAGACGGGGAGTCTTCCGTCGATCACTATCGAAGGGACACCGGTGACGCCCTGCTCGGTGGCGCGGCGTTCATCGGCCCTGACGGCCTGGGCGTAGGCGTCACCGCCCAGGGTGGCGCGCACCTCGGTGGCATCCAACCCGGCCTCGACCCCCAGGCGCTCCAGCGTCTGCGGGTCGGCGATGTTGAGGCCCTCGGTGTGGTACGCGCGAAGCAGACGCTCCATCACCTCGTCGGCCAGTTCGTGTTTGACGGCCAGGTGGCACAGCCGATGGGCGTCGAAGGTGTTCACCGGCCGGGCGGCGTGCAGGTTGAGTTCCAGGCCTTCCGCGGCACCGATCGCCTGGATGCGGGCGACCCTGGCGGGCGCCTGGTCGCCCCACCACCCCTTCATCGCCTCGGCGGCCGTCGGGCCGGGGATCCGGCCTGCCTCCGGGGCGAGTTCGTAACTGCGCCAGACGATCTCCAGCCGATCGCGGTCGGCGACCTGTGCCAGAGCGGTTGCGATACGTCTCTTCCCGATGAAGCACCATGGGCACAGCACGTCAGCGTAGATTTCAACCTTCATGATTTCCTTTTCGGCATATGACGGACCAGCCGCTGGACGTGGCCGGCGACACGGAGCCGGTCCATCGACAGCGAGGCGTTCGCGCCCATTGGGTCGGTCGGATCAGGAACCGGTTGTCTGCGGCCCCGGGCCGATCTCGCGGATGACGGTGTAGGTGGGCACTCCACTCATGCGCGCCTCGGCCTTACCGGAAAGTCCCTCCAGAGCCTTTTGGATGGCGGCCATCCGGCCCTCGGTGTCGGACGTCTCCACGAAGTTGCGGTAGTCCGCCTCGCTCGCCCAGTGCACGATGTTGTAAACCCGGGTGCCGTCGGTGCTCACGTGGAAGCGGGCCGACCGGTAGCCGGGGTGGAAACGCACCCATCGCTCCTGGATCTCGGCGAAGGCGTCCACGAGCTCACGCTGGGTACCGGCGCCGTCAACGGTGTAGTCGATGATCGAGTAGAAACCGGTCTCCGCGCTCATAGTGCGTTCTCCCCTGTGCGGCGATGTGAGATGAGGACCGAGGCCCTGATCTGAATCATGCGACCTCGATTTAACTTGAGGTCAAGTGATGTCAGCAGGCGCCGAAGTAGGGCGTTTACTCCACTGACCTGGGCCGTGCAGTTCACCCGTCATGAAGGGGGCCAGGGGTTCGATTCTCAGGGTGGCTCCGCGTGGCGAAGGCCCTCCGAGACGATCTCGGAGGGCCTTCGCATCGTTCGGGAGGGGAATGGGGCGCCTGCTTCAGGCGGCCTTGACGGGGTGTGGGCCGACGCTGATCGTCACGTCGACGTGTCCGCCCGGCGAGGCCACGTGGTTTCGGATCGGCTTCGAGGTCGCCGTGCTCGATTCGGGAGACCTGGCCATCCGGACCTCCCGCGCCTTTCTCAGATCAGGCGTTGGGGATGGTGTTGAGGTAGTTGATGGGGACGTTGGTGGAGTCGGGTTTGCCGAGGGCGGCCCATTCGTCGTAGCTGAGGGCTTTTTTGTGGTTGTTGGTGATGGCGTAGATGGTTCCGTCGACGTGGTTGCGCAGGTAGGTGCCGTTGCGGGGGATGGCGCCGAAGGTGTTGATCCATTCGATGGGGACGTTGGTGGGGGCGGGTTGTCCGAGGGCGATCCATTCGTCGTAGCTGAGGCCGTGTTTGGCGCCGCCGACGGTGAGGTAGACCGAGGCGGTGACGGGGTTGCGTAGGTAGGTGCCGTTGGTGGGGTCGGTGCCGATTCTGTTGATGAAGCCGACGGGGACGTTGGTGAAGGCGGGTTTGCCGAGGGTGTCGTACTGGGCGGCGGTGAGGCTGTATTTGGCGCTGCCGGCGATGATGACGATGTTGCCGTTGGCGTGGTTGCGCAGGTAGGTGCCGTTGCGGGGGATGGCGCCGTAGGTGTTGATCAGTCGGATGGGGACGTTGATGGAGGCGGGTTGTCCGAGGGCGGTCCATTCGGGGTGGCTGAGGCCGTATTTGGCGCCTCCGGCGATGACGGAGATGCCGCCGTCTGCGGCGTTGCGTAGGTAGGTGCCGTCTCGGGGGCTTTGGGGCAGGGTGTTGAGCCAGCCGGCCGGGACGTTGGTGAAGGGGGCGCCTTCGTAGCCGGAGGCGTTGAGTTCCTCCATGCTGGAGAAGCGGACGGGTGCGCCGCCCGCGACGACGGCGATCGTCCCGCTGGGCTCCCGATACAGACGACCCTCCACCGGCGCGACCGAGCAGCCGTTGGCGCTGGTGACGTTGTTCCACTCCTGGCCGTTGCTCTGGCCGTACTCCACGCCGTTGAAGGTCGGGCGGACCCGCTCGGTGCCCGGCGCGCCCCAGCTGGCACGCCCGTCGCCGTTGGAGTCGAAGGCCTGCTCGTAGTGCAGGTGGGGGTGGCCGTTGGAGGTCGGTCCTGTGGCGCCCACCTGTCCGATCTGCTGCCCCTGGGTGACGCGCTGGTTGACGCTGACCGACCGGGTCTTCAGGTGGATGTAGGTGGTGAACCAGCCGCCGCCGTGGTTAATCTGGATCATGTTGCCGGCGTTGGAGTGGTAGGTGGACTGGACGACGGTGCCGTCGGCGGGTGCGATGAGCTTCGCTCCGTCGGTACCGGCCTGGTTGGGCTCCTTCACCATGTCCAGCGCGGGGGCGTGCCCCCAGCTGTTGAGCTGCCACTTCTCCCCGCAGGGGAAGGGAAGCTGGAACGCCGGCGCCGCGGCCGCCGCGTTCGCCGGCGCGGGGGCGGCCACGGTGAGGCTCGCCAGGGCGAGCGCCGTCACGGTGAACGTGCGGCGGGCGCGGGAACTCCTGCCGGAGGTCCGGTTCATCGGTGATTCCTTTCGAGGGGTTGTGCGGTGATCTCGTCCGGGCCGTCATTGGGAAGTCCGGCCGGCATGCTTCGGGTCACACGTTGGGGATGGTGTTGAGGTAGTTGATGGGGACGTTGGTGGAGTCGGGTTTGCCGAGGGCGGCCCATTCGTCGTAGCTGAGGGCCTTTTTGTGGTTGTTGGTGATGGCGTAGATGCTGCTGTCGACGGGGTTGCGTAGGTAGGTGCCGTTGCGGGGGATGGCGCCGAAGGTGTTGATCCATTCGATGGGGACGTTGGTGGGGGCGGGTTGTCCGAGGGCGATCCATTCGTCGTAGCTGAGGCCGTGTTTGGCGCCGCCGACGGTGAGGTAGACCGAGGCGGTGACGGGGTTGCGTAGGTAGGTGCCGTTGGTGGGGTCGGTGCCGATTCTGTTGATGAAGCCGATGGGGACGTTGGTGAAGGCGGGTTTGCCGAGGGTGTCGTACTGGGCGGCGGTGAGGCTGTATTTGGCGCTGCCGGCGATGATGACGATGTTGCCGTTGGCGTGGTTGCGCAGGTAGGTGCCGTTGCGGGGGATGGCGCCGTAGGTGTTGATCAGTCGGATGGGGACGTTGATGGAGGCGGGTTGTCCGAGGGCGGTCCATTCGGGGTGGCTGAGGCCGTATTTGGCGCCTCCGGCGATGACGGAGATGCCGCCGTCTGCGGCGTTGCGTAGGTAGGTGCCGTCTCGGGGGCTTTGGGGCAGGGTGTTGAGCCAGCCGGCCGGGACGTTGGTGAAGGGGGCGCCTTCGTAGCCGGAGGCGTTGAGTTCCTCCATGCTGGAGAAGCGGACGGGTGCGCCGCCCGCGACGACGGCGATCGTCCCGCTGGGTTCCCGGTACAGACGACCCTCCACCGGCGCGGAGATCATGGGCCAGATCGCGTTCACGATGAGCTGCGCGTCGGCGGCCTGCGGCTGGTAGCGGTCGGGGTACGCCGACACCTGCACCGCCTGGCACACCTGGCCGATCTGCGCCGTCATCCAGCCGTTGTTCGGATACTTCGAGATCATCTTGTTCAGGAACGCGTTGGCCGCCCAGGTGGGGTTGAGCCGCTGGTCCCTGGATCCCCAGGAGGCGCGCTGCTGGAACAGGCCCAGGCTGTCGTGGTCGAGTTCCTCGCTGATGTTGTCGATGCTCGTCTCGACGATCGTCGTCGTGATCGCGATGACCGCGGCCCGCGGGTTCAGGCCCCGGTCGTGGACCGCCTTGATCACCATGCGGGCGCAGGAGACACGGTAGGCCGACATGTAGCCGCGCATCTTGGCCCGCAGCGTGCCGTTGAGCTGGGTGGCCACCGAGGCGTCGGACGGGGTGGTGCCCCGGGGGTCGCACGCGGCGAGGGCTCTGGCCACGTTCACGTCGCTCGCGTGCGGGACCGGGGTGGGGCTCGGTTCCGCGGCATGCGCGGGACCGGCGATCAGTCCTGCCGAGACCATGACGGTCATCGCCGCCAGGGCGGCGTGTGAGAGGAGTCTGCGGTTCATCGGAGTCTCTCCAGAAGGGGGTGGGGGCCACCGGAAGGGGCCGTCGGCGACGGGGGTGCCGGCGGCCGGCCGGGTTCTGAGGGGGTGGGAGGTGCTCGAAGGGGGTGGAAGGTTCGAAGGAAGCGGGAGGTTCGAATGGTGTGGGGAGGGAGGCTCGCCGCGATCCCTCGGCATGGGTCGTTCGGAAACCGGGTGCGTGGACGAGTCCGCCGCGCCGCGCCCGTGGCGGCGCCGCTCAACCTGCCGCGTGAGCTGCCCGGAGCGCTTTCGCGTCCCATCTCGGGCGCGGGGCACGAATCGGGGAACGGTGAGATGAGAAGGGTTGTGCTCGTCGGAGCGGTACGCGCCCCTGGGTATTCACGTCTTCATGCGTTCGCGCCCCTATGCGTCCGCGTCTCCAGGTATCCGCGTCTCCATGTGTTCGCGCACTCATGGAGACGCCGGGCGATCGTGAACCGAGCGGTGAGATTCTGGACGAGTTCGATGAAGGACCCGAGGCGGGCCGGTGTCCGTCGGTTCTTCCGGAGCCAGTGGCTCGCATCGCCCCCAACCGCGATGTCAGCCGAGCCACTGGGGTCCTCGTGGAAAAGTCGTTCAGCGGTCGAAGACGAACGTGTGATCCGTGTGCGGCTTTCCCACGCCGGCGGAGACCGTGCGAGCTCTCCCTCGAACGGCTCCCGGCCCAGGTCGGTCGCGCGGGCCACCGCGAGGATCTCCGCCGAGGGCGGCATCGCCGTCACCGCGGCGATGGCCCATCGGATCACTCTGTTTCAGAGCCGTGGCGTTATGACGACCTTTCTTTTGTTTTCTTCCCCGGACGAGTAGGCACGCGGCGGAACACGGCCGCTTGACGGCCCCGTTGAAAATCGGCCGTGTTCCGATGCCGGCTCGGATTCCGTATGGAACCCGTCCGGAACGCCGGTGCCGTGGATGATCCTGCGGCGGTTCGGTATATCTGTGGTATAGCGGCCGTCTATTGCGAATTTTCGTCGTTTACCGGCAGGTCGGAGCCGTTTCTTCCGAACGGCTTTCGTCCCCTGGTCCCGGAGCCGGGACCCTACCGGGGAAAAGCCGCCGCGAGCCCTTCCCTGGGAGGTGGCATCGAGGGACGGGTATCCGGAAAACCCTGCCTGATCAGGTGATATACAGTCGCTATACATGTGGTGGATAGCATCGGCGCAGCATCTCGGCAAAAGGTCCGGAGGTGCGTCGAGAAGGAGATCTCTCATCAATGTTGCGTAAGCGTTTGGCGCTGCTCGCGATGATGACCGTATTAGCCACATCGCTGGCCACCGCCGTTCACAGTTCGCCCGCCTACAGCGCGCCTCCTCCTAGAGAAGACCCCCCCGTCGACATTGTGCCCTTCGACTGGTTCAGGCCCACTCCTCCTGACGAACCGCCTGCTGATGACCCCTGCTCCTTCAACCCTGTCTGTCCCTGAGAGGAGAACCCGTCGTTCTCCGGATGGGAGAACCATCCGCGGTGCGGTTCCGACGCGCTCGCCGACGCCGGGAGCGCGCCGTCTCCCGTACAGGGGCCGGGGACGCCGGAATCAGCCGGTCAGCTCCTCCGAGAAGGGAGCGCCGATCTCCGCGTACAGTTCCCCCGCCAGGCGTTCCTGGGTCTCCGCGGTGGCGGTGTCGCCGTTGTCGCGCGAGATCCTGGAGAGGACGACCCAGGTCTGGGCCTCGCCCATCCGGTGCCCGGTCGCCCGGTGGTTGTCCAGGGCTCGGCGGCCGTACCCCTCGGCGTCGGCCAGTAGCCCTCGCCGGTGGCAGGTGTAGGCGAGCAGGGTGAGCGCCCGCCCTTCGACGACGCGGAAATGGGGTTCGCCGACCAGTTCCAGCGCCTGCTCGGCGAGGTCGGCGGCGGCAATGTGGTCGCCGGCGCGGTGGTGGGTCGTGCCCAGCGCGAGGAGCGCCTCACTCACGAGGTGGCGGGCGTTGATCTCCCTGGCGATGTCCAGCGCGGTCCGGTGGAGACGGAGGGCATCGTCGAGGTCCCCGGAGTGGTCACGTATGGAGGCCAGCGTGTTCAGTGCCTGGACCTCGGTGAATCGGTCGCCGATGTCCGCCGCTATCCTCAGCGCGGCCTCGGCGGTGTCGTGGGCCTGCTCCAGGTGGCCGGAGTCGCGGCGTACCAGGGCCAGCCACGCCAGCGTGTCGGCCTCGAGATACCGATCGCCGAGTTCCCGGTGACGGGCCAGCGCGGTGGTCAGGTGGTCGGAGGAGGCGGCGAGGTGGCCGAGCTGGTGGTGGAGCTCACCGATGGTGGTCATCGCGACCGCCTCGGCCCTCGGCGCCGAGGTCTCGCGGATCAGCGTCAACGCCTGGACGGCGTGGTCGAGCCCCTCGCGGAGCCGGCCGGACTGTCTGCAGGCGTTCGCGAGGTTGTTCAGGATCTTGGCGCGTCCCTGCTCGGAGCCGAGACGGCTGTGGAGTTCGAGTGCCCTGGACAGGGGGCGGGTGGCCTCGTCGGGAAGCCCGACGAACATGAACGTGGTGCTCAGATTGCTCAGGGCACTCGCCTCGCCCTGCGTCCACCCCGTCTCGTGGCTGAGGGCGATCGCCCTGTTCAGGTAGGTGATCGAACGGTTGTAGCGGGCGAGGCAGTGGTACGCGTGGGCGAGGTTCAGGAACGCGGCCGCCATCGCCTGCCGGTTCCGTTCCGCGTGGGCCGCGGCCAGGGCGGCGCGCGCGGTGGCGAGCCAGTCGACCATGCGCCTGGAGAAGTTGTGGTAGCCGCGGAGCCTGTCGGCCAGGAGCCACGCCATGGGCCTGGGGCCGTACCAGACCGCGTGACTGATCGCCGCGACCACATTGTGGTGTTCGGCGCTAAGCCACGCCATGGCGGCGGCCGGGTTGTCGATGTCCACCGTCCGCGTCGTGACCTCGGGGGGCGCGGGCAGCTGGAGCATGTCGGGGTAGAGCACTCTCGCGGCGTCGCCGGCCACGGACAGGTACCACTCGAACAGCCTGTTCGTCGCCTCCGCCCGCTCCTCCTCGCCGTCCTCGGCGGCCGAGAGGTCGCCGGCGTACCGGCGGAGCAGGTCGTGCACGGTGAAGCGGTCGGGCCCGTGCTGGTCGACCAGGTGGACGCCGGCGAGCCGGTCCAGCGCCAGCGCCGCCTCCTGCTCGGACACGCCCGCCAGGGCCGCCGCCGCGGCCGGGGTGAAGTCGGGGCACGCGACCAGCCCGAGCCGCCGGAAGACCCGCTGCACGTGCTCGGGCAGGAGCCGGTACGACAGGTCGAAGGCGGCGCGGACGGCGGTCTCCTCGTCGCCCTCGATCGTGAGCGCGCTCACCGGGCTGCCGCTGCTCAGCTCCGTGACGTAGTCCTCGATCGGGAAGTGCGGACGGTCCAGCAGACGCGCCGCCGCTATACGCAGCGCGAGGGGCAGGTGGGCGCACACCTCGGCCAGCTTGGTGACGGCCTCGGGTTCCGCCCGTACGCGGTCCGTGCCGAGAAGATGGCTGAACAGGGCCTTGGCCTCGGCCGGGACGAGCGCGTCGAGGGTGATGCGCTGAGCGCCCTCGCGGACGACCAGCCCGGTGAGCCGGTCGCGGCTGGTGACCAGCACCGCGCAGTCGGCGTTGCCCGGCACCAGGGGCCGGACCTGCTCGGCCGAGCTCGCGTTGTCCAGCAGGATGAGGATCCGCCGTCCCGCCATGAGCGAGCGGTAGCGCGCGGCGGCCTCCGTCGTCTCGACGGGCACCTGTTCCGGCGAGACACCCAGCGCCCGGAGGAAACCCGCGAGCGCGTCCGCGGGATGCACCGGGGCTCCGGGCGAGTAACCCCGCAGGTTGAGGTAGAGCTGCCCGTCGGGGAACCTGTCGGCCACCCGGTGCGCCCACCGCACCGCGAGCGCGGTCTTGCCGACGCCCCCCATCCCCGTGATGGCCGAGATCGTGATCGGGTCGGCGACGCCAGGTTTCCCGGGGACCATTTTGTCCAGCGCCTCGAACGCGTCCTCGCGCCCGATGAAGCCGGGGATGTTCGTGGGCAGCTCCCGGGGCACCGGCAGTGTCGTACGGACGACGTCCGACACCGTGGCCGCCGTTCTGGGCGCGGCGCGCTCGGGAGCCGGGGGCTCGTCGTCGCCGCGAAGGATGTCCTGGTGCAGCCGCTGGAGCGCGGGGCCCGGCTCCACACCGAGCTGCTCGTCGAGCAGAGCGCGCGTCTGCTGGAAGAGCTCCAGTGCCTCGGCCTGGCGGCCACTGCGGTTCAGCGCGACCATGAGGTGAGCCCGCAGTCCCTCGTGGTACGGGTGCGCCCGCGCCAGCTGGGCCAGCACGCCGACCAGTTCCCGGTGCCTGCCCAGGGCCAGTTCCGCCTCCGCCCACCGCTCGTAGGTGACGAGCCGGAGTTGCTCCAGTTGCGCCGCCTCCTCGGCGATCGGCTCGCAGTCGCCGAATTCGGCGAACGCCGGGCCCCGCCACAGATCGATGGCGTCGCGCAGGGTACGGCCGGCCCGCGCGGGATCGTCGTCGAGCGTCCGGCTTCCCTCCGCGGCGAGCCTCCGGAAGCGGGCGGAGTCCAGCCCGTCGCCGGTGACGATCGTGTATCCCCCCGGCTGCCGGATGATGCGATCGGTACCGAGCACGCTCCGCAGCCGGTGCACGTACAACTGGATGTTGCGCCGCGCGGAGGCCGGAGGGGTGTCGTTCCAGACGGTGGTGACGAGCCGGTCGACCGACACCGTCTGCCCGGCTCCGCCGGCCAACAGAACGGCGAGCACCAGCCGTGGCTTGTACGCGGCGCCGACGAAAACCTCCTCGCCGTCCCGCGTCACCTCAAGCGGCCCCAGCACCTGGAACTCCATCAACGGCCACCTCGCTCCCTGTACCGGGCTTCCGGTCCGACTGCCCCGGTCGCCTCCCGCAAGGCGCCGTGTCCATGAGGCGTGATCATGACATTTACCACCGTCCGTGTACAGTTCGTCCCGCTTTGCGGAACAGGGCCTCTCATGAGGTCAGACTCGCGGTTTGTCATGAACTGATCGCTGAAACCCGTGCCGATTCTTCCCGCCATGGTGTCCAAGCCGCTTCAGAGGATGGCCGGACGTTGCGCATACGTGCAAGGAGCACCTGGAAAACCCCATAATCTATGGCTTATGTCTGAACGGGGTGAAGGGCAGTCAGGGGCCGCGTCCAAGATCGGGCGCCTCGCCGCCATCGGAGTGGCGGCGGGCCTGCTGGTCGCCGGGATCGCGTTGCCGGCCGTGGGGGGCGCGGGCCTGGGGATCATGTCGGCGACCAATGAGCTGAATCTCAGGGCCGAGGATCTCACCGAGCCGCCGCCGGCGGAGGTCACGATCATGCAGGACGCCAAGGGCAACGAGATCGCGCGGTTCTACGATGAGTACCGCAAGGTCGTCAAACTCGACGAGGTCGCCGAGATCATGAAGACGGCGATCATCTCGATCGAGGACTACCGGTTCTACCAGCACGGTGCGATCGATCTTGAGGGGACGATCCGCGCGTTCGCCAAGAACCTGAGCGCGGGCGGGGTGAGCCAGGGCGGCTCCAGTATCACCCAGCAGTACGTCAAGCAGGTCCTGCTCAACTCCGCCTCCAGCGACGAGGAGAAGGACAAGGCGCTGGAGGCCAGCTACGCGCGCAAGCTGAACGAGTTGCGGCACGCGATGGCGGTGGAGGAGAAGTACTCCAAGGACGAGATCTTGGAGAAGTATCTGAACATCGCCTATTTCGGGGCGAGTGCCTATGGGGTGGAGGCGGCGGCCAAGCGGTTCTTCGGTGTGCCCGCGGCCGACCTCACCCTGCCGCAGGCGGCGACGCTGGCGGGCGCGGTGCAGGACCCCAACGCCACCGACCCCAACCTGGGCAAGAAGCATCGGGATCGGTTGCTGAAGCGGCGCAACGTGGTGCTGGACCGGATGGCGGAGCTGGGCAAGATCACCCCGGCCGAGGCGGCGAAGGCGAAGGCGGCCAAGCTCGGCTACAGGGGCACGAAGCAGGTCGGCGGGTGTGAGTCCAGCAAGTACCCGTACTTCTGCATCTACGCCCGCAACGAGGTGTTGAACAATCCCGACTTCGGCAAGACGGCCAAGGCCCGCGAGAAGTTCCTCAACCGCGGCGGCCTGACGATCAGGACCACGCTGGATCCGGCCATGCAGGCGGCGGCGGATCGGGCGATCAGGAAGTGGGTCCACCCCTCCGACAACCCGGCGGCGGCCGAGGCGCTGGTCCAGCCGGGTACCGGGGCGATCAAGGCGATGGCGGCCAGCCGGAAGTACGGTGATGACGAGGACAGGAACGAGATGTCCTACAACCTGGTCGCGGATGCCGCGCACGGTGGTGGTGTCGGTTTCCAGGCGGGCTCGACGTTCAAGACGTTCACGTTGCTCACCGCGTTGAAGCAGGGTATGAAGGTCAACGACGGGTTCACCGCCGGGGCGGGTTTCCGTGCCTCGGGGTACTCGGCGTTCAAGAACTGCAAGGGCGAGAACATCGGCGACCCGGGCTGGACGGTCACCAACGACGAGGGCGCTCCGGGGTGGAAGACCCTGCAGACCGGCACCTGGGGGTCGGTGAACACGTTCTTCATGGAGCTGGAGCAGCGCGTCGGGCTCTGTGAGACGATCAAGACCGCGAGATCGCTGGGCATCCACCGCTCCGACGGGCTCAAGCTCCTGGAGTTCTCGACGTTCACGCTGGGCACCAACGAGATGGACCCGGTGACCGTGGCCAACGCCTACGCCTCGATCGGCGCCCGGGGCAAGTACTGCGCGCCGATGGCGATCACCCGGATCACCGACCGCGACGGCAAGACCACCGCCTACAAGCCCAAGTGCCGCCAGGAGCTCGACCCCGAGGTCGCCGACGCGGCGGCCGACGTGCTGTCGGGGGTGTTCACCAAGGGCACGATGAAGAACGTCGGCGGCATCGGCCGCGACGCGGCCGGCAAGACCGGCACCACCGACAGCTCCGCCACCGCGTGGTTCGCCGGATTCACCCCGGACCTGGCCGGCGCGGTCAGCATCGGCGACCCACGCGGCTCGCAGGACCACAAGCTGAACGGCATCACGATCGGCGGGCGGTACTACCCCTCGGTGTTCGGCGCCAGCATCCCGGGTCCGATCTGGAAGGACACGATGCTGGCGGCGCTGAAGAACGTCCCGCCGACGTCGTTCACCCCGCTCAACACGGAGCGGTTCGGCGGTTGCGGCCAGAGCTGCCAGCCCGCGCCGTCCCCGCGGGACGACGAGGAGGGTGGCGGTACCGAGGTCGTCGGTCCCGACGATCCCGGCGGCTTCGACGGTCCTGGTGGGAACACCGGTCCCGGTGGAGGCAACGGCCCTGGTGGAGGCAACGGCCCTGGCGGAGGCAACGGCCCTGGCGGAGGCAACGGTCCTGGTGGGAACAACGGTCCCGGCGGAGGCAACGGCCCCGGCGGGAACAACGGTCCTGGCAGGAACTAACGGCGACGATCGTGGCGGTCCGAACAACCCCTAGGCGAGGGCGACGGCTGACGGGGAGTCAGCGCGGCGTCAGCGGGCGCTGCGGACCGGCCTGGTCGATCGCCTGTGGCCGCACATCGTCCCGCTCCAGCTCAGGAGATTGACAGGAATCCACGCCGAGTTGCCAGAAACGGCGAGTTGCCCAGTTCTGGCAACTCGCCGTTTCTGGCAACTTTGACCAAACAGGGCAGCCTTGACAGCCGCAGGACAGCCGGGCGCGATGGTCGGTGGGCGGCCGGGACGCGTTCAGGTCGGTGCTGATGTACGGGTCGGCGATGGCCTCGGCAGGGGAGGCCGTACCACTGTTTGATCATTTTGGCCTCCTCCTCGCTCACCTGGCGGGGGGCGATGGCCAGGGTCCTTCACAGGTCAGAGATGATCTTCCCGTCCGCGCCCCGGACCCGGGCGCGGTGCTGGACGAGCTGGGCGTCGAACTTCTTGACGGTCGGTCCCGTCCAACCTTTCAGCACGGCTGGATGCCGCAGACGGTTTGGGGGATCGGGCCGCAGCAGAAAGGCGCTCGAATTTCAGCATAAATTGCCGCACGGCCAGATGGCTTTTCAGGGATTCTGACCGCGCGGCGTTCGTGGTCTGGTCAGATTTCTCCGCTGCGGATGCCCATCAGGAAGTTGTTCCAGGTTGTGGGGGAGAAGGTCAGCATCGGGCCGGATGGGTCCTTGCTGTCGCGTACGGCGATGAGACCCGGAAGGTTGATGGCTACCTCCACGCAGTCGTCTCCATTGGGGCCGCTGTAGCTGCTTTTACGCCATGCGGCGCCGGACAGGTCAGGGGAGATCATGGCTGTTCCTCACCGCGGCGATGAGCGCCGCGGACTTCTCGGGGGACAGGCACACACCAGCAAGGCGCTCGAACGTCAGCACAAGCTTCCGCGCGACAGGGCAGCTTTTCAAGTGACTCTGGTCGCGCAGTACCCGTGGTCTGGTCAGATTTCTCCGCTGCGGATGCCCGTCAGGAAGTCGTTCCAGGCTGTGGGGGAGAAGGCCAGTGCGGGGCCGGATGGGTCCTTGCTGTCGCGGACGGCGACGATGCCAGGCAGGTTCATGGCTACTTCCACGCAGTTGTCGCTGCTTCCGCCGCTGTAGCTGCTTTTACGCCATACGGCGCCATTCAGGTCAGAGGGGGGCATGGTCACTCCTTACCGCAGCAATGAACGCCGCAGACTCCTCGGGGGACAAGCACGCACCAGCAAGGCGCTCGAACGTCAGCTTAAGGTTCTCCACCTGATCCGTCGCCTCTACATAGACGTCTCCGCCTGGGCAGCCGGTGTAGCCCACCTCTGGATCTTCAGTATCGAACGCCAGTAGAGAGAAGGCGCCCTCCAGGCCACAGTGCGCACCGATCCGAAGCGGAAGAACCTGAACGGTGATGTTGGGCCAGTCCATGACCTGAAGGATGTCTCCGAGCTGGTGGGCCATGATGCCGGGCGAGCCGACAGGGCGGCGCAGAGCGCATTCGTCCATGAGTACGTGCAGCACGGGTGCCTGTGAGCTGAGAAGGCTGATTTTGCGTGCCATCCGAGCTGCCACATACCGCTTCAGCTCTGTGGCGACCAGTCCCGGACGTGACGTGCGGATAAGTTCGCGCGCGTAGACCTCGTTCTGCAGAAGTCCCGGCACCAGCAGCGGTTCCCAGGTGCGGATGGTCGTGGCCTCGGATTCCAAGCCGACGTAGGCGCCGGCGAACACATCGCTGTAGGCGGTCCACCAGCCACGCTGACCCGCATCTTGACCGAGTTGGATCAGCCCAGCTTTTGTCGGCGGGTCCACAGCGTACAGATCACAGAGGTCGGCAACGTCCGTGCCACTGGGCATGGTCCGAGCGTTCTCGATGCGGCTTAACTTGGCCGTGGACCAGCGGAGCGGTGTGGCCACCTCTTCCAGCGTGAGATCTGCCTTCTCCCGAAGTCTTCGCAGCTCACGACCAAGGCGGCGGTGTCGAACGGTAGGACTCGCAGAAGCCATGCCGACCAGCATGCCTGATCACCGTCGTCGTGCGCCGAGCAAATTTATACAAGGTACTTGTGATCATGTAAGTTGCACGACACACTGCAAGGAGTCGTACAGCTACTAAGAGTGATGGCATTGCAAGGGTGTCCGGCTGGTGCCGCAGTCATTGTTGGTTGCCTACGGCCTGGTTTGCTAACTCAAGGTGAGGGCGCCATGACACTTGCGGACCGATCCATGCAACGGTTCCACCTGTTCAAGAAAGTCGCGACGGTGGGCTCAGTCCTTCTCGTCAGTGGGTGTCCTCGCCGGGCTGACGAACGATCCGATCTGCGGGACGGTGTAGACCACCCCCTGTTCGCGGAGGTAGGCGACCACCTTCCTGGCCGTGCCCCGGGCGATACCGAACTCCTGCACCATCTGCACCTCGGAGGGGATCAGATGACGCGGCGGGTACTGGCCGCTTTCGATCCTCTCGGTGAGGGTCTCCGCGACCTGGATCCATATCGGCCGATCGCGCTCGAACTCGATCATGAGAAGACGATAGACGGCCATACTCATGGTCACTCATGTGTGTACGACCATGGACGAGCACATTTAGAAAAGGGCTGCGAAGGCTCAGAATCCGCCCCAAGGCAAACAAAGCGGACCCGCCCGGTGCTGGAACACCGTGACGGGTCCTCGATCAGGAAGGGACTCCTGACCCGTGAGCAACCCTAGTGCTCCCGTTCTCGACAGGCAGGCGGTCGGTGGTTGCGGCTGTTTCGCCGATGCGGCGCCGATGCCGATGGGCTGTGCCGCCTGCGGGCACGCCCCCTACGCGCACGGCTGTCCCGGCCAGGCCGCCGACCACGAGTACGTCCAGCCCTCCGCCGCGCTGATGGACACCCGTCTGCGGGTCCGCCGGACCGGGGACCGCTCGCTGTCCTGCTTCGAGCCGCCCGCCCTCGCGGCCCCGGCCGAGATGACCCCGCTGGTGCCCGCCCAGCGGTCTGCCCGGCAGGTCCCGGTGGAAGCGGTCGCGCCGGTCATCGCTCAATGGCCCGCCGAGTGGGTCCCGGCCGAGGTGGCCCCTCCGGTTCCCGGTCCGCGCCGTCCCGATCAAGCCCCGCCCGTCATACCGGCCCCGCCCGTCATACCGGCCCCGCCCGTCATACCGGCCCCGCCCGTCATACCGGCCCTGCCTGTCGTACCGGCCTCGCTGCTCCGGCCGGTGCGCTGCCGTCCCCGTCCCCCGCTCCCGGCCGGTGCCGCCCGCACCGGGCCGTCCCGGCTCGGCGCCGGGCGCCATCGCGCTCCCCGGACCAGGCGAACGAGCACCCGTACCCCGTACCGGGCGCTGCCTCCCTTATCCCCGTACCGGCCACCCGGCCCGTACGGCACACCCCTCCACGTCTTTCCCCAACCCATGAAGCGGGCCCGTCCACCGCTACCAACGACCAGACGGGCCCTTGATCGGATGGAGGTCCAATCAATGGACGATGGTAGGTCCACCACCCCCGAGCCCACCATCATTCCCGGCTGGCGGCTGATCCTCAGCGACGCCGGACGCCTCTGGGCCAGCCGGGAGAAGCCCTTCTCCCCGGACGCCTTCGACGCCGGAGCCGAACGGACCGTCGACGCCGACAGTCTCGACGCCCTCCGGGCCGAGACCGACAGGCAGGAGGCCATCGCCGGCGAGGCCGACGCCCAGGCCGCCGTTGCGGAGACCGCCGCCGGGCAGACGCGGGGACAGGCCGCCGGGCAGGTGATCTCATGATCCGGCGACGGCCCACCCGCCCTCGCGGACGCCACCGCGACGGCCAGGCCGCCCTCCCCGTACCCCACTACACCTGGGACCACGAGGCCCGCGCCGAGGCGGCGACGCTGGAGATCACCTGGCCCGGCTGGTCCATCCTTTACGGCACCGGCAGCCGGCTCTTCCACGCCATCGCCACCTGGCCCACCCCTGAGCCACTGCTCATCTGTGACCGTACGGTCGAGGGCCTCAAGGCACAGATGCGCGAGGCGGAGATGACCGCGCTCGTCCACCGCTGGGCACCCGCCTCCCCCTCGGCCGTCACCGGCCGCCTCTGAGCGGGCACGGCGGCCCCCTCCCTTCCCTGGTTCGGGACCGCCGTCCGTCGAAGACATACTGCGCGAAGCGACAAGACGCCCGCGTGGTGCGTGACGGGGGCGGATCCGCGACGGAGAGCATCGCGCGCGCTCGGGTCCGCCGCAGGACGGGTCATCACTGAGGACAACTGAGAAGTGGTATCTGAACGACGATTCTCAGTTGGCCTCAGTTCTGCGGCTGCGCCCGCCCGATGCGGGGGTCACGTCCTGGCGGGGGTGATCCCGTACCTCCGGAGCCGTTCGGCCTCGCTGACGTGGCCC
Source organism: Streptosporangium sp. NBC_01469 (assembly GCF_036227305.1). Lineage (NCBI taxonomy): Bacteria > Bacillati > Actinomycetota > Actinomycetes > Streptosporangiales > Streptosporangiaceae > Streptosporangium > Streptosporangium sp. NBC_01469. The sequence continues at coordinate 1,309,326 of NZ_CP109465.1, read as the reverse complement.
AGCTGTTTCAGCAGGCCGATCGCCTGGCGTAGGGCGCCGGGCATGCCCAGTTCGGCGGCGCGCAGGTGGGCGCGGACCGCTCTCTCCGGATGGCCGGTCTCGCGCAGCAGGACGGCGATCCAGGTCAGGGCTCCGGTGTCGCCCGCCTCGACGCGGGCGCTCAGCCAGGTGACCGCTTCCGCCGTTCTGCCCGTCTCGTACATCAGGTCGACCGCGTGGTCCAGGGCGTCGGTGTCGCCGGTCTCGGCGCGGGCCCTGAGCCAGGTGATCGCCTCTTCGGAACGGTCCATCTGGTAGAGCAGAGTGGTGAACCGCCGGAGGGCCTCGGTGTCGCCGGTCTCGGCGCGGGCGCGCAGCCAGGTGAGTGCCTCCTCGGCGCGCCCCGACTCCTGGAGCAGTTCGACCGCCTTCCACAGGGCGTCGGTGTCGCCGGTCTCGGCGCGGACCCTGAGCGAGGTGATCGCCTCCTCGGTGCGGCCCGCCCGCTGGAGCAGCTCGACCATCCGCCAGACGGCATCGGTGTTGCCCGCCTCGGCGGCGCGCCGGTACGCGGTCAGGGCCTCCTCGGTCCGGCCCGTCTCCTGGAGCAGTTCGACCATCCGCCAGCCGTCGCCGACGTGTCCGGTCTCGGTGGCGCGCCGGTACGCGGCCAGAGCCTCCTCCAGGCGGCCCTCGCGGTGCAGCAGGACGGCCATCGGCCAGTGTGAGCCGGCGTTTCCCGCTTCGGCGGCGCGCCGGTATGCGGCCAGGGCCTCCTCGGTCCGTCCCGCCCTCTCCAGAAGGCGGGGGAGCAGATCGAGGGCGAGGCGGTCGCCGGTCTCCGCGCGGGCGCTCAACCAGGTGATCGCCTCCCCGGACCGGTTCGACTCCCGCAGCAGCTCGACCGCCTCTTCGAGGGCGAGGCGGTCGCCGGTCTCGGCGCGGGCTCGTAGCCGGACGATCGCCTCCTCGGTCTGTCCCGTCCGCCGCAGGAGGCCGATCGATCGCCAGTAGGCGTAGGTGTCGCCGGTCTCGGCGCGGGTGCTCAGCCAGGTGAGCGCCTCCTTGGCCCGTCCCGTGTACCGGAGCAGCTCGACCATCCTCGCGATCGCGCGGTGGTCGCCCGTCTCGGCACGGGCCCTGAGCCAGGTGATCGCCTCTTCGGTCCGTTCCGACTCCCGCAGCAGCTCGACCGCCTCCCACAGGGCTTCGGCGTCGCCGGTCTCGGAGCGGATGCGCAGCCCGGTGATCGCCTCCTCGGTTCGTCCCATCTCCCGCAGCAGGGCGACGGCCTGCTTGAGGACGTGGCCGTCGCCGGTGCTCGCGGCGCGACGGCAGGCGATGATCGCCTCCTCCCGGTGGCCCGTCCTGTACAGCAGGGACGCCAGCCACTCCGGGGCGTCGATGTTCCCCGTCTTCGCGGCGCGCCGGTAGGCGGTGAGGGCCTCCTCGTGGTGTCCCGTCCTGTCGAGGAGGGCCGCGGTCCAGACGGGAAGGCCGGCGTCGCCGAACCAGTTGTGGGCCCACAGCCAGGTGATCGCCTCCCCGGCCCTTCCCGCGTCCACGAGCAGGGCGATCACCTCCCTCGGGGCATCGGCGTTCCCCGCTTCGGCGGCGCGCCGGTAGGCGGCGATCGCCCTCTCGCGGTGTCCGGCCCCGTTGAGGACGGCGGCGCTCCAGCCGAGGGCTCGGGCGTCGTCCTGCTCGCTGTGGACCCGCAGCCAGGTGAGTGCCTCCTCGGTACGTCCCGTCTCCCGCAGCAGGGCGATCGCCTGCCGCGGGGCGTCGGGGTCACCGGCCGTGGCGGCGGCCCCGTACAGCAGGAGAGCCTGGTGGTAGAGGCCGCGGGCCCGAGCCTGGGCGGCGAGGCGCGCCCGGTCCTCGGGGGCGGCGTGGGAGATCAGCGCGTCCCACATGGCCGCGGGGACGGGACGCGTACGGCGCTCGGCGCGACCGAGCTGTTCCAGGTGGTCCGCCAGCCGGTAGCGGGGGGACGCGGACGGCTCGTCGTGGCGGGGGCGGACGCGCGTGAGGGGGCCGCGGGCATCGCAGGCGTAGGCCAGGGCCCGTTCGAACCAGTCCCGGGGCAGGGCGCCGTACTCGTAGCCGGTCAGGTAGTCGAACGCGGCGGTCTTCAGGAGGGCGTGGGAAAGGACGGGGCCGTGCCCCGCGCGCCTGGCGTCCATCGCGGCCTCGATCACGGCCTTGGCCGGGGCGGGCGCGTTGCGGTAGCGCTCCACCATGCCGGGCACGCCGGTCAGGTACTGGGTGATCCGGCCGTCGCGGGCCCCGGTGTACGCGCGCTCCAGACGTGGGTCGCCGCGCGCCGCGCCGCGCACCGCCTCCAGGGGGGAGCCGGTGAAACGGTCGGGGACGTGGATGGCCGCGCCGGTCACCAGCGCCCGCGCCTGGGTACGGGAGTCGGCGCCCATGGCGGGAGCCGCGGTGAGGGCGGCCCAGTACTCAGGCCACAGGGTGCCCAGGACCAGCACCGGGCCGCGCTCCGGGTCGCTCACCAGGGCCCGCAGCCCGGCGGCGACGCGCTCGCCCAGGCCGTCCGCCGGGGTGAGCAGATAGGACTGCGACTCGTCGAGCCACACGACGGTCCGCGGCGCGAGGGAGCCCAGGGCCACGGCGGCCGCCTCGGGAGGGCCGGCATCGGCCGGGTGCCACAGCCGCCACCCGCGGGGCAGGAGCCGAACGGCCTCCCAGCAGGCCCGGGTCTTGCCGGTGGACGAGTCGCCGACCAGCATCGCGACCGTGCTGTGCCCGGTCACCGCTCGCCGTACGACGGCGGCCAGGTGATTGTCGTGGGGGCGCGGCACGTAGGTCGGCAGGCCGGCCATGCCGGCGGCCTCCGCGCCCGCGTCGATCGCCCGGTGCACCCCCAGTGAGAACGGGTCGGCCGGCGAGCGGACCGACGACCCGGCCGCCGAGCTCAGGCGGGCCCTCCTCCACAGCTCGCGGCCCCGGTCGGCGGCGTCGGCGGGATCTCGCCGGGCCAGCCGGGCCAGCACGGTGATGACGGCCGTCAGGTCGGTCTGGTCGGCGGGCATCTCCGCCGAGGTGAGTATCCGGCGGACGGTGTCGCGTCCGGGAGTACCCGGGCCGGGGAGGTCGTCGGCGATCCCCACGGCGATGCCGTCGAGAGTGGGGGCGCCGGCTTCCAGATACAGCTCGTACAGCAGGTCCTTGAGATCACGCAGCGGTCCGGGAGGGATCTGCGGGCGGATGATCAGGGGCGATCGCCGCCGCACCTGACCGCTGCTTTCATCGCCGTTCTTCATCTCTTATCGCCACTCATCGCAACATCATCGCTCGCCGTGCAGCCTGTGAAAGATAGAAATAAGAAATAAGAAGGTGACAAAGATGCTTCCGTCGCAAGTCAGAGCTCGCTTTCCCGCTGCCGGATGCTCGGAGTGGTAGCCCCCGATGGGGGCTGCCGAACGGGAAAGGCTGCTTTTCGCTGTATGAACCGATAATGGGTATTCAGACATTTTTAATGCAGGTTCAGGGGATATTTACGGGCTTGGTGTGCGAGTCCGAGGGCTCCATCGGCCCTCCTTGGCGGACAGGCGCCCGCCGGGAAGGCCGGCGCGTAATCGGGTGGCATCGGCCGGTGAGCCACTGTTTGGATACCGGTCATGACTTCCACCGAAGGCCCCGGGGCCCTGCTGGACCTGATCGAGCACTACTACGACGCGGTTCCGCGACGCGAGGCCAGGGCTGAGGACCACGGACCGCTCACTCTGTTCGTCCGGGAGGGTGAGGGGTGGCCCTTCTACGCGCGCCCGGCTTCCGGGTGGTCCGGCCCGGTGCGGGCCGACGACGTGGCGAGGGTCCGCGACCGGCAGCGCGAGCTCGGGATCCCGGAGAGTTTCGAGTGGGTCGCCGAGACCACGCCCGCGCTCCGCGCCGCGATCGAGGGGGCGGGGCTCGCGGTCCACGAGCACCCGCTGATGGTGCTTGGAACGGACGCCGCGACGGTCGCTCCGGAGGGCGCGCCCGGGTACCCGGCGGTGCGGGTCCTGGGGGCGGACGACCCGGCGCTGCCCTCCGCGCTGGTGGTTCCCCACCTCGCCTTCGCCGAGCCCGGCACCCGTGTCGCGCGGCGGGCACGGCGGACCTGGCGGAGGCGGTCCTGGCCCGCGCCGATGACGGCTCGCTGGAACGCGGCGCCGCACGGGTTCGGGCGGGACTGACGGTGGTCGCCGCGGCCGTCGAGGACGGTACGGCGCTGTGCGCGGGCCAGCACAACCAGGTCGGGGAGGTCAGCGAGATCGTCGGGGTCGGCACGCTGCCCGCCGCCCGCCGTCGGGGCCTCGCGCTCGCGGTCACCGCGGTGTTGATCGCCGACGCCCGCTCCCGGGGTGTGAAGACCGTCTTCCTGTCGGCGGGAGACGAGGATGTCGCCCGGATCTACGCCAGGCTCGGTTTCCGCCGCGTCGGCACGGCACTGATCGCCGAGCCCGCCGGTTAGATCCCACCTGTCGGCGTTCTCACCTGTCGGCGTTCTCACCTGTCGGCGTTCTCACCTGTCGGCGTTCTCACCTGTCGGCGTTCCCGCCGGTCGGCGTCTCTCTGTCGGTCGGTCTCACCGCAGGTCGGAGTCCCCGCAGGTCGGCGTTCCCGCCGGTCGGTTCCTCTGTCGATCGACGTCCCCGCCGACCGATGTCCCCGTCGGCTGGTCTTCCCGCAGGTCGGCGTCCGCCGATGGCGAACCGCCGGACGGAGGAGAGTCAGGCGAGCTTGTCCAACCGGGCGATGTCGTCCTCGGTCAGTCGCAGGCCGGTCGCGGCGACGTTCTCCTCCAGGTGGGCGACGGAGGAGGTCCCGGGGATGGCGAAGGTGACCGGGGAGCGGGACAGCAGCCAGGCGAGTATCACCTGAGCGCGGCTCGCGCCATGACGCCCGGCGACGTCGTCCAGCGTCAGCTCCTGCTCCCGGGTGGGGGCCATGCCAGGAGGAGCCTGTGACGTGTCCAGGCCGGGCCTCAGCATCCCCGCGGAGAGAGGGAAGTACGGGACGAAGGCGATCCCGTGCTCCTCGCAGGCGGCGAGGACGTCGGAGCTCCCCCGGTCGAGGAGGTGGAAGCGGTTCTGCACCGCGGCCACGGCGGCCAGCTCGCGGGCCTCGGCCAGCTGGGCGGTGGTGGCTCCGCTGAGCCCGAGATGCCGGATGAGACCGCGCTCCCGCAGTTCGACGAGCGTGGCGAAGGACTCCAGGAAGGGGGTCTCGTCGGGGAAGAGCAGGCCGTCGCCGCCGACACGCAGGTAGACCAGGTCGAGGCGGGCCCTGCCGAGCCGGGAGAGGTTCTCCTCGACCTGCTCGCGCAGCTCGGCCGGTGTGGCGGCGGGGTTCCAGCCGCGCCATTCGTCGCGGACCACCCCGACCTTGGTGGCGATCACCAGGTTGTCGGGATAGGGGTGAAGTGCCTCGCGGATGAGGTCGTTGGCCACGTGCGGGCCGTAGAAGTCGCTGGTGTCGATGTGGGTGACACCGAGTTCGACCGCCCGGCGCAGGACGGCGCGGGCTGCCGCGGGGTCCTCGGGCGGTCCCCAGGCCCCGGCCCCCGGCAGCTGCATGGCTCCGAAGCCGAGACGGCTGACGGCGGGCCCGTCACTGAGCGGGAGGAGGCCGCCGGGAGCGGCGTGGTCGCTGGTCATGTGTGATCTCCCTTTACGGGGTCCGGTGCGCGGGTGGCGAGCCGGACGCGGATGGAGGCGACGGTGATGCCGGGAGGATGCCGTTCGAGCTTGCCGCGGTTGGCCAGGTCGTGAACGCCCTGGCGGGTGATGCCGAGCATGCCCGCGGCCACGGACACGGAGACGGCGACGGCGCTGGGATGCCCCGCCCGCCGGATCACGGCCTGGCCGAAGGGAGTGCCCCACCACCCGGCCGGTGGGTCGAACGGGGCGTCGCCTGGATACAGGGCGCTCACCAGGCGGATCGCGGTGTGCATCGCGGCCTGGTCGTCCTGGCCCAGCAGTGTCTCGGCCCAGGCGCGGGCCTCCGCCGCCAGCCGGTCTCGCATCAGGTCCGCCGTGCCGAAGAGGATGTCGAGCGGATCGAGCAGCCGGCTGCCGACGACCCTCTCCAGATCGTTCGCGAGCGCGTCGCGCGCCTCCGTCCAGGTGTTCATGCTTCCTCCCCTACTTGACGTCGGACGTCAAGTACTGGTGATCAGCATCAACTACTTGATGTTGAACGTCAAGTGTCATCCGTCGAGTGACGGAGATCAGGGGCTACCCGGCACGCCGTTCTCGACGACGCGAGTCGGCGGCTCGAATCGCGGGTCTGCGGGCCGGTGCCCGGAGACCCGCGATTCGAGCCGCCTCGATCACGCGGAGCCGGCGACGGAGACGAACCCGGAACCAGGACGGTAGTCAGGAGACTGGTGCCGGAAGTAGGTGTTGTAGACCTGGCAGTAGTGACCGCCGCGAGCCAGCAGCGTGGTGTGGTCGCCTTCCTCGACGATCCGGCCGTGATCCAGCACGATGATGCGATCCACGTGCTCGATCGTGGACAGCCGGTGTGCGATGACGATGGAGGTACGGTCGGCCAGCACCCGGTCCAGGCCTTCCTGGATCTGGGCCTCGGTCAGCGGATCGACACTGGCGGTGGCCTCGTCCAGGACCACGATCGCCGGATCCTGGATGAGCAGGCGGGCCAGCGCGACGAGCTGGCGCTGGCCCATGGACAGGGCGCGGCCGTGTTCGCCGACGTCGGTCCGCAGGCCGTCGGGCAGGGCGTCGACCCAGTCGCCCCCGCCGACCGCCGCCGCGGCGGCGAGCACCTCCTCGTCGCCCGCCTCCGGCCTCGGGTAGCGGATGTTGTCGGCGACGGTGCCGCTGAACAGGAACGGAACCTGCGGGACCGCGCCGATCTGCCGCCGGTATCCGGCCAGGTCCAGCGTGCGGACGTCACGGTCGTCGATCGACAACCGGCCGTCCTGGAACTCGTAGAACCGGGTGATCAGCTTGCTGAGCGTCGACTTTCCCGCACCGGTGTGGCCGACCAGTGCGACGCTCTCACCCGCCTCGATGGTGAGGTCGAAGCCCCGCAGGACGGGGCTCTTGGCCTCGTAGCCGAACGTGACGTCGCGGAACTCGATGCGGCCCGCCAGCCTGCCGACCGGCTGGGGATCGATCTGCACGACCCGCGGGGGCGCGTCGATCAGGGCGAAGACCCGCTCCGACGCGGACAGGCCCTGCTGGAACTGGGACCAGAACGCGGCGATGGAGGTGAGCGGGAGCCAGAAGAGCGCGACGCTCTGGAGGAAGAGGAACCAGTCGCCGCCGGACAGGCCGCCGCCGAGCACGGCGGTGCCGCCCAGCTGGACGAGCGCGACCGTGGCCAGCCCGGCGACGAGGAAGAGCACGGGGAAGATGCCGGAGAAGATGAAACCCTGCCTGAGCGTCACCTGGTAGCTCTGCCGGTTGATGGGGCGGAACTCGTCGTAGATCCGCTGCTCCTGGCGGAAGTTCTTGGCGACGGTGATCCCGCCCATGGTCTCCTGCAGGGTGGCGTTCACCCGGCTCAGCGAGCGTTGCGCCCTGCGGGTGCTGCTGCGGGCGACCCGGCGGAACAGCAGGGCGATGCCCATCACGATCGGCGCCACGAGCAGGGTCAGCAGGGCGAGCTCGACGCTGCGCAGGAAGAGCATGACCGTGATGAAGCCGACCATCAGCACCTGGCTGATCAGGTCCATCGTCAGGGTGGAGACGGTGGCGAAGTCGTCGGTGTCGGAGGTGACCCGGCTGACGATCTTTCCCGACGGGTTCTCGTCGTAGAACGACAGGTCACGTTCGAGCACGGCGTCGAACGCGTCCTGGCGGAGGTGTAGGACGACGTCGCCGGTGACCCTCGCGCTGTACCACTGGCGGATGAAGTTGAACAGCCAGCCGAGCACCCCGGCGAGCAGCAGGCCGGCGGTGAGCTGCCAGCCCACATCGGCGATCGTGCCGTCCTCGATGCCGTCCACACCCCAGCTGACCAGCAACGGCATGGCCGCCTGGCTCAGCGAGAACAGCACGATCATGACCGCGACCAGGATCATCGATCCCAGCTTCGGCCGGAAATAGGACAGGATCCGGCGGAGGAGGTCGCGATCGCTGTAGGTGCGGTCGTAGTCCTCGGCGTCGAGGCCGTCCATGACGAAGCCCATCAGCCCCGCGCTCCCTGCTCGCCCGTGAGGACCACGGCCGGATCGGTGGTGTCGCCGGCCACGGCGCCGCCGGCGCCTTCGGCCACGTCGACCTCGTCGTAGTGGGCGAAGATCCGCCGGTAGAGGTGGCTCCGGGTGAGCAACTCGTCGTGCGTGCCGTAGTCGACCAGCTCACCTCGTCGCAGCAGCAGGACCTTGTCCGCCCAGCGGATCTGGGAGAGCCGGTGGGTGATCAGCAGGGTGGTGCGCCCGTCGAGAACGCGGCCGATGGCCTGCTGGATCCTGTCCTCCGTGGCGGAGTCGATCGCGCTCGTCGAGTCGTCGAGCACGAGGATCGCCGGATCCGTCAGCAGCGCCCGTGCGATGGCCAGGCGCTGGCGCTGGCCGCCGGAGAGGGTGACGCCGCGCTCGCCGATGACCGTGTCGTAGCCGTCGTCGAGCTCGCCGATGAACTCGGCGGCCTGGGCCTCCTCGGCCGCCCGGACCACGGCGTCCCGCTCTCCTCGCCGGCCCAGCCCGAAGGCGATGTTCTCGGCCACCGAGCGGGAGAACAGCACGATGTCCTGCTCGATGGTGGAGATCTGGGAGCGCAGCGAGTCGAGGTCCCACTCGCGCACGTCCACGCCGTCGACCAGGATCCGGCCCGCGGTGACGTCGTAGATCCGGGGGACCAGCTTCGCCAGGGTGCTCTTGCCCGAGCCGGTCTCGCCGACGATCGCCACGGTCTCGCCCGGCCGTACGGCGAACGTCACCCCGCGCAGCACCTGATCGTCCTCCCCGTAGCCGAACGTCACGTTCTCGAAGACGATCTCCCCGCTGATCGGCGCGGCGTGGCCGTCGTCACGCTGCCCGAGTTCGGTCTCGGTGTTCATGATGCTCAGGATCCGGCGGGAGGACACCAGGCCGATCTGGACCAGCGAGAAAGTGAAGATCGAGATGGTGGTCGGGAAGCCCAGCATGCCCATCAGGCCCATGAAGGCGACCAGCTCGCCGATCGTGACGGCACCCGCGGCGTGCAGGTGGAGACCGTGCCAGAGCGCGCCGGCCATCGCGAAGGCGAAGAGCAGGGTCGGCAGGTAGCGGGCCTGGACCAGGCCGTTGTGGGCGAAGGAGTCGCGGTAGTGCCGCGCCAGGGTCCTGAACCGCCGTCGCTCCTGGTCCTCCTGCGCGGTCACCTTGATGACCTCGATGCCGCGGACGGCCTCGTTCAGCCCGGCGTTGAGGTCGCCGAACTGCTCCCGCATGCGGGTCGCCACGGGGTTGAGCCGTCGCATGTAGTGCCGGAGCGCGACGACGAAGGCGACCACGAAGACGCCGGGCACCAGCAGCAGCCGCGGGTCGATCGCGGCGATGAAGACCAGGGGCACGAGGCCGTTCAGCCCGGAGTCGACGATCAGGTCGACGCCCGGACTGATCATGATGGAGAGCTGCCGGACGTCGTTGGCCGCCCGCGCCATCAGGTCGCCGACCCGCTGCCTGTTGTGGAAGGTCTGGCTCTTGCCGAGCAGGCTGACGTAGAGCTCGTCCCTGGCGTCCCGCTCCAGCCGCTTGGCCAGGACCTCGCTGGACAGGCGCGCGACGACGTCGAAGGCGCCGCGGGCCAGCACGATCCCCAGCAGCCCCAGGGAGATCGCGCCCAGTGCCCCCGCACCGCCGCCGCCCAGCACGGCGTCGAAGGCCGCGCCGGTGAGCCCGGGGACCATGGCGTTGAACACGATCATGATCAGCGACGCGCCGAGGAATCCGGTCAGCTGGAGCGGATGGCGGCGAACATGGGACCAGAGCCAGCGCACCGGCCCCCGCCCGTCGTACGGGCGACCGGATACGGAGAACTCCGAACTGCTGGTGGCCACAAGCTCGCTCCCGAGCAGATCGAGGATGAAGGTCGAACCTGTTTTCTATCACCGGGCACCGACGGTTTCCCATCGCATTTTCCGCGGGCTCCCCGGGGCCGGCCGGGGACGGGACGGGAGCCGCGGGAGCCGGGGCCGCCCCCGATACCGGGATGCCCGACCCGGAAACCGGCGTGTCCCCTGCGCGGGGAACTCTGGAGGGAAATCGTCGTGGGGCACATTGAGGTTGGTCATCTGATGTAAGTGTCGGACCCCCTTGGACGGTGGTTGAAACTCTCGCAGGGGCACCTCAGTACGGGCTCATCTGGTCCAGTACCTTGGCGGCGAGTGCTATGAACTGCTCGGCTTTCTCCATGTCCTGCATGACGTCATCGGGAGTGATCTCCGGGGTGTCGGGGCGCGGGTATTCAGCGCTGTTGCGACGGCGGCGCATCCGGTCGAAGGAGCGGAGTGCCTGCCCGAGCGGGGGATCCAGTTGAGCCGTCACCACGTCCAGCACCGCTAGGTGCCCGCCTCGGCTCGTGGCACGCAACCCCTGATTTTCCAGGATCGACGCGAGAGCTTTCCGCGAGGCGTCGTAGACGAGTTGGTAGGCCCCTGTGGGATCCGTCCCAACACCGCTACGGGCGAGAGCGATGTGCCGCTCGGCCTGGGTGAGCATGGTATCGGCGTGATCTCGGCTCGGCGGCACCCGTTCCAACTGGCCGGCGGTCAGCATCGTGTCGATCTGATCACGTCCTTGCATCCATCTCACGATGTTCTCCGGTTCTGAATCAGGGGGTGAAGGGGCTTGCTCCGCAGGGACATCACGAACGGGTCGCCCTGGTCGGAATTCCACGACGTCGGCGAGATCCGGCTGATGTTCACTTCTCGGCCGAGGACGCGTTCCGCCGACCGTGCCGCGTCGTACAGTTCGTCCTCGTCCGGAGAGCCCACCACGAGGACGTCGATGTCACGCGGGGGTGGCCCGGTCTGGTTCGCGTGCCGGGCGGCCCAGGAGCCGTAGATGTACGCCTCGTTGACGCCAGGGATCGACTGGAGGAGAGATGGCAGGATGGCTGCCGGGCCGAAGGTCACCGCCAGCAGGTCGGTGAGCGGCTTGGCGACGATCGTATCGGTGTCGGCGCGGATGAGACGGAGGTTGCCGTGCCGTCTCTCCTTGGTCAGTCCGGCGGCGGCGAACCGGTCCATCTCACGGCTCACGGTCGGCTGGGATACGCCTGCCTGCCTGGCCAGATCGGTCGTCGAGTACTCCTTCTCCGGGTGAAGGTACAGCCAGGCGAGCAGCTCACCGACGGCATTGGACCGGAACAGGGGAAGTAGCAACGGCGGAGTTTCCCTCATAGATGAATAGTACTATGCATTTATGGCATGTCTGTCACCTTGTGTAGTCGATCGACTTCGAAGCGCTCCTGTTTTGGAAGTGAGATCGGCTGCCATGCGGTGACACCGATCGCGATGCCGTGCCGTACCAGCGGAAAATCCGGGCGCCATAGGCGAAACCGGCGGGTACCCTGCGCGAGGACCTTTGGAGGGGAATCGCGGTGGCGCACATTGAGGTTGGTCAGCCCACGTGCAAGCCATGACCCCCTTGTCCCTGCGAGGTCGTCGTTCTTCTCCTGGGCGTTGACCTGCGACTATCGTTGCGGCAGCGTAGAGGTCGGGCAGCCCATGTGCTAGCTGTGATCTTTAACGCCCTCCGCGGGAGTCGATGGCGAACATCAGCACGCCGCCGACCGGCCGCACGTAGCGGGCCAGCACGTCGCGCGCCTGCTCGACCACGACCTCACCATCCTCCAGCGCCTGGTACAGGCTGCCCCAGCCGCGGCGGCAGGCCGGGGAACATCAACTCCGCCACACTGCGGATCGGCCGAGCCGTCCCCGCCAGCGCGTCCACCAACTCAAACAGCGCATCCGCCCAGTTCCCGAACACCGAGTACACCTCGGCGCGGAAGGTTCGCAGCTCCTCAGGTGCCGCCGCTTCACGGCGAGCCGACGCACGGTGCACAATGATCCTCACGGCCGTTTGCCGATGATTCGTTCTTGGTCGAACTGGATCATGCACAGACGGCCGTTCTCATGGGGACCCCTGTTGCCCAACCGCGATCAAGCCCAGGCCTGCGACCTTAAATCGCCAGAAAGGGGCGATCAAGCATGTAACGGTTATCTCTATGCTTATCGGGTGATCAACCCGATTGAGCTTGTTATTTTCGACTGCGATGGTGTGCTGGTCGACAGTGAGCACATCGCCGTGCGGGTGCACTCCGCCGTGCTGACCGATCTCGGCTGGCCGCTGACCGAGGCCGAGGTGACCGAACGGTTCGTGGGCCGATCCAGCAAGTCCATTGACGAGGAGATCGAGGCCCACCTCGGCCGCCTGCTGACGGTGGAGGCGGCCGAGCGGTTCCACCGGCTGCACCGGGAGGCCGTTGACGCCGAGCTCACCCCGGTCGACGGCATCGTCGAGGCCCTGGATGCGATCACCTTGCGTACCTGTGTGGCCTCCGGCGGCAGCCATGACAAGATGCGCCACACCCTCGGCCGCACCGGTCTTTACCAGCGGTTCGAAGGCCGTATCTTCAGCGCCACCGAAGTCACGCACGGCAAGCCGGCCCCCGACCTGTTCCTGCATGCCGCGGAGCGGATGGGCGCCGACCCCGCGGCCTGCGTGGTGGTCGAGGACAGCCGGTACGGCGTCCAGGCGGCTCGCGCCGCCGGCATGCGCGTCTTCGGCTACTGCGGCGGTCTCAGGCCGGCACACTGGCTGGAAGGCCCGGACACAGTGGTCTTCGACGACATGCGCGAACTACCCGCTCTGCTCACCGAACCTCGCGGGATCGCGGGAACAGCCGGATACGGCGAGGTATCCGATCTCCTCGCAGACCAGTACGAGAGCGTCACCTTCGCCGAGGTTCACCGCGAAGTGCTGCACCTGTTCCCCGCACAGCCCAGCCGGGTCCTGGACCTCGGCGCGGGAACAGGACGCGACGCCGCCGCCCTGTCCCGGCTGGGACACACGGTGGTCGCGGTCGAGCCCACCGCCGAACTCCGCGCCCATGGACAGCGACTTCACCCGGCGACCGGCATTGAATGGGTCGACGACCATCTGCCCGAGTTGACCACCCTGCGCCGACGTCCTGAGCGGTACGACCTGATCCTGCTCACCGCAGTCTGGATGCACCTGGACGAACAGGAACGGTCGGAGGCGATGAAGCACCTCACCGGCCTGCTGGTACCGCACGGACGAATCATCCTGTCACTGCGGCACGGACCAGTCCCCACAGGACGACGCATGTTCGAGGTGTCGGCAGACGAGACGATCCACCTGGCCGCCGCCACCGGACTCCACGCCCTCCATCGCAGCGAACGCAAAGACCCCCTCGGCCGCCAGGACGTCCACTGGACCTTCATAGCCCTACAGCTGCAGTGATCCCGCCAGATCCCGACCGTAAGATCCAGCACGCCCCACGGCCGGACTCTCGCGCGTCCGCAGCCATCGATCACCGTCGGCACCGTCTCCGCAGCCACCCGACGCGTTCCCGAGAGCCCGCCAAGCGATCACGTCAACCCGGAAAACAGCGAGATCCCGATCCCGCCCGATCAAGCCGATCGGACGGGATCTCGTCAACCGCTCCCGAGCTAACTCAAGAACGGCCCCAGCCGGTGGGGGTGAGAAGTACTACTAGGGATAAGTAGGTAGAACATCGGGATTAGCACTGGTATCCGTAGGCGGCATTGAGGCGTACGTCCGCTTCTCGAAGACCAGCACCGGACGGCACCGCGTAACCCATAGACGGGCGTAGCGGCTCAAGGATCTGGGAGGGGTGGCGCCGTTACGGCTGGAACGGAAGAGGGCGCAATGTCTGAACGGTTTGCTCAGATTGGTCTGACCCGGACTGACCTGGCACGCGTCGCGGCGCTCGTGGAGCGGTATCCGAATCTTCCTCTGGGTGCTGCGGATGCTTCCGTGGTCGTCGTTGCGGAACGCCTGCATGTCACAGAGGTGCTCACACTCGACACGCGAGACTTCTCGGTGGTGCGTGTCCGGCCCATGTCCCGGCGTTCACTCTCCTGCCGGGACACTGAGCCGCGCCGTACCCGGCGGAAGTCGGGATGCCGGTGAGTGAAAACGGAAAGCGCCGTTCTGGTCCGCGGAGGCGGAGGTCCTGCTGGGGGAGACCCGTCGCGAGGTGTTTCTGGCCGTTCGCGCTCTGCCACGCCGTCAGCGTGAGGCGGTGGTGCCGCGCTACTACCTCGACCTGTCGGAGGGGGACATCGCCGAGGTCATGCGTGTCAGCCGTGGAACGGTGAAGTCGACCACGTCCCGAGCTCTCAAGACGCTCGCTGCGAAACTGGAGGAGAGCCGAGACTTCGCAGATCGAAGACCGGCTCCGCGACGCCTTTACCGCTGGCGCGGGACTGGTGGGCGCCGAGACCCTGCGCCCCGCCGACCAGGCTGTGCGGCCGAAGGTCCTTCGTCGCCTTCGCGGATCTCTTCGCATGGCTCCGCTGCTGGCTGCTCTGGCCGTCGTGGCGATGAGTGTTGCCGTCGCGGCCGGGTTGCGTGGTTCGGTTCCGGTACGGCCCACGACGGAAGGTCCGCCCGGTCCTCGCTTCCTGCTGGCCGCCGACCGGGGTGTCTACTCGGATGTCGGTTACGGGTCCGTAGTCTGCTGGTTTTTAATCCCGCCAAATGTCGGTGACTGGTGTGCGATCTGTCGGTTTTAAGCGCCGCCAAATGTCGGTTTGGATTTATGCGGGGCTCAACCGCCGCAGATGGGAGCCGCAGTGCCCGAGCTGGTCTCACGTCGTGTAACCGGTCATGCCGAGGAGTTCCTCGACGCCTTCAGGATAGTGATCGTCAACGGACCGAGGCAGTCGGGCAAGACCACCCTGCTTCGGCAGCTCAATGGGGGAAGAGAGGGGACGTATCTCACCCTGGATGACGGCTCGTTGAGATCGGCGGCGCAGGCCGATTCCGCTGTCTTCATCGCCGATGGGGCGCGTCCGATGATGATCGACGAGATTCATCTGTCACGCGGTCGAAGGCGTGGTGAAGGCCGACCTGCTCCAGGGCGTGGGAGAGGCCTGATCTCGTTCGGTCACCGAAGCCGATTGCGGCGCCAGAGGCTGAGTCGACCGCGGGCCTGCCGGGAGTTCTCAGCGCCCCACCGGCTGTGAGGTCCGGCCCCGTGCGAGCGGACGGCGCCGGGACGGCGGAAATCGAAATGTCCGGAATACCGGTTCGCAGGTAACCTGCGCGAGGACCTTTGGAGGGGAATCGCGGTGGCGCACGTTGAGGTTGGTCATCTGACATACGTTCTGCCGGACGGGCGGCCGTTGCTGGACGACGTGTCCTTCCGGGTCGGCGAGGGGGTCAAGGCGGCACTCGTCGGGCCCAACGGGGCGGGCAAGACGACGTTGATGCGGCTGATCGCGGGTGACCTGCAGCCGGTCGACGGGAGCGTCGCCAGCTCCGGCGGCCTGGGCATCATGCGGCAGTTCATCGGCAGCATCCGCGACGGCAGGTCCGTGCACGACCTGCTGGTCAGCGTCGCCCCGCAGCGCGTTCGGCAGGCGGCCGAGCACCTCGACGCCGCCGAGCTCGTGATGATGGAGCGCGAGGACGAGAAGGCGCAGATGCGCTACGCGCAGGCCATCACCGACTACACCGACGCGGGTGGCTACGACATCGAGGTGCTCTGGGACACCTGCGCCATGGCCGCCCTCGGCATGCCGTACGACGACTGCAAGTACCGCGAGGTCAACACGCTGTCGGGTGGTGAGCAGAAGCGGCTGGTGCTGGAGGCGCTGCTGCGGGGGCCCGACCAGACGCTGCTGCTCGACGAGCCGGACAACTACCTGGACGTGCCGGGCAAGCTCTGGCTGGAGCGGGCGCTGCGCGAGACGGCCAAGACGGTGCTGCTGGTCAGCCACGACAGGGAGCTCCTGGCCAACGCGGCCGACCGGATCATCACCGTCGAGTCCGGCAACATCTGGGTCCACGGCGGGGGCTTCCGCTCGTACGCCCAGGCGCGCAGGGAGCGCAACGAGCGCCTCGACGAGCTGAAGAAGCGCTGGGACGAGGAGCACGCCAAGATCAAGCGTCTGGTCCTCATGCTGAAGCAGAAGGCCAAGTACATGGACACCATGGCCGCCGCTTACCACTCGGCCCAGACCCGGCTGCGCAGGTTCGAGGAGGCCGGGCCGCCCGAGGCGGCGCCCAAGGAGCAGTTCATCAGCATGCGGCTCAAGGGCGGCCGGACCGCCAAGCGGGCGGTCATCTGCGAGAAGCTGGAGCTCACCGGCCTGATGAAGCCGTTCGACCTGGAGATCTGGTACGGCGAGCGGGTCGCGGTGCTGGGTTCCAACGGCTCGGGCAAGTCGCACTTCCTGCGTCTGGTCGCCGGGGAGGAGGTCCGGCACACCGGCGTGGCCAGGCTCGGTGCCCGGGTCGTCCCCGGCCACTTCGCCCAGACGCACGCCCGCCCCGAGCTCATCGGCCGGACGCCCTGCGAGATCGTCATGACCGAGCACGCCCGGCTCAAGAACGAGGCGATGAAGGTGTTGTCCCGCTACGAGCTGGCCGGGACCATCGCCGAGCAGCGCTTCGAGACGCTGTCCGGCGGCCAGCAGGCCAGGCTGCAGATCCTGCTGCTCGAACTGTCGGGCACCACCCTGTTGCTGCTGGACGAGCCGACCGACAACCTCGACCTGGCCAGTGCCGAGGCTCTCCAGGAGGGGCTGGACGCCTTCGACGGGACCGTGGTCGCCGTCACCCACGACCGCTGGTTCGCCGATGACTTCGACCGGTATCTGGTCTTCGGGACCGATGGAAAGGTCTACGAATCATCCGAACCGGTGTGGGATGAGGCCAGGGTGGTCCGGCAGAGGTAAAGACTCGGGCCGTTTCCGGCGTGTCCAGGTGGGCGGGAGGTCGTCACCGGTTATCACGGCTAGGTGACGCACAGCACCCGAATCGTCGGCGCCCTCGCCCTCCTCCTCCTTGTCGGATGCGCCGGATGCACTGACGACGACGAGGAGACGAAGCAGGCCGCCGCGCTCCAGCCGATCGCGGTCAGAGAGCAGGCCTCTTCCATCGTCAAGGGCGATGACGGGTACGTGGTGAATTGGGCTGGAGTGCTGGCCAACACCAACCCGTGGCACTTCGGCGAGCACGTCGTGGCCACAGTGGTGGCCAAGAACTCCGAGGGCAAGGAGGTCGTCCGGCTGGAACAGCCGCTGGACGCCGTGCCCCCCGCCGGGACGCTGCCCTTCACCGGCCAGGTGGTGACCCAGGACAAGCCCGCCGCCGTGAGCATCGCGTACCGCCCGGCGCGCTGGCACCAGGCGGGCCGGATCGTCTCGGCCTTCCAGCCCTTCCCGGTCCGCGAGGTGCTGACCGACCGCACGGCCGACGGCGACTATCTCGTCACCGGCTACGTCGGCACCCCGTACGTGATACCGGCCCGCAGCCTGGCCGTCACCGCGCTCCTGCGCGACAAGCGGGGCAAGCTGCTCGGTGGCGGGAGCACGTTCGTGGACAACGTCCAGGCGGGCCAGAAGCGCCGGTTCATCCTGCAGATCAAGAGCGTCCAGAACACCGGCGACATCGCCTCCGCCGAGGTGACCGCGCGCACCTGGGGATCGAGCAGCCGCCCCTTCGAGCAGCTCGCCCTCGGCGGTTCCCTGCCCCTGAACACGGTCAAGCCGAAGATGCCCCCGTTCGCCAAGGACCGGGGCAGGCAGGCACCCCTCGCGGGAGCCGACCGCCCCTGATCGTCCCTTCGCGCCCGCCGGACGTTCGTGACCGTCGGACGTTCGCGCCCGTCGGACGTTCGCGCCCGTCGGACGTTCGCGCCCGTCGGACGTTCGCGCCCGTCGGACGTTCGCGCCCGTCGGACGTTCGCGCCCGTCGGACGTTCGCGCCCGTCGGACGTTCGCGCCCGTCGTTTGTGATCGCCGGACGTTCGTGACCGTCTGCCGGTGGTCGTCCCTTCGCGCCCGCCGGATGCTCGCGACCGTCCGTTTCGTTTGTGACCGTCCCCACGGTCATCCTTCCGCGCCCGCCGGATGCTCGCGACCGTTCGTCCGTGGTCTTGACGCTCGCGACCGTCCGCTCGCGACCGTCCGCTCACGGTCGGGCGCCCGCGACCGGGAGACCTCTCGGCGCACCGATATGCACGATTAATTCAGTTAAATAGTCATTCATCAATATTTATTATTGCTATTGGCGTCGAGTTTTTACTCGACTCATTGACACGGTAAAGACAGTCGAAGTCACCGCCCGTGAACTGCTGTATTTGTGGTTACCCAGCGTTTAACTTCGATTACATGACTGACAGTGTCCTGGTCGCAGCGCTGTGCGCGAGGAGTCCCGGAGCCCTCGCCGATCTCTACGACTCATACGCGGAAAGCGTCTACCGATACTGCTGTTCAATGCTCACCACCTCCGACGCCGCGGAGTCGGCGCTCCTCGACACCTTCGTCGCCGCCGAGGCCCATGTTCACGCGCTCACCGACTCCCGTCGGCTGGAGGCGTGGCTGTACGCACTCGCTCGGGGGGAGTGCGTACGGCGCGATCTCGCCGAGGAGCCCGACCCGCGGGCCCCCGTCCCGGTGGTCACCGCCGGAGACGACGCGGACCTGCGGGTGATGGCGTGGAACGCCACCCGGAGCCTGTCGCCCGACGACCGGGAGGTCCTCGACCTGAGCTGCCGGCACGGCTTCGGGCCCATCGACCTCGCTGCGGTCCTGGGCGTCACCCCCAAGGTCGCCGGCGCGCTGTACGAGTCGGCGAGGGAGCGCCTGCGCGACGTCGTCACCGCGGAGGTCCTCATCCGCAAGGGGCCCTACGACTGCGCGAGCCGGGCCCGCATGTTGGCCGGCTTCAACGGCGAGCTCACGCCGGAGGCGCGCGAGCGGGTCATCCGCCACGTGAACCGCTGCGACACCTGCGCCCCGCACCGGGTCAGGCAGGTCTCCGCGGCCAAGGTCTTCGACCTGCTCCCCCTGGTCGCGCTGCCGCCCACGCTGCGCGCGTGGGTGATGAGCCACTTCACCGACCCCGAGCGGGTCCCCTACCGGCGCGACGTCGCCCACCGGGCCGGCCCCCTCGACGATGCCGGGTTCCCCGTCGGCAGGGTTCGCGGGAGCCGTCGCAGGCCCTACGCGCTGGCCGGTGCGGTGGCCGCGGTCGCCGCGGCGACGGCGCTCGCCCTGGTCCTCGCCCAGACGGTGGCCGAGCCGGGAGGCGCGGGTTCCGGCGTCGCCTCGGGCACGTTCCCGGCGGCGGCGAAGCCTTCGGACGCACCGAGACCCGGGGAGCCCCGGAGGGAGGACGCGCCCGTGACGCCGGAGCCCGTCGGGGAGGGGGTGGCCGTCGGGCGGATCGGTTCGCTCGGGGCGACGGAGCCGGTCAGCGCCACCGGACCCGACTTCGGGAGCGACCGGCCGGGGGTGCCGGGCCCGATCGGCCCCGAGGCGGAGGTCCCGCCTCGGCGGCCGGGTGACGAGCCGTCCGGCGAAGGACCGGCCGGTCCGGCCGGTGACGGGCCGTCCGACCGTCCGGCCGCTCCGGCGGAGGACCCGGCCCCACCCCGCCCACCCGTGTCACCCGTGTCACCTGTGCCGCCGGGATCCCCCGGGATCGGTACGCCGGACAGGCACCCGTCCCGCGACCACCACGGACACTCCTCCCGCCGCTGCCGGACCACCCATCGACCGGCGAATCCCGTGCCCCCGCGGGTGACCCCGGGCTCCCCGCAGGCGGACCCGGCACCTCCCCGGGCGAATCCGAGGCCCCCGAGAGACGCGACGGGCCCGAGAGGAGAACACCGGCCCCCGCGCGCGGCCCCTCGGCCCCCGCGGGCCGATCCGAGGCCTCCGCGGGCGAACCCCCGGCCGCCGTACGCGGATCCGCGACGCCCGCGTGCCGACCCCGGCCACCCGAGGTCCGGCCCAAGACAGGTCCCTGACGATTCTCGACCGGCCTCCACCGGTCCGAGGCGGACCCAGGGCGAGGCGGGCCCGGAACGGATCCCGAACAGCGCGGATCGCGGACGGACCTCGAATGGTGCGGGCCATGGACAGGCCTCGGACGGTGCGGGCCATGGGCGGACCCCGGACAGCGCGGGTCACGGACAGACTCCGGACGGCGGGGGCACGGACAGGCCCTGAACGGCAGGGGCCGGGGGCGGTCTTCGGACGGTCCGGGTCAGGGGCGGTCTCCGGGAGGTTTCCCGTCGGCTTCCACCGCTGCGAACTCCGCCGCGAACCTCGCCGCGCCGCCCTCGCCGCCCTCGTGACCGGAGTCTCCCGCCCTCTCCAGGCCGCCCGCCACATCGGTCTGACCGGTCCGACCTCTGACCGGCCTGCCCCCGCCTCCCTCTGTTTCCCCGCCCGCCCGGCTCTCGGCCCCGCCCGGCCCCGGCCCCTGTCCGGCCGCCTCGCCCGGCCCGCCCTGTCCGGCTCGCCCGCCCTACCCTGCCCGGCCTGTCCGGCCCGCCCCGGCCGACCCCGGCCCCGGCTTGCCCGCCCTACCCCGCTCCGCCCGCTCCGCCCGCCCCGCCCGGCCTGCTCGGCTCTCGGCCCCGGCCTCTGCCAGGCGGGTCGTCCGGATGTCCGGGCCGTACCGCTGCCCGAGAAGAAACCCGCCGCCGTCCGCCGGGGAGAAAGCCGTCGCGCGCCGTATCGGGGGCCGGTCGTGGAGGTTCTGGGATCGGGACCCCCGTCGGCGGGAGTATTGTGGCGGACGGTGACTACGGGGCGTGAGTGACATGTGTGCGGAGAGTGACGAGCGGGAATGCTGAGGTAGGCCGCCGCCTGGCACGCGGCGACGCACCGCGCTGCGCGGTGAGACCGCGACACGCGGTATCCAAGGGGGACTCCGGGGGGAGACGCATGCATTCAGTCAGACGGCGCCGTCATGCCGCCGCGGTGGCGGGCCTCGCCTGTTGCCTGATCGCCGGGCCGGGGCTCCCCGCCGGCGCTGTTCCCGGCCGGCCGGGACCGGCCGACGACGCCGTACCGGGCGGTGTGTCGGGTCCGTCGGCAGGTGAGGTCGCCGACGCGCGGGCCCTGGCCCGCGAGCGCGGTGAGAGGCTCGGTGCGACGACGGTGCAGGTCGCCGAGGCGCAGGCCAGGCTGGAGGGGCTGGTCGCCCAGGCGGAGCGGCTCGTCGAGTCGTACAACGGGGAGCTGGTCAAGACGGCTCGCGCCAAGGAGCTCGCCGAGCAGGCGGCCGAGCGGGCCGAGGTGGCGGGTTCCGAGGTCGGGGAGGCCCGGCAGGCGGTGGCCGCGATCACCACCCAGAACTACGGCGGACTGGACATCGCCCAGCCCATGATGGCCATGATGGCCGACAGCGGCGGTCCCACGGACGACGGCTACCTGCGCCGGGCCAGCATTCTGGCCCACATGGGCGGGGGGCAGGCGGAGACGCTCAAGCAGCTGCGGGAGGCCCAGGAGGTCTTCGCCATCCTGCAGGC
The DNA here is from genome assembly GCF_036227305.1 of Streptosporangium sp. NBC_01469. Taxonomy (NCBI): domain Bacteria; kingdom Bacillati; phylum Actinomycetota; class Actinomycetes; order Streptosporangiales; family Streptosporangiaceae; genus Streptosporangium; species Streptosporangium sp. NBC_01469. The sequence goes on along the minus strand of NZ_CP109465.1, from coordinate 1,287,838 downwards.
GCAGGCGGACGACGCCTACGCCGGACAGCGGGAGGCCCAGGCGAGGGCCGAGGAGGCGAAGCTCGCCGCAGAGGAGGCGGTCGCCGAGCAGGTCGACGAGACTCGGCGGATCAAGGAGGAGCAGGCGAGGCTGGAGAAGCTGGCCGACGAGGCGCGCGGTGCCGCCGATCTGCTCGCCAGAAAGCGCGAGGAGGCCCTGGAGCAGGCCAGGATCGCCAGGGAGAACGCCGAACGCGCCCGATACCAGGCCGCCGCGATGCGCCGCGAGGCGGCGCGGACGGCGGTGGCCTCGGGGGAGCCCGCGTCGCGCTGGGCGCTCAACGTGACGGCCGGCTCGGCCAGGGGCGACATCGCCGCAGACTGGGCGCTCACCCAGCTCGACAAGCCGTACGTGTGGGCGGCCGCCGGGCCGGCCGCCTACGACTGCTCGGGGCTGACCATGCGGGCCTGGGAGCGGGTCGGGATCGCCATGGACCACTGGACCGGCACCCAGTGGACCGCGGGCCCGCACGTGCGGCTCAGCGAGCTTCAGCGGGGTGACCTGCTCTTCTACGGGCAGATCACCCAGAACCCCGGCGACATCCACCACGTGGGGATCTACATCGGCCGGGGGCTGATGGTGCACGCCCCGCAGACGGGGGACGTGGTCAGGGTCGCGCCGATGTGGCGCAGCGACCTCATCGGCGCGACCCGTCCCGCGTGACGACCGGCCAGAGGGCGATCGACCGAAGAGCGACCGGCCAAAGGGCGACCGGCTGAGGACCGGGTAATGATCCGGTCACGAATCAGTGCTTTCCGTGAACCTCGTCCTTGGCGCGCTTGATGGAGCGGACGATCTCCTCTTCGGCCTCCACCCTGCCGACCCAGTTGGCACCCTCGACCGACTTGCCGGGCTCCAGATCCTTGTAGACCTCGAAGAAGTGCTGGATCTCCAGGCGGTCGAACTCGGGAACGTGGTGGATGTCGCGAATGTGTTCCATCCGGGGATCGGTGGCGGGGACACACAGGACCTTGTCGTCGCCGCCCTTCTCGTCGGTCATGCGGAACATGCCGACTGCCCGGCACTTGATCAGGCAGCCGGGGAAGGTCGGCTCCTGGAGCAGCACCAGGGCGTCGAGTGGATCACCGTCCTCGCCGAGCGTGTCTTCGATGAAGCCGTAGTCGGCGGGGTACTGCGTGGAGGTGAAGAGCATGCGGTCGAGCCTGATGCGGCCTGACTCGTGGTCCACCTCGTACTTGTTCCGTTGCCCCTTGGGAATCTCAACGAGAACGTCGAACTCCACCGCGTTTCCTCCACTCAGGCCCCCGGGCACCCCCGGTTGGGCGTTAATGTCTCGTAGGCGTTTTATGCCTTTTGGATACCGATGATGAGAGGACGGCGACGATAATGCGGCGTGAGCGGTGGGTGGCATTGGTCACTCTCGTCCTGCTGCAGATTTTCGTCGTCGCGGCCGGGGCACACCTGCTCACCAGCGGTGTGCTGGTCGAGAGTGAGCCCGAGACGATCGTCGCGTCGGCCGAGCCGCCCCCCGTCCCGGTCATCACCGCGGGTCCGGTGCTGGCAGCGGGGGGGAACGGCCCTCTTCCCGCCAAGGGTACTTTGGCGCAGCGGTTGACCGAGGCGTTGGGTGACCCCGCCCTGGGGGAGAGTGTCGGGGCCGCGGTCCTCGACGCGGAGACGGGCGCCCTGCTGTTCGGCAGCGGCGCGGCCATGGGCATCACCCCCGCCTCCACCACCAAGGTCGTCACCGCGGTCGCCTCGATGGCCTCGCTGGGACCCGACGCGAGGCTGAGCACCCGCGTGGTGCGGGGCTCCTCGCCAGGCTCGATCATCCTCGTCGGGGGCGGCGACCCCACCCTGGCGAGCCCCAGGACGGCGGCGAGCCCGGTCTACCCCCGGCCCGCCTCCCTCGCCGGCCTCGCCTCGCGCACCGCCAGGGCGCTCAAGGAGGCCGGGGTGTCCAAGGTGACGGTGGCCTACGACGACTCCCTCTACACGGGGCCGCGCACCGCCGCGACGTGGAAGCCCGGCTACGTACCCGAGGGCAGCGTCGCCCCTGTCACGGCGCTCATGATCGACGAGGGCAGGAGCTCGCGGGGCAGTGACCAGCGGGTCCCCGACCCCTCCCGCGCGGCGCACGGCGCGTTCGTGTCGCTGCTGTCGAAGTACGGGATCACGGTCGTCAGGTCCGCCAGGCGGTCCAAGGCCCCGGCCGGTGCGCAGGAGATCGCCCGGGTCGACTCCGCGCCGGTCTACGCCCTGGTCGAGCGGGCCCTCACGCTCAGCGACAACGACCTGTCGGAGGCGCTGGCCAGGCACGTGGCGATCAAGGAGGGGGAGCCGGCCTCCTTCGACGGCGGCGCCGCGGCCGTCGGCAAGGTGCTGACCAGGCTCGGCGCGGCGAAGGGCGTGCGGGTGTTCGACGGCAGCGGGCTGTCGCCGAAGAACCGCATCGCCCCCGAGGCGCTCGCCCGCCTGGTCGCGGTGGCGGCCTCCCCGGCGAACCCCGCCCTGCACCAGATCGCCAGCGGCATGCCGGTCGCCGGCTTCAGCGGCACCCTCGGGCACAGGTTCGACAAGCTCCACTCCGCCTACGGGCTGATCCGCGCCAAGACGGGCACCCTTGACGGGGTCAACACCCTGGCGGGCATGACCACCACGCGGGGCGGACGCCTGGTGACCTTCGCCTTCATGGCGGACAAGGTCCCGCCGGGCTGGGGCAAGGCGGAGGCGGCCCTCGACAGGCTCGCCGCCGCGGTCGCCATCGGCTGATCACGGGTTCCGGGTGCGCGACTCGGGGGGAGAGCACGTACGGTGGACGGTATGCAGGTGATCGATTGGGATCTTGCCGTAGCGACCGGAACGCGCCTGGTGCGCCCCGGGCCGCAAGTGAGCCGAGAGGAGGCCCGGCAGGCCGTCACCGATTTGCGGCGGCTCTCGCGCGAGGCCGAGGGGCACGTCCGCGAGTTCACCCGAATCGACACCGAGACCGCGCCGCAACCCGCGACCATCGTCGACAGGCCCGGCTGGATCAAGGCCAACGTCGACGGGTTCCGGGTGGTGCTGGAGCCGCTCACCGAGCGGATGGCCGCCCGGGGGAGCCAGACGCCGGCGATCGTGAGCGCCGTGGGCTCGCGCGTCACCGGGGTCGAGGTGGGCGCGGTGCTGGCCTTCCTCGCCTCCCGCGTCCTGGGGCAGTACGAGCTGTTCCTGCCGCCCGACCCGACCGGCCAGGCGCCCACGGGACGCCTCACCCTGGTCGCGCCCAACATCGTCAACACCGAGCAGGAGCTCAACGTCAACCCGCGTGACTTCCGCCTCTGGGTCTGCCTGCACGAGGAGACCCACCGCGTGCAGTTCACCGGCGTCCCCTGGCTGCGCGAGTACGTCAGCTCGCAGACGACCGACTTCCTGCTCGCCTCCGACATCGACCTGCCCGCGCTGCTCGAGCGGCTCCGCTCGGCCGCCGGCACGTTCACCGACGTCGTCAGGGGCGGTGAGGGCAACCTGATCGACGCGATCCAGACGCCCGAGCAGAAGGTGATCCTCGACCGGCTCACCGCGGTGATGACCCTGGTCGAGGGGCACGGCGACTACGTCATGGACGCGGTCGGCCCCTCGGTGGTCCCCTCGGTCGCCGACATCCGCGCCAAGTTCCACCACCGCCGCGAGGGCGGTTCCCGTCTCGACCGCACGATCCGCAGGCTGCTCGGTCTCGACCTCAAGATGAAGCAGTACGCCGAGGGCTCGGCCTTCGTCCGCACGGTCGTGGGGCAGGTGGGCATCGACGGCTTCAACAAGGTCTGGACCTCGCCGGAGACGCTCCCCACCCAGGATGAGATCGCCAAGCCCGCGCGCTGGATCGCCAGGGTGACCGGCACCCCGGCCATCCCCAGCGGCACCACCGGCTGACCGGGCAGGGCGGCCCGATCGGCCGGGCCGCCCCCGCCCTGGCCGCCCCCGCCGTTCCGGCCCCGCCCCTGCCGTTCCGGCCGGTCCCGCCGAGGCGGTCGCGCCGCCGTCCCGTTCGAGGCCGGACAATGGCGGGCATGGGTCCGCATCCCGCCGTCGCCGATGTCCGACGCGCCGTACGCCTCGCGCTGGGCGACCTGGAGCCGGGCGCTCTCGTGCTGGCCGCGTGCAGCGGCGGCGCCGACTCCCTGGCCCTGGCCGCCGCGCTGGGCTTCACGGCGCCCCGCGCCGGGCTCCGCGCCGGCCTGCTCAGCGTCGACCACGGCCTGCAGGAGGGTTCCGGCGACCGCGCGGGTGACGTCGTGCGACTCGCGACCGGACTGGGGCTCGACCTCGCCGAGGCGCTGCCCGTCTCCGTCGGCGTCTCGGGCGGGCCTGAGGCGGCGGCCAGGCAGGCCAGGTACGCGGCCCTGTCCGAGGCGGCGGAGCGCCTCGGGGCGGCGGCCGTGCTGCTCGGGCACACCAGGGACGACCAGGCGGAGACCGTGCTGCTCGGGCTGGCCAGGGGGAGCGGCACCCGGTCGCTGGCCGGGATGCCCGCGCGGGCCGGGATCTACCGGCGGCCGCTGCTCGAACTCGGCCGCGCGACGACCGTGGCGGCCTGCGCGGCGCTCGGCCTGGTCCCGTGGGACGACCCGCACAATCTCGACCCGAGGTACACCCGGGTCCGGGTCCGAGAGCGGCTGCTGCCCGCCCTGGAGGGCGAGCTCGGCCCCGGTGTCGCCGAGGCGCTCGCCAGGACCGCGTCCCTGTGCCGCGACGACGCCGACGCGCTCGACGCCTGGGCCGGGGAGGTCTACACCCGCGTCGCCGTCAGGGATTGCGCTCTTAGCGATATCACGACGGTGACGGTGGCCGTACGGGACCTGGAGGATCTTCCCGCCGCCGTGCGGCGGCGGGTGTTGCGGAGGGCGGCGATCGACGCGGGGGCGCCGCCGGGCACGCTCGCGGCCTCGCACGTCCTCCAGGTCGACCGTCTGGTCACGGCGTGGCGGGGGCAGCGGCGCGTAGAGGTGCCCGGGGGGGTGGGTGCGGTTCGTCGGTATGGCACCCTGATACTCGCCAGACAGCCAGCCAGCCCCGTTTCGTAAGGAAAATCCCAGGTGGACGCAGCCGACATGGGCCGGGACCTCTCGAAGGTCCTCATTCCCGAGGATGAGCTCCAAGCCAAGATCAAGGAGCTCGCGAGCCGGATCGACGAGGACTACGCGGGCAAGGACCTGCTGATCGTGGGCGTGCTCAAGGGCGCGGTCATGGTGATGGCGGACCTGGCGAGAGCCCTCCACCTGCCCGTGCAGATGGACTGGATGGCCGTCTCGTCCTACGGGGCGGGCACCAGGTCGTCGGGCGTCGTGCGCGTTCTCAAGGACCTCGACACCGACATCGCCGGACGCCACGTGCTGGTCGTCGAGGACATCATCGACTCGGGCCTGACCCTGTCGTGGCTGGTCCACAACCTGAAGTCGCGCAGCCCCGCCTCGGTGGAGATCTGCGCCGCGCTGCGCAAGCCGGACGCGATCAAGGTGCCGATCGACGTGAAGTACGTCGGCTTCGACATCCCCAACGAGTTCGTGATCGGTTACGGCCTCGACTACGCCGAGCGCTACCGCAACCTTCCCTTCATCGGGACTCTCGCCCCCCACGTATACGGAGCGGGCTGAAAAGTACGCCCTGCGCGAAGTGTGTCATTCACAAACGCGACATTGCCCATAGCGGCGGGGAACACGGACCTACCTGACGTACGTTGGTAGGGCAAAGCCGGTCTGTCCGCGCGGTGACCCCGTGCGCCACGCCGGTGTACCTTCGGACAACCGAAGAGGTGGCCTCTCGCCGTCTCTGGGTAGTCAGTTGGAGCGGTTAGGGATACCGCGAACCCCGGGTTCGCCCGGGGTTGCCAGGCTCTGGTCAGGAAGGGACGGGCCCGCCGGGGTTCCGCATCGGATGGATCTCAAGCGATTTACACGTGGGCCACTGCTGTGGATCCTGGGCATCGTCGTTCTGCTCCTTCTCGTCACCACCATGTGGGGCGGTGAGGGCAACTTCGAGAGGCGAGACACCTCCCAGATCGTCAGCTGGATCGACGAGGGCAAGGTCTCCAATGCAAAGATCATCGACAAGGATCAGCGCATCGAGGTCACTCTGACCGACAAGAAGCTCTACTACTCCTCGTGGGTGACGGGTCAGGGCGTGCAGCTCGCCGACAAACTCCAGGCGGCCAAGGCGGCCAACAAGCTGCCCGGCGGATACAACGTCGACGTTCCCAAGGAGAACTTCCTTCTCGGGCTCCTGGTGAGCTTCCTGCCGATCGTCATCATCGTGCTGATCTTCCTGTTCATCATGAATCAGATGCAGGGCGGCGGCTCCCGGGTGATGAACTTCGGTAAGTCGAAGGCCAAACTCATCACCAAGGACACCCCGAAGACCACTTTCGCCGACGTCGCGGGTGCCGACGAGGCCATCGAGGAGCTCCAGGAGATCAAGGAGTTCCTACAGGCCCCGGCGAAGTTCCAGGCGATCGGCGCCAAGATCCCCAAGGGCGTCCTGCTCTACGGCCCGCCCGGAACCGGCAAGACCCTGCTCGCCAGGGCCGTCGCCGGTGAGGCCGGGGTGCCGTTCTACTCCATCTCCGGTTCCGACTTCGTCGAGATGTTCGTCGGCGTCGGCGCCTCCCGGGTCCGCGACCTGTTCGAGCAGGCCAAGGCGAACGCTCCGGCGATCATCTTCATCGACGAGATCGACGCGGTGGGCCGCCACCGCGGCGCCGGTCTCGGCGGCGGTCACGACGAGCGCGAGCAGACGCTGAACCAGCTCCTCGTCGAGATGGACGGCTTCGACGTCAAGGGCGGCGTGATCCTGATCGCCGCGACCAACCGGCCCGACATCCTCGACCCGGCGCTGCTGCGTCCCGGTCGTTTCGACCGCCAGGTCACCGTCGACCGCCCCGACCTGGAGGGCCGCAAGGGCATCCTCAAGGTGCACGGCCGCGGCAAGCCCTTCGCCGAGGGCGTCGACCTCGACATCATCGCCCGCCGGACGCCCGGTTTCACCGGTGCCGACCTGGCCAACGTGATCAACGAGGCCGCGCTGCTCACCGCGCGGGCCGACCAGAAGCTGATCACGATGGAGCTGCTCGAGGAGTCCATCGACCGCGTGATGGCCGGTCCCGAGCGCAAGTCGCGCGTCATGTCGGACCAGGAAAAGAAGATCATCGCGTACCACGAGGGCGGGCACGCCCTGGTCGCGCACGCGCTGCCCAACTCCGACCCGGTCCACAAGATCACGATCCTGTCCCGCGGACGCGCCCTCGGTTACACGATGACGCTGCCGATGGAGGACAAGTTCCTCGCGACCCGCTCGGAGATGCTGGACCAGCTCGCGATGCTCCTCGGCGGCCGTACGGCGGAGGAGCTCGTCTTCCACGAGCCCACCACCGGCGCCTCCAACGACATCGAGAAGGCCACCTCCATCGCCCGCCGCATGGTCACCGAGTACGGCATGAGCGAGCAGCTCGGCGCCCGAAAGTTCGGCAGCGGCAACGGCGAGGTCTTCCTCGGCCGCGAGATGGGCCACGAGCGCGACTACTCCGAGAAGATCGCCTCCACGATCGACGAGGAGGTCCGCCGCCTCATCGAGTCCGGCCACGACCAGGCCTGGGAGATCCTCGTCGAGTACCGCGACGTGCTCGACAACCTGGTGCTGGAGCTGATGGAGAAGGAAACCCTCTCCCGCGACCAGGTCCTGCAGATCTTCGCCCCGGTCGTCGTCAAGGAGAAGAGGCCCTCCTACTCCGGCTACGGCAAGCGGCTGCCCTCCAACCGCCCGCCGATCCTGTCCCGCAAGGAGCAGTCCGGCAACGGCGCGCTCCCCACGGGCGAGCAGGCCGGTGGCAACGGCGCCCTTCCGGCGGGCACGGGTCACCCCGACGTCTCGCCCAAGGACGTGAACTGAGCGTGGCGGGTGCCAAGCCGCTCCAGGTCGACACGGTCCGGCTGGAGAACGCCGTCCGCGAGATCCTCATCGCCATCGGTGAGGATCCCGACCGCGACGGCCTCCAGGCCACCCCGGCCAGGGTCGCCCGAGCCTACGCAGAGCAGTTCGCCGGGCTGGGGCAGACCCCGGAGGAGGTCCTGACCACGGTCTTCGACGTGGACCACGACGAGATGGTGCTCGTCCGCGACATCGAGGTCTACTCGACCTGCGAGCACCACCTCGTGCCGTTCCACGGCGTCGCCCACGTCGGCTACATCCCGAACGCGAAGGGGCAGGTCACCGGCCTGTCCAAGCTCGCCCGCCTCGTCGACGTGTACGCCAGGCGTCCCCAGGTGCAGGAGAGGATGACCTCCCAGATCGCCGACGCGCTCATGAACGTGCTGGAGCCGCGGGGGGTCATCGTCGTGATCGAGTGCGAGCACCTCTGCATGACCATGCGGGGCGTCCGCAAGCCCGGTGCCAAGACGATCACCTCGGCCGTGCGCGGAGACTTCCGCAACAGTGACAGGACCCGCGCCGAGGCGATGGCCCTCATCATCCGCTGATCGTCCTCTCGCGTGCCTTCGAGAGCCCGTACGGGCCCGCACCCCGCCCGGACCGCCCATCGGCGGCCCGGACGGGGTTTCCGCGTTCTGGAGGGTGATGACCGGGCCCATGACCGGGCCCGCGGTCGGATCCATGACCGGACCTGTGACCGAGTCCGTGGCCGGACCTGTGGCCGGACCTGTGGCCGGACCTGTGACAGGGGGGCTGTGACATGGCCCGCAGTCGGATCCGTGACCGGGCCTGTGACCGGGCCTGTGGCCGGAAAGGGCTGTGGCGCGGGGAAAGTCCCCCGGGGTGACCTTGGCCGGGCTAATATCGCCACACCCGGCGGGGCCGGGAGCCCCGACCGGGTTCTCTCCGGTTCTCGGATCGCGGCGGGCACGCCCGAGGGGCCCGCGGAGCCGCCGACTCCGAGTGGAGGAGAACGCATGCCAGCCAGACGTCCCGGGCGGGACACCGACCGAAGGCCGTCCGCCCTGTGACGGGTGTGCGGATTCGTTATGGCGCAAGCCGGACCCACGAGACGGGCGTACGGTGCACAACGCCTAGGCTTGTCGCCATGACTACGTGGAGTGTGCCCGGGTTGCCGGACGCGGGCCGGTGCCTCGTGATGGGCGTGGTCAACGTGACTCCCGACTCCTTCTCCGACGGCGGCCGGTGGTTCGACCCGGCGGTGGCCGTGCGTCACGGCCTGGAGCTGGTCGAGCAGGGCGCCGACATCGTCGACGTGGGCGGCGAGTCCACCAGGCCCGGCGCCGCGCGGGTGCCGCTGGAGGAGGAGCTGGCCAGGGTCGAGCCGGTCATCCGGGAGCTGAGCCGCGAGGGCGTCATCGTCAGCGTCGACACCATGCGGGCCGAGGTCGCCCAGATGGCCGTGGAGGCCGGGGCGAAACTGGTCAACGACGTCAGCGGAGGGCTGGCCGACCCGGCGATGCCGAGGGTCGTGGCCGCCTCCGGGGTGCCGTACGTGGTGATGCACTGGCGGGGGCACAGTCACGCCATGGACCGCAGGGCCGTGTACGGCGACGTGGTGACCGAGGTGCGCGAGGAGCTCGCCAAGCGGGTCGCCTCCGTGCTGGCCGAGGGGGTGTCGGAGGAGCAGATCGTGCTCGACCCGGGGCTGGGCTTCTCCAAGAACCCCGAACACAACTGGGCTCTGATCGCGGGTATCGACCGGCTCGGAGAGCTGGGCTACCCGCTGCTCGTCGGGGCCTCGCGGAAACGCTTCCTGGGTCGCCTCCTGGCCGGCCCGGACGGCGCGCCGCGCCCTTTCAGTCGTAGTGACGATGCCACGCTCGCCGTGACGGCGCTCGCCGCGCAGGCGGGGGCCTGGTGTGTGCGCGTGCACGACGTCCGCCCGAACGCGGACGCCGTCCGTGTGGCTGCCGCAGTTCAGGGAGCGAGATCATGAGCGTCGACACCACCGCCGTCGAGACGGTCAATCAGGCGTTCTACACCGCCATCGAGGACGCCGACCTCGACCGGATGACCGAGATCTGGGCCGAGGACATCGAGGGCGAGCAGGTGAGCTGCGTCCACCCCGGCTGGCCGATCGTGAACGGCCGGCAGGAGGTGCTGCGCTCGTGGGCGCTCATCATGGCCAACACGCCCTACATCCAGTTCGTGCTGACCGACGTCCGCGTCATGGTCCTGGGCGACGTCGCCATCCTCACCTGCGAGGAGAACATCCTCACCGCGGGCGACGAAGGTGATTCCAGCTTCGCGGCGGGCAAGGTGGTCGCGAGCAACACCTTCGTGCGGACGTCGGCGGGGTGGCGGCTCTGGCTGCACCACGGCTCGCCCGTGCTGCAGGGTGACGACGAGGACGAGGAAGAGGAAACCGCGTGAGCGAACGCACCGGTGAACGGTCCGGCGGGGGCGGCGGTCTCCCGGCGGCCGGCGAACGGCCCGGTGGGGGCGTCGGCTCCGTGGCGGACGGACGGTCCGGTGGGCGTGACGATTCCGTGGCGGGCGGGGGGCGGCCCGGTGGCGCGTCCCGGATCCACGCCGAGACGCCCCTGCGGATCGACGACGGCGTCAGCGACCTGATCGGCGATCCGGCCGACGAGCCGGTCGGCGGCCCGGCCGGGGGCTCGCTCCGGGATCCGCTGGAGGCCCCGGGCTCGTCCGGGGACGCGGCGTACGGCCCGCCACCGGGCACGGCCGACCGGATCAGCCTGAAGGGGCTGCGGGTGCGCGGGCGGCACGGCGTGCTGGCGGCGGAGCGGGAGCTCGGCCAGGAGTTCGTCGTCGACGTCACCCTGTTCCTCGACACGGCGCCGGCGGCGGCCGGGGACGACCTCACCAGGACCGTTCACTACGGCGAGCTCGCCGAGGAGCTGGCGGGGGTCGTGGGGGGCGAGCCGGTCGACCTGATCGAGACCCTGGCCCAGCGCCTGGCCGACGTCTGCCTGGCCCGCGAGCTCGTCCAGGTGGCGGAGGTGAGCGTGCACAAGCCCGCCGCGCCGATCCCGCTGCCGTTCGACGACGTGATCGTGACGATCACCCGGCGTCGGGCATGAGGGTGGTCCTGGCGCTCGGCAGCAATCTGGGCGACCGGTTCGACACCCTGCGGGGCGCGCTCGACACCCTCTTCGAGAAGCCGGAACTCACGTTCGTCGCGGTGTCGCCGGTCTACGAGACCGATCCGGTCGGCGGCCCCGAGCAGGGCGCCTATCTCAACGCGGTGGTGATCGCCGAGAGCGCGCTGGAACCCCGGGAGCTCCTCGATCGTGCTCAAGGTGTGGAGAACGCCTTCGGCAGGGTCCGGGTGGAGCGCTGGGGAGCGCGCACGCTGGACGTCGACCTGATCACCGTGGGGGATGTCGTCATGGACGACCCCGACCTCACCCTGCCGCACCCCAGGGCGCACGAGCGCGCGTTCGTGCTGGTCCCCTGGGTGCGGGCCGACCCCGAGGCCGTCCTCTCCGGGCGTCGGGTGGCCGACCTGCTGGCCGGTCTCGACCAGGGCTACGTACGGCCGCGCCCCGACCTGACCCTCCAGAGGCCCGCGTGAAGCCAACCCGTCCCGGTGTTCTCATCGGGCTCCTCGTCGTGGCCGGGATCCTCACCTGGGCGATGCTCAAGCCGCTCTACTCGTCCCTGCCGACCGTGCCGTGGACGGCGATCCCGACGGTGCTGCTGCTGGCGATCGGCGAGTTCTACAGCGGCTGGATGACGAAGGCCAGGATCGAGCGCAGGCCCGACACCAAGCCCGTCGAGCCCCTGGCCGTGGCCCGCCTGGCCGCCCTGGCCAAGGCCTCCGCGTACGGCGGGGCGGTCTTCGGCGGGATCTTCGCCGGGTTCACCCTCTACACGGCGGAGCTTCTGGAGCAGGAGGTCCCCCGCCGCGACTTCTTCATCACCGGCGGGTCGTTGATGGTGTGCGTGCTGCTGATCTGCTCGGCCCTGTACCTGGAGCACTGCTGCAAGGTGCCCAAGGACTCCGCGGACGACGATCGCTGAGGCGCCGCGCCCCGCGGCGGCGTCACGCCCTCGCCGTCCGTCGCCGAGGCGCGCGCCCGATGTCGGCCGCCTCGGGGGTCCACGGCTCTCGGGGTGCACGGCTCTCGGCGTTCATCGGCCTTCGGCGTCCCCCGCCGAGGTGCCGCCGCGCTAGCGTCGCCGCCTCACCGTCCACTGGCGTCCGAAGAGCATGATGACCGGGAGCGTGCAGACCAGCGCCCCGGCGACGGCCAGGGGGCGCTCCAGCCACCAGAACAGGTCAGGCCGCACCCTCTCGCCGGGCCCGCCGCCCGCCAGCCACCAGGTCAGCGCCACCCAGATCGCCATGCCGGTCGTGTGAAACAGGAACAGCGGGAGCGCGAACCGGTTCACCGTCTCGTTCACGCGCTGCCACCTGGGGCGTGCGAGCAGGCGTTCCATGGACGGCCTCAGCACCTCCACCAGGCCGATCTGGAAGATCAGCAGCGCCACGATGACGAAGGTGGGCGGCGCCATGTTGGACAGCTTGTCGCCGGGAACGCCCACCATCGAGCCCGGGTAGATGCCCGAGTAGACCAGGCCGAAGAGGGCGAACAGCCCGGTCCACAGGATGGCGACGTCGAAGCGGCGGGGAAGCGCCACCACCCGGTCGTAGAAGAATCCGGCCTGGTGGGCCAGTCCCCAGACGATGATCATGTTGAGCCAGCCCGCGGCCTCGTACCCGTAGCGCAGCCGCAGCACGTCGACGACGAGCGCCGCCCCCGCCAGCCAGATCAGGGCCAGCACGTCGTAGTGCCGGTGCAGCCAGAGCGAGATCGGCAGCAGGGCGATCAGCACGAGGTAGACGCCGATGAACCAGAGCGGGCTGATGACGAGCAGGACCACGCGGTCCATCCAGTCGACCCCGAACGCCCGCGTCACGATCACGCCGAACACGATCCAGGTCCCGGCCAGCGCCAGCGCGGGGATCGCGAGGCTCCGGATGCGCCGCGACACGAAGGTGCCGATGCCGACCCCGCGCTCGCGGGCCCGGTTCCACGACAGCAGGTGGACGTACCCGCCCACGTAGAAGAAGAGCGGCAGCACCTGCAGCAGCCACGTCAGGATCCACAGTCCCGAGGTGAAGCCCAGCGGGCTCGTCGGCGAGGGGCCGCCCGGCCCCCACTGCAGGATCGTGAACGCCCAGTGCCAGACGACCACGACGATCAGGCTGAACGCGCGCAGCCAGTCGACGTACCGGTCCCGCTGTGCCCCGCTCGCGACCGGAGGAGCCTCGGACGGCACGGAATCCGCTTCGGCGGGGGGCCCGGAGGTTTCCGGGGAGGGGGGTGCGGGGGGTGTGGGGGGTGTGGGGAGCGCCGAGGGGGTCGCCCTCTCCTGGTCTCCACCGGGTTCGATCATGCGGTTCCAACCGTGCCTTACTTGTCGATGTCGCCGACGACGAAGAACATCGAGCCCAGGATGGCCACCATGTCCGAGACCAGGTGGCCGGGAAGCATCTCACGCAGCACCTGGACGTTGTTGAAGGAGGCCGAGCGGAGCTTCATCCGCCACGGCGTCTTCTCCCCGCGCGAGACCAGGTAGTAGCCGTTGAGGCCCAGCGGGCTCTCCGTCCAGGCGTAGGTGTGGCCCTCGGGAACCTTCAGCACCTTGGGCAGGCGCTGGTTGATCGGCCCAGGGGGTAGTTCGAGGAGCCGTTCCACGCAGGCGTCGGCCAGGTCGAGGGAGACCTTCACCTGTTCCAGCAGCACCTCGAACCGGGCGTGGCAGTCTCCCGCGGACCGGGTGACGACCTTCACCGGCAGCTCCCCGTAGGCGAGGTACGGCTCGTCCCTGCGCAGGTCGACGTCGACGCCGGAGGCGCGGGCGATCGGGCCGCTCACGCCGTACTGCATGATCGTCTCGCGGTCGAGGACGCCCACCCCGCGCGTGCGGGCGAGGAAGATCTCGTTCCCGGCGATCAGGTTCTCGATGTCGGGCAGCCGTCGCCGCACGTCGGCCACGGCCTGGGCGACCCGGCCCGTCCACCCCTCGGGGAGCTCCTCCTTCAGGCCGCCGACCCGGTTGAACATGTAGTGCATGCGCCCGCCGGAGATCTCCTCCATCACGGCCTGGAGGGTCTCGCGCTCCCGGAACGCGTAGAAGACCGGGGTGATCGCGCCGAGCTCCAGCGGGTAGGACCCGAGGAACATCAGGTGGCTGAGCACCCGGTTGAGCTCGGCCATCAGCGTGCGGGTCCAGACGGCCCTGACCGGCACCTCCATGCCGAGCATCCGCTCCACCGCGAGCACGACGCCCAGCTCGTTGGCGAACGCCGACAGCCAGTCGTGCCGGTTGGCCAGCACGATGATCTGCCGGTAGTCGCGCACCTCGAAGAGCTTCTCGGCGCCCCGGTGCATGTAGCCCACGATCGGCTCGGCCGAGCTGATCCGTTCGCCGTCCAGCGTGAGCCGCAGCCGCAGCACACCGTGTGTGGACGGGTGCTGCGGCCCGATGTTGAGGATCATGTCCTCGGTCGCGAGCTCCTTGCCGTCCGCCCCCCGCACGGCTTCGGCTCCAGCCCCCAGCCCCACGCTCAGCTCACGGGGCGCGCCTTCAGTCATAGGGCCATGCTGTCACGTCAGCCGCGCGAGGCAAGATCCCGCAGGGCGCCGATCAGCCGGTCGACGTGCTCGGAGGTGGTGCCGATGCCGATGGAGGCGCGGACGGCGGAGGCGGTGACGTCGTCGCAGCCGCCGTCCTTGGCGCCCAGCAGGTGCCGTACGAAGGGGTGGGCGCAGAACTTGCCGTCGCGGACGCCGATGCCGTAGTCGCCGGACAGGGCCTCGGCGACCTCGCGGGCGGTGAAGCCGTCCACCACGAAGGAGACGATGCCGACGCGCGGGTGGTCCGGGCCCCACAGGGAGAGCTCGTGGACGCCGGGGACGGAGGCGAGGCCCGCGCGCAGGCGTCCGAGGAGGCGCTCCTCCTCGCGGACCAGCGGGGTCCAGCCGGTGGCGGTCAGGGCGTCGCAGGCCGCGGCGAGCGCGACGGCGCCCAGCACGTTCGGGGTTCCGGCCTCGTGCCGCGCCTCGGGGTCGTCGTGCCACTCGGTGTCGTCGTCGTTCACGGCCTTCACCGCGCCGCCGCCCCGCAGGTACGGCTCGGCTTCGGCCAGCCAGTCGGAACGGCCGATCAGCGCGCCCGTGCCGAACGGCGCGTAGAGCTTGTGGCCGGAGAAGACCACGTAGTCCAGGTCGAGCGCCGTCAGGTTGAGGCGGCGGTGCGGGACGAGCTGCGCGGCGTCGACGAGGACGCGGGCTCCGTGCCGGTGGGCGATGTGGGCCAGAGCGGCGATCGGCCAGAGCTCCCCGGTGACGTTGGAGGCGGCGGTCACGACCAGCAGCTTGGGGCCGTCGATCGAGGTGAGGGCGTCGTCGACGGCGCGGACGGCCTCGCCGGGGAAGGCGGGGGCGGCCAGCCGCACGACCTTGTCCCAGGGCAGCAGCGAGGCGTGGTGCTCGGTGTCGAAGACCACGGCGGTGGTGCCCTCGGGCAGGCTGCGGGCCAGCAGGTTGGTCGCGTCCGTGGTGTTGCGGGTGAAGATCACCGAGTCGTCGGGGCGGGCGCCGACGAAGGCGCGCACCGTGTGCCTGGCCTGCTCGTAGCGGGCCGTGGTCAGCTGGGACGCGTACCCGGCGCCGCGGTGGACGCTGGAGTAGGCCGGGAGCGCGGCGGCGACGGCGGCGCTCACCGGCTCCAGACAGGGGGCGCTCGCGGCGTAGTCGAGGTTGGCGTAGCGGACGAGCCTGCCGCCCCTGACCGGGACCTCCAGGTCCGAGCCGAGCACGGCCGGGATCGGCCGGTCACCGGACGCGCGGGTCTCGGGGACGGTCACCGGGACGGCGGAGGCGGCGGTGGTGGTGGTGGTCGGGGCGACGGGGTTCGCGGGGTTCGCGGGGGAGAAGATCGTCAGGGTGGACACGCCATGGCTCCTTCGAGGTCATCGGACCCCAACCCATGGCATAGGTGCCTGGAGCCCGCGCTTGCCCGACACACCTCGTGCCGGACCAGGTCCTCACCCGGGGCACCCCGCCGCGGACGCGAGGGTTGCCGGCCAGCGAGCCGGGGCTTGTCACTGGCACTCATGACCTACGTGGGAACTATAACCGACGCCCCGCGGTGCCCCGCAAGTCCGAAACGTGATCAACCCGGTATCGGGGCCGGAGCGGGCGCTCCCGGGAGCGCCCGGCGGATTGAAAGCGAAGCGTGATGAGAGAGCAGGAACTCGGAGCGTCCCCCGGTCGTCCTGGCAGTCAGCCGAAGAAGCGTTCGGGCAGTTGGCCGACGGTGTGTCCAAGCGCCGACCGACGAAGGAGAAAGCAATGGACTGGGTGACCAACCCGGAGATATGGATAGGGTTCTTCACCCTCGTCGCCCTGGAGATCGTCCTGGGAATCGACAACATCATCTTCATCTCGATCCTGGTGGGCAAGCTCCCGCCCGCGCAGCGCGACAGGGCCCGCAAGCTGGGCCTCGCCGTCGCCCTGATCAGCCGCCTCCTCCTGCTGCTGGCGCTGTCGTGGGTGGTGAGGCTCACGGAGCCGATGTTCGAGGTCTTCGGGCAGGGGATATCGGGGCGCGACCTGATCCTGATACTCGGCGGCCTGTTCCTGCTGGGCAAGAGCGTCCACGAGATGCACGGCAGCCTGGAGGGGGAGTCCCACCACTCCGAGGGCAAGGTCGCCTCGTCCTTCACCTCGGTGATCATCCAGATCATGATCCTCGACGTCGTCTTCTCGCTCGACTCGGTGATCACCGCAGTCGGCATGGTCGACGAGCTGGGCGTCATGATCGCGGCCGTCATCGTCTCGGTCATCGTGATGCTGGTCGCCTCCGGGCCGATCAGCCGCTTCGTGGACCGGCACCCGAGCATCAAGATGCTCGCCCTGTCCTTCCTGGTGCTGGTCGGCGTCGTGCTCATCGCCGAGGGATTCGAGCAGCACATCTCCAAGGGCTACATCTACTTCGCGATGGCGTTCTCGCTGCTGGTGGAGCTGCTGAACATCCGGGTGCGGGGCAAGGCGGGCAGGCGGAAGCCGGTCGAGCTGCGTTCCCGCTACGAGACCGGGGACAAGGCCGGTTCCGAGAGCCCGGAGACCCCGGAGCCCCCGGTGGGCCGGGGAGCTTCGGCGACCCAGGCGGACGAACCAGCTGAAAGGGGAAATCCGGACAAGCGGGCCGACTCCTAGGCCGGGATTACGATGCTTAAGTGCGCTTTGATCCTTGGAATCCGGAATTCGTCGCCCACCCCTATGACGTCTACGACGAGCTGAGGCGGGAGCGGCCGGTCAGCTTCTTCGAGCCGACCGGCCAGTGGCTGGTGGCCAGGCACGCCGACGTCAACGCGCTGCTGCGGGACCGCAGGCTCGGCCGTTCCTACCTGCACGTGGCCTCGCACCGGGAGTTCGGCAGGCCGGACGACCCCGAGTTCCAGGACCCGTTCTGGCGGGTGATCAGGGCGGGGATGCTCGACGTCGAGCCGCCGGTGCACACCAGGCTCCGGCGGCTGGTCTCGAAGGCGTTCACCCCCCGCATGGTCCAGGCGCTCCGTCCCAAGGTCGCCCGCATGGCCGAGGAACTGGTGGACGTCTTCGTCGAGCGCGGCGGAGGAGACCTGATCGCCGAGGTCGCCGAGCCGCTCCCGGTCACCGTGATCGCCGAGATGCTCGGCGTGCCCGAGGCCGACCGGCACCTGCTGCGGCCCTGGTCGGCCGACATCTGCGGCATGTACGAGCTCCAGCCGTCGGTCGAGGCCCAGCGCACGGCCGTGCGGGCGGCCGAGGAGTTCTCCGCCTACCTCGTCGAGCTGGCCCGCGCCCGCAGGGCCGACCCCGGTGACGACCTGATCAGCGCGCTCGCCCTGGTGGCAGACGAGGGTGACACGCTCACCGAGGAGGAGCTGGTCGGCACCTGCGTGCTGCTGCTCAACGCCGGGCACGAGGCCACCGTCAACGTCACCGGGAACGGCTGGTGGTCGCTGTTCCGCAACCCGGCCGAGCTGGACCGGCTCCGCGCCGACCACACCCTGCTGCCCACGGCGGTCGAGGAGCTGATGCGCTGGGACACCCCGCTGCAGATGTTCGAGCGCTGGGTGCTGGAGGACATCTCGGTGGGCGGGATCGACATCCCGCGCGGCACCGAGGTGGCGCTGCTGTTCGGCTCGGCCAACCGCGACCCCGAGGTCTTCGCCGACCCCGCCCGCCTGGACGTGGGCCGGGTCGACAACCCGCACATCTCCTTCGGCGCCGGCATCCACTTCTGCCTCGGGGCACCGCTGGCCAGGGTAGAGCTGATCGAGTCGTTCGGCGCCCTGCTGCGCAAGGCGCCGAAGATGGAGCTCGTCGCCGAGCCCTCCTGGGGGCCGGGCTACGTCATCCGGGGTCTGGAGTCCCTCCAAATACGGGTCTGAGAACGGATGCGGGTCTGAGAACCGGCCCGGCCGGAGGTCACACCTGACCGGACGGCCCGCCGCCCGGATCGCGGGCCCCACCGGATCGCGGGCCCCACCGGAACGACGTCACCGGAACGCGGGCCCCACCGAAACGACGTCAGCGGTTCGGCGGGTCAGGGACGGCTCTGGGAGAGCCAGCCGAACCCGCCGAGCCCTCCGGCGGCGATGAGCTCCGCCTCCTCCGAGGCCCTCGCGAGGGCCTGAAGGTAGCCGCGAGGGTCGCTTGCGGCCTGCTCGACCGGCGGGCGGCTCCCGGTGACGCCGAGGGCGCGCAACGCCTCGCGCTGCGTGGTCAGCGCCGTCGTGACGGCCCCGGCGCTCTCGCCCGAGGCCGCGCAGGCGTCGAGCGCCACGTGGGCGGTGATGTCGCACGAGCCGTCGGGCACCGGCGCGACCATCGCCCCGTCGCGGTATCCGGCCAGCGTGCCGTACGGCGGCCGGTCGTCGAGGATGTGGGCGTAGTCGATCGCGATCGCCCGGCCGCGCGCCAGTCGCAGGATCACCGAGGCCCAGGCCCTGTCGCGTGGCCTGCCGATCTCGGCCCGCTCGCCGGGGGCCCGCATCCGCCACCAGCGGGCCAGCCACGCGAGATCCGCCTCGGAGGGGCTGCCGCCGAGGCGCTCCTCACCGTCCGTGACGTTGACCAGGACCAGCCGGGGGCCGTCGGCCGTCTGCTCCGCGATGTCGACGGGCACGTTGTCGAGCCACTCGTTGGCGATCACCAGCCCGTGGATCCCGTCCGGCGCGGCCCTCGCCCAGACGATCTCCTCCGGCAGCGCCGGCGGCCGGGGCGCCAGGTCGACCGCGGTCACCCGCAGCCTCGACCGGAGCGCGGGCGGCGCCGCGGCGAGCACACCGGCCGCCAGCCCGCCCTCGCCGGCGCCGATGTCGACCAGGTCGAGCACCTCGGGGCCGCCCAGCGCCTCGTCGATCGCGGTCAGCTCGCGCAGCACGGCCTCGGCGAAGACGGGGGAGGCGCCGACCGAGGTCCGGAAATGGCTGGAGGGCCGCTCCCGGAGATAGAAGCCGCTCTCGCCGTAGAGCGCCTGCTCCATCGCGGCACGCCAGGTGAGCCACACGCTCTCAGACGCTACCCGCCGGGGCGGGGGAACGAGATCAACTCGCGCTGACGCTTCGAGTGAGTACATGACTCCATTCTGTCACCGATTCGCACGATCGTTGTCGACGCCGCGTCGGCGCGCCGCCGCCCGAACCGCCGTGCGGGCCGGGCCCGCGGGCTCTCCGGCGGGTCCCGTACGCTCCCGGTGTGCCCGATCCGGGCATCTCGCGGAGAACCCCGCCTCCGTTACCGAACACGCGTCTTGCCGTGGTTGCGATGGCATGGCCCGTTACGCTGGTCAATCGGGCACGGAGCCCCACATGGTCGAAGGACGGGACGTCATGGACGCAGTCGATCGCCCGGCACGGCTGGCCGTCGGAGTGGTTGGAGCGGGCAGGGTCGGTTCGGCGCTCGGCGCCGCGCTCGTCAGGGCGGGGCACCGGGTGGTCGCGACGAGCGGCGTCTCCGACGCCTCCAGGGAGCGGGCGGTCGAGCGGCTCGGGCTCGTCCCCACCCGGCCCGAGGACGTGGTGGCCGGCGCGGACCTCGTCCTGCTGACGGTCCCCGACGACGTGCTGCCCGGCCTGGTCTCCGGCCTGGTCGAGACCGGCGCCGATCTCCGCGGCAGGCTGGTGGCCCACACCAGCGGCGCGTACGGCCTGGCGGTGCTGAACCCGGCGATCAAGGCCGGGGCGCTGCCGCTCGCGCTGCACCCCGTGATGACCTTCACCGGCCGCGACGACGACCTGCGCCGCCTCACCGGGATCTCGTACGGGGTGACCGCTCCGGACGCGCTCCGCCCGGTGGCCGAGGCCCTCGTCATCGAGATGGAGGGCGAGCCGGTCTGGATCGCCGACGAGGACCGGCCGCTCTACCACGCGGCCCTGGCGGGGGCGGCCAACCACATGGTGACGCTCATCGCGGAGTCCTCGGAGCTGCTGGGCAGGATCGGCGTGGAGCAGCCGGGCAGGATGCTCGGCCCGCTGCTCGGCGCGGCCCTGGAGAACGTGCTGAGGCTCGGCATCGCCGGGCTGACCGGCCCGGTGGTGCGCGGCGACGCGGGAACCGTCCGCAGGCACGTGGACGCGCTGATCCTCGCCGCTCCCGAGGCGGCGGACGCCTACGTGGCGCTCGCCAGGCTCACCGCCGACCGGGCACTGGCGGCCGGGCTGCTCAAGCCCGAGGCCGCCGAGCGCCTCCTGGACGCCCTGGGCGGCAACATATGGACCTGAAGGACCCGGGGCTTGTGAGATCGGCCCGGGAGGCGGCGGCACACGGGCCCGGGGCTCCCGTTCCGACCCGGTGCCCGCCCCGGCGAGCCGATCCGGTTAGCTGATCCGATGAGCCGAGTCCGTCCGGCGAAGGGAACCGGCGGACTCCGATGAACGTCATTCCTCTCCGGCCCGGGAGCCGGAGCACCCCCGGGAGGTTCCAGTGATCGTGGCGGACGACCGCGCAGGGCTGCTCAAGGCCCGCGAGGTCCTGGGGATCGGCGCGGGCGCCTCCTCGGGAGGGAGCGCGCTGGCGCTCGTGCCGACCATGGGCGCGCTGCACGAGGGGCACCGCTCGCTCATCCGGCTGGCCCGCGAGAGGGCCGCGCACGTGGCGGTGAGCATCTTCGTGAACCCGCTCCAGTTCGGGCCCACCGAGGATTACTCCCGCTATCCCCGGACGTTCGACGCCGACCTCGAAGTCTGCGAGGCCGAGGGGGTGGGCGTGGTGTTCGCCCCCTCGGTCAAGGACATGTACCTGCCGGACAGGCAGGTCGGCGTGTCCGCGGGCGAGATGGGCTCGGTCGTCGAGGGGGAGTTCAGGCCCGGCCACCTCGACGGCGTGCTGACCGTGGTGCTGAAGCTGTTCAACCTGGTCCAGCCGGACGTGGCGGTGTTCGGGCAGAAGGACGCCCAGCAACTCGCGATGATCCGCCGGATGGTCGCCGACCTGAACCTGCCGGTCTCGATCGTCGGGGGGCCCACGGTCCGCGAGCCGGACGGCCTGGCGCTGTCCAGCCGCAACCGCTACCTGTCGCCGGACGGCCGGGTGGCGGCCCTGGCCCTGTCCCGCGCCCTGGAGGCGGGGTCCGGGCGGCGCGCGCCCGCGGAGATCCGCGGGGCCGCGCTCGCCGTCCTGGAGGCCGAGCCGTCGCTGGCGGTCGACTACCTGGTCCTGGTCGACCCCGCGACCTTCGCGGAGGTCGGCGACGACTACGCGGGCGAGGCGATCCTCGCGGTGGCCGCGAGGGTGGGGTCCACCAGGTTGATCGACAACGTGACGCTCGGCGTCCGCTGACTCCCGGCCGCTCGCCGCTCGCTGACGGGAGCCGGTGAGCGGCGAGCGGCCGGTGGTGAACGGCGCCCCATGAACGGCGCCCCATGAACGGCGCCCCATGAACGGCGCCCCATGAACGGCGCCCCATGAACGGCGCCCCATGAACGGCGCCCCATGAACGGCGCCCCATGAACGGCGCCCCATGAACGGCGCCCCATGAACGGTGATCGATGAGCGGCGATCGATGAGCGGCGACCTATGAGCGGCGCCCCATGAACGGCGCCCCATGAACGGCGCCCCATGAACGGTGATCGATGAGCGGCGATCGATGAGCGGCGACCTATGAGCGGCGCCCCATGAACGGTGATCGATGAGCGGCGATCGATGAGCGGCGACCTATGAGCGGCGACCTATGAGCGGTGGCCGATGAGCGGCGACCTATGAGCGGCGCCCCATGAGCGGTGATCGATGAACGGTGATCGATGAGCGGCGACCTATGAGCGGTGGCCGATGAGCGGCGCCCCATGAGCGGTGGCCGATGAGCGGCGACCTATGAGTGGCCGGTGGCGAGCGGTGATCGATGAGCGGCCGGTGGTGGTGATCGGCGGTGAGCCGCCATGTACGGCCCCGAACTGCCGTGATTTCAGGGTTCGGGTGAAATGTCCCACCCCGGGGAACAGCCGCTTTCCGGAGGGCGTTATCGTCACACTGACGAAATGAACGGCCTCTAATGATCCCCGCGAGGAGGCGGCTATGAGCATCCCGGCCATTCCCCAGAGGTTGACCGCTCCCGCTCCGGGCTGGACGGTACGGGCGGACGTGGTCGTGGTGGGCTCCGGCGTCGCCGGCCTCACCCTGGCGCTGCGCTACGCCGCCCTCGACCCCGGGGCGAAGGTCCTGGTCGTCACCAAGGACGTCCTGTCGTCCGGCTCCACCCGCTGGGCCCAGGGCGGGATCGCCGCCGTGCTCGACCCTCGGGACACCCCCGAGGAACACCTCTCCGACACGCTCGTCGCCGGAGTGGGCCTCTGCGACGAGGAGGCCGTCCGGATCCTGGTGACCGAGGGACCCGACGCGCTGCGCGGCCTGATCGCGGTGGGCGCCCGGTTCGACACCGACGACTCGGGGGCCCTCCAGCTCACCAGGGAGGGCGGCCACCGGCGCGACCGCATCGTGCACGCGGGCGGCGACGCCACCGGGGCCGAGGTGCAGAGGGCGCTCGTCAAGGCCGTCGTGGAGTCGGGCATCGAGGTGATCGAGCACGCGCTCGTCCTCGACCTCCTCAAGGACGCCGAGGGCCGTACCGCGGGGGTGACCCTGCACGTCATGGGCGAGGGCGAGCGCGACGGGGTGGGCGCGGTCACGGCGGGGGCCGTGGTGCTGGCCACCGGCGGCATGGGCCAGGTCTACGCCGCCACCACCAACCCCGTCGTCTCCACCGGCGACGGGGTGGCGCTCGCGCTGCGCGCGGGCGCCGTCGTCAGGGACCTGGAGTTCGTTCAGTTCCACCCGACCGTCCTGTGGCTCGGCGAGAACTCCACCGGCCAGCAGCCGCTGGTCTCCGAGGCGGTCAGGGGCGAGGGAGCCGTGCTGGTCGACGCGGACGGCACCCGGTTCATGCGGGACGTTCACGAGCTCGCCGACCTCGCCCCCCGCGACGTCGTGGCCAAGGCGATCATGCGGCGGATGCGCGCCACCGGCACCGACCACGTCTATCTCGACGCCCGCCACTTCGGCGAGGAGAAGTGGCGCACCCGCTTCCCGACGATCCACGCGGTCTGCCTGGAGCACGGCATCGACCCGGTCACCCGGCTCGTCCCCGTCGCGCCCGCCGCCCACTACGCCAGCGGCGGCGTCCGCGCCGACCTGCGCGGCCGTACCAGCGTGCCCGGCCTGTACGCGTGCGGCGAGGTCGCGTGCACCGGCGTGCACGGTGCCAACCGGCTGGCCTCCAACTCCCTGCTCGAAGGCCTGGTCTTCGCCGGGCGTATCGCCGCCGACATCCACGCGGCGCGGGCCGCCCACAGCGGGGCGCGGCCGGTCGCGGGTGAACCCGTCCCCGACGACCGTCCCACCGGCCTGATCGATCCCAGGGCCCGGAGCAGGATCCAGGGGCACATGAGCCGGGGGGCGAGCGTGCTGCGCGGCCAGGAGTCCCTGGGAGAGGTCGCCAGGGCCCTGCTGAACCTCAGGTGGACCCCGGTGACGGTCGAGCCGTGCACCGAGTCCTGGGAGACCACCAACCTGCTGACGGTCGCCTCCGCGCTCGTGGCGGCCGCCCGCGAACGCCAGGAGACCCGGGGGTCACACTGGCGCGAGGACTTTCCCGAGCGAGACGACGACTGGTGGCTGGGCCACCTCGACACCACCCTGACAGCGGAGGGACCGGCTATGACCTACGTACCGCACGGCCGGCGCGTGACCGCGCTGCCGCCCCAGGTGGAGAACGACCTGGTCGAGGCGGGGCTGGACCCGGGGGCGGTGACCGCGATCCTGGAGGCCGCCGCGGCCGAGGACCTGCAGGAGGGGGGCGACGTCACCAGCGTCGCCACCATCCCCGCGGACCAGACCGCCACCGCCGACGTGGTGGCCCGCGCGGACGGCGTGGTCGCGGGGCTGGCCGTGGCCGAGGGCGCCTTCTCCCACCTCAGCCAGGGCCGCCTGGTGGCCGAGCGCAGGGTCAAGGACGGCGAGCGCGTCGCCGGGGGCGACGTGCTGATGACCGTCACCGGTCCCACCAGGGACCTGCTGACCGCCGAGCGCACCGCGCTCAACCTGCTCACCCACCTGTCCGGCGTCGCGACCCTGACCGATCACTGGGTCCGGGCCGTCGAGGGGACCGGGGCCAGGATCAGGGACAGCCGCAAGACGCTACCCGGGCTGCGCGCCCTGGAGAAGTACGCCGTCCGGTGCGGCGGCGGCACCAATCACCGCATGTCGCTTTCGGACGCCGCGCTGATCAAGGACAATCACGTGGTGGCCTCGGGCGGGGTCGCCGAGGCGTTCCGGGCGGTCCGTGACGCCTACCCCGGCCTGCCGATCGAGGTTGAGGTCGACCGGATCGACCAGATCGAGCCGGTGCTGGCCGAGGGAGCGGAGGAGATCCTGTTGGACAATTTCACCGTCGAGGAACTGACGCGGGCCGTACGGCTGGTGGACGGCAGGGCGCGGCTGGAGTCCAGCGGCGGGCTGACCCTCCAGGTCGCTCGTGACGTGGCCGAAACAGGTGTTGACTACCTTGCCGTGGGCGCGCTCACGCACTCGGCGCCGGCGCTGGACATCGCCTTGGACCTTCGGGGGAATTGATGCTGCTTGCCATCGACGTCGGCAACACTCACACCGTTCTCGGCCTCTTCGAGGGCGAGGACGTCATCGAGCACTGGCGGATCTCCACGGACGCCCGGCGCACGGCGGACGAGATCGCCGTTGTGCTCCAGGGGCTGCTCGGGCAGTCGCCGCTGCTCAAGGGCGCCGACGTCAACGGCATCGTGATCTGCTCCACCGTCCCCTCGGTGCTCAACGAGATGCGCGAGATGTGCCGCCGCTACTACGGCGACGTGAACGCGGTGATCGTCGAGCCCGGTGTCCGCACCGGGGTGCCGGTCAGGATGGACAACCCGAAGGAGGTCGGCAGCGACCGCATCGTCAACGCGCTGGCGGCCATCCAGCTGTACGGCGGGCCGTGCGTCATCGTCGACTTCGGGACCGCGACCTCATTCGACGCCGTCTCCGCCAAGGGGGAGTACGTCGGCGCGGTGACCGCCCCCGGTATCGAGATCTCGGTGGACGCGCTCGCCGCCGCGGGGGCGCAGCTGCACAAGGTGGAGCTGATCCGCCCCCGCTCCGTGATCGCCAAGAACACCGTCGAGGCGCTCCAGGCGGGCATCATCTACGGCTTCGCGGGCCAGGTGGACGGGATCGTCGAGCGGATGGCGGCGGAGCTCGCCGACGACCCCGACGACGTCACCGTGGTCGCCACCGGCAGCGCGGCGCCGCTCGTGGTCAGCGAGGCGCGCTCGGTCGACATGCACGAGCCCTGGCTCACGCTGATCGGCCTGCGCCTGATCTACCACCGCAACACCGCCTGAGGGCGCCGGGGCGCCGGGAGGAATCCCCTTCCGGTGCCGGACGGCCGGCGAACTCACGAGGTTCGCCACATCGGTACCCTTTGGAACTGTGACCGATGACGTGACGAATCCCGCCGAGGATCTGCCCGAGCAGATGCGCGTGCGCCGGGAGAAGCTCGACCGCCTCCGTTCCGAGGACGTCGACCCCTACCCGGTGAACTTCCCGCGCACCGCGACCAACGCCGAGATCCGCCAGAAATACGCTGATCTCTCCGCTGACACCGCGACGGGCGACAAAGTGGGCGTCACCGGCCGGGTGATGCTGTCCAGGACCGGCGGCAAGCTCTGCTTCGCCACCATCCGCGACGGCTCCGGCGATCTCCAGGTCATGGTCTCCCTGGACAGGGTGGGCGAGGAATCCCTGGCCGCGTGGAAGCGCGACGTCGACCTCGGCGACCACGTGGGCATCGAGGGCGAGGTCATCACCTCCCGCAGGGGCGAGCTGTCCATCCTCGCCGACCGCTGGGCGATCACGTCGAAGTGCCTGCGCCCGCTGCCGGAGAAGCACGCCGGGCTCACCGACCCCGAGGCGCGGGTCCGCCAGCGCTACGTCGACCTCATCGTCAACGACGAGGCCAGGAAGATGGCCCACACCCGCAGCGCCGTGGTCAGGGCCGTCCGCGACTTCTGGCACGAGGAGGGCTACCTGGAGGTCGAGACGCCGATGCTCCAGCCGATCCACGGCGGAGCCACGGCCAGGCCCTTCAGGACCCACATCAACGCGTACGACATGGAGCTCTACCTCCGCATCGCGATCGAGCTCTACCTCAAGCGGCTGGTGGTCGGCGGCCTGGAGAAGGTCTTCGAGATCAACCGCAACTTCCGCAACGAGGGCGCGGACTCCACCCACAACCCCGAGTTCACGATGCTGGAGGCGTACGGCACGTATCTCGACTACAACGACATCGCCGACCTGACCCAGCGGATGATCCAGAAGGCCGTGGTGGTCGCCCTCGGGCACTCCGTGGTCGTCCACCAGGGCCAGGAGGTCGACCTCGGCCTGGCGAAGTGGCCGCGGATCACCCTGTACGGGTCGGTCTCCGAGGCGCTGGGCGAGGAGGTCACCACCGAGACGCCCCTGGAGCACGTCCGCAAGCTCGCGGACGCGCGGGAGATCCACTGGGACGCCAAGTGGGGTCAGGGCAAGCTGGTCCAGGAGATCTTCGAGGCCCTCGTCGAGCACACGCTCATCCAGCCCACGTTCGTCATGGACTATCCGCTGGAGACCTCCCCGCTGGCCCGCAACCACCGGGACAACCCGCTCCTCACCGAGAAGTGGGACCTGATCGGCTTCGGCACCGAGCTGGGCACCGGTTACTCGGAGCTGAACGACCCGATCGAGCAGCGCCGCCGCCTCACCGAGCAGTCCCTGCTCGCCGCGGGTGGCGACGTCGAGGCCATGCAGCTTGACGAGGACTTCCTCACGGCCCTGGAATACGCGATGCCGCCCACCGGCGGCATGGGGCTCGGCATCGACCGCCTCATCATGGCCTTCACCGGCAGGAACATCCGCGAGACCATCCTGTTCCCGCTGGTCAAGCCGACCACCTGAGCCCGGCGGGCGGCGCGGAAGGACGTTCTCCCCGTACGGTGGCGCCGGGCCGGGCATCGCCCGGCCCGGCGCCACCGTCGTGAGGACCGGCGCCGTTTCCCGGCCGGAGCGCGTCCCCGGCTGGACGAGCGGAGGCGTGCCGGGGCCGAGGGCCGGATGGCGGCCCGGCCGCAGCCCGGGATCCGGCCGGGGCGGGCCGGAGGCGGGCCGAGGTCCGGTCGGGATCACGTCAGGGCCGGGCGGGCCGGGGCCGGCGAGCGCCCCGGAAGACCGGCCGGCCGCGCCGAGCGGCGCCGTCACCGTCCCACCCCCCGCTGGGCGACACCCCGCACGGCTCCGGGCAGGTGGGCGTGAACCTGAGTGTGAGCCGCACGGCTCCGGGCAGGTGGGCGTGAACCTGAGTGTGAGCCGCACGGCTCCGGGCAGGTGGGCGTGAACCCGGGTGTGAGCCGCACGGCCGGGGCGACGGCGGAGCGGTCTTCGATATCGCCGGGCCGTTTCCCGTGGACGCGGCTCAGGACACCGTGACGGAGCGATGCCGGGCCCCCGCCCTCGCGGGTCCGCGGATCGCGGGAGTCCCCGTACGGTGTGCGGGCGAAGCCAGGACGAATGAGGCGAAAACGGTGGGCCGGAACCGGCCGTCGCGCCCGTGGTTCCCCGCAATGTCGGACGCGTTTCTGTACGGGTCGGAAATCCATTTCCAGCACGTCCAATATCGCCCGGCACCCCATCGTCGCCGTGTGATACCTCGCGAATGCCGCAAAACTGCTCCCTTGACCCTCATATTTCCGTGTTTTTCGTGGGGTGCTGTCAAGGTGGTGAGTGACCATGGTCGTCGAAGAGTATCGGGAAGAGATCCGTTTTTCCCGAGAAATGCGGGCGGGCCGGATCCCCGGAGGGCCGGCCCCGGCGCGCCCGGCGGAGCGGCGGTTTCGGCGAAACCTTGTTCTGCCAGGACTTCGATCGCCGCAGCCAGGGGGTGCTTGCCGCCTCGTGCCCAGGCTCGGTCATGACATAGCCGCAAAGGCACTGACATATCATGAGTACTTCATGTAGCGCCTACTATGTCAATACTGGACGCACGCTATGAAGAGTGGAACTTGACGACCTTTGAACAAGGCGTTTACCGTTCCTGGCGGACGGTATTCATTTCCGGCGTCTCGCACCCGGTTTCCAGAGTGGGGGGAGTGACTCTTGATGGCATATCCAGAAGTGGATTCACGCCATGGCGACAGCCCCCTGGGCATGAGCGATATCGGTCTCAGCGACGACGACCTCGTGCTGCTGGCTGAGCTCGCCAAGGGTGTCACGGTGGATCGGGTGGGTCGTCGCCTCGACATCAGCGGGCGGACCGTCAGGCGCAGGCTGAGAGGCATCTGCGACCGCATCGGTGTCGCCACGGCGATCGAGGCCGTGGCCTGGGCCGCCCGCCGCCGCCTGATCTAGCACCGCCGCGTGTCCGGCAGGTCGGGCCGGACACGCGTGCGGGCCGGGCACGTTCAGTCGGCGATGCGGACGCCTCCGGCGAAGGGCCGGTTGTCGATCGTGGCGATGTGGACGACGTCACCCGTCTGGGGCGCGTGGACCATCAGGCCCGCGCCGATGTAGATCCCGACGTGGTGCAGGTCGCTGTAGAAGAAGACCAGGTCGCCGGGGCGCAGCTCGTTCCTGGTGACGTGGGTGCCCGCGGTCCACTGGTTGCCGGTGTAGTGCGGCAGGCTGATGCCGACCTTCTGGTAGGCCCACATGACCAGCCCGGAGCAGTCGAAGGAGTTGGGACCCTCGGCGCCCCAGACGTACGGCTTGAGCTGCTGGGTGAGCGCCCAGCGGGTGGCCTCCGCGGCCTTGCCGCTGCCCACGATGGGCACGTTGGTCTTCACCCTGGCGCCCCTGTTGCTGACGGCCCTGCTGCGCACCTCGCTGAACAGATTGCTCTCGACCCGCGCGACCAGCCGTTCGATCTTGGTCCGGTTGCCGTCGAGCTCCGCCAGGAGCTTCTTGACCTCCGAGGTCCTCGCCTTGGCGCTGGCCTGCGCCCGCTCGGCGGCCTCGATCGATCGGGCCACCTGGGCGACCTCCTCGCTCTGCTGCTGCTGGAGCGCGTAGTTGGTGGTGGCCTGGTCGAGGAAGGTGTCGGGATCCGTAGCCTGCGTGAAGGCGAGCCCGGAGTTGAGGCCGCCCGACATGTAGGTGCTCTGCGCCAGAAGGGTGGCCTTGGTGCGGCGGATGGCCAGCTCGGACTCGCTCGACGCCAGGGTCTTCTTGGCGCTCTCCGCGGCCCGCTGGGCCTGCTTGAGCTTGACCCGCTCGCCGTTGTACCGCTCGGCGAGGGTGCCGATCTCCTCGTGCAGCTTCTCGGCCTGCTTGGCCAGCTGCTGGAGGCTGGGCTCGGGATCGGCGGTGGCCGCCACCAGCGGTGTGCCGAGGGTCAGGGTGGCGAATGCCAGGCCGATGACCGCCATGCGGCGGCGCAGCCCTCGCGGCGCGCGTTCTCGACGGCGGGCGTCGTCGCCCGTGTGCTTTCCTCCGCGGTCGCGCGTGCGCTTCACCAACAGGCTCCTCTCCTCGGCCGCCTACCGGGTTAGCTGACGGGTTCGGGCCGGAGGCAGCCCTACCGGGTGCGCCGGTGGCACTCGGATTCACCCCGGAGGACGTGGTGGGTCCCCGGTTCCCCGCTGGTGGGGGATTCGGCGGGTCAGGCTTTTTACGTCTCTGACATCGAGCACGGAGATTAGTGCACCCGTGGTTCCTGCTCAACCAGAACTGCGAATTCAGTAGAGGTTTCGCAACTGAAATGTCACGGAAAGATCACATGGCAATATGATCAACATGGCCATTACGCTGCCTTTGCCTCGTGGGTGACGGGTGCGGCGGAGGTCTTCCCAGGTCCGGGACCGTGCCAAAGGTGAGTTGTGGCACACGAGAGGAGTCGTGCGCTCAGTGTGGTAAAACGATTACCAAGGGTCACGTGAGGGCTGTGGGCTGCGAGTTAAGGGCGAGCCGTAATTGAAGACCGGTGAGGACGTACGCTGAATGGTCATGGAGCAGCTTGCTGAGCATTCTCCCGCACCGGTCGTTCGCGCTCCCGGCGGCGGGGAGTGGCGCGCCGGATCCGAGGGGGCGGAGCCGGACTCGCCCGCGTCCGGCGCGGGCCCCGAGATCACGGTCCGCCGTGCCCGCACCCCGGACGTCCGCGCCGTCAGGCGGCTCGTCGACACCTACGGCGGCGCCGGCCCGCGCCTGCTGGAGAAGGCCACCGTCACCCTGTACGAGGACGTCCAGGAGTTCTGGGTCGCCACCGACGCGGAGGGGGAGGTCGTCGGCTGCGGGGCACTCCACGTCCTCTGGGAGGATCTGGCCGAGATCCGCACCGTCGCCGTCGATCCGGGCCGCAGGGGGATGGGAATCGGCCACCGGATCGTCTCCGCGCTCATTCGCACGGCCGTCGAACTCGGCCTGCGCCGGGTTTTCTGCCTGACCTTCGAGGTCGACTTCTTCACCAGGCACGGTTTCCGGGAGATCCAGGGCACGCCCGTCGCCCCCGAGGTCTACGCCGAACTTCTCGCCTCCTACGACGAGGGTGTGGCGGAGTTCCTGGATCTGGAGCACGTCAAGCCCAACACCTTGGGAAACACCCGGA
This sequence comes from Streptosporangium sp. NBC_01469, assembly GCF_036227305.1. Taxonomy (NCBI): domain Bacteria; kingdom Bacillati; phylum Actinomycetota; class Actinomycetes; order Streptosporangiales; family Streptosporangiaceae; genus Streptosporangium; species Streptosporangium sp. NBC_01469. Next base: position 1,256,745 of record NZ_CP109465.1, on the reverse strand, counting down.
TGCTGCTGCACCTGACACGCGAGCCCGACTCTGATGACTTTAGAGCTGACTGATCGGAAAGGTGACTGTCGATACCTATGTCGATACCTTGTGCAGCAGCAAGCATGTGCGTCTGACATTTGCCACATGCGCAGTCTAAGTGAGGTGACGCGGTGAGCACCGGACAGCCGCCGTATCCACAGGATGATCCCGACCGCGATCGCACACCGTCGGGGTATCCGGATTACGGACAGCACAACGCGGGTCGAGCCGCTGGCGAACTCGACCCCGACGTGACAGTTGTGGGATATCGGTCGGAGGCCTCACAGCCGAACACCGGCCCAGGACAGAGTCAGCCCGGTTACGGCCAGCAGGGCTACGGGCAACAGGGCTACGGCCAGCAGCCCGGTTACGGTCAGCAGCCCGGGTATGGCCAGCAGCCCGACTACGGGCAGCAGCAGTACGGCCAGCAGCAGGGCTACGGGCAGCAGGGCGGGACCGGCGCGTACGGGCAGCAGCCCGGCTACGGTCAGCAGGCGTCCCAGGAGCAGCCCGGTTACGGTCAGCAGTCCCAGCCCGGGTACGGCCAGCAGGGCGGGACCGGCGCGTACGGGCAGCAGGGCGGGACGGGGGCGTACGGGCAGCAGCCCGGTTACGGTCAGCAGGCGTCCCAGGAGCAGCCCGGTTACGGCCAGCAGCCCCAGCCCGGGTACGGCCAGCAGCCGGGTTACGGCCAGCAGCAGCCCGGCTACGGTCAGCAGTCCCAGCCCGACTACGGGCAGCAGCCGGGTTATGGCCAGCAGCCCGACTACGGGCAGCAGCAGTACGGCCAGCCCGGTTACGGCCAGCAGCCCGACTACGGGCAGCAGGGTTACGGCCAGCAGCAGCCCGCGTACGGCCAGCAGGGCTACGGGCAGCCGTACGGCGGTCCTCCCGGGGCACCCGCCCCGCTCGCCGAGTGGTGGCAGCGTCTGGTGGCGAGGATCATCGACGGGGTCATCCTGGCGATCCCGCTGTTCATCGTCACCACGGTGATCAACTCCCTGGTCGTGACGCCCTACGACTTCAACCTGCAGACGGGCGTCACCTCGGGCGGGAGCGGCTACTTCCTCGCCGGCCTGCTCACCGCGCTGATCACCGCGGGCATCTACGTGGCCTACGAGTTCTTCATGCTCAGCCGGGGCGGGCAGACGGTCGGCAAGATGGTCATGGGCATCAAGGTCGTGCCGGTCGGCGGCGCGCTGTCGCCCGGTGGCCTCAGCTCGGACGTGGCGGTCAAGCGCGCCGGCGTCCTCTGGGGCCCCTACGGCCTGACCTGGATCCCGCTCGCGGGCCTCATCGCCTACGTCTTCTATCTCGTCAACGTCCTGTGGCAGCTGTGGGACAAGCCGCTGCGGCAGACCCTGCACGACAAGGCCGCCGCGACGGTCGTCGTCAAGATCAAGTAGTTCCCTGAATAGCGGGGCCGGCGGTTCAACCGCCGGCCCCGTTTTCGTGCGCGGGTGAGAAAACGGGGACCCATAGGGGGCCCGTAAGGGTCGCGGGGTCCGGGGGCCGCGGAAGCCGCAAAACCATTTGCCGCGCCCTGAGCAACGTGGGGGAACTTATGACCGAGTCTCGGCCCGCTCGCCGGAATATTCGCGTACGGTGCCCACAACGGGCTCACAGGCGCCCGTGGGTCTCCTATGAGGCGTCAATGCCGGATCCACCCCCGTCGGGGGTTCGCGCACTACTCGCCGAATGGTCGGCCCTGCGTGCCTCCGGCATCCTCGGCGACCCCGCGCCGGATTCTCTTCTTCGCCTTCCGTCGCGTGTTCAGGACAGCCGGTGAAGGCCTTCTTACGGATCCGGATCGGGGGCGCGTGGTGTTGGCGGGGTTGTCCGACAGGCCCATCGTCTTTGGTGGTTATACGGTCTACGACTATGTACTCCGTGCCAGAGCGGGTCGTACTCTTGACGAGAAAGTGTTGAAGATCCGTCTTGTTCCATACGCTTGTGTCACATCGGTCCACACCGGGGTGATGAAGCGAGCAGCTCTCCGTCCGGGCGTTCTGCCGGCGGCGGGCATTCCCGTGATGAACCCGCTCGCGGCGATCTCCGGTTCCGTGGCAAGGTGTCGTTCATCATGGCCGACAGGTCCCTTCAGCAGGGACTTCGTCGCCAGGAGGCCGACGGTGTGGCGGCCGGGAACCCGCCGGGCATTGGTATTACGGGGACGGGGATGATCACCTGATCGTCCCGCCGGTTTTTCCTCAGGGCTTTACGACTGCAACCGGTAAGGCGGCTGGAGAGAAGCATTAGGCTGGAGAGAGACGGCATGGTCGCCCCTGCTGACGCGCGTCGCCGGCCGGTGGCGCTATGGTCATCTGTGGGCGGTTCCGGACCGATCGGGCGCGCCTGCGCGGCCCGGAGAGTCGCCGCCACATTTCCATGGTCCCCAGAAAGCCACCCACGGTGCGGAGCGAGGACGAATGTACGACGTATTGTCCGCGTTGATACCCCCGGCGGTCGTCGGCGGGGCCTTCATCTTCGGAGTCGTCAAGCTACTTCGGAGTGAAGCCGTCGGCCGGCGACCGGCAAAACGGCCAGGCCCCGAGTCGCAGAAGAGCTGATCCACAGGAGGCTCGACTGGGAGTCTCGGTTGCCTGTGAGAATCGCCGGGCTCCTGGAATTGCCGCTCTTCGATCGCGGGTATATGTTTAGCTTGCGAATGAAACAATACTCCGCGAAAGGATTGTGTAGATGGCCAAGCAGATCCAGGAGATTCTCATCGACGACCTCGATGGGGGCGAGGCCAATGAGACTGTCGCCTTCGCGATTGACGGCACCAGCTATGAGATTGACCTGAGTGACGTTAACGCGAAGAAGCTCCGCGACTCCCTGTCGGCTTTCGTGCAGAGCGCCCGTCGTTCCGGCGCCCTGGCTCCCCGCCGCCGCCGCGCAGGCGGAGCGCGGGCACTCACGCGAGAGAAGAGCGCCGACATCCGGGCGTGGGCGAAGTCCCACGGCCTTAATGTCAGCGAGCGCGGTCGAATCGCCTCCAAGATCGTCGAGCAGTACGAAGCGGCTCACTAGATCGGCCCAGCGGATCGAGTGAATCATGCGGTTATGGCGGTCACGGTGGGGTCCGGTGGCGGCCATGACCGCATGATGCGTTTGACTGGAAGCGAAACGTCGTTCGCTTGCGGCGTAGCGGGAACATCCCGCCCCCCGTAAGTAGTTGGATGGAGGGTGAACGCCCTGCTCTCGGGGAACGTCTTCTGCATAGAGCGGTCGCCGGGTCGGGGCTACCATGCGGGATGACAGGGCTCGGATATCCCGGACCTGCCTGACCGCTCTGTGAGGAGCGACGAGATGTTCGAGAGGTTCACCGACCGCGCACGGCGGGTTGTCGTCCTGGCCCAAGAAGAGGCCAGGATGCTCAACCACAACTACATCGGTACGGAGCACATTCTTCTTGGCTTGATCCATGAAGGTGAAGGCGTTGCCGCCAAGGCTCTGGAGAGCCTCGGCATCAGTCTTGAAGGTGTGCGTCAGCAGGTCGAGGAGATCATCGGCCAGGGTCAGTCTGCGCCGTCGGGGCACATTCCGTTCACCCCGCGTGCCAAGAAGGTCCTTGAGCTTTCGCTCCGCGAAGCCCTGCAACTAGGCCACAACTACATCGGCACCGAGCACATCCTGCTCGGCCTCATCCGTGAGGGCGAGGGCGTCGCCGCCCAGGTGCTGGTGAAGCTGGGAGCCGATCTCAACCGGGTCCGGCAGCAGGTCATCCAGTTGCTCCACGGCTACCAGGGCAAGGAGCCGGCCGCCGCGGGCGGTCCGACCGAGGCCGCGCCGTCGACCTCCCTTGTGCTGGACCAGTTCGGCCGCAACCTGACCCAGGCCGCCCGCGAGGGCAAGCTCGACCCGGTCATCGGCCGGGAGAAGGAGATCGAGCGGGTCATGCAGGTCCTGTCCCGCAGGACCAAGAACAACCCGGTCCTGGTGGGCGAGCCCGGCGTCGGCAAGACCGCCGTCGTGGAGGGCCTGTCCCAGAAGATCGTCAAGGGCGAGGTGCCGGAGACGCTCAAGGACAAGCAGCTCTACACCCTCGACCTGGGCGCCCTGGTGGCGGGTTCCCGCTACCGCGGTGACTTCGAGGAGCGGCTGAAGAAGGTCCTCAAGGAGATCCGCACCCGAGGCGACATCATCCTGTTCATCGACGAGCTCCACACGCTCGTCGGCGCGGGTGCCGCCGAGGGCGCGATCGACGCCGCCAGCATCCTGAAGCCGATGCTGGCCCGAGGCGAGCTGCAGACCATCGGGGCCACCACCCTCGACGAGTACCGCAAGCACCTGGAGAAGGACGCGGCGCTCGAGCGGCGCTTCCAGCCGATCCAGGTGGCCGAGCCCAGCCTCAGCCACACGATCGAGATCCTCAAGGGCCTGCGCGACCGTTACGAGGCCCACCACCGCGTCTCCATCACGGACGGCGCCCTGGTGGCCGCCGCGCAGCTGGCCGACCGCTACATCAGCGACCGGTTCCTGCCGGACAAGGCGATCGACCTCATCGACGAGGCCGGCTCGCGCATGCGCATTCGCCGCATGACCGCGCCGCCGGACCTCCGCGAGTACGACGAGAAGATCGCCAACGTGCGGCGCGACAAGGAGTCCGCGATCGACGCGCAGGACTTCGAGAAGGCCGCCGCGCTGCGTGACCAGGAGAAGCAGCTCCAGCTCAAGCGCGAGCGCCGCGAGAAGGAGTGGAAGGCCGGCGACATGGACGTCGTCGCCGAGGTCACCGAGGAGCTCATCGCGGAGGTCCTGGCGACCGCCACCGGCATCCCGGTCTTCAAGCTCACCGAGGAGGAGTCCCAGCGACTGCTCCGCATGGAGGACGAGCTGCACAAGCGGATCATCGGTCAGGACGACGCCATCAAGGGTCTGTCCCGCTCGATCCGCCGTACGCGCGCCGGTCTGAAGGACCCGCGTCGCCCGGGTGGCTCGTTCATCTTCGCCGGCCCGTCCGGTGTCGGTAAGACCGAGCTGTCCAAGGCGTTGGCCGAGTTCCTGTTCGGGGACGAGGACGCGCTGATCATGCTGGACATGTCGGAGTTCATGGAGAAGCACACCGTCTCCCGCCTGTTCGGCTCGCCTCCCGGCTATGTCGGATACGAGGAGGGCGGCCAGCTGACGGAGAAGGTGCGGCGCAAGCCGTTCTCGGTCGTCCTGTTCGACGAGATCGAGAAGGCCCACCCCGACATCTTCAACTCGCTGCTGCAGATCCTGGAAGACGGTCGCCTGACCGACGCCCAGGGCCGGGTGGTCGACTTCAAGAACACCGTCATCATCATGACGACGAACCTCGGCACCCGCGACATCTCCAAGGGTCAGGGGGTCGGCTTCGCGAAGAACAACGACGCCGAGTCCAACTACGACCGGATGAAGTCCAAGGTCCAGGAGGAGCTCAAGCAGCACTTCCGGCCGGAGTTCCTCAACCGTGTCGACGACATCGTGGTCTTCCACCAGCTCACGCCGAAGGAGATCATCCGCATCGTCGACCTGATGCTGGCCCAGGTGGGCCTGCGTCTGAAGGACCGCGACATGGGGATGGAGCTCACGCAGGAGGCCAAGCAGCTGCTGGCCGACCGTGGCTACGACCCGGTGATGGGCGCGCGTCCGCTCCGCCGTACGATCCAGCGCGAGCTGGAGGACACCCTGTCCGAGAAGATCCTGTACGGCGAGCTCCGTCCCGGCCAGATCGTGAAGATCGCGATCGAGGGCGAGGGGGAGAACGCGAAGTTCACCTTCATCGGTGAGAACGCGCCGGCCGACCAGGTTCCCGACTCGGCCGCCGCCATCGCGGAGCCGATCCAGAACTAGGAACGGTCAGGCATGGCCTGATCAGGCAGAGCAGACCCCGCCGTGAGGAGACTCACGGCGGGGTCTGCTTATTTGTTACCAAAGACGGTATCTCGCCACGACAGGTAGTACTACACTCTGTAGAGCGAGTTCGGTGACTCTCATCCAGATGATCTCAAAGTAGTACTGGCTGCGGTGAGAGCGGTATCGAGGTCAGCCCAGCGACGTACCGAGGAATCAGCTCCGGGAGTGACGCGGAGGTCGGTGGCCGCGCGGGATGCTTCAGACGACCGGATCGAGCTCCCGACAGGGAGAGCTCCGGCTCACGCCGCCGTCGACGACCGGCGCGGGGCTATCGGGGACGCTTACACGGAAGTACGCCTTGGAGGCACGCATGCGTTTACGGCACGAGGACGGGACACTCGTTCACCTGGCCTACAACGCGGGCGTGCACCCCGCCGAGGATCTGGAGAACCTCATCGCGCACCTGACGCGATACGCGGTGCCGGTGCGCAAGCGCCTCGGGGTGGAGCGCATGGGGGTCGGCCTGTGGCTCTCCCCGAGCGTCGCCGACCACCTCACCGCCGACAGGATCGAGCTGGTGCGCCTGCGCCGCTCCCTCGAGGAGCGCGGCCTGGAGGTCGTCAGCCTCAACGGCACCGGTGGCAGGAACCAGGAGGTCCCGGGCCCCGACTGGGCCAAGCCCGAGCGCTACCGCTACACGATGGCGCTGGCCAGGATCCTGGCCTTCCTGCTCCCGCAGGACGTCCGCTTCGGAAGCATCTCCACCATCCCCATCGGCTGGCGCCGCGACTGGCCGGCCGATCTGCATTCGATCGCCTCGCGACGGCTGGAGCGCCTCGCCCGCGAGCTGCGCGGGCTGTACAGCGTCACCGGCAAGACGATCAGGGTCGGTTTCGAGCCGTGGCCCGGATGCGTGCTGGAGACCACCAAGCAGGCCCTCGACCGGGTCGGCGGCATCGACTCCGAGCACCTCGGCATCTGCCTGGACGCCTGCTACCTCGCGGGCGGCTCTGAGGAGCCCGGAGCCGCCCTGCGCGGCCTGGCGGCCGCCGGAGCCCCGGTGGTGAAGCTCGGCCACGTACACAACCACATGGCCGCCTCCTGCCAGGAGCTGCCCAGCACCCGGCCGGTCCTGGAGGACACCCTCACCGCGATGCTCTCCGGCGCGGTGAACGGCACCGCCCACATCGAGGTGGAGACCCACGACCTGGCCGTGCCCCTGAGGGCCAGGGGCCCCGGCGCCCTGGTCAGCATGATCGCCGAAGAGCTCGACTGGGCCCGCACCAGCCTCACCGCCCTCGGGCTGCGCCTCGCCGCCTGATCCTCCTCGCTCGCCGGTTCGCCGGGTTCGCGGCGCGGCGGCGGGAGCCTTCCCCGTCGTGCACGGAGGCCTCGGCGGGGAAGGCCCCGGCGGGAAAGGCCATCCGAGCCGGGGCCGGGCCACCCCCGGTCTGGGAGAGCCCGGAGAAGGCCCGGGAGGGCCCGGCGCGGCTCGTGGCCCGGCTCGGAGGCGGTCCGTGCTCCCGTCCGGCGGGAGAACGCCTGGTCGGGCCGGGAGGCGGTCCGTGCCGTTTCAGCCGGGGAGACGGTAGGTGCCGTCGTCGAGGACCTCGGCCAGTCCGTCCGCCACCAGGCCGTCGAGGGCCCGCTCGCGCTGCGGGGCGTCGTCCCAGACCACGTCGAGAGCGTCCTTGGGCACGGCGCCGTGGGCCTGGCGCAGCACCGCGAGAAGGCGGCCGCGGCACTGGCGATCCGTTCCCGCGTACGTCTGGCCCCTGCGCGCCGGACCGTCGTGGGCCGGCTTGCCCGCCAGGCGCCAGGCGCACAGGTCGCTGATCGGGCAGTCGGCGCAGCGGGCGGCGCGAGCGGTGCAGACCAGGGCGCCCAGTTCCATGACGGCGACCGCCCAGACGGGCGCGCGGCCGGCGTCGGGGAGCAGCGAGGCGGCGAGCCTGCGCTCGGCGGGCGTGGTGGCCTTCGGCGGATACTCCTGGCCGCTGACGGCCCGCGCCAGGACCCGCCGCACGTTGGTGTCGAGAACCGCGTGGCGGCCCTTGAAGGCGAAGCTGGCGACCGCGGCGGCGGTGTACTCGCCCACGCCGGGAAGTGTCAGCAGGGCGTCGTGATCGGTGGGGACCTCTCCGCCGTACCGGTCGGTGATCGCGCGGGCGCACGCGTGCAGGTTCAGTGCCCGGCGGGGGTAGCCGAGGCGGCCCCAGTGGCGTACGGCCTCGCCGGGGGACTCGCGGGCGAGGGAGGCGGGCGTGGGCCAGCGCTCCATCCACTCGGTCCAGAGGGGCAGCACCCTGACCACCGGAGTCTGCTGCAGCATGATCTCGCTGACCAGGATCGACCAGGGGGAGGCGCCGGGCGTCCGCCAGGGCAGGTCGCGGGCGTTGCCGGCGTACCAGTCGAGGATGGGTTCGAGGAGGCGGTTCGGCTCGGGCACCTTTCGACGATAGTGCGGGATCGGGCGGCCTTGGTCCGTCTTCGCCCGACCCCGGCACGTGACCGGAGGCCGAAACAGGCCGGAAGCGGCGGGTCGCCTCCTGTGGCCCGCGAGGACTAACCATACTGAGCGTATGGATCCCGACACGTTCCGTAGCGATATCGGAGTCGACATCTACTGGCGGCGCCGGATGGCCGCGCTCGTCGGTGTGCTCGTGGTGGTCGCCGTCGTGGCGTGGGCCTGCTCGTCGACGAGCGGGCCGGACGACGTCAGGGAGAGGAACACCCCGGCCGCCGGGCAGGAGACGCCGGACCCGCTGCTGGCCGTCCTGCCGACCGTGACGGTCATCCCCTCGACGTCCGCGAGCCCCACGCCCACGCCGGCGGCGACCAGGGCGGCCGCCAGGCCCAGGCGGCCAGGCGAGGCCTGTGTCTCCCCGCAGCTCGTGCTGAGCATGGAGGGCCAGGGGACGGTCTACCCGCCGGGCATCCGGCCCCGGTTCATTCTCACCCTCGTCAACGTCGGCAAGGTGATGTGCACCACCGACGTGGGGCCGCGCGCGATGGAGGTGCGCATCACCTCCGGCGACGACCGCGTGTGGTCGTCCTCCGACTGCGTCAGCGGCGAGGCCGGCAACGTCCGCGAACTCGACCGCGGCATCCCGTATGTCAAGGAGCTGGTGTGGGACCGCCGCCGGTCCGGTGACGACTGCGCCGCCGACCGTGCCGCAGCCCTGCCCGGCACCTACGTCGCGGTGGTCCATGCCCCGGGCCTGCGGAGCCGCAAGGCCGTCTTCCACCTTCGTTAGCCGCCGGGGATCCCCGCGCGGCGGGGACCTCGCGACTCGGCGGCCGGGGGTTCCCGCCCGGCGGGGACCCCGGGTCCGACTCCGGCGGCCGTCGGGGTTCTCGTTCGGCGGGGGCCTCGGGTTCGCGCCGGGCGGGACCCCGGGGACGCCCGGGGACGCCGTGGGTGCCCCGGGGCCCGCCGGGCGGGGACCTCAGACGTAGCGTTCCAGGATGGACGACTCCGCCAGCCGGGACAGGCCCTCGCGGATGTGGCGGGCCCTGGCCTCGCCCACCCCGCCCACCTCCTGGAGCTCGCCGATGCTGGCCGCCAGGAGCTTCTGCAGGCTGGCGAACTGGTCGACGAGGCGGTCGACCACGGTGTTCGGCAGGCGCGGGACCTTGGCCAGCAGGCGGTAGCCCCGGGGGCTCACCGGGGTCTCCAGGGCGTCGTTGCCCGAGTGGCCGAGGATCTGGGCGACGACCGAGAGATCGAGCAGCTCGGCGGAGGAGAGCTGGTCGAGCTCGTGCAGCGCCTCGGCGAACTTGCGCGGGCGGCGGCCCGCCGCGGGCAGGTAGTCGCGCACGATCAGCTCGCGGTCGCTCTCCGTGCCGGCCACGAGCTCGTCCAGCTGCAGGGAGAGCAGCCGGCCGTCGGTGCCGAGCTCGACCACGTAACCCGCGATCTCCTCGGAGATGCGCCTGACCATCTCCAGCCGCTGGGCGACCACCGCGATGTCGCGGACCGTCACCAGATCCTCGATCTCCAGCGCCGAGAGCGTGCCGGAGACCTCGTCCAGGCGGAGCTTGTAGCGCTCCAGCGTGGCCAGGGCCTGGTTGGACTTGGACAGGATGACCGCCGACTCCTCCAGCACGTAGCGGATGCCGTCGAGGTAGAGGGCGATGATCCGCATGGACTTGCTGAGGGAGATGACCGGCAGCGACGTCTGCAGGGCCACGCGCTGGGCGGTGCGGTGCCGGGTGCCGGACTCGTCGGTGGGGATGGACGGATCGGGCATCAGGTGCACGGCCGCGCGCACGATCCGGAGATCGCCGGAGTTGAGGACGATGGCGCCGTCCATCTTGGCCAGCTCGCGCAGCCGCGTCGCGGAGAACTCGACGTCGAGCTCGAAGCCGCCGCTGCACATCTCCTCGACCGTGCCGTCGTATCCCAGCACGATCAGACCGCCCGTGTGCCCGCGGAGAATCCGCTCCAGTCCGTCGCGCAGAGCGGTGCCCGGTGCGACCGCGGCCAGGACGGCTCTGCGGCGTTCGTCGAGTCCTCTGTAGGTTGCTGCCACATGACCCCCGTGGTCTGCGTATAACGCTCAGCTTACCGGCGAAGGACCCGCGCGGTCTGGAATCGGCGGATGCCACGCGCCGTACGGCGCCCGTGACGCGCCGCACCGGCGCGGACGCCGCCGGAGCCGTCGACCGCGTTCCGCCCGGCGCCCGTGACGGGGCGCACCGGCGCGGACGGCCGGCCCGTGTGGCCGTACGGCGCCTGTGACGGCCACGGGAGCGGGGACGCGTCTCGGGTGACCTGGGTGGAGGGCGGCATCCCAGCCGTTCTCCTCAGGTGACGTGGGTGAGGGCATCCCAGACGTTCTCCGCCTCGACGACGTCGAAGCCGGGCGCGAAGGGCGCGCCACGTCCGGCCACGGGGACCAGGGAGTGGTCGCCGTTGTGCTTCTTGCCCGTGTCGAGGGAGCCCGAGGGGACCAGCGCCCGGGTGAAGCCCAGCCGGGCGGCCTCCGACAGGCGGCGCCGCACGTCGCGCACCGGGCGCAGCTCTCCGGCCAGGCCCACCTCGCCGAGCACCACCAGGCCGGAGGGCAACGCCTTGTCGCCGGCCGCGCTGGCGACCGCCAGCATCACCGACAGATCGACCGCGGGATCGCTGAGCTTGATCCCCCCGACGGTGGCGGTGAAGACGTCGCACCCGCCCAGCTTGGCGTTGAGCCGCCGCTCCAGCACGGCCAGGACCATCGTCACCCGGTAGGTGTCGAGCCCGGAGGAGGAGCGGCGCGGCTGCTGGGCCTCGGTCCTGGCGACCAGGGCCTGGACCTCGGCCGGCAGCGGCCGGGTGCCCTCCAAGGTGACCGTGACGCACGTGCCGGGCACCGGGTCGGTGCGGTGGGAGACGAACAGGCCGCTGGCGTCGGCGATGCCCTCGATGCCGCTCTCGTGGAGATCGAAACAGCCGACCTCGTCGACCGGGCCGTACCGGTTCTTGATCGCGCGGACCAGGCGGAGCCGGGAGTGCCGGTCGCCCTCGAAGTGGAGCACGACGTCGACCAGGTGCTCCAGGGTGCGGGGACCGGCGATCGAGCCCTCCTTGGTGACGTGGCCGACCAGCACGGTGGCCATGCCGCGCTCCTTGGCCAGCCGCACCAGGTTTCCGGCGACCTCCCTGACCTGGGTCACCCCGCCGGGCACGCCCGTCGCCTGGGTGGAGCCGATCGTCTGCACCGAGTCGACGATGAGCAGGTCGGGCCGGACCTGCTCGACGTGCGAGACCAGCGCGCCCAGATCGGTCTCGGCGGCCAGGTAGAGGCGGTCCTGGATCGCGCCGATCCGGTCGGCCCTGATCCGCACCTGGGCGGCCGACTCCTCGCCCGTGATGTAGAGGACCGTCTGCTGCCGGGCGATCTTGGCCGCGGCCTCCAGCAGGAGAGTCGACTTGCCGATGCCGGGCTCACCGGCGAGCAGCACGACGGCTCCGGGGACCAGGCCGCCGCCGAGGACCCGGTCGAGCTCGGGCACCCCGGTGCCGCGCGCGTGCGCCACCTCGGCCTTGACCTGGCCGATCGGCACCGCCGGTGCCGACACCGCCCCGGCGGAGGCCACGCGCGCCCCCGCGGCCGCCGTCTCCTCCTCGACCGTGCCCCAGGCCTGGCACTCGCCGCAGCGCCCCACCCACTTGGCCGCCTGCCACCCGCACTCGGCACAGCGGTAGCCACCAGCCTTCTTCGCCATGGCCGCACGTTACCGGCAGGGCCCGACAACTTTCACCTGAAAGTCGCAGGGAGGGACGGTGCGCGCTCCGTCAGATGTGGCCTTCGAGGTCGGCCAGGAGCAGGCGCTTGGGCTTGGCGCCCTTGATCTGCTGCACCACCTCGCCGCCCTTGTAGAGGTTGAGCGTCGGCAGGCCGAGGACGCCGTACCTCGCCGTGATCTCGGGGTAGTCGTCGGCGTTGAGCTTGGCGATCGTGACGCGGTCGCCGTACTCGGCCTCGATCTCCACCAGGACCGGCGCGATCATCCTGCACGGCCCGCACCACTCGGCCCAGAAGTCGACCAGGACGGGCTTGTCGCTCCGCAGCACCTGCTCGTCGAAGTTCTCCGCGGTCAATGTGATCATGATTCTCCCACTTTCCTCAGTACGCATCCTGGGCAGGCCGTGGTCAGCTGCGCCGCCACCTCCGCCCTCCGGGTGAGAAGCGTGCGGATCTCGTCGTCGATCTCCGCCAGCTTGCGCTGGTAAACGGCCACGGACTCCGGGCACGACCCCCCGGAGTCGTGACCGGCCCGCAGGCAGGCCACGAACGGGCGGGCGTCGTCCAGGGTGAAGCCGACGGCGAGCAGTGAACGGATCTCGGAGACGAGTCTGAGATCCGCCTCCCCGTACTCCCGGTAGCCGTTGGCCGAGCGCCGGGCCGTGATCAGCCCCTGCTGCTCGTAGTAGCGCAGCGCCCGGGTGCTGACACCCGCCCGCCGCGCCAGCTCACCGATCCGCATCCGGCCCTCCCCACGACACGACGATAGACCTTGACATCAACGTCAAGGTCAAGCCCCGTTCGGTTGTTCCCGGCCGGCCCGCGGGAGCCGCCGCCCGTACGACGACGTCCGGGGGAGGTCTCAGAAAAGCTTCCAGCGCAGCAGGTTGGGGTAGGCGATCTCCAGGCCGGGGGTCTCGGCGATGGCCCGGTCGGCGACCGGGGGGGTGAACTCGATGCGGAGCACCGCCTCCAGGTCGGCGCGGCGCTCGAAGGACATGCGCAGGTCGAGCCTGTTCGTCTGCCAGCCCTGGCGGTTCCAGAAGCTCTCGACGGACCTGGCCGAGTACGCGGGGATGGACTGGCCGAACCAGCGGCCGAAGGCGCCGCGGGTGGTGTCGATGTCGATCACGAAGGCCGCGCCGCCGCGCCGCATCACCCGGGAGAGCTCGGCCAGGCCAGGCTCGCACCCGGGGCCGAAGAAGTACGCCCAGCGGGCGATGGCCACGTCCACGGAGGCGTCGGGCAGCGGGAGGGCCTGGGCGGTGGCGGCGTGGATCTCGACGTTCCGCAGGGTGCGGCAGCGGCGCCTGGCCAGCAGGACGAGGTCCTCGTGCGGCTCCGCGCCGATCACGCGGGTGGCGGTGGCGGCGAGGGCCGGCAGGTGGTAGCCGGTGCCGCAGCCGATGTCGAGGACCGTCGCCCCGGTCCACGACCGGATGGCCGCCATCGCGGCCTCGGCACGCCCCTCGGGATCCACCGCCCGGTTCTCCAGCTCGTAGGTCTGGGGGGCGTTCCAGATGTTGGGGCTGGGGATGGCGCCCCTCAAGAACCTCGGCATGCCTTCACCGTAATGGTGTGATCTCGGTCGTGTCGGTGGTGGCGGACAGCACTGCTCTTCGTACCCGCTTAGGCTGGCAAAGGTGAGCGACTTGAGCGAGTGGGCCGGTCGGCCCGGCGGTGTTCGCGAGTGCGCGCTCCGAGCCGGAGACGAGGAAGCGGTATGAGCGTCCGTGTATCCAGCGCGAAGATCGCGCTGTCCACCGCGTCGGTGTATCCCGAACGTACTCCCGACGCGTTCGAACTGGCCGCGCGCCTGGGGTACGACGGTGTGGAGGTCATGGTGGGCGCCGACCCCGTGAGCCAGGACGTCGACGTCCTGGAGCGGTTGTCGGACCACTACCAGCTGCCGATCCTGGCCATTCACGCGCCGTGCCTGCTGGTGACGCAGCGCGTGTGGGGCAAGGACCCGTGGGCCAAGCTCCAGCGCGCGCAGCGCGCCGCCGAGCGGGTCGGCGCCAGGACGGTCGTGGTGCATCCCCCGTTCCGCTGGCAGCGCGACTACGCGCGCGACTTCGAGGTCGGCCTGGCCAGGATGCGTGAGGAGACCGACGTGGTCTTCGCGGTGGAGAACATGTTCCCGCTGAAGGCCAGGGGCAACGAGGTCGTCCCCTACTCCCCCGACTGGAACCCGGTCGACTACGACTTCCCGCAGGTCACGCTGGACCTGTCGCACACGGCGGTGTCCGGGTCCGACGCCCTGGAGATGTTCACCAAGCTCGGCGACCGGCTCGCCCACCTGCACCTGGCCGACGGCGTGGGGGTGCCGAACAAGGACGAGCACCTGGTTCCCGGGCGGGGTGGCCAGCCGTGCGCGCCGATCCTGGAGCGGATGGCGGGCAACGGATACTCCGGGCTGGTCGTGTTGGAGATCAACACGCGCAGGGCGGCCAGCCGCTCCGAGCGGATCGACGACCTCGCGGAGGCGCTGGCCTTCGCCCGGCTGCACCTCGCCGCCTCCACCCCCGCATGAGCGATCCCGCCGTGGGCACCCCGTCCGGGAACGGGTCCGCCGCGGAGGCCAGGAGGCGTCCGGGGCGCAGGCCGGGGTCGGCCGACACGCGGGGGCAGATCCTCGCGGCGGCGCGTGAGACCTTCGCGGAGAAGGGGTTCGACAAGGCGACCATCCGGGGCATCGCCCGGCAGGCGGGGGTGGATCCCGCGCTGGTCCACCACTACTTCTCCGGCAAGGAGGGGATGTTCGTCGAGGCGATGGAGCTGCCGATCAACCCCGACATCATCCTCGCGGCGATCACGACGGGGCCCCGCGAGGAGGCCGGCGAACGGCTGGTCAGGCTCATCCTGACGATCACCTCGGAGGCGGACCAGCGCCAGCCGGTGCTGGCGCTGGTCCGCACCGCGATGACCAACGAGCGGATGGTCGTCACGATCCGCGAGTTCATGACCGGGGCGCTCCTCAACCGGGTCGCGGAGGCCCTGGACGTCCCGCCGATCCGGGTGGAGGCGGCGTTCGCGCAGATGTTCGGCGTGGTCCTGGTCCGCTACGTCCTCGAGCTGGAGCCACTGGCCTCGGTGAGCATCGAGGAGCTGGTGAAACTGCTCACCCCCACGATCCAGGGCTATCTCGGCCCGCCTCGATAGCGTCCCCGGTCACATCCCGGTCCGCCATATCGCGCTATATCCCGTGATAGCGCGTCATGCGTCGGCCGTCCCGATATCCTGTCGCGTCCCGCCGGCCACTTCGGCGCCACCCGGAGGCGTGCAGAGCATTGTTCTGGGAATGGTGTTGACCATAGGGTGATCGCGGTCGCCGCGGGTCCCGGTGCGAAGGGAAGTTACTCGTCGGTAGGATTGGTGGGGACCTCTTGTCATCCTGGATGACCGGCGGTCGTACGCTGGCAGCCAACGCCGTCTGTGGGAGGACCCGTGCTCTGGGTAGCGATCATCGGGCTGGTCATGACAGCCGTCGCGGTCGCGCTTGCCGCGCGCCGCGTGTTGTTCCTGTACAGGCTCGCCACCGTCGGGCCCCCCGCGCCCGAACGCGTCGAGTACGCCAGGACTCACCTGGGTGAGGAGATCAAGGCCCAGCTGGTGGAGGTGTTCGGGCAGCGGAAGCTGCTGAAGTGGACGGCCTCGGGCGTCGCGCACTTCTTCGTCATGTGGGCGTTCTTCATCCTGGCGACCGTCTATCTGGAGGCGTACGGCGCGCTGATCCAGGGGGCCGTCACCGGCACCCCCGACTTCCACATCCCGCTCGTCGGGACGTGGGCGATCCTGGGCTTCCTGCAGGACTTCATCGCGGTCGCGGCCCTGTTCGGCCTCATCGCCTTCGCGGTCATCAGGGTCAGGAACTCGCCGAAGAAGCTGGGCCGCAGGTCTCGCTTCTCCGGGTCGCACCTCGGCGGTGCCTGGCTCGTCCTCTTCATGATCTTCAACGTGATCTGGACGATGTTCCTCTTCCGCGGCGCGGCGGCCAACACCGGCAACCTGCCGTACGCCTCGGGGGCGTTCGCCTCCGACGCGGCCGCCGCCCTGCTGCGCCCGCTGGGCCCCTCGGCCAACGAGATGCTCGAACACGTCGGGCTGCTCCTGCACATCGGCGTCATGCTGGTGTTCCTCGTGATCGTGGTGAACTCCAAGCACCTGCACATCTTCACCGCGCCGCTGAACGTGGCGTTCTCCCGGCGTCCCGACGGCAACGGCCCGGCCCAGCCGATGCGGATCGACGGCAAGGTCGTCGACTTCGAGGACGAGGAGCTCGACGGTGACAGGCTCGGCCGGGGCAAGGTCGAGGACACCAACTGGAAGGGTTTCCTCGACTTCTACACCTGCACCGAGTGCGGACGCTGCCAGGACCAGTGCCCGGCCTGGAACACCGACAAGCCGCTGTCGCCGAAGATGCTCATCCTCGATCAGCGCGACCACGCCTTCAAGATCGCGCCGTACCTGGCGGCCACCGAGGAGCAGCGCGCGGGCTTCCACGAGGACGTGCTGGCCCTGCTGGACAAGCCGCTGGTCGGCGAGGACGGCGTCATCCACCCCGACGTGCTGTGGTCCTGCACCAACTGCGGCGCCTGCGTCGAGCAGTGCCCGGTCGACATCGAGCACATCGACCACATCCTCGACATGCGCCGTTACCAGGCGATGGTGGAGTCCAACTTCCCGTCCGAGGCCGGCGTCATGGTCAAGAACCTGGAGAACAAGGGCAACCCCTGGGGGATGTCCGAGATGAAGCGGGCCGACTGGATCGAGGAGCTGGCCGGGCGCGAGGTCGATCCCATCGAGATCCAGCTCGTCGATGAAAAAATAGGCGAAGATGTCGAATATCTTTTCTGGGTCGGCTGCGCCGGGGCCCTGGAGGACCGGGCGAAGAAGACCACCAAGGCGGTCGCGGAGCTGCTGCACGTCGCGGGGGTCACGTTCGCGGTGCTCGGCCCGATGGAGGCGTGCACCGGCGACCCGGCCCGCCGCCTGGGCATGGAGTATCTCTTCGACATGCTGGCCAAGCAGAACATCGAGACCCTGAACGAGGCCGGGGTCAAGAAGATCGTCGCGACCTGCCCGCACTGCTTCAACACCCTCGCCAACGAGTATCCCCAGCTGGGCGGCACCTACGAGGTGGTGCACCACACCCAGCTGCTGGCCAAGCTCGTGGACGAGGGAAGGCTGGTCCCGGTCACGCCGATCGAGGAGAAGATCACTTACCACGACCCGTGCTTCCTCGGCCGCCACAACAAGGTCTACTCCCAGCCCCGCGACATCATGGCGAAGGTGCCCGGGGTGAGGACCCAGGAGATGCACCGCCACAAGGACCGCGGCTTCTGCTGCGGCGCCGGCGGCGCGCGGATGTGGATGGAGGAGCGGCTCGGCAAGCGCATCAACACCGAGCGCGTGGACGAGGCGCTGACCACCGAGCCGGACACCATCTCCACGGCGTGCCCGTTCTGCCTGGTCATGCTGGGTGACTCGATCAACGAGAAGAAGAGCACGGGCGAGGCCAAGGAGACGCTGGAGGTCGTCGACGTCGCCCAGCTGCTGATCAAGTCGATCAAGGGTCGGCCCGTCGAGGCGCCCTGACATCCGGTCGATCATCGTCAGAAGGGAGATCTTCCCGATTCCCCTTCTGACATATGGTCAAGTCAATGGGAAAAGGACGTCAGGTCCGAAAACCTTTCTCCACATAACGGGAAAATCACGGTAACCTCAACGTCGCGTAGCTCATTCAACGGGGAGGGGGCTTGACGATGCCCGTCGTCGTCAGCGATGCCGAGGTTACCCTGGCCGATGTTCTCTCACTTCGGCTGGCCGTCGACGAGCCTCTGGCCGACGGCACCGAACTGGTCCTGCGTAACCGGGCCACCTCGGTCGAGAGCCGGGTGCCGCTGGGCACTCCGGACGTGCAAATGCGCGAGGCGGAGCTGGCGGTCTCGCTCGCGCCGCTCGCGCTCGGTCCCGGCCGCTGGGACACCTACCTGCAACAGGGCACGGCGCGTACGCGGCTGCGCAGTGTCGATCCCGGATTCTCCCTCGACCACCTCGACGCGTACGCGCTGAGCCGCCGCACGCTGGCCTACCGCGCCTACCGGACCCGCAACGGCTTCCTGGCCCTGAAGGTCGATGACGCCCAGCCGGCGGCGGAGGTTCGTTCCGTCTGGTTCAGGGAGGGGCGCTTCGAGGTCACCGGGCTGCTGGCCTTCACCGGCCTCGACGACGACGAGGAGCGGCACGAGGCGAGGCTCGCCCTGCGCCGCAGCCGGCCCGACGCCGAGCTGACCGCCGTTGCAACGGTCCAGGGCGTGCGCTTCCACGCGGCGCTCTCGCTGTGCGACGTGCTCGCCGCCGCTCCCGACCAGACCGGCACCTGGGAACCCTCGCTGGAGGTGCGCGGCGTGGCCACGCCACTCCGGCTGGGCTCCCGGCTGGACGACGTCGACGGCAAGCGCCGCCGCCTGCACTATCCCGCGGCGCAGATCGACGGGGTGCCGATCCGGCCCTGCTACACGGCGGACGACGAGCTCAGGATCGAGGTCGGCGGGTGAGGATCTGCCTGCTCACCCCCTCCGTCTACAGCATGCGCGGTGACGTCCGCTCGATCGTCAACCTCGCGGGAGAGCTGGCAGAACGTCACGAGGTCGAGATCATCAGCGTCCGCCGCCACCGGGAGAAACCGTTCTTCCCGGTGGCGTCCGGCGTGACGCTCTCCTGGGTGGTCGACGCCCAGCCGGGGGTCAGGTACCTGCTCCCGCGGGGCCAGATGCGCACCGAGGTCGCCCTCTGGCGGCGGCTGCGCGCGCTGCGGGCCGACGTGCTCATCAGCACCCGGCCCGGCCTGGGCGTCCAGGCGGCCAGGCACGTGCCGCGCGACGTCACGCGGATCGCCCGCGAGTGGGGCCGGCCGCCGGTGCCGGGGCCGATCAGGAAGTTCTACCCGCGCCTGGACGCGGTCGTCACCGCCACCGAGACGGGCCGGCGGGAGTGGGACCACCTGCTGGGCGGGAACGTGCCGGTC
Organism: Streptosporangium sp. NBC_01469; assembly: GCF_036227305.1. Taxonomy (NCBI): domain Bacteria; kingdom Bacillati; phylum Actinomycetota; class Actinomycetes; order Streptosporangiales; family Streptosporangiaceae; genus Streptosporangium; species Streptosporangium sp. NBC_01469. The sequence continues at coordinate 1,237,638 of NZ_CP109465.1, read as the reverse complement.
AGCGTGATCCCGGACGCGCTGCCCGCCGGGCCGTGGCCGCGCTCGCGGATGGACAACCGCATCGTCGCCGCGGGAGGGCGCCTGGTGCCGGGCAAGGCCCACGAGCGGCTGATCCGCGCGTTCGCCGTCGTCGCGGGCAAGCGCCCCGACTGGCGGCTGCGCCTGTACGGCGGAGGCCCGGAGGAGAAGCGCCTGCGCGCCCTGGTCGGCGACCTCGACCTGCACAACCACGTCTACTTCATGGGGACGACCTCCGACCTGACCGGCGAGTTCGCCAAGGCGTCGATCGTGGCGACGACCTCCAGGACGGAGGTGCTCGGGATGACCGTGATCGAGGCGATGGCCAGCGGGGTGCCGGTGATCGCGTTCGACAGCCCCCGGGGGCCGGGTGAGTTCGTGGCCGACGGGCGGAACGGGGTGCTGGTCGCCGAGGGGGACGGCGAGATCGAGGCGTACGCGTCCGCGCTGCTCGCGCTCATCGACGACGAGCGGCGGCGGCGGGAGCTGGCCGCGGGCGCCCTGGAGGTCGCGGCGGGTCACGGCGCGTCCTCGGTGGCAGACCGCTGGGAGAAACTGATCGCGGCCACATCCCGCCGCGCCTGACACCGGTACCGTTGGGACATGCATGGGTACAGCGGTGACAAGCAGGCTTATCTGACCCGGTTGCGGCGCATCGAGGGGCAGATCAGGGGCCTGCAGCGGATGGTCGAAGAGGATTCCTACTGCATCGACGTGCTGACCCAGGTCTCGGCCGCCACCCGGGCGCTCCAGGCGGTGGCGCTCGGCCTGCTGGAGGACCACATCGGGCACTGCGTCGCCGACGCCATCAACACCGGGGGGCCGGAGGCGGAGGAGAAGGTCAAGGAGGCGTCGGCCGCGATCGCCCGTCTCGTCCGTTCGTGACTAGTCACATGACTATCTTTTCCGACCACGTCCCGGACCCCGTTGGAGGGTCCGGGACCAGGTCTTGGAAACGGTTCTTCCCGAGGCTTCAGCAAACAGCCGAAGCGCTCAATCCGAGCGCGTTGTCGAGCTCCACCAAGGTGAGGGGCCGTTCGCTGATCGCGACGGCGGACAGCACCTCGGCATAGAGCGCGATCTCGTCCAACGCGACACGGTCGTGGACCCTAGAGTCCAGGTCGTCGTGCCCCACCGCGTCGTCCTTCCTTCCGCAGCCCACACCCACTTCGAGGTTACGGCGGGCGGTCATCGGTGCCCATGGCCCATCGGGACCATTCCTCGCCCCGCCCGTCACATCCTCAAGGAGGATCATTTCCCGTTTAGGAGATCACAATTCAGCTAATTGTCTGATGCGTAGGGGCGTAGAAGGATATAGGGAGAGTAAGGATGAAATAACTAAATTTGTGGTTTAAGCATACTGAGGTGTGTCAGAAGTGACGGGGGTAAGTCCCCGATACCGGCGGGACGGGGTCGTCGCGCTCGTGCGTCAGCCGGTGCACGACCGCCGAGGCCGTCGCGAATCCGCGCTCCGGTATGTCGGTTCCGGTGAGGCGGCACCACGCGAGCCCGGTGGCGTAGGCGGCGCCGAGCAGGGCCGCCGCCGAGGCACGGTTCGGCGGGTGGAGTGCCGAGGGCAGCTCGCCCGAGCGCGGCCAGCACCCCCGCAGCGGGTGCGAGGCGTCGGTGAGCACCACGTGGAGGATGTGCCGCAGCTCGGGATCCAGCCACGGGTAGAGGCCGTCGGCCGCCCTGGGCGCGACGCCCGACAGGTCGGCGGCGAGCAGCGAGGCGGCCACCGCCCGGGGGTCCGCGCCCATCGGGGCGAGGAAGTCCAGCGCCTGGACCAGGTCGTAGAGCGCGTGCTGGAAGTGCTCGCCGGGCGAGGCGTCGGGCAGCGTCATATGGGACGGGCAGCGCGAAAGCCACGCGTGGCGTACCGCGTCGTCGCCCTGGTGGGCCACGGCGGGATCCTGGCAGGCCCGGCGGAGCAACGGCTCGACCATGGACAGCAGGGCGTCGGCCCTCGGCCTGAACCTCGGGTCCTCACGCACCGCGGCGGCGGTGTCGGCCATCAACGCGACCAGCCGCAGGCCCGCCTCCGGGTGCCCGGCCCTGACCCGCTCGCCGTACAACGCGACCAGGTCGCCCAGCGAGGTGGGCGGCAGCCAGCGGACCCACTCGTCGCCGGGCAGCGGGCGGGCAAGGAACTCCCCGAACATCGACAGCAGCACCTCGTTGCCGTCGAAGGCGGGGGCGTAGGCGCACCACATGAGCGTGCCCCAGATCGCGGCGACGGGGCTGGCCACCTCCCCGGCGAAGAGCCCGGCGAACGGCCCGGTGATCGGGAAGTCCTCCCTGCGCCTGCCACGCTGGGCGATCACCAGCTCGCGGACCCTCTCGGTGATCTTGTATGGCACGTCGGGGCCGACGAACCCCTGGATCGACCCCCGGTCGGTGGCGAAGTCGGCCCCGGTCGGTACCAGGTGCGACATGATCGTCGAGGTGACGTGGATCACGTGCGCCGCGGCGCGGAAGTCCCGGTCGGCGGGGGGCGCGGTCAGGTACCAGCGGCCGTCGGCGGGATCCTGGCGGTACCACCGGGCGTGGGCGCCGAACAGCCAGCGTCCGCCGTCCGGGGTGGCCAGCGTGCGCTGCGCGATGGCCTGGGCGCGCGCGAGCGGCGGTAGCGCCGCCCACCGGTGGTCGGCGACCATGGTCCGCACGTCGTTCTCGATGGCGTCGAACCCGTCCCACTGCCACATGCCGGTCATCGGCATTCCGGGGCAGGACCCCTGGCCTGCGCCACGGGCGGGATGCCCCTGCCTCCCTTCGGTCAAGGTCGTACCAGGCCCCGCGATCCCCCGATCGGGCCTTGCACGATCGTAAGGCCCTTCCCACCGCGGTGCCGGAGGGGCCGCCAGGGCCCGGGACCGGGACGTCCCGAAGCACCCGGATATCCGGGTGCCTCGGGACGTTTGGATCTTCAGGCGCTCAGGCGCTCAGGCGCTCAGGCGCTCAGGTGTGTCGGGTGTTCGGTCGCTGAGGTCGCTGAGGTCGTTCAGGTCGTTCAGGTCGTCCGAGTCGTCCGAGTCGTTCAGGTCGTCCAGGGGGCGCTGGGAGGCGTCCGGTCGTCCGGGCCGCTCAGGCCGGTGGGAGGGGGGTCGCGGCCCGGTGGCGGGCCGCCTTGGCGATGTAGCCGGCCGCTGTACGGGCGAACGAGGCGCGGTCGTCGTCCGTGAGCTCACGGACGATCTTCCCGGGGACGCCCGCGACGAGCACCCCCGCCGGGATCCGCTTCCCCGGCGCCACCAGGGCGCCCGCCGCGATCAGCGATCCGGCGCCGATCCTGGCGCCGCCCAGCACGATCGCGCCGATGCCCACGAGCGCGCCGGTCTCCACGTGGGCCCCGTGCACCATGGCCTTGTGCCCGAGGCTCACCCGGGGCTCCAGCACGGCCGGCTCGCCCGGGTCCGAGTGCAGGCAGCACAGGTCCTGGATGTTGCACTCCTCCCCGACCTCGACGTCCTCGTCGTCGCCGCGCAGGACCGAGCCGTACCAGACGTTCGCGGCACGGCCCAGCCGTACCCTCCCGACGACCACCGCTCCGGGGGCGATGTAGGCGTCCGGATGGATCCGCGGGATCGCGTCGCCGTCGAGGGCGGCGATGTAGGGCGTGGGGTTCATGAGGACGATGTTACGAGGGGGCGATCTGTCTGGTATTTCCGCAAGCAGGTGGGGCGTTCCGGTTGCGGACTTGGGCAGTAAGCAGGAAAGTCGTCTCCTGACGTCTCCTTTCCCGCCACACAACCTCCACGGGCAGTGCCATGACAAACCAGCACGAGAGCTTTCCCGACCTGATGCATGAGGACTCGTTCGAGGTCGTCATGCGCGGCTACAGCCGTCGTCAGGTTCACGACTACATGGACCGCCACCGCCACCAGATCCGCGACCTGGAGGAGCGGCTCGGGCGCGCGATCGACCAGGCCGAGCAGGGCCGGATCGAGCTCGCCGAGGCCCGCAGAAGGCTTTCCGACGCCCCGCAGGACTATGACGAGCTCGGCCAGCGGCTCAGCCAGATCCTGAAACTGGGCGAGGAGGAGGCCACCTCCAAGAAGCAGGTCGCCGAAGCCGAGGCGATCAAGCTCCGCGACGACGCGGCGATGGAGGCCGAACGACTGATCACCTCCGCGCGGGATCGGGCCGAGGGCATACTGAACGCCGCGCAGCAGGAGGCCGAGCGCCGGGTGGCCGAGGCCACCGCGGCCGCCGAGCAGATGCTCTCCCAGGCCGGCAACGACGCCGAGGAGACGCTCAACGCGGCCCGTGCCGAGTCCGAGGAGACGCTGCGCAGCGCCCGCACCGAGGCCGACCGGATGGTCACCTCGGCGAGGAACGAGGCCGAGCGGACGGTGCAGGAGGCCCGTGCCGAGGCCGACTCCACGCTGAGCGCCGCCCGCGCCGAGGCGGAGGCGACCGTCCTGGCCGCCAACACCGACGCGCACTCCACCCTGTCGACGGCCCAGCAGCGCGCCGCCGCCCTGGACGAGACCACCGGCCGCCGGGTCGTCTACCTCACCGATACCCACCACGAGGTCATGCGTCGCCTGCACGAGATGGGCGCCGTTCTGGGCGACCTGCTGCATCGCGAGGGTGCGGCCGGGCCACTGATCGACGAGGGCTCCGTGCTGCCCCCGGCCCGCGTGCAGCCCGCGCTGGCCGCCCCCGTCGCCGTTCCCGATCCCGTCCCCTCCGACTCCGGTCCCGCCTCCGCGGAGGCTCCCGACGACGTCCAGGGCGCACCCGGCGCGGCGGACGCCGTCGCCCCCGACGGTGCCGAGGCACCGTCGGGACAGAGCGGGCACGTTCGGCACGCCGAAGCCGAGGACGAGCCCGAGGGCGTGCGGGACACCGGGTTCGACGACTCGCCCGACCTGGAGTCCGTACGGGTGATCGTGGACGACGACGCCCCCGCCAGGGGCGCGGCCGAGCGGCGTGGCCGGGACGACGACCGTTCCGATGAGATGCATGTCGAGGTGTACGACGACGCCGACGACGCCGACGACACTGCCGCCGACCTCGCCACCGACACCGACCTCGGCCAGGCCGCGGGGAAGGCCGATGAGGACGAGGAGAAGTACGCCGCCCCCAGGCGGAAGTAGGAGACCCCGCCCCCGGAGACCGTGAGGCGGGCTCGCGCGGCCGTGGAGACGTCGCGCGGTCCCCTCCTCCGGAGAGCGTGCAGCGGGCTCGCGCGGCTGTGGAGACGCCGTGCGGAATCCCTTCTCCGGGGGCCGTGAGCGGATTCGCGCGGCCGTGGAGACGTCGCGCGTCACGGTGGCCGGAGATCAAGCGGAAGCCCCCGCCCCCGATAGGGTCGGGGACTTCCGCGATTGGGGGCCCGGCGCCGGGACCGCATCGGATCCGCTCACCCCGGCACCGGGCGGTCTTCAGGTGTCCGTCCCCGGCGTCGTGCCGCCGGAACGTTCCTGCTGGTCGAGTAGCTGCTCACGCAGCCCTTCCGGATCGTCCGCGTCGATGGTCATCGCGCAGCCGACGTCACGCTGGGCGGAGGTCAGCGGGTGGTGGCGGGTCGCCCACCACCTGCCCGCGTCGCTCCGCCAGATCGTCCAGTCGGGGAACTCCCGGGCGATTTCAGCGAGATGTCGGTCGAAAGACATCTGTGCACCTTCCCCGCGCCCAGGCCCGTCTTTGCGACGTTCCACCTCTGACGGTGAGGCACTTCTCTAGAGAAATCAATGATCGCGGGGGACAGGTCAACCTATCGGTTGACGGATGGTCTTGATCTATGAGTCGAAGTCGTACTGAAGTACGTAAGAGGCGGCATCGAGGATCATCTCGTTGACCTCGACGGCGACGCCGTCGGCGGTGCGGGCGACCCGGGCGATCACGATGACCGGGGTGCCCGCGGGCAGGTCGAGCTGGACGGTCTCGTGGGGGTGGGGCATGCGGGCCCGGATCTCCTCGGTGAAGTGCGCCGGGGCGTGGCCGAGCTCGCCGAGGCGCGCGTAGACGCCTCCTGGACCCGTGTCCTCTCTCGTGATCGCGGTTCCGTCCACCAGGGCGGCGGGGAAGTGGGAGACCGACAGTTGCACCGGCCGCTCGTCCACCGAGTAGCGCCGCCTGCGGACCCATACCTCGGGGCTGCCCAGCACCCGGGCCACGGCGTCCTCGGCGGTCTCCCGGTCGATGTCCACCTCGTCCACGGTGTAGGGGCGACCCCTGGTGTCGGAGTCCCAGATGGCCTCGCCGCGTCCCCACTGGTCGCGGGAGAGCCGCCGGGAGCCGTGCCGCCTGATGGGGCGGAACTGCCTGACGTACACCCCCGAGCCGCGTTTGGGGACGGCCAGTCCTTCGTTGATTAGTACGGACAGTGCCTGCCTGGCGGTGGCACGGGCTATGCCGTGCCTCGCCATCAGGGCGTTCTCGCCCGGAAGCCGATCCCCGTCTCGGAGATCGCCGGACAGGATCGCTTCGCGAAGCCCGTCGGCGATGCGCCGATAGATCGGGGGCTCGGGAGGTACCGGGGACTGCTGCACGTTCGATCACCCTCTGTCACCAACCGGGTTTGGCGTCTCCAGAGAACTTGCCCCGCCTTGTCCACGATCGCACAGATACGGAGGTTGGTATCGTGCTTCTTTTGGGAGGATCGTGCCCGTGTGGCGATCTTAAAGAGTTTTCCCGGTCCGTTACCGTGGAACGGTCCCGACCGGTATTCGGGCGGCCCACCACCGGCGCGTGACGAGGGCGGCCGACACGGCCCCCGCCGCGTTGACGATCACGTCGTCGACGGAGCTGATCCGTCCCAGACGCAGGGCGTACTGGAGGACCTCCACGGTGAGCGACGCCCCGGCCGCCACGGCCGCGATCCGGGTGAGTGAGGCGAACCGCGCCGAACGGACGGGGAGCATGGCCCCGAGCGCGGCGAAGACCAGGAGATTCCCTCCGACCTGCACGAACGCCGCCTGCCCCGGCCCGTGAAGGGTCGCCCACAGGTCCGCGAAAGGGATGAGGCTGACGTCTGAGAGCCCCGCTCCGGGGGTGAGGATCATCCAGATCCAGGGCACGGTCCCGGCCACCGCGACCACGTCGGCCAGGGCGGTGCGCACGGGGAAAGGGTGACCGGCGCGGGTGCGGCGGAGGGCCAGCAGATGGACGGCCAAAACGACCGCGGGGACCGCCGCCAAGGCCGCCAGAACGACATTCCCCCACTGCTGCCACGCCTGGTGCATGAGGCAATGATGTGGTGCGCGGAGCCCCGCCGGGCGGCCTTCGAGGTTACGAGAAGGTGACCTCCAGGCAAGGGTCGTTCTTCACTCCCGTGAGCGGTGGAGGGGCACCCGGACGCGGAGGAGGAGCACCCCGGGGGATCCGCCCCGGCCGGAGCCCTGCGGCCGGAGCTCCCCGGACAGAGCTCTGCGGCCGGAGCCCCGCCGCGGGTGCGGAGGGCGGGAACCTGGGAGTGAGGCGCCTCAGGGCAGGGAGGCCGGGGCGAGGTTGCGCCCGAGGAAGTGCACGGCCCGGTCCCAGGCGGCCCGCGCGGCCTCCGGATCGTGGAACTGCGGGGCCTCGTGGTTGTGGAAGGCGTGCCCGGCCGCCTCGGCGACGTACACCTCGACGTTCGAGCGCCCGGCCGCGGCCTTCTCCACCACGGAGACCCGCTCCCGCGGGATGTAGGGGTCGGATCCGCCGAACACGAGCAGCAGCGGGCAGGTGATCTTCTCCATCATGCCCGCGGCGTCGGGTACGGCGGATCCGTAGAACGACAGGACCGCGCCCACCTCGACCGTGGCCGCGAGGAGGTAGCCGATCGAGCCTCCCAGGCAGAATCCGACCACCCCGGCCCCGCCCTCCGCCTCGGGCAGCTCACGCAGGTGCGCCAGGGCCACGGCCGAGTCGGCCACCCCGTGGGGGACGTCGAACCTGGAGCCCATCTCGATCGACAGGGCCGTCCCGGCCTCGTCGTGGGCGGACACCCAGTTGGGCCGCAGCCGCCAGAACAGGTCGGGGGCGCCGACGACGTACCCGAGCGCGGCCAGGTCCTCGGCGACCCGCCTGATGTACGGTCCGACCCCGTAGATCTCCTGGATCAGCAGGACGACCGGGCCCCGGCCGCTCGGGGGCAGCCACAGATGCAGGTCGAACGAGCCGTCGGCGACGGTGACCGTCTCGGTGCGAGCTTCCACGGGGATCCTCCTGCTGGCTGCTGACGTGGCGACTGCCGACGTGTGACGACGTACGAGCAGTGAACCGCATACCCGTCGAACGCGGACAGATGTGCGAACGGGCGTAAGGTCCGCCCGTCAGACGGTCCTGGCCAGGGCGCGGGAGATGCCCAGGGCGGCGGCCTTGACGGCCGGGGCCAGCCGGGTGGGCTGGAAGCGGGCCAGCGGCACCGAGACGGACAGCGCGGCCACGGCCACGCCGCCGCCGAACACCGGGGCCGCGACGCAGGCACCGCCCAGCTGGGCCTCCTCCCGATCGTAGGCCAGCCCCGCCGCCTGGATCTGGCCGATGGCCTCCTCCAGGCGCCGGGGGTCGACGATCGAGTGTGGGGTCAACCGGCGCAGCGGGCGGCCGAGGACCTCGTCGATCAGGCCGGGCCCGGAGTAGGCGAGCAGGGCCTTGCCGATCCCGGTACAGGTGAGCGGGAGGCGCCCGCCGACGTGCGAGGGCAGGGCGAAGGTCTCCCGGCCGAGGATCCTCTCGACGTAGACGACGTCGAGGCCGTCGCGCACGCCCAGGTGGACGGTCTCGTGGGTCGCCTCGTGAAGGTCGTGCATGAAGGGCAGCGCCGCGTGTCCCAGGTCGCGCTCCAGGGGCACGATGCTCCCCAGTTCGAAGAGGCGGCGGCCGAGATGGTAGCCGTCCGGGCGGCGGGTGATCGCGCCGATCGCGGTCAGCTCGGTGAGCAGCCGGAAGGCGGTGGTCTTGGGCAGGTGGCAGCGCTCGGCGACGTCGGCCAGGCGCAGCGGTCCTCCCGTGGGACGGAACGCGTCGAGTACGAGCCAGGATTTCTCCAGCACGGACAGCCGGTCGGGGTTCCGTTTCACGGAACGCATTCTTGCCGACGAGCCGCTCGCGACTCCATACCCCCAGCACCCCCAGCACCCCCAGCACCCCCAGCGCCGCCGGTGACTCTGAGCGTGCCACCTGGTACCCGTCGCCGCCGATGGCCTTTGAGCGCCCCTGGTACCCGTACGGCCCCTGGTACCCGTACGTCGCGGGGGGCCGGGCGTGCCGTCCGGACGCGCCGTCTCGCCGGCGTCGTCCGGGCGCTCGCCTCGGAGCGCCCATCGGTCACTACACCGACTTCGTCGAGCCGCCGTCGACGACCAGGTCTATTCCGGTGATGTACGAAGCGTCGTCGGACACCAGGAACGAGATGGCCGAGGCGACCTCGGCGGCATGTCCGGGGCGCCCGAGACTGATCCTCCGCTCAGAGCGGACGAACTTCTGGACGGCCTCCTCGCGAGGAAGGCCGAGACGGGCCGAGAGATCGTCCACGAACCCGCCGGGCTGATCCCACAGCGGGGTGCGGATGGACCCCGGCGACACCGAGTTGATTCTCACGCCGTGCGGGCCGAACTCCTCCGCCAGCGTCTTCGCCAGCGTCACCAGGCCGGCCTTCGTGACGGCGTAGTCGACGAAGTACGGGTCGGGAGTCCGGCCCGTGGTCGACGCGACGAACACCACCGAGCCGCGCTGTGACGCCTTCAGCGAGGGAAGAGCGGCTCGGGAGACGCGCACCGCGCTCATGACGTTGACGCTCCACGTCGTCGCCCAGTCGTCGTCGGTCGTGCCCACGAACGAGGGCCGCGTGGGTGCGATGCCGACGTTGTTGACGAGGATGTCGAGCCGGCCGAAACGGTCCAGCGTGGCGCCGACCAGAGTCGTTCCCGCCTCGGGGTCGGTCAGGTCGAGGTCCACGTGGTGGAGCTCCGGCGGGTGGTCGGCGGCCCGCATCAGATCGCCGGAGACCACGTACGCGCCATCGGCGATCAGCCGCCGTACGGTGGCCTCACCGATTCCCGACGAACCTCCGGTCACCACCGCGATCATCCCGCTGAGATCGGTCACCACGCACTCCTCGCATCTCGGTGGCCTTCCATGAGTGGCCGTCCAAGCCGACACTTCGAGCATCCAGCACGACGCGGGTCAATGGCGGCCTCGGGCCATTCCCCTTGCGTGTGAAGGCATGTCCATGTTGCTATAGCCAAAGTTGGTGCTATTTATCACGTGACATGTTCATAAAGGCATGTTCGGACTACGATCGATCGCATGCACATCCCCAAGCTGCTCGATGGAAGGCTCAAGCTGCGGCATCTCGTCCTGGTCGACGTACTGAGCACTCAGGGCACCGTGATCGGCGCGGCCAGAGAGCTGCACGTGACCCAGCCCGTCGTCACACGCAGCCTTCAAGATCTTGAGCAGGTCCTTGGCGTCGTCCTTTACAACCGGGGTCCCCGCGGGCTCACCCCCACCGACTTCGGCGTCGCCTTCACGTCGCACGCGCGCACCGTGCTCTCGCAGCTCTCCCAGGCGGCACGCCATATCGCCGAGATCGCCGACGCGGAACGCGGGACCGTGGTCGTGGGGACCCACCTCACCGGGTCGAACCTGCTGATCCCCCGGGCGATCGCGGCGCTCAAGGCCGAACGCCCGCTGGTGACCGTGGTCGTGCGCGAGGGCGGGACGGACATGCTGCTGGCCGAGCTCGAGTCGGGACGGCTTGACATCATCGTCGGCCGCCTCACCTCGCCGTCGGACGAAAGGCTCGTGCGCCGCACGCTGTACCAGGAGTCGGTACGTGTCGTGGTCGGCGCACAGCACCCTCTGGCCCGGCGGGCCGACGTCCAGCTGGAAGATCTCGCCGAGTATCCCTGGATCCTGCCCGGGGTCGAGACGGTGCTCCGGCGTGAGCTCGAAACCTACTTTCTTGAGAACGAATTCGAGCTCCCGCAGAACAGGGTGGAGGCGACGTCGTTCCTCACGGTGCGGCAGCTTCTCCTGGAGACTCACAACATCGCGGTGATGCCGGACCTCATCGCGCGAGAGGATCCGCGGATCTCGACGCTCCCCATCTCCCTGAAGCGCATCGGACACAGCGTCGGGCTCACGCTCCAGGCCGACCGCCGCCTCAATCCCGCGACGGCCGCGTTGGTCGACACCCTTCGCCGCACGGCACGCGACCTCTCCATGCCGTCTACCAGCCCGATCTCGCCGCCCCGCGACTGAGGCGCCGGGGTCGCCGACGCGATGAGCCGAGGCGGCGGCGGATCGGACATCCCTCTCGCCGTCATGACAGTGAGTGATCAGAACACGGCGAAGCTCATCTCGTCACACGCTCCAAACCCAGGAAGGTCTCGGCGTTCCCGCGGAGGATCGCCTGGCGCCCGGCCTCCCCGAGGTCGGGGCTGGAGTGCACCACGCGGCCCGCCGGACGCTCGCCCAGGGGATACGGGTAGTCGCTGCCGAGCAGCACACGGTCGACGCCGATCGTGTCCACCAGCAGTCGCAGCGCCCGGTGGTCGAAGACCACCGAGTCGGTGTAGAAGCGACCGAGATAGTGCGACGGCGGGTGCTCGGACGTTCCGATGACGTCGTGGCGCTGGTGCCACGCGTTGTCCATGCGCCCGACCCAGAACGCGAAGGAGCCACCTCCGTGAGCGAAGCAGATCCGCAGACCGGGATCGATACGGTCGAACACGCCACCGAGGATCATGGCGAGGATCGACAGGTGTGTCTCGGCGGGCATTCCCGTCAGCCACTGCGCCATCCACCGTTCGAGCCGCGGTGACTTCGCCATGTCCCAGGGGTGGACGAACACGGGAACGTTCAACGAGGCCGCGTGCTGCAGGAACGTCACGATGCCCGCGCTGTCCAGGTCTCGATCGCCCACGTGGTTGCCGATCTCGACCCCACGATGACCGTTCGCGATCGACCGTTCGAGCTCGCGGCAGGCCGCGTCCGGATCCTGGAGCGGCACCTGGCAGAACGGCAGGAGCCTCTCGGGAGCGGGCGCGCAGATTTCGAGCGCCAGATCGTTGAAGATCGCCGAGATCTTGGCGGCCTGGCCGGGGGACTGGCCGTACGAGAAGAACGCGGGCGTCGGCGAGAGGACCTGGGTGTCCACGCCGTCGGCGTCCATCTCGCGGATTCGCACCTCGGCGTCCCAGCAGTTGTCGTGGATGGCACGGAACTCCGACGAGCCCATCATGATCATGGCATCGCGCTCCGAGTCGATGCGCAGCCATGGGAGGGATTCGCTCACCGATCCGAGATCGGGCCAGCCACGGGGAACGTAGTGCGTGTGCACGTCGATAGAACCGCTCATGGTCGCGACCTCAGCCTTTGCCGGGGTGCACGGCTCCACAGGTGTCACATGTCCGGCCGTCCTCGCTCTCGTAGAACTCCTTGAACACGGCGGGGAGGTCCTTGACGATGTCACGCACCTGAAGCTCCACCTCGTGGACGAGGCCGGCACAGTTGGGGCAGTACCACTGGAACTTCTCCAGCGTCCCTTCTTCGCGGATCCGCTCGATGACCAGTCCGATGGAGCCTTCCTGCGGTCGCTGGGGCGAGTGCGGCAGGTTGCCGGGAAGGAGCCACACCTCGCCCTCCCTGATGTGGATCGTCCGCGGGCCGTCAGACGTCATGAGATCGACATGCATGTCGCCCTTGAGCTGGTAGAACCACTCCTCGTATGGATCGACGTGGAAGTCGGTTCGCTGGTTCGGGCCGCCCACGACCTGGACGATGAAGTCCGTACCGGTCTGGATCGTCCGGTTGTTCACCGGCGGCTTCAGCAGGTGTTCGTGCTCACTGATCCACGAGGCGAAGTTGATCGGTGCCGGGACGAGCGAGTTCGTCACGTGCGTTCTCCTTGGTCTGGTGCGTGCGTGTGTGGGTTGCGGGCGATGACCTGCATCTCGATCAGCAGGTGGGGGTGTGGGAGCTGATGGACCGCGACGGTCGTCCGTGTCGGGCCGTCCTCGTCGAAGAACTCGGCGTAGACCTCGTTGAACCCGCCGAAGTCGTTCATGGACGTGAGGTAGGCGGTCACCTGGAGCACGTCCGACAGGTGCCCCCCGACCTCGCCGAGTATGCGCCCGATGTTCTCGATGACCGCACGGGTCTGAACGCGGATGTCGAGGTCGGTGGTGCCGAGCTCGTCGACCTCGACGCCGGCGAAGGTGTTGTCGGGCCGTCGCGAGCTCGTCCCGGACACGAACACCAGGTCGCCCGCGACCTTCACGTGCGGGAACCTGCCGCGGGGACGCGCGAGCCCGTCGATCGTGCGGCTGCCGTCGTGCCGATCCGTCATGACGCGCCGCCCCCGTTCCGGCCCGGGACCACCCTCACCGACACCCGGCCCAGGCCCGACACCTGCGCGGTGACGGTGCCCCCGGTGCCCCCGGTGCCCTCGGTGAGCGGCACCGCCGCGGTCGCCGCTCCGGCGAGGACGACGTCGCCCGCGCGAATCGGGATCGAGTGGCGGCGGGAGATCTCGGCGAGCAGACGCAGACCGCGGATCGGATCTCCGAGGATGGCCCCCGTGGTCCCGACCGAGACGGTCCGAGGTCCGATGTCCATCCGCACCGCCAGGTTGTCGAGTGGCCGTACGGCGGTCCACGGACCGATGACGAACGCCGCCGCGGACGTGTTGTCGGCGATCACGTCCGCGTACGAGAACCGGAAGTCCCGGTAGCGCGAGTCGATGATCTCCAAGGCCGGGGCCACGGCGTCCACCGCGGTCGCGATGGAGGTCCGCGGGTCGTCCAGGTCGACGTCCCGGGCGATCCTGAAGGCGACCTCGGGCTCCACTCTCGGATGGATCAGACCACCGAGGTCGAGCTCACCACCGTCGGGGACGTCCATCGCGTCGGTGAGCTGCCCGACGATGACCTCGTGGACACCCATCTGGCGCATCTTCGCCCGGCTCGTGAAACCGAGCTTGAGACCGATCGGCCTTTCCCCGCGTGAGTGGCGGCGTGACATGAGATGTCGCTGGACCCGGTACGCGCTCGCGACGTCCCAGTCCTCGCCTCCCGACCGGCCGGTGACCGCGTGCGCCGACGTCTGGGCGTCGTCCAGCTCGTGCGCGAGTTCCACCACCTCGCCGTCTGTCAGGCTCATCGGTCGCCCTCCTGTCCGGCGGCGACGAGGTCGAGGGCGATGTCCGGGATCATGTCCTCCTGGCCGCCGACGAGCCGGCGGCGGCCGACCTCCATCAGGATGCTGCGCACGTCGAGGCCGTACTTCTCGGCCGCTCGTCCGGCATGGAGCAGGAAACTGGAGTAGACCCCCGCGTACCCCAGGGTCAGCGTCTCGCGGTCCACCCTGACGGGACGGGTGCGGAGCGGGCGGACGATGTCGTCGGCGGCGTCCTGAAGGGCGAAGAGGTCGCATCCGTGCTCCCAGCCCAGCAGATCGGCCACCGCCACGAAGGGCTCCGCGGGACAGTTGCCCGCGCCGGCGCCCTGTCCGGCCAGCGCCACGTCGACGCGTACCGCTCCGTGTTCGACGGCCGTCACGCTGTTCGCCACCGAGAGCGAGAGATTCTCGTGCGCGTGGATCCCGATCTCGGTCCGCGGGTCGAGCACGTCACGGTAGGCGCTGACGCGTTCGGCGACGTCACGGCCGGTCAGACGTCCCCCCGAGTCCGTGACGTAAACGCAGTTGGCGCCGTACGACTCCATGAGCGCGGCCTGCGCCGCGAGTTTCGCGGGATCGACCATGTGACTGAGCATGAGGAATCCGGAGACGTCCATGTCGTGGGACCGGGCCCAGTCGATGTGCTGCGCCGCGATGTCGGCCTCGGTGCAGTGGGTCGCGACCCTGACGCTGGTGACGCCGTGCCGGTGCGCTCGCTCCAGGTCCTTGACCGTGCCGATCCCCGGGATGAGGAGGGTCGTGAGCCTGGCACGTCGCAGCACCTCGGCCGCCGCGTCGATCCACTCAAGGTCCGAATGGGCGCCGAATCCGTAGTTCGCGCTCGATCCGCCGAGGCCGTCGCCGTGCGCCACCTCGATGGCGTCGACCCCCGCCGCGTCGACGGCCATCGCGATCCGGCGCACGTGTTCGGTCGTGTACGAGTGCCCCATCGCGTGCATTCCGTCACGCAGAGTCACGTCCTGGATGTAGAGCTTCACAGTTCAACCCCCTTACGGAGTTCGAGGATCCGCTCGGCCGTCCGCAGGGCCGCCGAGGTCATGATGTCGAGGTTGCCGGCGTACTCCGGGAGGTAATGACCGGCTCCGGACACCTCAAGGAAGACGGAGACCTTGGTTCCGGAGAACGCGCGGCCGAGCGACGGGACGTACACGCCGGCCAGCCGGTCGAACTGGACGTCCTGCTTGAGCCGATACCCGGGAACGTATTCCCGAACCCGCGCGACCATGTCCCCGACCGCGCGCGCCACCGCGTTCCGGTCGAGCCGTTCCCGGTCGGGGGAGTCTTCCACCAGGCAGTAGACGGTGTCCCTCATGACGATGGGGGGATCCGCCGGGTTGAGGATGATGATCGCCTTGCCGACCCCGGCACCACCGACGGACTCGATCGCGCGGCTCGTGGTCTCGGTGAACTCGTCGATGTTGGCGCGAGTCCCCGGTCCGGCCGAACGCGACGCGATGGACGCGACGATCTCGGCGTACGCGACCGGGGCGACCCGCGCGACGGCGGAGACGACGGGGATGGTCGCCTGCCCGCCGCACGTCACCATGTTCACGTTGTCGACGAAGTGCATCTCGTCCAGGTTGACCGTCGGCACGGCGTAGGGCCCCAGGGCCGCCGGCGTCAGGTCGATCATGAGCTTCCCGTGCCGGCGCGCGAAGGCGGCATGCCGCTCGTGCGCTCCGGCCGAGGTCGCATCGAAGATCACCTCCACGTCGTCGAACTGGGGCAGGTCCGCCAGCCCGTCGACGCCTGCCGCCGTTGTCGCGACACCGCGCCTGCGGGCCCGCGCCAGACCGTCGGAGTCCGGGTCGATGCCGACCATGGCCGCCATCGAGAGCCGCTCCGAGAGTCGTTCGATCTTGAACATGAGGTCTGTTCCGATGTTGCCGGAGCCGATGACGACGGCCCCCGCCTTTCGCCCCGCGGCCATCACGTCTCCCGGTCGGTGAAGGTGATCTCGACCTGGCCGAGTCCGGCCAGTCGAGCTGTGAAACGCCCGGTGCTCGCCACGTCGACCATCGGTCCGAGCGCACCGGTCATGATGATGTCGCCCGCCCGCAGCGGCCGGCCGCGGCGGGCGAGTTCGCGCGCGACCCAGGTGGCCGAGACCACCGGCGATCCCATGCACGCGGCCCCCGAGCCGAAGGCCACGTCCTCGCCGTCGTGCTCCAGGACCATGCCGACGTCCGCGAGGTCGAGGCGATCGAGCGATCGCGGGGTCGTCCCCAGCACCACCCCGCCGCTGGAAGCGTTGTCGGCGATCGTGTCGCTGATCGTGATGTCCCAGTCGGCGATCCGCGAATCCACGATCTCGATCGCCGGAAGGACGAAGCCGGTCGCCCGGATCACGTCGGCCACCGACGGCCTGGGCATCTCGATGTCCGTCTCGAGCACGAACGCGACCTCGGCCTCGACCCGAGGCTGAAGGTAGGCGCCGCGCTCCAGTTCACTGCCGTGGGAATGCAGCATGTCGTCGAAGACGAGCCCGAAGTCGGGCTCGAAGACACCGAACTGTTCCCGCACCGACCTCGCGGTGAGACCGATCTTGCAGCCCACGACGCGGGCTCCCGCCCGCTCACGCTCGGCGGCGACGGTCTCCTGGACGGCGTACGCCTGCTCGATGTCGTCGGCGCCGATCAGGTCCCGCACCGGAGCGCACGGAGTGCCCTCTCTCCCGGCCGCGAGCAGCCGGTCGGCCGCGGCGTGAATCATGGTCTTCACAGTTGCACGCACACATTCGTCGGTTCGGTGTAGAAGTGGAGCGAGGACTCGCCGCCCTCGCGGCCGATCCCCGACAGGCCCATGCCGCCGAACGGCGAGCGCAGGTCCCGCAGGAACCAGGTGTTGACCCATGACATGCCGACGCGCATCGCCTGTGCCACGCGGTGGCCGCGGGTGAGGTCCGAGGTCCACACGGACGACGCGAGACCGTACTCGGTGTCGTTCGCGAGAGCGATCGCCTCCTCCTCGGAGTCGAACGGGATCACGCCGGCGACCGGGCCGAACACTTCCTCCCGCATGGGACGGTCGTCCTGGTCCAGGCCGACCCAGATCGTGGGTTCGATCCACGAACCACCGTCGAGGGCCGGTCCCATCGCCGGAACGCCGCCGCCGACAACGGTGCTCGCCCCCGCCTCCTCGGCCAGGCGGAAGTAGTCGAGCACCTTGTCCCGATGGGACTGGGAGATGAGCGGGCCCGTCGTCGTCGTCTCGTTGAACGGGTCGCCCAGGGTGAGCGTCTTCGCCTGGGCGACGAGACCGTTGACGACGTCGTCGAAGATCGAACGCTGTACGTAGACACGTTCGGTGCACAGGCACACCTGGCCGGTGTTCGAGAAGATCGACCGCTTGAGCCCCTCCAGCGTCGCATCGAGATCGGCGTCCGCGAAGACGACGGCCGCGTTCTTGCCGCCGAGTTCGAACGACACGGGCCGGACCCGCCCGGCGACGGCCCGCATCACGTGCGAACCGGTCGCCGTCGAGCCCGTGAACGTCACGCCGTCGATGCCGGGGTGCGTCGTGAGGAACTCACCCGCGGACTCCCGGCCGAACCCGTGGACCACGTTGTAGACGCCGTCCGGCAGGCCCACCTCGCGCAGGACCTCGGCCAGCAGCGCCGCCGTCGACGGCGTCTCCTCGCTCGGCTTGACCACCACGGCGTTGCCGCAGGCGAGCGCCGGCGCGACCTTCCAGGTCAGCAACAGCAGCGGCAGGTTCCACGGAACCACGACGGCGACGACCCCGAGGGGCTTGCGGACCGCGTAGTTGAGCGCACGGCGTCCGTTCGCGAGTTCGGTGAGGAACGACTGCTGACCGGCCGATCCGACGATGTCGGCGAACGTCCTGAGGTTCGTGATGGCGCGTGCGACGTCGACGTCACGGGCGTGCGTCACCGGTTTGCCGGTGTCTCGAACCTCGGCGGTGACGAACTCCTCGAAACGCTCCTCGATGCGGTCGGCCGCGCGCCGGAGCAGGGCCGTGCGGTCGTTCGTGGTCCACTCCGACCAGGGACCGCCGAGCGCGTCATGTGCCGCCCGTACGGCGCGAGCCACCAGTGCGCGGTCGGCCTCGTGCACACGTCCGACGACGTGGCCGGTCGTGGGATCGACATTGTCGAACAACGACGTGGGGTCGGGCTCCACGAATTCTCCGTCGACGAAGTTGTGGACGACGCCCTCTGCGAACGCTGCGGTCATGGTCATATGTTCACCGGTCCCAGCCATGTGTCACAAATAGGTGTTGCGGGGTTGGCTATGTCCATAAGTGCATACCTGAGGGAGGTGGTGAGGTGGTTCATCACGCGTCACGACCCAGGGTGCCCAGGTACAGCTCGACGACCTTGGGGTCGTGCATGAGTTCCCTGCCCGTCGCCGTGAAGGCGTTGGCACCCTGGTCCAGGACGTATCCACGGTCACAGATCTCAAGACACCGCCGCGCGTTCTGCTCGACGATCACGACGCTCACCCCGGCGCGATTGACGCTTCGGGTCTGTACGAACACCTCGTCCTGCATCTGCGGCGAGAGACCGGCGGACGGCTCGTCGAGCAGAAGCACCGAGGGCTTCATCATGAGCGCGCGTCCCATCGCCACCATCTGCCGTTCCCCGCCGGACAGCGAACCGGCCGGTTGGTTCCGCCTGTCGAGCAGCGACGGAAAGAGGTCGCCGACGAAGTTCAGCCGTTCGGCGAACGTCGCGGGCGCCTGGTAGCAGCCCATCTGGAGGTTCTCCTCGACCGAGAGGCTGGTGAAGACGTTCTCGGTCTGCGGGACGAATCCGATGCCGCGTGCCACGAGCGAGTCGGCGCGTTCGTTGGTGATGTCCTCCCCGCGCAGGCGGACCGCTCCGCTGCGGATCGGCACGAGACCGAACAGCGACTTGAGGAGGGTCGACTTCCCGGCCCCGTTGGGCCCGATGATGCCGATCAGTTCCCCCTCGCCGCACCGGAGCCCGGTTTTCTTGAGGATGTCGACTCCCGGCACGTACCCCGCCACGAGATCCTCGGCGACCAGCAGTTCGTGTGTCGTGCTCATCGGCCGCCCCCGTCGCTCGGCACCGCGGCGGCCTCGTCGAGGTCACTGCCGAAGCGCTCTCCCAGATAGGCGCTGATCACCCGCTCGTCGTTCGTGACCTCTCGTGCCGTGCCCTCGGCGATGACGCGGCCCTGGGCCATGACGACGACGTTGTCCGAGATCTCGTGGACCATGTCCATGTCGTGCTCGACGAACAGCACGCTCACGCCGTCGTCGCGCAGGGACACGATGTGCTTGAGCAGAGACTGTTTGAGCGCCGGGTTCACCCCCGCCATGGGCTCGTCGAGCATCACCATCCGAGGCTCGACCATGAGCGCGCGGGCCATCTCCAGGAGCTTGCGCTGCCCGCCGGAGAGCGATCCGGCCAGTTCGTCGCGCTTGTCGTCCAGCAGGAACCGCGCCAGGAGCGCGCGCGCACGAGAGGTGTTCTCCTTCTCGCCCCGTCTCCACACCGCGCCGAACGGGGCCATCCAGAGACGCTCTCCGAGCTGGCCCGGTGCGGCGATCCTCATGTTCTCCAGCACCGTCAGGCGAGAGAGGACCTTCGTCAGCTGGAAGGTGCGGACCATGCCCATGCGAGCGACCTTGTGCGGAGGCACACCCGCCAGAGGGCGACCGTCGAACGTCCACTGGCCGGAGTCAGGACGGTCGAATCCGGTCAGCAGGTTGAACAGCGTGCTCTTGCCCGCCCCGTTGGGCCCGATGAGCGCGGTGATCTCGCCTCGGCGGATGGCCAGGTGGTTCACGTCGACGGCCGTGAATCCGCCGAATCGCCGCTCCACGTTCTCGGCTTCGAGGATCACGGACGGATGAGGACCGGGCCGGACTGTGGAGGGGGTGCGTTCAGGCATTGAGCGCCATCTCCTTACGATCTCCGAAGATTCCCTGGGGTCGATAGACCATCAGCAGCACCAGGGCGACTCCCACAAAAATGAATCTGACCGTTCCGATCTGGTCGCCCGTCATGAGCCAGGTGGGGATGACGGGATCCTGCCCCTCGGTGAGAACGCTCAAGATCCCGCCGACCAGGGAGAGGAACGCCCAGAAGAGGATCGCGCCCACGACAGGGCCCATGATCCGGGCCGCGCCGCCGAGGATGAGCATCGTGCACACGATGAACGTCAGGTCGAAGCTGAAGTTGTCCGGCTGCACGGAGTTCTGGCCCAGCGCGACGACGAACCCGCCGAGGGCGCCGATGAGACCGCCGATCGCCAGTGCCTGCATCTTGAAGGCGTAGACGCTCTTGCCCAGGCTGCGGACCGCGTCCTCGTCCTCGCGGATCGCCTTGAGCACACGACCCCACGGCGCGCGCATGATCGACCAGACGATGACGCTGACGATCACGACCAGCCCCCAGCCCACCGTCATGACCCACAGGTCGGTCGGCCGGTACCCGAGGAACGGGTGCTGGTAGGGATTGGCCGCCTGGAACGCCGACGAGAAGCCGGAGATCCCGTCACGTCCGTGGAAGGTCTCCTGGAACGCCGCGCCGAAGAACAGCCGCAGGACCTCCGAGGAGGCGATGGTCGCGATGGCGAGGTAGTCCGCGCGAAGACGCAGCGTCGGCAGGCCCAGGACAAGGCCCAACACGACGCTGCACAACAGGCCGAGACCGATCGCGGCGAAGAACGGGAGTCCGAGCGAGACTGAACCGACCGCGAACCCGTACGCGCCGACGGCGAGGAAACCGGCCTGACCGAAGTTGATCAGACCCGCGTATCCGAACTGCACGTTGAGCCCGATGGCGGCGAGGCAGAAGTACGCCGCGTCGACGGAGAAACCGGCCCGGAGGGCGCTCATCAGGATGTCCATGTCATTCCTCTCGATCAACCGATGCGCTCTGCGCGCCCGAGGAGCCCTCGCGGCCGGACGAGGAGCACGCCGATGAGCAGGAACAGCGCGGCCGCCACCTTGAGCTCGGACGGGATGACCAGCGTCGACATCTCGATCAGGGTGCCCACGAGCAGGCTTCCGATGACGGCTCCCCACACGGATCCGAGGCCGCCCACCGTGATGGCGGCGAACATCACCAGGAGCTGAAGCGCGCCGAGGTCGAACTTCACGGCCTGGCTGAAACCGAGGAGCAGGCCACAGGTCCCGGCGAGGAGCGCGCCCACGGACCAGACGGCCGCGATCACCCGGTTGACGTTGATGCCCGCCGTCGCGGCGAGGGCCGCGTTGTCGGCCACCGCGCGCGTCGCCCGGCCGAGCCGGGTCCGCTTGAGCGCGACTGTCACGCCGACGACCAGCACGATCGCGATCGCCATGCAGATCACGTCGCGCACGGAGTACGTGATCGGACCGAGATGAAGCCCTTCCGGTGTCGTGTACTGGCGATACGTCTCCGTCCGGCCACCGGTGAAGAACTGGTAGGTGTTCCGGAGGACGAACTGCACACCGATCGAGATGATCATCATCGCGAGGACGCTCGTACCTCGTCGCCGAATCGGGCGCCAGAAGAACCGATCCTGTGCGAATCCGAACGCGGCGGCCAGAATCACCGCGAGGAGTCCGGCCAGCCAGATGTCGGCACCCATCACGTTGAGCGCGTACGTCACGAGTGCGCCGAAGGTCACCATCTCGCCGTGCGCGAAGTTCGTCAGACCGGTGGTGCCGAAGATCAGTGAGAGTCCCAGCGCGCCAAGGGAGATGATCAGACCGAAGTAGAGACCGTTGAACAGGCTCTGCGGGATCTGGTCCGCCCAGCTCATCGTCTGGCGGTCACCCTTCCCCAGGACGAATGTGACCGTCAGCGGAAGTGTGCTCGACACCGTCCTGGTGATCGGATTGCGACCGCCTTCACGCAGGGAGACGCCGTCCGGGAGCGACGCCTCGTCAAGCTTGATCGAGATGCTTCCGGCCTTGAACGGCACCTCGACGGAAAAGCTGCCATCCGCCAGGCTGGTGGCGGGATACTCAGAACCCGACGAATCGGTCACCGTCACCTTGCCGCCACCGACCGGTGACGATCCCGTGTCGTCGCGGTTGACCAGCTTGCCCGTCACCTTCACGGCTCCGGGGTCGTCGTCCGTGACCGTGAACCTGGCCGTGTCCACTGTGGAGGTCGCCGAGGCCGCCGCGGAGCCGGCACCGAGGAAGGCCACGACGAGCAATACAAGACATATGGCAGGACGGAACCGCACGGAGAACTCCAAGTTCGGGTGAGATGGGGATTCGGTGCCGTGACGTCGCGTGTCCCGGCGCCACAGCACCGTGGGTCGAGCTACTGACCCATCCAGAGGCCGGCCTTGATCAGCTCAGGCACGATCTTCTTGGTCTCGTCGAACGCGACGAGCGCGATGGCGTCCGGGTCCGCCGCCTTGATGGCGTTCACCTCGGCCGTGAATCCGCCCGAGTCCGCCGCGTAGAAGCGAGTGGCGACGACGTTGCCCCCCGACTCGGTGAACGCCGCCTTGATGCTCTCGGCGAGACCCTGCCCGTACGCGTCCTGCCGGACGAGGATCGCGATGTCGGTGTAGCCGTCGTTCGATATCGCGTTGGCGAGTACGCCGCCCTGCAGGGCGTCCGACTGCATCATGCGGAAGAAGAGCCCCTTGTCGGGGAAGGTGTCGAACCCCGGGGACGTCACCGAAGGGGAGATGTTGAGAACTCCCGCGTTCACGATCTTGTCGAGAACGCTGAGGGAGACGCTCGACGAAGCGGTGCCGACGATGACGTCCACGTCCTTGTCGAGGAGCTTGTCGACTTCCTGGGGCGCGATGTTGGGCGTTCCGTCACCGGAGTCTCCGGCGACCAGCTTGACGTCCTCACCCAGGACCCCGCCCTTGTCGTTCAGCTCGGCGACGGCCACCTTGACCCCCGCCGACATCGGCGGACCGAGATAGGACAGGTCGCCGGTCTGCGGCAGGAGGGAACCGAACACCAACCGGCCGTCGCCGGGCGCGGCGGCTCCACCGATCTCCTGCGTCGGGAGGGGGTCCGGGTCCGCGGACGCCTTACCCGTCTCGTAGCCGACCGGCTGGTAGGTGTTGCCCTCGCCGTACTGGAAGACGCCGACGGAGGCCGCCGAGGGGCTGCCGGTCTTGTTGAGATCGATCGGACCGCTCAACCCGTCGTAGTCGATCTCCGAGCCGGCCTTCAGCAGCTTCGAGCAGTCCTCGAAGGTGGTGCACTTCTCTCCCGGCGCGTTCGAGACGTCCCGCATCTTGGCGGCGACCAGCTTCGCGCTGTCGCTCTTCGCGGCCTCCGCCGCGAGAGCCGTCAGGATCACCGAGTCGTACGCCTCCACCGCGTAGGCGAAGTCCTTCAGACCGGAGTCGACGGAGAGGAGTCGCTTGCGGAACTCGTCGGTCGACTTCCCGCCTGGAATGACGCCTTTCACGCCGTTGAACGTGCCGGCCTTGAACTCGTCGCCGTACTGAGTGGTGTTGCCGTCGACCAGATAGATCTGCGTCTTCTTAGCGGGCTTCTCCGCGCTCTGCTGATCATTTGAGGTAGAACATCCGGTGAGGATGAGGGATGTCGCGACGGTGACCGCCAGCCCTGTCAGTTTTCGATTCATGTGGCGCTCCAGATCGGCTGCGTCGCCCTCCCCCCCGAGCTGGCAAGACGCTGATGTACGTCCGAGGATGAGGTCCGTTCCGCATGCCCGTCTAATGCAGGTTCCAGGTCCTGCCATGCCTGTTCAGGCATGGGTATGGCTGAGGCCGCCGCCGACCGGGGCGGGCCGGGCCGCCGGTCAGAGATCGGACTCGCCGCCACAGGGACAGACTTTTAGCCAGAAACGTTGCGATATCTGCAGTTGACGGCATGATGGGATGATTGTCAGCAACCTGACCGGGAGACGACCCTTGGCCATCAGCCGTGCGGAGTGCGTCGCGCTCGACGCCGCCGACCCCCTCAAGCGGATCAGGGACGAGTTCGTCCTGCCCGACGGGACGATCTACCTGGTCGGCAACTCCCTCGGCGCCCCGCCGAAGACCGCGGCGGCCGCGGTGACGCGGACCGTGGAACAGGAGTGGGGAGGCCGCCTGGTCGGCGCCTGGAACGCCTCCGGCTGGTTCGACCTGCCGCTGACCACGGGCGACCGGCTCGCCCCGCTGATCGGCGCGGGCCCCGGCCAGGTGGCGGTGGGTGACAGCACCTCGATCTCCATCGTCAAGGCCGTGTCCGCCGCCCTGGGCCTGCGTCCCGGGCGCCGGGTGGTCATCTCGGACCTGGCCAACTTCCCCACCGACCGCTACGTGGTCGAAGGGCTGGTCGAGGCGCTGGACGGCTACGAGGTCCGTGACGTCACCGGCGTCGAGAACCTCGCCGACGCCCTCTCCGACGATGTCGCGTGCGTGCTGCTGTCGGAGGTGGACTACCGGACCGGGGCCCGCCACGACACGGCATCGATCACCGCGCTGGTCCAGGCGGCGGGCGCGCTGATGATCTGGGATCTGTGCCACAGTGTCGGCGCCTACCAGGTGGACGTCTCGGCGGCCGACTTCGCGGTCGGCTGCACCTACAAGTATCTGAACGGCGGCCCGGGATCCCCGGCCTTCGTCTACGTCCATCCGCGCCACCAGGCCGAGGCGCGGCCCATGCTGACCGGCTGGCACGGCCACGCGGCGCCGTTCGCGTTCGAGCCCGGTTTCCGCCCCGCCGACGGCATCCGGCGCTTCACCGTGAGCACGCCGCACGTGGTGTCCTTCGCCCCGCTCAACGCCTCGCTCGACATCTGGGAGCGCGTCGACCTGGCCGTCGTACGGGCCAAGAGCGTGGCGCTGGCCTCGATCTTCATCGAGCTCGTCGAGGAGTTCTGCGCGCCGTACGGGCTGGAGCTGGTCTCGCCCCGCGACCCGGAGCGCCGGGGCAGCCAGGTCAGCTTCGGCCACCCCGACGGCTACCCGGTCATGCGCGCCCTGATCGACCGCGGTGTCCACGGCGACTTCCGCGCCCCCGACGTCCTCAGGTTCGGGTTCGCGCCGCTTTACATCCGCTTCGCGGACGCCTACGACGCGGCCGCGATCCTGGCCGAGGTGCTGGAGAAGGAGCACTGGCGCGACGACCGCTACGGCAACCGCCTCACCGTCACCTGAGGGGCCTCAGCGCTTGCTCAGCCGGCGTCCCCTGTACATCGGGTGGTCGGTCTCCCAGTATCTCCAGCCCTCCACCCGCGCGGGGACGTTGGCCACTCCGGCGGCGATCTTGCGCACCCGGCAGTTGTAGATCTCGCGCCACGCCGAGAAGCCCACCCGGTAGCCGAAAACGCGGTACCACATGTTTCCGTACTTGCCGGCGGTGATCTCCCGCGCGTACTCGTGTCCGGTCTCGACGATGTATTCCTCGGCGAGCAGCGGGCTCACCATGTTTCGCAACTGGCGGATCAGTTCGCCCCTGTCGATCTCGCCGATTCTTTCCCTTTCTAGTTCCATCTCGGCGTACACGCGGTGCTGCCGGGTGACCGAAACCGTCATCGTGCCGCCGGGCCCGTCGATGAAGCGCGTACGGGGAACGAAGAAATTCCTCGGCCTGAAGGAGTGGAATCTGAAGAAGGACCTCGGCTTGCATTTCTTGCGCGCCTGCTCCAGAAGCGTGTGGCGGTGCTTGTCGTCATCGTCATCGTCATCGTCGCCGGTGCCGAAGTCGGTGCCCGTGCCGGTGTCGGTGGCGAGGTCGGTGGCGGGGCCGGTGCCCGTGCCCGTGCCGGTGCCGGTGTCGGTATCGGTATCGGTGTCGCCGGGAGAGGACGTGGTGGAGGTGCTGGTCGACGTGACGGACGATTTCGAGTCGGGTGGCGGATCGCCGAGCGCGGACGCGGTGGCGGGTGAGGGGACGGCGAAGGACACGGTGACCACAAGGGCCATGGAGAGGGATCCGGTCAGGGCCGGCATCGCCGATCTTTTCATCGACCGGCGCCCCTTCTGCCGTTTACGCATGGTTGCGGCGCTTATTTGAGGATTGGGGGTGAGCATGGAAACGGCATTCCCTTCGAGACGTGGTCCGTGGCCGCGACCAATCCGCTGACCGGAATACGGCTTTTGCCGGTGCGCCGAGCCACTCAGCGTGACAGTGATGATGCTTACAGTCGCGATTGGGGGCCATGTGATGACACGCCGAGACCCAGTCCACTGAATAGGGAAAGGGCGGGGGGAAGGGGGCTAGAGTGATTGCCCGCCGGTGCGCGCCGTCTCGTCGCCGTTCTGTGAGGGCGCGTCGAGGCCGTTCTGTGAGGGCGCGTCGAGCCTGGCGACGAGCCTCTTGGGAGCGACGGCGCGGTAGCTCTCCTCGACCCAGTCGAGGAGCATCTCGGTCTCCGGGAGCGCGCCCGCGCCCATCAGGGGAATCGACACCCACCCCGCTCTGCCCAGCCCGTAGCCGGACGGCTTGACGCCCTCGACCGCCAGCGCGTGGCCGTTCGACTCCGGTAACTTCACCCCGACGCTCGGGCTCCATTTCTCGGTCGGCTCGTCGACGCCGAGGAAGAGGAAGATCTTCTTGTTGACCTTGACGACCGTGTCGCCCCAGGGATGGTCCTCATAGGATTCCGGCAGGCGCAGCGCGAACTCGCGCAGCGTCTCGCGGACCTCACGCCAGTTGTCCATGGCGCCCATTGTGAACCTCGGCACCGACGATTTCGGCCGGATCCGGTACGGGCGGCCCGGCGGAGAACCTCGAACTGTAGCCGGAGGGATACGTTCTCCAGAGAAGCTGGCCGGGTCCGGCCGGAGGCCTGTCACTTTCCGTGGTGCCCTACTTACCATGCGGGCGATGTAACCGCTCCTGGAAGGGTCCAGATGACCGGGCAGAACTCAGCGACCGCGTCCGACTACGTCTTCGACAACGACGGGGACCACTCGTCCGACCAGCACCACTACCTCGCCCGGCTTCTCGACCCGCTGACGTTCGAGCGTCTCGCCCTGACCGGCGTCGGGCCCGGCTGGAACTGCCTGGAGGTCGGGGCGGGCGGGGGCAGCGTGGCCCTCTGGCTGGCCGAGAGGGTGGCGCCGGGCGGGCGCGTGCTGGCGACCGACATCAAGCCCGGCCTGATCCCGTCCAGGCCGGGGCTGACCGTGGCCCGCCACGACGTCGTCACCGACCCGCTGCCGGAGGGCGCGTTCGACCTGATCCACGCCAGACTCGTGCTCAGCCACCTGCCGCAGCGCAGCCAGGTCCTGAGACGCCTGCACGCCGCGCTGCGGCCCGGCGGCCGGCTGCAGCTCGACGAGATCGACATCACCCGCTGGGTGGCGCCGCCCACCTCCGGCGGGCGCGAGGGGGAGGTGTACCGGGCCTACGTCACGGCGATGGCCCGGGTGCTGGGCGCGGCGGGCGGCGATCCGACCTGGGGTGGCTCCGCCGCGCGGGATGTGGCGGCGGCGGGACTCGTCGACGTCGACCAGGTGCGATGGACCGAGGTGTGGGAGCGCGGTTCCGCCGGGCTGGGCCTCCTGATCAGTAACAGCCACCACCTGGAGGACCACCTGGTGGCGGCGGGGATGACCTTCAGGCAGCTCCGGGAGGTCCGGGAGGTCATGTCGGCTCCGGGTTTCAGCGCCCCCTCCTTCGAGATCCACTCGATCCTCGCCCGCAGGGCCGGTGCCGACTGAGCGTGCCGTGCGGACGGTGGCCAGGCGTTCGGACCTCTGACAGCCGGGGCTCCACGGGGCTGGGGACACCTGGGCCCTGTGTGCGACGGGCGAGCGTTCCGCGAACGGTGTGACGGCCGGGCGCCTCGCGGGACCCGTGACCGGTGGGGGCGGGGTTCGCGGACGAGGCGTCCCGGTTGCGGTAAGCGGGCGGGCTGAGGGTAGAGGCCGTGGCATGACGATCACGGGTCTCACCACGCGGATCTCCAGGGCGTGGACACGTGCTCGCCATCGCCACGGCCGGCTGGACCACCTGGTACGCGCCGTGGTGCGCTACGACGAGGTGGACGCCGGACGGCTCTCCGCGGCCCTCACCTACTACTCGTTCTTCGCCGTGTTCGCGCTGGGACTGCTCGGCTTCGCCATCATCGGACAGTTCCTCGACGACCCCAAGGTGGTGCACACCGTTCAGGGCTACCTCTCGGAGAACTTCCCCCGCCTGGACGTGCAGGCGCTGCAGAGCGCCAGGGCCACGGCCGGGGTGATCGCCTTCGTCGGGCTGCCCCTCACCGGGCTGTTCTGGATGGACGCCCTGCGTTCGGCGATCAGGGCCATCTGGCGGATCGAGGAGTATCCGGGCCGCTTCATGATGCGCCAGGTCATCGACCTGGGGGTGATGGCGGGGCTGGGACTGCTGCTGTCCGCCTCGCTCGCGGTGGCCTTCGCCGCGGAGACGGTGCTGAACTGGCTGTTCACGCACACGGTGGGCGTCGACGACACGCTGTCGCTGTGGCTGCTTTCGGCCGCCGCGTTCGTGATCGGACTGGCCGTCAACACCCTGCTGGCGATCGCCCTGCTCTGCGCCCCGCCGCGCCTGCGGCTCTCGTTGCGCCGGGTCATCTGGCCCGCTCTGCTCATCACCGCGGGTCTGGAGGTCCTCAAGTCCCTGGGCCAGGTCTATCTGGAGATGACCGTGGGCAATCCCGCCTACCAGGTCGTCGCCGGTGCCGTCGGGATGCTCGTCTTCCTCAAGATCCTCAACCAGCTGATCCTCTTCGCGGCGGCGCTCACCGCCACCGGCGAGGGCACCGTGATCGACCTGGCCGCCCGTCGCGACCGCTCCGATGCCGAGCGCGAGGGCTCCCGGGCCGAGAAGGAGGGCTCCCCGAAGGAAGGAAAGCTCCCCGAAGAAGGGCTCCCCGTCACCGGGTGACCGGTCGCCGATCGGCGGCGGATGGTGACGGAATAATTTCAGTCCGTGGCGACGGCGCGGGGACGCCCGCTCGCCGGCGGCACCCTATGTGAGCTGCGCGATCGTCCGAAACCCCGGTTTTCACGGGCAAGGAGCCGCCTCGTCCACCATGAACATTGATACTCAATCTTCGCTCTGGTGGCTTGAAGCGCGATATGTCCCATGGGCATAGTGTGTCGAATCACACACGCACCAGTCGCGGCGTGCGACCGCGGGGTCCGCTCCGCCCGCGGTTGCCGGCCACGCGCAGGAACCGCGGATTGGACAAGTCGAATGAGTTCCCCCCCTCCGATCCGCTCGAAGATCCTCCGGATCCTTCTCCTTCCCGTGCTCTCGCTGATCGTCCTCTGGGTGTTCATCGCCTACTCGACCATCGCGCAGGTCGCCGGCATCGCGCAGACCCAGAACCGCTGGCAGGTGATCGGGGCGCCGATCCGGCAGCTGATCGTCGAGATCCAGCGGGAACGCCAGTTCTCCGCCGAAGCGGCCGGTGCGACCGCCCAGAACAGGATGCTCTCCGACCAGCGGCGGGTCACGAACGGCAAGCTGGACCTGGTGCGCCAGGCGGTCGCGTCCGCCGCGGCCTACGAGCCCGACAACGCCCCGACAGACGTGCGGGCGCTGGTGGCGGCCATGGACGGCCTCAGCCAGGTGCGTACCTTCGCCGACAGCGGTGCGATCACCCCCATCCAGGTGACCGACGGCTACAACGAGTTCATCAGCGTCGCCAACCGGCAGTTCGGTGACTCCGACGCGATCGCCGAGCTGTCGTCCTTCCGCATCGTCCGCGGCATGGGCGCCTACAGCACCACCGGCGAGTTCGCGGCCAGGGAACACGCCGTGCTCACCGCCGCGATGAAGCGCGGCGAGATGACGGCCGCCGAACACGCCGCCTTCGTCTCGGCGATGACCAGCCGGAGGAACTACCTGGTCTACGCGGAGCGGGACATGGGACCCGAGCTGCGGGCGGAGTACGACACGTTCGTGCAGAACCCCGCCTACCTGCGGTTCAAGGCCAACGAGGACAGGATCTTCTCGTGGAACCTCATCGGCAGGCCCCCGCTGGACGCCGGCGAGTGGAAGCGTGACGCCCAGGCCGTTCTCGTCGCCGTCAGCAAGCAGAGCACGCAGGAACTGGCCCGCGCCACGGCCAAGGGCGACACGCTCAGGAACGACGCCTACCTGCGGGTCGGGCTGATCCTGGGAGCGGGCCTGCTCGCGATCGTCCTCTCGATCCTGGCCTCCTACCGGTTCGGCCGCTCCCTGATCGCCGAGCTGAAGCGGCTCCAGGCGTCGGCCGTGGAACTGGCCGAGGTGCGGTTGCCCCGGCTGGTCGAGCGGTTGCGCAGGGGCGACGACGTGGACCCGGCGACCGAGGCCCCCGAGCTGGCCCCCGCGAACACCGCCGAGGTCGACCGCGTCGTGAACGCCTTCTCCGCCGTGCGGCGTACCGCGGTGGAGGCGGCGGTCGGCCAGGCGACGCTCCGCAAGGGCGTCGGCATGGTCTTCCTGAACCTCGCCTGGCGCAACCAGGCGCTGCTCCACCGCCAGCTCACGCTCCTCGACACGATGGAGCGCCGCGTCGAGGAGCCGGAGATCCTGGAGGACCTCTTCAAGCTCGACCACCTGACCACCCGCATGCGGCGGCACGCGGAGAACCTGATCATCCTGTCCGACGCGGCCCCGGCCCGCAGGTGGCGCGACCCGGTGCCGATCTTCGACGTGGTGCGCAGCGCCGTCCTGGAGGTCGAGGACTACACCCGCGTCACCGTGCTTCCCATGCCGCAGGCGCCGCTGCTGGTCGGCGCCGCGGTCACCGACGTGATCCACCTGATCGCCGAGCTGGTGGAGAACGCCACCATCTTCTCGCCGCCGAACACCGTGGTCCACGTACGGAGCATGATCGCGGCCAACGGCTTCGCGCTGGAGGTCGAGGACCGGGGCCTTGGACTGAGCCAGGCCAACCTCGACGAGCTCAACGCCAAGCTCGCCGACCCGCCGGAGTTCGACCTGGCGGACAGCGACAGGCTCGGCCTGTTCGTGGTGGCCAGGCTCGCCGCCCGGCACGGGATCAAGGTCGTCCTGCGCCCCTCGCCGTACGACGGCACCACCGCGATCGTGTTGCTGCCGCAGAGCCTGCTCGCCACCTGCGAGGCGCTGGCCGCCGAGGCCGCGCCGAGGCGGGCGCGCCAGGGCGGCGCGCACGCGGGCGGGCCGGTACGGGCGCTGAGCGCGGCACCGGAGGACTGGCCCAGGGCCCTCTCCGGCACGGAGGACCACGTGGTGGCCCGCGCTCCCGAGACCACGTCGAGCTGGTTCCCCACCCAGGAGCGGCGCGAGGTCCCCGCCCCCTCGATGCCCGTGCGGCGGGCCGTCTCCGTACCGGACGTCGACGATGACCTGGACGGGCTGCCGATGCGGGTACGGCAGGCTAATCTGGCCCCTCAGCTCCGCCAGACACGTTCCCCAGAGCAGCGCGACATCACCGCGCGAACTCCCGAGGAGCTCTCAAACCTCATGTCCTCCATGCAACGGGGCTGGCAGCAAGGTCGCAGTCAGGCCGAGCAGGAACTGGACGTGTGGAAGCGAAAGGATGGCCACTCCGATGCCCGACCCCAGATCTGAACTGAGCTGGTTGCTCGACGACCTGACCCAGCGGGTCACCGGTATCCGGCACGCCATCGTGCTGTCCGCCGACGGCCTGGCGATGGGCGGTTCCCGGGAGCTGACCCGCGAGGACGCCGAGCACCTGTCCGCCATCGCGGCGGGAAGCCACAGCCTCGCGCTGGGCGCGGGGCGGCACTTCGGCCTCGGCGGTGTGCGGCAGACCATCATCGAGATGGAGGGTGGTTTCCTGTTCGTCACCGCGGCGGGGCAGGGAGCCAGGCTGGCCGTACTGGCCGCGGGCGACGCCGAACTGGGCATGGTGACCTACGAGATGGCGCTGCTGGTCAAGCGCGTCGGCGAGCACCTGTCCGCGCAGCCGAGGGGAGCTGCCCCAGCGCCAGCCTGGAACGGTGCCAGGACGTGACGGGAGAGGATCCCGGGCCTCTGGTCAGGCTCTTCGGGGTGACCGGCGGCCGGGCGCGCCCGGTCGGGGAGAGCTTCGACCTGGTGGCCATCGTCACGACCGTCGAGATGCCCTTCGAGCCGGTCGGGCTGATGCCCGAGCATCTCGACGTGCTGTCCTCGTGCCGCAGGCCCACCCCCGTGGCGGACGTCGCCGCGCACCTCAAGCTGCCACTCAACATCACCCGCGTACTCCTCAGCGAGCTGCGACGCGAGGGCCTGGTCACCATCGACAGGCCCCGGCCGATGGGGAAGACGATCGACGAACGCATCTACAGGGAAGTGCTGCATGGAATACGCGGCCTCTGAGCCGGGGATGACCCCGGTCGACACCCCGGCCATGGCCATCAAGATCCTTGTCGCCGGTGGTTTCGGGGTCGGCAAGACGACCATGGTCGGCACGATCAGCGAGATCAGGCCTCTGCACACCGAGGAACTGCTGAGCGAGCGCGGCATCTACGTGGACGACACCGCGGGCGTGGAGTCCAAGATCACCACGACCGTCGCGCTGGACTTCGGCCGGATCACCATCCGCGACGGGCTCTGGCTCTACCTGTTCGGCACCCCGGGCCAGGACAGGTTCTGGTTCATGTGGGACGAGCTGTCCGTCGGCGCCCTCGGCGCGGTCGTCCTCGCCGACACCCGCCGCCTGCAGGACTGCTTCCCCGCCGTGGACTACTTCGAGCAGCGCGGGCTACCGTTCGTCGTGGCGGTCAACTGCTTCGACGGTGCGCGGCGGCACGACCCGATCAAGGTACGGCGGGCGCTGGGCCTGGACGGCGTGGCCCCGATCATCCTCTGTGACGTGCGCAGGCGCGATTCGGTGAAGGAGGTGCTGACCACGCTGGTCACCTACTCGGCGGGGGGTGCCTTCCAGGCGGCTCACGCGGGCGCCTGAGGGCCGAACCTCCCGTCTTTCCCGCCGGGGTCGGTGTTGGTCCGAGGGCCGGGTTCTCCAGGACCTCCCCGGCCCCCTCGGACCTGTCAGCCGCCGGTAACCGGTAAGGGGAGGACCTCATGGCCATCGACTTCACCCTCGCCCCCGAGCACGAGGAGATCCGCCGCCGCGTGCGGGCCTTCGTCCAGGAGACCGTCGTCCCGGCCGTCGCCGGCTTCGGCGACCTCGACGACACGGAGAGGGCGGCCACGCGCGACGAGTACATCCGCGTCATCTTCGGGCTGCGCGCGAAGGCGCGGGCCGAGGGGCTGTGGCTGCCGCACATGCCCAAGGAGTGGGGCGGCATGGGCCTCGGCCACGTCGAGCTGGCCATGGTGCAGTCCGAGGCGGCCAAGACCCGGCTCGGCCCGTGGGTCCTCAACTGCTCGGCGCCCGACGAGGGCAACATGCACACGCTGCTGCACTGGGGGACCGACGAGCAGAAGGAGAGATATCTCAAGCCACTGCTCAAGGGCGACAAGATGTCGTGCTTCGCGATGACCGAGCCGGAGGTGGCCGGTTCCGATCCCACGCTCATCCGCACCCACGCCGTCCAGGACGGCGAGGAGTGGGTCATCAACGGCCACAAGTGGTTCATCTCCAACGCGCGCCGTTCGAGCTTCGCCATCCTCATCGCCAAGACCGAACTCGACGTGCCCGAGGGTTCGCGCGGCGGCAACACGGCCTTCATCGTCGACCTCCCGCAGGAGGGATGGAACGATGTCCGCGAGGTCGAGACGATGCACGGCTCCACCGGCCACAGCGAGATCGTCATCACCGACCTGCGGGTGCACGACGGCCAGATCCTCGGCGGGCGCGGCAACGGCCACCGGCTCGGCCAGTATCGCCTGGGCCCGGCGCGGCTGGCGCACTGCATGCGCTGGATCTCCCAGGCCGAGACGGCGCTCGACATGATGGTCGACCGCGCGCTCAACCGCTACAGCCACGGATCGCTGCTGGCCGAGAAACAGGGCATCCAGTGGCTGATCGCCGACTCGGCCATGGAGCTGTACCAGTGCAAGCTGATGGTCCTGCACGCCGCCTCGAAAATCGACAGGGGTGAGGACTTCCGTACCGAGGTCTCGATGGCGAAGCACTTCGTGGCCAACAGTCTCAACCGGATCGTCGACCGGGCGATCCAGGTGCACGGCGCGCTCGGCTACTCGACCGACACCCCGCTGGCCAAGATGCTCCAGCACGCCCGCTGGGCTCGTTTCGCGGACGGGGCCGACGAGATCCACCAGATGCGCATCGCCGAGCGTACGATCGCGGCGTACCGGAGTACGGGCTCGACCAACGCCGCCACCGGAGGACTGCCACTGTGAGTACGGAGAAGACGGGCGGGTTCGCCGGAGCCGGTGAAGGCGGCGGGCTGCTCAGCGGGCTCGGAGGGGAGAGCCCGGTGGAGGCCTCCAACGTGGTCCGCGGCGACGGGCTGGAGGGCAGGGTCGCCCTCGTCACCGGCGGCGGCAACGGCATCGGCGCGGGCGTGGCCCGGCGGCTGGCCGAGGGCGGGGCCCGCCTCGTCCTCGCCGACATCGACGACGTCGCGGGCGAGAGGCTCGCGGACGAGCTGGGCGCGACGTACGTCCACTGCGACGTGTCGCGGCTGGAGGACAACGAGGCGGCGGTGGCGACCGCGGTCGAGCGGTACGGCAGGCTCGACCTCGTCTTCCTCAACGCGGGCGTCGCCTCGGGCTGTGGGCTGGGGGAGGACTTCGACGTCCGGCGCTACCGCCTGGCGATGGGCGTCAACCTCGACGGCGTCGTCTTCGGGGTGCACGCCGCGCTCCCGGCCCTGCGGGCGGCGGGCGGCGGCACGATCGTGGCGACCGCGAGCATGGCGGGCATCGTCGGCATCCCGGCCGACCCCATCTACGCCGCCAACAAACACGCCGTGGTCGGCCTCGTCCGCTCGCTCGGCGAGGACCTCCGGCCGTACGGCGTCAAGGTGCAGGGACTCTGCCCTTCGTTCGCCGACACCGCGATCCTCGGCGAGGAGAAGGCGGTGCTGGAGCGGCTCGGCTTCCCGATCCTCGACGTCTCGTCCGTCGTCGACACGTTCGTCCGGCTGCTCGACAGCGACGGCACCGGCGAGTGCTGGTTCGTGATCCCGGGCCGCGAGAGCGAGCCCTTCACCTTCCGCCGCGTCCCTGGGCCGCGTACCTGACGTGAGCGGACGGGACGACCGGCCTCGCCCGGCCGCCGGGGACGGGTAGCCGCCCGGTCGAGCATGTCGCGCCGGCACGACATGCCCCGCGGCCGGGAGACCGAGGGATCGGCCCGGCCACAAAGCAGCCGCGCGACTTCGAGCGGGGACCGGGCTCGGTATCGGCCGTGGCCCATGGACGTGGGCACCCGCCGTACGGCGTGGCTCGACGAGCCCGAACCGGCCCCTGATTCGGTTCGGCGACTCATCGAAAGCGGCCATCCGGTTCGCGGGTGCCGACGTCCGCAGGTCACGGCCACCATGCGATCTTCGAGTGTCCTCACAACCCCTGAACGGTCGCGTGGTGATCGAAGGGGACGCGCCACCGGGCGTGGCCATCGCCTCGCCCCGGTCTTGGGCGATGGCCCATGCCGTTCACGACGCTCCTAGCGCCACTTCGGCGCCCGGTATTCGGCGAGGCCGCCGGCGAGCAGGCTCGCAAGACGATCTCTGTTCCTCATCCAATGCCCTTTCGATCCGTCCGCGGTGTCGGTGGAAACGCTGTTCGACACGGCGAGGAAACTGGAGGTTTTCGCTGCGCACCGGCGTTCCTTCGGTGCGACGAACAGACTGAGTCGAATTATTCGCCCGCTTGCCGTCCGACTGATCGAAGACTATGGGTGGGTCGCATATTTTCCATATAGTCGTCGTTCAGCCGCAGGTCGGCACCGCTTTACTCCGGGATCGGGAGACGGAGGAATCGTCGTTGGCGGCGAGCACAGAACCGTTTCCGCCGGTGGCGACGAGCCGGGCGAATACGGCCACGCGCACCAACGAGCCACGTCCGCCGATGATCACTCTTTGGCCCTCGCTCAGTCCGTCGGGTACGAATCTGCCCGAGGGGAGCCTGGCAGGACAAGCGCAAAGTTGTGCATCCACCTTTAAGCTCTGCTACATGCTTGATGTGCGTCGCATCCTGGTCCTGCACGCGGTGGTCACCAGCGGGTCGGTGACCGCCGCGGCGGCGCACCTCGGCTACACCCCGTCCGCCGTCAGCCAGCAGGTGGCGGCGCTGGAGAAGCAGGCCGGGATCGCGCTCCTCGAGCGCGTCGGCCGGGGCGTGCGGCCGACGGCGGCAGGGCGGTTGCTCACCGAGCACGCGGCCGTCATCGACCGGCAGATGGCCGAGGCCGAGGCGGCGCTGGCCGACCTGCGAGCCGGGCGCACGGGACGGCTCGTGATCCGTTACTTCGCCACGGCGGGCGCCACCCTGATGGCGCCCGCGCTCGCCCGGCTCCGCCGGAAACACCCGGGAGTGCGGATCGACCTCACGATGGCCGACGCCGAAGACCTGCTGTCGGAGGTGATGCAGGGCCGGGCCGACCTGGCCGTCGTGGTCCGGCCCCACGACCGGCTCCACGAAGGCGTCCACCTCGTCCACCTGCTCGACGACCCCTACCGTGTCGTCCTGCCCAAGGGGCACCGGTTCGCCACGAGACGGGTCGTCAACCTGGCGGACCTCGCCGACGAGCCCTGGGTCGGCAGCGAGCGGCCCGGCCCCTGCCGCGACGCCATGCTCGCGGGCTGCGCCGAGGCGGGCTTCACCCCGAACTTCGTGGTGCAGAGCGAGGACTACGCCACCGCGCAGGGATTCGTCGCCGCCGGCCTCGGGATCAGCCTCATCCCGGACATGGGGCTGGCCAACCGCCACCCTGCCGTCGTCGTACGCAAGTTCCGCAAGCCGGAACCGGTCCGGGCCATCCACGCGGCGGTACGGGAGACATCACTGGGCCAGCCCGCGCTCGACGGGTTGCTCAGCGCTCTCCAGGACGCCGCGACACAGTGAACATCGGTCGCGGAGAGTACAGCGATCGGTGCCGCGGTGCTGTGGGACCTTGAGCTGACGGCCGGTCCCTGTTCCACGTCGCGGGACGGTCAGGCGCATCGTCGACCGGCGTTCGACCGTGCTGCCGGGTGAGGATTCCAGCACCCCGTGAAACTTCCGTTATGTCCAAGTTTTCCGACAGAACAGTGATCATTTACATGTGTCATGAGGTAGAGGTTGAACGGGGGTGGAGGCCCCCACGGTTGTGAATCCTCGGGGGGAACATGGAGTTGGAAGCTCGGTTTCCGGATCGTGGGAAACGGCGGGGGCGGCGGTCGAGACGGCCGGACCCGGATTCGGGGGTGGTGGAGGCGTTCGCGAACCGGCTCTGGCGGCTGAGGCGGAAGGCGGGCGACCCGCCGTACGCCGAGATGGCCTCCCGGCTCGGCGCGGCGGCCTCGAAGTCGTCGCTGGCCAGTGCCGTCCAGGGGCGGAGACTGCCGAGTTGGGAGACGACCTGGGAGTTCGTGCGGGTCCTCGCGGTCGACCGGTTGGGGTGTGACCCCAAGGAGACCGAACGCGAGTGGCGGGAACTATGGGAGCGCACGAAGGCGGCCGATTCCTCCGACGGCTCGGGGGCCGTCGGCGGTGTGTCCCACGAGGTGGTGATCGTCGGAACGGACGACATGCCCGCGGACGCGCTGTCGGCCGGCTCGGTGAAAGTGGTGATAGTCCCGGTGTGTTCACCCGGGCCAGCGCCGTGGAAACATGTCCTCGTCAACGTCGCCTCAGCCGGGGCCGTCACGGCCGGCCTGATATTTCTGTTCGCCGACAAGGCCAGGGAGAAGCTGCTCCCCGGCCGCGCCGGCAGCACGAAAAATCGCCGGCGACGATTCTGAGTTCGCGGGCGACATCAGACGTCCGGATCACCCGGCTGTCCGGCCGGATCCGCATTGACCTGCGGATTCATTTGTCCAAAAGTCCGAACAACGGCCTTGGACAAAGATGCCTTGTTTGGCCGACGGGCCAGGTGCCACCATGGCGGACATCCCGGAATCCGCATAACCGGGATATCTCCGGACGCGACACGGAGCTTTTCCGGATCGTGAAGCGTCACAATCCATCTACATTTCCTCGGGGGAAATCAAAGATGAACAAGGTAATCCGTTCGCTGACCGTCACCGCAGGTGCCGTCGCCGCGCTGATGTCCTTCGGCGGCGCAGCCCAGGCCTCGGCGGGCACGTCCGCGCTCATGGCCGCGAAGGTGAGCTGCAACGCTCCCGGAACCGGCAACACCACCGTTTGGGGCAACTGCAAGAACACCGGCACCACGGCTGGCAAGGCAACCCTGGTGTACTGGTGCGTCAACGCTGTCGGCGGCGGCTCGAAGCAGTACAGCACCACGAAGAGCATCCCGGCCGGCAAGACGGTCAAGTTCGTGGGCGAGTGCACTTTCAAGGCCCGCAACCCCTCTTTCATCAATATCGGCTGATCCCAGCCGATCCCGCAGGACGTGCCCGCCACGGCGACGCCCTGCCATCCTGATTCACGGACGCGGGAGCGCCACACACCTGTACGGGTGGTGGCGCTCCCGTGTCCGTACGGGTGGTGCGCTCTCCTGGAAGCCACTCATCCCCCGCACGCGCTCCCCCTCGACCTGCGAAGTCGCTCGCCCACGTCTCGCCTGGCGGTGTTCGACACACGCCTGGGGTTGTCCGTTATCGACGTCGCCGACGGTGTGGAACATCCTGACGTGCGAGACCGGGAGCTGTCACCCTTTCGTTCCCGCCGACGCAGCAGCGCCTCAGCGATGGCGACTTGGGCGGGCTCAAGTGTGACCCTGCCGTCTTCGATGTCCCACAGGGCGTTCTGCAGCACGCGGCCGAGGGTCCAGCCGATCGCCCGCTCTCGGTCGAGGCCGAGAACCTCGGTCAGCAGGTCGAAGCGGCGGAGCACCGCGCGAGCCACATCACCGGTGGCCTCCACCTCCTCCCACCGGTTGTCCAGCACCGGCAGCAACTCGAACCCCGGGTCGCTGGCCCCCGTCCTGCGCTGCAGGGCGGCCAAGCGCACCGGTCAACCAGCGTTTGACCATGCTGATGTGTGAGGATTCCAGCGCCCCGCAGACGCGCCATTGAGCATGGGAGTGATGAACGCCTCCGCCGCTACCTGGGCATCAGTCAGAGAAAGGCAACCCCGGAGTCCAACTACCTCGGCCGCAGCGGTGGGGTATCCCCTGACCCAGGAGGGGTCGGGGATGATAAATCGGTCCGGCAACGTCAAGTCCGTTCCCAGTCTGGTGCGGCGATGAACTTCGCTACTGAGCGCGATTTGCACTGCGGTTCCACTCAGGCTCTCTTGCTGGCTGATCAGCAGGAGGTCTGCGAGATCACGAAATCGGCTGGATGCGGCACCCCGATGACGCTCATACATGGCGCAAATCTTGTCTGCTACATGATCGGCAAGCGGATAGAGCTGAACAAACGGCCAATCATCCGGCCAGGGCATAAGGGAACTCGATGCAAGGCTTACCTTCTCGGGAGTGCCAGTAGGGTATCGGCCGGCAACAAGGTCGACCTTGATCGTGTCAAGCACGCGAGTGCCTAAGGTAACGGTGAAGGTTTGTTTGGCCCCGCCAATTTCATTGGAATGCTCAACCATGCTGGTTGGACTGAAAGTGAAAAAGTCCTCCAGATCAAGTGCGGCAGCATCGAGCAACGCGCTTAGTGCCTCCTGGGCACTCTCTGCCGTAGAACGTTGCAGGTCGATGTCCCGACTCAGGCGGGCCTGAGTCGGATAACGCAGCAGGAGGGCCTGTCCCCCCTTAAGTAGCCATCCATCAGGGTCATGACGAAAGACTCGCGTAGCCAAACGACTGAAGTAGAAGCTACGAAACACCAGAGCTGAGTTAAGGCCGTGCTGCTTGGCAAAAGCCCCCAAGCGCTTTTTCATAGCCATATCAAATGCTCGGGGAGTGGTATAAAGCTGAGTCACTGGGCCTCTCCGGGAGATGTCCTGTCGCTGCTTTTTGTAATTGATTCCTGTGTAGAGAAGTCTGCACTTCCTGGATTTACTTTTGCGGCAGGGGGGAGGCGGCCAGCAAGCCGGGAAGCTTGAGAGGCCTGATGGATAATCGCTGACAGTGGGATAGCCCCGCTCTTTGCCAGGCGTTCGGCGAATGATGAGACGCTTTCGGCCTGCAGGTCGGCTAGGGGGTTGGGTCGGTCGGCGAAGATTTGTTTTATCCGGTCTTCGTCAAGCTTGGAAAGTAGTGCAAGTGCAGAGACGAAGCCCTCGGCAACGCCTTCTTGTCTGAGACGTGCGACTTCCTCCATGGGCAGTCCCGTACCAGCCTGCTCCACCAGGTACTCCAGCAGTTGCCGCCCCGAGGCGGAACGAGGCAGGCCGTAGGCTGCCGTGAAACGCGCAACGCGCCGACTAAGAGAATCCCGGTTCGTCAGACCGTACCGATCAGCATCGGCGATTACTCCACCAGCATGCGCACCGTCTACACGTGCAGCCAGCAGGTCGACCACGGTTCGCTCAGCAGTAGTGACCGGAAGACCGTCAACCAGCACAACATCGGCCGATTCAAGCTCGGCACGATGCATGCGTACCCCATGCTCACGGGTGGTACGACGGCGAGGTACTGAAATCTCTACCAGAGACGTTGGGAGATCACCGAGCTGGTGAAGCTCGCAGGCCGAGCCGTGAGAGATCACCCCGCCATACGTCTCAAGATCATGACGCTGCCACGCCGGCAGCTTGGGCTCAAGCCGCAGCCAGGCAACCTTGATGTCCAGATGTTCAGGCTGTACAGCACCTGTAACGAGGTAGACGCCACGACCGACGCTTTCCAGGAAACCAGCCTCAGCCAGCCGTAGTAGATCCACAGCGCTGAGACCTGCACTTTTGGCCTGAGCTGCCGTTACGAGGCCCCACTGATCAGCTGCCGACTCACCCACTGTCCTGAGCGCTTGGTCCCGTCTCACACAGCAAAGGTTACCTCTTATCTGCAGCGATAGTTACATTCTAGGAGTAACTATCGCTGCAGAGAAGAGGGGTAAATCTTGAACATATCGCCACGATGTAGCGAAAGTTGCAACGCAGCCATCCCTGCTTCGGGTAGCCGTCACCGCAGGGATCGACCTTCCATGCCTGTCCCTCACACCGCGGGGTTTCCCGTGAGGGACCAGTCCATCCTGGCCGCGTTGCGGCTCGGCATCGGCCAGGCGGAGCTGCGTAACCGCTGCGTTTTCTCGTCGGCGCCCCAGCGGGTTCGGAGCCGGTTCACCGCGCGTGCGGCTGAGCTGATGGTCTTGCTGCAGAGGCTTAACGACAAAGGTTACCGATGGGGGCAGATGCCTGAGCGTGCCCGCCGGTTTCTCCAGCACGGCTGGTAGTCGCCGCTGGGCGCGGGCCGTGGACACTGCTCGCGTCCTTTCCGCTGTTTTCCCTGGTCACCCAACATCATCTGAGTATGATTCCAAGTATGAGCGGAGAGAAGAAGGCCCGGATCACGATCACCGTGGACCCCGACGTCGTTGAATACGCCGAACACCTGGTGTCCAGCGGCAAGGCACTCAGCGTGGCCGCCGTCTTCAACGACGCCATCGCCGCCAAGCGCATCAACGACCAGCGGGCGCTGGCCCTTCTGCGGGACCGCGCCCGCAGGGCCGACCCGGACCGGGTGGCCCGCATGATGCGGCACGTGAACCGCCAGCTCACCGAGCAGGGTTTCCCGGCGGCGTCCGGTGAGTGACTTCACCCCCACCCCGCACATCCTCGACTCCACCATCCTGGTCGATGTGGCCCGCGGTGACGTCGACCTGATCGGCTTCCTGCAGGACTTCGACCGGGCGGGCCAATCCCTGGTCATCCCGTCGCTCACGGCCGCCGGCGCCCTGCTCGACAGTCAGGGCCTGCCCGACGCGCAAGCGCTGTTCACCGGCCTGGCCGCGTTTGAACGCACCACCGTCGCTCCGCTCGACGGCATCCATCAAGCCGCGAAGCTCGCCGACATCATGTCGGCCACCGGGCTCAACGCGTGGGATGCGCACGTTGCCGCCATCGCCGACGTGACGGTCTGCCCGATTCTCACGCTCGACGCTTCCAAGTGGGTGCAGCCGTCCCGTGCCCTGGACAACCCGCTACACATCATTGAGATCGCCGACCCAGACCAATAGCAAAAGAGCTCGCTCTTCACGACCGCGTACTCCGTCGCCTTCACCGGCTTGGACGGCAAGTACGGGCCTCCTGGCCGACCTCGACGGCGACAGCCGGTTCGTCACCCTCGACCCCGCTGAGGCGAACTTCCGAGCGAGTGTCCTGCGTCCGGTACGGGACGATCGAGGCCTCACGTCCGACGCCGTGGTGATCTCCCGATCCGACCGCGACGCCGACTGGGAGCCTGTCCCGCGCTTCGGCACCTGCGAGGGGTACGGCGACCGGTTCGAGCTGAGCGGGCCACAGTTCCTGACCCCACGCACAAGGTGAACGGCGCTGCTTGCGGCGGAGGGAATCGCTACCCGAGCGTGTTCCTACCGATCGATGAGACCCGGAGACGGAGCCCCGACGACCGGTGGCGGGCTCGCAGCGCCGCTGTCATCCGAAATGACCGCAAGCACGATGTCTACTCCCTGAGGTGTTCACCGCCTATCAGAATGTGTTCTGACTTACGATGGCGGGGTGAGCACTGGTAACGCCGACGCCGTCACCTTCTCGGACCTGTCGAGAAACCCCCGAGCTGTCGCCGAACGCGCCGCACGCCTCGGCCGCGTACGCATCACCCACCGCGACGCCCCCGATTTCTACCTGACCGCCGCCGACCGCGAGGATCAACGTGGGCAGACGCTGGCTACCGCATCCCGGCTGTTCCTCGCTCTCATCAAGCACGATCCGACCGCTCGTACGCTGGTCATCGCCATGCCCGAGGTCTTCCCCTGGGTCCGCCACCTCACCTCCGCCGAGCTGCGTGCCTTCACCCTTGAACTGGTCGAGGCGCTCTCCGATGCCGCAGAGCTGGACGTCGACGTCACCACCCAGGAAGTGATCGCGGGCTGGCGGGCAACCGCTCGGATCAAGGCCGACCCCGTGTGCTACGCCCAGGCCCGTAAGGCCACAAGCGGCGACTTCGGAGCGGTAGAGGCCTCAGCGTGAGTCCGAAGCGTGGAGACCGGGTGACGGTCCCACCTCCGGACGGTGAATGGGGCATCCGGTTCGGTAGCAGCGATGCGGTCAAAGGGCGGGAGGAGTTGTGCCGTCATGCCTTGGCCAACACGCGCCGGTGCTTTGAGGCACTACGCGCCGATCCACGCTCACGGGCTGATCACGAGTGTCAACATCGCCTACGTGGCGACCTCGCGACTCATCGCCACAGTGGCCAGGACCTGGAGCAATGGGAATTCGAGGTCACCAGCGGCGGGCGTGTTCGCTATGCCATCGATGACGCCACCCGGACTGTCTGGGTCGTCTATGCATCACCCCGTCACCCGAAGGACACCGAGGTCTGAAACCAAGGCTGGAATCCGATCAGGTGATCTCTTGCTCGGACAGCGGCAGCCTCAGCAGATCCGACGGACACCTCCAACCTCGCGGCGGCGCCGACGTTTTGTGGTCCCTCGTAGGGGCGATGAGGACCGGCCCGGTGACGGTGACCATGGTTGTCGCGGAAAAGTTGCGACCCCTCGTAGGAGCGACATTTGGCCGGTAATAGGCGGTTTGTAGTAACTCGTGGGAATTCACTGGTATTGATCGACGCCGACGGCGGCCTGCGGCTGTGGGTCGGCGAGACGAGCGACCCCTTCTGGATCGAACCCGGCGTCCTCGCGGCGAGTGGAACGGCCGCTCGCTCACCGACAACGCGCCGGACGTGATGTTCTCCTTCGCCACCAACACCGCGTTCACGATCGGCCTGACCGGCGACTCCGTCGCCGTCAAGCCGACCCGGGCCTTCCCCTACGTCCCGTCGGCCGCCTGACCGTCAGGACCCGCCCTCCGGGTCGCTCACCGAGATGGCGCCCGAGGGGCACAGCTGCTGGGCACGGCGGGCTGCGGCGTGCAGCTCGGGCGGGGGTGTCTCGTCGAGGAGCACGACGGTGCCCTCGTCCTCGCTCTGGTCGAAGACCTCGGGTGCGGTGAGCGCGCACATGCCCGCTCCGATGCACCGCGACACGTCCGTGGTGATCTTCATATCTCCTCCTACCATCTGACCGGCAGCTCCCGTACACCGTAGATGGACATTGTGTCCCGCATGGGGACCTCCTCCGCCGGTACGGCGAGGCGCAGGTCGGGGAAGCGGTCGAACAGCATCGGGAACGCGGTGCGCATCTCCACCCGGGCGAGCTGCTGACCGAGGCACTGGTGCAGCCCGTGCCCGAACGACAGGTGCCCGGTCGCGGGGTTGGTGATGTCCAGGCGGTCGGGGTCGGAGAAGCGCGAGGGGTCGTGGTTGGCGGCCTGGACCGAGAGGGTGACCGGGTCTCCGGCCCTGATGAGCTGCCCGTCCACCTCGACGTCCTCCAGGGCCGCGCGCAGCGGGCCGACATGGATGATGCTGAGGTAGCGGAGCAGTTCCTCGACCGTGTTGTCGATCAGCGAGGGGTCGGCGCGCAGCGCGGCGAGCTGGTCGGGGTGCTGGAGCA
This sequence comes from Streptosporangium sp. NBC_01469, assembly GCF_036227305.1. Classification (NCBI taxonomy): domain Bacteria; kingdom Bacillati; phylum Actinomycetota; class Actinomycetes; order Streptosporangiales; family Streptosporangiaceae; genus Streptosporangium; species Streptosporangium sp. NBC_01469. The sequence goes on along the minus strand of NZ_CP109465.1, from coordinate 1,193,041 downwards.
GGGCGAACGTGCCGAGCCCGAGCATGTTCGACGTCGTCTCGTGCCCGGCGGCGAGCAGCAGGAACCCGACGTTGCCCAGCTCCTCGTCGGTCAGCTCGCCGCCCGTGATCAGCCCGCTGAGCAGGTCGTCGGCCGGGTCGGCCCGCTTGGCCGCGATGAGCCGGGCGAAGAACGCGCTGAAGCCGGCGATCGTCGCGCGGATGTCGTCGACGGAGGACTCCAGGTTCAGCAGCACCGCCGTGAACCGCTGGAACTCCTCGCGGTCGGCGTACGGGACGCCGAGCAGCTCGCAGATCACCAGTGAGGGGATAGGCAGCGCGAACTCCCGCACCAGGTCCTGGGGAGGCCCGGCCTTCTCCATCGCGGCGAGCCGCTCCTCGGTGATCTCGTGGATCCTGGGCTCCAGCTGCTTCATCCGCCGCACCGTGAACTGTGCGGTGAGCAGCTTTCGGTAGCGGGTGTGGTCGGGCGGGTCCATCCGGATGAACAGGCCGGGGTCGGCCGGGGTGCGCATCTCCTGCGCCAGTGGGAAGGGCACCGGGGCGTGCAGCAGCTCGCGCCGGGAGCTGAACCGGGGGTCGGCCAGGATCGACCGTACGGCGGAGTAGCCGGTCACGAGCCAGCCCATCTTGCCGTCCGGGTAGACCATCGGGGTGACGGGCCGCTCCTCGCGCAGCGAGGCCAGGCGCTCCGGCGGTTCGAAGGGGCTGGGACGTCCGAAGGGGAAGGTGACCGCTTCCGGGTGGGCCGGGTGGGGCTGTGTCATCTCGCGCTCCTCTGTAGTGACGCGCTTCGTCCCATCCAGAAAACTACATCAAGTGCAAAATTGCAATACGTGCAAAGTATGGTCTGATGCATTAAGCTGCCCGCATGAGTGAGGTCCTGGGACTGCGTGAACGCAAGAAGCTCCGCACCCGGCACGCGCTCATCGCCGCGGCCTTCGAGCTCTTCATGGAGAAGGGCTACGAGCAGACCACCGTCTCGGAGATCGCCGCGGCCGCCGACGTCTCGACGCGCACCTTCTTCAGCTACTTCGCGAGCAAGGAGGACGTGGTCTTCCACAACGCGCGCGACGGCATCGAGCGCGTGCTGCGGGTGATCGCGGAGCCCCGTCCGGGAGACCGGGCGATCGACCTCCTGGCCCGCGCCGTCACCTCCGGCTTCTCCATGGTCGCCCTCGACGAGCGACTCCGGCGCGAGATAGGCCCGGCCAACTACCTCGCCATGACCGTCCCCTCGCTGCGGGCGCGCGGTCTGCTGCTCCTCTTCGAGAGCCAGCGGGAGCTCGCCGAGACTCTGCACCGGGCATGCCCGGAGGAGCTGAGCCTCGTCGAGGCGTCGGCGGCCGTCGGCGCGGTGATCGGCGGGGGCAAGCTCGCCTCCTTCGTCAGCATGAGCAACGGCGCCTCACCGGAGGAGATGCTGGAGGCCGGTCGCCAGGCCGTCGAGTTCGCCCTCTCGGCCCTCCGCGCCGTCGCCTCACAGCCGTCCTGAACTCACTGACCTCGCTGAATCCATCCGTGAGTGTCTTTTCCGGTGGGAGTCTCGGCGCTCGCCCCGCGAGCTCGGCCAGGCACCGGGTGGACCCGGGCGGGTTTCGTTCCGGCCGCGCCGTTGCCGCGGATCGGCCGGTCACGGTCGTCGTGTCGAGGGTGTCCGGGCCGTCGGCCGGGCTACGTCGACGCCGTCGGCCGGGCTACGTCGACAGCACGGCGGTCTGGTCGCGCTCGGGTGCGCCGATCTGCTCGAAGAGCGCGTGGGCCTGTCGCCAGCGGACCTTGGCCAGCTGGGTTCTCCCCTGGCGTTGGTGGGCGTGGCCGCTGGTGAGCAGGGTGCGGGCCTGCGCCAGCCGCTGGCCGGCGCGTCGTTGCGTGCTCAGCGCGCGGTGGCAGTGTTCCAGGCATCCGGACATGTCTCCAAGGCCGAGGAAGCCGATGGCGAGGCTGCTGTGGGCCTGCGCGGCCAGGAGCGCGTATCCGGAGGCGCGGGCGAGGTCCAACGCCTTGGTGGCGTGCTTGTTGGCGCCGTCGTAGTCATGCCGGGAGGCGTTGAGGCGGGAGAGTGTGAGCAGCGTCTCGACCTCGCCGCGTCGATGTCCGGTGCGGCGGATGATGTCCAGCGCGAGATCGAGCCGGTCGGCGGCGTCGGCCAGGAGAGCCTGCCTTATCTGGACGTCGGCGAGACCCGCGTGGGCGAAGACCTCGTGGCGGCCGTCAGACAGCCGTTGGGCTATGTCGAGGCTGGTGGTGAAGGCCGCGGTGGCATCCTGGTATCGCCCGGCGTCGCGGTGCACCAGACCGAGGCCGTTCAGGGCGGCTGCCTCCTCGCGCTGGGCACCGATGGTTCTGCAGATGGTCAGAGACCGGTCGAGTGAGTGGAGCGCGTCACCGAGGCGGCCCTGTTCCCGGTGGAGGATGGCCATGTTGATCATGGAGATGGCCTCACATTGACGCTGGCCGGCCTGGCGCAGCAGCGGCAGCGCGAGTTCGCCGACCTCGGCCGCCCGACTCAGGTCGCCGATCAGTAGGTACGCGGGCAGCAGGTTGGCGAGCACGTCAGCCTCGCCGCGTTCGTCACCGATCTCCCGCTCGATGGCCAACGCCTGCGCGTAAAGGCGGATCGCCGGCTGGGTCTGGCCCAGTTGGTCGAGCGCGATGGCGGTGTTGCTCCGGGCCACCGCCTCTCCCCGCCGCCACCCCGCGCGCCGGGCGAGGACCGCCGCGGCCTCGCATTCGTCGATCGCCGTTTGGAACTCGGCGTTGCGCCAGCGCAGGAACCCCAGGTTGTGCCGCATCGCCGCCTCGCCGAGCACGTCGCCGGCCTGTCGCGCGGCGCTGAGTCCGGTCCGCGCGATCGACAGCCACTGTGTCAGCGAGGCGTGCACCTGCAGGAAGTCGCGAAGCGTGTGGACCAGTTGCCACACCATCCGATGCCTGCCGGACACGGCGGCGTGGTCGAGCGCCGCGATCAGATTCGCCCACTCGACGGTGATCCACTGCCGAGCGTGGATCACTTCGGGGAATCGCAGGGGTGATACGCCTGCCGGAAGGGGATCGGGAGGCAGCCTCAGGCGGAACTGCCCGTTGAAGGTGGTGGCCTGGCAGGCGGTGTGGAGGTAGAAGTGGAGCAGGTGGTCGACCGCGCGTTCGCGTTCCGCGGGCGGGTCGTGTTCGGCGGCGAGTTGCCTGGCGTACTCCAGCAGCAGGTCGTGGCAGACCAGTCGGCCGTCAGCGGCGATCTCGGCCAGGTGAAACCGGGTCAGCACATCGATCAGCGGCGTCACGTCCTCCACGGGCAGACCGGTGAGCGCCGCTACGGCGGTGGTGGCCAACCCGGCGGGGGCCGGCACCAGCCCCAGCAGCCGGAACACCCGCCTGGCCTCAGCCGGAAGGGCCCGGTACGACAGGTCGAACGCGCCGCGAACCGTCGCGCTGCCGTCGCCGTCGACCCGCAACTGGCTCATCGGGCCGTACGCGGCCAACTCCTCGACCTGCTGCCGCACGCCCAGGTGGGGGCGGTCCGCCAAGCGCGCCCCGGCGATACGGAGAGCCAGCGGCAGGTGACCACAGAGATTCGCCAGTTCGACCGCGGCGCCCCGGTCGGCGCCGATCCGGTCCACACCGGCCACGCGGGCCAGCACGTCGACGGCGTCCTCGGCGGGCAGGACGTCAAGTTTGAGTCGATGGGCGCCGTCCAGCGCCACCAGGCCGCTCAGCCGGTCTCGGCTGGTCACCAACATCAGGCATCCGGGGGCACCCGGTAGCAGCGGGCGCATCTGATCCGCGTCGGCGACGTTGTCCAGGACGACCAGCATCCGCCGGCCCGCCAGCATCGACCGGTACAGGGCGGTCTGCGCGTCCACGCTGATCGGGATGCGCTCGGCGGTCACCCCCAAAGCGCCCAGCAACAGAGCCAACGCCCCGACAGGCGACATCCGCGGTCCGGTGTGGAAGCCGCGCATGTTCACGAAGAGCTGCCCGTCCGGGAACCGCCCGCTGACCCGGTGAGCCCAGTGCACCGCGAGGCTCGTCTTACCCACCCCGGCAGTCCCGGTGATCACGGCGAGCACCGTGGCCGTGGCGGGCACCTCCGGGTGCAACAGCGCGTCGAGTTCGCGCAGGTACGTGGCACGGCCGACGAAATCGGCGGAGTCCGGTGGGAGTTGCGCCGGCACCACGGGCTCCGCCGTGCCCGCCGTCCGCCGGTCGATGTCCGTGCCGGTCCCCGTGATGTCCGTGTCGGTTCTCGCGATGTCGGCGCCGGTCTTCGTGATGTCCGTGCCGGTCCCCGCGGTGTCGGCGATGATCGACGCCTCCAGGTCGCGTAAGTGCGGGCCAGGCTCCAGGCCGAGCTCGGCGACCAGCAGGCGGCGGGCGCGCCGGTAGGTTTCGAGGGCTTCGGCACGGCGGCCACAGCGGTACAGGGCGATCATCAACTGGCCGTGTAGCCGCTCCCGCAGCGGGTGTTCGTCGATCAAACTGGACAGCTCGCCGACCAGCTCCCCATGTCGGCCCGCGGCGAGTTCCGCGTCGATCCGGTCCGAGATCGCCGCGAACCGTGCCTCCTCCAGGCCGCCGCACAACCGTTCCCGCATGGCGTCGGTCGCGGCGTCGGCGAGCGCGGGCCCGCGCCACAGCGCGAGCGCCTCCGCCAGCCGGGCCGCGCGCAGGTTCGGCTCCCTGATCCCCCGCGCCTCATCGGCCAGCATGCCGAACCGGTGCAGGTCCACCGACTCCGGTCGGACCTGCAGGCGGTAACCCCCACCGAAGGCCAGCAGCCGCACCGGCTCACCGGTGTCGCCATCGGCCGCCGATCGCAGTGCGGTCCGGATGCGGGACATCAAGGTCTGCACCGTCGACCTGGCCGTCGACGGTGGAGCCTCGTCCCACAGGAGTTTGATGAGGCGCTCGGTGGTGAGCACCCGCTGCGGCTCCAGCAGCAGCATCGCCAGGGCGAGGCGTTCCTGGCGCCGTCGCAGCCGGAACACCTCGCCGCGGGCGGAGCGAATCTCCACCGCGCCCAGAAGCCTGAACTCCACACCCGAGAGATTACCGGCGCCCCGGACGGCCAGGCGATGGCAAGGAAACGTCATGCCGAACGGGCGAGGCTACGTCGGTATGACACCGGATATTCGGATGGAGGTGATCGGGATGCGTCGTGAGCCGAGCTGGACCTAGTCCTGATCCGTACGGGAGCGTGGTCCGGCTGCCAGCCGGACCACATCGGTCCTCGCCGCGGTGAGACGCCGCGGTGAGACGCCGCAGCGAGATGCGCGGTGAGATGTGGAGAACGGAACGCCTGTGGACGAGCAGGAGGGCGAAGGTCCCGCGGAGAACGTCGTCGCGGCCGACCGGCCCGCCACCTTTCGGGAGGTCTTCGCCGTCGCGGAGTATCGCTCCCTGTTCGCGGCGACGTCGCTGTCCTGGATCGGCGACTACTTCGCCAAGGTCGCGGTGGCGGTTCTGATCTTCAGCGATACCGGCTCCGCACTGCTGTCCGCCGCGGGCTTCGCCATCAGCTATTTGCCCTGGGTGGTGGGAGGGCCTGTCCTCGCCGCTCTCGCGGAGCGGTTTCCGTACCGCCGCGTCATGATCATTTGCGATCTGGGCCGAGCGGCTCTCGTGACACTGGTCGCCCTGCCCGGGTTGCCGTTGCCCGCCCTGCTCCTCCTGCTCATGGTCTCCTCCATGTTCACACCGCCGTTCGAGGCGGCTCGTTCGGCCCTGGTGGCGCAGTTGCTGACCGGAGACCGCTACGTGCTGGGTGTCTCGCTGCAGAACACGGCGGGTCAGGCCGCGCAGGTCGCGGGTTACGCGGTGGGAGGGTTGATCGCCGCTGTCGACCCACGTGGTGCGCTTCTGATCAACGCGGCGACGTTCGGCGCTTCGGCGCTGCTGCTGTGGCGCGGAGTGCGGCCTCGTCCGGCGGCCATGACCAGGGCGCGTCATCGATCCCTGTTGAAGGAGACCGGTGACGGCCTGAGGTTGGTCTTCGGGAACCGGGTCATGCGGCCGATCGCCCTCGTGGTGTTCAGCCTGGTCGCGATCGTGATCGTCCCGGAGGGGCTGGCCGCCGCCTGGTCGGCCGAGCTGGACGGGGGCTCTTGGACCACGGGCCTGCTGATGGCGGCGATGCCGATCGGCACCGTCATCGGTGCCGTCCTGATGCGGGTGACGGGACCCGAGCGACGACTGAAACTGGTCAAGCCACTCCTGCTGGCGGCCCCTCTCCTTCTTGTGCCCGCTCTGGCCCGGCCGCCGTTCATCGTGGTGTTCTTTCTGATAGTCGGTGCCGGTATCGCCAACACGGTCATCGTGCCGCTGAACGGCCTGTTCGTCAGCGTGCTCCCCGGCGACTTCCGGGCCCGTGCTTTCGGGATCATGCAGGGAGGCATCCAGATCACGCTCGCGACCGCCGTACTCACCGCGGGCGCGTTGGCAGAAAGGTTCTCCGTGCCGGTCCTGGTCGGGGGGTGGGCTCTCTGCGGCCTGGCCTTGGTGGGGGTCGTGGTCAAGACCTGGCCGCGAGGCGATGTCATCGACGCGGAGATCGCACGAGTCGCGGAACTCAACCGCGAGGCTTCGGCCGCGCCGGCGCGATGACAGAGGGCGGCGAGCGGGTCCGCCTGTTCGCCGCGTTCCGCCACCACCGCATCCCGAAGGTGGCCTTCGGTCATCACAACCTCCTGTCCGTGCTGTTCCCCTGTTCGGCGCGCGTTCGCGGTGTGATCCTCGCGGGGGTACGAGCGCGCCGATCCATACCTCGGACCAGCCGGTCTTCCTGGTATGTCACCGTTGACGCTTTCGCGTCTACGCTGACGTGACATGGCGATGCCCTCTCCCACCGCGCTCCTGCTGAGAGAGAGGCGCTTCGTCCTGCTCGCCTCGGCTCGGACGATCTCCGTGCTGGGTGACGGTTTCGCCCGGGTGGCCCTGGCGTTCGGCGTGATCGCGATTCCCGGGAGCACTCCTGAGCAACTGTCCCTGGTGCTGGCCTGCCAGGCCGTGCCGATGCTGCTGCTCATTCTCTTCAGCGGGGTGCTGGCCGACCGGTTCTCCCGGTCGGGGCTGATGGTGGTCGCCGATGTTCTGGGGACCGTCGCGTACGGCGGGCTGGCGGTGATGTTCCTGACCGGTGACGCGCCGATCCCCGCCGTGGCGCTGCTGGCGACCCTCGCGGGGGTGGCCCTCGCCCTGTTCGTACCGGCGATGACCGGGGTGGTGCCGGAGGTCGTCCCCCGGGAGCGGTTGCAGGAGGCCAACGCCCTGCTCGGGGTCGCGAGGAACGGCGCGATGGTGCTGGGGCTGGCGCTGTCCGGTGTCGTCGTCGCACTGGTCGGCGCCGGGTGGGCCCTCGCGCTCAACGCCGTCTCGTTCCTCGCCAGCGCCGCGCTGGTCCGCGCCATGCGCCTGCCCCGCCGCCTCCGGGTGTCCATGGGGTCCAGCTGGTCCGATCTGCGGCACGGCTGGCGGGAGTTCGTCTCACGCCAGTGGCTGTGGGTCGTGGTGCTGCAGTACGCCTTCGTCGTCGCCGCCGTCGGGGCCAACGTCGGCGTGCTCGGCCCCCTGATCGCCGAGCGGGACCTGGACGGGGCGAGCTCCTGGGCGCTGATCGTCGCGGCCCAGGCGCTGGGGACCGTCGCGGGAGCGGGCCTCGCCGCGCGCCTGCGGCCCCGGCGCCCCATGCTCCTCGCGGTCCTGGCCACCTTTCCCACGGCGCTGCCGATGGTGCTCCTCGGCGTCGGGGCACCGCTGTGGACGATCGTCGTCGCGATGTTCGCCGCCGGTGTGGCCGGGGACGTGTTCGGCGTGCTGTGGACCACTACCATGCAGCGCGAGGTGCCGCCCGACGCGCTCTCCCGGGTCAGCTCCTACGACTGGTTCGGGTCCCTGGCCCTGGCGCCCCTCGGCATCCTCGTCGCCGGTCCCGTCGCCGCCGCCGTCGGTCCCGGTACCGCCCTTCTTGGCTGCTCCGCTCTCGTCGTGGTCGCCACGCTCGCGGCGCTGCTCTCCCCCCAGGTCCGTACCCTCCGGGCGCCGGTCTCCGGGGAGGCGTCGCACACCGGGGAGGCGTCGCACACCGGGGAGGCGCCGGTCCTTGAGGAAGCCGTACGGCCCGCGCCCGGGGAGAGCGCGGGCCGTACCAAGGAGGGCGGTTAGGAGTTGGGGACGGTGTCGACCCAGGTGGTCGAGGCGGAGCGGTAGTTGTTGACGCGGCTCAGGACGGTGGCGGGGGCGACGACCTCGTTCTTGGAGTGGTAGAACCAGTCGACCTGCTGGACGTAGTCACGCGAGGTCGAGCTGCCGACCAGGCCGCCGCTGATGAACCAGAGGTTGAAGTTCACCGACTGCACCGTCTCCGGGTAGTAGTCGCCGCCGTGCTCGGCGAAGAGGGCGCCGTCGATGTAGTACCTGATCTGGCCGCCGGAGACCTGGAGGACCAGGTCGTGCCAGCCGGCGTAGCTCTGCCTGACCTCGGTGTGGACGTTCACCGCCTGCCAGGGCTCGTTGCGGTAGGTCTCCCACGACGTGGCGTACATGATGTTGGCGGGCTCGCCCCAGCCGCCGTTGGGCAGGTACTCGAAGTCCTGCTCGCTGTAGTTGGGGTCCATGTCGGCGGCCAGGGGAGTGATCGTGAAGAAGGTCTGCACGACGTGGTCCCCGTCGGGGCCGCTGACCGGGGTGTCGGAGAACTTCACCCTGGCCGCGTAGGTGCCCTCCAGGAACTTGCGCTGGTGCAGCACCTCCGACTGCTGGGTGCCCGAGGCGGTGCCGTCGGTGACGGCCCTGAGCTGCAGCGCCTTGTTCGTACCGGAGACCGTGGGGAAGGTCACGTTCTGCTTGGGCCAGCCGGCGCCGGGCACGCCGGGGCCGCCGCTGTTGGTGCGCACGGTCCAGTTGTGCGCGGAGATGTTCGGGTCGTCGGCGTTGCTGTACGCGAAGTCGTCGAACACCACCCCGCTGCCCCCGGGAGGGTTCGTGATCGTCGGGGTGGGCGTCGGGGTCGGGTCGCCGCCACCGCCGCCCACGGGCGAGGTGCCCCAGATCAGGGCGCCGTTCTGGTGGACGGTCACCTTGGTCCAGTCGCCGTACGTCGTGCGGGCCGGGCCGAAGGAGTAGTCGTCGCTCTGGGTCAGCCGCTGCCAGTCGGCGCGGTAAAAGCGCAGCTGCAGGTCACCGGTCTGCGCCCCGACCGCGAGGTTCCCCGAGGTGAAGCCCACCTCCAGGTAGCGGTCGGCGGTGGACGTGCCGGGGGAGAGCGTCCCGAAGGTCCCGGTGACCGTGGAGCAGGAGACCACCGCCCACGAGCACGCGAAACGGTACTGCGGCGATCCGGTGTCCGCCTTGAAGTAGTAGCGGATCTTCACACCGCTCAGCGGCACGGCCGAGGTGCCGCTGTTGACCAGGTTGAACCACGGCTCGACCTGGTCGGCGGTCGCTCCGGTGGCGCCTGTCTTGTACTGGAGCCTGACGGACTGCTGGGCGCTCGCCGGGTTGGCCGCGACGCCCACCAGCGCGAGCAGCATGGCGGACACGAGTCCGCCGAGTAACAGCTTTCTGCGCACTTTCTTTCCTTTCCTGGGTGCTTTCCGGGATTTGCGGGGTCCGGGGGATTTGCGGGGCCGGGGTGCGGGCCTGGGGTGCGGGGCCCGGGGGGTTTGCGGGGCCTGGGGTTTCAGGGGATGAGCGGGCCGCCGCGAACGCCCTGGGCGCTGAGCCGGGCGAGGTGCGGGCCGAGCCGCCGGAGAAAGTCGGGGTAGTCGCCGGGCGATCCCCAGGCGACCTCGGCGAAGGCGCACATCCTGGGCAGGGCCATGAACTCGACCCGTTCGGGCGTGGGCATGTACTCGGTCCACAGCTGGCACTGCACGCCCCGCGCGGCCGGGTCGGGTGCGAACGCGTAGGTGTCGGCCAGGGTGAGGACGCGCTCCTGGACGGTCGGCCGGTCGGGGTCGGCCGGCTGGTCGTCGAAGGGCGCGGCCGAGGGGCGGTAGTCGAAGTAGGTCCGCGTGTGCGGCGCCAGGATGATGTCGTTGCCGCCGCGCTCGGCCTGCTCGTCGCGCCAGACCATCACGGTCGTGCCGGGAGTGGGCTCGCGGTCCGGCTCGTCCCAGCAGACCAGCTTGCGCGAGTGCTTCTCCAGGTGCGCGGCCATCCGGCCGATGAACCAGGCGCACGCCTCCTGAGGCCCCGCCAGCCCCAGCTCCGCCAGCCTCCGCCGCGCCCGGGGACTGCGCTCCCACTCGGCGGTGGGGCACTCGTCCCCTCCGACGTGCACGTACGGGCTCGGGAAGAGCTCGAAGACCTCGTCGAGCACGTCCTGGCAGAAGCGGACGGTGGACTCCTCAAGGTTGAGGACGTGCTCGCTGATCCCCCACTCCGACCAGACCTCCACCTCGCGGGACGGGTCGTTGCCGAGGTGCGGGTAGGCGGCGATGGCGGCCTGGGCGTGGCCGGGCATCTCGATCTCGGGCACCACGGTGACGAAGCGCTCCGCCGCGTACGCGACGATCTCCCGCACGTCCTCCCGTGTGTAGAAACCGCCGCGCCGCGCGCCGACCTCGGTGAGCAGGGGGTAGCGCTCGATCTCCAGGCGCCATCCCTGGTCGTCGGTCAGGTGCAGGTGCAGCACGTTGAGCTTGTGCTCGGCGAGCAGGTCGACGAGGCGCAGGACGAACGCCTTGGGCATGAAGTGCCGGGCGACGTCCAGCATCACCCCGCGCCAGGCGAACCTCGGCCGGTCCTCGATCGTCCCGTACGGGATCAGCGGCCCCAGCTGGGAGAGGGTCCGCGAGCCGTAGAAGCGGCCGGCCGGGCCGCCGGAGGTGAGCTCGACACCGGAGGGGGAGACGTCGAGGCGGTAGCCCTCCTCGCCGAGGGACGGGTCGTCGGGCATCAGCCGCAGGAGGTCCCGCTGGAACGCGACGGAGCCCCCGTCGACGGCCACTTCCCGTGGCCTCGGAATGATCACGTTGGTTTCCCTTCACGGCGCCCCGGGAGGGCACGCCTGTGGACGGACGGTGGGAGGGCATGGCGGTGGGAGGGGCATGGCGGTGAGAGGACGTGACGGTGAGAGGACGTGACGGTGAGAGGACGTGACGGTAAAAGGGCGTGGCGGACCTTCCGGGTCCGAGGGCGGACCTCGGGTGTGCGGACGCGGGTGGCCGGTCGGCGGGGCCGCCGCCCCGCTCACCCCTTGACGGCGCCGGCGATCATTCCCGAGGTGACCCTGCGCTGCAGGACGAGGAAGATCAGCAGTACCGGCAGCATGAAGAGGGTCGAGGCGGCCATGGTGGCTCCCCAGTCGGTGCCGAAGACGTTGCTGAAGGAGGAGAGCCAGACGGGGAGGGTCCGGTCGTCCTGGTTCTTGATGATCAGCGCGTTGGCGAAGGCGAACTCGTTCCACGCGGTGATGAAGCCGAACAGACAGGTGGACATCAGGCCGGGGGCGAGCAGCGGCAGGACCACCCGGCGGAAGGCGGCGGCCCGGTCGCACCCGTCCATCAGCGCGGCCTCCTCCAACTCGGGAGGGATGGCGGCGAGGAACCCGCGCAGGGTCACGATGGTGAACGGCAGCGTCGTCATGAAGTAGATCAGGGTGAGCATCGACAGCTTGTCGAGCATGTCGGTATCGCGGGCGATGATGAACATCGACACCAGCAGCGCCTCCCACGGGGCCATCTGGGCGATGAAGACCATCAGGATGAACGCCTTGCGCCCGCGCCAGCGCATCCGGGCCACCGCGAACGCGGCGAGCAGCGCGACCACCAGGGCGAGCAGTACCGCGCTCGCGGTGACGGCGAGGCTGTTACGCCAGAACGTCCAGAAACCGTCCGCGCTCACCGCGGTCGCGAAGTGCTCCAGGGTGGGATGGGCGGGCCAGAAGGTCGGGGTCTGCGACTGGATGTCCCGGGTGGGCTTGAACGCGGTCAGCACCATCCAGTAGACGGGGAAGACCGAGACGGCCAGCACGGCCAGGGCCGCCAGGTTCAGCGGCGCGCGGCGCAGCAGGCGGGCGGGTGTCAGGTGGCCGGATGTCAGGCGGCCGGGCAGTGCGCGGCCGGGTGCCGGTCGGCCAGGCCTCGGGGTGGTCACAGTTCCTCCCCTTCGTGCTTGAGCATCCGCCGGAGGTGGGTGATCAGCAGGGCGATCAGGATCAGCACGGTGAGAGTGGAGATCGCCGAGCCGAGGTCGTACTTGTGGAGTGACTGCGCGACCTGGAACGCGTAGACGGGCAGCGTGGTGGTGGCCTCTCCCGGCCCGCCCTTGCTGATCGCCCAGATCTGGGCGAAGCACTTGAACACCCAGATCACCTCCAGCGAGGTGATCAGGCCGAAGAGCGGTCGCAGGATGGGGAAGGTGACGGCGGTGAAGACCTGCCGCCCGCTCGCGCCGTCGATTCGCGCGGCCTCGTACAGCTCGGAGGGGATGGTGGTCAGGCCCGCGTAGAGGGTGAGGGCGGCGAACGGCACGGACTGCCAGACGACCAGGGCGACCAGGATGGCGAAGGTGGACGTGCCGTCGGCGAACCAGGTGTAGTCCCTGAAGGACTCGAACCCCAGCGTGACCAGCAGCCAGTTGACCACCCCCAGCCGCGACTGGAACAACCACTGGAAGATCGTGGTGGCGGCGAGGACGGGGGTGGCCCAGGTGAGTACCAGGCCGCCCAGCACGGCCAGGCGCATCCCCCGGCCCAGACGGGCGATCATCAGGGCCACCGCGGTGGAGATGACCATGATCAGGACGACGTTGACGGCCGTCCAGATCAGGGTCCTGCGCACCACGGCCCAGAACTCCGCCCCGCCGAGCACCTCCGCGTAGTTGTCCAGGCCGACGAACTCCGCCCCGCCGCGGATCAGCTCGCCGGTCCTGAAGTGCTGGAAGGAGATGACGACGCTGCGGATCAGCGGGTAGAGCAGCAGGTAGGCGGTGCCCGCGAGGGTGGGCACGATCAGCAGGTAGGGCCAGAGGCCGGTGAGCCGGGACGGCCGCGCCCCGGATCGGGCCGTGGATCGCGCCTTTGATCGCGCCGCGTCCGGTCCGGGTCGCCCGGGTCGCCCGGGTGGTTCGAGCTGTCCCGGGGCGGAGGCGTCCCGGTCGCGGGCGCGCCGCCGTGTCGGGCGCCCGGTCGGGGCCTGGGGGGCAGCGGGCATGGCACTCCTCGGGGCGGGCGAGCGGTACGGGTGGGGTGGGGATCCGGTCCGGGCCCCTCGTGAGCCGGTGCCGGTGGGTGAGGTCCGGCATGGGTTCCACGGGCCGGTGCCGATACGGGGTGGGCGTGGGTCTCGTGGGCCGGTGTGCCGAGCCGATGGCCGACGCGGGGAACGGGTGCCCGCTCCGGGCGGGGATCAGGACTTGGTGTTGAGGATCTCGGCGATGCCCTGGTCCACCGTGGCGGCCTCGGTGGCGGGGGTGCCCCCGGTGAGCACCTTGGTCAGGTACTCCTTGATCAGGTTCTTGGCCTCGACCGCCGCCCAGTTGGGGGAGTTGGGGGTGGCGTGCCCGTTGGCGGCGCCCGCGGCCATCGCGGCCGTCGCCTCGTTGCCGTCCAGCACGCTCGCCAGGGAGACGCGGTTGGGCACGTAGCTCATCTCCTTGGCCATGTCGACCTGGAACTTCTCACCCGCCAGCGCCTTGACCACCTCGTACGCCGCCTCGGGGTTCTTCGAGGCCTCGGGGATGACCAGGTCGGAGCCGCCGGTGAACACCGCGCCCGGCTTGTCGGCGGTCTTGCCGGGGATCGGGAAGAAACCGAGTTTGCCCTTGAGCTCCGGGTTGGCCTTCTCGATCGCCACCGCGCCACCCGGGGTGAAGATGATCTGGGCGACGTCGCCCTTGGCGAAGACGTCGGCCTGCGGCGGCTTGGCCTCGTCGGAGTCCTTGGGGCCCTTGCCCAGCGCCTGGAGCTTTCGGTAGAACTCGACCCCGGCCAGCGCCTGGGGGGTGCCGAGGCCGCCCTTCCAGGTGCCGCCCTCGTTGACCGCGAGGTCGCCGCCCTCGTCCCAGATGAACCCCGCGAGGGTGTACCAGTTCTGGCCGGGCAGGTAGATGCCCTGGTCGCCGCCCTTGTTGAGCTTGGCCGTGACCTCCAGCCACTCGTCCCTGGTCTTGGGCGGGGAGGTGATCGAGGCCTTGGCGAACAGGTCCTTGTTGTAGATGACCACCCGGTTCGCGGCGTACCACGGGATGCCGTACTGGCGTCCGTCGATCTTGCCCGGTTCCGCCAGGCCGGGCAGCCAGTCGCCGCCGCCCAGGTCGGTGATCTTGTCGGTGAGGTCCTTCACCCCGCCGCTGGCGGCGTACTCGGCGACCTGGGTGTTCCCGACCTCGATGACGTCCGGGGCGTCGTTGCTGGCTAGGGCGCTGGTGACCTTCTGGCCGATGCCGTCCCACTCCTGGATCTGGATGTCGAGGGCGACGCCGGGGTGGGCCGCCTGGTAGTCGGTGCGGAAGCGGTCGAGCAGGGCGTCGGAGAAGCTGTCCCGCATGACCCACACGGTGAGGTTCGTGGAGCCCTGCCCGGTACCGGCCGAACCGGGTGAGTCCGCGGAGGGGGACGGCTCGGAGGAGCCGCATGCGGTGAGGCCTGCGGCGAGTGTCAACACTGCCGCGGTGGCGCGGAGGCGGTACCCCATCGGTACTCCCAGAGGTCAGATATTGGTAAGTAATTGGCCTGCTCCGCATAGGGTGGCTCTTACCACTTCCGACGTCAAGGCCTGTTTTTTCCGGGATGACAGGTAACAAATAGGTAAGGTCTTGGTAAGGTGTGGTGGTGACTCTAAACATGAGGTCCGGGCTCAAGCGCGACCGGGTGCGCGACGTCCTGCTCGACTTCATCGCCGACATGAAGCCGGGCGAGGCGATCCCCTCCGAGCGGGATCTCTGCAGGGAGCTCGGAGTCTCCCGGCCCACGGTGCGCGCGGCGATCGACGATCTGGTCATGTCGGGGCTGCTCGTCCGCGAGCACGGGCGCGGCACGTTCACCGGCCCGCACCGGGTCACCCAGGCGCTCGCCTCGACCACGGGCAACTCGTTCTACGCGCCGCCCGCCGAGGGCAACTGGCTCAGCCGGATCCTGGAGTTCGGTTCCACCCCCGCGGGCGCCCGGCTCGCCACCCGGCTCCAGCTCTCGCCCGCCGACCCCGTCCTGAGGGTCGTGCGGCTGCGCGTCGTCGACGACGAGCCCATGGCGATCGAGCGCATCCACCTGCCGTACGCCCTGGTCGACGGCCTGGTCCCGGCCGACATGGAGTCGGGCTCGTTCTACCGGCTCCTGCGGGAACGTTTCAACGTCGACGTCCGCACCGCCGTGCAGACGATAGAGCCCACCGTGACCGACGAGACCGAGGCCGAGCTCCTCCACGTCCCCCAGCACGCCCCGGCCCTGCTCTTCGAGCGCACCACCCGCGACGTCGGCGGCCGGATCGTCGAGTTCACCCGCTCGATCTACCGCGGCGACCGCTACCGGGTGACCTCGGAGCTGTCCTTCAACGCCGACTCCGGCTGATTCCCGGGCGCGCCCGGCCGAGCCCCACCGAGCCCGGGCGCGCCCGGCCGACTCGGCTGGCTTCGGCTCGTCCCGGGGCCGTTTCGGCCGCGAGCCTGCCAGGGGAGAGCCCGGTCGCCCCCGAGCCGGTTTGAGGAGAGCCCGGTCGAGGTTGACCCCGGTCGTGAGATCTGCCAGGGGAGCGTCCGGCTGTCCTCTGCCGTGAGACCTGCCCGGGGAGCGTCCTGTTGTCCTCTGCCGTGAGGCCTGCTCGGCCGTCTCCCCGGAAGGAGACGGCCGGGTCCGGGCGTGAGCCCCGGCCCCTCCGCTACTTGATGGCCGCCAGGTCCACGACGTACATCTTCTTGCCGACCTGATAGGCCATCAGCCGGTCGAAGCCGCCGTTGGGAATGCCCATGCGTCCATCCTTGTCCCGTCGCACGCCCAGATCGGCGGACCTGCCGGTGACCAGGTCGTAAAGGACGACACCTTTGGCGAATGTCCTCTTGTGGAACCGCTCCAGGCCGGGATCGTCACCTAGCTGGACCCTGGCGGGCAGCGCCCGCTCCCGGGAACCGTCGCGGTCGCGGACGAAGATACGTGGTTCGGACCCGTCGGGCGGGCTCTGGCCGTAGCAGCGGGTGACGCCGCACCTGACGGAGTGCTCGCCGGGCTTGACCACGGCGTCGCGCCGCTCCCGCGTCTCGACATTGAACAGCTTGACGAAGACGGCCTGCCTGGCGTGGCGGCCCACCCAGGGCCACCGCAGGAGGTGCTGCCCCTCGGTGCCCGGCACCAGCCGGGACTCGCCGCCGCGCAGCGGCGCCCGGTACACCCCGCCGCTCTCGCGGGAGAAGACCACCTCCGAGCCCACCACTTCCAGTGCCCGGATGTGGCCCTTCTTCATGATGTCCTTCAGCGGAACGTCGGTCACTTTCCGAGGGGCTCCGCCGCCGGTCGGCACCGCCCAGATCCGGGCGACCCGCTGCTTGCCCGGCTCCTTGTACGACGCCCACCAGACGATGTTCCCGCCGCCCGCGGTGACGTCGTTGGCGTAGAGCGTCGAATTCCGGGTCGGGATCTCGGTGATCCGCCGGGGCTTGCCGCTCTCCAGGTCGTAGCTCCACAGGAACTGCCTTTTCCCGTCGAGCGCTCCCGTTATGACGACCAGCGTCCGATCGTCGAGAAGCAACTCCGGGTAGTAAGCGCGGCCGTCGGGCAGCTTGGCAGGGATCTTGTGCAGGGCCCGCGGCCATACCTGTTCGATGGGTGGCGGCAGCTTCTCCTCCGGTAGCGGGGTCGGCCGCGACGTCGGTCCCTGCGTGTCCGTGGCGTTCGCCGCGGGCTGGTGCACGGCCGACGCGCCCAGGGTCCGCACCGCTGTACCCGCCCCACCGGCCACCATGACCACGGCCGCCGCCGCGAGGAGTGCGGCGGGCGCCCGCCGGGGGTGATGGCGTGCCCTGACCGTCGCGGACAGCCTGACCCGCGCCCGCTCGGGCACCTGGTCCGCGGCTTCGGAGAGGATGCGACGCAGCTTGTCTTCGATGTCGGTCATCGCGTGCTCCCATAGGCCGCCGGTGAGTTGGATGAGTTGGAGAGGGAGGATCGCAGCTTGTTCAGGCCACGGGAGGCCTGGCTGCGCACGGTCCCCTGGGAGATGCGGAGCACCTCGGCGATCTCGGCGTCGGCCAGCTGCTCGTAGTAGCGGAGCACCAGCACGGCGCGCTGTCTGCGGGGCAGCACGGCCAGTTCCCGCCAGAGTCCCTGATCCTCGTCGGAGGGGAAGACCGCCTCCCAGGTCCGCTCGGGCGGCTCCCCGGTGAGGTGTTCACGCCTGCGCCGGCGCCAGATGCTGATGTGCAGCCGCGCCATCGTCGTCCGGGCGTAGCCGTGCGCGTCGGTCTTGCGCCGCACTCTCGGCCAGGCGTCGCGCAACCGGATCAGCACATCCTGCGTGAGGTCGGCGGCGTCGTGGGGATTGCCGGTCAGGACGTACGCGTAGCGGAGCAGCGTCTCGCCCCGTTCGGCCACGAAGTCGTCAAAGCCGGATTCGTCGTCCAATTGTCGCCTCTTCTCCATTGTCATGACCTAGGACGGCGAAGAGACCGAAAGTGTTGCACCGCATCGTCGAGGCGTACAGGCCGCTCTGGATGTCGGCGAGCGGCTCGGCTACGTTCGTTCGATGACGATCACCTCGGCCGCCCCGGCCCGGGACGACCGGCTCCGCGCGGGCCGGCCCCGATGACCTCCCTCGACGACCTGGTGGTCCGGGCACGCTCCCTCGTACGGGAGGGGCACCGCGCGCTGCTCGGCGTCACCGGCGGCCCGGGGGCGGGCAAGACCACCCTCGCCGAACACCTGGTCCGCCTGCTGCGGCCGGTGCCCCCCGAGGGCCTGCCGGAGCGGGAGTGGGTGGCGTACGTGCCGATGGACGGCTTCCACCTCGCCGACGTCGAACTCGACCGGCTCGGGCGCCGCGACCGCAAGGGTGCCCCGGACACCTTCGACGCCGCCGGGTACGCGGCCCTCCTCCGCCGCCTGCGCGAGGACGAGGACGACGTGATCTACGCGCCCGCGTTCGCGCGCGACCTGGAACAGCCGATCGCGGGCAGCGTCCCGGTCCACCGGGCCGCCCGGCTCGTCGTCACCGAGGGGAACTACCTGCTGCTCGACCAGGGCGACTGGGCACGCGTGCGAGCCGGGCTCCACGAGGTCTGGTACTGCGACCTCGACCCGGACGAGCGCGTGCGCCGCCTCGTCTCCCGGCACGAGCGCTTCGGCAAGGACCCCGACGCCGCCGTGGCCTGGGCCCTGGGAACCGACCAGCGCAACGCCGACCTCATCGCCACCACCCGCCCCCGCGCCGACCTCGTCGTCCCCGACGCCGTCCTGCGCTCGATCGGCGACCGTTCGATCGGTGACCGCGAGACGGAGACCGGTTGACGACCAGCCTCGGCGGGATCGGCGGGATCGGCGAGGTCCGCCCCGGCGGGGTCGGCGCGGTCGGCGCGATTCGCGGGGAGGCTATTCGGAGCTCGCCGCCGGTTTTCCGGCCCTCTTGATGACCTCCTCGGTACTGAGCGGGTCCTTGGGATGGTGGCTCAGGCACAGCGGGATCCGCACCTTCGCGAACGTCGCCCCCTCGGTCGCCGCGTAGAACTCACCCGTCCTCAGCCGTGAGATGTCGGTGACGTCACTTCCCTTGGCCTGGGCCATCTCCCGCGCGGCGGAGATCTGGATCGGGCTGTTCAGCAGGCCGAAGAACTGGGTCGCGGCGTTCCCCGGAATCCGGTTGTGCAGTCCCTTGGGGGCCTGGGTCGCGAACACGAGACCGAGCCCGTACTTGCGGGCCTGGGAGGCGAGTGCCAGCGTGCTCTGCGTGCAGGCCGTCATCATGCCGGACGGCGCGAACGTCTGGGCCTCGTCCATCACGAACAGCCCGCCCAGCGGCCGGTCACCGGCCGGGTTCTTCTTGATCCAGGCGAACAGGGCCATCTGCAGCTGGTTCACGAAGCTCTGCCGCTGGTAGTCCGACTGCAGCCCGACGAGACTGATCACCGAGACGCGGGCCTTCTTCCCCGGGGGAGGGGTCAGCAGGAGTCCGGGGTCCATCGGCGTGCCCTCACCACCGAACATCGGGTCGTTGACCATGGCCGCGGTCAGGCTCTGGGCCAGCTCGGCCGCGATCTTCTCCGCGTTGTCGAGCTCGCTCACCCCGTCGGGCAGTGCCGACAACAGCGCGATGTAACCCCTGAGGCTGCTCGCCCCCTGCCTCCCGTAGTGCCTGAGCGTCTCCCTGAGCACCGCCTGCCCGAGCTGGGCCTTGGTCGTTCTCGCGTCCAGCTTGACCCGCGGCACGATGGACGCGACGGCGACCTCCACGGCCTCGGTGAACTCGTCGGGGTTGTCGACGACGCTCGCGAAGTCGGGCAGTGGCTGGAAGCTGAGGGGACGTCCCATGCTGCGGCGCGGCGTCCAGATCACGACGTCGGTCCCGGCCAGGTATTCCTCGGCCCTCGCCGCGTCACCGTCGTCCCAGTGCGCCGGCGCGTGCGGCCACGGGTCTCCCAGACGTGCCAGGTCGTTGTTGGGATCGAGCACGATGGCCGACACGCCCTGGAGCGCGCACCTCTCGATCAGGCCGCGGATGAGCACGGTCTTCCCCGACCCGGATCCGGCGAAGATCGCGGTGTGTTTCCTGAGCGACTCCAGGTCGATGTCGAGGGGTGCGCCGTCGGCCACCGTCCTGCCGAGGGTGACGGACGGCGCGTGGCTCGCGCCGGACCTCGTACGGGGCTTCGCGCCGGGTCCCGCGACCGTCGAGGAGGAGGGTTCTCCGGTGGCGGTGCGTCCGGGCTCGGCCTCGACGCGTACGGTGGCGTGCCCCGGTGCCTCGTCTCCTTCGGAAGCGGCGCGACCGGAAGGCTCATCGGAAACGACGTGGCCGAACGGCTCGTCGGAGGCGGCGGGGGAAGACGGCCCGTCGGGATCGGGTCGCTCACCGGGAACGGTCCACCCGTCCCCCAGCGCCTCGCCGAGCACCTTGACGTCACCGGTGGGCTTCCGCGAGACGAGCCACGCCCGCAAGTTCGCGGGGTCCTCGGCGAACAGGTCGCGGAGCGCCGCGAGGATCCTGAGGTCCTCGTCGTCCACGCGGAGCACCCTGCCGCCCGCCCGCTCGAACTCCGCGAGGGCCTCGCGGGTGCGCGGCCCCTTCGCCCACTCCGCGTTCCGCAGCACGAACAGTTTCCGCTTCGGGACCTCGGCGTCCAGGCCCGCCGCCACCGAGGCGCCGCGCAGGCGGACCAGCGCGGCGTTGGCGTGCGTGGTGGCGATCGCGCGGAAGCACCAGTGCGCCTCGTCCTCGGTGATCTCGTCCAGGCTGCGCCGCAGGCGCGCGTGCAGGGGAGGCTTCGCGCTCGGCGGGGGGTCCTGGCTGAACACCCGTCCCGCCTCGCCCCGCTCGACGATCCAGGCCTTGAACCCCGCCGACAGCAGCGCGGGCATCGTTGTGTCCTCGGTGGCGGAACCGGTCGCCGAGGACACGTCCGCCGCGTCCCTCAGCTCGGCGAAGCGGGCGTCCAGCGCCGCGAGCTCCTGCAAGGGCACGGGGGGCTTGTGGAGAGGAGTCGGGTCCGTGGCGGAGGAGGCGTGCAGGCTCTCCAGCTCCCTGACCTCGCCGTTGACCAGGCAGGAGTGGATGTGCTGGTCGACGACCTTCAGCAACTCCCGGGGGGTGAAGTCGGGGGCGTCCTCGAACGCGGACGGCAGCACCGGCCACGTCGGGTAGGGCAACTCGAAGCCGAGCTCCCGGAACGGCGCCGCGAACCGCCGCTCGACCAGGGCGCGGCCGATCTTGGCGTCGGGAATGGTCATGAGCTGGACCGCCTGCCGGAACCGGTCCTGGACGGTGTCGGTCGCGAGCTTCTCGATGAGGATCCACGTCGATGGGATGCAGGAGACGACCGTCAGCGTCCTGCGGGTGACCTCCCGCAGCGACATCAGCCCGCCCGCGACCTGCTCGACGATGAGGGCGTCACGCCAGTCCTGGTCCAAGTCGCTGACGCCGGAGAGCGAGGCCTGCGCGATGAGCGTATCGATCTGGTCGACCGCGATCACGGAGGGGCCGGTGAGCGCCATCAGCCGAGAGATGTCCCTCACGATCTCCTGCGACGACTTCTCGCCCCGCCGGATGCCCCACCGGGCGCGCTCACCCGGCTCCTCCTCGGGGATTGAGGACAAGTAGGCGAATCCGACCTCCTGGGCCGCCAGGCCGCCGGAGGCGAGGAGGACGAGCGCCCGCGCGGTGTTCTGGCTCTCCAGGCACAGCGGCCCGTCGAAGCGGTGCAGCGCCTCAATGAAGGCGTCGAGGGCCTCCCGCGTCAGCGCCGTGTTCCCGGTCACCGCGCGCCGCACCATCCGGGGGACCTCGACCAGCGACGACAGGCGGTCCAGGAAGACCTTGAGCTGGCTCGCCCCGTCCTCCTGGGCCCTGCGGGAAAGGCTGTCGAGCATCGACCCCACGACGCTCTCCCAAAAGCTCCTGGCGTCCAGCAGGCTCACCAGGAAGAAGTATCCGCCCTCTTTCAGGACCCGCGCGCGTGCCCAGCCCAGCAGATGCGTCTTGCCCGTGCCCCGCTGGCCGTGGACGACCACGCCGATCGGGCTCGCGGCGCGGCTCTCCCCGGCCTCGCCCAGCCCGTCGAGCAGGAGCTGCCCAGTGTGCCGGTGCAGGCCCTTCACGTGGAACGGCGAGGTGTTCCACACGTCGTTGAGGCCCAGCACCGAGTTCAGCCTGAGCTTGAGCTCCGCCAGTGCTCTGCGCTCGTCGTCGGTCATCGTGCCTCGATCCAGAGGAGGTGCTTCTCCTGCGCGCCGATGGTCACCGCCGCGTCCCTGTCCTCCCTGGAGAGCGTCTTCTGGTTGGACTCAGGGACGATGTTCACGTCCGGCATGCGGTTCATCCGGACGAGGGCCTCGTCGACAGTCGCCCTGGCCACCTCACCCAGGAGCGGACGGACTTTCGTGAGGCTCACCCAGGCGCCCGGCTTGGCGGCCAGCTCGCGGTAGGCGGCACGAATGCGCTCCTCGACGTCCGGCGCCACCGAGACCGGGGGAGCCACGGACGACGGCGCGGAGTCGTCCGAGGATGTCGTGGACGCGGAGTCATCCGGGGAGGCCGCGGGTGTTGATGCGGGGTCGTCGGAAGAGGCCGCGGGGGCCGGGTCGGGGTTTTCCGCGAAGACGTCGGCGAGGCTGTGGTCGGTCCGCTCCATGAAGCCTTGCACCCCGGACAGGACGGCGCGGAGCGCGATCCCCGCCGAGCCCGAGCGCTCCGGGACGACGATCCCGGCGCGGAGCTCGTCGGTCAGGCAGGCCCATCCGGCGTCGGTCAGCACGTGGACGAACGCGCCGCGCCTTCCTTTCCGGCTCTCCACCAGCTTCAGCTCGTTCAAATTCCGGCGCGGGTCTCCGGTGATCGTCAGACCGTGACGTTCCTGGAGCTCCGGATTGGAGATCTCCCTCGCCTCGACCATCAACACCAGGAGCGCGGTAATTTCCGGCAGCGAAAGTGCTTTATCGGGCATGTTCCAGTCCTTCCAACATCCCGGGACGACGGCCCCGGAGAAATCGCCTTATCTGGTGAAGCACGGTTTCTGTATCGGTGGTGACCTGCGCGTTGGTGAAGCGCAGCACCGCGTAACCGTCGAGTTGGAGCCGTACGTCCCGTTGCCGGTCCGCCGCGTACGCGAGCGCGGAGTGGTGCTCGGGCCCGTCGATCTCGATGACGCACCGCTCGTCCCGCCAGAGCAGGTCCACCCGGATGGGGTTGACGAGCGGGTGCGGTCGGTGGGTCTGGTTCCACGCCCGCCCCGCCGCCCAGTCGCACGTGGCCAGCGCGGTTTCCAGCGTCCGCTCGGCGACACTCGCCGGATGCGGCCTCCCCGCCACGGCCGGGTACGTGGCCACGTGCGCCGTACGGGCGTCGGGCCGGGGCTTCGTCGGCGCCGGTAGGTCGCGGACGAGGTCCGTCACCTCGGCCGGCAGCCGCAGGGTCGTCACGGCGATCCGGTCCACGGCGGCCAGGGGGGCGCCGGTGAGCCAGACTCCCAGGTCACCGTGGTGGGCGAGCCATTCGCACCCCGTGACGAGGGCCTCCTCGGCGGCGGGAGAGAGGTCCGCCGGCACGTGCACGAGGACCGCCGCGCGGGGCCGGCCGAAGCTGGCGGCGATCACTCGCCCGAGACCGGCGGCCCGTACCTCGGCCGCGAATCCGGGGGAGCGCCGTGACCTCGCCTCCCGCGATGCCCCTCGTGGCACGGGAGGCGCGGCGAGCATGGCTCCGCGGAGCGCCCGCTCGGCGAGATCGGCGAGGAAGGGGCCGAAGTGCTCGGTCGCGGACGCGGTTCGCAGTGCGAGCACGCGTATGGCGCGCCCGCTCGCGCCACCGGGGCCGCCGATGCCCTCCGCGCCCGGCAGCCACGCCGGGAACAGGCCGACGGCGGCTTTTTCCAGCTCGCGCAATACCGAGGAGACCATTTCCGTCGCGGATTGCGTGTCGCCCGCGAAGTAGGTGACAATCGCCGGAGCGTCATCGGGAAGCGGGTCGATCGAAAGGGCGATGGCGTCGGCGTCCGCGCCGTGAACGTGCACGACGCGCCCTATCGGCAGCTCCGCCCATGATCCTGCCACGCCACTTCCTCTTTCGCGTGTTGAGACTTCGCGAGGTTATACGCCAGTGCTAGATAATGCAGGCGCTTTGCCGGAAGCGATGAAATTCGTCCGTTTTTATCGCCGGTAATTTCGTATTTGAGGGGATTTTTCCCTCGATCCTGGGCGTCACGGCGCCATCTGGGGGACAGCGGAGCGTGAGGCCGGTCGCGATCCGGCACGCCGATCCTTCGGGGGGCGTGAACCCGGTCGGGAGGTGGTGGCGATACATCGCTGACCACTTTTCCCACGGGAAGGCCGGCCTTCATGCCATGGTGCCCGCGATGACCGCGCCACTCACCGCCCAAACCCGCGACTGCGACCTCATCGACGAGTCGCGGGCCCGCCCGGAGGCGTTCGCGGCGCTGTTCGACCGCTATTCCGGGATGCTCTACCGGTACGTCTCCCGGCGGCTGGGACCGGAGATCGCCGAAGACCTGGTCGGCGAGACGTTCCTGGTCGCCTTCGCACGCCGGAGCCACTACGACCTGGCCTACGCCGACGCCCGGCCGTGGCTTTTCGGCATCGCCACCAGACTCGTCTCCCGGCACCACCGCACCGAGGCCGCCCGTTACCGGGCGCTGCGGCGCAGCCCCGCCGAGGACGTCGCGGAGTCCCCCGACGACCGGGTACTCGCGGGGGTCACCGCCCAGGTGTCCCGCCCGGCGCTCGCGCGGGCGCTGGCCGGGCTCTCGTCCGGAGACCGCGACGTCCTGCTGCTGGTCGCCTGGAGCGACCTGTCGTACGTGGAGGTCGCCCGAGCGCTGGACATCCCGATCGGCACCGTACGGTCCCGCCTGAACAGGGCCAGACGGAAGGTACGCGCGGAGTTCGGCGACAGCAATCCGATGCACGAGGAGGAGTGACCATGGACGACCTGACGATGCTCCGCGACCTCGGCCGCGAGCTGGAGCACGAACCGCCCGCCACGCTCGCGCGCCAGCGTGCGCGCCTGCTCGACGCCTCGGCCGGTTCCCCCCGGGGCCTGGCCCGCACCTCGGCCCGCTCCCGGTGGCGGTTGCCCCGCGCGATGCGCGGCTGGCCGATGCTCGCGCTGGTCGCGGCGGTGACCGCCGCCGTCACCGTCATTCCCGTCGTGCTCCTGAGCGGGCGCCCGCTCGCCCCCGGTCCGTCCGTGCCGGGCCCGTCGGGAGATCGCCCGTACAAGCAGGGGGAGGCCCTCAACATCCTGGTGGTCGGGAACGACAGCGAGGCGATCAAACCCGACCAGCGCGAGGCCGCGGGGGCGCGCGCTGACACGATGATCCTGCTGCACCTCTCCGCCGACCGGCGGAAGACCCTGGCCGTCAACATCCCCCGGGACTCGATCGTCCGCATTCCCGCCTGCGAGTCCTCGGACGGGACGGCGGTTCCGGCCAGAACCGACATGATCAACTCGGCGTTCCGCACGGGCGGGCTGTCCTGCGCCTGGAAGACGGTCGAGTCGACCACCGGGATCCACGTCGACCACGCGATGGAGATCCGTTTCTCCGGGTTCAAGGGCATGGTCGACGCGCTCGGCGGGGTGGAGGTCACGCTGCCGCGGCCGGTGGACGATCCCAAGGCGAAGCTGCGGCTGCCCGCGGGAAGGCATCTGCTCAACGGTGAGCAGGCGCTGGGCTTCGTGCGGCTCCGTAACTTCGGAGACGGGACCGATCTGGGGCGGATCAAGCGCCAGCAGCATTTCATGAACATGCTGGTCATGAGGGTGAGAGGCCTGATGGGCGAACCGGCGGCGCTCTTCGCCTTCCTCACCGAGGTGAAGAAATCGGTCAGGACCGACGCCGGGCTCGACCTGCGGACGATGTACGCCATCGCCAGCGGCATGGCGGAGCTCAAGCCCGGCTCGGTCACGTTCTCCACGGTTCCCACCCGTCCGCACCCCGACGATCGCAACCGGCTCGCGTGGAACCAGCCCGCCGCCGAGCGGCTCTTCGCCGCGCTCAGGGACGACGCCGGATGAGCCGTGGAGCTTCTCGCACCGGGGTGCGCGTCCCATGCCAGAGGGGCACAAAAGCGCATGAAAGGGGTATTCGTTCCGAATGGGGCTCGGTGTGAGTCTTGAGGATCGACGTGGTTCGGCTTTCCGGAAAAAAGGTGATATCTCCGTCGAATCATCCGCACGTCATGGGAGAACCCATGTCCGTTGCCCGCTGTATCGCCATCGTCGTCCTCGTCGCCTCCGTGGTGACGCTCGCCGCGCCGGTCGCGTCCGCAGCTCTCATTCCGCCCCAGCCCCCCTCGATGGACGGGTATCTGTCCACCGGGAGGACCACCGTCAAGCACGGCGACACCACGGAGACCTGGAGCTGGGGGCCCGGTTACGAGAGCTACCAGTCCTCCCAGAGCAGTTCGCGGCAGTTCGTCGAGTGCTGGTAGCCGGGCTAGGTTTCAGGCCCGTACCTGACCCCGGGCCCGAGCCGGAGCGTTTCAGGCCCCGAACGAGAGGTCGACCCCGAGCCGGGCCCTGAACCCGGTCCCGAGCTCGATCCCGGTCCCGAGCTCGATCCCGGGCCTGAAACCGAGTCCGGGCCTGAAACCGAGTCCGGGCCTGAAACCGAGCCCGGTCCCGAGCCTGGCCCCGAGTCCGGCGCCGGGGGCTCGCCCGTGAGGGCGTTCACCGGCGGAATCCCTCTTCGCCGGTGGACGGATCGCGGACTGCGGGACCGGGCCCCGGTCACGATTCGCGGACGGGTTTTCGCGCGAGCCTCTCCGGCCGGGTTACAGGACCTTGCCGGAGGAGGCGGTCCAGGTGTTGCACGACTTCGGGTTTCCGGAGGCGTAGCCCCGCTTCGCCCAGGAGACCAGGGTGGAGCCCTTGCCGTACAGGCTTTCCTTGCCCTTGGTGTCGCCGTCTGTCCTCATCAGGTTCAGCATGCGGCCCAGGTCCTTGGCCGGGTAGCCCAGGGTGGACCAGACGCTCTTCGCGGTCACCCCGGCCAGGCACTTCGACTGCATGCCGTAGCGGCGATACTGCTCGGCGGCCTCGGGTCTCGTGTCGTAGTGCAGCGCGGCGTTCCCCTCCGCGATGTCGACCATGTTCATCACGTGGTGGCCGTACGCGGCGCTCAGCTTGGCGAAGATGTCGAGGTCGCTGGAGGACTTGGTCCAGTCCGGGCGGATCTGCACGTCGAACCAGGCCCGGCCGCCGCAGTAGGAGACGTCCGACTTGGGATAGCGCGCCTCATGGGTGCACGGGTCCTCGATCCTGTCCTTCAGGTCGAACTGGACCGGCACGTACGGCAGGTTGGCCTCCTTGAGGTAGGAACCCCAGGTCGTCTCCAGACACGCGACGATCGCCTTGACGTGCTTGGAGACCGAGGCCGTGGTCTTGCCCTTGGGAGGTCTCTTGGCACATGCCGCGTCGGGCAGCTTTCCGGCGCCGTAGAGATCGTTGTTGGTCAGGACGGAGGCGTTCTCGATCGGATATGCGGCGGCGGCGGTGGCCGTACCGGAGAGCAGCAGGACGGACGCGCCGGCCGCTGCCATGATCATTCGAATCTTCATGATCGCCGACATTAGGGGAAATACCCGCAGTCGGTAAATATCCGGCGAGCTTCTGGAATTCACTTGGAACAAAGGGCTTTGTTTCCGGAAGAAACAATCGTCGATCACCGGTCAACCAGATGGTGGTACACAGCCCGAGCGAGGCCGTGCTCAGATGATGGCACCAGCCGTGGCTCAGGTCACTCTCTCGGCGCAGGCCCGAACTGGTCATTTCTTGGAAGCACGTCGTCATCCCTCGGGGGCGATCCAGCCCGGTGGCCTTAGCGTCGAACGATGAAGATCGACGTGGTGCCGCCCCGCCCGGACGGAGAGGCGGCCCTGATACGCCGGGTCATGGCCGATCGAGCGGACGCATGAGCCGCGCCGGGAACGGGCGGTACGGCGCCGGTCCGTTTCCTCACACCCGGGATGAGCTTTCCCAGGACGAAATACTTCATGGCGACGCGTCCAGGAGCCGGCGAGCCTGGGGTGAGCCGTCGCGGCGCGTACCGTCCCAGGGCGGGCCGCCCGGGGGACAGGTCGTGGTGCTCGCCAAGGAACCGGTGCCCGGGGAGGTCAAGACCGGGCTGATCCCGCCCTTCACCGCGCGTGAGGCCGCCGCGCTGGCCGCCGCCGCCCTTGAGGACACGTTGCGCGCGGTCGCCCGCGTCCCGGTCGCCCGGCGCGTGCTCGCGCTCGACGGTGCTCCGGGTCCCTGGCTTCCCCACGGGTTCACGGTGTTGCCGCAGCGTGGGGACGGGCCGGACGAGCGGCTCGCCGCGGCCTTCGACGACGCCCACCGGCTCCTGCCCGTGCCCGTCGTGCTGATCGGTACGGACACCCCGCAGGTCACCCCGGACATGTTGGCCTATGCCCTGTCCATGCTCAGCGCCTACGACGCGGTGTTCGGCCCGGCGGCGGACGGCGGGTTCTGGCTGCTCGGGCTGCGCGTTCCCGACCCCGGCCTTCTGCTCGGCGTCCCGATGTCGGAGCCGACCACCGGCGAGGTCCAGCTGCGGAGGCTGGGGGAAGCCGGGTTGAGCGTCGCCCTGATGCCCCGCCTCACCGACGTGGACACCGCGGCGGACACGTTCGTCGTGGCCGCGCAGGCCCCGCGGTCCTTCTTCGCCGCCGCCCTCGCCAGGATGAGCGCGCTTCGGTGAACGGAGTCCCGGAAGGCCGCGCGAACGGAGCCCGGGAGGCCGCGGTCGACGGGACCTGGAAGCGGGGCTCGGAACCGGGGCCTGGAAGCGGGGCCTGAAAGCTGGGCTCGGAACCGGGGTCTGAAAAACGGGCCTGGAAGCGGGGGCTAGAAAAGTGTCGGGGTGGTTTCCTCGCCCGTGCGCTCCAGCTCGCCTGGTTCGAAGAGCCGGATCACGCCGTACGTGCCGTCGTACCCGGGTTCCCGGATCACCTCGCCGCGGCGCAGCCGTTCGACGGCCTCCGCGAGCGGCGGTGAGTGGGCCGCGATGTCGTCGACCGGCACGTCCTCCAGGATCCCCAGCTCGGGACCCAGGACGGCGGTGAGCCTGTCGACCTCCTTGAGGACCTTCTTGCTCTTCGACCCCACGCCGAGGATCTCGCCCACGATCTCCGGCAGCGGTACGAGGCTGCGAAAGCCCGCGACGCCCTCCGGCCGGAAACCGTCAGGCCGGTCGGCCAGATCCTGGACCCGGCTCAGCACGCCCACCGTGAGCGGCTTCCCGCACACGGGACAGATCCCGTCACGCCCGCGCGTCTCCTCGGGGCCCATCCGGATGTCGCACCCGCGGTGCCCGTCGACGTGGTACTTGCCCTCCTCGGGGAAGAACTCGGTCGTTCCCGCGTACCCGGTCCCGGTCTGGAGCGCTCGCAGGACGGCGAAGTAGTCGAGGTCGGTCTCGAACACCGTGGTCTCGCGGCCGACCATGGGCGGCGAGTGGGCGTCGGAGTGGCTGACCAGCCGGTAACGGTCGAGGGCGGAGACCCGCCAGTTCATGGCCGGGTCGCTGGACAGCCCGGTCTCCAGCGCGAAGATGTGCTCGGAGAGCTCGCCGTAGCACTCCTCGATCGTGTCGAACCCGGACTTCGAACCGAAGACGCCGAACCACGGCGTCCAGACGTGGGCGGGTACCAGATAGGCGCCGTCGCCGCTGCTCAGGGCGATCTCCAGCAGGGCGCGGGAGTCCAGGCCGAGGATGGGCCGCCCGTCCGCGCTCAGGTTACCGATCCGGTCGAGCCTGGCGTTGAACGCCGCGGCCTCGTCGAAGCCCGGCATGTAGACCAGGTGGTGGATCTTGCGGGTGCGTTCGCCGCGCCGGTAGATCGTGGAGATCTCCGTGGACAGCATGAACCGCACCTGGCCGGGGACCACACCGGCGGGCGGCGGTCCGAGGGCCTCCAGGTCGATCTCCTCACGCAGCCGGAACAGCCCCGGCTCCGCGGGTACGAGGTTCTCGCGTAAGTGCTCGAACCACGTCGGATGTGTGAAATCGCCGGTGCCCATCAGCGCGACGCCCTTGCGCCGTGCCCACCATGTCAGGTGCTCCAGGTCGCTGTCTCTGCTGCAGGCCCGAGCATATTTCGAGTGAATGTGCAGGTCAGCATGGAAACGCATCCATCACATTCTGCCACAGGCCAGAGATGAAGATCAGGAAAGGGAATGAACCGGCCCGGATTATGACGGTCTTCCCATTGGACGGACCCGCTCCGCACGGCGATGCCGCCGGACGGACCCTCCGCGCACCGGGATCCCGATCGGGAGAGCGGAACGTCTTCTTCGCCGACGCCGGATCTCCGCCGCGGCCCATCACGGAAAGGTTCGACGGCCGTTTGAGGGTTGCCCGCCCGTCGGCCCTGGACCGTCGGCCGTGGGCGAGGAAAAGTCTCCGGGAACGCTTCAACGTAAGTCTTGAAGACATGAATACCGACGACGACAAGTCACCCGGAGCGGGATCTGCCGTCCGGCCCCGCGGCCTACGCATGCGACACGGCTCGGCCGATGCGCCGAACGGGGCGGATCCGCGCGTTCGCCGGGGCGAGGTCCTGGCCCCACGGCCGTCCAGGACGGGGCACACCACGATCCCGTGCACCACCCACCCGACGGAGGTGACCGCGTGACCCCCGCCCCAGCCTCCTGGCGGGAGCTCCTGGGCCCGGAACATCTCGGAGCCGTGATCGTGATGGCCGGTGGGGTGCTCGTCGGCGCGGTCAACATCTATCTGGCATCGAGCATGTTGCCCACCGTGGTGGCCGACATCGGCGGCGCGAGTTTCTACGCGTGGAGCATGACGATCTACCTCGTCGCCACGGTGATCGCGACGATGCTCGTCAGCCGGTTCCTCTCCCGGTGGGGGAACGTCGGCGCCTACCTTCTCGGCTTCGCCGTGTTCATGGTGGGCTCACTGGCCTGTGCGGCGAGCATGACGATGCCGATGTTGCTGGTCGGCCGTGGAGTCCAGGGACTCGGTGCCGGGTTGCTGTCCGGGCTGGGGTTCGCCGTTATCCGATCGGCCCTGCCGCGCCGGCTCTGGACACGCGGCAACGCGTTGATGTCGGCGATGTACGGCATCGGAAACTTCGTCGGCCCGGCACTCGGCGGCCTGTTCGCCCAGTTCGGCTCTTGGCGCCTGGCGTTCGTGCTGATGGCGGTGATCGCGGTGGCCTGCGGCGCGGTCGTTCCCCGCGTGCTGCCCCGCAGCGAACGGAGCGACGCGCGGGCGCCGATCCCGATCGTGTCGCTGATGCTGGTCACGGCCGCCACCTTGGCCGTCAGCGTGGCGGGAGTCCTGCCCGGCGCGATGACGAGGGCGGCCGGCATCGTGGTGGCGCTGCTGCTGGTCGTCGGATTCGTCCTCCATGAGCGGCGCAGCGAACTGCGGGTGTTCCCGCGCACGACCTATCGGGCGGGTTCACCACTGAAGTGGGTCTACCTGACGCTCGGGCTGCTGGCCTTCGGCGTCGCGGCCGAGTCGTTCCTCCCGCTGTTCGGTCAGCGACTGGCCGGTCTGCCCCCGGTCGCCGCCGGCTTCTTCGGCGCGGTCATCTCCCTCGGGTGGTCGGTGACCCAGATCGGCAGCTCATCGGCGGTCAGGGAACGCACGGTGCGGCGGTTGATCGCCATCGGCCCGGTGCTGCTCGCGCTCGGCTTCCTCGCTCAGGGGCTGCTACAGCGCGAGAGCGTGCCGATCTGGCTGGTGGCCATCTGGGTGCCGGTGCTGTTCGTCGCCGGTTCGGGCATCGGTATCGCCTACCCGCACCTGTCCGTGGCCGCGATGGCCAGCACCCCGGACCCGGAGGAAGGAAGGCAGGCGGCCGCGGCGATCGCCACCGTGACGACGATGTCGACCGCGTTCGGCACGGCGGTCGCCGGAGTCCTGGTCAACCTGGGCGGACGGTCGATGCTCGACTCGGCCCGATACCTGCTGTTTGGATTCGCGATCATCTGCGCGATCGGGATCGTCACCGCCCGCGCCGCGACTCGTTCGAGCCGACCGGGGCCCTCCTCGTCCGAGCCCTCCTCGTCCGAGCCGTCCGAGCCGTCCGAGCCGTCCGAGCCGTCCGGCCGCACCCGCTGAGGCGGGGCTCGCGACCGACCCCGGGCAGGTCGCGATCATGCCAGTCATTCCGGGGGAAACGCTCGACCCGGGTTTTCCAGCGCCTGTTCGGCGAACGCCCGCAATCACCTGACGACCGCATTCGATGTGAGGAGATTTCATGACCGATGACCTGTCGGAGACGCCGATGTTTCCGATGGCTCGTGCGACGGGTTGCCCTTTCGACCCGCCGCCGGAGCTGAGCCGGAGGATGAAGGAGGCGCCGGTCTCGCGAGTGAGGCTGTGGGACGGCACTACCCCGTGGATGGTCACCCGCTACGCGGATGTGCGCGCGCTGCTCACCGATCCGCGCGTCAGCGTCGACGTCGCGCAACCCGGCTTCCCGCACACCAACGCGGTGAGCAAGGCACGCGACGCGCACATGAAGACGCTGATGCAGATGGACGCGCCGGAGCACACAGCCCAGCGGCGGCTGCTGACCTCGGACTTCATGATCAAAAGGATGGAGGCGTTGCGGCCCCGGATCCAGCAGATCGTCGACGACCTCGTGGACGAGATGCTCGCCGGCCCCAATCCGGTCGACCTGGTGGAGGCGTTCGCGCTGCCGGTTCCCTCACTGGTGATCTGCGAGCTGCTGGGTGTGCCCTATGCCGACCAGGCCTTCTTCCACCGGGTGGCCAGTGCGCTCGTCATGGACGAGCCCGACCCCGCACAGGCCATGGCCGCCAGCGAGGAACTGAACGCCTACTTGGAAGAACTGGTGGACAGGAAGAACGCCGAGCCGGGCGACGACGTGTTCAGCAGGCTGGCCGTCGAGCAGTACCGGACCGGCGGGATGACCCGGCGTGAGATCGCCACGATGGGTCAGCTGCTCCTGGTCGCAGGGCACGACACCACCGCGGTCATGATCGCACTGGGTACGGCCGCGCTGCTGGCACACCCGGACCAGCTGAGCGAGGTTCGCGACAGCGGCGACCCCGCACTGGTGGCCAACGCGGTTGAGGAACTCCTGCGCTACCTCTCCATCACCCACACCGAAGCCCGCCGCGTCGCGCGCGAGGACCTTGAGATCGGTGGCCGGCTCATCCGCGAGGGCGAAGGCATCATCGGCGTGAAAAGCGTCGCGAACCGGGATCCTTCAGCCTTCCCCGACCCCGACGTTCTCGACGTCCACCGCAAGGCCCGCCACCATGTCGCCTTCGGCTACGGCGCCCACGTGTGCCTGGGCCAGCCACTGGCCCGGGTGGAACTGCAGGTCGTCTACGGCACCCTCTACCGGCGCATCCCCACACTGGCCCTGGCCACACCGCTGGAACAACTGACGTTCAAACACAACGCGATCTTCTACGGGGTGCGGGAACTGCCCGTCACCTGGTGAATCGTGAAAGGAGAAAGCGCGTGAAGGTCACCGTCGACGAGGACGCGTGCGCCGGCTCCGGGCAGTGCGTACTCGGCTCACCCGGGGTGTTCGCCCAGCGCGACGCGGATGGCGTCGTCGTACTCCTGCGAGACAGTCCGGAACCGGGGCTACGGGAGGACGTTCGTGAGGCCGCCCGCATCTGCCCGGCCCAGGCGATCACGCTTACCCCGTCGTGAGCCGGCCGTCTCGGATCGTCGCCGCGGGTGCTTCGGCGGCGGAGGAGGTCTGACGGCCGCCGGAACCCCGCCGCCGGTTCACTGACCTTGGCCGGCGAGGGCGCCGGGTCCGCCCATGCTCCCGCGATCTTCCCGAGGTGTGTCGCGAAACCTGTCGCGAAACCTCAGGAGGATCGTGGGAGTACGGCCGCGACCGTGACCGGGGACATATCCACCGATAAAGATCCACGATCTTGCGGGCCCCTCATATCATTTCCCGAAGACGAGGGACGGGGCGAGGGCATGACCGAACAAGAGGCTGTTCCTGCGGGTATTGATCCGAGCATTCCGAGCGTCGCTCGAATGTACGACTACTACCTCGGGGGCAAGGACAACTTCGCCTCCGACCGCGAGGCCGCCGAACAGTTCATCCGGATAGTGCCCGGCATCAGGGAAATGGCCCGGGACAACCGGGCGTTCCTGTCGCGGGCCGTCGAGCTCCTCGCGCGTCAGGGCGTGCGGCAGTTCCTCGACATCGGGTCGGGGTTGCCGACGCGGGACAACGTGCACCAGGTCGCCCAGCGCGTCGCGCCGGAGAGCCGGGTCGTCTACGTCGACAACGATCCCATCGTCCTGGTGCACGGCCGCGCGCTCCTGGAGGACAACGCCTTCACCTCGGTCGTCCAGGCCGACATGCGGGAACCCGAGAAGCTCCTGACACACCCGCAGGTCGAGAGTGCCATCGACTTCACCCGGCCCGTCGCCGTGTTGATGGTCTCGATGCTGCACTTCATCCCCGACGACGTCCTGGTCGCCCGCATCATGTCCGAGATCCGCCAACGGCTCGTCCCGGGCGGCCACCTGGTCATCACGCACGCCTTCGAGGCCGAGGTCAGCGCGGAGGTGCGCGAGGCCGGGCAGAAGGTCTACCGTTCGACCAGCGCGGGGGCGCTCACCTCGCGGGGCCCGGAACAGCTGGCCGAACTGCTGAGCGGAATGGATCTGCTGGAACCGGGTGTCGTCCCGGTGGAGGCGTGGCGGCCCGAATACGACGAGGACGTCACGGTCGACTTCACCAAGCCCGGCATCCTCGGCGTCGTCGGGCGGCTCTGACCGTTCCGCTGGTTTCCCCCGGCTCCCGGCCCCGGCCCCCGGATTCACGACCCCTGGCCCCGGCCCCCGGATTCACGACCCCTGGCCCCGGCCCCCGGATTCACGGCCCCCGGATTTACGGACATAGGCCGGGTTTCGCCCACCTCGGTGGCGTCATGGCCGGGCGAAGTCGATCCGCGTCGATCCGCCGTCGTGACCCCGCCACGGCCACGGCCTTTCTCACTTTCGCGCGCGGGGCACGCGTGAGGGGAGCGAAACCTCCGCGCGCCGTGCCCGCGCCTCCCGGTTCCGGCCGTGCCCCGCGATCCCGGCCGTGATCCCCGGTTCCGGCCGCGACGTCCGGTCCCGTTCGCGACTCCCGGCTCCCTCCCGGCTCCCACCCGGCTCCCACCTGGCCTCCGGCCCCGGCCCTGGTCCCGGCACGTGTCCGGTGTTCCCGGTCGTGACAGCTTCGCGCAACAGGTGCTCGTCTTGTCACAGGACGGCCATCAGTCGACCTGATAGTGATCGATAGATCTCAAAAGATGTTCTATTGACACCAACTGTAACCTGATGTTCAAATGGCAACACTCAAAGGCAAGGTAAGCCCCCCGCTTGCCATTTCTCATCAGGAGCGGCGCGATGAAGTCCCAACCCCTCGCAGCTGGCGTCTCCGCACTACTTCTTGCCGTCGCCCTGACCGCCTGCTCCGGCGGAAGTTCCGAATCGGACAGCGCGACCGGTTCCGGCGATGCCCCCGTCACACTTACGTACTGGGCGAGCAACCAGGGCGCGAGCCTGGAGAACGACAAAGAGGTTCTGACGCCGGAGTTGGCCAAGTTCACCCAGCAGACCGGGATCAAGGTCAACCTGGAGGTCGTTCCGTGGAGCGACCTCACCAACAACACCCTCGCCGCGGCGGTGAGCGGGCAGGGGCCCGATGTCCTCAACATCGGGAACACCAACGCGACGACGTTCCAGTCGACCGGTGCCTTCCACCCCTTCGACGACGCCGCGCTGCAGAAGATCGGCGGTAAGGACCGCTTCGTCGAGAGCGCCTTCGCCACGGCGGGTCCGCCCGGCGCGGCCCCGACCTCGATCCCGCTGTACAGCCAGGTGTACGCGCTGTACTACAACAAGAAGACCTTCGCCGACGCCGGGTTGCAGCCCCCCACCACCTGGGAGGAGCTGGTCTCGACCGCCCAGAAGCTGACCGACCCCGCGAAGAAGAAGTACGGCATCGTCATCCCCGGCGGCACCGTCAACGTGAGCATGCACTTCTCCTACATCTTCAGTGAGCAGTACGGCGGCTCGGCCTTCGACCAGGCGGGCAAGCCGTCCTTCACCTCCCCGGGGATGATCAACGGCGTCAAGCAGTACGTCGACCTGATCAGCAAGCACCACGTCGTGAACCCGAGCGCCGCGCAGTACACCGAAGCCGCGCAGGCCGCCGGAGACTTCGCCCGGGGCGACGCGGCCATGCTCATGACGCAGACCTCCGGGATCAACGTCCTGAAGCAGAACGGCATGGAGCCCGACCAGTACGGCATCGTGCCGATCCCGGCGCCCGCGAGCGGCACCAAGATCTCAAGCTTCGTCGCGGGGACCAACCTCTCCATCTTCAAGAACACCAAGCACCTCGACGCCGCGCTGCAGTTCGTGAAGTTCATGACCAGCGACGAGGAGCAGCAGATCCTCAACAAGGCGTACACCACCCAGCCCGCGGTCAAGGGCGCGTCGGCCGCGTTCACCGAGGACCAGGAGAAGCTGGACGCCTTCACGAAGATCCTGGCCGAGCAGGCGAAGCCGTTGCCGCTCGTCCCGGGGATCCAGGCCTTCCAGGCCAACGTGGGTGGCGAGGTCGTCGGGCTCATCGCGAAGGCGGCGACCGGGGCCACCATCGGTGACGCCGACATCAAGGCCGCGCTGGAGCAGGCCCAGCAGAAGATGGGCGCCAGCTAGGTCCCGTCCGGCACAACCGGCATAACCGACAGAACCCACCGAACCACGGGTTGACATCGTCCCACGTCAGCCCAGCACCCGGGACGATGTCAACCCGAGGAGAACGAGATGGCAGTGACGTTCCCCAGGAGGCCCGCACAGGGGCCACCGGGCGAGCAGGAGCCGGACGCCGACCAGCCGCAGCGCAGGAGAAGGTTCAACTGGACGCAGGCCGCGCCCTACCTGCTGATCCTCCCGGCTGTCGCGTTCGAACTGCTCGTCCACGTCATCCCGATGATCGTCGGGATCTTCATGAGCTTCCTCCAGCTCACCCAGCTCTACATCGCCAACTGGTCGGCGGCGCCGTTCACCGGCGCGGGCAACTACGGTGTCGCGCTGGACTTCTCCGGCCCGCTCGGGTGGCAGCTGCTGCGGTCCTTCGGGATCACCCTCGGCTTCACGGTGCTCGTCGTCGGCATCTCGTTCGTCTTCGGGATGTCGGCGTCGCTCGTGCTGCACCGCCTGGGACGCGGCCGCGGTTTCCTGCGCACCCTGTTCCTCATCCCGTACGCGCTGCCCGCCTACGCCGGCATCATCGTCTGGAAGTTCATCCTCCAGCGGGACAACGGGCTGCTCAACCAGTTGCTGGTCGACGGCCTGCACCTCGCCAGCGAACGGCCGTTCTGGCTCATCGGCGGCAACGCGTTCGTCTCGGTCGTCGTGGTGTCGATCTGGCAGCAGTGGCCCTTCGCGTTCCTGATGTCGATGGCCGGCATGCAGGTGATTCCCGAGGAGCTTTACCAGGCCGCCGCGATCGACGGCGCGAGCACCTGGCAGCAGGTCCGCCACATCACGCTGCGCATGATGCGTCCCATCAACGCCGTCCTGATACTGCTGCTGTTCCTGTGGACGTTCCGCGAGTTCAACACCCCGTACGTGCTGTTCGGGCCGACTCCGCCGGAATCCGCGGACCTGCTGACCGTGCACATCTATTCGAGCTCGTTCATCACCTGGAACTTCGGCCTGGGTTCGGCTATGTCGGTACTGCTGATGCTCTTCCTCGTCGTCGTCGCCAGTCTGTGGGCCCTGTGGAACAGGAGAGTGAACCGCGATGCGTGAGCAACTGTCGTTCCGCGTTTTCCGCTGGGTGGTGCTGGTCCCCCTCGCCGTGTTCACGGCCGTCCCGCTCTATGTGATGATCACCTCGTCACTCAAACCGCTGCGGGACGTGCAGGGTGATTTCCAGTGGTGGCCGACGAACCTGACGTTCGAGCCCTTCATCGACATGTGGTCGACCGTTCCGCTGGCCGACTACTTCGTGAACAGCCTGCTGGTCACCAGCATCGCGACACTGTTCAGCGTCGTCATCGCGATCTTCGCGTCGTACGCCATCTCGCGCTACCGGTTCCGCGGCAAGGGCGCCTTCTCCGGGGTCGTCCTGTCGACGCAGATGTTTCCCGGTGTGCTCTTCCTGCTGCCGTTGTTCATCATTTTCGTCAACATCGACAGAAGCCTCGGGCTCCCGTTTCTCTACCAGACCAGGATCGGGCTGATCGTCACCTACCTGACGTTCACCCTGCCATTCTCCATCTGGATGCTGGCCAGCTATATGGACGGTATACCGCGCGCCCTCGACGAGGCCGCGAAGGTGGACGGCACCACGGCGCTCGGCGCGCTTTTCCGGGTCATCCTGCCCGCCGCGCGGCCCGGCATCATCGCGGTCGCCGTCTATTCCTTCATGACCGGCTGGGGGGAAATCCTTTTCGCCTCGCAGCTGACCAACAGCGCCACCCGTACCCTCTCGGTCGGCATGCAGAGCTACGCCACCGAAACGAATGTCTACTGGAACCAGGTCATGGCCGCGGCCCTCGTCGTGAGCGTGCCGATCGTCGCCGGATTCCTGATTCTGCAGCGATATCTCGTCTCCGGCCTCACCGCCGGAGCGGTAAAGTAGGGGCGCGGGAAATGGCATTGGATGTCATCTGCGTCGGAGTTGTCACCATCGACACGATCGCCATGGTCGAGCGCATGCCCGCCGAAGACGACCGCGTGCTCGGCGAGCCCTTCGTGGTCGCCGGGGGCGGTCCCGCCGCGACCGCGGCGGTCACCCTCGCCCGGCTGGGCGCCTCGGTCGGCTTCTGCGGCGTGGTCGGCGACGACGCCGCCGGAGAGCTCAGCCGGCGGCTCCTGGACGAGGAGGGGGTCGACACCCGCTGGCTGCGGACGCGCCCCGGCGTACGGACGCCGCAGAGCATGATCGTGGTGTCCCGCGCGTCCGGTTCCCGGTCCATCGTCACGTCGCCCTCGGTGCCCCCCGACCCCGGTTCCGTACCGGTACGCGCCTCCCGGTGGCTGCACGTCGACCAGACCGGATATCGCAGCGCGCGGACCGCGCTGCGGGGCGAGACGGACGTGGCCTCGCTGAGTATCGACGGCGGCAATCCGATCCCCGGGCTCGACCTCGAAGACGTCGCACTGTACGCGCCGACCGTCGGCTCGTTGCGTGACGCCTTCCCGGCCGAGGACGTGCCCGGGAGCCTGCGGGCCGCCGCCGCGGCGGGTGCCCGCCAGGTGGTGGCGACCGCGGGTGGCGAGGGATGCCAGGTGCTCGTGGACGGCCGGGCCGTGCACGTTCCGCCGGTGACCGTCGACCCGCTGTCCACCATGGGAGCGGGCGACGTCTTCCACGGCGCCCTGCTGGCAGGGCTGGTCGAGGGCATGTCCCCGGTGGAGGCGGCCTGGCGGGCCAACGTGGTGGCGGCGCTTTCATGTCGTTCCCTCGACGGCAGAAGCGGCATCCCCGACGCCGCCGAGACCGGAAAATACCTATCCGCGATGCGACCCGCATCGCGGATTGATGAATACAGGTGAACGGAGAGAGATGTCTGGGAACCGTGTGGCCCCGGATGATCAAGCGATAGACGAGCTGGTGGCGCCGCTGAAATCGGCCGAGGGCGGTTTCGCCATGCTCGCGCTGGACCAACGGGAGTCACTGCGCCAGATGTTCCCGCTCGTGGACGGCGACGAGGTCGGTGACGACTCGCTGCGCCGTTTCAAAGACATGGCGACACGGGTGCTGTCACCACTGGTCTCCGCGGTCCTGCTCGACCGCCCCTACGCGGTCACCGACGCCCGGCCCGGCAGCCTCGCCCCTTCGACGAGCCTGATCCTCGCCGCGGACGTCCTGGACCAGCCACGGGGACAGGGGGTGATCACCACGACCCTCGACCCCGCCGTCACCCCCGAGTTCATCGGGCGGGTCGGAGCCACCGCGGTGAAACTCCTGGTCATCTGGCGGCCGGACGAGGGCCTGGAGGAGAGGACACGGCTGGTCCTGTCATTCCTGGACGTCGCCCGCGCCGCCGGGGTGCCCAGCCTGGTGGAGGCCATCGTGCGGCCCGCGACCGGCGGGGAGTGGGACGGCCCCGACGCCCGCCACGAGGCCATCCTCCAGGCGGCGCGCGAGGTCTCGACCCTCGGCGGGACGATCTACAAGGCGGAGATGCCCGGCTACCTGCCCGGGGACGTCTCGCGCGTCAGGGAGCACGCCGAACGCATGTCTGACATCGTCCCCGTCCCCTGGGTGGTGCTGTCCAACGGCGTAAACCAGCCCGACTTCGCGCCGGGCGTCCGGGAGGCGTGCCTCGGCGGCGCCGAGGGCTTCCTCGCCGGACGCGCCATCTGGGGGGACACCGTCGCCGACCCCGACACGCTCGGCGCGTTGTCCCGGCGGTCGGTGGACAGGCTGCGCGCGCTGACCACCATCGTGGCCGAGGCCTCGCGGTCGAGGGGGCCGCGGGCTTCGGAGCCGGATGTGGAAGCGGAGGGGGTACGGAGATGACCGAGGAGAACTTCAGGTACACCTCGGCACCGGAACGCCGCGAGCGGCTGGTGCAGTTCATCTCGGAGCAGGGATACTGCACGATCACGGAGCTGTCGAACGCCTTCGCCGTCTCCGAGATGACGATCCGGCGCGACGTGCTGCGGCTGGCCGAGCAGGGCAAGGTACGGGCCTTCCGCGGCGGTGTCGGCTCGCTGTCCAAGCAGGAGATGGAGGGCAGCGACTACCGCCTGCGGGACATGAAGATGGCCGACGCCAAGCGGGCCATCGCCCTCAAGGCGATCGACATGGTGGGCATCGGCTCGGTGGTGGCCATCGACGCCGGGACGACGGGCCACCAGGTGGCCGAACTGCTGCCACCGGACCGCAACGTGACGGTCGTCACGCACTCCTTCCCCGTGGTGTCCAGCCTGATCGGCCGTACCGGCACAGAGGTGATGTGCCTGGGCGGCCTGCTGCACCCGGAGTCGCTGTCCTTCGACGGACCGGCCGCCCTCGCGGCCATCTCCAACCTCAGGGTGGAGACGTTCTTCCTCGCCGCGAGCGGCATCGGGGAGCGGGGCGCCTTCTGCGGCAACGGTTTCGACGCCATCACCAAGCGCGCGCTGATCGAGGTCGCGGAGCGGGTGGTGCTGCTCGCGGACTCCTCCAAGTTCTACGCCTCGGCGATGGTGAAGATCTGTGACTGGGAGGTCATCGACCGGATCATCATCGACGACGGCATCTCCGAGAACCAGAGGCACGTGCTCGAACAGCAGGACGTGGACGTGGTGACGGTGACGGCCACCCCGCAGGACCTCGGCTCCGCCGCGGACGCCGCCTCGTGAGCGGTGTGGGCGGTATGAGTGTTGTGAGCCGTCACCGCGTCGCGGTCATCGCGGGCGCCGCCTCGTGAGCGGCGTGAGCGGTGTGGGCCGGGTGAACCGTCATCGCGTCGCGGTCATCGCGGGCGACGGCATCGGCCAGGAGGTGATGCCGGCCGCCATCGACTGCCTCGACCTGGTGGCCGGTCTGTACGGGCTCGACCTCGACTGGCACCACCTGGGCTGGGGCTCCGACCACTACCGTGCCCACGGCCGGATGCTTCCGGTCGACGGGCTGGACGTCCTGGCCGAGCATGACGCCATCTTCCTGGGCGCGGTCGGAGTCCCGGACATCCCGGACGTGGAGACCCTGTGGGGCCTGCTGATCCCGATCCGCCGCCGCTTCGAGCAGTACGTCAACCTCCGGCCGGTGAAGACCCTGCCGGGTGTGCGCTCCCCCCTCGCCGACTCCGGCCCGATCGACCTGGTCGTCGTCCGCGAGAACAACGAGGGCGAGTACTCGGAGATCGGCGGGCGGATGTACCGCGGCCTGCCCGAGGAGTTCGCGGTGCAGGAGTCGGTGTTCACCCGGCGCGGTGTGGATCGGGTGGCGCGGTACGCCGCGCGGCTCGCCGCGAGCCGGGGCGGGCGCCTCACCTCGGCCACCAAGAGTAACGGGATCGTGCACACGATGCCGTTCTGGGACGAGGTCGTCAGGGAGGCGCTCGCCGACTTCCCCGAGGTCGAGCTGCGAAGCGAGCTCATCGACGCGCTCGCCGCGAGCCTGGTGCTGCACCCCGGCCGGTACGACGTGATCGTGGCGTCCAACCTGTTCGGCGACATCCTCTCCGACCTGGCCGGTGCGATCACCGGATCCATCGGGGTCGCGCCCAGCGCCAACCTGAATCCCGAGGGCCGCCACCCGTCGATGTTCGAACCCGTCCACGGATCGGCACCCGACATCGCCGGGCAGGGCGTGGCCAATCCCGTCGGCCAGATCTGGAGCGGGGCGATGATGCTCGACGCCCTGGGACATCCCGCCGCCGCCGCGCACCTGGTGGCGGCCTTCGAGGCCGCGCTGGCGGGGGGGACCCGCACCCGCGACCTGGGCGGGCAGGCCTCGACGGCCGCGTTCACCGAGGTGGTGCGCGGGCACATCGAGGACCTCGCGAGGACCGGGGAACACGCCGGCACCGCGGACCCGGACGGGAGCTAGAACGATGAGGAACA
This sequence comes from Streptosporangium sp. NBC_01469, assembly GCF_036227305.1. Lineage (NCBI taxonomy): Bacteria > Bacillati > Actinomycetota > Actinomycetes > Streptosporangiales > Streptosporangiaceae > Streptosporangium > Streptosporangium sp. NBC_01469. The sequence continues at coordinate 1,150,838 of NZ_CP109465.1, read as the reverse complement.
TGTCGGCACCGGGTGGCCGGGCGGGAGCCGGGACCGTGACGAACGCGTCGGCACCGGAGACGCGGGCGGGAGCCAGAACGATGACGAACACGTCGGCACCGGGTATCCGGCTGGAAGTCGGCACCATGAGGAACATGTCGGCATCGGACACTCGGGCGGGAGCCGGACCGTGGTGAGTCGCGACCAGTTGCTGTACATCGACGGGGCCTGGGTCGAGGGCGCGGGATCGCGTCCGGTCCGGGACCGCTGGACGGGTGAGCGGATCGGCACGGTCGCGGCGGGCCTGGGCGAGCACGCCGTCCGTGCCGTCGACGCGGCCGAGCGGGCCATGGCGCGGGGGCTGCCCGTGCCGGAACGCGCCCGCGTGCTGGCGACCGCCGCGCGGCTCGTCGAGGAGCGCGGCGAGGAGTTCGCCCGATCCATCACGGCGGAGACCGGGAAGCCGATCACCGCGGCGCGCGGCGAGGTGGGCCGCGCGGTGCAGACGCTCGGCTGGGCGGCGGAGGAGACCAGGCGGCTGACCGGTGAGACCGTCCCGCTGGACGCCGTTGAGTCGGGTGCGGGCACCATCGCGCTGACGGTGCCCGAGGCACGTGGCATCGCCGCGGCCATCACCCCGTTCAACTTCCCGCTCAACCTGGTGCTGCACAAGGTCGCGCCGGCACTCGCGGCGGGATGTGCCGTGGTGCTCAAGCCGTCCGACAAGGCGGTGCTGGTCGCGGGCCTGCTGGTGGAGGTGTTCGCGGAGGCGGGCCTTCCCGCCGGATGGCTCAACCTGGTGACGGGCACGCCCGCCGACGTCGTGGAGCCGTGGATCGACGACCCCCGGGTCGCGGTGATCAGCTTCACCGGGTCGAGCCGGGTGGGCTGGGATCTCAAGGCGAGGTCACCCCGCAAGCTGCACGTGCTGGAGCTGGGGTCCAACACCGCCATGGTCGTCACCGGCAACGCCGACCTGGAGCGCGCCGCCGCCGACGCGGTGACCTCCGCCCTGGCCAACTCGGGCCAGGCCTGCGTCTCGCTGCAGCGGGTGTACGTGACCCGCGAGGTGGCCGACCGGTTCGTCACCCTGCTGGGCGAGGCGTTCAGGGCGGTGAGCTACGGCGACCCGCGGGACGACGCCACCGTGGTCGGGCCGCTCGTCACCACCGAGGCGACGACGGGTCTGAAACGCTCGATCGACGCCGCGGTGGCCGGTGGCGCGCGGCTGCTCGCGGGCGGCGAGGTGGTCGGCGGGGTGCTGGAGCCCACCCTGCTGGCCGAGGTCGATCCTGACAGCGCGCTGGTCTGCGAGGAGGCGTTCGGCCCCGTCGCGAGCGTGCTCGTCGTCGACGACCTGGACGAGGCGATCCGCGGCGTGAACTCCTCCATGTACGCGCTCAACTCGTCGATCTACACCGGCGACCTCGGCGAGGCCATGCGGTACGCGGCTCGCGCGCAGGCGGGCAGCGTGCTGGTGAACATGCCCCCGTCCTACCGCGCCGACCACATGCCCTACGGCGGGGTCAAGGACTCCGGGCAGGGCACCGAGGGCGTCAGGTACGCGGTCCACGAGCTGCTGCACCACAAGCTGGTGGTTCTCAAACCGTAGCCGGTGCCGCTCGAAGCGTGGCCCCGGCCGGGAGGCATGGTCCCGGCCGGGGCCATGCCTTTTCGTCTTCCGCCTCTTTCCGCGCGTCGGCCCCAGGGGATCCCAGAGCGCGTCAGGTCTGGGCGGGATCCCCGCGCGGCCTGAGCGGGATCCCCCGGCGTGTCGGGCCCGGATGGGATCCCGGCGTGGTTTGAGCGGGATCCCGGCGCGTCGGGTCTGGCCGGGATCCCGGCGTGGTCTGAGCGGGATCCCCCGGCGCCTCAGGTCCGGCTGGGATCCCAGCCGCGTCAGGTCTGGGTGAAGGCCGTGTCGAAGCGGGCGTGGGGCTGCTCCCAGAGCAGCGACCGCACGAGCGCGAGCGCCCGCGGCGCTCCGTGCATCCGGCTCATCCCCGCGTCCTCCCACTCGATGGATATCGGCCCGGCGTACCCGATCGACTCCAGGGCGCGGAAGGCGTCCTCGAAGGGGACGTCGCCGTGGCCGGCGGAGACGAAGTCCCAGCCGCGCCGGGGGTCTCCCCAGGGGAGGTGGGAACCGAGCCGGCCCACCCGGCCGTCCTTCGCGCGGATCCGGGTGTCCTTGCAGTCGACGTGGTAGATCCGGTCGGCGAAGTCGACGATGAAGTTGGCGGGGTTGATGTCCTGCCACATCATGTGGCTCGGATCCCAGTTGATCCCGAAGGCGCCCCGGCGGTCGATGGCCTCCAGGGTCCGCGCCGTCGTCCAGTAGTCGTAGGCGATCTCGCTCGGGTGGACCTCCAGGGCGAACCGCACCCCTTCCCCGTCGAAGACATCCATGATCGGGTTCCAGCGGGCGGCGAAGTCGGCGTAGCCGTCGTCGATCACCTCCTGGGACACCGGCGGGTACATCGCGACGTACCGCCAGATCTTCGACCCGGTGAATCCGGTGACCACCGAGGCGCCGAGCTTGCGTGCCAGGATGGCGGTCTTCTTGACCTGCTCGGAGGCGCGGGCCCGGACCCCGTCCGGGTCGCCGTCTCCCCAGGTGCGCGAGCCGACGATCGACTGGTGGCGGAAGTCGAGCGGGTCGTCGCAGACGACCTGGCCCTGGGCGTGGTTCGACAGGGCCCAGACGCCGAGCCCGTAGCGGTCCAGGATCTCCCGCCGGGAGTCGAGATAGCCCTCGTCCTCAAGCGCCCGGTCCACGTCCAGGTGCTGTGACTTGCAGGCGATCTCCAGGCCGTCGAACCCCCACTCGGAGGCCAGCCGGGCCACCTCCTCGAAGGGCAGGTCTGCCCACTGCGCGGTGAACAGCGTTACGGGGCGGGTTGACATGGGATCTCCTTCACCTGGGGCCGGCTCCGCTCAGGGATCGGCCTGCAGGAATTCGAGCTGGTTGCCGAAGCAGTCGTAGGTGTGGAAACGGCGATGTCCGGGGAAGCGGTCGTCGGTCTCGACGACGACGCCGTGCCCGGCCAGCCGGGCGGCGAGCGCGTCCAGGTCGTCGACCAGGATCGCCGGGTGGCCGAGCCGGTTCGGCCGGAAGTCCTCGTCGGGCAACCCGTGGATCTCCACGCCGCCGGTGCCGAACCAGCAGCCGACCGGCCGCATGGTCGTCGGCTTCGGCACCTCAGTCATGCCGAGCACGCCGCCGTAGAAGGCGCGGGCACGGCCCTCCTCGCCGACCGGCATGGTGAAGGTGGCGTGGTGCAGGCGCAGGAAGGCGACGGGGTGTCCGGTGTGCCGGCCGCTCGTCCCGGTGTCCCGGCCGCTCGTCCCAGAGGCCCGGCCGGGGGCCGGGCGTGCGGTCACGCGCTCATCGGACTGTTGCTTGTCCGGGTCGGTCATGCCCTGACCGGTTTGTTGCTTGTCCGGGTCGGTCATGCCCTGACCGGTTTGTTGCTTGTCCGGGTCGGTCATGCCCTGACCGGTTTGTTGCTTGTCCGGGTCGGTCATGCCCTGACCGGCCTGGCGTTCGTCCCGGTCGGTCATGCCCCGACCGGGGTGGCGTGCACGCGGGCGATCGCGTCCCCCAGGATCCGGGGCAGGTCGCGTTCCGGGATGGTGAACGACGTCTCGTCGTCGATGGCGAGGGGGGCGCCGAAGACGACGACGCCCGCGCCGATGGCCGGGCAGCCGACCGCCTGCTCGATGGACAGCCCCCCGACCGCCTGCACCGGGACGGTCGTCGCGGCGACGATGCCGGGCAGGTCCGTGAGCGGGGACAGCCTCAGTTCCCGGTGCATGTTGCGGTGGTCGTGGCCGATGTGGTGGATGACCATGCCGACCCCGAGGTCCTCCAGCCGCTTCGCCTCGGCCACCCGGTCGTCGGCTCCCATGTCGTCGCCCATCACCAGGATGCCGAACTCCTCGCCCGCCTCGCAGACGCGCTGTACCGTCGCGTCGTGGGCGCGGCCCATCACGACCACGGCGTCCGCGCCGGCCTCGGCGAACATGCGGGTCTCGCCGTAGCCGCCGTCCATGACCTTCAGGTCGGCCACCAGCGGATGGTCCGGATACTCCGCGCGCAGGGTGCGCACGGCGCGGAGGCCCTCCGCCATCACCAGCGGGGTGCCGATCTCCAGCCAGTCGGCACCGGCCTCGACCGCGATCGCGGCCATCCGCAGCGCGTCGTCGAGGGTCTTCAGATCGAGCGAGACCTGCACGATGCCATGAGTCAGATCGGATCGCCGCAGACCTCGGATCGATGGGCTCATGTCGTGTTCCTCCTGCTTCGGGGTGTTCCCCGTCTCTGGTTCGGGTGTTCCTCGTCGGGCGCGGGCCCGACGGTTCGGCCGTCGTACGCGCGGGGACGGGCGGTGTACGGCCGGTGGTTCAGCCGCTGTGCCCGGCCGCGCTCCTGGCGACGTCGTGGCTGCGCACCCGGACCGCCGTCGAGCCGCCGAACCAGCGGTCGCGCGCCATACGCAGGAAGTCGGCCGAGGCGCGCAGCTCGTCGAGGCCGTTGACCCCGTCCTCGATGCTGATCCAGCCGTCGTAACCGGCTTCCACCAGGATCGGGAAGATGCGGTCGTAGTCGTTGAGCCCCTGCCCGATGACGCCGTGCTTCAGGGCGGGCGAGTATCCGATGGTGCCGTCCGCCTGGCGCAGGTCCTCCAGGGTCGTACCGGCCTGAAGGTAGCGGTCGGACGCCTGCATGGTGACCACCCGGTCGACCACGCGTCGCAGGAACTCGGCCGAGTCGACACCCGCGACGATCGCGTTGGAGGGGTCGTACTGCACCCCGAAGTTGACGCGGTCGGTGATGCTGTCGACCAGCGAGAGGAAGACGTCGGGCGACTGCGCCAGCTCCGGATACGTCCAGGTGGTGGCCTTGTAGTGGTTCTCGATGGCGAGGGTGACGCCCAGCTCGGCGGCGAGCGGGAGGAGGGACTCGATCGCCTCGGCCGCCCACCGGACGCCCTGCTCGACGGGAACCTGCGGGTAGGCCTGCCCGCTGAGCACGCGGCAGGTGGCCCCCGGGCCGCCGAGCACGGCGGTGATGCGGACGAACTCGGCCTGACGGTCGATCTCCCGCGCGCGCACGTCGGGGTCGGGGTGGGTGAAGTCGGGTGAGGCGCACATCATCGGCATCTGGAATCCGGCGTCCGCGAGAGCGTCGCCGATCCGCCGGATCTCGTCCTCGGCGGTGGACCAGAAGAAGCCGGTGTGGAGTTCGAGTCCCTCGACACCGAGCGTGCGGGCCTCGTCGATCCACTCGAAGACGGACTTGGTGCGCCGGACCACCATCTGTTCGAGGTAGCCCTTTGGGAACGCTGCGATCCTCACGTCCGCTCCTCACCGACTCAGCAGGTGAATCGATACGTTAGCACCAAAGTGTGGGAGATAGCATACAGACTTTGAGCGGATTCTGAACTACTGTTGGTGTGGAGCGAGCATTTCTTGCACCCGCCGCACCCTGGGAGCTCATCCCGAGTGCTCCGGAAGCCCCCGCTCGGTCGAGGAAACTACGAGCTGGAGGAACGCTGTTGAAAGCGTTGGTCAAGTACGCGGACACCGACGGCGCGCTGGAGGTGCGTGACGTTCCCGAGCCGGTGGCCGGGCCGGGAACGGTCCTCGTCCGGGTGCACACGGTCGGCGTGTGCGGATCCGACATCCACATGTGGCACAACACGCAGAGCAAGAGTTCCAAGGGCGTGTTGCCGATCACCCTCGGGCACGAGTCCGCCGGTGTCATCGCCGCCGTCGGTGACGGCGTGACCGGCTGGTCCATCGGGGACCGCGTGGTGTGCGAGACCGCCGCGTCGATCTGCGGCGTGTGCGGCCTGTGCCGCAGCGGACGCTACAACCTGTGCCCGTGGCGCGAGGGCTACGGCCTCAAGCGCGACGGCGCGATGGCCGAGTACGTGGTGGCCGAGCCCCGCGTGCTGCACAGGATTCCGGACAACGTCAGCTTCGAGACCGCGTCGATGACCGAGCCCTACGCGGTCGCGTACAACGCGGTGGTGGAGCGCGCGCCGGTGAGCCCCGGTGACCTGGTGGTCGTCCAGGGAGCCGGGACGATCGGGATCCTCGCCCTCCAGATGGCGATCCTCCGCGGTGCCGCCACGACGGTCGTGCTCGGCACCGAGATCGACACCCATCGGCTGGAGAAGGCCAGGCGGCTCGGCGCCGACCACGTCGTCGACATCTCCCGGCAGGACCCGGCCGAGGTGATCTCGCGGCTGCACGACGGGCTCGGCGCGGACCTCGTGGTCGACGCGACCGGGGTGAGCGCCGCACTGAAGCAGAGCATGGAGCTCGTCCGCCCCGCGGGGGCGATCGCGAAGGTGGGCTGGGGGCCGCAGCCCCTCGGCTTCACCCTGGACCCGCTGGTCAAGAAGGCCGTGACGCTCTACGGGTGCTACTCGCACACCTGGAGCACCTGGGAGAACGTGCTGCGCCTGTTCAGCCAGGGCAAGTTCCGTCCGGAGCTGATCCTGGGCGGGGTCTACGCCATCGAGCAGTGGGAGGAGGCGTTCTCCGCGATGCAGCGGGGAGACAACGTCAAGTCCGCGCTGCGGATGCCCTTCGGGTTCGAGGACAGCGGGTCCCTGGGCGGCGAATCCCACAGCGGCGGGTCTCTGGACAGCGGGTCTCTGGACCGGGGATCCCTCAGCGGCGAATCCCTGAGCGGTGGATCCCCGGGCAGCGTGTCCCGGATCGGTGGATCCCGGACCGGTGGGTTCCAGACCGGCGAAACGACGAACTGAAAGGTCAACGGCGTGTCCCCCTCACCCATCCGTCTGGGGATCCTCGGGCTCGGTGCGGTCGCCCAGGCGGTCCACCTGCCGCTTCTGGCGAAGCGGCCGGAGCTGTACACCGTCGCCGGCATCTGTGACCTCTCCCCCGAGGTCACCGACGCCATGGGCCGGCGGTACGGCATCCCCAGAGCCCGGCGGTTCTCCCACCTCGACGACCTGCTCGACGCGGGCGGTCTCGACGCCGTGATGATCCTCTCCCGGGGATCGCACACCTCGGCGGTCCGCGCCGTCTTCGCCCGGCGGCTGCCGGTGTTCTGTGAGAAGCCGCTCGCCTACACCACGGCCGAGGTGGACGACCTGATCGCCGCCGAACCCGACCTCGGGCACCCGGCGATCCTGCTCGGCTACATGAAGCAGTACGACCCCGCGGTCATCGAGGCGGCGAGCCTGCTGGAGGACGTCGACGACATCCGCAGCATCGAGGCGAGCGTGCTGCATCCCACCGGGGCCTCCCAGCTGGCCTTCACCCGGCTGGTCGGGCCGACCGCACCGCCACCGCCGCACGTACAGGCCGAGGCCGACGCCGAGGACCTCGCGCTGTGGCGTACCGCGGTGGGCGACGCCGACGAGGCGCTGTGGCGCACCTACCGCGGCGCGCTGGTCAGCAGCCTCGCGCACGACCTGTCGATCATGAGGAGCTTCGGCTCGCCGCCCGCCACCGTGGACTTCGCCGACATCTGGCGGCAGAGTTCCCGGTACGCCCGGCGGGACGTGGGGCGCGACAGGAAGTCCTTCGGCGAGCATCCCCCGTCGATCTCCGCCACGGGCACCCTCGCCGGTGGCGGCCGGTTCGGCCTCTCCTGGCACTACCTGCCCGACTTCCCGGCCTACCGGGAGACGGTACGGGTGGTGCACGGCCGGGGCACGGTGGAACTGACCTTCCCCTCCCCGTACCTCCTGCACGCGCCGACGGAACTGGTCGTCACCTCCCTCGACGGCGACGCGGAGCGCAGGGTGCTGCGCCGCAGCGTGACCGAGGCGTTCGAGACCCAGCTGGAGGCGTTCCACGCGATGGTCCGCGAGGGAATCGAGCCCCGGTCGGGGCTGGACGCCGGGAGGGCCGACATCCTCGACTGCCAGCGGATCGTGGCGAGCTTCGCCGCCAGGACCGGCACCCCGGTGGGCGGCGAGGTGGGCCGGCTCGTCGGCGGGCGATCGGACGTGCCGATCCCATGACACCGGTAGGAACGGCCTCCAAGGCACCTGTATGGAGAAAGCACTCGGAAGGGCCGATTCGATGACATCCGGAAGCGCCGATCCGGCGACCCCCGCGCCGATCCGTACCGCGATCGTCGGATACGGCCTGGCGGGCAGCGTCTTCCACGCGCCGCTGATCAGCGCCGACCCCGCGTACGCTCTGCGCGGCATCGTCACCGGTGATCGGGAGAGGGCGCGGGCCGCGACCGAACGCTACCCCGGTGTCCGTATTCTCCCCAGCGTCGAGCACCTGTTCGCGGCGGGCGAGTACGACCTCGTGGTGATCGCCTCGCCGACCCCGAGCCACGTGGAACTCGCGGAGCGGACGTTGGAGCTGGGCCTGGCGACCGTGGTCGACAAGCCGCTCGCCGTCAGGTCCGTCGACGCGGAGCGGCTCATCGCGCTCGCGGACAGCAGGGGGGCGCCCCTGACCGTGTTCCAGAACCGGCGGTGGGACGGCGACTTCCTGACCGTCCGGCGGCTCGTCGAGGAGGGCGCGCTCGGAGAGGTACGGCGCTTCGAGTCCCGGTTCGAATGGCTCAACCCCCGGCCCCGGCCGGCCTGGAAGAGCGGTACCACCGGCCGCGACGGCGGCGGCATCGCCTACGACCTGGGCTCCCACCTCATCGACCAGGCCGTGCGGCTGTTCGGGCCGGTCGAGGAGGTGTACGGCGAGCTGGACCGTCGCGGGGCGAACGCCGTCAACGACGACGACAGCTTCATCGCCCTCACCCACACCTCGGGCGTCCGGTCACACCTGGGGATGAGCAGCCTGGTCGCGCGGCGTGGATTCCGCTTCCGGGTGCTCGGCTCGGCGTCCGCGTACACCAAGTGGGGCCTGGACCCGCAGGAGTCGCAGCTCGCGGCCGGGATGTCCCCCCTGGACGAGGGCTTCGGCGTGGAGCGGGCCGAGTCCTACGGGCGGCTCGGGCGCGACGAGGACGACAGGCCGGTACCGACCGAACGCGGCGGCTACCGGCGGTTCTACGCGATGCTGGCCGAGGCGCTGGCCGGTCGGGGGCCTCTCCCGGTGGACCCCGGGGACGCGCTCACGGCGATCCGCATCATCGAGACACTTCAGGCCCAGCAGGGCTGATCCGGCGCGGAGCTCCAGCACAAGCGGAGCTCCAGCACAAGCGGAGCTCCAGCACAAAAAGGACGGCGAACACGGACGGCGCCCGCACCTGGCGGGCGCCGTCCGTGTTGTTTCGCGGTGTTCTACGGCCTTTCCGAGAGCCCGTGTGTCGAGGTCCTGAACGCCGTGACGCCGCGCAGGGGGTTCTTTCAGAGGGTCCGGGCGTAGGGATCCCAGTCCTCGGTGACCGGTTTCGTGGCCGGGGCCGAACTCCGCACGGGCACGACCTCCCCGCGCTCGATCGACTCCGAGACCGCGGCCATCGTGTCCAGCACGTGGTAGGCCAGCTGCCCGGAGGCCCGGTGCGGCACCCCGGCCCGTACGGCGCGGGCGATGTCCAGTGTGCCGAGGCCACGGCCTCCCACCGGGCCCACGGCCGGCACGGTCGTCCAGTCGTCGTCACCGGCGCGCCGGATGCGGAGGTCCCCGTCGAAGTGGTTCGGGTCCGGGACGGACAGCGTCGCCTCGGAACCCACGATCTCCACGTGACCCACGCGGCGATGCGGGGAGTCCCAGCTCAGCACGGTCGTCGCGGCCTGCCCGGCCTCGAACTCGGCGATGACGCCGACGTGCGTCGGGACCTGCACGGTGATCTCCTGCCCGGCCTTGGGACCGACGCGCAGGACGCGTGTGGGCCGCGCGACACGTCCGGTCGCCACCACCGAGCGGAACGAGCCGAAGAACTGGGCCAGCGCGGTCAGGTAGTACGGTCCCATGTCCCACAGCGGACCCGCGCCGCGAGAGAGCAGCACCTCCAGGTTGCGGTGGTCGTCCACCGGGCCTGGCACCTCGAACAGGGTGAGCCCGGTGAGCGGCACGCCGATGTCACCCCGCTCGATCATCCGCCTCGCCGTCTGCAGGCCGGCACCGAGGAAGGTGTCGGGCGCCCCGCCGATACGAAGACCCGCGCCCTCCGCCTTCTCCAGCAGCCGCAGGCCGGTGGCACGATCCAGGGTGAACGGCTTCTCGGTCCACACGTGCTTACCCGCGCCGAGCGCCGCCATGGACACCTCGGCGTGCGCGGCCGGGATCGTCAGGTTGACGATGATCTCCACATCGGGATGCTCCAGCGCCTGTTCCGGGGTGCCCGACTCCGGCACCCCGTACGCCGCTGCCTGCTCGGCGGCCCGGTCCGGATAGAGGTCCGTGACGATGCGGACGTCCAGGTCCGGGAAGCGGGTGAGGTTCTCCAGGTACTGCTCGCTGATCTTCCCGGCGCCGATGACGCCGACCCCCATCGGGCCGGAACCGCTCACGCCGCTCACCCCTCGACCTTCGGGTTCAGATAGGCGAAGCTCGCGGCGATCGCCTCGAAGACGTCCCCGGTGTAGTCGTCGAACTCGACCGCCCCGGCCTCCAGGTGCGGCACCGCGTCGAGGATCTCGGGCCAGGGCAGCTTGCCCTGGCCGGCCGGCAACTGCTGGGTGTTCTCCCGGTTGACGGGGCCGTCCTTCAGGTGCAGGAAGCGCACGCGGTCGCTCACGCGGCCCAGCAGGCCCAGCACGTCCTCGCCTCCCACCGCGACCCAGTAGGCGTCGACCTCCAGCACCACTTCCGGCCGGAGCCGGTCGGCCAGGGTCTCCAGCGCGGTGCGGCCGGCGAACCGTCGCTCAAGCTCCCACCAGTGGTTGTGGTACCCGACCCGCAGGCCGTAGTCCGCAGCCTTCACCGCCGCGGCGTTCAAATGGTCGGCGATGCGGGTGACATCGTCGTCGCTGGTCCAGAACTCCTCCGGGATGAACGTGTCCACCACCGTGTTCGCGCCCAGCCTGTTCGCCGCCGTGAACACCGCCTCCAGATCGACGTCGATCAGCGACGAGGTCATCGTGGGGGAGACAAAGCCGTTGGCGGTGACCGCGTCGAGGAACTCCGGACCGCGGGAGTACAGCTTGTACGAGGACTCGATCTGCCGGTAGCCGATCGCGGCGACCCTGGCGAGCGTGCCCGGCAGGTCCTCGTCGATGGCATGCCGGACGCTGTAGAGCTGGAGGGACAGCGATCGGAGAGGCACGGTGAACCCTTCGCCGGTTGAGGCGCGCCGTCCACCCGTCATGCTCGATACCGATCATCGGGGGACTACACGCGCCATATCTGTTACTAAAGTAACGAATATATGTGAACTACACATCATGTCAAGAGTGTTACGCGCGCATTCCGGACGTCTCCCGAACAGTTCGCCGCAGGGTGCTCCGGCACGTCACCCGGAACCGGGAACCGGCCCGGCGGTCCGCGTCAGCCGGGATCCACGTCCGTGACGGTCGCGTCCGTGTCGGAGACGGGGAGTGCGGGGAGTGAGGCGAGGAAGGCCGTGACCGCGGGGCGGTGGTCGGTGGAGCGCCAGGCGATGGCCAGTTCCGCGGGCGGCAGGCCGGTGACGGGGCGGCAGACGACACCCGGGCGGGAGTAGAGGGCCGCGTTGCCCTCGGCGAGCAGCACCACGCCGAGCCCGCTCGTGACCGCCTCCAGGACCTCGTCGGCGGACGCGGCCTCGGCGCCCACGACGGCCCCGTCGCGGACGTCCAGGCCCAGCCAGAAGTCGCGCAGCGGACCGGACGCGGCGGGCAGCGAGATGAACGGCTCGTCGCGCAGGTCGTCGATGTCGATCTCGGCCCGGCAGGCCAGGGGATGGCCTTCCGGCAGGGCGGCGAACCTGCGCTCCCTGACGAGGACGCGGACCGCGAGCCCCTCGGGCGTGGGCAGCCAGACGAAGGCGACATCGGAGCTGCCGTCGGCCAGGCCACCGCTCGGATCGTCCCAGCTGACCAGGCGCAGGGAGACCGTCCAGCCGGGCATCCTCTCGCGGAAGCGGCGCAGCGTCTCGCGCTGCAGGTTCCTGCCCACGGACGTCTGCATGCCGATCACCAGGGTGCCCGACGGCGCCGCCTGGCGGGCCGCGTCGAGTCCCGTACCCCAGAGTTGCAGCATCTCCCTCGCCGTCGGCAGCAGCGCGGAGCCCTGCGGGGTGAGCCTCGCACCGCCCGGCGTCCGCTCGAACAGCGGGAAACCGAGCTGCCGCTCCAGGACGCGGATCTGTTTGGACAGCGCGGGCTGGGAGACGAACAGCCGCTCGGCCGCCCGGGTGAAATGAAGCTCCTCGGCCACGGCGACGAAGTACCGGAGATCACGCAGATGGACGTCCACAACCACTGGTTATAACGCGGCGCCCGCCGGGGTGGGCGGGCGGCGCCGGCTGGATTCGCGGGAGCGGGGAACCTCGGGCCCGGCGCCATAGCCGATCGTTATGACGGGAGGTCTTGGACGGTCGCGCGGCACGCGGATGACCATGGGCGTTGTCCCGCCGTCACCCGCGGGAGCGTGCTTCATGCCTCTTGGCACCGCTCCCGGTCGGCCCCACGCAAGTGACCTTTCCCGAGTCCTGAGGAGGATTCCATGACCGAAGAGCAGCGGCCTTCGAGGCGCAGGGTTCTCACCACCGGCACCACCGGCGCGATGGCGCTGGCCGCCGGGGCCCTGGGCGGGGGAGCGCTGGGTGCCGGGCCCGCGACGGCCGGCACCCGGAACCCGCCCGGCCCCTCGCCGGGCAGGGCCGATTCCCGAGGTCGGTTCGCCGGGAAGGTCGTGCTCATCACCGGGGCGACATCGGGCATCGGCCAGGCCACGGCGTACGAGATGGCGAGAGAAGGCGCGAAGGTGTTCTTCTGCGGGCGGCGCGAGGAGCTCGGGCACCGTCACGAGCGGGCGATCCGGGAGTTCGGCGGCGAGGCCACCTACATGCGGGCCGACGTGTCGAGGGAGTCCGACGTGCAGGCTTTCGTCGCCGGATGCGTCCGGCGGTACGGGAGGCTCGACATCGCCTTCAACAACGCCGGGATTGAGAGCCCGAGGGCCGCACCCCTCCACGAGCAGACGCTGGGCGACGTCGAGAAGGTCTGGCGCGTCAACGCCGCCGGGGTCTTCCTCGCGATGAAGTACGAGATCCCGCACATGCTCCGGCAGGGGGCCGGGGTCATCGTCAACACCGCGTCCATCTCCTCCGAGGTCGGCTTCGCGACGATCTCCCCCTACAACGCCAGCAAGCACGCGGTCGCCTCGCTGACCAAGGTCGCCGCGCTTGAGTACGCGGACAGGAACATCCGCGTCAACGCGCTCGCGCCCGGTGCCGTCGACACCCCGATGCTCGAACGGGCGGCGAGGGCTTTCGGGGTGACGTACGAGCAGATCGCGCAGGACTACCCCATCAAGCGGATCGTGGAGCCGCAGGAGATAGCGCGCGTGGTGATGTGGCTCGCGTCCGACGACGCGACCGCCGTCATCGGTACCGACATCGACACCTCCGGTGGCTACCTCACCGGCTGAACGATCGGAGAAGGCGATATGTCATCGCGTGATGCCGCGCCGTTCCGGGCGCTGTGCGTGATCGCGTGGGCGGCCCTGCTCTCGGCCGCCTGTACGGCCGAGGCACCGCCGACCGCGACGGCGCCGTCTGTGGTCGCGACGCCGACCGTGACGGCGCCGTCGGCGGGCGCGGAGCCGCCGGTGGCGAGGAGCGCGGGCGCGTCGGCGGCACCGGCCCCGGGCCATCGCGAGCTGGTCGGCCGTTTCGTCGACGCGATCAACCGGGGGGACGCCGACGAGGTGGGGGCGACCTTCGCGGAGGGGGCCCGCTTCGACAGCGTGGGCCGGATCTACGCCGGTCGTACCGAGATCATGGACCGTTTCCTGATTCCCGAGGTGATCGAGGCCGGTGGCCGGTACACCCTGCTCGCCGTCGTCCCCGGCGGGCCGGGCCGGGTGGTCGCGGAGTACGACTTCGCCACGGGCGGCGGGGGAAGGGAGCACTTCACCTACGACTGCGCCGTTTCGGAGAACCGTTTCACCGACTGCGTCGGCCGCTATGTCGGCTGACGCGTGACGCCGCAGGCACGGCCCGGTGCCTCGCCGTCCACGTTTGAAGGATCAATCCGCAGGCCCCGGGAAAACCCGATGATCGTTCTGTCGGGAAAGGAAAGACCGGCGGATGATTTCGCGAGGGGAAAGCAGTCCCACGGCGAGAACGCTCATCCCGGCGGAGCCAGTGGGCCGTTATCGCGGAAGTGCCGGGACGACCGGGTAGGAATGGGACCTCGATCCGGACGACGAGGGCGAATCCACAGTTCGTCGAATTGCCGGGACGCGTAAACACGGAGGGCCAGCCTAAATCGGCCCGACGGCGAAGGCGAATGTTTCTCGCAGCCTGATCGCGCACACCCTACGGCCGGAGAGGTCGTCAGGCAGCCGGGCACCTGTTACCGGCCGTCCCCGAACAGTTGCGCGACCTGGAAAGTCGAATGGCCTTCAAGTCTTATCCGGGGATGTTTTCCCGGAAAACCGTGAGCACTGACGGTGGCAATTCTCATATGGTCGTCGTGATGGTGAGAACCGTGACCCTCACCATCCGGATCCGGTGATTCCGACCTTGGAGGATGGGTGACACGGCGTGCGGTACGGAACAAATCCGTGGGGATGGTCGACGAGGCGACGGCGGAACGCCACGACCGGGCGCTGGCGGTCGTGCAGCGGCTTCTGATCGAGCGGGGAATCCGCGCCCACCGCCACCACCCGATCAGCCTGGGGGTCTTCGCCGCCCAACCGGGTGCCCCTACTCAGCCGGGCGCCCCTGCCCGGACCGGGGGCCCCGCCTTCCGCTCGCGGGCCGACCGGCATCCGCCCGAGCTGGCCGTGATCGCCCAGGGCCGGCGCGCCGCCACGGTGACGATAGGTCCCCGATCCGGCTGCTACCTGGTGTCCGTCCGCCGAGGCGGCCCCAACCTCCACGCCGTCGGGCGGGAGCAGCCCCACAGGGTCGTGGAGCTGATCGTCACGGACCGGCTGGACGAGCGGCCGTGATCGCCGGGCCGTTCGCCGGCCCGTGGGTCGTCCCGTCCAGGGGCCGGCTCAGCACTCCTCGGCGACCATGGCCTCCAGGACGGGCAGCGCGGCGGCGAGCGCCGCGCGCTGCTCGGGGCTGAGCCGGGCGAGCCGCGCGTCGAGCAGCGCCGCGCGCCGCGAACGCACCTCGGCGAGCACGCGGACCCCCTCGGGCGACAGCGCCACCCGGACGGAGCGCGCGTCCTCGGCGTCGATCGTACGGACGATCAGGCCCCGGTGGCCGAGCGCCAGGAGGACGCGGCTCATGGTCGGCGCGGTGACGGCCTCGCGCTGGGCCAGCTCGCCCAGGCGCAGCGGGCCGTGGTTCTCGATCGAGACCAGGGTGGACAGCTGCAGGGGAGGTACGTCGTTGGTGGCGATCCGGACGCGCCGGTGCAGCCGGCCGACGGCGAGGCTCAGCCGGCTCGCGAGTTGCGCGTCGCCGGACACCGTTGCGCTCATCGTTTCTCCCATTCCTCGTGGATGTAAAGATCACCGCGGAACAGCGAGACCACGGCCCCGACGGCCGCCAGGACGGCGGCGAGGACGAAGACCACGACCAGACCCTGGTGGAACGGCCCGGACAGCAGCGTCGGCAGGAAGGTCCTGCTGGTCAGCGTCGTCACGGTCGAGACGGGCAGCTCGTGCAGCACGCCGGCCGCGTTCAGCAGCGAGGAGAGCGGGTTGCCGCCGAGGAACGCGGCGAACATCATCCCGACCGGGGGGATGGCGGAGACCGCGCTCACCGCGTGCGCCGGCACGCTCTGGGCGGTCAGGCCCGCGTGCAGCGCGCCGGGCAGCGACTGGGACAGCCCGGTGACCAGGAGCGAGAAGAACACGCCGATGGACAGCACCATGCCGGCGTTCTGGAAGGTGGCCCTGATGCCGGAGGCCACGCCGCGCTGGTCGGCGGGCACCGAGTTCATCACCGCCGTGGTGTTCGGCGCGGAGAACAGCCCGGAGCCGATGCCGTTGAACAGCAGCAGGAGCGCGAAGGCCGGATAGCCGAAGACGACCGGCAGCGCCAGCATGCCCAGGAAGGTCACGGCCATGAGGAGAAGGCCGCCGGTGGCCAGGAGCTTCGCCCCGTACCGGTCGGACAGGTAGCCGGAGACCGGCCCGGCGACGAGGAAGCCGAGGGTGAGCGGGCCCAGGTAGATGCCCGCCCACAGCGGGGTCTCCGCGAAGTCGTAACCGTGCAGGGGCAGCCATATGCCCTGGAGCCAGATGATCAGTATGAACTGCAGCCCGCCACGGGCCGTCGCGTTGAGCAGCGCGGCCGCGTTCCCGGCCCAGAACGCCTGGATCCGGAAGAGCCCGAGATGGAACATCGGCTGCGCCACCCGCGTCTCCACCGCGCAGAACACGGCCATCAGGGCGAGGCCGCCGACCAGCCCCGCGATGACCAGCGGGTTGGTCCAGCCCTCGGTGTGGCCGCCGTAGGGCTGGATGCCGTACGTGATCGCGGCCAGTGACGCGGTCAGGCCGAGGGCGAAGGTCAGGTTGCCCCACCAGTCGATCCGCAGGTCGTGGCGGCGCGCCGCCGTCTCGTGCAGGTTCCGGTACGCCCACCAGGTGCCCACCAGGCCGATGGCCGCGCTGACCCAGAAGATCGACTGCCAGTGCCACGCGGACAGCAGCCCGCCCGCCATCAGCCCGATGAAGGTGCCGGCGAGCCCGGCGACCTGGTTGACGCCCAGCGCCGTGCCGCGCTGGCGGGCCGGGAACGCGTCCGTGATGATCGCCGCGGAGTTCGCCATCAGCATGGCGCCGCCGACCCCCTGCACCAGCCGCCAGCCGATCAGCCACAGCGCGCCCGCCCGGCCGCCCGCCGGGACCAGCGCGAGTGCCACCGAGGCCGCGGTGAACACGGCGAAACCGGCACTGTAGACGCGCACCCGGCCGTACATGTCTCCCAGCCGTCCCAGCGTGACCACCAGCACCGCCGTCACCAGCATGTATCCCATGAGCATCCACAGCAGGTAGCTCACGTTCGCCGGTGCCAGCGGGTCGAGACGGATGCTGGTGAAGATGGCCGGCAGCGAGATGATCAGGATGGAGGCGTTCACCGTGGCCATGAGCATGCCCAGCGTCGTGTTGGACAGCACCGACCACTTATAGGGAAGGCGCCCGCGCGGGCGGGAGGGTGGCCAGGCCGGGACGATGGTGACGGGGCTGCGCATGAACCCTCCAGATCGGCGAATCTGGCGGAAAGTTAGTTGACGCATGCTAAGTATACGTGCCGAGGTTCCCGTTCCAGACGTCGCACCCCAGGTCAGGGGTGGTACGCGTCGACGCTGCGGCCGTTTCCTCGACCGTGGGAACCGGCCTGGGAACGGGCCGCGAGAACCCTGGGAACCGGGTTGGGAACGGGCCGCGGGAACCTTGGGAACCGGGTTGGGAACCGATCGCGGGAACCGGTCTGGGAAGTGACCGCGGGAACCAGTCCGGAACCGGCCTGAGTGCCGGCTGCGGGAACCGGCTCGGGAAGTGACCGCGGGAGCCGGCTTGGGAACCGATCGTGGGAATCAGTCTGGGAGCCGGCCTGAGTGCCGGCTGCGGGAACCGGCCGCGGGATGCCGCCGCAGCCGTACCGCGCCGCCCCGGAGATCAGGAAAGGCAGCCGACGTGTGCGAGGGCCTGCTTCAGCAGGACACCCTGCCCGCCGAGCATCTCCTGCTGCACCAGGGGTGACGAGGCCTCCTCGGGGGTGAACCAGACGAGGTCGAGGGCGTCCTGCCGGGGGCGGCAGTCACCGGCGACCGGGACGACGTAGGCGAGGGACACCGCGTGCTGCCGGGGGTCGTGGTAGGGCGTGATGCCCTGGGTCGGGAAGTACTCGGCGATGGTGAACGGCTGCGGAGAGGCGGGGACGCGGGGCAGCGCCGTCGAGCCGAGGTCCTTCTCCAGGTGGCGCATGAGCGCGTCCCGGACACGCTCGTGGTGAAGCACGCGGCCGGAGACGAGGGCGCGGCTGACCGCTCCGTCCGATCCGATGCGCAGTAGCAGGCCGACACGCGTGACCACTCCCGTCTCGTCGACCCGTACCGGTACGGCGTCGACGTAGAGGATCGGCATCCGCGCGCGGGCCGACTCCAGTTCTTCGGGAGCGAGCCAGCCGGGCGTGGTTTCGGTCATTTCGGTCATTGACCGATCGTACTTCGCGGTCGGCTCGGAAACGCGTTCTCTCCGGGCAACCGGCTCGTGGAACTCACGAAACTCATGGGCTTCACAGGCCCCATGGACTTCACGGGACTCACAGGTCTCATGAAACTCATGGGACTCATGAGACAGGACTCACGGGGCTCATGGACCTCGCAGGAGTCACAGGTCTCATGGACTTCACGGGATCCACGGGATCCACGGGACCCACGGGACCCACGGAAAGCGGGGCGGCGGGCCCGATGGTCCAGGGTGACCTACCGGCGGGGGCGCCCCCGCCGCTCGAAGGCCTCAAGGGACCGGTGGGAAGACCGAAGGGCTCCGCGCGGCGCGTCCGCCGCGGGGAGCCCGCCGATCATGGCCGCGCTAGATGTAGAACGTGTCGGGTTCGAGCCCGCACAGGATCCGGCCGTACAGCTCGGCGTTGGTGTCGGGGTGCATGAGGGCGTGCAGGTTGACGGCGGCGACGTCGCGGGCGATCCGCTGGATCGACACGTCGCTGTAGATCGAGGAGCCGCCGCTGGCCTGGGCCAGGATGTCCACGGCCGCCTTGCCGCGCTGGACCACGCCGCCCATCTCGGCCCGCGCCTTAACCCGCTCCGCGACGCTCCACGGCTCGCCCCGCCCGGCCTTGCCGTCCACGAGTTCGGCCAGGCGGTGGGCGTGGAACTCGGCCTCGTCGATCTTCATGGCCGCCTCGGCGACCTGGAGGTGGGTACGCGGTGCCGCGGCCTGGCTCTCGTACCCCGTGTACGTGATCTTCCGGTTGGGCAGCCGCTCCAGGAACGTCTCCATGGCGGCCCTGGCCATGCCCAGGACCGAGCCGACGGACGAGGCGGAGGCGACCGGCAGCAGCGGGGCGCGGTAGATCGAGGCGCCGGCGTTGGCCTGCGAGGCCGACTGGCCGCCGAGTATCGCGCCCAGCGGCATCACGCGGTCGGCGGGGACGAACACGTCCTGTGCCACCGTGCTGACGCTGCCGGTGCCCCTCAGTCCCGAGGTGTCCCAGTCGTCCACGATCCGCAGGTCGGCCATGGGGACCAGCGCGAGGATCGGCATGGGCGTGCCCTCGGGGTCCACCTGGATGGCCACGATCTCCTGCCACTGGCTGTGCCAGGCGCCGCTGATGAACCCCCACTTGCCGTTGACGATCACGCCGCCGTCGGCGGGGGCGGCCATGGCGGAGGGGCTGAGCGTGCCGCACACGCGTACGTCCGGGGTCGAGAACACCTCGTCCTGGACGTGGTCGGGGAACAGCCCGACCATCCACGTCGGGATCCAGTAGACCGACGCGATCCAGGCGGTGGAGCCGTCGGCCCGGCCCAGCTCGGCGGCCACGTCGACGATCGTGCGGGTGTCGGCCTCGTAGCCGCCAAAACGGGTCGGCACGCGCAGTTTGAAGATCCCCGCGTCCGCGAGCGCGTCGATCGTCTCGTCGTGGAGACGCTTGTTCTGCTCCGACCATGCGGCGTTCCCGCGAATGACGGGCGCCAGGTCGGACACACGACGAACAAGTTCTTCCCGCGTCGGAATTTCGGTCGTCAGCACCATTTTCCTCCTCGTCGCCGGTCGACGAGACACCACGGTTCACGCAGGCGCTCATCTCGACACGAGAATCACATCCACGTCGTGCCCGCCGCACCTTTGTGATTGCTTAGTCAGGACGTCGCGGGCGGGATGTTCTGGTTGACTCGGAAGACGTTGCCCGGGTCGTGGACGGCCTTGATTGCCGCCAGCCGTTCGTAGACGCCGCCCGGGTAGGCCACCCGGACCCGCTCGTCGCCCTCGTCGGCGAGGAAGTTCACGTACGCCCCCTGGTCACCCTGCCGGATGGCGGCGGCGAACTCCGCCACCCACGCCCGGTGGAGCGGGGACTCGGCGGGGTCCTCGTAGATGGCCGCCAGATTGACCATGATCCTGCTCTGGCGGTGCCAGAAGGCCGTGGCGTCGGCGGGGACCCGCGCCATCGCGCCGCCGAGCACGCGGAGCTGGGCCGCGGGCAGGGTCGCGGTCGAGGTGTTCAGGTAGTGGATGATCGTGGCCGCGGTGTCGTGGTCGACCCGGTCGATGAACATGTTGGTGAAGTCGGAGATCGGGTGGAGGTCGTCCTCCGGGGGGCACATCCCGGCGTACGGCATCTCCCCCAGCAGGTCGGCGAGGGGCGGGGCGAGCGCACGGAAGCGGTCCATGACCCGCGAACCCTCCTCCGCCGGACCCGCGTAACACATCATCGCCATGATGACGGGCCTGCCGTGGTGCTCCTCGGGGACGAACGGCACGGGCGGCGAGGGCATGACGTTCGCGATCGCCGACAGTTCCTCGGGGGCGTCCTCGGCCTCGGTCACGAAGCCGAGGACGGTCTCCGCGGTGGCCGGCAGGACGAGCATGCCGCCGTAGACGCCGTCCAGCTCGTGCAGGCGGAACCTGAGGCGGGTGGCGACGCCGAAGTTGCCGCCGCCGCCGCGGATGGCCCAGAACAGGTCGGGGTGACGGTCCTCGTCGACGTGCAGGATCGCGCCGTCGGCGGTGACGATCTCGGCGGCCAGCAGGTCGTCGACGGTGAGCCCGTGCTTGCGCACGAGATAGCCGATGCCTCCGCCGAGGGTGATGCCGCCGATGCCCACGGAGGCCGTGTCGCCGAACCCGGTGACCAGGCCGTGGGCGCCCACGGCCGCGGTGTACTCGCCACAGGTCAGGCCCGTCTCGGCCCACGCGGTACGGCCTTCGACGTCGATGTCGATGCCCTTCATCGCGCTCAGGTCCAGGACCAGGCCGTCGCAGACGCCGTGCCCGGCGTTGCTGTGCCCGCCGCCGCGTACCGCGAGGGGGAGGCCGGTCTCCCGCGCGACGGCGATGACCCGCGCGACCTGCGCCGCGTTCGCCGGCCGGAGGACGGCCACCGGCCGGCGGTCGGCCGTCCCGCCGTACACCACCGCACGCGCCTCGTCGTATCCGCTGTCGTCCGGCGCGATGACCCGCCCGTCGAACTCCCGGCGCAGCGCGCGTACCAGGGCGGTGGTGCGGTCGATGGACATCGTCACGGGCGGACTCCTCAGCGGGTTTGCGGGAGTCGCGGGCGGACTCCTCGACGGGCTTCCGGGAGTGGCGGCCGGATCGGCGGCACCCCGGTCCGGATGCAGAGATCACCCCCGATCCTCGGCCGGGGCCGCCCGCCGGACATCTTCGACGGTGCCGTCTGCGAGATTCCGCCGTTGACCTCCACACCGTGCGGCGGCCCGCTCCTCTTCCGCCGTTGATCTCCACACCGTGCGGCGGCCCGCTCCTCTCCCGCCGTGCGCACCGCTCTCCCGCCGTGCGCACCGCGAGAATCGCTCAGCATTTCCAGAGATGCGTCGCGGTCCGGCGCGACCGAAGCTTGCCGCATGAGCGAATTCGCGGGCATGACCGTTTTAATCACCGGTGGCGGGAGCGGCATCGGATTGGCGACGGCCCGGCGCCTCGTGGAGGGCGGCGGCAAGGTGGTGCTGGCCGGGCGCGACATCGCCCGGCTGGGGGCGGCGGCGCGGGAGCTGGACGGCGGCGACCGGGTGCTGACCGTGCGGGCGGACGTCTCCCGGGTCGCCGACCTGGACGGGCTGGCGGACGAGATCGGCCGCCGCTACGGCCGCCTGACCGGCGTGTTCGCCAACGCGGGGGTGCCACACGCGGGCCGGGTCGCCGACGTCACGGAGGACGACTACGAGACGGTGGTGGGAGCCAACCTCAAGGGCACGTTCTTCACCGTCCAGAAGGCGCTGCCGCTCATGGGGGACGGCGGGTCTGTGGTGCTGAACGGATCGTGGCTGGCGCACCGGGGCGCGGCCATGGGCTCGCTGTACGCCGCCAGCAAGGCGGCCGTGCTGAGTCTCGCCCAGACCCTCGCTCCCGACCTGGCCGGACGCGGCATCCGCGTCAACGCCATCACGCCCGGCCACGTCCAGACGTCGATGCTCGACACGGTGACGACGGGCAACGACCAGGTGCGCGAGTTCTTCCGCAGCCAGGTCGCGCTCGGCCGGATCGGTGACCCGGCGGAGATCGCGGAGACCGTGGTCTTCCTGCTGTCCAAGCGCGCGTCGTACATCACCGGCCAGGAGTTCATCGTCGACGGCGGCCTCGTCAACTCCATCCCCGCCTGACGGCGCGGGCCGAGGCCCCGGCCACGACGTCCCGTACCCCGCTCCTCAAGCGCCGGCCGGTCGGCCACCCGCCGTACCCCGCTTCTCAATCGTCAGCCGGTCGGCCACCCGCCGGGTCCCGCTCCTCAATCGTCGGCTGATCGGCACCCGCAGGGCTCCGGCCGCAGGGCTCGACAGCCATCCCACCTGGAGGAAACATGTCACCGTCCACCACCACCGTCGACGACGAGGCGGCCGTCCGCGAGGTCCCCCAGCGCGTCATCAGCGCCTGGGCGGACAACGACCCCGACGCCTTCGCCGCGGTCTTCGCCGCGGACGCCACCATGGTCCTGTCGGGCGGCGTGTTCGCGGCCGGCCGCGACCAGATCCGCGCCTTCATGGCCTCCGCCTTCGAGGGGCCGTACCGGGGCACCCGCGTGGCCGGCCAGCCCATCTCGGCGCGCTTCATCACCCCCGACGCGGCCGTCCTGGTCACCAAGGGCGGCGTGCTGGTCCCGGGAGAGACCGAGGTCGCGCCGGAGCGCGCCATCCGCGCCACCTGGGTGCTGACCAAGCAGGACGGCCAGTGGCTGCTGACCGCCTACCAGAACACCCCCATCGGCGCCTGAGCCCGGGTGCCCCTACGGGAGGTCACGGGGTCGCCGTCGTCACGCCTTGAAGGTCCGGCCTCTGACGGGGCCCGGACATCCCCAGTGCGGAAGGAGGGCGCATGGACCGGCCCAAGACGCGTCCGATGAACGGCGCCGAATACATCGAGAGCCTGCGCGACGATCGCGAGATCTACCTGTACGGCGAGCGCGTCAAGGACGTCACCTCGCATCCGGCCTTCCACAACCCGGTGCGGATGACCGCGCGGCTGTACGACGCGTTGCACGACCCGGACCGCAACAAGGAGCTGATCGCGCCGACCGACAGCGGGGGCGACGGGTACACGCACGCCTTCTTCACCACGCCCCGCTCGGCCGAGGACCTGGTCGCCCACCAGCGGGCCATCGCCGCCTGGGCCAGGATGAGCTACGGGTGGATGGGCCGCAGCCCCGACTACAAGGCGTCCTTCCTCGGCACGCTGGGCGCCAACGCCGACTTCTACGAGCCCTTCGGCGACAACGCGCGCCGCTGGTACCGGGAGTCGCAGGAGAAGGTCCTGTTCTGGAACCACGCGATCGTGCATCCGCCCGTGGACCGCAACCGGCCTCCCGACGAGGTGGCCGACGTCTTCGTCCATGTGGAGCGGGAGACCGACGCGGGCCTGGTGGTGAGCGGGGCCAAGGTCGTGGCGACGGGGTCGGCGCTGACCCACTACAACTTCATCGCCCACTACGGCCTGCCGATCAAGGACAAGAAGTTCGCGCTGGTGGCGACCATCCCCATGGGCGCGCCGGGGCTGAAGCTGATCTGCCGCCCCTCCTACACCGCCGCGGCGACGGTGATGGGCAGCCCGTTCGACTACCCGCTCTCCTCCCGGCTGGACGAGAACGACACCATCCTCGTGCTGGACAAGGTGTTCATCCCGTGGGAGAACGTCTTCATCTACGGGCACATCGGCAAGGTCCAGATGTTCACCGGCCGCTCCGGCTTCCCCGAGCGCTTCACCTTCCACGGCTGCACTCGCCTGGCGGTCAAGCTGGAGTTCATCGCCGGCCTGCTCGCCAAGGCCGTGGAGATCACCGGGACCAAGGACTTCCGCGGGGTGCAGAGCCGGCTGGGCGAGGTGCTTGCCTGGCGCAACCTGTTCTGGGCCTTCTCCGACGCCGCCGCGCGCAACCCGGTCCCGTGGGTCAACGGCGCGGTCCTGCCCAACCCGGAGTACGGCCTGGCCTACCGGTGGTTCATGCAGATCGGCTATCCCCGCGTCAAGGAGATCATCGAACAGGACATCGCCAGCGGCCTGATCTACGTCAACTCCAGCGCCGAGGACTTCAAGAACCCCGAGATCCGCCCCTACCTGGACAGGTTCCTGCGCGGGTCCAACGGCGTCGACGCGGTCGAGCGGATCAAGGTGATGAAACTGCTGTGGGACTGCGTGGGCACGGAGTTCGGCGGACGGCACGAGCTGTACGAGCGCAACTACGCGGGCAACCACGAGAGCACCCGGGTCGAGCTGCTGTCCGCGCAGCTGGCCGGCGGGCAGGTCGACGGCTACAAGAGGTTCGTGGACGAGTGCCTGGCCGAGTACGACCTGGACGGCTGGCGGGTGCCCGACCTGGCCTCCTTCGACGAGCTGCGGCAGCTCAGGAACGGCCTGTTCAGCGGTCAGGACCTGGCGGGCCGGGATTGAGCCTCGTCCCACCCCCCAGGCCGCACGGGTGTTCAGGACGAGGATGGATCGGTCCCGTTCGACGGCGTCGAGGAGACCCGGGCGCCGTACCCGGGAATCTCGATGGGGAGGTCGATGCCGTCGAGGGCCCTCGTGCACTCGCAGGTGCGTTCGGCCGGAAGCAGGGAGACCGCCGACAGCACGAGCGCGCGCAGGCGGGGGAGGTTCGCGTTGAAGATCTGGAAGACCTCGTCCTGCCGCACGCCCGACCCGACGCCCAGACCCGCGTCCAGGTCGGTGACGAGCGCGATGGGGACGTAACACATCGCCAGCTCGCGTGCGAGCGCCGCCTCCGGATACCCGGTCATGTTGATGAGCGCCCAGCCCTGCGCGGCGTACCACTGGGACTCGGCGCGGGTGGAGAAGCGCGGCCCCTCGATCACCACCATGGTTCCGCCGTCGACGCAGTCCTCCCTCGCCTCGGCGGCTCCCCGGAGCACGACGTCCCGCCCGACCTGGCAGTAGGGGTCGGCGAAGGGAACATGGACGGCGGAGACGTCGAAGTAGGTCTGCGCGCGCCCGCTGGTCCTGTCCACCAGCTGATCGGGCACGACCACCATGCCGGGCCCCAGCTCGGGCCGGAGCGACCCGACGGCGCAGGGTGCGAGGACCTGCCGGACCCCGATGGAACGCAGCGCCCACAGGTTCGCCCGATAGTTGATCCGGTGCGGCGGATGGCGGTGATCGCGGCCGTGCCGCGGGATGAAGGCGACTTTCCGGCCGGCGATCTCGGCAAGGACGATCGGGTCGGACGGATCGCCGTACGGTGTGGAGAGCGTGACCTCCCGAGCGCCGTCGATGAGCGAGTAGAACCCGCTGCCTCCGATGATCCCGATCTCCGCGCTGGGTTCAGCCATGATCAATCCTTCGTGGTGGTCAGAGTGGCTGTGGCCTGGATGGGGTTGCCTTCTCCCTGTGGAAGGCCGGCCGTACCGGCGTCCCCGTGGTCACGGAGGGCGACGCCCGAGGCCGCCACCGTCCCCGGCCCGCGTCGCAGGTTCGGCCTCGTCACTGGATCACCACGTTCGCCGCGCTGGTCGGCTGGTGCCAGAACGGCCGGATGCCCCGTCATCGTCCCCCCGGCTCGCCGTTCGCCGCGTGCGCTCAGCGGTCACCGAGTTCCACGGCCCGGTTCTCGGTGGGGTCCGGGAATCCGGGAGACGTGTACTCGGAGAACAGGACGTCGGTGACGACCCTCGCCTCGGGCACGGCGCGATCCTTTCCGGAAAAACTTGTCAGCCCGGCCGCAAACTGCCACGACCGGGCTCGCGATAGAGGGAACTGCTGAAAAGGCCAATTTTTCAGCTGCCCAGAAAAATCGCATCTCTTAGGTTGCTCAATGAAGAGCACATCCGGAGATGTCGGGGACGCTCCCGCGCGGGCACGCTTGTCACAGCCGGCGGGGACGACGGGGCCCGTCCCGCCCCGATCCGCGAGCTTCACGGGGACGTTCGTGCCCGCGGCGGCGGGGTCACCGGCCGTGCCGGGTCGTTCGAGTCGTGCTCACGCCTTTCGCCGCATGGGGTCGTTCGAGTCGTGCCCACGCCTCCCGCCGCATCGGGTCATTCGAGTCGTTCCCACGCCTCCCGCCGAAAAGGAGTCAGTCTCGTGACGACGTTCATCGACCGCGTGCCCGCCGCGATCGACCGGCTCGACCCCGGCCTTCATGGCCGGATCATCCTGCCCGGCGACCCCGGGTACGACGCGGCGCGCGCCGTCCACGCCGGTGGCGTCGATCACCGGCCGGCGGTCGTCATCAGGCCCGGCGACGCGACGCAGGTCGCGCGGGTCGTCACGCTCGCCAGGGAGACCGGGCTGGAGCTCTCGATCCGCAGCGGCGGGCACAGCGCTGTCGGCCACGGCGTCTCCAACGGCGGCATCTGCCTGGACCTGGCCGGCATGAAGAACCTGGAGATCGACGTCGAGGGCCGGACGGCCTGGGTGGAGACCGGTATGAGGGCCGGTGAGCACGCCACCGCGACTGCGGCCCACGGCCTGGTCACCGGGTTCGGCGACACGGCCTCCGTGGGCATCGGCGGCATCACCCTCGGCGGAGGCATCGGCTATCTCGTGCGCAAGCACGGGCTCACCGTCGACGACCTGCTGGCCGCCGAGATCGTCACCGCCGACGGCGCGATCCTGCACGTCGACGAGGACCGTCACCCCGACCTGTTCTGGGCCATCCGCGGCGGCGGCGGCAACTTCGGCGTCGCCACCCGCCTCAGGTTCCGCCTGCACGAGCTGGACGGCGTCTACGGCGGCCTGCTCGTCCTGCCGGCGACGCCCGAGGCGATCGTCTCCTTCGTCGCCGAGGCCGAGGCGGCGCCGGAGGAGCTGTCGACCGTCGCGAACGTCATGCCCTCGCCGCCCGTGCCGTTCGTCCCCGAGGAGCACCACGGCAGGCCCGTCATCATGGCCACGATGTGCTACGCGGGTCCGGCGGAGGCCGGTGAGCGGGCCCTCGCGCCGTTCCGGGCGATCGCCGGGCCGCTCGCCGACCTGGTCCGGGCCGTGCCGTACCCGGGCATGTATCCGCCGGGGGGCTCCGGCACGCGCTCCATGGCCGCGACCGCCAACATGTTCGTCGACCGCGTCGACCTCGCAGTGGCCGGGAACATCCTGGAGCGCACGAAGTCCTCCACCGCGGCGATGACCGTGACACAGCTGCGCGTGCTGGGCGGGGCCATGGCGCGGGTGCCCGTCACGGCCACCGCGTTCGCCCATCGCGGGAGCCGCGTCATGGTCAACCTGACCGCCGTGCACGCGGACCCCGCGGAAGCCGGTGAGCACGCCGCCTGGGTCGCCGCCTTCGCCGCCTCGCTCAGGCAGGACGACCCGGGTGTCTACGTGAACTTCATGCTCAACGAGGGCGAGGAGAGGATCAGGGCGGCCTACCCCGGCGGCGCCTACGAGCGGCTGGCGCGGATCAAGGCGAGGTACGACCCGGAGAACCTGTTCCGCCTCAACCAGAACATCCCGCCCGCGGCCGGCTGAGATCCCGAACGGCCGGGGACACGCCCGCTCAGCCGCGTGGCTTACGCGAATGGCTCCCCGTGTGACTCCCCCGCACGGCTCACGCGCGGGAGGACCAGGGACGCGCCCGCTCACCTGCGGGGCTTACGCGCGGGACGGCCGGGGACGCGCCCGCTCACCTGCGGAGGCTTACGCACGGGACGGTCGGGGACGGCCGGGGACACGCCCGCTCAGCCGCGCGGTTTGCGCGCGGCGACGATCACGTAGCCGACCTGGTCCCGGCGGGGGGCGAAGAAGCCGAGGTGCCTGCTGGCGAACTCGCCGAGCGCCTCCTCGCCGAACTTGGCCAGGAGCTCCTGTCTCCGGCTCATCGCGGCCTTGACGTACTTCGACCTGCGCCCGAACACCCGCGGGCCGCACTGGGTGTACTCCTCGACCTCGAACCCGGCGTCCCCGGCGTACTCCAGCCACTCCCGCAGCGTGGGCAGTCGCGGCAGCTTCAGCGCGGACATGAAGGTGGCCAGCCGCCTCGGTTCGGCCGCGGACTCCAGGCTGAAGTCGGAGAAGGCGATCCGGCCGCCGGGGCGGAGCACCCGGAAGAACTCGGCGAAGACCCGGACGGGATCGGGGGCGTTCTGCAGCGACTCCAGCGCCAGCACGGCGTCGAAGGAGCCGTCGGGGAACGGGAGCTCCATGTAGTCGCCGTACTGGAATCGCGCGAGCTCTTCCATGCCGTTCGACGCGGCCCGCTCGTTGGCCCGCTCGATCTCGTAGGCGCTGAGGGTGATCCCGGTGACCCGCGCGCCGTACCGCCTGGCGAGGAAGACCCCGGTCTCGCCGGGGCCGCAGCCCGCGTCCAGCAGCCGCTCGCCGGAGCGGAGCCCGAGCGTGTCGGTGACCTTCCGGGTGATCCGGTGGACGGCCTCCTTCAGCGTCGCCTCGTCCTGCTCGTCGTACCAGTACCACATGTGCACCTGGCCGCCGCGCAGTTCGTCCGCGATCGGAGAACGCTCGTCGTAATGCGTGCCGATATTCGCCGCGCCAATACTTTCCACGGTCCTGAATTAGTTCCCGGAATCGGCGCCGCCGCAACTCCCCGCTTGCTGACTGATACGCACGCAGAAAGATGCCGCGGAAAAACGTGGATGTGAGGATGAGGCACCTGGACGTTTCCCGAGAGGAATCCATGACATGAGCGTTTCCACCGCGCGCACCAGTGACGCCGGGCTGGTCGTGGAGTTCGTCACGGCGCCGCCCGGCCTGGTCGAGGAGAGGTACCGGCGGCTGGTGGGCGAGCTGTGGCACGAGGGCGTCGCCACCGACCTGGCCCTGCCCGCGGTGCCCGAGCTCGTGGCGGCGATGGGGCACGCCGACGAGGACAGGCAGGGCTATCTGGCCATCCTGCTGGGGCTGCTCGCCGAGTCCGAGTATCCCGTCGTCGGCGACCCGCTTTCCTCCGCCGTACGGCGAGGCCTGGACCTCTATCTGGACCTGCTGGCCGAGGGCGGCGAGCGGCGGCCGCGCACGCTCGCCCTGCTCTACCTGCTCTCGCACTTCCCCGACGACCGTGACCGGATCATGGCCGCCGTCGAGCCGCTCGGCCTGGACGAGGACGACCTGAGCAGGCTCGACCGGAACCTGCGGGACCTGGATCCGAGGGATCCCGGCCTGGGCCGGGTGTGGCCGTCGCCGTCGGTGTGGAAGCTGACCGAGGAGGAGCTCCGGTACGACAGGGAGCGGATCAAGGGCCTCACCACCCGGCAGATCATCACGAACTGGGAGAACGACACCCGGACCATCCTCGGGTACTCGGGGGCCAAGGCGTACTGGGCCGTCCGGCACGGCATGCCGGCCCCGCTCCCGCCGGAACCCGGCTCCTACGACCCGCCCGCCGCCCCCGAGCTGGACCTGGAGGCCTTCACCCGGCACGCGGACCTGCTGCTCTGCCCGGCCTGTCACGGCGGCCTGACGTTCCGGGCCGGCCAGGCCCGATGCGATGCCTGCTCCGTGACCTATCCCGTCGCGCGGGGCATCCTCGACCTCTCGGCGGGCGTCAAGGACACCACCTTCGGCGCGGAGGCCGCGTCGGACGAGGCGACGGCGGATCTGCTCCAGAAGCTGTCGGAGATGCCCAGCATGGGCCTGTACTACGAGGCCGTGCTCCGCCCGGCCTTCCTGCGGATCGCCGGCGCGAACTGGGGCGACGCGATGACGCCGGAGGACGAGGACGACCACATCGCCAGGCACCTGTCCGGTACGGAGGGGCCGGTGCTCGACCTGGCCGCGGGCGCGGGCAGGTGGACCGCGGTGGTGGCCGGGGTGGTCGGCGCCGACCGGCTGATCGCGCTGGACATGGGGCTGCCGATGCTGACCGTGTTGCGCGGCAGGCTGCCCGAGGTGCCCGCGGTCCGGGCAAGCGCGCTGCGGCTGCCCTTCGAGGACGCCTCGATGGGCGCGGTGAACTGCTGGAACGCCCTGCAGGCCTTCCCCGACGACGCCGCGAAGGCGATCGCGGAGGTGGGCCGCGTCCTGCGTCCCGGCGGGATCCTCACGATGATGACCTACCTCTTCGACCCCGACCCCGTCGCCCGGCACTTCCAGGCCTCCCACTTCTTCCCCAGCCGCCCCGAGGGGATGCTGCTCTTCGAGCGCGAGGAGATCCGCGGCTGGCTGGCCGAGGCGGGCATGAGGGTCCGGCACATGTCCGGGCCGGGCACCTTCGTCCTCGTCACGGCCGAACGGGAAGGCTGAGCCGCGCGCGACGGCACCTTCGTGACTCCGCCGCCGTGACTTTCACCGGCGTGACTTTCACCGCTGTGACTTTCACCGGCGTGACTTCCGCCGCTGTGACCTCGCCGCGTGAAAAAGACCGGAGGGTGTCTCTTTTGTTGCGCCGCTTTTCCGGGAATTCGGCACAGCATTTCCAGAGATGCGCCACCGGGCGCCGGAGCCGGACGATAAGCGCGATCGCGGTTCGGGAAAACGCGAAAAGACATTCGGTCGCCGACCCCGCTTTCCGGAGAGGATCGCACGTGAGCAGGCCAGTCCAAGAATTGGTGGAACCGCACGCCAGGGAACGGCCGGAGGCGGTCGCGGTGGACGAGGGCGGCACCCGCCTCTCGTACCGCGAGCTCGGCACCCGGTCGGCCGCGGTCGCCCACGCGTTGCGCGCGGTGGAGGGCAGGCCGGTGGCGGTGCGAATGCCGCGGGGGGCGGGACAGGTCGTCGCGGTGCTCGGGGCGCTGAGGGCCGGCGCGTACGTGGTCTGCCTGGGCGCGGGCGACGTGGGTGACCGGGGCAGGGCTATGCTCGGCGAGCTCGGGCCCGCCGCCCTGGTGGGAGCCGACGACGCGCTGGCCCGGTGGTTCCGGGACGAGCTGGGCGGCGAGGTCGTCGACCCGGCCCGCCTGGCCGGGGCTCCCGCGGCACCGGCCGGGCGCGACCAGGCTCATCCGGCCAAGGCTTCGGCGGCACCGGCCGGGCGGGACCAGGCTCGTCCGGCCGGGGCTTCGGCGGCGCCGATCGGGCGCGACCAGGCTCGTCCGGCCGGGGCTCCGTCCGCGTCGGCCGGGCGCGACCCGGCCCACGTGACCGACGCTTCGGCGGTGCCGGCCGGGCGCGACCCGGCCGACCGTGCCTATGTCGCCTACACCTCGGGCACGACCGGTAGGCCCAAGGGCATCCCGCACACCCACGGGACCCTCTCCCAGTTCGTCACCTGGTTCGCCGGGGAGTTCGGCATCGGCCCCGGGTCCCGGGTGGCGCAGTGGGCGATGCCCGGATACGACGCGAACCTCATGGAGATCTTCGCCGCCCTCACGGCGGGGGCGACCCTCTGCCCGGTGCCGGAACGGATCAGGACCAACCCGGAGCGGATCGTCGACTGGCTCGCGGCCGAGCGGATCACCCACTTCCAGACGGTCCCCAGCTTCGCCCGCACCTGCCGCCACGTCCTGCGGGAACTCCCCGACCTCGGCCACCTGCTGCTGGCGGGGGAGCCGCTGACCGGGGAACTCGCGGGCGACCTGCGCGCGCTCCTGCCCGCCGTACGCCTGGTCAACCTCTACGGCCCGACCGAGTCGATCCTGGCCACCTGGTTCGAGGTGGACGGACCGGTGCGGGGGGCGGTGCCGGTCGGCGGGCCCGTCCCCGGACGGCGGGTGCTGGTGGTGGACGGGGACGACGGTCCCTGCCCGGCGGGTGTCACCGGGGAGATCGTCATCCTCGGTCGGCACGTCACGCCCGGCTACGTGGGGGCGTCGGCGAAGGAGCGCTCCGCCTTCCGGCCGCTGGCCGGCCTGCCGCTTCCGACCTATCGGACCGGCGACCGCGGCCGGTGGCGGGAGGACGGGGTGCTGGAGTTTCGCGGGCGCGGGGACTCCCAGGTCAAGTTCAACGGCAGCCGCCTGGAGCTGGCCGACCTGGAGGAGACCCTGGCGGCTCAGGGCTCGGTGGCCGAGTGCGCCGTGCGCGCCGAGGTCGACGCCGACGGGCTGGTGACCCGGCTGGTGGCCTACATCGTGCCGCGCGATCCGGGGGCGGCGCGGGCCGCCTGGCGGGGCGCGGTGCGCCGGACCTTCGGCGACGCCATGCCGCCGCTGGTTTTCAAGATCTTCAAGGAGCTGCCGCGCAACGCCGGTGGCAAGGTGGACCGCTCACGATTGGAAAAGAACGGTGACCCTGCTCGAAACTGAACGGACAGTCGACTTCGACGGCGAGACCTTGGACATCGCCGGGGTCCAGCGGGTCGCCGAGGAGGCCCCCTGCGTGGTGGCGCCGTCGGCGCTCGCCAAGGCCGCCGCCAGCAGGACGCTCTTCGAGGAGACGGTGCGGCAGGGCATCCCCGTCTACGGCGTGACCACGGGCTACGGCGAGATGATCTACATGATGGTGGACGTCTCGAAGGAGGTGGAGCTGCAGACCAACCTGGTCCGCAGCCACGCCGCCGGCGTCGGCCCGCTGTTCGGCGTGGACGAGGCCAGGGCGATCCTCGCCGCCCGGCTGAACGCCCTGGCCAAGGGCTACTCGGCGGTCCGCCCCGAACTGCTGGAACGCCTGGCGCTCTACCTCAACCTGGGGATCACACCGGCC
This sequence comes from Streptosporangium sp. NBC_01469, assembly GCF_036227305.1. Classification (NCBI taxonomy): domain Bacteria; kingdom Bacillati; phylum Actinomycetota; class Actinomycetes; order Streptosporangiales; family Streptosporangiaceae; genus Streptosporangium; species Streptosporangium sp. NBC_01469. The sequence goes on along the minus strand of NZ_CP109465.1, from coordinate 1,118,141 downwards.
ATCCCCGAGATCGGCTCGCTCGGCGCCAGCGGTGACCTGGCGACGCTCGCGCACATCGCCGTCACCGTGATCGGCGAGGGCTACGTGCTGCGGGACGGCCGGCCGGTGCCGACCGGCCGGGTGCTCAGGGAGATGGGCATCGAGCCGCTGGAGCTCCGGTTCAAGGAGGGCCTGTCGCTGATCAACGGAACCTCCGGGATGACCGGCCTGGGCTCCCTCGTGGTCGGCCGCGCCCTGGACCAGGTACGGCAGGCGGAGCTGGTGACCGCGCTGGTCGTGGAGACCATGCGCGGCTCGACCAGCCCGTTCCTGGCCGAGGGGCATGACATCGCGCGACCGCACCGGGGGCAGATCGACACGGCCGCCAACATGCGCGCGCTGCTCACCGGCAGCGGCCTGTCCGTCGAGCACGCCGAGCTGCGCAAGCAGGCACAGGCCCAGAAGACCAACGGCGGGGTCTCCCGCACCGGTGTCTACATGCAGAAGGCCTACACGCTGCGAGCCATCCCCCAGGTCGTGGGCGCGGTCCGGGACGTGCTGTACAACGCGCGGCAGACGCTGGAGACGGAGCTGAACTCCGCCAACGACAACCCGCTCTTCTTCGAGGGCAAGGAGGTCTTCCACGGCGCCAACTTCCACGGCCAGCCGGTCGCCTTCGCCATGGACTCGGTGACCATCGCGCTGACCCAGCTCGGCGTCTTCTCCGAGCGACGTACCAACCGCCTGCTCAACCGGCACCTCAGCGGCCTGGCGGAGTTCCTCGTCGCCGACGAGCCCGGCCTCAACAGCGGCTTCGCCGGCGCGCAGTACCCGGCGACCGCGCTGGTGGCCGAGAACCGGACCATCGGCCCGGCGAGCACGCAGAGCGTGCCGTCCAACGGCGACAACCAGGACGTGGTCAGCATGGGCCTGATCGCGGCCCGCAACGCCCGCCGCGTGCTGCGGAACAACTACGACATCCTGGCGGTGGAGTTCCTCTCCGCCGCGCAGGCGGTCGACCTGTCCGACAGGTACGACGGGCTCAGCCCGGCGGGCAGGACCACCTACGACACGGTGCGCGAGCTGGTTCCGCCGCTGCACCACGACCGGTACATGGCCGACGACATCGCGGCGATCTCGGACGCGCTGTCGCGCGGGCGGTTCCTCAAGGGGATCGAGCTGCGCTGACGAGTCCCCCAGGGGATGGAGTCGCGCCGACGGCCTCTCAGGAGGACCGCGTGAATCCTCAGGCGGCGACCCCGCAAGGGGCCCGAGCCGCGCTGACGAGCCCTCACGGGATCGAGCCGCGTGAACGGAGCGCTCTCGCTCGACCCCGATCACCCAGGAAGGAAACAGGAGGACACCGGACATGAGCCTCGGATTCCCGGAACATCTGAGCTTCCCCGAGATCCAGAAGAAGATCGAGGAGATCTGGACGGGGGTGCTGGGCGTGCCGGAGGGACAGGAGGGCGCCCCCTTCTTCGAGCTGGGCGGCGAGTCGGTGGGCGCCGCCAGGATCGTCGCACGCGTGGAGGACGAACTCGGCGTGTGGATCGAGGTCGGTGACATCTTCGAGGACGACCCGACCATGGCCGAGTTCGTCCGTACGGTCGCGGCACGAGCCAACGTGGCACAGCTTTGAGCGGGGCGGGGACGGCCGGCCTGACCCGGGTGAGGCCCGACGCCGGCCTGGACGACGTCGTCGACATCCTGACGCGCGACGGAGCCGTGATCGTCGAGGAGCTCGTGAACGACGAGACGCTCGCGCGGCTGTGGGACGACCTCGGCCCCGCCCTGGACGGCCACGACTTCAGCGGGGACTGGTACAACGGCAAGCGGACCAGGCGCGTCTCCTCGCTGTTCGCCAGGACCACCCGGCTGACGCCGGTGGTGACGCATCCCCTCTACCTGGGCGCGGCTCGCAGGATCATGCAGCAGCCGACGCACATGTGGATAGGGAGGGCCAGGGTGGAGATGGTCCCGAGCATCCAGATCAGCGGCACCCAGCTGATCCAGATCCATCCCGGCCAGGGCAGGCAGCCGCTCCACCGCGACGACGCGCTGCACCTGCGCCGCCATCCCGGCCCGACCAGCCGGGTCCAGCTGATGCTGGCCATGAGCGAGTTCACCGCGGCGAACGGCGGGACCATGGTCATTCCCGGCAGCCACCACTGGGACGACGAGCGTGCCCCGCGCGCGGAGGAGGCCCTGCCCACGGAGATGCCCGCGGGCTCCGGCCTCATCTGGCTGGGCGGGGTCTACCACGGCGGCGGCCACAACGCCGCCGACACCCCGCGCACCGGCCTGACCATCGCACTGGACCTGGGCAACCTGCGCCAGGAGGAGAACCAGTATCTCGCCGTGCCCACGGAGGCGGTGCTGGCCTATCCGGAGGAGGTGCGGCGGCTGCTCGGCTACGACCGCTGCTCGCCGGGCCTCGGCTGGTACGAGATGGAGGATCCGTACGTCCTCCTCGAGCAGGCGGAGGCCGCCACGAAGTCCCGGTGAGGCGCTTGTGGCCGCCCGGTCGCGAGTCGTGCGCCGGTGACCCGCGTACAGGTGGCCCGCGAACGGTCGCGAGCCGCGCCGGCGACTCACGAACGGCTGCGAACCGCGCGCCGGTGATCCGCGAACGGTCACGAACCGCGCGCCGGTGATTTGCGAACGGCTGCGAGCCGCGCACAGGTGACCCGCGAACGGTCGCGAGCCGCGCACCGATGACCCACGAATCGAAGGAACGGGCCGGATGATGAAGGGAATCGTTCTCGCCGGCGGCAACGGTACTCGACTGTTCCCGCTGACCTCGGTGACGTCCAAGCAACTGCTCGCCGTCTACAACAAGCCGATGGCCTACTACCCGCTCTCCGTGCTGATGCTGGCCGGCGTCCGGGACATTCTGATCATCTCCACGCCGTCCACCGTGCCGGTCATGCGGAGCTTGCTCGGTGACGGGTCGAGACTCGGCCTGAACCTGTCCTACGCGGTGCAGCAGGAACCGCGCGGCATCGCCGAGGCGTTCCTGATCGGTGCCGACCACATCGGCGACGACAGCTCGGCGCTGATCCTCGGCGACAACGTCTTCCACGGCTCCGGGTTCGCCGAGCTGCTGCGCGAGGCCGGGGAGTCGCTCGACGGCTGCACCCTGTTCGGCTACCCCGTGCCCGACCCGGACCGGTACGGCATCGGCGAGGTCGACCGCGCGGGCAGGCTGGTCTCCATCGAGGAGAAGCCGCCGCGCCCGCGCTCCAACACCGCGATCACCGGCCTGTACCTCTACGACAACGAGGTCGTCGAGATCGCCCGGGGGCTCGCCCCCTCGCCCCGCGGCGAACTGGAGATCACCGACGTCAACCTCGAATACCTCCGACGGGGCCGGGCGAAACTGATCGGGCTGAGCCGTGACCACACCTGGTTCGACTGCGGCACCCACGACTCCCTGCTGGCCGCCGGCCAGTACGTGCGGTTCATCGAGAAATACCGGGGCGAGCGGGTGGCCTGCCTCGAGGAGATCGCCCTGCGGATGGGCTTCATCGACGCCGAGGCCTGCTACCGGCTCGGCGCCGGCATGCGGCACTCGAACTACGGGCGGCACCTGACCGAGATCGCTTATGCGCTGGACTGAACCGTTCCGTCCCGTGCGCGTCGCGGCGACGGGCACGTCGCCCGGCACGGCCGCCATCACCGACCATCGAAACGGAGAACTCCGATGCGGATCCTGTTCGCGACCCTCCCCTTCAGAGCACACCTGTACGGACTGGTGCCGCTGGCGTGGGCGCTGCGCAGCGCCGGGCACGAGGTGTGTGTCGCCGGATCGCCAGACATCACCGACGACATCGCGCAGATCGGGTTGTCCGGCGTGTCGGTCGGCGACAGGATCTCCCTAAAGGAGAGGATGGCGCAGGTACCGATCGAGTGGCCGATGAAGATGGGGCGGCCGGCGTCGGCCGACGAGTCGCCGGGGCCGTGCGACCCGAGGGGGCAGCGCACCGGGAAGTCGGCGCAGAGCGACTACGGCTGGGGCGATCCGCACGTCGAGCTGGAAGACGTCATCGCGGGCATAAGCTCGACGTTCTTCTCCGACGCCACGTTCGACGAACTGGTGGACTTCGCCCGCGTGTGGCGCCCCGACCTGGTGATCACGGACATCAGCGCCTTCCCCGGCGCGGTGGCGGCCCAGGTCGTCGGCGCGGCGCACGCCCGGCTGTCGCTCGCCGTGGACAGGATGGCGCAGCTGCGCGCGGCCTGCCGGGCCCGGTTCGACTCCGCGGGTGACCCGGTGCGGGACTGGCTGCAGCCGATCCTGGAGCGGTACGGCCACGACTTCGACGAGACGACGGCGCTCGGGCAGTGGACCATCTCCGCCACGCCGCCGTGGATCTGGCAGCCGGATGGCGTGCACTACCTGCCGATGCGCAACGTGCCGTTCAACGGTCCCTCGACGACGCCGAGATGGGTGTACGAGGAGCCCGCCCGCAGGCGCGTCTGCATCTCGCAGGGCATCTCGCACCGGGACGTCACCCTCGCCGGCGGGTCGTCGTCCCGTGATCTTCTCGAGGCGGTGGCCGACCTCGACGTCGAGGTGATCGCGACCCTCAACGCCGACCAACTCGGGTCGGTGACGCTCCCGGACAACGTCCGTGCCGTCGACTTCGTACCGTTCACCGAACTGCTGCCCAAGTGCTCGGCGATCGTCCACGAGGGCGGCGCCGGGAGCTTCGCGTCGGCGCTCGAACACGCCGTCCCGCAGGTCATCGTGCCCGGCGATTTCAAGACCGAGAAATGGTGGGCTCCGGTGACCATCGCGGACGGGCTGGAGGGCCGCGGTGCCGGGATATACGCGGGCAATGCCAGCACCTTCACCGCCGACGTGCTGCGCGACAGCCTCAAGCGGGTCCTGGAGGATCCGTCGTACGCGAGGAACGCCGCCCGGCTGCGCACCGAGGTGAGGGCGATGCCGAGCCCGAACGATCTCGTGCCGACGCTGGAGAGGCTGACCGCCGAACACCGCGCCTCGCGTCGTTGACCCCGGAACGCCGCGGCGGGCGGCTCATGCGCATGTTGGGAGATGCGCCGCCGTCGGCGCGAGAACAAGCTGGGCGATGGACCCCCGGACGGTGTTCCCCGAGCGGCCGGCGACGGCCGACGCCACTCTCACCCGCGACCACACGGAGGAAATCATGACCGAAGAGCAGCGGTTCCGCCCCGAAGCGGAGGGTTTCTGATCATGGACGGGCTCTCGCCGGTCTACTCTCACGCCGAGGTGTACGACGCCTTCTACGAGGGGCGCGACAGGCCGTACGAGGCCGAGGAGGCATCACGCTCCCGGATGCTGGCCAAGCACGTCAAGGAGCGCAACGCCTCCGCGTCCTCGCTGCTGGACGTGGCCTGTGGCACCGGGAGGAACCTCGGCTACTTCGCGGAGGCGTTCGAGCACGTGGAGGGCATGGACCTGTCCGAGGACATGCTCCGGGTCGCCGGGAAGAGGCTGCCCGGGGTGCCGCTGCACCGGGGCGACATGCAGGACTTCCGCCTCGACCGGCGGTTCGACGCGATCACCTGCCTGTTCAGCTCGATCGCCTATCTGGACGACGCCGAGCAGCTGAACACGGCGATGCGCTGTTTCGGCCGGCATCTCAACCCGGGCGGGGTCATCGTCATCGAGCCCTGGTACCTCCCGGAGAAGGTGCAGGCCGGGCGCGTCACCAGTGACGTCGTCACGATCAACGGGCAGACCATCGCCCGGGTCTCCCACACGGTGCTGGAGGGCCGGGTCTTCCGGATGGACGCGCACTTCGTGGTGGCCGATTCCGAAAGCGGCATCCAGCACTTCGCCGATCTCCACCTGCTGACGATGTTCACCCGGCAGGAGTACGAGACGGCCGTCGCCGAGGCGGGCGTCGCCTCCGTGGAGTTCGTCGAGACCGGCCAGGGCGGCCCGGGTCTCTTCATCGGCGTCAAGCCCTCCTGAGACGGGACACCGGCGCGCGTTCGGCGGGCACCTCCGGACACCCTCGGACACAGCCGTACCCGGCGGGTCACCGCCAGGCGCCGCGGCGCGTGCGGAGGCCGCCTGGGAAACGAGTGGCGGGAGTGACCGGGACGGAATTCATTCGCGCATTTCAAAAGATGCGGCGAAGGCGATTCGGATAAGACGCTGGGGTGGCACTGAATCCCGCCGGGGGAGGATTCAACAATGTTCTGTGCATTCGAGCAGGAGGTCAGACATGACGGAGACGGATCTCGGCGCTCCGGATCGCCGGGCCGGTGAGCCGGTGGAACCCGGCGCGGAAACTCCCGCGCCGGGCAACCGGCCGAGACGGCAGCTCAGCAATTACCTGCTTGTGCCAACGGTGGCCTTCGCCGTTGTGTTTCTCATCTTCCAGCTCCCGAAGTACTCCGCTCTCGACCCGAACCAGGCGCAGCGCCCCCTGGAGTCGGTGACGCAGTACTGGCTGCTCGTGGGACATGTCGCGGCCGGTACGTTGTCGCTGGTGACGGTCGTCCTGCAGCTCTGGCCGTGGCTTCGAAGGCGCTACCCGGCCTTTCACCGGTGGTCCGGCAGGCTCTACGTGTTCGTCGGGGCGATACCGACCTCGATCTTCGTCCTCCTCATGCTTCCCGTGTCCATCCCGGCTGGCAAGGTCGGCGGCGCCGTGGCGGCCATCCTGTGGACGGCCACGGCGCTGATCGGGTGGGTCAAGCTGCGTCAACGCCGGTACGCCGAGCACCGGCGCTGGATGATCTACAGCTTCGCGATCCTGTGGGGTACGCCCGTCTGGGGGTTCTTCATCGGGATGGGCTGGATCTGGTGGTCCCCCTGGGTCGCGCAGATCGACTTCAACTACATCCTGGAGGGGGTCAGCTGGGGCGGCTGGATAATCAACCTGTTCATCGTCCAGTGGTGGATCGAGAAGACCTCCGGGCAGCCGCTCAAGCTGCCCCCCGGGGAAATGGCCGGGATGGGGCGCCGCGGATAGGGATCGCGGGAAAAGCGGGTGCCGCGAAAAAGACCGTCCGGTCGCCGGTGCGCGAGCTCGGCCCTGGCGTCGCCTGCCGCACGGTCGTCCAGTACTCCACGGTCACCACGCTGAACGCTTCGCGCAAAAGCCCGACAAGGGCAAACGAGAAGAAGCGGGCTCCAGGCGTGGTCACTAGGGTTGGAATGGATATGCAGGCTCAGTGCCGGCATGTTCTGAAATCGAAATTCCGGCTTCGGCGATGAGAAATTCAGAAAGGACGGTGCGATGACCGAGTCATCGACTCCCCCCGAGATCAGGGTCACCCGCACGTTCGACGCTCCCCGCGAGAAGGTGTACGAGGCCTGGACCGAGCCCGAGCGCTACCGCCAGTGGTGGGGCACCCCCGATTCCATGGAGGTGAAGATGGACGTCCGCCCGGGCGGACGGTGGAGTGCCCCCATCGAGTACGAGGGCGACGAGATGCCGTTCCACGGGTACTACTTCGAGGTGGAGAAGTACGAGCGGCTGGTGTTCTCCCTCTCCAACGACTCGGACTTCGAGGCGAAGCAGGCGGCGGACGCGAGCGAGGAGTCGCTCAGCGTCGAGTTCACCGCCGTGGGCGACAGAACCGAGATGACGTTCATCCAGAAGTCGTACCTCCCCGAAGACCAGGTCGAGGAGGTCAAGGCCGGATGGAACGGCTGGTTCGACGCGCTTGAGGAGTACCTCGCGAAGGCCTAGCGAAGGCTCCGGCTGTCGAGCGGGCGAGGCGGTCCTGCCCGTGCCCGCTCGGCGCTCGCCGAACGTGCGGCGTCGTCTCCACCGAGACGGCGCCGTTTTGGTTTTGCCGCCCGCCGCCCGCCGCCCGCCGCCCGCCGCCCGGTCCGCCGCCCGGTCCGGTGTCCGGCCTGGTGCCTGGCCCGCTGCCCGGTCCGGCGCCGGGTGACAGGCCGGACGTGGAACGGCGGCGCATCCGTCGCCCAGCCCGGCCGCCGCGATGCCCGCGTCCGTGATGCCCGCGTCCGTGATGTCGGCGTTCGCGATGCCCGGAAGGGGGATGCCTGCGTCCGCGCAGGCCAGGTCGACGCGCTGTCCGAGGGTTCGCTCGACGATGCCGATGCCTTCCGTGACCTCCGAGAAGTAGTGGTTGCCGGCGGTCCGCGCCCGCCCCGCTGTACTCACGTCCCGGTCGACCAGGCAGAAGGCGGTTTTGGTACCGCCGTTGACGCCAAGGAACACCAAGGAACATCGTGCCACCCCGGTTCGGCGTTCAGGTCGTCGCACAGCTCCGGGACGACATCTCGGCCCGCGGTGCCAGGGCGGGGGCCGGCTGCCGTCGGAGCGGGGTCCGGCCGAGCGATACGAGGTGTCACGGGACACGGCTGCGCGTCGGTCCGGTCGCCGCGCTGTTCGAGATGCGGCGACCGCGTTTCCTCGACGGCCTCGTCGTCGTACCGGAGCACGACCGGGTGCCGTCGGAGCTCTGTCCCGCGCTTGGCCTCACCGCCCCGTCGCTCCACGCGATCCTGCGAGGTGCCGACCTTGCGAAGCCGCGCCCCTGCGAAGTGTCGACCTGCGAAGCGCTGCCTCTGTGAAATCGCGACCTCGCGCAGCGCCAACCCTGCGAAGTGTCGACCCTTTGAAGCGCCGATCCGGCGCGGTTCCCCGGGGCGGGGGCCACTCGGTGGAGGCGCGGCAGCCCAAGGTTCACGAGCGAGATCGGGACTCCGGTGCTGGTCGCCGAGCGGCTCACCCTCGGCCAGGAGGGACGGCCGCTCGAACCGACGGCGCGGGTCCACCGGGGGGACCGCCACCGCCTCCGGGCTTCCGACACCGGCCGACGGTGATCGGCCGCGACGGATGAGCCCCGTGCCCGGTGAGGGGATTCCCTCACCGGGCACGGGGCCGGTCGTCCGATCGCGCGATGGGCTCACTGGCTCGGCGCGGGCGCGCTCGCCTCCTTCCCCGCCTCGGCGGGAGCGTCGCCGGCCTGCTCCGCCTCGGGGGCCTGCCCTGCCTCGGGGGCCTCCCCGGCGTCGGTCGGGCCGATGTGCCGGAGCATGGTCAGGACGAAGACGATGACGACCGCCATCAGGACCGCGCTGACGATCGCGGTGACGTGCATGCCCTCGATGAACGCCGTACGGGCCGGGTTCAGGAGCGCGGCCGCGAACTGGGGCAGCTGTTCGGCGACGGTGACCGCGCCGACGAGGGTTTCCCTGGCGGTCTCCGCGGCGGCCGCGGGGAGTCCCGGGGGAATGAAGCCGGCTATCTGGGCACTGTAGGCGGCGGTGCCCACCGTCCCCAGCACCGCGATGCCGAGCGCGCCCGCGACCTCTCCGGTGGTCTCCGCCATGGAGGCCGCCGACCCCGCCCTCTCCATCGGGGCCGAGCTGATGACCAGGTTGTAGCCGACCGCCATGAGCGGGCTCATCCCGAACCCGACCAGGGCGTGGGCGGCGATCATCGGGGGGACGCCGCCGGTGACCCTGGCCATCAGCACGAGGCCGACCAGCGAGATCACCAGCCCGCCCGCGATGAGGTAGGCCGGGCGGATCCGCCGTGCGACGACGGGGGCCAGCATCGTGCCGCCGATCATCGCCACCGCGTTGGGCAACACCCACAGGCCGGTCATCAGCGGGGTCAGCCCCTCGATGGTCTGCAGGTACTGCACCACGAACAGCCCGATCGCGGACACCGCCATGAAGCCGAGCAGCATGCTGCACAGCGACACGCTGAAGGCCCGGGTGCCGAAGAGGCGCATGTCCAGCAGCGGATCGGCGAGCCGGCGCTGGCGGAGCACGAAGGCCACGCCGACGGCCAGGCCGACGACGAGGAGCAACGTCGGCACCGGCTCCAGGCCGACCTTCGGCAGCTCCTTGATCGCGTAGATGGACGCCAGGATGGCGACGAGGGACAGGGCGACGCTGGCCAGGTCCGGGCGACCGGCCTCCGGGTTGCGGTACTCCGGCAGCAGCCGTGGCGCGACGACGACCAGCAGCAGCATGATCGGCACGTTCACCAGGAACACCGAACCCCACCAGAAGGAGGTGAGCAGTGCCCCTCCGAAGAGCGGTCCGACCGCGGCACCGGCCATGAAGCAGCTCATCCAGATCCCGATGGCCGTGCCCATCTGCTTGGGATCCTTGAACATGTTGCTGATCAGCGCGAGGGTCGACGGCATCAGCGTGGCGCCGGCCACCCCCATCACCGCCCGTGCGGCGATGAGCATCTCCGGTGAGGTGGAGTAGGCCGCGAACATCGACGCGACACCGAACGCCGCGGCGCCGATCAGGAGCAGGCGCCGGCGGCCGATGCGGTCGCCCAGGTTGCCCATCGTGATCAGGAAGCCCGCGATGAGGAACCCGTAGATGTCCAGGATCCACAGCTGCTGGGTGCTGGACGGCGCGAGCTCCGCGGTCAGCTGTGGCAGGGCCAGGTAGAGCACGGTGAGGTCGATCGACAGCAAGAAGGTGGGCAGGGCCAGTACCGTGAGCCCCAGCCACTCCCGTCGTCCGGCTCGGACCCCCGAACCAGCTTCGGTACCCGCGTCCATGGAAACTCCTTTCCGACTTGGGATATGCAGGTCACGAGCGCGACACAATGAATGGGCCGACACCGCGTAAACCCTTCCTACCAGCAGGACGTTCGGCGCTCCTTCTTCTCGATTGCGCAGCCGGATCGGCCCGATGCGGTGTTTACTCGCTTTACGACATGGAATAAATCGCAGCCTGATTCGGCCTTCTTTGTTACCCGGAACGCGAAATTCTCGTCGCCGCGCCCTTTCCGCGAACAAGTGGGCACCGACGGAGCGGGCGGCATGCCTTCGCACGAGCGAAGATGCGCACGCCGGCGGTGGGTGCGACCGTCGGTAGGGGGCGCGATCGGCGGGTGAGGCGCGCCCCTGAGGCACTCCCCGCGCGGGCGACACGCGCCCCCGGCCGAGGTCGCGACGCACCCCGGGCGCGGTGACGGATTCACCCGATCCCCACGCGGATGACGCGCGTGCTCCCCGACGAGGTCCACGCGGGACGTACGGGCCGGGGCGCGGGCGGCGTCGGCACCGTGGCGGAGGACGCGCATCACCACCGGACACACGGAGGAACGAGACATGAGTGGTCAAGCGGCACCGACGTCCGAGGAAACCAACAGGTTCTACGAACTGACCAACCAGGTCCTCCTCGATATCTGGGGCGAGGATTTCCACCATGGGTACTGGCCCTCCGAGGAGGACCAGAGCACGATCCCCGAGGCGACCGACCGCCTCACGCGGCTGCTCATCGAGAAGACGAACTTCGAGCACGCCACCACGATGCTGGACATCGGCTGCGGCATCGGCACGCCGGCCTTCCGCGTCGCCGAGGTGGCGGACGTGAGGATCGTCGGCGTCTCGAACAACCAGGAGCAGCTCGACGAGGCGAACCGCAAGGCCGTCGAGAAGGGCCTGGCGGACCGCGTGAGGTTCGAGTACGCCGACGCGATCGACCTGCCCTATCCCCGTGACGCGTTCGACGTCGTCTGGGTCTTCGAGGCGATCATGCACATGGACCGGGCGCGGCTCCTCCGCGAGGCCCTCCGCGTGCTGCGCCCGGGAGGCCGGCTGATCGTCACGGACCACCTGCGGACCGGGCCGATGAGCGAGGCCGACGACGAGCTGGTGCGCCGGCACATGGAGGCCATGCACGCCGGCCCGGTGCTCGACGCGGACGAGTACCGCGCGCTGGTGCGGGAGTCGGGCCTTGAGCTCATTGAGCTCCTGGATGTCAGCGAGCACACGCAGCAGACCGCCCGCCGGGTGATCGCGACCGTGGACAGGCGGTTCGACGAGCTGGTGGCGCGGTACGGCGAGGAGGTCATCCCGGTCCTGAAGGTCTTCAACAGCCCGGTGGCCTATGTGCGGGAACTGGGATACCTCGTCGCCGTCGCCCGTAAGCCCGTGTCCGCGTAGGCGTGCCGCCGGAGAAGCCGCAGACGGCGACGGGCTTCCGGCTCGCCGCCTAGCGGGACGGCTCCGGGGACTGAGTCCCGCGACGGCGCGCACCGACGCACGCGACAGCGCACGACTCCCGCGACAGCGCACGACTCCCGCGACAGCGCACGACGACGCACGGCGCGACGACGCACGGCGCATGAGACGCGACGACGCATGAGACGCGACGGCGCACGAGACGCGACGACAACACCGTCCATCCGCGAAGGATGGACGGTGTTTCTCTGCTCCCACCCGGTTCGACGGCCTATGCCGCGGCCGGTCCGACCACCACCGGCACCCCGTTGAACACCGCGTTGCCCGACGCCGGATCCACGACCGCGTCATCGGTCAGGGCGTTGGCGTTGACCCCCGGATGTCCCGCGGCGACCCCCTGGGTCGTCCCTGCGTGTCCCCATCCGTGGGGAAGGCTGACCACGCCCGGCATGATGGACTCGGTGGGCTCGACCTCGGCCACGACCTCCCCGGCCGCCGACCGGACGAGCGCCCGGTCGCCGAGACCGAGCCTGGCCACGTCGGCGGGGTTGACGTGGAGCGTGCACCGGTTGCTGCCGCCGGTCAGCGTGCGGACGTTGTGCAGCCAGCTGTTGTTGGAGCGGAGCTGGCGCCTGCCGATCAGCACCATGTCGGCGGCCGGTTCGCCGAGCCGTTCGCGCAGCCGTACGACCTCGTCGGCCAGTGCCCGGGGGGCGAGCCGCACGCGGCCGGACTCGGTGCACAGGAGCTCGTCCAGCCGGGGCTTGAGCGCGCCCAGATCGATCCCGTGCGGCCGTGCCCGCAACTCGGCCAGGGACAGGCCGTACGGGGCCAGCCTGAGCATGGCGTCCAGGATCCGCTCCTCGGGGCACTCGCCGTCGAGCGCGGCCCGCAACGCCGTCGCGTCCTGGCCCTCGTACGGGGATCCGGGGGTCGTGACGGCGGCGGTGAGCATCCCGCCGAGCATCGCCTCGCTCAGTGCCTCCGGATCGGCGTCCGGCCCCTGCCCCGACGCGATCTGGACCAGCCTCGCCATGATCTCCCCCTCCGAGGGGCGTCCCGGTTCGAGCGGCAGGATCGCGGGGGAGAACCTCGCGTAGTTGCGCACGGTCACCGTGAGCAGCAGGAAGTCGTAGTGCGGCATCTGCAGCATGCGGGGCGGCGGGAGGATGACGTCCGCGTGCCGGGTGGTCTCGTTGAGATAGGGGTCCACGCAGACCATGAACTCCAGGTCCCGCAGCGCACGGTCCAGCCGGGCCCCGTTGGGCGCCGACAGCACCGGGTTGCCGGCCACCGTCACGAGGGCCCTGACCTGCCCGTCTCCCGGGGTTTCGATCTCCTCGGCCAGGACGGCGAGGGGGAGCTCGCCGAGCGCCTCGGGCAGCCCCCGTACCCGGCTGCGCCACCGCCCCATGGCGAAGGGCTCACCCGTCCGCCACGGCTCGGCCGTGGCGGGCCTGGTGAACATGACCCCGCCGGGCCGGTCGAAATTGCCGGTCAGGATGTTGATCGCGTCGACCAGCCACTGGATCACGGTCCCGAACTCGGTGGTGCAGGTTCCCACCCGGGTGTAGACGGCGGCCGAGGGCGCCGCGGCCAGCTCGCGCGCCAGCCGTACGATCACGTCGCCGGCGACGCCGCACACCGGGGCGACGACGTGCGGCGGGAAGTCCACGGCGAGCCGGTGCAGCTCGTCCAGGCCCTCCACGTCGAGGTCGACGGTGACGAGGCCCTCGGCGAAGAGCGCGTGCACGATGCCGAACAGCAGGTGGGCGTCCGTGCCCGGCCTGACGAACAGGTGCTCGTCGGCGAGGTCGGCGGTGCGGGTGCGGCGCGGGTCGACCACGACCAGCCTGCCGCCGCGCTCGCGCAGCGCCCGGAGCCGTCCGGGGAAGTCGGGGGCCGCGCAGAGCGAACCGTGCGACTCCACCGGGTTGGCGCCGAGGACGAGCAGGTAGTCCGTGCGGTCGAGGTCGGGAACGGCGATTGACATGGCGTCGCCGAGCATCAGGCCGCAGGCCACGTGCTTGGGCAGCTGGTCGATGGAGCTGGCGCTGAAGACGTTCGGGGTGTCGAGGGCCTGCGCGAGCGGGCCGCGGAAGAGGATGCCGGCCATGGTGTGGAAGGTCGGGTTGCCGAAGTAGGCCGCCGTCGCCTGGCGGCCGTGGGACTCGACGACCCGGGTGAACCCCCGGTCGACCGTCGCGAACGCCTCCTCCCAGGTGACCTCGTGCCAGTCGCCGTCCCTGCGCACCATCGGGGCCCTGAGCCGGTCCGGGTCCTCGTCCAGGTGTCCCAGGCTCGCCCCCTTGGGGCAGATGTATCCCTTGCCGAAGGGGTCCTCGGCGTCGCCCCGCACGGACGCGACCTTCCCGGCGCCGTCAAGGGTGAGGCGCAGGCCGCAGACGGCATCACAAATGGGGCACGTCCGGTACGCGGTTCTCGTGGGTTCCGCGCTCCTCGTTTTCCGCATAGCCGTGTCGGTCATCCTCGCCCCGTTTCTTTACCACCGTTCGGATTCGCGTCGAGCCTAAATGTGGAGTGTCCTCGCGACTTCCGCGTTCATGCGCAATCGGGCGCGGCACGATAAGCGCGAAAAGCGCCGGGTGGTGTCGGGACAACGGTCTGCAGCCCGCCCGGCTTCGCGTTCTCGCAGGTAGAGGGGCATGACCCGGAGGTATTCCGCGGCCCGGACGGCGCGAAGGGCAACGCCAGGACGGCGCGAAAGGCGACGCCAGAACGGTCATCCGCCCATCCTGGTTTCGCGGAGCGGAGTATCCCCCGATTGCCTTCGGAAGCCTTATCGCATATTGCCCGGTTTCTCGCGTGCCGCGACGGATATCGCAACTCCGGAGATGTCGGCCGACGGCCTTCCCTGTGAGGCTACCCATCATCACCAATCAGGGTTGAGGGGGCCAACGATGACTCTTGCCACGGATGCCCGAGCCCAGGGTTTTCCCGATCCGCCCGAGCCGGATCTGCGACCTGCCGATGTCGTCAAAAGGGCCGAGTCCATCGCCCGGGAACTGGTGGAACGCCAGGCGGAAACCGAGGAACGCACGTTCTACGCCGCGGACATTCACGACCGGTTCATGAAGTCCGGCTTTTATCGAATTCTGGTTCCGCGCCGTTACGGCGGTTACGAGTTCGGCATCGAGACCTTCATGCGGGTCACGCTGGCGCTGACGCGCGGGTGCCCGTCGACGGGCTGGATGTACTGCCTGGGGCACGCGCACGCGCACGCCGTGGCCACCCTGTTCGGGAGGCGGGCCCAGGACGAGCTGCTGTCCCAGGGGGACTTCATCTGCCCGGCCACGGTCATGCCGTCGGGCACCGCGGAGCGCGTGGACGGGGGGTGGGCGCTCAACGGGACCTGGGGCTACTGCTCCGGCGCCCCCTACGCCGGTCATTTCATGGGCCACACCCTCGTCGAAGGCGAGCCCATGCTGTTCGTGGCCCCCCGCAGCGAGTGGGAGCGCCTGGACGACTGGGGGGCGCAGCTCGGCCTCAAGGGCAGCGGGTCGCACAGCATCGCCGTGTCCGGCTTCGTGCCCGACCACCTCACCCTCGGCAAGCACCTCAGCCAACTCACCGTCACCGACGGCACACCCGGTCTGGAACTGCACGGCAACCCCGAGTACGGCGGGGGACCGCTCAGCTTCATGGTCCTGGAGGACGCCGTGCTCGCCCTGGGGATGGCCCAGGGGGCGCTGGACGCGTACGAGGAGCTGATGCGCACCCGGACGACCGGCTTCCCGCCGATCGTCCGCCGGGCGGAGGACCCCGACTTCCAGCGGTGGTACGGCGAGGCGACGGCGCTGATCGCGACCGCCGAGGCGGCGTTCTGGAACGCCGTCGACCAGTGGCGGGACGCGTGCGCGCAGGGGCCGGAGGCGTTCACCACGGAGCGCGAGATGCGGATCGCCCTGATCTGCCGCGAGGTCGTCGGGCTCTGCTGGAGGGCGGTCGAGGGACACCTGTTCCCCACGGCCGGATCGAGCTCCGTACGCCGTGGCGAGCGCATCGAGCGCGTGTGGCGCGACCTGTCGATGCTGCACAGCCACGCGGGCGTCGCGGTCTTCCTCACCACCATCGCGAAACGCGAGTACGCCAGGGCGCGGTTCGGCCTCGAATAACGAAACTGTGGAGGTAGCCGAAAATGGGTGACACGACTGGGACCCGCGCGGTTGTGCTGGGCGGAAGCCTGGCGGGACTGTTCGCGGCGCGGGTGCTCTCCGACGCGTACGACGAGGTGCTGGTCGTCGACCGCGACGAGCTGCTCGGCGTGGACGGCATGCGGCGGGGCTGCCCGCAGGCCCGCCACATCAACGGCCTGCTCGCCCGCGGCCAGCAGGCCATGGAGGAGCTGTACCCCGGCATCACGGAGGAGATCTTCGCGGACGGCGTGCCGACCGGAGACCTCGCCGGCGACGTGCGGTGGTACTTCAACGGCAAACGGCTCAGGCAGCGGCACGCCGGGCTGGTCTGCGTGGCGGCGAGCCGCCCGATGCTGGAGAAGCACATCCGCGAGCGGACGAGCGCCATCCCCAACGTCTCCTTCGCCGAGCGCCACGACATCCTCGGCCTGGAGACGACGCCCGACCGCGGCCGCGTCAACGGCGTGCGCGTGCAGCCGCACGGCCGTGACGAGTCCGAGGTCATAACGGCCGATCTGGTGGTCGACGCCACCGGCAGGGGATCGCGGACCCCGATCTGGCTGGAGGACCTCGGCTACCCGCGGGTCAGGGAGGAGCGCAAGAAGATCGGCCTCTGCTACGTCACCCAGCACTACCGGCTGACCAAGGACCCGTACCACGGCGACCTGTCGATCAACCCGGTCGCGTCGCCCGCCCTGCCGAGAGGGGCGATCTTCACCAAGACGGACGGTGGGCGCGTCGAGCTGACCACGTACGGCCTGCTCGGTGACCACCCGCCCACCGACCAGGAGGGCTTCTACCGGTGGATCGAGTCGCTGGCGGTCCCGGACATCCATGACGCCCTGCAGCACGCCGAGCCGCTCGACGAGCCGGTGGCGTTCCAGTTCCCGACCACGTTGCGGCGCCACTACCAGGAGATGCCGCGCTTCCCCGACGGCCTCCTCGTCACCGGCGACGCCGTCTGCTGCTTCAACCCGGTCTACGCCCAGGGGATGACGGTCGCCGCGCTGGGCGCCCTGACGATGCGCGACCACCTGCACACCGGCTCCGCCCCGCAGCCGCGCCAGTTCTTCCAGGACCTCGCCCGGGACGTCATCGACGCGCCCTGGGAGATGACGAACATCGTCGACCTCAGCTTCCCCGGGGTGGCGGGCGAGCGGACCCCGCAGGTACGGGTCGCCCAGGCGTTCCTGAAGCTGGTGCAGATCGCGGCCACCCGGGACGGCAAGGTGACCGCCGCGTACATGCGGACGGCCGGTCTCGTGGAGCGGCCGGAGTCCCTGCAGCGGCCCCGCATGATCCTCCGGGTGCTGTGGAACGCGCTCCCGCGGTTCAAGGGCGCCAACGGCCGCGCAGCCACGTCCGGACCGGCGAAGCGGGGCAAGGTCGCGGTCCGGTGAGGACCCGATGAGCCCCCGCCCGGAGCCGCGCCGGTTCGCCACATCCGAAGGAAGGTCAGGCAAGTGAGCACCGAGACCACGACCGAGCGCGTCACGCTCTCGTTCAACCAGGAATTCCTCTGCATGTTCGACAGGGGCGACGAGGAGGGTCCGTTCGGCCCCGAGTACATCATCGTCTGCGGCTGGCGGGTCCACGGCGCCGTCGACCCCGAGAAGTTGCGGGGGGCGCTGGACGACCTGGTCGAGCGGCACGAGTCGCTGCGCACGTCGGTCGTCCGCGACGGCGAGACCCGCTACCAGAAGGTCCTCCCGCCGGGATCGCCGCACCTCGAGATACGCGATCTGCCGCCCACCGAGCCCGCCGAGCGCGAGCGGCGCGCGGAGGAACTCCTCATCGAGATGGAGTCCGGGGCGTACGGGGTCTCCGAGCCGCCCCTCATCCGGGCGGTGCTCGCGCGGTTCGATCCGCAGGACGCGGTCCTCGCGCTCATCGCCCACCACTCGGCGGTCGACGAGTGGTCGACACAGCTGATGATCCGCGACCTGGCGGCGTTCTACGCCGAGCGGAGCGGGCACGGGCCGCGGGAGCTGCCGGAGACCGTGCAGTACCGGGAGTACGCGGTCTGGGAGCGGGCGAACTCCGACACGGAGGCGACGGCCAAGTCCCGCCTGTACTGGCGGGAGAAGCTGCGCGGGGCGCGGATCTTCCCGATGAGCACCGACCACCTCCGCTCCGAGGGCCTCCCGAAGGGGACCTCCGCCCACCGCTTCCTGATCGACAAGGACCTGACGACGCGGGCCCTGGCGATCGCCAGGTCGATGCGGAGCTCGCCGTTCATCTTCATGCTCGCGGTCTACAAGGTCCTGCTGAGGGAGATGTTCGGCAGCACCGACATCGTGGTCCCGACCCTGACCCTGGGCCGCGGCAAGGCGCGGTTCCACGAGACCGTGGGGTCGTTCTTCAACTACGTCCCCCTCAGGACCGACCTGGAGGGCTGCGAGAACTTCCGTGACGTGCTCGCGCGGACCCGGAAGACCTGCGTCGAGGCGTACTCCAACGACATCCCGTTCGCCCAGATCGTGGCGGAGGCGCCGGACATCACCGAGACCTTCGTCGGCGACGACCGGGCGGTGTTCGCCTTCCAGGTCCACCAGTTCCCGTTCGTGATGGAGCGGGAGCGCATCGGCGACCTGGAGTACTCCGACCTGCGGAGGCGGGTGCTGTCCCAGGAGGTCAGCACCGACATCCCCGACGGCGCGCTGTGGACGCTGGGCGTCGACCCCTCCGGCGAGATCATCGGGAACCTGGGGTTCAACAACAACCTGTTCGACGAGAGCACGGTCGTCGAGATCGCGCAGAAATACTGCCGGCTGCTGCGCGAGCTGGTCGACGATCCGGATTCGTCCCTGAAGAAGATCTGACCAGAGGAGACATCCGTGAATGAACGCTGCCCGTTCGTACTCGACGTGACGGGGCGGGAGGTCCACGACCAGGAGGCCCGCGTCCGTGAGCGCGGACCCGCGACGATGGTCGAGCTGCCCGGCGGTGTCAGCGCCTGGTGGGTGAACGGCTACCAGGTCTCCCGGGCGCTGCTGACCGATCCCCGGATCACCAAGAGCGCCCGAGCCCACTGGCCCGCCTTCAGGAACGGGGAGATACCACCCGACTGGGAGCTGATCAGCTGGGTGGCGATGGACAACATCTCCACCGTGCACGGCAAGGACCACATGCGTCTGCGCAGGCTCGTCGGCAAGGCCTTCACGCCCCGCCGCGTCGAGGCCATGCGGCCGCGCGTAGTGGAGATCACGAAGGACCTCATCGAGGACATCGCCACCGCCGCGCCCGGCGAGGTGGTGGACCTGAAGAGCAGGTTCGCCAAGCCGCTGCCCGCCCGGCTGGTGGCGCACCTGATCGGCCTGCCGGAGGAGGCGCTCCCGGGGGTCATCGAGGTCATCGACATGATGGCGGACACCACGGTCAGCCCCGCGCAGGCGCAGGCGATCCTCGCCGGCTGGCGGGGCGCGATGGAGGAGTTCGTCGCGTCGAAGCGGCGGAACCCCGGCGAGGACATCACGAGCTACCTGATCACGGCGAGCGACGACGAGGACGGCTCGCGGCTGAGCGAGTCGGAGCTCACCGACACCGTCTTCGCGATTCTCGGGGCGGGATCGGAGACGACGATCAACTTCCTGGACAACGCCATCACCGCGCTGCTGGCCCACCCGGAGCAGCGGGCGATGGTCGTCGGCGGCGAGGCGTCCTGGGACGACGTCATCGAGGAGACGCTGAGGGTGCAGGCGCCGCTGGCCAGCCTGCCCCTCCGCTTCGCGGCCGAGGACGTCGAGCTGGACGGCGTCACCATCCGCCAGGGGGATCCGGTTCTGATCAACTACCACGCCCTGGGACGCGATCCCGCGCTCCACGGCGACCCCGAGCGGTTCGACGTCACCCGCGCCGACAAGGAGAACATCTCGTTCGGGTACGGCCCGCACTTCTGCCTCGGCGCCGGCGTCGCGCGGCTGATCGGCCAGGTCAGCCTGTCGATGCTGTTCGACCGCTTCCCCGAGATGACGCTGACCGTGGAGCCGGAGGAGCTGGAGCCGATGCCGACGTTCATCATGAACGGGCACCGGAGCCTGCCGGTCCGCCTGACCGCCCCGGTGGCGGCCGCGGCCTGACCGCCCGACCCGCGAGAAGGGGCCCGCCGTGCCAGGCACGGCGGGCCCCTTCTTTTTGTGTCGCCTCTTTTTGTGTCGCCGCGCTCGTACGTTCGTGGAGCGGGCCTGGCCTTCCGGGACGGGTTCAGCGGTTCAGCGGTTCAGCTTCACGACGTTCTCAAGGTCCGCCGCCGTGTAGTCGCGCCCGGCCATGGCCGCCGCGAAGTACTCCACGAAGTGGCTGGTGTGCGGACGCGGACCGCCCCGGAGGGCGTAGGCGTTGTAGCCGTCGAGCAGCCGCTGGGCCTCGGCGTCGGCCTCCGCGAACCGGGTGCGCGGATCCGCCCCCAGCGCGAGCACGTCCCCCATGGCACGCGTCATGACGTCCTGGTTTCCCGCGAAGTCCCCGAACAGGGCGCCCACCGACGGCGGCACGCCGTTCGCCCGCCGCTGTTCGGCCGGCACGCGGCCCGGGTACCGGCTGACGTGGTTGACGGCCACCCGGTGGTAGGGGTGCAGGTCGAACCAGCCCTCGCGTTCCAGCAGCTCCAGCGACGCGTGGGTGATCGGGACGAAGCTGTTGGCCTTGTGCCGCTCGGCGGCCATCCGCGGGCTGTGCAGGAACATCAGGAACGCCAGCGCGGCGTCCCGGGTGGCCTCGTCGAGGCCGTTCGCCAGCCAGATGGAGGTGCCGGCGACGGCGTTGCCCGCGTAGGGGACCCGGTCGTTGTAGGGGAAGATGCCCACCTCAATGCCGAACCCGTTGGCCCTGGCCCCCCGGACCATGTAGTTCACGTCGTTGGAGGACGAGATCCGCAGCGCGACCCGCTGCTCGGTGAACGCCCGGAGGGTTCCCGCCCAGTCCGGGATGGAGTCCGTGTAGAGGTAGTGGCCCCTGCCGTGGAGGCGCCGCCACCATTCGGCCCAGGCCAGCATCTCGCCGGACGCCAGATTGCTGCGCTCGGCCCGGCCGGCCCGGCCGTTCTCGCCTCCGACGAGGTGCCCGCCCTGCACGGCCACCGCCTGCTGGAAGAACGTGCCGTGGTTCGACCAGGTGATCGCGTGATCGGGGCCGCCCGGCAGGCCGGCGATCGCCTCGCACACCGAGTCCACCTCGTCCCAGGTCGTCGGGAGCTCGGTGACGCCCGCGGCCCGGAGCAGGTCGGTGTTCGCGTACAGGAGGCTCGTCGTGCCCACCGACGGCATGGACGTGAGGTCGCCGTCGAGGCTGTAGTACTCCCGGAAGACCGGGAGCACGTCGTCGATCACGACGGGCTCGCCGAGGATCTCCGACCGGCCGCCGATCGCCTTCTCCACCGAGGTGAACAGCGGGGAACCGTCACGGGCCCGTTCGTCCCTGGCCACCTGCCCCATGTAGAAGTAGTACTCCGCGAGCGCGGGCGCGCGTCCCTCCGCCGCGGCCTTGGAGACCTCCAGCGGGAACGTCCAGAAATCCTTCCCCTGGACCCTCACCGTGCATCCCGGATGCGCCGCCTCGAACTCCGCCGCCTGCTGGTGCCACCGATCCATCCACCCGGGGAAGGTGAGATCGGGCACCCAGACGTCGACGACGACCTCTTTCTTCATGCGCTTGCTCCTCCAGTCGTTTTGACAGTGCGACGGCGGGGGCGGGCCACGGGGCGCGTTCTCCGCGCACCGGATCTCCGGCCGCCCGGATGGCCGCGATCACATTTCCGCCGGCCCGCGGTGGCCGCGATCACGTTCCGCCGGCCCGCGGTGGCCGCGATCACGTTCCCGCCGGCCCGCGGTGGCCGTCAGCGTTCCGCGGCCAGCTTCTCCAGGTCGGGGACGATGTCGGCGGGGCTCGGCTTGGACAGCCACTCACGGTGCAGGGCGGCCGCGCCCTCGCGGTAGGAGGGCCCGTCCAGCACCTCGGCGATCTGCGCCCGCATCTCCTCGACCGACTGGGTCTGGTGGTCCAGGCGCAGTCCGGCTCCGCGGTCGACGACGAACTTCGAGGAGATCCACGAGTCGGGGGCCCGCTCCGTGACCTTCTCCTCCGCGTTGTCGGCCTGGGCGCGGGCCACCGTGGTCTTGTTCTCCGCGTTGTCGAGGTCCAGGCGATGGCGGTCGTCGGTGTCGGTGATGAGCTGCGGCACGTTCGCCGCTATCGACGCCCAGAGGCTGCCGCTGGAGCCGTGACTGATCACCGCGGAACACGTGGGGAGCAGCTGGGACAGCGGCAGGTAGTCGACCGTGCGGACGTTGTCGGGGATCCGGTCGATCCCGACGAGCTGATCGCTGTTCAGGGTGGCGACGACCTCCACGTCCAGGCCGGACACGGCCTCGAAGATCTTGGGGGTACGCCACTCGCCCTGGTCGAACGCGCGGGTCGAGACCCCCACGGTGAACGCCAGCCGCGGCCGGTCGGGCCGGCCGTAGAGCCACGAGGGCTTGGCCGTGCCGCCGTTGTAGGGGATCCAGCGGACGGGGATGTCCGAGGGGCCGGTGGTCAGCCGCAGCTCCGGCGTGAGCGGGTCGATCGTCCGCTGGCCGTTCAGCAACTCGTCGTCGACGTCGAAGCCGTAGTGGTTGGCCAGCCGCGCCACCGTCGACGGGTAGGGGTTCTCCAGCGACGCCGCGCCCGTCCGGCGCTGCCGCTCGGCGAACCTCTCGGCACTCCACATCCCGTAGTCCGGCCCTATCACCACGCGGGCGTGTGCCGCGCCGCAGGCCCGCGCCGCCACCGCGCCCGCCGGGAACCAGGACTCCCAGAGCACCAGGTCCGGCTTCCAGGCGCGGGCGAAGTCGACGAGCTCCTCGATGTCCTTCCGGGGCGTGCGCGGGATGTAGAACCGCGCCGCGAAGACGAAGAACTGGTAGAAGACCTCCCAGTGGTCGCGGTCCGCGGCGTTGTGGAAGCCCAGCTCGTCCGCGAGGCGATCCATCTCGTCCAGGTCGGGGGCCTCCATCGCCGCCCAGGTGTCCACGTCCACCTCTTCGGCCCTGCCGGTGGTCACGGCGGTCAGCCCGGCCGAGGTGATCAGGTCCTCGACACCGCCGGGGCACGCGACGCACACCTCGTGGCCCGCGTTCTGCAGTGCCTGGGCGTACGGCACGAGCGGATAGACATGCGTCGGTTGCGGGAAGCCGGTAATCAGGACACGCATTAACGATCTCCTTTGACGGCGTTTTTCCCGAAAATGGCATCGGGCGGGGAATCGGCCCCGCGACCATCGTCATCCGCCCGTCACACAGGTGCATCTCCAAGGGTGCGAATTTGGCGGGGCGGCACCCGGGATCCTGCGATCGGGAAAAGCCGAGGAGGTCGTCGATCGCGGCTTTGATTGACGTTCCGCGTCATTCAGCGGGCGGGAAACCCGAAATCAGTGTCCGGGCCGGAAATGCTGTTCAGGCAGAGGAGCAGGGTTCTGGCCTCGATACCGAGATAGTAGCTGTGCCGTTGTAGCGCGTGGAGTTGTTCGACGGAGATCCAGGCGAAGTCCGGAGGCGCCGACAGCGGAAAGTCGTCGGTGGCCTCGACGATGAGATAGCGCGTCCTGGCGTGGCGGAAGCGCCCGCCCTCCTCGGACTGCACGACGTCGTAGCGGACGCTGTGGCGCGGCGCCGACAGCATGTGGTCGAGGAACTCCGGGCGGCGGTCCGCCGGGGTGGTGGGATGGTCGGTCATCATGAACCGCACGGTGGGGCCGAGCTCGATGGTGTCGCGGTAGCCGGGCAGGGCCTCGGCGCGGACCAGGGCGTGCAGCCGCCCGTTCACCCGCCGGACGACCAGTCCGGCCAGGGTCGGTCCGTGCGGCGCGAGCAGCGGCTGTTTCCAGCTGGTGACCTCGCGGGTTTGCGCGCGGACGCTGACGCCGACGATGCTGAAGGCCCCGCCGTCGTCGCGGGCGATCCTCTCGTCGTCGCGGCGCCACCCCACCAGGCGGTTCAGCGGGACCAGCCGGGCGGACAGGTGCTGGTGGCTCTTGTGGCCGGTGAACCAGCTGAGGATCTCCGTCATGGTGTGGACGCCGACGGGCTCCGAGACGGTGCCGGGCAGGCATCCCACGACCGTCCTGGTGTCCATGTTGAGGACGTTGGGCCGGTGGAGCAGCCGGTGGATCTGTCCCAGCGTCAGCCAGCAGAAGTCGTGGTGGACGGGCACGTCGCCGGTGACCTCGATGACGATGTTGCGGTTGCGTTTGTGGTGGAACCAGGCGCCCTGTTCCGACTGCAGGGTGTCGACCAGGACCCTGCCCCGGCCGGGCTGGGTGAAGTACTCCACGTAGCGGGCGGCCCTGCCGCGGTGCACCTGGGTGTAGTTGCTGGAGGTGGCCTGGACCGTGGGCGACAGCTGCACCATGTCGATGTTGCCGGGCTCCATCTTGGCCTGCAGCAGGAAGTGCAGGACGCCGTTGAACTCCTTGGCGATGATGCCGAGGATGGCGATGTCCCGCTGGACCAGGATGGGCTGCCACCACTCGGCGGGGTGACCGCGTTCGCTGGTGACGTGGAGCCCTTCCACGGTGAAGAACCGGCCACTCTGGTGGTGCAGGTTCCCGGTGTCGGGGGCGAAGCGCCATCCCGGTGACCGGGTCAGTTCCTCCAGAGTTATGTCGGCGCTCTCGAACGGCTGCCGCCTCTTTTCCCGGAGCCAGTCGTCGATCTCGGGACTCATCGGCGACGAGGTCATCCGCGCCGAGGCGGCGATACGGGAGGCGAGGTCGACGGGCATGATCATGTCCAGCTGATTCAATCGCGCAGGCACCGCGGGGCTCCCCTTTTGAGGTTCGGATGACTGCGTGCATCGTGCTACGACCGGATGGGCGACGCACCTTCGGACGTGCGGCACAAAAACGCCCGGATGGTAATGGCATAACAGGAGATGCGGTTAGAACGCGTCGATTGGCACGCTGTTCATGCGCCGCCCTGTCACATCCTGAAAGTGGGTGACCCATGAAATTCTTGCCTGATCAGGGAAATGCCTCCGCCGCGGTCATTGGAATGGGTTATGTGGGATCGACCGTGGCGGCGGTCCTCGCCGGCGAGGGCGTGAACGTCGTGGGAATCGACGTCGATCCGGAGCTGGTCACCCGGATGGAGCGACGCCGTCACCGGCTCGCCGAGCCGGGACTGCCCGAGCTGCTGTACGGCGGCCTGGACTCGGGCCGGCTGCGGGTCACCACCGACTACGACCCGGTCTCCGACGCGGACGTGGTGATCATCGCCGTGGGTACGCCGGTCAGGGACACCGAGCTCGTGGACGTGTACCTGCGGACCGCGTGCACGGAACTGGGCAAACGCCTGCGCGAAGGCCAGCTCGTCATCCTCAAGAGCACGGTGCCGCCGGGCGTGGCCAGGAAGGTCGTCGCCCCGCTGCTGGAGAGCGGCGGGCTGACGGTGGGCGAGGACTTCGGGCTGGCCTTCTGCCCCGAGAGGCTGTCGGAGGGGCAGGCGCTGCGCGAGCTGAGGGCGTTCCCGATCGTCGTCGGCGGCTGGTGCCCCGACAGCGCGGCCGCCGCCGCCGCGTTCTGGCGCCGGACGATCGGTGCCGAGATCATCGACTGCACGTCGCTGGAGAGCGCCGAGGTGGTGAAGCTGGCGAGCAACTGGTGGATCGACCACAACATCGCGATGGCCAACGACCTGGCCAAGCTGTGCGCCGTGCTGGACGTCGACGTGCTGGAGGTGATCGACGCGGCGAACACGATCCCCAAGGGCACCGGGAGCGTCAACATCCTGCTGCCGAGTGTGGGCGTCGGCGGGTCGTGCCTGACCAAGGATCCGTGGATGGTGTGGCGGGCGGCCCGCGACCGCGACCTCGAACTGGACACGATTCCCGTCGCGCGGGAGGTCAACGACTCCATGCCGGCGTACACCGCCGCCCTGATCGTCGAGGAGCTGGCCAGGCTCGGCAGGCGGCCGGAGCAGGCGAGGGTCGCGGTGCTCGGCGTGGGGTTCAAGAACAACACCGGCGACCTTCGCGCGACGCCGGTCCTGCCGGTCGTGGCCAGGCTGCGGCGGGACGGGGCCGAGGTCGTCCTGCACGATCCGCTCGCCGACCCCGGCGAGGTCGAGAAGATCTTCGGGCTGGCGCCGGTGGAGACGGCGCGGGAGGCGTTGTCCGGTGCCGACTGCGTCGCCGTGCTGGCGCGGCACGACCGGTTCGCCGAGATCGACCTCGTCGCGCTCCGGGAGGTCGTGGCGCCCTCGTGCGTCATCGTCGACGGCCGCGCCTACTACCCGCGCGAGACCATCGACCGGTTCCGGCGGCACGGTTACGCCTACCGGGGGATTGGCAGGTAGCGGTCGCCGTGTCACAGTGCGGTGCGGTCTCCTCCGCCGGGCCGGGATCTCGCGCGAGGCGGTCCGCGGCATCGACGACGGTCGGCGAGAGGAACGGTGGTATCGCGATGATCCAGCCCGAGGAGCCCGTGCCCGGCACCATCCGGACGGTCTCCTCCCGCGAGGTGTACCGCAACCCGTGGCTGTCGCTGCGCGAGGACGTCGTGGAACGCCCGGACGGCACCCGAGGCATCTACTCGGTGGTCGACCGGCCCGACTACGCCGTGGTGATCGCCGCCGACCGCGACGGGTTCCACCTGGTCGAGCAGTACCGGTATCCGACCCGCGGCCGGTACTGGGAGTTCCCGCAGGGCTGCTTCCCCCAGGGCCGCACCGGCACCGCGGAGGAGCTGGGCCGCGCCGAGCTGGCCGAGGAGACCGGGCTGAGCGCGGCGTCGTGGACTCCGCTCGGCACGCTGTACGGCTGGCACGGCGCCAGCGGGCAGTCGTTCACCGTGTTCCTGGCCACCGGCCTGAGCGCGGGCGTTCCCCGGCGCGAGCACGAGGAGCAGGACATGCGCCAGCGCTGGGTCCCGCGCGCGGAGTTCGAGCGGATGATCCGGGCCGGCGACGTCCGCGACGACTCCACCGTCGCCGCCTACCTCCTGCTGCTGATGCACGAGCGGACCACGGAGTAACCGGCCGGACCGCACGGTCGGCCACGGCCGCATTCTGCGAGATGCGCGGCCCACGCGCCGATGCGACGGTTGGGGCGGCGTCCTGCCGCGCCCGGAGATGCTGAGCCAACGCCAAGGAGTTCCCATGGACCACGTGATCAACGTCGTGCAGCCGTCACTGGGCGAGCGAGAGCTCGCGGCGGTGCGGGAGGTGTTCGAGAGCAACTGGGTCGGCCGCGGCGCCCGCACCAGCGAGTTCGAGGCGGCCTTCGCCCGGCACCTCGGTGTCGGCCGCGAACACGTCACGGCGACGAACTCGTGCTCCTCGGCCACGTTCATCGCGATCGAACTACTCGGGATCGGTCCCGGCGACGAGGTCGTACTGCCGACGGTGAGTTTCGTGGCCGTCGGCAACGCGATCGCCGCGCGCGGCGCGCGGCCGGTCTTCTGCGACGTCGACGAGGCCACGCTCAACCCGAGCGTGGCCGACATCGAGGCGGTGCTGACCGAGCGCACCAGGGCCGTGGTGATCCTGCACTACGGCGGCTACCCCGGCGAGGTCGCCGAGATCGCCGAGCTGTGCCGCGAGCGCGGCATCCGTCTGATCGAGGACGCCGCCCTGGCCGTCGCGTCCACGGTGAACGGGCGCGCCTGCGGCACCTTCGGTGACATGGGCCTGTGGAGTTTCGACCACGCCAAGGTCGTGGTCACCGTGGACGGCGGCATGCTATACGTGCGCGACCCGGAGCTCGCCGCCCGCGCACCCAAGATCGCCTACCTCGGCCTGGAGCAGCGCGCCCCCGGCCGGTCCGGCTCGGCGTCCTTCCACAGCGGCTACGACCAGGCGCTGCGCTCGAAGACCCGCTGGTGGGACTACGACGTCTCGTCGTTCTCCGGCCGTTCCACCACCAACGACGTGCTCTCCGCCATCGGCATCGTCCAGCTGAGCAGGCTCGGCGAGTCCATCGCCCGCCGCCACGAGGTCGCGCGGGCCTACGACGCGGGCCTCGCCGGCGTGGCCGGGCTGCGCGTGCCGCCACCGCTGCCCGCCGGTCACACGTCCTCGTACTTCATGTACTGGCTGCGGTTCGAGAACGGCATCCGTGACCAGGTCGCGCGCGACCTCTACGAGCGCGGCATCTACACGACCTTCAGATACCCCCCGCTGCACCAGGTCGAGGCGTACGGCTCGGACGCCGTGCTGCCACGGGCCGAGGCCGCCGCGGCGAACACGTTGCTCCTGCCGATCCACCAGTCGCTCTCCGACGCCGACGTCGACCGGGTCATCGCCGATGTGCGCGACCGCACCGCCGCGCGGCTCGGCGACACCCGGGCGGCCTGACCCGGGGCCGCGCGGCGCACCCGGGAAGGGCTGCGCACCGGCACCCGGGAAGGGCCGCTCCCCGGTACCCGTGAGGCCGCGCACCGGCATCCGGGAAGGGCCGGCCGGGCCGGTGGGACGCCCGGCTGGCCCTTCCCGGATGCCCAGGGGGCCGGGCCGCTAGATCCGGTGGGCGGTCTCGTCGATGTGGGCGACCAGTTCGGCGGTGCGGACGACCGTCGCCGACCATTCCCGGTGGTGCGGGTCGTGGCCGTGGGCGCGGGCGGTGTCGACCGCGGCGACGAAGGCGCTCACGGACGCGCTGAACTGGTGCTCGGCGGGTAGGGTGAGCTCCTCGACCCGGTCCTGCGACACGATGCGCAGGGTCGGCGCGTACCAGGGGGGCGGCAGGAAGGCCCGCTCGACGGTGAGCTGGCCGGTGCCGCCCCAGAGCCGGTAGCGGGAGCCGAAGCCGTGCTCGAAGCCGAAGTCGCCGGTGGCGATCACGCCGTCCGGCGAGCAGGCGACGAAGCTGCCCGAGACGTCCACGCCGGAGACCGGGTCACGCCGCAGCACGGCGCCCACCACGGTCAGGTCGTCGCCGAGGAAGAACTGCGTCGCCCGCAGCGGGTAGACGCCGAGGTCGAGCAGGGCGCCGCCGCCCAGCTCGGACCGGTACCTGACGTCGTCCTCCGGCAGGGGCGGGAAGCAGTAGGAGCTCGTGAAGTGCCGTAGCGGGCCGATGCGGCCCTCGTCCACCAGGGACCGTACGCGCCGGTGCTGGCCGTGGTGCAGGAAGCCGAAGTTCTCCCGCAGCACCAGGCCGCGGGCGGCGGCGGTCCGGGCCAGCTCGACGGTGTCCCGGACCGTGGTGGTCAGGGGCTTCTCTCCCAGGACGTGCTTGCCGCACTCCAGCGCCGCCAGCGCCGTCTCGTGGTGCAGCGCGTTGGGGAGCGCGATGTAGACGGCGTCGACGTCGTCACGGGACAGCAGGTTCTCGTACCCCACCACGGGATCGCAGCCGAACCTCCCGGCGAAGGCCGCCGCCCTGGCGCGGTCCCGGCTGGCGACGGCGGTCAGGAGCGCGGCGGGGGTGTCCCGGATGGCGGGGAGCATGGTGCGCGCGCCGAACGACGAGCAGCCGATCACGCCGATCCGCAGGGCGCTCACCGGTCCGCCTCCGGGGGGCCGCCGAATCCGCCGGGTGGGCTGCTGGGGAAGGTGTGCGTGGGCACCGCCGCTCCTGTTCTCTGGGGGGTGAGCCGGGTCAGGCCGCGGAGACGGACGGCAGCGGGAAGACCATCTTCCCGCCCCCCGCCAGGAACTCCCGCTCCCGCTCGACGAACCCGTCGCGGTGCACCCACGGGAGCACCAGCAGCTGGTCGGGGCGGCGCGCCTTGGCCTCCTCCTCGGAGACGATGGGGATGCCGGTCCCCGGCGTGAAGCAGCCGTGCTTGCCCGGACTGACCTCGCCGATGCACGGCAGGTCCCCGGAGTCGATCCCGCAGTACTGGAGAACCACGTTGCCCTTGGTCGACGCCCCGTACCCCAGGGTCAGCTTGCCGGCCGCCCGCGAGTCGTCGAGGAACGCGCGCAGCTCGTCGCGGTGCTCGCGGACGCGGCGGGCGAAGGTCTCGTACGGGGCCACGGTGTCCAGTTCGAGGTCGGCCTCCCGGCGGCGCATCCGGTCGATCGAGGCGGCGTCGACCTTGTGCCGGGCCGGGTCCCTGACCAGGGTGAGGCACAGGCTGCCGCCGTTGGCGTCGGTGTGCTCGGCGGACGTCAGGGTGAGACCGACGCGTTCGGCCATCCACTCGATCTGGCCCAGCGCGTAGTACTCGAGGTGCTCCTGGCACACCGCGTCGTAGGCCAGCGACCCGAGCATGGAGGCCAGGTCGCTCATCTCGACCATCCACACGCCGTCGTCGGTGAGGATGTCGCGCACGTCGGCCATGAACCCGACCGGATCGGGCAGGTCGTAGAACATCGCGATCGAGGTGACGATCTTGGCCTTGCGGTCGCCGTACCGCTCGGCGAAGACCGCCTTCGAGAAGAAGTCCGGGATCAGGTCGATGTGGCCGGGGTAGTACCCGCGCCACTTCTCGCCGGTGGGGTCGATGCCCACCAGGGTGGGACCGTCGGCCGGGTAGCCCCGCAGCAGGGTGGAGTCGTTGCTGCCGATGTCGAGGACCAGGTCGCCGCTGCCGAGGTCGACCATGCCGGTGAGCCTCGCGACCTTGCCGTGCAAATGATTGATCATGTACGGCCGGATGCCCGAGCGGTACCCGTAGTTGTCGCCGTACATGAGGGAGAGGTCGGCGGTGTGCCGCAGCTGCACCAGCCCGCAGCCGTCCGGGGAGCACCTGACGAGCTCCAGCGGGGCGGTCGGCACGATCTGGTCGAGGCTGCCGGGGAAAACGCCGGTCAGCGCCTGGGTGCCCAGGTCGAGTACCGGCAGCAGGGTGCGGTTGCCGCAAATGCGGCACTCGGTGCACTCGGTGATCTTCATACGCCTTCCCCTCGGTTGTCGTTCGGGTCGAGCGTGGGGTGCGGAGCCCCGCGTCCCCGGGAATCCGGCGGCGCACGCCCGCCGGCCACCGCCCGCGTCGGTGGACGCCTCCCCGGCCGGCGTGACGCGCCGTCAGGACCCTGCGGAAGGCGGATCCACACGCGCCACCCAGTGTGCCGCCGGGCCCCGCCGCGAACGTCTTCCAAATTGCCCACCTGCCCCCGCGGCCGCCCGGGGGTGATCGGCCGGAGGCCGTCTCCATTTCGGAAACGCGCACGACGGAAGAACCCCGCAATTCTCTTCGGAGCTATCCTCGTAGGAACTTTCGCCAGATAGATCATCAGAGATGGAAGTTTCAGGTCGAATGGTGGATGGTCTGACGTTACGCGGACCGGCGCGCATTCCGGCCGCCGAGATTCGAACGGAGCCGTCCCATGCGCCGAATTCGCATTTCCAAGTCCAAACCGAAGAGCACGAACACGCCCCCTGACCTGCGCACTCCTTCGGGTCGCCGACTGCCCTACTAGGAGGCCGCCCGAGCCCCACCGGCCGTTCGCCTCGCATTCCGTCCCCGCGGACCGTCCCGAAAAGATCGCCGATATCGCCGTCGCCCGACGCGGCCCCTCGGTGTGGCGCCACCCCGGCGATCGGGTGATTTCCGGCCGAACTCAGCAATATCGAAGATGCGTCGCGCGAGCCGTCACAGGACCCTGGTCCCGGGAGGTTCGCGATGACCACACAAACAACGACGTCACGCGGCTGGCTGACGGCGCTCAACACCCGGCACCACAGGACGGCACTCAACATCTACCTCGCGTTGGTGGTGGCGCACTGGGCCGAGCACATCTTCCAGGCGATCCAGATCTACGTACTGGGCTGGCCGCTGAAGGAGGCGCGCGGGGTCCTCGGCGTGCCCTTCCCCTGGCTCGTCACCTCCGAGTGGATGCACTACGGCTACGCGCTGCTGATGCTGATCGGCCTGATCGTGCTGAGGCCCGGGTTCGTCGGCAGGTCCCGCGTGTGGTGGAACATCTCGCTGGGTATCCAGATCTGGCACCATCTGGAGCATCTGCTGCTGCTCATCCAGGCGCTCGCCGGCGCCAACCTGCTCGGCAGGCCGGTCCCGACGAGCATCATCCAGCTTCTCGTGCCGCGAGTGGAGCTACACCTGTTCTACAACGCCATCGTTTTCGCGCCCATGGTCGTGGCGATGGTCCTGCACCGGCGGGCCCGTCAGGACGAGCGCGTCCGCATGCGCTGCACCTGCGCGCCGTCCCCCGCCTGATGACCGCGCGCGGGGGGCGCTCGCCCGCCTTCACCGTGGTGCTGACCCTCTTCGCCGGCCTTCTCGTCTACCTGGCCGTTCCCAACATGGGCACGGTCATCCGTGCCGCGCGAGCCGACGGGACGCCCGGCGTGTTCGTCCCGCGCGAGCTGTTCTGCGTGCAGCACCCGGGACACGAGTCCTGCGTCTGGACGGGAGAGTTCCGCTCGGGTGACGGCATGACCCGCCGGGCCGAGGTCGAGATGTACGGCAGCGACCGCGCCTCGCACCGGGAGGGCGAACCGGCACCGGCCGTGGACGTCGGCTCCGCCAGCCGCGTCTACGGCCCGGGAGGGTCGAACGAGTGGGTGTTCACCGCGCTGCTGCTCGTGGCGGCGCTGGCGATCGTCTGGTTCCTGTACGGCGGGCCGCTGCGCCGGGCGCTCGGTCAGCGGTCCCGCCCGGCGATGCGCGCCAGGAGGTCGGCGAGCGGTCCCGGCACCGACACCATGGGCCAGTAACCGGCGTCCAGGGTGTGGAAGTCCCAGGTCGGAACCGCCCTCATGGCCGCGACGTCGGCCGCGACGCAGCCGTTGACGTGGTCCCTGGAACAGACGACATAGCTGGCCCGCTGCCGCGCCAGCGGCCCGTCCAGCACGACGGGCTCCGCGACGGTGCGGCCGGGGTGGCCGACGAGGCGTTCGGCCAGCCGACGCGCCTGGGTCCGGCTGAGATCCTGCCCGTCGCCCACCACCGTGTGGTCGGGAGCGGGCCAGCGGCCCCCGTTGGCGTCGATGAGCCGGAGTTCGAGCGCGCGCTGGCGCTCGGGGAAGGCGTGCAGCATGGAGCGCCCGTGGTGGGGCAGGAACGCCTCGACGAACACCGTGTGCGCGACGCGGTCACGCGCCCGATCGGCGACGAGACCGGCCACCAGGCCGGAGTAGCTGTGCCCGACGATGACCATCTCGCGGAGGTCCTCGGCCCGCAGGAGGGCCAGGACGTCGTTCACATGGGTCTCCAGGCCGACACCGGAGACGTCGGCCCGGTCGGTGCACAGCCCGCGCAGCGTGACGGCCCGAGCCGGGAAGCCGCGCCGGCGCAGGCGCCGCACCACCGGCTCCCAGACCCACGCGCCCGACCAGGCGCCGGGGAGGAGAAGGAGCCCTCTCTTCACGACGACTACCCTCGCACGACCGGCGCCGGGGCGGCAGCGGGAACGGCCGCCACACGGGACTCCACGACCCTGACCGCCGGACCGGTGGAGATCACCGCCAGCGCGGCCACGTAGCCGCGGCCGGGCTCCAGGGACCGGAGCCGCACGTGGCCGGGAGGGATGTCGAGCGGCCAGCCGAGCAGCTCGGGATCGTCCGCGGGACCGCTGACCTCCACCCTGCCCGGCGGGAGGCGCAGCCCGTGCCCGGTCGCCTTGAGGGCCGCCTCCTTGCGTACCCAGACCTTGGCGAAGGCCTCGTACCTCTCCTCCGGCGGCAGCGCCTCCACCGCGGACCGCTCGTGCTCCGTGAGGACGGACCACGCCGGGCCGTCCACCGGCGAGGCCGGCACGGCCTCCACGTCCACGCCGAGCGGCCCCTCGGCGGTCAGGGCCACCGCGACCCGGTCGCCCGAGTGCGACACCGAGACGTGGAGCGGCGGGCCGTCCGCCCTGATCCGCGGTTTGCCGTGATACCGGGTGCAGTCGGGACAGGACCTGTCCACCACGACGTCCCCGGGACCGATCCCGAGCCGGGCGGCGACCACGGTGCGAAGCAGCCAGGACCCGGTGAGAAAGCGGCGGCGGTCGGGCTCGCGGCGGAACAGCGCCGCCCTTTCCAGCTCGCGCTCGCCGAGCACCCGGACCAGGCTCTCGACCGGCCGGTCCCACGGGGCGGCCCACCACACGTGGCACTCGCCGGCGGCCAGGACGGCATCGATCATCGGTTCTCCTTTGGCGGTGTCGAATCCGGCGGTGTCGAATCCGGATTCCGCGCGGGCCGGGTGCGGCGGGCACCCGCACCGGTGCCGCCGGTGCCGTCGGCGTCGGTGTAGGTGTCGCCGGCGTCGTCGGCAGGACCGGGACACGCGGAAACCCCGCAGGAGGCGCCTGCGGGGTTTTTCCTCCTCGGGTTCTGCCGGTTGTCTCCAGTTAATGATCGGTGGCCGTTCCGTGTCACCTCCTGCAGTGCTTGACCCGATGACGCGCCCGGCGCGGGGATCCGCCGCGCCGGGCGGGCCATCCGGTGGCGGCGTGCCACGCGAGGGCAGGACCGCTGTCAACGCGCGATCGGTGCTCGGTACGTGCTCCGCTACTCAGCGCGCGATCCGGGCGAACTGTCCGGGTCGCCGACCGGTCCCCGCCGGTCCCCGGTACGCCTGGGCGATGTCCAGCCAGCGGTCCGCCTCCTCGCCGACGGCCGTCACCGCCACGTCGGCGCGGTGCCGCCGCCGGGTCACCAGGAGGCAGAAGTCCTCCGCCTGCCCGCGGACCTGCTGGGGGGAGTCCTCGGGCCCGTAGGCCCACAGCTCGCCGGAGGGGCCGGTGATCTCGAAGCGGAACTCGACCGCCGGCGGGGTCAGCCCGCGCGAGAGGTAGCCGAAGTCACGGGTGAGGACGGCGAACACGACCAGGTGCCTGAGCCGGTCGGTGCGCTTCGGCGTCACCCCCAGCGCGTCGGCGATGTCCTGCCCGTGTGCGAACTGCTCCATGATCCCGGCGCACGCCAGCACGATCGGCGGCAGCGGATTGACCAGCCACGGCACGGTCTGGCCTGCGGGCACGGCCGCCAGACCGGCGATCGCCGCCTTGCGCTCGGCCCGCCACTTGGCCAGCAGTTCGTCGGGGGTGTCGTTCGCGTAGGGCTTGAGCGCGGCGTTCACCGCGCCGTCGAAGTTCTGCTGCGCCCCCGCCGTCATGGCCCGGAACCCCTCGGGATCGGTGGCGGACGTGGCGGCCAGGCGGAAGATGAAGATCAGGTGGGCGATCTGGTCGGCGATCGTCCAGCCGGTCGCGGGCGTGGGCAGGCGCCACCGCTCGGCGTCCAGGTCCGCCACCATCCGGTCCAGCTGGTCGCCGTCCGCGGCCAGGTCGTCGAGCACAACCTCAATCTCGGTCACGTGTGCGTCCTTCTTTCACTTGGAGATCGGTTCGGTCTGCGACGGCTCGGGCGGACCACGTGCCCACCCGGCGGGCGGCCGTCAGGCTCGCCCACGCGGTGACCTCGATGAGCGCGCGCTCGTCGGGTGTCGTGCGAAGGAACTCCGCGACCGCCTCCCGGTCCACCTGGTAGGAGGCCAGCGCCACCAGCAGGGCGAGGCGGGCGGCCGGGCGGTCCGTCTCGGGCAGCCCGGCGACGGCCCGCGCCGCCCAGCCGCGGCCGGGACCCGGCGGTTCGCCCTCCCAGGCGGCCACCCGGTCGGCGACCAGCGCGCGGACCCGGTCCGGCAGCGAGCGCCGCCCGCACTCCTCGACCGCGGCGGCGGCCCTGGCGAACGCCCCGGCCAGGTGGGGAACGTCGGCCGCCCAGGACAGGTCGGCGGGCAGCGGCGCGACGGGCAGCAGGCCGAGCGAGGCCCCGGGGACGGCGGCCCGCCGCGCGGCCGGCCGCATGAGCACGCCGAACAGCCGCATCGCGGGCCCGCGCGCGCCCCGGGGCAGCTCCGGCGGCAACGGCGAGTCTCCGAGAAACACGTTGACCATGCGGTTCAGATACTGGAAGGTCACCACAACCGCGACGAGCTCCGTGATCCCGGACACGCCGCTCCCGGCCGGCGGCTCGTCCCACGCCGTCGCGGCGGACCCGCTCGCCCGCGCCCAGGCGGCCGATGGCGCGAGCCGCGGGTCCCGCGCCGCGCCCAGGCCGCGCAGCGTCGCGCCGTGCACGTCCACGCAGTACGGGCACGTGTTGCCCGCCGACACCTCGGCCGCCACCAGCTCCTTGGCGGCCCGGCCTGCGGTCCCCGGCACGAGCAGCGACTCGCGCAGGATGCTCCAGCTCGCCGCGAGGGCGGACGGCGCGGGCGAGTGCAGGATCACGGGCGGGGCGAGCATGCCGAAGTCCCGCGCGGCCTGCGCGTACACCTCGGCCACCAGGCCGTGCGCGGCGGCGGGCCGCACCGGGGAGACGTGGCGGACCTGGGAGAGCACCCCGGGCGCGGTGATCCGGCTGAGCATCCTGCTCATGGCGCGTTCCCCCTAGTCCCGCAGCAGGGTGGGCACGAGGGGAGCGGTGGCCCGGCGGCCGGCGGTGGAGCCGTCCGGCGCGGGTGCCCCGTAGGTGACCCGGACGCCCCGCTCCTGGGCGGCCCGCACGATCCCGGGTACGGCCCGCTCGGCCAGCGCGGAGATGGTCATGGCCGGGTTGACGGTGAGCGCGCCCGGCACGGCCGAGCCGTCCGTGACGAAGATCCCCGGGTGGCCGCGCAGCTCGTGCAGGTCGTCGAGGGCCGAGGTGTGCGGGTCGTCGCCGATGCGGCAGGAGGCCAGCGGGTGCACCGTGTACGCGCCGACGAGGTCGTTCGTCCAGGGTGTCACGGTGGCCAGCCCGTCGCGTTCGAGAATGTCCTTGCACTCGGCGTCCGCCAGCGCCCAGGCGCCCAGCGTGTTGGCGGTCGGCTTGTAGCTGAGCCTGCCGACGCCGAGCATCTGCTGCGAGATCCGGTCGGCGTTGCCGCGCGCGGGCGGCGGGCCGAACACGCCCTCGTTGTCGTCCTCGATCATCTGGAAGATGATCAGCCAGGACCGCCAGTGCCGCAGCATCTCCTTCTTGTCGAGGCCGAACCACGTCGGATCGGTCCCGCCGGCCAGCGCGAGGATGGTGCCCAGGCCGGGCGGGAAGTAGAGCTGCTCCAGTGAGTAGCGGGTGTACTCGGGCAGGGACCCGTCGAGCCGGTCCCAGTTGGCCACGGTCGGGCCCTTGCCGATCTGGTTGGCGGCGTAGGCCAGGCCGTCGCCCCGATCCAGGC
The DNA here is from genome assembly GCF_036227305.1 of Streptosporangium sp. NBC_01469. Lineage (NCBI taxonomy): Bacteria > Bacillati > Actinomycetota > Actinomycetes > Streptosporangiales > Streptosporangiaceae > Streptosporangium > Streptosporangium sp. NBC_01469. Next base: position 1,081,043 of record NZ_CP109465.1, on the reverse strand, counting down.
CGAGCACCTCGCGCACCCGGTCCTCGTTGAGCACCGCGGTGTTGAGCCGCTCGCCGTTGCCGGAGAAGTAGCGGCCCACCGCGTGCGGCATCGGCCCGAGCGCGGCCTCGCTGCGCTGCAGGATGACCGGTGTGGCGGCGCTCCCGGCGGCGAGCACGACCACCTTGGCGTCGATCGACCCCTCGCCCGTCGTCAGCCGGTAGTCCTCGTCGTGCACGGTCTTGTAGTGCACGCGGTAGCCGCCGTCGCCGGTCCCGGTGATGCTCTGCACCTCGTGCAGCGGCCTGATCTCCGCGCCGTGCGCGACGGCCGCGGGCAGGTAGTTGAACAGCAGCGACTGCTTGGCGTCGAAGCGGCACCCGGCCATCATCCAGTTGCAGTTGACGCAGGCGGTGGTGTCCACCGCGGCGGGCACGGGGTTGGCGGTGCGGCCCGCGTGGTGGCAGGCCGCCGCCCACAGGCCGCCGGCGTAGGACACGTCCTCCCAGCCCTGCCGGGTGATGGGGATGGCCTCGGCCACCCGGTCGTACCAGGGTTCGAGCGTGTCGCGGGTGATCGAGGCCGGCCACATGCGCCGGTGGATGCTGCCGCGCCGCTCGAAGACGAAGCGGGGCGCGCGCGGCATGGCGGCGAAGTAGACGACGCTGCCGCCGCCCACGCAGTTGCCGCCCAGCACGCTCATCCCGTCGCCCACCACGAAGTCGAAGATGCGCGTGTAGGAGGAGCCCAGCTTGAAGTCGTGCTCGTACTCGTCGGCGGCGAGGTGCGGGCCGCGTTCGAGCACGACGACCCGCGCGCCGCCGGCGGCCAGGTGGTAGGCGGGGATCGCGCCGCCGAAGCCGCTGCCGATCACTACGACGTCGGTGTGTTCGACGCTGTTCACGCGGGGCTCCCTGAGGCTGTGGTGTCGGGGCGCGGTCGGGCGAGCGGGCGGCCGTAGGACCAGGCGGGAAAGCGCCACAGGCCGTCGGCGTCGGGGCGGGCCAGGCCCATCGCGGTCAGGCCGGGGTGGCCGGCGGCGACGGCGTCGGCGGTGTGCAGGTGCGCGGCGGAGTCGTAGGCCATGTAGCAGAACAGCGCCAGCAGCACCCACAGCGACTTCTCCGGGTGGCCGGGCGCGGTCAGCACGCGGACCAGGGCGGTGCGCTCCTCGAACGGCAGGCCGGCGAACGCCGGCACGTCGTCGCCGACGAGCAGCCCGTGCTGGTCGGCGTGGGCGTGGGCGTGACCGTTCAGCGAGCGGGCGTAGTCGTCCAGGCCGTCGGTGAGGCCGGTGGCGTCCCATTCGAGCAGTTCGACGGCGCCGGCCGCGACCGCGCCACCGGTCGGGCTCATGCCCGCCACGGCCAGGTCTTGGGGGGAGCGCCTGTTCCCGGGCACGATGGTGTCCGCGAACGCCTCCAGGGTCACCCTGCTTGTCTCGTCCAGCATGTGTCTTCCCTAGTTGCCGTGTCCTCGCAGGGCCCCTCGCGGGTCTCCTGCGTTTCGAGCGCGGACCGCAGGATGCTCAGCGCCCGTACGGTCTGGCTCCGCACCGTGGACGACTCGTTGCCCATGACGCGGGCGGTGTCCTCGACGCTGCGGTCCTCCCAGAACCGGAGGAAGATCGTGGCCCGCTGCCGCGGGCCGAGGGTGGCCAGCGCGTCCATCAGCACCATGCGCTCGTTCACCAGCGCGCACGGGTCCAGCGCCGAGGTGGGGTCGGGCGGCGCCCCGATGAGCACCTCGCGGGACCAGCGCATCGCCCTGCGGTCGCTGATGAGCAGGCGCCGCATGATCTGGCGCGCGTAGGCCTCGATGTGGTCGCGCCGGTCGAGACCGTCCCAGTGCCGGTGCAGTGCCAGAAGGGCGCGCTGGACGAGGTCGTCGGCCTCGTACCAATCCCCGGAAAGCCGGAACGCGATACGACGCAGCATTGGTCTGGCCTCTCGCGCGAAATGCGCGAATTCCTGTTCAGGCGCGTCAGATATAATCCACCCCCGGGGTTCCGGTAATTTCTCTCCACCTTCCCGGTGCGCACAGCGTTGAATGCCCCGGTACGCACAGAATTGAATGGCGGGGGTCGTTGTAACAACCCCTAGTGACAGCCTGTGCGCCCTTATTTGACTGGCCTGGTCAAGAAAGGCAAGAATTCGGTGGTGCTGTGACGCCGGAGTTTATTGGGACGGCTGGGATCGGATGGCCGGGAGGGGCGACACCCGCCGGCGGGTGGCCGGGCGTCGACGGTGCGTGGTTTCCGCGGCCGGGTGAACGTACCGGCCGAGGGCGGGGAGGGGTTCCGGGCCGCCGTCCGGGGCCGGGATCGTCGCCGGCGGGAAGCTCCGGGGACCGGGTCCGGCCTGGGCCTTCGCCGACGCCCGGACCCGCCGGATACCTGCCGGGGACGTGCGCCGGCCCTCTCCCGGGATTCCGCGCCGGGCCGTGGCACGCCCCCTATTCCGGACCTCCGAACCCCAGTTAACGCGCCTGGCGACTGTCCGGAACGCTCCCGCCTGCATACGGTCGCGGCATGAGCATGACTGGGGCTCTGCTGGCCACCAGCGATCTCCATGTCGGGTTCGCCGAGGACAGGGCGGTGGTGGGCCCGCGCTCCCGCACGGCGGCCGACGCCGTCCGGCGGTCCGGCACGTTCGAACAGGCGCCGGCACCCCTCAAGCCGGCACCCCTCAAGCCGGCACCCCTCAAGCCGGCACCCCTCAAGCCGGCACCCCTCAAGCTGGCACGCCTCGGGTCGGTACGCCTTGGGTCGGCGCCGCTCAAGGCGGAACCCTCCAAGGCGGAACCGCCCAGGTCGACGCCCCTCGGGCCGGCGTCCCTCCCGTCGGAACCATCCTGGCCGGCATCCCTCGTGGAGCGTTTCACCACCCTGGTCCGGGCGCCGGAAATCCGTGGGGCGTGGACCGTTCCCGGCGATCCCGAGCCGCGCGGCGACGAGCCCGCATGACGGGGTGCGGTCCGAGGAGGTGTCCTCGGCCACCCGCGCGAGCGGCGCTCGCACCACCGGCCGGGCGGGCCGCCAGGGTGGCTCCCGCCACCGCCGCACCGGGAATGGGCCCGATAATTCCGCACTCTCGGATAAATATGGAAATTTTCAAATTCCGTGGCATTTCGTGCAGCACCGGACGCCCCTGAAGGCGTGTAGCAGATGGCAACGAAAGGCATTTTACCCAGGGTGTCCGAGGAAAGGTCGCAAACTCGAAGAGGTAATTATCACTCGGGTTTGCCCGACCGGGTCCTCCGGATTCCGGGAGGCCAAATGTATGACGTCATCGAACGAGCGGTCACGCGGGTCATCGAGAGCATGCACGAGAACCACGGCGAGCAACTCACCATCGACGACATGGCGCGCACCGCGATGTTCAGCAAGTTCCACTTCTCGCGCGTCTTCCAGCGGGTGACCGGGCTGTCGCCCGGCCGGTTCCTGTCGGCCGTGCGGGTACGCGAGGCCAAGCGGCTGCTCGCGTCCACCTCGCTGAGCATCACGCACATCAGTCACCAGGTCGGCTACTCCAGCGTCGGCACGTTCAGCTCGCGCTTCACCCAGAGCGTGGGCCTGTCGCCCAGCAGATACCGCCAGGTCATGAGCATCACCGCGCAGGACCTCACGAACAGGGGGAACCCGGTGCCCGCGTGGCCGACGGTGACCCTGCACGGCACCGTCACCTCCCCGCTGCCGGATCGGCCGATCTTCGCCGGCATCTTCCCCCGTCCCATACTCGAAGGCCGCCCGGCCAGCTTCACCCTGATCAGGCGGCCCGGCCCGTACGTGATGAGGAACGTGCCCGAGGGGCACTGGTACCTGATCGCGCAGTCCGTGGCCGAGTCCCGCGAGGACGCCATCCACTACCCGCCCGGCGGCGACGCGGCGCTGTGCATCGCCCGGCAGGGGCCGATCGCGATCGGTCCCGAGGGGGGCTCGCAGCGCGCCGACATCCGGCTCAAGCCGATGAGCCTCCTCGACCCGCCGGTGCTGCTCGCGCTCCGCGACCCGCTGTCCTCCTGGAGTGCCAACGCCAACGCCAACGCCAACGCCAACGCCAACGCGGACGTCGGCGCCGATGAGCGGTGAGCCCCAGCGCCGGCGAGTGGTGAGCGGTGAGCCCCGGCGCCGGTGAGTGGTGAGCGGTGAGCCCCGGCGTCGGCGAGTGGTGAGCGGTGAGCCCCGGCGCCGGTGAGCGGTGGTTCCCACCGCTCACCGGCGCGGCGCCGGTCGGCTCACCGGCGCCGGCACGGTGTCAGGCCGGGCTCACCGTCATCGGCAACCCGCCGCGTACCCGCAGCGACAACATGGGCTCCGGCACCGCCCGGCGCCCCGGCAGGCCGGTGAGCCGCAGGTCGCGGGTGACCATGGCCAGCACGAACGTCGCCTCCATCATCCCCAGGTGGTTGCCCACGCAGAAGCGCGGGCCCGCCCCGAACGGGATGTAGGCGTACCGCGGCCGGTCGGCCGACGCCTCGGGGGCGAACCGCTCCGGCCGGAACCGGTCCGGCTCCCGCCAGTAGGCCGGGTGCCGGTGCAGGGTGTACGGGCTGATCAGCACGTCCGCCCCGGCGGGCACCCGGTAACCGCCCACCTCGTCCTCGCGCTCGGCCACCCGCGTCAGCGCCCACACCGGAGGGTAGAGGCGCATGACCTCCTCCAGCACCATCGTCGTGTAGGTGAGCCGGTGCAGGTCCCGGTAGACCGGCGGCCGGTCGCCCAGCACCGAGACGGCCTCCGCCCGCACCCGCTCGCGCACCTCCGGGTGCCGGTCGAGGAGGTGGAAGGCCCACGACAGGGTGCTGGCGGTGGTCTCGTGCCCCGCCAGCAGCACGGTGATCAGCTCCCCGCGCAACCGGTCAAGAGCGTCACCGCCGGCCGCGAGGCCGGCGCGAGCGCCGTCCGCGAGACCGGTGGTGGCGATCAGGCGGGACAGCAGGTCGTGGCCGTCGGTCGGATGGCGCCTGCGGCCCGCCACGAGGCGGTCGACGATCCGGTGCAGTTCCCCGCGGGCGCGGCGGAAGCGCAGGTGCAGCGGCAGCGGCAGCCACAGCGGCACCATGGCCAGCGTGACCATCTCGAACATCGCCTGGTCCTGGACGCCCTCGAAGGCGTGCCCGAGCGAGGAGTGCTCTTCGAGGTCCGCGTCCAGCAGGGTGCGGCCCAGCACGCCGAGCGCCAGGCCGGTCATCTCCTTGGACACGTCCACAGGGCCGCCGCCCGCATGGGCCCGCAGCCGCTCCACCAGCCGCCCCGCCTCCTCGGCGATGACCGAGTCCAGCAGGGCCAGGCGCTTGTTCTGGAACAGCGGCTGGATGGTCGTGCGCTGTTGCCGCCACACCTCGCCGTGGCTGGTCAGCAGCCCGTCGCCGATCACCCGCCGTGCCTCGGTCAGCCCGATGCCCTTGCGGTAGTCGCCGCTGTGGTCGGCCAGGACGTGCTTGGCGTGGTCGGGGTGGTTGAACAGGTAGATCGTCTTGGGGCCGATGGTCATCCGCACGGCGTCGCCGTACCGGGCGGTGGCCCGGGACAGCAGCGTCAGCCGGTCGGCCACCAGCCGTCGGTAGAGGGCGGGGGCGGCCCAGGGGGGCGGGCCGGGCGGCACGGCGCCCCGCACGGTCCGCCGGGGGCGGTCGCCGACCGCGCTCATGCCGGCACCTCGCGCAGCTCGAAGGAGATCTTCGCGAACCGGCCCCGGTAGAACAGCAGCGCGCCGCAGTCGTTCTGCCGGCTCAGCGACACGACCTGGCCGACGAATATCGTGTGATCGCCTCCCTCGTAGACCCGCCAGACGTCGCACTCGAAGCAGGCCGCGGCGCCGGCGACGAGCGGCACGCCGGTGACGCCGCCCGGCACCACCTCGACGTCGGCGAACTGGGCCGGGCCGATCGCGCGGTAGCGGTCGGCGAAGTGACGCGCCGTGGCCTCCTGGTGCGCGCCCAGCACGGACACCCCGAACGACTCCGCCGCGCTGAGACACTGGTGCATCACCGCCCCCTTGCTGACGCAGACCAAGATCAGCGGCGGGTCGAGGGACACCGACGTGAAGGAGTTGGCCGTCATCGCGTGGGGAACGGCGCCGCCCGTCGTGATCACGGTGACGCCGGTGGCGAAGGTCCCGAACGCGCGGCGCAGCGCCTTGGAGTCGTTGACTCCCAGCGACGGGGTTGATGGGGGGACTTGCACGCTGGCCTCCTGGATCCGCGGCTAGGACACGTACGGTTCGAGCGCCCTGACCAGGGACTCGGGAACCCTCGCGGGCACGGTCTTGGTGTTCGGCCCGCGCATGCAGGCCACCCGTTGCCTGCCTCGGGCGATGAGGTTCTCGGTCCCGTCGGGGTTGACCCGCACGTAGTCGAAGCCGAACTCCAGCTGCGTCTGCGCCAGTTCGAGCAGGCGCATCCTGATGGACAGCTCGTCGAAGGCCGTGATCTCCGCGAAGAGCTCGCAGTCCACCTTGAGGGTGAACAGCTTGAGGCCCTCCTGCAGGTCGGTGAGCACGTCGCGGGCCCGCTCCTTGAGGAACATCTCCCGGCAGCGTCCCTGCCAGCGCAGGTAGTTGACGTAGTAGATGTTCCCCATGATCGAGGTTTCCTCGAAGCCCACCGTGTGGAGATACTCGTAGTACTTGCTCATGGGCTATGCCCTTCCTTCGGTGAGGATCGCGACGACCACGGGGCCCTGGACGCCGCGCACGGTGGTGGCCAGGGTGGCCACCGGCAGCCCGGCCGCGGACAGGACCACCCAGCCGTCCGTCGCGGCCCGCAGGAGCGTCGGCGGCTCCTCCGCGACGACCCCGGCACGCCGGGCGCAGGCGACGGCCGCCTGGATCCTGGCGGTGGAGGTGGACGGGTTCTCCTCGGCCCGCGCGGCGATCGCCTCGGTGAGCGCGTCCTGCGGTCCGGGCGGCCGGGCCGAGACCGGCACGATCGAGCAGCCCACGGTGCCGTCGGCGGCGACGCAGAGCGTCAGCCCCGCCACCCCGGCGCTCATGTGCCGGGCCGCGTGTTCCGTACCCAGGCGGCGCAGGGCCGTCTCCTCCCGGCCGTCCCCCGGCTCGACGACGACCGCGACCCGGGCGCCCGTCAGGTCCTCCAGCGTCCGCTCCAGGTACGGGCCGAGCAGCGGCGGCCACCACGGCCCGTGCCCGCCCATCTTGCGTACCGCCTGCAGGCGCAGCCCGTCCCAGCGTTCGACGACCTCGCCGTCCGCGGTGCGCACCGCGATGTCGTAGACGTAGGCGTCGCCGTCCCTGCCGCGTTCGGTGGCGCGGTAGCGCACCTCGCCCGCGCCGGCCAGCGCGGGGCCGCCGGGGTGGACACGTTCGACACCGGTCGGCAGCAGCGTGGCGTCCGGTACGCACACCTGGTTGCCGTGCATCAGCGCGTCGCGCATGCCGGGGTCGCCCAGCAGCAGTTCCCCGGGCAGGAAGCCGGCGAACCAGTCGCCTTCCTCCACCACCCCGAGGTCGGCCTCCACGTCGCGGGCGGCCGCCCGGTGGTAGCGGCGCAGCCGGTGGAAGCGCCTGCCCTGGAAGAGCATCTCGCCGTACATCTGGGTGGCCGGGTCGAGCGCCACCGGTGGCACGTCGCCGTCGCCCTGCTCGGGCGGACCGCCGGGCACGGGCTCGCCGGCCAGGTTCAGCACGGCCGTGAAGTGGTCGACGTCGAAGCCGGTCTCCTGGCTGCGGATGGCCACCGCCACCGTGTCGTCGCCGGTGACGGTCGCCGCGATCCGCAGCCCGGTGCTCCCGTCGGGCGGCACGATGATCGGCCGCACGAACTCGGCCCGTTCGATGACCGGCGTCTCGCCGCGGCCGGTGACGGCTCGGGCCACCTGGGCCATCGCCTCCATGCCGAACACGGCGGGGAAGAGCAGGTTGCCGTCCAGCAGGTGGTCGGCCAGGTACAGGTCGGTCCCGGCGTGCACCTCGACCTCGCTGACCAGCTCCACGCCGTGGTAGCGGATCAGCGGCCTGCCGACGAAACGGAGCAGCGGCAGCTCAGGCAGGTCGCGGCGTACGGTGTGGATGCCCTCGGTGCGCCCGCTGACGACCACGACGCCCGGGGTGTCGGGGTCGCGCACCAGGCGGCGCATGATCTCCACCCCCTCGGCCGCGGGGATCGGCGCGATGCCCTGGTCGGCCAGCCGGTCCACGACCGACAGCCGCTCGCCCATGCCGACCTCGGACCAGACCGACCACTCCACGCAGACGCTCCGGCAGCCGGGGTGCCGCTCGCCGACCTCGCGGGTCAGGTCGGCCAGCCACTCGTTGGCGGTGGCGTAGTGCGCCTCGCCGTGCAGTCCGGCCCGGCCGATGATGCTGCCGAATGTCACCAGCAGCCGCAGCCGTCCCGGTTCCACGGCCGCCAGCACGTTCCGCAGGCCGTCGATCTTCGGTGCGAACGTACGGCGGAAGGCGGCCATGTCGAGCCCGGCGATGCCCTCGGGCTCGTTGCGCCCGGCACCGTGCAGCACCGCCGTGACCGGCCCCAGCGCCCGCTCGGCCTCGGACACCGCCCGCCGCACCTGGTCGGCGTCGGTGACGTCGGCCCTGGCGTAGTGGACGGTGAGTCCCGCGTCGGCCATCCGCCGCAGGTTGGCGGCGAGCTCCGGGTCGTCGGCCGGGTCGGAGCGGCCGAGGACGGCCAGCTTGGCCGCGCCCGCCGTCACCATGGCGCACTCGGCCGTGATGCCCTTGCCGCCCCCGGTGACCAGCAGGACGTCGGAGCCGGACAGCGGCTCCTCCTCCCGGGCGGGCCGCACCGGCAGCACCCGCAGCGTGGGCACCCGCCGCACGCCGCCCGCGTCGTAGTGGACCTCGGCGAAGTCGGCGGTGGCCGCCGCCTCCGCCGCCACCCAGCCGGCCGCCTCGGGGACGTCGGGCACGTGCGCGACGGTGGTGCGCAGCCCGGACTCCAGGTGGAGCGTCTTGGCCAGGCCGGCCGCGCCCCGCCCGTGCTGGACCAGCACGAACCGGGTACCCGGCCCCTGCGCCAAAGCGGCCTTGGCGCCGAGCAGCGCCTGCTCCAGGTCGTCCGCCGGGCATTCCGGGGGCAGGCAGACCAGGACACCGGATCCGATCCGTTCCCGTTCGAGTGCCTCGCGGAGCGGTTCGGCGAGGCCGGACCCGGCGGGCGCGTACACCTCCCACCGCCCGGCCCGCTCCTGGTCCGCGCGCCTGGGCCGGGGCAACTCGTCCAGGTCCACGGCGAACGCGCGCACCCAGGGCGCGGCTCCCGCCACGCCGCGCGTCACCTGGCCGCGCGGCTCGGCGGCGAGCCGGTCCAGCGCCTCGCCCAGCTCGCGCAGGTTCGCGGTGGCCACGTTGGCCGGCGCCTGCCCGGCCAGCACGCCGAGCCGCTGGATGGCCTGGTCGATGATGTGCATCACGGTGACCGAGCTGAGGTGCAGCTCGTCCAGCGGCTTGCTGTCCTCGGTCACCATCTCCAGTGGCAGCTCGGCACGTTCCGCGGCCAGGCGGCGCAGCAGCTCGACGGTGGACTCGCCCGGCTGCCCGGCCTGCCCCTCGGGGGACGCGGGACGCTCGGGGGACGCGGGCCGGTCGGCGGGGACCACCGCGGCCCTGTCCTTGATCCGCACCTGCGGGGCCTGCTCGGCCGGGCTGGCGAAGAAGGAGAACTCCGCGCCGATCTCCAGCGGCCGGACCAGCCGGCCGTGGAACAGCTCCTCGTGCGCGATCGGCACACCCGCCACGTGGGCGGCGCCGGCCACGCCCAGGAGGCTCGCCAGCGACTCGTCGTCGGTGTCCAGCGAGACGGCCGGCACGTCGGTCAGCTCCGCCGCCAGCCTGCCGAGCACCCGCCCGGGACCCACCTCGACGAGCAGGTTCACGTCCTTGGCGACCGCCTCCATGGCCTGGGTGAACAGCACGGGGGCGGTGATCTGCCGGTGCAGCAGCGCGGCGATGTCGGTGTCGGGCGCGAGCGCCGTCCCCGTGACGGTGGAGACCACGCGCCGCCCGACCGGGCCGAACCGCTCCTCCCGCAGGTAATCGGCGAGGGCGGTGGCCGCGGGGGCCACCAGCGGCGAGTGGAAGGCGTGCGAGACGTTCAGCCGGGTCCAGCCCAGCCCGGCCAGGATGGCCGCGCGCCCGAGTTCCTCGACGGCCTCGACGGGCCCGGCGACGACGGTCTGGTTCGGCGCGTTGTACCCGGCGATCACCACGGGCAGGTCGCCGATCAGCTCCAGTACGACGTCGGGCGCGGCGCGGACTCCGGCCATGGTGCCCGAGGCGCTGTGCTCCTCCATGGACAGGCCCCGCTTGGCGGCCACGCGCAGGAGCGCGGCCTCGTCCAGCGCGCCCGCCCAGTGCAGGGCCGAGATCTCCCCCAAACTGTGCCCGACCGCCACGTCCGCCTCGACACCGAGCAGCGACAGCGCCCGCAGCCCCGCCACGGAGCCGGTGACGATGCGCGGCTGGGCGACCGAGGTGGCCACCATGTCCCCGGTGGCCGGCAGGTTCGCCGTGGCGTAGACCTCGGCGACGTCGGCGAGGCGCCGGCGCAGCGCGCCGCCGCCGGTCCCGCGCCCCGACCCCTGGCCGGGGAAGAGGTAGCCGATCCTGGGCTGGGCGGCGGCGTGCCCCAGGAACAGCCTGCCGTCGTGGCCGGGGAGCCGGCCCTCCTCCGACTCCAGCGCCGTGAGCAGGCGCGTGAGCCGGAGCTCGGCGTCGTCCGGCGAGGACACGACGGCCGCCGCGCGGTACGGCAGCCCGCGCAGCCGCCCGCGCAGCGTGGCGGCCAGGTCGGCGAGCTGCCCGTACGAGAGCCTCGGCACGAAGCCGGCCAGCTCGGCCACCAGCTCCCGCACCTCGCCCCACGAGGCGCCGTCGATCAGCAGCAGCTCGGCGTCCTGGTACGACGCCGCGAGCAGCCTGGTCCGGCTGGACATCCGCCGCCGCGGCCCGGCGCCCTCGACCACGACGTGGGTGTTGATGCCGCCGAAGCCCATGGCGGTCACGCCCGCCCGCAGCTCGGCCCCCTCGGGCCACGGCTCGGCCACCCGCAGCGCCCGCAGCGCCGCGGGCTCCTCCGTGAGCACCTGGTGCGGCTCGACGCAGCCGATCGTGGGCGGCAGCACCTGCTCGTGCACGGCCATGGCCGCCTTGATGAGGCCGGCCACGCCGGCCGCCGCCTTGGTATGGCCGATCATGCCCTTGACCGAGGTGACGGCGGCGGGCGGCGCGGCGGGGTCGGCCTCCGCCCTGGCCCGCGACAGGGCGGTCAGCTCGGTCGCGTCGCCGAGCGCCGTGCCCGTGCCGTGGCCCTCGAAGAGCGCCACGGTGTCGATGCCGAACCCGGCCCGCTCGTAGGCGCGGCGCAGGGCGAGCAGGTAGCCGCCGACCTCCGGCCGGGTGATGCTGCCCCTGCCGTCGGAGGAGACGCCCCACCCGGGGATGGTGGCGTAGATCCGGCGACCGGCGGCCAGCGCGTCGGACTCGCGCATCAGCACCACGATGCCGCAGCCCTCGCCGGGCCAGAAGCCGTTGGAGTGCCGGTCGTACAGCCGGAAGTCGCTCTTGGCCAGCGCCCCGGTCTTGGCGAAGCCGATCACCTCGAACGGGTCGATGGACAGGTCCACCCCGCCGGCGATCGCCACGTCCAGGTCGTGGTCGGTGAGCGCCTTGCCGGCCGTCACCACCGACAGCAGCGACGAGGAGCAGGCCCCGTCCACGATGTAGCCGCCGCCGTTGAGGTCGAAGTGGTTGCAGATGCGCCCGGCGATCGTGTTGGCCAGCCCGCCGGCGAGGGTGTCCTCGTCCACCGGGGGGAAGGCGCTCTTGTAGGAGTCCTCGTAGCCGGCCAGGAACTCCGACAGCCGGTCGTCGTCCCAGCCTTCCTCCCCGAGCGCCGCCGCGAGCGTGCGCCGCACGTACGGCCAGCGCAGCCGCAACGCGTTCGCCCGGGTGAACTCGCCGGTGAGGGTGTTGCCCACGATGACGCCGGTGCGCTCCCGCGGCAGCCCGTCCCCGTCGGGGAACCCGGCGTCGGTCAGGGCGAGCCCGGCGATGTCCAGGGCGAGCCAGTGGGTCAGGTCGGTGGACCGGTAGGTGCTGCCCGGGATCCTGTGGGCCAGCCGGTCGAAGACGTAGCCCTCGATGACCGCGGCGGTCCGTGTGTAGAAGCGGTCGGGAGCGGCCGGGTCGGGGTCCCAGTAGTCCTCCAGCCGCATGCGCTCGTCGGGCAGGCGGCGGAAGGCCCGGCGGCCCGCGACGGCGTTCTCCCACAGCTCGCGAGGTGAGGTGGCCTCCGGGTACCGGCAGGCCATACCGACAATCGCTATCTTCGTCATGCCTTCGCGACCTCTTGCTGGGCGGACTTGAGCGCCTCGTCGGCCGCGGCGCTGACCTTGGCGGCGTCGATCTCGCGCGCTTTGGCCACGAGGTGCAGCGACCAGAGGAAGCCGCCGCGGATCAGGCAGACGATCGCGGTGGCGAAGAAGATGCCGTAGGGGATGTTCATCCCCATGAGCAGGCCGTACGTCAGGGCCACGCCGCCGCCGAAGGCGACCTGCGACAGCGGTTTGGAAGGGGTCGTGCCCGGGTCGGTGATCATGTAGTTGGTGAACAGGACGAACGCCACCCCGGTCATCATGGCCAGGCCGCCGAGGATCGAGATGTCGTCGATGAAGATCCCGCGGAACACCGCCTGCAGGGCGAAGACCCCCACCCAGCCGGCGATGAGCCACATCCGGCCGGTCAGCATGCCGTTGATCATGCTGCCGCCGAGGATGATGACGGCCGGGATGATCCAGTCGATCGGGTTGGTGACATGCTCGGTGAAGTGGTACGGCGGCGCGATGCTGGCCCAGGGGAACAGCAGCAGGATCACCGTGATCCCGAAGTTGGACGGGTTCATGAAGTGCCGCAGCCGGCCGCGTACGGGCGCCCTGAGCACCCATTTGGCACCCACGGACACGACGACGCCGAACATCATGACCAGGACCTGGTCGTTGACGTAGATCAGCATGTTCAGGGCGAGGGAGGTGATGTGGGCGGGGAAGAGGAACTCGATCATCCCGCGCGGGCCGTTCCCCAGGAACCGGGGCGCGCGGCCCTCCGCGCGGGCCCCGATCAGCTCCAGGACGATCTCCGTGGTGTAACCGGTGGCCAGCGCCACGAACGGCCAGGACCACGGCTGCTCGAACCCGAACAGGGTGTAGCCGAGGAGGTTGAACACGGTGATCGAGATGGCGAACCTGCGCAGCGCCGTGATCACCTTTGGATCGTGACGTGGCGGATTAGGTGCTTTGGGAGCCATGTCGTCACTTCTCCTTCGCTTGGGAGCCGAGCTGGAGCGTGTGCCAGCCGGGGGTGAGCTGGAGATCCTGCCGCCGCTGCTGTCCGGTCCGGTCGCGCCAGCTCACCTGCACCCGCAGGGGACCGGTCACGTTCTGGCCGAGGCCGATGTGGACGGCGTGCGCGCGCTTGCCCGAGTGGCCGCTGCCGCCGTCCACCCGGCCGATGTAGCTACGCCCGGCGGGGGTGGTCACCGTCACCTGCGCGCCGATCACCGGCGACCCGGCGGCGGGCAGCGGTCCGGTGGCGGCTGTGGTCGAGGTGGCGGCGGGTGTGTCGTGGACGAGCCGCAGCCCCAGGAAGGAGCCGGGCGACGTGCTGGTGTTCAGGTAGAAGATCGGCGCGTCGAACTGGCGGGCCACCGCGAAGTCGATCAGGCCGTCGCCGTTGGCGTCACCGGTCGCGATGCCGCGCGTGGGTATGGGCGCGTCCAGGCCGAGCTGCTCCGAAAGGTTGGCGTAGCGCCCGTCGGGCCCCTTGGAGAAGAAGGCGAGCGGCTGGCTGCCCGCGATGTCGCCGCCCTCGGTGACGTTGGGCCAGGACTTGGGGTTGCTGGTCACGCCGTCGTTGGAGGCCGCCAGCTCCTGCAGCGTCGGCCAGCGGTTGACGTCGCCCTTGATGAACCCGATCGCCTGGACGATCTCCAGCTCGCCGTTGTTGTCGAAGTCCTCGATCTTGGGGTCCCAGCCCCACCCGGACCAGGCGGTGCGCAGCTCGGCGCTCATGTCCTTCCAGGGCGCCTCGCCGTCGCGCAGCTTGGCCCGCAGCTCGGCGCGGTCCCTGGCGGTGGACAGGAAGTGGAAGTTGCTCTCCTGGATGCCGTAGGGCGTGGTGATGTTGCTGACGAAGAAGTCGTAGATGCCGTCGTGGTTGAAGTCGCCCGCGTCCGACCCCATGCCCTTGAAGGAGTCGTCGCCGAGCGTCTTGGACTTCGGGACGTCGGCGCCGCGGACCCCGCCGACGCGCGAGAATTCGATCTTCCCGGGCGACGAGGTGTTGTAGAGCAGGTGGTCGGCCCCGAAGTCGTTGTTCAGCAGCAGCTCCGGCAGCGCGTCCCCGTCGAGGTCCACCGAGGTCGCGCCGAGCTCCCAGCCCGTGGAGATCTCGCCGGGCAGCACGTTGTCGATCCTGGTGAACGCGCCCCCGCCGGTCCCGCGGAAGAAGTAGTTCCGGCCGCCGTTGACCGCCTTCGACAGCGAGTCGTTCATCTCCACGCCGCCGTCGACGCGGTGGTCGAGGATCGGGCTGCCGTCGGGGAAGTAGTTGCCGACGAAGATGTCCTGCCTGCCGTCACCGTCGAAGTCGGCGACGGTCGCCGCGTTGCTGTTCCACCGCTCTCCCGAGTAGGAGGAGCCGCCCGGGTTGGGCACGAGCTCGCTCGCCTCGAACGCCGCGGCGTCCAGCCGGGCCGCGGCCGGGCGCTGCAGGTGCAGGGTGGGCGTGCGGCCCCACCAGTAGACGAGCAGGTCGACGCGGCCGTCGTCGTCGTAGTCGCCGGGGACCGCCCCCATGGGCGCCATGGCCTCCCGCACCGGCAGCGCGCCGTAGGTCAGCGCGAACGGCTCGTACCGCGCCGGCCCGCCCGGCACCGGGGTGACGATCACCTGGTCGGTGCGGGGGTCGACGACGACCAGGTCGTCGTCCCTGCCGTTGCCGTCCAGGTCGTTCATCGCGATCGCGGCGCCCACCGAGGAGATCCACGCGTCGATGTGCTTGAAGGCCCGGTTCACCTTGCGTACGGTCTGCTGCGGGCTCCCGCCCGGCAGCGCGATGCTCATCGGCGTGAAGCCGTACGAGCGGGCCAGCTCCGTCCTGTTCGCCTCGGAGGCGAACGTCGGGCGGCTCACCACGAACATGGTGATCACCAGCACGAGGGCGACGACTCCAGCCGTCTGCCTGCGCAGCCATGCGGCTACCGTGGTCACGAGGCAACACCTCCATGGAAGACGAACGCGTCGGCGATCCGGCGCCGCCACACCTCGTAGGCGGGCGACGGGCCGGGTTCCGTCCCGGTGGGACGGGTCTCGCGGCTGATCTCGGCCGCGCGCTCCGCCGTGGTGTCGCAGAGCACCTGGGCGGCCGACTCGGTGTGCGGGAAGAGCAGGCCGGCGCGGATCCTGGCCTCGGCCCCGAAGGCGCTGCCCTGGGCGAGCTGGGGACGGTGGGCGCCGGCGCGGTCGCACAGCTCCCGCAGCTCGGACTCGTCGGCGCCGCCCGCGTAGGTGGCGGCCAGGCCGACGCCGCCGTAGAGGTCGGCGCGGCGCGCCTCGGGGAACCGCTCGACCAGCTGGACGACCTGATCCACGTCGGTGCCGCCGACGAACCACAGGGCCCGGCCGACGCCCTGGTCGACGGCGCGGGCGGCGTAGGCGTCCTGGCCCGCGGGCCAGGAGAAGCGGGTCTCGCGGGCCTGCTGATGCACGTACCGCTCGGTGTGGAAGTACGCCTGGTGGAAGCCGTACCCGTCGTGGACCAGCCACAGCAGCAGCGGGTCGAGCGACTCGCTCTTCGGCCACAGGAAGCGGGGCAGCCGGGCCATCGCCCAGCCGACTCCCACGTAGACCATGTAGTTGTGGCGGCCGCCGCGTCCCCGCAGGAAGGCCTTCACCCGGCGCAGGCCGCTGAAGGTCATGCCGTCCAGGACGGCGAAGCCCATGCCCGCGCCCTCGTAGGCGAAGCCGCGGAACCTCGCGGGGACCTCCTCCAGCCGCTTCTCGGCCTCGGCCGGAGTACGCGACTCCAGGGCGTGGGCGTAACCGGTGAGGAAGTACTCGCCGACCGTCTCCAGCAGCTGGGCGGACGCCGCGTCCTTCTCCCGGAAGCCGCGCTTCTTGAGTTTCGTCTCCCCTATGTCCGGCACGAGAATTCTGCGCCTCAATAACCGCAACGCGCTAGACAAATCAGCCTCCGCCGCTGATAGCCAACAATTCTTGTCTTATTCACGCATGTCACGCGGTTACTCAACAACTTCGGCTTTGCTCAGCTGGGAGGCCCTTTTTGGGCAGGGCAAAGCGAAATACAGGTGCCTTTGGGGGTGTGGTGGGTGGTGGGACTAATTCACCTCTACGGCGAAATGGGCGCGCACCCGCCCCCGCCAGATCTCATACGCGGGAACCGGCCCGGAAACGCCGGGCTCGACCGCGGTGCCGTCGGCGAGCGCCACCGCGCCCGCCACGGACAACCCGGTGAGCGCCGTCCCCGCGGCCTCGGAGTGCGCCGGGACGAACCCCGAGTAGTGCCGCGCCTTCGTGGCGAAGACCGAGCCCTGGGCCAGCTCGGCGCGGTGCTCCCCGGCCTCCTCGCGCAGCGCGGCGGCCGCGCCGCCCTCACCGCCCCCGGCGAACGTCGCGGCCAGCCCGACGCCGCTCCACAGGTCCGCCTGCCGGTGCGCGGCGAACGCCCGCACCGCCGCCGACACGTCGGCCACCCGGCCGCCGTGGATGAACCACAGCGCCCGCCCGACGCCCTGGTCGACCGCCCGAGGGAAGTAGCCCGCGTCCCCCTGCCACGGGTAGGCCGCGGGCACGCGCTGCTCGCCGACCCAGCGCGGGGTGTGGAAGTAGGCCAGGTCGAAGCCGTACCCGTCCACCGCGAGCCAGCTCATCGTGGGGTGGTAGGGCGTGCCGCCCAGGTCGGGCAGCACCTTCTTCCACAGCGGCCTGGGCAGGCGGGCCATGGCGAAGCCGATGCCGATGTAGGCCAGGAAGATGTGTGGCTGGCCGGGCCCCATGAGCAGCTCGCGGGTGCGGCGCCCGCGCCCGCCGGCCATGGCGTCGAGCACGGTGAAGGCCATCGTCGCGCCCTCGTAGGCGAAGCCCCGCAGCTCGGTGTCCACCAGGGCCAGCCTGCGCTCGACCTCCCACTGGTCGCGGGCGTCGATCCCCCACTCGAAGCCGCACACCACGGCCTGCGGGATCGCCTCCAGTCGTTCGGTCAGCGCGGACGGGGCCGTCGGGAAACCGCGCCCGGCGAACGTCACGTCGGCCAGGGACGGTGCCAGCACGAGCCGGCGAAGGGAACCGAGAGCTGTGGACATCCGAACTCCGCTCAAGACCAGGCTGATGACGAGGACCGGACCGCCCGGCCGCCCGGCCGCCGGTCGTCGCGATCGTGCGGGAGCGGCTCGCGGACGTGATCGGGCGATTCCGCCCGCCGACCGGTGTGATGACCGGGCGATCCCGGCCGCCGGTCGTCGTGATCGTGCGGGAGCGGCCCGTGGACGTGATCGGGCGATTCCGCCCGCCGACCGGTGTGATGACCGGGCGATCCCGGCCGCCGGTCGTCGTGATCGTGCGGGAGCGGCCCGTGGACGTGACCGGACGGATCAGACCAGGCCGACGGCGCGCGCCTCTCCGGCCGGGTCACCCGCCGGACGATCGCCGCGGCGATCGCCTCCGGCTCCTCCGCGGTCGCGCGCCCCCGGACCACGACGAGTTCCATGCTCCGACCCTCGCCCGCGCTCGTGGGCCCGCGCAACTCCGTGCATGCCCGATCACGACTCCGCCTGGTCGTCGAACTCCAGCACCAGCGGCAGGTCGGCGCGCCGGCTGATGTTCAGCTTCCGGTACGTGCGGGTCAGGTGCTGCTCGACCGTGCTGATCGTGATGTAGAGCTTGGCCGCGATCTCGCGGTTGGCGTAGCCCGCCGCCGCCAGCGCCGCCACCCGGCGCTCGGCGCCGCTCAGCACGCCGAGCAGCTCGCCGGACAGCGGCACGGGCATGGCCTCGGCGTTCGTGGCCCGGCTCAGCACGCCGGCCATGGGCTCGGCCCTGCACTCCCAGGCCGCCGCCTGCGCCCGGCCCGCGACCGTCCTGGCCCGCCGGTACTCGCCCACCGCGTCGTAGGCCTCGACGAGGTCGAACAGCGCCCTGGCCAGCTCGTACTTGTCCCCGGCGAGCTGCAGGAACTCGGTGGCCTGGCGCAGCAGCGCCGGGCGGCGCGCCGGGTCGGAGATGGCGGCCTTCAGCCGCATGCCGATACCCCGCCCCCGGTACGCGTCCGGGCCGCAGGCGTCCAGATGGGCCACGATGAGCTGCCTGGCCTCCTTGATCCGGCCCATCCGCAGGCACGCCTCCCCGGCGTCGGCCTGCCACGGGATCAGCGCCGGGTTGTCCAGACCCCAGGCGGCCATCAGCTCGCCGCAGCGCAGGAAGTCGTGCATCGCCAGTGCGAACGACTCCTCGGCCATGTGGTGGCGGCCTCGCGCGTAGAGGTAGTGCAGGCCGTACCGGGTCTGGAACATCGCCTCGTCCACCGGCCGGTCCAGCGGCTCGCGCACGGCCTCGTGCCGTCCCATCGCGGTCAGCGCGATGATCAGGCTGGCCAGCGGGCCGCCGATGGCCACGCCCCAGCTGCTCATCGGGATCGTGTCGAGGGCGACGCGGGCGTGCTGCTCGGCGGCGGGCATGTCGCCCTGCCGGATCGCGATCTCCGCGCGGATGGCCGCCAGCCGGGCCAGCCGGCTGGGCGCCCGCCGGGTCGACGCCTCGGCGCTGAACACGTCGCACAGCGGGGCCGCCCGCTCGCACCGCCCCGCGTACGTGAGGGCCAGCAGGGAGTTCTCCACCACGTCCAGGGACATCTCGTCGAGCCTGGCGTTCTCCAGGATGCGCTCGACGGCGTCGAGGCTGGGCTCGCGCGGCCCCCGCGTGAGCACCTCCGCCAGCGCGAGCGTGGCCTCCAGCCGCCTGCTGACCGCGACCGACACCATGGAGGCCAGGATGTGCTCCCTGGGCCGGTTCCCGGCGTGGGCCATCAGCGGCGGGTGGGTGACGCGGAGCCAGAGCTGGGCCACGACCAGCTCGGCGATCGTCTCGTGGTCGGAGGCCTCCCGGTTGAGCCGCTCCAGCACGTCGCGGGCGTCCCCGAAGCGGCCGTGCCACAGCAGCGCCCGTGCCAGCACGACCGCGTCGGTGCCGCCCAGGCTGCCCCGCCGCATGGCCTCGGTGAGCTGGTCCAGGTGCCCGGTGGAGGCGGCGGGGTTGATCCGCCACTCCGCCCGCACGAGCATCGTCATGATCTTCGTACGGCGCCGCTCGTCCGCGCACTCGCGCCAGGCCATCTTGAGATAGGCCACCGCCGACTCGACCTCGCCCCTGCGCAGCGCGGTCCGCGCGGCCTCCTCCAGCGTGGGCACCACCCAGGGCGCCTCCACCTTGGTGGCCTGCAGGAGCCAGTCGGCCACCACCCGGGGCGACATGCCCCTGGCGTAGGCCAGCTCGGCCGCGCGGCGGTACAGCTCCCTGCGCTCCGGCAGGTCCATCCCGGCCAGGACGGCCGACCGCACGGCCTCGTGCCGGTACCCGCCCGCGGTCAGCAGCCCCGCCGCGCCGATCGTGATCAGCTCCCTGCTGACGTCCACGGCCGGGAGCTCCAGCATCTCCTCAAGCCCGTCGGGCCCGCCGAGGACGGCCAGGCCGTGCGCCACCCGCATCGTCCGCGGGTAGCCGCGCCGGAGGCTCTCCTGGACCGCCCGCACGAACCGGTCGCCGATGACGACCTCGCGGGGAGGCTCCTCCGCGTTGCGCAGGAACTGCCGGTAGTCCGCGGCCAGCTCACCGGCGAGCAGCGGGTTGCCGCCGCTGATCGCGTACCAGTCCTCGGCGAAACGCTCGGCCGCCCCGAGCCCCACCTGCGCGGCCACCAGCGCCGCCACGCCCTTGCGCGACAGCGGCGCGAGCCGCAGGCGGCGGCAGTGCGGCAGGCGGAGCAGGTCCGTCTCGAAGTGGTCGTCGGTGTCGTACCGGTCGTCGTGCGCGAACACGGCCACGACGCGGGCGTTGCGGACCCGCCGCGCCAGGTAGGACAGGCACAGCAGCGAGGTCCGGTCGGCGTGGTGCACGTCATCGACCACGATCACCAGCGGATAGCGCTCGGACAGCCGCAGCAGCACCGTGACCAGCGAGTGCACGACCTGCGCGTCGATCGGCTCGGCACCGGCGCGCACGGCCGTCGCGGCCCGCACGCCCTCCTCCAGCGTGTCGCGCTCCTCCTGCGCCAGCGGGGCGTCCTGGATGAGCTGGCGCAGCACGCCGAGTTGCAGATGCCGCTCCGCCCGCGACCCGGTGGCGGTCACCGACAGCGCGCCCAGCTCGACGGCCTGCTCGGAAAGGGTGCGCAGCAGCGCGCTCTTCCCCGTCCCGACCGGTCCGCCGACCAGCGCGACCCTTCCCCGGCCGAGGATGGCGTTGGCGACGAGCGACTCGAGACAGGAGGTCTCCTTCTGCCGTTCGATGAGGGCCATGGTCGTTCTCCTGATCGGTGACCGTGTGGCACTCACGCTAGGCCGGGGCGGTATTCGCCACCTATCGTCGCGCTGTCGGTCTCCGGCTCCCGCCCGTGGCCGGGCGGCGTCCCGCCTCCCGCGGGGAGCGCGGCGGCGGACCCACGCGCGGCGGCCCTGGCCACGGCCGAGCCGACGGCCGCCAGCGCGGCGCCGGCGACGTCGTCCTCCACCCCGACTCCCCAGACTGTGCCGTCGCCGTCGCCGTCGCCGTCGCCGTCGCCGCCGTTCAGCTCGCACTCCGCGTAGACGGCCACCCGGCCGCCGGGCGCCCGCGCCGCCTCGTCGACGTGGTGCACCACCCGGATCCGGACGTCACCGCGGTGGAAGGCCGCCCGCAGCGCGGCGACCGCCCGCGTCCAGCCCGGCCCGTCGTCGTGAGCGTGGCCGTCGATGTGGAGCGTGACCACCGCGCCCGGCACGTCGAAGGGCGGCGCGGCGCGGCGGAGGTACTCCTCCTCGAACACCTCCCTGATCCGCTCCGGCGCGATCTCCCCCCGGCCGCCCTCGGTCAGCGCCTGGACGGCCTGGGCGAACTCGATCTGCAGCCCCCTGGGCAGGTCGAACCCGTACCGGCTGCTCAGCAGGTAGGCCGGGCCCGCCTTGCCCGACTGGCTGGTGACCCGCACCACCGCCTCGTAGGTCCGCCCGATGTCGTGCGGGTCCACCGGCAGGTACGGCACCTCCCACGGCAGCAGCGCGTGGTCGGTCCCGGTGCGGGCCGCCTCCCGGTCCATGGCGTCGAACGCCTTCTTGATCGCGTCCTGGTGGCCCCCGGAGAACGCGGTGAAGACCAGGTCGCCCCCGTAGGGATGCCGTGGCGGGACCGGCAGCCCGGTGCACTCCTCGACGACGCGGCGGACCCGGTCGAGGTCGGTGAAGTCGATGCCGGGGTCGATGCCCTGGGCGGCCAGGTTCAGTCCCAGCGTGACCAGGCAGACGTTGCCCGCCCGCTCCCCGTTGCCGAACAGGCAGCCCTCGATCCGCTCGGCGCCCGCCAGCACCGCCAGCTCCGCCGCCGCCACCCCGGTGCCGCGGTCGTTGTGCGGGTGCACCGACAGGCACAGGTGCTGCCGGCGGGACAGGTTGCGGTGCATCCACTCGATCTGGTCGGCGAAGACGTTGGGCGTCGAGCGCTCGACCGTGGTGGGGAGGTTCAGGATGATCGGCCGGTCGGGCCCCGGCTGCCAGACGTCCATGACGGCCTCGCAGAGCTCCAGGGAGAAGTCGGGCTCGGTGTCCTGGAAGTGCTCGGGGGAGTACTGGAAGCGCAGGTCACAGCCGTCCAGCAGCCTGCCGGCGTGCTCGACGACCAGGCGGGCGCCGCGGACGGCCAGGTTCCTGCACTCGTCGCGGTCCATCCCGAACACCAGCCGGCGCATGACGGGCGAGGTCGCGCTGTAGAGGTGCAGCAGGGCCCGGGGCGCGCCGCGCAGGCTCGCCACCGTCCGCTCGATCAGCTCGTCGCGGGCCTGTGTCAGCACCGAGACGCACACGTCGTCGGGGATGCGCTCCCGTTCGATGAGGAGCCGGACGAAGTCGTGGTCGTCCCGGCTGGCGGCCGGGAAGCCGATCTCGATCTCCTTGTAGCCCATGGCGACCAGCAGGTCGAAGAACACCAGCTTGCGATCGAGATCCATCGGCCTGGGCATGGACTGGTTGCCGTCGCGCAGGTCCGTGGACAACCAGCGCGGTGGCGCGCCGACAGTGGCACCCGGCCATCGGCGGTCGTCGAGCGGCACCAGAGGAAAGGCCGGATAGCGGCTGATCTTCATGGCGGACCTCACTTGTCTGCACTTGTCTGCGCGCGGGACCTCTGGTTGGGCGAGCCGAGCTCGGCGCGCGGGACCCCTGGTCGAGCGGGCCGAACCTGGCACGCCGAACCCCTGGTCGAGCGGGCCGAGCCAGGCACGCCGGCCCTCTGGTCGAGCGGGCCGAGCTCGGCGCGCGGGACCCCCGGTCGAGCGAGCCGGAACAGGCGCGCGGAGCCTCTAACTGAGCGAACCGAAATAGGCGGAGAACGAGTGCGGCGAGAGGAGCACGAGGATGTTGCCCACGGCGGTCTCGTCGAGTACGCGGAACGTGACAACTATTTCGGGATAGGCGGCTCTCAGCCCGAGGCCGACGAAATAGGGGTCGGTGCCGAATACGATCCGGTACATCCCGCGGTCGAGCTTGCGGTCGCACCACTGGTTCACCGCTCCGTCATGGTCGGTCTGCGCCTCGGCGTCGAGCGTCCATCGTCCGTCGTCGGTGTGTTCGAGGCGTACGTGGAGGCTGGCAGCCCCCCGGCCGTAAACGGTGTCCTGTGCCTGTACCGCGATACCCATCTCACCTCACCTGACACGATCGTCTGCAGGGGCGTGGCCACCCGGGTGACCATGCCCCTCGCTCGTGTCACCCGGGCTTGTACGTCAGCCTCCCGCTCTTTTCTATCTATGGGCCTTCGGCCCGCTATCGGCCTGCTACCGCCGCCTGATAGGGGCCCGACAGCCGCTATTCCCGGCCTTTCCGGCCGTTGGCGAGGTCCGGGTGCGCGGTGTTTGACGTGCGCTGATGGTGGACGAAAAGAATCGCGATACTAGGTCAATTGCGCACCGTGTGAGCATCCTTGGCGAGCGGGCAAAACAAAGCCGCCGACGCCCACACGGAGGTAGATCGAATGAACGCCAGCCTCATCCGTAAGACGGCTCACATCCGTATCTCCATCACCATTGCACTCAGCGCGGTCCTGGGCGTGTGCGTCGCCGCCACCCTGCCTTCCGCCGCCCACGCGACCACCGTCGCGCAGAGTGCGCGGCAGCCGGCCCCGCTCGCCGTCCACGACTTCCCCTGGGGATATCAGGGCGACTTCCCCTGGGGGTCTCACGTGTCCCTCGCGCCCCCCGCGCACCTCGCGGACTTTCCCTGGAGCTGACTGCTGTGAACTGACGGCTCACACGTCTCACGACACCCGGCCGATCGGAATCTGGTCAGTGATCCACTGGCGATGTAGTCTCCATATGAACCGCGACAGAACGTCATCAAACTAGACAGAACGCCGCAGGGGGTCAGCGCAAATCCCGGCCTTCACCATGGCATTCACGCCCCGAACGCTGCCTATCAGAGCTGCCTATCAGAAGAGAGATTCTTGACCACGGGCAATGATTTCTGCGAGGAGATGCTTGTGGAGTTTCGTGTACTGGGCGCACTTGAGGTCACCGCGAGTGGACGACAACTCGATCTCGGCGGATCGCGGCAGCAGATCGTCCTCGCCGTCCTGATCCTGAATGCCAATCACTCGGTCACGCTGGACCGCCTCGTGGAGGCGATCTACGACGACGACCCGCCCGCCACGTCCCGGGCACAGGTACAGATATGCATCTCCGCGCTGCGACGTCTGTTCAGCGCGCACGGCCACCCCGAGATGATCGTCACGACCCGGCAGGGCTACGTGTTGCGCGTCCCGGCCGACGCGATCGACGCGCGCCGCTTCGAGAGCCTGGTGAGCCGGGCGCGCAAGGCCAGGAACGGCCGCTGCTACCAGGAGGCCATCCAGCACTACCGCGACGCCCTCGCCCTGTGGCGCGGCCCCGCCCTCGAGGGCATCGAGAGCAGGCTCGTGCGGTCCCTCGCGAGCTGGGCCGCCGAGCAGCGGATCACCGCGAACGAGGACTGCGTCCAGCTCGAACTCGACCTCGGCCGCCACCACGAGCTGGTCGGCGAGCTGGTCAGGCTGGTACGGGAACACCCGCTGCGCGAAGGGCTCATCGGGCAGCTCATGCTGGCGCTGTACCGCTCGGGCCGGCAGGCGGAGGCGCTCCAGGCGTACCGCGACGCGCGGCAGCTCATCGTCGAAGAGCTGGGGATCGAGCCCAACGAGCGGCTGCAGCAGCTCGAAGCCGCGATCCTCACCTCCGAGGAACTCCTCGACCCGCACCCGCCGCCCGCGGAGGTGCCGGTCGAGTCACGCGCCCGCGCGCCGTCGGTGCCGGGCATGCTCCCCGCCGACATCGCCGACTTCATCGGCCGCCAGGAGCAGATCGACGTCATCAGGCGGCGGCTGACCGTACCGCTGGACGGAGCGGGCCGCTTCGCCGTACCCATCGTCACCGTCGCCGGCCGGGCGGGCATCGGCAAGACCACCGTCGCCGTCCACGCCGCGCACAGCATCGCCTCCCACTTCCCCGACGGGCAGCTCTACGCCGACCTGCACGGCGGCGTCTCCCGCCCGGTGAACCCCATGCAGGTGCTCGACCGTTTCCTGCGGGCCTTCGGCGTATCGGGAACGGCGCTGCCGGAGACCCTGGCCGAGCGGGCGGAGATGTACCGCATGCTGCTGGCCGACCGCAGGGTGCTGATCGTCCTCGACGACGCGGCCTCCGAGAGCCAGGTGCTGCCGCTCCTGCCGGGCAACCCGACCTCCGCCGTCATCGCCACCAGCCGAGGGCGCCTGGGCGGCCTGGCCGGCGCGACCACCGTCGACGTCGATCTCTTCGACTCCGCCCAGTCGATCGAGATGCTCTCCCGCATCGCCGGCGCCGAACGCGTACGGTCCGAGCCGGAGTCCGCCGCCGCGCTCGCCGAGCTGTGCTGCTACCTCCCGCTGGCCCTGCGCATCGCGGGAGCGCGCCTGGCCGCGCGCCCCCACTGGACCGTGGAACAGCTGGTGGACCGGCTCGCCGACGAGGCCCGCAGGCTCGACGAGCTCAAACACGGAGGCATGGGCATCAGGGCCAGCCTCGCGCTCACGTACGAGGGCATCAGCGAGCAGGCCCGCTGCCTGTTCCGCCGCCTGGCGATACTCCACTCGCACATCTTCTCCGCCTGGACCGGCACCGCCCTGCTGGACCAGCCGCTCGCCGACGCGCAGGACCTCCTCGACGACCTGGCCGACGCCCAGCTCGTCGAGGTCGTGGGCACCGGCAGGAACGTCGGCGTGCAGTACCGCTTCCACGACCTCATCCGCGTGTACGCCCGTGAGCGCCTGGCCGAGGAGGAACCGCCCGCCGAGCGCACCGCCGCACTCGCCCGCGTGCTGCGCTCGCTGCACTGCCTGACCCAGGCGGCGCGCAACCGCGAGTACGGCCCGCCCGGCGGACCCCACCTGCTGTCCGAGATCAAGTCGCCGCTCCCGGCCGAACTGGTCGAACGGCTGGTCGCCGAGCCGATCGCCTGGTTCGAACGGGAACGCCCCGTCCTGCTGGCCGGCATCCGCCAGGCGGCGCAGGCGGGGTTCGCGGAGCTGTGCTGGCGCATGGCGATGAACGCGGAGGCGTTCTTCGAGCTCCGCGTGTACCTGGACGACTGGCGCGAGACCAACGAGATAGCGCTGGAGGCCGCACGCAACGGCGGCGACGAGCGCGGCCAGGCCGAGATGCTGTGCGTGCGGGGCGCGCTGGCCCAGACCGAGCAGCGCTTCGACGACGCGCGACGCGACTACATGGCCGCCCTTCCCCTCTTCGAGAAGACCGGCGACGTGCTCCAGGTCGCCCGCTCCCGGCGCAACCTGGCCTTCCTCGAACGCATGAACGGCCAGCTCGAAGCCGCCGCCGGCCACCTGAGGCAGGCGCTGGCCATCTTCGTCGAGATAGGCGACCAGATCTCGGCCGCGCACACGCTGGACAACCTCGCCGCGGTCCGCGCCGAGTGCGGCGACATCGACGACGCCAAGATCATGCTGGCCGAGGCGCTGGTCCGAGGCAAGAGCGGCGGCAGCAGGCGGGTGATCTCCCAGGTCCTGCACCGGATGGGACGCGTGCACCTGCAGGCGGAGGAGTTCGCCCTCGCCGCGGGCGCCTTCGAGGAGGCGCTGACCCTCGTCGAGGAGATGGGCGACGGCATCGGCGAGTCGTTCGCCCTGCACGGCCTGGGCATCGCCCAGCTGCGGCGCGGCAAGTCGGCCGAGGCCGAGTCCCTGCTGCGGCGTGCGCTCACCACGGCCGAGAGCTCGCAGCACCGGCTCGCCGAGGCCCACGCCCTGTCGGGACTGGGCGAGCTGGCCATCGTGACGGAGCAGTTCGGCGACGCCGTCGGCCGCCTGCGCAAGGCCGTCACGCTGTTCCGGCAGGTGCGCGTCCCGCTCTCCGAGGCGCAGACGCTCATCATGCTGAGCGAGGTCCTGCAGGCACTCGGCGACGACTCGGCGGCGGACCGGGCGCTGGCGCGCGTGCACGAGCTCGCCGACGAGGTGGACGACTGGGCGGGGCGGTCGCTGCGCAAGCACCTGGAGTCGATCGGCGGACACGCCCGTGCCCCGCTCTCCCGAGGTGCCGGATGACGGGGCGGGCCACCCGCTCCGGCTCGGCGCCCCCGGACCACGCGGGGGGACCGACCGGTACGTGCCGCCCGTGGCCGGGCGACACGCGGGTGGAGGCGAAGGGGCCTGATCGGGCACCGCCGTGACGGACGACCGGCCTCGTCGCGGCGCGGGTGCGGTCAGCGGCGCCGTGCGCGAACGCTACTTCGGTTCGTAGACGAGCACGATGATGCCCGAGGCGAAGGTGGTGGACTTCACCAGCCCCAGGTGGGTCGTGTCGATCCCGTCGAAGATCCGCTGGCCGCTTCCGGCGAGGACGGGGAACATCCAGAAGTGGTACTCGTCCACAAGCTTGTGCTCAAGAAGCAGCCGGTCGAGCTCGCCGGTCCCGTACTTCAGGATGTTCTGACCGGGCTGCTCCTTCAGCTTCGTGATCCCCTGGGCGACGTCACCCTCGATGATCGTGGCGTTCCAGGTGGCCTCCTTCAGGGTGGTGGAGGCGACGTACTTGGGAAGGGCGTTCATCCGGCCGGCGTCCTCGTCCCCGGCCTCCTCCATCTTCGGCCAGACCTGCGCGAACGCCTCGTAGGTCACGCGACCCAGCAGGAGGGCGTCGGAAGAGGCGAAGAGGGACTCACCGTACGCCGCGTGCTCCTTGTCCCAGTACGGTGAGCCCCACTTCTCCGGCGACCCGATAACTCCATCCAGCGTCACGAACGTCGACTCGATGATCTTTCGCATTCATCCTGCCCTTCATTTCGGTGGGTCCATTGCGGCGAGTGTCCACTCGTCCCGTGCTCAGGGTAATAAATTTCCTGGACACTTCACGCGGCTTTTGACACCCTCTTCCCCTATCCGGGCGGAGAATGTGCCGAGCGTCCCGAACCCGCTTCGTGGCGCGGGCGTCAAGGCGCGGTCGAACGGCGGGCGGACGATTGGGCACCACGGGTGCCGGCGATTCATTCGCGCAGGTCGCGGCACTGACAGGCGGTTATCCGGCGCGAATCCCGAAGTCGTGAGGCCGGATCCCCCGGCGGCCCGCTCCGCTTTCCGCCGGTTCGCCGGTGTTCTCGGAGAGCCCCGACACGCGACTTGACCCGCCCGGCTGACTGCCCGGCACTCGCGGAGTCCCCAAGGCGATCCAGAAACGGTCAGGAAATGAAAAACATGGACACTCGGGGACAGTCATACTATTCCATGCAGTTATCACGTGCACGCGTCTTATCGAGCGGCGGACGCGGCCGGGCAGAACCTGGTCTCCAGGCTGTCCGGGACGCACTCGACGCCATAGGTGAGCCCCGCTTCGGTGAGGACGAGAAGGGCTCCCGCGCCGGGAAAGAGATTTCGCGGCACGGCGATGGACGCCGCGGACCACGCGCTCGGCGCCCGATTCCTCGACCGCGGAGCGGAGCGGCCGACGTCACCCGCGAGGCACCTCGAAGGGGCCGTGAAAAACGGCTGGGCCGGTGGCGGAGCGACCTGCGGGCGGCGGTGCGGCCCCGGCGCGGCCCCGGCGCGGCGGGCCGGACGGAGCGGGCGCGGTGGGACGGCCGCCGACGACGGCCCGGTCGCAACCGTGACCGGACGGCCTTCCCGATCATGGAAAATGGGAAATCTGCCCGGGGCATTGGGATAGGGCGCCTGGGCCCCGAACCTACGGATCAAAAGTCCAGGGCCTCATGATCGCGGGAGTCGGGTTGATCACGCATTATGGAGGGATGTCGCTACTACCTTCCCCCGGTCGCGGTCGGCGACCCGGTCCCACGAGCTTCTGGCAGGCCTACGCGATCACGGCGGTGTCCTTCTTCGTACTGGCGATCGTCGCCGCCGCTCTCGACGTTCGTGCCGCGGCCATGGTCTGCTACGCCCTGTGCGCCGCATACACCCTGCGCTTCTGCCTCCACTACGCCCGTCGTCAGACATGAGATCGCTCACCGCCGCGTGCCGCGGGCCGTACGACCTGCGGCACGCGGCGGTCTCACCGTGGCTCAACGCCGGAGTCCACGCGCCGGAGGTGGCGGAACGGGCGAGCCACGGGGGAATCTCAGATCGACAAATTGCCCCGCCTCCGTACCCGCGGTGACGGAGGCGGGGGCTGAGCTGAGTTACGGTGCGTTGAACCCCAAGGTGTAGGGGCCGAAGCCGCTGGAGGAGACCACCTGGTAGCGGTAGAGGCCGGCCGGGCCGGTGTAGGCGAGTTGCTCAAGGGGATTCACGCCCTCAGCGGCGGCGACGTTGCGCCAGGTCGAGCCGGTCCGCTTTTGCAGGTATAGATCGAAGTCGGCGCCCGGATTGGTCTCCAGACAGCCGGAATGGGTGCCTCTGGCGATCGACTGATAGCCCAGGGCGGGCGTCTGGGCGGCGGTCTGACCGCTGGCCAGGATGCCGGTGGACTCCCTCTGGTAGCCGGTGCAGGTACCCGTGCTCACAGCGGGGGGATTGCCCGCGGTGGTTTGCAGGGACAAGCCGTAAGCGGTGAGGACCGGACCGATCGGCTGGAAGTAGGTGGTGCCGCCCAAGCTGCAGTCGCCCGAGCCGCCGGAGGCGATCCCCTGGGCCTGGTCGACGGAGATGAAGGCGCCGCCCGAATCGCCGGATTCGGCGCAGGCGTTGGTGCGGGTCAGCCCGAAGACGTTGCCCTGGGGATAGGTGATGCTGGCATCGCGCTGCTGGATGAGGCCGCAGTGCCAGTCGGTGGTGGAACCGGACCGGCAGACCGAGGCGCCCTCGACGGCCACTTTGGCACTGACGACGGGCACGGTGCCGCCCTCGCCGTTGTCCACCGCCGGCTTCGACGTCCAGTTGGCGTTGACGGCGACCCAGGCGTAGTCGCTGGTCGGGAAGGCAGATGCCTGGAAGACGCCTTGGGCGATCCGGTTGAAGCCGGTGGTGGTCTGGCCCGGCTTGCCGCAGTGGCCGGCGGTGATGAAACCGTTCTGGGTACCTTTGAACACGGGGAAGCCGATCGAGCAGCGGGTGGTGTCACCGACGTAGTAGGTCTGCCCGCCCACCAGGTCATACAGGGGCCGGGGCTGCTCGTTGGACGGCAGCACGACCACCACGGCCTTATCCACCCCAGCACCCTCGACGAGGGTCTCGGCCGCCTCGGGTTTCGGGGCGAGGACGACGACCCTGTTGGTCTTCGCATCGACGTAGCGCACGCTGGCCACTATCGGCCGCATGGGCAGAGCCTGGTCGAGCTTCTTCTTGATCGAGGCGAGGTGGGCCAGTGGCCAGGTGACGACCTCGGCCTTGGCGCCCGCGGCGAGGATCTGGGGAATGTCAGCGGTGCTGGTGGTGGCCACCACCAGGTTCTGCGCGGTGGTTCCCCTGAACCAGGCGCCGCCGAAACGGGCACCGAGCGCTCTCTGAAGTCGCGGCACGACCGGTGTCATGCGGGCCTCGTTGAGCAGGCGGGTCTGGGCTTGCGCCGCAGTGAGACCCAGGTCGCGCTGGAGTGCCGCCAGCATGCCCGGCGGCGGTTTCAGCGCGGCCAAGGTGGTCACTGCGGCGGTGGGGCTCACCGTCTGGCGTTCGGCGCCGGCTGGGACCACGGCCAGGGTGAGTGCGATGATTGCTAGGACGTATCCCGTGGTAACGGCGTGTCTGCGAGACATGGGTCCCTCCTCGACCTCGGCTTTCAAAGCATGAGGGGAGAACGCCCCATATCACTGGTTGATCATGTGATGCGGGCAACACCAACTTAAATCAGCCGACACCGTTCAAGGCTGCAGAAGCCGCGCGCCACGCAGGCGCTGATTTCCCACCGATCTGTTGGCGCACCCTACGAACAACAACGGGTGTTCACCAAACCGGGCCGACTCCACTTACGCCTTCACCCCGGATCAGGTCGTTTCACCGCCGGCGCGTCGGCCGTACGACCTGCGGCACGCGGCGGTCTCCCTCTGGCTCAACGCCGGAGTCCACCCGCCGGAAATGGCGGAGCGGGCGGGGCACGGGGCGGACGTGCTTCTCAAGGTCTACGCCAGGTGCATCGACGGCCGGCACGAGGTGGCCAACAAGCGACTCACGACGTGACATCCCTGACGGCAGGACACGAAGGACCCCGGGCATCCTTGGGTTCCTTCGTCGTGTGGGCTCCGCTGCCCCCGGAATCGTTCCGCGAGCTTCCGGAACGCTCGTGCTGACCTGGGCAAACGCCGGTGGTCCCATTCCGCGTATGTTCCGGGACCACCGGCAGTGGGCTGCAGCCAGCTGCATATGCCGGGAAAGACCGACAAGGACAAAAGCCCAGGTCAGGGCCTAAGTTCCTGGTCGGGAGTGGTAGGGCGCCTGGGACTCGAACCCAGAACCTACGGATTAAAAGTCCGCAGCTCTAACCATTGAGCTAACGCCCCGCAGGTGACAGCGTACCGAGGATAGTGTCCACTAACGTCCGTCGCCAGGCCCATTCATGGTCATCTGTTTGCGGAACACCCGGTGGGGGGCGGGAGCGGCTCCTAGAGTGGCAGGCATGACGAGCTCGGGGCTTGAGCCCGCCCTTACCTCCCATGTCTCCACGCGCCCAGGGTATGTCGTGGTCGACGTGGAGACCACAGGTTTCTCGCCGTCGAGGGGAGACCGGATCTGCGAGATCGCGCTCGTCTCGCTGGACGCCCGGGGCGAGACCGTGGACGAGTGGCATTCGCTGGTCAACCCCCGGCGCGGCACCGGGGCCGTCCACGTCCACGGGATCACCAACGCGATGGTCCAGAGCGCGCCGGTGATCGAGGAACTCCTGGACGAGATCTGGCGGCGGGTCGCCGGCCGGGTCCTGGTGGCGCACAACGCCTCCTTCGACCTGCGCTTCCTGCGGAGCCTTCCCGGCAGCGAGTGGGTGACCGAGACCCTGTGCACGCAGCGGCTGGCGCCCACCTTCATCCCCGACGGCAGATGGACGCTCGCCGCGTGCTGCGAGCGCGCCGGCATCCCGCTCCTCGGGGCCCACGCCGCGCTGGCCGACGCCCGCGCCAGTGCCGAGCTGTTCCGCTCCTACCTCCGTACGGGCGTCTCCTGGGAGGAGGAGCTCGGCCGGGCGGCCCAGGCCCCCGAGTGGCGTCCCTGCGGGCTGCCCCAGCGGCACCCCCGCCGGCGATGAGCCCCGGAGCGGGTCAGTTTTTCCAGACTCCGGCCGCCGATATGAGCGGAACCGGCGGCACCCCCGCCGGCGATGAGCCTCGGAGCGGGTCAGCGGTAGGCGGGGATACCGGTCAGGGCCTCGCCGAGCACGAGCGTGTGGATCTCCTCGGTCCCCTCGTAGGTCAGGACGCTCTCCAGGTTGTTCATGTGCCGGATCACCGGATACTCCAGCGTGATGCCGTTGCCCCCCAGGATGGAGCGCGCCTGGCGGGCGATGTCCAGGGCGGCGCGGACGTTGGCGAGCTTGCCGAAGCTGACCTGGTGCGGGGTGAGGGTTCCCGCGTCCTTGAGGCGGCCCAGGTGGAGGGCGGTGAGCTGTGACTGCCCCACGCCGACGTACATCCAGGCGAGTTTCTCCTGGGTCAGCTGGAAACCGCCGATCGGCCTGCCGAACTGGACGCGGGAGGTGGAGTAGTCGACGGCCGACTCCAGGCAGGCGCGGGCGGCGCCCACCACGCCCCACACGATGCCGAAACGAGCCTCGGACAGGCACGACAGCGGGCCCTTCAGGCCACGCACCTCCGGCAGCACGGCGGACGCGGGCAGGCGGACGTCGTCGAAGTACAGCGACGAGGTCACCGAGGCCCGCAGGGACATCTTCCGGTGGATCTCCGGGGCGCTGAAGCCCGGGGTGTCCGTGGGCACCACGAAGCCGCGGACGCCGTCCTCGGTCTGCGCCCAGACCACGGCGACGTCGGCGACGGAGCCGTTGGTGATCCACATCTTGGAGCCGTTGAGGATCCAGTCGCCCGAGAGGTCCTGCTTGGCGTGGGTGCGCATGCCCGAGGGATCGGAGCCCTGGTCGGGCTCGGTCAGGCCGAAGCAGCCGATCGCCTCGCCCGCGGCCATCCGGGGGAGCCACTCGTCCTTCTGCTCCGCGGAGCCGTACTTCCAGATCGGGAACATCGCGAGCGAGCCCTGCACGGACACGAACGACCGCAGCCCGGAGTCCCCCGCCTCCAGCTCGCGGCAGGCCACGCCGTACGAGACGGCGTCGAGGCCCGCGCAGCCGTACCCCTCCAGATGCATGCCCAGCACGCCGAGCGAGCCGAGGGCCGGGGCGAGCTCGCGGGCGGGGAAGGCGGCCTCCTCGAACCAGTCGCCGATGTGGGGGAGGATCCGGTCCGCGACGAATCCCCGTACGGTGTCGCGGATGAGGCGCTGCTCCGCTCCGAGCGTGTCGTCGACGCGCAGAAGATCGTCCATGAGATTCCCTCTCTCTTCGGCCCTGTCAGGGTATTACCGGTGCGGGTGGGACGGAGGTCAGGGTCGCGTACGGCCGTGGGAGGGGTACAGGTCAGGGTCGCGCCAGGGGGAATCCCGATGTGAGGAAGGCCCGCCCTCGGGCAGTCTGAGGACATGAACGCAAACGACTTCACCGGCGTCAAGAAGCTCCAGCGGACCAGGGACGGGCGCATCATCGCGGGTGTGGCCTCCGGCCTCGGACGCTACATCGGGGTGGACCCCAACATCATCCGCGCGGCCCTCGCCGTCGCCACCTTCTTCGGTGGCCTCGGGGTGGCGGTCTACGCGATCGGCTGGGTGCTCCTGCCCGACGAGAGCAAGGACAGGTCGGTCCTGCAGGACGTGATCGACAAGAACAAGGACAACCCGATCTGGGTGGACGCCAGGGCCAAGGCCGAGCAGGGCTGGGCCAAGGCCACCAACCAGCACCGCGCGCCGCACGGGCCGGCCCCGGAGTACCCCACCCACCAGACCCCCTTCCCGCCCGTCGCCCCCCAGGCCCCGTACGGCACGGTGCCGCGACAGGACGACGACACCCGCCCCCAGGCGTGAGTCAGGAGGTCGCCTCCGCGCGAACCCTCTCGATGATCTCCCTGCGGGAACTCCTCCACAGCGCGGCCAGCGCGGCCGCCACGACGAGCCCGGTCGCGCCGGCCATCGCCACCACCAGTTCGGGGCCGAGATGGTCGGCCGCGGCCCCGCCGACCAGGATGCCGACGCCCTGGGAGGCCAGCAGGCCCGACTGGACCAGGCCGAAGGCCTGTCCCCGCTGCTCGGCGGGGACGCACTGCACGAACGCGGCGTTGGCCGCGAGCTGGTAGGCCCCGCCCAGGCCTGAGACGAACCACAACAGCAGCACCACAGGAAGCGGTGGCTGCGCGGCGCACAGGATCAGCGGCGCGCAGGTCAGCATCGCCATCCAGCCCATCGACCGCAACCGGTTCGATGGGCTGACATAGCGGCTGTACAGGAACGCGCCGACGACCGTACCGGTGGGCATGGCGCCCATCAGCAGGCCGGTGACCAGCGAGAGCCGCTGGGGATCCCCGGTCAGCTCGGCGGCGTAGGGGGTCGCGATCCCCTCGGGCAGCACGTAGAAGCCACAGAGCCAGGCGAAGAGCACCAGCGTACGCAGCCGGGGGTCGCCGAAGACCAGCCTGGCGCCGGTGCGGGTCATCGTCCACATCGATGGCCGGTCCTCGTCGGCGGGGACGGGGGCGGGACGCCGCCGTACCCCCGAGACGATGATGAGCGCGGAGGCCAGGAAGGTCGCCGAGTCCAGCGCCAGCGCGCGGTACGGCCCCATTCCCATGATCAGGAAACCGCCGAGGGCGAAGCCGAGCATCTGCGCGCCCTGGTTGGTCATGTTCTGCAGGGCCGAGCCCGCCACATAGCGGTCGCCCTTGAGCAGATCCGGCAGCAGGGCCGCCCGCGCCGCGGAGAACGGCGCGCTGAGCAGCACCACGCAGAAGACCAGCACGCACAGCATGGCGAACGAGACGCCGGGAACCGCCATGAGCGCGACCAAAGCGGCCCGGAGCAGGTCACAGGCGATCATGATGCGCCGGCGGGCGTAGCGGTCGGCGAGTCCCGCGAGGAGCGGTCCGCCGATGATCGGCGGCAGGTAGGTCAGGGCATAGACCGAGGCCGTCGCCAGGGGCGAGTCCGTCCGCTCGAAGACCAGGACGGACAGCGCCACTCGTGAGAGCTGGTCGCCGAGGAGGGAAAGCCCCTGGCCGAGCCAGAGCGCGCGGAACTCCCCGATGGCGATGACCTCGCCGTAGGTCGCTTGGCGTTCCGCCGGACGGCGGTGCCGCCCGGGTAGTCGGCCGGACTTTGTCGCCGCCATAGGACTCCGCTGAGCTCGCAGGCACACTGACTGTGGGTGTTCACTGTGTAACCTACGGTGCCTGCTGCAGGGCCGACGCGCAACCGAAAGCAATCAAGCGCATGCAAACTGTAATGATAAGCCGCGACATTCCGGAAAGAAGGCCTTTGACGTGCTGCGCGGGGTTACTTACCAGCCCAGCTCGTGCAACCGGTCATCATCGATACCGAAATGGTGGGCGATCTCATGGATGACAGTTATCTGCACCTCTTCGATGACCTGCTCCTCGGTCTCACACATCGAGCAGATCGGCTTGCGGTAGATCTCGATCCGGTCGGGTAGCACTCCTGCGTACCACTCGCCCCGCTCGGTGAGCGGAATACCCGTGTAGAGACCTAGAAGATCCGGTTCGGGTGGGTCGTCGACGACGACGAGCACCACGTTGTCCATGACTTTCGTCAGCTCGGGGGGAATGGTGTCCAGAGCCTCGGCCACGAGTTCCTCGAACTTCTCCCGCGAGATCTCGATCACACCCGTCATTCTGCCCCGTGACCCCGGGTAGAGGTGGAGGCGCATGAAATTCGCTGATTGGACCCAGGGTGCCCGTCGTCTCGTCACCGGGCGCATCGCCCGCGGCGCGACCGTCGCCGCGGTCGCCCTGGCCGGTGCGTGGCTCGGCATCATGCTCGGCGGGGCCGTACGATCCAACGTCGGCCCGGTGGAGCTCGGCATGTCGGCGGAGCCCTCGTGGGCCGGGGAGACCGTCGTCGACGCTCACCCTTTCGGCACACTTCTGTTCGACACCCACGACGCCCCTGTCAGCCTCAGGGTGACCCTGGAGAACATCAACCCCGACCGGGCCCGCGGATTCCTGGACGACCCGCGGTTCTCCGCCGACCGGCTCCCCGCCCTCCTCGAGGAGGAGCTGGGGGTCGGCGTCAGGACGCTGGTCCTGCGCGCCGTGCTCTGCGGCCTGGCGGGCGCCCTGGTCACGTCCCTGATCGTCTTCCGCCGGCCGGGACCGGCCCTGGCGGGCCTGCTGGGCGTCGCCGTCGCGATCGCCGGTACGGGAGCCGCCATCGCCCTGACCTTCCGGCCCGACTCCGTGGTGGAACCCAAGTACACCGGCCTGCTGGCCGGCGCGCCGTCCCTCGTCGGCGACGCCGAGTCGATCGTGACCAGGTTCGAGTCCTACCGAATCCAGCTCGCCAAGCTCGTCAACAACGTCTCCCAGCTCTACGACGTCGTCTCCGCCCTGCCGGTCTACGACGCCGACCCCACCTCGATCCGGGTGCTGCACGTCTCCGACATCCACCTCAGCCCCATCGCCTGGAACCTCATCCGCTCGGTCACCACCCAGTTCAAGATCGACGCGATCATCGACAC
Organism: Streptosporangium sp. NBC_01469; assembly: GCF_036227305.1. Lineage (NCBI taxonomy): Bacteria > Bacillati > Actinomycetota > Actinomycetes > Streptosporangiales > Streptosporangiaceae > Streptosporangium > Streptosporangium sp. NBC_01469. The sequence continues at coordinate 1,044,624 of NZ_CP109465.1, read as the reverse complement.
CGGCGACCTGACCGACCACGGCACGGGCCCCGAGGACAGGTTCACCGAGGAGATCGGCACCTTCGGCGTCCCGTACGTCTTCGTCAGGGGCAACCACGACTCCATGACCACCCAGCGGGCCGTGGCCAGGCAGAAGAACGCCGTCGTCCTCGACGGCCAGGCCAAGACCGTCGCGGGGCTGCGCATCTACGGCATGGGCGACCCCCGGTTCACCCCGGACAAGTCCGTCTCCGTCGACTCCAACCTCGAATCGCTCGACGCCCTCGGCCGCTCGCGCGCCGCCGAGCTGGCGAGGCTGCCCAAGCAGGTCGACCTGGTCGCCGTCCACGACCCGACGATCGCCAAGGGATTCTCCGGCGCGGTCCCGATGGTCCTCACCGGTCACTCCCACGAGCGATCCACCGAGCTGCTGCCCTCAGGCACCCGCCTCCTGGTCCAGGGATCCACCGGCGGAGCCGGTCTCCGGGCCCTGGAACACGACGAGCCCACCCCCGTCGCCGCCTCCGTTCTGTACTTCGACGCCGACACGCACCGCCTGCGGGCCTGGGACGACATCACCCTGGGAGGGCTCGGCGAGCAGTCGGTTCAGATCCAGCGTCACGTGGAGACCGACCCTGGCCGTACAATTTCTCCTGTGCCGACGATCGACCCGTCTCCAACGGCGTCTGTCACCGTCACACCGACGCCGTAAGCCGCAAACCGCTTTGGCATCGGGGGCAAAAGTCCCCTATGCTTCAGAGGTCTCCAGCGGAAGACGGCAACGGAACGAGACGAGAGTCTTGAGCCCCCATCGTCTAGTGGCCTAGGACACCGCCCTTTCAAGGCGGCGACACGGGTTCGAATCCCGTTGGGGGCACGGCCGAGTGAAGACTCGCCAGGGAAACGGCAGGTCGAAGACCTCCGGAAAACTGGTAGGCTAAGCGAGGCAAGAACGACCGGGACAAAAGCCCCGGAAGCAAGGTCCTGTAGAGCAGTTTGGAGTGCTCGCCACCCTGTCAAGGTGGAGGTCGCGGGTTCAAGTCCCGTCAGGACCGCTCTGGTAGGTGTTCGATCCACCACCGAGGTCAGGTAGCTCAGTTGGTACGAGCGTCCGCCTGAAAAGCGGAAGGTCGGCGGTTCGACCCCGCCCCTGACCACAGCAACTGAGCAGCACAAACGCCCCGAGCCAATCAAGGCCGGGGCGCTTTTTGTTGTGTTTGACGACGACGGGTTCCGACGTTCCAGGTCGAGGTTGGCTTCGGCTACGTTAGCCCCGACATCTACAAGGCCGCCCAGGCCGCCTGACCACCACACCAAGGGCGTTCGCCGAAGCGGAACAAGCTCAGACATCCCGCTACAAGATCGTAATGAGACGCGAGTCATCGGAGTGATGTCCAGCCCGGATAATGCTGCGATGGTGTTTCGTGGGTTATATGTACTGATCATCTCGTTTGTGGTCGCGGGGGTTTCCGCGTGCTCGGTCATACCTGAGCCATTGATTTCCAAGGCGATCGGAAGAGAGTCCTACCGCGAATCGAGCGAGGCGATGATGCCTACGCTCAAGAAGGGCGACGTGGTAACCGGCACGGTGACCGACGGGACGTACGTACCCAAGACGGGTGACGTCATCGCCTTTCTGCCCCCGAAGTCGTGGGGCGGAAGTGGAGGCTACATGATCAAGCGAATCATCGGCGTTCCAGGGAACACGGTCAGTTGCTGCGACCCGCGGCATCGGATGGTCATTGACGGCAAGCCGGTGGATGAACCATATGTGACCAACGAGCGGGCTTCGCATCTCACCTTCGAGCCGATAGTCGTCCCGGAGGGGCGTATCTGGGTCCAAGGCGACAATCGCGATGTCTCTCTTGACTCGCGTAACCACCATCGCACGGGGGGTGACGGCACCGTCCCTGTGTCCAACGTCATCGGAGTCATCGACGTCAGCACCGCGAAGTAGAACCCGCTCATGAAGCGTTCGACGATCGCGGTGCTCGTGGCCGCCGCTGTGTGGGGCGGTGCTCTGTTCGTTCCCGTCGCTTTCTTCGTGCTGAACTATGGGTGCGATGCCGGCGATGACCGGCTCGTCGACTCTCTCGGCATCCTCGATGTCCATCCGGCAAGCGCGATACCGCAGCAGGGACGCGACAGCTCTTGCGAGGAGGACGATCGGATCACGACCGTCCGGCAGACCTACCGCCCCTCGGGCCCGCGAGCCGACGTGCTGCCCTTCTACCGAGACATCGCGCTCAAAAATGGGTGGACGCTCCCTCCGGAGGATGACGGTGAAGGGGTGTACTGCTTCACCAAGTCCGTCGAAGGAAGGAAGGTCGAACTCTCGGTGCAGTTTGTGGATGCGGCGGGGGAGGAGTACGGCGATGACTACGAAGTACTCGTGAGCACTTCCGCAGCTGGCCTGAGCTGGTGGTGTTGACACCGCGGAGTCTTTGAACGCTTCGAGCCTCCACCACCGGCTACGGAAGGTGGGACTGACGACAACGGTGACGACAACATCGGCCACCGCGAGCACACGTCGGCAACCGTCAACAGCCTTCTGACCTCGTGTTCGACGAGAGGAGCAGGGTGACCGCTCCGCCTGAAAAGCGGAAGGTCGGCGGTTCGACCCCGCCCCTGACCACAACAACTGAGCAGCACAAACACCCCGAGTGATTATCGTTCGGGGCTTTTTTGATCTACGGTGACAGCAACGTCATCCGATTACCGGCGAGCGTGAGACACGTGGATGATGTCCAGCCGAAATTCCTGCTGATTGACGCAGATGAGCAAATCTGTGGCTCCTGTCTTGATGCCGAAGGCGTCTTCGTCGAGGTGCCGGAGGACGACGAACTTGGGACCGTCGAAATTCTGGGGTGCCTTCCCTCCCCGCGGATGCGTGACTACCTCGGCGGGTCCAAGCGCCACCGCCTGAGGAATCCGCTGGGGTCGGGTGCGCTCCGGATGCTTGATGCGGCCGGGAATCCGCTCGCGGAGTTCTGGATGGGCGAGATCATCGACTGGCGGCCCTCGCCGCTCGGCCGTGAACGGGTGGACCTGCGCCCTCTCCATCAGATTTCAATGAGATAGGGGGCGAACGAGTCCTTTTTTTATGAAGTAGGGCGAGACGGGACGATCGTGACGATGGCCATCGCTGGCGAGTAGGCCTGCCCCGTTCCGACCGCCTCGGCAACTGCCAATGGGTGCTTGAGTGAAGCAGTGGCGCCGGTTCGATCCCCAGGGCGCATCGACACTATTGCCCACCCCCCACTGCCAATTATGGCTCTAAGTGTTCATGTCATTGCTTTAAGTTAATTAACAGGGGCTGGCATTTCGAGGATCTGACCCGGTTTTCTTCCTAAGCCGACCGGCCTGGCCGGACAAGACGTGCTCAAGAACCCCTGAGATCTTCTGTCGGCGCGTCAGCTGATCCAGCGCGCCGGTTGTCCGGTCAGGCGGGAGATGGTGTCGAAGTCGGCGTCGGCATGCAGCACGGTGAGCTTGTGATGACGAGCCGTCACCGCCATGAGGAGATCGATCGGAGAGGCGCTCTGGTGCCACCCCTTGTCGGCGAGATCGCGCTGCAACCCGCTCGTCTCGTCCCAGGCCGATTCGGGGATGGCATAGTACGGGAAGGTCTCCTGGAGCAGATTGCTGGCTTCGTAGAAGGCTGGTCGGCCGCCGACAGCTCGGAGATACTCCTGCCTGACCGGCTCGCAGATACCTACGAGCCCGGCAGAGACCGTCTGGTCCCATTCTGTCCCGACCTGGCCGCGGTAGAAGCGGACCAGGGCGCTGGTATCTATGAGATAGAGCTCTGTCACGCCACGGCCTGGTGTGCGCTGTCACCCTTGTCGATGGCTGAGAAGTCGATCTCACCTTCAGCCACCATCTCGCGCATGCGAGCCACGGCCGCTGCCCGCTTGCGTCGATCGATGATCTCTCGCAGAGCGGCGTTGACCGTGTCTTTCTTGGACGAGGTGCCGAGCAACTTCGCGGCCTCGGCTAGGGCCTCGTCATCGAGATCGATCAGGGTCTTGGTCATGATGCCCCCACCTGTATATACGAACTGAGATTAGTATATCAACGATGTTGATCTGGAGACGCTGTTCGCAACCTGAATGCGCGAAAAGGAGGATCAGGTTCTTGCCATGAGGTCGGGGGCCGTCGGTTGCCGGGGGGTTGCGTCCACGGAGGTGGTGTACAGCAACACCGCCTTACGCGATCACACTTCACCAGCCCGTATCTACCGTCTGATCGGGTCGGGACATTGCTGACGAGGCATCTGCCCCCCACTCGTAATGAAGTGCTCCCGTCGTGTTGAGGCGTTCGTTCGGTGGTCCCGTACAGGTGATCTCATACGGGTAGGCCGCTTCTCACGGTGACGTTGGAGGCGGTCACGCTACATGGGGGATGTGATGCCTCCACCGATGGGGACCATGGCGAGGGCGTCGGCCAAGTGGGGCAGGGATGGGACGACGACCGAGCCGTTGATGCCGGCCAGGTGTTTGCGGCTTTCGCGCAGGCCGGCAACGCCGATCGCCTGGGTGCCGATGTCCGCCGCGATCATCATCGTTTGGGCGGAGGCGCCGACCACGGTGCATTCGGCGGGGTTCATGGCCAGTGCCTTTCTCGCCCGGCGTACGAGGGCGGTTCCCATCGGTCTGCCCGAAGGACGGTGGTGCCGATACCCGATGATCGGTCCTGCCAACTGCCGCAGTTCGTGCCGGTCCAGGTAGGACTCGATGGTGGCGGAGTAGTGGCTGCCCACCACGGCAACGTTTCTGCCGCTGGCCTGGCAGGCCAGCAGAACTTGGCGGACCCCGGGTGCGGGAACGGCCGTCATGGCCGCGGACGTCTCGGCCGCGCGCAGGATGTCCTCCGCCTCGTCGCCGTGGGCGGCGCTGACCTCGTGGGTGTAGGCCACCATCCGCAGCGGGTTGGTGGCCATGAGGAAGGCGGCACCGGCTGACAGCGTCGAAGGACTTGGGGGTGGGAGGCGCGCTCGGATGTCGTCGGTGACCGCCGACGTGTCCACACCGGCGAACAGGTCGCAGATGACGCTGTCGAAAACGAACACCATGGCGCGGGTGCGTTCCAACACTCGCGCGACATGGGGACGTACTCGCGTGGCGGGCAAGCGGGAACCTCCTGGCCATGACGTCGCAGCCGTCCTGGTACGGCGCCGTACGAACCGGGTTTTCTTCCTGATGGTGGAAGGTATCAACACGAAGCCAGATGCCTGCCATGCACGTCACGCTTCAGCTGGTCGTTACCGCGGCTGTTTTCTGGAGAGAGCAAGCCACGCGATGATCACGATCGAGGTGACAGCAGCGTCGATCGCTGGATCGAGGCCTCTTCACTGCCGCGTGCAAGATTTGACACGTAGATTCGCATGCAACATGATGCGCGCTCGGGCTGCGCTAATTTGCTGCCGCCGACTCACCAAATGAGTCGTCGTTTAAATCACCGATTTTCGGATCAGCTCCAGGCCCGGCAGTCCCCGACCCGCGTGACCCGGGGTTGGTCGATTCTGGCCGAAAGTATCGGAATTATGCCGAAACTTCTGGGCGGGGCGTAACGCACGTGACGGCGGCATCCCATGATCATAGTTGGGAGCCACCGCCCTCCGCCTGGCGCGATCGACCTATTCACCACGAAAGTTTCATCCTGTGCGCCGGGAGTGGGCACGGACCTTCCCCTGGCCAGCACGCGCAGGGGCACGCCCCGCGGGCCCGGCGTCCGGGGCTGCGAAGCAAGTTGCTTGACATCCGCAATCAGGTCGTATTTGCTCCCTTGCATTACACCCCGTGCAGCGCGCAAGCGGCATATCGATAGTTCCTGATAAATGTTAGCGCTCACATCTCGATTCCGGTTTCGCAGCTCCGGGCATTCGATGCCACTGATGGAGAGGAACGCAGAACATGTCTTTATCGTCGGCCCGGTCCCTGCAGCCAGAGGGAATCGCAAATGTTGAAGCATAGGTCCATCCTCAGGACCGTGGCGCTCGCGGCGGCTGTCGTCCTGGTGACGGGGTACGTGGCGATGAGCAGCGGCAGCAGCACAGGAGCCTCGGCGTCCACCGTCGCCGCGCTCGCGGGAACCGCAGGATGTGGAAAGAACCCGACGCTGAGCAGCGGAACACACACCATTCAGTCCAGCGGAAAGAATCGCAGCTTCATTCTGCGAATTCCCGCGAACTACAACAACAACCCCTATCGTCTGATCTTCGGCATCCACTGGCTGAACGGCACCATGAACGACGTCGACTCCGGTGGAAGCAGCGGGGCCTCCTGGTCCTACTACGGACAGCGGCAGCTGTCGAACAACACCGCGATCTTCATCTCGCCGCAGGGCCTCAACAACGGCTGGGCCAACTCCAACGGCGAGGACGTCACCCTCTTCGACGACATCATGCGGCGGGTAGAAGCGGATCTCTGCGTCGACCCCTCACTGCGTTTCGCCATGGGGTTCAGCTACGGCGGCGGCATGAGCTTCTCCCTCGCGTGCAGCCGCGCGACGGTCTTCCGTGCGGTCGCGGTGTTCGCCGGCGCGCAGCTCAGCGGATGCAGCGGCGGCACCCAGCCCATCGCCTACATGGGACTGCACGGCATCACCGACAGCGTCCTCAACATCTCGCAAGGACGGACGCTGCGGGACAGGTTCGTCCGCAACAACGGCTGTACCACCCAGAACCCGCCTGAACCGGCCTCGGGCAGCCGGACGCACGTCGTCACCGCCTACTCGGGGTGCCAGGCCGGATACCCCGTCGTCTGGGCCGCGTACGACAACGGTCACACGCCCGCCCCGGTGGACGGGACCTACACCGAGAACGGCGCCCAAACCTGGACCAAGGGAGAGGTGTGGAAGTTCATCTCCCAGTTCCAGAGCACCTCCACGCCCACCCCGACGCCCACCCCAACCGTCACCCCGACGGTCACCCCGACCCCCACGACCAGCTTCCGCCTGCGTAACGAGGGCGCCGGGCGCTGTGTCGACTCCCCCAACAGCGCCAACGCCAACGGCACCCAGTTGCAGATCTACGACTGCCACACCAACGCCAACCAGCTCTTCAGCTACGGCTCCGGCAGACTCCAGCTCCTCAGCAAGTGCCTGGACGCCCCCACGAACGCCGGCTCCGGCACCCGCGTGCAACTGTGGGACTGCCACACCAACAGCAACCAGCAGTGGACCTTCAACTCCAACGGCACCGTGACCAGCGGCGCCAACAACCTCTGCCTCAACGTCACCGGCACCGGCAACAGCTCCACCGTGACCGTCGCCACGTGCAACGGCCAGGCCACCCAGAGATGGACCAGGGCATGACCACCTACTAGCCGATGGCAGACGTCGGGTCCAGGCGACTTTGCCTGGACCCGACGCGCTTATGAGCTTCCCCCTGCAGACTGGGCGCGGCCTCCGACCCGTTGGAGGGGCTGGATCACCTCCGGCGTTCCCGTCTCCAGGTCGATGTCTTGCCGGCGGAGCCGGCAACGTTCCGACACGATCTACGCCGACCGCGCCTACGACCACGACACGTACCGTAAGCAGATCCGAGCGCTGGGATCACCCCGATCATCGCCTGCCGCGGCGCTGTACACCTCTGCGAACCCGTCCTCCGCCCCTCGTCGACTGCGCCGCCCTGGCCGAGCAGAAACGAACCACGTGCGCCGTACGGCTCGATGTATTGGGGATGCGCCTCGTAGGTCGAAAACGATCTACGAAGGATCTCCCCCACGCACACAGCAGTCTCTTTCGAGATACATACCCTTAAGTGACTGTTCGACGTTCGGGCGGGTCGGACAGGTGGTAGGTAAGGGGGGACCGCCGTGACAGCCAGTGACGGCCTGGAGTACTGGGCGGGGTATGGGTTCAGCGAGGAACTCGTCAAAGCCTTGTTCCAGGGTCTGCGCGTGGGTCTGTACGTGGTCGACCACATGGGGAAGATCCTCCTGGTCAATCCGTATGCCGAGAGGCTGCTCGATCGTCCCGCACGGCAGTTGATCGGGGTCGACCCTCACGACCTGCTGCACCGAAACGCCGACGGTAGCTCGATCCCCCGCGAGGACTGCCAGATTCTGGCCGCGTTTTCCGAGGGGGTGTACGTCCGCAGCGAGGAGGCGTGGTTCACTCGCGGATCCGGAGGCCTGGTCCCGGTGGGTGTGATGGCGGCCCCGCTTCCATTGGGCGGGGGGAAGCACATGGGCTCGGTGGTCCTGTTCTACGACCTGTCGCGGCACAAGGCCGTGGAGCACGAGCAGGCGGCCGCCCTCGCGGTACTGGAGAAGCTGACCGACCGGTTGTCGCTGATGGCCGAGACCAGTATCGTGCTGGCCTCCACCCTGAAGGTGGATGAGGCGCTGCGGCGGCTGTCTCGTCTGGTGGTGCCCCGGCTGGCCGACTGGGCGATGATCGACCTGCTCGGCCCCAGCGGCGACGGGGTGGACAGGGTGGCGGTCGTGGTCAAGCAGGGCCGGGACGGTGTCGAGTGCAAGCAGTGGGAGGGACCGCTTCCGGCGTTTCCGGAGACCTCCCAGGCGCCGATGGCGCGGGTGCTGCGCGGCGGCCCCGCGGTGCTGTTCGGCCCTGAGGATCTGGCTGAGCGAATTGACCAGGAGGAGGGCAGCGTACAGCGGCGGCCGTACGAGGAGTTGGGTGCCCATTCGGTCATCGTCGCGCCGCTGCGTACGCCGCGCCGGGTGCTGGGGGCGCTCACCCTGGCCCGTTACGAGACCTCCCTGGTATACGACTCAGCCGATCTATCCCTTATCGACGACATTGCCAGCCGGGCCGGGCTCGCTGTGGACAACGCGGACATGTTCGAGGAGCAACGTCGGTTCGCCTCCTCCACCTCTCACGAGCTCAGAACGCCGCTTGCCGGTCTCCGCATCCGGCTTGAGGAGGCGGTGCTCTACCCCGCCGACATCGACCCGCACGAGACCATCAGGAAGGCGCTGGCGGTCACCGATCGGCTGGAGACGATCGTCAACGATCTGTTGGTGTCGGCTCGGCTCCGTGCCGGAGGGCCGGTCGCGTACGAACCGATCGACGTCGGCGCGCTGGTGGTGAAGGAGGTGGCGGCCATGGTGGGGGGCGTGCCGGTCCACGTCGACGCGGGCCGGGATGTGAACGTTCTGGGCAACCGGATCCAGCTGATCCGGGTCATCGACAACCTCCTGGTCAACGCCCGGCGGCACGCGGACAAAAGGGTCGAGGTCACCGTGGGACGAGTGGAGGGCTCGGTTGTCGTCACCGTGTGCGACGACGGTGCTGGAATCGCGCCGCAGGACCGAGAGCACGTCTTCGAGCGCTTCGTCCGCCTGGACGAGGGCCGGCGGAGGGAGCCGGGAGGCAGCGGGCTCGGCCTGGCCATCTCGCGCGACATCGTCCGCGCCCACAGCGGGACCCTCACGATCGAAAACTCGCTGTGTGGTGCCCGGTTCGTCCTCCGGCTTCCGCTGACGGACAGGCGTCCGTAGCCTTCGCGGAACCGTCGCAGCACTCGCCGTCCTTGAGCGCGCAGCAGACGGGGGTCTCCCGGGAGGCGTCCCAGCCATGTTTGCAGCACTGGCATTCGGTACGGGTCCGGGTGATGAACAGCCGGACCCCTTGGGCGTTGAACTTGCTCAGTTCACACCGCTAGGCTCTCGCCCGGGTACGGCGAGCCGCCACCAGCGACGCTGCGACGAGCATGGTGAGCAGCCCCCAGTAGGCGAATCCGCGCCTGCCGTGGTCGGCCAGGTTCTCTCCGAAGTAGACCAGGCCGGGGACAAGGTAGACGGCGGCAGCGAGCGCCCACCGGCCGTCCCTGGCCGCCACTGTGGCGCAGAGCACGACCACCAGGATCGGTATCTCCAGGCTCGCCTGAAACAGCGCCCAGTTGGAAAGATCATGGAAGCTGTACTCAACTAACCGCAGGGGCCAGCAGAACACGGGCACGAGCAGCCACAACGATGATCGCGCGGGCATCGTACGGCCCCACCACCGAACGCCGGTGTCCCCCTCGGACCTCGCACGCATCGTCGTTCCCGGCCGCACGGCGAGCACGGCCAAGCCCGCCACGACCAGCCAATAGGGTACGACCGGCGAGATGTCGCCGTAAGCCGGCCCGAAGAACGGGATCCAGTTCGCGCTGGATCCAAGGATCATGGGTCGGCTGACCTGCATCGCGGCGACCAAGGCCAGGAGCAGCGCCACGCGTGTCCAGCCACGAACGATCGCCAGCGTCAGCATGATCGCCAGTGCAATCCACGCTGGGTAGATGAGGTGGAACAGGACAGGAATCTTCGTGGCGAAGGTGATCGTCATCACAGCGACCACGCCCAGATGCAGCCCATCCGCCCACCAGGGCACACCTACCGGCCTGGCGCTGCGTACGCGAACGGCGAAACCGCCGACGAGGAGGGAGAGCATCTCCCGAGGCGCCGGTCGGCGCGCCTGCGGATCGGCCGCCTCCATCAGCGTGCTGATCAGTTCTTCACCGTGCTGTTCACGGTAGGCCTTGGGATAGGCGCGCAGGAGACGGCGGTAGCGTTGTTCGAGAGAAGCGGAGTGGTTCATGCGCCCATCACCGGGATCTGCCTGGTGACGAGGAAGGCGGCCCGCTGGAGTCGTACCGCCTCCGCGCGGACTGCGGTCACGCCCTCATCGGTGATCCGATAGTAGCGTCGTGGGCGCCCGTTGACGATCTCTTCGCGTTCCACCTTCACCCATCCCGTTTCCGAAAGTCGGTCAAGGGCGCTGTACAGCGTGCCGACGGGCAACCGCACCTCACCGGAGGACTGCTCATGCGCACGTTTGATGATCCCGTAGCCGTGCAGCGGCTCTTGTAGCAACGCGACGAGGATGAAGTAGGTCGCCTCTGTCATCTTGACCATGAGCGGCACTATATATCGGCCGTCGAAGTATGGGTAGCTCGCTACGTTCGACAGCCGTTGACATCGCGAAGGCGCCGGACTCGTGGGGGAGTGTGACCGCCTCGACGTATTCATCGCCCCTGAGGTTCCCCCCTGCAGTCCGGACACACGGCCGGAGCGGCTCTGGGGAGGCTCCGGATGTGGATCATCGGGCCTTGTTCGAGTCCGGTAAAGCTGTCGCGCGTGCCGCCGCTCGGATGATGAGGTAGCACGGTGACCAACCATGATGAGGTGGCGACTGTCCGGCCGTTGACACTGGGTTGGGTGCGCCGGCACCTGGAGGTCGGCGAACGGATCGTCAGAGTTGAGGCGCTGCACGGCGGCATCACTGCCGAAATGCGGAGGCTGACCATCGGCACGCGGGACGGAGGCACCCGTGACCTGGTGCTACGGACTTTCGTCAACGTGGAGCACGCCGAGGACTCGCTGAACAGGGAGACAGGCGCCCTGACCCTGCTCCCGGGGACCGGCGTGCCGGCTCCTGGACTGGTCGCGGTTGATCCGACCGCCGCGCATTGCGAGTATCCGTCGCTCCTCATGACACATCTGGCGGGCCGGACGGTCCTCGACGACGAGGGATTGGAAACGCGCGTCCCTCTGCTGGCCCGTCAACTCGTGGCGATCCACGCGTTGCGACCCGCCGAGCGGCCCCGGGCGTATGTGGCGTTGACGACCGCCGACACCGTCGTGACGCCGAAGGGCGCAGACGCGGCGGCATGGGCCGCGGCGATCGACGTGATCCGCAGGCCCGCGCCGCCCTATGAAGGGCGATTCCTGCACCGGGACTTCCAACCCGGCAACGTGCTGTTCGACGTGCCGCCCCCACAGCCGGCAAATGCCCGGATCACCGGCGTCGTCGACTGGGCGGCTACCTCCTGGGGCCCGGCGGACCTCGATGTGGCGCACTGCTCCACCAATCTCGCGCTGCTGCACGGCCCTGCGTGGGGTCTGCGGTTCGCTGAGGCGTATCAGGAAGCCGGCGGGCTGCTGGCCGCAGCCGCGAGCGAGCGGCTGTACTGGCAGGTCCGGGACGGGCTGGCGTGCTCAGAAGAAGTGCGGTCGGTGGCGCGGCCATGGCGGGAGGCAGGGAGGACAGAGCTGACGACGCGAGCCGTGGAGGAGCGGCTGGATGCCTATGTCACCGCCCTGATGGACGCGCTGGGCTGAGCCAAGGCGGTCCTGGGCGCAAGGCCCCGGCCTCATCGTTCACCGCTCGACCAAGCGGGGGCGGTGCGCGACGGTGACGACGCCCATGTCCGCGACCTGCTGCGGGCGTTGGCGCAGTATGTATGCGGACGTGGACTCGCTGTTCGCCCTGCGCGACGCGCGCCTGGTCACGGCCAGTTCGGTCTCGAAGTGAGGCGTCACAGCCCGACGGCGGTGAGGGCGCCTGCTCGTGGGTTTTTCGATATGAGGTGTCCGTCCTGCGGGGGGAAGCTCAATACCCGTTTCGGTGGTGCCCAATTGTGGGTAGGTTGCGGCTGCCTCAGTGTGCTGCCACGGGGGCTTCGTCAGGTGGCCGGTCCTGGGTGGCGCTGAGCGGACAGGGGAGACCCTTCGGATGAAGATTGTTGCGTTGTCCTGCACGCAGAAGCGTCTCCCGTCGCTGACCGACGCGCTGCTCGAGGCGGCGATCACCGGCGTCGTCCGGGAGGTCGGTGACGCGGAGATCCAGCGGATTCGGTTGATCGACCATCGCATCGCGATGTGCGAAGGCGAGGACACCTGCCTTGATCCCGAGGTGGGCCGGTGCACGCTCGACGACGACTTCGAGCATGTCGTCGATCTGGCCGAGGGTGCGCAGGCGATGCTGCTCGCCATGCCGGTGTACGCGGGGAACGTACCCGCGGTGCTGAAGATCTTCCAGGAACGCTTGAAGAGCTTCATGAACGCCGGGCAACGCCCGTTCGGCGACCTGCTGGTGGGGACGATCGTGCACTCGCGCACGATGCTGACCGAGCCCGCACTGGGATCGTTGTTCCCGTGGTACCTGCGTCTACGGAACAAGAACGTGGCGTCGGCGTGCTTCACCCAGAACGATCATCAGGACCTGACCCGCACCGCGGCGCTCGACCTGTGTGTGGCCGTGGGGCGGCAACTCGGCATGACGCTCGACGGCAGCCGGTCGCCGGCCAACGACCGCAACGACCGCAACGACCGCAACGACCGCACCGCACTGCCGTTGGTTCAATCACCGGCCAACGACCGTACGGCACTGCCGTTGGTTCAATCACCGGCTCGTCCGCGGTGCGGTGACCCGGCCGCGTCCTCTCCTGGAGCGTGAGGAGATTCCGCGCGCCAGGTGCACCCGTCACCCGCCTGTTCGCACGACACGGTGACGTCCGGTTCCACGTAGCGGGCGGCGATGGCGGTGTTGAGTTCCTGGCAGTACGGGCACGGTGACGAGAACGTCAGTACGACGCCGGCGCGGGCGGCCCGTTTGCGGTACCGGAGGATCCCACAGTCGGCGTTGCGCAGGACGGTGCCCGAGGGCTGGGGCTCACTGGTCACCGCCGAGTCGTACAGCAACAGCTGACACTGCAGCCGGTTCATGAAGTGATCGGTGGCGGATACCCCGGCGGGCCGTTGCGCTCGCAGTAGCTCCGCGGTGATGCGGGAGTTTGCCTGGATCCACGCGGCCAGGCCTTCTTCGCCGTGCTCTCCCAGGATGAACTCCTCCGCGGCCGCCTGGGCCTCGAAGAACCGCTGGCGCCACAGGTCGACCTTCTCGGCCGGGTCGAGGGGAGACGGTTCACCGGTCATGGTCCGCGTCCCTCCCGGTGGCGCCGTCCAGCTCGGCGAAGACCTCCTGGGCGACGCGCAGCCCGTTGTTGGCGACCGGCCAGCCACCGTAGTAGGCGAGCTGAATGATGACTTCGACGATCTTCTCTCGCGACATCCCGAGGTGCAGGGCGGCACCGATGTGGCCGCGCAACTCCCAGTCGGTCCGCGCCAGCGTGACCGCGGTCAGCGCGACGAGTTCGCGCTCCTCGACGCTCAGGTGCGGGCGGGTCCAGATCTCACCGAACAGGTGGTCGACGGTGATCTGCAGGAACTCCGGGTAGGAACCCGGGCGCGGTTCGCGGCCGAAGACCTGCTGGAACATGGCCTCACCCCGCTCGTGTCGGTCAGACGGCTGATTCATCGATCAACTCCTTCGTGTTGGCCGAACAGTTGTCAACGTCCACGACGCCAGGAAGGCGACGACCAGCAGCGCGGCGCCGCTGCCGAAGGCGGCCGGAACACTCACCCGCTCGGCGATGAGCCCAACGACGACCGGTCCGACCACGGCGCCGACATCGGTGCACATCGAGAAGACGGCGACGCCACTGCCGGCCCGGCCGGCGACGACGTCACCGATCAGCGCGGCCGGTGCGGCGCTGAGCAGCGCTGATCCCGCCGCGTACACACTGAGCAGGACGACGAGCCAGGCGTACCCGTCCACGAACACCAAGGCTGTGATCGCCGCCGCGGCCACACCGGTGCCGACGATCATGGCGGGCCGGCGGCCGGCCCGATCGACAACCCGGCCGGCCGGCATGATCAGCAGCGCCTGAACGACGGCGGATATCGTGAACGCCCACCCGACCCACGTCACGTCATGTCGCCACGCCACAACCACCGTGGGGACCAGTGCGCCGCGCAGCCCGAACAGGACCCATCCCTGCGCCAACGCCGCGAGGCAGGCCACCAGGTAGCGTCGATCCCGCAGCAGGACCGGTAGCCGGACCACATCACGGCCAGGCTCCGCGCCGGCGGTTCGGCCGGTGCGGAGCACCGCCAGTGTCAGTACCGCGGCGGCCAGCAACAGCACGGCGTACGCCACGAACGGCGCGGACAGGGAGATGAGAGCGAGGAGCCCGCCCGGTGCCGGTCCGCAGATCCCACCGAGCAGGAAGCCCGCTTCGAACACGGCACCGGCCCGGCCCCGCTGGTCGGCCGGCGCGATCGCCAGGAGTGTCGCCAGTGCGGACACCGAGAACAGCACCGAGCCGACGCCGCCGAGGCCGCGGAACACGAGCAGCTGCCCGTAGGACCCGGCGAACGCCGTCAGGGCCGAGGAGACCGCACATAGCAGCAGGCCGGCGACCAGGACTCGCCGCTCCCCGAAACGAACTCCGAGCCGGCCGCAGAACGGACTGGTGGCCAGCCGCATCAACGCGAACAGGGCGACGAGCGCTCCGACCTGGGTGGGCCCGGCCCCGAACGCCGCCGCGTACACCGGGAGCACCGGGAGCACCAGTCCCAGGCCCAGCATGACGCAGCCACCAACGACACTGAGGACGTAGACCTCGCGAGGGAGACTCGGCTGGGCGGCGGCAACGGGTGGGGCGCTGCCAGGGCCGGCCGCCGTCACTGTCCGATCACAGGATGATGCTGAGCTTTCCGTGCTCGTACAACGTCTCGTGGTCGAGCACCACGACCCGTTTCCGGACCCGGAACGACTCGCCCTCGACGACGAGCTCGAACCGGCATTTTCCGACGTAGGCGTCAGAGCGCCCGTGCCCGAACCGGTACACGACGACATTCGCCGCCACGTCGAGGTGCGTGCCCCGATCGGTCAGGATCTCCACGTTGCTGATCATCCGATTCGTCCGCGACCGAGGGTTCTCGCACCACACCTCACCGTTGAGGAGTTGTTCGATCCGCTGGCGTAGCCGGGCGGCATCGTCGTCGATGAGCCCGAGCGCGTCGGCCGTCTCGCCGCGGACGTCGGTGGCCGGCACCGAGTAGCGGATGTCGTCGGTCAGCATCTCGTCGTACCACTCGAGCAGGCGCCACTCGTCGAGCAGCCGTGCCTCACGGAAGAGGAACTGGCTCACCCGGTGCCACAACCGCACCTGGGCCGCTTCGTCGACCGTCAGCTCGGTGGTCATCGTGGTTCCGCCCCTTGCGTCTCAGCCCGGTGAGCGACCTCGAGGTGACCGTCGTCGTCGTGCATCAGCCGGTCCCACTGCCGCCAGAACTCGCGGGCGGGAAGCTCGTCGGTCGTCTCCGGGACCTCCTTGTTCATACCGCGTGACAGATCCGAGTAGCGGACCGTGCGGTTGAGATAACCCCGCTGGCACGACTCGACGATCTCGATGTCGTCGGGAGTGGCGAAGCCGGCGGGGCCGAGGAACGTCAGGTAGTGACTCTTGCGGAGTTCCCGGATGTCCGGATCCTCATCCTTGGGGGCCAGGGCGACCGAGGTGATGGCCATCTGGCCGGCGCCGACCGGGTCGATCTTGCGGATCGTGATCGCGATCGCGTCGATGATCATCAGGTTGGGGAAGATCAGCACCGCACGATTGGTGCCGGTGATCCGTTCGGCGCGTTCGGCGCCGAACCGGTCGACGAACCGTGCGGCCGTCGCCTCGATCCGCGGCCGGACCTCGGCGCCGAACATCGGCGTCCAGTAGGCGAGCGGGCGGGCTGCCGCCGGTGGCAGCTCGTTGGCTCCATGCCCCAGTCCGAGGGCGCAGCCGAAGCCGCCTCGTCGTCGTGGTGGCACCGACCCCAGCGACTCCATGTAGCCGACGTAACGCTTGTGCAGGGCCCGGAAGTGGTAGATGTCGACGCTGTTCTCCATCATGAGCTTCCAGTTGGCCCGAGCCCCGTGGAGTTGCGCACCTTGGATCACCTCCATCCCGACCTCGGACTGGTCGTCGATCAGATCGAGGTACTCCGTCGCACCCGCCAGGTACTCGGTCAAGGTGCGCGGCTGCTCCGGATCGAAGGTGGCGAACACGAAACCGCGGTAACTGTCACTATGGTGCCGCGCCAGGCCGAAGTCCGCCTTCCGAAAGCCCGGCCCGTACCCGTCCGGGATCGGGACCCCGACCAGGTCGCCCTGGTTGGAGAACGTCCAGTCGTGATACGGGCACCGGAACGATCTGGCCTGCCCGGCCGGCTGCGAGCAGATCAGAGCCCCGCGGTGAGTGCAGCTGTTCGCGAACACCCGGATCACCCCGTCGGACCCGCGCGCCATGAACACCGGGCGCCCGCCGACGTCGCGTGCCACGTAGGAGCCCGGCCCGGGCACCTCCGATTCGTGACCGACGTACAACCAGCAGCGATCGAAGATCCTGGTCATCTCCCGTGCGGCCAGGTCGTCGTCGGTGTAGGCGCGGCGATCCACCCGGAACGAGAGGCGCTCAAGATCATCGATCACGATCGGGTCGCCCACCGGCCGCTGCAGTTCGATCGTCACCGCTCCCCCTTTCGCTGTAGCGTCTCGACCGTGCTGATGACCAGCTCGGCCGTGCGCACGGCGGAGTCGCCGCACTCCGGCTGCGCGGCGCGCAGCCGGGCCCGGTAGTCCCGGGCGGGGTCGAGCAGATCGGTGACAGCGTCAGCGACCGCCTGCTCGGTGACGCCGGTCGGCTCCAACGCCGTCCCGAAGCCCGCGCTACCCACGAAGTACGCCTGGACAGGCTGATCCACAGCCAGCGGGATCACCAGCATCGGTGTCGCGGCCCGGATCGACTCCGCCACGGAGTTGTATCCGCCATGGGTGATGAACACGTCGGCGCGCTCGAGCACCTCACGTTGCGGCAGATACGGGGCGGTGAGCACTTCGTCGGGCAGCGCGAGCTCCTCGGCGAGATCTCCTACCGCGGCGATCACCTGTGCACCGGTCGCCGCCGCCCCGGTGATCACCGTGCGCAGCAGGTCCGGCCGCCGGTAGAAGATCGTGCCGAAGGAGACGTACACCACCGGGCGGTCGGGGTCGATCCGATCCAGGCCCGAGAAGGCGACCTCGTCGCCGCGGGTCCCCGCCGCACCCGGCAACCCGACCAGTTGCACACCGTCGTCGGTGACCGCGTCGTCCCCGACGAGAGCGGGAATCGTCGGCATCAAATTGAGAATCGGCGAACGCGCCGAATGAGTCCGGGTCGACCACAGCACCCCGTGCCCGGTCAGATAGTCGCCGACCTGCTCGTCGTACGGCCAGCGACCTCGTCGATGCTCGCTCGGGCATACTCCACCCAGGTTGGCCCAGATCATCCCGTACGGCACGCCGGACGCCTGTGCGCCGACCATGGCCGACGCCGTGACCGGCAGCGAATCGACGAGCACGAAGTCCGGCGCCGTCGCACGGAGCGCGTCAGCTGTCTGGTCTGCCACCGGCGACGACTGGAGCATCGGGCCGATCTTCGCCGGGTCGCCGCTCCACGGCGCCATCTCGACCTGCCCGATCACGTCGACCTGCGCCTTGCCCAGGGCTTCGCGACGCTGCTCGTCGAGCGCGCCACCGTCCGCGGACAACAGCAGCAGCGCGACCTCACTGCCGGCGTTTTGGAGCGCATTGACCACCGGGATATACGGGTTCAGGTGACCATGCTGAGTCGTGGTGAGGAGGGCGACGCGCATCAGATCTCCGATCCATCGAAAGAAGACGACCAGGCCGACTCAAGATCTGGCTCTGGATGCACCACAGCAGCCACGACCGCGACACCCCCCTGCCTTCGGAAACGAGTCGAGACGGCGACGCACGAACGGCGGAACTCCGCCCCCGGACAGGCGAGAACGCCCGGCAGGCGAAAGGGACCGTCGACGTCCAGGTACTGCTAAGGGGCTCTACGCATTTCCCACCCTCGCTGAGGGGACACATCGATCGACGCTATTCGGAACAACCTCGAAAACAACCGGGTTCACCACCTGCCCCAGGCAGTTTCGCAAAGCCTGCCGGGATGTGCAATCGATCTCAACGCCTCGCAACTGTCACCTACCACCACTATGTTGGACGCAACTTCGTCAAGGACGGCTATGGGAGTCTTACGCGACAGATGAGCGTCCCGCGACAGAGTCAGTGCCCGCTCAGTAGGCGATACCGAGGTCACCCAATTTCCTGTCCGCGAAACATTTGCGAAATAATCAAGAACGGTTCAAGCGCGGTCTCAGCCATAGCCGCAGATCGACAGACCTGAGCGGCGCTGATCGCAACCGCTCTCCCAACGGGGGTGTCTTTTCGAGTCCTATGGCAGAGCCGTGACGATCGCTGACCTCGGTAGCCGCCGTTGACTGCTGGGGCGATCGATGCCAGGCCCCTCCTTCGCCTGCCCTCGCCGGGTCAGGAAGGCACGGGGAAGCCGGCGGGGCTGCGGTGCCCAGCTCTGTCGACGGCCCGTACACCGAAGAAGACATTGTCCTTGGACAGGTCGATGCGCACTTCGGCGACGTCGCCGACCGGGATGACGTGGGTCCAGTCGGGGCCGGTGGTCTCGCGCCAGACGATTTCGTAGCCGGCGAGGTCGGGTTCGGTGCCGCGGGTCCAGACGAGGTCGGTGTCGTTGGTGAGCTGGTTGGTGCGGACCTTGACGTCCTTGGGCGTGCCGGGGGCCTGGGCGAGTGACCAGAGGGTTGCGGCGTTGACGCGGGCGACGCGAGCGATGTAGGCGAAGTCGCAGAACTCGGGGAGGTCGCCGAACTGTTTGCCGTTCTCGACGCGTACGTCCTGGTGCTGGTGGTCGAAGTTCTCGTTGGGTTCGGTGAAGCGGGCGGCGGGATAGCCCTGTTCGAGGAAGCCGATGTGGTCTCCGCCGCGCAGGTAACGGTCACGGCGGTAGATGATCCGGACGTTCATGCCGGTGGCATCGTTGTCGGCGACGTTCGTGACGAAACGGGCGAGCTGGCGGGCGGGCGAGTCGTTCTCGCCGCCGACCGAGCGGCGGGTGTTCGCCTGAGCGGGGGTCTCGGCAGTGGGCACGCCCTCGGCGAAGAGCCGGACGGTGCGGGGATCGCGGGTGCCGTCGTCGGCGGTGCTGCTGCCGACGATGTCGTTGGTGAACATCGCCTGCACATCGGCGGACGCGGCCTTGTACTGCCCGGCCATGTACCTCGCGCCGTACAGGTTTTGCTCCTCCCCCGCGACGGCCGCGAAGACGATGGTGGCCTTGGGCCGGCGGGTGGCCATGACGCGGGCGAGTTCCATGGCGACGGCCACGCCGGAGGCGTCGTCGTTGGCGCCCGGCGCGTCCGCTGTGGCGTTCATGACGTCGGTGACCCGTGAGTCGTAGTGGCCTGACACCACGTATATCCGGTCAGGGGTGACGGAGCCGCGCAGGGTGGCGACGACGTTGGTGATGAGGGTGGCGGTGGGGATCCGGGAGGCGGGCTGCTGGATGTAGGACTGCAGCTCGACGGCCATCTGCCCGCCGGACGCCGCGGCGTACTTCTTCATCTCGGCGAAGATCCAGTCGCGGGCGGCGCCGATACCGCGGTTCGGATCGTCCTGGGCAGAGAGGGTGTGCCTGGTGCCGAAGCTCACGAGCTTGCGGATGGTGGCCTCGATGCGTCGCTCGTCGATGTCTCGTAGCAGAGCGCGCAGTTCGGCGTCGGGGTGTTGCTTGGTGACGGGCCGACCGGGACCGGCTGGACGAGCCGAGCCCGCCGCCGCCGGGCCTCCGTCGAGGGTCACTCCTGCGGTTACCGCCGCGGCCGCGGAGACGGAGAGGAAGGTACGACGGCTGGCTTTACTGGGGAGTTGAGAATCTTTGTCATCCACATAGTGGGTTTATCCGGACATAGAAGGTTTGTCCATGCCCAATATGCCGCGCTTCCGGCGCCCCTGGGTACCGCATCGAGGGGAGGCGTTGGCGGGCAGCCCCGGTTCGGCACTCGCTCTCCTGTCGTAGGTGATCGCCTCCGCCTACGATGAAAGATCAGCATGCGAGCCGCTGCCGTCGACCGGTCACGCCGAACGGCGTGCAGTGGCTTGTACGGCAACACCGCCCATCACAAACGATCATGATGCTGGTGGCCGTTCTCGTGCCCGCAGGCATCTCCGCGATCACCACAGCCTCAAGATCCCGATCTATGGCTGCCGTAACTGATCAAGGAGTGCCGAAGAGCCGGCTGACGACCACGAAGCCGCAAGTCAGTCCCTACGGCGAATAACGAAACCCTTCAGGCAGGGATGTGGAGGCGTGTATCGATCATCTCCAAACGGAGGATTCTAGAATCTTTTGCAATGTATGCACCGCTTATGGTGTTCGCTGGACCTGTTCCTGGGCATTTCGAGCACACTTGCATGAGGGGAGGTGAGCCTCATGGGTCACGGTGTGGACTATATGAAATCCGAGTCGCTGGACAGAAGCGGTCAGGAACTGACCGAAGCCGAACGGGAGCAGCTGGAAGAACTGCTTCGCGCGGCGAAGGCCGGCAGTAAGTAGTAGATGCGGAAACCGAACACTGGGCATGGGACGGCATCTCCCGTGCCCACTGTCTTTTGCCGGCATGAATCGGCGACAAGAGGAAACAGGGAAATGGAGTCGAAAGCAGAGCGTATGTGTGGTCCGCCATTCGAGGTGGAGCGCGCGGTACCACTGCTGGAGGCCATGAAGCGGGTGATGGTCGCGCTGGCGGAACTGGGCCTGGAGCCGGAGCTCACCGATTTGGGGCAGGACGGCGATCCGACCGCCTGGTCGTGCCGGATGCTCACCGACGACGGAGCCATGCCGCCGATGGCCCGGGGGATGGGCAAGGGCCGGCGCGAGGAAGCGCGCGTGGGAGCGCTTTATGAGGCGCTCGAGCACTACCTCACCGGCCCGGCCTTGTTCGACCCCACAGCCGTGGAGCTGGCTGAGTCCGCTCAGATCGCGGTCGGGCCGCTGCGGAATGAGGCCTGCAGCGTACTGCTGGCCCAGACACCCGCCCAGCATCTGGCCTGCCACCGCTATCACCCCGTGGGAGGAGGACGGGAAGCGCTGGTGCCGCTGTTCTTGTCGGCCCCCTGGTATGTCGAGACCCATGCCGGTCAGCTGCGCGAGCAGATCGCGGACACCTACGGCTACGGCCATCTGATGCGCTACAGCTGCAACAGCGGCTCGGCCGTCGGCGTCACCGCGGACGAAGCGCTGCTGCACGCCCTCAACGAGACCATCGAACGCGACGCCTTGTCCCTACTTCTGGTGCGGGCCTTCCTGTGCACAGCCGACTTCCGGCCCACCGTGATCGATCCGGCCACTCTCCCCGGCGAGCTGGCGCACGCCTACTCGGCGGCCGAGCAGCTCACCGGCTCCCCGGTGTATCTGCTGGATATCATCAGCGACCTCGGGGTGCCCACCATGCTCGCCTACACCGCCCCCACCCTCCACCACCCACACCGGCGCGGCGTCGGCACCTCACTCAGCCCCGGCTACGCCGCCTGGCGCGCTCTCACCGAACTCCTCCAGACCACCTTGGGGGAAACCCTGTCGTGGTCCGACGCCCCACTCCGCGGTGAACTCGCGGGGCTCACCGCCTATCCCGCCCTGCACGCGTGCGGGCGGTTCGACCTCACCGACCACCTGCGCGGCGCCCTCACAATCCCCTTCACCTCGACCGGTAGGGCGCCCGATCACCCCCATGCGCAGCTGCACAAGCTGATCGCCATCCTGGCCGCACACGGCTACACGCCCTACCATCGCACGGTGGCCACACTTCCAGGCGCGATCACCGCCGTACACGCGATCGTGCCTGGCTTGGAACGTTTCATGCTGATCACGGACGGCAACCTCGTCCTGCCCGGCCCCCGTGGACAGGCCACTGTTCGAGGCCACGGAGGCTGGACTGCTCCTCAACGGTGACCACCCGAGGTCTACCGTCCGGCCAAGGACAGCTGGGGCGACCATGGCTGAAGATCGTCTGGGTGATGCTGGGGGCGGCCTTTGTCTGGCGGGCAGCAGATTTGCGAAGGATTGGGAACGGGCGGAGCTAAATCCCCTAGCTGATGAATCGCCACGGCATGCACGGTGGCAGTAGGGAAGACAACCAGGCCAGCCGCCGGCAACAAGGTGGACCAGGCCCCCTCGGTGTCGTGTACAGCTCTGCTGACTGCGACAAGGTGTGCCTCACCCCCCACGTGAGTGGAGGGGAAGGGAGGGCAGATGAGAGAACCCGTCCCCGTATCTCAGATCACTCCCGACGATGGGGTGCACCAACTACTTAAGTTCTACGATCGGGCGATGCTGCAGGCAACCTCGTTGCCGTTGATCGAGTGGCTGCCCTGTCGTCCTTCCCGGTGGCGGCTCCTCCGACCGTTTTCCCGGTTGCCACGGCTGACCTTGGGCACGCGGACGCTGATTATCTGGCATATTGACCGATCTCTCTCTGCGCTTGGGCGTCGTTACACGGCCCGAGAGGCTCTCGGCACGCCCTCGGCCAAGCCGACAGAAGACCGCGACACATGCATGCGATACCGCGAGTCCCTGCCGCTCGGACGATACAAGTGGATGATGATCGGCTTCGCAGTGCCGGCGCTGTTCCTCACCGCGCTGCTCATCGAGGAGGCCAGTCACTGGACGTCGGATGGGAGGAGGCTCAAGGAGCTCCTAGCGATGATGCTCGTGTTCTTTGCCACCGGTTCGCGGTCGGCCGATATGGAGAAGGTCGTCACCAAGGCCTTCGAGCTGGGGATCACCGGCCTGCTGACATCGCTGGCGATCGTGTTGATCGGCGGCTACGTGCTGACCCGGCCGTTCGTTCCGGCCTTTCGGCTCAAGCGTCAGATCCTCAACCTCTCTGATCGGGACGATCGCGACGTTCGTGAGTCAGCGAGTAGCTGGCACGTCACCAAGTCGGTCGGGGCCTACCAGCAGGAGCGGAAGGTCTTCGCCGATCTCGGCTACCGGCCACCCCGGGAGTTCCCACTCGATCTTGTGGTCCTGATCTTCCCAGTCGTCTGCCTGACAGTAGCGGCGGTAGCTCTGGCATCGAGTGCGTCTGCCCCGATGACCATTCGGCCGTGGTGGGCCCTGTGGCTTGCAGGTTTGGCCGTTCTACGTACGGTGTGGCTGTGGTCGGTTTGGCGTGGCCGCCAAGACCAGGACCGGACGCCACCTGTGGTCGGCATCGCAAAAGGCACTGGCCGCTATGTGGAGTCCCGGCCCTTCACCGAAGCCGCGGCACTGCCGCTTCTGCTCCTTGCGACCCCCTGGCTGTATCCACTGCTGGGGGCGATCCCCTTCCATCGCTTCACCCTGACCGCAGACCGATTACGTGCAGCGGCAGCCACACACAACGGACGCCCCCCACGTGGCGGTCGGCCCCTGCTGGCAGCTGCGGCTTTCACCATCGCCACACTGATCTATATTCCGGTCCGTTTCGTGTGGGAGCCGCCCAGGCATCTCGAGGTAGCAGCTGGGGCTTTGGCCGTCGCCGTACCGATCGTTATTCTGGTCCTCCACCTGTGGCGGTTGGCCGGGCTTCTCAATGTCGGCGAGTCAGCGCGCCGTCGGTACCGGAGGTGTGCTGCCGTGGCCTGCCCCCTCCTGCTGGTCCTGCTGGTCCTGCTGGTCTTGAAGAAGATGAATATATGGGAGCTGGCACCACAGAAAGTAGCGCCGGCTGCTCTTGCGTCCCTCGCCGCCGGCATTGTTGCGCTGTATGTGCTGCTCATAGGAGCGATCCAACGGTGCCAAAACCGTCTCGTGGCAGAAGAAGGCCTGACCGTACCGGTCTCGAACGGTATCTGTGAGGGCAGCACTGCTCTCGATCGGGCATTGACATCTTCATACGAAGCTCTCGCACGCTCAGGCCCGGTCGATCATCTGGCCCCGCCTCGCCATCAGTGAGTCGGCGTCAAGTGTCGGGCCAGTCGCCACGGCCCGTGCAGGTGCTCATCAAGTACCGTCCGGGCGATGCGATCGACGCGGTGGCCAACAATGCGGGTTCTTGTGGGGCGAAGTCCGGGTCGTGGCTGGTGGTCCAGGAGCGGGCGCGGCGCCGGCGTACCCCTTCGGCCTGCAAGATCCGCCGCACCTGCGAGCGCGCCACCACAATGCATTAGGGCTCGGCTGGGCAGAACTCCGCCGCGAGCACGTCGTTGAAGACGCTCAAGCCGCTCCAGTCACCGTTGACCTGGCTGGTGACCATGTGCTTGCCGTCACGGGACCCCATGGCGTACGCCCACGAACCGTAGGTCGCGCCGGCGTTGCCCCAGACCGTGACGCCGCATGACAGCTTCTGCGAGAAGACGCCGAGGCCGTACCGGGTGTCGGGAATCCAGTTCTGGGTCGCGACGGTGGTGAACATCTCCCGCTGCTGGGCGAGCGGCAGCAGGCGTCCGCCCAGCAGCGCGCCGAAGAACCGGTTGAGATCGGAGGTGGTCGAGACGATACCGCCGGCCGCCCAGGCGAAGGACTGGTTCATCTCGGTCGCGTCGTAGATCCTGGGGTTGGCGTCGGGGGAGAACAGCGTGGAGTAGTGCACGGGGTGCGACCCGCGGATCTTCGCCTCGCGGCCCGGGAGGTATGTCCCGGTCAACCCCAGCGGACGGAAGATCTGCCGGGTGAGCTCCTCGCTGTACGTCCTGCCCGTGGCCTTTTCGACGATCATCGCGGCCAGGACGTAGTTGGTGTTGGAGTAACCGAAGCCCTTGCCCGGTTCGAAGTAGGGCGGGTTGGCCAGGGCGACCTGCACCAGTTGCTCGGGGGTGTAGGTGTCGTAGCGGTGCTCGAACCATGCGGCTCCCTGTCCCGTGGCGAAGAACTCCTTGTCATTGCCGTAGTTGAAGATCCCGCTGGTGTGGTTGAGCAACTGCCGGACGGTGATCTCACGGCCGTCGTAGCCGTTGCCCTTGACCAGGCCGGGCAGCCACTTGTCCACCGTGTCGTCGAGGCCCAGCTTGTGTTCGGCCGCCAGTTTCAGGACCACGGTGGCCGTGAACGCCTTGGTGGCGCTCCCGATGCGGAACCGCTCGTGTTGCCGGCGCTTGCGGCCGGTGTTGGTGTCGGCCACGCCCGCCGAGCCGAACCACTCGCCGCTGCCATCGCGAATCTCGGCGACGATGCCGGGAGTACCGCCGGCCACGGCGTGATCAAGAGCACGCTGCACCTCGGCATGACCGGGAGCAGACACCGCCGCCGCGGCAGGGGCCGCCATTGCGGCCCCTGCCGCGGCGATGAGCAGCCCTGCCGTGGCGGGGAGGGACTTGGTCATGTCGATTCCTTTCAGGCGAGGGACATCAGCGCGACACCGACTGCCTCACTCGCGATAGTGCTTGTTCGGTACATGGAAAAAGCTAATTTGCGTTCACAAAAATGTCAAATCTAATCTCAGATTTTTTCTATTTATGCAGGTAATCGCGATGAGATTTGCAATGACTCTATGATCGAACGCAATATGGGTCATCGCTTCTTGCAATGATGTGTTCGCGAACGCAATACTGTCCATCCGCCCCGCGGACGCGTCAAGCGAACTGGGATGACAGAGCAACAGGGGGCGAACACCCGATGCCGGGAGGCAGACTGACCTACCAGGACCGCCGGCGCATTGCCGAGGGGCTGGCCGAAGGACTCACCTACACCGAGATCGCCATGCGCCTGGACCGGCCGATCTCGACCATCAGCCGGGAGGTGATCCGCAATGGTGGAGCCGGCGGCTACCAGGCCGACCGGGCACACCAGGCGACCGAAGGTCGTGCTCGCCGGCGCAAGCCGACCCCGGCCCCGGCGCCACCGGCCGCCACCGACGCACACGGGCGCGACCCCGAGGCGGTCCACGAACTGGAGGAACAGTTCACCGCGATGATGATCGGGACGGGGCTACCGCGCATGACCGCCCGGGTGCTCACCTGCCTGTACCTCACCGACAGCGGCAGTCTTACCGCCGCCGAGCTCGTCCAGCGCCTCCAGGTCAGCCCCGCCTCCATCTCCAAGGCCATCGGCGAACTCGAGCAGCAGGAACTGATCCGGCGGGAACGCGACCCCCGCCGGCGGCGCGACCGGTACGTCGTCGACGACGACGCCTGGTTCCGCGGCTGGCTGGCCAGCGCCAGACAGAACGCCATGCTGGCGGATTTCGCCTGCCAGGGAGCCCGGACCCTCGGCGCCACCACACCCGCCGGCACCCGGCTGCGGGACGTGGGCGAGTTCTTCGAGCACGTCGGTCACCACATGATCCAGGCGGCTGAGCAGTGGCGGCAGGCTCATGCCGCGAGGCGAACGACAGACGGTTGGTACGGCGAAGCGAGGCACAGGAAGCCTTAGGAGACTTCCTGTGCGCGAACCCGACTCACCAACGCGCCCTCAACGCCGACGACACGAGGCCGGAGGCGGTGTGCAGCGAGCGTCGGCTAGGACAACACCAATCGGTTGGTGCTCCAGTGCCGGGATTGGTACTGGTGGAGTCGCGTATTCAACTGTTGCGAGTTGTCGTTCCCTAGGTCCTGCTGGTGACGTTCCGTGTTTCTCGGCGGCGTAGCGGTTCAGCTGTGGAACCCACGGAAGACGCCGTCCGCATCGGCGTTCTCGGCGAACTCGCCGAAGTCCATGTTGCCGATGGAGAGGTTGGCGTGAATCGAGGGGAGCTCGGAGGAGATGACGCGCATCTCCCATTCGGCGCTCAGCTCGATGACCAGGAACGGCATCTCCTGCGAATCGATGGTGACCTTGTCGGCGATGACAAAGAGCGGGTCCTTGTAGCCGTCCGGGAGCAGGGCGAGGAGCTGCTGCGAGGTGAGGCTTTGATAGGCATGGTCCTCGACGACCTTCACCTGGTCCGAGAACTCCTTTGCCCAGCCGTCCTCGTCGATGCCGCCGAGCGAGTCGCGTACGGCCTGCCAGCGTTCCTGGTCAGAGAAGTCGGTACGCACCACGAGCAGAGCGTCGGCTTTGGGTAACATGTCCATCGGACGATCTTCGAGGCAAAGTCGGTGGCTCCGCAAGCTCGCCAACGACCGTATTGTCCGTAGCGGCACATTACTGGTGAGGTCGCTTATCCAACTGTCGCTAATTCTTCCCGGAGCTCTTTTCGGCGGTCACCACGTGTGACCCAGTGAGGAGTCGTCATGTCGTCCGCTGCGCGTGTCGAGATGTCGAGACCGATAGTCGATTACCAGCCGTCCCACCCTCGGCAGCCCCACCAGGAACCCGTCAGATGCCTGAGCCCGTATTCGTAGTCGTCAGCACGCGGTTGACCGTGAGACGCCCACACGAAGCAGCGCGAGCCCCCGATCAGCCACTCGTTGATCTGTAGTTCGACGCCGGTAGGTTCGTTCTCCTCGGCGATAACGTGGCCGCATACCGGAAAGAGTCCTGTCCACGCGCAGACGGGAAGGCCTTGCGTGCCGCCACGGAGGACATCCTGGGCGAAGCGCTCCATGCTGGACTGGGAGAGGGCGAAGCGCGTTTTGAAGGGCAGGTCGGCGTCGGCGGCAGCCCACAGCACCAAGACGATCAGGGGTAAGGGGAGCCAGCCGAGGATTCGGCGCCATACTGCGGTGGCGTCGTGTATCAACGCCACGATGAGGCGGACAGCCCAGTACAACACCAGCGGAACCAGAGCGAAGATTACTACCACGCCTGATTCGGCATAGCTGAAGGGGACGCTCACCCACCAGGCAATGACGAGGGTGGTGATCACGGCAGCAGCGTGGTAGCCCCATCCTGGTGGCTTGTTGATCACGGCGTCACCCTAGCGCTGGGTCGGCCGTGATCTCCAGGGGTGTACCTGCTCCATGGTCTCCTCGGGTCGGCCTTTGGGTAACCAGACGAAGCCGGTATTGCTATGAATAGCCCATTCCTCGGTGCTGAGGGCGGCGCTGCCGGGAAGCACCTCGGCTTCTATGGTCGAATAGGGAGATGCCCAGCACACCCGGTACAGGCCTAGCCATCGGCAGGAGGCATCGATGGTTGTCTCCTCCGTCACCGTCTTGGCGAACGCCTCCATGCTCGGTTTGGAGATCGTGAACCGCACCCAGAATGGGGCGTCGACAACGATTGTGGCTAAAACTACCGCGAGGACGATCCAGGGGAGAAACCAGCGTCGTAAGCGGTCGGAGACCACATCTGCGTCCTTGCGTCCGGCCAGGATGATGCGAACGAGCCAGACCAAGGCCAGTGGGATTACCACGAAGACGGCGAACAGGAACATCTCGATGGTGTACCTATAAGGAGCGCTGGCCCAGTACAGAAGTACGAGCCCTACGGCTGAGACCGCGGTCAGAAACGGCCATCCAGGCGGCTTGGTGATCACGGCGTCACCCTAGCGATCACACCTGCGCTCCTGACAGGTCAGCTTCGCCGGAGGTTGTCCGGCTTCATGGGCGTCCCGCGCCGGGACGGGAAGACCAGGCCGTGTTTCTCCCCAGTGGTCCCAGTGGTCCCAGTGGTCAGAGCGTTCGACGAACCGCTGCTTGCGATGCGCCCGGGGCGCTTCGACATCGGTCCAGAAGTGGAGACACGGCTTGGCGCTTCGCGGACCTCGATCACCCCGGAGTCGGTGCGGTGGTCATGCCCTGATCCCCGCCGGAGGTGCCCCCGCCTGTGGAACCCCAAGTGGCGCCCGCCTGCGTGACCGCCTTCCAATCCGTCATTCTAGTCTCGATATTCATCATGATTCCCATTAGTTGACCGGCTCGACGGTGTATGGCCTGATGCTTAAGGGCACTACGGAACGGCGTTTCCTGCGCTGCCCAAAAGGAAGAAGTGCGGCTCATGGCATCTTTATTGGGCGCCCCGATGAGAACCCCGCCCAAGGATCTTGATTCACAAATCTTGACAATGGTTCACCGGCTCGGCAAGATCTCCAGTGCGGGCGATTTGCAGTCAAGTCGTGATTGCAGGATTCTGGACTAAGGTCTGCCTTTTCGGACACCACAGGGAGAATTTCTGTATGTCGGAGTTCATTAACGTCCTCATCGCCATCGACGCGGAAACCATTCTCGGAAAGTATGGCAAGAACGCCGATCCGAACAGCCCCACGTCGATCCCCGACAGTAGCAGTTTGATCTACATGACGACCCGGCAGAACCAGCTCGGGAGTAGTCCGGGTAGCGAGTTGACGGTCAACGCCTCCCCCATGGACATCATCAGGTGGCGTGAGACGACACTGTCCCTGAACTCCGAGTACACCAGCATCCTCTACAGGTTCAACGCCCTGTCCGGACAGGGTCTGATCAGCACCCCCGTACCGAGGTCGGTGGTCCTCAACGAGCCGCAGCCGAACGGTCAGGACCCGTTGAATCCCACCACCCAGAAAATCAACAGCTACTACTGGGAGTCCGAGGTCTTGGCCACGGGGACGGTCACCTACAACTTCAGTTTCATGATTATCAACCGCAAAGGTGAAAAGCAGGGTTACTACTACTGGGACCCCTACATCAATATTCAGGATTGACGGAGTCGATTCGCCGATCTGTGTCCGGTAATACTTCGCCGTTAGAAAATGAAACACGTTATCGCATGCTGCTCGTCCGTCGGCACAGGGGCACGGCACACCTGCGTCGCCCTTCGGAGAGCCTGCTTGAGCCGTGTTCGGCGAGGATTTGCCCGCACGGTTTTGAGGGCCCGCCGCAGCAATGCGGCGGGCCTACCTGTGCTTGTCACGCGGAGCGGAGGCGCCCTTCACGCCGGCCTGGCACCGTTCGCACATCGCTCGGGAATCTCTCGCCTTTCCCATTCGAGGGAGCGGGTGCCGACGCGACCTACATCGATGTCATCCGCGCGATCTTCGAGGAGCACGGGGTGGACCTCGTGCTGAGGTGATCCTCTGTCGCCCGGATGTTCACCATCTCGCGGGCCGATCCGGGATCGCCGTCCAGAGGACAGGCGTCGAGGTTCGGTTGATTCGAGGTAGTCCGGATACCTCACCCGTCTCGCCGCCTGTCCTGCCCGGCCCGGTCCTCTCGCGGTGAGCGGATCGTCGGCCCGCGCCGTCCTCCACGAGAAGGAGTCGTGACCATGACCATGCTGACCTACACCGTCCTCACCGACCCGGAGCCCCTGGAGGCGTCGGCATCCGGGCGGTCCCCGTCCACGGGGACGGTGTACCTGCTCGTCACCAACACCGGGCCGCAGACGGCGTACTGGTCCACGATCACGGTGGAGGTGCCCGTCGGCAACGGCGCCGGTGATCTCACCTCCGACTTCAGCACGATCAGTCCCAGGGGTGAGTACGGCACGCGGTCGGGCGCCCTGTCGCCGGTGAACGTCCAGCCGGGGTCAGGGGGTTCCAACTCCTTCCAGGTCACCGCCTCCGGCGGCAGAGCCTCTTTCGTCTCCGGTGACCACCTGGTGCTGACGTTGGAGAACGTCACCGTCACCGCTGCCGCCGGGCTGGCCGTGCTGAGGGTGACCGAGCACACCGGCAGAACCAGGACCGGGCGCCTGACCGACGGCTTCGCGGCGGTGGCGCTGGTGAAGACCGCTCCGAAGGAGATCCCGGCGCCGCGCGACTTCCGCCCGGACAACGCCATGGTGGACGCCGGAACAACGATCACGCTGAGCTGGGAGGGGTCCGACGACTTCGAGTACAGGATCCTGTTCCCGGGTGGGCAGGAGACCGTCCCCCAGGGGGCGCGCTCCTGGTCACCGGCCGCGGCCCCGAGTCGGGCCACCACCTACACCCTCGCCGCCGCGTCCCGCAGCACGCCCGGACGGGAGCACTTCCTCACCACGACCGTTCAGGTGCGCAATCCCGTCCTGGAAACCCTCACCGTCACCACCGGTGTCACCACCCCGTGGGTGCGAGGGGCGAACGGCGGTGACGGGACCATCACCTTCTCCCCGGGCGCGGTGAACGTGTGGAGCGCGTTCGGCTCCCAGGAACGAGGGGCGGTGTTCGCCGGAAAGGCCGACCTCGCCGGGGTGAACACCGAATGGGTGCAGGGGAGGAGCACCGATGACGGATGGATCAGTTTCCCCAAGGAGGGGGTGAACGTGCGCAATGGAAGCGGAGCGTGGGGAACCGTGTTCGCCGAGAAGGCCGACCTCACCGGGGTGAACACCCGCTGGGTGCAGGGAAGGAGCACCGAGGACGGATGGATCAGCTTCCCCAGGTTCGGGATCCAGGTATCCCGGGGCGGGACGGACAGTGCCAAGGACGGCGTCGTGTACACGGAGAACGTCTACGCGAACGACAGGGACGACAGCTCGTTCGTCAACCTCCACAACCAGGGGATAACCGTGTACTCGCCCAACGGGAGGAACCGGATCGGGAGCGTGACGGCCCGCATCGACGGGCAGCCGTGAGCGAGGTGTGAGGCGCGGGCGCGCGGATCGCCGCACCCGGCGCCGAGGCCCGCGCGTCCGCACTCCGGGTGTTCCCGCGGTTCCCACGCGTCCGCGGTCACCTGAGCCGTTGAGCTGCGTAAATGCCTGCTCCTACGTCCTGGGGGCCGACAGGGCGGGCAGCGGTTCTCAGTCGAAACCGGCGTGCGGTGCGCCGGCGCCTTCTGGCACGCGGAGCGGACCGGACGCGCCGGGACGGACGTCGAAGTCGAAGATCGCGGCTGGCAGGTAGACGGTGGCGCAGGAGTTGGGGATGTCCACCACCCCCGACAGCCGGCCCTCGATCGGCGCGGCGCCGAGCAGCAGATATGCCTGCTCGGGGCTGTAGTCGAACGCCGTCAGGTAGTCGATCGCGTGCAGGCAGGCACGCTGGTAGGTCGGCGCCAGTGCCACTCGGGCCGTACGGTCGGCTTTCCTTTGAGCTGTAACTGATGAGCTACAGCCGACGCAGCGCCTGCATGGCGTTCTTCTCGATGCGCGAAAGATCGCGGAGGATGACGCCGGCCTGTTCGAGGTACCCCGCGTCGCCGCTCTCCCCAGCCTTCGCGATCAAGGTGGACACGTCCGTCCACAGGGCGGCTGCCTCGGTGTACAGCCTGTGACCGGCGCGGAGGTTGCCGTCGTCGATCAGCCGGGTGCACTCGTCGAGGAAGTCACGATAGAGGGCGCGAAACAGGGCGCCGCCGGTGCCGCCCTTTTCCATGAGGAGAGCGGCCTGCGGCAGGTCCTGCTGCGGCTCGCCGGTGCGTAGCAGCCATCTGGGCACCTGTTCGCCGGCTTTCTCGATGCCTCGGTGGCCCAGGTTCGCGATGGGAGCGGCGAGGAAGGCGTCGGCGCAGTCTTTGATGGCGGGGATGATCTGGTCCTGCCAGGAAGGCGGGTGAGCCGGCAGGGTGATGGTGAAGGATCGGTTCCTGGCGGTCATCGGGCCGCGTTCGGCGCGTGCGGTGGCGAGGCCGGCCAGGCTGGTGCGCACCGCTCCTCCCTGCTGCTCGGTGTCCACAAGGTAGGCGTCGTGCTCGTCGTAGCCGTACATGGCGACGACATGACCGCCGAAGTGCACCTTGGAGCGGAAATAGTCCAGGTGGTAGCAGTCGAGCTGAAGGCCGACCGGCCGACCGGCGTCGATGGGGGCGGCCACGTTCTCCCACGCCTTGCGCGGTGAGGTGGTCTCCTCGGCCACTAACGTCAGTCCCAGCCTGGCGGCCAGCTTCCTGGTGAGGTCGAAAGGCTTGACGCGGCCTCCGAGAAAGGGGAACGCCATGTTCTTGCTGTCCCAATAGATGAAGGACAGGCCCGCGCCCAGCCCGAACAGCATGGGCTCGGGCAGATCAAGTCCCTCATGCCGCAACAACACCCCCAGCGCCGTCGTCTCGCAGTGGTGCATGCCGCGGGTCTCGATGTCCTTCACGATGGTCATGCGTCGCTCTCCTCAGGATGACGCGGCGAACGGTCACACCGTCCCCGTCCCTGACACCTTCATGATCAACCACTGGGAGTAGCGTGAGGCCTCCCACAGTGGGAGAGTCCAGCCGAGACCGGACTCACCCTCGACCGGGCTTGATCCGCGTTGACGGACAGCGGGAGCGGGCGGTGTCGCCATGGCGACGGTCGCGTGGGGGAGAGGACGCATGGGTGAGCGGGTCAGCGCGAGAAGCGGTTGACCAGCAGCTCCAGGCGCCGCTCGTGGTCCTCGCGCCGGAGCCTGCCGTTGCGCATGAGCGTGAGGAGCCCGTGCAGCCCGCTCCAGAAGGTCTCGGTGAACGTCTCCAGGTCGTCGTCCCCCGCGTGCGGCCGCAGGGGCTCGCACAGCTCGGCGAAGGCCTCCCGCAGGGCGGCCGGGGTTTCGGGACTGGCGAACGTCAGGTCGACGGTGTGTGTGAACATCGCGTCGTACAGTGCGGATCGCTGCTCGGCGAATGCCATGTACGCCGCGGCGACGTCGGCGATGGCCTGTCGCGGGTCGGTCGCCGATGCGCGGGCCGCGCGCAGTTCGGCGGCGAGGTCGGCGAAGCCCTCCATCGCGACCGCCGCCATGATGGCGTCCTTGCCCTTGAAGTGGCTGTAGAGGACCGGCTGGCTGTACTCGATCTCCTCGGCGAGCCGCCGCGTGGTCACCGCGTCCCAGCCTTCTGATTCGGCCAGCTCTCGCGCGGCCGTGATGATCAGCCGCTCTCGCTCTGCTCGCTCGCGCTGCCGGCGCGTCTGGATCGACATGACCGAGATTCTAGCATCACTAGAATTTATTTCGCGGCTATGTTAGCGTCGCCCCTGATTCTAGCGGTGCTAGGGAAAGGAAGAGGTCATGCTCACCTCCGTCGCCTACGGTCTGGCCATCCTGCTCAACCTCCTCATCATCTTCATCGGCGTCCGATTCCTGGTGGTGCCCCACGCCGCGGCCGCCGGCTACGGCGTCCCTGCCAAGAAGGACGGAGACGCCGCCTACCTGACCATCAAGGGCCTGCGTGACTTCAGCTACGGCATCCTCGGCCTCGCCCTGCTCGCCTTCGCGGGTGCCCACGCCGAAGCCTGGTTCATGCTCGTCGTCGCCCTCGCCCCCCTCGGCGACACCGTCATCGTCCTGCGGCACGGCGGCACCAAGGCGGTTGCGTTCGGCATCCACTTCGCCACTGCCGTGGTCGTGCTCATCAGCGCCGCCCTCCTGTTCGCCGTCTGAAGGTCGGAGTGCGATGAGCGAAGGCCCATGCGGCCTTCCTCCCCTTGACAGGCAAGTGGATACTTGCCTATAACTGTGCACGTGGACGTAGACCCTGACCTGTTCAAGGCCATCGGTGACACGACGCGACGCATCATTTTGGACGAGCTGACCGACAGGGACGGTCAGACGCTGTTTGAGATCTGCGGCCGACTGACCATGAAGCATGGCCTGGCCTCCTCGCGCCAGGCCATCTCGCAGCACCTCGCGGTGCTCGAACAGGCCGGCCTGGTGCACACCCGGCGGCAGGGCCGGTACAAGTTCCACCACATCGACACGAGCCCGCTGCGCTCGATCGTCGAGCGGTGGCCCATCGACCGAGAGGAACCGAACCCGTGATCCGCATCAACATCACCAGCGTGCTCGTCGACGACCAGGCCAAGGCGCTGGCCTTCTACACCGAGAAGCTGGGGTTCATCAAGAAGACCGACGAGCCCGTGGGTGAGGCCCGATGGCTCACCGTGGTCTCCCCCGCCAACCAGGACGGTGTCGAGCTGCTGCTGGAGCCGGACGGCCACCCGGCGGCGGGCCCGTTCAAGAAAGCCCTGGTCACCGACGGCATCCCCTTCACCCAGTTCGCCGTCGACGACGTGTACGCCGAGGTCGAGCGGCTCAAGGGGCTGGGCGTCGAGTTCACCCAGGACGCGACCGATTTCGGCCCGGTGGTCACCGCCGTCTTCGACGACACCTGCGGCAACCTGATCCAGATCGCCGCCATGAAGTAGCCGCTCACCCCCGCCGGCGAACATCGGGCCAGACGGTCATGCGCGGCTGCGCGATCGGCGTGCCGCGACTGTTCGGCCGCACCGGCATCGCCGAGGGAACCCGCTGAGCCCGCCGGTTTCGGCGACCCGTTGATTGCGCTCGACATCCCGATGTGAGGGCTCCGTCAGACCTGGGACCCATCTCGGAGGGCTCCGAATTACTTTCGAGGAAAATAGATCTTCGCGCGGCATACCGATATGCCTTCTTCTCTTGCGTGAAACTTTAGCGGGAGAACAGCAGGTATGGCCGGTTGGCCCTCCGGCCCGCATGGGCCGAGAATCCGGGGGGATTGGCGCTCGCTGTCGAGAGAATGCCGGTGTTTATCGATCGCGGGCACGGGGATAGCTGTTGTGTAATCGCCCATTTCGGGCGAATCAACAAATCCGGGAGGCTGACATGAACGGATACCTACCGTATCGTGACTCCACTCCGGCGGCCCGTATCGGGACCGTGCGCGGCTGGCAGGCGGATATTCTTCGCGGCGAGTCGTAGCTGAGTAATAGGGGTACTGCGGTTGCGTGCAGGCCGCAGTGCCTCCACCTGTGGCGGGCGGGGCGACGCATAGGGGGCGTTCATGGCGCGGTTTTTCTACCCTGCCGCCTGGCGCGGCGATGTGGTGGAGAATCTGTTCGGACTCCCGATCTCCGATCCCTATCGATGGCTGGAAGACAGCGACGACGCGCGGGTGCGGGACTGGACGGCGGCCCAGGACCGTCTCTTCCGCGCTTGTCGCGCCGGATGGCGTGAGAGGCGATCGTGGGCCTCCCTGGTGGATCAGGTGTCATCCTCCGGCGTGTCGGAGCCCCCGATGGCGCGTGGTCCGGTCATATTCCTCGCCGAGCAGCTCCGTGGGGATGAGCAGCGGCGACTGCTCGTCGTTGACGCCGAGGGGAACAGGCGGGTGCTGGTCGATCCGATGGAGATCGATCCGTCCGGCCGTACCGGGCTGTACGCCTGGTGGCCGTCGCGCGAGGGCGAACGCGTGGCTGTCCAGATGGAGGTCGCCGAGCAGCCCGGCAGCGACATCACGGTGCTGGACGTGCGTACCGGTGAGACGGTGGGCGGGCCGTTGCCACGCGCCCGCAACACCTCGCTCGCCTGGCTGCCGGGAGGGGACGCGTTCTACTACGTCAGCCGGGTTCCCGACGAGGAACTGGCCCCCGACGACATGCGTCTGCAGCGGCGGGTGAGGTTGCATCGGATCGGTTCACCCTGGCAGGCCGACACGGTGGTGTTCGGCGGCGACGACGCCCCGGACCACTACTACGGGCTCACGGTCAGCGCCGACGGCCGCCATCTGGCGATCACCGCGACGGTCGGTCCCGCCTCGCACAACGATGTGTACGTGGCCGAGCTCATCGATCCGGAAGCCCCGCGTCTTATCAAGATCGTGGACGGGCACACCACGGGTGCCCGTGTCCTCCCACGCTTCCTCGCGGACGGCGACCTGCTGCTGGTCACCGACTACCAGGCCCCGTGTGGCCGCATCTGTGTGGCGGACCGGCACGATACCGACCCGGCCGCCTGGCGAGTGTTGGTGGCCGAGGACCCCCAGGCCCCCCTGGACGAGTGTCTGGTCCTGGACGACCCGGCACTTCCGCGACCCCTCCTGCTGGTGGCACGCACCCGCCACGGCACCTCCGTCCTGACGATGCACGACCTGGCCACTGGCCGGCCGCTCACCGATCCGCCCCTTCCTGGCGCGGGCGTCGTGTCATCCCTGCGCACGAACATCCCACACGGACATCACGCATGGTTCAGCTACTGCGACGCGACCACGCCTCCCACCGTCTATCGCTACGACGCCATCGGCGGGCAGACGGAACAGGAAACCTGCGCCACGACAGCCGGGCATACTCCAGAGATCCGCAGCCGGAGTGTCCGCTATCACGCCGGCGACGGTACCGAGATCACGCTGTTCCTCTTCACTCCGGCCGAAGAGCATCAGAGCCCCCGCCCCACCCTCCTCTACGGCTACGGCAGCTTCGGCATGCCGATGCGCCCGTGGTTCTCCCCCATGGCGGCCGCGTGGGTCGGCGCCGGCGGCACCTACGCGGTCGCCTGCGTACGCGGAGGCGGAGAAGAAGGCCAGCATTGGCACGACGCCGGCCGCGGACCACACAAACACCGCGCGGTCAGCGACCTCAACGACGCCGCGACCTGGCTCATCGACACCGGTCGAACCACCCGCGAGCAGCTGGCGATCCATGGCCAGTCCGCCGGCGGACTACTGGTCACCGCCGCCGCCACCCAGCGACCGGACCTGTACGCCGCGGTCATCGCCGAAGGCCCGCTCTGTGACATGGTGCGTTACGAACGCTTCGGCCTGGGATGCACATGGACGGACGAATTCGGTACCGTCTCCCAGCCCGAACACCTCCGATGGCTGCTTGGATACTCCCCGTACCACAACGTCACGCCCGGAGGTTCCTATCCCGCGTTCCTCCTCACCGGTGCGGTGACCGATCTGCAGACCGGAGAGGCCCACGTCACCAAGATGTGCGCGGCCCTTCAACACGCCACCGGCGGTGACCGGCCGATCCTCATGCGTCGAGAACCCGACACCGCCCACGCCGCCTTCCCCGCGAGCAAGGAACGCGCCCTGATCGCGGACATCCTGACCTTCGCTGGAAAATACACCGGCCTGTCACCGGAGAAGACGACCATGCGTCTTCACGAGACCGTCGCGGAACCACACCGGGATGGGCTCGTCCGCGAACCCTGATCGGGTGCGGGCTGGAGCGGCAGCGGACGTGATCATCGGTTTCTGAGGCGGCGCCTACGTGCCGGAAGCCGAGTTCAGAAGGCGGCCTTACCGCCGACCGGCACCTCGTCGAGGTAGCGGGACTCGCCGGCCAGCAGCGGCTGGAGCTTCGCGACCAGCGCCTGCGCCTCCTCGGTCGCGAAGAACCCGGCGTGGGCCTCCTGGCTGGTCCAGCCCTCGGTGACGTAGACGGTGTCCCGGTCGCCGGCCGAGCGGCCGACCAGGAAGACGACGCAGTCCTCGTTGGACAGGGACGGCGCGTCGAGCAGGAACTCGACCAGCTCGTCGCCCTTTCCGGGCTGCGCGGTCATGGTGGCGTGAAAACCGTGGCCGACGTGCATGGGGGATCTCCTCGTTCGTGGAGCTTTTGTGCGCTCCTGGGATTTCGATAGGTCCATGAAATCAGTACTGCCAGCGGAAACGTTAGAAGGATGCTCCCTCCCTCTTGCCTATTCCTCTCGTTACCAGGAGTATCGGGTTCGTGCTTCAATCGGGTCATGGACCTTGATGAGCTGCGTACCCTGCTCGCTCGCCATGCCCGGCCCGACATGACCACCGCCATCGACGGTGTCCTGGTCTCGAAGGTCGAGCAGCCGACTCCGCCGTCGTCCTCGATGTCCGGCACGGTGCTGGCACTCATCGCGCAGGGCGCGAAACGGATCGCGCTGGGCGACCGCGTGTACGAGTACCGCGCCGGGCAGTATCTCCTCGCCTCGGTCGACATGCCGATCACCGGCCACTTCACCGAGGCAAGCCCAGAGCGGCCGGCGATGGGCTTCGGCCTGGTCCTGCACCCGGCCACCGTCGCCGAGCTGTTGCTGCAGGCGGCCCCCGGAGACCTTCCACCCACCGGCGGCACGCCGTCCGGCATGGCCGTCAGTGACGCGCCCGACGCGCTCGTCGACGCGGTGATCAGGCTGCTGCGGCTGCTCGACCAGCCACGCGACATGGCGGTGCTCGCGCCGCTGATCAAGAGGGAGATCCTCTGGCGGGTCATCACCGGCGAACAGGGCGCCGTCGTACGCCAGCTCGGTCTCGCCGACAGCGGCCTCACCCATATCGCCCGAGCGGTCCGGTGGATCCGCGACCACTACGCGCAGTCCTTCCGCGTCGAGGACGTGGCGCAGCTGTCCGGTATGAGCGCGTCCGCCTTCTACCGCAACTTCCAGGCGGTCACCGCGATGAGCCCCATCCAGTTCCAGAAGCAGATCCGGCTGCAGGAGGCCAGGCTCCTGCTCGCCACCCATCCCAACGACGTCACCGGCGTCGGCTACAGCGTCGGCTACGACAGCCCGTCGCAGTTCAGCCGCGAGTACCGCCGCCAGTTCGGCGCATCACCGAGCGAGGACGCCGCCCGCCTGCGCGGGTCGACGCCGCGCACCGCCCCCGCCCTGGTGTGACAGCCGTTCGAAGAACCGGGGCGGATCGTGAGGGGGATGATGGGCCGGGCGTTCGGTCATGACGGCGGCCCGTCCGTCATCGGTGGTAATTTGCGATCTCGGCGAAGGGGGTGGATGTGGGGCGTTCCTACGTCGTGACGGGAGGCGGTCAGGGCATCGGCCGCGCACTCGTCGAGCGGCTTCTCGGAAACGCGGACAGCGTCGTCGTCATCGAGCTCGACCCCGCGGCGCTCGCGTGGACCCACGACCACCCGGCCGGTTCCCGGGTGATCGCCGTGGTCGGCGACGCCGCCGACGAGGCCGTCACGGAGCGAGCCGCCGATCTGGCGCAGGCCGCGGGCAGGCTCACCGGCTGGGTGAACAATGCCGCGGTGTTCCGCGACGCCTCGTTGCACGCGGTGCCGGCCCGCGAGATCCTGGATCTCATCGCGCTGAACCTCAACCCCGCCGTCGTCGGGTGTGCCACGGCGATCCGTCGCTTCCTGGCGGCGGGCCAGGGCGGTGCGATCGTCAACGTCTCCTCGCACCAGGCCCAGCGGGCCGTTCGCGGAGCCCTGCCGTACGTGACGGCCAAGGCGGCCACCGAAGGACTGACCCGCGCGCTGGCCGTCGACTACGGGCCGCTGGGCATCCGCGTCAACACCGTCGCGCTGGGTTCGATCGGCACCGAACGCTACGAGGCCTTCCTCGGCCGGCAGGAACCCGCGACGGCCGGGCGGATCCAGGACGAGATGCGCCTGCTCCATCCTCTGGGCAGGGTGGGACGTCCTG
This sequence comes from Streptosporangium sp. NBC_01469, assembly GCF_036227305.1. Classification (NCBI taxonomy): domain Bacteria; kingdom Bacillati; phylum Actinomycetota; class Actinomycetes; order Streptosporangiales; family Streptosporangiaceae; genus Streptosporangium; species Streptosporangium sp. NBC_01469. The sequence goes on along the minus strand of NZ_CP109465.1, from coordinate 1,004,347 downwards.
AGGAGGTGGCGGGCGCCGTCGCGTATCTGCTGTCGGACGACGCGAGCTTCGTCAACGGGGTGGTCATGCCTGTCGACGGCGGACGGTCGGTGCTCGCGCGCGATCCCGAAGAGACGTGACGGCCGGCTGGCCTGGCTGGTCGCCCGCGGGGGAACGGCGGCGGTCCACCTGCGGGCGGCCGGTGCCGGGATCGCCGCCGTCACGCTGGAATTCCTGCTCGGACGGGTTCAGGCGCTGCTGATTCCGTGTCCGGGACGCCAGGAGGGCGCCGGGATCTCCCGGGAGGTGCTCGGCATGTCGTTCGTCCCCATTGTGATCAAGATCTCCGGATGGAGATGCGACACCCACGAGCTGCGCGCGAAGATCTTCGAGCAGGTCAGGCTCCTGGAGCCGTGACGCCGACTTAGAGTCCGGCTCCGAGTCCGGCTCCCGTGCCGGTCACCCAATCGATGTTGCCCCCGCCGAAAATCAGATAGTCTGATTTTATGAAGGTGATGACTGCCACTGAGGCGTCCCGGAGCTTCGCGGTCGTTCTGGATGAGGCTGAGCGGGGGGAGACGATCGTGGTTACTCGTGGGGGTAAGCGGATCGCGGTGATCGGGCCCGCGCCTACGGCGCCGGGGCGTATGGTCAAAGCTTTCCTGGCCAGAGCCGCGGGGACGCTGGACGCCGATTTCGAGGTCGATGTCACAGCGGCCCGGGAGGTGGTCGACGACGAGATGAGGAGCACGTGGCCCGACGCCTGATTCTGGACACCGGCGTGCTGATCGCGGCGGAGCGGGGCAGGGCCTCCGTGGACGCGGTGATCGGAGATGCCGACGACGTGGCGGTCGCTGCGATCACCGTGGCTGAGCTGCTCGTCGGTGTGGAACTGGCGGATGCGGCGCGCCGTCCTGGGCGACAGGCCTTCGTGGATGAGGTTCTGGCGTTGATTCCGGTTGAGGAGTACACGGTGGACGTTGCCAGGGTTCACGCTCGTCTCCTGGCGCATGTGCGTCGGTCGGGAAAAACGCGGGGAGCGTACGATCTGCTGATCGCCGCGACGGCGGCCGCCACCGCGAGAATCGTGATCACGATGGATTCGTCCGCCGGATTCGATGACCTGCCCGGGGTCCGGGCGCAGGTCGTTCCCCGCTGAACGTGGACGGCGGCCTTGACGGCGAGGTTCACCGTGGCCCCTCTCGGCTCCCACGGAGGGTGGGCGGGGTGATCGCCGCGTTCGAAAAGCGGAGGGTCGGTGGCTCGCTCCTACCCTGACCGCGCATCCCCTGAACAGCCTGAACGCCCCGATATGGGTATCGGGGCGTTCAGGGGACGGCGGATTCACTCGGGTGCGTCACTGAGTTCGCGGAGGGCTGGGCGCCTGTCCCGGGTCATGCCGACCGGTCCGTGCGTCGCCTCGCTCCGTCCTGCTTCGTCTCGATGCCGCCGACAGTGACGTCGCTCATGATGTGTGTTCCGGTATTCGTGCCGCGCCGGGGCTCACGGGTGCTTGGGCAGGCGTGCGCGCAGCAGGTTGGGGTCGGTGGTCGTGGTGTAGGCGGCGCTGAGCACGTACACGTCGTTGCCGCGCAGCGCGACGGAGGTGGGGTTCTGGAGTCCGTCGGTGGAGTCCAGAACGGTGGTGCTGGTGCCGTCAGGCTGGATACGCACGACCGCGTTGGGACCGTTGAGGGCGGCGAGGATCTCGTCGCCGCGGCCGGTGAAGGTGAAATCGTCGATACCGACCATGCCTGACGCCTTGACCTGCGGCGCTCCCGCCCGGTTTCCGGGGCGGATCGGAATGCGCAGGAGGGTGCCCCGATCGAGGTTGGTCACCCACAGCGCGCCACCGCGTACCTTCGCGCCGTTGGCTCCGAGGAAGCCGGTCGAGGCGAGTTCGGGGGCGGTGGACCACGCGGTGGGGGTGCCGCCGGTGACGGGGACGGTCCACACCGTGCCGAGCACCGAGTCGGTGATGTAGAGCTGTTTGCCGCGCCCGTCCAGTGCCAGCCCGTTGGGCAGGCCGCCCGCGGGCAGCGCGGCGATGCGCCGCGGGGTCTGCCCGTGGCGCATCCGCCACAGCCCCGTCAGGTCGGCCGTGCCGGTCGCGTACAGCACGTACACGGTGCCGTCCGAGGCGTGGACGATGCCGGTGGCCAGGGGGAAACCGAGTACCGGCGTGTTGACCCCGCCGTCGGCGGGTGCGGGCAGCGTCGCCAGGATGCGTGTCTTGCCCCGGGGGGTGACCTGGGCCACCTGGCGGCTGGCGGCGAAGGTGATGTTCGCCGTGCCGTCGGGCAGCAGGGCGATGTTCTCCGGCATCTGGCCCGCGGACAGGTCGAAGTGGGTGGCGACCCGCACGTCCGTCAGCGGGCCCTTGGCGGACGTCGCGCCGGCCGGCGCGGTCGCCGTCAGGGCGGCCGAGGCCATCAGAACGGCCGACATGGTGATCTTGATGCTTTGCTTTGACATGGTTCCTTCACTGTTTTCCGGCATGCGGCAGCCGCGGTGCGGCGCCGTGGTCGAGGGGGCGCCTCGCAGGGAGGTCGCGATCGTGTCGCCGACCGGCAGGCGTGGGAGCGGCCGGCGGCAGGGGGTGGCCCGGCAGGGGACGCCGCGGCGGATACGTACTCGCCCGGTGTCCTCGGCCGACGAAGGGGCTCGGGTCAGGTGGTGCGGGTCTCGGCGCCGTGGCGCGGCCGGGTCGCCTCCCGCGGTGCGGTGACATGGGAGAGCAGAGTCAGGGCCGTCGCGGAGGGGGAGCCGGGATCGGCCGTGGCCACCACCAGAGCCGGGCCGTTCCCCTGCGGGCTCTGCAACGTCTGCTGGGTGACCGTCAGTGTCCCGACCAGGGGGTGGCGCATCTCGTAGTCGGCGACGTCGCAGGCCAGGACCCGGTGATCGGCCCACATCGCGGCGAACTCCGGACTGCGCATGGTCAGCTCGCCGATCAGCCCGGCCAGCAGTGGATCGTCCGGGTATCGCCCAGCCGTCAGGCGCAGGTTGCCCACCACGGCCCTGGCCTTGGCAGGCCAGTCGGCGTACAGGTCACGGGTGTGCGCGTCGAGGAACACCAGCCTGGTCATGTTCGGCCGTCGGCCCGGGACGTCGGGGCCGTCCGGGTCGAGATGGCCGGCGAACAGCCCGTGCCCCTGGCGGTTCCAGGCCAGGACATCGCCGCGGCGGCCGATCACGACGGCGGGTGTGCTCCCGAAGGCCGCGAGTAGAGCGCTGGTCGCCGGGGTAACACGTTCGGTACGCGGCCGGCCCGCGAGTCCGTCCCGTCTCGGTGCGCGGGCCAGGGCATGCAGGTGGGCACGCTCGGACTCGTCCAGTCGCAGGGCGTTCGCTATGGCGTCGAGCACCTCGCGCGAGGCGTTGTGTGACTGGCCCTGCTCCAGGCGGGTGTAGTAGGGGGCGCTGATGCCCGCGAGCATCGCGAGCTCCTCCCGCCGCAGCCCGGGTACCCGGCGCCGCTCGCCGTAGGTCCGCAGCCCGACGTCCTCGGGCCGCAGCTGGCCCCGGCGTGTCTGCAGGAAGTCGGCGAGGTGGCCGTGCTTGTTCATGGAACCGAGTATGCGCGCGGCCGGCGATTCGCGCCTCACCCCGTCGGGGTAGGGATCCGCGGGGTCTGGCTCACCCGCGTCCCTTCTCGTCGCCTCCGGGAGAGTCCATGAGCGCCACCTCCGCCCCCTCCGAGCCACGGAAACCGCCTCGCCGGGCTCGCCCTGACCTCCTTCGCCTTCGCCCGGCGGCTCTGGGCCGACACGACACCGGACTCCGTCCACCGCCTCGTCGGCGACGTGTCACTGATCGAGACGTTGGAGTCCGGGTGCCGGCGAGGCGGAGCTCTAACCGCGATGTCTCCTCGCGAGATCGGCTGACAACGCGACCGTGCGGCCCTGGTCCTCGGGAAGCCCGACGGGGAAGATGATCAGTTCGGTCGCCCCCGCGTCGGCGAAACGGCCCACCGCCTTCTCGACGGCGGCCTCGTCACCGGCGACCAGGGTGTCCGCCGGGCCCGCGGAGCCCTGCCGGTCGAGCAGAGCGCGGAAAGTGGGCAGTGTCGCGGCCTGGCGGAAGCCCGCGTCGACGCGTTCACGTGTTCCGTCCACGTCGGAGGTCACGGACGCGAGCAGCCCGACGACGATGCGCGGCGCCGCTCGCCCCGCCGCCGCGGTGGTGACGGTCGGCACCACGACCTCGTCGAGGAACCGGGGCGTCGTCCACATCGTGAGCGCGCCATCCGCCTGCTCGCCCGCGAGGGCCAGCATGCGGGGCCCGTTCGCGGCGAGCAGGAGAGACGGCGGAGTCACGCCCGGCGCGGCGACCCCGCCGACCGCGGTGACCACCTGGCCGCGGACCTCCACCTCCTCGCCCCGCAGGACCCGGCCGAGAACGTCCAGAATCTCCCGTGTGTGCTGTACGGGGGGCTGCCAGGTCAGTCCGTACCGGCCCTCGACGACCGGGGCGTGGCTCGGCCCGACGCCGAGCGTCAGCCGCCCGCCGGTGGCGGCGTGCGTGGTCAGCGCCTGGGCGGCGAGGGCGAGGGGATGCCGCGGGTAGGTCCCCACGACGGACGTGGCCACCTCGATGCCCGGTGCGCGGTCGCCCAGCGCGGCGAACACCGTCAGCGGATCCCATCCGCCGTGCTCGCCGAGCCAGAAACGTGAGAAACCGTCCGCCGCCGCGCGCTCGATCTCGGTCAGGAGCTCCGGGATGGGCGCGGCGCCGTAGCTCGACAGTCCGATGTCCATCGGTCAGCTCCTCGTGCCCGCTCGGTCGGGACGACGGCCGGACGGTCTCTCCGGCGATGAGCGACCGCGGTCGGAAGGTGGGACCGGGGCGACCGCCGCGGCCGGCTGTCCGGTAACGAGGTAGCCGGCTCCGGCGTCGCCGCCGGTGACGGCGAATGTCCGGCCTGACGGGGCCGGTGGGGTATCGAGATTCCTGGTCACGAGATCTCCAGCGATATGGTAGTAACACTTCCGCTTTAAACGTACCGCGAAAGTGGGGGTAACGCTACCGTTTCTATGGAGAGGTGTGTCACCGATGCGCACGCCACGCAAGGACCAGGTCCGAAACCGTCAGCGCCTGGTGACCGCCGCGCGCGACGCGTTCGGTGAGCAGGGGCCGGGCATCTCGCTCGAAGAGGTCGCCCGGCGCGCGGGGGTCGGGCCGACGACGCTGTACCGGCACTTCCCCGGCAAGGAGGAACTGCTTGAGGCGGTGCTCGACGACCTGGTCGGCGCGGTGCGGGAGAACGCCGAACGGGTCGCGCGAATCGAGGATCCACGGCAGGCGTTCCGGGCGGTGTTCACCCAGAGCTGCGACATGTCGGAGCGGGATGTGGTCACGTTCGCCCGGCTGGCCAACGTCGGCGGCCGCGTCGGGGAGTACGCCCAGCGCCTGATCGAAGGTGTCGTCGGGCCGGCCACGTCGCGGCTGCAGGAGATCGATGGGATGCGTCCCGGTATCACCGTCCAGGACATCGCCGTGTTCATCCGGATGACCCTCACCACGGACAACCCTGAGAGTCGGGTGAAGGCGATCGACACCATCCTCGACGGCCTCCTTCGGGACCGGAACGCCGGCCAGGAGCCTGGACGGGGCTGATCGGCTGGCGGCTCCTCCGGGTGCGGAGGGTGGAGTCGGCTTGGGACGCGGGGAGCCGGGGTGTCCGGCTCCCGCGTCCATCGGTTCTTACGTTGAGGTCTCTGCCGGGTTCGGTACGGCCAGGCCGGCCCGGATCACCGGGTAGACGCGGCGCATCAGCTCGCCGTCGCCGCGGAAGCGCCGCATCGCCTGCAGCCCGACGATCAGAGTCTTGATGTCGGCCGCGGTCACGTCGGCCCGTACGGTTCCCGCGCGCTGGGCCTGGTCTCGGACGGCTTCGAGCTGCAGTTCGGGACCAACCACCTGGGCCACTTCGCCCTGACCGGGCTGTTGCTCGACATGATGCTGGCGGTGCCCGGCTCTCGTGTGGTCACCGTCAGCAGCGCGGGACACCGGCAGGGCGGGCCGATCGACTTCGGCGACCTCGACTGGAAGACCAACCGGTACAGCCGGGTCGCCGCGTACGGACACTCCAAACTGGCCAACCTGATGTTCACCTACGAGCTCCAGCGCAGACTGTCCGGCACGGGGGAGACCATCGCCGTCGCGGCGCATCCCGGGGGGTCGGACACCGGAGGATCCAAGACGGCGGTGTCACGGCAGCCCGCGTTCTTCCGGGCGGCGTTCAGCGTGGTCCGGCCGCTGTTGATCCAGCCCGCCGAGATGGGGGCGCTGCCCTCACTGCGCGCCGCGACGGATCCGGCCGTCCGGGGCGGCGAGTACTACGGCCCGGACGGATTCCAGGAGAGCAGGGGATACCCGAAGGTGGTCACGTCGATCGCGCGGTCCTACGACGTGGCCGATCAGCGTCGGCTGTGGACGATCTCGGAGGAGCTGACCGGCGTCGTCTTCCCGGTGTGACGGGCAACGGCTGTGACGTGAAAAAGCCGAATCGGCAGGTGATTCGCGTGACGCGCGGTTCTCCGACACCGGGGAACGGCGTCGGGGCCCTGGTCACGACGAAGCGTCCCGCGACAAGCCGTCCTGTCCGGCGCGCTCGCCGGTCACCTTGCTGGCGGGCAGCCGTCCAGCCTTGGCGCTGCCGGTGACGGTGTCGCCGGTGACGGTGAGCTGAAGGGTCAGGTTGAGCCGCATCGGTCTGGTGACGGACTGCCGCCAGGTGACTTCCCGGCCCTGGACGGTGACGTCGGCCAGCGATACTTCCTCCCCCGAGGCGGGGTCGCGGGCGACACCGCGCCAGGTGCCGTCGGGTGAGCGGGTCAGGTCCGCCTGGGCGTGCTGCTTACCGAGGGGAGTGTCGATGGTCAGGTTCCAGGTGCCTTCGGCAGACATGTACCGATCTTTCTGGATCGATGGGACGGGGTGTCAGGTGGGCGGGGTGGGGCCGCGCTCGTGCCAGACCACGCCGCGCCGTTCATGGGCGATCAGCTTCTCCACGCCGTGCGCGATCCGCGGGCCGAGTTCGCGTTCCACCAGGTACAGGCCCAGGTCCAGTCCCGAGGTGACGCCGGCGCCGCTCACCAGGTCGCCGTCGTCGACGATCCGGGCGTCGATCGGGCGGGCGCCGGTGGCTCCCAGCAGGTCCAGGCCCATGTGGTGCGTGGTGGCGGGGCGACCCTCGATCAGGCCGGCCATCGCCAGGATCAGCGAGCCGCCGCAGACCGTGGCCACCGTCACCCCGTCCCGGCACAGGGCCTCGTCGAGCAGCCGGGGGAGGTCGGTGCCGAGGGTGCGGCCCAGGATGGCCGGGATGGTCCTGTCGCGTTCCTCGTCGGTGAGGTCCTCGTCGTCGCCGGGCAGCTCCCCGTACGCGCCGGGCACGACGATCAGGTCCGCGCGGGCCGGGTCCAGCGCGGTGACGGCCCGCAGGGACACGGTTCCGATCCCGCCGGCGACCTCGCGGGCTCCCTCGGCCGACACCAGTTCCGTTCTCACCGCCCCGCCGGTGAGCATGCCGGCCGTGTCCAGCACTTCGTAGGGGGCGATGACGTCCAAGGGGTCGAACCCGTCGAACAGGACGAACTGCGCGAGCATCAGCAGACTCTCCTTCTTCTGGTTGTCTGTGCCCGCTCCACGCTAGGGAGGGAGGAACCGCCGCTCACAGTGGCTGGATCGCCAAAGGCCAACGTATTCCCGCCAGCCCGGTGAAGTGCGGAAACAGATATAAGAGCGCATCTGCCAGGGAGGCGGGATCGTGTCTATCGTGGCGTTCATGCACACGGTGGCGATCCTGGCGCTGGATCAGGTGGTGGCGTTCGATCTGTCGACGCCGATCGAGGTGTTCGGCCGGACCCGGCTGCCCGATGGGCGCAGGCCGTACCGGATCCGGGTGTGCGGTCCCGAGCCGGAGATGCGCAGCGAGGCGTTCGTCGTCAAGGTGTCATGGGGTCTGGAGACGCTGGCCGAGGCCGACACGATCATCGTGCCCGGTTGCTCGGAACAGGCGGGGCCGCCCCCGCCACAGGTGCTGGAGGCGCTTCGCCGGGCGGCCGGGCAGGGCGCCCGGATCGCGTCGATCTGCGCCGGCGCGTTCACCCTGGCCGCCACCGGCCTGCTCGACGGGCTCACCGCGACCACGCACTGGGCCGGCGCCGCCGCGCTGGCCGAGCGCTTTCCCCGGGTGAACGTCCGGCCGGACGTCCTGTACGTCGACAACGGGCAGTTTCTCACCTCGGCGGGCGCCGCGGCCGGCCTGGACCTGTGTCTGCACATGATCCGCGGCGACCACGGCTCCGCGGTGGCGGCCGACGCGGCCCGCCTGTCCGTCATGCCGTTGGAGCGCGAGGGCGGGCAGGCCCAGTTCATCGTGCACGAGCAGCCGCCGGTGCCGCGCGGGTCGGTCATGGAGCCGGTGCTGGCCTGGATCGAGGACAACCTCGGCCACGACCTCACCCTGGAGGGGATGGCCGTCCGGTCGGGGATGAGCGAACGGACCTTCAGTCGCCGTTTCCGCGAGCAGACCGGTACGACCCCTCTGCAGTGGCTGCTGCGTGCCCGGGTGCGCCGCGCGCAGTATCTGCTGGAGAACACCGAGCACGGCGTCGAGCGGATCGCCGCGCAGGCCGGGTTCGGCTCGCCGACCGCCTTCAGGGAACGTTTCAAACGCGTCGTCGGAACCACTCCGCAGGCCTACCGCGCCTCCGTCGGGGGGCATCGCCCGCTGCGCGCGTCGTGACATGGCGGGGACGTCCGCCGAGGTCCGTACACGGCCGGTGGGACGCCCCGCGTCCTCATCACCCCTGCGAGGGGTCGCAACAGGTTCCAGATGTCGGCGCTGTGGTGCTCGGCGGGTGGCCGGGTGACGGCCTGCGGATCCGGATGAGCAACCCGACGCCGTCCGGGGCGCCCGCGGGTCCCGGCGGGAAACTGGGACTGCTCGGCCTGGCCGAACGGACCCGGATGGCCGGAGGCACCATAAGTCATGCCGGGTTTTCGTCCCCGGATAACAGAGGGGCCTGACAGGGAACCGGGCGCGTTCGCCCGGTCCGGGCTACCCGCCGGCGGGTTCCGTGTCGGCCCTCGCCGGAGTCCCCGACCACCAGGAGGCGTGTCGCCCCGGTCGTGGCCTCGGGGACTCCGGCCCGTCTCACACGGTCAGGCTCAGGAGTGAGCGATTCACACGGTCAGGCTCAGGAGTGGGCGGTGAGGCACCGCTTGAGCGTTTCCCTGGAGTTCTGCCGCTTCGGCGCGACCTTCAGCAGCGCCGCGTCGCGCACCTGCACGTACTTGGCCCCGGCGGCGTTGTAGGCGTCCACCATCTTCTTCGCGGCGGGATCCAGCGACGGCGCCTTCACCCCGAGCTGCTGCAGGGCCATCTTCTGGGAGAGCTGGTCGACGTCCGCGGCCGCGCCGGCCTTCATCAGGGCGGCGTGGGCGGCCTTGACCTCCGGTAGGGCGTCGACGTTGGTGAGAGCGTCCTCGGCGTTCAGCAGCGCGAGATATTCCTGCGCGCAGGGGGCCGGGGCGGAGGTGGCCGCGACGGCGGTGGTGGCGGTGGCGCCGACGGTGGCCAGGGTGGTGAGAAGGCCGAGGGCGGCCAGCGCCGTCGCGGTGGTGCGGGTGTGCATGGGGTGCTCCCGTTGGTGCTGAGGGTTGATTGGCATGTGACCTCATGCACCGAAATCACTGTGAGTAATCGCCCCGACGCTTCAAGTTAGCGTCAAGGGTCGCGGGCCACCGGTCGTACCGGGGCGTCCGGAGCTCGGAGGACCCGGGAAGGCCACGGACGCGAACCCCCGTCAGGCGGGTTCGCGTCCGTGTCTCGCTGAGGTCAGGACACCGTCCACTTCTGGTTCGCGCCACCGGTGCACTCCCACAGCTGGAGGCGGGTGCCGTCGGCGCTGGTGTTACCCGTGACGTCCACGCACTTGTTCGCGGCCGGGTTCACCAGGTCCCTGGTCGCGGGGTTGTAGGTCCACTGCTGGTTGGGGCCGCCGAAGCACGACCACAGCTGGAGCTGGCTGCCGTTGGCCGTGCCGTTGCCGACGACGTCCAGGCACTTGCCGAGTACGCGGAGCGTGCCGTCGCCGGGGCGGGTCCACTGCTGCGCGGTGCTGCCGTTGCAGGAGTAGAGCTGGACGGCGGTGCCGTCGGCGTTGCTCGCGCCCGCGACGTCCATGCACTTGCCGCCCAGGCCGGTGATGGCGCCGCCGCCGGGGTTGCCCGGGTTGCCGCTCGGCGTTCCGGACCAGGTGAAGGTGGCGGTGGTGCGGGCCGGAAGGGAGTAGGTGAAGGACTGGCCGCCCCAGTTGACCCGGACGGACTGGGCCGAGGTGCCGCGGTTGTGCGCGATCAGGGCCTTGGAGCCGTCGGGGTTGCGCCAGGCGACGTTCTGGATCGTGCCGTTGGCGGTGGAGTCGATCCGGTACGCGCCGGGCTTGACGAACTTCGTGAGGTGACCGGTCGTGTAGTACTCGATGGTGTTGTCGACCTGGCCGGCGCGGGAGCCGCCCTCCTGGACGGTGATCAGGCCGGTGCAGACGTCGCAGCCGCCGTTGTGCGGGCCCATGCCCTGGTTGAGCGCGAGGCTCCACTTGACGAGGCTGCCGCTCCAGTTGCGGGCGTAGTTGACGATGTCGGCGAGGTCCTCGTTGTGCTGGTTGCCGATCCAGGTGCCGCCCGAGTGCTCGGTGCTGAACTGGCGCACGGCCGGATACTGGTTGTGGATCTGGGTGCCGACCGCCGGGTCGCCGGCGTAGCCGTGCCAGGCGATGCCGCCGAACAGGGGGTCGTTGCGCACGGCCGCGTCGTTCAGCACGCCGGCGCCCATGGCGGCGTAGTCGCCGTAGTTCCAGTCGTGGACGAGCACCTTGGTCGTGATGCCGGCGGCGCGGAACGCCGGGTAGACGTGGTTCTTGGTGAACTCGGCCAGCCCGGACGAGTTCCAGTTCATGCTCGGGTAGTTCGCCGCGGTCGGGTTGCCCGCCTGGCAGCAGTTGGGCTCGTTCTGCACCGAGATGTAGTTAACCGGGATCCCGGCGTTCTGGTAGCTCTGGATGTACTTGACCAGATACTGGGCGTACGTGGGGTAGTGCTCCCACTTGAGCCAGCCCATCTGGTCCATCCGGCCGTTGTCCTTCATCCAGCCGGGGGCGCTCCACGGCACGCCCTTGACGCGCAGTGCCGGGTTGAGCGATTTGGCCTGCGCGGTGAGCAGACGCACGTTGGTGTCGTACCCGTTGGCGCCGAAGTCGTTGAGGTCGCAGCAGGTGTCGTCGAGGGAGACGTGGCCGGGCCGCGACAGGTCGGAGGCGCCGATCGGGTTGCGCACGAACGACAGGCCGATGCCGTCGGTGGGGTGGAAGAGCCTGCGCATCACCGCGTCGCGGGTGGCCGCGCTGATCGGGCCGCCCCGCAGCAGGTAGGCGGTGGTGTCGGTGATCGAGGCCCCGCCGCCTTCGAACTGCTGGTAGGTGGTGCCCTCGTTGACGGTGATGGTGTGGTTGGCGCTGCCTCCGGCGGGCCCGAAGGCGATGGGCGACTGCTGCTGAAGGCCCCGCGTGACGGTCCGGCCGCCCGCGTCGGAAGTGGTGGTGAGCCAGATGTTCACGGGTTCGTTGGCGGCCAGGGCGGGGGTGGCGGCGACGGGTCCCGTCGCCCACAGGGCGGCGGCGCAGGCCAGGGCGAGGGTGAGGGCCCGGCGAGGTGGTCGGAGCACGGCAGGGGTCCTTTCGGGGGGTGCGATTGGGCCCGCGACGCCCCGGGCCGTTCGAGTCAGAGCACGTGCGTCGCCCCGGGAACCGTCGCTGTAACCGATGTAACAGATAAGAAACTTTCCTGTTGCAGGATAGGACAACACACGTGGAAATCGATTGTCAAGGCCGAGAAAGGTCGGAAAAGGTCGGGAAACACCTGGACCGGTACACGTCGCGCGACGGGCGCGAAGACCGACCGATAATGAAACAAATGAAACAAACGCGCTCAGCGCGAGACGGGTCCGGTGGAGCCGCGGACGATCACATCGGTACCCAGGGAGACGTGCAGTGCCTCCAGCGTGTGCCGGTTGAGGAGCCGCATCAGCAGCGTGACCGCCATCCGGCCCATCTCCTGCAGCGGCTGGCGCACCGTGGTCAGCGTCGGCAGGGTCGCCCGGCCGAGGTCGAGGTCGTCGAACCCCGCGACCGACAGGTCACCCGGCACGTTCAGGCCGCGCTCGGCCGCCGCCCACAGCGCGCCGACCGCCATCTTGTCGTTGAACGCGACCAGCGCCGTCGGCCGCTCGGGCAGGTCCAGCAGCTCACAGGCCGCGCGGTAGCCGTTCTCGGAGTTGGGCTCCCGCACGCTGCGCAGCAGCTCGGCCGACGGCAGGACACCGGCGTCGGCCAGCGACGCGGTGTATCCCGCCAGCCTGGCCTCGCTCGGCAGCCACTTCACGGGGCCGCCGACGATGCCGACCCGGCGGTGACCGAGCTCGACCACGTGCGCCATCAGCTTGCGCGCGCCCGCGAAGTGCGCGGCCGACACCGCCACGATGTCCCTGGGAGGCGGCGTCCTGGGGTCGATCACCACGAAGGGGAACTGCCGGTCGCGGAGCCGTACGAGCTCGTCGCCCGGCTCCGGGGGAAGGATCAGGATCGCCCCCGCGATGTCGGGGCGGTCGGGCAGGCCGGAGAGCACCGGGGTGTGCTGGGCCGACTCTCCGGCGCTCAGGACCATCTGCCCGCCGTGCAGCTCGATGGTCTCGCCGACCGAGGAGACGATGAGCCCGAAATAGTCGGTCAGCAGGTAGGGGCAGCGCACGTAGATCGTGCCCCCGGCCATCGCCTCCTGCCCGGCGCGCGGCCGGGGCGCCTGGTCCCCGAGGCGGCCGATGGCCCGTAACACCAGCTCACGGGTGTGCGGGGCGACGTTGGCCTGCCCGTTCAGGACCCGCGAGACGGTGGCGATCGACAGCCCCGTCTCCGCCGCGACGTCGCGCACGGTCGCGCGCGTCCCGGGCCGAGCCATGTGCGCCCCCTGATAGCCGTGTCCCTGCCGTCAGCATAACCAGCGCTGACGGGAGGCCGCGGCGAGGAACCGGGGAGGCGGAGAAGCCAGGGGAGCCAGGAGTGCCGGGGGACGAAGGGCCCGCGTTCGAGGGCCTTGTTCGCCGGGGGCCGCCGAGCGGCCGGCGGGTCCGCTTGACGGCCTCGTCCGCCTCATCCGCCGAGTAGCCTGCGGGCCCGTTCGACGACGGGCTTGTCGATCATCTGCCCGTCCAGCGTGCTCACCCCGCCGCCGCCGCCGGCGGCGGCCACCACCGCCTCGGCCCATCGCAGGGCCTCGGCAGACGGCGCGAACGCCGCGCGCACCGGCTCGACCTGCCGGGGGTGGACGCACAGCTTGCCGGTGAATCCCAGGCGCGCCGCGTGTTCCGCGTCGGCCACCGCGGCGGCGTGCTCCTCGACGTTCGTGGTGACACCGTCCAGGGGGGCGGCCACGCCCGCCGACGCGGCGGCGAGGACGAGCGTCGAACGGGCGTGCAGCAGCGCGGTCCGGTCCCCGGGGTCGACGCCCAGCTGGGCGGCGAGGTCCACGCTGCCGAAGGCGGGCCGCGTCACCCCCGGGGCCGCGCACAGCCGTCTTGCCCCGAAGATGCCGGCGGCTGTCTCCACCAGCGGGACGACGCTGTTGCCGCGAGGCAGCCGGTCGATCAGGGCGGCGATGTCCTCGGGGCTCTCGGCCTTCGGGAGCATGACGCCGCAGTCGTGCCGGCCGGCCAGCTCGACATCGGCGTCATGCCACGGGGTCCCCCGCCCGTTGATCCGTACGACCGCGTTCCCGCCGGCTTCGAGCCACCGGCGGACGTTGTCGCGTGCCCGATCCTTGTCCTCGGGGGCGACGGCGTCCTCCAGGTCGAGGACGATCGCGTCACCGGCGGCCCGTACCGCCTTCTCGAAACGCTCGGGGCGATGCCCGGGGACGAAGAGCAGCGCCCGCGCGCGGGCCAGCGTGTCCCGGTTCATCGGCGCACTCTCGCCTCGGCGGCGGTCACCGTGTCCCGGTTCATCGGATCCCTCTCGCCCCGGCGGCGGGCACCGCGGACCGGTTCATCGACGCCCTCCCGCACCGGCGACGGTCACTACGGGATCTCCGGCAGCAGGAGCCGCGAGAGGCGGTCCCCGCCGGTGTGGAGGGTGATCCGGCCGCCGAACACCTCGGCCGGGCGGTCCCGCGGGTCGTCGTGGACGAACGGCCCGCACCCGGTCATCTGGTTCTTCAGGTTGGACAGGCGGGTCGCGGGCCCGTCGTGGACATAGTCCCGGCCCCGTACGGCGAGTGCTATCCGGTAGCCCTCGGGCACCACGAGACAGGTCGGCAGGATCTCGATGTCGAGCTCGGACACCGAGCCGGGCACCAGGGGAGAGGGGTCGTCGTGCGTGTGGTACGGCTGGTACGGCCGGGAGAGTTCGTCGTCGAGTTTGCGGTGTGAGGCGCGCAGCCATCCCTGCGCCACCGGGGTGTTCGGGTCGAGGGCGCCCTGGAAGGTCACCTCGGTGCCGTCCGGCGAGAACACCCGCACGACGAGGAACAGGTCGGCGTCGGCGGTCGAGGACTCGACGAACAGCTTGGCCGACAGGGGGCCGGTGAACTCCGTGTCGGCGGGCAGCGGCGGGGTCTCGAAGATGACCCCGTCCCCCATGCCGTCGTAGCCGACGCTTCCCGGCGTCGCGGGAGGCTCGGGGGTGAGCGACCCGTGCGCGGCGTCGAGATAGAGGGAGGTCCAGCGGGTGCGGGGAATCGGCCACGCCTCCTCGTGGCGCAGCGTGAAGGTGCTGTCCACATGGCGGATCTGGAGCTGCACCGGCGGCTGCTCCTTCCACCCCGTGTCCTCATTTTTCAGGAAATGACCGAAGAAGCGCTTCTGCAGGGAGACGCCATAGTCGGCGTAGAACAGCGACCAGTGCGTGTCACCGTGCATCTCCAGCCACTTCTCCCGCGACGCCGCGCGGAGGTAGCCGTGGGTGTTGCCCCGCAGGTGCAGCCCCTGGCCTCCCCAGTTTCCCGCGGACAGGACCGGGACGGTCACCTTGTCCCAGTCCGGCGAGCGGTCCCGGTGGTAGCCGTCGTCCAGGGGGTGCTCGCGGATCGACGCGCCGAGGTCGACGCGGTTCGACGCCCGCTCCTCCTCGCTCAGGTTCTCGTCCCCGCAGACGTTCACCCCGGTGTTCGGGTTACGCGGACCGGCGTCCCCGAGGCCGTGCTGGACGGAGCTCACCTGCATGCCGTACCAGTGGTCCCAGAACGTGGTCCGGATGCCCCCGTGGTAGGTGGAGTCGCGGTACCAGTCGGCCGCCCCCTCCCACACGCAGACGGCGGCGAGGTGGGCCGGTCGCCGTGAGGCGACGAGCCACTGGTTGATGGCGAAGTAGGAGATGCCGCAGAGCCCGACCTTGCCGTTGCTCCACTCCTGCTCGCCCGCCCACTCGACGCAGAGCACGTGGTCCTGGACCTCGCGCGGGGAGAAGATGTCGATCACGCCGGGGGAGCGGCCCGCGCCACGGGAGTCGACGCGGACGCAGACATAGCCGTCGGGCACCCACTTCTCCGGGTCGACCACCTCCCAGTTCTGGTACCGGTTGGTCGATCCGCCGACCGCGTCCGGATGGTCCCTCGCCATCTTCTCCCAGGCGCTCGGGTAGCCCTCCTGGAACGACAGGCCCTTGGCGTACGGGCCGTAGGTGAGGATGACGGGGTAGCGGCCCTCCGCCTCCGGCCGGAAGACGTCCGCGCGGAGTACGGTCCCGTCGTCGACCTCGATCGGGACGTCCCATTCGACCAACATGCCAAAAGCTCCTGTCTGTACGTGTAAGGGGTTTATTCGCGGCCCGCGTGCTGCCACGGAGCCACCCGCCGGATGAGGCGCTCCGTCCCGGCGCGGGCGAGGACGCCGAGGAGGGCGAGAACGGCCACGCCGACGAACGCCTGGTCCTGGGCGAAGGACCGGGCGTTGGTGAGGATGAACGTGCCCAGGCCGTCCAGGTTCGCGAGGAACTCGACGGCGGCCGCCCCGACCAGCGCCCGGCCGACGGCCACGTGGACGCCCGCCACCGCGAACGGCAGCGCCGACGGCAGGACGAAGTCCGTGATGAACCGGCGCCGTGGCACGTTGAGCACCCGCGCGACGTCCGCCAGGTTGCCGGGCAGGGCCCGCGCCCCGTCGGCGGTGCTCACGGCACAGGGCAGGAAGGCGGACAGCGCGACGACGATGACGCGGGTCACGTCGTTGTAGCCGAACCAGATGGTCGCCATCGGGACGATGGCCAGCATCGGCATCGCGTACAGACCGCTGATGTAGGGCGTGCTCAGGTGGCGCAGCCAGGCCACCCGCCCGATGAGCAGACCGGCCACGATCCCCGGGACGCAGCCGAGGAGCAGGCCGAGCACCACGGCCGAGACGGTCTCCCACACCGAGCCGAGGAAGCTCGCCGAGGTCAGGGTCGGGATCGCCTGCCCGAGGACGCCGAGGGGGGTGGGCAGGTAGTCGGGCAGCCAGGCCGTACCGGCGATCTGCCACACGAGCAGGACCGCCGCCGCGGCCACGAGCTTGCCGGTGACGTCGCGCGACGGCCCGCCGGAGGAGACGGCCGGGGAGGCGGCCTTCGCGGTGGTGCCCACGCCGGTGTCCGCCGTGGTGTCCGGGGTGGTGCTCACTCCGTGCTCCCCTCGCGCCATGGGGCGAACGCCCGTTCCAGGACCTGCCCGAATGCCATGAGCATCGCCGCCAGCACCGACACCAGCACGGTCAGTGCCAGTACGGTGGCGGAGTCGAAGCGCGAGCTGGCCCCGAGCAGGAGCCCGCCGATGCCGGTCGCCTCGAGGAAGAACTCGGCGATGAACGTGCCGACGAAGGCCATCGCGATCCCCTGCCTGATGCCGCTCATGGCGTACGGCATCGCGTGCGGCAGCAGGACGTCGCGCCAGAGGGCCCATTCGCCGCTGCGGTGGACGCGGGCGACCTCCAGCAGGGTGACGGGGGTGTGCCGGGCGCCCTCGGCCGTGTTGATCAGGACGGGGAAGACCGCGCTCAGGAACACGACCAGCACCTTCGCCCCGAAACCGAAGCCGAACGCCGCCAGGATGAGCGGCGCGAGCGCCACGATGGGCACCGACTGCACCGCGAAGACGAGCCACTGCGTGCCGGTGCGAAGCCGCCTGGACCGGGAGAGGACGAGCCCGTAGCCCACCCCGCCCACGACGGCGGCGACGAGCCCGGCCAGGAACAGTACCCCCGTGTCGGCGAGTGCCTCGGGAAGCGTGCCGTCGCGGGTCATGGCGACGAGCGACTCGAAGGAGCGGACCGGTGTCGCCAGCAGCACCGGATCGCGCTGACCGAGCACCTGCCAGGCCAGCAGCCCGGCGAGCAGCCCGACCAGCGAGATCGCCACGCCTTTCAGCCTGGCTCCGGAGACCCCGGGACCCCCGGAAGCAGGGTCACTTGGCGAGGGCATCGCGGAACACCGTGGCGTCGACGAACTGGTCGTACTTGGGAGTCTTGTCCGCTGGAACGTTCCCGGCCTTCACCTGGTCCTCGATCGCCTTGTCGACGCGCTCGCGGGTGAGGCCGACGTCGGTGGGCCAGAAGCCGAGCTTCACGTAGTCGCCCAGGGCCACCTTGGAGATCTCCGGGCTTCGCTTCGTCATCCGCGCGGCGATCGCCGTCACGTCGTCGGCGTTGGCCGGGTCGTTGATGTACGTGATCGCCTTGTGCAGGGCCGCCACGGTCTCGACCCACGCGGGCCGCTTGCCGCCGTCCTTCAACTCGTCCTCGCGGGTGACGAGCATGGTGTAGTGCGACTTCGGGTCGACCTTGGCCAGCGCGACCACCTCGTGGGTCTCCTTCGACTGCTGCACGGCGGCCAGCTCGTCCGGGTGCAGGACGGCGGTGTCGACCTGGCCGGCGATCATCGCGTCGACGCTCTGCGGCCCGCCCACGTTCACCAGCTTGACGTCCTTGACGGTGAGCCCGCAGGAGGCCAGCATCGTCCCCACACTCAGCGCCTTGGGGGCGCCGACGCCGTCCACCGCGATCGTCTTCCCCTTCAGGGCGGCGCAGTCCTTCACCGCCGCGTCGGAGGAGGCCACCAGGTACGAGGGGTTCTCGTTGCCGAGGACGGCCACGACCGAGCCGCCGGAGGCCCGCAGCGCGACCGCGCCGGAGGTGCCCACGATCCCGCCGTCGAGTTCACGGCTCTGGATCGCACGCCCCACGTCCGCCCCGGTGGGCAGCGGGCGCAGTGTCACCTTCACCCCGTTCGCGGTGAAGTAACCCTTCTCCTCTGCCACGTAGGCCATCAGGTTGACGAAGACGGGGGGGATGCCGGGGATGCCCATCGTGATGGTGGGCGTACCGCCGGCGGAGGGCGAGTCGCCACCGCACGCGGTGCCGAGGGCCGACAGCGACACGAGGGCCAGGACGGCTCCTCCGATGCGTTTGATCATTTGCACTTGCTGTCCTCTTGGGATCGCGACCACCCCTGCCGGAGGGTCTGCCACTTACTGGATGGGTTTCACCTGGTCTGGTCGGCGTCCTGGGACATCACCAGGGACCAGACACGTTCACGCAGGGCGACGAACTCCTCCGACATCGCGACCGCTCTGTCGCGCGGCCGGGGCAGGGCGACGTCGATCACCTCGTGCACCCGGCCCGGACGGCCCTTCAGCACGACGACCCGGTCACCGAAGAGCACGGCCTCGTCGATGGAGTGCGTGACGAACAGCATCGTGATCGGATGCTCCTCCCACATCCGGAGCAGCTCGAACCGCAGGACCTCGGCGGTCTGGGCGTCCAGGGCGCCGAACGGCTCGTCCATGAGCAGCACCCGAGGGCGCACCGCGAGGGCGCGGGCCAGGCCGGTCCGCTGCTGCATGCCGCCGGAGAGCTGGTGCGGGTAGGACTTCTCGAAACCGGAGAGGCCCACCATCTCGATCAGCTCACGCGTGCGGGAGGTGATCTCCTCCCTGGGCAGGCCGCGCAGGCGCAACGGGTAGGCGACGTTCGCCTCGGCCGTCTTCCACGGGAAGAGGCCGAAGTGCTGGAAGACCATGGCGACGCCGTCGGGGGTCGTGCTCACGGTCTCCCCGTCGACGCGCACGCGTCCCTCGGCCGGTGAGATGAGCCCGGCCACCGCGCGCAGCAGCGTCGTCTTGCCGCATCCCGAGGGCCCGACGATCGAGACGATCTCACCGGGTCTGACGTCGACGTGGATGTCCTCGGCCGCGTTGCGGTCCCCGAAGCGCATGGTGACGCCGTCGATGTCCACCGACGCGCTGCCCGAGGCGGGAGCGGCGTTCACGGTGCGAGGAGGGCGGGAGGAATCCCTGAGCCTGTCGAGCAGTGACATGGGCCATACTGTTGCATGATGATGCCTTCTGTACAAGAGTAATGTGTCATGGAGATTAATAATGCATGATCCGTCCAACCCTGTTCTGCTCTTGCACACCCTCGGAGGCAACGCGCGCACGTGGGCGCCGGTCGTGGACGCGGGGGCCGATCCCACCCGCTTCCTCGCGGTCGACCTGCCCGGTCACGGTGTGCGCGGGGAGGACCCCTTCGACCTGGCCGCCGCCGTGACCGTGGTTCACGCGGCGCTGGACGAGTGCGGTACGGCACCCGCGCATCTCGTCGGCTCCGGTCTGGGAGCCTTCGTCGCGCTGCGGGTCCTCGCCGACGCGCCGCACCGCCTGGCCTCCCTGCTGCTCGCCGGCTTCCCTCCCGGCGGAGACCCCGCCCGCCTGCGCGCCACGGCCGACTCGCTGCACGCGACGGGGATGGCCGGGTTCGCGGCCGGGTACCTGACCGCGACGGTGGTGACCGACGGCGGCCCCGACAGTGGCATCGGTCTGGCGGAGCTGACCGCGTCGATGACGGGCATGCGGCCGGAGGCGTTCCTCGGCGCCCTGGAGGCGGCGCTGGGGTGGGAGACGCCGGTGTCGCCGGGTCCGGTGCCGTGCCGGATGCTGCGAGGAGAACACGACGTCCGGGTGACCGAGCAGGCGGCGCGATCACTCGCGACTCGTCTCGGTGCCGACTACATTGGTGTTCCCGGAGCCGGTCACATCGCGTACGTGGACGATCCCCGAGGTTTCCGTGAGCTGATGGACGCCTTTCATCGGGTCGTCGAGGCGCGTACGGCCGTGCCGGGCACTCTCAGTCCAGGCTCTCCTGCTGAGCCCGTCCTCTCGCAGGAAGGAACTTGATGGCCAAGCCCCCTTCGTCCGCCTCGTCAAGTGGATCCGCCGACAGCCCGCGCACCAAGCGCGACCGCATCGTCGCGGAGCTGCGCCGCATGATCGCGGAAGGCGAGCTGGCGCGTGGCAGCAGGATCAGGCAGGACGTGATCGCCGCTCGCTTCAAGACCAGCATCACCCCCGTGCGCGAGGCGCTGCGGCTGCTGGAGGCGGAGGGAATGCTGGTCAGCGAGCCGCACAGGGGAGTCCGCGTCGCGGACGCGGACTACGAGCGGGTCAAGACGGTCTACCTGCTGAGAAGGCTGGTCGAGCCGTACGCCATGCGCCGGGCCGCCCGGCGCCTCTCCCCCAAGGACCTCGACCTCGCGCAGCGGCTCGTGGACGACATGGAACGTGTCGCGGCCGAGGGCGACCGGGCGACGCTGAACGAGAAGAACCGGCAGTTCCACTTTTTGTTCTACGACAGGACGGGCAACGAGGGGCTGGCCGAGGAGGTGGCGCTCCTGTGGCAGCAGTTCCCGTGGGACGTGCTCCAGGTGCTCACCCACCGCGCGGACGAGGTGTCGCAGGAGCACCGGGCGATCCTCAAGGCCGCCCACGACGGCGACCCCGACGCGCTCGCCCGCGCCACGGAGGAGCACCTGGCGAGCAGCTTCCTCGCGCTGGCCCGCCATCTCACCGGCTACGAGGTCACCGATCCCTTCGAGATCGACAACGACTGACGGCAGACGTCGGCGGCGAGCAGGCCGTCGATCTCGGCGTCGGGCACGCCGAGCTCGCGAAGCACCTCCACCGTGTGCTCCCCGAGAGCGGGCACGGCCCGCTCCTCCTCCTCGACGTGTGCCGGATGGAACGGCGACGTCACCACCGTCGCCGTCTCGCCGTCCGGCAGGGCGGCCGACGACCATCGGCCCGTGGCGTGCGCCTGCGGATGCGCGAGAACCTCGGGGAGGCCGTTCAGCCTGGCGTGCGGCACGTCCGCCAGGTCGAGCCGGGAGACCAGCGTCTCCGTCGACAACGCGCGCAGCGCCTCCTGGATCAGGGGCTCCAGCCGTGCCCGGTTGCGCAGGCGGTCGCTGTTCGAGGCGAAGTCCGGATCGGTCGCGAGGATCGGATCCTCGATCACCCCCACGCACAGGCGGCGCCACTGCCCCTCGTTCTGCACGGCGATGAGCACCTGGTCCCCGTCGCCGGACAGGTAGGGGCCGTAGGGGGCGATGCTCGCGTGGCTGAGCCCGGCCGGCTGCGGTGCCGTGCCCGCGTGCGACTGGGCGAGAAGCAGGGGGCTCATCCATTCGAGGAGCACGTCGAACATGGCGACGTCGATGCGCCGGCCGACGCCGGAACGTTCCCGCGCGTAGAGCGCCGCGTTGATGGCGGCGAGGGCGTAGGTGCCACCGGCCAGATCCGCCAGGGACACCCCGGGCTTGGCCGGCTGCGCCGGTGTGCCGGTCGCCGTGACCGTACCCGCCTCCCCCTGGATGAGCATGTCGTACGCCTTCCGGTGGGCGTAGGGCCCCTGCGTGCCGTAGCCGGACAGGAAGCACCGGATGAGCCGCGGGTTGATCCCGACGAGGTCGTCGTCGGTGAAGATCCGCTCGAAGGCGCCGGGCGCGAGGTTGCACACCAGCACGTCGGCGGACCGCAGCAGCTCTCCCAGCAGCCGCTTCCCCTCGGACGTCTTGAGGTCCAGGGCGACGCTTCGCTTACCGCGGTTCAGCCAGACGAAATGGCTGGAGTACCCCTGGACGAAGTCGTCGTAGTCGCGGGCGAAATCGCCGCTGAGCCGTTCCACCTTGATGACGTCGGCCCCGAGGTCGGCGAGATGGCGGGAGCACAGCGGGACGGCGACGGCCTGTTCCACGGCGACCACGCGCACGCCTCGAAGGTCGTTCCTCATCGCGCACCTCCGCCGAAGCGGAACACCGTGCCGACGGCGGGCTGCACGTAACGGTCGTGCAGTGACGCCGACATGTGCGCGTGCGAGCGCAGCCCGCTGCAGTGCATGGGCACGACCGTGGCGACGTCGAGATCCCGGAAGGCGTTCGCCGTCGCCTCGACGTTCTTCGCGGGAGTCGTCGGGAAGCCGAGGTGGAACCCCCCGATGACCGCCCTGATCGGCCGGTCGCCGCAGACCCGCCGGGCCTGCTCGATGGTGTTGATCACACCGGCGTGCGCGCATCCCGTCAGCACGACCAGGCCCTCCCCCTTGACGTCGATGACGAGTCCCATCTCGTCGATCACCTCGTCCCGGCGCAGGTCACCCTCCCGCGACACCTGGTACAGGCCGGGCGCTCCGCGCTCGAACGGCTGGGAGACCGACTCGAACGGCACGTTGCGCGGGATCTCACCGGTTGTCCACACCCCCCAGCCCAGATCCAGCGGGTCCCTCGTCAGGACGGGCGCCCCGCCGGACGCCTCTATCTGCTCGAAGGTGAACGCGGAGTTGTAGACCGAGGACGTCCGCCCGTCGCCCATGACCGCGTAGCGCGGCAGCTCGGCGTCGTGATGCGTGGCGACCGGGATCCGGCGGCCGGCCAGCCCGAGGAACCGGTGGACGCCCCCGAAGTGGTCGGGGTGACCGTGGCTGATGACCACGTGGTCCATGCCGGACGGGTCGACGCCGAGCACCCTCATGTTGTGTTCGAGCACGGTGCCGGTCAGGCCCACGTCGAACAGCACGCGCAGGACGTGCCTGCCGCGGGTGGCTTCGACCAGGAGACTGATCCCGTTCTCGGCCTGCGGCGGGACGCGCTTCCCGTCGAAGTGCTCGATCAGCCCGTAACGGCTGACGCAGTGGTCGTCGGACCCCAGTGGACTCGCCTGATCCGGCAGCAACATGTCCACCCAGTTCTCCACGAGGACCGTGATCGTAACGGACTCGGCCTGGAACACGAGGCAGCTCCTTCCTTTGTACAACCAGAGGGGCACTTTACATTAGCTAGACAGATAATGCATCATATACAAGATCATGTTTTATTTGCCGGGTCGATGTGAAGAGGCGGGTCACCGCGTGGAGCCGGGCCGGCGCGGCCGACGTCGCCGATCACGATGGCGATGAGGGCGAGGGAGGGGGCGACGCCGGCGGTGAACCGGGCCGTCCAGGACACCGGCGCTCGGGGCTCGTGCGGAGTTCGGAGTTCGGCGTGCGGAGTTCGAGGCGTACGCCGCGGGCGCGGGAATCTGGCCGGTGGGGAACTGCGGGGAGACGGGAGATTGCCGATGGGTGAATTGACGACCCGCGATCTCACAGCCCCGAGGCCCGCGGCTTCATTATTGAGTGGTTGATGGAACCGCGTCTCGCCCGGGCTTCGGAAGAGGTGGGAATTGCCTCGTACCGAGCCACGTGATCCGGGCGACCTCGGACAGGTGGGCGACTACCGGCTGGCCGCTCGGATCGGGCACGGTGGCCAGGGCGAGGTCTACCGGGCGGTGACCCCGTCGGGTGCCGATGTCGCGGTCAAGGTGCTGCACGCCCGGCTCTCCGGGGATCCCGACGCTCGCCGCCGGTTCTTCCGCGAGGTCGAGCTGGCCCGGCGGGTCGCCCCTTTCTGCACGGCGCGGGTGCTCGACATGGGGCTCCAGGGCGAGCGGCCGTACATCGTGAGCGAGTTCGTCGCTGGTGCGTCACTGCAGCACGTCGTGCGGCAGGACGGCCCACGGTCGGGCAGTGGGCTGGAGCGGCTCGCGGTCGCCACGGCGACCGCGCTGGCCGCGATCCACCGGGCCGGGATCGTGCACCGCGATTTCAAGCCGAGCAACGTCATCATGGGTCCCGAAGGCCCGGTGGTCATCGACTTCGGGATCTCGCGCGCCCTTGACAACACCGCCACGCAGACCGGGGCGATGGGTACGCCCGGCTACATGGCGCCGGAGCAGATCGCTGCGGGACCCGTCGGCCCGGCGGCGGACGTGTTCAGCTGGGCCGCCACGATGGTCTACGCGGCCACGGGCCGACAGGCCTTTCCCGGCGCCTCGGTTCCCGCGATGCTGTACGCGATCTTGCACGGCACCGCGGACCTCTCTGGCCTGCCGGAAGGACTGCGGTCCCTGGTGGAGGCATGCCTGGCGAAGGATCCCGGCAGCCGTCCCACCGCGGCCGCCCTGGTCCGGACCCTGACCGGCGAAGATCTCCCAAGTCCGAGGCCGGATCCAGGCACGAGCTCAGGCACGAGCCCAAGCCCAGGCACGAGCCCAAGTTCGAGCTCCAGCCCGAGTCCTAGTCTGGGCCCAGGCCCAGGCCCAGACCCAAGTCCAAGTCCAAGTCCAAGGCTGGGCTCAAGCACGAGCCCAGGCACGAGGCCGGGTCCAAGTTCGGGCACGGCTCCGGGCTTGAGGCCGAGTCCGAGCCTCAGCCCAGGTCCGAGCCTCAGCTCAGGCCCGAGCCCGGACCTGAGCCCGAGCCCGACTCCGGGGTCGGGCGGTGACGCCACAGCCCCGGCCGGTCCCGGTCGTGCGACCGAGGCCCTGCCCGCACCGGGTACGCGTGCGATCCCGCGCCGCGCGCTGGTCGCGGCCGGACTGGCGGCCGTCCTGGCGGCGGGGGTGTTGACCGTGTGGTTCTGGCCGCGCGGTACGGACGACACCGGCACGGACTCCTCCCGGACGACCACCACCCTCACCGGTACGCCCGGTACGCCCGGTACACCCGGCACGTCGGGCACATCGAGTACACCGAGCGTCGCCCCGTCGTCCTCGGTGCCGTTCGGTGCACCGGTCGGCGAGCCGATGACCGCTCACGCCAACGACGTACGGGCGGTGGCGGTCGACGTGCTCGATGGCACCCCCGTGGTGGTGAGCGGATCCGACGACGAGAGCGCCCGCGTGCTGGACCTCGCCACCGGTGAGCAACTCGGTGCGACCCTGTCCGGGCACACGGAATGGGTCCGGGCGGTCGCGGTCGGCCGTCTCGACGGCGTCCCCATCGCGGTGACCGGCAGCGACGACGACACCGCCCGGGTCTGGAATCTGAGAACCGGCCAATCGATCGGTCCAGTCCTCGCCGGGCACGCCGGTGACGTCAAGGCGGTGGCCGTGGGCGAGCTGGACGGTGTCCCCATCGCGGTGACCGGCGGCGCCGACGAGCGCGCACGGGTGTGGAACCTGCGCACCGGCCAGGAGTTCGGTGCCCCCCTCGCCGGGCACAGGGGCACGGTGTGGGCGGTGGCCATCGGCGAGCTCGACGGCTCGCCGATCGCGGTCACCACCGGCGACGACGGCACCGTCCGCGTCTGGGACCTCGCCACCAGGAAACAACTCGGCGACTCCCTGACCGGCCACACCGGCTGGGTCCGGTCGGTGGCGCTCGGTGAGCTCGGCGGGAAGCCCGTCGCCATCACCGGTGGCGAGGACAGGGCCGCCCGCGTCTGGGATCTCACGACAGGGAACCAGCTCGGCGCCCCCCTGTCCGGCCACACCGGCTGGGTCTGGTCGGTGGCGTTCGGCGAGGTCGGCGGGCTGCCCGTCGCGGTCACCGGTGGCGAGGACAGGACCGCCCGCGTCTGGGATCTCGGCACGCGAAAGCAACTCGGCGGCTCTCTCTCCGGTCACACCGACTGCGTGTGGACGGTGGCCTTCGGCGAGCTCGGCGGGCTGCCCGTCGCGGTCACCGGCAGCAGAGACGAGACGATCCGGGTGTGGAGTCTCGGCCCGCCCCTGCCGTCGCCGAGGTCCTGAGGGGTTGTCGGACGCTCCTCGGAGGCGAGGCGTGACGCCTCCGGCGCGCTGAGGGGGGAACACCTTAGCGACCCGGCGAACGCCCCGGGCGTCTCAGCCGCTGAACGCGGCGAAGAAGGTCTCCTCTCGCTGTTCGCCGGATAGAACAGGTCCGGTGTCGAAGCGGAAGGCGGGGACCGACCCGGCGGTGAAGCCGAGCCCGCGTACGCGGTCGAGCTCGGCGTGCGGTTCCGTCGCGCCGCCGTCGTGCGTCCGCATGCCCGTCCCCTCGGCCGGCGTCACCAGGGTGCCGTGGTCGGCGACGTTGAGCGCGTCGGTGAAGTAGGCGCGGAACAGGCGCTCGGCCATCCGCTCACCGCGGCCCCGGGCGATGAGCAGAGCTTTCTAAATGCTCGGCGCGCTACGCGCCGAAAGCCTGCAGGAACGTGTCGACGGCGGCACGGGCCACGGCCTGCAGTTCGGCATCTCCGACCGGGCGAGTCCCCATCTGGGAGCGTGCCTCCATCGGGCCGGTGAGCAGCGCCATGAACTGTTCGGCCGCCTGGGCAGGGTCGGTGGCGCGCAGACGGCCAGCGAGCGTGAGCCGGGCCAGCCGGTCGGCCACAGCCTGGTTGAGGCGATGGGCTCCGTACTCCTTGACGATGTCGAGGACGTCGGGAAATCTCGTGATCTCCGCGTAGAGCAGCCGCCGCAGCGCGCACGAGCGATCATCGCAGTGGTAGCGGAGCAGGTGGTCAGCTACGCCCTCCAGCGTCACGCGCAGGTCGTCGCCGGGATCGAAGAGTGGCTCGAGCGCGGCCAACCTCTCATTCAGCGCCTGCTCCGCCGCGGCCGCCATTGTCTGGCGGAACAGAACGGCCTTGTCGCTGAAGTGGTTGTACATCGTGGGCTTGGCCACGCCCGCCTCGTCCGCGATCTCCTGCATGCCGGCCCGGGCGTATCCCTCGCGGGCGAACACGATGAATGCGGCTCCCAGGATCGCCTGCCGCTTGTCGATCCGTCCGCGCGAGGTGGTCGTGGTTCGAGCTCCGATCATGTGTCGATCGTACCGCCTGGTTCAATTCAATGAACAGTTGAGTTGCTTTCAAACTCGCTAGGTAGCTAAATTGAACCCATGAGTTCAAGAATTCCAGACGACCGTCTGGATTCCCACCTGCTGCGGATGATCGCTGTGATCCTGCTCGGTGGGTTGCTGGGCATCCTCAACAGCACCATGGCCGCCGTCGCCACCGACACCCTGGCCAAAGCGTTTGACACCTCGCTGAGCACGGTGGGCTGGACCTCCACCGGCTTCCTGCTGGCCGTCACGGTCACCATCCCCTTCACCACCTGGGCCGTCGACCGCTTCGGCGGTAAGCGGCTGTGGTTGTGCGGCCTCATCCTGTTCCTGGCCGGATCGCTCGCCTCCGGGCTGGCCTGGGACGTCGGAAGCCTGATCGTCTTCCGCGTCGTCCAAGGCGTCGGCGCCGGCATCCTCGACCCGCTCGTCCTGATCCTGCTGGCCCGCGCTGCCGGCCCCCACCGCGCCGGACGCGTGATGGGCCTGATGGGCGTGGTCCTCTCCCTCGGCCCGGTCCTCGGGCCGATCGCGGGCGGGGCCATTTTGCAGGGCCTGCCGTGGCGATGGATGTTCCTGCTCAGCGTGCCCGTCGGCGTCATCGCCATCCTGCTCGCCGCGCGCGTGCTGCCCGCCGACCCGCCCTCCGAGGAGCGTCAGCCGCGAGTCCGGCTCGACGTGCTTGGTCTGGCCCTGATCGGTCCGGGCTTCGCGGCGCTCATCCTGGCCTTGTCACAGGCGGCCGAGCAGGCCTCGTTCACCGTCTGGCAGGCGCTTCTTCCCCTGGCCGTCGGCGCTGTTCTGCTGATC
Source organism: Streptosporangium sp. NBC_01469 (assembly GCF_036227305.1). Taxonomy (NCBI): domain Bacteria; kingdom Bacillati; phylum Actinomycetota; class Actinomycetes; order Streptosporangiales; family Streptosporangiaceae; genus Streptosporangium; species Streptosporangium sp. NBC_01469. The sequence goes on along the minus strand of NZ_CP109465.1, from coordinate 976,575 downwards.
GGCTACACGATCCACGCGTTCCGCACCCGGCGCACGCCACCCCTGATCGACCTGCGGTTGTTCGCCAACCGCGGCTTCACGGCGAGCGTCACCATCATGGGCCTGGGCGGCCTCGCGAACTTCGCCACCTTGTTCGCGCTGCCGCTGTACTACCAGCAGGCGCACGGGCACGGCGTGCTCGCCGCCGGACTGTTGATGGCGCCGGCGGGCCTCGGCGGCGCCATCGCCATGCCACTGGCCGGACGGCTGTCGGACCGGCTCGGCGCTCGCGGCCTGGCCGGCGGGGGCGCGATCGTCGCCGCCCTCAGCGGGCTCGCCTTCACCCGGATCGGAGCGGAAACCCCCGAGCTGTGGCCCGCGCTGATCGCCCTCACCATGGGCCTGGGCATGGGCTTCTTCAGCGCACCCACCATGGGATCGCTGTATCGCACGCTGCCCGCCCCGCTGGTCGCCCAGGGCAGCTCGGTGCTCTACATGCTCAACCAGCTCGGCGCCGCGATCGGCATCGCCGTCGTCACGCTCATCCTGCAGACCGCCGACGACCCGATGACCGGCTTCCACGGCGTCTTCTGGTTCACCGTCGCCATGATCGCGGTCATCCTGGCCGCCATCCCGCTCCTGCCCGGCCGGCCCTCCGCGCCGACCGTAAGCGAAGAATCCGCCCTGTCCGGGAGGACATCCTGATGAAGACCCTAGTGATCACCGGCGGCACCGACGGGATGGGCAGGGCGCTCGCCCACACGTACCTCGAACGAGGCGACACCGTCGTCATCATCGGCCGTGACGCGGAGAAGGCGAAGACCGTCCCCGGCGCCTTCCTCATCCAGGCGGACCTGAGCCTGCTCAGCGAGAACAGGCGGGTCATCGAGGAGATCAACGCCACGTTCCCCGTCGTGGACGCGCTCGTGCTGTGCGCCCGGCACTTCCGCTCGACCCGGTGGGAAACCACCGAGGGCTTCGAGGGCACCTTCGCGCTGGAGTACCTGAGCCGCCACCTGCTCAGCCACGGCCTGGTCGAACCGCTGGACAAGGCCGACCACCCGGTCATCGTCAACGTGTCGGGGCCCGGCGTCCCGATGGGCCACATCCACTGGGACGATCTCATGCTGGAGCGCGGCTATGACGGGGTGGCGGCCCAGATGCAGGCCGGCAGGGCCAACGACCTGCTCGGGGTCGCCTTTGCCACCCGGCACGCGGCGAGCCGTACCAAATATGTGCTGATCAACCCCGGACCCGTGTCCACCGGCTTCTCCGGCGAGTACGACGCGGCGACCGCCGCCCATGTCGAGTCACTCAAGAGGCACGGCAAGTCGGTCAAGGAGGGCATCAAACCGATCGTCGCCCGCATCGACGCCCCGCCCGCCGAACCACTCAGCGCCTTCATGCAGGACCGGCCGATCAGTCTGAACCACCCCGCTTTCGAGCAGAAGGCCGCCGCCCGGCTCCACGAACTCACCCTGAAGGTTGTTCGATGACAATGATGTGGACGGCGGCGTTCAGATCCGCACAGGTCAGCCCGTACGAGTCGATGACGCTCATCTACCCCTCCCGCGGCTTCGGCAACGAGACCCTGCGTCAGGTCGTGCGTGTCCGCGGTGGTGGTGACCGCCTGCGGGTACGGTTCAGTAACCTCTACGGCAAGCAGCCGCTCACCATCGCGAGTACGCGGGTGGCGGCACTCGAATCCGGGTCGTCGATCATCGCGACCACCGACACCGCGATCACGTTCGACGGGAGACCGCACGTGACGATCGGCGTCGGCGCGGAGGCGGTGAGCGACCCCGTCGACTTCGCGACGACGGCCGAGACCGACCTGGTGGTCAGCACGTACTACGCGTCGGAGACCGGACCCGCCACCTATCACCCCTTCGCCCTGCAGACCGGCTACGTGGCGCGGGGCGACGTCGTCTCCCACCCGAAACTGCCCGATCCCGCTGAGGTGGAGTCCCGGTTCCACCTCGGCGGGATCGACGTCTGGACACGCGCGGGCCACCACGTGGTAGCGGTGTTCGGCGACTCGCTGGCTGACGGGGTGGGCACCACCCCCGGCGCCGACCTGCGCTATCCCGACCTGCTCGCCCGCCGGGTCAGCGAACCGGGCATGTCGGTGATCAACCTGGGCATCGCCGGTAATCGGCTGCTCACCGATGTTTTCGGAGAGCGGGGGATCGCCCGGTTCGACCGTGAGGTGCTCGCGGCGCCGGGGGTGACGCACGTCATCGTGCAACTCGGCGTCAACGACATTGGCATGCCGGGGATGTTCGGATTGCCCGCTGTGCCGGTGGTCGACCTCATCGCCGGGCTCACCTCGATCGCCGAGCGAGCCAAGCGGCACGGCCTCACGGCGATCATCGCGACCGTGACCCCGTTCGGTGGCGCCGCTGGGGTGACCCCCGGATTCGACACTCCGGAAAGCGAGGAGGCACGGCAGCGCCTCAACCAATGGATCCGGGCAAACCGGGAATTCGACGCGGTCGCAGACCTTGACCGCGCACTGCACGACCCCGCAGCACCGGCCACCCTGCTGCCCGGCTACGACAGCGGCGACCACATCCATCCCAGCGACGCCGGAGCCAAGGTCGTAGCAGACGTGCTCTTCCGGGCACTCATGCCGTGACCCCGGTCCGCCAGATGCTTCTCGGACGCTGACACCAGCGCACCGCTCTCCCACCAAGAGGCCCCGCCGGCGACTCGCCGGTGGGGCCACGGGCGTCATGGTCGTGTCGTCAGGAAACGCTTCACCGGCCACAGACGGCAACATCTCCGGGCCGGGCAAGGTGTCTGCCGTAGGGGGCCCGGACTCACAGGGACGTTCACTCCGGACCGGCGGTTTCAAAAAGGGTGAAACCAGTTGATTTCATCGGTGTGACGGCGTCATCCCCCGACTCTCGACAAGTCATCCGACTTGCTGGGATCCAGTTTGCCGTTAGCAGGTATGGCCGGTGCAAGCATCGTCGGAGAGTCAGAACCGATCATGACATCTGGGGGAAAAATGCTTCGAAAACTGGTCCCGATCCTGGTCGCGGTCATCGCGGCGGGATCACCGGCCATCGCGACCGAGGCCTGGGCGGACGTGGCGCCGGCCGCTTCGGCGGCCCGGTCGGCCGCCACGCAGACGGCCGGTACGTGCTCTCCGGGGTCGCCGTGCGCGGCGGTCAACTGCGGTCCTGGCCGCGTCTGCGTCCCCTCACCCAAGCAGTGCTTCACTCAGCCGTGCCCGCAGTACGACTGCGTGCCCGCGTCGGGTTACCCGGGTGGCTACCCCGGCGGGTATCCGGGTGGCTACCCCAGTGGCTACCCGGGGCAGTGGCATCCTCCGTACCCGAGCGGTTACCCGGGCTGGCACCCTCCGTACCCGGGCTGGCGGCCACCGTATCCGGGCTGGCGCCCTCCGTACCCGAGCGGTTACCCGGGCTGGCGGCCACCGTATCCGGGCGTGCGTCCTCCGTATCCGGGCGTGCGTCCCCCGTACCCGGGCGTGCGGCCACCGTACCCGCATCCGCTGCCTCCCGGCCCGGGGCCGAGGCTGCTTGGGCCCCACTGGCGGACGGCGAGCCAGCCGGGGAGCGCCTCCGTCGGCGGTTCCTGACCTCCGGCGGCGGCAGGTACCGTGCGGGCCGGGCGCGTAGCGGCCCGGCCCCCACCTCCGGCGACTCGTACGTCATATCCCATCGACCCCGGCGTGCCGGGCACCGCACATCGCCACCCCGGGACGCCACGGCGGCGGCCCGGGATGGCGGGGGCGGGCCGCGACGGCTTGTGGGGACACCGGGTGAGCTGGTCTGATGTGCGAAGGATGAGGTGAGGTCGGTACGGAGGGGTTGCTTTCTGCCGTGGAGGCATCTGTCGAGCAGCTGGTGTACGTCCGCGAGGACGAGTACACGATCGCGCGGATGAGCGCCGAGGGCATGCCCGGCTTCGTCGCCTCCGGCCGGGCCCTGGGCGGGGTCCAGCCGGGGGAGACACTCAGGCTCGTCGGCGAGTGGGGCGAGCATCCGCGGTACGGCAGGCGCTTCGAGGTCATCGCGTGCGAGCGGCTGGTACCGGCCACCGTCCGGGCCATCCGCATCTATCTTGGCTCCGGCCTGATCCGCGGCATCGGGCCGAGGCTCGCCCACGCCATCGTCAGCCACTTCGGCGAGGCGACGCTGACGGTCATCGACACCGAGCCGCAACGGCTCACCGAGGTCGTCAACATCGGTCCCGCGCGGCAGGCCCAGATCGCCGACGCGTGGGAGGAGCAGAAGGCGATCGCCGAGCTCATGGTGGTCCTGCAGGGCTTCGGGATCAGCCCGCTGCTCGCGGCGAAGATCTACCAGGTCTTCGGGGCCGACTCGGGAGAGGTGCTCACCTCCGACCCGTACCGGCTCATCGGCAAGGTCAGGGGCATCGCGTTCGCCACGGCGGACAGGATCGCCCTGCGGTCGGGAGTCTCCGAGCACAGCCCGCAGCGGGTCAAGGCGGCGATCCTGGACAGGCTGGAGACGGCGGCCAGCCGCGACGGGCACTGCTACGTGCGGCTGGTCACGCTGATCGCCCAGTCCGCGGAACTCGTCGAGCAGGACCACGACCTCGTCGGCCGGATGGTCGACGCCCTCGTCGCCGACCGCCGCGTGGTCGTCGAGGCGTCGCCCGACGGCCAGGGGACGGCCGTGGTCTACCTGAAGGAGACCCACGGCCGCGAGCTCACGCTGGCCGCCCAGCTGACCAGGCTCTGGGAGGCTCCCTCGACGCTGCCCATGCGTACGTTCCAGGAGGATCCCGGGCTGGACGAGGACCAGCGGGCGGCGGTGAACATGGCGCTGACCAGCACCGTGTCCATCCTCACCGGCGGTCCCGGCTGCGGGAAGAGCCACACCGTCAAGACCGTCGCGGCGACCGTGCGGGCGATGGGCGGCACGGTGACCCTCACGGCGCCGACCGGCAAGGCGGCCAAGCGCCTGTCGGAGCTCACCGGCCTGCCCGCGATGACCGTGCACCGGATGCTGGCCCACCAGCCCGATCCCGAGAGCGGCACGCTGTTCGAGCAGACGCCCGCGCAGGCCGACCTGATCGTGGTCGACGAGGCGTCCATGCTGGACCTGCACCTGGCCACCCGGCTCACCGCGGCCATCCCGCCCGGCAGCCACCTGCTGATAGTGGGCGACAGCGACCAGCTTCCCAGCATCGCCCCCGGCAGCGTGCTGGCCGACCTGCTGCGCGTCGAGGCGATCGCGCGGATGCGCCTGACCAGGGTCTTCCGCCAGGCGGAGGGCAGCGGGATCATCCGGGCCGCCCGCCGGGTCAGGGCGGGTGAGGTGCCCGCGATTCCCGGCGGGGGAGGTTTCTGGTTCGAGGAGGTCGACGACCCCGAGCAGGTCGCCGAGCGGGTGATGCACCTGGCGACGGTGGCGATCCCGCGCAAGCAGGGGGTGAGCCCGGACCAGGTCCAGGTCCTGTGCCCGATGCGCAGGGGCCTGACGGGGACGGCCGAACTCGGCCGGATGATCCAGGAACGACTCAACCCGGCTCGCGAGGGGGTCGCCGAGCACTGGTCGGGTGCCTCCGCCTTCCGGGTCGGCGACCGTGTCATGCCGATCCGCAACAACTACGACAAGGGCGTCTTCAACGGCGACACCGGTACGGTCACCGCCATCACCCCGGAGGAGAGGGTCGTCGAGATCCGCACCGACGACGGGCACACCGTGAAGTACGGCTTCGGCGAGCTCGACGAGCTGACCCACACGTACGCCATCAGCGTGCACCGCTCCCAGGGCAGCGAGTATCCCTTCGTGGTCGCGCCGCTCGTCACCGAGTCCGGGGGCGTCATGCTGCGCCGCAAGCTGCTCTACACCCTGCTCACCCGGGCGCGGTCGTGGGTGGTCGTCGTCGGCGAGCGCAAGGCCCTGGAGATGGCCGTCAACCGGCTGGACCACCGCCGCAACACGGGGCTCGCCCGCAGGCTCGCGCTGAGCCTCGGCGCGGACCTCCACTACGAGACCGCCCCCGCCGCCGACTGACAGTAGGACTCACAGCAGTCCAGTGAGGATAAGTGCTCACCCATCGGCGGCTACCAGGCACCGAGTCTGCCGCACGAGCAGGCCCAGCAGCTCTCATTAGTGATGATGTTCATGGTGACGCTGCGGCGGGTCTGACCCACCGACTGACTGACGTCGCGGGTCGGGCCGGGATCGGTTCCCGGGCGCGGACGTCGCTCACGGCGGCCTTTCCCGACCGTGCGATCTTCTTGACAATTTTTCTTCACATAACTTGAATTAAGTCAGACAAAAAACCGTCCTCGGCTTGCCGAAGTTGTTGGTAACGCCGGTCTCCGTTATGCCCGTGGGCGGGGCGGGCTTCGCCTTTGTCATTTGTCACGAGACAGAGGAAACCTACATGACCAGCGAAAACATGGTCAGTACGATGCGGACGTGGGTGCGGCTACTCGCCCTGCTCGCCGTCGCGCTCGGCCTCACGGCCCTTCCGGCCGGTGGGAGCGCGCGGGCGGCGGCCGCCCCGAGTTTCAAGGTGATCGCCTTCTACAACGGGACGTGGGACGCGGCACACATCAACTTCGTCCAGGAGGCCAACCGCTGGTTCCCGCAGATGGCCGCGCAGCACAACTTCTCCTACACCGCGACCAACAACTGGAGCCAGCTGAACGCGAGCAACCTCCAGCAGTACCAGGTGGTGCTCTTCCTCGACGACCTGCCGCAGAACGCCGCCCAGCGGACGGCCTTCGAGCAGTACATGCGTAACGGCGGGGCGTGGATGGGCTTCCACGTGAGCGCGTTCAACACCAACGCGCAGAGCTGGGCGTGGTACCACAACGAGCTTCTCGGCACCGGGGCGTTCAGGTCCAACACCTGGGGGCCCACCTCGGTGGTCATGCGCACGGAGGGCGGGGCGCACCCCTCCACGGCGCGGCTGCCCGCCACCTTCACCTCGTCGGTCAGCGAGTGGTACAGCTGGACCAACGACCTGAGGAACAACCCGAACATCAGGATCCTCGGGTCCATCGACCAGTCGAGCTTCCCGGTCGGCACGGACCCCAACCAGACCTGGTACAGCGGCTACTACCCGCTGATGTGGACCAACCGGAACTACAAGATGCTGTACGCGAACTTCGGCCACAACGCCATGAACTACAGCAACAACACCCCACTGTCGTCCACGTTCGCCAGCGAGGTGCAGAACCGGTTCGTCATCGACGGCCTGCTGTGGCTGGGCGGCGGGAGCACTCCGCCTCCGTCGGACACCATCTCGCCGACCGCGTGGTACAGCCTCGCCAACCGCGCCAGCGGCAAGTGCGTGGACGCTCGGGCGGCCGCCTCGGCGAACGGCACCGCGATCCAGCAGTACACCTGCAACGGCACCCTCGCCCAGCAGTTCCAGGTCCAGCCGACCAGCGGCGGCTTCGCGCGGCTCAACAACCGCGGCAACAGCGCCCAGGTCATCGACGTGACCAACGTCTCCACGGCCGAAGGCGCCCCGCTCCAGCTGTGGACGTACTCCGGAGGCAACAACCAGCAGTGGCAGGCGGTGTCCGAGGGCGGTGGCCACTACCGCTTCGTCAGCCGCCTCAGCGGCAGGTGCCTGAGCGTGCCGGGCTCCTCGACGGCCGACAGCGTCCAGCTGGTGCAGAGCACCTGTAACGGCGGCGCCGCCCAGTCGTTCCGGATCTCCCAGCAGCCGTAGCCTCCCGGAAGCCCGCACGGACTCCCCGAACCGTGGTTTTCCGGGAGTTCGTACGCCCCGGACCGTGGTTCCCCGGGAGCCCGTACGCCCGGTAGTTCGTATGCCCGTCCTTTCGCGCCGATCGGGAAGGGCGGGCAGCCGGCGGGTGCGCTGAGTACACGAGTGAGGCCCAGGCCAGGTCAACGGCCTGGGCCTCACTCGTCGTCGTGGCTGTCGCGGGCTTCCGCCAGGAGGCGTAGACCTCGAACACATTCCGGTGTTCCGGGGTGAACGTGTCTTCGGTGAGGGGAAAGGGTCCTCCAGGCCGTCCGGGCTCGCAGGAGCGGCGGTGGAGCGGCGGATCCCGGTGCGACTGCCACAACTTAGGGGCATATAGGCGTGAATATGCAAAGGTAAGGTGATTGTTCGTGACGACGTTTCGGATCAGCGAGGCCGCCGCGCTGCTGGGGGTGAGCCCCGACACCGTCCGCCGGTGGGTGGACGCCGGACGGCTCGCGGCCCGGCGGGACGAGCACGGCCACCGGATGGTGGAGGGGGCCGATCTGGCGGCGTTCGCGCGTGCCCAGATCGAGTCCGAGGACGGTACGGGGCACTCCTCGGCCAGGAACCGCTTTCGCGGGATCGTGACCGAAGTGATCAAGGACGCGGTGATGGCCCAGGTGGAGATCGCCGCGGGACCGTACCGGGTGGTGTCGCTGATGAGCCGCCAGGCCGCCGACGAGCTGGGCCTGGAGGTGGGGGTGATGGCGGTCGCCGTGATCAAGTCCACCAACGTGGTCGTGGAGATCGCCGACCACGTTCGTACGACGGGTTGACGGCGCCGTGAGCGGTCCGTCCGGTGGGGTGGCGGGGCGCCTGCCCTGGGTGCTGGTGCTGCCCGCCGTGGCGGGCATGGTCTTCCTGACGCTGCCGCTGGCCGGACTGCTGGTGCGCGCCCCCTGGCCCACCCTGGTGGAGAGGCTGGGCGAGCCTCGGGTGCTGGAGGCGCTGCGCCTGTCGCTGGTGACCGCGACGGTGGCCACGCTGGTGTGCCTGCTGCTCGGCGTGCCGCTGGCGTGGCTGCTGGCCCGTGTCGCCTTCCCCGGCCGCCGCCTGGTGCGGGCGCTGGTCACCGTCCCCCTCGTGCTGCCTCCGGTGGTCGGCGGGGTCGCCCTGCTGCTCGTCCTGGGGCGGCGCGGCCTGGTCGGCCAGTGGCTGGACTCCACCTTCGGCGTCACCCTGCCGTTCACCACGGCCGGAGTCGTCGTCGCCGAGACGTTCGTCGCCATGCCGTTCCTGGTCATCAGCGTCGAGGGCGCGCTGCGCGCCGCCGACCTGCGCTTCGAGGAGGCCGCCGCGACGCTGGGCGCCTCGCGCTGGACCATCTTCCGCCGCGTCACCCTGCCCCTGATCGCCCCCGGCATCGTCGCGGGAGCCGTGCTGTGCTGGGCCCGCGCGCTGGGCGAGTTCGGGGCCACCATCACCTTCGCCGGCAACTTCCCCGGCCAGACCCAGACCATGCCGCTGGCGGTGTATCTCGCCCTGGAGACCGAACCCGAGGCGGCGATCGTGCTCAGTCTCGTCCTGCTCGCCGTCTCGGTGGTCATCCTGGCCAGCCTGCGCGACCGGTGGGTGAGCGGCCCGTGACCCTGGACGCCCACCTTGTCGTCACCCGGCCCGGCTTCCGCCTGGACATCGAACTGGAGGTCGCCGCCGGTCAGGTCGTCGCCCTGCTCGGCCCCAACGGCGCGGGCAAGACCACCGCGCTGCGCGCGCTGGCCGGGCTCACCGCCCTGTCCGGCGGGCGGATCCTCCTGGACGGCGAGGCGCTGCACACCCTGGCGTCCGAACGCCGCCCGATCGGCATGGTCTTCCAGGACTACCTGCTCTTCCCGCACCTGTCCGCCCTGGACAACGTCGCCTTCGGGCCTCGCTGTCACGGTGCCTCCAAAGCCGAGGCGCGGCGCGGTGCCGCCGCCTGGCTGGAGCGCGTCGGCCTGGCCGGGTACGTCGCGGCGAGACCCCGGCAGCTGTCGGGCGGTCAGGCCCAGCGCGTCGCCCTGGCCCGCGCCCTCGCCGTGGGGCCCCGCCTGCTGCTGCTGGACGAGCCGCTGGCCGCCCTCGACGCCCACACCCGCCTGGAGATCCGCTCGCAGCTCCGCCGTCACCTGGCCGACTTCGGCGGCGCGACCGTCCTGGTCACCCACGATCCCCTGGACGCCATGGTGCTCGCCGACCAGTTGGTCGTCATCGAGAACGGCGCCATCGTGCAGCGCGGCACCCCCGCCGAGGTCGCCCGGCGCCCGCGCACCGACTACGTCGCCCGTCTGGTCGGCCTCAACCTCTACCGGGGCCTCGCCTCCGGACGACAGGTCACCGTCGGCGAGGTGGGTTTCAGCGTCGCCGAACATCTGGACGGTCCCGTGTTCGTCGCCTTCAGGCCCGGCGCGGTCGCGCTCTACCGGACCCGCCCGGACGGCACCCCGCGCAATCTCTGGGAGGCCACGATCGAGGGCATCGAGCGGCACGGCGACAACGTCCGCATCCACCTGGAGGGGCCGATAACCGCCTCGGCGGACGTCACCCCCGCCGCCGTCGCGGATCTCGACCTGACGCCGGGACAACGGATCTGGGCGGCCGTCAAGGCCACCGAGACGCACGCCTACCCCGCCTGAACCCCGGGACGCCGCCCGCCCGTACGACACCTCGCGGTGCCGTCGTCACCCGCGTGGCGGCCCGAGCCGCCACGGCTCGCGGGGGCACAATGGCATGAGGGGGGATGATCTATGCACGTCGCTGTACTCGGGATGGGCATGATGGGCCGGGCGCTGACCCGGCGGCTGCTGGCGCGGGGGTTCCAGGTCACGGTGTGGAACCGCACACCGGGACGGGCGGAGGAGGTGGTCGGCCTCGGCGCCGTCGAGGCGGCCTCGCCCGCCGAGGCCGCGCGGGAGGCCGAGGGGGTGCTGATGTCGCTCGCCGACGACCGGGCGGTTCGCGATGTGATGTCCCAGCTGGCCGGGATCGGCTCCGGTGGGCCCGTCGTGGCCGACATGAGCACCGTCGCCCCGGACACGACCCGCGCGCTGTGGGACATGGCGCCCGGGGGCCGGTTCGTGGCCGCGCCCATCATCGGCTGGCCGCCGGCCGTCGCCGAGGGGCAGGCCTCGGTCCTGCTGGGTGGCGAGCGTGACGTCGCCGACGTGCTGAAGCCGGTGTGGTCGGAGGTGTTCGCCTCCCACTCCTACTGCGGCCGGGACCCCGGCGCGGCGCTCGCCTTCAAGCTGCTGAACAACTACCTGCTCATGGCCGGAATCGCCGCGCTCTCCGAGGTGGCCGCCACCGGTCTGGCGGTGGGTCTCGACGAGACGCTGCTGCACGACTTCTTCCTCACCTGGCCCACCGTCGCGCCCGCCCTGCACAACCGGGTCGACGACATCCTGGGCGGCGGCCATCGAGGGTGGTTCACGACGAGGCTCGCCGCCAAGGACATGCGGCTCGCCTCCGAGCTGGCGGAGTCGGCCGGTCTCGACCTGCCGATCGCCCGGCTGGTCGAGCGGCGCTACGAGGAGGCGGCCGAGCGAGGCTGGGGCGACGCGGACATCGGTGCGATCGTCGAGCTGCTGCGCGGGAAATCGCGCTAGGGCGTACCGCTCCGGTCGGCGGCGGGGACGGGCGACGGCCACCCCGCCTCGTCGACCCCGGCCGCACAACACGGCACAACACGGCACAACACAGCACGGGCTCGCCGGTCGCCGGCGATGGCCGCATCGTTTGACAAGCTCTCCGTACGATGTACGGTATCTTGTACGGTTCCCGGTTCGCCGCCGGACGCTGCTTTGCGCCGTCACGGTGACGGGTCAGGGGCCGGTGATGGGACGCGTCGACGAAGGAGCGGAACAGTGTCAGAAGCCCAGGAGTCCCCGTTCGGTACCGGTGCCTTCACGCCGACGGATGAGGACCGGAAGAGCGTCGAGGAGTGGTTCGCCGAGTACGACGCCCACAGCGCGAAGGTCGACGTCGAGCGGATGGCGGACATGGCGATGTTCCCGCTCAACGTGGTGACCGACGGTCCCGACGGCGACGGTCTGGCCGACCGGTGGACGAGGGAGCGGTTCATGCGCACGATGGCCGAGGTGATGGGAGGCGGAGAGCCGGGCGACCTCGAGATGGAGTCGACCCGCACGCCCCACTTCCTGACCGCGAACATGGTCGTCGTGATCACCGACGCGACGGTGACGGCCAACGGTGAGGCGTACGGCATGCGTTACGCGGACCTGCTGGTGAAGGCGGGCGGCCGGTGGGTCTTCCAGACCATGGTGCAGGGAGGGTGGGCCGACGCCTGGAAGGAGACCACGCCGAGCGCCTGACCGGTGAGGGGTGACCGGGGGAACCGGCTCAGGTGGTGGCCGGGTCCCGGCCACCACCTGCCCCGACCGTCCCCTGTTCGGTCGGGACCTTCCCGGTCACCACCCCCGGTCACCTTCCCCGGGCCACCCCCGCCCGGTCGGTACCTCCGGGGTCACGACCCGTTCGGCAGACTGGTGCGCCCGTACACGACGAGGGCCCAGGCGAGGCAGCCGAAGGCGGCCACGCTCGCCAGCGTGCGGATGAGGTTCCAGCGGACCCACGCCGCTTCGAACTGCTCGCGCACCGCCGCGAGGTCGGTGATGCGGTCGGGGTCCCCGGCCGCGTCGAGCGCGGTGTTGAGCGGCACGTGGATCACCATCGTGATGGCGAGCATCACCACGTACAGGACGAGCCCGGCCACGATCCAGGGCAGCACGGCCCGCCCGCCCTCCTGGAGGTGGAGCGCCGCGGAGAGGACGGTCAGCACCAGCGCGCCGCCGAAGCAGATGGCGAACCAGCCGTTGAGGATCGCCACGTTGATCTGCTGCATCGTGCTGATGAGGGTCCGGTCGTCCGTCCGGGCCAGGCCGGGCATGACGGAGCAGGTGTAGGCGTAGAAGAGACCCGCTATGAGTCCCGTGGTGATGGCGGCCGCGACCAGCGCGAGGCCTCGGAACATCAACATCACATTCTCCTTGGCTGTCGTGGAAACTTCGGTGGCGGGCAAGAGGGTCGTGCTCACCGCCTGGTGACCGTAGAGGGGCTCGCCGACGTTCCGCTAGCCCTTTAGCCCTTCCAGATCCCGGTGGCGGCGACGTCCCGCGCGTAGTCGCCGAAATCGCGGGGTTCCCGGCCCAGGGCGCGCCGGACGCCGTCGGTCAGGTGGGCGTTGCGGCCGTCCAGGACGGTGGTGAACAGGTCGGCAAGCTGCGCGGCGTACTCGGCCGGTACGCCGTGCTCGACCGCCCCGGCCACGTACTCCTCGGAGGAGATCGGCACGTAGTGGATCTCCCTGCCGGTCGCCTTGGAGATCTCCGCGGCGGCGTCGGCGAAGGTCAGCAACCGGGGACCGGTCAGCTCGTAGAGCTCGCCCGCGTGCCCGTCCTCGGTGAGCGCCGCGACCGCGACGTCCGCGATGTCGTCGGCGTCGACGAACGGCTCGGCCACGTCGCCGGCCGGGAGCGCGATCTCGCCGGAGAGGACCGGCTCCAGCAGGTAGTCCTCGCTGAAGTTCTGCGAGAACCAGGACGTCCGTACGATCGTCCACTCGACCCCGGACTCCTGGACCGTCCGCTCGCTCACCTGGGCCTCCTCCTCGCCCCGGCCGGACAGGAGCACCAGCCGCCGGACGCCGCTCTCGACCGCTCGCGAGACGAACGAGCGGACCGTCTCCACCGCCCCGGGGAATGCCAGATCCGGGTAGTAGACGACGTACACCGACGCCACGTCCCGCAGCACGGGCCCCCACGTCGATCGGTCCTCCCAATCGAACGGCGGCTCCCCGGAGCGGGAGCCGACCCGCACCGGCAGGCCGCGTGCGGTGAGCCGCTCCACCACGCGGCGGCCGGTCTTGCCCGTGCCACCGAGGACCAGTGTCATGTTCTTCTGATGCGTGTTTTCCGTCATACGAACAGTGAACCGGTCAGGTGTGAGACGAACCATGGTTGAGAAGCGCAATCCCATGTTTCAGCGTCTACAGTAATGGCGTGGACGCACTTACCGACTTTCTGGACGGTCCGCGGGCCAGGGGAGCGTTCCTGCTCCGCTCGGTTCTGGACCCGCCCTGGTCCCTGCGGGTCCAGGACCGGGCGCCGCTCGCCCTGACGGCCGTGGTGCGGGGCGAGGCGTGGGTGGTCCTCGACGACGGCGACCCGGTGCGCCTGGGCCCCGGGGACGTCGCGATCATCCTCGGCCCCGATCCCTACACGGTCGCCTGCGATCCGGCCGCGCCGCCCGATGTGGTGATCCATCCGGGCCAGCACTGCACCACCCTCGACGGGCGGAGCCTGGCCCAGGAGATGGACCTGGGTGTCCGCACCTGGGGCAACAGCCCCGACGGGTCAACGGTGCTCCTCACCGGCGCCTACCAGATGCGCGGGGAGATCAGCCGCCGTCTGCTGGAGGCGCTGCCCCCGCTGCTGGTCCTCCCGGAGGACGCCTGGGACTGCCCCATCATCCCGCTGCTCAGCGACGAGATCGTCAAGGACGAGCCGGGCCAGGAGGCCGTTCTCGACCGGCTGCTCGACCTGCTGCTCATCGCCGTCCTGCGGGCCTGGTTCTCCCGCCCGGAGGCCGGTGCCCCCGCCTGGTACCGCGCCTACAGCGATCCCGTGGTGGGCAAGGCCCTGCGCATGCTGCACAACAACCCGGCCCACCCCTGGACGGTGGCCACGCTGGCCGCCGGGACCGGTGTCTCCCGCGCGGCCCTGGCCCGCCGCTTCACCGAGCTGGTGGGTGAGCCGCCCATGGCGTTCCTCACCGACTGGCGGCTGGCCATGGCCGCCGACCTGCTGCGCGAGACCGACGCCACGGTCGGTGCGGTGGCCACGCAGGTCGGCTACGGCAGCGCGTTCGCGCTCAGTGCCGCCTTCAAGCGCGAACGCGGCGTCAGCCCTCAGGAGCACCGCGCCGGGGTTCGGAGTCCCAGGAGTCTCCGGCATGACCACGCGGTCGGCGCGCTCGCGCGGTAGGTCCCGGCGGGCTTGACGGTACGGGTCCCGGTCGCCGACGCGCCCGGAGACGCCGTGGCCGTCGAGGGCGTGAAGGACCGAGCAGCCGGAGCCACGACGGTCAGAACAGCCAGTCGAGCAGGCCACCGCCCCCGCCGCCGCCCGAGTTGTCGTTCGATCCGCTGTCCGGCGGCGGAGGCGCCGTCGTCGGCTGCTGGCTCGGTGCGGCACTCTCGGTGGGGGCCTGGCTCGTCGGCGAGGGCGCGGGCTCGGAGGAGGTGATCCGCGGCCGGGGATCCGGATTCTCCTGGGAGGTCTCCTCCTGCTCGGCCTCCTCGGCGGGCCGAGTCGGGCGGGTCTCCTTCGGCGGGGCGCTGCGGGTCGGCGACGGCCGGGCGGAGGGCTCCTGGGCCCGGGGGACCCTGCTGGTGGGGGCGGTCGTCGGCTCGTCGGCCGTGGTCGGCTCGTCGGACGGTTCGGCCGTCTCCTCCTCGGTCGAGGGCGTCGGCGTCCCGGAGGGGATCTTCGGCAGGTCGGCCACCGAGCACCGCACGCCGGGTGAGCACGTGGCGCCGGACTGCCCGTCCATGGAGGAGGAGAGCATCCAGCCGCCCGCGACTCCCGCGATCACGACGCCGCCCACGACCGCGAGCAGGATCCTGCTCTTGCTCTTGCCCTTACGGCGGCGCTCCTCGTAGGGATCGGGGTCCTCCCGCCAGCCCGACCCCAGGAAACCGCGCGACGACGTCATCTCGTCCTCGTCGCTGTAGAGGGGTCCGTCGGATGTGATGTCGGTGTCCCCTATCTCGCGACGCTCGTCGAGATAGACGATTTCCCGGGACCCGTCGGCCCGGATGATCTCCCGGGAGCCGTCGACGTGGACGATCACCTGGGACCCGTCGCCCGCTACGGGCTCCGGAAGGTCGATATCGCTCCATCCGTCCGACAGCACGTCGCCGGCGGGGCGTTCGGGTTCCTGCTGGTCCGGTCCGAGGGGACCGGTTTGCTCGCGAGGATCTTCTTCGTATGATCCTTGGATGTCGTCGCGCCCCACGATGACCCTCTCTGACGTAAACCTTGGTCGGGCATCTTAATAGCAGATTCGACACCGGCGTGTCCGAAAAGTTCACATACAGCTGGGAATAATGTGACTTGTGGGATCTTATTGGGAATCAGCGCTGGACCGAACCATCGCTCCCTGAGCGGCGGATATCCGGGGCGGGGACGAGGTTCCCGTACCGACGGGGAACATCGGACGCCACGCGCGCCGGCATCGCGGTGAGGCGGGGTCCCGCCACGCGGGGAGGAGAAGGCACGGGCACGCCCGGCCGGAGGAAAAGACGTGCCTGAACCCGGCAGCCGGGGTAGAAAGGGCGCCTAACGTTCTTCTCCGTTCGAAGGCGGAGGTCTCCACACCCAAGGAGAGCTGATGACAGCGGATTCACCGATGGGCGCGCTGCCCGGTCCCTCCCCTTTCCCGCCCATCGCCGACTACGGGTTCCTCTCCGACTGCGAGGTGACCGCCCTGGTCGCCCCGAGCGGGAACGTCGAGTGGCTCTGCCTGCCCCGGATGGACTCCCCCAGTGTCTTCGCCGCCATCCTCGACCGGGGCGCGGGGGGTTTCCGGCTCGGCCCCGCCGACCTGAGGGTGCCCGCCGCGCGCCGGTACCTGCCCGGCACCATGATCCTGGAGACGAGCTGGGGCACCCCGACCGGCTGGATCATCGTGCGCGACCTGCTACTCATGGGGCCCTGGCACCACGACGAGGAGCTCTCCCACACGCACAGGAGGGCGCCGACCGACTACGACGCCTCCCACGTGCTGCTTCGCACGGTGCGCTGCGTGAGCGGGGAGGTGCAGGTCACGCTCGACTGCGAGCCGATCTTCGACTACGGGCGCAGGCCCGCCCGCTGGGCGTACACCGACAGGGGCTACCACCAGGGCGTCGCGACGGCGGAGGGGGAGAGCCTGGAGCTGCGGCTCACCACCGACATGCGGCTGGGGTTCGAGGGAGGGCGCGCGACGGCGCGCACCCTCCTCAAGGAGGGCGACACGCGCTTCTGCGCGCTGTCGTGGACCCCGCACGAGCCGCCGTACACCTTCCAGGACGCCTACGAGCGGCTCGTGTGGACCGCCCACCACTGGCAGCACTGGCTCGCCAGGGGCGCTTTCCCCGACCACCCCTGGCGGAGGTATCTGGAGCGCAGCGCCCTCACCCTCAAGGGCCTGACCTTCGCCCCCACGGGCGCCCTCATCGCGGCGTCGACCACCTCCCTGCCCGAGACCCCGGGCGGCGACCGCAACTGGGACTACCGCTACGCCTGGGTCAGGGACTCGACCTTCGCCCTCTGGGGCCTGTACACGCTGGGCTTCGACTGGGAGGCCGACGACTTCTTCTGGTTCATCGCCGACGTGGCGGAGCGGGACGAGGAACTCCAGATCATGTACGGCATCGACGGCGAGTGCGAGCTGGACGAGTACATCCTCGACCATCTCTCCGGGTACGAGGGCGCCAAGCCCGTCAGGGTCGGCAACGCCGCCTACCGGCACCGCCAGAACGACGTCTGGGGCGCCGTCCTCGACTCCTTCTACATCCACACCCGGTCGCGGGACCGCCTGGACGAGCGGATCTGGCCCATCCTGAAGCGGCAGGTCGAGTCCGCCATCAGGCACTGGCGGGAGCCCGACCGCGGCATATGGGAGGTACGCGGCGAGCCCCGGCACTTCACCTCCTCGAAGGTGATGTGCTGGGTGGCGACCGACAGGGGCGCCAGGCTCGCCCGGCTCAGGGACGAGCCGGAACTGGCCGCGCGCTGGCAGGCGGTCGCCGACGAGATACACGCCGACGTGTGCGCCCGGGGGGTCAGCGAGCGCGGGGTCTTCAAGCAGCACTACGACACCGACGTCCTCGACGCGTCGCTCCTGCTCATCCCGCTGGTGCGCTTCCTGCCGCCCGACGACCCCAGGGTCCGCGCCACCGTGCTGGCCATCGCCGACGAGCTGACCGCCGACGACCTGGTCCTGCGCTACGAGACGAAGAGCACGGACGACGGCATGAGCGGGGAGGAGGGCACCTTCGCGATCTGCTCGTTCTGGCTCGTCTCGGCACTGACGGAGATCGGGGAGCACACCCGCGCCCGCAGGCTCTGCGAGAGGGTCCTCTCCTTCGCCAGCGCCCTCGGTCTCTACGCCGAGGAGATCGACCCGGTGACCGGGCGCCACCTCGGCAACTTCCCCCAGGCGTTCACCCACCTGGCGCTCATCAACGCGGTCATCCACATCATCCGCGCCGAGAGCGGGCAGTTCCCCCCGACCAGCTGGCCGTCATGACCTCAGGCCTCCCCGGTGTCCCGCCCGCGCGCTGACGTGCGGAACCACCCGGATGCCTGGCTAGGCTCTCGGGTATGAACCGTCGGGTGATTGCCATAGTGGTGCTCGTCGGCCTGCTCGCGACGAGCGGTCTGTCCGTGGTGCTGGCCTGGGGCCTGAGCGGCTGAAAGCCGCCTCCCGGCGGCGGCCGGGGAGTTCGGCGGCCGAACGCCGCCTCGTGACGTCGTCCCGGGGGCTGGATCCGGTGAGTGCGCCGGAACCCGGGAGCGCGTCCTGACCACGTGAGGGGCCGTCCCCCGCATGCGTTCCGGGCCGTGTGGGTGGCCGGGCCCGCGAGGCCGCCGGAGCGGCGCGGGTGTCGAGGGACCGAGCCGTCGCGCGCGCCCCCCGACGCCGCGACCGCTCCCCCGGGGGATCGCTAGGCGACCACCATCGAGTTCTGGCCCGCGGGCTGCGCGCTCTGCTGCTGCTGGGGGTGGGTGGGCTGCCGGTGCGCGACGGGCTGCTCCGCGGGCTGGGGCTGGGGCTGCCGGTGGGCGGCCTGCTCGGCGGGGGCCTGCTCGGCAGGGCAGGTGCAGTAGCCGTTGGTCAGGATCAGGCGTCCTCGCTGCGCCGTGTAGGTGCGGGAGTCGGTGGCGAGGAGAACACCCGTGCATTTATGGCAGACGACGGACTGGTGATCCATGGGCCGGCTTCCTTCCGTGAGGGTAGCCGTCGAACGTCTCTCGGTCCGGCCGGCTGGCTGCTCGTGTCCCGATGGGAGGACATGAATCTTCCCAGCGAGGTTTCCATCTTACTTCGTGGCACAAAGTGATCTTTGAGCAGCACCGGGTAACAGATGTGAACCCTGGTGGTGCTGCTTCACAACGGTCTCATGTGAAGCGACCCGGCGGGTGGGGAATGTCCCTCTCTCACCCCCGCCGATCCCCGCTCCAGCGATCTTCGCGGTCCCTGGATCCCCGATGCGGCCGGGGGGACGCTACGTGCTCAGAACTTTTTTCTTTTTCTCCTCCAGCACCGGCCGGAACAGCAGCGCGTTGGCGGCCACCGCGATGCAGACCAGGCCGAGCAGGAAGCCCCAGCTCACGTCGCTCAGGTGGTGCATGCCGCGGTACATGCGCGAGTAGGCGATGCCCAGGGGGATACCCAGGCCGACCACCCACCACAGCACGTTCAGGATCTTGAAGCGGTGGGTGTGGACGGTCAGTACCAGGGCGACGCCGCAGTAGAAGGCGACCGCGGCGCTGGTGTGTCCCGAGGGGAAGCTGGAGGTGGGCGGAGCGGGGTCGAGGTGCTGGACGGTGGGCCGCTCGCGCTCGGCGAAGACGGTCGCCAGCAGGAAGATCGCCGACTGGGAGAAGACCGCCAAGGCGAGGAAGATCGACTCGTTCCAGCGCTTGAAGGCCAGCCGGAAGCCGA
The DNA here is from genome assembly GCF_036227305.1 of Streptosporangium sp. NBC_01469. Classification (NCBI taxonomy): domain Bacteria; kingdom Bacillati; phylum Actinomycetota; class Actinomycetes; order Streptosporangiales; family Streptosporangiaceae; genus Streptosporangium; species Streptosporangium sp. NBC_01469. The sequence goes on along the minus strand of NZ_CP109465.1, from coordinate 957,150 downwards.
TGAACAGCAACGCGGTGGCTGTGATGATCACCGGTGTGTCGGACAGACTCGACATCACGTCGGTGATCGAGCTCCAGTAGGCGGTACGGTCCTCGGCCAGCTGCGCGTTGACCCCCTCGTCGTTCGCGATGAGGGTCGTCGTCTGCAGGACCTTGGTGATGAGGAGCCCGACGCCGATCGTCAGCACGGCCATGATGGCCAGTGGTGCCAGGATGAGACGCGTCACGCCCTTGAAATCCACCGACATTTTCGACATGGCGCGCCAGCTACCCCGAATGGCTCCCTCGGAACACCTCGGGTTCGACACCTTCCATGTGCGGTTCGGCGGGCCTGCGGCCCTCTCCGCGGCGCCAGGCCTCGAACCCCACCGCCGCCCCCACCACGACCACCACGCCCAGCGCGACCCCCGCGATCACGTCACTGGTCCAGTGGACGCCGAGTGCCATCCGGCTGTACGCGACGAACACCATGATGACCGCCGCGACGACCCAGGCGACGATCCGCGAGGTCGTGCTCCGCAGGAAGGGCAGCAGGATGAGCACGAGGATGCACGTGCCCAGCGCGGCTCCCATCGCGTGTCCGGAGGGGAAGGCGGCGCCGGGCGCCGAGGCCACGGGATTCGGCAGGTCGGGCCTGGCCCGGTCCACGATTCCCTTGACGGCGAGGTTCAGCAGGCCGCCGAAGGTGATCGTGGCGACCGCCCAGACCGCCAGGCGCGGCGCGCCCCGGCGCCAGAGCCAGACGGCGGTCAACACCACCAGCACGCGCCACGTCCAGGGGCCGAACACCTCGGTCGCCACGTTGAGGAAGGCGGTGTAGCCGGGGTGCTCCAGCGCGTGGGCGTGCAGGCTCAGGGCGATGCTCTCGTCGAGACCCGTGAGAGAGGGGGAGGAGGTCTTCACGAGCACGAGCAGGACCGCGAACGGCACCGTGAAGATCGCCACTGCCGCCAGCGCCATCGTCAGGCGTACACCCAACCGCAGGTCAGCGGCGTGATCGTCGGAGTTCCTGTGAGGCGGGGGCTTACCTTCGACAAATCTGACCATCATTCATGGCTACCCGATCCCTCGTGAATATTCTTCGCGCGACAGGTGGAGGATCGGGCCGGCGGGGTCCCGAACCCATGAAATCCAATCATGTGACGGGGTCTCCTCGGGACCCATCGGATCGGATGACGGGCTCCGCGCCGGTCCCTCAGGCCGCGTGGCGGGGCTCGCGCCGGGTCGTCCAGCGCAGGACGTCGCAGTGCCGCCGTTCGGCCTCGGCGAGCGCCGCGTCGTCCGTGTAGGCGTCGAGGACGGCCCGCAGCCACGGCATCTGCTCGGTGACGTCGTCCCACGCCTGGGAGGGGTCGTCGAGGCCCAGCTCGATCAGCGCGTCCAGGTGCGCGGCGTAGGCCGTCCACCACTGGCGGCTCAGCTCGGCCAGAAACCCGCCCAGCCCGCCGAACTCCCGCTGGATCTCCTCTTCCCACCAGGCGGGGACGGTGACGTCGCCGGTGTCGGCGAGGTCACGGAGCACGAGGTTCGCCAGGGTGCGCCGTCGTCGGGCGACGGCCGAACGTGACAGGATGTTCATACGCCTACCCTGCCGATCCTTGTTTGCCGAACGCTTAACGATGTATTGACGGTGATGTGCGGCCTCCGCCGTCCGGCCAAGGCGGGGAACCGCTTGGCCGGAGTCATCGGGCAGCACTAGGCTCTGATCCGCAGATCATTCCGCCCTGTGTCCGCGGAGCTACCTCGACGTGGAGGAAGCCCGCCCATGACCCAGGTCCTTGAATTCTCTCAGCTCGTCGACCGCACCCTGAGCGCCCTCGCCGACGTTCTCGGCTCCGACGGGGCGGCACTCATGCTGATAGACGACCGCGACCGGTTGCGCGCGGTCGGAGGGTCCGACGACCGAGGCCGGCAACTGGAGCTGATCCAGGAGCAGATCGGCGCCGGGCCGGCCATCGAGACCCTGACCCGCGGTGAGGACGTCGTGGTCGACGACCTGCGGGCGGCCAGACCCCTCGGTTTCCCCGGCGTGGCCGCGCGGGTCTCGGAGGTCCGGGCGGTGCTCTCCGTGCCCTTACGGGCCGAGGAAAGGCTGATCGGCACCCTGAATTTCTACGACCGGACGAGCCATGAATGGCAGCCTGCGAAAGTCCGGACGGGAGAACGCCTCGGCGAGCTCATGGTGATGGTCCTTCAGACCATGGCCCATAGATCCCCTTATTCAGGGAAGTCGTAGTGTGCACGTCAAGTAACCAGGTCGACGCTGAAAGGCGCCCCACATATGACTCACATTGATCCGGAAGCGCTGGTCGCGAGCCTGAGAAGGCTCCAGACGACCTCGTCCACCACAGGCATAGTCCATCAGTTGGAGCGTGCCGTGGATGTGGTGAACTCGTTGTTCGGATATGCGGGTGCGGGTCTGATGTTCGCGGAAGAAGGTAAAGATCTCCGCTATTTGGTCGCCACCGATGAGCGGGGACGCAGCCTTGAGGGCGCGCAACTCCATCTCGGTCAGGGGCCGTGCGTTTCCGCGTACGAGGAGAATTCCGCGGTGACCTCAAGCGATGTGCGGGTCGACCCGCGCTGGCCGAAGCTCGCCGACCGGCTCCACCCGGAGGTGCGGGCGGTGGCCGGGGTGCCGGTGCGGCTTGGAGGCGAGCCGGTGGGCACGCTGAACGTCTACCAGGCCGAGGTTTACCAATGGGACGAGTCGGACGTCCAGGCGCTTTACGGCTACGCGGACGTGATCGAGCAGCTGCTCACCGCGGCGATGGCCGCCGAGGAGAAGAGCGCCCTGGCCGACCAGCTCCAGTACGCCCTCGACTACCGCGTGGTCATCGAGCGGGCGATCGGTTACCTGATGGGAAAGCACGACCTGACCGCCACCCAGGCATTCACCGGCCTGCGCAAGCAGGCCCGCGACACCCGCCGCCGCGTCGCCGACCTGGCCGCCGAGGTGCTCGGTGAGGGGGCGGGCGAAATACGGTGATCCTGCTCACGTCGCCGGAGCCCTCCGAGAACAGGGTCGAGATCACCGTTTACGGTGATCTCGACGCCGTTAGGGGTGTCGAGCTGCGGCATGTCCTCGGCACACTCACCGCGGCGACGGTGGAGCTCGACCTGGCCCACGTGGGCTTCATCGACTGCGCGGGCGCGCGGGCCCTGCTCCGGGCCGACGAGCACATGCGAGACCTGGGCCGCGAGGTGATCATCCTGCGGCCGTCGGGCCCGGTGCTCCGCCTGCTGCGGCTGCTCGGGTTCGACCGGTACCTCCTGATCAGGCATCCCGGAGACGCGGTCGGCGCGAGCCGCACCCCGCCGGGGCACTAACCTGATCGGTGATGTATCGATTCGTCTTCTCGCAGATCCTCGGCCGCCTCGATCCGGAGGACGCGCACCATCTGATGGTGCGCGCCCTGCGCGTCCTCTCGACGACGCCCGTGGTCAGGCGGCTGCTCCACCGCCGTCTCGCGCCACGCGACCCCGCGCTGCGCGTGCAGGCCTTCGGCGTGCACTTCCCCGGCCCGTTCGGGCTGGCGGCCGGCTTCGACAAGGACGCCGACTGCGTGGAGGCCATGTCCGCGCTCGGCTTCAGCCACGTCGAGGTCGGCACGATCACCGCCCACGCCCAGCCGGGCAACGCCAGGCCCCGTCTGTTCCGCCTCGTGAGAAACCGGGCGATCATCAACCGGATGGGTTTCAACAACGCGGGCGCGCCCGCCGCGGCCCGGCGGCTGGCCAGGCCCCGAGGTGTCCCCGCGATCGTCGGCGTCAACATCGGCAAGACCAAGGTCGTGCCCGAGTCGGGGGCCGTCGCCGACTACGTGGCCAGTGCCAGGGAGCTCGCCCCCCTGGCCGACTACCTGGTCGTCAACGTCAGCTCGCCCAACACCCCCGGCCTGCGCGACCTGCAGGCCGTGGAGTTGCTGGGCCCGCTGCTGCGGGCGGTGAAGGAGATCGCCGACGCCACGCCCAAGCGCACCCCGCTGCTGGTCAAGATCGCTCCCGACCTGGCGGACGCCGACGTGGACGCGGTCGCCGACCTGGCCCTGGAGCTCGGGCTCGACGGCGTCATCGCCACCAACACCACGATCGGCAGGCAGGCGCTGGCCGGCGCGGAGCCCGCGGGCCGTGACCACAGCCGCGAGAGCGGCGGCCTGTCGGGACGTCCGCTGAAGGCCCGGTCGCTGGAGGTCCTGCGCAGGCTGCGCGCCAGGGTGGGCGACCGCCTGGTGCTCGTCTCCGTCGGCGGCGTCGAGGACGTGGACGACGTCTGGGAGCGCCTGCTCGCCGGGGCCACGCTCGTCCAGGGCTACAGCGCGCTGATCTACGAGGGGCCCTTCTGGGCGTACCACGTCAACCGTGACCTCTCCCGTCGCCTCCGCCGCCACGGTGTGGTCGACCTCCGCCAGATCATCGGCCGCACCGCGGGCCGGAGCCCCTCGGCCTGACCCGGCCCGCACCGCGGCCGGGTCGCGGCCGGGTCGCGGCCTGATCCGGTCGCGCGGCCTGATCCGGCCGCGTGGCCCGGTCCGGCCGCGGCGCGACCCAGGATCGGCCTGGTCCGGCTGTGACGCGATCCGGCCGCCATCCGATCCGGTCACGGCGCGATTCGGTCACGACCCGATCCGGTCACGACCCGATTCGGCCGCCGCCTGATTCGGTCGCGGCGCGATCCGAGGTGTCGCGGTCCGAACCTTTGCGGTGGGGTCTGATTCGTCACACTCAGCGGGCCGGAAGGCGGCTGACGTTATACCCTGGGTGGGTAACCTCAGGACATTGGAGGCACGATGAGCACGACCACATACACCGTTACCGGCATGACCTGCGGCCACTGCGTGAGCTCGGTCAAGAAGGAGGTCGGCGAGGTCCCGGGTGTCACCGGTGTCGACGTCGACCTTAAGACCAGCAGGGTCGACGTCTCCGGTGACTCCTTCGACGACACGGCCGTCCGCGCCGCCGTCAAGGAAGCGGGGTACGAGGTCTCCGCCTGATCGGACGACCGCGCCGGGCCCCTGGCGGGGTTCGTCAAGGGCGAAAGACCGTCACATGCTGGGACGGGTCGAGTCGGCCTCGTGGGTCATCTCCTCCAGGTGCTTCATGACCTCGTCCACCTTGACGACCCCCGGCCGGTGGCGCCGGTGGCCGGCTCCGCCGAGCTGCCAGGGGCGCGGGCCGGCCGGGGGCCGGTATTCGACGCCGAGCGCGTCGAGGCGGCCCAGATGCGCCTCCAGCCGGGCGTCGAACCCGGTCCCGGCCGAGCCCGACCAGGCGACCTCGGCCAGCGCGCACCCCCGGGGCCAGGCGCGGTAGTCCACCGCGCGCCCGTCGGGCAGCCGCTCGCTCCACAGCTGGAACTGCGCCCCGAGCACGTGCTCCCGCTCCTCGGCCGTCCACGACTCCGGCGCCGGGGCGTAGGCTGCGACGTCGGAAACGGTGATCGCGTCGCCGATCGCCACGGGCTCCTCCTCGGAGGAGGCCTCGGCGTAGTCGAAGTACAGCGGGAAGACCGGGGTCTGCACCACGTCGTGCCCGGCGGCGGCGGCGCGCCTGGCCACCCCCGGCCCGCGCCAGGGCATCACGATCGTGTCGGGCCTGAGCATGCCGCTGACGAACGCCTCGTCCCACACCACCGCCCTGCTGCCACGCTCGGCCAGCTCGTCCGCGAGCCGGCGCAGGAACCAGGCGTGCAGGTCGCTCACGCCCTCCAGCCCCAGCTCCGCCTGGAACGCGACGATCTCGGGGGAGTCGGCCCAGTCGTCGAGCACGCATTCGTCCCCGCCGATGTGGACGTACGGGGTCTCGCCCAGCGCTTCCACGATCTCTTCGATCACGCCGGTCAGGAAGTCGATCGTCTCCGGCAGCGGGGACAGGATCGCGGGGGAGATGCCCCAGCGTTCCAGGACCGTGAAGGGCTCCGGCCGGCGGCCGCCGGTGGCGCGGGCGTCGAACTCGGGGTAGGCGGCGAGGATCGCCGAGGCGTGTCCCGGTACGTCGATCTCGGGCACGACCGTCACGGCGCGGGCCCGCGCGTAGGCACCGATCTCGGCGAGGTCCTCCAGCGTGTAGTAGCCGCCGTGCGGTACGTCGTCGAAGGTGAGGTCCTCCCGGTAGTAGCTGGTGGTCGTGCGCGGGCGGTGCGCGCCCACCTCGTGCAGCCGCGGGTGCCGGCGGCTCTCGACCCGCCACCCCTGGTCGTCCACCAGGTGCAGGTGGAGGCGGTTCAGCTTGTGGACCGCCATGATGTCGACCATCCTGAACACCTCGCGCTTGGGCATGAAGTGCCGTGCCACGTCGAGGTGCACCCCGCGCCAGGCGAACCGGGGCGCGTCCCGCACCTGGCCGAGGGGGACGCTCCAGCTCACCCCGGCACCGGCCACCGCGCGGAACGCCGCCGCGGGCAGCAGCTGCCGCAGCGTCTGGCCCGCGTAGAAGGCGCCGGCCCGGTCTCCGGCCGCGATCCGCACGCCCCCGCCCGTCACGTCCAGGACGTACGCCTCGGCGCCGAGTGAGGCGTCGGACTCCACCGTGATCGTCCCCGCCTCGCCGGGGCGCGGGTCGAGTACGGCGAGCGCGAGGCGTACGGCGTCGACCAGCTCGGCGGGACCGGAGACGACGACTCCGTGGGGAAGGCCGAGGAAACCGCTGGCAGGTGTGAAAGCGGAGGGGAACGGCAGGAGGTCAGTCATGGTTTAAATCATTCCAAATCACCAGAGAAATAAGCCCTTTAGGCTGGCGAGCCCGGACACGGAACCAAGAACCGCCCAAGTACCGCGCGGGAGAACCGGGGGAGACCTCTCGCGCGGACATGCTGCTGCTCATGTTCCAAGCGTCCAGGCACCCGGCCCGCACACCACTGGCGATCCTGGTGACGATACCGGTGGCGATCATGCTGGTCGCCGGGTGTTCCGCCGCCGTCGAACGCCCCGCCGATCCGCCCACGCCCACGCCCACGCCCTCGGCGTCCTCCTCCGCGGTGCGGAGCGCCGAGGGGGACAACGCCACCGTGGCGGAGAACGCCAGGGAGGGCGATCCCGGCTGGCGGGTGCGCCGGCGCGGCGCCGAGCACGAGATCGAGGGCTTCGCCGACCGGGTGAGCGTGCTGCCGGGCCAGAGTTTCCGGCTGTACGTCTCGACCACCGCCGGCCGCTACATCGCCAGGGCCTTCCGGATGGGCTGGTACGGCGGGGCCGGGGCCAGGCAGGTCTGGCGGGCGACCGGACTGCCCGGTACGAGGCAGGCTCCGCCCAGGACGATCGCCGCCACCGGGACGGTGACCGCCGCCCACTGGAAGCCCGGACCCGAGGTGGACACCTCGGGGTGGCCCGAGGGCTCCTACCTGATCCGGCTGGACGCCGCCGGCGGGGGACAGCGATACGTTCCCCTCACCGTCAGGTCCGCCTCCACCCGGGGGCGCCTGGTCATCGTCAACGCGGTCACCACCTGGCAGGCGTACAACGACTGGGGCGGCCGCAGCCTCTACACGGGCCCCGGCGGCTTCGAGGGCAGGTCCCGGGCGGTCAGCTTCGACCGCCCGTACGACACCTCGGGAGCGCGACTCTTCCTGGACATGGAGCGCGACGCCATCGAGCTCGCCGAGCGCCGAGGCGTACCGCTCGCCTACGTCACGAGCCTGGACCTGGACCGCGACCCGCGCATCCTCGACGGGGCCAGGGGCCTGGTGTCACTGGGCCATGACGAGTACTGGTCGCCGGGCATGCGCCGTACCGTCGAGACCGCCCGCGACCACGGCACCAACCTCGCCTTCCTCGGCGCCAACGCCGTCTACTGGCGGGTCCGCCTCGCCGCGACGCGCCTGGGCCCGCGCCGCCTGGTGGTCTGCCACAAGGACGCCGCCGAGGACGCCCGGACGGTCCTGTGGCGCGCCACCGGCAGGCCGGAGAGCTCGCTGACCGGCCCGATGTACGACTGCTTCCCCTCCGAGTCCGCCTACGTGGTGAGGCGCCCCGGCAACTGGATCTTCAAGGGGACCGGGGTGCGGCGCGGCACCACCTTCCCCGGGATGGTGGGCGTGGAGACCGACAGGGTCGGCGCGGGCGTGCCGCGCCCGATGGAGGTCCTGTCGGTCTCCCCGGTCGACTGCGGCGGTCGCGCCACGGTCGCGCACAGCGCCTACCACACCGTGCCGAGCGGCGCCGGCGTGTTCAGCTCGGGCACGATGCGCTGGGTGTGCGCCATGCGGGGCGCCCGCTGCGGCCACGGCGTCACGGACAAGGCCGGGGCCTTCGTCCGCAGGGCCACGGGGAACATCCTGCGGGCCTTCGCCGAGGGACCGGTCGCGCGCAGTCACCCGGCCCACGACAACCTCGGACCCCTGGGTCTGGACGGCCCGGCGGGCCGCTGAGACGAGCCGTCCGCCCCGGCCGGGTCCGCTACGCGAGCCCGCCGGCGGGTTCCGGGGCGGGGCCGGCCGGACGGCGAGCCCGGCACGGTCCGGGCCGCGCGGCATCCGGCGCGCTTCCCGCCCGGACTACTTGAGGTACTGCTGCAACCCGTTCGCCAGGGCGAGCGCGATCCTCTGCCGGAACGCAGGCTGCTGGAACTTGGCCGCCTCGGCGGAGTTCCTCATGTTGCCCGACTCGATGAAGACCTTGGGAACCGTGGAGAGGTTCAGGCCGCCGAGGTCGTTCCGGTAGTCGAGGGCGTCCTTGCCGATGTAGGTGGAGTACGGCAGGCCGGTGCCGCGCCTGAAGGCGTTCCGCACGTCCAGGCCGAGCTTCCTGGAGGCCTTGACCACCGGGTCGACCGGGCCGCCGATCTTCTCCGGCATGATCACGTGGAAGCCGTGGTTGGCGGGGCTCGCCCCGTCGGCGTGGACCGAGATCGCCGCGTCCGCCTTCGCCCGGTTGCCGATCGCGGCCCGCTGGGTGATGCACGGCCCGACGCCGGAGTTGCTGTCGCGGGTCAGCTTCACCGTCGCGCCACGGCTCTTCAGGATCTTGGCCAGACGCTGCGAGACGTCCCAGGTGAAGGCCGCCTCGCTGTAGCCGTTGTCGGTGGCGGTGCCCGTGGTGTCACAGGCCTTCGACTGGGTCAGGACATTGACCTGCTTGTTGATCTCCGCGGGGTGGCGGTAGTTCTGCCCGTTGTGGCCCGGGTCGATGACCACGACCTTGCCGCTGAGCGGCTTGTCGCTCTGGCCGCTCTGGCCGCTCTGGCCTGCGGCGGGACTCGGCGTGGGGTCGCTCGCCGCGCCGGCCGCCGGGCGGGCCGGGGCGTCGGCCGCCGGAGCCGCCGCGGTGCCGGCGGCGGGAGGGACGGGCCCGCGCGTCCGCGCGAGGTCCGCGCCCGCGGCGGTACCGCCGCAGGCGGCGGCGCCGAGTCCGCACAGGACAAGGGTCGCCGCGAGTGCTTTGCCGGTCACGCTCATCGCCCCCAAGGAAGTCGTCAGCCACCCAACCTACGTGGCCCGGACGCGTGTTTCGGCCGTTGTCGCGGTATGTGCGGGCCCGTCACGAGGCGTGATGTGCTCTCCCGTCACGGGACGCGGTATGTGCCCACCTGGGAACAGGAGACGGTATGTGCCCACCTGGGAGCGGGAGGCGGCATGTACCCATCCGTACCGGGAGACATGCCCACTCGCCGTCACCAGGCGTGCTCGCCGACCTCCTGCTTCTGCAGGAGCGAGGCGAGCTCCCTGGCGTCCTCGGCGTCCAGCCCGAGGACCACGCGCGGCCGTCCCCACGGGTGGTCGATCGAATGGGCCACGTAGCTGGCCACGGACTCGGCTCCGGCGTCGCCGTTGCGGCCCCGGGCGGCCCGCCAGTGCGCCCACGCCCGCTCAAGCTCGGCCGCGGCCCGCTGGGCGCATGACACCAGTTCCGGATCACGCATTGTTACCCCCCTCGTCTCGGCCAGAGTCAACACCGGCGGCGCGTCGCCGTCCGCGATGTTGACCGTGTTTTGGGGAGGCCATGGAGCCTGCCTGGGCGTGATGTAACGCTCCAGGCAGGCTCTTTACCGTTCGGCGGGGCTCGTGCTGTTCCGTACGACCAGCTGTGGCGCGACCTGGCGCAGGCGCGAGGCCTTGCCGGGGTCGCCGATCCGGTCGTTCAGCAGCGCCGCGGCGGAGCGTCCCATGGCGCGGCGGGGCTGGTCCACGGTGGTCAGCGAGATCGGCTGGGTCCCCGCGCGGTGGATGTTGTCGTACCCGACCACGGACAGGTCCTCGGGAACCCGCAGGCCCAGCTCGGCGGCCGCGGAGAGCACGCCCATGGCCACCCGGTCGTTGGCGGCGAAGATCGCTGTGGGCCGGGGGTCACGCGTGAGCAGGCTGCGCGCCGCCCTGGCGCCGCCCTCCTCGCTGGACTCGCCCTCCTCGACCATGATGTACGGCGCCAGGGAGTGCCTGCGCATCGCGACCAGGTAGCCCTCGCACCGGAAGCGCCCGGAGGAGATGCCCGCGGCCTCGATGTGGGCGATCCTGCGGTGACCGAGCTCCACGAGGTGGTCGACGGCCAGGCGGGCGCCGAGTTGGTCGTCGTCGACGACGATGTCCACGCCGCCGAGGTCGATGTCGCGCTCGCCCACCACCACGGTCGGCGTATAGCCGGTGGCCTCGATGAGCGTCCCGCTGGTGGGCGCGATACCGAGCAGGACGAGCCCGTCGACGCGCAGTTCGAGGAACGCCTCGACCGCCTCGTCCTCGAAGGCGGGGTCCCACTGGCTGTTGCCGATGAGAAGCCTCAGCCCGTCGCCGTGCAGGCTCTCCTGCAGGCCGTCCAGGAACTCCGCGTAGAACGGGTTGTGCAGGTCGGCGACGAGCGCCCCGACCAGGTGGGTACGGCCCTCGACCAGGCTGCGCGCGACGGCGTTGGGCCGGTAGCCGAGGTCTCTGGCCGCCTGGAGCACGGCCTGCCTGCGATGTTCACTGACGTGGGGCGACCCGCGCAGGACGAGCGAGACCAGTGATTTGGAGACACCGGCTCGTTCTGCCACGTTGCGGATCGTGGGTCTCGGGCGTGGCCCGCCGCCCCCGTCGGACAAGACGGGTTCGGCGAACCCGCGGGCTCGGGTGACGGTGGTGTTGACCGGCGGTCCTGACATGGCTCTCCCCCGCGATGGTGGATGGGCACCTGTCACTCAAAACGATCGAGTTCCGAATGGGGTACGGCTTGTGCGGAAGGGAACTGCGATCTTGACCAAGCCGCCGGGCGAAACGGCTCCGATAGTCTTCAGGGTGTGGGGTCGACATCCGAAGCCGCCGAGCGGGCGAAACCCGTGGCGGGGGGCGTGCGACCGACGCGGCGCAGGCTCAGTGTCGACCGGCGCCGCGAGGAGCTCATGGCGGCGGCCCTGGAGCTGTTCAGCAGGCGTGACGCCGAACACGTGTCGATCGACGACGTGGCCTCCGAGGCCGGCGCGTCGCGGGCACTGGTCTACCACTACTTCGGCGGCAAGCAGGAGCTCTACGTCGCCGCGCTGAGGAGCGCCGCGGCCCAGCTGGAGGCCAGGCTCGGACCCCGGGGGATCGGCACTCCGCTGGACGAGCTGGCCGGGGGCCTCACCCGATACTTCGACTTCGTCGAGGAGCACGCGGCGGGCTTCGCCGCGCTGCTCAGGGGCGGTCCCGCCAATCGCAGCGGCGAGATCGGGGAGGTCGTCGACTCGGTCAGGCACCGGCTGCTCAGGCTGATCATGAAGCAGCTGCGGGTCGAGGAGCCGGGGCCCGCGCTCCGGGTCGCGCTGCGCTCGTGGATCGCCTCCGTCGAGACCGCGGGCCTCGACTGGCTGGAGCGCCGCGACATCGAGCGGCCGGCGCTGGAGCGGATGCTGATCGGTCAGATGACGGCGCTGCTCGGCGTGGCGGCCGAACACGACGCGCACGTCGGCGAGTTGCTGGACGGCCTGGTCAGAGACCGGGCGAGCCGCCCCACGGGCCAGGAGAGGCCCGGGGCGGACGGCTGACAGGGCTCCTCGGGGCACTGCCGGGCCCTTCGGGAGCGTGTGCCGGAGGGCGGGGTAGGTGCTGGGGCGGCGCCGGGCGGGCGACGCCGCTCCCCACAAACCCGTGTGGCCTACACGCTCAAAGAGTGAGCGCGCACCAATCCCCCTAGGTCAGTGACGGCCCCCGTCTTACTCTGAGCGCTGCTGCGGAATCCCCGCGAGCAGTGCGCGAACCTCAGTCTCCCGGTACCGGCGGTGTCCACCCAGGGTGCGGATGGACGTCAACTTGCCCGCCTTCGCCCACCGGGTCACGGTCTTGGGATCGACGCGGAACATGGTTGCGACCTCCGCCGGGGTGAGCAGCGGCTCTGCCTCGGGTGTACGAGCTGACATTTGTGCGGCCTCTCCTCCATGTGGACCGGCGACAGCGATCCTGCGACTTGACGCTTGTCACGGATGTCCGCCTATGGCCCTTGCGTGCGGCTGTTTGGGCCATATGCGGCATCACCCGATGTGACCATACAGCCACGTAGAGCGATTGGCGAGCCTTTGAGCGACTCATCTCTCTTGTGCACGTGTTGTTGTCACGCTCGGTGATTCTAGCGACACGTTTCGTGGTATCGCAGTGAAAACGGCAAACTACTCAGTTCGTAGGTGCATCCCCGGTCATCGACGGACCTACTTACGCAGGTCGAAGGGATGATTTGCGACTCAGTTTGCTGATTCGAGAAGTTGTATTGATCGCCAGCGGAGGATGACGCGCTGGTACATGGCGAACGCCAGTTCTTCCTCGCCTTTTTCCAGACCTGTCAGCGCCGCCGCGAGCTCCGCCACGGATTCGTCGGCCTGGAGTGTCTCGTCGTCCATGAGGTTGACGATGCCGCCGTAGTCCAGCTCGACCAGCGAGTGCGGGTGGAACTCCTCCAGCCAGCGCGCCACGTCCTCGACCTCGGCGGTGACCGAGACCTCGCCCACCTGCCTCCTGATGATCTGCAGGGCCCGGGCGCTGCGGCGCCTGGCATGGGCCATGGACGTGACGTAGATCAGGTTGCGCGTGGTGGTCGTGCCCCCCTGCCCCTCGCCGCCGTCGATGACGAGCCAGCGCTCGTTGCCGTCGAAGGGGACGAACCACGAGGTCGGAACGTGCCATGTGGAGCCGCGGATGTGGGTGCGCAGCGCGGCGGAGTCGGTGCGGCGCTTGAACCGGTCGAAGTCGTCGGCCGTCTGCTTCGCGACGGCGGGCGGGACGAAACGCTCCATCAGCTTGGGCGGGGTCGCCCCGCGAAAGCGTGAGAAGGCGAGCCACGACCTCAGCCTGCTCTGCCACGGGCAGACGTACAGGACCTCCTCCACACGCCTCAGATAGGCGTTGGGGCTCTCCTGGACGGGTGCCGGGGCCGGCGGCACCCCGAGGAGGCGTCGCACCGCCTCGCCGTGTTCGGCGTGGAGGGCGCTCGCTCGGCGCGGTCGGTCGGCCGTCTCGGCGTAGGCGGTCCACGAGACGCGCTCCGCCGGGGCGAACGCGACCAGCGGTTCGTAGACGCGGAGGTACGCGGCATAGGGCAGCACGACCGCATCGTGTCACGAAGGACCGGCCGTTGTCCGTAGCGGGCCCGCTTCCGCGGTGGCCGTCTCGGACACTGAGATGGGACGTTCGCGCACGTCGTCCCCGTTACGGACTTGTGGTTACGCTGAGGGTGATCTCCGCCGCGACGGAGCGGCGGGAACGGACGACTGGGAGTCACCACAGTGACCGACGTCTTCGGGCTGTCCCACAAGGACGCGGGCCCGGCAACCGGCCAGGCGAGGCACGAGCAGGTCGTCTTCTGCTCCGACGAGCGAAGCGGCCTCCACGCGATCATCGCCATCCACAACACCGCCCTGGGCCCCGGCCTGGGCGGCACCAGGTTCTATCCCTACGAGAGCGAGCAGGCCGCGCTGGCGGACGTGCTCAACCTCTCGCGGGCGATGGCCTACAAGAACGCCCTGGCGGGACTCGACCTCGGTGGCGGCAAGGCCGTCATCATCGGCGATCCGGCGACGGACAAGAGCGAGGCGCTGCTGCGCGCCTACGGCAGGTTCGTCCAGTCGCTCGGGGGCCGCTACTACACGGCGTGCGACGTCGGCACCTACAGCGAGGACATGGACATCGTGGCCCGCGAGTGCTCGTACGTGACCGGCCGCACGCTGGCCAACGGCGGGGCCGGCGACTCGTCGATCCTGACCGCCCTCGGCGTGTTCCAGGGCATGCGCGCCGCCGCCGAGCACGCGTACGGGACGCCGACGCTGCGCGGCAGGCGCGTCGGCGTGGAGGGCGTGGGCAAGGTCGGCCACCGCCTGGTCGGCCATCTGATCGAGGACGGCGCGGAGGTCGTGGTCTGCGACGTGAGCGAGCGGGCCGTGGAGCGGCTGCGGCGGATCCACCCCCAGGTCGAGGTCGTCGCCGACCGGCTGGAGATCACCGCCGCCGACGTCGACGTCTACGCGCCGTGCGCCCTCGGCGGGGCGCTGGACGACGAGACGGTGGCCCGCCTGCGCGCCACGATCGTCTGCGGCGGGGCCAACAACCAACTGGCCCACCCCGGCGTGGAGAAGCAGCTCGCCGACCGCGGGATCCTCTACGCGCCCGACTACGTGGTCAACTCCGGCGGCGTCATCCAGGTCGCGGACGAGATCAGGGGGTTCAACATGGAGCGGGCGCAGGCAAAGGCCACCCAGATCTACGACACGACTCTCAAGATCTTCTCCAGCGCGGCGGAGGATGGCGTTCCCCCGGCCGTCGCAGCCGATAGGCTGGCTGAGCGCAGAATGTCGGAAGTCGGGCGAATTAGGGGCATTTGGCTGGGCCACTAGCCCCACACGCCCATACGACGTACCGAGCCGGGCGTAAAACGGGTACGGTTGTAGGCGAACGAGAGCTGACGCCTCAAGTCAGGTGGCGTCAGTGCGTGGTGCGTTAGCGACGAGGGGTCGGGCACGACCCCACACGAGGGGGTCGAGCCAATGGGGCGCGGCCGAGCAAAGGCCAAGCAGGTCAAGGTTGCTCGCCAGCTGAAGTACAACAGCGGTGGCACTGATCTTGAGCGTCTGCGCGACGAGCTCGGAGTCAGAGACGACTCCATCCACAATGACGACTCCAACGACGCCTACGACGAGCTGGCGGATCGGTACGCCGATTACGCCGATGACTTCGGCTCCGGAGATGACCGCGACGACGGGACATCCGGCCGCCGCTAGGCGGATTTCAGGTTGACGTGAGCAGGGCACCCGGCGGTGGGCACAAGCCGCCGGGTGTTCTTCTCGCTACGAGTCGAAAATATGCGGCGCTCCGGTGGTCCGGAGCGCTTTTCGCCATACCCGCCGCACACCCGGCGCGTCCCCGGTACCCGCCGCATACCCGGCCACCTCCGGCGCGTCCCCGCCCGGCCGGTGGCACCGGCCGGGCGGGGACGAGGGACGCGCGAGGCTATCTCCCGGAGGGGAGGGCGCGGATCAGCGGAAACGTGCCTGGCCCGAGCCCTCGACGATCTCGCCGAGCACCCAGGCGGGCAGGTTCCGCTCGCCGAGCAGCGCGAGGGCGGGCTCCACGGCCTCGGCCGGGACGACCGCGGCCATGCCCACGCCCAGGTTGAACGTCCGGTCCATGTCGGCTTGGGCCACCCCGCCGTGCCCCGCGAGCACCTCGAAGACGGCGGGCGGGGTCCACGACGAGCGGTCGAGCAGCGCGTCCAGCCCGGGGGGCAGCGAGCGGGACAGGTTGCCCGCCAGTCCGCCGCCCGTGATGTGGGCGTACGCGTGGACGTCGACCGCGCGGGCCAGCTCCAGGCAGTCGAGGGAGTAGATCCTGGTCGGCTCCAGGAGCTCCTCGCCCAGTGTCCGCCCCAGCTCGGGCAGCTCGGCCTCCAGCGACAGCCCGGCCCGGTCGATGATGTGCCTGACCAGCGAGTAGCCGTTGGAGTGCACGCCGGAGGAGGCGAGCGCGAGGACCACGTCGCCCGCGCGGACCCTGTCGCGGCCGAGCATCCTGTCGGCCTCCACCACCCCGGTGGCGGCGCCCGCGAGGTCGTACTCGCCGGCCTCCATGGCCCCGGGGTGCTCGGCGGTCTCCCCGCCGACGAGGGCGCAGCCCGCCAGGCGGCAGCCCTCGGCGACGCCGCCCACGATCTCGGCGATCCGCTCGGGGACCACCTTGCCGCAGGCGATGTAGTCGGTCATGAACAGCGGCTCGGCGCCGCAGACCACCAGGTCGTCGACGACCATGCCGACCAGGTCGATCCCGATCGTGTCGTGCTTGTCCAGCCGCTGGGCCAGCATGACCTTGGTGCCGACGCCGTCGGTCGACGTGGTGAGCAACGGCCGCCTGTACGACAGCAGGGCCGAGGCGTCGAAGAGGCCGGCGAAGCCGCTGGCGTCGTCCACGACCTCCGGCCTGCGCGCCCGCGCGACCTTCGACCTCATCAGCTCGACGGCGCGCTCGCCCGCGTCGATGTCCACTCCGGCGGCCGCGTAGCTGGTCATGAGGCCTCTCTCTGCGCGCCCGGCCCGCTCAACGCTTGGCCTCCAGCACGTACTTGCCCACGTTGTCCTGGTCGATCGGGATCGGATACTCGCCGTCGAAGCAGGCGCGGCAGAGCCGGTCCGCGGGGATCGTGGTGGCCGCGGTCAGGCCCTCCAGCGAGATGTATCCGAGCGAGTCGGCGCCGAGCGAGGCGCGGATCTCCTCCACGCTGAGCGAACCGGCGATCAGCTCGGCCCGGGTGGCGAAGTCGATGCCGTAGAAGCACGGCCAGCTGACCGGCGGGGAGGAGATCCGGACGTGCACCTCCAGGGCACCCGCCTCGCGCAGCATCTTGACGATCGCCCGCTGCGTGTTGCCCCGCACGATCGAGTCGTCCACGACCACCAGGCGCTTGCCCGCGACGACCTCTTTCAGCGGGTTGAGCTTCAGCCGGATGCCCAGCTGGCGGATCGTCTGGGACGGCTGGATGAAGGTCCGGCCCACGTAGGAATTCTTGACCAGACCTTGACCGTAGGGGATCCCGCTCTCCTCGGCGTAGCCGACGGCGGCGGGGGTGCCCGACTCGGGGGTCGGGATGACCAGGTCGGCCTCGACCGGGTGCTCGCGGGCCAGCACGCGGCCGACCTCGACGCGCGTGGTCTGCACGCCGCGCCCGGCGATCGTGGTGTCGGGGCGGGCGAGGTAGACGTACTCGAACAGGCAGCCCTTGGGCTCGGCGAGCGCGAACCTGCGCGAGCGCACGCCGCGCTCGTCGATGGTGATCAGCTCGCCCGGCTCGATCTCGCGGACGAACGTGGCGCCCACGATGTCCAGCGCCGCGGTCTCCGAGGCGACCACCCAGCCGCGCTCCAGGCGTCCCAGGACCAGCGGGCGGACGCCCTGCGGGTCACGGGCCGCGTAGAGGGTCTTCTCGTCCATGAAGACGAGCGAGTAGGCGCCTCTGATCTGCGGAAGCAGCTCGGCGGCGGCGTCGTCGATCGACTGGCTGCGGTCCTGGGCCAGGAGTGTCGTCAGCACCTCGGTGTCGGTGGTCGCCCGGGTGGACCCGGGGGCCAGACGCCTGGCCAGCTCCGGGGTGTTGATCAGGTTTCCGTTGTGGGCGAGCGCGAGCCCGCCGGACTCGGTCGAGCTCAGCGTCGGCTGGGCGTTCTCCCAGACGCTCGATCCGGTCGTCGAGTAGCGGCAGTGGCCGATCGCCAGATGGCCGCGGAGGGTCCCGAGCACGGACTCGTCGAAGACCTGGGCCACCAGGCCCATGTCCTTGTAGACGAGGATCCTGCTGCCCTCGCTGACCGCGATGCCCGCGGACTCCTGGCCGCGGTGCTGCAACGCATACAGCCCGTAGTAGGTGAGTTTGGAGACTTCCTCCCCAGGGGCCCACACCCCGAAGACGCCACATGCGTCCTTCGGAGGTCGGTCGTGGAGGTCAAGGTCATGGCTCAGATGGCCGTCGCCCTTCAGCACATGCTTCATTCTAGGTCGGCTTGTTCCCTGCTCGCACCCAGGGTCCGTTCCGTGGCATGTCGCACCCTGACCGAACGATCATCGGTGTTTTGCCGTGTCAGCCTGTTTCGCCGATGCCCCACAGGGGAGTGTGAGATATCCGGCATGCCCGAGCGTCGGGAGAAGAGACGTGACAACACCTGTGGACCCGAACCAGCCCGATCCCCGGCGAGTGCCACGGGACAGGCGCTCCGACCAGGAAGGGTCCGGCTCGGAGGAGCCGCCGGACACCTCCGAGGAGGCGGCCGTCCCCGGCGAACACGAGCCCGAGCCCGCCGCCCCGGAACCGGCCGCCTGGCCCGTCCCTCCCTCGAACGAGCCACCCTCGTGGAGGCAGCCCGCCACCCCGGCGGGGGAGCCCACCGGCTGGACCGAGCCTTCCGGTTCCGCCGAGCCCTCCGGCGGGGCAGGGCCGACCGGGTGGACGGAGATCCCCGGCCGGGCCGAGCCGCCGGGCAGGGAGGCCGGAGAGGGGCCCGTGTGGGGATCGGGGGCGTCGACGCCGCCGACCCCCCCGACGCCGTCGGTCCCGGAGCCGTGGGAGGAGCCGGATCCAGAGGCGCCCGTGCCCGACCCCAACGAGCCCTCGACCTGGCCGCCGTCCTCCGTTCCCGCCGAACCGCGGGTTCCGCCGCATCCGGACACGCCGTCCGCGCCGGAGGTGCCCCCGCCCGACCAGGCGGGTGGCCGGTACGCCACGCCGGGGTCTCCGGGGTACCCGGGGTCTCCCGGGTACGAGGCGCCGGCGTCCGGGGCACGGGCGCAGGGGGCACCGGGTGGCCCGTCGCCGGAGGGAACGCCCGAGGGGGCCGGGGCGCCCGAGGGGGCCGGGGCGCCCGAGGGGCAGCCCTACACGGTGCCGGGCACCACGCCGTCCGCCTACCCCGGCTGGGAGGGCACCTCGGAGGCTCCCGGCGGGCCCGAGCATCCCGGGGCGGACCACCCCGAGACGCCGTCCGCCCCCACCCCGCCCTCGCGCTACGAGCCGCCGACGTCCTCCGAGGAGCCGACGGCTTCGCAGTGGCCCGCCGAGTCCGCCGGGGCCGCTGGAGCCGCCGGGGCCGCCGGTGGCTTCCAGGCGGAGGGGCCACCCGCTCCGGGCACCCCGGGCCATCCGGGGCGGCAGGACCAACCGCGGCGAACGGGTGAACAGGGCTACGGGCAGCAGGGCTACGGGGAGCAGCCGAGATACGGGGAGGCGCAGCAGGCCGGGCAGCCCTACGGCGATCCCGGGGGACCGCCGTCCGCGGCCGAACCCTCCCAGCCGCAGGGCGGCACGCCGTACCCGGCGCAGCCGGGCACGCCCGGCTATCCGTACGCCACGCCCTATCCGGGGTATCCGGACGAGGGGCGCAGATCCGGCGGGGGGCTGGGCACCGCCACGCTCGTGCTCGGGATCGTCGCGATCCTGTCGCTCGTCGTCTGCGGCCTCGGCGTGCCGGTCGCGATCGTCGGCCTGATCGTCGGCATCGTCGCGCTCGCGAAGAAGTCCAGGCCGCGCCGGGCCTGGGTGGGGATCGCGCTGAGCCTCCTCACCCTGGTGATCGCCGCGGTGTTCCTGAGCTGGCTCTACAGCAAGGTCGGCGACTGCGTGAACCTGCCTCCGGAGCTCCAGCGGCGCTGCGTCGAGGACAGGTTCGGCGTCCAGATCCCGCCCACCTCGTAACGGCCGGTGGGGCTCACGGCGTATCCGGGGCGGCTATCGGAGAGGCAGGTGGCCGGACAGGTCGGCGCGGGCCCCGCTCGCCGCGATCTTGCCGGCGGCCATCGCCTCGGACCAGGTCAGGCCGCCGGTGGCGAGTTCCAGCCAGGTGCGCGCGTCGGTCTCCACCACGTTGGGCGGGGTGCCCCGGGTATGGCGGGGGCCCTCGACGCACTGCACCGCCGCGTAGGGCGGGACCCGGACCTCGACGGTCCTGCCAGGCGCGGCCGTCGCCAGCTCGTCCAGCAGGTGCCGTACGGCGAAGCGAGTGATCTCCCGTTCCGGGCGGACCTCTCGCCCGAAGGCTCGCAGCACCACGCTCACGCAGGCGCCCAGCAGTGCCGCGAGCCCCCCGGGCCCGTCGTAGGGCGGCTCGTCGAGGGCGCTCAGCTGGGTGTCGAGGGCGGCGCGGACCTTGGCCGTGTCGGGTTTGTGAGGTGGCACGCCCTCCATGATGCCCGCCGGAGCCTCATCTCCGGACAACTCTCCGGACAGCGCGACACCCGCTCCCTCCCGGGCGGATCGTCCGGGAGGTACGGGCCCGCCGGGCGACTCGTACCTCCGGGGCGGTGCGACGGCCCGCACGGGTGGCTCGTCCGGTTCGTCCGGGCGGCGCGACGACCGGTGTGGGCGGCCTGTCAGGGCGGCGCGATGTCCGCACGCGAGCGGTTCGTCCGGACGGTGCGATGTCCGCACGGGCGGCTTGTCCGGGCGGTGCGACGGTCCGTGCGGGCGGCCCGTCCGGGGGCGCGAAACCCGCCCGAACAGCTCGTTCGGGTAAACGGTTCATCATCCAGGCAAACGTCGTTCACCTCCGGTTCGGCTGGCACACGTAGCCTCCGGGCCGAAAGACCTCGCCCCTTTTTGGAGGACCCTGTGGCGAACATGTCGCCGCGCCGACTGCTCCCCCTGCTCACGAGCCCTCACAAGGGTGGACGCAGCGCGCTCACCTGCCGGTTCCGCTGCGGTGACCAGTGCGCCCACGACGTAATGAACACCAGCGACAACACCTACTTCGGTGACGTGGTCGCCGAGGCGATGAGCCGCCGCGGCATGCTGCGCGCCGGTGCCCTGGGCGCGATCGTCGCCGGGGTCGGGATCGGTACGGCGGTCCCCGCCCTCGCCGACCCGGACGTGGACGCGAACAGGTCCCACGGCAACGGCCATGGCAACGGACACGGCAACGGCCACGGCCAGAAGAGCGGTCTCCGCTTCACCGCGATCGCGCCGAACACCAACGACAAGATCACGGTCCCCGCGGGCTACCTGTCGGCGGTCGTGGTGCGCTGGGGCGACCCGGTGCTGCCCGGCGCCCCCGCGTTCGACTTCGAGAAGCAGACGGCCGCCGCGCAGGCCAAGCAGTTCGGCTACAACTGCGACTACGTCACCCTCTTCCCGATGGGGCAGAACCGGGGTCTGCTCTGGGTCAACCACGAGTACACCGACGAGAACCTGATGTTCCGCGGTTACACGGACGGCACCTCCGCGACGGAGGAGCAGATCAAGATCGGGCTGGCCGCGCACGGCGGCTCGGTGGTCGAGATCGAGCGGGCGGGCGGGTCCGGCCAGTGGAAGCTGGTCACCCGGGGTTCCCGTCGTTACAACCGCCGCATCACCGTGCACACCCCCATGAAGTTCACCGGCCCGGCCGCCGGCAGCGCCCTGCTGAAGACCGCCGCCGACCCCAGGGGCACCACGCCGATCGGCATGCTGAACAACTGCGCGGGCGGCACCACGCCGTGGGGCACGGTGCTCAGCGGCGAGGAGAACTTCAACCAGTACTTCGTCAACGGCAACGGCGTCCCCGAGGCGCAGAAGCCGTACCTCACCCGGTACGGGGTGAGCGCCACCACGGGCATCCCGAGCGGCAACCGCAGGTTCGACCGGGTCGAGGAGCGTTTCGACCTGGCCAAGCACCCGAACGAGATCAACCGCACCGGCTGGATCGTGGAGATCGACCCGTTCGACCCCGACTCCACCCCGATCAAGCGCACCGCCCTGGGCAGGCTCGCCCACGAGGGCGCCACCACCTCCCTGGCCGCCGACGGCAGGGTGGTCGCCTACATGGGCGACGACTCCCGGTTCGAGTACGTCTACAAGTTCGTCTCCCGGGAGCGCTACATCCGGGGCTTCGACCGGCACAACCGGACCCTGCTGGACGACGGCACGCTGTACGTGGCGAAGTTCACCGGCGACAGCCCGGCCGCCGAGATCGACGGCACCGGCAAGCTCCCCGCCGACGGGCAGTTCGACGGCTCGGGCGAGTGGATCCCGCTGGTCACCGGCAAGGTCTCGCACGTTCCGGGGATGACGGCCGCCGAGGTGCTCGTCTACACGCGTACGGCGGCCGACAAGGTCGGGGCGACCAAGATGGACCGTCCCGAGGACGTGGAGCGCAACCCCGTCACCGGCGGCGTCTACGTGGCCCTGACCAACAACACCAACCGGACCCCGGCCCAGGTGGACGAGGCCAACCCGCGCCCGGCCAACAAGCACGGCCACATCCTGGAGATCACCGAGCGGCGCAACGACGCCGGGGCCACGACCTTCGCCTGGTCCCTGCCCCTGGTCTGCGGCGACCCGAACGACCCGGCGACCTACTTCGCGGGGTTCGACAAGACCAAGGTGTCGGCGATCTCCTGCCCGGACAACGTCGCCTTCGACGCCGACGGCAACCTCTGGATCTCCACCGACGGCAGCCAGCTCGGCGCCCACGACGGCCTGTTCGCCATGCCGGTCCGCGGTTCCGAGCGCGGCTACCTGAAGCAGTTCCTGAGCGTGCCGGTCGGCGCGGAGACCTGCGGCCCGCTGGTCACCGCGGACCAGCGCAGCGTCTTCGTGGCCGTGCAGCACCCCGGTGAGACCACCGGCGCCACCCCCGAGGCCCCCACCAGCCACTGGCCTGACGGTGGCGCCTCCCAGCCCCGCCCGTCCGTCGTGGTCGCCTGGCACGCGAAGGGCGGCAAGATCGGCTCCTGATCCGGCCACCGGTCCGCGCTCCTTCATCGGTCCGCGCCGGCTCGCGCCCTCCCCTCCGAGGGGCGCGAGCCGGTGCCGTTCCACGTGTGCGGGGGTTCTCCGCGTGTGGGAGCGCCGCTCAGTGCGCGGGGAGCTCCTCCTAGCCCACCGGTACGGCCGGACGCTCCTCGGCGGCCACCGGCGGGTTCGCGGCCCGGGAGGCCCGCAGTGACAGCAGGCTGACCGGCACGCCCACCAGCACGATGACCGCGGCGACGACCAGCGTGTACCGGTACGCGTCCAGGAAGGCGGTCAGCTGCCCGGCGCCCTCCGCCAGGAGCGAGGACTGCCGCGCGTTGAGGATCGCCCCCAGGACCGTGATCCCGAGCAGGCCGAAGACCTCGCGCGAGACGTTCAGCACTCCCGAGGCGACCCCCGTCCTGCCCGCGGGGAGCGCGCCGAGGATCGCCGTGGTGAGCGGCACCAGCATGCCGCCGCCCAGCCCGTAGACCAGGAACCACGGCAGCAGGTCGCCGAACGAGCCGCCCTCCCCGACGAACGAGATCCCGAACACCGACACGGCCATCAGCAGGAGCCCGGCCGCCACGGTCCTCGCGGTTCCCAGCGCCCTGTCCAGCCTGGGGGCGAGGGCGGCGGTGGCGGCCATCACCAGCGCCATCGGCACGAACGCCGCACCGGCCTCGATCGGCGAGAAGCCCAGCGCGTTCTGCAGGTACAGCGCGGTGAAGAAGTAGATCCCGAACACCCCGAAGGACCACAGGCCCATCGACAGCGTGCCCCCGCTGAACACCCGTGACCGGAACAGCGACAGGTCGATCATCGGCTCCCGGCTCCGGCGCTCGATCGTCACGAAGGCCAGCGCCGACACGGCCGCGATCCCGAAGGCGCCCAGGATCTCCGGTGAGGTCCATCCGGCCCCCGCGCCCTCGATGAGCGCGTACGTCAGCGCGACCAGCGCCAGGCTCGACGTCACCAGGCCCGGGACGTCGAGACCGCGCCGTACCGTCTCCTGGGGGACCGCCCTGATCGCCCAGAGACCGAGGCCGAGCGTCACGATCCCGATCGGCACGTTGATCAGGTAGATCCAGCCCCAGTGCCAGCGCTCGCTGATCAACCCGCCGGTCAGCGGCCCGAGGGCGAGGGCGAGTGCGCCGACCGCGCTCCACAGGCCGACCGCCGTCGCGCGTTCCCTGGCGTCGGGAAAGATCGAGGTGAGCAGCGCCAGCGCCGTGGGGGTGAGGAACGCCGCCCCCACGCCCTGCACCGCCCTGGTGGCGATCAGCACACCGCCGTCGGTGGCCATCCCGGCCGCGAACGACGCCGCGGTGAACACGACGAGGCCGATCAGGAAGACGCGCCGCCGCCCGAAGACGTCGGCCAGCCGCCCGCCGACGAGCATCAGCCCGGCGAACACCAGGATGTAGCCGCTCACGATCCATTCCAGCCCGGAGATGCTCAGCCCGAGATCGCGCTGGATCGTGGGCAGCGCCACGTTCACCACGTTGTTGTCGAGATATGTCATGAAAGTGGCCAGTGAGATCGCTCCCAGTGCCCACCACCTGCGGGTGTCCGTCATCCTTCGTCCTCTACGTTGTACTTATACGTCGTACATGTACGGTGCACAGTGGAACCCGTACGGCGTATAGTTGTCAAGCGTGATGGGAAAACTGACCCGCGAGGCGGTCGTCGAGCAGGCGCTGGAGATCGGCGACGCCGAGGGGCTGCAGGCGGTGACCATCCGGCGGCTCGCCCAGGAGCTGGGTGTCACCCCGATGGCGCTCTACTGGCACTTCAAGAACAAGGAGCAGCTGACCGGCGGCATGGCCGGCCACCTGATCGAGGGCTTCGTGGTCGAGGGGGGTTACACGGGCCCGTGGCAGGAGGGGCTCCGCGAGCTCGTCGCGGGCCTGGTCAGGGTGCTCAGGCGCCACCCGTGCGCGGCCGACGTGCTGGACGAGGTGGACCACATGGAGGTGCCCGCCTTCCTGCGGGTGTGGGACACGGCCCTCGGTCTCGCCAAGCGCGGCGGGTTCGCCCCGGAGGAGAGCTGCATGATCTCCCAGTACCTGCTGCAGGGCGCGATCGCGCTGGCGGGGGGGCCGACGAGGCACCGCGCCCCCGGGCTCTCCGAGCGGGACGCGGCCGAGCGGAGGCGTCTCAAGCGGGTCAGGCTCCAGTCGATGCCGCCGGACGTCTACCCGCACATCGTGGAGATGGCCGTCCCCCTCTCCGAGGACAGCGCCCCCGATCTCTACGACACCTTCGGCGTCGACCTCCTCATCGCCGGCATCGAGGCGCTGTCCGCCCGCTCAGGGGGTCGCTGACCCCGCTGCGGGGTCGCGGGCCGGGCGGGCGAGAGCGGCCGTCAGGGCGCCCGTGAGCGCGACGGCGAACAGGACGGCGTAGGTCCTCTGGAAGCCGGTCATCAGGTGCTCGACGGCGACGGGGGAGACGCGCGACAGCGTGCCCGCGTACACCTGCCCGCGCAGCTCGGCGCTGACCGAGCCGGTCAGGACGCTGAGCGTGAGGGCGACGCTCAGCACGATCCCGACGTTCATGATCATGAGCCGGAAGCCGTTCACCACGCCCAGGCTCCCGGGCGGCAGGGCGGACATGACCTGGGTCGTGTTGCCGGTCAGGAAGGTGCCGCTGCCGCAGCCGCACAGGAACAGGCCCACCCCGAGGATCCAGTACGGCGTGGCGGGGTCGGTGTTCAGGAGCAGGACGCCCAGCCCGGTCGCGCTCATCAGGGCGCCGCCCACCGACAGCGCGTACGGCCTGATGCGGCGGCCGAGGGCGCCGGTGATCGGGGAGGCGAGGGCCATGCCGATCGGGACGGGGAACACGCCCAGGGCCGCGGTGACGGCGTCGACGCCCCTGGCGGCCTGGAAGTAGAGGGCGACCAGCAGGATCAGCGCGGAGCGCGCCAGCGCGTTGCAGAAGGAGGCGAGGTTGGCGAAGGCCAGCGTGCGCTCGCCGAACAGCCGCACGTCGAGCACCGGGTGCGACGCCCGGCGCTCCACCACGACCAGTACCGGCACCAGCGCCGCCGCGACCGCCGCGCCGACGATCACCACGGGGCTCGACAGGCCGCGCGATCCCGCCTCGGACAGCGCGATCAGGGCCGCGGACAGGGCGGCGAACACGATCAGGTTGCCGAGCGCGTCCACCGGCCGGCGCGCCCCCCGCGAGACGCGGCGCAGCGTGAACGCCCCCCAGGCGAGGGCGACCATTCCCGCGGGCACGTTCATCCAGAAGATCCACTGCCAGCCGGCGGTCTCGGCGATGAGGCCGCCCAAGGTGGGACCGGCGAGCTGGGCGACCGAGAGGGTGCCGATGTAGACGCCCATGCCCTGGCTGAGCCGGTCGGGAGGGAAGGCGTCGGTGATGATCACGGTTCCGTTGGCGAGGATCATCGCGGCACCGACCGCCTGCACCGCGCGCATCGCGATCAGGAACCAGATGCCCGGCGAGAGCCCGGCCAGCAGCGATCCCGCGGTGAACAGGACGAACCCCGCCAGGTAGATCTCCCGGCGTCCGAGCAGGTCGGCCACCCGGCCGAAGAACACCAGCGTCGCGGTGTTGACGAGCAGGAAGGCGAGCAGGACCCAGCCCGCGGAGAAGGCGTCGGCGTGGAAGTGCCTGACCACGGTGGGAAGCGCCACGTTCAGGGTGCTGCCGGATATGCCGATCAGGATCAGGCCGAGGCTGGTGACCGAGCAGACCCGCCACGCGTAGCGGAGTTTGGATAGGTATTCGGGGGATCCAGGCAGGTCTTGGGGGATTGCGACCATGACTCCCAGTCTGACGTGCGTTGTACGTCGACCGTGATCCAACTTCACCCGAAACGCGCCGCGTCCGCTTCCGTATCCCGCGTCCGTGTTCACCCGCGCGTGCCGCGTCCGCGTCCATCACCGCGTCCGCCCGTGTGTCCCGCGCCCGCCCGGCATCCGGTATCCGTGTCCCGCGTTCGCCCCCCGCGTGCCGAGGGCGCGCCTTCCCTTTCGTGAGTAGGCGCACCCCTCCGCCGGTCGTGCGGCGTGCCCTCAGCGGGCCCGTTTGCGCAGGCCCTCCATGTCGTGGACGATCACGCGGCGCCGGCCCGTCTCGATCAGCCCGCGATCGCGCAGGGAGCGCAGCGCCTTGCTGACCGCCTCGCGGGAGGCCCCGGTCCAGCCCGCCAGCTCGTCCTGGGAGAGGGGCAGCGCCACCCGTACCCCGCCGTTGTCCGGTTCGCCGTACCGCTCGGCCAGCTCGACCAGCCGGGTGGCCACGCGGCCGGTGGTGTCGAACGCGCCGTACTCGATGCGCTTGCGGTCGGAGTCGCGCATCTTGCCGGTCACCATCTGCATCAGCAGTACGGCGACTCTCCCATGAGCCTGCAGGTACGAGGAGAAGTCGCGGACCGTGATCCCTTCCACCGGTTCGAGGGCGGTGACCGTGGCGGACCTGGGCAGCCCGTCGATCGCCGCGAACTCGCCGAGCAGCGCCCCGGGTCCCCGTACCGCGAGGACCACCTCACTGCCGACCGCGGTGTGCGAGGACACCTTGACGCGGCCGGAGGTCAGGATGAGCACCCAGTCGCTCACGTCGCCTTCGGTGAACATCGTGGCGCCCCTGTCCCAGCGCCGGGGTCGCCCGACGGCGTACAGGGCCTTTACCTCGTCATTTGTGAGCAATGTGATGAATTCGCCCGGTTCGGGGGAAGAAGTCATAACCACCTCCTGGCGATCTCGATTGTGTTCGTTCGGTCCTCGCGGCGAAAGGTACTTTTACGAGAGTCCAGACAGCACGTAGGCATGGACGGGTTGTTCCCTCCCCTTGAGGTTGAGCGGGCCCAGGGGCCGGGTCTTGGCCTGGGGGCCGATCAGGTCGAGGGTGCTCTGGCCGATCACGACGCTGCCGGGCTCGGCGATCCCCTCAAGCCGGGCGGCCACGTTGACGCAGTCGCCCATCGCGTTGAACCCGCGCAACTCGGGGCTGCCGATGTTCCCGACAAGCGCCTCACCGGTGTTGACGCCGATTCTGAAGC
This sequence comes from Streptosporangium sp. NBC_01469, assembly GCF_036227305.1. Classification (NCBI taxonomy): domain Bacteria; kingdom Bacillati; phylum Actinomycetota; class Actinomycetes; order Streptosporangiales; family Streptosporangiaceae; genus Streptosporangium; species Streptosporangium sp. NBC_01469. The sequence continues at coordinate 929,509 of NZ_CP109465.1, read as the reverse complement.
GAGGATATCCGGGCGTTCCCGCCGCGATCTCCTCGGCGGCCTCCTGCATCGCCAGGGCCGCCCGCACCGCGGCCAGGGCGTGGTCCTCCTGCCGGGCGGGGGCGTTGAACAGCGCGAGCAGCGCGTCACCCACGAACTGCACGATCGTGCCGCCGTTGCCGAGCACGATGGGCACGGCCGCGGTGTGGTAGCGGTTCAGCATCTCGACGATCTCGCCGGGCGCCACCCGCTCGGAGAAGCTCGTGAAGCCCTTCAGGTCGGCGAAGAGCGCGGTCAGCTCCACCAACTCGCCGCCGAGCGCCGCGGTCTGCGGGTCGGCGAGCAGCGACTGGGCCACGTCCGGCGACATGTACTGCCGGAAGAGGGTCTCCAGCTCGCTGTAGAGCCGGGCGTTCTCCAGGGAGATGGACATCTGGCCGGCCAGAGTGGCGGCGAGCGCCTCGTCCTGCGGTGTCCTGCCGATCGGCACCTCCAGCGCCCCGGCGAGCCTGCCCTTCACCGTCAGAGGGTGGAGGACCTTCCCCTCCAGCCGGATCGGCCGGTCCTCGGGGAAGTCCCGCTGGCCGTACTCCTTGGAGTTCACGGTGACCCGGCCGTTGTCGACCAGCTTGATCCGGACGTCCCCGTACGCCTGCCGCACGCGGTCGAGGCCCTGGGCCAGCATCTCCTTCTCCGGCAGGCCCACGCGGGCCTGCCTGCCGATGTCGGCCAGCGCCGCGAGCCGGTCGCTCAGCTCCCGCTCGTTGGCCAGTGCCTCGCCCGCCCGGTCGAGCACCGCCACCTGCGACTCGGTGAGCCCGAACTTGCCCGCCAGCCTGTCCGCGATCGGGACCTTGCTCTCCTCCCTGCGCCGCAGGTGGCCGACGAGCTCCTCCAGGGCGGCCTCGTAGTCGGCCCTGATCCTGCGGACCGTCGCCGACAGCGCCACCGAGTCGAACAGCCCCGCGCTCGTGCCCTCCCGCCGGAACTGCATGTAGGCGCTGTAGGCGACGAAGACGAACGCCGTGGTCAGCAGCACGTGCCACAGCCACCACGACAGGTGCCAGTTGCGGTGGGACAACCCCGCGACCAGCGCCTCGGCAAGCAGCGCGTACGCGGTGACCAGGCTGATCAGCACGACCGCCGGGCGCCTGCGGTGCAGTTGGAACATCATCGCCGACGCCGCAGTGAACAGGGCCACCCCGATCCACTCCAGGCCGCCCAGGCCCGTCCCCTCGGGGGGCGAGCCGCTGAGCGGGGTCAGGCCCGGCACCAGGCAGGCCACCCCCCACAGGGTGATCAGGGCCGCGAGACCGCCGCGCAGCCACATCTGGTTCCTCAACACGGCCTCGGCTGCCCGCTCACCCAGGGGCAGAGCCGATGTGAACGCGAACACCGAGGCCACGAGAAGACCGACGGGGTGGGAGAGGTCGAAGCCGTAACTCGGCTGGTCGCCCAGGATGATCCCCGGCGTGGTCAGCCCGTGCACCAGGAACGATCCCGCCCCGCTCAGGAAGACCAGCGAGACCAGCAGCAGCCGGGCGTCCGCCCGCCGGGCCGAGGCCTCGCCGACCATGAGGCCCAGGACCAGGTTGATCCCGGCCACGGTGATGATCAGCCAGAAATGGCTGGGATTGTCATGTAAGACGATGTTCAGATCGGGTTCGGCCAGCAGCAGCCATAGCCCAAGCATCGGCAGCGCCAGATGCAACGCCCACACCACGGTGCGGATCGGCTGGGTCGCCGGTGGCAGGTACGGTTCCCGTCGGGCACGGTCTTCCGCGACCGCGTCTGTCGGGTTGATGGTCGGCACGGTGGCCTCCGCGTCTGGAGAACCCTGTTGGTTCCCTGTCTTGTTCGTCCACGCCCAACGGGCGGGTTCCCCCGAACGGTCTGATTATCCCGTACGCGACCGGTGTCGGCAGGCGAGATGAACGCCGGGTTCCGACGCCGAAGCGTGATGTTTCAGGTGCCAACCGCTGGAACGTTTGAAACGTGTACTACGTGTATCCCTCCCATCACACCAGACTCTGGTGTCGCAGAAAGGAAGCCCAGTGGCTATCAAGTTGCCGGGCGGACGCACGCTCGCCGCCGTGACCGTTGGCGTGCTTGTCGGAACGTTGTTCACCGCGAGCGGCAGCGCCGTCGCCTCGTCGGCGGCCGCGGAGATCCACGCGTGCGTCCACAAGCAGACGCGCTACACCCGGATCGTCAACGCGACGGCCAGGTGCAGGCCGACCGAGGTCCGGATCAAGTGGGGCCAGACGACCCAGGGGCAGCAGGGGATCGCCAGCGCCGGTCCGCAGGGCCCGCGAGGCCCGCAGGGCCTCAAGGGCGATGCCGGCCCGCAGGGTCCGCAGGGGCCGCAGGGCCTGCGCGGTCTCAGGGGCGCCACCGGTCCGCAGGGGGTCAAGGGCGACGTCGGCCCGCAGGGGCCCAAGGGTGCCGATGGGGAGAAGGGCAACACCGGCCCGCAGGGACCGAAGGGCGACGACGGCGCGCAGGGTCCGAAGGGTGCCGATGGGGAGAAGGGCGCCATCGGCCCGCAGGGTCTCAAGGGCGCCGACGGCAAGCCGGGTGCCGACGGTCTCAAGGGTGCGGACGGCAGGCCCGGCAAGAACGGCGATGACGGCCGGAACGGCAGGGACGGCGACGACGGCCGGAACGGCAGGGACGGCGATGACGGCGACGACGGTAAGAGCGCCTACGAGGTCTGGCTCGAACTGCCGGGTAACCGGGGCAAGTCCAAGACGGAGTTCATCGCGTCGTTGAAGGGCCCCAAGGGCGACCCCGGCACGCCGGGCTCGGGCGGCGGCTCCGGGGTCCCCACCGTCACCACCGTGACCGGGTCGTTCAATTTCGGCGGCCAGGGCGGAAGCCAGAGCGTGAGCTGCGGTTCGGGCAAGGTCGTCACGGGCGGCGGCTTCAGCGGCAGCGGCGGCAGCGGTTCCGCTCAGATCTACACGAGCGCGCCCACCGGCTCCGGCTGGACCGTGAGCGGAAAGAACACCAGCGGCACCGTCTACGCGCTCTGCATGGGCGCCTCCTGATCTCCGGCTGAGCGCGACAGGACGTGAGAGGCCCCGGACGGCTGTTGGGGCCCCTCTATGCCGTGGAACACGAACGGCCGTGCGGTCCACCTTGTGACGGCACCGGCGACGGTCACGGGAGAGGAATCCACGTGATTCGTCCGGTCGTCCGGTCATTCGACCCGTTCGCGGGAACGCGACGGGCGGGCGGCGCGGTGAGGACCCTCGTCCTCACCGCGTCGTCCTCCCGGCGTCGACCGCGTGATCCATATAGATCGGTCAGGCCCCGCACCGTCACGTGACGGTGCGGGGCCTGACCCATGAGTGCCTCGTACGGAAGACGATCAGCCGAAGATGCCCGGCAGGGTGGCCGTGTGGGTCTCCCGCAGCTCGGTGATCGGGATGTCCAGGACGCCCGCCACCTTCAGGGAGTCGCCGCCGGTGGTGCCCAGGCCGTAACAGGGCACCTCGCGGGCCGCGCACAGCTCCGCGAAGGCGTCGAACGACTCCGGCCCGACGGTCACCAGCGCGCGGGCCGACGACTCGCTGAACAGGTCGACGAACGCGTCGTCACCCGTCAGGGAGACCTCGCAGCCGACGTCCTGGGCCATGCAGGCCTCGGCGAGGGCGATGGCCAGCCCGCCGTCCGACAGGTCGTGGGAACCGGTCAGCAGCCCCCGCGAGGCCGCCTCGGCCAGGACGAGGGCCAGGTCGCGCTCCGACTCCAGCCGTGCCACGGGCGGCAGGCCGCCGAGGTGGCCGTGGGCCACGTGCGCCCACTCCGAGCCGCCGAACTCCTCCTCGGTGTCGCCGAGCAGGACGATCCTGTCGCCGTCGCCGGTGAAGCCGGTCCGCACGCGGGTGGCCACGTCGTCGATGACGCCCAGCACGCCGACGACCGGCGTCGGGTGGATCGGGACGGATCCCGTCTGGTTGTAGAACGAGACGTTGCCGCCGGTCACCGGGACACCGAGGGTCTTGCAGGCGTCGGCGAGGCCGCGCACGGCCTCGGCGAACTGCCACATGACCTCGGGGTCCTCGGGGGAGCCGAAGTTGAGGCAGTTGGTCACCGCCAGCGGCGTCGCGCCGGTCACGGCCACGTTCCGGTACGCCTCGGCGAGGGCGAGCTGGGCCCCCGCGTACGGGTCGAGGCGGGCGTATCGGCCGTTGCCGTCGGTGGCCAGCGCGATGCCCCTGGTCGTCTCCTCGGCACCGGGCATCGCCTCGCTGATGCGCAGCACGCCCGCGTCGGCGGGCTGGGCCAGCACGGTGTTGCCGCGGACGTACCGGTCGTACTGGGAGGTGACCCACTCCTTGGACGCCAGGTTCGGCGAGCCGAGGAGCTCCAGCAGCGCCGCGCGCAGGTCGGCGGGGCGGTCGAGGCGGCCGGGGTCGTCGCCGTTCAGCGCGACCTGGCCGGCGGGCTCGTGGAACGGCCGCTCGTAGACCGGGCCCTCGTCGGCCGCGGTGCCCGGCGGGATGTCGACGATGGTCTCGCCGTGCCAGGTCATCACGAGGCGGCCTCCGTCGGTGACCTCGCCGATCACGGTCGCGGGGATGTCCCACTTCGCGCAGATCGCCATGAAGGCGTCGATGTCATCGGGAGTGACGACCGCCATCATGCGTTCCTGCGACTCGCTCATCAGGATCTCCTCGGGCCGCAGCGACGGATCGCGCAGCGGGACGAGGTCGAGCCTGACGTCCATGCCGCCGGTGCCCTTGGCCGCCAGCTCGGTGGTCGCGCAGGAGACGCCCGCGGCGCCGAGGTCCTGGATGCCGACGACCACGTCCGCCTGGTACAGCTCCAGGCAGCACTCGATCAGCAGCTTCTCCATGAAGGGGTCGCCGACCTGGACGCTGGGGCGCTTGGCCTGGGACTCGTCCTCGAAGGTGGCCGAGGCCAGCACGGACGCGCCGCCGATGCCGTCGGGGCCGGTGAGAGCGCCGAACAGGACGACCTTGTTGCCCGGTCCCGGAGCCACCGCGAGCTTGATCTGGTCCTTGCGCAGCAGGCCCACGCACAGGGCGTTGACCAGCGGGTTGCCGATGTAGCAGGGGTCGAAGACGACCTCGCCGCCGATGTTGGGCAGGCCCAGGCAGTTGCCGTAGTGGCTGATGCCCTCGACCACGCCGGGCAGCACCCGCCGGGTGTCGTGGGCGTCGGCCGCGCCGAAGCGGAGCGCGTCCATCACCGCGATCGGCCGGGCGCCCATCGACATGATGTCGCGGACGATGCCGCCGACGCCGGTCGCCGCGCCCTGGTGGGGCTCGACGTAGGACGGGTGGTTGTGCGACTCGATCTTGAAGGTGGCGGCCCAGCCGTCGCCGATGTCCACGACCCCGGCGTTCTCCCCCATGCCGACGAGCAACGCCGCCGACTCGGGGGCCTTGGTGCCGAACTGGCGCAGGTGCACCTTGGACGACTTGTAGGAGCAGTGCTCGCTCCACATGACGCTGTAGATGGCCAGCTCGGAGCCGGTGGGCCGGCGGCCGAGAATCTGGCGGACCCGCTCGTACTCGTCGATCTTCATGCCCAGCTCGGCGTACGGCTGACGCTCGTCCGGGGTGTCCTCGGCCCGCTTGACGGTGTCGAGACTCATGCGTTCACCAGCTTCTTCAGGATGGAGGAGAAGAAGGCGCGCCCGTCCGTGCTCGGGGCGCCGGTGAGGTCCTCGACGGCGTGCTCGGGGTGCGGCATGAGGCCGACGATGTTTCCGGCCTCGTTGCGGATGCCCGCGATGTCGTTCAGGGAGCCGTTGGGGTTGCCGCCCGTGTAGCGGAAGACGACCTGGCCGCCCGCCTCCAGCGCGTTCAGGGTCGCCTCGTCGGCGACGTAGCGGCCCTCGCCGTGCTTGATCGGCAGCACGATCTCCTGGCCCTCGGTGAAGTCGGAGGTCCAGGGGGTGGCGGTGTTCTCGACCCGGATGCCCTGGTCGCGGCAGATGTAGTGCAGCCCGGCGTTGCGCATCAGCGCCCCGGGCAGCAGGTGGGCCTCGCAGAGGATCTGGAAGCCGTTGCAGGTGCCGAGCACCGGCAGTCCGGCCCTGGCGGCGGGGATCAGCTCCTCCATCAGCGGCGCGAACCTGGAGATGGCCCCGCAGCGCAGGTAGTCTCCGTAGGAGAATCCGCCCGGCAGGAAGACCGCGTCCACCCCCTTGAGATCGGGGTCCGCGTGCCACAGCGGGACGGCTTCGCCACCCGCGTGGCGCACGGCGCGAGCCGCGTCCTGATCGTCAAGAGTCCCGGGAAAAGTGACCACGCCCACGCGGGCAGCACTCATGACAGCGTTCCCCTCCACAAACGAGCGCCGCGCCGACGTCTCACACACTCGGACGTCGGTCTGCGGCGGTGCTCCCAGGCTATCCGCTCCCGGCGAGCGGTCAGGCGCCGAGTGTCCGATCGCACAGCCCGGCGGACGACGGCCGGGTCCGCACGGCGGGGGCGAACCCCGCCGGGGCACGCGGGACGGGGCGTTCCGGACGGGGACCGGCCCGGAAGGGAAGGTACGGCGGAACGCCGTGAATGCCGGGTCTGTACGGCCCGTGTACGGCCTTGCGCGGGCGGTCCTACACGGCGGCGAGCACCCGGTCGCGGAAGCAGACGGCGTCGTCGTCCCAGTCGAGGTGCTTGCGCAGGTGCACGACGGTGCCCCGGCCGGGCGTGATGTCGAAGGAGATCTCGTCCACCACGGCCTGCATGATCAGCAGGCCCCTGCCGTTCTCGACGTCGGTCGGCGGGTAGTGCTCGGGCACCCGGACGAGGCCCTGGCCCCGGTCGATGATGCGGACGTCGCAGCGACCGTGGCCGATGGCGGTCTCGACCTCGTAGCGGTTGGCCGGACCCCCGTGCCGCACGGCGTTGGCGCACGCCTCGGTCACCGCCAGCAGGATGTCGGCGACGCAGTCCTCCGTGACGCCGAGCGAGCGCAGGGAGTCACCGAGCGCCCTGCGGACCATCGGAATGCCGACGGCCTGTCGTGGCAGAGCCAGCGAGAACTCCATGTCCACCGGTTTCCTCCCGGGGTCAGACGTCACCTCGTGAAGGCTTCCCTGCAGAATCCGGGCTAACCGCAAAATAACCGTAATGTTATTGACTGGTGGTCAAGCCGTGGGATTGCTCCGTCCTCAAAGCCGGATATAGCCGGATCTGGGCGGTTGATCTGCGTGGAGTAGCGGCCTAGGACTCGACGGTGACGGTGTAGTCCTCGATCACCGTGTTGGCGAGCAGGGTCTCGGCCATTTTTCGGACGTCCGCAAGTGCCGCCTCGTCGGCGGGCCCTTCGAGCTCCACCTCGAACCGCTTGCCCTGCCGTACCGCTGAGACACCGGAGAAGCCGAGCCGCGGCAGTGCGCGGGCGATCGCCTGCCCCTGCGCGTCGAGAATCTCGGGCTTCAGCATGACGTCGACGATGACGCGCGCCACGGTGTTCCTCCTGGTTGCGATGGGGACGGTCCGGCGCCTCAAGAGTAACGGGCTCCGGCCGCACTCCGGCGCGGGGGCCGGATCCCGATCCCCCACGCGATGGGACGGGCGCCGTACCCGTGACGGCCCCGGACCCCCACGCGCGAAGGGACGGGCGCCGTACCCGTGAGGAGTCCCGGGCCGTACGCGTGAGGAGTCCCGGGCCGGGGGAGGAGGGCGGGATCCGCGCCGTACGCGGGAAAAGGGGCCGGGGTCGGCTCCGCGCCACGCGGACGAAACAGGTGGGTGAAAGGGAACACGCGGGGAACGGGGAGCATATGGACGCCGAGGCAGGTCTTGCGCACATGTATGTGGCCTCTGCCACGATGGCCACAAGCGCGGACGAACCACCACCAGACGGGTCGAACGCGTCGCGAATCGGCCGGACGGCGGTGGAGAACCCACCCAGACGGCCCCGAGCACACAGGAGCGGCACGTGACAGCCGACGCCTCTCGTGGTGCGGAAGCACCTCCGGAGTTCGTACAACTGCTGACCCCCGAGGGAGAAAGGGTCGAGCACCCCGACTACGACATAGACCTGACGCCCGAGGAGATCCGCGGACTCTATCGGGACCTGATCATGGTCCGCCGCGTCGACCTGGAGGCCGTGGCCCTGCAACGCCAGGGCGAGCTGGGTCTCTGGGCCTCGCTGCTCGGCCAGGAGGCCGCGCAGATCGGCTCCGGCCGGGCGCTGACCGAGGCCGACATGGCGTTCCCGACCTACCGCGAGCACGGGGTGGCCTGGTGCCGGGGAGTCGACCCGGTCAACCTGCTCGGCCTGTTCCGCGGCGTCAACCACGGGGGCTGGGACCCCGCCGAGCACAACTTCCACCTCTACACCATCGTGATCGGCAGCCAGACCCTGCACGCGGTGGGCTACGCCATGGGCGTCCAGCGCGACGGCGCCGAGGCCGCCACCATCGTCTACTTCGGTGACGGCGCCACCTCCCAGGGCGACGTGAACGAGTCGTTCATCTGGGCGTCGGTGTTCAACGCGCCGGTGGTGTTCTTCTGCCAGAACAACCAGTGGGCCATCTCCGAGCCGCTGGAGAAGCAGTCGCGCATCCCCCTGTACCGCAGGGCCAGCGGGTTCGGGTTCCCCGGTGTCCGGGTCGACGGCAACGACGTCTTCGCCTGCCTCGCCGTCACCCGCAAGGCGCTGGCCGACGCCAGATCCGGGCAGGGGCCCATGCTGATCGAGGCCTTCACCTACCGGATGGGCGCCCACACCACCTCCGACGACCCGACCCGCTACCGGGTGGCCGCCGAGCTGGAGGCGTGGAAGCTCAAGGACCCGATCGAGCGGGTCAGGGCCTACATGTTCAAGAACCAGATCGCCGACCAGGAGTTCTTCGACGCGGTCGAGGCCGAGGCGGACGAGCTGGGACGGGACATCCGCAAGCGCTGCCTCGAACTGCCCGACCCCGAGCCGCTGGCCATCTTCGACAACGTCTACGCCGAGCGGCACTCCCTGATGGACGCCGAGCGTGCCGAGTTCGCCACCTACCTGGAGGGGTTCGAGGCATGACCATTCTCACGCTGGCCAAGGCGCTCAACGAGGGGATGCGCAAGGCCATGGAGGACGACCCCAAGGTCCTCGTCATGGGGGAGGACGTGGGCAAGCTCGGCGGGGTGTTCCGGGTGACGGACGGCCTGCAGAAGGACTTCGGCGAGCAGCGGGTCATCGACACCCCCCTGGCCGAGTCGGGCATCGTCGGGACGGCCATCGGCCTGGCGCTGCGCGGCTACCGCCCGGTCTGCGAGATCCAGTTCGACGGGTTCGTCTTCCCCGCGGCCGACCAGATCATCACGCAGCTCGCCAAGATGCCGCTGCGCTCGCTGGGCAAGCTGAGACTGCCGGTCGTCGTACGGATTCCGTGCGGCGGAGGCATCGGCGCGGTGGAGCACCACAGCGAGTCGCCCGAGGCCTACTTCACCCACACCGCGGGCCTGCGCGTCGTGGCCTGCTCCAACCCGGCCGACGCCTACACCATGATCCAGCAGGCGATCCGCTGCGACGACCCCGTGGTCTTCTTCGAGCCCAAGCGGCGCTACTGGGAGAAGGCCGAGGTGGACGTCGACTCCTCCGTCTGGACCCCCTTCGACGAGGCCAAGGTGGTGCGGCCGGGGACGGACGTCACCCTGCTCGCGTACGGGCCGATGGTGAAGACCTGCCTGGAGGCCGCGAAGGCGGCCGAGGAGGACGGCCGTTCCCTGGAGGTCGTGGACCTGCGCTCGCTCAACCCGCTCGACATCCAGCGGGTCGCGGAGTCGGTGCGCGGGACCGGGCGCTGCATCGTGGTGCACGAGGCGCCCGTCTTCAACGGCTTCGGCGCTGAGATCGCCGCCCGCGTCACCGAGGAGTGCTTCTACCATCTGGAGGCTCCGGTCCTGAGGGTCGGAGGACCCTCCACCCCCTACCCGCCCTCGCGGCTCGAGGACCACTACCTGCCCGACCTGGACCGGGTCCTGCACGCCGTCGACCGTGCGTTCGCGTTCTGAGGAGGGGCGGAGATGAAGGAGTTCAAACTTCCCGACGTGGGAGAGGGCCTGACCGAGGCGGAGATCGTCCGCTGGCACGTGAAGGCCGGGGACCCGGTCAAGGTCAACCAGATCATCGTGGAGATCGAGACCGCCAAGGCCGTCGTCGAGCTTCCCTGCCCGTTCGAGGGCGTGGTGGCCGCCCTGATGGCGGACGAGGGCGAGGTCGTGGACGTCGGCAGGCCGATCATCTCGGTGGACGACGGCACGGGCCCCCCTCCGGCACCCGCTCCCGCCGCGGATCGGGCCGCGGATCGGGCGGAGGCGCTCGGCGACGACATGGTGCCGACTCCGCCGGCCGAGGTCCGGCAGCCGGTGCTGGTGGGTTACGGCGTCAAACCGGGTACCGCCAAGCGTCGCCCCCGCAAACCGGTCTCCCCCGGTGGCACGCCCGGTACATCCGGTACGCCTTCCGGGGCGGCGCGGCCCGGTGAGGGAGCGCCGACCCCGCCGACCCCGCCGACCCTGCCGGCCGGGACGGAGCCGGTGACGCGGGCCCCCGAGACGGTGCCGTCCGGTGTGCACGGACCAGGTGTGCACGGGCCGGGAGTGAACGGGCCCGGTGCGGGCCCGGCCCCGTCGTCGGGGAGCGTCGCGGTCCTGGCGAAGCCCCCGGTGCGGAAGCTCGCCAGGGATCTGGGGGTCGACCTGACCTCCCTCGTGGGGACCGGCCCGCACGGCTCGATCACCAGGGACGACGTCCAGGCCGCGCTCGCCTCGGGGAACGACGTCCAGGCCGCGCCCGCCCGGTCGCAGGTATCGGCCGCGACGTGGGAGGGCGAGGACGAGGAGCGGATCCCGGTCAAGGGAGTGCGGAAGGCGACCGCGCAGGCCATGGTGGCCTCCGCGTTCACCGCGCCGCATGTGACGGAGTTCCTCCAGGTGGACGTGACGGCGACCATGGACGCGGTCCAGCGCCTACGCGGCCTGCCGGACTTCGCCGAGGTCAAGGTCTCCCCGCTGCTCATGGTCGCGAAGGCGGTGCTCGTCGCCGCCCGCCGCCACCCGATGATCAACTCTGCCTGGGACGAGGCCCGCCAGGAGATCGTGGTCAAGCACCGCGTCAACCTGGGCATCGCCGCGGCCACCCCGCGCGGCCTGCTCGTTCCTAACGTCAAGGACGCCCACCGCCTGTCGCTGCCCGATCTGGCCGGTGCCCTCGGAGCCCTCGCCGAGACCGCCAGGGCGGGTCGCACCCAGCCCGCCGACATGGCGGGGGGCACGATCACGATCACCAACGTGGGCGTCTTCGGGGTGGACGCGGGCACCCCGATCCTCAACCCGGGAGAGTCGGCGATCCTCGCCTTCGGCCAGGTCAGGGAGATGCCGTGGGTGGTGGACGGGCAGGTCGTGCCGCGCAGGGTCTGCACGCTCGCCCTCTCGTTCGACCACCGGGTGGTGGACGGGCAGCTCGGCTCGCTGTTCCTCCGCGACGTCGGCGCCATGCTTGAGGACCCTCTCCGCATGCTCGCCTGGGGCTGACCCGGCGGCACCGGCGGGCCCGCCCCCTCCTCGGAGGGGGCGGGCCCCGCGCGTTTCCCGGGAGACGCGGCCGAGAGGTTCTCCGGGAAAGAGCGTCCGTGGGCGTCCTTTCCCGTGTCCCCGAGGGTCCCCGAGGACCCTTTCCCGTGCCCGTGCGGGCGGCTTTCCCCTTCGTACCCGTCGGGAAGGTGGGCCTTCCGATATCCCTCGGAGTACGTGCCCGACATTTCCTCGCCTCGCCGGTAATTAGCGCGACGGGAAAAGAGCGAGGACTTCGAGACGCCTCGTCCGGCCGCCGGGGCGTCGCGCGGGCGGTAATGGGAAACCCCTTTTTGCCTCCTGTCGATCAAGCTTTAAGGTGCGCGTTCCTGGCCCGGACGGGGCTGCGGGGCGGCGCTTCGAAGTTGGATCAGGCTTTACCCTCGATACGTTTTATGGCTTTTATGAATGGCTTGTTAAAACATTTTTAATGCGCGCCGAATTTGGTGGTTTGTCCGGGTATGGATGCTAGTGTCGTGGTTGGTAAGCGTGACAAGCTCAGCACGAAGGGGGAAGCCATGACCTTCAAGCAGCTCTTCCCGACCGGCCGTTATCTGGACTGGGGAGGCGGCTGGGGATGCTGCCGTCGCCGTCGCCGTTGTGGATGCGGTGGAGGCGGATGGTGGTGGTAAGCCAGATCCGGTGCTAGCGGAGACAAATGAGAGCCGGCGGGTCAACCGTCGGCTCTCATTCTCAAAGTCGCTCTCGCCCTACGGCGCGAGAGCCGCCGTACGCCGTCCTCCGGTGGCGCCGACGGTCTCCATCCGCAGGACCTTCCGGGAGTTCTGGCCGTACACCCGAGGCATCCGCCATCTGCTCGTGACCGGTGGCGTGCTCGCCATCGTCGCGGCCGTCTGCGAGGTCGCCGCGATCGCCCTGTTCGGGTACATCACGGACGAGGTTCTCAGCAAGCAGAACCTGGGGGCCTTCTGGGTCCCCGCCATCGGCTGGCTGGGCCTCGCGGCCGTCGCGGGACTGGTCTCCTTCGCGGGTTCCTACCTCACCGCCCTGGGCGGTGAGCGCTTCCTGCTGCGGTTGCGCGACAGGGTGTTCGAGCACATGCAGACGCTCACGCCCGACTTCTTCGACAACCGCCGCCTGGGCGACCTGATGGCCAGGCTCACCGACGACATCGAGGCCATCGAGGAGCTCATCGGCTCCGGCCTGGTCAAACTCTTCACCACGCTCGTCAGCGTCGTCTTCTTCGCCGGTGCCGCCTTCTACATCAGGTGGGATCTGGCGCTGCTGACGTTCGTGCTCATCCCGGCCTTCCTACTGGTCTCAAAGGTCTTCGCGAGCAGGTTCAGGACCGTGTCGGCGCGCGAGCGGCTCAGCAACGGGATCATGAACAGCGTCATCGAGGAGGGTCTGTCCAACCAGTCGCTCGTCCAGTCCTACAACCGCCAGGGCGCCGAGGCCAGGCGGCTGCACGGAGAGGCAAGCACCTGGATGCGGGCCAACGTGGCGCAGGCGTGGCTCTCCTCCCTGTACGGGCCCGCCGTGCAGGTCATCGAGACCGTCTGCCTGATCACCATCCTCGGGTTCGGCGCGTGGGAGATCTCCTCGGGACGCCTCACCATCGGCGGCCTCCTCGCGTTCGCCGCCTATCTCGCCTACCTCTACCCGGCGGTGCAGAGCCTGGGCGAGATCGCCCTCACCGTCTCCGAGGCGGCGGCGGGCTCCGACCGCATCATCGAGATCCTGACGACCCGGCCGACCGTCACCGATCGCGACGACGCCGTCCACCTGGGACGAGGGCGGGGCCACATCGAGTTCCAGGGGGTCGGCTTCACCTATCCGAACAGGAGGAGGCCCACGCTGAAGGACCTGTCCTTCGCCGTCGAGCCGGGGGAGCTGGTCGTGTGCACCGGACCCAGCGGCGTGGGCAAGTCCACGCTCGCGAAACTCCTGCCGCGCTTCTACGACCCCACCGCCGGACGCGTCCTCTTCGACGGGATGGACCTCCGGGACCTGTCGCGCGAGTCGCTGCGTGACAACATCACCATCCTGCAGCAGGAGAACCTGCTCTTCTCCGGGACCGTCCGCGAGAACATCGCCTACGGAAGTCCCGACGCGGACCCGGACGCCGTCGTCAGGGCCGCCGTGATGGCCGACGTCCACGACTTCGTCACCACGCTTCCCCTCGGGTACGACACGCCGATCGGGCAGCGCGGCCGGTTGATGTCGGGCGGGCAGCGCCAGCGGATCGCCATCGCCAGGGCCATCCTGCGGGACGCGCCCGTGCTCGTCCTCGACGAGCCGATGACGGGCCTCGACGCGCCCACCGCGGCGCGGATCATGGAACCGCTCAAGAGGCTCATGGCCGGGCGCACGACCATCCTGATCACCCACGACCTCCGGTTCATCCCCGAGGCGGCCCACAAGATCGTGCTCGAAGCCGTGCCGAGACGCTCCAGCCAGATAAGGATCAAGTCCGCCAGGCGCCGCGGATCCGCACCGCGCCCGGCGTGAGAACGGGCTCCCATACGGGATCGGCACCCTCCCGTGTCGCCGGGGCGCCGCCGGGTCCCGGCGCGCCTGGCCGTACGCTGGCCGGGCAACTCAGGGCACCTGGGGCACCCGAACGAAGGGAAGATCATGTTCCGGCACGTCGTGCTGTTCACCTGGACGGAAGAGGCCACCGAGGAGCAGAGGGCCAGGGTCGCCACGGAGCTCGGCAGGCTGCCCGAGGCCATCACGGAGATCCGCTCCTACACCGTCGGCCCCGACGCGGGCGTGAACCCGGGCAACCACCAGTTCGCCGTCGTCGCGGACTTCGACAGCGTCGACGACTTCATCGTCTACCGTGACCACCCGCTGCACCAGGCCGCGATCGCCGAGCACATCAAGCCGATCGTGGCCTCGCGGGCGGCGGCGCAGTTCGAGGTCTAGGCCGGCACGATCCGGGGTCCGGGGAGGTCAGACGTCCGGCGGGTGGTTCTCGCGGTGCATCAGGCGCTCCTCGGACGTGTGCCCGCGCTTGGGAGCCATCACGATGCTCAGCACGACGCCGACGGCACCGACGATCATGAAGATCAGGCCGATCACGTCGATGTGCACGGCCTCACCGAGGACGTCGGGATCGATGGCGAAGCGGAGGATGGCGCCGAGCGTGAGAAAGAAGATGCTGACCCCGACACCCATGGGTTCCTCCGGGAAGGCTGTACGTCAGGCAAAGAGACAGTCCGGGGTTGGTCATACCCTCTCAGGCGTGATCACACCACCGAGGATGGCCTTGTCCGCGGCGGTGGGCCCCGACGAGCCCAGCCACACCGGCACCTTGAGGGCCTCCGCCACCGCAGCGGGCCAGTCGTCGATCCCGTCGGCGTAGCGCGGCCCGGCTTCGCGCAGCCGTTCCGTCAGCCCGGCCTGCCCGTCGAGGTCGCCCGCCGCGCCCACCGGAAGCTCGCCGATGTCGTACGAGACACACATCCGCGACACCGGCGCGTCCAGGTGGGTGAGCGCGAGGGCGTCGGCCCCGCCGGAGACCGCCAGCGCGTAGCGGTGGGCCACCGCGTCGAAGTAGCCGGTGCGGAAGGGCCCCTGCCAGGGGCCGGTCCCGTTGTGGGCCTCGGGCGGCGTGAGCGCCGCGTCCTCGGTGACCAGCGGTCCGGGGCCGTGCCGCGGGGTGTAGGTCCGCAGCACGCCCAGCCGCATGGCGGGCACCCCGTCGAGCAGCTCCAGCGCGTTGGCGAAGGTCGTCGTGCTCCAGGTGGTGTACGGGTGGAAGCCGTGCCACTCGTCGAGCAGCACGCCCTGCGCCCCCTCGAAGACCACGGGCCGCCTGCGCAGCAGCGCGGTCATGAACGAGGAACCGACCAGGATCACCCGCTCGGCGAACGCCCGGTAGGCGTCGACGCAGTCCTCCACGGGCGGCCCGGTCACCCCCAGGGCCTCGCGGAGCGCGCGCAGCTTGCGGGCGAGCCGGGCCGGCTCCTCGCAGTCGCCCGCGACCGGCGCGAGATCGGGGTGATCCAAGGCGTAGGCCATGGTCTCGCCGACGCCCATCCCGCACGACCCGTGCCGGTCCGCACCGCGCGCCAGCTCCCTGGCCCGCCCCGCCGCCACGTGGTACGGCGTGGCGAGCAGGGCGTCCCGGTCCACGGTGAGCAGGCAGAACGGGTTGGGGACGCCCAGCCTCTCCAGGTGGGCCGCCTCCCCGGCCAGTGACAGCGGATCCACGACCATGAACCTGGACAGGTGGGTCGGCACGCCCCTGAACGTGCCCGCCCCGAACTGCGCGAACGTGTGGTGCCTCCCGTCGGGCAGGACGACGTTGTGACCCGCCTGCCCGCCCCCGTTGAACCTGACGACCGCCTGGACGGGCTCGCGGGCGCAGAGCCAGTCGACGACGGTGCCCTTCCCCGCGTCGCCGTACCCGAGGTCGGTCACGATCACGTGCTCACGCATACGGCCACCCGTCCACCCTCGTCTCCTCCCCTTCCTCTTCTTCTCACCGGTTCTCGCCGGCGAGTCGCTCCCCGCCGGCCCTCCGCAGGAAGCCCTCGTCTGTGCCTTCGCCGAGAGGCCCCGTCCGTCCCTCGACCGGAGGCTCCCACCCAGCCATCCACCGGAGGCTTCCCGCCGGTCCCTTCCACCGGAGGCTCCTCCCCGGCGGGGCGTTGTTCCCGCCGGGGAGGAGCCGTCTCCCTTCGTGGTGGCACTCCCCGCCGCTCTCGCGGTGGCCGCCGCACGGCGGGGAGGTCTTCAGAGCCGCATCACGCCGCTGTCGCCGCCCAGGTCGAGCCCGTCGGCCACCACGAGGGTGCCCCGGTCGAGCTTGGCGAGGGCCTTGCTCACGGCGGTTCCGGCGTTCGAGCCGAGCTCGTCGAGGTCGTCCAGCCCCTCCCGCAGGTCGATGGCGTCCTCGCCGAGGCCGACGGTGAGCGCGATGGTCTCGCAGACCGCGTCCAGGTCGTCCAGCTCCAGCACGTTCTGTCCGAGCAGCTCGCGCCAGGCGGCCAGCACCCGGCTGTCCCCGGCGTAACTCGTCCCGGCGGGGAGGATGTAGTAGACGTCGTAGATCCTGGTCAGTTCGGCGACCATGTCCTTGGTCGGGATGTCGCGCTGGAGCCGCTCGCCGACCACCTTCTCGACCTCGCGCCGCCTGACCTGCGGGTAGGGCAGCTCGTCGCCGATGATGAACAGGTAGCCCCGGCGGCCCCGCTTCTCGAAACAGTCGATCGAGGTGTGCCTGGCCATGAAGTACATCGCCAGCTCGTACGACTCGGTCATCTGGCCGCCGCCCCCGCCCTCAAGCAGGATCTTGCCCAGGTGCTCGTCCATCCGGTTGTCGGACTCGAACTGGCCGACCTGCAGCGGGGCCCGGTCGCAGGTGGCGTCGCCGATCGCGCCGAAGAGGATCTGCGGGTCGGTGGCGTACCCCTTGCGGAGCAGCAGCCCGAGCAGGTCGGGCAGCTTGGTCTGGAGGGTGCGGGGCACCCCGCCCATCGAGCCGGTCACGTCGAACAGGACGGCCACGGCCAGGGAGTTGGGGTGCTCGGCGGAGTCACGGCTCTCGCGGAGCGTCACTTCGTGCGGGTCGAGGTCGGGGTGAGCGGAGCGGGCGCCGCTGTCGCTGTAGGCGAAGGCGCTCGAACCCTTGGCCGCGCGGTAGCTCGCGGCGGCGGAGTAGACGTCGGTGGACCAGATTCCGCTTCCCACGGGTGATCTCCTCGGATCAGGGGTGGAACGTGCTATGAGGTCGTTTTGAAGGTCTAGAGATGGAGCGGCCGGTATTTCCTCGGCCCGTACAGGTCGTCGAGCAGGTCGTCGAGCTCTCCCAGCAGCCGCCAGGCGTCGTTCGGCGGGCTGAGCAGGCTGCCCCGGACGAAGTTCCTGACCGGGGTGGGGACGCGGTCGCCCATGAGGGCGGCCACGCAGCGGGTGGCGAGGTGGATGTCGGTGGCCGGGGTCGCGGGCGTTTTGGCCAGGACCCCGGCCGGGTAGTCGTCGCGGTGCCTGGCCACGAGGGCGGTGATCGGGGTGCCGAGCGGGACCGACTGGCTCCAGTCGACGAGCACCAGGCCGTGGTCGAGCGGGTGGACGAGGACGTGGTGCCCGAACACCGCGCCGTGCACGACCCCCGCCCGGTGGGCCGCGCCGACGACCACCAGCAGCCGCCGCCAGATCCACGCCGCGTCCCTCACGTCCAGCACCGGCCGCCGCCGCTGGACCTCCTCCAGGCTCAGGAACCCGTCCGGCACCCGGCTGATCACGTTGGCCTGCCGCTCGATCCCCTCCGAGCGGTGCCGGAACGACTCCACCACGCGGGGCACGTACGGCAGGAGCAGCGGGTCGCCGTCGCGCGCGATCGTCTCCAGGGACTCCGCCTCGCGGCGCATGAGGTCGTTGTCCGCGTGGCTGCGCGGGAGCTTGAGCAGCGTGTCGGGGCCGCTCTCGTAGAGCACGGCCGAGGCGCCCCGCCGGAAGACGCCCCCGATCCGGTAGGTGCCCCGCCTGGTGGTGATCACCGTCTCCTTGGCCCGCTCCGAGGCTCCCGCCGGGGCCCCGTCGCGGGCCGCCCACAGCCTCGCCAGCCGGGAGAACGCCTCGGCGGCCTCCGCTCCCGGCGCGAGGTCGGGGTGGAGCAGCCTCGCCAGCCTCCGGTACGCCCGGTGGGGGGAGTCCCCGCCGAACAGGTCGTCGGGCGTGCGGGCGGCGGTCACCAGCGCGATCGCCTCGGCCGTGGTCATCTGATCTGCTCCTCCCTGGCGGGCCGCAACAGGGCGGGGTGCAGGAGCCGGGCGTCGCCGGCCCGGTAGAGCTTGGCGCGCGGCCCGCCCCTGGCCCCGCCGCTCTCGGTGGTCTCGCCGGTGCTCTCCACGAAACCGGGCACCGACAGGATCTTGCGGTGGAAGTTGCCCGCGTGCAGTGACACACCCCAGACCGTCTCGTAGACGCCGCGCAGCTCGGAGATCGTGAACCTCTCGCCGGCGAACGCGGTGGCCAGCGGGGTGTACTCCAGCTTGCCGCGCGCCCGCTCCAGCCCGTACGCCAGGATGCGGTCGTGGTCGAACGCGAGCTCCGGCAGCTTGTCGACCGGGTGCCAGGAGGCGTCGGCCGCGTCCGAACCCGCCCGGGGATCGGGCAGATCGGGGGCGAACGCCAGGTAGGAGACCGACACGATCCTCATCCGCGGATCACGCTCGGGCGCCCCGTAACTGGCGAGCTGCTCGATGTGGAGTCGGCCTGACGGCCCAGCCAGCCCCGTCTCCTCGGCCAGCTCCCGCGCCGCGGCCTGCGGCAGATCCTCTCCCGGCCGGATGAACCCCCCGGGCAGCGCCCACAGCCCCGCATGGGGTTGCTCGGCCCGCCTGATCAGCAGAACGCGCAACCCGCCCCCGCGAATGGTCAGCGCCACCACGTCGACCGTCACCGCGACCGCCGGGTATGCCCGAGGGTCGTAGCCGGCCAGGAACTCGGATTCATCCATCACATGTCCTTCTCAGATTGAGACAATCTCAGTATGAGAATAACAGGAGGCCGATGTCAATGACTTTGCGGTGATCCATCCTTCTTCGCCCTTCCTAAGGCCCCCTCCCCGGCCGGACCCGGGGCGAGGCGGGATGGGCCGGTGGCCCGGCCCGCCGGGGCCGTCCGGGAGGTCGCGGCGCAAGATGAGAGGCCGGGGAACGGATGAGGGACCGGCCCCGTGAGAACGGGGCCGGTCCCTCATCGTGCCTGCCGCGGGAGCAGGTGGTCCTCGGGCCTGAACCGGCCTGAAACGGCCGGGTCAGATCGGGTCAGATCGGGTCAGAACGCCTCTTCGGGCAGTTCCATCAGGTCCTGGTCGGTGGCGTCGAGCGTACGGCGCTCGGCGGCGACGCGGGGCAGGACGGTCTGGGCGAAGAACGCGGCCGCGGAGACCTTGCCGGTGTAGAAGGCGTGGTCGCTCCCCTCGGTGGCCGAGCCCAGCGCGGCCAGGGCCACCTCGGCCTGGCGCAGCAGCAGCCAGCCGATCACCACGTCGCCCAGGGCGAGCAGGAACCGGGTGGTGTTGAGGCCGACCTTGTAGACCTCCTGCGGGGTCTCCAGCGAGCCGATCGCCCAGCCCGCCATGGTGTCGGCCATGGCCTTGACCTCGTCCGCGGCCTCACCGAGGAGCTTGCGCCCCTCCTTCAGCCGCCCGTTGCCCGCCTCGGAGGCGGCGAAGGCCTTCACGTCGCCGTACAGCGAGCCGAGGGCGGCCCCCTGGTTGCGCAGGACCTTGCGGAAGAACAGGTCCAGGCCCTGGATCGCGGTGGTGCCCTCGTAGAGGGAGTCGATCTTCGCGTCCCTGATGTACTGCTCGATCGGGTAGTCCTGCAGGTAGCCGGACCCGCCCAGGATCTGCAGCGAGCGGGCCAGCAGCTCGTACGAGCGCTCGGAGCCGACGCCCTTGACCAGCGGCAGCAGCAGGTCGTTCATCGCCTCGGCGTGCTCGTTCCTGCGGCCCTCGTGCTCGGCGATCAGCACGTCGTCCTGGTAGGTGGCGGTGAGCATGACCAGGGCCCGCATGCCCTCGGCGTACGACTTCTGGAGCATCAGCTCCCGGCGCACGTCCGGGTGGTGGGTGATCGTCACGCGCGGGGCCGACTTGTCGGCCATCTGGGTGAGGTCGGCGCCCTGCACCCGCTCCTTGGCGTAGGCGAGGGCGTTGAGGTAGCCGGTGGAGAGCGTGGCGATCGCCTTCGAGCCGACCATCATCCGGGCGTGCTCGATGATCATGAACATCTGCTTGATGCCCTCGTGCACCTCGCCGATCAGCGTGCCCACGGCCGGGCGCTCGCCGCCGAAGGTGACCTCGCAGGTCGTGGAGACCTTGAGGCCCATCTTCTTCTCGACGTTGGTGACGAGGACGCCGTTGCGCTCGCCGAGCTCGCCGGTGTCCAGGTCCACGTGGTACTTCGAGACCAGGAACATCGACAGGCCCTTGGTGCCGACGCCGTGCCCCTCGGGGCGGGCCAGCACCAGGTGGAAGATGTTGTCGGACAGGTCGTGCTCGGCGCTGGTGATGAAGCGCTTCACGCCCTCGATGTGCCAGGTGCCGTCGTCCTGCCGTACGGCCTTCGCGCGGCCGGCGCCCACGTCGGAGCCGGCGTCCGGCTCGGTGAGCACCATGGTGGCGCCCCACTGGTTCTCGATGGCCAGCTCGGCGAAGCGCTGCTGGTCCTCGGTGCCGATCGTGTGGAGGATGTAGGCGAAGGCCGGGCCGCTGGAGTACATCCACACGGCCGGGTTGGAGCCGAGCACCAGCTCGGCCAGGGCCCAGCTCACGCTGCTCGGCAGGCCGGGGCCGCCCATCTCGGCGGGAAGGCCGAGGTTGGTCCAGCCCGCGTCACGGTAGGCGGCGAAGGACCTCTTGAAGCCCTCCGGCATCGTCACCGTCGAGGTGGCGGGGTCGAACACCGGCGGGGTGCGGTCGCCCTCCTCGAAGGAGTCGGCGAGCACGCCCGTGGCGAGCCGGTTGACCTCCTCCAGGACGCTTCGCACGACGTCCTCGTCCAGATCGGCGTAAAGGCCGGTACCCAGGATGTCCCGGCGCCCGAAGACCTCGAAGAGGTTGAACTCCAGGTCACGGACATTGCTCTTGTAGTGGCCCATGGGGTCTGCTCCTTGAAACCGGGGGTCCGGGACTGTCCATACTCGCCAGTAACGTTACCTGTAATGCTACCCGCGAGTAACCCCTAAAAAACAACCCCGACTGGGACGTTCGTCACGCTGCCCGGAGGTGCCTCAGGGGGCCGATCGACGGGCGGGGGAAGCTCTTCTAGGCTTTCCACATGGACGAGCAGTGGCGGGCCGACCTCGGGATGTGGGCCATTCCCGAGGAGATCGCGGCCAGGGCACCGGTCAGTCCCTGGGGCCACTCCCCGGCGCGGTTCGCCGAGCGCACCGATCTCGCCCTCGCGGTTCCCGAGGGGCCGACCCTGGCGCGGATCGCCGAGGCGCTCCCACCCGGCGGGAGCGTGCTGGACGTCGGCGCCGGGACCGGGGCGGCCTCCCTGCCGCTGGGCCGGGCCCTGGGGGAGCTGATCGCGGTCGACGCCTCCGGCGCCATGCTCGCCGAGTTGGCCTCCCGGGCGGCGGCGCTCGGCGTTCCCACCCGGATCGTCGACGGCCGCTGGCCCGACGTCGCGGACCGGACACCGGTCGCGGACGTCGCGGTCTCCGCCCACGTCGTCTACGACGTGCCCGAACTGTCGGGGTTCCTCACCGAGCTCACCCGTCACGCCCGCACCCGGGTCGTCCTGGAACTTACCGGCCGACACCCGATGAGCTGGCTCAACCCCCTGTGGCAGCACTTCCACGGCATCACCCGCCCGCGGAGACCCACGGCCCACGATGTGATCGCCGTCGCGGAGGGGCTCGGCCACGAGGTCCGCCACGAGTGGCGGGTGGCCCCGCTGCCCCGCTTCACCCGGCTCGAGGACCTCGCCGAGAGCGCCTGCCGGAGGCTCTGCCTCGGGCGGGAGCGGGCCGACGAGGTCATCGCGGCGGTGGTCGAGCTGGACATGTGGCCGGTGCCCCGCGACCGGTGGTTCACCATCTGGTGGGAATCAAAGTGAGATCCGGCTACGTTCCACCGGGAGAACGCTCAAAAAGAGCGTTTCCGGACGAGACGCGCCGTACCCGGTAGGCAAAGACGACGCTCCTGATCAAGGAGGAGCTGTCATGCCCTGGGTTTTCATCGTGGTCGCCGGCCTGTTCGAAGTCGCGATGGCGTACTCGCTCAAGCTGAGCGACGGGTTCTCCGTGCCGCTGCCGAGCGTCGGTTTCATCGTCTTCGGCGTGCTCAGTTTCGGCCTGCTCGCCATCGGCCTGAAGACCCTGGAGGTCGGTACGGCCTACGCAGTCTGGACGGGCATCGGAGCCGTCGGCACCGCCGCGCTGGGCATCGTCGCCCTCGGCGAGGACGCGTCGGCCCTCAAGATCGCCTCGATCCTGCTCATCGTCGCGGGCGTCGTCGGGCTCAACTTCGCCGGCGGCGGCCACTGACCGCGCCCGGACGCTTCGGCGCCCTCTGCGGGTCGCGCGCGCCCGGAGGTTTCGGCTGAGGGTCGCGCGTCCGGATGTTTCGGCGCCCTCTGAGGGCGGCCGTGCGGGCGTGTCCAGTAGCGTGACCCGCGGATTCTGAATCGGCTCGCCCGAAACCAGCTTGACGGCTTTGGTGGTGTCGGGTTGGGTGGGGGCATGATTGACGTTCACTGTGTGACCTTCGACTGCGCCCGGCCGTACGAGCTGGCGACCTTCTGGCGCGACGCCGGCGGCGGGGAGCTCCACCCGGACACGGAGAAGAACGACGACGAGGTCCTTCTCCAGGGCGGCCGGGTCGACCTGCTGTTCATCAGGGTCCCCGAGGACAAGGCGGTCAAGAACCGTGTCCACCTGGACCTCACCGGCTCGGCGGGCACCACCCGCGAGGAGGAGGTCGAACGCCTCGCCGAACTCGGCGCCACGATCTCCGGGGACCACCGCAACCCCGACGGCAGCGGCTGGGTCACGATGCTCGACCCCGAGGGCAACGAGTTCTGCGTCTGCCGCGCCGAGTACGAGCGGGTCTAGCGTCCCCGGACGGCCTCGGCCCGTTCACGCCGATGGGCCCGGTTACGCCAGAGGGCTCGGCCGGGCCGCGAGGCCGGGCGATCGCGTGGGACCGGCCGGCCGCGCGAGACCGGCCGGTCACCGGTGGCCTGGACGGCCGGGCCGCGAGGCTTGGCGGCCACCGGACCGCGAGGTTCAGTGGCCACCGGGAAGCGAGGTCTGGCCGCGTCCCTTGAGGGTGAGGGCCACGATCGCCGTGATCAGGTAGACCACGACACCCCCCTGGAGCGCGTCCAGCGCCGCCCCGAAGACGCCCTCGCCGTCGAGGACGAGCTGCACCGGATACAGCAGGATCGCGGAGCCGAGAGCGGGATAGAGGGAGAACCTCCAGGGGTGGCGCAGCGCCCAGAGCCGGGCCTGCCGGGTCACCCGGTCGCCGACGGCGGGCTTGCTGATCGAGCCGATGGCCGCGACGAGCGAGAACAGGCCGATACCGACCATCATCGCCCACGCAAGATCCAGGCTCCCGGAGAGCAGGCCCAGCCCCAGGCTGGTGGCCGCCACCGCGCCGCCGGTCACCGCCGCGGCCTTCCAGGGAGCACCGCGCAGCGCCGCTCCGGCGAGGGACATCTCGTCACGTCGAGTCAGTTCGTCGTTCATGCCACCAGAGTGCCTCCCACACCCCCTTGCCCACATCGGGGAGCAACCCTGATTGTCCCCGGGGTCGTTCTAGGGTGACGTGCATGGATGGATCACCGGCGCGCCTGGTTCGAGAGTTTCACGAGAAGATCGGGCTTCCCCTCTCCGACGCCCCCGGCCTGCCTCCCGTGGAGCTGGCCCGCCTGCGGCAGAGGTTCCTCGACGAGGAGGTGGCCGAGGTGGCGCAGGCCGCCGAGGCGGGCGATCTGGCCGGTGTCGCGCACGAACTGGCCGACGTGGTCTACGTCGCGTACGGCACCGCCCTGACGTACGGGATCGACCTGGACCGGGTGCTCGCCGAGGTGCACAGGGCCAACATGACGAAGTCCGGCACCGAGAACGGCAAGGCCGCCAAGGGGCCGGGTTTCACGCCCGCCGACGTGGCCGGGGTGCTCACCGGGGAGGGGCGCGGCCGGAGGGTTTAGCGGCTTCGCTCTTCCGGGGCCGCCGAACGCGACAGGTTCGCCAGGTGCGGCGTACCCGCCGGGGGCGACAGGTTCGTCGGGTCCGGTGGATCCGACGAATGCGATAGGTGCGGCAGGTGCGCCGGGTCCGGTGGATTCGACGGGTTCGATGGGGCTGACGGTCATTCGGTGGCGCGCGGGGCGAGTTCGACGAGGTTGTCGTGGTAGACGGCGCCCCGGCCCATGTCGGCGTCTCGGGCGGCCACCACGGCGTTCGCCGTCGCGCCCCCCGGGCTGAGCTTGCGCCAGTGTCCCTTGGTGGACGCGACCACGCCGGGCCGTACCTTCTCGCTGATCTCCACCACGGCCTCGAACTCGCCGTCGTCGTTGAACACCCGGGCCCGCTGTCCCTCGCTCAGCCCCCTCCGCGAGGCGTCCTCGGGGTTGACCAGGATCCGCGGGCCCTTCGAGCGCTTCAGCAACTCGGGGTTGTTGCCGAAGGTGGTGTTGAGGAAGGTGTGGGAGGCAGGCGTGATGAGCGCCAGCGGGTACGGCCCCGGCGCGGCCGAGGCCGTGTGCGACGGGACGTAGGCCGGTCCCGAGCCGAACTCCATCCGGCCCGAGGGCGTCGGGAAGCCGTCGGTGAACGGCACGAACGGCTGGGGGACGCTGAGGCGGACCCAGCCCTCCTTGCGCAGCCGGTCGAGCGTGATCCCCTCCAGGGAGGGATGACCCGAGGTGAGCAGCTGTTCGGCCAGCTCCAGGTCGGAGTCGTACAGGGACGGCTCGGTGAGCCCCATGTGCCGCGCCAGGCGGCGGAACGTCTCGGTGGTGGACAGGCACTCGCCCGGTGGCTCGACGGCGGGCTCGTTCCACAGCAGGTACATGTGCCCGTACCCCGCGTGCAGGTCGGCGTGCTCGATCTGCATGGTGGCGGGAAGGACGATGTCGGCGTAGTCGACGGTGTCGGTCGGGAACTGCTCCATCACGACGGTGAACAGGTCCTCGCGCAGCAGCCGCTCGCGGACCCGGTTCTGGCCGGAGGTGGAGCCCATCGGGTTGGCCGCGTACACCCACAGGCACTTGACCGACTCGTCCAGCTCGTCGGCGAGCCGGGTCATGGTGAGCGTGCGGACAGGGCCGGGGAGCAGGTCGTCGCGGGTGTCGATGTTCAGGTGGACGTGCCCGCTGGTGGAGTACGCGATCCCGCCGCCCGGGTGGCGCCAGTCGCCGGTCACGCCGGGGATGGCGGCGATCGTGCGCATCGCGGTGCCGCCGCCCGCGTGCCGCTGCATGCCCATGGTGGCCCGGATGCCGGTGGGCCGCGTACGCGCCAGACGCGTCCCCAGGGCCCGGATGTCGTCCTCGGGCAGCCCGGTGATCTCCGCCACGCGCGCCGGAGGATGGCGCAGGATCTCCTCGCGGAGGTTCTCCCAGCCGCTCGTGTGGTTCTCCAGGTAGTCGCGGTCCTCGGCGCCCTCGGCGAGGACGACGTTCATCAGCCCCAGGGCGAGGGCCGCGTCGGTGCCCGGCCGGATCGGCAGGTGCTCGTCGGCCTGCTCGGCGGTGCGGGTGCGGATCGGGTCGATCGCCACCACGTGCGCCCCGGCCGCGCGGGCGTCCTGGACGAACCTCCACAGGTGGTGCCCGGTCGTCAGCGTGTTCGTCCCCCACAGCAGGATGAGCCTGGACAGGGCGAACGTCTCCGGATCCATGCCGCCCGGCGTGCCGTAGATCTGCCGCAGCCCGGAGTTCCCGGCCGAGGAGCAGATGTTCAGGAAGTGACTCGACGCCCCCAGGACGTTCCAGAACCGCCTCCCGGCGATCCCCTCCGCCCCCTGGACGTATCCCAGCGTGCCGGTGCCCAGGTAGGGCCAGATCGCCTCGCCGCCGTGCTCGTCGACGATGTCCCGCAGCCGTACGGAGATCTCCTCCAGGGCCTCGTCCCAGCTGATCCGCTCGAACCGGCCGGACCCCTTCGGGCCGACCCGCCGCATCGGGTGCAGGATGCGATCGGCCGCCCGGGTGTGCTCCAGGTAGCGGTTGACCTTCACGCAGAGCGCGCCCCGGGTGTACGGATGGTCCGGGTTGCCGCGCATCTTGACGGCATCGCCGTCCTGGACGGTCACCACCCAGGAGCAGGTGTCGGGGCAGTCCAGCGGGCACGCCCCCAGCACTCGCAATTCGCCTGACGACATGCCCCGACTGTAGCCGCGCCCCCTGGCCGGGGCGCACGCGCGTTCCCCTTTCCCGCCCCGCGCGCCCGGCCCTCACCCGGACCGTACGCGGCGCGGCGGCCGTTCACCCGAGCAGGCCGCCGTGCTCGTGCTCGTGGCCGTGGCCGGGTTCCAGGCCGCCCGCGCCGGTTCCCGCCTTACCGGGGGTGACCGCGCCCTTGCCCGGCCCCTCGGGCCCTCCGGGATCCCCGGGGCTGTTGGAATCCCTGGGAAGGTTGTCGGCGTACGCGTAGACGAACGCCGCCGTCGCGATCGCGCCGCCGTTCACCTCCAGCGCCCTGTCGTTGATGTTGGCGGTGGTGTCGCACGCCTGGTGGTAGCACTTGTCGTACGCGACCCCGGCGGTGCCGCCGAACTTCTGGGCCTCGTCGGCGGTCTTGATGCTCTCCGCGCCGGTGAACAGCCCGCCCGAGGGGATGCCGATCGCGATGAAGGGGCCGTAGTCGGACCGGCCGCTGAACTCGGCGTCCTGGTACGGCTCGCCCACCGCCGTGAAGTACGCCTGGAAGAGTTTCTCGATCTGGCCCGATCCGGCGGGCGGAGTCGCGCCGACGGCCGTGCCGGACGAGTCGCCGTCGTAGATCCCGAAAACGTGGTTCGGTGAGGCGATCATGTCGAAGTTCAGGTAAACCTTGATCTTCGCCCGCTCCGCGGGGGGCAGGGCGGCCACGTAGTACTTCGAACCGAGCAGGCCCAGCTCCTCGCCGCCCCAGAAGGCGAAGCGCAGCCTGTTCTTCGTCCGCAGCGACTTCGCAGCCAGCGCCGTCTCCAGGATGCCCGCGGTACCCGAGCCGTTGTCGTTGATGCCGGGGCCCGCCACGACGCTGTCCAGATGGGCGCCGAGCATGACGACCCTGTCCGGGTCACCCCAGGGGCTCTCGGCGATGAGGTTGCGCGTCCTGCGGTCGGGAACGTTCTCGGCGTCCACGGCGAGCGTCGCCGTCGTTCCCGCCGCCGCCAGCTCCTCACCGGTCGCGAAGTCGGTGCCGACGACCGGGATGTGCACGGCGGAGGTGTTGAGCGAGCCGCCGAGCAGGCCCTTGCGGTCGGCGGCTCCCTGGACCACCCGGCCGTCGTTGAAGATGATCACACCGGACGCGCCGGCGGTCTCGGCCTGTTCCGCCTTGGTCTGGAAGCTGCAGGCGCCGCGCTGGATCAGCGCGATGTTGCCCCGGACGAAGGTGGAGAAGTCGCTCGCCTCACACCCCGAGGTGGATTCCGGCGCCCCCGCCGACGGCGGGACCAGGTCGACCCCCTGCACCGGGGCCGTCACCTTCCCCGAGCCGGAGTACGTCATGGTCCTGAAGTCGGTACCGGGCCTGTACGTCTTGACCGAGGGCCGTTTCCGCTCCAGCACGGGGGGAGCGGTCTCGCGGAAGAAGGAGATCTTGAACTCCTGCGAGGTGACCCGGTATCCGGCGGCGCGGAGTTTGCCCGCGACGTAGGCCAACGAGGCGTCGTAGCCCGGTGCGGCCGCCGCCCGGTTGCCGCCGTTGGCATCGGCGATGGCCTGGAGCATGCCCAGGTGCCGCTTGAGGGCCGCGAGCTTGACCGACGACCCGAACGTCTTCGCGCCCGGCGGCAGAGGACTCTCGGGCGGTGGTTCGGAGCCGCCGCCCCCGGGAGTCGGCGCCACGCCGGCCGGAACGACGGACGCCGCGGCAGGTTCGGAGCCGCGCCCGGGAGTTGGTGTCACGCCGGCCGGAACGATGGAAACCGCGGCCGGTTCGGAGCCGCCGCCTCCCGGAATCGGCGCCGCGCCGGCCGGGACGGTGGACGCGGCGGACACCGAGGCCAGGGACATGACCGAGACCACGGTGATCGCGGCCATCAACTTCCCGGGGGAACCGGAGGGGGTTTCCCGCCCCTCGGACGTGGCTCGGCGGGACACGGGCGGGTGACGGAACATGATGTTCAGCCTTTCAGTCCGTCCCCCATCAAATTGATTGTTTCCGCAGGTAGAATGGTCAATTCTCCATCTGCGACAGGTACGCTATGTTCGCCCGGTCCTCCTCGTCGAGGCTGGGGCTTCCCGCGAACCAGGCGTCCAGGATCTCCCCGAGCAGGGGGGCGGAGGTCAACCGGAGGCTGATCGCCAGCACATTGGCGTCGTTCCAGCGACGTGCCCCGTCCGCCGTGGCCGCGTCCGCGCACAGCGCCGCCCGCACGCCGGGCACCTTGTTCGCCGCGATCGACGCGCCCGTCCCGGTCCAGCAGCACACGATCGCCTGATCGGCCGATCCCGAGGCCACATCCCCGGCGGCACGCGCGCAGCACCACGCCCAGTCGGCCCGCTCGTCGGCCACGGCACCGTGAGGTATCACCGTGTGACCTCGTTTTTCGATTTCAGAGACCAAGATGGAAGCCACACCGTCAAGACTGTCGGAGGCAACTGAGATACGCATGACTCTGATTGTGGACACTGAAGGAGAAGATCGGTGACGCACCTGTAATGCGAAACGTGCAGAATCGCAGGCGGTGACGAAAATCGGGGAACTGGACGAAACGGCGTCCGTCGACGGCACACGGCCGGCGACAGACGACGATCTCGCCGTGCACGTCGTCGAGCCGCTGCTCCCGCAGCGGATCCGCCGCCCCTCCGACCTGCTGAGGTTTCTGGCGACCCTGCTCGCGCTCGCGGCCGTGGTCCTGCTCGCCCTCGTCGCCAAGAAGACCCTGAACGGCCTGGAGGGCGACGTCGCCGACGGCACCAGCCGGGCGCCGTTCCTGCTCAGCGGGCTGGCCGGGGTGCTGAGCGCGTCGGCCATGCTCGGCGTGCCCGTCGCCTTCGCCATCGAGCGGGTGCTCCACCGCGACGGCCTCAGGGTGGCCGAGGGGCTCTTCGCGGCCATCGCCGCGATGGTGTTCTCCTTCGTGCTCGGCGAGTGGATCCTCAACACGGGACCCGAGGATCTGCGGGTCCTGCTGACCGGCGGACGGGCCGGGGTCGAGCCGGTCAACACCCTGCTCACCCCGATCATCGCCTACGTCACCGCGGTGCGAATATCCCGCCGCCCCACCTGGCGGGCGGCCCTGTGGAGCGCGGTCGCGCTCAACGCCGTCGCCCTGTTCGCCGGGCTCGCCGCGACCATCCTCGGCATCGTCGTCTCCATCATGGTCGGGCTGGCCGTCGGCTACGCCACCCTGTACGGCGTGGGCAGCCCCAACACCCGCCCTCCGGGCAGCGCGGTCGTCATGGCACTCCGCAAGCTGGGCTTCGTCCCCGTCAGGGCCCGCAGGCTCGACGACGACCACCAGAGCAGCCGCCGTTACGCCGTCGGCCTCAAGGACGGCAGCCGCCTCGACGTCACCGTCCTCGACCGTGACCGCCAGGTCGCCGGGGTGCTCTACCGCCTCTGGCGGCGCATCCGCCTCAACTCCGAGACCCGCCGCAAGGCCATCCGCTCGCTCCGCGCCGAGCTGGAGCGCGAGGCCCTCATGGCGTACGCCGCGCAGGCGGCCGGAGCGAGCACCCCCAGGCTCGTCGGCACCAGCGAGATCGGCACCGAGGCCGCGCTGCTCGCCTACGAGCACACCCCCACCCGCGCGCTCGACAACATCCCCGACAAGGAGATCGACGACAACCTGCTCGCCCAGATCTGGGAGCAGGTCCTGCTGCTGCAGGTCCAGCGGCTCGCCCACCGGCGGCTGACCGGCGACAGCATCCACGTCGACGGCGAGGGCCGGGTGATCCTGATGGACGCCCGCAGCGGCGAGATCGCCGCCGGCGACCTGCTGCTCCGCCTCGACATCGCCCAGTTGCTCACCTACCTCAGCCTGCGCGTCGGCGCCCAGCGGGCGGTCGACGCCGCCGCGGCCGTGGCTGGGTCCGGCGTGCTCGCCGACGCGCTCCCCCTGCTCCAGCGGATCGCGCTGACCCGCGAGACCAGGGCCGCGCTCACCAAGGACAAGGAGCTGCTCACCGAGATCCGCGATCGGATCGTCGAGCTCAAGCCGAGGGCCGAGGCCGAGGAGGTGCGCCTGGAGCGCTTCCGTCCCCGGACCCTGATCACCATCATCGGCACCGCGTTCGCCGCGTACTTCCTGGTCTACTACCTGACCCAGATCAACCTCAACATGATCACGTCGGCCAAGTGGGGCTGGACCGGGGTGGCGCTGGTCGCCGCGATGCTGAGCTATGTCGCCGCCGCCCTCATGCTGATGGGCTTCGTGCCGGAGAAACTGCCCCTCGGCCGTACCGTGCTCGTCCAGTTCGCCGGGTCGTTCGTCAAGCTCGTCGCGCCCGCCGCGGTGAGCGGGGTCGCGATCAATACCCGCTACCTGCAGAAACGTGGCATTCCCCCGGGGCAGGCGGTGGCCAGCGTGGGGGCCTCACAGCTCATCGGGCTGGCCTTCCACATCACCCTGCTGCTGCTGTTCGCCTACATCACCGGTTCCAACACCGCCTCGTCGTTCACCCCGTCGCGCACGCTCGTGATCACGCTGCTCGCCGTGGCCGTGGTGATACTGGTCGCGGTGAGCGTGCCGCGCCTGCGCCGCATGATCATCGCGCGGCTCCGCTCGCTGTTCTCCGGCGTCATCCCGCGCCTGCTCGACATCCTCCAGTCGCCCAAGAAGATCGTCGAGGGCTTCAGCGGCACCCTGCTGCTCACCCTGTTCTTCGTGGTCTGCCTGGACGCCTGCGTTCGCGCCTTCGGCGAGTCCCTCAGCTTCGCCGCCGTCGCCATCGTCTTCCTCGCGGGCAACGCCATCGGCTCGGCCGCCCCCACCCCCGGCGGGCTCGGCGCCGTCGAGCTGTCCCTCACGGCCGGTCTGACCCTGGCGGGCGTGCCACCCGAGGTGGCGCCCTCGGCCGTGCTGCTGTTCCGGCTGCTCACCTTCTGGCTGCCGGTCCTGCCGGGCTGGGCCTCGTTCACGTACCTGCAGCGGCACGAGGCGCTCTAGCACTCGGGCTTTTTCGCGGACGGAGGCCGCCGGTCATCTGGACCGGCGGCCTCCGTACGGATGGGCGGGTGAGGTCAGGCCTCGCTGGACGTGGCCCAGATGTTGATGCCCGCGTCGACCGCGTCCTTGTCGATTGCCTCCAGCTCCCCGGCGTCGAACGACGGCTTCTCCACCGCCGCGAGGCTGTTCTCCAGCTGCTTGACGCTGCTCGCGCCGATCAGCACCGAGGTGACGCGCCTGTCGCGCAGCGCCCATGCCAGCGCCATCTGCGCCAGCGACTGGCCGCGCCGGCCCGCGATCTCGTTCAGGGTGCGGATGTGCCGCATCGTCTCGTCGGTGAGCATGTCCGGGGTGAGGAAGCGCCCCTGCGAGGCCCGCGACCCCTCCGGGATCCCGTTCAGGTAGCGGTCGGTCAGCATGCCCTGCGCCAGCGGCGAGAACGCGATGCAGCCCACGCCCTCCTCCTCCAGGACGTCGAGCAGGCCGCCCTCGATCCACCGGTTCAGCATCGAGTACGAAGGCTGGTGGATCAGCAGCGGCGTGCCCATCTCCCGCAGGATCCGCGCGGCTTCCTTGGTGTGCTCGGGAGAGTAGGACGAGATGCCCGCGTACAGCGCCTTGCCCGACCGGACCGCGTGGTCCAGCGCGCCCATCGTCTCCTCGAGCGGGGTGTCCGGGTCGAACCGGTGGCTGTAGAAGATGTCGACGTAGTCGATCCCCATCCGCTCCAGCGACCGGTCCAGGCTGGACAGCAGGTACTTGCGCGACCCCCACTCGCCGTACGGGCCCGGCCACATGTCGTAGCCCGCCTTGGTGGAGATGACCAGCTCGTCGCGGTACGGGGCGAAGTCCTGGCGGAAGTGCCGCCCGAAGTTGGTCTCCGCGGTCCCGGGCGGCGGGCCGTAGTTGTTGGCCAGGTCGAAGTGGGTCACCCCCAGGTCGAAGGCCCTCCGCAGGATGTCCCGCTGGACCTCGAAGGGCTTGTCATCGCCGAAGTTGTGCCAGAGCCCCAGGGAGACGGCGGGCAGCTTGAGCCCGCTCTTGCCGACCCTGTTGTACGGCTGCCGGTCGTCGTACCTGTCGTTCGCCGCGATATACGTCACTGAGCCACCTTCGTCGTGTCGAGGATCCAGGAGAGGGTGAAGGCCTCTTCGCGCCAGGAGTCGTACCTGCCGCTACGGCCGCCGTGCCCGGCGCCCATCTCCGTCTTGAGCAGGAACGGCCCGCCGCTCGCGACGTCGCGAAGCTTCGCGACCCATTTGGCGGGCTCGTGGTAGAAAACCCTGGTGTCGTTCAGGCTGGTGATCGCCAGGATCGGCGGATAGACCCGGCCGTCCACGTTCTCGTAGGGCGTGTACGACTTCATGTACGCGTACACCTCGGGATTGTGCAGCGGGTCGCCCCACTCGTCCCATTCGATCACGGTCAGCGGCAGCGACGGGTCGAGGATCGTGTTCAGCGCGTCCACGAACGGCACCTCCGCCACCACGCCCGCGAAGGTCTCCGGCGCGAGGTTGGCGACCGCGCCCATCAGCAGCCCGCCCGCGGAGCCGCCCCTGGCGACGATCGCGCTGGACCAGTTCGTGGCGGAGAGGTGCTCGGCGGCGGCGACGAAGTCGGTGAACGTGTTCTTCTTCTGCTGGAACTTGCCGTTCTCGTACCAGCGGCGGCCCATCTCACCGCCGCCCCTGACGTGCGCGACGGCGAAGACGAAGCCCCGGTCGAGCAGGCTGAGCCTCGCGATGGAGAACGACGGGTCGATCGAGATCTCGTAGCTTCCGTAGCCGTACAGCACGGTGGGGGCGGGCCGCTCCGTGCCCTTCCTGGCCACGAGCGAGATCGGGACGCGGGTGCCGTCCGAGGCGGTCGCCCACTCGCGGAACTGCTCGTAGTCGGCCGGGTCGTAGCCACCCAGCACGACCTTCTGCTTCAGCAGGACCAGCTCGCCCGCGCCCAGGTCGTAGTCGTAGACCGACGGCGGAGTGATCATGCTGGTGTAGCCGAGCCGCAGCCGTCCCGTGACGAACTCCGGGTTGCCCGACGGGGCCACGTCGTAGATCGGCTCGGGGAAGGGGATCTCGTACGCCTCCCCGTCGCGGGGCAGGATGCGGATGCCGGTGAGGCCGTCCCTGCGGAAGTGCACGACGGTGTGGCCCTCGAAGGCGTCGACGTCGAGCAGCCGGGTGTCGGCGCGGTGCTCGATGAGCGGCGTCCAGCTGCCGGGGTCGTCGAGGGGCGCGGTGGCCAGCTCGAAGTTCTCCGCGTTCCGGTTGTGCAGGACCAGGAAGTGGTCGCCCGCGTGGTCGACGCCGTACTCGACGCCGATCTCCCGGGGCCTGGCGACGCGGAACTCACCGGAGGGGTTGTCGGCCTCCAGGAGGCGCACCTCGCTGGTGATCTTGCTTCCGGCGGAGAGGACCAGGTAGCGCTCGCTGCGGCTGAGCCCGATGCCGACCCAGAACCGCTCGTCGGACTCCTCGTGGACGAGCACGTCGTCCTCCGCCGGGCTCCCGATCGCGTGCCGGTGGACCTGGTTGGGCCGCCAGGCGTCGTCGACCGTGGTGTAGAAGAACGTCGTGCCGTCGGCGGACCAGGCGCCGCCGTAGAAGATGCCGGGAATCTCGTCGGGGAGGGTCTCGCCGGTGGTGAGGTTCTTCACCCGCAGGGTGAAGCGCTCGTCGCCGGTGAAGTTGGTGGAGTAGGCCAGCAGGGTGCCGTCGGGGCTGACCGAGCTGGTACCGATCGAGAAGAAGTCGGAGTCTCCGGCGAGCTCGTTGCCGTCGAGCAGGACCTCCTCACCGGGAAGCGACTCCCCGGCCTTCAGTTCGGGCGGCGTCTCGCCGTCCGCCGCGACCCGGCACTGGATGCCGTACTGCTTGCCCTCCTCCGTCCGCGAGTAGTACCACCAGCCGCCCTTGCGGGTGGGGACCGAGAGATCGGTCTCCAGGGTGCGTCCCTTGATCTCCTGGAACAGCGTCTCCTGCAGGGGCTTGAGGTGGGTGGTCGCCTCCTGCGTGTAGGCGTTCTCCGCCTCCAGATAGGCGACCACCTCCGGGTCGTCCTTGACCGTCAGCCACGCGTAGTCATCGACCACGGTGTCCCCGTGGTGCACGCGCTCGCTGGGAACCTTCTTCGCCGTCGGCGGCGTCTGGCTGCTCACCTGGCCGAGTCTATGTTTCCGCCGACGCCTGTTCGGATCCACCCGCTCAGCGGGCTTGTCCTGCCTGGCCGGCCGTCCCTGTCGTTCCCGCTGCCCCTGCCGCTCCGGTGGTTCCTGTCGTTTCGCTCGGCTCGCAGGGCGGGGCTGTCGTTCCCCCTGGCTCCTCCGCCCAGCTCCTCCGCCTGGGGAATACGGTCGCGGGGTTCGTCGTTACGTCTCGAGCGGTCCGTGGGGGCTGCTAATCTTTTGATGTCGGCAAGGTCCGGCGCAAACCACTCCAATCACTCCGGTGACTTCAGTATGGCTTGTGTCGTGTTTGCCGGTAATCCCTTTGAAACCAACGGTCTCGAAGATCGGTTCGCAGAGCCGCTCAGAGGCTGGTAAGTTTGAGGGGTTGCTCTGGAAACGGAGTCGCCTGAATTCCAGTAGGACCAGCTAGATCGAATCAACCGGATCAAAACAAGCCGGTTTGACACGAAAAAGCGGGCCTGAAAGAATAAAGGCACAACGAAAGAACAGAAAAGAATAAAAACGAACGCCCCGGAGTTCTGGTCGGCCGGTTGGTCGGGTCAGGGTGATGGTGTACGCGTCCGTTTCTTGAGAACTCAACAGTGTGTTAAAAGCCAGTGCATGAAGCACAACCCCGTCCTACCACTCTTTTCGGGTGGGGGATGGATTCCTTTGGTTGATTACATCCACCATGTGTGGTGGGTGCTTTCAGCTGGGTAAGGACTGTTCAGACATTGTTTGGAGAGTTTGATCCTGGCTCAGGACGAACGCTGGCGGCGTGCTTAACACATGCAAGTCGAGCGGAAAGGCCCTTCGGGGTACTCGAGCGGCGAACGGGTGAGTAACACGTGAGTAACCTGCCCCTGACTCTGGGATAAGCCCGGGAAACTGGGTCTAATACCGGATATGACACATGACGGCATCGTTGGTGTGTGGAAAGTTTTTCGGTTGGGGATGGACTCGCGGCCTATCAGCTTGTTGGTGGGGTAATGGCCTACCAAGGCGACGACGGGTAGCCGGCCTGAGAGGGCGACCGGCCACACTGGGACTGAGACACGGCCCAGACTCCTACGGGAGGCAGCAGTGGGGAATATTGCGCAATGGGCGAAAGCCTGACGCAGCGACGCCGCGTGGGGGATGACGGCCTTCGGGTTGTAAACCTCTTTCAGCAGGGACGAAGTTGACGTGTACCTGCAGAAGAAGCGCCGGCTAACTACGTGCCAGCAGCCGCGGTAATACGTAGGGCGCAAGCGTTGTCCGGAATTATTGGGCGTAAAGAGCTCGTAGGTGGCTTGTCACGTCGGGTGTGAAAGCTTGGGGCTTAACTCCAGGTCTGCATTCGATACGGGCTGGCTAGAGGTAGGTAGGGGAGAACGGAATTCCTGGTGTAGCGGTGAAATGCGCAGATATCAGGAGGAACACCGGTGGCGAAGGCGGTTCTCTGGGCCTTACCTGACGCTGAGGAGCGAAAGCGTGGGGAGCGAACAGGATTAGATACCCTGGTAGTCCACGCTGTAAACGTTGGGCGCTAGGTGTGGGGACCTTCCACGGTTTCCGCGCCGTAGCTAACGCATTAAGCGCCCCGCCTGGGGAGTACGGCCGCAAGGCTAAAACTCAAAGGAATTGACGGGGGCCGCACAAGCGGCGGAGCATGTTGCTTAATTCGACGCAACGCGAAGAACCTTACCAAGGCTTGACATCGCCCGGAAACACTCAGAGATGGGTGCCTCTTCGGACTGGGTGACAGGTGGTGCATGGCTGTCGTCAGCTCGTGTCGTGAGATGTTGGGTTAAGTCCCGCAACGAGCGCAACCCTTGTTCAATGTTGCCAGCACGCTCCTTCGGGGGTGGTGGGGACTCATTGGAGACTGCCGGGGTCAACTCGGAGGAAGGTGGGGATGACGTCAAGTCATCATGCCCCTTATGTCTTGGGCTGCAAACATGCTACAATGGCCGGTACAGAGGGTTGCGATACCGCAAGGTGGAGCGAATCCCTAAAAGCCGGTCTCAGTTCGGATTGGGGTCTGCAACTCGACC
Organism: Streptosporangium sp. NBC_01469; assembly: GCF_036227305.1. NCBI lineage: Bacteria > Bacillati > Actinomycetota > Actinomycetes > Streptosporangiales > Streptosporangiaceae > Streptosporangium > Streptosporangium sp. NBC_01469. The sequence goes on along the minus strand of NZ_CP109465.1, from coordinate 893,002 downwards.
CCATGAAGTCGGAGTCGCTAGTAATCGCAGATCAGCAACGCTGCGGTGAATACGTTCCCGGGCCTTGTACACACCGCCCGTCACGTCACGAAAGTCGGCAACACCCGAAGCCCGTGGCCCAACCAGCTTGTCTGGGGGGAGCGGTCGAAGGTGGGGCTGGCGATTGGGACGAAGTCGTAACAAGGTAGCCGTACCGGAAGGTGCGGCTGGATCACCTCCTTTCTAAGGAGCACCGGCTCACTTCCGTCCAGCTTGGCTGGGTGGGATGGGTCTACGTCGCGGTCAGGGGCGAATGTTCCCTGCGTGACACGCTCATTAGTGGAGCACTGGCTACTCGGATCGGCTTGGTCGCTGGCCGGCTAGTACCGCCCTCTTCGGAGGGAGTGGGAACGACGGTTTCAGGGGTTGGGCTGGTTCGAACACACTGTTGGGTCCTGAGGAAACGGACCATGTTCGGGGCTGCTGCCGGTTGGTGGTGGCCCTGGTGCCTGCCCCGGGTTCGGGGTGGGTGTCTGTTTTGCCTCGTGCGGGGCCGACCTCCTGTCAGACCAGTTCACAGCTGCGCATGTTTTGTGTGTGGTGGTGGGTGTTGGTGGCGGGGTGGGTTTGGTCGCTGTTTGTTGTTTGAGATTTGCATAGTGGACGCGAGCATCTTTGTGGCCAAGTTTTTTAGGGCACACGGTGGATGCCTTGGCATCAGGAGCCGATGAAGGACGTGGGAGGCTGCGTTAAGCCCCGGGGAGTCGCCAACCAGACTTTGATCCGGGGATGTCCGAATGGGGAAACCTAGCACCAGTCATGTGGTGTTGCCTCCGCCTGAATGTATAGGGCGGTTGGTGGTAACGCGGGGAAGTGAAACATCTCAGTACCCGTAGGAAGAGAAAACAAATAGTGATTCCGTGAGTAGTGGTGAGCGAAAGCGGATCAGGCTAAACCGTAGGCGTGTGATAGCCGGCAGGCGTTGCGTTTGCGGGGTTGTGGGACCCTCTGGGAGGAGCTGCCGTTTCTCCAGACAGTTAGAAATCCTTCCGATAGTCGAAGCTTCTGGGAAGTTGCGCCGTAGACCGTGAGAGTCGGGTAGGCGAAATTGGTTGGACTGTTTGAGGGGATCCCAAGTAGCACGGGGCCCGAGAAATCCTGTGTGAATCTGCCAGGACCACCTGGTAAGCCTAAATACTCCCTGATGACCGATAGTGAACAAGTACCGTGAGGGAAAGGTGAAAAGCGCCCCGGTGAGGGGTCGTGAAATAGTACCTGAAACCGTGTGCCTACAAGCCGTAGGAGCGTAAACGAGGTTCGCCTTGTTTGTGATGTGACTGCGTGCCTTTTGAAGAATGAGCCTGCGAGTTATGGTGTGTGGCGAGGTTAACCCGTGTGGGGGAGCCGTAGCGAAAGCGAGTCTGAATAGGGCGTTTGAGTCGCATGCTGTAGACCCGAAGCGGAGTGATCTAGGCATGGGCAGGTTGAAGCGCGGGTAAGACCGCGTGGAGGACCGAACCCACCAGGGTTGAAAACCTGGGGGATGACCTGTGTTTAGGGGTGAAAGGCCAATCAAACTCCGTGATAGCTGGTTCTCCCCGAAATGCATTTAGGTGCAGCGTTACGTGTTTCTTGCCGGAGGTAGAGCACTGGATGGCTAATGGGCCCGACAAGGTTACTGACGTCAGCCAAACTCCGAATGCCGGTAAGTGAGAGCGTAGCAGTGAGACTGCGGGGGATAAGCTCCGTAGTCGAGAGGGAAACAGCCCAGACCACCGACTAAGGCCCCTAAGCGTGTGCTAAGTGGGAAAGGATGTGGAGTCGCAGTGACAACCAGGAGGTTGGCTTAGAAGCAGCCACCCTTGAAAGAGTGCGTAATAGCTCACTGGTCAAGTGATTCTGCGCCGACAATGTAGCGGGGCTCAAGTACACCGCCGAAGTCGTGGCATTCACACATGTACCGAGCCTTTGTGGTTTAGGTGTGTGGATGGGTAGGGGAGCGTCGTGCGGCCGGGGAAGCAGCGGAGTGATCCAGCTGTGGAGGCTGTGCGAGTGAGAATGCAGGCATGAGTAGCGAATCAGAAGTGAGAAACTTCTGCGCCGGATGACCAAGGGTTCCTGGGGCAGGCTAATCCGCCCAGGGTAAGTCGGGACCTAAGGCGAGGCCGACAGGCGTAGTCGATGGACAACGGGTTGATATTCCCGTACCCGCTACGATGCGCCAATACTGAATCCAGTGATACTAAGGGTCCTTAACCCCCTTGAGCCTTCGGGCTTGGGGTGAGGGTGAACGCCTGGCCTGAACTGGTAGTAGGTAAGCGATGGGGTGACGCAGGAAGGTAGCCCAGCCCAGGCGATGGTAGTCCTGGGGTAAGCATGTAGGACGCGTTGTAGGCAAATCCGCAGCGCATTAAGTCTGAGATGTGATGCCGAGCCGATTGTGGCGAAGTGGGTGATCCTATGCTGCCGAGAAAAGCCTCTAGTGAGTGTCGTGGCGGCCCGTACCCTAAACCGACTCAGGTGGTCAGGTAGAGAATACTAAGGCGATCGGGTGAACTGTGGTTAAGGAACTCGGCAAATTGCCCCCGTAACTTCGGGAGAAGGGGGGCCTTCGCTGGTGATGAGCTTCGCGCTCTGAGCTGGTGGGGGTCGCAGAGGCCAGGGGGAAGCGACTGTTTACTAAAAACACAGGTCCGTGCGAAGTCGTAAGACGATGTATACGGACTGACGCCTGCCCGGTGCTGGAACGTTAAGGGGACCGGTTAGTGCACTTTGGTGTGCGAAGCTGAGAACTTAAGCGCCAGTAAACGGCGGTGGTAACTATAACCATCCTAAGGTAGCGAAATTCCTTGTCGGGTAAGTTCCGACCTGCACGAATGGCGTAACGACTTCCCCGCTGTCTCAACCGCAGACCCGGCGAAATTGCACTACGAGTAAAGATGCTCGTTACGCGCAGCAGGACGGAAAGACCCCGGGACCTTCACTATAGCTTGACATTGGCGTTTGGAACGTCTTGTGTAGGATAGGTGGGAGACGGTGAAGCTATCACGCTAGTGGTGGTGGAGTCATTGGTGAAATACCACTCTGGTCGTTTTGAACGTCTAACTTCGGTCCGTGATCCGGATCAGGGACAGTGTCTGGTGGGTAGTTTAACTGGGGCGGTTGCCTCCTAAAGAGTAACGGAGGCGCCCAAAGGTTCCCTCAGCCTGGTTGGCAATCAGGTGTCGAGTGTAAGTGCACAAGGGAGCTTGACTGTGAGACCGACGGGTCGAGCAGGAGCGAAAGCTGGGACTAGTGATCCGGCGGTGGCATGTGGAAGCGCCGTCGCTCAACGGCTAAAAGGTACCCCGGGGATAACAGGCTGATCTTCCCCAAGAGTCCATATCGACGGGATGGTTTGGCACCTCGATGTCGGCTCGTCGCATCCTGGGGCTGGAGTAGGTCCCAAGGGTTGGGCTGTTCGCCCATTAAAGCGGTACGCGAGCTGGGTTTAGAACGTCGCGAGACAGTTCGGTCCCTATCCGCTGCGCGCGCAGGAGACTTGAAAGGAGCTGTCCCTAGTACGAGAGGACCGGGACGGACGAACCTCTGGTGTGCCAGTTGTTCCGCCAGGAGCACGGCTGGTTGGCTACGTTCGGAAGGGATAACCGCTGAAAGCATCTAAGCGGGAAGCTCGCCTTGAGATGAGGTCTCCCACCATGAGAGTGGGTAAGGCTCCCGGTAGACGACCGGGTTGATAGGCTGGAAGTGGAAGCGCAGTAATGTGTGGAGCTGACCAGTACTAATAGGCCGAGGACTTGACCACAAAGCAACATGCTTGCATGTCTTGCTCGCGTCCACTACGCAATTCTGAGACAACAAACATTGGTTTGTGTGTTTCATAGGGTTACGGCGGTTATGGCGAAGGGGAAACACCCGGTTACATTCCGAACCCGGAAGTTAAGCTCTTCAGCGCCGATGGTACTGCACCGGGGACGGTGTGGGAGAGTAGGTCACCGCCGGACAATCGTTTCACGTAGGCCCCCACCTTTGGTGGGGGCTTTCGTGCTTTCCGGGCCTCCTTTTTTCGCGTCTTTCCCGGGCCTCTCCGGTCCTGACCCTAGACGTGGAGCTCGCCGGAAAGGACGGTCACCGCGTTTCCCGCGAGTTCGACCCGGTCGCCCCGTACAGCCGTGCGGATCACGCCTCCGCGCTGTGACAGCTGGGCACCCACCAGCCTTTCGGAACCGAGCTTGGCCGACCAGTACGGCGCGAGCGCACAGTGGGCGGAGCCTGTCACCGGATCCTCGGGGACTCCGACCCTGGGAGCGAAGAATCGGGACACGTAGTCGGCGCCGGCGCGCGAGGCTCGAGCCGTCACGATGACTCCCCGCGCGTCGACGGCCTCCAGAGCCCGGAAGTCAGGGGCGGTGGCGAGTACGGCCTCCTCGGACTCGACCTCCACGAGATAATCCCAAACATTTTTTCCTGTCCAAACAGGTTTAACTCCGAGAGCATCGATCAGCCCCTCCGGAGGGTTCATCGCTTGGAGTACTTTTGCCGGGAAATCCATGCTGATTAAACCGTATTTATCCCTGGTCGCGGACAGGATTCCGCTCTTCGTTGAGAATTCGAGGGTTTCTGGGACCGTTCCTGTGGAATACAGCACATGCGCCGCGGCCAAGGTCGCATGCCCGCACAGGGCCACCTCGGTCACCGGCGTGAACCAACGGAGCGGGTACGGTCCGCCGTCCCCCGCTCCGAGCAGGAAGGCTGTCTCGGAGTGCCTCATCTCCGCCGCTACGGACTGCATCCAGGCGTCGGGGGCCGGATTGCCGAGTACGCAGACCCCGGCGGGGTTACCCTTGAAAAATTCATCGGTAAACGAATCGACCGTGTAGACGAGCATGACGCGATGCTAGCGGCGCCGAAGATATCGGTTGAAGTTGGGTCAGGAGATCAGGCAAAGTCGGGGATCAGGCAAACCAGTGCGGTAGCCGTACAAAGTGGAAATAAGCGCTGGGCGTGTCGCATGGCGAACTTCTCGTCGTCGGTTACCGTCCAAGGTGTAGGGACAGGCCGGGTACGGCGTGGTCCTGGCGAAAGGACGAGCCGATGGGGGCAGTGCGCAAGGTGGCGAGCTACCTTGGCCTGGGCGGGGCCGAGCATTATGACGAGTCCTATGACTACGAGGACGAGGTCGAGGGCGAAGAGGAAGACTGGCAGTCCGCCTCGGAGCGTGCGGCCAAGCGCTGGCGCGCGATGAACGAGCCCTCGCGGATCGTGATGCTGACGCCGATGAAGTACAACGACGCACCGGTCATCGGCCAGCACTTCCGTGATGGTCAGACCGTCATCATGGATGTCAGCGGGATGAGCACCGCCGAGGCCACTCGCATGGTCGACTTCGTCGCGGGGCTGGCGTATGGCTGCGAGGGGCGCATCGAGAGGATCGCGGAGAAGGTCTTCCTGCTGGCTCCCGCCGAGGTGGAGATCACCAACGGCTGACACCGGAGCGGCCTTGCCGGTACGGGTCCTGAGTGATCGTCCGCGATCGGACCCGATACGGGTGCGAGGCCGCTCTCGGCGAGGGACCGCGCACCGAGGGTGAGGTCGTGCGGCGAGCAGCAGGTCCACCTCGCTCCGCAGGTCGATGAGCTCCGCGGATCCGTGATGTCTCCGACGATGCGCCCCCACGGCGGCACCGCGCGGCGAGAAGCGTGTCGACCACATCCCACGGATCCGTGACGCCTCCAACGACGCGTACCGAGGACAACGCGTACCGAGGACGAAGTCGCGCTGAGAGGGCTGAGAGAAGCGTGTTCACCCCGGCCCGCAGGTCCGTGATGTCTCCAGCGATGCGCGCCCACGACAGGGCCGTGTCGGCGGACGGGATACGTCGGCGACGGCCGGTCAGCCGGCTCGGGGGCCCCGGCGGAGCAGGCGGGTGAGTTCGGCCAGGTCGGAGGTCGCTGTTTTGATCCGGCCCTCGGACTCGTGGGCGTACTCGTGCAGTGCCCACACCGCGCCCTGGGCGAGGTCCCTGAGCTCGGCGAGCTGCGTGACGACGTATTCGGCGTCCGCTCGCTCACGTTGCCGCCTGCGCCACAACCTGTAGGCGCCTCCCACAGCCGGCAGGGGCGCGAGCAGCGCGAGAGGGAGGACGGGAAGGACGAGCGCGACCACCAGGATCACCGGGGCCAGGGCGAGCAGCGCGTAGGCCGCCCAGGGACGGCCGCGGGCCGGCGCTCCCTCGGTGGTGATCCGTTCCTCGGCGGCGCCCAGCGACTCGGGATCCGGGCCCTCGGGCCTGAGCGTCACGCGGTGGCCGAGAATCGGTATGGTGACCGACTCGGGCGCCTCGGCACGGGTGGCCTCGGCGAGGCTCTCACCCGCCGCCCGCACGATGGGCGCGGCCACGTGCAGCGCGATCGCGGCCAGGTAGGGGTGGGAGCCGGGGCGCAGGTCGCCGAGCAGGTGGCCGGTGAGCGGTCTCATCGGTCGCTCGGGGGTGCCGGAACCCGTCAGCTGGCGGAGCACGGTCAGCGGCTCGTCCTCGCTCCACACGACGGTCGCCTCGCCCGAACGGTCCGCCTGCGTGGCGGTGATGAACGCGAGATCGCCCAGGCCGACGGCCGCGCCCTCCGTACGGTCGGGTGTCTCACCGCTCGCCCGAGCCGCGGAACCGCTCACGGAATCGGGCTTCTCTGCGGCGGCGGCGGTGCCGTCGCCTCCCCTGCTCTCACGGGCCGAGGTGATCTCGGCGCAGCGATCGAGCAGGTGGGTCAGCCGGGCGGCGGCGTGTACGGGGGCGGCCAGCTCGGGGAGTTCGGCGAGTTCCCCGAAACCGGCCAGGGCAGGTGACACGGCCGTGGAGGGCTCGTCGGGGATCAGCGCGCGCAGCCATCGGTCGGGCTCGGACGCGGGAGAGGCGGCCACCGCGTCGAGCTTGCGGAGTACGAAGATCTTGCCTGCCGGACCGTACGCCCCGCGCGCGGCGGCGAGCCAGAGCGCCCGCTGGCCGTGGGTCACCGGGCGGTCCAGGGACAGCTCTCCGAAGGCGGTGCCGAGCCATGAGGCGTGGATGCGGTCGCCCTGGCCGGCCACGGCGAGGGCGAGGCAGAGGAAGAGCGCGGTCCGCTGCTCGTCACGCTGCGCGGCACGGGCGAGGGGTTCGAGTGACTCCTCGCCGCGCAGGAGCAGCACGAGCGCCTCGACGGCCGGAGCCAGCCAGCGATCGGACACGTCTTCGAAGTCCGCCGGCATCCCGGTGGGGACGGTGCCGGCGGCCAGATCGGTGAGGAGCGCGTCGGCACAGCGGCGCAGCTCTGTCTCGGCGTGTGCGCTCGCGACCTGCGAGGTTTCTGCGTGTGCGCTCGCGGTGTGCGAGGTTTCTGCGTGTGAGGTCGCGGTGTGCGAGGTTTCTGCGTGTGAGGTCGCGGTGTGCGAGGTTTCGGTGTGTGAGTTCGTGACCTGTGAGGTTTCGGTGGTCAGGTCCGTGTCCACGCCCGCGGTCGGCTCCGTGTCAACCCTCGCTGCCAGATCCGCGTCCAACGTCGTGACCAGGTCGGTGCTCAGGTCCGCGGCCAGGTCCGTGCTCGGATTCGCGGTGTCCGTGCTCAAGTTCGCGGTCAGGTCCGTGCTCAAGGCAGAGAGCTCCCCGAAGTTGTGACCGATGACCGCGCCAGCGTATTGCGCTTCGGACATCCCCGCAGGGAGGCGCGCCGAACATGACTTTGCCAGACGATCGCCTTCATTTTCCCAATAAAGACGATCATCTGGTGGACAGGTTACATGCGCTCGGGCACCGGGACGCCGAGAAGGCTCAGGCCGGTCTCCAGAACCTTCAGGGTCAGCGCGCACAGGGCGAGTCGCGAGGTGCGGGTGGCCGCGTCGACGTCGTCCTTCAGCACCGGGCAGTTCTCGAAGAACGTGGTGAAGGTGCTCGCGGTGTCGAAGAGGTAGGAGGCCAGCTTGTGCGGTGCCGAGTTCTCCGCCATCTCCTCGACGACCGCGCCGAACCCGAGGAGCTGCAGCGCCAGGGCACGCTCGGCCGGGTGGCCGAGCACGATCGGACCGTTCGCCTCGGCCGGTGTCACCCCGCCCCTGCGGAAGATGGAGCGGATGCGGGCCTGGGCGTACTGCAGGTAGGGGCCGGTGTTGCCGGTCAGGGCGAGCATGCGGTCGAAGTCGAAGACGTACTCGCTGTCGTGGCTGACCGACAGGTCGGCGTACTTGACCGCGCCCATGCCGACGGCGTGCGCGATCTCCGTGCGCTCGGCGTCGGTGTAGTCGCTCTCCCTGAGCACCTCGGCGGCCCTGGTCTCGGCCTCGTCGAGCAGCTCCACGAGCTTGATGGACTTCCCGCTCCTGGTCTTGAACATCTTGCCGTCGGAGCCCAGCACGCTGCCGATCTGGATGTGCTCGGCCCTGACGTGGTCGGGCAGCCAGCCCGCCAGCCTGGCCGAGTCGAACACCATCGACATGTGCAGCGACTGGGTCGCGCCGATCACGTAGAGGATGCGGTCGACCTTGAGGTCCTGGACCCGGTAGCGGATCGTGGCCATGTCGGTGGTGCCGTAGCCGTACCCGCCGTCGCTCTTGCGGATCATGAGGGGCAGCGGCTGGCCCTCGCGGCCGATGTAGCCGGGCGGGAAGACGCAGAGCGCGCCGTCGCTGAGGACGGCGATGCCACGCTCCTGCAGCTCGTCGCAGACCTGGGCGAGCACGTGGTTGTACATGCTCTCGCCGGCGATGTCGTCGTCGGTCAGCGTCACACCGAGCTGGGTGTAGACCTTGTTGAAGTAACGGACCGTGGCGTCCATGAAGATGCGCCACAGGCGCATCGTCTCGGGCTCCTCGGCCTGCAGGGTGACGACCCGGGCGCGGGCGCGCCTGTTGAACTCGGGGTCGGTGTCGAACTTCGCGCGGGCCGCCTGGTAGTAGGCGTTGCCCTCTCCGGCCTCCAGCTGGGCGACGGCGGTCTCCTCGCCGATGTCGAGCAGATGCTCGATGAGCATGCCGAACGGCGTGCCCCAGTCGCCGAGGTGGTTCTGCCGGATGACCTTGTTGCCCAGGTGCTCGTGGACCCGGGCGAGCGCGTCACCCACGATCGTCGTGCGCAGGTGGCCGACGTGCATCTCCTTGGCCGCGTTGGGCGCGGAGTAGTCGATCGCGACGGTCTGCGGCGGGCTGGACAGGCCCACGCCGGTGCGCGGGTCGGCCAGGATCTCGGAGGCCTGCGCCCTGATCCACTCGTCGGAGAGGGTGAGGTTGAGGAAGCCGGGACCGCTGACCTCGACGGTGCCGGGGAACGGGTCGTCCGACGCGTCCCCGGCCCGGCCGGTGAGGTGCTCGGCGATCTCCTGGGCGACCTCCCGCGGGGCCTTTCGCAGTCGCTTGCTCAGGCTCATCGCCACGTTCGCCTGGTAGTCGGCGAACTGCGAGGGACGGATCAGCGGGTCTGCGTCGGAGTATTCCGCACCGAAGGCGGCGGCCAGCGCCTGCTGGACGCGCTCGGTCAGTGCGAGCTGCGGGTCGGTCATGCTCCAAGGGTATCGGCTGGCCGGTCCCGAACCGATTGGATATCACCCTGGATCGGCTCCGTAGGGCGGGATCGCGCGATCATGAAGACGCCCGTCAGCACGACCCCGGCGGCGACGCCGAGCCCGGCCGCGGTGAGCCCGGCCGCGGGGCCGCCGAGGGTGAGCGCGAAGAATTCGCGGGCGAACGGGACGGCGAGGGCGAGCGCGAACAGCCCGGCCATGGAGGCCACGAGCGCGACCCGCCACCAGACGTACGGGCGGGCGACCAGGACCAGCACCCACCAGGCGGCGACGAACAGTGTGATCACCGCCGAGGTGCGGCTCTCCCCCAGCGTGGAGGACCCGCTCTGGGCGATCCAGTACGACAGGTAGACGGCGGTGGCGCAGACGATCCCGGCGGGGACCGCGAGGCGGAGCACGCGGGGTACGAAGCCGCTCCTGGCGCGCTCGTTGCTCGGCGCGAGCGCGAGGAAGAAGGCGGGGACGCCGATCGTCAGCGCGTTGATCAGCGTGGAGTGCCGGGGAGCGAACGGGAACGCGAGCCCGATGACCCCGGTGAGCAGGGAGAGCACGATCGCGTAGAAGGTCTTGGTCAGGAAGAGCCCGGCGACCCGCTCGATGTTGGCCAGCACCCGGCGGCCCTCGCCCACCACGGAGGGGAGGCCGGCGAAGCCGTCGTCCATCAGCACGATCTGGGCGACCGCCCGGGTGGCGCCGCTGCCGGAGCCCATCGCGACGCCGAGGTCGGCGTCCTTGAGCGCGAGCACGTCGTTCACACCGTCGCCGGTCATCGCGACCGTGTGCCCGCGCGACTGGAGCGCGCCGACGAACAGCCGCTTCTGGTGCGGGCTGACCCGGCCGAAGACGGTGTTGGTCTCCATGATCTCGGCGAGCTTCTCCAGGTCGTCCTCCGGCAGGGTGCGGGCGTCCACCGCGCGCTCCCCGCCGGGGATGCCCAGGGAGGTGGCGATGGCCGACACCGACTCGGGGTTGTCGCCGGAGATGACCTTGACGGTGACGTGCTGTCCGGCGAAGTAGGCGAGGGTCTCGGCCGCGTCGGGGCGGATCCGCTGCCTGAGCACGATGACGGCCGCGGCCTCGACGGTGCCGAGGTCGTCGGGGTCGCGCAGCGAGGTGACCCCGCACAGGGCGAGCACCCGCAGGCCGGTGGCGGCGAGCGCCCCGGCCTCGTCGTACGCCGGGCTGCCGGGCGGCAGGAGGACGTCGGGGGCGCCCAGGACCCAGCCGCCGTGATCGGCGAACTCGGCGCCGCTCCACTTGCGGGCCGAGGAGAAGGGGACCTTGGTGGTGGCGGTCCAGCCGGGCGAGTCGGGGTAGCGGGCCTGGACGGCGCGGGCGGTGGGGTTGGGGTCGGGGTCGAGGTTGGCCAGCGCGGCCAGGGCCTCGTGCACGGGCAGGTCGTCGTGGAGCGGGCGGACCTCGTCGAGTTCCATGCCACCCGAGGTGAGGGTGCCGGTCTTGTCGAGGCAGAGCGTGTCGACCCGGGCCAGGATCTCGATCGCGGGCAGTTCCTGAACCAGGCAGCGGCGCCGGCCCAGCCGGATCACGCCGACCGCGAAGGCGATGCTGGTCATCAGGACCAGGCCCTCGGGGATCATGGTGACGATGCCCGCGACCGTGCCGGTGACGGCCTCGCCGACACTCGTCTGCCTGCTGACCTGGCTCCAGGTGAGCAGGGCGCCGATCGGGATGACCAGCCAGGTCACGTACTTGATGAACCGCGTGACGCCTTCGCGCAGCTCCGAGTGGGACAGGCTGAACGCGCTGGCCTCCTCGGCGAGCCTGGCCGCGTAGGCGTCGCGGCCGACCCTGGTCGCGACGTAGGAGCCCCTCCCGGCGATCGCGAAGCTGCCTGACAGAGCCTCGTCGCCGGGACGCTTGTACACCGGGTCGGCCTCGCCGGTCAGCAGCGACTCGTCCACCTCCAGTCCGTCGGCGTCCACCACCTCGCCGTCGACCAGCAGCTGGTCGCCGGGGGAGAGCAGGACGAGGTCGCCGAGCACGACCCGGCGGGGCGGGATCTCGGTGTCGGAGCCGTCCCTGCGGACCCTGACCGGGGACTCGTTGACGATGGCGAGCCGGTCGAGGGTGCGCTTGGCGCGGAGCTCCTGGACGATGCCGATGCCCGCGTTGGCCACGATCACCAGCCCGAAGAGCCCGTCCTGCCACTCCCCGAAGATCATGATCAGCACCCAGAGCGCGCCGATCACCCCGTTGAAAAGGGTGAGGACGTTGGCCCTGACGATCGCCGAGACGGATCTGCTCGACCGGCGCCTGACGTCGTTGACCTGTCCCGCGGCCACCCGTTCGGCGACCTCGGCCGAGGTCAGCCCTCGGTTCGCCACCTGCTCCACGCGGCCCCCCGCTTGATCGACTGGAACTCAGGGTACGCGGGGCCGGAGAACGCGATGGGAGGTGTCACCCGATGCGCCGGAAATATCACCGCAGGTGGGCGGCCCGTGCGCGGGGTGTCATCAGCGGGTGTCACCGAGGGTGCGTCACCGAAAACACGTCGCCGAAGGCCTGTAACCGAAGATACGTCACCGCGGGCGTGTCATCGGCTCATCGAAGGCGTGTCGGCGGCAGGGGCCGGTGTCATCGGCGGCGGTGTCACCAGAGGCGGTGCGGGCGGGGGTGGCCACGAGCAGGTCCGAGGCGGAGCCTCCCCGGAGGCGGTGCGGTGTCACCAGAGGCGGTGCGGGCGGGGGGCGGAGGCGAGCCGCTCGCCGATGCGGTGCACCACGCCCTCCTGGGCCAGCGTGGCCGCGAGCACGCAGGCGGCGCTCACCCCCTTCGCCTGCGAGGCGCCGTGCGCGATGACCACGGTGCCGTTCAGGCCGAGCAGTACGGCCCCGCCGTGGACCTCGGGGTCGAGCCGCCGGTAGAGCTCCCTGATACGCCGCTTCTGCAGCAGGCCGCCCACCCTGGCCGTCCGGCTCTCATTGATCGTCTCGCGGAGTTGGGAGAAGGCGTAGCGGACGCTGCCCTCCATGGTCTTGAGTGCCACGTTGCCGGTGAAGCCGTCGGTGACGATGACGTCCACGGTGCGGGCGAGCAGGTCGTGGCCCTCGATGTTGCCCGCGAAGTCGAGGCCCGGGGCGGCCGACAGCAACTCGTGGGCGCGCTTGACGAGCTTGTTGCCCTTCTCCGGTTCGCTGCCGATGGTCAGCAGGCCGATCCTTGGGCTCTCGATGCCCAGGGCGGTTTCCGCGTAGGCGGCGCCGAGGTGGGCGAACTGCACCAGCATCTCCGGCTTGACCTCGGCGTTCGCCCCGGCGTCCAGCAGGACGGTCGGGGTGGGCCTGGTCGGCAGGGCGACGGCGATGGCGGGCCTGAGCACCCCGGGCTGGCTGCGGAGCCGGAGCTTCCCGGTGGCCACGATCCCGGCGGTGGATCCGGCGGAGACCACGGCGCAGGCGTCGCCTCGCCGGACGAGGTGGCAGGCGATGGCGATGCTGGAACGCGGGCGGCGCAGGCTGGCGAGGGCGCCCTCGTCCATGGCCAGGGCCTCCTCGGCCCGCACGATCGGGATCTCGGTGGTCGCGTCGTACCGGGAGAGCGCCTCGGACAGGGGGCGGGGGGCGCCGACGAGCACGATGGAGATCCCGTGCTCTCGTACCGCCCGCACGGCTCCCGCCACGATCTCGTCGGGGGCGTTGTCGCCGCCCATCGCGTCCAGGGCGATCGGCATGACGCCGGGAGCGTCGGTCTCAGGCAAGCGGTCACCTCGTGCGGGATGGTTTGTCCGCATCGTAGGCGGGCTCGGGACCTGATCGGTCCGTCGGGCTGATCAGGGAGTGCCGGGGAGATTCCAGTCGCTTTTCTCCCGGGAGACGATGATCTTGCCGAAGGTGGCCCGGCCGACGACCCTGATGACCGGGCCGTCCCCGTCGCCCGTGCCGCCGGAGATGCTGCGCTTGGCGAACAGCGCGCCGACCTCGTCGATGACGTGGGCGTCGCGGGGGACCCTGACGATCAGCTTGCCGCAGTAGGAGTTGACCTCAAGGGTGATCTCCCGGCCCGGGAGAACCGCGTCGGACAGGTCGACGATCAGCGCGCCGAAGGTGGCGCTCAGCGCGGTGTGCCGCCCGGCGATCCAGCGTCCGCCGCGCACGACCTTGCTGAAGACGGCGGCGACCTCCTGCCGCTCGGCGGTGGTTCCGCGGGCGGGGGCGGTGATGTCGGGCAGGTCGCGGGTGAGGGGGACGAGGTCGTCCATCGTGACGGCGGTGTAGGCGGCCTCCAGCCGGTCGGCGTGCTCGACGCTGGTCAGGCGGCCGGTGGCGAGCGCCTCACTCAGCACCGCGGCCACATGGTCGCGATCGGCGTCTGAGGCGCGCAGAACGGGGTCATGGGACGTCATGACTGTGAGTGTACGACTATTCAAGATATATCGCGATATCTCCCAGGAGAAGAAATTGCCGAGATATGGAACCGACCATAGGTCGGTTTACGTCCGGTATGTAACACGTTCGAGACGCGCGAAAGGCTAGTGAGGTTTACCGCGACAAGGACAAAAAATCTCGGCAAAGGACTGGTGATCTTGAACGAAGGCTCCAAGCGTGGGTTCCGCGCCTACACCGCGAAGCACCTCGACGACCTGCTGCGCAGGGGCGGCCTGGGTGACACCGAGCGGCTCCGGATCAGAGCGGTGGCGACGGTGCTGCCCTTCCGTACCAACGCTTACGTGGTGGATCAGCTCATCGACTGGTCCGCCGTCCCCGAGGACCCCATCTATCGACTGGTCTTCCCCCAGGAGGACATGCTGCCCGAGGCGGACGTCACCGCGCTGGCGGGTCTTCTGGAGGCCGGCGCCGGGAACGCGGAGATCCAGTCGGCCGCGAACAGGATCAGGATGAGGCTCAACCCGCACCCCGCCGGGCAGCTCGACCTCAACGTCCCGCACGTCGGCAGGGAGCCGATGCCCGGCATGCAGCACAAATACCCTGAGACGGTGCTCTTCTTCCCCAAGCAGGGGCAGACATGCCACGCCTACTGCACCTACTGCTTCCGGTGGGCCCAGTTCATCGGGGAGCCCGACCTGAAGTTCGCCTCCGACGACGTCGACGCCCTCGTCCGCTATCTCAAGGACCATCCCGAGGTGACCAGTGTGCTGTTCACCGGCGGCGATCCCATGATCATGAGCGAGCCCGTGCTCCGCCGCTATCTGGAGCCGCTGCTCGACGTCGAACAGCTCGAGTCCATCCGCATCGGCACGAAGTCACTGGCCTACTGGCCGCAGCGGTTCGTCTCCGACCCCGACAGTGACGACACGCTCCGCCTGTTCGCCTCCGTGGTCGACGCGGGCAAGAACCTGGCCTTCATGGCGCACTTCTCGCACCCCCGGGAGCTGGACCTTCCGATCGTCGAGGCCGCCGTCGCGAGGATCACGGCCACCGGCGCGGTCGTCAGGACGCAGGCTCCGCTGATCCGGTCGATCAACGACGCCCCCGGGACCTGGTCGTCCATGTGGCGCAGGCAGCTCACCATGGGCATGATCCCGTACTACATGTTCGTCGAGCGCGACACCGGTCCGCAGGACTACTTCGCGGTGCCGCTCGCCAGGGCTTACGAGATCTTCAGGGACGCCTACGCGAGCGTTTCCGGGCTGTGCCGCACCGTGCGGGGCCCGTCGATGTCCGCCACGCCCGGCAAGGTCTGCCTGGACGGCGTCGCGGAGGTCGCGGGGCAGAAGGTCTTCGTGCTCCACCTCATCCAGGCGCGCGATCCGGAGCTGGTCGGACGCCCCTTCTTCGCGAGGTACGACCCGGACGCCGTGTGGCTCACCGACCTGCGCCCGGCCTTCGCCGACCGCTTCCCCTTCGAGCCCGCCACCGCCGCCCCCCGGCGACTGTCGGCCTGACCCCGCCCCGCCCCCCTGGCGGCGCCCGAGGCTCATGACGACGGTGAGGAGCACGGGGAAACCGGCCGGTGCGCACCGGCCGGTTTCCGCCGCCTCAGCGTCCCGGGCCCCGCACGGAGGTGCGACGGGCGATCTCGGCCTGGAGTCTGGCCATCTGCCAGTGCAGCTCGATGAGCTGCTCGGTCAGCTGGAGACGCGGAATCTCTGATGGGTCCTCGACGGACAGGTGGTCGATCGCGGTGGACAGCTCTCGCATCGCGCGCCCCCACTCCATGACGGCTTCCTTGGATCGAAACAACGTTCGAATCATACCGGAACACCGAACACGCTGTCAGTCCATTGCCTCCCGTGTCCCACCCGGGGACGTGCCGTGCCGCTAGCTCTGGTACTCGGGCGTCACGTATCCGCGGGCCACGGTGTGGGCGGTGATGTTGAAACCCACCACCGCGGGCGGGGTGTCGGCGTCAAGGCCGAGTTTCTCCACGTCGAGGGCGTGCACCGCGAAGATGTAGCGGTGCGGGTCCCCGGGCGGCGGTGCGGCGCCGCCGTAGGCGTTGTGGCTGTAGTCGTTGCGCCCGTGCACGCCCACGCCGCCGTCGCCCGCACCCGCGCCGGCGGGCAGCTCGGTCACGTCGGCCGGGATGTCGAACAGCAGCCAGTGCCAGAACCCGCTGCCGGTGGGGGCGTCGGGGTCGAAGCACGTCACGGCGTAGCTCAGGGTGCCCTCGGGAGCGCCGGACCAGCGCAGGTGGGGGGAGACGTTCTGGCCGGTGGAGCCCCAGTCGTTGAACACGTGGGTCTCGGCCATGCGCTCGCCGTCGCGGACGTCGTCGCTCTCGACGGTCAGCGCGGGAACCTGGGGCAGGAAGTCATACGGAATCGGTGGCCGCGTGGACACGATTCACCTCCGATGGAAGCGTCTTGTCGGTCGCTCCTCATCCTGCCCTGCCGCCGGACCCCGTAATGATCGGAGGCCGGGTGCTCAGACCTTGTTGTAGGCGGCGAGGACCGTCTTCGGGTCGCCGTCCATCTTGATCTTGCCCTTGTGCAGCCAGAGGACCCGGTTGCAGGTCTCCTCGATCACGTCGAGGTTGTGGGCGACCAGGAAGACGGTGCCGGCCTCGTCGCGCATCTTCTTGATGCGGTCCTGGCTCTTGCGCCGGAACTCGCGGTCGCCGGTGGCGAGGGCCTCGTCGATGAGCAGCACGTCGTGGGACCTGGCCGAGGCGATGGCGAAGCGGAGCCTGGCACCCATGCCCGAGGAGTAAGTGGACATGGGGAACTGCACGAACTCCCCGATGCCGGAGAAGTCGACGATGTCGTCGTACTTCTCCTTGACCTGCTTGGGGTTCATGCCCATCGCGTAGCAGCCGAGCACGATGTTGCGCTCGCCGGTGAGCTCGCGCATCAGCGCGGCGTTCACGCCGAGCAGGGAGGGCTGGCCGTCGGTGTAGACGGCGCCGGAGTGCGGCGGCAGGAGCCCGGCGATGGCGCGCAGCAGCGTGGACTTGCCGGAGCCGTTGCGGCCGACGATGCCGATGGCGTCGCCGTGGCGGGCCACGAAGGACACGCCGCGCACGGCGTGGACCTCCTTCATCTGCGGCCGTCCCTGGCGCTTGACGAGGCGCATGAGGGCGTTGACGGCGTTGCCCTTCTCCACGTCGCTGGCCGCGCCGTACACCCGGTAGATGATGTGCAGGTCGTCCACGATGACCGTGGGGGTGCCCTCGCGCTCATCGGCGGAGGCGGGGGCGGGCTCCGGGTTGGGGTGCACCCTGACGTCCGTGCTCGGCACGGCGGGCTCCTCGGCCTTCACTCGGGACAGCTCCTCGGTCAACTCAGCCACGGCCGTACTTCTCCTCGGCTCGCCAGAAGTACCAGAACCCGCCGAGCAGAGCGAACACCGCCCAGAATACGCAGACCGCCCAGATGTACGGCCGGGGCTCGTGCGTTTCCATGAGCAGGTCCCGCATGAGCTCGATGTACGCGGCGGCGGGGTTGAAGTACATGACGTCGGCGGCCCACTGGGGGAGGCCGGCGCCACCGGGGCCCGCGACCTTGTCCTCGATGGAGAAGAAGACGCCGGAGGCGTAGAGCCAGGTGCGCATGATGAAGGGGAGCAGCTGGTTCAGGTCGCGGGCGGTGGCGCCGACCCGGGCGAGCACCAGGCTCGCGCCGACGTTGAACATGGTCTGCAGCACCAGGGCGACCGGGACCAGCAGCCACAGGAGGGTGACCGGCTCACCGATGAGCAGCACCAGGCCGAACAGCACGCCCATGGAGATCAGGAGCTGCTGGAACTCCTGGATCGTGTAGGCGAGAGGGAGCGCCGCCCGGGGGAAGTGCAGGGCGCGGATCAGCGAGAGGTTGCCGGAGATCGCCTTGGCACCGCCGCTCACCGAGCGCTGCGTGTAGGTGAAGACGAACATCCCGGTGATGAGGAAGGCCGGATAATGCTCGATGCCCTTGCTGGCGCCGAGGATCAGGCCGAACATCAGCCAGTAGATCGCGGCGTTGAGCAGTGGCGTGATGACCTGCCACAGCTGGCCCAGGGCCGAGTTGCTGTACTTCGAGACGTTGCGCGACGTGGCGTACGTCATGACGAAGTGCCGTCGTTCCCACAGCTGTCGCAGGTAGACGAACAGACTCGGGCGTGCGATGGCACGCCGAAGTCCGTGGCGCGCGGCGAGCTTGGCCAGCGGCTCTTGCCCCTGCGCGGGGATGCCGTTGCTCGGGCCGCCCGCCTGGGCGTCCGCGATCGCGGATTCCGGCTGGCTCATGGCAAGGACTCTATTGGATGGGAGTGGATGAAGTGCCTGCGGCGGGGGTCCGCCGCACACATTGGACGGGATCTCCGGGCAACAGGTTCCAGGGCAATTGTGTGGTTCTCCTGCGGGAGACCGGGCCCTTCGCGGTCAGGTCAGCGCAGGCCCAGGTCAGGGTCATCTGAGGGCAACAGATGCGAGCAGTCCCGGTGCGGGGGTATTTTGGCGTGACCGTTCATGTCCTACGTGTGCCTGGATGTCGTTTTCATACACATTCGGGATCTTGGCCTTGTCGAGTTGGCAGGCATGTGACGTCGAATCGGTTCATGCGTGACCGAACTGCAACATCACAGATATAAGTCGGTGTGGAGCGGTAGGGAATAGTCGCGATCGATCGGTGTGGCGTCAGCACCCGGACCGGAACAGCGGGAAGCAGGGACCACGAGATCCTCCTTCGCGGTGCTCGGGCCACGGAACTCAGTGTCGACGCAAGCCTGCAAAGGGAGGATTTACCGCAATGCGTGTTTCCAAGGGTGCGCGGCTCACAGCCGGCACTGCCCTGCTCGCCCTCGCGCTGACCGCGTGTGGCAGCTCGACGCCCTCCGACGGCGGGACGGCCGCGGCCGACCAGCCCGTGCGCATGGAGCTCGGCGAGCCGCAGAAGCTCTTCTATCCCGGTGACACCACCGAGTCCGAGGGCTCCGAGGTCCTGGCCGCCATCTTCGCCCCGCTGGTCGGCTACGACGAGAACAAGCAGGTCGTGGACGAGGTCGCCGAGTCGATCGAGTCGACCGACAACACGGTGTGGACGATCAAGCTCAAGCCCGGCTACACGTGGCACAACGACGAGAAGCTGATCGCGCAGAACTACGTCGACGCGTGGAACTACGCGGCCAACCAGGACAACGTCCAGGGCGCCAACGGCTTCTTCAGCCGGATCGACGGCTGGGCCGACCTGAACCCGGGCGAGGGCCAGACCGTCTCCACCAAGGAGATGAAGGGCCTGAAGGTCATCGACGAGAGCACCTTCAGCGTCACCCTCAGCAAGCCGTTCTCGCAGTTCAAGACGATGCTGGGTTACACGGCGTTCTACCCGCTGCCCAAGGCGGCCTTCGGCCCCGACGGCAAGATCACCGAGGCGTACGCCAAGCAGCCGATCGGCCAGGGCTACTTCAAGATCGACAAGCCCTACAACAAGGGCACCGACCAGACGATCGACCTCACCCGGTACGACAAGTTCGCCGGGACGAAGCCGAAGTTCACCAAGCTCCAGTTCAAGCTCTACACGAGCCCGGAGACCGCGTTCAACGACCTGGCCGCGGGCAACCTCGACGTCCACGACTCGCTGCCCCCGTCGGCGATCGCCAGGGCCAAGTCCGAGCTCGGCGAACGCTACATGGACGAGGCGGACGCCGGCGTCGGCTACATCGGCTTCCCGATGCAGTACAACAAGACGTACGCGAACGTGAAGGTCCGCGAGGCCATCTCCATGGCCATCGACCGCGCGACCATCGCCGACAAGGTCTTCTCCGGCACGCGCGCCCCGGCGGACGACTTCATCAACCCCCTCCTCGACGGCTACCGCGCCGGTGCCTGCGCGGTCTGCAGCTACGACCCCGCCAAGGCCAAGACGCAGTACGCCGAGAACAACGGCCCCAAGACGCTGGAGCTGGGCTACAACACCGACGGCCCGCACAAGGAGTGGATCGAGGCCGTCGCGAACAGCCTCCGCGCCAACCTGGGCATCGAGGTGACGGTCAAGCCCTTCGAGAAGTTCGCCTCGATTCTCGACGAGCTCGACAAGAAGACCTACGGCGGCATGTTCCGCATGGGCTGGGCGATCGACTACCCGTCCGCGGAGAACTACCTGACCCCGATCTTCTCCACCGTCGCGATCAAGACCGGCTCCAACTACGCCGGCTGGTCGAACAAGGAGTTCGACGAGCTCCTCTCCAAGGGCGACACCGCCCCGACGCAGGAGGAGGGCCTGAAGTTCTACCAGCAGGCCGACGACATCCTGATCAAGGAACTGCCGTACATTCCGGTGTACTTCTACCGGACCAACGCCGCGTTCTCCCAGCACGTCAAGGGCGTCAAGATGAACCTTCTCAACCAGATCGAGTGGACCGAGGTCGAGAAGGCCAGCTGACGACCGGTTGAGGGCCGGGCGGGAGCCCGGCCCCACTGGCCGCCCGGAACGATCTCGCGGCACCGCGCGACCCGCCGGTCCGCGAGATCACCCCCGGGCACGTACGGGAGATACGAATGGGCCGTTACATCCTCAGGCGCCTGATTCAGGCGATACCAGTCCTGATTGGCGCCACCCTGCTCATCTACGCCATCGTCTTCGCGCTGCCCGGTGACCCCATCGCGGCGCTGGCGGGCGAGAAGCGCATAGACCCCAACATCGTCGCCATCCTGCGCGAGCAGTATCACCTGAACGACCCGTTCCTGGTGCAGTACTGGTACTACCTCGTCGGCCTTCTCAGCGGCGACTTCGGTACCACCTACGCCGGCGTCGGGGTCGACGAGATTCTGGCCGGTAAGTTCCAGGTGACCATCAACCTGGCGATGACCGCCCTGGTGATGGAGGCCGTCATCGGCATCGGGCTCGGCCTGTACGCGGCGCTGCGCCACGGCAGGGCCAGCGACTCGATGATCCTCGCCTCCACCCTGGTGCTGATCTCCATCCCCACCCTGGTCACCGGCTTCGTGCTCCAGCTGCTGCTGGGCGTGAAGCTCAAGCAGGCCGGGATCGACCTCTTCCCCGTCGCGGGCGTGGCCGACGGCTGGCGCAGCTACCTGCTGCCCGGCTTCGTGCTCGCGGGGACGTCGATCGCCTACCTCACCCGGCTCGCCAGGAACAGCCTGGTGGAGATCCTGCGCGCCGACTACATCCGCACCGCGGTGGCCAAGGGCCTGCCCCGGAACCGGATCGTCGGGCGGCACGCGCTGCGCAACGCGCTGATCCCGCTGGTCACCTACCTGGGTGCCGACCTCGGCGTGCTGATGGGCGGCGCGGTGATCACTGAGACGATCTTCAATCTGCCGGGGATCGGCTACCAGCTGTTCAACTCCGTGCACCTGCGCGAGCAGCCCGTGGTGGTCGGCATCGTGACCGTCCTGGTGCTGGTCTACATCCTTGCCAACCTGGTCGTCGACCTGCTCTACGCCGTGCTCGACCCGAGGATCCGCTATGAGTGACACCCTTGTCCCGGCCGGAGGGCGGACCGGGAACCCCAAGCACGGCAGACCGCGAAGGGGGGCGAAGGGCGCCAGGGCCCCCAAGGCCGCGAGCCTCTGGGGCGACGCCTGGTACGACCTGCGCCGCCGCCCGCTCTTCATCGGGGCATCCGTCCTCATCGCCGTCCTGGTCGTCATGGCGGCGATTCCCTCGCTGTTCACCTCGGTGGACCCGTTCGACGCCAAGAGCTGCAACCTGGGCGACGCCCGGCTGGGCATGGGCGAGGCCCACTGGTTCGGCACCGACAACCTCGGCTGCGACATCTACGCCCGCACCATCTACGGCGCCCGCAACTCGATCGTGGTCGGCCTGGCCACCACCGTCATCACCGCGATCGTGGGCGGCCTGCTCGGTCTCGTCGCCGGGTTCAGGGGCGGCACGCTGGACACGCTGCTCTCCCGGATCACGGAGATCTTCTTCGCGATCCCGTCCGTCCTCGGCGCCCTGCTCATCCTGGCGGTCTTCCGCACGGGCAACGTGTGGACCGTCATGCTCGCGCTGGCCGTGCTGACCTGGCCGATGACGTACCGGATCATGAGGGCGGCGGTGATCACCGCCAAGAGCCAGGACTACGTGCTCGCGGCGAGGGCGCTCGGCGCCTCCGCGTCGAGGATCATGTTCCGGCACATCGTGCCGAACGCGATCGCCTCGGTGATCGTGGTCGCCACGATCAACCTGGGCTACTTCATCGCCGCCGAGGCCGGTCTGTCCTTCCTCGGCGTGGGCCTGCGCTCGCCCGACATCTCCTGGGGGCTCATGATCTCCGACGCGAGGGAGCGCTTCCTGGAGGCTCCGTGGGCGCTGCTGTTCCCGGCGCTGTTCCTGAGCCTGACGGTGCTGGCCTTCATCATGCTGGGCGACGCCGTCCGCGACGCCCTCGACCCGAAGCTGCGGTAGGGGGACCCGTGAAGAAGACCTCAACGCCGGTGGTGCCGTCCAGGGAGGCGCCGGGCAACGAACCGCTGCTCGCCGTCGACGACCTGCACGTGGAGTTCGTGACCAGGCAGGGCGTGGTCAAGGCGGTCAACGGGGTCAGCTACTCGCTGAACCCCGGGGAGACGCTCGCGGTGCTCGGCGAGTCCGGCTCGGGCAAGTCGGTGACCGCGCAGGCCATCATGGGCATCCTCGACTCCCCGCCGGCCCGCGTTCCCAGGGGCGAGATCCGCTTCCGGGGCACGAACCTGCTCGACCTGTCCGAGGAGGCCCGCACCCAGGTGCGCGGCCGGCGGATCGCGATGATCTTCCAGGACGCGCTCTCCGCGCTGAACCCGGTGTTCACCGTCGGCTCCCAGATCGGGGAGATGTTCCGGGTGCACCGGGGCGCCTCCAGGCGCGACGCCGAGAAGAAGGCGATCGAGCTGATGGACCGGGTCCGCATCCCCGCCGCCAGGCAGCGGGTGCACGACTACCCCCACCAGTTCTCCGGGGGGATGCGCCAGCGCATCATGATCGCGATGTCGATCGCGCTCGACCCCGAGGTGCTGATCGCCGACGAGCCGACCACCGCCCTCGACGTGACGGTGCAGGCCCAGATCATGGAGCTCCTGGCCGAGTTGCGGCGCGAGAGCGACATGGGCCTGATCCTGATCACCCACGACCTCGGTGTGGTGGCCGACGTCGCCGACAAGATCGCGGTCATGTACGGCGGGCGGATCGTGGAGAACGCCCTCGTGCACGACATCTACCGCAGGCCCGCCCACCCGTACGCCAAGGGCCTGCTCGACTCGATTCCCCGGGTCGACCAGAAGGGGCAGGAGCTGTACGCCATCAAGGGCATGCCGCCGAACCTGCTCGACATGCCCTCGGGCTGTTCCTTCCACCCCCGCTGTCCGTACCGTCAGGACAACTGCGTCGTCGACGCCCCCCCGCTGTACGAGATCGGCCCGACGCGCGGCAGCGCGTGTCACTACTGGAGGGAGGTCCTCGATGGCAGCCACGGGTGAGCCGATCCTTGAGGTCCGCGACCTGGTCAAGCACTTCCCGCTGACCCAGGGCATCGTCCTGCGCAGGCAGATCGGCGCGATCAAGGCCGTCGACGGGGTCTCCTTCGACCTGCGCCGGGGCGAGACGCTCGGCATCGTGGGCGAGTCCGGTTGTGGCAAGTCCACGCTGGCCAAGCTCCTGATGGCGCTGGAGCGGCCGACCTCGGGCTCGGTGCGGATCAACGGCCGGGAGATCGCCGACGCCAAACGCGGCGACCTCAAGCGGGCCCGCCGCAACATCCAGATGGTCATGCAGGATCCGTACACCTCGTTGAACCCCCGGATGACCGTGGGCGACATCATCGGCGAGCCGTTCGAGATCCACAAGGAGGTCGCCCCCAAGGGCGACCGGCGCCGCAAGGTCCAGGAGCTTCTCGAGGTGGTGGGCCTCAACCCCGACCACATCAACCGCTACCCGCATCAGTTCTCCGGCGGCCAGCGCCAGCGCATCGGGATCGCCCGCGGGCTGGCGCTCCAACCGGAGATCATCGTCTGCGACGAACCTGTCTCCGCGCTGGATGTGTCGATCCAGGCGCAGGTCGTGAACCTGCTGGAGCGGCTGCAGGACGAGTTCGGCCTCGCGTACGTCTTCATCGCCCACGACCTGTCGGTGGTCCGGCACATCTCCGACCGTGTCGGAGTGATGTATCTGGGCAAGATGGTGGAGATCGGGAAAGACACCGAGATCTACGATCGGCCCGCGCATCCCTACACCCAGGCGCTGCTGTCGGCCGTGCCGGTGCCCGACCCCGAAGGGCGCGAGCGACGCGAGCGGATCATCCTCCAGGGTGACCCGCCGTCCCCCGCCAACCCGCCGTCGGGCTGCCGGTTCCGTACGCGGTGCTGGAAGGCCCAGCCGATCTGTTCCGTCGAGGAGCCGCTGCTGCAGATCCGGCCCGGCACCGCGCACGCGAGCGCCTGCCACTTCGCCGAGACCCACGACGTGATCCACGCGTAGGAGAGCACCCGGGACGGCGGGAAGGCGAAGGCGGGAAGAGCGCGGAGCCCGGAGAGCGGACTTTCGCGGGCGGAGACCCGGAACGGCGGAGGGCGCGGCCTCCACATGGAGTTGTGGAGACCGCGCCCTGTCTGCTTTACCACTTCACCGCAGGATGTCCGTCCTGCTAGAGGATGTCGACGCCGACGCCGCCGATGCCGACAAGGCCGCCGATGCCGACGCCGTGGCCGGTGCCGCTGCCGCTGCTGATGATGTTGCCGCCGCCGCCGATGGTGTTGCCGCCGCGGCCGAAGAGGCCGCCGCCGAGGATGCCCCCGCCGAAGCCGCCGCCGCCGAAGCCGCCCCCGTAGACGCCGCCCCCGTACACGCCGCCGCCGAAGCCGCCGCCGTAGACGCCGCCCCCGTACACGCCGCCGCCGTAGCAGCCGGCGCCGTAGACGCCGCCCCCGTAGAGGCCGCCGCCGTACACACCGCCCCCGTAGACGCCGCCCCCGTACACGCCGCCGCAGCCGACGCCGGTGGTCACGGCCGTGGGAATGACGGTGGTGCCGTACGTGACGGTGCTGGTCGGGACGAAGGCCGGGGCGGCGCTGACGACGCCGACGCCGCAGCAGTCGGCGGCCTTCTTGGCGGCCTTGGCCTTGGCGGCGGCCTTGACGACCGACGCGGCGGTGACCTTGGTCGCGGAGCTGGTGGAGGACGTGGACGCGGACGCGGCCACGGCCGGTGCGAGGACGGCGACACCGACGCACGCGGAAGTGATGAGAAGACGACGAATCATTGTGGTTCCCCCTGGAAGGAAATCGTCGCGGCAGTGTATGGGGCCTCTGGAACGGACCGTCTGCGCGCGGCTACTCAAAGTAACGGGAGTGAGACTATCCAGCGACATGCTTTCTGGAGGGTCAAGAATGGTCAGCTTGTGGCAATGATCGCGGGATCGTGGCCGAACAAACATTGGCCGATCGCCGGTCCGATCCGCGCGCCCGACCTGCCGTGCCGCCGTGAATTCCTTAAACTGCCAGGTCAGCTCGTATATCCGGCGGGGGCGGCCCCCTCGGGGATGGCGGGGCGTAACCGTCGTGGTGGAGGCCCGTCCGGGCCGGCAGGGAGAACGACGGGGCGCTATTGTCCAGGGGGAATGCGGACACGTCACCGAAATTCCGGCATGCGTATTTCCAGCTGAAACGCCCCTTCGCTTATAACGACAATTCAGTAAACGGGATAATGTGTAGGGTGATTTCTTCTTGGGTTACGTTTGTTGTGCTTGTCAGGGTGAGGGAGAGAGCCGCACGTGGGCCCCGGGCGGCAGGCCCAGTCGCTGGGAGGCGTCGCCGGAGTTGACCGCCAGCGCGATGAGCCCGGCCGAGTCGGTGAAGGCCACGATCTCCCCGGGCGGTACCGCGGCGAAGGTCTCCTTGAACGGCACCGAGAGCCGCCGCCTGCCCAGCCAGACCACCAGCATGTCTCCCGACGTCACGCCCAGCGTCAACAGGTCGCCGGAGCCGATCGACAGCTGGGCGTTGCCGTGCCGGTCGATCGACAGCACCTCCCCCTCGACGTAGTCCTCCTGCAGCACGGAGGTGGGTGAGGGCAGCGACACCAGCCGCTCCAGCGGGAGCCGCGGTCCCAGCTCGGACGGGTGGCGCCCGATCGCCAGGTGCGCCGCCACGGGGGCGAAGAGGTCGCGCCCGTGGAAGGTCGGCGAGACCGGTTTCAGGAAGAGGTCCGAGTTGGACAGCTCGTAGGCGGCGCGCGCGCCCCCGCTGGCGTGGACGGCCCACGACAGCAGCCCGTTGTCCGGGCCCAGGAACACGTGGTCGCCGGCCTCGACCGCCACGGCCCTGCGCGAGCCGCCGCCGGCGGGATCCACCACGGCGACGTGCACGCCGGGGGGAAGATAGGCGATCGTCTGGGCCAGGATCGCCGCCCCGCGCCGTACGTCCCCCGAGGGGACCAGATGGCACACGTCAATGATCCGCGACTCCGGAGAGATTCCGACGATCACGCCGTGACATGCGGCGATGTAGCCGTCTTCCAGTCCGTAGTCGGTGAGAAGGCTGATGACAGAGGTCACATCTGGTGACTGTACGTCTCCACATCCGTCATGAACAGCGCGAAATTCCGGACTATCCTGACTTTGGGCCGCGCGTGCGCGGTGTGATCGCCGAGTGCCCCCACG
Source organism: Streptosporangium sp. NBC_01469 (assembly GCF_036227305.1). Lineage (NCBI taxonomy): Bacteria > Bacillati > Actinomycetota > Actinomycetes > Streptosporangiales > Streptosporangiaceae > Streptosporangium > Streptosporangium sp. NBC_01469. The sequence continues at coordinate 866,487 of NZ_CP109465.1, read as the reverse complement.
GAGGAGGAAGCAATGGACACCGCGCCGAGTTCCGGTGACGGCGCTGCTCCGGAGCCCGCGCCCAGGGCTCTCACCGACAGGGAGCGCGAGCTGCTCGCCTTCGAGCGTCAGTGGTGGCGCTACGCGGGCGCCAAGGAACAGGCGGTTCGCGAGGCCTTCGACATCTCCGCGACGCGCTACTACCAGTTGCTCAGCGAGCTCATCGACCTACCGGCGGCGCTCGCCCACGATCCGATGCTGGTCAAGCGCCTGCGCAGGCTCCGCGAGACCCGCCGCCGCGACCGTGCCGCCCGAAAAATGGGCTTGCGCCGCTGATCTCCGGGTACGACCGGTCCGGCAGGGTCCACGCGGGTTGAAGTGAGCATGACGGTGAACACACTCGACAGGCTGAGGCGGGCATGACGACGAACACCTCCGACGGACTGAAGGCGATCGTCGCCGACCCCGCGGGGGCGGTGATCGGGCTCGACTTCGACGGCACGCTGTCCCCGATCGTCCCCGATCCCGCGGCGGCCAGGATCCACCCCGGTGGCGCCGAGGTGCTGGCCAGGCTCGGCCGCCTGGTCGGCGCCGTGGTGATCGTGACCGGCCGCCCGGCCGCCACGGCCGTCGAGTACGGCTCCCTGGCCGGCGTGCCGGGGCTGGTCGTGCTCGGGCACTACGGCCTCGAACGCTGGGAGGCGGGCGCGCTCGCCGCGCCGCCCGTCCACCCGGGCCTGGATTTCGCCAGAGCCGGGCTCGTCCCGCTGGTCGCGGGGATCGAGGGGGTCAGGATCGAGGACAAGGAGCGGTCGGTGGCCGTGCACACCCGGCAGGCGGCCGACCCGTGGGCGACGCTCGACGCGCTGCGCGAGCCGGTCACCGCGCTGGCGGCGGAGGCGGGGCTGGCGGTGGAGCCGGGCAAGTTCGTGCTGGAGCTACGCCCGCCGGGGATGGACAAGGGAGTGGCGCTGAGCGCCTTCCTGCGCGAGCGGGCCGCCAGGTCGGTGCTGTTCGCGGGGGACGACCTGGGAGATCTCGCGGCGTTCGCGGCGGTGCGGGCCTCGGGACTGCCGGGCGTGACGGTGTTCAGCGGATCGCCCGAGATCGAGGTGGAGGCCGACATCGTGGTGGACGGCCCCCCGGGGGTCCTGGAGCTCCTCACCTCGATCGCCGACGCCGTCGAGAGCGAGGCGTAGGGCGGACACCCGCTCGGGCGGCTCGCCCACGCCCCTCGGGCGGGCCCGAACGCCTGGCGACCTGCCAGGGAACGCCCGCTCAGGCGGGTCCGAAGGCCCGGCGACACCTGCCCGGGACGCCCGCTCAGGCAGGCTTGGCGACACTCGTCCGGGAGCGTCCGCTCAGGCGGGTTCGGCGACACTCGTCCGGGAGCGTCCGCTCGCGGTGATCAGCAGCCCCGCCACGGCCAGCCCGATCAGGGCGGGGACCATGAGGAACGCCTGCTGGGTGCCGAACCCGTCGGCCAGCGCGCCCAGCAGGAACGGTCCGATTCCCACCGCCAGCCCGGCGAAGATCGAGGCCATGGCCGACGCGCGGTCCCGTCGCCCGCCGGAGGCGGCCAGCACCCGCGACAGCGCCATCGGGAAGTGCAGCGCCACCCCCAGCCCCGACACGGCCAGGCCCACGTAGGAGAACACCGGGTTCGTGCTCAGCCAGAAGATCGCCCACCCGGCGGCCGCGACCAGGAGGGCGCCGAGGAACAGCACGGTCGGGAGCACCCGCAGGGCCAGCCACGCCCCGGCCAGCCGTCCGGCCGCCATCCCCGCGGTGAACGCCGCGACCGCGGTCGCGGCCACCGCCGCGGGCAGCCCGGTCTGGTCGGAGAAGAGCTTGGCCGCCCACAGGTTGAAGCAGAACTCCATCGCGACGCAGCAGAACAGCACGGCCGAGGCCAGGTAGAACCGCCAGCCGAAGCGGGTCTCGCCCCCCGTGGCGGCATCGCCGACGCCGTCCCCGGGCTCGGGGATCCGCACGCGCCCCATGGTCAGCGCGAGCAGCACGGCCAGCACGGGGGTCACCAGCAGCGCGGCCCGCCAGCCGAAGGCGCTCTGCGCGGCGGCACTGACCACGAACGGGACCCCGATGCCGACGATCACGCAGACGGCGTTGGCCTCGCTGATCGCCGCCGGGCCCGCGGGGCCGTGCCGGTCGTCGAGCGCGGACATGCCCGAGTACAGGGTGATCGAGGACATCCCGCTGGCGACGCCGTACCCGAGGAGGGTGATCGGGAGCGTGGTGGGGGCCGCCGCGACCATGAGCATGCCGGCGCTCATCCCGGCCATCCCGGTCCAGATGACGGCGCGGCGGCCGATCCTCCCGGTCAGCCAGGGCAGGGCGAGGCCGGTGATGATGCCGCCGACGGCCATCGCGGTCCCGTGCAGCCCGGCGACCGCCTGGGAGACGCCCTGGTCGAGGCGGAGCAGCGGGAGCGCGGCGCTGAGACCGTACAGGTAGGTGGCGAAGACGCCGAGCTGAAGGTAGATCAGCCAGGTCGCGCGGTCGCGGATGAGCCGGACGGGCGCGATCGCGGTCAACTCGGTCTCCCCGTACGCCAGAAAAAGTGAAATAGCCGTAAAAACTATCTCATATAGGTCTAAAGCTGCTTGGCGACCCGGGTCGTCACCCGAGGGCGTCGAGTTGCTCGGCGAACCACCGGTGCGGGGGGAGGGCGGTCGCCGCGGCGGCCAGCAGGACGCCCCTCCTGGCGCGCTCGTCCGAGGGCATCGTCAGGCCCTCGTACAGCGCGGCGGCCGTGGCCGAGACGTCGTAGGGGTTGACCGTCAGCGCGTGCTCGCCCAGCTCGGCGGCGGCACCCGCCTCCCGCGACAGCACCAGCGCGCTGTGCGGCGACAGGATCGGCCCCTCCTTGGCCACCAGGTTCATGCCGTCGCGGATCGGGTTGACCAGCAGCACGTCGGCCAGCCGGTAGGCGGCCAGCGAGCGCGGGTAGTCGTCGTTGACGTTGAGGATCAGCGGATCCCAGTCCTCGGTGGCGTACTCGTCCTCGATCTCCTCGGCGCAGCGCTGCACCGCCGCGGTGTACTCGCGGTACTCGGGCAGGTCGTGCCGGGACGGGTAGGCGAAGGCGAGGTGCGTGACCCGGCCGTGCCACTCCGGGTGGGCCGCGAGGAACTGCTTGTAGGCGACCAGGCCCCGCACGATGTTCTTCGACAGCTCCGTCCTGTCGATCCGCACGATCAGCCTGCGGTCGCCCACCTGGGCGCGGAGCGCGGCCATGTGCGACTCCACGTCGGGCTCGGACGCCCGGGTCCAGAGCGCCTTGCCGTCCACGCCCAGGCTGTGGGTGCCGATCCGGGTGGTCCTGCCCGCGTGCGTGACCGTACGCTCCCCGCGGTCGACCCGCGCGCCGAGCACCGTCTCGCAGCAGTCCATGAACGCCCCGCCCCAGCGGTCGGTCAGGAAGCCCGCGTGGTCGGCGCCCAGGATGCCTTCGAGGAGCTCGGTCGCCACGTCGTCGGGGAGCAGGTTGAAGTATTCGGGCGGGGCCCACGGCGTGTGCGAGAAGTGCGCCACCCGCAGGTCGGGGCGCTCCCCCCTGAGCATGGCCGGGACCAGGCTCAGGTGGTAGTCCTGCACCATCACCCGCGCCCCGTGCGAGCCCTCCTCGGCCAGCGCCATCGCGAAGGCCTCGTTGTAGGCCTGGTACGACTCCCACTCCCGGCGGAACCTGGCGTCGAAGTACGGCCTGTTGGGGGTGTCGTAGAGGAGGTGGTGGACGAACCAGAGGGTGGAGTTGGCGACCGCGTTGTACGCGCGGTGGAAGGTCGCCGGGGGGATGTCGAGCATCCGCACCGCCCCGGTGTCGTAGCCCGCCTGGTCGAGCCTGCCGCCGGACGCCAGCCGCACGGCGCCGCGGTCGCCGTCGGACAGCGCCGCGCAGACCCACAGGACGTTGAGGTCCTTCGCGACCTCCGACAGGCCGGAGACCAGGCCGCCACCTCCCCTGCGCATGGACAGTGAGCCGTCCTCGGAGAGGGTGAAGGAGACGGGGCCGCGGTTGGAGGCCACCAGGATCGCGCTCATGAGATCCCTTCACTGGCTAGGGACACGCCTGTCCTGAAGGTTAACCGGCACTTCGCCAGGCTGTCCTTGCTCTTCAGGTCAATGAAAGAACGGCGTTCATCGAATTGTGTCAGCTCTTGTCAGCAGGTGAAGTGATGAGCCCCGCCGTATCACCCTTTTTGTGGCAGGCAGGAAGGGTCGCCATCCGAGATCCCGACCGTAGGATGTCCAGCGACCGTGACCGCTGATGGGGGCCCGTGATGGCGCTGGACGAGACGACCGAGGACCTGGCCCGATCGGCCGCCCAGGGGGACCACCGCGCGCTCGGTGAGCTGCTGAAGCGGATCGAGCCCGCCGTGCTCAGGCACTGCGGCCGTATCCTTCCCTTCCGGCAGGACGCCGAGGAGGCCTGCCAGGACACCCTGCTCGCGGTGGCGCGCAACATCGGCCGCTTCGAGGGGCGGGCCCGGTTCAGCACCTGGCTGCACATCGTGACCGCCAACTGCGCCAGGACCACGTACCGCTCGCTGAAGCGCCGCGCCGCCGAGCAGAGCTCGGACGAGCTGCCGCTGCAGAAGCCGGACGTCGCCCGGGTGAGCGTGATCGCCGGGTCCCGGCTGGATCTGCTCGACGCGATGGAGGCGCTGGAGGCCGAGAAGCCGGACCTGGCCCAGGCACTGGTGCTGCGCGACATCTGCCAGCTCGACTACAACGAGGTGGCCGAGCAGCTCCGCATCCCGCTGGGCACCGCCAAGTCGCGCATCCACCAGGCGCGCAAGTACGTCCAGGGAGCCCTGGGCGACGCCTACGGCTTCTGACCGGCCGTCCGATTCCGGTTGTCCGCTGGATAACACGCTGTGTCTCGCCCAGTGAGACATGAGGTCAGGAGGGCGGCAGGGCGGGGTAGAGTGCTTAGGACCCGCGCGTCGGGTTTCCAACTGAATATTTGCTCATCCAGAGGGGTGGAGGGACCGGCCCTGCGAAGCCCCGGCAACCATCCCGGTTCCAGACTCGTGATCTGACGAGGTCGGCCGGGACAGGTGCCAATTCCGGTCTGTGACCAGGGTGGTCCGCAGACGAAGATGAGGGAAAGGCCTCGCTTCATGGCGCTCGCAACCACTGAGAACACCACCACCTCCTCCTCCGGTCGTGCCGACGACACGCGTGACCGGCGCTTCGGCCCCGCCGTCGCCCTGTCCTGCCGGGAGTGCGGTGCCCGCTACGACCTCGGCCCCGACTTCGCCTGTAGCGAGTGTTTCGGGCCCCTTGAGATCGCGTACGACTTCGGGCGTGTGACCCGGGAGCAGATCGCCGAGGGGCCGACCAACATCTGGCGCTACCGCTCGTTGCTGCCCGTCCCCGAGGACGTGGCCTCCAAGCCCAACATGGCGCCCGGCTGGACCAAGCTCGTCAACGCCGGAAACCTCGCCCGCGAGCTGGGCATCCGCTCCCTGCACGTGAAGGACGACTCCGGCAACCCCACGCACTCCTTCAAGGACCGTGTGGTTGCCATCGCCGTCGAGGCGGCCAGAAACTTCGGTTTCCACACCCTCTCCTGCTCCTCCACCGGCAACCTGGCCGGCGCCGTGACCGCCGCCGCCGCGCGGGCCGGGCTGGACGCCTGCGTGTTCATCCCCTCCGACCTCGAGCAGGCCAAGATCGTCATGGCCTCCGTGTACGGCGGCAGGCTCATCGGCATCGAGGGCACGTACGACGACGTGAACCGCTTCTGCTCCGAGCTCATCGGCGACGAGCTGGGCGACCAGTGGGGCTTCGTCAACGTCAACCTCCGCCCGTACTACGCGGAGGGGTCCAAGACGCTGGCCTACGAGATCGCCGAGCAGCTCGGCTGGCGCATCCCCGACCAGATCGTCATCCCGGTCGCGTCGGGCTCGCAGCTCACGAAGGTCGACAAGGGATTCAAGGAGCTGATCCGGCTCGGTCTGGTCGAGGACAGGCCCTACAAGATCTTCGCGGCCCAGGCCGAGGGGTGCTCCCCGGTCTCCGCCGCCTACAAGGCGGGCCACGACGTGATCCGCCCGGTGAAGCCGAACACGATCGCCAAGTCGCTGGCGATCGGCAACCCGGCCGACGGCCCGTACGTCCTGGACATCGCCCGCCGCACCGGCGGCGCGGTCGAGGACGTCACCGACGCCGAGATCGTCGACGCGATCCGGCTGCTGGCCAGGACCGAGGGCATCTTCGCCGAGACCGCCGGAGGCGTCGTCGTCGGGGTGCTGCGCAAGCTGGTCGCCTCGGGCACGCTCGACCCCGACGCCGAGACCGTGATCCTCAACACCGGCGACGGTCTCAAGACCCTTGACGCGGTGGCCGCGGAGGCCCGCCCAACCGCGGTGATTCGGCCTTCTCTTGACGCATTCCGTGCGGCTATCGCCTAGAAATCGTGAAAGGTACTGAATTATGAGCGTTTCTGTGCGGATTCCGACGATTCTCCGGACTTACACCGATGGTGCTGCCGAGGTGAACGGAGAGGGAGAGACCCTGCGCGATGTTCTGCAGAAGCTCGACGCGGACTTCCCGGGGATCGGCGCCCGGATTCTTGATGAATCGGGAAAGATCCGACGTTTTGTCAACGTCTATGTGGGGGATGAGGACGTCCGTTTTGTCGACAACCTCGACACGGCCACGCCCCCCGGCGTTCAGATCTCCATCATCCCCGCGGTGGCCGGAGGCTGATTCTGCCGCCCTCGCGCGGCCCTGACCGCGCCCGTGCCGCCCCCGGTGGCGACCACGACTCCACGGCACCCGCCCGGCTCCGGCCGGGCGGGTGCCGTGTTTTATGACGCAAGCTCATATTTGTGGCGCGGATGAATAACGTAACCCTTAACTAACTAATAGTGATGGTGAAACTTTGTTCTCGGGCTAAAAGCTCTCGTAAAGAGGTAGTTTGGTGCTTGACTCTGTTGCCCTACCGCTTCCCACAGGTATGGTCGGAACGATCGAGGGGGCGAAGTCCGTCCCGGAGATTGAGGACTTCGCGAGAGGAATGGGCGTCGTCCTTAAGACCAGTAAGAGGAGTCGCAAGTGGCGCAGGGCACCGTCAAATGGTTCAACGCGGACAAGGGCTACGGCTTCATCGCGGTAGACGGTGGTAAGGATGTGTTCGTCCATTACTCCGCGATCATGATGGATGGCTATCGTGCCCTCGAGCAGGGCCAGCGGGTCGAGTTCGAGATCACCCAGGGTCAGAAGGGTCCCCAGGCGGAGTCCGTCCGGGCGGTCTGACGTAGCCGCTTCGTGAATTCGCAGGGAAGAGCCGGTGGATCCCGCGGCATCGCAGTTCGCTGGATCCTCACCGCCTAGGCCCGGCTTGCCCCCCAACCGGCGAGCCGGGCCTTCGCGTCGTACGGGGTGCGCCGAGGTCGTGCGGGATACGTGGTCATGAGGTGCGCCGAGGTCGTGCGGGGCCACACGGTCGTACGAAGTCCACAGGGGTCGTGCGGGGCACGTGGAGGCGGGTGCGGGACACGCCCGGCGCGGCACGGGACACGGGACCACGGGGACGCGGAGACGCCACCGGCCATGCGCCGACGATGACGTGCCGCGTACGCCGACATGACGCGGGATCTACGCCGGTGTGACGCGGAGCTGAAGTCCCCTCCACGCGCGGCCCAGGTCAGCGGATCGCGGCTTGCACTCGTCGGGGTAGAGTGCTAAACAGATTGTTGGCACTCACGCATAGAGAGTGCCAATCCTGGATCGAGGCGATGGGGCCCGCCGAACGGAGTCGTGGGCCCACATGCCGTCGCGGGCGTCGGCTCGGTCCGGTGTAAGCCACCCTGTCTCTGGGAGGTCTAGCCGTATGGCAGCCAAGATGATCGCGTTTAACGAGGACGCCAGGCGCGGTCTCGAGCGTGGCATGAACCAGCTCGCGGACGCCGTCAAGGTGACCCTCGGCCCCAAGGGCCGTAACGTCGTTCTGGAGAAGAAGTGGGGCGCTCCCACGATCACCAACGACGGTGTCTCCATCGCCAAGGAGATCGAGCTCGAGGACCCGTGGGAGAAGATCGGGGCCGAGCTCGTCAAGGAGGTCGCCAAGAAGACCGACGACGTCGCGGGTGACGGCACCACCACCGCCACCGTGCTCGCTCAGGCTCTCGTACGCGAGGGCCTTCGCAACGTCGCCGCCGGCGCCAACCCGATGTCCCTGAAGAAGGGCATCGAGGCCGCCGTCGAGCGCGTGTCGGAGGAGCTGTCCAAGCTCGCCAAGGACGTGGAGACGAAGGCGCAGATCGCCTCCACCGCATCCATCTCCGCGGGCGACCCGCAGATCGGCGAGATGATCGCCGAGGCGATGGACAAGGTCGGCAAGGAAGGCGTCATCACCGTCGAGGAGAGCAACACCTTCGGTCTTGAGCTTGAGCTCACCGAGGGCATGCGCTTCGACAAGGGCCTCATCTCGATGTACTTCGTCACCGACCCGGAGCGTATGGAGGCCGTCCTCGACGACCCGTACATCCTGGTCGTCAACTCCAAGGTGGCCGCCAACAAGGACCTGCTCCCGGTCCTCGACAAGGTCGTGCAGGCCGGCAAGCCGCTGCTGATCATCGCCGAGGACGTCGAGGGCGAGGCCCTGGCCACCCTGGTCGTCAACAAGATCCGTGGCCTGTTCCGCTCGGTCGCGGTCAAGGCGCCGGGCTTCGGTGACCGCCGCAAGGCGATGCTGGGCGACATCGGCATCCTGACCGGTGCCCAGGTCATCAGCGAGGACCTCGGTCTGAAGCTGGAGTCGACCGGCCTGGACCAGCTCGGCCGGGCCCGCCAGGTCATCGTCACCAAGGACGAGACCACCATCGTCGACGGTGCCGGTGACCCCGAGCAGATCGCCGGCCGGGTCAACCAGATCCGCGCCGAGATCGAGAACACCGACTCCGACTACGACCGCGAGAAGCTCCAGGAGCGTCTGGCCAAGCTGGCCGGCGGCGTGGCCGTCATCAAGGCCGGCGCGGCGACCGAGGTCGAGCTCAAGGAGCGCAAGCACCGCATCGAGGACGCCGTTCGCAACGCGAAGGCGGCCGTCGAGGAGGGCATCGTCCCCGGCGGCGGCGTGGCGCTGCTGCAGGCCGGCGCCAAGGCGTTCGACAAGCTGGAGCTCTTCGGCGACGAGGCCACCGGTGCCGCGATCGTCAGGAAGGCTCTGGAGGAGCCGCTGAAGCAGATCGCCGTCAACGCCGGCCTCGAGGGCGGCGTCGTCGTGGAGAAGGTGCGCAACCTTCCCCCGGGTGAGGGCCTCAACGCCGCCACCGGCGAGTACGTCAACCTGTTCGAGACGGGCATCATCGACCCGGCCAAGGTGACGCGTTCGGCGCTGCAGAACGCGGCGTCCATCGCGGCGCTGTTCCTCACCACCGAGGCCGTCATCGCCGAGAAGCCCGAGAAGGCCGGAGCCGCCCCCGCCATGCCCGGCGGCGGCGACATGGACTTCTAAGTCCACGCGCTTTCGAAAAAGAGGCGACCCCGAAGTGCCGGGGCCGCCTCTTTTTGTCTTTCCGTCCTCCGTCGCCCGGCGCGGTGGCCCGTACGCGGCCCCGAGGTCAGCCGAGCTGTGCGGGGAGCGGCCTGGAGTGCAGGACGGTCAGGGAGGTGACCGCGCGGGTCAGGACCACGTAGAGGCGGGCCAGGCCCCGGGGTTCCGCGTCGACGATGTCGGCGGGTTCGGCCACGATCACGTGGTCGTACTCCAGGCCCTTGGCCAGGGACGCCGGGATGACCAGGAGGCGGTGGTCGTCGACCGTGTCGGGGCCCAGCACCCGGTGCTCCAGGTGGGACAGGGCCTCGGACACGGCACCCACCGAGGCGTCGGGGACGATGACGCCGATCGACCCCTCGCGGGCGAGCGCCTCATCGGCGGCGCGGGCCAGCGACGCGGCCAGGTCGGGCGCCGGGCGCACCGACAGGGAGCCCGCGCCGGGTCGCAGCGACCGGGGGGCGGCCAGGTCCGGGGCGACGAAGGGCAGCAGCCTGGCCGCGTAGTCGAGGACCTCGCGGGGCACGCGGAAGCCGAGGGTCAGCTCGGTGACCGCACCGTCCTCGAAGCCGAGATGGGTCAGGACCTCCGTCCAGGAGCGGGCGGACCAGGGCGTGGTGCCCTGCGCGAGGTCGCCCAGCACGGTGGCCGAGCCGGTGCGGCAGCGCCGCCCCAGGGCCCGCAGCTGCATGGCCGACAGGTCCTGGGCCTCGTCCACGACCAGGTGGCCCAGCGGGACGGTCCGCTCGATCATGTCGGCCAGCTCGTCCATCAGCGCGCCGTCGGCCGCCGACCACTTGGCCGAGCGGAAGGACTTGGCGGGCTTCGCCCACAGCAGCAGCGACTGCTCCTCGGCCGTGAGGTCGTCCTTGGCGGCGGCGGCGAGGAAGGCGGGGTCGCTGAACAGCCGATGAAGCACCTGCTGCGGGGTGAGCTTGGGCCAGACCAGGTCCACCAGCTGCCTGACCGGCTTGGACCTGGCCACCGCGTCCTGCACCCGGTCGTCGGGCGACTCGCCGCGCTGCTCCATCCGGACGAGCACCAGGTGGGCGAGGCGCTGGGCGAGCGTGGCGCGCCCCGGGCCGTAGCGGGTGGTGCCGCGCAGCGCGGCGACGATCTCGCGGACCTCGTGGTCGGCCACCCGGTAGCGGTTGATCCCCTTGGTGAACAGCACGCCCTCGGTGGGCTTGACGACGTGCATCCACAGGGCTCGCCCGAGCACGGGGACGATCCTCGCGTCACCCTTGACGGTGCTGACGGCGGGGTCCTCCGGGGTGGAGTGGTCGCCGAGGATCCCGGCCGCCGTGGTCTGGTCGACCTTGACCTCGCCCAGGGCGGGGAGCACGGAGGAGATGTAGGAGAGGAACGCCCGGTTCGGGCCGACGATCATCACGCCCGACCTGGCGAGCCGCTCGCGGTGGGTGAAGAGCAGGTAGGCGGCCCGGTGCAGGCCGACGGCGGTCTTCCCGGTGCCGGGGGCGCCCTGGACGCACACCGTCCGCCCCAGGTCCGAGCGGACGATCTCGTCCTGGTCGGGCTGGATCGTCGCGACGATGTCGCGCATCGGTCCCGAGCGCGGTCGCTCGATCTCCTCGGTCAGGATCCTGCTCTGGGCGAGGGCGGCGCCGCCCTGGTCGAGGCGCTCGTCCTCGTAGGCGGTGAGGTCACCGCCCCGGTAGCCGAACCTGCGGCGCAGGGCGACGCGCATCGGGTCGGACGGGCTGGCCTGGTAGAAGGCCCGCGAGACCGGGGCCCGCCAGTCGATGACCAGGGGGCGGCTGCTGTCGTCGTGGACGTGCCTGCGCCCGACGTAGACCGTACCGGGAAGGTCGTCTCCCGCCTGGCGGTCGAGGCGGCCGAAGAACAGGGGGGTGCCGGAGTGGTCGGCGAGCGCCTCGACGCGCTGGTCCAGCAGCGCCTGCAGGATCTGCTGGGAGACCCAGTCCCCGGCGGCGTCGGAGGAGAGGGAGCGGGCGTGCTCGCGCATCGCGCGGAGCGCCGCCCTGGAGGTGGCCAGGTGCTCGCGCTCGGCGGCGAGGATCCGGGCGGGGTCGTCGGTTATGTCAGGGGCCAATTGATGTGCGGGCACGCTGAAGCGCCTCCCATTCGATAAACGGAGGTGGTGGTCGTCGGGCAGCGAATCGACCAGCCTAGCGGTGCTCCTCCCGCGCCTCAAAAGGATTAACGGCGGAGTGGGACGCGGCGGTCGCGGGTATCCCAACGATCGTGCGGATCTCTCCGGTCATCCCGGTCGTCGCCAATCTTCTGCTGGCCGCGCTCTGGGGGCTTTCGGTGTTCGCGGGCTGGGGGTTCGAGGCCTTCTGCTCCGATTTCGGCTGCGCGGACAGGCTGGACGGGGTAGTCCGGTTGTCGTCCCTGTTCGCGGCCGTCGCGGCCTGCTGTACGGTGGCCGCTCTGCTGACGCCGGTGACGCGCGGCGACAAAAATCGTTTTACCGTTCTGCTGTCCGCCGGGGTGGCCGCCTGGGTGATCGCGGAGGGCATTCTCTTCGCCGGCGGCCTGATCGTTCGGTAATCACCCTGACACCCTCCGTAATTCTCCGTCGAAATGGCGAAAAAGCGAGGCGAACATGGTGACTCCCACAGATCATGGGGGTATGTCGCCAGTGGCCTCTAGGCCTAGCGAGGGGGTGGTTTGTTTGTCGAAAGCCCGCGGGATTTCGTGGACCTGACACAAATTGACGACGTGTTCGCCATGTGGGGTCATTCTCCGGCGAGCACGTCGTCCGCGTCGATGATCTGATACGCGTACCCCTGCTCGGCCAGGAAGCGCTGCCGGTGGGCGGCGAAATCCTGGTCCACGGTGTCACGGCTGACCACCGAGTAGAACCGTGCCCCGCCCCCGTCCGCCTTCGGCCGCAGCACCCGGCCCAGCCGCTGCGCCTCCTCCTGCCGGGACCCGAAGGTGCCCGACACCTGGATGGCCACCGCCGCCTCCGGCAGGTCGATGGAGAAGTTGGCGACCTTGGAGACGACCAGGACCTGGATCTCCTTGTCGCGGAACGCCTGGAAGAGCCGCTCCCGCTCCTTGATCTTCGTCTCTCCCTTGATCACCGGTGCGTTCAGGTGCTCGCCGAGCTCGTCGAGCTGGTCGATGTACTGCCCGATGACCAGCACCTGCTCGTCCAGGTGCCGCCGGACCAGCGCCTCGGTCACCCGTGTCTTGGACGGCGTGGTCGCGCAGAACCGGTAGCGCTCCTCGGACTCGGCCATCGCGTAGGCCAGCCGCTCCTCGTCGGTCAGCGTCACCCGTACCTCGACGCAGTCGGCCGGGGCGATCCAGCCCTGGTTCTCCATCTCCTTCCACGGCGCGTCGTACCGCTTGGGGCCGATCAGGGAGAACACGTCGCCCTCCCTGCCGTCCTCGCGCACGAGCGTCGCGGTCAGGCCTACCCGCCGCCTGGCCTGCAGGTCGGCGGTCATCCGGAAGATCGGCGCGGGCAGCAGGTGCACCTCGTCGTAGACGACCAGGCCCCAGTCGCGGGCGTCGAACAGCTCCAGGTGCCGGTAGACGCCCTGCCTGCGGGTCGTCATCACCTGGTACGTGGCGATGGTGACGGGCCGGATCTCCTTCTTCGTGCCGGTGTACTCGCCGATCTCGTCCTCGGTCAGCGAGGTCCGCTTGAGCAGCTCCTGCTTCCACTGGTGTGCGGAGACCGTGTTGGTCACCAGGATCAGCGTCGTCGCCTTGGCCTGCGCCATCGCCGCCGCGCCCACGATCGTCTTGCCCGCCCCGCAGGGGAGCACGACCACGCCGGAGCCGCCGTGCCAGAACGCCTCGGCGGCCTCCCGCTGGTAGGTGCGCAGCTCCCAGCCGTCCTCGGTGAGCGCGATCGGGTGGTGCTCGCCGTCGACGTATCCGGCCAGGTCCTCGGCGGGCCAGCCCAGCTTGAGCAGGTGCTGCTTGATGTTGCCGCGCTCGCTCGGGTGCACCGCCACGCCGTCGTCGCCCAGGCGCTCGCCCAGCAGCGGCTGGATCTTCTTGGCGCGCAGGACCTCTTCCAGCACGGCCTTGTCGGTGCTGGTCAGGGCGAGGCCGTGGACGGGGTGCTTCTCCAGGCGGAGCCTGCCGTAGCGCGACATCGTCTCGGCGACGTCGACCAGCAGCGCGTGCGGCACGGGGTAGCGGCTGTGGGCGATCAGCGCGTCGATCACCTGCTCGGCGTCGTGCCCGGCCGCCCGCGCGTTCCACAGCGCCAGGGGGGTGATCCGGTAGGTGTGCACGTGCTCGGGGGCACGCTCCAGCTCCGCGAACGGGGCGATCGCCTTGCGGCACTCCCCGGCCCGCTCGTGATCGACCTCAAGGAGCAGGGTTTTGTCCGATTGGACGATCAATGGTCCGTCAGTCACAGACTTCTCCCTTGGTTACCGCAGGTTACGGCAGATCAGCTCATGGTCGCACTCGTGGACGCCCGCCGGATCGTCCCGCGTCCCGCGCTCCCTGTGTGCAACAGGCGGAAACGTCAGGGCAGTCCCGCCCGGCCCTCCGGATCTCATGCGTCCCTCCGCCCGTCCGCCGGATGTCCGGTCATCGCCTGCCCGTCGCTCGCGCGCACAATCCGGCAGGCGGTCCCCGGTATGGTCAGCCGGAACCGAAGGCGCCGTTGAGGCCGGCGACGATGAAGAAGGTCACGCCCAGGACGAGCAGCACGAAGTTGACGGCGATGCTGATCCAGGTCCACCTGAGCAGGTTCCTCGCGCCTTGCGGGTCGGTGTCGACCCTGCCCAGCGCGAGACCCGACAGGATGGTGCCGACGAGGCCGCCGAGACTCACGAAGCAGCTCAGCGCGAGCACGAGGCTGATGACCAGGGCGACGATCGCGTGCGTCCTGACACCCTCGACGTTGCGAGGCGGCGGGGCCCCGTGGCCCTGTCCCTGCCCGTACCCCTGCCCGTACCCCTGTCCGTAGCCCTGCCCGTAGGGCTGCTCGCCGTATCCCTGCCCGTATCCCTGGTCGGCGTAGCCGGGGGTCTGGCCGTAGCCCGGGGCCTGGCCGTAGTCGGGCTGGGTGTATCCGGGCTGGTGACTCTGCTGGGTCTGCTCGTAGCCGTACGGCTGCCGGTCGTGACCCGGGGTCTGGCCCGGCCCCGTGGTGTAGGGGCTCTTCCAGTCGTCCGGGTTGGTGCTGGGGCCTTCGGAGTGACCGCTGCTCACTGGGGATCTCTCGCTTCTATGGAGCTCAGAACGTCAACTGATATCACGATATGGGCCGTGAGCCGCGCGCCACAGGCGAATGGACTCGGTCGCGTCCCGGCGGCTGGAACCCGGAGGAGACCCGGAGAAGGACCCTCGCGCCCCGGCGAGCGAGGCGGCGGGCGACGCGCCGTCGCCGGACCCCGGACCGCCGGCCGAGCTCGCGGCGGGCCCGTCCCGGAACCGAGACTACCTCGTGGCCTTCTCCGGCACACCGGGGTCGGGGACGAGCCTTCCCGATCTCCATGGGACCGGCAGGAGGCATCTCAGACGATGTCGGCTATGCCGGTGATGCGGTGCAGGGCGAAGCGGTGCACCGCCGCCCGCGTCTCGTCGTAGGCGGTGAGATAACCGCCCTCCATCCGGGCGGGTTCGAGGATCCGGCTGGTGGCGTTGCCCTGGGAGTCGAGGTAGCCGATCCAGACCTGTGACCCCTGCCGGATGGCCTCACGCAGGGCGGTGATCGTGGCGGTGGCGGGGGAGCGCGGCACCTGGCCGCCGGGGGCGGCCACCGGGGCGCGGCGGGCCTGGTGCGCGGCGTCCCCCGCGCGCACCGCGCGCACCGCGGCCGCGACCACGTCGGCCTCGTGACCGCTGAACGTGACCGGGGAACGGCCCGCCGACGTGGCCTCGGTCCGGCGGACGTCGAGCTGGGCGATGATCACGTCACCGTCGAGCGACTCGGCCGCCGGCGCGTAGCCCATCGCGCGCAGCGAGTCGACCAGCGCCGGCCGGGAGGACTTGGAGGCGATCACCGTGGGGGCGAGCCGCCGCAGCCGCAGCGGGATCGCCCGCTTGTCGGCCATCACCTCGTCGAGCAGGGAGGAGTCGTCGCAGCGCACGTACGCGCTCGCCGTGCCGACGCGCATCCGGCCGTGGCGCCTGGCCACGTCGGTGACCAGGTAGCTGAGCGGCTGCGGCACGGGTGTGGTCGAGTGGCGCTCCAGCATGGCCAGCAGCTCGTCGGCGCCCTGCCCGGCGTCCAGGGCCCGCCGGATCGAGCGCTCGTCGAAGCGGTAGACCGTCGCGCCGCCGGTCGACTCCACCTCGGCCGCCACCGCGAGCCACCGCCTCAGGTCGCCGGTGAGCGGCCCGGGGGCGACCGCGGTCAGGTCGGCCTGGAGGAGCACGTGGTCGAGCGGCTCGGGCAGGAGCGGGAGCAGCAGGTGGGCGGCGGACAGCGGACGGCCGCCACCGGAACCGGCCGGGGCGCCGGAGCCGCCGGGGGAGTCGGCGAGCAGGGCGCGGCCGTGGCCCGCGAGCGCCCCGAGCCCGGTGACGCCGATCTGCTCGGCCTCGCGCAAGGTGAACTCCACCAGCTGGTCGCGGTGGCCTCCGCGACGGCGGGGCTGCTCCCAGGCCAGGCGCGCGCGTACCGCGTCGAGGGTGGGCGCCACCCCCGGCGTCGAGGCGAGCATGCCCAGGGTCGTGGCGCGGACCTCGGCGGCGGCCGGTCGGCGCAGGTCGGGATGGAGGGCGTTGAGCAGCCGGTCGCGCTCGTCGCGCTCGCCGATGACCCCCGGCACCCGGTCCATGGTGAGCCAGGCCGTGGCCAGCATCACCCAGCGGTCCTCCGTGGCCTTCACCCGCCAGCCGTCGTAGACGGGGGTGGGCATCCAGTCGCCGTCGACCGTGCCGCTCGCCGCGACCAGCCCCGCCGCGTACGACACCTCGATGATCAGCCCCGTCACCCACTCGGGCAGGTCGAGCAGGCCGGCGGTCCGCTTGAGGTCGCGCACGGCCAGGCCGCCGCTGCGGAGCACGCCGGGCGGGTCGGCGCTCCAGCGCTCGCACAGCTCCTCCACCGCGCGGGTGAACGTGAACGCCTGCCCGGCCGCGGTGCGCTCGGCGAGCCCTCGGTCGCGTTCGGCGCCCTCGGTCGCGGGAGGGAAGGGGGACAGGTCCCGGTGAACGCGGCCGCCGCGCAGGAACAGGGCGACCTCGCGGGGCAGCACCACGGTCTCCTCGCCGGTGGCGGCGAGCAGGGCCCGGGAGAGGAGCTGCTCGATCGGCGACTGGGCGGTGGCGGCCCGCACCTCGCGGCGGGCGTTGGGCACCCGGCCGCTGGCCGGGCCCCAGACCAGCTCGTTGAGCGCGGACCGCGCCTGCGGCGAGACCTCCTCGATCAGCCGTCCGACGATTTCCCCGTCGCCGAGCAGCGCGGCGAGTGTCTCCTTGGTGGCGCCCTCGATCTCGCCGCCCTCGCCCGCGACGTCCTGGACCAGCTCGGCCAGCCGCTCGGCGGGGTGGTGCCTGAACGCCTCCACGGCGGGCGGGCCGAGCCCGGCGGGAGCGTCGAGCACCTCCCGCACCCCGGGCGCCGGAGCCAGGGCGCGGTCGGGCCCGTAAATCAGGGCCATGGTGCGCAGCCGCTCGACAGTCTCCTTGAGAGCGCTCTGGAACCCCGGATCGGCCGTCCCCGGAAGGGCTCGGGCCATCTGGGCGCGCAGTGACCTGTAAGCGACCGGGCCGGGAAGCACGGCCAGTGTCTCCACGACCGCGAGCGTGAACCGGTCGAGCCGGTCGAGTGCCCTGCCCACCGCCGACGGGCTGCTCGCCCGCCCGGCGAGCCCCTCCAGGTGCGCGGGCACGGGGGTGATGAGCTCGGGTCGTACAGAGACGAGAGCCCGCAACCGGTCATCGCTCCGGCCGCGCAGCCACTCGGTGAACTCCGTGCTCATTCCGCCAATGGTAGGAGGCTTGACCGACATCGCGCGGCCTGGGGGAATTCCGTGATCGCGCGAAGAGGGTCGATCGATCATGTGAGGGGCGGTGAATGGGGGAAGAAGCTCACGAGCGAGGCGATGTCGAGAGAGGATGGCCAGTGTGATCGAGCGTGCGGACCAGCTCGTCCTGGACTACGTCAGCAAGGCGGCCGACGCGGCCCACGGTGTGCTGCAGCCGAGGCAGCGGATCGACTTCGTGGCGGTGCTGCGCAGGCGGATCGACGCCGAGCGCGCGGGGACGGACGACCCGGCCGCCGTGGCGAGGGTCCTGGCCCGGTTCGGCGACCCCGCCGTGCTGGTCCACCGCGAGCTGCGCCGCCTGGGCAGGGATGCGCCCTCCCCCTCCCCCTCCGCGGAGATTCCACCGGGGCGCCCCGAGCCGCGGGCCTCCGAGGGGATCTCTCAGGGGTTGCGGGGCCTGCGAGGTCTGTGGGGCTCCCGGGGCGGGAGTGAAGGCTCCGGTGCGGTTCCCAGGCCCCGGGAGGAGGATCCCAGCGGGACTCCCGGTGGCGTCGCCCGCGCCTCGGGCGTCACCCCTGCCGCCCCTCCCGTGGCCGCGGTGCCTCTCGCCGCCCCCACCCCGGAGGGTCCAGGCCCCGAGAACCCCGCTCCCGCCCCGGAGGGTGCCGTTCCCGAGGACCCCGCTCCCGCCTCAGAGGGTGTCGTTTCCCAAGACCCCGCTCCCACCTCGAAGGAGCCCGTCCCCGGCAATCCCGTCTCGCCGCCTCCCCGCCGGCCCGTGCGGGGGCATCCGTACGCCTCGGCGGGAGCTCATCCCGATGCCGGTGAACCCCGGCAGGATCGCCCAGAGCAGGACCCCCCTGCGGCGGATCACCCTCAGCCGGAGCACCCCGAGCGGGACCGTCCTGACATCTCAGGCGATAGCCGCCCGGTGAGCGGGGAAGACGCCGCGGACGAGTGGGAGGACGCGGTGGAGAGCGACCCGCCGACCGAGGAGATCCCACCCGTACAGGACCCTCTGCCGCCGCCGGTGGCACAGCGGGAGGCACCGGACAGGCCGCGGGAGTCACAGGAGCAGCCTGAGGAGGATCGCCCGGAGGTGCCCGGCGAAAGGCCGGGAGGCCCGGAGGCCCGTCCGGGGCTTCCACCCGGGGCGGCCAGGGGCATGCGGGAGGCCGAGGAGCGGCTGGCCAGGAAGCGGGCGCGCGACCGGCCCGACTGGCTGCGTCGGCGACGTCCGGCCCGGTCGAGGGAGGACGTCGTCCCCGGCACCCAGGACGCCCGGACGGTCCTGCTGAGCCACCGGCGCGAGATGGTCGGCCTGGCCCTGCTCGCCCTGGCCGGTCTGCTGGTCCCCTTCCCGCTCGCCCCGATCGCGATCTTCAGGATCCCGGTGCTGGTCTGGGCCGTCGCGGTGCTCGTCGTGATCGCCTGCGAGAACTGGCACACCTCCGACAAGGCGCTGGGGCTGGCCGCTCCGATCGTGAGCTACACCCTCGGCGGCGGCCTGGTCGCCCTCGTACGGGCCAGGAACGACCTCGGCACGGTGGTGGACGAGTTCTTCACCATCAGCGGGCTCATGTTCCTGCTGGGTACGGCGTGGGCCGTCTTCTGGCTGGCCTACCGGTTGCTCAACCCTCCGATCCCCGTGGGAAGGGGAGTCCGCCGGCCCGGGTGACGACGTTGGGATCCTTACGGCCTCCGGTCTCGCCCGGGGTGGCCCACCCGGTGGCTCGCCGGCCGCCGGGTCCGTCAGCCGACGGCCTGGACCGCGGGGCGGGGCAGCAGGCCGAGGGCGAGGCGTACCCAGGAGGCGACGAAGCGGTCGCGCTCCACCCGGCCGGGAGGCTCGCCCACGGTCTCCTCGAACAGCTGGTACTGGATCACCGCGCCGCCGAGCACGGCACCGATGGCGGGCCAGTCGGCGGCGGTCCCGGCGTACTCGGGCTGGGCGCGGAACCACGTGGTGATCGCGTCGAACATGGGCTGCAGCAGACCTTCGCGCACGGTCGCGACCAGCTCGGGGAACTGGCTCAGGTCGCGGAAGAAGACGCGCGTCAGCTCCCTCTCCTCGCGGACCTTGGCCAGCCCCGACCTGCACAGGTGGGCCAGCCGCTCCTCGACGCCGGTCGAGGTGTCGACGACGCTGAGCTCGGTCAGGGTCCCGGCGATCTGTGTTCGCGTCCTGGTGGCGTGCTCGTTCATCGCCGCGGCCAGCACCTCGTACTTGGACTTGAAGTGCCGGTAGAGGCCACCGGCGCCCGGCGACAGCCCGGAGGCGGCCTCGATCTCGGCCACCGAGGTCGCCGCGTAGCCCCGTTCGGCGAACAGGCGCAGGGCCTCGTCGATGATCCGCTCGCGCGTCGATCTGGTCATTCTCTGCCGATACCTCCTCCGTGACCTTATCCAGTGCCCTCCGCGCCGGATCGCACCGCATCGCGCCTGTCCCGGCCCGCCCACGTCCGGCCCCGTCCCGGGCCGAAGACCCGCCGCCTGGAGAACCGGCGGGGAGGTGCCGGCTCATCTTCCGGATAAGTAAATCTTTTCGCGAAGGCTTCAGTAGTGGGGGGTCTCACACACAACGCTTGTGATTAGCCATGTTTAGGGGGATTTGGCATTCTTTGAGGGCTTCTCGGAGAATCCTCTTCGCGGAGCCGACAAGGAGCGGTGAGTGACCTGATGAACTCCGTGGGATTCGACCTCGATCTGACGCTCGCCGACACGCGCGCGGGCATCGCCGCCGTTTACGAGGAGGTGGCGCTGCGTATCGGCGTCTTCATCGACAGTGTCGCCGTGGTGGCCAGGCTGGGGCCGCCGCTGGAGTGGGAGCTGGCCAACTGGATGCCCGCCGAGGAGGTCCCCGCGGCCGCCGACGTCTACCGGGAGCTGTACCCGTCGATCGCCGTCCCGGTCACCACCCTCATGCCCGGCGCGCGCGAGGCCGTCGAGGCCGTACGGCGGGCGGGGGGCAGGGTCGCCGTGGTGACGGGGAAGAACGCCCGCGACGCGGCGAGCACGGTCGAGTTCCTCGGCCTGGACGTGGACGAGGTCGCCGGGTCGGTCTTCGGGGCGGCCAAGGGTCCGGCCCTCGCGGCTTTCGGCGCCGCCGCCTATGTTGGAGATCATGTCGCGGACATCGACGCGGCGCGAGCGGGGGGAGTCGTCAGCGTGGCGGTGGCGACAGGTGTCTATCCGGCGGGAGAACTGCGTGATCACGGAGCCGATGTGATCCTGGGTGATCTGACCGAGTTCGCCGAATGGTTCGGCGGTTGGCGAACCCTCGCCGCTCTCGGGTAATTCGGCTCCCAATACACGGTCGCCCTCAGCGCCCGCGGGGCATAACCTACATCCATTCCTTTTCACGACAGTCTGAACGAGGTCACCCCTGTGCCGAGTGGCAAGGTCAAGTGGTACGACGCCGACAAGGGATTCGGCTTCCTCACCCGCGACGACGGCGGTGAGGTCTTCGTGCATTCTTCCGCGCTGCCTTCCGGCGTGGATTCCCTCAAGCCGGGCCAGAAGGTCGAATTCGGCGTGGCCGAGGGGCGCCGCGGCCAGCAGGCGCTCTCGGTCCGAGTGATCGACCAGCCCCCCACGCTCGCCAAGACCGCCAAGCCCAAGGGCAAGCGCAAGAAGCCCGACGAGATGGTCGTCATCGTGGAGGACCTGATCAAGCTCCTGGACACGGTCTCCACGTCGTACCAGAAGGGCAAGCAGCCCGAGGCCGTGCACGCGAAGAAGATCGCTGCCGTGCTCCGGGCCGTCGCCGACGATCTGGACGACTGACCCCCGCCGGTCGACCGGCGGCCGGCCGCCCGCCGATCGGCCCGGTCACCCGAACCGGGGTTCTCCTCGAACGCTCGGAGATCGAACGCTCGGAGATCGAACGCCCGCGCGGTTCAGCCGTGGGGGTTGGTGAGCGGTCTGGTCCGCTTCTCCGTCGGGGGATCCCCGTGGTGCACGACCGCGGTGGTCGTCCCGGCGGGCCGCGGCCCGGCCCGGTCCTCCGGCGGCGTCCCGTCCCGCGAGGGCCGCTCCCCGTTCGTCGCGGGGTGCGGTCCGGACGGGGAGGGGCGCGGGCCCCTGGCGGCCTCGACCCTGGCGTCCACCTCCCGGACCCGCCTGCGGCGGCGTACCAGCAGCCAGCCGAGCGAGCCCGCCAGCACCGCGGCCATCACGGCCAGCCCCGCCGTGCCGTCCGCGAACAGCGAGAGCCAGAGCCCGACGAGGCCGCCCAGCACCCACGCGATCTGCAGGAAGGCCTCCACCACCCCGAACGTGGACGAGCGCACCTCCTCGCCGATCTCCCGCTGCACGATCGCGTCCAGCGCGAGCTTGCCCAGTCCCTGGGCGAACGCGGCCACCAGCGCGACCGCCACCGCGCTCCACAGCTGGAAGACGACGGCCGCCAGTATCGTGATCGCGGTCGTCAGGGCGAGCGTGCTCAGCACGATGACCTGCGGGGAGTGGTTGCGCACCCACGAGGCCACGGCCGTGCCCGCCAGCCCCCCGACCCCGGCGGCCACCGCCAGCACGCCGATGGCGACCATCGGCGGCAGGCCGGGCAGGTTCTTGTCCTGGACCAGGAAGAGCAGGTAGAAGAGCAGAAACCCGGAGTAGAGGCGGATGGCCACGTTGGCGTGCATCGCCTCGGCCACCACCGGGCCCACGTTCAGCATCGTGCGCCAGCGGGGCGGCCGTTCCTCGCCCTCGTCGTCGAGCTCCTCCAGATCGGGGGAGTCGACGTGGCGCGGGAGCCGTACGGCCAGCACGCCCTGGAGCAGGAAGAGCACCGTCGCCCCGCGCAGCACCCACTCGGCGCCCAGCCAGGCGCTGGCGCCCGCGCCGATCGGCACCGCGACGCCCGCCGTGACCAGCGCGAACAGGGCGACCCGCGCGTTCGCCGTGACCAGCGCGATGTCGGCGGGCAGCACGCTCGGCATGATCGCCGCGCGGGAGACGTTGTAGGCCTTCGACAGCACCAGCACGGCCAGCGCCGCCGGGAAGATCGTGAACACGTCGCCGGGGACGATCGCCGCCGCCATCGCGAAGCAGAGCAGCCCGCGCCCGAAGAGGGTCCCGGCCATCACGAAACGCCGCCCGGAGCGGAACCGGTCGAGGACCGGGCCGACGAACGGCGCGACCACCACGAACGGGATCATCGTGATCAGCAGGTAGAGCGCGACCTGGCCGCGTGCCTCGTTCACCGGGAGCTTGAAGAGCGTCCCGGCGAGGGCCGCGGTGACCAGGGCGTCGCCCGCGCTGTGCGCGGCGGTCAGCTCGATCAGCTGGCCAAGCCCGGTGCGGCCCGCGCCCTGCGCGTGGGTCAGCCGTCGCGCGGCCCTGCCCGCCCGCTGGGTGCCGCTGACCGCGCCCCGGCCCGCCCGCGCCGTCGCCCGGCCCGCGCCTCTGCCCGCCTTCGCCGTCCCACGGCCCGCGCGCGCGGCGGTCCGCCCCGCGGCGGCGGCGGACCTGCCGACCCGCCGGGAGGCATCGCCCACCGTCTTCCGCGCCCGTTCCCACCCAGCTGCCACGTATCCAGTCATACCCGAAGGGCGGGTGAGTTGTCCGGTGCGCCAGGTCACTCCCCGGGTGATTGGATGTCCACGGTGCCGTTCGCTCCGGTCATGGGCGAGAATGAACTGTGAGCGCAGTGAGCGAGCGAGCCAGTAGGGACAGCAGCCGTCGTGCTGCGAGGCTGACGGGAGACGACTCGTGAGCCGGACTCGATCCCGTGCCGTGGTCCTTGACCAGGCATGCGTCGCGGCCGTCGACCTGGCCAGAGCCGCGGTCGAGGAGAACGTCAGGCCGGGAGAGGTGGGCGAACACCTCGGGGTCGAGGGCGAGGGCGACCGCGTCGTCACCCATTACTTCGCCTGTCTCGATCGCGCCTACCGGGGCTGGCGCTGGGCCGTCACGGTCGCCCGGGCCTCCCGGGCGCGCAACGTGACGGTGAGCGAGGTCGTGCTCCTGCCCGGCGCGGGGGCCCTGATGCCGCCGCAGTGGGTGCCGTGGAGCGAGCGGCTCCGCCCGGGCGACCTCGGCGTGGGCGACCTGCTGCCCACCTCCGACGACGACGACAGGCTCGCGCCCGGTTTCACCGAGACCGACGACGACTCCGACCACCAGATGATCTTCGAGTACGGCCTCGGCCGGGCCCGGGTCCTCTCTCCGATCGGCCGCGACCGTGCCGTGCGGCGCTGGCACTCCGGTGAGTCGGGGCCGCACACCCCGCTCGCGCACGCCGCGCCCGCCCAGTGCTCCACCTGCGGCTTCTACTGGCCGCTCGCGGGCGCGCTGCGCACCGGCTTCGGGGTCTGCGCGAACGAGTACGCCCCCGACGACGGGCGGGTCGTCGCCGCCGACCACGGCTGCGGCGCGCACTCCGAGGCCGCCGTGCTGCCGCACCAGGTCGAGCCGACCTCGCCGATCCTCGACGATCTCTCCTACGACACCGCCGAGAACGCCTTGGAACCGGACCTGGCCGGATCGGTGGACGACACCGCCTCCGAGCCGCTCGGTCACTCCTGACCCGGCGCCGCCGGGCCGCTCCCAACCCGGGGCACCGGGTCCATCCCGCCCCGCCGCCGTCCCAGCGGCACACCAGGCCGTCGTGGCCGGGCGCCGCTCCCGTGGCGTCCTGGCCGTTCCGGCCCGGACGCCCGGTCGCGCGGGGCTTCGACCTTTGGAAGCATCGCCTTGACTGACACCTTCGGCACCGAACGACTGCGCTCCGCCGTCCTGGCCGCCTGGACGGCCTCGCCCGCCCGTTTCCGCGAGGACGCCAACGCGGAGGAGGACTTCGCGCTCGGCGGCTACCGCGACCGGCTGATCGTCGAGCTCGCCCAGAACGCCGCCGACGCCGCGCTCCGCGCCGGGGTGCCCGGCCGGCTCCGCCTCTCGTTGCGCGAGGGCGTGCTGTCGGCCGCCAACACCGGCGCCCCCGTCGACAGGGCCGGGATCGAGGGGCTGTCCACGCTGCGCGTCTCCGCCAAGCGTGACGACGCCCACGCGGCCGGTCGGTTCGGCGTCGGGTTCGCGGCCGTGGTTTCGGTCTGTGACGAGCCGGTGATCGGCTCGCTCGGCTCCGGGGTCGTCCGCTGGTCCCGCGACCAGACCGCCGCCCTGGTGGCCGCGGAGCCCGAGCTGGCCAAGGAGCTGGCCGAGCGCGGCGGGCACGTCCCGCTGCTGCGCCTGCCCTTCCCCGCGGGCCCGGTCGAGATCCCCGCCGGGTTCGACACGCTCGTGCGGCTGCCGCTCCGTGACGAGGCGGCCGAGGAGGCCGTACGGGCGATGCTGAGGGAGACCAGTCCCGCCCTGCTGCTCGGCCTGCCCGCCCTGGAGTCGATCGAGGTCGACGTGGACGGCGAGACGCGGACCGTCACCTCCGAGGGCTGGAAGGTCGTCTCGGACTCCGGGCGGTTCACCCCCGAGCAGGTGGCCGAGCTCTTCGCCGACCGCCCGACCGAGGAGCGCTCTCGGCCGCACTGGCTGGTCCGCTGGGCCGTACCCGTCACCGCTTCCGCTCCCGCGTCCGGCACCGCTCCTGCGTCCGGCACCGCTCCAGCGTCCGCCGCCGGTTCCGCGAGCGGGGGCCTGGGCGGGGCTCCGGCCGGTTCGCGGGAGGCGGCGCAGGCCGGGGAGCCCCGGCCGCTGCCCGCCCTCGTACCGCCCGTGGTGCACGCCCCCACGCCGAGCGACGAGCCGCTGGACCTGCCCGCGCTGCTGATCGCCTCGTTCCCGATGGCCACCGACCGGCGGCACGTCGCGCCGGGCCCGCTCGCCGACTTCCTGGTCGAGCGTGCCGCCGACACCTATCTGGAGCTGCTCGCCGGGCTGCCCCGCACCCCCCGGCTCCTCGACCTCGTCCCCGGCATGATGGGCAAGGGCGAGCTGGACGCCCGCATCCGCCGGGCGATCCTGCGCAGGCTCCCCGACGCCCCGCTGCTCCCCGCGCTCTCCCCGCCCGCCGACCCGGCCTCGTCGGGCAGGCCGGGCGGTTCCGGTGCCTCGCTCCTGCTCCCCGACCCCGCCGACGGCCCCGCCGGAGCCGGTCCCGGCTCCCCGGCCCCGCTCTCCGGCGGTGGGGAGTTGATCGTCTCCGGGCGGCAGGCCTCCGTGGTCGCGGCCCCGGCCGAGCTGCTGGAGAGGGTCGCCCCCATGATCCCCGGGCTGCTGCCCGCGGGGTGGCCGTCCCGGCATCCGGCGATCACCGCGCTCGGCGTCAGCCGGGTGCAGCTCTCCGACATCGTGGACATGCTCTCCGGCGACGCCGTCAAGGACAGGGACCCGGCCTGGTGGCGGTCGCTGTACGAGGTGCTGCCCGCCGACGACCCCGAGGCCCTCGGCGCGCTGCCGGTGCCGCTGGCCGACGGCCGCCTGGTCAGGGGGCCGCGCGGCACGCTGCTGCTGACCGACGGCTCCGCGCTGGACCCGGCCGTCCTCGCCCCGCTCGGGCTGCGCGTGGTGCACCCGGACGCGGCCCATCCCCTCCTGCTCAGGCTCGGCGCGGGCGAGGCCACGCCCCGCACCGTCCTGGAGGACCCGCTGACCCGCTCCGCCGTCTCGGAGTCGCTGGACAGCCCCGACTCGGAACCGGTGGCCCAGGCGGTGCTCGCGCTGGTCGACGCCGCGGGGCTGACCGCCGGCGACGCCCCCTGGCTGTCCGAGCTGGCGCTGCGCGGCGCCGACGGCGAGCTGTACCCGGCGGGCGAGCTGCTCCTCGCCGACGGGGCGCTGGCCGGGCTGCTCGACAGCGAGACGCACTTCGGCACGGCCGCGCCCGAACTGGTGGAGCGGTACGGCCCCCGGGTGCTCGCCGCGGCGGGGGTGCTCGACGGCTTCGCCGTGGTCAACGACTCCGACGCCATGATCGATCCGGACGAGTGCGACCACGACCTGGACCGCGAGGACGAGTGGCTGGAGACCGTCCTCGACCTGCTGCCCGAGGTGGACGTACCGCCGGTCGCCCGGGAGTTCTCCGCCGTCCGCGATCTGGAGTACGTCGCCGACTGGCCCGCCGCCCTCGCCCTGCTGTCGCGCCCGCCGCTCCGCTCGGTCCTGCACCCACTGCGGATCCTGGTGGCGGGGGAGGTCGTGGAGGTGCCGTCCTACACCGCCTGGTGGCTCTCCAGGCACCCGGTGCTCGCGGGCAGGCGCCCCACGGAGCTGCGGCTCCCGGCGGGCGACCCGCTGCTGTTCGGCCTGTACGGCGACGCCCCGGCCGTCGTCGACGAGGCCGCGCTGGCGATGATCGGGGTCCGGAGCACGCTGGTCGACCTGCTCGCCTCCCACGGCGGTCCCGACGAGCTGCTCGACCTGCTGGGCGACCCCTCCGTGGAGGTCGACCGCGCCCAGCTCCGCTCCCTGTGGGTGGCCCTCGCCGGTGTCGATCCCGCCCGCGTCGGGCCCCCGCGCGCCGTACGCGCCGTCCTCGGTGACGCGATCGTCGTCGTCGACGCCGGGGACGGCCGCACGCTGTCCACCGGCACCGACCCCGAGGGGGGAGACGAGGCGGAGGGCGCGGGTGAGCCGGTCGTGGTCGAGGCGCCGGACCTGCTGCCGCTCGTCGCGGGCCGGCCGCTGATTCTGGCCCCGTTCGACCTGGCCGAGGTGCTGTCGGAGCTGCTCGACCTGCCGCTGGCCGGTGAGGAGGCCGCGGGTGAGGTGACGTCCTCGGGCGAGACGCGCGACGTCCCGCCCGCCGTACGGTCGCTGCTGCCGACCGCGCCCCGGAGCTACGTGGAGCACGAGAGGCTGCTGGTGGACGGTGTCCCCGCCGCCTGGCGGTTCTTCGAGGGCACGGTGCACGCCTCGGGGGTGGAGGGGCTCGCGCGCGGGCTCGCCTGGGCGTCCGGCCAGTGGGGCGACCGGCTCGCGGTGGCGGCGCTGCTGCGCGATCCGGCGGCGGTGCCGCTGCTGCTCGCCGAGGCCGACCTGGACAGCTGGACCGCCTCGACCTAGACGATGATCGTCCCGGCGCGCGTTCCCTCGCGCGCTGGGCGAGAATCGGTCGGGTGATGCGCCTGCACTTCACTCCCGCCGATCTTCGTCAGATCTCGTTCGCCCCGGTTCCGAACGCGTTGCTGGAATCGTTGCTGAGCGTTTACGGCCTGCACGCCAAACGCTACGACACCCCTCCGCAGCCGGACGTGCGGGAGTGGCGGCGGAGGATGAACAGCGGCCTGGCCGACCGGGCCGGGGTGCTTTCCGACCTGGCCGGCGCGGCGGCGTTCCTCCCCGACTTCCTGTTCCAGCCGGACGCGGCGGACCTCGCCACGGGTGTCGAGCTGGCCGTGCGGACGCCCGCCTCGCAACTGGCGGCCGACCTGGCCCCGCTTCCCCCGCCCTCGTCCCCGGGCGTCGACCGCTGGCGCCGGGAGCTCTCCGCGGGGGCCGCGGAGGCGCGGCGCAGGCTCGCGAGCGACCTGCACCGTTATTTCGACTCCTCGCTGGAACCGCTGTGGCCGCGGATGCGGGCCGCCGCCACCGTCGACCGGGCGCTGCGCGCCGAGACCCTGCTGCGCGGCGGGGTCGACGCGCTGCTCACCACGCTCGGCACCCGCTGGCAGTGGCGGCCGCCCGTCCTGCACCTGCCGATGTCCGGAGACCACGACGTCGAGCTGTGCGGGCACGGGCTGCTGCTGTTCCCCTCGTATTTCGCGCGGAGCTGCGCGCTGATGGACCGGCCGGGCCAGTCCGCGGTGCTGGTGTACCCGATGCATCGGGGAGACGCACCGGTCGGCGCGGCCGACGCCCTCGGCCCGCTGGTCGGGCGCACCCGGGCGGAGATCCTGGCCGTTCTGCGTGCCCCGGCCACCACCACCGCCGTGGCGGAGAAGGTCGGCGTCTCCCTGGCCTCCGCCAGCCAGCACGCCACCGTGCTGCGTAACGCCGGACTCATCTCGACCACCCGCATGGGCGGTTCCGTGCTGCACGTGCTGACCCCGCTGGGCTCGGCGATGCTGCACGGTGACACCGCCGGCTGAGGCGCCCCGCGGATCCCGTGCTTCCTCGGGTTTTTCGAACAGCGGTCCCACCCGCCCTCCGGCCCACTTCCCGCGATCCTGGCTCGAAGTGCCTCCCCCGCCCCGTCGCCGGGAGAGGCCGTCCACTTCGGCGCCCGCCAGGTCCGCCCCGCATCCACCCCCGCCTCCGTAGGGGGCGAACCACCGCCGAGAGCGGCTTCCACCATGGTGAGGCGGGGTGTTCGCCGGTGTCGACGCCTTTCAGCCCAGCCCGAAAGGGTGGCTCCACCGGTACGGACACGCGAGGGGAAGATCACCCTCGGTGAGGATTCCGCCCGGAGGTCCGCCGGGCGCGGCAGTCACAGGATCGAGGTGGTCGGCTCGACCGGCCCCTCGGGCGAGGGCGGTGTGCGGCGGTTGCGGCGGCGCACGTACCAGAGGCCGAAGAGGCCGCCGCAGATGCCCGACACGCAGGTCCAGATCCACCAGCGGTACTCGGGCTCCGGCCGCGCGACCAGGAGGACGACCAGGGCGATGGCCCACAGACCCGTACCCGTGAGGATCGTGAGCGTGTCGTTGGTCCTCAACGGCTGCAGATCCGGACGTCGTGGCTGGTTCACGTGCTCCAGACTAGGCGACGGCGTCTCACTGCTCGCAAAACGGGTTACGTCGGATTACGTCAAGGCGCGAATCCATCTCGAAAGCATCACCATCGGCAGCTGGGTCTTCCGAGAAGGTTGACCCGCTGTCACTCTGCGTGAGTGAACGATGTTAAAACTCCCAGAATAAGCAGAATTGACCGTTTCTTCGCCATCTCCGATCGCGGCTCGTCCATGGGCCGGGAGGTGCGCGGCGGGTTCGCCACGTTCTTCACGATGGCCTACATCGTCGTGCTCAACCCCTTGATCATTGCCACCGTCAAGGACGCGGAAGGCCAGTTCATCGGCGACGGGAGCACGCCCAACATCCCGCTCGTCGCGGCCGGCACCGCCCTCGTGGCCGGACTGCTCAGCATCCTGATGGGCGTCATCGGCAAGGTTCCCTTCGCGATGGCCGCGGGCCTCGGCCTGAACGCCTTCGTCACCTACGGCATCGCCTCGCAGATGTCCTGGGAGTCGGCGATGGGCCTGGTGTTCCTGGAGGGCTTGATCATCGCGCTCCTGGTGCTGACCGGGTTCCGTACCGCCGTGTTCAACGCCATCCCACCCCAGCTGAAGACGGCGATCAGCGTCGGCATCGGCCTGTTCATCGCCCTGATCGGTTTCGTGGACGCCGGCTTCGTCCGCCGGGTGGCGGCCGGGCCGCCGCTGGAACTCGGCATCGCGGGCTCGCTGGCCAGCTGGCCGATCCTCGTCTTCGTGGTCGGCCTGCTGCTGACCGTGCTTCTGGTGGCGCGCCAGACCAAGGGCGCCATCCTGATCGGCATCGTCGTCACCACCATCTTCGCGATCATCGTTCAGGCCGTCACCAAGGTCGGTGCCGCGACGGTGCCCGGTCAGGATCCCAACCCCGGGGGCTTCCAGCTCGTCGTCCCGGAGGTGCCCGAGCGGATCTTCGGCTTCGAGAATCCGCTGGTGCTGTTCAGGGAGTTCGACCCGCTCGGCGCCTTCGGCTCCGTCTCGGTCATCCTGGCCCTGCTCCTCATTTTCACCCTGCTGATCACCGACTTCTTCGACACCATGGGCACGATCGTGGGCGTCGGCGGGCAGGCCGGGCTGATCAAGGAGGACGGCACCCTGCCCAGGACCCGCGAGATCCTCCTCGTCGACTCGATCGGCGCGGCGGCCGGAGGCGCGGCCTCCGTCTCCTCCAACACGACCTACATCGAGTCGGCCGCGGGTGTCGGCGAGGGTGCCCGCACCGGCCTCGCCAGCGTCGTCACCGGTGTGCTGTTCCTGCTGGCCATCTTCGTCTCGCCGCTCGTCGCCGTCGTCCCCTACGAGGCCGCCGCCCCCGCCCTGGTCGTGGTCGGCTTCCTGATGATGACCGCCATCCGCGAGATCGACTTCACCGACTACGAGATCTCCATCCCGGCGTTCCTCACGATCGTCCTGATGCCGTTCACGTACTCAATAGCTACCGGAATAGGTAGTGGGTTCGTGACGTACGTGCTGATCAAGCTGGTGAAGGGTAGGGCCCGTGAGGTTCACCCGCTGATGTGGACGGTCGCGGGGCTGTTCGTGATCTACTTCGCGCTCGGCCCGATCAAGGCGCTGCTCAACCTCGGCTGAGAACCAGCAAGGGGCCGTCATGGCGAACCGTACGGTTCGCCATGACGGCCCCTTGCTGTCGGAGGGGTAGGACGGGGTGTCGATGTGGGGCCCCAAGCCTTACGTAGACGTAAGGGGGTCACTAACCCCGTGGATCTAGTGGGTTGGTTTGTTATCGTTTCCCTATATGTCACGTTATCTACAATTTTATACGTTTTTGCCTCTTGTGTGCTCATTGAACTATGGGCAGCGATAATCCAAGTCTGGGACAAACTGTCACGACGCTCTGCTACCTTCTGATCCATGCGATCTGAGGGCTTCATAGGTGAGCCGCTGCCATGGTTATCACGATCAGCCTCCATGTCAGTTATGCCTGGAGCAGGACAAGCGTCACTTGAAACACTGCGTGCCCTCCTTACCGCTGTTTCTGTCTCTCCTTACATGGAATCGGTAATCCAGTGGCCTACGCCGCAAGACACCGTGACGGTTCGCAAGGCTCTTCGTCAGCTCGGCTCATGTGGACTAGTTAGAAAAGTTGATCGCCGAACCGTCGCTCTAACGGATGTCGCTAAGCGCTGGCTTGCAGGGGAACCTAACGACCTCCTCATTGGTGCTTTTCATGCTCACGTACGATATATGGGCGAGTTGTTAGCGGACGTTAGTAGTAACTCTCTTACTCATGATGAACTGCTCCAAGTAGCTAATAAGAATTACGACTTTGGTTGGAGTAGCCTCGACCCGCTTAGGCGACGAACTACATGGTTACGAGCGCTCGGACTGTTAGATATTTCGTTTGATCACAAGATAGTTATTACGCCCGAGGGTGTAGACATCTTGAAATATCTAGTGATTCAAAAGCCGGAGGAATTACCCCACCGCTTGAGGCAAGAAGCTAGTGAGCTGTTTAATATTAATCCGCCGGGAGAAGTGTTAACAGGGCTGCTTGAGAACCTGGATTCTCGGGCTCTAAAAAACAGAAAGCCTGTCATTGGATACGTGCCTCGGGGAAGTCGTGATGACGCGCTTGATAGCTTTCGGTTGCTCGTCGGTTCAATGATTCCGCGCATTACGCGACAAGAGTTAAATGTATTTTGTCGCAAGGAATTTGGAATTCAAGAATCTTCTGTAGCTGGAACGCTTTCCATGCTTAGGGGAACCGGACTTGCTGAGCAAGTTAGCATCGATGAGTTTGCCGCGACACCCGCAGCATGCGAGTGGATTGAAACTGGCGATAATTTAGACTTGGTCCGCATAATCCACTCTAACATTTCATGCTTTGGCGAGATTCTATACGCTATAGAGGTTGCCGATCAGGTTCCAGCGTTAACGGCTTACTTGGTCCGCTCTTATGGGATGCCACGCAAGGACGTAGCGGGAGTACGCACCCGTATTCAAATTCTCCGCGCGTGTGGCCTTCTAGAAGAAGCTGCGTTTGCTCGATATCGCCTCACTTCTCTTGCGCGATCGTTCCGCGACACAATACCGCTGCTCCGGCCAGAGAAAGAGCGAGAAGAAGTAAGTAGCGAAAATGCTTCGGAAGAGTTGGATGCTGCTCAGTCGTTGCGCATAACGAGTAGTCGACTACTCCTGGCTGCTGAACTCATTAGCGCGTCAACGGATTCCACTAATCCAAGGAGATTAGAGCTGGCTGTTGCTAAAGCGTTCCATGAACTCGGACTACCTGCTGAGCATCACGGTTTACCGGGAAGTACAGACGTCGTTGTCATGCTTGGCCTGGGAGGAAATGAAACGGAGGTAGCCATCGTTGATGCCAAATCGTCCGCATCTGGCGTTGTAACTGAACATCATGTCGACTTTGACACTCTTCGAGAGCACAAGAAGAAGCACAATGCTCAGCTTGTCGCGCTTGTCGGGCCCTCATTTGAAGAAGGCCGGCTTTTCAAGCGCGCTAAGGAGCACGAAGTATCTCTTATAGATATTGATCTTCTTGCCACTACGGTTCGAAATCAACAAGATTCGCCTCTGGCTCCGTCTGGGGTCCGTCTACTGTTTCATCCGGATGCTAAGACAGCCCTTCAAAAGTTCTGGACGGCCGAAGAGCGGAGTAGAACGCTTATTTCTCATGTCCTTGCTGTGGTTGTTCGCGAAGCGGCTAACCCAGATCCCGTTTTTGGAGGTGTTCTGACACCTAAAGACGTTTATGCTCTTCTACGAAATGAGATGGAGGTTAAACCAAGTATCGATCAGATTGAGAATGCCCTTGATTTGCTAGCTTCGCCGTTAATTCGAGGAATATCAAAAACGAAGAACGGTTATCTCGCATGTGAGCATCCGTTTACTACCTCTACTCGGCTTAGATCACTCGCAACTTCTTTGGAACAGACAGCGGGTTTACTGGAATCCTGATCGACGACTTTTATGATTTCCCAATGGCTTACTCACTTATCTGAACCTTAGGAAATTTATATGCAGGATAAAAGTTCGCGAGATGAATCCGAGCCTGACCAAAGTCAACTTAGCCGCATTGAGCGTGTTCCACGAACCTTAGACGAGCAAAAGCTCCTGCTGTCTACGCGGCCCCCAGGGTGGGAGTACCTACTCTTTTCAAGTGCTACTTTTCTGGCAAGACAGGAAATGATCGCTAAATGGCACGACTATCAACTAGGATATATTAATCCTGCGCGTGACGGGTTTGTTGGCAGTGCCGAGGCTCTTAGATTTTTATCGTTTGCAATCGGACGATGCTCTTCCATAGTTGAGAACTTATCAAAACTGCTAAATGATCAAAGCAGTGAATGGGCGTTTGGTGCGCCAGGATATCCAGGAAGCGAAGACCGTATAAGGCATCTAGCTAGCCGCTTGGTGAAAACCTTTGAGGAGCATATTGACTGGGTTGCTGTTATCCGAGGAGCGGCACCTCCGGATCACCTTAAAAGACTTTTCGAGTTAGGTGCTAGGTTAAATTTCCACCCTCTCGAACAGGTTAATGGTTACATCGATAGGATGGTTTTTGAGCTTGATAAATTACCCGCGTTGATCAGGGGCCAAGGGCATGCAGATATTGACTTAAGCATGCAAGTGACGATGAACGACGAAGCTTTACGAAACTTCAACGAGGAGGCTCGAAGGGTTAATCAGGAGTTTTCTTTCTTTTCCTGACTCTTCGAACCTCCTCGCGCAAGGCGGCATTCGCCGCTATCTGCGTCTCCAGCTTTCATAAGGAGAGCGCTCGGGCATCTCTGAGGGTCTTTGTAGTTCCCCTCTTGAAGCTGTAGCAAGCCAGGCCCCCCAACGGCTTATGAATTCGTCCAGCTCCCCAACGGTGAGCGGAGTGAAGGGCCAGGCGACCTGGACTTCGGTCGTGCTAGGGCTCAGGGCTTTGGCGGACTTTTCGCCAGGCATCAGAGAAAACGGTTCTTTGTCCGATGATTTTCGGATTAGCGGAGACCACATGAAGGCTGTTTCAAACCACTGATAGTGATTTGCGCTTTGGGCGTCGCAGTACCAGAGGGAATGGCTTCGTCCTTGGTACTGAGAATTCTTCGCCTGGGTCGAAAGAGTTAAGAAGGAGTACGAGATCACATCAAGAGCTGGCGGATACCCACCTTCCCATGGTTGTTCTCCGGCTTCTCTAATCCCTGAAAAGCGAAGCTCTGCTTGATTTATTGCTAGTGTCCATCCACCATCACGTTCTGGACGATGACGACTGTTCGGTGCTGCCTCCATAATTGCTTCTCGAAGTGCTTCGGTGATGCGGATAAGTCCTTTTTCGCCGACTTTCGCTAACTCAAATCGTTTTTCGGACACTGTCTGCATCTCGGCTTCGCGTCGTGCCGCCTGACCGATGCGTACGGCTTCAATTAGGTTCGCTTCTTGAAGGCTAGCCAAACCGCCTGATAGTGGCGCTTTAGTCATTTTTTGGAGACGAGCGACGAGGTTCGCTGAGCTAGGACGTGCGCCTGGTGGCTTGTACAAGCACTCTTCAATCAGGGAGGCTAGGTCCGCTCGAACGCCGCTAATGGCAGGAGGGTCCTGATGTAGATGCTGTTCCCGGAAATCTGGTCCGTTAAATGGCAGATTTCCGGTAAGAAGCTTATGGGCGATGATCCCTAACGAATAAATATCGGTTGCGATACTAGCGCGCTCTTCCTTCCATCTTTCGGGTGCTGCATAAGGTTTTGAAAGAGCGAGCTTTCTCGTGTCTGGCGCGGTAGTGGCTTCTGCGTAACGCGAAATGCCAAAGTCCGCTAAACACCACTTCCCTTCATGAAATAAAATATTCGCTGGCTTGATATCTCTGTGAACTACTCTGCCGTCTAAGCTGGCAAGCGCATGCGCGATATTGGAAAGGATATTTATTGCTTCGCTTATTTCTACCTTGCTATTCAATTTGCGGAGATAGTCGTCGAGGGAGATTTCGGCGCGCGGCATGACAATGACCCAAGAGTTTCGGGTTTCACCACTGTCGATGATCGGTATGACGTTTACGGCATCTTTAAGGTCGGCAAAGAGTAATTCTCTCTGAGCTCCCGGGTCTTTGTCGATAAGCTTGGCTACGGCCTCGCCCCATGAGGAGTGTGCGATGTATACACGTCCATATCCTCCTCTCCCAACCTGCTCGCCCAGATCCCACTCTCTGTCCTTGAGCTTTAGCTTCACCGTGCTGCCTTCTGATCTTGTTCTTGCTCCATCTCGGGTGAGGAACATTATAGCTCTCTATGCCTGATCCGGGCCTCTGGATTTCGGGGGACCTTCCAGGGGTGGTGAAGGGTGCGCGGCTTGCGATGTGCCCGACCGTTTTACTTTGACGGGCTTTGTGTATGTGGGGCTGATGTCAGACGACATAGGGAATCCCGACAGGTCGCGGCTGTAGGGCATACCGTGAGTCACGGTAGTGACTTCTGCCTAGGGGAGAGGAAGTTTCAAGGGAAAACGGAATTATGCGATACGGCAGTGTTATTAAAGCCCTTGATCTTTGAGGTGAGCTGTCGTCCAGACACGCTCGAAGCTGTCAAGGTAGGTCGCCGCTGCGCTGTGACTCTCGGTGTGTGCCAGGTAGATGACGGGTGCCTCAGAGGCGCGGGTGCCATAGGCATGGAGGTTGACCAAGAGTTCGTCATCTGCGCGGTAGATCGAGTTGTAGAGAACCGTGCCGTGTAACCGGATCTCGATTCCTGGTG
Source organism: Streptosporangium sp. NBC_01469 (assembly GCF_036227305.1). Taxonomy (NCBI): domain Bacteria; kingdom Bacillati; phylum Actinomycetota; class Actinomycetes; order Streptosporangiales; family Streptosporangiaceae; genus Streptosporangium; species Streptosporangium sp. NBC_01469. The sequence continues at coordinate 830,757 of NZ_CP109465.1, read as the reverse complement.
TGGCCAGGAGTGGCAGGCACAGGGTGAGCGCGTTCCTGGTCCTGGCGACCATGACGTCACCTCCAACCCCTTCGTCGACCCCTCGGTCTGCCACCTGTGAACTCTCCGGGTCGCCGAGGAGGATGCGCACCCTGACACCGGCCTGTGCTCGCTCGACGAGAACGCGGAGAAGCCCGGTGTCCTCTGCTAGGAACAGGCCGCTGTAGACGAGAATGCCGATCTCGTGTTCTGCGGACTCGAAGAACTTGCGCCAGGTGTCGGCCGGTACGGCCCAGCGGTGTGAGTAGACGGCCTTAATCTCTCCGGAAAGTTCCCGCCCGCGCTGAGTGTCTTCCGCCCAGAGGTCGGTCTCGTCGACCTGGAGAAGGTCGGCGACCGCCAAGCGGTGACGAGGATGGGGAACCCTGCCGCGTAGCCAGCGACCCACGGTCTTGGGGTCTACGGCCAGGCGGGCGGCGATGTCGACGGGTTGCAGTCGCGCCCGTATGAGCGCGTGGCGAAGGTTCTCGTTCATCGGGCACACCTCCACAGCGGGGTCCGTGCCTGCGACGCTAACATGAGACGTCCCTAGACGTCCCCGAAGTGTGGTGGAGAGGTTCCATGCTCCCCAACAGGCTCATGGCACAGAGCGGGATGAACCATCGCTCTGCCCTCCAACCTCGATGGGAGCTCCGTCACATGGGCACCGTGAAAGAGAACCAGCACGCCTACCAGACCGACCTACTCACCGCACTGCGCGGGCAACTCGTCTCCCGAGAGATCATCGCGGTCCTAGTCGTTGATCAGAAAGACCGGCCGTGCCTGGACGTCACCGACAGCGCGTTCATCAGCCGCCGGGTCTACGTCCACATCGCGTTCCAGTGGTTCTACTGGGGTGACCAGCCCGATGAGCGGACCTCCTGCCTGCGCCTGTTCCAGGCGGCCGACGTCATCGCGGAGGCCGCCCAGAAAGGGTGGCGCGAAGGTGAGCAGGGAGAGCTTGGCCTGGACTTCAGCAAGATCGTCGACGCGTACCGCGCCTGACCCGATGGCACCTGGTGAAAGCAAATGGCTGACCGGTGGGCTGGTCTATCCCCAGATCGCCGGGAGGATTCGTGCTCGGATCGCGGCGGGCGACTACCCGCCGGGGAGCCTCCTGCCCTCGGAGTCGGCCCTCGTCGCGGAGTTCCGTGTGTCTCGGACCACCGCTCGCCGGGGCCTGGCGGTCCTGGAGAGCGAGGGTCTGATCATCGTGATGCCCGGCAAGGGGCGCGTGGTGAGAGACGACGGCTCGACGCTGGGGGCGTCGTACCGCTATCAGATGATCGCTCATGATCTTCGTGAGCAGATCCGCGCCGGGACGCTTGCCGCCGGGACCACGTTGCCCAGCGAACGCGCGCTACGACAACGGCACGGGGCATCACGCAACACCGTTCGGCAGGCTCTCGCCGAGTTGGAACGCGAAGGGCTGATCACGACGGAACACGGCAAGGGGCGATTCGTTCGACCGATTCAGGGTGAGACGTCCTAGGACGTCTCACCCTGAACTCTGGCTCGACTTTAGGGGACGGTGTCTATCGTGAGCAGCATGGGACAAGCTGAGTGGGCGCGTGACCTGGCCCGACAACTCCTTGAGCAGCCGTTGCCGCGTCGCTGGGCGCATACGCAAGGTGTCGCGGCACAGGCCGAATCGCTGGCCCCGATCCTCGGCGAGGAATCCGATCTACTGACCGCGTCGGCGTGGCTGCACGACATCGGTTACTCGCCCGAGCTGGTCGACACCGGGTTCCATCCCCTCGATGGGGCGCGCTACCTACGCGATGTCCACCAGGCCGACGACAAGCTGTGTCGCCTGGTGGCACATCACTCCTGCGCCATCTACGAAGCGACCGAACGCGGCTTGATCGACGCGCTGAACGGCGAGTTCGACAGGGAACGCCCCGAACTGGTGGAGGCGCTGACCTACTGCGACATGACGACCGGCCCCGACGGGTCTCCCTTCGATGTCGCCGACCGACTTACCGAGATCCATCTCCGCTACGGCCCCGATCACCTGGTCAGCCGCTCGATCACCAACGCGACGCCGTGCATCACCTCGTCGGTGCGTGCGGTGCTGGCCGCGCTATCCGATGTGCGGGCCGGCGGCGTCGTCTAAGGACTCTAGGAAGTGGCCGATCCGCAGGCGCATCGACCGGTCAGAGGTGAGCGAGTCGATCTCGTCGCGGGGCACCCACCGGACTTCCTTGGACTCGTCGCTCGGTGTGGGTTCCCCGGCGATGGGGCGGGCGGTGAGCACGATGGAGAACTCTTGCCGGGCTTCGCCGTTGCTGGTGTAGAGGATCACGTGCCGTGGATCGGTGTAGGTGCCGACCAGGCCGGTGATTTCACAGGTGATCCCGGTCTCTTCCAGAGTCTCCCGGACGGCCGCCTGTGGCAGGGACTCCCCGAGGTCGATCGCGCCGCCAGGAACGGCCCAGTTGTCGTTGTCGGAGCGGCGGATCATCAGGATCTCGCCCGCGTCGTTGGTCACGATCACGTTCACCGACGGAACGAGGCTGTTGGGTGCGGGGGCTTGGGGATCGTCGTAGAAGTCCAGACGGCGCGCCATGGCTCAGAACTCTACTGGCGTGGCGCGCTCCCAGACGGCCTCGAAACTCTTGACGTAGGTCGTCACCATGCCCCCACCCTCTACTTTCCGCAGATGCATGACCGGCGCGTCGGCGGCGACCCTCCCGTACACATGAGTGTTGACCAACAACTGGTCATCGGCCCGGTAGATGGAGTTGTAGAGCACGGTGGGGTGGAGACGGATCTCCACACCTCCGAGCTGTCCCAGTGACCGGTAGTAAAAGAGCGCGGTCCTGATCTGGGCGGCCATCCCATCCCCAACGCCCTCATCCTCACCGCGCTGAGCGACCTCTTGGCAGTCTGGATCACCGAGCAAGATTCTCACTCGCACGCCCTCGTTCGCCTTGTCGGCGAACAGGCGCAGCAGGCCGGTGTCCTGGGCGATGAAGATGCCGCTGTAGACCAGCACGCCGATCTCTTGCTGAGCTGTTGAGAACAGACGTCCCCACGCGTCCTTGGGAACCGCCCAGCGGTGGGGGTAGATGGTGACGATCTCGGTTTCGGAAACGGCCGCCGCCTGCGCGGGAGTCATCGCGTCCGGCCACAGGTACGCCTCTTCCACGCCGAGGAACTTGGCGACGGCGAACCGGTGCTTGCGATACGGCGTACGACCTCGGGTGATCCACCGCTCCACGGTCTTGGCATCCACCTGGATGGCTTCGGCCAACGCGTCGATGGTGGTGCCGCGTTCGAGGAGTGCCACGCGTAACCGCTCGTTCGCCATCTCACCTGCCCGGTAGAGGGGACGTCCAGGGACCTGGCAATCGTAGACCGGACGTCCTGAACATGTCCCGTCCTGTAGTGATCACGTCCCGCTTCTCTGGCGCACTCTCGGTAACGCAAGCAAGACCGGAGCGACCAAGGAGTGATCGACATGATCAACGACATCCCCCTGATCGTCGGAATCGCGCTCGGTACGGCCGTCGCCGTCGGCTACGTGCTCGTCCTGATCGGGATGCGTCAGGAAGACCGTCACATGCGGTTGGCCGACGTACCCCCGACCCGCGCGGCGGGCCTGGCCCGCCGCGTCACCGGCTGCCACGTACGAAGCGGCACCGCTACCGCCCCGCATGCCCCCAGAAGGGCGTGAACCGTGGACATCCCCCTGTTCATCGTGTTCCTCGCCCTCTTCCTGGCCGGTGCCGTGCTGATGACGTACGTGCTGCTCATCATCGGCATCCGCACCGAGGACCGCCGCATGAACATCACCGCCCCACCCCGCAACCTCATCGAGGCCGTGACACGGCGCCTGCTGGGTGTGCGCGTCCGCCACCACTCCGACACCGAACCCCACACCCACGACGCGAGGAGGTGAACACGTGCGAACCTTCCTGACCCCGTTCGGCCGCCGCTGCCCGTGCGGCGCCCTGACCGACCCCGGTACCGGTCGCTGCCGCAAGTGCCGTGCCCGTGCCCGCTGGCACCGCCGTAAGGCCCACCACGACACCCTCTGAACCCCTGACCCGCGAGATGAGAGTAGGTGAGATCCCCATGACCGTGTCGATTCCCCTGGTCGTGCTGCTGGGCGTCGTCGTGCTCGTCGCCTGGCGCTACCTCGGACTGCGCCTGTGGCAGGCGACCGTGTGCCTGCTGTTCGGCTTCTTCCTGGCCGCGACCGCCCTCGGCCCCGACATCCGCCACCTGGTGGACGCCGCGCTGAGCTGGCTCACCGGCTCCTGACCCCCGTTGCTCGACCGAAGGAGGGATGCCTAGTGCCCCACACCCACCCCTATCCCGACCGTGATCTTCAGGAGGTCATCGCCCGCAACCGCACCGCCCGCCAGATCCTCACCGCCTTCTCCAGCGCCACCCTCACCCTCGCCGACATCTGGCAGTACCTGTTCACCGCCCTGGACGACACCCTCACCCTGACCACCCAGCTCACCGGCCTGCGCGCCGATCTGGCCCGGACCCGCCGCAGGCACGCCGACCTGATCGCCGCCGCCCGCGCCACCCTGGCCGCCCACTACGACGGCGAAGCCGACCCGCTGTTCTACCTGCGCGACGAACTCACCGCCCAACACCCTCCGACGGGTGATGCCGGATGAGCAGGCACCGAACCTCCCGGCGCCGCCTGCGCCGTAACGCCCGCCGTATCCGCCGCGACGGCATCGAACCCCTGATGGTCCTCTCCGATGACCTGGAATTCGCACCCCTGGCCATCGTCGCCATCACCCGCGCCCTGTGGCGTTATCGCTCCGAACTCACCCCGCTCACTACGGCGCTGCTCACCCTCGTGAGCGGGGTGATCCTGCACACCGCTTATCCGACGTGGTGGCCAACCGTCCTGATGCTTACCGCTGTCCTCGCGTGGGCGCTGATCTTCTTCGGCCGGTGGGTCAACCTCACGCGCCGCATCGAACGCGGCTACGCCGCCGCGGTCGTGCTGCTGGTCGGCGGGTGGATCGCCACGGCCGCCGCGCTCGGCCCGTTCACCGCACCGCTTCCGGCGCTGCTCGGTGTCGGCGGGGTGCTCACCGCGCTGCCGTGGTGGGCGCATCGCCGGCGCCGCGCCAGGGTGCGGGTGGAACGCACCCTGGCCGCCTGGCCCGACATCGCCCACGCCGTCGGCCTGACCGGCTCCCGCATCCAATCGGCGATCGTCGACCTGTGGGGTTACCGGGCCAGGATCGCCCTGGCGCGTGGCCAGACCGTAGAGGACGCCATCGCCAAAATCCCCGCCCTGGAATCTGCCCTCGGTACCCGACGCGGCTCGGCTCGTATCCAGCCGATCCCCGAGCGCGCCAACCGCCTGGAGTTGCGGGTCATCGAGACCGACCCGCACGCCGATGCGATCACCTGGCCCGGACCGTCGGTTACCTCGATTACCCAGCCCGTCAAGCTGGGCGTGTTCGAAGACGGCAGCCCCGTGCGCGTCTCCCTGCTGCGCCGTCACGCCCTGGTCGGCGGGGTGGCCGGTGCGGGCAAGAGCGGCGGCGTCAACATCATCCTGGGTGACCTGTCCGCCTGCCCCGATGTCATCATCTGGGGCGTCGACCTCAAGCGCGGCATGGAACTCCTGCCCTGGGCCTCCTGCCTCGATCGGCTGGCCACTACCCCGCAGGAAGCCGAAACGCTGATGGGTGACGCGGTGGCCATCCTCGACGGTCGCGCCGACGCCCTCGCCCAGCACGGCAAACGCGTGTGGGAGCCGCACCCGGACGCGCCCGCCCTGATCGTGTTGATCGACGAGTACGCCGAACTCGTCGACGAGGCGCCCGGTGCCGTCCGGCACGCCGACTCCATCGCCCGACGCGGACGCGCGGTCGCCGTCACCCTGGTCGCCGCCACCCAACGCCCGTCACAGAAGGCCATGGGACAGGGCGCGGTGCGCTCCCAGATGGACGTACGGCTCTCCTTCCGGGTTCGGGAGCGCCGCGACGTCGATCTCATCCTCGGACAAGGCATGCTTAAGAGCGGATGGCACTCGCACACCCTTAACGCGCCCGGCAAGTTCCTCATCAGCGCCCCCGAGCATGACATCCCGCGCCGTGCCCGCACCTACCTGCTCGACGACGCCGGGGTTCAGCGCACCGCCACCCACCACGCATCCCAGCGCCCGCCGCTCGATCCCATCTCCGCCGCCGCCCTCGAAGCCATCACCCCAACAGCACAGGACACGCCGGACAGCGCCGACGCATCACCACCGCCGCCCAAACACGCCCGCTCGGACGGTACGCAGGACGCCGAGAACGCCCTGTGGACCGCTCTGCGTGACGCCCCCGCCGATGGCGTCTCGATCGATGACTTGATACGCACCACCGGTATGGGCCGCTCCTGGATCTACTCCCGGCTGCAAGAGCACGTCCGCTCCGAACGCGTCACCCAGGTCAGCCGGGGACGCTGGCGCGCCACCCCTGATTCCTGACAGTCGGTAATCGTCCACGTCCATGTCCACGCGCGCGTCTGCACGTAAGGGTGGCATGCCCGTCCGTGGACGTTCGCGTGGACGATCACTCAAAGTGACCAATGAGGGGAGGTGAGGTCCCAACGGGAAAACCCGAGAGGGTACGGACTCCGTCACCGGAAGAGTGGGCGCAAGAGCAGATGAAGAACGCGCCACCGCGTTCGAAGGAGTGGGCTCGGCGCGTCGCTCGCATCTATCAACTGGAACTCGATGATGACAACGATCTCTGAGGAACCGACGAGACCCCCGGCTCTTGGAGCCGGGGGTCTCATGTCGTCCGTCGCCGTCACTCTCGGGGGCCGCGATCCTCGTTCCAGATGGGTTCGATCAGGCTCGGGTCGAACTGTCGCTGACCGGGGTTCGTGGGATAGATCACCACGGCCTTGAGGCTCTGGGCGATGGCGGCTTGCCGCTGGTCCAGAGTGAAGCTGGGGTCCTTCCACTTCTCCGCCAGGTCGGCGATCCCCTCCATACGCTGGACTCGTGCCGTCTGATGTCTGCGCTGCTCGGCTTCCAGCTGACGTTCCTCGGCTTCCAACTCCTCAAGCAGGGTGAAGTAGCGGGTGCCCTTGATCTTGCGCGCCTTGTAGGCGGCAGTGATCTCCTGGAGCTGTTCCCGGAGCGCGTTGAGTTCGTCTTCCTTGTCCCACTCCGGAAGCTCTCCGATCTCGCGGAGTTGTACGCGCTGATGGTCTGCGATCACCAGAGCCGTGATGTACGCGTCGACCTTGGTACCGATCCGCGAGCAGCCCCCACAGCCTCCTTCGCGCTTGTCCCGGCACGCGTAGATGGGGGTCTTGAGCCCATGCGCCGCCGGGCGCATCCCGCCGCGCATGGCGGCGTTGCACTTGCCGCAGCGGACGAAGGGGGAGAGCAGGTACTTGGTGGGCTGTCCGCGACCGTCGCGTGGGCTGATCCGCTTGTAGACCCTGATCAGTTGGATCAGGGCGTTGAACTCCTCCTCGGTGATGATCGGTTCCCACACGCCGCGTATGGGCTGGCCTTCTCTGTCCTTGAGGACTTCTCCCTTGTAGGTGCGGATTCCGTAGAGCCGGGGGTTGGTGAAGATCTGTTCGATGGTCCGCGTGCTCCACCTACCGCCCGCGACGGTCGGCACACCCTGGTCGATCCACTCGCGGGCGATCGTGCGCGTCTTGACCCCGGCGATCATCCGCTTGGTGGTCTTCCTGATCAGGTCCGCCTCTTGTGGGTTGAGGTGGATCTTGTCTTCCTGCCAGCCGAACGGGCGCATGGCACCGGAGAGGTTCCTCCCTTTCAGGGCCGCGCGCCGCTTGCCCGTGCTGATCCGGCGGGAGAGGTTCCGGGATTCGAGGTTGCGCTGGTTGACCTCGTGGCGCGCCATGGCTATCCCGGCGTCGGTGGTGAGATCGAGGTATCCCGTCATGCCGACCACCAGCACCCCTCGGTGCTCCACCAGGTCGATCAGGTCTTCCAGATCACGGGGGTCACGCATGCCGCGATCGATGTTCGGAAGCGCCAGAGCGTTGTAGGTCCCGCGCCGCAGCTCCCGCATCAGGGTGTCCCACATGGGCCGGATGACACGGTAGGCCATCGTCCCGTCTTCGAGGCGGACGCGCATCTTCTTGAACGCGGACGTGTCGTTCTCCGCGTACTCCTTGCCGATGCGTCCGCCGATGTCGGCGACGAAGCCTCGTAGGTCGTCGAGCTGGTTCGTCACCTGCTCGGCTTCTCCGTCGGCATCCTCGGACTCGCGGGCGTACAGCGCCCAAACGAGCAGGTCAGGGTTGATGTCCAGTTCGGTGCGACCGCCGACACGGCGGGGAGTCCATGTCATGCGTCCATGGTTACCTGAGTTGATAGTGAAATCGATAGCCACCGGTATCGGTGCGGGGTTCGTGACGTACGTGCTGATCAAGGCGGTCAAGGGCAAGGCTCGTGAGGTCCACCCGCTGATGTGGACGGTCGCCGGTCTGTTCGTGATCTATTTCGCGCTTGGCCCGATCAAGGCTCTGCTCAACCTCTGAGGACGAGACACGGCCGTCATGGTGAGAAGCGATCACCATGACGGCCTTCTGCATGCCTCTCGATTCGTTCCAAACCTATGAGGTTGTCCGGTCACCGTCGCTTGGTATCTCAGATGCAGGGCGGATCAGTGATGCGGGAAAGATCCAGCACCGTGTAGCGCCCACGGGTGGTCTTCCAGAACATGATCGGCCCATCCGGCGTCGCGGCGCCGAACCGGATCTTGTTCCAGTCCTCCGGAGCCTTGGTCCGCTCGGGGAACCCGAGCAGCGCGGCCCGCTGGGTGCACCGGTCATACAGTTGAGCCGAGGGGCCAAGGTAGCCACCACCCCACCTGGTGCCGCTGTCGGGGGCGGCGGGAGGGCGAAGGATGACAAGCCTGTCTCGGATCGGAGGCACGAGGGTCAGAGGATCTCCTGGGATGGTCGTGCGCCCGGAGCCGTTCACTCGCTGTAGAGCGGCCTTCGCCGCCTCGTGGGGCTGGGTCGCGACCTGCCCCACGCACCATACAGACCCGCAGTCCAGATATTCGATGTCGTCTTCGTGCTGCGCCTTGCTCTCCTGGCCAGTGACCAGATTGACGATGCCCTGCCGCTGTCTGTCGTAGGCCCAGGGCCAGGAGGTGACGCGGAGATTCCGTTCGGGAAGGATCTGCTCAGGCTCACCTCCGGTGAGGGGACCACGCCAGATGTCGACAAGGTTCCACCACGCCACGAAATCGCCGACGATCTCGAAGCCACCGACATCACCCTGTTCGGTGGTCGGCAGCCGGGTCACCATTTTCATGGAGCCACCTGCTCGGGGCATGCTCCAAAGCTCCATGTGAGGTTCTCCCTCCGGTTGGTAACGCTTGACCAGAAAGATCACGTGCGTGGCGTTGATGGTCATGGGCGAGAGACGGATATCGAAACATCCAGTGCAAGATGCCCGCTTCGGTGCCGTGGCCAGGACATCCTGGCGCCCCGTGTGGACGTCAAGGCTCAGGAACGCCGGACGATGCCTATCGGTGGTCATCACGAGAGCCGTGTCCGTGTCCAGCATTGCGAGGGGAATCACCGAGCGGCCGTTCTTGAGCTTGTGGGGCATTGTGAGAAGTGCTTCCGGCCACACGTCGCTGACCGGCGCGAGCGCTGGTATTTCGAGAGGCTGCTCGGGCTGTTCCGGTGACTGGCGTGACATGTAGGCAACGCCTGCCCCGGCGAGAACAAGCGACAGAGCCAGGGCGAACATTCTCGTGCCAGGCAGGAGCTTCACTTGCTGTCAGACGGATCAAGGTCGATGATGGTTCCGAACGTGCCGTCGGACACGTCGATAGCCACCGGTATCGGCGCGGGCTTCGTCACCTTCGTCCTGATCAAGGGCGTCAAGGGCAAGGCTCGTGAGGTCCACCCGCTGATGTGGACGGTCGCGGGGCTGTTCGTCGTCTACTTCGCCCTTGGGCCGATCAAGGTGCTGCTCAACCTCGGCTGAGCGACGCCCCGAAGGCCGTCATGGTGATCCAAAAAGGTGATCATCGTGATGGCCTTCTCGCGGTTCTCGTTCGCCGTGCAGGAGAGCGGAACCGCGATGGACGGATCGCGGTCGCTGGGCGGTCGTCGACGCGTCAGGCATTCCGTCCGCGCCCCGGGGCCGTTCCAGATCATGCCGGCAGGACGGTGGGTTCCGTTTTTCCGAAGAGGGACGGCAGCTCCACGAGAAGGACGTCGCCCCGGCGGCGTGCGATCGTCACGAGGTCGGGGTGGAAGCCTTCCAGGGAGAAGACCGCCAGCCGGGTGGAGGTGATGTCATGTCCCTGGCTTCGGAGTATCTCTTTCAGCCGGTCGAGCCGTTCCAGGTCTGCGGGGCCCCGCCTCACGAGAGTGGCCTTCGCCTCCCCAATGAGCCCCACCGTGGCGCGGCCGGCACTTCGGTCCAGGGCGATGACGTCGATCTCGTGTTTGGCCCGTCCGCCCTGATCGTTGATCACTGTCGAGGCGATCGTGCTTGTTCCCGCGCGGAGAGAGGGGGCGGTGTGACGGCGGAGCCACTCGCGTGAGCATTCCTCGAAATGAGGGCCCAGGACACGAGAGATGAAGGTGGGCTGAGATTCGCGCCACGCCTGGGCGGAGCCGCCCGTCTCGATCAGGTCCCGTTTCGGAATAATGATCAGGTTGTGGAAGCGGATGATGGGATCCGCGATGGTGATCACCGGACGGTGCTCCCAGAGTGGGTCGGTCGAGTAGTCGAGATAGCCCGAACTCGTCAACATCTCAAGAGGGCGGGTCACGCGGGGGAGGCGGGGTGTCGGAACGTGTACTCGTGCCGGTCGAAGTCGAGGGTCCAGGTGTATTTTTCGAGGAAGGAGTGGGACAGCAGGCCGTCGACGCGTACGCCGCCGAATGATGCCCAGGGCACGCGCCGGGTCGGGGTCGTGGCCACGAACTGGTCGTCCTGGCGAAGCGATCCCAGGTGGATCGGTTCGTCGACGGGGAAGTGCGGGCGGGCCGCGCGAGCCCGGCTCACACCCCAGGAGCGGTATCGCCGCGCGGTCGTGTAGAGGCATGCCTGGCGGGGCGCTGAGCCGTCCTCCTGGATGACGTAGACCAGTCCGGAGTCGATGAAGAAATTGAGGTCCTGCCGGGTGCCGAAGCCGCCGCGGGCGAACATGTAGTGGTCCGCCCACAGGTAGAAGGGGATCCGGGCGAGCTCCGGGCGGTCGTTGAGAAGCGCGAGATGGCCGGCCGCCTGCCGTGGGTCTCGGCGTCGTGACAGGAGCAGGCGTCCGCGGGGATGGTCGATGGTGGCGAGAAACCGCTGCAGCACGTTGGTGCCGATGATGACGAGGTCCTGGTCGCCGCGCAGCGTCGGCATGGCCTCCACCGGCACATTGGTCAGTACGGCGTCGCCGAGCGTCAGCTCCCTGGCCGTCCCGGTGTAGAGGTCGGTACGGGTCGTACCGTGGTGATTCTTTCCGCCGGGGGTCAGCCGGATGCCCAGCGCGTCGGCGCGCCGGGTTCCCATGACGAGGAACGTGCCGCCGGTGTCGATGTGGGTGCGTACGGGGTGGCCGTCGAGCGTGGCGTCCACGGCGGGCAGGTAGGGCGCCAGCGCGTGATCGGCGAAGGGAAGGGCGGTCACGTGGTCGAGCTCGACGCTCAGCGGGTGATCCATCCGCGCCACGAGGTCGGGAGGCATCGGTCGTTTCCCCCCGCGCCGCTGTACGTGCGCGTGGGCTTCGGCCGGCCGGTCCAGATGCAGCAGGGCGTACGCGACGGGTTCGTCCAGTTCCGTGCAGGCCGGACGCAGGTGGCGAACGGCCTCGTAGTGGGTCAGCGCCTGCTCGTAGTCTCCGCGCACGTAGCTGGTCAGGAACCGGAGGTGCGCGTGCTGTCGTTCGTCGGCGTGCGCGGCCAGACGTTCGGCCTCGTCGATGTCCCCGCGCTCCCAGGCCCGCCACGCGGCGCGGTCGGGCGCTCCTCGTGCGTGCCACCGGCGGGGGATCCAGCTCATTCCCCGGCCTCCCCGGTCGCTTGATCGCCTCCGGCGCCCAGGTCCAGGGTGGCCGCGATGATGGTGAGCAGCGGGACCAGCGCGTGGGCGGCGAGCTCGTACTCGCCTCGCCGGGGCTGGATGAGCAGGCCAGCCGCCTGTAACCCGCGTAGGTGGTGGTAGAGATGCCCAGTGGAAGTCGTCTCGCCGAGGACCTCCTGGAGCTGTGCGCGGGTGCGCGTCGTGCCGAGCACCGCGGTGAGCAGCGCGAGGCGCGCCGGGCTTCCAAGGCACTCCAGCACGGCGGCGGTACCCGATCGCTCCGCGCCGACGAGATCGCGAACGGGGTGCTGTTTGGCCCACAGATACTCGCGGCCATCGCGGCCGACGGCTCCCGCGTACGCGATCGCGCCGGTCGCCTCCAGCGGTCCGGGAGCCTGTTCGTCGGCGCCGCCGATGTGCTCGCGTAGCCGGTCGAGCAATCGCAGGGGCGCGTCGCCGGTCGATCTTCCGGCCGCCCGCTCCTTCCGCTGGGTGGCCGGCGTCGCCTCCAGCCGTTCCACCCGCCCTTCCAGAGCGGCGAGCCGCTGCTCCGTCGTGTCCATTCGCACGCACCCTCAGGTTCCATCGAGAGATAATTCCGTAATTCCGGAATAGCGTACATGTGGTCCCTGTGGGGGGCAACGATCCGTACGCGCTCGACCGGTCACCCGATCTGGCGATCATCGCGTGCGGGGAAGGCCCTTCGCGGAGGGGTTCTCGCGTCCTCCGGCCGGGTGGTCGCCGCTTTCCCTGGGCCTTTCCCGCCCGCCGGGTTGTTCGTCGTCTCCTTCGTTCTCGGGCCGATCCAGGCGTCGCCGAAACTTCGAGGACGAGGTGCGGCCGTCACGGCGGGGTCCGAGAAACGGTCACCGTGACGGCCGTGCGTGCCTTCCCGTGCCGTCGTGCTCAGCGCCTCCTGAGATCACCGGGGAGCAGTCCCGCGCGGTATGCCTTGAGGACGGCGTCGGATTCGGCCTGGGTGAGCGTGCCGCCGGTGACGGCCGTCTTCAGCCGTTCGGCCAGGGCCGCCTCGGCCTTGGCGCCGAGCTGCCGATGGAGCGTCTCCAGCGCGGCGGCGACCTTGTCCGTCGTGAGGCCGAGCTTGGCGGCCAGGGCTTCTGCCTGCTTCCCCAGGGCGGCCTTCCTGGCCTCGTCCTGCGGGGCGGCCTGCCCGGGGGTCTTGAGGAGCCGGCCCGGCCGGCCCTCCTCTCTGACCTCCTCCAGGGCCGTGGTGACCTTGTCCTTGTCGAGACCGAGGATCTCGGCGAGCTTGGCGGCCATCTCCCCGTGGCCGTCACGGCCGTCACGGCCACCACGGCCACCGCGCGGGCCGTGCTCCGTGCCGTCGGAGGCGGTGCCGGGGGTCGCCGAGGACGACGGCGCGGGGGTGGGGCTGGTCGCCCAGGCCGCCACGGGGACGGCCAGCCCGCCGGCCAGAGCGGTACCGACGCCGGCGATGATGATCATGCGCTTGGTGCGGTTCATGTGACTCCTTGTCCGATGTGGAGCACTTACCGGACCGATGGTCGGGCGACCACATGAGACACCCCTCATCCCAAGCTGAGAATCCGATGAGATCCGGCGCCACACGGGGGGCGAGAAGCCAGGCGGTGCCTCGCCGTTTCTGTCGTTCCCTGTCTCTACGGTCGGTCATATGAGATCGAGCCCATCCGCCGTTCGGGGGGTCCGCACGGTTCTTGCCGTTCGGCGGACGCCCGGCGGCCCGCGCCGTCGGGAGGCCGCGACCCGTCGCGGGGCGTGGGATGGCCGATCCCCCGCAGGAGCAAGAGCCACGAAGGAGATAAAATGGCCGACAGGCAGCCGGTGACGGAGCTGGACGCTCGGTTCAGTGCCGACGGAGCGACCCCCGCGGAGTGGGAAGAGGGGCGCGAGCAGCTGGAGAGCGCGGAGGTTTACTGGTTGGCGACCGTGCGTCCCGGCGGGCGCCCGCACGTCACCCCGGTGATCGCGGTCTGGCTGGACGGCTCGCTGCACTTCTGCACGGGCCCGGCGGAGCGCAAGGCCAAGAATCTCGAGAGCAACCAGCACTGCGTCCTCACCACCGGGCGCAACGCTCTCGGCGAGGGGCTCGACGTCGTGGTGGAGGGCGACGCCGTGCGGGTGAGTGACGACGCCGTGCTCCGGCGCATCGCCGACGCGTACGAGGCGAAGTACGGTCCCGACTGGCGTTTCGAGGTGCGCGACGGCTGCTTCGAGGGCGACGGCGGTGCGGCCCTGGTGTACGAGGTCGCCCCCGCGAAGGCCTTCGGCTTTCGCAAGGGGAAGTACAGCCAGACCCGCTGGCGCTTCTAGCGGGCATCGCCTCGCGCGGCGGATCCCCAGGTTTCCGGGGCCGGCGGGGTCGCCGGTCGCGGAAACTTCGAGGGAGGCGCCGGGCGCTCCGGGCGGGGTTTTGGCGATCCCCCATCCGTCTGGCACGCTGTACGGCCCGCCCGAGAAGGAAACCCGCTGGAGGGAATCACGTGCATTCGTATATAGTTAGCAAAGGTAATGACCTACGCTAATGAATCACCCCAGGAAGGACCCCGTCGCGAACCTGCGCAGCGACGCCGGTCTGGCTTCGGCTCTGCGCGTGTCACTGGCACGACTGAACAGACGCCTGCGCAGGCAGGCCGCGGTGCACTCGCTGACGCCCACCCAGCTCGCGACGCTCGCCGCCGTAGAACGGCATTCCGGGATAACCCCCGGCGAATTGGCCGAGCTGGAGAAGGTCCAGCCGCCCTCGATGACACGCGTGATCGCCGTGCTGGCCGAGCGGGAGCTGGTGTCACGTACACCGCACCCGACCGATCGGCGCCAGGTGACCGTGGGCGTGACCGAGCAGGGCTCAACGCTGCTGAGGGAGGAGCGGCGCCTCAAGGAGGCGTGGCTGACGCAGCGGCTGAAGGAGCTGACACCCGAGGAGAGGGCGACGCTCCGGCAGGCGGCTCCAATACTGGAGAAGCTCAGCCGGATCTAGCCGACCCCGAGGAACCCGGGGCCCCGGCGGCCCTGGCCGACACCGGGGCATCCGCCGCGCCGGGCGGAGA
The DNA here is from genome assembly GCF_036227305.1 of Streptosporangium sp. NBC_01469. Lineage (NCBI taxonomy): Bacteria > Bacillati > Actinomycetota > Actinomycetes > Streptosporangiales > Streptosporangiaceae > Streptosporangium > Streptosporangium sp. NBC_01469. The sequence goes on along the minus strand of NZ_CP109465.1, from coordinate 815,679 downwards.
ACCCGGCGCGAAGCCGCAGGGGGAACCCGGCGCGAAGCCGCAAGGGGAGCCGGGCGAGGAGTCGCAGGGGGAGCCGGGCGCGAAGCCGGACCTGGAGTCCGGTGAGCGACCGGCTGGGAGCCCGGCCAGGAAGCCCGGCCGGAAGATCGGGTTGCGGGCGAGGGTCCGGCGGCGGCGGGCCGCGAGGGCCGCCGCCACCGCGAGCGAGTTCCAGGCCACGGAGAGCGGGACGGCCCAGCCCGTGCCCGAGACGCGGGGCGGGATGTTCCGGTCCCTGCGCGTCTACAACTACCGGCTGTTCGCGGCCGGGGGCGTGGTCTCCAACGTCGGCTCGTGGATGCAGCGCACCGCGCAGGACCTGCTGGTGCTCGACCTGACGAACGGCAGCGCCTTCGCGCTGGGCGTGACCGTCATGCTGCAGTTCCTGCCGTTGCTGCTCTTCGGCCTCTGGGGCGGCATGCTCGCCGACCGCTATCCCAAGCGGCTGCTGCTGATCGTCGCGCAGTCGCTCATGGGCCTGCTGGCGCTCACCATGGGCGTGCTCGTCGTGACCGGCTCGGCCCAGGTCTGGCAGGTGTTCGTGATGGCGTTCATGCTGGGCCTCATCGCCTGTGTCGAGGTGCCGACCCGGCAGTCGTTCGTCGTGGAGATGGTCGGCCGCAAGGACCTGTCCAACGCGATCGCGCTGAACGCGTCGAGCTTCAATCTGGCCCGTGTGGTCGGCCCGGCCGTCGCGGGTGTCCTGATCTACGCGCTCGGCGGCACCGGCCCGATCTTCCTGATCAACGCGCTGTCCTTCGCGGGCGTGCTCGCCGGTCTGATGCTCATGCGCACCTCCGAGCTGACCACCCCCGAGCCGGTACCGAGGGCCAAGGGGCAGCTCCGCGAGGGCCTGCGCTACGTGATGGTGCGGCCCGAGCTGCTCATGCCGATACTGCTGATCGCCTTCGTCTCGCTGTTCACGCAGTCGTTCTCGATGTCGATCGCGCTCATGGCGCGTCAGGTCTTCGGGGCGGGCGCGGCCTCGTTCGGGCTGGCCTCCAGCATGTTCGCGGTCGGCGCCCTGGCGGGCGCGCTCATGGCGGCGCGGCGGGTACGGCCCAGCCGGAGGCTGCTGGTCGGCGGCGCGGTCGCGTTCGGCGTGTTCCAGATCGCCAGCGGCCTGGCCCCGTGGTACCCGCTCTACCTGATCTCTCTCGTGCCCGCGGGCATCGCGTTGATCTCGGTGAACACCGCCGCCAACGCAAGCGTGCAGCTCGCCACCTCGCCGGAGATGCGCGGCCGGGTGATGGGGATCTACGTGCTCGTGTTCACCGGGGGAGCCCCCCTCGGCGCGCCGATGCTCGGCTGGATCTCCGAGCTGGGCGGCCCTCGCGCTGGGGTCATGGTGGGAGGGGCGCTCACCCTGATCGGCTCAGGTGTGGCCATAATGCTGACAAAGATGATCGGCAGGAGGTCGCATGCGGCTGTTCGTGGGGTTGCTGCCGCCACCTCCGGTGCGCGATGAGCTCATTCTCGCCCTCGAAGCCCACCGGCCGCGATGGCCGGGGCTTCGATGGCTGGACCCGGCGACCTGGCATGTGACGCTGTCGTTCTTCGGGGAGGTGCCCGAACAGGTGCTGCCCGAGTTGCGGACGCGGCTCGCCGACGTCGCCGCGCACCACGCACCGATGACGCTGTCGCTCACCGGCGCCGGGGCGTTTCCCTCGGCCGGTGCGGCGCGGGTCTTCCTGACCGGTCTGGGGGGCGACCGCCCGGAGCTCGCCCGTCTGGCCGACCGCGTGGGGGCCGAGGCGCTGGGTGCCGGAGCCGGGCAGACGGATCGCCGGAGGTTCACGCCGCACCTGAGCCTGGCCAGGTGCCGCGCCGACACGGACGTGAGCCCTCTGGTCGAGGCGTTCGGGGCGTTCTCCGGCACCGCGTGGGAGGCGGGGACGGTGCACCTGATGCGGAGCGACTTCGGGGGCGGGGCCCGCTATCAGACGGTCGAGGAATGGCCCCTGACGGCGCGGGCACCCCGCGGGCAGAGCTAGGCTCCAGGGCGTGGATCGTCCCCGTCGCTGGTTGCTGCCCACGGTGCTCGCACTGCTCGTGCTCCTCGTGGTGATCGGAGCCCTGGTGTCCTAGCCGCCCGGCGGCCGTGTCCCGGCCGCCTCGCGGCGGCGTTCCCGGCCCCCGCGCAGGCCCGCCGGTTCACCGGCCCGTTCCCGGCACCGGCCCGTTCCCAGCACCGGCCCGTTCCCGGCACCGGTTCACTGGCCACGTCCAGGACCGGTTCACCCGCCCCGTGCGGGTGCCGTCCCGGCACCGGCTACCAGGCGTAGTGCTCGGGCGCCGTCTTGAAGCCGGGGAAGATCTCGTCCAGGCGGGCCAGGGCCTTCTCGTCCAGAACGATCTCCAGTGCCCTGGTGGTGCCGTCGAGCTGGTCGAGCGTGCGCGGCCCGATGATCGGCGCGGTGACGACCTTCTGGTGGAGCAGCCACGCCAGGCCGACGTTCGCCGGATCCTCGCCCAGCTCGTCGCAGAACTCCTCGTAGCGCTCGATCTTGTCGCGGTGCTTCTCCAGCTGGGCGGTGATCTGCTCCGAGGCCGAACGTCCCTTGTCGATCTTCCGCAGGATGCCGCCGAGCAGGCCGCCCGCGAGCGGGCTCCACGGGATCAGGCCCACGCCGTAGTCCTCGGCCGCCGGGATCACCTCAAGCTCCGGCGCGCGGACGACCAGGTTGTAGTGGGACTGCTCGGAGACCAGACCGAGGCTGTTGCGGCGCCGCGCGCTCTCCTGGGCCTTGGCGATGTGCCAGCCCGCGAAGTTGGACGACCCCACGTACAGGATCTTGCCCTGCTGCTTGAGGATGTCCATGGCCTCCCAGAACTCGTCGAACGGGGTGTTCCGGTCGACGTGATGCGCCTGGTAGAGGTCGATGTGGTCGGTCTGCATCCGCTTCAGCGACGCGTCGGCGGCGCGGCGGATGTTGAGCGCGGACAGCTGGCCCTCGTTGGGCCAGTCCCCCATCGAGCCGTAGAGCTTCGTGGCGATCACCGTCTTCTCGCGGCGCCCGCCTCCCTTGGCGAACCAGCGGCCGATGATCTGCTCGGTGACGCCCTCGCCCTTCTTCCAGCCGTAGACATTGGCTGTGTCGAAAAAGTTGATCCCCAGCTCGTGGGCGTGGTCCATGATCGCGAAGGAGTCGTCCTCCGTGGTCACGGGGCCGAAGTTCATCGTGCCCAGGCAGAGGCGGCTGACCTTCAGGCCGGTACGGCCAAGCTGCGTATAGTCCATCCGTCCACACTAGGTACCTGGAGTGCACTCCAGGCGAGCGGGTTGACCGGGAAATCCGTGTCGGCCGGACCCGCCGCGTCTGCGACGCCCGTGCGTACCGCCGGGGCATGATGGCTGAATGCTGAGTAAGCCGGGGGAAGTCTTGGTTCGCGTGCTCGCGGTGGCCGGTCTGACCGCGGCCGCGGTCCTCGCGGGACAGGGCGCGCGGGCGGGTGACGGTCAGGGCGTACGGGGGGACACGGGGCACGGCGTACGGGCGGGCATGGCGCGGGACGCGGAGTACGGCACGCGGGGGGGCATGGCACGCGAGGCTGAGCGCGGCGTAGGGGCCGGTGCGGGGCAGGAGACGGAGCGCGGCGTAGGAACGGGTGCGGGGCAGGAGGCGGAGCGCGGCGTACGGGCGGGTGCGGGGCAGGAGGCGGAGCGCGGCGTACGGGCGGGTGCGGGGCAGGAGGCGGAGCGCGGCGTACGGGCGGGTGCGGGGCAGGAGGCGGAGCGCGGCGTACGGGCGGGTGCGGGGCGGACGGCGCGGGCGGATGGCGGGGAGCGGATCCTCTTCCGCTTCAAGGACAGCCGGATCACCGAGTCGAGCGGGCTGGCGGTCTCGCCGACCGGCAAGGACGTCTACTACACCCACAACGACAGCTCCGCGGGGCCGGTGTTCTTCGCGGTCGGCCCCGACGGGCGGACCCGCGCGACCTTCACCCTGCGCGGGGCGGCGTCCCGCGACTGGGAGGGCATGGCGGCCTCCATCGACCCGCGGACCGGCCGGGGGGTGCTCTGGTTCGCCGACATCGGCGATAACTTGGAGGGGGCATGGCCTGATATTTCGGTATACCGGGTGGCGGAGCCCACCGCGCTGAACGACGCCGTCGTCCCCGCCGTGCGCTACCGGTTCCGTTACGAGGACGGCGGGCACAACGCCGAGGGCATCATGGTGCACCCCCTCACCGGCCGCCTCCACATCGTGACCAAGCAGTTCGCCGGTGCCGTCTACCAGGCCCCGAAGCAGTTGCGCACCGACAGGGTCAACGTGCTCCGCAAGGTCGGTTCCGCGCCCATCATGGCCACCGACGCCGCCTACGCCCCCGACGGGTCGAGCTTCGTGATCCGCACCTACTTCTCCGCCACGGTCTACCGCGCCCCGGGGGAGCAGATCGCCCGGGTGACGATGCCGGAGTTGCGGCAGGCCGAGTCGATCACCTACACGCGCGACGGCAGATACCTGCTGACCGGCAGCGAGGGAAGCCGCAGCCCGGTCTACCGGGTGCCGCTGCCCAGGGAGGTCCTCGACGAGGCGGCTCCCGAACCCACGTCCGCCCGGCGTCAGGCGGCCTCCACACCGACCTCCGGCACCCCCGGCGATCCGGCGCCCACGCCGGTCGCCGCGGTGAAGACCGGTGCGGACGGCGGTGGCGCGGACACCGGGGTGCCGATCTCGGCCGTGCTCCTCTGGCTGGCCATCGCCGCGGGCGCCACCGGCGTCATCGCCCTGATCGCCCGCAGAACCCGCTGAGATACTCAGGCGCGGTTGAGTGATCCGACGCAAGCGGATGGCAAGCCGCTTGCGCCATCCTTCGGACCATGCATGACGAGAACCCGGCGTCGGGCCTCCGCTCCCCCTCGCCGGTGGGCTGTCCCGAGTGCTCGGCCCCCATCGCGGGGGCGCACGAGCGCTGCCCGCGCTGCGCGCTACCTCTGAGGGGGCCGGTGGCGGCCGAGCTGTGGCGGCTCGACGGTGCCCTCGCGGGGCTGCGCGCCCGCGAGGCGGAACTTCTCATCCGGCGCGGCCACCTGCTCGGCCTGCTCGGGCAGGAACGGGCCGAACGGGAGCGGGCCGAACGGGAGCCGGCCGGGCAGGAACGGACCGGGCAGGCGCAGGCCGAACGGGAGCGGGCCCGAAAGGAACAGGTCGGGCAGGCGCAGGCCGAACGGGAGCCGGCCGGAAAGGAACGGGCCGGAAAGGAGCGGGCGCACCTGGCCGGTGGCGGACCTGCCGGGCGGCCGGAGGCGGTGTCAGGGCAGGGGAAGGACTTCTCGCCCCGGGCGGTGCAGAACCTGCTGCTCGGCCTCGGCGGGCTGCTGCTGGTCGTCGCGGCCGTGGTGTTCACGGTGGTCAGCTGGGGGAGCATGGGCCTCGGCGGCCGGGCGGCGATCCTGGCCGCCGTCACCGGGCTGACCTTCGCCGTGCCGAGACTCCTGGTGAGGCGCGGGCTCGTCACCACCGCCGAGACCATCGCGATGCTCGGCGCGGCGCTGCTCTTCCTGGACGGCTACGCGGCCCGGCGGACAGGGCTGGCCGGGGCCGACGGCCTGGCCGGACCCCATTACGCCGCCCTGCTGTTCGCCCTGGTCGCGCTCGCCATGGCGGGCTACTCGCGACTCCTCCCGCTGCGCCTGCCGCTGCCCGTCGCGATCGTTCTCGCCCAGTTCCCGCTCCCGCTGCTCGCTTTCGACGAGACGGCGTCGTGGATCACCGCCGCGCTCGCCGCGACGGCCGCCGCCGACGCCGCCTTCCTGGTGTTCCACATGGCGGGCCGGAGTTCCGAGTCCGGCATAGGAGCGGCGGCGCCCGCGGGTTCGGCGAAGGACGGGGCCGAGGTCATGGCCCGAGCCGAGATCGACGTCGAGGGCGTGTCCGGAGACGGGTCGCAGCGGATGACCGATGATCCGGCTCAGCACGGGCGGGGCGGCGTGCCCGAAGAGGCGTCTGGCGTGCCCGGAGACATGTCTGGCGTGCCCGAAGAGGCATCCGGCGTGCCCGAAGATGCGCCCGGCGTGCCCAAGAAGGCGCCTGGCGCGTCCGGAGACGCGCCTGACATGCCCGAAGACACGCCCGGCATGCCCGGGGAGGCGCCTGGCGTGCCCGGGGAGGCGCCCGGCGGGCGCGGGCCGCTGACGACGGTCGCGGTCTGTTTTGGCGTGGTGTGGGGGCTGGGGGTGTGCCACGGGCTTCTGGAATCGCTCCTGAAGACGCTGAATCCGTTCTCCGGCGGCGATCCGGCGATCGTCTCGCTCTGGGAGGCCCTGCTGCTGGTCACGCTGGCCGTGATCGGGCTCGCGGTCGCGCGGGGGGTGCGGAACACGGACCGCCTCCGGGTCGTCACCGCGGTTTCGGTGCTCGTGCTGACGGCGGGACTGGCGGCCCCCGCCTGGCCGCTGATACCGCCCGCCTGGTGGGTCGTGCCGTACACGGTGGCGGCGCTGCTCACCGTGGCGGTCATGCTGTACGCGCCCGGCCTGGACGAGCCGCGGGTCCGTTCGGCCGGTGCCGTCTCCGCCGGGGTGCTGGCGGTGGCCACCGCACTACCTTTCACGAACGATGTGATCTTCACGCTGTTCGCCCCGTTCAACCGGCTCGGCGATGTGTGGTCGGGATCTCCGGGCTTCGCCGATGCCGGGCTGATCGCGCCGTTCCCGCAGTTCCCGGTCGTGTCGGGGCTGCTGGCCGTCGCCTCGGCACTGGCGGCCGCGCGGGGGCGGGCCGCCATGGGGTTCGCCGCGCTCGCCACCGGGACGCTCGCGACGGCCGTCGCCCCCGTCGCCTTCGGCTGGGGTCACCGGGTGGACCTCGTGGTCCTGCCGGCGCTGGCCGTCGTCCTCGTGGCCGGTATGACCCTGGCCGGGCGGTCGCGGTGGGCGAGGGCCTTCGCGATCGCCGCCGGTGCGGTGTCCGCGGTGGCGACGGCCACCGCGCTCGCCGAGCGGTCCGGCACGTACGTGACGCTCGGCGTCCTGCTCGTCGCCTGGGGCGCGGCGGCGTTCGCGGCCCGGGTACGTGGGGCGGCGGCGTTCTCGCTGGTCGCCGGTGTGCTGTCGGCGACCGGCCTGATGTGGGCCGTCTCCGCCGGGACCCGGTGGCTTCCCGCGGGTGACGGCCTGTCCCTGTCCCTGGCCGCCGGTGCGGTGCTCGCGGCGCTCCTCGCTTCGCGCGAAGGCTCGACGGCCAGGCCTTCCTTGCCCGAGGGCACGCCGGGGGAGAACGGTGATCTCCGGAGGTCCGCCGGGCTGGTGCTGAGTGCCGTGCTGGCGGCGTGCGCGGTCGTCTCCGCGCACGCCGCCACCACCGCGATCCTCGGTTTCCATCGCCCCCTCGTACGGCCGTGGACGGCTGTGGCAGGCCCGGCAGGCGGCCATCCGCCGCTCGTGGCGGTGGTCGTCCTCGTCGCAGCGGCGGCGGTGCTGGTCTCCTGGCAGGTCGCGCGGCGCCGGGGCGCGACCAGGGCGGTGCTGCTCGCCTGGCCCGCGATACTGGTGGCACTGCCGGTGTCGGTCGCCCTGCCGTACGGGGTGGAGCTGGGGTTGTTCGTCGCCGGTATCGTCCCCACGGCGTGGATGGCGGCGCGGAGCCGCGCGAACGCGGTCTTCGGCGGGGTGGCGGCGCTGTGGACCGCCTTCGTCGCCATCTCCTGGGCCCTCATGAGCGAGCCCGCGACCCTGGTCGTCCTTCCCGCCGTGGCGGTGATCGCCGTGGCGGTCGTGCTGGGTGACCGGGCGAGGGCCGGGACGAGGGCGGAAGCGAGGGCGGCGACGCCGGTCGCGTTCGGGGACCGGGCGGTGGCATCGGTCGCGGCCGGGCTGGCGACACTGCTGGCGGGCGGGGAGGCGCTGGCGGCCGGGTTGGCGCTGGACTGGCCGGTACGGCACGCGGCGTTCGGCCCGCTCGCCGTGGCCTGCGCGGCGGCGGTCGTGGCGGGCAGGTTCAGGAAGACGGCGTTCGCGGTCGGTGTGGAGGCGGCGGGGTACGTCCTCGTGGGAGCGGGCCTGCCGCTCGCCTCGGCCGACCTGCCACTGGCGAGCCTGGCCTGCGCCGTGGCGGGCGTGCTGATGGCCGGCACGGCGCTGCGGCCCGATCGCCGGTGGGCCGGATACGCCGGAACGGGCCTCCTGCTGCCGGCCTCCTGGCTACGGCTGCTCGCCTCCGACATCAGCGTGATCGAGGCGTACGCGGTTCCGTTCTCGCTGGTGCTGCTGGGGTTCGGCTGGTGGCGGGCGCGCGGAGGGAAGATGTCGTCCTGGGGCGCCTACGGTCCCGGGCTCGTCTCCAGCCTGGTACCCAGCGTGCTCGCGCTGCTCGCCGGCTCGGGCTGGCTCCGGCCGCTGCTGCTCGGCGTGGTCTCGCTCGCCGTGCTGCTGGCCGGTGCCCGGTTCCGGCTCCAGGCCCCGGCGGTCCTCGGCGGGCTGACCGTGGCCGTCGTCGCCCTGCACGAACTGGCGCCGTGGATCGCGGAGGTGGTCGTGCTGGTGCCCCGATGGGTGCCGATGGCGCTGGGCGGGTTGCTGCTCGTGGTCGTCGGCGCGACCTACGAGGCGCGCCTGCGGGACGTGCGACGCCTGCGGGGCGCGGTCGGACGGATGCGCTGACCGCGCCCTGGGCTCGGGTCCGGACGCGCCCGTCGCGGGCTCACGGGGACCGGGGAGAGCGACCGTTCCGAGCTTCGGGGGCCCGGAGACCCGGATGCGCCAGGTCGCTCGGGGCTCAGCCGGAGGACTGCGTGTTGCGGCGGGCGGCGTGGTCGAGAGAGGTCGCCACGTCGGGGTCGACGGGGAACCAGGCGGAGAGGCCGGTCATCTGCAGGAGGCGTTTGAGGACGTCCGATATCCCGGCAAGGCGCAGCCATCCGCCCGCCTCCGAGGTGACCCGCGCGCCACTCAGAAGTATCCGCAGCCCGGTGGAGTCGCAGAAGGTGATGCCTTCGGCGTCGATGACGATCCGCGGGCGGTAGTCGGAGACCAGCTGTTCGATGGTCTCCCTGAGCTGTCCGCTGGAATTACGGTCGATGTCACCCGCAACAGTGATCACGGTGCAGTCCGCGTGCCCGTGGTGATCGACGTCGATGGAGAGTTCTCTGCTCATCGCCTCGTATCTCCACCCGGTGACGCGGTCGGTTTCGGCCGCCATCCGGCCTGATCAAGGTATACCCCTCCGTGCCACCGGGGTGGGCGACGGGCGGGAGACATGTGCGTAACGGCTGTGGGAGCCCACCGGCCGCCATCCGCCCCGGGAGCCGGTGCGGGGCCTGATCTCATACCGAAAATGAATGACCGCATCACGATTTACTGCCCCGACATATTCACGTATTCCTTGACCGGCCTGGACTTGTTTCCCGCATTGGCAATGACGGTTAAGAACCAGGCCGGTTATCCCTTCTCTTGTGGTGAGGATTGCCGCTAACTTTCGAGCATGCGCGTTCTGATAACCGGAGCATCAGGTTTCGTCGGCTCGCATGCGGTCGCCGCGCTCCTCGCCGACGGGCATGAGCCGCGTCTTCTCATACGCGATCCGGAGAAAACGCGCGAGGTGCTCGCCGCCGTCGGGGTGACGGAAGAGGTTCCCCTGCACAGGGCCGATATCCGCGACGCGGCGGCCGTGCGGGACGGGCTCGAACAGTGCGACGCGGTCATTCACGCCGCCGCGGAAATCGGGGTCATCGGCCGGGCAGGAGACCTGGACGGTACGAATGTGACCGGGGCGAAGAACGTCCTCGGGCAGGCCGTCGAACTCGGTCTCGACCCGATCGTGCACATTTCCACCATTAGTGTCTTCGTGCCCCCGGCCGGGCCGGTGATCACGACCGAGAGTCCGCTCTCCACGCCGAGGAACGAGTACGGCAGGAGCAAGATCTCCGCCGAACGCTACGCCAGGAGGCTCCAGGACCAGGGGATGCCGATCACGATCGTCTACCCGGCCGGGGTCACCGGGCCGTACCAGCCCTCGCTGGACGCGATGGTGGAGGGCCTGCGCGCCGGGCTGGAACAGGGCTGGCCGATCACCGCGGGCGGCGCCAACATCGTCGACGTACGGGATCTGGCCGTGGTGCTCGCCCGCTGCCTCGAACCGGGGCGGGGGCCGCGCCGGTTCATGCTGGGCGGGCACTACCTCACCTGGGCGCAGCTCGCCGACGTCTGCGACGAGGTGACGGGGAACCGCTGCCGGAGGTTCAGGATCCACCGGTCGGTGCTGCGCGGCGCGGCGGCCGTGGGCGACGTGATGAAGCTGATCAAGGAGATCGACTACCCGCTGACCAGGGACGCCGTCGAGATGATGGTCACGATGGTCCGCACGTACGACACCCCGACCCTGGAGGCGCTCGGCGTGGGCCTGCGGCCGGTCCAGGAGACCGTCGCCGACTCGCTGCGCTGGCTGGCCCAGGAAGGACATCTCACCACCGACAAGGTCGGGAGGCTGGCGGGTAGTGTCACGCGGTGACGCGCCTCCTGTCCTGACGGAGGCGACCACCCCGTAGGGAAGGTCCCACGGGGAAAGGGAGGAGCCGGCGATGAAGGTCGGGATCGTCGGCGCGGGAATCGTCGGGCTGGCCGTGGCCAGGGAGACGGCGCTGACCTACGGGGCCACCGTGACCGTCCTCGACAAGGAGGACCGCGTCGGAGCCCACCAGACCGGGCACAACAGCGGTGTCGTCCACGCGGGGATCTACTACCGTCCCGGTTCGCTCAAGGCCAGGCTCTGCAGGGAGGGCGTGGCGCTGCTCAGGCAGTACTGCGCCGAGCACCGCATCCCGTACGACGAGGTCGGCAAGCTCGTCGTCGCCTCCACCGGGCCGGAGCGGCCCGAGCTGCGGAGGATCGCCGAGCGGGCCCGCGCGAACGGGGTTCCCGGCATCGCCGAGCTCGACGCGCTGGCCCTGCGCGAGATCGAGCCGCACGCCGTCGGCGTGGGCGCCGTCCACTCCCCGCACACCGCGATCGTCGACTTCCCCGCCGTCGCCCGGCGCCTGGCCCTGGACGTGGAGGAGAGCGGCGGATCGGTGCTGCTGTCCCACCCGGTGCGCGCCGTACGGGAGACCGCGAGCGGGGTGAGCGTCACGGCGGGGGAGCGGACGCTGGACTTCGACCGGGTGATCGTCTGCGCCGGGCTCGGCACCGACACCGTCGCGCGGATGGCGGGGATCCCCGGCGACGTACGGATCGTCCCCTTCCGCGGCGAGTACTACGCGCTGGCCGGGGAGGCGAAGAACCTGGTCCGCGGGCTCGTCTACCCGGTTCCCGACCCCCGCTACCCGTTCCTCGGCGTGCACCTGACCCGCAGGATCGACGGCGAGGTGCTGGTCGGCCCCAACGCGGTCATGGCGCTGGCGCTGGAGGGCTACTCCTGGCGGGACGTCGACCTCGCCGACCTGGGCCGGATCCTGGCCTGGCGGGGCACCCGGCGGCTGGCGGCCAGGCACTGGCGGACCGGGATCAGGGAGGTGGCCGGTTCGATGGGTAAAGGATCCTTCCTGCGGGCCGCGCGCCGCTACGTCCCTGCCCTGACCGGCGCCGACCTGGTCAAAACCGCCGGAGGCGTGCGCGCACAGGCTGTGGACGGGCGGGGCGGCATGCTGGACGACTTCGCGATCGACGTGCACGGCCGCGTCGCCCTCGTGCGCAACGCCCCCTCACCGGCCGCCACGTCAAGTTTGGCGATTGCCAGGCATATTGTGGGGTTAGCCTCTGTGTTGACCAGTTAACTGCTTTCTCATGTGGGCCGGTGAAAATAGACCAGTGACCGACTCACCCGAAGCCCGTCTGCTGATCGTCGAGGACGAGCCCAACATTCTCGAGCTTCTGGCCGCGAGCCTGAGGTTCGCCGGGTTCGGCGTCAACACGGCGGGCAACGGCACGGACGCCGTCGCCGCCGTCCAGCGGCACCGGCCCGACCTCATCGTGCTCGACGTGATGCTCCCCGACATGGACGGCTTCGACGTCGTACGGCGCCTGCGCGGCGGCGGCAGTGACACGCCGGTGGTCTTCCTCACCGCGCGTGACGCCACCGAGGACAAGATCCGGGGGCTGACCGCGGGCGGGGACGACTACGTGACCAAGCCGTTCAGCCTGGAGGAGGTCGTGGCCCGCATCCGGGCCGTGCTGCGCCGTACCGGCTCCGGCGACCTCGTCCCCAGGCCGCCCCGGCTCACCTTCGCCGACGTCGAGCTCGACGAGGAGAGCCACGAGGTGTGGCGCGGGGGCAAGGCGGTGGCGCTGTCGCCGACGGAGTTCAAGCTGCTGCGCTACTTCATGGCGAACGCGGGGCGGGTGCTGTCCAAGGCCCAGATCCTCGACCACGTGTGGGACTACGACTTCAGGGGCGACGTCGGGATCGTGGAGTCCTACGTCTCCGTGCTACGCCGCAAGATCGACAATGTCGAGCCGAGACTGATCCACACCCTGCGCGGTGTCGGATACGTGCTGCGCTTACCACCGGCCCCCTGATGCTCAACGCGACCCCCCTGCGGGTGAAGCTGATCGGCGTCATCCTGGTCCTGCTCACGATCGCGCTCGCCCTCATCGGCATCGGCAGCGTCTCGATCATGCGCGGTTACCTGATCGACCGCGTCGACAGCCAGATCGACATGACCGTCGACTCCGCGCTGCGCCGCATGAACAACCGGAACTCCGTCGCGCTGATGGGCAAGACGATGCCGTCCGACGCCAGGCTGGAGCTCCGCGGCAAGAACGGCAGGACCCTCGTCCTGCTCAGCGGCATCGACGTGGAGGGCAAACCGGGGCCGAACATGCCCCCCGGCCAGGGCGCCCACCCGTTCGAGAACGGTGACTGGCGGGTCCGGGTGACCTCACTGGACACCGGCGGAAGCCTCATCGTGGCCGTGGACATGGGTGAGGTACGGCAGATCGTCGGCCAGCTCGCGCTGGTGGAGCTGCTCGGCGGGAGCGGCCTGGTGCTGATGCTCGCCGGGGTCGGGGTGGTGATCATCCGCAGGAGCCTGCGCCCGCTGGAGGAGATCGAGCGCACCGCCGAGGCCATCGCCGCCGGAGACCTGGGCCGCCGCGTCCCCGACGCCGACCCGCGCACCGAGGTGGGCCGCCTCGGCCGGTCGCTGAACGGCATGCTCGCCCAGATCGAGACGGCTTTCCGCGCCCGTTCCGAGTCGGAGTCCTCGGCCCGCAGCTCGGAGGAGCGCATGCGCAGGTTCGTCGCGGACGCCTCGCACGAGCTGCGCACCCCACTGACCTCCATCCGGGGCTTCGCCGAGTTCTACCGGCAGGCGCCCGGCATCGACGCCACGCCGCTGATGCGCCGGGTCGAGTCCGAGGCGGTCAGGATGGGCCTGCTCGTCGACGACCTGCTGATGCTGGCCCGGCTCGACCAGCAGCGGCCGATGGTCATGCGCCCGGTCGACCTGCTCGCCATCGCCGCCGACGCCGTCCACGACGCCCGCATCCTCGCCCCGGACCGCGATGTCACGCTCTCGGTGGACGGCTCCGCGCTCATCGTCTCCGGCGACGAGGTACGGCTCCGCCAGGTCGTGGGCAACCTCATGACCAACGCGCTCACCCACACCCCCGAGCGCACCCCCGTACGGGTGATCCTCTCCGGCGATGGCGACATGGCCGTCATCGAGGTCGCCGACGAGGGGCCCGGCCTCACCCCCGAGCAGCGCGAGCGCGTCTTCGAGCGGTTCTACCGCGCGGACTCCGCCCGGGGGAGGCGCGCTCCCGAGGACGGCGGGAGCGGTCTCGGCCTGGCCATCGTGGCCGCGATGGTCGAGGCCCACGGCGGCCGTGTCGCGGTGGAGTCGGAACCGGGCAAGGGCTCGACGTTCCGGGTGATCCTCCCCCTCGCCTCAGAATCCGACTGAACCTCGCCTCCCCGCCCGGCCGCCTCGCTCCCGGAGCGGACCGAGCTCCGGAGTGGGCCGAGCTCGTTCCTGGAGTCGACCGACTCTTGTCTCCAGATCCGATCGAGTCCCACTAAATCCGGTTAATTCGACTGGTTCGATCGGTCGCCGTCCGGTTCAGGGGGCGCCGGTTCCCGGGTCCGGCCAGCTGCTGTCGGGGAACTCCCCTCCGGCCGCGCCGGGCAGTACCACCCGGTCGCTCTCGGACAGCCCGGAGGTGATCTCGACGTACCGGTCGCCGCGGACCCCCGTCTCCACGACCCGCTCGACGCCGCCCTGCACGGTGACCCTGGAGACCCCGTCCCTGGTCCGTACGGCCTGCGCCGGGACGTAGAGCGTCTCCGCGGACTCGGCGACGGTCACGGTGACCGAGGCGGTCTGGCCCACCAGGAGGTCCGCCGGGGGCTCGTCGAACGCGATCGTGACGCCGTACCTCACCAGCCGGTCGCTCGTGGTCGCGGTGGGAGCGATCGCCGTCACGGCGCCCGTGTACTTCTCCCCCTGCCGCGTGGCCAGGGTGATCGCCGCCGGCTGTCCCGGCTTCAGGCTGCCGATGTCCGACTCGGTGAACAGCGCCTCCACCTGGAGTTCGTCCAGGTCCCCGAGGGTGAGGAAGGCGCCGGTGCCCGCGCTGTCGCCGACCGCCCCGGCCACGGACATGACGGTGCCGTCGGCGGGGGCGACGATCCGCACGCCCGCGAGTTCCTCCGTGGCATCGGTCAGCTCCGCCTGAGCCTGCTTCACCCGGGCCTCGGCCTGCTCCACGGTGAGCGCCCCCCGCCCGGCCCCGCCGTTCTGCTGAGGAACCTGCTGAGGACCCTGCTGGGTGTTCTGTCCGGTGTTCCTGCTCGGGGACGTGCCCCGGTCCGTTCCCGTTCCTGTTCCCGTGCTCGCGCTCGGCTTCGGGGTGGGGCATCCGGTGGCGGTGGGCCTGGCGGTGGCGGTCGGTACGGCCGTGCCGGTGGGGCGGGTGGGGCTCGCCGTCGGCCCGGGGTGTTCATCGGGGCCGGTCGACGGACCCGAGGACGGGCCCGTGGGGCCGGTGGTCGCGGGCGGCCCGTCCGGCCTCGCGGTCACGGTGACCGTGGCGGTGGCCGTCACGGTCACCGTCGGGGCGGACGTCACGGTGACCGTGACCGTCGGCGCGGGCCGGGGAGAGCCGCCACCCGGCCCCGCCGTCGCGGTCGGCGTCGGTGTCGCGGTCGGTATGGTCGCGGGCGTCGCGGTCTTGACGAACGCGGGCGCCGAGGCCGAGGACCGCGCCGGTGTGGACGCGGAGTTTCTTACCGGAACGGGGGTAGGGGTGGGTGCCGTCGTGAAGCTGTACCCGGCGGGCACGATCCCGCCCGCGGGGACGACCTGTATCGTCCGTGCCGATCCGGTCGGCGTGGGTGCCGGGGACGGCGAGAGTGTGCGCGCGGGCCCCGGCGCCCCGGTCGGGGTGGAGGTGGCGCCCGCTCCCGGAGGCCGCGTCGCCGTGGGCTCGCAGCCGTTCTGCCCGGCGGAACCCGACCGGTCGGATCCCGTCTGACCTCCTGACCGGTCCGCCGTCCGCTCCCCGCCCTGGCCCCCGGTCTGCTGCCTGGCCTCGGTCGTGCCCGTGCTCTCCGGCGTGCTTCCCGCCGTGTCCAGTGCCTCTTCGGCCGCCGCGAGCTGCGCCTTCGCGGCGGCGTAGCGCTCGCGTGCGGGCTCGGAGCCGATCCTGGCGAGCACGTCCCCCTTGTCGACCCTGTCCCCGGCCTTGACGTAGACCTTCGTGACCGTCCCCGATCCGCCGAAGGCCAGGTCGCGGGTGCCGTCGTCCACGGTGCTGCCCGCGGCCGACACCGCGGCGGTCACCGTCCCGCGCTTGGCGGACGCCAGTTCCACTCGGGGGGCCTGGTCGGAGCCGCCGTCGAACGCGACGATCGCCCCCGCGCCCACCAGAACGAGGGCGGCCAGGGCGAGCCCTCCCGTGCGCAGGTTCTTCGGGAGATGGGTCGGTCTCATGGCGGCCATCCTGGACCGCCTGATTCACAGCATGCTCACAGGTCCCTGAAGGTTTGCTGTGCATCGAGGACGGTACGACACGGTCTGCAGGAAACCTTCAGCCTTCGCCGGGGTGGGCCCAAGCCTGATGCGCCAGGGTCAGGCGCTGTGAAGCTGTCGACCAAGCGCGGAGCGCTGATCGTGAACGGGACCCTGGGGGTCCTGTTGCTGGGCGGAGTGGTGATCGCCTACTCCTCCCTCGGCGGCGAGGCCTCATCCGCCAACGCCGCCAACGCCGCGGTGCGGACCGTGCCGGTGACCCGGGCCACGGTCTCCGCCTCCGTCTCCGCCTCGGGGACCGTGGCCAGTGCCCGCGCGCGGTCGCTGGCCTTCGGATCGAACGGCACCGTCGAGAAGATCTACGTCAAGGTCGGGGAGAAGGTCACGGCGGGGCAGATCCTCGCCCGGCTGGACGACGACTCGGCGCAGGAGAGCCTGGACGCGGCCGCCGCCGCCCTCGACACCGCGGACGACGACACCTCGACCGCCGCGACCTATGCCCAGTACGTCACGGCCAGGAACACCTACCGGTCCGCGAAACGCGCGGTGGACGGCACCGTCATCAAGGCGCCGTTCGCCGGTACGGTCACCGCCGTCAACGGCACGGTCGGCGGCTCCTCGGGTGCCGCCTCCAAGACCGCGACCAACGCGAACAACTCGGCGGGCTCCGGGAACGCCGCGAACTCGAACGGCGCGGCGAACGCCTCGGGTGGGTTCATCGACCTCGCCGACGCCCGCAGGCTCGAACTCGTCGGTACCTTCACCGAGACCGACGTCACCAGGCTCAAGGTCGGCCAGACGGCCTCCATCGGGTTCGACGCGCTCACCGGGGTCACCGCCTCCGGGAAGGTCACCCAGATCCAGCCGACCGCCACCACCAGCAACAACGTGGTCCAGTACCCGGTGACGATCTCCTTCACCGAGGTGCCGAAGGAGGTCAGGCTCGGCCAGACGGCCACGGTCGGCGTCGTCGTCCAGCGCGCCGAGAACGTGCTCGCCGTCTCCTCCACGGTGATCTCCACGGCGGGCGGGCGGAGCACGGTGACCGTACTGCGGGACGGCCGCCAGCTGCCCGTCCAGGTGGAGGCCGGGATCAAGGGCGACGCGCTCACCGAGATCAGATCCGGGCTCACCGAGGGCGACCAGGTGGTCCGCCCGGTGCCCACGGAGACCACCCAGCAAGGCGGCTTCCCCGGCCTCGGAGGCGGCGGCGGTGGCGGCGGTGGCGGTCGCAACGGCGGGGGCGGCAACGGCGGTATCCGCCCCGCCGGGGGAGGGAACGGCCGATGACCGTCCCCGTCCTGTCCCTCACGGACATCATCAAGGTGTACGGCAGGGGGGACGCCGAGGTCCGGGCGCTGCGCGGGGTGTCGCTCAGCGTCGACCGGGGCGACTACGTCGCCATCATGGGCGCCTCGGGCTCCGGCAAGTCCACACTCATGAACATCCTGGGCTGCCTGGACGTGCCCACCTCCGGTGACTACCGCATCGACGGCACCGACGTCGGCTCGCTGGACGAGCGCAGGCTCGCCGTACTCCGCAACCGGAAGATCGGGTTCGTCTTCCAGTCGTTCAACCTCATTCCCCGGATGAGCGCGCTCGCCAACGTCGAGCTGCCCATGGCGTACGGCGGGGTCGGCGCCGCCGACCGCCGGGCCCGCGCCCTGGCGGCCCTGGAGCAGGTCGGCCTGTCCGACCGGGTCCGCCACGAGCCGAACGAGCTCTCCGGCGGCCAGCAGCAGCGGGTGGCCGTGGCCAGGGCGCTGGTCACCGCGCCCGCCCTGCTGCTCGCCGACGAGCCGACCGGCAACCTCGACACCGCCTCCACCGGGGACGTGCTGGGCATCCTCGACGGGCTGAGCGTCGCGGGCAGGACGATCGTGATCATCACCCACGAGGACGACGTGGCCGCCCACGCCAAACGGGTCATCCGCCTGGTGGACGGCCGGATCGTCGAGGACCGCCGCCAGGCCCCCGTCGGAGGCCTCCCGCCCCGCATGGCGGAGGCTCCCGCCGGCCTCCCACTTCGCACGCCGGAGGCTCCCACTGACGGCCTCTCGCCCCACATGCCGGAGGTCAGCGCGTGAGCCGGCTCGAGATCCTGAGGTTCGCGCTCCGCGGGCTGGCCGCCAACAAGCTGCGCAGCTTCCTGACCACCCTCGGCATCCTCATCGGGGTGGCGGCCGTGATCCTGCTGGTCGCCTTCGGTGAGGGGGCCTCGCAGAGCATCCAGCAGTCCATCCAGCGGCTCGGCGCCAACACCCTCACCGTCTCGGCGTCCTTCGCCGGAGGCGGGGGCGGGGGCGGGGGCGGCGGTTTCGTAGGAGGTGGCGGCGGTGGTGGCGGGGGCCGGGCGGCCGGGGGCCAGAACGAGGGCCCGCGTACCCAGGCCAGGCAGCTCACCCTGGAGGACGCCAAGGCGCTGACCGACAGGGAGCTGGTCCCTTCGGTGCGGAGCGTGTCGCCCGTGGTGACCGCGAACGCGGCCACCGCCGTCCACGAGGGCGCCAGTCACACCATCGCGCAGCTCGTGGGCACCTACCCCAGTTACTTCGAGGCCACGAACAAGCCCGTCGACAGCGGCACCTACTTCGTCAACGACGACGTGCTCGCCGCGAGGAAGGTCATGGTCATCGGGCGGACCGTGGCCGAGGAGCTGTTCGGCACGGCCGATCCGGTCGGCAGGCCGGTCAGCGTCTCCGGGGTGCCGTTCACGGTGATCGGGGTGCTCAAGGAGTCGGGCTCGTCGGGCATGCAGGACGCCGACGACGTGGCCGTCGTGCCGCTGCCCGCCGTGCAGCAGAGCCTGACCGGGTTCGGCGCGCTCGGCTCGATCATCGTGCAGGCGACCGGCGCCGACACGACCGACTCCGCGCAGGACGAGGTGACCGCCGTGCTCAACCAGCGGCACGGCATCACCCCGACGGGCGTCGCGGACTACCGGATCCTGAACCAGGCGACCCTGCAGGAGACCGTCAGCTCGACCGTCGGGATCTTCACCGCCCTGCTCGGCGCGGTCGCCGCCATCTCCCTGCTGGTCGGCGGCATCGGCATCACCAACATCATGCTGGTCACCGTCACCGAACGGACCAGGGAGATCGGCATCAGGAAGGCCATCGGCGCGCCCAGGGGCGCCATTCTCGGCCAGTTCCTGCTGGAGGCGACGGTGTTGAGCCTGGTGGGCGGCCTGTCGGGCGTCGCGATCGCGTTCGCCGGCACCCGCTTCACGATCGCCGGGATCTCACCGGTGCTCGTACCGTCCTCGATCGCGCTGGCCCTCGGCGTCTCCGTGGGCATCGGGCTGTTCTTCGGCGGCTACCCGGCCAACCGGGCCGCCAGGCTCCGGCCCATCGAGGCCCTGCGTCACGAGTGACCCGTACGGCTTACGCGGCATAGGCAAGGAGAGAGACATGGGCGGCAACGCCGACGAGACGGTTCCGGCGGGGAGAACTCTGGAGAGCTCCCCGTTCCGGGGGGACCTGGACAGCGAGCTGGCGGCCCGGCCGCCGCGCCGCCTGTCGAGGCTCACCCTCGTGCTGGGCGCCGGGGTGATGCTCGTGGCGGGGGTGATCGTGGGCATCCAGGCGCAGAAGGCGATGGGCGGCCCGTCAGGTGTCCCCGCGGCGGCCATACGGCAGGCCGGCGCGGGTGCCGGCGGTTTCGGCGGTGGCCAGCAGGGCGGCCAGGGCCGTCAAGGAGGTCAGCGGGGTCAGGGCGACCAGGAAGCCGGTCAGGGCGGTGGCGGCCGGGGCGGGATGACCGCCGGCACGGTGCAGCGGGTCGAGGGCGGCAAGGTCTACGTCCAGACGGCGGACGGCTCGGTCGTGACCGTGAACACCACGGACGAGACATCCGTACGCGTCGCGAAGGAGGGCAAGGTCAGCGACCTCAAGCCCGGCGGCGCGGTGGTCGTGCGGGGCGCCACGGCCGATGACGGCTCGGTGACCGCGACCGTCATCAACGAGGGCGCCGGGCGCCGGTAAGCCGGCAAGCGGGGGCCGTCCCTGGGAGCGGTGGCGGGCGGCGCGGCGGGCCGTTTCCGAAGAGCGGTGGTGAACCGGCTGCCGGGAGCGGTGACGGCCGGTGCGGCGGGCCGTTTCCCGGGAGCGGTGCTGAGAGGGTTCTCAGGAAACGTTCAGCCCTGGCTGAGCTGTGTTCCAGCGAGGTGGGCGAGCCTCGGGGTGTGCTGGACAGAGTGGAAGCCCGATTGCTGGTCGTGGACGACGAACCGAATATCAGGGAGTTGCTCTCGGCCAGCCTGCGCCTGTCCGGGTTCGAGGTGGTGACCGCGGTGGACGGCCGGGAGGCCGTGCACTTCGCCGAGCGCATCCGCCCCGACCTGGTCGTCCTGGACGTGATGCTGCCCGACATGGATGGCTTCGCCGTGGCCGGACGGCTGCGGGAGATGAGCGGGCAGATGCCCGTGCTTTTCCTGACCGCGCGGGACGGCACCGACGACAAGGTGGCCGGGCTGCGGCTGGCCGACGACTACGTGACCAAGCCCTTCAGCCTGGAGGAGGTCCTCGCCCGCATCCGGGCCGTGCTCCGCCGTACCAGGGGAGACCTCGACCTGCCGGTACGCCTACAGGTCGGTGACCTGGAGCTGGACGAGGAGGCGCACCAGGTCTGGCGCTCCGGCGTCCCGGTGCGGCTGTCGCCGACCGAGTTCAAGCTCCTGCACTACTTCATGGTCAACACCGGCAGGGTGCTGTCCAAGGCGCAGATCCTCGACCACGTCTGGAACTACGACTTCGGCGGTGACGCCGGGGTCGTCGAGTCCTACGTCTCGTATCTGCGCCGGAAGGTCGACACGGCCGAGCCCCGGCTCATCCACACCCTCCGTGGAGTGGGCTATGTGCTGCGACCACCCCACAGTGATTGAACTTTCAGCTGATATTCAGCTTCAGCTGACCCGTTTCTGAGCTTTGTGTGTTCCAATAGACACTGCACGACCCCCGATCACCTCGGAAGCATCCGATGGGCTCGGGCTCGCCTCCAGCTGCGGGGGAGACGAGCTCACAGTGGCCCCCGGATGAGGTCCGAGGGCTGGGCCCCACCGCTTTACCGAGTTCGCCCCCGTAACCCGGTCGAGCGGTGGGGCCAAACGCGTCTACAGAGGCGCCTGTAGGGCAGGATCGACCGTATGGGTGACAACGACGGTCTTCTGGAGACGCTGCGGGAGCTGCGGCGGCACCTCGACCGCGAGCTGTTCCCCCTCGCGATCGGCGACGTGGCGGCCGACCGCCGGGCACTGCGCGAGCTGACCGGCCAGCTCGACGACTACCTGATCCCCCGCCTGAGCGCGATCGACGCTCCGCTGCTCGCCGTCGTCGGCGGCTCCACCGGGGCGGGAAAGTCCACGCTGGTGAACTCCCTGGTCGCCGAGGACGTCTCCGAGCCGGGCGTGCTGCGGCCCACGACGATGGCCCCCACCCTGGTCACCAGCCCCGTCGACCGCGAGTGGTTCACCGCCCAGCACGTCCTGCCCGGCCTGCCGCGCGTCACCGGGAGCGGCAGGGGCGAGCCCGGCACGCTCCGGGTCGTCACCGCCGCGGCCGTCCCGCCCGGCCTGGCCCTGCTCGACGCCCCCGACATCGACTCCATCGTCACCGCCAACCGCGAGCTGGCCGCCCAGCTCCTCGCCGCCGCCGACCTGTGGCTTTTCACCACCACCGCCGCCCGGTACGCGGACGAGGTCCCCTGGAGCTTCCTGCGCTCGGCCAGGGAGCGGAGCACGGCCCTGGCCGTCGTCCTCTCCAGGGTCCCTCCCGAGGCCATGGGCGTGGTGCGCAAGGACCTGAACCGGCTGCTGGAGGCGAACGGCCTGGGCGGGACGCACCTGTTCGAGGTGCCCGAGCTGGTGCTGCCCGACGAGAACGCCCGCCTGCCGCGCCAGGCGGTCCAGCCGATCGCCGACTGGCTCATCGCCATCGCCGCCGACTCCCGTTCCCGCGCCGAGGTGGTGCGCCAGACCCTGTCCGGCGCGCTGGAGAGCCTCTCCACCCGCGTACCCGCGCTCGCCGCGGCGGTCGACCGCCAGCACACCGGGGCCGAGGAGCTACGCTCGATGGCGGACGCCGCCTACGCCGTGGGCCTCGCCTCCTTCGACGAGGGCATGCGGGACGGGTCGCTGCTGCGCGGCGAGGTCCTGGCCCGCTGGCAGGACTTCATCGGGACCGGCGACCTGATGCGCTCCCTGGAGAGCCGGGTCGGCAGGTTCAGGGACCGGGTCGTGGCCTTCGTCACCGGGCGGCCCGCGCCCGAGAGCGAGCTGCGGACCGCGCTGGAGAGCGGGGTGGAGGCGCTGATCAGGGCCTCGGCCGACAGCGCCGCCGAGCGCCTGCTGGAGTCGTGGTCCTCCCACCCCTCGGGGCGCGCCCTCCTCGAACGCGAGGGGGTCGCCGTCGCCGGGCGCCTCGGCCGCGCCTCCGCCGACCTGCCCGCCAGGGCCGAGGAGGCCGTCAGGGGCTGGCAGTCGTACGTGCTCGACCTGGTCCGCGAGGAGGGGGCGGACAAGCGCACCACCGCCCGCGTCACCTCGTTCGGCCTCAACGGGGCCGGGCTGCTGCTGATGATCGCGGTGTTCGCCTCGACCGGCGGCCTGACCGGCATCGAGGTCGGCATCGCCGGAGGCACCAGCGTGCTCAGCCAGAAGGTCCTGGAGGCCGTCTTCGGCGACCAGGCCGTCCGCGACCTCACCGTCAAGGCCCGCTCCGACCTGCGTGCCCGCGTGGCGATCCTCCTCGGCGGGGACGCCGACCGCTTCACCGACCTGCTGGACGCCGTACAGCCCCCCGAGGGCACCGCACCCGCCCTCCGCGCCACCGCCGACGCCGTACGCGAGCACCTGCGCGAGCTCCCCGTCGCGGACCGCCGGGCCGCCCTCCCGGCGGGTTCCGTCCCGATGGCGGTGGAGGAGTCCCGGAGACCGCCCGACGGCCTTCCACACGCGACCGGTGCGCCCGACGGCGTCCCGCGCGCCACCGGCGCGGGAGAGGCGGGCCAGGCGTGAAGCTGCTGCGACGAGAGAAGACGGTCTCGCTGGACGACCGGCTGGCGGCGCTGGCGCGTGCCGCCGACCTGGCCGACGGGAGGCTGGACGCCGAGGCGGTCGCCGCCGCGCGTTCGGTGATCTCCCGCGCCGGGGTACGGGCGAGCCTGTCGGTCGACCACACCGCGGTCGCGCTGGCGGGAGCCACGGGTAGCGGCAAGTCCTCGCTGTTCAACCTGCTGTCGGGCACCTCGCTCGCCACGGTCGGCGTCACCCGCCCGACCACCTCGACCGCCCAGGCCGCCCTCTGGGAGGGCACCGGGGCGGGGCCGCTGCTCGACTGGCTGGAGATCCCCCGCCGCCACGAGCTCCTCGACGCCTCCGGCCAGGCTGCTCAGGGCCCGTGGCACGGGAACGGCGAGGAGCCCCGGCCCGGCATCGGGCGGTCGGCCGGAGCGAGCGGGTCCGGGACGAACGAGAGGGCCGACGGGACGGCGGGTGTCCCCTTTGCCTCCGGCGGTCCGGCGTCCGTGGCCGCCGTCCGGCCGTCAGACGCCTCCGGTCAGCCCTCCGGTGTCTCCGGGCAGGCGTCTGATGTCTCCGTTCAGCCGTCCGGTGTGTCCGGGCAGCCGTCCGGTGTGTCCGGGCAGGTGCCAGGGATGGATGGGGAGGCCGCCGGGCTGGTTCTGCTGGACCTGCCCGACCACGACTCGATCGAGCCGTCGCACCGGCTGGAGGTCGACAGGCTCGTCGAGCTGGTCGACCTGCTGGTGTGGGTGCTCGACCCGCAGAAGTACGCCGACGCGGCCGTCCACGACCGCTACCTCCGGCCGCTGGCCCGGCACCGGGGGGTCATGGTCGTCGTCCTCAACCAGATCGACCGGCTCTCCCCGGCCGCCGCCGAGCGGTGCCTGAAGGACCTCCGGCGGCTCCTCGACGAGGACGGCCTGACCGGTGTCCCGGTGGTCGGGGTGTCCACCCGTACCGGCGCGGGCGTTCCCGAGCTGCGCTCGCTGCTCACCTCCCGGGTCGCCGACCGGCGGTCCTGGTCCGCCCGCCTCGCCGCCGACGCGGGCATGGCCGCCGACGCGCTCCTCCAGGCGTCCGGTATCGCCCCCGGCGAGACCCCTCCCGACGTCGCGAGCAGGCCGGACGGCCTGGCGAGGCCGCTGAGGGAAGCGCTGTCGCAGGCCGCCGGGGTGCCGGTCGTCGTCGAGGCCGTGGCCAAGTCCCACCGGCACCGCTCGATCGCCGCCACCGGATGGCCGCCCACCCGATGGATCCGCCGCCTGCGGCCCGATCCGCTCCGCCGCCTTCGCCTGGACGCCGGGAGCCGGTCCGCCGGGAAGTCGGGGGCGTCAGGGGAGCCGTCGGAGCCGGGCGGCGTCGTCGGAAGGACGTCCATCCCCGTCGCGACCGTCGTCCAGCGTTCCCGGATGGACACCGCGATCCGCGAGGCCGCCGGGGCCGCCGCTTCGGGGCTTCCCGCGCCGTGGGCCGCCGCCGTGCGGCAGGCGGCGAGGTCACACGGGGACGAGCTTGAGGACGGCCTGGACAAGGCGGTGGCCACCACCTCGCTGGGGGTCTCCAGACGGCCCCTGTGGTGGCGGGTGGCCGGGCTGGCGCAGTGGCTGGTGCTCGCGACGATGCTCGCCGGAGGGATCTGGCTGCTCGCCCTGGTCGCCCTGGACTATCTCCGGCTTCCGCAGCTCTACATGCCGACCGTGGGAGAGCTGCCCTGGCCCACCACGCTGCTGATCGGGGGCGTCCTGCTCGGCCTGCTGATCGCGCTGCTCTCCCGGGTGGCCGCCTGGCTCGGCGGACGGCGCCGGGCCCGCAGGGCGGCGAAGGCGCTGCGATCGAGCGTCGACAAGGTCGGCCGCGAGCTGGTGCTGGATCCCGTGGCGGAGGAGCTGACCCGGTATCAGCACTTCACCGAGGCGGTCGCGGTGGCCGGAGACGGCGCCCGCAGATAGTCCGAACCGTGCTGAACGGGTGGGTCCCGGCGAGAGCGGGACGCTCGTGGTGACCGGGCATCGGGCTCGCGGGTGCGACGGGCGGCTTCGGGCGGGCTTGGGAACGGGCCGTCGCTGAGGATGCCGAGGATGCCGGCTGGGATCGAGCGCCTCCCGTGCGTAGGGGGACGGATCCTGAGGAGGGAATCGGTATCCGTCTCTCAGGAGGCGCTCATCCGCGTCCGCCTCGCGGTCGCGCGGAGCCGGTCGGGGCCGGTCGGCGCGTCACATGGGGGAGCGCGTCAGGAGGTGAGATTCACGTAGTAGCTCGAATAGCCGTTCATGTCGACCAGTCGGGTGCCGACGAGCCTGGCGGAGGTGCTGCCGATGTTGATGCAGGAGTCGAAGGCGTTCTGATAGACGTATATCGGGCCGTAGGGGCCGGTCCAGACGGCTCCGTTGGCCGCTTCGGCGTAGTAGGCGGCGTAGCGGTTGCTGGTGTTGAGGACGAACGCCTCACCGCCGGGATCGATGGGCCACCAGCCCCGGGTGCCCCACTGGCCGTAGTCGCGGCAGCCGTCGGGGCTGTAGAACATGATCGCGACCCACACCTTGGAGGTGTAGCGGTTGCGGAAGTGCAGCTGCATGATCTACTCCTCCGGCTCCGTGAATCGCAGGGCGAGGGGTCTGTCGTCGATCGGCTCGTCGGCCAGGGGAGGCAGGTGGTCGTCGGTCTTCGCGACGACGGCGGCGCGGTCGGCCGCCCCCGGTCGCTCGCTCGTCTCGCCCGTGTCGGCCGACGTCGCGCCCGCGAACGCCACCCGGGGATCGGGGGGGCGTTCGGTGCCGTTGTCCGGCATGTGGTTCACCTACATTCGTCGAGTTCGTAGAGTGATTGATTGACAACATACAGTCACCTCCAAGGCCGTGTAAAGAATCGTTTTCATTTCCAGGTGCGTGGAGCGGGCGGTGGGACGGTCTCGACGAGACGGTGGGCTCCGGGCGGAAGATCGTCTCATTCACTCCGGTCAGGGTGAGTCTGAGCGGGAACGACTGCCTGTTTGGTTCGGGCCCGTCGCCCCCGAGCAGGACGACGTCGCCGAACGCACTGAGGAGATCTTGCGTGAGGGGCACGGTCGCGAGGCGTGATCGTCGTTGACACCGGCCCCATCGTTGCCGCCTACGACGGCATGGTTCAGCGTCGGTCGCGGAAGGTGCGGCGCAGGTCGTCGACCCAGCGGTCGGGGATCTCCCAGGGGATGAAGTGGCCGCCGTCGTCGTGGGCGGTGAGGTTGACGTGGTTGTACCACTCGGCGCGGCCGCTGGAGAGCCAGTTGTCGATCCGCTGCTCGGTGGTGGTGACGCCGGGCGGGTTCTCGTGGCCGACGAAGGTGATGCCGGTGGGGGCCTCGACGACCGGCTGACGGTCGTGGGAGGGGGTCCAGGGATAGCGGTTGGCGTTGGCGTAGTAGCGCATCGAGGTGCCGATGGTGTTGTTCACCCAGAAGATCATGGCGTGGGTGAGGAGGTCGTCCTTGGAGAAGACGTTCTCCACGTCGCCCTGATTGTCGCTCCAGGTGGCCCAGCGCTCCAGGATCCAGGCGAGCAGGCCGACGGGTGAGTCGGTGAGCCCGTAGGCGAGGGTGCTGGGATCGAGGACGTGGGCGGCCAGGTGGACGGCGAAGCGTCGCTCCAGGGAGACGATCCGCCGGCGCACGGACTCGGGCAGGCCCTCGGGGATCGGTTGGCCGCCGCTGAAGTCCCAGGCCCGGTCGCCGTTGAAGAAGGTGAGCTTCTGGCCGGAGCCGATGTGGATGGCGTGCAGTTCGTCGGCGTACTTGTGGCCGAGCTGGCCGGTGACGAGGGCGCCGATGTCGCATCCGGCGGCGGCGTATTTCCGATGGCCGAGAGTGTCGGTCATCAGGGTGTGCCAGAGGTCGGCGACCTTCCAGAAGTTCATGTCGGGGTGATCCGGCAGCGGCGAGGAGAAGCCGAAGCCGGGGAGGGAGGGGACGATGACGTCGAACGCGTCGGCCGGATCGCCGCCGAAGGCGGCGGGGTCGGCGAGAGGGGCGATCACCTTGGACCAGTGCCAGAAGGTCCACGGCCAGCCGTGCGTGAGGATGAGCGGCGTGGGGTTGGGGCCGACGCCGGGTTTGCGCATGAAGTGGACCGGAACGCCCTGGACGCTCACCCGATAGTGCTCGTAGGCGTTGATCGCGGCCTCGGCCTTGCGCCAGTCGTAGTGGTCGAGCCAGTATTCGGCGAGTTCCTGGAGGTAGTCGCGGCTGACGCCGTAGTACCAGTCGTGGTTGCCCACGTCGTCGGGCCACCTCGTGAGCCGCAGCCGCGCCCTGAGATCGTCCAGCATGGTGTCAGGGACGTGAATGGGCGTGGGTTCCAGCGGGAAGCGCGTCGTGGCTGCCATGGGGTTCCTTCCGGGATATGCGGGATATGAGGGGCGGCCGCGCTGCGGATCAGCGCTCGGCGTCCATGAGCGCGGCCATCCGTGCCAGCGCGGGCAGGGCGCCGCCGATGGCGTGGCGTTCCTCGGGGGTGAGGGCTTCGATCAGCCGTGAGAGCCGGCGGATGCGTTCCTGGTAGCGGGTCTGGACGATCCGCGCACCGGCCGGGGTCACCTGGACGAGCACCGCGCGGCGGTCTTCGGGGTCCGGGCGGCGCTCCACCAGTCCGTCGCGCTCCAACCGGCTGACGAGCTGGGTGATGGCGGGCTGGGTGATCTGCTCGGTCACCTTCAGCGCGGTCAGTCGCATGGGGCCTTTGTGGGCCAGCGTGTGCAGGACCGACAGCGTGGTGAAGCTGTGCTTCTCGGTTCTGGGGAGCCGGATGAAGTTCCGGTTGAACTCCTCCAGCACGCCGGCGAAATCCTCGGCGTCGAGATCTTGCCGTCTTTCCGGTGCCATGACCCGAATGTATCACTGATTTATTTAAGTTGCTTATGCAATCTGCGCCCGCCGGGCGCCGGGGATGGTCGCGGTGTCGACTCGTGGTTCATGGGCAAGAACGAGATCGAGCCCCGCGAGGGCGGCAAGGCGTCCATGGCGATGCCCGGCTTCACCGGTGAGTCCACGGTCACCGCCTGGGAGCCGCCGCACCGGTTCGGCTACCGCTCGGCGCCCGACGAGGAGGGCGCGTTCATGGCGTTCGAATACCTCGTCGAGGGCCGTGACGGCGGCGGCACCGTGCTGCGGTTCGTGCACAGCGGCATCCTGACCGGCGACTGGGAGGCGGAGTACGACGCGCTGCGCAAGGGCAACCCGCTCTACCTGCAGACCCTCGCGCGCTACCTGGAGCACTTCCCGGGCCGCACCGCCGTGCCGGTCGCCGCGTTCGGCCCGCAGCAGCCCGACCAGGAGCTGGTCTGGGCCGGTCTCACCCGCGCCGTGGGCCTGTCCGAGCAGGTCAAGGAGGGGGACAAGGTGCACTTCACGGTCGAGGGCCAGACCGTCGACGGCGTGGTCGACACGGTGCTGGCCCCCGGCTTCCTGGGGGTGCGGACCGATGACGCGCTGCTGCGGTTCGTCGGGGGCGGCGGCGTCATCATGACCGGCCACCACATCTTCACCGACGTCGACCAGGCCGACGCCGAGCGGACCTGGGGCGCGTGGCTCGCGTCCGTCTACGCCTGAACCGCTCGACCTCCGCCGCCGTCCAGGCAAGGGTCCTCGAAGAGGCGTCCGCCTGAGCCACCGTCCGCCGCCCTTCCGTCGAAGGACGGTGGGCGGTGGGCGTACACATGGTCGGCGAAGGTATGGAAGCCCGGCCGCCGGACATCGGCGCCCCCGGGGCTGAGCTGGAATGGCCGCCGGTTCTTCATCACCGAGCAGGACGACATCGCCGGTGTCCCGAAGCTAGGCGAGGTCGCCGTTTTTCACACTGTTGAGGAGGGCGGCCCATTGGTAGGGAGTGAGGATGAGGGCGGGGCCGTTGCGGTCCTTGCTGTCGCGGATGCCTCGGTGTCCGCCGGACAGGTTCGCGACCTCGACGCAGTCGCTTCCGTCGCTTCCCGACAGGGTGGACTTGCGCCACTGGGCGTTGCCGAGTTCCTGGGTCAGGTCGTCCATCTCCGCGCCATCTCCTTGATCATGCCGAGCGACTCGTGCCGGGACAGAGCATCCGCCCGGATCACGTCATGCTTGAATGCTAGCCCTTTCACCTCCTCGGGCCGATCGGTTACTCGATCCTCCGTGCTCTGGGAGTCGATGTAGGCCACGGGGGCCGCGCTTCTCGGCATCTCCGCGACGACGAAACCGCCCAGCAGGCCAACCGCACTGCACGCCTTGTAAGGAATTATCTGGAGAGAGACGCGCAGATTTTCCCCCACCTCAAGAAGGTGCTCGAACTGGCCCTTCATCACTTCTGGACTGGCGATGGGCCGGTGGAGAACGCCCTCGTCCAGGACGATCCAGAGCATCGTGGGCGTCAACCGCTTCAGAATGTTCTGCCGGTCCATTCTGGCCGCGACCCGTTCTTCGACCTGCTCGACGGTGACGTCGGGCTCGCGGCTCAGGATGGCTCGCGCATAGTCCTCGGTCTGGAGCAGGCCATGAACTAGCAGCGGTCCCCATATGCGCAGCGCCTCCGCCTCGCGTTCGAACTCCAGCCAGGGGCGGAACCAAAGGGGAAGCTGGGTCGCGGCGCGGTTCAGGCGGTCGAGCAGGGCTGTGAGCGCCGACCCCGTGTTGAGGAGGTGGTCCGCCCCGCGTGCCAGCTCCAGGGTCGGTGCCCGGTGGCCGTTCTCGATCATGCTCAGGTGGCTGATCGAGATGTGGAGCGGGATGCAGAGCTTTTGCTGAGTAAATCCCGCCAAAAGTCGGAATTTGCGTAGCTCTGTACCGAACTGAATGCGCGGAGACTCGTATGGATCCGGTTCTGAGGGGGCGTGCATTTCCGGGCTCCTCTCGTCGTGTTCGGCCCATTGTCCTGGGTGTTCGTACGGTCGCGCGAGAGGGTTCCCGCGATTGTGAACACATCGCGAACACGATTCTCCGTTCCGGTTTCCCGGCCGTTTGCGACCGTGTGAGAGCCACGTCAAAGACACGGCGGTGCCTCGGCCAATGGCCCGAGCGAGACGGAGAACCGGTCGAATTCGACCGGGGGAGGCGAGCCAATGACCCCGGAGACCTTTAGCGAGATATGTCTGCCCGGCAATCCCGAATCCGCCTCACGGGCGCGTGACGAAGTCCGTAAATGGCTCGGGGAGGATCATCCCGCCTACGAGAACGCGCGGCTGGCCGTGTCGGAGCTGGTGACCAACGCGGTCCGGCACGCCAGGCACGGGGTCGCGGGGCCGGGCGCCGACCCGCTGGTCCTGCGGCTGGTGACGTACGGCGACCTGCTGCGCATCGAGGTCGCGGACGCGGGCCTGACCGCCGAAAACCCGCGCGTCCGCCCGGACCCTGCCTTCTTCCTGGCGGAGGGCGGCCGGGGCCTGGCGATCGTCAGCGCGCTGTCGGGAGGGAGCTGGGGCCACCGTTCCCGAGAACGGGGGCCGGGCCGGATCGTGTGGTGCGAACTCCCCGCGAATCCGCCCCGCTATGACGAATCCGGCGACGGGACCGCTTAGTACGAGAGGGTATAGGTGCTGCCGTGGAGGCGTTCCGCCGTCGCCTCCGCCGCCCTGATCTCGGCCCCGAGGCTCTGGGCTGGCCGGCCACTCCCACGGTCCCCGGGCCAGCCGATGACCCGTGGCGCGGTGATCTGGTCGCCCGACTGACCACCCTCGGGGAGGACGACATGCTCAACCGTCGGACCGTGCTGACCGCCGGCGCCTTCTCCCTGGCTGGGCTGACCGCGCCCCGCCCGTCGACTCCATCGCAGCCCAGGGCGCGCCGGGCCGGCGCCGGGGATGTGGATAGGATCCGCGCCACGACCCGTCAGTTCGGCGACCTAGATGACCTGTACGGCGGCGGCCACGGTCGCCGAGCCGTTGCCGCCTACCTGGTGCACGATGTCGCGCCGCTCCTGCAGGGCACCGCGGGCAAGGCAAGGCCGGAGTTGTTTCGTGCAGCGGCTGAGCTCACCTACCTGGCGGCGTACATGGCGATGGATGCCGGCGTCAACGGGATCGCGCTGCGCTACTACATCCAAGCGGTCCGGTTGGCGGACGAGGCAGGGGACCGGACGTTGCGCGCCACGGCGCTGCGGTCGATGGCGGTTCAGGCCCGCGAGCTCGGCCATAACCAGGAGGCGCTCGCCCTGGCTGATGCTGCCGCGTCTGCTCTTGGTGGCCGCGGTCCGCAGCGCACCATGGCGTGGGTCACTGGGATGCAAGCGGAGGCACACGCCGGGATTGCGGACCGGTGGGATGCTCTGGCGCTGCTGCGGCGTACGGAGGCACAGTTGGAGCGCGCGGATTCCCTGCCGGAGTCGGAGTGGACGGGCAACTACCGGCGCGAATCATTGGAGCACCAGACCGGTCTGTCGTTGACCGCGCTCGGCGACCACGCTGGTGCCGCAACTCACTACGCCGCATCCATGGACACCCGGCGCCCGGTGGAACGACGCACCCGCGCCATGATCGGCCTGCGGTGCGCTCGCGCCCACCTGAGCAGCGGTGACATCGAACGGGCAGCGGCGACAGTGGTCGATCTTCGGCAAGACCTGGAGGGGATCGCGTCGGCCCGCGTCCACGGAGAACTCCAGCGAATCCGGCAGGAGTGGCAGCCGTACCGTACAGGCCGACACGTCGCAGAGGCGGATTCCCTCGCTGCGGGCCTACTTCGCTGATGACCACGCATCGGATGAACCTCTCATTCTGTTAGGACTTCTTGGCGCTCCGGTGACATCGTGAGGCCACGGCTGGGATCCGCGCCGGTAGCAGCACCACGATGGGGTATTCGTTGTTTCTGCTATAGTGCATAACGCAATATAGAGAAAGGCATCATCATGGCGCGACGCCCTGATCTGGTCGGCCTGACCGTGCTGGCCATGCTCTCGGTGCGCGCCAGCCATCCCTACGAACTCCACCGCTTCATCGTCGACACGCACAAGGACTACGTGACGGGGCTGCCCAGGAGCCTCTACCACGCGGTCGAGAAGCTCGCCGGTGAGGATCTGATCGTCCCGGTCGAGACCAGCAGGGACGGTCGACGGCCGGAGCGTACGGTCTACGAGATCACCGACGAGGGCCGCGGAGAGCTGTCGACCAGGCTCCGCGCGCTCCTTGAGAACCCCAACCCCGACCGCCGTACGTTCACCGCGGCCATCTCCCTCGTCGGCACCTTGCAGGTGCCCGACGCGCTGCGCGCTTTGCGTACCAGGGCCGCGACGATCGAAGGGCTGCTGGCCGGGATGAACGCTCACCTACGCGTCATGAAGGACAGCGGCCTGCCCGACATCCTGATGATCGAGGTCGACTACGAGCGCACGCTGAACGAGGCCGAGCTGGCCTGGGTGCGGGGCGTCATCGCCCGCCTGGAATCCGGGGAGCTCGACTGGTCGGGCACCGTCAGGCAGGACCTGCTGTCGCAGACACTCGACGGCCCATGAGAAAGCGGCTGCCAGGGTGCGCCAACACCCTGGCAGCCGGACATCCCAACAAGGCGCCTGCCCTGTCTGGACTCACAACCTCCAGGATAGGCGCCGCGACCATGAGGAATCGCGCCATGTCCGTGAACACGGAGATCACCGGCCTGCTCACCCGCCTCGCCGAGGCGTGGAACGCGGGCGACGCCACCGCCTACGCCGCCCTCTTCACCGAGGACGCCGACTACATCGTCTTCAACGGCACGCACAGCGAAGGGCGGGTGGCCATCGAGTCCTCGCATCGCTGGCTCTTCGACGGCCCGCTCAAGGGCTCCACCATGTCCCTCCCGAACGACCGGATCAAGGTCAAACCGCTGGCCGACACGGCGGTCCTGGTGATCTCGGAAGGTGGCACCGACCTGGCGGGCGAGCTCCGCGAGTCGATCGTCTCCTTCACCGCCGTCGGCACGCCCGAAGGATGGCGGTTCGCCTCCTTCCAGAACACCAGGGTGGCCCGGTGACAGGGAGGAAATTGATCACCGAGGTCGCCGGGATCGTCGAGGCGCCGGTCGCCGTGGTCTTCGACGACCTGGCGGGCGCACTGCTGCCCGACGATCGGCGCACCGGCCGTTTCACTGTCGAGGATCTGCCCGGTCACACCTCCACCGTGGAGGTCATCGGCCACACCATCTCCCTCCAGGGCGGCTGGTGGTATCGAGGCGAGTGGAGCGTCGAACCGCACCCGCAGGGCGCGATGCTCGTGCACCGGGTCTTCAACGTCGCCCAGTGGATGCGGTGGGGCGTGCCGCTGGCCAACCGCTTTTTCGTCGGCTTCGCCGACAGGACGCGGCAGGGGTTCGCCGAGAATCTCGTCCAGGTGGGACAGCGCCTGGGCTGTTCGACCCATCTGGTCTAGTGCTCCGGTGACACCGCGCGATCTCACCGGCTGAGGGAGGATGTCGCCGGCGCGGGGCAGGAGGCGCGGCCGGTGGTGGTGCCTGTGCGCGCACTCCGGGACGGGAGCGGCCGGCGGGGTGGTTCGGCGTCAGTCGCGGAGGGCGCGGAGGGCGCGGCGCGGGTCGTCGCCCCAGCGGTCGCGTCGCCGGCGCGGTGTCCGCCCGCACCGACAATTTTTTTTGTATTGACAATAGAAGTCGTCGGCACGTATCGTCGGGGTATGTTCGAAGTCGGGGTAATCGAAGAGGCCGGGGCCGCCGAGGCGGCGCTCGACCCGATTCGGGCGCGGCTGCTGGCGCTGCTGGTGGAGCCGCACTCGGCGACCAGCCTGGCGGCGATCATCGGGCTGCCCCGGCAGAAGGTGAACTACCACCTGAAGATCCTTCAGGCCCACGGCCTGGTGAAGCTGATCGAGGAGCGGCGCAGGGGCAACGTCACCGAACGGGTGCTGCGGGCCGTCGCCGCGTCGTTCGTGATCTCGCCGTCGGCGCTCTCCGCGCTCCAGCCCGACCCGGCCCGCTCACCCGACCGGCTCTCCGTACGCTGGCTGCTGGCCATCGCCGCCCGGCTGGTCACGGAGGTGGGCGCGCTGCTCGGCGGCGCCGCCCGCGTCGGCAGGTCGGCCACGACGTTCGCGCTCGACGGCAGCGTCCGGTTCGCCTCGGCCACCGACCGCGCCGCGTTCACCCGGGAGCTGACCGCGACGATCACCGCGCTGGCAAGCCGCTACCACGACGAACACACCCCCGGCGGCCGTGACCACCGGGTCATCATCGCCATCCACCCGAGCCTGCGCTCGGATACCGCACCGCAGATCGACGCGGGCGGCAATGACACCAAGGAGTCCTGACATGTCGCACGAATTCCGTCTCACCCACGACGTCGACCTCCAGGCCACCCCCGAGCAGGTCTGGGCGGCGATCGCGACCGGCCCCGGCGTCGACTCGTGGTTCATGGGCAAGAACGAGATCGAGCCCCGCGAGGGCGGCAAGGCGTCCATGGCGATGCCCGGCTTCACCGGTGAGTCCACGGTCACCGCCTGGGAGCCGCCGCACCGGTTCGGCTACCGCTCGGCGCCCGACGAGGAGGGCGCGTTCATGGCGTTCGAATACCTCGTCGAGGGCCGTGACGGCGGCGGCACCGTGCTGCGGTTCGTGCACAGCGGCATCCTGACCGGCGACTGGGAGGCGGAGTACGACGCGCTGCGCAAGGGCAACCCGCTCTACCTGCAGACCCTCGCGCGCTACCTGGAGCACTTCCCGGGCCGCACCGCCGTGCCGGTCGCCGCGTTCGGCCCGCAGCAGCCCGACCAGGAGCTGGTCTGGGCCGGTCTCACCCGCGCCGTGGGCCTGTCCGAGCAGGTCAAGGAGGGGGACAAGGTGCACTTCACGGTCGAGGGCCAGACCGTCGACGGCGTGGTCGACACGGTGCTGGCCCCCGGCTTCCTGGGGGTGCGGACCGATGACGCGCTGCTGCGGTTCGTCGGGGGCGGCGGCGTCATCATGACCGGCCACCACATCTTCACCGACGTCGACCAGGCCGACGCCGAGCGGACCTGGGGCGCGTGGCTCGCGTCCGTCTACGCCTGAGCCGCCCGGCCGCCCGGCCGTTCGGCCGTTCGGCCGTTCGCTCGGCCGTTCGCTCGGCCGTTCGCTCGGCCGTTCGCCCGGCCGTGAATCTCGCGGAGCCACCCGCCTGAGCTACCGCGGCCCGCCGCCCGTCACCCTTCCACCGAAGGGCGGCGGGCGGCGGGCGTACGCATGTCCGGCGAACGCCGGACATCGGCGTCGAACCGTCAGATCGCCGTCACCGGTAGCGGAAGAGCGGAAGCCGTCGAAGAAACAACCATCAGACCGCCGTCACCGATAGCGGAAGAGCGGAAGCCGTTGAAGAAACGACCGTCAGGCCGCGGTCACCGGTAGCGGAAACCGTCGAAGAAGCGGCGGAAGACGCCGCCGATGCGGGGCAGGGGCTCGGCCGGTGGCGGCGCCTGCGCGCGCTGCCTGGCGATGGGCTGGTCGTAGTCGGTCCGTGCGATGGCGTCGAGGACCTGCTGCTCGTCGAAGTCCTCGGACCCCTCGATCACGGGGACGAAACCGACCAGCATCCCGTTCCGCATCACCTGGGCTTCGAGGCCCGCGGTGCCGTCGGTGTCCCACTCCGCCTCACGCCCGTCGGGCAGTGACACGCGTATCCCGAACTGGTACACGCCGACCCTCGCCAGGTGCCCGTCTATGCCACGATCGCGCAGCGCGTCAACGATGCGTCGTGCCCGGTTCTCTTCCACCTCTCCCAGGATAGGTCGGCCGGATCCCGTCCGCTCACGTGGCTCGCACGGCGCGGGCCGGTGTCGTTCGACGGCGGCCGGTGGACCGGAGGACCCCTCACTCCGAGTCCGTGGCGGATAGTAACCCATCCGAAATTGGCCTACGCGTACGCCTACGAGCAGGCCTCGCGGGAGTGGCGCCCGCCGTCGGTGATCAACCCGTCCCTGTTCCGGTGCGCCCTGCCGGGCGCAGGCAGCCGCAGACCTGCGCGCCCTGACCCCCTGACCCCCGGCCGGTCTGACCGTCGGGAACCGTCCGGCCCGCCTCGCGTCCGCCACCTCCGGGTGGGCGCGAGGCGGGCCGCTGTGCAACCGCTCCCGGCGGGTCTGGTACACGCCGCTGTCGCCGCTGTAAGTTCTCAAAGCTCATATTTCTTGATTTCGGTCACCGCACGTGAACCGGCATTTCTCCACCCCGTACTCCGGAGTACTCCATGCCCGCAGCACTTGAGATCCACGGCCTGTGCAAGACCTTCGGGCAGAAGGTCGCCGTCGACCACGTGGATCTGAACATCCCCCGGGGCTCCTTCTACGGGCTCGTCGGCCAGAACGGCGCCGGCAAGACCACCACCCTGTCCATGGCCGTCGGCCTGCTGCGTCCCGACGAGGGCCACGCGCGAATCTTCGGCACCGACGTCTGGTCCGACCCGGCCGCAGCCAAGACGCTGGTCGGCGTGCTGCCCGACGGGATGGCCATGCCCGAACGGCTCACCGGCAGGGAGGTGCTGACCTACCTGGGGCTGCTCCGCGGGCTGCCGCGCGAGACCGTCGACCAGCGCGCCGAGGAGCTGCTGTCGGTACTGGAGCTCGACGAGGCGGAGAAGACGCTCGTCATCGAGTACTCCACCGGGATGCGCAAGAAGATCGGCCTGGCCACCGCCCTGCTGCACGCGCCGAGGCTGCTCGTGCTCGACGAGCCCTTCGAGGCCGTGGACCCGGTGTCCGCCGCGACGATCAAGACGATCCTGCGCGGTTTCGTGGCCGGTGGTGGTTCCATCGTGCTCTCCAGCCACGTCATGGCCCTCGTGGAGCAGCTCTGCGACCACGTCGCGGTGATCGACAAGGGCAGGGTGGCCGCCGCGGGGACCCTGGACGAGGTCCGCGGCACCGGCTCCCTCGAAGACACCTTCGTTGACCTGGTCGGCACCGCCGACGGCGGGGTGAAGGAGCTGACGTGGCTGTCGAACTGACCATGGTCGGCATGAAGGTGGCCGTGCTCCGTCACTCGATGAGCGGGCAGCGGGCAGGCTTCGTCGTGATGGGCGCGTTGGTCGGCCTGGTTCTCGCGGCCGGCACGATCTTCGTGGCCTTCTCCTGGCCGGACCTGCTCCCGGCCGTCTACGCGGTCTGGATGCTGGGCTGGATCTTCGGTCCCGTCTTCGCCGGTGGC
The DNA here is from genome assembly GCF_036227305.1 of Streptosporangium sp. NBC_01469. NCBI lineage: Bacteria > Bacillati > Actinomycetota > Actinomycetes > Streptosporangiales > Streptosporangiaceae > Streptosporangium > Streptosporangium sp. NBC_01469. The sequence goes on along the minus strand of NZ_CP109465.1, from coordinate 778,624 downwards.
GGCGACGAGACACTCCGCCCCGAGTACTTCACGCTGCTCGGCCTGCGACCGCGCCGCCTGGCCACGGGACTGCTCGTGGCGGCCTTCGTCGGGGTGGCGCCCGTGATCAGCCTGCTCGCCCTGAGCGGGCTCGCGGTTTTCGGCGTACGGCAAGGTGTCGCGGCCGCGCTCGTCTCGCTCCCCGCGCTGCTGCTCCAGCTCACGATGTTCGTCCTGCTCTCCCGGGTCGCGGTCGCCCTGCTCGGCATGGCCCTGCGCTCCCGCGTGGGCGCGGTCGGGGCCGGCCTGACCAACGGCCTGATCCTGGCCTTCCTGGGCCAGATCTGGGTCGTCTTCATGGCGCTCGGGCAGACGGCCGGGGTCCCGCCGGTGGTGACGGCGGCGACCCGCTACCTGCCCTCCGGCTGGGGGACGGTCGCGGTCGAGGCCGCCGCGTCCGCCGACTGGCCGAGGGTCGCGGCGGCCCTCGGCGGGATGGCGCTGCTGGTCGTCCTGCTGCTGGCCGCGTGGGCGGCGCTGCTCACCCGCCGGGCCGGGGCGTCCAGGGCGGCCACGAGGGGACGCCGACCGATCCGGGCCACCACCGCCTCCGGCGCCGTACTCGCCAAGGAACTGCGTACCTGGTCGCGTGACCTGGTGCGCACGCACCAGCTGACCTTCGCCCTCGCCTACGGCGTGTCCTTCGCCGCGGCCCCGCTGCTGGTGGGCTGGACGGGGATGCTGCCCTGGGCGGGGCCGGTCTTCGTCGTGATGGCCGCGGCCATGTCGGCCAACCTCTACGGCACCGACGGCACCGCGCTGTGGCTCACGCTCATGACACCCGGCGCGAGCGACGTCCGCGGCCGTCAGCACGCGTGGCTGCTGACCGTCGCGCCCGTCGCCCTCGTGCTGACGGTCTCTCTCGCCGTGGTCACCGGCGGGCCGTGGCCCATGCTGCTCGCCGTCCTCCTGGCCCTGCTGGGCGGCGGTGCCGGGCTGGTCCCCCTGGTCTCGGTGTACGGGCTCATCCCCGGCACCGACCCGCACCGGCGCGGCGGCAACCCGCTGCGCTCCACGGAGGAGGACGGCGCGGTCACCGGCATGGTGTACGCGGTGCTGGCGCTGGCGGCCCTCACCGCGGCCCCCGCGGCGATCGCGGCCGGGCTGTTCGGCTGGGCGGGGGTGGCCGTCGGCGCCCTGACGGGAATTCTCTGCTACCGGTGGTTCGGGCTGCTCGCCGAACGACGGCTGCTCGCGAAGGGGCCCGAGCTGCTCGACACGATGCGCACCGGCCGCCGACCGGCTCCCAAACCGGGCGCGGGCGGGCGGCTCCCCTTCGAGGAGCTGCCGCGCCACAAGCAGATCATCATCGGGATCTGCTTCACGGTCGGCGCGATCCCGCTGTTCCCGCAGGGGCTGCTGGCCGGTTATCTCAAGGTGTCGGAGAGCCCGACGCGCGCGTGGTTCCTGGCCCTCTACCTGCCGTCGTGGCTGCAGTGGCCCACGATCGTGTTCATGGTCCTGCTGGGGGTGGCCATCTACACGACGGGCGTGGTCCTCTCCTACCGCCGCAAGGAGCCGCCGACGGTCAGTGGTGACCTCAGCGGTGAACTCAGTGGTGAACTCAGTGGTGAACGATGAGCCAGGTCGCGACGGCGGTGACGGTCTCCGAGCGGTTGCCGATGATGTGGGGGCGGCTGCACGGGAAGGTGATGGAGTCGCCCTCGGCGAGGGTGACGACCTCCGACTCGAAGTCGATGGTCAGCTCGCCCCGGGTCACGGTCCCGACCTCGTAGCCCTCGTGCTTGAGGAAGTGGCCGTGGGCGTTGGAGGTCGAGCTCGGCGGATAGGTCGACTCGAAGAACTCGACGTCGGGTGACGGCGTGGGCGAGAGCCTGCGGAAGGTGACGCCGCCGCTGAGCCGGATGGGGGCGACCTCCCACGAGCGCCGGATGGCGAACCGGCCGGCGGGTGTGTCCGGCCCCGCCGGGCCGGCGCCGGTCACCTCCGCGGTGTCGAACACGGCCGCGAGCGGCACGCCGATCGCGGATACGAAGGCGATGAGCCTGCTGACGGACGGCCGCATCGTGCCGAGCTCGATCTGGGAGACCGCGCTGGCCGAGATGCCGAGCTCGCGTGCCAGGGCACGCAGCGACATCCCCGACCGGAGCCGCAGCTCGCGGAGCCTCCGGCCGAGGTGCTCGTTCGTGATCGCCTCGATCTCCGTGCCGGGTTCCGGGGTCATGGCTGTCACGGCCTCCACACCAATTGTCACAAGGCCTTTACGCGGGCGAAATTAGGGCTCGGGTGTCAAGGCATACATTGACGACAGCTGTTAAGTGACCACTTAACAGCCCACGCCACAGCCCCGGTAACGACCTCGGCCACAGCTCGTCACGCAGCCCCGAGCGGTTGCCGCGGCTCCGCCGACACACCATTCTCGCCGATCCTCCGAAGCCGATTCTTCGAGCCGATTCCCTGGGTCGATCCCCCGAGTCGATCCCTCGAACCGATCCCCGAGCACCTTCCGCCCTGGCACGCCCACGCGGGACACACCGGTTCCCGCACCGTACCCCCCACGGAAGCCGACCATGACCGAACACAGCGCACCGTCCCAGCCGAAACTACACGACGTCGTCGAGGCGGCAGGCATGCCCGTCGGCGCCGGTCTCATCAAGCCCGGCTACGACCCCCGGCTCGCGAACGAGGACCTCGCCCCGCTCCGCGAGCAGACGTGGTCCTCGTACAACATCTTCGCCTTCTGGATGTCCGACGTGCACAGCGTCGGCGGCTACGTCACCGCGGGCAGCCTGTTCGCCCTCGGGCTGGCGAGCTGGCAGGTCCTGTTCGCCCTGCTCGCGGGCATCGTCATCGTGAACGTGTTCTGCAACCTGGTCGCCAAGCCGAGCCAGGTCACCGGCGTGCCGTACCCGGTCATCAACCGGGCGATCTTCGGGGTGCGCGGCGCGAACATCCCCGCCGTCATCCGCGGGCTCATCGCGATCGCCTGGTACGGGGTGCAGACCTACCTCGCCTCCCAGTCGCTCATCATCATCTTCCTCAAGTTCTGGCCCGCGTCGGCGGCGCTGAACGAGGGCGGCTTCCTCGGCCTGTCCGCGCTCGGCTACATCTGCTATGCCATCCTCTGGGTGGCTCAGGCGGCCGTGTTCTGGAAGGGCATGGAGGCGATCAGGCGGTTCATCGACTGGGCCGGGCCCGCCGTGTACGTCGTCATGGTCGTGCTCGCCGTCTACCTGGTGAGCCAGGCGGGCTGGGAGAACATCAGCCTCGACCTCTCCGAGGGCGAGAACCTCGACTTCGGCGCGTCCATCCCGGTCATGCTCGGCGCGATCGCCCTCGTCGTCTCGTACTTCTCCGGGCCGATGCTGAACTTCGGTGACTTCTCCCGGTACGGGAGGTCGTTCGCGTCGGTGAAGAAGGGCAACCTCCTCGGGCTGCCGGTCAACTTCCTGTTCTTCTCGCTGCTCACGGTGATCACCGCGTCGGCGACCGTGCCCGTGTTCGGCGAGCTCATCACCGACCCCATCCACACGGTCGAGCGCATCGACACGCCGTTCGCGATCCTGCTGGGCGGGCTCACCTTCGTCATCGCGACCATCGGCATCAACATCGTCGCGAACTTCATCTCCCCGGCGTTCGACTTCTCCAACGTGAACCCGCAGAAGATCAGCTGGCGGACCGGCGGCATGATCGCGGCGGTCGGCTCGGTGCTGCTCACGCCATGGAACTGGTACAGCAACCCGGACGCCATCCACTACACGCTCGGCATCCTCGGCGCCCTGATCGGGCCGCTGTTCGGGATCCTGATCTCCGGCTACTACATCGTGAGCCGCCAGCGGGTTTGGGTGGACGACCTGTTCACGCTCGAACCGGCCGGCCGCTACTTCTTCCGGGGCGGCTACAACCCCAACGCGGTCTGGGCGACGGTGTTCAGCGGGGTCCCCGCGATCGCGTCGGTGCTCGCGCCGAAGATGCTGCTGGACCTGGAGCTCACCACGGCCGACGTGACCTGGATCGCCGACTACAGCTGGTTCGTCGGCTGCGGGCTCGGGTTCGTGGCGTTCACCGTGCTGGAGCGGATGTCGCCGAGGATCGGCGGTCTCGACCGCGACGCCGAGCGGGTGTCGGACGGCACGACCCTGGCCGGTTGATGACCCGCGTCGGAATTCGGGTGATCAACCCCAACACCGCCCGTGCCATGACCGAGAACATCGGCCGGTGCGCGCGGGCGGTCGCGGCACCGTCCACCGTCGTCACGGCGGTCAACCCGGCGATGGGCCCCGAGTCGATCGAGAGCCACTACGACGAGGCCCTCGCCGTGCCGGGCCTGCTGGCGGAGATCGCGGTGGGCGAGGCGGCGGGGGCGGACGGGTACGTCATCGCCTGCTTCGGCGACCCCGGCCTCGACGCCGCCCGCGAGCTGGCCTCGGGACCGGTGGTCGGGATCGCCGAGGCGGCCATGCACGCCGCCGTCCTGGTCGGCCGGAGCTTCAGCGTCGTGACGACCCTCGCCAGGACCACGGGCCGAGCCTGGGACCTCGCCGCCCGGTACGGCTTCGCGGGCGCGTGCCGGGGGGTGCACGCCTGCGACATCCCCGTACTGGAGCTGGACGACCCGTCCTCGGACGCGCGGAAGGTGGTGACCGCCCTCTGCGCCGAGACCGTGGAGCGGGACGGATGCGACTCGATCGTGCTCGGCTGCGCGGGCATGGCCTCGTTCTGCGCGGACGTCTCCCGCGCCATCGGCGTCCCCGTGATCGACGGCGTGGCCGTGGCGACCAAGCTCGTCGAGTCGCTGGTCTCCCTGGGCCTGCGGACGAGCACCCGGGGCGAGTTCGCCCCACCGGGCCCCAAGAGGTACACGGGCCTGCTCCGCGACTTCTCCGTCTGACGTATCCCTTACGGCCGGGGTGCGCCGTACCAGCGCCAGGTGGTCAGGCGCGGGCGGCCGGGAAGTTCGGTGCGGCCGGTGGCCCACAGCAGGGTCTGCCAGGGGTCCGTGCCCTCCGGGACGTCGCTCTCCGGGGCGTTCGGGAACAGCCGGGCGAGCACCCGTGAGCACAGGTCGGCGGGCGGGGTCCAGGCGAGTCCGAGGCCCTCGGCCAGGTCGTGGGTGTGCACCAGGGTCTCCACGATCCCCATCGCCGCGAACCCCTCCGGGTCCGACGCCCCGTGGCCGTGGTGGGCGCGAACCCGCGCCGGTGTCGTACGCACCATGGCGACCAGCAGCGCGCCGCTCGCCTCCAGCACCTGCAACAGCCCGGCCGGTCCCGCAGCCCGGTCCGCGTGGATGGCGTTCGCGGGCCCTCCGGGCCTCCGGCGCTCCCACGCGAAGGGCACGACCCCGTCCAGGGGCGGTGTCCTGGGGGCTATCTGGGCGGCGTACGAGAAGAGGTCGTCGGCGAGGTGCTCGACGGTCTCCCAGCGGTCCCACTCCAGGGAACCCGCCTTGTCGTCCCAGGCCGCCGCGGGCACCTCCCGGAGGACGCCGACGGCGAGCCGGACGGCCAGGTCGAGATCATCCGCCGTCACGGGGGATGGTCCTGTCTCAGCTGGTACGGGCATGCCGGGAACCATATCGGCAGTGGCGGGAGTAGCTGGGCGGGACTCGGCATGGTCGGCACCCCGCATCCGGCCTTGATCGATGCCGACAGGACGACTAGCCTGATCGCCGTGCTGCCGGAAGGCGGGGTCGAGGCGACCGCGTCACGCGGGAAGAGCCCCGACCACGACAAGCCGCTCGACCACGCCATGGAGTTTGGGACCGACTGACGATGAGCGCGGAAGAGGATTTCAAGCAGGTCGGCGCCGAGCTGGCCGACCTGGGTGTAGGGATCTCCAGGATGATGGGGAGTCCCGCGCTCAAAGATCAGGCGGGGAAGGTGTTCGCGAGCCTGCAGCGCGACGGCGCGATGGTGTTCCGGCTGGTCAGGGACACCCCCGAACACACAGCCGCGCTCCAGCTGGCCGGGGCGTCCCTGTTCGACCCCTCAGGGCAGGGCAGGGCGATGAAGGACTGGGTGGTCGTGCCCCACTCCTCGGCCGGGAAATGGACGGATCTGGCCGAGGCCGCCCTCAGCCGCCCACGCTGATCAGAGGGCTGACGCCGTCGACTACCTGCGCGTGCTGTCGCGTCATCCTCTGTCTCATCTTCCGTCACGGAACGACCTCGCGATCACCTCTCGAACACGCACCGAGCTTTCACTCCTGCGGGACGTTGACGAGCCCTCCGGCAGGGTGACCGAAGGGCTCGTCGGGGAACGTGCGCCTGAACGTCGTGAAGTCAGCCGAAGTCGCCGTGCTTGATGCTGTTGGCGAAGGTGGCCCATGTCGCGGGGGTGAGGATGAGGGCGGGGCCGGTGGGGTTTTTGCTGTCGCGGACGCCTCGGTGGCCGTTGGACAGGTTGGCGACTTCGACGCAGTTGCTCGCGTCGTCACCGGATCTCATCGATGTCGCCCTCAACGGTGACGTGCACCATGTCCATCCCGGTGCAGGCTCCGGCCGGAGGCGTCCTCGTAGCGCCACCCGAAGCGCGCCCACTCCCCAGGGGCGTCCGCCCGGGTCGTGCGGGTCGGGAGGATCCGCCCTGGAGGGTGGGTGCGGTCAGGTTAAGCGTTTTCCGGGAAGTATGTAATTCGTGACGCATCCATGAGCCCTCTGTTCCACGAAAAGCCCCATAGGGAATCTTTGGGATGGAGTGGGTGATATGGATCTGGTGTTTCAGGCAGTGATCGCCGGGTCGATCGCCGCGGTCGCTCTGATGGTGGTGGCGACAGGCCGTCACCGACACCGACACCGTCACTGTCACCGACATCGACACCGTCACTGACACCGGTGGCCTGTCCTGACGGGACCGTGGACGGACGACGGCGGGGAACCCCCGTCGCCTCCGGAACTCGAAGGCGCGGACGACGGGCACCGCGGCGTTTCGTACACACCGAAGGCGTCCGCGGTCTCACCGGGCGTCCTCGTCACGGGGGTGGGGTCGGGCGCAGGGGCGTCGCGGTGTCCTGGAGGGCGTCCAGCAGCGGGACGAGCAGGGGATGCCGCTCGGCGCCTCGGCGTACGGCGGCGAAGACGCGGCGTTCGGGGCCGGGCACCGGGCGGATCACCACGCCGGACAGGTCGGTGCCGCGCAGGGCCAGGCGCGGCACCATCGCCACCCCGGCTCCGGCGGCGGCCAGCGCGACCACCGCGCTGAAGTCGTCGGAGGAGTGGGCGAACTCGGGGGTGAAGCCCGCGTGCTCGCAGGCCAGCGCGATCACGTCGTGGCAGGGGTTGCCCGGATAGGGGCCGATCCAGGTCTCGCCCGACAGGTCCGCGACCGTCACCTCGCCCCCGGAGAGGCGGTGGCCTCGGGGGAGCACCACGTCGAACGGCTCGGAGTAGAGCGGGATGCGCGACAGCCGCCGGTCGTCCTCGGCCGGGGCCCCGCGATACTCCACGGCCACGGCCGCGTCCACCGCGCCGTCCAGGACCATGGTGAGGCTCTGGTCGCCCTCGGCGTCCAGGACGCGCACCCGGATGCCGGGCTCCTTGCCCCGCAGGGCTCCGACCGCGGGAGCCACGACCAGCCCGATCGCGGTGGCGAAGGAGGCCACCTTCACCTCGCCCGCCGTACCGGTCGTGTAGGCGGCGATGTCGGCCCCGGCCCGCTCCAGCTGGGCGAGGACCTCGTTGGCGTGGTCGAGAAGGATGCGTCCGACGGCGGTGAGCCGCACGCCCCGGCCGTCGCGGTCGAGCAGCCGGTGGCCCACCTCGTGTTCCAGGGCGACGAGCTGCTGGGAGACCGCCGAGGGGGTCAGGTGCAGTGCCGCGGCGGCGGCGGTGACCGTGCGGTGGTCGGCCACCGCACGCAGGGTCCTGAGCCGCCGCGTGTCTATCACGCGTTCATTCTCGCCGAGGCCGTCCGTGAGCTGCGACGCAGGTCCGTCAGAGGTGCGCGGACAGGCGATCGGCGAGCCGTTCCGGCCTTGACGCCGGTGTGAACCTGAGTGGTGCGGACGCTCCCTCAGGCCTGCCGAACCTTGGTCGAGGCGCGGCTCCAGTGGACGGCGCGTCCGGCCGCGATCCCGAAGGGTCCGTCGCCGACGGAGATGGTGGCGGTGACCTTGTTGGCCGCGGTGTCGATCACCGACACGGAGTCCGCGCTCAGGTTGGTCACGTAGACGCGGGTGCCGTCGGGAGAGATCGCGACTCCGAAGGGATTCCGGCCGACGGCGATGGTGGCGATGATCACGCTGGTCGCGGTGTCGATCACCAACACGGTGTCCGAGTCCAGGTTGGTCACGTAGGCATTGGTGCCGTTGGGAGAGATCGCGACCCTGAAGGGGTGGTGTCCGACGGGGATGGTGGTGGTGACCTTGTTGGTGGCGGTGTTGATCACCGATACGGTGTCCGAGTCCTGGTTGGTCACGTAGGCGCGGGTGCCGTTGGGAGAGATCGCGACTCCGAAGGGGTGGTGTCCGACGGGGATGGTGGTGGTGACCTTGTTGGTGGCGGTGTTGATCACCGATACGGAGTCCGAGTCCTGGTTGGTCACGTAGGCGCGGGTGCCGTTGGGAGAGATCGCGACCCTGAAGGGGTGGTGTCCGACGGGGATGATGGTGGTGACCTTGTTGGTGGCGGTGTTGATCACCGACACGCTGTCCGACTGCGTGTTGGTCACGTAGAGGCGGGTGCCGCGAGGGGAGACCACGATCCCCAGCGGGTAGTCGTCGACGGGGATGGTGGCGGTGACCTTGTTGGTGGCGGTGTTGATCACCGACACGGTGTCCGATCCCTGGTTGGTCACGTAGGCGCGGGCGCCGTTGGGAGAGATCGCTATTTCGAGAGGGTTGCGTCCGACGGGGATGGTGGTGGTGACCTTGCTGGTCGCGGTGTCGATCACCGATACGGAGTCCGACTGCGTGTTGGCCACATAGATGAACCTCACGGGTTGCGGGGCCGCCGCAGCCGGGGTGGCCATGGCCGCCGGTATCGCGAACCCCGCCGCGACGGCCATCGCGGCCATGGGCGGACGGACCCGGCATCGCCCGCGTCCCTGGAATCGACTGGATGGCTTCCGACGGTGATTCTCAATTGCGTTTCTCATCCAAAGTCGAAGCACCAGAACCTCCAACGACACTACGAGGTTCCGTTCTACGTCCGTATGACATTGTGTCCGGAAAACAACACACCGACTTGAACCCCTGCGGCCATTTGCTTGATCGACTCATCGCTCGACGGCAGCCGGGCCGAGAGCGGCCGTGGTCGACTCGCCGCCGCGTGGCGCGCGGGTGGCGACTGTGCTCCGTCCCTGCTCGTCCGGACGAAAGGGCGGAGTTCCGCGGAACTCCGCCCTGCTTTCGGCCCGTGTCGTCGTCCACGTCCCGGGATCAGCTTCCTGGGCCGCGGGTTATGGCGCGCTGTATCCCAGGGTGTAGGCACCGGAACCGCTGAAGGAGACCACGCGGTATCGGTAGTAGCCGGCCGTGCCGGTGTAAGTGATCTTCTCGTCGGGGGTCGGGCTTTCCGCGGTGGCGACGGAGATCCACTTCCGGCTGTCCCACTTCTGCAGGTAGAGGTCGAAGTCGGTGCCGTCGGCGCCGTCCAGGCAGGCGGAGTGAAGGCCGCCGGCGGTCGACTGGTAGTAGCGGTTGTTCGGCTGGTAGACGGACTGGCCGTTGGTCAGCGTGCCGGTGACGGTCCTCGAATAGCCGGTGCACGTGCCGGGGGTCGTCGGCGGAGGTGGTGGCGGCGGGGTGGATCCGCTGGTGGTCGTCAGGGTCAGGCCGTAGGTGGTGAGGATCTCGCCGACCGGCTGGAAGTAGGTGACGCCGCCGGAGGTGCAGTCTCCGGAGCCGCCGGAGGTGACGCCCTGGGCCTGGTCGATGGAGATGAAGGAGCCGCCGGAGTCGCCGGGCTCGGCACAGACGTTGGTCCGGGTCAGCTCGGCGACGTTCCCCTGGGGATAGGTGATGCTGGTGTTGAGCTGCTGGATGGTGCCGCAGTGCCAGCCGGTGGTCGAGCCGGACCGGCAGACCGACGCCCCTTCGATGGCCACCCTGGAACCGGAGACGTTCACCGTCCCGCCCGCGCCGTTACCCACCCACGGCTTGGGCGTCCAGTCGCTGTTCACCGCGATCCAGGAGCGGTCACTGTCCGGGAAGGTCGACGCCTGGAAGACGCCTTGGTCAACATGGTTGAAGCCGCTGGTGGTGTTGCCCTGCGTGCCGCAGTGACCAGCGCTGACGAAACCGTTCTGGGTCCCCTTGGTCACGGAGAAGCCGATCGAACAGCGCTCCGAGGTGCCGATGTAGTAGGCGTTGCCGCCCACCAGGTCGGACAGGAGCTGGGGCTGCTCGATGGAGGACACCACCCGCACCGTGACCGGGTCCACGTCGCTGGCCTGGATGACGTTCTGGGTTGTCGACGGCACATTGGACAGGACGACGACCTTGTTGCTCCTCACGTCGACATAGCGCACCGGCCCGCCCAGGTGGTCGGACAGAGCCGTGTCGACCTTGTCGAGGGCCGTGTTGAGTTGCTCCAACGACCGGGTGACGACCTCGGCGCGGGCACCTCCGGCGACGATCTGGGGAGTGTGGTCCTTGTCGGTGGTGGCCACCACGAGGGTCTGTGCGAGATCTCCGGTGAGCCATGAGCCGCCGAAGTCCTCGCCGAGTTCCTCGCGGAGCTGCGCCGCGACCGGCGCCAGACGGACCTCGTTGAGCAGCCGGGCCTGGGCCTGCTCCGCGGTGAGGTGGAGGTCGCGCTGAAGGGCCGCGAGCATCCCCGGCGGCGGCTTCACCACGACCTCGGCACCTGCCGTCAGGGGCCGGGCGACGGCCGGAACGGCCGTCACGGTAAGGGCGGCGATCGCCAGGACGCATCCCGTGATGGCGGCGTGTCTGCGGGGCATTCGGTCTCTCCTCGACCTCGACTATCCAAGAAAGAGGGGGGAGAGCACCTCACACCACCGGCTGATCACGCGATGCGGGCAGCACAACCTTAATTCAGCCGATGCCGGTCACGGCTCCATAAGCCGTACGCCACGCGGGGGTGACTCCGGCGACGCTCGCCGGAGCATCCCGGGACCCGGACGGGGACACCGTCGATCGGGTCTTGGCCACCCCGGACCCCCTGCCGCCCCGTCGATGCCACAGGCCGCGTATCTCGGCGGTGAGGCCGGACCGGGAGGGGGTCGAAGCGGCAGGAGGTGGGACTCGGGCGGGTTACGGGGTGCTGTATCCCAGGCTGTAGGGGCCGGAGCCACTGGAGGCGACCACGCGGTATCGGTAGTAGCCGGGCGTGCCGGTGTAGTCGATCTTCTCGTCGGGGTTCGGCCCCTCGGAGGTGGCGACGGTGACCCAGCTCCGGTTGTTCCACTTCTGCAGGTAGAGGTCGAAGTCGGTGCCGTCGTTGGCGTTCAGGCAGCCGGAGTGGACACCGCCGACGGTCGAGCGGTAGCGACGACCGCGCGGCTGGTAGGCGGAACCACCCTCGGTCAGTGTGCCCTCGACGGTGCGCGGGTAGCCGGTGCAGGTGTCCGCGCCCGTGCCAGGGGGGGTGGCGGTGGTCAGCAGGGTCAGGCCGTAGGTGGTGAGGATCTCACCGATCGGCTGGAAGTAGGTGACGCCGCCGGAGGCGCAGTCTCCGGAGCCGCCGGAGGTGACGCCCTGGGCCTGGTCGATGGAGATGAAGGAGCCGCCGGAGTCGCCGGGCTCGGCGCAGACGTTGGTGCGGGTCAACTCGGAGACGGTGCCCTGGCCGTAGACGACGCTGGTGTTGAGCTGCAGGATGGTGCCGCAGTGCCAGCCGGTGGTCGAGCCGGACCGGCAGACCGACGCCCCCTCGATGGCCGCCCTGGAACCGGAGACGTTCACCACGTCACCCGCGCCGTTGCCCACCCACGGCTTGGGCGTCCAGTCGCTGTTCACCGCGATCCAGGAGAAGTCATCGTCAGGGAAGGTCGACCCCTCGAAGACACCGAGTGGCGCCCGGTTGAAGCCGGTGGCGGTTTTGCCCTGCGTGCCGCAGTGACCGGCGCTGACGAAACCGTTCTGGGTCCCCTTGGTCACGGAGAACCCGACCGAGCAGCGGGACGCGACGCCGATGTAGTAGGCGTCGCCGCCCGCCAGGTCGCTGAGGAGTCGCGGAGTCTCGCCGGACTGCACCGCCTGCACGACGCGCCCGCTCACCCCGCTGGCCTCTATCTCGTCCTCGGTGGCCAGGGCGTCCGTGGTGAGGACGACGACCCTGTTGTTCTTCACATCGATGAAGCGCACCTTTCCCTCGGCACTGGACAGGGACGTGTTGGTGATCGCCAAGGCCTTGTGGAGGTCCGGGAGCGACCGGGTGACCACCTCGCCCTGGGCGCCCTCGGCGATGATCTGGGGAAGGTCGGCGGGGTCGGTGGTGGTCACCACGAGGGTCTGCGCGATGGTTCCGGTGAACCAGGAGCCGCCGAAACGGTCACCAAGCTTCGTGCGGAGTTCCGCTTCGACCGGCGCCAGGCGGCTCTCGTTGAGCAGCCGGGCCTGGGCCTGCTCCGCGGTGAGGTGGAGGTCGCGCTGAAGGGCCGTGAGCATTCCCGGCGGCGGCTTCACCACGACCTCGGCACCTGCCGTCAGGGGCCGGGCGGCGGCCGGGACGGTCGTCGCGGTAAGGGTGGTGATCGCCAGGACGCATCCCGTGATGGCGGCGTGTCTGCGGGGCATCGGTCTCTCCTCGACCTCGGCTGTCCAAGCAAGAGGGGAGAGCGCCACGTACCACCGGTTGATCATGCTATGTGGGCAACGCACAACTTTAATCCAGCCGATGCCGGTCACGGTCACGGAAGCCGAACGCCACGCGGACGACGATTTCCAGCGAGGACCATCGGGCGGATCACGGCACCTTGTATCCCAGGAGGTAGGCGCCGGAGCGGCTGGAGGCGACCACGCGGTATCGGTAGTGGCCGGGCGTGCCGGTGTAGTCGATCTTCTCGCTGGGGGTCGGTCCTTCGGCGGCGGCGACGGTGACCCAATTCTGGCCGTCCTGTTTTTGCAGGTAGAGGTCGAAGTCAGTGCCGACGACACCGGCCAGGCAGGCGAAGTGGACACCGTCGGCGGTCGACTGGTAGTCGACCAGCCGGTAGTCGGTCCTCCCGACGGGAAGCGTGCCTTCGGCGGTGTGCGGGTAGCCGGTGCAGGTGCCTGTGCTCGGCGGGGGAGGATTACCGTGGATGGTCACCAGGGACAGGCCGTAGGTCGTGAGGATCTCGTTGACCGGCTGGAAGTAGGTGACGCCACCGGCGCCGCAGTCTCCGAAGCCGCCGGAGGTGACGCCCTGGGCCTGGTCGATGGCGATGAAGGAGCCGCCGGAGTCGCCGGGCTCGGCGCAGACGGTGGTCCGGGTCAGCTCGGAGACGGTGCCCTGGCTGTAGACGACGCTGGCGTTGCGTTGCCGGATGGCGCCGCAGTGCCAGCCGGTGGCGGAACCGGACCGGCAGACCGACGCCCCCTCGATGGCCACCCTGGAACCGGCGACGTTCACGGTGGCCCCGCTGCCACTGTTCACCACCGGCCTGGGCGTCCAGTCCTTGTTCACGGCGATCCAGGCGAAGTCGTGGAGCGGGAATATCGATGCCTGGAAGATCCCCTGGGCGACCCGGTCGGCGCCGGCGGTGGTGGTCATCCCCGCCGTGCCACAGTGACCGGCACTGACGAAACCGTTCTGAAGACCGCGGACCACTGGGAAGCCGACCGAGCAGCGGGTCGTGGCACCGACGTAATAAGCCTCGCCGCCCACCAGATCGGACAGGGGCAGGGGGCGTTCAGGGGAGGACACCACTCGCACCGCGGTCGGTTGCAGACCGGCGGTCTTGAGGGCGGCCCTGGTCGCCGTCGGCTTGTCGGACAGGACGACGACCTGGTTGGCCCGCACGTCGACGTAACGCACATTCCCCCCGGCGAGCGGGTGAGCGGCCAGGGCCTCGTCCGTCTGCGCCCTGAGTGCCTGGAGTTGGGGCAGCGACCGGGTGACCACCTTGCCCCGGGCACCCTCGGCGGCGATCTGGTGAAGGTCGGCGGGGTTGGTGGTGGCCACCATGAGAGTCTCCGCGATGGTTCCGACAAGCCACGAACCACCGAAACGGTCACCGAGCCTTCTGCGAAGCTGCGTTTCGACCTCCGCTTGGCGGGTCTCGTTGAGCAGCCGGGCCTGGGCCTGTTTCGCGGTGAGGTGGAGGTCGCGCTGAAGGGCCATGAGCATTCCCGGCGGCGGTTTCACCGCGGCGGCTGTGACGTCGGCGGTAAGGGGCCGGTCGCCGGTCGGGACGGCCGTCGCGGTAAGGGTGGTGATCGCCAGGACGCATCCCGTGATGGCGGCGTGTCTGCGGGGCATCGGTCTCTCCTCGACCTCGGCTGTCCAAGCAAGAGGGGAGAGCGCCGCACATCACGGATTGATCATGCTATGTGGGCAACGCACGATTTTAATTCAGCCGACGCCGGTCACGGTCATGGAAGCCGAACGCCACGCGGACGACGATTTCCGGCGGGTTTCGCCGAGGGTGTTCAGCCGCGGGCCGTGGCGAAGGCCTCCAGCGCGCGGTCGACGTCCTCGGCCGAGTGGGCCGCGGACAGCTGGACCCGGATGCGGGCCTGGCCGTGCGGGACCACGGGGTAGGAGAAGCCGATCACGTAGACGCCCAGCTCCAGCAGGCGTTCGGCCATCGCGGCGGCCTCGGCGGCGTCGCCGATCATCACCGGGACGATGGGGTGGTCGCCGGGCAGGATGTCGAACCCGGCCTCGGTCATGCCGGTGCGGAACCGCTCGGTGTTGGCGCGCAGCCGCGTCCGGGCCTCGTCCGAGCCGCTGATCAGGTCGAGGACGCGCAGTGAGGCGGCGGCGATCACCGGGGCGAGGGAGTTGGAGAACAGGTAGGGGCGCGAGCGCTGGCGGAGCAGTTCGCAGATCTCCCCGCGCGCCGCCACGTAGCCGCCGCTGGCCCCGCCGAGCGCCTTGCCGAGCGTGCCGGTGAGGATGTCGACCCGATCCCGCACGCCGTGCAGCTCGGGGGTGCCCCCGCCGCCGCTGCCGACGAAGCCGACGGCGTGCGAGTCGTCGACCATCACCATGGCCTCGTACCGCTCCGCCAGGTCGCAGATCTCGTCCAGCGGCGCGACGTAGCCGTCCATGGAGAAGACGCCGTCGGTGACGATCAGCCTGCGCCGGGCGCCGGAGGACTCCTTGAGCCGCGCCTCCAGCTCGGCCATGTCGCGGTTGGCGTAGCGCAGGCGCCGCGCCTTGGACAGGCGGATGCCGTCGATGACGCTCGCGTGGTTGAGGGCGTCGGAGATCACCGCGTCGCGGTCGTCGAGCAGCGTCTCGAACACGCCGCCGTTGGCGTCGAAGCACGAGCTGTACAGGACGGTGTCCTCCTGGCCGAGGAAGTCCGACAGCCGCGCCTCCAGCTCCTTGTGCACCTCCTGGGTGCCGCAGATGAAGCGGACCGACGCCATGCCGAAGCCCCAGCGGTCGAGGGCCTCCTGGGCGGCGGCGACCACCTCGGGGTGGTCGGCCAGGCCGAGGTAGTTGTTGGCGCAGAAGTTGAGCACCTCGCCGCCACCCGCGACCGCGATCCCGGCGCGCTGCGGGGTGGTGATGACCCGTTCGGGCTTGAGCAGCCCGGCCTCGGCGATCTCGTTCAGGGTCGTACGGAAGTCGTCGCGGAGATTGTCGAACATCAGGCGGTCCAATCCGAGGTGATCTTGCCGGTTCCGCTGTGGACGGTGTCGGACATCAGGCCGTCCAATCCAGGATGATCTTGCCGGTCCTGCCTCCGGCGGCGGTGTCGAAGGCCGCGTCGAAGTCGCGGTAGGAGAAGCGGTCGGTGATTACGGGGGAGAGGTCGAGGCCCTTCTCCAGGAGCACGGACATGGCGTACCACGTCTCGTACATCTCCCTGCCGTAGATGCCCTTGAGGGTGATCATCGAGGTCACGATCGTCGCGAAGTCGACGGCGAACTCCTCGGCGGGCAGGCCGAGCATGGCGATCTTCCCGCCGTGCGACATGGAGGCGATCATGTCGCGGAGCGCCTTCGGGTTGCCGGACATCTCCAGGCCCACGTCGAAGCCCTCTCGCATGCCCAGCCCGTCCATGCCCTCCTGGACGGACGTCTCCGCGACGTTCAGGGCCAGGGTGACCCCGAGCTTGCGGGCCAGCTCCAGCCGCTCCGGGCTGACGTCGGTGACGACCACGTTGCGGGCGCCCACGTGGGTGGCCACCGCGGCGGCCATCAGCCCGATCGGCCCGGCGCCGGAGATCAGCACGTCCTCGCCGACCATCGGGAACGTCAGGGCGGTGTGCACCGCGTTGCCGAACGGGTCGAAGATCGCGGCCACGTCGAGATCGACCGGGACCCGGTGCACCCAGACGTTGGAGGCCGGGAGTGTCACGTACTCGGCGAAGGCGCCGTCGCGGTTCACCCCCAGCCCGATCGTGCTGCGGCACAGGTGCCGCCGTCCGGCCATGCAGTTGCGGCACTTGCCGCAGACCAGGTGCCCCTCGCCGCTGACCAGGTCACCGGGGGTGATGTCCTCCACGCCCGGTGCCACCTCGACGACCTCGCCGCAGAACTCGTGGCCGATGACGAGCGGCGTCCGCAGCGTCTGCCGGGCCCACGCGTCGAAACTCCGGATGTGCAGGTCCGTGCCGCAGATCCCGGTGCGCAGCACCCTGATCAGCACCTCACCGGGGCCGACGGACGGTTCGGGCACGTCGGCCAGCCACAGGCCGGGTTCGGCCCTCTCCTTGACCAGCGCCTTCATAGCGGATTCCCCCTCAGCTCCGACCATACGCACTGTGCCCGGTCGCCTTCGGGGGTGTCCATCGCGGTTTTCTTAACCCCACCCACAGCGTTGCTTCACGCCCGGACCCCGAGACCTAGTGAGCTACCCACACATTTCTCCTCAAACCGGCCGGGAGAGCGGCCCTGATCATGAAAACGGTCCTCCCGCCCGGACCACCGGGCGGAAGGACCAAGGGGGAGGCCGGAAGGTTCAGGAGCCGGGGCGGCGGTGCTCCTCCTGCGCCCCCGTCTTCGTGCCGAGGAGGTCGTCGCCGGGAAGGTGCGCGGGGGGCGCGTTGAGCTGGCGGGGGCCCAGATCGGCCTCGGCGGCCTCGGCGACCGCCTCGGCGGCGGCCTTCTCGGCCAGCATCCGCTCCTCGGCCGCCGCCTCGTTGACCCTGGGGGCCTCGCGGGTGGCCGCCGACTGCGGCAGCGCCTCGGTGAACGCCTTGGAGACGCCCTGGAGGGCGGAGGTGACCTCGCTGGGGATCACCCAGAACGTGTTGTTCGGGCCCTTGGCCAGCTCGGGCAGCACCTGCAGGTACTGGTACGCCAGCAGCTTGGGGTCGGGGTCGTTGCGGTGCACGGCCTGGAAGACCTCGTCGATGGCCTGCGACTGGCCCTCGGCCTTGAGGATCGCGGCGCTCCTGTCGCCCTCGGCCCGCAGGATCGCGCTCTGCTTGTCGCCCTCGGCGGTCAGGATCTGCGACTGCCGCTGGCCCTCGGCGTTGAGGATCGCGGCGCGCTTGTCCCGCTCGGCGCGCATCTGCTTCTCCATCGCCTCCTTGATGCTCTTCGGCGGGTCGATGGCCTTGATCTCCACCCGGTTGACCCGGATGCCCCACTTGCCGGTCGCCTCGTCGAGCACCCCGCGCAGCTGGCTGTTGATCGTGTCGCGCGAGGTCAGCGTCATCTCCAGGTCGAGCGAGCCGACGACGTTACGCAGCGTGGTGACCGTGAGCTGCTCCACGGCCTGGATGTAGTTGGCGATCTCGTACGCCGCCGCCCGGGGGTCTGTGACCTGGAAGTACAGGACCGTATCGATCTCGACGACCAGGTTGTCCTCGGTGATCACCGGCTGGGGCTTGAAGGAGACGACCTGCTCGCGCAGGTCGATCATCGGGTAGACCCGGTCGATGTAGGGGATCACGAAGTTCAGGCCGGGCTTCAGCGTGCTGTGGTAGCGGCCGAGCCGCTCCACGTTGCGGGCTCGCGCCTGGGGGACGATGCGCACCGAACGGATCACGGTGAACACCGCCAACAGGACGATGAGCAGTCCGGCTATGAGCAGAGCGTCCATGGTGTCACTCCCGTGGATAC
This sequence comes from Streptosporangium sp. NBC_01469, assembly GCF_036227305.1. Classification (NCBI taxonomy): domain Bacteria; kingdom Bacillati; phylum Actinomycetota; class Actinomycetes; order Streptosporangiales; family Streptosporangiaceae; genus Streptosporangium; species Streptosporangium sp. NBC_01469. The sequence goes on along the minus strand of NZ_CP109465.1, from coordinate 760,489 downwards.
ACGAGCGCGGTCGCGCCCTCGATCTCGATGACGTCGACGACCGCCCCCGCCGGTATCACCAGGGTCTCGTCGTAGGCCCTGGCGGACCACTCCTCGCCGCCGATCTGCACCCGGCCGTCCCTGCCGGTCACCTCGCGCAGGACGTACGCGGGCTTGCCCACGAGCGCCTGGATCCCGAACCGCTGGCTCCGCGGCTGCCGCATGCTGAGCTGGCGCTTGGCGATGGGCCTGACCACGGTCACCCCGGCGACCAGGGAGGCGACGAACACCACGAGCTGCAGCGGGACCGGCAGCCCCAGCCCGGCGGCGACGGAGGTGATGAGGGCGGCACCCCCGAGCAGGCCGAGAGCGGTGGTCAGGGTGAGTATCTCGGCGACTCCCAGTGCTACCGCCAAGATCAACCAGATGACCCAGTACTCCATGCTCCGGCCCTCCTAGCTGTACAACGCTCCGGTCGTCCGGGAGGTTCCTTCCTCCACCGTATGTCCTCCACAGGATCGCTGACAGGCCCGGCCTTCAGGCCGGTCGCCGGGGCTACCGGGAGGGCTCGATCCTTCCCGACACCTCACCCAGGGTGATCACGGTTCCACCGGGTCCCGGAGCGGTCGCGGTGATCGTGACGGTGTCCCCGTCCTCCAGGAAGGTCCTGGCCGAGCCGTCGGGCAGCTTCAGCGGCTCGGTCCCGTTCCAGGTGAGCTCGATCAGCGAGCCGCGCTCGCCCGGCCCGGAGCCGGAGACCGTACCGCTGGCGTAGAGATCGCCGGTGCGCAGGGCGGCGCCGTTGACGGTCATGTGGGCGAGCATCTGGTCGGGCGTCCAGTACATGTCCCGGTACGGGGGACGGGAGACGACCTCGCCGTTCACGGAGATCTCCAGCCTCAGGTCGAGCCCCCACGGCGCCTCGCGGCGCAGGTAGCCGAGCGGCTCGGGATCCTGCGGCCTGCCCTCGACGCGCGCCTCCGACAGGGCCGCGAGCGGGGTGATCCACGGCGAGATCGAGGTGGCGAAGGACTTGCCGAGGAACGGGCCCAGCGGGACGTACTCCCACGCCTGGATGTCACGGGCGCTCCAGTCGTTGACCAGGGTCACGCCGAACACGTGGTCCTCGAACCGCCCGGCCCGGTCGCCGAGGGCCGTCGGGGTACCGACGACGAATCCCAGCTCCGCCTCGATGTCCAGCTTGGCGGACGGGCCGAAGACCCCCGCGCCGCGCTGCCCGGAAGGCCGGACGACCGGGGTGCCGGACGCGACGACCGTCCCGGCCCTGCCGTGGTAGCCGACCGGCAGGTGCCGCCAGTTCGGCTTGAGCGGCTCCTCGTCGGGGCGGAACATCCGGCCCAGGTTGGTGGCGTGCTCCAGCGAGCAGTAGAAGTCGACGTAGTCGGCCACCTCGACCGGCAGGTGCAGCGTGACCCGGTCGAGCGGGACGAGGTGCGGCTCCACCACCGCCCGGTCGGTGCTCAGCTTGTTCTGGATCAGGGTCCGGGTGTCCCGCCACGCGGCCGGGCCCCTGGACATGAAGGCGTTGAGCGAGCCGGTGGCGAACACCTCGTCGTGCAGGGCCCCGGCCAGGTCGACCACGTGGTCTCCGTAGCGGACGCCGACGCGAGGGGTCTCCCCCTCGTGGCGGGAGAAGACTCCGTAGGGCAGGTTCTCCAGGCCCCAAGACATCACACGTTCTCCTCTGCTGTGCCGGGGGTCGCCGGATCGGGGGCGGTCGTTCCGCCGGTGGTCGCGGTGTCGAGGGTCGCCGTGGTGGGGGTCGTTCCGCCGGTGGTCGCCGTGTTGAGGGTCGCTCGGTCGGTGGTCGCCGTGGTGGGGGTTGCCCTGTCGGCGGTCGTCCCGTCGGTGGCCGCCGCGCCGGCGGGGGCGGGCGGGCGCCGTGCGATCAGGCCCAGGGCCACCAGATCCTCGATCGGGGTGCGCGTGTCGCACGACCCGTACGACACCAGCAGTTCCCTGGCACGCGCCGCGGTGTCGTCGGGCACGGCCCGCGCCAGCCGAACCAGCTCGCCGACGTCGGTCAGCTTCAGCACCGGCACCGGGTCGCGGCCCTCCACGGCCGCGCAGACCGCGAGGACCAGGTTGAGGAAGCCGTGCCGGTCGACGCCCAGCGCGGGATCGAAGTGGCGGACCGCGTTGTGCAGCCCCGCGGTCGCCTTGAACGGTACGCCGTGTCCCGCGCAGTGCGCGATGAGGGCGCCCAGGTCCGCGGCGCTGGGAAAGGCTCCGGCGGCCGGTCCGCCGCAGCGGAACTTCAGGCCGGGGCCCGTACCGTCGCGCGGCAGGGAGGCGCGGTCGCCGGGAGACACCTCGACGAACAGCCGGGCACCGCCGGGCAGCCGTCCGGCCAGCCGCTCCGACACGGCCCCGGGGCTCTCGCCCGGCGCCTGCCGCACCTCGACCAGCTCGACGGCGACGTCCTCAAACGGCGGGACGTCGGGGGTGTCCAGGATCAGGCCGAGCCGGATCGGGAAGGTCAGGTGGTCGCGGAGCTCCGCCAGGCGTCCGGCCGGGCAGAGGAACCGGTGGGTGAGCACCGGGTCGTTGCCCGCCAGGTCGTTCCTGTGCCGCTCCAGGGCCTCGGCCATCGGCAGCCCGGTCGGCGGGAACAGCCCGGCGTCGTCGACGAGTGCCCGGAAGAGCGCCGCCGTTCCCATGCCCACGCCGTCCACACTCGCGCCCGTTCCCGTTCCCGTGTCTGTGCTCATGGCTCTGCCCCTACCCCGTGGCGGGCCCGAGACCGTGTCCGGGGTCGTGCCCGGGGGCGTGTCCGTCAACGGGCCCACGTCCACGCGTACGCGGGGTCCTCCACCGACAGCCCGGCCGGGCCCAGATCGAGGGGGCGGAAGGTGTCGACCATCACGGCCAGCTCGCTCGTCTGAGTGTGGCCCTGGCGTACCGCCTCGATGACGGCTTCGACGGCACCCGGCTGCGGGCCGTGCGTGAACCCCGCGGGGTGCAGCGAGACCGAGCCGACGTCGATGCCCGAGCCCCTGCGCGCGGTGTAGTCGCCGCCCGCGTAGAACATCAGCTCGTCGGAGTCGACGTTGTGGTGGTTGTACGGGATCGGGATCGCGTCCGGGTGGAAGTCGAGCGGCCGGGGACAGAACGAGCAGATCACGAAGTTGGGACCCTCGAAGGTCTGGTGCACCGGCGGCGGGGCGTGGGTGCGCTTCACGATCGGCTCGAAGTCGTTGATGTTGAACGCGTACGGGTAGAGGCAGCCGTCCCAGCCGACCACGTCGAACGGGTGGTCGCGGTAGACCAGCCGGGTCAGCCCGCCGCGGGTGCGGACCAGCACCGGCACCTCCTCGCCCTCGGCGATCAGGGGCTCCTGCGGGGTGCGCAGGTCGCGCTCGGAGTAGGGGGCGTGCTCCAGGAACTGGCCGTACGAGGACAGGTAGCGCTTGGGCGGCCGGATGTGGCCGGCGGCCTCGATGGTGAAGGCCGTGACGCGCCCCAGCGGCACCCACCGGTGGATCGTCCCGGTGGGGACGACGACGTAGTCGCCCTCCCCGGCCTCGATCACCCCGTACGTCGACTCGAACCTGACCCGCCCGCTCGCGATGTAGACGCACTCGTCGCCCATGGAGTTGCGGTAGAGCCCGCTGGGCTCCTCGCTCGCGGCGTACGACATGCGGACGTCGGCGTTTCCGGCGATCAGCCCGCGCCCGGAGACCAGGTCGCCCTCGGTCGGCAGGTCCTGGGTGCGCAGGTGGCGGGGGGAGAGGGGCACGTTGGGGCTGAGCCTTCTCGACCCGTCGGGCTCGACGGCCTCGGCCTTGACGATCGCGGTGGGGAGGTGGCGGTGGTAGAGCAGCGACGAGTCGCTGGAGAACCCCTCCTCGCCCATCAGCTCCTCGGCGTACAGCCCGCCGTCGGGCCGCCGGAACTGCACGTGCCGCTTGCGGGGGATCTCCCCCACGACCCGGTAGTACGGCATCCGCTTCTCCCAGATCTGTCCGTTTATCGGACGTATATGTCCTCTATACGAACAACCATCCGTCAGGGAGTGGGGAGATGTCAAACGTCGTCCCGGTGACCCCCGGCGGAGGTCGCGCGGGAAACGCGACGCGGGGCCGTCGGCCGGTTCGACCGCCGTCGCGAAGGCCCGAAGGCCCGAAGGCCCGAAGGCCCCAAGGCCCGAAGGCCGCGAAGGCCCCAAGGTCGCGAAGGCCGCGAAGGCGGGCCTGGGACCGCCTCCTGGGCTTCAGGCCCGCCGGACGCGGTTTCTCAGGGACGCTGCTGGTAGGCGTCGGGGATGCCGTCGCCGTCGCGGTCGGCGGTCTCGGCCTCGTGGATGCGCCGGTAGGCGCGATTGCGCAGGCGGAGGATGAGCGCCGCCGCCAGGGCCGCGATCAGGGAGCCCGTCAGGACCGCCACCTTGACGTGGGCGTCGCGCTCGCTGCCGGCCCCGAAGGCCAGTTCCCCGATGAGCAGGGAGACGGTGAACCCGATCCCGGCCAGTACCGACAGCCCGCCCACGTCCACCCAGGCCAGGCTCTCGTCCAGGTCCGCGCGGGTGAAGCGGGCCACCAGCCAGGTCGCGATCATGATTCCGACGGGCTTGCCGACCACGAGCCCGATGACGATGCCCACCGCGATCGGGTCGGTCAGGGCGGTGGCCAGGCCGCTCAGGCCGCCGAGGCTCACCCCCGCCGACAGGAAGGCGAACACCGGCACGGCCACCCCGGCCGAGAGCGGTCGCAGGCGGTGCTCGAAGTGCTCGGCCAGGCCGGGCCCGGCGTCCGGGCCACCGGCCCGCTCGCCGCGGACGACCGGCACCGTGAAGGCCAGCAGCACCCCGGCGACGGTGGCGTGCACCCCGGAGGCGTGCATCAGCGCCCAGGTCGCGACGGCCAGCGGCAGCAGCAGCCACCAGGCGCGCACCCGGCGCTGCACCAGTACGGCGAAGATCGCCAGCGGCACCAGCGCGCCCAGCAGCGCCGGTAGTGACAGGCTCGCGGTGTAGAAGATCGCGATGATGACGATGGCCAGCAGGTCGTCGACCACGGCCAGGGTGAGCAGGAAGGTACGCAGCGCCGTGGGCAGGTACCGGCCGATGACCGCGAGCACGGCCAGCGCGAAGGCGATGTCGGTGGCCGTCGGGATCGCCCAGCCTCTCGCCGCGCCGCCGTCGGCGCCGGTGGCGAGGGTGACGAGCAGGTACAGCACGGCCGGGACGATCACGCCGCCGAACGCGGCCGCGACCGGCACCGCGGCCCGCCGTGCCTGGCGCAGGTCACCGGCGACGAACTCGCGTTTGAGCTCCAGCCCGGCCACGAAGAAGAAGATCGCCAGCAACCCGTCGGAGGCCCAGGCCGCCAGGTTCAGATCCAGATGCAGGGCCGCGGGTCCGACCGTGACGGCGCGTAGCGCCTCGTAGGATCCCGACCACGGGGAGTTCGCCCAGATCATCGCCGCCACCGCACCGGCCAGCAGCAGGGCTCCGCCGACGGTCTCCCCGCGCAGGATGTCCGCGACGCGGCGGGCCTCGTCCCACGAACCTCGGCTGAACAGGCGAGGCGTGCCGGGTGAGGTGCCGCTCATGAGTGCTCCACTTCAGGGGTCGGGTCAGCCACTGCCGACCAGACTTCCCGGCGCACCAGCGTTCACCCTACCGGCGGGTTCACCGCAACCCGGCGGGGGGTGCCGCGCGGGAGCCCGGTCCCCCACCGCATGATCTCCTCTAAGGTGCCGCGCGGGAGTCCGGTTCTCCCACGGCATGATCTCTTCCGAGGTGCCGCGCGGGAGTCCGGTCCTTCCACGGCATGATCTGCTCCAGCCGGGCGGCGACCCGGAGCAGCAGGTCCTCGCGGCCGTAGGGGGCGACGAGCTGCACCCCGATCGGCAGCCCCTCCTCGCTCCAGCCCAGCGGCAGGCTGATCGCAGGCTGGCCGGAGATGTTGAACACCGCGGTGAACGGCCCGTACTCGAAGATCGACTCCAGCCAGCTCGTCACGGTGTGGCCGGGGTCGTCGTACCGCAGGGTGCCGTGCGGCGCGGGAAGGCGACCCAGGGTCGGGGTGACCAGCAGGTCGTACCCGGTGAAGAAGGCCCCCACCGACCGGCTCACCCTGTTCTGCGCGTCGAAGGCTCCCATCAGCCGCATGACGCTCAGCTCCCTCGCCTCCTCGAAGGCCCGCGACGTGACGGCCTCCACCTTGGCCGGGTCCGGTGGTCGCAGAGCCGTGAGCAGGGGCGCGGCGACGGCGAGGGTCGCGGACGGCACCATGGCGCCCATGACGGTGTCCCAGTCGACGGCCGGGCTCGCCTCGGTGACGAAGTGTCCCTCCTTCTCCAGTACGCGGCCGACCGCGACGGTCGCCGCGGCCACCTCGGGGTCCACCGCGACACCCGACCATGCCCGCGTGGTCACGGCCACCCGCAGCACGCCGGGATCGGCCCCCGGCTCGTCGGCGTACCGGCGCGTGGGGGGCGGGGCGGTGTACTTGTCGCCGATGCCGGGCCCCTGGACGGCGTCCAGGTAGTGGGCGGTGTCGCGGACGGTACGGGTCAGCCCGAGCTCGTAGGAGAGCCCGAACAGCGACTCGCCCACGTCGGGCCCGCACGGGGTCCTGCCCCGGCTCGGCTTGAGGCCGACCAGCCCGCAGCACGAGGCGGGGATCCTGATGGACCCGGCACCGTCACTGCCGTGCGCGATGGGCACGGCACCGGCCGCGACCAGGGCGGCGGCTCCCCCGCTCGAACCGCCCACGCCGCGGGTGGGGTCCCACGGGTTGAGGGTGGGCCCGTACCTGACCGACTCGGTGGAGAAGCTGATCAGCATCTCCGGGACGGTGGTCATGCCCAGGGTGACCAGCCCGGCGGCACGGAACCGCGTCATCAGATCGGTGTCGTGCCGGGCGACGACCCCCTCGATGCTCCGGCTCCCGCAGCAGAACGGCACACCCTTCGCCACCGGGCCGTTGTCCTTGATCAGGAACGGTACCCCCGCCAGCGGTCCATCGGCGGAGTGGTCGAGGGCCTGCGGAAACAGCGGCAGCGCGAGACCGTTCACCTCCGCGTTCGCCGTCTCAAGGGCCTCCCGGGCGACGGTCTCGACCTCCGCGGCGGTGACCTCACCCGCCTCCATCAGGCCACGGAGCCCGACGGCGTCGTATTGCGGGTACTCGTGAAGTTCCACCGGCGTTCCTTCCTTTTCTGTCTCTGTGCCTGTGCGTTGTTCGTGTCTGTGCGTTGTTCCGGCGTCGTGTCGTCCGGCTCCGATGATCGGCCGGTGTGTCGAGCCTGGATCAGGCACGCGTCGTGGTCATCCGGGGCAGTACTGAACGCGGGTACTGAAACCGGCACCGGTACCGGATCCGCAGTACCGGATCCGGCATCGTCACCGGATCCGGGCCGGGGGCGGAGCTCGGTATCCGGTGCCGGGCCGGGCGCGGAGGCCGGTATTGGGTGCCGGGCCGGGTGTGGGGCTCGCCATCCGGTACCGGACCGGGGGCGGAGCCCGCCGATCCGCGGTCGAGGGACCGGTGTTCCGCCGCCCGCGCTGTCAGACTTGAGGGATGGACATCCGACGCGGTCCGGACGCCTTCGTCGGGCGCGAGCGCGAGACGGCGCTGCTGCGCGAGGCGATCGAGGCTGCTCGCGAGGGCAGGGGCGGCGTCGTTCTGGTCTCGGGACCGGCGGGAATCGGCAAGTCGCGGCTGGTGGAGGAGGCCGTCGCGGGCGAGGCGGCCGTACTGTGGGGCCGCTGCCTCGCCGAGGAGGGCGCCCCGCCGCTGTGGCCGTGGCTGCGCGTCATCGGGAGGATTTCCCCGAGGCCGCTCCCCGCCGGGGTCGTCGAGGTCGCAGGGGGCGCAGGGGTTACCGGGGTTGCCGGGGTCACTGGGATCGCCGGGGTTGCCGGGGTCACCGGGGTTGCCGGGGTTGCCGGGGTCACTGGGATCGCCGGGATCGCCGGGGTCACCAGGGTTGCCGGGGGAGCCGACGTGATGGGCGCGTTCGAGCCCGCCGGGGACGCGTTCGAGTCGGCGGCGGCGCGCTTCCGGCGGCTGGCCGCCTTCACCGACGTTCTCATCGGGGCCGCGGAGGACGCCAAGGGACTCGTCGTCGTGATCGAGGACCTCCACGACGCCGATGAGGCGTCGCTGGCCCTGCTCCGCCACGTCGCGGTCGAGGCCGCGGACTCGCGGCTGCTTGTCGTCGTGACCCACAGGAACGCCACCGCCCGGCGAGCCGCCAGGCAACCCGCCGGGTCGGCTGCCGGACGAGTCGCCGGGCCGGTCACCACTCGCCGGGTCGCCAGAGCCGCCGGGGTCGCCGGGACCCTCGCCGAGGTCGCCCGCAGCCGTGCGGCACGGACCGTTCCGCTCGCGCCGCTCACCGTGCCGGACGTCGAGCGATACCTCGCGGTCCTGCCGGGTGGCGCCCCCCGGGCCCGTTCGGTGGCCCGCTCGGTGCACGAGCGCACCGGCGGACTGCCGCTGCTCGTGTCGGTCATGGCGCGGATACTCGACGAGACCGGCCCCGGCGACAGGACGGGCGACGGGGAGCGGCCTCCCTCGCTGCCGTCGGCGGATCTGCGCCTTCTCGTCGCAGAGATGCTCGACGGGCTCGATCCGGCGGTACGGGACACGGCGAGCACGGCGGCGGTGCTCGGCGAGGACCTCGACCCCGCGCTGCTCGCCGACGTCGAGGAACTGCCCCCCGCCGCGGTGTCCGGCCATCTCGACGCGCTCGCCGGGGCCGGCCTGCTCACCCGTACCGGTGACGCACCACCCCGATACCGGTTCGCCCACGCCCTGGTCCGTGAGGGGGTCGTCGCGGAGTCGATACCGGCCGCCCCCGAGTTACACCGGCGAGCGGCAGAGTCGTTGCACCGGCGGTTGGGCGCGGATCTCGCCCACGCCGCCCGCATCGCGGCCCACTGGAGACAGGCCGGTGACGACGCCGAGGCACTGCGCGCCACGGTGCGCTGGACGCGGACCGCCGCCGCGCACGCACTGCGGTCACTGGCTCCGGAGGAGGCGGCCCGGTTGCTCGACCAGGCTCTGGAGGTGCTCGGCCGCGTGGGAGCCGGGCAGGCCGAGCGGGCGGAGCTCCTCGTCGAGCTCGCGACCGCCGAACACCTCGCCGGGTGGATTCCGCGAAGCACCGGGCACTCCCGCGAGGCGGCGGACGCCGCGGAGTCCGCGGGGCGGCCCGACCTGCTCACCGCCGCCGCGCTCGTCATCTGCGGGGTCGGCGATCCGTCGGTCGTCAGGAGGACGGTCGCCCTGTGCGATCGCGCGCTGTCCGCCCTCGACACCATGACAGGAACCACCCGTCACACCGATATCGCCCCTCACCTGGGCGCCGGCCACGACACCGGTGCCGCCTACGGCGCGGGTATCGGCACCGGAGCCGCTCACAGCGCTCGCGGTGCGGACGGTGTCGAGGGCGTTCACGGTGTTCACGGCGAGGACATCTGTGTCATGACCACCCCTGAGGTGGCCGTCGCCCGCTCCCGCCTGCTCGCGCGGAAGGCATGTCTGGAAGTCGAGGCGGGCAGGTCGGCGGGTGCCGTACAGGAGTCGGCGGAGGTCCTGCGGCTGGCGGAGGCCTGCGGCGATCCGGTCGCGCTGCTCGACGCCGGGCGAGCCAGGGTCGCGGTCCTCGACGGGCCGGACGACGTGGCCGAGCGCCTGCGGATCGGTGAGCTCGCCATCCGGATCGCGTTGCGCGCCGGCAGGCCGATGGCCGCCGTACGTGGCCACGTCTGGCGCGTCGACGCGGGTTACCAGCTGGTCGATCTCGCCGCGGTCGACGACGAGATCTCCAGGCTCGGCGAGCTGGCCGCCACCACGCGCCTGCTCCGGGTCCGCTGGTACCACCTGCGCGTGTCGGCGGCGCGCGAGGCGCTGGCGGGCCGGTTCGAACAGGCCCGCTCCCGGTCGGCGGAGGCGGGGGAGATCGCCGTCCGGACGGGCGATCCTCTCGCGTCCGTGATCACGGACGTCTTCGGGCAGCTCGTCGCGCTCGTACGCGGTGATCGGAGCGACCTGCCCACCGGCTACCGGGAGTCCTTCACGGTGTTTCCCCCCATCCCCGCCATCGAGGCCGCCCATGCCCTGTGCCTCCACCTCGACGGGGCCCCGGAGGAGGCGTTCGCCAGGTACGAGCACCTGCGCCTGCTGTTGCGGGAGCCGGCGCACGGGGTGCGGGGGATGGGAATCCTCCAGCATCTGACCGAGCTCGTCGAGGCGTTCGACGACGCCGAGGCCGCCGGGTGGGCGTACGCCCTGTGGCTGCCCTGGGCCTCCGCCGGCGGCCTGCCCGGTAACGCGGACAGCTTCTGCGGAGGTTCCTCGGCGCGGGCCCTCGGCCGGATGGCCGCCGTCATGGGACGGCTCGACGAGGCCGCTGAGACGCTGCGGGCCGCGGCCGAGATCAATCTCCGGCTCGACGCGCGGCCCTGGCTCGTCCACACCTGGCTCGCCCTTGCCGACGTGCTGCGGCGCCGGGGAGCGACCGGTGATCACGCCGAGGCGGCGGCGCTCGCCGTCCGCGCCGCCGCCTCGGCGCGGCGGCTGGACCTGCCGGGGCCGCTGGCCCGCGCCGACCGGCTGCTGGCCGACGTCGAGGCCCGGCATCGCGCCGCCGACCCACTGACCGTCCGGGAACGCGAGGTGGCGGGCCTCGTCGCGCGGGCGCTGTCGAACCGGCAGGTCGCAGAACGCCTCGTGCTGAGCGAGCGTACGGTCGAGAGCCACGTGCGCAGCATCCTCGCCAAGCTCGGCCTCACCAACCGGGCGGAGCTCATCGCCCACCTGCTCGGCGATCATCCCTGAAGGGCAGGGCTCGCGGATCACGTCGGTGCCGTCGGCGACCGCCGGGTAGCCGACGGAGGGCAGGGCGGCCGGCAGGTGGCGGGTGATCGCCCGTCCCTCGTCGATTCCGCGATGAGAGGGCCGTCAGGTCAGCGAGCCGGACAGCTCCGCGGCGGCGGCGGCGACCCGGGGGCCCACGGTGCCCGGGTCGAGCTGGGTGAAGGCGACCACGCCCACCGACGCCTCCAGCCAGGGGATGCCGGGCACGGGGGCGGCGACGCCTCTGGCGCCCTCCTGGAGCTGGCCCTCGGAGACCAGATAGCCGGTGCGGCCCTCGCGCAGGGCGAGGATGGCCAGCCCCGCGGCGCCCCGGCCCAGCGGGTGGCGGGAGCCCTCACGGTAGGCGACGTGCATGTTAGTCCAGGAGGGTTCGACCACAGCCACGGCCAGGCCGTCGTCGCCCTCGGCCACCGTCAGGTGCGCGGTCGCCCCGACCTCCTCCGCCAGCCTGCGCAGGGTCGGAAGGGCCCCCTCCCGCAGCAGCGGCTGCACGGCACGGGCCAGGACGAGGACCCCGAAGCCCAGGTGGACCCGTCCGTCACCGTCCCGGCGGACGAAGCCCTCGCTCTGGAGGGTGGTGAGCAGTCGGTACACCGCCGGGCGGCTCAGCTCCAGCTCCGCCGCCAGCTCCGTGGGTGTACGGCCCCGCCGCCCGTCGGCGAGCAGGCGCAGCAGCCGCAGGCCGCGCTCCAGGGTCTGCGAGGATTCGGCCGGCATCTAGGAGGCCCGCTGGGCTGGAAGCATGTCCCGATTATCGCCCGGTATCCGCGACGCCCGTCGAACGGGAACTCGCCTGTCGTCCGGAACGCCCGCCGGTGAGAACCGTTCGGAACGCCTGCCGGTGAGAACCGTGCCCTGATCGTCGCCTGCCGTCCAGGACATCCGTTGGGCGGGAACCACGCTCCGATCGTCGCTGCCGTCGCTGCCGCTCCGGTCCGGAAAGCTCGCCATTGCTCCGGCCCGGCCCGGGGACCCCGCCGTCGCTCAGCTGCGGAGCGGAAGCCCCGTAGCTGCTCAGGTGCGGACAATCCCCCGGGTTTCCCGCTAGCTGCAATGCCCCGGAGCCGTTTTCCTGGGATCCTCGACATGTGGCCATACGTTGCCTCATCGTCGACGACAATGATCACTTCCGCAGTGCCGCCCGCGCGTTGCTCGAGGGGGAGGGGATCACCGTGGTCGGCACGGCCTCCGCGAGTGGCGACGCTCTCCGGCAGATCGACGACGTCCGGCCGGACGTCGCGCTCGTCGACATCGATCTCGGTGAGGAGAACGGTTTCGAGGTGGCCCGGCGGCTCGTGGCCGTGCGACTCCGCCCTCCGCGCGTCATCCTGATCTCGACGTACGCGGAAAAGGACTTCGCGGAGATGATCGCGGTCAGTCCCGCCATCGCGTTCCTCTCGAAATCAGCCCTTTCCGGGGCGGCCATCCGTGAGATTCTCTGGAAAGCCGGTGGGGAGGGGGATCTCGACGGACCCGTGCGCCTCCCGTGACACCGGGCCGGCTCTCCGGGCCCCATCGGGGCCTGTACGCCCCCGGGCGGGTCTCTCAGTGGGCGTCGAGAAAGGTCAGTACGGCGAGAACGCGGCGATGGTCGTCCTCCGTCCCCGATATCCGCATCCTGGACAGGATGCTGTGCACGTGCTTCTCGACCGTCCCCTCGGTGATCCAGAGTTTGTGCGCTATGCCGGAGTTGGAGCGTCCCTCGGCCATCAGGGACAGCACCTCCTGCTCACGCGCGGTGAGAAGCTCCAGCGGATCGTCCCTGCGGTGGGTCCTGATGAGTTCTCGCACGAGACTCGGATCGACGACCGAGCCGCCCTGGACGACGCGCTCAAGCGTCTCCACGAAGTCGTCCACACCGGTCACCCGGCTCTTGAGCAGGTAACCGACCCGGTGCCCCGTGGCGAGCAGTTCCATCGCCTCCTCCACCTCGATGTGCGCCGACAGCAGGAGAATCCCCGTCTCCGGGAACTCCTCGCGGATCACCCGCGCCGCGTCGAGACCCTCGTTGGTGTGGGCGGGGGGCATCCGGATGTCGAGGATGACGAGATCGGGCCGGTGCAGCCGGACGAGGGTGAGGATCTCCACCGCGTCTCCGGCCTGGCCGACGACCTCGAAGCCCGACCGCGACATGAGGCTCGCCACCCCCTCGCGGAAAAGCACGTCGTCGTCCGCCAGCGCTATCCGTATCCGCTCCTCGCTCACGGCTCTCGCCCCTTCGCCACGTATTCCCCGCCGGATTTTTGTTACAGGAATGGTCATACGGGGTTAAAGGAATTACATCTCGACTGCTCCGGGTAGTCGTCCACACGCCGTCAGGCCGGAATACGATCGGACGAGAACCGTCAATCACCCCTTTGACCTGCGAGTATCTTAGTCTCTATGCGCGAACGGCTTTTGTCGTTATTGCTGCGTACAAAGCGCCCGCCCCTCGTGATGGGGATCATCTCCGGCGCCATCTGCATCGCGGCGGAAGCCCTGCTGTCCATTTTGCTGGAGCGCGTGACATCGGGTGATTTCCTGGAGGGGATCTACCTGCTCGGTGTTCTGCTGATCTCGATCGAGTGGGGGCTGGGGCTGGGGGTGGTGACCCTGGCGGCCAGCGCGGTCGCCTTCAACTACTTCAACCTCCCGCCCGTGTGGAGCTTCTCGTACGGGACGCGCTGGCTCTGGACCCCGCTCCCGGTCTTCCTCTTCGTCGGGCTGGTGACCAGCTCGATCGCGGCACTGGCGCGCTCACTGGGCATCCAGGCGGACAAACGCCGTCGAGAGGCGGATCTCATCGCGCAACTGGCCCACATCCTGTTGCGTACGGAGGATCTGGAGGCGGCGCTGCGACCGGCCTCCCGTCTCCTGGCACGGGCTCTGGGGGCGCCGAACCTGGAGATCCGGCTTGGGGAGGTCCCCGCGGAAGAGCACGGAGAGGCGCTGCCGCTCATGGAGAACGGCGTCAGGATCGGCACGCTGGTCCTGCCCGTCCGCGTTCCCGAGGCGGTACGGAGGCGCCTGCGCGAGCGGATGGTGCCCTCCCTGGAGGCGCTGCTGCGGGCGGCCCGTGATCGCGAGAACATCGAGATCGTCCTGGCGTCCAGCCGTGACGAGATCCGCCGGATCGCGCAGGAGCAGGCGGCGCTGCGGCGCGTCGCGACACTCGTGGCGCGGGGCATCTCCTCGACGGAGCTGTTCAACGCGGTCGCCTTCGAGATGGGCTCCCTCATGAGGGCGGACCACGTGGCGATCAGCCGTTACGATCCCGGCCACGTGACGGTGCTGGGCTCGTGGAGCTGCCGGGACGGCGTGGAGAAAGTGCTGCCCATCGGCTCGCAGTGGCCGCTCAACGAGGTGAGCGTCTCGGCCACCGTGCTGAGGACGGGGCGTCCGACGCGAAGGGCGAGCTACGACCAGAACGTCGGGAAGATCGCGACATGGGCCAGGAAAATGGGGGTCACCTCCGCCGTCGGCTCTCCCGTCATCGTCGACGGGTCCCTGTGGGGTGTGATGCTGGTCTTCTCCAGCGCCCGGGAACCGAGGTTCGAAGGCGTGGAGGAGCGCATGATGGACTTCACCGAGCTGGTCGCGACCGCCATCTCGAACGCCCAGGCCCGCGCCGAGCTCGCCGCCTCCCGCGCCCGGGTCGTCGCGGCGTCCGACGAGACCCGCCGGCGCATCGAGCGCGACCTGCACGACGGAGCCCAGCAGCGCCTGGTCTCGCTCGGGCTCGAGCTGCGCGCCGCGGAGGCCGGCGTGCCGCCGCCGATGACCGAGCTCAGAGGGCAGCTGTCCCACGCGGTCCAGGGGCTGACCGGGGTCATGAGCGACCTGCAGGAGCTCTCCCGGGGCATCCACCCGGCGATCCTCTCGAAGGGCGGGCTCGTGCCCGCGCTGAAGACGCTCGCACGCCGCTCCGCCGTTCCCGTCGACCTCGACCTGGACTCCGTCCCGCGCCTGCCGGAACGCGTCGAGGTGGCCATCTACTACACGGCGGCGGAAGCGCTGGCCAACGTGGTGAAGCACGCGAACGCCTCCGTGGTGTGCGTCACCCTGAGCGTGGCCGGAGCGGCCGTCCGGCTCTCGATCCGCGACGACGGAGGCGGCGGAGCCGACTACGGCAAGGGGTCGGGGCTCATCGGGCTCAAGGACCGCGTCGAGACGCTCGGCGGCAAGCTGACGGTCGTGAGCACCGAGGCGGAGGGGACGTCGCTCTCCGTGACGGTTCCGGTCCCGTGACGGTGCCGGTCTCGATGGTGCCGGTCCCGTGATGGTGCCGGTCCCGTGATGGTGCCGATCCCATGACGGTGCCGATTCCGTGGTGACGTCGATCGGTGCGGTGAGGGGCGGGGCGGTGAGGGGCGGGGCGGGGACGGGTGACCGCGGCTCGCCCGCGACGGCCGGTCGTTGAGCGGCCCCGTACCGGAGAGATGCCTACCGGAGAGACGCCGACGTCAGGGTCATGCCGGTGAGTGGCCCGCACACCAGGGGTACGCCGACGAGAGGCTCCGGCGTCAGGGGTGTTCGGACACCTGGTGACCGGCGAGCGGGAGGCGGAGGATGAACCGCGCGCCGCCCATGGCGGAGTCCTCCACGTTGATGGTTCCCCGATGGGCTTCGGCGATGTCACGGGCGATCGTGAGGCCGAGGCCGGTGCCTCCCCGGTTGCGGCAGCGGGCCGTGTCCAGCCGGGTGAACCGTTCGAAGATCCTTTCTCGGTCGGCGGCGGCGATGCCGTCACCGTCGTCGGCGACGGCGAGCTCGCCGTACCGGCCGTTCCGGCACACCTCGACCAGCACCGCGTGCCTGGCGTGGCGCTGGGCGTTGTCCAGGAGATTGGCGAGGAGGCGGGCGATCTCCGCGTCGACGACGTTCGCCCTCACCCCGGGAGCGAGCCGCAGCCGTACGGGGACACCGTTTCCGCGCCGCGAGACCGCGGCGCGCACCGTTTCCCCCAGATCGACGTTGACGAACGCGTCAGGTGTGTTCGCCCCCACCTTCGCCAGCACCAGCAGGTCGGTGACGATCGTCTGGAGCCGGTCGACGCCCTCCAGCGCGTCCTCCAGAAGCTCGTCCAGATCTGTCTCCTCGGGGTGCAGCCGCGCCTCTTCCAGAAGCGTTCTGAGTCCGGCGATCGGCGTGAACAGCTCGTGTGAGGCGTCGGACACGAATCGGCGCTGCTGGGTCAGCGACTTGTCGATCCGGCTCCTGGCGTTCTCCAGCCGGTTCAGCAGGTTGCCGGTGGCCAGAGCGAGATGCATGATCTCGTCTGACCTCGGAAGGCCGTGGAACCCGTTACTCAGATCCTTGGCACGCGGCGACATGGAAGTCCGTTTCGGTATGCGTCGATGAGTGCGCTTTCGTTGACGGCGATGGAGCCTCTCGCCTGCGGCTCGACGGCCGGGGGGGAACCTTCCAGCCCTGGACGGTTGCCCATCGCCTCATGATGCCGCCCACGCCGCCCGCCGTCTGCGCTGGCAGCCTCCGTTTGCCCCTTCATGCCAGCCGGGCTCCCGGCATTCCCGCCAGCCGTAATGCGCCGCCGCCCTCTCCCGAGTACCATCCGCCGCCCGCGGCCGGGATCCGTCCACCCGGCGTGGTCGAGGTGTCCAGCGTGACGACCGGTACGGGTTCGGCGGGAGGTATCGGAATGCTGATGATTCTTGACCAAGGCTGTCGAGCCCATCGTGATCTGGGTAAAGTGCGGATCGATCGTTTTGCCCAGCTTTCCGGGGAGTTCAGGACATGCGACTTACACTGCGCCGGGCTCTCGCCGTGGGCGCCACGCTCGCGCTCGTCGGTGTTCTGACACCCGGGGCCGCATACTCACAGGAAGACCCCCGCAGCTGTAACGACCTGCTGGGGCCGGACACCCCGGCCTACGTCGTCTGCGAGTGGCTGGCCAAGCCCGACGAGGCCCTCGGGGTCGCGCTGTTCTGGGGGGCCGACGACAACGCCAACCTCAAGGAGGCCACCCCGAGCGACGGCAAGTTCATCGACTGCTCGGCCGCCGGGTCGGTCTGCCCGGAGGCGCCCGGTGGCGGTTCCGAGGGCGACGAGAACTCGCCCTTCCCCGAGGGGGCCGGAGACGGTGGCCTGCCCGAGTGCGAGGCGGGCCAGCCGTGCTCGGTCGACGGGCACGATGAGGGCGGCGACGGCACGGTCGCCGGATCCGAGCAGACCGGCACTCCCGTCCCGACGCCGACCCCCACCGGTGCCCCGGACCCGGCGGCGGCCGCGGCCGCGGCGCAGACTCCGGCCGGTCAGGCGATCACCGCGGCGAAGGCCGTGCAGCTGAGGGTCTGGGTCGACACCGAGCTGGCCGACGACTGGAAGGCCGGCGCCGAGACCTTCGCCGCCGCCGTCAAGCGCATCGGCGCGCTGGCCGCGCGCCCCGAGGTCGCGGGCATCCGGTTCACCTCCCAGCTGGGCTACAACACCACGTTCAAGACGGACGAGGAGATCACCGCGTTCGTCACCGCGGCCTCCGACGCCCTCCGCCAGGTCGCGCCCGGCAAGCGGCTGGGCATCCACACCGTGGTGCCCGAGCTCGCCTGCGGCGCGAACGACACCTGCAAGGCCGAGATGCGCAAGCGGTACCCGCTGCTCGCTCCCGAGAAGATCGAGTCTCCCCTGATCGCGGGCCGCGTCGACCAGCTCTCCCTGGACAGCGGCCTGCTGTACGGCGGCTACGACGCCTGGAAGATCAACGCCGAGCAGGCCCACCTCAACCAGTGGATCCAGGTCCGCGCCCGGTCGTGGGACGTCCTGGCCCAGATCGCCGCGGAGGAGACCGGGCTCGTCGGCCAGGTGACCGACACCAAGGTCGCCTCCCGGCTGTCGGTGCCCGTCAAGGACGGCGCCGCCCAGCAGGTGAACGTGTGGACCAGCGTCCAGAACGCCCAGGGCACCGTGACCCGGCTGACCGCCTGGGACCAGCTGAAGAAGCTCAACCCGATCCAGCGTCGCCTGGCCGCCGTCTACAACCCGGCCGGCCCCGAGACGGACATGACCACCGACATCAAGAAGCTCTCCGAGGTCTTCGGCCAGATCTATCTCACGACCGCCTGAGACCCCGCCGGCGAGCCACCTCGGGAGTCACCTGCTCCCGAGGTCGGTGAGGTGCTCCATCGCGGTGAGGTCGATCTCCATGGCGCTCGTCCCCGAGGGCAGGCCCAGCGCCTGAACCGTACCGGCGCGCAGCTCGCCCGCGTGGCCCAGCACGGTCTCGCCGACGAGTAGCTCCAGGCAGCGGCCGGGCAGCCAGGGCGCGTACTCGGTGGGCCGGGTGACCAGTCCGGCCCCCATGATGTGCGCCGCCGTGCGCGCGGCGTCGACCGCGCGGGCCCACGACGACTCGCCGGTCAGGGCGGCGGCGAGGTGGCGGGGCTGGACCGGGATGGTGGCGTTCAACGCGGCGAGCTGGTCGTCGGTGGGGCGGTGGTCCGCCCGGGGGAGGGGCGGGAGGCCGTCGCTCGGGCGGGGCGCGAAGACCGCCCCCTGATCGAAGAGCGCCGGATCGTGGTTTCCCCGGGTGAGGTTGAGGCCCAGCGCGGTCAGCAGCCCGGGGAGGAGCGTGGTGCGCAGCGACGGCTCGCGCGGGCTGATCGGGTTCGTGAGCGTCAGCGTGGCGCGGCGCGGGTCGTCGGCCGCGAGGCCGAAGGCGTCCCACACGGCGTCGCAGACGAAGGGGAAACCCGGCGTCTCGACGTATCCCGCTCCCGCCAGCGCGTGCCCGATCCGCCGCCGCAGGCTCTGCGATCGGGACAGCCCTCCACCGGCCTCCCGTCTCCGCACACTCCTGGCACCGTGGCCGCGCGCCAGCGGGATGGTCTCCATGTCGGGTACGGCCCGCGCGGCCGGTACGGCCCGCGTCGTGGCCGTGGCCCGGGGAAAGGCCCTGGGCCGTGGCCTGCCGGGGGCGAACTCGTCCATTCCGAGGGGGAAGCGGATGTCGCCGTCGACGACGTCGCGCATGTCCCTCAGCCCGTGCCGGAGCATCAGCGTGCGCTCGATGCCCATGCCGAAGGCGAAGGCGCCGTACTTGTGCGGATCGACGCCGCAGGCGGCCAGCACCCGGGGATGGACCATGCCGCACCCGCCCCACTCGATCCAGCCCTCGCCGCCGCACGTCCCGCACGGATCCGCAGGGCCCTCTGCGGGGCCCTCCACGGGGGTGCCCTCCCGGGGATCCTCTTCCGAGACGTCACGGCAGACCGCGCACTCCACGTCGACCTCCGCCGACGGATCGGTGTAGGTGAACCGCCGGGCGCGGAGCCGGGTCGCCGTGCCCCTGCCGAACATGGAGGTGGCGAAGTGGTCGAGGGTCTTCTTCAGGTCGACCATGGTGAGGCCCAGGTCGACGGCGAGGCCCTCGACCTGGTTGAACACCGGGCTGTGGGTGGCGTCGGCCGCGTCGGGACGGAAGGCGCGGCCCGTACAGATCATCCGGAGGGGCGGGGGCGTGCCGAGCATCGCCCTCACCTGCACCGGTGAGGTGTGCGTACGCAGCACGAGGCCCGATCTCCGGCCGGGACCCGAGGGGTCCTCGACGTAGAAGGTGCGTTCGGGGGCGCGGGAGGGGTGGCGGTCGTCCATGTTGAGGGCGTCGAAGGCGAACCACTCGGCCTCGACCTCGGGCCCCTCGGCGACGCGGTAGCCGAGGTCGAGGAAGACATCGGTTATCTGCTCGGCCATGACGGTCACCGGATGCCGGGCCCCACGCGAGTCATGCGGCGCGCTCCCGGCGCGGCCGCTGGATGCGCTCCTCATCAACTGCTTCTGCCTTCTTCCTCTGTGGGTGCTTCCCGCGTTCTCCCGAGGAGGGCTGCTCACGAGGCGGTCAGGCGAAAGCCGCCGGATCGCCTTCCGGCCGGGATGTGACGGGAAGCGAGCGGAAGCGCGGATCGTGGCGACCGGACGACCTCACGCGTGAGACGCGAGATCACCTTCTGGAAAGGGATCGGTGTGCGACGCCCGTTCGGGAACATCGGCGTTCACACGTCACTCCGAGCCTTCGCTACGCTGTGCGCTCATGTGACTACCCAAAGTTATTGCCCGGTCAATGACGAGTCAACATGCCGCCAGGTCGGTGGCGGAGCCGGGGGGCGGGGAGGCCGCCCGATCGTGAGTGGGGGATCGGCGCCGTACGTCCGCTTTCCCGGCGGGGATTTCCGGCGGGATCCAACAGGGCCGGTGGGGTCGGCGAGACCGGGGGCGGCCGGGTGGGACCGGCGAGGGCGGGGCTGACCGGGGTGAGGCCGGTGGGATCGGGGACGGCGGGGCCGGACCCGATCGGGGCGCCCGGCCCGGGTGTGGGCGGGGTGCCTCGATCAGGTCCGGTTCGTTGACCGGTCAGGGCCTGGGGCGTCCGGATCGGATCCGGAGGAGGTCGGACCGGTCCGGGTGTCCGGGTCGGGGCCTGAAGGTCAGGCCGGTCCGGGTTCTCGGGTGCCCGGGTCGGGTCCCGAAGGTCAGCCCGCCCGGGTCTGGGCGAGGTAGCCGGCGAACTCCTCCAGGGAGATGAGGCCGTCGCTGTCCTGGTCGATCCTGGCGACGGCCGCCGCGGCCGCCTCCGGGGTGATCGGCTGGCCGAGCACCTCCATGAGCCTCGTCAGCTCGGGGACCGAGATGAGGCCGTCACCGTCAACATCAACGATCTTAAAAGTCGTCGCGTAGTCGTCCGCCACGATTGCATCCGCCTTCGGCAGCAGGGAAATCAGACGCCAAGCACACTAGCGGGATTCGAGGCGCATCCTCCGGTTGATCGGATAGGGATACGCGTGCAGGGGGGCGCCGTACGGCGGGTCCGCGACGGCGTTCGTCCTCCCGAATGTCGCCACCGGCACGGCGGGCGGCCGAGGATGACCCGCCGTCGTTCGCCGCCCGCGTCCAGCCGCAGGCGATGCCGACTACGTCAACAAGGCGGCCGGGACCGGGATCGGCCGGCCTCCGGTCTCCTGGGGTTCCCGGCCCAGCCGCCTGACCGGCTTGATCAACAGCAGCGCCGCCACCACGCCGACCGTCACCAGGGCCGACCCCAGCATGAAGACGCGCGGTTCGACCAGCGTGGTGACCGGACCGGCCAGCGCCTGCCCGACCGCCATGCCCGCGACCGACCCGGCCACCTGGTAGGCGTTGACCCGGTTCACCACGTCCGGCGCGATCTGCGTCTGCACGCTGGTCGACCACATCACCGACCAGAACGCCAGCGCGCACCCCCCGAGCAGGTGCCCGGCCATCAGCAGCGGCAGCGGCAGCCCGAGCGCGACCGTCAGCGGCACCGCCACGTACCCGCTCAGCGCCACCGCCCCGGCCGCCAGTGGCCTGCGCGGCCTGAGCCTGATCGCCACCAGCCCGCCCAGCACGGTGCCGAGGCCGAGCGCCGCCATCACCCAGCCGTAGTCGGCCCCGATGACCTGCGACGACAGCGGCACGTACGGCCCGATCACCAGAACGCCCCAGAACACCCAGACCAGGATGACCGACCACATCCAGCTCCTGGCCTTGAACTCCTCCCAGCCTCTTCGCAGGTCGCTCAGCACGTCGGAGGGCTCCGGCCTGGGGACGGTGACCCGGACCAGCAGCAGGCACGCCCCGCTGACCAGGAACGTCGCGGCGTCCACCGTGTATACGAAGACCGGCCCGGCGACGACGACGAGGACTCCGGCCAGTGCGGGACCCATCAGATGGGTGACCGCCTCGGCGATCTTCAGCGTCGCGTTGGCCCGCTGCGGATCCCTGGCGACCAGGGAGACCATGCCGTTGACGCCCGGTTCGAACACTCCGGCGGCCATGCCCGACAAGCACGCCGTCACCAGCAACAGGGCGTACGGCGGAGCACCGTCCAGGAAGGCGACGGCCACGACCCCCTGGGTGACGACCCTGACCACGTCCGCGCCGATCATCAAGCGCCGGGCGCCGATCCGGTCGGCGACCACCCCGCCGAACAACATGACCAGCACGGCCGACGCGGTCCAGAGCGCGAGCACGTAGCCGACGCCCGCGATCCCATAGACTTTCCCGATCGCCAGCGCCGAGGCGACGGGCATCATCGCGTCACCGAGCAGCGAGATCGTGCGGGCCACGAAGTAGAGGGTGAAACTCCTCGTCCACATGAGCCCCAATTCTGGATTTTTCCAGATCAGAGCACCGGTGTCCCAAATGACATCATTGGGTACATTTGCGCCATGCCCCTGGATTGCCCGGAAACGCCCTCGACGTCCTCCAGCCCGCATCGCGTGGTCGCCTTGGTCGCCCCGAACCAGGAGCTCTACCCGGTCACCTCCGCCTCAGCCGTCTTCGGCTACCACGGCCCCGACATCCCCCAGCACTACAGCTTCAGCCAGTGCGCCGAACACCCCGGCTCCCTGCCCACCACCCTCGGCGTCCCCATCCAGGTGGACAGCGGCCTCGAAGCCCTCGACGACGCCGACACCGTGCTCATCGCGGGCTGGACCTTCACCCCCTCGCCCGCCGTACTCCACGCGGTCTCCCAAGCCCATGCCCGAGGCGCCCGCATCGTCGCCGTCTGCGCCGGAATCTTCATCCCCGCCGCCCTGGGCCTCCTGGACGGCCGCCGCGCCTCCGTCCACTGGGAACTCTCCGGCGAACTCGCCGCCCGCCACCCCCGCGTCATCCCCGACGACACCGTCATCTACGTCGATCACGGCGACGTCGCCACCGCCGGAGCCTCGGCCGCCACCCTCGACCTCTGCCTTCACCAGGTCCTCCAGGAGTACGGCGCGGCCCACGCCATGCGCATCGGCCGCCAGCTCGCCGCCGGTCCGCACCGCGAGGGCTGCCAGCGCCAGTACCCTCCCCTCCCCACCACCGGCCCCATGCCGGACTCCCTGGCCCCCCTGCTCGAATGGCTCCTCTCGCGCCTGCCCGACCAGACCACGGTCGAGGACATGGCCGCCTACTCGGGCGTCTCCCCCCGTACCCTCACCCGCCAGTTCGCCGACCAGCTCGGTGTCCCACCCGCCCGCTGGCTGCTGGAACGCCGCCTGGCCGCCACCCGCGCCCTGCTGGAGGAGACCGACCTGCCCGTCGAGACCATCGCCACCCGCGTCGGCCTCTCCTCGGCGGTCAACCTCCGCCGCCGCTTCCACACCGCCCTGCGCACCACCCCGGCCGCCTACCGCCGCTCCTTCCGCTGAAGATCCCGGGCGGTTCCGCCGCGATCACGACCGATGGACGGGACCCTCTCCGGCTTCCGGTCGTCCCGGGCCCGGCCATGGCAGGGGCGCCGCCGATTCGATCGGCGGCGCCCCTCCGGCCTCGCGTCCCTTCACGTCGTCCCGCGTTCCGTCACGTCGTCCCTCCGCCGACGTGGACGGCCCGGCGAGGACCGGTCGGACGGTTCAGGCTCGCGCACCGGCCATGGCCTGGCACGCCTCGGCGCACACCCGGCACGCGTTGGCGCACTCCTTCATCATCGCGTCGCTGCCCATGGACATGCATGCCTCGGCGCACTTGCTCGCCACCTTCGCGCACATCGCGGCCATCTCCATCGCCATCGGCGACTGGCGCATCATCATGTCCGCGCACATGCGGGTCATGTCGGCGCAGTCCATGAGCGGACCCATCATCGCCATGTCGGCATGCCGGCCCCCCTGCATGAGGCAGTAGGTCATGGTCTGCTCGCAACGGCTGTGGCTCTCCATGCACGCGTCGATGCACTTCTGCATCTGAGGGCTCATCTTTACCGCCTGGCTCATGCTTTCTCCCCGTTTTCGTGACCGCTCTACTTCAACGGCCGAAGATCTCGCAACAGTGTTGTGCCCCTGTCGAGTGCCGCTGCCTGCCGAGAAGTTCTGCCTTTAGCCACAGATGGGAATAGTTTTGTGGATAAATTCACCCATCATTTGTAGGGTTAGTAGGAAAAGGGGGAGGCGGTCCGACTCCCCTGGTCGGACCGCCTCCCCCCCGGCCGCCACCGGGCCGCCACCGTGGTCGGCCGGGTGTCACCAGGCCACCGTCGTGGTCGGCCCGTCTCCACCGGCCCGTCTCCACCGGGCCACCGCCGTCAGGTCACCGCTGTCAGGTCACCGCCGTCGGATTCACCGTGGTCAGACCACCGCGCCCGAACCCTCGCGGGCCGGCGCCGGTCCCCTCCGCTTGGGCCGTGGCGGGGCGCCGGGCCTGCGCTTCTCCAGCACGATGGCGAGCGGCCCCGCGACCAGCGCGGAGGAGAGCGTGCCGACGACGATCCCGATCAGCAGCGCCACCGCGAAGTCGGTCAGCGAGTCGCCGCCGAGCACCGCCAGCGCGGCCAGGATGAACAGCGCACCCAGGCCGGTGTTGACCGTACGGGGAACGGTCTGCAGGATCGCGGTGTTCGTCACCTCGGCGAACGAGGTCTTCGGCCGTGCTCCCCACAGCTCGCGGACCCGGTCGAAGACCACGACCTTGTCGTTGACCGAGTAGCCGATCACGGTGAGCATCGCGGCCAGGAACACCCCGTCCACCGGCTTGCCCAGCCACGCGAACGCGCCGACCACGATCGCCGCGTCGGCGACCAGGGCCAGCACCGCCGCCAGCCCGAACGTCCAGCGGAACCGGAAGGCGAGATAGGCGAGCTGCGCGGCGAGCGCGACACCCAGCGCGATCAGCGCGTTGCGGCGCAGCTCGTCCCCGAGGCTCGGCCCGACGAGCTCGTCGCGCTCCTTGACGACCTGCCCGCCCCCGCTCTCCAGCGCGCTCTCGATCCGCACCACGTCGGCGGGACTGATCTGACCGGTCCGTACGGAGATGTCCTCGCCGGAGGACTGCACCACCGCGTTGGGGAACCCCGCCCCGCTGACGAGCTCGCGGGCGGCGTCGGCGGTCATCGGGGTGCTCGTGGAGTACTCCACGAGCCTGCCCCCGGTGAACTCCACGCCGAAGTCGAGCCCCCGCACCGCCACCCCCGCCGCGGAGACGGCCACCAGCACGCAGGTGACCCAGAAATACACCACGCGGCGGCTCATCAGGTCCGGTTTGCGGGCGTTCAGCCAGGTGCGGACGCGGCCGATGTCGGACAGGCCGGTCAGCCTGGGCCGCGAGGACACGGCCTGGAGGCTCACCGCCCACTGGGCCAGGACGCGCGTGATGACCATGGCGGTGATCAGCGAGGCGATCACGCCGATGCTCAGCGTGACGCCGAAACCGCGTACCGGCCCGGACGCCAGGAAGAACAGCAGCCCCCCGGCGAGCAGCGTGGTGATGTTGGAGTCGGCCACCGCGCTCCACGCGTTGCGGAAGCCCTTCTCCAGCGCGCCCCTGAACTTCGGCTCCGCCGCGTACTCCTCCCGCGCCCGTTCGAAGACCAGCACGTTGGCGTCGACCGCCATGCCGATCGCCAGGACGAAGCCCGCGAGTCCTGGCAGGGTGAGCGTGGCGCCGAGCCCGACCATCGCCGCGTACGAGATCAGCGCGTAGCAGGCCAGGGCGAAGGCGGCGATGAGGCCCACCAGCCGGTAGGTCACGACGATGAACAGCGCGGTGAGCGCGATGCCGATGACCGCCGCCTGGGCGCTGGCCGTGATCGCGGCGGCGCCGAGCGTCGGGCCGACGGTCCGCTGTTCGATGATCTCGACGGGTACCGGCAGCGAGCCGCCCTTGATCAGCAGGGCCAGGTTCGCGGCCTCCTCCGAGGTGAAGGTGCCGGTGATCTGGGTGGAGCCGCCGGACAGGCCGACGTCGCAGGCCACGTCCTCGTTCACCTGGGGTGAGACGATCACCTTGGAGTCGAGCACGATGGCGACCCTGCGCTTGGGGTCACCCGCCTGGTTGCAGGCGGCCTGGCCGGTCAGCTTGGCCCACTCCGCGCGTCCCCCGTCGCGGAAGTCGACGGTGACGAACCAGCCGCTGCCCTGCTGGGCGTCGATCCCCGCCGCGGCGCCGCTGACGCCGTCGCCGGTGAGGGCGGCCGGTC
Source organism: Streptosporangium sp. NBC_01469 (assembly GCF_036227305.1). Taxonomy (NCBI): domain Bacteria; kingdom Bacillati; phylum Actinomycetota; class Actinomycetes; order Streptosporangiales; family Streptosporangiaceae; genus Streptosporangium; species Streptosporangium sp. NBC_01469. The sequence goes on along the minus strand of NZ_CP109465.1, from coordinate 734,746 downwards.
CGACGTGCAGCGGGGCTCCGCTCTCGTCGGGCAGGATCTGCTCGCCCTTTTTCGGCTGGGTCCCGGCCGTCGGGTCGGGGACGCCGAGGACGGGGTGGAAGGTGAGCTGCGCGGTCTTGCCGATGACCTCGGCGGCCTTGGTCGGATCCTGCACGCCCGGTAGTTCCACGATGATGCGCCGCTCGCCCGAGCGGGACAGTGGCGCGTCCGCCACGCCCAGGCCGTCGGCCCGGCGGCGGAGTACCTCAAGGGTGCGGTCGGTGGCCGCGGCGTCGGCCTTGACGGTCGGTGAGTCCCTGGTCTCCAGTACGAGCTGGGTGCCGCCGCGCAGGTCGAGACCGAGGCGCGGCGACATGGTCAGGGCGATGAACAGCGAGGTGGCGATGACGGCGAGCGCCGCCACCGCGCGTACCACCGGGGCACGCGACATGGAAGCCTCCACAGGCTGGGGGAAAGGTTGGTCCTTGGGTATGCCGGAGGGGCCTTCACGGTGGCTCTCAAAGCCGGGAAGGGCGTTTCCGGGTACGGCGGAAGGCCCGGAGTGGCTTCGGGTGGTTCAGCCGGCTGTGGAGGCGGGCGGTGCGCGCCCCGGCCTGACGAGCAGGGCCGCGAGCGAGCGGGTGTCGTCGTCGCGGGCCGGGCGCGAGGTCCGGCCGGTGGCGGGGGAGAGCCGCCGGAGGTCCGCCGGTGGGGTCGCGAGCGGGTGACCGCCCCCGCCCCCCAGGCCGATCCCGGCGGCGGAGAGGCCGGTGACGAGGGCGTTCCTGTGCCCGCCGTCGGAGACCGGGCGAGACAGCCGCTGGTGCTCGCCGGAGGCCTGGGCGACGGTGGCGTGCCGCAGGAGGACGGCGGCGCCGCCCCCGCCCAGCCCTCCCGAGACGAGCATCGGCAGCAGCAGGGCGAGCAGCCAGCCGAAGGGCGCGCCGCGCCTCAGCTGTCGCATGGTCTCCTCCTGGCCGTCCCGTCCACCGTAACGTGCCGGAGGCTTCGTGATCTCGGTGGCGCCGCGCCAATGTCCGCGTTATCTCATAAACACCCCAAGGGAGGGTAGTGCGGACGCATGCGACTCACCTATACAGCTGATCTGTGGTGGAAGAACGCCGTCGTCTACTGCCTGGACGTGGAGACCTACAAGGACGGGAACGGTGACGGCATCGGTGACTTCCGGGGCCTCACCCAGCAGATCGACCACCTGGACCGGCTCGGGGTGACCTGCATCTGGCTGATGCCCTTCTTTCCCAGCCCCAGCCGCGACGACGGCTACGACATCAGCGACTTCTACTCGGTCGACCCCCGCCTGGGCACCCTCGGCGACTTCGTGGAGTTCATGCGCACCGCCAGGGACCGGGGCATGCGGGTGATCGCCGACCTGGTGGTCAACCACACCTCCGACGAGCACCCCTGGTTCAAGGAGGCCCGCTCCAGCCGCGACTCTCCCAAGCGCGACTGGTACGTCTGGCAGGACGAGCCCGGCCCCGTCGACCCCAAGGCGATCGTCTTCCCCGACAAGGAGGACAGCCTCTGGGAGCTGGACAAGAAGACCGGCCAGTACTACTACCACAGCTTCTACAGGTTCCAGCCCGACCTGAACACGGCGAACCCGCAGGTCCGCGACGAGATCGCGCGCATCCTCGGCTTCTGGATGGAGCTCGGCCTGTCCGGCTTCCGGGTGGACGCGGTGCCGTTCCTGATCGAGGGCATCGGCGGCGACCCGCACGAGTTCCTCGCCGACCTGCGCGCCTTCATGAACCGCCGCGACGGCACCTCGATCCTGCTGGGCGAGGTCAACCTGCCGTACCCGGACCTGATGAGGTTCTTCGGTGACGCGGGGAACGGCGACGAGGTCACCATGTGCTTCGACTTCATCGCGATGCAGCGCTTCCACCTGTCGATGGCCCGGCAGAACCCCGAAGCCCTCGCCGAGGCCCTGCGCGACCGGCCGGAGCCGCCCGACGACTCCCAGTGGGCGATGTTCGTCCGCAACCACGACGAGCTGACCCTGGACAAGCTCACCGAGGCGCAGAAGCACGAGGTCTTCGACGCCTTCGGCCCCGACAAGAACATGCAGGTGTACGACCGGGGCCTGCGCCGCCGCCTCCCCCCGATGCTCGGCGGCGACATGCGGCGGCTCAAGCTGGCCTACAGCGTGCTGTTCTCCCTGCCGGGCACGCCGGTGCTCTTCTACGGCGAGGAGATCGGCCTCGGCGAGAACCTGAAGGCCGAGGGCCGGATGGCGGTCCGGGTCCCGATGCAGTGGTCGGCCAAGGGCGGCTTCTCGCCCGATCCGAAGACCGATGTCCCCTCACCTGCCGGCAGGTACGGGCCGCGCAACGTCAACGTCGAAGACCAGCGCCGCGACCCCGACTCGCTGCTTCGGTGGATCATGCTCCTGGTCGAGCGCTACCGGGAGTCGCCCGAGCTGGCCTGGGGCGCGTACGAGATCCTGGACGCCGGTGACGTGGCCGTGCTGGCCCACCGGGCCGACGCCGAGGGCGGCACCGTGGTCGCCGTCCACAACTTCGCCGACCGCGAGGCGAAGGTGGATCTCGTGCTCGAGAAGCTCGACCACTGCGAGACGCTGGTCGACCTGCTGGTGGACGGCACCCTCGACCTGCCCTCCGACGGCCGGGTGAGGTTCACGCTGGAGCCGTACGGCACCCGCTGGCTCCGTGCCTCCGTCCCCGACGCGGCACCGGAGGAGACCTCGGCCAAGAGCGGGTGACCCGACCCGGAGATCACCCCGGCTCCGAACGGCCCGGCCGAGGCAGGGAAGCCCGCCGGAGCCAAGGGGCTGGGGCCGACCGGGACTAAGGGGCGTCCTGGGGATCGGCGGGCTCTCCCAGCTCGGTGAAGAGCGTGAGCTGTAGCCCGGCCGGACCCTCAAGGCGGGAGTTGAGCGAGTTCCACGGGGTCCGGACGGGGTCGGCGATCACCGTGGCCCCGGCCCCGGCCAGTTCGGCGGTGACGGCCGCCGAGTCGTCCACCTCGAACGCCACCCGGATGTGCCCGGCCACCCTCCGCCCCACCTCGACCCGGTCGATGAACTCCGCCTGCGACGGGTCGGCGATCTCCAGGGTGGCCCGGCCCGCCTCCAGGATCGTCACCCGGCCGTCGGGCGAGGAGTACGCGGCCCGCTCGGGCAGCCCGAGCACGTCGCGGTAGAAGCGCAGCGCCTCGTCGTAGTCGGCGGCGGTGACGACCAGGCGCAACTCTCGAACGGTCATGACGGCTCCCAAGGCGATCGCGGATGTCCCGACCACGACAGCACGACCACCCGCCTCCGGCATTCCCTGCCATTCGGGGTGTCCTCCGGCCGCCTCACCCGTCCTCGCACCGATGAACGGCGTCGTACCTCCTCCGGACCCCACCGCGCCTTCGACTTTCACCCGACACGGCCCCGTATCGATGAACCGCCAGGACGAAGCGTGTTGGATGTTCAGCACACCGATCAGATCGTGGACGAGGAGGTGGCCGAGGTCACGACCGTCGTCACACCCGAGCGCCACCTGATCGTCGAGACCCGGTTCCCGCTCGCCTGACGTCCTGTACCGCCACGATTGGAGAGAACGCAGTGACAGCCACAGTCGCGGCGCAGCCGCAGACCTCGGAGTCGTTCCTGGCCGGGCCGCTGCCCGCATACGTCTACGACCTGGTCGAACTCGACGCCCACGTCAAGGCCATCCGCGCCGCGCTGGGAGACGTCGAGCTGTACTACGCGGTGAAGGCCAACCCCGACCCGAAGCTGATGCGGATGCTCGCCCCGTACGTCGACGGCTTCGAGGTCGCCTCGGGAGGCGAGCTCGCGCACGTGCGGGAACACTTCCCGGACACGCCGGTCGCGCTGGGCGGGCCGGGCAAGACGGACGCCGAGCTGTTCGGCGACGTGACCCGGCTGCACGTCGAGAGCCCCGGCGAGCTGCGCCGCCTGCTCGCGTCCGGCCGCTCGGCGGACGTGCTGCTGCGGGTCAACCTGGACATCCCGATCGAGGGGGCCTCGCTGGCGATGGGCGGCGGTGCCACGCCGTTCGGGATGGACCCCGCCGGGATCGCCGAATGCGTCGCCCTGCTGGAGCCCCAGGGGGCCGTACGGCTGCGCGGGATCCACGCCCACCTGGCCAGCGGGCTCGACGCGAGCCGGATGCTGGAGCTGGCGGCGGCCGTCCTGGACTACGCGCGGACGCTGGGGGTGGCCGAGATCAACCTCGGCGGCGGCATGGCCGTCTCCTACGCCGACCCCGACGACCGGTTCGACTGGCCGGCCTACGGCAGGGGCCTGGCCGCGCTCCGTCGCCCCGGCGAGACGCTCCGGATCGAACCGGGACGCTCGCTGACCGTCTACTGCGGGAGATACGTGACGCGCGTCATCGACGTCAAGCGCGTGCACGGCGAGCTGTTCGCGGTGGTGGCGGGCGGGACCCACCACATCCGCACCCCCGCCACCAAGGGCCACGACCAGCCCCTGGTCATGACGGAGGCCGGTGAGCCGATCACGATCGTCGGCCAGCTCTGCACTCCCAAGGACATCCTGGCCCGCCGGGTCCCCGTCGCCCTCAAGCCCGGTGACCTGGTGGAGTTCACGATGGCGGGCGCCTACGCCTGGAACATCTCCCACCACGACTTCCTGATGCACCCGAAGCCGAGCTTCCACTACCTGAGCCGATAGGAGCCGGCGGACGCCGAGCCGGGAAAGGCGCAGAGCCGGAGAAGGACCCGAGCCGGGCAACCGGAGAGAGGCGCCGAGCCGGGAAAGCCTCCGGCGGGCTCCGACCCGGGTACGAGGACTCCCTCCGGTACGCATATGCTGCGCATCGTCGTTTTCATGTGTCAGGCAGTGTCCCAAGCGTCCAGAGGGAGAAGCTCACCGTGTACAAGGAGTTCGCGATCGAGGCCGTGGTCTGGCTGATCCCCGTCGTAGTGCTGCTCGGGCTCGCTTTCATGATCACTGCCCCCCAGTAGGGCCCTCGCCCCGGCGGGTCAGCGCTCGGCCAGGACGATCACCGAGTCGCCGGTGCCGAGGCGCAGGGGCCGTGATTTGTCCGGGTTGAGGACAACGCCGAAGTGGGGGGCCTCGTTCACGCGGTCCGCCAGGCGGTAGCCGATCGCGGTCTCCCCACGGCGCCGGGCCGACTCGATCACCGAGGCGAAGTCGACCGGCGCCCCCGGGCGGACGTACCGCTCGGCCGGGCGCGGGTAGATCTCCGAGCCCCCCGAGTCGAAGAGCCGGCCGAACACCTCGGCCAGATGCCGGTTCTCGGCGAGCTGGGCCAGCAGCAGGCCGATCACCGTGTCGCTGATCACGATGTCGTCGGCCTTGGTGACCTCGGCCAGGCTCCGGTTGTTCTCGTCGTGCATCTCGCTGACGATGGAGTAGCGCTCGCCGAGTGAGGACTGCATGTCGCGCAGCTGGAGCAGGGTCATCAGCGTGCGCGTGTCGGCGTGGCCGGGGCTGTAGCGGTCGTCGGAGAGCACGATCACGTGCTGGTAGAGGCCCAGGCCGAGCGACTCCAGCGCGTAGCGGTCGGAGGTGTCGCACTCCTTGATGTTGACCGTGAGGTTGGACAGAGCCTCGGAGTCGACCGCCGCGCCGGGGTGGTCGGAGGCGATGTCCAGGACCGAGCCCGGCGCGACGTAGCCGTTGAGATAGCGGATGATCCGGCGGCCCCGGCCGTTCCAGTTGAGGACCAGGGTGCGCTCGGGGCCCGGCCTGGTGTGCTCGACCAGGACGATCGACTCCTCGCGGGCCGAGGGCATGCCGGCGGCCAGGTGGATCATCGAGTCGTCGTGGGCGATCACGATGATCTCGTCGGAGGCGGAGATCACGGTGTCCATGGGCGGGTTCAGCATGGCCGCGCCGGCCCGGCGCAGCCCGATCACCGTGGCGGTCTGGTACGCCGGGAGCACCTCGCCGTACGTCATGCCGGTGAAGTCGGGGTCGGAGCGAAGGTAGATCTCCCCGTCGCTGAAGTTGAGCAGGTCCATGCAGACCACGGACATGCCCGACTGCCGCGACGACTGCACGATGAGCCGGGCGGCGGTGTCGTCGGAGTCGACGAGGTGAACCTCCTGGCCGCCGGCGAGACGCGCGGCGGCCATGTTGGAGCTCTCGGCGATGGCGGCCACCACCGGTGGGTGGGTGTCCGGCCGTTTGGCCAGGGCGAGCAGCGTCTTGATGACGTGCGCGTCGGGGTCCTCGCCCTGCGGGGAGAGGACGACCACCGAGCGGGCCCCGGCCAGGTTCATCAGGTCGAGGTCGGTCGGTTCGGTGGGCCGCCCGGTCCGGCAGACCAGCCTGGTCCTGCCGGTCTCGCCCGCGAACTGCCGGATCTCGTCCTCCATCGCGATCTTGTCCTTGTCGGCGAGGATCGCGATGACCGATCTGCGGTCGCTCGCGTGCGCCTGGACCAGCTCGCTGACGATCGTGAAGACCTGCTCCGACCAGCCCAGGACCACGATGTGGCCGGTCTCGATGATCCGGGACCTGCCCTTGCGCAGCTCCTCGAACCTGCTCTTGAGATCGTTGGAGAGGACGCCGACCAGGGCGCTGACGATGAAGAGCCCGCCCAGCGACGCGGCGAACATCAGGGCGATGAACGGCGCGCTGCCGGTGTCACTGGCCACCTTCCCCGGGCTCAGCGCGCGCATCAGCGTCATCCACAGCATGCCGGGGGCGCCGTTGTGCTTCGCGGCCTCGTCCGGGGTGAGCCACAGGCCCAGCGCCGTGACCAGCAGGATCAGGCCGAGAGAGATGAGGGCGAGCCATCCGATCAGCGCCGTTGTACCCCGTGACATCGTGTTGTCGAACCAGTAGCGCAGGCGTTCTCGGAACGTCGCCCTCGGCACAGAATTCCTCCCCGTCGGTAAAGCAGAGTCAACAAGTGTACAAAAACTACAGGTCGCCGAAGGGAAGGTCGGGTGGACGGGATCGCGTCCGGCGGAGGGGAGCCCGCAGGGCCGGCCCGGACGATGGCACACGCTCTGGTGGGACATATGTCTGATTGTGGCGCTTTGTCATTGTTTATAGCTACAAGTCCGACTGTGCCTACCTAACTCGGTACGGGAGGTATTTGTGCGCGAGGGTTGACAGGGGTTATCGCCAATGTAACTATCGCAAAATCTTACAAATATCTGAAAATAGATTCGAGTAACTCGAATGAAGAGCGGTAGGAAGTCATCAAGCGTCGATAAGGCATTTGAGCTGATCAGTGCGGTGTCCGGAAGCGGTCAGTCCGGAATGACCCTGGGCGAACTCGCGGCGCACACCGGTGTCGCCGTCAGCACCGCCCACCGCTATGCCATCTCGCTCCTGGAACTGGGAGTTCTGGAGCGGGACGCCGCCGGCGCCTTCCGGCTCGGCGTCACCCTCATCACCCTCGCCGGGCGCTACCTGGAGGAGGACGGGCTCCGCGCCGCCGCCCAGCCGTACCTGGCCGAGCTGGTCGAGATCAGCGGTGAGACCGTCCACCTCGGCGTCCCGGTGGGCCACCACATCGTCTACGTCGACAAGGTGGAGAGCGCCAAGTCGGTGCGCCTGGTCTCCAGGATCGGCAGCCGCGTACCGCTGCACTGCACCGCGATGGGCAAGGCGGTCCTCGCCTTCCTGGACGAGCCGCGCCGCGCCGAGATCCTGGCCGCGCAGACGGAGCCCCGCACCCCCAGAAGCCTCACCGGCGACGCGCTGCTCGCCGAGCTCGAAACCGTACGAGACCAGGGCTTCGCGATCGACGACGAGGAGAACGAGGAGGGGGTGCGCTGCATCGGCCTGCCGATCATGAACGCCTCCGGCCGCCCGGTGGGGGCGTTCAGCGTGTCCGCACCGGCCGGAAGGTTCAGCCTCGGCGACTGCCACCGCCTGGCGCCGGTCGCGCTCGGGATGGCCGCGGACATCGGCCGCCGCATCGGCTACGCCGCTCCCAGGACCCGCAAACCCGCCTGATCCCGCCCCTCCCAACGGGGCGTGAAGCTCGTAACGCAAAGCTTGTATGGAAGGAAGTGCAACGAATGTCCGCTCTCACCTCGTCGGACGCCTCCGTCATCACCGTCCGCAACCCCGGCACCGGCGAGCAACTCGGGGAGGTGGAGGCGGCGAGCGCGGAACGGGTGGCCGCGGTGGTCGAGGCCGCGCAGGAAGGCCAGCGGGCGATGGCGGCGATGCCCGCCCACGAGCGCGCGGACCTCCTGCGCCGGGTGGCCGATCTGATCGAGGCCGAGCGGGACGGCCTCGCCACGCTGCTCGCCGCCGAGAACGGCAAGCCCGTGCAGCAGACCCGGGGCGAGGTCGACGCCGCGATCCGGATCTTCCGCGGGTACGCGGGCGAGGCCACCAGGCTCTTCGGCCGCCAGATCCCGCTCGACGCCGTACCCGGCCTGGAACGGCACCTCGCGGTGACGATGCGCGAGCCCCTCGGCGTCGTCGCGGCACTGGTCCCGTTCAACTACCCGGTCGAGCTGTACGCGCACAAGGCCGCCGCGGCCCTCGCCGCGGGCAACGCCGTGATCGTCCAGCCGCCCGCCCGCTGCCCGCTCGCCCTGGTCAGGGTGGCCGAGCTCGTCGAGCGGGCCGGTGCGCCCGCCCACGCCCACCAGCTGGTCGCCGGAGGCGTCCAGGTGTCCCAGGCGCTGGCGCAGCTCCCGGGGATCGCGGCGGTGAGCCTCACCGGCAGCACCGCGGCGGGCCGCGAGATCGCCCGCCTCGGGTCCGCGACACTGAAGAAGGTCTTCCTGGAACTCGGCGGCAACGACGCGCTCATCGTCTGCGACGACGCCGACGCCGAGGAGGCCGCCCGCGCCGTCGTCCTCGGCCGCCTGGCCAGGGGAAACGGGCAGATCTGCTGCGCGGTCAAGCGCGTCTACGTCCAGGACGGCATCCACGACGCCTTCGTCGAGTCGCTGCTCGGCCAGACGGCGAAGCTCTCCGTGGGCGACCAGCTGCTTGAGGAGACCGACGTCGGCCCCCTCATCGCCGAGGAGGCCGCCGAGCGGGTCGAGGCCGCCGTCGGCAGGCTCGTCGGGGAGGGCGCCAGGCTCGCCGCCGGGGGCGGCAGGCGCGGCGCGTTCGTCGACCCGGTCGTGCTGGTCGACGTGCCCGCCACCAGCCCCACCTTCGCCGAGGAGATCTTCGGCCCGGTGGCGCCCGTCGCCCGCTTCGCCGACCCCCTCGACGCGGTGCGGATGGCCAACGAGTCCCCGTACGGCCTGCACGCCGCGGTCTTCACCCGGGACGTCTCGCGGGCGTTCGCCATCGCGCGGCGCCTCGACGTCGGCGGGGTCGTCATCAACGGCTCCACCGCGCTGCGCGCCGAGAACCTGCCCTTCGGCGGTACCAAGGACACCGGCGGCTACCGCGAGGGCCTGCACGAGACCGTCCTCGACTTCACCCGGCAGAAGACGGTCGTCGTCATGGAGGCGTTCGGATGAGCCTGGAGCTCCGGGGCGTCCGCAAGGACTACGGCGGCGTCGAGGTGCTGCACGGGGTGGACCTCGTGGGCCACCCCGGCGAGGTCCTCGCCGTGGTCGGCGCGAACGGGGCCGGCAAGTCGACCCTGATCAGGATCCTCGCCGGCGCCCAGTCCATGAGCGCGGGCGAGATGTGGATGGACGGTGAGCGGGTCGAGCTGCGCTCGCCGCACGACGCGCACGCCCGGGGCATCCGCACGGTCTACCAGGAGCTGACCCTGGTACCCCAGCTGTCGGTCACCGAGAACCTGCTGATGGGGCACTTCCCCAGGAAGCGCGGCGGGCTCATCGACTGGACGGCGGCGCACGCCCGCGCCCGGGAGCTGCTGGAGAGCATCGGCTTCGGCGCGATCGACCCGCGTACCGTCGCGGGCCGCCTGACGGTGGCCAGGCAGCAGATGGTGGAGATCGCCAAGGCGCTGGTGGACGAGCCGCGCGTGCTGGTGCTCGACGAGCCCTCCGCCGTACTGGCCGGAAGCGACCTTGAGTCGCTGTTCGCGCTGATCAGGCGGTTACAGGAACGCGGAGTGCTGGTCGTCTACGTCTCCCACCGGCTCGCGGAGGTCCTGGAACTGGCCACCTCGATCGTGGTGATCAAGGATGGCAGGATCGTCGAGACGACCGAACCCGCCCGTACGGGCGAGAACGAGCTGATCCGCCTCATGGCGGGCCGCCGCCTCGAACAGATCTATCCCGACCGGCGTGCGGGACACGGTGAGGTACGGCTCAGTGTCTCCGGGCTCACTCGCGGGGGCGAGTTCGAGGACGTCTCGTTCTCCGTGCACTCGGGGGAGATCGTCGGCCTGTTCGGCCTGGTCGGCTCCGGCCGCAGCGAGCTGGCCCGGTGCGTCTTCGGCGCCGAGCCCGCGTCCGCCGGCCAGGTGCGTGTCCGGTCGGGCGCCGAGTCGGCGGATCGGTCGCGTGCCGGTTCCGATGCCGGGTCGGCGGATCGGTCGCGTGGCGGTTCCGGTTCTGAGCCGGCGGATCGGTCGCGTGGCGGGTCCGGCGCCGGGTCGGCGGATCCGGAGCGTGGCGGTTCCGGATCCGGCGCCGAGTCGGTGGACGGGGAGCGTGCCGGGTCGGTGGAGCGGGAGGGCGCCGGTTCCGGTGTCGAGTCCCCGTCCGCGGGGCGGTGGCGCGGCCGGTCCGGCACCGTCGGCTTCCGTACGCCGGCCGAGGCCATCGCGGCCGGGCTCGCACTCGTCACCGAGGACCGCAAGCGCACCGGCCTGGTGCTCGGGATGAGCGTGCTCGACAACATCACGCTCACGACCCTGTACTCGGCCACCCGGGGCCCGCTGATCGACACGGGCCGCAGGCGCAGGAACGTCGCCGAGATGATCGACCGGCTGGGCATCCAGCCCTCGGGGTGCGCCTCGATGCCGGTGGTCAACCTCAGCGGCGGCAACCAGCAGAAGGCCGTGCTCGCCAAGTGGCTGCTGGCCGAGCCGCGCGTGCTCATCCTCGACGAGCCGACCCGCGGCGTGGACATGGCGGCCAGGGTCGACATCTACCGCATGATCGACGACCTCGCCCGGCAGGGCCTCGCCGTCCTGCTCATCTCCTCGGACCTGACGGAGGTGCTCGGCGCCACCGACCGGGTCCTCGTGATGAACCAGGGGCGCATCACCGGCGATCTGCGTTCCGACCAGACCACGGAGGACGAGATCCTCGCCCACTCGATCGGGCGGACCGCATGACCCGCCCAGCCCGGAGGGACAGCATGACCCGGCCAGCCCGGAGCAACCATATGACCGGGCCAGCCCGGAGCAACGACATGACCGGGCCAACCCGGAGCAACGACATGACCTGCCCAGCCCGGAGGGACCGGACGACCCGGCGGCCCGCCCGGCCCGGAGGGATCGCGTGACCGGGCAACCGGCGGGGCCCGCGCGGACCTCGGCCTCCACCGCTCCGAACCCCAAGGGGGCGGCCTCCTCCGCCCCGGTGCCCGCCGGTCCGGCGGTCCCGGGCCCCGGGAGGTTGCCCCGGCTGGTCCTGGCCGGCCGGGACGTCACCGCGCAGGTCGCGTTCGTCACGCTCCTCGTGGCGCTCGTCGCGGTGGCGGCGCTCACCTCCGACACGTTCCTGACCCCGACCAACCTCACCAACCTGCTCAAGCAGATGGTCACCACCGGCCTGCTGGCGTACGGCATGCTCGTGGTGATCCTCACCGGCGGCATCGACCTGTCGGTCGGGTCGGTGGTGGCCTTCTCCGGCATCATCACCGCCGGTCTCGTCTCCAGCCTCCCCATCCCGATGGCGACGATCGTGGGCGTCGCCTGCGGGATCGGGTTCGGGCTGGTCAACGGCATGCTGGTCGCCCGGTTCGGGCTGGCGCCCTTCGTGGTGACCCTGGCGGCGCTGACCACCGTCAGGGGACTGGCGTTCGTCTACTCCGAGGTGCCGATCACCCCCGAGGACCCGGCGTTCCTCACCCTCGGCTCGGCGATGGTCGGTCCCATCCCGCTGAGTACCGTGATCATGCTGGCCGTGTTCATCGCGGGCGGCCTGTTCCTGACCCGCTTCCCGGCCGGGCGCTCCATCGTCGCGATCGGCGGCAACGCCGAGGCCGTAAGGCTCGCGGGCATCAACGTGCGCAGGCACGTGATCCTCGCCTACACCATCAGCGGCGCGTGCGCCGGCCTGGCCGGCGTCATCCTGGCCAGCCGGGTGGGCATCGCCCAGCCGAGCGTCGGGGTGGCCTTCGAGCTCGACGCGATCGCCGCGTGCGTGATCGGCGGGGCGAGCCTGGCGGGCGGGCGCGGGTCCGCGAAGGCCACCTTCGGCGGCGTCCTGGTCCTCGTACTGATCAACAACCTCCTCAACCTGTACGGCGTGCAGAGCTTCTGGCAACAGGTGCTCAAGGGCTTGATCATCATCGCCGTCATCCTCGTCCAGCGCGCCAACCAGGTGCGCACCTGACTTACCCGCTCCACAACACCCCCCCGAGGTATATCGAAATGAACACTAAGAAATTCAGCAGCCTGCTGGCCACCGGCCTTCTCGCTCTCAGCCTTGCCTCCTGCTCGTCCAGCGAGGGCGAGCCCTCCACCGCCACCGCCGCCGCCTCCGGTGACGGCTCCTACACGATCGGCGTCGCCAACTTCATGTTGAGCGGCCCCTACTTCAGCGGCATGGACAAGGCGATCGCCGCCCAGGCCAAGAAGAAGGGCAAGATCGAGATCATCAGCACCGACGCCAACGGTGACGCGGCCAAGCTCGCCTCCAACGTCGAGGACCTGCTGAGCAAGAACGTCGACGCCATCATCATCTCCGGCGGCCCGTTGGAGTCGGCGCCCGCGGCGCTCAACGCGGCCAAGACGGCGAACAAGCCCGTGGTCCTGGTGGACCGCAAGTTCCAGACCGGCGAGTACACCAGCTGGATCGGCCCGGACAACAAGGCGATCGGCGTGCAGAACGGTCAGTTCCTCGCCGAGAAGCTGCCCAAGGGCGGCAAGGTCGCGATCATCAAGGGCGGTCCTGCCGACAACAGCATCGGCCTGGCCCGTACCGAGGGCGTGAAGTCGGTGCTCGCGGGCACCGCGGGCATCACGCTCGTCGAGGCCCCCGACTTCGGCGGCTGGGGATCCGACGGCGGTCTCACCGTGATGGAGAGCCTGCTGGCGACCAACCCCGATCTCGTCGCGGTGTTCTGCGAGAACGACGCGATGTGCCTGGGCGCGCAGCGTGCCATCGCGGACGCGGGCAAGGCCAAGCAGATCATCATCGCGGGCGTCGACGGCCAGGCCGAGGCGCTCAAGGCGATCCTCGACGGCACCAACTACCTGGTGACCGGTCTGAACGACGCGGACATCATCGGCGCCAAGGGCCTGGACCGGGCGGTCGAGATCCTGAGCGGGGCCAAGGTCGAGAAGGACACCGTGGTGCCCTCCCCGAGGGTCACCAAGGAGAACGCGGCCGAGTACTTCGACCCGAACGGCGGCTTCTAATCCGTTCCGACCTGTTCCAGCCAGTTCTAACTCGTTCTAACCCTTTCTGATCCGCGGCCGTTCGGGGGAACGGCTCGTGGAGTACGGCCGGTTTGCACGGCGGCCGGGTGGCGGTCGGCGACGCCACCCGTGTTCGCCCGGTATCGGAACGGAGGTGCGGACACCCGCGAGGACGCGGGGCGCGTTCAGGCACGAGCAACGCCTTACTCGTCGAGTGAAAGGCACGTAACCCATGCGAAGAAACGTCAGAGGGGCCGCGCGCAAGGCGGCCCTCGCCGCGGTCACCACGACCGTCGTGGCACTCACCTCGTTCGGGGTCAGCACCCCCGCTACGGGTGACACCGCCGCGCCGGCCGGCGCCGGTACTCCCAGCCCGAGCAGCCCGAGCACTCCGAGCACTCCGAGCAGCCCGAGTACGTCAGGTAAGTCGGGCACGTCGGGCACGCCGAGCGCGCAGGCCAAGGCGGGCGCGGAGAGCAAGGCGGGCGCGGCGAGCAGCGCCGCCGCCGTCGACTGGACCCTGCTGCACTCCGAGAACTTCTCGGCCCCCATCAACACGGGCAACGCGCCGTGGGTCAGGGAGAACTACACCACCCCGTTCGACACGATCATGGATGACTCCGGCCAGTGGTACCGCAACGACTACGGGCCGGCCTGGACCACCGCGTTCAACTCCTTCGCCACCTACCGCAAGGAGTTCCCGGTCGGCCAGGGCGGCTGGCTGACGGCTTCGCTCTCCGCCCGCGACTGGAACAAGGACGGCGTCATCGAGTCGCCGCCGTCGATCACCACCGCGACGGTGGGCGGCGCGCCCGCGGCGGTGCTGAACGTGCCCGACCACACCGGCGGGGCGATCTTCCGGCCCACCAACAAGCTGCCCGACCAGTATCGCGTCGAGTACAAGCTCAAGACCATCGACTTCGGTGGCAAGCGGAACGGCTCGATCGAGTACAACGGCAAGGTCAACGGTTACAGCACCCAGGGATGCAAGACCCAGCACCCCTGGGGCGAGGGTTCCAGGAGCCCCGGCTGGAGCGGTAACGCCGCCGCGCCCTACTGCGAGTGGCAGGACGTGCGGTCGGGCCCGTACGGCTACAACGGCTTCCACTTCATGTCGATCGTGGACTTCGCCAACCCCGCCCCGAGGAACAACCACTTCTGGCACTACCGCCGCAAGGTGCTGATGGACTCCTTCTCCCAGCACCCCGACCGGGTCGGCAGCGGCACCGGCGGGCGGGTCTGCAACTCCAACACCAACCAGTACTACAACTACCGCGACGGCAACTTCAACACGGTCAACATGTGGATCAGCGGCCTGCCCAACTGGACCCCCGGTCAGGGCGGTCTCGCGGGCAACTCCCAGTGGTTCATGACGAACTGCTCCGGCGGTGTGGCCGAGCAGCAGCTGTCGTCGGCGGCCGAGATCCAGCCCGAGCTGATGCCGAACCAGTCCTACACCTTCGCCATCGAGCGCGACGCCACCGGCTACGTCCTCGAGGCCAGCGGCAACTTCGCCCGGGTCGGGCAGAAGACGATCCGCTTCCACCGCCCCTTCATCGTGAACAACGCGCCGATCTGGCACTACAACGTCAAGCCCGGCGAGTACGACGGCCGCTACAACGCCACCCTCGTCCAGAACGACGTGAACGGCAGCGCGTCCTGGCCGAACCAGTGGCCGGCCGGCTCCCAGTATCCCGACTACTTCGTGATCGGCGACCTCTACACCAACGTCTACGAGGGCAGCGCGAGCCTGACGGACATCCGTCTCTACGTTCCCCAGACGACGCCGCCGGTCACCAACCTCGCGCTGAACAAGCCGGCCACCGCCAGCAACCAGTGCGCGGCCGCCGAGGCTCCCGCCAAGGCCGTCAACGGCAGCTGGACGGCCGGCAACTCCGACAAGTGGTGCGCGCTGGGCGCCAACAAGTGGCTCCAGGTCGACCTGCAGTCGAACACGCAGGTGGGACGGTTCGTGGTGCGCCACTCCGGTGCGGGTGGTGAGAAGGCGAGCTGGAACACCCGCGACTTCGACCTCCAGGTCAGTACCAACGGCACCACCTGGACGAACGTCGTGAGCGCCCGGGGCAACACCGCCAACGTCACCACCCATACCTTCACACCCGTCACCGCCCGGTACGTCCGGCTCAACGTCCTCACCCCGACCAGCGACAGCGATGCCGCGGCCCGCGTCTTCGAACTGGAGGCCTATGCCAGCTGACGGGTCCTGCCCGGCAGGACCGGCACGCGCCGCGGCGGGAAACCCCCGCCGCGGCGCTCCGCCCGCCGGGCGCGAGTACCCGGCGGGCGCCCGGACGGCCAGCAGCCGGACGGTCGCCGGAGCGCCCACGCCGGATGAGAGGTCCGGATCCTGCGTGCGGCGCCGATCCGAATCCGGTGTGACCGGTGTGAGTCGCCGGTCCGGATCCCGCGTGAGTCGTCAGTCTGAATCCGGTGTGAATTGCCGGTCCGAATCCCGCGTGAATTGCCGGTCTGAATCTCGCCAGCCCGAAGTCGCACGCCCGCCATAGCTTTGCCCACGTGCAGGGCCCCTCCCGCCATACGGGGCCCGACGACGAAAGGGCAATTCCATGGACCTGCAGCTTTCCGGCCGTGTCGCGGTCGTCACCGGCGCCTCCAAGGGCATCGGCCTGGCCGTCACCCGTACCCTGCTCGACGAGGGGGCCCGCGTCGTGGCCGCCTCGCGCAAGAGCACCCCGGAGTTGGAGGCGCTCGGTGGCGCCGACCTTCTCCACGTACCGGCCGACCTGACCGACCCCGAGGCGCCGGGCCAGATCGTGGCGCGGGCCGTGGAGGTGTTCGGCGGCCTGGACATCCTGGTGAACAACGCCGGTGGCCCGCCGCCCGGTGTGGCCCTGCCGCGCTTCTCGTTCCTGGCCCCCAACGACGACGACTGGCGGGCGATGTTCGAGTTCAACCTGTTCTCGGTCGTACGGGCCGTCCGTGCCGCCGTCCCGGTGATGCTCCAGCGGGGCGGTGGCTCGATCGTCAACGTGTCCTCGGGCGGCGCCCGGCTTCCGGCCCCCATGAACGTCGACTACAACGCCGCCAAGGCGGGTCTGAACAATCTCACCAAGGCGCTGTCGGAGGAGTTCGCGCCGCAGGGCATCCGGGTGAACACCGTGTCTCCGGGACCCGTGCGGACGGCGTGGTGGACCGAGGAGGGCGGCGCGGCCGACATCATCGCCGCGCAGGCGGGGACCGACCGTGACACTGTGATGAACAGTGTCGCGGTGGAGATGATGAAGCTGACCACCGGCCGCCTCGTCGAGCCGCAGGAGATCGCCGACGTGATCGCCCTGCTCGTCTCGCCGCGCTCGGCGAGCACCACCGGCGCCGACTTCGCCGTCGACGCCGGGTTCCTCAAGGAGATCTGACACACCCGGCCCCGGTGGGCATCGGCTTACCCCAGCTCACCCGGTGCTCGTGGTCACCTGATGTTCGTGGTCACCCGATGTCCGTGGGCTCCACGCCGACCTTGGCCGCGATGGTCCGCGCGGCCGGCGTCGGCGAGATGCCGGCACCGAGCGTCCCGTTCAACCAGATGATCATGACGTTCAGCGCATGCGTCTCGCCGTTTTCGTCGTAGGGGAATGCCAGACTTGCGGCACCGCGACGCGGTGTTCCCCGCGACGCGGTGTGCCTGCGGCGTGGTGTGCCCGCGGCGCGGGAAACCGGCGTCGTGGGGTGCCTGCGGCGTGGGGTCCCCGCGAGGCGGGGTCCCTCACGGCGAGGTGTTCCCCGTGACGCCGGGCGACCGACCACCCGTTCCGCAAGGAGGCATCATGACGACCCGCGACCAGGACGACGCCCCCACCGACATCCCCGCCAACATCGGACGTCCTGCGCGTGGGGCCCTGTCCGCGGCCGGTTACACGACGCTCGCCCAGGTGGCCTCCATGACCGAGCGGGAGCTCCTGCGGCTGCACGGCGTTGGTCCCAAGGCCATCCGCCTGCTGCGCGATGCCCTCGCCGAACGCGGTCTCGCCTTCGCCGACCGGGAGGCGTGAGTTTCAGCGACCAACCGGAGCGACCAACCGGAGTGACGAGCCTCGGACCTCCAGATGAAGGGGCCGAACGGGACGCCGACCTTGCGGGCGGCGGAATGTCAGCTGTGGTGCCGCATCTCTGGCCAGAGCTGTGACCAGGGGCGCAGGGGGTCGCGGCAGACAAGGATGGGCAGGTTCTGCTCCTCGTTGGACAGGCCGACGCCGTTGTCGATCCTGCCGCGTTCCTCGCAGGCGGTGAACGCGTGGGCGTAGCCGCCGGGGGAGTCGGTCACGACCACGGCGATCCGCGCGGACGGGGACGGCGGCCCGCGCCAGTAGAGCTCGTTGTGCCCGCTGTGGACCTCGGGCAGGCCATACTCCCCGGCGTAGCGGTCCAGCGCCCCGGCCTCGCCGTAGTTGTCGGTGAGGAGTACGGTCCGTGCGCGCTCCTGGGGCGTCAGCCCGCCGACCACCGCCGCGACGCGCGCGGCGAACTCCGGCCAGCCGATCGACTCGCGCGCCACCTCGTTGATCCCGGCGACCGGGGTGCCCTCCAGGGCCGAGGGAGGGATCACCGGTAGCGCGACGACGACGGAGACGACCGCGTTGACCGCCAGGGCGCCGACGACCAGCGCACGCCGTCCCGTACCCGACATCCACCGGCTGACCGGGCCGCACCCCGCCGCGAAGAGCAGCACGAGCAGGCCCGCCACGTAGTCGGGGCGCCCGCCGGAGTAGAGCGTCAGCGCGCAGGCCAGCGGGTAGGCCAGGGCGAGGCAGCGCAGGCGGGGTTCCCGCCACAGCCGTACGGCACCGACCGCCTGGAGGGCCGCCTGGGGCGGGCCGAGCAGCAGGATCTGCAGCGGTACGAAGGCGAGGCGGTTGTCGGCGCCCTCGTCCGCCTCCAGTGCCCCGGCCATCACCAGCTGCGGCCAGCCGTGGGTCGCCTGGTAGACCAGGTTGGGCGCGGCGACCACGAGGGCCAGCAGCGCGCCGAGCCAGAGCCTGCGGTCCCGCAGCACGTCGCGCGGCCCCGCCGCCAGCACGCCCACGCCCAGGCTGACCAGGAACAACACGATCAGCTGCCGGTTGTACGTCGCCACCCCCGCGACGGCGCCCAGCGCGAGCCACCAGCGGCCGTCGCCCCGCAGCGCCCGTACGGCGAACAGCGCCGCCGCGACCCAGAGCGGCAGGTCGACCCCGAGGGTGAGCAGGGAGTGGCCGCCGATCAAGAGCAGGGTCGTGGTGGCGATTCCCGCCGCGGCGACGATCTGCGCCCTCCGGTCGCCGCCGAGTTCCCGGGCCAGGAGGGCGACCAGGACGACGACGAGCGACGCGATCAGGGCGGGAACGACGCGCAGGGCGACCACGGTGTCGCCGAACACGGCGACCGAGGCCCGCGCGATCAGCGGGGTCAGCGGCGGGGTGTCGAAGTATCCGAGGGAGGGCCGCTCACCCAGCATCCGGAAGTACAGCTCGTCCCGGTGGTAGCCGTAGCGCGGGCTCGCGACCAGCAGCACGGCGAGCGTGGCCAGCGCGACCGCGCCGACGGGCCGCCCGGCGAAGGGGGCGGCCGGGGCGGTCGTGCGCGGGGCGGAGGGAGCGGACACCCGTTCATCATCGGCTTTCGACGCCGGTGACGCGAGAGGCGATCCCGATCTGTCCGTCATCGGGTACGAAGGGTGATCCTGATCCGCCCGCCGTTTGATACGAGGGGTGATCCTGATCCGCCCGTCGTCCGGGACGGGGAGTGATCCCGATCCGCCCGTCGTGCGGCGCGAGGGGTGATCCCTTCCCGGACAGGGTCTTCGACGGCGATCTGCGTTCGGCGTGACCTAACCCGCGGCCGCTCCCTCCGCTCCCTCCGCTTCCTCCGCTTCCTCCGCTTCCTCCGCTTCCTCCGCTCCCTCCGCTTCCTCCGCTTCCTCCAGCGTTCGTTTCATGTCCGCCGCCCCCCGTTCGACGCGCGCGCGGATCTCCGCCGCGAGCGCGTCCGGCAGCACATCGGTTATCCAGACAAGTCGGCTGTGGCCGGACTCTTCAGGGAAGACCTGGAACGAGGCGTGGTGGTGCGTGATGGCCGGTTGCGCGCCTTCGACCACCGCGTAGGCGAATCGGCGAGTCGTGTCGTCGACATCGACGATCAGCTCGCGGATGACCTTCCCGTTGGGAAAGACGAGAATCCTGACGTCGCCCTCGATGTGGGTGTCGGCGACGCGGTCCGGCAGGAGACGCCGGTGCACCGCGCCCACGTCGCGTATCGCCGCCCACACTCGCTCCGGGCTGGAGTTGATCACGACTTCTGTACGGATGGAAGCCATTTCCCGCTCTCCTGTCTGCTCGGCTCACGGCCGGGTGTCGTCCGTGCCGTCGTTCTGGCTCAGGTGCCGGGAGAGCCGGTGCTGGTTCTCGGCGAGGCGCAGGCACAGGTGCCGCAGCTGGGTCAGCTCGTCGGGCGTGAAGTCGCGGAAGATCGCCGCCATCGCGGCCTGTGTCGGTCGGCGGAAGGATTCGATCCACGCCTGTCCCGCGGGGGTGATCTGGGCCAGGACGGAGCGCCGGTCGTGACGATCGGGGACCCGCCGCACCAGCCTGTCGCGTTCGAGGGTGTCGACCAGCCCGGTGACGTTGCGGGAGCTCACTCCGGCCGACTGGGCCAGGTCGCCGATGCTGACTCCGTCGTCGGTCGAGGCGCTCAGCCGCATCAGGATGTCAAGCGCCCCCGAGCTCAGCCCGCGGCCCTGAGCTCCGTGGGCGCGGATGCGCTCGACGGCGTGGAAGGCGGTGCGGACGGCGGTCGCCGCCTCAAGAGCGAGGGTGTCGTCTCCGGCGGTGAACCGGGCCATCGCCGCCCTCGCCCCAGGATCGAAGAGGGAGCCGCCGGGATCCCGGTCGAACTCTGTCGGTGATTTATGTACGTCCTTCATGATGAAGGCATACTTTAATACCTACTTCGCTAAATTGTCGATGCGGAATCCCGTATCGGCAGGGGAGGGGTGACGAGGACGGGCTTCGGACGTCGGAGGATCTGTCTGTCCGCACAGGCCCTGGACCGGGAGGTCACCGTGGCCTTGGACGCTCGCATGGCGGTCGTGATCGTCGTGGGATGACATCCCCCGGTCTGATTCGCCGTCTCCGGAATCAGACCGGGATCCGATGTGGCCGGGGTGGTCGTTCGGAGATCGTGGCCGTCATGCTGAAATCAATCGCCATCGCCCTGACCCTCCTGGGCTCGGGCGCGCAGGCACCACAGGCCGATCCCCTCGACTGGAGCACCTGCCCGGGTGACAAGATCGGGATGGAGTGCGCCGACCTGCGGGTCCCCGTCGACCGGCAGCAGGCCGCCGGCCGCGAGATCACACTGAAGCTGGGCCGCCTGAAGGCCACCGGAACCTCCGAGGGCTCCGTCCTGATCGCCTACGGCGGGCCGGGCGGGCCGGGGATCGCCATCACCCAGTCCGGGAACCAGTGGGCCAAGCTCCGCGAGCGCATGGACATCGTCACGTGGGACACGCGGGGTTACGGCGAGCAGTTCGGCGGCCTGAGCACGGGCCTGCCGTGCACCTGGACACGCGTACCGCTGCCCGAGTTCCCCGAGGACGACGCCGACTTCGGGCGGCTCTCCGACACCAACCGCGGCTACGCCGAGGCCTGCCGCAACAAGGACCCCGAGTTCTTCGCCAACATGAGCTCGGCCGACAACGCCAGGGACATGGAGGCGATCAGGAAGGCGCTCGGCGACGCCAAGCTCAACTTCTACGGCGCCTCCTACGCCGGGTTCTACGGGCAGGCGTACGCCAGGCTCTTCCCCGGCCAGGTGCGCACGATGGTGCTCGACGGCACGTGGAACCACAGCACCGCCGACTGGGTCGGCGAGCTGGAGAAGATGGCCGGGAGCAACGAGGAGGCCATCGGCCGCTTCTTCGACTGGTGCGCCTCGGGGAAATGCCGGGACGTCGTACCCGCGAAGTGGCGCAAGCTGGTCGCCAGGGCCGATCGCGCGCCGATCCCCGCCAGGCAGGCCGGCATCGCGTACGACGGACGCGACCTGCAGGCCTTCGCGGTGAGCTCCGCCAGGCAGGGCGCCGAGGCGTGGCCGAAGCTGGCGAGGGACATCCGCGCGGCCATCGGCGGTGACGCCTCCGGCTTCGTCCCCGCGCGCGGCGCCCGCTACCCCGACCAGGCGACCGGCGTCACCGAATGCGTCGACTGGCCCCGTCCCGCCGGCCGCGCCGAGCTGGACGCGACGATCGCCCGGCTGCGCGAGATCGCGCCCAACACGGGCACCGCCAACACCCTGGCGACCGGGACCCTCGGCTGCGTCGGCTGGCCGGTGCGGGTGACCAACCCGCCCGCCCCGCTGCCGAAGGGCCTGCCACCCATGCTCGGCGCGGGTGCCTGGGGCGAGTCCGACGCCGTGGAGCGGGTGCTCAAGCAGGTACCGGGCAGCGTCACTGTCCGGCACGAGGGTCCCGGCCACACGCTCCACGCCTCCAACCCCTGCGCCCGTGACCACATCGACCGCTACCTCACCGACCGCGTACTGCCCGCGGCGGGGACGAAGTGCTGACGCCGGGCTGAAGCCGCACGCGCCGATCCGGTAAAGCATGATCAACGATCTCCTCGCGCGGGTTCCTCGGTTCCGGCTCGTCGCCGGGTTCGCTGTGGCGGTGACGGCGAGGGCTGCCTATCATCGCGTTCCGGTACCAAACGCCGTCATCACCCGGGCGGGACGTACGAGGACCTGGGATCTCGCTCGTGAGAGGCCCGGGAAGGCTGGGGGAATCCGATCGTGTCCGTCGAACTGAACCACACCATCGTCATGGCCCGCGACAAGCGGGTCTCCGCCGAGTTCATGGCCGAGATGCTCGGCCTGGAGGTCGGAGCGCCCTTCGGCCCGTTCCTCCCCGTCACCACCGTCAACGGCGTCACCCTGGACTTCGCGGACAGCGACCGGGACGAGATCGTCTCCCAGCACTACGCGTTCCTGGTGTCCGAGGACGACTTCGACGTCATCTTCCAGCGGATTCAGCGGGCCGGGATCACCTACTACGCCGACCCGGCCCGCGAGCGGCAGGGAGAGATCAACCGCCGTGACGGCGGGCGCGGCGTCTACTTCCTGGATCCCGACGGGCACTTCCTGGAGATCCTCACCCGCCCGTACGGCAGCGGCTAGAACCCCCGGTCCAGGGCCGTCTGGCCGTTCAGTACGGCGCGAAGCCGCGCGTTGTCGCGGACACTTCCCCCGCCGAAGTCGGTGGCCACCGGGCCGGGGGCGAACGTGTTGGCGGTGATGCCGCGCGGGCCGAACTCGTGGGCCCGTAGGCTCGGCGCATGCTTCTGTGGATCAACGGCCCCTTCGGCGGAGGCAAGACGCAGACCGCGTACGAGCTCCGGCGACGGCTGCCGGGAAGTGTCGTCTGCGACCCCGAACACGTCGGCTTCGGCCTGCACCGGATGATGCCGCCGCCGCTGCGCGAGGACTTCCAGAACCTTCCGGCATGGCGGCAGGGCGTGTACGAGGTGCTGGACCTGGCTCTCACCAAGCACGACGGCACGGTGATCGCACCGATGACGGTCGTGGAGTCCGCGTACTTCCAGGAGACCGTCGGCCGGCTGCGGGAACGCGGCCACGACGTCAGGCACTTCGCGCTACTGGCCGGCCGGGAGACGGTGCTGCGCCGCCTGCGCGAGCGCGGCTTCGGGCATGTCGCGCAGTTCGTGGCCGGCAAGAGCGCCGCCCTGCGCCTGGAGAGCTTCGCCGTCTCCAAAGTCGACCTGTGCTTGGAGCGATTGCGCGAGGCGGAGTTCGCCGAGCACGTGTGGACCGACCGCCTCACGATTTCGGGGGTCGCCGACCACATCGCCGCCTCGTCCGGGCTGACGCTCGCCCCGAACACGGACAGCGCGCTACGAGGCCGCCTGCGGCGTGCGTGGACGGGTGTCAAGCACATCCGATTCGACTGAGCGAAGGTGGTGACACGGCGACCCACCGGCTACGGAGTCACCCCGGAAGGCATCCCGATCCGCCTGGCGGATCCGCATCGACGAAGGACGAATGGCCGGTCCTCAACGTCCGCGCACCGCTTGAGCCGGTTTTCTCGGCACCCGCACGAGGTAACGAAGGTATCGACGGCATCGATACGAGAACCGGCGGTGGCGCCGAGCCGAACCTCATGCCCCAAGCCGCGCTCGCGCAGGCGGCGCAGAACCGTGGCCCCCGCGAGAACTCAACCGCAAATCCAACAGCCGATATCAGAGAGTCTCACAGGTTTCGATCCGGTGAGCTGCTCGGATCCGGTCGTGCTCTTGATTATTTTTGACCGGCTTGAGAAAATGACCGATGCGAATTTCTGGTACGGCGACCCTCGACGACCGGTAATCGGAGATGTCACGATTCGAAGACGACCTGCGGGCGCCGACCGGCCAAGCGGGTCACGATAAGCCTGAGTCGCAGAGTCCCACCCCCCTTGCC
Source organism: Streptosporangium sp. NBC_01469 (assembly GCF_036227305.1). Taxonomy (NCBI): domain Bacteria; kingdom Bacillati; phylum Actinomycetota; class Actinomycetes; order Streptosporangiales; family Streptosporangiaceae; genus Streptosporangium; species Streptosporangium sp. NBC_01469. The sequence continues at coordinate 710,858 of NZ_CP109465.1, read as the reverse complement.
GGGGAAACCGCCAATCGCCCGGAGGGCCACGATCACCGGGCCGAAGCGGACGCACCTGATCGCGGGCCTGGTTCGGCCGCGAGCTCTTCCGGGCCTGAAACTCAGAAACCCGTGATCGGTGGCGAAGCGACGAGCGACCCTTCACCGCCCGGCCCCGGCAAGGGCGGGAAGCGCATGTCGTGGCCTCGGTTCTTCGGTCAGAACACGGGGGAGCGGGCAGGCGTCATCGCCGCCATCACCGGGGTGCTGGCCCTTCTAGTGGCCATAATCTCCCTTTTCATTTCGGATGGCAAACCTCCGGATGACAAACCTTTGGACGATGGCTCTTCGTCGATCACCACCAGTGGCAAGAACATCCCGGAGGACTATATCGGCACCTGGAAAGGCCAGGTAGAAATGAAACTTCCCACCTCCGGGGGAGAGAAGGGGATCGACGAGATAATCATAAAACGAGGCAAGGTCGGGGACGTCGTCGCGGAACAACGTGCCGTTGACTGGGTCGATTCCAGCGGTCAGAAGACCGGCTGCTCGCATTCATGGGAACTGTCCGAGGTCGAGGATGGGCAGATCATGCTGAAGGAGAGCAGCACAGAGACCTCGGACAACCTCCAAGCAGGGGACTTGTGTCTGTCGGACCTGACGATGAAAGTCCGGATCGCCGACCATGAAACGATCGGTATCCAGGCGGACACGGATATTCTTGCCGTAAAAATAAACGCGTTCATCGGAACTCTGAAACGACAGAGCTGAACGCAACGATTCGCGCGCCCTCCATCGTCGTCCGGCATCACGAAAACCCGAAAACCTCCAGCGCATCGGTCTTCACCAGAGTCGAAACTCTCCTCTCAGGGTCGCCGTACGGGCCACGCAGGCACCGCGGATCACCTTCCTGTAGCCGTCGAGGGGTTCTTCGGTGACATAGCGGGGGCCCGGTGTAGCTGTCCTCGCCAAGGTGGTTTCCGACCCGTCGGCCGGTACCCGGTCTCCGCCCAGCCGTTGACACCTCCCATCCGACACCCTCATGATGAACGAGCGTTCATGAACGATTGTTCATCATGAGGGTGTCGTCGCCCGGAGCCGGTGAAGCCGCCCGGTGGCACCCGGATGCCACCACGGGAGGAATTCGATGCTTTCCATCGTCAACACCGAGCAGGCGGAGGCGTGGAACGGTTACGAGGGCACCCACTGGGCCGATCACCAGGCCCGGTATGACGCCGTGAACAGCGGGTTCAACGACTACCTGCTCGCGGCGGCCGACATCGGCGACCGGGACCGCGTACTCGACGTCGGGTGCGGCAACGGGCAGCTGACACGGCTGGCCGCCCGGCGGGCGCGACTCGGAGACGCGACCGGGATCGACCTGTCGGCGCCGATGCTGCGACGGGCGCGTGCCGGTGCGGCCGACGAGGGGGTCGTCAACGTCACCTTCGAGGAGGGCGACGCCCAGGTCCACCCCTTCCCGGCCTCGCGCTTCGACGTGGTCGTGAGCCGGTTCGGGATCATGTTCTTCGCCGATCCGGTCGCCGCGTTCGCCAACATCGGCCGCGCGCTGCGACCGGGCGGGCGCCTGGTGATCCTGTCCCTGCGGGGGATGGAGGAGAACGACCTGGGCGCCGTCTTCGCGGCGATGGCGGAGCACCTGCCGCCGAGCCCCGCCCCGGCCGGGCCCGGCACTCCCGGACCGGAGTCGCTGGCCGACCCGGTCCGCGTCCGCGAGGTGCTCACCGGCGCGGGCTTCGAGAAGGTGACCTCCACGCCTGTCGAGGCGCCCCAGGTGTGGGGCCGGGACGCCGCCGACGCGGCCGGTTTCCTCGGAGCGTGGGGGCCCGTCCGCTTCATCCTCGACCAGGTCGACAAGGTCACCGCGGCCCGCGCCCTCGACGCGCTCACGGTGGCGCTGCGGCCCTACGAGGAGCCCGGCGCCGTACGGCTGCGCGGCGCCGCCTGGCTGACCACCGCGACCCGCCCCTGACCTTCGGCGGTCCGTCACCCGACCCTGACCGGGTCCGTCTACTCCGGTCCTGGCTTCCGGCCGTCCGTCTTCGACGGTCCGTCACCCGTCCCTGGCCGGTCCACTCACCCCGCCCCGGACTGCTTCACTCACCCCGACCCGGACCGCTTCACCCACCCCGCCCCTGAACGGCTCGCCCGATCCGCCCGCCGGGGGCCGGTCGTTCACCGGTTCGCGATCCTCGCGGCGACGGCGGCCGGGCTCCGATGGTCACTACGATGCGATGTGATGTCACCGAGAAAAGCAGCCGCCCTGCGTGACGGTGAGGGCGACCGGAGCCTGCGCGAGCACCTGATCGCCGCCGCCGAACGCCTCATGGCCCAGCGCGGCACCGCCGGGCTCACCGTACGCGACATCGCCCGCGAGGCCAGGGTCGCCGACGGCGTGCTGTACAACCACTTCGCGGGCAAGGAAGAGTTGCTCGCGCTCGCCCTGCACGCCCACGTCCAGACCGTCGAGCGCGAGCTGGGCGAGCTGCCCATCCGTGCCGGGAGCGGTACGGTCGAGGACAACCTGCGCGTCTACCTCACCCGGGGGCTGGCGCTGCACGCCGCGATCCTGCCCTCCTTCGCGGGCCTGCTCGCCCAGCCCGAGGTTCTCATCCGGTTCGCGAACCTGCCCAACCCGATGGCGGGCGGCCGGGGACTACGCGCGGACCTGGCCGTATACCTGCGTGCCGAGCGGGATCTCGGCCGTCTGGCCCCGGACGCCAACGCCGAGGCCGCCGCCACGATGATCATCGGCGCCTGTCACGAGCTGGTCCTGCCCCACCTGCTCCGCGGCGGCGCGGCGACCGCGCTGGAGATCCCCTCCGGCTTCGTCGAGGACCTGCTCACCACGGTGCTGAACGGCATAGGCCCGGCCCGTACCCTCTAGAACCGATTCCCGGCGCGGCGATATCGGCGCCGTCGAATGTCCGGAGGGGTAGGAAGTGAAAAGCTCGGCGGCCGGAGGATTTTCCAATAAATGGGATGCCTCCCTGCCGCCGACCACCTGATACGGCGAGGTGTCGTTCTCGCGGTTCCGAACCCGGTCATCCGAGATTCCGCCGGAAACGGGCCGGAACTTTTCCGGCTTCGCACACCCGTGCCGGTCGTGATGAATAATCTCAGAAATCGTGCTCTGATGATCTCGGCCGGAAAACGTCGGGAAGGCAGGAGGCTGGTGAACACCGAGGGATGGGCGGTCAGTGTTCCCCGAGGGTATCGAGTCGGTGACTGGCGGGTCGGCAGGCCCATCGCCACGGGGAGCTGGGCGAGTGTCTACCTGGGAGTTCGAGACGGTGAGGGGGCGACGCGCTCGGCGTTGAAGTTTCTGCCCACGGGCACGGTCACCCGGCGGCAGTTGAAATATCTCAGGGAGATGACGCAGCGGGAAATACGCCTGCACAGCAGGCTCCAGCATTCCCGGCTGATCCGGCTACGCGAAACGCTCGTCGTCGACGACGCCGGAAATCCCGAACTCGACGGCGCGTGCGTTCTGGTCATGGACCTGGCGGAACGGTCGCTGGCCGATCTGATTCGAGCGGGGGCTCCCGTTCCCGACGCGCCAAGACTGATCGCCGAGATCTGCGAGGGAATAGCGTACATGCACGCCGAGAGATGGGTGCATGGAGATCTCAAGCCCAATAACGTGCTCATGATGGCCGACGGCTCGGTACGCCTCGCCGACTTCGGCCTGACCACCGAGATGGACGGGACTCACGGTTATCTCCCCCCGGTGGGCTCCGCGGACCACGTGCCCCCCGAGCGCTGGGGCGAACCCGTGAGCGAACGGGGGCACGCCGTGCGATTCTCGGCCGACGTCTGGGCGCTGGGCGTGACGGCGTGCCAACTGCTCACCGGCCATCTCCCCTTCAGTGCCTCGACCGCTCGCGCACGTTACGTCGCCGCCGCCGAGTACGCGGCCGGCGAGCGCCCTCTGACGCTTCCGGTCTCGCTTCCCGAGGCCTGGCGTTCCTGGGTGGGTGACTGCCTGACCCCCGACGCGAGGGTCCGGCCCACCGCGGCCCGCCAGCTCTACCGGGCGCGGATGCTGGCCGGCACCGTCGGAGCCTCGCCCCGGCGAACGGGCACCCGGATGGCGGGGGCGCTGGCCGCGGCCCTTCTGGTGCTCGCCGGCGCCTCGGGGGCCGGGATGGTCGCCCCATCCCTGGCCGACCCGTTCGGGCGTTGGTTGCGCTCCGACTCCGACATCCCCCGGGAGTATCGCGCGCTGATCGTCGAAGCCGGCACGATGTGCGGCGAGCCTGGGCTGAGCCCGGCACTGGTCGCCGGAATACTGAAGGCGGAGAGCAACTTCGACGCGAAGCTGTTCGACGCGGCCAAGAACGAGTACGGCCTCGCGCGCTGGACGCCGTCGGTGCTGCAGTACTACCTGCCCGCCGACCGCCGCGGCGTCGTCCCCACCCCGCCCCTGTCACCCGAGGACAGCATCCCCGCCGTCGGCCGCTATCTGTGCGTACGGCTACCCCTGCTGGCCAGGGTGCCCGGAGATCCCGGCCTGCTGGGAGCCGCGGCGTTCCGCTCCTCCGACGAGGTGATCCGCCAGGAGAACGGGGTTCCCGAACGTTTCCGGGCGTTCGTCGAACGGGTGCGGAAGCACCGGGCCGAATACCAGCCGTGATCAGATGGGAGGCCGGGCCGAGTACCAGCCATGATCACGTGGGAGGCCGGGCCGGATGTCGGCCGTGATCAGGTGCCCAGCCGTTTCAGGTGCTCCTCCCGCACCAGGTCGAAGCGCAGCGCGACGGAGACCAGCGCGGCGCGTTGCCAGTCGGCCTTGCGTGAACCGGACGACGGTTTGACGCGCAATTTCGTACGTGCCAGATAGTCGATGTGGAAGTTGACCGCGGCCCGGGTCAGTCCCGCGCAGCCGGGAACCTCACGCAGCCGCTCCAGCACCTCCGGCACCGTCGGGATGACCGAGGACGCGCAGTCACGGAGGCGCGGCTCGCAGAGCGCGATCAGCACGAGGAAGTATTTCGCGGTCTCGTCGAGGGGAAAGCCGGAGACCGTCGGCTCGCCGACCGCCGAGGTCTCGGGCGCGTCGGGGTCGATGAAGCTGTGCTGTGAGGCGAACACCAGGAACGAACAGGCGCCGCCCGCCACCGGGAGCACCACGCGGGCGAACTCGAACGGCACGGGCGCCGCCGCCCGCCGCGGAGCTACCTTGAGGAACTCCCCTCCACCTTCGGGATTCTCCACGACCAGGGTGGAGTCGTGGCTGAGATTGGTGAGCAGCCAGTAATCCTCCACGGCCTGGATGATCCCGGCCCGCCGGGATATTCCCGGATGGTCCAGCAGGAAGTCGACCGGGGCGTTCGACGTTCCGCGACCAAAAATGACCTCGTGGCCTGGAGAAAGTTCGACGACGGCCGGTTCGGTGTCGGAGCCATCGGCTTGCAAGAGGATCGTCCGCATCCATCCCGCCCTCACAGCACCCTGGAATCTTCCAGGTTCACAGAACCCCATCCTATGCCGAACGATGTTCCTGTCAGCGCTGAATCTCAGGGGGACCAACGCGCTGACAGTTGCCATTCGGTGGGGACCGAAACGGCATGCGGGAAAAACAATTTCACGAAAGGAAAAGCATGTTCGCAGCACGTACGCGGGCGGGAGCCGCCGTATTGGGGGGCACGGCGTTGCTTCTGATGCTCACGGGAACGCCGAGCGCCCACGCCGACCCGGTGCCGCCGAAGGACGCACTGGTGATGACCGACGAACCCCGCGATGGAGAGGTCGGTACGCTGGGAACCTCATGCGGCGGCATCACCAATCCCTGCGGGATCGCCTACAACCGCACAGGCTCCACGCTGCAACTGAGCCGGGACGCCAGCAGCCATTTCTACTGCGGCGCGAAGGGCCCCTACCGCGACCTGCCCAGCGGGCAGAACTCCAACGCCTACGGATCCCCGCACTGGCCCGACGTCGACTGCGTGCGATCCAACACCCGCTGGATCGTCACCAACGGCCGCGTCTACCCGCCGGGCGAGTGGATCAGGATCTGGACGTCGAAGTGGTTCTACGGCGCCTGATGTCTCGCTCGTCCTGAGCCAGGCGAGGTCTGTTCTCGTCTCTCGTCGAGACAGCGGCCGGTCCACACGGTGGACCGGCCGCTGTCCCCCTTCCAGGACCCGAAGCCGGGTGGCGGCGCCCGCCCGGCGCGCATCTCCGGATCGGTGACGCCTACCGCTCCAGGGTGAGCGTCTGACCTACGCGGCGTGGAGATCGAGCCTGGCCAGGCCGAAGCCGAGCTGGCTGTACATCTCCAGCTGATCGAAGTACTCCCGGTGCGTAATGATCATGTCGTCGGCGACGTAGGACACGCATGAACCGCGGACGATGATGCGACGTTCGGTCCCTTCCGCCTCGCGCCCGTCAGGCAGAAGGAAGGACCCCGTGTGGGTGCCGGTAAACGTCCATTCCGCGACCACGGGATCGTCGCAGGGGACCTCCATCCAGATCGTCTGGTGAAGGTCAGGGAAACCCTTGAAGAGCTGCTCGTAGACCCAGGCGATCTGCTCATGTCCTTCCGCTATGCCCGTCGGTGAGACGAGGACGGCGTCCGGGCTGTAGAACCCGAGTACTCGGTGCAGATCATGGGTGTTGACCGCCTCGGACAGCCGGCGTTTGATCTGCCAGGCATTGGGCATGACGACGACCCTTCGCTGATGCGGGGTGAGGCGCTGGACTTTGCGGCTCCCGAATGCGATCGGGAGGCCATGCGTCGCGGCGCTCAGGCGACATCGAGCCGGGTCTCGGGAGCCTCGGCGGCGCTCTTTCCACGCTACCCACCGGTGAGTCAGCCATCGGTCCCGATGACGTTGTATTCGCATCACGGAAGATGCCGCGATTTTTCGGTCATCCCATAACGGTGCAAGCAAGGCCAAAAGAACTTATAGCCCCGGTCTTTGACCGGCGAAGCGATGATCCACCGGACCTCGGTCACCCTTCTCCTGTGGCTCTCCTGTGGCGAACGTGGTGAATGTGGCGAACATGATGAACGTGACAAATGTGGCAAGTCACCCGAGGTTATCCTCCCCGGCGGCCCGGATCCCGCCCGCTGAGCACGTTCAACGAGCCCGCGATGCGTCCGCCCACCGGCCGCGAAATCCGGAAGGTATCAGGATCGCCCTGCCCGCCCCCGCCGCTTTCGCCCTCGGGGTCGTCGAAGCCCAGTTCCTCCCGCGCCCGTGGCCCCAGGACGACGCGCAGCACCTTCTCCTGCAACGTGACCTCGACGACACCGCTGTACGTGGTCGCCTGACCGGCCGTGACCAGGCAGTAGGTCTCATCGTCACTGTCCTTCTTCTGTCGATGCCCCACGGGCGAACCCGCGGGGCATCGACACGGTGCGTTCCGGCCGGGAGTGAGCAGTGCCTACCGGTGCGTTCTCAGTCGGTGAGGTCGGCGTACCACTCAGGAGTGGAGGCCCGCAGCGGATCGGGGGCGGGGCCGGCGCCGGGACCGGGGATGACGAAGAGATCGACGGTGTCGGAGCTGTGGTCGCGGGAGCCGTTGACGATCCAGTCGTCCTCGACCCGGTCCGCGGGGACGGTCTGGTCGAAGGAACTGGTCTGCTCGGCGGTGTCCGCAAGGATCCACAGCAGGCGGTAGCCCACCTTCAGCCCGCGTCGTCGCACCTCGGCGCGTACCTCCGCGACCGTCTTGCCGTGCGTGGTGTAGCCGTCCAGGGCCTCCTCTCCCGAGGGGTCGTAACCAGGGCCGGAGGCATAGGGTTCGCCCGGTGCGGCGGGGCGGCCCACCCCGAAGACGACCCGCTGGGAGAGGTCCGCGGGCATCCAGACCTTGCCGCAGAAGGCGGATGAGCAGGGCTCCGTGTGCTGTACCCCGATGGTTCCCGGTCCTTTGAAGCCCTCGGGAACGATCGGGCCGTCCAGCGTGCCCACCCTCTCCGGCGCCACCGGGATGACCTTCACCGTGACGTTGAGCCCCACCGCGCGGAAGGCCTCCTCGAAGCGCCGATAGTCGGCCGTCGGATCGGTGATGGTGACGCTGAAATGGCCGGTGGCCTTCTTGATGGAGACGGCCGCGTTGGCGTACTCGGTGGCCGGACCACCCGCCGGTAGGCCGACACCGATCGCGGCGGCCACGGCCAGGGCGGCGACCCCCGAGACCAGTACGGGCCAACGGGCCCGCCCCAGGCCGAAGGTTCCGCCTCCGGCAAGCCAGGACATCCGGCGGCGCGGAGGAGAAGTCGCCATGATCGCCGCGCGCAGCTCGCGCGCGCCACGCCCCTGCTCCGGCGCGTACGGTGCGAGGTCGATGGCTTTCACCAGGCGGTCGACGTCATTCATGCTTCCTCCATCACGATCGTTGAGGACCGCTGCCATTTCAGCGCCGCCGCCAGCCGTTTGCGCGCCCGGTGCAGGCGGGTCCGGGCGGTGATAGCCGTACACCCCATGACTTTGGCGATCTGCTCGCTGGTCAATCCCTCCCAGCAGGCGAGTGCCAGGACCTCGCGGTCACGCTCGGGCAACTGGTCGAAGGCGGCGCGGACATACTCCAGATCGACCGGTGTGGTCGGCCGGTCGGCGATCAACTCGTCACGGAGCCGGTCGGCCAGTACGGCTCTGCGTGAGGTACCGCGTTGTTGGTTGGCCAGCACGCGGCGGGCCACACCGTACAACCAGAGCAGCGCCCGCTCGCCCTCGGGCACGTCGCCGATGCGCCGCCAGGCGGTGAGAAACGTCTCGGAGATGACGTCGGCCACGTCGTCGGGGGAGCGGGTACGGCGGGCGGCGTACTGATGTATCGCCGGGTAGTGCGCGTCATAGACCGCTTCGAAGCGATCTCGCTGTGTCACAGGGTCTCCTAGCCGAAGGGTGCCGGACACCTTGATTAGTGTCCGGCACCTTTCGGGACGTTGCAGCCCGCCATGACCCGACTCGTACGGTTGGTTCCAGGTTCGGCATGTCCTGGCACATCGCTCGAACTCGTGAACAGGCCGCGCACATCTGCCCCCCGAAGTCCGAGCCGGATGGCGGCGGTTCGGACGAACTCGTGAGACGCGTCATGATCGCCCGGTGGTGGACCCGCGGTTTCCGGGTCGTACTATCGGCCGGGCTCTCCTTCCGGCCGGTCCTGCCAGGTGGCCTCGGAGCACAGGACGCGGGCCGCCTCGTGTGGTTCGGCGTCCCTGACCACGTAGTGGTCGGCGCGTCCGTTGTAACGCTCCGGGCGGAGCACGGTCACGATGCCCGAGACGAAGATCTGGCGACTGTGCGGATAGCGGACGTGCACCTGCCGATCGACGGTGAGGCTGCCGTCGAACGGCTCTCCACCGATGATGTCGTCCTCCCACCGCCAGAGGCGGCAGCTGAGACCCGGCGACAGGAATCCCCTGCCCTCGTAGGGCATGGAGAAAGTCCGGGAGTTCTCCGGATTCAACTCCTCGGCGATGCGCTCCTCGTCGGACATCTCCCGCAGCCGCTCTTCCTGCTCGTGCGGTTCCCAGTCGGGAAAACGGTGCGGCAGGAATCCGATGGCCTCCTGCCGCGCGTAGTACCGGTCGACGAGGGGATCGGCGAACCGGCCAGGGCGGTCCTCAGGACGGACGACGCTCTTCGGCGTGACCTCGGCCCCGTCCTCGATCTCGACGCCCTGCGCCCGCAGCCATTCGTGGATCGTCATGCCCTTCCCGCGAAGCCCCTCCTCCATCGTGCTCAGCCACTCCTCGAAGGTCGGCCGGGAAGGATCGACCCACATCGAGACCCAGTCCTGGGCGACCGTCAGGGGCACGGGCACCGACTGGGGCCTGACCGGCGGAGGCAGCAGCTCAGGCGGGAGCGGCAAGGGAACATACTCTTTCGGCATCGGCACGATGTACGACGCGGCCAGCGAGTGCACCAGCGGATCGAACGCGTCACGGATCGGCCAGAAACGCAGCAGCCACCGCTCCTCGGGGCCATCCGCGTCCTCGTCCATCTCCTCGTCCGGCTCGCCGTCCTCGGTGAGCGGCTCGAAGTGCAGCGTCATGCCGTACTCGAAACACGGCGGCCCGATGAGGAAGTCGTGGCCACGCTCCTCCATCATCAGGGACAGGTGAACGACACCGCTGTCCGCCACGAAGGTCACCTGGTCGACCGGTGTCCAGGAACCTTCGGGACTCGGCGGCTCGCCGTCCCACGCCTCCATCCGGACATCCGCCACGAAGTGGTAGCCCTCCGGGCTGCTCCACTCCTCGAGGTCGGTGCCCGCCAGGGCGAACATCCCGTACTCCACGTAGACCTCTTCGTCGATGCTGCGGAGCATGCGTGCCATCTGCGTCCCTCTATAGATCCAACTCCGGCCGGTCGCGGGTAGCCTGCCGCAAACGTCCGACAAAACCAGGCATGCCCTCGACCGGATGGCCCCTGGGTAGCCGTTCGTCGAAGGGGGTGGGTGTGGTGCATCCTGGCCCGCGCGTTGTTCAGCTCGTCGCGGGCCAGGAGATCGTGACCAGACCATGGGTCTTGTCCAGGACCGTCGCGCCTTCGGGTACCTGGGTGAGGTCGCTACCGGACGGCCAGAAGACGAACGTGGGGGCCGGACCGCTTCGGGCTCGCCGATCCCACGCCTGGATCCGCTCGACCATCGCGGTCGCGGCCTCCTGACCATGCGCTCCGTAGGCGCGCGCCCCGAACTCGACTCCGGCACTCTCCAGGGCCGGACGTATTGCCAGGTAGGCGAACGAGTCACCGCGCACGACACCGAAGGGGAACCACTTCCCGCGCTCCTCGGCCAGCTCGGTTCCCTCGTCCACGGCGAGCTTGCAGAAGCCGGGCAGGAAGCAGGCGAACCACAGGTGCAGGTCGGCGAACGAAACCCCGTGTTCGATCGTGACGCCGGACCACACCGCGGCGCGCTCGGTCGCGAGTACGCCGTCAAGCAGGCTCGGATTCTCCGGCACCCCGGTGTCGAACCGGAGGTTGACATGGCAGCCTTGGGCGCCGGGAAGCCGGAAGACCCGCTCGGAGTGTTCCCCATCACCCTGCATCGCGACGAACCCGCACACTTCAGCGGATGTGCTCACCAGGTGGTCTCCTACGCGCCGGAACGCGATCGAGCGGGTGATCCCGTTCATCCGCAGCGGCACGACGATCACTCCGTCCTTGGCCAGCTGTCCCAGCCAGGCCGGAGGGAGGTCCCACGCGCCCACCGTCACGATGATCCGGTCGAACAGCCCGGACGCGGGCACACCGTGCTCGGCGTCGGCCAGCACGACCGTGACCCGATCGCCGTACCCGGCCGCCTCCAGCAGGGCCCTGGCCCGGTCGGTCACCTCCGGGTCGATGTCCACGCTGACCACACGCCCCTCCGGGCCGACGACCTCGGCGAGGAGTGCGGCATTGCAGCCACCCGAACCGATTTCCAACACGCTCATTCCCGGCCCGAGCTCCGACTGTTCGATCATCCGGGCCTGGATGAACGGGGCACTGATCGAGGAGATGATCATGCCGTGCTCATCCGTCTTGGTCGCCACCGAGTCGTCCGCGTTGTAGGTGGCCTCCAGCGGCGTACCTTCCGGAACGAACACGTGCCGCTCCACCACCGCGAACGCGTCGGCGACCCGGTCGCCGTGGATGAACCCTCGCTTACGCAACTGCTGGATGAGAGCCTCGCGCAGCAGCTCAGCGGAGGGAGAGTCGGCGTCGGCGTTCGTCTGCCGTGTGGTCATCATCGGATTCCTTCGAGGGTTGGCGAGGGCGGCCGATCGCCGCCACGGCGATCGTGGCCTCTTTCCTCAGCCGGTATGGCGTCTTCATGAAACATCCAGGCGTGGTGTCCGGACGCCCCCACTGGTCGAGGGCGTGGCGGCGCGGCTCCTCCAGGCTCGCGCCGCCACGCCGGTCTGTCAGGTGAGTTCGAACCAGATGACGGTTCCGGTGGGGTCGCGGTGGAAGCCCCAGCGGGTGGCGAGGTCGTTGACGAGCACGAGCCCTCGTCCGCCGGTGGAGTCCAGGCCGGAGTTCCTGGTGCAGGGGATCTGGGTGGAGCCGGTGTCCTGGACGGTGATGATGACGCCGTGGGAGAGGAAGGCCACCGTGACAACGAACTCCTCGGACCGATCGCTCGGTTCGACGTCGATGTCGATTGGTTCGGGGTTGGGCGGTCGGCTTTCGCGCGGCCGGTCTTCGTACGGTCGGTCTTCGCGTGGTGTGGTGGAGTGTTCGACGGCGTTGGTGGCGAGTTCGCTGGTGAGGAGCATGGCGTCGTCGCGGAGCGGGTGGTCGTCGCCGAGGATCTCGGCGACGAAGTTCCGTGCGGGCCTGACCTGGTCGCGTGTGGCCGGGAAGCGCTGGGAGATCACCGGTGTGGGCCCCGGGAAGGTCGACCAGCCGGGAATTCGGCCCAGGTGCGGCGACCACATGGTGGTGGCCGGTCCCATGACGTCGCCGGCTGTTGGACGAAAGCGGTTAGCGAACACGCCGACGAGTACGGACAGGAGCCGCGCGGCCATCCCGGTCACCTCCCTTACCCGTGATGCCCATGGTGCTCTCGTCGCTTCCGGCGACCCTGACACTCCCGCCGAGGACTTCGGGCCGCGCCGTGGGATGCTGCTCTGCCCTGGAGAGGGGATGGCGTGGCCGTTGGTGCCGGTCGGGGATGAGGTGGGGACGGAAGTCCTCGATGTGCCGTATCCGCGCGGCCAGTTCGGCGGAGGTATCGGCCTCGACCAGGCCGACGCGCTCCCGGCACCAGGTGGGGGAGAGCGCCCACCAGCGTTCGGTGGCCTCGCCGTACCAGAGACACCAGTCTGCGAACCGGAGCGCCAGCGCGACGGTGTCCTCTTCCTCGGGCTCGTACGAGAGAGGAGCGGGAAGGTGTTCCGTTGTTCCGGTGGCCGCTTCGACGGGTGGCGGGCTCATGCTGTCACCCCTTTCCGGTACGACTCGCGCCTGCCCGGCCAGAGCCGTACCCCCGGCGATTCCCGCCCGTACGGCGACTGTCCGTACGGCGGCGCGGCCATCGCGGCCGGTCGCGCGTGGCGTCCCCTGCCCACGGGAGAACCCGCGAAGGGACGGCCTGTCGGACGCGCGGTCACGATGGTGAACGGGTTCGGCGGGGTGGGTACGGTGGGCGCGGGTGGCACTGGGGGTGCCGGGGGCACGGCCGAGGGCAGCCGACCGCAGAGCCCGAGGTGCCGCCGGGCCGTCATCCGGGTGCGGACCTGGGCCGGAGTGGGCTGCTCCCACAGGTGACCGGGCCGATGCGGCAGGCTGGCGGCGTCGTGCGCGTACGGGGGATGGCCACACCAGCGGCAACCGAGGGGCGAGGGCGGCTGCTCGGCATGCCAGCGGACCCGGATGATCTTGGGGGTTCTATTAGGGTTGGACACAGGTCGCACCTCCAACGTGCGGTTGAGGTTCTGCCAGACGACGCCATTCGTCTGGCAGAACCGTTTTCTGGAGCGTCCTCAGCCTGGTGATGGCACCGGACGAACCGAGCTCTCTCCCGGCCTGCATCGGGCCGCCATCTCCGAGGGACTGCTCCCTGAGTTTCAAAAGATGCGTTAAGTGAGAGCCGCACCTAGATCACTCTCAGTGATGGATACTCTTCACATAGTGGCGGCCGGTCGCAGAATTTTCAAGGCCAAAATTTCATCGCCGGTATTGTCTAGTTTCGGCGGGCAGATTGCGTGATTCGCTTACTTAACGTGCGAGAAGAGGGCAGATGACCGGTAGTCCGACCGTCAAACGGCGGCGTCTGAGCGCCGAGCTCATCCGGCTACGCGAGCAGGCGGGCCTTACCCACGATGAGGTTGCCAGGCGCTTGGAATGGTCACGTGGCCGCCTCACCCACATGGAGCAAAATAAGTGGGTTCTGCCGGATATCGGTAACGTTCGGCTCCTGCTCGACCTCTACAACGTCGTCGACCCTGCCGTACATGAGGCGATACTCGATCTCGCCCGGCAGTCCCGGGAAAGAGGCTGGTGGGCCAAATACAAGGACGTGTTCGGTGGCAGCCTCCCCGGCTTCGAGGCAGAGGCAACCCAGATCCGCACCATCGAGCTCGTGACCATCCCTGGCCTGCTACAAACGGCCGACTACGCCAATGCGATCTTTCAAGCCGGGCAGGTTCTCGATCAAACCGCCGTCCAACGACGTGTTGAGGCACGTCTGGCCAGGCAGGCGATCCTCAGCCGTGACAACCCGCCGCAGATCTGGGCCGTCATCGACGAGGCGGCGCTGAGGAAGATGGTCGGTGGTCCGAAGGTCATGGCGGAACAGCTCGGCCATCTTGCTGACATGGCGATGCGACCGAACATCGCTGTCCAGGTGCTACCTGACTCAATCGGTGCACATGCGGCGATGGGGAGCGGGTTCGTCATCTTGGACTTCATGGGCGAACTGGATCCGTCGATCGTCTACTTGGAGACACCGACAGACAATCTCTTCCTGGAGCGACCAGAGGAGATTCAGGCGTATACGCTCACTTTTAACCGAGTAGTGGCGGCAGCCTTGACCGTCGAGGAGTCCGTACGCTACGTGGCTGCCTTGGCTGATCAGCTACAGCAGAAATAGAGGCGACGACTGTGGATCGAATCCCCTCAGGGCTCATCTGGCGCAAGAGTAGTCAGAGTGCTCAGCAGGACAACTGTGTAGAGACAGCAGCTCTTCCTGGCGGAGGCTGTTCTTTACGAGACAGTAAGGATCCGAATGGGCCAGTGCTGAGTTTCGCTGGCGATGAATGGCGTAAATTCGTCGGCAGCGTCAAGAGTGGACTATTTGATGGTCTGAGCCATTAACTGGAAGGCGTTTAAGGTCTTCGCGGCGCGAAGTCAATTGGCCGACGAGTGGGGGGCATGGATGGCGGCTAGGGAGATTGACGATGATCACTCTGAGTGAGTGTCGTTTTGTGTAGATCCCGATGATACCTAATGAAACTGAGGTCGACACGATGCTTTGGAGTTACTCGAAGGTCGTCGATGAGTTCTCCGGTTATCTTGTCGACAACTTGGAGGTTGTCGTCGATCGTGACTGCCCCAAGATCAAAGAGTATGCGATGATTGGGGCATAGGCATAGAATATTGTTCAATGTATCTGGGCCATTGTGAGGGATGCCTAGGCCGCGAATATGAGTAGTCTCGGCGTACCTTATCCCTCCAATCGTTTCGAGTGCTATGCCGCAGATCTGGCACTCATTGTCATACATTTTTTTAATTCGCTCAGACAGCTGTCGATCTTGATAAATGCCGCGAGAGATTCGTTCCCATCGGTCGGGAGCAATGTGTGGCTGAGAGTGTTGATGCTCCGTGCTTGGATATTCAGTATCTGATTCGTCATTCAGGGCTTCTAGGCGAAACTGTAAAATTCTAAAGCCGTCTAAGCCGATTGTGGACCAGTGGTCGGCGACGGTAAACAGGCCATCGTAGCTGTATCCGCTAGATGGAGAATGTTCAGTTCCTGCGTCTGCCCCACGAATTACGCGGACGGGCAATCGGCTCATTTGGCTGGAGATCAAGGCAGCATTGCCTGGATGGTTTGCCTGCTGGTCAGATACTTGCTTCTTAGTATCAGGGTCTCTACCGCCGTGACCTGTGTAAATGATGAGGTCACCGTGATCTTGATCGTCCTTGTAGCCGCCTGATATGCAGATCGATTCTGCACCGCCTGCGCTTTGAGTTCCGCAAATCCCAGCTTGCAGAGGGCGGTGAACTTTCGCGTCATGCAGTGCTTTCCGATCGGGAAATTCTGTTCCTACTTCAATGCCAGGGACAGGCCCGTAGCCGGGAGGATTTGACCCTGGAGAGATAACGGCTCGATTATTGATGAGCTCTAAATGTCCGGCCGTGTTGCGATTGAGTATTTGCGGCAATGGCCGTGCTTTAGATTGCAGGGCTCGATGAATATGGCTAAATATCTTGTCCAGTGACAGGCGCCTTGGATGCCCCTCAATTCCGTTTTTGAAAACCTCGACAAGTTCGGCTGTGAAGCTCGTGTATAGCTCTCCAGGGGGTGCTAGGGATTTCTTTGTTTTCGAGGCCGAAGTTATTACGCATGTGCCTTCAATGTTCGCCTGGTCCGACATGTTGTTCTCGTGGCCGGACATAGCCCCAAGGGCGTATCCACTGTAACAGCAATCCAGTACGACTACTCGCCGCTTAGCATTACTGTGCACTATTGCTCGCCGGATGTGATCGTAGGCGACAGCCGTAAAAGAAACACGCCTTAAATCGCTATCCGAGTTGGTGAGCGTTAAATATAGTTCTCCAGCTTCTGAGTCAGCTAACCCGTGCCCTGCGAAATAGACAAATAATGTATCAGTCGCTTCCCCGGCCGCCGTTACGATCGGATCAACCATCTCGGAATGCGTAGTTGGCTCCGAAATAACTTTGCAGTTTTGCGGTGGAAGTCCCCACGTTCTGTGGTCACAAAGAGACTCTTTTATGGCTGCTAGATTGTTAGCTACGGCCGGTAAGTCCGGCATATTATCGAGGCTATATTTGCTTGTTCCGATGAGGACTGCACGCGACAAGCGAGGATCGGGAAGCTTCACTCGGAGTCCTCTTTGAAGGAGCGAATTATTTTCTTCACGGTTTCCTCGTCGTCGCCATCGACAGTAATTTCAAGATCGCCATGTTTGAATGTCACCTTAGGCTTTTCTCTGCGCGTATACCGCCAAGCAAGATAAGCTAATGTGAGGTTGGCTACCTCGAAGCTATTGCTTAGAACTAGTTCGATAGCCTCTAGTGCGGTGCCCATCTCGCTTTCTTTGGGTGGGCTCCATCGCAAGGCCACTTGCGCGTGCTGCCGAATGTCTTCATCATCCCGTAGCCAATTATAAAAAGACTGTAGTTCTTTTTCCGCCTCTTCGCCGCTCATGCCTATGTGGATGGTATTTGCGGTCATGTCGTCTCCTCTTTTTTGAATTAAGGAAGTGCTGAAGTGGCACTTGTGTATGACGAGTACGAAAAGACGCCTCACGTCAGATCCTACTAAGATCACATGATATCCGCAGATTTGTTCCGAAGTGGAGTGATGTCTGATTCGTTGCACTGGACACGGTGGCTAGTGCTGGCCTCACTTGCGCCTTTGACCAGCAGGTTTGTCCGTGCGGTCCTTGGCCTTTTGCTGTGGGCCCTCCGCCTTCGGGGATGTCGCACGACGTGTAAGCGTTCCGCTTGATCAGCCAACAGAAAAGCGACAGATGCACTATTAAGTGGATGATGGATGCATCGCTGGGACAAACATCGCGGTTATGGCTTAGGGTGCTGGGCTATGAGTGATCTCACGCCTGGCGTCTACGAGCAACTCGTCACTCACGCTCTTGGTCGACGATTGCAAGCGGTTCCAAGTGAGTTGGCGAAGGTTGTGCCTGTTGATCGCGTGGAGGCAGAGGATTATCTCGTCCGGCATATTGCCGGCCTGACGCGTCATGCGTTACGTGCAGCCAAGACCCCCGAGCAGCAGATCGACCGAGCGAATCATGTCGCTGAGGCGATCATCAGGGCGTTCCTCGACACTGAGGATGAAGGGGAACAGATAGCGCAACCCGGCCAGTTGCTCACCGAGGTACGGAAGCCATCGGGAGTGCCTGGACGGCCGGAGCCGTTGATCCGGCCTGAGACTCCGCTGTCTGCCAGTGCTCTCCTCGTGAACGGGCGGGGTCAGCCGAGCATCGGCACCGAGGTCATGCGGGAGTTCGCGACCGCCGACCGGGTCGATCTGATCTGCGCCTTCATTAAGTGGTACGGCCTGCGTCTCATCGAAGGGCCGATCAAGGAGTTCATCGCCAGAGGTGGTGAGCTCAGGGTGATCACCACGACATACATCGGGGCCACAGACAGGACCGCGCTGGATCGTCTGGTTGCTCTCGGGGCCACGGTCAAGATCTCTTACGAGACGCTCAGCACCAGGCTTCACGCCAAAGCATGGATGTTTCACCGGAATACCGGTTTCTCGACCGCCTACGTCGGCTCATCCAACCTGTCGAAGGCCGCGCAGTTGGACGGCCTGGAGTGGAACGTGCGGCTCTCTCAGGTTGAACAGGCTCATCTGCTTTCGACGTTCACCGCTACCTTCGAGCAGTACTGGGCTGATCCGGCGTTCGAAGGCTACGATCCGGCCCGCGATGGGGCTCGGCTAACTGAGGCGCTCAGGCGCGAAGGCGGGTCGACCCCGGCTGAGCTTCCTTTGGAGATCGCCACGCTGGATGTACTCCCGCGCTGGTATCAGGCCGAGGCGCTGGAAGAGCTGGAAGCCGAGCGCGAGGTGCATGGCCGTACGCACAACTTGGTTGTCATGGCGACAGGCACTGGCAAGACCGTGGTCGCTGCCCTCGACTATCGACGGCTGGCTGCTGCGGGGAAGGCCGACAGTGTGCTGTTCGTGGCTCACCGCGAAAGCATCTTGAACCAGAGCAGGGCCACCTTCCGGCAGACGCTCCGGGATGGAGAGTTTGGAGAGAAGCTCGTCGCCGGAAACCAACCGAAGAAGTGGAGACATGTCTTCGCCTCGATTCAGTCGTTGGCCAACATCAACCTCGATGAGCTCGATCCGACCCGATTCGATATGGTGATTGTGGATGAGTTCCACCATGCGGAGGCTCCTACATATCGACGCCTGCTAGAGCATCTTCAGCCGCGTTACCTCCTGGGTCTGACCGCTACTCCTGAGCGAACCGACGGTATCAATGTTGGAGCGTTCTTTGACGGGCGAATCGCCTACGAGCTGCGCCTCTGGCAGGCGCTTGAGCAGCAGCTTCTCGCCCCGTTTCACTACTTCGGCATCCACGACGAAGTGTCGCTGGCCGACGTAGCCTGGCGCCGTGGACACTACGACGAAAAGGCCCTCAGTAACCTATACACCGGAAACCACGCCCGAGTCCGTCTCATTTTGCAAGCGGTGCAAGATAAAATTGCCCATCCGGGCGAGATGCGCGCCCTTGGTTTCTGCGTGAGCGTGCAGCACGCCAGATTCATGGCTGATCAATTCGCCAAGCACGGTATCCCCTCTCTGGCTGTAACTGGCGAAACGTCACGCGATGAGCGCCGCCACGCCGTACAGCGCTTGAGGAAACGCGAGGTCAACATACTGTTCACCGTGGATCTTTTCAACGAAGGTGTAGATATCCCAGAGGTGGAAACTGTCCTCTTTCTGCGTCCTACGGAGAGTGCCACGGTCTTTCTGCAACAGCTCGGTCGTGGTCTACGGCGTGATCCAGACAAGACATGTCTCACTGCCCTGGATTTTGTTGGACATCAGCGTGCCGAATTCCGCTTTGACCTGCGACTATCTGCGCTCACGGGAGTGCCCCGCCGTAAGCTTCCCGGAGCGTTGGCCAACCCCACGCTCCCTGCTGGATGTCACCTCCAGCTCGACAACGTAGTAACTGAGATGGTCCTCGATAACGTACGCCGCGCGCTCCGTCTCTCGTGGAACGACCTGATCGCTGAGCTCCGCTCGATGCCTGAAATCTCCCTCGCTGAATTCTTGGCAGAGACAGGTCACGAACTCGAAGACCTTTATCGTTCCGGTAGGGGAGGTTGGGCTGAGCTGCGGCGCCGAGCCAAGAACCGTCCTGTGGCTGACGAGGAAACCGACCGTAAGCTCGGCCGGGCCATTGGCCGTCTCCTCCATGTAGACGATCCCTTGCGGCTGGCCCAGCTCCGTGGTGATGATGCCACTGTCGATCCTCGTCTACTCGCGATGCTGCACGTGGCTTTGCTCGGTGGAAACGTGTCCTTCGATGGAGGAGACGCTGTCCTGAGACTGTTGGCCGACCATCCTCATCGTGCCGAGGAACTACGCGCTGTGTCGTCGATCCTAGAAGAGCGCATGCATCGGGTTACTCGTGAGATCCCTGGTCTGCCGCTGCGCTTGCACGCTCGATACTCCAAGAACGAAGCACTGGCAGCTTTCGGTGTCGACCGTCCTGGCAACGTCCGCGAGGGGGTTAAGTGGATTCCTGAGACCAGAGCCGACGCCTTCTTCGTAACCTTGCGCAAGACCGAGGGCTTCTCGCCAACCACTATGTACAACGATCGGGCCATCAGCCCGACGCTCTTCCACTGGGAGTCACAGAGCACCACGCGGACGTCGTCACCGACCGGCCAGCGCTATGTCAACGGCAGTTCGACCGTGCACCTCTTCCTCCGCGAGTCTAAAGAGGAGGACGGCTTTCTCGGCGCTCCACCGTTCTTCTATGCCGGACCCATGACCTACGTGTCGTCCGAAGGCGACCGGCCAATGCAGATCCTCTGGCAACTGGCATCCCCTCTCCCCGCAGACATCTTCCATCAAGCCAGCCTTGCGGCTACCTGAGTAGAGGCGACGCGTTGGTGATTGACTGGGCTCCTATCGTGGGAGGATGCTAACGATAGGAGTCGATCTTGCGGCGGAAGCAGACCGGACCGCGGTGGCATGGATCGATTGGTCTGCCGACGGTGCCCGAGTCCGCGATCTCAAAATTCAGGCGGACGATGATCTGATCGTCGAGGCGATCAAGAGCGCGGACAAGGCCGGTATCGACTGCCCGCTCGGTTGGCCGGACAAGTTCATTGATTTTATCGCGGCTCACCGAGCTGGGCACGTTGAGGTGCCCAGCGGCATCGCAGGCATTAACTGGCGCAGAGAGCTTGCCCTCCGAGTCACTGACCAGGTGACCTCGGAGCTGGCACTCAGACCCCTGAGTGTCTCCGCCGATCGCATCGGGCACACCGCCATGCGCTGCGCGGCCCTACTCGCCGACCTTGCCCAGCAGGGGCAGCCGGTCGACCGCAGTGGCACCGGTGTTGTGGTGGAGGTTTATCCTGCGGCATCGCTCAAATGCTGGGGCTTGCCCCACAAGGGCTATAAACGTCTAGCGAATCGTGGCGGACTAGCGGAGCTAGTCGATGAACTCCAGAGAGCGGCGCCATGGCTAGACCTGGGGGTCCACGAACAGATCTGCCGGGCGTCCGATGACGCGATAGACGCCGTCATCGCTGCACTCATCGCCCGTGCTGCATCTCAGGGGCTGGTGACCGTTCCGGCGCCGGACCAAGTTTGTTCGGCGCGCTCCGAAGGATGGATCGCACTCCCCACCGGACCTCTGAGCGATCTTCGCCCGGCTGGTTGAGCAGGATCTATGGGGCAGATTGTCATGTGTCCAAGGCGGCGATGACCGAGGTGATCAACCTCCGGGTTGCCGCGCCGTACACCGCCAGTTCAGCGAGCTCGGCGAACGCCTTGGCGTACAGCGCGATCTCCCGTGGTTGGGTCACGGCCAGTTCAGCGGACAGGGTTTCCACCAGGACTCGTTCCTCATCGAAGATCCAGAATCCGTTGGGGGGCCACATGACGCGGTCGCGGATCGGGATGATCCCGAGGCTGACGTTGGGGCGCGAGGCCACGCTGAGCAGGTGGCCGAGCTGGGCGGCCATCACTTCGGCATCGCCGATTCGGGTTCGTAGTGCCGCTTCCTCCAGGATGACCGCGCAACGACGGCCACCGGAGTCGAGGATCTTCTGCCGTTGCATGCGGGCTTCGACCGCCTGGGCGCTGTCATCGGGAATCTGCCGGAACGCGACGACGGCGCGCATGAGAGCGAGCGCGTACTCAGCCGTCTGGAACAGTCCGAGGATCAGCGACGGCTCGTAGACGCGGAAACAGTGGGTCCGCTCGTACAGCGGAATTGCGGCCTGCTGAAGTCGTTGCAAACCAGTGCGCTGCATTCGACGCCATTCGACGTACATCTCGTCGATGGTGCGTAGTGACGCGACCAGGTCACCGGCCTGGTCATCGGCTTCGCAGTGACGGCACCAAGCGCCGATGTCGTTCTCGGATGGCGTCTGTCGGCCGTGCTCGATCCTCGATACCTTCGAGGAGTGCCATCCCGCCAGGTCGCCGAGGTTACGCCCGGTGAGCCGCGCGGCGAGGCGGATCTCCCGCAGGCGGGCGCCCAGGGCCTTTTTGGCCTGAGTGACGGCGTGTGACGGCGATGACATGACGCTGCTCACCGATCGTGCGGACAGAGGCGTGTGATCAGGCGGGCGTGTAGTCGCCGTGGTCGGTTCCCGATGCCCACACCGTGTCGAACGCCGCCGCGCATAATTTCACCACATCGGGTTCTTCGCACCATTCCACCCCGGCCCAGTCGCCGTCTCCGGTGAAGTGGTTGAACTGCACCCGCTCCCCGTCCAACAGCCAGAAGTCGTTGCCGGGCAGTGCGATCCCGGACGCCAGGCGCCGGGGAAGCCACCGTATCCGCTCGCCCGCCACGAGGTTGGTGAAGGAGACGTCGTACTCGAAGCGGATGTACTCGGTCACCGGTTCCGACACGATCCGGGCCCGCTTGACCTCCACGCCTCTGCCGGTCGTCTCCCGCATCAGGCTCAGCCACGGCCGCCACCACGATGCCTCGTCGGCAGGGTCGTCGCGGTGGCCCGCTCTCCACGCCGAGAACATCGGGTCCTCGGCGGATACGGCGTACAGGTCACGCATCTCCAGATGGACCGCTGACCGCTCGCACGAGCGGAACATCGCGGTCCACTGGTCAAACGTCAGCGCCTCGGGGCTCCAGGTCACGGGTCACCTCCAGCACGGTCTTCGGGATCTCGATCACTGTCTCATGGCCGGGCAGGTCCAGTTGGGCGAGCACTACCGGGTCGGCGATGAGCGGGCCCTGGAACACGTACGTTTCGCCGCGATCGAGCACCAGAGGCGATCCGGTGGGGACGGTTGTGCCTTCCGGCAGGAACGTCATGAGCTCCTTCGGCACTTCGGCGACGGTCTCGTGGTCAGCGAGGTAGAACCAGCTGAGCACGGCCGGATCGGTGACGATCCATCCTTGGAGCACGTATCTGTCGCCGTCTTCGAACAGCGTCGGCGAACCGCCGTCGATGGTGTCCTTACCGAGGAAACGCAGCGTCACGGGGGCTTCTCCTCCGATTGGAAAGCGGATGACCACGCCACCGAGCCTGCGTGCGGTGCGATATCACCTCAAGGACTTTGCGCGAGTTTGCACAGCGTCGCAGGGGCGATGCCCGCCGCGCGAGCTGTTCCGCAAAGGGGCTCAAACTCCTTGAGCCGCAGGTAGGAAGCCCCCTTAACGTCAAGGCACGCGCTCCTTCCCGCTCACTGCGGACACGTCGAGCTCACTCGACTGTCACCCCTCTCCTGCGGAGGCCGCGTCACCGCGCGAGATTCCCTCAAGAATCGCCCGTGTAACGGAGGCTGCAATGGCTGCTGCTACAACGGCTCGGCTCACAGACGATGAGTTGGCCGACCCTCGTATCCTCATCCCCGAGGAACTGTTCGGATTTCTGATCGATCGCATCGCCCGCGAGGAGGACATCCCTGCGGAGGACGCCGCGTGCGTCATGGAGCAGGCCCTGGCGTTTCTGGTCGCGTGCGGGCTCAACCCGGACGCGCGTCTGTCCCCCTCCAAGCAGGTGGACGTCGGCTGGCACGCCTTCCTGGCGTACACCCGCGAGTATCAGGACTTCTGCGCCAAGGTCGCCGGCCGGTTCATTCATCACGCGCCCGTCGACACCCCCGAGGACGCGATTCACGATCTCGTGGCGGCGATCGGGGCTACCGTCGAGGCCATGCGAGCCGCTGGCCTGCCGGTTGTCCCCAAGCTGTGGATTTCTGCGAGCGAATGCAGCCAGTGCTATGCGGGCTGTGCCGATGACCCGAGGGAGAGCTGACCGTGAGACCACAGTGGGACGACCTCCCCAGCAACGTGCGCGACGCCGTCGAGCAGCGGATCGGCCAGGTCCTCAAGGCCGACCCGGTGACCAAGGGGCTCATGCCCGGCCTCGCCGCCCGGCTGCACACCGAGGACGGCGGAACCGTTTTCCTCAAGGCCGTCTCCATCGCCAGTCCGGCCGCGTCGCTGTACGCGCGGGAGCGACAGGCGGGTGCCGTCCTGCCGCTCGGCCTGCCCGCGCCCCACCTGCTGTGGAACGGTGAGGTGGAGGGATGGATCGTGCTGCTCCACGAGTACGTCGACGGCCGGGACGCCGACCTGTCGCCCGGTTCGCCGGACGTGCCGCTCGTACTGGACATCCTGACCGTCCTGAACGAGGCGCTCACCCCGTGCCCAGGCCGTGGCGATGTTCCGGACGTCGCCGCGAACGTCGCGATGCTCCAGGCCAAGGCCGCGCGGCTGCTCGCTCTTCCCGCCGAGGAACTGCCGCACCGGGCCATGTACGAGACGGCGCTCGGCAAGCTCAGCCCCGATGCGCTGGACGGCGACACCCTCCTCCACTACGACCTGCACGCCGGTAACTTCCGGATCGATGACGGCAGGGCATATGCCATCGACTGGGCGTTCGCGGTGCGCGGTGCCGCGTGGGTGGACGCTGTCATGCTCGCCCCCCGTTTCATCGAGGCGGGCCACACCCCGGAGCAGACCGAGGCGCTCCTCGTCCGAGTACCGGCGTGGCGGTCCGCACCCGCGAACGCCGTTACCGCTCTGGCTGCGCTGTGGACGCTGTTCCGTCTCTACAAGGCCCGGTTCGGCCCTGTGGAAGGACGCGATTTCCGTGCGCGAGCCGCCGAGGCAGGGCGAGCATGGCTGCACCACCGCATGGGCGAGCGGGGGCCATTTCAGACCGTCATAACCACACCGGCAAAGGCAATCCCTACCTGGCCGCCGTACTCGGCGAAGCCGTCATCGGCGCGTCCAGGACCCCCACCCGCATCGGCGAACGCTACCGGCGGCTCTCCCGCCGGATCGGTAAACGCAAAGCCATCGTCGCGGTCTCCCGCACCCTGCTGACCATCATCTGGGAACTGCTCAGCGACCCCGACACCCGATACGACGACCTCGGCCCCGACTTCTACGAACTGCGCACCGACCCCAAACGGCGAACCCGGAACCTCATCCGCGAACTCGAACGCCTCGACACACGGTCATTTGGAGCCCGCTACCGAAACCCAGACCGTCTGACCCCCACCCACCGACGATGGACTGACCAGATCACTCCGTCACGGGCAGGCACTCGGCGAGCAGGTCGACGACGTCGCGCCAGGCTCGCTGCGCGTGCCGTGGGTGGTAGCCGACGCCGGGGAGCACGGTCTGGTCGACCGGCGGGTGGTGGAAGGCGTGCAAGGCACCGCCGTAGACCACGAGGCGCCAGTCGACGCCCGCGGCCTGCATCTCGGCGGTGAACGCGTCCCGTTGCGCGGGCGGCATGATCGGGTCTTCCGACCCGACCCCGGCCCACACCGGGCAGCGAATGCGCGCCGCCTCGCCCGGTCGGCCCGTGATCAGTGCGTTGACTGTCCCGATCGCGCGCAGGTTGACGCCGTCGCGCCCGAGTTCCAGCCCGATGGCGCCCCCGGTGCCGTAGCCGACGGCAGCGATCCGGTCGGGGTCGGTCCGCGGTTCGGCTCGCAACACGTCGAGCGCCGCGTGGCCGATGCCCCGCATCCGGTCGGGGTCGGCGAGCAGCGGCATGCAACGGGCCAGCATCTCCTCGGGGTCGGTGAACCAGCGCCCGCCGTGGATGTCGAAGGCCAGCGCCACGTATCCCAGCTCGGCGAGCGCATCGGCTCGGCGGCGCTCGACGTCGCTGAGCCCCGGCCCCTCGGGCCCGACCAGGACCGCGGGCCGGCGGTCGACACCGACCGGGAGCGCGAGGTGCCCGATCATTGTTAAGCCGTCGGCCGGGTACTCGACCGTGCGCGTTGTGATCGTCGTCATGAGACTGGACTGTAGTGATCGTCGAGCCCGGTCGGGCCGGTGTTCACCGCTGACAGAACAGCGCGGGTGTGCCTCTGAAATGCGGCGACGGCTCACAAGATCCGTCACAAACCCCGTTCCCGCGGCAGTGTTATCGGATCACCTGCCCTGGCCACGGTGCTGGAGACCGACCCTCGCGGCAGGTATTCCGGCCCTACCCCTCACAAAGCGTCACGAGAGCCATGCCCCAGACCCACGGGCATGGCTCTCGTTTTCACCAACACTCCAAGGCAGTTGATCAGCAAGTGGCTCTCAAACCGACCGACACATGGCTCTCGGATCCACCTTCATAGCCAGTCCCCGGACGGAACGGGCACCCTTGGGCTTTTCCCTGAGCTTCGCACCCCGCAGTTACCCGCAGCGCACGTCAGAGCGGGGACAGGTCTCGGACACCGACCCGGACTACGTTCTCGACATCGTCGAGCCTACTTCCACGTAATCACTCAAGGCGTGCGACCTCATGTCGCAACCGAACGTGACCCCAACCGCCAACGTAGCTCTTCTGAAAATCCCCTGGAATATCATGAAATATGAGATTTCGGACAGCTCTCGCAACGCTCCTCCTGACCGCCGTAACACTGAGCGGACAGCCTGCGGCGGCTGCCACGCCGGTCACGATCGCGTACGCGCAGCGAACACAGACCTGGAAACTGGTGCTGACCAACGGAAACGTGGTGGAGGTGCCGCAGGCGCTCGCCGTGGCGCCCGATGACGCGGTCAATCCCGGTGAGCGGGCGCCGTTCCTGGTCAGCGGGGATGGGCGGCATTTCTTTTATTTCCGGAAATCGGATGGACGGTTCGTCGAGCGGACGCTGAACGGCAAGGAAAGGGTGGTGTCACGGCAGCTCACGGCGTTCACGATCTACGAGGAGTGGCCGCTGGTGTCGGACGACGGCAGTTATGTGGTCACAGGGACCTCGGGGCCGGGGATGGGGGTCTTCGCGGACCTGCGGACAGGCAAGGTGTTGCCATCTCCCGGAGGGACGGATGCGTGGGGCTTCGGGGGTTTCAGCCCGGACGGCAAGCGGCTGCTACTGGAAGGGGAATGGCTGACGGTGTTCGACCGAGGGCTGCGAACCCGGATGCGGTTGAAGACGAGGCTGTCGCCGATGGCGTTGGCGAATGACTACGTCACGGCGGCGATACCTGTCGGCACGTGGCCCAAGTACCGCCAGCTGCGCCTGCTCAACCTGCGTACCGGCCGCGTGAGCGGCACGGTGACCGTGCGGTTGCCGCGTGGGCAATACATCGACGACCTCGACTTCGACCAGGCGGGACGCGTGATCGTCCGATCGAGGACCGGGACGGGGGTGGCGATCTACCGGGTCTCGAAGGCGACCGGCACGGCGATGCGGCTGCGGACGATTGCCCGGCCTGACGTGGAGGTTTGGGTGCTCCCAGGGGACAGTACGTACGAGCCGTGGACGGAAAGGAAAAGCAAGGCGCCTCAGAAATGAGGTGAGCCTATCGAGGTGATCTCAGCGAGTTACGGCGTGCTCGATGTGTGTGAGAACGACGGAGTGTCCCGGGTGGGCGTTCGTCCCGTAGGTATTTGGGCCGGTACCAGGCGCGCACTTCGACACAGACCGGAGGGGGGCGAGGCGCTTTCCTTGGGTCATCGGCCCGACGGGGGCCGGGATCACCGAATCGAAGGACTGAATGAAATGCGTCGTCACATCGCCGCCCTCGCGCTCACCATCGCCGGTTTGGCCGGCATGGTGTCCCTGTCCGCTCCCGCCCAGGCGGCCGCGCCGATCGCCGTGACCGTGAGCCTCGGCGGCCTGTCGGTCACCGGCACGACCGGATCCGACCTGATCACCCTGGCCGAGGGCGGTAGCGGCGTCATCAAGGTGACCGGGGCGGGCGTCACCTCCAGCGACACCGACTGCCAGCCGATCTCCGGCGGGGTCAGCTGCAAGAACGCCGGCACGATCATGGTCAACATGCGCCAGGGCGACGACATCGTCAACAACGACACCGTCAACCGGTTCACCGAGATCTTCGGCTCGGCCGGCAACGACACCCTCTGGGGCGGCAGCGGCCGCGACGTCCTCGTCGGCGGCACCGGCGACGACTTCCTGAACGGCCGTGGCGGCAACGACACGACCGACGGCGGCGCCAACATCGACACCTGCACCGGCGAGATCGAGGAGAACTGCGAGCTCTGAGCGACCGGCCTTGCGGGAGGGGGCCGGTGGCGGGCCGGGCGTCCGATGGGACGCCCGGCCTTTTCGCGTCCAGCCTCACCGGCAGCACAGCCGCCAGTCCGTCCCCGTCACCATCAACGTGAAGGAGAGCTGTTACTAGCCTCGCCTTTCGCGCGTGCTGCTTGGTCGTGAATCAGCCGCTATGACCGATCCGGCATCCGACGTAATCGGCACAGCTCAGGGCTGGTGACGGGCCCGCCTCACCTTCACACCACTGCCTGCCGTCTCCCGCGTCAGGCTCGGCCACGGCCGCCGGCGCGATGCTCACCGGCGCGTCTCGCGGAAGCGCTTGAACACCTCGCTCACGCTTACGGCGAGCACGCCAAGGATGGTGACGGTGTAGAACGCGTCCGGCACCCACAGGACTCCGTCGAGCGCCGTCAGGAAGTCCGGGTTGAAGAACTGGTGGCGGTAGAGGATCCAGGCCAGGGGCAGCGCGAACAACGCCGTGGCGACCGCGTGCCAGGCGGCCAGGGTGATGGTCCATTCGCGCGCGGCCCGGATCAGGTTGAGCACCGTCAGGCCGGCGAGGCCCACGAGGATCGGCCAGATCCAGCCCGACCACAGCCCCGGGTCGAGCGCCTGCAGCCGGACACCGTCGGCCCGGTAGGGCTCCGCGATGTGCTGCCAGACGATCAGCCCGATCAGTAGCATCTCCCACACCGCCGCGGCGTAGGCCTTGGCGACGGGCTTGTCCGGGCGTTGGACATCGGGCAGGTCGTCGGGGGTCCAGGTGGGGATGCTGGCGACAGCGCCGTTACGGCGCCGGAACCGCTCGACCAGGGCGAACATCACGGTGAGCCAGGCGATCATCTGGGCGCCGACGGTGAGCAGCGCGCCGACGCCGCCGCCGATCACCGAGCCGAGGTCGTTGCCGTCGAGGACGTCGATCACCACGCTCGCGGCGACGAACAACGGCAGCACGGTGGCGAGCAGGATCACCAGCAGTCGCGTGTACGTCGGGTAGAGCTCGGGCCCGATCAGCGAGAGCGGCCGGTCCGCGTAACGGGCGGCGAGCCGGATCGGGTCACCCATCTCGGTGAGCACCTCGCGCTCCGCCGACTTCGGGTCGGTCGTGTCGCGCGCCTCGACGGTGTCGACGATCGTGGCGCGCAGTTCCATGGCGATCTCGTCGCGCTGGTCGGCCGGGATCCGCCGGACGACCTCGTGCACGTAGCGCTCGGTCAGCGTGTTCGTGCTCATCAGCTCTCCTTGGTCAGTCGTGAGATCGAGGCAACGAGGTCCTGCCACTCGCGCACCAGAACGGCGCGCACCTGGGAGCCCTCGGGGCTGACCCGGTAGAACTTCCGTGGTCGGGACTCGCTGGTGTTCCACTCGCTGGTGAGCAGACCCTGCTTCTCCAGCCGGCGTAGTAACGGATAGAGGGTGTTGCCGTCGACGGTGACTCCGGCGTCGTTGAGCGTCTCAAGGAGCGCATAGCCGTACTGCGGCTTCTGGAGCAGTGCCAGGCAGGCCAGCACCACCGTGCCGCGCCGCAGCTCCTGGGCCTGGCTGAGGATCAGGGCTTCTGAGGTCACGAACGACACGATACTGTGCGGCACACACTAATGTCCAACGCTGCCCCATACGCGCCGATCACGTGCGTGGACGGGCCCGGCGCGACGCCACCGCTCTCCTCGACGGGCTGCCCCGTCAATCGAGGACGTTGTCGGCCCGTCGATCGTCGCCTCCCTCGCCGAGAGCGGTGAAGGAGTCGTACCGGTCGGCAGGAGATGCCGACACGTGGGTTCCGGACCGTGGCTGGTCACCGGGCCGGTCCTCGCCCGTACGTTCCCGGCTTGACTTTGCCGTTGCGTCAACATCTACCGTCGTGGACGAGCCGGAAGAACCGGCTCGGTGATGGCGGGAAACAGGTGGGCTGGCCATGGCGTGGTCGATCGCACAGGTGGCGCGGATGTCCGGGGTGACGTCGAGGACCCTGCGGCACTACGACGAGATCGGGCTGCTGACACCTGCCTGGGTCGGTGGGAACGGTTACCGCCACTACGAGGAGGACCAGCTGCTGCGGCTGCAGCAGATCCTGGTACTGCGGGAGCTCGACCTCGGTCTCGCCGAGATCAGGGAGATCGTCGACCGGCACACCGACCCGGTGGCGGCACTGCGCGAGCACCACCGGCGGCTGCTGGGCGAGCGCGACCGGCTGGACGCGGTGGCCCGCGTGGTGGCCCGCACCATCACCGAACTTCAGGAGAACGAAGGGAAGGGTGACATGTCCAAAATCAGCAGGCCGGAGAACCTGTTCGAGGGGTTCGACGGGGCGCGGTACGGCGCGGAGGCCCGCGAGCGGTGGCCGGGACACTGGGAGCGGTCCGGGCAGCAGGAGCTCCTGGACACCGTGACTCCGCAGGAGATCGAGCGCATGGGGCAGGAGGCGACGGCGGGAATGATCCGGATGGCCGAGCTCATGGCCACCGGCACCCCGGCCGACGACCCCGCGGTCTTCGCCGAGCTCGACGTCCACCACCGGCAGATGACCCGATTCTGGACGCCGACCGCGACGGAGTACGCGCACCTGGGCCAGATGCAGGTCGACGACGAGCGGTTCAGGGCGAACTACGAGCGGATCGCCGAGGGCCTGGCCGCGTACATGCGCGACGCCATGGCCGCGTACGCGCACGCCCGGTTGAGCTGAACCTCGCCGGATGAGGGGTGAAGGAACTGCAGATCCTTCACAAGGATCGTGAGGTCGAGCGGGCTCGCCGGGCCATGCGTCGCTGTGTCGAACCGGCGCACACCGGCCGGCGGGGTGAACGAACGGCGGCAGCCGTCAATGGTCCCCCTGACCGTCGGTTTCCGTCCGTACGCCGAAGGGGTTGTCGATGGCGTACCTCCAGTACCCGTCCTGCCCGCGTCGGGCGACGTCGGTGGCGGTTCCCTGGATGTGCACGGGCCAGCCGTCGCGGTCCGTGCCGTCGATGACCCAGTCGACGACCAGCAGGGCGAGGTCACCCGCGGTATAAACTTGCCGTGGCCGGACGGTGATCGGCAGTCCCAGGTCCAGGAAGTGGCCGTTGGCGGCGTCGAGCTGCTGCCCGGTCAGTGGCGCGCCCGACTCCGGGACGAACACCGCCCCGCTCTCGTAGATTTCCGCCACGGCCTCCGCGTCACCGCGGTTGAACCGCTCGGCGAAGACCGCGGGCACGTCCTCGGGACGTTCGGCAAGCTGTCGCATCATCGACTCGTTTCCATCTAGTCAGGTAGAAGTCATACGCGGCAACGCTAGGAGGCGCCTTCGTGGCTCACCAAACGGTTGGTCATCCGGGCCTGCCCGACGACCCTCGCGCGGACGTCACCGAACCCACCCCGTCATGTCCGGTGGAGATCACCCTGGCGGCCCTGCACGGGCGCTGGACGACCCTGCTCGTCCGTGAACTGCTGCGGGGCGACCATACGTTCAGCGAGCTTCGCCAGGCACTGCCCGCACTGTCGGACAAGGTGCTGTCCGATCGGCTGGCGCATCTGACCGAGGCCGGTGTGCTCGATCGCCACCGCCGGCCCGGCTGGCCGCCCCGGGTGCGTTACAGCCTCACCCCTTACGGGCGTGACCTCGGCCCCGTCCTCCAGGCGCTGTGGGACTGGGGCGCGCAGCACGGGACGTCCCCGCAGGCCGAGACCCGGTAGCGGTGAGCTCGGGGCGTGGCTCCGCCTGGTCCGCCGGGCGGCGTCGAAAGGGTGACGCTTCTGGCGGGGGCCTCCGAACCCCGACCGGGTTGTCTCGGGACGGGTGCCGCTCCCGATCGGAGGGAAACCCGGTCGGCGTGGGGTGCGGGGCCACTCGCCACGGGTTCCAATGGTGAGGTCTCAAACCCGCCAGCCCGTGGCGGCGATCGCTGCTGGACTGGGCGCGTGCCCACGATCACCACCTCTACCGCCGCCTCCGCCGTGCCGGCCCGATCACCACTGATCGGTTGGCTCGCCGTTGTCTCAGTGATGTCGGGGATCTTCTCGATCGTCACCGCCGAGATCTTGCCGATCGGCTTGCTGACGTCCATCGGGTCCAGTTTCGACATCTCCGACGGTGCGGCGGGTCTGATGATGACGATTCCCGGCATTCTGGCCGCGATCGCCGCCCCGGCGGTCACCGTCGCGACCGGGCGACTCGACCGGCGCCTGATGCTGTGCGCCCTGATGCTCCTCCTGGCCGTCGCGAACTTCCTCGCGGCTGCCGCACCTGCCTACTGGGTCATGGTGATTTCCCGGGTTCTGGTCGGGCTGGTCATCGGTGGTTTCTGGTCGATCGGCGCCGGCCTCGCCGTACGGCTGGTGCGGACGGAGCGGGTCGGTACGGCGACCGCGGTGATCTTCTCCGCGGTCCCGCTGGGATCCGTGCTGGGCGTACCCGCGGGCACGCTCATCGGGCACCTCGCGGGCTGGCGGACGGCCTTCGTCGTCATGGGAGTGATGACGGTGGGGGTGTTTCTCGCGCTGATCGTGCTGGTGCCGCCGCTGCCCGCCGTCCAGGTGACGCGGTTGGCGGTCCTTGGCGACCTGTTTCGCAGTGCCGGTGTCCGGGTCGGGCTTGTTCTGACGTTCCTCATAGTGATGGCGCATTTCGGGACCTACACCTATGTGACCCCTTTCCTGCAGCAGGTCACTCGGGTGAGCCCCGGTTTGATCACCACGTTCCTGCTCGCGTACGGCATCGCCGGCATCGTCGGTAATTTCATCGCGGGTGTGACGGTGACACGGAGCCTGCGGGCCACGTTCGTCGTCAGCGGCTGCATGCTCGCCGGCGCGACCCTGCTGCTTCCGGTCCTCGGCAGGGGAGACATCGGTGCGATCGTGCTGCTCATCGTGTGGGGGTTGGCCTACGGCGCCGTCCCGGTCTGCTCGCAGACCTGGTTCTCCACCTCGGCCCCCCACGCGCCGGAGGCGGCCTCCATCCTCTTCACCTCATCCTTCCAGGCCACCATCGCCATCGGCGCTCTGCTCGGAGGTGTCGTGGTGGACGCGGCCTCCCCCTCGACCGTCATGGTGCTCGGCGGAACGATCGCGATCCTCATGGTGCTGACGGTCACCGCCGGCCGAGCCGCACCCGAAGCGGCGCGACCACGGTGAGACCGGCGCGGTCGGGGTGGTCGGGGCGGGTTTGTGTCGGTGGTGGCCGTTACAGTCGCCGATCACTGTTGCCCTTCTGCTGAGGAGACCGGATGACCGAGCCCGACGTGACGATGGCCAGGATCGGCGAAGGTGTCGAGCTGGGCCAGCGGGGTGAGCGAGAGGCCGCCCGGGAGCTGTTCTCCGAGTTGTGGGAGGAGATCGGGGTGACGGGCGATCCCCTGCATCGGTGCGCTCTCGCCCACTCGATGGCCGACGTCCAGGATGAGGTGAAGGAGGAGCTGCTCTGGGACCTTCGCGCCCTGGAGGCGGCCGACCTGGTGACCGACGAGCGGGCTCGGCAGGCGGGTGTCGTCGGTCCCGTGAGCGGTTTCTATCCCTCCCTGCACCTCAACCTGGGCGACGCCTACCGCAGGCTCGGCGATCTCGACCGGGCGCGTGACCACCTCGAACGCGGACGCGCCACCGTTGACGTACTCGGTGATGACGGCTACGGGCAGATGATCAGGCAGGGGCTGGACCGGCTCGCCGATCGCCTGACGACGGTGTGACGACTCGATTTCCCGCGAACGAATCAGATCAACCATGCCGGCGGTGTCCAGCCCCGGAACGGCCGGGAACTCGACCGGTAGCCTCGGCCGGGCGTACCGCGATCCGGACCTGGCCGGGTCCGGGCCGGGGTGCGTCGAGTTCGACGGCCCGGAGTACGTCGGGACCGCCGTACTCGGAGGAGACGACGGCCCGGTACATGTCTTTCCCGCCCTGGTTCAGCGTGGCTCGGGCCGAACTCCGCGGTGCTCGAGCGCCCACTCCGTGACGCGGCGCAGCAGGGTGGTGGCGACGGGAGGCGGGGAGGGGAGGAGTACGGTCGCGTGGAAGGCGTGCGGCATGCCCTCGTAGATGTCGAGCCGGACGTCCCCTCCGGCGGCGGAGACCGCCTCGGCGAAGCGCCGCGCGTCGTCGAGCATCACCTCTTTCGAGCCCACCGCGAGCAGCAGCGGCGGCAGCCCGTGGAGGTCGCCGTGCAGGGGGGACTGGGGCGCCAGGTCCGGTCGCTCCCCGGCCAGATACTGGGTGCGGACGTGGTCGAGCACGGCCCGGTTGACGATGTCCTGGCCGTCGTTGGCGTCGATGGACGGGCTGGACAGGGTGAGGTCGGTCTGCGGGGAGACGGCCAGCGCCGCCGAGGGGAGGGGATCACCCGCCTGCTTGAGCACCAGCAGCGCCGACAGCACCAGCGTGCCCCCGGCGGACTCACCGGCCAGGATGATCTGTGACGCGGGCACGCCCTGGTCGAGCAGGCCGCGGTAGGCGGCCACCGCGTCGTCGAGCGCGGCCGGATACCGGTGGGCGGGGGCGAGCCGGTAGTCCACCGCCAGAACGGGGCGACCGGTCGTCTGGGACAGGCGGTACGCCATGACCTGCTCCAGGTGGGGGTTCTTGTACTCGAATCCGCCTCCGTGCAGGTAGATCGTCACCCCCTTCTCGACCGCGGCCCGGCCCGCGGTGATCCAGGTGCCGGGAACGCCGCCGGTGCGCGGCAGGACGGGCGTGAGGTCGGCGTCGGCGGGCAGGGCGGGGGGACGGGAGTGCAGGGTCCTGAGCTCCGACAGGGCCTCGGCGCTGTCGGCGGGCGTGCTGGGGATGCGTGTGATGTTCACGATGTGCTCCCTTTCGGGCAAGCGGGCGGGCAGGCGGCATTCGGGCGTGTCCGGCCTGCTCCGGGCGCGGGTGAGGTCGCTGGGGTGCGCGCTGGTGGCGTGGGTGAGGACGCCGTACGCGCGCGGTGGTGGTGATGGGCCCGTGGTGCGGGCAGCGCGAAGCCATCGCGCGCCGAGCCGGTCGCGGACATGAAGGGCATGAGGTCTCGATGACCACGCGGGGACAACGGGACGTCAGCCGGTCACCGACCCGTTGGATTCGAGCCCGTTGGATTCGTGAGGGGCTCGCGGGTGACGGTGGCGCTCAAGCACCACCGGGCGCGGGGACGGCGCGCGGGCGCTGTGCGGTCAGGCGCTGCCTGTGAAGTGTGAAGTCACGACGTCATCCCTTGCTACGGCGCCTCCATGCCACCGCCGTCCTCCCGGCCGGTGGCACGCGACATGCACGTCATTACAGGGCTTCGCGACGAGCGCTGTCAAGGCGCGGTGTTTCCGCCGTGCTGTTCGCCGGAGGAGGCCCGGCTCTGTTCGCTGGAGGAAGTCCGGCGCTGTTCGCCGGAGGAAGTCCCGCTTTGTCCGCTCGGTGGAAGCTCGGCGCTGTTTGCCGGAGGAGGCCCGGCGGGGCCGCGGTGACCGTACGGTCGGGTGCATGAGCGTTGAAGATCGGAAGGCCGGCGGCGAGGAGAGGAACGCCCGTCGTACCGGCTACCGGGCGTGGGGCCGGGACGTGCCGGGCGGGACATCCGGGAAGCCCCGGACGCGCGGGTGGGTTCTCGCGTCGGTCTCCGTGCTGGTGGCGGGGCTGCTGGCGTTCCCCGCCGTCGTGCCCAACACCGTGGGCAATCTCGGCAGCCTGCTGGAGACCTTCCTGCCCTGGGTCGGCCTGGCCGTTCCCGTACTGCTGGGGCCGGCACTGCTGCGCCGTTCGGCCCTCGCGACGGTGTCCCTGGTGCTGCCCGCGGTGGTCTGGGGCGTGGTCTTCGGCGGCCGGTCGCTGCCCGCCGACCGGGGGGCGGCGGGCGACCTGGCCGTGCTCCAGCACAACGTCGGCGAGGAGAATCCCGACCACGCGGGGACGGCGCGGGCCCTGGCGCGGGCCGGGGCCGACCTCATCGCCCTGGAGGAACTGACGCCCGACGCCCTGCCCGTCTACGAGGACGTCCTCGCGTCCGGCCACCCCCACCGTGCGGTCGTGGGCACCGTCGGCCTCTGGTCCAGGTATCCGCTGGCGGACTCGCGGCCGGTGGACATCAGGCCCGCGGACGTCGGGCCCGACTGGAACCGCGGACTGCGGGTGACCGCGCGGACGCCACACGGTGAGGTGGCCGTGTACGTCGCCCACCTTCCCTCGATCCGTATCCGGCCGTCGGACGGTTTCGGGTCCGGCCGCAGGGACGAGAGCGCCGCCAAGCTGGGGGCGGCCGTCGCCTCGGAAACACTGGACAGGGTCGTCCTGCTGGGTGACCTCAACGGCACCCTCGACGACCGTGGCCTGGCCCCGCTCACCTCCCGGATGGTCTCGACGCGGCAGGGGTTCGGTTTCAGCTGGCCCGCCGCTTTCCCTCTCGCCCGTATCGACCACGTCATGACCCGTACGGCGACCCCCGTCGCCGCCTGGACCCTGCCCGCCACCGGCAGCGACCATCTGCCGCTCATGGCCCGCGTCGAGCTCTGACACCCGGCGGGCGGCCGTGTTCGTGCCGGACCGGACGAGCGGCGACCGTTAGGCCGGGCGGGTCGCGGGCGGAACCGGTCAGCTCTGTACGGCTCGCGCCAGCGGTGTCGAGCCTTCGGGGGAGAGCGGGTCGGTGAGGATGACGGGGAGCTGGGCCATGAACCTCGGCTCGGTGCCCAGGTGCTCCTGCGCGGCGTGCACGGTGAACGGGTGCACCAGGTATATGTCTCCGGGCTGCCCGGTGGCGTGGGCGATCGGCCGCTCCGTGCTGGCCCGCTCGACCATGCCGCCCGCCTCGATGAAGTCGAACACCCCGTCGCCGAGTGCCCCGGCCGTGTCGCGCTGGGAGCCGACCCTGATCCGGGTCGGCGCGTCGTCCGGGCCGATGTCGGAGAACAGGATCAGTAGCAGCATGGTCTCGGGCCTGCCGCTGACCGCCCAGGTGCCGTCGGGACGGCCGAAGTTGGCGTCGATGTGCCAGCCTCGGTCGTCGGCGGGCGGCACGTTGGGGAAGCGGATCGGGACCATGCCGACCGTGTAACGCGGTGCCCACCCACCCGCGCCGCAGATCTGGTCGAGCGCCCCGGCCAGCCGGGGCGAGCGGACCGTCTGCCCGAGGGCACCCTCACCGGTGAGGTCCGTGGCCCAGACCACCGGCTCGGTCCAGCCCGCCGGATCGTCGGGGGAGAGCCCTGTCTGCCGCCAGAGCAGCTCCCGGGCCTGATCGCCCACCTCGCGGGGGACCGCGGCCTCCAGCTTGACGAACCCGTCGGAGACGAAGCGCTGGATCTGTTCTGTGTCGAACGGGTGCATGCGGAGCACGTTAGCGGTCTCTCCGCATTCACTTCCACGGGATTTCCACCGGGCGTACGCGGCGAGGTTCTCCGCCGTCGTCCCGCGCCTGGGCGAGCCGACCGGCCACGAACGCCTCCATCGCGTCCGGTGCGGCCAGGAAGGGGTGCGCGGCCAGCGCCTTGTCGGTGATGGCCAGCACCGCGTAGGACGTGTAGGCGAGGTGGAAGGTCCGGCTGCGTTCGTCGGTCGGGATGGACTCGGTGAGGATGGCCTCCAGCACCTCGCGCGGCCGGCGCGTCCCGGCCAGTTTCGCCTTCAGCCGCTCCGCCATCTGCTCCGTGAGCCGCACAGGGGCCGTCGCACGGCCCCGCTCGCACCGGCGGATCAAGTCCCGTACCGGTGGATCGGTCTCCTACCGGCGGATCGGCGCGGATCAGTGAGGTGAGCTGGTGGACACCGCCCCGGTGTCGATGAGGCGGACCAGTTCCGGAAGGACCGTGCCCAGGGGAGCGTCGACGGTGAGTGTCGCGTAGCCGTCACCGCGGGTCGGGCCCTGGTTGACGATCGCCACGGGGATGCCGCGCTTCGCGGCGTGCAGCACGAACCGGCGGCCCGACATCACCGTCAACGACGACCCGAGGACCAGGAGCAGGCGCGCTCCCTCCACCAGGGCGAAGCATTCGCGCACCCGCTCCGCCGGGACGGTCTCCCCGAAGAAGACGACGTCTGGCTTGAGCATCCCTCCGTCGCACGCCCGGCATCCGACCACCTGGAAACCGTCTATCTCCTCGTCCGGCAGTTCGACGTCGCCGTCCGGGTTGATCGCGGTGGGCAGGGCGCCGAAGCGCGGGTTCGCCTGGGTCAGGCGGTGGTCCAGCTCCTCGCGCGGGCTGGAGTGGCCGCAGCCCAGGCAGACCACCTCCCGCAGGTTGCCATGCAGCTCGATGACGGAGCGGGCGCCGCCCGCCTGGTGCAGGCCGTCGACGTTCTGCGTCACGATGCCGGACACCAGGCCCCGCCGCTGGAGGGACGCGACCGCGTGGTGGCCGCTGTTCGGCGCCACCCGGGTCATCGCCCGCCACCCGATGTAGCTGCGGGCCCAGTAACGTCGCCTGGCCACCGGGTCGCCGGTGAACGTCTGGTAGGTCATGGGGGTGTGCCGGGTCATGGTCCCGCCCGGCCCCCGGTAGTCGGGGATCCCCGACTCCGTCGATATCCCGGCGCCGCTCAGCACCACGACGTCGCCCCCGGCCAGCAGCCCCGCCAGCGTGCTCGTACCCTCGCTCACCCCTCCATGCTGCCTCACCCCGTATGCCGGGCGGACTCAGGGGGTGGCGGTGCTCGACATGGCGGCGTGAGATGGGACGAGGACTCCTCCTCTCACTCCTCCCCGGAGAACCTCTCCCAGGCTGACTGCCGTGCCATCCCCAGGGCCGCGCCGATCCTGGACCACGTGACGCCACGGTCACGCAGGCGGTCGACCCAGATCCGCAGGTTCGCGTCGACCTGGGCGCTCACCGACGCGATGCGAGGCAGAAGTTCGAGAATCTGCTCGTCGGTCATGGTGTCCGGCCAGGGGATCTCGGCGGACGTCGAGGACTCGGACGCCGCGCCGAGCACGAGGTTGCACAGCTCCACGCACTCGTTGCAGATGTACACGCCGGGGCCGGCGACGACCCTGTCCACGTCGTCCTTGGCTTTCGCGCAGAAAGAGCAGTGAATCGCCTGATCGGCGAGAGACGGAGCCGGCATGTGGTCCTCCCGGGATGATCGTTGTCAGGTCGTACCTGACGTGAATCTACGCCGTCAGGGGTGGCCTGACAAGAGGGGGTTACCCCTGGGGTGGCGGATCTCCCCTGTGGCTTTCGCCTGGACATCGAGACCTATGACGTGTTGAGACGAGATGATCATGCGATCCGGCGGATACTTGCCGTCATCGGGGTATCGGAGGGCGGTGAGAATGTGCGCCTGCACGCGGACGGAACGCTTCTGGTCGGGCATGGGGCATGGGTCTCACTGGAGGGCATGCCGGCATCCGACAACGCCAAGACCCAGGTCGTACGTCTTCCGGCCGCTCACACCCTGGATCGCCGCGGGCTTCGCCTGATGTTGAGAACCTATGGAGTCCGCAGGTCGACTCCCGTACCGGACGTGGACGCATGGGGAACGTCATGAGCGGGCCGGGTGAGGTCCCCGGGGAGGGAAATAAGGCGGTCCCCTCGCTGGCCGTTTTCGCCGGCTATCTCAGGGGGGCCGGATGGGTACTCGACGACGATGACGGCCGGACCACACTGTGGCGATCCCGCCTGTCCGATGCGGAAACGAACGTGCGAGTCGTCCTTCCGGTCAGCCAGGAAGTTCGTGACTACGCCGGTCGTATCAATGAGGCATTGAGGGTGTTGGCCTACGTGGAGCGACGACTTCCACAGGAAGTGGCCGCGGACATGAGTTTCGGTGGTGCGGACAATGTGTCCGTGCGGCTGACACCGAACGCTCCAGCTGGAGAAGCTCCTCTGCTGGTGGCGCATTCCGCCATATCCGCGCTGCGGAACTACGTGATCGCATCGGCCGTGGCCCTGGACGCCGATTCTCTGGTTCTTCCTCCCCGCCGTCCGCAACGAGCGGAGTCCTATGCCGCTCAGGCCAGAATCTCCACGCAGCCGGGAAGCTTCGTTCTCTCCCTGTCCCTTCCGCTGGAAGACGCCTATACGGAAACGGCGGCGTCGCCGACATCCGGTCAGGAGCCATTGCTGGATGTTCGTCCCCTGCCGTTCGGTCGCAGGGTGACGAGCCGGATGCTCGCCGCGGCCCAGAAGGCTCAACGCCTCGCGCAAGAGGTCGGCGACGGGGACAAGCCGCTGTCGTCTTTCGGGCAACCCGGTCAGGGGGCCGCCAACGCCACTGAACTGGAGGCGTTGAGCTGTCTGGGTGGGCCGGATCATGACGTGTATCAGATTCGCTTCTCGCAGTCACCGCTCGCCGCGGGGTCCCGCGAGCCCACACGCTTGAGGATCACGCCTGGTCAGCAAAGAATCCTGGGGGAGGCCGCAGATTTTTTGCGGACGAGACAACCGAGGGCGGGTGTCACGGTTATCGGGCTGGTGGTTCGCCTCTTCCGGGAAGGAAAGTTCGGTAAGGGTGAAGTGGTCATACAAGGGATCGACGATGACACGGGGAGCGCGAGAAGGTTCCGCGTCGAGCTGGACGAATCCGACTACAAGCTGGCGGTGCGAGCACACGGGACCGGTCTTCAGGTCACCGCCACCGGCGATCTCGACATTCGCGGAACACGGCGTTCTCTCCGTCGGCTCGTCTCTTTCTCGGTGTTGCCGGGAATCGAGGATGACTAGCCGGTCGGAGCGCGTCAGCGGAAGTCGTCAGCGTGGTCGGCCGCCCACTGCCGGAAGGGGGTGGCCGGTCTCCCGGTGAGTTCCTCCACCGCGGAGGTGGTCGACTCGGGGTATGCCACCATCCGCGCGTACGCGCCGGTCAGTTCCTCCGCCGCCGCGGGTGACCAGCCCTGGTCGAGCAGCCCGCGCAGTGCGATCTCGGGCGGGAGCTCCTCCCAGCGGATCGGCCGGCCGATGGCCTCGCCGATGGCGGTCACCTGCTCGATCTGGGTCAGGGTCTCGGGGCCGCTCAGCACGTACCTCGCCCCGGCGTGGCCGGTGCCGGTGAGCACGCTCACCCCGGCGGCGGCGATGTCCCGTTCGTGGATCAGTGCCCTGGAAGCGGCTCCGTGCAGCCAGCGGACGGTGCCGGTGTCCCGGATCTGCGAGGCCCACATCAGGGTGTTGGCGGCGAACCCGCCGGGCCGCAGGAACGTCCACTCCAGCCCGGACCGTTCGATCAGCCGCTCCATGAGGGCGTGGGAGCCGAGGATCGAGTTCGGGTCCTGCTCGGGCGCGCCTGGGGTGGGATCGGGAACGCCGCGTGCGGAGAGGTAGACGATGCCGCGCGCGTGCTTGGCGATCGTCTCGACGGCCGCGGGTGCCGCGTGGTCGGCCGAGAAGGTGGGCCAGACGAGGAACACCGACTCGACCCCGTCCAGGGCGTCGTCCAGCGTGGCGGGGTCGGCCAGGTCGCCGCGTACGACCTCGGCGCCCTCCGGGAGAGTGGCGGACGCGGGGTCGCGGGTCAGCGCGCGCACGGCGACGCCCGCGTCGAGGAGCTGGGCCACGACCTGCCCGCCAACCTTGCCGGTCGCTCCGGTGACCAGAATCATGCGGATCTCCTTCGTCGGTGGGGATGTCCAGACCAGCCTGCAACTTCAACTTTGGTTGAAGTCAAGGAGACGCGGCACGGGTCGGGCACTTTCGGGCGGGGCGTTCTGGTCGGTGTGTCCTGGCACGATGCCGGAGCCGGGCGCCCGCGAGCCGGGCTGGGCCGGACCGGGCGGGTTCCGGCCAATGGTCGCGGGCCGGGCGGGTGCGGTGCGGTGCGGTGCGGTGCGGGAGATGGTCGCGGGCCGAGCGAGGCGCGGGCGATGTTTTTCTGGATCGACCAATCCGACGGTGCGGGGGCTACGGATCTCCGGTGAGGGGGCGTCAGGCTCCCGGCGGTCCGTCGTTGTCCGGGTGGCCCCGGCCGGCGGCGGATCCGACCGGGTGAACGGCCGCGCGGTTCGGGATCGGAGGGTCCCGGACCGCGCGGTCCGGTCCCGGTCCGCCCGCGGTGTTCGCGGTTCGCCGTCGTCACACGGTGTCCGCGGTTCGCCGCCGTCGCGGCGTGACGCCCGTCACGCCGCGACGCCCGGTACGGCGTGACGCTCGGTACGGTGCGACGCTCGGTACAGCGTCTCCCGGTGAGCCATCCGCGCGTACACCGCGCGGGTGGCGCCGGGCGTCAGGCGGCGTTCAGCGTACGGCGGCCTCCTCGCCGTCCGTGACCACGGCGCCGCTGAACTGCGCCGAGTACAGGCGGTGGTAGGCGCCCCGGGCGGTGAGCAGCTCGTCGTGGGTGCCGTGCTCGACGATGCGTCCCGCGTCCATCACCAGGATGAGGTCGGCGTCGCGGATGGTGGACAGCCGGTGGGCGATGACGAAGCTGGTGCGGTCCGAGCGGAG
Source organism: Streptosporangium sp. NBC_01469 (assembly GCF_036227305.1). Lineage (NCBI taxonomy): Bacteria > Bacillati > Actinomycetota > Actinomycetes > Streptosporangiales > Streptosporangiaceae > Streptosporangium > Streptosporangium sp. NBC_01469. The sequence continues at coordinate 668,682 of NZ_CP109465.1, read as the reverse complement.
GGCGGCCATGGCGTGCTGCACCAGGACCTCGGTGCGGGTGTCGACCGAGCTGGTGGCCTCGTCCAGGATGAGCAGGGACGGGTTGGCGAGGAAGGCGCGGGCGATGGTCAGCAGCTGCTTCTCCCCGGCGCTGACGTTGCTCCCCTCCTCGTCGATCACGGTGTCGTAGCCGTCGGGCAGGGTGCGTACGAACCGGTCGACGAACGTGGCCCGCGCGGCGGCCTGGATCTGCTCCTCGGTGGCCTGGGGGTTGCCGTAGGCGATGTTCTCGCGGATGGTGCCGCCGAACAGCCAGGTGTCCTGGAGCACCATGCCGATGTGCGAGCGCAGGTCGTCACGGCGCATCGCGGTGATGTCCACGCCGTCGAGGGTGATCCGTCCCGAGTCCAGCTCGTAGAAGCGCATGACGAGGTTGACCAGGGTGGTCTTGCCCGCGCCGGTCGGGCCGACGATCGCGACCGTGTGCCCGGGTTCGGCCACCAGGGAGAGGTCCTCGATGAGAGGCTGCTCCGGGTCGTAGCTGAAGGACACGCGGTCGAACTCGACGCGGCCCTGCCTGACGGTGGGAGGCACCGGGGTCGCGGGGTCCGGGGCCTGCTCCTCGGCGTCGAGCAGCTCGAAGACCCGCTCGGCCGAGGCGACCCCCGACTGCAGCAGGTTGGCCATCGAGGCGGCCTGGGTCAGCGGCTGGGTGAACTGCCGCGAGTACTGGATGAACGCCTGCACGTCGCCCAGGCTCATCGACCCGGTGGCGACCCGCACGCCGCCGACGACGGCGATGGCGACGTAGTTGAGGTTCCCGATGAACATCATCATCGGCATGATGATCCCGGAGACGAATTGGGCGCCGAAACTGGCCTTGAACAGCTCCTCGTTCCGCTGCCTGAACACCTCCTCGACCTCGGGACGGCGTCCGAACACCTTCACGAGCTCGTGGCCGGTGAACGCCTCCTCGATGTGCGCGTTCAGGCTGCCGGTGTGGGCCCACTGCGCGACGAAGTGCTTCTGCGAGCGCTTCGCGATCTGCGCGGTGACGACCATCGACAGCGGGATGGTGATCAGGGCGATCAGCGCGAGCAGCGGCGAGATCACGAACATCATCGCCAGCACGCCGATCACGGTCAGCAGCGAGGTCAGCAGCTGGCTCATCGTCTGCTGCAGGGTCTGGGACACGTTGTCGATGTCGTTGGTGACCCGGCTGAGCAGCTCGCCGCGCGGCTGTCCGTCGAAGAACCGCAGAGGGAGCCGGTTCAGCTTGTCCTCGACGTCCTCGCGCAGCCGGAACACGGTGCGCTGCACCACGTCGTTGAGTATGTAGCCCTGGATCCAGGCGAAGGCCGACGCCGCGAGGTAGATCCCCAGGACCCACAGCAGGACCGTGCCCAGCGCGCCGAAGTCGATGCCCCGGCCCGGTACGAAGTCCATCCCCGCGAGCAGGTTGGCGAAGTTGTCGTTGCCCGCCGCGCGGGCGGCGGCGATCGCCTGCTCGGGGGTCGTCCCCGGGGGCAGCTGCTTGCCGATCACCCCGGTGAAGATCAGGTCCGTCGCGTGACCGAGGATCTTCGGTCCGACGACGTTCAGCACCACGCTGGTCACGGCGAGGGCGATCACGGCCAGCAGTTTCGGGCGGTCGGGGTCCAGGCGCCGCATCAGCCGTCGCGCGGACGGCCCGAAGGTCATCGATTTCTCCGCGGGCATCCCGGCGTTTCCCCCGAAGGGGCCCCGCCCGAAGCCTCCGCCTCCGGCCGGAGGTCGCGGTTGGGTGGTCGTCGTGGGCCGGTCGCTCATGCTGCGGTCTCCGCGGCTAGTTGGGACTCGACGATCTCTAGGTACGTGGGGCAGGAATCCAGCAGCTCGTCGTGGGTCCCCAGGCCGACGATCACGCCGTCGTCCAGCACGATGATCTGGTCGGCGTCGGCGATGGTGGAGACCCGCTGGCCGACGATGACGACGGCGGCCTCGGCGGTGTGCGGGCGCAGGGCCGCCCGCAGCCGCGCGTCGGTTGCCAGGTCGAGGGCCGAGAACGAGTCGTCGAACAGGTAGATCTCGGGCTTGCTGACCAGCGCCCTGGCGATGGCCAGCCGCTGCCGCTGCCCGCCGGACACGTTCGTGCCGCCCTGCGCGACGGGCGCCTCCAGGCCTTCCGGCATCGCCTCGACGAAGTCGCGGGCCTGGGCGATCTCCAGCGCCTCCCACAGCTCCGCGTCGCTCGCGTCCGGGTTGCCGTACCGCAGGTTGCTCGCGACGGTCCCGCTGAACAGGTACGGCTTCTGCGGCACCAGGCCGATGCGTGTCCAGAGCGTCTGGGGGTCGAGGTCACGGATGTCGACGCCGTCGACCGACACCGTGCCGGAGGTGGCGTCGAACAGCCGGGGTATCAGGGAGATCAGCGTCGTCTTGCCGGAGCCCGTGCTGCCGATGACGGCGGTGGTCTGTCCCGCGGTCGCGCGAAAGGAGATGCCGGACAGCACCGGTGCCGCCGCGCCCGGGTAGCGGAACTCGACGTCGCGCATCTCCAGCTCGGCGCGTTCGCTCACCTGCCGTACGGGGTCGCGGGGCGGTGTCACCGACGAGTCGGTGTCGAGCACCTCGACGATGCGCTCGGCACAGACCGCGGCGCGCGGGATCATCATCGAGATGAAGGTGGCCATCATCATCGCCATGAGGATCTGCATCAGGTACATGAGGAACGCGGTGAGGGCGCCGACCTGCATCTGGCCGCTGTCCACCCGCGCGGCCCCGAACCAGAGCACGGCGATGCTGGAGACGTTGAGGATCAGCATCACGGTGGGGAAGATGAGCGCGGTCAGCCGCCCGACGCGCAGTGACGTGTCGGTCAGCGCCTGGTTGGCCTCGGCGAACCTGCGGGTCTCCTCGCGCTCGCGGACGAAGGCGCGCACCACGCGGATGCCGGTGAGCTGCTCGCGCAGCACCCGGTTGACCAGGTCGATGCGGTCCTGCATCGCACGGAACTGGGGAACCATGCGGACGATGATCAGGCCGATCGAGACCAGCAGCGCGGGGACGCAGACCAGCATGAGCCATGACAGGCCGAGGTCCTGACGCAGTGCCATGACGATGCCGCCGACGCCCATGATCGGGGCGGCGACCAGCATCGTGCAGGTCATCACGACGAGCATCTGGACCTGCTGCACGTCGTTCGTGCCGCGGGTGATCAGCGAGGGGGCCCCGAACTGGGAGACCTCCCTGGCGGAGAACCCGCCGACCTGGTGGAAGACGGCCGAGCGGACGTCCCGCCCGAACCCCATGGCCGCGAGGGAGCCGTAGTAGACCGCCGCGATGGAGCAGGCGATCTGCACGAGGGAGACGAGCAGCATCCAGCCGCCGGCGGACAGGATGTAGCCGGTGTCGCCGGTGGCGACGCCCTGGTCGATGATGTCGGCGTTCAGGCTGGGCAGGTACAGGGAGGCGATGGTACCGACCAGTTGCAGCACCACCACGGCGGTCAGCGCCCACGAGTAGGGGCGCAGGTACGTACGGAGCAGACGGGTCAGCATGAGGACTCTTCACGTGGGGTGGCCGGGGGAGGGGCGTCGTGCCGGGGATCCGGCCGCCGGCCGGTCTCGCCCGTCGCCCCGGTAGCCGGGATCATGGGGATCTCCTCCAGGGAGTGGTGAGGGTCAGCCTGCGATGTGAACCTCGGTTGAGGTCAAGGAGGACGTCGAGGCAGGGGAATCGGGAGGTCGGCGAGGTCGAGATCGGGAGGTCGGCGAGGCAGGGGGATCGGGAGGTCGGGATCGGGAGGTCGGCGAGGTCGGCGGGACCGGTTGGGTCAGGGAAGCGGTTCGGGGGCGGTGGGGCGCAGGCGTACCCCGTCGAGCAGCATGGAGACGATCTCCGAGGTGGCCATCGGGTCGTTCTCGACGAGCCGGGGATGGCTGCACGCGATGGTCAGCAGCTGCAGCCGGCGCGCGGCCTCACGCGGTTCGCACTGTAGCCGCTCGCGGGCGGGCTCGATCAGGTCGGTGAGCGCCTGCCTGGTGAGGGCGCTCTCCTCGGAGAGGTTCTGGTGGTTGCGACCGGCTTCGACGGCTCCCAGCCCTATCGCGTCCACCAGACGAAAGATGCGCGCGGTCCGCCGCTGCAGGATCTCGACCGCCGCGACGAGCCGGACGTCCAGGGGAGTCGTACGGTCGATGGCCTCCAGCTCGCTCAGCAACGGGGAGGAGTCGAAGGCGCTGGCGATGGCCGCGTTCACCAGCTCGTCCTTGGTGGTGAAGACCCGGAAGATCGTCCCCTCGGCCACGCCCGCGGCCTGCGCGATCTGCCGGGTGCTCACGCCGGGGCCCTCGGCGAGCACGAGCGACAGGGTGGACGCGATGAGCGCCGCGCGCCGCTCGTCGGGGGGCAGGGGGGCGGCCCGCTGGGAGGAGGTCGAGGTCACGTCGGGCATCCTAGCCGATGAGTGAGTGAGTAGCTCACTCATTTAATGCGGCCCGCTTGGGCGGCCTTTGTGTGGTCTGGTCGCGCGGCTCCGGTGCGATCTGGTCGTGCGGCTCTGGGGTGGTTCCGTCGCGCGGCTTTGGTGTGGTCCCGTTCGCGGCTCTGGTGCGGCGTGGTCGTGCGGCCCGCGGGGGCGCCGGTCCGGGGGGTGCGGAAGGTGCGCCTGGGGTCCCTGTGGAAGAAGTGATCTTTCCTGGAGAAGTGGGCTGTCTTTTTCCGGCAAATGTAGGAAAAAGCAGCTAGAAAGCCCGTCTTTCACCCGATGCGCCGGGCGTCGTCTGCGATCTAACGTCGTGTGGCAGACACCCTGACATCACCGCGACAGCCGTCTGCCTGTCGGCCAGGAGAACACCCGATGCCCCGTGCCCTCGCCCACCGCCCCTGGGTGCCCGCCGCCACCGAGGATCGCGTCCGGTCCGTCCTGAAGGCCGTGACGGACCAGAGCGCCTCCTCGGTCCAGAGCGAGATCGAACGGCTGGTGGCCGACAACCACCGCATCCACGACATCGAGTCGGTCAACCTCAACCCGGCCACGAACATCATGAACCCGAGGGCCGAGGCCCTGCTCTCGGCCAACCTCGGGTCGCGGCCGTCGCTGGGCTACCCGGGCGAGAAGTACGAGATGGGCTTGGAGGCGATCGAGCAGATCGAGATCGTCGCCGCCGAGCTGGCCGCGGAGGTCTTCGGCGCGGGCTACGCCGAGGTACGCGTCGGCTCCGGGGCGCTCGCGAACCTCTACACGTTCATGGCCACCTGCGAGCCCGGTGACACGATCATCGCCCCTCCGGCGAGCATCGGCGGCCACGTCACCCACCACCAGCCGGGCGCGGCCGGCCTGTACGGGCTGAAGACCGTTCCCGCCCCCGTCACCTCCGACGGCTACACGGTGGACGTCGACGCCCTGCGCGAGCTCGCCGGGCGGGTACGGCCGAAGCTGATCACTATCGGCGGCAGCCTCAACCTGTTCCACCACCCCGTGGCGCGCATCCGCGAGATCGCCGACTCGGTCGGCGCCCGGGTGCTCTTCGACGCCGCCCACCTGTGCGGCATGATCGCCGGGAGGGCCTGGCCGCAGCCGCTCGACGAGGGCGCCCACCTGATCACCATGAGCACGTACAAGAGCCTGGGCGGTCCCGCGGGCGGGCTCATCGTGACCGATGACGCCGAGCTGGCCCAGCGGCTCGACGCGATCGCCTATCCGGGGCTGACCGCGAACTTCGACGCCGGCAAGACCGCGGCGCTCGCCATGACGATGCTCGACTGGAAGGCCGCGGGACCCGCTTACGCGCGGGCGATGGTCGCGACCGCGCGGCGGCTGGCGGACGAGCTGCTCGCCCTCGGAGTCCCGGTCTTCGCCGCCGACCGCGGATGTACCCGCTCCCACCAGTTCGCCGTCCTGGCCCACCGCTACGGCGGCGGCCAGCGGGCCGCCCGGCGGCTGCGCGAGGCCAACCTTCTCGCCTGCGGCATCGGCCTGCCGACGGAGGAGGTCGAGGGGGACGCGAACGGCCTGCGCGTCGGTACGCCGGAGATCGTCAGGCTCGGGATGACCGAGGCGGACATGCCCGACCTGGCCTCGTTCATCGCCCGGGGCCTGGACGAGAACGTCGACCCGGGCACCGTGGCGCCGGAGGTCACCGAGTGGCGGAGCCGCTTCTCCGGGGTGCGCTTCACGGTGGACAACCCCGCCTGACAGTGCGTGGCCGGTCGGCGGGCGGCCCTGCCCGGGAGGGCCTGGCCGGTCAGTGGTCAGTTCTGTCTGGGAGTGCTCGGCTGGTCAGTGGTCGGCCGCGCCTGATGGTGCGTGGCCGGTCGGCGGGCGGCCCTGGGGAGTGCCCTGGCCGGTCAGTGGGCGGCCCTGTCCGGGAGGGCCTGGCGGGTCACCGGGCGGCCCTGTCCGGGAGGGGGACCACCCGACCGGTGAGCGGCCCTCGTCCGAGGGTGCTTGCCTGACGATGAGGGTCCCTTTCCCCGCCCGTGCCACGGTTCGCGTGTTAACGGGACGGAAGCCGGGGTAGGGCGGGCCGTGCGCCCGCCGCCGCGCGCACTCCCGTCAGCGGGAGGTCCTGCCGGTGGCCGGTTCGTGTCCGGGGCGTGGCCGTACCGGCCCGGCATGAGAGGAGAGCACGGTGGCCGACGAATCGGATCTGATCCTCGACCTGGTGTGGCAGGAGTTCCACGAGGTCGTGAACATGACATCGGAGGAGCTGAGGGCCTTCCTGCTGGCATCTGCCGCGGCGTCGGAGGACGGGGCCGACGCCGTGAGCCCCGAGGCGGCCATGCCGCCGCTCGGGCGCCAGGTGCTCCAGGTTCTCGGCAAGCGGAAGGCCGACCTGACCGCCGACGACGTCGAGACGATGCGGCAGGCCGTCGACCGCGTCGAGGACACGCTGGCCGAGGGGATGGTCGACGAGGACGACGACGACCGGCGGCGGGCACTGCTGGAGGTCGGGCACAACCCGCTCCGGCAGTCGCGGCTGAGGGGCTGACCCCGGGCGCGGCCGGAGGCCAAGGGCCAAAACCCGATGGCCAAAACCCGATGGCCAAAACCCGATGGCCAAAACCCGATGGCCGGGACCCGACGACCGGGACCCGACGGCCAGGACCCGGTGGAAGGCCCGGTGGCCCGAAGGCGATGGGCAGGGGCCGATGGCCGGGAGCCTGCCCTAGTGCGACGTTCCCCAAAGCAGGTCGCGAACAGGCGATCGAGAACCCAAGGTTGCTGGGGTGGTCTTTCCCGCCCTCAACCTCCCGGGCCGGTGGGGATCTGCACTTCCAGTGAGGAACGCAGCACTAGGCGCCGCGTTCGGACCAGCGGGACAGCAGTTCGGTCTCCCTGGCGGGGGTGAGGGTGGCGTCCGTCGAGAAGGACGACTCCGCCTCGCGGATCTCGCGGATCGACTGCCCCAGGGGGCGCGGTTCGAGCCCCGCGGCGCGGGCGGCGGCGGGGTCGGCGGTGTTGACCGACATCCACGGATCGCCCTCGGACCACAGGGGCAGTGACCGGCCGGTCTCGCCCTCGGCGAGCAGGAAGTCCTGCCCGACCCAGGTCAGGGTGGTTCCCGGCGGCCCGACCTCGGCGGCGATCGCCTCCAACATGTCGCCGAAGGAGAACGGCGGGGGAGGGCTGACCGCGTGGAAGGTGCCCGGGTGCGTTTCCTCGACCATGGAGACGATCCAGGCGGCCATGTCGCGGGCGTCGATGACCTGGATGGGATCGCCGGGGTCGCCGGGCGCGAGGACCTCGCCGCCCCGCGCGATCCGGTTGACCCAGTAGGTGAAGCGGCCGGTGTAGTCGTGCGGGCCGATGACGTACGTGGGCCGCACGACCAGCGTCGGGAACCCGAACGCCTCCGCCGCGGCCCGCTCGCACAGCACCTTCAGCGCCCCGTACGTCTCGCCCGTCACCGTCTCGGGGACCGGCCCGTCGATCTCCGCCAGCGGTGAGTCCTCGGTGAAGCCCCGGGTCTCGGGCGCCCGGTAGACGGCGGTGCTGGAGACGAAGGTGTACTGGCCGGTGGAGAGCGCGCCGGAGAGCGAGGTCACCTGTGAGGGGAGGTAGGCGCTGACGTCGATCGTCGCGTCCCACCGCCGGTCGCGCAGGACGGACAGATCGCCGTCGCGGTCGGCTGTCAGGTGCTCGGCCTCGGGGAACAGTCCGGGGCCCGTCCGGCCGCGGTGCAGCAGGGACACCTCGTGCCCGGCCGCGATCGCGGCCTCGGTGATGTGCCGGCCGACGAACCGGGTGCCGCCGATGATCAGGATTCGCATACCCGTCATTGTTCCGAATCGGGCGACGGCGCTCACATCGCGGTCCCGCGCTTCCGCGAGCCGGACGGGCCGGACGAGCCCGACGAGCCGGTCACGGGCGGCTGGACCGGCATCTCCGCCGGTCCGGGGTGACATTCATCGACGTGAGAGGGGGCATGGTTACCGGTGCGGACCGCGTGTGACCTTTCCCCAAGAGCAGATGGTTCCCGTACCGCTCGCCATACTGCCTGATATCCATACTTGTCCTGATCGGATCTAGTCCCTCCCCGATCGAAATGGAGACGCCGTGAGTGCGACGACCGCCGAGGTGGAGCCGTTCGTCCATCCGGCACTGTTCTACCGCGGTGCCCGGCAGTATCTGGACGGCACCGTGCCCTTCGTCCGCGAGGGCATCGAGGCCGGAGAGCCGGTCGCGGTCGCCGTGCCGGGGCAGAACCTGAAGCTGATCCGGGCGGAGCTGGGCGCGGTGGCCGCCGAGGTGCGCTTCCTCGACATGGAGGAGGTCGGCCGCAACCCCGGGCGCATCATCCCCGCCGTCCTGTTGGCCTTCGCCGATCTCCACCCGGGGCGCAGGGTCCGCGTCGTCGGCGAGCCGGTCTGGCCGGACCGGTCGCCGACGGAGCACGGCGCGTGCCTGCAGCACGAGGCGCTGATCAATCTCGCCTTCTCGGGGCGAGACGCCACCATCCTGTGCCCGTACGACATCGACGGGCTGGGCGCCGGGATCATCGAGCTCGCCGAGGCGGCCCATCCCGTCCTCGTGGACGGCTCGGGGTCGCGTGTCAGCGCCGGTTACGCGCCGGAACGCGTCATCCGCGAGTGCGGCGGGCCGTTGCCCGAGCCGCTGGACGTCGACGTCCTCCCCTTCGGCGGCGACGACCTGTGGCGGGTGCGCGCCTTCGCCGTCCGGTACGCCGAGCGGACGGGCCTGTCGGGGGAACGCCTGGAGGACCTGCGGCTGGTCGCCAGCGAGCTGGCCGCCAACAGCCTCGAACACGGAGGTGGCTCCGGGGTCGTACGGATCTGGACAGAGGGCCGCCGGGTCGTCTTCGACGTCAGCGACTCCGGCCACATCACCGATCCCCTCGCGGGACGCCGCCCGGCCGACTCCCGGCAGCGGGGTTCGCGGGGACTGCTCGTGACCAACCTCCTCGGCGACCTGGTCCGCGTCCACACCGGGGAGGGCGGGACCACCGTCCGCGTGTACTTCGACGTCCCCTAGTGCTGCGTTCCTCACTGGAAGTGCAGATCCCCACCGGCCCGGAAGGTTGAGGGCGGGAAAGGCCACCCCAGCAACCTTGGGTTCTCGATCGCCTGTTCGCGACCTGCTTTGAGGAACCTCGCACTAGACGGGCCTTTCGCGGTCTTCCCCTGATACCGGTGATCAGCCGGACGAGCCCGGCGCTCTCGTGGACGGTCAGTGGCCGCCGAACCAGCCGGGGACGTCGAGGCGGAAGACGTCCTCCGGGGTCACGGCGCGCAGGTCGGACTCCAGGGCGCGCAGGCGGTCCTCGCCGAGGGTCCTCGCCCAGCCCGCGCGCAGGTCCTCGAAGATGCGCGCCGACCGGACGAGGCTGTCGACGCCCCGCTCGGTGAGCCGCACGATCTTGCGGCGGGCGTCGCCGGGATCGGAGCCGCGCTCGACGTAGCCCAGGTGCTCCAGGGTGTCGACCGTCTTGCCCGCCGCCTGCTTGGAGACGCCCAGCCGCCGGCCGAGTTCCACGGCCGTGGTGCCCTCGGAACCGATCGCCTGAAGGACGAAGCCGTGCATCGGCCGCATGTCCGGGTGCCCCTGGCGGGCGAGCTCCGCGTGGAGCTCGTCGATGAGCACCCGGAAGCCGAGGAAGAGCCGGAGCGGGAGCTCGAAGCCCGGAGGGTCGGCCGCCACGATCGCCTCCCGGCTCGACGCTTCGACAATGGTGTTGTCGAGCTTAGGGACTGCCGCCGTACCTGTCATCTGCGGCACATCCGTCGCGGAGGGGCGGGGCGGTCGCCGTACCCGTCGTCCGCGGCGTGCTGGAGGCGCGTGCGTTACGGAGGATCGGGCGGTCGCCGCGTTCGTCGTCCGCGATGTGCTGGAGATGCGTGCGTTACGGAGGATCGGGCGGTCGCCGCGTTCGTCGTCCGCGGCGCGGCGGTGGCGCTCCTACCGTGCGCGTCCGTCGGGGCGGCGCTGGTCCTGGAGCCACTTGTCGGTCTGGCGTGTCGCGTTGGGCGCGGCGGCGGTGCCGGGCGAGCGGCGGGTGGCGCGGGTCTCGGTCACGGTGAAGTCCGCCACCACGTGCCGGTTGTGCAGCAGGAAGCCGACGACGCCCGCGATCGCCTGCACGCTGTCGCCCGCTCGGGCGCGGCCGGTCAGGAGGTAGACCAGCGGCGTGGACGGCTGGTCGAGGGCGAACTGGCGGCCGTGGTGGTGCGCGTCCTGGAGCGTTCTGATCGGGATCGGCCGCGAGGTGATGAACCACGCGGCGACCTCCCAGAAGGGATTCGACGCGTCGGCGTCACTGGACTCCTCGTAGCAGGTCGTGCAACCCCGGCGAGCGTCCTGCCCGTGGGGGCACGCCCAGGCGGCGAGGTCGTGCGGCATGCTGCGCTCGGACATGAGCTGACCGTACCTTCCCGTACCGAGAGACCGGAGCTTCCCCCGTTCCCACGCGCCGGGGCACCATGTTTTCACCGGCGTTTTCACCGGATCCTGGTGAGGGGCGTCACCCCTTTTCCGCTGCCGGAAGTGGCCAGTGGACCTTGGTGGAGTCGTTGATCCCCTCGGGATACCTTCTTTTCTGTTCTGCGCACACTGGGGTGCGCATCCGATGGTTTCTGTGGATTCATCGTGAGCGCGCCGCGCCCCCTCACCCCGGCGCCGCGCCGTCCCGGCGTACCCGCGGAGACATCGTCACAGGGGGATGAGGCCATGTCCGTCGCCGATCTGTCCGATGCCAGGCGGGATCTGCTCAGGCGCAGGCTGCGGGGCGGGGCCGTCGACACCGAACGCCCCGAGATCCCGCGCAGGCCCGAGGGCACGCCTCCCCCGCTCTCCCCGGTCCAGGAACCCCTGTGGTTCATGGAGCACTTCACCCCGGGCACCTCCACCTACACCCTCCCGGTCGCGGTGCGGCTGCGCGGCCCGCTCGACACCGACCGGCTGCGCGACCTGCTGGCCACGCTGCCGGACCGGCACGAGAGCCTGCGCCACCGCTTCCCCGCGACGGAGGACGGGCGGCCCGCGGTCCACGTCGTCCCGGCCGCGCCGGTGCCGCTGCGCCTGGCCGAGGCCGCCACGGACGCGGAGGCCGCCGAGCTGATCGGCGCCGAGAGTGCCGAGCCGCTGGACCTGGCCGAGGGGCCGCTGCTGCGCGCCACCCTGATCAGGATCGCGGACGACGAGCACGTCCTGGCGCTGTTCGTCCACCACATCGCCGCCGACGGCAGGTCGACGCAACTGCTCTTCGCCGACCTCCTCGCGATGTACCGGGGAGACGCCCCCGCCGCGCCCGCCGTCCGGTACGGGGACTTCGCGCTCTGGCAGCGCGAGCGGTCGTTCGAGCGCGAGCTGACCTTCTGGCGCGGGGAACTGGCCGGGCTGCCCCGCGCCGAGCTGCCCTCGGACCGGCCCCGCCCGCCCCGGCTGACCTTCGACGGCGCCTCCCACGTCCACCGGCTCGACCCCGAGCTGGTCACCGCCCTGACCGGGCTGGGCGCCGAGCGCGGCGCGACCCGCTTCATGACCCTGCTCGCCGCCTTCCAGGTGCTGCTCGCCCGCTACTGCGGCCGGGACGACCTCGCCGTCGGCACGCCGGTCGCCGGGCGGACCAGGGACGGGCTGGACGACGTGGTCGGCATGTTCGTCAACACCCTCGTGCTCCGCGCCCGCCTCGACGGCGACCCCGGCTTCGCCGACCTCGTCACCCGCACCCGCGACGTGGTGATCGACGCCCTCGACCACCAGGAGCTGCCCTTCACGCGGCTGGTCGACGCGCTCGACGTGCCCCGGGACCCGAGCAGGCAGCCGCTGGCCGACGCGCTCTTCTCCATGCACGACTTCGCCGTCGCCGCAGGCGCCGCCGGTGACCTGGCGGCGGAGGACTTCGCGATGGCGCCGGGCTCGGCGCGGTACGACATCGAGCTCTACCTGGTCCCCGCCGCCGACGGAGGCATGACCGCCACCTTCACCTACCGGACCGCGCTGTTCGACGCCGCGACCGTCGAGCGCATGGCCGGGCACCTGGAGAACCTCCTCAGGGACGCCGTCGCCCGGCCGGGCGTCCCGGTGAGCGAGCTGGAGCTGCTGGGGGAGGCCGAGCGACGCCTTCTCACCGAGGAGTGGAACGCCACGGCGGCCGACCTCCCCGCCGGGGCGACGCTGCACGGCCTCGTCGAGGCCCAGGTGGCGCGGAGCCCCGACGCCCTCGCGGTCACCTTCAGAGGCGAGTCGCTGACCTACCGGGAGCTCGACGAGCGGGCCGCCGGGGTGGCCCGCGTGCTGCGCGGCTCCGGGGCGGGGCCGGGCTCGCTGGTCGCGGTCTGCGCGGAGCGGTCGGCGGAACTGGTGACCGGGCTGCTGGGCGTGCTCAAGACGGGGGCGGCCTACGTGCCGCTCGACCCCGACCACCCCGCCGACCGGCTCGCCTTCATGCTCTCCGACGCGGGCGCCGCCGTGGTGCTGACCCAGCGGCACCTGGCGGACCGGCTGACCGGGTACGACGCCATCGTCCTCGCACTGGACGACCCCGCCGTCTGGGTGCCGGACGCCCCCGCCCTCCGGGTGCCGGACGACCCCGCCGTCTGGGCGCTGGACACCCCCGCCGTCTGGGCCGCGTCCGGGCACGCCGACGCTCCCGTCGGCGTCGGCGGGATCGCTCCGGGTGCCGTGGGCGGCGCGGACGGGCCGGGGGGCGCGAGCGGCGCGGACGGGCCGGGGGGTGCGAGCGGCGCGGACGGGCCGGGGGGTGCGGGTGGTGCGGCGGAGCCGGGCGCGGACGGTGTGGACGGCGCGGACGGGCCGGGGGACGAAGGTGGCGCGGACGGGCCGGGGGCGGACGGCGCGGACGGGCCGGGCGCGGCGGCGTACATGATCTACACCTCCGGCTCGACGGGCAGGCCGAAGGGGGTGCCGAACAGTCACCGCGGCATCGTCAACCGCCTCGACTGGATGCAGAGGCGCTACGGCCTGACCCCGGACGACGTCGTCCTGCAGAAGACTCCCGCCGGTTTCGACGTGTCGGTCTGGGAGTTCTTCTGGCCGCTCATGACCGGCGCCAGGATGGTGCTGGCCGAGCCCGGCGGGCACCGCGACCCGGCCTACCTGCGAGACCTGGTCGCCTCGGAGGGCGTCACCACGACGCACTTCGTCCCCTCGATGCTGGGGATCTTCCTGTCGGAGGACGGCGTACGGGACCTGACCTCGCTGCGGCGCGTCATCTGCAGCGGCGAGGAGCTCCCGGTCGACCTGGCCCTGCGCTGCCTCGCGACCCTGCCGGGCGCCGAGCTGCACAACCTCTACGGCCCCACCGAGGCCGCCATCGACGTCTCCTCCTGGCACTGCACCGCCGAGGCGCTCGCGGGCAGGACGAGCGTGCCGATCGGCGCGCCGATCCAGAACATCGCGCTCCATGTGCTCGACCCGCACCGTCGCCCGGTCCCGGTGGGCGTACCCGGCGAGCTGCACATCGGCGGGATCGGCGTCGCCCTCGGCTACCACCGGCGGCCCGAGCTCACCGCCGAGCGGTTCTTCCCCCTCGGCCGCGACCGCGTCTACCGGACCGGCGACGCCGCCCGGTGGCTGCCCGACGGCACGATCGAGTTCCTCGGCCGCCTCGACGACCAGGTCAAGCTGCACGGCCTCCGGATCGAGCTGGGAGAGATCGAGGCGGCGCTGCGGGAGCGCGCGGGGGTGCGCGACGCCGCGGTGATCGTCAGGGAGGACGTGCCGGGGGACCGGCGGCTCGTCGCCTACCTCGTCGCGGACGAGCCGCCGGAGACCGCCCGGGTGCGGGTCGCCCTCGGTGCGACCCTGCCCGACTACATGGTCCCCTCGATGTTCGTCACCCTGGACGCGCTGCCGCTGACGCCGAACGGCAAGCTGGACCGCAGGGCGCTGCCCGTCCCGGAGAGCCCCGGCGCCGCCGAGTACGTCGAGCCGGAGAACGACGCGGAGCGGGCGATCGCCGCCGTCTGGGAGCAGGTGCTCTCGGTGGAGCGCGTCGGCGCGGGCGACGACTTCTTCGACCTGGGCGGCAACTCGCTGCTGGCCATCCAGGTCGTGGCCAAGCTGCGCAGGGCACTGCCCGAGGGCGGCCCGCAGGTCGGCCTGGTGGACCTGTTCTCCTTCCGCACCGTACGGGAGCTGGCCGGGTTCGTCGGCGGTCCCGGCGGCGGAGGGGTCCGCCCGCTGCTCCAGCGGCTCACCCCCAGCCGTACGGTGACGCGCAGCTACGTCTGCGTCCCGTACGGCTCGGGCAGCGCGATCGTCTACCAGCCGCTCGCCGACGCGCTCCCCGAGGACCAGGCGCTCTACGCCGTCGCCATCCCGGGCAACGACGTCGGGCTGGACGAGGAGCCCGAGGAGTTCGACGAGGTCGCCAGGCGCTGTACCGAGGAGATCTTGCGGACCGTCGAGGGCCCGGTCGTGATCTACGGGCACTGCGGGGTCGGTGCCGGTCTCGCCACCGAGCTGGCCAGGCGGGTGGAGGCGGCGGGACGCGAGGTCGAGGCCGTCTACATCGGGGCCATCTTCCCCTTCGCCCGTCCCCGCGGCCTGATGCGCACCCTGTCGCGCATCGGGGAGTTCGAGAGCCTGCGCCGCAGCCAGGGCGACATCAACTGGCTCAAGGCCCGGGGCGTCGACCTGGAGGAGCTCGACCCGGGGGTGGCCGACCGGATCGTCCGCACGATGCGCCACGACGGCAAGGCGGCCGAGAAGTACTTCACCGACCTGTTCGACACCCCCGACCGCGTCCGGCTGCGCGCCCCGGTCGTCTCGGTGATCGGTGAGCGCGACCCGGCGACCGACTTCTACGAGGAGCGGTTCAGGGAGTGGCGGTTCATCGCCGACACCGCGGCCCTGGTCGTCCTCGACGAGGGCGGGCACTTCTTCCTCCGCTACCGCGCCGAGGAGCTGGCCGGGATCCTGCAGATCCACGACCGGCTGGACGCGCCACCGGAACGCGGGCCCGACGACACCTGGTGGGTCCACGGGGTCGCCAGGACGCCGGGCCCGAAGGCCGAGAAGGATTCCGTACAGCCGAGCATGGGGCGTTTTCTCACCTTCTCCGCGGGCCAGCAGATATCCATGATCGGCTCCGCGCTCACCGGATGGGCGCTGCCGCTCACGGTGCTGGTCGACTCGGGTTCGGTGACGCAGTTCTCCATCCTGGCCGTGCTCAACCTCGCCGGGCTGCTGATCTCGCCGCTGGCCGGTGCGATCGTGGACCGGGGCGACCGGCGCCGGGTGATCCTGCTGGCCGACTGCGCCTCGGCCGCCATCCAGGCGGTGCTCGCCGGGATCATCCTGTTCGGCGATCTCCAGCTCTGGCACATCTACCTGCTGGTCATCTCACTGTCGGTCGCGGGCAGCTTCCAGCGGCTGGCCTACAACTCCGCGGTCCCGCAGCTCGTCCCCAAGCACTACCTCGGCCACGCGATCGGCGTCACCCAGATGGCGGGCGGTGTGGCGCAGCTGGTCGTGCCGCTGATCGCCGCCGGTCTGCTGGCCTGGATCGGGCTGGGCGGCATCGTCGCCATCGACGTCGCCAGCTACGTCTTCGCGATCGCCGTCGTGCTCCTCGTCCGCTTTCCCGACACGCTGCCGTGGCGGCCGAGGGAGCCGCTGACCACCGAGATCGCCAAGGGGTTCACCTACACCTGGAACGAGCGAGGCCTGCGCTCGATGCTCGGCTTCTTCGCGGTGCTCAACATCTTCCTGTCGCCGCTCCTGCTGCTGGTGTCCCCGCTGGTGCTCTCCTTCGCGACGCTCGCCGACGTCAGCCGCATCTCGGTGGTGAGCGGCCTCGGCGTGCTGCTCGGTGGGCTCACCATGGCACTGTGGGGCGGCCCTCCCAAGCGGCGCTTCCGCGGGGTACTGGTCGCCACGCTGGCCATGGCCGCGGGGAGCGTGGTCGTCGGCCTCAGCCCGTCGCTGGTGACGATCGGGATCGGCGCGTTCGCACTGACCTTCTTCCTCACGGTCATGAACTCGATCTACACCACGATCGTCCAGATCAAGGTGCCGCACCGCTACCACGGCCGGGTCTTCGCGCTGAACACCCTGGTCGCCTGGTCGACCCTGCCGATCGGCATGGGGCTGGTGGCCCCGCTGGGCGCCGCCCTGCTCGACCCGCTGCTCGTCCCCGGCGGCCCTCTCGCCGCGACGGTCGGCGCGGTGATCGGGGTGGGACCCGGCCGGGGCATCGGGCTGCTCTACCTGGTCTGCGCCCTCGGGATGGCGCTGGTCGTCGCCGGGTCGCTGCGGGTCAGGCGGCTGGTGCGGCTCGACACCGAGATGCCCGACGCCCTCCCCGACGACCAGGTGGGCCTGGAGGCGATCGAGGCCCGCCGTGACAGCGCGTTCGGGGCGGCGGCAGGACGCCGCTCGAAGACCCAGGCGTCGACCGCCTCGCGCGGCAGGTCGAGGAGGTAACCGGCGGGGTGGGACGCGACCGCGCCGGGAAACCGGCGGCGGAGCCTGGAGACCGTTCTCCTCTCGCACGACGACTCCGGGCGCGGTCCCCTCCGACCGGACGGCAGGGGTACCTCCAGGGCCCTGGAATATCTGCGTATTTAGCTGTTTCTGCAGCTCATCGAGAGAAAGCAATGATCTTGGCGGCGTTTCGCGGGCTCCGGGGCGGGCATCGGATCGGTCTGGGGGTCATCGAACGGGGGGACGCATGACGCGCGGGTTCGACGCGTCCGCTCACTACGGGCGGCGCATCGCCGACGTCCACGACGACGGCATCACGGTGAAGGATCCACCCGGGGTCGCGGGCGGGCACCCGGCGGCCTCCGGGTTCCCGGTGCCCCCGGGACTCTCCGAATTCCCCCCGTCCCCGTCGCGCTCGAAGCGGAGCCTCCCGAGCCCCAAGGCCGGCAGGGCCCCGGCGCTGCCCGCCGTGCGGGGCCCGATCACCTCCCTGCTCTTCGAACGGCTGGCACGCCCGCCGCACCGCTTCGGCCTCCTCTCGCTCCCGCTCCTGTCGTTCCCGGCCCGTTTCGCGGGCCCGGTCCTCGTGGACGAGGACGTGCAGCTGGCGCTCTTCGTCTGTTACGAGCTGTACTACCGGGGCTTCGACGGCGTGGACGATCGGTGGGAGTGGAACCCCTCCCTGCTGGAGGTACGGGAGATCCTGGAGGCGCGCTTCGAAGAGGGGCTGGCGCGGGCGGTGCCGTACCCACCCGCCTCCCGGCCGGAGCAGACGTGCCAGGCCCTGGCCGAGCTGGTGGCCGCCGCCGTCGACGGCCCCGACCTGGCGGGGTTCCTCCAGCGGCAGGCCGACCTCGCGCAGTTCCGTGAGTTCGTCGCGCACCGGTCGATACACCACCTCAAGGAGGCCGACCCGTACACCCCGGCGATTCCCCGCCTGAGCGGCCGTACCAAGGCGGCGCCGGCGGAGATCCAGGCGGGCGCGTACGGCGGGGGTGCCGAGCGGATGCGCTCGGAGCTGTTTCGGACCACCATGCGCGAACTGGACATGGACGACTCCTACGGCGCCTACCTCGACCGGGTCCCGGCGATCACGCTGGCGGTCTCCAACACCCTGTCGCTGTTCGAGCTGCACCGGCGCCACCTCGGAGCGCTGCTGGGCCACCTGGCGGCGTTCGAGATGACCTCCTCGGTCCCCGACCACCTCCACTCCCTGGGCCTGCGCAGGCTGGGCGGGGACGAGGCGGCGAGTCGTTTCCACGACGAGCACGTACGCGCCGACGCCGTCCACGAGCAGACCGCCGCGCACGACATGTGCGGCGAATTCGCGACGCTACACCCCTCACGGGCCGGCGACGTCCTGTACGGGGCGGCCTGCGCACTGACCCTGGACCGGCTCTTCGCCGAGCACGTCATGAGCCACTGGCGTCGCGGCACCTCGTCACTGCGGGAGGCGGGTGCGGCGACGAGGTCGTGACCGGCCCCGGCCCTGACCTCGCCCCCTGGTCTCGCGGTCGACCCCGGTCCCGACCTCGATCCCGCCTCTCGGTCCCGACTCCGCCCCTGGTCTCGCGGTCGGCCCGATCCCGCTCCCCGGTCTCGCGGTCGACCCCGGTCCCGGCCCCGATCCCGGTCTCGTGGTCGACCACCACCGACGGGATCGGCGGGGGAGAGGCCGTACCTCAGCCGCCCTGCCCGCGCATGGCCTGGCGGATCGCGTCGCGGGTCCGGTCCACGATCGCCAAGGGCGGCCCGAACAGCAGGTTCATGACCACCGACTCCGTACCCGGGTGCGGGTGGGTCGGCGCCAGCGCCTCGGCCGCCCTCACCCCGGCCGCCATGGCCCGGCGCTCGGCCACGCTCGTCCGGGCGCGCAACCGGGCGAACTCGTAGCGCTCCTCGGCGCGGGCGTGGGCCAGCACCGCCGCCCGCAACACCTGGAGATGCTCGGAGAACTCGGGGTGCCCGGTGCCCAGCTTCTCCAGGTCGACGAGCAGCTGCTTCGCCTCCTTCTCCTCGGCGAGGCGTTCGTCGACCACCTCGTTCCCGTCCTCGATCGTGATACGCGCGTAGGGATGCACGACCTCCTCCTCGGCGGTCTCGTGCACGGCCAGCATCCGTACGAGGCGCTGGAAGGCCTCGGACCGCTGTGTCCCGGCGGAGGCCTCCTCGACCTCGTCGAACAAATCCCTGATCGTCGCGTGCTGGCGCACCAGCAGGTCCACGACGTCGTTCTCGCTCATCGGCTCGGGCACGGTCTGACGGTCGTTCATGGATCCCCCTTCGTCCACCAGGTGGATTACCCCCACCTGGGCACCGAAACCCGGGGACCGGCGCGGCACGCCGGCGCGGCGGTGTCACGGACGGGCGGACGCCGGGAGCCGGGCCCACCGCGCGGGCCGCCCGCCGGACGGCGACTCCACCCGGCCGCACGCGTGTCGCGATCCGGGGACCGCGGGTGCCGGGTGAGCCGCCGTCAGACGGTGATCCACTCGGTGACGACCGTCGCGTCCCCGAGACGGCAGCGGAGGCTGAACGGCCCCGGGGGAACGTCCTCGTAGATGAACCTGCCCAGGTCGTCGGCCGCCAGCGTGACCGGACGGCCCCCGAGGACCTCGACCTCCAGGTGGCGCGGCGGCATCAGCTGGCCCACCACACGGCCGCCGGTGGCGGTCACGGTGACCTCCAGGTCGACGGTGAGCCCGGCGCCCTGGAAGGTCAGTATGCGAGGCTGCCCCTCACCCCGCACCTGTGAGGGCCCGCTCAGGGAGTCGAAGACCAGCTCGGCCAGCTCGGCGTCGAGCGTGCGCAGCGTGAAGGCCTCGACCGCGATCTGCAGGAGATGCGAGGGAACGGGATCGAACAGCTCGATGGCGCGGCGCAGCTCCGCCTCCAGCTCGTCGTCGCTCACTGGAACCCCCGCTTGCCCATGAGGCCGCGCAGCCGTCGCAGGCAGCGCTGCCTGATCGGCCCGATGCTCCCGACGGCGATGCCGAGCGTCGCCGACACCTCCTGGTAGCTGAACGGCGGCGAGGCCGTGAGCAGGCGCAGCAACCGCTGGCAGCTCTCACCGAGCTCCTGGAAGGCCTGCCAGGCCGCTCGCGCCCGCTCCCGCTCTCTCTCGGCGTCCTCCGAGTCGATCAGCGCCTGCTCCGGCGTGCGGTCGTCGACGACGCGGTCGAACATCTCCGGATCGCCGCTCGGCGAGACCCGCCGGGCGGCCCTGATCACCTTGATGCACTCGTTCCGCGCGGTGCTGGCCAGCCACGCGCCGACCCTGTCGGGCTCGCGGATCCGCGTGAGGTTCTGTGCGAGCCGGAACCAGGTCGTCTGGTAGACCTCCTGCGCGTCCGCGTCCCTCAGCCCGTGGGCGCGCACGACGGACCACACGAGGGGGCTGAGGCCCTCCACCAGGGATTTCCACGCGGCGGCGTCGTCCCCCTCCACCGCGGCGCGGAAGAGGATGCCAATCGAGTCTCGATCCACGGTGACGTCCCCTTGCTTTCGGGACTGTCATCGTACGCCGGAGGGCCGATCCGCCCGCACTGGTTTTCAGCGTGTGACCGGAACACTTTGCACGCTCTGAGGTGTCCAGGTGGTGGGAATGAGGGCAGGGGTGGGGATGCTCTGCAGGATGCCGATGGGGGTTTCGTCCAGAAGTTTTCTGGCGGCCTCCCGGGAGCCGATCCCCTTGTTCAGCATCATGTAGTTGGCGATCATGCCGGCCACCAGGGGGGTGGAGAAGGAGGTGCCGCTCCACTCCGCCAGTCCGTCGAACACGACCCGGTCGCGGATGGCGGTCGGCGACTTCTCCATCTTCTCGGTGAGCTCGCCCCGGTGCGGGGGGAACTGGCAGGTGCAGTCGTAGTGGAAGCCGTACCGGCAGTGCGGGAAGGTGGAGTGCTGGTAGTCGTACGCCGCAGGAGTGGGGTCCACCGCGGTGAAGGCGCTCACCAGGCGCTCACCGGGCGCGTACGTCGTCACCCACGGCCCGTGGTTGCTGAAGCAGGCGCGGTCCGCGCCGTCCTTCCTCAGTGCCCCCACCGACACGACGGCACCGGCGTAGCCGGGGTGGTCGGAGTAGGCGGCGGGCCAGAACCTCACGTCGTTGCCGTTGTTCCCCGCGGCCGCCACGAGCAGCGTCTCGGGGTGGGTCATCAGCGCGTTCATGAAGCGTTCGAGCCCCAGGAGCGTTTCCGAGTGCATGCTCGTCGTCCCCGCGGACAGGCTGATGATGTCGGGCCACTTCCCCGTCGGCAGCATTCCCCCGAGCAGCTTGTCACCCAGGTCCTTCTCGCAGATGGCGCCCGCGTTGACGAGCGTCCCGTGCACCGTGACGTCGGTGTCGGGCGCGACGGCGCTGACCAGCCCGGCGATGAAGGTGCCGTGCCCGACGTACTGCTTGAGGATGCCCTCCTCGTCGAGTTCGATCTCCTTGCCGTCGCCCTTGACGCGGTGCATCCACGGGTGCGACTTGTAGTTCTCCACCAGGCCGGTGTCGACCACGAGGACGGACACCGGCACGCTCCCCTGGCCGGAGGACTTGGCCACCGCCGGGTTGGGCGGCTCGCACCGGGCCACCGGCACCGGCTCGTCGCCGGGGCAGCAGTTCACCGCGATGGACACGATGTGGTTCCTGGACACCATGCGGCGATTTCTGTCACGCTCCAGGTGCTCGACGGCCTTCAGCGCGTCCGACACGTCCCGGTCACCGTAGCGCTCGCTCCTGTCCGGTTCCCCGACCCGAATCCTGAGCACGCCGCCCGGACTCTTCTCCTCCTCCACCTTCACGTTCCCGGTCTGGCTGCCGCCGCGATCCCGGCTGAACGCCTTCTGGATCGTGTCGGCGATCTCTCCGGCCTCCTCCGCGCGGGCGAGGACGTAGCCCTTCTGGTAGAGGTACATGGGCTGGGAGCCCTCGAAACCCGCCGCGAGCACAACCTTCTCTCCCATGGCGTCCTGGATCTGGTCGAACTGCTCCTGGAACCTGTCTGGGAGCTTGTCTGGTGCCATATTCGCCATCCTTGTCTCGGAGGTGTCCTGACGTCACCCTGGGTTAAGAGCCACCGGACACCTCGGTGATACACCGTTCGTTGATTCTCAGTGTTTCTTTGTGAGGGTCAGCGAGCTGCCGCGTTGCCGGGGCAGCGTTCTCCCTGGCGGGAGTTCCCGTTTCACCGGTGCGGGCCTGGCGCGAACGCCGGGTCTTACCGCTCCTCCACGGGCGTTTACCGTCTCCCCGCAACTCTGGGCGACGCCGGCCGCAAGAGCGGCCAGATTACGTGCGGCATTCAGGTCCCGGTCCAGGACCAGACCGCACTCGATGCAGCTGTGGTCACGCTCGGACAGGGCGAGTTTGGCTTTCACCGCGCCACATCCCGAACACGTCTTACTGGAGGGAAACCAGCGGTCGGCGACCACGAGCCCGCCACCGCTCCACCCGGTCTTGTACGACAACTGCCGCCGCACCTCGGCCATCCCGACATCCGCGACCGCGCGGGCCAGGGAGCGGTTGGCGAGCATCCCGGAGATGTTCAGGTCCTCGATCACCACGGTGCCGTAGGTGGCCGCCAACCGGGTGGTGAGCTTGTGCAGGCCATCACGCCGCTGGTTGGCGACGCGGGCATGCGCCTTGCCCAGCGCCCCCTTGGTCTTGGCCCAGCGGGCCGAGGCCTGTCGCCTGCCGCCGTCCGGGGTGCGCGGGCCGACGCGGCGGGCGAGCTGCTTGTTCAGCCTGCGCAACCGCTTCAGCGCTGAGCGGTGATGCCGGGGGTTGGCGATGACCTCGCCGGTGGACAGCACCGCGAGGTCCTTCACCCCCAGATCGACGCCGACGACGGCGTCCGGCTTGGCCGGGGTGCGGTCGGTGCGGTCGGTGCGGTCGATCTCACAGGTGAACGCCACGAACCAGCGGCCCCCCTCACGGCGGACGGTGGCCGACAGGATGCGCCCGGTCCGGCGCTCCAGGTGGCGGGCCAGCTTGCGGGTCGACTCATGGGTGCGGATGGTGCCGAGCCGGGGCAGCGTCACCTGACGGCGGTCGGCCTCCACGCGGATGGTGCCGGTGGTGAACCGGCACGAGAGGAGGGCGCGGTGCTTGGATTTGAACCGGGGGAAACCGATCTTCTTGCCTGCCCGCGCGCCCTTGCGTGAGGCGGCCCAGTTCTTCACCGCCCGGGTGACGCCGTCCAGGCCGGTGTTGTAGGCCTCTTTGGAATTCTCCGCCCACCACGGGGCAGCGGTGTCCTT
The DNA here is from genome assembly GCF_036227305.1 of Streptosporangium sp. NBC_01469. Lineage (NCBI taxonomy): Bacteria > Bacillati > Actinomycetota > Actinomycetes > Streptosporangiales > Streptosporangiaceae > Streptosporangium > Streptosporangium sp. NBC_01469. The sequence goes on along the minus strand of NZ_CP109465.1, from coordinate 645,560 downwards.
GGCGGCGTTCCAGGCGCGTCGCAGGGAGTACAGCGACCACGGCACCTCGGTCAGCACCTCATCGGCGATGCCGTAGGACTGTTCGGCCGCACGCTGGTTCATCGCGGCTTTGATGCGGGCCAGGCCCCAGTTGAACGCGAACCGCGCCGCACCACAGTGCGAGGCCAGCAGACGCGCCTGCTCGGGGGTGGGGTCGAGGGCGTAGCGGTAGGCCTGGTGAACCCGCATCAACCCTCCCCATCACGCTAAGTCGTTGACCATAAACTTACCGCGAGAATCACGATCAATGACTACTTGAGCAGCGAAAAGGCATGCGCCCGCCCCGGCATCATCTGGCGCACCCTGGAGAACCGGTCCAAACGCTCCGAGGGGTTCCCACAACCCATCGAAAAGCTGAGCAGTTCGTCACCCCGGGCGAGTTTCCCGGTACGAACGGGAGCGGGGGTTGTCCTCGGAGGGCTTCTCGGCATGGACGCCCTGAACACACCACGTCTAACATCGATCCGTGACCGGGGGAAGCTCGCGGATCCCGCCGCTCGCGGGAGACCCTCTCGATCTCCTGCCCCTGGTGTTCGCCCGCCCCGCGGACGCGCTGGCCGGAGCGCGGGCCGTGCTGTCGGGCGCCCCCTCCCCGCACGACGCCTCCGTCGCCCACCAGGTGATCGGCATCTGGCAGCGCGACTTCGGCGACCTCGTGGTGGCGATCGGCCACCTCCGGCAGGCCCGTGTCCTGGCCGCCAGGTCCGGTTCCCCGAACCGCGAGGCGGACGTGCTGGCGACCCTGGGAGCCGCCCTCATCCACGCGGGCCGCACCAGGCAGGGGATGGCCGCGCTGGAGGCGGCCGTCGAGAGGGGCAGCGGGGTCACCGGGGCCCGCGTGCTGTTCCGCCGCGGCTACGCCTGGTGGGTTCTCGGGGGGCACCGCGAGGCGCTCGACGACCTGCGGCGGGCCATTCCCACCCTGCGCCGGGCCCAGGACACGATCTGGACCGCGCGGGCGCTCACGCTCAGGGCGACCGTCCACCTGGCCATGGGATCCGTCGAGCGGGCCGAGGCCGACTTCATCGCCGCCGAGCAGCTGTGGGACACCACCGACCAGGAGCACGACAAGGCCGACGCCGTGGAGAGCCGCGGGCTGGCGGCGTTCCGGTCCGGTGACCTCCCCGCGGCGCTCCATCTCTTCGACGAGGCCGCGAGCCGGTACGAGGCCCTCGGCACGCCCATGTTCGTCCTGCACATCCGGCGGTGCGGGGTGCTCCTGGCGGCCGGGCTGGCGCGCGAGGCGCTGGAGGAGGCCGACGCCGCCACGGAGCAGCTGAACCGCATGGGAGGGCAGACGACCCGCAGCGCCGAGCTCCTCCTGATCGCCGCGCGGGCCGCGATCGCGGCGGGTGAGCCGCACGCGGCGATCGCCCGCGCGAGCACGGCCATCCGGCTGTTCTCCAGCCAGCGCCGCGACTGGTGGCAGGCCCACGCCCGGCTGGTGCTGGTCCAGGCCAGGTTCGCGGCGGGAAAGGTCTCCGGCCGCTCGGTGCGCGACGCCGCCGAGGTCGCGGTACGGCTGGCGGAGCTGCGTTCCCCCGAGGCGGTCCAGGCCTCGCTGCTGGCCGGGCGCACCGCCCTCGCCCTCGGCTGGGAGGCCGACGCGGAACGGCACCTGGCCGCCGCGGCCAGGACCAGGGCGCGCGGGCCCGCCTTCGCCCGGGTGGACGGCTGGGTGGCGCAGGCGCTCAGGGCGGCCGCAGCGGGGCGTACGCGCGGCGTGCTGGACGCCTGCCGCCGGGGGCTCGACCTGCTGGACGAGCACAGGATGACCCTGGGCGCCTCGGAGCTGCGGGCGCGGGCCACCGCGCAGGGGGCCGAGCTGGCCGTGCTCGCGCAGCGGGCGACCCTCGCCGGGGGGAGCCCCCGCAGGTTCCTCGGCTGGAGCGAACGCTGGCGCGCCACCGTGCTCGCGGTCCCGCCCACCCGGCCCCCGGACGATCCCGAGCTGCTGCGGGACGTGACGGCCTTCCGCGAGATCAGCAGCCGGGTCGACACGGCGCGGCCGGGAGGCGTGCCGGTCCCCGCGCTGGAGCGCGAGCAGCGGCGGCTGGAGAGGGAGATCCGCGCCCGGACGCTCCGCACCCGCAGCGCGGGCGGCTTCGACGGGCACCGCTTCGACGCGGGTCTCCTGCTCGACGGGCTGGGCGACGGGTGGCTGATCGAGATCGTCGCCGTCGACGGGGAGCTGTACGTCCTGCTCTGCGGCCGGGGGAGGGTGCGCAGGTTCGCCGCGGGGCGGCTGGCCGACGCGGCGATCGACGCCGACCACGCCCGCGCCGGCCTCAGACGGATCGCGTACGGGGGCTCGGAGGGCAGGTTGCCCGTCCTGGAGGCGGGCGGGCGCCGCCTCCAGGAGTCGCTGCTCGGCCCCGCCGTGCGCCACCTCGGGGACGGCCCCGTGGTCGTCGTACCGCCGGGCAGGCTGCACGGCGTCCCCTGGGCGCTGCTGCCGGCGCTGGGCGAGCGGGTGCTGAGCGTGTCGCCGTCCGCGAGCGCCTGGCTCCGCGCCCGGCGGATCGAGCCGTCGCCGTCCACGGAGCGGGTCGTGCTGGTCAGGGGGCCGGGGCTGGCGACCGGCGGTGCCGAGATCCCGCTCCTGGCCGCGCGGTACGGGGAGGCGACCGTGCTGGAGTCCGGGACCGCGGTCGCCCCGGCCGTGCTCGCGGCGCTCGACGGCAGCAGGCTCGCCCACATCGCCGCGCACGGCACCTTCCGCTCCGACAGCCCGATGTTCTCCTCCCTGAGGATGGACGACGGCCCGCTCACGGTGCACGACCTCGAACGGCTGCACAGTGCCCCGTACCGGATCGTCCTGTCCAGCTGCGACTCCGGCAGGCTGCAGCCGGTCGGCGCGAACGAGCTGCTCGGCCTCGCCGCGGCGCTGCTGCCGCTGGGTACGGCCGGGATCGTGGCGAGTTCGGTGCCCGTCGACGACGAGGCCGTGGTGCCGCTGATGCTGGCCCTGCACGAGGGGCTGCGGCGCGGCCTGAGCATGGCCGAGGCCCTGCGCGACGCGCGGCTGGCGATGCCCGGCGACGACCTCAACCGGGCGACCGGCTGGTCCTTCTCCGCCATCGGCGGGGCCTGACACCCCTGGCCGGGCGGGGGCCGGCACCCCCGCCCGGTGGAGCCGGACGGCCGGACCTCCGCGTCCGCCGGACCTCCGCGTCCGCCGGGGTTCTCGCCCCGCGTGTCCTGCCCGCGTGTCCTGTCCGGGTGTCCCGTGCGGGTGTCCCGGCTCATGCGTCTCCGGCCGCTGGTGAGCCGCGTCAGCCGACGGTGAAGAGCTTTCCCAGGCCGGCGCGGTCGCTGCTGCCGAGCCGCGCGTAGGCGTCACACAGGTGGTTGGCCACCGTACGGATCGACACCGTGAGCTGCTCGGCGATCTGCCGGTTGGTCAGGCCCGCCGCGGCGAGGCTGACGATCTGCCGCTGGCGTGCGGTCAGCTTCGGCAGCGCGAGGTTGACCAGGGCGGAGCTGCGCGCCCCCTGGCAGGCGCTCGCCAGCGTGGAGGCCCGGTTCCTGGAGGTCTGCGAGGCACGCCGGTCGTCGTGGACGAGGGCCGCGTGCGCGAACGTCTCCGCCGCGTGCAGCAGCAGGCCGAGGTCGGCGAGACCTCGCGCCACCTTGTCCAGGGCCTCCCCGTCGCGCCCGGCCAGCGCGCGGGCGTGCCACGCCAGCAGGGGGGCGAGGTCCCCCTCCGCGCGGTCGGCCAGCTCCCCGAGCCGCTCGACGACCAGCTCGGGGGTACCGAGCCGCACCACGTCGTGCAGGGCGAAGAGGTCGTCTTCGAGCGGGTCGTCCCCGGCGGCGCGCAGCGCGGATTGCAGGGCCCCGTCGAGGTTCCCCTCGGCGGCGAGTGTCCAGGTCCGTGCCCGCTCGGTGGCGAGCGCCCACGACCGCGTGTCCCCCGGGGCCACCGCGGACAGCGGGCGTGCCGGGTGTGCTGGGTGTGCCGGGGAGCGGTCCTGGGTGGCGGGCCACATGCGCGCCCGTATGTCTCCGTCGGGGGCCGGACCGCGTGACAGGGCCTGCCACGCCGTCGTCAGGTCGCCGATGTAGGCGGAGGCGTGAGCGAGTTCGGCCAGGCAGCCGCGGTGGTGGGGGGCGCGGCGCAGCCCCTCGCGGCTCCAGGCGATGGCCTCGCGGGTCTCCCCGCGAAGCCGGGCGACCCGGGCCCGCCGCGCGCAGAACTCCGGCATCGCGGGCTCGTCCCAGCCGATGTCCTCCTCGGCCATCCGTTCGCCGGTGCCGCGCGGTATCCCCGAGAGCCTTCCCGCGTACGCGTGCGCGGCCAGCTCCTCGCACTCGGCCTCCAGCGCCGAGGCCCGGGGGAGCCGTCGCGCGCCGGACGGCCCGCCCGTCCGCGGGCGCTCCGCGGCGGCCCGGAGCACCGGGCCGTGCAGCGGGTGGGCGAGCCGGATCGACAGCCGGTCGTCCACGGTGACCAGCCCCTTCGCCCGCAGACGTTCGAGGACGGCGAAGGCCACCTCGGCGCCCGCGTCCAGCGGCCCGCCGGACGCGATGGGTTCTGGGGGTTCGCCGGACGCGTTGGGCTTCGGCGGTTCGCCGGACGTGGTGAGTTCCGGGAGTTCGCCGGACGCGTTGGGTTCCGGGGGTTCGCCGGACGTGATGAGCCTGAGGGGCCTGCCGGACGCGATGAGTTCCAGCGCCCTCCGCTCCTCCCCGCCGACGTCGCGGATCGTGTCCTCCACCAGCTCCCTGACGCGCGCCGTCATCGGGGGAGTTCCCCGCCAGGTCCACGTGCCCGACACGTGGCTCAGGTCTCCCCCGGCGTGGACGGCGACGACCAGCTCGCGCAGGAGCCGCAGATCGCCGCGGCTCGCCCGGTGCAGGCGCCGGACGGTGAGGGTGTCCACGTAGCCGCCCACCGCGCGGGACAGCAGCTCGCCGCACTCGCTCTCCGTCAGGGGGGCCAGCGCCATGCGGGGCAGGAGGTCCTCCTCCCAGAGCCTGGAGACGTCCTCGGGGACGGGCTCGCCCTCCCTGACCGTGACGAGCAGGCGGGTGCGCCCCCTGAGCGCCAGACGGAGGACGATCGCGGCCGAGGAGTCGTCCAGGAGGTGGGCGTCGTCCACGACGAGCACGCGTACCCCGTCCAGCGCCTCGACGGGGTCCGGCGGGCAGAGAAGCCCCGTGAGGCGCGGGGAGGATTTCGTGAGGTACGGCGCCGGCCCCGGGGAGGCGGAGAGCTCCGCGAGGCGCGGGGGGCGGGAAAGGAGGGGGGCGAAGGCGGCGAGCGGGGTGTCCCGGGTGTCCGGCGTTCCGGTGATCCGTGCGTGGAGCGGCTCGGTCACAGCCTCGGGTACGGCCTCGGCGGCCAGGCGGCTCCTGCCGCTCCCCGCCGCGCCGGTCACGACGACGCCCCGGCGACCGGCCGCCAGGTTTCGCCGTACGAGATCGAGTTCCTCAGTCCTGGCCGTGAACGGCCAGGGGGACCGTGGGTTTCTCACAGCGGTATGAGTCGGGCCGCCCGTCCGTGATACACGTGGAATTGAGTACCCCCTACTCATGCGCGTCCGGGATTCCATCTCCAGTGTCGTGGCATGTGGACACGGTTTCCTTGATCTCCTCACCATGCCCGAAGGCGGGGGTCTCCAGGCTGCGGGAATGCCGATGAGGGCGGACGACGGCGAGCGCGTCCGGCACTGCTCGCTCCCGCCGTACCCCGCTCACGCGCCGCCGGACGGGCTTGAGGGGAGGCGGCGCGAGGCCCTGCTCTCGGGGCGGCGGGCGTGGCTGAACGGTACGGTCCTGCACTACTGCTTCCTGGGCGGGCAGCGCGACGGTGCGCAGGGGGACGGCGGGCAGCGCGACGGCGGGCAGGGGAGCGGTGCGCGGGGCGACGGCGGGCGGTATGACGGTGAGCAGCGTGAGGTCGTGCGCCGGGGTTTCCAGGAGTGGAAGGACCTCGGCATCGGGCTGGAGTTCGCCGAGGTCGCCGACCATACCGAGGCGGAGGTACGGATCGGGTTCCGGCGGGACGCCGGATCGTGGTCGGCCGTGGGACGCGACGCGCTCCGCGTCGGGACCGCCTCCCGCACGGTGAACTTCGGCTGGGATCTCACCGGGCCGCACGGCCGGGGCGCCGTGCTGCACCAGATCGGCCACGTCATCGGCATGGTCCACGAGCACCAGAGCCCGTACTCGGGCATCCTCTGGGACGAGGAGGCCGTCTACGAGGACTTCGCGGGGCCGCCGAACCTCTGGCCGAGGTCGCGGACGTTCCACAACGTCATCCGCAGGCTCGACGAGAGCGAGGCGAACGGCCCGGTGTGGGACCCGCTGTCCGTCATGGGATACCGGTTCGGCCCGGGGCTCATCCTGGAGCCCCCGTGCTACCGGGCGGGGATCGCGCCGCCGGGCACCGTCTCCGAGCTCGACGCCGCGTTCGCCCGCCGCTGGTACCCGCTCCCGGGCGCCGAGCCGCCGCCCGAGCTGTCGCCGTTCCGCTCCGCCCCGCTCGGCACCGAGGCGGGCGAACAGCGCGACTTCGTGATCACCCCTCGCGCGACCCGTGACTACACCGTCGGCGTCTTCGGCGAGTGCGACACGGTGCTGGTGCTGTTCGAGGAGGTCGGCGGCGACCTGCGCTACCTGGCGGGCGACGACGACGGAGGGCACCCGCACAACGCGTCCCTCCGCGTCCACCTGCTCAGGGACCGCCGCTACGTCCTCCGCGCGCGGGTCCACTCCTGCTGGGGACCCGGCCAGGCCGCAGTCATGTGCTGGTGAGGCCCGCGCCGCCGGGGAACTGTGGCCAGATCCGCGGGGCTCCCGCGGAGAGCCTCCCGGAGCGGGAGAGAGCGCGTCGCCGTCCGGGTGAATGACCCGCCGTGCCTCACCCGGCTCCCGGCGGCGACCGCATCGCCCCCAGAAGGGTGGCGAGGGTCACGCGGGCGAATCCGATCCGGGCGTCGCTCGCCCCGTACGGCAACCAGAGGGCGTCCGCGTGCAGCAGGCCGCCGCAGGAGTACACGACGTTGGGCACGTACCCCTCGCGCTCGGTGTCGCCGGGGGTGAGGAGCGTGCCCGGGAGCTCGGCGACGACGCGGTGCGGCTCGTCCAGGTCGAGCAGCAGCGCGCCGATGGCGTAGCGGCGCATCGGGCCGACGCCGTGGGTCAGGACGAGCCAGCCGGACTCGGTCTCCAGAGGGGAGCCGCAGTTGCCGACCTGGATCAGCTCCCAGCCGCTGCGGGGGGTGTGCAGCGGCACCGGCCGCCGCCACCTGCTGTCCTCGTCGAGGGAGGTCAGGCCGATGGTCTCGCCGTCGGAGCGGCACAGCGCCAGATGGCGCCCGCCCACCTGACGCGGGAACAGCGCCATCCCCTTGTTGGCGGCGGCCGGCCCGCGCAGCGGGGTGACCTCGAAGGTGCGCAGGTCATCGCTGGCGAGCATGCGCGAGCGGATGTGCCGCCCGTCGTAGGCGGTGTAGGTGGCGCGGTACGAAGGCGTGCCGTCCTCGCCGACAAACCTCACGAAACGGGCGTCCTCCATCCCGTTGCTCTCGGCCGCGGTGGCGGGCCAGAGCACCCGCCGCTCGAGGGGGACGTCGGCGGGGAAGGTCACGGCGTAGTCGGAGGCGGTCGCCCGGCGCAGCTCCTCCACGGTGCCGTGCGTGGTGGTGCGGGTGAGCAGGTCGGTGGGGAGCCGGGTGACCGCCCGCTCGAAGTCATCGTCGTCGAAGAGCTCCGGCAGCGAGCCAAGCACGGTGGCGGAGACCTCGTTGTCCCAGTCCTCGTCGGCGAGCGCGGCGGCGAGCAGGTCGCGCCGGTGGGGGACGCCGTGCCGGGGGCCGGTGGTCAGCGGTCCCGAGCGGTCGGCGACGACGAGCTCGTCGCCGGGGCCGAGCACCGCCGTGGCGAAGCCGATGGACGACAGGTGGCCCTCGCCGATCTGCCGCGTGCTGATCACCACGCGCAGCTGTCCCGGGCTCAGGCCGGACTGGTCGGGGTGGGCGACCATCGAGGGATTGCACAGCGCGGCGCCCTCCACCGCGTACTCGTGGCTGAAGTAGGCGCCGACCAGGAGACGGGCCGCCGGTCGCAGGTCGAGATGGCTCGGAACCCGGTAGCGGACCAGGTCGTAGTGGTGCAGGAAGGTCGTCGCGAGGTCGCGGTGCCGGTCGCCGAACCCCCGCAGCGTCTCCTCCAGCAGCGCGGCGGTCTCGTCGTGGCCGAGGAGCGTGATGCGCTCGATCAGGCCGGAGGCCCGGCTGCGCGCCAGGGCGGCGTCCTCGCCGGGCACGAACAGCTTGATGATCACTCTTCGCGGGTCTGGGGCGAGGCTCTGGTCGAGCCGGGTGGCCAGGTCCCGGATGGTCATGGCACCTCGTCCGCGGGTCTCGCGGCCGGGACGCGGTGCCCTCCGGGAAGCGTGGCCGGGACGCGGCGCCGGGTGGGGGGCACGCCATATCCCGTCATGACATCCATGACATCATTCCCACCGGTTCCGTGACCAGGGCACGATGCCTTCAGAGGACCTCACTCCGTTCGCTCATCAGACGTTCGGCGTGCTGCATGGTGGAGATGAGCGCGATGGTCGACTCCGCGCCCTGGTTCAGGTTGGGGCCGTCCAGGGTCAGGCCGTCGTAGCCGCCTCCGGTCGCGGTGTCCCACATCGCCGTCCCCCGGTCGTTGGCGCCCTGGAACCACGCCGACGCCTGCCACACCCCCGCCTGCCAGGAGGGGTCGCCGGTGACGGCGCCCGCTGTGGCGAAGGCGTCGGCGAGCGCGGCGACCTCGATCGGCTGCTGGTCGTAGCGGTCCCGCGGCGCGTGCCGCCGCCAGCCGGCGACGGGTACGACGGACAGCCGCCCGTCCCTGGTCTGGATGTCGCGGAGCCAGGCGAGCATCCGCAGGCCGTCGGCGAGTATCGAGGCGTTCCCGCCGAGGTGGCCCGCCGCGATGAGCACCTCGGCGAGGGCGGCGTTGGCGTACGTCAACCGCGGCTGCGGCCACGGCCAGTCGGGATCGGCCAAGGGGACGCCGACCGCGAGGGCGGCGTCCGCGAGCAGGGCCGCGGCCGGGGCGTCGCCCGGCAGGACGCGCAGGACCTCCGCCGCGCCGAGCCCGGCGAACGCCATGGCGCGCGGATGCGGGGACCGCCTGGTGGCGCCGAGGGTGAAGGAGATCAGGGCCTCGTCGCGGATCCACGGGGCGGGGTTGCGGGCCGCCGCGGTGCCCAGGCCCCACAGCGCCCGTCCCCACCAGTCGCCGAGGCCGGGTTCGTCGGCCCAGCGCCGGTCGTGGGATAGGCGGTTGCGGAACGCGCCGGAGCCGTCCTGCGCGTGCGTGAGGAAGGCCAGGTAGCACTCCGCGAGCCGCCGGACCCGGGGGGTCGGCGCCGGTTCGCGGCTGGTCACGACGAGCCCGCGGGCGACGTCGTCGGTGCAGTAGCCGTGCTGGCGGCGGACGACGGCGTGCCTGGCGTGTTCGAACAGGCCGGTGTCGTCGCTCAGCCGTGCCAGGTGCCTGAAGCCGGGGACGGCGGGGGCGACCGCGGGGGGGACGGGGGTCGCGGGGGTCACGGCAGGGCCACCGCCGCGGCTGCCGGGCGTCCGGCGAGGAGGCCCCGGGCGAGGTCCTCGTAGCGCGCCGCGACGGCGGGCCACAGCAGGGTCGGGACCAGGGCGTGGGTACGGTTCCTGAGGTCCTCGGCCAGGCCGGGCTCGGTGAGGATCCGGCGTACGGCCGCGGCGAGCGCCGCGGGGTCCCCGTGGGGTACGAGCAGGCCGGGCCCGTCGGTGAGCAGTTCCACGGCGTGCGGGAAGGACGTGGCGACGACCGGGACCCCGGCCGCCACCGCCTCGATCAGGACGCCGGAGGTGACCTGCTCGTGCGAGTCGTACGGCAGCACGACCACGTCGGCCGAACGGATCAGCCGGATCAGCGAGGCCTGGTCGCGGTAGACCGGGTCGTACCGCACGGAGGTGGACACGCCGAGCCGCGTCCCCATCCGCTGCAGCCGGGTGCGGTAGGCCTCCCCGTGGTGTTCGAGCACCTTGGGGTGGGTCTTGCCCGCGATCGTGTACGTGGGAGAGGGAGAGAGGTCCCCCAGCAGGGCGAGCGCCTGCAACGCCCACTCGATGCCCTTGCCGGGGCCGATCAGTCCCCAGGTGAGCAGGTGCGGCCGCGGGCGGCGCTGGGCCGGGACGCGCATGTGGTCGGCGGCGCCGTGCGGGATGACGGACACCTTGGCCGCGTTGACGTGGTAGCCGGCGAGCAGCCGGTCGCGGGCGGTACCGGTCATGGTGACCACCGCGCCGGCGGCGTCCACGATCTGCTCGAGCAGCCGTCGCTGCCGGGGGGTCGGCCGGGTCAGCACGGTGTGCAGGACCACGATGCTGGGCACCATGAGATGCCGCAGCAGCGGCAGGACGTCCTGGCCGTCCGTGCCGGGGTAGATGCCGTACTCGTGCTGGACCACCGCGACGTCGAACCGCTCCAGGGCGGAGGTCGCCGCCTTCCAGCTCTCGTGCCCCCCGGGTGCCCAGGTGTGCACGACCCCGGGCACGGGGCGCTCGTCGTCGACGTCCGTGGTGACACGAACGATCCCGCCGCGGGTGCCACCCTCGGTGAGGTGGGCGGCCAGGGCGGAGTTGAAGGTGGCCAGCCCGCACTGTGTGGGCGGGTGGGTGCTGAGAAATCCGTATGTACAGGCCAACTGCCAAGCCTTCCGGTCATCGGCCGCTCCGGATCACGGACGCGGACCTCACGCGGTGAAGACGTCCATCGGTCAGCGTGGTGACGGATGGAGCTGAAGCCTGGCGCCGGGGGCCGTCCTCATCGGGGCCCGGCTGCCGCGACCCCGCAGAGGATCGCGGGGGCTACGTCACTCCGACAGTATCAGGGCATTACGCTCGGTCCACTATGTCGCGGTAGACGCGTAAATAATTGGCCACCATTCTGTCCACGCCGAATCTGCGTTCGGCCTGGGCACGGCAACCCGCCCGGTCGATCGCGCCGACGCGCGAAACCGCGGAGACCGCCTCCTCGACGGTGTCCACCAGGAAGCCCGTCACACCCGGATCCACGACCTCGGCCATCGACCCGCGCCGGTAGGCGACCACGGGGGTGCCGCAGGCCATCGACTCGACCACCGACAGGCCGAAGGGCTCGTCGAACGCGATGGGATGCAGCAGGGCCGCGCTTCCGCCGAGGATCTCGGCGCGCCGCTCGGGCCCGACCGAGCCGAGGAACCTGACCCGCTCGCCGTCGACGTGCGGGGCGACCCGCTCCTCGAAGTAGCTCCGGTCCTGGACGATCCCGCAGACGGTCAGCGGCAGGCCGGCCCGTCGCGCGATCTCGATCGCCGTGTGCGTCCCCTTGTCGGGGTGGACCCGGCCGAAGACGACCAGCCCCCGGCCGCCACGGGGGTCGAAGGGCAGGAGGCCGAGGTCGATGCCGTGGTGGACCGTGGCGACGTAGTCGAGCTCGGGGGAGCGGTCGGCGTCGGAGATGGAGACGTAGGCCGATCGGGCACGGGCGTAGGCGGGCAGGATCCCCGCCCCGGAGAACCCGTGGACCGTGGTGAGCAGCGGGGCGCGGCAGTGGTCCGCGAAGGCCAGGGGCAGCCAGTCGAGGTGGCTGTGGACGAGGTCGAACTCGGCGGAACGCCCCAGCGCGTGCGCGACGTGCATCGCCTCCCACACCCGCCCGTCGAGGGACGGATCCTCGGCGTACCCGGTGGGGCAGACCCCGTCGAGCGTCCCCGAGGTGATCGAGTCAAGGGTGGCGAAGAGCGTCACGTCGACGCCCCCGGCGGTCAGTCCCTCGGCGAGCAGGCTGGTGACCTGCTCCCACGGTCCGTAGTGGCGCGGCGGCGTACGCCAGGCGATCGGTCCCAGCAGGGCCACCTTCAGCGGGGTCACCCGCGGCTTCGAGTGAGCCGCCTCCGGCTGAGCCACCTCCGTCGGAGCCGCTTTCGCCGGGGTCGTCTTCACAGGTCACCGGATCCGGCGCGGACCCGTTTCCGGTCCTCTCTCAATCTCACAGATTCACCCCTCTACCGGACTGATAAGGACAGAGCCAGGCAAAAACCACGCTGCCGAAATTCACCAGCATGGTGTGGGGTGTCCGCCCGGCGGTTTCGGTGACCTGGAGCCTGATCACCGACCCCTCTCGCATCCAGCCCGCCAGCTCGTCCTCGGTGGGCTCGGGGCCGTGCAGGCGCAGCATCAGGTCGTGGGGCTGCCCGGAGATCCGCAGGTGCAGCTCGCACGTGGGTTCGGTATCCGCCATGTTTCGCCGTCCAGATGCCTGTATGGAGTAGACCCGGCGGAGTTGTCGGCGTCCCATCGAGCGTACTCCTCACGCCGGAGGCCACCCCGGGCGGACGAACGACCACCATGATCGCCGACCTGCCGACCCGTCGAACCAGGACAAGAAGGCCGGCAGGACAGATCGACCACCGGCGCATTGCATTCGTGCACGCGTTACCGCGATCGAGAAATAAACCCCGGAATCGGCTTTCGCGCGTCACGATGGCATTTCCGTGTCATGACAGGCCGATCGCCATCCAATCCGGTGCGATTCGCGTGCCGGGGAAATGGCGCACCGTTCTCGTGCGGACGCGTTCCACCCGGCCGGATCCACCCCGGACACGGCGGTCGCGGGTGCCACCGGATCCCCGGGCGCGTAGGCGTTCGAGGCGCGAGCTGCTCGTACGACGTCGTCCCCGACGTCCGCGCTCGCATGCTTTGAAGCACCTTGCCCCGATCATCGACTTAGTGACGGGAAATGCATGACAAATGACTTGTTCTGCTCTGTCATTGAGCGGCCAATGGGCATTGAGGCGTTGATTCTCATGGAAATTTTCGGCAATCCGCGATCTCATATTCCAGCCAGTTCTTTCGGGATCATTTCTGGGAAGAGGAGAGTCATATGACCAATTCGCGAAGAATGACGGCATTCGCGGCCGCGCTCGCGACGGCGGTCAGCCTCGGGACCGCCGGCGCGCAGGCGTCGACGGCGGTCGCGCAACCCTCGACAGCGGCCGCACAGCCCTCGGCGGAGGTCGCGGCTCCGCCGCAGGGGCTCCGGATCACCCGCCTTCTCGGCGAGCAGCGCCTGCCGCACAAGATGCGGTTCCGGGGAACCACCGTCGGCGGCCTCTCCGGTCTCGACCGTGACCCGCGCACCGGCACCTGGTACTTCATCTCAGACGACCGGTGGCGCTACAATCCGGCCCGCTTCTACACCGGCCGTCTCGACATCAACCCGGCCACCGGGGCGTTCACCGGGGTGAACCTCACCGGGGTCACCACCCTGCGGCGTCCCGGCGGGAGCTCCTACCCGGCCTACGGCCGGCCCAGGTCCGCCGATCCCGAGACGATCCGCTACGACCGGTGGAGCCGCAGGCTGCTGTGGGCCAACGAGGGTGACCGGCCGGACACGGAGAATCCCAACATCCCGGTGTCCGACCTGTCCGTAAGCTGGACCGGCACCGAGGGCCGCCACCTGGGGGAGTTGCGGATTCCCGGCAACCTGAAGATGACCGGCACCACCAGCGGCCCCCGGCGCAACTTCGGGTTCGAGGGGCTGACCTCCACGGAGCGGACCATCGCGGCCGTCACGGAGGGCCCGAGGTACGAGGACGGCGCGCCGCCGACCGTCGCCCAGGGCGCCCCGGCCCGCATCACCGTGTGGGGCCGCGACGGCCGGCCGCGCGGCCAGTACGCCTACCCGATCGACAAGCTCCCGGCGGCGCCGATCCCGGCGAACGGCAAGTCCGACAGCGGCGTCTCGGAGATCCTGGCGATCGACGACAACCGCTACCTCGCCCTTGAGCGCTCCTGGATCGAGGGCGTCAACTACAAGGCCAAGCTGTACGAGATCGACCTGCGCGGTGCCACGAACGTGCTGGCCCGCGACAGCCTGGCCACCGGGCGCCCCTACCGCCCGGTTTCCAAGCGTCTCGTCTCCGACCTCAGCACGGTGCGGTCACCGGTACAGAACCTGGAGAGCCTCGCCTGGGGGCCGCGCCTGCGCAGCGGCGAGTGCACGCTGGTGATCGGCTCCGACGACAACTTCGACAGCGACGAGGTCACCCAGTTCCTGGCCTTCGCCGCCCGGGGCTGCTGACGGCCATTGAAATAACACTGAAATAACACGAGATGACCGGTGTCGCCGCTGACCGCGAGGTGACGGCGACCCGATCGAGAAAGAACTCCGGCGTGGCCGGGACCCGCGACAAGGGTCCCGGCCACGCTCGCTGTCCCGCTGTCCCGCTGTCCCGCTGTCCCGTTCTCCTGCTCTCCCGTTGCCACGTTGCCACGGGAAACCTGTCCCGCCGTCACAGGAGATCTGTCCCGCCGTCACGGGAAACGCCGCGATCCAGCACACGACCGGCACACGACCGGGTCCTCCGCCCCCTGTCCCGCGGCCGGTCCCGGCGTCCCACGGGGAGATCGGGAGACGACGACGGTCCGGCTGGTCCCTCCCGCTGTGGGAGGGGCCATGCTGATGACGTGAACGAGGGACACTTGTCGATCGGGCGGTTCGCCCGGCTGTGCCGGCTCAGCGTCAAGCAACTGCGCCACTACGACGAGCTGGGCCTGCTGACCCCGGCGTACGTCGACCCGGACACCGGCTACCGCTACTACCGGCCGGACCAGGCACGCGCCGCGATGCTGATCGGCCTGCTGCGCTCCCTCGACGTCCCCCTGCCCTCGATCGGGCGGGTGTTGTCCGGCGAGGCGGGCGTGCTCGGCGGCGTACGCGACCGCATGGAGGCCGACCTGGCGCGCCGCGAGCGCAATTTCGCCGCGCTGGAGCGCATCCTCTTCGAGGGCCTGCCCCGGCCGGAGGTGACCGTCGTCCGCGAGCCCGCCCGGAGGGTGGTCGTCGTACGGGACACCGCGCCGCAGGAGCGGATCGGTCCCGTCACCTCGGCGTGCGTGGCCCGGTTGCTCGCGGCGGCGGGCGCGCCGGACGGGCTGCTGGTCGGCCTGTTCCCCCTCGACCTCGAGGAAGAGGTGGCCGTGGCCGTCGCGCTGGAGACGTCCGGGGACGTCCCGGGGACCTCCCCGGACGTCCTGCCGGGCGGCCGGTACGCCTCGGCGACCCACATCGGGGCGTACGACCAGATCTCGCTCACCGTGCACGCGCTGCTCGCCTGGGCGGGCGAGCGCGGGCACACGCCCCTCGGCCCGCTGCGCGAGGTCTACGTCTCCAACCCCGCCACCACGCCACAGGACCGGCTGGTGACGCATCTGATGATCAAACTGGAGGACCAGGAATGAACGCGGCCGCCGACGACCCCGAAGTGGTCGAGGTCGGCCTCGCGCGCACCGGACGGGGGCGCCGGGCGGGCCCGCCTACCCGACGAGCATGGGAGCCCTGTAGGCCGTCGCCGGAGCGCTCCTCGGCATCGTGGCCCGTCACGGGCAGGTGTTCGAGATGCCCGTCCTCGAAGGTGCGGCCCTCGCCCGCTACCACCGTGGCGGGAGAGGTGGAAGCCCGCGCGGCATTACGTCAGTCCCAAACTGTCAAAAACGCCCGTATTAAAACCCCAAGAGGACTCATCGGGATTCACCGGGCCGTGCTTTCGAAAGCCGTCTGACCGGGGTTGTTCCGGCTCCGGCGAGCCTTGATGGACACTTCCCGGCGCCCGTCCGTGGCTGGCCAAAAATATGTAAATTCTTGGATTCGCCGGAGCCGTCGATACGCCTCTCGTCATAGCTCCAGGCTGCTGGCTATCTGTCCGTTTCTTCGGTTTTCGTCTAGTCGATCTATGTCCGACGCTAGAACTTTGTTCGCGTAATGACAAATTTAATGATTTGGCTATACGATCGCCGTTCGTGGTTGGAGTTGATCTTTCAGGAACCCGATTGGCCAACGATCTGTTCTTTGTCATGCATGACAACGCGACCGGCCGGATGAGGCTTCATGCCCGCCTGACCGGTCTGGGGCTGGCCGCCGCCGTCCTGGGAGAACTGATGCTCGCCGGGCGGATAACCGTGGGATTGGCGGCGGGACAGATACGGCTCGTCGCACTCGACGCGGCGCCGCCCGAAGACGCGCTCGCCAGGACCGCCCTGGACCACATCGTCGCCGAACCCTCGCATCGCTTCCGGACCTGGCTGCAGTTCCTCGCCCGTACGGCACTCACCGACGTGGCGGCCCGGATGACCGCGGACGGGCTGCTGCGCCCGCCCGGCAGGCGTCCGTCGCGGAGGCGGGTGCCGGTCGACGTGAACATCGCGGCGTGGCCCGGCGGACGCGTCAACCTGGCGATCCAGCGCCGTGAGCCACTCAACGTCCAGGACCGCGTCCTGCTGGGGCTGCTCGTCGCGACCGGCGGCAACCAGCTCGTCCTGTGGGAGCAGAACCCGAGATATCTCTCCGACACGATCGCCACCCTTCCGGCGCCGCTCCAGGAACTGATCGCCCAGACCGAGGCTGCCGTAGGTGACTCCGTCATCAGCCGCCGGTGAACCCACCCCCCTCATCTCAAGGATCCCCCCATGCCCGTGACAGAACGAAGGGTCAGCGCCGTTTCCGAGGCGCTCGCCCAGGACCGCCTCGGTGTGCCGTCGGTGGTGTTCTTCGTCATCTCGGCGGCGGCACCGCTGACCGTCATCGGTGGCTCGGTGACCGCCGCCTACGCCGCGACCGGCGTGACCGGCGTGCCGCTCGCCTTCATCCTGCTCGGGGCCATCCTGGGCCTGTTCGCCGTCGGCTACGTGACGATGGCCCGCCACGTCGTCAACGCCGGGGCGTTCTACGCGTACACCGCGAAAGGCCTCGGCAGGCCGGTGGGGGTGGCGACCGCGTGGGTCGCGTTGCTGGCCTACAACGCGCTCCAGGTGGGTCTCTACGGCATGATCGGTGCGGCCGCCCAGCCGCTGATCGCCGACTGGTTGGGAAGCTCCCCGCCCTGGTGGGTCATCGGGCTGGTCGCCTGGGCGCTGACCGGGGTGCTCGGCCTGATGCGGGTCGACGTGAACGGTAAGGTCCTGTCGGTCCTGCTGCTGACGGAGATAGCCGTCGTCGTCGTGTTCGACATCGCGGACCTGATCAACCCGGCGGCCTCGGGCTACAGCCTCGACGTCTTCGCCCCGTCGAACCTCTTCGTCCCCGGGATCGGCGCGGTGGTCGCGATCTGCATCGCGTCCTTCGCCGGATTCGAGTCGTCGGTGGTGTTCTCCGAGGAGACCAAGGACCCGAGGCGTACGGTGCCGATCGCGACCTACATCGCGCTCGCCGTCATCTCCGGCCTCTACGCCCTCTCGTCCTGGGCGATGACCGTGCCGATCGGCTCGGACAAGATCGTCGAGACCTCGCGCGAGCAGAGTTCGGCCCTCCTGTTCAACCTGGCCGGGCAGCACCTGGGGGCGACCATCGCCACCATCGGCTCCCTCCTGTTCGTGACGAGCCTCTTCGCCGCGCTGATCGCCTTCCACAACACGATCTCCCGCTACGTCTTCGCCCTCGGCAGGGAGAGGGTCCTGCCCGCGGCCTTCGGCCGTACCTCCCCCCGGACCGGTGCCCCGGTCAACGGCTCGGTGGCGCAGAGTGTCATCGGGCTGGTCACGATCGTCATATACGCGATCTTCGGCCTGGACCCGGTCGTCCAGCTGTTCTTCACCGTCGGGTCGTTCGGCGGCCTGGGACTGCTCATGATGCTGGCGGCCACCTCGCTCTCCGTGCTGGTCTTCTTCGCCAAGAACCCCAATGGGGAGAACGCCTGGCGGACCAAGATCGCCCCGGGTATCTCCTCGGTCCTGCTGGTCGTGGTCATCGTGCTCGTCATGGCCAACTTCGACATCGTGCTCGGCGTGGCCCCCGACTCCCCGCTCCGCTGGATCATGCCCGCCGTCTACTTCGTCGCCGCGGGCTTCGGCGTCATGTGGGGACTCAGCCTGCGGGCCAGACGGCCGAAGGTGTACGCCAACATCGGGCTGGGCGCCCAGGCGGCTGTGGGAGGGACCGAATGACCGAGATCATTCGTGTTCGGAACGCCCCCGGAGCCGCCGACGCCATCGGCGCGATCATCGCCACCTCCTTCCACGAGCAGGAGATCTCGGCCTGGATGATCCCGCCGGACGACGACCGCCGCCAGGTGATGCCCCCCTTCTTCTCCATGATCACCGAGAGCGCCCTCATCCACGGCGAGGTTTACGCGACGGCCGACATGTCGGCCGTGGCCGTGTGGTTCCACAAGGGCGTCGAGCCGCTCCCCGAGATCCCGGACCGGGCCGCCCGGGTGGAGGCGTTCGCCGGCCCGCACGTGGAGCGCATCGAGCGGATGGGGGAGGAGATGGACAAGCGCCACCCCCACGACCCGCACCACTACCTGGCGTTCCTCGCCGTGCTCCCCGGACACCAGGGGCGGAGGACGGGGACCCGGCTGCTTGAGGAGTACCACCGCGGACTCGACGAGGCGGGGATACCCGCGTACCTGGAGGCCAGCAGCACCCGCAGCCGCAGGCTCTACCTGCGCCACGGCTATCAGGACCTCGGCGACCCGATGTTCATGCCCGACGGCCCGCCGATGCTCCCGATGTGGCGCCCGCCGAACCCCTGACCGGCAGCACCCCGATGAGGGGAGCCTTCGCCTCCGCCCCTGCCCCCCCTTCTGCCCCCGCCTCCGCCCCCGTCGCGGGTCGGGGGCGGAGGCGGTTCGGGCCCCGGTGTTCTCGCGGCCCGCACAGTTCTCCCCGGCCCGCACGGTTCTCCCCGGCCCTCGCGGCCCATGGGGTCCGGGCCACCGTGACGCGCGGAACGCGTGGCCGAGCTGAGCCGATTGCTCATCTACCCGGCATCGGCGAGCCACTCCTTCATCAACTCGATGTCATGCGAGGCTGTCAAGTTCGGATCGTAGGACGCTCTCCACACCGAGGAGACTCATGTTCCGACGACTCGGCCTCACTGTCACGACCACACTGACGATCCTGGCGGCGGTCGTCTTCCCCGCGACCGCCGCGGCGCCGTCGACTCCTGTCAACGTCGCCCACCGCGGGGCGTCCGCGTACGCGCCGGAGAACACCGTCGCCGCCTTCGAACTGGCGGACGAGCAACGCGCCGACATGTTCGAGCTCGATGTCCAGGAGACGAAGGACCACAAGCTGGTCCTGATGCACGACACGACGCTGGCCCGTACCACCGACGTCGAAAGGGTCTTCCCCGGCCGGGCCCCATGGCGGGTCGGTGACCTCACGCTCGCGGAGATCCGCAGGTTGGACGCGGGCTCGTGGTTCGCCTCGAAGTACGGGGGCGAACCGGTGCCCACGCTCGGAGAAACGCTGCGCGCGATGGGCGGACGCCGCCTCGGCCTGCTGCTGGAGATCAAGGCGCCACGGCTCTACCCGGGCATCGAGGCCCGCGTCGCCGACGAACTGCGCCGCCACCCCTCGTGGCTGGTGCCCGGCAGACTCGTCGTGCAGTCGTTCGACTGGGACTCGATGCGCACGTTCCACCAGATCATGCCCGAGGTCCCGATCGGTCTGATCGGCACGCCGGAGGTCGCCGAGCTCCCGGGACTGGCGAGGTTCGCGGACCAGATCAACCCGCCGTACAACACCCTCACCCCGGCGTACGTCCGGAGCGTCCACAGCCACCGCATGGAGGTCCTGACCTGGACCGTGGACGATCCGGCGGTCATGCGACGCATGATCTCCCACGGGGTGGACGGCATCATCACCAACAGGCCCGACCTGATGCGCTGACCTCCCCTGCGAGAGGGGACGTCGACCGGGAGATGTCCCTCACTGTTCATCCCGGCCATGTGACGACGGCGGGCGAACGGTTGAGAGCATGAGCGGGCGAAAACGGGAAGCCACGACCCTGGAGCACGCACGGTGAGACCGACCAGCCCTGTCGCCGACGTCGCCGACGTTTCCGGCGGCACCTCCCTGCTCCGCGAGTTCCTGCGATCCCCGCTGCTGACCGCCACGGTCGCTCCGAGCTCGCGACGGCTCGGCGCGCAGATGGTCGTGCCGATACCCGAACGCGGAGAACCGACGATCGTGGAGCTGGGGCCGGGCACCGGGGCGTTCACCCAGGTCATCCAGGATCGCCTGGGGGGCAGGGGCCGTCATCTGGCCATCGAGCTCAACCCGCGCCTCGCCGGGCTTCTCGGCCGTCGCTTCCCCGGGGTCGAGGTCGTGCACGCCCACGCGGCCGATCTGCCCCGGTTGATGGCCGAGCGCGGCCTGTCCGCCGACGTCGTGGTCAGCGGGCTGCCCTGGGTGGCGTTCCGGCCGGTGGAGGGCGTGCGGTTGCTGCCGCTGGTGGCCGGCTCGCTGTCCCCCGACGGGGTGTTCACCCAGTTCGCCTACCGCTGGACGCGATGGGCGCCCCCCGCGCGGGAGCACCTCCGTGACCTCCGTACGACGTTCGAGGAGGTCGTGCTCAGCCGGACGGTGTGGCGCAACCTCCCACCCGCCCTGGTGTATCTCGCCCGCCGCCCCCGGTGACGCCGGTCGTGCGGACGGGCCTCCGCGTGCTGTCAGGGATCGAGGTCAGGTACGGGACAGGTGAAGACGGACCTGGGTGCCGGGCTGATCGGTGCGGATCTCCAGCCGGCGTCGCACCCGCTCATCCGCCGGGCCGCCGGCGAAGTACACCACCCGCTCCCGGCGCTCCAACCCCCTGGCGACGAAGGCGGAAGCCACCTCACGCTGCTCGTCCTCATGTGAGAACGCCAGACACAGGTGATCGCCCAGCTTCACGTCCTTGACATGGCGCATCACTTCACCCATCACCAGCTCATAGGAAAAGGTGATTTTTCGGGAATTTTGCTGCTTTCTCCGCGCAAGCCTATACAGGCCACCCCCGCCCGAGGAGAGCCCGTTGGCCGTTGAGGCGGCTGCCCCGACGGTCACCGCGTCCGGCCAGGCCGGCCGGGGCGTTCGCGGCGGCCAGGCCGGGACATGCGCCGACGGAATCATGTTTGGTCCGAGCCGAAGGGCATCGCCGCCCTCGATCTGGGTATCGCGGGGGTCCGCCAACGGTACGCGGCCAGGGGAGGGCTTGGGTGGATCATCACCGGCAGGAGTTGTGGGTACGGGTGACCCATCACGGGCACTGCAGCGTGCTGGAGGCCGGTGGGCACCTGGACTTCATCACCGCGCCCACGCTCACCGGACACGTCGACGCGGTCTGGGAGATGAGTGCCGGTCCCCGCCTGGTGCTGGAACTGTCACGGCTGACCTTCTACGACTCCACCGCCCTGGGAGTCCTGGCCCACACCCGGCAGCGCGTCCAGGACACCACCACCGGCCGGCTCCTGTTCGCGGGCGTCCCCGATGGGCTGCTGCACCTGCTGCGGCGCACCGGCCTGCTGCCCCGCTTCGAGTTGCGCGACAGCGTCGAACAGGCCGTCGCCGACCTGCTCCCCGCGGAGTGAGGTATCGCCCCCGCTCTCCCGAGGATCGAAAATCTATAGTGGTCGAGGTAGACATTCGCATCAGATGGACGTAAGGTTTCTGGCATAGCAAGGAACGGATCCACGAGGGCAGCGCAGAACGGCATGACGACGAGCTGCCCGGACGAACGTGGACAGCGGTAGACGCGGTAAACGGCAGAAGGTCGGATGTGCCAGGGCCGACGCAGGTGAAGGGTCCCGGCCGTGGACGCACTGCCACCGTGATAGATGAGGTCGAGGAAACAGGGACAGCAAAGAGCGAAGGGAGTGTTGAACGCCATCAGGATCGCCCGTCGTCGGCTGACATTCGCCGCACGGGTGCCGCGGCTCCACGGATTGGACGGTGGTCTACGGTCACGCATACGCGATCCCCGCATCCCCGCCCCCATCGGGCGGCCAATGCGGAAGCAGTGAATCGGCCTCAGGGCCGATAGATGGTGTTGAACCTCGTGGGCCCCGGCGCGTAACGCGCCGGGGCCCCTGTCGGCATTTCCGGGAAGGTTATATGGATCAAGGACAGACAGTGTCGGACGCCCGTTCGGGCTCCAGGCCCCCCAAGGCCACCGACAGGGCTCCCGCAGCCGAGAGTCTCCCCGGAGCCTCGGGGACGACGTCCGGTCACCGGTTCGACGACGAGGACTATCCCGCCTACAGCATGGGCCGGGCCGCCGAGATGCTCGGCGTCACCCCGGCGTTCCTGCGCAACCTGGGCACCGCCAAACTGATCGAGCCGCAGCGCTCCGAGGGCGGCCACCGCCGCTACTCGCGCTACCAGCTCCGCCTGGCCGCCCGCGCCCGCGAACTGGTCGACCAGGGCACCGCCCTGGACGCCGCCTGCCGCATCATCATCCTGGAAGACCAGCTAGCTGAGGCCCTGCGCATCAACACCGAACTCCGGCGGGCCCGAGACCGGCAACACCCCGACAGCACCGGCGACCGCCCGGCGTGAGGGGCCCGGCCCTCATATCGGCTTTCCGGCGGTGGCCCCCGTCCGGCAGCGGTGCGGGACGTGGGCTCAGGGGCCGGTGAGGCGGCGGTCTCCACGGGTGGTGACCACGAACACCTGCCAGTTGTAGTAGGCGTAGTAGTTTCTGATGTCCTGCTTGATCTGGCGCGTGTGCAGCAACACCGCGTTGACGTACGCCTGGGAGTGGTTGTAGGCGTACAGCGCGCGCCGGTAGTCGCGCGGTGCCCCCGACGCGCGCAGATAGTTGGCCGCGGCGAGCAGGGAGTCGCGGGTGTCCTGGATGTCACCGCCCATGCCGTAGGCGGCCCACGTTCCCGGCATGAACTGCATGGGGCCCTTGGCGCCCGTGTGGCTCGGTGACCGCACGCGGCCGAACTTGGTCTCGACGAACATCACCGCCGCCAGCACCTCCCACTCCACGCCGAACCGCCGCTCGGCGTGCCGGAAGTGGCCGAGCAGGAAGTCGGCGGGCTTGGCCGGCTGTACACGGAATTTCGCCGCCCCGCTGATGGGCCGGACGAGGGAGCGAAGATCCCGGCCGGCCGTCACGTTGTCCTTCGCCTGCCCGGCCAGGGCCTTCGGCAGCTTGGCGTAGGTGCGGGAGGCGATCTTCGGGTTGAGAACCAGGTAGCGGTAGATGCGCTGCTGGTGCAGGGCCAGCAGCACCACCGGCTCAGGAGGACTTCCCCTGCCGGGATCGCCGTCGCGCCTCCAGGCGTCGATGGCACGCCGGAGCTCCGCGGTGGTCGTGGTCAGGGAACGGGCCAGTCGCGACGGATCGGTGGGGATCGCCGCTTCCGGGGAGGGCAGGGCGGGCACCTGACCCGCGGGCGTCGTCTGGTGCGCGGACTCCTTCGCCGGTGACGTCTCCGACGGCGGTGTCGTCTTCTGGCCGGGGGCCGCCGACGCGGCGGCGCTTTCCGAGGGGGCGCTCTGCGGGGTGGAGCCCCGTGCGGCGCCCTGCGAGGCGGCATCCTGTGCGGCGCCCTGTGCGGCGGAGTCCTGCGAGGCGGCGCTTTGCGAGGTGGCGCAGCCGGAGATCGCGACGACCAGGCCGACGAGCGAGGCGAGTATCGGCCTCCCGCGCGACCGGCCCGTGCGCACGTTCGGCGACCTGCCCCCCGAGGCGTCCGGTCGCGCGGGCGTCATCCGCCCATTCGGCCGGTGGTCACGCTCCGGCCGTGAAACCTCCGCGTGCTGATCGTTCATCGGCCCCAACGTACCCGAGCGACGACCGCTCAGCCCGCTTTCCCACACAACGAGACTCGTCGTACCGAATGGCGCACCCGGTGGAGAGGCCGTGGCCGTCACGCCGGGCCGGCGTGGGATGAACCTCGGGCAGGACGTGCTGTCCGATTCCGGAGGACCCGACCGGCTGATTCGGATGGCTTGAGTTTCCGTGGAGAGCCCGAGAGCCGTACGGCAACGGCCCCGGCGGGTACATCGAAACCCCGCGCCGACGCATCCCCGCTTCGGGGAGCGACGGGTTCTTTCGCATATCGGGAGAGGCGAGCAGGCCGGAAGGGCCGGCCACAATCGTTCCAGACGTGAACCGGGAGATGCCGAACACGGGCGAGTGGCGTAACTCATCGATAAGCGACGTGGTCGGCACGGCTGCTGCCGGAAACTCGCCGAGTATGGCCCGTTTCCCTTTGTCGCGTATTTCCGGAGCGATGTGCCGACCATATCCGCCACGTATATAGCGGTTGTATATTGCCTGGTCAAGATGGGGTTTGGCGTCTTGGGGCCACCCCGTGGACAGCCCTCCCTCTCCCGCTCGTGGTCGGCGGAAACGATCGTCCTGGCTGCGGAGGAGTCGCGACGCGAAACCGGGGGTCGCCCGCCGCCGGTCACCCAGAGATTCGGTAAGACGATATACCGCAGATATACAGGCTCGAAGCATTCTTTCCCCATCCGCTGGAGACGAGGGGGCGACGGTAGGAGATGCAGGAGGGCGACCGGGACTTGCTCCTGACACATCGGTGCCACCGTACCGGGAGAACGGCCGAACGATCACACACCGTCGAGGCCGGTCATCGGGAACGGATCGACGGCCTGCCGACTCTCTCGACTTCTAATGTGCCATCTCTTAAACGTTAGTACGGGAAGGTGGGGGCGTTCTTACATGACACGGCTTTATGAATTGCCCGCCGGTAAGCGTCTCGACTGGCGGGAGGCGGTCGCGCAATCGGTGATCTCCATCGGCGGCCCCGGCCCCGGCCCCGGCCCCGAGGCCGACGACCTCTGGGCCGAGATGAGTCTCGTGGACCTCGGCATCACGCGACTGTCACGGGTGCGATGCACGTCATTCGAGACACGACGCGCCCAGCACCGGATCCGCCAGTCCGGCCCCGGCATGTACCAGCTCTCGCTGACCCTCAGAGCCCGGCCGGGAGCACAGCAGCAAGACCATGAAGCCGACCTCGGGTCGGCGGAACTGCTGCTGTACGACACCTCCCGGCCCTTCCACGCCTGGACGCCGGTCGACGGCCCCGGGGCGCCCATCCCGGGTGGACGTTCGGCGAACCTGGATGACAGCCTGATCCTGCAGTTTCCCTGTGAGGTCCTCCCGGTCCCCCGCGCCGAGGTCGAACGACTCCTGGGGGTACGGCTGCCGGCGCGGGAGGGAGTCGGCGCGCTGCTGTCCGGGCTTCTTCTCCAACTGGTCCAGCAACGTGATCCGTTCCCACCCCAGGAGGCCGTCCGGATCTCCACGGTCATCCTCGACCTCCTCGCGACCCTGCTGACCCAGGACCTCGACGCGCGTGCGGCAACGTCGCCGAACGATCCGCGAGGGCTCATGGTCATGCGCGTCCAGGCGTTCATCGAGCGGAACCTGGGAGCCGCGAACCTGTCCCCTTCGATGATCGCCTCCGCTCACCACCTCTCCACCCGGCACCTGCACAGGCTCTTCGAGGAGCAGGACCTCAGTGTCGGGCGCTGGATCCGGCAGCGCCAGCTCGAACGCTGCCGACGCGACCTGGCCGATCCCGTACTGGACACCCTGCCGGTCCGCGCCGTCGCCGCCCGCTGGGGCTTCGGCAGCGAATCACACTTCAACCGGGCATTCCGCGCCGCCTACGGCATACCCCCCGCGGCCTACCGGCGCAGCCTGCGAGATTCGGCGGACACGGCCACCGCGCACTGGCCGGTCCCGCTCCAAAGGTGTGTACGCGTGAGCTGACCATTCAGGCCTCTCGCCTGGATTCAGCGGATCGCCACTGGCGGTTCCGGCTGGGGCGAGCATCCGTCGTACGGCGGCGACGGGACCGAGGTGATGCGGCTCGATCGGCGCCCACCGCTCATCGGTCGGATCAGGAGGTGAAACCGCCGATCATCCCTGCTCCCCGGCAGGACAGCCTCATGATCACCTCGAGAACGCGAACTGAGGGCCTTTGGTCCTGAGCCGATGCGCCGAACAGCCCTGTTTTTACCGAGGGGGGCGGAGTCATCCTGAGATATGGGGAGAAAGGGATGGCTGTCCGGGGGAGGAGACATGAGGCCGGAGATGAGGAAGATCCTGTTCGGATCAATCCTGGTGACCGTGGCGTCGGTGGGTATCACCGTGGCGGCTGCGATCGAGGATCGAATTCCGTCGGTCCAGCCGTCCTACGCTCCGGCGGACCCGGACAAGCCGTCCTACGCTCCGGCGGACCCGGACAAGCAGTCAACGGGCTGGGTGGACAACATGGACTCGAACAGTGAGTTCGACTACCTGGCGCAGATGATCGCTCATGATCGGGAGACCGTCGCCGCCGCGATGCAGCTTCGGCGTTCCAGCGCACCGGAAATGCGCCGATTGGGCGAGAGGGTCGTGGCCACGCAGACCGCTGAGATCGCGACGATGAAGGCGTGGCTGGCCAAGTGGTACCCGGGGCGCTCCACGATGGTCGGCTATCAGCCGATGATGCGTGATCTGTCGAAGCTGTCGGGTGACACGCTGAACAAGACGTTCTTGAAAGGCATGATCCCGCACCACAAGGTGGCGGTGATGATGTCCCAGCGACTGATCAGACACGGGTCCCTGCGGCACAAGGGGGTCGCGGTGTTCGCCCGCAAGGTGCGAGACACCAAGCATGCCGAGATATCCCAGATGCAGCGTCAGCTGGCGACCGAGTCGAAGGAGAGACCTGCCGGTGAGCCAAAGGAGAGGCCTACCGGCCTGATCATGCCGGTCACGCAAGCCGTGGCCTAGGCATGGCGGTCTCCCAGCCGGTGAGAGACGGTCAGTCGTCACCGCCGCCCGCTCCGTGGCGCTCGCCCGGTGTCCTGTGCCGGAAATCCGTCGATGACGTTGGATGATGTCGGTGAAGCCCTGGTCGAGCGCTGGGACGACGCGGCGGTAGGTCCTTGAGAGCGCGGTCCTGAGAGCGCGGCGTCTCCACGCGTGAGTGGAGGATGTCGGGGGCGTCCACCACCCGGACGGCGGCGCACCGGAGCACGGCTCCGTCCGCCTTGCCGTCCGGTGGGTCAGGGGGCGGGACCCTGTCGGCGTATACGCCACGTCCGAGGTCCTTGACAGGGCCAAGTCCAGCACGGTAAAAAACCATCTAGTTATAGAACTGGAAGGTAATTAAAGTGGCTGCCGACGTTCTCGACGCGACGTTCGCCGCGCTGGCCGACCCGACCCGGCGAGCGATTCTGGCCCGGCTGATGGAGGGCGAGGCCACGGTGACCGAGCTGGCCGCGCCGTTCGCGATGAGCCAGCCGGCCATCTCCAAGCACCTGCGGGTACTGGAGCGCGCCGGGCTGATCTCTCGCGGACGCGACGCGCAGCGCAGGCCCCGCAGGCTGGAGGCCGGCCCGCTCAGGGACGCCATGGACTGGCTGGCGAACTACCGCTCCTACTGGGAGGAGAGCTACCAGAGGCTGGACGACCTGCTCGGTGAGCTTGGGACCGGCGAAGCGAACCCCGCCGAACGGGAGCCCCCCTGGCCCGGTGGAGCGAACCCCGCCGAACGGGAGAGCCCGTGATGTCACGGCAGGAGCAGGCCGAAGGTCTGACGGTGCGGGCGGTGTCCGACACCGACCTCGTGCTCACCAGGACGTTCGCCGCGCCCCGGCGGCTCGTTTTCGACGCGTTCACCCGGCCCGAGCTGCTCCGGCGATGGCACGGCGCGCGCGGCTGGCACCTCGTCGTCTGTGAGATCGACCTGCGTCCAGGCGGTGTCTGGCGCTTCGTGTCGCGCGGGCCGGAGGGTGCCGAACTGGGCCACGGCGGGGTGTTCCACGAGGTCGCCGCGCCCGGACGGCTGGTCCAGAGCGAGGTCCACGACGGCTGGGAGGAAGGGGAGGCCCTCGTCACCACCGTTTTCGATGAGCGGGACGGCCGGACCGCGATGACCACCACGGTGCGTTACCCCTCACGGGAGGCCCGCGACGGCGTGCTCCGTACCCCCATGAAACGCGGCGCGGGCGAGGCGTACGACCGTCTCGCCGAGATGCTCAACGAGACGACGTGAACGGCGAGCCGCAATGGCCGACCGTGAACGGCGAGTTGTAACGGCCGACCGTGAACGGCGAGCCGCAATGACCGACTTGAAAGGCGAACTGTGATGACCGACGCCCAGCCCACGCAGACCGAGATCCCGGCCGACATCGCCGATATCCCGACCGACCTCACCGCACCGCCCGTCCCTCCCGGCACGTTTCTCCTCGAACTCGTCCCGGTGCCCGTCAAGGACATCGACCGGGCCAAAGCCTTCTACGCCGACCGCCTCGGCTTCCAGGTGGACGTCGACGTGCGGCCCGCGGAGGGGGTGCGAATCGTCCAGCTCACCCCGCCGGGCTCGGCCTGCTCGATCACCCTGACCGAGGGCGTCCCGTCCCTCGACATGCCGGTCGGCACGCTGCGCGGCCTGCACCTGGTGGTGAGCGACATCGAGGAGGCCCGTACGGCACTCCTCGACCGCGGTGCGGACGTGGGGCCCGTTGAGGACCTGGGCGGTGTCTACTACGCCGCCTTCGCCGACCCGGACGGCAACACCTGGACCCTCCAGCACATGCCCTGGCGTGCCTAGGGACGCCTTCGACGGCAAGCCCGTGTCCAGAGCCAGGACCAAGCAGCCCCTTCGAGGCTTCGCGGCCCATGGCAGGGTTTTTCCACATCGGCTGTTGCTCGCGCGCCCGCCGCTGGACGCCGACGAGGAACGCAAGATCCGTAAGCTGGCTGGAGCGCGGCACGCCCCAGGCGATTGGACCGTGCGGGCGCGGGTGATCGTACTCGGGCGAACACTGTCGGCGTATCACCCGCCGTTGCGGCAAGGAACGCGCGATCGTCGCGGTGGTCTTTCCTTGCCGGCCATCGTCTGGCATCTGCTGTCAAACCCCGATGTCCACCTCATCGACCCCGGCGCAGGTTGGCCGCAGCCAGTGGATCACTTCGTTGCAAGCTCCTGCGGGCTCCACCGGGGGCACCGTTCTCCGCAGGCCTGCCGTACCAGGCCATCAGGATGAAAAACCTCAGCGAGGTGCCGTAGCCTTCGGGTCTCTAAGGATGAGCACATCGTTCCTGGCCAGCGTTGCCGCGTGGCTGCGGGCCTCGCGCCCGTTCATCGCGAGCACCAATGACCAATTGGCTGTCGTCGTTCCTGCGGAGGACGCCGATAGCACCACGGCTCGGAGCTCTCTCGGCGGATACCCTTTCTCGATCAGCAACACGAGGACCGGATCCCCGCTCCGTAATGCCCCGCCCAGGACGTCGCCACGGGTCACGTCGAGTCCGACCACCCTGAGGTCACCGCTTACCAATCCTCGAATGCTAGGCGATAGATCGGCATTCAGCAGGGGCTCCCCCTTCTCGATTGCCTTAAGCGTGATACGTCCATCGACTGGCAGTGTGGCGTAGTCGTTCTCACCCAGCGCTGCCCGTGTGTCCATCGTCAGGTCATTCAGTGTCACCTCGTGGTAAGCAGGGAGATCCGACGCGACTATGAACACGGGCACCTGACGATTGGTTACCAGGCTCCACACAGCTGCAATAACCGCGCCGGTTACGGCAACGGCGAGAATGAATCCGGAGAACGGCCCGCGAACTGTTCGGGGGCGCTGGGACGAGGGGCCGTCCTCCGTGAGGATTTGACCCGAGCTTCCTCTACCGTTGGGTGACGCGCCGGAGTTGGGCGGCGGCTCCGGAGCGCTCGAGGTGTTGGACACCAGCACCCGAGGTTCATCTGCGCGGGGAGGTGGCGAATCCCCCGGTGGAGCAGAAACCGCTGCGTGTTCATCGCCGTCGCCCGGGTCCTCAGGTGGATATCTGGCCGGATCAGAGATCATTGCTCGTCGTCCGTCCTGCCATGCTCACTGGTAACGATTCGTATCCGCAGTTCGTTACCCGCATCTGGTTCGTAACGCCAGCCGGGACTCGCGCCTTCCAGGATGAAACGATCCAGGTCTTCCCATCGTGCGCGTTCCGCGAGGAGGGTGTCGGGCTGCGGCAACCTGAGCTGCTCGAGCAGTTTGAGTCGGTGCACCTCAAACGCCGCCCGTAAGTGTTCGCCGTACTCTGCCGCCGCGGGAATGGCGGACAGATATGCCCAGTAGGCAAGTACGAGTCCCAGGGCGAACAGCAGAATAGACAGAGGCATTGAAGTGCCGAGCAGGACCGCAAGAACCGGATTGAGTGCCGCGAACGCCACCAGCCACAGGCACAGAACGAGGAGGAACTCCATGGTGGCGCGAGCGTCTTCCACGTCCTCGGCGGTTTCCCTCGGCAATACCTTATGCAGACGCGGCCACACTGTGATCAGGCTGATACCGTACCGGCGTATTGGGTAGAATTCTGCGGCGCGTAACACGTTGCCCAGCCGAGTTGGCAACACACCGGTTTCGGGATAGGCCCAGTAACGCAGTTCGCTCGCGCTCATGCGATCACGCTCTCGTTCGACCAGGTCGACGAGCTCAGCAGACCGAGCACTGTGCCACCGCACCCCTATGCTCTCAAGCCAGGGGAAGCGTGCCACGGGATAACCTTCGAAGAGCCGGATGATGTTCCGCCACTGGCTCGCCACGATCGCCGCACTGAACCAGCAGAATGTGAAATAGCCGATCACGGCCAGGAACTTGAAGGTGAGCGTCTGCCCTTCCCACGCCGCGAGCCCTCTTTCGAGGTTGCCGCCTTGCAAGAGGCAAGGAGCGAGCGTAACAGGGAGAAAAAGCAGCACCGGGAGAAAGGCATTGCGTAGAAAACGCCGCTCGAGGACCGAAGCGGCCCGGTCGAACAGACTGTCGATCATATGGGGGAGTATTCCAGCACTACAAGCTCGTGGTAACCATCACGACACTTGGGCTTGTGGCTGTGCCAGTTCGATTCCGGATCCACCCAGCGACACGTCGGGCAGCGCAACCTGACCTTCACCTGCTTGGGCACGTGCCCCATAGGACATGACACTCCCAGGCTGCGGCGCTCTTCCACCTCTCCATGGCTAGAACACACCACGTAGTAGATGAGGCCTTCCCCGTCCGGGATATTGCCGGCGAGCCGAACACTGCCAGGACTCATCGCCTCCCCCTTCAGGGCAGAGACGCCGGTTTTACGGCCAGCAACCGGTCCTGATGCGAACTGTGATTGGAAAGAGTGCTCCTGTCAATGAATGTGTCGTCTGGGCTCGGCGTGACAGCGTTGACGCGCACAGCCGAGAGGCGCATGTCGCTCCAAGCCGCCGGTCAGCGACTGCAGAGACTGGCCGCCCTTGGCCGCGGCGTATGGTGCGGAAATCCCAGGATGCCGGTCTAGCGCCCCGTTCCTCAAAGCAGATGGACGAACTTGCGGCGCGGGGTTCGAGGCTGTGGGCGTGGCGTTCGAACTGGCCGGTCCCGCGACCGGTTTCAAGGACGGGCTGTGTGTACGGCGTTCGCCGCCTGCACCGTCGCCCGCGACGAATCCGCGGCGGAGAAGGTCGTCGGGCAGATCCGTGAGGGGGGGCGGCCGGGCCTTCGCGATCCAGGCGGAACTGGGCGTGCACGGCGACGCGACCGCGCTCTGGACCGCCTTCGACGCGCGGATCGGACGGCACGCGCCCGGCGGAGGCGTCGACATCATCGTGAACAACGCCGGCATCGGCCGCAGCACGAATCTGGCCGCGCTCACCGAGGAGGGTTTCGACGAGGTCTTCGCGGTGAACGTCCGGGGACCGTTCTTCGTCGTGAAGGAGGGGCTGGAGCGGCTGCGGGACGGCGGGCGGATCGTGAACATCTCCAGCGGCGCGGCCCGTCTCGCCATGCCGGAGATCATCGCCTACGGTTCCACCAAAGGCGCCCTGGACACCTTCACCCTCAACCTGGCCAAGGAACTGGGCCCGCGGGGCATCACGGCGAACTCGGTGGCCCCCGGCATCGTCGACACCGACGTCAACGCGGGATGGCTGCGCGGCAACGCGCGGGCCGAAGCCCACGCCGCGTCGCTGGCCGCGCTGGGCCGGGTCGGGCGGCCGGAGGACATCGCCGACATCGTGGCGTTCCTCGCCTCCGACGACGCCCGCTGGGTGACCGGAAGGGTGATCGACGCGACCGGCGGCGCCGGACTGTGACGCCGGCGGCTACGGGACCACGGGCCCGTCTGCGGGGCTGTCAGGGCGCTCGGGGGGCTCGGGAAGGACAGCCGGGCGGGGTGGTAGGCCCAGGGAGGTGATGCGCTGCGCCAGGGCCTCACGCTGCACGCGGATCTCCTGGCCGTCGTCGTGGCCGGCCAGGGTGGTGGCGTGGACCTCGGCGATGACGTGGGAGGGCGGGACGTTGAGCACCGCGGCGGCGGTGGCGACGCTGACGGTGGGCTCCTCGGGCAGCATCGCCAGCCGGTCGGCGATGACGTTCTCGCGGAATATGGAGGCGAACCACACGGTGGTGGCGTCACCGATGCCGAGGTGGAAGACGAGGCCTTCGCGTTCCAGGTCCCGCAGGAGGCGGTCGGTGTCACTGGGCGCGCTCATACGGCGTTCTCCCTTATGTTGATGATGGTGGTCAGGTCGACGAAGCAGGGGGGGCGCCCGGCCGGGCCGCCTTTCTTGTCGCTGCCGGGGTGAGCCGCGGGTTTTTCGCGCGCTGTGGTGTGCGTGTCGTTCATACGGCGATCGGTCATTTATTGTCCTGGCAGCGGATCAGTCCCGCTTCGCGCGGATGGCGAAGCATGTTCACCGGCACTCCGGCGGGGGTGCGGTTGAACGCGTCGAGCTGGTCGAGCTGCCGGCGGGTGATGCCGTCAGGCGCCGATGCCGGCACGGTGACGATCGGGTGTTCGGTGCGCAGGAGTGCGGCCGGTCGGCTGCGGGGCGGTTCTTCCTCGTTCGGCGCGCAGGCATCGGGCACGATGTCGGGGCGCTCGGAGGTGGTGCGGGACAGGCATCGCGGCCACCATGCCCGGCGTCGTGGGACGGTCGGCTTGGGATTGACCACGTGGGCGAGGGCCCAGTCGGGCATCTCCGCACACGGCTTGCCGGTCCGCCGCGGGCGGGGCGGGGCTTGCTGCCCGGCGGTGTGGTCGGCGTCCTGGAGGCGGTAGTCGACCGGCGCCCGGGAGGGGCCGAGGGCGCTCACCCACGCCACCGCACTCACCCCCCCGCATCCGCCCAGCTCAGTGCCGGTCTTTCGGCCGAAGGCCGCCCGTATTGAGAGATACCCTTGTCCAAGATCCTTTTCTGTGATCTTTGTGCTGTAACGATGAGTCTGACAAATGGTTCATATGATGTCTATGGGTTGTCCTGCTGCAATGGCGGCCACTTGATCGTTTAGTGCTGTTTTCGCACTCTTGGCCACCGGCTGTTGTCATGATCCTTGTCATGTTCCGATGTCGGGATGACCGCCTCCGCCGTGGCGGACGAGTCGATCCGGTATTTCACGCCGACGTCGGCTGACCTGGCGTTCGTCGATCCAGGTCGTGGGTGGCGCTCAGTGGGCCGGCTGGGCGTGCCGGTGGCTCCGTACGCTGCCGTGGCTCGGGTTCGTGCCCGACGATGTGGCCTCGGCGCCGCCGGGTTCCCGGCCCAGGTCGCACGCCGCTCGGCGAACCAGGGGCCGGAGCGGCGCGAGGAGCGCAGGTTCCCGATCCCGTCGGCGTTCGTGGCCCGGGCCGCGGTCGACGCCGCCGTGGACACCCCGTTCGGGAAACGGCCCTAGGGGGCGCTGGGGTGCATGCCGCCCTCGGGTATCCGTCCACCAACGGACACGCCTGCTCGGTGTCGTCCGCCCGTACGTCCGCCGGGTGAGGCATGTTTGGTCGTCGGGCGGACGGCACCCGCCGGGCCGGCGACCGAGGCATGTTTGGTCGTCGGGCGGATGACGCCCGCCGGGCCGGCGACCCCCGCGCTCACTGTGCCGGCGCGGTGCTGCGATGCGCCTGCGGGCTGATGCCGTACACCCGCTTGAACGCCGAGCTGAGGGCGAACCCGCTGCCGTAGCCGACCTGCCGGGCGACGGCGTTCAGCGTGGCGTCGGACTGGCGCAGCAGGTCGGCGGCGAGGGCCAGGCGCCACTCGGTCAGGTAGGTCATCGGCGGCGTGCCGACGGCGTTGCGGAAGGACTCGGCCAGCGTCGCCCGTGACACGCCGACCTCGGCGGCGACCCGCGCCAGCGTCCAGTCGTTCGCCGGGGCCTCGTGGAACAGGCGCAGCGCCTCGCCGGCCACCGGGTGGGTGTGGGCCCGGTACCAGGCCGGGGCCTCGGTCTCGGGCCGGTCGAACCACACCCGCAGCACCGAGATGAGCAGCAGGTCGAGCAGGCGGTCGAGCACGACACCCTGGGCCGGCCCCTGTTTGGTGACCTCACTGGCCAGCACCGGGATGAGCGTCGAGTCCCACGTGTCCGCGGACACGACCAGCAGCGGCGGCAGCACGTCGAGCAGGCGCTGGCCGACGGCGCCGACCTCCTCGTACACGCCGAGCAGCATCTGCACCGACCCGTCGGGGGCGCTGCCCCACGTGCGCACCCCCAGTGCCATTTGCTCGCGCAGCTCGACGCCCTCGAGCGTGAGGCACTGCTGGCCGGGGTGCACGATGACCTGCGGCGGGGTCGCCGGGTCGTCGCTCATCATGTAGGGGTCCGGCCCGCGGACGATGGCGACGTCGCCCGGGCGCAGCCGCACCGGTTTGCCGTGGTCGGGCTCGAAGTACGCTTCGCCGCTGAGCATGACGGCGAGGCACAGCGGCGACCCATCCTGGACCCGGATCGACCATGGGGGGTCCAGTACGATGCGGAGGAGGAAGGCACCGCTGGCCCGCGGTCCCTCGAGTAACCCTGCGAGTGAGTCCACCCTTCCGAGTGTAGACGATCGGATATGCATTCCGGCATCTCGGCCATGGACCATCCAGATGCGTGGCGTTCAAACTGAAGCCATGACAACAAACGAGCACATCACGTTGGTTCTCGGTGGTACCGGCCGAGTCGGCCGCCGGGTGACCCAGAGGCTGATCGAGCGAGGCGTGAACGTGCGGGTCGGCTCCCGCACCGGCGAGCCCCCGTTCGACTGGGAGGACCCCTCCACCTGGGCCGGTGCCGTCACCGGCGTCAAGTCGGCCTACCTGATGTACTACCCCGAGGTCGAGTGGCCGGGCGCCAGCGACGCCATCGGCGCCGTGGCCCGGCTGGCGGTCGACGCCGGCGTCGACCGCCTGGTTCTCCTGTCCGCCCGTAACCAGGACGAGGCCGTCCGGTGCGAGGAGGCCGTGACGGGCCTCCCGGTCGAGTGGACCATCGTCGCCCCGGCCTCGTTCAACCAGAACTTCGACGAGGGCGTGTTCCTCGAGCCGCTGCGCCACGGCGTGCTGGCCCTGCCCGCCGGCGACAACGCCGACCCGTTCATCGACGCCGACGACATCGCCGACGTCGTGGTGGCGGCCCTCACCGAGGACGGCCACGTGGGCGAGCGCTACGAGCTGACGGGTCCCCGCCTGTGGACCTTCGCCGAAGGCGTCGCCGAGATCGCCCGGGCGACGGGCCGCGAGCTCCGCTACGAGCCGATCACCCGGGAGCAGTTCGCCGACGCCATCGTCAACGACGGTGCCCCGCGCGAGTTCGCCGAGCCGCTGGCCACGCTCATCTCCGAGTTCTTCGACGGCCGGAACAGCTCGCTGGCCGACGGCGTCGAGCGTGCCCTGAACCGGAAGCCCCGCGACTTCGCGGACTGGGTGGCCGAGATCGCCCCCACCGGCGTGTGGAAGGCCATCTAGTCGCAACACCAGTGACCTGGCACCTGTTATCGCAGGTCAGAACCCGTTCCAAGGCCCCACGGGGTGGTGTTTCACGCGCCCTGTGCTGTGCGGTTTGCATGCGCACCAAGGGGCTCTGATGACAGTAGATGTCCGAATACCGCGACTACGACGCAAGCAGGTGCCGCTCAGCTGTTGCGGCACTGGCTGCGGAAACAGCTCAAGTCACTGGCGTTGCGCCTGGATGACCAATCCGAGATCTCGGTGCGGTGCGGCGCGCGTCGGTGAGAGTGGAGGATGTCCAGGATCAGCGTTGCCGCCCCCGGCGAGAGCAGAAGGCTCTCGTGACGCTGACCTGGACACCTTCACACCTGACCGCCGACCGCCCCGCCGCCGGCGCTCGCGGCCAGGCAGGGCACGCCCGGATCCTCATCGGCGGCAGGAACTACTTCTGGCGCATGTTCGAGACCGTGTGAGCCTGCCCCCTGGCGTCGGACACGTCGCCTGAGGCGGACCTCGTCCGCCGGGGAGGATGAAGTCGCCCCGGCTGTGTGAACAGGCCGGGGTTTGCGACTGTGCGGCAGCGCAGCGGGATCGATCGTGGTGTGTTCTCCTTCGCGTCGATCAGCCGGTACCTCATTTCGGCCGATCCGTCTCCCGGGCGAAGAGAACCGCCCTGAATTCAAGGTCTCCCGCTCTTCTCGCGGCTGACGAACCTCCCGCCGCAGCCGGGCCGGTTCCTCCCGTTCGGCACCGGTCAGGCCGTCCTCGCGGCGGCCCTCATCGCGGTCGGCCCGCACCACCCGGTTCCGGATCGACCGCGCGGCCGGCTCGAACTCCTTGGCCGGTGGGCGTCCGGCCGGCGTGGACCGACTCCGCCCTCCGCGGCCGGAACTCCGGCGGGTACGGCGGACGCGACATCGGCACCTGTGAACTCCTCCCAGGACACATCGTCCCAAGCGATCAGGTGTCCACAGGACCGGGGCGACATCAGCCGCCGGGCTACGCCACCGCGCCCGCGACACCGGTCGGTCCCCGACCACCTACGCCGTCACATGACGACTTCGCCGGGGCCCTGGCCTGGGGTCGCGAGGACCCGGTGAACGTTCGTGGCCACCCCACCGGCGGCCCCGGTGACGCCACCCGGTGGGCACGGGGGCGGGGCGGCTTTGCGGTGATGTTGCGGGGACACCCGCACGATGCCGGTGATGAAACCTACTCAGCTCTGGACGTCGTTCGCCCGGCAGGTCGACGCCCGCCCCGACGCCACGGCTCTCGTGGCGAGGGGCAGGCACACCTCCTACGGCGAACTTGCCGACCTCGTGGCCGACGCGTCGGCCCGCCTCGACCTACTCGACACGACCGGCGGCGAGCCGATCGGCGTGCCCGCCACGAAGACACCCCGGACCATCGCCATGGTGCTGGCGTGCCTGAGGGCGGGCCTCCCGGTGGTGCTTCCCTCGGCCACCCTGCCCGCCGCCACCCTGCAACGCCTCCTGGCCCGGGCCGGGTGCCGCCACGTCGTCAGCGCCGACGACGTCGGCCCCGCCCGAGCCGGTGCCGCGCCGGCCCCGGCTCCCGCCATCCCCGTGAACCCCGACGACACCGCCTTCGTGCTCACGACGTCGGGGTCCACGGGCCTCCCCAAGTTGGTGCCGCTCACCGCGGGCGCGGTCGAGCGTTTCGCCGACTGGGCCGCCGCCCGGTTCGATCTGGGCCCCGAGTCCTCGGTTCTCAACTACGCCCCGCTGAACTTCGACCTCTGCTTCCTCGACGTCTGGGCCACGCTCCACCACGGTGGCCGGGTCGTCCTCGTCGACCCGGACGCCGCCACCAACGGGCGCCACCTGCTCGACACCATCGACGACAACGCCGTGACGGTCGTGCAGGCCGTGCCGATGGCCCACCAGCTGCTGGTCGACGCCGCCGGCGATCCGGCCCGGCAGCTCACGTCGGTCCGTCACGTCCTCTTCACCGGCGACCACATGCCCGCTCGCTGCCTGGCCCGGCTGCCCGCCGTGTTCCCCGGCAGCCGCTTCTACAACGTCTACGGCTGCACCGAGACGAACGACAGCTTCCTGCACGAGGTGGACCGGGACGCGCTGCCGACCGACGGCGTCCCGCTCGGCACGCCGCTGCCCGGCGTCGACGCGGTCGTCCTCGACGATGACGGCGCCGTGGTCACGGGGCCGGGGCGGGGCGAGCTGGTCGTCGCCACGCCGTTCCAGTCCGCCGGCTACCTCGGTGCCGACCCGGCGGCGCCCGGTCCGTTCGTGGACGCCCCCGCGGGCCGTCCGCCGGGCGCCGCCACCCGCTTCTACCGGACCGGCGACGTCGTGCGCCGCGACGGCGACGGCGTCCTTCACCTCGAGGGGCGCAACGACTTCCAGGTCAAGGTGCGTGGCACCCGGGTGAACACCGCGGTGGTCGAGCAGGTGCTGCTCGACCACGACGAGGTCGCCGAGGCCGTGGTCCTCGCCGTCCCCGACCCCGTCGCCGGCCACCTGCTGCACGCGGTCCTGCGCCGGGTGCCGGGGGCGACCGTCAAGACGCTCGGCCTCCGCCGGCACTGCGCCCAGCACCTGCCTACGGCGGCCATCCCGTCGACCCTCCACCTGTCCGAGAGCCCCTTGCCCCGCACGTCCACCGGCAAGGTCGACCGCCAGTCCCTCGGCCAGTCCCTCGGCCAGACCCCCAGGTCCCCTCACCCCGAGGTGACCGTCGCCAGAAAGGAAACAGCACGATGAAGCACGAGGTCCTCATCAAGAGCTTCCTGATCAAGGAGTTCATGCCCGACGTCGAGGCGTCGGAGCTCGCCACCGATTACGACCTGCTCGCCAACGGCGTGGTCGACAGCCTCGGGCTGCTCAAGCTCATCGCCTGGATCGAGACCGAGTTCGACATCACCGTCGACGACGCGGCCCTCGACCCGGACAACTTCCGCACGATCGACGCCATCGACGCCTTCGTGGCGCGGGTGTCGGTCCCGGTCGAGGCGAGCTGACCCATGCACGACGCGTTCGCCGCCCTGCTGGCCGGTCGCCCGGTCGACACCGCGACGTGGTCGTCCTTCTGGGACGAGCTGAGCGCCGACACGCTGGACCCCGGCGAGCCGGCGTCGCTCATGGCGGCACTCAGCCTCGATGTGGTCCCCGAGACGCTCACCAACCTGGTGCGGTCGCTGCACGCGCGCCGCACCGGGCCGGTCTCCTCCTTCCCCGGGGCGGTCAACGTGGTCGGCACGGGCGGCGGCGTATCGACGTTCAACGTCTCCACCGCCGCCGCCTTCGTCGCCGCCACGCTCGGGGCGCAGATCGTGAAGACCGGGTCGCGGGCCTACTCCAGCAAGTACGGCTCGATCGACCTGCTCGTCCGGCTCGGCATCCCGCTCACGAAGTCGTACGACGAGACGGCGGCGTCGCTGGCCCGCCACGGCATCGCCTTCGCCGGCTACTTCGTGTACCCGGTCGAGTTGACCGTGCTGGCCAGGCGCATCATGCCGCTGCCCATGCGGCCATACGGCCGGGTGCTCAACACGCTGGGCCCGTTCCTGCCCGCGCTGCCGGGGACACGCCAGCTCACGGGCCTGTCGAACCCCGGGCTCCTGCCGCTGGCCCAAAGGCTGGCGGCGGCGGTCGACGACCGCGAGGTCTGGCTGTGCACCAACGACATCGGTGCCGACGAGCTGATCAGCTTCGCCGACAACGTCGTCCACCCCGGTGCGGGCATGCCCGAGTTCCAGCTGAGCCGTCGCAACCTGGACACGGCCGACGGCACCCTGTCGGACCTGGCACCGGTGCCCGAGCCCGACCGGGTCATCGAGCACTTCCTGGACGTCGTGTCTGGGCGGGCGGGCGAGGTGGCCACCCAGACCGTCGCCCTCAACGCCGCCGCCCTGGCGATCGCGGCCGAGCGGGAGACCGGTTGGCGCCCCGCCATCGCCTCGGCGATGGCGGCGATGCGGGACGGCGCGGTGCGCGACCTGATCGACGCCGTGCGAGCCGGCGGGTCGGCACCGTCACCGCTGGTGAGCGGGGTGGCGTCCGGTGGCTGACATGTTTCCCCGCCCGCCGGGCCTGGCCGTGTTCCTCAATGCGGGCGACCCGCCGTTCGACGTGCTCGAGGACATCGCCGACATGCTGGACGACCACGAGGTCGACGTCCTGGAGCTGGGGGTGCCGTTCCCCGACTCGATCAGCGACGGGCCGGTGATCCGCCGGTCCGCCGACCGGGCACTCGCGGCCGGGACCGATCTCCAGGACGCTCTCGCCTTCGTCGAGCGCTCCCGGAGCCGGCACCGCCACCTGCGGGTGGTCGTCCTCGCCGACTGGGCGCACACGGTCCGTCCCCGCTCGATGGCGCAGGTCGTCACGGCCATCGCCGAATCCGGGGCGGCCGGGGCGCTGCTCCACGGCGCACCGCCCCGGGTCCGCCCGGAGTTCTACGACCGGGCCGGCGCCGCCGGGCTGCCCGTCGTCACCACGTGCTACGCGTCCTCGCCCCCCGGGGTCGTGGCCGAGGCGGGGGCCCACGCCTCGGCCTACGTGTACCTGGTGACGCACTACGGCGCCAGCGGCGCCGGCCCGGCGCCCGACCCGGGGGCGCTCCGCGCCCCCATCGACGCCCTGCGGGCCCTGACCGACGCGCCGATCGCGGCCGGCTTCGGGGTGCGCACGGCGGCCGACGTCGAGCGGGTGCACGCGGCCGGTGCTGACGCCGCCGTCGTCGGCAGCACCGTCGTCGCCTGCGCCGAGGCGTCGTTCACCGGCGGTGGCGACGTCGTCGCCGACCTCGCCGCCCTCGTCACCAACCTCCGTCCCAACCACCATCCCCGGTCCCTCCGACCGGTTCCCCACCCCTGAAAGGATCAATCCGATGATCGTGCGCAACCTGGAAAACGTCACCACCGTCGACTGGGGTAACGGCCTCAGCCGCCGCTTCCTGCTGGAGGCCGACGGCCTCGGCTACTCCGTCACCGACACCACGGTGACGGCCGGTACCAAGTCGCTGCTCGAGTACCGCAGCCACCTGGAGGCCTGCTACTGCATCGACGGCTCCGGCGAGGTCGTCGACCTCGACGGCACGACGCACCGCATCACCCCGGGCACCCTCTACGCGCTCGACAAGCACGACGCCCACTACCTCATCGCCGACCCGGACGCCGACCTGCGCCTCGTGTGCGTGTTCTCGCCCGCCCTCCGGGGCGACGAGCGACACAGCCTCGACGCCGCCGGCCCCTCCGCTTACTGAGGCCGCGGGCATGCGCACCTGGGACGAGGATCAGCTCGCACTGCGCGAGGGCATGGAGCGGTGGTGCCGCGACCTTGCCGTCACCGAGCACGACGCCGCCGGGACCAGTTTTTCGTGGGACGCGTGGAAGCTGGTCCGCTCGTCGGGAATACTCGGCCTGCCGTTCGACCCCGCCTGGGGCGGGGCCGGCGTCGACCTGCTCACCACCATGTTCGTGCTGGAGGCCCTGGGCGAGGGGTGCCGTGACGGAGGGCTGAGCTTCTCCGTCGCCACCAGCATCTGCAGCACGGGGGTCCCGCTCCAGCACTTCGGGACCGCCGAGCAGAAGGACCGGTACTTGCCCCAAGTGTGCTCGGGCGAGCTGATCGGCGCCCACGCCATCAGCGAGCCCGACACGGGGTCGGACGCCCTGAGCATGCGGACGATGGCCGTCCGGGACGGCGACCACTTCGTGCTCAACGGCAGCAAGAGCTTCGTGAGCAACGGCCCGATCGCCGATGTGGTCGTCGTCTACGCCCGCACCCGGCCCGAGGGCGGGGCGCTCGGCATCACCGCCTTCCTGGTCGAGACGGACACCCCCGGCTTCTCGGCCGGCCAGCCGCTCAAGAAGATGGGCCTCGCGTCCTCGCCGATGAGCGAGCTGTACTTCGACGACTGCCGGGTGCCCGCCAACCGGGCGATCGGCGGCGTCGGGCGGGGGTTCATGCTGCTCGAGCACGTCATGAAGTGGGAGATCCTCTGCTCCTTCATCATCAACGTCGGGGAGATGCAGCACCGGTTCGAGCGCTGCCTCGAGTACGCCCGGACGCGCACGCAGTTCGGCAAGCCGATCGGCTCGTTCCAGGCGATCTCCCACAAGCTGGTCGACATGCGCATCCGGCTCGAGACGGCGCGCCGTTGGCTCTACGACACGGCCGAGCGCCTCGCAGCCGGCGAGAACGTCACGATGGACGTGGCGATCAGCAAGCTGCTGACCAGCGAGGCCAACGTGGCCTCGGGGCTGGCGGCCATCCAGATCTTCGGCGGCAACGGCTACATGTCGGAGTACGGCCTCGACCGTGAGCTGGCCAACGCCGTGGGCAGCACCATCTACTCGGGCACGACGGAGATCCAGTACAACCGGATCTCCTCGATGCTGGGGTTGTGACCATGCTGCTCAAGGTGTGCGGCGCCACCAGCCGCGACGACGTCGCCCTGCTCGGGGCCGCGGGCGCCGACCTGATCGGCCTGTGGTACGGGGTTCCGGGCGGCCCCGCCGACCTGTCCCTCAGCCGCTTCGCCGCCCTGGCGGAGGCGTGCCGCACCGCCGAGGTGGCCGCGGCGCGGCCGGCACCGGATCCGATGCTGGTCACGTTCCTGCGGGACCCGGACGCCATCCTCGACGCCGCCCGCACCGCAGGCGTGCGATGGCTGCAGTTGCACGGCTACCAGCCCCCGGGCGTGGTGGCGGCGCTCAAGCGGGGATGGCCGGAGGCCACGGTGGTCAAGGTCCTCCACGTCACCGGCGACGCCTGTGTCGAGCGCCCGCTGCTGGCCTCGTACGAGCGGGCGGGGACCGACGTGTTCCTGTTCGACGCCACGAGCGCGGCAGGGCGGGTCGGGAGTACCGGCCTGTCGCTCGATTCCGACGTGGTGATCGACCTGGCCGAGGCGACCACTCGGCCGTTCCTCGTCGCCGGGGGCATCTCGGTCGCCAACCGCTCGCGCTACGAGAAGGTGGTTGCCCACCCCCGCTTCGTCGGTGTCGACGTCGACACGGCGGCACGGGACCAGACGGGAGCGTTCTGCGCCGACAGCGTCAGCAGCATCCGGCACCACTGGTGTGCTGTCCCCGACGTGGAGGAGGTCGCCTGATGGCGCCATCGTTCGTGGACGCCCTGATGGGCGCCCATCGTCCTGTGATCATGGAGCTGAAACCCCGCTCGGCCGAGGGCGAGGACCTGTTCCGCGGCCGGTCGCCTGCCGAGATCGTGGCCCGCTACGAGGCCGCCGGCGCTCCCTGCCTGTCGGTCGTCACCGGCCGCTGGTTCGGGGGCGACGTCGGCCTGCTGGCCGAGGTGGTCAGGTGCACCGAGCTGCCCGTCCTGCAGAAGGACTTCGTCACCAACGCGGGCCAGCTGCAGGCGGCGAGCGACCTCGGTGCGTCCGCGGTGCTGCTCACGGCCGCGCTGCTGCCGAGGGTCGCGCTGGCGCGGCTGGCCGAGCGCGCCCTCGCGCTCGGTCTCACCCCGTTCATCGAGGTGGCCAATCCCGCCGAGGTCGAGGCCCTCCCGTCGTGCGAGGGGTGCGTGGTGGCCGTCAACAACAAGGACATCCGCGTCCGCGAGCGAGGGGACGCCGACGTGGACCGCAGCCGCCGGCTGCTGCCGGCCGTGCGGCGGACGGGGTCGCCGTGCCCCGTCAGCGCCAGCGGTATCGACGACCCGTGGGTGGCCGCCGAGCTGCTCAACGCGGGCTACGCCGGACTGCTGGTAGGAACCCACCTGCTGCGGGCCGACCGCCTCGAGTCATGGTGCGAGGAGCTGGACGACCTGCGTCATGCGTCGTCCGCGCCCCGTCGAGTGGGCTGAGCGTCAGCTCGTCCCACTCGACGGCGGAGGGAACCCCCAGCTCGTCGGCGGCGGCGATCACCCGGGCGGTGAGGTCGTTGGCCTCCAGGTACCGCCCGTCTGCGACCAGGGCACGGGCGACCCGCAAGGGTCGCTCCTGGTCGTACGGGTCGAGCTTCATGGCCGACTCGAGCTGGTCCATCGCCTCCTCCATGTCGCCCGCCTCGTGGGCGGCCGTCAGCAGGACGTCGATCAGGCCGAGCGCCCGCCGGCGGACGACCTCGCGGCGCTGGGCGATGAGGTCGTCGTAGAGGTCGTCGGGCAGCAGCGGCCCGGCGAAGGCGGCGATGGCGACGCGGGCACGGGAGACGCGCTCGTTGTCCTGCGTCGCGGCGGCGGCCCGGGCCAGGTCCTCGAACGAGTGCAGGTCGACCTTGCACGGGGACAGGCACAGCATCTGCCCCCTGCGGGTGACGAGCGAGCCGTAGGTGGCCCGGGCCCGGGCGAGGACGTTCTTGAGGCGGCGCTGGCCGACTCCTGGCTTCTCGCCCGGCCACAGCGTCTCGACCATGGTCTCGACCCGGACAGGCCCGCCTGCGAGCACGAGGTGCTTCACCAGCTGGCTGGCCCGGCCGGCTCCGTGAAGCACACCGTGGCCCTGGCGGACCTCGAACCCGCCCAGCACCCGCACCTCGTAGCCGCAGCCGTTGGCGGAGGCACCGTTGGAGGCGCCGTTGGTGGAGGCCCTGTTGGCAGGGGCACCGTTGAAGGCGCCGTTCGTAGGGACACCGTTGGAGGCGCCGTTGGAGGAGGCCCTGTTGGCAGGGACACCGTTGAAGGCCCCGTTGGAGGAGGCGCCGTTGGAGGCGCCGGTCACAACCGCCGGGGGTAGCCGGATGGCCGACCGCAGAATGCCGACCACGCGACGCTCACGGCGGTCGAGCAGGTCGGGGT
The DNA here is from genome assembly GCF_036227305.1 of Streptosporangium sp. NBC_01469. Lineage (NCBI taxonomy): Bacteria > Bacillati > Actinomycetota > Actinomycetes > Streptosporangiales > Streptosporangiaceae > Streptosporangium > Streptosporangium sp. NBC_01469. The sequence goes on along the minus strand of NZ_CP109465.1, from coordinate 601,265 downwards.
GGCCGAGGCTGGCCGCCCGGTCGAGGGCGACCAGCAGGCACTGGTTGGCGGCGTCGATGTCGCCGGCGGCGTGGCGGACGTAGCCCGTCAGCAGTTCGGCCTTCCACCGCAGGCCGGGGGCGATCTCGCCGTCCTCAAGCATGCGCTGCAGGACGTCGGCCGCCTCGGGCTCGCCCCGGCGGGCGCCGATGAACGCCTCGGTCAGCGCCAGGGTCATCGGGTTCTCGATGCGGTGCTCGCGGGCGGCGGCGAGCAGCCGGGCCGCGGGCGCGTCGGCCCCGACCACGGCGCAGGCGTCGGCGGCCTCGCACAGGAACAGCAGGCCGCCGCCGTCGTGGATCATCATCTGGCCGAGATGGGCCTCGGCCCGGGCCAGCTGCTCGAGCACCCCGGACGCGTCGTGGTCGTTGGCCGCCACGATCAGGCGGGTCCAGGCGGCGTGGCCGGTCACCCAGTCGATGCGCAGCAGCTGGGCGAGCGGCATGGCGTCGTCGAGGATGGCAAGCGCCCGCTCTGCCTCGCCGCTGAGCGCCAGCAGCCGGGCCTCCATGACCAGGCACAGCATGCGGTCGAACTGCGTGTCGCTGGTGGTGCCGAGCCGGCGCAGCAGCAGGGCGCCCTCGCCGCTCTTGCCCAGGGCGGACAGGACCTGGGTGGCGAGGCCCCGCTGGACCGCGGCGACGCGGGCGGGCTCGCCCAGCTCGCCCCACGTGATGGCGGCCTGGCGCAGGGCGTTCTCGGCCCGGCGCAGGCTCGGCCCGTCGGGGCAGTCGGACAGGGCCACGCCCAGGGCCTCGAGCAGGCTGGCCTGGGCGCGGGTGCCCTCGGCGGTCGTGTCGAGGAGCCGTTCGACCTGGGCGAGCACGTCTGGGTCGTGCAGCAGCGCCCGCTGGATCAACCACTCGCCCTCGACCTCGATTGCGAGATCGTCGTCGGTGTTCTGCTCGCGCACGACGCGTAGGGCCCGGCCGATGACCTCGCCCTCCTCGGCGAGCTGGCCGACGTTGCGGTGGGTGCGGGCCAGGTGCAGCAGCACCTGGGGCGCGGCCTGGGCCGCGGGCCCGAGACGGGCCATCAGGTGGATGAACTCGACCGGGTCGAGCTGGTTGATGCGCGAGGTGGGCAGCTCGGCGATGAGCGTGGCCGCCTGTTCGGGGTCGCCGCTGTCGACCAGCAGGCTGGCCGCGGCCAGCTCGGCGCCCTGGGATATCAGCAGCGGGGCGGCCCTCTGGGCAATGGCCGGATCGAGCGGTGCGAGCGCGGCCAGCCCCTCCTTCAGCTCGATGCAGAGCCGCGACCAGCCGTCGGCGCCGACGGCGAACGGAACGCCCGCCCGGATGAGGCGCCGCAGCAGCCCCGGCTCGCCCAGCCCCTCGACGAGGCTGTCGTTGACCATCGGGAACGCGGCCACCTGGGTCAGCAGGTAGCGGTCGGCCGGGTCGAGGTCGGCGGCGTAGTGGTCCATCAGCTGACGGATCAGGCCGGGGTACCGGAGCAGTACCGTGGCGGCCTCCATGCGGTCGGACGCCCGGGCGAGCCTGCGTAGCATCACGAGCAGCAGCGCGACCCAGCCGCCCGACAGGTCGTGCAGGGTGGTGGCGAGCCGCTCGCCGTCCTCGTCGCCGACCTCAAGGCGGGCGAGGGCCGTGGCCTCCTCCTGCGTGAGGCGCAGGTCCTGGGTGTTGAAGCGCTCGGCGGTGCCGCGGAACTCCATGGCCGCGAGTGGCGCGGGCAGCAGGCGGCTGCTGACCAGGATGCGCAGGGGCGGTGTGCCGTCCTGCGCCAGGTCGGCCAGCCAGGCCGCGGCGTCGTCGGTGAGCGCCTCGGCGTTGTCGACGACCAGGAGGCCCGGCCCCGTCGACGCGGTCAGTAACTCGCCGACCCGCCCGGCGGCACCGGCGACCGGGGTCCGTGGCCAGCCGGTCCGCTGCTCGGCTACGTTGAGGATCGCGGATGTCAGCTCGTCGACCGTGACCGGGTGATCGCGCGGCAGGCGTACCTCGAGGCCACCACCGGCGCGGGCGCGGACCTGCCCGATCAGGACGCTTTTGCCGAACCCTCCGCCCGCCTCGATGAGGACCGAGTGTCTCGCGTTGAGTATCTCTTCTACAAGCCGCTGACGCGGAACGAAAGGTAATCGAGCCATATAGAGGCCGTCTCCTCTCATGTCAGCTGAAATGGAGATCTACTCCGCCGAAGGCTAACACGAACTGAGGTCGGTATCGTAGCGGGGCCCAGATGCCATCCGCTGCAAAGAAGTGACGTGGCGACGTCGGGCGTCGCTCACTTGTTCGTAAACCGCCTGGCGAACGACATCGTGGCGAAATTCATAAATCGCCGGTCGGTCGGGGTACTGGGAACCCGCAGCGGTCACCTCGGCGAGGATCCCGACCTCCAGCAGCGCCTCGAGCGCGTCCAGGGCCGCCAGCGCGTCCAGGCCGGCGGCGCCCGCCACCGCGTCGAAGGCGACGGACGCGCCGGTAACGGCCGCGACCTGGAGCAGCCGGGTGGCGTCCTGGCCGATGACGGCCTGCTTGGCGGCCACCAGCCGGGCGACGGCCGGTGGTACCGCGTCGAGCCCGGCCTGGTACCGCAGCATCTCGAGGAGCATGAACGGATTTCCGCCGCTGCGGGCGTACGCCCGGCGGACCGGGCCGGCGTCCGTGGCGGCGGCGACGGCGCCGGTCCCCAGCTTGTGCACGAGCGCCCGGGTGGAGTCGAGGTCGAGGCCGCCGAGGGCCACCTCGGTCCCGTCGCCGGCGTGCTCGACCGGGAGCATCGCCTCGTCCAGGCCGGCCCACACTCGTCTCCGGGCGGATGCCGGCAGGTCGTTCCTGGCGGCGACGACGACGCACAGTCGGGCGTCGGCGGTAGTACGCAGCAGGTGCCGGAGTAGCGCCACCGTCTGCGGGTCGGCCCAGTGGGCGTCGTCGATCAGAACGGCGCAGGGCTGCTCGCTCGCCGCCACCAGCAGCAGCTGGGTCAGCGCCGAGAACAGGATCGGCTGCTCGGGCAGCTCGCCGGGCGGGCACGGCCCCCCGAGCGAGGGGAGCAGCAGGCGCAACGGGCCCCGGGCGGCGGGGGAGACGGCGTCGAGCGGGTCGTCGGGCGAGGCGGCGACGTAGCCGTCCAGCGCCTCCACGATGGGCTGGTACGGGACCATCGCGCCCTCGTCGCACCGGCCGACCAGCAGCAGCCCGCCCCTGGCGGCCATCATCGCCCCGGTCTCGCGCAGCAGGCGCGTCTTGCCGATGCCCGACTCACCCGTGACCAGCACGAACTGCCGGCGACCGCGTACGGCTCGGGCCCAGGCGCCGGCCACCGTCGCCATCTCGTGGTGGCGCCCCACGAACGGGACCGGACGGCGCCCGACGGCCGGACCGCCGCTGGGCGCGGCCGACACCGACGACGGGCCGAGCAGCGCCAGGTAGGCGGACTCGGTCTCGGGCGAGGGGTCGACGCCCAGCTCCTCGGCGAGGTACCGGCGCAGCCGCTGGTACGCCCGCAGGGCCTCGCCCCGGTTTCCCATGGCCTCGCGCACCGCCATGAGGCAGCGGTGGGCGCTCTCACGCTCGGGGGCCCGGGCCGTCGCCTCCTCGGCGAGAAGGGCGGCCCGCGCGTGGTCCCCCGACCACATCGCCGCCCGGCTGGCGATCTCGAGGGCCGTGACCAGGTACTCGGTCAGGTGCTCGCGCCGCTCGGCGACCCAGCCGCCCTCGTGCTCGGACAGGAATGGGAAACGCAGCCGATCCGCCGCCCGGGTGGCCAGCCGGTCGGCGGCGGCCACGTCGCCCGCGTTGAGCGCCTCGTGGGCTGCGGCCACCGATCGGGTCGCGTCCTCCATGTCGACCAGCACGCCCTCGCCCAGCGCGAGCACGTAACGGCCACCCCGTTTGACCAGCGGGTTTGCCGGCTCGACCTGTAGTGCGCCCACGAACGCCCGCAGCCGGCTGACCAGCGTGCGCAGGGCAGACGCCCATGTGGGTGGAAGACTCCCGGGCCAGATGACGTCGGCCAGCTCGTCCCGCGTCACCCCCTCGGGGCCTGCGAGGACGAGGCGTGCGAACGCCACCCGGGCCTGTGCGCTTTGAAGATGGTGCACGGTGCCGTCGTACCGCACGGCGATCGGCCCCAATAACTCGATCTCGGAATCCATGAAAGTTACCCCCCAGTCTGGAAGTGCCTGTGTGGGCAGGATCCGACGTGGTGGTACCAGCGGGGTACCGGCCCGCGGGGACCGCGGTGGTACCGCCGGGCTGCCGACTTGCACGCCCGTTGCGCGCCTACGGTGGCGATCGCCCCCGTGAGATCGCCCCTGTGACGACGATTACGACCGATTGGGTGGGCCAAGGCCGAGGATGTGGATGAGCCGGTGCGGTCACGCTGTGGGCGGAGCGATCAGCAGCGGCTGCCGGGGCTCGCCCTGCACGCCCACCGGCATCCGAAGGGTGCGGTCACGCCGTGGGCGGAGCGATCGGCAGCGGCCTCGCCGCCGGGTCCGTCACGAGCTCGGCGGGCACCGTCGACGTCGTGAGCCCGCACGCCGGGACGCTCACGGGCATCTTCGCCCGACAGTGCGAACACGTCCGCAAGAGCAGCAGGTCGGTCGGGTCGTGCTCGCCGTCTGAGGCCGTGGGCTTGCGAAACGCTTGCGCCGGCACTCATACGTTGCCAGTCGATAAGCCGATCACGATGACGAGGAGCGTGCCATGCAGCTTCCCACACTCGAGGTGTTCGTCGACCGCTTGGTGGCCGTGAGCCGGATCGAGGGCTTCGACCCCGACACGCCGCTGACCACGTCCGGGGTCGATTCACTCGACCTGATGGAGTGGGTCTACGACATGCAGGAGCGGTACCCGGACCTGGGACTGGACGAGTCGATCGTTGAGAGCGTCAACGACACCGTCACCTTCCGGGTCATCCACCAGCAGGTGCTGGCCGCCCACGGCGTCACCCCGGTCGCCTCCGCGACCGGCGGCGACGCCTGACCGCGGAGCCACGGTGTCTGGCATCGGCATCATCGGGTGGGGCAAGTACCTACCCGAGGGCAGGCTCACCAACGCGGAGCTCGCCACGCGCTTCAACGTGGACGACGACTGGATCGTGCAGCGCACCGGCATCCGGGAGCGCCGGATCGTCGGACCGGGCGAGACCACCGCCTCGCTGGCCGTCGAGGCCGGTCGGCGGGCGCTCGAGCACGCCGGCCTGCGACCCGACGAGATCTCACACCTCATCCTCGCCTCGGGCACGCCCGAGCAACTGTCGCCGGCCACGTCCGCGTTCGTGCAGCGCGAACTGGGCACGGCGGGCGGCGCCCACGACGTGAACGCCGAGTGCGCCAGCTTCGCCTACGGCTTCGTGGTCGCGGCCGGGCTCATGGCGATCGACCCCCGTCCGATCCTCCTGATCGGGACCGACACGCACTCGCTCGTCGTCAACCCCGAGGACCGGGACCTGGGAGTGCTGATCGGCGACGGGGCCGGTGCGGTCGTCCTGGCGCCCCACGACCGCAGCTGGCTGCAGAAGTGGGACATGGGGTGCGACGGCACAAAGACCGAGAGCCTCAAGATCTTGGCCGGTGGCAGCCGGCTGCCGGCGAGCGAGGAGACGCTCCGCCAGAATCTGCACTACGCGCAGATCAAGGGCAACGAGATCTACCTGAACGCCGTCCGCTTCACCGTGGGTTCGGTGAAGCGGACGCTCAAGGCGGCGAACCTCGGGCCCGACGACATCGACCACCTGCTGCCGCACCAGGCGAACATGCGCATCATCGACTCGATCCTCGAGCACAGCCGGGTGCCCCGGGACCGCTTGATCACCAACATCGAGTACTACGGCAACACCGGGGCGGCGTCGATGCCGATAGCCCTCGCCGAGGCGCTCGACGCCGGGCGCATCCAGAAGGGCGATCGCATCATGTTCGCGGCGTTCGGTGCCGGCATGGTGTGGGTCACCGCGCTGATCGAGTGGGGCGCGGGCGAGCCGACGGAGTGGCGGTCATGACCGGCCCCGCCGCGGGCGCCCGCCCCATCTCGGCGCAGCGCCCGGAGAAGCCGATCGCCCTCGTGACCGGCGCGTCCGGAGGCTTCGGTGCCGCCGTGGCGATCGAGCTCGACAGGCTCGGGTGCCGCGTCGCCCTCCACTACAACCGCGCCGAGGACGGCGCCCGGGAGGTCAGCGAGCGCCTCACGAACGACTCGATCATCGTCCAGGCCGAGGTGGGCAGCTGGGACTCGGTCAGCGCCCTCCACCGCCGGGTCACCGAGGAGTTGGGTGAGGTCGACATCCTCGTCAACAACGCGGCCATCCGGAAGGACGCGCTGATGATGGGCCAGTCGCCCGAGGTGTGGGGCGAGGTCATCCAGACGAACCTGATGGGCACCTTCCACATGTGCCGTGCCATGCTGCCGTCCATGGTCAAGCGGCGGTGGGGGCGGATCATCAACGTGGTGTCGCCGTCGGCCCTGGTCGCCACATCCGGCCAGACGGCCTACGCCGCCTCCAAGTCCGGAGTGATCGCGCTCACGCGCACCCTGGCCACCGAGTGCGGTCGGCGCGGGGTGACGGTGAACGCCATCTCGCCCGGGTTCATGGAGACGCGGATGACGGCGAACGCCACCGAGAAGTTCCGCCAGAGCCTCGCCGCCAACCTGCCGGTACCCCGGCTGACCACCCCCGAGGAGGTCGCGCCCGCCATCGGCGTCTTCCTGGACAACGACTATGTGACCGGGCAGGTGCTCAGCGTCGACGGTGGGATCTCCCTCACCTGAGGTGCACCCGTCCGCGCGGGAGGTGGCTTTGTCGGTGCGGACCGGCCGCGGACGCGGGCCGGTTCCGACCGCACTCGTTGATCAAGCACTTTGGTCAACATCGGTGGGAGGCGACCGCGCCGCCGCCCGGGACAGGCCTGCACACAGGTCGGGGGGGCGCGGTCGCCTCCCACCGACTGAAAGGGGGTGCGGTCGTCGCCGACGGCTGGAAGGGGTGCGGTCGTCACCACCGACTGGAAGGCGGTGCGGTCGTCGCCGACCGACGTTCGCGGTCGCCTCAGAGCGGCGAAGCCAGGGAGGACAGCGACATGACGGTCACCGACATCGCGCACGGTGCGGCTCGGCTGCTGTGCTGGGCGGGGGCCGACTCGGCGGGTGAACGTGCGGCCCGTGCCAGGGTTGCCGACGCGCTGCGCGCCGGGGCTCCGGCGCCCCGTCCGGTTCCGGGGCCGATGCGCGGGGCGGTGGTCACGACGGCGGCCCGCGCCCTCGACGACCTCGCGGCCGCCCCGGTGCGGCGGGTCCCGGTCGACGGGCCCCGGCCGGTCGTCCTGCTGCTGCCCGGCCAGGGATCCCAGTACCACGGGATGGCGACCGGGCTGTACCGCGACGAACCCGTGTTCCAGGCAGCCGTCGACGACGTCCTGGGGGCGTGGGGGGCCGAGGGCGAGGCGATCCGCGCCGACTGGCTCGGCACCGGCGCCGGTCCGGATATCCCGATCGACGATGTGCGCCGTGCCCAGCCGCTGCTGTTCGCCGTCGACCATGGGCTGGGCCGGCTGCTACTGAGCTGGGGCGTCACGCCGGCCGAGGCGTTGGGGCACAGCGCGGGCGAGGTCGTGGCGGCGACCCTGGCCGGGGTGTTCACCGTCGCGGAGGCCGTCGCACTGATGCGCGGCCGGGTGCGTGCCGCCGCACCGATTCCGCCCGGCGGGATGCTCGCCGTGGCCGCGTCCGTCGACACGCTCGGCCCGTACCTGTCCGGACAGGTCGGAGTGGCGGCCGTGAACGCCGCACGGCGGACGACGCTGGCCGGGCCGCGCGCCGAGCTGGCCGCCGTGGCGGCCCGCCTCGCCTTCGACGGGGTGACCGTACGGCCGGTCCCGGCCACCACCCCGTTCCACAGCCCGGCGATGGAACCGGCCGTCGCGGCGGCCGAGCTGGCGTTCGACGCGTCGCCCCGGCCGGCCCGGTTCCCCGTCCGGTCCGGCTACACCGGGCGGTCGCTCACAGCGGACGACGCGGGCTCCGCGCGATTCTGGGCCCGTCAGATAGCCGACACCGTCCACTTCGGGCCCGCACTGACCGCGCTGCTCGACGGCGGGGATCGGCTGCTCGTCGAGTGCGGACCGGGCCGCACCCTGTCCGCCCTCGCCCTCCAGCAGCGCGTGGTGCGAACCGGGGGGAGCGCGGTGCTGTCCATGCTGCCCGGCGACCAGTCCGACCGTTCCGCGACCCTCAAGGTCGCCGCGGCCCTGTGGCGCGAGGGCCACGATCTCGTGCTCGACGACCAACCGGCAACGGCGTCGTGAGCGGGTCCGGCGCGCACACCGTCGTGCCGGGGCACGACCCGTCGGCGAGCCCGAGCTGTTCGACTCCACCGGGCGTTATCCACGGCTGATGCTCGACCTCGCCCGCGTCGGTCTCGCCTCCGGGTCCTCCGCCCTTGACGTCGCCCGCAGCGCCGAGCTCGGCGAGTTCGCCCACCGGATCGACGCCGAGCGGCTCGCCGGGGGACCTGTCTCGTCGGGGACCTGTAACGCGCCTGCGCCGACCTCACCACGCCCGACGAGCAGGGCCGGCCGCTGTCGATGAGGTGGGCGAGGCTCGCGAACCGGTCGCCCGCGCCGAGGTGACCGACGGTGCGGCTCCATGCCCAGGTGGTGCGTGCCTCGTCGATGCCCTACTGGCGTAGGCGAGCCTGCGGTGCCCGAAGCGCGGCGGCACCACCCACTCGGCGTCGGCGAGGTCGAGCCCCGGCGTCGGCGAACGCCCGCTCGACCACCACCCGCCGGCCCGCGACGGACCGCGCGATGCCGAACGAGATGCCGTGCTCGCGCAGGAACGTCTGCTCGGCCGCGCCGAAGTCAATCGGCATCCGGTGTCGGAACGGCGCCGGCCCGAACCCGCCGTGAAGGCCCTCCAGGCCGTACACCAGACCGCCCACGACGGACGTCACCCCGACGGCTCGTCGCCGCGATGGAGCCCCTCCAGGCCCGCGTCCGCGTGCGCCGCGACGGACCGCAGCCGTGCGTGGCCGCCGCGCCGGGAGAGCACGAGCGCGGCCCCCAACGACGACGACCGTACGTGTGCCCGCGCCCCCAGACGTCCTCGATCCGCATCCGTGACTCCCCGTCCAGCCTGTGTTCCACGCGCTGCGCGACGGACGCCGAGCCGTGCTCAGGCCGTTCTCGAGGCCACTCCCCGACTCCGGCCGAGGCCCCGAGGAGCGGTCCCTCGACGGGCTCCATGGCCACGTGGGGCGGGTGCGACGCAGCGTGGGCTTGCGCTCTCTTTGCGCTTCCGGGCGTACTAACAAGGCATGCACACCGAGCTTACCCGCCGGAAAATCTTGTCCGGCCTGGTTGTTGGAGCGGGCGCGACGGTCTTGGGGTGGAACTCCACCACCCAAGCGTGGGCCACCACCTCCGGTTCGACGTCAGGCATCCAGCCGGTTCCCCCCCTCGACGGCACGCTCGTCCTCCCCGCCGACCCGTCGGCGTTCACCGAGGACTTCGGCCACCTGTTCACGCGGCAGCCCCAGGCTGTCCTGACCCCCGGCTCGGTGAACGACATCCAGAAGGTCGTTCGCTACGCCCGCAACAATCGGATCCCCATAGCCGTCAACGGCCAGAGCGGGACCGGTACCGAGGACCGCGAGTCGCACTCGCACTACGGGCAGGCCCTGGTCGACGGCGGCATCGCCATCGACCCCAAGCCGCTCGGCTCGATCCACAGCATCTCGCAGGGCATCGCCGACGTCGACTCCGGCGTCACCTGGTCGACGCTGGCGCTGCAGGCGCTCGAGTCCGGCCAGACGCTGCCCGTCTACAACGACTTCGCCCACCTGTCGATCGGCGGCACGCTGAGCGTCGGCGGCCTCGGCGGCACCAGCCAGCGCTACGGCTCGCAGGCCGACAACGTGAAGTGGCTCCAGGTGGTCACGGGCACCGGCGAGCTGGTCACGTGCTCCCGCGACAGGAACCGCGAGCTGTTCGAGGCCGTCCTCGTCGGCGGCGGGCAGTTCGCCATCATCGTGCGGGTCGGCATCAAGCTGATCCCGGCGAAGACGACCGCCCGCTCGCTCGAGTTCACCTACACCGACCGGGCGGCCTTCCTGCGGGACTCGATGGCCATCATGCGGGCCGGCGTGGTCGACGACCAGAACGGCTACGCCGAGCCCAAGCCCGGTGGCGGCTGGACCTACCGCCTGGCGCTCGGCATCTTCTACTCGGCGCCCGCCCAGCCCAACGTCGCCGCCGTACAGGCCGTGCTCTCGCCCCAGGCGACCGCCGGCCCGACGGCCGACCTGCCGTTCCGCGACTGGCTGCTGCGCTTCGACCCGAACTGGGCGGCCCTCAAGGCCGCCGGGTTCTGGAGCAGCCAAAAGCCGTGGCTCATGATGTTCGTCGGCTCCAGGAACACCCCGGCCTACCTCGACACCGTGCTCGGCGAGCTGACGGCCACCCAGATGGGCCCCGGCCCGGTCCGGATCTCGCCGATGGACACCCGGTCGCTCACCCGGCCCAGCTTCATGCTGCCCCGGTGCCAGACGAACGAGTTCTTCGAGGTCAGCCTCATCCGGATCCCGGCCCCGAACCACCCTGACATCCCGGGCCTGCTGTCGCAGAACCGCCGCTTCTACGACCGGGCCGTCGCGCTCGGAGCCAAGCGGTACCTCGTCGGCTCGGTGCCCTCGATGACCCGTGCCGACTGGCGGGCCCACTACGGGTCGCGCTGGAACCATCTCGTCGACCTGAAGCGCCGATACGACCCGGCTTCGATCCTCACGCCGGGCCAGGGGATCTTCGGCTGACCCACTGACGGTCCACCCCGTTCCCTCCAGTAAGGAGACCCCGCAATGCCGGCACAACGCCCGGAAGACATCCCAGGCCTCATCGCCGCGGCCTTCAACGCCAACGACCCGCAGGCCATGCTCGACCTGTTCGATCCGGACGGCATCCTCGTCACGCCGCCGGACGGCACGCACGAGGTGGGGCTTGAGGCCGTCGCCAAGTCCCTGAAGGCGATGTTCGCTGTCATCACGGCAGCCGACATCACGTTGACCAGCGCGATGCGGTCCGGCGACATCGCCATGACGCACGCCGACTGGCACCTCACGGGAAAGGACGAGGCCGGCGAGCCGATCGACCTCAGGGGCAAGGGCACCGTGGTGTCCCGCCAGCAGCCGGACGGCACGTGGCGGATCGTCTTCGACGATCCGGTCGGGGCCTGAAGGCGGGGTCGGCATGGGGAATCCTTTCAGCGTCCGCATCCAGGTGCGGGGCTACGAACTCGACCGGCAGGGTCATCTCAACCAGGCCGTGTACATGCAGTACGCGGAGCACGCCCGCTGGCAGTTCCTGGAAGCAGCCGGCTTCACCTCGGACGTCCTGGGTGAAGCCGGTATCGGCCCGGTGCTGCTCAAGGCCACCGTCCGGTTCCAGCGCGAGCTGCGGGCCGGCGACGAGGTCGACGTGGGCTGCGCCATCAGCGGGGGGCAGGGCAAGCTCGTCGAGCTCATGCAGCGCTTCCACACCCCCGATGGAATTCCGGTCGCCCGGATCGACTGCGTGATCGGGCTGCTCGACCTGGTCACGCGCCGCCTGCTCCCGGACCCGCGCGCCACGCTGCACGAGCTGGCCACACGGCCCGACGTGCTCTCCGGCGCGACACCTGAGCGAGCGGGGTGAGAACTGGCGGCGACGTCGGAGGATAGGCATGGGGCACGGCTCTCGGTGAACGACCCGCGATGTGGGTGACCGCGACCGTGCTCGCCGCCTTCCACCGCCGACGCTCGCCGCCTTCCACCGGCGGTCGCTCGGGTGGGATGTCGCCGTCTGAGGCCCGACCTGGGTTCGGGACGCCCAGGCTGGGAACCGAGATCGTCTCTTACCCCTACGACCCGCACGGATAAGCATCCGGCACTCGCAGGCGCCGGTTGATCTATTCGGCCCGGGTTCTCCACAGCGTCAGGTGGTCGGAGCTGTAGGTCGTGGATCGGCCAAGCGCCACGAACTGCTTACCCGAGGCGGCGACGGCATGGAGCCGCTGGATACCCTGCCCGCCAAGACCATCGGGGAGCGTCTGCGGTTGCCACTCCCGGCCGTCCCTGGAGAGCCAGGCCGCACTGTCCTCCGAGCCGGGCGCGCCCGCCGATCCCACTGCGATCAGACCCGAGTCGGCGCCGATGACAGCTTGTACGAGGGTGTTGTCCAGGTCGAAGAGCGCGAGTCGTTGCACGGTGGATCCCCTGAATCGTCAGCTTCCCGGAGTCTGGGGTGCCCGTGGATACGTGGGACTGGTCCGGGTGGCGTCGGTGACCCGGCTCTAGGCCGTGTCTTCAAAGTGATTTAGATGTGCGGGATCATCATCGGGTGATTCATCGCCATGGACCATCCGATGCGGGGTGGTGGTGGCCGCGCGGGCTCGGGGCCACATATGTTCGCCTCCATGGTTGACGCAACTTTCGGGCATCCGCGCCTCGCCGCCATCTACGACCCGCTCGATCCGGACCGCAGCGATCTCGACGCGTATCTCGCGATGGCGGAGGAGTTCGGCGCGCGGTCCGTGCTGGACATCGGGTGCGGTACGGGCGTGTTCGCGCTGCTGCTCGCCGAGCGCGGGATTACGGTCACCGGGATCGATCCCGCGCGGGCGTCCGTCGACGTCGCGCGTGGCAAGCCGGGCGCGGAGCGGGTGCGCTGGCTCGACGGTGACGCGGGGGATCTGCCGCCCATGCGGATCGACCTGGTGACGATGACCGGGAACGTCGCCCAGGCGATCGCCGATCCGCAGGCATGGCGTAGGACGCTGCGCGGCGCGTACGAGGCGCTGCGGCCCGGCGGGCGGTTTGTCTTCGAGACGCGCGATCCGGCGCGGCGCGTGTGGGAGGAGTGGGCGGAGTGGACGCGCGAGACCACGTACCGCATGACGGACATTGCGGGCGTCGGCCACGTCGAGACCTGGGCCGAGCTGACGGACGTGAGCCTGCCGCTGGTGAGCTTCCGGGGTACGCACGTGTTCGCTGCGGACGGGGACGTACTGACCTCGGAATCGACACTTCGCTTCCGCGAACGTACGGAGATCGAGCGGGACTTGCACGAGCACGGCTTCGTCGTCGAGGACGTACGCGACGCACCCGACCGGCCGGGCAGGGAGTTCGTGTTCGTGGCGCGGCGCGATACCGCGGAGCCCGTCCCTCCCGGAACGCCCTGGGGACCTGCGCACCACGCAGGGCCGGGCAGACGGGACTTTGAAGACACTCCCTAGGCCCGCCGTCAGGAGCAGGGATCCGGCCAAGGCGACTAATCGGCGGGATAGAGGAGAACGACCAGAGGTTGATGGGCGCACATGCACTCCGTTCTGGATGAGAAGGGGAGAAGCGAGCACCCCGACATGACCGGGGGACTCGCTTCCGCTGACGATCTTCGTCAATCGAACGTATATTCGCATAGTGCGGCATTGCCGTCCAGGGCACCTCCGGTGTCGTGATCCGAAGGGCGGAGCCGTTCCTCGGCCGTCACCTGTGTCATGACCCACCCGACGGCGGTCAAGACCGCTCTGCCGGCCGACGAGGCGACCCGAACGGCGGCACGTGCAACCTGTTCACGAACAAGACGCCGGGCCTCGGCGACCCGAGCGCTCGTCTCCTTCCGGGCCTGCTCGATCGCCACGGCCGTCCCGGGGGATACCGCCTTCTCCCTACCGTTGACATTCCTTTCCCGCTGTGAGGTATATGGCATATGGTCATGCTTTTTTGGTGGTCGGTGCCGGTCGCTGGCCATCGTGGTATTCACACTGGTCACTACTGTGCCGCTGGCCGTCATTCCCGCTACTCCGGCCGCCGCGGGAGCGGTGAACCCGCTGGAAAGATGCCTGTACGAGCTGAGCTCGTACCAGAACGCCTTCAATATGCCCAGCACCGGACTTTTGCCTTATACGAGCCCGCCGGGATACCTGCCGAATGACCTTCTCAGCTTCCGGACGACAGGATCGGTTCAAATTCAACCCGGCGCGGGCGCGGTGAAGGGACCTGACGGCGATCCGGTGAACGCGCCCACGACGGGAGGCTGGCCGGCACCGGGGCTGCGGCAGTTCGCACTGCTGATGCGCGTCCGGCAGGGACAGGTGCGCTTGGAGAGCAACGGCAGCGTTCCCGACGGTCGCACGCTGGGCGGCACCATGGTGCCCTGGCGCTGGTATGTCGCGGGCTCCTACAGCGGATGCCTGCGCATACTGGAGAACGCTCCGCCGTCCATCGAATTCCTGATGAACGAGCCAAATCTGACGGACAACAGCGGTCGTTTCCTCTCCGTGGGCAAGCACTGGTGGTTGAGCTGATGTACCCCGAGTTCGGTGGAGTCGGCTTGGTTGACTCTTACGCCGACTGGAAATTCGGGTAGAGCGTCTCGTACTCGATGGGGGTGAGCATCCCCAGGATGCTGTGCAGGGCCCCGGCGTTGATTCGCCATGTCCAGTTCCGGCATGTTGATCAGATGTTGTAGACGGCGAATGCGGCATCGCGGTCGAGGAGGTCGCGGCGGGCGTGGGCGATGTTGGCTCGATCGGCCAGGCGCATGGTGCTGATCGCCAGATTCCGGAAGCCGGCCAGCGCTCTGAGTGCGGTACCTGTCCTGAGCTGGGAGTGATCCTCCCGGAAAGTTACGTCGCGGACCCAGTGGAGCCGATTTTCCACTCCCCAGTGCGCCCGCTCGTAATGGTTGAGATGAGCGGGCCCGGCCAGGTCGGCGGGCAGGCTGGTGATGCCGTACACGATCTCTTTGCCGGTCCAGGTGCACGACATCAAGGCGGCCATCCGCTGGCTGCGCGCGAACGCCGCCACGTACCAGCTCGACCCCAACCGCTTCGCGATCATGGGAGACTCCTCGGGCGGCTGGCTGACGGAGATGGCCACCCTGTCCGGCGGCGTGGCGGCGATGGAGGGCACCGTCGGCACGACCGGCGTCTCCAGCGCCGTGCAGACAGGAATCGCCTTCTGCGGCCCGACCGACTTCCTGCAGATGAACGCGCAGAACTTGCCGACCGGGCGTTGGCTCGAGCCGCTTGCCGTGGCATTCCGTAGGTGCCGTCCGCGACAGAAGCGGATGTTCAGCGTCGTCAGGGCGGACAGTCTGTTGAGCGTGGCGGCGGTCGCAACCCGCGACGCTTACGCGGCCTGCCCATTCACCTCGAGCGTGACGCCTGGCTTCTCGGCCCAGAAGGCGAGCAATCCGGCGATCTCCTTCACCCTCGGGAACGGCTCCGGGTAGGACCAGACCACGTCCTCGGCCACACCGTCACCGATCTGAACCGACCAGTAGGCGGCGTCGCCCTTGAACGGGCAGTGCGACGTCGTTGTCGATGATCTGAGCATGTCCATCTTCACGTCCGCCGACGGCAGGTAGTACCGCGGTGGACAGCCCGTCTCGGTGAGCACGATCGGCCGGGAGGAGGTTGCGACGACCACGTCCTTGACTCGCACCACGACCTGATCCGATACAGGCGTGACCTCGATTTCATGTCCTCGTGTGTTCATAGACCGATCCCATCAAACGTCCCCCGCGACCGCCAGCGTAACGCTTCGCGGCAGATGAGTGCGGAACGGCCGGCGCTCGTACGCCTCGCTACTTTCGGGGAGCGAGTTCCCCGACGGCCGCCCACCCCCCTGTCGGTCACGGATCGCGGACCTACCGCCAATCCCGGCACGGAGCGGGTGGACGTCAACGTCTCCGACTTCGGACGGCTGCAGCACTCTGACGGGCCTGATCATTCGTTAGGTGGTGAATTCGACGCCGGCGAGGGAAACGGCGCGGTACGCGGCGAGGCGTTCAGCTTGTTCGACGATGTCATCGCGCGTGGTAGCGGGCAGCTTGTGCCACGGCTGAACGGCGACCTTCAATGTCTTGCCGGACTTGCGGGGACGCCAGGTGCCGACCAGTTCACCGTCGACCAGGACGGCGCCGGGGCGACCCAGCACCGGCCACAACTCCTTGGCGTGGGCCGTGCCCGGCACCAGGGTTGCCCGGTCTTTGGCCTGGAGGAAAAGGTCGAACGGGCCGAGCAGGCGCGTTGCCGTGGCGTCGGCCGATTCCAGCGCCGGTTCGTCGGCGGCCAGGAGCGAGCGCGCCTCGCCGCCGACCGTCACCTCGATCACGTCTTCGGGCCAGCGTGCCTTCACATCCTTGACCGTGGTATCGAGATAGTCGGCCACGTGTTTGGGGGTGGCCGGGCCGAGCAGACGAAGGTACGCGCGGATGAGGTCGAATCTGTCGCCCGAGGCGACGGCCTTCTTGAACCCCGCGGTGCGCTGCAGGACCGGCGGCGACGTGTCGAGTTGCAGCTCCAGCCCGGCCCGCACGGCGGCCAGCCGGAACGGCATTTCGTGGAGGTGGGTAGCGTCGCATGATCGGCAGAACCGCAGATACGGCTCGGGCATCACCTCGGCCAAGCGCCCGGAGACGTCCCCCTTGGCCATCGGCTTGGTGACGATGGCTCGCATCTGAGCGGCTACCTCGTCGAGGGCAGCCAGATTGCCGATGTCAGCCGCCTTCAACGGCCTGGCGGCGTCGTAGATGCGCTTGCCCGCGTCAGCGTCGGAGAACGGCTCGACCGCGGCCGCCACCTTCCCCACGTCAGCGCGGCGGTAAAGGTGGGGAGCACCTCGCACAGTCCACAGCAGGATCAGATCCTCCACGGACAACGCCGCCACATCGACCCCGCGCATGGCCAGCGCCCACCTGCCGCCGTCCGGACCGGTCTCCTGCGCCCCGATATCGAGCACTGCGGTGTTTCCGAGCGTGCCCTCGGCTCGGTCAAGCTGCTGCGCCTGAACGCGGAAGTTCATCACCTGGCGCTGATCAATCATCCCTATATCCTAGGAAGCGACCCCGACAGACGCGCCGCGGCAGCCGGGCGTGACGGCCAGGTGGGGTGCGCAGTGCGGTCAGGATGCTGGACGTTGATGTTGAGCTAGTGCACATAGTCCTGGAACATCTGGCCTTCCAGGATCGGGTGTCAGCCTGGCGGAGCACCGAGGAGGCTGGACTTCTCGGGCCGTATTGGTGCCAGCTGACCTGGGAAGATACTCTCAAGATCATATCGCGCATGTATCGCGATCATTGGCCTGCGGCTGCACACAGTGGCTTACGACTGCTCTTGATCCACTGTCTGTGATCAATAAATGCCCAGGTCAAGGACGTTTTCGCTG
Organism: Streptosporangium sp. NBC_01469; assembly: GCF_036227305.1. NCBI lineage: Bacteria > Bacillati > Actinomycetota > Actinomycetes > Streptosporangiales > Streptosporangiaceae > Streptosporangium > Streptosporangium sp. NBC_01469. Next base: position 584,066 of record NZ_CP109465.1, on the reverse strand, counting down.
GTTGGAAGAGTGCCCCCGGCATGATTCGAACATGCGACACCCGCTTTAGGGGTGCGACTGTTCTTCTACCTGGAATACCGCTTTGAGCTGCCCAGACTATGCGCGAGACGATCACTCCTTTCTTGATCATTCCGTACATGCTCCGTTGTGAGCGACTCGGTCGCCATGTCCTCCGATGGCAAGCGGACTGGGCACCGGAGTCGTCAAGATCCGGAGGTAGGAGGCCGTGCGACTCGATCCGATGTCGTACGTCCGGTTTACTCCCAGCGTCAGAGTGCCGACGGTTCACAGAACCCTGTCCACCGAGCCATCGAACGTCGCTTGACCTGCTAGGACGTCATTCAGACTATCTACGGCGACGCGCATACGGCACAAGCCCGCTTCGGCGCCCCTCTTCCGATCTACGATGGTGGCGTGCACAAGGAACTCCTGACTGCGCTGGAACCGGTATGCCGCGACCTGCGCACGAACTGTGCTGTACCTCCCGACATCCGCGAGGCCCCCGCCGACCCCGACCGTTGGGAAGGGCTGGCGGTCGCCGGCTTCTATGCCCCCGACGGCAGCGGGCAGGGCGTCTCCGCGGTACTCGGACAGGACCCGGCCGAGCAGGTGGCCCGGCTCGCAGATCAGGTGCAGGAGTGGGCGGTGGAAGCATTATGGACCGCGGGTCTGTCCGCGGTGTGGCCGCACTGCCCGTCGCATCCCGATTCGCACCCCTTGGTCGCCAGGGTTGAACGCGACGAGGCGGCGTGGTTCTGTCCGCACACGGGTGAGCTGGTTGCTCCCATCGGGCAATTGCCCGCCATCGCGCCCCCAGAAGGATCCTCGCGCAGGAGTCCGTAGCACAGCCGGCAAGTGGGCCGGCTGGAACTCACAACGGCCAGGTGTCTTCGGCGGATGCCGCCCCGTTCCTGGGCGAGTTCGCGCCGGGCATGGACATGATCACTTTGAAGTGATGTAACCCGGCGTCGATGGAGTTGGCCGGTAGGCCGGGTTCTAATTCGGCCTGCCCGTGACCTGCGGCGAAATCAGGGAAGTCGCTTCTGAGCTGCCAGAACGCTGCCGTCAGTTGACAGTGCTTGCCACGGTCTTCCGACGCCATGTGCCCCCGATGTGCCCTCGACGCTTCCGCGTCATCCTCAGGGACCACCACCACGCCTGCGGCTTCCACGGCGCGAACGTCGGTTCGCTCTGGAAAACCCTTCGCTGAGGCTCTGACCAGCATTTCCGTTGCTTTTGCAGCGATTACTACCGGATCCCCAAGGGTCCGGCGGCAGTCCGAGAGGTGGGAGGCCTGCGCTTGGCGCGCTGGCGGCGAGGTGACGCCCCCACCCCGGATGGGACGGCCCACCGGATAGATCGTCACACCCCCGTTTGCCGCCCCTTCCTGAAAGGATCTAGGCCGGTCGAACCCACGACGATGTTCTTCGGGAAAGAGGTGTCCGGATGGAGCCGTTGCGGCAGGGTGATCCGCGCCAGGCGGGGGCCTATCGGCTGGAGGGGCGGCTGGGCGGTGGCGGGATGGGGCAGGTGTTTCTGGGACGCTCTCGTGGCGGCCGCCCGGTCGCGGTCAAGCTGGTGCGGCCCGAGCTGGCCGACGATGCCGGGTTTCGGCGCCGGTTCGCCCAGGAGGTCGAGGCCGCCCGCCGGGTCGGCGGGTTTTACACCGCCCAGGTGGTCGACGCTGACCCCGATGCCGACCCGCCGTGGCTGGTCACCGCCTACATCCCCGGCCCGTCCCTGCATCAGGCTGTCGCGACGCACGGTCCGCTGCCTGCGGAGGCGATCACAGTGCTGGGAGCGGGACTGGCCGAGGGGCTCGGCGCGATCCACGCCTGCGACCTGGTGCACCGCGACCTCAAACCCTCCAATGTGATCCTCGCCGCCGACGGCCCCCGTGTCATCGACTTCGGCATCACCCGCGCACTAGACGCCACCTCCCACACCCTCTCCCACGTCGTGGTCGGCACCCCGTCGTTCATGTCCCCGGAACAGGCGCGCGGCCACGAGATCGGCCAACCCAGTGACGTGTTCTCCCTCGGACTTGTCCTGGCGTTCGCCGCCACCGGCCGCAGCCCGTTCGGCACAGGCCCGGCTCAAGCGATCGTCTACCGCATCGTCCACGACGGACCCGACCTGACCGGCATGCCCGCCCACCTGGCGGATCTGGTGAGGCGCTGCCTGGCCAAAGACCCCGGCGACCGCGCCCGCGTGGCCGACCTCCTCGAGGAACTCACCAACCCCACCCAGACAATCACCCAATGGCCCCCGCCGCCGATCGCGACGATGATTACCGAACGCCTGGTGCAGACCTCGACGGCCTTGGCGTCCGAGGTCGAGGCGCGGGTACGCGAGCTCATTGGCAGGGGGAAGAATGTCGAAGCGATCAAGCTCGTGCGACAGCGGACCGATCTCGGCCTGAAGGACGCCAAGGAGCTCGTCGACGCCATAGCGGCCGGGTACGCAGTGCCGGCGGCCGGACCCGGCATGCCGGGCCTGCCGGGTTCGCCCGGCGGTCCTGGCCAGGTAGTCGATGCCGAGACACGCGCCGGTGCCGAGGAGCTGATCGCCAAGGGCAAGCTGATCAAAGCGATCACGCTCGTGCGGCAGCGGACCGGTCTCGGTCTCAAGGAGGCCAAGGACTACTGCGAGGCACTGCGGGACGGCAGGCCCTGGCGCGAGGAGCTTCACGCCGCTCTGGTCGGCCTCGGCTATTCGGGCAAGGACGCCGACGCGGCCGTCGACGCGGTCGCCGCCGACCTGACCGGCGACGAGGTCCCCCTGATCCACACGCTCCTGAAGTCGGCCATCCGCAAACTGAGCCGCAAGGAACGGCCGCCCCGGCCCCCCGGGGCGGGCCACCCGGTGGCGATCAGCCACGGTGTCGGCACCACAACCGCCGCGGTAACACTGGCCCTGCTGTGCCTTCCAGGGCTCCTGTACCTGGTCTCCAAGACCGTCGAATACCTCCAAGACCCCGATGCGCCAACCGAGTTGATCGCGGTGAATATGGCGGTGGGCATTGTGGAGGCGGTCCTCCTCGCAACGGGCGCGCTGCTGCTGTTCCAGCACAAGATGGCTGGACGCTGGATGATCGCGGCAACCGGTGGCGCGGCGGCTCTGCACGGTATGAGCGTCAGCGTGCAATACCTTCTGGTTGGAGGGCCACCATCCGTCGCAGCGATCGCCTTCGTTGTCGGCCCGCTGACGGCCGTTTCGGCGGCCGCCGCCATGATCATGGCCATACACCCGTCCACCGGCCGCTGGTGCCTTCGCCGGAGCTAGTGCGGTGACCACGTACGTTAGCCGGGTTGATTGATCGGTTGATGATGGAGGCGTACTGATCTCGCTGTGGGTTATCGACAGGGTTTACCCGTACGAGGGGAGAGCCATTACCAATGCTCCTCGCAATTAGGGATCGGGCGTGCGGCGTGGCTTAGGGCTGGCTGAAGGTTTTCGCTTGCTTGATGGACGGGCCCACCCTCTGCGCCAAGATGATCACTGCGTAATCCACTCCGGCGGTTCAGTTGAGGTCGCCTTGCGCCACGTCTCCGCGACCTCCGAAGGGTTCTGCTGATAAAGGTTGCGGAGGAGCATTATTGCCACGCGGACGAGATCGGGGAAATCCCGCTCTACGGCGATCTGGAGGCCTTTCACAATTAATGCAAGGCCCTCCTCAAGTTGTTCTGATTCACTTGGCAACCGGCCATTGACAACGCAGCTGGTGGCCAAGTCCACCGAGTGGACCTCAGGGTTGGTCACGAGTAAGCGTGCGCCTGACGTCCTTCGAACGCCGCCTGCCGGTGACCGGGCTCGCGCTCGACGTGCGGCGGGGGTCTGTCTCCCCTTGCGACAAGCGGCGTAACCAGTTGCCGCGGTGCCCATCACCGTGGCCGCGACCGTCGACGGCCCACGCCGGTGTCGAGATGAACCGTCGATTCGACATGCTCGAATGCCCGGTGAGGAATCCGTCGATCAGCCAGGAAAGTCCACGAATCGAAACCCTTGACAAAGTGTCTCGCATTTATCAAGGCTGTGATCAGGTACGAAATCGAAGAGGATTCGAGTTATTCGAATGGTGACGACAGGAATGGCGACGACGAGGAAGTCGTCGAGTACGACCAAGGCGTTCGAGCTGCTGGAGACGGTGGCGTCCGCCGGCACAGCGGGTGCGAGCCTGTACGATCCGGCAGCCGCGTCCCATGTCGCGGTCAGCACGGCCCACCGCTACGCCGCATCCCTGCTTGAGCTCGGCGTCCTGGAGAAGGACGGCGGCGGCCGGTACCGGCTCGTCGACATCACGATGACCAAGAAGGACACGATCGACCACCCCGACCGGCCCAGCCGATTCGGGTACGGGGCCACGCAGATCGAAGCCGAGGTCCCTTACACGGTGTTCAAGGACAGCCCGTCTGTGGACATGTCCGTGGCGCTGCACAACCCGGCGGACACGGCGAAGAGCTACGAGTACTGGACCTGTACCACGCTTGCACCGGGCGAGGAGTCGACCTGGGGTTCGCCGACGATGGACATCGTCACGAACGTCGACACCATCCGGTACGACTCGGCCTACCGCTGGATGGCCGACGTCGAGCAGCCGGCTCACCCGCAGACACCGACCGACCGGCATCTCGTGCTCGACAAGATCAAGAAGATGAGCGAGTGGCGTAGCGACGGCATCGCCGACGGCGCCGCGCACGTCGGGTTCGCCCACGACGACGAAGGTGTGTCGGTCACGGCCAACGTGTTCACAACCCTCATCGGCCAGGACATGACGGCCGCCCTGGTCGACGACTCGACCGGAAGCACGCTGACGAGTGCGACTCACGGGTGACGCGTACGTCTCGCACGAACTCTCGGCACCCGTCGAGTCCGGTGCGACCGCGACGCTCGTGCTCACCGGTGGTGGCGGGAAGGAGTTACCGCGCGCGAGCGTGACCGACGAGTGAACCGAACCAGCGCACATCGGCACCCGTGACGGGGGCCGCGCCTCACGCGCGGCCCCGAGGCCCGAAGCGGCACGAACGGACGCCTTGCTCAACGAAGAAGGAAGCGCAATGAGAGCAACAACTCGCAATCGCAGACGTCGCTCGGCCGTGGCGGCCCTGAGCGTGGTCACCCTGGGGGCATCTCTGCTCCTCGCCGCGACGCCGGTCGCCGCGACGCCGGCCGCCGCGGACGGGCCCAGCGCCTCGATCATCTTGGGCGAGGTCAACGAGGAGAACGGTCTCCGCCAGATCGAGCAGGGTGACGGCACGACCGCACCCGTGACGGTTGGCGGGCTGAGCGCACGCAAGACCGTGCAGACTTCGGCGCCGGCGCAGCACATGTACTTCCAGGTCGACGACGCGGTCGCCTTCGATGGCGCCTTCGTCGCGTGCCTGCAAGTCGAGTACTTCGACGAGGGCGGGGCCACATTCCGCGTCCAGTACGACTCGACCAGCAGCGCGTACGCCGGGACGGGTTCGGTGAACCGCACCGGGTCGAACACGTGGAAGACGGCGGGCTTCGAGCTGATGGACGCCCGGTTCGCCAACCGCGAGAACGGCGGCGCCGACTTCCGCGTCGAGGCGGGCACGACCGGGGTGACCTTCCACAGCGTGAAGTTGACGATCATCCAGGAAGACGACGGCGTGACCCCGCCGTGCGCGGCCGCCGATCCCGAGCCGGAACCCACCCCCATCCGCTGGCGGCTCAAGTACGACGAGCCGTTCGAGAAGAAGATCCGCACTGAGGCGAGCCCATGGGTGCTCGACGACTACAGCGAACCGGTCGACGACTTCAACGACGACAACGGCGACCTCTACCGCCTTCAGCTCGGTCCCAAGTTCGACGCGGCGATGGCGACCATGCGGACCTACCGGCAGGAGACCGAGTTCGGCAAGGACGGCTGGCTCACGGCGTCCCTCTCCACGCGCGAGAGCGGCGGGCGAGTCGACGACAGCTATACCGACACTGCCGAACGTCCGTCGATCAAGACGGAGAAGCTGGAGACCGTAGGCGCCGTCGCCAAGATCGCCGTGCCTCACTACACAGGTGGCGCGATCATCCGCAACACCGAGCCGCTGCCGAAGTACTACCGCATCGAGTACGACCTCAAGACGCTCGACTTCGGCGGCTTGCGTAACGGCTCGCTGTTCTACGACGGCAAGTACAACGGGTACACCCTCGGGGAGTGCAAGACGTTCTACCCCTGGGTCGGCAACCCGAACGACATCGACCCGGCCGACCCCTGCGCCACCCGCTCCGTGCGGGAGGACAGCAACGAGGCGTACAACGCGTTCCACTTCATGTCGATCCTGGACTTCCCGGCGATGCCCCGGAACCTGGCGATGTACCACTGGCACCGCAAGGTGCTCATGGACCAGTTCAGCCCGGCCCCGTCCCGGAACACGAACGGCTACGACGTCTGCAACTCGCTGACCGGTGAGAAGTACCCCTGGGACACGAGCAACCGCACCACGGTGAACATGCTCTACTTCACGGGTTCGCTCGGTCAGTCGCAGACGTTCGTGACGAGCTGCGACCGTCGGCCGGTTTCCGGCGTGCAGAAGTCGGCCGTGGAGCTGCAGCCCGAGCTGATGCCCCATAAGGACTACGCGTTCGCCATCGAGCGCACCGAGGCGGGTTACACGCTTGAGGTGAGCGGCGTCTTCAAGAACGTCGGCAAGCAGACCTACCGGTTCACCCGGGGCTTCATCGACGACGACGCCGGCGTGATCGGGGCGAACGTCCCGATCTTCCACTACAACGTGGACGCCGAGGAGTACGACGGCCAGTTCAACACGTCGCACACCGCGCAGGGCGCGTTTGGCTCCAAGACGTGGGACAACCAGTGGCCGGCCGGCTCGGCCTACCCCGACTACTTCGTCATCGGTGAGCCGTACACGAACGTCGGTGAGGGCCAGGCCCGCATCGACAACATCCGGCTGTACGTGCCGAAGAAGTAGGCACGGGAAGGTCGCGGTCGAACTGACGCAGCCGCGCCCCTGGGACCTCAGACTGCACCCAGGGGCGCGGCCTGCGCTCCGAATTCACGCGATCCTTCATTTCGAGTCTTCGATTAGGGCCCCCGCTCGGGTTCGTGTCACCAGCCGCAAAGTAACTCTTGGTGATGGCCATTGAACGATGTGGTCAGGCTCTGTCCGCTTATGGTTGGCCGCAAAGTAACAGAGTGTTGCGTTTCAAGTCCGCTACGTCGCGATCACGGCTCTGACATACCGATCGGTAGCCGGACGGTTACCAATCATGTTTTTCCTGACCTTCAGCGGAGCTCGGGGAGAAACAGGGTGCGAGCATGCGGCGCGAGTGGGAGCTAGAGGACCTGATCGAGTGCTGGACGCTGGATGAGGAGGAGTTCGCTCTGCTGGCGAACAAGTCCGGAGCCACACGGCTCGGCTTCGCCCTGATGCTCAAGTTCTTCGAGCTGGAGGCGCGCTTTCCCCGCCGAGAGGACATTCCGAGGGCCGCGGTGGACTTCATGGCCGGGCAGGTCAAAGTCGAGCCGTCGGTGTTCGCCTCCTACGACTGGTCGGGGCGGACGATCGAGTATCACCGGGCGCAGATCAGGAAGTTCCACGACTTCCGTGAGCCGACGGTGAGCGATGAGGACAAGCTCGCCGATTGGCTGTCCACCAAGATCTGCCCGGTGGAGATGTCGCGGGACCGGCTGCGCGGCGCACTACTCGCGCGCTGTCGCGAAGACCGGATCGAGCCGCCGAAGACGACCCGGATCGAACGCGCCCTGGGCTCAGCCGAGTCGATGTTCGAGCGGAACTTCACCCACGCGACCCTGGAGCGTTTATCGGCCACCTCGGTCGACAAGCTGGAGGAGCTCATCACCGCCCCCACACCTCCCCCCGCCCCGGCTCCCGGCGCCTCGCTTGCGGGTGATGGCGCCCCCGAGCGGGAGGAGCAGGCGCAGGCCACCGCTGCCGACGAGGGCGGGCGGCGTGCGTTCTTGCAGGAACTGAAGGAGGATCCGGGGTCCTTCCAGCTGGACACGCTGCTGGCCGAGATCGTGAAGCTGGAGCGGGTCAAGGCGATCGGTCTGCCGGCCACCTTGTTCGATGGGGTCTCGGAGAAGGTGGTGGCCGGGTGGCGGGCGCGGGCGATGAAGATGTACCCCTCCGACTTCGAGGCGGCCCCTGCGCCGATCCGCATCACACTGCTGGCCGCGTTGTGCCACGTGCGGCAGGCGGAGCTGATCGACGCCCTGGTGGAACTGCTGGTCCACCTCGTACACAAGATCAGTGTGCGGGCGGAGAAGAAGGTCGAAGGCGAGCTCAACGCCGAGTTCCGGCGGGTGCAGGGCAAGAACAGCATCTTGGTGAAGCTGGCCACCGCCGCGCTGGAGCTGCCCGAGGAGATCGTCCGCAAGGCGCTGTATCCGGTAGTGGGCCAGCGGACGCTGGAGGACATCATCGCCGAGGCCAAGGCGAATGAGAAGGTCTTCAACACGCGGGTGCGGACCAAGCTGCGCGGCTCCTATTCCCACCACTACCGGCGCGGGCTGCCCAAGCTGTTGCGGGCGGTGAGTTTCCGCTCCAGCAACGACACCTTTAAGCCGGTGATGGACGCCCTGGGCCTGCTGGAGCGCTACGCCGATTCCGATGCCGAGTTCTACGCCGCCGCCGAGAGGGTACCGACCGAGCACGTGGTGCCCGAGGACTGGCGCGAAGCGGTCGTCGATCCCGACACCGGCCTCATCGAGCGCATCCCGTATGAGCTGTGCGTGCTGGTGGCGCTGCGCAAGGCGATCCGGCGCCGGGAGATCTGGGTGGAGGGCGCCAACACCTGGCGCAACCCCGACCAGGACCTGCCGCCCGATTTCGAGGACAACCGGGACGTGCACTACGAGGCGCTGGCCAAGCCCCGCGATCCGGCCGACTTCATCGCCGACCTCAAGAAGCGGCACGTCGCGGCGCTGGATCGGCTGAACAAGGGGTTGAAGAAGAACACCACCGGCGGGGTCAGCATCACCAAGCGCAAGAGCGAGGCGTGGATCAGCGTCCCGTCCCTGGGCAAGCAGATCGAGCCGGAGAACCTGGAGGCTCTCAAGGCAGAGATCGCCCGCCGCTGGGGCGTAATCGACCTGCTGGACCTGATCAAGAACGTCGACCACGCCACGCAGTTCACCGGGGAGTTCACCTCGGTCGCCACGCGCACCGTCACCGACCCGCAGGTGCTGCGCCGCCGGCTGCTGCTGTGCACGTTCGGGCTGGGCACCAACATGGGCATCAAGCGGGTCGCCGACGGCACCGCGGTGACCGCCGGGATGGAGGCCGACACCGAGGTGGCGCTGCGCCGTACCCGCCGGCTGTTCGTCAACCGCGACAACCTGCGCGCCGCGATCCGCACCGTGGTCAACAAGACCCTGGAGGTGCGCGACACCGGTCTGTGGGGGCCGGGTACAGCGTGCGCGTCGGACTCTCGCAAGTTCGGCTCCTGGTCGGCCAACTTCATGACCGAGTGGCACCAGCGCTACGGCGGCGCCGGGATCATGGTGTACTGGCACGTCGAGCGCAAGAACGTGTGCATCTACAGCCAGGTGCGCTCCACCACCGACTCCGAGGTCGCCTCGATGATCGAGGGCCTGCTGCGCCACCTGACCAGCGCCGAGATCGACCGCCAGTACACCGATACCCACGGAGCTTCGATCGTGGGTTTCGCGTTCTCGCACTTGCTGGATTTCAAGCTGCTGCCGCGGCTGAAGAACATCGGCTCTGCCCGTCTGTACCGGCCGGGCCTGACCGAGGGTGAGACCTGGTCGCGGCTGGAGACCGTGCTGTCGGGCAAGACGATCGACTGGGAACTGATCGCCAACCAGTACGACCAGATGATCAAGTACGCGACCGTGCTGCGGCTGGGCACCGCCGAGGCCCATCAGATGCTGCGCCGCTTCACCCGCGGCGGCCCCAAGCACCCCACCTACCGGGCGATCGAGGAACTCGGGCGAGTGATCCGCACCGTGTTCATCTGCGACTACCTCGCCGACGAACACCTGCGCCGGGAGATCCACGAAGGCCTCAACGTGGTGGAGAACTGGAACTCCGCCAATAAGGACATCTTCTACGGCAAGGCCGGCGACCTGACCGGCGACGACCGCGAACACGTCGAGGTCTCCGCCCTCGCGCTCCACCTGGTCCAAGCCGCGATCGTCTACTTGAACACCAGGATGGTGCAGATCGTCCTGGCCGAGCCCAAATGGAGCAAGAAACTCACCGACGCCGACCGGCGCGGCTTGTCAGCCCTGTTCTGGACCCATCTGAACCTGTACGGCAAGTTCGAGCTCGACATGAGCAAACGGCTCGACCTCGGCCCAGACCTCGGGGGTCCAGACCTCGGACCGGGCCCAGAGGTGGAGGTCGGCCAGCCCACATGACCGCTCCCGGGGCTCGATCGCCGCCCACCCTGGCGGCTGGCCACGCAGCGGGAACCAGGTCCGTGCACCCACCGGAGCCGGAGCGTGCGCGAGGATGCGCGATCCTTGATACTCCCCGACCACAGACCCAGGGCGGGCAGTGAGGAGTGTGGTTGGCCATGACCGCGAACGACAGCATGACGTCCGCCCGTGCGGTGCGCTCGATGCCGCTGGCCGCCGCCGCAGCGGCGGTCGGCGTGCTGGGCGGGCGGCTCTGACCGGGGCAGGAGCGCTCCGGCGGCCCGTTTCTGCCGGATTCCCGAACCACCTTTTCAACCACGAGAGCCCGGCTACCTCACGGATCGCCGGAGCTTTGGGTTCGTCGGCCTTGACGTCACGTCGCCATGAGGTAACGGCGCCGCCCGCTCTTGGCTCAGGAAGACGCGAGCAACAACGCCGTCGTCGTTCCGGTGACCACGGCCAGCACCACGGGCGCTACGGCGTGGGAGCGGTTGCGCCGGTGCGTGAAGTCGCGGGCACGGAGGTGGAATCCCACCGCGCCGATCAGCAGCAGTGTGAGACCGGTCGCGGCCACGACGGCGAGCGGCTTGAACCAGAGGCCGACTGCGAGCCCGAGCGCGCCGGCGACCTCCAGGGCGCCGATCGAGCGGGTCATCGTCGGGCCGACTCCTAGTCTCAGCAGGTTGGCTGTCACCGAACGCTGTAGCCGGACCTTTTGTGCACCGGCGAGCAGGAAGACGAGAGCGACCAGAGCGCTCAAGGTGTTGGCGGCAAATGACATGGCACAACCCTTCACAACATAGAAAGCGAACGTTCCTTCTCTATTCCCGGAAGGGCGAATTTGTCAAGGGCGAACGTTCGTTCTACGTTGGATCCCATGGCACGCATGCCCAAGGAGCACCTGGAAGCCCGCCGCCGTCAGATCCTGGACGCCGCCCGGCGCTGCTTCATCCGCAATGGCTTCCATGCCACGTCCATGCAGGACGTGCTGACCGAGGCCGCACTGTCGGCCGGCGCCGTCTACCGCTACTTCGAGAGCAAGGACGACATCATCGCCGCAATCGCGGCCGAGGCTCTCGCCGAGGTCGCGTCGGCGTTCGAGGCGCACGACACCATCGGGCCGCCGGACCTGGACAACATCGTTGATCTCGTGCTGGGGGTCGAGCGCCCTCCGCTGTCCGGGTCGCGGGAGTCGGCCCAGTTGCTGGTCCAGGTCTGGTCGGAGGCCCTGCGTTCGCCTTCGCTGAGCGCCAAGTTGAAGGAGGTCATGGCGCAGGCCAGCGGCGTGGTCGGCGCTCTCGTGTCGCAGCATCAGCAGCGCGGGCTGCTTCCCGCCGACGTCCCGGCCGAGCACGTGGCCGATGTCCTGATAGCCCTGATCGACGGGTTCCTGGTGCGCCGCGCGGTGTACGGCCACGCTGATTCGGCGGCCTTCAGGAACGGCATGCGAGCCCTGATGTCGGCGCCTGCGCAAGCCGCCCGATAGAGAACGAACATTCGCTCTTGACGGTCGCGGCTCAACCGTGCTCTTCTAAAAAGAACGATCATTCGTTCTACATGGGTGGATTTGTGACTACAAAAGCGGACGTTCTCATCGTCGGCGCGGGGCCGACCGGCCTGGTGCTGGCCATCGACCTGGCACGGCGGGGAGTGATCCCACGGATCATCGACGCCGCGCGCGCGGACCACCGGGAGAGCCGGGCGGTGTCGATCGTGGCCAGATCGCTGGAGATGCTGGACGATCTCGGGCTGGCCCAAGCCGCCATCGAACGAGGCGTCCCGCTGCACACACTGAACTTCTACCAGGGCACGACGACCCTGGCCGAGATGGACGTGACAGCCGTCGACTCCCCATTCCCGCTGGACCTGTGCATCCCGCAGTGGCAGACGGTGGCCCTGTTGCGCGAGCGCGCGGAGGAGCTAGGGGTCACCGTCGAATGGGGCACCCGCCTGGTCGGGCAGCAGGCCAGCGAAAAATGCGTCAGCGTGGAACTCAGTCACGAGGACGGTCGCGGCGAACGGTGCGAAACCGGGTGGCTGATCGGCGCCGACGGCGCCCACAGCACCGTGCGCGAGAGGGCGGGAATCACCCGGCAGAGAGCCGACCTGAAGCGGGGGTTCATCCTGGGCGACGTCGCCGTGGACTGGCCGCTCACGCGGGACCGCTTCCATGTCTACTTCGGCAAGTCCGGCCTCGTGGCGGTCTTCCCCATGATCGGGGGCTACTGGCGCATCCTGGCCAGCACGCCGGACGATCGACCGCCGCAGACCCCAGGGCTGGACGACTTCGCCGCCTACGTCGCCGAACGCACGCCCCTGGACTCTCGCGTACGCGACCTGCAGTGGAGTTCGTCGTTCGTGGCCCGCGAGAGCCTGGCCGACCGGCTTCGCCAGGGCCGGGTCCTCCTAGCCGGCGACGCCGCGCACAGCCACAGCCCGGTGGGCGGCCAGGGCATGAACACAGGCATGCAAGACGCCTACAACCTGGGCTGGAAACTCGCGCTCGTCGTCACCGGGCGCGCCGAGGAGTCCCTCCTGGACAGCTATCAGGCCGAACGGTGGCCCGTGGTCAAGGCCGTGGTCGAGGCGACCTCGGCCACGACAAAGGTCGCCACCGGCAGCACGCTGGTCGCCCGCAGGGCCAGGCGGCACGCGCTGCGCCTGTTCGGCAGGCTCAACCCTGTGCAACAACGGCTGTCGAACGCCTTCGGCGAACACCTCGTCCACTACCGCGACAGTGACCTCGTCTTCGAACGCTGGCACGAGTCGCAAGCCAGGGCATGGAGTGACCTCGCCTGTACCGGACCGGAAGCCGGCGAGCTGGTACGGGACGCCTACGTCGAGAACCGTGAGGGGCCGGTGGCGCTCCGGCACATCCTCCGGACGCCAGGCCACCACCTCGTCCTGTTCGCGGCGGATACGACCGGCTCCGCCATCCTGGCCGCCTGGCAGGCCTCCGCACGCGAGGCGATGGCCGGGCACGGCGAGGTCCATGTCATCACCCGCGGCCACCTGCCGCACGAGCCCATGGACGGGGTCTTCGCCGACCTGCGCAGCGAGGCGCACAACCGCTACGGTGTGCGCCGCCCCAGCCTGTACGTGATCCGGCCGGACAAGTACGTGGGCTACCGCGGCGACAACGTCGACTTCGCACCCGTGAACGACTACTTTCGCGCCCTGGGCGCCCGCCCGTGACGCCGCCTGCCGAGAAAAGGGAGCTGAACAACCCCGTGACACGAGAACCGACTCTCCCCGAGAGCCTGACCGGAATCGGTGCCACCGCCTTGGGCGTAGCTCTCCTGCGCACCCTAGAGAGCGACCGCCCGGACCGGCTGTTCGACGACCCCTACGCACAGCACTTCCTGGCGGCCGTCGATCCGGCCTCCACCCCTTGGTCCGCCGGCCCTTCTCCGTCGACCGCGCGCTTCCTGCGGATGATGGCCGAGCAGGTCGCCGTACGCACCCGGTTCTTCGACCGCGCGCTGCTGGCCGCGGCCTCGCAACGGTGCGACCAGGTGGTCCTGCTGGCGTGCGGCATGGACGCCCGCGCGTTCCGGCTCGCCTGGCCGCCCGGCACCAAGGTCTTCGAGCTGGACTTCGCCGACGTGCTCGCGTTCAAGGCGACTGTGCTCGACGACCGCGGCGCGACCGCCGCGTGCCACCGCGTCGAGGTCGCCACCGACCTGCGCCAGGACTGGGCACAGGCGCTGGCGGAGTCCGGCTTCAGCCCGGAGCGACCGGCCGCCTGGCTGGCCGAGGGCATCCTCTACGCTCTGCCCCCCGAAGCCGCCGACCTGCTCCTCGACCGGATCACCGCCGTCTCCGCCCCAGGAAGCGTGCTCGCCTTGGACCACGCGGAGGACTCGGAGCTGCTCCGCGCCGCCCGCGCGGACATCTCCGCCGAACTCGTCGGGCTGTGGCGAGGCGGCCCTGCCGAGAACCTGGATGCCTGGCTTGCCCGGCGCGGCTGGCAGCCTGTCGTGAGGGACATCGCCGAGGTCGCGGCCTCCTGCGAACGCCCGATTCCGCCCGCGTTCGATCCTGCCCGTGCCGACGCCGGACGCGGCTGGCTGGCGACGGCACACCTCCCCGGGCCTCGCTGACGCGGGCTGGTTGCGGTGTGAAGGAGCTCAAAGGATGTTGTCCGGGCCCCGGCGACGTGGAACAAGCACCTGTCCGCGCTGCGATCCTTCGCCGCCAACGCGATCCGCAACGAGTGGATCAGCGACCGACCCCGGCCCGGCACCTGAAACGCCGGACCGCCGCTGACCGCCCCAACCCCAAGATCAATCTCAGCGCCAACGGCTGTCCGCAGGTTCCTCAACCCCGTTGTACAAGGTGCTGGCCACTTTGATGGTGGTCATGGCCGCCGCCCTGGTACTCACCCACACTGCCACGGTGGGTTCGCTGGCCCTGCCCGGTGCAGGCGGCGGCCGGGGTGCTCGCCGGGTTCGGCGTCGGTGTGGTGGCCGCCATCATGGGCGTGGCCGGCGGGGAGCTGCTGATCGCCACGATCGTGCTGCTGCACTCCGTGGACATCAAGACCGCGGGTAGCCTGTCGCTGCTGGTGTCCCTGCCCACGATGCTGGTGGCCTTCGCCCGTTACAGCCGCGACGGCAGCTTCGCCGTCCTGGGCGCTAACCTCCGCTTCGTCGCGGTCCTGGCCGCGGACTCGGTCACGGGCGCGGTGCTGCGCGGGCTGCTGCTCGGCGTGATCCCTGACCTGGTCCTCATCCCCGTGCTGGCCGCCGTCCTGCTGATCTCGGCGGTCAAGTCGGCGGTCAAGCTGGCCCGCCACGCCCCTCCAGAACACCCTCAATCCCGCTGAGCTTCGGGCTGTGGCGGATGGCCAGGGCGTCGGCCTCGGCCAGAGCGCGGTAGACCGAGGCCAGCGAGGGGTTCTTGCCCGCGTTGATCCCGGTCTTGATCGTCAGCTTCGTGGCGATGTCGGGGACCGGCACGCCCTTGTCGCGCAATGCCAGGGCGAAGGTGAGCATGTCCTCGTCGAAGACCTTCGGCCGGCCGCTGTGGTTGCCCTTGGCCGCGGCCGCCTGGTGGCCCTCCAGGGTCTTCTCGCGGATGTAGTTGCGATCGAGCTGGGCGCCGACGGCCAAGATGGCGAACAGCATCGAGCCCATCCCGTTCGGGTCATAGACGCCGACCAGCGGCCCGCTCAACAGTTCCAGCTGGATCCCGGCCGCCTGCAGGGTGGCGGCCAGCATCATCAGCTCGGCGGCGTTACGCGCCAGCCGCTTCATCTCGTGCACGACCAGGATCACCGCCTGGTCCGGGGCGGCGCCCTTGATATCGGTGCACAGTTTCAGGGCGGTCTCGAACTCCGGCCGTACCTTGATCCGGGTGGAGATCTTCTCGGAGAAGATCCGGCTGCAGCCTGCCTTCTCCAGGGCCTCGATCTGGCTGGCCAGTTCCTGCTGCGCGGTGGAACAGCGCGCGTACCCGATCCGGATCGCCTGACTGCCAGCCTCCGCAACGGCGGCCTGGAGCGGCGGGCCCTGCGTCCACGGCCTGCCGGGAAGCCGGTCGGCGGGGACAGCGACCTCCAGCACCTCACGCAACGCCGGGACCAGGATGAACCGGGCGGTGTGGTACTTCGGCGCGACCTTGCCCCCCTGGGTCCGGCACACACTCCCGGCCGGGACGGCGCACCGGGGGCAGGCGTGCCGCTCAACCGTGCTCGTCGCCGACTCCGACGTGATCTCCATGCCCGGAGTCTCTCAGAAGACCCTCTCAGAAACCGGGCTTTTTGCGAGATGTTCTGCGAAAGGCGACCTGGGCGGGGGTGCGCGCGTCCAGGTCGCCGGAGCCCTTCACAGAAATGACCATTTCTGCGAATCACACACCGTCACTGTCGTTACACAGAGTTACTTTGCGGCTGGTGGCACGGACCCGAGTGGGGGGCCGATTAGTTCGAATCATCGTCAACCAAAGTTGCGTTGACAGTCTGACCAAAGAGCGGCCCCCTGTCTGGGATCACTCGGCTCTGGTCCGTTCCGGCAAGGGACGACCTGCAGAAACACCCCGAGATCCATCCCACGCATATCCCGCAGCCGCTGACATACAGCTGCCTATGGTGGCACACGGCTGCACAGAGCTGGGGAACAAGCAGAAGAGCACACCCAGGTCAGAGGCATGATCACTGGTCGGAAGAGTGCCCCCGGCATGATTCGAACATGCGACACCCGCTTTAGGAGAGCGGTGCTCTATCCCCTGAGCTACGGAGGCAGGGGCTCCTAGTAAGAGTAGCGAAAGTGGCGAGTGGTTGCGCGCTCGGAGGGGGAGTTGGGGGTAGACGATGGGTTATCGGTTCGCTGGCCTGGAGTAAAAGGGCGGCAAGTGGGCGGGTGTGCGGTGGTGGGCGAGGTTAGTGTCACGGTCCGTGATCGACAGGCGACGGAAGCGCATTCGCGGGCATCGCGCCCTGCGGCCGGTGGTGCTGTGTGGTGCGATGCTGGCGCCCGCGCTTCTGGCCGGGGGGTTACTGGTGGCCGAGCTCACAGGCTACGAGGCCGCCGTCCAGATGGCCGACGCCGGTGCGGAGCCTGAGGGGCCTGGGGAGGCTGAAAGGCCCGGGAAGGCCGGCGGAGGCAGGGAAGCCGAAAAGACCGGAGAGGCCGAAGGGGTAGGGGAGACCGAGGGATCCGGGGAGGCAGGGGAAGTCGGGGGAGCCTCGGAAGCCGGAGAAGCTGAGCGGCTTCACGGAGACGAGGCCCTCTGGGTGGGGGACGGGGAGCGGCGGGGATTCCGGGAAGGTGAGGGAGCCTGGAGCGGCGCGGCGTCCCGGCTGGGGGTCGGGGGGCTTGTGGGGGCGCCGGACGAGGAGCCGCCCGAAGACCCAGGGGACTCCGGGGGCGAGGGGGCCCAGGAGGACCCGGAGGATCCGGAGGACTCGGAGGGCCGGGGAGAAGCGGTGGCCGTGGTGCCGGTCGTGGTCGGGCCCGTGCGGAGCCGGATGTTCGGGCCGAGGCTGGTGCCTCCGCCGTTGCGGCCGGATCGGGTGTACGAGGGGTGGGTGCCCGTGGCGGCGAGGTCGGGAGTGCGCCGTGCGGAGGAGGGCCCGGGTGAGATCGGTCGGCCGAGCGGTCCACGTGAGATCGGTGGCACGGACGATGCGGGCGAGCCAGATGCGGTCGTTCCCATAAAGACCCGTCCGCAGGCCCCCAGAGGGCCACGGAAGGTGGCAATGCCGCCGTCTGTGGCGCCTGAGTCTCCGGTGGAGCGGACATCGCCGTCTGTGCCGCCTGAGCCCCGGGACGGGTGTCCGGGGGAGTGGAGGGGGACGTGGCTCTGGGAGGTCTGCAAGAAGCACGCGCGGCAAGAAGTCTGACTTGTCCAGTCACAAAAAGGGGTGTTCGGTGCATAACGGCTGTGGAGAGTCTGGCCCGTGCACTTGGTCAGCTGTAGTAGCGTGCGTGCCTGACCCAGGTCACGAGTTCGCAAACGGAGGGGTCGAACGTGCCACCTCGTCGATCAGCGGGTCTGATCGCCGTCGTCGCGACGATGACTTCCTTCCTGCCGGGAGCCGCTGCCGCGCAGCGGGCGCCGGCGGAGGTTCAGGCCGTCGTTGCCGCGGAGCCGGTGAATCTCACAGAATTGCGTCGTGAGGCGGAGAAGGCTGCGAAGGATCTTGAGGACGCGACCAAGGCCCTGGAGCAGCGGCGGACCCAGATCCGCACCTCGGAGAAGGAGCTTTCCGTCAAGCTGCGGGAGCTGCAGGTGGCCGAGAGAGCTTTCGCCCAGGTGCGGCAGCCACTGTCGGATCTGGTCGGATTCCTCTACCAGCAGCCCGTCGGGGGAGATGTGGCCGGATTCCTGTCCGGTGGCTCTGACGCCGACACCCTGCGCGCCATGGCCGGTGTCACCCAGCTCGTCGCCGAGCGCGACCTGATCCTTGAGGACAGTAGCCGCCTTCAGGTGGAGCAGGAGCGTCTCGCGGGTGAGGCGCAGGAGCTCCGGGCGGGCAATCTCCTCGCGGAGGCGCAGATGGGTGCCGAGATCGAGACGCTCAGGACGCGCTCGCAGAAGATCGTGCAGTCTCTGACCAGGGCGCTGGTGAAGCTGGGCGTCAAGATCAACAAGAACGGGCGGCCGGCGGCCGGGTGCGACCCGACCAGGGCGACCTCGATGGACGAGTTTCCCAACGGCCTCATCCCGCAGGCCTACCTCTGCCCGCTCCAGCAGCGGGGCAACCAGTTGCGGGGGGACGCCGCGCTCGCGTTCATCAGCCTCAACGAGTCGTACAAGCGGCAGTTCGGCAGGCCGATGTGCGTGACCGACAGCTACCGGAGTCTGGCCGAGCAGCAGTCGGTCTATTACACGCGCCCCGGCCTGGCGGCGGTCCCGGGCCGCAGCAACCACGGTCTGGGACTCGCCGTCGACCTGTGCGGGGGCGTCGAGCGCTTCCGTTCGGCCGAGTTCAACTGGCTGGAGACCAACGGCAAGAAGTTCGGCTGGATCCACCCCAAGTGGGCCTACGTCAGCCCCTTCGAGCCCTGGCACTGGGAGTACGACCCCAAGATCGGCTCCCTGCTGTAAGTCCTGTCGCGGGCAGGGCGGATCACCGTGTGCGGGGGCCGATCGTGATGGAGAGCCGCCCGCCCGCTTGGGCGGAGGCCAGCTCGGTCGCCTGGGCCGACGTGGTGGCCAGCACGACGAGCGCGTCTCGCTCCGACTCCCCGCCCGGTGTGGCCAGGACCGCGACGTCCTCGGCCACGACGGTCGCCGGGGCGGTGCCGTCCCACGTCGAGGTGGCGGCGAGTACGTCCACCACGTCGCCCGGCGAGAGCAGGCGCGCGGTCTCGGGATCGGCGACCCGTACGGGGGTGGCGACCGTTCCCTGGCCGTGGGCGGCCAGCAGGCCGGGACCGAGCAGGCGGACGTCGGTCAGCGGCTCCCCGCGCCGCGCGGGACCCGTCAGGATCTTTCCCGCGAACGGCGTGCCGGGCCTCAGGGCGCCGTCGGGGACCGTACCGGGTCTCAGCGGAGCCGGTATCAGGTCGGCCGCCTCCAGCACACCTCCGGGAAGATCCCTGGCGGCGATCAGGACGGTCACCGAGGCGGTGTCCGGGCGCAGCGCCAGTACGGCGCATCCCATCGCCAGGGCGGCGACGACGGTGGCGATGAGACGGTGACGGCGGCCGAGGAAACGGCGCAGAGCGCGCATGGCTGACTCCAGGGGGAGTCGGGCGGCGCGGTGCCCGTAAGTGGGTGGGGAGGACGCCCCGCCGAGTGGCGGGGCGGTGCCCGTGATGGGTGGGAGACCCCGCTCAGGGGATCCTTACCGGGGCCGGGGCCGGATGGTGTGGACAGGAAGCGGGAGATTCAGCTCTTCCTGTCGGGTGGCGCACATGGCGGTGACCCCGGCGCTGCCGCGATCCGATCAACCGGGGAGGTCGAAGGGGAGCTTGAGGCCGTCCAGGGCGTTCGGACAGGAGCAGGTGCGTTCTTCGGGGAGCGCGGCGACGACGTCGCCGATGAGGGAGCGCATGCGGCTGACGTTGGTGGCGAAGAAGGAGAGGACCTCCTCGTGGGTGACCCCCTCGCCCGCCTCGACCCCGGCGTCATGGTCGGTGACGAGGGAGATCGTGGTGTAGCAGAGGGCCAGCTCGCGGGCGAGGATGGCCTCGGGAAAGCCGGTCATGCCGACGATCGACCAGCCGTTGCCGCTGAACCAGCGGGACTCGGCGCGGGTCGAGAAGCGCGGGCCCTCGATGACCACGAGGGTGCCGCCGTCGACCACCTCCCAGCCGGAGGAACCCGCGGTGGAGACGGCCGCCGCACGGCCCAAGGGACAGTAGGGGTCGGCGAAGGCGACGTGGACGACGCCGCCCGCGTCGTAGTAGGTCTGCACGCGGCCGGAGGTGCGGTCGACGAGCTGGTCGGGGACGACCAGGGCGCCGGGGCCGATCTCGGCACGCAGGGAGCCGACCGCGCTGGGGGCCAGGACCTGGCGGACACCGAGGGAACGCAGTGCCCACAGGTTCGCCCGGTAGGGGATGCGGTGTGGTGGGAAGCGGTGGTCGCGACCGTGGCGGGGAACGAAGGCGACCGAGCGCTCCCCGATCCGGCCGACGGTGACGACGTCGCTTGGCGGGCCGTACGGCGTGGTGATCTCGACCTCTGTGGCGTCGTCGAGCAGGGAGTAGAAGCCCGAGCCGCCGATGACCCCGATGTCCGCGCGAGTGACCATGAAGCTGAGATTAGCGCCACGGACCGGTCTCTGAGGAGCCCCGGTGACAGCCTGTGGATAACTGTATTCGCCAGGTAGCCGCCCTCGGCGGGAGCGGCGGGAGCGGCGGGGTGTCGATCGGAGGTCGTGCGGGCCGCCCGGGGTACCGGCGACAGACGCGGAGGGCTCGTCCGTCCCGTGCCGGCCTATGGAAGGGCGGGGTGGGAGGCCACGGCCCGGGGCGGCCGGTCAGGCCGCCCATGAACGGCCGACTGAGGAGCGGGGTTCGGGGGCGAGGGGGTGAAGAGGGCGGGAGAGCGAAGGAGGCGATGGGGGTGTAAGGAGCGGAGGAGGTGAGGACGGGGACAGGGGGTGGTGGCCGGTTCCGGGGGCGCGGCTCAGGAAGCCGCGGCGGCCGGGCTGCTCGCGGTCTTCGCCGGCTTGGAATCCGACGAGTTCGACGAAGACGACGACGAAGATGAAGACGACGAATCGGACGAACTTGACGAGGACGACGACGAGCCGGAGGAGTCCGAGGAGCCTGAGGAGCTCGACGACCCGTTCGCGGAAGTCACCGTGCTCGACGACGAGGACCGGCTGTCGGTCCGGTAGAAGCCCGAGCCCTTGAAGACGATGCCGACCGCGGAGAACACCTTGCGCAGGTCGCCCGCGCAGCTCGGGCACTCGGTGAGAGCATCGTCGGAGAACTTCTGGACGATTTCGAACTGGTTGTTACAGGCAGTGCAGGCGTACTGGTAGGTGGGCACGCTCTCCTCCTCGTGTGATCCGCGCGCCGATTGGCACTCTAGTGGCGCGACTGCTAATGGTATGCAGCTGACAAGCTTAAACGCGAGCCGGAGTCCCCGCATTCCGTAGCCGAATTCCGATCAGACGTAGCCGAACCTCCGGTCGGACGCGGTCGGGCCCAGGTCAGGTACCCCGCTCGCCGAACCAGCCGGCGAGCTTACCCTTGCGGCTGATCGCGCGCATTCGGCGCTCCACCATGTCACGGCAGGCGGCCGTGGTCACAACCAGGAGTTGATCGTCGATCCTGATTCTCGTGGAGTCGGTGGGGACGAACGTCCGGCCGTCCCTGACGATCAGCGTCACCTGGGCGTCCGTGGGCAACCGTAGCTCGAAGATCTCCACACCGTGCAGCTTGGA
Source organism: Streptosporangium sp. NBC_01469 (assembly GCF_036227305.1). Taxonomy (NCBI): domain Bacteria; kingdom Bacillati; phylum Actinomycetota; class Actinomycetes; order Streptosporangiales; family Streptosporangiaceae; genus Streptosporangium; species Streptosporangium sp. NBC_01469. The sequence goes on along the minus strand of NZ_CP109465.1, from coordinate 562,332 downwards.
CGTCGGCGGCACCCTGACCTGGAGCAGATCGGCGTTGAGCTCCTCCAGCGGCGCCGACTCGACCTCCAGGTCGCGGGCCTCGTCGGGCGTGGTCAGCTTGAGGAGTTTCGCCACGAACGGCAGCGTCGGCCCCTGCAGCAGGGTGTAGACGATGACGATCACGAAGACCTCGTTGAACACGAGCTTGGCGGTGCCGTCCTCGACGGAGTTGGCAGCCCAGGGGATGGTCGCGAGCACGATGGGCACCGCGCCGCGCAGCCCGGCCCACGACAGGAAGGCCTGCTCACGCCAGCCCAGTCGGTCGATGCCCGTCAGCCGGGTCAGCAGCGCGGAAACCATGATCGACAGAGGGCGGGCCACCGCGACCAGGATCAGTCCGGCCACCAGGCCGGGGACGATCGCGGATGGCATCTCCGAAGGGCTGGCCAGCATCCCGAGCATGACGAACAGGCCGATCTGCGCCAGCCAGGCCACGCCCTCCGCGAAGCCCCGCGAGGCCGCGCGGTGCGGCATCCGCGAGTTGCCCATGACCAGTGCCGCGAGGTAGATCGCGAGGAAGCCGCTGCCGTGGAGCAGCATCGCTCCCGCGTAGGCGACGAACGCGAGCGCGAGCACCGCGATGGGATACAGGCCGGAGACGGGCAGCGCGATGCGGCGCAGCGCGTACGCGCCGAGCGGGGCGACCGCCAGGCCGACGGCCGCGCCCACCACCAGCTCGAAGAGCACCTCGAACAGCGCCACCCCCAGGCTGGGCGAGGTCGCGGCGCTCAGCAGCATGACGGCGATCACCGTGGGCGCGTCGTTGAGGCCCGACTCGGCCTCCAGGATGCCCGCGAGGCGCGGCGGCAGGGGCAGGCGGCGCAGTACGGAGAAGACAGCGGCGGCGTCGGTGGAGGCGAGGATCGCGCCGAGCAGGAGCGCGGTCCGCCAGTCCATGCCGAGGATCAGGTGCACCGGGATCGCGACGGCCGCGATGCTCACTCCCACGCCGACGGTGGCGAGCACCAGGGCGGTGGGAATGGCTCCCTTGACGTGGCTCCAGGTGGTGGTCAGACCACCCTCGGCCAGGATGATCGCCAGCGCGATCAGGCCTATCTGCTGCGCGAGCTGCGGGTTCTCGAACTGCAGCCCGAACCCGGACTCGCCGATGAGCAACCCGAAGCCCAGGAAGATCAGGAGGCTGGGCAGCCCGCTCCGATGGGCGACACGCACCGCGACGATGGCCGCGATGACGGTTCCGGCACCGAGAAGCAGCCAGACGTCCAGTCCCATCTGGTCCCCTCTCTGACTCCGGGGACCATTGTGTCGCATTCGGAAGGGCCGCCACGCACGGGTGGCGCGCACTCCCTGTCACGATCCCGGCGCCTTCAGCCCCGCGCCCGGCGGGGATCCCGCCGGTCGGTCACATCCCGATCCCGTCGGTCACGTTCCGATCCGGCCGGTCGGTCATGGCTCCGCTCCACCGGCCGGTAACACTCCCGCTCCGCCGGCCGATCATGCCGATGCTCCCTCGGTCGGTCACACTCCCGCCGCGGCGGTCTTGAAGATCCCCTCGGGGGTCGCCGCGTAGCGGACCGCGACGTCGTGGGGCTCGGCGGGCACGCCGTCGAGCAGCTCACCCTCGTGGAGCAGCGCCACCGTGGGCACATTCGGGCCGACCCTCGCCAGCGCCCGGTCGTAGGAGCCGCCGCCCCGGCCCAGCCGTACCCCGGTGGACCTGTCCACCGCCAGCGCGGGCACGATCACCAGGGCGGCGGTTCTGACGGTGTCGACCCCGCGCCGGGTGTCGACCGGTTCCATGATCCCGAAGCGGCCGGGGGCGAGGGTGTCGGGGCCGTCGTACACCGCCCAGTCGAGATCGTCGTCGTCGCGGAGCACGGGCAGGATCACGGTCGCGCCGTGTTTCCACAGGGCGAAGACCAGCCCGTGGGTCGCCGGTTCCGTCCCGATCGACCAGTAGCACGCGACCAGCCCGGCCATCTGGACCCAGGGCCGCTCCAGCAGGGATTCCCTGATCCGGACGGAAGCCGCATGCCGCTGCTCGTCGGGGATCGAGGCGCGTGCGGCCTCGATCGTGGCACGCAGCGTCAGCTTGTCCACAGATCCCTCCACTATGGTTTCGGTTATGGCCGACTTCGAAGCTGTGACGAAAGCCGTCGTTCCCGCAGCGGGTCTGGGCACCCGCTTTCTTCCGGCGACCAAGGCGACCCCCAAGGAGATGCTGCCCATCGTCGACAAGCCCGCGATCCAGTATGTCGTCGAGGAGGCCGTCTCCGCCGGACTGCTCGACGTTCTCATGGTCACGGGGAAGAACAAGCGCTCCATAGAGGATCACTTCGACCGCGCCCTCGAACTCGAGGAGATCCTGGAGGCCAAGGGCGACGAAGAGCGCCTCTCCCAGGTGCGGGAGCCCGCCGACCTGGCCATCCTCCACTACGTACGGCAGGGCAAGCCGCGCGGCCTCGGCCACGCGGTCCTGTGCGCCAAGCAGCACGTGGGCGACCACCCCTTCGCCTGCCTGCTCGGCGACGACCTCATCGACCACCGCGACGAGCTCCTCAAGCGCATGATCGAGGTACGCGGCACGCACGGCGGCAGCGTCATCGCGCTGATGGAGGTCCCCAGGGAGCAGGTCTCCCTGTACGGCTGCGCCGCCATCGAGCCCACCGCCGAGGACGACGTGGTCAGGGTGACCGACCTGGTGGAGAAGCCCCCCGCGGACGAGGCCCCGTCCAACTGGGCCATCATCGGCCGGTACGTGATCGACCCGGCCGTCTTCGAGGTCCTGGAGAACACCCCGCCGGGACGCGGCAACGAGATCCAGCTGACCGACGCCCTCCGGACCCTCGCCGGGCGCGGCGCCGACGAGGGCGGCCCCGTGCACGGGGTGCTGTTCAGAGGGCGCCGCTACGACACCGGCAACAAGCTCGACTACCTGCGTACGGTGGTGCAGTTCGCCGCCGAGCGCCCTGACCTGGCACCCGAGTTCATGCCCTGGCTGAAGGAGTTCCTGGCCTCGCGATGAACTCCATGAAATCGGTCGACGACCACCTCTCCGACATCCTGCGTACCGTGCGGGTGCTCGCCCCGCTCGAACTGGAGCTGGAACGGGCGCTGGGCACCACGTTGGCCGAGGAGGTCACGGCTCCGGTCGCGCTGCCTCCCTTCGACAACTCCGCGATGGACGGCTACGCCGTGCGGGCCGAGGACGTCGAGGGTGCCCCGGTGACGCTCCCGGTGATCGACGACATCGCGGCCGGAGACGGCCGGTTGCAGGCCATCGGCCCCGGCATGGTCATGCGGATCATGACCGGGGCCCCGCTGCCCGCCGGGGCCGACGCGGTGGTCCCGGTCGAGTGGACCGACGGCGGCACCGCGCAGGTCGTGATCGGCCGCCCGGTGCGGGAGGGGAACGCCATCCGCAGGTCCGGCGAGGACGTGCGGGCGGGCGACGTCGTCCTGCCCGTGGGCACCCCGATCGGGCCCGCGCAGCTCGGAGTGCTGGCGGGCGTCGGCCGACGCCGGGTTCTCGTACGGCCCCGCCCGCGGGTGGTCGTGATATCCACGGGAGCCGAGCTGGTCGAGCCGGGACTTCCCCTGGGGGCCGGCCAGATCTGGGAGTCCAACAGCTTCGCCCTGGTCGCCGCCGTCCGCGAGGCGGGCGGCGAGGGCTACCGGGCGGGAGTCGTCGGCGACGACGCCGCGGAGTTCCTCGACCAGCTCGACGCGCAGCTCCTGCGGGCCGATCTGGTGATCACCAGCGGTGGCGTCTCGATGGGCGCGTACGAGCCCGTCAAGGAAGCCCTCGGCCCGCTCGGCACGGTCCGTTTCGAGCGGGTCGCCATGCAGCCGGGCATGCCCCAGGGCTTCGGCGTGGTCGGCGAGGACCAGATACCGATTTTCGCGTTGCCCGGTAACCCGGTCTCGTCGTTCGTATCGTTCGTCCTGTTCGTCCGGCCCGCGCTGCGCAAGATGGGCGGCCTGCCCGAGGAGCCCACGCCGACCGTGCGGGCGGTCACCACGGGCCCGCTCCGCTCGCCCGAGGGCAGGCGCTCCTACCTGCGCGGCGTGCTCGGTCCCGGCGGTACCGTCGGCCCGGTGCGCAGGCAGGGTTCCCACCAGCTCGCCGCCCTGGCCGCGGCCAACGCCCTGATCGTGGTGCCCGAGAACGTCACCGAGCTTCCCGAGGGTACGGACGTGGAGGTCATCCCCCTGTGAACGAGCGGGACCAGAGTGAAGTGACCGGATTCACCCACATCGACGAGACCGGCGCGGCGCGCATGGTGGACGTCTCGGCCAAGGACGTCTCCCTCCGTACGGCGACCGCCACCGGCAGGGTGCTGCTGTCCGCCGGGGCCGTGGCGCTGCTGCGGTCGGGCGAGGTCCCCAAGGGCGACGCGATCGGCACCGCGCGGATCGCCGGGATCATGGGCGCCAAGCGGACCCCCGACCTGATCCCGCTCTGCCACCCCATCGCACTGCACGGGGTCAAGGTCGAGCTGACCGTGGCCGACGACGGCGTGGAGATCACCGCACGGGTCAGGACCGCCGACCGTACCGGCGTCGAGATGGAGGCGCTGACCGCGGTATCCGTCGCCGCGCTCGCCCTGATCGACATGGTCAAGGCGGTCGATCCGGCGGCCGTGATCACCGATGTCCGTGTCGAGGAGAAGACCGGTGGCAAGACGGGGATCTGGACTCGTCCCTGACCCCCCGCCCCTGACCTTCCGCCCCTGACCACCCGCCCCGATGAGGACCTCCCGTCCCGACGAGGACTCTCGTCGCGACGACACCGGAGTCCCCGAGAGCCCGGCGTTTCCGACGTTTCCCAGATTTCCAAGGGGCCGGATCTCCGAGAGGCTGGGAGGATGACCCCATGAGAGCTCTGGTGATCACCGCGTCCAACCGGGCCGCCGCCGGGACGTACGAGGACACCTCGGGGAAGCTGCTGGCCGAGCTGCTCGCGGCGGCCGGGTGCGACGTGGACGGCCCGGAGGTGGTCCCCGACGGCGATCCGGTCGAGGCGGCACTGCGATCCGGGGTCGCCGAGGGATACGACGTGATCGTCACCACCGGCGGCACCGGCCTGACCCCGGCGGACCTCACCCCGGAGATGACCCGGCGGGTGATCGACAGAGAGGTTCCCGGCATCGCCGAGGCCATCCGCCACGTCAACCGCGACAGGGTGCCCACCTCGATCCTGTCCCGCGGGCTCGCCGGGCAGGCCGGCGGCACGTTGATCGTCAACCTGCCGGGTTCCTCGGGAGGGGTACGCGACGGAATGGGCGTGCTGTCTCCCGTGCTGAGGCACGCCGTGGACCAGATCCGGGGAGGAGATCACCCCCGCTGATCCGCCTGCCCGGCTTCCATGGCACGGCGGGCCCTCTTGGGGGGATGATGGAGGGCGTGGATCGACTTCGTGGCTGGCCGGTGACCCTGACGGAAGGCCCGGTAGGACTTCGGCCGCTGCGGCTGCGAGACGTGCGCGTCTGGCGGGAGTCGCGGCTGCGTAACGCGAACTGGCTCCGCCCCTGGGAGCCGAGCAACCCCGAGACCCCCCTCTTCAGGACCGGTCTCGGTCCCTACATCTCCATGGCCGGGACGCTCCGCAGGGAGGCCAGGCAGGGGCTCGCGCTGCCGTGGGTCGTCACCTACGAGGGCGCCTTCGCCGGTCAGCTCACCGTGGGTGCCATCGTCTGGGGCTCCGCCAGGTCGGCCCAGATCGGCTACTGGGTGGACGGCGCGCTGGCCGGTCGCGGGATCACCCCCACCGCGGTCGCGATGGCCGTCGACCACTGCTTCTTCACCACCGGGCTGCACCGCGTCGAGGCCAATATCCGCCCAGAGAACCACGCGAGCCGCAGAGTGGTTGAAAAGCTTGGTTTCAGGGAAGAGGGGATCAGACGCAGGCACTTGCACATCGACGGTGCCTGGCGCGACCACATCTGTTACGCACTCACGGTCGAAGACGCGCCGAGAGGGTTGCTCGTGCGGTGGCGACGGGCACGTGAGGCGGCCGCCCACGGCGGCACTCCCCATGAAGAGGTTTGAAGATCTCGCGACACACCGCATCGAATGCTCGTCAAATAGTGACACGCGGTCTTACGGTGCGTGACATGAGCAGATTGAGGACGCCGGGAGACCACCCGTGTCCTCACGCTGCCCGGAGGTGGCCGTGAGCAGCGGTGTCGTTCTCTATCTGGCCATTGTCGTCATGTGGTTGTGCGTGCTCGTGCCCATGTGGCTGCACCGCGACCGCAACACCCTCGCCGAGACCCACAAGGACGTCGAGCCGTACGCCTACGACGAGCGGGCGATCGACGAGGACTCCGCCGAGACCCTCGCCGAGCCCCTGCCGGTGTCCTCCGCCGACCCGTCCTCGCCGTCTCCGCTGGGAGACGACGTTCCGTCGCCCGATGCCGAGGAAGCCTCACCGGGCGCCCAGGCCGCGTCCGAGACCGGGACCGAGGCCCCGCCCGTCCGGCCCCCGGCCGGGAAGCCCACGACCGGCAGGCCCGCCACCGGTAGGGCCGCGTCCGAGCGCCGCCGCGCGGAACTCCGCCGCCGGGCCACGCAGGTGGCCAAGCGCAGGCGCCTGACATTCTGGTGCGTGCTGCTCCTGCTCGCCTCCGTGGTGACGGCCGCCGTTCAGGTCATCCCCTGGTGGGGTGTGGCGCCCTCAGTGGTGCTCCTGGGCGCCTATGTGGCCATTCTCAGGGTCACGGTCCAGATCGACACCGAGCGGCGCAGAGCCGTCGCCCAGGCCCGCGCGGAACGTGCCAAGCGCGCCCGCCGCCGCGCCGCCCTGCTGGAGGCCCAGCGCCCCGTGGCAGAGATCATCGACCTGGCCGCGCACCGCGACGAGATCTTCGACCAGTACGCGGAGACACCCCGCCGTGCGGTCGGCGACTGACCCGCGCCCCGGATGGCGCGAGCGCCCCCGGAAGTTTGCTAATCTAGTCCACGTCTTGGGGATGTAGCGCAGTCCGGTAGCGCACTTCGTTCGCATCGAAGGGGTCAGGGGTTCGAATCCCCTCATCTCCACCAGGGGCCGTTCTTGAAACGGCTGGATTGAAGTTGACGGGATCCCGTCTGATCATCGCGATCAGGCGGGATCTTGTTGTTTCAGGGGTTTCCGAATCGGGTTCGTCCTGGTTTGGGAGCTGCGGAGCAGGTGCCCGGGAAGGTCCAGGTGGTGTCTGGTCGCTGGTGGAGGACTGAGTTCGCGTCGCTGGGCACGGCGATGCCGGCTCCGGGCTGGGTGCTGCGACAAGGTGATCTGAATTGCGCGTTATGGGACGGGCGGTGGTCGGCTCCGGCCCGTGAGTGGCGAGCGGTCGAGGTGCTCTGCTGGGATCTCGAAGGTCTCGGCGGATGCGTCGGGCTCGTCTGGGGGCTGGTGGGTGTGGCGCCACTGGTCGAGGAAGTGGTCGTTGGCGACGGCGACGAGCAGGGCGGCCAGGATGGTCTGTGCGACGCGGCCGTGGGCGAGCCGGTTCTTCGGGTCACTCAGGTCGAGGTCGTGGCCCTTGAGACGGCCGTTCAGTCCCTCCGTCATCGCCCTGACGGTGGAGTACGTCCCCCGCCACGAAGGGCTGAGGTAAGCCAGGTCTTGGCGGAACTTGTCGAGGTGGCCCAGGTCGCCGGGGTGCAGGGTGATGGTCTGCTGGTGGCAGATCTTCGGCAGATCGCGGGTTTTGTGGTCGGGTGCCGGGGGCAGCACGCGGGGTTTGGCTGCGACGTGGGCGGCTCTCTGCCGGGCGTCGGTCAGGTCGACAGCGGTGGCGCGGATGGGCCCGCGCTGGTGGAGGCGGTCGAAGCGGGGGCAGGTGACCGACGGGGAGGTGCCTGCTGCCGGGCATTGGAAGCGGATGCTGCCGCCTGTATTCGCGCTCTGCTTGAGACGCAGCAGATACGGCTCTCGCGCGGCGATCAGCGCGGTGAGCTCTTCCGACGGTGTGCGGATGGCGGTGTCGTCCAGGCCGGTGGTGGCCTGCGCGAGCCGGGCGGGCATCAGCGGGCAGGCCGGGGAACCGTCGATGAGCAGGGCGCCGTGAGCGCTGCCCTGCACTCCCCGCTGATCCACTTTGTAATCGAGAGCGAGTTTGTAGCCGAGTTCGCGTGCGGGTTGGGCGAAGTGGGCAGGTTGCTGGTCGGTGTAAGCGCGGTCGACGACGGCGAACGCGGCGGGCAGGCCGAGCTCGGCCAGTGGGCGCAGAGTGGTGATGGCGTCGGCGCCGATGCGTTTGTGCGGGGTGTCGAGGACCAGGCCGAGTGCCAGTTGCGGGAAGGAACCGAGCACGGAGCGGGTGCGGGCGGCGACGGTGAGGGTGGCGCTGTAGCCGTACTCGGGTGGGCCGTTTCCGGCCGAGTGGTGCCAGCCTGCGGTGATCTCGGTGGAGGCGATCAGCTCTCCGGTGGAGCGGCGGACGTGGGGTGGGCGGGCGAAGACCGGGGTGGCGGTGGTGTCGATGCCGACGTCGCCGCGGAAGTGACGGAGGTAGCCCCGGCCTTTGGCCCAGCGCACCGGAGTGAGCACCAGCGCGGTGACGATGTCCTGCAGCAGTTCCCGCTTGCGGGTGTGGTCGGGATCGGTGTCTTGCCAGGCGGTGGCGAGCAGGTCGGCCTGGTGCTGTGGCAGGCGGGTGCGGCGGTCGTGGCGGGCCGGGTCCAGCAGGCTGGTGAGCCGGTCGAAGGCGCGGTAGAAACGCCGGTTGTCGGCCAGGCAGGCGTGCGGATCGTCGGCAGGTGGCCGGTCGGCGTCCAGTCCCAGCTGCTCACGGGAGGTCCGGGACAGGGAAAAGGCGGCCAGTCGCCAGGCTTCGGCCAGGGTGGCTTTGCCACTGTGGTGGATCGACACCATGAGGCAGACGAGCACGGCCCGGATCGGCACTCCCGTCGGTCCGGGGCGTGGGCCGAGTTCGGCGTCGATCAGCGGCATGATGCCGGAGTCGTCCAGCAGTCGGGCGTAGTGACTGACGACGGCGTCGGGGATCTGTGCTGTCTGCTTGGTGGGAGGACGGGGTCGCGTGGTTCGGGCTCGGGTGGTGCGTGGCGGCCAGGCGCGTGGCTTCGCCGTACTCAATTGGCGCGGCCGCGCAGTAGCGCGACCGCGGTGGGCTGGTCCAGGGCGGGGACGAAATGTTGGTAGCGAGCCAGTGCGGAGGTGCTCATTCCGGCCGCGGCGGCCACCACGCCCAGGTCGATGCGGGCGTTCAGCAGTTCGACGATCCAGGAGGAGCGCAGCCGGCGCACCGACAGGGCGGGCAGGCCGGCGGTCGGGGTGTGGCGGGCGGTCCAGGAGCTGAACAGGTTCTTGGCGTGCCGGGCGGCGCGTCTGGGCCGGAAGATGAAGGCGTCGCCGGGCCGGTCGGCGGCGTGGGCCAGGACGTCCTCCCAGGTCGCGCGGCAGACGATCAACCGGTCTGTGCCGGGGACGGCGACCACGACCGCGCCGCAGTCCAGGTGGCGCAGATGCCCGGTGCGGACGGCGGCCACTTCTCCGGAGGTCAGGCCGCAGCCGAAGGCGAGTGCCATCAGCGCCAGCGCGTCGCCTCTGGCCTGACCGGGCAGGTGTTCGGCCCAGCCGCGAAGACGGCCGAGCTGATTCGGCGAATATGGCGGGCTGACCGTCTTGGGGGCCTTCATTGGCGGCGGGGCCTGTTCGCCGCGTTCCAGCCAGGCCAGGGTGGCGCGCATGTGCCGCAGCCAGCTGCGGTAGGTCTGTGCCGAACTCGGGGCCAGGTCGGTGCAGCCGGTCAGGACGAACGCGTCGATCGTCTCGTGCCGCAGCCACACTTCCGGGTCGTCCGGCAGGCCGGAGCGGTGACACCACACGGCCAGGCGGGTGGTCGCGGTGAGCAGTCGTTGCACTCGGTAGGGGGAGCGGTCGGCGCTGGCGGCGACCAACATCCGCACGTGCCCGGCAATCTGTTCCCATTCCAGCGGAGCATTCTGCGGCCGGTAGCCGTTGATCGTGGCCGAGGTTTCCGCGTCGAGGGTCACACCCCATTCATAGCGGCAGAACAACCTGCCGTTACGGAGGGCGACGACATCTACCGAAAGGAGCCGCTTGTCATGGTCGGAGGACGCGGGCGTTCCCGCTCTCCCCGGGAGTTGGCCGACGACCCGGAGAACTGGCCCCACGCGGATCTGTCCGGCCATCCGGCCGCCGCCGTCGTCCAGGCCATCGCCGCGGCTCTGCAAGGAGTGATGGCCGAGCGGGGGCTGAGTTTCCGCCGGCTGGCGGAGGTTAGTGGGGTGAACCGGCAGACCGTCAACGACGTGGTCGTCGGGCGTTGCTGGCCGGATGTGGCCACCATCGCCCAACTGGAGGTCGGCCTGGCCGTCCGGCTGTGGCCCACTTCTCCCACCGGGACCGGTGGAAGCTGACCCGCGCCGGATCCGTTCTTGCTCTGGTGAGGGCATCGTCGATCCTTCCCGCGCTGCCCTGCCGATCGCAGGCAGGCGAAATCCAGGCTCGACGCCTCCCCAAAGGCCCCTATTCGAGTTACTCTCGGGAGTGCGCGAGACACTGTCAGTTAGAACCTGGAGGGTGCTCACGCAACCTCGGGTGCCGTCGAGGGCCTAATCTCGGCGGCACCCTGCTCGTCTGGCCCGGCGCCCGTACGACCGTCGTTGCTGAGCGCCTGACCTGCGATGTGTCCCATGCTCTATGCCTCGTCGTTGGCGACTCCCTCCAGCGCGTGGCCATTGATGCCCGCGGCGATGGAGAACAGGCCCGGCTCGTGCTGGGTCAGCCAGCCCAGCGCCGTCAGTCGCTTGAGCCGTGCTCGGGTGGTCTCCACCCGCCCCCGCACGTCGGGCTCGCCCAGTGCTTGAGCCACTTCCTTGGCACGCATTGTCCGCCCGGAACTCGCCATGATCACAACGACCTGCTTGTCGAGCCCGGCGACCGGTTTCGGCGCCGGCGCCGCTTCCTCTGGCGAGGTGTGCGTCGGGGCATCAGGCGTTCCGCCAGAAGGCGCTTGCTTGGCGGGGGAATGCCCGGCCAGCAGCGGTGTGACTATCCTTCGGGCGGTGTCCAGGTCGCTCAGTCGAGCTTCCAGGGCCGCCACCTGCTCACGCAACGACTCAAGTTGCCCGCGGACAGACTCCTCGTCCGCAGCCAGCCGCTCCAGCAGCGATGCTTCGCCCAACGTCATGCCCGACCTCCACGTACTGGCGCCGTGCGCAACCCCGCAGAAACCTGTGATTGCAAAGAGTCACATGATGCCTGCAAAACGTAACTGTAGATGGCTTTGCGGCTCACGTGAAGAGACACATCTGCAGCGGGCCCCTCACAGCCGACGCACAGCCGAGCACAGCTCTCCGCTTGCGACTACAGAGCCGCCGGGTGGCTCGCCGTTGACGTCGGCTTGTAAGCCTTTGATCGCTTCATACCAAGTATGGGTGTAGATCGACGAAGGGAGCATGGCCGGTGCGTCGTAAACAGGCGGAGTTCGCCACAGACTCCGTGGCGTTCGAAGCCTTCTACCGGCGGCACGTCGAAGGCATCTCGCGATTCCTCGCCCGCCGGGCCGATGACCCCCATTTGGTCGCAGACCTGGTGGCGGATGTGTTCCTGGCGGTGATGGAGTCCGCTCACACCTACCGACCGGGACGGGGCAGCGAAGTCGCGTGGCTGTACGGCGTAGCACGCAACACGCTCTCGGCCGAGCGGCGCCGGGCCTTGAGGGAGTCCCAGCTGACCGACCGAGTAAGCAGGCGGCGGCCGCTGGACAGCGACGACATCGCCCGGCTGGAGCAGCGCATCGACGCGGAGGAGCCTGCCCGGCGGGCCTTCCAGGCCATGGCCGAGCTGCCCGAGGGGGAACGCGCCGTGCTGGAGCTGGTCGTCCTCGATCAGCTGACGGTCACCGAAGCCGCGAGCTCCCTCGGCATCCGGTCGGGGACCGCCATGGTTCGGCTGCACCGCGCGCGCCGAACGCTCAAGGAAGTGCCCTTCGTCACGGAAGGAAACGGCACATGAGTTTCGAGGAGCAGTTGCTGATGGATCTGAAAGTCGAATTCGCCGCGCGGGACGAACGCCGTCGCCGTACTGTTCGCCGTATTTCCGTGGGAGCGGCGGTGGCCGGCCTCGCCGCCGCGGCGGCCATCGCCGTACCGCTGATGGCCGGCACGGAGAGCCCGGCGTACGCGGTGAGCAAGAAGGCGGGCGGCACGGTGGGGGTCGAGATTCGGGAGTTCAAAGACGCCGATCAACTGGAGCGGGACCTGCGGGCGGCGGGCGTCAGAGCGGACATCACGTACCTCGAGTCCGGCAAGCAGTGCGAGAAGAACAGAGGAAAGAGCGGCGTCCTGGCTCCGGACGGGCTCGTCACCATGCGGGAGGGCGGGCTGGATATCAAGCCTCGGCTCATCGACGAGGACAAGACATTGGTGTTGGAGTTCTCCGGCAAACAGGACGATGAGAAGGAGCCCCCCGTAACCGGAAAAGTGTTCTGGAAGCTCGCCACGCTCCTGATCCCCGGCGATGTCGGCCCGTGCGTCGTCATCGACGACCCACAGTGGGACGATGATGGCAGCGACACATCAGGACAGCCGCCTGCGGGGAGCTAGCCCTCCGATAGGGCGATGCCCGCGCTACCGTCCAGTCCGGCACCACGACCCAGGGCGCGGGCTTGGCCAGAGGCGGCGACCGTGGCCCGGTCTGCGAGCGGACCGGGCCGCACGCGGATACGAGGATCGTCCCCCGGCCGTGGTCGCCTCCAGGCGACGCGGGCCCCCCTCCTCCGCCACACGCATGAAGTTTTCCACCTCGGGGAACGCGGTGCGACCGAAGATCGCTAGGGGCTGGGTGAACATTCACCGTATGAGCCTTTCGGGAAGCGATCATCGTCGTGTTGGGAAGCGATCTTCCAAGGTCCCCAGTTCGGCCAAGTCACGCCTACTCGTGAACGCCCCACCAGGTCAGAGGCCGTTTCCGAGCAATCGGGAACGGCCTTTTGCGTTGCTGAGTGACCAACTGAGTGACTAGCCCCGCTACTGGGAGTCGCGTCCTGAGATTGCCATCACGACGGCGGCCAGGATGCAGGCCAGCCCGACAGCGGAATTAGCGATCAAGAAGGGGATGGCGTCGTTGTCGGCGCCGGTGACGACCGCTCCGCATCCGCCGAGAACGAGAATCGCCCACCCGAGGGTCAGCGGAAACATATGGGGGCGAGGCTGAGGTTCCACTGATCATCCTTCGTGAGGCGGACCAAGCTGGACGATGATCGCATGCCGTGATCAGTCCGGGAAGATCCGATCCATGGCTTCGGCTCCTTCCAGAAGCATCGGACGGAGCTGTTTGCGATAGACCGTCTCGGTGACCGAGGTGTTGCGATGACCGACCAGGCGAGAGATGTTCTCCAACGGGATACCAGAGTCGGACAGCAGCGAGACGAAGCTGTGGCGCATCTCGCGGGACGTCCACTCCTTCTCGTTCAGGCCAGCCTTCTTGAGCACGGCCCGGAACGAGCGGCGGACGTTGTGGGAGTCGAGTTCTGTGCCGACCTTGGAGGCGAAGACGAGGTCGTTGTCCTGCCAGCTTGCGCCTGCCGCCTTGCGGGCCACGTTCTGGCGCTCGCGGTGAAGCTTGAGAGCATCCACGCAGCGCTTCGGCATGGCCAGCGTGCGCCGGGACTTGCGGGTCTTGGTGTCGCCGCCCTCCCGGACTGAGTGCCAGACCATGATGGAAGGCGGAGTGCCGTCGAGGTCGACGTGTGACCAGGTGAGCGCCCGCAGTTCCTCCGTACGAGCCCCGAGCAGCAGCGAGAGCACGGTGAGGCGTGCAGCGCCGTCCCCTCGGACGCCTTGAGCACGCCTTCGAGACGACCAACGTCGCCATCGACTTCGCTGGCTTCTCCGGCGAGACGCTTCAGGGCATGCTCCAGGAGCCGTTGGACAAGATCCGTCTCGGACGGCTCACACCCGAGTCCATCAGCATCCGCATCCTGGTCTTGGACATGGACCAGCCGATGTCCCTGCCGTGCCGGGCCGACGACCTCAGCGACGACCCGGTGATCCGGGCACGCGCTCACCGCATCCAGCAGCGCAGCACCCAGGCCATCGCGGACGCGGTCCACGAGCTGGCGGACCTCGGACTGGTGAAGTCGGCGTCCGTCGAGGTGCGCGTCCACCAGACGACCCCGGCGTTCAAGTTTTATGTGATCAACCGGGAATCAGGTGTTCTTCGGCTTCTACCCGGTGGCCAAGCACGCGGTGCGGATCAAGGGCGAGCCACACGAGCTGTACGACGTCATGGGCAAGGACGCGGTGCTGTTCCACTACCAGGTGACCGAGGACGCCTCGTCGATGCAGTCGCAGTACGTCGCCCAGGTCCGCACCTGGTTTGAGAGCATGTGGATCACGATCAGCCGGGAAATCGAGCTGTGAGCGAGATGCTGTCAGAGATCTTCCGGCGGTCCCGCGCCGTCCTTCTCGACTTCGACGGCCCGGTATGCAGCGTCTTCGCCGGCCTGCCGGCACCCATGATCGCGGCCCGGCTCAAGCAGCTGCTTCAGGACGAGGGAGCAGAACTTCCCCAGGATGTCGCGGAGCTGGACGACCCGCTCAAGGTGCTGCGCCGTACGGCAGACTTCGCGCCCGGCCTACTCGACAAGGTGGAGACTGTGTTCATGGCGTACGAGATCGAGGCCGCAGGCTGCGCCGAAATCACGCTCGGGGTTCGGGAACTACTCGAAGCCTGTGCTGAGACAGGCCGTCCGGTAGTGATCGTGAGCAATAACTCCGAACCGGCGATCAAGACGTTTCTCGGTTTGGCCGATCTGAAGGGCCGGGTCGCCGGAGTTGTGGGCCGTCCAATCGGCAGTCCCGCTCAGATGAAACCGCATCCCCGATCAGGGCTCCGAGCTTGTGAGATGGTCGACGTGTCACCAGGGAAAGCCGTGCTGATCGGAGATTCCGATTTCGACATGCAGGCCGCGGTTAACGCCGGAACTCACAGCATCGCCTACGCCAACGAGCGCGGCAAAGAGGTGAGTCTCGCCGAGGCCGGGGATGCGGTGGTCAGGAGCATGCACGAGCTCGCAGTTGCCTGTGCAGCGGTGGCGTAGGGAGTAGCTATGGATGTCGCGGATCTTCAGCATGCTCTGGACGAGGTGTTCGACCATGCGTTGATCTATCACGCGTACACCGACTACATGCGCGACTACGAGATGATCATTTATGTGTCGGCCGACCCGCGGTCGGGGATCGCACCTGTCCACCTCCGTTATCTCTTTCGATACTGCGTGGAGGCGTACGCGCGTACGGCGATTCTTCCAGAGCAGTGGAGGGAGTCTCTCGATGATCGTCTTCTCGCTGATCCGAAAACGCATGATCTGGAGGGGTATCTGTGGGGTGCGCGATGCCAGTGGCTCTACCCTGGCGCGGAGATCATCCCCGACTCCGCACGCGCGGAGGAGTGGGCCGAAGCCCTCGGCATCGACTTCCACGAGGTCCGGTTCGGGACCAACGACGGCCACAACACCACGCTGGTGTTCTCCGACCTACAGGTGACCGAGCTCTCGGCCGGTTACGCACCTTTCGTAGTGAAGGACGACACGAGTGCTACCTAGCACGAAGCTCAAGTGAGGGGCCACGGTGATTCCGGACAGCCGGTCTTATGGGCGTAGCCTAGGCGGCTGTTTGGGTGGAAAGGGACTCGTTGAGTACTTCCAAAGGTGGCCGGTAGCCGAGCGCCGAGTGCAGGCGCCGGCGGTTGTAGAACCCTTCGATGTAGCGGATGACCTGCCGTCTTGCCGTGGCTCGGGTGGTGAAGACGAAGCGGTGCAGCCATTCGTTCTTGAGCGCGCTGAAGAACGACTCGGCCATCGCGTTGTCGTAGCAGACCCCGGTGCGGCCGACCGAGCGGCGGATGTCCAGGCCGGTCAGGAAACGGCCGAACTCGTCGCTGGTGTAGTTCGAGCCGCGGTCGGTATGGAACACCGCGCCGGGTTGGAGCAGGCCGGTGCCGACGGCCATCCGGATCGCGGCCTTGATCAGGTCGGTGCGGTAGTGGTCGGCCATCGCCCAGCCAAGGACCACCTTGCTGTGGCAGTCGATCACGGTGGCCAAGTACAGGAAGCCCTCCCAGGTGCGGATATAGGTAATGTCGCCGACCAGTTTGGTCCCCGGCCGGGTGGCGGTGAAGTCTCGGTTGACCAGGTCGGGGATGCCTCGGAAGTCGCCGTGCACGGTGGTTGTCGGCCGAAACGCCGGTACCTGGGCCGGGACCAAGCCCTGCTCGCGCATCAAGGCGCGGACCAGTTCGGTTGAGCAGTGCTCGCCGCGGCGCCGCAGGGCTGCGTGGACGCGCCGGTAGCCGTAGGTCTCGTGCGAGTCGGTGAAGATCTCGGCGACCCCGGCTGCCAGCAGCCTCCGGCGTTGCGCGGTGGCCGAGGTCGGCCGCTCACGCCATTCGTAGTAGCCCGAGCGAGACACCCCCAGCCAGGCGCACATCCGGGCGATGGAGTGACAAGCCTTCTCCGCGTCGATCAGCTCGTACTTGGCGAGCGTCATCGACTCTCGGCCGCGAAGAAGGCGGCCGGTCGGGTGGCCCGGGGGAATCGCACCCCCGGGCTCCCACAGATCCGTGCGTAACAGTCTCCCGTTACACGGCTCCTATCATCCTGATCACCAAAACGAGTGGACCCAGCGCCATTGCGCGAAGAACAGCGGGTCACGATTAGTAACCGCCTTCCACCACGCGTGGGCTTTCTTGAAGGTCCGCAACCGTCGATATTTCTTGCGAGCCCAGCGCACCAGATAGGCATTGATGCGTCGCAGGAAGGGATACATCGCCGACCGATAGAACCGACCGTAATAGTTCATCCAGCCCGCCACGATGGGATTGATCCATCGGGCGAGTTCGTCCAGCGTGTAGGTGTTGTGCAGATGCAGTCGCCAGCGCCGTACTTCGGCGCCGAGGCGCTTGAGGACCTCAGTGCTGATCGCGGGCATGAACGAGGTGAAGACTCGCCCGTTCTTGTCCTTGGCGCTTCGGGTGCGGAACGTGTAGCCCAGGAAGGTGAACGCAGTGTGCTCATACGAGCCGATGCGTCTCCCGCCCCTGCAGTACACGATTTTGGTCTTGGCCGGGTGCAGATGCAGCCCGACCTCCGCCATCCGCTCGCCGATTGCCGTGACCAGCATCTGAGCCTGACGTTGAGTTTTGCAGTGCACCACCGCGTCATCCACATACCGCTCGAACGGGATGGCCGGGAACTTGCGGGCCATCCACGTGTCGAACGCGTAGTGCATGAACAGATTCGCCAGCACGGGTGAGATCGCCGAGCCTTGCGGAGTTCCCATGGCCCGCTCGGCCACGGTGCCGTCGGCCTGTCGGATCGGGGCCTTGAGCCACCGCTCCACATACAACAGCACCCACCGCTGCTCGGGATCCAGGTGTCGCGCCACCGCTTTGAGCATCAGCTCCCACGGCACGCTGTCGAAGAATTTCTGGATGTCCAAATCAATCACCCAGTCATACCTCCATAGGAGTCCGGGTGGAAGATCGGCTCGACCTTCGTCTCCAAGACCATGGCCGCCACCGTTTGCGCGACTCTGTCGCCAACGGTCGGCACGCCCAAAACACGCACCCCGCCGCCGGTTTTGGGAATTTCCACCGCCCGCACAGCGGGCGGAAAGTAGCTCCCCGACGACATCCGATTCCAGATTTTGTACAGGTTCTTATCCCGATCCTGTTCAAAATCATCGATCGACTGACCATCCACTCCGGCAGCGCCCTTGTTGGCCTTAACTCGCTGATACGCCTCCCACACCGCCCACTTAGGGATACCAAACGGCTTGTCTTGTGATTTCAGCTCGCTCACGAAGCTCCTCCCAGGCATCGCCCGGTTGGCGATGTGAACAAACCACGGACGATCCGGCCCCTTCGCTCCACCCTCGTTACAAGAGCTTCGGCACTACTACGAGCCGGTCCGCCAGCGCGCTCCGCGACGGTACTCAACCCCTTACGGTTCGGTCGCTTGGAGTGCTCCCTCTCACCGCCTTACCCAGACGGTCGTATCGGAGCGAGCCTTCCCACGTTCCATGCGAAAGCCGCAGATCAGGCTCTCGTCGCCTCCACGCCGGACACCACCTGGCCAGTCAGCGGGACCCCCGCCAGGCTCCTCCCGGACTCAAAAAGTAACGCCCGGTTCTGATGCCACCTGATTCAATAACGACGCGTCAACAGCAATCGACTTCCTGATCCCCACCTGACGCCTCTTGGACGCCTTTTCCCCATCGCTCACCACGACAGTCTTCAGCTAACGCAGCATGAGGTGGTTTGGAACCTCCCCCCGCAGGGCGGTTCCGAAGGGCCATCTATCCTCCATCTTCCGCATAGCGCCGCTATTGCCGTAGCCGCCTATCCGGCTACGCCGCCAGCGTTCGTGGCGCACCTTTTTTCAGGAACGCCAGCTTCTCGCGCAGATCGGCGTTCTCCCGCTCCAACTCCCGGATCCGGGCCCGCTCCGGCCCGGAAACCAGCCGCTGCTCGGCTTGGGTGCTCACGATCCGATGCCGGTTCACCCAGCTGCCCAGAGTGCTGGCGTTGATGTCGAACTCCACGGGTGCCACCTGTCGGACGTACAGCTCGGCCCATGACATGTGGGCGTCTCGGGTACCGCGGGATCCGTACCGGTCAGCGAGTGCGGACACCAGCCGCCATGCGTCCGAGGGTGTGGGCGTACCTGGCTTCGGTGTGTTCGGGTCGCGGACTTCGAAGCGGATGCAGTTCGGCGCGACGGTCGTGATGAGGCGGATCGTGCTGCCCTGTTCGGTTCGGGTGAGGGAGTCGGAGACCATCGCGTGCACCACCTGTGCGGCGTCGTCGGTGCGGTCAGGCTGGTGTTGCTTGGCGATGGTGCGAGCGTGCTGTACGGCTGTGTCGACGCTGCCGGGCAATGGCGCGTAGTCCTGTGAGTAGGTCGGAATGGATCACCATCAGGGGAAGAGCGATCCGGCTCGCTAGTCGGATGTACAGCTTGCAAGCCGGATATCCGGATGTCAACCTGGTGAAGTGGATCAGCCCAGGTACCTTCAGCTCGTCGCCCTCATCCGGCGGCAAATCGTCACCGGCGAACTTCCCGCAGGAACCCGCCTGCCCGCGCGTCAGGACCTGGCCGCCGAGCACGGCGTAGCCGAGGGCGTCATCCGTGAGGCGATCCGCCAGCTCGCCCAGGAAGGGCATGTCATCTCCCGCCCCGGCGCGGGCACCTTCGTGAGGGAGCGCCAACCGGTACGGAGGATTTCCCGCTCCTGGTATCGAGAGCGGAAGGCTGGCTCACCGTTCGCCGCGAGCATGCTTGAGCAGGCGAAGGCTGGAAGCTGGGAGTACGAATCCGCCACGGTGCGCGCGTCGCCCGAAGTGCGTGCCCGGCTCGCTCTCGACGAGCCTGAAGATGACCGCGATGACGTCATGCACACCCGGTACGTCTTCCGGGCCGACGGTCAGGTCTGGATGCTGTCGGATTCCTACGAGCCGCTGCAACTGACCAAAGGCACGATCGTGGCGATGCCCGAGGACGGGCCGCTGGCCGGCCATGGAGTGACGCACCGGATGGCCGAGATCGGCGTGATCGTCGATGACTGGACCGAAGATGTCGGCGCACGCGCCGCTCTTCCGGGAGAGGCCAAGCGTCTCGGCATCTCGCCAGGGTCCATCGTGCTGACGATCCAGCGCGCCTATCTCGCCGACGGCCGGCCGGTCGAGGTCGCCGACATCGTGGTCCCAGCTGAGACCTCGCAACTCGGGTACTCCGGCCCAGTAGGCGAACGCACTAGCGAATGACCCTAACAAGGGAGGGCCCCTGCCCCGCCGCGGGAACTTCGCGGTCGACTGGGAGAGCCGGCCGACGGAAAGTTGAGCGGCGGTCCCGAGTGGGATCGGGGACTTGTGAGCGCCGCCCTCTTCCTGCGACATGAACGCAGTGACTAACCTGACGGCAATCAATGATCGACATGATGCCGCGGCGGGCGCCGGGATACGAGGTAGATATGGCGGTGGGCCGCACCTTCCGGGGTAGACCCAGGCTCTTAGCGGTCGCTATGGGCGTGCTGTTGACCGTTGGTTCACCGAACCTGTCGGTGAGAGGCGTGACATCCAAGGTCGATCTCTCAGCGAGTCGACTGTCCGGTAGCGCGGTGAAGCCCTCGCTCCTGGCTGACATCCCTCCCTTCGGCACCCTGATCGGTGATCCCCTCAAAGGGCACACGAGCACCGTGACGGCGGTGACTGTCGGCAAGCGCAGTGATGGCACCCCGGTCGTTGTCTCCGGCGGTTACGACAAAACCATACACATCTGGAACCTGGATACCGGAAAGCCCATTGGAAAACCTTTGAAAGGGCATTCCAAATTAATCTGGAGTGTGGCGACCGGAAAGCGTAGCGATGGTACACCGGTCATCGTGTCCGGTGGAGATGACAGTACGGTACGGGTCTGGAACCTGAATACCGGGAAACCTATCGGTAAGCCTATTGTGTCTAAACGAGACATCATGTGGGCGGTGGCGACGGGGAAGCTCGGCGACGGCACCCCTGTCATTGCCGCTACCGCAGGGGGAATGTCATCGGTTGTCGGTCTGTGGAATCTGAATACGGGTAAACCCATCAAGAGATCCTTCGCCGAAAGTCTTACTACTACCACCGAGCTGGCGACCGGAAAGCGCAGCAATGGTACGCCTGTCGTCGTCACAGGCAATACTGGCGGAGAGGTGCGCATCTGGAGCCTGAACACGGGGAAGCCCCTCAGCAAACCTCTCACCCGCTGCCGTGCCGAATGTTTCGGTCAAGGTCTGGCAACCGGCAAGCGCAGTGACGGAACCCCGGTTTTTGTTTCCGTCGACTCTCCAGGCTGGCCTTTCGAAGAAGGCGATATGGATGGAAGAATACAGGTCTGGAACCTGAACACCGGAAAACCTCTCGGTGATTCCATCAAGGTTCAATCCAGCGGCTTTGCGGACATGGCGGTGGGACAGCGCGGCGACGGTTCCTCCGTCATTGTCTACAGTGATGACTATGGCAATGTGTCGGTGTGGGATCTGGACACGGGAGACGCGGTCGGAGAACCGTTCAGCGGTCATTCCGGCGGTGCCCTCGGCGTAGCGATCGGCAAGCGTGGCGATGGGACCCCCGTCATCGTCTCCGGAGGGAGGGACAAGGCGATACGGGTCTGGAGTCTGGGCTCTTAGCTCGGCCTCAACCTTTGATCTTCGTTCTGCCCCGTTGGCGCTGACGGTGACTCATCACGCACGGCGGGCGGTGGTGAGGCCATGCCGGCTCGAACGACAAGAGGCGGCCAGCGGTTTGGTCAGCGAAGCTCGACCTCGATGTCGTGCTCGGAAAAGATCTCCAGGAGGTCGTTCAATTCGACGCTCGGCCCCCAGTCGCGCAGGCGGTGGCCCGGCCGGTCATAACCAGGGGTGAGATGCCGGCGGGCCACGTCGGAATGGTGCCAGACCAGCCGGAACGGGCCGGCGGCGCCCCATCCGTGGCCGAGGCAGTCGTCGAGGGCACTGAGGTTCCAGCCGAAGTAGCCGCCGGGACCGTTGATCGCCTCGCCGATGGCGCAGTAGAAGGCATCGATATCGGTGACGAAACGGCCGTCGAGGTGATAGGTCGTTCCAGCCGGTTTGTCAGGCAGGCCCTGAAGACGGTGACTGATCGCCAGGCCAGACCATTCGTGCCGCAGCAGCCGGTCGTAGCATGCCCACAAGTTGGGCTCGGCCGGGCCGCCGTCGTACCACATCTGGAAGATTTCGCGGGTGCCACTCGGCAGTGGTTCCTCTATCCCGCCGTCGAGGGCGATGTCCAGCAGGCCGTCACCCAACCTCGACGGGCAGACCGAGACGACGGTGGCCGACAGCACCCCGGCCCCTCCGGCGATGCGTCCGTCACGTTGGACGGCCACGACGGACGCTGTGATCCTGCGTCCCTCGACAACCTCCGGCAGCGGCGCTTCGGGACGGAAGCCGATCAGTGTCACCGGCCGGACGGGCGCGGCGGGGCGCTTGCGGAAGACTCCGGTGACATCCAGGCACTCGCCGAGCTTTTCGTTGTTGAGCGCAGCTAGGCGGAACCCCATCACGTCGGGCTTCTCCTCCGGAAATCCCCATTCCGGAAGCAGTCGGATGTATCCGCGTAAGTCGAGGTCCACCAGGCCCGCCCGCGCCGCCGACGGGCGTTGGTCGACCACGGTGACGTCGATGAGCTCCTCGTCGCACGTACACCCATGCTCATGCTGCCGGCACCTGGCGGGCCGTTGCTGCGGCCGGTGGACGGGAACGAGGGCGATGCTGGGCAGCCACGCCCGCTCGGTCCCCATATGCCGCAGCGCCTTCAGCAGCGGACCCGCCGGATCGCAGCCGAGCAGGCTGAAGATCTCAGGTGGGGGGACGGGCTCAAGGTCCACGAAGAGCCCGTCGATGTCGTGGCAGACGCCCGGCGTGACGTCTACCTCACTGGTGTAATCGTCCAGCAATAGCCACCGCGCGCCCGACAAAGCGGAAGTCGTCATCGCGACAGATCCTAATGCTGGAGAACCGATGGGCACAGCTAGGCGGTAGCGGCGCTTCGCCGCTATGGCGGAGTCAGCGAAAAGTCAGCGGACCCGCTGACACGGGAGCGCAGCCGAGATCAACGGACGTCACCGCCGTGGCACCTGATGGCACTGGATAGCATCCGTTGATCGGAAGCGATGCGCCCCACCGGGGTTCGCATCGAAGGGGTCAGGGGTTCGAATCCCCTCATCTCCACCAGGGGCCGTTCTTGAAACGGCTGGACTGAAGTTGACGGGATCCCGTCTGATCATCGAGATCAGGCGGGGTCTTGTCGTTTCAGGGGTTTCCGAATTGAGTTCGTCCTGGTTTGGGACCTGTGGAGCTGGTGTCTGGAGGGGCCCGAGTGGTGTCAGGGCGCTGGTGGAGGTCCGAGTTCGCGTCGCTGGGCAGGGCGAAGCCGACGCCGGGCCGGGTGCTGCGTCACGGTTATCTGGTTTGCGGGTTATGGGACGGGTGGTGGCCCGCTCCGGCCCGTGAGCGGCGAGCGGTCGAAGCGCTCTGCTGGGATCTCGAAGATGTCGGCGGATGTGTCGGGCTCGTCTGGGGACTGGTGGATGTGGCGCCACTGATCGAGGAAGTGGTCGTTGGCGACGATGACGAGCAGCCGCCGGGCCTCTCGCGGGTTGAGTCAGCGAATGTCCCAAGGGCAGGAAACCAAGCCCTGGCAGGTCTCCGGCCGGATGGCCGGGGAACAGTACGCTTCACCGTCCCACCGCAGAACCACTTTTAAGATCAGAAAACTGGGAAGCGATCTTTCCGCTATCTCACCAGCCCCAGGTCGCGGCACTCATGAACACCCCGCAGAGAGTGGGACTCGCCTCGTCGTGGCCCTGGCCGAGGGGCTGGGGGCAGCCAACTCAAACAGCGGCAGTATCCGCAGCGCGAGTATGCCGATGCCGCTCGTGGCGAGAGGATCGGGTCGGTCGGTATCCGTGCGCGGGCACGCCTGGAGAAGCCGCGGGCGCAGGCGAACATCGAGGAGGTTGAGGTGGGGGCTCGTGGCTGAGGATGACGTGCTACTCGAGACCCGGATCGCTGAGCGGGCGGGCGCGTCGGTGAAAGAAGTCCGGGAGGTGTTCGCCGGCTACGGCGTTCCGCTGATCACCTCGCCGGCCAGGCCTCGCACCCTGCGGTTGCGCCGGTTGCGCATCAGGGCCGGATTGACGAGCAATCAAACTGTAACTAGTCTCATTGCAGTTCGATCGGTGCCGCGGCGGAACGCGAAGGGGTCACAGTGGGTCTCAGCAGCAGGAGCGCGGTCGCGATTCACGCGCTCACGATGTTGGCGCGCTGGGGTGAGCACTCGCTGACCTCCGCGGAGATCGCGGACAGCCTGGCGAGCAATCCGGTTCTCGTGCGGCGCATTCTCGGCAGCCTGCGGGACGCGGGCCTGGTGTGGTCCACCGAAGGGCGCGGTGGCGGCTGGTCCCTTGCCCGCGCCCCGCGCGAGATCACGCTCTACGACGCGTACAGCGCCGTCGAGGCGGGGCCGGTCCTGTCGCGGCACGCCCATCCGCCCAGCGCCGAGTGCGAGGTCGGGCGCAACATCCAGGCCCTGCTGGAGGTGGAGTTCCGGGACGCGGAACGGGCCATGGAAGAACGGCTCGGCCGGACGACCATCGCCCACCTACTCCAGCAGGTGCTGGACATCGAGCGTGAACTCGCGTTACCCAATCGCTAGCTGAGCAGTGGCGGAGGCAAGCCCTCCGCCCTTCTTTTGCCCTAACTGTAACTACGACAGTGGCAGTAAATGCCGTGCGGAGGACGCGTCGAATGACACCCACGTCGACCACAACCGAACGAACCGGCTCAGGGCCGGCCCTGCTGGCGGTGCTCATGCCGGCGATGCTCGCCACGGTCATCGCCAGCGACATGGTCAATCTCATGCTCCCGTCGATCGGAGCGGAGTTCGGGGCTTCGGAGGCGGAACTCGCGTGGGTCGTCACCGGCTTCCTGCTGATGTTCTCGGTCGGCATCCCCTTCTACGGCCGCGTCTCCGACCGGGTGAGCCTGCGGCGTCTGTTCGGTTTCGCCCTGCTGACCTACGCCGCCGGGAGCCTGGTCTGCGCGCTCGCCCCGGATCTCCTCGTACTCGTGCTCGGCCGGATCGTGATGGGGGTGGGCGCGGCCGCGATACCCGTGCTCTCGATCATCGCCGTCACCAGGCTGATGCCGCAGGACAAACGAGGAATGGGGATCGGCGTCGTCTCGGCGGCCGCGGGTATCGGCACCGCCGCCGGACCGGCCATCGGCGGCGGGATCGGCCAGTTCCTCGGATGGCCCGCGCTGTTCTGGCTCATGCTCGTGGTCGCGCTGGTACTGCTTCCCGCGGCGTTGCGCGTGCTACCGGGCGAGCCCCCGGCGGGTACGGGCCGGTTCGACCTTCTCGGCGGCATCCTCCTGGGCCTCGGCGCCGGGCTGGTCCTGTTCGGCATGACCCAGGCGCAGGTCGCCGGCTTCGCCGCCCCCTCCTCCTGGGGCAGCCTCATGGTGGCGGTCGTGGCGATCGCGCTCTTCGGGTGGCGCACCGTCCGCGTCGCGCAGCCGTTCGTCCCGCCCGCGCTGTTCACCAACCGGGTCTATCGGACCGCGGTCGTCGTCGCGTTCCTGGCCATGATCGTCAACCTCGGCGGCCTGGTATTCGTTCCGCTGCTGGTGGTCGACGTCAACGGTCTCGGCCCGGGGGCGGGGGCCCTGGTCATGATCCCGGCCGGGGCCGCCGTCGCCGTCGTCTCGCCGCTGATCGGCCGCCTCGCCGACCGCATCGGCACCCGCCCCCTGGTGCTGACGGGCCTCGCGCTCATGGGGCTGTTCGCCCTGTTCCTCTCGGCCCTCACGGGAGGTGCGTCGGTGATTCCCGCGGGGGCCGGGATTCTCGGGCTCAGTGTCGGCTTCATCTTCGTGATGACCCCGCTCATCAGCGCCGCGGCGAGCGCGTTGCCGGCCGACCAGGTCGGCGTCGGCCTCGGGATCCTCCAGGGAGCCCAGTTCCTCGGCGCCGGCGCCGGCCCGGCCCTGTTCGGTGTCCTGGTGACCGCGAGGCAGCAAAGCGGCAGCGCCGCCATTAACCCCCTGTACCCCGGCCAGGAAGGCGCCGCCTTCTCCGACGCCTTCCTGGCCATGGCCGTGGTCGTCGTCCTCACGTTGATCGTCGCGTTCCGGATGCGTCCCGCCCCCGTGGCCACGCCGCCTCACGACGCGGACAAGGTCCACCAGGACGCGGGTCGGGAAACCGCCGGTAGCCCATGATCACAGAATCACCGAGACGGCCGGAGACGGCCAGGATCCGGACGTCGCCTACGTTCCCGAGTCGGTGTGACGGAGTTTCCGGACGGCGACTTGTATTCCGAGACCTGTATTCCGAGGAGGATCGCGTTGAAAACGATTGTTGTGTCAGGAGGCACCTCGGGTATCGGGGAGGCGCTCGCGTACACCTACCTCGACCGGGGCGACCAAGTGATCGTCATCGGTAAAGATCCGGCGAAGGGGAAGAGGTTTCTCAACGCGGCGGAGAAGGAAGGTGCCGGCGGCCGGGCCTTCTTCATACGCGCGGACCTCAGCCTCGTCAGCGAAAACCAACGAGCCATCGGGGAAATCAAAGCAAGGTTCGCGGTGGTGGACGTTCTCGTGCTGTGCGCGCGATACTTCCGTTCCTATCGCACGGTGACCTCCGAAGGGTTCGAGCACAATTTCGCGCTGTACTATCTGAGCCGGTTCCTGCTCGGATACGGCCTGGTCGACCAGATGGAGAAGGCCGACGATCCTGTCGTCATGAACATCGCCGGCCCCGGTGTGAGCGCGGGGAGCATCCAGTGGGATGACCTCGGGATGGAACACGGCTACGACGGCTGGTCGGCCATGTTCCAGGGCGGGAAGCTGAACGACCTCCTCGGGGTCTCGTTCGCCGCCGAGCATCGCGGATACCGTACTCGCTATGTGCTCCTGTTCCCAGGCGGAACGCGGACCGGTTTCGCGGGTGAGTTCGACGCTTCCACCGCGGCCTATGTCGCCGAAATGAAGAGGATCGCGCAGCCGGTTGAGGTGGGGATCGTCCCGATCATCGCAATTATCAACGCTCCGCCCCGCGAACCACTGAGCGCCTTTGTGGAGAGTAGACGTATCAGCCTCCTGCACCTGTCCTTTGACAAGGGCGCCGCGGCGCGGCTGGACGCCCTCACGCGAGAGTTGCTGCGCAGCAAGATGATCGCCGGAGCAATGCTCAACGGCGGCCCGCGGGGCGATGTGCCATGACGGTCCGTCCTCGCCCGACTCGGCGGTCACGTCGTCGGTAGGCACCTGGTGTCAGGCCGTGCTCTCGTCCGAAGGCGGCGCCGAAGGCGAATTCCGACGTGTATCCGATCCGGTGGGCCACCGTCTTCGGAGCAGTGTCTGAGGTGCGGTGCCGGCCATGGTCTCCTCCACGTCCCCGGACCGGGCAGCACTCCGGCCGCCGCCCGGCCTCCAGGCTGTCCCCGGGTGGAACCCACCCTGGGAAACGATCACTGCCTGCGCGGGAAGCGATCTTCGCGTGGGCAGTTTCGCCCCAGCTCAAGGTCGCTCGTGAACACCCCACCAGGGGCCGTTCTTGAAACGGCTGGGCTGTGGTTGACGGGATCCCGTCTGATCATCGCGATCAGGCGGGATCTTGTTGTTTCAGAATGACGTCGTCTCGGCGGTGGCGGTCGGACAGGTGAACGGTCGGCCGATCGCCGTCACCGGTGGTAACAGCGTGGATGACGGCACTGTGCGGGTGTGGGACCTGGTCACGCGCCAACCCATTGGCGAACCGATGAGCGGACATCCCCACGGTGTTCTGGCGGCGGCGGTCGGGGAGGTGAACGCTCGACCAGTCGCCGTCACCGGCGGCTATGACGGCAAGGTACGGGTGTGGGATCTGACCACGCGCAAACTCATCGGCGAACCGATGGTGGCCAACCGTACCGATTTTGTCCATGCGGTGGCCGTCGGGCAGGTGAACGGCCGACCGGTCGCCGTCACCGGCGGTGACTGGGGTGATGCCACTCATAAGGTCCCTGTACGGCTGTGGGATCTGACCACGCGCCAACCCATTGGTGAACCGATGACAGGACACACCGGCTTCGTCGATGCGGTGGCGGTCGGGCAGGTGAACGGTCGATCGGTCGCCGTCACCGGCAGCGAAGACAAGAACATGCGGGTGTGGGACCTGGCCACGCACAAGCCGTTGGGCGAACCGATGGGATACGCCAATAGTGTCTATGCGGTGGCGGTTGGGGAGGTAGACGGCCGACCGGTCGCCGTTACGGGAGATGGTGACGGTGCCGTGTGGATGAGGGACCTGGGTGCCTACACGCGATGAGCCACGACCATCGAGGCCGGTGTTCTCAAAGAATCAACGCATCACCGCTGTTGGGGATCTCAGAGTAGATCAACTTTGTGGAGATCAGTCATCTGGAAAGAGCTGGTCCATTGCCTCGGCGCCTTCCAACATCACCGGTCGGAGTTGCTTGCGGTAGACGGTTTCGGCACGCTCTACCCCTCCAGGCGATTTCGACCCTAACGGGCCACATGTCCGGAACCTTCGAGGCACCCCAGGAAGCCGAAGGCAAATCCCACCCTACATTTTGGGCCGTTCTTGAGTTAGCCCAAGAACGGTTGAGGCCACCGCCGTACTCGGCCGAGTCTGGCGGGGGCATCGAGAACGCCGAGCGGCTCGCAGGGCTGACCGCGCGGCCCGCTGGGCCCAGCGGGCACAGTATCGTGCCCGGGAACACGGCTGACGCCCGCTACTACGGCCGAAAAATGATCTCCGTCGCCTCAGGAAGCGATCTTCGAGATACCTTCAGCGCCCCAGGCCAGACCTACTCGTGAACACCCCAAACGCGGCGCCGTGGTAGTGGCCTGGTGGTACGCGCGTGTGGCTGTCAGGGGCAAGTCGTTCGGAAGTCAACTTCAGGAATGTGCTGGGCCCATTCGGCCGGGGTGAGTGAGCGGGCGGCGATCGCACATAGGGCTTCAGGCAGGTTATTGGGGATTTCTACGTCCCACAGCCGCAGTATCCGGTCAAAACCTGCGGTGGCGAGTGTTTTGCCATCGGGACTGAACACCACCCGGATTATTCCGTAGTCGTCTCCGATGCGGGGGGCGCCGATCTGCTTGCGGGTGGCGACGTCCCACAGCCGCAGTGTCCGGTCAGAACCTGCGGTGACAAGCGTTTTGCCGTCGGGACTGAACGCCACCGACTCCACCGACTCGGTGTGGCCGGTGAGGGGGGTGGCGATCTGTTTGCGGGTGGCGACGTCCCACAGCCGCACCGACCCGTCGCTGTCGCCGCTGGTGGCCAGGGTGCGGCCGTCGGGACTGAACGCGATCGAGGCAACAGGCCAGGTGTGGCCGGTGAGAGGAGGGCCGATCTGCTTGCGGGTGGCCACGTCCCACAGCCGCACCGACCCGTCTCTGTCGCCGCCGGTGGCCAGGGTGCGGCCGTCGGGATTGAACGCCACCGGGACCATTGCACCGCTGTAGCCGGTGAGGGGAGTACCGATCTGTTTACGGGTGGCGACGTCCCACAGCCGCACCGCCCCTTCTTTGTAGCCGCTGGTGGCCAGGGTGCGGCCGTCGGGACTGAACGCGATCGAGGCAACAGGCCAGGTGTGGCCGGTGAGAGGAGGGCCGATCTGTTTGCGGGTGGCCACGTCCCCCAGCCGCACCGACCCGTCGTTGCTTCCGGCGGCGAGGGTGCGGCCGTCGGGGCTGAACGCCACCGACTCCACCGACTCGGTGTGGCCGGTGAGGGGGGTGGCGATCTGTTTGCGGGTGGCGACGTCCCACAGCCGCACCGACTTGTTGCCGCTGGTGGCCAGGGTGCGGCCGTCGGGACTGAACACCGCCGAGATCCTGTCTCCCGCGTCGGTGGGGAAGCTGATCAGGGTGGGGGTGGTGACGTTCCACAGCCGCACTATCCCGTCGTTGCTTCCGGTGGCGAGGGTGCGGCCGTCGGGGCTGAACGCCACCGACTCCACTCCGAAGCCGTCTCCGGGGAGCAGGGTGCCGATCTGTTTGCGGGTGGCGACGTCCCACACCAGCACCGACTTGTCGCTGGTGCTGACCAGGGTGCGGCCGTCGGGGCTGAACGCCACCGAGACCACTGCACCGGTGTGGCCGGTGAGGGGGGTGCCGATCTGCTTGCGGGTGGCGACGTCCCACAGCCGCAGTGACCCGTCGTTGCTTCTGGTGGCGAGGGTGCGGCCGTCGGGGCTGAACGCCACCGAGACCACTGCACCGGTGTGGCCGGTGAGGGGGGCGCCGATCCGTTTGCGGGTGGCGACGTCCCACAGCCGCAGCGTATGGTCGTAGCCGCCGCTGGCGAGGGTGCGGCCGTCGGGGCTGAACGCCACCGAGGCCACTCCATCGGTGTGGTCGGTGAGGGGGGCGCCGATCTGTTTGCGGGTGGCGACGTCCCACAGCCGCACTGTCTCTCCGGCTCCGCTGGCGAGGGTGCGGCCGTCGGGACTGAATACCACCGACTCCACTCCGAAGCCGTCTCCGGTGAGGGGGGTGCCGATCTGCTTGCGGGTGGCAACGTCCCACAGCCGCAGCGTATGGTCGTAGCCGCCGCTGGCAAGGGTCCGGCCGTCGGGACTGAACGCCACCGAGGCCACTCCATCGGTGTGGCCGGTGAGGGGAGCGCCGATCCGTTTGCGGGTGGCGACGTCCCACAGCAGCAGTGACCCGTCGTCTCTGCTTCCGCTGGCCCCGGCCAAGGTGCGGCCGTCAGGACTGAACGCCACCGCGGATATTCTCGTGCCGTTTCCGGTGAGGACGGCACGTCCAGGATTGCTAAGGACGGTGAGTAAGCTGGCGCGGAGTTCGTCGGGTTCAGGACTGATCCGCCAGGCCGCCACAGCCAGCAACGCCGACAGTGCGGGATCTGCAGTGAGGCGCTCGATTTTCGCGGCCAGGCCCTGGGCGACGGCGGTGTCGCGCTGCCGGATCGCTTGCTGCTCGGAACGGACCGCGGCTCCCGCGGCCGCCAGGGCCACCACCAGCAGGATGGACAAGGTGGCGAGCAGGGTCCGGCGCCGGAAGACGGCGCGGCTTTCGCTCCTGCTTCCCGCTTCCAGGAACTCCTGCGGCACGCCCGGCAAAGCGGGGTAGCGGTCGGGGTCGGCCTGCCAGCGGGGCAGCATCTCCAGCAGGTTGGCCAGGTGCTCCCCCCGGTACAGGTATGCGGCCTGCCGGCCGCGGCGATGCCATTCGGCCGCGTCGTCCACGAGCTCGCCATAAAGGGCGTGTCCGGCCAGGTCGGCCTCCAGCCAGCCGCGCAGCCGGGGCCACGCCGTCAGCAGCACGTCGTGAGCGGCCTGCACCGACTCCGTGTCGACCACGAGCAGCCGCCGCTGGGCGAAGACCTCCAGCACCCGCTCCACCTCACCCCGCTCGCCACCGCCCCCGGCGTGCAGGGCGGTCCGGGGCACGGCACGGCGGGTCAGCACACCGTCTCGGGAGACCAGCGTCAACTGGTGAAACACCCGCCGGGCGGTCTCCTGGCCCTCGGCGTCCAGCTCGCGGTAGGCGGCCTCGGCGCTGGTGGCGACCGCGTGGGTGACGCCGCCGGTGCGGGCGTAGCCCCGGCTGGTCAGTCGATTGCCCTCGAGGTGCTCCCAGGTGGTGAACATGGCCTGGGACACCAGCGGCAGCGCGCCGGCCTCGAAACGGCCGGGCCGGGTGCGCAGCTCGGCCAGCACGGCGTCGACCAGGCCGGGCTCGATGTCCAGCCCGGCGGCGTCCGCCGGGCCGGTGATCGTACGCCGAAGGTCGCTCTCCCCCATCGGTGCGAGGACGAACGGATTGCCCCGCAGCGCTGAGACGAGTTGGGGGTGTTCGGCGCACCGGTCGATGAAGTCGCCCCGTAATGCGACCACCACCAGCGCGGCGGGGACGTCGCCCGGCCCGCACGAAACGGTGGCGGCGCTGTGCAGCGCGGTGAAGAACGCCTCCCGCTCCGCCTGCGCCTCGGGCCGGTCGTCGCTGCGCTGGAGGGTGAAGATCTCCTCGAACTGGTCGAGGACCAGCAGCAGCCTGCATTCGGCCACGGCCTGCGCGGGCAGACCACGGCGGCGGGCGTCGGCCTCGACTGCCTGCCGCACCAGCAGATGCGCGCGCTCGGGACTGCCGGCCAGGCGCTCCAGCACCGTGGGGGCGTCCAAACCGGCCAGTCCAGCCAGCAGTATGGCAAGGCGCGACAGCGGCGAGCTGGTCGGCCGGTCGAGAGTGTGTCGTGGCCAGTGCCGGGCGGCCTCCGACAGTTCCCCGCGCCCGACCGCCGGCATCAGCCCGGCCCGCAGCAGCGAGGACTTCCCGACTCCGGATGCGCCGGTTACTAGCAGCAGCCCGAGTCCGCCCAGCTGCCGGGAGAGCGCGCTGACCAGTTCGGCGGTGGCGGTCTCGCGGCCGTAGAACACCTCGGCGGCGGTCTCGGTGAACGGCATCAGCCCCCGGTAGGGGGACCCGTCCCGCCAGCGTGCCTCAGCCTTCTGCCCGGTGCCGGCCCGGTCCGGGCGGGTGCGCCGCTCGATGGCGGCCACCTGCTCAAGCAGCAGCCGGGTGTCGGTCGCCTGCCGGTACAGCATGCCGGTGGCGAGCTGCCCTTCGGCGCCGAGCCGGTCCACGCCCTCGCGGATCGATCGCAGCTGAACCCCCAGCTCGGCCAGTACGAATCCGAACTCGCCGAACTCTTCACCCAGCCGCGCCAGACCGGCGGCCAGGCTCGCCTGCAGCTCGCGGTCGCCGCTGCGGATCGCCTCTTCGATGGCGGCACCCACCGCGCCGCTCTGCCGCAGGATGTCGGCGAGCTGTTCACGCAGCAGGTCGGCCTGCTGGCCGCCGGCTTCCAGCACCTGCTGGAACTGCCGCTCCAGTTCGGCCTCCAGCCCTTCGGCCGGGGGCTTGCCACCATTGGGCCCGATCCGGGTGACGCCTGCTTTCAGCACGTCGGTCAGCACGTTGCCGCCGACCGCGGTCGCAGCCCCTACCGCGGCCGAGACCAGCGCCGCAGCGCCGAGGCCGGAGAGCAGGAGCGGGCCGAACGCGCCTGCCGCCAGCACCGCCAGCAGCGCCGGCGGCGACCAGCGGCGTGCGCCGGTCCCGGCCGCCTTCGCCAGCCGCGCCACCCGGACCCGCACGCCGTCGCGCATCAACTCCGCGTGGTCATTGGGGAGATCAGCGCTCATCGCGCCACTATCGCAACCGCAGCACCTGCACGCTTTAAAAACGGGATCATCGCCATTGACATGTGACTGTTGCCCGGGTCAGCGGGCACGGCGGGCAGTGGCTGACCGCCCTGCTGGCCGGACTGCGAGCCGTGCCGCCGTCGGCGTTTCAGAGCCGGGCGGTGTGGCCGTGGGAGGCGGTGGCGAGCCAGGTGCCGTCGGGAAAGATGGCCACCGCGAACACCCACGCGTTGCGCGCGTTATATCCCGGCGCTGGAGTGCTCAAAGAAATCGCCTTGCCGGTCGCAATGCCTGTACTGATCCATGCCATGCGTGACTGAACCGACGTGAACCTCGTGAGGCGGCGGAGGCGGGAAACGATCAATGTCTTTCCGGGAAGCGATCTTCGCAGCCTCTTCTCAACCGCAGGCCACACCCACTCGTGAACACCCCACCAGGGGCCGTTCTTGAAACGGCTGGACTGAGGTTGACGGGATCCCGTCTGATCATCGAGATCAGGCGGGATCTTGTCGTTTCAGGGGCTTCCGAATCGGGTTCGTCCTGAGTTTGGGAGCCGCGGAGCAGGGGTCCGGGAAGGCCCGGGTGATGTCAGGACGCTGGTGGAGGTCGGAGTTCGCGTCGCTGGGTATGGCGATGCCAGCTTCGGGCTGGGTGTTGCGACAAGGTGATCTGAAGTGCGGGTTATGGGACGGGTGGTGGCCTGCTCCGGCCCGTGAGCGGTGAGCGGTCGAGGCGCTCTGCTGGGATCTGGAAGATGTCGGCGGATGTGTCGGGCTTGTCTGGGGGCTGGTGGGTGTGGCGCCACTGGTCGAGGAAGTGGTCGTTGGCGACGGTGACGAGCAACGCGACCAGGATGGTCTGGGCGGCGCGCCCATGGGCGAGCCGGTTCTTCGGCAGGCGGGTGCGGCGGTCGTGCCGGGCCACATCCAGCAGGCCGGTGAGCCGGTCGAAGGCGCGGTGGAAGCGCCGGTTGTCGGCCAGGCAGGCGTGCGGATCGTTGGCAGGTGGCCGGTCGGCGTCCAGTCCCAGATGCTCGCGGGCGGTCGGGGACAGACAGAAGGCGGCCAGCCGCCAGGCTTCGGCCAGGGTGGCTTTGCCGCTGTGGTGGATCGAGACCATCAGGCAGACGAGCACCGCCCGGGTCCTCCCACGGGAGAAGCAGCCATGCTCGCCTGCCGCATGCACGCCATGCAGCCGGCAACTTCATACTGTAAACGGCGCGGTACTGGCAGTCACTAGCGCGCTTCAAGATCCTTGCTTGTCGGCACTGTGGACAGTCGGGCGAAGTCTTCAACCCCCTACTGCTCGCGCGCCACAGCGTATTGCGCGGCTCATTACCGACCTGCGGATTTGTCCTGGCTTGCCGCTACCCTTCCCGCCATGACGATCATATTCACGGCCCAGGCCGCCGGAGCCGATGAAGACCTGGAGGGGGAATGCCTGTCCGCCGGGGTCAGCGAGACCCAGGATGGTGACGGCATGGTGCTGATCTTTCAGTGTTGCACCTATGAACCTGACGACCAAGACATCGCCTTGGGTATGGACACCCACTGCGTCGTCACCGCGAATCAAGGAACCGCCTATGGCGCCGTCCGTGACATCAGGCTCAGCGACAACGTGCTGCGCGTCGTTTTCGACCCCGACGACCTCGAGGCGCTTGATCTGGCCGAACCCGAAGTCGAGGTGACTCTCGATGTCGACCAAGAATCTGTCGAGCAACTGCGACAGGGACTGCGGCGCGTCCTCTCCTACGGCCGCGCCGACGCGCGGCCACACGTTCTAGACCTTTGAAGAGCCAGTGAGGCGAGATGACGTTTCGCCTCACCAGAGAAACGATCTTTGGAGCATCTGCTCCAACCCAGGGCAGCACCATTCGTGAACGCCCCCTGGTCATAGCAGCGACACAGACGATCCACCAGTCCCGTGCAGTCTCTGCGAGGACCTCGAAGATCTGTTCCCGGATCTGTTCCCGCCGAGCGAAGGAGCCATGTGTGAACACCGGACAGCCGCCGGCCGCCAACCTGCACGAGCATTACCGGCAACTCCGCTCCAGCCGGCACTGGCTGGACGTGGCCATGTGCTGGACAGTGGTGGTCCCAGACAGCGGGAAAGCATTCACCCTGGACCAGATCGCCGCCCGGCTCGGTGGGGACACGTCATACCAGCTTCATGAGGCAGCACCGCTCAGCGCCGTCATGCTCCCCTACGACGATGACTATCCCGTGCTCGTCGATTGGTGCGGCTCCGCCGCCATGCTCTTGGAGATCGACTACCTCGGATCAAGCCCCGCCGTACTCCAGCGGCTCAGTCAGGGAGCCCGGGTCTACAGCGCCTGGTGGAACGTCAACAGTCACAATCGGCTGAGTTTCGCGGCCGGAGGCGAGCTCATCCTGACGATCGACGCGTTCGGTCCCGGGAGGCCGGAAGACCATGCCGGCATCGGTCGATGGCCTGAGCTGCAGGAGATGACAGACTTCTTCGTCGACTTCGAGGAACGCGACGAGGACTACGATTGGAAAGCCGCCATGCTCGCAGTCATCGACCACACCACAGGAGCAAGGCTGACCAGCGAGTGGCTGGAGCAACCACACCCGTATACAACGGTCCGTATGCCCGACGCAGCACGCTGAACCCCTGAACGCTTGGCTGGGAAGCGATCTTCGTCAGGGCATCATCGTCGCTGCTCAACCACACTTGTAAACGCCCCCCGAGTGGTCCGCGGGTTGGCTTCCCGGAACTGATGGTGGGACCGATGTGCTTGGTCCTGGTATCGGGCAAGATCGCCCTATGCGCCTGGCTCGCAAACCCCTCGCCCTGCTTTTCACCGGCGCCATCGGACTCGCCTCGCTCCTGACGCTCTTTGAGGTGAGCACTCCCGGGCTGTCCTTCGGGGCATTGCTGCTGGTGCTGTACTGGCTGGCGCTCGCCATCACCTGGTCCGCACTGTTGGGTGAAGGCGCGCGGGGGCGGGCGCCCTGGATGTTCGTCCCGCTCGTACTGGTACTGGGCACCGTGCTGCTGGTCACGGTCGACGCGCCCCTGCACATGCGCTTCGCCTTGTCGGAATCGAGCCTGGAGCGCTACGCCCGGTCGGTGCGCGACGACGACGATAGCCATGATCGGTGGCGGGGCCTGTATCGGGTGGGCTACACGGAGAAGATCCCGGGAGGAACGCAGTTCATGGTCACCTCGATCACATGGGGATGGAAGAGCTACGGCTTCGCCTACATCCCGGATCGGGTACCGGGCCCGGACGAACTCTGGTACGAGCATTTTAAGGGTCCTTGGTACATCTGGACCGGGGGGCCCTGAACCCCACGATGCACGACCTCCCGGTTCCACGCCGATGTGTGCCGCGCGCAGAGCGATGTCTCTACGTTACGAGGGAAAGCCCAGCCCAGCCCAGCCCAGCCCGGCCTGGACGGACGTGGACAGGCTACGTGATCATCCGACCGCGTAGGCGCGGATGATCGTCTGCGTGAGGCCGGTGCCGGCGGCGTCGGTCGCCGTCACCCGAAGCGAGATGAATCCCGGTGTTTTCGGGTTGGGCACCGCGGCGGTCCATCCCGAGGGAGTCGGGGCAGCCGGGATCCGGCGCCAACTCGTGCCGTCGTCGGAGGACATCTCCAGTTGAACGGACTGCACCGCCGCCTTGAGGGCTCCCGGGTTTCGCTCGACCCACATAGGCAGCCGAGTCGCGGAACCCGGCTTGGCGCGGTTGGTGTCGTCGAGCCCGGAAGGGGCGAAGCGCACCGCCATCAGCGGCAACGGCTGCTCCTTCGCCGTGCTCGCCGACCGGAACGTCCAGACGCTGTGCACAGCCGTGGACAGCGTCGAGTACGGCACCTGCCTCCGCATCGACGTGCTCAGTACGTACGCGGCGGACTCCGCCGGCAGGTCGGCCTGGAGCCCGCACGTCTGCGGCCGGTCGAGCGCGCACTGGGCGAGATCTGTCTTGGCGAGTACCCGTCCGTCTCGGATGAGAGTGGCGGTGCCGGTGGCCGTGGCGTCCACACCGGTCCTTCCGGCGACGCCGTCGGCGAAGAGCCTGCCGGCGGAAAAGGTCAGCTCGTCGCCGGTGCGGCTGCCGCTGGGCCTGGCGAGGGACGGGCCGCTCACCGCTGCGTTCCACACCTCTTGGGTGTGCCCGCGCTTCATGGCTTTGCCGCCGTCGACCATCAGGGACGTGCCGACCTCGAGCCAGCTGTCCCAGATCAACCCGGGGGTCCGATAGTGCGTGAGCGTGCCGGGCAGGTCAATGCCTTCGGGGGGCTCGGACATGAACAGGGGCTCGGCGTCGCGAAAGCGGGGCCCGAAGAGCGGGGTGCCCTTGGCCGCCACCCCAGACGCCCGGTAGGTCGCCGTCACCTTCGCGAGATCCTGCTGCCTGGCGGCGTACGTGGGATCCTCAGGGATCCCGTCGGTGTGGTGATCGACGAGGTGGTAGACGTACGGGCTGGGCGACAGGTCCTTGCTGTGCCAGAGGGTTCCGAGCATGTAGTGCAGCCCCGCCCGGCGCACGGGAACGACGAAGAACCTGGCATTGACGTCCAGGCTCGTCGACCAGGCGATGCCCCACCGGCCTTGACCCAGCTGCATGTCGAAGCCACGTCTGGGCGCCGCGGTCGGGTCGTCAAGCGAGACCCGGACCGGCTTGCCCTGACGTGCGTCCACTGTCACCCGCTGGTCGCCGCTGTCGACCTTCAGCGTGGTGTGGGCGATCGTTCTCCCGGTTGCCCGTTCGTCGATCTCCGAATAGAGGCCCCATTCGCCCCTGGGCAGCCGGACCTTGGCGACCCCGTTCGCGAGGGCCAGCTCGTGGACGGCGCCGGTCTTCGGGTCGTAAATCTGGGTGTAGGAACTGACGGGTTCGCCGTCTCTGCCGATGGTGTTGATGGTCACGTCGTAGGACTCCGGCTCGACGTACGCGCCGGCCAGGGTGCGGATCACGGTCTCGCCCGACCTCGCGGTGACGGTCCCGGGATAGTCGCCCTTGGCCTTTCCCCTGGCGTCGATCGTGAGCGTGACCGACACCTGTCCTCTGGCGGGTACCTCGATCCGCCGGGTGGAGAGCTTCAGCACCTCACCCTCGGCGGTGAGGTCGAGG
The DNA here is from genome assembly GCF_036227305.1 of Streptosporangium sp. NBC_01469. Classification (NCBI taxonomy): domain Bacteria; kingdom Bacillati; phylum Actinomycetota; class Actinomycetes; order Streptosporangiales; family Streptosporangiaceae; genus Streptosporangium; species Streptosporangium sp. NBC_01469. The sequence continues at coordinate 524,442 of NZ_CP109465.1, read as the reverse complement.
CTGACGGGAGCGTCTCCGGAGTTGGCGTAGGTGATGGTCCTGGTCGTCACGTGATCGCCTGAGCCATCCCAGGGGAAGGCGGCCCACATGTTGCCCGGCTCGGCCACGACCCGCTGGGCGAGCGCGCGGACCAGGTCCACTCGCCCGGCGCCCTGCTGGTACGGCGTCGCGCCGGCCGAGGGCGCGGCGCTGCCGATGAGTGCGGCCTTGAGCTGCTCGCCGGTCCACTCGGGGTGGCGCTGGGCGAGGATCGCCGCGGCTCCGACCACATGCGGGGTGGCCATCGAGGTGCCACTCATCGCGACGTGGGAGCCCTCGGCGGTGCCGGCGGCCGCGGCGGCCACGATGCCCACACCCGGCGCGGTGACGTCCGGCTTGATCGCGTGATCGCCCTCACGCGGTCCGGTGCTGGAGAAGGGAGCCGTCCTGTCCTCCCTGTCGACGGCGCCCACCGTGAGGGCCGCGTCGGCGCTGCCAGGACTGTCCACCGGGCTCAGCCCGCCGCTGTTTCCCGCAGCCGTGACGAACAGCGTGCCCGTCCGCGCGGACAACGCGTTCACCGCCTGTTCCAAGGGGTCGAGCTCCGGGGTGTCACTCCCACCGAAGCTCATGTTGACGACCCTGGCCTTGACCTCGACGGCGGCCCACTCCATCCCCGCCAGGATGGCGGATTCGGTCAGGCCGGAGGCGTCGCCCACTTTGCCGATGGCGAGCTTCGCGTCCGGCGCCACCCCCCGGTACTTCTCCCCGGCCCCGGCGACGGTCGAGGCGACGTGGGTGCCGTGACCGAGGGTGTCGCGGATGTCGGGATCCTCGCTGAAGTTGCGCTCCTGCGCCACCACACCCTTCAGATCGGGATGGTCGGGGTCGTAACCGGAGTCGAGCACGGCGACCGTGACACCCTTACCGGTCATCCCCTGCTTCCACGCCTCGGGGGCGCCGATCTGCTTGACGCTCTGGTCGAGGCCGAAGGAGCGGCGGCCGTCCAGCCAGAGCTTCGTCGTCCCCGCGGTCAGAGTGCGGGCACCGTCCGTCAGGTCCTTCCACGTCTGGGCCGCGCTCGCCTTGGGCACGCGGAGCGTGGTCATGCCCAGGCCGGCGAGCTGCCGGGTCTGTCGCGTCCCCCGGGGCGGGGGCATCGGGCCGTTGGCCGACTGGATGATCAGCGGGATGTCGGTCCTGCCGGCGTCCCCGTATCTCCATTCCAAGAGCTGCGTGACGTCGAACAGCCGCCTGTCGAGCACCCCCTCCGTGACCAGGGCCCTGGCATCGGACGGGATCACGTACAGGTGGCCCTCGCGCACCTGCTTCATGAACCCGACCTGCCTGCCGGGGCCGGGCTCCACGCGATACCCATTTCCGGTGACCACGACCCGGTCACCGGTGATCAAAGTCACGCTGCTCGTCTGCCGGGTGCTTGGCTGCTGGATGTGGACATGCTCACCCGGTACCGGCGTAAATCCGATCGTTCCTGCTAAGAGGGTGGCGATGAGCGGGTTGCTTAAGGTCATGAGCTGCCTCTCGGGAAAATAGGGAATGATCTGCTCCCCTGTTGCCCGAAGAGCGCTGCCGAGTTCGCGGTTGTCTGCTTTCGCGAGTTCGCGAGTTCGCGAGTTCGCGAGGTTGGAGCACCGGTCGTTCTTGGGCCCGGCGCGCGGGTAGCGCCCGATGCCCCCGCAGGACACCGTCGCCCACCGGAGAGAACGCTGTGTCGGCTGCCCGGCCGCAACGTCGACGATTCTCCTGTCAGGGCGTGGCGCTGGTTATCTGTCATTTCGACGAGCGTGAACTCGATCCGGCCCATCGGGAAACAGCGGGCATGACAAGTACGCAGGCCGAGGAGATGGTCGAGGCGGACGACGCGGAGCTTATCCGCCGGTCTCATGACGTCCCGGAGCAGTTCGCCGGCGTGTTCGACCGTTATATCGACCAGATCCACCGCTACGTCTCCCGCCGTCTCGGCTCCCAGGCCGCCGACGACATCGCCGCGCAGACATTTCTGGTCGCCTTCAGCCAGCGGGAGTCCTACGACCTGACGCACCGGCTGGCCAGACCCTGGCTGTACGGCATCGCGACCAACCTCATCGCCAGGCACCGGCGCAACGAGGAGCGGTTCCTGCGGGCGCTGTGCCGTACCGGAGTTGACCCCTTGCCGGAGCTGATGGCCGATGAGGTGGTCGGCCGTGTCGCCGCGCAGGAGGAGGAGCGCCGGCTGGCCAAGGCATTGGCGGCCCTGTCGCAGCGGGATCGCGACGTGCTCCTGCTGGTGGCGTGGGGCGACCTGGCCTACGAGGAAGTGGCTGTGGCACTCGGCATCCCGATCGGGACGGTGCGCTCGCGCCTGCACCGCGCCCGTAAGAAGGCCAGGGCCGCGTTCGGTGACGAAGATCCGACTGCAGAGGACGCATGATGGACAAGATCAGGAAATTTCGCGATAACCCGCCCTTGATCACGCATGAGGCACGTGACGCGGCCCGCGCCCAGCTGCTGCATGCGATGCGCGAGCCGGCCCTCACCGTCAGGCGCCAACGCAGGCCCCGCCTGGCTTGGCGCCTCGTCCTGGCCGCCTCGCTCGCGGTGGCCACCGTGGTGGGCTTCACCGTGACGCGGGACGCCGACCAGCCGGTCATCGTCCCCATCGCCAATGTCGGAGAGCTCGGCGAACGGGCCGCCAAGGCCGCCGAGACCGATCCCGACGCGATCGTTCTCTCACCGGGCAAATGGCTGTACACGAAGGAGATCATCGCCCCGCTGCTCAAGGAGCCCAGGCCAGAGGTGGACCTGGAGCAGCGCATCACTCTCGAACGGTGGAACAGCGCGGACGGCAAGCAGACGGCGCTGGACGACGGGACGGGCAGGCTCGTCCACCACGAAACCGGTCCCGGCATCACCGCCACCGCCCTCGCCGAGGCTCCGGTGACTCCAGAGGAGATGCTCACCAGGATGCGGGCGGCGCTCTCCGGCAAGCCTGTGACCCCCGTGGACGACGAATCCGACAGCACCATGGAGCAGCGACTCTTCCAGACGATCCACCAGCTCATGAGCGGGCAACCGCTCGTTCCCGAAGTAAGGGCGGCGCTGTTCCGCGCGCTCCCGATGATCAATGGAGTCTCGGTCAAGCAGGACGCCGTCGACGCGACGGGCCGCCACGGAAACGCGTTCGTCTACACCGGGGCCTGGCAACGGTCCGAGATCATCGTCAGCCCGGAGGACTACCGGTTCCTGGGAACGTACGGCGAGACCGTCGCCGATCGCACGTTCTTCAGCGAGAGAGTCGGGACGGTCAAAGCAGGCACACCGACGGTGTGGACCGCGCATCTGGAGAGCCAGGTCGTCGACAGGCCGGGGGACCGACCGTAGAGGGTGTCCGGCAACGCCGCGTGCCATGGTACGAAATCGCCGGTGACGACCACGGAGAATACGAGAACGGCACGCTTCGCCGTCTGATCGCACAACCACATCCAAGGTCGAGAATCTGGGAAGCGATCTTTCTGCTGCCTCGCCGGCCTCAGGTCAAGTGCACTCGTGAGCACCCCGCCAAGGGGCCGTTCTTGAGACGGCTGGACTGAAGTCGACGGGATCCCGTCTGATCATCGAGATCGGGCGGGATCCCGTCGTTTCGGGAGTTTCCGAATTGGGTTCGTCCTAGTTTGGAGCGGCGAAGTGGGTGTCTGGGAAGGCCTGGGTGGTGTCGGGCCGCTGGTGGAGGTCGGAGTTCGCGTCGCTGGGCATGGCGATGTCGGCTCCGGGCCGGGTGTTGCGACAAGGTGATCTGAATTGCGGGTCAGCCATGCGCCAGGACGACCGCACGATCGCCACCGGAACCCGCGACGAGCTGCCGGCCGTCGACGCCGGCTCCCGTCGCCTGCCGGCCAGTCAGGTGGGGGGCGTGGACTGACGGGCGCGGTGGCGGCGTACCGCATCCCGGTTGGCGCACGGATGGGAGCAGTAACGCTGCCGTGCGGTGCGTGAGGTGTCCGCGAAGATCGTCTCGCAACCGGCGGCGGCACACCGTCCGAGCCGGTCCATGCCCCGGCTGACGAGGTGCATCGCCGTGCCCACGGAGATCAGCGCGAACAGCACCGCGCCGAGCGGCTGCAGGTCGTCGCGATAGTGCAGGTGCCAACCATGAGCGTGGTCGGTCAGCCGGGGGTAGGCGGCCGACCGGGCCAGCATCTCGTTGACCAACTCGGCCTTCGCGCGCTCGCCGGTGGCGTCGACGACCTTCGTCCAGACGTCGATGACGGCGAAGGTCTGGTCGAGATCTGATAGTTCGACGGGGCGTTCCAGTACCAGACCGGCCGTGCGGCAGCGGTCGGCGAGTTCGTCGGCGCTCGCCGGTGGGCGGTTCGCCAGCTCCGCGGCGAAGTTCACCACGTCCGCGCCGTAAGGGTTGAGGTGCACAAGCTCATTACATCAGCCTGTACGTCATGACGCGAACAGCAACAGAGCGCGACATTCCGGAACTCGTCCGCCTCCGGGCACTGCTCTTCGACGACCTCGGCGGCGACTTCTTCAACCCCGCGAACGCCGGTGACGACTGGCGCGACGCACTCGCACGGGTTTTCAAGCAGAAGCTGACCGAACCCGACTGCCAGATCCTGGTCGTGGACGGCGACACCGGCCTGGCCGCCTGCGGCATCGGCACGATCGAACAGTGGTTCCCCGGCCCCCACTCCCGCAACGGGAGGATCGGCCACGTCATCGGCATGGTCACCGACCCGTCGTACCGGCGGCGTGGGTACAGCCGGGCGATCATGCTCGGCCTGCTCGATTGGTTCCGTGACCGCAACGCCGTACGGGTCGACCTCACCGCCTCCCCCGAGGCGGAACCGCTCTACCGGCAGCTCGGCTTCTCCGACCACCCCGATCCCTTGTTGTGCTGGAAGCCGTGAAGACATCGCAATACCGCTGGGTCATTCTGGGCGTCGCGACTTTCACTCAGGCCGCGGCCGCGTTTTCGTGCAGGGCATCGGCGCGATGAGTGTCCACCTGCAACGAGACCTGGAGCTGAACACGACCCAACTGGGCCTGCTGCTGTCGGCGGCTCAGCTACTTCCTCTGGCCGGTGTCCGGGAAGCGATCATCGAACCCTCGGATTCGCACAGCTCAGCCGTACTCGTGAACACCCCACCAGGGAGCTGTTCTTGAGTTGGCTCAAGAACGGTTGACGAGATCCCGTCCGATCGCTTGATCGGGCGGGATTTCTGAGGTTCCCCCCGCAGGACGGACACGGTCCGGCCAGGCAGGGCGTGAGTGATCCCCTCGTGGACGACCGATCTGTCCCGTCCACTTGGCCCGGCCCCATAGCCCACTGGGCTGATGGCTAAATGGTCCCCGTCAGCAGGAGTGCGAATATGTCAGCCGTACCGATGCGGCCACCATTCCTTCGTCGAAGCCTTCAGTGGATTGCCGCGCTGTGGCGTTCTACACGCCCGCGGACGCGCGCTCTCCGCCTGGCGCCATTTCTCATGATCGATTGTAGGGTGAGGCGTTTGCTCCCCTCCCCTCCGAATCCCCAGGAAGCGTCCCGTGTTACGTCGTCATCGTTCAGCCCTGCCCGCCCTGCTCGTCACCGGTCTGTACGGGGCCGCGCTGACGGTCGCCGTCGTCGTCGCCCTGATCTCTGGCGACCTCGGTCCGTTGTGGGGGTTGACGCTGTCCGCGACCGTGACCGAAGGCGTCGCGGCGACGGGGCAGAACCTGCTCCTCCTGGTCCTGGCCGGGCTGTCCTGGGCATGGGGGATCTGGCAGATCCTGCGCGGGCCGCCGGCGGGGCCGCCACCCCAGCAGGACCGGAACACCCTGCGGTTGCGCGTGGCGCTCTACGTCGCGATGGCTACGACGTGGCTGCTCCACGTCACCGCGTTGTTGGTCTGGGCGGATACGACGGTGATCATCTCTGCGGTGATGTGGGTGGTCGTGCTGCTGTTCATGCGGGTGCTGGGCGGCGACCGGCCGTACATGCGGGGCGCGGGGGTGCTGGGGTACGGCGGTTTCACCGTCATCGGCGTACTCGACCTCGTCGGCTGGCCCGTCCCGGATGCGGCGGAGTCGATCTGCGGCCTGGCCGGCCTGGTCTGGACGGTGCTGGTCCTGCGGGCCCAAGGGTACGACGACCGCTGGGGGACGGCGACCGTCGCATACGGTATCGCCGCCCTGCTGACACCGATCTTTCTGGTGCTGGCGTCATTGCCGTTCCGGGAGGAGGAAAGCGCTGTCGAGGCTCTCGGTGTGGTCTCGAGCGTCTTGATGATGATCTGGCTGGCCCGCTCCGCCCACGACCTCGCCGCCCCGCGCCACCAACCGGCCGCCCAGACCACATTGGGGGCATGAGCCGGCGAACAGTCGCGTTGTCGGCCATCGCCGCCGCGCTCGTGTCGGCGGCGATGGCCTGGCAATACCCTCGAATGCCCAGCTGGGAAACGATCAAGAGCACCTTGGGAAGCGATCTTTCCGTGAGCGTCATCATCGCTGCTCAACCACACTTGTGAACACCCCCAATACAATGATCGTCGGGGTGATCACGCGTAGGGACCCGTGGCGAGGAGGGCATCGTGGCGCTGCAGCCGCCGCCCGAGCTCGCCACGCTGCTCAACCTCGTCGTCTCGTGGCCGCTGATCGACGAGGTCAAGCTGCATGAGGCCGGGACCCAGTGGATCTCCTTCGCGGCGACGGCGGTGCGCGTCTCCTCGACCGCCGCCACGCACGCCGCCCGGACCACCACGCGCAACGACTCCGAGGGGGTCCGGGCGTTCGGCGGCGACTGGCGCGACACCTCGGGCCGCTCCGGCGATGCGATCACCGCCGCGCTGCTCATCGGCGGCGCGCTGCAGCTCTCGGCCGTGATCGTGCTCGCCGTCAAGGTGGCGCTGATCGTCGTCCTTGTCCGGCTAGCCCTGAGCCTGTCGCAGCTGGCCGCGGCCTCGGGGCCCACGGCCGGCGCCTCGCTGGCGGCCGTTCCCGCCGTCGTGGGCGGCGCTCGTACGGCCGCGCGGGAGCTCATCCACAAGATGGTCGACCTGCTGGAACGCAGCGCGCTGCGCTTGTTCGATCGCGCCTCCGTGCTGCTGCGCAAGCCGCCAGGCAGGGTGGGGGCCGGTGCGTTCCCGCCCGGCAAGCGTCCGCCGACGCCCGTGCGCGGCCCCGACAACTACCTCGAAGCGGCGGCCGACAAGAGCGTCGACGTCAAGAGCATCACGCCATACCCCATCTGGCGCCGTGATCGCGAGCCGCTCTACCGCGGCTCGGACAGGTCTCCGGACGTGGTCTTCGAGCAGGGCCTCCATCCGCGCGACCCGTCGATGACCAACCTGTCCGACTACGTGCTCAAGGCCAGGCCGTCCGCCTTCGTCGGGACCAGCACCCGCATGGACATCGACGGCGCGTTCCCGCGCCGCCACGTCTACGAGGTGGACGCCCCCGGCGGGATCGACGTCCAGGAGACCGTACAGAACGCCGCCCATCTGTCCTACGAGCGCGAGATCGCCTTCCCCGGCGGCGTGCACCGGAGGTATGTTTCCGGCGCCTGGCCGCGGGGGGTGCCCAGGACGCCGGAGAACTTCATCCCCAACCCGCACTACAACCCCTACCCGGGCCATCCGGGAGTGCCGTCAGGAGGATCGCCGTGAACGACGCCCCGCCGCCCCCGCCGCCGGTCACCGACGATCTGCGGAGGCAGGCACGGCTGCGCCCGGACTCCTGGATGTACGCGGTCGATCCGTTCTTCGACCCCGAGGGCGAGGTCCCGCCGTACGGCATCGTCGGAGCCTGGCAGGTCGACGGGCGCGGCGAGATCACCGGCGAGTTTCGTCACAACCCCGGCTACCGGCCCTCGCCGGTGGCGCTGGGCCACCCCGAGCCCACCGATCCGCTCGACCGTGTCGTGCAACTCGCCTCGGCCGGCTACGCCGGCGACCTCGACCTCGTCCCGCTGCTGCTGGAGGCGGAGGTGATCGTGGCCGCCGGCCCAGGCGGCGGCGTGCCGGTGTTCGACACGGGCGGGGGCCGGGCGGCGTTCGCCTACACGGCCCAGGCCAACCTGCCGCACGCCCTGCCGGACGGTGCCACGGGCTGGCAGCGCCTGCGCGGCCGCGACCTGGTCGCGCTGCTGCCGCCGGACGTCGGCGTCGTCGTCAACCCCGAAGGGCCGGCGGGCGTTCTCCTCGCTCCCGACGAGCTTCGCCGCTGACGCTTCTCCCAGCCGATCAGCTCCCGGCGGCCCCGGCCATCACAGCCGCTCGATGGCCAATTTGTTCCATGCGGCGTCCTCCAGGTTGCGCTGCTCCGTGTCCCGGTAGTCCGCCTCCATGACGTGCACGTCGTCGCCCGAGGTCACCTGCCGCTCTCCCAGCTCCTCGTACACCTCCAGCGCTTTCCGGGTGACCGCGAGGTAGCCGGCCTTGACCATGCTCCCGGTCTCCTCGCCCCAGAGGTCGCCCTCACCTTCGAGATGGGCGCGCAACGCTCCCACCGCCTCCAGCCAGGTCGTGCCGGTCTCAACCAGCCCCGCGCCGGTGCCGCGCAGGTCGGCGTGGGAGACATCTATCCCCTGGTCGAAGCGCCCGTTCACCGCTCCTCCAGCCGCCGTACGACCAGCTCGACCCCGTCGGCGAACTCGTCCATCCGCCGCATCACGTCGGCGTGCACGCCGCCCAGCGTCTTGGCGAGCTCCTGTGGATCCGTCAGCTCAGCCGCCTCCAGCCCCGGTACGCCCGCCCGCAGGTCGTCCAGCGCGGCGTTGACCGCCAGGAGGATCTCCTGTGCGAGGTTCTCCGATGCCATCCGCATGACCCGGGGGTTGAGGTGCAGCTCGTGCAACCGCCCGTCCTGCCCGGCGACGGCCCGCACCTGCCCGCCGCCTCGCCGCTGCCCTGGACGGCGGCGTCCGCGCGCGGCTCCGCCGTCCGCGCGAGTCCTTGGACGGCCTCTGCCAGCATCTCGCCGATGCGCTGCCCGTTTTCGTGCATAGTCACCTTTATCGCACGCCCGCAGCAGCGCACCATCCCACTGGCCGCGTTCAATGCGGCCCAGCGGTTCCCCCAACCTGCGCCCGAAGTCCTCGCGGCGTCTCTGACCTGCATGTCCGTCGAAATTCGCCGATACTGCTCTTCGACGGCGGCCGGTTGTGCCCGTAGTTCGTCCGCCTGCTGCCGTGCGGTCGCCTCGGCTTGGGCCACGCGTTCCAACAGTGACATCACCATCGTCTCCCACGGGAGAAGCAGTCATACCCGCCTGCCGCACTCACGCCATGCAGCCGGCAACTCCACACTGTAAACGGCGTGGTATTGGCAGTCACTAACGCATTCAAGGTCCGTCCGCGGCCATCAACGTTGACGCCTGCCGAGCCGAACGGCCCGGTATCGAAACGATCACACTGACTTAGGGTGTCCAATTTCAATATATAGATGATCAGTATATATTGATCACATGAGGCAGATGCAGGAGCCTACCTTTCTGATCCTGACCGCGCTCGCCGCCGGTCCACAGCATGGGTACGGCGTCATCACTGATGTGGAACGTATCTCCGGCGGTCAGGTTCGCCTGCGCGCCGGTACCCTGTACGCCGCTTTCGACCGCCTCCAGGAAGAGGGCCTCATCGCCGAGGACCGGGAGGAGATCGTGGACGGCAGGGTGCGGCGTTACTACAGGCTGACCGGCGACGGCGCGGCCAGGCTGGCGGCGGAGGCCGAGCGGATGCGCCGGCACGCGCGAGCGGCCACCGTGCGCCTACACGCCGCGGGCCTGGGAGGTACGGCATGAGCCCGCTCGAAGCCCGTTACCGGCGCTTCCTGGCCTGCTATCCGCGCGAGCACCGGGCGCGGCACGAGGAGGAGATGATCAGTGTGCTGCTTGCGGGGGCGCGGCCGGGTCAGACCCGCCCGGCTCCGGCAGACGCGGCCGATTTGCTGTGGGGTGCGCTGCGTGTGCACGGTCGGCGGGCCTTCGGGCCGGTCTCCGCGCCCGTCTGGCGGGACGGGCTGGCCGTCGCCCTGGCGCTGTGGCCGTTCTTGATTCTGGCCAGCGTGCTGGCGACCGAGTTCGTGCTGGCGGCCGGGTCCCTGCAGATCCGCGGCGTCGCCGCCGTGCTGGAGCGACCGACCTGGATCCCGTTCGTGCCCGAGACGGTCGTCGTCGCGGCCGTGCCCGTGCTGGCCGTACTCCTCGGCCGCTGGTGGATCGCCGTGCTCGGCGCAGTCGCGTTCGCGCTCTATCTCTACTGGGTCGGTCACCCGTACCTGCTGGAGCTGGACGCGCTGATGTTCCCGAGCCCCGGCCCCGTCCTGCTGGCCGAGGTGTCCGCGGTCATCATCGCCTTCATCCCCGCGGCGCACCGTGCGATCACGCTCATCCCTTGGCGCGCCTTCCTGTTGTGGGGGCCGCTCGCGCTGGCAGGACTGACTGCCAGTAAGGCCATTGTGCGCTGGGTGAACGTGATGGTCCACCACGACATCGTGACCTGGGCACCCGTGCCATGGCTGGTCGTGGTGGCGCTGGCGGCCGGATACGCGTGCCGATCGGTCGTGGGGCGACGGGCGGCGTTGCTCCTGTTCCTGCCCGCGGCAGTCCTCGGCGACCTCGGAGACCTGCCGTTCGTATCCACCTCCGCGGCCCTCGCACAGATCGGCTGCACGGCCCTGGCCTTCGCCGCCGCGGCTGCCTTGACCTGGCGCCGGAGCGGTCCGATCGTTTCGGCAACTGATCACTGAGGTGATCTAAGGACCTTCACGCCACGCAGCCGGCAACTCCACACTGTGAACGGCATGGTACTGGCAGTCATTGGCACACTTCAAGATCCTTGCGAACGGGTCAAGAAGGGGTCCCAACCGCGCTCTCAGGGTTGGGGGCGTCAGGGACCAATCGGGGTGATGCCTGATGGACGATGACGGACGCATTGCGGCACGCTACTGATCATGAATGATCATGCGGTCCTCCTTGAGGGAGTGACCAGGACGTATGGGAAAGGTGCTACCGAGGTGGCGGCGCTTGGCCAGGTCAGCGTCGGGTTCCCGCGCGGCAGTTTCACGGCCGTGATGGGCCCGTCGGGATCGGGGAAGAGCACACTGCTGCAGTGCGCGTCGGGGCTTGACCGGCCGGATTCTGGCGTGGTTCGCATCGCCGAGCAGGACATCACCCGCTTGGGGGAGAAGCAACTGGCGGTGCTGCGCCGCGACCGGATCGGCGTCATCTTCCAGGCCTTCAACCTGGTGCCGTCGCTGACCGCCTGGCAGAACGTGATCCTGCCCAGCAGGCTGGCCAGGCGGCGGCCCGACCCGTCACGCGTGCGGGAGTTGCTGCACCGGGTCGGTCTGGCCGGGCGGGAGGGACATCGCCCGGCGCAGCTGTCCGGTGGACAGCAGCAGCGGGTGGCGATCGCCCGTGCCCTGCTCGGCAGGCCGGAAGTGCTGTTCGCCGACGAGCCGACAGGGGCGCTGGACCGCCGCACCGGGCACGAGGTGCTGGCATTGCTGCGGGAGGCGGTCGATGAGTTCGGCCAGACGGTGGTGATGGTCACGCACGATCCGGAGGCGGCGGCCCGGGCGGACAGCGTGCTGTTCCTGACAGACGGGCGGATCGTCGACGTCCTGGAGAGGCCCTCGGTCGACCAGATCGGCATGCGGCTGGGCGGCCACCGGTGACACTCGTACTCGCCTGGAACAACGTCCGGACCAATCGGATGGGCTTCGCCGCCTCGTTCGCGGCGGTGCTCTTGGCCGTGATGCTGGTGGGTGGCAGTGGCCTGGTGGTCGCCGGCGCCGGAACGCGCGACGAGCTGAACGGCGTCATGGGGTTGCTGGTGCTGTCGGCCGCGGTGTCGGGGTTCGTGTCGGTCTTCGTGATCGCGGGCATCCTGAGCTTGCACGTGCTGCGGCAGCGCAGGACGTGGGCGCTGCTGCGGTCGGTCGGCATGACGCCGCGGCAGGTGAGCAGGCTCATCACGGCGGAGGCGTTGGTGGTGGCCGTGCTGGCGAGCGCGGCGGGTTGCGTGCTGGCCGTCCCGTACGCCGCGGCGATGGCGGGGTTCATGCGGATGACCGGGTTGGCGCCGGCGGGCGTCCCGGTGGAGGTCACGACGGGGCCGTTCATCCTGGCGCTGGTGGTCGGGGTGGCGGTGACGCTGCTGGCGGCCTGGGCCGCGGCACGCAAGGCGGTAGGCGTGGGACCGCTGGAGGTGCTGCGGGAGAGCGCGGCGCAGCGGCGGCTGCTGCCCTGGCCCAGGGCAGTCGCCGGAGGGGTGGCACTGGCCGGGGGCATCGTGCTGTTGTTCCTGGTGCCGCAGGTGAAAGCGGCGGCCGCGGTGCCGACCGGGCTGGGGGCGACGATGGCGCTCTGCGTGGGCGCGTCCGCGCTGGGCCCCGTCGCGCTGCGCGGGATGGGCGGGCTGCTCGGAGCCGTGGCGGCCCGGCTCGACCCAGGCGCCGGGATGCTGGCCAGGTCCTCGCTGGTCACCCAGCCCCGCCGGGCGATGGCGGTCGCGTCCCCGGTGATGTTGACCATCGCGCTCGCCTGCACCTTCTTGTTCACCGTGGCGACCGGCGACGCGGCGACGGGCGTCACCCGCACCGGGCCGTCGGCGTGGGCGGTCCCGATGCTGGTGGGATCGGCGGTGGCCTACACCGTGATCTCGGTGCTCAACGCGACGGCCATGACGATGGCCGAACGGACCGAGGAGATCCGGCTGCTGCGCACCTTGGGGACCAAGCCGCGGCAGCTCACCAGGATGGTGTGCTGGGAGACGTTGACCGTGACGTGCGCCGGGACGCTGCTTGGAACGGGCATCGCCGCCGCATCGCTCACCGCGCTCGGCAAGGCCGCAACCGGCCGGCCGTGGTTCGCCTACTCCCTGCCACAGTACGCAGGGCTGGTGCTGGTCTGCGCCGTGAGCGGCCTGGTCGGAGCACTGGTCTCCACACGAAAGGCACGACACGGGTCGCTTCGGCCCAACGACTGACCTTGAAGGCGTGATGTCGTCATGGGGTGAGGGTGTGGATGAGTCCGGTTCTGGCCGGGCACCTCATCCGCCGACGCGCCGATCTCCCGGCGCATCACACCGGCGAACGTGTGCCCGCCCACTCAGTCGCAGTGCACCCTGTTCAGTTGCCGCACCCCGGTTGCGACCTGCGCCCGGAGGTCGACGCACCTGCCCGAGGCATAGACGTACACACGCACGTCATCATCCTTCGCGCCAGGCTCCGTCTCGAGGAAACCACGGCCCAGGACGGGCTGATCCGCCGGTTTCACCGGACAGCACATGGTCGACCGCCGCCACGAGCAGTCGCGCTCTGTCGGTGCCGGTGGGCCCCACTCGCATACTGCCGGTCTCCCCGGCCCGGTTGTCCCGATCGATGCGACTCACAATCGCGTCCCCGAATTCTTCCGGTGTCCGCAAGCCGCCCAGGACCTCTTTACAGACATCTTCATCGAGAAAGTCGTCTCTGGCGATGATGGGTAGTCCCGCGAGGGCGGCCTCCCACACCGTGATTCCCTGTGTCTCCGTAACGGAGGCGGTGGCGAAGACATCAACTCGGCGGTAGAGGTCCGACAGCATTCGACGCTCCACGGGGCCCACCACGAGAAGGTTCGCTCCCAAACGCACTTGCGCCGCACGCAGTCGAAGCCACGTTTTCGGGTCTTCGCATGGGCCCACAAGGATGAGAGTCGCTTGTGGCCGGCGCTCTATAACGTGCCTGAACGCCTCAACAAGAAAATCGATTCCCTTCTCCCGGCTCAGACGGCCGACATAGACGATGCGGCTTCCCTTCGAAGTGGCTTCGATGGACTCGACCAGCTCCTCCGGTGGTGTTTTTCCCCTCAGTTCTGATTCTTCGACGCCGGTGGACAGCACGAAGACAGGCCGCTCGGCTTCCAGGCCCTTCAGGTAGGAAGCGGTTCTGGCGGACGGGGCAACCACCAGATCAGCGGCATCGGCCACGTACGCGAGGATTTCCCGAATAACACCGGACCTACCGGCGCCGGCTACCTTCCTCGTCAAGTTGCGGCATAACCGAACACCTCCTCCCCTCAGGGCGATGTATGCGGGAAGTATGAACAGCCATGCCAGCCGATATTTATTGAGGTAGGACTCGAAATCCGTATGCCAGGAGAGCGCGACAGGTAATTCCAGCCGATGCGATGCGCGCAGGGATGCCACCCCGAGAGAGCCAATGGTCTGAACGGAGATGAAATCCGGTCCAAAAACACGAATAATTCGGGCGATGCTTTCAGCGGAGGTCAGGGAGAGTGGATATCCGTCCAACGGCGTCCTGAACGAAGACACGCACCACCGCTGGGTGCCTATTTCGTCCACCTCGTACTCCGAGCGTCGCCCCGGAAAAACCACTCCCACATCATGGCCGGCGGAAATAAGGCCGTGAATCAGAGAGTCGACGGAGACCGCCACCCCGTCCATTCTCGGCGAAAATGAATCCGTAACGATAAGGACGCGCATTCCAGGCTCCAATTAATGCGAAGCATCCGCGTGTCGCCCCGTCCAGGACGGTAGTCGTCGAGTCTATAATGCGTAAAGGCTGGATCGTGTATTTTTCCCATGCGTATTCGAAACTCTTGGGGCACAAACGGCGGTGTCGGTTCACAGTGAATGGTCTCGCCGACAGGCCGCCCGACAAGGATGCGACGCGTCCACGGACGGCCCCTCAAGTACTCCTCGCGCGGGTTACAAGAACGTGTCCTTGTAGAAAACGTTGGCTTGACGGACACCGACGTTGTTCGAGCGGAAGCCGAAGGCCGGCCGCGGTCGGACCGCCCCGTTGCCCGCGATCACGAGCCGGATCGCCCCCCTGTGGCTCGGCGGGGACATTGTGGGGCACTGTCAGATCAGGAGCAGGGTCTTCCCCAGGGCGCCGCGCGACTCGATCGCGGCGTGCGCGTCCGCGGCGCGTTCCAGTGGGAAAGTCTGCCCGATGATCGGCCGGATCCGGCCCGCCACCGCTTCCGACATCACCCGATCGGCCCACCACCCCATCCGGGGGCCGAAACCGAAGAGCTGCTCGATCCCGATCACCTCGACCCCGCGCCGCCGCGCCCGGACGGGGTCGATCGCCGTGACCTCGCCGCTGGAGGCACCGTGGACGGAGAAGCGGCCGCCGTCCGCCGTCACCTCGAACGCGGCCCGGCCGATCTCCCCACCGACCCCGTCGAACACCACGTCGGGGCCCGCACCGCCGGTCGCCTCGCGTACCCGGCTCGCCCAGTCGGGATCGGAGTAGTCGACCGCGGCCTCCGCGCCCAGGTCGCGAACCAGGTCCAGCTTCCGCGCACCGCGCGCGGCCCCGACGACCCTGGCGCCGGCCGCCTGGGCCAGTTGCACCAGCAGGCTGCCGACACCGCCGCCCGCCGCCTCGACCAGCACCCACTCCCCGGGAAGAATCCGGGCTCCCTCGACCAGGCCCAACGCGGTGCTGCCGTCGGTGTGCAGGGCGACGGCCTCGGGCAGTCCCAGCCCTTCCGGCACCGGGATCAGGTCCTCCACGGCGGCCACAGCACGTTCGGCGAAGCCACCGCTCTCCCCGGTGCCGGCGATGACGCGTCGTCCGGACCAGTCCGGATCCACGTTCTCCCCGAGCGAGCTCACCCGGCCGGCCACCGTAGCGCCCGGCACGTACGGCAGCTCGGGCCTGTCGTGCCACTTGTCGACGCCACGCCGGATCTGCGTCTCGACGAACGTGATGCCCGCGACGGATACGTCGACCACCACCTGGCCGGGTCCGGCGACCGGCTCCGGCGCCTCGCCCGGAACCAGCACCTCGGGACCTCCGAAACGCGTGACCCTTACAACTCGCATGTCAGCCGCTCTCCCATACCTGACTGTCCGACACCGGCGCGGAGCAGTCTCCAACCTCAACCCCGATCGAGGTCAAGCGGCCGGGAGCCACGTCCGCCCGAACCCGCTCTCGACCTGCCCCAACACCCCCGGGGAGCGGAGATGACGCCC
Organism: Streptosporangium sp. NBC_01469; assembly: GCF_036227305.1. Classification (NCBI taxonomy): domain Bacteria; kingdom Bacillati; phylum Actinomycetota; class Actinomycetes; order Streptosporangiales; family Streptosporangiaceae; genus Streptosporangium; species Streptosporangium sp. NBC_01469. The sequence goes on along the minus strand of NZ_CP109465.1, from coordinate 508,490 downwards.
GGGAGCCGGGGAAATGGGGATGGACGGCGGCGAGGGTCTGCGAGAGCTCCTTCAAGGGGTCCGCGCCGCTTAGGGCGAGGCGCACCAGGTCGTGAAAGATCGCCGTGCCTTCCCAGGCTGCGGGGTCGCCGTGGGTGAGAGCGGCGATGCGGCGGGCGGCGTCCATGGTGGCCTGCCGCCCGTCGGCGGCGAAGTAGACCGCAGAGGGGGTGGCCCGCATCAGTGAGCCGTTTCCTGCGGCGCGGTGGCTGGTGCGGTAGTGAGCGGTGGCGGCCTGGTCCCAGGGCAGGCCGCGGGTCAGAACGTCCTCGGTCCGCGGTCCGATGTCCTTGGGGTCGTCGGCCGCCCAGCGTTGGAAGCGGGTGAAGATGTCGGGCAGGTTCAGGCCGCCGTACTCCAGCAGAGACTCGGCCACATGGATGGCCATCTGTGTGTCGTCGGTGGCCTCCCCGGTGTCCCAGCCGCCGCCCCCGCACATCTCGACTCCGGCGTCAGGTGTCGGAAAGCGAGTGGAGAACGCGCCCGGTGAGCCGAACTCGAAAGGGGCGCCCAGAGCATCGCCCACCGCCGAGCCGACGACCGCCCCGGCGACACGCTCCATGTGATCCACAACGGCAGGCTACCGAGCTGCCGCGGCGCGAAATCTTCGTGGCCGACAGGGAGAACCAATCCGTAGAGGGCTGAGCGGAGTCAGCCAAAAAGTCAGCGACCCCACTGGCACGAGGGCGCGGCCGAGATCCTCAGACGGCATCTGACGGCATTCGGCTTTCCGTGGCCGCTGACAAGGGTCACGATCATCATCTGACAAGACCCGCCTGATTCCTCCGGCTTGACGCATACCGATATGGGCATATGATGGCGCCCATGGCACGAGCAGCGACGACGTCGGACGTTTTCAACGCGATCGCCGAGCCGCAGCGCCGGGAGATCCTGGCGCTGCTGCGGGCGGGTGAGCGGCCGGTGACCGAGTTGGCCCAGGAGCTGGGGATGACCCAGCCGGGGGCGTCCAAACACCTGCGGGTGCTCCGGGAGGTCGGGCTGGTGCGGGACCGCAAGGCAGGCAAGCAGCGCCTGTACGGCCTTGACGCCCGCGGGCTGCGACCGATCCACGAGTGGACCGGCGGGTTCGAGCGGTTCTGGAACGAGAGCTTCGACCGGCTGGACGCGTACGTGCAGGACCTCAAGCAGGCAAGACAGGAGGAGTGACCGATGGAAGTGACAGGACGGGACGCGCCGGCGCAGTCAGCGACGGCCGACCGCGAGATCGTGATCTCCCGGGTCATCAGTGCCCCACGGGAGCTGGTGTTCGAAGCGTTCACCGAAGTCCGGCACCTGTCGCGATGGTGGGGACCGGAGGGGTTCACCACCACCACGCGGGCGTTCGAGTTCCGCGTCGGCGGGGAGTGGGACTTCGTGATGCACGGCCCGGACGGGACGGACTACCAGGAGTGGATCTCCTGGACCGAGATCGCCCCGCCGGAGCGGATCGCGCTGCTGCACGGTGAGTCCCGCGGCGACCCGAACGCCTTCGAGTCGGTCCTCACGTTCGCGCCCGACGGCGCGGCGACCCGGATCGAGATGCGCACGGTGTTCCCCACCAAGGAGCTGCACGACGAGGCGGTCGAGAAGTACCACGCGATCGAGGGCGGCCGGCAGACCCTGGGCAACCTGGCTGCCTACGTCACCGAGATCGTTCGGAAGGGAGCTGAGGACTGATGGCCGGAAAGGTGTTCTTCAGCGTGTCCATGTCGCTGGACGGCTTCATCGCGCCGGAGTCGCTGGAGGGGTTCATCTCGGCTGAGCGGCAGGACGACCCGCGGCTCCAGCGCTGGGCGGCGCAGTGGATGGAACTGCAGCAGTGGATATTCCCGCAGCGGTTCTTCCGGGAGAACCTGAAGCTCGGCGAAGGCGGCGAGGAAGGGCGCGACAACGACATCGCGCGGGAGACGTTCGAGCGCACCGGCGCGAGCGTGATGGGCAAGCGCATGTTCGACGCCGGCGAGCAGGCGTGGCCGGAGGAGGCGCCGTTCCACACGCCGGTCTTCGTCGTGACGCACGAGAAGCGCGACCCCTGGGAGCGGCCGGGTGGGACCACCTTCCACTTCGTCAACGACGGCATCGAGACCGCGCTCGACCAGGCCCGCGAGGCCGCCGGCGACCGAGACGTCCGCGTCGCGGGCGGCGGCGCGACGATCCTGGAGTACGTGAACGCCGGCCTGATCGACGAGTTCTCGATCGCGCTCTCACCCGTGCTGTTCGGCTCCGGAATCCGCCTGTTCGAGGGCGTGGACGCGGGCCGCGTGGCCCTGGAGCCGGTCCGCGCGGAGCCGACGCAGCGGGTGACCCACCTGACCTACGCAGTCCGGGAGCGGTAACCGTCTCGACCTCAGCGTTTCTCCGCCGAGATCAGCAGCGCGGTGAGATCCTCGACGCTCTGAGAGGCTGGCCGAGTCCGCGAACATGATCGGTCGTTGAACCGGATGTGAGGAAGGGCGAGCGGCCACCGTAGACCGTGCCCGATGGGCTCTGGCAACGCATCGAGCCGTTGCTTCCGACTGCTTCCGACTGCTTCCGACGATCGGACGCCGCTACCGCGACCCCGAGCGCAAGTGGATCGACGATCGTTAAGCATTGTGCGGGATCTTGTCCGTGCTCTACACCGCGATCCCGTGGGAGTTCTTGTCCCAGGAACCGGGCTTCGGCTCGGGCGTGCATCGGTGAGCGGTGGAACAGACGCTCGCCCCGCCGCACTGGTTTCGCCGGTTACGCATCCGCTGGGAGATCCGCGACGACATCCACGAAGCCTTCATGATCCCGGCCTCCGCCATCATCTGCCGGCGCCGCCTCAACCACTGACCACATTCTGTTAGGAGTTCTAAGACACCCTCCTCCTCTACGACTGGTTTCCTTCTAGAGATATCTCCATCGTTTCTCCTGAATGTGGTGGGAAGCTCTATGGCCGGTCCGGCCGGTCCGGTGGTTTGCTGCTGAGCATGGAGTCGACAACGGTTGAGAAACGAGTGGCCGTGCCCGCTCGCGAGGGGCGCGCGGTCACGGTGGCCGCCGGACAGCGGGTGCGCGTGGTCGACCTCGAAGGCGGGCAGGTGGGTGATCTGTTCGCCTTCGGCGCCGACGACGTGACCGAGCATCTCAGTGCCTCGCACACGCGCAGTCATACGAGCCGCCTGTTCCCGGCGGTCGGCGAGCAGTTCGTCACCGATCGCCGCCGCCCCATCCTGACCCTGGTCTCCGACACCTCCCCGGGCTGGCACGACATGCTGATCGCCGCCTGCGATCCGATGCGTTACGCCGCGCTCGGCGTACAGGGGGCTCACGCCTCGTGTGCGGAGAACCTGCGCCGATCCCTTGCCTCGCTGGACCTGGCCGTCGCTTTCACCCCCCAGCCGGTCAACGTGTTCATGCGAATCCCGGTGCGGGAGTCGGGAGAGCTGCGCTGGCTGCCCGCCACCAGCCGACCGGGCGACGCGATCACCTTCGAGGCGGCCATGGACTGTGTGGTGGTGGTCTCCGCATGCCCCCAGGACCTGATCGAGATCAACGGGAGCGGCCCGACGTCGCTGGCAGTCAACGTGCTGCCCACCGGGAACACCCCGGCCGTCACGAAGTTCAAGGAGTAAGGACATCATGAGCATTTCCACCCCCGGTGTGAGGCACCCGTCGCTGGAGCCGGGACGGATCGGGGATCTGGAGCTGGCCAACCGGCTCGCGGTCTCGCCCATGACCAGGGTCTCGGCCACCCCGGACGGCACCCCGACCCACAAGATGGCCGACTACTACGCCGAGCTCGCCCGCGGCGGGTTCGGGCTGGTGATCACCGAGGGCACCTACACCGACACCGTCTACAGCCAGGGGTATCTCAACCAGCCGGGAATCGTGTCGGAGGCGCACGTGGCGGCCTGGCGGGAGACCACCGACCGGGTACACGCCGCGGGGTCGCCCATCGTGCTGCAGCTCATGCATGCGGGTGCGCTGTCTCAGGGCAGCCACTACCGGGAGGACACCGCAGGCCCGTCCGCCGTGCCACCGCTCGGGGAGAAGATGCCCGAGTACGGCGGTCACGGAAGGTGGGCGACGCCTCGGGAGATGAACCCGGCCGATATCGAGGAGGCTGTGCGCGGCTTCGTGGCCTCGGCGGTGAACGCGCGCGAGGCCGGGTTCGACGGGGTCGAGGTGCATGGGGCCAACGGCTATCTGCTGGACCAGTTCCTCACCGACTACACCAACCGGCGCGACGATTCCTACGGCGGTCCGATCGCCAATCGGGTCCGCCTGGCCGCGGAGGTGGTGGCGGCCATCCGCGCGGAGGTGGGGTCGTCCTTCTGCGTCGGGATCCGGTTGTCCCAGACCAAGGTCAACGACTTCACTTACCGGTGGCCTGGGAGCGCTCACGATGCGGGGGTCATCTTCACGGCGCTGGCCGACGCGGGCGTGACCTATCTGCACATCGCCAGCGAGGGCCGGGACTGGATTGAGACCGCGAGGCTGGAGGGCGGTGTCACGATCACCGGCCTGGCCCGCCGGGTGAGCGGCCTTCCGGTGATCGCCAACGGCGGTATGCACGAGCCGGCGCAGGCGGCTCAGGTGCTGGCCGACGGGCACGCGGATGTCCTGTCGGTCGGCCGGTGGGCGCTGGCCAACCCTGACCTTCCCCGTCGCCTGGCCGAGGGGGCGGCGCTGGAGGACTTCGACCACATGATGTTGCAGCCCATGGCGACGCTGGACAACGCGCGCCGGTGGCGGGCGGCAGGGGTTCGGGGCCGGGGTCTGAGTCCGCGAGCATGATGGTGGACATGAGCGAGACCTGGCACGGCGGGGCCGCCGCCGTCGTGACGTTGACCTTCGACGTGGATGCGGAGACGCCGATCCTCGCGCAGGGCCGCGACTACGCCCGGCACGCGAGCACGATGTCGCATCAGGCCTACGGGCCGGATGTGGGGCTGCCCCGCATTCTGGACCTGCTCGACGAGCTCGGGGTCCCCGCGACGTTCTTCGTGCCGGGCTGGGTGGCCGAGCATCGTCCGGGCCTGGCGGGGTCGATCGTCGAGCGGGGACACGAGGTGGCGCACCATTCATACAGTCACCGGCCGCCTACGTCGATGACCCCGCAGGAGGAGCGGGCGGACTTCGTGCGGGCGCTTGAGGTGTTCACCGACCAGGGCATCGAGATCGCCGGGCACCGGGCGGCACTGTGGGAGGCGACCTGGCAGACCGCCGGACTCGTCGCCGAGTACGGGTTGCTCTACGACTCGTCGCTGATGGGCGACGACCGGCCATATCGGATCTCCGCCGGATCCGGCGAGATCGTCGAGCTGCCCGTGCACTGGTCGCTGGACGACTGGGAGCAGTACGCCTACCTTCCCGCGCCGCACATCGGGTCGGTCATCGAGTCGCCGACGAAGGTGCTGGAGTTGTGGCGGGCGGAGCTGGACGGCATGCGGTACTACCGGTGCCTGTTCAACCTGTGCGTGCACCCCTTCCTGTCGGGCCGTCCCGGCCGGGCTCAGGCGCTGCGCCGGTTCATCGAGTACGCGCTCACGTGCGGGGACGTGCGGTTCGCTCGCTGCCGCGACGTCGCCGAGGCGGCAGCGGCCGACCCGGGGGTTGCCACGCGCCCGCACCGGGCGCCGGCGGTGGATCCAGAGGTCTATCCCGCATAGCATCAACGGGAGCCCGCTCATGGACCCTCCCGTCGGGGTCAGCCCATCGCGTCGGCTTCAAGGGCGAGGAACAGATCCACCCGATCCTCGGTACGGCTCACGTCCCGGCCGGTCAATTCGATGATCTTGGTCAGCCGGTTCCGCAGCGTGTTGACGTGGATGTGCAGGGAGGCAGCGGTCGCGGCCCAGTGCCCGTCGTAGTCCAGAAAGGCACGCAACGTCGCCTCCAACTCCCCGCCGCGCCTGGCGTCGTGCTCGCGTATCGGCACGAGCACGACGTCGGCGAAGCCGCGCAGCGCTCCTGCGTCCTGCAGTCCGAGAAGCAACCGGTGCGTGCCCAGCTCGGCGAAGGTCCGCACCACGGCCCCGCTGCGGCTGCGGCGCAGCACCCGGCACGTCTCCCGGGACCGCATCAGGGGTTCTCGCAGACCGGCGGAGTCGGCGGCGACGCCGCCGAGACCCACCACGGGGCGGCGGCCGGGGAATCGTCGCGCCACGGTCTCGGCCAGCCGCTCCGTCAGTGACGCCAGCCCGTCTTCCGGGTATCGCCAGGACAGCACCGTCACCACGTCCTGGGTACCGCCCGCCACGACGACCGAAATCCCCTCGGTCACGAAGAACTCCCCGACCACCTCGGCGAGACCGGGCAGCGTGGCCGCCTCGCCCTCGGCGAAGGCGATCGCGCACACGGCCAGCGGGCCTCCGGCGTCCACGCCGAACGCTTGCAGCCTGCCAGGGACCTCGGCCGCCCGCCGCCCGCCGGAGAGCACCATTTCCAGCAGTTCGCTGGCGAAACGCAGCTCGATTGCCTGCACCGCCTGCTGCTTGGCCACCTCAAGGCTGAGGAAGCGAGCCGCCTGCTCCAGTGCGTCCTGCTCGATCCGATCGAGAGCGCTGACCGGGCGAAGGCAGATCAGCGCGGCGTCGACATCGCCGACCGCTCCCACCAGGAACAGAGTGGCACGATTGGCGGGCCCCAGCTCCAGCTCCAACGCCGGTGGCCGGCGGGCCAGTCCTCTGGCCACCGCCTGAAGCTGCTCGGTATCGAGACGGGCTCCGGCCTCCGCGAGCAGCCGGCCCATCCGGTCGACCACCGCGAGCGGCAAATCATGATCGCGTCTGAGTACCTGGAGCACACCGGAGGCGCCGGCACCGCGCGAGATCGCCCTGGCCAGTGCGTCGCCCCTGCGCACCATGCCGACCAGCACGCTCTGGCGCTCCTCGGCGTACATGGCGGCGACCATCTCGGAGACGGCGGTGAACGGCACCCTTGGCGAGATCTCCAGCAGCGGCAGGTCCGCCTCCCGGCAGGCGTCCACCAGCTCCCGCGGCGTCGCCGGGGTGGTCGCGAGTAGGCCGAACATGATTCCTGCGGCTCCCGCCCGCTTCATGCTCGCCACGAACTCCGCCGGCGTCACCTGGCCGATCCACAGGCCGTTGGTCAGCACGAGCTCACGCTCGCGCACGTAGTTGGAGGGGTCGGGCAGTTCGGTGGTGTGAATCCATGTCGCCTCCGCCTCCATCGCTCCGGGCGGGCCGGAAACGAGTACTCGCAGCTCCAGGGAGAGGGTCCGCACGAGGGCGCCGAGTGTGAACATCCTGTAAATCTATCCAGCATTTTGCTGAATATCTATAGATTCATCCACTCCCTATTTAGTCACCGCGAGTGCTTATGTGGTGCGCATCACAAGGGAAGGAATCTCAATGATCGTGTCAAGACGCCTGCGTGACCGGCGGGGTGGAGGTGAACATCCTCTTGCCACGCAGCATGGCCCACAGCACATCGACTCGGCGGCGGGCGAGCGCAAGCAGAGCCTGGGTATGCGGCAGCCCCTCGGATCGCTTCTTGAGGTAGGAATCCCGCGAGGGGCCGGGCCTCATCATCGCGGTCTGGGCTGCCAGGTAGAAGATGTGCCGCAAGCGTCGGTTGTAGCGCTTGAGCCGGTGGTAATTGCGGGTCCGGCGGCCGGAGTCCCGGAGCACCGGGGCCAAGCCGGCGTGGGAGGCGAGACGTCCGGCATCGCGGTAGCCGGACAGGTCGCCGACGATGGCGACGAACTCGGCACCCGGGATCGGGCCCATACAAAGCATCGACTCGATGCTCTCGGCGCGCTCGTCGGAGCGGAAGGTCTCGCGGATCTCCCGGTCGTTGTCCTTGATCCGCTCGTCCAGGGCCAGAGGATCTGCGACTCATCGTTGATCACCTTCGTCGGGAACAGCGTCTCACCGTTGTCGTCGACCGCCACCGCCCAGTGATGCCCCTTGCCGGCATCGAGGCCGACCCATATCCGCGCGTGAGACGAACTCAAGCCCATGGCTCCGTTCCACCGTGACCAGCATTTCCGTGGCCCAAGGAACACTCCGCCGACAGGTCCTCAACCAGCGATGACCGCAGTTCTCAATCAGCAGTCGGAGCGTCCCGGACCGGGCGGCCATTCCTTCCGAGCCATCGACGGCAACCACTCATCAGCCGCATCCGGTCCTCCCGGACCGCCTCACACTTTTAGGAAGCCCCATGTCAGCCAATGATCTTGCCGGAAGCGCGGTGCAGGGCACGTCCCGCTTCGACGAGCATGGCATCGAGCCCATTCCCCAGGAGGCCCGCGACTCCACGCCGTGGCAGCAGTTCTGGATCTGGTCGGGGGCCAACATCGCGCCGATCAACTGGGTGCTCGGGGCGCTCGGCGTCACGCTCGGCCTGAGCCTGCTGGAGACCCTGGCTGTGATCGCCATCGGCAACCTCGCCGGGTGCGCGATCTTCGGACTGTTCAATGTCATGGGCCACCGCACCGGCGTGAACCAGATGGTGCTGAGCCGCGCACCGTTCGGCCGCAGGGGTGCGATCGTGCCCGGGGTCGTGCAGGGCCTGCTGACCATGGGCTGGGTCGGCGTCAACACCTGGGTCGTGCTCGATCTGGTGCTGGCGGTCCTCGGCCAGATGGGCATCCACGGCGGCACCGGTCTGAAATATCTGGTGGCCGCGGTCATCATGGCGGCTCAGCTGGGACTCGCGCTGTACGGCTTCTACGCCATTCGCACCTTCGAGAAGTACACGGTGCCAATCACTGTACTGGTCATGATGATCATGACGGTGCTCACGCTAGGCCAGTCCGATCCGAACTGGACCGCCGCCACCGCGACCACCCCTGCGGCCAAAATCACCGCCATCACCCAGCTCCTCACCGCCATCGGCATCGGCTGGGGCATCAGCTGGCTGCCGTACTCCGCGGACTACAGCCGCTTCATCAAGGTCCGAGCCTCCGACAAATCCGTGTTCTGGTCGACCGCGCTCGGCACGTACGTGCCGACGGTGTGGCTGGCCGCGCTCGGCGCGTGCCTCGCCAGCGCGGGTAGCGGCACCGACCCCTCCGGCCTGGTGATCGACGCGTTCGGCGTGATGGCGATCCCCGTCCTGATGCTGATCATGCACGGGCCGGTCGCCACCAACATCCTGAACCTGTACTCCTGCTCCCTGGCCGCACTGTCGATCGGCGTACGCGTCAAACGATGGAAGGTGACCCTCATCGCCGGCACGGTGGCATCGGCTGTGCTGTTGGTGTTCGTCCAGGCCGACAGCTTCGCCCATGCCTTCGACCAGTGGATGGTCTCAATCCTGGTATGGATCAGCCCGTGGGCGAGCATCGTGCTGGTGGACTTCTTCATCCTACGCCGGGGCAGAGCGGACGTGCCGTCGCTGTACCGCGACGACGCCTCGCCCTACGGCCCGGTGAACCACAGAGCGCTCATCAGCCTGGGCCTGGGACTGGTTGCCGCGTGGAGCTGGCAGTTCGGAACCGTCCCGGCGACACAGGGACCGATCGCGCGGGCGCTGGGCGACACCGACTTCTCCTGGCTGTCGGGAAGCCTGGTGGCGGGCGGGCTGTACTACCTGTTCGCCATTCGGGGCCGAAGGAAGTCGGCGGGGGTCCAGGACGTGATGCGTGAAGCGGTGTCGCCCCGGTGAGCGCGCGAATCCGCGTCCTGACCACCGGCGGCACGATCGCCTCCCGCCCAGACCGCCGGGGCGGGGTCAGCGTAACGGTCCCCGGCTCCGAACTGGTCATCGGAGCCGGACCGGTCGTGACAACCGAGATCCGCGAAGTGATGCTCGCGCACAGCTTCAACCTCACCCGTGCCGACGTGCTGCGCCTCGCCGGACAGGTACTCGCCGAGCTCCGTGACCCCACCGTGGACGGCGTCGTCGTCACCCACGGCACCGACACCATGGAGGAGACCGCCTACCTGCTCGATCTGCTCCTTTCCCCGGAGCACACCGTGGTGTTCACCGGCGCCCAGCGGCACGCGGCCGAACCGGACGGGGACGGCCCGCGCAACATCGCCGACGCCGTACGGGTGGCCGCCGACCCAGCGGCGCGCGGACTCGGCGCGCTCATCACCATGACTGGGCTCATCCATTCCGCACGGCACGCGACCAAGGCACACACCCTCTCGCCGGAGGCGTTCGCCTCCCCCGGCCACGGGCCGATCGGCGAGGTCTTCGGCGACCGGGTCCGGGTCTCCGCCCGCCCCGTGCGGCCCTGCGGATTCGACCTGACCGAACTGGGCGACTTGGCGGCACGGGTGGACATCGTGCCGGTCTACCTGGACGCTGACGGTGTGCAGGTCGCGGCGTGCAGGGCCGCGGGCGCCCGCGGCCTCGTCCTGGAGGCGATGGGCGCGGGGAATCCCACTCCCGGGGTGCTCCGCGAGATCCGCTCATGCGTCGCCGACGGCATCGCCGTACTCGTCACCTCCCGCTGTCGGCAGGGACCGGTGACCCCGGTGTACGGTGTGGGCGGTGGCGTCGACCTCGCCGAGGCGGGCGCCGTGTTCGCCGGATCGTTGCGCGCGCCCAAGGCCCGGATCCTGCTCGCGGCGGCCCTCGCGGCCGAGTCACGGACCGAGAGGGCTCTGGCCCGGCTACGGCCGCACCTCGACCTCTGAAACGGGGTTGGCGATGAGATTAATCTTGGTATCCGATCCCAGGTCGGAGCCCTGCTCGCTTAGAACTCCTAACAGAATGTGGTCAGTGGTTGAGGCGGCGCCGGCAGATGATGGCGGAGGCCGGGATCATGAAGGCTTCGTGGATGTCGTCGCGGATCTCCCAGCGGATGCGTAACCGGCGAAACCAGTGCGGCGGGGCGAGCGTCTGTTCCACCGCTCACCGATGCACGCCCGAGCCGAAGCCCGGTTCCTGGGACAAGAACTCCCACGGGATCGCGGTGTAGAGCACGGACAAGATCCCGCACAATGCTTGACGATCGTCGATCCACTTGCGCTCGGGGTCGCGGTAGCGGCGTCCGATCGTCGGAAGCAGTCGGAAGCAGTCGGAAGCAACGGCTCGATGCGTTGCCAGAGCCCATCGGGCACGGTCTACGGTGGCCGCTCGCCCTTCCTCACATCCGGTTCAACGACCGATCATGTTCGCGGACTCGGCCAGCCTCATTCTGTTAGGAGTTCTTATTTGGTACTTCTTCTCGCCGTCGTAGCCCCTTGCGCTGTGGGGCGAGAGACGGATTGTCGTTTCAGGGGTTTCCGGGGGATGAAGATATGGAGACTGTGGCCGTACGACCGGCATGGTTGACCAAGCGGTGCAGGGCGATCAACCCATAGCCGAGCAGTACGAAGCAGACGGCCAGCGCCAGCGCCATGAGCGCCACCCCGCCGTACCCGAATGTGTCCACATCCAGAAACGGATAGGGATACCGCTTCCACGCATCTGGAGGCAGCAGGGCACCTCTGACCAGGGCAAAGGTCAGATAGGCCATCGGATAGACCAGCCAGGTGAGAGCGGCCGCCCATTTCGGCCGAGAAGCGATCCGATCGAAGAACAGCCAGTCGATCACGGCCATGACGGGCGTCACGTAGTGGAGAAGGAAGTTGCCCAGACCGTGACCGTGAAGGGAGAGGTGCTCGAGGGGGCTGGCTCCGCGCATGCGCAGAAAGTGCCAGACCAGCCCAGTGATCACGATGTAGAGCGTCACCGCCCCCTTAAGCTCAGCAGGAGGGCGCCGCCTGCTGACCACCTGCCAGGAATAGAACCCCGTGAGCAGCAGATTGCTCTGCACGGTGAAGAGCACGAGCGGGTTCAGCGGGCTGCCGAGGGCCATCCAGGTATGGATCAGGCCGACCACCGCAGCCAGGATCAGCATCAAGCGGTACACCGTCACCCAGATCATGGGGATCAGGGTCGCACAGGACGCATCACACCGACCAACAGTTCGCCGATCGCTGGAACGCCGAAAGCAAAGGCCGGACCCTGGCCGCGATCGAGTCGACCTTTGTGTTCCTTCCCGGCCGAGGTGTCGGCCCTGGAGACCGACGCGCGGGCGATGGCACACCTGATCGAGGAGAGCGAGGCGGTGGGTGTCGACGCCGAACTGGCCGGACAGCCCGTTGCGTACTGACCGGTGTCGCCTATGAGGCGCCTGTCGCGTACACCCGGGCCAGGCAGGCCGAAAAGGGCTATACCCATATCGATGCCCCAAGGACGTGGAGCCGGCGGCCCGCACCGACCAGGTACTGAGCGGTGGTACGCGCGACAAAAGCTGACGTCCAGACCACCGCCTGAGTCCGATTTCGGTAGTTTGACTAGTTCCGAACCACCGATATCGCAACAGAAGGGATCGGGCAACGTGGTCAACGACCCCGGTTTGAAGGCGCTAGGCGAGGCCGCTCGCCTCTCCCCGGACAACCTGCCCCTGCGCCGGCACCTGGCCGAGCAGCTACTGAACAACGGGTATCTGGCCGACGCGGAGGCCGAGTTCCGCGCCGCGCTCGTGCTCGCGCCCAAGGATCCGGACATCACGGCCGGGCTGGCCGAGGCATTCGTCCGGCAGAGCTCGCACGGGGAGGCGCTGTCCGCGCTGGAGCCGCTGCTCGCCGTGGACGGATACCCGCCGCGCGTGGGGGTGCTGGCGGCCCGTGCCCTGCTGGGCGAGGGGAGCGTGCACAAGGCGGCCTACCGCTACCACGAGGCGGTCTCGCGTGACCCGTCCGTCGCGGACGCCGACCTGGCGGCCCGCCTGGTGATCCCGCTGCCTGCCGACACCGCGCCACCCGCGCCACCCGCGTCGCCCGCGCCGCCCCAGCCCGCCGGGACCGCGTACATGGGGCCTTCCTCGGCCACCCACGAGCAGTCCACCGCGGAGGTCGAGCGGTCGGCCGCCAGTTTCGCCGACGTCGCCGGGATGGACGAGGTCAAGGAGGCGCTCCGGGTCAAGCTGCTGCTGCCCGTCCAGCAGCCCGAGCTGTTCGCCGCCTTCGGCAAGCGCGCCGGCGGCGGCGTCCTGCTGTACGGGCCGCCGGGAGTCGGGAAGACGCACCTGGCCAGGGCCGCCGCCGGCGAGCTCGGCGCGGCGTTCGTGAGCGTCGGGCTGGCCGACATCCTCGACATGTACGTCGGCTCCAGCGAGCGGAATCTGCGCGCCACGTTCGACCTGGCCCGCCGCCACCGGCCCTGCGTGCTGTTCTTCGACGAGGTGGACGCGCTGGCAGCGCGCCGCTCCGACATGCGGCAAACGCACAGCCGGCAGCTTGTCAACCAGTTCCTGTCGGAGCTGGACGGTGTCGACCAGAGCGCGAACGAGGGCGTCCTGGTGCTCGCCGCCACGAACGCGCCCTGGTACATCGACGTGGCGTTCCGCCGTCCGGGCCGGTTCGACCAGCTCGTCTTCGTACCGCCGCCGGACGCGGAGGCGCGCGCGGCGATCCTGCGCATCCTGTGCCGCGACAAGCCGCTGGAGGAGGTCGACTTCGGCGCGGTGGCCAAGGTCACCGACCAGTTCGTCGGCGCCGACCTCAAGGGCCTGGTGGACCGGGCGGTCGAGGTCAAGCTGCATGAGTCGATCCGCGCGGGCCGGACGATCCCGCTGTCCACCCGCGACCTGCTGGCCGCGGCCAAGGCGGCCAGGCCCACGGCGGTGCGCGAGTGGATGGCCACCGCGCGCAACTACGTGATGCACGCCAACGAGTCGGGCGCCTGGGACGAGCTCATGCCCTGGATCCAGCGCAAATGGTGAAGACAGGCGACCCATTGGCGCGGGCACGGCTGTTACTGCAGATGAGCCGCCCCGTGGACGCCGAGCGCGAGCTGCGCGGCGTCCTCACCGAGCAGCCCCAGCACGTCGGCGCGCACGCGCTGCTGGGCTTGGCGCTGGTCCAGCAGGGCCGTACGGGCGAGGCACTGGAGGAGTCGCGCGAAGCGGTGGGGCTCGCGCCCGACGACTGGATGCCGCACTACCTGTCCGGCCAGGTGCACTACCGGGCGGGGCTGATCGAGGAGGCCGCCCGCGCGACCGCCGCCGGCCTCGCCCTCCAGCCCGAGTACGCCCCTTCCTGGGAGCTGCTGGCGCGCGTGCACATGATGCGGCGCAACTGGGCCCAGATGGCCGAGTGCGCCGGCCGCGGCCTCGGGCTGGAGCCTCAGGACGCCGACCTGGCCGCCCTGCTGGCGATCGCGCTGACCATGCTCGGCCGGCACGAGCAGGCCAGGGCCGCCGCCGCCCAGGCCGTGGGCAACGACCCGGAGAGCACGCGGGCGCACTGGGCCCACGGCCGCGCCGCGCTGGCCGCCGGTGACCCGAGGGCCGCCGCCGAGTCCTTCCGCGAGGTGCTCCGCCTGGATCCGGGCTTCGAAGCGGCCAGGGACTATCTGGTGTTCGCGCTGAAGGAGCGCAATCCGGTCCACCGGACGCTGTCGCGGCTGCGGCGGCGGTTCGTGGGCGGCTGGAGGCTGGTGTTCCTGCTGCCCGCGCTGCCACCGGTCATCCTGGTGTTCGTGATCATCGCGCTGCTGCACTGGGCGGCGTGGATCGCCGAGTCCTGGACCACGCTCCGCCTGGCCAGGGCCAGGGCCACCCGGCTGCTGTTCGAGGGCGCCGCGGCCCGGGTGTCCATGCTCTGCCTGGGCCTGTTGGGGGTGGGCGCGCCCCTGCTCGGCCTGGGTGTCGGGCTCGGTCAGGAGGGGCTCGGGTTGGCCGGGGCGGCGACCATGGCGCTGATCACCCCCGTCCAGGAGGCCGCCCACACCGGTTCCCCGGCCGGGCGGCGCGTCCTGTACGGCTGGGCGATCCTCCTCGCGCTGGCGGCCCTCGGCGCGGTGGTCACCTCCGTCTTCCCTCCGGCCCTCCTCGTGACCTACGCCGCGCTGGCCACGATCTGGATCGCGGCGGGCGTACGGAAGATCTTCCGCCCCCGTGGGGAGGTCTAGGACGCGACCGGCTTCGCGGGCCACCGCTCGTGCACCCGCCGTACCTCCCGCTCCACCTCGCCCGGCCACCACCGCCTCCAGATCGCCGCGGTGCACCGCGGCGGGCGGATCCGCTCCCGCTGTAACGCGCTGTTGACCGCCGGAACCGAGGTGTCGAGCGGTTCGGCGATTTCTCCGGCCGCGTACCCGAGGACGTCGCGCAGGAGCGGCGCGGGGGTTGACCTTCCGGGCCGTCGACGCGGAGGCGGCGGTGCCTCCGGGCACGGCCTCCAACCACTTCACCAACCGGGATGACCTGTCTTCTTGAGCACCGCACGAGAGGAGCGGCGGACATCGTGGGAGTCGAGGTGCCGATCCGTGAACACCTGAAGGGTGTCGTGGCAAGACATAGCCGACGACATCGTAGAAAGGGCTCTCATGACCGGACAAGGTCCTCCATGGTGACTGACACGCTGGACGCGGTGGATGACGCCGGGACCATTGCGGGCTCCCTCGACGATCCAGAGGTGTTCGCGGCCCTGTTCGACCGCTACAGCACGATGCTCTACCGGTACGTTTCCTTCCGGCTCGGCCCCGAAGTCGCCGAGGATCTCGTCGGAGAGACGTTCCTGATCGCGTTTCGAAGGCGTGGGTCCTACGACCTCTCCTACCGCGATGCCCGGCCGTGGCTGTTCGGAATCGCGACGAAGCTCATCACCCGGTACCGCAGGACCGAGGTCAGCCGTTACCGCGCGCTGGAACGGCAGGACCCCGTCCAGAGCGTCGACGGGCCGGAGGAGGCGATCACGCACGACCTCACCGCCGAGGGGTCACGGCCGGCCCTGCTCCACGCACTCTCGCTGCTGTCGCGAGGAGACCGGGACGTGCTGCTCCTCGTCGCCTGGAGCGACATGACCTACGAGGAGGCGGCCCGGGCACTCGACATCCCGGTAGGCACGGTCAAATCACGGCTCAACCGAGCCCGTCGCAAGGTGCGCGACGCACTGGGCGGCGTCAACCCGTTGAAGGAGGACATCGATGGATGAGCTGAAGACCCTCATCAGAGAGCTGGAACACCAGCCGCCGGACTCCCTGGCCCGCCAGCGACTCCGGCTCCTTGAAGAAGCCACCCGAAAGCCGCTATGGACGCGGTTCCCTCTCGCCGGTCGAGCAGCGCGGGGGCTTGCTCGAACGCCGGGACTACCAGGACTGAGCGGCCGGCGACTCGCGCTGGGCGGCGCCGTGGCGGTGATGGCCGTCGTGGCGAGCCTGGTCGCGCCGACACTGATCGGATCCGCGGTACCCGCCTACGCGGTGATCAAGAACCCTGACGGCACGATCACCATCGAGTTCAGGGACAGGTTCTACATCAAGGACTTCCACAAGAGGCTGCAGGAGGATCTGCGTGCCTTCGGCGTACCGACGGTGGTGGACCTCTTGCCGACCGGAAAGATGTGCAAGGAGCCACGCGCCCGGTACTGGCCGGAGAAGGAGAACAGGGCCCTGACCGAGTGGCATTCAAGACCGGACGTGCTCTCTTTCACTCTCCACCGGGACCGGATCAAGTCCGGCCAGACTTTGGTGGTGACCTTCGCGGGCTCTTTCGATACGGAGGGCGGGTGGGACTTCAAGGTCGCAGAGGGTCCCGTAGCCACTTGCCTGCCGGTAAACGACCCGAGGGTCGTCCAATCCTCCATCCCTGAATCCTCTGTCCTCGGAGAATAGGTGCCTGTCCCTTGGAAGCGCCGCCCGCCGAGCCGGGTGACCACCTTGCCCTCCGGTGACCCGTACGGCCCCTGGGTGATGAGCTTGAATTTGGGTTCGTCCTGGTTTGGGAGCCGCGGAGCAGGATCAGAGTCGAGGCTTCAGGGCGCTCTCGGACCGTGCCGGTCGTCTGTGGAAGTACGTGCCCGGGTTGGAGTCCGCGTCCGCGTCGAGCCATGGAACAGACGAGGTCCGTCCGGTCGTTCCGGCTGATTGATCGTGGTGTGCGGCTCGACGGGGACACTGTGGGGCGCTGTCAGATCAGGAGCAGGGTCTTGCCCAGGGCGCCGCGCGACTCGATCGCGGCGTGCGCGTCCGCGGCGCGTTCCAGGGGGAAGGTCTGCCCGATGATCGGCCGGATCCGGCCCGCCACCGCCTCCGACATCACCTGCTCGGCCCAGTGCCGCATCTTCGGCCCGAAACCGAAGAGCTGCTCGATCCCGATCGCCTCGACTCCGTGCCGTCGCGCCCGGACGGGGTCGATCGCCGTGACCTCGCCGCTGGAGGCACCGTGGACGGAGAAGCGGCCGCCGTCCGCCGTCACCTCACCGCCGAACGATTTCGACAGCCCGCTCACCGCGATCGCGGTCACCCGACATGCCGCCTTCGGCACGCGGCGATAGTGATACTGGTGTGATCGCCTAATCAACTGTCGCCAGTTCCCCGGGGAGTCCAGTCAGCTGGTGACTGACTGTGGTCGCCAGCGGCTTGTCGCGCCACCGGGTGATGGCCTTGTCCTGGTAGCCGAGCGAGTCCGATACGACGGCGCAGGATTCGGCACCGGGCCGGAGAACAGCTGAGAATGGGGGGTGCTAACTTCCTTCCCGTGGCGAAGCACCAGGACGAGACCAGGACGGCCTACGACGGGGTCGTCGAGTTATATGCGTCGATGTTCGCTAACCGACTGGAGACGCAGCCGTTCACACGGAACATGATCGGCACCTTCGCCGAGTTGGTGCGTGGGACGGGGAATTCGCGGGTGGCGGATGTCGGCTGCGGGCCCGGACATCTGACGGCCATGCTGCACGACCTGGGGCTGGATGCCTTCGGGCTCGACCTCTCTCCGGCCATGGTCGACCACGCTCGGCGGGCCCATCCGGCGCTGAAGTTCGATGAGGCCCGGATGGAGGAACTCCCAGTTGAGGACGGCGCGCTCGGCGGCGTGCTGGCCCACTACTCGATGATTCACACCCCTCCTGGGGAACTACCCGCGCTGCTCGCCGAGCAGGCGCGTGTCCTGGCGCCGGGGGGCCTTCTCCTGGTCTCGTTCTTCGGAACCGACGCGCCCGAGCCGGTCCGCTTCGACCACAAGGTGACACCCGCCTATAGCTGGCCGGCGGACCGCTTCGCCGAGTTGCTGGCCGGGGCTGGGTTCGCCACATTCGCGCGGCTGCTCCACGACCCGGCCTCCGAGCGGGGCTTCCTGGACGCCCACTTGCTGGCCCGTCTCCGCTAGAGAATGGCCTTCTGCTGTGGGCTCTCGTAGTCAACTGTCGCCGGCTCCCCGAGGAGGCCGGCTTGTCGGTGACCTTGTGTGATCGCCAGCGGCGTATCGGCTCCATGTCCCGCCGGTCTCTCTGATGAGGCGGCTGGTGGTCTTGTTGTGGTAGCCGAGAGCGTCGGCAACGACGGGAGCGGGCAGTTCGAGGAGCTGCTGGCGGATGGCGGCGCCACGTGCTGCGGAGGCCGGGATCCCGGCCTCGTTCAGGAGCGCGGACAGGTGGTCGGGGCGGGCTGGCTGTCCTGCCCGGCGGCCCGGGAAGAGCCATCGGGAGGCGGGGTTGGTGGCGGTGTTCATGTTGTCGCGGTTCGCTATGTGCTCCAGCAGCAGAGCGGCGACCGGTGCGGGAACGGGCGAGGCGGGTTCACCGAGCCGTAACAGTAGGGTGTCGCCGTCGTGGACCACGTCGTCGACGCTGAGCCGGACGATGCGGCTCACGGGCTGCGCATAGAGGAGCACGATGACCCCCGCGACACGCAGACGTATCGGAATCTCCGTGTCGGTCAGCAGTCGGCCAAGGGCGTCGAGGCGTTCGTCTTCGCTCAGTGCGGCCCGCCGGGAGACCTTCATCGCGGGGATGGACAGGGAGCGTGGGCAGTTACGGGTCTGCATGGCCCAGCTGAGAAAGGCCCTCAGGCAAGTGCGGCCGTGTTCGCTGCTCTCGGCCCACCAGGCGTCGATGTCGATCTGGCCGCAGGACGCGAGGCTGTTGTTGCGTTGGCCGAGCCATTGCAGGAAGGCGGTCGCGTACTTGATCTGTTCGGCGGCGAACCTCCGGACGCTGGGTGTGATGTGGCTTCGCTCGGCGCGGGCCCGCAGCCGCGGGAGGACGCGCCAGGTCGCGAAGAGCCTGATCGTTTTGACGTGCTCGGAGTCGGTGATGCTGGCCAGATGCCCGGGAAGCCAGCGTTGGAAGGAGCAGAGGTACTTGTCGACCGTAGGCAGGACTCCGCTGGTCATCAGGAGTTCTTCCAGGTGAGCGGCGGTTCGCCAGGGCTGGAGCTCGTGGAAGGCGTCGTGGGTCAGCGAGATCTGGCCGAGGCCGAGCTGTTGCAGCAATCGGGAGGCGTTCGCCGGTTGGCTGCGGCGCATGGCCAGCCAGGCCAGTCCGCTGCCGGGCTTCTCCATCGCCACCAGCAGGTTGAACAGCGGGACCAGCGCGGGACGGATGCGGCCGGTGCCGTCGTCCAGGAGCGCGGTGAGGCGGTCGCTGAGCGTGCAGCGCTCACACAGCCGCCCGCCCAGGAGCTTGCCCTCGAAGCCGCAGCGTGAGCAGTCGAAGGTTCGGGAGAAGCCGGCGCAGGTGGTGCAGATCGGGACTCCGTCGCCGGGGCGGAGCCCAGGCAGGGCCCGGTCCTGGCCGCATCCCGGACAGGTACCCCGTGTCCGGACGGCGCGGTCCGAACAGGTGCGGCAGACGTATCCATCCGGCCAGGTGCCGGCCTTGTGCCTGCGGCGGCCGCAGCGGCAGCACTCGGCCACGTACCGGCGTTCGTACTGCTCGCCGGTGGCGTAGGTGCGGGTCATGCGTCGGGCAGGATGCGGGCCGCGCGGGGCCGCAGCTTCGCGACGTTCGCGGGCGGTGCGGGCAGGTTGTCGGTGGCGGTCTTGCGGACCCCGGCGTTCTCGGCGGTGGTGTCCACCAGATCGGCCGGAGTGCAGGACAGGATGTCGCAGAGCGCGGCCATGACCTGCAACGACAGGCGTTCCGGGGTGCCGGAGACCAGGCGGTGGACCTGGGAGGCGGACAAGTCGATGCCCCGTTCGCGCAGCAGTGGCACCAGTTCGGTGGCGGTGAAAATCTGGTGCTGGGCCATGACCTCACGCAGCCGCCACGTGTAGCCGACCTTGCGTTTCATGCCTGCCTCCCGGTCTGGGTCCCAAGGGCCGCGGCGATGGTGGCATCCAGGTGCCGCCGCAGGGTGCGGGTGCGGAAGTCCGAGGAGACGCAGGTGTAGAGCGAGGTGGTGCTGGCGTGCTCGTGGCCGACTTGCTCCTGGACGAAGCGCGGGTCCCAGCCGTCCTCGATGAGGTGGGTGACGTAGGACCTGCGGAAGGAGTGGAAGTCCAGCCCCTCGTCGAGGCCCAGGGCCTTGCGGTAGGCGATGAAGCGGGAGTTGAGCCGCTGGCAGCCGATCCGCAGGCCCCGTTCGGAAGGCCAGGCCGCCGGGTTGTCGTTGGTGCCGAACAGCGGGTGGACCTCGGTGAACCACTCGTCCAGGACGTCCGGAGTCCAGTCGAACACGGTCAGCACCCCGCGGCGCTTGGGCGGCGAGCCCTTCTTGGCCTTGCCGAACCGGACCTGGCACCGGCCGTACACGCCGAACTCGCCGCCGTGCGGGTTGCGGCCGAAGTCGGCGGCGTCCAGCATCCGCGTCTCGTTGCGCCGCAGTCCGAAAGCGTAGGCGGTCTTGAACAGGGTCGCGTCGCGAAAGGCGGGCAGCCAGCCCTTGCGGCCGAAGGCCCGGATGCGGGCGACCTCGTCGTCGCAGTGCGCGAAGAAGGCGTGCAGCTCGGCCTTGGTGAACGCGCGCTTCTTCGCGTCCGCCTCGTTGTCCTGGACGTGCATGGCGGTGTTCCACTCGTGCACGACCTGCACCGGGTGGGTACCGAACCGCTCTTCGCAGGTCGCCGTCCACTCGTAGAGCGGATCGGTGATGAAGTGGCAGAACGCCCGCACGGCCTCGGAGTACGAGCGGATCGTGGAGCGCTTCAGGTCCCGCAGCGAGCGCAGGTCACCGAGCCACTCGTCGACCATCGCCGGTGTCCAGTGCCAGGGGTAGGTGTTCACGTAGTCCGCGAACGCCTTGATTGTGTTCTCTCGGCCCTCCACGGTCGTCCGGGCCAGATTCCGCGCGAGCTGCTGGTTGGCGAACCCCGTCAGCATCGCCGCGAAGACCTGTTCTTCCGGCCGCAGCAACGCGACCCCGTCGACCAGGTGCAGCCCGGCCGCCCCCGGTATCGACCCGTTGAACCCCACCGGTTCACCACCCTCCGCGACTCGCATCAGATGCGAGAAAACCGCATCCTATGCGAGTCGTCGGCGGAGTCCCAGGCCAGCCCCCTGCACGGGTCGCAGCAAGGCCCTCGTGACCGGTATCGTCGCGGCCAGAATCCTGCTCAAGTACGCAGGTCCACAGCGTGATTGCTCCCCTCTCCGGGCAGATTCTCCACCTGTCGCGAGTTCGCATCCGATGCAATTGGCGGCGCTTGGAACATCGGAACGAAAAGTGGCGCCAAAGGCACGTGATCATGGTCTTTAACGTGACGATCAGCCGAGCCCGGTGGTTCCGGTGATCAGTACGAACAGCGGCAGGCCCATGTTGTGGACGGCGTGGAGGGCCACCGCGGGCCAGATCGATCCGCTGCGGCGCATCACCTCGGCGGCGATGATGCCCACCACGAGCGCCGTGGTCATGGCGAGGTTGATGCCGTGGAAGAGGGCGAAGACCACCGAGCTGGACAGGACGCCGACGACGGGCCCGTAGCGCAGCAGGGCGTTGGTGACGACACCGCGGAAGAGGAACTCCTCGCCGAGGGGGGTGAGGACGGCCAGGAAGGCGAAGGTCAGGATCAGGGGCAGCACGCCGCCGCCGGCCGCGTCGTGGTACGGGCCTTGGGGATCGGCGTCGAACGAGATCAGGGTGATGACGGCATAGTTCACCACGCCCTTGAGCACGAACGCGACCACGCCCGCGGCCGCGCCGATGCCCATCCAGCGCCAGGTGGTGCGGCGCACGCCGAAGGCGCCCCAGGAGCGGATGCGGATCAGCGCGGCCGCGGCGAAGCCGATGAGGCAGACGATGCCCGACCAGGCGGCCAGGGTCAGCCCGTACACCACCGCGTCCAACTCCAGCCCCAGCGGGCCGAAGAACGGAGCCACGGCCGTGGCGGCCGCCATCGCGAGCAGGCCGACCACGATCTCGGGCCAGCCCGGGCGTGCCGGAGAGGTGGTGCCGGCCGAGGCCGGCTGCCGCGGTTGGTCGGAATGGTCAGTCGACATGGTGGTGAACTCCTTCGGTTGGTTGCGTTAGCCGCGCCCATGGATGACGTACGCCGGGCGTCGTCATCGGCGCGGCTCCCAGCGGAAGATCCGGGAAGCCAGCGCGACGGCGACAACGACCCAGCCCAGCGTGGGCACCAGGAGAATCAGGGAGTCCGTGACGGGAACGCCGCCGTTCCAGGCGTTGAGGACCAGTTCGGTGGCCGAGCCGCCCGGAAGCAGCCGTTTGAGCAGGGTGAGTTCCTCGGTGCCGGTGATCCCCACCCAGCTGACCACGGCGATGGCGCCGAGGCTGATGGGCAGCGTGGTCACCTGGGCGTGTTCGGGGGAGTTCGTCACTCCCGCCGTGGCCAGTCCCAGGCCGAGCATCATGATCACCATTGAGAGGACGGCCGCCGCCAGGAGGAGAGCATTGTCCGGCTCGCCGGTGACCACGGCCAGCACGGTCATGATCACGGCCACCTGGACCAGCGAGATGACGGTGATCGGGAGGAGCAGCCCGGAGAGGATGGCGGTGTCGCTCGCCGCGGTGGAGCGCAGCCGCTTGAGGAAGAGGTTCTGCCGGCGTGAGGCCAGGGTGGTGACCGCGGTGGTGTAGAGCCCGAACGCTCCGATGGTGAACATGACCACCGCCGCGATGTATCCGAGGCTGCCCAGGGCCGCGAAGCCTTCGTGCTGGTAGATGAAGACCGCGCTGACCACCGCGGGCATGATGAGACTGGTGACCAGAACCAACCGGTTCCGGAAGATCTGGATCAGCTCGCTGAGAGCTATCGAGAGCATGGCGAAGGTCCTTTTCCTTGGGAGAGTTCCGGGAGTGCTCTAGTCGCTGCCGAGGGCACGGAAGACGTCGTCGAGCCGGGTCGGTCCGGCCTGGAGTTCCCGCAGCTCCACCGCGTGGTCCTGCGCCCAGCGGAGCAGGGTGTACAGGTCCTTCTGCAAGCTGAGGGTCTCGATGAGGAACGTTCCGCCACTTTCGCTCGTGGCCTGCAGCGGTAGCGCCGGTGCGGGGGCCGCGAGGGAGAAGCGGATGGCGGCCGGCAGCATCCGCGTCAGTTCGGAGACGGTCCCCTCCCGGTAGAAGGTCCCCTTGTGCATGAGGCCGACGCGGTCGGCGCGCTGCTGCGCCTCTTCCAGGTAGTGCGTGGTGAGAACGACGGTGGAGCCGTCTTCGCGCAGCTTGTCCACGACCTCCCACAGATCGTCTCGGGACTGGATGTCCAAACCGGTGGTGGGCTCGTCCAGGACGATCAGCTCAGGCGTTCCGTACACGGCGGTGGCGAAGTCCAGGCGCCGTTTCTCGCCGCCGGAGAGCTGGGACACCTTGGTGCCGGCCTTGCGGGTGAGGTCGATGATGCCGAGCACGCGTTCGACCCGGTCGGTGCGCTGCGTGAGTTTTCCGATCAGCCGGACCGATTCCCTCACCGTCAGGTCCGGCGAGAATCCGCTTTCCTGCAGCATGATGCCCATCCTGGGCCGCACGGCCTGCCGGTCACGCGGGCTCTTCCCGAAGACCCGCACGGTGCCCGAGGTGGCCGTACGGTGGCCTTCGATGATCTCCAGGGTCGAGGTCTTCCCCGCCCCGTTCGTGCCGAGCAGCGCGTAGAGTTCTCCGGGCCGTACCTGGAAGGACAGGTCCTTCACGGCGTGGAAGTCGCCGTAGGTGAGGTTCAGACGTTCGACGTCTATGACTGGTGTCGAGGACATGCCGTTGATTCCAGCAGCCGCCGCGCTCACCGGGCAGTGCGACCATGTCATGACCTCGCCATGACATTTCTTGGGTGAACATATGACGCAGCGTCACTGGTGCCACCACGGAACCGGAAGAATACTGGGCAGACTCTGCTGTTCTCTCCCGGAGAGCCACCCATGGACACCGAAGCCCTACGCGTTCCGCTGACGGTCACCATGACCGTCTTCCTCGTGGTCTGCGCGGCGTTCTTCCTCCACCACCTCGGCGCCGGTCTCATGCCTGACGGTGTGGAGTCGTGGTCGGAGAGCGGCCGGTGGCTGATGTGGACGGCCACGGCCCTCATCGTGGCGAGCGCTCCGGCTGGTCCGCCGCTCAGCCTGACGACTCCGCGGCCGGGTGAGGACCGGTGAGGCCGGCCCGGGTAGGGTCACACACGATGTCCGAGCACACCGAGAGGACGCGGGGACGGCTGCGCGGACTCAATCTCGTCATGTTCCTCCCGCTGCTCGCCCTCGTGGGGGTGCTGCTGGTGGCGACGGACGCCGAGACCTGGTGGCAGGCCATCATCTTGGGTCTGGGCGTGGTCGCGGCCCTGGTGACCTTCGTACAGTGGGCGGCGCGTGACATCTCCCGCGTCGCGCTCCCCTGCCTGATCATCACCGCGGCCGTATGGGCCCTCGGGGTTCTGGTGGTGGACGGCGACTCGGCGTTCTACGGCATTCTGATCGTGGGCTCCCTCACCGTCCCCCAGCTGCCGCGCCACCGGGGCCGGGCGGCCCTGGCGCTGATCGTCTACGTCGCCGCGGTAGGCGCGGCGAGGCTGTTGGTCACACAGGAGGACGTCTCCGGTGTTCTGATCGAATACGTCATCGTTCCCGCGGGCGTCACCGCGGTGCTGACCGGCCTCATGTTCCCCAACCAGAGGTTCTACGGCCTCGTCGCGGAGCTGGAGGAGGCACGAGAACGCGAGGCGGAGCTGGCCGTCATCCGGGAGCGCATGCGTTTCGCCAGTGATCTGCACGATATCCAGGGCCACACGCTGCACGTGGTGAAGCTGAAGATCGCGCTGGCCCAGAAGCTGGTGCACAGCGACGCCGAACGAGTGGAGCAGGAGCTGCGCGAGGTGCACGCCCTGGTCAGCGACACCATCACCCAGACCAAGGAGCTCGCCTACGCGCAGCGGCGGCTCAACCTGTCCGCGGAGCTGGAGAACGCGAAGAACCTCTTCGAGGCCGCGGGCATCCGCGTGCGCGTCGACCGTGAGGCCGAGGTCGACGCGCACACGGGCGAGCTGCTCGGCCAGGTCCTGCGGGAGACGACGACCAACATCCTGCGGCACGCGCAAGCCGAGCAGGTGCGCATCACCCTGTCGGAGTCGGGCATCGCCATCGTCAACGACGGCGCGCGGGAGGCTCCGCTTCCCGAACTGCGGGGGCTCGCCACGCTCAAGGAACGAGTGATGAGCAACGGAGGCGAACTGACGGTGGAACAGAAAGACGGGCATTTCCTGACGGCTGCGGCATTCCCGTACGGTCGTTCGGACGCTGCCCTCTAAAGCGGGGAAGGACGATTATGACCACCGTGGTGCTCGCCGACGACGAGGCACTCCTGCGCAAAGCGCTGGCGGCGTTGCTCCCCCTTGAGGGCGAGATCACCGTGCTCGCCGAAGCGGAAGAGGGGGAGGCGGCCGTCCGGGCCACGCTGCGACACCTGCCCGATGTGCTCGTCATCGATCTGGAGATGCCCGGTATGGATGGACTCGCTGCCGTCGCGGAGATCCGCCGTGCGCGGCCGGAGCAGGTGATTCTCATGCTGACCCGCCATGCCAGGCCCGGAGTGCTGCGCAAGGCACTGAAGCTCGGGGTCCAGGGCTTCGTCAGCAAGTCCGCGGAACCGGCGCACATCGTTTCGGTCATCACGACTCTGCACGAGGGCAAGCGATGGATCGACCCGGACGTCTCCGCCCTCGCCGTCATTGACGACTGCCCGCTCACCGACCGCGAGATCGACGTGCTGCGAGCGACCGGCGAAGGCTACTCGGTCGCCGACATCGCCACCCGACTCCACCTGGCAGAGGGTACGGTGCGCAACTACCTCTCGAACGCGATGCAGAAGACCCAGACCCGGACCCGGCACGAAGCCGCGCGGTACGCGCGTGAACACGACTGGCTGTGAGCGCCGACGGTGGGGAACGACGTCCCGGTTAAGGGTCGGCAGGGATCGGACTCGGTGCTTCAGAGCGCTCTCTCGGACTGTGCCGGTCGTCTGTGGAAGTACATGCCCGGGTTTGGGGAAAGCGCTCCGGCTTCGGTGGAGGCTCGTTCTCTTGAGAGGATCGAGTCATGGCAGCCAAGTCCCCCTGTCCGGCGGAGCTGCGTAAGCGCGGTGCGGATGGTCGAACAGGCCCGCCCGGACTACCCGACCGAGTGGGCCGCGATCAACACGACCAGCCTGCACTCCTCGGTCGGCAACGTCCCGCCGGAGGAGTACGAAGCCTTCCACCACGCTCGACACCAGCCCGGCGAGACCGTTGGAGTCAACCCCTGAGGTCCTCATCGAAGCCGGGGCGGTTCACCCGCTCAGAGCCGGGGGGCGCGTGCGTTTCACGAGGTCACGCGTAGAGGAAGTAATAGCGGTACCGGTCCTCCCACTCGCATGAATAGTCGTCCCACCAGTCCTGGTTGACGCCCTGGGTTCCAATCCGCTCGCACTCCGAGTGGTCCCTGAAGACGCCGGCCAGACTCTCGGCGTGTGCCGGGGCGGCGCCGATCGTCAGCGACACTCCGAGGACCATGACGGCCGAGACGAGAACAGCGCGTACCTTTCGCATTCGTCCTCCTGTGACTGTGGAGATCATGAAGGTGGACATTATCACCCACCACGCGCCAGGAAAATTGTCATGCCCGAATTGGTTGCAGGAGGGGACCGAAACTTCCGCCGACGTTGTCGTTCGGGTAGCGGGTGTTTCACGGGTGTTAACCGTCGGTAAAGCCGGTTACCGCTTCCCGGGTCGCCTGTTCTCGGGGGTATCGGTCGTCGTCCAATTCCAGACATGGCGGCCTTGAAAGACCTCGTAGGCGCGTATCCGACTGCCTGTGCATGCCATGGATGATCTGTAGGGTCTTCGTACCAGATGATCTATAAAGTACGATTTATGCCGCTCTTCCTGTTCGCTGGAAACGATATGAGGAAAACTTTGACCATCGTCACTTACGTGTCATATCGTCGCCCCGCCCATATCGATGTAAGCCGCGACACTCGAGCAGGACGTTGTTCTCGCAGGCGCTAAGGTCGGCGTGTTGATCGCGGCTGCCCCGGCACAGGAGAAGACACGGACGGTCACCGGGGAACGCGGCGATCATCCGACCCGACCGGAGTCGCACCATGCAAGCTCGAATCCGCACGGCCATGATTGTCGGCATGGTGATGACCGTGCTGGCCGCCGTCGGTGTGCCAGTGGCCTTCGCGCCACCGGCTCACGCCACGCAGGTGATCACTGACATCGCTTACGCTCCCGCACAACCGGCCGGTAGCAGGGGGCATCTACTGGACCTCCACCTGCCGTCCACCGGCATCACGCCCCGGCCGCTGCTGATCTGGCACACCGGCTCGGCGTGGACGAGTGACGACGGCAAGGCCGGCACGGACGCGATCGCGAGCATCTTCAATCCTCTGGGCTTCGCCGTGGCCGGCGTCAGCGTCCGGTCCAGCGCCCAGGCGATTTTCCCGGCCCAGGTGCACGACATCAAGGCGGCCATCCGCTGGCTGCGCGCGAACGCCGCCACGTACCAGCTCGACCCCAACCGCTTCGCGATCATGGGAGACTCCTCGGGCGGCTGGCTGACGGAGATGGCCACCCTGTCCGGCGGCGTGGCGGCGATGGAGGGCACCGTCGGCACGACCGGCGTCTCCAGCGCCGTGCAGACAGGAATCGCCTTCTACAGCCCGACCGACTTCCTGCAGATGAACGCGCAGAACCTGCCGACCGGCGGGCTTGACCACAACTCTCCCGCCTCCCCGGAATCCCTCCTGGTCGGCTGCCCGATCCAGACCTGCCCGGCCACGGTGGCCCAGGCCAATCCGATGACCTACGCCGACGCCAACGACCCGCCGCTGATGTTCCTGCACGGCCAGGCCGACTTCCTCGTGCCGCACGGGCAGAGCGTCCTGCTCTACAACAGGATCAAGGCCCAGTGCGGCGACGCCACGTTCGTCTCGGTGCCCGCAGCGGACCACATGATGCCCCAGATCATGGACCCCGCCCAGTACGGCATGCAGACCGTCCGCACCACCACCGACTGCGCCGAGACCGTCGGCACCGGCACGTTGAACCCCACCTGGGCCAACTTTGCGACCTTCCTGCGCGGCGGGCTCAAGCTGGGCACCTCCTGCGAGGTCACCTACGCCACCGGCGTCTGGGACGGCGCCTTCAACGGCAGCGTGACCATCAGGAACACCGGTACGACCCCCATCGACGGCTGGACCCTGACGTGGCCCTGGTCGGGCAACCAGCAGATCACGACCGCCTGGAACGCCACGGTGACCCAGGTCGGCGCTCAGGTGACCGTCCGCGACGCCGGCCATAACTCCTACATCGGCCCCGGCTCCAGTCGGAGCCTCGGCTTCGCGGCGACCGCAACCGGGACGAACGGTATTCCGGCCCAGTTCAAGCTCAATAACACCGTCTGCACGAGAGTGCCCGCCTGAGACGACGCGCCGGGCCTGAGCCGAACGGCGACGGCCCGGCACCGTTCTCTCGTCGTCCGGATCCTGAGCCATTACATTCGGAGAAACCGCGAGATGGAGCGGAAAGGCGCATTTCCAGAACTCGACACGTTCCGTTTGAATCTGATCACGGAATGTCGCTGGCCGGGCCGTTCGCACTCATATTGCTTTATCCGACGGGCCGCCCCTATTCTTGCCCCTGACAGCTCGCCGGCCTGTTTTCCGTTGTTTTCACGGACCGGGCGGGGGCCGCTTGATATCCCGGGGCCCGAAATAAATCGGATAAGCCGCCCTCCGCTGCCCGAAGGCCGTTGTCCGGGATCGTCGATGAGTTGATGAGTTAGGGGACGTGTGCGTACATCCAATATGTTCGTCAGGAGTCTCGGCGTTTATGTGCCTGACAGTGTGAGCGTCGAGCAGGCGGTTCGTGAGGGCTGGTACCCGGCCGAGGAGGTCGAGAGGTTCCAGCAGATCGGCGCGGCGGTGGCCGGCGACATGCCCGCGCCCGAGATGGCGCGGCTCGCGGTCCTGGACGCGTACGACCGCTGGGGCGAGTCCTCCCCGCGCGATCTCGACCTTCTGCTCTACCCGTCGGTCTGGCACCAGGGCCCGAACGGCTGGCAGCCCCAGCACTACCTGCAGATGCACCTTCTCGGCGGGAGCGTGCCGGCGTTCGAGATCCGGAGCGGCTGCGTAGGGATGATCAGCTCGCTCGAGCTGGCGGCGAGCTATCTGCAGGCCGACGCGGGCCGCGAGACGGCCATGGTCGTCTCCTCGGACAACCACGGCACCCCGCTGGTGGACCGCTGGCGGATGACCCCCGGGGCGCTGATCGGCGACGCCGCGGCCGCGCTCGTCCTCGGCAAGGGGTACGGCATGGCCGAGCTCCTGTCGGTGAACGCGACGGTGATCCCGGAGGCCGACGCGGTCAACGACGGCGCCTACCCCCTGTTCCCCCCGGACGCCACCGTCGGCAGAGGGCTGAGCTTCGGAGACCGGCACGAGGAATTCCGCCGGCGGCTGCTCAAGGCGCAGGGAACCGGGATCCACCTGACGATCCAGAAAACGATGATGCAGCAGGTCGAGCAGACCCTGGACGAGGCCGGGATCGGGTTCGCCGACATCACGCGGGTGGCGTTGCCGCACGGCCGCCGCGAGGACCTGGACGGGCAGATGTCCTGGCTGGGCATCGACGAGGATCAGACGACCTGGGACTACGGGAGGCGCGTTGGCCACTGCGGCGCGGTGGACCAGTTCATCGCCTTCGAGCATCTGATCGCGACCGGCGGGCTCGTGGCCGGCGATCACCTGCTCATGGTCGGGTTCGGCTCAGGAACCTCCGTCGCCGCGGCGGCGTTCAGGGTCCTCGCCACCTCTCCCGTCACGAGCGAGGCACGCGCATGACCGAGCTCACGCACACGCGCACGACCGAGCTCACGCAGAGGCTGGTCGACTTCATCCAGGAGAACCTCGTCCTGGAGAGCGACGACGTCAAGGTCGACGAGACGACCCCGCTCCTGGTGTCGGGTCTCCTGGACTCCCTGCGGACGGCGCGGCTGCTCAACTTCCTCCGGAGGGACGTCGGCGTCCCGATCCCCGCCGCGAAGCTCGACCCCGAGAACTTCCGGGACGTCGTGACCATCGTGGCGATGGTCAGAGAACTCGAATCCGTTTAGCCGGGGCGAGGACAGAGTCATGCAGTTGGCGAACACGTACATCAGCGGGGTGGGAGCCTTCCTCCCCCGGACCGTCGTCAGCGTCGAGAAAGCCGTCGCCAAGGGCTGGTACCCGGCCGAGGAGGTCGAGCTGCACAACCTGGCCGGGGCGGCGGTGGCCGGTGACGTACCGGCTCCGGAGATGGCCCTGCACGCGGCGCGGAGCGCGCTCAAGCGCAGCGGGCGGGCGCCGGACGACCTGGATCTCCTCCTGTACGCCTCGACGTGGCACCAGGGGCCGGACGGCTGGCCCCCGCACTCCTACCTGCAGCGTCATCTCGTCGGCGGGGACGTCCTGGCCACCGAGATCCGGCAGGGCTGCAACGGGATGTTCATCGCGCTGGAACTCGCGGCCGGCCACCTGGACGCCGCTCCCGGCCGGCAGGCCGCCCTGCTGGTCGCCGCCGACAATTACGGCACCCCGCTGATGGACCGGTGGCGGATGGGCCCCGGCTACGTCGGCGGGGACGCCGCCAGTGCGCTCGTGCTCACCAGGGAGACGGGTTTCGCGCGCCTGATGTCGGTCTGCACGACGACGGTGACCGAGGCCGAGGAACTGCACCGGGGCAGCGAACCCCTGTTCCCCCCGGGCGTCACGGTCGGGCGCCGGATGAGCTTCGCGGCCAGGAACGAGCAGTTCCGGCAGCAGGTCATGCCCAAGGGCGAGGCCACCGCGGCGCTGTTCAAGATCCAGCGGGCGATGGTGGAGGTCGTCGAGCGCGCGCTGACCGAGAGCGGGATCGAGGCCGACGCTCTCACCCGGGTGGCGTTCATGAACTACTCCGAAGAGATCGTCGAACAGCGGTGCATGGCCATGCTCGACCTGCCCATGTCCCGCTCGACCTGGGACTACGGCCGCACCATCGGCCACTGCGGGGCCAGCGACCAGGTCCTTTCCCTCGACCACCTGCTCATGACCGGGCAGCTGGGTCCCGGCGACCACATGCTGATGCTCGGCACCGGGCCGGGAGTGACCGTCTCCAGCGCCGTGATCAAGATCATCGAAAATCCTCAGTGGGCCTGAACCGAAGGGAAACGAACGCAGATGGTCGACAGTCCGCGCGGAGTCCGGGTGGAACCAGTGGCGGTGGTCGGGATCGGATGTCGCCTTCCCGGCGACGTCCGCTCACCGGACGAGTTCTGGGACCTGCTGCGCGCCGGCCGGAACACGACCCGGCCGCTGCCCGCCGAACGCTGGCGCCCGTACGAGAACCGGAGCCCCGAACACGCCGCCGCACTGCGTGACGCCGTGCGTCACGGCAGCTTCCTGAGCGACATCGAGGGCTTCGACGCGGAGTTCTTCGGCCTGTCGCCCCGCGAGGCCGAGCTGATGGACCCGCAGCAGCGGATCCTGATGGAGACCGCGTGGGAGGCCCTGGAGAACGCCGGCCTGCCGCCGCACGAGCTGGCCGGCACCGACGCCGGGGTGTTCATGGGGGTCTGCACCGCGGACTACGGAGGCCGCCTCCTGGAGGACCTGCCCCAGATCGAGGCGTGGACCGGGATCGGCGCCGCGACCTGCGCCGTCGCCAATCGCATCTCCTACTCCCTGGACCTGCGCGGACCCAGCATGGCGATCGACACCGCCTGCTCGGCGTCGCTGGTCGCGCTGCACCTGGCCGCGCAGAGCCTGCGGCTCGGCGAGAACGACGTCGCCCTCGCCGGCGGCGTCAACCTGCTGGTCACCCCGGGCCAGACCCTCACGCTCGGTACGGCCGGAGCACTCGCCCCCGACGGGCGGTCCAAGTCGTTCGACGCGTCGGCCGACGGCTACGGACGCGGCGAGGGCTGCGGCGTGGTCGTGCTCAAGCGGCTGTCCGACGCGCAGCGCGACGGTGACCGGATCCTCGCGCTCGTCATCGGCAGCGCCGTGAACCAGGACGGGCACACCAACGGCATCATGGCGCCGTGCGGGGAGGCCCAGGAACGCGTGATGGTCCGGGCCTGCCGGCAGGCGGGCGTCGCGCCGTCCACCGTCGACTACATCGAGGCGCACGGCACCGGGACCCGGCTCGGTGACCCGCTCGAGGCGGGGGCGCTCTCCTCCGTGTACGGCACGGGGCGGCCCTCCGGCGACCCGTGCCTCATCGGCTCGGTCAAGTCCAACATCGGTCACCTCGAAGGCGCCGCCGGCATCACCGGCGTCATCAAGGCGGTGCTCGCCCTCCACCGCGGTGAGATCCCCCCGAGCGTGCTGGACACCCTGAACCCGGCCATCTCATGGGAGACCTCGGGCCTGCGCGTGGTGACCGAACAATCGGCCTGGCCGGAGCGCGACCACCCCCGCCGGGCGGGCGTCTCCAGCTTCGGGTACGGCGGCACGGTCGCGCACATCGTGCTCGAGCAGGCTCCTCCGGCCCAGGAAGCGCCCCGGGGCGAGGGGACGGGGGAGCGGCTGTTCCCGCTGTCGGCCGCGTCGGAGCAGGCTCTGCGGCAGTACGCGGGCAAGCTCGCCGACCACCTCGGGAAGGGGCTCGACCTGGCGTCGGCGGGGCACACGCTGGCGCTCCGGCGCACCCATCTGGCCCGTCGCGCCGTCGTGGTCGGGGCGGACGCGGACGAGCTGGCGGCCAACCTGCGCAGGCTCGCGGAGGACGTGCCGGCCGAGGCCGTCCTCACCGGTGACGTGCTGCCCGAGCTCGGCCCCGGGCCGCTCTGGGTCTTCTCCGGGCAGGGCTGCCAGTGGCGCGGGATGGGGCGGGAGCTGCTCGCCGTGCCGGAGTTCGCGTCCCTGGTCGACGAGGTGGAGCCGATCTTCGTCGAGGAGATCGGCTTCTCTCCCCGGCAGGTCCTGGCCGACGGCGATCTCGACACCATCGACCGCGTGCAAACCATGATCTTCGTGATGCAGCTGGGCCTCGCCAGGCTCTGGAACGCGTACGGGGTCGCTCCGAAGGCCGTCATCGGCCACTCCGTCGGCGAGATCGCGGCGGCGGTGACGGCCGGCGCGATGACCGTCGCCGACGGCGCCCGCCTGATCTGCCGCCGTTCCCGGCTGCTGCGCCAGGCCGAGGGCAAGGGGGCCATGGTGATGGTCGACCTGTCCTTCGAGGAGGCGGCGGAGAGGCTGGCCGGCCGTACCGACCTGGTGGCCGCGATCTCGTCGGCACCCGGCTCCACCGTGCTGTCCGGCGACGTCGCCGCGGTCGAGGAGGTGGTGAACGAGTGGCCGGTCGAGGGCATCGTGGTGCGGCGGGTGGCGTCGGATGTCGCCTTCCACAGCCCGCACATGGATTCCCTGGCCGTCGAACTGGCCGCCGCCACCGCCGATCTCTCGTTCGGGGCGCCTCGCATCCCCATGTACACGACCGCGCTGGCGGACCCCCGGTCGACGCCCGTCCTGGACGGCGCGTACTGGGCGGCGAACCTTCGGGACCCCGTGCGGCTGGTCGCGGCGACGACGGCCGCGGCGCAGGACGGCTACCGGGTGTTCCTGGAGATCTCCCCCCACCCCGTGGTCGCGCACTCGGTGACCGAGACGCTCTCGGAGAACGGGTTCGAGGACGTGTTCGTCGGCACGTCACTGCGCCGGAACCAGCCGGAGCCGCTGACCTTCCTCATCGCGCTGGGCACGGCGCACTGTCACGGCGTCGACGTGGACTGGAGCCGGCTGCAGCCGTCCGGCGGCCTGGCCGATCTGCCGCCGTACGCCTGGCAGCACCGCCGTCACTGGCGCGAGGCGTACATCGGGGACGACAACCGAGGGCACGACGTGCACTCCCACACCCTGCTCGGAGCCGGGAACAGCCTCGCGGGCAGCCGGACCCGGGTGTGGCGGACCAGCGTGGAGGACGCCAACCGGCCCTACCCGGGCAGCCACACCCTCAACGGGGTCGAGATCGTGCCCGCAGCCGTGCTGGTCAACACGTTCCTGCACGCGGTCGAGGACGAGGACGTCACGCTCACCGACGTGGAGATGACGCATCCGCTGATGACCGCGCAACGCAGGCAGGTCCAGGTCGTGCACGAGCCTCCGGCGGTACGGCTCGCGGCCCGTACGCCGGCCGGCCCCGACGAGCCCGAACCCGCCTGGCTGGTGCACGTCACCGCGGACGTGGCCGCTCCGGGCCAGGTGAAACCGGACGTGCTGCCGGACGCCGGCGCCCTCGCCCCGATCGATCCCGGGTTCGTGCACAAGCGGCTGGCCGCCGTGGGCGTGCCCTCGACGGGCTTCGACTGGACGATCGAGACGCTGCTGGGCGGAGACGGCGTACTGCGGGCCACGGTCCGCACCGAGGAGCCGGGGAGCTGGGCGCCGGCGCTGGACGCGGCGATGTCCGTGGCGCCCTGCGTGTTCCCCGGCGATCCGGTGCTGCGCATGGTCGTGCACATCGACGAGGTGGTGCTGACCGGCACGCCACCCTCGACGGTGATCATCAACGCGGCGGTGGACCCGGCCGCCGAAGACACCGTCCGGGTGCTCCTGGCCGACGTGGACGGCCGGGGGGTGGGACACCTCGCGGGACTCCGCTATCCGGTGATCGACGCGCCCGTCCCGGCCGAGGAGGATCTCGGGGGGCCCGCGGAGTCGTTCGCCGGTCTGGCGCCCGAGGACCTGCGCGAGCGCGTCCTGCCCGAGATCCGCGCGGAGATCGCGGCCGTGATGAGGCTGGCCCCCGAGGACCTGGCGACCCGGCGTCCCCTTGTCGAGCAGGGGCTGGACTCGGTGATGACCGTCATGGTCCGGCGGCGCCTGGAGAAGCGCTTCGGCCGCCGTCTCCCCGCGACCCTGCTGTGGCAGCAGCCCACCATCTCCGCGATCGCGAACCACCTGGTGGAGCTTCTCGCGACCCCGAGACCGGACGTGGCGGCGGAGACCGTTCCCGAGGGCATCCTCGCGATCGGGGGCTGATGCCGCCGGCCGGGCGGCCCGAGGGGGCGATCCCCTCGGGCCGCCCGGCTGAACCGCGCCGGGATTGCCGGAGGCCCTGACGTATCCCGACTTCTCGGGATACGTCAGCCGGCTTGTGGTGCCGCGTCATGAGCGGGCCCCTGCCTTCGCGGTCGGCCGGAGCCTCCGCGGTCGCATGGACGGCGGTTGGCCGGAGCCTCCGCGGTGGCATGGACGGCGGTTGGCCGGAGCCTCCGCGGTGGCATGGACGGCGGTTGGCCGGAGCCTCCGCGGTGGCATGGACGGCGGTTGGCCGGAGCCGCCGCGGTGGCATGGACACGCGCGTTGTTTTCGGGGTCGGTCACTGGCGAAACTGTACCGGTCAGCCGGTATAGTTATGGCTATGTCAAGACCGAGTTCGAAGGATCGGCTGCTCGACGCCGCCGCTGAGGTTCTGCTCTCCGAAGGGGCTGAGTCGCTCACACTTGAGGCCGTCGCCCAGCGGGCAGGCGTTTCCAAAGGTGGCCTGTTCTACCATTTCCCCACCAAGCAGGCGTTGGTCATCGCCATGGTCGAGCGGCTGACGAAGGCCTTCGACGACGCGCTGGCCCAGGCGGGCAACGGGCCGGGTGACTTCCTGCGTGCCTATGTCCAGGCCACGATCCCCGAACGCCACACCACGACCGCTCCCGCCGACCGCGTCACCGCGGCACTTCTGGCAGGCGTGCTGGTCTATCCGGCCGGATTGGAGCCGCTCCGCGAGCGGTTCGCGGCCTGGCAGGCCCGGCTCACCGAAGACGGCATCGACCCGGCCGCCGCGACGGCCGTACGACTGGCCGTCGACGGCTGGTGGGCCGTCAGGCTGCTCGGACTGAGCGAACCGGGGCCGGAACTGCACGAGCGGACTCGCCACTATCTCATGGAGGCGATCGACCGTGCTGCGCGTCACTAAGGCGTTGATGCTGGTGACCGACCTCAGCTTCGTGGTCTACTTCACCGTCATCGGCCTGGGCCTGATCCCCCCGGAGTTGGCGTTCGCCGACTACGCCAACCCGTTGATGGTCGACTGGAACTGGTCTTTTCTCTGGATCGACCTGCTGGCCAGTGTCACCGGCCTGACCAGCCTCCACCTTCTGCGCCGTGGCTCGCCGAGCGGCCCGTCGCTGATGCTGGTCTCCCTTGTGCTGACGATGGCCTCCGGGCTCATGGCGATC
The DNA here is from genome assembly GCF_036227305.1 of Streptosporangium sp. NBC_01469. Lineage (NCBI taxonomy): Bacteria > Bacillati > Actinomycetota > Actinomycetes > Streptosporangiales > Streptosporangiaceae > Streptosporangium > Streptosporangium sp. NBC_01469. Next base: position 472,176 of record NZ_CP109465.1, on the reverse strand, counting down.
GCGTTCTGGACCCTGCGCGGAGACTTCTCCCTGGCCTGGTGGATACCGAACCTTTATCTCATGTTCTTCCCCGTCCCGGGGATCATCCGTCTCACGGCTCACACGAGGGATCGGCAGGAGCTGTGAGGGGAAGCCCACCGTGTGGTGGAGACGCGCGATCCAGACATGCCGATGGGTGTCCAAACTACGGTCATCTCGTCCTGGGTGACATCTGAGTCGACGGGTGGGTCCGACCAACAGGTCAAGAGACATCGGATGTGAAGTCTTGTTTCGGCCTTGTTTCGGTGATATTTCCTTGTCTACCCCCCTTGTTGATCGGAGGAATTTGTGTGATCAAGTTCCCGCGCCCCAGACTGGGCATCGCACTGTTAGGTGTGATCGCGATGCTCGCCGGTATGAACGCGCCCATCTCGGCGCAGGCTGTGGCCCTGCCCGCGACCGACGACCTGACCCTGTGGTACAACTCGCCGGCTACCAACTGGGAGACACAGGCGCTGCCGATCGGTAACGGCCCCCTGGGCGCCAAGCTCTTCGGCGGAGTGGCCTCCGAGCAGATCCAGTTCAACGAGAAGACCCTGTGGACCGGCGGTCCCGGCGCCTCCGGTGGCTACAACTTCGGCAACTGGACCTCCCCGCGCCCCGGGGCGATCGACAACATGCAGGCACAGATCGACCAGAACGGCAGGATCACGCCGCAGACCGTCGCCAACGCGCTCGGTCAGGGCAAGACCAACTTTGGCTCCTACCAGACCTTCGGCGACCTGTTCCTCGACTTCGCCAACCCGCCGTCGAGCACCACGGGCTACCGCCGAGAGCTGAGCCTGCGCGAGGCCGTGGCCAGGGTCGGCTACACGGCGGGCGGCGTCGAGTACACCCGCGAGTACTTCGCCAGCAACCCCGGCAACGTGATCGTGGCCCGGATCTCGGCCAACCAGACAGGCCGGGTCTCCTTCACGCTGCGGCACACCTCACCGCGTACCGACAAGACCGTCACCGCCTCCAACGGACGGCTCAGCATCCGCGGCCAGCTCGCCAACAACGGCATGCGGTTCGATGCCCAGGTACAGGTGGTCAACCAGGGCGGCACCCGAACGGACTCCGGAGACCGTGTCACCGTCTCCGGGGCCAACAGCGTGATGCTGGTGCTGTCGGCGGGCACCAACTACTCCGACAGCTACCCCACCTACCGGGGCACCGACCCGCAGGCCGGGGTCACCTCGCGGGTGACCACGGCGGCGGCCAAGAGCTACGACGAGCTGAAGGCCGCGCACCTGGCCGACTACAAGAACCTGTTCGACCGGGTGAAGCTGAACATCGGCCAGACGAACCCGACCGTCCCGACGAACACGTTGCGCAGCAACTACACGGGCGGTTCCTCGACCCAGGACCGGGCGCTGGAGGCGATGTTCTTCGCCTACGGCCGCTACCTGCTGATCTCCTCCTCACGGGAGAACGACATCCTCCCGGCCAACCTCCAGGGCGTGTGGAACAACGTCGTCAACCCACCCTGGGACGCCGACTACCACGTCAACATCAACCTGCAGATGAACTACTGGCCGGCCGAACAGACCAACCTGCGTGAGACGACCCGGCCGTACAACAGGTACATCGCGAGCATGGTCGCTCCAGGCCGGGTGACGGCCACCAACATGTACGGAGCCCGCGGCTGGGTGGTCAACAACGAGACCAACCCCTACGGCTTCACCGGCGTGCACAGCTACCCGCAGTCGTTCTGGTTCCCCGAGGCCGCCGCCTGGACGACCCAGCACATGTACGACAGCTACCGGTTCAGCGGCGACGTGAACTACCTGCGCAACACCGCCTACCCGGCGATCAAGGGCGCGGCCGAGTTCTGGCTGGACTTCCTGCACACCGACCCACGCGACAACCGGCTCGTGGTCTCGCCCAGTTACTCGCCGGAGAACGGCGACTTCTCCGCCGGGGCCTCGATGTCCCAGCAGATCGTGCGCGAGGTGTTCACCAACGCGCTGGCCGCCGCCCGCACGCTGGGCGTGGACACCGCCTTCCAGAACGAGGTCAGCACCGCCCTGTCCCGGCTCGACCCGGGGCTGCGCGTCGGTCGCTGGGGCCAGCTCCAGGAGTGGAAGACCGACTGGGACTCCCAGACCGACACCCACCGGCACGTCTCCCACCTGTTCGCCCTGCACCCGGGCAACCAGATCCTGCCCGGCACCGCCGAGGCGGCGGCGGCCCGCGTCTCCCTGAACGCGCGCGGCGACGGCGGCACCGGCTGGTCCAAGGCCTGGAAGATCAATTTCTGGGCCCGGCTGCTCGACGGCACCCGCGCCCACAAGCTGCTCAGCGAGCAGCTCAAGTCCTCCACGCTGGACAACCTGTGGGACACCCACCCGCCGTTCCAGATCGACGGCAACTTCGGCGCGACCTCCGGTGTCGCCGAGATGCTCGTGCAGAGCCAGCACGACACCGTGCACGTGCTGCCCGCGCTGCCGGCCGCGTGGCCGACCGGCTCGGTGACCGGCCTGCGCGCCAGGGGCGACGTCACCGTGGACACCGCCTGGAGCGCCGGAAAGGCCGCGACGATCACCGTACGGACCGGCAAGACGGCTCCGATCAAGGTCAGGACCGCCGCCGCCACCGGCACCTACCAGGTCAAGGACGAGACGGGCGCGACGGTCACCGCCACGCGTACCGGTGACACCCTGAGCTGGAACACCACGGCTGGCAAGACGTACACGATCACCTTCCAGTCGGGCGGCACCGGCAGCCAGACGGTGGAGGGTGAGGCGTTCACCTCGCAGCTGGGCGTGCAGCCGGCCGGCCACGCGGGCGCCAGCGGCGGCGCCACGGTGGGCTACATCGACAACGGTGACTGGGCCGCGTACTCCGGGGTGAACACCGCCGGGCTGCGGACCTTCAGCGCGAGGGTGTCGTCCGGCGGGTCCGGTGGGACGATCCAGATCCGGTCGGGATCGGCCACCGGGACGTTGCTGGGGTCGGTCGCGGTGTCACCGACGGGTGGCTGGGATACCTTTACGACGGTTTCCACCACGTTGAGCGGGTCGGCCTCCGGGCCGCTGTACCTGGTCTTCGTGGGAGGTGCCGGCAACCTGTTCGACGTCGACACCTTCACCGTCACGAGTTGAGATGACGTTGGCCCATCCCCGGGCGGGTGACCGCCCGGGGATGGCGCCCTCGCCCGGCATGGTCCCGGCATGATCGAGGAACCCGGCCCGTACAGGGCCCGATCCGAGTCGGCGCATGTCGTCGGCGGACTCGAACGGCGACACCACCGGGGTGCGCAGCGCCGAGGAGACACGAACCGGCGCGTCGCGCGAGGCCTGGACGAGACGGCCTCCCCATTCACCGTGCCTGAGGCCGCGTCACGGGTCCGTGGCCTGCCGGGCGCGGAGAGCCCGGAGCTTGTGGCGGTTGCCGCAGCGCTCCATCGCGCACCAGCGCCGGGCGCCGGGGCGGGAGGAGTCGACGAACACCAGCGGGCAGTTGTCGCTCGCACACTCGCGGATGCGCCCGGAGAGCGGCCCGGACAGCAGTTCGATCATCTCCCGCGCCAGCGTCGACAGCACCTGCGTCGCCCGCACCGGCGGTGCCCATCCCGCGGTCGTGGCGTCGGCGGCGAGCTCGGGGATCAGCGGCGCCGCGGTCGCGGCCCGGTTGATGGTCGCGGTCGCGGCGGGGGGGAGGGGGCGACGCGCCGCCCGAGCGTGTGCCGCGTCCCAGATCGCCTGGCGGAGGGCCTTGGCCGTGGTCAGCTCGTGGGTCGTCACCGGGATTGTCACGACCGCGGCCAGCGGTGGCTGGGCCAGCCATTCGCCGAGGTCGGCAGGCTCGTGGAGGGTCTCGAACACCGCGTACTGACCCTCGCCGCCGGTGTGGGCGAAGTCCAGGCAGACGGCGCCGGCGTCGAACCGGAAGGACCCGCCCTTGGGGTCGTGCAGCACCCGTCCGGTTGTGCTCGTTCGCATGAAACCACTATAACTGGTGCCGCACACGAAACCGCTATAACTGGTTTCGTTATTTTAGGAGGCGACACATGGGTGTACGGCACATCAACCCCGAAGGACTCCACCGCAGCCCGGCGTTCAGCCAGGCCGTCGTGGTCGAACAGCCGACGAAGACGATCTACATCGGCGGGCAGAACGGCGTCGACGCCGACGGTAAGGTCGTCGGTCCCACGGTCGGGGAGCAGGCCAGGCAGACCTTCCGCAACCTCGCGACCATCTTGGAGAGCGAAGGGGCGAGCCTGGCGAACATCGTGCACTGGCGCATCGCGGTGGTGGCCGGTCACACGTTCGACGAGGGTGTGGCCGCCTTCCAGGAGGTGTGGAACCGGGCCGACCCGCCCCCGGCCATCACGGTCCACGTCGTGGCCGGCTTGGGCCCCGGGTTCCTCGTCGAGATCGACGCCGTCGCCGTCGTGTGACACCCCGAGGGCGAAAACATCGGATCATGACAAACGTAGCTGACGCCTCACCTTCCGGGCGGAGCGCCACCAAGCCGCCCGCCCCCACCTGGCCGATCGTCGGCCTGGTCTGTCTGGCGCAGTTCATGATGGTCCTCGACGTGGCGATCGTGAACGTCGCGCTGCCCGCCATGGAATCCGACCTGCGTCTGGGCGCCGAGGGGTTGCAATGGGTGGTCAACGGCTACATCCTCACCTTCGCCGGGTTCCTGCTGCTGGGCGGCCGGGCGGCCGACCTCTACGGCCGCAGGCGTACCTTCGTCGCGGGCCTGGCCGTGTTCGCGATCGCCAGCCTGGCCGGCGGGCTCGCCACCACGCCGGAGCTGCTGATCGCCGCCCGCGCGATCCAGGGGCTCGGCGCGGCCGTGGTCTCCCCGGCCACGCTGACGATCCTCACCACCGCGATCCCCGCCGGGCCGGCGCGGACCAGGGCCATCGCCACCTGGGGCGCGGTCGGGGCGGCCGGCGGGGCGGTGGGGTCCCTCGCGGGCGGGCTGCTCACCGACTACCTCTCGTGGCGCTGGATCCTGCTGATCAACGCGCCGATCGGGGCGGTCGCGATCATCGCCGCGCTGCGCCTGCTCGCCGAGAGCCGCGACCCCGGCACCCGCAGACTCGACCTGACCGGTGCGATCACGGTGACGCTGGGGCTGTCGGCGCTGGAGTTCGGGCTACTGCAGACCCCCGCCTACGGCTGGGGTTCGGCGCGTGCGCTGATCCCGATGGGTGTGGGCGTGCTGGCGCTGGCCACGTTCGTCCTGGTGCAGGCCAGGTTCGCGCGGGCACCGCTGATGCCGCTGCGGGTCTTCCGGGCCCGCTCGGTGTCGGGCGCGCTCCTCGTACAGTTCCTGCTGGGCGCCGCGGGCTTCGCGGTCTGGTATTTCCTGTCTCTCTACCTGCAGCGGGTACTGCACTACAGCGCGCTCCAGACAGGTCTGGCGTTCCTGCCGCACACCCTTGCCATCATCGTCGCCTCCAAGGTCACGCCGCGGCTGATCGGCCGGGTTGGCCTGCGTCCGCTGCTGGCCGCAGGCGCGCTGATCTCGGCGGCGGGTTTCGCCTGGCAGGCCACGATCACGCCGGAGAGCGGCCTGCTTACCGGCATCGTGCTGCCGGGCGTGCTCATCACCGGCGGGATGGGCCTCAGCTCCGCGCCGATCGCGATGGCCGCCATGGCCGGGGTCGGCCCCGGCGAGGCGGGGCTGGTCTCCGGAATCCTCAACTCCTCCCGCCAGATCGGCGGCTCGCTCGGCCTGGCCGCGCTGACCACCCTGGCCACGGCCCACACCGGCGCGCTGACCACCCCCGGGTACGTCCTGGCGTTCTGGGCCTGCGCCGGCGTTGTGGCCGCCGGGGCGGTGGCCGTGCTCGCTCTTCCGAAGACCACGAGGGGAGGTGCCTGACGCGCGCGATCGTCGTCAAGGAAAGCGAGGCGGTCGTCCCCGGGGCGTCCCGGAAGGGAACGACATGGTGTGCCGTCCACGTCGATGTGTGACGCTGAGTGAGCGCCCCGGAGTCTTCTCGGTGCGGGCTCCGAGGAGCGTGACGCCGGTTCTGCGGCCACCTCTCGGCGGAGGAGCGGTCCACGGTCCTGAGTGTGGCGACGGTGTGGAGGTATGGAGTGGGTAGCGTGCAGACCATCGCACGGATGAGGCGTCGCCTCTACCGTCGCAAGGTATGCGGACAGTGGACGTACTGGTCGTGGGGGCGGGCCTGGCCGGTCTGCGTACCGCCCGCCTGCTCGCGCGACGGGAACTGAACGTGATGGTGGTCGACCGTCGCAGGTCGCTGTCGACGGGCATCCGCACGACGGGGATCTTCGTGCGCCGCACCCTCGACGACTTCGACGTACCGGATCACCTGCTCGGACCGGGCATCCGGGACGTGCTGCTGTATCCGCCGTCGCGGCGGGCACCGATCCGGCTCACCAGCGACCGGGACGAGTACCGTGTGGCCGACATGGCGGCCGTCTACGAGCACGCGCGCCGCGCGGCGGAGTCGGCCGGGGCGCGGGTCCTGCTGGGCGTACGGTATGTCGACGCGTCGATGGGTTTTGTGCGGTTCGCGGATGCGGAACCGGTGACGGCCCGGTTCATCGTCGGCGCGGACGGCGCCCGCTCCCGGGTGGCCCGTGATCTCGGCCTTGATGTCAACCGGCGCTTCCTCGTCGGTGCCGAGATCGTCCACCCGATCGCGTCGGGTACGACCACCCCGGCGTTCCACTGCGTGCTGGATCCCCGGATCGCTCCGGGGTACCTGGGATGGGTCATCGACGACGGCCGGTACGCGCATGTCGGCGTCGCGGGATATCCGGACGCGATGCGCACCGGCGTCCGCCACCTGCTGGAGGCCTTTGCCGCGGACGCGCCCGGCAGCACACCGCCGGCCGGTCCGGTCGAGCGCCGAGGTGGTCCGATCCCGGTCGGCGGCGTGCTGCGACGGCTGGCGTGCCCCGCCGGGCTGCTCGTCGGGGACGCGGCGGGCGCGGTGTCGCCGCTGACGGCCGGTGGGCTGGACCCTTGCCTGCGCATGTCCGAGCTGGCCGCGGCGGTCACCGCCGGGTACCTGCGCACCGGCGACCAGCGCATGCTGAGCCGGTACGACGGGGACGCGTTGCGGGCCCGGTTCCGAGGCCGGCTGTTGCTGCGCCACGTGTTCGCCGGCATCCGGTCCCCTGCCGCGGCGGAGGCGGCGGTGACCGTGCTGCGCGGTCGCGCCGGTCGTGCCCTGGCGGCGCGGATCCTGTTCGGCGACGGCTCGTTTCCCGAAGTCGGCCCACGGCTCGCGGACCCGGCGACCGACCACCCTCACCGGTGACGCCGCCCGGCTCGCCGGTGACGGAGCCGACGGTTTCATGGACGCCCCTGAGGGGGGTCGGCGCCTTCACACCCCCTGTTAGAAGTGTCAAAAGGGTGTCCTAAAGTTGATCTCCCGTCGAGCGCGATCTCCCGGTCGCGCGACCTCATACCGGGCGTAACCCCAGGCGAGGGCTGCGCTGATCCGGAGAGTGCCGAGCTCGCGGGGGATGGCCTAACGGCCACGGATTGTCACATTCCCATCCTCGTTCGCGTCTTTCCGCTCAAGAAAGATCCGACTCCTGTGAGGTCTGCATCGAATGACGAGTACGTTCATCACCTCCATCCAGCGGGCCCTGCTAGCGGCGGTTCTGTTAGCGGCCCTGTCGGTGGCCGACCCGGTCCTCGCGCCCGCGCCCGCGGTGGCCACCTCCGGGCAGGCCGTTCAGACGGCCGCCGCCGCGCCGATGTTGCCCCTGTTCGTACGCAGGAGCAGTGACGGCCATCTACTGTCGTACGAGCCCAAGGGTGCCGGCGGCCTGCAGCCCGCCGTGGACCTGGGCGGCGGCTTCTCCGCGGCGACCGCGATCCTGCGCGCCACCACCTCCGAGGGTGGCACCCGCAACGACCTGTTCCTCCGCCTGGGCGGCTGGCTCTACTACACCGCCGAGCGCGGCACCGCGTCCATGCCCGTCGCCTCGGGCATGGACATCTACAACCTGATGATGACCCCGGGCAACATGGGCAGCAGTGCCGCGCCCGAGATCATCACGCGGGACGCGGCCGGCGTCCTCTGGCTCATTCCCGGGCGCTCCGACGGGGGCCTGTCGACCCGCGCCCAGGCCGGAACGGGCTGGAACAGCATGAACGCCCTGGCCGGGTACGGCGACTACACCGGCGACGGCAAGAACGACCTGCTGGCCAGGACCACCACCGGCACCCTCTACCTCTATCCGGGGACGGGCAGCATCGTCGCCAACCAGATCCTGGGCACCCGTGTCAGCGCGGGTACGGGCTGGGAGGCCTACACCGCGCTCGTCTCCACCGGCGACAACAACGGGGACGGCAAGGCCGACCTGATCGCCCGCGACTCCGCCGGCGCGTTGTGGCTCTTCAAGGGCACCGGCGTCTCCTCCGCTCCGTTCGCCGCCCGGGTGCAGATCGGCACCTCCGGCTGGAACGCCTTCAATGCCTTCTTCTGATCCCCTCGCGACCCCCGCTTCAGAGAAACGGCTGACATGCCTCCCCATATGACCTTTCTAGGGCGGCTTCGGGCAACCGCCGCGGCCCTGACCTCCGCCGCCGTCATCGTCTCCGGCGCGCAATTCGTACCCCTGCCCGGAACCGGCCCGGCCGCCGCCTTCGCCGACGCCGGCACCGCCGAGTACGACCTCGCCCACGCCGTCGAGGTGCGCGAGGCCCTGTGCCTGCTCACCGTCGTGCAGCGCAAGGGCGGCCAGGACCTGAAGGCCGTCGCCCGCGGCGGGCTCGGCGGCACCGACGCCGACCTGCTGCGGGCCGCCGCTCCCGACTACTGGGAGGGGACGCCGCTGAGCGCCGCCTACGAGACGGACCGCGATCGGGCCTCGGCCAAGATGGACGAGCTGGACGGACGCCGCGACGTGTGGCAGGAGTCCCTCTACGTCACGCCCCCGCCTGGCTACACCCACACCGGGTTCCAGTGGGTCGATCGGAAGGACAGCCCGTTCACCAAGGTGGGCCTGTCCGGCTGGATCGCCAACCAGTTCTGGCAGGACGAAAGCGACTTCTACCAGGACCAGACCCCGCTGGCCAGCAAGGAGTCCGCGGACGCGGTCAACGCGATCGCCGCGGTCCGCTACCCCGACACCTTCCCGCACCCCGACTACGAGGGATGGCGCGCCTGGGAGGACATGACCTTCATGCATCCCATGTACGCCGACGACGCGCGGGCCTTCCTGTCCGCCGGCGGGTTCCCGACCAGCGCGCCCGACCCGGACAGCATGGAGTTCCGGATCGACGTCGAGAACCTGAAGGCGCGCTACGCCTCCTGCAGCACCGACAACCCGCAGGACCCGCGCAACGTTCTCACGGCCGAGTTCGCCACGGCCTCGGCGGAGTGGCAGCAGGAGGTCGACGGCCAGCGCGCCCAGCGTGACACCATCCTGAGGGAGGAGGCGCAGGCCAACACCGACCTCCAGGTGGCCACCCAGGCCCTGGGCGAGGCGCTCGGCCAGTCGATCATCGCGGTACGGCTCGCCGACTGGCAGGCGTACTGGCTGAAGCAGACGACGGACCTCCCGGACGCGGCGGAGTTCACCAAGGTCAAGAACGACATCGTCAAGGCGCAGGCGATGGCGCTCGGCCGGGTGTTCGTCGCCTCCAGGGCCGCCCAGTCCGCGAAGGCGCACGCCGCCACGGCCGTGGCGGCCCAGCAGGCCGCGTACGCCATCGCCGACAGCGCCGGGCTGCCCAGGGGCCGTGGCCTGCTCTACGGCCAGCAGGCCGTCCAGATCACCCGCGCCTCGGCCGCCGCCGCGCAGGCCGTGGCCAAGGCCACCGAGACCGCCTCCGACGCCACCCGCGCCTCGGCCGCCAACAGCAAGACGCTGATGGCGCTGGCCGAGACGCAGGCGCACGCCTCGCAGGCCGAGTTCCGGCGCATCGCCGCCGAGGAGGCCGCGGCACAGGCCAAGGCCGCCGCCGACGGGGCCGCCGCACAGGCCGCCGAGGCCGCGACCAACGCCACCAAGGCCAAGGAGGCCCAGGCCAGGGCGGAGGCCGCCGAGCTGACGGCGAAGAACGCCGCCGCGGACGCCAGGGCCAAGCGGGCGACCGCCGAGGCCGAGCGCGACAACGCCAAGACGCAGAAGGACGTCGCCGCCAGGGAGCGGGCCAACGCCGCGGCCGCGGAGACCAGGGCCCAGGAACAGCGGCGGGCGGCGGCCACCGCGCTCGGCGACGCCGAGGCGGCGGGCGGCACGGCGGCGCAGAAGAAGAACGAGGCGCTGGAGGCCGAGAGCAAGGCGAAGGGCGCGCGCGACAAGGCCGTGCAGGCCGAGAGCGAGCGGGACGCCCTGACGGCCAAGGCGGCCGCTCGCGAGGCGCACGCCGCGGCCGTCGAGGGCACCGACGCCGCGCAGGCCGCGCGGGCCGCCGCCACCCAGGCGCGGGCCGCGGCCGACCGGGCGACCGTCGCGGCCACCGACGCCCGCGCCGCCGCCAACCAGGCCACCGCGGCCGCGACCGCCGCCCGAGAGGCGGCCACCCGCGCCGATGCCGCGGCCTCCAGATCCCGGGCCGCCTCCGACGCGGCCCAGCGTGACGTGGCGATCACCAACGCCGCCGTCAAGAAGGCGCACGCCGCGGCGGCCGACGCCATCGACGCCTCCGAGGCCGCGGCCGAGAACGTCCGCCTGGCCAAGATCTACGCCGACACCGCCAAGGCGCAGGCGGCCACGGCCAAGGCGAACGCCGTCGCCGCACGAAAGGAGGCCGACGCGGCCCACGTCAGTGCCGTGCGCACCGCAGGGTTCGCCTACTCCACCGCCCAGGCGGCGGTCGCCGCCCGCGACTCCGCGGCCCAGGTGATCAAGCCGGCCAACGACGCGATCGAGCTCGGCTCCCCGTACAAGGAGACCGACGCCTCGGCAGGCCTCGCGGTGCTGACCGGCCAGTCGTCCAAGACGCTCGCCGCCCAGCAGGCCGCCGTCGCCCAGGCCAAGGCGACACAGGCGGCCAAGGCCGCCGCCGAGGCCGCGGCGCTGGCCGCCCAGGCCTCCGCGGACGCCAAGGCCGCGGCCACCGCGGCGGCCCAGGCGGCCGACTCCGCGGCCAAGGCCGCGACCTCGCTCGCCAGGGCCCAGGCCTCGGCGGCCGAGGCGAAGACGGCGGCCAAGGCGGCGGTGCAGGCCGAGGCCGACACCGTCGAGTACGACCGCCAGGCCACCGCGGACGCGGCGGCGGCGGCTTCGGCGGCCGACACCGCCGAGGGACACGCCAGGGAGGCCGATGACTCGGCCGACGCGGCCGAGCGGGACGCCGCCTCCGCACGCGCCGCCGCCACCGCGGCCGAGAACGATGCCGCCTCCGCACGCGACGTCGCCACCCGGGCCGAGGCGGACGCCAGTGCCGCCGAGGCCGCCGCGGCCCGCGCCCGCGAGCTCGCCGAGGAGGCCCAGGCGGCCGCCGAACGCGCCGAGGCGGTCGCGGAGCAGCAACGCGAGGCCGACCGGGCCTCGGAGGCAGGCCCGACCGGCATACCCAACCTGATCAGTCTGCCGAGCGACGACGCCCGGTACGACATCACCCCCCTGGAAGATCTCTGCACCGGTACGAACGGTTGCGACATCGATCTGGAGTACCACCTCTACGGGACGCAGGACTACTACCTGGAGACCTGCTCCCAACCCGACAGGGACATCGCCGACTGCACCGGGCCGCTGGTGCTCGACTATCTCGGCAGCGGTCCGCTCGACGTCCGCTACACCAAGCGCACCCACTTCAACGGGAAGGATCTGGTCACCAACTTCCTGGCGGGGCTGGGCAGGGCGCTGGTGCACGACTACGTCAGCTGCTGGCGCAAGGTGTCGGGCCAGGACGGCGGGTCGACCACCAGTTGCGTCTGGGCCATCGGCTCGATCGTCATCCCGCCGGTGATCAAGGCCGGGTACACGTACGCGTTGTCCATGCGTACCGCCATGCGCAGCGGGGCGGGCTTCAGCCAGGCGCTGTTCCAGTTGCGGTACTCGGCGCTGCCGGCCGAGGCGGTCTCCGGCCTGGAGCAGGCCGCGGGCAACGCGCTGGCGGTCGGACGCTGCTTCCCGGCCGGCACGCTCGTCGACACCGAGCACGGTCCACGCAAGATCGAGGACGTCCGGGTCGGCGACCGGGTCTGGTCCGCCGATCCCTCGACGGGCGAACGCACCCTGCGCAAGGTCGTCAAGCTGTTCCACCGGTCGGTGGACTCGCTGGTGCGGATCACCGCGGACAGCGGCACGTTGTCGGCCAGCCAGGGCCACCGGTTCTGGGTCCAGGGCAAGGGCTGGACGGAGTCGCAGGACCTCCGGCCCGGCGACGCGCTCCAGGATCCGTCCGGCCGGGCCAACCGCGTCCGGGAGGTGTCGGTCGATGACGGGCCGGTCGACGTGTACAACTTCGAGGTCGAGACCGACCACACGTACTACGTGTACGCGGGTTCGACCCCGATCCTGGTGCACAACGACTGTCTCACCGACGTCGTCAAGGCCGGCGACCACGTCGTCCTGGGCATCAACCCCTACTCCGACAACCTGGCCAAGGGCATGGCGGGCGCGTTCACCTTCAACAACCGGGCGTTCGCCGTGTCGTACCCGAACGGCGACGGACGGCCCATCTGGATGGTCGCCGCCACCAAGGCGGCGAGCAATCCCTCCATCCGGGTGAGCGTCAGCCTGGACGGCGTTCCCGGCGCCACGACCGCCGACGAGGCGGTGACGTCCCTGCTGGCGCGCGGTGACACGGTGCCCGGGGGGGACTGGCGGAGGGTGGCGGATCCGAGGAACGGCCTCGGGACCGCGTGGGAGATGACCGAGTTGCGCCGGGCGCTCCGGATGGATTACCGCACGTGGGAGTCGATCGAGTTCCACATGACCCAGGGCGGGAAGGTTACGAGGGTGTTCCCGAAGCCGCCGCCGCCTCTGGTTCCGGGGTCGTGAGATGGAGTTCACCAGGGAGGGACGGCTCTTCCGCGTGGTCCGCTTCGACCCGTCGCACCGGCAGTTGCTGCTGCGCAGCGACGCCGTGGCGGTGGATCGGACCACCACGATGATCGAGGTGTACATCGGCCACGTCGAGCTGATGCTGCTCAAGCCCATCTACCAGGACGGACTGCACGTCCGGCGTGCCTCGGCGGCCGAGTTCGCCGAACTGCGCGAGCGGCACGGTCTCGAGGCGGACGCGGAGCGGTGGACGTGGATGATCGAGCGGCACGGCGGCAACTTCGTCGTCGGCGGCCAGCCGGCCTGGCGCGAGACGGAGTACCCGCCGGCCGATCGTGAGTGGTTGTTCGACTTCACCAAGCCCTGGCCGCCGGACTACCCGGCACAGTGGGGCATCGTGGAGTGACCCCCTGCCGGGCCCGGACCACACCGGGCCCGGCAGGGCCGCCCTGCTCGGTCGGACACGGCAGGCCGGCTCGACACCGAAGCCGGGCGATTCAGCCTGGCCGAGAACCCGATGGACGGCTCAGGCGAGAACGGGCTTGTGGTCGGTACCGTCAAAGGGGGGATAGTTCTCGCCGGCCATTCGATCGGCCGCGTCAATGTAGTCGGTGAGAGCGTCGCGGGATCGAGCGAGCCTGTTCATCTGATCGTCGATTCGCCGCAGCCGTGACCGCATCGCGGCCAGCAGGTCGGGACACCCGAGGAGCTCAGGGACCTCTCCGACCGCGCAGGGCAGCAGGTACGCGATGTCCTCAGAGGACAGGCCGGCACCGAGCAGGTGGCGGATCTGCTTCACCCGCAGCACGGCGTTCTCGTCGTACTCGCGGTAACCGTTCGCGCTGCGCTCCGCCTCCAGCAGGCCCTGGGCCTCGTAGTAGCGCAACTGATGGGTGTTGACGCCCGCCCGGCGACTTAATTCCCCGATTTGCATAGAAACCTCACTTGACCTTCACACCGGTATCAACGTTGACGATGTTGCCATGAACCACAAAACCGATACACCTGTGACAGTCATCGGACTCGGACTGATGGGCCAGGCGCTCGCCGGCGCGTTCCTGAAAGCCGGGCATCCCACAACCGTGTGGAACCGCACGACCTCCAAGGCCGACCAGCTGGTGGCCAATGGGGCACGACTGGCGCCAACGGTCGGCGACGCGCTCAGGGCGGGTTCCCTGGCGATCATCTGCGTCACCGATTACCAGGCCGTGCACGAGCTGCTCGGCGCGAGCGACATCGAGCTGGACGGCACGATGTTGATCAATCTGACCTCGGGCGACTCGGCCCAGGCCCGGGAGGCCGCCCGATGGGCCGAGCGGCGCGGTGCCCGTTACCTGGACGGTGCCATCATGGCCATCCCGTCGGGGATCGGGACCGCCGAGGCGGTGATCCTGCACAGCGGGCCGCAGCCGGACTTCGAGGCGCACCGGTCAACGCTCGACGCGCTCGGCACCGTCACCTACCTTGGCGCGGACCACGGGCTGGCGTCCCTGTACGACGTGGCCGGCCTGGCCATGATGTGGAGCGTCCTGAACGCCTGGCTCCAGGGCACCGCCCTGCTCAGGACGGCCGGTGTCGACGCCGCGACGTACGCGCCGTTCGCACGGCAGGTCGCCGCCGGTGTGGCCGGATGGCTGCCCGGATACGCCGAGCAGATCGACAGCGGCTCCTTCCCCGCCGAGGTGTCGGCCCTGGAGACCGACGCGCGGGCGATGGCACACCTGATCGAGGAGAGCGAGGCGGTGGGGGTCAACGCCGAACTGCCGAGGTTGATCAAGGCGATGGCCGACCGCTCGATCGCCGCCGGTCACGGTGGGGAGCAGTATCCCGTGCTGATCGAAGAGTTCGGCAAACCCGGCAACGACTGACCGATCCCGGCACCGGGAGGCCGTTTCCACGCCCCATGGGGTTGAACCGGGGAAGTGCCGGCCCGAGGGAGAAAAGAGAAGAAGCTGAATATCGCCTGACGTCTTGACGTCCCCAATGGCGCTCCTTAACATTCTCCCACCGATATCGGGAGAGGGTCGATCGGTGACGAATCTCAATATGACACTCAGCCAAGAGTTTAGTCGAGTGCCATATCCGCGCGCGTCTCGATGGCAACGCGGTGGGGTGAAGGAGCGGGCTTGAGCGGGCCATTCGACCGCGGCGGACATCACCGACGCGGTGGTCGGCCCGCCGGGCCCGTCACCCCTGTCGGACCGCACCCGGTGATTCTCGGGAAATACGCGCCAGGATTTGTGTGGTCCCCGTGCGAGGCAGACCGCGATGACCGGTAGTGGTCGGAGGTGAACGACCTGAAGGTCTGCTTCTCGGGTACCCGGTCGGGGCGGTGGCCCATGACGGTCGGTCAGAAGAACGTGCTGGAGTGGATCAGTCCGGACCTGCCGGGGCCGGCCGACATCCTGTCGACGATGGTGCGCGTGCCCCGGGGAAGCACCATGGACGCGGTCGGTGCGGCTCTGGGCGCGCTGATCGGCCGCCAGGAGGCGCTGCGGACCCTCCTACGGGACGGTGAGCAGTTCGTGCACGCGTCGGGAACGCTCGTCGCCGAGGTGGTCGAGGCCACGGGCACTCACCAGGACTGGTTCCCGCCTGGCCGGGCTTTCGATCCCGCCGTCGACTTCCCGATAAGGGCGAGCGTGGTGACCCGGTCGGGATCTCCGTTCCTGGTCGTCCTGCACGTGTCGCACGTGGCGGCGGACCTGATGGCGATGACGATTCTGCGCGCCGAACTCGCCGCCCTGCTGGCGGGCCGGTCGCTTCCTCCCGCCGCGTACCATCCCGCCGATCAGGCCACCTACGAACTCACCTCGGCCGGGCAGCGCCGGCTGGAGGGTTCGGTCAGGTACTGGGCCCGCCAGGTGGCCGAGAAGCCGTTGTGCGCGCTCGGCCTGCCCTTCCGTTTTCCCGACGCCCGCGGCCATCATCACGTCCTGCTGGGCTCCCGGCCCGCCGCGGAGGCGGTGGCCCACATCGTGGCGAATACCGGTGTGCGGCCGCCGGCAGTCGTGATGGCCGCGTTCGCGGCGCTCCTGACGAACTGGACCGGAGCCCCGGGATGCCAGCTGAACTGCCTGTGCAACAACCGTTTCTCCCCGGAGCTGCGCGACTACGTCGGCACGGTGGCCCAGGAGACGATCATCCCGTTCACCGCGTCGCCCTCGTTCCTGCGGTCGGTCTCCCAGACGAACGCCGCGGCCCTGGCGGCCTACAAGTACGGCCGGTACGACCCGGTTCGGCTGACCGAGGCGAAGGGCGAGGCGGAACGGGCCCGCGGCATGCGCTGTCACCGGGACGTGGTCGTCAACAACACGACCGGCCACTCGCGTGCGATCCTGCCGGGGGCCGGCGTGGAGTCCGGCATGGGCGACCGCGTGTTCGGCGCCCCCGCGGAGTTCGACGTCTACCGGCTGGAAGGCAAGCTCGGCTGCGGACTCAGCCTTGACGCCCGCCTGGCCACCGCCGACGAGACCGCCGGCATCCTCGGCGGAGTCGAGAGCCTCATCGTCGCCGCCGCCGACGGCGATGTCGATCCGGCCGACTTCGGCATCCCCCCGGCGGAACGAGGGCCGGGCTGGGTGCGTGCCCGCTCGTGCTGGGTCGACCTCGCCGGTGTCCAGGCCGTAGTGGACCTCGCCCTCGGCCTCGGTGTCGCGCGGATCGAAGTCGTCGGCGACGAGCTCATCGCCCAGGTCGGGCGCGACACCGACGTCTCCGCGGCCGCCGAGGCGGTGGTCGACGCGGTCCTGCGCGAAGGACGCCACGGCGTGGTCGCCCCCGGCGACTACGTGCGGGCCGCCGACTGAAAACGATCGGCACGGTGACCCGAACCTCACACATGAGCTTCATCGACTACGCGGTGCTCCAGCCGCAGCTCGGGTTGCCGGAGTACCCGGTCGGCGGCGAGCGCTCCATAAAGATCACCCGCGCGTACGTCACCGCCTTCCTCGACCTGCATCTGAAGGGCCGGCGTCAGCCGTTGCTGGACGGGCCGTCCACCGGCCATCCCGAGGTGAGGTTCTGGTAGACGGCGTGCGGGCAGCGCACGGTCAGGTCGTTCGTACGGCGTGCAGGCAGCGAGCGGCCTGGAGGCGCAGGGCGTCGGCGAGCTCGGGCGGGCCGTCGGTGAGGGTGAAGCCGACGTCCACCGAGGTGATCATCCAGACGAGCGCGGACGGGGTCTCGGCGCCGACGTGCAGCAGGCAGCTGCGGTCGTCGACGGCCTCGACGACGCCCATGCCCGGCCAGACCCGGTCGGCCACGGCCTCGGCTGACGCGTGCAGGGTGATGGTCGCCCGGCACGGCCAGGTCTGCGACGACAGCCGGTGCGACAGGTAGGCGGCGACGTCACCGCCGGGAGGCGGCCGAGGGGCGAAGCGCGGGCCGGTGGGGACGCGGGGGGTGAGCCGGTCCACCCGGAAGGTGCGCCAGTCGTCGCGGCCGGTGTCCCAGGCCACGAGGTACCAGTGCCGGCCGAAGCTGACCAGGCTGTGCGGTTCGACGCACCGGACCGTACCGCCGCCGCGGGGGCTGGTGTAGTCGAAGCGCAGCCGCTCGTGACGGCGGCACGCCTCGGCGATCACCATCAGCGTGTCCGAGCTCACCGTGGGGCCGGTCCCGCCGACCCGGACGGTGGCCGTGTGCAGGGTGTTGACCCGGTGGCGTAGCCGGGACGGCAGCACCTGCTCGAGTTTTGTGAGCGCCCGCAGCGAGGTCTCCTCAAGACCCGAGACCGAGCCGCCCGCGGACGTGCGCAGCCCGACCACCACGGCGACCGCCTCGTCGTCGTCGAGCAGCAGCGGCGGCAGCGAGGCACCGGCACCCAGCCGGTAGCCGGCGGTGCCCTGGGTGGCGTGCACGGGATAGCCGAACTCGCGCAGCCGCCCCACGTCCCTGCGGACCGTGCGCGTGGTGACGCCCAGCCGGTCGGCGAGCTCGGTTCCCGACCAGTCGTGACGGGTCTGCAGGAGCGACAGCAGTCTCAGCAGCCGCATGGAGGTGTTCGGCACGTTCTCAAGATTGCCGGATTCTTAGGACCGGATCCATCCTAAGCGGACTCTAGCGTCAGGGGCATGACGAACCCGAACGAGGGCATTCGCCCCTTCCGTATTGACATTCCGCAGGCAGAGCTGGACGGCCTGCGAGCCCGGCTGGCGAACACCCGCTGGCCGGACGAACTGCCGGGCGTCGGCTGGAGCCGCGGGGTGCCGGTGGGCTACCTGAGGGAACTCGCCGAGTACTGGCGCACCCGCTACGACTGGCGGGCGCACGAGGCGGCGATCAACGAGCACCCCCAGTACGTCACCACCGTCGACGGGCAGAACGTGCATTTCCTGCACGTGCGCTCACCCGAACCGGACGCCCTGCCGCTGGTGCTGCTGCACGGCTGGCCGGGCGGGGTCGTGGACTTCCTCGACGTCATCGGCCCGCTGTCGGATCCCCGCGCGCACGGAGGCGACCCCGCCACGGCCTTCCACCTGGTGATCCCGTCGCTGCCCGGGTTCGGATTCTCCACCCCGCTGGCCGGGCCGGGCATGAACGCGGCGAAGATGGCCGGCGTGCTCGTGCGGCTGATGTCCCGTCTCGGGTACGAGCGCTACGGCGTGCAGGGCTACGACACCGGCTCGTGGGTCGCCCCGCAGATGGGCGTGCAGGCCCCCGGCCACGTCGTCGGCGTCCATGTCAACGCGATGATCACCTTCCCGGTGGGGGAGGAGGGCGAGATGGACGGTCTGTCCGAGGCCGAGCAGCGGCGCTGGCAGGCGATGCAGGACTTCAACGACGGCTACCTGCAGTGCAACTCCAAGCGGCCGCAGACGGTGACGTACGGACTGCACGACTCGCCTGTCGGCCAGCTCGCCTGGATCGTGGAGAAGTTCAAGGAGCTCACCGACCCCGAGGAGGGGCTGCCCGAGGACAGTGTCGACCGCGACCGCATCCTGACCGACGTCTCGCTGTACTGGCTGACCGGCACGGCCGGACCGGCGGCGCAGATCTACTACGAGGAGATCTCCGCGGCCACCTGGGGCGATACCGGCGCCGACTGGGCCACCGGAGCCGGTGACGCCGACTGGGCCACCGGCTCCGGCGACGGCACCGTGGACGCTGCGGACACCGCGGACACCGCGGACACCGCGGACGCTGTGGACGCCGTGGACGAAGGCGCGGGCGGCTGGGCGGCGGCCCGGCGCGGCGTGGTGCCGACCGGGGTGCTGGTCTCCGCCCATGACGTCACCATCCGCCGATGGGCCGAGCGCGACCACAACGTCGTGCACTGGACCGAGCTCGGCAGGGGCGGCCATTTCCTCTCGATGGAGGCGCCGGACCTGTTGGCCGACGACGTGCGCGCCTTCTTCGAGAAGGTGCGCTGAGCAGGGCGCCCACCACGGCTCCCACGGCCACGCCGTCCCGTGACATCGACCGGCGGCGGCGTGGTCCACGTCGCGGACGGATCCGCGGTCCCGACAGCCTGCCGTCGTGGGCGCCGACCGCGCCGATGCCCGGAGGCACCGGAGGCACCGGAGGCACCGGAGAGCGTACGTGCTCCGGTGGCGACGTGTCGCGCTCCACGACGAGCTCGCCGTGAACCACCGTAGGCTCCGCCGGCCCGCACGGATGACTACGGATGTGGGTGCGCTCGCGGGTACGGTGCCGATCCGAGCTCCCCGGGCCGCCCGCCTGTGCCCGGCGTTCCGGCCTCGGCGAGGTGGTTGTGGGCACCGGGAAGGAGCGACCGCAGCACGGCCAGGCCGGCGGACTCGACCGGTGACGGTGGTGCGGTCTCCGGCGCGGTGACGCGGAACGTGGTCGGCGCCATCCCGTAGATCGCGCGGAATCGGCGGGAGAAGTGGTACGCGTCCGCGAAGCCGCACTGTACGGCGATCGCCCGCATGGACAGGTTGCTCTGCCACAACAGCGGTTCGGCCCTGGCCAGGCGCAGCAGCTCGACGGCGGCGACCGGGCCGACGCCGAACCGCCGGCGGAACGTGCGGCACAGTGTGCTCGGCGAGACCTGGGCGGCCGAGACGAGTCGCCCCATCGGGATCGGCCTGGCCACACCGTCGGACCAGTGCTCGCGCACCGCGCGCATCATCGCGACGACCGGTTCCGGCAGGGCCGCCGGTGTACGGGCCGTCGGCGCGGGATCGGCCAGGAAGGTCAGCACCAGCAGGCGGAGTGTCTCGCGGGCCTGGACCCTCCACCCCGGCGGGCACTCGGCGCCCAGCCAGAGCAGGTACTGACACAGGGCGCCCATGGGGTCGTGCCGGCCGGTCAGGTCCCGCAGCAGCGGCCAGCCGGCCTGCGCATGACCGGTGAGCGTGAAATGCACGTACGCGTGCCGGGTCGGGGTTCGGGGATCCCAGCGGAACGAGTCGCGCATTCCCGGCCGGATGAGCAGCAACTCGCCTGGAGCCAGCGGTAGTACGACGCCGTCCCAGAACCAGGTGGCGCTGCCCTGGAGGAGCCAGACGAACTGGTACGACCTGGCGACCCTGGGACCGAAGGCCGAGCCGGGCGGGTAGTCCGCGACGCTTGGCCCGAGGCGGGCCGCCAGGTCGACGGAGATCATTTGTCGGTCGTCATCTGTCGCAGCCGCCGTCCCGGTTCAGGCGAATTCGCGGTCGGCGTACCTCCTGAAGACCTTTGTACGCGTACGGGTCGGTGCCGGCGACAAGGACGATGTCCCGGAAGTCCGCCTGTGCCATGGCCGTCCCCTCCGACGGGGCGGCCCATGGCAGCAGGGACTCCGCGCTCATGTAGTGGTTGACCAGCGCCCGCCGGTAGCCGTGCCGGCCGGTGTTGGGGAGCGATTTGTGCAGCAGGTAGCCGTTGAACACCAGCACGGAGCCGGCCGCGATCTCGACGGGCACCGCGTCGGAGTCGTCGAACGGGAAGTCGTACGACTCCACGGTGCAGTCGTAGCGCGGGTCGTCGTGCTCGCGGTTCGGGTAGAGCACGCCGGGGCGGTGCGATCCCGGCAGCACCCAGAGGCAGCCGTTCTCGACGGTGGCGTCGTCGAGCGCGATCCACGCCGCCGCGAGCGAACGGTCCCGGGTCGGGATGAACATCTCGTCCTGGTGCCAGGCCTGCCCCGGCTCTCCCTCGGACTTGATGAACAACATCGACTGCATCGCCTTGATGTTCGGACCGATCAGCGAGGTGAGGACCGAAGTGATCGCCGTATGGCGCATCGTGGCGAGCATCAGGCCGGAAAGTTTGTGCGGGTAGTGGACGCACAGGAACCTGCGCAGCACGTCGTCGTCGGTGTCGGTGGATCCGGCGGGGAGCGCGCCCTCGACGGTGCCGAGCTCGCCACGGCAGATGCGGACGGCCTCTTCGACCAGCTTGCCGACCTCGCCGGGGTCGAACGCGTGCTCCAGGATGAGATAGCCGTCGCGCTCGTACCGGGTCTTCAGATCGATGTTCGTCACCGCTCCATCATCACCGTCGCGACCGCGTTCCAGCCATGGTGCCGGCACGCAGCTGGATGGCGAATTTTGTCACCTATTGACTTGTCCTGAAATCAGTTATTAACATCCGACCCACTTCCTAATACGTATTAAGTAGGAGTTGATATGGCTCCACCTCCACGGCAGCGGCGGGCCACCCAGGTCGACATCGCGAAGCGCGCCGATGTCTCGCAGGCGACCGTGTCGCTCGTCCTCAGCGGCGGCGCGGTCAGCGATCAGATCGCCGAGTCGACGCGGCAGGCGGTCCTCGCGGCGGCCGCGGAGCTGGGCTACTCGGCCAACGTCGCCGCCCGTAGCCTCAGGGGCGGTCGTAACTACCTGCTCGGCCTGTACACGTTCGAGCCCGTCTTCCCGACCGACCAGCGCGATTTCTACTTCCCGTTCCTGATGGGCGTCGAGGAGGAGACCGCGCGGCAGGGCTACGACCTGCTGCTGTTCACCTCGGTGGGCTCGGGCAAGCAGGCGATCTACACCGGCGGGGTGAACCGCCTGAAGCTCGCCGACGGCTGTGTGCTGCTCGGCCGCCACGTGCGGCGCGAGGAGCTGGCGGAGCTGGTCCTGGAGGACTTCCCGTTCGTCTTCATCGGCCGCCGCGAGCTCGACGGCGCCGAGTTGTCCTACGTCGGAGCGGATTACGTGACGGCCACCAGCGACCTCGTCGCGGAGCTGGTCCGCCTGGGACACGAGAGAATCCTCTACTTACGCGCGGCCGAGGACACCGAGCCGACCCGTGACCGTGAGAAGGGGTACCGGCAGGGCCTCGCGGCGGCCGGGATCGCGGTGGACGAGTCGCTGATCCGCGAGCTCGCCGACCCCACCGACCTGTCGCCCGAGTCCGTCGAGCAGTGGACGGGCACGGCCGGCGTCAC
This sequence comes from Streptosporangium sp. NBC_01469, assembly GCF_036227305.1. NCBI lineage: Bacteria > Bacillati > Actinomycetota > Actinomycetes > Streptosporangiales > Streptosporangiaceae > Streptosporangium > Streptosporangium sp. NBC_01469. The sequence continues at coordinate 449,898 of NZ_CP109465.1, read as the reverse complement.
CGCGATCCTCGTCGAGCCGAGCGAGGACAACAGGCTGACCACCGCGCTGGACGCGACCAGCGCGGCCGGCCGGGTGCGCTTCCCCGGCGACTGCTCGATCGCGTTGCTCGGCGACCCGCCGTCGTGGACTCCGGAGTTGCGGAACTGGACCCGCTTCTCCCTGCCCCGTGCGGAGATGGCGCGCACGGCCGTGCAGCTCCTGATCGACCTGCTCGACGCGCCGCTCGGCGCGCCCCGGCAGGTCACCGTGCCGTGCAGCTTCGTGCCCGGCGATTCCATCGGCCCTGTTCCCGACGGCCCTGTTCCCGACGGCACCGTTCCCGACGGCACCGTTCCCGACGGTCCCGCTCCCGGCCGGACGCGGTCGCGATGACCCGCATGGTGGTACGCCGGCTGCTCATCGGCGTGTTCGTGATGTGGGGCGCGGCCTCGGTCATCTTCGTCATCGTGCGCGCCGCGCCGGGCGACCCGGCGACGGTGTTCCTCGGCCCGGACGCGAGCAAGGACCAGATCGAGCGGCTCACCGCGGCGCTCGGACTGGACCGGCCGCTGTACGAGCAGTACTTCGGCTACCTCGGCGACGTGCTCCGGCTGGACTTCGGCCAGTCCTACCGGCTCGGCCGCCCGGCGATGGAGGCGGTGATCGAGCGGCTGCCGGCCACGATCGACCTCACGCTCACCGCGACGGCCGTCGCCGTCGCCGCCGGTCTCGTACTCGGGCTCGTCGCGGGCAGCCGGCCCGGCGGCGTGGTGGACCGGGTGGTGTCCGCGGCGACGATCGCGTTGCAGTCCTTTCCGACGTTCTGGGTGGGGATCATGCTGGTCCTGACCTTCGCGCTCGGCCTGCGGCTGCTGCCCAGCGCCGGGGTCGGCACGCCCGCGCACCTGGTGCTGCCGGCGGTGACCCTGGCCCTCCCGTTCACCGCCATCGTCGCCCGCCTCACCAGGAGCAGCGTCACCGAGGCGATGCGCGAGCCGTACGTCCAGACGGCACGGTCCAAGGGGCTCACCGAACGACAGGTCCTGCTGGGACACGCGCTGCGCAACTCGCTCATCCCGGTCGTGACGATCGTCGGGCTTCAGATGGGCGCGCTCATGGGCGGCGCGGTGATCGTGGAGAACGTCTTCGCCTGGCCGGGGCTCGGCTCACTGGTCGTCGACTCGGTCGCCAACCGCGACTACACCGTGGTGCAGGCGGTGACCCTGCTGATCGCCGGCATCGTGATGGTGCTCAACATCGTCGCCGACGTGCTCTACATCCGGCTGGACCCGCGCATCCGGACGGAGGCCGGGTCATGAGCCAGGCCGTGGTCCTGCCCCGACAGGTCGCGACGCGCCGGTGGCACCGGGGCGCGCCGGCCCGCGTGCCGTACGTGGTGATCGCCCTGTACGTGCTGGTGGCGGTGATCGGGCCGCTCGTCATCGACTACGACCCGGTGCACACCCCGTTGCCGGACCGGCTGCTCGCCCCCGGCACCCGGGTCGCGTCCGGCGACGTCGCCTGGCTCGGCACCGACGCGCTCGGCAGGGACATCCTCGCCCAGATCGTCTACGGCGCCCGCACATCGCTGACCATCGGGCTCACGACGGTGCTGGTCGCATGCGTGGTCGGGGTCGCGGTCGGCGTCGTCGCGGGCTACGCCCGCGGCTGGCTGGACGCGGTGCTGGCCCGGATCACCGACGTACTGCAGGCGTTCCCGGCGATCCTGCTCGCGATCGTGATCGCCGGCGTGTTCGCCCGCAGCGTCCTGGTGGTGGTCCTCGCGCTGTCGGTGACGGCTTGGATCTCCTTCGCCAGGGTCACCCGCGGCGTCGCGCTGTCGCTGCGCGAGCGGGCGTGGGTCGACGCGGCCCGCGTGATGGGCGTGCCGGCCCGGTCGATCATCGTGCGGCACGTGTTGCCCTTCACCGTCGGCCCGGTCGTGGCGCTGGCCACGCTCGAGTTCGCCCTCGTCGTGCTTGCCGAGGCGGGCCTGAGCTTCCTCGGTATCGGACTGCCGACCACGGCCGTGTCGTGGGGACAGACGATCGCGAACGGCCAGCAGTATCTGGAGACCGCCTGGTGGATCTCGACGCTCCCCGGCATCGCCCTGTCCCTGCTGATCATCAATATGGGCATCCTCGGCGACCAGCTCACCGCCCGGTACGGGCACCGTGGCCACCGGCCATGACACCCCCCTTTCCTGATGGGAGAACTCGATGACCGAGTTCCGCAAGAGAACGGCGGTCGCGGTCGCGGCCATCCTGCTGCTGACCGGCTGCGCCACGACCACCGGCGGCGCGGGCGGCGGCCAGACCGGCCAGACCGGCCGGAAACTGACGGCCGCGGGTACCTACCCGATCGAGAGCCTCGACCCGCACGGAGCCCAGGGCGCGACGACCGGCACGCAGCTCGCCGCGCAAGCGATCTTCAGCCGGCTCGTGCGGCCGGACGCCGCCGGCAAGGTGGCCGGTGACCTCGCCGAGAAGTGGGAGGCCGGCGCCACCGCGGCGGAGTGGACGTTCCACCTCCGCGCCGGCGTCACGTTTTCCGACGGCAAGCCGGTGACCGCCGCCGACGTGGTCGCCTCCTTCGATCGGATGATCACGCTGGACGGCCCGAACGCCGCCAACTTCCCCGGCTACAAGATGACCGCGCCGGCCGCCGACGAGGTCACGCTGACCGCGCCGGTCCCGGACGCGTCGATCCCCCGCAAGCTCGGCCTGTTCTACGTCATCCCGGGCGCCGTCACGGCCCAGGACACCGCGTTCTTCGAGCATCCGGTGGGTTCCGGCCCGTTCACCGTGAACCGGTTCGCGCCGAGCGAGGTGCTGGCGATGGCCCCGAACAAGAAGTACTGGGGCGGCGCGCCGCAGTACGAGCACCTGGAGATCCGCAACATCCCGGAGCTCTCGTCGCGGTTGACCGCGCTGCGCACCGGCGAGGTGGACGTTGTCTGGGGAATTCCGGACGACCAGCTGCCGGTGCTGCGCGACGCGGACGGCGTGACCGTCAAGACGGTGCCGAGCACCGCGGTGTTCACCATGTGGTTCAACTCCTCGATTCCCGCGTTGAAGGACCCCAAGGTGCGCCGCGCCCTGTGGCAGGCGGTCGACTTCGCCACGATCATCAAGCAGCTGTATCCGGAGACCGGTGCCCTGTCCGACGGCCTGGTGGCGCCCCCGGTGCTCGGCTACGCGAAGCAGGAGCCGGTCGGCTTCGACCCGAAGGCCGCGAAGGCCGCATTGCAGGCCGCCGATTTCGCGTTCGGCGACAAGCTGCGGCTGCAGTTCTCCGACGCCGAGTTCCGTCCGTTCGTCCAGGCGGTGGCGTCCGGACTCGCCGAGATCGGCGTGCAGGTGGACGTGCTGGAGAAGGAGAAGGCGGTCTTCACCAAGGATCTGCTCGCCCTCAACTGGGACATCAACTTCCAGCAGCTCGCGACCCCGACCTACGACGCGGCGAGCAACCTCGGCCGGCTCTACCCGTGCGCCGCGGGCCGCACCGGCTACTGCGACAAGAAGCTGGACACGCTGCTGGCCAAGGCGGGCGCGAGCGCCGACGAGGCCGAGCGCGCCGATCTCTACGCCCAGGCCGGCGAGATCATCTGGCGGGACGCGGTCGGCATGTACCCGATGACGGTGAACCTCGCCTACGCCTGGCGCCCGAGGGTCTCCGGGTTCGTGCCGGAACCGAGCGGGCTGCCCGACTTCTCCCGCGTCCAGCTCGCCGGCACGTGATGGGCGGCCGGATGACAGCGCGGCGGCCGGATGAGGCGGGCGCGGCGAGCCCGGTGCCGGACGGCCCCCTGCTGCGGGTCGACGGGCTGATCGTCGACCTGCCAGGTCCGGACGGCGGCTCCGGGGACGCCGGGGACGCCGGGGACACGGTACGCGTCGTGGACGGCGTGTCGTTCGACGTGCCCGCGGGCACGACGGTCGGCCTGATCGGCGAGTCGGGCAGCGGCAAGACGATGACCGCGCTCGCGGTGATCGGTCTGCTGCCCGACCGCGCCACGACCGGCGGTGAGCTGGTGTGGCGCGGGGAGGACCTCCTGCGGGCCGGTGCCGACCGGCGGCGGGTCCGGGGACACGAGATCTCAATGATCTTCCAGGACCCCCTCGCCGCGATGAACCCCAGCCTGACCGTCGGCCGGCAGGTGGGCGAGATCCTGCGGCGGGCCGGGCAACCGCGGGCCGAGGTCCGGCGCGCGGTGATCGACCTGCTCGACCGCGCCGGGGTGCCGGAGCCGGCGCGGCGGATGGACGACTATCCCCACCAGCTCTCCGGTGGGCTGCGGCAGCGCGCCATGATCGCCCTCGCCCTGGCCGGCAACCCGTCGCTGCTTCTCGCCGACGAGCCGACCACCGCGCTCGACGTCACCGTGCAGGCCAGGATCCTGCGCCTGCTCCGCTCGATCCAGCGGGAGCAGGGGCTGGCGATGCTGCTGGTCAGCCACGACCTCCGGGTGGTCGCACACGTCGCGGACGAGGTCGTGGTCATGTACGCCGGACGTGTCGCCGAGCGCGGGCCCGCCGGCGCGGCGCTGCGGCGCCCGGCGCATCCCTACACGCGGGCACTGGTGGCGAGCGTGCCGGCGGTGCGTACCCGGACCGCGCTCGCCGACCCGCTTCCCGGAACGCCCGCGACACCGGCCAACCGGCCGTCCGGGTGCGCGTTCCACCCGCGGTGCCCGCTCGCCCGGGACAGGTGCCGCGTCGAGGTGCCGGCGGCCCGCCAGGTCGCGCCGGGCCGGTGGAGCGCCTGCCACTTCGCCGAGGAGGTGTTCAACGGTGAGCGGCATGCTTGAGGTGTCCGACCTGCGGGTCACCTTCGGTGGCCGGGGCCGCCGCCGGGGCGGCCTGGTCGCCGTCGACGGCGTCAGCCTGCGGGTCGAGCCGGAGGAGACGCTCGCGGTGGTGGGCGAGTCCGGCTCGGGGAAGACCACGGTCGCCCGCTGCGTGGTCGGGCTGCAACGGCCGGACTCCGGGTCGGTGACCTTCGACGGGAAGCCGCTCGGCCCGGCCGGCCGGCGCCCGCCCGAGTCGCAGCGCGCCGTTCAGATGGTCTTCCAGGACCCGCGCTCGTCGCTCAACCCGCGGATGTCCGTGGCCGCGCTCATCGGCGAGGCCTGGCGGACGCATCCGGCTGCGGCACCGCCGGGCGACCGGGCCGAGGCGCTGCACCGGGTGCTGGCCGACGTCGGTCTCGACGGTGACGTGGCCGGCCGCCGCGCCGGTGACCTGTCCGGCGGCCAGTGCCAGCGGGTCAGCATCGCGCGTGCGCTCGCCGTCGGGCCACGACTGCTGGTGTGCGACGAGGCGGTCTCCGCCCTCGACGTGTCCGTACAGGCGCAGATCCTGCGGCTGCTCGTGGACCTGCGGCGCAGCCACCGGCTCGCGCTGCTGTTCATCTCGCACGACCTGGGCGTGGTCCACCAGATCGCCGACCGGGTCGCGGTGATGCGGAGCGGGATCGTCGTCGAGGAAGGTCCCACCGGCGAGGTGCTCGGCGCACCCCGGCACGAGTACACCAAAACACTGCTGGACGCCGCGCTCGACCTGGGAGTTGAAGCATGACCGCAGGCTGGAACACCTGGGACGTCACAACCCACACCGGTATGGTGCACCTCCCGTCCGGGCTGCGGATCCGCTTCGGCGTGCCCGGTGCCCCCCTCGACGGGTTCACCTGGCGCGACGGGCTGGTCAGGCTCGGGCACCACACCGTCGACGGGAGCTACGCGGAGGTCACCGTCGAGGCGGGCGGCTGCCGGCTGCACCTGGTCATGGCCGGTGGATCCACCGACGCGCTGTACGTCCGGGCCCGGGGAAGCGCGGGCGTGCTCGTGGCCCTTGACGGATGGCGGGACACCGGCGTGACCGCCGACGGCGGGCTCCTGCGGGTCGGCGGTGAGCTCTGGCGGGTCGACGGTTCGGTGCCACCGGAGGGCCTGGTGTGGGAGTCGGCGGAGGGACGGGTGCTGGAGTTCGCCGACGAGGTCGATCTGTACGTGGCTCCGGACGGCGTGCCCGGCGGTGCCGGCGACGTGGCCGCGACGCTGGCGCGACGGCGGGCCGAGGCCGAGCGCACCGCGCCGAGGTCGGGCGGCTGGCTCGGCGACGCCGCCGCCGCCGCGACCCGCGCCGTCACCTGGAACACGATCTACGCGCCGGATCTCGGCCGGGTGCTCACGCCGACCTCCCGGGATTTCGTCTCCGAGCGGCGCAGGGGTTTCTACGGCAGCTGGGCGCTGCACGCGTGGGACACCTACTTCACCGGACTGGTCGCCTCCACCGTCGACCGCGACTACGCCCGCGAGATCTTCGGCCAGATCCTTCCCTTCGCCGACGCGGCGGGCATGGTCCCGAACCGGGTGTCCGACGACAGGGGCACCACCGCCGACCGGTCGCAACCCCCGGTGGGGGCGCTCACCGTCCTCAAGGCGTACCTGGCGAGTGGGCTGTCGGACGACACCCGCGACCGGGCGCTGCTCGCCGACACGTTCCTGGCGCTGCTGGCCTGGCACGACTGGTGGCCGCGGGCGCGCCGAGGCCCGCACGGCCTGCTCGCCTGGGGTTCGGACCCCGTCGCCGGCGACCCCGAGGCGGCGACCCTGGACCGGGCGAAACGGGAGTCCGGCCTGGACGACTCGCCGATGTACGACGACGCGGCCTACGACCCGGACACGCACACGATGGACCTCGCCGACGTCGGGCTGGTCGCGCTGCACATCGCCGACGCCGACGCGCTCGCCGGGATCGCCGACGTACTGGGCGAGAGCGGGGTGGCGGAGCGGTTGCGGGCCGAGGCGACGGCGGCGCGGGCGACCGCGGACCCGCTGCTGTGGGACGCCGGCCGAGGCGGCTACCGGAACCTGCGGGCCGACGGAGAACACGACCCACACGTCTCACCGACCATGTTGTACCCGCTGCTGGCCGGGATGCCGGACGCCGAGCGGGCCGCCGGCCTCGTCGCCCGGCTGCTGCGACCGGAGACGCTCGGCGGCGATCCGCCACTGCCCAGCGCCGCCCGCGACGATCCCGGCTACGCGGCCACCTACTGGCGCGGGCGCATCTGGGCGCCGATGGCCTTCCTCGCGATCGAGGGCCTGCGCCGCTACGACCTCACCGAGGTGAGCCGCCCGCTGGTCGCCGCGCTGCTGCGGCTCTTCCTGGCCGAATGGGACAAACACAGCCACGTCCGCGAGAACTATCCGGCCACCTCCGGCGAGGACGTGCGGGCGTTCCAGGCGCGCTCCGACGGGCTGATGGCCTGGGGCGGTCTGCTCGCCTACCTCGCGTACGGCGAGCTCGCCGACGCCCGGCGGGACGGCTGGCGGTTCGCCCACCCGGGGGAGCCCGCGGAACTGGCCAACCTGCCGCTCGGCGACGGCCGGCTCGCCGTGGTCGCCGGCGACCGGCTGACCGTGACGCTGGACGGGCGCCCGCTGCTCGACGCCGCACCGGGCGTCGTGGTCACCGCCTATCGGCGCACCGCCGACGAGGTCACCGGGATCGCCAGAGGCACCGGCGATCTCCACGTCAGCCCACCCGGAGCCGGTGACCCGGTTCGGGTGCCGGTCACCGAGGAGCCGAGGCGCTTCAGGTTGTACCGAAACGATCATCACGACAACGATGGGGGAACGCTCGCGTGACAGAGACAAAGGCCGACATCGTCGTCGCCGGCGGCGGGCTCGGCGGGGTCGCCGCCGCACTGGCCGCACTGCGCAGGGGCCGGTCCGTGCTTCTCGTCGAGGAGACCGACTGGATCGGCGGCCAGCTCACCAGCCAGGGCGTGCCGCCGGACGAGCACACCTGGATCGAGCAGTTCGGATGCACCCGCAGCTATCGCGGGCTGCGCGACGCGATCCGGGACCACTACCGGGCGTGGTACCCGCTGACCGACCGGGCACGTGCCCGCCCGGACCTCAACCCCGGCGAGGGCCGGGTCTCACGACTGTGCCACGAGCCCAAGGTCGCCGCCGCCGTGCTCGACGCCATGGTCGCGCCGTACGTGTCGGCGGGCCGGCTGCGCATCCTGTACGGCTGCAAGGTCGTCGGCGCCACCGTGGACGGTGACCGGATCCACGCCGTCACCGTCGAGGGAGCGGACGGACACCGGTTCGACGTGACGGCCCCGTACGTCGTGGACGCCACCGAGCTCGGCGACCTGCTGCCGCTCACCGGCGCCGAACACGTCACCGGCTTCGAGTCCCGGCACGACACCGGCGAGCCGAACGCCCCCGACGAGGCCCAGCCGGCGAACATGCAGGCGTTCTCGTGGGTGTTCGCGGTCGAGCACCGGGCCGGGGAGAACCACACGATCGACCGGCCCGCCGGTTATTCGGACTGGGCGCGCTATCAGCCGCCCAAGTGGCCGAACCCGCTGCTCAGCCTGAGCGCGCCCGACCCGAGGACGCTCGAGACCGTGCGGCGCGAGTTCATCCCGAACGCCGAGTCCGGTCCGGTCGTCGCCGACCAGCGCGCGGATCCCGGGGACAAGGAGCTGTGGGCGTTCCGCAGGGTGTTGTCCCGCGACGTGTTCCGGCCCGGATTCGTCGACAGCGACGTGACCATCGTGAACTGGCCGATGATCGACTATCTGCCCGGCCCGCTGATCGGGGTGAGCGACGAGGAGCGGGACAAGCACCTGGCGGGCGCCCGCGAGCTGAGCATGAGCATGCTCTACTGGCTGCAGACAGAGGTGCCACGTCCGGACGGCGGCACCGGCTGGCCGGGACTCCGGCTACGCGGCGACGTGATGGGCACCGCCGACGGGCTGGCCAAGGCGCCCTACATCCGGGAGTCCCGGCGGATCGCCGCCCGCTACCGGATCGTCGAGCAGGACCTGTCGATGACGGTGCGCGGCGAGGCCGGCGCGGTGAGCTACCCCGACTCCGTCGGGATCGGCATGTACCGCATCGACCTGCATCCCTCGACCGGCGGTGACACCTACATCGACGTCGCCAGCTGTCCGTTCCAGATCCCGCTCGGGGCGCTGCTTCCGGTCCGGCTGCGCAACCTGCTGCCGGCGGCCAAGAACATCGGCACCACCCACATCACCAACGGCTGCTACCGCCTGCATCCGGTGGAGTGGAACATCGGCGAGGTCGTCGGGACGCTCGCCGCGTACTGCCTCGAACACGGGCTGGAACCCGAGCAGGTGCACGCCGACGGCGACCAGCTGCGGGCGTTCCAGGACGAGCTGGTCGCCGACGGCGTCGAGCTCGCCTGGCCCGAGATCAAGGGGTACTGATGGGGACCGACGGCCGGCGGCTCCTCAGCGGGGTGATGATCCCCGTCGTCACCCCGATGAGCGAGCCGGGAACACCGTCCGCGGCGGCGGCGACGGCGCTGCTCCAGGGGCTCGCCGCGGCGGGTGCGCGCGGCCTGATGTTGTTCGGCAGCAACGGGGAGGGCCCGCTGCTGCCGGTCTCCAGGCTCGCCGGGTTCGCCGAGCAGATGGCGAGGCAGTGGCGCGAACTCACCGGCGGGCCGGTGTTGTGCAACGTCACGGCGGCCGGCACCGCGGAGGCGCTTGAGCGCGCGGCGGCGGTCGCACCGGCCAGGCCCGACGCGCTCGTGCTCAGCCCACCCATCTATTTCCGGCACCGCGACGACGAGATCGCCGCTCACTACGCGGCCCTGGCCGATCTCGGCATCCCGCTGGTCGCCTACAACGCGCCGCGCTACAGCAACCCGCTCGGCCCGGCGGCGATCGACCGGCTGGTGGCGATGCCGCACGTGGTGGGCATCAAGGACAGCTCCGGCGACCTGGACCTGTTGCGTCACATCGTCTCCGCCGCCAGGAGCCGGCCGGACTTCGGCGTGAGCCAGGGGGCGGAGAACCACCTGCTCGCGGCGCTGCGGCTCGGCGCCGACGGCATCGTCCCGGGCATCGCCAACCTGGCGCCCCGGCTCGCCGTCGAGCTCGTCACGGCCCACGAGTCCGGGCGGGACGCCGACGCGGAGGACGCGCAGCGAGTGCTCGACCGGCTGCTCGCCCTGCACTCCGTACGGCCGGGAGTGCCCGCGATCAAGGCCGTGCTCGACCACCTCGGGCTGTGCCCGCCGCATGTGGCCGCGCCCTTCGCGCCGTGCACCGAGGCCGAACGGCGCGACCTGATCGTCTTACTCGGCAACGACGACAAACATCTCTTACCTCGGAGGTAGCACGTGGCACAACCAGATCCCCGCCGTGTCAACATCGGCCGCAGGACCTTCGGCATCGGGGTCGCCGCGGCGTCACTGGCCACCGCGCTCGGCACGGCCTCACCCGCGAGCGCGGCGCCCCCCTGGCGGCCGCGGAATCCCTTCGACGAGACCACGCTGTGGGACAACACCGTGGACCCGCTGGAGAGTTACCACGTCCACGGGCTGGCCGTGCTGCCGGACGACACCATTCTCGTCGCCACCGAAGGACGGCACGAGGTGTGCGACGCGGGCCCCCGTGACCTGGTGATGCGTCGCAGCAATGACGGCGGCGACACCTGGGAGCCGACGCAGACGCTGGTCGCCTCGGTCGACGGCCAGTCGTGGGGCAACCCGACGTTCGTCGTCGACCGGGTCACCGGCGGGATCTTCCTGTTCTACATGCTGTCCATCCTGCTGCCGGAGAACACCGGCTGCTCCGGCGACATCGGCGACCTCTACATGATCTCCAGCGCCGACGGCGGCCGGACCTGGAGCGAGCCGCGTGAGATGTCCGGCCTGTTCGACCACTTCCCCTACGACTGGGCGCTGCACGGCCCCGGCCCCGGCCACGGCATCCAGCTGGACAACGGCCGGCTGCTGCTCAACTGCTCCCACCGTCGGGTGATCATGGGCAACACCGTCGAGCAGCGGTACTACGGCGTGGCGTCGATCTACAGCGACGACCACGGCGAGACCTGGCAGACGACCGCGGAGGTGCCGGTCTCCGTGGCCTACCCGATCAACGAGGCCAGGGTGGTCCAACGATCCGACGGCACGGTGCTGGTCAACGGCCGCGCCGCGGCGGGCGGTAACCGGCAGCGGATCGTGTCGGTCAGCGCCGACCGCGGGCTGACCTGGTCACCGCCGCGCCTGGACGGGTCCACCGGTACGTTCAACGCCGTGGACGCGAGCCTGCTGCGCTACACCGGCGGACCGGGCGCGTCCGAACCGAGCCGGGTGTTGTTCAGCCGCCCCGACTCGCCGGTGCGTACCAACATGACCGTCTCGATCAGCTACGACGAGGCGCACTCGTTCCGCTACAGCCGGGTGATCAATGAGGGCCGGTCGTACTACTCCGAGCTGGCCCGGCTCTCCGACGGTACGATCCTGCTGGTCTACGGCTGCGACGGCGACAACCCGAGCTTCCCGCGCCGGGTGGTCCTCTGCCGTTTCACCCTCGAATGGCTGACCGACGGCCGGGACTACCTGCGCACCGGCCCCCGCTACAACGAACGCCTCGTCGACCTCTCGACCGGCGCACAGGCCACCGGCGGCACCGTGTCGACGGTCGCGGATCCGGTGGCACGAGGGGGAAACCGGGCGGTGTTCACCTCGAACCAGACCGGCGCCCACGTCGAGTACACGGTGAACGTCCCGACGACGGAGTCCTACGAACTGCTGCTTCGCTACTTCCGGGTCGCCGCCGGCGGTCTGGTCACCGTCACGGTCGACGGTCGCCGGGTCCCGAACGCGGTGCTGGACACCACGGCGGACCGGGCCGACGGCTACGACGTCGCGCAACTCGGCGCCGTCCAGCTGAAGGCCGGCCAGCACAAGATCCGGTTCACCGCGTCCGGGGTGGGTCGCGGGGGCGGCAGGCTGGTCTCGCTGGACACGCTGAGCCTGATCGACGCGCCGTCGCAGGCCGACGTGCGCGGCGAGGTGGTGGTCGACAACGACGAACTCGGCTACGAGGTGGTCAGCGGCGTCTGGTCGGCGGCAACGGGCGTGGCCGGCTACCGGGGCGGTAACTACCGCTCGGCGCCCGCCGGCACGGGCGAGCGGGTCGTCCGGTGGCGGCCGGTGGTGCCGCACGACGGCGACTACGAGGTTCAGGTCTCGTACACCGCGCACGAGAACCGCGCGAGCAACGCGCCCTTCACCATCGTCCACGCTGGCGGGACCAGCGTGGTACGGATCGATCAGCGCAAGCCCGGGACGACGGAGCCGCGCGGCGGCTCCTGGGTGTCGCTCGGTAAGTACCGGATGACCGCGGGGCCGGCCAGGATCGAGCTGAGCAACGCCGCCAACGGATTCGTCATCGCCGACGCCGTCCGGCTGCTCCCCTGAGCACGCGGCGACCGAGCACGCGGCGACGGCCTGCCGGCGACCTGGACGCGGGCGACGCGCCACGGCCCGAGCCCGGTCGGCCGCGCCGGGTCGTCCGGGTCGTCCGGGTCGTCCGGGTCGGCCGGGTCGTTCAGGCGGTCGCGGCGGTCAGGTGAGGAACGTCCCGCCGCCACCCGGGGGCGGCGGGACGTGACGGACGCCGCCAGAACTCTCACAGCGCCCCCGACCCGCCGTCCTGTCCTTGACCACCCCGGTCTGGAGTCGGTCTTCCCGCTCCGTGCATGCCGTCCGCGGGATCGCGGCCGGCCGGAGAAGCGCGGCGAGTACGGCAGGTGAGGCGGCTGGAGCGGGCGTTACCGGCGGTCGGGGCATGAACGGAGCTCGTACAGGATCAGCTCACGGATCTCGTCCGGTAGTCCCTCATGCGTGGCCAGTCGCGCCAGAGCGGCGCGGCTCTCGGGCACGGCCTTGGTGCGGCAGAGCGCCCCCACGCCCTTCTCGCCGGCCATCCCCCGTCGCACATACAGCTCCGCGAGGTCCATGAGCCAGGGGGTGAGCGCCTTTTCGTCATCGACCATGAGGCCGCACCAGTACAGGGTCTGCTCGGCGATCCAGGCGATGACGCGCCGGGTCCAGATCTCCTCGAAGTCCGTGGTGTCGATGCTCCGGCGGGCGCACTCGGCCTTGGCATCGGCCATGCGCTCGGCGGTGACGTGCCGGGCGTACGGCATGCGTTCGCGCAGAATGGTCCGGATCCCGAGCCACTCGGGGCGGTCGTCGTCCCGGTACTCGTAGACGATCGGCTGCTCCGGGGGCTCGGGCGAGGCGAGCGCGACCGGGGGCAGGCACGCTTCGAGCACGGCCCGCGCGTAGGTCAGATTCTCCTCGCTCTCCTCTGTCTCCGGTGGCCAGATGAAACCGAAGTCCCAGGAGAACGGGTAGGCCCGAACCACGTCCGGCAGCAGTGGCGTTTCGTTCGAGATCAGGTGACTCCCCGTCTACGCCTGTGGCGCGGCGACCTGTGGCCCGTGGCCGGGCGCGACGGATCCCTGCAGCACGAGGGCCGCCCCGCCGATGGCCGCGGCGTCGCGGGGGTTGCTCGACAGGTCGACCTCCACCGTGTGCACCGCCCGTGAGAAGGCCCGCTCCGCGAGGCGGCGGCGGATCTCGCTCACGTAGAGCGAACCGGCGATGGCGAAGCCCGGCCCCGCGAGCACGAGCGTGTCGAGGTCCCAGAGGTTGGCGAGCGTCAGGGCGCCGTCGGCGAGGAACAGGGCCGACTCGTCGACCAGCGCGCGGGCCTGTCCGTCGCCGTAGATCGCCGCACGGGCGAGGACGTCGAACGCCCGCGCGTCCGGGTCGTCGGGACGGATCCCCAGGCGGCCCGCCAGGTCCGGGGTGGACCGGGCACGCTCGACGAGCGCGGAGGGCGCGGCGTACAGCTCGAGGCAGCCCCGGCCGCCGCAGCGGCACCGCTCACCGTCGCGGAGCACCGAGACGTGCCCGATCTCGCCCGCGTTGGAGCTGGCGCCGCGATGGAGGGCGCCGTCGAGGACGACCCCCGAGCCGATTCCCGAGTTCATGTAGAGGCATCCGAAGGTCCGCTCCCGCGAGACCTGCCGCCCCCAGAACTCGCCCACGGCGGCCGCGGCGGCGTCGCTGTCGACGAGCACCGGCACGCCCAGCCTGAGGGTCAGGGCCTGGCCGAGGTCGAGGTCGGCCCACCGCTCCAGCCCCGGGAGCGCGAGGAACCTGCCCCGTGCCACGTCGACCGGACCCGGGCCGACGACGGCCAGCCCCGCGACGCTCTGCGGCGACAGGCCCAGCCCCTGCGTGACGTCGTTGTAGAGCGCGGCCAGCTGGGCCACGATGTCCTCCGGCCCCTCGGCGGGAGTCACGGAGACGAGCTCGCGCCCGATCGTGCCGCCACGCGTGTCCGTCACGACGCACGTGATGGTGTCGGCCCCGACGCGGATCCCGACGCCGTATGCTGATCGGGAGTTGATCACGAGCAGGGTCCGTGGCTTGCCCCCGGTCGCGACCGTGGCGCCGGTCTCGCGCACGACGCCGTCGTCGATCAGGCGCCGGACGATGTTGGAGATCGTCGGCTGGGTCAACCTGGTCGCCTCGACGAGCTCCACCCGGCTGATCGGCCCGGAGGACCGGATGAGGTCGACGACGAGCGCACGGCTCCCGGGCCCTGCGGCCGCGGACTCTCGTCGGGCCACGCTCAACCGCCTCTCGCCCCGGCCGTAGGTACGGCGGCACTACGTTACAGGGCACGAGGTTAGTTCACGCAGGCAGCGCACGAGGGAGGGGCACCGATGGTCGCGGCATGGACGGGCACGGAGACACGTCCGCGGACGGGCGCGCCGGTGGGTCTCGCCCTCGTACGCGACGCCGAGGTCCTCGGCGCCGAGCCGTTCTTCCACGAGTTCATCGCGGGCATGGAGCGGGTCCTCGTCCCGCTGGGTGTGCCCGTGCTCCTCCAGGTGGTCGCCACCGTCCAGCAGGCGAGCGACCGGATGCGCGCGTGGGCGGCCCAGGGGCAGGTGCAGGGGGTGATCCTGATCGACCTGCTTCCCGGCGACGAGCGGGTCGCGCTCGTCGGCGAGCTGGGCATGCCGGCCGTGGTCATCGGCGACCCGGTCACCGCCGGGGGGTTGCCGGCGGTGTGGACGCAGGACGAGGTGGCCATGCGCGACGTCGTCGCCTCGCTGGTCGCGGGCGGGCACACGCATCTCGGCCATGTCGCCGGGCCTGCGGAGATGGCGCACACGATCATCCGCCGCCGCACGTTCCACGCCGTCGCGTCGGAACACGGCGTGCGTACGACGACGTTCGACGGCGACTACTCCGAGGCGGCCGGGGTGCGTGCCGTCACCGCCCTCGCGGGGATCGACGACCGGCCGACGGCGCTGGTCTTCGACAACGACGTCATGGCGCTCGGCGCGCTCCACGAGGCGCGCCGTCTCGGTCTGGGGGTCCCCTCCGACCTGTCCCTGGTGGCGTGGGACGATTCTGCTCTCTGCCAGCTCGCGGAGCCGCCGCTCAGCGCCGTCAGCCATGACGTGCAGGCACTCGGTGAGCTGGTCGGCGACATCGTGGCCGAGGTTCTCGCGGGGGTGACGCCGCGTGTGATCACGGCCGCGCCGGCGACGCTCGTCGTCCGCGGCTCGAGCATTTAATAGATTACTAATCTTTCTTATTGACTTTCGGACTTCATGTCCTGCACGCTGTGGTGCGAGCAGCCTCCGCAATCTCCACGCAACCCACGAGTAACTCCCGGGACACACGCTTCCCGACCACCCCCCGGAACATGAGCAAAGGAAGCCCCATGCACCGCACCACGCCTCGGGCCATACGCGGGGTGGCCGCGTTCGCCGCCGGAGCCCTACTTCTCTCCCTCGCCGCCTGCGGCTCCGACGAACCGGCGGCGGGCCCGGCGCCCGCGGCGAGCGACGGCGGTTCCATCGACGTCGTCACCCGCTGGACGGCGGGCAACTCGGCCGCCGCGGCCCAGAAGCGCGTCTTCGACGCGTTCACCGCGGAGACGGGCATCAAGATCAACCTCACCGAGGGCCTCGAGGCCATCGACGACCAGGTGGAGACCGCCGTGGCGGCGGGCAAGTCCCCCGACCTGGTGATCGTCAACCTGTTCGACAAGACGGTGGGCTGGCTGGACGCGGGCGTCACGGTCCCCGTCGACCAGTACGTCAAGGACTGGGGCCTCGCCGACAAGATGAAGCCGCAGGCCCTCGACGAGTGGCGGGTCGGCGGCGTCGCCGGCGGCCAGATCCAGGGCCTGCCGTTCTCCGGGTTCAGCTGGCCGTTCTGGTACAACACCGAGCTGCTGACCAAGGCCGGCGTCGCGGAGGTCCCGAAGACCACCGACGAGCTCATCGCCGCAGCCAAGAAGCTGCGCGCCGCGGGCGTCGGGCCCGTCGCCGTCGGCGGCAACGACTGGAGCGGGCAGAAGCTCTTCTACCAGATCGCGCAGTCGTTCACCGACGCCGCGACGATGCAGAAGGTCATGAAGGAGGGCGGCTACTGCGCGACGCCGTCGGTCGTGAACGGCATCAAGCTCTTCACCGACCTGCGCGACGCCAAGGTGTTCGTCGACAACGTCGCCGGCCTCAGCGCCGACGACATGTACGCCTCCTACTACTCCGGCAAGGCAGCGATCATGTCCGCGGGCTCGTGGGCGTACACGGAGTCGAAGGCCTCGGGCACCGGGATCGAGACGCGCACGGCCCTCGGCGGCTTCCCCGTCCCGGACGGCTCGGCCTACCCCAAGCCGACGGCCTACCAGGGCTTCACCGGCGTCGGATTCATGATCACGAAGCAGGGCGCCGAGCCCGACAAGCTCGACAAGGTCCGCCGGCTCGTGACGAAGTTCTACGACCAGCCGACCGTCGGCGACTTCGTCAAGGACGCCAGCATCCTGCCCCCGGTCACCGGCGACTTCGCCTCGTCCGCGACCGACCCGCTGCTGAAGGCCTCGCTCGGCCTCGACGCCGAGGTCGACTACGCGGTCCTGCCCGACGTCTGGATCGGCTCCGCGTCCGACCCGATCACCCAGGTCCTGACCGGAGCCTACGGCGAGGCGACCCCGCAGGAGATCTGCGCGAGCCTCGACACCGCCACCAAGGGCTGAGGTCCGATCGCCGAGTGGGGCCGCCGCACGCGGCGGCCCCACCCTGCCCGAAGGAAACGCACGATGTCACTGACCAGCCCCCGCGTGCGGTCGCCCCGGGTCCTCTGGCTGACCACCCCGTCTCTCGTGTGGTTCGCCGTCTTCTCGGTCGGCCCGCTCGCCGCCATGTTCGTCATCGCCACGCTGCGGTGGAAGGGGCTGCTGTACGAGCCCACGTACGTCGGCCTGGAGAACATCGGACGCGTCCTCGCCGACCCGACGTTCCACGCCGCGGTGCGCAACAGCGTGATCCAGGTCGCCATCGCGATCCCGGTGATGATCCCGCTGGCCTTCATGCTCGGCTACCACCTCACCACCAAGCCGCGCGGCTACCGGATCCTGTCGGTGCTCTACTTCTCGCCGGGCCTCATCTCGATCTCCATGACCGGGATGATCTTCTACGGGGTGCTGTCCCCGAACGGCGGGGTCAACGGCCTGCTGCGCGGCATCGGCCTCGACTCCTGGGCCACCGCCTGGCTCGCCGACCCGAGCACCGCGCTGCCGAGCCTCATCGCGATCGACCTCTGGCGTGGCATCGGCTGGACCGCGGTGTTGTTCTCCGCCCGCCTGGCGAGCCTGCCGGCCGAGGTGATCGAGGCGGCCCAGATCGACGGCGCCGGACGGCTGCGCATCATGTGGCGGATCGCCTTCCCGATGGTCAAGGACTACGTCCGCACGCTGGCGATGTTGCAGTTCCTCTGGACGCTGTTCACCTCGGCCGCCCTGATCCTCCTGCTCACCAAGGGCGGGCCCGGCACCTCGTCGACCACGTTGTCGTACCTGGTCTACGCCAAGGCCTTCTCCCAGCGGGACCTCGGCTACAGCCAGGTGGTCGGCGTCGCGCTGCTCCTTCTCGGCGTCGCCGGGATGTTTCTCATCCGCGCGCTGCTGCGCGGCTCGGAGGAGGACTCCCGATGAGCGAGCCACGCCGCACCCGCACCCCTCTGGCGACGGTCCTGTCCTGGTCGTACGCGCTGGTCCTGGGGGCCCCGCTGTACTACCTCGCGATCAGCGCCCTGAAGTCCAACATCGAGATCTTCACCCGGCCGTTCGCGCTGCCGGCGAACTGGTTGTGGGAGAACTTCGGCACCGCCTGGCAGACCGCCGACCTGGGGCGCGCCCTGCTCAACTCCGTCCTCGTCTCGTTCGTGGCCGTCGCGTTGACCCTGGGTCTCGCGGTGCCCGCGGCGTACGCGCTGGCCCGGACGGACAACCGGCTCGCCCGCGTGATCACGGGCACGTTCTCCGCCGGGTTCCTCATCCCGCCGTTCGCCGCGCTGATCCCCACGGTGGTCCTGGCGATCGAGATGGGGCTCTACGGCACCCGCGAGTTCCAGATGCTGTTCCTGCCCGCGAGCGCGCTTCCGCTGTCCGTGCTCCTCCTCACGCAGTTCATGCGCACGGTGCCACAGGCACTGGTGGAGTCGGCCGCCCTCGACGGCGCCGGGCACTGGCGGCTGCTGACCCAGGTCTTCGTGCCCATCGCGATGCCCGGCGTCGTCAGCGTGACGATCCTGCAGATCCTCACCTTCTGGAACGAGTACCTGTTCTCACTGACCATCACCGGCACCAGCCCGGACGTGCGGACGGTCCAGGTCGCCCTGCCGACGCTCGTCTCCGACGCGACCAACCTCGGCGTTCTCGCCGCCGGCACCGTGCTCACCGTCCTGCCGGTGTACGTCGTCTATTCGATCATGAACCGTCGTATGCAAGAAGCACTCACCGCAGGGGCAGTCAAGGGATGACGCAGATCACCACGCAGGTAACCACCTCCGCCGCCACCCGGCTCGACCTCGGTGGTGAGTGGGAGCTGACCTGGTCGGCGGGCCCGGACGGCGTCCCCGACAGCGTCCTCGACGGTGTCCCGGAGGCCGTCCGTACGGCGGTCATCCCGGCCCAGGTGCCCGGCGAGGTGCACACGGCGCTCCTCGCGGCCGGTCTCCTCGCCGATCCCGACGTCGGGTGGGGCGAGCTGGCCCAGCGGTGGGTCGGCCACTCCCAGTGGATCTACCGGCGCCACCTCCAGTGGTCGCCGACGCCCGGGGCCCGCACCGACCTCGTGGCCGACGGCCTCGACACGATCGCCGACGTGCACGTCAACGGCCGAAGGGTCGGGGTCGCGCGTGACCAGCACCTGGCGTACCGGTGGCGGGTGGACGAAGTCCTGGTGCCGGGCGACAACCTCGTCGAGGTGCGCTTCGCCTCGGCGTGGGAGGCCGCCCGCGAGCACGAACGCGCGCACGGCCCCCTGCCGAGCCCGTACGACGAGCCCTACGCGCACGTGCGCAAGGCCGCGGCCAACTTCGGCTGGGACTGGGGGCCGCACTACGTCACCGCCGGTATCTGGCGCGACATCCGGCTGGAGACCTACACCGGCCGGATCGACCACGTCCGGCCGCTCGTCCACCTCGACCCCGGCCACACCGTCGCCCACGTGACGGCGCACGTGCGCGTGGACGCGCCCGAGGGTTCGCAGGTGCGCGTCGAGCTGACCGACCCGGCCGGTCGGCGGGCCGGGTCGGTCACCGGCACGGTCGCCGGAGACGAGGCGGTGATCGTCCTGCGCGTCGACGACCCCGACCTGTGGTGGCCGGTCGGCCTCGGCGCGCAGCCGCTGTACCGCCTGCACGCGGAGCTCGAGCACGCCGGTGTGGTGCTCGACTCCACCGCCGTCCGGGTGGGCCTGCGCAGCGTCGCGGTCGAGGAGACCCCCGACCCGCTCGGGACGCGCTGGGCGCTCGTCGTCAACGGCCGGACCGTGCGGGTGCGCGGCTACAACTGGATCCCCGACGACACCCTCGCCAGCCGTGCCACGCCCGAACGGGTGGCGCACCGGATCGACCAGGCCGTCGCGGGGAACGCGAACCTCCTGCGCGTCTGGGGCGGCGGTCACTTCGCGAGTGAAGAGTTCCTTGACGCCTGTGATGAGCGCGGTGTCCTGGTATGGCACGATTTCCTCTTCGCGTGTGCCGCTTACAGCGAGGACGACGAGATGGTCGAGCTGGTGACCGCCGAGGCGGAACAGGCCGTCGCGCGGATGTCGGCCCACCCGAGCCTGGTGCTCTGGTGCGGCGGCAACGAGACGGTCCTCGGCTGGCACCACTGGGGGTGGGCCGACCAGGTCGGGGTGCGCGGGTGGGGGGCGCGCTACTACCTCGACGTGCTGCCCGGTGTCCTGGCCCGACTGGACCCGACACGGCCCTACGTGCCCAACTCGCCCTGGTCGGGCACCGTCGACCGGGATCCGCTCGACGACACACACGGCCTGAGCCACCTGTGGGACGCCTGGAACGAGCGCGACTACGCCCACTACCGCTACCACGACCCGGCGTTCGTCGCGGAGATGGGCTGGTGCGCTCCCCCCGCGTGGACCACGCTCGAGCGCGTCGTCGTGGGCGAGACGCCCGGCCCCGACTCGCCGCAGACCCGCCACCACCTGCGCGCGATCGACGGGGTGCACAAGCTGACCCGCGGCCTCCAACCGCACGTGCCCACCCCCCGCGACGACGCGGACTGGCACTTCGCGACCCAGGTGGTCCAGGCCCGCGCCGTCTCGGCCGGCGTCGAGTGGCTGCGCTCGCGCGAGCGCTGCGGCGGGGTCGTCGTGTGGCAGCTCAACGACTGCTGGCCGGTGATCAGCTGGTCGGCCGTCGACGGCGCGGGCATCGAGAAGCCCCTCTGGCACGCCCTGCGCCACTCGTTCGCCCCCCGGCTGGCCACGATCCAGCCGGTGAGCCCCGGACCGACCCACGACCCCACCGGCGACGAGGGTCTCGTGCTCGTGCTCGTGAACGACGCGGACGCCGACTGGCGTCCCGACGTCCTCCTGCGGCGGGTCGGGCTGGACGGCCACGAGCACGCGCGAACGCGGGTGCGGGCCGCCTGCCCGGCCGACGGCCTCGTCCGGCTCGCCGTCGACCCCGCGGTCGGCCT
The DNA here is from genome assembly GCF_036227305.1 of Streptosporangium sp. NBC_01469. Lineage (NCBI taxonomy): Bacteria > Bacillati > Actinomycetota > Actinomycetes > Streptosporangiales > Streptosporangiaceae > Streptosporangium > Streptosporangium sp. NBC_01469. The sequence goes on along the minus strand of NZ_CP109465.1, from coordinate 429,026 downwards.
GCCCGCCGACCCGCGGGCCGAGATGCTCGTCGTCGACGCCGACGGGGTGCGGACCACCTGGACCTACCGCCCGGAGCGGGAGCTGGCGGCCCCGCGACCCGAGCGCACCGTCGACGTCACCGTCGTCGACGGCGCACTGCACGTCGCGGTCACCGCGGTGACCCTGCTGCGCGACGTGTGCGTGTTCGCCGACCGGTTCGCTGAGCCGCTCGGCCTGGAGCCGCCCTCGCTCGTCGTGGACGACGCCCTCGTCACGCTCCTGCCGGGCGAGAGTCACGTATTCCGCATCACCCGTCGAGACGGCGGCGCGATCCCCTCGGACCGCGCCGCCGCCCTCCCCAGTGCCCTGTTCGATCTGTCGGTCCGGTCCTTCGGCGAGGTCACCGGCCCCATAGGGAAGTCGATCCGCAACAAAGGAACCTCATGAAACTCCGAAGGACCCTGAGAATCGCGCTCGGCGCGATACTGAGCGCCGTCGTGGTCACAGCGGCGGCGGTGCCGTCGATCGCGGCGGTGCAGGTGACCCAGGCCGGCCGCCAGATCCACGTGGCCAAGGACGGCAAGGACACGAACGCCGGTACGGCGGCCGAACCGTACCTGACGATCAACCACGCCGCGCAGGAGGCGCAGCCCGGTGACACGGTGGTCGTCCACGCCGGGCTGTACCGCGAGACGGTCAAGCCGGCGCGCGGCGGCGACGGCGAGACCAGCCGCATCACCTACACCAACGCCGGTGACGGCGAGGTGGTCATCAAGGGCTCGGAGGAGATCGACACCTGGGCCCAGCACAGCGGCGACGTATGGAAGGTCACGCTGCCGGCCACCTTCTTCGGCGGCTACAACCCCTACGCCACCGGGCAGCCGCAGGGCGGCGGAGACGGCACCTTCCCCGGCTACACCGCGGGTGACGTCTACCTGAACGAGCAGGCCTACTACGAGAAGGCGTCGCTGGCGAACGTGCAGTCGGCGGCGGGCACCTGGTTCACCGAGGTGTCCGGCGGCAACACCACCATCTACGCCAACTTCGACGGCGCCGACCCGAACGCCAAGCTGGCGGAGATCAACGTGCGCCGCCAGGTGTTCGCGCCGGACGCGTGGGGCCTGGGCTACATCACCGTCCACGGGTTCACCGTCAAGCACGCGGCCGGTACCTACTCCGACTTCCCGAGCAGCCCCTCCCGGCGGCAGGCGGGCGCCATCAGCGTCAACGGCGGCCTGAAGTGGATCATCGAGCAGAACACCGTTGTCAACGCGCGCACGATCGCCATCGACATCGGCCTCGGCTGTGACGAATGGGCCGGCAACCGGCCCGGCCAGACCCGGACGCACTTCCGCGACACCGCCAAGTACGGCTCGCACATCGTCCGCAACAACTACATCGCGAAGTCCGGCCAGTCCGGCATCGCCGGTGTCTTCTCCTGGAACTCCGACATTCTGTACAACCTCATCGAGGACACGAACTACCGCGGCGAGTTCAGCGGCGCGGAGACGGCCCCGATCAAGGTTCACTACATGAACGAGGGGCTCATCAAGGGCAACTACCTCAAGAATTCCAAGGGCGGTAACTCCGCCGGCATCTGGACGGACTGGGGCAACCAGAACGTCCGCGTCACCGGCAACATCGTCCTGAACAGCCCGTGGGGCTACTACGCGGAGGCCGTCCACGGCCCGATCCTCGTGGACAACAACGTCTTCATCGGCAACAGCGACATCCGGATGCTGGACGCCACCGGCGTCGTGTACGCCAACAACATGTTCATCGACAACGGTCGCATCGCGGTGGACGGCGGCGGCAGGGACAACTACTACTTCGCGCCCGGCACGATGAACGAGACGAACGCGCCCAACCCGATCCAGAAGTTCTTCTGGTACAACAACGTGGTCCAGGGCTCGACGCTGCCGGACGACGCGGCAGGCAAGACGCACGTCAAGGAGGGCAACTCCACCGGCGTCCTGTCCGACGTCCAGGTCACGGCGACCAACCGGGAGATGAAGCTCGGCTTCGACCTCGACGCCTCCGGCATCAGCGGCCTGACGCCCGCCACGAAGGCCAGGGTCGGGATCATCCCGCTCGCGGGCGAGAGCATCGCCGCCGACGTGACCACCGACTTCTTCGGTGAGCCGGTCAACGCCGCGAACGTCATGGCCGGACCGTTCGCCGCCGCGAAGGACGGCGCCAACTCCTTCACGCTGTGGCCCCCGGCGGGCCAGACCGTGCCGGAGCCGCCGGCGCCGCCGACCGACGTCCCGGTCAACCTGTCACTCAACCCCGACGCGAAGGCCGTCGCCTCCTACGAGGACGCCAACCTGCCGGCCGAGAACGCGATCGACGGCAACGGCTCCTCGCGCTGGTCGAGCGACCACAGCAACGACCCCAACGCCTGGATCCACGTCGACCTCGGCGACGAGTACGACGTGTCCAGGGCCGTCCTGTCCTGGGAGGCGGCCTACGCGAAGGCGTACAAGATCCAGATCTCGAGCGACGGCGAGCAGTGGGAGGACGCCTTCTCCACCACGACCGGCGCCGGCGGCGTCGAGACCGTGCAGATCCGCAAGAAGGCACGCTACGTCCGCATGCAGGGCGTCCTGCCGCAGACGCAGTACGGATACTCCCTGTACGAGTTCGAGATCTACGGCACCCCCGTCGTGCCGGAGGTCCCGGTCAACATCGCGCTGAACCTGCCGCCGTCGGCGTACACGGCGTCGTCGCAGTCCAACGACGGCAGCGGCGAGACCAACAGCCAGCCGCAGAACGACCGCTCCGCGTTCCGCGCCTTCGACGGCAACACCGCCACGCGCTGGGGCTCCAACGGCGGGGACAACCACTGGATCCAGGTCAATCTCGGCAAGTCGTACGTCCTGGACAAGGTCGTGCTCAAGTGGGAGGCCGCCTACTCCTCGACGTACAAGATCCAGACGTCGGAGGACGGCAGCACCTGGAAGGACGTCCACTCCCACGACGACTCCACCCCCACCGGCGACCACACGGACGAGATCACGCTCGACTCGCCGGCGGAGGGACGCTACGTCCGCGTGCAGGGCACCAAGGCGGCGACCCAGTGGGGCCTGTCGCTCTGGGAGTTCGAGGTGTACGGCAAGGTGAAGCCGGCCGACACCGCCCCGAACTGGCCGGCGTCGGCGCAGCTCCAGGTGAGCGAGGTGACGGCCGCGGGAGCGAAGCTCACCTGGCCCGCCGCGACCGACGGCCAGGCGGTGACCGGCTACAAGGTCTACCTCGGCCAGGCGCTGAAGGACACGCTGGGAGCGGACGCGCGCACCTACGCCGTGACGGGACTGGCCGTCGGCCGGACCTACACCGTGAAGGTGACGGCGCTCGACGCAGGAGGCAACGAGAGCCAGGGCCTGACGAAGACCTTCACGACGCCCGGCAACCCGGCGACGAGGGCGCTGTCCACCTCCTACCCGAGTGCCTACGCGGACTGGGAGGAGGGCCTGCTCGCGGGCGACGGGAAGCAGGGCGTCATCGTCTTCGGCAACCCGCGTGACGAGACGGTCGTCTTCACCGACCGGGACTTCTTCATGGCGCGGTCGGAGAACCGTCCCCACCGGACGTTCAACACCGTCAGCCAGGAGAACATCAAGAAGATCCGGGACCTGCTGATCGCCGGCAAGTATCAGGAGGCCAACCAGCTCGCGGCCGACGTGCAGGGCTACCAGGGCGGCGGCGAGGGCAGCAAGCACCCGGGCTTCAAGATGACCCTCCAGACGCCGGCCGCCGGCGAGGTCGTCAACTACGTCCGGTCCACCGACTACTCCTCGGGCGTCGTCTCGGTGAACTGGACCGACGACAAGGGCGACTGGAAGCGCGACGCCTTCGTGTCGCAGACCGACGGCGTCACCGTCCAGCACCTGCCGGCCCCGGCCGGGCAGAAGCTCGACGTCAAACTCGGCCTGTCCATCGACCCCGGAATGAACCTGCTCAACAAGGGCATCACGGCCGTCAACGCCTCCACCGTCGACTACCTCAACCTGCGGGTGAAGTACCCGAACGGCAGCTACAACGCCGGGTACGAGGGCGTCACGCGGATCGTGACGGACGGCGTCAAGACGATGGCCGGCACCGACGTGCAGGTCACCGGCGCGACCTACGTGACGCTGCTGTCGCTGACCCAGCGCTACGACGGCACCTACGAGGGTGGCGTGCCCGCCGAGCAGGACTGGAACAAGAAGCTCCTGCAGACGAAGCTGGCGGCGCTCTCCGGCGACTACCCGACGCTCCTGAACCGCCACGTGACCAAGCACAGCGAGATGTTCAACCGCGTCTCCGTCGACTTCGGGGCCGCCCCCGAGGACCGCTCGAAGTCCAACGAGGAACTGCTCGCCCAGCAGAAGACCGCGACCACGCCGAACCTGGCGCTGTTCGAGCGCATGTTCAACTCCGGCCGCTACCACCTGATCGGTTCGAGCAGCGCGACGGCCCCGCCCGACCTGCTCGGCAACTGGACCGGTGACAGCAACGTCGGCTGGGACGGCTACTACCATCTGGACGCCAACCTCAACCTGCAGATCTCCGGCGGCAACATCGGCAACCTGCCGGAGGTGATGGCGGGCTACTGGTCGATCAACAAGGCGTGGCAGAAGGACTTCCGGACCAACGCCCAGAAGCTGCTCGGCACGCGGGGCATGCTGACGGGCGGCAACACGCCCAACGGCGAAGGCCTCATCTCCAACATCAACTTCGACTACCCGTACCAGTACGTCACGGGCGGCGAGTCGTGGCTGCTCTACCCGTTCTGGGAGCAGTACCAGATCACCGGCGACAGGAAGTTCCTGGAGGAGCAGTACTACCCGCTGATCAGGGACATGGGTGACTTCTACGAGGACTTCCTCGTGGAGAAGGACGCCAACGGCAAGTACATCTTCTCCGGGTCCATCTCGCCGGAGAACCGGCCGGCCGGCGGCGTGCCGCTCTCGGTCAACTCGGTGTACGACATCGCCGGCGCCCGGTTCGCACTGTCGACCCTGATCGAGACGAGCAAGACGCTCGGCAAGGACCAGGACAAGATCGCGCTCTGGCAGGAGAAGCTCGACAACCTGCCGCCGTACCTGATCAACAACGACGGCGCGCTGGCCGAGTGGGCCTGGCCCGACCTGGCGAACAAGAACGCCTACCAGCACCGGCACTCCAGCGGCCTGATGCCCGTCTGGCCGTACCGAGAGGTCACGCCGGAGAAGGACAAGGCGCTGTACGACGCGGCCAAGGTGTTCCTGCAGAAGAAGGACGGCGGCAGCTACGAGAACGCCGGCCACGGCCTGCTGCACGGTGCGCTGATCGCCGCCAACCTGAACAACGCCGAATCCGTCAACGCGAAGCTGATGCGGTTCGCCAGGGACGACTACTACTACAGCAGCCTGTCGACGTCGCACTACAACAACAAGGGCGTGTTCGCCACCGACGTCGTCAACTCCGTGCCGACGATCATGATGGAGATGCTGGCCACGACCGACCCCGGCACGCTGGAACTGCTTCCCGCGCTGCCCAAGGGCCTGAAGAAGGGCTCCATCTCCGGCATGCTGGGCAAGAGCCGGTTCACCATCGACGACCTCGACTGGGACATGGACACCCACAAGGTGAAGGTGACGCTGACCTCCGACGTCGACCAGAACCTCACCCTGATCCAGCGCGCCGGCATCGAGCAGATCACCGGCGCCGGTATCCAGATCCAGAACTCGCCGCTCGGCGACATCGCCCGCGTCCTTCCCCTGAAGAAGGACCAGACGGTCACGCTCGACCTGACCCTGAAGGACACGTCGCGGGTCAACCTGGCCCTGAACAAGACCGCGACCGCCCTCTCGCAGTCCAGCGCCGACCAGTCGGCCGCCAAGGCGTTCGACGGCGACCCTGTCTCCCGCTGGGCCGCCGGCGAGAGCGCCGACAACTGGCTCCAGGTGGACCTGGGCGGCATCTACGCCCTGAACGAGGTCGACCTGCGCTGGGAGGACTCCTACGCCAAGCGCTACAAGCTCCAGGTGTCGATCGACGGCACGGCCTGGAAGGACATCCACACCCAGGCCAACTCCTCCGGTGGCACCGAGAAGATCCCGGTGAACGCGCTGGGCCGCCACGTGCGGATGCAGGGCGTGGAGAAGTCCGGCCAGTGGGGCTACTCGCTCCACGAGATGGAGGTCTACGGCCAGGAGGCGCCGAACATCGCCCTCGGCAAGACGGCCACCGCGTCGTCGGCGTCCAACGCCCAGCAGACGGCCATCGCCGCCTTCGACGGCGACGGCACCACCCGCTGGGGCGCGAGCGAGTCGGCCGACAACTGGCTCCAGGTGGATCTGGGTGACACGTACACGGTCCACCAGGTCGCCATCGACTGGGAGGACTCCTACGCCAAGGGATACAAGGTGCAGACCTCTCCCGACGGCGAGACGTGGACCGACAGGTTCACCGAGACCAACAGCAACGGCGGCACGGACCTCGTCGACCTGAACACCGACACCCGGTACATCCGGATGCAGGGCACCGCGAAGTCCGGCCAGTGGGGCTACTCGATATACGAGATGAAGGTCTACGGTGCTCTCCCGGACAGCGGGGCCACCATCCTCATCTCCGGCGTCACGGACGGCACCGAGTACGGCAACAGCCAGGACGTGACCATCGCCTGGGAGGTCGCCGGCACCGGCGTCAAGACCGTGACCGGCACGCTGGACGGCCTGCCGTTCACGTCCGGGACCGTCCAGCGGCTCCACACGCTGGCCCTGGGCGAGCACACGCTCACCGTCACCGTCGCGACCCAGTCCGGCGGCACGTACGAGCAGTCGGTGAAGTTCACCACCGTCACCTCGACCGACGAGATCTCCGCCCTGATCGAGCGCTTCCAGGCCGTCAGCCAGCTGTCGCCCACCGGCGCCGCGAAGCTCCAGGACAAGATCTCCAAGGTCATGGTCTCCGAGGACAAGGAACGCGAGCGCGACAAGAAGAAGATCGTCAAGAAGCTCACCCGCTTCATCGAGGCGGTCAACGACCCGAAGACCGTCTCCGACGCGGCGGTGCGGGCGACGCTCATCCGCGACGCCAACGCGCTGATCGTGGCGAACGGCGGCACGCCCGTCCAGACCTGATCGGGGGTGCCGGGCCTCCGCCCCGGCATCCCTCCTGACGAAACCTCACCAAGGGGTGCCCCGCGATCCGCGGGGCACCCCTTTCGTAATCTCGGAGCCCATCGGATCTCGATGCGGGGAACACCTCATCGACCGGTTGTCGCACGCCTGTTCGGCGCTCAGGGGACGGATGGCTTCATGGCACATCGTCCGAATGCGGCGCCGGCTCAGCCGGTCACTGTGAGCCGGCCGCCGTCGGCATGGCGTCTACGACGCGTCCTCCGGACGCCGCCACAGGAGCGTGGCGGCGGTGCGTGCCCTCCGGTGGTATGACGGCAGGTCGTCACCGCTCCAGTACACCTCGACCTGTGGAGCGGCCACCCGCATCTGGACCAGCTCGCGCTGGGCGTCCATGGTCAGCTCCCAGGCCGGGATGCCGGGTTCCACCTCGGCGAGGTAGACGCGCCGCCATGCCTGTGGCGGCTCTCCCGGCCCGAACCGCCAGGCCCGCCAGACCGCGACGACGCCGGCGTGCTCGATCAGGGCGTCGACCACGAGATCGTCCGTGAGATCGGTCAGCCCGCCCAGGTCACCCTCCAGGTCAAGAGCGGCCGGTACGGAGGTCCCGGCGGACGCCAGGACCTCCGGCAACGCCGGGGCGAAGAGGTGACCTGTCTCCGGGATGACGTCGGAGATCGGTGTCCGCTCCATCGCGGCCGGATTCTCCCCGCCTCCGAGCGCCTGGAGCACATCACGCAGGAGCTCGGCGTCAGCCATCGTCAATGACACTCCGAGGCCGGCCGTCGCGCCCGACAGCGCGTCCGGGAGGTAGTCCAGGTCGCCCTCGGCCAGCATGGACCTGGCGTGGGAGACGAACTCGTCGGGGACGCGGCCGGCCAGCCGCAGCAGTAGCCGGTGCAGACCCTCGAAGGTCCGCCTGACCGCCTCGTCGGGCTCGCGCGACTCGGCGGCCATGTCGCCGCCCGTCATTCCTCCTCCATGATGAGGATGTTGTACCTGTCCGGAACCTTGTCCAGCTCGCCTCGCCGGACCAGGTCCTCCGCGGTCCGGTCCAGTGATTCGCGGATCTGCGCCTCCAGCTCCGGGTTGCGCACCTGCCGGCCGCGCGTGTGGGGTGGCAGCAGGACCTCCTGCTGCTCAGGGTGGCTGGCGAAGATCGAGATATCCCGCCCGTTGCCACCGGTGAGCTGCCAGACGACCAGCACGCCCTGCTCTCCCACCAGGTTCTTCGAAACGTACTTCACGGCTACTTCCAGGCTCCGGCTCAGGCTCAGGAACTCGCGTGTCGTCCCGTGCGGGAAGAACCTCGATCCGTAGATGGGCGAGTGCACCGGGGTCAGCCAGTCTCCCCGGAAGGTGAGCACGGGCTTGTCGGGGGATCCGACGGGGGGAAGCTGCATCAGGGCGTCGTACGCCATGTCGGCGTGCCAGCGCATCTCGGTGGACAGGCGCGGCATCACCTCGCCGAGGCGTTCGCGGATCTCACGCCAGGCCGCGCGCTGCACGCTGCGGGCCTCCCGGATCCGGTTCTCGGCCTGTCGTGCCTCCGCCCTGCGGCCTGCCGCCCGATGCTCCTCCCTTTCACGTTTCGCCTCCTCCATCGCGTGAGCGGCGTCCACCCATTTCCGGGCCGTCGGGTTCAGCGGTGACTTGGGGGTCAGGGGACCATCACCCTCGTGCAGCAACGGCCGCAGCAGGAACGAGAGCGCCCGCCCCTTGCCACTGCCTTCGGCGAGCTCTCCGAGATAGCCGGCCAGCCGCCTCTCGACCTTCAGATCCATGACCTTCTGTACGGCTGCCTCGGACACGCCGGCGGTCCACAATCTCGTCCGCGTCACGTTGTTGATCAAATCGTGGCTGGGCCGGGTGTACACGGTCAGCGCCATCATGTGTCCCGGCGACAGCCGCTCCCCGATGGCCCGCACACTGGCCGGGTCCAGCGGGTCGGCACCATTGCGGCGTAGCCATTCCGCGAGCGCCGGATCGGTGACGCGCCCGCTGCCGAGCTGCTCCCCCAGTCGTTCGGCGATGTCCCGCACCACCGCGAACTGCGTCTCGGCGAAGCCGTCGGGATCGGTGGCGCGGTGGAGATATCCGGCCTCGTGCGGGAACAGTCCGTCGGGAAGGATCTCGGCGCGCAACGTGCGCAGGTCCATGCCCGGCAGGCCGCGGTACAGGTCCACCGCGCTGGCGCGGGCGGATGGCCAGGCGGCCAGGTGTTCGAGGTCGGCGAACTGCGCGCCCCGTACGATCTCGAACAGGGAGTGATCCAGGCCCGGCAGCATCCAGCCCATCAACGCGCCGAGGAAACGCTCCCTCGCGACCAGGTCCAGGCCGAGGAGCTCGGCCGCCACCATCATCCTGGTGGTCGTCAGCGAGACACCGTCGATCACGTTGTGACCGTCGTCGGCGGTCAGTCTGGCCCATCGGCCGGAGGTGTTCTCGTGTGCGGTACGGCCCTCGCGCCAAGGCAGCGGATCGCCCGGGCGCAGGGGCCCGTCGACCAGCGACTCGACAAACGCCCGCTCGAACCGGCCGAGAGGCGTACGCAGGCCCTCGTAGTGGGCCGGAGTCGTGATGAGCCCGAGCCGCTGCTGCTCTTCGGGGCTGCGGTCCTGCCGGCGCGCCTGGCTCTGGAGCGCGTCCGCGAGGTCGCGCAAGCTCCGCTCGGACATCAGAAGGACGTTGCCGGTCTGCAGCGCGTCGCGGGTGAACCGCGATGTGCCCGTCAGCCATTCGTCGAGCTTTCCGAGGATCACCCGGTGGATGTTGCCGTCCAGTTGCCGCTGCGCCTGTACCAGCCGGTCGAGGTCCATGCCGGCAGCCCGCGCTTTTTCCCAAAGGTCGCTGTCGAAGACGTCGAGGATGGCCTTCGTCAGGGTCCGCGGATGGCCTTCGTTGAAGTAGGCGGCGTTGTAGAAGGCCGTCATGAGTTCCCGCAGGTTTCCGTGTGCGAGCAGCTCGTCGAGCCTGACTCGGGTGCCGACCTGTCCAGCGCTGCTTGGGGCGTCGTCGCGGAAGAATACCTGCTCGACCCGTCGTGCGAAGGCGGCGGGGCTCTCGTCCGGCGCCCGTAGGGTGAGCTCTGTGAGGACGTCTCGCATCCTCCGCACCGCTGTGCGGGCCGCCTCCAAGGTCTGTGGATCATTGAAGTAGTGGGCGCCCAGCCGCTGCTCGAACCGTTCGACGTCGGCCGCCCATCGGGGATCGGTGAAGAACCCCTCGAAGGCGAACGGGACGCGGGACAGGGTGTGCGTGGCGCCCGCAGGGTTGGCGGGCGGGGGCGCGGTGTCCGCAGCCGGTCCGTGGTGGGCCGGCGAGGGGGACGCGACCGCGGTCTGGCCGGCGGATCGGTCCGGCCGCGAGCCGTGGTCAGGCGACCGTTCGGCCTGGCCGAGCGAGGTTTCATCGGCCGGTGTCTTCCCACGAGGCGGCGGCGCACCGCCTGACGCGTCCCGCTGAGGCGCTGGAGGGGCACCGCCGCCGGTCTTGTCCGGCCCGGCTGGTGCGCGGTGCGGCAGGGCCGGCTCCCCGGGCACCGTCGTACGAGGCGCACCTGGCGTGCCCGCGGACGCGGGGCGGCCCCGCTCCTCTGCCGGCGGCGCCGTCCTGGTGGCGCCGTGCTCGGAGCGCCCCGTCGCATACCCGGTGAAGTCGCGGTCCGGTACGGCATGCGTCCGGACGCTGCCCTGACCGTCCGTACCTGAAGGGACAGACCGGTCCACTCCACCGCTCAAGGCAGTGTGGCCTTCCGCTTCGGGAGTCGCGTCGCCGCGTACGGCGACCCGGGCGTGGCCCTGTGCCGGATCGGGAACGATCGCACCGAAACCGGCAGGGGGTGGGACCGCGTCCTCCGGGCGGAGGCGCGGGGCGATCAGGTGCTGACCGTCGGCGCCCAGGGCGGCGGCGACCCCGCTCTTGAGGATCAGGTCCCAGTCCAGCGGGTGATCGTCCAACGTCAGGCTGATGGCGGTGGTCGCCGCCCCGGCGACGCCGTACTGCAACGCGTGCCCTGGCAGGGTACCCGTGAGATAAGCCAGCAGCTTCTCTCCCAGCGCCGCCTCCGCCCGCGACACTCCCGCCCGCAGCGCCGGCGTGGCCAGCCGGCCCAGGCCTCCGCCCAGCAGGCCGGTCAGTAACCCGTTGATCGCGCCGTCGCGTGCCATGGTCGCCAGTTGGCGCACGTCGATCTCATCCCGCCGTCCCCCCTGCACCTGGGAGTACTGCGTCCCGAAATCCAGCGCCGCACCGAACCCGGCGAAGACGGCGATCAGGATCGCGGTGTACTTCGCGATCTGCAGCACCGTCATCCGGGCGACCTGAAGGACCGACCTGAGCAACCAGGGCGCCTGCCAGATCACCACGGGCAACACCGCCAGCAGGAGCAACACGACCAGAGTGATCATGCGCTCGGCGTACTGGATGGCGACGCCCGCGCCGTTCAGCGCGATCGCCGCGTCGATCAGCTGCTTGACCAGGCCGGCCTGCCGGCCGCCCACCTTCTGCTCGACGTGCCTGACGAACGCCTCGTGGGCGGCGCCGTCCCATCGATCACCGATCAGCTTCGCCGTGCCGGCCTCCGCCGTAGTCCCGGCCACCACCCGGTGCGCCGCGACCACGCAGGCGTCGGCCATCCGGAAGCAGCCCTGCGCCTCCCCTTCCGGCCAGGCCATCCCGGTCACCCAGTCCACGTACGGCCGCAGCGCCTCCGGCACCACACACCCGTCGAATTTCACCTCCGACCACTGTCAGATCGTCGGCGTAGGCGAGACGTCCATGTGGTCGTACCTCTTCCGCTCAGCGAGCTCGACCGACTGGTAGTTGGCCGCGGACGTGCTCAGGCCCTCACTCGTCCCGTCGAGCTCGGCAAGGTACGCGTCGAAGGCGGCGAAGATCCTTTCCTCGATCCCGGGGAGTTGTCTGGCCAGCTCCACTCCGTACGCGTCGTGGCCCAGGGCGGCCCGATCCCGGTCGAAAGCCTGCCGGAGCGCCTCCTTGGCCTCCGCCACTCCGTCGCGGCGATCCCTGACGACCAAGCTCGCGCGCCGCAGTGCCTCCCACTCGGCGAAGTATCCATCCCGGGTCATGCCCGACCCGCTCGAGACACGAACGGCTCAAGAACCGCCCCCTTGCCGAGCAGCTCTTCGACCGGCACGTCGTCAGGGACCAAGGGTCCCATCAGCTCCTTCGTACGAGCCGCCACGGCCGCGGTGGCCCGGTCGATCTGTGTCATGATCGCATGTGAGAGCTCCGCCGGGGACAGCTTGCGGTAGACCCTGGGGTTCAGCTCGATGGCCCGCACTTCTCCGCGCGGTCCCGCCTTCACCGTGACCATTCCGTCGTCCGACCGCGCGGTGACCTCCAGGTCGGCGAGCGTGCCGTAGGCGTCCTTGACTCGGCGCGCCTGCTGCTCGTACTCCGCGGTCAGCTCGTCAAGCATCAAACGGAACGGCTCCCCCACGGTGATCCACCCCTCGTGTCGGGACTGCGGCCAGGGCAAAACTATTGAGTTCAAGTGACACGCATGTGGCCATCCGGCCACATGCGATCAACCTTTGAGTAACGTAAAGATCATCTGCCCGCACGGCCTGGGACAGGCCGCGGCTCGGACGGCGACCCCTGAGCACACGGTAGGGCGAGAGATCCGCCGAGAGAGTGACGACGTCCACCGCGAAACCGCCCACCCGTTCTCCCTATCCCGGACGATATCCCGGACGATGACGACATCGGCGTGAGCCCGAGCTGGCTGCGGCGGTCACCGCCGGGTACCTGCGCACAGGCGACCGACGCGTGCTGAGCCGGTACGACGGGGACGCGTTGCGGGCCCGGTTCCGAGGTCGGCTGTTGCTGCGCCGCGTGTTCGCCGGCATCCGGTCCCCTGCCGCGAGCGAGGCCGGGCAGCGACTGGTCCTCGCCGTCGCCGCGGTGAGCGTCGCCTGGTTACTCGGTACCGCAGCCGGGAGGCAGATCGCGACCGCCAGGGAGGCGGAACGCGCTCGGGTGCAGCTGCAGGTGGCGCGTGACGTGGTGATCCTCACCAGACGAGACAGCTAGGCATCCGGGAAGTCGGTCTGCCGGTCCAGGGTGACCCTGCAGGCCAGGTGCAGGGCGAGCCGGTCGTCGGGGTTGTGCAGGTCGACGGTGAGCAACTCCTCGATCCGGTGCAGCCGCGCCGCGACGGTGTTGCGGTGCACGCCGAGAACCGCCGCGGTGTCGGCGGCCGATCCTCCGGCGTCGAGGTAGGCGGAGAGCGTGGCGACGAGCTCGCCCGGTTGCGCCTCCAGCGGTCTGAGCAGCCGGGTCGCGGTGGGGGCGAAGGTCTCGGTGCTCGCCCAGGCGACCAGGAGCTGGGCCAGGCCGAGACGGTCGATGTGCACCAGGCGGCCCGTCTGCGGTCGCCCGCGGGCGAGCCTGGCGGCGTCCCATGCCTCGGCGAGACTCCTGGTCAGCCCGCCCGCGTCGAGGTAGCCGCGGCCGACCCCGATCGCGCAGTCGAACCGGGTGGCGAGCCGGTGCCGGATCCGCTGGAGGGCGACGAGGAGGTCACGGCTGGTGTCCTGGCCCGGTTCGGTCCGGCTGGTCGTCCATGCCGACCAGCCGTCACCGCGTTCCACCAGGGTGGCGTCGAGATGTTCCGCCGTGATGGCGGCGGCCACCGCGTCCGTGTGCCGCAGCAGGTCGACCTGTCCGAGGACGGCGAGATGGAAGGCCACATGCCAGCCGTCCAGGCGCCAGCCGGCTTCGGCCGCGCGCCCCTGCGGGGTGCCGCCGTCCTCCAGCCTCCCCTCCAGGAGGTCGCCGAACAGGCCGGCGCGCAACCGGGCGTCGCGTTCCAGCACGACGCGGCGGGTCGCCTGCCAGTGCTGGACGGCGAGGGTCCCGGCCTGCAGCACGTCGCGGGCACTGCGGGCCCAGGTGGTCGGCGCGTACCCGAGCGCGACCGCCATCCACAGGTCGACCGTCCCGCTCGTCGTGCCCGGTACGGGTACGGCGACGGTCGTCCTGCCCCCCTCGATGAGGATCTGCGGCACCGCGGCGTGGGGGGTGAAATCGGCGGGCAGGCCGAAGGACGGCGTGATCGGCGCCCCGTCCGGGCCGAAGACCCCCACCGGCCGGTCCAGGATCCCGGTGAGCACCCGGGCCACGTCCTGCGGGCTCAGCAGGCCGCGGGTGAGCGCGCGGTGCGCGCGGCGCAGCCGGTCGGCCGCGTCCACGGCGGGAGCGTGCACCAGCGCCGTCGCCGCCCCCGCCCACCGCAGTGGCGCCGCGCCGATGCCCAGGACCGGCAGGCGCAGGTGCCGCGCGAGGCGGCCGCTGCTGTCCAGGAGTGTCTCGCCGGGCACCGTGACGGGGAGGGCGAGGGCCGCGGCCCCCTGGTCGTGCAGGCGGCGGATCGTCACGTCCAGCCGCCAGCCGCTGAGGTACCCCGGGGGCAGGACCGGGCACACCGCGATCTCGTCGGTCCCGGCGAGTCCGGCCTCGGCTGGGTCGATCAGCGTGATCCCGGTGACGGGACGATCCAGGTCCCCGTCTCCGGACAGCGGCGCGGCGGCGGCCAGCAGGGGGTGGCCGAGCAGCTCGCGCAGGGTCGGGGTGGCGTCCGTCATGTCTCCCCCTTGAGCACGATCAGGACGATGGGTCCGGTGGTGGTGTCCGTTCTGTTTCCCTTGGGGGTGGCCGAGAGGGTGGTGTCCGTCCTGTCTCTCCTGGGGCCGGCCGAGAAGGCGGGCCCGGTGGTGATGTCCTTCATGCCGGTTCCCCGGGTGGGACCGGCTCGATGTCCAGTCCGAAGGCGCGCGGAGCGACGGCGCCCACCACCTCGGGACGCCACCAGAACGGAGGCCCGGGAAGGTGCAGCGCGACGACCTCGGCACCGCCGCGCACCGTGTCGCAGGAGACGGGCAGCCCGCCGGCACGGTCGACGACACACAGGATGTCCGGGGTGGACGCCACGGGCCTGCCGTCGACGAGGGCGAGCAGATACTCGTTCTCCATCTCCAGCCGGACGAGGCTGCCCCCTCGGTCCGCCCGGATGATCACCGAGCCGCGCCCGAACCCCGCCTCGGCCCGGTACCGGACCACCTCGACGACACGGCCGGTGACCAGGACGCGGGCGCCGAGCGACGCCGCGACCTCGCGCGGGTCGGCGGTCCGGGTCCAGGCCGCGTGGTGGGCTCCGAGCCTCAGGGCCCGGCTGAGCGAGCCGAGGATGGTCAGGCGGTCCAGCGACGCCACCGGCAGCGGGCGCATCGCGATCGCCGCCCACCCGCCGAACTCGCTGAGCGCCGACCGCACGATCCGCTCGGCGGCCGGGGCGGACAGGCGGTCCAGCACGAGCAGCCGGCCGCTGACGTCGCCGATGGCCAGCGGGGTGAGCGGCTCGCCGAGCGCGGCCACCGACATCTGGTCGAGGCGTGGCAGCGCCCGGCCCTGCAGGTCCGCGTCGACCACCGGAAGGCCCAGCTCGACGGCGGCGACGAAGACCACGATGCCGTTGATCCCGCCCGCCTCGATCGGGATCAGCCCGACCGGGTCGATCCCCGTCCGCTCCACGATCGCGGCGAGCACCGGCGCCCACTCCCCGCCGGAGGGCAGCCTCTCGGTGAACACCGACACCGCCCCGACGAGCCCGACCGGCACCACGTGGCCCCCGTCGAGCTCGTCGCGGCCCAGCAGCTCGATCCGGCCGGCCCCGAGGCTCCGCCGCAGCAGCCGGGCCGCCGTCTCGGTCTGCCCGCCGCCACCGGAACCGAGCAGCGTCACACCGCGTGCCAGGTGGTCGATGTCCGGTTCGCCGAGATAGCGGATAGGCATGTACTCAGAGTGACACGAGATCCTCCACCGGGCGGAACCGCACGTCGAGACCGAACGCCTCCGGGCCGAACACCGCCAGGGCCTCCGGGGTGCGCATCAGGCCGGGGGTGCTGATGCCGACGACGACGGCCCGCTGCCCGTACCTCAGTCCCTCGGTGGTGATCGGTTCCCCGGTGTCGGCCTCCAGCACGCAGATCAGGTCGGGGACCACGCACCGCACCTCCCCGTCGACCCGCGCCACCAGGTTCTCGTTCTGGAAGACCAGCTCCAGCTCGCCGTTCCCGTCGAACGCGGCCAGCGCGGCCCGCCCGCGGGCGAAACCGGCGACCGTACGCCGCTCGACGTCCACGACCTTGCCGTGGAACAGGACCCGGACCTTGTCGTACAGCGTGCCGGCCATGGTGTCGGCGAGCGCGGACACCGGGTCGCGGTGCTCGTCACGCGCTTCGCGCAGCGCGCGGCCGATCCGCAGCCCGAGGCTGAGCGTGTTCGGGACCGCGGTGCGCTTGACGTCCGCGCCGCTCATCGCGTACTCGGCGATGTGCGCGACCCCGCCCAGCCTGATCGCGAGCCCGCGGGCGAGCCATTCCATGCGCCCGTTGTCGGCGCCGGTGTCGACGATCACGGTCTCGCCGTTCTCGCCCGCCAGGGCGAGGGGGGAACCCGGTACGCCGTACACCGAGAACGTCTCCATCTGCAGCTCGGGGAAGGCGCGTCCCATCCCGTCGGCGTCCACCACGGGCAGCCCCGTCTGGGCCGCGACCAGGAGTGGGATCATCGAGTTGATGCCGCCGCACTCGATCGGCATCGTCGCGTCGGCACGCCGTCCCAGGTGCCTCTCCAGCGCCCGTAGCGCCGTCACCGCCTCGTCACCCCGGGGGATCTTCTCCACCATCACCGTCGGGGCGCCCATCTGCGCGGTCGGGATGACCAGGTCGTCGTCGCCGAGCTCGCCGGGATCGAGCACGGTGATCGTCCCGGGTCCGGTGCGCAGCGCCTGCTCCACCAGCAGCCGCCCGATGTAGGGGTCACCGCCGCCTCCGGTGCCGAGCAGCGCCGCCCCGCGCGCGAGGTCGGCCAGGTCGCGGCGGTCGATCGTGTAGCTCACGCGGGCACTCCCGGATCGACGCGGACGGTGTCGTGGTCATAGCCGAAGTAGCGGGGGCCGACCAGTTCCAGCCCGGCGGGGGTGTGCCAGCGCGGGTCGCAGGGCGCCGCGATGACCCGCACCCGGTGCCCGTAGCGCAGCGTCTCGGTGGTGACGGCGGTGCCGGTCTCGGCGTCGAGCACGCAGATCAGGTCGGGGACGGTCGCCACCACGGTCCCGTCGCGGACCGCGACGAGGTTCTCGTTCTGGAACCGCAGCACCATCCGCTCACCTTGCCGGTCCCCGGATCCCTCCAGGACGGCCTCGCCACGGGCGAATCCGCCCTCGGTGCGCCGGCTGACGTCCACCACCTTGCCGCCGAACAGCTCGGCCCCGCCCAGCCGGGCGACGAGCGCCGTGACCGGATCGCGGTGCGCGGCGCGTGCCTCGCGGACGGTCCGGCCCAGCTCACCGCAGAGGGACAGGGTGCCGGGGACGAGCGCCTCGCGTGCCTGCGCGCCGGTCATCGGGAAAAGACCGATCATCGCCGAGCAGCCCATGTCGATCGTGGCCGACCGGGCCAGCCGTTCCGCCCAGTGGTTGTCCACCGTGTCGAAGATCCCCTGGTTGCCCTTCTCGTCGGCGATCGACATCGGGGTGGCGGCGAGCCCGTACAGCGTGGGCATCACCATCTGCAGCTCGGGGAAGGCGCGTCCCATCCCGTCGGCGTCGACCACGGGCAGCCCGAGTTCCGCGGCGGCCACCAGCGGCACCAGCGCGTTGACGCCGCCGGCCTCCGCGCACACCAGGTGTGTCGGGGACTTCCCCAGGTAGGTGGCGAGCGCCCGCACCGCGAGGGCGGCCTGCTCGGCGGAGGGCACCTTCTCCAGCATCACCGTGGGGGCGCCCATCATGGCGACCACCACGGTGACCGCGTCGTCGGGTAGCGCCTCCAGCGGGACCAGCCGGGCCGGGCCGCCGGCCCGGATCGCCGCCCGCGCCAGCATCCGGCCGATGTGCGGATCCCCGCCACCTCCCGTGCCGAGGATGGCGGCGCCGGCCGCCAGGTCGTCCAGGCCGGCCTCGGTGATCAGTCGCTCAGCCACGGCCGGCCTCCAGCCTCAGGTCCCCGACCGCCTTGACGCGGATCCGCGTGGCGTTCCCCGGCAGGTAGGCGAGGGGAACCTCGTCCACCTCGACGACCCGGACGCTGCCCGGTTTGGCCCCCGAGGCGATCGCCCTGTCCACCGCCTCCTGTTTGGCGTCGTCCAGTACGGCCTGCCGCTGTCCCGGCTCCACCGGGAAGATCCGGTCGACCTCCCCGCCGATCTGCGCGATGGCCGCGCCGATCGCGTTGGCCACGGCGAAGTGCTCGGGCCGGTGTACGGGCCCCGACCCGCCGAACTCGTCCGGCAGCAGGATCGACCCGCCGCCGACCGCGACCACGGGCAGCGGGTCGGGGGAGGTGCGGATGCGCTCGATGGTGTCGGCGATGTCGCGGGCGATCCGCTCCAGCGCCGCCCTCACCAGCGAGGGGTCCAGTTTCCGTACCGCGCCGGGATCGCCGATCGCGGCGCGGCCGGCCGCCACCGCCACGTCGGTGGCGGTGAGGGTGGACCCCCCGAAGACCAGCCCCTCCTCGGCGAGGCGGTAGCCGACCGAGTCGGGTCCCACCGTCACCGTGCCGTCCTCCTCCCGTACCCGGCTGCCCCCGCCGATGCCGAGGCTCAGCACGTCGGGCATCCGGAAGTTGGTGCGGATGCCGGCGACGCTCACCTCGGTGGTGGCCTCCCGGGGGAAACCGTGCCGCAGCAGGCCGATGTCGCTGGTCGTGCCGCCCACGTCGACGACCGCGCAGGTCTCCACACCCGACAGGAACGCCGCGCCGCGCATCGAGTTGGTCGGCCCCGAGGCGAACGTGGCCACCGGGTAGCGGCGGGCGAAGTCGACGTCCATCAGGGTGCCGTCGTTCTGGCTGAGGTAGAGCGGCGCGTGGATGCCCGCCCCCTCCAGGGAGGCCGCCAGCCCGTCCACGATCTGGGTGGCCAGCTCGCGGAGTGAGGCGTTGATGATGGTGGCGTTCTCCCGTTCCAGCAGTCCCATCCGGCCGACCTCCGCCGACAGGGACACGGCCAGTCCCGGCAGCTGCTCGCTGAGGATGTCGGCGGCACGCTGCTCGAACTCGGCGTTGACGGGGGAGAAGACACTGGAGATCGCCACGCTGCGGATGCCGTGCCGGTGCAGGTCCTCGGCCACCTGCCGGATCTCGTCCTCGCGCAGTTCCGAGATGTGGCGCCCGTCGAACTCGTGTCCCCCGTGGCACAGGTAGGCCCGGCCGGAGATGGCGGTCACCAGCCGCTCCGGCCAGTCGACCATGGGCGGCAGCGACGCCGTCGCGGGGAGGCCGAGGCGGACGGCGGCGGTCGGTGCCAGCCGGTCCGCCTCGATCAGGGCGTTGATGAAGTGCGTGGTGCCGATCATCACCGCGTCCACCAGCACGGGATCGAAGGCTCGCTGCCGCTGCAGCTCGGCGAGCGCGGTGGTGATGCCGCTCGTCACGTCGCGAGTGGTCGCGGTCTTGACCGCGGCCAGGACGCTCTGCCCGTCCATGAGCACGGCGTCGGTGTTGGTGCCGCCGACGTCGATTCCGATCCGCATATCAGGTCCTTTCAGGCGGCCGACGGCGTGGGGGCCGTGACCGGCTCCTCGTCGGCGGTCTCGGTGTGTGCGGTGCCGTACCCCCGGATCAGGCCGAGCTTGCCCGCGACCACGTACAGCACGAAGGCGACGACCAGGGAGTTGATGCTGGGCAGGCCCCACGTCACGAACTGTCCGATCAGGCTCGCCGCGAGCCAGATCACCAAGGTCGCTGGCACCCAGCGCGGCGCCTGAGCCGGTATCCCGCCCGAGGCCCTGGTGTCGTCCAGCTCCCGGCGCCAGGTTCTGACCACGAAGTACTCGGCGATCATGATGCCGGCGATCGGCGGGAAGGCGACCCCGAGCACCATCAGGAAGTCGGTGAAGCTGCCGAGGATGCCGGCCGCGGCCAGCACGCTGCCCACCACGCCGAGGAGCAGCGTCACCACCGCGCGGTTGACCTTCCGGCCGAAGACGGAGCCGACGAAGTTCACCAGGCCGAGCCCGGAGGAGTACAGGTTCCAGTCGTTGATCTTCAGGGTGCCGACGACGATGATCAGCACCCCGACCCAGCCGACGGTGGAGGTGACGATCGTGATGATGTTCGCCGACTTGATCGCGTGCGCCAGCAGCACCCCGATCAGGCCGATCACGTACTCGCCGAGCGTGATTCCCAGCAGGGTCTGCTTGACCACGTCGGCGACCGACCGGTTGAACCGGGTCATGTCGGGGGTGATCACCGCGCCCACGATGAACCCGCCGGCGACCAGTGTCGTGCCCTGCAACAGGGTGAGCGCCGGGCCGGCGGGGGCGGCGGTGGCCAGCTCGGACAGCGAGTGCCTGGACAGTTCCGTGCCGACCGACCAGGCGACCAGCAGGACGAAGGCGGGCACCGTGAGATAGGCGGTCCACGCCATCGAGTGGAAGCCCTTGACGACGATGGCGGTCACCGCGAGCCCGAACAGCAGCGACCACGCCCAGACCGGCAGCGCCGGAATCAGCTCGTGGAGCCCTTCGGCCGACACCGCGGACTGGATGCCGAACCAGCCGACCAGGCTGATCCCGATGGCCAGGCCGATCAGCGCGGCCCCCGCCTGGCCGAAGCCGCACCACCGGGCCAGGATGGAGGTCGTCAGCCCCTCCCGCATGCCGATCACGCCCAGCGCGATGGCCACGACCTCCAGGATGACCGCGCCGAAGGTGAGAGCCCAGAAGGCACCCCAGAAGTCCATGCCGAACCCGAGGGTCGCGCCGAGCAGGAACTGGCTGAGGGCGGAGATTTGGCCGAATCGCTGGACCGCGACGGACACCCAGGAGTATCGGGCGCGGGCGGGGACTCGGGCTATCGCGTAGTCGTCGGTACCGAGAGAAGCCATGGTTGCCTCCGAAGGGGGCGGGGAGCGCCTGCTGGCCTTGGCCAGACTGTGGTAGCGCCGAGTGTAGGAAGCGGCCCGGAACCCGTCACGGTGCCACATGCACAAGCCATTGCCGCAGGCTGTGCATGGTGCACGGCGGTGGCGGACCGGTTGGCGACCGGCCGGAAGGCAACGGGCGGAGGTTCGGTCGGCGGAGGTCCGGGGGTGGCTCGTCTTTCCCTCGTCATCGAATATCTCCAGCGTGGATACCCCGGCCTTCAGGCCGGGGAGGAAACGCGGCGCGGTGTCGCACGGGGCCGAAATCGAATACACGTCCACAGTCAGCTGATCTTGCGGCAGGGTATGAGGCGTGGCGCAGATCGTGAAGCGGGCGTTCAAGTTCCGCTTCTATCCGACGAATGAGCAGGCGGCGGAGCTGTCTCGTACGTTCGGCTGCGCCCGTCTCGTCTACAACAAGGTTCTTGAGGAGCGGACCCGCGCCTACAGGCTGGAAGGTCGCAGGGTCTCCTACGTGCAGTCGTCGGCCGCGCTGACGCAGTGGAAGAAGACCGATGAGCTCCTCTTCCTGAACGAGGTGTCGTCGGTGCCGTTGCAGCAGGCGCTGCGGCATCTGCAGGTGGCGTTCGCGAACTTCTTCGCCAAGCGCGCGAGGTACCCGACGTTCAAGTCCCGTAAGAAGTCCCGGCACTCGGCCGAGTACACCCGCTCGGCGTTCACCTACCGGGGCGGCCGGCTCACGCTGGCGAAGATGGACGGTCCGCTGGACATCGTGTGGTCGCGTCCCCTTCCCGAGGGGGCGCAGCCGTCCACGGTGACCGTGTCGAAGGACGCGGCGGGCCGCTGGTTCGTCTCGATCCTTTGCGAGGACCCCATCCGGCGGCTCCCTTCGACCGCGAACGTGGTCGGGGTGGACGCGGGGATCACGGCGCTGGCGACGCTCTCCACCGGGGAGAAGATCGTCAACCCCAGGCATGAGCGGGCCGACCGGCGCAAGCTCGCCAGGGCTCAGCGAAACCTCGCCCGCAAGGAGAAGGGGTCGGCGAACCGGGCCAAGGCCAGGCTCAAGGTCGCCCGGGTGCATGCCCGCATCAGTGATCGGCGCCGCGATCACCTGCACAAGGTCACCACTCGTCTCGTCCGTGAGAACCAAACGGTCGCGATCGAAGACCTCACCGTGCGCAACCTGGTGAAGAACCACAACCTGGCCCGCGCCATCTCGGATGCCTCCTGGCGGGAGATGCGGTCCATGCTGGAGTACAAAGCGGGCTGGTACGGGCGGGAACTTCTGGTCGTCGACCGGTGGTTCCCCTCCTCGAAGCTGTGCTCGGCGTGCGGGAGCATCACCGCGTCGATGCCGTTGGGCGTCCGCGATTGGGTGTGTGCCTGCGGCGCCGTCCATGACCGGGACGTCAACGCCGCGAAGAACATCCTCGCCGCCGGGCTGGCGGAGAGGTGAAACGCCTGTGGAGCCGGTGTAAGACCTCACAGAGAGTCCTCTCTGGCGGGCGAGCGGCGATGAAGCAGGAAGCCTCACGGGCGACCGTGGGAATCCCCCTCGTTTACGAGGGGGAGGAGGTCAAGCGGAGCATCCTCGCCGCGCGCACGGCGGGCTCACATCGTCCGATCGATACGGCCGGATGTCTCTTTGGAGAGGTGTTCCCGTCAGGCGTTCCACAGGGAGGAGCGAGCTCCGTCGCCGGTGCGGTAGGCGCTCGGGCTCACGCCCAGGACGCGCTTGAACGCCGAGCTGAAGCCGAACGCGTCGGAGTACCCCACCCGGCGGGCCACCGTGGCGACCGTCGCGGCGGGTTCGGCCAGCATGTCGGCGGCGAGCGCCATCCGCCACTCCGTCAGGTACGTCATCGGCGGCTCGCCCACGAGTTCGGTGAACCGCCTGGCCAGGGTGGTGCGCGAGACGCTCGCGGCGGTGGCGAGGGAGGCGAGCGTCCACTGACTGGCCGGGGTGTCGTGGATGGCGCGCAGGGCCGGGCCGACCACGTCGTCGCTCAGGGCGGTGTACCAGCCGGGACTGACCGCCTCCGGCCGGTCGAACCAGTCGCGCAGCGTGCACACCAGCAGCCAGTCGAGCAGCCGGTCCAGCACGATCTGGTGACCCGGGCGACCGGAGAGGATCTGTGCCTCGAGGTACGCGCCCATGCTGCTGCAGTCGTGATCGTCCGGCACGACGAGCACGGGGGGCAGCACCCGGACCAGGCGGCGGGCGACCTCGCCGCCGACCCGGTACGACCCGGTCAGCAGGATGGTCCGACCGGTCAGGTCCCCGGCGACGGCGCCGTCACGGTGGACGTCCAGCGCCGGGCGCGGGGTGTCGGTGTCCGCGAACACGAAGGGCTCCGGCCCGCGCACGATCGCCGCCTCGCCCGGCCGCACCTGCCGGGCGTCGTCTCCCTGGATGATCCACCCCTCGCCGCGCAGGGGGACGACGAGCGTCAGGGAGGGGCCGTCGGCGAACCTGAGCGCCCACGGTGGCGACAGCACCGACGCGCCGAAGACGGAACCCTCGCCGCGCACGCTCCGCAACAGGTCGTCGTACGGATCCATGGCGCCACGATAACGGGACGATCGGACAGGCGCGGCGTACGCACGGCCATGTGCGGTCGGCTCCCCGTGCGATTGGCTGGGTGCCATGAACGAGATCCTGATTCTGGGCGCGACAGGCAAGACCGGCCGCCGAGTGGTGCGGCAGCTACGTGCGGAGGGAGAGCGGGTACGGCCCGCGTCCCGTTCCAGCGAGGTGCGCTTCGACTGGTCGGAGCCCGCCACCTGGGAGAACGCGCTGCGAGGCGCCGAGGCGGTGTACCTGGTGGCGCCCGACGACCCCACCCCGATCCGCGACTTCGTCGAGGGGGCCGTGGACGTCAAGCGTTTCGTGGTGCTGTCCGGCCGGGGCCTGGACCTGGTCGGTGAGGACTTCGGGCAGGGCATGGCCGCCGCGGAGCGGGCCGTACGCGACTCGGGGGCGGAGTGGACGATCCTGCGGGCGAACAACTTCAATCAGAACTTCGACGAGGACCTGTGGTACGCGCCGCTGCGGGCGGGGAGGCTGGCGTTGCCGATCGGCGACGTGCCCGAGCCGTTCATCGACGCCGACGACGTCGCCGCGGTCGCCGTGGCGGCACTGACGAGGGACGGGCACGCGGGGCTGACGTACGACCTGTCGGGACCGCGCGGGATGACCTTCGGCGCGGCCGTCGAGATCATCGCGCGGGCCGCCGGCCGGCCCATCGAGTACGTCGAGCTGACCCCGGAGGCCTACCGGGCCCAGCTGCTCGCCGAGGGGTACCCGCAGGTCGTGGTCGACGCGCTGAGCGCCCTGTTCGCCCTGCACCGCGCCGGTCACACGGCCGAGCCCGCCGACGGGGTCCAGCGGGTGCTCGGCCGCCCGCCGATCGCGTTCGAGTCCTACGCGACCCGGATCGCCGCCACCGGCGCCTGGTCGTGACGCCCGCCGGACAGGCGATGAGGGCGTTCATCGGCCTGTTCGGCGGCGGACGGGTCGGCGCGGTGCGGCGCGGGGGCGTTCATCGCGTGTCCGGCAGTGTGTTCATCGGCCTGTCCGGCGGGGGCAGGGCCGGCGCGGCGCCGGGGCGGTGAGGACGCTCACCGCCCCGGCGGTGTCCCGCGGACGGTCAGCCTCGCCGCCACTTCTGGTTGGCGCCGCCGTTGCACTCCTACTGCTGCAACGGCGTGCCGGCGCCACCCCAGCCGGTGACGTCCACGCACTTGTTGGCCTGCGGGTTGACCAGGTCGCCGGCGCCGCTGAGGACGAACTGCTGTGCCGGGTTGCCGCTGCAGGTGGCGAGCTGGATGGCGGCGCCGTTGGCGGTGGAGCCCCAGGCCACGTCCATGCAGAGGCCGAAGGCGCGGACGGTGCCGTCGCCGGGGAACGTCCAGTTCTGCGCTGCGGTGCCGTTGCAGTCCCACAGCTGCAGGCGCTGGCCCGCGACGCCGTTGCTGCCGGGTACGTCGATGCACTTGTCCTGCCAGCCGATGAGCCGGCCGCCGCCGCTCCCTCCGGTGGTGGTCAGGGTCAGGCCGTACGCGCCGAGGATCTCGTTGACCGGCTGGTAGAAGGTGTTACCGCCGGTCGAGCAGTTGCCGGAGCCGCCGGAGGTGACGCCCTGGGCCTGGTCGCCGGTGATCCAGGCGCCGCCCGAGTCGCCGCCCTCGGCGCAGGCCGAGGTCTGGGTCAGCCCGTGGACCAGCGACCCGGAGTAGTTGACGGTCACGTTCTTGGCCTGGATGACGCCGCAGCGCCAGCCGGTGGTGCGCCCGGACCGGCAGATGGAGGCGCCCACCACGGCCTCCTGGGAGCCCGCCACGGCGATGTTGCCGCCGCCCAGGCGAACGTCATCCGGCCGTATGAGCGTGGACGGCGGCGGCCAGCTCCTCGTGCACCTCCGGCGGCAGCGTGTGGCCCATGCCCGCCACGATCATCAGCCGCGACCCCGGGATCCGCTCGGCGATGATCGGGCCGTGGCCCGGCTTGACCGGCTCGTGGCTGCCCTCGACGACCAGCGTGGGCGCCTTCACCCGGTGCAGCACGCCCACCGGCTCGAAGTCCGGTCTGGCCGCCGCGGCCAGCCGGTGGTTGGCCACCGCCGACAGGTCGCGGGCCCGGTCGTGGATCCGTTCCTGCAGCCGGCGCGCCGCGTCCTCGTCGAACGGCAGCCCGGTTCCGTGCAGCAGGCGCTGCTCGGCGATCATGCCGTCGATCCGGGCGCGCCGGTCCTCCGGTGGCGCGGCGGCCATCAGCGCGCGGTAGAAGGCCACGAACTCCGGCGTCGGCTCGGGCAGGCTCCCCTCGGGCTGCGGTTGCCCCATCAGAGCCCGCATGAGCACCTGACCCTCGCCGCCGCCGAGTGGTGAGGAGCCGATGACGGTCAGCGAGCGCACCCGTTCCGGCCGCTCCACCGCGACGAACTGGCCGAGCAGCCCGCCCGCCGAGTGGCCGACCAGGTGCGCGCTCTCCAGGCCGTGGGCGTCCAGCACGCGGTAGACGTCGTTCTTGATGTCGTCCCACGTGTACGGCTCCGCCGCGAAGTCGACGGTGTCCGACCTGCCGGTGTCACGGTGGTCGTACCGGATCACCCGGCGGCCTCCGGCGACGAGACGGCCGACGAACTCGTCCGGCCACAGGACGCCCTGTGACATCGACCCCATGATCAACAGGATCGGCGCATCCGTCGCGGCGCCGAACTCTTCACTCCAGATGTTCACGTCATGCATGTCTCAGAGCATGTCCTGTCCCGTCACGGGTGCCTTCTGTAGAACTACTAGTCGCGCCAGTTCCGTACGGGAGCCGATGCCCAGCTTCGGATAGATCTTGTACAGGTGGTACTCGACCGTGCGCGGGCTCAGGAACAGCCGGGCGGCGATCTGCTTGCTCGACGACCCGTCGGCGACCAGGCCCGCGATACGCAGTTCCTGCGGGGTGAGCGCGTCCAGCACGGCCGGGCGCGGGGCCTGCCCGCTCTCGCCCGCCGCCCGCAGCTCACCCCGCGCGCGCCTCGCCCACGGCCCCGCGCCCGCTCGCTCGAACGTCTCCCACGCCCTCCGCAGATGCGCCCGCGCCTCGCCCGGCCGCTGCGCGCGGCGCAGGCGCTCACCCAGCAGCAAAGCCGTCCTGGCCGCCTCGAACGGGTTGGTGTGCAGCCGCAACGCCTCGACGAAGGCGTCCTCGGACGACTCGGCCAGACCTCGGCAGCGGGCCAGCAGAGCGCGCGACTCGGGCGTCGCGGCATGCGCCGACCACCGCCGGTACGCCTCCAGCACCGCCCGCGCGGCCGCCTCGTCGCCCGCGCCCACGGCGGCCTCCACATGGTCCGGCGCCATCCGCCACACCACGGTCGGATGTCCGGCGCCCGGCCGCGCCGCGGTGATGGCCGTGAAACGGTCGTGCGCCGCCGCGTAGCGGCCCAGGCACAGGTCGAGAAGCGCCAGCGCGTACGCGGCCACTCCCGCCCGCAGACCCACCCGGTGCGGGACGGCGATGGCCAGCGCCTCGCGGGCCTGCCGCTCGCAGGATTCCTCCTCGCCCCTCAGCGCCGCCAGCACCGCCAGGTTGGCCAGGTGCGCCGCCACCGTGTTCTCGTAGCCGGCCTCCCGGGCCAGCGCCAAGCCCTCCTCGGAGACGGCCTGGCTGAGCGCCAGCCGACCGCCTATGCGCTCGGCCGTCGCCACGAACTCCAGCACCACGGGCAGCTGCCCGGTCATCCCCGACACCCTGGCCACTCGCCCGGCCCGGACGGCCATCTCGGTGGCCAGATCCGACTCGCCCAGAGCGCTGGCTGCGGCCGTCGCCCACAGGTACTCCGCCGCCTCCCCCAGCTCGCCGGCCCGCGCCAGTGCCCGCCGCAGCAGGCCCGGCCCGGCAGCGTCGCCGTCCAGCGTCAGGCCGATCCCGGCCACCGTGTCCCGCAGGAACCCCTCGGGGTACGCCGCCGCCCTCCGCCCGAGCTCGACGATGGCCACCGTGTCGCCGACGTACGAGGCGGCCTCCACGGCATCGGCCAGCATGTCCAGGCTGTCGCCCGCCGCCAGGATCCGCACGGCCTCGGCGGCGTCGCCGGAGTTCAGCTCGAACCGGCCCCGGAGCTGGGCGATCTCCATGGCGAGGCCGGCGTCCGCGCCGGCCCGGTCGCGGGCCTCGGCCAGCAGCGACTCCGCCTGCCCCGGGCGGCCACCGAGCCAGGCCGCGACGGCGGCGTCCTTCAGGCGGGTGGTACGGGCGCGCGGCTCGGGGGTCAGCTCGGCGGCCCTGGCCAGGGCGGTGGCGGCGGTGCCGTACCCGCCGCGGTCGCGTGCCCGCTCCGCGGCGGCGACCAGCTCGGCGGCGACCCGCTCGTCCTGGCCCACGGCGGCTCCGGCCAGGTGCCAGGCGCGGCTGTCGCCCTCGGTCACCTCCGCCAGTGCGGCACGCACCCGGCGGACGTCGGCGGGGGTGGCCGCCTCGTGCACCGCCGACCGGACGAGCGGATGGCGGAAGCGCACGCGTGTGCCGGACAGGTCGGCCAGCCCGGACTCCTCCAGCTCGGCCAGCGCCGTCCGCCCGGTCCAGGCCCCCGGGTCGTCCCCGGGCCGTACCGTCCGCCCGGCGGACAACCGGTCGGTGGCGCGCAGGACCAGGTCGGGGTCGGCTTCCAGCCGGTTGGTGGCGCGCAGGACCGGGGTGAGGTCGGTCTCCACGGCGGCGGCCAGGGCGAGCAGCCGGGCGGAGGCGGACAACGCGGCCACCCGATCGCCGAACAGCCGGGTACCACCGGGCAGCGGGTCGGGCAGCGGTTCGCGTCCGGCGAGCTGCGCGGGCGTCAGGCGGGCGGCGATCTCGTCCAGGGCGAGCGGGTTCGCGCGGGTCAGCGTGATGAGTTCCCGTGCCACACCGGGCGATACACCGTGGCGGGACTCCAGCATCTCGGCCGCCGCGGCCCCGGGCAGGCCACGCACGTTCACCGTCAGCGGCACACCCTTGACCGGAGCGTCCCCGCGCACGGCGAACAGCATCGCGATCCTTTCCGTCCCCAGCCGCCTGGCGGCGAACAGCAGCGCGTCGGCCGAGGCCCGGTCGATCCACTGGAAGTCGTCGACCACGCAGACCAGCCCGTCCGGCGCGGCGGCTTCGGCCAGCAGCGAGAGCACGCCGGCGCCCAGCAGGTACCGATCGCCGGCACTGCCCGCGGCGAGTCCCAGGGCCGCGCGCACGGCGTCGCGCTGCGGCTCGGGGAGCGCGTCGAGCGAGCCGGTCACCGGCCACAGCACCTGGTGCAGCGCCGCGAACGCGAGGTCGGACTCGGGCTCGACACCGGTGGCGCACAGCACGCGCATCGTGCCGCCTCGCCCGGCCGCCGCGTCGAGCAGGGAGGTCTTGCCCGCGCCCGCCTCGCCCCGCAGCACCACCGCGCCGCCGGAGCCGTCGCGAGCCCGCGCGATCACCTCGTCGAGCGCGCTGATTTCCGCAGATCTGCCGTAGAGCACGAATACCCACTGTAGGAGACCTCCGCGCCGCCCCGTCCTCACGGAGCGGAGGCCGGGGCGTCAGGAGGCGCTGTGGTGCGGGAAGGGCCGCAGCGCGTTCAGTACGGCGTCCGGGGTGTCGGTGAAGAAGCGGATCGTGGTGGCCTCGGCACGGCGGCCGAGGGGACGGACCACGATGACCGGCTCGGTCAGCTCGACGACCACGTTGGTCTGCGATGTTCGTCGCAAGGAGCTGGCCGCGGGCGGGGGGCGGCCACTCCCCGTCGTCGGCCTCGGCGCCGGTCCGATCACGGCGCTGGCCACCGATCTCGTCGTGGGCTCTGTCCGGCCCGAGAGGCCGGGTCCGCGGCGGCGATCTCTCTTCCCAGGCGTGCGCCGTCGCGCCGCACGAAGCACGGTGTGATCAGATCCCCTCGGCGCCGTGGCCAACAGCGATCGTGTCGATGTGACGGGCAAGCTCGAAGTCCTTGGCCGTGAGGCGGTTCCCGGCGTCGTGAGTGGTGATCACGAACCGAATCCGCTGCCAGGTGATGTGGATGTCAGGGTGGTGGCCGATCTCGCGAGCCTTGGCCGCGACGTACACAGCCAGATGTACGCACTCGTGATACGTGTGCTCGAAGGTGCGGGCAATGGTGTGATCCTCGCGCTCCCATCCCGGCAGCCCGGCCAGATGGGCGGCGATCTCCTCTTCGGACAATGGCTGAGGGGTCATCGGCATCTCCAGGGGGGCTAAGCGAACTGAGAGATGATCTCAGCCAACCAGTGGTACGGGAATGGAGTTGTCACCCGGCCCCGTACCGGCTCATGTGGTGAAAGCGAAGCCCCGCCGGACGCCGATCACTCCCTGGCGGCACCCTCGGGCCAGATCACGACCACCCGCACGCCACGACGCCGGGCCTCTGCCACAGCGCCCGCCGTCCCGCCCGCATCCACAGGCGACTCGCCATCCCACACCGCCACGAGCTCGTCGACCGAACCCAGCATCGCCTCGTTGGCCGCGACGTACGCGTCCCGGTTGGCGTGGTCGAAATCCATGACACGGACCCGGGCGGCCTTGCTTATCAGCCGGTCGAACTGCTCAGCGTGATCTGGCTTGACCTTGGCCTCCCGGTAGTCCCGGGACGGCAGGACGACTTCGAGCGCGCCGTCGGACTGCAGGACGGCCTCGGCGAACAGCGAGTCGGCCCCGCGAGCGATGCAGGACACTCCTGTCACGTCATCGGCCACCGCTTCCAGGTGCGAGCGAAGCGCATCGGACACGAGGCGAGCCGTATCCGAGGTCAGGTTCATGTGGCCGGTCACACCGATACGCACCATCAGAGCGTCTCCTGATCGACGGCGATCTTCTCAGCGCGCCAGTGTCTCCTGAATCTGCTCTCTCAGGCCAGCCATCACAGGGTCTCGCCGCGTCGCGATCTCTGCATGCAGCTCGCGCGGCTGAACGCGGACTCGATCGGACCGCACCCGCCCGGCCGTGTCCGCGGCGGCGGTCAAGCTTTCCAGGCGTACGCCGCCGCGTTGTGCGAGGGCACACATGAACGGCACAGGAGCGCCCGCCGTGCGCTTCACAAAGGAGGCATCAGTCAGGGATGGTGAAGGCGTACGACCATACGAACCGGCTCGCCGCGTGCACGCCCCGGGCATACTCGACCACCCTGCCGTCAGCTGTACGAGTCACCCGGCGCACCTCGACGACAGGTTCACCTGACGGAAGATCGAGAAGTAGTGTCTCGTCGGCCGTGGGCATTCGAGCATGGAGTTCTTCGGCGATCTCGTGGGGCGAGAGGCCCTTGTCGGCCAGCACTCGGAACCCACCGCCTTGCCCGGCGATTCCCGGTGAAGAATCGACCAGGGGTGTGCCTTCGACGTCGCCGGGCCGGTAGTACGAGGTCATCGTATGAGTGGGGATGCCGTCGCGGGTCATGACGCGTGCCCGCTCGTACACAGAAGATCCGACCTCGACGCCGAGTGCGGCGGCGGTCAGCTCGTCGGCGGCGACCAGAGAGACGTCTTGCGTCTGATGTCCCTGCTGCTGGGCCGATCCGCTTTCCAGCTGCTCAGTGGCGAACACTTCGACCGTGGTCCGTTCCCAGCGGTGCCGGGCGTAACGGTCCGGTCCGAGGCGCCGAATCGGATGCGACTCGCGTACGTAGGCACCCGAGCCGTGCCGGGTGACCACCAATCCTTCCGTCTTGAGCAGGATCAATGCCTTGCTGGCCGTATTGCGGGACACGCTGTAGCGATCGGCAAGATCCCGAACGGACGGCAGCTTCCCACCTGCGGGCAAGCGGCCGGCAGTGATGTCGGCCCGCAGATCGGCCGCTATGCGACGTGCGGGCGAATGCTGATCTATGTGCATGAGAAACACCCTACCTAAGTGTCGTACGCCATTTCCTTGACGGTCGCCTCGACCTCCCTTAACGTCTAGTGTCCTACGACACTTTCACAGCGGACCCGCCCGGTGCTTGCGACGTCCGGACGGGCCCTTGATCAGGAGGTGGTCCTGACCCATGAGCAACCCTAGTGTCGTCCTCGATCGGCCAACAGCGGGAGAAGTTGCCTGCGGCTGCTTCGCCGACGCCCCGCCCCTGCCGATGGGATGCGCCGACTGCGGACACGCCCCTTACGCGCACGGCTGCCCCGGCCAGATCGCCGATCACGAGTACGTGCAGCCGTCCGGCGTCCTGATGGCCGAGCGCTTCAGCGCACGCCGCCAGCTCGGCCTCGGGACCCTGCCGACCTTCGAGCCCGCACAGCCGACGCTCGTGCCCGCGCCCCGCCAGGCCGACCCCGAGGCGACGCCGACGCGCACCCGGCCCGCCGGACGCACCGACACCCGCCGCCCGGCAACCCCCGCCGCCCGCCCGCACCGGCCGATCGAAACGCGCCAGGACCGGGCGGCCCGCCTGGCGCTCGCCCGCGACTCCCTCGCCCACCGCCGGGCCCGCACCGCAGCCCGCACGCACGAGCACAGCGCCCCACCCCCGAGCACGGGCCAGCCAGCCGCCCGGCCACCGCTCACCCGGCTGCCGGCGCCGCCCGAGCACCAGCACCAGACCCTCCGGCCGAGGCCCGCCGTCGCCCTCGGCCGGGGCCACTCCCCGGACATCCCTCCGCCCTTACGGCACCAGCCCTACCGGCGGGAGGCCGCGGCATGAACGCGACCCCGCAGGGCGCACCCATGAGCAGGCGCGGCGGTGTGTCCCCTTCCCAGGCGTGCGCCACCACGCCGTCGACCACCGAACCGTCGCCCGCCCTGCAGCGCGCCGGAGACCTGGCCGCCATCCTGGGCGACGTCTACGGCATCGAGGCCGATGTCCACGAACTGCGCTCCGGCAACGCCATCGTGTCCGTCTTCCTCGGGCTCCTGGCCTACACCGACGGCGAGACGTTCTGGTGGACCAGCCCCGAACTCAGCAATTCCGGCAGCCCGCTGCTCAGCTCCGAGCTGACGCTGCCCCTCGCCGCCGAGCAGCTCGCCGAGCACTACGCGATCCTGCGCGCCCGCCCCGCCACCGGCGTGCTGGGAAGCGAGCTGCCGCTGCTGGCCGATGCCCTCCTGCCCGACGACGCCGATGATGTCGTCCCGCGCTGACCGAAAGGAGTTAGCCATGTTCCCCGGCACGCCAGTGAGCGGACGGCTGAGCGCGGCCGCCCTGCGGCGCGGCGCCGTCACCGCGCTCCAGCACCTGCGGACCGAGCTGCACAGCCACCGGATCTACCCCGCCATCGTCTACGACGAGGGACAGCCCCGCCTGGTGATCGGCAACGACACGCTGACCGTCTGGGCCGATCGCGAGGGCATGTTCTTCTGCTGGGGCACCATCCACCTGGAACAACCTGCCGACCACGCCCCGGCCGACGACCTGCCAAAGGTCGCCCGACGCATCGCCGAACAGCTCGGGCAGCACTACACCGAGCCGGACAGCCCGCAGTGAGCAGTCGGCGCCACGGAGGGATCGACTCCCGTGCCGCCGTCCGACTCCCGCGAGCGGTGGTGCGCGACCAGGGGCCGCTCGCGGGGCCATGCGCGACCGGATGACGCCTCGGGCAAGGCGTCGCCGGTCGCCGCGGTGTTCCCGTCACATTCTCCCGGCGGGAACACCGCATATTAGGCACTCAGGAAGGCTCCGGCCCATCGCCGACGAGGGGTGAGGCCCCCGCGGGGGCTCAGCCCTCGCTGTCGAGGCCGCCCGGGGTGGAGGCGACCGCTTCCGGCGTGGCCGCGTCGGAGGTGGCGGAGGAGGCGGCGGCGACGGAGGCGACCGCGGCGAGGTGGCGACGCATCGAGAGGTCGGCCAGCTCCGCGTCCCCGTCCCTGATGGCCTCGAAGATCGCGCGGTGCTCGGCGCGGGCCTGGGCCGCACGGCCGGGGGAGGCCGACACCGCGAGCGCCTGGTCCTGGAGCACGGCCCGTAAGTCTTCCACCAGCCGGGAGAAGAGCGGGTTGCCGGTCGCCTGGGCGATGCCGATGTGGAAGCGGGCGTCGACCTTGATCCGCTCGGCCGGGTCGTCGGTCCGGTCGAACTCCTCGATCAGCTCGGCCAGCCCGTCGATGTCCTCCTGCGTACGGCGCTCGGCGGCCAGCCGGGCGGCCGGCACCTCCAAGTGGCGGCGCACCTCGTTGAGCTGGGCCGGCAGGTAGCGCCCGATCAGCAGCTGGGACTGCACCTGGGTGGCGGCGACGAACGTGCCCTTGCCGGCGTACGACTTGGTCAGGCCGAGAGCGTTGAGGCTGTGCAGCGCCTCCCTGATCACCGACCTGCTGACCCCGAACGACTGGGCCAGGTCCGCCTCGGACGGCAGCCTGTCGTCGACCGCGAAGTATCTCGACTCGATGAGCTCGATGAGCTGGGAGCGGACATGCTCCGCCGCACTCCGGTGCGCGACCGGGACAACCTTCATTCCGGACAATTCCTTTCCAGGCTGCCAGACATCGACTCGATCGGCCATCGTACTCACCGCTGGCCGGCCGATGGGGGAGATCACGCCGTTCACGGCTTCGGTGCCAAATGTCTTGTCTCCCACCGTGCCACGCAGGGCCGCCCCGCGGCGAGATGCATGGTGCGACGGGAAACATCCATGATGATGCCCGCGATCGTGGCGGTGCGTTCGCGAACGTGGACCGTCTCGTTGGGATGCTGGCAGACGCTCGACGGATGGTCCCTGTGGTCGGCGAGTGCCGTCCGCAGGTCGTCCACCGACAGGCTGCTCACCGCGCTCAGGCTCTCGGTGACGTTGCGCAGCCGCGCGACGGTGTGCGGTTTGCGCCGGGCGTACACATCCTCGCCGGTCAGGTCGGTGCACCGGAAGTGGTTGGCGTGGGTGATCTGGCCGTCCTGCGGGGTCAGCCTGCGGACGCCGTCGGCGCGGGGGGCGGTCTCCAGGTCGACGGCGAAGCCGGTGTCGTCGGCGAGGAGGTAGTTGGCGGACAGCGCCCGGTCGGCGGAGGAGATGACGTCGGCCGCCGCGCGGGCGGACTCGCTGTCCAGCGCGGCCCGCAGCAGCACGTGGTACGGCACGCCCCTGCGCCCCTCGTCACCGTCGCTGACCAGGGTGTTGGTGCACAGTCCGACGCCCGTCTCGTTCATGCCGACCTTGGCCAGCAACCCGGCCTCGACCAGGGTGACGAAGGACGGGCCGTCGTCGCGGGTCACCTCGAGGACCGTCGAGGTCTCCTGGGCGTGCAGGAGCCAGTCCCAGTTCTGGCCGATGACCGTGGTGTGGGTGGCCGACCGGTGCGGTAGCAGCGCGAACGAGGTGCACTCGTGCGGGATGGGCGGTGCGCCGTCCTTCTGGCCGCTCGCGGCGAACATGATCTCGCTGCGGGTGTTGAGGGCCAGGACGTCGTCCAGTTCCACGCCCGCGCCGGTGGCGATGCCGCGCATCTCGGTGAGCAGGGCCGGGGAGAAGTCATCGACGATCGGGGCGAAGCGTCCGGCGTGCCGCCGGACGGTGGCCCAGTCCCAGCCCGCGTAGTGCTCGAAGACCCGCTCGTAGGCCGAGAGCGAGCGACGGATTCCGTCGCGGGCCTGTATGCCGTACTGCCGACCCCGCTCGGCGGGGGGTCCGGTCACGCGGACCACCGGGAACGCGATGCCGCTCGTGCGGTGCATGGAAGAGACCGCTCCCTCTTGTGGCTCTACTCCGATACGTCATGCAGGCAGGGAATCAGGATGCCTGGCTGCCGGACATGTTGATTGTGACCCGAGGGGTTATGGGTGTCAAATATGGGTTTTATGGGTGTTATGCCTTGTCATACGCCGATATCTAGGGTCATGATGTCAGGCAGTCAGACAGGTTGGAGGGACAAACGTGACATCCGTCCTCATCGCCGGCGGCGCCAGTGGCATCGGTGCCGCCACCGCGGCCCGGCTGCGCGCCACGGGAGCCGACGTCCACGTGGCCGACATCAACCCGGCGGGCGCCGCGGAGGTCGTGCAGGCACAGGCCCACCATCCCGGTTCGGGAACGGCCGGCTACTGCGACCTGGCCACCGCGGACGGTCCTGGCCAGGCGGTCGCCGAGGCGCTCGACGCGCACGGCCGGCTCGACGCCGTCGTGTTCTGCGCCGGGCTGCTGGTCGAGACGGCGCTGCCCGACTTCACGGTCGACGAGTGGGACCGCACGATGGCCCTCAACCTGCGGGCCCCCTTCCTCGTGGCGCAGGCCGCCGCGCCCGCTCTGGCCGCCTCGCCGCACGGCCGGGTAGTGCTGACCGGGTCGACGGCCGCGTTCCGCGGCGGCGGAGGGTCGTTCGCCTACGCCGCCTCCAAGGGTGGCCTGGTGGCGCTCACCAGGTCGCTCGCCGTGGCGATGGGGCCGGACGGGACCTGCGTCACCTGTGTCTGCCCCGGCTGGATCGACACCCCTTTCAACGACCCGTACTGGCAGCGCGTCGGGGGGCGTGAAGGCGCCCTCGACGCGCTGCGGGCCCGGATACCGCTCGGCGCGCAGGGGCGCCCGGAAGACGTCGCCGACGTGATCGCCTTCCTGGTCTCTCCCGGCTCCCGCTACCTCACCGGACAGGCGGTCGTCGTCGACGGCGGCCTGCTCGCGTCCTGATCCCCCTTCTCGTTCGGAGAGCGCGATGACCGAAGACCTGCGTACCGAGCTCACCCCGTCGCTGGAGCTGGTCCGCCGGCTCGCGGCCGGTGCCGAGAGCGAGGCGCTGCGCCAGGGCAAGCCGATGGGCATCGCCGTGGTGGACCGCGGCGGGCAGGTGCTCCTGGCCGTACGGATGGACGGAGCCGGTCCGGCTGCCCTGCAGCTCGCCGTCGACAAGGCGTTCACCGCGGCGGCGTTCGACGCCAGGACCGACGCGTGGGGCGAGGTGACCCGGCCGGGCGGCGCCGACTGGGGACTCACCTCCGCGCTCGGCGGTCGCATCGTGATCCTCGCCGGTGGCCTGCCGTTACGTGCCGGAGGACGGCTGGTCGGCGGGATCGGGGTGAGTGGCGCCGCACCGCCGGTCGACCTGGCGTGCGCCGTCGCCGGCCTGCGTGCCGGCCTCGGTCCACTGGACGAAATAGAAGGCCTTGTCACACTTCAGCCCACCAACTAGCCTGCCAGGCAGCCAGACAACATTCGGGAGAGTTCATGTCACTGGCCCAGCAGAACGTCGTTGTGCTCGCCTATCCCCGATACCAGGAACTCGACTTCTGGTATCCGGTGCTGCGCGGCCGCGAGGAGGGCGCGACCGTTCACATCGTCGCCGCCGGGCCGGAGGGGTGCGAGAGCATCCTCGGCTACCCGGTCGTCCCGGACACCGCGTCCTCGGACGTCGACCCGGCCGGCGTCGGGCTGATCGTCGTCCCGGGAGTGGCCGCCGGTGAGGGGCCCGCCGCCTCGGCCGAGCAGATCGCCCTGGTGTCCGCGGTGCACGCGGCCGGCGGGCTGGTCGCCGCAGTCGGAAACGGGGCCGAGGTCGTCGGCACGGCACTGCCCGGGGCGAGCGACCGGATCGTCAGGGCCGCCGGCACCGACGACCTCGCCACCTTCTTCGGCGCGGTGCGGGCCGCCCTCGCCGCGCCCGCCTGATCGCCCACCCGCCCGCGTCATCGATCCACCTGAACCGCAGATCCGAGCCGCAGACTCGCGTCACCGATCCATCTGAACCGCAGATCCGAGCCGCAGACCCGCCTGAACCGCGGTCCCGCGTCATCGATCCGGCCGAACCACAGACTCGGCCGAACCACAGAGCCGCCCGAACCACAGAGCCGCCCGAACCCCAGACCCGCCTGATCGCCGGTCCGTCTGAATCACCGAGCCCGCTCGACCGACCGGCCGGCCGCCGGTCGGCCGACCGTCACCACATCGCCCGGACGTCCGCCGAGATCACCCACGCGTCACCCGGGCGCGAAGCGAGCGCGACCGTAGTCGTACGAGGTTGGAGTAGCCCCCATGGAAGTTTTCAGGACCGTACTGGGCGACGTGTCGCCGGAGAAGTCCGGTGTCGTCCTCACCCACGAGCACCTGCTCTACGGATACCCCGGCGCCGAGCTCGACCACCGCACGGTGCTCGACTACGACGCCAACGTCTCGTTCATCGCCGGGCAGGTCAGCAAGGGCATGGCCGACCACGGTTACGGCACGCTGGTCGACATGACCCCGCCGGAGGTGGGGCGGCACCCCGAGCTGATGGCCGAGGTCGCCCGCCGTACCGGGTTGAACGTCATCGCGATCACCGGGTTCTTCCCGGAGCGGATGGGCGTTCCCTATTACTGGCGGCGGCAGACCGTGGAGGAGCTGACCGACTTCTTCGTCCGCGACCTGACCGAGGGAATGGTCTTCGCCTGGCAGCAGACGCCGTACAGGGCAGGGGCCATCAAGATCGCCACCGGGCAGGAGAGCG
Organism: Streptosporangium sp. NBC_01469; assembly: GCF_036227305.1. NCBI lineage: Bacteria > Bacillati > Actinomycetota > Actinomycetes > Streptosporangiales > Streptosporangiaceae > Streptosporangium > Streptosporangium sp. NBC_01469. The sequence goes on along the minus strand of NZ_CP109465.1, from coordinate 391,174 downwards.
TCACGCCGATGCCCAGCCCGGTCGGTCCCAACGGGCGGCGCATCCACGAGGTCGAGGACCGGGTCATCCGGGCCGCGGGGCGGGCGTCGAGGATCGTCGGCTGCGCGGTCAACACGCACACCGACCCCATGGACTACCGGGTCACCAACCCGGGGATCGAGCAGCTCGACATCCTGGAGGAGGAGGGGGCCGACCCCGCCAAGGTGATCATCGGGCACGCGTTCGTCGAGCCGAACGACGTCCAGTTGCGCGAGATCCTCAACCGGGGCGCCAACGTGCAGATCGACCACATCGGCATCCCGTGGCGGGTGGACACCGCCGAGGAGCTCGACGAGCTGATGGCCACCGCGCTGGTGAGCCTGCTCGACGACGGTTTCGGCAGCCAGATCGTGCTCTCCTTCGACCGCTGGTTCTACAACCCGCGTTCCGACGTGACCGAGTCCGACCCGCAGCTCGCCAACGAGCGGGTCGACCTGGGTTACCTGTTCACCCACTTCGTCCCGCGGCTCAAGGGCAAGGGCGTCACCGACGAGCAGATCCAGGCGATCCTCGTCGACAACCCGCGCCGCATCCTGTCGATCAAGGTCTGACCCGCGCAGTAAGCAGTGGAAGAGAGGAAGTCCGGTGCAGCTCACCGAGGCGCGAATCATCGTGCTAGTGGAAAATCAGTACCAGGAGCTGGAGCTCTGGTACCCGGTGCTGCGGTTCCGTGAGGAGGGCGCCGACGTGCGGGTGGTCGGTCCCTCCGTCTCGGAGGTGTACGCCAGCAAGCTCGGCTACCCCGCGAGGGCCGACCTGACGGTGGCCGACGTCGACCTCGACGCGTACGACGCGCTGATCATCCCCGGCGGTTTCTCACCGGAGTATCTGCGCCGCAACCCCGACATGGTCAACCTGGTCCGCGAGGCCGACGCCAAGGGCCTGCTGGTGGCGGCCATCTGCCACGCGGGATGGCTGCTCGCCACCGCGGGGATCGTGAAGGGACGCGCCGCGACCTGCGTCGTGACCATCAAGGACGACGTGATCAACGCCGGGGCGCGCTACTCCGACGAGCCGGTGGTCGTCGACGGCAACCTGATCACCTCCAGGCTCCCCAACGACCTGCCGCAGTTCTGCGCGGCGATCAAGGACGCGCTGGCCGGGCGGGAACCGGCCAAGGGCGGCGCCCTGCCGGCGGCGGCGGACCCGCCCGCCTCGTCGCCCGCCTACACGGCGAGCGCGGTGCTCAAGAACCGGGCCGCGGGCCCGGCGTCGGCCAACTACCGGGCCTACGCGGTCCTCGACGCCTGACCGGCCGACGATGCGCATCGACGTCCACCATCACGCGATCTTCCCGGACTACATGAGCCGCCTGGCCGGGCTCGGGATCGGGGCGCAGCCCGGCATCCCGCTGCCCGGCTGGTCGGCGGCGGACTCGCTCGCGATGATGGACCGGCTCGGCATCGATCTCGCGGTCCTGTCGGTCGGCTCACCGGGGTTCTACTTCGGTGACGCCGGCCTGGCCCGCGAGCTGTGCCGGAAGACCAACGACGACCTGGCCGCCACGGTCGGCGCGCATCCCCGGCGGTTCCGCGCCTTCGTCGCGCTGCCGCTGCCCTCCGTCGAGGACGCCCTCGCCGAGCTGGACCGGGTGGCGGCGGGCGAGGCGTTCGTCGGGGTCGGGCTGCTCACCAACTACGCGGGCCGCTATCTGGGCGACCCGGCCTTCGACCCGGTGTTGGAGGAGCTCGACCGGCGGGGCTCGGTGGTCCACGTCCACCCGACGCTGCCGGCCCACTACCCGGCCGCCGAGATCGACCTGCGGCCGTCCCTGATCGAGTACGTCTTCGACAGCACGCGGGCGCTGGTCAACCTCACGCTGAACGGGGTCCACCACCGGTTCCCCGGGATCACCTGGATCTTCTCGCACTGCGGGGGCACCGCGCCGTACCTGGCGGGGAGGCTCGCCATCGCCGAGCCGCTGCCCGAGCTGGCCCGGGTCGGCGACGGCGGCGTCCACGGGGCGATGCGCTCGTTCCACTACGACATCGCGCTCGCCACCACACCGTACGCGCTGGGCTCGGTGGAGCGGCTGGTCGGCGCCGAGCGGCTGCTGATCGGCTCCGACTTCCCGTTCGTCGACGAGCGCACGGTGCGCGCCTGCCTCGCGGAGGCGGCGGAGGTGCTCGGCGCCGGGCCGATGGACACCGTGGCCAGGGAGAACCCGGCGCGACTCTTCCCCACCCTCACGAACTAGATCTTCAAGCAGGCGCTTCCAAGAACCGAGACGAGGTGACACGTTGCCGCAGTTCGACCTCCCCCTGGAGCAGCTCCGGGCGTACCGCTATCCGGGCCCCGAGCCGGCCGACTTCGACGAGTTCTGGGCGCTGACGATGGAGGAGGCGGGGCACTTCCCGCTCGACCCCGTCTTCACCCGGTACGACGGCGAGCTGCGCACGGTCGACGCCTTCGACGTGACGTTCGCCGGTTACGGCGGCCACCCGATCAAGGGGTGGCTGATACTCCCGGCGGCCCGGCCGGGTCCGCTGCCGACGGTCGTCGAGTACCTCGGCTACGGCAGCGGGCGAGGCATCCCGCTGGAGTCCCTCGCCTACGCCTCGGCCGGGTTCGGGCACTTCGTGATGGACACCAGGGGGCAGGGGAGCAGCTGGCGGGCGGGTGACACGGCCGACCCGTCGGCGAGTGGCCCCGCCGTGCCCGGCTACATGACGCGCGGCATCACCGATCCGCACGACTACTACTTCCGGCGACTGTTCGTCGACGCCGTACGGGCCGTCGACGCGGCGGCGGCTCATCCCGACGTGGACGGCGGCCGGATCGCGGTCACCGGGCGCAGCCAGGGCGGTGCGCTGTCGCTGGTCGCGGCCGGGCTGAGGGACGACGTGGCGGGGGCGATCCCGCACGTGCCGTTCCTCAGCGCGTTCCGCCGGGCCACCGCGATCACCGACAGGGAGCCGTACGCGGAGATCGTCCGCTGGTGCTCCATCCACCGCACCGGCCACGAGACGGCGTTCGCCACCCTGGCCTACTTCGACGGCACGTCCTTCGCGACGAGGGCGACCTGCCGGGGCTCGTTCTCGGTGGCGCTCATGGACGGGGTGTGCCCGCCGTCCACGGTCTTCGCCGCCTACAACGTGTACGGGGGCGAGAAGGACATCACCGTGTGGCCGTACAACAACCACGAGGGCGGCGGACCCCAGGACCAGCTCCGAACGATCCGGGTTTTGCACGATTTATTCGGCTAAACAGCTCGATCTATGACAAAAGCCTCTTTGAGGGCTATGTCGTGACAAATTAGCAACATCCAGGGTCTTGCTCGGCTCTGGCATCGGAAGCCAGGATTCAATCCTGCCAGACAAGCGGACAGCCTGGATGGTTGGGGAAAGGAGGCCGGAGTGAAGTCAGCCCGGCTCTACGGACATGACGACCTGCGTATCGAGGACGTGCCGGACCCGCGCGCCGGATCCGGTGAGGCGGTCGTCGAGATCCACGCCTCCGGCGTCTGCCCGAGCGACATCCGCAGCTACACCGGCTCGGGTACGGCCAAGCGCGACCCGTGGACCCCCGGTCACGAGGTGGCCGGAGTGATCACCGAACTCGGGGGCGGCCCGACCGGCGGGTTCTCCGTCGGCGACCGCGTCGTCCTGGACTGGCGCGGGGTGTGCGGCCGGTGCCACGAGTGCGCCCGGGGCGCGGCCAACTTCTGCGAGAACCTCGTCAAGTTCCCGATCGCCGGGTTCGCCGAGGCGACCGTGATGCCGGTCGGCCAGCTGCGTACCGTGCCCGACGGGCTGAGCCTGGAGGCGGCGTCGTTCTGCGAGCCCCTCGCCTGCGTCGTCAACGCCCACCGCGGGCTCGCCGTACCGCTGGCCCGCAACGTCCTGGTGGTCGGCGCGGGCCCGATCGGACTGCTGCACACCCAGGTGGCCCGCGCCCGCGGCGCCCGGGTCATCGTCGCCGACATGAAGGCCGACCGGCTCGCCACCGCCACCGCCCTCGGTGCCCACGACGTCGTGGACGCCTCGGCGGGGGACACCCGGCAGGCCGTCCGCGCGCTCACCGAGGGGCGCGGCGCCGACGTCGTCATCGTCACCGTCGGCAGCCCGGCTGTCATCTCGTCGGCCTTCGAGCTGGTCGCCCGCAACGGTGCCGTCAACCTCTTCGCCGGCACCCACCCCAAGGGGACCGTCGAGCTGAACCCGGACGTCCCCCACTACGACCAGGTCGCCATCACCGGCAGCCACGACTTCATCCCGGACGACTTCGCCACGGCCCTGCGCCTCCTGGGGTTCGGCATGGTCGACGTCGCCCCGCTGATCAGCCACCGCTTCTCGCTGGACTCGGTGGTCGACGCCTTCGAGACCACCCGGCAACAGAAGGGGCTCAAGTCGCTCGTCGTCGCCGGGCACTGACACCGCGCACCGTCCCCTAGTGGCACACCTCCACGAACACCGCGCACCGTCCCCTAGTGGCACACCTCCACGAACACCTCGCACCGTCCCCTCGTACCCGCACCTCCACGAACACCTCGCACCGTCCCCTCGTACCCGCACCTCCACGAACACCTCGCACCACCCCCTCGTACCCGCCCCCCACCGACACCACTTACCGGCCCCGCGCGGAGCACCCCCGCCGCCCTCGGCGCCGGGCCCGTGAAGCACCACCTCGACATGACGCACCGCTCGTCCCTCCGACCGCCTGAGGAAGTCATGACCACGTCGTTCGCCGAATCCCTCCAGACCAACGGACAGCCGGATACCTCGACCGCCTCCACCGCCTCCTGGCCGCGCCGCCGGATGCACCACGTCTTCGCCCGCGACGGCAGGGCCGTCATCGCCGCGATGGACGCCGGGATCAAGGGGGTCGCCCCCGGTCTCGCGGACGGCAGGGCGGCCGTCCGGCGGATCGTGGACGGCGGGGTCGACGCGATCCTCGCCACCATCGGACTGGCCCGCGCGGCCTCTGACGAGCTCGGCGGCACCGGCCTGATCCTGGCGCTGGACAGCGAGATCCCGTCGGCCGGCTACGGCGTCCAGCAGGCCGTGCGGTGGGGTGCCGACGCCCTCGAACTCAAGGTCTTCCCCGGGAACCCCCAGGTCACCAAGCTCGGCGAGCTGCGCGAGCTGTGCGCGGAGGCGGACCGTTTCGGGATGCCGGTGATGGCCGAGCCGATCCCGGTGTCGTTCAAGGATGTCGAGGCGCACACGGTGACCAACGTCGCCAACGGCGCGCGCCTGTCGTCGGAGGCCGGCGCCGACTTCGTCAAGGCGCAGTACGTCGGCACCGTCGACGAGTTCCGCGGTGTGGTGGACGGCTGCCTCGTGCCGCTGCTGGCCCTGGGCGGCCCGATGAAGCCGACTCCGGTGCACGCCCTGCAGATGGCCGCCGACGCCGTCGAGGCCGGTGCCCGGGGTGTCGTCTACGGCCGCAACATCGTGGAGGCCGAGCGCCCGGACCGGATGGTCGCCGCGCTGGTGGAGATCGTCCACGGCGGCGCCAGCGTACGGGCCGCCGCCAAGCACCTCAACGCCCCGCTCTGAACACCCCGCACGCCCGGCCGATCCACGACCCGGCGGATCACCCCCACAGCCGACCGGCCCACGCCCCGACGGACCCGCCCCGACCCAACCCGACCGACCTGACCGACCCGACCGACCCGACCGACCCGACCGACCTGACCTGACGAGACCTGACGTGACCGACTGAGCGGACCTCAGGCCCGACCGACCCGACCGAAGGGGAGCCGATGACCACCGAGCCCACAGGCGAACGGATGCGCGCCGCCGTCTTCCACGGCGGCCGGGACATCCGGGTCGAGTCCGTGCCGGTCCCCCTGCCGGGACCCGGTGAGGTCCTCGTCCGGGTCGGCGCCGCCGGGATCTGCGGCAGCGACGTGCTGGCCTTCCGCGGCCTGGGCCCGTGGCAGCACAGCGCCGACGCCCCCGGCCGGGACGGGCACGAGCTGGCGGGCGAGGTCGCCGCGCTCGGTCCCGGGGTCACCGGGCTCGCCGTGGGACAGCGGGTCGCCGTCGAGCCCAGACACCTGATCGCCTGTGGCGAGTGCCCCCCGTGCCTGGCCGGGCGTGCCCACCTGTGCCGCAGGCGCGGGTACGTCGGCGACCGGCACGTGACGAGCGAGGGCTTCGCCGAGTACGACCTGTGCCCGGCGGAGCGGGCCCACCCGCTGCCCGGCCACGTCTCGCTCGGCGCGGGCGCGATCCTCGACTGCTACGCCTGCGGGGTCCACACCTACAACCTGGTGGAGACCGCCCTGGCGGAGACGCCGGGCGGGGTCATGGTGATCCTGGGGGCCGGGACGATGGGGCTCACCATGGGCCAGGTGGCTCGCTCCCACGGGCTACGCGTGCTGCTGACCGGCACCAGCCGGGAGTCGCTCGACCTCGCGCTCAGGGCCGGTGCCGCCGACGAGGTGGTGCTGGTGGGGTCCGAGGACCCCGCCGAGGCCGTCGCCGCCCTCACCGAGGGGCGCGGCGCGGACGTGGTGGTCGACGCGGTCGCCATCCCGCAGGTCACGCTCCAGCAGGCCGTGGAGCTGGTCACCCCCGGCGGGCAGGTCTGCGTGCTCGGCGTCTTCGCCACGCCGCCCCGGCTCGACCCGCACCTCGCGTACGTCAAGGAGGTCTCCCTGCACTGGTCGAACAGCTACGGCACGCACCGGGGCGGGTCGGAGTACGTCACGGCGCTGGAGCTGGTCGCCTCCGGCGCGGTGGCGGCCGATCCGCTGATCACCCACCGGTTCCCGCTGGAGCGGATACGCGAGGCGTTCGTCGCCGCCGACGAGAAGGACGCCTCGCTCGCCATGAAGGTCATCATCCAACCCTGACCCGCCCGCAGCCCCGCGAGGCCCTCGCCCACCGAAGGTCCCTCAGAGCCCCGCCCACCGAAGATCCCCGCGAAGCCCTCGCCCACCGAAGGAGGTGATCCCGTTGTCCCAGCGCCGTTACGTACTCGCCGTCGACCAGGGTTCCAGCGGTACGAAGGCCGCCGTCTTCGACGACACCGGACGCCCGCTGCGGCAGGCCCGGCGCCGTACCGCGGTCGCCCACCCCGAGGTCGTGGCGGCCGAGGCCGACCCGGAGGGCTGGTGGCGGGCGCTGGTCGAGTGCGTCGGAGAGGTCCTCGAAGGGCCGGTGCCGGCCGGCCGGATCGAGGCGGTCGCGCTCTGCGGCTTCATGCACACCCTGGTGCCGGTCGGCGACGACGGCGCGGTGACCGGACCGGCGCTGCTCTGGCCGGACCAGCGACCGCTGGCGGACGCCCCACCGGCGGCGGCGTCCGGCTCGTGTGTCGAGCGGATCCGCTGGTGGACGGCAGGCAACCCGGGCGCCGCCGCCAGGACGCGCTGGTACCTGCCGGTCAAGGACTTCCTGCGGCTGCGGCTGACCGGGACGGTGGGCACCGACGCCTACGAGGCGGGTGGCACCGGTTTCGTCGACGCGGCCACCGGCACCTGGTCTCCGGCGACGGCCGCGCACGCGGGGATCACGGTGGACAGGCTCCCGCCGATCCGCGGGCCGCTCGACATCGCGGGCGAGGTGACCGAGGCCGCCGCGGCCCTGACCGGGCTGGTCGCCGGTACGCCGGTCGCGGTCGGTACCGGCGACTGGATGGCGACGCTGCTCGGCTCGGCGGCCGTCCTGCCGGGCAGGGCCTGCGTCTACCTCGGCACTGCCGGGGCGATCGGCGGGTTCGCGTCACCGTCCGCCGCCGCGCGCCTGGCGGAGCCGCTCTGCTTCGCCGCCGCCACGGCCACCGGCTCCGCTCTGGACTGGCTCGCCGGCCTCGTCACCGACGACGACGGCGGTGGAGGTGGGGCCGGTGCGCTCGCCGAGGCGGCCGGAGAGGTCCCCCCAGGGGCGCGCGGCGTGGTCTTCCTGCCGCACCTCATGGGAGAACGCGGCGACGGGCCACGGCCCGCCGCGCGGGGCGCGGTGCTCGGGCTCACCCTGGCCCACGGCCGCGCCGACCTGGCCCGCGCGGTGCTGGAGGGCACCGCGATGTGGCTGCGGGCGATCGCCGGTGTCGAGCTGGAACGCCGCGACCCGGCCGAGCTCGTCGCCGTCGGAGGAGGCGCGCGGAGCGATCTGTGGCTGCGCGTCCTCGCGGCGGTGCTGGACCGCGACCTGACCGTACCCGAGACGACCGAGGCGGGGCTGCTCGGTGGCGCGCTCATCGCGGCCACCGCCGTCGACCTCGGCGGTCAGGAAGGTCAGGAGGGCCAGGGCGGTTCAGGCCTGGCGGACCGCCGCGACCGGTGGGTGCGGGCCGTCAGGACCGTGCCCGCCGAACCGGGCCTGGTGAAGGACTACCAACCGCTCTACGACGAGTTCCTGCGGGTCGAGGCGCTGGCCGTCGCGGCCGACGCCGACCGCTGGGAACCCCACGAACCTCCACGGCCGGTCCCCGGACGTGGGCGTCACCGGTAGCCCGGCCCTCACGGACTGTGCTGCGCGACGACAACAGGAGCAAGCGCGCGGGGGCGCTCATACAACGCTACCGAGACAGCCATGCCAGGAGTGAAAATGCAACGACCGTGGAGAAGCGCAGTCAAGGTCACCACCACCGCGACCGCCGTGGCGTTACTGCTGACGGTGTCCGCCTGCGGGGATGACACCCCCGAGGCCGCGAGCGGGACCGCCGGAGAGGTGACCGGTGCGATAGACGTGTGGATGGGCGACCCCATCGGCACCACCCAGCAGCCGACGATCGTCCAGCTCGCCAAGGACTACGAGGCCGCCCACGCCGGTACCAAGGTCAACCTGAGGTTCCTCGGCGCCGACGCCCACCAGACCTACCTGACCAGCATCGCGGGCGGGACCGTGCCCTGCGTCGCCCTGATCGGCAACACCTGGAGCCCGGAGTTCGCCGGACTGCAGGCGCTGGAGCCGATCGCGCAGGATCCCACGTCCATGAAGGGCAAGTACACGCAGAGCATGATCGACTCGACCGTGCTCGACGGCGTCTCGTACGCGGTGCCCTACGACACCGGAGTCCGGGCCCTCATCTACCGCAAGGACCTCCTCGACAAGGAGGGGCTCGGCGCGCCGAAGACCTGGGACGAGCTGCTGACGGCGGCGACCACGGTGCAGAAGGCCAACCCGGGTGTCAACGGCTACGGGATCATCGGCGGCAACGCCTGGTACTACCTGCCGATGGTCTGGCAGTGGGGCGGTGACATCGCCACCCAGGAGGGCGGCGCCTGGAAGGCCCAGGTGGCCTCGCCCGAGGCGACCGCCGCGTTCACCTTCTACGCGGAGCTGCTGACCAAGCACAACCTCTCGCCGAAGGGGTCGGTCACCTGGCAGGGCGCCGACGCGGCCAAGGCGTTCGCGCTGGGCCAGGTCGCGATGATGGTGGGCGGCAGCTGGGACCTCAAGACGATCCTGGCGCAGAACCCCGAGATGGAGAAGCAGCTCGGCACGGCGCCGCTGCCCAGCGGTCCGGGTGGCAACAACGACACCTTCGCCGGGGGCAGCAACCTCGCCATCTTCAAGGGCTGCGAGAACAAGGCGACCGCGAAGAGCTTCGTGGACTTCATGCTGGAGACCGACAACCTGGTCTCCGTCACGACGAAGATCGGCCTGCTGCCGGCCACCACGGACGCGCTGGAGCGTGAGCGTACGACCGGCTCGTTCTCCACCCCGCTGCTCAAGGCGTACGCCGAGCAGGCGCCGCACACCCGTTCGATCCCGCCGGTGGCGACCTGGGGCAAGGTCGAGGGGACCGGCGCGATCGTGAACGCCATGCAGGCGATCATGAACGGCCAGAAGACGCCCGAGGCGGCGATGCAGGAACTGGCCGGTCAGATCGACGCGGCGATCGGCAAGCAATGACGTCCACCGCTTCCAAACTCGGTAGGCGGGCGCGTGTGAACGCGCCCGCCCCCCGGGGCGGACCCCCGGGGACACCGCCCCCGGCCGGTCGGCGCCCCCGGTTCCGCTTCGACCGGCACGGGCTGCCCGGCCTGCTGCTCGCGCCGCTGCTGGTGGTCGTGATCGGGGTCGTCGGCTACCCGATCGTCCGGACGATCTGGCTCTCCTTCCACGAGGGCGAGTACCTGCGCACCGGCCCGTGGAACGGCCTGGCCAACTACGGCGAGCTGTTCACCGATCCGTACTTCCTCGCCGCGCTGCTGCGCACCACGATCTTCGCGATCGTCTGCGTGGGCGGCACGCTGCTGGTCAGCCTGGCGGTCGCGCTGGTGCTCGACGCGGGGCCGTGGATGGCGCGGGTCGTCACGGTGATCGTGCTGCTGCCCTGGGCCATGCCCAGGGTCGCCTCCGGCATCGTCTGGAAGTGGATCTTCAACGACCAGTACGGCATAGCGAACTGGCTGCTGGTCGGCATCGGGCTGGATCAGTTCGAGGGGTACGCGTGGTTCAACAGCGGGTTCACCTCGCTGGTGGCGATCACGATCGCGGTGGTCTGGCACTCGGTGCCGTTCATCGCGATCTCGATGCTGGCCGGGCTGCGTGCCACCCGGGGCGAGGTGCTGGAGGCCGCCAGGGTCGACGGGGCCACCTTCACACAGAGCCTGCTGCGGGTCCGGCTGCCGATGATGAAGCCGCTGCTGACCATCCTCGGCGTGATGTCGACGATCTTCGCGTACCAGTCGTTCGACCACTTCGTGGTGATGACCACCCCGCCGGGCGGTCCCAGTCACAGTACCGAGGTGCTCTCGCTGCTCACCTGGCTGCAGGCGTTCACCGTGCTCGACCAGGGCACCGCCGCGGCGATGGCGGTCGTCACGTTCGTGCTGCTGGCCGGTATCACCGCGATCTACGTCAGGCTGACGAAGGAGGACAAGTGAGCGCGGTGGCGCACGACGACACCCGGCGGCACCCGGCCAGGGTCCTCCTCTACGTGGCGATGGCCGGAATCGTGGTGGTGAGCCTCTTCCCCTTCTTCTGGATGGTGGTCACCTCCCTCAAGCCGGATCCGGACATCTTCACCAGGACCCCGCAGTTCCTGCCGACGGATCCGATCCTGGACCGCTACACGGCCCTGTTCCAGGGCGCGGTGCCCCGGCAGTTCCTCAACTCGCTGATCGTGGCGGGGGCTACCACGGTCATCACCGGCCTGATCGCGCTCCTCGCCGGTTACGCGCTGGCCCGGTTCAAGATCCCGCTGCGCAGGCACCTGCTCATCGTGATCCTGTCGATCCAGATGCTGCCGCAGACGGTCCTGGTCATCCCGCTGTTCGTGGTGCTGCGCAACACCGACCTGCTGGGCACCTACCAGGGCCTGGTCATCTCGCACCTGGCGCTCACCGTCGGGCTGGCGACGTACATGCTGCGCAGCTTCTACCTCGACATCCCGGTGGAGATCGAGGAGTCGGCGATGGTGGACGGGGCGACCCGGATGCAGGCCGTCCGGCTGGTCGTCTTCCCGCTGGTCTGGCCGGGGCTGGCGGCCAGCTCCATCTACGGGTTCATCACCTCGTGGAACGAGCTGATGTTCTCGGCCACCTACATGCAGCAGTCCTCGCGGGAGACCCTGCCGGTCGCGCTGCAGCAGTACTTCTCCAGCTACTACTCGGACTGGGGCGGGGTGATGGCCGCGAGCGTGATCTTCACGATCCCGGTGGTGATCTTCTTCCTGCTGGTCCAGAAGCGCCTGATGCAGGGCATGGTCGCGGGCGCCGTGAAGGGCTAGGACCCTCCCGCGCCGGGCCCCTCCTCGTACTCCCCGTACGCCAAGAAAGGATTCACACAGTGTTGAAGCTCGGAGTGCTCGGTGTGGGCGCGATCGCGACCGTCGACTACGGCGTCCTGCCCAACCTGCACCACATCAAGGACAAGGTCGACCTCGTCGCGCTCTGCGACCCGGTGGAGGAACGCGCCACCGACGCCGCCAAGCGCTTCGGTGCGGCGGAGGTGTACGGCTCGCTGGACGCGATGCTGGCCGAGTCCGACATCGACGCGGTGCTCAACCTGACCCCGATCCCGGCGCACGGCGCGACCTCGCTGCGGATCCTGCGGGCCGGGAAGCACCTGGCGACCGAGAAGCCGCTCGCCACCACGATGGCCGACGCCGACGCGATCATCGAGGCCGCCGAGGCCGGGGGCCTGCGGGTGGTCTGCTCCCCGCCGAACATGCTCTACCCCACCCGGATCGAGGCCGCGCGGCTCATCCGCGAGGGCGTCATCGGCAAGGTGGCGTTCGCCAAGATCCGCGCGTCCCACGGCGGCCCGGCCTCGATGATGAACTGGCCGACCGACCCGACCTGGTTCTACCAGGAGGGCTCGGGGCCGCTCATGGACGTCGGCGTGTACGGGATCCACGAGGCGCTCGGCCTGCTCGGTCCCGCCAGGCGGGTGAGCGCCTTCTCCGCGATCACCGAGCCGACCCGCACGGTCCGCTCGGGGCCGTACGCGGGCAAGGAGATCACGGTGACCACCGACGACAACACCCTGATCATGCTGGACTTCGGCGGTGGCACGTTCGCGGTGATCGACGGGACGTTCAACGTCAACGCGGCCAAGGGGCCTCGGCTGGAGGTGTTCGGCCGGTCGGGCACGCTCAACCTGCCCAACAACCTCAACCAGAACGGCGGGCGCGGCATCGACCTGTTCCGGCTGGACGCGGCCGGGGGACTGAGCGGCTGGGTCGACCTCGACCTGGTCCACCTGGAGCCCGCCCAGCAGCGGGTCGACAGGCTGCGCCGGGCCCTGCTGGTCGACCACCTCGCCGACCTGGTGGCGGGCACGGCGACCCCGGTGATGGGAGCCGACGTGGCCCGGCACGCACTGGAGATCATGCTCAAGGCCCACGAGTCGGCACGCGCGGGCCGGGTCCTCGACCTGGAGTCCACCTTCGCCTGGTGACCGGCTCCGGCGGTGGGGGAGACGGCCGGGACGCGCCTGGAGGGCGCGTCCCGGCCGGGGTGGGTCAGAGGTCGCCGTTCTCGATGGCCTGCTTCAGGCCCGCCTGCGTCGCCTCGTGGGAGGAGACGCCGCCGGCGACGACGAAGTCGATCAGTGCGGTGTCCGCGTCGAAGGTGAGGTACTCGGTGACCTGGGTCTTCTCCGGGGTCAGCTTCTTGAAGACGATCTTCTGGTGCGTGACGACGTTGGGCAGCGACCAGGTGTCCGTCTCGTAGTAGAGGCCGGCCTTGTCGATGCGCTGCTGCGCGTGCGTGTTGCTGACGACGATCGAGCCCTCGTACGGGATCTCCTCGACCGCGGTGAAGTTGATGTTGCGCTTACCGGCCTGGGTCCAGTCCTTGTGGGTGACGACCCGCTTCAGGAACGAGTGCATGCCGAGGTGGTTGTTGATGTTCGAGTACGCCGAGAACACGTGCTTGACGGGGGCGTCGATCGTGATGGAGATGCTGTCCTTCGCCCGGCTCCGTCCTGATCCGGGGAGGGGCGGCGTGTTCTTGTAGAACTTGTAGGTGTCCCACGCCGTCTGCCACTCGGCGGCGAGCTGGGGGTCGCTCTCGGGGGTCTCCGCGCGGGCGGGGCCGGAGAAGGCGGTAAGGACGAGGGCCGCGGCGAGCAGCTGGGTCGCGAGGAGTCGAAGGTGCTTCTTCACGTACACCCCAAGGGGAGACAATAGGTACAAGTGATCTTTTATCGCATGCTGCCGCGATCTATGTATTTTTGCGGCGAAGAGGGAAAAAATCTTTTTGTGGCGTTGTGTACGGATGAGTGAGGGTCACGGCTCCGCCACGACGACACCCCGGGGCCCGGGTCTCGGAGGGCCCCCGAGGCCCGGAGGACACGCGACGGGGAGAGGTCCCGGTGCGGTCACGTCCCGCGACGGTCAGGCGCGTTCCTGCCGGGGCAGGACCACCTCCCGCAGGATGAGCAGGATGGCCGCGACCAGCGGGATGCCGAGCAGCGCGCCCACCACGCCGAGCAGCGCGCCACCCAGCAGGGCGCCCACGATCGTGGCGAGCGGCGGCACGTCGACCGAGCTCTTCATCACGGCCGGGGCGATCCAGTAGTTCTCGATCTGCTGGTAGATCGTGAAGAAGACGAGGCAGACGATGCCGACGGTCGGGGAGACGAAGAACCCCACCAGGGAGGCGACTCCCGCGCCGATGAAGGCGCCGACCAGGGGGATGAGGTCGGTGAGCGCCACGATCAGGGCGAGCGCCAGGGCGTACGGGACCTGCATGATGCTCAGGAAGAAGAAGGTCGTCACACCGGCGATGAGCGAGATGATCAGGTTCCCGGCGACGTAGCCGCCGATGCTGTCGATGATCTGGTCGCCGAGCAGGGTCGCGCGGGTCCGGCGGGACCGGGGGACGAGGCGGTAGGCCATCTTCTTGAGCGACTTCAGCGAGCCCAGGAAGTACAGCGTCAGCACCAGCACCGTCAGCGAGTTGAAGACCGCCCCGATGAGGACCGACCCGATGCCGAGCACGCCGCCGAACATCTGGGTGCCGAAGTCGCCGCTCGTCACGTACTGCTGGAGCTTCTCCAGCAGTTGGAAGCGCTGGTCCAGGTCGCGGATCATCGGGTTGTTCTGCAGCTCCTGGACGTACTGGGGAAGCTGGTCGACGAACTGGGTGGACTGGGTGGTCAGCGGGGGCACCACGGCCAGGCCGAAGCCGACGAAGACGAGGATGACGCCCAGGAAGACGATGGTGATGGCCCCCACGCGCGGGACGTTCCACCGCTGGAGGACCTCGACGGCCGGGTTCAGGCCGATGGCCAGGAAGAGCGAGACGATGATGAGGATCAGCACCGAGCTCGCGCTCGCGACGGCCTGCACCAGCCACCAGGCGGTGAGCACGCCCAGGGCGGCGGTGAAGCCGAACACGAACGGGTTGTTGCTCATCGCGCGACCGGGACGGCCGAACGGGAGACCCGACGCGGCCCCCGGGGGCGCGGTCGTGCTCGCGGATGCGGCCGCCGCGCCCGCGGAGCCGCCGGGGCCCGCGGGCGGGGTGTCCGGCAGGACCAGGGGGCCCGCGGAGGTCAGGATCGGCTCGTGCTCGGCGGGGTCCGCGGGCACGGCGGCCGGTCCGGCCCCGGTCGATCCGGCTGACGCGGTTGGCGCGGCGGCCGCGGCGGCTCCGGCCGGTGAAGCCGGTCCGGCCGATCCCGCAGGCTCGGCCGGCCGGGGGGATCCGGTCGAGCCGGGCGATGTGGCGGGTTCGGCGGCTCCGGCGGGTGAAGCCGGGGCGCCCGCCTCCGTCGACGGAACGCGGGGGGCGGGCGGGGATGTCGCCGCCGCTGTGGCGCGGTCAGCGGAGATGGGCTCGGGCACCAGCAGCCACTGCCCTTTCCATGGAGAGATAGTCGGCTTCCGCCCACCGTACTTTCCCTGGTCGCCGCATGGTTCCGAGCGGGATGGGGCCCCGGGGGCGCCGTCAGGTCATGTTGACGTACTGGCGGGGGCGCAGGGCGTGGCCGCGGAGCGCGGCCAGGGCGGCGGAGCGGCCGGCGGGGGTGAGGCGGCCGTCGACGCGCAGGCCGAAGGCGTCCAGGCGCTTGCCCAGCTCGGTGAGCGAGGCGTCGACCTCCAGGGTCTGCCACTCCGCGCAGTCGATCACGGCGGTGACGTGGTCGAGGTCGGCGGGGGCGCCGTCGGCGAGCAGCATCAGCGCCACCTCCCTGGCCGAGGCGCGGAAGCCGTTCTCCCCCGACGCGGGGGCGAGCAGGGCCGCGGCGGCGGTCTCCCAGAGCAGGTCGGCGTCGCCGAGCAGGCGCTCGCCCGCCGGGGTGGTCACCAGACGCCTGCCGGTCTGGCGCAGCGCGCCCATCTGGCCCTGGGCCACCTCGCGGACGGTGGCGAGCTCCGCGCCGCTCCAGGTGCTCTCGGCGAGCACGGAACGGGCGAGGTTGTGCCGCTGGGTCAGCGGAATGCCTCCGGGGCGGCGGCCCACGGTCAGCAGCCAGCGCAGCGCTCCCAGGTGGGCCTCGTCCGGTGCGGGGATGGGCGCGTGCAGCCGCACCTCGAAGGGCTGGGCGAGCTCGCGCCAGGCGGTGCCCCGGCCGAGGACCCAGCGGTTGAGCCGCTCGCCCTGGACCCGGTGCAGCCAGTTGTCGCCGCCCAGCTCGGGGCGGGACGTGGTGAGCCAGTGGCTGGTGAGCTTCTGCCGCTCGGCGGGGTCGGGGACGAGCTCACCGGAGACGATGGCCAGCTCCAGCGCGGCCGAGCAGGCGCCGTGCGCGCCCAGCTCCTCGGGGCCCATGATCGAGCTCCACCGCAGCTCGGGCACGTCGGGCGGGAGCACGCCCGTCGCGTCCAGGGCGGCCTGGTACGCGGCCATCCCCGCGTCCTCGCCCAGGCGCGCGTAGGTGCGCAGGATCTGGGTGGTCGTGGACGACGAGCAGAGGGCGGCGTAGCGCTCAAGGCCGCCCAGCCGCAGCAACCGGCCCAGCGCGCGGGCGATCGCCGGGCGGTCTCCGGTGACCTTGGAGGGCAGGGTGTACCAGAGAAACTCGCACACGTTGAGCTCGGTGATCGTTTCCAGTGGCTCGCCGCCGGTCAGCCAGTCGATCGCGCTGCGGGCGTGTTCGGCGGAGGCGGGCTC
Organism: Streptosporangium sp. NBC_01469; assembly: GCF_036227305.1. Taxonomy (NCBI): domain Bacteria; kingdom Bacillati; phylum Actinomycetota; class Actinomycetes; order Streptosporangiales; family Streptosporangiaceae; genus Streptosporangium; species Streptosporangium sp. NBC_01469. The sequence continues at coordinate 374,661 of NZ_CP109465.1, read as the reverse complement.
GGAACGCTCCAGCTCCAACAGGAGTGCGGCCACGTCCGGTGCAGGCATGCTTCGAAGTCTGCCGTATGCGGGCCTGCTCTGACGATGAACGTGACGTAATGGATCCTGCACGGTGCCTACCCTAGGAAATGTCTTCTAAGTGGCTCATATGCGGACGCTCAGATCCAGCCCTTCTTGAAAAGCATTCGTGAACTCCACTCGGCGTACGGGATGATCTCGGCGGTGAGCACCGGGTAGAGCCACCAGAAGTTGACGAGCGCCAGCAGGGCGAAGGCTCCCACGACCGCGGCGCCGACGATCCGGCGCCCCTGCGGGGCGCTCACCGGGCCGAGGATCAGCCCGGCCGCGAGCACGATCGCCAGGATCATGAAGGGGACCATGGGGATCGCGTAGAACAGGAACATGGTCCGGCTGTCGGCGATCGCCCAGTAGAACCAGGGGAGCCAGCCGGCGGAGTAGCCGAGGAGCACGGCTCCGGCCCGCCAGTCGCGGGTGGCGACGTACCAGGCGATCATGGCGATGAGGGCGGCCAGGCCCCCGTACCAGATGACCGGGGTGCCGACCCCGAGGACGGCCTGCGAGCAGCTGTCGGCGCCACAGGCGCCCTTGGGGCTCTCGTAGAAGAACGCCACCGGGCGCAGCAGCAGCGGCCAGCTCCACGGGTCGGACTCGTAGTTGTGCGGCGTCGCCAGCCCGGTGTGGAAGCCGAGCACCTGGAAGTGGTAGCTCAGCCACGACCGGAACGAGTCGAAGACGAAGAACACCGGGCCCTGCGAGGTCGCCTGCGCCCAGTTGCGGCCCCAGCCGCCCGCGGAGGCGAACCAGCCGGCCCAGGAGGCGATGTAGGTGACGGCGGGCAGCAGGGCGAGGGCCGGAAGGGCGCTCGGCAGGTCCTTGCTGAAGACCCCGCCGTACGGTCTGCGCAGGCCGATCGCCCGGCGGGCGCCCGCGTCCCAGACCAGCGACATCACCGCGAAGGCGACGAGGAAGAAGACCCCCGACCACTTGACCGCGCAGGCCGCGCCCAGGCACAGACCGGCCGCGATCCGCCACGGCCGCACCCCCAGCCACGGACCGTGGTCACTCATCGGCGAGGTCTCGTACCAGGCCACCAGCCGCTCCCGGGCCTGGTCGCGGTCGGCGACCAGGCAGGCGAAGGCCGCCAGCACCCAGAACATCAGGAAGATGTCGAGCAGCGCGGTGCGCGACAGCACGTAGTGCAGGCCGTCGAGGGACAGCAGGAACCCGGCCAGGCAGCCCAGCATGGTCGAGCGGGTCATCCGGCGGGCGACCCTGGCCAGGATCAGGATCGACAGCACCCCGACCACCGCGCCGGCGAACCGCCAGCCGTAGGGGTTCATGCCGAAGATCTGCTCGCCCAGGCCGATCATCCACTTGCCCAGCGGCGGGTGGACCACGTAGGAGGCGCACTTGTCGAGCTCGGCGGGCGCGCACTGCTGCCAGATCCCGGTGCCGCCCCCCATCAGGATCTTGTCGGCGTCCTTGACGACGTTGTGCTCGGCACCGAAGTTGAGCAGCGCCCAGGCGTCCTTGGCGTAGTACGTCTCGTCGAACATGACCGCGCGCGGATGGCCGAGGTTCGTGAAGCGCAGGATCGCCCCGAACGCCGTGACCAGCAGCGGACCCAGCCAGCCCCACAGGGCGCCACCGGGCATCGGCGGCACCAGCCGGTCGCGCGCCGAGCCCCGCCACCCGCCGGGCGGCTTGGGCTCCGGCTGCTCTGGCGCCTGATTGGTGAAGTCGGTCACGGCCACCCGGACATCGTACGGTCCTCTCACCGCCCCCAGCTCAGGAAAAATCTGCCGGATGCCCAATTCTGGAACTTCTCCCCAGGCCGGGGGGCCATCCGAAATGCGGGAGGATGGAGCGGTGACGGACAACGGCAGGCTTGTGCTGGCAGGGGCTCCGATCGGGCAGGTGGGCGACGCCTCGCCCCGGCTGCGGCTGGCGCTGGAGAGTGCCGACGTGGTCGCGGCGGAGGACACCCGGAGGCTGCGCCGCCTGGCGGGTGAGCTGGGCGCGGAGATCGGCGGCCGGGTCGTCTCCTACTACGACGCCAACGAGGCCGGGCGGGCCGCGGAGCTCCTCCAGGCCCTCCAGGACGGCAAGACCGTGCTGGTGATCACCGACGCGGGCATGCCCGGCGTCTCCGACCCCGGTTACCGCCTCACCCACCTGGCGGTCGAGGCGGGGATCACGGTCACCTCGCTGCCGGGACCGTCCGCGGTGACCACGGCGCTGGCCGTCTCGGGGCTGCCCAGCGACCGGTTCTGCTTCGAGGGCTTCCCGCCGCGCAAGTCCGGTGAGCGCTCCCGCAGGCTCTCGGCGCTCGCGGAGGAGGAGCGCACGATGGTCTTCTTCGAGGCGCCGCACCGGCTGCACGTCGCGCTGGCGGCGATGGCGGAGGCGTTCGGCGCCGACCGGGGGGCGGCGGTCTGCCGGGAGCTCACCAAGACGTATGAGGAGGTGCGGCGGGGCGGTCTCGGGGAGCTGGCCGAGTGGGCCGCCGGGGGTGTCAGGGGGGAGATCACGGTCGTCGTCGCGGGGTACGCCGGGCAGGCCCTGCCGCCGGTGATCGGGGACCTGGTCGAGGAGGTGGCACGCCGGGAGGAGACGGGGGTGCCGAGAAAGCAGGCGATCGTGGATGTGGCGAAGGCGGCGGGAATTCCCAAACGCGATCTTTATGACGCTGTCCATCGCGGCTGATTTATCACCATAATTGCCCGAATGGGATTGATACGGGATCGCCTCTTGCCGCCCATGCAGGGAAGCGTGGCCTGGGGTTGGCTGGGACCTTTGCTGGTCGCGGCGTTCGGAGGGGTCCTGCGTTTCGTCAATCTCGGGCGGCCGCACGCGGTCGTGTTCGACGAGACGTACTACGCCAAGGACGCCTGGACGCTGATCAATTACGGGGTGGAGCGGGCCTCGCTCGGCACCGTGGAGGACCCGATCGCCGATCGGATGATCATCGCGGGAAAGACCGACTTCCTGGTCAAGTGCACGCCGCCGGAGGCCGACCCCTGCCCGCTCTACGTGGCCCACCCGCCGCTGGGCAAGTGGATGATCGGCCTGGGCGAGCAGATCTTCGGCATGAACCCCTACGGCTGGCGGTTCGCCGGTGCGGTGGTCGGGGTGCTGTCGATCCTGATCCTGGCCAGGGTCGCCCGCCGGATGACCCGCTCGACCATGCTGGGCTGCCTGGCCGGGCTGCTTCTCGCGCTGGACGGGCTCCACCTCGTGCTGTCGCGCACCGCGCTGCTCGACATCTTCCTGATGTTCTGGGTGCTGGCGGCCTTCGCCTGCCTGGTCGCCGACCGCGACTGGGCGAGGGGACGGCTGGTGGCCTGGTACGAGACCTCGCCGCTCAGCGACCACGGGCCAGGCCTTGGGGCGCGGCCGTGGCGGATCGCGGCGGGCCTGTGCCTGGGCGCGGCCTGCGCGGTCAAGTGGTCGGGGGTCTTCTTCCTCGTCGCCTTCGCGGTGATGTCGCTGGTCTGGGACGCGGGCGCCCGCCGGGCGATCGGCCTGCGCAGACCGTACGCGGGGGCGCTGAACAGGGACCTGACCGGCGTCGTGCTGGTGATGGGCCTGCTGCCCGCCGTCACCTACATCGCCTCCTGGACCGGCTGGTTCGCCTCGCCGCTGGGCTGGGGCCGCAACTGGGCCCAGGCGACCTCGCAGGGACCGGGGTTCTTCGTCTTCGACTCGATCCGGTCGTGGCTGAGCTACCAGGTGCAGGTGCTCGGCTACCACACCGGGCTGGACGAGGGGCACAGCTACCAGTCGGCCCCCTGGACCTGGCCCCTCCTCTCCCGCCCGGTGGCGTTCCACTACCCGCCCGACAAGACCGGATGCGGCGCCGGCAGCTGCGCCGAGGCGGTGCTCGGGGTCGGTACCCCGGTCATCTGGTACGGGGGCCTGGCCGCCCTCATCGCCATGATCGCCTGGTACGTCGCCACCCGCGACTGGCGGGCCGGAGCCGTGCTCCTCGGCTACGCCGCCGGCTGGCTCCCCTGGTTCTACTACGCCCTCGCCGACAACCGGACGATGTACCTGTTCTACGCGATCACGATGCTCCCCTTCATGATCCTCGCGCTGACCCTGGCCGCCGGGCTGATCATCGGGCGGGCGGACGCCGCGCCCAACCGCAGGGCGGTGGGGGCCGCGGTCGTCGGGGCCTTCACTCTCCTCGCGCTGATCAATCTCGGGTGGCTCTATCCGGTGCTGGTCGCCGAGCTCATCCCGCACTCCCAGTGGTGGGCGCGGATGCTGTTCCGGAGCTGGGTGTGACGGGTCCGGGCGTGGCCGGTCCGGGTGTGGCCGGTCCGGGGTTCGCGGGTCCGGGGGTGATGGGGGCGGTCGCGTCGGAGCCGCTCGCGACGGCGGGCGGCACCGCGGGGCCGATCATGACCGGGCCGGTCGTGGCGGGGTCGCCCTCGGCCGGGTCGCCCGTGGCGTCGCCGCTCGTGACGGCGCCCGACGTGATGTCGCCCGTGGCGACGTCGCCGGGGGTGACGGCGGCGGGCGCGGCGGTGGCGGGCCCGGAGAACCCGTGGCGCAGCGAGATCGCCGCCGCCAGGCAGGCCAGCGGCACCGCGGGCAGCAGATAGCGGTAGTCGAACTCGGCCGTCGCCGCCGGGGCCAGGATGAGGCCGAACGAGGCCAGCCACGGCAGCAGCACCGGCCCGCCCAGCTTCCGCCAGCGCACCGCCACCCCGGCCAGCCCGATCAGCAGCAGCACGCCGAGCACGATGCCGGGCAGCCGGACGATCCGCTGGTAGACCTGCAAAAAACCGGCCCACGGGTCGGTGACGTCGGTGCCGATCACGCGGATCTTGCCCTGGATCGGCGCGGTCCGCAGGCCCGGGTCGTACTTCTGCGCGTCGGTGTCGGTGCTGCCCCGGTACGACGACCAGGCGGGAAGGACCTTGGTCTCCGGCAGGAACTCGTACTGCCGGTAGGTGTTGAAGTCGGGGAAGCGCGGCCGGCCCCAGTGGAAGGCGCGGAAGAAGTCGCCGGCCACGAGGCTGAGATAGTCGAGCGGCTGGGACAGGATGGCCCGCTGGGCGAACGCGCCCGCGGTCTTGTTCGTCTCGGGGGTGAACGTGCTGCCCACCCCGAAGGCGTGGAAGCGCTGGCCGTTCTGCGCCCACCAGAGGTATTTCTGCCCGGAGAAGCCGCGCTGGCCCGGCGGCGCGCTGATGCACAGCAGCGCCAGCTCCAGCTCCTCGCGAGGGTCGATCTTCATCTTCCGGCAGTCGGCGAACAGCGCCGTCCGCATGTAGAGGATCGCGCCGTCGCTGTTGGTCATCGCGAAGTTGCCGTGCGCGGACGCGAACCAGGCCATGTATCCAGTCACCGGGAGCGCGCACGCGACCACCATGGCCACGATCGTCTTCCAGGCCGTGCGCTTCACCATCAGGTAGATCACGACCAGCACGAGGATCGGCAGGCCGATCGACCGGGTGAGCGCGGTGAGGGCGAGCAGCAGCCCGATCACCGCGCCGAGCCGCCAGGACATCCGCCGGTGCCAGAGCACCAGCGTGATCACCCCCACGACCAGCAGCATGAACATCGCGTCGGACATGACCAGGTGTTCGAGCTGGATCTGGTACGCGTCGAAGAGCACCGGCAGCGCGGCCAGCGTCGCCCCCCAGCCGGGCAGCCGGAACCTGACGCGCAGCAGGGAGTAGATCAGCACCGCGACGCCCAGGCCCATCAGGTGCTGGACGAAGGCCACCAGGCCGAAGCTGTGCAGCGGCCTCAGCAGCAGGAGCAGGAAGGAGTAACCGTTCGGCCGCAGGGCGCTGGGCCGGTCGGGGTTCACCGCCCCGGAGACGTACTCGTAGGAGTCGTTGAACCACTGGGCCGGGCCGTACCCGAGCATGGTGACCACACGCAGCAGGAAGGCCAGCGCGAGGGCACCCACGAAGAGGCGATGCCGGTAGAGGAACGCCCGCAGGCGAGCGACCCGGTCGGGCGGAGGCGCGTCCAGGCGAGGGCGGTCGGCGACGGTCACCATGCATTACAGGATGCCAGCCGTTTCAGGGAGTTGACCCGGGCAGGGGACTGTAGAGGGCATCATGGTGAGATTGGTTTGTGCAGTGAGTGAAGGGTTGAGACGTGGAACTGACCGTGGTCATGCCTTGCTTGAACGAGGCGGAGACCGTGGAGACCTGCGTACGCAAGGCGCTCGCCTGCATGCGGGAGCACGGGATCGACGGGGAAGTCCTGATCGCCGACAACGGCAGCACGGACGGCTCACAGCAGCTCGCGCGCGAGGCCGGAGCCCGGGTCGTGCACGTCGACGCCAAGGGATACGGCAACGCGCTGATGGGGGGGATCCGCGCGGCGCGCGGCCGTTACGTCATCATGGGCGACGCGGACGACTCCTACGACTTCACCGCCCTGCTGCCGTTCGTCGAGCAGCTCCGTGACGGTGCCGACCTGGTGATGGGCAACCGGTTCAAGGGCGGCATCGCGCCGGGCGCCATGCCCCCGCTCCACCGCTACCTGGGCAACCCGGTGCTCTCCTTCATCGGCCGCCTGTTCTTCCCCAGCGCGATCGGCGACTTCCACTGCGGGCTGCGCGGCTTCCGGCGCGACTCCATCCTCAAGCTCGGCCTGCAGACCGGCGGCATGGAGTTCGCCAGCGAGATGGTGGTCCGCTCGACGCTGTCCGGGCTGGACGTGCGCGAGGTGCCCACCACGCTGTCGCCCGACGGCCGCTCCCGCCCGCCGCACCTGCGCTCCTGGCGTGACGGCTGGCGCCACCTGCGCTTCCTGATGCTCTACAGCCCGCGCTGGCTGTTCTTCATCCCCGGCCTGGTCCTGATGACCCTCGGCCTGGTCGCGGGCGCCGCCCTGACCTTCGGCCCGGTCTACATCGGCAAGCTCGCCTTCGACGTCGACACCCTGGTCGGCGCCTCGGCCATGGTGGTGATCGGCTTCCAGGCGTCCCTGTTCGCCCTGTTCACCAAGGTGTACGCGGCCGAGGAGGGCTTCCTTCCCGAGGACAGGAGGGTGCGCAAGCTCGTCGACATCGTGAGCCTGGAGAGGGGCCTGATCGTCGGCGGCCTGCTCGCCCTGGGCGGTCTGGGCGGCCTGGTCGCCTCGCTGGTCCACTGGCAGACGCGCAGCTTCGGCCCGCTGATCCCCTCGGAGTCGCTGCGCATCGTCGTGCCCTCGGCCACCGCGCTGATCGTGAGCTTCCAGACGATCTTCGCGGCGCTGTTCATCAGCATTCTCGGCATCCGCCGTACCAAGGAGACGCCCATCGACGTGGCCGCCTCCGCCGCCGAGGAGGCCGCCGAGGCCGTCAGCCGCGCCGCCGCGGGCGAGCCGGTGGCCACCCCCGCCGACGGTGCCGCGCCGGTGTCGTCGCAGCTGCCCTGAGCGTCACGGCGGCCCGGGGTGGGACCCCGGGAAACGGAAGGCCCCGGAGAAGGGTGACAGCACCAAGGCCCGGGGTCGCGTCCCTTAGGCTTGCACCATGTCCCAGCACATCCTGACCGCGGTCGCCTGGCCCTACGCCAACGGCCCTCGCCACATCGGGCACGTCTCCGGATTCGGCGTGCCGTCCGACGTCTTCAGCCGCTACCAGCGGATGGCGGGCAACAAGGTCCTCATGGTGAGCGGGACCGACGAGCACGGCACCCCGATCCAGGTCCAGGCCGACAAGGAGGGCCTCACCGCCCGAGAGCTCGCCGACCGCTACAACAGGGTGATCGTCGAGGACCTCCAGGCGCTGGGGCTCTCCTACGACCTGTTCACCCGGACCACCACGGAAAACCACTACGCGGTCACGCAGGAGATCTTCAAGGGACTCCACGACAACGGCTATATCTTCCCCCAGACCACGATGGGCGCCATCTCGCCCTCCACCGGGCGCACCCTGCCCGACCGCTACATCGAGGGCACCTGCCCGATCTGCGCCTACGAGAGCGCCCGCGGCGACCAGTGTGACAACTGCGGCAACCAGCTCGACCCGATCCAGCTGATCAATCCGGTGAGCAAGGTCAACGGCGAGACGCCGGTCTTCGTGGAGACCGAGCACTTCATGCTCGACCTGCCCGCGTTCGCCGAGGTCCTGGCGTCTTGGCTGCGCTCCAAGGAGGGCGACTGGCGGCCCAACGTGCTGAAGTTCGCCCTCAACATGCTCGGCGACATGCACCCCCGCGCGATCAGCCGCGACCTCGACTGGGGCGTGCCGATCCCGCTGGAGGGCTGGAACGACCAGGCCAACAAGCGGCTCTACGTCTGGTTCGACGCGGTCATCGGCTATCTCAGCGCCTCCATCGAGTGGGCCCGCCGCTCCGGCGACCCCGAGGCCTGGCGTCAGTGGTGGCAGGACCCCGAGGCCCTGGGCTACTACTTCATGGGCAAGGACAACATCGTCTTCCACGCGGAGATCTGGCCGGCGATGCTGCTCGGCTACAACGGCCAGGGGGCCCGTGACGGCGAGCCGGGCTCCCTCGGCGCGCTGAACCTGCCCTCCGAGGTCGTCTCCAGCGAGTTCCTGACGATGGAGGGGCGCAAGTTCTCCTCCTCCCGCTCGGTGGTCATCTACGTGCGCGACTTCCTGGAGCGCTACGACGCCGACGCGCTGCGCTACTACATCGCCGTGGCGGGCCCGGAGAACCAGGACACCGACTTCACCTGGTCGGAGTTCCTCAACCGCAACAACGGCGAGCTGGTGGCGGCCTGGGGCAACCTGGTGAACCGCTCGATCTCGATGGCCGCCAAGAACTTCGGGGTCATCCCCGAGGCGGGCGAGTTCACCGACGCCGACCGCGCCATGCTGGAGCGCAGCCGAGGGGCCTTCCCGAAGGTCGCCGCCGAGCTCCAGCACTGCCGCTTCAAGAACGCGACGAACGAGGCGTTCGAGGTCATCCGCGAGGCCAACCGATACCTGGCCGAGCAGGAGCCCTGGAAGATCAAGGACGACCCCGCGCGGGTGAAGACCATCCTGCACGTCGCCCTCCAGGTCGTGGACGACGCCAAGACGCTGCTGACCCCGATCCTGCCCAACTCCTCCAACAAGATCTACGCGATGCTCGGCGGCACCGGCGTCTGGTCGGGCATGCCGGAGATCCAGGAGGTCACCGACGACGACGGCCGGACCTACCCGATCATCACCGGCTCCTACGACGGCGCCGCGCGCTGGGAGCCGTTCCCGATCCGGGTGGGCTTCCCGCTGGCCCCGCCGACCCCGCTGTTCGTCAAGCTGGACCCCAAGATCGTCGAGGAGGAGCTGGCCCGCCTGGCCGAGTAGGACGATCGCGGCCCGCGCCCGCCCGGTGCCGGGCGCGGGCCGCACCTGCTTCTCGGTAGGTTGGACGCCGTGAGCACGCCGAATCTTCCCGCCGCGCCCAGACCTCTGCCGGCAGAGGTGTTCGACAGCCACTGCCACCTGGACATCATGGTGGGCAACCGCCAGGCGTCCTCGGGGGACCCGGTGGCCCAGGCCGCGCAGGCGGCCAGGACGAGCGTCGAGGGCATCCTCGACGAGGCCCGTGCCGTCGGCGTGACGCGGCTCGTCACGATCGGCTACGACCTGCCGTCCTCGCGCTGGAACGCCGAGACGGCCGCCCTCCACGCGGACGTCTACGCCGGGGTGGCCATCCACCCCAACGAGGCGCACGCCTCGACGCCGGAGACCCTCGCCGAGATCGAGCGGCTGGCCCGCCTGCCGCACGTCAGGGCGGTGGGGGAGACCGGGCTCGACTACTACCGCGACTGGGCGTCGAAGGACGACCAGCACGCCAGCTTCCGCGCGCACATCGAGATCGCCAAGCGGACCGGCAAGGCCCTGGTGATCCACGACCGCGAGGCCCACGACGACGTGCTGCGCGTGCTGGCCGAGGAGGGCGCTCCCGAGGTCGTGGTGTTCCACAGCTTCTCCGGTGACGCGGGAATGGCGAAACAGTGCACAGATGCCGGATATTTCATGTCATTTTCCGGTCCGGTTACCTACAAGAACGCCGCCTACCTCCGTGAGGCCGCGCGGGTCGCGCCGAAGGAGCTGATCCTCGTCGAGACCGACGCGCCCTACCTGCCGCCCACCCCCCACCGGGGCAAGCCCAACGCGCCCTACCTCATACCGCTCACGCTGCGCTGCCTCGCCGAGGTCAGGGGGGCCGACCTCACCGAGCTCGCCACCGCCGTCAGCGCCAACGGGGAGACCGTCTTCGGCTCCTGGTGACCGGGGCTCGGCTCCCGCGTACGGCGGGACCCGGGATCCGTGCGGTCCCGGCCCACGGCGAGGTCGGGAGTGCCTACCCACGGCGAGGCCGAAACCGGGAATCTCGGCTCGGGGCGGGACCGGTCCGGGAGGCTTGGCCCATGGCGAGGTCGGGAGTGCCTACCTGCGACGCGCGCGTCACAGTCGGTCCCGCCGTTCGGTAAGGCCATCGGCCACTGGCAGGGAACAGCGCGCGGACGTACCTTGAGTGGGCGGCGGCTCTTGCCGCGCTCCCAGGGTTCTCGGATGAGGTGACCTGGCAATGGAACATCGATACCCGAATCACATCACGGAGTTACGGGCTCGGACCGAGGCCGGCGACAAGAACGCGGCAGGACGGTTAGGAGAACTGCTCGCCAAGAGCGGCGACAGGGAAGGCGCGCTGCGGGTGTGGGCCGAAGCCTATGGCGACTCCCGACCCACGACGAGGCGGCTGGCTGAGTTGAAGGTCGAGGACGGCGACTTGGACGATGCGGTGTCGACATGGAAGTTCTCGGACATCGTGTGGCAGAACCCGGAAGGTCTTCATCAGGAGTACCTGAACACCCTGGATCACGAAGACCGGATGGAGGCTGAATACTGTGACCCCGAGGACTGGGGGTTCATGGAGGCCGAGAAGTTGACGTGGATGCTGGCCAACCGGGGGGATGAGGAGGCGATCGCGGACCTGCGGTCCCGGGTCGCTGCCGGTATCTTCCCCGCGAAGCTGCTGGCTGACTGTGAAGAACGCCATCGCCGCAGAAAGGAAGCGGCGGGGCAACCCCAAAGCCCTGCTGAGAAGTGACCTTCGGCCGATGTGAAGGCCACACCCGGCATTGAGGTCGTACCGGTCGATGACGATCAGGAGCACGCCGCGCCCGGGGCCCGGAGTCGCTACGGGGCAGGCGTCCCGCGCGGGATCCAGCGAACCTGGCCGCCCGGCAGCGCTCTCGCCATCTGGAGCCACCCGCTAACGGGACTTTTCGTTCGGATGCTCGTCATGCCCCCAGAAAGCCCAGAGTTCGCGTGAACCCAAGGGTTGACGCTGGACCGCTGGGGTGGCCTGGGAGGTTATACGCCCTTGGGTTCACCGGAACCCAAGGCCGTTCATGGCCAGCCGGTACCAGGCGGTGCTCATGACAAGGCGACGGCGGCCGGCCCGGCCCGGCGAGTGGCTGGGACGCCTGAGCTGGTGTACGGAGCCGACCCCCGCGTGAGCAGGCGTTCTTTGTCAGGGCAACGCTCGACACCGGACCAAGGCGTCCATGGGCAGGCCGGCCACGCGCCTCCTCGTCTTCACCACCACTACAAAAACCTCAACGAAGAGGAAAAGGCTTCACCGATCCCGAGATCCCTTCAACTGCCTTGGTTATGTCGGTGAGAAGCAGAGCCGAATATTGCTGACTGGCTCACTTGATCGAATCGTTCGGGAAGCCGTGTCGGTGAGTTTGGGAGCCACCTCGATAGCTTGGCCTGCCCGATGGCAGTCCCTGGCCTTACTCCATAGGTGCCGACCCCGCTGTCGACGAAGCCCCAGGTCCAGGTGGAGCGGCCTGAGCGGAGCGAGGGACAACTGCCTGGGGCTTGAGGACTATCGCTCGGAAAAAGCGCGCGCGTGTTCCGGCTTCAGGCCGAGGATCTCGTCTCGGCGTCCGCCAACCGCTCACCCGCGTTCTGCGGGTGGGTCGGCCGGCTAAGGGCTGGTCGGCGGGGCGACGACCAACTCGGTGTCCGGGTCGTGGTCGATCTGCGGAGGGCCAGCGACGATCATGGTGGCTCGGGCCCACGGCTGTTCTCGCAGCAGGAACGGCAGTTCCTCCAGCAGCCAGTTCGCCACGTGCTCCAACTGCTCGGGGGAGTCACCGTCGCGGACGACCAACAGGCGCCCTTGCTCGTCGAGGTCACCCTGCATCCATACCGAGGCGTCCAACCAGGGGGCGAGCTTTTCGCGGATGACGCCGGTGCCCTCGACCCAAATGAAGTCGGCACCGGCGGGGATGGTGATCGATCCGGGCCGGTCGTGGGTGATCCAGGCATCGGGGCGGAAGTCCACCGCCTCACCCCGGTGCAGGGGTCGCAGGATGTTCTCGGCGAGCACGGCGCCCCAGTCGAAGTAGGCGTGGTTCCAGGCGATGTCGTCGGTGTGCACGATGGCGGAGTTGGGCACCAGCTTGCGTAGCCGCTCGGCCAGGGTCGTCTTGCCGGCGCCGCCCCGGCCGTCGATCGCGATCACCCGCGGACGTCCGGTGACGTCGGGTGATGCGTCGCGCAGCTGCCGGACGGCGTCGAGCACGGTCACCACCCGCCAGCCGACGGCCTCGGTCTCGCCTGCATGTAGACGCATCGACAACCTGTCTCTGGAGGCGAGGACACAGGTCCGGCCTGCCCGGACGGACCGCCGCCGCCCAACCTTATCGACGTCATGGTCCAGAGGCCATGCCGGTGTCTGCCGGCGACGCTCGATCCATTTCACAATCCACGAGATCACCCTCAGCGCGACTTTCTCAAGCCATAGTCCTCAAGTCCCTACCAGGAGGTGGGGCGAGCGACGGCCATACTCGGCGACGAGGAAGGTCGGAGTGGCTCCCAGACTCGCCGACACAAATCTGGTCCCAGGACCGTAGCCCGGCTCTCAAAGTGGCTGATATCTGGTTCTCGTAGTCACCGACATAGCCAACTGCTGGACCGACGCCTTCTGTACGGAGAACGCCCAGGTCCTGGAGCTATGGCGACGATGGAGGGCTCAGGGAACTGCGGGGTTATTCCTCACGCCGCGCGAGTCGCGGCCGCCACCACCGTCCTGCACACCGGAGTGCCGCTGGCCGTCGTCCGTGGACGAGCTGGCGGACGACGCGAGACCTTAGAGAAGAACCGGCGAGTGTGAGCGAGGAGGTCGAGGAAGTCGCCTCGGATCGCCCCGGCGGGGTGCCTGAAAGTGTGACGCGCGCGTCACAGCCTACCCACGGTGAGGCCGAGGGCGGGAATCTCGGCTCGGGGCGGGACCGAGCCGGGAGTCTCAACCCACGGCGGCGCCGAAGTCGGCGGAGGCTGCGCCTTCGAGGGCGGGGATTTTGCCGGTGCCCGGCGAGAGCTGGACGCCCTCGGTGTCGTTGCGGCCCAGCAGGACGACCGCTCCCGCGCCTCCCCTGTCGGGCGCACCGGCGACCAGCCGGTTACCGCTGAACCCGACCGACCAGCCGAAGTGGTCACCCGTCCCGCTCTGGGTGACCAGCCTGCCCGTTCCCTGCTCGCCTATCGTGATCAGCCGGACGCCGCCCTGCCCGTCGGCGTCGAAGGGCACGCCCACGGCGAGCCTGACCTCCCCCTCGCCACCCTCGCCGGTGAACGCCAGCGAGAACCCGTAGCCCTCGCCCGGGGCCCCTTCGGAGCCCTGGTGGAAGGTGGCGAGGGGGGTGACCACCCGGGTGCCGGAGGCCTGGAACAGCTGGACGAGGCCGGAGTCCTTCACCGCCCCGCCGTCGCCGAGCGGTGCGCTCACCGCGAGGTAGCCGATGTCGTCCCGCTCGGCGTAGGCCATCGCGTAGCCGAACCGGTCGCCCGCCTCGGACCGGGCCACCTCGCGGAGGTCCCACTTCCTGCTTCCGTACTCGTCCCTGGGCTCCCGCACGTCGTAGATCACCGCGATCGACCCGGAGTCGGGCTTGCCCGCGTTGACCTGGCGGCCCGCCCCGTCGTCGTTCTCGTACGGCACCCCGACCGCGAGATCCGGCTCGTCCCGGGTGCCGCCGAGCCTGCCGATCGCCAGTGACCAGCCGAACATGTCGCCGACCTCGCCGTTGCCCGTCACGCCCCCGGTCTCCTGGGAGATCCGCCGGCCCGTGCCGGGCGTCGCGGTGCCGAAGAGGTAGACCGCGCCGGAGTCGGCCGTACCCTCGGCGTCCTCGTGCGGGGCTCCGACCGCCACCATCGTCCCGCCGGAGGTCAGGGACCAGCCGAAGTGGGCGTCGGCCTCCGGCTCCGGGGCGACCAGGCGGGCCGTCCTGCCCCCGGGGCCGCCGTACACCACGTAGACCGCGCCCGCGTCCGCGGAGCCCGCCACGTCCGCGTACGGGGCGCCGACGAGCAGGTCCGCGCAGCCGTCGCCGTCGACCTTGGCCAGCCGTACCGACCACCCGAAGCCGTCCCCCGCCTTCGTCTCGGGGACGGTCACGGCCTTCCCGCTCTCTCCCCGGCCGAAGAGCACGTGGACGGCCCCCGCTCCGGCGAGCCCGCCGGGGTTGGCGAACGGGTCACCGACCGCGGCGTCCTCCAGACCGTCGCCGTCGAAGTCGCTCACGCCCGCCCCGGTGCAGTCGGCGGGCGAGGCGGCGGAGGCGGCGGGAGCGGCGCCGGATCCGGCCGCGAGGATTCCACCGGGCGTGGCGAGCGCCTCGGCGGCCCCGGTGGAGGTGAGCGTGATCGCGGCCGTCGCCGCGAGGGAGAGTAGCAGCCTCAAGACAACCTCACCTCGATGTTCCTGCCTCCTTCGATCACCACGCCGGTCAGTTTGGCGGGCCTGCGGGCCGGGGGCAGGTCGAAGACCAGGACGGCCTCCACCTTCGTCCCGGGGGGCAGGGCGGCGGGCAGGGCCGTCGACACCCTCTCGGGCTTGTGCGTCCCGCCGCGATCGTCGGTCAGGGTGATCGCGGTGGTGTCACCGAGCGGGACCAGCTCCGCGCCGGTGTTGATCAGCGTCAGCGGGACCGTGCAGAACCGGCCGTTCACCGGGGTGGCGTTCCCGTAGGAGGTGAGCCCGCAGGCCGGGGTCCGCGGGATGATCAGCCGCGGGTCCTCGATGAAGGAGCCGGTCGTGATCGTGCGGCCCACGTCGGTGCCGCCGGTACCGGCGAGGTCGCCGGTGGTGCCCGGCCGCGCCTGCCCCTGGTCGCCGTTCGCGTTTCCCCCACCGGTGTTCAGCAGGACGACGACCGTGACGGCCAGCGCCGCGAGCACGGCCAGCCCGGCGAACAGCCAGCGCCGCCGGGGCGCCGATCGCCCGGTGTCCGGCGCGTCCGATCCGGGTGGGTCCTGGAGGCCGGTCGAGGGCGACGGACGCGACAGGGGAGATAGGGGCGAGGGGGGCAGGGTGGGCACCTGACCCTGCGCCTGACCCTGCGCCTGAGCCGACGCGTGGCCCGGTGCCCGCCCTGGCGCCTGGCCCGGTGCGATCCTCGGTTCCTGGCCGGACGGCCGGGCCTGGAGGGGGCTCGTGAACGGGCGTGACGGTGAGGTCGTGGGCTCGGCCCGCATGGGGTACGGGAGCGGATTCGGCGGCGGGGTCCGCTCCGGTGCCGTCTGCGGCCCCGGCGACCCCGGCGGTGCGGTCGGCGCCGTGAGGGGCGCCGGTGTCGTCCGGGACCCGGGGGCCGCCGCCGGTGTGGTGGACGGACCGGGTGCCGAGGGTGCCGGGCTCTCCGGGGGCGAAGGGGGCGCCCCGGGGGCGGACGGGGCCGGTACGGAGGCCGAGGCCGCCGGATCCCAGCCGGGAAGCAGTCCGGGGATGGGCGTCGGCGCCGTGGCCGGGTCGGCGAACCCCGCCTCCAGGTTCAGCGCGCTGAGGGTCTGGGTGGAGTCGGGCTCCACGTTGGCGGGCGGCTCCCAGGACTCGTTCAGCATGTCCGTGGCGATCAGCGTCGGCGGGTCGGCCCGGACGGGAGCCGGAGCGGCCGGTGCCGCGATCCCGCCGCCGACCAGGGCGATCAGCAGGTCCTGGGCGCTGGGCCGCTGGTAGGGGTCCATCTCGGTCGCGAGGCGGACCAGGTCGTTCAGCGGGGCGGGAAGCGCGCCCAGGTCGGGTGGGGTGGTGAGCAGCCGGGTGGCCATGGTCATCATGTCGCCCCGCCCGTAGGGGTGGCGGCCGTTGCCCGCGTACGCGACCATGCAGCCCCAGGCGAAGACGTCGGCGGCCGGGGTGATCTCCAGGCCGCGCACCTGCTCGGGGGCCCACCAGCCGGGGCTGCCGAGCACCTCGCCCGAGCGAGTGAAGCTGTGCGTGGAGTCGAGGGCCCTGGCGATGCCGAAGTCGATCACGCGGGGCCCCGACATGGACAGGATCACGTTGGCGGGCTTGAGGTCCCGGTGCACCAGCCCGGCGACGTGGATCGCGGCCAGCGCCGCCGCCACCCCCAGGGCGACGCCGTGCAGGGTCCCCTGCTCGAGGGCGCCGTGCTCGATGATCTGGCGGGACAGCGGCGTGCCCGCGATGTACTCGGTGACCATGTACGGGCGGCCGTCGTCGTTGCCGTTGTCGAGCACCTGCGCGGTACAGAACGAGGCCACCCGCCGGGCGTTCTCGACCTCCGTGTGGAACCTCGCCGCGAAGCCGTCCTCGATCGCGAACTCCGCCTTCACCACCTTGAGCGCGACAGGTCGTCCCGTCGGCGCCAGCGCCAGGTAGACGGTTCCCATCCCGCCCTCGCCGAGACGTCCGAGCAGGCGGTAACTCCCGATCTGCTCAGGGTCGGCGGGTCGCAGCCCCTCCACACCGGGCTGGTTCACGTCCTCTTCACCGGGAAGATTCCCCTTCTCACCGTTGGGCCCCCGTACGGCAACGTTATCCACAACGGAACCCCTCGCGCTTCAACAGGCGTCTTTGCATCGTCTTCGGTGCGGGAAACTGGTCGGATGGCATGGGAGAGCAACCTTGGGTGATCGAGGCAAACGAGTCAAAGACCACAGCGGACCGGTGGATGCCGGGTTCGAGCCGCCGTGCGGGGAACCAGCATGAGTCTTCTTGGTCCAGCGGAAATACGTATTTTGGCGAACAAGCTCAATATTCGTCCCACGAAGAAGCTCGGCCAGAACTTCGTGATCGACGGGGGCACGGTCCGCAAGATCGTGCGGGTGGCCGGGCTTGAGCCCGGCGACGTCGTCATCGAGGTCGGCCCAGGGCTGGGCTCGCTCACCCTCGCGCTGCTTCCCGAGGTCCGCCGCGTGATCGCCGTGGAGATCGACCCCGTTCTCGCCGCCCAGCTGCCGCTGACCGTCGCCGGGCACGCCCCCGAGCTCGCCGACCGTCTCACCGTGGTGCTCGCCGATGCCATGCGCGTGCTGCCCGCGGATCTGCCGGAGGAGAGGCCGACCGCGCTGGTCGCCAACCTCCCCTACAACGTGTCCGTGCCGGTGGTGCTGCACCTGCTGGAGACGCAGCCGTCGCTGAACAAGGTCCTGATCATGGTCCAGGCCGAGGTCGCCGACCGGCTGGCCGCCGCCCCGGGTTCCAAGGTGTACGGCATCCCCTCGGTCAAGGCCGCCTGGTACGCCGACGTCCGCCGGGCCGGTCCCGTCGGCCGTACGGTCTTCTGGCCGGTCCCCAACGTCGACTCAGGCCTGGTCGCGATGGTCCGGCGGGAGCCGCCCACGACCGTGGCCACCCGCGAGGAGGTCTTCGCGGTGGTGGACGCCGCCTTCGCCCAGCGCCGCAAGACCCTCCGCGCGGCCCTCGCCTCCTGGGCGGGTACGGCCCCCGCCGCCGAGCGGGCGCTGCGGGCCGCGGGGATCGACCCCTCCGAGCGCGGCGAGCAGCTCACCGTCGAGGACTTCGCGCGGATCGCCGAGCACCGTACGGCGGAAAGCACGGCGGAAAGCGGTGCGTAGCGTGATTCGCCGGTCCGTTCGCATGCGCGGCGGAAGGATCCCGTTACGATCTGAGGTCGTGACCAGACTCGTTAAAGGGCGCAGGCCCCGTCCTTCAGGGCGGGGTAAGCCCGGCACGTCACAGGACGTTGATCACTTCAAGTTCGTTTTGCCCAGTGAGCGAGCCTCGATGGGGGACGCATGAACTCCGTGACCGTCCGCGTGCCCGCGAAGGTCAACCTGCAGCTTGCCGTCGGGCCGCTGCGGGATGACGGCTACCACGACCTCGTCAACGTCTTCCACGCCGTCTCGATCTTCGACGAGGTCACGGCCACCGCGAAGACCGGGATGAGCGTCCGGGTGGAGGGCGAGTCCGCCGACCAGGTGCCTGAGGACCACGAGAACCTCGCGATCAAGGCCGCGCTCGCGCTGGCCGGGCACGCGGGCCGCTCGTACGGCGTGAACCTGCTCATCCGCAAGTCGATCCCGGTGGCGGGCGGCATGGCGGGCGGCAGCGCCGACGCCGCCGCGACCCTGGTCGCCTGCAACGAGCTGTGGGGCCTCGGGCTGCCGCTCGAGGACCTGATGGAGATCGCCGCCGACCTCGGCAGCGACGTCCCGTTCGCGCTGCTCGGCGGTACGGCCGTCGGCACCGGCAGGGGCGAGCGGCTGACCCCGCTGGACGTCGCGGGCACCTTCCACTGGGTGTTCGCGCTCGCCGACGGCGGCCTGTCCACGGCCACGGTCTACGCCGAGTGCGACCGCATCCGCCAGGCGACCGGCGAGCGGGTCGCCTGGCCCCAGGCCGCCGAGCCGCTGCTGGCCGCGCTCCGCGAGGGGGACGCGGAAACTCTCGGCACCGAGCTCCGCAACGACCTGCAGCCGGCCGCCGTGATGCTGCGCGGCTCCCTGGCCCGGACCCTGGACGCCGGACGCGGATACGGGGCCCTCGGCTCGCTGGTCTCCGGCTCCGGGCCCACCTGCGCCTTCCTGGCCCGCTCCGAGTCCCACGCGGGTGAGCTGGCCGCCTCCCTGAAGGACACCGGGGTGGCGCGTGACGTCATCACCGCCCACGGCCCCGTCCCCGGCCCCGTGATCGTGTAGCCGTTCGTGCCCCGACGACCGGGGCCGGACCGTCGCACGGGCGGAGGCGGGGCTTCCCTCGGGCCGTTCCCCGATGAGGGGCGCGAGCGAGGCCGTTTTCCCGTGGGGGCGGCCGGGGGCGTTTCCGACAAGGGTCCCCGGGGGGCGTTCTCCCGACAGGTGTCGCGTGGCGGGAGCCGTTCCCCGATGAGGGGTCGCGCGGGTGGGGCCGTTTTTCCGATGGGGGTCGCGCCGGTCGGGAGCGGATACGCTTGTGTGGCGATGAATCTGGTCAATCTTGAGTCGGTCTCCCACTCCTACGGTCCCAAGCCCCTGCTCAGCGACGTCTCCCTCGGCATCGAGGTGGGCGACCGCATCGGTGTGGTCGGCCGCAACGGCGGCGGCAAGACAACTCTCATCTCGGTGATAGCCGGTGACCTCAAGCCGAACACCGGACGGGTCACCCATAACCGGGGGCTCCAGGTGGGATCGCTGTCGCAGGGCGACGACCTCGACCCGGCGCGCTCGGTGAGCGAGATCGTTCTCGGTGACAGGTCCGAGCACGAGTGGGCGGGAGACGCGGGCATCCGCGAGATCCTCGCCAGCCTGCTCGGCGACATCGACCTGACGGCGCTCGCCGGGAGCCTGTCGGGCGGTGAGCGGCGTCGCACGGCCCTGGCCAAGCTGCTCATCGACGAGCACGATCTGATCATCCTGGACGAGCCCACCAACCACCTCGACATCGAGGCCATCGACTGGCTCGCCAGGCACCTGGCGGGCCGCAGGACCGCGCTGGTGGTCGTGACCCACGACCGGTGGTTCCTGGACGCGGTCTCCACCAGGACGTGGGAGGTCGTGGACGGCGCGGTCGAGCGCTACGAGGGCGGGTACGCCGCGTACGTGCTGGCCAAGGCCGAGCGCGCCCGGGTCGCGGCCTCCACCGAGGCCCGCCGCCAGAACCTGATGCGCAAGGAGATCGCCTGGCTCCGCCGGGGCCCGCCCGCGCGTACGTCCAAGCCCAAGTTCCGCATCGACGCCGCCCAGGCGCTGATCGCCGACGAGCCTCCCGCCAGGGAGAGCGTCGAGCTGGTCAAGTTCGCCGCCGCCCGGCTGGGCCGCACGGTCTACGACCTTGAGGACGTCACCCTGCACGCCGGAGGACCCGGCCAGGGCCCGATGGTCCTCGACCACTCGACCTGGCAGTTCGGCCCCGGCGACCGGGTCGGCCTGATCGGCGTGAACGGGTCGGGCAAGTCCTCGCTGCTCCGCCTGCTCGCCGGTACCGTGCACCCCGACTCGGGCAGGCTCGTACGCGGCAAGACGGTCCGCCTGGCGCACCTGTCGCAGGAGCTGGGCGAGCTCGACCCGGAGCGCCGGGTGCTGGAGACCGTCGAGGAGATCCGCAAGTTCATCCAGGTCGGCAAGAAGGAGTGGACCGCCTCCCAGCTGCTGGAGCGCCTCGGCTTCAAGGGCGACGCGCAGTGGAAGGTCGTCGGCGACCTGTCCGGTGGCGAGCGGCGCCGCCTGCAGCTGCTCCGCCTCCTCATGGACGACCCCAACGTGCTGCTGCTCGACGAGCCGACCAACGACCTCGACATCGAGACGCTCAACGAGCTGGAGGACCTGCTCGACGGCTGGCCGGGCACGCTGATCCTGGTCAGCCACGACCGCTACTTCCTGGAGCGGGTCACCGACAGGACCGTCGCCCTGCTCGGCGACCGCAAGCTGTCGATGCTCCCCGGCGGCGTGGACGAATACCTCGCCCGCCGCGCCTCGGGGGCGGCCCTGTCCGCGCGGGCGGCGTCCGGCGCGGTGTCCGGCACGGCCTCGGCGACCTCGTCCACCGGAGCGAAGGAGACGGCTCCCGGCCTGTCCGCGAAGGACGAGCGCGACCTCCGCAAGGAGCTCTCCCGGATGGAGCGCCAGCTCGACAAGCTGAGTGGCCGCGAGGCGAAGCTGCACGCGTCCATGGCCGACGCCGCCGCCGACTACGAGCGGCTGGCCTCGCTCGACGCGCAGCTGAAGGAGATCCTCGCGGAGAAGGAGTCGATCGAGGGCGAGTGGCTGGAGCTGGCCGACCGCCTGGGCGACTGAGCCCCGCCGGATTGCGACGAGTGGTCTGTGGCCGGACCGAAGGTCGATCGAGCGCCGGAAGCGCTCGATCGGAGATGCCGGGCGCGGACCCCTGGCTTTAGCCATGGGGAGCGCTTCAACCGATGGTCGGCGAGTATCGGCGGCCCGCGTAGCGGATCGGTCGCCTGCCGGCCGCACTTCCCGAAAAGTACGGTTCACCATCCGGGCCGTGAGGTCTCGCCAGATCTCTGACCGCATTCGCTCAGCCTGACATTCGATCCGCACATCGTTGTCGGGCGGTTATCCGATATCTTGTCCGGCGTTTTTACCGACGTTGCGGCGGGGTGTTCGGCGGCCCCGGTCGCGGTTCGAAAATCAAAGCGTGACCGGATTCAGGGAGCTCCACTCCCGGTCGCGTCAAAAGGAACGAGTAGCGTGCGCAGCAGGCCGGAAAGGGCCTGCTGTTCGCGTTTTCCGAGGCCGGACAGGAGATCGCGCTCGCGGCGCAGCAGGTCGGCGAAGGCGCCGTCCACGCGCGTCCGCCCGGCGTCGGTCAGGGAGACCAGGACGCCGCGCCGGTCCTCGGGGTCGGGGCGCCGCCTGACCAGCCCGGCCGCGGTCAGCCGGTCGATCCGGTTGGTCATCGTCCCCGAGGTCACCAGCGTCGCGCGGAGCAGGGCTCCCGGGCTCATCTCGTACGGCTCCCCGGCCCGGCGCAGGGCGGTGAGCACGTCGAACTCCCAGGTCTCCAGGCCGTGCTCGGCGAAGGAGGCCCGGCGGGCGCGGTCGAGGTGGCGGGCCAGCCGGGAGACCCGGCTGAGCACCTGGAGCGGCTCCACGTCGAGGTCGGGGCGTTCCTGACGCCAGGCGGCGACCAGCAGGTCGACCTCGTCCCTGTCGAGGTCCCTGTCGATCGCGTCGGCCGCGGCGGTCTCGTCCTTCGCGACAGGCGGTCGCCCGGAGTCCTGGTCCGCGTGGTGCAGGGTCATGACGCGAGTGTATCTGTCTTGACATCGAGATACCTTGCCGGATATCACTTATCTTGATGTCAAGAGATATGTGGGATCCCCTGGTCTACGGCCGCTACGCCGACGAGCGTTCGCGGCCGTTCTTCGATCTTGTTTCCAGGATAGCCGCGGAGCGGCCCGGCCACGTGGTCGACGTGGGCTGCGGCACCGGCGAGCTCACCGCCGAGCTCGCCAGGCGGTGGCCCGGCGCCCGCGTCCACGGCTTCGACTCCTCGCCCGCCATGATCGAGAAGGCCCCCGCGGGCGGCTCGCTGAGCTTCTCCGTCGACGACGTCACCCGGTGGCGCCCGGAGCGCCCGGTCGACGTGATCGTGTCCAACGCCGTCCTGCAGTGGGTGCCCGAGCACCGCGAGCTGCTGCCGCGCTGGGTGGAGGCCCTCAACCCCGGCGGCTGGCTCGCCTTCCAGGTCCCGGGCAACTTCGACGCCCCCAGCCACGCCCTGGTCCGCGAGCTGTGCCGTACGAAGTGGCGCGACCGGCTGGGCGACCTGGTCCGGCCCTCCCCGGTCGACGATCCGGCCGCCTACCTCGGCCTGCTCACCGGCCTGGGCTGCCGGGTGGACGCCTGGGAGACCACCTACCTGCACGTCCTGCCCGGCGACGACGCCGTGCTCGCCTGGATCACCGGCACCGCCCTGCGCCCCGTGCTCGACCGCCTGCATCCGGTCGAGGCCACCGCCTTCCTCGCCGACTGCGCCGCCCTGCTCCGCGAGGCCTACCCGCGCGGGCCGTACGGCACGGTCTTCCCCTTCCGCAGGATCTTCGCGGTCGCCCGGAGGTGAGAGGCGGCTGTTGAGCACTGCGCGCTTGACCACTCTCGGCACACACCGGCGACCCTGTTCGACGAGGTGCACGCAGCCCCTGGTCGGCGAGCACCTGGAAACCGCCGCCCCTGTAGGCGATCCCGGGTGACTGGTCGGCCAATGCCCTCCCGGTGTCTACCCGACGAGGTAGGGGTAGTCCAGATACCCTTCCCTGCCGCCCCCGTACATGCCGCTCTCGCGCACCGGGTTGAGCGGGGCGTCGAGGGCGACGCGCCGTGGCAGATCCGGATTGGCCAGGAACAGCCGTCCGAAGGAGTAGACGTCGGCGAGGCCGGCGCGCAGCGCCTCTTCCGCCTGTTCCCGGCCGCCGGGTTCGGGGCCGTCGTAGGTGGCCACCAGGGTGCCGTTCCAGTGGGGGCGCAGATCTTCCAGGGCGGCGTACTCTCCTGACTGGACCACGTGCAGGTACGCCAGGCCCATTTCGTCGAGCGCGCCCAGCAGCCGGTGGTAGCGCGCGGCCGGATCGTTCTCGATGATGTCGTTGAGCGCGTTGCCGGGGGAGATGCGCAACGCGGTCCGGTCCGCTCCGATCGTGGCGGCGACGGCCTCGACCACCTCGACCGCGAAGCGGACGTGGTCGGAGTAGCCGTCGGTACGCAGGTTGGCGCTGTCGGACAGGAACTGGGCGATGAGATAGCCATAGGCGGCGCTGATCTCGACTCCGTCGAAACCGGCGTCGACGGCGTTGCGGGC
Source organism: Streptosporangium sp. NBC_01469 (assembly GCF_036227305.1). NCBI lineage: Bacteria > Bacillati > Actinomycetota > Actinomycetes > Streptosporangiales > Streptosporangiaceae > Streptosporangium > Streptosporangium sp. NBC_01469. The sequence continues at coordinate 351,142 of NZ_CP109465.1, read as the reverse complement.
GGCCACGGCGTGAAACTCGACGGCCTCGGCGACCTCGGCCGTGGACAGTTCACGCGGGACGACGTAGTCCTTCAGGCCGGAGGCGGTGAAGATCTGGTCCTCCGAGATCGCCAGGGCCGAGGGGGCGACCGGCTGTTCTCCGCCGAGGATGTCGGGGTGGCTGACCCGGCCCACGTGCCACAACTGGGCGAAGATGCGACCGCCGGCGGCGTGCACGGCCTGCGTCGTCCGGCGCCAGCCTTCGACGTGGGCCGGCTCGGTCAGGCCGGGGACGCCGGGTCCGCCCTTGCCGAGGAAGTGCGGCCAGATCCCTTCGCTGACGATGAGGCCGGCGGTGGCGCGCTGGGCGTAGTACTCGGCCATGATCGAAGTGGGGACGCCGGTGGTGTCGTCGGCGCGGGAGCGGGTCATCGCGGCCATGGCCACCCGGTTGGGCAGATGGAGGGCGGGGCCGCGGTAGGGCTCGAGCAGAGGGGAGTTCACGGTTCTCCTTAAAGTTGCAGTGGCATGCATGTATGTGATGAGGTGCCCGCCGCGGCCTGGGGGCGAGATCGAGTGAACGGGACAACGGTCCCGGCGATCAGTTCGTCGGCCACCTCGTCCGGGACGGGCGAGGATTCGCTGTGCGGGGTGCTATCGGAGCCGGGTCAATCCGGCCTGATCGCGGTGCGCGCGCGGGCGATGTCGCCGTCGATGTCGCCGTCACCACCGTGCGCGAGCAGGAGCCCGACGCCGATGCCGCGGACGACGTGCGCGGAATGTTTGCTCATGGGGCGACGTTAAGGCCTGACATCAGTTGGAAGGTCAACCTCGGATAGGGCGGGGTCACATGCTGATCGGGGAGTTGTCCCGGCGTACCGGGGTCAGCCCGCGGTTGCTGCGGTACTACGAGGCGCAGGGATTGCTTGACGCGAGGCGCGGTTCGAACGGTTACCGCGACTACGACGAGGACTCGGTGATCACTGTGCGGAAGGTCCGCGCCCTGCTGAACGCGGGCCTGTCCACCGAGGTGATCCGTGTGGTGTTGCCGTGCACCCGGGGCGAGCAGCCGGGGTTCGACTGGTGCGCGGACCTGCGGGCCCTCATGGACCGGGAGCTGGCGGTCATGGACGAGCGTATCGACGGCCTCCAACGTAGCCGCGGCACCCTCGCCGACTACCTGGCGCAGCCCTAGCCGTCCCAGGGGCGAACGCGCCGACCCGGCCGTCTACCTCGGCCTGCTCACCGGCCTGGGCTGCCGGGTGGACGCGTGGGAGACCACCTACCTGCACGTCCTGCCCGGCGACGACGCCGTGCTCGCCTGGATCACCGGCACCGCCCTGCGCCCCGTGCTCGACCGCCTGCATCCGGTCGAGGCCACCGCCTTCCTCGCCGACTGCGCCGCCCCGCTTCGCGAGGCCTACCCGCGCGGCCCGTACGGCACGCTCTTCCCCTTCCGCAGGATCTTCACGGTCACCCGGAGGTGAGCACCGGCCGCCGGTGTCCTTGTCCGGCGATATCGGAAGATTTCTTGATCCGGCCGTGGACGGTGTGATTCGGTGGATGCGGGCCGGTTCACAAGCTCCCGCGCGGACGCGGTCATGGCCGGCCGGAGAATGCGACACGGCGATGTGTCGGACGAGCGTCAGGGGGCCGGTGGAGGAAGCGGCGGGTTCCGAACCGGGAGTGCCCCGGCCTCTGTGGCGGGATCGTAACTTCGGCGTCTTCTGGGGCGCGCAGACCCTTTCCGTGGCCGGTGACTCGTTCGCTCTCATCGCCGTTCCCCTGCTCATCCTGAACGTGACGGGATCCGTCGCGCAGATGGGCCTGCTGACCGGTGTCTCGGGCGCGGCCTCGGTCGTCGCCGGAGTGTTCGCCGGGGTCCTCGTCGACCGGTTCGACCGGCGCACGCTGCTCATCGTCTGCGACCTCGTCAGGCTCGTCCTGTACGCGCTGATCCCGCTGGCCTGGACGACGGGGCCGCACATCTGGCTGCTGTACGTGGTGTTGCCGCTGGCCGAGGCGGTGGGCATGGTCTTCCAGGTCACCTACGTGACCGCGGTGCGCAACCTCGTCGGCGACGGGCGCGTCACCGACGCCAACGGCAAGCTCTACGCGACCGCCGCGGCGGCGGGGATCCTCGGCCCGATGCTGGCCGGGGTGGTGGCGGGCGCGTTCGGCCTGACCGCCGCGATCGGCGTCAACGCGGTGAGTTTCGCGGTGTCCGCGATCGGGGTCTACCTGATCCGCATCCCCCGGAACACCGGCGGGCCCGCGGCACCCGCCGCGCGGGAGCGGCCGTGGCGCGAGATCCTGGCAGGGGCGGTGTTCCTGTGGCGCCATCCGGTGCTGCGCGTCCTCACCGTCCTGCTGTCGTTCTTCATCTTCCTGACGCTCGGCCTGACCGACCTCGTGATCTACCGGCTCAAGCACGATCTGGGCCAGCCGGACTCCGCCATCGGAGTGGTCCTCGGCATCGCCGCGGTCGGCACGGTGATCGGCTCCCTCCTGGTCGCGCGCCTGCGCAGGCGGGTGGGGTTCGGCCCCGCGTGGATCGGCGCGCAGGCCGTGGCCGGGCTCGCGATCGTCGCCGTCGGGTTCGCGGGCTCCGTCTGGGGGGTGGCCGTCATCGTGGCCCTCTATCTCGGCTGCGTGAGCGTCGCGGGGATCTGCTCCATGTCCCTGCGCCAGCAGGTGACCCCCGACCATCTGCTCGGGCGGGTCACCTCGGCGTTCTGGACCATCCACTTCTCGATGGGGCCCGTCGGCGCGGCCGTCCTCACCTGGGGCGCGGCCCGCTACGGCACCACCCCGGTCTTCGTCCTCGCGGGCGTCGGCTGCCTGCTGATCGCGGTGACCGCCCTCTTCACCCCCGTACGCGGGAGGCATCCGGAGAACGCGGCCCCCGATCCGTGACATGTCGCCTGCCCGGCTGATCCCCTGTGACCCGCCGCCCGGCCGGAGGGCCGTCCCGGTGACCTCGGAGGCAATCGACTGGGGTTCCTGGACGGATAACAGGGCATCAATAAATACTGCGAAGACATGGTAGATATCTGGGCAAATCAGGGGATGACCTGTGGCGATAGAAATTGAGGACAAGTTCGACGTATCGGCGGACTACCAGCTGCCGGACCTCACGGGCCTGCCGGGCTCGACGGAGGTGGTGGGGCCGAAAACCCACCAGCTGGTCGCCCTTTACTTCGACACGCCCGACCTGAGGCTCGCCGCGAGGGGGATCACCCTGCGCAGACGCAGGGGCGGCACCGATCCGGGCTGGCACCTCAAACTTCCCAAGGCCAAGGGCGTCCGGCAGGAGATCACCCATCCGCTGACCCGGAGCGCGAAGATCGTCCCCGCCGAGCTGGCGGACCTGGTGCTCGCCTACACCCGGGGCGCCCCGCTCGGGCCCATCGCCGAGCTGGACACCCGCCGCGCCGTCACCACCCTGGTCAACGGCGCCGGGGTGGGGCTGGTCGAGATCGCCGACGACCGGGTCAAGGGCACCGTGTTCGGCGACGAACCCCACGTCGAGCGCTGGCGCGAGGTCGAGGCGGAGCTGCTGGAGGGCGACGAGAAGCTGCTGAGGAAGGTCGGCAAGCGGCTGGGCAAGGCAGGAGCCACCCCCGCCGACTCGGCCAGCAAGCTCGCGCGCCTGCTCGGCGGCGCCGGAGCGGTCTCGGAGCACCCGCGCGCCGAGACCGCTCCCGGGTCGGCGGGCGAGGTCGTCGTCGGCTACCTCACCTCCCAGGTCGGCGCGCTGCTCGCGCAGGACCCTCGGGTCAGGAAGGCGGAGGAGGACGCCGTACACCAGATGCGCGTCGCCGCCCGGCGGCTCCGCAGCGCGCTGAAGTCGTTCAGGACGGTCGTCGAGGGGACCGAGAACCTTCAGGAGGAGCTCAAGTGGCTCGGTACGGTCCTCGGCGAGGCCCGTGACCTGGAGGTCATCCGCGAGCGGTTCGCGCGCAGGCTCGACAGCCTGGACGACGCGCTGATCGTGGGGCCCGTCAGGGCACGCCTCAGCTCCGACCTGCTGGACGACGAACACGAGGCCCTCGACCGGATCAGGGACACCCTCGGCGGGGAGCGCTACTTCGCCCTGCTCGACGCCCTCGACGACCTGACCGGCACCCCGGTGCTCACCAAGGCCGCCGGGAAGCCCGCCGACACCCTGGACGTCGTCGCGGCCAAGAGCTGGCGCCGGGTCACCGGGACCTACGACACCGCCCAGGCCATCGAGAACGAGTCCGAGCGCGAGATCGCCATGCACGACGTGCGCAAGGCGGCCAAGCGGGCCCGCTACACCGCCGAGGTGCTCGGCATGAACAAGCTGGCCAAGCGGGCGGAGGCCGTCCAGGAGGTGCTGGGCACCCACATGGACGGCGTCGTCGCGCAGGAGCGGCTCGCGGCCGAGGCCGCGAACGCCCGCCTGGTCGGGGAGGACACGTTCACCTACGGCGTGCTGACCGGGGTGGAGCGGGCCGGGGCCGCGCGCGCGTGGGAGGAGTTCCCCCGGGTCTGGGAGGAGACCAGGGCCGCCGTCGCGAAGCTCCTCTGACGTTCCCGGCCGTTCGCCTCGTCCGGGTGGGGCCGGGCGGGCCCGGTCGTGAAACTCCTCTGGGTCCGGGTGGGCCCGGTTGTGAGGCTGCTGAGCCCGGCACCGCCGGTGACCAGGGAAGTGATCGTCATAGCGGGAATTCCTTTTCGCCGGTCGCGATGACCTGGCGTTCCGAGGCGGGAGGTCGCCCTGCCGCCGGCCGGGTGAGGCCGAGCAGGCGGAGGCTGGGAACGGTCATGACGGTGGTGACGAGCGCCATGATCACCAGTACGGTGAACGCGTTGCCGTTGATGACGCCGATGCTGAGGCCCGAGCTGAGCACGACGATCTCGGTGATGCCGCGGGCGTTCATCAGCACCCCGAGGCCGAGGGCGAGCCTGGGGGGCATGCCTCCGGCCAGGGTCACCAGCCACGCGCTGCCGAGCTTGCCGAGGATCGCGACCACCAGTAGCAGCGCGCCGCCCAGCAGCACCCCGGGATGGGTGACGGCGAACCGGACGTCCACCTGGAGGCCGATCGAGGCGAAGAAGACCGGGAGCAGCAGTACCTGGTTGAACGTGCCCAGGCGGGCCGGCATGGTGCCCAGCGCCCTCGCCTCGCGCGGCAGCACGATACCGGCGAGGAAACCGCCGAAGATCGCGTGAACGCCGATCAGGTCGGTGATCGAGGCCAGCGCGAAGACGAGGCCGAGCACCAGGCCGAGGCAGACGGGAGCGGGCAGTCTCACGTGCGCGTACCGCAGTGCGAGGGTTCGCAACGCCGGTCGCACCACCAGGAGGAGCACCGCGCACAGGGCGGCGGTGAGCGAGAGCGCGACCACCACGCCGGACGCGCCCTCCGCGCGGAGGATGGCGAGCACCACGGCCAGCGCGCACCAGGCGAGCACGTCGGCGACGGCCGCGCAGATCATGGCGAGCGACCCGAGCCGGGTGCCGCCCAGCCCGGTCTCCTGCACGATCCGGGCGAGTACGGGGAACGCCGTGACGCTCAGCGCGGTGCCGACGAAGATGGCGAACGGGACGAGCCCGACCGAATCGCCCGCGAACATGTCGAACAGCGGCAGCGCGGCGACCACGCCGAGGGCGAACGGGACGACCATCATCGCCTGGCTCGCCGCTCCGATGACCCCCCGCTGGCGGCCGAGCACGCCGTGGTCGAACTCGGCGCCCACGGTGAACATGAACAGCGCGAGACTGGCCTGGGCGATGAGGTTCAGGTGCGGCAGGATCGTGGCCGGCAGGACGGCGGACACCACGCCCGGGGCGAGCGAACCGAGCACGGACGGCCCGAGGACCAGGCCGGCCATGATCTCGCCGATCACCGGAGGCTGGCCGACGCGCCTGGCCAGCATGCCGCCGAGCGAGGCCAGGCCGCCGATCACGGCGATCGCGAGGAAGAGCCTCGCCGCCAGCTGGATCGGGGACGAGGCGTGCGCCGCGCCCGCGGTCGCCTGGTGGGCCGCGGACGGCGACACGGAGAGCCCGACGACGACGAGCAGCAGCACGGCCGCCGCGGTCAGGCCGACGGCGACCGCGACACCTCGCGCGGGCGCGGGCATGAGCCGCTGTTCCGTCTCTTCGAGCGGCGTTTCCGGACGCATGGTCACACTCCTGGTGTGGGCTGGGGTTGTGACCGTCCCGGGGTGAGCCGGCGCAGGACGACGGCCGCGTGGACGAGTTCGCCGCAGCCGAGTACGGACACCGTGCCGAGCGCGCCCGCCCAGGGCACGATGGCGAAGGCGAGCGCCCCCATGGCGACAAGGGACACGGCCGCCCGCAGGGTTTCCAACGCCGTGTCCCGGGCCCGCCTCGGCGACTCGCCGGTGTCGGCGACCACCATCAGGTAGCCGAGTTCGTGCGCGGCCTGCCTGTAGGCGCGCACCCGGTCACCGGGCGACTTGAACACCTGTACGTCCACCACCTCGGGTATCCGCAGCGGCGCGTCCATGCCGACCACGTCCCTGAGGACGCCGTCGGCCTCCGAGGTCAGGATCTGCAGCATGGCGGTGCGCTGGAACGGGGCGGTGATACCGGACCGCGGCATGCGAGCGCTTTCCGCGCTCGCAGCCGCGGCCGCCATGTGCGTCAGCGACATGTTCGGCGAAGGGGTCTTGTCAGTCGAACATCGCGTTCATGGTCTCGTGGGTCGCTTCCTTCTTCTGATCCGACTCACTTCCCCAGCACGTGTTGAGGATGATGCGCGTGTGGTCGGCGTTGAGGGGGATCGTCCGGTGCAGGGTCGTGTCCGACCGCAGGAAGTAGAGGTCGCCGGTGACGTGCCCGTAGGTCTTGATCGGGCGCTCCAGCAGGTAGTCCTCGACCTGCGGGTCGTTCTTGTCCCAGTCGGTGTGCGGTACGCACTGGAGCTGGCTGCCGTACTTCGCGTCCGGCGCCTCGATGATCCAGATGACCGTGAAGCTGAAGTCGCCCCAGTGCCAGCCGTGGGTGTCGCCCTTCTTGTGCTGGCGGATGGCGATGTACTTCTCCTCGTCCCACGGGCACTCCAGCACCGGCTGCGCGGCGAGCCTGGAGAGGAAGTCCATCAGGGCTTGCGACTCGTAGACGGCGGGAATGAGCTCGCTGCCCTTGGCGATCGCCTGCTGGCTGATGGTGGTCATGTACCGGGGCGAGTTGCCGGTCTCCTTGAGGTGGATGTCGATCCGCTGGCCGTGCTCGTCGAGGAGACGGTGAACCTCCTTGGAGACCTCCTGGAACAGATCGTCGGGGACCAGCCCCTGGAGCTTCACGTACCCCTCTCGCCGGTAGTGCTGGGAGAGCTTGCGTACGACCTTGTTGTCGGCGTACCGGGTCTCGATGTGCTCGCGGATACGCTGGTCGGTCTGCTCTTTCAGAGCGTTGTTCGCCATGGTGTCCTGGGCGCCCTTCTTTGGGTTCGCGGTGTTTTCTCGGCGAAAGGCATGGCTCCCGGAGGGGGCCGGCACTCTCACGATCTTTATCTGGCGGGTCGCGTCCGAGGCCGGATCACCGGCTCCGGACGGGACGTCAGGTCTCCCCGTGGGCGACCAGCACAGGTGTGCCGTGCCGGGGGCAGAGGTCGGGCACCAGACCGGCGGTGCCCGGCGGGACGACGTTCACGAGCGTGGGACGGGTACGGCGCAGCGCGGTGAACAGCGGTTCCGAGGCGTGCGGCCGGACGTGGACGCGCCGCCGGTTCGTGTGGATCCGGAAGTCGGCCTTGCGGTTGGTCCTGCCGTACAGCCAGAGGATCATGATCGGGAGCAGGTCGCCGAGCGTGATGCCGCCGCCGCGCGAGCCCGAGACCTTGCCCCGGTCGGCGAACTGGCGGACCAGCCTGTTTTCCCCGCGTGCCGCCGGTAGCGCCCCTGCAGGCGGGTGTAGGTGCCCGCGAGAAGGAGGTGTTCACACAGATAGGACCCGAGGAATCCGGCGCCGACGGTGATCGCTATGTGAGGATGGTTCATGTGCCCTTCTCGGAAGATAAGAGCGTGGTTCTCGCGGGGCGAGCCAGAAAATCTTCGAGGAGGCCGTTCGGCCTATGCTGCAGGGCTTACGGAATCGTCGGTGTTTTTGTGCATGCGGGAATAGAATTATGCATTCTGACCCCCGGGTCAGTTAAGAAGATTGTCCAACCAATTACCCCGCATGTTTCCCCGGGTGGGGAGCTTCTGCTGGGTGGAAATCCCTTTCGCCGGAAGCCGCCGAACTCCGACAGTTGGGGAGAGTATAGATTTTCGGTCATCGAATCAAATAGGACATTCAATCCCATGGGGTCATAAACTGCCCTCTGTATGGGATGGAAGCAGCTGGGCGATATCGACCTAAAACATCACCGGCCGGATGCGTTTGGATGTTGGAATACCATCGTTTCCGCTGCTCGCGGGGATATTCGCGGTGGCGGCGGATATGGTTGTGCACGTTCCAAAGCGGCATGCTTTATCGGATGGGACGGACGCTCGGCGGTCCCGGTCCGGAGAAGGGGTCGGAGCCGTGAACCGTGCGGATGTCAGATGTTCATGGATTTGACATATGTCGGCATCCGGTTTGGCGCCGTTCGCGGCGCCCACTGGCAACGTGGGGACGTCCAGCGAGATTGACACGAAGGACTCGATTGAGTGTTGTCCTGCCGCGATGGCTTCGCGGCGATCCGCGGCGGCCCATGACCTCGTTGCGGCTGATCCGATGATGGTGCGGTCTCAGGCGAAGGTGCGGGGCTTACTTCGGGTGAGACGTCGCCGTACGAAAGGGCCCGCTCATCCTCGTTGAGGGTGGGCGGGCCCTTCGGCGTCTCAGCTTCCAGCGTGCCGTCAGACGTCGTAGTCGTCCACGGCCACGACGTCGCCGCCCGCGTGGTGCAGCACCATGAACGCGCCCTTGGCCAGCCGCGTGCCGCCCGCCCGTTCGTCGAGTCCGGCGATCAGCTCGGGCAGGACCTTGCCGTGGCTGCAGAGTGCCACGGGCCGGTTCGAGGCCATCGCCTCCGTGGCCAGGCGGAGGGAGGCCCGGCAGTCGTAGCCGTTCTCCGACAGGACGGATTCGAGCCGGATCGGCAGGCCGGCCCGCTTCGCGTACGGCTCCAGGGTCTGCACGCACCGCCTGCTGGGGGAGCTGACCAGCTCCGCGAGGCGGAAGGCGCCCAGCACGTCCGCCAGCACCTCGGACTGCCCGCGCCCGCGCCCGTCGAGCGGCCGATCGTCGTCGTCGCCCTTCCAGTCCTGCCGGTTCCCCGCCAGGCCGTGCCGTACCAGCACGAGCGGGGTGGTCGCCGGCGACGTCTCGCCGAGCGCGCGGAGCAGCCCGGCGTCCCACTCGTAGGTCAGGCGCCGCGCGGCCTCGTCCACCGGCAGCCAGACCACGTCGTCGACCTCGTGCGTGTCGGTACGGCGGTCCTCGGAGACCAACCTGGCCAGCCAGTAGTCGACGCGCTTGGGCCGCCCGCCCTTCGTGTAGTGGCTCGACGGCAGCGACCGGCCGAACTCCGCGGTGATCCCCGTCTCCTCGGCCACCTCGCGCAGCGCGCCCGCGACGGGATGCTCGCCGCGCTTCAGCTTCCCCTTGGGGAACGACCAGTCGTCGTACCTGGGCCGGTGGACGAGGGCGACCTCCGGCGCGTCCGGGGAGCCACGCCAGACGACCGCCCCGGCCGCGTGGATCATGTCGTCCGGGCGGGCGTCGCGCTCAGTCATCGATCGCTCTCCACCTGCGGGTGCCGATGAGATGGGTCTGCAGGTCCTCACCGGGGTGGCGGGTCCAGGTGCCGTCGGAGTTGAGCCACCAGGTCGCGGTCTCGTCCGCCATGGCCCGGTCCAGCAGGGCGCTGAGGTAGTTGCGCTGCTGCTGGCTGGAGACCTTGACCAGCACCTCCACCCGGCGCTCGATGTTGCGGCGCATCATGTCGCCGCTGCCGATCCAGATCTCCGGGCGCCGGCCGTGGCCGAACTCGTAGATCCGCGAGTGTTCGAGGAACCGGCCCAGCACGCTCCTGACCCTGATGTTGTCCGACAGCTCGGGGATGCCGGGACGGAGCGTGCAGACCCCCCGCACCCACAGGTCCACCGGTACGCCGGCCCGCGACGCCCGGTAGAGGGCGTCGATGATGGGCTCGTCGACCAGGGAGTTCGTCTTCATCCTGATCCTGGCCGGCCGTCCGGCCTCCTGGTGGGAGATCTCCCGCTCGATCCTGGCCAGCAGCCCGCCGCGCAGGGAGTGCGGGGCGACCAGCAGCCGCCGGTAGGCCGAGTGGTTGGAGTAGCCGGTCAGGTGGATGAACAGGTCCGTGACGTCCTCGCCGACCAGCCGGTCGGCGGTGAGCAGGCCGAGGTCCTCGTACAGCCTGGCGGTCTTGGGGTTGTAGTTCCCCGTGCCGATATGGCAGTAGCTGCGCAGCTCGCCCGAGGACTCCTGGCGCACGACCAGGGCGAGCTTGCAGTGGGTCTTCAGGCCCACGACGCCGTAGACGACGTGGCATCCGGCCCGTTCCAGCTTGCGCGCCCAGGTGATGTTGGCGTGCTCGTCGAACCTGGCCTTGATCTCCACGACCACGACGACCTGCTTGCCCGCCTCGGCGGCGTCGATCAGCGCGTCCACGATCGGCGAGTCGCCGCTGGTGCGGTAGAGCGTCTGCTTGATGGCCAGCACGGCCGGGTCGGCCGCGGCCTGCTCGATGAACCGCTGCACGCTCGTGGAGAACGAGTCGTACGGGTGGTGCAGCAGCACGTCCCGCTCGCGCAGCACCGCGAAGATGTCGTCCTCGACGTGCACGACCTCCGCGGGCACGAACGGGCGGAAGCTCAGCTCGCCCCGGTCCAGGTCGGCGATCGCGTGCAGCCCGGTCAGGTCCAGCGGCCCCGGCAGCCGGTAGATCTCGTGCTCGGCCACCCCCAGCTCGTCCACCAGCAGGTCGAGCACCTCGGGCGTGATGGTGTCCTCGACCTCCAGCCGGACCGGGGGACCGAAACGGCGCTTGAGCAGCTCGCGCTCCAGCGCCTGCATGAGGTTCTCGGTGACGTCCTCGTCGACGTCGAGGTCCTCGTTCCTGGTCACCCGGAAGACGTGGTGCTCGACGACCTCCATGCCCTTGAACAGCTGCCCGAGGTGGGCGGCGATCACGTCCTCCAGCGGGACGAAGCGGTTCCTGGACGCCGTGACGAAGCGAGGGAGCTGGCTGGGCACCTTCACCCTGGCGAAGACCGTGTTGCCGGTCGAGGGGTTGCGGACGGTGACGGCCAGGTTCAGGGACAGGCCCGAGATGTACGGGAAGGGGTGGGCGGGGTCGACGGCCAGCGGCGTCAGCACCGGCCTGATCCGCTCCCTGAAGAGCTTGCGCATCTCGGTGCGCTCGTCGCGGCCCAGGTCGTCCCAGCGCACGATCTCGATGCCCTCGGCGCCCAGCTGCGGGCAGATCCGCTCGTAGAAGCAGGCCGACTGCCGCTGCGCGAGGCCGTTGGCGATCGCCGCTATCCTGGCCAGCTCCTCACGGGGTTTCAGCCCGCTCTTCGTCCGCAGCAGCAGACCGGTGGCCATCCGCCGTTTCAGCCCGGCCACCCGGACCCGGAAGAACTCGTCGAGGTTGCTGGCGAAGATGGCCAGGAACCGCACCCGCTCAAGCAGAGGCAGGGACGGGTCCTCCGCCATTTCCAGAACTCGCTGGTTGAACTGGAGCCAGCTCTCCTCTCGGTTGAGGAAGCGCTCCTGGGGTAGAGGAAGCCCGTCGGGGGTTGGGCGAACGAGTTCAGCGGACATATGACCAGAATGCCCGCTTTGGTTGAACGGAACGTTAATTTAGTCTCAACGGGCGCTGTTGCTTACTCACTTGGCTCAAGCTTTTCCCGTTCTTCACCAACGAGCTTCGCGTGCTTGAGGGCTTCGCGCTCGGCGGTCTTGGTCTCCCTGAGCCGAGTCTTCTCCAGCTCCCTCAGCTCCCGCTCGCGGGCCTTCTCCTGCTCCCTCAGCAGCCGCTGCCGCTCCCGATACTCCCGCTCGCGCACCTTCTCCAGCTCCCGCTGCTCGCGGAGCCGTATCTTCTCCAGGTCCCTGGCGAGCTTCTCGGCCTCGTGCTGCTCGCGCTCGCGCGCCTTCTCCCGCTCCCTGAGCTCGCGCTCGCGCAGCTTCTCCTGGTTCTTCAGCTCCCGCTCGCGAGCCTTCTCCAGCTCCCGGATCTCCTTGTCCGTCGGGGGCGGCGGTAACTCGGGGCGCGGCGGCGATCCCCCCGAGGGCGGCTCAGGCTTCGGCTTCGGCTCCGGCTTCTGCTCGGACCCGGCGGCGCGTGGCCGCGGGCCGGACGGGTGGGGCTCGGCCGGGCGCTGCTGAGGATGGGCCAGCCGGTGCTCCAGGGCACGCGAGGCGGCGGTCAGCCGGGGGTTGGGGTCCAGGCCGGTCAGACCGTTCCAGGCCAGGTTGACCAGGTGGGCGGCGACCTCCTCGCGGGCCGGCCTGCGCACGTCCAGCCACCACTGGCCGGTCAGCGCCACCATGCCGACCAGCATCTGGGCGTACATCGGGGCCAGCTTGGGGTCGTAGCCCCGCTCGACGAACTCGTCGACCATGACGTCCTCGACCTGGCTGGCGATGTCGTTGATCAGGCTGGCGAACGTGCCGGTCCCCGAGGCGGCGTGCGAGTCACGGACGAGGATGCGGAACCCCTCGCTGTTCTCCTCCACGTAGGCCAGCAGGGCCAGGGCCGCCCGCTCCAGTTTGATCAGCGAGTGCGAGGCGGACAGCGCCTCGGTCACCAGGCTCAGCAGCTTCTGCATCTCCCGGTCGATGACGACCGCGTACACGCCCTCCTTACCGCCGAAGTGCTCGTAGACCACCGGTTTGGAGACGTTGGCGGTCGCCGCGATCTCCTCGACAGATGTGCCGTCGAACCCTTTTTCCGCGAACAGGGTCCTGCTGATCTGGATCAGCTGTTCCCGGCGTTCCTTACCTGACATTCGCCGTCGGGGTTCGCTCACAGTTCTAATAATGGCGTCCCCCTGCTTCTGGACGGGACCCGAACCCCGGGTCAGGTGGTGATGCGCTTGGCGGCCAGGCGCTCGGGCGTCGGCCAGCGGACGTCGTAGGCCCATCCGGCCTTCTCGAACCAGCGGATGACACCCGCGCTGAGGTCGATCTGTCCCTTCAGCGCGCCGTGCCGGGCGCAGGTGGGGTCGGAGTGGTGCAGGTTGTGCCAGGACTCGCCGAAGGAGGGGATGGCCAGCCACCACACGTTGCGCGACTTGTCGCGCGACTCGAAGGCCTCCTCGCCGAAGACGTGGCAGATGGAGTTGATCGACCAGGTCACGTGGTGCAGCAGGCCGATCCGGACCAGCGTGCCCCAGAAGAAGCCGGTCGCCATGCCCCACCACGACCAGGTCAGCAGGCCGCCCAGCAGGGCGGGCATGACCATCGTGGTGATCGCCAGCACCGGGAAGAGCTTGTGCAGCTTGATGATGTCCGGGTCCTTGACCAGGTCGGGCGCGTACTTCTCGCGGTTGGCCCGGTCGGCCTCGAACAGCCAGCCCATGTGCGCCCAGAGCAGGCCCTTGGACACCGCCACGAAGCCCGTGCCGAAGCGCCACGGCGAGTGCGGGTCGCCCTCCTTGTCGGAGAACTTGTGGTGCTTGCGGTGGGTGGCCACCCAGTCGAGCACCGACATCTCCATCGAGAGGCTGCCCGCGATGCCCAGTGCGATCTTCAGCGGGCGCCTGGCCTTGAACGAACCGTGCGTGAAGTGGCGGTGCAGGCCGACGGTGACGCCCAGCCCGGTGACCACGTAGAAGACGCTCGCGATGACGATGTCGGACCAGCCGAGGCCCCAGCCCCAGGCGAACGGGACGGCCGCCACCAGAGCGATCAGCGGGGCGCCGACCACCACCCCGAAGGTGATGATCTCGGGCAGGGTTTTCCGCTCGGGGTCGACGTCGGGTTTGGGCCCCTGAGCAGGGCGCTCTTCGATGAGGGTCATGCGCTACCTCGCGGTGGCTCGGAAAAGGCAAGGACTCATGTGCGGCTACGCAACCGTAACCTACGCCATCGTAAGTTAGGAATACCTAAGCGCCGAATGTCTGGAACATGACTCTTCGGGATTCGCGCCGTAGCGGGTCCATCACTTGTTCTACCCCGGGCTGACCTGCTAAACGGGGCCCCTCGCGCGCGTACGGTCGCGCGGGCGCGTGTCGCGAGTGCGCGGGCCCGGGGGCGGGTCGCCGAAGCGGGTGCCCAAACGGGGCGCGTTCGGCGGCGCGGGCTCTGTATCGTAGGGGTGCCGGGCGTGCGGGTTCCGTTCCGATCGCCCGGCTGATCCGGCATTGGGTAATTGGCAGCCCGCAAGGTTTTGGTCCTTGTTGTCCAGGTTCGAGTCCTGGTGCCGGAGCCATCCCTTGTGTTTGTTTTATTCGCTCGGCTAGTCGGCTGAGTGGGCTCCCGAAGGGGAATGTATCCTCACGTTGTCGAGCAGGTGACGGTGCCGCGCCCCGGGGGTGGCCATCCGTCACCGCGCTTCGCCATGTCTCAGCCGCGACGCCGAGGGAGCCTCGTCCGTGAGTGTGCCGCGCCCGGCAGCCGTCATCGTCCTCGCCGCAGGCGAGGGCACCCGGATGAAGTCGAGAACACCGAAGATCCTCCATAAGTTGTGCGGCCGCACCCTGGTCGACCACGTGCTCACCGCCGCCCGGGGTCTCGAACCCGAGCGGCTCATTGTTGTCATCGGCCACGAGCGGGAACGGGTCCAGGCGCACCTCGCCGGGACCGACCCCGACGCGCGGGCCGTCGTCCAGGCCGAGCAGAAGGGCACCGGACACGCCGTCAGGATCGCCCTGGAGGCGACCGGCACCATCGACGGCACCGTCCTGGTGACCTACGGCGACGTGCCGCTGCTGCGCACCGAGACCCTCGCCGCCCTGCTCGAACGGCACGGGGAGGACGGCAACGCCGTCACCGTGCTGACGGCCGAGGTCCCCGATCCGCACGGCTACGGCCGGATCGTCCGCGACGCCTCGGGGGCGGTCCTGGGGATCGTCGAGGAGAAGGACGCCGACCCCGCGCAGCGGGCGATCAAGGAGATGAACTCCGGCGTCTACGCCTTCGACGGGCTCCTGCTCGCCGACGCGGTCAAGCGGGTGTCCGCCTCCAACGCCCAGGGCGAGGAGTACCTCACCGACGTCCTCGCGATCCTGCGGGAGGACGGCCACCGGGTCGGCGCGCACATCGCGGCCGACTACGTGGAGGTGGAGGGCGTCAACGACCGCGTGCAACTGGCGTTCGCCCGCAAGGTGCTCAACGCGCGCCTGCTGGAGGCCCACATGCGGGCCGGGGTGACCGTGGTCGACCCGGCCGCCACGTGGGTCGACGTCGACGTCATCCTCGAGGCGGACGTGGTGATCCACCCGGGAACCCAGCTGCACGGCCGCACGACGGTCGCCGAGGGTGCCGAGATCGGCCCCGCCAGCACCCTGACCGACACGGTCGTCGGCGAGGGGGCGCTGGTGCGCAACGCCGTCTGCCTTGACGCCGTGATAGGCCCCGAGGCCCTGGTCGGGCCGTACGCCTACCTGCGCCCCGGAACGGTCCTGGCGCGAAAGGCCAAGGCGGGGACGTACGTTGAGATGAAGAACGCGCAGGTCGGGGAGGGTGCGAAGGTGCCCCACCTGAGCTACGTGGGCGACGCCACGATCGGAGCGGGTGCCAACATCGGCGCTTCGGCGATCTTCGTCAACTACGACGGGGTCAACAAGCACCACACGACGGTGGGCGAGGGTGCCTTCGTCGGGTGCGACACCATGCTCGTCGCGCCGGTCACCATCGGCGACGGCGCGTACACGGCCGCAGGCTCGGTCATCGACGCCGATGTCCCCCCCGGGGCCATCGGGGTGGCTCGCGCGCGGCAGCGCAACATCAACGGATGGGTCGTGCGCAGGCGCACGGGCACCAGATCGGCGGAGGCGGCGCTACGGGCCGCCGAGGCCGGGAAACAGCAGGGGAGCCAGACGTGAGTGAGCGAAGCGAGCGGCCCGATGGGCACGGCGGCGTCGCGCGGGCATCGGTGTGCTGTCAGGCGAGGGGGACGGCGTGAGCGGCATCAAGAAGACCGGCGAGAAGAACCTGATGTTCTTCTCCGGGCGCGCGCACCCGGAGCTGGCTGACGAGGTGGCGAGCCACCTCGGGGTGGACGCGGCGCCGACCACGCTGCGCGACTTCGCCAACGGGGAGATCTACGCCCGTTACCAGGAGTCGGTCCGCGGCTGCGACGCGTTCGTCATGCAGAGCCACACCTGGCCGATCAACCAGTGGATCATGGAACAGCTGATCATGGTGGACGCCCTCAAGCGGGCCTCCGCCAAGCGGATCACCGTGATCATGCCGTTCTACGGCTACGCCCGCCAGGACAAGAAGGGCAGGGGCCGCGAGCCCATCACCGCCCGCCTGATGGCCGACATGTTCAAGACGGCCGGGGCCGACCGGCTGATGTCGATCGACCTGCACACCTCCCAGATCCAGGGCTTCTTCGACGGCCCGGTGGACCACCTGTTCGCCATGCCCATCCTGGTCAACTACCTCAAGGACAAGCTCGACCTGGCCACGACCACGGTCGTCTCGCCCGACACCGGCCGGGTGCGGCTCTCGGAGCGCTGGGCCGACACGCTGGGCACCCCGCTGGCCTTCATCCACAAGCGCCGCGACCTCGACGTGGCCAACCAGGTGAAGGTGAGCGAGGTCGTCGGCCGGGTGAAGGGCCGGACCTGCGTGCTTATCGACGACATGATCGACACCGCGGGCACGATCTGCAAGGCGGCCGACGCGCTGTACGAGCAGGGCGCCACCAACGTGGTCGTGGCCGCCACCCACGCGGTGTTCTCCGACCCCGCGGTCGACCGTCTGAAGAACTCCGGCATCTCCGAGGTCATCGTCACCAACACGGTGCCGCTCCCCGAGGAGAAGCGGTTCGACAAGCTCACGGTGCTGTCGATCGCCCCGCTGATCGCCCGCGCGATCACCGAGGTCTTCAGCGACGGTTCGGTGACCAGCCTCTTCGAAGGCGACAGCTGACACTCCGCCCGGCCCCGGGAACTCGTCGGCCACGAGTTCCCGGGAAGAGGTCCTCTTCCCGGAGGACGGCCATGTCCATTTCCGGGGGCGGAGCCGGACCCTTCCGGGGAGCGGACCGGGCCCTTTCAAGGGGTGGCCAGGCCCTTTCGAGGGGCGGCCGGGACCGCGACGCGTTTCGCGTCGCCGTTGACACGGTAGGGTTGTGGGATTGCGTGCGTTCGTAACGCCTTCCGCTAGGGCGGGTGAGGGGGAACGCACCTTTCCGATTCCCAAGATCCCTAGGAGATCAGCCGTGTCCGAAGTGGTAATCACCACCGAGCTCCGTGACAAGTTCGGCAAGGGCGCCGCCCGCAAGATCCGTCGTGAGAGCAAGGTCCCCGTCGTCCTCTACGGTCACGGCACCGAGCCCCAGCACCTGTCCCTGCCGGGTCACGACCTGCTGCTCGCCCTGCGTACGCCGAACGTGCTGATCCGTCTTGAGGGCGCGGTGGCCGAGCTGGCCCTGCCCAAGGGCGTCCAGCGTGACCCGATCAGGGGCTTCCTGGAGCACGTCGACCTCATCCTTGTCCGTCGCGGCGAGAAGGTCACCGTCGACATCCCCGTCACCGTGGTCGGCGAGGTCGCCGACGGCATCCTCGACCAGCAGCTCGTCTCCATCTCCGTCGAGACCGAGGCCACCCACATCCCCGAGGGCATCGAGGTCGACGTCGAGGGCCTGGCGGTCGGCACCCAGATCACCGCCGCCGACCTGAAGCTGCCCAAGGGCACGACCCTCGCCGCCGACCCGGAGGCGCTGGTCCTGATCGTCGCCTCGACCCCGACCGCCGAGCCTGCGGGCGAGACCGCAGAGGCCGCTCCGGCCGCCAACGGCGAGAGCGCCGAGTAGTTTTCTCTGCTAGATCTGTCAGGGCGGCCCGGGATCGGGCCGCCCTGACGCGTGTGAAGGGATGCCGATCGTGGACCGCTGGTTGGTCGTGGGCCTGGGAAACCCCGGGCCGGAGTACGCCGGGAACCGGCACAACGCGGGGTTCATGGTCCTGGACGAGCTCGCCGCGCGGGCCGGGGGACGGTTCAAGGCGCACAGGTCGCGGGCGGAGGTGCTGGAGGGCCGCCTCGCGGGTGTCCCCGCCGTGCTGGCCAAGCCGCTGTCCTTCATGAACCTCTCCGGCGGGCCGGTCAAGGCCCTCGCCGACTTCTACAAGGTCGACCCGGCCCGGGTGGTCGTGGTCCACGACGAGCTGGACATCCCGTACGGCGCGCTGAGGGCGAAGCTGGGCGGCGGCGACAACGGCCACAACGGGCTGAAGTCGATCACCAAGTCGCTGGCGACCAAGGACTACCTGCGGGTGCGGTTCGGCATCGGCCGCCCGCCCGGCCGGATGGACGCCGCGGCCTACGTCCTGCGCGACTTCGCCACCGCCGAGCGCAAGGACCTCGCGTTCCTGGTCGACCGCGCCTCCGACGTCGTGGAGTCGCTGATCAGGGTCGGCCTTGAGCCGACCCAGAACGCCTTCCACACCGGCGACCTGAACGTCTCAGGCCCGCCCAGGTAACCGGTTTGTTCAGGCAGCCGATCCGCCCAGGCAACCGGTCCGCCCAGGTGACCGGCCCGCCCGGTGTCACCGCGGGTCGAACGCCATCAGGTTCTGCAGCAGCTCGGCCTGCTCGATCGCGTCGTCCAGCGCGTTGTGGGTGTGCGGCCGCGGGGACCGCAGGTGCTCGGGCATCTGCCGCTTGGTCGCCCAGCCGATCGGCACGCCCGCCTTGGCCGCGTACAGCGTCTTGAGGTCGATGCAGCGCGAGTGCCCGAACGGCGAGACACCGGTGAAGCGCATGAAATACCAGTAAATCCACATCCAGTCGTAGGAGAGCGGATAGGCCGCCAGTACCGGCGAGCTGTTCCCGCACACCTCACGGACCCACGCGGCGGCCTCCCGCATCGCCTCGGCCGGGTCGCGGCCCTCGCGGATCAGCGTCTCCCGGTCCAGTCCGCTCACGGCGAGCGCCTCGGGCACGTGGTCGTCGCTGATCGGCCGCAGCTCCGCGTAGAGCGTGAGGGTCTGCGGATCCACCGGTTCGAAGACCTTTCCGGTCATCCGCCCGGCCACGGTCATACCAAGACTGACCATCGAATACGGCCCCGGAATGGGGCCATCAGCCTCGACATCCACAGAGATGTACGTTTCGGTCTTCAACCTTCGGGCCTCTCCCGCCGCCGCTAGCATTCCATAACTGTCTGTCCGTGAACGGTTACGCAGGGGGAGCGCGTGCGCGACGTGACCGCAGTCCAGGCCGCACAGGAGACCGGGCCCGGAGCCGTGGCCGCGCGCCGGCGCATGCCGGGCTGGGTGCGGGAGCACCGCGCGATGGCCGTCGCCGCCGACACCACCTGCGCCGCCCTGGCCGGAGCCCTCGCGCTGTTCGTTCGATTCGGCGAGGTTACCCCCTACGTCTTCCCGTACGTCGTGCTGAGCGCGGCGCTGCCCGCCGTCTGGGTCTGCGTGGTCGCGCTGAACCGCGCCTACGAGCCCCGGCTCATCGGTCTGGGCTCGGAGGAGTTCCAGCGGATCCTCCAGTGCGGCTTCATGCTCACCGCCGCCTTCGCCGTCTGCGCCTACCTCACCAAGATCGAGGTGGCCCGGGGCTACGTGGTGCTGGCCCTCCCGCTGACGACGCTGCTCACCCTCCTCACCCGGTACGGCCTGCGCCGTTCCCTGCACCGCAGGCGGGCGCGGGGCGGGTGCATGCGGCGGGTCGTGGCGGTGGGCCACCGGGCGGCGATCGCCGAGCTGGTCCGCAGGTTCCGCCGGGAGCGCTACCACGGCATGGAGGTCGTGGCGGCGTGCGTCCCGCGCGGCGGGACGGGCGACGTGGAGGGCGTGCCGGTCATGGGTGACCTCTCCGACGTCGCGCTCGCGGCCGGGCGGGTCTCGGCCGACACCGTGGCCGTGCTCGCCTGCCCGGAGATGGACGGGGTGGCACTGCGGCGGCTGGCCTGGCGGCTGGAGAAGACCGACACCGACCTGATCGTGGCTCCCGCGCTGATGGAGGTGGCCGGGCCGCGGATCACCATCCGCCCGGCGGCGGGGCTGCCGCTGCTGCACGTGGACCACCCCGAGATCTCCGGCCTGCGCCAGGTGCTCAAGAACCTGTTCGACCGGGTGGGGGCCGGCCTGCTGCTGGCGGCACTGCTGCCCCTGCTGGCGGGGGTGGCGGTGGCGGTGCGGGCCTCGGGGCCGGGTCCCGCGTTCTTCCGGCAGACGAGGGTGGGCCGCGACGGAGTCGAGTTCACGATCTACAAGTTCCGGACGATGCGCGCCGATGCCGAGCGCCGGAAGATCACCCTGTCCAGTGACGGCCCCGGCATGCTCTTCAAGATCCGTAACGATCCGAGGGTGACCCCGCTGGGCGCCCGGCTGCGCCGCCACTCGCTGGACGAGCTGCCCCAGTTGATCAACGTGCTCCTGGGCCACATGTCCCTGGTCGGCCCCCGGCCGCCGCTGCCCGAGGAGGTCGCCAGGTACGGTGACGACGTCCGCCGCCGATTATTGGTCAAACCGGGTATGACAGGCCTCTGGCAGGTAAGTGGCCGTTCTGACCTCTCTTGGGAGGAATCCGTACGGTTGGACCTGCGTTACGTGGAGAGCTGGTCCCTCATGCTGGACCTGCAGATCCTGTGGAAGACTTGGTCGGCTGTCGCGCGAGGAGCTGGAGCATACTGATGACCGTTCGCGACGATCACATACTCGCCGCGGAGCTGGCGACGGCGGCCGGCGAGAAGCTGGCGGCGCTGCGCGCGGAGCGGGGCTTCGGCGACCCGTCCGAGCTTCGCAAGGAGGGCGACGCCGCCTCCCACGTGTTCCTGATGGAGGCCCTGTCGCGGTTGCGCCCGGCTGACAGCGTGCTGTCCGAGGAGGCGACCAGCGAGGAGCGGCTCGACCCGCGCAGGCTGCGCGCCGAGCGGGTCTGGATCGTCGACCCGCTGGACGGCACCCGCGAGTTCGGCGAGGAGGGTCGCACGGACTGGGCGGTCCACGTGGCGCTCTGGGAGCGCGGCACGCTGACGGCCGGAGCCGTCGCGCTGCCCGCCCAGGGCCGTACGCTCTCCACCCTCGAACCCCCCGTGCGGCCCGCCCCGGAGGCGGGCGCCAGGCCGAGGATCGCGGTCAGCCGGACCCGCCCGCCGGAGTTCGTCCAGAACCTGGCCCGCCTCGCCGGCGCCGACCTGGTGCCGATCGGTTCGGCGGGCGCCAAGATCTCCGCGGTGCTCACCGGCCAGGTCGAGGCCTACGTGCACGCCGGAGGCCAGTACGAGTGGGACTCCGCCGCGCCCGTCGCGGTGGCCCTCGCCTCCGGGGTCCACGCGAGCCGTATCGACGGCTCGCCGCTGGTCTACAACCAGCCCGACCCCTCGCTGCCGGATATTCTTGTATCCCTACCGGGACTGGCGCCAACGTTGCTCGCTGGAATCCGGGATCTGCACCGCTAATCCCCGCTAGGAGAGTCTGATGCTTCAGCGCGACTACACCACGTCGCAGCTCGACGTCCTCGAGGCAGAGGCTGTTCACATCATGCGCGAGGTCGCGGCGGAGTTCGAGCGTCCCTGTCTGCTCTTCTCGGGGGGCAAGGACTCCATCGTCATGCTCCGCATCGCGGAGAAGGCGTTCTGGCCGGCGCCGATTCCCTTCCCCCTGATGCACGTCGACACCGGGCACAACTTCGCCGAGGTCATCGAGTTCCGCGACCGCCGCGCCGCGGAGCTGGGCGCCCGTCTGGTCGTCGCCAGCGTCCAGGACTCCATCGACGCCGGACGCGTCGTCGAGGAGACCGGCCGCAGGGCCTCGCGCAACCGGCTGCAGACCACGACGCTGCTGGACGCGATCGAGGAGAACGAGTACGACGCGGTGTTCGGCGGCGCCCGCCGCGACGAGGAGAAGGCCCGTGCCAAGGAGCGCGTGTTCTCCTTCCGCGACGACTTCGGCCAGTGGGATCCCAAGAACCAGCGCCCCGAGCTGTGGAACCTCTACAACGCCAGGATCCGCAAGGGCGAGCACATCCGCGTGTTCCCGCTGTCCAACTGGACCGAGCTCGACATCTGGGACTACATCCGGCGCGAGGAGATCGAGATTCCCTCGATCTACTTCGCCCACACCCGCAAGGTGTTCGAGCGCGACGGCATGCTGCTGGCCGACAGCGAGTTCATCACCCGCGACGACGACGAGCCGCTCCTGGACATGACGGTCCGCTACCGGACGGTCGGTGACGTGACCTGCACCGGCGCCGTCCAGTCGGGTGCCGCGACGGTCGAGGCGATCATCGACGAGATCGCCGTCACCCGGATCACCGAGCGCGGTGCCACCCGCGCCGACGATCGCGCCTCAGAGGCCTCCATGGAGGACCGCAAGCGGGAGGGATACTTCTGATGAGCATCCGTCTCCCCGGCTCCCCGTGCCACCCGGCCCCCCGCGGGCCCCTCCCCGCGCGGTCCCGCCGCGCACGCCGTACGACCTCTGGAGAGCAGCGCTAATGGACATTCTTCGCTTCGCCACGGCGGGAAGTGTCGACGACGGAAAGTCGACCCTCATCGGGCGGCTGCTCTTCGACTCCAAGGCGATCTTCGAGGACCAGCTGGAGGCCGTCGAGCGCACCTCCCGCGACCGCGGCACCGAGTACACCGACCTGTCGCTCCTCACCGACGGCCTGCGGGCCGAGCGGGAGCAGGGCATCACGATCGACGTGGCCTATCGCTACTTCGCCACTCCCAAGCGCAAGTTCATCATCGCCGACACCCCCGGGCACATCCAGTACACCCGGAACATGGTCACCGGCGCCTCCACCGCCGACCTGGCGATCGTCCTGATCGACGCCCGCAAGGGCGTGCTGGAGCAGTCGCGTCGGCACGCGTTCCTCACCACCCTGCTGCGGGTGCCGCACCTGGTCCTGGCCGTCAACAAGATGGACCTGGTCGACTACTCCCAGGAGCGGTTCGAGGAGATCCGCGAGGAGTTCACCGCCTTCGCCTCCAAGCTGAACGCGCCGGACCTGACGTTCATCCCGATGTCGGCGCTGCACGGCGACAACGTGGTGTCCCGCTCGGAGAACACGCCCTGGTACAACGGGTCCTCCCTGCTCCACCACCTGGAGCACGTGCACATCGCCTCCGACCGCAACCTGGTCGACGTGCGCTTCCCCGTGCAGTACGTCATTCGCCCGCAGCGGGCCACCGACCCCTCCCTCCACGACTACCGCGGCTACGCGGGCCAGGTCGCCGGAGGGGTGCTGAAGCCGGGCGACGAGGTCACGCACCTGCCCTCCGGCCTGGCCACGCGCATCGCGTCGATCGACACCTTCGACGGGCCGGTCGACGAGGCGTTCCCGCCGATGTCGGTCACCCTCCGGCTGGAGGACGACATCGACATCTCGCGCGGCGACATGATCTGCCGCCCGAACAACCAGCCGCACGTCTCCCAGGAGCTGGAGGCGATGATCTGCTGGATGGCCGACACCGCCAAGCTGGCCCCGCGCACCAAGCTGACCATCAAGCACACCACCCGCTCGGCCCGTGTCCTGGTCAAGGACCTGCACTACCGGCTGGACGTCAACACCCTGCACCGGGACGAGACGGCCCAGTCGCTCAGCCTCAACGAGATCGGGCGGGTCTCGCTCCGCGTCACCCAGCCGCTGTTCGTGGACGACTACGCCCGCAACCGCCTCACCGGCGGCTTCATCCTCGTGGACGAGTCCACCAACAACACCGTTGGCGCCGGGATGATCGTCGACGCCAGGTAGGCACGCCCCGCCGCCCGCGCCCGCGGCCGTGGCCCCCTCCCCGTACGCGACGGGAGGGGCCCGTCCCGCGGGCGCGGGCGGTTCGCGTTCCCGGAGCGACCCCACGGCGCCGGCGAGCCGCGCTTGCCGGAGGCTCTCGCGACGTTGGCGAGCCGGAGGCGCCCGCGGTGTCGGCGAGCCGTCCTTGCCGGGAAAGGGCGCCCCGGCGATGCCGGGGCGCCCTTCCGGGGTTCCGGTCGCCGTTCCCGGGGTCGTACGCGCCCGTGGTGGCCGTGGACCCTTCCCCTCGTCCGGCCTTCGAGGTTCCGGCCGTTCCCCGTTCAGGAGATGGGCGGCGTTACACCCGCTGGGTAGATCCTTTGTCCGTTCTCTGACCCCTCCGTTACGCTCCGCGCTAGCCTCGGCACGTTCCGTATCCGTCGGGTAAGGATTCGTGCCTGTGTCTGATAGTCCGTCACCTGCTCGGGTGGTATTTCTGGGTGGCCTCGGCCGCAGCGGGACCACGCTGCTGGAGCGCCTGCTCGGGGAGGTCCCCGGCATCGCGCCGCTCGGTGAGGTCGTCCACCTCTGGGCCAGGAGCGCGCTCGCGGACGAGGCCTGCGGGTGCGGTGAGCCCTTCGGATCGTGCCCCTTCTGGGAGAAGGTCGGTGAGCGCGCGTTCGGTGGCTGGTCCGAGGACCTGGCCCACCGGATGATCGCGCTCAGGTCCCGCGTCGACCGCACCCGGCGCATCCCCACGCTGGCCAG
The DNA here is from genome assembly GCF_036227305.1 of Streptosporangium sp. NBC_01469. Lineage (NCBI taxonomy): Bacteria > Bacillati > Actinomycetota > Actinomycetes > Streptosporangiales > Streptosporangiaceae > Streptosporangium > Streptosporangium sp. NBC_01469. The sequence continues at coordinate 326,569 of NZ_CP109465.1, read as the reverse complement.
GCTCCTCGCCGAGGAGCAGGCGGGCACCGGCCGGTGGCCGACACCCGGCACCGCCGAGCTGGACGAGTACGTCGCGATCCACCGTGGCCTGTACGACGCGGCGGGCGAGGTCGCCGACTGCCCGGTCGTGGTCGACTCCAGCAAGCACGCCTCGCTGGCCTTCTGCCTCGCGGCGGCCGGAGTCGACGTCCAGGTCGTCCACGTGGTCCGTGACCCGCGCGCGGTCGCGCACTCCTGGCGCAGGAGGGTCGCGCGTCCCGAGGACGGGCGCCCGATGACCCACTGGTCGCCCTCCCGCACCTCGCTGCACTGGCTGAGCGAGAACCTCAGCCTCGAACTCCTCGCCCGCAGGGGCGTCCCGGTCACCCGGGTCCGCTACGAGGACCTGCTCGACGCCCCCGCCGACACGCTCAGGCGCGTGGTCGCCAGGATCGGCCTTCCATGCCGCCTCGACTTCCTCTCGGGCAACTGGGCGGAATTCTCGACGGCGCACACGGCCTCGGGCAACCCGATGCGTTTCACGGTCGGCCGCACGGAGCTGACCAGGGACGACAGCTGGCGCGCCGTCGCGTCGTCCCGGCAGTCGCGCCTGGTCACCGCGCTGACCTGGCCCCTCATGATCAAGTACGGCTATTACAGGAGACTCGCGTGAACGCATCGGTGGGTGTCGTCATCCCCACCCGGGGACACCGGCCGGACCAGCTGCGCACGGCCACGCTCGCCGTGCTCGGCCAGGACCACCCCGGCCCCGTCGAGGTCGTCGTCGTCGTGGACGGCGGCGATCCGGCCTGGGTCGCCGACCAGGTGGCCGACCTCCTGGCCAGCCGGGCACTGACACCCGGCCGGTACGGGGCGCCCTCGCGCGGCGTGCGGGTGATGGCCAACCGGCTCACCCCCGGCCTGCCCGGTGCCCGCAACACCGGCATCGCGGCGCTCGGCACCGACATGGTCGCCTTCTGCGACGACGACGACCAGTGGCTACCCGGCAAGATCGAGGCTCAGGTCGCCGCGCTGGAGGCGGAGCCTGACGCGCGCTTCTCCAGCTGTGCCATCGAGGTCGAGTACGGATCGCGCCGGATCTCCCGGCTGGCCGGGACCAGCCGGGTCACCTACCGCCACCTGGTGCGCTCGCGGATGGTGATGGTGCACTCCTCGACGTTCCTGTTCCGGCGCGGCGGGCTCTGGGCGGACGAGAGCGCCCCCAGGGGCCAGAACGAGGACTGGGACCTGGCGCTGCGCGCCGCCGCCCAGCACCCCATCGTGCACGTCGACCGGCCCCTGGTCCGGGTGCGCTGGGGCGGCTCCTCGTACGTGGCCCGCTGGGCCGACCGGATCGCCGGGCTGCAGTGGATGCTCGCCCGGCACCCTGATCTGGCCGTGGATCCGCGCGGCGCGGCGCGGGTCTACGGTCAGCTCGCCTTCCACCACGCGGCCCTCGGCCAGCGGAGGGAGGCGGGCCGCTGGGCCTGGCGGGCGTTCACCGCCCGCCACGGCGAGCCCCGCGCGCCCATCGCGCTCGCGGTGGCGATCGGCCTGGTCCCCGCGCGGACCCTGCTCAGCGTCCTGCACCATCGAGGGCACGGCATCTGATGGCGCCCATCACCGAGCATCCGCGGGTGATCCTCCGCCACGGTGCCCAGATCGTTCCGTTCACGACGGGCCAGGGCGCCGAGCGTGCGCCGACGCTCGCGCGCTACGGCCTGGCGGTCGCCCCGCTCCTGCCGGGGAAGGCCGCCGAGCGCCCGCCGGTGTTCCCCCGTCACGGGCTGCCGCTCACTCCGTCCGCGGCGGGCCAGGCCGTCGAGCGCCCGCGCGCGACCGGTCGCCACGGCCCGCCGGTCGTTCCTTCCGCACCGGGGCGGGTCGTCGAGCGCCCGCCGGTGGTCACGCGCCACGACTCGTCAGTCGTCCCGTTCGCACTGAGGCGGGTCGTCGAGCGCCCGTCGGTGATCACGCGTTACGACTCGCCCGTCATGTCGTTCACGGCGGGGCGGGCCGTGGCCCCGGCCGTCCGTGACGCCGTGACACCGATCCCGCCCCGCGCCGACCACCGGTCCGCCACCGGTCACGATCCGGCGCCCGGCCTGCCCGCCGTCGCAGGGCAGGCCGGAACGCCGGTCGTCGGGCGGGTGGCGCCCCCCGCCGTCCCCCGCCGGAGGCCCCGGCCCGACAAGGCCACCCGCAGGCGTCTGCGCAGGCGCGTGCACGTGGCGGGGGTCGCGATCGACCCGATGACCGAGAGCGAGGTCGTCGATCACGTGGTCGCCGCTCTGAAGCGCGGTGAGGGCGGCCACCTCGTCACCCCGAACGTCGACATCAGCCGGACCGTCGCCCGCGATCCCCGGGCCCGCCGGTTCGTCGAGCGCGCCGACCTCGCGGTGGCGGACGGCATGCCGCTGGTGTGGGCGGCGAGACTGCTCGGCACCCCCCTCCCCGGCCGGGTCACCGGCGCCGACCTGATCTGGTCCCTGTCGGAGGCCGCCGCCTTCTACCGCCATCCCGTGTACCTGCTGGGCGGCCCCCGGGGCACGGCCGCGCAGGCGGCCCGCGAGCTGGTGGACCGCCATCCGAAGCTGGTGATCGCCGGGGTCGGCACCCCGCCGTACGGGTTCGAGGACGATCCCGAGAGCTACGCCCGGGTGCGCGACGCCGTGATCGCCGCCGCTCCCCGGCTGGTCTTCGTCGGGCTCGGCTTCCCCAGGCAGGAGCGGCTCATCGCCTCGCTCCGCCGGGACCTGCCGGGCACCTGGTTCGTCGGCTGCGGCTCGGCGATCGCCTTCGCCGCGGGCACCGTCCGGCGGGCACCGGCGTGGATGCGCCGCGGTGGCCTGGAGTGGATCTTCCGGTTGACGCGGGAGCCGGGCAGGCTCGCCCGCCGCTACCTGGTCGACGACCTGCCGTACGCGCTCAGGCTCCTCACGGTCTCCCTCGTACGCGGCCTCTTCTCCTGAAGCCCCGAAGCCCCGAAGCGCCGGTGCCCGTGCCTTCGCGGTGTTTCCAGGGCGGTCGTCAGTGGTGTTCCGCGGAGGCCAGCTCCCTGACCCGGAGGGCCTCCTGCGGGCTCAGCCGGGCAGCGGCCTCGGCGAGGGCGCGGCGCGAGTCCATCGGCCGGTAGGCCGTGCGGGACAGGCCGCTCCAGGTGAAGCCGCCGGCGCCCCCGCCTGACGCGGTCGCGCCGGAGGCGACCGGATCCGACGTGACCGCGTCCGACGCAGCCGTGCACGCGCGGCGGACGCGCTCCTCGGCACGGGCCGACCAGGTCAGGCCCGCCCACTCGTACAGGCGGCGAAAGCCGGTCCGGGGGTCGCGGGCCAGGTCCTCGTAGCGGGCCAGCATGATCCCCGGGTACCGGTCGGCCAGGTCGGCGGCGGTGATTCCGGCCGCCCGCCACAGCGCCACGGCCTTGGCGACGCGGTCCTGGGAACCGATCAGCGGGCGCAACGCCTCCAGGTGGGGCTGGTCGCGCATCAGCAGCGGCTGTTCGAGCAGCTCGTGGAAGTAGACCGTCCAGCCGAGCCGCTGCCAGCTGCCGACGAACGCCACCGGATCGCGCAGCAGGACGATCACCCGGCAGCCCAGCCGGTCGGCGAACCACCCGGCGGAGAACAGCGCGAACGGGTCGTCCAGCAGCGCCCGGCGCCCGCCCAGCCGTCCCAGCGTGAACGCGGTGCCGTACCGGACCATTCTCGCCAGGTCGTACGGCGACCGGTTGCGGCGCAGCTCCGCCAGGAACCCGTAGCGCAGCGCGACCGTGCGGGTGAAGGCGGGCAGCCAGGCCCGCTCGTTGTCCGGGCAGATGTACTGGAAGCGGTGGCCGACCACGGCGTCGAGGACACCCGGGGAGCGGCCCGGCGGGTGCTCGGGGTTGAGCGGCTCGTTGACGTAGACCAGCTCCCCGCTCGCCGCGAGCATCCTGCCCGTCCAGCTCGTCCCGGTCCTGGGCAGCCCGGTGACCAGTACGGGTCTCACGGCGCTCGCCACCCGTCCGGGTTCCCGGGAGGGCCTGGCCGCGCGTGGCCATGGCGCCCGGAATGGTCGGGCCGTGCGTTCACGGCGCCCGTCACGTGTCCGGGGTGGCCAGGGCGAGGAGGGAAAGACCGCGCGGTCACGGTGCCCGCCGTCCGTCCAGGGTGGCCAGGAAGAGGACTGCTTGCCACGCGTCTAGGCCGAGGAGGGGAAGACCGCGAGGTCATGGCGCCCGCCGCGCGTTCAGGGCGGCCAGGCTGTGCGCGCCGAAGGGCCGCAGACCGTACCGGCGGTGGATGTGCCAGAGCGGCAGCAGGTTCTTGACCACCGTGCCCCCCGCCCAGCCGAGGGCGGCGCCGAGCGAGCCCATCGAGGGGATCAGCAGCAGGTCCAGCGCCACCGCCGTCGCGACGGCGGCGACCAGGTTGGCGAGGCTGGAGCCGGTGTGCCCGGCGGAGGTCAGCACCACGTCGGCCATCCCGCACGCCGTGGCGAGCATCATCGTGGCGGCCAGCACGAACGCCACCGGCGCGCCGCCGCGGTAGCCGTCCCCGAAGACGGCGCCGAGCAGCCACGGCGCGAGCGCGGCGTACCCCAGCCAGATCGGCCAGGTCAGCAGGACCAGCCAGAGGGTGGCCGACTGGTACAGCTCCCGGGCGCGCGGCAGGTCGCCCTCGGCCAGGGCTCGTACCAGCCTCGGTTGCGTGGCCTGCGCCAGCCCCTGACCGGCCAGCTGACCCACGATCTTGAAGCGGGTGGCGGCGGTGTAGACGGCCGCCTCGGCCGGCCCGGCCAGCAGCGCCACGATCACGACGTCCAGCCGTTGGAACACCGCCTGGATCCCGGCCGCCAGCGACCGGGGCCAGGTGTGACGCCACAGGTCGTGCGCGGTGCCCGGCAGGTAGGGGGTCCGGGGCAGCCGCCGGCGCAGCCAGATCGAGGCGAGCAGCAACACCGGCAGGTACGGCAGCGCCCAGGCCGCGGCGAGCAGCGGCACGGAATCACGGCCCGCGAGCACCACCGCCCCGACCAGGAGCAACTGGGCCACCGGCTGCAGCACCCCGTCCAGCAGCACGGTCGGCCGCATCGAGCCGAACCCGCGGGTCGCGCTCACCACGACGCCCGAGCACGCCACCGCGGGCAGGGCCACCGCCAGCATCCGCGGCACCGGGTCGGAGGTGGTGAGGATGACCGCCGCACCGGCCGCCAGCGAGAGCGACGCGACCGGGACGAGCGCCGCGCGGACGTAGCCGGAGGTGCAGCGGTAGTCGAAGGACCGGGACCTGGCGATGAAGTAGACCAGCCCGTTCCCGGCGTCCAGTCGCAGGACCGCGGCGACCGCCAGGCACAGGGCGGTCGCCGAGAAGAAGAGGCCGGCCGTCTCCTGCCCCACCTCCCTGGTGACCAGCACGACCGTCAGGAACTGCGCGACGGCCCCCGTACCCGCTCCCGCCAGCCCCGCGACCCCGCCCCGCGCGGCCCCGGTCAGGCCCGCCAGGCGGGTGGGGGTCAGCGGCGCCACGACGGCTCCGCGCCCAGCCACGAGGTCAGCAGGGTGTCCTGCTCCTCGAAGTAGGCCGTCAGCTCGCGACGGAGCTTGCGGGACATGGGGCCGGGCCTGGTCCGGGTGTTGTGCCGCTCGAACACCGGGTCGCCGAGGTGTGGCAGCCCGAGGAACGCCAGCACGCGGTCGTGGACGAGATCGGGTTCGGCGAAGAACCGGCCGCTGTCGACGACGAGCAGTCGGTCGCGGCCGACCAGCGGCTCCAGCCGGGCGAGCTGCTCGGCGTAGCGGCCCCTGGCGAGGTAGGCGTGGTGGCGGTGGGCCAGGCTCGTCGAGTGCGGGGCGGCGCACAGGGCCTCGGCCGCCCCGGCGAGCCGCTCCTCCTCCAGCCTCACCGCCCTGGCGAAGGACCGCTCCGTCTCGAAGCCCCTGGCCAGCTCGTGGGCGTGCGCGGAGAAGGCCCGCTCGACGGGATCGCGGACCAGCACGATCAGCTTGGCACCCGGCAGGTCGCGGGCGATCCTGGGACCGGCCAGCGGGTGGAACAGGTAGTAGGGCGACGACTCGAAGGCCTGGGGCCGGCAGCCGTACCGGTGGGCCAGCCGGGAGGCCGACATCCGCAGCGGGAAGTGCGCCCGGTACCAGGAAAGGCCCCGGTCGTACGCCGTGTCGAAGTAGTGGACGCCCTTGCGTAGGACGGGTTTCAGGGCGAGCGGGTGCTGGGACAGGACGCGGTACAGGGAGGTGGTGCCGCAGCGCTGCGCCCCGATGATGAGGAAGGAGGGCAGCACCCGGCTTCCGGAGGTGAGGCGCCCCATGGCCCACGACGCCGCGTGGACCGAACGCTTCAGCGCGGGCTTCACAGCCTTCACAGCAGGATCTCCTGGGAGTCGGCGAGAGGGGTGAGCCAGAGCTCCGGCGGTCCGAGGGGCGCGTGGCCGTCGGCCGCGTGGCGGTCGGCGAGGGCGATCAGGTAGCGGAGCGCGGTCAGCCGGGACTCGGCGGCCGAGAGCCCGAACGGGGCCAGGATCCGCAGGGCCCCCGCCACGCAGGCCCTCGCCGCGATGGCCGGGTCGTCGCGGCGCAGGGCCCGCTGGAAGAAGTGGTGGACGGCGTCGAAACCCAGCGGGACCCCGGTGCCGAACCGCTCCCAGTCCCAGACCAGCAGCCGCCCGTCGGGCCCGCGCGAGATGTTCCACGGCGTCAGGTCACCGTGCCAGGAGAACCCCCGATCTCCGGGTGGCTCTTCGGGGCCCCGGCTCGCGGAGGCGTCTTCGGGGAACTGCCCGGTGCAGGCGTCTCCGGGGGCCTGGCCGGCAGGGGCGAGGTTTCCGGGGGCCTGGCCGACACGGGCGGGGTCTCCGGGAAGCGGGTCCCCCGGAGCCGGGTTTCCTCGGGCCGGGTTTCCTTTGGCAGGGTCGCCGAGGGGAGCGCGATCCGGGAGGTGGTCCCCGGGAATGCGGGCGATCTCGGCGATCGCGTCGGTGAGGACGTCGCCGGGTATCCGTCCCCGCCGCACGGGAAGCGGGGTGAGCGCCAGCACGGACAGGCCGCGCCAGGATCCGTGGTGCAGCACGGCGGGCGGGACGACGGTCTTCAGCGGCACGGCGGCGAGCAGGCTGAGCGTGCGCGCCTCGTGGGCGACGAGCTCCCGGGTCAGGTCGGTGTCGCCGATCTTCACGAAGGCGATCGGCCCGTCGGCGGCGCGCGCCTCCAGGATCGGCTTGCGGTTGGCCCGCCGGGCCGGGCGCACCCGCAGCGTGACGCGGACGGGGGTGCCGAACACCTCGCTCAGGTGGCTCTCGATGCCGTCCCGCCCGGACGGCACCGTGACCCGCCCGCCGGGGTGCCACCACGCGCGGGGGACCAGCCTGCGGGGAAGCAGCCGGTGCGGGAGCAGAGTGTACGGGCTCGGGTCGCCGGGCCCCGGGAACAGCAGGTCGAGGGTCTGGTCCAGGTAGCGCAGACGGGCGCGGGCGTCGTTCATGCGGCCGTGCTCGCCATCGAATTCCTCCAGAGCAGCGCGAACGAGATGAGATACAGGCTGAGCGGGGTGACCAGCCCGTCGTAGACGAACATGTAGAGGAGGGTGAGGATCATCACGAGGACCCCCGCCATGCCGATCGGGCTCCGGTCACGCCAGTGGCGGCGGACGGCCCCGGCGAAGAAGGCCACGTAGAGCGCGGCCCCGGTGAAACCCTGAGTGATCATCAGGTGCCAGAGCTGGCCGTCCCCGCCCAGCGGCGGATGGCCGCAGGTGGGGCACCAGCCGCTCTTGCCGGTGGTGATCGTCCGGTGGTTGCCCGTGGCGTTGCGGGTGTTGCCGTATCCGATGAGCGGCGCGGTGCTCGCGGCGGCGACGGTCGCCGAGACGGTGAAGGCGCGGATGTCGTTGCTGTGCGGGCTGTCGAGCCGCTGGGCCACCATCGCCTGCAGCGGGCTGAGGGTGAACGCCAGCGCCCCGGCGGCCAGGGCCGTGCAGGCCGCGACGCGGGCTCGCGTGCCCAGGCGCAGCAGCACGTACGCGGCGGCGACGCCGAGCCCGATCCACAGGCCGCGGTTGAGTGAGTAGACGACGGGGATCGCGGCCAGCGCGACCAGCGGGATCACGGCCAGGCGCCTGCGCGGCCCGCCGTACACCCACCAGCCGACCACGAACCAGATGAGCAGCACCGAGAGGTTGCCGCCCCAGGCGTTGGCCCACTCGAACGGCGCCTCTGGGCGCGGCGAGGCGTGGCCGAGGACCCTCTGCACCTGGGCCGCGGTGGGGTGGATCAGGTTGTGGACGAAGGGGTTGCCACTGATCCAGCCGGGGAGGACCATCTCGACCGGCGAGGTGAACGCGGCGCGCGGGGCGAACACGCCCAGCAGGCCGCCCGCGACGGTCGTGAGGAACAGCGCGCCGAGCATGCGCACCAGGGTGAGCTGCGGCAGCTCCTCCTCCGTCAGGTTGCCCAGGTAGAGCACCATGATCAACAGTGAGACGTAGAGGCACAGGCGCATCAGGTAGCCGATGAGCCGCCCGGCGCCGAACTCGCCGTAGGTGCCGGGAGGCATCTCGCCGAGCATGAGCGCGCTGATCAGGTAACCCGCCAGGAGCAGCAGCCAGAGCCCGAAGCCGCGCGGCGCCCTGATCGGCCGTCTCCGCCACAGGACCAGCGCCATCGCCGGGGCCACCACGATCACGGACAGGCCTCCGAAACCGAGCGCCCACCAGACCGGGTATCCCACCAGGAGCGCGGCGATCGGCCAGGCGGCCGTACGCGGACCCCTCACAGCCTGCGTCCCCTCCGCCCGCCCGCCGCCTGCCGGGCGATTGGAACGTTCCCGTACGCCCCGGGCGCGAGCAGCGCCTCCGACGCCCCGGCCGATCCGTGTGCCCCGGCCGCTTCGCGAGCTCCGTCCCTGTCCGCCCTGCGAGCTCCGTCCCCGGCCGCTTCGCGCGCTCCGTCCCCGTTCGACGCGCCTTCTCCGTTCCCGTTCGCCCCGCGCGCTCCGTTCCCGGCCGCTCCTTGCGCTCTGTCCCCGTTCGCCCCGTTCGCTCCGTCCCGGTACGCTCCCGGCCGGGCGGGCGCCTTCGGGCTCTCGCCGGGCGGCTCCGGTGCGGTCGGACCGCCCGCCAGGCCTGCCAGAGGCCGTCCGGCCCTCCTCGGGGTGCCCTCGCGGTCCCGCGCTCCGCCGGGCCGCGGCGCGGGCGAGACCTGCGGGACACGCGGGACGTGGGGCACCTGCGAGCCCTGCGGCCCCTGCGTGGCGTGGGGCCCCTGTGTGGCGTGGGAGACCTGCGGACCCTGCGAGACCTGCGGACCCTGCGCGGCGTGCGGTCCTCGCGTGGCGGGGAACGCGGGGAACGCTGGAACGTCGTCGCCGATGACGAACGCGCCGACCACGGGAACCCCCCGATCGTTCAGTGCCCGTACGGTGTCCTTCACCTCGCGCGAGGAGGTGCCGGGCACGGCGACCACGAGCACCGCGCCCGCCAGGCCGTGCGTCTCGACGCCGTTGACGGCGTCGAGACCGGTCAGGCGGCTGAGGTCGGCGGTGGTCCGCAGTGCGGTGTCGAGGCGGTCGCGGACCCAGGCGGCCCCGACCCCGCAGAGCAGCCCCGCCATGAGGCCGCTGCCCAGGTAGAGGGGCGGGCGGGGGGTGGTGGGCTCGGCCGGCGCCACCGCCTGGCTGATCACGGAGCCGGGGGTGACGGCGACGGTCTTGAGGGCGTCGTACCTGGCGGTGAGGCTGTGAACCTGGCGGGCGAGGACGTTCTGCCGCTGGAGGGCGAGGGCCCGCTCGGTGGTGCCCCTGCCCAGACCGGGAAGCGTGGTGGCGACCTTGGTGAGACCTGCGTTGGTCTGCCTCAGCTTGACCAGCACGGCCCTGAGCTGGGCCGCGAGCGTCTGGGTGGAGGACTCGCGGCGCTGGGCCAGGTAGGCGAGGGCGTAGGCGCTCGCTCCCGAGGCCGCCACCTTCGGGTCGGCGGCGCTGCAGGAGATCTCCAGGACCGAGGTGTTGGGCGGCACCGAGACCTCCGCGGGACAGGAAAGGCCGCCGAACAGCCGGCGGGCCTTCGCCGCGACCACCGCGGACCGGGCCACCTGGGCCTCGGTGTCGAGGTTGAGCGGTTCGCGCTGACGGCTGGTGACCTGGTTGGTCTGCTCCTGCGCGCCGGTCGCGGTCACCAGGACCTGCCCGGAGGCGGTGTAGGAGGGCGGGGTGAGCCACAGCAGGGCGACGCCGCAACCGGCCCCGGCGAGGAGCAGGGAGAGGACGATCGGCCACCGGCGGCGGAGAAGCGACGCGTAGTCCGCCAGGTCCTCGCCTCCGCGGCGGACGGGGGCATCCGGTGACGGGCTCATGGGTCGGGTGCCTCTCCGGCGAACAGGCGCTGTGAACCCTAGGAACTATAGGTCGGGTTTCCATTTCCCCGAACCAATACACAAGATTTTCTTCGCGTTGGTCCTGCTAATCACAGGGAGATAACAACCGTTTATCCGATATTTCCTGCCGTCCGCTCCGGGGCTACGGCACGGACCGGCAAAGTCAGGGACGAGGCACGTCCGGGCGATGGGAAGGTGTTTCCCCGTGACGGCCGAAGACGGCCCGAGAATGCGTACGCGCGACAGCTGTGAGGAACCGGTGCATCGGACAAATGCCGCTATAGACGTAATTCCGCGCGTGGTCAGAATCGCCGGTTCCGGCCTCGTCCTGGCGCTGGGGCTGGGCACCCTCGCACTGGGGGTCGCGGGGCTGAGCGGGGGCGGCCGGGCCTCGAACGCCGCGGGCGCCCCGAGCGCCGCCGACGCCGGGAAACCCCTGGACGCCGCGGGGGCCACCGGCGCGGGGGAGGGCGCGGACGCGCCGGGAGTTCCGGGCCCGCCGGGCCCGTCCGCCGAGCCGTCCCGGGCGGCCTGCGAGGTCAGCGCCAGGCTCGTGCCCTCCTGCGGCGCCTGGTGGGGCGTCGCGCCGGAGATCTTCACGGGACGGCCTCCCGGGCGGGCCCTGGAGAGGGCCGAGAAGCGCATGAACCGGCCGGCCGACATCATGCACGTCTACCACCGGGGCGACGAGCTCTTCCCGACCCCCGCGGAGCGCGCCATCGCCCGCGACCCGGACGGCCGCAGGCTCCTGCTGATCAACTGGAAACCGTCCCTCGACCACACCTGGGAGCAGATCGCCCGCGGGGCGCTGGACGGGCGGATCGACCGGCTCGCCGCCCACATCGTGAGGACCTTCCCCGAGAAGTTCTTCCTCACCATTCACCACGAGCCGGAGAACGACGTGCGGGAGGCCCGCGGCAAGGGGATGACGGCGGCCGACTACGCCGCCATGTTCCGCCACGTGGTGACGCGCCTGCGGCACGGGGGCGTGACCAACGCGGTCACGGTGATGACCTACATGGGCGCGCCCAACTGGGCGTCCGAACCCTGGTTCGAGAAGCTCTACCCCGGGGACGACGTGGTCGACTGGGTGGCGATGGACCCCTACGTCGACCACAGGGTCCACAGCTTCGACGGGCTGGTCAACAAGACCCGCCCCGAGTTCCCCCGGTGGCCGGGGTTCTACCGCTGGATGGGGGAACGCTTCCCGGAGAAACCCGTCATGCTCGCCGAGTGGGGCGTCTTCGAGCGTCACGACCGGCCCGGGTTCAAGGAGTCGTTCTTCGCCTCGGTGCGCCGGGAGATCGGCGAATACCCGCAGATCAAGGCCCTGGTCTACTTCGACTCGCCGCGCGCCCCCCGGGGCGACACCCGGTTCGACACCACACCCGGCGGCCGGAGGGCCTTCGGCGAGCTCGCCCGCGACCCGCGCCTCAACGCCGCCGTCCCCGCCGGCTGACCCCCGCCACACCGCCGGGTACGGCCACCGGATCCCGCCGCCGTACGGGCCGAAGTCCCGTACGGCGGCAGGGAAAGGCGAGGGTCGGTGAGTGGCGGCGCCGTGTCATCGGATCCGACCCGGCGTGTCCAGGTCGTCGGATCCAGGTCGTCACTCCCGACCCGGCGTATCCAGGCCATCGGATCCAGGTCGTCACCCCCGACCCGGCGGGCCCAGGACGTCGGCCCCGGCCCGCCGGACCCGGATCATCGGATCCAGCCGCCCTGGATCAGCGGGTCGAGCACCTGGTGCACCGCCCGGTCCACGCTGATGCCGGTGGTGTCGATCTCCAGGTCGGCGTCGTCCGGCTCCTCGTACGGGTCGGAGATGCCGGTGAACTCGGGGATGAGCCCCGCGCGGGCCTTGGCGTAGAGCCCCTTGCGGTCGCGGCGCTCGCACTCCTCCAGGGGGGTGGAGACGTGGACCAGCAGGAAGTCGGCGCCGACGGCCTCGACCATCGCGCGTACCTCCTCGCGGGTGGCGGCGTAGGGCGCGATGGGCGCGCAGATCGCCAGGCCGCCGTGCCTGGCGGCCTCGGCGGCGACGAAGCCGATGCGGCGGATGTTGAGGTCGCGGTCCTTCTTGGAGAAGGTGAGCCCGGCCGACAGCAGGTGGCGGACCACGTCGCCGTCGAGGTAGGTCACCGTGCGGCTGCCGCGCTCCAGCAGCGCGTCGCGCAGCCCCCGGGCGACGGTCGACTTGCCCGAGCCGGACAGGCCGGTGAAGAAGACCACCAGCCCCCGCCGGTGCGGGGGGCCGGGGAGCGTCACGGGCTCGGGGCCCGCCAGGTGCTCGGTCGCGCCGTAGGCCTCGGCCACGCGCTCGCGCAGCTCCAGGTCGATGGCGGGCTCCCTGGGCGCCAGCGGCACCACCGCCACGAGCGTGCCCTCGGGCAGCCCGTCGCGGGCCTTGAGCGCGGCGCGGACCACCGCGGGCCCGCCCTCGCCGTACGCCAGCGGGAGCAGCAGGATCGACGCCTCCAGTTCCTGCGCGGTCGCCACGATCTCGCCGAGGTCGCCCAGCGGCCCGCGCATGGTGACGGCCAGGACCGACTCCCGCCCGTGCAACTCCTTGCGGACCCGCTCCGGGGTGAGGCGGAGCCGGGCGAACGGTCCGTGCTCGGGGGCGTCGAGGGCCTCGACCGGTCCGGCGACGAAGCCGTTCTCGCGCCCGGTGACGGTCAGCACGGCCAGTGCCGCGCCCTCGGGGTCGCGCAGGGTGATCCGGTCGCCAGGGGCGGCCGGGTGGTCGTCCGGCAGGGTGAGGGTGACCGGCGCGGGCCACGGCGTGCCGTCGGCGAGCGTGCCGCGCTCGTCCACGGAGTGCGCGTCGGCCGAGCTCAGGAAGCCCGTCAGCGGCCTGAAGGCGCCGGAGAGCAGCAGCTCAAGGTCGGCCAGCTCGCGGGCGTCTGGGGTCCACTCGAAAGGCGCCGTCATCTGCTCCACCATCGTGATCGTCGGACTTCCCTGTCCCGCCCGCTCACGATGGGCGTCCCTGTCCGGCGAACCTGGGATCCAGCCGTCCGGTGAATCCCAGGTGCCTCGGTCCGGTGGATCTCAGATCAACCGGGCGAAGTGACTCTGGGGCTTGCGGATCACCAAAGTTATCTCGTCGTGAGACGCGGGCCGGCTCCCCCTGGAGAGGGCCTCCACCACCGAGCAGGCGGCGCGGGCAAGCTTACCGAGAGGTCCGCGGAGCGCGGGACCACTGGCGGCGGAGATGTCCTCGGTCACCATCAGCCCGCGCACCAGGCAGAAGGAGTGCATCCCCTCGCGCGAGGCGATCTGCTCGTAGACGACGGGCAGCGGGCCCACGGTCCCCGCCGGGGCGAACCTGGGCCACATCAGCCGCCGCAGCCTCGACGGCGTCAGCCGGTCGCACGCCCCGTACGCCGAAGCCCGGTCACGCATCCTGACCAGCAGCAGCCCGCCGGGGCGCAGCCCGGTGAGCAGCCGGTCGAGCACCAGCTCGGCGTGCTCGATCCGCTCCAGCAGGAACGGCACGTAGACGATGTCGAAAGCCCGCGGGGGCACCGGCACGGAGCGCAGGTCGCCCAGCGCCCAGGAGTCCAGGTCCTTGCGGGCGGACGTGCTCGTGCGCAACACGGGCAGGTCCTCGTCGATCCCGATGACCCTGGACTCCGTCTGCGCCAGATCAAGCGGTTCAGGCCATCCGCACCCGGCGATCAGGATGTCGAGCCGCCGGCCGAGCTGGCTGCTCCACTGCTCCCTGATCCGCTGACTCAACAGGTCGTCTCGATCGACGACCGACCTCACCTCTGACATGTAACCGAGAGTAGTCAACTCAGCACGATTCGTCGCGCATTTACCACTCTTTGCGAGAGCGGGCGCCCAGGCAAGTAGCCTTGAGCGGGTACCCCCCGTGTCTTCCCGGCCCGGGGCTGTCGTGTTGCCGTCGTGGGGCTGTGGGCGAATCTGATGAGTCTTTCCGGACTTCTGGACCTTGTCGCCGGGGAGCCTGAGCTGGCTTCCCTTCTTCGGGACGTGCGCGGGGGCGACTCGTCCGACGTGTCGCTGGTCGCGCCGCCGGCGCTGCGCCCCTTCGCGGTGGCGGCGCTGGCCAGGGAGGGCGCCAAGGGGGCGGCCAGGACCGTCCTCGCGGTGACCGCCACCGGACGCGAGGCCGAGGATCTCGCCTCGGCCCTCACCAGCCTTCTGGACGAGAGCACCGTCGCGGTCTTCCCCGCCTGGGAGACGCTCCCGCACGAGCGCCTGTCGCCGCGCAGCGACACCGTGGGGCAGCGCCTGGCGGTGCTGCGCAGGCTGGCCCACCCGGTCGAGGGCGACCACTCGGCGGGGCCGCTGCACGTGGTCGTCGCGCCGATCAGGGCGCTGCTCCAGCCGATCGTACGGGGGCTGGGCGACCTGCGGCCGGTGCGACTGCGCGCCGGGGAGGACGCCGATCTCGCCGCCGTCGTCCACAGCCTCGTGGAGAACGGCTACCACCGGGTCGACATGGTGGAGAAGCGCGGCGAGGTCGCGGTCAGGGGTGGCCTGCTCGACGTCTTCCCGCCCACGGAGGAGCACCCGCTCCGGCTGGAGTTCTGGGGCGACACCGTCGAGGAGATCCGCTGGTTCAAGGTCGCCGACCAGCGCTCGCTGGAGGTGGCCGAGGACGGGCTGTTCGCCGCCCCCTGCCGGGAGCTGCTGCTGACCGCCGACGTCAGGGAGAGGGCGAGGGAGCTCGCCGAGGCGCATCCCTCGCTGAGCGAGATCCTGGAGCAGCTGGCCGAGGGCGTGCCGATGGAGGGCATGGAGGCGTTCGCGCCGGTGCTCGCCGGGGAGATGGACCTGCTCATCGATCACCTGCCGGAACAGTCGGCGATCTTCGTGTGCGACCCGGAGCGCATCCGCGGGCGCGCCGACGAGCTGGTGCGGACCAGTCAGGAGTTCCTGGAGGCGTCCTGGATCAACGCGGCGTCCGGCGGCGAGGCGCCGATCGACCTGGGCGCGGCGGCCTTCCGCGGGCTGGAGGAGATCCGCGACCACGCGCGAAGGCTCGGCCGGCCCTGGTGGTCGCTCGCGCCGTTCGGAGCCGACACCGACGGCGCCGACGACTCGACCTCCCCGGTCACCGGGGGACCGGGTGGCGGGCAGGCGCTGAGGGCGCGCGAGGTGGAGTCCTACCGGGGCGACACCCAGCGGGCGCTGTCCGACATCAAGGGATGGCTCGACTCCGACCGGGTCGTCGTCCTGCTGAGCGAGGGGCACGGCCCCGCCGAGCGCATGGTCGAGCTGCTCAAGGGCGTCGACCTGCCCGCGCGCCTGGAGCCGGGCCTCGACACCGTGCCCGACAGGAAGGTCGTCCACGTCACCACGGGCCTGGTCGAGCACGGGTTCGTCACCCCGGCGCTGGCCGTGCTGACCCACCTCGACCTGGTCGGCCAGAAGGCGTCGACCAAGGACATGCGGCGGCTGCCCTCCCGGCGCCGCAACATGGTCGACCCGCTCCAGCTCAAGGTCGGCGACCACGTCGTGCACGAGCAGCACGGCGTGGGCCGCTACGTCGAGATGGTGCAGCGGACCGTGCAGGGCGCCACCCGCGAGTACCTGGTGATCGAGTACGCCAAGGGCGACCGCCTCTACGTGCCGACCGACCAGCTCGACGAGGTCACCCGCTACGTCGGCGGCGAGGCGCCCACGCTCAACCGGATGGGCGGCGCCGACTGGGCCAAGGCCAAGACCAAGGCCAAGAAGGCGGTCAAGGAGATCGCCGGAGAGCTGATCCGCCTGTACTCCGCCCGGATGGCCTCGCCGGGACACGCCTTCGCGCCCGACAGCCCCTGGCAGCGGGAGATGGAGGACGCCTTCCCGTACGCCGAGACGGGCGACCAGCTGGAGGCGATCGACGAGGTCAAGCGCGACATGGAGCGCCCGATCCCGATGGACCGGCTGATCTGCGGCGACGTGGGCTACGGCAAGACGGAGATCGCGGTGCGGGCGGCGTTCAAGGCGGTGCAGGACGGCAAGCAGGTGGCGGTCCTGGTGCCGACCACGCTGCTGGTGCAGCAGCACATGTCGACCTTCGTCGAGCGGTTCTCCGGGTTCCCGCTGAACGTCAGGCCGCTGTCGCGCTTCCAGAGCGACGGCGAGGTCAAGGCGACCATGGAGGGCATGCGGGAGGGCTCGGTCGACATCGTGATCGGCACGCACCGGCTGTTCTCGCCCGAGGTCAGGTTCAAGCAGCTCGGCCTGATCATCATCGACGAGGAGCAGCGGTTCGGCGTCGAGCACAAGGAGGCGATGAAGCACCTGCGCACCCAGGTCGACGTGCTGGCCATGTCGGCCACCCCGATCCCCCGCACGCTGGAGATGGGCCTCACCGGCATCAGGGAGATGTCCACGATCCTCACCCCGCCGGAGGAGCGCCACCCGATCCTCACCTTCGTCGGCCCGTACGACGAGAAGCAGATCGGCGCCGCGATCCGGCGCGAGCTGATGCGCGACGGCCAGGTCTTCTTCGTCCACAACCGCGTGGCCAGCATCAACAAGGTCTCGGCCATGCTGCGCGAGCTCGTGCCCGAGGCCAGGATCGCCGTCGCGCACGGCCAGATGCAGGAGCACCAGCTGGAGAGGATCATGGTGGGCTTCTGGGAGCGCGACTTCGACGTGCTCGTCTGCACCACGATCGTCGAGTCCGGCCTGGACGTGCCCAACGCCAACACCCTGATCGTCGACCGGGCCGACAACTACGGCCTGTCCCAGCTCCACCAGCTGCGCGGCCGGGTCGGCCGGGGCCGCGAGCGCGGTTACGCCTACTTCCTGTACCCGCCGGAGAAGCCGCTCACCGAGACCGCCCACGAGCGCCTGGCCACCATCTCCCAGCACACCGAGATGGGCGCGGGCATGTACGTGGCGATGAAGGACCTGGAGATCCGCGGCGCGGGCAACATCCTGGGCGCCGAGCAGTCGGGCTTCATCGCGGGCGTCGGCTTCGACCTGTACGTGCGCATGATGGCCGAGGCCGTGCAGGAGCAGAAGGCCAAGCTGGCGGGCACCTACCGGGAGGACGAACGGCCCGACGTCAAGGTCGAGCTGCCGATCAACGCCCACATCCCGCACGACTACGTCACCTCCGAGCGGCTGCGCCTGGAGGCGTACAAGCGGATCGCCGCGATCGGCTCCGACTCCGACATCGGCGCGGTGCGCGACGAGCTCGTCGACCGGTACGGACGGCCGCCCCAGCAGGTGGAGAACCTGCTGGAGGTCGCCCGCTTCCGCGTCCGCGCCCGCCGCGCCGGGCTCACCGACGTCACCCTGCAGGGGCAGAACATCAAGTTCGCGCCGGTGGACCTGAAAGACTCCCAGCAGGTCAGGCTGCAAAGGCTCTACCCGAAGGCACTGCTGAAGCAGGCGGCCGGTACGTTGCTGGTGCCGGTGCCCAAGACCAGACCCCTCGGTGGCCAGCCGCTGCGCGACCTGGACCTGCTCAAGTGGTGCGGTGATCTCGTCGAGGCGATGTTCCTCGAAACCGTGCGGGTAGAGTAAGCGACGTTTGTCGTGAAGGGAACGCATGTGAAGTCGACTCGAATTCGCGTCATCCTGGCGGTCGCCGCCGCCGGTGTCGCGCTGACCGCCTGCTCTCCGAACCAGGCCGGTGCCGCCGCCGTCGTGGGCGGGGAGCGCATCAGCTCCGGTGAGCTGGACAGGAACGTGCGCGAGTACGAGGCGGCGCTGGCCAAGGCCAACGTCTCCGCCTCCCAGCTGCAGTTCCAGGACAGCATCCCGCAGCTCGTGCTCTTCCAGATGGCCAACGCCAAGCAGCACGCGCAGGTCGCGGCGAGCAAGGGCATCACGGTCACCGAGGGTGAGATCGACCAGGTGATCGCGGGCCAGGGCGGCCAGGAGAAGTTCGAGCAGCAGATGCTCCAGCAGGCCGTGGCGCCCTCGAACGCGCGCGAGTTCATGAAGTCGCAGGTGATGATCAGCAAGCTCATCGCCAAGTACGGCGGCGGCACGGACGAGGCCGCCATCCAGCGCGGTCAGGCGCAGGCGATCAAGGACCTGCAGGCCCTGCCGATCACCTGGAACCCCCGGTACGGCAAGCTGAACGAGGAACGGAGCGAGCAGCAGCCGAGCGTCTTCGTCGACGCCGGCCGTTTCGGCGCCCCCGCCGCTCCCGGCCCCGCCGACGCGCCGCCCGCGCCGCCGCAGCAGTAGCCTCCGGGCATGCCGCTGATCGTCGTCACCACCTCGCCCCGGGTCGCCCCGGGGCTGCTCAGCCGCCGCGCGTGGCAGGTCCTTGAGGAGGGCCCGGTACGTACCGGGTCCGCGGACCACCCGCACCTGCCCTACCTGGCGGAGGCCGGGGTCGAGGTCGAGGTGGTCGTCCCCGATCCGGCCGCGCTGGTCCGCGAGGCCGGGTCGGCGACCGTCGTGTGGCTGGAGGCCGACGAGGCGCTGATGCGCTCCATCGGCTACGCCGCCGTGGCGCTCGAAGAGCCGCCGGTGATCGAGGTCGTGCCGGGCTCGTACGACCTGCCGGGCGCGCGGCTGCTCGACCTGGTCTCGGTGATGGACCGGCTCCGGGTCGAGTGCCCCTGGGACGCCCGCCAGACCCACGAGTCCCTGGCCCCGTACCTCATCGAGGAGGCCTACGAGGTGCTGGAGACCATCGAGGAGGGCGATCACGCGGCGCTGCGCGAGGAGCTGGGCGACCTGCTCCTGCAGGTGGCCTTCCACGCGCGGGTCGCCGGTGAGCGGCCCGACGGGTTCGACGTCGACGACGTGGCCGAGGGCATCGTCGCCAAGCTCGTCCGCCGTCACCCGCACGTCTTCGCCGACACCCGGGTGGAGGGCGCGGGCGAGGTCAGCGCCAACTGGGAGACCATCAAGGCCGCCGAGCGCGCGGCCAAGAACGGCGGCGACCCGGGTTCGGCCGTCGACGGCGTCCCGATGGGCCAGCCCGCGCTCTCCCTCGTCGCGCAGCTCCTGCGCCGCGCCGAGCGCGCCGGAGCCCCCGCCGCCCTCCCCGAGGGGGTTCCCGCCGACGGCCTTGGCGCCAGGCTCTTCGAGCTCGTACGGCAGGCGCAGGCGACCGGTCTCGACCCGGAGGCCGAGCTGCGCGCCGTCGCCCGCGCCTACCGCGACCAGGTCCGAGCCCAGCGGCTCTGAGGGCGGGCCTCCGAGCCCGGCGGCCGCGGTGGCGCGTCGGGGCATCCTCCCGATTCGGGACGACGCGCGGCCCGGCCACCCCGCCCTCCGGCCCCCGGCCACCTCCCGGCCCCCGGCCACCTCCCGGACCCCGCCCTCCGGCCCCCGGCCACCTCCCGGCCCCCGACCACCTCCCGGACCCCGACCATCTCCCGGACCCCGGCCGCCGCTTGGTGTCCGGTCACCTCCCAGCCCGTCCCTGGGCCCCTACGGACATCATCCGGAAGCGTCCCGGCCGCCGTACCCGTCAGTAGGTATCGGTAGGCTTCTGAGGCAAACTGTCCTGCGACTTTAGGAGCGCTTCGTGGCTTCCATCGAGGGCGTTACCGCCCGAGAGATCCTTGACTCCCGGGGCAACCCGACGGTTGAGGTCGACATCCTCCTGGACGACGGCAGCCAGGGGCGCGCCGCGGTTCCCAGCGGCGCGTCCACCGGCCAGTTCGAGGCCGTCGAGCTGCGTGACGGCGACGAGCGCTACGGCGGCAAGGGTGTGGAGAAGGCCGTTCTCGGTGTGACCGACGAGATCGCCGACGAGATCCTCGGGTTCGACGCCGCCGAGCAGCGCAGCATCGACCAGGTCATGATCGACCTGGACAGCACGCCCAACAAGGAACGCCTGGGCGCCAACGCGATCCTGGGCGTCTCGCTCGCGGTGGCCAAGGCCGCCGCGGAGAGCGCCGAGCTGCCGCTCTTCCGCTACCTCGGCGGGCCGAACGCGCACGTGCTGCCGGTGCCGATGATGAACATCCTGAACGGCGGCGCGCACGCCGACAGCAACGTCGACATCCAGGAGTTCATGATCGCCCCGATCGGGGCGGAGACGTTCCGCGAGGCCGTGCGGATGGGCACCGAGGTCTACCACGCCCTCAAGGCCGTGCTGAAGGAGAAGGGCTACGCCACCGGCCTCGGCGACGAGGGCGGTTTCGCGCCGAGCCTGCCCTCCAACCGCGACGCGCTCGACCTGATCCTGGTCGCCATCGAGAAGGCCGGATACGTCGCGGGTGAGGACATCGGGCTCGCCCTCGACGTGGCCGCCTCCGAGTTCCACTCGGACGGCGTCTACACCATCGACGGCAAGGGCCTGTCCTCCGCCGAGCTGATCTCCTTCTACGAGGACCTGGTCGCCAACTACCCGCTGGTCTCCATCGAGGACCCGCTGGACGAGAGCGACTGGGAGGGCTGGAACGCCATCACCCGCGCCCTGGGCGACAAGGTCCAGCTGGTCGGCGACGACCTGTTCGTGACCAACCCCGAGCGCCTGGCCCGCGGCATCGCCGAGGGCACCGCCAACGCGCTGCTGGTCAAGGTCAACCAGATCGGCACCCTGACCGAGACCCTCGACGCCGTGGACCTGGCCCACCGCAGCGGCTACCGCTGCATGATGAGCCACCGCTCCGGCGAGACCGAGGACACCACGATCGCCGACCTCGCCGTGGCCACCAACTGCGGCCAGATCAAGACCGGTGCCCCGGCCCGCTCCGACCGGGTGGCCAAGTACAACCAGTTGCTCCGCATCGAGGAGCTTCTGGACGACGCGGCCCGTTACGCGGGTCGCGCCGCCTTCCCGCGCTTCCGGCGGTAGTTTCGTCTGGCGGCTCGCGTCCGATCCGGGCGCGAGCCACACCGCGAGCCACAACCGCGGGCGAACGCCGATCTCCCCGCCCCGGTCCCGATCGAGGAGACCGGGATGAGGAGAGCGGCGGAGGGGCCGGCGAGGACCGGCGCCGGAGATCGATGCCGGACCGACGCGGAGAGATCGGCCCCCGCCGGTGTCGCGACCATCGTGCGGGGCACGGTGGACGACGCCACGAGAGCGTGGAGACGGAGGAGGGCGCATGGCGGCACGGCCGCAGCTGACGGGACGGGCCGCGGTGCTCGCGATCGTGGTGTGCGCGATCGCCATGAGCCTCGCCTACCCCGTCAGGGAGTACGTCGCCCAGCGTCGCCAGATCGCCCAGCTGGAGCAGGAGAAGGCCAGGGAGATCGCCGCGATCAAAGCCCTGGACGACCGCTCCAAGCAGCTCCTTGACCCCGGCTTCATCAAGCGGCAGGGCAGGGAGCGGCTTTTCTACTGCGATCCCGGGCAGAAGTGCTACGTCGTCATGGGGGAGTCGCCCTCGTCGGGCAGGGGCACGACCGGTGAGCGGAAGGCCGTCGCCAGGCCGCCGTGGTACGAGACGCTGTGGGACTCGGTCAAGGCCGCCGACAGCGGCGGGGGGCAGAAGGCGGCCAAGGCCACCGGGTGACGCCGATACCCTGGTTGTCGTCTTTCAGGGGGTGTCACGAATGGTTGATGACCGCGACGTGGCGGCGGTGGAGCGACAGCTCGGCCGGACGCCGCGAGGACTGCGGGGGGTGGCGCACCGCTGCCCGTGCGGGCTTCCCGACGTCGTCGAGACCGCCCCGAGGCTGCCCGACGGATCGCCCTTCCCGACCCTGTTCTACCTCACGTGCCCCAGGGCCGCCTCGGCCATCGGCACGCTGGAGACCTCGGGGATGATGCGGGACATGCAGGCCAGGCTCGCCGACGATCCGGAGCTGGCCGAGGCCTACCGGGCCGCCCACGACGACTACGTGGCGCGCCGCGACAGGGTGGCCGCCGAGGACGGCCTGGAGCCGCTGCCCCGCGACATGCAGAGCACCGGGGGCATGCCCACCCGGGTGAAGTGCCTGCACGCCCTGGTCGGGCACGAGCTCGCGGTCCCCGGCGGCAACCCCTTCGGCCGCGAGGCCCTCGACGCGCTCGGCGACTGGTGGTCCGCCGGGCCCTGCGTCGCCCAGCCCACAGCACCGTGTGCCCAGGCCGTGGCACCGACCACGAAGGAGACCGAGTGATCCGCGTCGCCGCGATCGACTGTGGCACCAACTCCGTCCGCCTGCTCGTCGCCGACGTCGGCAGGGACAGGCTGATCGACCTGGAACGCCGCATGGAGATTGTCCGGCTGGGCCAGGGGGTCGACAAGACCGGCAGGCTGGCGCCGGAGGCCCTGGAGCGCACGTTCACCGCCATGCGCGGCTACGCCGGGCTCATCGACGGGCACGGGGCCTCCTCGGTCCGCGTGGTCGCCACCAGCGCGACGAGAGACGCCGCCAACCGGCAGGACTTCGTGGACGGCGTACGCGACATCTTCGGCGTGGAGCCCGAGGTGATCACCGGTGCGGAGGAGGCGGAGCTGTCGTTCTCCGGGGCCACCCGCGATCTGGTGCGGTTCTCGTACGAGACGGGCCTGCCCGCCCCCGACGGCACCCGCCCCCCGTACCTCGTGGTCGACATCGGCGGCGGCTCGACCGAGTTCGTGCTCGGCTCGACGCACGTGGAGGCCGCGCTGTCGGTCGACATCGGGTGTGTCCGGCTGACCGAGCGTCACCTGCGCGACGCGGGCGACCCTCCGTCGGCGGAGGCGATCGCGGCGATGACCGCCGACATCGACGACGCGCTCGACCGGGTCGCGGCCGAGGTGCCCGTGGAGCGGGCGCTGACGATGGTCGGGCTCGCGGGATCCGTCACCACCGTCGCCGGAATAGCGCTTGAGCTGACGGAATACGATCCGAAGAAAATCCACCATTCGCGAATTGCAGCAGGTCAGGTGCATGACATCGCCGAACGCCTGCTTGGAATGACCGTTGAACGGCGGGCGGCGATTCCCGTCATGCATCCCGGCAGGGTCGACGTGATCGGGGCGGGCGCGCTCATCCTGGACCGGATAGTGACCCGCTACGGCTTCGGCGATGTGGTCGCCAGTGAGCACGACATCCTCGACGGCATCGCGTGGTCGATCGCCGATTCGTAACAAGACCTAGACAATTCGCCTGTTTAGGGAGTATTGAGGAAAGCTTCTCGTTTATGGTTAGGTAAAGAAGCTTTAGTGAGGCTTTGCCGTGGGGCCCGGCACAGCTGTTGTCGGGGCGGCAACCGTCTCCTGAGCGATTTTGCTTCCCAACGAACGGAGCATCCCCTCATGAAGTCCGGACTAGCCAGAAAGCTAGCCGCAGCAGGAGCCAGCGCGGCCATGCTGGCGACCATGGCAGTAGGAATGCTGGCCACGCCCGCAGCGGCGGCCAGTGGGTCGAGCCAGGCGGGGAAGGTGGCCTCGGCCGCCGCCAAGCCGAGGCCCGCCGTCTCTGCCGGCACCCCCAAGGCGTCGCCCGCGAAGTACGCGGGTGAGTGCCCTGTCAACGTGACCTTCTCCTCGAAGATCAAGGTGAAGGCCGTCAAGAGCAAGACCACGGTCGCCTACCGGTGGCTGCGCGGAGACGGCTCCAAGAGCAAGGTGAAGTCCTTCACCTTCCGCGGCAAGGGCGTCAAGAGCTTCACGGTCAAGGAGAAGGCCACCTTCAAGGGTGACGTCAAGGGGTGGCAGGCCGTCCAGGTCGTGGCCCCGCGCGGCGCCACCTCCTCGAAGGGCTACTTCTCGGTCTCCTGTGGTTCCAACGAGGACGACCACGAGATCAACACCCCCCGCGCCAGCGCCGAGGTGTGGGTCGACGAGGGCAACTGCAAGGCTGCCCTGATCGGTCGCATCAACGTCCCCGGTAACCGCTGGGTGCACTACCGCTGGGTCGTCAACGGCCGCGTCGTCGAGCGTGACGCCGTCCGCGTCAACGGCTCGCGCAAGGTCTTCCACGTGATCAAGCCCCGTGACGACTTCAGGGGCTGGGCCTCGCTGCAGATCGTCGGCTCGCTGGAGGCCTCCTCCAACCGCGCCTACTTCAAGATCCGCTGCAAGGACGAGGCGCCGAAGGTCTGGGCGTCCGTCGACGGCCCGTCCGTCTACAGCGGCACCTGCCCGACGACCCGTACGTTCACCGGCACGATCAGCGCGAGCGGTCGTACCACCGTGAAGTACCGCTGGCTGACCAACGGTGTGGCGGGCGACTGGAAGTACGCCCACTTCAGCGGTCACGGCTCGCAGCGTCAGAGCGTGTCCGACAGCTGGACCACCTCGGCCTCCGGCGAGTCCAGGCGCGCGATCGAGATCTACGGTGGCTCGACCACCGGCACCGTGGTGGGCAAGGTCTTCTGCAAGCCCGCCCCGACGCCGACCCCCACCCCGACCCCGACCCCGACCCCCACGCCTACTCCCACCCCCACTCCGACCCCCACCCCCACCCCCACCGCGACCCCCATCCCCTGAGGGCACGGTAGGTCAAGGTAGCGCGCCCGGCGGCTGACGCCGGGCCGCGTCCCGAGTGAGACAGGCGGCGCCCGCACCCAGCGGGCGTCGCCTTTCGCCTTCCCGGACCCGCTTTTCCCAGGCCCGCGCTCCGATTTCCCGCATCCGTTCTCCGCCCCCGCGCCCGCCCTCCGGGGTTCGCGTCCCCGAGGCCCGCGTTCCGCGGGTTCGCGTCCCCGAAGCTCGTGTCCCCGGGTTCGCGTCCCGGAGGCCCGCCTTCCGCGGACCGTCGCGGGGCGGGTGGCGGGGTGTGGACCTCGCGGTCTCCCGCGTCGGGCACCATCGAGGGCATGACCTACGTTCCTCCCGGATCCGGCTGGCCCGGTGATCCCGCCCGGCCCGGCACCCCCGTCGCCCACGACCCCGCCGAAGTACGGGAACTCGCGAGGGAGAGCCGTACCCTCGCGGAGCTCACGGCCGCGCAGTCGGTCTGCCGGGCCTGCCCGCGCCTGGTGGAGTGGCGCGAGGAGGTGGCGACGGTCAAAAGGCGGGCGTTCGCCGAGGAGACGTACTGGGGCAGGCCCATCGCCGGGTGGGGCGACGAGAGGCCCGAGGTCCTCATCGTCGGGCTGGCCCCGGCGGCGCACGGCGGCAACAGGACCGGGAGGATCTTCACCGGAGACCGCAGCGGCGACTGGCTGTTCGCTTCGCTGTACCGGACGGGCCTGGCCGTACAGGAGACCAGCCTCCGCGCGGATGACGGCCAGCGGCTCGTCGGCGCGCGGATGGTGGCGGCGGTCCGGTGCGCCCCGCCCGCCAACAAGCCCGAGCCCGCCGAGCGGGCCGCCTGTTTCCCCTGGCTGTCCCGCGAGGTGGCCCTGGTCTCGGCGGACGTACGGGTGGTCGTCGCGCTGGGAGGGTTCGCCTGGCAGGCGATCTGGCCCGCGCTGAAGGACGCCGGGTACGCCCTGCCGCGGCCGAGACCGCCCTTCGGGCACGGCGCCGAGGTGGAGATCACCTCTCCTCAGGGAAGTTCCGCGCGTCTTCTCGGCTGCTATCACCCCAGCCAGCAGAACACCTTCACCGGCCGGGTGACCGCGCGGATGCTCGACGATCTCTTCACCAGGGCGAACGCGCTTCGTGCCTTGTGAACTCGATCACAAAGAGAATATTGTCGGAAATTCTGCTGGCAAGAGTGGGTGTTTATCGCCATCTTCGGAAATTCTGGCCAGATTGCCAGATGGGCGACTGGCGTGATCGGGGGCGCGAGCGTATGCTTGTGAAAGGTTTCACAAGCTATGAAACTAAGGATGGCGTCGAAGTGAACCGCAACTCCAAGCACATCGTGGTCGTCGGTGGAGGCTACGTCGGCCTCTACACCGTGCTGCGCCTGCAGCACACCCTCCGCAAGGAACTCCGCGAAGGAAGCGTGCGCATCACCGTCCTGACCCCCGAATCCCACATGACCTACCAGCCCTTCCTCCCCGAGGCCGCCGCGGGAAACCTCTCGCCCCGGCACGTGGTCGTCCCGCTCCGCCGCGTGCTCTCGAAGGCGACGATCCTCAACGGCAAGGTCTCCAAGGTCAACCACGCGGCCAAGTCCGTCACCTTCGCGCCCAACGTCGGGACGCCGCACGAGATCGACTACGACATCGTGGTCATGGCCGCCGGATCGATCTCCCGTACGCTCCCCATTCCCGGCCTGGCCGACTCCGCGATCGGTTTCAAGACGGTCGGCGAGGCGATCGCGCTGCGCAACCGGGTGCTGGAGCTCCTCGACCGGGCCGAGAGCGACGAGGACGAGACCCTGCGCAGGCGCGCTCTGACGTTCGTCGTGGTCGGCGGAGGCTTCGCGGGCGTCGAGGCACTCGCCGAGCTGGAGGACATGGCGGTCGACGCCACCCGCTACTACCGGAACATCTCCCGCGCGGACATGCGCTGGATCCTCGTCGAGGCCACCGACCGCATCCTCCCCGAGGTCGGCCCCGAGATGGGCGCGTGGACCGCCGAGCAGCTGCGTGAGCGCGGCATCGAGGTCAAGATGAACACCCGCCTCGAGTCCTGCGTGGGCGGCCGGGTCAAGCTCTCCGACGGCGACGAGTTCGAGGCCGCCACCATCGTCTGGACCGCCGGGGTGAAGCCCAGCCCGGTCGTGAACGCCGGAGACCTGCCCCTCGACGAGCGCGGCCGGATCAAGACGTCCCCCCGCCTGACCGTGGTCGGAGTCGAGGACGCCTACTCGGCCGGAGACGTGGCCGGGGTGCCCGACCTGACCAACCCCGGCGAGTACTGCGCCCCCAACGCGCAGCACGCCGTACGGCAGGCCAAGGTCCTCGCGGACAACATCACCCGGAGCCTGCACGGACGGGAACTCGCCGACTACCGGCACAGGTACGTCGGCTCCGTCGCCGGGCTCGGCCTTCACAAGGGCGTCGCCAACGTCTACGGGATCAAGCTCCGCGGGCTCGCCGCGTGGTTCATGCACCGCACCTACCACCTGTCGCGGGTGCCCACCGTCAACCGCAAGGTCCGCGTGACGGCCGACTGGACCCTGGCGCTCTTCTTCAAGCGCGAGACCGTCTCTCTCGGAGAGATCGAGGAACCGCGTACGGAGTTCCGCGCCGCGGCGGGGAACTGAACGTCCGGACCCGGAGGCGAACCGAACTCCCGAACCCGGGGGCGGGCGACGAGGCCCACCTCCGGGTTCGCCGTTCCCGGCGGTGTGCTATTCCTTGACCGGGTTCCCCGAAGAGGGGGCGATCCATGGATTCTCAACGGAAGTGATGCGACGGTTGCCTTGAGCAGTTACGCATGAGTGGTCCGTTACGTATGATTACGGCGCCCCCGTAGCCCAATGGCAGAGGCAAACCCCTTAAAAGGGTTCGAGTGAGGGTTCGAATCCCTCCGGGGGCACTCATGATGACCTGCCGAGCAAGGCCCGTGACCAGTGAAAACGCGGTCATGGGCCTTTCTGCGTTATCCGGCCGTCCGCGGCCGGCGCCGAACGGTCACGGCTGTCCATCCCAAATGCGCCCGCGGAACTTTCGGGGTTACCTAAATGTGATGAGCCTTCTCGGGTGCGTTCGGGATTCGCCGCCGGGCGGGGCTTCCCCGCCCTCCGGCGCACTTCGCGTGGACGGAGGGGGCGCGGCGACCGCGGCGACACGGTGCCCCGCCCGCTCGGCGATCCGGGGTGGACGTCCCGCCGCACCTCCCCTCCCGAAAGACCTGGCCGTAACTTAGCGATATGGACGGTAAGAATTCCTTCGGGGAATCCGTCGGCCACAGCTCTTTCATCGCGGACTGGGTGACTGCGAGACAACGCGCCGCGGCCGGTCCTCCCCAATCGCGTCGCACCGGCAATCGTTCCGTGACCAGTGCGAATGTGGTCACGGAACGATTTGTCTCGCCCTCTGGGATTCGATGGATCTCCGGTATAAAATAGTAACCATGAGGGACGAGGCGAACCTGGAGCCCGTGCTCCGGGCGAACGGGATCGCCCGGCAGGTGATCGGTCACATCGGGGACAAGTGGTCCCTGCTGGTGATCGCGGCACTGGGGCACGGGGCCCAGCGGTTCTCCCGGCTCAAGGCGCGGATCGAGGGGATCAACCAGCGCATGCTGACCCGGACGCTGCGGGCCCTGGAGCGCGACGGCATCGTCGAGCGCAACGTCTACCCGACCTCGCCGCCCAGGGTGGAGTACGTGCTCACCCGGATGGGGCGCGACCTGTCGGTGGCCGTGACCGGCATCTGCGAGTGGGCGCGCCGCAACCTCGACGAGGTCGAGGCGTCGCAGCGGCTTTTCGACGAGCGATCGGCGAAACAGATGTGAGACCCGGGAACCGGCGGAGCCACCCGTTCGTTGGCAATATCGGCGGTAGCCGTACGGTCACTTGGACAACATAGATATCAGCACGATACGGCCGTGTGACAACCGATCTAATACGCTGATCGCGTAGGTCGCAGCGTGGAGGCAGCGATGGAGAGCAAGAACCCCGTATTCAGTCGGCAGGCCAAGGGCCAGCAGCAAGGCTGGGGCGTGCCGACCCCGACCCCTGACCAGCTTCAGGGCATGTACAACACGCCGTCATACGCGCCGCCCGCACAGCGGACGATGACGATTGACGACGTGGTTGTGCGTGGTTTCATCACGCTTGGCACGCTTGTCGTCTCGGCGGCGGTCGCCTGGGTGCTCAACCTCGGCATGGTCGCGGCGATCGCCGGTGTCATCGTCGGTCTGATCCTCGCCCTGGTCATCTCGTTCAAGTCCAGCACCAACCCCGTGCTGATCCTCGGCTACTCGGTCGCCTACGGTGTCGCCGTCGGTGTGATCAGCCACATCTACAACGATCTGTACAGCGGCATCGTCTTCCAGGCGGTGGTCGGTACGGCTCTGGCCTTCGCCGCCATGCTGACCGTTTACTCCCTGCGGATCATCCGCGTGACGCCGAAGTTCACCAAGTTCGTCGTGGCCGCCGCCCTGGGCCTGATGGGCCTCGCGCTCATCAACCTGGTCGCCGGTTTCTTCATCGAGGACGGCATCGGCATCCGTTCCGGCGGCGTGCTGGCCTACGTGTTCAGCATCGCCGCGATCCTCATCGGCTGCTTCTTCCTGCTCCTCGACTTCGACGAGGTCGAGCGCGGGGTGAAGAACGGCGCCCCGGAGAAGTACTCGTGGCTGATGGCCTTCGGCCTGACCGTCACCCTGGTCTGGATCTACCTGGAGATCCTGCGCCTGCTGAGCTACTTCTCCAGTAGCGACTGACGACAGCGCCGGGAGGCCCCGCCGGATTCGTTCCGGCGGGGCCTCCCGTTTTTCTGGGCGTACACGTGAGTGAACGGGAGGCAACGGGGGATAGACGAACCGCGACGGAAGAGAGCATCTCGGGGCTTGCTATCTGGGCTTTCGTGATGCACTGTCGAGCAAAGGAGCCTATCCGTGGAGGTGCCCATGTCGTTGAACCACTCACTGGAGACGCAGAGCAAGCTGATCGCAAGGGTCCCGGACATCACGGGACGCGCACTCCCAGAGTGGTTCCAAGCAATCGACAACGGCCCGTCGTTCCTTCGCTGTGATGAGCGTGCCACCTGGCTCGCCGATGAGCACGGGCTGACTCACGGCTACGCCGCCGCCATTGTGCACGAGCACGAGCGGCACCGCCGTACCCGTTACCTGTAAGTCGCCTATCTCCGCGAAGCCCGCGCCGCCCCCAGTGGTGCGGGCTTTGATGTGCGGGCCATGATGGGGTCATGGATCACGACAAGGCACGCGAATTCATCCGCGCCAACCACCGCGCGATCATGCTGACCTCGCACGCCGACGGCCGCCCGCAGCTCTCCCCGGTCGTCGTGGGGCTCGACGCGGAGGGGAACGCGATCGTCAGCACCCGGGAGACCGCGGCGAAGGTGCGCAATCTCCGCAGGAATCCGCAGGTCTCACTCTGCGTGACGACCGACGCCTTCTTCGGCGGGTGGATCCAGATCGACGGGGTCGCGGAGATCGTTTCCCTGCCCGAGGCGATGGATCTCCTGGTCGGCTACTACCGCGACATCTCCGGCGAGCACCCCGACTGGGACGACTACCGGGCCGCCATGGAGCGGGAGCGGAGGGTGATCCTGAGGGTCGCGATCACCCGCGCCGGCCCCGACGTGCACGGCTGACCGGCCTCCGGCGCGGGGATACCGCGGCCGGGCACCCGGGGCACGGGTGCCCGGCCGGGTTCAGCTGAGGCGCTCCAGGACCATCGCCATGCCCTGCCCCCCGCCGACGCACATGGTCTCCAGGCCGATCGACCTGTCGTGGAAGGCGAGGCTGTTGATCAGCGTGGAGGTGATGCGGGCACCGGTCATCCCGAAGGGGTGGCCGACCGCGATGGCGCCGCCGTTGACGTTGAGCCGGTCGATGTCGATCCCGAGGTCCTGGTAGGACGGGATGACCTGGGCGGCGAACGCCTCGTTGATCTCGACGAGGTCCACGTCGCCGATGGCCATGCCCGCCCTGGCCAGGGCCTGCTTCGAGGCCTCGACCGGGCCCAGGCCCATGATCTCGGGGGACAGGCCGGTCACCCCGGTGGAGACGATCCGGGCGAGCGGGGTGATGCCGAGCTCGGCGGCTCTGACGTCGCTCATCACGATCACGGCGGCGGCGCCGTCGTTCAGCGGGCAGCAGTTGCCCGCGGTGACCGTACCGTCGGGCCGGAAGACCGGCTTGAGCTGGGAGACCGCCTCGTAGGTGGTCCCCGCGCGGGGACCGTCGTCCCTGCTCACCACGGTCCCGTCGGGGAGGGTCACCGGGGTGATGTCCCTCTCCCAGAAGCCGTTGGCGATGGCCTTCTCCGCCAGGTTCTGGGAGCGGACGCCGAACTCGTCCTGCTCCTGCCGGGAGACGCCCTTCAGCCCGGCGAGGTTCTCCGCCGTCTGGCCCATCGCCACGTAGACGTCGGGCACCTGGCCGTCCTCGCGCGGGTCGTGCCAGACCCCCTTGCCGCCCTCGGCGGCACCGAGCGAGCGGGCGTGGGCGTCGCCGAACAGCGGGTTCATCGTGTCGGGCAGCGAGTCGGAACTGCCCTTGGCGAAGCGGGAGACGCACTCCACGCCCGCGGAGACGAACACGTCACCCTCACCGGCCCGGATCGCGTGCAGGGCCATCCGGGTGGTCTGCAGCGAGGACGAGCAGTAGCGGGTCACGGTGGTGCCCGGCACGCCGTCCAGGCCGAGCAGGGTGGCGACCACCCGGCCCATGTTGAAGCCCTGCTCGCCGCCCGGCAGGCCGCAGCCCAGCATGAGGTCGTCGATCGTGGTCGGGTCGAGCTGGGGGACCTTGGCAAGCGCGGCCTGGATGATCTGTACGGTCAGGTCGTCGGGGCGGATGTCCTTGAGGGACCCCTTGAAGGCGCGTCCGATGGGCGAGCGCGCGGTCGCGACGATGACTGCCTCGGGCATGTGGCTCTCCTGGGTTCGTGTCTACTCCTCCAGCGGAGCGTACCGCGCGGTATGCCCGAAGCCACGTCCAGGGGGCGTGGTAACAGAACTTTGTACGGGACGCGCAGGGCCCCGTCCCGCCGGGGACGGGACGGGGCTCCGGATGTCAGCCGTACATGCCGGGGGAGGTGCCGTCGCCGTCCCTGATCCCGTGGAGGCCGCCCTTCTCGTCGCGCCACATCCGCCAGCCGTTCTGGCTGCCGGTGAACCAGAGGGGCGGGACGCGGGAACCGGACACCCGCTTGCCGTCGGCCAGCCTGTACTCGCACAGCGAGGCCACCGAGTAGAAGCCGGGGTTCTGGCCCTTGAGCGCGAGCGGCTTGGGATCGGTCACGCAGAAGGACCAGGCGCGCTCGTCCTTGACGTCGGCGTTGCGACCGGTGGGCAGGTCGAAGACGTTGCCCGGCTTGTCGTGCCGCAGGAAGCCGACCTTCTCCATACGGGACGGGAAGGCCAGCCACCAGCCCTGCTCGGGAACCTGCTCGGCGGAGATCTGGCCGAGCACCCGGCCGCTGCCGGCCTCCAGCCGGGCGAACCCGCCGTACCGGCCCTCCTGGTCGACCGGGCGGACCACCGGCGCGAAGCCGGGGCTGCCGCTGGGGTAGACGCGGACCACCGACGGGCGCATCCAGTTGACCGTGCCGTCGGCCAGCCTGACGGAGAACAGCCCGAAGGCGGACACCTTGCTCGTCTTCGGGTTGGTGTAGGGGGCGACGTATCCGACGAGGTTTCCCGCCGTCGCGCCGAAGGCCCAGCCTCCCGACAGGTCCACCCCGGAGCCGAGGGGCTGTTCGACGGGGAGACGCCAGACGACCTTGCCGGTCTTCAGGTCGTGCGCCTCCAGGACGGGATGCCGGGCCAGGCGGAGGAACACCACGCGCGAGGCGTCGGACCACTCGGCCTCGGCGATGCCGGGGATCTTCCACATGGCCTTGCCGGTGGCCGGATCGAGGACGACGACGCGGGCGCTCGCCAGCGCGGTGTTCTCGGACACGCACACGAACGCCCCGCACCGCTGCGGGCCGAAGGTGGAGTGCACCGGGCGGCTCCACCTGCGCTCCCCGGTCCTGGCGTCCAGGCCGACGAGCGTGGCCTTCCAGCGGCCCCGCCTGGCGGGGTCGATCGTCACCGCGACGGCCTGCCCCGCGGAGGTCTCGACGATCGCGGGGGCGGGCACCCCCATCCCCGGCAGGCGGCCCGCCATGGTCGAGGGATGGGCCCACAGCCTCCTGCCCGTGGCGAGGTCGAGGGCCACCGTCTCCAGCGTGCCGTCGGGTTTCATGGAGGTCGTCGTGGCGACGCCACCGGCGGTGGTGGTGCGGCTGACCGCGTTCACCTCGGTGTTGTGCCAGGTGGGATGGTCAGGGGTGGCCGCTTCAGTGCCGGAGCAGCCGCCCAGGGTCAAAGCTCCGGCGAGCACCAGGGCCGGTTTCGCGAGGGGCCGGATCACGGGTATTCCACTCCAATGCGGGCGAGGCGTTACGGCTTCGCAGCGGAGGGTGACCGTGTTCAGGCGTCGTTGGGCCGCATCCACGGCCTTCGGCCGAGCATGGTCACCCACCGTCCGTGAGGTCCGGTCGCTCGTCCGGCGACACGGGTCGCGGAGACCTCGGCGCCGGGCTCCTCCGCGGCCTTGGCCGCCGCGAGGTAGATCGACTCAGCGCGCCGGGCCCGGGGCTCGGGCCAGAGTTCCAACGCACTGCATACGGAAGGTAGCACCGCGTAAGCAATCTGGAGATAACCTTGAGCAGATGGGTGATAATGATCAAGGCCGAACATCTCCGCGGGGTTGGCGTCGAACTCCGGTCCCAGCAGGTCGGCGAAGGCCACCGTCCGCCCGCCCGCCTCGACCACGGCGACGGTCTGCGCGGCGGCCAGCTGGCGGCTCCACCGCCGCGTCACCCAGCGCAGCGGCTGCGCGATCGGCCGGACCGTGCCCAGGTCGGGGCAGGTGCCCACGACCACCTCCGCCCCCGCC
This sequence comes from Streptosporangium sp. NBC_01469, assembly GCF_036227305.1. Lineage (NCBI taxonomy): Bacteria > Bacillati > Actinomycetota > Actinomycetes > Streptosporangiales > Streptosporangiaceae > Streptosporangium > Streptosporangium sp. NBC_01469. The sequence continues at coordinate 292,979 of NZ_CP109465.1, read as the reverse complement.
TCCCGCAGCCGCCTGACCGCCTTCTGCAGGTGCCGTACGGCGTGGGCCGGCCTGCTCTGCGAGGTGACGTCGTTGGCCCCGATGAAGATGACCGCGATCTCGGGCCGGGCCCTCAGCGCCTCGTCCACCTGCTCGCCCAGCTCCGCGGAGGTCGCTCCCGACCTGCCCGCCACGGTCAGCCGCACCGGCCGCTCGGCGATCACGGCCAGCCCGCCGGCGATCAGTACGGCGGGCGTCTCCGCGGGGTCGGAGGTGCCCAGGCCGACGGAGGTGGAGTCGCCGAGCATGACCATCCTGACGGGCTCGCCGCCGAAGGCCCCGTACACCCCGTCCGACGGCGGACCCTCCATGCCGTGCGGGCGGCCGACGGCGCGGCGGGCCACCAGGGCCTCGGCCAGCAGCAGGCCGTAGGTCGCCGCGCCGAGCGCGGTGAGGCCCCCTCCGCCCAGCGCGGCCGCCGCGGCGACGCGGCGGGCGACTCTCGCCGTACCCGGTGTCCAGATCACGTGGCGTCGCTCCCTCCGTACGGGGCGGTAGCGTTGCCTTTGGTAACACAGCCGAGTCCCCGCCACCCCCAATGGGATCACGGCGATCACAACAACAAGCTGACCGAGCTTTGGTATTTCGAGGTGATATCCCGGTGCGCGTACATGACTCGCTCGTCGAGCTGATGGGCAACACCCCTCTCGTCCGACTGCACAAGGTGACGGAGGGAATTTCCGCCCAGGTGCTGGCGAAGGTGGAGTATTTCAACCCCGGAGGGTCGGTGAAGGACCGCATCGCGGTCCGGATGATCGACGCCGCCGAGCAGTCGGGGGAGCTGCGGCCGGGGGGCACGATCGTGGAGCCCACCTCGGGTAACACCGGGATCGGCCTGGCCATCGTGGCCCAGCAGCGGGGATATCGTTGCCTGTTCGTGGTGCCCGACAAGGTGGCCCAGGACAAGATCTCGGTCCTGCGCGCCTACGGTGCCGAGGTCGTGGTCTGCCCGACGGCGGTCTCTCCCGACCACCCCGACTCCTACTACTCGGTCTCCGACCGGCTGGCCAGGGAGACGCCGAACGCCTGGAAGCCGGACCAGTACTCCAACCCGCGCAACACCGAGAGCCACTACCACTCCACGGGCCCGGAGATCTGGGACCAGACCGAGGGCAGGATCACCCACTTCGTGGCGGGCGTGGGCACCGGGGGCACGATCAGCGGCACCGGCCGCTACCTCAAGGACGTCTCCGGCGGCCGGGTCAGGGTCATCGGGGCCGACCCCGAGGGCTCGGTCTACTCCGGCGGCACCGGGCGGCCGTACCTGGTGGAGGGCGTCGGCGAGGACATCTGGCCGGCCAACTACGACACCACGATCTGCGACGAGGTCATCGCGATCTCCGACAAGGACTCCTTCAACATGACCCGCCGCCTGGCCCGCGAGGAGGCGCTGCTGGTGGGCGGCTCCTGCGGCATGGCGACGGTCGCGGCGCTGCGGGTGGCCGAGCGGGCCGGGCCTGACGACGTGATCGTGGTGCTGCTGCCCGACGGCGGCCGGGGCTACCTGTCGAAGATCTTCAACGACGAGTGGATGGCCGACTACGGCTTCCTGACCACCTCCAGCGAGGAGGGCCTGGTCAAGGACGTGCTGACCCAGAAGAGGTCCGGCATGCCGGAGTTCGTGCACACCCACCCGCACGAGTCGGTCGACACGGCCATCTCGATCATGCGCGAGTACGGGGTGTCGCAGCTTCCGGTGATGAAGGAGGAGCCGCCGGTCATGGCCGCCGAGGTGGTCGGCTCGATCCTGGAGCGCGACCTGCTCGACGCCCTCTACCGGGGCCGGGTGCGGCCGACCGACCCGCTGGCCGACCACATGTCGCAGCCGCTGCCGACGATCGGCGCGGGGGAGCCGGTCTCCATCGCCGTCGAGGCGCTGGAGAAGGCCGACGCCGCGGTCGTCCTCGACGACGGCAAGCCCGTCGGCCTGATCACCCGTCAGGACCTGCTGGCCTTTCTCGCCAGCCACTAGCAGCCACCAGCCCGGCTTCCCGCCGGGTTCTCCGCCTTCTCCGGCCCCGGAGATCCGAAGGTCCCCGTGACCGGGTCTCCGGGGCCGCGCCTTTCGAACCGCGTCTTCGGGGACGGAGGGGCCGCGTCTTCAAGGGTCTTCAGGGGTCTTCAAGGACGGAGGGGGCGCGGAGAGGGCAGGGAGATCGCGGGGCTCAGAGCGGAAACTCCGCCATCACCTCCCAGGCCCCGGAGGGGGTAAGCCCGGCCATGAGACGTCCGCCGAGAGCCTCGACGCGCTCGGCCATGCCCACCAGGCCGAACCCGCCACCGAGGCGGGAGATCCTGGCGTCGGCCGTCGAGCCGTAGTTGCGCACCCGCAGCCGTACGGCGCCTCCGGTGGCCGAGGTGCCTCCGGAGACGCCGTCGCCGGCCGGGGGGCCCGCGGAGGCGTAGGCGGTACGCCGGCCCCGCGGGTCCTGGCCGTTTCTCGTCCTCGCGCGTACGCTCTCGGCCCAGGCACGCAGGTCGGAGCCGTCGGTGAGCTTCAGGTCCGCCTCGACCCAGCCGGTGCCGGGGGCGTGCCTGCGGACGTTGGTCAGCGACTCCTGGAGGACCCGGTGCAGGGTGGTCATCACCTCCGGGGCCACGGTGCCGTCGGCGATGCCCTGGCCGATGTCGAAGGTGACCCGGGGGCCCGCGGCGGAGAAGCGCTCGACCATCGTGCGCATGTCCATGAGCGTGCTGCCCGGTGAGCGGGCGGCCTCGTCCTCCGCGCGCAGCACGCTGACCAGGCGGCGCATCGAGGTCAGCGCGTCGGCCCCGGCGTTGGCGATCGCCTCCAGGGAGGGGACCACGGCCTCGGGCTTCTGCTCGGCGACGACCTTGGCGGCCTGAGCCTGCACCACGATCCCGGTGATGTGGTGGGCGACCAGGTCGTGCAGCTCCCTGGCCAGCTCCAGGCGCTCGGACCGCCGTACCGTGTCGACGGCCTCCCTGCGGCGCTCCAGCTGGAAGCGGAGGTAGGCGCCGATACCGGCGGCGAAGGACCAGCAGACGAAGAGCAGGAAGCCGACGGCCATCGCCGGCTCCGGGCCGGTGGAGTTCAGGCGAGTGGCGGAGGCCTCGAGCACGACCATCGCCGCCAGGGAGAACAGCGCGGCCCGCCGCACCGGCTCGATCGCGCGCAGCCCGCCGACGGTGAGGACCAGCAGCGACCCGATCTCGGCCGCGCCGGGACTGCCGTCGCCCTTGGTGATCCCGATGAGCAGGGAGGACAGGAACGAGACCGTCAGCAGGGTGACGAATCCGCGGACCCGCCAGCGACGGCGTCGCACCACCGCCACGACGCCCACCAGACCGCACACGGGGCTCAGCAGTATCGCCGGGTTGAGGCCGCTCGTCGCCGACACCACGTCGATCAGCAGGAGCAGGAGGAGCCAGCCGATCAACGCGATCTCGCTGAGTCGTTTGACCCAGTAGATCAGCCGGTTCGTCTCTCCCACGGTCCCCGAGCCTAAGCCTCGGGGGGGATATGTCATATCGGCCGTTCGGCCGAACCGTTCCCGGGAGAACCGGTCCTTCAGCGGAGGCGGCGCCGGGAACCCGTCGCCGATCCTTGAAAGGTCGAAGGGGGAAAGAGATGACCGTCATCGGGATCGTGCTACCGGATTCGTCCACAGTGCTCCGATGTTCACGCCGGAGGTGAAGTGAATCCTCTCGCATGGCGGGACAGGCGCCGATCCGCCGCCACGGCGGATTGGTGCCTGGTACGTTGCTCGGGTCAGGTACCGCCGGGTGTGCGGGAACGGAGTTCGTGAGGACTCGAAAGCCTGTGGAGACCCGATAAGACCATCTCGATGGCTCAGGTCGATGAAGCAGGAAGCCACAGAGGTGTCGCGCGAGTGACACGGGCTGAATCCTCGGCATTTATGCCGAAGAGCACGTCAAGAGTAGCGTTGGCCCCATGAACCATGGATTCGAGACGTTGGCCATCCACGCAGGTCAGGAGCCCGACCCCTACACCGGGGCCGTGGTGCCGCCGATCTACGCGGTGTCCACCTACAAGCAGGACGGCGTGGGCGGGTTGCGCGCCGGATACGAGTACAGCCGGTCGGCCAACCCGACCAGAAGAGCGCTGGAGGAGGCCATGGCCGCCGTCGAGGGCGGCAGCCGTGGCCTGGCCTTCGCCTCCGGCCTGGCGGCCGAGGACACGGTGCTCCGCGCGATCTGCAAGCCGGGTGACCACGTGATCATCCCGAACGACGCCTACGGCGGCACCTACCGTCTGTTCGCGAAGGTCCACGAGCGCTGGGGGCTGCACTACGACCCGGTGCCGCTGGGCGACCTGACGGCGGTGCTGGCCGCCGTGACCCAGAAGACCAAGATGATCTGGGTGGAGACGCCCACCAACCCGCTGCTCGGCATCGCGGACATCGCGGCCCTGGCCCAGATCGCGACCGAGTGCGGCGCGCTGCTGGTGGTGGACAACACCTTCGCCTCCCCGTACCTGCAGCAGCCGCTGGCACTGGGTGCGGACATCGTCGTGCACTCCACCACCAAGTACGTGGGCGGCCACTCCGACGTGGTCGGCGGCGCGCTCGTCGCGCGGGACGCCGGAGTGGGCGAGGAGCTCGCCTACCACCAGAACGCGATGGGCGCGGTGGCCGGGCCGTTCGACGCCTGGCTGACACTGCGCGGCCTCAAGACGCTCGGGGTGCGGATGGACCGCCACTGCGAGAACGCCGAGCGGGTGGTGGACCTGCTGCTCGCCCATCCGCGGGTGACCTCGGTGCTCTATCCGGGCCTGGCCGACCACCCGGGCCACGAGGTGGCGGCCAAGCAGATGAGGCGTTTCGGGGGGATGGTCTCCTTCCGGATGGCCGGAGGGGAGGCCGAGGCCGTCGAGCTGTGCAACAGGACCAAGCTGTTCACCCTGGGCGAGTCGCTCGGCGGCGTGGAGTCGCTGATCGAGCACCCCGGCCGGATGACCCACGCCTCCGTGGCGGGCTCGCCGCTGGAGGTTCCCGGCGACCTGGTACGCCTGTCGGTCGGCATCGAGTCGATCGACGACCTGCTGGCCGACCTCACCCAGGCGCTGGGGTAGGAGCGGGCACAGGGAGGCGCGGGGAGGGGAACGCGGGCTCCGGGCGGGCCGTCGCCACGAGCGTGTCCGGGCCGCCATGGGTTCAGACGGGCCGCGTCGGGTTCGGCCGGGTGCGGTGGGTTCACGCGGGGCACGACGGAGTCAGGCCGGGCCGCCGGGCGGCTCAGGTCGGGTTGCCCCAGACCATCAGCGCCAGGATGACCACCCAGATCAGCACGATCACGCCGGAGAGCGCGGCGATCCGGCCGACCTGCACCTTGGCGTCGTCGTCCGGGCTCTCGCTGGTGAGAACCCGGATGGCGGTGCTCTGGTCCCGGTCCACCATGACCAGCAGCACCGCCGCGACGATGAAAAGCGTCATGGATACCGACAGATACGGCTTTCCGAGGAATTCGCGGCCCAGCAACAGCCCGAACAGGAAGACCCCGACGGACGCGAAACCATAGATGCGCGTGGTCTTGTGCAGATAGCGCAGGACGTCGACGTTCTTGGCGCGGATGAATCTGGGAGTGGACATCGTGGCGGCGGTGATCGGCCCCAGGGCGAAGATCGCAAAACCGATGTGCAGCCAGAGCAGCAGGTCTGTCATGCGCCAGACATTAGTATCCGATGATCTCGTCTGGGTACGGCTCGCGCGGTGTCACTCGCCGGCGGGGTCTTCCTTAATGATCGTTTGAAGGACATTCCGGCACAGCGGGCAGGCGTGCTCCGGATCCTTCGCTTTCCTGCAGGTGCTGTGGTCGACCTTCAGCCCGAGCAGCCTGCGCGTTCTCGCGGTGGCCCTGCCGGGCGCGTCACCGGTGATCGTGAAACGCCCGTCCTCGACGTGAATGCTGATCACGACGGCCACAAGGACGATCAGAAAGCCCGCGACGACGATCGCGCCGACTGTCGTGGCCATTATCCACATGGAGCCCTCCGGGGCGTGGGGAACAAGCATTTCCCGGATGTCGCCGCCGTTCAAGACAGGGTCGGCTCACTCGCCTTCGACGGTGTCGTGCCTGTCGCGGGTGTGCGGCATCATGCACAACTCGAAACAGACGCAGACGATGAGCATCAGCGCCACGAGAATTCCCGCGAGCATCGGGCTCACTTCCTCTCCCTTCGGGAACGTGTTTTTCCTTTACTGGGTAGACGGGTCTTGTTTCAACACGGTTGTTACGGAGGGGTCACGGTTTGGGCAAGGGGCGATATCGACCGTACGAGATTGTCGATCTTCGCATTCCGCTCAGAGCACGCCCGGGAGGTTAGTAGGATCGTGGGCGAGCTCGTTCCCGTGTGATGAGACCGGCGGCGGTGAAGCCGTGGTCGTGCCGGGTGGGCGTTCCATCGAACAGAGTAAGACGGCACAAGGGAGTGCCCCCGTGGGTGTCAAACATGTTGAGCCGTATACCGAGGAGTGGCGGGACCAGCCGTGCCACTACGTCGGCCTCGTCGTCGGGGCGCTGGGTGACCAGGTCGAGAGCTGGTGGCAGGGCCCCTGCGACCCGCGCACCGTCACCATCCGCCTGACCGGCGGTGACGCGCTCGTCTGGGACGAGGAGAGCGGCTGGCGCCGTGGCCGCTACGCGAGCGGCGACCCCGCCACCCCCACGGTTCTCACCGACGACCGCTATCTGGGCGGCGGCCTCCTGCCCTCCCCGGAGCGGGTCCCCTCCGCGATCGCCGACGCCCGCGCGGGCGTCGGCAACAGCACGGCGTGGCGGCCCTGCTACCGCTCCTACCGCCACTATCGCGACGGCTTCGATCTGGCGCTCGACGGCTACGTCGCCTACGTCGGCGCCTGAGGCCCGCAGGGGGCTCAGACTCAGCGGGTGCGGCGGGCCCGCAGGAAGTCGCTCACGACGTACTCTCCCAGGCGGTCGGCGCCGGGGGAGAAGACCCGGCCGCCGTTGCGCCGCCCGACCTCGTTCACGAACTCCTTCAGGCGCTCGTCGTCGGCCAGCATGAAGACGTTGAGCGTCGCCCTGCGCCGGGTCATCTTGTCGACCTCGGCGAGGGTCAGCTCCAGCGTCTCCTGGGTCGGCGGCCACTCGAAGGCCGCCGAGCCGTTGCGCCGCAGGTGGGCGGTGGGCTCACCGTCGGTGACCACGAGCACGACCGGCTCGAAGTCGGGGTGGCGGTCCAGGTGGCGTCCGGCGATCAGCAGGGCGTGGTGCAGGTTCGTCCCCTGGACCATGTCCCACTCCAGGCCCGCCAGCTCGTCGGGCTGCAGCACCCGGGCGTAGTTGGAGAAGCCGATGATCTGCACCGAGTCCTGGGGGAACTTCGAGGCCACCAGCGCCTGCAGCGCCATCGCCGTCTGCTTGGCGGCGGCCCAGGTGCCGCGCAGCGCCATCGAGTAGGAGAGGTCGACCAGCAGGCACACCGCGGCCGCCGTGCGCCGCTCGGTCTCGGCCACCTCGAAGTCGTCGACGGACAGGGTCACCGCGCCGCCGATCCCGGCGCGCCGGACCCCGTTGATCACCGTACGGACCACGTCGATCGGCTGCTCGTCGCCGAACCGCCAGGGCCGTGAGGAGCCGGTGAGCTCACCGGCCGAGCCCGCGTCCACCTGGTCGTGGTCGCCGCGGCGCCCGCTCTCCAGGGAGGCGAAGACGCGGCGCAGCGCGGTCTCCCCCAGGCGCCGTACGGCCTTGGGGGTGAGCTCCAGCTTGCCGCGCCGGCGGAGGAGGTAGCCCTGCTGCTCCAGCTCGCGCTCGACCTGCTTGAGCGCCTCCAGGTCGTCGACGGCCGACCGGCCCAGGGCGCGCCGGATCGCCGCCTCGTCGATGTCGTCCATCCGGGCGCCGGGGTAGTCCTGGCGGAGCGCGGCCTCCAGCTGGGTCAGGTCGGCGAGCTCGTCCAGGGCGCCCACGGCGTCGGACATTCCCATCGGCTCATCGCCGCTCAGTCGCTCCGGGGTGTTCCAGGCCAGGTCGGGGCGGCGGGCGTAGAGGGACTCGCCCAGGCGGCGCATCTGCTCGTCCAGCCCGGCCTGCCGGAGGGTCTGCTCGATCAGCTGGTCGAGCTCCTCACGCTGGGCCGGGGTCAGGGAGGCCAGCAGGCGCTGGGTGGCCGCGGCCCGCCGGGCCAGGGTGTCGACCAGCTCCTCCAGGTTCCGCGGCGACTCCGGGAACATGTCCCCATATTTCGACATGAACTGCTCGAAGTCGGCTTGGGTGTGCTCACCCCGGGAATCCCGGTCGAGCATGTCGTTCAGATCGGACATCATCTCCCTGACCCGCTCCATGGCGGCCGGGTCGGGGTTGGCCAGAGACTGCCGCATGCCGCGGAACTGGCTGTCGAGCACCTCCCTGCGCAGCAGGTCGCGCAGCTCCTCGAAGGTCCGCTGGGCGGCGGCCGAGCGCCACTGATAGGTGCCCAGCTCCCGGATGGCGCTCGCGGTGTCGTCGGGGAGGGCGGCCAGCTCCGCCTCGCGCAGCCTGGCCTCGTCCGAGGGGTCGGGGAACAGCTCGGCCCGCTCCTGGCCGATCGCCTTGTCCAGCAGCGCCCTGGCCCGCTCCAGCGTGCCGTCGAGACGGCCGCGCTCGCGCACCTCGCGGCGGCGCCGCCGCACCTCGCGGAGAAGATCCTCAAGGCCACGACGGTCCCGCGCGCCCGGCAGGCCCTCCTTGAGCAGGTCGCGCAGGGCGTGCGCGGGATTGGAGCCGGACAGGATCGCGTCGCCCATCCGGTCCAGCGCCGAACGGACGTCGTACGGCGGGGCGAGCGGGTCGGGCCCGTCCCGGTATTCGCCATAGCGATAGCTCATGCAGACACCTCAGGTGCGGTAAACCGTCGTGCCGTCCACCTCGTCCTTGGACAGCCGGCGCAGGAGGTAAAGGCCCTCCATGGCGAATTCCAGCGCGGCGGCGGCGTGCCCGGGGGACTCGTCGCCGATGCCGAGCTGGGACATGATCCTTGCCAGCCCCGGAACGGGGCCGATCCTGCGCAGCAGCTCGGCCGCGGGGACCGCCACCCCCGACTCGACCTGGACGCCCTCGGAGAACCTCTCCAGCAGCGGGTTCAGGTCGGTGCCGCCGATCGTGCCGCGGAACGTCTCGGCCACCGCCCTGCGCAGCAGGTGCGAGAGCACCTCGGTCTCCCGGCCCTCCTCGCTGACCTCGAACTCCACCTTGCCGCGCAGCGTGTGCACGATTCCCGGCAGGTCGGCGACCCTGGCCACCGCGTGGTCCTCGCCGGTCAGCGCCGCCCGCCGTACGGCGGAGGCCGCCGCGGTCTCGGCGGCGGCGATGGAGAAGCGGGCCGAGACGCCCGAGCGCGCGTCCACCGCGGTGGACTCGCGGACCAGCCGGGTGAAGCGGGCGATCACCTCGATCAGGTGGTCGGGCAGGTCGGCGCCCACCTGGTCGAGCGCGGCCTCCTGACGGATCAGGACCAGCTCGGTCTCGATCGACAGCGGGTAGTGGGTGCGGATCTCGGCGCCGAAGCGGTCCTTCAGCGGGGTGATGATCCGGCCGCGGTTGGTGTAGTCCTCGGGGTTGGCGCTGGCGATCAGCAGTATGTCCAGGGGCAGGCGCAGGTTGTAGCCCCTGACCTGGATGTCGCGCTCCTCCAGCACGTTGAGCAGCGAGACCTGGATGCGCTCGGCCAGGTCGGGCAGCTCGTTGACGGAGAACACCCCGCGGTTGCTCCTGGGGACCAGGCCGTAGTGGACGGTCTCCGGGTCGCCGAGCGTGCGCCCCTCGGCGATCTTGATCGGGTCGATGTCGCCGATCAGGTCGCCGACGGAGGTGTCGGGGGTGGCGAGCTTCTCGCCGTACCGCTCGTCCCGGTGCTTCCAGGAGATCGGCAGCTCCTCGCCCGCCTCGCCGGCCAGGCGGCGGCAGCGGACGCACGAGGGTTCGTAGGGATGGTCGTTGATCTCACAGCCCTCGACGACGGGGGTCCACTCGTCGAGGAGCCCGGTCACGGTGCGGATCAGCCGGGTCTTGCCCTGACCCCGCTCACCGAGCAGGACCAGGTCGTGCCCGGCGAGCAGCGCTCGCTCCAGGTATGGCAGGACGGTGTCGTCGAAGCCCACGATGCCGGGGAACCGCGGCTCCCCCGCCCGCAGGCGGGTCAGGAGATTCTCACGGATCTCGGCCTTTACCGTACGGTGAATATGGCCGCTCGCGCGAAGCTCGCGCAGAGTACGTGGCTCTGGGATTTGAGGCACGGGGTCGAGCCTACGTCCACAACGCCCGATCCGGCACTCTCATCCCTCTTTCGGATCTTGACTATTGCGGGCGGTCAACACGAGTGCTTGTCTCGGCAGTGGGGAGAATCGCTCCAAGACAAGGCATCGGGCGGCTCCCGGATCGGGGAGCCGGGGCGATCTCGGAAGGGGCCGCCACGTGGGATCTCCGGCGCCCGCGGTTTCGCGGCGCTGACGGGCCTCACGGCCTCGGTTCACGGCAGTTCACGGCAGTTCACGACAGACTTCAGGGCTTCAGGGCGAGCTTCGGACGCTCCCCGGCGAGCCACCGGGCAAGGGACAAGAAGGAGAGGCGAGACGAGTGGCGCTGATGACGAGCCGTTTCGCCGACGGCCTCGCGGTGGGGTCCGATCTGGTCTCCGCGGCCGAGGCCGCGGTGCGCCAAGCCCTGTCCGGCCTGTCCGGACCGGCCGACCTGCTCTGCTTCTTCATCTGCGGGGACGATCCCGACGACGTCTCCCGCGCCGGGCTGCGCGCGATGAGCATGGCCCCCGGCGCCGCCGTCGTCGGGTGCAGCGCCACCGGGGTCATCGGCGACGGGCAGGGGGTCGAGGTCACCCCCGCGGTGAGCGCCTGGGCCGCCTCCCTCGGCGGGGCCCGGCTGACGACCTTCGCGCTCGACACGCTGAGGACCGGCGACCGCTTCGTCGTGGTCGGCCTGCCCGACCGCGCCCCCGACGACCACGCGGCCATCCTGCTCGCCGACCCCTACAGCTTCCCCACCGACGGCTTCGTCGAGCGCTCCGAGGAGGTCATGGGGAACCTTCCCCTGATCGGCGGCCTGGCCAACGCGATCCAGGGCCGCGGCGCGGTCCGGCTGTTCGTCAACGGGGAGATCCACACCGAGGGAGCCGTCGGGGTGCTGCTCAGCGGTGCCCTCAACGTCAGCACCGTGGTCAGCCAGGGCTGCCGCCCGATCGGCCCGACGATGGCCGTCACCTCCGTCGAGGACAACCTCCTGCTCGAACTCGCCGGGCAGCCCGCCCTGGCGCGGCTGGAGGAGATCGTCAGCGCCCTGGACGAGGACGACCGCGACCTGGTCGCCTCGGGCCTGCAGATCGGCATCGCCATGGACGAGTACGCCGAGAAGCACGAGCGCGGCGACTTCCTGATCCGGGGCGTGCTCGGCATCGACCCAGAGCGGGAGGCCGTGGCCATCGGCGACGTCGTCGAGATCGGCCGCACCGTCCGCTTCCAGGTCCGCGACGCCGCCACCGCCGACGAGGACCTGTACGAACTGCTGGACGCGCACCGCGAGGAGTTCGGCCGGGTGGACGGCGCCCTGCTGTTCTCCTGCAACGGCCGGGGCTCGGCCATGTTCGGCAGCGCCGACCACGACGCCGTCGCCGTCCGCGAGACCCTGGGCCCCATCGGGGTGGCCGGGTTCTTCGCCGCCGGAGAGGTGGGCCCGGTGGGCGGCCACAACCACGTCCACGGCTTCACCGCCTCGGTCCTGGTCTTCTCCTCACGCGCTCCGGCCGACGGCTCGTGACGACTGCGGAGACCAGTGGCGTTCAGTCGCGAAGAGCTTGGGCGAGCGCGGTTCTCACTCGTCCCAGGCAGTCGTCCGGATCGGGCAGGGCCGCGAGCTGGTGGGCGAGATCAACCTCCCACGAGCTCGCCGTGCCGGAAGGAACGGAGGAGAACATACGGAGTGACGGGGCCCATCCGATGACACGCCGCGCCAGCGCGATCGCTTCAGCGTCGATCATTCCCCGGTCCGCCAGCTCCGCGAGATCGGCGAGGTCACGTGGCGCGAACCGACCTCCTTGGAGGGCTGTGAGTATCGGCCGGAGAGGTCACGCGGTCGGATGACTCTGATTCCCCGCTCGTAGAGCTCGGGAGGGATCGTCACCGATTGCCTCACGACTATGCCAGTAATACCCTGGCAGGCAATTTTCATAATACTGATGGTTGAGCCGGCCCTCGATACGCGTCTCAGTGATCTCGGTGAGACGCCGAATCCGGTTCTCGTCCCCCAAGTGCCGGACCTCCGCCTCGAACCGCTCCGGCCCGCCCGCGGTTTCGATCGCCCGCTCCAGGTGGCCGCTTTCACGCCACCCGCGATAACTGCTCATCGGGTCGTCTCCTTCTATTGGATCTCGGTACGGCCGACTCCGTGGGACCGGGGCCGGACTAGGAGATCATCGCCCGGCCCATCGAAGGACTTCCACCGGTTCCGTACGGAACTCCAAGACGTGATCCGCGCCAGAGAGTGATCTCACACCCCGGCATGCCCGTCGGGTGGAATCGGGCGGGAAGCGGTGGACAGCTGACTTGTTCAGGTGCCGACCAGAAGACTTGTCACAGCAGCCCGTCCTTCACCCCGAACTCCTGGTCGACCTTCTCTCTGATCTCCCGGGACCTGGGGTTGTAGCGGGCGTAGAAGTCCCGGCCACACTCCAGGTCCTCGATCGCCGCACTGATCTCCCGCTTCAGATACGGCTCGGCCTGGTCGGGTGTCAGCTGCGGGATAAAGGAGTCGGCGCCTCGGGTATCCGGGTTCTGCGCGGCCCCCAGTCTCGCCGACTCGGCCTCGAACCTGAGGCGGCCGTTCTGGGAGATCTGAGTCGGTTTGAGCGAGGTTATCTTGTGGCCTCTGGCGCTGAGGCATTCGCCGAAGGAGCGCGCGAGCTCGACGAGCTGGGCGTCCCCGTTGAGGGCATCGTCTTCGAGCTGCTCGGACCTTCTGTTGATCTGGGTGAAGGCGTCGGACAGCGAGGTCGCCTTTTTGCCGGTGAGTGTTGAGAAGGCGGTCCCGTAGCAGGCCGCGTCCGCCGCGTCCCACGCTGCTCGCTGGGTCTGCGACAGGGATCTGAGAACCGGCTGGTTGGGGTTGTCGAGCCCGTGCTCGTTGTAGAGCTGGGGGTAGAGGTGGCGCGCGAATACCCCGAAGCCATATTTGTGCCGATAAAGCTTTATCTTCTGGTACTCGCCGGTCTGCTCCTGAATTTTTTCCGGTACGGGCACCCTGGGTGCGGGCACGTCCGCCGTGTATTTGAAGCCTTTGCGCTTCATGCAGTCGACACGCGTCGCCTCCATCAGGCGGCGCTTGTCCTGCGGCTCGGAGGTCGAGGCCGCGGATCCGGCGGCGAGCGCGCCGCCGGTCGGAGCCTCGCCGCATCCGGTCAGTACGGCCAGGGTGAGAACGGCCACGGACACGGACACGCTCGTGGTTGCTCGTGGCATGGTCGGGATCCTTTTCCGTGATCGGAAACGCGGCCGGGTAGTGGTTGAGGTCCTCACAGGAGTTCCTTGCTCACGCCCAGCTCTCGCAGGACCTTCTCCGAGACCTCGTCGTCCTTCGGGCGGTGGGCGGCGTAGAAGTCCCTGCCGCACTCCAGGTCCTCGATCGCGGCCTGCACCTCCCTCGCGAGATAGGGCGCGGCCTCCTCGGCGGAGAAGGCCGGGATGTAGACCCCGGCCCTGATGCTGTCGTCGCGTTGGGCGACGGCTTCGAGCCCGACCACGAAATGCGACTGGGCGCTCATCTCGATCTCGGTCGGCTTGAGGGAGAAGACCCGGACGCCCCTGTCCCGCAGGCAGGAGCCGTAGTCGCGGGCGAGCCGGACGAGCTCTGGGTCGCCGTCGATCTCGCTTGATCTGAGCCGTGTGGAGATCTCGTCCATCCGCAGCCGCAGGGCATGCTCGTCGGTGAACGTCCTGCCGGTTAGCTCCTTGATCGTTTCTGAGTAGCAGGTGTCGTTCGCGACCGCCCACTGCGCGCGCTGGGTCTCGGACATCGACCCCTGGAGCCTCATGTCCGCCTGCACGCGTGAGCTGGCCATCAGCTTTCTCATGCTTCCGGCACGTAGCTCGGGATCGTCGGGATAGATGTAGTCGGCGAACCTTCCGAAGCCGTACTTCTCGCGATATTTCATCATCGCCCGGTAGTCCCCTGCCGATCTCAGCTCCTCGTCGGCGGAGATCTTCCGGGGTTCGGGGATGTTCTGGACGTACTTGAAGCCCTTCCGCTCCATACAGTCGGTGCGCATCGTCTCCATCAGATGGCGCCTGTCCTGCGGGCCGCCGGTGGGTGCCGGCTGCGTGCTCTGCGCTCCCGCCGCGGCGCAGCCGGAGAGCAGCAGCAGGAGGAGACCGGCCGCGGGCATGGTCGTGAGAACTCGTGTCATCGTTGGCCTCTTTCGGCGTGCGGGGATGGCCGCGGGGCGGTGGCGCCCGCGGAGGAGGGGAAGGTCCGGAGCCCTCTCGCGGGGGTGGCTCTGTCAAAGGTGATCAGCCTGATCCACGCCGGACGGCCCGGTCAGAGTGGGGCGTACCGCCTCGCGTGGTGGGGCGCGGCGGTGGCGAGGCCGGTCAGCAGGATGAGCAGCGCCAGGTGGGCCAGGTCCTTCTCTCCGTGCGCGCCCAGGTTCTCGGCGTAGACGGCGCACACCGGGATCAGATAGATCGCGGAGGCTACGGCCCACCGCGGGTCGCGGGCCACATGGCCCGCCCAGACGGCGAGCAGGAGGGCTCCGACCTCCAGCCCGATCCTGACCGCGATGTGCGGACCGGCGCCCTCGGAGAGGTCGAGGCCCGCCGGGTCCGCCCCGGCGAGCAGCGGGGCCGCCGGAAGCCAGAGCCAGGAGCGTCTGCCGACCCGGGGTGCGCGGGTGGCCAGCACCAGCAGGCCCAGCACGACCAGCGCGTAGCCCACCATCGGCGCCACCGGGCCGCCGCCCCCGTAGAGCGCCCCGCCGCTCCAGAACGGGTCCGGATCGACCGGCAACACCGTCAGGTCCAGCCAGGTGCGGCCCAGCGTGATCGAGCAGACCTTGACCGCGACCAGCGTCACCACCGGCAGGGCGGCCCGCACCCGGCCGAGCGTGATCAGGATCACGGCGAGTGCCGACAGTCCCACCCACAGGGGGATGGTCGTCGTGTACGGCACCAGCATGGCCAGCTGGGCGACGGAGACCGCCAGGATCCCCAGATGGAGCCCGTCGGCCCAGCCGGGCCGTTCCGTGGTGCCGATCATCCGCGTCCGCAGCCCGCCGATGACCAGGGCGAGGGACTCGCGGGCCGAGGGCGCGGTCCGTCCCGGCTCGGCGGTGGCGAGCAGTATCGCGACGAGCTCGCCCCCATGCCCTTTCCGGTAGGCGCGGGGGTAGGCCCGCAGCAGCCACCGGTACCGCCGTTCCAGGATTTCCGCACGGGTGCGGTGGTCCGTGGCGGCGACGGTCATGAGAACGCCGATCCCGGACGGAGGATCCGCGCCGTCACCACCGAGGCGGCCTGCTGCATTCGCAGGGCCTCGGCGCCGACCAGGGTGCGGCCCTGGTCGGTGAGGACGAAGTATCTTCTCGGCCGCCCCTCGACGACCTCCTCCCGGTCGACCGCGATCAGTCCGTTGGCGGCGAGCCGGTCGAGCGCGCCGTAGAGCGTGCCGACCGGCAGCCTCACCCGGTTCTCCGACAGCTCCAGGGTCTGTTTGATGATGGCGTGCCCGTGCAGCGGGCCGTCGAGCAGCGAGGCGAGGATGAAATAGCTGGGCTCGCTGACTGTGGATGATCCTTTAGCCATGCGGAGGACCATACTTCGTCTCGCGAAGTATGGTCAATGCGTGACGTACGGAAAGCCCGCTCCGCCGGGTGGTCGCGCACCCAGGGCGGGACCGTGGGCGCGCGCGCCGTACGATGATCCGCATGTCGGACCCCCAGGTGACCTACGACGACGTGGTCGCCGCGCGTGAGCTGCTGGCGGACGTCGCGCTGCGCACCCCGCTGATCCACTCCCACGTGCTCTCCGAGATCATCGGCGGGCCCGTCCACCTCAAGTGCGAACACCTGCAGCGCTCGGGCTCGTTCAAGATCCGGGGGGCGTATGTCAGGATCGCCGGGCTGAGCGAGGAGGAGCGGCGGCGCGGGGTGGTCGCGGCGAGCGCGGGCAACCACGCGCAGGGGGTCGCGCTCGCGTCGGGGCTGGTCGGGACCAGGGCGACGGTCTACATGCCGCGGGGGGCGCCGCTGCCCAAGGTGGCCGCGACCCGGTCGTACGGCGCCGAGGTGCTCTTCGCGGGTGACACCGTGGACGTCGCGCTGGAGCGGGCGAGGGAGCACGCGGACCGGACCGGGGCCGTGTTCATCCACCCCTTCGACCATCCCGACGTCATCGCCGGGCAGGGCACGATCGGGCTGGAGATCGTGGACCAGCTGCCCGAGGTCGGCACGATCGTGATGTCGCTGGGCGGGGGTGGGCTGGCGGCCGGGGTGGCGCTCGCGGCCAAGTCGCTGAGGCCGGGCATGCGGATCGTCGGGGTCCAGGCCGAGCGGGCCGCCGCCTACCCGGCTTCGCTGTCCGCCGGGCATCCGGTGGAGGTCAGGCCCGCCTCGACGATGGCCGACGGCATCGCGGTGGGCCGTCCGGGCGAGCTGCCCTTCGAGCTGATCCACTATCTGGTCGACAGCGTCGTCACCGTCACCGAGAGCCAGATCTCCCAGGCATTGGTGCTCTGCCTCGAACGAGCCAAGCAGGTCGTCGAGCCCGCGGGCGTGGCCGGGGTGGCCGCGATCCTGGCCCACCCGCAGGTCTTCGAGCCGCCGGTGGTGGCCGTGCTCTCCGGGGGCAACATCGACCCGCTGCTGCTGGCCAAGGTCCTCCGGCACGGTCTGGCCGCCGCCGGGCGCTATCTCACCCTGCGGGTCCCGCTCTCCGACCGGCCGGGCGCGCTGGCGGCGCTGCTGTCGCGGCTGGCGGAACTCGGCGCGAACGTGCTCGACATCGTGCACGAGCGGCTGGGCATGCACCCTGGGGAGGTCGAGGTCCAGCTGCAGCTGGAGACCAAGGGGCCGGTGCACTCCGAGGAGGTGCTGGGCTCCCTGCGCGTCGAGGGATACAAGATCATCGTCGCGTGAGCCGACGGGTCATCCGACGGGGGGAGTCGACCGGGTGAGCCGCCGAAGGAGCCGATGGGGGGAGTCGGCGGGGAGTGAGGAGCCGCCGTGGTGGCGGGAGGTGCGCCGCCGGGTCGTCGGGCCCGGTCACGGCGGTGGACGGACGGCCTTCCTACCCGGATGGCCTTCCTACCAGGTGGTCGGCTTCTTCGCGGTGAACAGCCAGGCGTCGAAGAGGGCTCCGAGCTTCTTGCCGGAGATCTTCTCGGCCATCGCGACGAACTCCGGGGTCGTGACGCTTCCGTACCTGTGTGTGGCGTTCCACTCCTTCAGGAGCCTGAAGAACGCCGGGTCGCCGATCCGCTGCCTGAGCGCGTGGAGCGTCATGCCGCCCCGGGTGTAGACGGAGTTGTTGAACAGGTCGTCCGGCTTGGCCCGACCGGGAGGGTAGCTCCAGATGGGGTCGTCGGCCCCGGCGCCGTACTGCCTGCGGAAGAGCTGCTCGGCGGTGGCCTGACCCTCGTGCTCCGACCAGAGCCACTCGGCGTAGGTCGCGAAGCCCTCGTTGAGCCACAGGTCCTTCCACCGCGTGATGCTGAGGCTGTCACCGAACCACTGGTGGGCCAGCTCGTGGGCGATGATGTCGTCGCCGGGGGCGAACCCGCCGTACATGGGCTTGGTCTGGTTCTCCAGCGCGTAACCGGCGGGGAAGTCGTCGACCACGCCTCCGGTGGAGGAGAAGGGGTAGGGGCCGAAGATCGTGCTCCAGTAGTCGGTGACCCTTCCCGACACGTCGTACAGCTTCTGCAGCGAGCCGCGGAACCTCGGGTCGACGGCCGCCAGGTTCTTCAGACCTCCAGGGGTCCTGCCCTGGAGCATCTCGAACTTGCCCAGCGTCATGGTGGCGAGGTAGCTGGCCATCGGATGGCTCTCCCGCCACCGGAAGGTCGTCCTGCCCCCGGCCGTCTTCGGCGTGCCGACGAGCTCGCCGTTGGCCAGGGCGGTCAGCCCGGCGGGCACGGTGACCTCGAAGTCGTAGCTCGCCTTGTCCGAGGGGTGGTCGTTGCCGGGGAACCAGGTCTTGGCGCCGTTGGGCTGGCAGGTGACGAACGCGCCGTCCCGGGTCGGGATGAAGCCGTACGTGCCCAGGTTGGAGGAGCCCCGGACCGGTTTGGGCTCGCCGGCGTACGCGACCTCGACACTGAACGCGGCGGCGTTCGGGATGGACGCGGCCGGGGTGACGTTGAGCTCGGTCCCGGCCCTGTCGAATTTCGCGGGCCTGCCGTCCACGGTGATCCGGCTGACGGTGAAGCCGGAGAGGTCGAGGTTGAAGCTCGCCAGGTCCTGGGTGGCCCGCGCCTCGATCCGGGTCACTCCCGACAGGTGCTTGGAGGGCGGGTCGTAGCTCAGCGTGAGCCCGTAGTGGCCGACGTCGTAGCCGCCGTTGCCGTCGGTGGGGAAGTCGGAGTCACCGATCCCCGGGGCGCCGGGTACGGCTCCGTGACCGGCGACGACGTCGGAGGCTGAGGCGACCGGCTTCAAGGGGCTCACGGTGGAGGTGTCCGGCTTCACGGAGCTCACCGCGGGGACGCTCTCCCCGCTCGACGTCGAGCAGGCGACCGTGCCGACGGTCCCGAGCGTGCTGAGAAGAGCGGCGGTCGCCGTGGTGGCCAGCCGTTTGGACGCCATACGTTAAAGCCCCTTTCCCGGCCGGACGGCCGAGCCCGTGAAATGGCACACTACGCGACTGACCTGCGCCGATCAGGCGTCTATGACAAGCGTCCTGGCCGCGATGTCGTGTACGGCCTGCTTGCGTGGATGGAAAAGGATGAAAGCCACATCTATCCAGCCCAGGCAGCAGGTGGAGTACATCAGCCACGTGACCAGTTCACGGAGCGCGACCTGCCCGACACCGGCCTTCTTGCCGCTGATGTCCGCCACGCGCAACCGGAAGATCTTCTTGCCGAGCGTCTGACCGTTCCAGAAGGCGGTCAGCAGCCAGTAGTACAGGAAGCCGATGACCGCCACCAGGAGAGTCTCCGCGTAGGGTACCTGCACCGATAGACCACTCTCCGCGCCCGTGACGGTGGTGACGGTCCGGTAGGTGAAGGGCGAGGAGATGAGTCCGACGACGAGAAGGTCGAGGATTCCGGCGAAGAGGCGGCGCCAGCGCCCGCCCAGCCTTATGCCGCCCGGCCAGGGAAAACCGCCCGGCGGCTCCCCCGCGGGCGCGTGACCGAAGACGGGGCCGTGGCCCGGCCCATGACCTGGCCTGTGACCCGGCCAGTGGCCCGGCCCGTGACCCGGGCCGGGGGCAGGCTCATGGCCGGGACCGGGGCTCGGTCCGTGGCCGGGCCGGGGATCGGGGCCGGGGTCAGGTGCGTGGCCGGGGCCGGGGCCCGGACCTTCGCAGCCCGGTCCGGGCGGTGCGGGATCGGACCACGGGTCCGATCCCCGGTCGTCCGGCGGTGGCGCTGCTGATCCCATTCAAGGGTGATCACCACAAGGCCGCCACCGCAAAGCCAAGGGCGGTTATGGGTTGCCCCCGAGCCGGTCCTCGGTCACAGGTTGCCCCGCAGGTCCTGCTCGCGCTCGATCGCCTCGAAGAGCGCCTTGAAGTTGCCCTTGCCGAAACCGAGCGAGCCGTGCCGCTCGATCAGCTCGAAGAACACCGTCGGACGGTCCTGCACCGGCTTGGTGAAGATCTGCAGCAGGTAGCCGTCCTCGTCCCTGTCGACCAGGATCCCGCGCTTCTTCAGCTCCTCGATCGGCGCGCGGACCTCGCCGATGCGGGCGCGCAGCTCGGGGTCGTCGTAGTAGGAGGCGGGGGTGTCCAGGAAGCTCACACCGGCCTCGCGCATGTGGTCGACGGTGCTGAGGATGTCGTTGGTGGCCAGCGCGATGTGCTGCACGCCGGGGCCGCCGTAGAACTCCAGGTACTCGTCGATCTGCGACTTCTTCTTGGAGATCGCCGGCTCGTTGAGCGGGAACTTCACCTTGCGGGTGCCGTCCGCGACCACCTTGGACATCAGCGCCGAGTACTCGGTGGCGATGTCGTCGCCGACGAACTCCGCCATGTTGGTGAAGCCCATGACCCGCCTGTAGAACTCCACCCACTCGTCCATCTTGCCGAGCTCCACGTTGCCGACGCAGTGGTCGACGGCCTGGAACAGCCGGCCGTTGCGTACGTCGGGGGCCGCCACCAGGGGCTTCGCCGCGATGTAGCCGGGCAGGTACGGGCCGCTGTAGTTGGACCTGTCGACCAGGGTGTGCCGGGTCTCGCCGTAGGTCGCGATCGCCGCCGTCACCACCTTGCCGTGGTCGTCCTCCATGACGTGCGGCTCCGCCAGCCCCCGCGCGCCCCGGGCGAGCGCGTGGGCGTAGGCGGCCTCCACGTCGGGGACCTCGATGGCGAGGTCGATCACGCCGTCGCCGTGCTCGGCCACGTGGCGGGCGACCCCGGTGCCGGGGCGCACCGCTCCCCGGAACTCGAACCTGGCGGAGCCCGAGGTGAGGACGTACGCCACCTCGTCCCGGCTGCCGTTCTCCGGGCCCCGGTAGGCCACGAGCCGCATGCCGAACGCGCTGGAGTAGTAGTGGGCGGCCTGCTTGGCGTTGCCCACCGCGAAGACCACGCAGTCCATACCGTTCACAGGAAAGATGTCGCTCATGCGAATACTGTCTGTTTTTCTGGGCTGTTTGTGCAACAGTGTCTTCAAAGACTGCACAACATGCACACCTACTCACCGATCATCGCGGAGTATCTGTACATCATGACGATCGACCAGCTCGACGCCCGGCTCATCGCCCTGCTGGCGGCGGAGCCCCGGCTCGGGGTGCTGGAGTGCTCGCGGCGGCTCGGGGTGGCCAGGGGGACCGTGCAGGCGCGCCTCGACCGGCTGACCTCCCGGGGGGTGGTCACCGGGTTCGGCCCCGACGTCGACCCGGCGGCGCTCGGCTACGACGTGACCGCGTTCGTGACCCTGCAGATCCGCCAGGTCAGCGGGTACGATCCGGTCGCCGACCAGCTCGCCGCCATCCCCGAGGTGCTGGAGGTGCACACCATCACCGGCGGCGACGACATGCACTGCCGGGTGGTGGCGCGCAGCAATGCCGACCTGCAGCGGGTAATTGACCTGATCGTTGACGTCCGGGGCGTGGTCAGAACCTCGTCGGTGATCGCCTTGGACACCCCTGTGCCATACCGTGTTCTGCCTTTGGTGGCCGATGTCCCGCGCAAGGGGAAGGGCTAGCCGTACCATGCCAAGCAGGGGCCAGACACCGTTATCCATCGTTTACCCTTAACGGTCCGCAACCGTCGGGGGTCAGCGGCGGGTCCTATCGGGGGGTCACGCGTGTTAAAGGGCGGGACGAGCAGTCTCAGGAGGAAGTTCCTGAGGATCACACTCATCGTCTTCGGCGTCGGGATCATCTCGGCGATCGGCCTGCTCGGGGTGGTGTGGGCGATCACCCCCATTCCCGACAGCACGCAGCCGAGGGCCACCGCGCAGGGTTCGGTGATCTACTACCGTGACGGCAAGACCGTGCTGGCCAGACAGGGTGTCAACCGCAAGAGCGTGGCCCTCGACAAGGTGCCGCTGAGCCTGCGCAACGCGGTCATCGCGGCGGAGAACCGCTCCTTCTACGAGGACCAGGGCGTCTCCCTCTCCGGCACCTTCCGCGCCATGTGGTCCACGGTCAGCGGCCAGCAGCTGCAGGGCGGCTCCACGATCACCCAGCAGATGGTCCGCAACTACTACAGCGGCCTCAGCCAGGAACGTTCCATAATCCGGAAACTCAAGGAGGTCATGATCTCCTTGAAGGTGGACCAGTCGAAGTCGAAGGACTGGGTGCTGGAGCAGTATCTCAACACGATCTACTTCGGCCGGGGCGCCGACGGGGTCCAGGCGGCGGCCGGAGCCTACTTCGGCAAGGACGTGAGCAAGCTGAGCCTCGCCGAGGGCGCCTACCTCGCCGCGGTGATCCAGCAGCCCTCCAGGTTCGCCGACCCGCGAGGCCCCGACCTCTCCGCGGCCAGGGACCGCTGGCGGTCGGTGATCGACGGGATGGTGGACACCGGGGCCATCACCTCCCAGCAGGCCGCCACGGTGACCTTCCCCAGCCTCCGCAAGCCCAAGGCGATCTTCGCCCTCACGGGGCAGGAGGGCTACATGCTCGACCAGGTGACGGCCGAGCTCAAGAGCAGGGGCTACACCGACGAGGTCATCAACCAGGGCGGACTGAAGATCGTCTCGACCTTCGACAAGAACCTGATGGCCGCCGCCGAGCGCGCCGTCACCTCGGTCCTGCCGGACGACACCCCCAAGAAGGTCCGCACCGGGCTCGCCGCCGTCGACCCCGCCACCGGTGAGGTGGTGGCCTTCTACGGCGGCCGCAGCTACACCGCCAACAAGTTCGACAACTCCTTCTCGGCCAAGGTGCAGGCCGGATCGACGTTCAAGGCCTACACGCTGGCCGCGGCCCTGGACAACGGCTTCGGCCTCGATACCAGGGTCGACGGCAACTCCCCGCTGCGGATCGCCTCCGCCGACATCCCCAACTCGGGCGACTACTCCTACGGCGAGGTCAACCTCGTCAAGGCCACCCAGAGCTCGGTGAACACCGCGTTCGTCGACCTCGGCCAGAAGGTCGGCCTGAACAAGGTCGTCAAGGTCGCCGAGGAGGTCGGGATCCCCGGCAAGCAGCTCGACCCGCACCGGGGCGCCGCCACGCTCCCGCTCGGCGTGGCCTCGGTGAGCGCCGTCCAGAACGCCTCCGGCTTCGCCGCCTTCGCCGCCGAGGGCGTCCACCGCGAGGCCCACGTGATCCGCTTGGTCACCGACGCCGAGGGCGAGGTCGTCAAGAGCTCCACCAAGGGGAGGCGCGCCTTCGGCGAGCAGGCCGCCATCGACGCCACCTATGCGCTGAGCCAGGTCGTCGAGGCGGGCACCGGCTCCGGTGCCCGCCTCTACGACCGTCCCGTGGCGGGCAAGACGGGCACCACCGACGAGTCCGCAGCCGTGTGGTTCGCCGGGTTCACCCCGCAGCTGGCCGTGGCGGTCGACATGTTCCGCGACGACAACAAGCCGGTGACGGTGAACGGCAGCGCCCTGTACGGCGGTTCCTACCCCGCGCAGATCTGGCGGGCCTTCATGGTCGAGGCGATGGAGGGCAAGCCGGTCAAGGAGTTCAAGGAGCCGTCCAACTACGGCTACTCCCCGTACGACTACAGCTCCGGCGACGAGCAGGGCGACGGCCAGGAAACGGCCACGCCCGGCCCCGACGAGCCGGCCACCCCCGGTCCCGACCAGAGCGCCACCCCCGGCCAGGAGACCCCGGGTCCCGACCAGACCGCGGCCCCCGAGGACGCCGACGGGGGACCGGGCGGTCCCGACGACACCCCCGGGCCACCCCAGGAGGAGGATCCCGGCGGGCGCGGTGGTGATGGCGGCGCGGGCGACAGGAGCGACAGGGGCGGTGGCGACCTCGGTGTCGACGGCCTGGGCCACCGGCTTGGCGACCCCGTTCAGGGCAACTGACGGGGGGACGGGCGCGGTCACGCGGGCGGCGGTGACCGGCTCGGCGACCCCGTCCGTTACGCCTCGCCCGCCAGTTCGGCGCGCAGGGCCGCGGGGGTGGTGACGGGCATCCTGCAGGTGAAGCCGCGGCACACGTAGGCCGCGGGCTCGCCGCCCACCAGACCCCGGCCGGCCAGGAGCGGAACCTCCCCGGAGCCGGAGCCGGAGCCGGAACCTGGGCCGGAGCCCGCATCGGAGCCGGTGGCGGGGCCGGGCTCGCCGAGCGCCAGGACCAGGCCCGGCAGGGGTGACAGCAGGGCGGTCCTGTGCAGGGCGGCCGTCGCCGGATCGCCCGCCGGGCCCACGACCGCGACCTCGATCGGACCGGACACCGCCGCCTGGGCCGCGGCCAGCCCCCACCCGGCGAACCGCGCGTGCCTGTCGGCCAGCACGGTGACCGTGCCCAGGGCCGCCTCGGCCGCCTCGCGGTGCCGGGCCGAGCCGGTCAGCGCGGCGTACGAGAGCAGCGCGCCCGCGGCGGCGAACTGGCCGGACGGGGTGGCGTTGTCGGTCGCGTCCCGTGGGCGCTGGAAGAGCGGCTCGGCGTCGTCGGCGGTGTCGTAGAACCCGCCGGAGCCGTCGGAGAACCGCTCCAGGACGGTGTCGAGCAGCACCTCGGCCCGCCGGAACCAGCGGACCTCCCCGGTCACCCCGTACAGGGCGAGCAGGCCTTCGGCGAGGTCGCCGTAGTCCTCCAGGACCCCGGCGTTGGTGCCGGGCCTGCCGTCGCGGGAGGTGCGCAGCAGCCGGTCGCCGTCCAGGTGGAGCTCGTCGACCAGCACGGCCGCCTCGCGCGCCGCCTCGACGAGGTCCGGCCGCTCGAACAGGGC
Organism: Streptosporangium sp. NBC_01469; assembly: GCF_036227305.1. Lineage (NCBI taxonomy): Bacteria > Bacillati > Actinomycetota > Actinomycetes > Streptosporangiales > Streptosporangiaceae > Streptosporangium > Streptosporangium sp. NBC_01469. The sequence goes on along the minus strand of NZ_CP109465.1, from coordinate 268,440 downwards.
GCCGGTCTCCGCGAGGGCGGCGACGGCCAGGCCGTTCCAGGCGGCCACCACCTTGTCGTCCCGTCCCGGCCGCACCCGGCGGGCCCGCGCGGCCAGCAGCGCGGAGCGCACCCGGGCGAACCGCTCGGCCTCGCCGGGATCGGGGTCGGCGAGGAGCTGCAGCACCGAGGTGCCGTGCTCGAACGTCCCGGTCACCTCGAACAGCTCGATCGCCCAGAGCCCGTCCTCCTCGCCGAGGACCTCGCGGAGCTCCTCGCGGGTCCAGGCGTAGAACTTGCCCTCCACGCCCTCGCTGTCGGCGTCCAGGGCGGAGGCGAAGCCCCCCTCCGGGGTGCGCATCTCGGCCAGCAGCCAGTCGGCCGTCTCCAGCGCCACCCGCCTGCCCAGGGCGGAGCCGGTGGAGCGCCACCAGTGCGCGTAGACCCGCAGGAGCAGGGCGTTGTCGTAGAGCATCTTCTCGAAGTGCGGGACCACCCAGTCGGCGTCCACGCTGTAGCGGGCGAACCCTCCGGCGAGCTGGTCGTAGATGCCGCCCCGGGCCATGGCCTCCAGCGTCCGCCCGGCCATGGACGTCGCCGCGGCGGCGGTCGCCCGCCGCTCCGCACCCTCCGCACCCTCCGCACCCTCCGTGGCCGCCGCGCCGTAGCGCAGCAGGAACTCCAGGGCCATCGACGGCGGGAACTTGGGCGCCCCGCCGAAGCCGCCGCGGACCGGGTCGAAGGACTCGGCCAGGCTGTGCACGGCCCGCGTGAGCGTGTCCGGGGTGGGCAGCGGCCCGGACGGCAGCGCCGACCGCTCGTTCAGCGCCTCCACGATCTTCGAGCCCTGCTCCAGTACGGCCTCCCGCTCGCCGGCCCAGGTGTTCGACACCCCGGCGAGCAGCCGCTGGAACTGCTGCCTGGGGAAGTAGGTGCCGGTGTAGAAGGGGTGGCCCTCCGGGGTGGCGAAGACCGTCATCGGCCACCCGCCCTGACCGGTCATGGCCTGGGTGGCCGCCATGTACACCGCGTCGACGTCCGGCCGCTCCTCACGGTCGACCTTCACGTTGACGAAGTGCTCGTTCATCAGCGCGGCCGTGGCCCGGTCCTCGAAGGACTCGTGGGCCATCACGTGGCACCAGTGGCACGCGGAGTAGCCGACGCTGATCAGCAGCGGGACGTTCCGCCGGGCGGCCTCGGCGAACGCCTCCTCGCCCCATTCGAACCAGTCGACGGGATTGTCCGCGTGCTGCAGCAGATAGGGGCTCGTCGCGTCCTTCAAGCGGTTCATCAAGACCTTTCCTGCGTACGCGGTGCGTGCGTTCTCCTCGTGAGGTGCGCGGAGGTCGCGCGTCGCGGTTCTTCCCACACGATCCCTCTCACACTAAACCGGGTGAGGGGCGAGGCCGCGAGCGCGGGCGGCGCCCGCCCCGGCGACCGCGTCCGCTCTCCCCCGTCCCCTTCCCTGAGCGCCGGCGGCGGGCGGTGCCGGTTTCGGACGACCCCCGTTGTCTCAGGTGCGGGAGGTGACACCGGGCGGGAAGGTGTGTTCGCCGCGCTTCGGGCGTAGGCTCACTGGGCGTGGATCTCGACTTCGTCTGTGTGCACGCCGGAAGGGCGGCCTCCGAGCTGACCCGGCGTGATGTTGCCCGCGCGTTGCTCGCCGTGCCGTCCGGGGTGGCCCTGGTGGCGCTGCCCGATCTGAGGCGGGCGATGCTGGCGGCGGGCAACCCGCTGTCGGCGCCCTTCTGGGACTCCGCCAAGGCGACGCTCGGCGCGATCGAGTCCGGCGCCGCGACCGTGGGGGACGTGCAGCGCTGGATGGAGTCCACGGGCACCGAGCCGCTCCTGCTCACCCCGAGCTTCTTCGTCTGGCCGGAGGAGGACGAGCGGGGGCCGGTCGGCGAGGAGATGTTCCGAGGGCTGGTCGCCTACCTGGAGGAGCGGGTCGCCGCGGGGGAGGTCGACCCGGACGCGCTCGCCCGGGGTGACGAGGGGGCCAGGGAGGCGTACGCGGACCTCCAGGAGCGCTGGCTCACCGGCCCGCTGCCCGACGGGCGGGTGCCGGGGACCGCGGTCTCCGACGAGCAGGACGAGGAGCTGTTCGCCGCCTGGGACGAGGAGGAGGCGTTCGCCCTGGGCGAGCTGCGGCGCATCCTGGCCGAGCTGCCCGCCCCCGAGCGGCCCGTCAGGGAGCTGCGGGCCGCGGCCACCCGGCTGCGCGAGGTGCTGGGCAGGCCCGGCTATCCCGGCAACGTGCTGCGGGCCTGCGCCGGGTACGAGGGGGAGCCGCTGCCGGCCGACGACGAGGAGCTCTGGCTGACCGTCACGGCGGGCATCGCGGGACCGATCTCCGACCTGCCCGACGAGGAGGACCGGATGGAGATCTTCTCCGACCTGGACGGGGAGCTCAGCCACGAGGACTCGGTGCTGGCCGCCCTGTGCGCGATCCACCACGCCGACTGGCTGGCCGTGGTCGCCGCCCTGGCCAGGCGCGGCCCCGGGGTGCTGGCGTCGCCCGAGCGGATCGCCAGGCTCATCGCCGAGTCGGAGGACATCGACGTCGATCTGGACGAGCCGGAGGACCTGGAGGCGGCCGAGACGCTCTTCAGCTCGGTCACCCCGCTCTGGGCGTGCCTCGGGATCGTCGACAGGACCGAGGTGCTCACCTCGCTGGGCCGATGGGGGCTGCCCAAGGCGCTGGAGCGGGCCTGGTCCTCGACCGACACCCTCGGCGACTGACGGGCGCTCCGGTACGGCTCAGGGGAGCCTTCAGGCCCTCCTGCGGGCCTCCCGCGCGGCTCCGGCGGGAGCCGCGGGGTCAGGCCTCCTCGTCGAGGAGGTCGAGGTAGCCCTCGGGCACCAGATCCTTGTATTCGGGGTGGCGTCGGATGTAGCGGGCGACGAACGGGCAGAGCGGCACGACCGAGCGGCCGGACGAGCGGCTCGCGTCGAGGGCCGCGGAGGCCAGCCTGCCGCCCAGGCCCTTGCCCTCGTGCTCGGGGAGGATCTCGGTGTGGGTGAAAATGATCTTCTCGGCGCGCAGGCGGTACGCGGCGAACCCGGCGACCTCGCCGTTCAGCAGGATCTCGAAGCGGGAGGCCCCGGGGTTGTCGGAGACCTCGATGTCGTCGGCCATGCTCGTCCTCGCTCGTTCTCGGGGTTTCGGCCCGGCCGGTTCCGTCTCCCGCGCGTGTCGCGCGATAGCCGGTCGGGCCGTGGGTCCGGCGACATGGGCAGACCACCCCGGGCGGGCCGGGGGGAGTGCGCGAGGCCGGTGGGGTCAGGGAGCGGTCGGCGTCGTGGTGGTGTTGGTACCGTTCCGCTCCCTCAGCTCGGCCTCCGAGGGGACCTCGATCCTGGAGATCTGCTTCCTCATCGACTTGACCAGGATGTAGAGGGCGAACCCCATGGCGGCCACGACGAGGAAACCCAGGAGGCCCGGGCTGACGTCACCCTTGGTGACGGGGTCAAATGCAATCACATGTCAAGTTTGCCACCGCCACCCCACGGTCGCGTCAGTGGCAGGCGTGCGAGACCGTGTCCGCGGGGACCTCCGTGTGGACGCCCGTGAACAGGTCGTCCTCGGGAAGCTCGACGTCCACGAGCGATCGGGCCAGGTGGTAGTCCTCGGTCGGCCAGACCTCGCGCTGCAGGTCGCGCGGGCAGACGAACCAGAAGCCGTCCGGGTCGACCTGCGTGGCGTGCGCGAGCAGCGCCTCGTCGCGGAGCTCGAAGTAGTCGCCGCAGGGGATCCGGGTGGTCACCGGCCACTTCTGCGGGCGGTCCTCCCAGCGGGAGATCCACTCGGCGTACGGGGAGCCGATGCCGCGGGCGTTCATCGCCTCGTGCAGCGCCTCGAACCGGTCCTTGGTGAAGCCCATCTGGTAGTAGAGCTTCAGGGGCTGCCAGGGCTCGCCGGTGCCCGGGTAGCGGTCGGGGTCGCCGGCCGCCTCGAAGGCCTCGACCGAGACGCGGTTGGTCATGATGTGGTCGGGGTGCGGGTAGCCGCCGTCGTCGTCGTAGGTCAGGATCACGTGCGGCCTGAACTCGCGGACGGCCGCCACCAGCGGCTCCGAGGCGATCTCCAGCGGCTGCAGGGCGAAGCAGCCCTCGGGCAGCGGCTCGCTCTCGTCCTCGGGCAGGCCGGAGTCGACGAACCCCATGAAGCGCTGCCGCACGCCGAGGATCTCGCGGGCGCGCTCCATCTCCAGGCGCCGGACCTCGCCGATGTTCTCGAGAATCTCCGGGCGATCCATCTTGGGGTTCAGGATCGACCCGCGCTCGCCTCCGGTGAGCGTACAGACCAGTACGTCCACACCCTCCGCCACGTAGCGCGCCATGGTGGCGGCGCCCTTGCTCGACTCGTCGTCGGGATGAGCGTGAACGGCCATCAGCCTGAGCGGTGCACTCACGGGCTCGGTGTCTCCTTATGTCGGTCGCGCTTCGGATCGTCGGTCGCCTCGCGGACGGCCTGCCTGGCCGGATGTTCCGCTCCGCTCGACGGGGTGTCCCGCGCGCCCTCGGCTTACGTCACTCTAGGGAGAGGTTAGTTTCTCTTGGGCGGTCGCGAGGGCGAGGCCCCCGCAGGGGACAATTGTCTCGGATAACACCGAGGTAGTGCAGGGAGATTCCGTCATGGCCACCAGCGAAGCCGAGAAGGGCCGTCAGGACGGTCCCGTCCTCGGCACCCCGGGCGACTTTCCCGACCGCCCGGAGCGCAGGGGGCGCTTCGTCGTGCACGCCGTGATCGCGATCCTCTGCGCCGTGTGCGCGGGGGGATGGGGTTACGTGATGTGGGCGGCGAAGGGCGACACGGAAGTGATCGACCAGGTCATCGCGTTCGACGCCACTCGCGGCGATTCTCTGCAGATCACCTTCGAGGTGTACAAACCATCCGATCGCGCGGCGCTCTGCCGGGTGCGGGCCACCGACGTCAGCCACGTCGAGGTCGGCAGCAAGGAGGTCAATATTCCGGCTGGTGAGGGGTATGTTCGGCTTACCGAACGGCTAGAGACCAGTGCTCCGGCCACTTCGGGCCATGTCCAGTACTGCTATCTCGTATAGTGAGACATTTGGGGAGGCGGTTGAGGGGTTAACTTGTTAGCCTTTCGAAATTCGACCGACCGCAACCCCCGAAGCACGAAGCCCCCTAGAGGAAGCAAGGAGATCCCGTGGCCGACTCCCGCATCGAGAGCGTCACCTGGCTCACTCAGGAGGCGTACGACCGCCTGAAGGCTGAGTACGAGCATCTCTCGGGGCCCGGACGCGTCGACATCGCCAAGAAGATCGAGGACGCGCGCGAAGAGGGTGACCTGAAGGAGAACGGCGGCTACCACGCCGCCAAGGACGAGCAGGGCAAGATGGAGGCCCGTATCTTCCACCTCCACCAGATCCTGGACACCGCCAAGGTCGGTGAGGCGCCCCGCACCGAAGGCGTGGTCGGTCCTGGAATGACCGTCACCGTCCGCTTCGAGGGGGATGACGAGGAGGTCGCCTTCCTGCTGGCCTCCCGCGAGGAGAGCGGCGCTCCGATCGACGTCTACTCGCCCAAGTCGCCGCTCGGCGCGGCGATCAACGGCAAGAAGATCGGCGAGAAGGCGACCTACACGATGCCGAACGGCCGTTCCAACACGGTCGAGATCCTTGAGGCCGTGCCGTACGTCGGCAACTGATCTCCCCATACTCCGATCGATTCGCTGATCCGCCGGGACGGGCGTCCCGGCGGATTGCCGTGTGTCAGAGGATTTGGCAGGATTTCGCAAGTCTTGCGCCGCATTGCAGATAGGGCGCTTTTCAGTGGGTTCGCGTGCATCGGGGAGCGGTCTACGGCACCCTCGTAGGACTGGAGTCCGTGGGGAAGGGGAGATGTCGTGTTCAAGCGGCGGCCACGTGTCTCCGACCTGATCCGGGAGGCACGGCAGGACCTCGCCTACCGCCCCCGGCTCCGCTACAGCTACCGCACCGCCCGCCTGATGAGGCGGGCCGTGCCGATCGTGGCCGTTCTGCTCGTCTGCGCGCTGGCCACCGGCCTGGTGATCTTCACCCAGATGCCGGAGGCCGATCCGGAGACGGTCACGATGCGCAAGTCCGTCGCCACCGTGCCGACCCAGGTGGCGAAGCCCGCCCAGGGCGAGGCGGGCGGGAGCGCGCCCGAACCGGTGGCGCCGCTCACCTCGATGCGGCAGCCACACCTGTTCGTCGTCGCGAACAGGCCGCTCAGCGCGACCGTGGTCGCCAAGGTCGCCCAGCTCTCCGGGGTACGGGCGGTGGAGCGCGCCGACGCCGCCGAGGTGGTCCTGGACGGCAAGCCGGTGCAGACGCTCGGGGTGAACCCCTCGACGTTCCGCGCGTACACCCCCAAGCCGACCGCGCGATCCGACAGGCTCTGGCGGAACGTCTCGGCGGGGGAGGTCGCCGTCTCCTTCGTCCTGGGCAACGACGGAGGCATGCCGCTGGGCAAGACCTTCACCACCGCCGGGCGCAACCTGCGCGTCGGCGCCTACGCCACGATGGGCATGGGCGCCATCGACGCGGTGGTCTCCCGGCCGACCGCCCGCGCGCTGGGCATCCCGGAGAACAACGCGCTCGTGGTGAGCGCGCCGAAGACCGACTCCGCGAAGCTGCGCCTCACCCTCCTGCGCGCCCTGCCCAAGGGGGCTCAGGTCGCGGTGATCAACCCGGTGCTGACGGCCCCCACCAAGACCGCAGGCGGGACCGGCGGGACCGGCGGGACCACTGACGGGACCACGACCTGGTCCGCGAGCTCCTTCATGAGCGCCTCCCAGGTCACGACCGCCCTCACCGCCGCGATCGGCAAGCTCGGCCGCCCGTACGTGTGGGGCGCCGAGGGCCCGAACAGCTTCGACTGCTCCGGCCTGGTCCAGTGGGCGTACCAGCAGGCGGGGATCAAGGTGCCCCGGGTGACGCACCAGCAGTTCGTCTCCGGCCCCCAGATCCCGCTCGCCCAGGCGCAGCCCGGCGACCTGCTGTTCTGGCGGCACGACCCCACCAACCCCGGCTACGTCTCGCACGTGGCCATTTACTGGGGGGACGGCAAGATGCTGCACGCCCCCAGGACCGGCGACGTGGTCAAGCTCGTCCCCGTCACCACCCGCAACTTCGCCGGGGCCGTGCGGATCAGCCCGGAGGTCGCCGCCAGGGTCCGCTAGCCCGCGTCCGTTCTCACGGGTTCCGCCGGGCTTTTCGCGGTGCTCGGCCGGGTAGTCCGCGCTCCGCCGGGCTTTTCGCGGTGCTTGCCGGTTTGTCCGTGTTCCAGCGGGCGCCATGGCGCCCGGCCGGGGTCGTCCGCGCTCCGCAGGGCTTCGCGGTGCTCGCCGGGTCGTCCGCGTTCCAGCGGGCTACGGTGTCCCGGTGAGCGGGAGGCCCGCGGCGAGCTGGGTGAGGGCGGCGTCCAGGAGATCGGGCAGGTTCTCCGAGGGGTTCGCGGCCCAGCGGCCGACGGCGGGGATCATGACGCCGATCACCGCGGCGGCGAAGGTCTCCACGTCGAGGTCGCGGGGGTCGCGGCCGGTGCGGGAGGCGATCTCCGCGCACATCACCGCGTGCGTCCCGGCGGCGGCCTGGAGCTGCCTGGCCCGCAGCGCGGGCACGGAGAGGATGAGCCGGGCCCTGGCGGAGGCCCACGCGAGGTCCCCGGGGCCGAAGTCCTCGAACGCGGCCCGTACGGCCTGCCGGAACGCGTCGACGGGCGCCGCGCCCGGGGCGATCCCGCGGAGGGCGGAGACGATCAGCGCGTCGTACTCGTTCCGCACGACCACGTCCTCCTTGGCGGGGAAGTAGCGGAAGAACGTGCTCGGTGACACCTCCGCGGCCTCGGCGATCTGCTCGACGGTCGTCGCCTCGTAGCCCTGTTCGGCGAACAGGCGCAGCGCGTGCTCCTGGATCGCCCAGCGGGTCTTCGCCTTCTTGCGCTCGCGCAGTCCTTCAGGGCGCGGCCCCTCTGGGGGCGGTCCTTCGGGGGGCTGTTCTTCAGAGGGCGGTCCTTCGGGTCGCGGAGGTGAGCTCATGCGCCGATTCTCCCGTCTGGCAGGCCCCGCGGGCGCCGTCGCGAACGCGGACGCCTCTCTTCGGCGGCGCCCGGCCGAGTCCGCCTCCGGCGGTGAGACGCGGGACGGTCGAATCCGTCCTCGTCGCCGGCGCGGACACGCTCCCGGCCCGTCTCCCCCGGGTTCCCGGTCGGTTTGTGCGCGACGCTGGCTTCGCTCGGCGAAGCGTTGTAATCTAAATTACATGGAAAACGATGAAGCAGTGGAAAAGCTGCGCGGCTGGTTCGCGGGGAGGCTGCCCGGGGAGTGGTTCGAGGGCGGGGTGGAGATCGTGCTCGACCGCGAGGAGATCGCGGTGGTCGGCAGGCTCCGGGCTCCAGCCCTCGGCGACGACGTCTCGGAGGTGGAGCGCTCCGCCGCCGTGGAGGGGGGCATCCTGCGTTTCCGCGAGGAGACGAGGGAGCGGCGCGTCGAGATCGCGCTGGAGGCCGAGCACCGCTTCCGCAGGAAGGTCTCCTGGGGGGTCGCCGTCGGCGACGAGACAGTGATGTTCACCACACTCTCGGTGCCCGTCATGACCCGGCTCAAGCAGTCGGAGCGTCAGGTTCTCGACACCCTCGTGGCCGCCGGGGTGGCCCGCAGTCGCAGCGACGCGCTCGCCTGGTGCGTGCGTCTGGTGGGCAACCACACCGACACCTGGCTGGCGGATCTGCGGGACGCGCTCCAGCACGTCGACCGCGTCCGGTCGGCGGGTCCGGACGTGAATTCCTGATCCTGGGCAGCGGAAATGGTCAGGAAATTGGTCTGAACCTGTCAGCCGATTGGTTTAGACCTTTCTGATTGGCCTATACCACTGCTGGAACGGCTCTTTTTAGAGTCACTTCTTCTGGGTAGGGGTTTTAAAACCTCGCGTCTTCTGCCAGGGCATACGTGGCCGGAGGCGTCGGGCGTGGAGCGTCATGACGCGCGATCGTGTGAATTCACTGGTCTATGCCAATTGGATTGGGCGCGGTCCGGTCGTCAATGATGCTTTGGCCCCGAGAAGTGTAAAGGAGCCCCAGTAGTGTCCGTTACCGTAGATGTCACCGCCGTCAGCCCGACCAGCCACGAGGAGCTCGCCGGGTGGGTCAACGAGATCGCCGAACTGACTCAGCCGGACCGGATCGAATGGTGCGACGGCTCCGAGGCCGAATGGACCCGCCTGACGAACCTGCTGGTCGAGCAGGGCACGTTCACGCGCCTGGCCAAGCGGCAGAACAGCTTCCACGCCGCCTCCGACCCCGGCGACGTCGCCAGGGTCGAGGACCGGACCTACATCTGTTCCGAGCGCGAGGAGGACGCGGGGCCGACCAACAACTGGGTCGCCCCCGCCGAGATGCGCCGTACCTTCGGCGAGATCTTCAAGGGCAGCATGCGCGGCCGGACGATGTACGTGGTGCCGTTCTGCATGGGCCCCCTGGGCGGTGAGATCTCCCAGCTCGGCGTGGAGATCACCGACTCGCCGTACGTGGTCGTGTCCATGCGCGTCATGACCCGGATGGGCGACGACGCCCTGCGGCTCATCGAGGAGCGCGGCGGCTACGTCAAGGCCGTCCACTCGGTCGGCGCCCCGCTGGAGCCGGGCCAGGACGACGTGCCCTGGCCGTGCAACCCCACCAAGTACATCAGCCACTTCCCCGAGACCCGCGAGATCTGGTCCTACGGCTCCGGGTACGGCGGCAACGCCCTGCTCGGCAAGAAGTGCTACGCCCTGCGCATCGCCGGCACGATGGCCCGCGACGAGGGCTGGCTGGCCGAGCACATGCTCATTCTCAAGATCACCCCGCCCTCGGGGGAGACGCGCTACGTCGCGGCGGCCTTCCCGAGCGCCTGCGGGAAGACGAACCTCGCCATGCTCCAGCCGACCCTCCCCGGATGGAAGGTCGAGACGATCGGCGACGACATCGCCTGGATGCGCTTCGGCGACGACGGGCGGCTGCGCGCGATCAACCCCGAGGCGGGTTTCTTCGGCGTCGCCCCCGGAACCGGTGAGTCCACCAACGCCAACGCGATCAGGACGCTCTGGGGCAACAGCATCTTCACCAACGTCGCCCTCACCGACGACGGCGACGTGTGGTGGGAGGGCCTCACCGACCGGCCCCCGGCGCACCTGACCGACTGGAAGGGCCGCGACTGGACGCCGGACTCCGGCGAGCCCGCCGCGCACCCCAACGCCCGCTTCACGGTCCCGGCCGCGCAGTGCCCGACGATCGCCCCCGAGTGGCAGGACCCCCAGGGCGTGCCGATCTCCGCGATCCTGTTCGGCGGGCGCCGCGCCAGCGCGGTTCCCCTGGTGACGGAGTCGTTCAGCTGGCGGCACGGCGTCTTCCTGGGGGCCAACATCGCCTCGGAGAAGACCGCCGCCGCCGAGGGCAAGGTCGGCGAGCTGCGCCGCGACCCGTTCGCGATGCTGCCCTTCTGCGGTTACAACATGGGCGACTACTTCGCCCACTGGCTCAAGATCGGCCGGCGGGAGAACGCCCGGCTGCCGCGCGTCTACTACGTGAACTGGTTCCGCAAGGACGACGAGGGCAGGTTCATCTGGCCCGGCTTCGGAGAGAACACCCGCGTGCTCAAGTGGATCGTCGACCGCCTCAACGGCCAGGCGGAGGCGGTACGGACCCCCATCGGTCTGCTCCCCGCCAAGCTCGACACCGAGGGCCTCGACGTCTCCGGCGAGGACATGCGGACGCTGCTGAGCGTCGACAAGGAGGTCTGGAGGCAGGAGGCGTCGCTCATGCCCGCCTTCTTCAAGACCTTCGGCGACCACCTGCCCGGAGAGCTCTGGGAGGAGCACGAGGCCCTCGTCGCCCGCCTGGGCTGAAGTGGGGTCTGGGCTGAGCGGGTCGGGGGGCTGAAGGGGCTCCGAGGCGCCCGTACGCGCTGAGCGCTTGGGCGGGCGCCCGCCCGGCCGAGTCCGGGCTGGGCGCCTCGGGCTGATCGGACGCCGCTGCCCGGTCGGACGACCGCTGCCGTCCAGAATCCGTGTCTCCCCGGGCCGTCCAGGGGGCGGGAACGACACGGCCGGGGTCGCCGCCCCAGCCGCGCCTGGGACACTGACCCACGTTTCACCTGGTGACCGACATCTCACCGAGTCGCCGTCGAAGTCGGGCGAAACTTCTGCCAGGCTGTGCGCGTCTACCTGGGTACACGGGACGCCGCTCCTGTGGCCCACCTTTCCCCCCGAGGAGGCGGACATGGAGTTCTCGCTGTTCGTCATCGCCTGTGTCGTCGCCCTGGTCATCCTCTCCACGGCCCTCGCGGTGCGCCGCGAGCACCGCCGGGTCCGCTCGGCCATGGTCGGCCACTACGGCGGGCCACCAAATCCGTACGAGCTCGCCTATCTCTCCGGAGGGCCGCGCCGCGTGATCAACACCGCGCTCGGCCTGCTGGCCAGGGCCGGGGCGATCCGGGTCTCGCGAGGCGGCCAGGCCAGCCTGGTCGCCGGGGCCAAGCCGTCTCCCGATCCAATCGAGTACGCCGTCATGGAGGCGCTTCACCTGCGCGGAGGCTCGGCCCCCGTGGGCGAGGTCCGCCGCGCGGTGGCCGATGGGCAGAGCGTCGACGGTCTGCGCTACCGGCTGCTGGGGCTCGGTCTGCTCGTGCCCGAGGGCGCGCTCGACCACGCGCAGGCGCTGCTGAGCCGGCTCCAGATCGCCTCGATCGTCGAGGTGGTCGTCGTGGCGGGCATCCTGCTCGCCGGGGCGACCGGGGGATTGGGCACCTTCGCGCTGCTGGTGGGCATGTTCTCGGTGATCGGCGGTTTCTCCACCTACGCGCGGCAGAGGCGGGCCCTGCGCGACGTCCTGAGCAACGCCGGCCACCAGGTGCTCGCCTCCGCCCGCGGGACCTACGCTCGGGGCGCCCGGCCCCTCACACCCGACCTGGCCTTCGCCGTCGGCATTCCCGTCGCCCTGTACGGCCTGAGCGAGCTCAACGAGCCCGGCCTGGAGGAGGAGCTCCAGCGCCAGACCGCGGGCGGTTCGAGCAGCTGCGCCACGGGCGCCTGCGGTGGCGGCTCGAGCTCGGGTGACGGCTCCTCCTTCGGTGGTGGCGGCGACTTCGGCGGATCGGGTGACGGCGGCGGATCGGGTGACGGCGGCGGATCGAGTGACGGCGGTGGGTCCAGCTGCGGTGGCGGGTGCGGCGGTGGCGGTTGCGGTGGGTGAGCGGAACCCGGCCACGGCGGTGACGGCCGCCCCAACCGCCGCAGTCGCCTCAACCGCCCCAGCCACCGGAGACGCCGGAGACGCAGTGGTGGCCGGGCTGCCCGCGGGCCGGAGCGGGGGTGTTTCCGATGGCGGCTGAGCCTCCGGCGCTGGGCGTGGGCATCGGCTGGCGCCCTGAGATCGACCTGACCGTGGAACGGCTGCCCGGGGTCGACTTCGTCGAGGTCATCGCCGAGAACGTGAACCCCGCCCGGCTCCCCGAGTCGCTGCGGGTGCTCCGCGCCCGCGGGGTGCCGGTGATCCCGCACGGTGTCGGGCTGGGCATCGGCGGCGCCGAGTCTCCCGACCCGCGGCGGCTGGCGCACCTGGCGGCCTGCGCTCACGCCCTGGACGCGCCGCTGGTCAGCGAGCATCTCGCCTTCGTACGGGCGGGCGGGATGGAGGCCGGGCACCTGCTCCCCGTCCCGCGTACCCGGGCCGCGCTCTCCGTCGTCGCCGAGAACGTGCGGCGGGCACAGGAGGCGCTTCCCGTGCCGCTGGCCCTGGAGAACGTCGCGGCCCTGTTCGGCTGGCCTGAGGACGAGATGACCGAGGCCGCCTTCCTCGGCGAGTTGGTGGAGATGACCGGCGTCGGGCTCCTGATCGACGTGGCGAACCTCTACACGAACCAGGTCAACCTGGGCCTGTCGGCCACCGCCGCGCTGGACGGCCTCCCGCTGTCCGAGCTGGCCTACGTCCACGTCGCCGGGGGCCACTCCCACCAGGGGCTGTGGCACGACACCCACACCGCCCACGTCCCGCAGGACGTGCTGGACATCCTCTCCGAGCTGTGCGCCCGGGTCGACCCGCCCGGTGTGCTGCTCGAATGGGACGACGACTATCCCAGCGACGGCGCCCTGGAAGGGGAGCTCGACCGGATCCGCGGCGCGATGGCCCGTGTCTGACGACGCGGCGCGCGAGGCGCTGGCCAGGGCTCAGACGGCCCTGGTGGCGGCCCTGGTGGCCGGGGAGGAGGCGCCGCGGGGGTTCGACCGGGAGCGGCTGCGGATCCAGGAGGCCGGCCTGATCTCCAAGCGGCGCAGGACGGTGGCCAGGCTGCGGCCCGACCTGGCCGCGCTGCTCGGTGACGGCTTCGCCGGCGAGTTCGACGCGTACGCGCGAGGCCGCCCCAAGCCGCAGGGCGGCTCGCACGCCGACGCCCGTGACTTCGCCGAGCGCCTTCGCGCGGCGGGACGGCTGCCGGAGGAGTCCTCCACCGCGCCCGCTTCCGAGCCCGGCCCCGCGCCCCGCCGATGGTCGCTCTTCGGCAGGCGCCGCTGAATCGGCACGTCGAACCGGGCGCCGTCGAACCGGGCGCCGTCGAACTGGGCCCTGCCGAACCGGGCGCCGCCGAACCGGGCCCCGCCGAATCGGCACGCTGAACCAGGCGCCGCCAAATCGGACGCCGCCGAAGCGGCCTGCCGGACCGGGCGCCGCCGAATCGAGCGTGCCGGACCGGGCGTTGCTGAAACTTCCTGTCCTCCCCGTTCGTCCACTGGATAGTGAACCTCACGCAGGGACGTCATCCCGGAGGCCGTCATGCAGACCGTACAGATCGTCATCGTGGTGGGTTTCGCGCTTCTGGTGGTGGCGGTGCTGATCGCGCTGCGTCTTGCCGCGCACCACTCGCGTGTCTACGAGGGGCCCGAGCTGACGCCGTACGAGCTGGCGCTGCTCGCGGGTGGCCGGTTCCGGGTGGTCGACACCGCGCTGGCCTCGCTGACGGCGGGCGGGGCGGTCCGGGCACGGCGTGGCGGGCGGCTGACCCAGGTGTCCGGCCAGGTCGGGGTGCTCACCCAGCCGGTGCAGACCGAGATCCTCGACCGGCTCAGGGGGAAGGGAGGCGGCGTGCCGGTCTGGGAGATCAGGAACGTGGTGTCCCGGGGGCCCGCGGTGACCATGCTGATCGCGCGGCTGAGGGACCTGGCACTGATCGACGCGCCCGGTTCCGGCCGGGCCGACCCCACCCACCCCAACCGCGCCGGGAAGACCGCCCTGGCCCACTACCGCCTGCGCCACCGCGAGGACAGGGCCCTGCCACCCCGCGCCGGTGGCCGCGTCGACGGTGACGAGCTGAACATCCTGGGCGTTGCCCTGCACGGCCTGAAGCAGCTGGAGGACGGGCGGCTGGCGGCCACCCTGTCGATGAGCGGCCCGCCGCCGTCTCGCGCGCCACGCCGCCGCGTCTCCCGTTCCGGCGCCTCCGGTGCCTCGGCGGGCGGTTTCTACGGGGGCGGGGGCGGTTGCGGCTCCGGCTCCGACTCAGGCTCCGGTTCCAGCTGCGGGGGTGGGGGCGGCTGCGGCGGCAGTTCCTGAGGCTCCCGCCCGGCCGGGCGGCATCGCCTCGCGGACGTGCGCGACGCGCGATCCCGCCCGGCTGGCGGGGACATGGATGGCGTTGATCATGTTTTGGCGGACTGGGGCGGGGATACCCTCTCTGAGGTGGGGGGACTGCGTTGTCTTGATGGTTCTTATCTGACCGTTACGCCGGTGGCGTGCCGTGACAGTGTCGGCACGCCGTACGAGATCACCCTGCAGCTCCATCGCGACGGCGCGCTGTACGGCACGGTGGGCGAGCGGTGCGGCTGGTTCCTCACCCGGCTGGCACGGGGGGTCGCCGAGGCGCGTGCGGGCCACGAGGCCCGGTGGCCCGACCCCGACGACCGCTTTCCCGACGACGCGGAACTGTTCGCCTTTCGTTACCGAGCCAGGAACGGGATCGTCGGCGGGGGCGAACTCCGCTGCCAGCTGCGGACCATCCCGGTCTGGGTCCCCGGGCGGCGAGGGCCCGGCGGAGAGTGGCGGCTCACCAGAAGGGCGTTCCTGGAGGCCTGGGGTGGCGGCGGGGTGGGTATGCGCGCCGTTCTGACATCCTCTGAGCTGGGCGTTTTCGTGGAGGCACTCGTCACGGAGGCCGAGGACTGCCTGGGGTCCCACAAGCCGGGCAAGCCCGCCAGATCCCTGTAGAGGGGGCCGAGGGGTCCGCGGGGCGGCGATAATTGCCTGTCAGTGCCCATTCGTGGCAGGTGCTGAGGGAGGGGCTTCAATGGGCGTGCGCGATCTCGTCTACCGGTTGTACGAACGCCGGCTTGAGGCGAAGCTGTCCCGTCAGAAGGAGATGGCTCCCCGGCACGTCGGCGTGATCGTCGACGGCAACCGGCGCTGGGCGCGCTCGATGGGCATCGACGACGTGAGCCGCGGGCACCGCAAGGGCGCGGACAAGATCTCGGAGCTGCTCGGCTGGTGCCGCGAGGCCGGTGTCGAGGTCGTCACCGTGTGGCTGCTGTCGAGCGACAACATCAACCGCTCCAAGGACGAGCTGGATCTCCTGATGAAGATCATCGAGGACGTGGTCCAGGAGCTCGTGGCCGACGGATGGCACATCAAGCCCATGGGGGCGCTCGATCTGCTGCCCGATCACACGGCCCGTGTCCTCAAAAACGCAAAAGAAGCGACATCACATCGTCCCGGTTTGATTGTGAACGTTGCAGTTGGGTATGGAGGAAGGCGTGAGATCGCTGATGCGGTGCGCTCCCTTCTCCAGGAGCACGCGAGCAAGGGCGCGAGTATCGAGGACCTTGTCGAGGTCCTCGATGTCGAGCACATCGCGGAGCATCTCTACACGCGCGGCCAGCCCGACCCGGATCTGGTCATCCGGACATCGGGAGAGCAGCGGCTCTCCGGCTTCCTGCTCTGGCAGAGCGCTCACTCCGAATTCTACTTCTGCGAGGCCTACTGGCCTGACTTCCGCAGGGTCGACTTCTTGCGGGCTCTCCGCTCCTACGCCGCGCGACACCGCAGGTACGGTTCCTGAAACTCCACATGAACGACCCCTTTCGGTCAGTCTTAAGCAGTTGGAACTCGGGCATTCAGGACGTACCGTAAGAAGTAGGAGAGCACAGCTCGCCTACGCCGGAGAGGGTCCGCCTTTGCGTCACGACCTGCTGAGGAGGGCCGGTCAACGGTTCCTGCTCGACGTTCTCGTGAGCGGGCCCGGGGCCGGTCCGCATCCCAGCTCATGGCAGGGCGCCGTCCATGGCGCCCGGGGGAGAACGCGTGGCAAACCCTTCGTCCTCACCCACGTCGCCGGCAGTTCAGCGGCGCACGTACGTCCTGGACACCTCGGTGCTCCTGGCGGATCCAACGGCGATGAGCCGTTTCGCCGAGCATGAGGTCGTCCTCCCGATCGTCGTCATCACCGAGTTGGAGGGCAAACGCCATCATCCAGAGCTCGGATACTTCGCGCGAAAGGCGCTAAGGTCCCTCGACGAACTCCGGGTGACACACGGACGTCTGGACGAGCCCATGCCGATCGGCGAGGGCACCATCCGGGTCGAGCTCAACCACAGTGACCCGTCCATCCTGCCCGTCGGGTTCCGGCTCGGCGACAACGACACCCGCATCCTGACCGTGGCGAAGACCCTCGCCGCGGAGGGCAAGGACGTGGTGCTGGTCTCCAAGGATCTGCCGATGCGGGTGAAGGCCGCCTCCATCGGGCTCGCCGCGGACGAGTACCGCGCCGAACTCGTGGTGGAGTCCGGCTGGACCGGCATGGACGAACTCCAGGTGACCTCGGAGGACGTCGAGGCCCTCTTCGACCACGGTACGACCGACCTGTTCGACGCCCGTGACCTGCCCACCCACACGGGCCTGCGCCTGCTGTCCAGCAAGGGTTCCGCGCTGGGCCGGGTGTTGCCCGACAAGTCGGTGCGCCTGGTGCGCGGCGACCGGGAGGTGTTCGGCCTGCACGGCCGCTCGGCCGAGCAGCGGATCGCGCTCGACCTCCTGATGGACCCCGAGGTCGGCATCGTCTCGCTGGGCGGACGGGCGGGCACCGGCAAGTCCGCGCTCGCCCTCTGCGCGGGCCTGGAAGCGGTCCTGGAGCGCCGCCAGCACCGCAAGGTCATCGTCTTCCGTCCCCTGTACGCCGTGGGCGGCCAGGAGCTGGGCTACCTGCCCGGTTCCGAGAACGAGAAGATGGGCCCGTGGGCGCAGGCGGTCTACGACACCCTGGGCGCGGTCACCACGCCCGAGGTGATCGAGGAGGTCATGGACCGGGGCATGCTGGAGGTGCTCCCGCTCACCCACATCCGCGGCCGGTCGCTC
The DNA here is from genome assembly GCF_036227305.1 of Streptosporangium sp. NBC_01469. NCBI lineage: Bacteria > Bacillati > Actinomycetota > Actinomycetes > Streptosporangiales > Streptosporangiaceae > Streptosporangium > Streptosporangium sp. NBC_01469. Next base: position 251,100 of record NZ_CP109465.1, on the reverse strand, counting down.
CACGACGCCTTCGTCATCGTGGACGAGGCGCAGTCGCTGGAGCGCGGGGTGCTGCTCACCGTGCTGAGCCGGATCGGCGCAAACTCCCGGGTGGTCCTCACCCACGACATCGCCCAGCGCGACAACCTGCGGGTGGGCCGCCATGACGGTGTCGTGGCGGTGGTGGAGAAGCTCAAGGGGCATCCGCTGTTCGCGCACGTCACCCTGACCCGCTCGGAGCGCTCGCCGATCGCGGCGCTGGTCACCGAGATGCTGGAGGACATCACGATGTGACGGGCGTCTCGACGCCACTGCCGGAGCGCGGTCGCGGGTGCCGTACGGGCCCGCGACCGCGCTCCGCGCGTTCCGGCTCCGGGTCCCACGCGGCGGCCGGCGCGTCGGATGCCGACGGCTTACGGCCCGGGGGCCCTCACGTCTCTCAGGGCGGTCACGCGCCGGACGTCCGCGATTGACGGCGTACGGCCCGGGGCCTCTCACGTCTCTCACGACGGTCACGCGCCGGACGTCCGCGATTCCGGCCGTGCGCCCGCGGCGCGGGGTCCCTCAGGGCGGTAGCCGCACGCCGGGTGCCGCGAGATTGCGGTACTCGAAGCAGCCCCGGTCGCCCATCGTCTCCGGGGTGCCCGGGAAGAGCCGGGTGACCTCGACGCTCCAGATGCTCTCCTGCTTGTTCTGCCGGATGGTGCAGGTGATCTGGGCGAGGGCCTCCTTGGAGACCTTGCCCTCGCCGGTGATGATCACGTTCAGCCGGTAGCCCAGGTTGTCGTCCGGCTCGTTGCGCTGGTCGGTGTTGTCGGAGTAGCGGGTCGTCTTGGTGTCGTAGTGGCTGAAGTCGTTGAGCGCGCTGGTCAGCCCCGCCTTCGGCGGCTGCTTGCCGGCCCGGAACAGGGTGTCGATGATGTTCTTGGCCGAGTCGGAGACCACCGGGATCTTGACGGGCTCCAGCCGGTTGTCGCGGAGCAGATAGACCGTCACCCACGTGGGGCTGTAGCTGATCACCGGCGGGCGGCCGTAGTCCTGGACGTCGGTGGGGGAGATACCGCATCCGCAGAGCGCCAGGGCGGCGGCGAGCAGGCAGGCGAACCACCTCGCGCCGGCGAGCCGTCCCGCACCGAGGACGCTCGGGGAGCGGGCGGGCCGTCCCGTGCCGAGGACGCTCGGGGCGTACGGGCGGGTGGGCCGTTCCGTGCCGAGGGCGGTCAGGGCGCGGGAGCGGGTGGGCCGTTCCGTGCCGAGGGCGGTCAGGGCGTACGGGCGGGTGGGCCGTCTCATGCCGGGGGGAGCCAGACCGTGAAGAGGGTTCCGGGCCGCTGCGCGCGGACCGAGATCGTGCCCCCGTGCAGCTGGGCGTTGGCCCGCGCGATGGACAGGCCGAGCCCGCTGCCGTCGCCCCGGGCGCCGGCCTTGTAGAAACGGTTGAACACGAAGGGCAGATCCTTCGCCGGGATGCCCTTGCCGTGGTCGCGCACCTTCACCTCCAGGCCGTTCGGGGTGCTGCGGGCGGTCACCATCACCGGGAGCTCACCGTGGCGCAGGGCGTTGCCCACCAGGTTGGCCACGATGACGTCGAAGCGCCTGGGGTCGACGGAGAAGGCCAGTCCCTCAGGGACGTTCACCCGTACCCGGTCCGACCAGCCGCGCATCTCCAGGCAGTCGCAGACCACGTCCACGATGTTCACGGTGTCCACGTTCAGCGTCGCCGTGCCCGAGTCGAACCGGCTCGCCTCGATGAGCTGCTCGATCAGGGTCCGCAGCCGCGCGATCTCGCGCAGTACCAGCCGTACGGCCGCCGCGGGCTCGGGGGGGAGCCGATCGGCCTCCTCGGAGAGCATGTCGGTGACCGCGGTCATCGCGGTCAGGGGGGTCCTCAGTTCGTGCGAGACGTCGGCCACGAAGCGGCGGGACATCGCCTCCAGCGCGCGCAGCTCGGTGACGCTCCGCTCCAGGGCGGCGGCGGTGTCGTTGAACGTGGCGGTGAGCTCGGCGAGCTCGTCCTGGCCGTGTACGGGCAGGCGGGTGTCCAGGTGGCCGGCGCCGAGCGCGCGGGCCGCCGAGCCGAGCCGCCTGACCGGCAGCAGGAGCTGCCGGGCCGACACCAGGCCCAGGGACAGTGCGATGATCAGCATGGCGACCCCGGCGACGGCGAGCGGCTGCCGCAGGCCGCTCAGCAGCCGCTCCTCCTCGATGAGGGGGGCGAACACGAAGACGGTCATCCCGGTGGGCTGGGCGGTGTGTATGGGCTCGATCCGCCAGACGGGGGTGCCGATGAGCAGCCACATGTCGCCGCCGATGGTCATGCGCTTGGCGACCATCCGCTGGGTGGCCCTGGCGGCGAGGTCGCCTGGGACGTCCTTGGTGTCGAAGTCGCCGTCGGGGTAGGGGTAGTCCTCGTAGCGGACCACCACCTTGCCGCCCTGGGGGCGCAGGCTTTTCTGCAGCGCGCTGATCTCCTCGTCGGTCGGCGGGCCGTCTCCGGGCCAGAGCGCGCCGACGGGCACCCTGCTGCCCTCCAGGATGTCGCGGACGTTGCTCACGGCCACCTGCTCGGCGCGCCCGATCATGCGGCTCTTGACGAACTCGTAGCCGATTCCCGCGACGACCGCGGAGGCGGTGACGGCGATCAGGGTGAAAGTGATCACCAGGCGCCCGCGCAGTCCGGTGTACATCCGCTTCGTCGAGGGAGGGAACGTTCGTTTCACGGTGGGCTGAACCGGTAGCCGAATCCCCGCACCGTGTGGATGAACTCGGGCTCGGCGGGGACCGCCTCGATCTTGGCGCGGACCCGCTGGACGCAGGCGTCGACCAGCCGGGAGTCGGCGACGTGGGTGTGGTCCCAGACGGCCCGCAGCAGGTATCTGCGGTTGAGCACCTGGCCGGGGTGGCGGACGAGTTCGAGCAGGAGCCGCAGCTCGGTGGGGGTGAGGTGGACCTCGCGGCCCCCCAGCGCCACCTTGAGCGCGCCCCGGTCGATGACCAGGTCGCCGAAGGTGATGCGGTCGGAGGCGACCGACTCCACCCGGCGCAGGACGGCGCGGATGCGGGCGTCCAGCACGCGGGGCTCGACCGGTTTGACCACGTAGTCGTCGGCCCCGGCCTCCAGTCCCACGACCACGTCGAGGTCGTCGCCCCTGGCGGTGAGGAGGATCACCGGCAGCTGGTCGAGCCTGCGGATGCGGCGGCACACCTCCACGCCGTCGATGCCGGGCAGCATGACGTCCAGGATGGCGATCTCGGGGCGGCGGGACTTGATGTGCTCAAGGGCCTCCTCGCCGCTGGCGTACGCGGTGACGGAGTGGCCCTGCCGGGTGAGCGCTAGCTCCAGCCCGGTCCGGACCGAGGGGTCGTCTTCGACGAGGAGGATGCCTGCCACCGGGTAATCATTCTCCCAAGGCTCGGATGGATCTGCCGGGTCACGAAACCCAGACATAAGGCAAACAGTACCTGAACGAGGTGGTCAGACCACGATTCGGGCAGTTTCATGATCATCAAGATGGTCGAAGTGGTCCCGTATGGCAAAATGTGAGCAAAATCACTCCCAAGTTTTTGTTGCCCGGAAAGTGCTCGTGGCCTGGCGGTTAGGTCGTGAGAAACCCCTGTGGTTCCGGTCGAGCGCAGACCAACTCTCCCGTTCCGGTTGCGGACCACCCCCCTCCCCACGGCAAGCTCATAGGTCGTGAGTCCAGGATCACAGCAACTGAAGGAGCGCTCGGCGCCCCGCGGCCGCCGTACGAACCGCAGAGCGGCCAAGGGGAAGGCCCTCGACGGTCCCAGTTCGAAACGCGGCATGACCTCCAAGCGCGCACTGATCCTGGGTGCCGCGCTCGTGGTCCTGGTGGGTGGAGGCGCCTTCACCGCCTACACCGCCGTCCAGAACGCCTCGGCGCCGAAGCGGGAGCCGCTCACCCTGGACGAGATGGCGCAGATGCTCGGCTCCGACCCGTTCGGCTCCGACCTCAAGTCCGACATGCTGAAGGCCCAGGCCGCCCAGGCGCTCAAGGCCGACAAGATCGCCGCCGAGCGCGACAACCGCAAGGCCCTCAACCAGGTCAAGATCGTTGACGAGGCGCCGGGCGGTGGCGGCTTCAACCCGCAGCAACTCCCCCCGGGCACCTCCAACCCGACCGGCAACAGGGCGCTGGGCAAGGAGATGCTGGAGTCCAGGGGCCAGGGCGGCGAGTGGGGCTGCCTGGAGAAGCTCTGGATGAAGGAGAGCGGCTGGAACGAGCGCGCCATGAACACCTCCAGCGGCGCCTACGGCATCCCCCAGTCCCTCCCCGGCCACAAGATGGCCAGCGCGGGAGGCGACTGGCAGACCAACGCGGCCACCCAGATCGAGTGGGGGCTCAGCTACATCAAGGGCCGCTACGGCTCGCCCTGCGGTGCCTGGGCCCATTCCCAGGCCAAAGGCTGGTACTGAGAGACCAGGAGTCGGCAAGTCTGACCGTCTCCCGGCGCCGCGCGCCGCACCCTTGGCCGCATGGACGTGAAGGTCAGCGTGGTGGTGCCGGTGCACAACCCCGGTGATGGCGCCGACGCCTGCATCCGGTCGGTGCTGGAACAGTCGATGGCCTCCGAGGACTACGAGGTCATCTTCGCCGACGACGGCTCCGACGACGGAATCCAGCAGCGCCTCGACACCCTGTCGGCGGTGCGGTCGAACGTCAGGGTGCTCCATCTCGAGCGGACCGGCTCGCCGATGCGCGGCCGCAACGTCGCCCTCATGGTCGCCAGGGGCGAGTACGTCTACATGCTGGACCAGGCCGACCGCCTGGAAAGGGACGCTCTGGAGCGGATGTACCTGCGGGCCGTGGAGACCAAGGCCGACGTCCTCCTCGGGCGGCTGGCCGGCGACCAGAGGCCGCCCGCCGCGGTCTTCGACGCCGACCGCGAGAACGCCGACATCGTCAGGGACCGGCTGCTCACGCAGCTCACACCGCACAAGCTCTTCCGCAGGGCCTTCCTCGACGCCGAGGCGCTGAACTTCCCCGATCCCGGCGGGTGCCTGGCCGAGCAGACCTTCGCGCTCCGCGCCTACCTGCGGGCCGGGAACATCGTCGTGATGGCCGACGAGGTCTGCTGCCACGTCACCGAGCGGCCCGACCCGCCGGAGGACCCCTACGTCTGGGCCGCGGAGCTGCGCGAGCTGCTCGACATCATCGACGACGAGGTCCCCGAGGGCCGCCGGCGCGACCGGATGTACGCCCAGTGGTTCCGCACCGCGGTGCTGCGACGGCTCGGCGGGAGCAGGTTCGCCACCTCCTCCACGGACCGGGCGGCCACCTTCACGACCCTGCGCGAGCTGGTCGTCCAGCGCTTCCCCCCGCGCCTCGACCTCCTGCTGCCCGTCCCGCTGCGGGCCCGCGCCGCGCTGCTCCGCGCGGGCAGGCTCGACCAGCTCGTCGTACTGGCCGGAGCCATGCGCGGCGTCCGCCTCCAGGCCGACCTCGACGACCTCAGCTGGGACGACGGCGCCCTCATCCTGGGGCTCACCGCGGAGATCATGCAGGCCGACGGCACCCCGATGCGCTTCGTCCCCTACGGGGACGACGGCCTGCTCTGGGATCCCCCGGTACCCCTCGACGGGTTCCGCCTGCCGCCCGAGATGGCCGACGTCAGCCAGGCCGCCGCCAGGGCGCGGTTCGAGGTCTACGTCAGGCACGAGGAGACCGGGGCCATCCACTTCCTGCCCTCGAAGTGCTCGATGGTCCGCTGCCGTCACCGCAACGGGGTCAGGCTCCAGGTCACGGGCACGGCCCGGCTGGACGTCGACTCGGCGGCCATGGACGGACCGCTGCCGCCCGGACTGTGGGAGATACACGTGCGCATGTACGGAGGGGCGCAGCAGGCACGTACCCGGGTGACCGGGTCGCCGCTGAACTGCACCGGGATGGTCGCCGACTGCTCCAGGCGGCTCACCGTCCCCTGGTGGTCCGACAGGGGCGAGCTGGGGATCTGCGTGGAACCGCGCTCGTTCCCCGAGTCGATCGTCCTGGTCTCACCGGGTACGACGGTCATCAGGCAGCGCAAGCACGTCTTCGTCGTCGTGCCGGTGCCGTACGTGCCGCCGAGCGGGGGGCCGCCCGCGGAGCTGGTGTTCCGCCAGACCACGGGCAGGGAACGCGAGGTCGCCGCCCCCGCGCTGGTCGAGCCCGGTGTCCCCGGGGAACTGGCCGGGCGGCTGATCGCCAAGATCCCGACCCGGCTGGTGTACCGGGAGGGGTTCCTCGCGCCGGGCGTCTGGGCGCCGTTCCTGCGGGTGGAGGGCAAGGAGACCGGGCTGCGCTTCAAGGTGGAGATGAACCGCGGCGGCCGGGTGGAGATCCACAGGGCCGCCGCCGTTCAGCCCCCTGAGCCCTGGTACCCGCTGCTGAAGCGAATCGCGCTGCGGATACCGCTGGTCAGGAACGCGGTCCGGGTGACCAGGACCGTCCAGCGGCGCTACATGCTCAACTGACAGCCACCCGGCCTCGACCGGACACCCCGCCCGGCGTCAACCGACATCCGCCCGGCGCCGCACGGCCCTTCGGGGCGGTGTGGCGCCGGGCGGATGTCGTCACACGCCCAGCCGGCACTCGTTGGGCAGGTCGCCGGTCGAGGGCCTGGGCAGGGTCGCGCTCGGCGGCGGGCTCTGCCTGCGCTCCACCCAGCCCTCCAGGGTCTCGAACGCGCTGCGGAAGCACGGCAGCAACGGGCGAAGTTTGTCGGGGTAGGAGGCGTAGAGGCTGTCCACGTGGGTGCCGTCGGTGATCCGGTAGTAGCGGAACGGCCGGTGCTCGCCGACCATGTCCGCGTAGACGTCGCCGGAGCGGGAGATCGGCAGCAGCGTGTCCAGGGTGCCGTGGATCGTGATCAGCGGCTTGCCGATCCGGCCGGTGAGCCCGATCTTCTTCACCGCCGCGTACGGCTCGCGCGCGTCGTAGTCGTAGTCGGCGTCGCAGGCCGGGGTGCCCGAGGAGCAGAAGGGGGTGCCCGCCTCGGTGTCGCCGTCGAAGGAGGGGTCGAGTTCCTCACGGTAGAGGCGCTGGGTCAGGTCCCAGTAGTACTGGTAGTGGAACGGCCACAGGAACTCCGAGCCGCGGGCGAATCCCGCGTCGTACATCGCCTGGGTGTCACCCGCCGGGTAGGCCCGCAGCGCCGGGGGCAGGTAGTTGACCAGGTTGTCGCCCTTGACCCGCCAGAGCGTGCCCTCCCAGTCGATCCCGCCGTCGTAGAGCCAGGCCCGGTTCTCCAGCTGCCAGCGGACCAGGTACCCGCCGTTGGAGATACCCGCGGCGTAGGTCCGCTTGGGAAGCCTGCCGTAGCGCTGGGCGACGACGGCCTTGGCCGCGATCGCGACCTGCGTGACCCGGTCGTTCCACTCGGCGACCGCGTCACCGGGCTTGCGGCCGTCCTTGTAGAAGGTGACGCCGACGTTGCCCTTGTCCGTCACCGCGTAGGCGTAGCCCTTGGCCAGCGCCCAGTCGGAGATGGTGAAGTCGTTGGCGTACTGCTCCCGGTTGCCCGGGGTGCCGGTGACGACCAGCCCGCCGTTCCAGTTGTCGGGCAGCCGCAGGACGAACTGCGAGTCGTGGTTCCAGCCGTGCGTCGTGTTGGAGGTCGAGGTGTCGGGGAAGTAGCCGTCGACCTGGATGCCTGGCACGCCCTTCGGGTTGACCGCCCCCGCCGGGTGCAGGCCCGCCCAGTCGGCCGGGTCGGTGTGCCCGGAGACGGTCGTGCCCGCCGTCGTGAGGTCGTCCAGACAGGCTTTCACCTGGCGCTCGGCCCCCGGCACCGCCACCCGGTCCAGCCGGGCGCAGTGCGCCGGCGCGGTCCCCGCGCTCGCCGCGGGCGCCCCGGCCAGGACCACCAGGGCGGCGAGACCGACGGTGGCGATTTTGGTAATCCGTGAGGTCGCGCCGGGGACTGGACTGAGGAGCGAAGGAGCGAAGCGGATGAGTGACGAGGGAAGGAGCCGGGTAAGAGCGGCCGAACCGCGACGCGAAGCGTCGCCATCAATACTGCGCATCTTCAGCTCCGCTTCAGGTGGTCGGAGAGGGCGGTGCGGAACTCGGCGGGCCGCTCGATGTGCGGGCTGTGCCCGCAGTCCAGGACGACCTCGGTGTACGGGCCGTACCGCTCCAGGACGGCGCGGGTCTGGGTGACCATCGGCTGCGCCGGGGTGCCCGGCGAGCCGGGGACGACCCCCAAAGCGCCCAGGTGGGCCAGGTCGAACAGCGAGGTGTCGGAGACGATCACGTCGGCCTCGCCCCTGATCCACAGGACCGGCGGCTTCGGGTCGATCGCGTGCAGGTCGTCGAGCCGGAAGTGCGTCGGGGCGAACGAGTTGAGCACGCCCCGCGTACCGGGACGGACCCCCGGCCACTCCTCCGACGTCGCCGCGTCACCCGGGTAGTGGTCCTCGCCGACCCTCGTGGACAGCATCGACGCGACCAGGGCGTCCTCGTCCTCGATCACCGTGCCGGGCTTCACGTACGTGGTCCGCATCACGTTTCTCGGCGAGAGCGGGGAGTCGTCGGAGGTGTCCCCGGCCGCGAGCAGCTTCACGAAGTCGGGGTTGGCGCCCCCGGCCCCGCCGCCCGTGCCGTCGGGGTGGTTCAGCACGCCGTCGGCGCCGTGCGTGCCGCCGAAGCCGTACGGGGAGATCGGGTTGACCAGGGTCACGCTCCGCACGGCGGACGGCCGGTCGCGCAGCGCCTGCAGCACGACCCCGCCGCCCATGCTCCAGCCGACCAGGTGCACGCCGTCCAGCCCGAGGGCGTCGAGGAGGGCGAGCACGTCGTCGGAGTAGTCCCGCAGGCCGCGGGTGGCGTCGACCGGGGCGGGCTCGGTGTCGCCGAAACCCCGCAGGTCCACGGCGAGCGGCCGGTGGCCCGCCTCCGCCAGGGCGAGCAGCGTGTCCCGCCAGAAGGCGGAGCTCGACACGTTCCCGTGGACGAACAGCACCGCCTCGCCGCTCTCCGTGTCGTTCCCCGCGACCGACAGGACGTTCTGGGTGATCCGGCCGGTGGGCACCGGCCGGTTCTCGATGCGCATCAGATGTTTCTCCGTACCGTTCAGCGGGTGGTCGGGGCCTCGTCGCGGGTGCCGATGGTGACGAGGTCGCGTCCCCTGGTCTCGCGCGAGAGATACACGGTGATCAGGGTGAGCACGGCGGCTCCGGCCACGTACAGCATGATCGGGAACGACGACTTGTAGGTGTCCAGCAGGGCGACCGCGATCAGCGGGGCCAGGGCGCCCGCCACGATCGAGGCGAGCTGCGAGCCGATCGAGACACCCGAGTACCGCATCCTCGTGGCGAACAGCTCGGAGAAGAACGCGGCCTGCGGGCCGTACATCGCGCCGTGCAGGATCAGCCCGACGGTCACCGCCAGGGTGACGGCGGCGAAGTTCTTGGTGTCGATCAGCGGGAAGAACGCGAAGGACCACAGGCCCACCCCGGCGGCGCCGAGCAGGTAGACGGGGCGGCGGCCGAGCCGGTCGGAGAGCGCCCCCCACATCGGGATCGAGACGAAGTGGATGGCCGACCCGATCAGCACCGCGTTGAGCACGACGGGCTTCGCCAGCCCCGCCTGCGCCGTCGCGTAGACCAGTACGAACGCGGTGATCACGTAGTAGGAGACGTTCTCCGCGAAGCGGGCGCCGATCGCGATGAGGACGTCGCGCCAGTGGTACCTGAAGACCTCCACGATCGGCAGGGACGTCGAGGGCTTGGCGTTGGCGACCGCCTGCTGGAAGACCGGCGACTCGCTGATGGAGAGCCGGATCCACATGCCGACCAGCACCAGTACGCCGGACAGCAGGAACGGGATCCGCCAGCCCCAGCTCACGAACGCCTCCTCCGTCTGGACCGCGGCCAGCACGGCCAGCACGGCGGTGGCCAGCAGGTTGCCGCCGGGGGCGCCCGCCTGCGGCCAGGAGGCCCAGAAGCCGCGGCGCGCGGCGTCGCCGTGCTCGGAGACGATCAGCACCGCGCCGCCCCACTCGCCGCCGAGGGCGAAGCCCTGGACGAGCCGGAGCAGGGTCAGCAGCAGCGGTGCCGCCATCCCGATCGCCGCGTGGGTCGGCAGGCAGCCGATCAGGAAGGTAGCCCCGCCCATCAGCAGCAGACTGACCACCAGCAGCTTCTTGCGGCCGATCCGGTCGCCGAAGTGCCCGAAGACCAGCGCGCCCAGCGGGCGGGCCACGAAGCCCACCGCGTAGGTCAGGAACGCCAGCAGGGTGCCCGTCAGCGGCTCCGACTCGGGGAAGAACAGCTGCGGGAAGACCAGTGCGGCGGCGGAACCGTACAGGAAGAAGTCATACCACTCGATCGTGGTGCCGATCAGACTGGCACCGACGATCTTTCCGATGGGGGTACGGGTTTTCTCTGCCATCTCACTCACCAGGGGGAGTCGCTGTTGGGGGGATTTCGGCTACCGTACGTAGTGACCGGCGTCACTCCTATGGGTACGACCGCCATAGCCGACAGGCGCCCTATGTGGACGCGTGAGGCCGCTCCTCACGAGGCCGATCGGCGCGGCGGGGTCAGCCGCTGAGGCGGTGCAGGCGCAGGGCGAGCTGGATCTCCAGGGCCCGGTCGGGGGCCTGCCAGTCGTCGCCGAGGAGCTGGCCGATCCGGTCCAGGCGCTGGGTGACCGTGTTGACGTGGATGTGCAGGGCCTCGCTCGTCCGCGACAGCGAGCCGCCCATGCCGAAGTACGCGGTGAGCGTCTGCACCAGCGCGGTGCCCCTGCGGGCGTCGTAGTCGATCACCGGGCCGAGCGCCGAGGCGAGGAACGCCCCGATGTCGCGCCCCTCGCCGACCAGCAGCCCGACGAAGCCCAGCTCCCTGGCGCCGGCGCCCTCACCGGCCCTCCCCAGGGCCACCAGGGCGTCGGCGCAGCGCTGTGCCTCCCGGTGCGCGGCGGCCACCTCCGCGGTGCCGCGTACGGGCCCTCCGGCGCCCGCCGTGGCCGGGTGGCCGAGCGAGGCGCTCAGCTCCGCCGCCACCCGCTTGGCCAGGGGGCCCGGCCGGTCCCCGGGGAGCAGCAGGACCACCTCGTCGCCGCGCTGCGCGGCGAGCCCGCGGTGCAACGTCGCCTGGGAGGACGCCCAGAACGCGGCCCGGTCCCGCCCGCCGCCGTGGCGGACCACGACCACCACGTGGTCGTGGTCCAGGTTCACCCCGACCCGCCGGGCGCGGTCGGCCAGGCCGTCGAGGGCGGGCCGCGAGATCAGGTCGTCGAGCAGCTCGCCCCTGACCCGGCCCTCCGCCTCGGCCACCGTACGCCTGAACAGCAGCAGCAACGCGGTGACCAGCGCGGCCCGCTCCAGGATGCGCTGGTCGGCGTCGGACACCTGGCCGCCGTTGCGCAGCACCAGCGTGCACAGCGGCTCCGCGCCCACGTCCACCGACGCGACCAGCAGGTCTCCCTGCCGTACGGTGCGCCCCAGCGCCCTCGACGACCGCGCGGCGTCCGCGATCACGTCCGCGGCCGTCCGCGTCCCTCGCCTGGCGCCCGGCTTCGAGCCCGATCTTGGGCCTGTCCCCGGATCTCTTCCCGGGCCTCTCCCCGGGCCGGTCACCGGGCCGGTGGCCGAACCTGTCCCCGCGCCGGTTCCCGAGGCCGTCCCGGATCCGGACGTCGCCTGGTCGAACGCGGCCTCCTCCAGCACGCGCGCGTCCCCGGCGATCGGACGTCCGGCGTCGTCGAGCACCGTGAGCGAGCCGCCGAGCACCTCCGTCACCACCGCGGCCACGTCCTCGACCCCGCCGCCGCGCAGCACCAGGCCGGTCATCCGGTCGTGCGCGAGCGCGGCGCGCTCCACGGCCTGGCTGTGCGCGTTCACCTGCCGGTTGGCCTCGCTGAGCTCCTCGAGCGCGTTCCTGGTCTCCTGCAGCAGCCGGGCGTTGTCGATCGCCACCGCCGCGTGCGCGGCCAGCGAGCCCAGCAGCACGACCTCGTCCTGGGTGAAGGGCCGCACGCTCCGGTTGGCCGCGAACAGCACCCCGATCACCCGCGCGCCCAGCTTGAGCGGTACGCCGAGGATGGCGACCAGCCCCTCCTCGAGCACCGCGTCGTCGATGTCGGTCTTGTGCCGGAAGCGCTCGTCGGCGAAATAGTCGGCGGTCGAGTACGGGGTGGCGGTCTGGGCCACCAGCCCGCCGAGCCCCGCGCCCATGGCCAGCCGCAGCGCGCGGAACTTCGCCGACACCGAGCCGTCGGTCACCCGCATCCAGGTGTCGCCCCGCTCGGGGTCGTGCAGCGTCATGTAGGCGGCGTCGGTGCCGAGCAGCTGCCTGGCCCGGTGCACGATGGCCTCCAGGACGGCGTCCAGATCCCGGAGCCCGGCCAGGTCGCCGGCCGTGTCGAACAGCGCCGACAGCTCCGCCTCACGCTTCGCCCTGCGCCGCAGCAACGCCCGCACCTTCAACGCGGCGAGCTTGGCCTCCTCCAGCTCCGCCAGCGTCTCCGCGTCGGTCCCACCGCTCCTCGCCGCGAGAACGGGCCCCTCGAACTCGACCGCCGAAGCCTCCCTGGCCAGCAGTTCGAGAAAGACCCGTGCGCTCATACCAACCATTCTCCGTTCATGGCGACGCCACGTGTCCCCACCGGGTTCAGCGGGCGGTCCAGCCGCCGTCTATGGGGAGGGAGGTGCCGGTGATGAAGGAGCCGTGCGGGCCGCAGAGGTAGGCGACGAGTTCGGCGACCTCCTCGGGCTCGATCAGCCGTTTGACGGCGGCGGGGGCGAGCATGATCTGCTCGACCACCTCGTCCCTGCCGATGCCGTGAGTTCCGGCCTGGGCGCCGATCTGGTTCTCCACCAGGGGGGTGCGGACGTAGGCGGGGCTCACGCAGTTGGAGGTGACGCCGTGCGGGGCGCCCTCCAGGGCGATCGTCTTGGACAGCCCTTCGAGGGCGTGCTTGGCGGTGACGTACGCCGCCTTGTAGGGCGAGGCGCGGAGCCCGTGAACCGAGGAGATGTTGACGATCCGGCCCCAACCGCGTTCGTACATCCCCGGCAGGACCTCCCTGACCAGCAGGAAGGGCGCCTCGACCATCACTTTGAGGATCTTGGAGAACACCTCGGGGGGGAACTCCTCGATCGGGGCGACGTGCTGGAACCCGGCGTTGTTCACCACGATGTCCGTGCCGGGCGGGATCGCCCGTACGAAGTCGGGTTCCGACAGGTCCGCGACGACGGGTGTTCCCGAGATCTCCGCGGCGACCTTCGCCGCCGCCTCGGCGTCGATGTCGACCACCAGCACGTGTGCCCCGGCCGCGGCCAGCCGGTGCGCGCAGGCGCGCCCGATCCCGCTGCCCGCCCCGGTCACCACGGCTCGCCGACCCGCTAGGTCAATCATGCTGCCGAATCTAGGCAATGACCCGAATCCCGGCCCATGTCGCCCGCCCCCACACTCCGTTCCATGCTTATGTGGCGAGCCTCCGCTCCGGCGGGGCGCGGCCGTGCCTTCTCGCCCCTTCCCGGAAGCGCCTTCGCGCGTTCCGGCGTACGGACGCCCGCAGCCGGTCGCCATCGGGAGCGCGGCGACGGGGGCCGCGTTGCTCTCAGCCGCGTGGCTCTCAGATGGTGACCGGGTACATGAGCGTGAGCTCGTCGCCGGGGAGGCCGCGGATGCCCCAGTTGACCTTGGGGGACTCCATGATCACGATTTCCAGGTCCTCGGCGGGAAGGCCGAGCGCGTCCCCGGTCCTGGTGAACAGGGCACGGATCAGCGAGCGCTTGGCCTCGTCCGACCGGCCGCTGAAACAGGCGATCTCCACGATGAGATACCGCTCGCTCCGCTGCGGGCAGACCATGTCCTCGGCGTCCAGCAGCAGGAACCGGTGGAACCGCTTGTCCTCGGGAAGCCGCCAGACGTCCACCAGGCAGCCGTGAACGGTGTCGGAGATCTCCTGACGCCGGTCGGACCACACGTCCCTGCGGCCGTAGAACTTGATCTGGGTCATGCCCCGAGTCTCCCAGGCAACCGATCTATGACGCCGACCGGGGCGCCGGTCCACGAGCGGCGGCCGGGTCCGCCGACCAGGTCACCGGTCCACGGGGCGGCCGGGGCGAGGTCCCCGGCCGGCGTTATGAGGGCGGCCGGGTCATGGACAGGACGTCGAGCAACTCGTCGAGCCGTTCCTCGGTGAGGGTTCCGTTGGCGACGTGGCCGCGCTCGATGACGACCTCGCGGATGGTCTTGCGCTCCGCCAGGGCCTGCTTCGCTATCTTCGCGGCCTCCTCGTACCCGATGTACGGGTTGAGCGGCGTGACGATCGACGGCGACGACTCCGCGTACTCGCGCATGCGGTCGGCGTTGGCGGTGATGCCGTGCACGCACCGGTCGGCCAGCAGCCGGGAGGCGTTGGCGAGCAGCCGTACGGACTCCAGGATGTTGCGCGCGATGACCGGGAGCATCACGTTGAGCTCGAACGTGCCGGAGGCGCCCGAGAAGGCGATGGCCGCGTCGTTCCCGATGACCTGGGCGGCGACCATGGTCACCGCCTCGGGGACGACCGGATTGACCTTGCCCGGCATGATCGACGACCCGGGCTGCAGGTCGGGCAGGTTGATCTCGCCCAGTCCCGCCCGGGGACCCGACCCCATCCAGCGCAGATCGTTGGCGATCTTGTTGAGCGAGATCGCGACCGTGCGGAGCTGCCCGGAGAGCTCGACGACGGCATCCCGGGCGCCCTGGGCCTCGAAGTGGTCGGGAGCCTCGGAGAACGGCAGTCCGGTGGCCTCGCGCAGCCTCTCGATGACCTTGGCCGCGAAGCCGGGAGGGGTGTTGACGCCGGTGCCGACCGCCGTACCGCCCAGGGGCAGCTGGGCGAGGCGCGGGAGCGTGCTCCGCACCCGCCCGATGGCGTTGTCGATCTGCGTGGCGTACCCGCCGAACTCCTGTCCCAGCGTGACCGGGGTGGCGTCCATCAGGTGGGTGCGCCCGGCCTTGACCACGCCGTCGAACTCCAGCGACTTGTCCCGCAGCGCGGTGGCCAGGTGCCGCAGCGAGGGGATCAGGTGGTACGAGACCTCGGTCGTGGCGGCGACGTGGATGGAGGTGGGGAACACGTCGTTGGACGACTGCGAGGCGTTCACGTGGTCGTTCGGGTGGACGGGGCGGCCGAGCCGCTCCTCGGCGAGGGTGGCGATCACCTCGTTGGCGTTCATGTTGGAGGAGGTGCCGGAGCCGGTCTGGAAGACGTCGACGGGGAACTCGCCGTCCCACTCGTTCTCCGCGACGTCGGTGGCGGCCTCGGCGATCGCCTCGGCCAGCTCCTTGTCGAGCACCCCCAGCTCCGCGTTGACCTCGGCGGCGAGTGCCTTGATCAGGCCGAGTGCCGCGATGTGCGGGACCTCCAGCCCGCGCCCGGAGACGGGGAAGTTCTCCACCGCCCGCTGGGTCTGCGCCCGCCACTTCGCCCCCGCGGGAACCCGTACCTCGCCCATCGAGTCATGCTCGATCCGATACTCGCTCATGAACCCAGTCTGCGTCCTGAGGAGGGAATCAAACGGCGGGTACGGGTTCTCCTCGCGGGTCGTCCTCAGAAGAAGGCGGCCACCGACAGGATCATGATCACCACGAGGGCGAGCGCCGCCACGCTCATGAGGATGAGGACACCGATCCGGGTCTTCTGCGACGGCGGCTTCCTCGGCCCGGGACGACCGGGGTCGGGCTGGGCGTTCTGGCCCGCGATCGCGAACAGGTCGGTGCCCAGGCCGGGGGAGCGGTAGGCGCCGTCGGACGCCTCGGGACCCGGCGGACGCCAGGGCTGCGGGGACACCGGCCCCGCCTGGCCGGACGGGCCGCCGACGCCGGGAGACCGGTTACCGGCGACGGGCCGGCTGCCGGGGAGGAGCCTCAGCGGAGGGGGTGCCTCGGACCCCGGGCGTCCCGGGCCGGGCGTTCCGAACTCCGGATCGACCGGCGGGAAGCCGTGGGGCGGGGTGGCGGAGAGATCGGGTCTGCCGCTCACCGGGAACCCGTGGGGCGGCGTGGCCGCCGACGCGTTTCCCGGCTCTCCGAAGGCCGTCGGCTCGTCGTCCGGCTCCTCGGAGGCGCCGGGCCCGAACGCCCCCGGCCTTCCGAAGGCGCCGGGGGTCGCGGGTCCCCGCGCGACGGGGGTTCCGAGACCGGGAGGGTTCTGCCGTCCCGCGACCGGCCTGCCGGGCTCCGCGAAGGGCGGGCGGTCCGGGTAGGGCGAGGTCGTCGGGCGGCCGGGGGCGGAGGGCTCGGCGGCCGGCGTACCGCCGGGGATGCGCAGGCCGTCCTTGGGACGGATGACCACCATGGTGCGGTCGGCGTCGAAACCACCGGCGCCGTCCTCGGGGGCGTCGGGCTCCTCGGGCTCGGGTTCCCTGTCGGTGTCCTCCCCGGTGTCCTTCCCGGTGTTCTCCGTGAAGGGCGTCTCGGAGGCCGAGGGGGACGGTACGGGAGGGGC
Organism: Streptosporangium sp. NBC_01469; assembly: GCF_036227305.1. Lineage (NCBI taxonomy): Bacteria > Bacillati > Actinomycetota > Actinomycetes > Streptosporangiales > Streptosporangiaceae > Streptosporangium > Streptosporangium sp. NBC_01469. Next base: position 234,670 of record NZ_CP109465.1, on the reverse strand, counting down.
CGCTGCGGGCGCCGGAGCCGGGGGGAGGGACTCCGCGAGGTGCGAGGGGGTGTCGGCCACCGCCCGGAGCAGCGCGCCCGCCTGGGCGGCCGTCAGCCGCGTCGTGTGGTCCTTCTCCAGCAACTGTTCGAGCACCGGGCGGAGCGGTCCCGCCTGGGTCGGCGGGTCGACCTGCTCGCTCATCAGCGCGGCCAGGGTCTCCGCCACCGAGGCCCGCTCGTAGGCAGGGCGGCCCTCGACCGCGAAGTACAGCGTGGCGCCGAGGGACCACAGGTCCGACTCGGGCCCGGTGTGCTCGCCGCGGGCCCGCTCGGGCGCGGTGTATCCGGGGGAGCCGATCACCATGCCGGTCTTGGTGAGGCTCGTGTCGCCCTCCGCCTTGGCGATGCCGAAGTCGGTGAGGACCACCCGGCCGCTCTCGGTGATCAGCACGTTGCCGGGTTTGACGTCGCGGTGCAGGACCCCCTGGGCGTGGGCCGCGCGGAGCGCCCCCAGCAGATCGGCCCCGATCTCGGCGACGAGGCGGGGTGGAAGGGGACCCTCCTCCTCGATCACCTGCTCCAGGGAACGCGCCTGCACGAGCTCCATGATGATCCAGGGGCTGCCGTCCTCGACGATGGCGTCGTGGACGGTGGCCACCGAGGGGTGGCTGATGCGGGCGGCCGTACGACCCTCGCGGATCATCCGTTCCCGAAGTTCGGCGCGCTGCGCCTCGCTGAGGCCGGGTTCCTGACGGATCTCCTTGATCGCGACCTCACGGCCGAGGGAACGGTCGTGGGCTTTCCAAACGGTGCCCATCGTGCCTCGGCCGAGCGGCGCGATCAGCTCGTAACGGTCCGCGAGCACACGCGTCTGCTGTTCCGGCATGAGAAGAAGATAGCCATTCCACCTTGAGAAGCGCTTTACCCGCGCTTACGGAGTTCCCTCGGCCAGAGAAGACGCGGGAGGACCAACCTTATGAAGGGTGTCATAAAACGGACAATTGGGCGATAGGTAGGCGAAATGTCTGCAGGTTTCCGGTGGACGCCCTCGCCGGGACGCCGGTGCGCGCGAAGCTGGGGTGTCGGCCCCGAAGCGGGCCCCGACGGCGGCGGGGGTGTCCCCGGCGACGAGGGCCGCGGTGCCGGCGGCGGTGCGGAGCCGACCCGGTGCGTCCCGCGGTGCTGCGAGCGGCGGCTGAACGGCGGAGCCGACGCCCCGTCGGACCCGCTCGCGGTCGGCCTGCCGTCGGGTCGCCCGGGGGGCCTGGAGAAGGACTCCTCGACCATCCCGCCGGCCGCCACCCGGGCGAGCATCATCGAGGCCCGTCCCGCGTCGAGCCGGGAGTTCGGGGCGATCGTGAGGAGGCCGCGCAGCACCGGCGTCAGCGGTCCGGCCCGCTCCATGGGGATCGGCTCGCCACTGGTCAGCGCGGCGAGCGCGGCCGCGGCCGTACGGCGCCCGTGCAGGCCCCGGCCCTCGACGGCGGTGTAGAGGGTCGCGCCGAGCGACCACAGGTCGCCGGCCGGGCTGGCCTTGGCCCCCAGCACGCGCTCGGGGGCGATGTACCCGGCGGAACCCAGCACGATGCCCGCCTGGGTGATCGACACGTCGCCTTCGAGCGCGGCCAGGCCGAAGTCGGTGAGCACGGCCCGGTCGTCGGTCACCAGGACGTTGCTCGGCTTCACGTCGCGGTGCAGGATCCCCTTGGCGTGCACGGCGCGCAGCGCCCCCAGGACCTGCCGGCCGATCTCCGCCACCTGGCGCGGCGGCAGCGGGCCGTGGTCCTGGAGGAGCTGCTCCAGCGATCTGGCGCGGAGCAGCTCCATCACGATCCAGGGGCGCTCGTCCTCGGTGACGACGTCGAAGACGGTGATGACGGAGGGGTGGGCGACCATCGCGGTCGCGCGCCCCTCGCGCTCGGTCCTGGCGCACAGCTCGGCGCGGAGCTCCTCGTCGAGGACCAGAGGGAGGCGGACCTCCTTGACGGCCACCTCACGGTTGAGCAACTCGTCGTGTGCCCGCCAGACAGTGCCCATGCCACCGCGCCCAACCGGTTCTGACAGCCGGTAGCGCGCTGCGAGAAGGTATCCGGGCGGCGCACGCATGTGGTGCAGCTTACCGATTTGCGTAATGCGACCAGTAGAGACCGGGCCGAATCTTCTTGCCAACTTGGGTCAGATTTTCGCGCTCGTAACTGTTGAGAAACGATGCGTGACATCCGCCCAGTTGACCAAGGTCCACAGCTTCTCCACGTAGTCGGGTCGTACGTTGCGATATTGGAGGTAATAAGCGTGTTCCCAGGCGTCGAATACCAGCAGCGGGGTGGAGTTCATCCCGACATTGCCGTGATGGTCGTAGACCTGCTCGACGACCAGGCGGCGGCCCAGCGGCTCCCAGGCCAGGATGCCCCAGCCGGAGCCCTGCACTCCGGCGGTGGCGGTGGTGAGCTGCCTCTGGAACGCCTCGAAGGAGCCGAAGTGCTCGTCGATGGCCGCGGCCAGTTCGCCGTCGGGGCGGTCGCCGCCGTCCGGGGAGAGGTTCTCCCAGAAGATCGAGTGCAGCACGTGCCCGGACAGGTTGAAGGCGAAGGTCTTCTCCAGCCCGACCAGCCCGCCGAACTCGCCCTTGTCGCGCGCCTCGGCCAGCCGTTCCAGGGTGTCGTTGGCGCCCTTGACGTAGGCGGCGTGGTGCTTGGAGTGGTGCAGTTCCAGGATCTCCCCGGTGATCGCGGGCTCCAGGGCCGCGTAGTCGTAGGGCATGTCAGGAAGGGTGTACTCACCCATGCGGGCTACCTCCTTGTTGATCACCTTTTCTCTGGACACTATTGCAAGTCTCTCGCACCTGCATCAGTCTTGCGACCTAGGTCTTCAGCTATTGCGAATGGGTTGCAGCTGCAGCATGATGGCGTACGTCAGTTTGGTCCAGGAGGTCTCGTGCCACCGGTGTTCGACGACGCGGAGCCAAATGCCGCGGTGTTGGGATCGATCTACGCGGCGGCGTTCACGCCGCCGCCGTGGCACGAGACCCCCGACCGGATCGACGCGTTCGTCGGGCGCCTGCCGTCGCAGGCGGGCAGTCCGGGCTTCCGCTGCCTGACCGCCCACGTCGACGGCGAGCCCGCCGGTTTCACCTGCGGATTCACGACCCCCGACCCGTGGCCCTCCGACCGCCTCTACCGCCCCATCGCGGACGCCCTCGGTGGCGACACGTCGGTCCTGGGGACCCGCTTCGAGGTCCACGAGCTCGCGGTCGCCCCGCGCTTCACCGGCCGGGGGCTCGGCGAGGCGCTCGTCCGCCGGATCGTCGCGGACGCGGGCCCCTCCTGGCTGGTCACCTCACCCGCGGCCGCCTCCGCCGTGCGCCTCTACGAGCGCCTCGGCTGGTCCAGGCTGTGCGAGTTCGACGTACCGCGCGAATCCTTCCGCGCCTTCCGTGTCTATCTCTCGCCGGAGGACTTCGCGGCCTGAGTCCCCGCGTCGGCGCCGGGCGACGCCGCGGCGCCCGCCGCAGGTGTCTCCCCGCTGTCCGAACGTGTAAAGACGTGCGTCGGGAAGATGGCATTTCCGGAAAGTCTTATTTTCCACCCCGCGTCATGGTAGTAAATGATCTTGTTGGTGATGCATCGACCGATGGAGGATCATGTCTTCGCTTAAGAGGGGTATCGGGGCTTTCGCCGTCGCCGCGGCGGTGGTTGTCGGGGGCGGAGCTTTTGCCGCTCCGGCGAGTGCCGCTCCGGCGAGTGCGGCCACGAACGCCGCGGAGTGGACGTACGTCAGGAGCTACCCGGGCACGACCGCCGGTGCGAAGCAGTGCCATGCCAGCGGCAAGCTGTGGGGCACCTATCACTGCACGTTGTACTGGGGGAAGTACGAGCTCTGGATTCTGCAGTAGCGATCGGCTGACCCGGTCTCCCCGGCGGTGTCCGTGGACCGGGACGCGCCTCGACACTCCTGACGCCGGGCTCATTCGCGATGTGGTCGTGAAACCCGCTGCGAGTCCGGCACAACCGGAGATGTCGTGCGCCGAACGCGACGGTGCCCCTTGTCCCGAGGTGTCCTCGGGGCAAGGGGCACCGTCATGTCACCGTCATGTCCAGGGCCGGTGTGAGATCCCGTGGAGGGCTACCTGGCGGGGCGGGTCGGGATGCCCACGAAGGTGGCCCCGCCGTCCGACCGCCGCTGGTCGAAGAAGTCCTCGCCCTTGTCGTCCACCACGATGAACGCGGGGAAGTCCTCGACCTCGATCTTCCAGACGGCCTCCATGCCCAGCTCGGGGTATTCGAGGACCTCGACCTTCCTGATGCAGTCCTGGGCGAGGCGGGCGGCGGGGCCGCCGATGGAGCCGAGGTAGAAGCCGCCGTGGGCCTTGCACGCGTCGGTGACCTGCTTGGAGCGGTTGCCCTTGGCGAGCATGACCTTGGAGCCTCCGGCCGCCTGGAAGCGTTCGACGTAGGAGTCCATCCGCCCGGCGGTGGTGGGGCCGAAGGAGCCCGAGGCGTAGCCCTCGGGGGTCTTGGCGGGTCCGGCGTAGTAGACCGCGTGGTTCTTGAGGTACTCCGGCATCTCGCCGCCCGCGTCCAGGAGCTCGCCGATCTTGGCGTGGGCGATGTCGCGGGCGACCACGAGCGGCCCGGTCAGCGACAGGCGGGTCTTGACCGGGTATCTGGTCAGCTCGGCGAGGATCTCCAGCATCGGGCGGTTGAGGTCGATCTTGACGACGTCGTCCGAGAGGTGGTCGTCCGTGGTCTCCGGCAGGAACCTCGCGGGGTCGGTCTCCAGCCGCTCCAGGAAGACGCCCTCAGGGGTGATCTTCGCCAGTGCCTGGCGGTCGGCGCTGCAGGAGACCGCGATGGCGACGGGGCAGGAGGCGCCGTGGCGGGGGAGGCGGATGACGCGGACGTCGTGGCAGAAGTACTTGCCGCCGAACTGGGCGCCGATGCCGAGCTTCTGGGTGAGCTCGAAGACCTTGGCCTCCAGCTCGGTGTCGCGGAAGCCGTGGCCGGAGGGGGAGCCGGAGGTGGGGACGGAGTCCAGGTAGCGGGCGCTGGCGTACTTGGCGGTCTTCAGGGCGAACTCGGCGGATGTGCCGCCGACGACGATCGCCAGGTGGTACGGCGGGCAGGCGGCGGTGCCGAGCGAGCGGATCTTCTCCTCCAGGAACTGGAGCATCCGCTTCTCGTTGAGCACCGCCTTCGTCTCCTGGTAGAGGAACGACTTGTTGGCGCTGCCGCCGCCCTTGGCCATGAACAGCAGCTTGTACTCGTCGGGGTGGCCGCCCGGGTCCTCGGCGTAGAGCTCGATCTGCGCGGGGAGGTTGGAGCCGGTGTTCTTCTCCTCCCACATGGTGATCGGGGCCATCTGGGAGTAGCGCAGGTTCAGCCGGGTGTAGGCGTCGTAGACCCCGCGGGAGATGTGCTCGGCGTCGGCTCCGTCGGTGAGCACGTGGCGCCCGCGCTTGCCCATCACGATCGCGGTGCCGGTGTCCTGGCACATCGGGAGCACGCCGCCCGCCGAGATCGAGGCGTTCTTCAGCAGGTCGAGGGCGACGAAGCGGTCGTTCCCGCTCGACTCCGGATCGTCGATGATCTTGCGAAGCTGGGCGAGGTGGGAGGACCGCAGGTAGTGGGAGATGTCGTGGATCGCGTTCTCGGTGAGAAGTCGCAGCGCCTCGGGCTCGACCTCCAGGAATCTGCGTCCCGCGGCCTCGACGACCCGTACCCCCTCGGCGGTGATCAGACGGTACTCCGTCTCGTCCGGTCCCATGGGAAGCAGGTCGGTGTAGTCGAACTCGGGCATCGTCGTCGATCCTCCGTGCGGGCGCTGTTTTCCCTAGAGGGTACGGCCTCGCGTTCACGCTCGATCCTCGCGGTCGGGCCGCACGCGTGGAGACGGATATATGAGATGAAAGTCACAAATTTGGGACAACTATTGGTGTCTTATGCGTCTTTTATGCATATCTGTCCGAAGAGACGGGGGGAAGCTGGAGGAAGCCGGGCCGAGCGTCGGGCGGAAGCTGGGAGACAGCATGAACATCGGAAGCGCCGTCATGGCCGGAAACGTCGTCCTGCTGGTGATCGTGGCCGTCTTCGTGGTGGCCGGCCTCACCGTGTCACTGATAGCCATCACGCTGACGAGCATCAAGGAGGCCGGTGGGCGTACCCCGGAGTGGCCGGTGAGCTGGCCGGAGCCCCCGCTCACCGTCCCCCGGCAGCGCGTCGGCGTCGCCTCCGGGCGGGCGAGCCTGCCCTCGCAGGTGCCCCTGCCCCCGCGGCGGCCCGGTGAGCCCGTGCGGTGGGTCAGCCTGCCCCAGCGGATCGAGATCCCCCGGCCGCGGGTCGTCCCGCCCCAGCCGGCCGACCTGCCCCCGCAGCGGGTGAGCCCGCGGAGCTGAGGCCGATGACGATGCCGCCGACCACGAGCGCGGCGCCGAGCAGGTCGGGCACCGAGGGCGCGCCGAGACCGAGGACCGCGCCGGTGGCGATGGCGCCGACCGGGATCAGCCCGGCGAACAGCCCCGCGGTTCCCGGGCCGAGCCGGGGCAGGGCGTCGTACCAGAGGAAGAACGCCACGGTCGTCACGATCAGCGACTGGTAGCCCAGGCCCGCGAGCTCGGGGACCGTCGGCACGCGGACCATCGCGGCGCCGTCCGCGAACAGCCCGGCGACCGCCAGCATCGGCACGGCCAGCGTCACCGAGTACGCCGAGACGCGCACCGCGCCCAGCTTCGGCAGCAGCGGGATGGCCAGCATGGAGAAGCAGACCTCGCAGCCCAGCGCGCCCAGCGACCAGAGCAGCCCGGTCAGGTCGCCGCTGCCCAGCCCGGTGGCCACCGTCGCCCCGGCGACGACCACCGCCGCCGCCCCGAGCAGCCGGGGCGAGGGGCGCCCGCCGAACAGGGCCAGCGCCAGCGGCACGGTGCCGAGGACGGTCCCGACCAGGGCCGGGCCGCCGTGCCGGGTGGCCTCGATCACGCACACGTTGAAGATCACCAGCCCCGTCAGAGACAGCGTCGCCAGCAGTGCCGTCTCGCGGAGGGTCAGCCGGACGAACCGCAGCCCCGCGAGCCGGGCGACGGCGAGCAGGATCATGGCCGCCGACAGGTAGCGCAGGGCCTGGCCGCCGTAGACCGGGTAGTCGCCGATCACCCCGGAGACCCCCGCCAGGGTGCCCACCAGGAACATCGCCGTCGCGGCCTCGACCAGGCCGCGCGACTCCGGCCGGGCGGAGGGGCGTGCCGCGGGGTGGGGGGTGGTGCTGACGTCCACGTTCATGTGCGGAATGCTAGGAAGCCAATGGCACCCCTGTCGGGTCCAATGTGGCAGCGGAACAGAGGACCAATTGGCCGATCTGCACCTCGTCGTCGACCGGGCGGCGGGCGGCGTCGCCGCCCAGATCGCCCGCGAGCTCCGCGAGGCGGTACGGCGCGGGCGGCTGGCGGCCGGGGCCAGGCTGCCCGCCAGCCGCGAGCTGGCCAAAGATCTCGGGCTCTCCCGCGGCGTGGTGGTCGAGGCGTACGAGCAGCTCGTCGCCGAGGGCTTCCTGCTCTCCCGGATCGGGGCGGGAACCACCGTGGCCCCGGCGGCGAGCCGCACCGCCGCCCTGCCCGCTCTCCCCGACGGTCCCTCCCCGGCGCCGGAAGGGCCGTCGCGCGCCGCACCTGCCGGGAAAGGAGATCGCGCCGCACCTGCCGCGAAAGGAGACCGCGAGCCGTACCACGGGCGCCGATCCACCGCGCCCGACCTGGGGGCGTTCCCCAGGGAGCGATGGCTGGCCTCGATGAGGAGGACGCTCGCCGCGCTGCCCGCGGAGGCCCTGGACTACGGCGATCCCGGCGGGGTCCCGGTGCTGCGCGAGGAACTGGCCGCCTATCTCGGGAGGGTGAGGGCGGCCGATGTGAGCCCGGACAACCTGGTGATCGTGGGCGGGGTGGCCCAGGGGATCAGCCTCACGATCCAGGCGCTCGCGGGAAGGCTTCCCCGGACCCGGTCGCCCCACGACCTCGGCTGGTTCCTCCGGGGGGCCGCGCGCCCGGCGCCGCCCCCCGGCCGGATCCGGCTGGCGGTGGAGGATCCGGCGGGGGGACGCCAGCTCCCGCTGCTGCACGCCGCGGGCGCCGACCTGGTCGCCGTCCCCGTGGACGGCGAGGGCGTCGACGTCGGGGCCCTGGCCGCGACCGGGGTGCGCGCGGTGCTGCTCACCCCCGCGCACCAGTACCCGACGGGGGTCGTGCTCTCGCCCCGCCGCCGCGCCGAGCTGATCGAGTGGGCCGCCGCGACCGGCGCGGCGATCCTGGAGGACGACTACGACGCGGAGTTCCGCTTCGACCGCGACCCGGTGGGCTGCCTGCAGGGGCTCGCCGCCGACCGGGTGATCCTGATCGGGAGTGTCAGCAAGTCCCTGGCCCCCGGGCTCCGCCTGGGCTGGGTGGCCGCCCCGCCCGAGATCGCCGAGTCGCTGCGGCTGGCCCGCGGCGAGCTGGACCTGGGGTCGCCCGTCCTGGAGCAGTACGTCCTGGCCGACTTCGTCGCGACCGGCGGCTACGACCGGCACCTGAGGAGGATGCGCCGGGAGTACCGCGCCCGCCGCGACGCCTTCGCGCTCGCCCTCGGCGAGCACCTTCCCGAGATCACCGTGCGGGGCGTTTCCGCCGGGCTCCACCTGCTCGCCGAGCTGCCGTACGGCTGGGACGAGGCGGCGGTGGCGGAGACGGCCCAGGACTGCGGGCTGGCGGTCGAGCCGGTGGGCCCGATGCGGCACGCCCCGGGGCCGCCCGCGCTGGTGATGGGCTTCGCCCGCCTGCCCGTTCGCCGCGCCGACGCGACGATCCGCGCCCTCGCCGACGCCCTGCGCCGCTGACGCGCCCCACGAGACCCCCTCCCACCTGCGGATACGCCCTCCATGGGATGTGCTGTCCGGACGGGAGGATCGTCCATATGTCCTGACAAATTCTTGACGGCTTCTGACTCGTCGCCTAGAACTGGAGATCGACCGCTTTCTTCTCCGGAGGCACGATGCGTGTTGGGCTACTGGGACTCGGCAGGATCGGGGCGTTCCACGCCGCGACCCTGGCGGCGCATCCCGGGGTCGACGAGCTGGTGGTGAGCGACGCGGACGGCGGGCGGGCGGCGGAGGTGGCAGCCAGGCTGGGAGCCCGGGTGGGAGACGCGTTCGACAGCGACGCGGTGGTGGTCGCCACCCCCACGGCGACCCACGCCGAGCTGCTGATGCGCGCCTGCGCCAAGGGGGTGCCGGTGTTCTGCGAGAAACCGGTGGCGCCCGGCGTACCGGACACCCTGCGCGTGCTCGACGCGGTCAGGCGGAGCGGCACGGTCGTGCACATCGGCTTCCAGCGGCGCTTCGACGCCGGTTACGCCGCCGCGAGGAAGGCGCTGGCCGCCGGCGAGCTGGGCACGCTGCACCGGGTGCACATGCTCACCGCCGACCCCCGGCCGCCCGACCCCGGATACATCCCGATGTCGGGCGGCATCTACCGCGACTGCCACATCCACGACTTCGACATCCTGCGCTGGGTCACCGGCAGGGAGGCCGTCACCGTCTACGCGACCGGTTCCAACCGGGGCGAGGCGTTCTTCGCCGAGGCGGGGGACGTCGACACCAGCGCCGCGCTGCTCACCATGGACGACGGCACGCTCGTCACCTTGCAGGGGTCGCGCTACAACGGCGCCGGGTACGACGTGCGGATGGAGCTGGCGGGCACCCAGGGGACCTGGGCGGTCGGCCTCGACCCGCGCGCGCCGCTGATCAGCACCGAGGGCCTGCAGCCGCCGGGCGAGCCCTGGCCCGACTTCGCGGCCAGGTTCGAGTCCGCCTACGTCGCCGAGCTGGGCGCGTTTCTCGGCGCGGCACGGGGGGAGACGGAGAGTCCCTGCACTGTTGAGGACGCCCTCGCGGCGCTCTACCTCGCCGAGGCCGCGGAGCTCTCCCGGCGCGAGGGGCGCCCGGTGCGCGTCACGGAGGTGATCGTGTGAGAAGAGGCGACCCTGTGAGAGAGTCCGGCTCCGCCGACGGAGGCACTCCGCTGAGAACGGCCGGCGCGCCCATCTCCTGGGGTGTCTGCGAGGTCCCCGGCTGGGGGCGGCAGCTGGATCGTTCCCGGGTGCTCGCCGAGATGAGGGAGCTGGGTCTGACGGCCACCGAGCTCGGTCCCTCCGGGTTCCTGCCGCCCTCGCCGGCGCGCTGCCGCTCCCTGCTCGCGGAGTACGGGCTGCGGGCGGTGGGCGGGTTCGTTCCCGTCGTCCTGCACGAGGCCGACCACGACCCGCTCCCGGTCGTCCGGGCCGCGATGCGCGCCTTCATGGACGGCGAGGTGGACGTGGTCGTGCTGGCCGCCTCCACCGGCGGCGAGAGCTACGACGCCAGGCCGGAGCTGGACGCCGCCGCCTGGAAGACCCTGATGGGCAACCTGCGCCGGATCCTCAAGAACGCCAAGGAGTTCGGCAGGACCGTCACCCTGCACCCGCACCTCGGCACCGTGGTGGAGAACCGCGAGGAGGTCCAGCGGGTGCTTGACGGCAGCCCGGTGCCGCTCTGCCTCGACACCGGTCACCTCCTCGCGGGCGGCACCGACCCCGCCGAGCTGGTCTCCCGCGCCGCGGGGCGGATCGCGCACGTCCACCTCAAGGACGTGGACGCCGCGATGGCCGGGCGGGTGAGGGCGGGCGAGCTGACCTACACCCGGGCCGTGAAGGACGGCCTCTATCGCCCGCTGGGCCGGGGTGACGTGGACCTCCCCGCCATCGTCGGCGGCCTGACGGCGGCCGGGTACGACGGCTGGTACGTCCTGGAGCAGGACGTCGTGCTGGGCCCCGCCGAGGGCGCTCCCAACGGTCCCGGCGTTTCCGACGCTCCTGGTGCCTCCAACGGTCCCGGCGCTCCCGGCGACCCCAAGGAGAACGTCCGCGAGAGCCTGGCGTACCTGGGGAGGCTCACCGCCGGGAGCGACGGGGCGTCTCCCGGCGGGGGACGCGCATGATCGAGGTCCTGACCATGGGCCGGGCCGGGGTCGACATCTACCCGCTGCAGGTGGGGGTGTCGCTGCGCGAGGTCGAGACCTTCGGCAAGTATCTGGGCGGCAGTCCCACCAACGTGGCCGTGGCCGCCGCCCGGCTGGGCCACTTCAGCTCGGTGATCACCAGGACCGGGGACGACCCGTTCGGGCTCTTCGTGCACGACGCGCTGCGCGAGTACGGGGTCGACGACAGCTTCGTCACCCCGGTCGCGCACCTGCCCACCCCGGTGACGTTCTGCGAGATCCGGCCGCCGGACGACTTCCCCCTCTACTTCTACCGCTTCCCCAAGGCCCCCGACCTGGAGATCCTCCCCGAGGAGCTGGACCTGGAGGCCGTCGCGGGAGCGAGGCTCTTCTGGGCGACCGTCACCGGGCTGTCCCAGGAGCCCTCCAGGAGCGCGCACCTCGCGGCCTGGCGGGCCAGGGGGCGCGTGCCGCACACCGTGCTGGACCTCGACTACCGCCCGATGTTCTGGTCCGGCGCGGAGGAGGCCCGCGAGCAGGTGCGCGAGGCCCTGCGCCACGTCACGGTGGCGGTGGGGAACCTGGACGAGGTCGAGGTGGCGACCGGCACCCGCGAGCCGTACGAGGCCGCCGGGGCGCTGCTGGAGGCGGGCGCCGAGCTCGCGATCGTGAAGCGGGGCCCGGAGGGGGTGCTCGGCATGACCGCGGCCGAGACGGTGGAGGTGCCGCCGGTGCCGGTGGAGGTGGTCAACGGCCTCGGCGCGGGAGACGCCTTCGGCGGCGCCCTCTGCCACGGTCTCCTCGAATGCTGGCCGCTCGAGGCCACGCTGCGGTTCGCCAACGCGGCCGGGGCCATCGTCGCCGGACGGCTGGCCTGCGCCCCGGCCATGCCACGGCTCGACGAGGTGATGGACGTGCTCGGCGCGACCGGTGGCGGCCGGGCAGGGGTGGGAGGCACATGAACGAGCGAGAGCACCGGATGCTCCTCGACACGCGGGCACGGTTTCCCGGCCGGATCGCGGAGGCGGCGGCGGCGCGGCGGCGCGGGAGGCCGCTGGAGGAGCGCGACCGGCTTCTGATCATCGCCGCCGACCACACGGCCAGGGGCGTCGTCGGCGTCGGAAGCCGCCCCGGGGCGATGGAGAGCCGCGTCGAGCTCCTGGAACGCCTGTGCGTGGCGCTGGCCAGGCCCGGCGTGGACGGGCTGCTCGGCACCCCCGACGTCGTCGAGGACCTCCTGCTGCTCGGCGCGCTGGAGGACAAGATCGTGATCGGGTCGATGAACCGGGGCGGCCTGCACGGGGCGGCCTTCGAGTTCGACGACCGCTTCACCGCCTACGACACCTCCTCGATCGTCCGGACCGGCCTGGACGGCGGCAAGATGCTCTGCCGGATCGGCGTGGACGACCCGGCCACCGCCCTCACCCTGGAATCGTGCGGCCGGGCCGTCACCGAGCTGGCCTCGCACGACCTGGTCGCGATGGTCGAGCCGTTCTGGTCCCGGCGGGCGGGCGGCACGGTCGTCCACGACCTGTCACCCGAGGGGGTCATCCGGTCCATGCACGTCGCCCAGGCGCTCGGCGCGACCTCCGCGCGCACCTGGCTGAAGATCCCGGTCGTGGACGACATGGCACGGGTGACGCGGGCCACCACACTGCCGACGCTGCTGCTGGGGGGCGATCCGGGCGGCGCGCCGGAGCTCACCTACGCGGCGTGGCGCGAGGCTTTGCGGCTTCCCGGCGTGCGGGGCCTGGTGGTGGGCCGCGCGTTGCTGTATCCCTCCGACGACGATGTGGCCGCGGCCGTCGACACCGCCGCGGCGATGCTGGAGGTGTCATGAACGGGAGACCTGGCCGGAGCGGCATCGGCGGGGACGCGGACGGGAGCCCCGGCCGTGACGACGCCGGTGAGAACGTCAACGGGAGACCTGGCCGGGGCGGCATCGGGGAGGAGTGGCCATGAGCTTCGTTCCCGCGGGAAGCACCGCGCGGGCGCCGTGGGCGCTGTCGATCACCCCGGAGGCGGCCGGGTGGACGTACGCGGGGCTCCGCGTGCTCTGCCTGTCCGGCGAGGGCGTGGAGTTCGACACCGGCGGCGAGGAGATGCTGGTCCTGCCGCTGTCGGGCGCGTGCGTGGTCGAGTGCGACGGGGTGCGGCTCGCGCTGAACGGCAGGACCTCGGTCTTCCACGCGGTCACCGACTTCGCGTACCTGCCCGTCGGCACGACCGCGCGGATCACCGGCGAGGGCCGCTTCGCCCTCCCCGCCGCCCGCGCGACCAGGCGTTTCCCGGTACGGTACGGTCCCGCGCACGCGGTCCCCGTCGAGGTGCGCGGGACGGGGTCGGCCAGCCGCCAGGTGAACAACTTCTGCGCCCCCGACGCCTTCGACTGCGACAAACTCGTCGCGGTGGAGGTGCTCACCCCCGGCGGGAACTGGTCGTCGTACCCGCCGCACAAGCACGACACGGCCTCCGAGCGCGAGGCCGTGCTGGAGGAGATCTACTACTTCGAGGGCGGCCCCGGCTACCAGCGGGTGTACGGCACCCACGAGGTGCTGGCCGAGGTGGCGGGCGGTGACGTGGTGCTCGTCCCCAGCGGCTACCACGGCCCGTCGATGGCGGCCCCCGGCTACGACCTCTACTACCTGAACGTGCTGGCCGGGCCCGCGCCCGAACGGTCGATGGCCTTCTGCGACGACCCCCGGCATGCCTGGATCCGCGCCTCGTGGGCGGAGCAGCCGGTCGACCCGAGAGTTCCGATGACGAAAGGCCCTGTGAGGCCCCGTGAGGCGCAGTGAAATGACGAGACTCACCGTGGCACAGGCGCTCCTGCGGTTCCTCGCGAACCAGTGGTCGGAGCGCGACGGCGTGGAACACCGGCTGGTGGCCGGATGCCTGGGCATCTTCGGCCACGGCAACGTCGCCGGGATCGGGCAGGCCCTGGCCGAGCGGGGCGCGGGAACGGACGGCGACCTGCCGTACTACCTGGCGCGCAACGAGCAGGCCATGGTGCACACCGCCGTCGGCTACGCGCGGGCCCGCAACCGGCTGTCCACCTTCGCCTGCACCAGCTCGATCGGCCCCGGCGCCACCAACATGGTCACCGGGGCGGCGCTGGCCACGATCAACCGGATCCCGGTGCTGCTGCTGCCCGGCGACGTCTTCGCCACCCGCGCCGCCGACCCGGTCCTGCAGCAGCTGGAGGACCCCCGCTTCCCCGACGTGACCGTGAACGACGCGCTGCGCCCCGTCTCCCGGTTCTTCGACAGGATCAACCGGCCCGAGCAGCTTCTCGCGGCCCTTCCGGCCGCGATGCGGGTGCTGGCCGACCCGGCCGAGACGGGCGCGGTCACCCTGGCGCTGCCGCAGGACGTGCAGGCGGAGGCGTACGACTGGCCCGAGGAGCTGTTCGCCCGCCGGGTGTGGCACGTGGCGCGGCCCGTCCCCGAACCCGCCGCGCTGGCGCGGGCGGCGGAGCTGGTCAGGCGGTCGCGGCGGCCGCTGATCGTGGCGGGGGGCGGGGTGGTCTACAGCGAGGCGTGGGAGACGCTGGCCACCTTCGCCGCCGAGCACGGCGTCCCGGTGGGGGAGACCCAGGCGGGCAAGGGGACGCTGCCGTACGACCACCCCTGCGCGGTCGGCGCGATCGGGCACACCGGCACCGCCGCCGCCAACGACCTGGCCCGCGACGCCGACCTGGTCATCGGGGTCGGCACCCGCTACACCGACTTCACCACCGCCTCCCGCACCCTGTTCGGCGAGGCCGCGTTCCTCAACGTCAACGTCGCGGCCTTCGACGCCGCCAAGCACTCCGGCGAGACGCTCGTCGCCGACGCCCGCGAGGCGCTGCGCGCCCTGGACCTCGGAGGGTGGAGCGCCGACCCCGGCTGGACCGCCAGGGCGACGCGCCTGACCCACGACTGGCAGGAGCAGGTCTCCCTGCTCACGACCGGGGACGCGCTGACCCAGCCGGTGGTGCTCGGCATGCTCAACGAGGTGGCTCGGCCCTCGGACGTGGTGGTCAACGCGGCCGGGTCGATGCCCGGGGACCTGCACAAGCTGTGGCGCGCGAGCGACCCGAAGTCCTACCACGTCGAGTACGGCTACTCCTGCATGGGCTACGAGATCGCCGGAGGGCTCGGGGTGAAGCTGGCCGCGCCGGAACGCGAGGTGTTCGTACTGGTCGGCGACGGGTCCTACCTGATGATGGCCCAGGAGATCGCCACCGCCGTGCAGGAGGGCGTCAAGCTCGTCGTGGTGCTGGTCGACAACCGGGGCTTCGCCTCCATCGGCGGCCTGTCGGAGTCGGTCGGGGCGGGACGCCTCGGCACCGCCTACCGGATGCGCGGGGCCGGGGGCGCGCTGGACGGCGCCCTCCTCCCGGTCGACCTCGCCGCCAACGCGGCCAGCCTGGGCGCCGACGTGATCCGCGCCGACGGCCCCGAGTCGCTGCGGGTGGCGCTCACCAAGGCGAGGGAGGCCGTCGGCACCACCGTGGTGTACGTCGAGACGGTGCCGGGTCCCGGTCCCGAGACCACGGCCTGGTGGGACGTGCCGGTGGCGGAGGTGTCGGGGCTGCCGGAGGTGCGGCGGGCCCGCGCCGCCTACGAGCAGGCCAAGCGGGACCAGCGCCCCTACCTGTGAGGTCCTCGCGCGGCTACCGTCGCGCGGCGGGTTCCGGGTCCGGCTGGAAGCCCCGGGCGAGGAACACGATCAGGGCCACCAGGACGGCGGCGGGCACGAACGCCACCCGGACGCTCACCGTGTCGTTGAGCGTCCCGACCACGGCCGCGCCGACGAGGAAGCCGACGTAGTTGAACATGTTGACCCGCGCGATCGCGGTCTCCGCCCCGGCACCCAGCCGGCCCGCGGCCGAGAACGACTGCGGGGCGATGACGGACAGGCCGATGCCGATCAGGCCGAACGACACGACGGCCACCGCGACGCCGGGCGCGACGACGACTCCCAGCGTGCCCACCGCCGCGATCACCGCGCCCACCCGGACCACCGGCGCCGGTCCGTACCTGCGGACGGCGAGGTCGCCGGGGACCCGCGCCAGGAGCATGGTCGCCTGGTAGACGAGGTAGGCGAACGGCACCAGCCAGCCGCCCGCCGCCAGCGCCTTCTCCATGTAGACCGTGCTGTAGTTGGAGACCGCCGCGTCGCCGACGTACAGGAACGCCATCGCCAGGCAGAGCGGGACGATCGGCCGCCACGGCACCCGGGGCGCCGCGTGCGCGGCACGCTCACCGGACCTCTCCTCGTCCCGCCCGTAGAGGCGGGGAAGCATGACCGTCGAGATCACCGCGCCGATCAGCACCGGGACGGAGAAGGACCAGCCCAGTTCCACGCCGAGCGCGCTGAAGGCGGAGTTGAACCCGGCGCCCAGCATCGAGCCGACGCTCCACACGGCGTGGAAGCCGGTCAGCACGCTCATGCCGTACCGGCGCTCGACCGCGACCGCCTGCATGTTCATCGCCGCGTCCACCGCGCCGACGAACAGGCCGAACACGGCGCTGAGCGCGTACAGCCCGGCGAGCTGGTCGTTCCAGCCCGACAGGACCACGGCGGCGCAGACGCCGACCTGGGAGATCCGCAGGACCGGGGCGCTGCCGTACCGGCTCGCCAGGAGCCCCGCGACGGCGCTGCCGACCCCGGCGATCACCGGCACGAGCAGCAGGACCAGGGTGAGGTCGCCGTCGCTCAGCCCGAACCTGTGCTGGAGGTCGATCACGTGGGTGAGCAGGGTGGCGAAACAGATTCCCTGGACGAAGAACGCGGCCCAGGTCGCCACCCGCGCCTGCCTGTCACGTGGGGTCGGCATGACGACCTCCGGGGGAACATGAGGGGGATTCAAGTTCCCGTCAGGCTAGGGGCGCCGTACCCGGCGGTCAATGGCCTGCGGTGTTCCGCCCGGGACGTGAGAGGTCCCGGCCGGTTTCGCGTATCCGCCGTCCGGGACATTCGAGAACGGTCTCTATGAGTCGTCGGCGTCGTTCGACTCTCCCCACACCGGCAGGCTCGTGTCGGGGGCGGGAAGGGCGGAGAGGATCGCGGCGATGCTGTCCCAGTCGGCGGTCTCGACCGTGTGGACCATCAGGAGGATGAGCGCGGGGATGTCCTCGTGGGCCTTCAGCAGCACGTCCGTGCCCTGTATGGCCTGGCTGGAGACGGCCTCGTACCCCGTGCCGCCGCCCACCCCCTTGAAGAACTTCGTCGCCTCCTCGCCGCTGCCCCAGAAGTTCCCGATGGCGTTCAGCTCCGTGGCCGCCTGCCTGACGGCGTCGGAGAGTTCGATCCTCTCGGTGTCGAAGGCGTCCGCGGCGGACCGGAGGTGGGCCGGGACGATCTCCAGGGACGGGCGAGGCGTCACGCCCGTGACGTCGTACGAGCGGGAACCGCCGGAGGGCGCGGCCGTGGGGTCCGCCGGGTCGGGTAGGGACATATCTGGCATCACCCTCGACAGGTCAATCCGTTGGTTTTTTGTGGGCCATCGTGAAATAGAGAAGAGCCCTGCCCAGGGTCTGCTCCCAGGTGGGGGCGAGTTCCCCGCCTCTCTCCCCGTTCAGGAGGTCGTACGTGGGGCCGTAGCCGAACGAGCCCCCGGCGATCCTGCCCAGGAAGCCCTGCACCTCGGCGTTCTTGGTCATCGCGTTGACTACCGGGGTGGCCGCTTCGGACACGCCGTAGAAGGCCATCGAGGCGGTGAACTCCTTCAGCGCCTGCACCGCGTTCTCTTTGAACGAACCCGGGTCCTCGCCCCGCAGGGCGCGAACACCGGCCACCGTGGCCACGTCCCCCACGGCGAAGGACACGCTGCCGAGCGTGGCCACGGTGAGTTTGGTCAGCACGGTCCTCGCGACGGCGTGTGCGATCAGCTTGGCGAAGATTGTCGCCTCCGCCCGCCGGATGAGGATCTTCGTCAGATGGCCGGCCGCCGCGTTCTGCCAGGGAAAGGTGGTGATGAAGACGAAGCTGGCGAAGTTCGCCCACGCCGCCGTGCGGTACGCGTGCTGCGCCGTCTCGATGATCTCGGCGTACTCCGCACACGCCTCGCTGTTCCGCCTGCAGAGGAGGGCGAGCCGTCCGGGAAAACTCGCCGCCGCGGGCTCTGTGTAGAGCTTGGAGGTCATGGCTTTCTTGAACGCCTCCACGCCCTCGCCCTCGTTCTTCTTCCACACCGCCTCGGCGGACGGGTAGGTGTTGTGCGGGCTCTGCTCGATGCGCTCGGCGAGCCGTGCCCAGACCTTGGCGGCCTGGCGGGCACCGTCCGGATCGCCGTCCGGATAGTCGACCGCGAGCATCTTGAAGACGAACGCCGCGAGGCCCAGCGTGCCCAAGCCGTAGATTGAGATACGTCCAGGACTGATGTTCAACGGAAGACGCCCTGTGGCCGGTCACCCGGGCAGGAAGGCCGTACCACGCTCACCGCCTGCCCTGGGGCGGCAGGACGGTTTCGAGCAGGGTGTCGGCGACGAAGGGATTCACCAGTTCTCTCGCCCGTTCCCCGGCGTCGCGGGCCGCCCCGTCGGCCGCCTGGAGGATGGCCTCGGCCAATTCGCCCGAGCCGAGCCGCATGGCGCGAGGGTCGATCGTGAGGCTGATGAGCGCGCCCGTCAGCGACGCCTCGGCGGTGACGCGTCCCTGCGCCGCCTCGCCTCGACCGCGGACCTCGGAGATATGTTCCTGAAGTTCCTCAAGCCCCGTGACCTCTTGGCGGAACTGCTCCAGCAGCCTGTTGAGCTCCTCGTCGCCACTGCCGCCGAGCATTTCGATGGGTGATCTCACAGCGCTCCTGGACGTCGGGGTGGTCGAGTGCCTGGGGTGATCCGGCGGTCACCCGCGATGTGGCGGGTCGGCCGGTCGCCAGGGGCCTGTCCCGCCGCCCGAGCGACGAGGCGCCCCCGGCTGTCGCCCGACCAACGTAGATCACAGAGATGGCACATAGCAACTCAACCGATAGGAATACTGGGTTTTCCGGTCAGGGATCTGGACGATCCGCATCGGCTTACCGGATGCCTGCCGTGTCAGGCGGCCGGGGCGCGGTTCACCGGTCGGCCGGAGACGCTCCTGACGGCCCCGCAGGGATTAGGGTCAAGGGGTGGAGAGTCCCAGCCCGCCCGCGAACCGCCGTCACCACCGTGAGCCCGGTCCCGCCGACCTACGGGCGGGCGACGCCGACCGTGAACGCGTGGCCGCCGCGCTGGGTGACGCGCTCGCCGACGGGCGCCTCGACCACGCGGAGCACGACGAGCGCACCGACGCGCTCTACGGCGCCCGTACGCTCGGGGAGCTCTCCGCGCTCACCGCGGACCTGCTCCCGCCCGAGGAACAGCCACTCCGCACCGACGTCCGCCCGGTGGCGGCGTTCTTCGGCTCCGAGGAGCGCTCCGGCCGCTGGGTCGTGCCGACCCGGTTCACGGCCACCGCGATCTGCGCCAACGTCAAACTCGACCTGCGCGACGCGCTGCTCCAGTCCAGCCACGTCACCCTGCACGTCACCGTGATGGGCGGCACCCTCACCTTGATCGTCCCGGAGGGCGTGCGGATCGAGATGCCCGCCTCGGCGTTCATGGGGGGCAAGAAGAACCAGGTTCCGGCCTCGCCCGACGGGCCGGTCATCGAGATCACCGGCCTCGTCACGCTTGGGAGCATCGTGGCCAAGTCTCCCAAGCGTCCCCGCCGCTCCTGGTTCCGCCGCTGACACCGTTCCCGGGTCGGCGGCCGGCGCTGTTTCCGTGCCGCCGTCGCTCCTTCGTCAGGAGCCCTTCACCGAGAGCTCTTCACCGAGAGCCCTTCACCGAGAGCTCTTCGCCGAGGGCCCTTCACCGAGAGCTCTTCGCCGAGGGCCCCTCGCCGAGGGCCCCTCGCCGGGGGTGCTCCTCGCCGGGGGTGCTCCTCGGCTGAGGGCGCCCGGCTCCGGCGTCCGTCTCTCAGCTGGCGCTGTCGAAGTTGATCGCGCTGTAGGCCCGCAGCTTCCAGAGCTGGTGCTCGCTCTCGATCTTCCGTATCGTCCCCGAACGGCCGCGCATGACCAGGGAGTTGGTGATGGCCGCCCCCGCGCGGTAGCGGACGCCCTGCATCAGCTCGCCGTCGGTGATCCCGGTGGCCGCGAAGAACACGTCGTCGGACCTGACCAGGTCGTCGGTGCTCAGCGTGGCGTCGAGGTCGAGGCCCGCGTCCAGCGCCCGGCGGCGCTCGGCGTCGTCCTGCGGCCAGAGCCTGCCCTGGATGACGCCGCCCAGGCACTTGAGCGCGCACGCGGCGATGATGCCCTCCGGGGTGCCGCCGATGCCGAGCATCAGGTCGACGCCGGTGCCCACCCGGGCCGCCATGATCGCACCGGCCACGTCGCCGTCGGTGATGAGCCTGATCCGGGCGCCGGCCTCCCGGATCTCCCGGATGATCTTTTCGTGGCGGGGCCGGTCGAGGACGACCACGGTCACGTCCGACGGCACGCCGCCCTTGGCGCGGGCCACCGCGGCGATGTTGTCGGCCACCGGCGCGTTGATGTCGACCGACGAGGCGGCCTCGGGGCCGGTGACCAGCTTGTCCATGTAGAAGACGGCCGACGGGTCGTACATCGAGCCGCGCTCGCTGACCGCGATCACCGAGATGCCGTTGGGCATGCCGAGCGCGGTGAGCCGGGTGCCGTCGATCGGGTCCACGGCCACGTCACACGCCGCGCCGCTGCCGTCGCCCACGTGCTCGCCGTTGTAGAGCATCGGCGCGTTGTCCTTCTCGCCCTCGCCGATCACCACCACGCCGCTCATGGACACCGTGTTGATCAGCTGGCGCATGGCGTTCACCGCGGCGCCGTCGGCGCCGTTCTTGTCACCTCGCCCGACCCAGCGGGCACCGGCCATCGCGGCCGCCTCCGTGACCCGGACCAGTTCCAGAGCGAGGTTGCGATCGGGTGCGTGCTCTCCCGCGGCGAGGGCGTCGGGAACGGACGTCTCATCGGACATGGTGGGAAACCCCTCTCGTGGTTAATGCAACGATCGTAGTTGGCCCCCCTCTGACCGGTCGGCGGAGGATAATGTGCCCACCATGAGCAGCGACACGGAACGACTGGTGAAAGGCGTGGGTGCGCGGACCTCCGAACGAGGTGCCGCCACGCGCGTCGCGCTCCTGTCCGCCGCGAGGGAGATCTTCGTCACGAGCGGTTTCGCCGAAACCGGGGTCACCGACGTGGTCGCCCGCGCGGGAGCCAGTGTCGGAAGTCTTTACCATCATTTTTCCGGCAAAGCCGACCTTTACCTCACGCTTTTCGAGGAGTTCCAGACCCGTCAGACCCAGCGGACCAAGCAGGCGGTCCAGGATGCCAGGGCGGAGGGTGAGGGCGACCCGATGCGGCTGTTCATCGCCGGGGCCCGCGCCTACCTGGAGGGCTGCCTGGCCGAGCGGGAGATCTCCGCGCTGTTCCTGCGCGGAGACGGGCCGCCGGGGTTCGAGGTCATCATGCGCGACCGGCTCCGGCAGTGGGCCAAGCGCAACGCCGCCCTGTTCGAGGGCGACGAGGGAGCACTGGTCGTGGTCCTCACCGGCGCGCTCGCCGCCGCGGTCTCCGAGGTCGCCCTGTCCGACGACGAGGACGCCTCACGGGCTCTCGCCGAGGACGTGCTGACCATCATCGCCCAGATCCGCCGCCCCTGAGGACGGACCGCCCTCCCGAACGGATAGTGTCGACAGTCGTGCAAAGGTTCACTCAGGGCTTCTACGGCTATGTGGTCGCGATGGCGGTCTGTCTGGGCGCTGTCGGCCTGTTCCTGCTGATCACGCCGCAGAGCAGGACCGAGCACATCCCCAGGGTCGACTACTCGATCGCCCTCGCCGACCTGCGCCGTACGGCGCCCTTTCAGCTGTGGGCGCCCGAGCCCGTCGCCGCCGGATGGGTCCCGAACAGCTCCAGGAACACGAACGCCAACGGCGTCACGACCTGGAGGCTCGGCTTCGCCACCGCCAAGCGCTTCCACGCGATGCTCGCCCAGAGCGACGAGAAGCCCGCGGCCGAGTTCGCCAACCGGCTCTCCAACACCTCCACGGTCACCGGCACCGTCCAGATCAACGGCGTGACCTGGGAGCAGCGCCTCCGCGAGGACAAGGACCAGCGTTCCCTCGTACGCTTCCTGCCGGACGTCACGATCGTCGTCACCGGCACCGCCCCGTGGGACGAGCTGTCCACCCTGGCCGGGTCCCTCAAGCAGCAGCCGAAAAACACCTCCTGACGTCCGCCGTTCGGGCCTCGAGGTGGGGTGCCGCCTTCCCGCCAGCCGTTCGTGCTTCGGGCGGGTGCCGTTTTCCCCGTGCGCCCGTTCGGGCTTCGGGTGAGTGCCGCCCGTGCGCCCGTTCGTGCCTCGGGTGGGTGCCCGCTTTCCCGTGCGCCTGTTCGGGCCTCGGGTGGGATGACGCCTCCCCGTGCGGCGCGCAAGGCACGTCCCGGTCTTGACCGCGCCCGGCCTGTCCGCCTGTCCGCCCGTCCGGCGGTCAGGGGGTCAGGGGGTCAGGGGGTCAGGGGGTCGATCGCGGGATGGCGCCGACCCGGAGTGCCTGGGCCGGGCCGCTCAGAAGGGGGCGTCTCCGGCAGGGTCGGGTTGCCGCCGCTGCGCCATGGCCGCCGCGAGCTTCACCCTGGCCCCCTGGAGCCACTCCTCGCAGACCGCGGCCAGCTTCTCGCCGCGCTCCCAGAGCTCGATCGACTGTTCCAGCGTGAGCCCGCCCGCCTCAAGGCTGCGGACCACCTCGGTCAGCTCCTCGCGCGCCTGCTCGTACGACGGTGTCTTCTCATCGGCCACGCACCCCACCTTAGGTCGTGTCCCGGGGATCTTCAGCCGTGACGCCCACCCGGCGCGGCTCCGGCGCGGTCCCGGCCCTGTCCCGGCACGGCCTCACCGGTGACGGCCGCCCGGCGACGCCTCGCCTCGCCGTACCGTCCGCGGTTCCGTCCGCGGTTCCGTCCGCGGTTCCGTCCCCGTCCCCGGTTCCGGCACCGCCTGTGGTTCCGGCACCGCCTGTGGTTCCGGCACCGCCTGTGGTTCCGGCACCGGCACACCGCCGTCCATGGTCCGGCACCGGCACATCACCGCCGGTGGTTCGCCACCGGCACACCGCGCATCCGCGACGGCGTGATCCACGGCGTGCCTCCCCCGGCCGCTTCATCGGGGCGTACAGCTGGCACAATGCCCGGATGAGCGTTCGTGAGGCGACCCCGGAGGACATCCCCGAGCTGGTGCGTCTCCGTGAGATTCTGGCCGACCGGATGGCCCAGGACGGCAGCTACCCGATCGAAGAAGAGTGGCAGGGGGCCTACGCGGAGAGCCTTGAAGAGCGGCTGGGCAGCTCCGACACGGCCGTCTACGTGGTGGACGCCACCGGCGCGGGCCTGGCGGCCTGCGGGATCGGCCTCATCTTCCAGCGCTTTCCCGGCCCCTCCCTCCCCGACGGCCGCTACGGCTACGTCCAGGGCATGACCACCGACCCCCGGCACCGGCGCCGGGGTCACGGCCGGGCGATCATAGGGGCCCTCCTGGAGTGGTACCGCGGCAGCGGGGTCCGCAGGGTCGACCTGCACGCGACCTCCGACGCCGAACCCCTCTACCGGGAGTTCGGCTTCGTCGACGACGGCTATCCCTCGCTCACGTGGCGGTCTCGCTCCTGACCGTCACCCGGTCGTCGGGGAAACGCACCGTCAGCTCGTCACCGGGGGAGACCTCGCTCGCGAGCCGTACGACGTCGCCCGAGGGACGCTGCACGATCGCGTAGCCGCGCTCCAGCGTGGCGGCGGGAGACAGCGAGACCAGGCGGGCGCGCAGGTGTTCCAGCGAATCCTGGGCGCGGTCCAGGGAGGCGGTGAGGGAGCGTCTCGCCCGGTCCCTGAGCTGCTCGGCCTGCTCGGCCCTGCGTTCGACCTCGCGCACCGGGTCGGCGAGGGCGGGCCGGGAGCGGGCCGCCGCCAGCCAGGCCGTCTCGCGGTCGAGCCAGCCGCCCGCCACCCTGCGGCCCCGGTCGCGGAGCTGGCGGATCAGCGTCATCTGCTCGCCGACGTCCGGTACGACCTTCTTCGCGGCGTCCGTCGGCGTGGACGCGCGCACGTCGGCGACCAGGTCGAGCAGCGGATTGTCCTGCTCGTGGCCGATCGCGCTGACCACGGGCGTGCGGCACGCCGCCACCGCCCGGACGAGGGCCTCGTCCGAGAAGGGCAGCAGGTCCTCCATCGACCCGCCGCCCCGCGCGACCACGATGACGTCGACCTCGCCGTCCGCGTCGAACTTGCGCAGCGCCTCGGTGACCTCACCGACCGCGTACGGCCCCTGCACGGCCACCGGCTCGACCTTGAACCGCACGGCGGGCCAGCGGCGCCGCGAGTTCTCCAGCACGTCGCGTTCGGCGGCCGAGTCGCGACCGCAGATCAGCCCGACCGTGCCCGGCAGGAACGGCAGCCGCCGCTTCCTGTCGACACCGAAGAGCCCCTCGGACGCGAGCAACTGGCGCAGCCGCTCCAGCCGCGCCAGCAACTCGCCGACCCCGACCGGCCGCAACTCCAGCGCGGTGAACGCGAAGGAACCTTTGTTGACCCAGAAGTCGGGTTTCAGATGGGCCACGATCCTGGCGCCGTCGACCGGCCGGGGGAGGGTCGCCTCGTACACGCCGCGCGGGCAGGTGACCCGGGCCGACACGTTGGCCACCGGGTCGCGCAACGTCAGGAACACCGTGCCGCCGCGGGCGGTCAACTCGGTGATCTGCCCCTCGACCCAGACGGTGCCGAGCTTGCCGATCCAGCCGCCGACCATCTGCAACACCGTGCGAACCGGGAGGGGCTGCTCAGGGGTGGTCTTCGAGCTCATGGCCGGGAGCCTACGCGCCGGGCGTGACTATTCCGCGGTCTCCAGCTTGGCCAGGCGGTTCTCGTACATCCGCACGACGGCCTCGCGGTCGGAGGTGGCCCGCTCGTAGGCGATCAGTTCCTGGATCTGCGCGGCGGTCCTGCCGCGCATCCGCGCCCGCAGGGACGCGACCGTCAGCCCCGCGTAGCCCGGCAGGGGCTCGGCGGGTGTGGCGGCCGTCGCCGTGGTGGTGGTCGCGGCGGTCGTCACGGTGGAGGGCTCGGTCGCCGTGGTGGTCGTCGCGGTGGTCGTCTCCGGGGAGGGCCCGGCCGCGTCGGCCGCCTCGGGGGCCGCTGCCCTGGTCTCCGTCACCTCGATCACCGCGGCGTCCGAGGTCTCGGGCTTCGCGGTGTCGACCTTCGTGACCTCGACCTTCACCGCCGCGGGAGCCTCGGCCTCCGCCGTGGCACTCGCCGGGCTGCTCACCGTGGCACTCGCCGTGGCGCTCGTCAGGGCGCCGCTCTCCGTGCTCTTGCCGTTCTCCGTGTTCCCGGCGTTCCCGGCGTTTCCGGCCGCGACCTCCGCCGGGGCGGCCTTGGTGGTCTTGCGGGTCCTGGTCGCCCGGGCCTTCGGGGCGGCCTTGACCACCTCGGGTGCGATGGCCTCGGACTCCACGGCCTCGGGCACGGTGACCTCAGTGGCCTCGGTGACCGGAGCCTTGGCCTTGGCCCGGGTGGCCCTGGGCTTCCTGGCGGGGGCCTCGGCGACCGCGCTCGCCTCCACGGCCTGGGGCTCCACGGCCTGGGGCTCCACGGCCTGGGGCTCCACGGCCTGGGGCTCCACGGCCTGGGGCTCCACGGCCTGGGGCTCTGCGGTCTCGGGCTTCGCGACGGGAGTCTTGGCCTTGGTGGCCCTGGGCTTCCTGGTGGCGGGGGCCTTGACCTCGGCGACCTCGGCGGCGGGAACCTCGACCGGGGCGGTCTCGGTGGCTGTGGCCTCCGGGGTGACGCTCTTGGCGGCCTCGGGCTCCGCGGCCGGGACGTCGGCGACGGGGGTCTCCGCGACCTTGGCCTCGGCAGGCTCGGCAGGCTCGGCAGGCTCGGCAGGTCCGGCGCTCTTGGCGGTCTCAGCGGGCTCGACGGTCTCAGCGGTCTTGGCGGGCTCGGCGGCGGCCGGGGTTTCCGTGGTGACCGGAGCTTCCGTGGCCTTCACCTCGGCGGCGGCCGGGGCCTCCGTGGTGACCGGGGTTTCCGTGGTGACCGGGGCCTCTGTGGCCTTCACCTCGGTGGCGGCAGGGGTCTCCGTGGCGACGGTCTTGGCGGGCTTCGTCGTGGCGGTCCCGGACTCCGGGGCGGCGGGCGCCTCGGTGGTTCCGGCGGTGGCAGGGGTGTCGACGGCCTCGGCCTTGACCTCAGGAGCCTTGACCTCAGGAGCCTTGGTCTCGGGAGCCTTGGTCTCGGGAGCGGAGGGGGCCGCGGCGTCGGGCTTGGCGGGGCTGAAGATGACCGGCTCGGGAGCGGTCCTGGCCCCGTTGTTCTCGGCGGCGGGCCTGCTCGCGGCCTGTCCCGGGCGCGGCGCGAAGATGACGGGCTCGCGGCGGGTGGGCTTCCCCGCCTGGTCCGTGGTCTCCTCGCCGGTCTTCGCGGTCTGGTCGCCGACCGTCCCGACGGGCTCGTCGGTGGCCTCGCCCTGGCCGGAGGTGCCCTTGAACCTGCTCCGGACGCGGTCGCCGAGGAGCAGGGCCTGGCCGACCCCGCTCAGCGCGCTCTGCAACATGTGCATCGGCAGGTCTTTTGCCTTTTGTGTGACATTGCGAATCATGTCGGGGACTGACATGTCGTCTCCCTGGGAGGTCTGTATCGAGAAGGCTAGTGTGGCAAGACTTGTGCCGCATGAGCTTGTGGGACGTATGGGCTGTCTCGCGGGCGTGTCCACGTAGCATAAGAGCATGACTTCAGACACCCCCGCGACCCGACGCGTGCTAGTGGCGAAGCCCCGTGGTTACTGCGCGGGGGTTGATCGTGCGGTCCAGGCCGTGGAGAAGGCACTGGAGCAGTACGGCGCTCCGATCTACGTACGTAAGCAGATCGTCCACAACACTCACGTGGTCAGGACGCTGGAGCAGCGCGGGGCGATCTTCGTCGAGGAGACCGAGCAGGTGCCCGAGGGCGCCATCGTCGTCTTCTCCGCCCACGGGGTCTCCCCGGCGGTCCACCAGGAGGCCGCCCGGCGCAGCCTCAAGACGATCGACGCCACCTGCCCCCTGGTGACCAAGGTGCACAACGAGGCCAAGCGCTTCGCCTCCCAGGACTACGACATCCTCCTCATCGGCCACGAGGGCCACGAGGAGGTCGAGGGCACCGCGGGCGAGGCGCCCGACCACGTCCAGCTCGTCGACGGCCTGCACTCGATCGACACCGTGCGGGTCAAGGACCCCGAGCGGCTCGTCTGGCTGTCGCAGACCACGCTGTCGGTGGACGAGACGACCGAGACGGTCTCCCGGCTCAAGGAGCGCTTCCCCAACCTGATCGACCCCCCGAGCGACGACATCTGCTACGCCACCCAGAACCGCCAGGTCGCGGTCAAGGAGATCGCCGCCCAGGCCCAGCTGGTCATCGTCGTCGGCTCGGAGAACTCCTCCAACTCCAAGCGGCTGGTCGAGGTCGCCCTCGACCACGGGGCCGACGCCTCATACCTGGTCGACGACGCCTCGCTCATTGACGACGCCTGGTTCGAGGGCGTCACCACGGTCGGCGTGACGAGCGGCGCCTCGGTGCCCGAAGAGCTCGTCGCCGAGGTCCTGGCCCGCCTCGCGCGCAACGGTTTCGCGGACGTCGAAGAGGTCGAGTCCGTCCACGAGAGCGTGCGCTTCGCGCTCCCGCACGAGCTGCGCAGGGACCTGCGCGCCACGGTCTGATCCTGATCACGCCGCTCCGACCGAGCGCCTCTTTCAGAAGGTCCCTCTCCTGAGGGACGCCGCCGTCAGGCGCCTCCCTCAGGAGATCCCCCTCACCCGAGGGAGGTCCCCTCACCCAAGGGGCCTCATCATCGGATGCCTCCCTCAGGAGATCCCCTCACCTGAGGAACCTCCGAGGGCCCCCGAGGGATCCCGCCACGGGTGGGGTCTCGCGCCCGGCCGTCACTGCCCCTCGCGCGGGGTGCCGTACACCTTGGGCTCGAAGTATCCCTCGGGCTCGGGGGCGAAGGCGGTGCCGTCGCCGCCACTCCTGGGCCGGGGCACCGAGGCCCTGGACGCCTTGAGCTCCTCGCGCAGCTCGCGGACGCAGCGGGTCAGGCCACGGCGCCAGGCGATGACCAGCACCAGGAACGAGCCGCCGAACAGCCACGGGGCTCCCTGCGACAGCGCGGTGTACATGCCCAGGCCGAAAGCCTGCACGGGCGTGGCCGCGAACAGGGATCGGACCGCCTCGATGAACGCGGTGGTCACGAAGAAGACCAGGGGCGGGGACACCACCAGCGAGAGCAGGTCCCGGCGGTTCACGAGCGACGCGGCGGCCACACAACCGGCCACGAACGCCGCCCCGGTCAGCGCCGCCACCCCCAGCAGCGCCTGCAGCACGCTGCCCACCAGCGTGGACGCCAGTACGAAGGCCAGCGCGCCCCGGACGGTCAGCCGGATGCCCGCGGCCCGGTCAAGCTCACTCATGCGATCACCCCGCCGGCCTGCTGCACGCCGCCTCGCTCGTCCACCACTTGCCCCCTTGACCCTTGCCCTCGCGGAACCTCGCGGGCCCCCGCGCGGTCGATCCCACCGTCTCCAGTGTCCGGCCGCCTGAGCCTTCGGGGAACAGTTTCTAGGGCAGGTCGTTGGCCAACCTACCGTTCAGGCGGGATACGGGAGGCGAGCTTGGCTCCTCTTGCGTGAGTAGTTCCGGTGAGGTCAGGGCGCGCGGCAGGTCCTCGACCGCCTGCGGGGTGTCCAGGTCCGTCTCGACCAGTCCCAGATCGTTCAGCTTGCGGGCGCTCACCAGCACCCGGGTCTCCAGCGAGCCGACCGTCCTGTTGTACGACTCCACGGCCCGACTCAGCGAGCGGCCCAGGGCGTCGACGTTGCGCCCCATGCTGCTCAGCCGCTCGTACAGCTCCTTGCCGACCTCGAAGATCGCTCGTGCGTTCTCGCTCAGCGCGGCCTGCTGCCAGGCGTACTGCGCGGTGCGGAGCATGGTGATCAGCGTGGTCGGCGTGGCGATGTGGACCCGCCGCCGCATGGCGTACTCCAGCAGGGCGGGGTCGCGTTCCAGCGCGGGGGCGAGGAACGCCTCGCCGGGGATGAACAGGATCATGAACTCCGGCGCCGGGCTGAACGCCTGCCAGTAGGGCTTCGAGGCCAGCCGGTCGACGTGGTCGCGCACGTGCCGGGCGTGGGCGTCGAGCCGGGCCGACTGGTGGTCGGGATCGGCCGACTCGGCGGCCTCCAGGTAGGCGGCGAGCGAGACCTTGGAGTCGACCACGATGTTCTTGCCGCCGGCCAGCCGCACGATCATGTCGGGGCGCAGGACGCCGTCCGGAGTGGTGACGCTCACCTGCTCGTCGAAGTCGCAGAACCGCTGCATACCGGCGATCTCGGCGACCCTGCGGAGCTGGAGCTCTCCCCACCGGCCCCTGGCCTCGGGCCGCTGCAGGGCCCGTACCAGCGAGCTCGTCTGGGCGCGGAGCTGTTCGTTGCTCTCGCGGACGACGTCGATGTGCTTGGCCAGCTCGGCGTGGGCGGCCCGCTGGCCCGTCTGGGTGTCGCGCAGCTGTGTCTCGACGCGGGCGAGAGTGTCCTTCAGCGGCTCGATCAGGTGCTCGACGGCCTGCTTGCGCTGCTCCAGCTCGCCGACGGCCTCGGCCCGGTTGGCGGCCAGCCTCGTCTCCGCCAGCTCCAGGAACCGCAGGTTGTTGACGTCGAGTGCTCGGCTCGACAGGGCCTGGAAGCGTTCGGAGAGCTGTCCCTCGATGTAGACGACCTTCTCTTCGGCGATCTTCGCGCGGGCCTCGGCGTCGGCCAGGCGCGCTGTGACGTCCACGGCTCCCGAGGCGGCACGCGCCCGGCCCAGCAGGAACCCGATCGCGAGTCCCGCGGCGAGGCCCACCGCGAGCTGGAAGGAGAGAGCCATGACATCCACCCCGGCATGATTCCAGGCCCGGCCACTCCTGGCGCGCCGACACGCTCCCGGACCGGAACCGGCCCCGTCCGTCCCCGTGACTCCCACCTGTGACCTGTCCGTGGCGGGTAGCAGTGGGTCATTCCGCGTAAACTCGGCTCACGTGAGCCTGAGCATCGGCATCGTCGGATTGCCCAACGTCGGCAAGTCAACGCTTTTCAACGCGCTGACGAAGACCGCCAACGCCCTGGCGGCGAACTATCCGTTCGCCACCATCGAGCCCAACGTGGGCATCGTCGGCGTTCCCGACCCGCGTCTTGAGAAGCTGGCCGAGATCTTCGGGTCCGCGAAGATCCTGCCGGCGAAGGTCGAGTTCGTCGACATCGCCGGCCTGGTCCGCGGCGCCTCGGAGGGACAGGGGCGAGGTAACCAGTTCCTCGCCAACATCCGTGACACCGACGCGATCTGCCAGGTCATCCGGGTCTTCAACGACCCCGACGTGACCCACGTGGACGGCGGCGTCGCCCCCGGCCGCGACATCGAGACGATCAACACCGAGCTGATCCTCGCCGACCTGCAAACCCTGGAGAAGGCGATCCCCCGCCTCCAGAAGGAGGCCAGGACCAACAAGGACCGCAAGGCCGCGCTCGACGCGGCGGAGGCGGCGTTCAAGCTCCTCGACGGCGGCACCACCCTGTACGCCGGGGCCAAGGGCGCGGGCATCGACCCGAAGGACCTGCGCGAGCTGCACCTGCTGACGGCCAAGCCGTTCCTGTACGTCTTCAACCTCGACGCCGACGAGCTGGTGGACGAGAAGCTTCGGGCACAGCTGTCGGCGCTCGTCGCACCGGCCGAGGCCGTCTTCCTCGACGCGAAGATCGAGTCCGAGCTCGTCGAGCTCGACGACGCCGAGGCGCTGGAGCTCCTGCAGTCCGTCGGCCAGGAGGAGTCGGGCCTGACCCAGCTGGCCAGGGTCGGCTTCGAGACCCTGGGCCTGCAGACCTACCTGACCGCCGGGCCCAAGGAGACCAGGGCCTGGACGATCCGCAAGGGCGCCACCGCCCCCGAGGCGGCCGGGGTCATCCACACCGACTTCCAGCGCGGCTTCATCAAGGCCGAGATCGTCTCCTTCGACGAGCTCCTGGAGACCGGCTCCATCGCCTCCGCCCGCCAGGCGGGCAAGGCCCGCATCGAGGGCAAGGACTACGTCATGCGCGACGGCGACGTGGTGGAGTTCCGCTTCAACGTTTAGCGCGTTGACCACGAGCGATGTAGCAGGGCGTCGAGCTTCGCGGCATTCCGGGACCAGGGCATCCGGGAAGCGTGATGGGACCTGGCCGGGGATGGTGGCGCCCCCGCCGGCCTGAACGGCCCAAGTGGACGGCGCCCCCGCCTCCCTCCGAAAGCGGGGGCACCGCCGCGACCGGCGTTCGACGACGCCAGGCCCGGGGCGTCGTCCGGTCGCGCCTGGCCCCGCGAGCGGCCCCTGGTCACGCACCACCGCTCACGGGAGTTCGGACGCGACGACATGGTCTGGATCCGCCCGCCGAGATCGCCCATCGCCTGGAACTTGACGAGGACATCCAGGTTGTCGTACGCCGCAGGACGTTCCTCGTCGACGGCCTGCCCGAGGTCCAAGAGCCGATCGTGGCCGCAGACGGCCACGAGTTTCGATACGAGGTGAGGATGCGGTGACGACACTCACCGTCGGCGCCTGCCTGTCCCTCTCCGGCAAGCACGCCCGCTTCGGCAAGCAGGCCCAGCTCGGCTTGGAGGTCTGGCACGCCTCGAACAGCGCGCTGGACCTGGTGATCCAGGACGACCAAAGCGACCCCGCGGTCCTGCGGGCATCGCTCCGCGGCCTGTCGGATCGCTGCGACATCCTGCTCGGCCCGTACTCGACCCAGCTGATGCGCGGGGCCGGTGACCTCGCCGCCGAGCTTGGCCGCCTGATCTGGAACCACGGCGGGTCAGGTGACGATGTCGAGGCGGCCAACCCCGGACACGTCATCTCGGTGCTCACGCCCACCAGCCGATACGCGGAGCCGTTCCTGCGGCATCTGGCCGGCACCGAGGCGCTCCCCGTACGGATCGTCTGCGGCAAGGGCGGTTTCGGCCGGCAGGTGGCCGCCGGTGCCGAGGTGATCGCGCGTTCCCTCGGCATCGACACGGTCCGGCTCGGCCCCGGGGATGACCTGCCGCAGACAGCCGGAGGCGGTTGGGGCCTCCTCTGCGCGGGTGCCTTCGAAGAGGACATCGAGACGATCAGGCGGGCCAGATCACTGCCTGCGCCACCGCGGACGGTGTGCGCGGTGGCGGCGGGCGTCCGCGAGTTCGGTCGGGCGCTCGACGACCCCCGCGACATCTACGGGGTCGGACAGTGGTTCCCCGGCACCGGAGACCCGGCCGAAGTGGGCATCGGCGAACCTGACTTCCTCGCCGCCTACCAAGACCGCGCCGGGGTGCTCCCCGACTATCCAGCCGTTCAGGCGGTGGCAGCCGCGATCATCGCGACCCACTGCGCGACGGCGGCCGGCGGCACGGGACGCGACGCCCTGTGGTCGGCCGCCGCGTCATTGGAGACGACCACGCTGTTCGGCGCCTTCAAGATCGACCCCCACACCGGCATGCAACTCGGCCACCAGCCGACGCTCATCAGGTGGGACTCCGACGGGCCCGCGGCGGTCTGAGGTTCAATCCGCGGCGATCGGCTCGTCCGCGGGCGGGGGATCCTGGTGTTCGGCTGACCTACCCGGTTCGCCGTTTCCTTCGGGCGGGGGAGACCTCCGAGGGGACGACCTGGCTGGTCGAGGAGAGTGGACGAGGATATTTCGGAGGGTGTGACCCTAGGTGACGTATTTTGTGTTAAATGCGCAGGTCGCGACAGTCCGGGGGCTGTCTAGTTAGCAATGGGTGGCGTTTGAGTAATCAGCCCACGCGCTGGCCAGGGGTAATGCGCTTTTCACCGGTCATCGGCGGTATCGGCGGCCTCGCCGAGGTTCCAGACCCGGTTTGCTCAGTCATCACGATGCCTGCAGCATAGGCGTGGCTTTCCTGGAAGAATCGGCTGGGCGGCTAGAGTAAGTGCGTCACCATGGCCAACGGGATCGGCAGCAATACGACACCGCACCGGCCGAGGATTGACGCGAGCGGAGGCGTGATGGCTCGAAGGTCGACGGTCCAGCGTGATCCCCGGATCGCTGGCGACCCTGAGCTGTCGGCATACCCGGACTTCCCCGACGATTCCGACCTCGATCGCGCTCCGGCGCGCGGGCGGGGCGCGTCGCGCGGACGCTGGTCCGGTGGGGGTGGCCGCTGGCTGGTGTGGACCGGCCGTGCCGTGCTCTGGGCGCTCATCGTCGTCATCGTCGTGAACGGGGTCCGCGCGCCCTTCGAGCGCTTCACCCAGCAGAACGCCCCTTCGAACGTGGTGCCCGCCTCGGGGAACGGCTTCCCCACGGTCCAGGCCTCAGCCTTCGCGGCCCAGTTCGCCGAGGTCTACCTGAACTTCGACGGCGCCCGCCCCTCGGAGAGGGAGTCGAGACTCGCCCCCTACCTGCCTGAGGGCGCCGAGGCGCAGTTCGGCTGGGACGGTTTCGGCAAGATGAACGCTGGAGCGGTGCAACCGTACGGGATCGAGGTCGTCGACACCGACAACGCCGTCGTCACCGTCGCCTACCAGTCGGAGAACCGCCGCCAGCTCCTGTCGGTGCCCGTCTACCGCGACCGGGCCGCGGAGAGGTTCGTCGTCGCCGGGCGTCCGGGCATCCTGCCCGCGCCGAGGGCGGCCGACCTGCCGCCCAAGGGCGCGCCCGAGCGCGACCGCGCCGCGGAGCAGGAACTGCGCACCACGCTGGAGGACTTCTTCAGGGCGTACGCGGGTGACACCACCGCGCTGCAGCAGTACGCCGACGCCGGGGTCACCCTGCAGGGGTTCGGGGGCGCGTTCACCCTCCTGCAGCTCAAGGACCTCGCCGTGCCCCTCGGCGGGGGAACCACCCGCGAGGTGACCGCGACGGTCACGTGGGGAGTGCCGTCGAAGGCGACGCCGTCCACCGATCCGGAACCAGCCGATCCCGGCCAGGCGGAAGGCAAGCTGGAACAGTCCTACTTGCTCACCATGGTCAAACAAGGTGACAAGTGGTTCGTCAAGGACATCCGCGGCGCATACCGATCTGTGGCGGGGTAACGCATGATCGAATGGTGCCGGTCCACGGTGAGCAGAACCCCCCTGATCGATGAGCCGTCGGTCCGGGTTCCCGCGCTTACGCGCCGCGGACCCGTCGCCGCCCGGCGGGCACGATCGTGAGTACGGAGGACAAGAAGTGATTCTCAAGACCATGCTGCTGAGCGCCATAGAGCTCGCTCAGCCCACAGCTCCTCCGGCAGGCGTCAACACCGAGGGCCTGGCCGACTTCCTCCGCAGCTTCTTCGCACCGCTCTTCCTGGTCATCGTCTCGGTGGTGGCCCTCTTCTTCCTCTTCACCCGTGAGATCACCAGATTCGTCCAGTTCATCATCCTGGCGATCGCCATCGGCGTGATCTTCTACGTTCCGAACATCATCGAGGTGACTGCCAAGGCGATCGCGGGCGCGCTGGGCATCTCGGGGGGTTGAGACCGGGTTCGAACGGTCAAACAAGGAGAGGCGGAGAGGAGGATCACGTGGATCTGCCCACGTACACCAATATCTGGAGGATTGAGAAGCGGCTCTACAAGCTGTACGACCTACGGCTGCCGATGCCGCTCCCGATTGTCTGGATCGGTGGGTTCGTGGGAGTGCTGGCCCCGTGGTCGCTGCTGCTCTACCTGCTCGGTCTGCCCTTCGCCGCCCCCTGGCACGTGCTCTACCTGGTGCCGCCCGGTATCGTCACCTGGCTCTCCACCCGGCCGGTGATCGAGAGCAAGAGGCTCACCGAGCTGCTCCAGTCGCAGGTGCGCTACGTGGGAGAGCCGCGCACCTGGTGCCGGATGGCCCCCCTCTCCGAGCCCGCCGAGGTCACGCTGAACGGCCGGGTCTGGCGGGCCGCGCCGCAGGCGGCCGTCCGGGTCAAGGCGTCGCGCAGGGCCAGGCACGCCCAGGCCAGGCGAGCCGCCGTCCGCTCGCGCGAGGTGCGTCCCGCCGTGGCCGCCGCGGCGGCGGCCGCCGCGACCGCTCCGGTGGCCCGCGAGCGCGTCGCCTGGGCCGAGGTCCACGCCCCTCGTCAGGGCGCCGCCCCGGCCCTCGGCCAGACCCCGGCAGTCGAGACCTCTCGGGCCGTCGAAGCACCCCGGGCCGTTGAGACGTCTCGGGCCGTCGAGGCCCCCTGGGCCGTCGAGACGCCCCCGGTCACCGTTCCCGCCGTTCTTCCTGTGCCTTCCGTGCCCCTGGCGCCCCCCGCGCCGCTGCCCGTCGTGACCCCGGTGGCCGAGCCTGTCGCGTTCGCCGAGGCGGCCGGATCCGCCGGGTCCGCGCCGGGTACGCCGGTCCTGGGCTCGGCCTCGCGACCGCCCGCCGACCGTTCTCCCGGATCCCCCGGGCGGTCCGAGGTCCAGGCCGATCGCGCTCCGGCGACCGGATCCGCCGTTACGGAGAACGCGGACGATTCGAGGGACGAGGCCCCGGCGGCGTCCGGCGCGACCGCGGCTCCGCCCGCTCCCATCGGCACCGAGGCGCTGCGGCGCCTGCGCAGGCTCGCGGCCTCCGCCGAGGCCCAGCGCGCCGCCACGGCCCCGGCCGTACCGGACGCGCCTCCCGCACCGGTCGCGCCCCCGGAGGTGATCGCGCCCGCCGCGTCTGCCGAGACCGTCGCCCCCACCTCGAAGTCTCCCGGCCGGCAGCGGCCCGAGGCCCCGGCCGTGCCGACGCCCTCGGCCCCCGAGGCGCCGCGGGTGGAGACACCCGCCCCGGCCCGTGCGGTGCCCGACTCCGCCCAGAAGGGGCCGGCGGTCGTGCCCGACCCCGCCCAGAAGAGGTCGGCCGTCGTGCCCGACCCCGCCCAGAGGCCCTCCGTCCCGGCTGTTCCCTCCTTCGTGCCGAGGTTCGTCGGACCGGCGCCGATCGGGCACCGCGCCGCGGAGGCGGCCGAGCTCCCGCAGGACAGACAGGACAGACAGGACAGACAGGACAGACAGGACAGACAGGACAGGCAGGACAGGCAGGACGGACCGGACGAGGAGAGCGCGCGGCGCCAGCACCGCAAGGGGCAGCCCGCACCGATCGGGCGGCCGGTCGACAGGTCGCAGGCGTGGCCGCCGGAGAGGCCCGCGGGCGCGCAGGGCGGTCCCGGCGGCCCGGCGGGTACCGGCGTCCAGGGAGGCGGCATGTCGATCCGCGCGGTCCCGTCGGGATCGGCCACGGCGGATCCGGTCACCCCGGCGGTGCCGGTGGGTGGTTCCTCGCGCGGCGAGGCCGAGACCAGGGTCCGCCGGGTGGAGTCGGTGGTCGGCCGCGATTCCTCGGGCGGCTGGCGGCGGCTGGCCCAGGTGGTGATCGGACCCGGCGGCGGTGGCCGTACGGACGGCTCGGAGATCGACGAGGCGCGGGCCAGGGCGGTGTTCAGCGGCAGCCGCCGTGTGGTGGTCCTGGGATGCACCGGCGGCGCCGGGCAGACCACGACCGCGCTCATGCTCGGCCACACCCTCGCCCGCTACCGGGAGGACCGGATTCTCGCGGTCGACGCCAGCACCGGCTCCCACGCCCTGTCCAGCCGGATCCAGGGAGAGTCGCCCGAGACCCTGACCTCGCTGCTCTCGGGACTCGACAACGTCCAGGGATATCTCGGCATGCGCGCCTACACCAGCCGCTGCGCCTCGGGGCTGGAGGTCCTCGCCGGAGACAGCGACGCCGGTGCCGAGCAGCGCCTGTCCGACCGCACGCTCTTCTCCGACCGGCGGCTCGGCCAGACGATGGACATGCTCGACCGGCACTACAAGATGATCGTCATGGACCCGGCGGCGGCTCTGGCCGCGAGGGTCCTCCCCTACGCCGACCAGCTCGTTCTCGTCGTCCCGGCCAGCGAGGACGGGCCGGACGCGGTGGCCATGACCTACGAGTGGCTCGACGGGCACGGCTGCGCCGACCTGCGCCACCGGGCGGTCATGGTGGTCAACGGGGTGAGCCGCCGCAGCATGGCCGACGTGGAGCAGGCGGAGGCGGTCGCGCGGGGCAGGTGCCGGGCGATCGTCCGGGTTCCCTGGGAGGACGCGCTGGCCCCCGGCAGGGCCGATCGGGTGGAACCGTCCCATCTGAGGGCATCGGGCCGCCGGGCGTACCTCGCCCTGGCCGGTGTCGTCGTGGCGGGCTTCGGAACGGTTCAGGCGGGTCGACCCAGCGAGGAGGAGTTAGCCCAGTGATCCCCCGGGCGCGAGGAGACGTGGTGAGCGGGCGAGACGAGGTGCAGGTGGTGATCGGGCAGGCCGGGGTCCGGGCGAGCGGGTCGCACCGGGCGCGGGTGAACGGGTCGTACGAGGTTCGGGTGAGCGGGCTGGACAGTAGCGGGCTGGACCGGGTCGGTGCGGTCCGTCCTGGGCGGGTTCGCGAGGGCGGGCCGGGCGAGGTTCGAGTGAGCGGGTGTCGTGGGATCCGGGCCGGCGAGGGGTCCGGAGGCCGCGCGAACGGGGCCGTGCGAGCGGTGGCCGGGGTGTCGACGGCCCCGGACCCGGGAGGGGAGGGGCCGTGAGCCGCGCCTCCCGGGCGCGCAGCCGCCTGGCCGTCCGATACTTCGACGATCGGATCCTGCTGACCGACTCGTCGGTCTGGGCCTACTTCAGGCTTCCCACCGTGAGCTACGAGTTCATCACCCCCGAGGAGCGGGAGGCGCTGGCCACCAACATCACGATCGCGCTGGCCGCCATCCGCATGCCCGACGCCGAGGTCCACCTGCGGGTGGCGCACCGCACCTACCCCGCCGCCGAGTGGGCGATGGCGCTGAACGCCACCTCCGACGAGGGGCCGGGCTGGCGCGACTACCTGGAGGACATGTACCGCCACGTCTGGGCCAAGGACTTCTGGACCAAGGAGGTCTACCTCGGCGTGCGGCTCGGCACGCGCGGGCGGCAGCTGGGCACCGGGGTCCTCTCGCAGCTCTTCGGCTTCTACCAGCGCAGCGAGAAGGCCCTGGGCATCGAGGACGACCACGTCCCCAAGGCGGAGATCGCCAAGTGGTCCGAGCAGGCGGAGCGACTGGGCAGGGCGCTGTCGGCCAGCGCGCTGTACGCCAGGCACGCCACCTCCGTCGAGCTCGCCTGGCTGTTCCAGCACGCCACGACCGGGTCCCTCGGCGACCCTCCGGCCTCGGCCAGCCCCAAGCGCCGGTGGGGGCAGGGGGAGATCGAGTCCCTCGTCGAGGGGCAGATCCACAACGGCAGGGCGCTGCTGAGGATCGAGCAGCCGCAGGGCGACTCCTACGTGGCGCACATGTCCTTCGCCCGCTTCCCCGACCTCATGCCCTTCCCCGACGGCGAGCCCTGGATGCACTTCGCCGACCAGCTGCCCTTCCCCGTGGAGATCAGTTCGAGGATGCGGCTGATCCCGCCCGTCAAGGCGAGCAAGGACGTGGCGCGCAAGCTCGCCCACGCCCGTGACATGGACATCCACATCCGCGAGGCGGGCGCGGAGGCGCCGCTGGCCCTGGCCGAGCAGATCGACGCGGCCAGGATGCTGGAGCACGGCATCACCAAGGAGCGCCTGCCGTTCGTGTACGGCTGGCACCGCCTGATCGTGTCGGCCCCGACCGAGGAGATCTGCGTGCAGCGGGTCGAGGCGGTCGTGGAGCACTACCGCGACATGGGCATCGACATCGTCAACTCCACCGGCGACCAGTTCTCGCTGTTCTGCGAGACGCTGCCGGGCGAACGGGTCCGGGTCAACGCCTACGCGCAGCGCCAGCCGCTGCGCACCATCGCGGGCGGCATGGCCACCGCCACCGTCGACCTGGGCGACCGGACGGACGAGAGCGGCTCGGGCTGGATGGGCCCGTACGTCGGGGAGACCCTGGGCCGGGCCCGCAGCATCGTGCACTTCGACCCGCTGGTGGCGGCGACGCGCAACCGGCCGACGGCCATCGCCATCACCGGCGAGCCCGGCGGCGGCAAGACCACGCTGGCGCTGCTGATGATCTACCAGATGGCGCTGCGCGGGGTGACGGTCGCGGTCATCGACCCCAAGGGCGACGCCGAGTCGCTGGTGCAGCTGCTGCAGAAGCGGGGCAGGAAGGCGCGGATCATCCCCCTCGGTTCGGCGGCTCCCGGCCTGCTGGACCCGTTCTCGTTCGGCGACGACCTGGCGGCCAAGAAGACGATGGCCACCGAGACCCTGCGTCTGCTGCTGCCTCGCATGTCGGAGGAACGCGAGTCGGCGATGATCCAGGCGGTCGCCGCGGTGTCCAACGCCGAGGACCCGTCGCTGGGCAAGGTCGTCGACTTCCTGGAGCAGACCGAGGACGCCGCCTCCAAGAACCTGGGCGCGGTGCTCCGCTCCATGTCGGACATGCATCTGGCCAGGCTCTGCTTCGACCCCTCGGGCGGCGACCAGATCGACACCGAGGGCTGGACCACGGTCTTCACCCTGGGCGGCCTGACGCTGCCCGACGCCTCCACCGGCCGCGACGACTACTCGTACGAGCAGAGGCTGTCGGTGGCGCTGCTCTACCTCGTCGCGCAGTTCGCGCGAGGTCTGATGAACGGCCTGGACCGGCGGACGCCCAAGGCGATCTTCCTGGACGAGGCGTGGGCGATCACCTCCACCCCCGAGGGGGCCAAACTGGTGCCCGAGGTCAGCCGGATGGGCCGCTCCCGCAACACGGCGCTGGTCCTGGTCTCGCAGAACGCCGGAGACCTGCTGAGCGAGCAGGTGACGAACTGCCTGTCGTCGGTCTTCGCGTTCCGCTCCACGGAACGGGTCGAGGTGGAGCACGTGATGGCGCTGCTCGGGGTCGAACCCTCCGAGGAGCACAAGGCGGTGCTGCGTTCGCTCGGCAACGGCGAATGCGTCTTCCGGGATCTGGACGGTCGCGCGGGCCGTATAGGGGTGGACCTGATCTCGGATGAGCTGCTGCGCTGGCTGGACACGAATCCGACCCACGACAAACCCGACGAGAAAGTGCATGATCTTCCTGGGGGCGACAGAGTCGGTAGGCCGGGGGCTGCGGCGCTGGAGGTGCGGTCATGAAGGTCTCCCGTAAGGGATTCGAGGGCTTTCGCGAGAGACGGTCCCGCAACGGGCCGAAGGGTTCTCGCGAGAGGGGTTCCCGCAGGGGACGGCTGGGCAGGCGGATCGCCATCGGGCTGGTGGTGCTGGCCGCCTTCCTCGCGCTGCCGCTCGCGTTCCCCGGCGACACGTCCACGGCAGTCGCCGCGGCTCCCTGCGACATGTCTCCCGACCTGTCCCCGGACATGGTCGCCGGAGGCGTGGACGGCCTGATCCAGCCGCCGCTTCCCGACCCCGCCCAGCCGGGCGCCCCTGCGGCGCAGCCCCCGGCGACGCAGGGCAACTACGCGACGTACGGCATGAGCGGCCAGTTCTGGCACACCCACATGCTCGGCTGCGACGACATCGCCGCGGTGATGGGCAACGCGATGGCCAACACGGTCTTCCTGTGGGCCAAGGCGCTGGACCGGCTGACCATCACGACCTACCAGGCGGCGGCCACCGAGGGGCCGCTGGAATCGATCAAGAACGTCGTCGACGACATGGTGGTCCGCCTGGCCGACGCCATGTACTGGCCGTACCTGCGGCCGCTGGTGATCCTCGGCGCCATCTGGCTGGCCTGGTACGGGCTGATCCGCAAGCGCGCCACCACCACCGCCGAGGGTGTCATCTGGATGGTCCTCGCGGTCACGGTGGCGGTCTGGTTCTTCAGCCGCCCCGGCGACCTCACGGGTCTGGGCAAGGTCGTCACCGACAAGACCGGCGAGGTGGTCAACTCCGCCTTCTCCGGGCTGCCCGGCGCGGGCGGCACCTCCTGCCTGCCCGCGAAGGGAGAGGCCAACCCGCAGGTCCAGGGCGGCGGGTACGGCCAGAGCGGCGTGCCGGGCGTCGAGCAGAACTCCGACGCGCTCTGGTCCACCCTGGTCTGCAAGCCGTGGCTGATGGGCCAGTTCGGCACGGCCGACGCCAACGCCCCCATCATCAAGGTGTTCGGCGCCAAGCTGCTGGAGATCCAGACGATCGACGCGGCCGAGATGAAGTCCGAGCAGATGCCGGAGGCGAACTCCCACCAGGCGAGATACGAGACGGAGGTCGCCGACAAGCTGCAGAACACGCCGGTCTTCCCCCTCTTCCAGGGCAAGGACTGGACGAGCCGCCTGGGGGTCGCGATCGGCGCCCTCATGGCCGCGGTGGTCGCGGGGCTGCTGATCTTCCTGGTGGCGGTCTCGCTGCTGGTGCTCAAGGTCGGGTTCCTGCTGCTGCTCATCCTCGCGCCGGTCTTCCTGCTGATCGGCGTCCATCCGGGATCCGGGCGGATCATCGCCATGCGCTGGGTGGAGATGCTGATAGGCACCCTGCTCAGACAGGCCGTGCTCGCCCTCGTCCTCGGCGTGCTCGTCTACGGCTACGCCCTGATCATCTCCACGGCGATGCCGTGGGGCATGCAGGTCATGTTCATGGCGATCCTGACGATCGCGGTGTTCTTCTACCGGCGGCCGTTCCAGCACCTGTTCTCGTCCATGGACGGGCACACGCTCACCACCCGGATGCTCGGCGACGCGGCGACCGCGCCGACCCTGCAGCGGGCGGCGTCCGCGCTGCCGCCGGTCGCGGCGGCCAGGGTGGGCCGGTGGGGCATGCGCAAGGCCGAGCCGATGCTGCAGGCGGCCGCGATGGCCGGCGGAGCCTCCGTCGGCGCGGCGGCGGCCGCGGTCGCCCAGGGCAGGGTCCGCGGCGAGGACGGCGGTGCCACGCCGGCCACACCGTCGGGCACCCGGGTCCCGACCGGCGCCCAACCGGCGCCGCTCGACACCGACTCCCAGGCGGCGGGGCGGCGCAAGGGCACCGGCAGGCCGGTCACCGCGGCCCGCCCCGGCGCGGCGCCGCCGCTCAACCTCTCCGGAGCCGGTACGGGAGGCGGCGCGCCCCCCACCCGGGCCGCAGGCTCCTCCGGGCGCGGCTCGGGCGGGTCGGGCGGTTCCGGCGGCTGGTTCGGCGGCCGTTCCGGCGGCTGGGCCCCGCAGGGAGGCTCGGGCGGCCGGTCCTCCTCGGGTGGCGGGTCCTCCTCGGCGGGCAGGTCGTCCGGTTCCCCGGCGGTCCGGCCCTCGGCACCCTCGCCGGGCAGGTCGTCCGGTTCCTCGGGTTCCTCCGGCTCCTCGGGCGGTGGCGGTCGTTCCGGCGGGAGCATCTTCGGCGGCGGTGGATCCTCCCGGGGCTCCTCGGGCTCCGGCTCCTCGCGAGGCGGCTCCGGCTCGGGATCGCGTAACGGCGGGTCCTCCCGCGGCTCCTCGGGTTCCGGCGGTTCCGGTGGTTCCGGTGGTTCCGGCGGGAGCATCTTCGGCGGCTCCTCCCGGAGCTCCGGTGGTTCGCGCAACCGTGACTCCGGAGGCAGGTCGTCCGAGGCGCCCCCGCTCTGGATCACCAGGCGGGCGGAGCGCGGCGGGGAGGCCGGTGAGCCGCCGCCGTTCTGGCTGCGCCCGTCCAACCGCGGCAAGGACTGACAATGATCGAGGGAGGCAGCCGGCGGGGAGCCGTCTTCGCGGTGCTGGTCGTGATACTCGCCGCCGTCGGCGTCTACCTGACCATGTGGCCGGACGCCGGAGAGGGACCGGAGACCCCGGCGGAGCCGGCGGGCGTCACCCGTACCGTGGCGTCCGGGCAGGAGCCGGCCGCGGAGCCGGCGCGCCCGGCGGCGACGGCCAGCAACGCGCCCTTCGACGTCTACTCCTACCTGCCGATGACCAAGCAGGAGCTGGCCGCCGCCGCCGACTACGCGCAGCGTTTCACCGCCGAGTACGGCACGTTCAGCTACGACGAGGACCCGGCGGTCTACGGCGACCGCCTCAAGGGGTACGTCACGGCGGAGTTCTCCGGGGCGCTGCTGCGGACCGTCACCTCGCCGGGCACCGTCGAGGCGAACAGGGCCGACGAGATCGTCTCGGTCGGGGCGGCGCGGGTGAAGGAGATCCGGCAGATCGACAGTGCCTCGGTGGTCTTCGTGGTCGTCGGCACCCAGAACGTCACGGCCAGGAGCGGGGTGAACGAGAGGACCGCGGAGTACGCCGTCACGCTCATCCAGGTCGGCGCCGAATGGCGGGTCCACGATCTCCAGCCCGCGGACTCCGGCCAGGAGGGGGACGACCAGCTCTCCGAGACCGGTGCGACCGGCGAGACCGGCGAGACCGGATGAGCGCCGAGATCACGTACGGACGAGAGCGAACGGGCGGGGCCCCGTACCGGTGTGCCGGGATCGCGTACGGCCGTGACGAGCCGGGCGGCGGGATCGCGTCCCGGCGGGACGGGATGGGCGCCGGGGCCCGGTACGGGACGGGCGGCGGGGGCGGATGAGGAACAACAAAAACCTCCGCCTCGCGCTGATCCTCGGGGTCGCCGCGCTCTGCCTGATCACGCTGATCATGGCGCCGATGATGATGATCAGCGGCTTCCCCACCTTCCCGTCGATCACCGGGGAGGCGCAGCCCGAGTGCGGGGACACCGCGCAGTCGGTGGA
Organism: Streptosporangium sp. NBC_01469; assembly: GCF_036227305.1. Lineage (NCBI taxonomy): Bacteria > Bacillati > Actinomycetota > Actinomycetes > Streptosporangiales > Streptosporangiaceae > Streptosporangium > Streptosporangium sp. NBC_01469. The sequence continues at coordinate 191,127 of NZ_CP109465.1, read as the reverse complement.
GGACCAGTCGGAGACCGCGACGTCCGACATCCCCGAGGAGTATCTGAAGCTGTACCGCGAGCACGGCCGGAAGGTCGGCGTGCAGTGGAACGTGCTCGCCGGGGTCGGCAAGCGCGAGACCAACCACGGCCGTTCCACGCTTCCCGGCGTGCGGAGCGGCACCAACTACGCGGGCGCCGCCGGGCCGATGCAGTTTCTCATCAGCACGTGGGGCGGCAAGGCCAAGATCAAGATCCCGTCCACGTTCAACGGCTACGCCTCCGACGGCGACGGAGACGGCTGGGCCGACGTGTACAACCCGGCGGACGCCATCCTAGGCGCGGCGAAGATGCTGAAGCGGAACGGCGCGCCGGAGGACGTGCGACGTTCGCTGTTCGTCTACAACCGTGCCTGGTGGTACGTCGACCAGGTCATGGAGATCGCCGGGAAGTACGCCAAGGACGGCGAGGTCACCGTCCCGCCCGAGGCGGACGACAGCTGCGACGAGCCCATGCTGGAGGCGGCGCCGACGAGCACGGTGGCCGCGATCCTCGAGTACGCGCTGGCCCAGCGCGGCAAGCCCTACATCTGGGGCGGTACGGGTCCGGCGGGCTACGACTGCTCGGGGATCATCTACATGGCCTACCGGAGCGTCGGCCTCACCATCCCGCGCACCACGTTCGGCCAGTGGCCGTTCGGCGTGGAGGTTTCCGAGGGGGAGGAGCAGGCGGGAGACCTCGTCTTCTTCAACTCCGGTCCAGGAACCGGCCCAGACCGTCCCGGGCACGTGGGAATGGTGGTCTCTCCGGGCAAGATGGTCGAGGCGAGATGCCGGCTGTGCGGGCCGATCAAGGTCACCACCTATCGGGAGCGCACCGGGATCGTGGGATTCACCCGGCCGCTGCAACACCCCCAGGTCCTCGCGCAACTCAAGTCGCGGGAGCAGGGCTGACAGAATCGGGAGCCATGGAAAAGGTCGTTGTGGGCGCCGCCATCGTCGACGGCGACGGGAGATTGCTCGCCGCTCAGCGTGCCGACCCTCCCGAGCTGGCCGGAGGGTGGGAACTGCCCGGGGGGAAGGTCGATCCCGGGGAGGACGAGCACGCGGCACTGGTCAGGGAGTGCCAGGAGGAGCTCGGCGTGCTGATCGAGGTGGGCGAGCGCGTCGGCGGAGACTGGGCGCTCGCCGGCGGCTACGTCCTCCGGGTCTGGCTCGCGGTGGTCGCCGAGGGCAAGCCCGAGGCGAGGGAGCATCTGGATCTGCGCTGGCTGACCGAGGACGAGCTCTACGACGTGGCGTGGCTCCCCGCGGACCTTCCAATCGTCCGGGCGGTACAAGGTCGTCTCAACGATGGGCAAGGTCGGTTCAATAAGGATTGATCCACTCCGCAGCGTGACATAACTGCTACTGGACGTGGCGATGTCGCGTGTCCGTACCCGGGGAACGGAGATATGCGGTGACCGTATGGTGGCGTGGTGCTGGGTTCGTGTCGGCGGTCGGAGCGGGGGTGCTCGTCCTTGGAGCCTCGGGGGTGTACGCCGTCCAGATGGACGAGCCGGCCCCGCTGCCCCTCGACCTGGCCGCCGTCGCCGACCCCGGCACATGGGCGCGGGGGAGCCGCGTCGACCAGGTGATCCGCTACCGCATCCGGCTGCGGGGACCGGGCACCGACGCGCGGCTGGCGGTCCTGACGACCCCCGCCGAGGCGCTCAGGGGCATCGAGTGCTCCGAGGAGACCAGGTCGTCGGCGCCTCTCCCCAAGGGGGTGGGGGTGTGCATGGTCGGCGCCCTGCCCGCCGAGGGCGGCACCGTCGACGTGCTGCTCGCCGTGCCGGATCGCCCGCAGGACATCACGGTGTCCGCCCTGGCCCGGATGAACGGCCCCGACGGCAAGCTGGTGAGGCAGCAGGCCCAGAGCACGATCAAGAGCTCGGACGCGGTGATGCGGGGCGGGGGTGTCGCCGGGGGACTGGATACGCTGGAGCACGCCCGCGCCGCGAGGGAGGCCAGGTCCGCCGAGACCCGCCCCGGAGCGGGGGCGCCAGGTGCCGCCAGCATGGTCCTCAGTGTTCCCCAGGCGGTCGAGGAGACCGGAGGGGTCCCTTTGGTCGCACCCGGTGTCTCGGAGGCGCAGAGGGCCGAGCAGCGCATGTCGGCGTTCCTTCTCGATCTCGCCGGGAAGTCGTTCGTCCTCCCGGCTCCGAAACCGGGCGAGGCGGGTGCGAACGGTGCCGCCGGGGTTCCGGCGGGTCCGGTCGCTCCCGGCCTTCCGCCGCAGGGAACGCGGCTTCCGGACGGCGCCGCGGCCCCGGGCGCCGAGCCGGAGGCCGGTACGGATGTGCCCGGCCAGGGACAGGCCGCCGTACCGCCGGCGGAGGTGCCCGCGGCCCCCACGCTTCAGGGACAGAACGGTAGGAATCACTCGGCCATGGGCTCCCAGACAGGTCGCAAGGCAGCCGGTCGGAAGGCGCACGGGCAACGGCACGCGGCCGGCCGGTCCGGTGCGCGCGGGCAGGGGGCGAACCGGCAGGCTCTCCGGCAGACGGGTCCCGGCCGGCCGGTGACCGGGCTGCCCGGGGTGCCGCAGCCGGTACCCGGCCAGCCGGGGCTCCAGCAGATGGGTCCCGTTCATCCCGGAATCGGGCAGAAGACGGCCGGTCGGCCCGGAGCGCGCCCGCCGGTGGTCGGGCCGATGGTTCCCGGCTATCCGGGGGGTGGCCAGTGGCCCGCCGCCGGGCAACCCGCCGTGCCCGGCCAGGGCATGGCCGGCAGGCCCGGTGCGGGGCTCCAGGGTGCGGGGCAGCCGATGCCCCAGGGCTACCCGGGAGGGCAGCCGATGCCCCAGGGTTATCCGGGGATGGCGGGACCGCCGGGAACGGCCGGGCAGCCCGGCGTGCCGCAGCAGGGTCCGGGCGGGCCGATGGGCGGCCCCATGGCTCCCGGCCACCCGGGAACGGTGCAGCAGCCGGGCGGGCCGCAGATGCCGGGCGCGCAGCCGGGCGGGCCGCAGGCGCCGGGGGGCATGACGCCGCCGATCTCGATGGGCATGGCGGGGGCGGGCCAGATGCCCGGTCTCGTGAACGGTCTCCAGCTGCCGCAGGCGGGTCCCCTCCCCGCCGCGCAGGTCCCCCTTCCGCAGGACCCGCGCCCGCAGGGAGCGCCACTCCCGCAGGACCTCGACGGCCCGAACGGCCAGGTCCGGCCGGTCGCCGAGTCAAGTCCGCTGACAGGGGTGACGGGTCTCCCCGCGGTGGGGGCGGCGGTGGGAGCGCTGCTCGGCCTCCTGTGGCTGCAGAGGAGGATCCAGCGCCGCCGCCGGTCGCGACACGTTTTGTAAAACGCGGTTTACTGTTACTTTTGCCCAACTAGTATTTCTTTGACGTGTTCATGGGTTGATTGCGCGGAGGGCACCGGTGACGCGAGCACGGCGCAGGGCAGCTGTCTCCGCCGTTGTGATGTCCGTGGGACTCAGCGGCGCCGTCCTGCTCGCCCTGGTGCCGCTCACCGGACCCTCCGCGGCCGGCGCGACCATCAGGACGATGGTCGTCGAGCCGTCGCAGATCGAGGGCTGTGACGTCGATCCCGCGGGCCCCTGCGAGGAGCCCACGCCGATCGTCACCGTCACGGTCACCGAGGATCCCCAGGGCGGCTCCGAGGAGACCGCCGTGCCGCAGAAGACCGTGACCACCACGGTCACCGTCCCGGCGTCGCCGAAGCCCCCCAAGGCCACGAAGACGACGGCTCCGCCCCCGCCCCCGCAGGAGACGGCGGTCGCGCCGCCGCCGGTCCAGGAGACGACCCCGGTGGTCCCGCCCGCCGAGACCGGCACGCCGGAGAGCAACGACCCCCAGTTCCCGCCGACCACCCCCGGGCCTAGCCAGCTGCCCACCGTCACGCCCACGCCGTCCGACACCGCCACGCTCGACGAGAGCGCCGCCGGCACCTCCGTGTACGAGATCCGCAACGCGGGTTCCGAGTTCGACGGGGCCACGCTGAGCCGCCAGCTCGGCGTCCCGGCGCTGATCCTGGTGTTGCTGGTGCTGTTCGCGGTCCTGATCTTCGAGGGCAGGCTGCGCCGCCTGGCCCACGCCGCGGCCATCCGCCGGGCCGGTCCGCGTGCGATGGGCCGCGATCCGATGGACCCGATGGCCTACCCCGGCGGTCCCGGCTACGGCGCCGGACCCGGTTACGCCCCTGGCCCCTACCAGGGCGGTACGGCCTACGCGCCGATCATCAGCTTCGTGCCCATGCAGATGTACGCCCCGGTCTACCCGGAGGGCTACACCCCCGAGCAGTACCCCCAGGGGTACGACCAGACGACGGCGTACATGCCCGCGGGCTACGAGCAGCAGCAGCCGGTCGCCGGTCACGGTGACCCGTACGACCCGCAGGCCGGACAGTCGCCCTACGGCCCGACGCTCCAGGACGGCCCGACGCTCCAGGACGGCTCGGCGGCCACGTTCCAGGGCACCTCGCAGTCCGGCCCCGACTCCCGCGAGGAGCGCCTCCCGCAGGGGGCGCCGGAGTTCCCCGGGGCGCCGTTCCCGCAGGAGCCCCCTCGGGGCGGTACGGGGTTCGACGGCCCGAGAGACGACTTCCGGTCGTTCGGTCCCACCGCTCCCGGTGACGCCCCCGGCCAGGGCCCTTCACCGGACCGGACCCTCCAGGACGACTCCACTCCGCCCGGCCGGGAATCGCGGGGCGACAGCGGGCCGGAGCGCGAGGCCATGACCTTCGGGCCCGAGTCGCAGAACGGTCCCGACGGCCGGCCGGCCGGGGGCGAGGGGCTTCCCGCCGAGCCGACCCCGACGGCGGTCTATCCGCTCCCCGGCCAGCCCTCCGACAAGGACACCGGCAAGGACGGCGGCAAGGACGGCGGCAAGGACGGCGGCAAGAAGAAGCGCGGCCTCTTCCGCCGCTCCACCTGACCCGACCGTCCGGGCGCGAGCCACGGCGTCCACGGCCTGGTCGTGGACGGTGCGGGAAGCAGCGCGGTCAGGGCGGGGGACACCGACGACGCACCAAGGGTGTCGTCGCGGTCGCCGCGCCGAACCGGCCCGCGAGGCCGCGCTCAGGACGATGCCGAGGGTGATCCATCGTCGGCGTGATAGGGGTGGGCCGCTTCGGGCAGGGGAGGCGGGCACGCCTTCTTCCCGAAGGATCGAACTACTCTTTGTAGACTAAAATAGAGACTCTCTGATTTAGAGTCTCTCTATTTTAGAGAGACTGGAAAGAGAGAACCGCCGTGTCAACGGAGTCGGAAGGCCGCGAAGAGATGATCATGGCCGTGTCCGATCAGGGGCGCCTGACGGCGATGCGGTCGGCGCTGTTCCACGTCGGCGTGGCCGGCCGGGCCGGGATCAACGTGACCGACCTCAACTGCCTGGCCGTCCTCGACAGGGAGGGCCCGCTGACCCCCCACGACCTCGCCGTGCGGATAGGGCTGACGCGTGGTGGCGCCATCACCGCGGTCGTGGACCGTCTGCAGAGAGCGGGATACGTGCGCCGCGGCCGGGACGGCGCCGACCGGCGCCGCGTCCTCGTCGAGCTGGTACGCGAGGGCCCCTACCGCGCGCTGCAGGAGATCCAGGCGGACGTCAACCGGGCCTACGCCGATCTCGCCGGGAGCTACAGCGACGCGGAGCTGACGATCATCCATGACTTCGCCGTCCGCGCCAACGACGTCATGCGGAGGCAGGCCCAGCGGCTGTGGCGGGACTGAAACCGGTGACCCGCCATACTCCCGGGCCTTCGCCCCGCCTCGCCGTGCGGACCTCGGCCTTCGCCTTGCCTCTTCGTGCGAACCTCAGCCCTCGCCCCGCTTCTCCGTGCGGGCCTCGGCCTTCGCCTTGCCTCTCCGCGCGGACCCCGGCCTCCGCCTTGCCTTGCCGTGCGGACCTCGGTCTTCGCCTTGCCTTTCCATGTGGACCCCGGCCCTCGCCCAGCCTCGCCGTGCGGCCTTCCGGCGGGAGCCCGCACGGAGAGGCGGAAACGCGGCGGCGCCGCCCCGGGAGAGCCCGTGGACGGCGCCGTCGTGGAACGCGGGAAGGGTCAGGTCTTCGAGCTGGAACGCTTGAAGATCTTGTTGCCCAGCCAGACCAGCGGGTCGTACTTCCGGTCGACGACGCGCTCCTTCATGGGAATCAGCGCGTTGTCAGTGATCTTGATGTGCTCGGGGCAGACCTCGGTGCAGCACTTGGTGATGTTGCAGTAGCCGAGACCGTGCTCCTCCTGGGCGGAGTCCTTGCGGTCGGCCACGTCGTACGGGTGCATGTCCAGCTCGGCGATCCGCATCAGGAAGCGCGGACCGGCGAAGTTGGTCTTGTTCTCCTCGTGGTCACGGATGACGTGACAGACGTTGTTGCACATGAAGCACTCGATGCACTTGCGGAACTCCTGGGACCGCTCGACGTCGATCTGCTGCATGCGGAACTCGCCCGGCTTCACGTTGGCCGGAGGGGTGAAGGACGGGATCTCCCTGGCCTTCTGGTAGTTGAACGACACGTCCGTGACGAGGTCCTTGATCACCGGGAACGTCCGCATGGGCGTCACGGTGATCGTCTCCTCCTCGGTGAAGGTGGACATCCGGGTCATGCACCCGAGCTTCGGCTTGCCGTTGATCTCCATCGAGCACGAGCCGCACTTGCCGGCCTTGCAGTTCCAGCGGACGGCCAGATCGGGGACCTGGGTCGCCTGGAGCCTGTGGATGATGTCGAGGACGACCTCGCCCTCGTTCACCTCGACCGTGAAGTCCTCAAGCTTGCCCTCGCCGCCCTCGCCCCGCCAGACGCGGAACTTCGCCTTGTAACTCATGGTTACTCCTTGGCCAGCGCGTCAAAGGCGGCCAGCTCTTCCTCGGTGATGTACTTCTTCAGCTCGTCACGGTCGAACAGTGCGATGAGGTCGTCCCGCATCGAAGGCTGCACCTGCTCCTCCACCGTGACGCCGGAGCCGTCCGGGGTGAGGCCACAGATCAGGATCTTGGTCCGCCACTCGGGCGACATGCCGGGGAAGTCGTCGCGCGTGTGGCCGCCGCGGCTCTCCTGGCGCAGCAGGGCCGCCTTCGCCACGCACTCCGAGACCAGGAGCATGTTGCGCAGGTCGAGGGCGAGGTGCCAGCCCGGGTTGTAGATGCGGCTGCCGGCCGCGCCGACGCCCTGGGCCCGCTCCTTGAGCTTCTCCACCGCCTCCATCGCCTCGGAGACCTCCTCGGCCTTGCGGATGATGCCGACCAGCTCGTTCATCGTCCGCTGCAGCTCGTGGTGGACCTCGTACGGGTTCTCGCCCGCGCGCTCCAGCGGGGCCAGCGCCTCCGCGCTCGCCTCGGCCACGACCTCCTCGGAGATCTTCGGCCGGGCCGCCAGGCCGTCCACGTACGAGGCCGCGCCCGCCCCCGCGCGGCGGCCGAACACCAGCAGGTCGGACAGCGAGTTGCCGCCCAGCCGGTTGGAGCCGTGCATGCCGCCGGAGACCTCACCGGCCGCGAACAGGCCGGGCACGCCCGCCGCGCCGGTGTCGGCGTCGACCTCGACGCCGCCCATGATGTAGTGGCACGTCGGGCCGACCTGCATGGCCTCCTTGGTGATGTCGACGTCCGCCAGCTCCTTGAACTGGTGGTGCATCGACGGCAGCCGCTTGATGATCTCCGCGGCCGGGAGGCGGGTGGAGACGTCGAGGTAGACGCCGCCCTGGGGCGATCCACGGCCCGCCTTCACCTCGGAGTTGATGGCCCGCGCGACCTCGTCGCGGGGGAGCAGCTCCGGAGGGCGGCGGTTGTTGGCCTGGTCGGTGTACCAGCGGTCGCCCTCCTCCTCGGTGGTGGCGTACTTGTCCTTGAACACGTCGGGGATGTAGTCGAACATGAAGCGCTTGCCCTCGGAGTTTCTCAGCACCCCGCCGTCACCGCGGACGGACTCGGTGACGAGGATGCCCCTGACCGAGGGCGGCCAGACCATCCCGGTGGGATGGAACTGGATGAACTCCATGTTGATCAGCTTCGCGCCGGCCAGCAGGGCCAGCGCGTGGCCGTCACCGGTGTACTCCCACGAGTTGGACGTGACCACGTACGACTTGCCGATGCCGCCGGTGGCCAGCACGATCGCGGGGGCGTCGAACAGGACGAGCCTGCCGTTCTCCCGCCAGTAGCCGAAGGCCCCGGAGATCGCGCCGCTCCCGCCGGGACCCGTCTCCTTGAGCAGGCGGGTGACCGTGCACTCCTGGAAGACCTTGATGTACGCCTCGGCGTCGCCGTGGAGCCTCTCGTCCTCCTGCTGGAGCGCGACCACCCGCTGCTGCAGGGTGCGGATCAGCTCCAGGCCCGTGCGGTCGCCGACGTGGGCCAGCCGCGGGTACTCGTGCCCGCCGAAGTTGCGCTGGCTGATCTTGCCGTCCTTGGTGCGGTCGAACAGCGCGCCCCACGCCTCCAGCTCCCAGACCCGGTCGGGGGCCTCCTTGGCGTGCAGCTCGGCCATCCTCCAGTTGTTGAGGAACTTGCCGCCGCGCATGGTGTCGCGGAAGTGCACCATCCAGTTGTCGTCGCTGTTGACGTTGCCCATGGCGGCGGCCGCGCCGCCCTCGGCCATGACCGTGTGCGCCTTGCCGAACAGCGACTTGCAGACGATCGCCGTCCGCTTGCCCTGCTGGCGGGCTTCGATGGCCGCCCGCAGACCCGCACCGCCGGCGCCGATGACGACGACGTCGTATTCGTGACGCTCGATTTCCACAGGTGATCCTTATGCGAACGAGAAGGCGATGATGCCCTTGGCGACCAGGCGCACGTACAGGTCGGCGCCCATGACGGAGAACATGGAGATCAGCGCGAGCTGCGAGTGCCTGGCGTTGAGCTTGGAGACGAAGCCCCACGCCCGGTAGCGGATCGGGTGCTTGGAGAAGTGGTTCAGGCGCCCGGCCGTGATGTGCCGGCAGGAGTGGCACGACAGCGTGTACAGGTTGATCAGGACCGCGTTGGCGATCAGGATCCACGTGCCCAGACCCGCCGGGTTCTCGATCAGAGCCTTCACCGCGTCGTACGCCAGGATGAGGCCGACGACGATCGCCGTGTAGAAGAAGTAGCGGTGGACGTTCTGCAGGATCAGCGGGAACCGCGACTCGCCGGAGTACTTCTTGTGCGGCTCGTTCACCCCGCAGGCCGGGGGCGAGAGCCAGAACCCCCGGTAGTAGGCCTTGCGGTAGTAGTAACAGGTGAAGCGGAACCCCGCGGGAAGGCCGAGGATCAGCAGACCGGGAGGCAGGGTGTACCAGTCGCCGAATGGGGCGAAGCCGAACAGTCGCGCGTCCGGCGGACAGCTCGTCGCCAGACAGGGCGACGCGAACGGCGCGTGGTACGGCGACACGAAGTAGCTTGTATCAAAGATCGCCCACGTGGCGTAGACGAGGAATGCCGTGAAAATGATGAAAGTGACCAGCGGATAGCGCCACCACTGGTCGGTTCGCAGGGTGCGCTCCTTGATCTGCGCACGTTGCCTTCTGGCCGGGCTCTCGGCCGTTGTCTGGGTCATCGAGACCTCTCCACCTCCCGCGGACCCCGCTCGCCCAGGGGTCCGGGTTGTTTCAGTTGTGCCGCGCGCTGGCCATGGTCGCGCCGGCTCACACGTGCGCGCGCATGTTGGTGGGGGATACGTTACGACGGAGCCTAGGGGTTATGTGTAAGGGGTCTCTCACAATTTCACCGACCCGGTGTGATTCCTGTCACGTTCGGCTGCCAAGGGCCTCCCGCCTGCGACGTCTCACGGGGTGGACGATCACAGGGAGGTCTCAGGAGGTTGTGGACACGGGTGCGGCGAATGAGCAACCCCTGATCTCGCCCCCGACGGCGACCCCGGCGGGCACTCAGTAGTGCTGGCCGGAGTTGGGCAGCTTGACGACGGTCACGAAGAAGTCGTCGATCCGCCGGACCACGCTGATGAACTGGTCGAAGTCGACCGGCTTGGAGACGTAGGCGTTGGCGTGCAGGTTGTAGCTGCGCAGGATGTCCTCCTCGGACTCCGACGTGGTCAGCACGACCACCGGGATCCCGCGGAGCTTCTCGTCGGCCTTGATGTCCTGGAGCACCTCCCGGCCGTCCTTGCGGGGCAGGTTGAGGTCCAGCAGGATCAGGTCGGGCCTGGGCGCGTCGGCGTAGTCGCCCTCCTTGCGCAGGAAGGACATGGCCTGCTCGCCGTCGTTGACCACGTGCAGCTTGTTGCGGACCTTGTTGAGCTCGAACGCCTCCCGCGTCAGCAGGACGTCGCCCGGGTCGTCCTCGACCAGGAGCACGTCGATCCAGCGCAGGTCATTCATTCCAGGTCTCCTGTGGGAAGGGTCCAGCGGAAGGTCGTGCCTGGCGTGGCGGCTCTCTCGACGTTCGCGCTGTTCTCGGTGATCGCGGTGTTCTCTGCGTTCTCAGTGTTCTCGGCGGTTCCGGCGTTCTCGGCGGCTCCGGCGGTCCCGGTGCTCTCGCCGTCTCCGGTGTCGACCCAGATGCGGCCACCGTGGTATTCGACGATCTTCTTGCAGAGCGCCAGCCCGATGCCCGTGCCCGCGTACACGTCCCGCCCGTGCAGGCGCTGGAAAATCAGGAAGATGCGGTCAGTGTATTTGCTCTCGATACCGATGCCGTTGTCGGTGCAGGAGAACTCCCACATGTCCCCGTCGCGCCGCACCCCGATGTGGATCACCGGCGGGTCCTGCGAGTGGAACTTGATCGCGTTGCCGACGAGGTTCTGGAAGAGCTGGGTCAGCTGCGCCCGGTTGCCGTACACCTCGGGAAGCTCGTCGTGGGTGACCGTCGCCCCGCTGTCCTCGATGGTCGCGCCGAGGTTGTTCAGCGCGGCCCTGAACGGCACGGTGGCGTCGATCCTGGTGCGCTCGCCGCCCATCCTGCCGACCCGGGAGAAGTCGAGCAGGTCGTTGATCAGCATCTGCATGCGCTTGGCGCCGTCGACGGAGAAGGCGATGTACTGCTTGGCGCGCTCGTCGAGCTGGTCGCCGTAGCGCTGCTCCAGCATCTGGGTGAAGCTGGCCACCTTGCGCAGCGGCTCCTGAAGGTCGTGACTGGCCACGTAGGCGAACTGCTCGAGCTCGCCGTTGGAGCGCTTCAGCTCCGCCGTCTGGTCCTCCAGCTTGCGCTGCGTCTCCGAGGACCGGCGCCACTCGGCGAGGATGCGGCGGCGCATCGCGTCGACGTGGCCCGACAGCTCGGACAGCTCGGCCGGGTGCTCGACCTTGAGCTTGTGGTCGAAATCCCCCTGGGCGACCGCGCGGACCTGCTCGTTCAGCTCCGCCAGCGGGCGGAGCACCGCGTACCGCACGATGAGCACCGCGGCGACCGCGGCCACGACCAGTGCCAGGGCCACCCCGATGAGCGCGGCGTAGAGGGCCTGCCAGCCGAGGTCGAGCCGCACGACGCCGAGCTCGTGCAGCCGGTTCAGGTGGCTCTGGAGCCCCGTGAGGGACTGGCGGACCTGGTTGAACCGAGTGGCGTTGATGGTGGCGTTCTGCCGGGAGGCCTCGGTCTTCAGGGTCGGTACGGTGGCGATGACCGTCTCGGCGTAGTCGCGCCGCCAGGCCTCTCCCGCGGCCTTCAGCGCGGCCACCTCGGCACTGACCGCCTGCCGTTCCGGTATCCGGGGGAGCAGCGTGGTAAGCGTGTCCAGCGAGGTCTTCTCCGCGGCGATCGCGTTCCGGTAGTCCCGCAGGGAGACGTCCTCGTTGGTCCTGCCGTACGCCCGCACCGAGCTCTCCTGCGAGGTCATCGCGTTGGAGATCTCCAGGAGGCGCAGCGCCGCCGGGTCGATGACGTCGACGAGCGTCTCCCTGGCCTCTCGCGTCTCCTCGATCGACTTGATCGTGACGACGGCCGAGATCATGAAGACCAGCGCGATGCCCACCCCGGCGAACGTGAACCAGCGGCCCACCGGAAGGTTCCCGACCCCCTTCGAGGGGGTGAATTCGGGCAGGGGCTGAGGGCTCGAACGGTCGGAACGGCCGGTCATCGTTTCCCGTTCCGGGAGATGAGCACGGTCGCGAGGTCGTCGCTGAGCGCGTCGCGGTTCAGCTCGATGACGCGTTCGATGAGGCGGTCGAGCTCGATCCCGCCCTGCTCCTGGACGAGTCTGAGGAGGCCCTCGGTGCCGAGCAGGTCGGGCCCGCCGCCCACGGTGGCCTCGATCAGGCCGTCGGTGTAGAGCAGCAGCGACCAGTCGTCGCCGAGCGGCACGTCGATCGCCGACCAGCGGACGTCCTGGAAGATCCCCAGCGGGGGGCCCGAGGGGGTGCCGGGCACCACGCCGATCACACCGTCGCGGATCAGCAGCGGCGGCGGGTGGCCGACCACGTGCATCCGCGCCGTGCTGAGCGTGGGGTCGATCGTGACGATGCACAGGGTGGTGAAGATCTCCGCGGACTTGCGCTCCAGGCGGAGCACCGACTCCAGGGTGCCGAGCAGCTCGTTGCCGGTGTGCCCGGCCAGGACCAGGGTCCGCCAGGCGATCCTGAGCGCGACTCCCAGCGCGGCCTCGTCGGGGCCGTGCCCGCACACGTCGCCGACCACCACGTGGACGGCGCCGTCGGGGCTCTGCACGGTGTCCCAGAAGTCACCGGCGAGAAGGGCACGCCTGCGTCCCGGCAGGTAGCGGGCCTGGTGGTCCAGGACCCCCGGGGTCAGCAGCGGGACCGGCAGCAACCCCCGTTCGAGGCGGGAGTTCTCCTTGGTGAGCAGCTCGGCCTCGACCAGCTTGCGCTGGGCCAGGTCGGCGCGCTTGCGCTCTATGGAGTAGCGGATCGCCCGCGCCAGCAGGCGGGCCTCCACATCCTGCTTGACCAGGAAGTCCTGGGCGCCGGCGGCGACGGCCTCCACGCCGACGTGGGTGTCGTTCAGACCGGTCAGCACGAGCACGGCGGCGTGCGGCGCCATCGACAGCACCTGCTCCAGTGCCTCAAGGCCGGTCGCGTCGGGCAGGGAGAGGTCGACGAGCACGCACCGCACGTCCTCGGTGAGACGCTCCCGGCTCTCGGCCATGCTGCGCACCCAAATGATCTTGGGTGGGTTGTCCGCCTCGCTGAGCAGCTCCTCCACGAGGAAGGCGTCGCCGGCGTCGTCCTCGATGAGGAGAAGCGTGAGCGTTTCATTGGCGGGGGCGGTCACTGACGCCTCTTCGTTGGATCGGGAGAACCTGTCGACGCTACGTAGAATAGTGTGACACCGGGACTTAGAGGGTGTTGATCAGTCGCCCTGGTCCACGCGACCGATATCGTGCCCGCCGCACGTCGGGAACGCGCCACAGTGCCCGTCAGGGGCCTGCCAGATGCCCGTCGGGCACCCGCTGCGAACCCCCGGCCGCCATGCGAACGAGCACCCGCGCCGCGTGCCGCCGCGGCGGTTCCCGGAGCGGATCCGCCAGGGGGAATCACCCCTCGGTGATCAGATCGAGTCCCTGGGGAAGGCTGCCGTCGCGGGCGGCCTCGGTGAGGAAGAGGAGCAGGGTCGTGCGGAAGGCCTGGGCGGCGCGGGTGGGCTCGACGTCCTTGCGGTGCGCGATGGCTATGGTGCGGCGCAGTCCGGGAGGCGCGAGCGGCGTCCCCGCCAGTCCGGGGCGGCCGTCCAGCACCATCGAGGGAACCAGCGCGATCCCCAGCCCGGCCTCCACGAAGCGCAGCACGGCGTCCATCTCGCCGCCCTCCACCGCGAACCTGGGCTCGAACCCGGCCTGCCTGCAGGCGCTGAGCGTGGCCTCCCGCAGGTCGTACCCGCGCCTGAACATCACCATCGGCCGCCGCCGCAGCTCCTCGATGCGCACGTACGGCCTGCGGGTGTGATCGTTCGAGGGGGAGGCGACGACGAGGTTCTCCCGCAGGATCTCCTCGGTGACGAGGGCCGGGTCGTCGCTGTGCAACGGCATGATGATCAGCGCCAGGTCGAGCTGGCCGCGGGCGAGGGTGCGGACCAGGTCGCGGGAGCCGCCCTCCTCCACGAACAGCTCGATGCCGGGGTAGGCGTGATGGAACCTGGCCAGCGCGTCGGCGAGCAGCCCGGCGCAGAGCGAGGGGGTCGCGCCCAGCCTGACCCGGCCGCGGCGCAGGCCCGCCAGCTCGCCGACCTCGCTCCTGGCGGTCTCGGCGTCGGCCAGCATCCTGCGGGCCAGCGGCAGCAGCGCCTCGCCCGCCGGGGTCAGCGTGACGTTTCCCCGGGCGCGGCTGAACAGCGGCGCGCCGAGCTCGGTCTCCAGGGCCTTGATCTGCTTGCTCAGCGAGGGCTGGGCGACGCGCATCCCCTCGGCGGCCTGGGTGAAGTGCCGGGCCTCGGCGACCGCCACGAAGTAGGCGAGTTGCTGGAGCTGCACGTTTCCCAAGGGTAGGGGGTCCCCGGTGTCCGGCCTCATCCGCCCACGACTTCACCCGTACGAGTCCCTCGCACGGGTGAAGTCGTGGGCGTCGGGCTCCTGAGCTCCCGGAGCCCTGAACGCGCGGATGCGTAGAGCCTTGCGCACGCGGACGGATGGGGTCTTGAGCGTGGATGGGGTTTTGAGCGCGCGGACGTATAGCGCACGGGCCTTCCGGTCTCGGATCCGGGACCGGTGGTGACGTGGGAGACGATGGGAGATCGCGGCCGGGGAGCTGTGAGATTGCTCGCACCGCGCGGGCGGCGCGTTCCAGGAAGCGGCAGGGACGCACAGCTAATAGCCACAGGCTATGGAAACCACATCCATGATGACTTGGACGGCGGTAAATCCTCCTACTTAGCGTGACAGACGTGACTGCCACGATTGAGCGCGGATCCGCCACCGCGCCGGTGAAACCCCCGGCGGACGCCCCCGCGAAGCCGACGCGGCCCAGGCGGGGCGGCTTCCTGAGCTCCTCCAACGGCAAGAAGGCCGTGATGGCCGTCACGGGTGCCGTGATGGTGCTCTTCCTTGTCGGCCACATGGCCGGGAACCTCAAGAGCTTCTTCGGCGCGGAGTCCTTCAACTCCTACGCGGCCTTCCTGCGGACCATGGGCGAGCCGATCCTCCCGCACCGCGTCCTGCTGACCGTCGTCGAGATCGGGCTGGTCGTCGCGGTCGGACTGCACATGTGGGCGGCGATCTCCCTGGCCAGGCGGGCGCGCAAGGCCCGTCCGGTCAGGTACGCGGCCAGGCGCAGGTCCCGGGCGGGCGGCTACGCGGTCCACACCATGCGCTACGGCGGCGTCGTCATCGTGCTGTTCGTGGTCTACCACCTGCTCGACCTGACGTTCGGCGCGGTGAACCCGGCGGGGGCCGGCTCCACCCCGTACGAGCGACTGGTCGAGGGCTTCGCGCCGTCCCGCTGGTGGGTCACCCTGTTCTACGTGCTCGCGGTCGTCATGGTCGGCCTGCACCTGCGCCACGGTCTGTGGAGCGCCTTCCAGACGCTCGGCCTGGCGAGCCGTCGCAGCTACCGCCCGCTGAGGGCCGCCGCCACGGGGCTGTCGGCCCTGCTGGTCGTCGGCTTCCTCGCGGTCCCGGTCGCGGTCGCGGTCGGAGTGATCAAGTGAGCGGGACCCGGCGTGACGAGCGCGGTGGCGTACGAGGAGCGGGTCTCCCGTACGGCGAACAAGGAGCGGGCCTCCCGCACGGCGGGCGAGAAGCGGATCTTCCGCGCGGTGAACAAGGGACGGATCTTCCGCGTGGCGAACAAGGGGCGGATCTTCCGCGTGGTGAGCGAGGAGCGGTGAGCGGGTCATGACCACGAGGTACACAGAGGGCGAGCCGATCCGCGACACCAAGGCCCCCGACGGCCCGATCGAGGACCGCTGGGAGAAGCGCAAGTTCGGCGCCAAGCTGGTCAACCCGGCCAACAAGCGCAAGCTCAACGTCATCGTCGTGGGCACGGGGCTGGCGGGCGGCTCGGCCGCCGCGACCCTCGGCGAGCTGGGCTACAACGTCAAGTCCTTCTGCTACCAGGACACGCCCCGCCGCGCGCACTCCATCGCGGCCCAGGGCGGCATCAACGCGGCCAAGAACTACCGGGGCGACGGCGACTCGATCTACCGGTTGTTCTACGACACGGTCAAGGGCGGCGACTTCCGCGCCCGCGAGTCCAACGTCTACCGGCTCGCCCAGGTCAGCGTGAACATCATCGACCAGGCCGTGGCCCAGGGCGTGCCGTTCGCCCGCGAGTACGGCGGCCTGCTCGACACCCGCTCCTTCGGCGGCGCGCAGGTCTCCCGCACCTTCTACGCCAGGGGCCAGACGGGCCAGCAGCTCCTGCTCGGCGCGTACCAGGCGCTGGAGCGGCAGATCGCGGCCGGAACCGTCGAGATGCACACCCGCCACGAGATGCTCGACCTGATCGTCTCCGATGGCCGGGCGCGCGGCGTCATCGTCCGCGACATGGTCACCGGCGAGATCGAGCGGCACCTGGCCGACGCGGTCGTGCTGGCCAGCGGCGGGTACGGCAATGTGTTCTTCCTGTCGACCAACGCCAAGGGCTGCAACACCACCGCGATCTGGCGGGCGCACCGGCGCGGCGCGATGTTCGCCAACCCCTGCTACACCCAGATCCACCCGACCTGCATTCCGGTCAGCGGCGACTACCAGTCGAAGCTGACCCTGATGTCGGAGTCGCTGCGCAACGACGGCCGCGTGTGGGTGCCGCTGGAGCGGGGCGACACCCGTCCGGCCTCGGAGATCCCCGAGGAGGAGCGCGACTACTACCTGGAGCGCATCTACCCGGCGTTCGGCAACCTGGTCCCGCGCGACATCGCCTCCCGCGCCGCCAAGAACGTCTGCGACGAGGGCCGCGGCGTCGGCCCCGGCGGCCTGGGCGTCTACCTCGACTTCGCCGACGCGATCCGCCGCCTGGGCCGAGACGCGGTGGAGAAGAAGTACGGCAACCTCTTCGAGATGTACGAGCGCATCACCGGCGAGGACCCCTACGCCCAGCCGATGCGCATCTACCCGGCCGTCCACTACACGATGGGCGGCCTGTGGGTGGACTACGACCTGCAGTCCACGATCCCGGGCCTGTTCGTGATCGGCGAGGCCAACTTCTCCGACCACGGAGCCAACCGCCTCGGCGCGTCCGCGCTGATGCAGGGCCTGGCCGACGGCTACTTCGTGCTGCCGACCACGATCGGCGACTACCTCGCGAACGGCCCGTACGGGGACGTCGACGAGGAGGCCGTGGCCGAGGCGGAGGTCGCCGTACGCGAGAGGATCGCCAGGCTGCTGTCGAACGACGGGGACCGCACCGCCGACTCCTACCACCGCGAGCTGGGCAAGCTCATGTGGGACTACTGCGGGATGGAGCGCACCGAGGAGTCGCTGCGCAAGGCCCTGGAGCGGATCCCCGAGCTGCGCGAGGAGTTCTGGAGGAACGTGAAGGTCTCCGGCGAGGCCGGGGAGCTCAACCAGGCGCTGGAGCGGGCCGGGCGGGTGGCCGACTTCTTCGACCTGGCCGAGCTGATGTGCGTTGACGCGCTGCACCGCACCGAGTCGTGTGGCGGCCACTTCCGCGCCGAGTCGCAGGACGCCGACGGCGAGGCCCTGCGCGACGACGAGCACTTCGCCTACGTCGCCGCCTGGGAGTACGGGGAGCAGGGCCCGATCCTGCACAAGGAAGATCTCGACTACGAGTACGTCAAGATGAGCCAGCGGAGTTACAAGTGAACCTGACACTCAAGGTCTGGCGGCAGAGGGGTCCCGAGGACAAGGGCCGCATGGTCACCTACCGGGTCGAGGACGTGTCGCCGGACATGTCCTTCCTGGAGATGCTCGACGTCCTCAACGAGCGGCTCATCCTGGAGGGCGACGACCCGGTCGCCTTCGACCACGACTGCCGCGAGGGCATCTGCGGCATGTGCGGCATGGTCATCAACGGTGTCGCGCACGGCGAGCAGGTGGCCACCACCACCTGCCAGCTGCACATGCGGCACTTCGAGGACAACGCGGTCATCACCATCGAGCCGTGGCGCGCCGCGCCCTTCCCGGTGGTGAAGGACCTGGTCGTGGACCGCTCGGCGTTCGACCGGATCATCCAGGCGGGCGGCTTCGTCTCCGTCCCGGCGGGATCGGCCCCCGACGCGCACAGCGTCCCGGTGAAGAAGGTCGACGCCGACGCGGCGTTCGACGCGGCCACCTGCATCGGCTGCGGCGCCTGTGTCGCCGCCTGCCCGAACGGCTCGGCCTCCCTCTTCACCGCCGCCAAGATCACCCACCTGGGCCTGCTGCCGCAGGGCCAGCCCGAGCGCGACTCCCGCGCCAAGGCCATGGTCGAGCAGATGGACGCCGAGGGCTTCGGCGGCTGTACCAACACCGGCGAGTGCACGGCGGTCTGCCCCAAGGGCATCCCGCTGGACACGATCGCCCAGATGAACCACGACTACCTGCGGGCCGCGAAGTAGGTTCCCGAAGACGGAGCCGCCCCGGCCGTCGGGGCGGCTCTCGCTTTTCCCGTCCCGGATCGTCGGTACTCTCCGGTTGGCGGTTGACCTTCCGGACGGTTGACGCGACACACGTCCCGCGCCGGGCCGTTACCGTCGATCGTCCGCGATGTGCCGGTCCGGTGCCGGCCGGGCCGATCGCGGACCGACCGCGGACCTCGATCCCGCCGGGGTGACCGGGGACCGACCGCGAGCCGATCGCGGACCGATCGCTGGCCTCGATCCCGCCGGGACGACACGCGGAGTCCGCGTGTCGTCGACACGAACCGATCGCCCAGGAGAGCCCGTGATGAGTCCCGAACCGACGCCGCCCCAGGAGATCGCCGAGCGCATGATCGAGATTCCCGCCGGGAAGATCTTCCTGCGGGACGAGGGGACGAAGGCGATCTGGAAGGTCGAGGTCGGGGCCTTCCTGCTGGCGTCGCATCCCGTGACCCGCGAGCTGTACCGCGCCGTTCGGGGCGAGGGGGGTGAAACGCCCGCGAGTCCGGCGGGGCCCAGGACGCCGGTGACCGAGGTCTCCTGGCAAGAGGCCGTCCGGTTCTGCAACCTGCTCTCCGAGGCGGCGGGGCTCGACCCCTGCTACTCGATGGGCGACGACCGCGACGGGCAGGACGTGGTCTGCGACTGGGAGGCCGGCGGCTATCGCCTCCCGTCCGAGGCGGAGTGGGAGTACGCGTGCAGGGCCGGGACCTCCGGCGTTTGCTACGGAGAGCTGGACGAGATCGCCTGGTACGGCGGGAACTCCGGCGGCGAGGTGCACGACGTCGCGACCAGGGCGCCGAACGCGTGGGGCCTGCACGACATGATCGGCAACGTGTGGGAGTGGTGCTGGGATCTCTACGATCCCGGCGTCTACGGCCCGTACCGCGTGTTCCGCGGCGGAGGCGCGTACGACCTTCCCCGAGGATGCCGGGCGTCGTGCCGCCGCAAGAGCCACCCGACCTTCCGCGTCGACGACCTCGGGTTCCGGCTCGCCCGATCGCGGTGAGCGGGGAGACGCCCCAGACCGGGCTCGACGGCACCGGCTCCGCCACCGGACGGCCCTGACGGCACCGATGCCCCGGCACGCCCGAACCCGTACCCGGCCCCTCGGTTCGGTGCGGCTAGCCCAGCTCGACGACGATCTCCTGCCGCAGGCTCGTGAAGTCGAGGCCCGCGTCGGCCAGGACCTTGCTGCCCAGCCCCTCGCCCTCGCGCAGGATGCCCAGCAGGATGTGCCCGTCGCCGATGTAGTTGTGCTTGAGGTTGATGGCCTCGCGCAGGGACAGCTCCAGGGTCTTCTTCGCCCGGGGGCTGAAGCGGATGTGGAGGCCGCCGAGCACGCGGCCCCGGCGCTCGATGCCGGGCCTGCGGTCCAGGGCGCCGGGCCCGAAGGCCGCCTCCACCTTCTCCCTGATGGCCGACAGGTCGATGCCGATCGACTCCAGCGCCTCGGCGTCGAGGGCGTCGCCAGGCTTCGACGGGGTGAGGCGGACGACCGACCGGTAGGCGCCGGCGTGGTCGAGGCCGTGACGGCCCAGCACCCGCGCCGAGAGGCTTTCCGGCTGGTCGAGCAGGCCGAGCAGGATGTGCTCGGTGCCGATGATGTCGTGCCGCAGTTTGCGGGCGTTCTCCTGGGCGAGGGTCACCGCCTGGCGGGCCTCGTGGTGGAACCGTTCGAACATCGCTATCTCTCCCGTCTCAGCAAACCTCGGCCGCCCGCGTACTTCTTGTGCACCGCCTGCCGGGTCACTTCCAGACAGTGCGCGATCTCCTGCCAGGACCAGCCCTGCTCCCGTGCGTTCTCCACCTGGAGGGCCTCCAGCCGGTCGACCAGCGTTCGCAGTGCCCGCACGGCCCGCAGGCCCACGGCCGGATCGCGGCTACCGGCGTCGGATGCCAGCTGCGCCGTATCACTCATGGGTGTCAATTTAGGTTGACGTGAGCCGCTTGTCAACTCCAATTGACGGCGACACGCCCGGGGTCGAAAATGGTTTGCCTGGTCAGGGGGGAGTTTGTAACCCTTGAAGGGAGATGCGCTCCTTACCCACCGCCAACCCCGGCGTTCCCGATGCCCGCAGTCCGATCAGATACCTGCGGTGGGTGGCCCACACGCAAAGGGGCCCGCTGCTCCTCGGCATCGTCTACGCCACCCTGTGGTGGCTCGCGATGGCGCTCGTGCCGTACGCCATGGGCAGGGGGATCGACGCCATCACTGCCAGGGACCTGTCGTCCCTGACCACCTGGGGCGGGGTGGTGCTCGCCCTGGGGATCGCGCAGGCCGTCACCGGCATCCTGCGCCACCGGCTGGCCGTCTACAACTGGCTGGCCGCCGCCTACCGGACCGTGCAGGTCACCGCCAGGCAGTCGACCCGGCTGGGTGCGACCCTGCCCAAGCGCATGTCCACCGGCGAGGTCGTCAGCGTCGGCAACTCCGACATCGCCCACATCGGCAACGCGATCGACATCCTGATCCGGGGCAGCGGCGCGGTCGTCGCCATCGCCGTCGTGACCGTCATCCTGATGGGCAGCTCACCGCCGCTCGGCCTGGTGGTGCTGGTGGGCCTGCCCCTCATGGCGGTCGCCGTCGCCCCCCTGCTCAAGCCGCTGCACCGCCGCCAGAACGCCCACCGCGACCTGCAGGGCGACCTCTCCACCCGCGCCGCCGACATCGTCGCCGGCCTGCGGGTGCTGCGCGGCATCGGCGGCGAGCGGGTCTTCGCCGACCGCTACGGCACCGAGTCCCAGCGGGTGCGGCGGGCGGGCGTGCGGGTGGCCTCCGTCGAGTCGATGCTGGAGGGCGCGCAGGTCCTGCTGCCTGGGCTGCTGATCACCGTGGTGACCTGGCTCGGCGCGACCTTCGCGATGCGCGGCGAGATCAGCGCCGGTCAGCTCGTCGCCTTCTACGGCTACGCCGCCTTCCTGATCGCCCCCGTGCGCACCCTCACCGAGGCCGCGGACAAGCTGACCAAGGGGCACGTCGCCGCCCGCAGGGTGGTGCGCATCCTCTCGCTGGAGCCGGAGGTGGAGGGCGGCACCGGCCGCTCCGAGGGCGGCCTGCTGCGCGACGTGGCCTCCGGGGTCGCCGTGCGCCCCGGCATGCTCACCGCCGTCGCGGCGGCCGTTCCCGAGGAGGCCGCGACCATCGCCGACCGGCTCGGCCGCTACAGCGAGGGCGACGTCGACTTCGGCGACGTGGCGCTCGCGACCCTGCCGATCTCCGAGGTGCGCCGCCGGATCCTCGTCGCCGACAACGACGCCAAGCTGTTCGCCGGGGTGCTCAGAAACGAGCTCGACGTCACCGGCCGGGCCACGGCCGAGGAGCTCGACCATGCGCTGCGGGCCGCGTGCGCCGAGGACATCGTCGAGGCGCTGCCCGGCGGTCTCGACGGGCGCGTCGCCGAGGCGGGCCGGGAGTTCTCCGGCGGCCAGCAGCAGCGGCTCCGACTCGCCAGGGCGCTCACCGTCGACCCGGAGGTGCTCATCCTCATCGAGCCCACCAGCGCGGTCGACGCCCACAGCGAGGCGCGCATCGCCGACCGGCTCGCCAAGGCCCGCGCCGGCAAGACCACGCTGGTCTGCACGACCAGCCCGCTGGTGCTCGACCGCACCGACCACGTCATCTACGTCGAGGGAGGCGTCGTGCGCGCCCAGGGCACGCACCGGGAGCTCCTGGCCGCCCACCCGGGTTACACCGCCGTCGTCACCCGAGGGGAAGAGTCATGAGCAGGCAGATCCTGCCCGTCGCCGACCAGGCGCAGGTCCGTGCGTACGCCCGAAGGCTCACCCTGAAGTACCCCCGCGACCTGACCGTGGCCCTGGTCCTGCACGCCCTGGCCGCCGTCGCGGGCCTCGCGGTGCCGTGGCTGCTCGGCGGCCTCGTCCAGGGCGTCCACAACGGCTCCGGGGTCGACGTCACCCAGGTGTCACTGGCCATCGGCGGCTTCGTGGTCGCCCAGGCGGTGCTCGTCAGGTTCGCCGTCTACGCCTCCTCCAGGCTCGGGGAGAAGGTCCTCGCCGAGCTGCGCGAGGAGTTCGTCGAGCGGGTGCTCGGCCTGCCGCTGTCCACGGTCGAGCGCGCCGGATCCGGTGACCTGATCTCGCGGACCTCGCGCGACGTCGACTCGCTGTCGCGCACCGTGCGGCACGCCGTGCCCGAGACGCTGATCGCGCTGGTCACCTGCGTGATCACCGTTGGCGCGCTCGTCGTGGTCGGGCCGCTGCTCGCGCTGCCCTCGCTGCTGGCCGTCCCCATCCTGTGGATCTCCACCCGCTGGTATCTCAAGCGCGCCAGGGACGGATACCTGCGAGAGAGCGCGGCGTACGCCGACATGACCGACGGCCTGGCCGAGACGGTCAACGGCGCCCGCGCCGTGGAGGCCCTGGGCCTGCAGGAGCGGCGCCACCGCCGTACCGACGCCGACATCACCGAGTCGTGGGCGGCCGAGAGCTACACGCTGGGGCTGCGCACGGTCTGGTTCCCCTCGGTCGAGCTCGGCTACGTGATCCCGATCGTGGCGACGCTGGTCATCGGCGGCCTCTTCTACACCCAGGACTGGGTCACGCTGGAGCAGGTCACCGCCGCCACACTGTACGTCCAGCAGCTCATCGACCCGCTCGACCGGCTGCTCATGTGGATCGACGAGCTCCAGGTCGGCGGCGCCTCCATGGCCCGCCTGCTGGGCGTCGCCGAGGTGCCCGACGACCGCGAGGCCGGTTCCGGCGCCCCCGAGGGCAGCGAGCTGAAGGCCGACGACGTCCGCTACGCCTACCGCGAGGGCCACGACGTGCTGCACGGCATCGACCTGACGGTGAGACCGGGGGAGCGGCTGGCCATGGTCGGTCCGTCCGGGGCCGGCAAGTCCACGCTGGGTCGCCTGCTCGCGGGCATCCACGGCCCCCGCACCGGCTCCGTCGCGGTCGGCGGCGTCCCGCTGGTCGAGCTCCCCCTGGACGACCTGCGCGGCCATGTCGCCCTGGTGACCCAGGAGCACCACATCTTCCGGGGCACCGTACGCGACAACGTGCTGATCGCCCGGCCCGACGCCGACGACGCCCGGGTCCGTGAGGTGCTGGAGGCCGTCAACGCCTGGGAGTGGGTCGAGGCCCTGCCCGAGGGTCTCGACACGGCCGTCGGCTCCGGCGGCGAGGCCATCCCCGCAGCCCAGGCGCAGCAGCTGGCCCTGGCCCGGCTGGTCCTGGCCGACCCGCACACCCTCGTCCTCGACGAGGCCACCTCGCTGATCGACCCCCGCGCCGCCCGCCACCTGGAACGCTCACTGGCCGCCGTCCTCGACGGCCGTACGGTCATCGCCATCGCCCACCGCCTCTACACGGCCCACGACGCCGACCGCGTCGCGGTGGTCGAGGACGGCCGCATCAGCGAACTCGGCTCCCACGAGGAACTGGTCGCGGCGGGGGGCTCGTACGCGGCGCTGTGGAGCAGCTGGCACGGCACGTCCAGGTGAGAGCAGAACAGCAACGAAGTCACCCCCGCCTCCCTGTGGAACCTCGCCAACTACCACCCCACCGGCGACCTCGCGGCCGTTACCGCCCCCGTACACGCGATTCTCGCGACTGACGACGCCATCACCCCGGCACCGGCCGCACGCCGCGCCCTCGGCTCGGTCGAGCAGCTTGAGGTGGCCGAGATCCCGCAGACGCACTTCGAACTCTTCGCCGATCACCCGCAGGAGACCATCAACCTCACCACACGCCGGTTCGCCAATGACCTCGGCTCCGCAGTCGCGCCGCGCACCTGAGGGGCCATGGAGATTCCGGACAGCCGTCTTGTGGGCGTAGCCTATGCGGCTGGCTGCCGCCCTCTGAACCCGAAACGTAAGCGGGAGCCTGAGGTCGAAAGGACTTGATCTTGAGTTGCCGAGAACAGGACGGGCGGCGCGATCCTCTGCGGCCAAGGCCGGGTAAGGCGCGCCATAGTAGCTGACCAGCAAATACTGCTGGACTCCCTGCAAAGTTATGCGATGGTGAAGGACCCCTCGGGAACTCTCTTGGATATACGGACATAGGCCGGGTGTGGATACAGATCTCGAGTTGTGGTCGCGCGCGGCCAGCGGCGACGGTGGGGCTTTCGGGACCTTGTTCGACCGGCATGCCCGCAGCGTCTACAACCACTGCTTTCGGCGCACTGCGGACTGGTCGGCCGCCGAAGACCTGACCTCGGCGGTGTTCCTGGAGGCGTGGCGACGCCGCCGCCAGGTGCGGATCAGCAGTGATTCTCTGCTGCCTTGGCTGCTCGGGGTGGCCAACAACGCCTTGCGTAACCGGTCGCGGTCGCTGCGCCGCCACCAGGCGGCCATCAGCCGGCTCCCGCCCCTGAACTCGGTCATCGATCCGGCGGAGGAAGTCACAGGGCGGATCGACGACGAACAGCAGATGCGCGAAATCCTGGCGGCATTGAATCGGCTACCGCGCGCCGACCAGGAAGTTTTGACGTTGTGCGTCTGGTCCGAGCTGAGTTACGAGGATGCGGCCGTGGCGCTGAACATCCCCGTGGGAACCGTACGATCCCGGCTTTCCCGCGCTCGGACCCGAATGAAAAAGCTCTCAGGAGCGGAACTCGAACCCGAGTCAGGACACAGACGAAGTGAGCGCCATGCGGCGCTTCGGAAGAGGGAGGAACTGTGACCAACTACAGAATCCCGCCAGAGCGTGACCTTCCCGCCGCCCATCACTCGCTTCGAAGGACTCACCTGATCATGGAAGTCAACCAGGATAGGTCGCACCCGTTCGTGCGCTTCCTCCGCGAGCGCCGGTGGTTAAGCCTGGCCATCGTCGCCACGGGGGTCGCTCTTTTGCTGGCGGTGGGCATCCCGGTGCTGTCGGGGCAGGGCGGCGTCGCGGCGAACGCGGTCGAACGCGAGCCCGACGGCTCGATCAGGATCTACCCCCGGGACTACAAACATCCCGAGGTGATCGAAGGCAAGTTGCGTAACTTCGGCGTGGAATCGGTGGTGCTCTTCCTGCCGATCGGCAAGGAGTGCAAGGAACCCCGAGCCGAATACGCGCCCGACAATCCGAAGCTGTTCACCAGCGAATCGCCCCCCGAGGGTGAGGCCGCGTTCTGGAGGCTGCATCCGGAGCAGATCAAGCCCGGCCAGACCCTGGTCTACAGCCTGTGGTATCAGGACGACGGGCACGGCCTGATGGTCGGTGGCAGAATCCAGGTCGCGACCGGCCCGGTGGCGCCCTGTCAGATCGTCTCCGGCGGTCTCAGGAGGGAAACCGGTCCCGAGGGCGGAATCGGCGGCTGATCCCGCTCCTCCGCGTAATCACGATCTTGAAGCTGTGAGCTGCGGGCTGACCACCCGATGGAGTTTCGGACCAATGGCGAAGTAAGCGGGCTTAGACTCAGGAAGTCAACGCAACCTCCTGGGACGCGCGGTTCCCCCGCACAAAGTCGCCCTGATCATCGTCGGCGTCGCTTCGGCGTGCTCTCGACTCGCTGCGCCTCCGCGCGCGATCTGGCTCACGAGATCCTGATATCGCGCATGATGGTGACATGTCGCATCTTGCGCTATTCACAAAGGGCAAGAGCCGCCATATCGCCATCTACGTGTTCCTGCTGGCGGTAACCGCCAGCGCGGCCGCTCTGCTGGTCGCCCCTAACCTCCAGTTGGGCAATGCCTTGGTGACTGACCCGCAATCGCCGGGACAGTACGTCGAGGAGTGGCGTAACGAGGCTGTCCTGGCCTATACCTCCGGTAGCGCGGTCGGGCATGTGTGCGCGCTGCTCGCCGGTCTGCTGGTCGCACGGTGGAGCACGCACAAGACGCGTCGGGCCGGCCTTGTCGCGGCACTGCTTGCCGGTTCGGGGCTGGGGGTGACCGAGTTGGCGGTGGCGTCATGGACGGCGACGCCTCTCCTGCGTGATCTGTCGGGATTCCCCGGGGCGGGGAATCCGCCGGAAGACTGGGTCCTCGACCCGAGCCTTCAGAACCACGTCGGCGTCTTGGTCGCCATGGCGTTGACCTTCGCTGTGTTCCTGGTAGCCGCGGGTGCCGGGTTCTGGGTGGCCCACCGGGCGATGCTGCTCAAATTCGTCCTGGTGACGGTATTCGTGGTCATCGTGCCTGTCGCCCTTTTCCTCGTGGCTGTTTTCGCACTGGTCCCGTTCCCCAGCTAGCCACGGCCGGAGCGAAGCCGCTGAGGCACCCGTCAGATGGCCCCGGCTCGCTTGCCGTGATCAAACGTGCGGGTCAGTAGTACGGCTAGGCGTTCGTCAAGGGTGTTCCAGTCGGGTCACGGCTGCTGAAACCTTGATCCATGTCCAGGTGTCTCACCGCGGGGCCGAGATGGTGAGCCGGGCCAGGGCGCCTGTTTCGAGGGCGGCCCACAGGGTGCCGTCTGGTCCGGCCGCGATGCCGTGCGGCTCCGATGCCGGGGTCGGCAACTCGTGTTCGTCGATCCGGCCGTCAGGGGTGATCCGCCCGATGCGGTTGGCCCCCCACTCGGTGAACCAGTGGTCGCCGTGCGGGTCGGCGACGATGGCGTGGGGGCGCGCCGCGCGATCGGGGAGCGGGAACTCGTCGATCCGCCCGCCCGGTTCGATCCGCCCGATCTGGCCCGCGCCGATCTCGACGAACCACATCGCGCCGTCCGGGCCGCCGGTGATGCCCACGGGGGCCGCGCCGGCGGTCGGCAGCGGATGAACCGTGACGTCGCCGCCCAGGCCGATCCGGCCGATCGCGTTCGCCTGGTTCATCGTGAACCACAGCCCGCCGTCGGGGCCGGCGGCGATCGCGGACGGGAACGCCCCGGTGACCGGGAGGGAGAACTCGGTGACCGCTCCTTCGGTGGTGATCCGGCCGATCCGGTCGGCGCCGGTCTCGGTGAACCACAGGGCGCCGTCGGCTCCCGCCGCGATTCCGAACGGCCCGGCATCCGGCGCCGGCAGCGGGAACGAGCGGATCTCCCCGGTCGTGGTGATCCGGCCGATCCGGTGGCTCTGGTACTCGGTGAACCACAGGGCGCCATCGGGGCCGGTGGTGATGACCGTCGGCCCGCACGAGGCCGGGTCGAGTTGGTGGGAGCTGAGTTCCCCGTCGGGGGTCATCCGGCCGATCCGGCCGTGATGGACCATCGTGAACCACAGCGCCCCGTCGGGGCCGGTGGTGATCCCGTACGGCCCGGCGTCGGGGCCGGACACGGGAAGCTCCTCGATCGATACGGTCAGGTCGCGTGGCATGGGACGGGTTCTCCTTCGGTTCGATCTCAAGGACCGGGGTCTTCTGTGACGGGCATGACAGGTGGGTCAGGGAGTGTTCGTGACGGACTCGGCGAGTGGGGGCACGAGTGTTCGCGACGGACATGACAGGTGGGTTCGCGTGAGTCCGTGACGGGCTCGGCGAGTGGATCGGCGCGTGTCCGTGACGGGCTTGGTGAGTGGGGTGGCCGACGTCAGACGAGGCGGCCGTCGCGCATCTCGATCTCGGTGCCGGTGAACCGGCCGCGCAGCGCCCGGTCGTGGGAGACCACGACGAGGGCACCCCGATAGGCGGCGAGGGCCTCCTCCAGCTCCTCAACGAGGGTGAGCGAGAGATGGTTGGTCGGCTCGTCGAGCAGCAGCAGGTCGGCCTCGCAGGTCAGCAGCCTGGCCAGGGCGAGCCGCCGCTGCTGGCCGACCGACAGTGCCCCGGCCGGGGTCCGCAGGTCGCCGGGCTTGAACAGGCCCATCGACAGCAGTCGCGTGCGGTGCTCGTCCGGATAGCCCGGCCGGCCCTCGGCGAACGTGTCGAGGACGGTCCGTCCCGGCCGGGACGGGGGTGACTCCTGCGGCAGGTAGCCGATCCCTCCCCGGTGCAGTACGGTCCCGCCGTCGGGTTGGAGGTCACCGGCGAGAACGCGCAGGAAGGTCGACTTGCCCGCGCCGTTGGGGCCGTGGATCAGCAGCCGCTGTCCCGGCTCGACGCCGAAGGAGTCGACGATGAGCCGGTCTCCCACCCGTACGGCGTCCAGCTCGGCGACCGGGCCTTCGGTCGCGCCGCTTCTGAAGAGCCCTTCGAACCGCAGGGGCTCCGGCGGCCTGGGTACCCGGTCCTCCAGGAGCCGGCGCAGGCGCTCCTGTGCCTGGCGGATCCGGCCGGCGACCGAGCTCTGCACCCGGCCCGCGTCGCGGTCGTAGGCCAGTTTGTTGCCGTCCTTCATGGGGCGGCCGGGCGCGACGCGGTGCGCGGTGGTCGCCGCGAAGGTCTCCACCCGCCTGATCTCCTCGCGCCAGTCGGCGTAGGCCTGCTCCCACCGCCGCCGGGCCGCCGCCTGCTCGGCCAGGAACCCGGTGTAGCCGCCGCCGAACCGGGTCACCCCGCCGCCCTCGACCTCCAGGATCGCGGTGGCCACCCGGTCGAGGAAGAGGCGGTCGTGGGAGACGGCGACCACCGTGCCCCGGTGGGCGCGCAGCCGCTCTTCCAGCCAGGTCGTCGAGGAGTCGTCGAGGTGGTTGGTCGGCTCGTCGAGCAGGAGGACCTCGGGGGAGGCCGCCAGCAGGCAGGCCAGGCCGAGCCGGGCCTGCTCGCCGCCGGACAGGGTGCCCAGCGGGCGGTCGCGCTCGACGTGCCCGAGCCCGAGGCCGTGCAGGGCCTTGTCCACGCGGGCGTCCGCCTCGTAGCCGCCGCGCGCCTCGTACGCGCTCAGCAGGTCGCCGTACTCGGCCAGCCGGTCCTCGGTGAGGTCGTCCTCCAGGACCCGCATCCGCCGCTCCATGGCACGCAACTCCGCGAGCGCGGCGTCGACGGCGTGCTGGACGGTCTGGTCGGCGGGCAGGTCGAGGCTCTGGCCGAGGTAACCGATCCCGCCGTCGGCGGAGACGGTGATCTCGCCGTCGTCCGGGGTCTCGACTCCGGAGATCAGTCGCAGCAGGGTCGACTTGCCCGAGCCGTTCTCCCCGACGATCCCGGCGCGCTCGCCCGGCCTGACGGTGAAGGAGACGTGGTCAAGAAGCGGTCGTTCGCCGTACGTCTTGGAAACCCCGCGAAGGGTGAGCTGAGTGGACAGGACGGGCCTCCGGAACAGGATGTGGACAGGTCATCGCGATGCCGGGTGAAAGGTCCACGTCTGCTGCGCTCCTTAGGTCTTCGTCTTAACACTACTGAGTTGTATTAAGCTGGAGTATGCCTGATGTGCCGCAACCCACGCAACCGGAGGTGATCGTGACGCGGAGCGGGACCGTACGGCCCGGTGGGCGTACCGCGCGGGTACGCGAGGTCGTACGCGAGGCCACCCTCGCCGAGCTGGCGGAGAAGGGGTACGACCGGATGACCGTGGAGGGCGTCGCGCTGCGCTCCGGGGTGCACAAGACCACGGTCTACCGGCGCTGGGGCAGCGTGGAGGGGCTCGCCGCCGACGCGCTCGACCTGGCCGGGGCCGAACCGTGGCCGGTTCCCGACACCGGCACGATCGAGGGGGACCTGCGTGAGCTCACCCGCCTGGTGCTGGCCGGTTTCGCCGACCCCGAGACGGGCCCGGTGTCGACCGCGTTCATCAGGGCCTCCGCGCGAGATCCGGTCGTCGCCAAGGCGTTGCACGCGTTCTTCGCCGCCCGCCACGAGCAGTCGGCGGTCCTCGTCACCCGGGCGGTGGAACGCGGTGAGCTGCCCGAGGACGTCGACGCCGCCGACCTGGTCCGCACCGCCGTCGCGCCGCTGTACTACCGGTTGTTCGTCAGCGGTGAGCCGGTGGACGAGAAGGTCGCCGACCGCGCCGCCGCCGCGGCTCTGGCGGCGGCGCGTGCCGGGGTGTTCCGGCCCCGGTGAACCGGGGCCCCACAGGCGTGCTCTGTGGATCTTTCGGAGGCGAGCGTCAGCCGGGTGAACGTCCCCGGTCAGGAGGAGGCTTCAGGAACGTCCTCGATCGGGAGGGGCCTCCAAGGGCTACGCGGGTCAGCGCGCGGCGAGGATCGGGACCTTGCGCTGGATGAGGGCGGCGAGGGCGGCATGGCCCTGTCGGCCGAGGTGCAGCACCGCGACCCCGCCCTCCTGGCCGGGGGCGAGGGCGTCGAATCCCCGGTAGAACGGGGTTGCGGACTCGCAGAGCGAGTGCCCGGCGAACTCGGGGTGCAGGGTGGTCGAACTCCGGTGCGGGCTGACGAACCGGACGTCGACCCCGCGTGCCCTGGCGGCCCGCGCGGTCCGGGACAGGGCCGCGTCCAGCGCGCCGGAGACCTTCGCCCCCGCCAGGCGCTCCTCGGCGCTGAACACACCGGCGTCGCAGATCGGGTCGAGCTGTACGCCGGTGGCGTTCTGGCCGCTGGTGACCGCCCTGCCGTACCCGGTCATGACGATCTGGGCGCGGGGACTGCGGCGCTTGATCTCGGTGAGGAGGCTACTCAGGGTGCGCTTCAGGGCGGGCATGCGGTCGAGGATCGCCGTGGTGGGCGCGCCGGTGCAGTCGGCCTGGACGCACACGCCGCCGTATCCGGCGAAGCCGATGTCGTTGCCGCCGATGTTCAGCGTCACCAGATCGGTGTCCCGGCGGAGCGCGTCGAGTTGCGCAGGCTCCCCCTTGAACGGCTGCCGCAGATCCTGGATGGCCGCTCCGCTGCACATGACGTTGGTGAACCTCACATTCGTGCCTCGCAGCCGGAGCTGCTCGACGAGAATCGTGGAGGAGGAATTGCGGCTGCGATAACACGTCTGCTCGGTGCCGGGCTCGTAGTCTCCGGCCCCCGTGCCGGATCCGTAGGAGTCGCCCAACGCCACCACGTCGAAGGACGGTGTGACACCGGCCGCGGCGGCGGGGGCCGCCGTGCCCGCCGTCATCCCGACGGCCATGGCGAGGCCCGCAAGGCCCGCGACGATTCTTGTGCGAGTGACCATCATCAGTGGTTGACCCTCCCGTGAAGACGATGAAGGCCACGGTGAAAAGGATTACCCGCCCCGTGGCACTTCCCCCTGTGAACCGCGAATTCGTGCCGGGGCGTCCATGGTCTGGAAGACAGGGAATGCCGCCGGTTTTACGGACCAATCGCAATGGTTCGGGCACCGATATTACGGTCGTCGTGCCACGGAAACCTTGACAGAAGATAGATCTGGTATAGCGGGCTGTCCGTAATAGCCGGAGGAGACGTCCTAAACATGGGCTTCCCTGTACTCGTCAGGCACGAAGAGCATGTCTCCCGTGCCGCCGGGTCCAACTTCCTGCGTCGCCGCGTCCGATTCCCGGCGGCTCGTCCCCGGCTCAGGACGGTGACGGTGACGGTGACGGTGACCGGCGGCTTACCGCCGGTTCGGGACGGTGACGGTGGCGGTTACCGGAGGCTCGTCTCCGGCTCGAGACAGGGTCCTTTCCGGGAAGGCCCCGGGACAGGGCCTTCCCGGAAAGGACTCAGGACAGGGCCTTCTTCAGGAAGTCGACCTGGAGCAGCAGCAGGTTCTCCGCCACGATCTCCTGCGGGGTCATGTGGGTGACCCCCGACAGCGGCAGCACGTTGTGCGGGCGGCCCCCGGCCAGCAGGGCGGAGGACAGACGCAGGGTGTGCGCGGCGACCACGTTGTCGTCGGCCAGGCCGTGGATCAGCAGGAGGGGACGGTCCAGCTTCTCGGCGTCGGCGAACAGGGACGAGGAATCGTAGTGGCCCTCGTCCGGGTGGCCGAGGTAGCGCTCGGTGTAGCAGGTGTCGTACAGGCGCCAGTCGGTCACCGGAGCCCCGGCGATGGCCGCGTGGAACACGTCGGGGCGGCGGAGCACGGCCAGGGCGGCGAGGTAGCCGCCGAACGACCAGCCCCGGATGCCGACCCGCGACAGGTCCAGGTCGTCGGGGAACCGCGCGGCGGCGCCGTGCAGGGCGTCGACCTGGTCCTCCAGGATCGGGGTGGCCAGGTCGTGCAGGACGGCCCGCTCGAACTCGGGGCCGCGGCCCGGGGTGCCGCGGCCGTCGGCCACGACCACCGCGAAGCCCTGGTCGGCGAACCACTGGCTGGTCAGGTGCGCTCCGGCCGCGGCCAGCACGCGCTGGGCGTGCGGTCCGCCGTACGGGTCCATGAGGACCGGCAACTTCGCCGAGCCGGGCACGTGCCCGGTGGGCAGGAGCACGGCGGTGGCCAGGTCCCGCTCGCCCGCCCTGATCAGGGAGACCCGCAGGTCCAGGCCGGGACGCTCGGCGTGGGAGGTGATGTGGCCGCGGGGCGTGCCGTTGTGCAGGACGCGGGTGACCGAACCCTCGCTGTCGAGGGTCTGACCGGTGATCACCAGGGTGCCGCCCGCGGTGTGGCCGCTGTAGACGCCGCCCTCGGCCGGGCTGACAAGGGTGATCTGGCCCCTCCGGTAGGCCCAGACGGCGATCTCGGTGGGCTCCCCGCTCGCCCGGAAGAGCACGGTCTCGCCGTCGACGTCGAGGATCTCGCGGACCTGGAGGGTGGGCGGCGTGACGGGGGAGTCGCCGACGATCAGGCGGTGGCCGCCCTCGGCGGTGGCGGCCCAGACGAGGCTGCCGTCGGACAGGTGGCCCGGGACGCCGGTGACGATGTCGACCCAGGCGGGGTCGGTGTCCTCGCGCACGACCGTGGAGGTGCCGGTGGCCGGGTCGACGTCGAGCAGCCGCATGGTCCGCTGGTCGCGCGTCATGGTGACGATCGACAGGCCGTGGGCGTCCCAGACGGCGTTGACCAGGTATTCGTCGTCGAAGGGTACGGCGACCCGGGCTCCGTCGAGGGTGAGGACGAAGAGCTCGACCCCGGCGTTGGCCGTACCGGCGGAGGGATAGCGCTGCTCGGTGGCCGGGCGGGCCGGATTGGCCGGGTCGGCGATGTGCCACCGCTGCACCGGCGCGTCGTCGGCCCGCTCGACCAGGATCGCGTCGCCGGACGGCGACCACCAGTAGCCCCGCATGCGGTCCATCTCCTCGGCGGCGACGAACTCGGCCAGGCCGTACGTCACCTCCGGGGACTCGGGGCGGGCCAGCGCGTGGTCGACCTCGTCCTCCAGGTCCTGGATGTGGAACGCGCCGCCGGTCACGTAGCCGACGTGGACGCCGCTGGGGGACATCCGGGGGTCGATCACCGCTCCGGAGGTCTTCAGCCGCCGTACGTGCCTGGTCTTGAGGTCGACGACGTAGAGACCGCCGGAGAGCGCGAACGCCGCGACGGTCACCGCGGCGTCGGTGCTGTACCCGACGATGCCCCCGGCCTGTTCCCGGCTCCGCTCGCGGCGCGCCCGCTCCTCGGGCGGCAGGTTCTCCTCGTCGGCCGCCAGGGCGCGCGGGTCGGCGATCAGCCGTTCCGTGCCGCTGAGGACGTCGTACTCCCACAGGCAGGTGACCGGGTCGAAGCCGCCCTTGGTCCGGAGGAAGACGACGCGGTCACCGCCCGGGGCGATCGTGAAGCCGCGCGGCACTCCGAGGGTGAATCGACGGGTTCTGGCGTGCAGGCGAGGGAAGCTCTCACTCATACGAGCCATCTTGCCAGTTCCGCATCGAGTGTCTTGTTTTCCGGGGGCCGACGGACAGGGAATCCAGAGGTTCTGCACGATGCCCGGCATCGATACCCTCGGACGCATGACTGATCGGCGCCTGATGCTCGTGCACGCCCACCCGGACGACGAGACGATCGGCAGCGGAGCCACCATGGCCAGGTACGCCGCCGAGGGCGCGCACGTCACGCTGGTGACCTGCACCCTGGGGGAGGAGGGCGAGGTCATCCCCCCGGAGCTGGCCCACCTGGCCGCCGATCGCGACGACACCCTGGGCGAGCATCGCATCGGGGAGCTCGCCGCGGCCTGCGCGGCGCTCGGCGTCACCGACCACCGGTTCCTAGGGGGCCCCGGCCGCTGGAGGGACTCCGGCATGATGGGCGTCGCCTCCAACCACCGGGAGAACGCCTTCTGGCAGGCCGACCTGGACGAGGCGGCGGGCGAGCTCGCGAGGATCATCCGCGAGGTGCGGCCCCAGGTGCTCGTCACCTACGACGAGAACGGTTTCTACGGCCACCCCGATCACATCCAGGCCCACCGCGTCGCCTGGCGGGCCGTCAAGCTGGCCGCCGACCCGGAGTTCACGCCGGGATCCGGGGTGGTCTCCGGTTCCGTGGCCTCCCGGTCTCCCCGGTCCTCCTCGGCTTCCGCGTCCCGCTCCGGGGCCGCTTCCGTGCCCGGCGAGGTGTCTGGCGAGACGTTCACGTTCGGCGGAGTGCGCGGAGAGGCGTCCGGCGGGGTGTCCGGTGAGAGCGGGCCGTGGCGGGTCGCCAAGTTCTACCACACCGCCGCCCCAAGATCCGTGCTGTACAGGACCGAGGAGGCGATGCGCGAGAGTGGCGCCCCCTTTCTCGTCGAGCCGGTCGACGACATGCCGTTCGGCTGCGCGGACAAGGAGGTCACCACCGAGATCGACGCCCGCGCCCACGTCGGCCGGAAGATCGCGGCGATGCGGGCGCACGCCACCCAGATCAGCGTGAACCCGCCCTGGTTCGCCCTGTCCAACAACGTCGGCCAGGAGGTTCTCGGGGTCGAGCACTTCATCCTGCGCTCCGGCGTGCCGGGTCCCGCGGGTCCCGGAGCGCCGATCGAAGTGGGAGGGCTCGGCGAGCCGTACGACCGTGAGGACGACCTCTTCGCCGGGATCCACTAGCCTCGGTGCTTGTGATGGAGCAGGTCCCAGCTGTGCGCGAACCCTCGGAGACGGTTGTCGCCGTGGCGGCCAACGCCGTGCTCTTCCTGCTCGGGCTCCTGCTGGGCGTCCTCGGCGGGTTCCAGCACTCCTGGTACGTCAGGCCCGTCCCGGTCTCCGCCGTCGGCTGCCTCGCCCTGCTGTTCGCGATCACCTACGGGGTGGGCCGGATGACGCGCGGCAAGACGGCCGCCCTGGCGTTCACGGCGGGCTGGGCGCTGGTCACCGTGATCTGGATCTCCGGACGGCCGGAGGGCGACCTGGTCATCGCCAACGACCTGTCCGGTTACCTCTACTTCTACGGTGGGCTGACGGCGGTCGCGGTGGGGGTCCTGCTCTCGCCGTCGGCCGCCGTGGGCGGGTCGTGGCTGCTCACCCCGCACGGATACCGCTCCGGCCCGGAATCCTCGCCGGTGGCGTCCGGCTCGCAGGCATCGCCCGTACCGTTCGGGTCCCAGCCTCCGCCCGCGTCGCCCGGCCCGCTCGCCCAGGTCCAGTCTGACCAGGAGTCCGGCCAGAACTCACAGGACCGGCTCCGGTCCGGCCGGAGCGGACCGGATCAGGCCCCGTCCGGCTGGAGCGGACCGGATCAGGCCCCGTCCGGCTGGGCCCCACCCGACTCTCAGGCCCCGCCCGTACCACCGGGCCCGGCCGCTCACTGACGACCTCGCCACACCCCCCGAGAGCCGCTACCGCCGGCCATCAGGATGACGCACAATCCTGGTATGCGGCGGTTGCATCGGGTACGGCGGACGCTCAACTACGTCAACCTGTCCACACCGCTGGGGCTGCTCCTGGCACGCCTCGGCCGCGCCCGGGTGACCGCCGGGCCCGACGGGCTGCTCCTGGCGTACGGGTACCGCTTCCGGTTCCCGATCGCCTCGGCGTTCACCGTGGGCAACGTGGTGTTGACCAAGCACCCGGAGGGCTTCCTCACCGGTGCCCTGCTCAGGCACGAGGACCGGCACGCCTCCCAGTACATGTGCTGCGTGGGCCTGCCGATGCTCCCGCTTTACCTCGTCGCGGTGGTCGTCTCCGTGGTGATCTGCGGCCACCATGGCTCGTGGAACCTTTTCGAGCGGCTGGCGAACCTGGAGGACGGCAACTACGCCCGCAGATCTCCGTGGTGGTTTCACACTAGATCCCCGCAAAAGGAATGAATCGCTCTGTGGGGGGATCTACAAGGGGTGAGCTGTCGATGACGGAAGGGTGCCGCCCATGTCACAGACGTCCCACCCGGCAACCGCCTCCCACGTGTCCACGGAACCCGACGGCCTCGTCGAGGAGCCCCCACGGCGTTCCGGGTGGTCGGCCCGCTTCGCCACGAGACCGGCGCGCGCTCTCCGGCAGCTGGGCCGGACCGCCGGCCGGGCGGTGCGGGATCACCCCTCCACGCGGCGGACGGCGATGGCCGAGGCGGCATCCAGCCCTTCCGTGCTCTCCGCCCCCTCCACGGGAACGGACTTCCCCGAAGGAGCCGTGACACCCTCGGGCTCTGCGACACCCGTACGAACCGCGCCTCCCGCACGGCCCGCGCCGCGACCGAGGCGGCCGGCGCCCCTGCCGAGACGGTCATGGCCGGGTGGCTTCAGGGATCGGCTGACCTCGCCGCTCCCGACGTTCCAGGAGCTGCTGGCGGTCGCCTGGCACGGCACGTTCCGGCCCGGTGTCGGGGACGCGGACCGCATCCCGGTCCATCGGGACGGGCTCCCCAGGACGACGGGGACCGAGGCGGTCGTCACCTGGGTGGGACACGCGACGTACGTGGTGCAGATCGGCGGGCTGACCATCCTCACGGATCCGGTCTGGGCGAGGAAGATCGCCGGCATTCGCCGGCCCCGGCTCACCCCGCCCGGCGTCGCGTGGGCGGACCTGCCCAGGATCGACGCCGTGGTGATCAGCCACAACCACTACGACCACCTGGACGCGCGGACCGTACGGCGGTTGCCGCGCGGCACGCCCGTCCTCGTACCGGCGGGGCTCAGGTCCTGGTTCACCCGGCGCGGGTTCCGCGACGTCACCGAGCTCGACTGGTGGGAGAGCACCTGGGTGGGCGGTGTCCGCTTCGACTTCGTCCCCGCCCACCACTGGAGCCGCCGGTCGATCTGGGACACCTGCAAGACCCTCTGGGGCGGCTGGGTGATCGCCTCCGACGACCAGACGATCTACTTCGCCGGGGACACCGCGTACGGCGAGCGCTTCGCCCAGATCGGGGCCCGCTACCCGGGCGGCATCGACCTGGCCCTGATGCCGGTGGGGGCGTTCGAGCCCCGCTGGTTCATGAAGGCCGCGCATGTCGATCCCGCGCAGGCCGTGCGGGCGTGCCAGGACGTGGGGGCACGCCGGATGGCGACCATGCACTGGGGCACGTTCGTCCTGTCCGGCGAGTCGCTCCTCGCGCCGGTGGAGGAGGCCAGGGTGGCCTGGGCGGAGGCCGGGCGGGACCGCGCCGACCTGTGGGACCTGGCCGTCGGCGAGTCCCGCGTCCTGGCGCCCTGACGGTTTGACGTTCTGGTGCCTTGACGCTTTGGCGTTCTGACGACGGCTCGGGAGGCCGGCACGGGGATCCGGGCCGCGGAGGCTCGCCTCGCGGCCCGGAGGCGGCCCCGGACGGACCAACGGCCCGGAAAGGGCGCCCGCGTTCTCAGGGGCTGAGCGTCAGGGTGTGGGTGGCCGCCTTCTCGATGGAGTCCTGGCGGGCGAGCATGGGGACGGTCTCGCCGCGCGCCCACAGCGGCGCCTGGTCCCAGTAGTTGTCGTGGAACGCGTGACCGGAGGCGCCGGTCAGGTTGATCCATTGGGACTTGTCCGGGTCCGCCAGGTCCACCACCATCCGCATGGAGGGCAGCCAGCTCACCGCGTAACCGTCCTGCACGTCCCACCCGGCGGCGTTGACCGCGTCGTCGCCGCCGGCCACCGGGAACGGGCCCCGGTTGAACAGCCACTCGATCGGGCCGATTCCCGAGGTGCCGAAGGTCTGGTGGACGAGCTCCAGGGAGTGCAGGTCACCCCAGCGCCAGCTCTTGACGTCCGGGCCGAGCAGGCCGTTCAGCTCGTCGTAGGCCCTCGCCATCGCCCGCCGCAGCATGTCGTCGCGGGTCTCGGCGCGCGGGGTGGTCGTGTCGTTCCAGAATGCCTCGTCCGGTTTGTCGAGCATGACCCGGACGACCTCGAACCAGCGGTCGCCACCCTGGGGCCGGGCACCCTCGGGGAGATCGTCGTTGAAGGTCTCGATGAGCAGGTGCCGCCAGACGGCGTTGAAGTACATCGAGGGCCCCGACTCCGCGCCCTGCGCGTGGTCCCAGCCGCGCAGCAGCTCGCGGGCGTCCTTGGCGGGCCCGGCCATCTCGACGTCCAGCAGCCTGGGCACCAGGAACTCGGCGAAGCCGTTGTCGCTGTCCTGCTGCAGCGCGCTCATCGCCGCCGCGTCCACCTTGCCGTCGTCCTTCAGCGCCTCGCGGAGGCGCTCCAGGATGCGCTGGGAGCGGTATCCGTACGCCCAGTCCCTGGTGAGGGTGTACGGGTAGCGGCTGGGGTCGATGACCGCGTTGTTGGCGGTCACGATGTAACCGTCCGGCGGGTTGTAGAGGCTGGGCAGCTCGTTGAAGGGGATCGTCGACTGCCAGGCGTAGTCGCCGGTCCAGCCGGGCACCGGCCAGGCGCCGTCGCCACGGGTCCGCACCGGGATCCGCCCGGGGGCCTGGTAGCCGATGTTGCCCGCGGTGTCGGCGTAGACCAGGTTCTGCGCGGGCACCTCGAATTTGCTCGCCGCCGTCCTGAACTGCTGCCAGTCCTGCGCGGTGTTCAGCGCGAAGATCGCGTCAGCGGTCCCGCCGGGCTCCAGGGCCGTCCACTTGAGCGCGACCGCGTCGGCCTGCTCCTTGAGGGTCGCCTCCATGCCCGGCAGCGTGTCCTTCGCGTTCTCCATGACGTCGGAGATGATCGGCCCGTGCATGGTGTCGCGCACCTTGAGCCGTACGTCGGCGCCCCCGGCCACCTTGATCGTCTCGGTCCTGGTGGTCAGCGGCTTCCACTCGCCCATGAACAGGTACGAATCATCCTTGATCCGCTCCAGATAGAGGTCGGCGACGTCGGGACCCAGGTTGGTGAAGCCCCAGGCGATCTTGTCGTTGCGGCCGATGACCACCCCGGGCACGCCGGAGAAGGTGAACCCGGTGACGTCGAACGGGCACTCGGGGCTCTTGACGCGGCAGTGCAGCCCGGTCTGGTACCAGACCGAGGGCATGCCCGGCCCCAGGTGGGGGTCGTTGGAGAGCAGCGGTTTGCCCGACTTGGTGTGCTCGCCGCCGACCACCCAGGAGTTCGAGCCGATGCCGTTGCCGCCCGCCGGATCGCCCATCAGGCTCGGCACCGCGCGCATGGCCTCGGCCGCCCGGGTCAGCGCCCCGGTGACCGGCGCGATCGCGGACGGTTCCGTGTCGACCTTGGCCGCCCTGGTCGGCGCCCCGGTGACCGGCGACACCCCGGACGGCTCCGTGTCGACCCTCTTCGGCTCCACGTCCTGGTCGAACCCGCGCTCGCCGACCGATCCCCGGGTGACGATCGGCTGGTTGGTGTCGTACGGGTAGCCGGGCCAGAGCTGCTCCACCCGGCCGCGCGGCAGCTTGCTCGCCGCGAGCGCCCGGCCGATCTCGTCGGACATGTTGGAGCGCAGGTCCCAGGCCATCGCCTTGAGCCAGGCCAGCGAGTCGGCCGGGGTCCACGGTTCGGGCCGGTAGTCCGGGCTGGTCGCCCGCAGCAGCACGTACTCCAGGCTCCTGTCGGCGAAGCCGTCGTTCCGCCTCATCCAGGCGTTCACCCCGTCGGCGTAGGCGTTCAGGTAGCGCCGGGTCTGCTCGCCGAGCAGGGGCAGTTCCTTCTCGGCCACCTGCCGCCAGCCCATGGTCCTGATGACCCTGTCCTCGGTCAGCGTCGCCGAGCCGAACATCTCCGAGAGCCGCCCGGCGGTCACGTGGCGGCGGAAGTCCATCTCGAAGAAGCGGTCCTGGGCGTGGACGTAGCCCTGGGCGAGGAACAGGTCATCGGGGGAGTCAGCGTAGATGTGCGGGATACCCGTCTTATCGCGATATACGGTGACTTTTCCCTTCAAGTCGTCCACCTTGAGCTCGCCTTCGAGCTGCGGAAAGGACGCCCGCACGCTCCATACCCCCGCCCCGGCGAGCAGCAGCCCGAGCACCAGAAAAACGGTGAGCACCCGCGCCAGCCACGTGAACGGGCGGGGCATCCAGGCGTACGGGCGGAACCTCACAAAAACCTCCTAGGCGACACGCTCCCGCAAGTGTGGCACCACCCCCGTGGTGTCGGCGCTGGGGTCATCGTGACGATGCACGCATGAGACTTTCCGCAGCCGACCGGCCTGGTCGA
The DNA here is from genome assembly GCF_036227305.1 of Streptosporangium sp. NBC_01469. Taxonomy (NCBI): domain Bacteria; kingdom Bacillati; phylum Actinomycetota; class Actinomycetes; order Streptosporangiales; family Streptosporangiaceae; genus Streptosporangium; species Streptosporangium sp. NBC_01469. Next base: position 150,765 of record NZ_CP109465.1, on the reverse strand, counting down.
CGCCCACAGCGGCGGTCAGATCGGGCCGATCCCCCAGTGGTGGACGGCCCGGTCGCCGGGGGCCAGCCGGATGACGTCCTCGCCGGTGCGGAAGGCGTTCGGCGGGCAGGTCATCGGCTCCACCGCGAGCCCCTGGCGGCGGTGGCCCTCCGGCAGGGTGTCGCCGGTGTAGAGCTGGAGCCACTCGATCCCCTCGCCCGCCCACAGCTCGACCCCGGTCCCGTCCGGGGCGGCCAGCGTGACCCGCACCCGCCCGTCGGCGCCGCGCTCCAGGCCGGTGAACGCGGTGTCGAGCTCCGTCCCGCCGATCGGCCGGGCGATCCGGAAGTCGTACTCGGTGCCCTCGACGTCGTGGCGGCCGGTGGGGATCTTCCGGTCGTTCACCGCGATCCACTGGGCGGCGGGCAGTTCCAGGAGGGCGTCGTCAAGGGCACCGGGGGCACCAAGGGCGCCGAGGGACAGGTAGGGGTGGGCTCCGAAGCCGTACGGCGCGTCGGTGGCGCCGACGTTCTCCGCGGCCACCTCGATCTCCAGGCCGGCGGCGCCCAGCGCGTACCGGATGGAGAGGTCGAGGACGTGCGGGTAGCCGAGCTGGGGGAACAACCGCAGCCCCAGCCGGATCGAGGCGTCGTCGTGGGAGAGGACCCGCCAGGGGAACGACCGGGAGAAGCCGTGGATCGCGTTGCCGGTCTTGGGCTCGCTCAGCGCGAGCTGCCGGTCCTCGCCGTCGAACGTGTAGCGGCCGTCCTCGACCCTGTTCGGCCAGGGGAGCAGCGGCAGCCCCGCCCCGCCGAGCGGGGACCGGTCCTCGGGGAAGTCGACGACGAGCGGGCGGCCGTCCAGGGTGAGGCTCCTGAGACCGGCTCCGAGCTCGGTGATGACGGCCTGGAAACCGCCGGCCGCGATGGTGTGCTGGGCCCCGGTGGGCGCGATGTTTGTCACCCGGCAATTCAACACCTATTGCCTCCAACACCCCATTCACCACCGCGCCGCGCGGGCTGCCTCCGCCAAGGGAGAGCGAGGGCGGCCCGGTTCGGATCCAGGCGGAAGTCAGAAAAAAATCCCTACACGTGACGCTTAACGAAGGTCCGACCGGCCAGAAAAGACGGGAATCCCCTGACTGATCAGGGAATCGTCTTGGGAGGCGGTAGAAGACGCTGGCTGATCAGCCGTTGCGAAAAATGCCGGTACCGAATCCCGTGGAATCGTGAAGACGACGGAAACGAGGGGCCGAGATGACGTCGGACATGCCACGTGCACGCCTGCGGCGACGGCTGAAAGCGAGCGTCATCTCGATCACGTTCTCTCTGGTCGCGGTCACCGCCACGACTTGCGCCATCAGGCTGGAATGGGCTCAATGTGGCAAGCCCGGGAGCTCGGTCCGCACATGATGAAAGCCCTGCGCCGTAGCCTGAGATTGCGACATCACAGGAGAGGCGGCAGGGCCTTATGCGGGACGTTACCACGGGCCATATGATCAAGCATCAACGTGAACGCCAGGGCATGAGCACCATCGGCCTGGCAACCCAAGCCGGTTGTACGACCCGGCACATCGAGCTGATCGAGCAGGGAAAACGCACCCCCTCCCTGCCGCTGCTACGGCAAATCTCCGCTGCCCTCGGGGTGCGCACCGCCGTACTTCTCGGCGAGAGCCCCCGCGACTCGCACGAGCCCGGTCGCCCCCAGGTCGCCGACATCGAGCGGGCGATGTTCACCTACCGGACGTTGGCCGCCGACATCGAGCCCCCCGACGTCGATCAAGTGGCCGAACGCGTCGCCGCTGCCCGCGATGCCTGGTTCAGCTCGCCCAACAAGTACTCCATCCTGATGCGGGCTCTCCCCGCGCTGATCAGTGATGCCGAAGGGCTGTTGCTCAACGTCTCGGAGGGGGAGGCGCGGCGGGCAGCGTGCAAGGTGGTAGCGGACATGTACATCCTGGCGCGAGGTGTGCTCAAGCACCTCAGCCGCGTGGACCTGGCACACCTCGCCGCCGACCGCGCGATGCGGATGGCCGAGGAGAGCGAGGACGCGCTGATGATCGCGTGGGCGCACTGGAATCTCGGCCAGGGCATGCTGTCGGACGACATGCACGACATCGCTTACGACGTCGCCCGGCACGGCATGGAACGCCTCCAGCCCGCCCTCGTCGACGGCGACGACCGGCACCTCAGCGTGTTCGGCGGTCTGCATCTGCTGGCCTCGATCGCGATGACTCGCGCCGGCGACGATGACGGCGCCCGCGAGCTGCTGCGCGGGCCGGCCCACACCCTGGCGCGGCGCGTCAACGAGCAGCAACCGATGACGGGGCTGTTCTTCGGACCGATGAACGTCGCGATCCACATGGTCAGCGTGGAGTGCGAGATGCGGCAGCCAGAGGCGGCGATCCGGCTTGCCGACGAAATCGACCTCAGCCGGGTGGTATCGGTCGAGCGGCGGGTCTCGCATCTGTGCCAGGTCGCTCGTGCGTGTGAGGATCTGGGCGACGACGCGGCGAGTCTGGTTCACCTGCTGCGGATCGAACGCGAGTGCCCCGAGGAACTCGACCATAAGGGGCTCCTGCGGGACATGGTGCGTTCCTTGGCACGGCGGGCGAGACCGTCGTGGGCGCCGGAGGTTCGCTATCTGGCCGAACGGCACAAGATCGACATGTAGGGGACACGAACTCTAAGTTCGTCCGCGCCTGTTCGGTTGCGCACGGTGATGTCGTCCTACGGTTTTGGCCAGCCAGGCAACCGGACACCCGGAGCGAGCGATGACCAAAGCTCTTGAGCGCGACGACGTCATGGATCGCGTACTCGCCCACGCCCGCCGCGAGTTCCCGAACTTCCAGTTCGATCGCGTTGGCGATCAGTGGCGGGTCGTCAACGGCGCGATCGTCCTGCACGCTGAGAGTGTGGCCGCGCTGTGCGCGAGGTTGCGGGAGAAGCACTCACCGCTCCTGCTGACCGACGACCAGGCCCGCGCCCTCGCGCTTTACCTCGGCCGAGCATTCCCACCCTGGCGCATCTGGTGGACCGTCGAAAACTGGTACGCGACGAACCCGTGTCGCATCTCGGCATGCTTCTGCACCCCCACCCTGCACGCGCCTGACCCTTGCGGTCTGTGCCAGCAACTCGACGCCGTAGAGCAGGCCGGGCGGGCGAGGGCGTGGATGCTGTGACCCCTGAGGACCTGGAGCGGATGCACAGCGCGGCGCTGAAGCGCGGCGTGGACCCCGAGGAGCTGGCGCGCCAGCGCCAAGAGGCGCTCGAAGAATGTGGCAGCGTGGCCGAGATGGCGCGCTGGGCTGACTTCGACGCCCGGCTCGACCACTACTACCGGCATCTCCGCGGCGAGTTCCTCAGACGCTACTGATCTTCCGTCCCGGCTCACCATCTCCGGCGGAAGGCCTCCGTCGGGAGGCTGGAACGGAAACGGCGGCGGTCTCGGATCGGAGGGCCCGGGGCCGCCGTCATGAACTCCCCGTAGACGGCAGTGCACTGGGCCGTCTGCCCTGCGGGCCCGATCAACGTTTCCGCTGATCGGGGCCCCGCTGTGCGGCCGGAGGTACTCGAAACCCCAACCTTCTGATCCGTAGCCAGTTCGAGAACGTCCACCAGCGTCCACAGGTGTCAGAAAGCCCTGCTCAGACCCGTCTTACGCTTGATCGTCTTCTGTAGATGTCCACTCGCGTCCAGGGACGGTGTTAGCACTTCCGTTAGCAAGGTCACGCGCAGCGCAGAGGCTCTGTCGGACCCGATCGCTACTCTCCCGCCCATGGCAGTCCCCGAGATCATCCCCATCAGCTACGAGCCTGACTACCGCACCGACACCATCGGCCACTGGGAGGGCGGCCAGTTCCTCGGCTCCGTCGTCGCGGCCTTCCCCGAGGGCTACACGCACACCGACGACTGGCAGGCGCACAAACGCTGGCACGCCGTCCTGCACACCTTCGACGCCGCCGGCCACCACCTCGACTCCCGCATCGAGCACACCGGGACCGACGACAACTACAGGGCCGCCGTCGACGCGGCGCAGGAGCGGCTGAAGCAGTGGCTCAATGCCCTCCCCAGCCTTCGCTACGGCGACGTCGCCATCCGGCCCTTCCGCCACGAGGTTGACGGCGTGCTCTTCGGTCTCGTCATCGAGACCTTCGAAGGCGCCGAACACGCCGAGCTCTACCCGGACACCCTCGGCTTCTACGAACCCTGGGACGGCTCGTACGACACCTGACCACCAGATCCTTGGGCAAGGGCGGTCGCCTCGTCAGCGACGTCCCGGCCTGCTCAGGCGGTAGATACGGTCCGGTGGCATGTGATCGTGCAAGGCGGTGTTGCCGTACAAGCTGCTGTACGTCGTTCAGCGTGACCGATCGATGGCGGCGGCTCGTATGCTGATCTTTCGTCGTAGGCGGAGGCAATGGACACAGACACCGTTGATCGGCTGCACATACTGATGCGCGCTCTCACAGCGCGCGCAGATCTTGATCCCCGCCTGCCCGTCGCTGTCGGTGACCTGCATGTGGCGGCGACGATCGACGTCAAGTGGGCCTGGCCTCGCCCAACCGCGACACTCATCGTCGACCGGACCACAGCCGAACAGTGGCCACAGGATGCGCTGGCCGGCCTGGTCGCCCACCAACTCGGCTACATCGCGCTGGGACACGTTGGTCTTGAGGTGTACGTCTTGGGGGCCGCTCAGCACATCTTGCCGGTAGCGGCCGCGGTGATAGCCGTATGGGGACTGATCGAGTTCACGATGCTGCCGGTGTTGCTCCCTGTCGGCGCCGGCCTGCTGTTGGCCTACCAGGCCGTACTGTGGATCTTTCGTCGCCGGGTGTACGCGTCCGATCGGTTCGCAGTCGATCTGGTGGGCACCGCCCCAGTGCGGGCCATGCTGCATCTGCAACATGGGGGTGGAGGAGCGCGAAATGCCATCCGCCAGCATTGGGCGCCGCGGACTCATCCCACGATTGAGCAGCGTCTGCGCGCCCGGCCAGTCCGCTCATGACGACGCATCGCGAGGCAGATGATCCGCACGATTTAACCGACGAAGGCCCTGCGGGATCATCCCGCAGGGCCTTCTTGCATGTGTGCGGCCGGAGGTACTCGAAACCCCAACCTTCTGATCCGTAGATTTCCGAACGATCTCCAGGGACGTTCAGATCCGTTCACCGCGCAGGTCGCGAACAATCCGCCTGTTCGTATCAGTCCAGCTCAGTCCAGGGTTGTACGGCCCATTGGCTCCCAGAACCAGAGTGCCGACGTTTTACAGCTCGTGACCGGTCCTGCGGCGGCACAGTCTGCTACCCGCGGCCCAGCTTCGCCATACGCCTCTCATCCCAAGATCATTGCCCGCATATTGCACGACGCGCCCCAGAAGGGACGGGGCGGAGATTTCTCAGCTCAGGGGCGGTGGCGCCGTTGGCAGGAGAGAAGGTGGCGGGATCCCGCCCGATCAAGCTGATCGAACGGGACCCCTGATAGATCACCTTCGGGTGGTCTCACCTTGACGGGCGGATCCGCTCCCTACGAAGATCAATTTCCTGCGGGGGGCTGGCCGGGGCCGTCGACGTCGTTCCAGAGCGGGTCTGCGACGACGACGCATGGCTTGACCTGGCCATTGACAACATATGCGGAGAACTGCCACTTCACCTCCGGCTTCTTCGACTCAGAGGTCTGGTCCTTCTTCTCGCTGAACGCCATCACCAAGGTCTGCCCCTTCCCGACGTACCGGGGATTGATCTCCAGCCCCGTGAGAAGCAGGCGAGCAGCCTTGTCGGACGCGGAGTCCTTCCACTCCTTCGGGGAGCCGCCCCCGACGATCTCGCCCCTTTCCCCCTTGCATGACTTGCCAGGCTTGAGGTAGGTGATGTCTGCGGGCACCCCCATCCTTGTCAGATCCTGTTCCAGCTTGTCGGCGTCCCTGAACTCGTTGAGCTTGACGTTGATCGTGCCGTCGGCGTTCTTGATCACCGCGTACGCGGACTGCTCCGACCCGGTCAGCAGCGGCACCGCGATTGCCGCCGCCGCGGCCAGCCCGGCCACCGCCGCCCCCGTGAACAGGCGGCGGCCGGTGCGACGACGTCGTTCGGCGCGCGCGGTGATTTCGGCCTTCAGTTCCATCAGTATCTGCTCCTCAAAACTCATCCTGGTGTTCCTTCCATGACGAAGGGCAGTCCCTGCAACGTGCGGCGAGCGCGGTGCAACCGCACCTTGGCGGTCCCCGGCCGGATGCCAAGCACCATCGCCACCTCGGTGACCGTGAGCTGGTCGAGGACGACCAGTTCCAGTACGGCGCGCTCCCCCTCTGGCAGGTCAGCCATGGCCATGAAAACCCGCCTGGCGGGCCGCTCCGCATCGATGCGCTCTTCGAGCCTGGCGACGTCGTCGGTGTCCAAGGGCCGCCGCCCGCTCACCCGGCTCGTCAGCCGCGACTCCTTGAACACCCGGCGCCGCTCGGCCGAGAGCGTGTTGCGTGCCACGCCGTACAGCCACGCGATCTCGGTCCCCAACCCGGCCCGATAGGTGTGAGCGGAGTCAAGCACCGCCATGAACACCTCGGCCACCAGGTCGGCGACCGTGTGCGGGTCGTCGACGCGCCGAGCGAGGAAGCGGGTGACCGCATCGACGTGCCGCCGGTAGAAGGCTTCGAACGCCACGTGATCTGTGGCGATCTCCGCCTGTTTGCGACGCACCGGCGTGCTCCCTTCGTCGATTAACACCCCTGTTTGGTCAGAACCATCCAAAGGGTTACAAGGGGGCGACGACTCTCCGCTCCTCCGGCCCAACCGAAGAGGGAGCGGCACACGTTATCCCAGGTCGAAGCGCATGGTCATCGAGTGGAGAGCAGACTCACCAGTCACCGGCTACTCCGATGCCCATGGGGCGCTCACCAGTCGCCCATCAAGCGGAGACCACCCAAGCCGGGGTACATCCCCGGCTCCGAGGGCCGTGGCCGGCGAAAGGCCGTAGGTGCATGTAGAAGGGGAATCGAACCCCTGACCACCAGTTTGGAAGACTTCGGCTCGCCTGCTCTGTGACCTGCTGATGCCCAGTTCAGGAGTGATTCCGCCCTGTCCGTGAGTCCCCGTGATTCCCCCTTGTTCCCCGGCCTTACTGGCACGCGAGTGGCACGGCCTAATCTCCCTTCCAGCTGATGACGAGGAACAGACTGCGGATTAAAAGTGGATGGCGCTTCTTGCCCCTCACGATGCTCTGACCTGGCGCTTCGGGTGCTGCCGCATCCTCTTTGAAATCGGACGTTCCGCGCATGCTCCGGATCTTGGGATCCGACTCTGTTACTGGGCTTTCGGCAATCCTCGGCATCTCCACCATGCCGCCAGGATGAAATGTGACCAGCAACGCTATCTGGTGGGCCGGGCTGAGGCACGAAGTCCCGGACCGTCGATCGCCCCTGACTGGTCCTGGCTGTTGATTTACCGGTCTGCCCTGTACCACCAGTAGCCCGAGCGTCGTAGAGTGTCGCTCTGCATTAGCCGAAGCAGGGTGCGCTCCTCGACTCGTCACCCCTAACTGGTCAGTACAGACGACCCGGAGGTGAGTCATGTCAGACCTCATGCCTGGTGATCGCCGACCTGCGGAATGGTGGTTGCCCGAGATGCTGGATAAGCATGAAGTTCCAGGGCTCTATGAGATCTTGGATAATGGAGCTGGCCGCGCCACCTTGTACAAGAGTCTGAATGCTAGCGCGACACCATGCGATTCGGCGGTTCAGCTCGCGGGCAGCTCCGCTTGCGCCGGCTGGTAGGAGATCGGCGAGGGCAGGCCCAGGTCTTGAGGGAGAAGGGAGGAGATCCAGACGTCCTTGGCGGTGTCGCCGTTGACATGAGCAGCGCGCAGGGTGCCTTCCAGAGCGAAGCCGGCCTTGCGCGCCACCGCCCAGGACGCGAGATTGCCCGGCTCAGCACGCCATTCCAGACGCGGGGCCCTCAACACGCTGAAGGTCCACCGCGCCAAGGCCAGAACGGCTTCGAGCGCATATCCGCCGCCCCGATGCTCGGCCACTGTCCAATAACCCACTGCCCAGACATCGGCGTGCCGGTGGACGTTGACCGATCCCAGGAAAGTCCCGCTCGTCCGAGCCTCGACAGCGAAGTGGTACATCGTGTCGTCCCGCCACCCCGCGGGCACCAGCTCACCAAGGTAGAAGGCGGCATGCCGCCGTTCATAGGGACTCGGTATACCGGTCCATCGCTGGATCTCCGGATCCTGGCAGGCGGCAAAGACCACATCCTCATCAGCGTTGTCGAGAGGGCGCAGAAGCAGTCGCTCGGCGGCGATCACGGTGGGTTCCATACCCGATGATTGTGATCGCTTCTGTACTCCCCAGGCCACCGAATATCTCAGGGGAGATCCGCTGCACCATCTCCTGATCATTCTGTTAGGAGTTCTAAAGCACCGTCTCCAGGACCGTGGACTGCACGGCGAAGCCGTTGGTCCGGTAGAAGCGGACGGCGGCCTCGTTGCTCGCGTAGGCGGTCACCCCGGCGTACCGGGCGCCGCGGTGGCGGGCCCACTGCCTGAACTCCTCCACCAGCCTGGCCCCGACCTTCCGGCCACGGTGGGACGGCTCGACGTACATGCTGCCCAGAGTCGCCACGGTGACCGGCCGCATCGCGGTGGGCCCGGACAGGGCACCGGTCAGGTGGCCGACGATCCGGCCGCCGCTCTCGGCGACCATCACCAGGCGGTCCGGGTCGCTCAGCGCGTCCACGAAGCGGGCCCGCCCGTGCTCCGCGGGCCAGTTCACGTTCAGGGCGGGGTCACGGGCCCCGGCGTCCTCGGCGAACAGCGCGGAACTGCAGGCGACGATGCCGTCCAGATCCGCGATCGTGCCGGGTCGTACGGCAACGGCGATCTCACTCATGATCAGGACGCTATCGGTCGCGACCGACATTACGAGTGATCTGCTGTTTTCGTCCCTCCCGGCCCCGGGTGCGGCCTCGGGGACCTCAGGGTCTGGCCGGCCTCGTCGCCCCGCCCGCACCCTTGGAAGCCAGGGCCCGGCGGCCACCGTTTCGCGACGACCGGCTGCCGGCTCACGCCGAGGTCTGGCCATATGACCCTGACCATCGAAGGCCGCTAGTCGTCGCCTGAACCGCGTTTTCTTTGCCGCCAATCGCTCCGGCCAAGATGAACCGCGAGCACCAGCAGTGTCGACAATCCGCTGAGTACATAACTGCCCATCAGCAACGTCAGCCACATTCCGGCGTGGGACGGATATATTAGAAGTGTCGCCAGGGTGATATATCCAGGCAGTAGAAAGATGAACCACAGGAACCCCACGCCCACCTTCTCAAGCGTGGCGTCCACGCGCTGAGCGCGATATGCCCAGAGCACCAGGAGCGGTATGCACCAGACCCAGTGGTGCGGCCAGGAAACGGGTGAGACAAGCAGCCCCACGATGGCGCAGGCGGTGATTCCGGCAAGCTCGCCCGCCTTCTTCGCGGTCCATGCGGCGACCAAAAGTCCACCCGTGCCGACCAGCGCGCACAGGGCGAGCCAGAGGGGCATGGTGGGCCAGGAGCCGGGCATGAGCAAAAGCATGCCGCGAATCGATTGATTGAAAAAAACCGTTTCCGGCGCGGTGACCACCCGTTGCGTGTCGAAAAACGTACCACCCCAGTAGTCACGTGAATCGGCCGGCAGCAGCAGAAATCCGAGGATCACCGTGCCGAGAAAACCAAGGCCGACCATCAGGGCGGCCCGGAAGCGACGCGTGATGAGGAGATAGGGGATGAATATCAGCGGGGTGAGCTTGATGCCTGCGGCAATGCCCGTTACTATGCCACGCCACTTTTCTTTGCCATGCGTCAGGTCTACAACTATCGCCAGTAGCAGAATAATACCTATTTGCCCGTTCCAGAGCGTTGTCATTACTGGGTACAAGGGAAGTATCGCGATAACGACCAACAACGTGTGAGTTGCCCGGCGACTACGGTGCCTCACCGCGGTACGGCCGACGATAATCCATATCACCACCTCAAGGGCGAGTATGGAGATCAGCACCCAGAGGGCGACGGCAACCTCCATGTCAACCAAGGCGAGAGGTGTGAACAGCATTGCCGCGAACGGCGAATAGGTGAACTGCAGCGAATATTTACCTACGCTCAGGTCGTAGATGGAAGTACGCTGCAGTACCGCCGCTCCGCCTTCCCGGTAAACCTCCAGATCGACCCAGCCCTCCGCATGGATCACGTTGAAGGCAAGGGCTGTCAGTGCGCCACCCAACGCGATCAATAATCCGCATGCTATTTGGAAAGAGCCGCCATCTCTCTTGCCCAGACGAATGCGCGGACCGGCTGACACCGAAGAGGACACGGCAACTCCCGACTTGGCTACGGTGCACGCTAGCCACGCCGGCTTGTCCAAAGCTTGTCGTGCCCTACCTGCGCCGACCGTTTGCCGGTCAGGGCTCTGGTGCGATCAGGTGGGAGCGTCTCCTTCCCGGTGGCAGGCGGGGATCATGCGTGTCGATCGTCTGTCAGCGGGTGTGCTCGGTGGTGGCCGGCACCATCGGGGTCCGCGTCAGCTGGGTGGCATGGCGGGCGTGCGTGCTCCTGCCGTCAGGACCAGGTCTGGCCCTCCGGGGTGTCGACGACCTTCACGCCGAGGGCGGCCAGCTCGTCGCGGAGGTGGTCGGAGGCGGCCCAGTCCTTGGCGTCGCGGGCCCGTGAGCGGCGCTCCAGCAGCTCGGCGGCGCCCCCGGGCAGGGGCTTCGGCCTGACCGACCTGCCGATGTCGAGGGAGAGGTCCAGGGCGAGGATCTGGTCGAGGTGCAGGAACGCCTCGAACCGGGAACCGGGGGAGATCGAGCCGTCGCGCTCCAGCTCGCGCAGGAGCCGCAGCGCCAGCGGGGTGTCGAGGTCGTCGTCGAAGGCGGCCTCGATCCGGGAGACCCGGTCGGCGGGCATCGGGCCGCTCGGCGACTCCGACCACTCGGCCACCTGGCCGCGCCAGCGCCGCAGGGTCTTGTCGGCGGCCCGGAGGGTGTCCCAGGTGAGGTTCATCTGCTGGCGGTGGCGGTGCTCCAGCAGCGCCAGCCGCACGGCCAGCGGGTCGAGGCCCGCGTCCGCCACGTCCTTGAGCAGGACCACGTTGCCGGTGGACTTCGACATCTTGCGCCCGTCGAAGAGCAGGTGCTCGCCGTGGACCCAGTGCCGCACCACCTCGTGCCCGGCGGTGGCGTCTGACTGGGCGCGCTCGTCGTCGTGGTGCGGGAAGCGCAGGTCGATCCCGCCGGTGTGCACGTCGATGTGCTCGCCGAGGAATTTCAGCGACATGGCCGAGCACTCGATGTGCCAGCCGGGGAAGCCGCGGCCCCACGGGGTCTCCCAGGTCAGCTCCTGGTTCGAGGGCTTCCACAGCGCCCAGTCGGCGTGGAACCGCTTGCGCGGGTCGACGGCCTCGATCCGGTGGCCGGGCCTCAGGTGGTCGAGCCGGTTGCCGGAGATCTCCCCGTACGTCGGGAAGGAGGCCGCGTCGAAGAAGACCGACCCGTCGGGCACCGCGTACGCGTGCCCCTTCTCGATCAGCTTGGCGATCATCTCGACCATCAGGTCGATCGTCTCGCTCGCCCGGGGCGAGTGCTCGGGCGGGCGGATGTTCAGCGCGGAGGTGTCCGCCACGAAGGCGTCCTCGTAGAACCGCGAGATCTCCAGGGCGCTCCGCCCCTCGGCCCTGGCCTGGGCCAGGATCTTGTCCTCGCCCGAGGGGTCGATCTCGGTGTCGTCCACCAGGTGCCCGACGTCGGTGATGTTGCGGCAGACCACCACCCGGACGCGCTGCCGCTCGCTGACCCGTCTGATCAGGTCCGACAGCAGGTACGAGCGGAGGTTGCCCACGTGGGCCGACCTGTAGACGGTCGGGCCGCAGGTGTACATCCGCAGGGAGCGGGTCCCCTCGGGAACGATCCGCTCGACCCGGCGATTCCGCGTGTCATACAGGCTCAGCATGTGCCGAGCCTACGCAATCGATTCCGGTTCCACAGGGTACGGGCCCACACACGCACGACCGGCCAGGCCCGGACGCGGCCGAAGGCGCCCGAGCCCGCGTGGGCGAAGCGGGGCACCCTCGGCGCGGCGCCCTCCAGCCCCCGAGCAGGCCCCGAGTCACCCCCGGGCCGGCCTTCGAGCCGGTCCACCCCCGGGCCGGCCTTCGAGGAAGGTCAGCCTTCGAGGAAGGCGAGGATCTCGCGGTCGCCCCGGTCGCGCAGGCGGGCGATCACCTCTTCGCGGGTGCAGCCGTCGGGCAGCCCGATGCGGGCGCCGATCAGGCGGATGCCCTCGGCCTCCGACGCCACCGGCGCCGTGTAGCCGATCAGGTGCAGCCCCCGGTTCAGGGCGGGCAGGGTCGGCGAGGCCGCGGGCAGGTAGCGGGTCAGCAGCTCGCCGCCGTCGGAGACCGTCAGGAAGACGTGGTCGCCCTCGGAGGCGTTGGCGGCGATCAGGACGGGACGGATGGAGCCCATGGTCGGCTGGTTGTGCCAGCTGATCACCACGTCGCCCGAGGGGGTGGCGGCGGTCAGCTGGCCGCCGGGGGCCATGCCCAGGTGCGCGGCGAAGCCGGTCGGCAGCGGGGAGCCCGAGCCGCGCAGGTGCTCGGCGTTGACGTCCACCCGGTGCCACCAGCGCCCGTCGCGGCTGCGGAAGCAGCGCCGGGTCTCCGAGACGTCCCGGCGCGGCTGGTAGTCGGCCTGCTCGGCTCCGGCCACCCTGATCCACCCGCGCTGCGTACGCTCGAAGCCGGGCCCGCCCGCGTACGCGCGGACCGAGCTCTCGCTCACGTCGTAGCGCCCGGTGAGGTTGGTGACGATCGTGTTGACCGACGCCTCGCCGTTGGACCGCTCGATCTCCCGGACGATCATCTCTCGGATGCCCAGATACTGCTCGCCGCCCCAGCGCGACAGCCCGTACTTGTTCCGGTCGACCCGCAGGAACCGGTCGTCGGCGGTGAGCTGGTTGCGGATGCCGACGAGGCTGTAGTCCTCGCCGATGCGCTCCTGGATCTCCTCGGGCGTCAGCGGGCCGCCCGCCACCGCGAGCACGGCCTCGGCCTTGTCGTTGACGCTGCGGGGCCAGGGGACCACGTGGTTCTCCAGCACCCGCAGCTGGGGCACCGCGATGAGCCAGCGCTCGGCCACGTCCTCGCGGATGCCGAGCTGGCTGGCCAGCGTCACGGCCTCGTCCAGCGGGCGCGGCCCGTCGGTGAACAGCTGCCGGGTCTTCTCCCTCAGCTCGTCCGCCCCTCCGGCGACCAGCCAGCCGTCCACCTGCTCGTAGCCGGTCAGCAGGGTCCGTACGAACCGCCAGGAGGGGATGCCCAGCGTGGTCAGGTCGGTGCGGTGCCACGGCACGGCGGCGGCCAGGTCGTCGGCGGGCACGGCGGAGCCCAACCGGCCCCGCAGCCACGACACGTGGGCGATCAGCGGCGCCGCGTCCTCCTTGGCGAGCCAGGCCTCGACGTGGTCGCGCAGGTCGCGCTCGATCTGCCGGATGCGCTCCCTGGTGACCGAGAACCGCTGGGCCAGGTCGTCGAGCGTGGCCCGCTGGGAGGCGTACAGCCGGTCCCTGGCGATGGCCCGCTGCCGCTCGTCCAGCGTGGCGAAGACCTCGTCGATCAGCTCAGGCAGCGGCCGGTCGGGCCGGGAGGGACGGACGCTGGCGACGCTCTCCTCGGTGACCGGTTCGAGCAGCCGCTCCAGCACCCCGGTGAACAGCTTGTGCACCACCTCGCGGCCGAGCCCCTCGGGCGTGCGGACGCTCGCGGCGGGGTCGGCGAACCTGAGCACGGGGAGGACGTCACCGAGCATCAGGTGACCCCAGCACGCCAGGGCGAGGTCGGTCAGGCGACCGGCGACCTCGGACGTCCCGATGGTCGAGCAGGCAGTGTCGAGCGGAAGCGCCTGCCACCACGCCTCGGGGAGGCGGGGGTCGGTCGCGATCGGCGCTACCTGGCCGGGAGAGGTCCAGCGCAAGGGTGGCGCGATGTCGCTCAGGCTGAGGTTCATTGAGGTCCAACCGGCAAAGGGGAATATATCCGCAGTTCAGACTATGTGGTCAGGTAGGAAGGAAGGGACTTGCCCGTCCGTAATGAGAAACGTAGAGGAGTTCCCTGGCCCGGGTGCAGGCCACGTAGAGCAGGCCGCGCTCCCGTTGGAGATCGTGTGCCCTGGCCGCCGGATCCTCGCCGACCGGGGTCAGGGAGTCGGGGTCGGGCACGATCCCGTCGCCCACGCCGATCACCGCGACCCGCCGGAACTCCAGCCCCTTCATACCGTGCAGTGTCGTCACCCGTACCCCCAGATCACGCAGAGCGGCCCGCGCGTCACGCACGAGGCCGGCGGTCCTGGCGGCCACCGCTATCTCCTCGGGCGTCACACCCTCATTCACCCACTGTCCCACCTGTGCCACCAGACCCGTCAGCTCATCCTGTGGTGAATCGTAGGCGCGGACCATCGGCCGGAGCCCGTGCCGGGTGCCCCTGAAGCCGTAAAGCTCCTGCACACCCTTGACGAGCCCGTCGGCGGGGCCACCCCCGCGTAACCGGACCCCCCAGGACAGGATCTCCCGTGGAAGCCGGTACGACACCTGCAGGCGCTGCTGGATCGCGTCGATCCCCACGGCGCCGAGCGTCACCCGCGTGTCGAAGATGCGCTGGTGCGGGTCGCCCACGATGAACATGTCGTCGCGGGCGTGCGGCACCGCCGCCCGCAGCAGCCGCCACTGCGCGGGGTGCAGGTCCTGCGCCTCATCCACCACGATGTGCCGGTACGGCTCCCGCGCCGGCTCGATCTCCTCCAGCAGGTCCCCCGTCGTCTGGCCGAGCAGCACCGACGCCTCGGAGGCGAGCTGCAGCAGGGTCCGCTTGCCGCGATCCCGCAGCTGCTCGGTGACGTGCTCGATGGCCTTCCACACGGAGGTGCGCTCCTCGCCCGCCAGTTCGACGCTGCGGCCGGGGCGGGGGGCGTCCAGATACTCGTCCATGGTCCGCAGGTTCTGCGCCAGGACCACCTGCTCCCACTCGCGCAGCAGGAACGCCGGGCTGTGGCCGGTCTCGGTCTCCTCCCAGAGCGCGGTCAGCTCGGCGGCGCCGACCAGCGAGGGCGGGCGCCCCTCGGCCTCGGCGACGATGCGGTGGGCCAGCCGGTCCACGTTGCCGACCTCGATCCGCTTGCGGATCACCTCGTCCTCGATCAGCTGGTCGAGCCTGGTCGCGAGCTCGGCGCTCAGCCCCTGGGAGAAGGTGACGAGCAGGATCTGCCCGCTCGCGCGCCTGGCCAGGAAGGCGGCCCGGTGCAGGGCGACGAGCGTCTTTCCGGTGCCCGCGCCGCCGGTGACCAGCGTCGGCTGCTGGTAGGACTCCCAGTACGCCAGCCGGTGCTGCGGCGGGTGCAGGAACACGCACCAGCCGGGCGCGTCGAGCACGCGGTTCAGCTCGCGCGGGTCGTCGGTGAAGACGGCGCGGTCCGGGCTGCGCAGGAGCGCGGCGCCGAAGTCCTCGGGATTGATCGGCTCGGGGTCCGCGGTGACGGCGCGGCAGTTCTCCAGCTCCCGCCAGGCCCCGGCCATCGAATCGCCCCTGGCGAGCGCAGCCAGCGGCTCGTACTGCGTCGGGGGCAGCAGCGGTTCGAGCGCCTCCAGGGTGAGCTGGTCGGTGATCTGCCTGATCAGCGGCAGGAAGCGGCCGTCGACCCCCAGCTCGGCCAGGTCGCTGTCGCAGATGTCGGAGAACAGCCGCGTCGCGGACGCCTCGGCCGCCCGGCGCACCGCGGGCCGCACCCGGTCCAGCGCCTCGGCGTCCCACATCTCGACCACGCCCAGCGCCGTGTTGACGCCGAACCGGTAGCGCTGCGCGTACGCCCACGCCTCCGCGTCCGGCAGCACGGTCAGCAGCCAGTAGACGTCCCGCTGCTTGACCACGACGCCCCGGTGCCGGTCGGCCAGCCTCAGGGTGGCCACCCGGGGGTCCCGCGCCCCCCTGACCCGCTCGGGGTGCGGAGCGCCCGCCACGTTCTGCAGGAACCTGCGCGCCGAGACCACGACGTCCCGGCGCACCGGCTGGGCCAGGGCGCCGAGTTCGACGGGGAAGTCCGGGGAGATGGCGAGGCGGGGCATGAATCAGGCCAACAGAGACAGGAGATCGCGGTCCCCGCGTTCCCGCAGCCGGGTGAGGAGCTCGGGGGTGCCCACGGGTCCCGTCATGCCGACCCGGGTGGCGATGACCCGCCTGGCCTGCTCAGCGGTGCCGCCCGTCGCGGTGTAGCCGACCAGCCGCAGCGCCCGCGCCGTGATCTCCACCTCCTCGCCCGCGGCCGGCAGGTGCCTGGCCCGCAGGACCCCCTCGTCCGACAGGGTCAGGAACAGGTGGCTGCCCTCCTTGGCGCCCACGTCCTCCAGGAGCGTCATGAGCGACTCCAGCACGGGCCTGTCGTGCCAGCTGAGGACCAGCTCCCCGACCGCGCTGCTGACCGTGCGGCCGTCACCGGGCGACATCCCGAGGTAGGCGGCGAACCCGCTGGGCAGCGGGCACTCGGCGCCCCCGAGGTGTTCCCCGGTGACGTCGATCCTCAGCCACCAGCGGCCGTCGGGCTGCCGGAAGCAGCGCCTGGTCAGCGAGACGTCCTTCAGCGGGCGGAACGGGGCCTTCTTCGGTTCCTGTCCGGCCTCCCCGCCGTTCTGCGGCCCGCCGACCCCGTCGGCGGGCTTCTCCGCGGTCAGGGCCGGGGCGCCGTTCGAGCGCTGGGGAGGCCGCTCGCCCGCGCCGAGGATGCGCAGCTGCGGGACGTTCTCCAGCCACTCCTTGGACACCTCGGGATGGATGCCCAGCGAGGAGACCATGTCGAGGGCCTTGTTGATGGTGAGCGGCGGCTTGGCGCCGCTGATCATGTCGCGGGTGCGGTGGCGCAGCTCGGTGATGTCGCCCTCCACCAGCCACTCGTCGACCAGGTGGTAGCCGGGGAGGGTGGCCAGCACGAACTGCCAGGCCGGTACGTCGAGGGAGTGCAGTTCCCGGGTGTGCCATTCGGCCGCGTCGACCAGCCGCTCCCTCGGCGCGGCCTTGCCGAGGATCCCCTTCATCTCCTCCAGGTGCTCCCGGTACGGGGCGGCCTCGTCGGAGGAGAGCCATTCGGCGAGCTCCCGGCGCAGGTCGGTCTCGAGGTCGCGGATGACCTCCGGGGACACCGCGAAGAGCTTGGCCAGCGCCTCCACGGTCGCGGGGGCGTCGCTGAACAGCCTGTTCTGCGCCACCGCCCAGCGCTTGTCCTCCACGTTGGCGAAGACGCCGTCCACCAGCGAGTGCAGGCTCTTCGGCACCGGCGGCCCGGCCTCGTCGGCCTCGTCGGCCTCGTCGTCCTCGTCGCTCTCCGCGACCGGCTCGGGGGCGTCGGCGGGTGCGGGTGCGGGGTCGTGCCCGCGGTCGTCTCCGGAGTCGTCCCGGGGGTTGGCGACGGGCTCGGCTCCGGCTTCCACGGGTCCTGCCTCGTCGGCGGGTTCCGCCTCGCCGGGCCCTGCCTCGAAGACGGGTTCCGCCTCGGCGGGTCCGGCTTCCGAGATCGCGGGTCCGGCCTCGACCGGCTCCGCCCCGGCTCCTGGGAGGGCCTCGGCGGGTCCGGCCTCGAGGGCAGGCTCCGCTCCGGCTTCCTGGACGGCCCCTGCTCCGGCGGGTCCGGCCTTGGGGACGTCTTCCGCTCCCGCGTGACCGGCCTCGGAGGCGGGTTCGGCCTCGGCGGGCTCCGCCTGATCGGTCCACGGCACCGGCCGGGGGAGGAGGCCGGGCGCGCCCTCGGCGCGAACCCCCGCCACCGGGATGTCCCGGTGGCCGGATCCGGCGGCGTCCGCCTTCTCGGGGGTGGTCGCGAGCCTGTCTTCCCGCACTTCCCGCACTTCCCGCACTTCCCGCGCGGAGGAGCTCGCCGGCCGGTTCTTCCTCGCCGAGGCGGGCTGGAAGAGCGATCCGGGGGGCTCCTCGGAACCGCCGTCCGTCGCGCGACGGGCGTCGGGCACCGGTACGGCGTCGCGTTCCCGCAGGGCCTTGCGCTTCGGCAGAACCACCGGCTCCGCGAGGGCCTCGGGCTCCGGCCCGGGAGCGTCCCCGGCGTGGAGGTCCGCCACGGCGGGCGGGGCGTCCGGCACCGGGAGGTCCCCGGCGGCGGACTCGCTCGCGGTGGATCCGCTCGCGACGGGCACGAGGGAGGCCACCGGCTCGGGGGAGGACGCGGGTGCCCGGGAGGCCTCGGCCGCGTGCGCCGGCGGCGGGACCGAGTGGGCGGGAGCGGGGGCCGCCAGGCGGGTGAAGACCGCGGTGAAGAGCGCGTGCAGCAGGGGGACCGGCTGGATGAACGGCTGGTCGCGCAGGTCGTGGCCGGTCAGCGAGAGAAGGGCCGGCCAGGACCCGGCGCGGTCGAGGGCGATGGCCGTGTAGGGCTCGTCCGCGTCGTCCGGGTCCAGGACGTGCAGGGCGGGAAGCACGTCACCCACGGCGGCGGCCGGCCAGTGGTTCAGGGCGACCGAGGCGAGGATGTCGGCGAGCCTCTCCGGGCCCAGCACGGCGAGCACGCGGGCCATCGGCAGGCTTCGCCACCAAGCGTCCGGTAGGTCGGGCTGTTCGCGCAGAAGTGGGATCGTGGCCGCGTCGCTCCAGCGCAGCGGCGGCACGAGGTCACTCAGACAGAAGTTCATCCGTTCCCTTCACCAGCCCCTCAAGCCGCCCGAGTCACTCCATGTGGCCGGGGAACGAGACTCATGGAACAGACCATAGTCTGGCAAATCGCCCCGGCGCATTGGGGCGATTCAGCGGCGTACGGCCGCGAACCGCAGTCTCACGTAGTCGGCCATCCAGCCGGTCTCCCGCCGTAGGGCGGGGGCGGCCAGCTCGTTCACCCGGCGGAGCAGTGGGTCGACCATCTCCGCGGGCACCTCCTTGAGCAGCGAACCCGCGAACATCCGCACCCAGTCGGCCGCCCCGCCGGGGCACTCGTCGAGCGGGGTCGGCCGGTCGAAGTATTCCAGCAGGCGGACGGTGAAGCCGCCCTTCTCCAGCCGCGTGGCGTATTCGGCGGGGGTGGGAAAGTACCAGGGCAGGCCGGGCTCGGGCAGCCCGTACTCCCGCCAGGCGGTGGACAGTGCCGCCGTCAGAGCGGCGCAGTTGCCCGCGCCGCCCATCTCGGCCACGAACCGCCCGCCCGGCGTGAGGGCCTCGCGGACGCTGGTGATCACCGCGTCCGGCTCCTGGCCCATCCAGTGCAGGGCGGCGTTGGAGAAGACCGCGTCGCACGGCTGGGCGACCGTGAAGTTGCGGCCGTCGCCGACGATGAAGTCCAGCCCCGGATGCTGCGCCAGGGCCTTCTCGATCATCGCCTGCGATCCGTCGATCCCCAGGACGCGGGCGCCCCGGGAGGTGATCTCGGCCGTCAGCACCCCGGTGCCACAGCCGAGATCCACGATGCGCTCCCCCGGCTGCGGGTCGAGAAGCTCGACCAGGGGGGCGCCGTGTGCTGAAACGTACCCAAAGCTGCTGTCATAGGCGCGAGCGTTCCACCTCATCAAGCTCGGGGTGTCGTATCGCAAGACGATCAGCTCACATTCTGAGACGCGAGGCCTCTTATCGGTACTCTCCAGACACTTTAGAGCCTCTGGGAAGTCGCGACATATCAGTCTCGGCAGCCTCAGGCTCATCTCACCTTCTTGGCCCACTCCCGCTGGAGGTAGGCCCTGGCCCTGTCGATCTCCGGGATGGAGAGGATCACGGGCCTCGCGCTGGTGGCGGGGAGCTTCGCGGCCAGCTCGTGGTCGAGGGTGCCGCGCATCTGGAGGGCCTCCATCCTGACGGGCCGGGCATATCCCTTCAGGAACAGGTTCTGTCCCTTGTCGGAGAACAGGAACTCCTGCCAGAGCCGGGCCGCGGCCGGGTGCGGGGCCTGCCTGTTGATGGCCTGGACGTAGTAGGCGCCGAGCACCGCGTCGCCGGGAATCGTGACCTTCCACGTCTTGTCCACGGCGGCCCGCTCGGCGTTGTGGTAGTCCCAGTCGACGAGGACCGAGGCCGCCTTGGGGGTGGCCGCGAGGTTGCCGGCGTTCTTGAGGCGGTGGAAGAACTCCACGCCCCGCTCGGCCCTCGCCTCGCCGCCCCTGAGGGAGACGGCCATCACCCCGTTGAAGGCCGCGGACACCTCTCGGGGATCGCCGGGCAGCGAGACGCTGTGGCGCGGCTTGAGCAGGTCGGAGAAGGACACGGGGGCCGTGACCTTGCTCGGGTCGTAGCCGATGGACATGTAGCCGCCGTATCCGGCGTACCAGAAGCCCCTGTGGTCCTTCAGGCGGTCGGGGATGTCCTGCCAGCCCTGGACCCTGTACGGGGCGAAGAGGGTGGCCTTGGCGGCGGCGACGTCCATGCTCAGGTCGAACACGTCCGGTTTGAGCGCGGCCGCGGCCGCGATCTCCCTGGCGCTGCTGGCGTCGGGCTCCAGCTGGTGGACCTTGATCCCGTATTCCTCGGAGAAGGTGTCGATGATCTCGCCGTAGTTCACCCAGTCGCGCGGTAGCGCGATCACCGTGAGTGCCCCCTCCTTCCTGGCGGCCTCGACGAGGCGCTCCATCGTCGAGAAGCCCTCCTTCAGGGAGGCCGCCTGCGGGTTGAGGGGCGGAAATTGGACGTTCTGAGGAGCCGGGGCGCCACATCCGGCGATCGTGGCCGTGAGGATCACGGCGGCTGCGGCGCTGGTACGTACGGTCACGAACGGAATACTCTCCGCTGCGATTCGTCTGGTCGAGCAGGCGCGACCCTTCTTAACGAACGGCTTACACGTGTCTTGGCGAGTCGCTTACCCGGCGGGCGCCCAAAGCCCGTTCAGGGGTCGTCCACGCGGGTGCGGGGCTCTTAACGGATTCACGCGCGCGGGCGCGGGGACTCCGGGACGACCTTCGCCGCGGCGAGCGTCTCCTCGTCGATCTCGACCAGGGTGCCGTTTCGCCTGCGCACACCGAGCACGCCGTCCCGCCAGAACTCCAGCTCACCCACCGCGTCGCGGAATCCCTCGGGAACCCTTCTCCGAGTGGTGACTCTTTTGCCCACGTCGGAAGGGGTTATGGTGATGTTCAGGCGAGCGCTGAAACCAAAGACCACCGGCTTTTGCCCCCTCCCGTTTCAGACACATGGCGGGCACGGCAATACTAGGGCTTAGCAACTCGCGGTCGAAGTCGTGCCTAGGTGCGTAAAGAAGAAGGAGCCCGAGGTGACCTACGTCATCGCGCAGCCTTGCGTGGACGTCCTGGACAAGGCGTGCATCGAGGAGTGCCCCGTCGATTGCATCTACGAGGGTGAGCGGATGCTCTACATCCACCCCGACGAATGCGTCGACTGCGGCGCGTGCGAACCGGTCTGTCCGGTAGAGGCCATCTTCTACGAGGACGACCTTCCCGAGCAGTGGAAGGACTTCTACAAGGCGAACGTGGACTTCTTCGAGGACCTGGGATCGCCCGGCGGCGCCTCCAAGGTCGGCAAGATCGAGAAGGACCACCCGGTCGTCGCGGTCCTGCCCCCGCAGGCCGAGAGCCACTAGGAGCCGGTGCCGGAGGGGACGGTCACGACGGCCGTCCCCTCGCATCGTCATCGGCAGACCCGTTCCAGTGAAGGACGACGGCTGATCACCATGAACGCCATTTCCGACCGGTCGCAGGCCCCGAGTGTTTCGGTGAGGCCCCGATGAACGGTCTGCCGGACTTCCCGTGGGACCGGCTCACGCCGCTGAAGGAGCTCGCGGCGTCGCACCCCGACGGGATCGTCGACCTTTCGGTGGGCACGCCCGTCGACCCGGTGCCCGCCGTCGTGCGGCAGGCTCTCGCGGACGCCTCGGACAGTCCCGGATACCCGCTGACGTACGGCACCGAGCGCCTCCGCTCGGCCGCCGCCGGGTGGCTGCGGCGCAGGCACGGCGTGATCCTCGACCAGGCGAACGTGCTGCCGCTGATCGGTTCCAAGGAGTTCGTGGCCTGGCTGCCGACGCTGCTCGGCGTCGGCCCCGGGCAGCGGGTGATCCTCCCCGAGCTGGCCTACCCCACCTACGACGTGGGAGCGCGCATCGCGGGCGCCGAGCCGTACGCCACCGACGGGCTGCTCGGGCTCGGGCCCGAGCGGGTGCCGCTGGTCTGGGTGAACTCCCCGTCCAACCCGACCGGTAGGGTGCTGCCCGCCGAGCACCTGCGCAAGGTCGTCTCGTGGGCGCGCGAGCACGGCGCGGTCGTGGCCTCCGACGAGTGCTACATCGAGCTGGGCTGGGAGGAGCGGCCGGTCTCGATCCTGCACCCGGACGTCTGCGGCGGCTCGCACGAGGGCCTGCTCGCGGTGCACTCGCTGTCCAAGCGCTCCAACCTGGCCGGTTACCGTGCTGGATTCGTCGCGGGCGACCCCGTGCTGGTCAAGCGGCTGCTGGAGATACGCAAGCACGCCGGCATGATCATGCCCGCGCCGGTCCAGGCGGCGATGGCCGTCGCCCTGGACGACGACGAGCACGCCGACGAGCAGCGGGCCCGCTACGCCGCCCGCCGCGCGGCGCTCCGTCCCGCCCTGGAGGCGGCCGGCTGGAAGATCGAGCACTCCACCGCGGGCCTGTACCTGTGGGCGTCCAACGGGGCGGGCTGCTGGGACCAGGTCCGCGCGCTGGCCGACAGGGGAATCCTGGTGGCGCCCGGTGACTTCTACGGGACCGCGGGCGACCGGCACATCAGGATCGCCATGACGGCCGGCGACGAACGCGTCGGTGCGGCGGTGCGCCGCCTCCAGTAGGATCGCGCGGCATGACCCCCGAGGTCGCCGTGATACTCGGACTGAGTGTGGCCACGCTCGTCCTGCTGTTCGTCGCGTTCTTCGCGACGACGCGTCAGGACACGGAGGCCGGCGAGTCCGAGCGTTCCGGCGAGACCCCCCTCCCCTCGGTTGAGGCCGCGCAGCCGCCGGCCCAACCGTCCACGGGCCATGTCGGCATCGACTACCCCGACCCTCGCACGATCAAGGTCGGCGACACGATCGAGTGCCGGGGGGTCCGCAGCAGGGTCCTCGGCGCCCTGTACCTGTCGTGGCAGGGCAGCCAGTGGACCGAATACCTCCTCGACGACGGCACCCGCCGCTACCAGTGGCTGTCGATCCAGATGCGCGCCGGCCTGGCCGCCGGTGATCCGCCGCACCTGGAGGTGCTGCTGTGGACGCCGGTGCCCACGGAGGGCATGATCCCCGCCAAGGCCACGCTGAGCGTCGAGGGGGTCGACTTCTTCCCCGTCGACCGGGGCACCGCGGCCTTCCGCGGGGAGGGCGTCACCTCGATGCCCGAGCGGGGCCTGCTCGACTTCGCCGACTACCGGGCCGCCGACGGCCGCCTGCTCAGCTTCGAACGCCTCCAGGGCAAGCGCTGGAGCGCCTCCCACGCCCAGTCCCTGGCCCCCGGGACGATCAGGATCGAGAAGAAGAAGGGCGGCTAGGACAACTCGACCTTCTTGACGGAGGATTTCGGGTCGGCCTTCCAGCCGTCGTGACTTTTCGCGGCCACCCACGACTGGCCGTCGTAGCGGATCCTGGCGAGCCCGAACGTCTTGGCGTGGGCGATCGACCAGGCCGCCACCAGCCAGCCGCGCCTGCGCGAGGGTGCCTCGAAGGTGTCGCCCGGTCCGAGCGCCCTGGCGAGCCTGCGCTCCGCCCCGCGCGCGTCGGGGAGAGGGGTCTTGCCTGTCGGGGCGGGAAACCAGCAGTGCACCGCCTTGGGCACGCGCCCGGTGAACGCCGCGGCGAGGATCTTCCCGTCGTCCTCGTGCTGGGCGTACGCCGTCCCGTCGGCCGAGCGCTGCACCTCCTGGGCCGCCTCGTGGAGCGGCAGTTTCCGGTAGTTCTTCACCTTCACCAGCGCGGTGAAGAACTTCCCCGAGGCGTAGACGGGGTCGATGAGCTGCTCGGGCCTGCCCCACCCCTGGGAGGGGCGCTGCTGGAACACGCCGACCGAGTCGCGGTCGCCGCCCCTCAGGTTCTCCAGCTTGGACTCCTGGATGCCGGTGGCGTAGGCGATCACCACGGCCCGCTCGGGCAGTTTCCTGCGGGCCGCCACGGCCGCGATGACCGCCGCCACCTTCGCCTGTTCGATGTCCAGGTCCAGCGAGCCCTCCGGTGTCGTGATCTTGCATCCCTCGCCGAGGTCGACCAGCGGTGCCACCCTCCTGAGCAAGCTGAAGAGACCCACGGTGATGGCCACCGCGAGCACGGTCACGATCGCGATGATCGCGATAACCCCTTTTGAGAAGCGCCCTGGCACGGTCAAGAACCTACAGGTCCCCAGCGATTGCGCGGGTTGGCGGAACGTCGTGAACGTAGGCTCCGGGCCATGATCCAGAGCGATGCCAGCCCGCTGCCCGCGGCCGTCGACGAGCTGTGGTGGCGCAGGGCCGAGTTGAGTCCCGCCGACACCGAGGCGCGCGCCGTCGTCGTGAGCGCGGTGGACATGCTCGACAGCGGCAAGGCCCGGGTGGCCGAGGTCTCCCGTACCGGCGAGGTGGTCGTGGACGAGCGCGCCCGGCGGGCCGTCATGCTCGCGTTCCGGGTGCTCGGCGCGGCCAGGTCCCAGGTGGGCGACTTCCACCATCACGACCGGGTCCCGCTGAAGACCTCCGTCGAGGGGGTACGCGTCGTGCCGGGGGCGATCGCCCGCTGGGGCTCCTACCTGGCGCCGGGCGTCGTGTTGATGCCCTCGTTCGTCGACATCGGAGCCCACGTGGACGAGGGCAGCACGGTGGGCACGTGGGCCTCGATCGGCTCGTGCGCCCAGATCGGCAGGAACGTCCACCTGTCCGGGGGAGCGGGCGTCGGGGAGACCGGCGGCCGGGACGGCGCGGAGGACTCCCGCGCCATTGGGGAGCCGCCCCGGGCGGTGCCCGCGATCGTCGAGGACGGCGCGCTGATCGGCGGCCGGGCCGTGATCACCGACGGGGCCCGCGTGGGCCGGGGCGCCGTGATCGCCGCCGGGACGATCCTGTCGGCCTCGACCCCGGTCGTCGACGCGCGGACGGGCGAGGAACTGGACCGCGGGCGCGTCCCCGGCTGGTGCGTGGCGACCGGAGGCACCCACCGGCGCGAGTTTCCCGGCGGCGCCTTCGGCCTGAGCTGCGTCCTGGTGCTCGAGCGCCTGGCGGAGGGCCACAGGCCCGGCAGGGCCGAACTCGACCGGATCCTGCACGGATAGGGGCGTCGGTGGCCGGACCGATCGAATCCCGCGAGTGTGCGGCCGGGGCCGGGGCCGGTCGGACTCGGCGAAGGTACGGCAGGGCCGGGATCGTTGGATTCTCCTGAGGATGGACGGGTCTAGATCGGTCGAATTAAGCACATAACGGGCGGGTTTCTCGCGAGGCCGGACTCGGCCGGATCCCGTGCGGGCACTAGGGTCGCGGGCATGAGTACGCGTCTGGACCTCACACAGGATGTCGGGGAGCTCACCGCCCGGATCGTGGACGTCGAGTCGGTCAGCGGCGGCGAGAAGGCCCTGGCCGACGCCGTGGAGGAGGCACTGCGTCCGCTCCGGCACCTGGCCGTCGAGCGCGACGGCGAGTCGATCGTGGCCCGCACCCGCCTGGGCCGCGGCGAGCGGGTGGTGATCGCCGGACACCTCGACACCGTCCCCGTCGTCGGCAACCTGCCCAGCCGGGTCGAGGGCGATCGGCTGTACGGCTGCGGCACCTCGGACATGAAGGCCGGTGTCGCGGTCGCCCTGAAACTGGCGGCCGCTCTTTCCGAGCCCAGCAGGGACGTGACCTACGTCTTCTACGACTGCGAGGAGATCGAGTCCGAGCGCAACGGCCTGCTCCGGCTCAGCCGCAGGCATCCCGACTGGCTCGCCGGGGACTTCGCGGTGCTCATGGAGCCCACCGACGGCGTGATCGAGGGCGGCTGTCAGGGCACGCTCCGGGCCCAGGTCGTCATCCGGGGCAAGCGGTCGCACAGTGCCAGGTCCTGGTTCGGGGTCAACGCCATCCACGCCGCCCAGCCGGTGCTCGCGATCCTGAACGCCTACGAGGCCAGGCTTCCCGTCGTGGACGGGCTGGAGTACCACGAGGGCCTGAACGCGGTGGGCATCGGCGGCGGCGTCGCGGGCAACGTGATCCCGGACGAGTGCGTGGTGACCGTGAACTACCGCTTCGCCCCCGACCTGTCGCTGGACGACGCGCGCGCCCATGTGAGCGAGGTGTTCGAGGGGTACGAGGTCCGCTTCACCGACGCCGCCCCCGCCGCGCGGCCCGGCCTGACCCATCCGACGGCGCTGGCCTTCGTCCACGCCGTCGGCGGCACGCCGCGGGCCAAGCTCGGCTGGACCGACGTCTCGCTCTTCTCCGGCCTGGGCGTGCCCGCGGTCAACTACGGTCCCGGCGATCCGAATCTGGCGCACCAGAAGGACGAGTTCGTCTCGTTGAAGAAGATCGCCGACTGCGAGCGCGGAATGCTCGGCTGGCTGTCCTGAAAGAGGCCGGTGTGCCTGTTCGCGGCGGGCGCGGGCCTCGACGCGCGAGAGCCGGGAGGGGCGGGAGGGGCGGGAGGGGCGGGGCACAAATGAAAGTGGCTTTCCTCGCCGGCCATTTGGCGGGGAAAGCCACTTTCAGTCCCGAGCAGCACCCTCGGCAGTTAGACGCGCACTGTTCAAAGTCCGGTTCCATGTTTTCGTAGAGATTTTTCAAGATTTTTATGGGACGGCGCTACGGTGACCCGCATGAAGAAAACACGTCCGGAACGTCGCCAGGGAGCCGCCGTGGTTCGCGGCGATCTCGTCTCCGACTCCACCCACGACCAGCGGCTTCTTGATCGAAGGGGTCCGGCCGACTGGCTGCACATGGATCCGTGGCGGGTGCTGCGCATCCAGGCCGAGTTCGTGGAGGGCTTCGGCCAGCTCGCCGAACTGCCCCAGGCGGTGACCGTCTTCGGATCCGCGCGCACCCCCGTGGACAGCCCCGAGTACGAGATGGGGATCCAGCTGGGCCGGAAGCTGTCCGAGGCGGGCTACGCCGTGATCACCGGTGGCGGCCCCGGCTGCATGGAGGCCGCCAACAAAGGGGCCGTGGAGGCGGACGGCATCTCGGTGGGCCTGGGCATCGAGCTGCCCTTCGAGCAGAGCATGAACGAGTACGTCGACCTCGGCATCGAGTTCCGCTACTTCTTCGTCCGCAAGACCATGTTCGTGAAGTACTCCTGCGGATTCGTCACGCTGCCCGGCGGTTTCGGCACCATGGACGAGCTCTTCGAGGCGCTCACCCTGGTCCAGACCCAGAAGGTCACCTCTTTCCCCGTGGTGCTGATGGGGACGGAGTTCTGGGGCGGCCTGATCGACTGGATCAAGAACACCCTCGTGGGGACGGGCAAGATCTCTCCGGCGGATGTGGATCTCATTCACGTCACCGACGACGTGGACGAGGCGGTCCGGATCATCACGGAGGCCGACAACAAGAGGGGCGGTCAACTGGAAGGCGAGCGGAAGGCGGTCATGACCACGGTCGGCGATGCCGAATAGGGTCAGTGCGTGTTCATTTGTGTATTCCTCGCATCGAGTCAGAAGATCGACAAGAAGTATCCGGAACTGGCGGAGCAGGTCGGCACCGAGCTCGCCAGGCGCGGGCACGGCCTGGTGAGCGGTGGGGCCAGGGTCTCCTGCATGGGAGCCGTGGCCCGCGCGGCCCGCGCGGGCGGCGCCCGCACCATCGGGGTGATCCCCCAGTCGCTGGTGGACATCGAGCTCGCGGACGAAGAGGCCGACGAGCTGGTGGTCACCACCGACATGCGCGAGCGCAAGGGCGTGATGGACGCCCGCTCCGACGCCTTCCTGGTGCTGCCCGGCGGCATCGGGACGCTGGAGGAGCTGTTCGAGATCTGGACGTCCCGCACGCTGGGCCTGCACGACAAGCCGCTGGTGGTCCTCGACCCCTGGGGGATCTACGCGCCGCTGCGGGAACTGGTCGAGGGCATGGACGAGGCGGGCTTCACCCGTCCGAACGTCTTCGACGCCATCTCCTGGACCACCACGGTCGACGAGGCGTTCCGGCTGCTGGAGAAGTCGACCAGGCACCTGGAGCCGAGCGCGGAGGAACTAGGCGAGGCCACGGCGGGTTAGCGCGGGCGGGCGCCGCCCGGCGAGGGAGTCCGTCATCTCGACCGCGAGCCGCACCTGTTCGGTGCGGTCCGTACGGAAGACGCGGGCACCGGCCCAGGCGCAGATCGAGGCCGCGGTGAGCTCCGCGGCCTCGGCGTCCCGCTCTCTCGCGGCGGTGTCCCCGGTGTCCCCGGTGTCCCCGGTGTCCCCGGTGTCCCCGGGGTTTTCGGGGTTTTCGGCCTCCCCGGCCGGCGCGGTGAGCGGGACGGGGGAGGTGACGGCGGCCAGCCGGGCGGGGGTGACGACCACGGTGTGCCCGGCACGGACGAGTTCCTCGACCTCCCCGACCGAACGGGCCTCGACCCATCCGGGTTCGCCCCGATCACCGGGGCGGAGCACGACGAAGGCCGTCACCGGACATCCAGGGCGGACGCCCAATCCTCCGGAGCGGGAGAAAGACGTCTCCCGGCGCGTGAGGCCGGCCCGGTGGGGGCGGGGTGTTCCGCGATGACCAGATGGGACATGTTTCTCCGAACGCGGCGGGGTGCGCGGTGTCCGCGCGGGGAGGCTTCGAGGCTACCCGGCCGATGAACCGCGATCCGACGGACCCGGCCTGAGGCCGGGCGCTGGGATTCCCGGCCTTCAGGCCGGGGAGGACGTCATGATCCGATCCTAGGTCAGCACAGATGTGGCACGATTCGTATGTGCTGGTCGTATTAGCTCTCGCTGCCGTAGCCGTTATCGCCGGTGTCACGGTGGTCGCCATGGGCCGGGGAGGTGAGCTGAGTGAGTTCGCCCCCGACGTGCCCCCGCTGAACCTGCCCCAGGCGGGTCAGCTCGGCGCGGTCGACTTCATGGCCCTTCAGCTCCCGGTGAGCCTCGTCGGATACAACACGCAGAGCGTGGACGAGACGCTGAACCGGGTCGCCGGGGCCCTGAGCGAGCGCGACACCAGGATCGCCGTGCTGGAGCAGCGGGTGTCGGAGCTGCTCGCCGGCAGGCTCCAGGCCCGCCACGAGCTCAACCCCGGCACCCCTACGCGCGGGCCCGAGGCACCGTACGAGCTTCCCGGCGGGGACGGGTTCGGGGCGTCCGAGGAGCTGTCCGGCGGGTCGTCGGTCGTTTCACGCACCGGGCGCGAGACGCCGCCCGGGTCCTCCGGCGAGGACGGGTCGGGGGCGCGCGAGGAGCTCTCCAGCGGGTCGCAGGCCGAGCCCGCCAAGCCCGCCGACTTCTCTGAGTTCGCCAAGCCCGCCGACTCCTCCGAGCCTGCCGAGCCTGCCAAGTCCTCCGCCTCCGCCGAGCCTGCAGACTCCTCCGCCGAGTCCTCCGCCTCCGCCGAGTCCTCCGCCTCCGCCGAGTCCTCCGCCTCCGCCGAGTCCTCCGAGCCGGAGGAGCTTACCCAGGCCGCTGAGGCGTCCGAGCCGCCCGGCGTGTCGCGGTTCGCCAGGCCGTCCGAGCCGTCCCAGGTGCCGGATTCGTCCTCCCAGCCCTCCTCGTCCGGGGCTTCGGACTCGAAGGAGTCGTCTCCCGGTTCCGTCGGCCTCCGTACGGGGGAGCGGCGGGAGACCGAGGACCCCCGGTGACCGAGACCTCGCGGGCCGTGGCCCCCACGGAACCCACAGAGCCCGTGGAGCCCACAGAGCCCGTGGAATCCGTGGAGCTCGTGCGCTGCGGCTGGGCGACCTCGGCCCCCGACTACGTCGCCTACCACGACGAGGAGTGGGGCCGTCCGGTCACCGGTGACGACCGGGTGTTCGAGCGGATCGCGCTGGAGTCGTTCCAGTCCGGCCTGTCGTGGATCACCATCCTGCGCAAGCGGGAGAACTTCCGCGCTGCCTTCGCGGGGTTCTCCATCCCGGCCGTGGCCGCGTTCGGCGACGAGGACGTCGCCCGCCTGCTCGGCGACGCGGGCATCGTCCGCAACCGGGCCAAGATCGAGGCGACGATCGCCAACGCACGGGCCGCGCTCGGCGTCGGCCTGTCCGACCTCGTCTGGAAGCACGCGGACCCCGGCGCGCCCGTCCCGAAGACCCTGGCGGACGTGCCCGCCCAGACCGCCGGTTCCAAAGCCCTGGCCAAGGAACTCAAGGCGCATGGCTTCCGTTTCATCGGCCCGACCACCGCCTACGCGCTGATGCAGGCCATCGGCCTGGTCAACGATCACCTGGCCGACTGCTGGGCACGCGGGGCCTGACGTCCCTCCCCTTCCGCGAGCGGCCTCCCGAAGCCGCCGGCGGCCCCGGAAGCGGGTGATTCCCGCGTTCCACGGTCCCCGCGTCCCGTGATCCTCGAAGTCGGAGGCCCTCGAAGTCGGTGGCTCTGGAAATCCGCGGCCCTCGAAGTCAGCGGCCCTCGAAGACGGGGCGCTCCTTGGCGAGGAAGGCGCGGGTCGCGTTCAGATGATCGCCGGTCTTGGCGCAGGCGTTCTGGAGGTCGGCTTCCAGCTCCAGCGCCTCGGCCAGGGAACTGGTCGCGGCGAACCGCAGGGCGCGCTTGGTCGCCGCGTAGGCGCTCGTGGGACCCCGCGCCAGCCGTACGGCCAGGGCGCGGGCGGCGGTGTCCAGCTCGTCGGCGGGGACGACCTGGGAGACGATCCCGAGTTCGAGGGCGCGATCCGCGCCGAAGGGCTCGCCGAGCAGCAGGAGCTCGGCCGCGCGGGCCGTGCCGACCAGACGCTGGAGGGTCCAGGAGGCGCCCGAGTCGGGGGCCAGGGCGATCCCCGAGAAGGCCATCGCGAATCTGGCCCTCTCCGCGGCGATCCGCAGGTCGCACGCGAAGGCCAGGGAGGCGCCCGCGCCCGCGGCGGCGCCGTTCACCGCCGCGACGACAGGCTTGCCCATCTCGGTGATCGTCCGGACGATCGGGTTGTAGTGCGCGCGTACGGTCTCGTCCAGCCCCCGGCCCGCCTCCAGGTTCGCGGCGTGCTCTGTCAGGTCCTGGCCGGCGCAGAACGCCCTCCCCGACCCGGAAGGAGCACCGCCCGCACGGAGGACGCCTGCGCCGCCGAGGTCAGCGCCTCCAGCAGGGCGGTCTTCGCCCGGACCGTCAGCGAGTTCATCGCCTCCGGCCGGTTGAGGACGATGGTGGCGACGGCATCGTCGACGGAGTAGAGGACGTCGTTCAACGGGTGCTCCTTCCGGAAGCCCCTGCCCGCACGGCTCCGCCAACGGCTCCGGGGCCTCGTTCTGTTCACGGTGACCTTCACCGCGACTTTCACGGCGGCTTCTGCGCCGATCTTCACGGTGACCTTCGTGGCGGCTCTCACGGACGGCGGCTTCCGCTACGCCTCGCCAAGGTGGCGGTCGACGAAGGCGGCGGCGGCCGGGAGCAGCCGTCCGGCCTCGCGCTCGAAGTAGATCCTGGCCTTCTCCCCCGGCCAGCCCCGCGGCAGGAGCTCCGCGGGGAGCCCGGGATCGCGGAACAGGAAGTTGCGCCAGCCGTGCAGCAGCCTGCTCCGGGTGGCGAACACCTGGTCGCCGCTCGCGTTGTCGGGCAGCGCGCCGACCAGGTCCATCGCCTGGGCCATCCACTCCTCGTAGGCGGCCCCGATGCCGTCCAGATCCCAGGTCCTGGCGACCAGCGCGGCGGGGTCACCGTCGAGCACCGCGTCGAACCGGTCGGCGGCGAGGCCCTCGCCGTCGAAGATCGCGTCCAGCTCGGGGGAGGGCCGCGGCCCGATCCAGGTCGTCTCCGACAGGGGCGCGTACCCGATGAAGGCCAGATCGGAGCGCAGGCGCTCCCGCCTGGAGCGCTCGCGCACGGGTTCCACCACGAGGATGTGCCACCGGCCGTTCCATGTGATCGTCCCGACTCGGTAAATTCTCAGTGCGGCCTCGTCGAGGCGGTGCACGCACTTGGGGGTGACCTCGTAGCCGGGGCCCCTGGGCAGCCGGGCGGGCGCGAGCCAGCCCTGCCGCACCATCCGCGATACGGCGGTGCGCACGGCGGGGGCCGCGATGTCCAGCGGGGCGAGGAGACGGACGAGGGCGGCCACGGACGCGCGACCGCCTCGGGACCTGAGGTGGTCCCCGTACAGATCGAAGAGAGCGGCGCGGGCGTTCACGAGGACAAGTTTGGCCGTCTGAGGGGTCTCGGACAACGGTCTTGATCGCCGGATGAGCCGACGCTAAGACTGATCGTTCCCATTCTCCGTGCGGAGGCGGGATAATAGGACATCACAGAAGACGTGAATGCGTCGGCCACCCTCGGGTCAGTCGGAGATCCGGAGCCCGAAGCAGGAAGGGATACACGCATGGCGGCTATGAAGCCGAGGACCGGTGATGGTCCGCTGGAGGTCGTCAAGGAAGGCAGGGGGATCGTCATGCGGGTTCCCCTGGAGGGTGGCGGCCGCCTTGTCGTCGAGCTCTCGGCGGACGAGGCAAGCGCCCTCGGTGAGGAACTGAAGAAAATCGTCGGTTGATCCCGATCTAAACCAGAAGTGGTGGAGCCGGGCCCTATTTGAGCTTGCTCGGGGAGCATGACACCTGCGACGGCCCGCGAGACCGACGATGAACACGGCCCTGGCCGTCGGACCGCCTCACGGCGGCTCGCGCCAGGGCCGCGGTGTTCTCCCCGGTGTTCTTCTCCACGCCTGATGACTAGGAGTTACCCCTATGCCCATCTCCCCCCATCTGCTCCTGCCTCGCGTTCCCTACGCGCGGGGGCTGTCCGCCGCGTCCCCCGGGGGTGCGGAGCCCGCCACCGGGGAGGGGGCCGGGACCGCGCTCCCCGGTGACGCCGAGTTGCTGGCCGTCCCCTTCGCGGCGGACCTCGCGCCCGAGATCGAGCTGCCGGTGCCCGCGGCGGCGCTGCTCGCCCACCACAAGGCCAAGGGCGAGGCGGGCGAGATCGTCGAGGTTCCCGTCGCGAACGGCGACGCCGTCGGCCGGGTGCTCCTCTACGGGGTCGGCGACGGCTCGGCGGCCGCCCTGCGCAAGGCGGGCGCGGCGGTGGCGCGGCGCGGCAAGGGCAGGGACGCCATCAGGATCGTGCTCCCGGACGGGCCGGTGGCCGCGTTCGTGGAGGGTGCCCTGCTGGCCACGTACACCTTCAGGGCCGGCGAGGCGAAGTCCTCCCCGGTGACGCTCGAGTTCGTCGGCGACGGGGTCGAGGCGGAGGTCGCCGGGGCCGAGGTGATCGCCGGGGCCGTGGCGCTCGCCAGGGACCTGACCAACACCCCCTCCTCGGTGAAGTCCCCCGCCTGGCTCGCCGAGCGCGCCGCCGAGCGGGGCGTCGCGGTGAGGGTGTGGGACGAGCGGGAGCTGCGGTCCGGCGGCTTCGGCGGCATCCTCGCCGTCGGCCAGGGGTCGGTGAGCCCGCCCCGGCTGATCCAGCTCTCCTACGAGCCCGAGGACGCGACCGGCCACGTGGTCCTGGTCGGCAAGGGCATCATGTACGACACCGGCGGCCTGTCGCTCAAGCCGACGAGCAACATGGTGTTCATGAAGACCGACATGGCCGGCGGAGCCGTCGTCATCGCGGTCCTGGGCGCGCTGGCCGCGCTCGGCGTGCGGGTGCGGGTCACCGGCCTCGTCGCCGCCGCCGAGAACTCCTTCTCCGGCACGGCCCAGCGCCCCTCCGACGTGATCACGCAGTACGGCGGCCGGACGGTGGAGGTGCTCAACACCGACGCCGAGGGCCGTCTGGTCCTGGCCGACGCGCTGGCCTACGCCGACGCGGAGCTGGACCCGGACGTCATGGTCGACATCGCCACGCTGACCGGGGCGATCGGCATCGCCCTGGGCAAGGATCTCGGCGGGGTCTTCGCCTCCGACGACGAGCTGGCCGGCGAGCTGGTCGGAGCGGGGGCGACCAGCGGGGAGCGGCTCTGGCGGATGCCGCTGATCGACGACTACGTTCCCGCGCTCGAATCGTCCGTGGCCGACCTGACCAACATCGAGGCCGGATCGACCTACGGCGCCGGTTCCGTCATCGCGGCGCTGTTCCTGCGCGAGTTCACCGGCGGACGGCCGTGGGCGCACCTGGACATCGCGGGTGTCGGCCGCAGCGGTGCCGACGAGGGCATCCTCAGCAAGGGGGCCACCGGGTACGGCGTGCGCCTGCTGCTCGAATGGCTGTCGGGGCTCAACGACGGGGTGACCAAGAGACGGTGACCAGAAGGCGCTGACCGGCGCCAGGCTCGCGAGCCTGGCGCCTGCCCGGTGCGCGGGCGCCGCCGCCCGGCGCTTCCTACCTGCTCGCCTCGGAGAGGCTGACGATGGCCTCCGCAGCCCGGAAGTGCTTGTTGCGGCCGAGGTCGCCGATGGTCTTGATACCGAACGCCTTGGCCAGATCCTGGGCGTCGCTCTCGCTGACCCCGGAGAGCGCGCTGACCGGCGCGTTGGGAAGCGCGTGGAGGTCGACTCCCTCGTAGTCCTTGTCGAGCAGTTTGTCCAGCTTGGCGGCAACCGTCATGGTGCACCCCTGTATATCGATGATCATGGAAAAGGCCCGCGTTGTAGCGCTATGGCCTTACCGGCATCGTTTCCGGCCCGCAGGGGGTTGACCCGCGTCTTTCGGGATCCTGGTGATCGCTTTCCGGACCCGTGTGAACGGCATTGCCCAATCCTGGGGCGTGTCGCGGGCGGTGTCAGTCGGCGAGCTTGACGGCCGCCAGGATGCCGTCCCCCAGGGGCATCATCAGCGGGCGGAGCCGCTCGTCGGAGCGGACCAGCTTGCCCAGCTCCCTGATGGCGACCGTGTCGGGGTCCCGCTGCACGGGGTCGGCCACCCTGTTGCCCCAGAGGGCGTTGTCGAAGACGACGATGCCGCCGACCCGCAGCAGCCGGACGGACTCGTCCAGGTAGTCGGCGTACTCGTGCATGGCGCCGTCACAGAAGACCAGGTCGTAGCCGCCGTCGGAGAGGCGGGGGAGCACGTCGAGGGCACGGCCGGTGATCAGGCGGATCCGGCCGCCGGAGAATCCGGCCTGGGCGAAGCTCTGCCTGGCCAGCCGCTGGTGCTCGGGTTCCACGTCCACGCTGGTGAGCGTGCCGTCCTGGCGCATGCCGCGGAGCAGCCACAGCCCCGACACGCCGCAGCCGGTGCCGATCTCCACGACGGCGCGGGCGTTGATGGCGGTGGCGAGGAAGCAGAGAGCGGCGCCGCCGCCGGGCAGGATCGGGGGCGCCCCCACCTCCGCGCCGCGCATGCGCGCGGCCCGCAGGATGTCGTCCTCCCGGTGGAACTCGTCGGCATAGGCCAGAGTGGCCTCCAACGGACTTGTCGGCGTCTCTGCCATCGGCCTCTCCTCCCGCTTTCTCCGTACACAGTCATATAGGCGCTGGGTCGCAGCCTAAGGGAGGCAGGCCCGATCGGGAACTCATGTCACCCCCGGTGCGTTGCACGGTTTAAGCGGCCTTTGCCGGTCCTGAAGGTAGTCAGTGCGCACGAAGGGACGAAACCAGGCACTATGGCGATAGCGGTGGTCCCGGAGAGAGGAGTGCTGGTGGAGGAGTCCGACCACCAGGCCGAAGCTCCCGTGTCTGATTGGACACCTCCCACATGGGAGGAGGTGGTCCGGACGCACTCGGCGCGCGTCTACCGGCTGGCCTATCGGCTGACCGGGAACGTGCACGATGCGGAGGATCTCACACAGGAGGTCTTCGTCCGGGTCTTCAGGTCGTTGTCGAACTACACGCCAGGCACTTTCGAGGGCTGGCTGCACCGCATCACCACCAACCTGTTCCTCGACATGGCGCGGCGCAAGCAGCGCATCAGGTTCGAGGGGCTCGCCGACGACGCCGCCGAGCGGCTGCGCGGGCGCGAGCCTTCTCCCGCACAGGTGTACGACGACACCCATCTGGAGCCCGACATCCAGGCGGCACTCGACGCGCTCGCGCCCGAGTTCCGCGCGGCCGTCGTTCTGTGTGACATCGAGGGGCTGTCCTACGAGGAGATCGCGGCGACGCTGGGCGTGAAGCTCGGCACCGTCCGCAGCCGGATCCACCGTGGGCGGGCGCAGCTGCGTGAGGCGCTGGAGCATCGCGCGCCGCGGAACGACCAATTCCCCCCGAGCGTTACTCACGGGGAGGAATTCGCATGAGAAACCACAGTCATGACGAATGTCACGACGAGCCACTTGGCAAGGAGTGCGCATGAGTCACCTTGGAGAACGCGTTTCCGCGCTGGTCGACGGTGAGCTGAATCACCACGAGCGCGACCGTGCCCTGTCTCACCTCACCTTCTGCGCCACCTGCAGGGCCGAGGTCGACGCCATGCGGGCGCTGAAGAGCCGGTTGCGGTCCCTCGACGGTCCGGCGATGCCGACCGACCTGACGATGTCCCTGCTCCGCATGGCGGAGCCCGGCGGCCCGTTGCCGCCGCGTGAGCGCCCCTTTCCGGCCTCACGCACCTTCGGTGGCGCGCCCATTCCGAGCATGCACAGCATCGCTCCCCCCGACAACCGGCCCCGAGGCCGTGCCGGAGGGCCTCGCCGAGCGCGGCGGGCGGGCTATGTCGCGGTGGGCGTCGCCTCGGCGGCCGTGGCGATCGGGACCCTGTTCGTGGTAGGCGGGGCCGACCCCAATCCGCGTGTCGTGCCGCCGGTCGACATGTTCGCCAACCAGCACAGGAACACCGCGCCCTATGGCGGGTCGGCGACGCCGACCCTCTCCCCCTCTCCGTGATCCGGCTGCCCGCCACGGTCTTCCTGGCCGCTGTCATGCTGCTGGGGCTGGTGGCGGGCGGCACGGCACACGCCGTCCGGTCCCCGCACGTCGTGCCGCCGGACGACGTCGAGAGCGAGGACAGCGGTCTGCACCTGCTCCGCGAGGCGGCGGTCGCCGGCCGGTCCCGCGGATACTCCGGCACCCAGTACGTCACCTCCTGGGGCGCCTCCGGCGCCGCCTCCGCGGTGCTGGAGGTGCGCAACGTCCCGGGAAAGGGACTGACGGTGCGCGCCGCGCCCTCGGGGGCCTCGGGGCCCTCCGGCTCAGTACGGAACGCCTCGGGCTCGGTACGGAACGCCGACCCCGGCACCCCCGCCGGGGGCATGTCCAGCCCGTCCGAGGCGATGCTCGAGGTCCTGGCCCGCAACTACCGGGTCGTGGCCGCGGGGGAGGGCTTCGCCTGCGGGCGCCCGGCCCGCCTCGTGAACGTCCTGCGGCCCGACGGCACGGCCGCCGCCCGCTACTGGCTCGACGAGGCCGGCGGTCCGGTGCTGCGCCGCGAGCTCATGGACGCCGAGGGCCGGGTCGTCAGCGCCGGGGCCTTCGTCGATCTGACCCTCGATCCGGTGGCGAGGAGCGCGGCGCCCGCGCTGGCCGCCGGTGGTCTTGACCTGGCCGAACTGCCCCGCCTGGCGGCCGGTGGCTGGAGTTTCCCCCGGGCACTGCCGGGACGCCTGGAGCTGTTCGCCGCGCACAACACCCCTCCTGGATACTTGTATCTGGGGTACTCAGATGGATTGTCAGTCGTGTCGGTTTTTATCCAGTCTGGGATGCTTGATGAGGAACGTCTCCAAGGTTGGCATGCGGAGCGGCGTAAGGGGCATACGATCTGGGTTCGAGACCCAGCTGGGCAGGAGACGATCTGGGCGAGTGGGGGTCATGTCTACACCGTCTTTGCCGACGCGCCGGCCGACATGGTCGACACCGCTGTCGCGGCGTTGCCGCACGAGCCCGTTCCCGATCTCTGGACGCGGCTCGGCCGCGGTGCGAGCCGTCTGCTCTCCTGGGTCAATCCCTTCGGATAACGCGTGCTTTACACATCTCGTATGCCGCTCGGGGGAAGATTGCCGGGTTGACTCGGCGAGCGGCCGCCTGCGAGGCAAGGAGTAGTGAGTATTCGATGACCGACGATGCCCGTACTACCCACGAGGCGAACGATGCTGAGGGGCGTACGCCGTCGGACTTCGCCGACGGCGGCCACGGCACTCCCGAGTCC
Source organism: Streptosporangium sp. NBC_01469 (assembly GCF_036227305.1). NCBI lineage: Bacteria > Bacillati > Actinomycetota > Actinomycetes > Streptosporangiales > Streptosporangiaceae > Streptosporangium > Streptosporangium sp. NBC_01469. The sequence continues at coordinate 112,773 of NZ_CP109465.1, read as the reverse complement.
CGCCGCGCCGACTCCTCCGGCCCCGAGTTCTCCCGCCCGGAGTTCCTGCCCGCAGGGGAGGCCGCGCCCTTCCAGGCCGAGCAGCCCCGCGACGACGGCTGGAGCCAGCCGGGCGCCCAGCCCGACCGTGACCGGTGGGGCCGGCCGCAGGAGCATCCCGAACCGCTTCGCCACGACGGCAGGGACGTGCCGCCCGGCGAGGGTGTCCAGGGCCCCGGCCCCACGGGGGAGAACTGGGGCGACCCCTCGGGCAGGCCCAGGTACGACACGGCGGTCTTCTCATCCCAGCCCGCCCCGCCCCCGCCGCCCGCCCAGGCGTTCGGCATGGGGCCCGGCTGGGCGCCCCCTCCCACGGGCCCGGGGGGTCCGGGAGGCCCCGGAGGCTTCGGCGGTCCGCCGCCCGCGCCCGTCCGGCGCGGGCCGCGCACCGCCACGCTGGTGATCCTCGCCGTGGTGGTCGCGCTGCTGGCCTCCACGCTGGGCAGTGTCGGCACCTACCTCCTCACCAAGCCCACGGGCTCGGGGCGCGACCCCTCCTTCAGCCTGGGCGGGGCGCCGACGGGTTCCAACGTCCGGCCCCCCGAGTCGGTCGCGGGCGTGGCCTCGAAGGTCCTGCCCAGCGTGGTGTCGCTCGCCGTCGAGGGCGGGGCGAGTTCCAGCACCGGCTCCGGCTTCCTGATCAAGGGCGGCTACGTGGTGACCAACAACCACGTGGTGGCCAGTGCCGACCCGAGCGGCCAGATCCAGATCCAGTTTAACAACCGCAAGTCCACCTCGGCCGTCGTCGTGGGCCGTGACCCCGAGTCCGACCTGGCCGTGGTCAAGCCCGCGGAGACCTTCGGCGCCCCCGAGATCGTCCTCGGCAACTCCGACAACGTGGTCGTGGGCGACCCGGTCATCGCCATCGGATCTCCGCTGGGCCTGACCGGCACCGTGACCTCCGGCATCGTCAGCTCGCTCAACCGCCCCGTCCAGGCGGGTGAGGAGAACAGCTCCGACACCACCTGGCTCAGCGCCGTGCAGACCGACGCGGCCATCAACCCCGGCAACTCGGGGGGCCCGCTGGTCAACGTCAACGGCGAGGTCATCGGCGTCAACTCGGCGATCGCCACGCTCGGCAGGTCGGTCGGCGGCCAGAGCGGCAGCATCGGCCTCGGCTTCGCCATCCCGGTGAACCACGCCCGCCGGGTCGCCCAGGAGCTGATCACCACGGGCAAGGCCAAGAAGTCGCGCATCGGCGTCGCCATCGACCCGACCTACCAGGGCGTCGGGGTGCGCATCGCCACCGAGTCCAGGCAGGGCTCGCAGCCGGTCGAGCCGAACGGCCCCGCCGCCCAGGCGGGCCTCAAGCCCGGAGACGTCATCCTGGAGGTCGAGGGCGTCGTGCTCCAGGACGGCAACGAGCTGATCGCCATGATCCGCAACAGGGCTCCCGGTGAGAAGCTCGCGATCAAGTACCAGCGTGGCGGCCAGGAGAAGACCGCGACCGTGACCGTCGGTACCGCACCTGACCAGCCTTCGCCCGCACCCTCCTGAGTGGCGGGGTGGGGCGCGTGCTCACGAGTCGGGGCGTTAGTGTGGAACCTCTCCGGTGTATGGCCGGAGAGGTGCTTCTGGCATCCTCCCGGTAGGAGATCACCGTGTTCGGACTCGGCTGGCCTGAGATCGTGGCGCTGGTGGTGATCGCCCTTCTCGTCTTCGGCCCGGAAAAGCTGCCCCAGGCCGCCTCGCAGGCGGGCAAGACCCTGCGCAACCTGCGTCGGATGGCCAACAGCGCGAGGGACGACCTGCGGACGGGGCTCGGGCCCGATTTCGCCGACTTCGACCCGGCCGACCTCAACCCGAAGAACTTCGTCCGCAAGCACCTCACCGCCGACCTCGAGGACGACTGGAACGGCACCGCCACCGCCACCGCCGAGCCGGCCGCCCACGCGATGAGCGGCGCCGACGAGCTGGGCTACGGCGAGATCCCCCCGTACGACTCCGACGCGACCTAGCCGACCCGGTCGTCGAACGTCGCGTGGACTCTCGTCTCGCGCGCCCCACACGCGCCTCACACGACGACGGCGGCAGCCCCGACAAGGGGTCGCCGCCGTCGTCGTGTCGCGGGAGAGGCCGTTCCGGGCCTCGAGGGACCGGTCTCCCGGCCCCTCGGGCTCTCAGCCGCGCCGGGTGGGCGAGATGCCGAGCTGGAGGCCCTTGAGGCTGGCCGACTTCTTGCTGAGGGACGCGGCGATGCGGCTCAGCTCGGTCGCGGCCGGGGCGTCCGGGTCGGTCAGCACGAGCGGCTTGCCCTCGTCGCTGCCCTCACGCAGGCGCATGTCGATGGGCACCTGGCCCAGGAGCGGCACGCGGGAACCCAGGGTGCGGGTCAGCGCGTCGGCCACGGTCTGGCCGCCGCCCTCGCCGAAGACCGAGATCCGCTCGTCGCAGTGCGGGCAGGGCAGCCACGACATGTTCTCGATGACCCCGGCGATCTGCTGGTGGGTCTGGACGGCGATCGATCCCGCGCGCTCGGCGACCTCGGCGGCGGCCTGCTGCGGGGTGGTCACCACCAGGAGCTCCGCCGACGGCATCCGCTGCGCCACGGAGATCGCGATGTCACCGGTGCCCGGGGGCAGGTCCATCAGCAGCACGTCCAGGTCGCCCCAGTAGACGTCGGCGAGGAACTGGTGCAGGGCACGGTCGAGCATCGGGCCGCGCCACACGACCGGGGTGTTGCCCTCCGGCTTGAACATGCCGACCGAGATGACCTTGATGTCATGCGCCACCGGCGGCATGATCATGTCCTCGACCTTGGTGGGGCGGTCGGAGATGCCGAGCATGCGGGGAATGCTGTGGCCGTAGATGTCGGCGTCGACGACGCCGACCTTCAGGCCGCTCGCGGCCATCGCGGCGGCCAGGTTGACGGTGACGGACGACTTGCCGACGCCGCCCTTGCCCGAGGCGACCGCGAAGACGCGGGTCAGCGAGCCGGGCTGGGCGAAGGGGATCTCCTTCTCGGGCCCCTTGTTGCCGCGCAGCTTGGTCTGCAGCGTCTTGCGCTGCTCGGTGCTCATGACGTCCATCTCGATGGAGACGCCGGTCACCCCGTCGACCTTGGAAACGGCGCCGGTGACGTCCCGGGTGATGGTGTCCTTCATGGGACAGCCGGACACCGTCAGGTAGATCGCGACACGTACGGCTCCCTCGGGGGAGATGTCGACGCTCTTGACCATGTCGAGTTCGGTGATCGGCCGACGGATCTCAGGGTCGTTGACGGTCGCGAGGGCGGCCATCACCAGTTCCGTGGTAGGTGCCATCGAAGTGTCGGCAGTCACGTCACCCTGGGGCGACGAGGATGCCGTCCCTCCTTGTCTGTTATCGATGAGGCGTCTCACGGGCAGGATCTGCCCGTCGTCGCGCCGGCGTGGCTTGGCAGGAGGCCGATCCCGTCAGGGAACGGTCGGCGTCGTGAGCCCATGGTATGAACCCGGGGACGTCGGAAGGAATTCCGAAACCGGCGATGGTCGCTGGATTCGGACAATTCGCTGTGTAGGTGCGCGTGCAACGTTCTAAGGTTACTCCGTGACCCTCACGGCGGGCGAGTCAAGAGAGAGCATCGGCTCGGAGGAGCTGGTGGTCTGGCGCATGCTCCAGCGGGCCCAGGTCCGCATCACCCGGGTTCTGGAGGCCGACCTGCTGGTCGAGCACGATCTGGCCCTGGCTTCGTACGAGGTCCTGCTGCAGCTGTCCGAGGCGCCCGAGCGGCGGCTGAGGATGAACGACCTGGCCGACAGGGTGCTGCTGTCGCGCAGCGGGCTGACCCGGCTCATCGACCGTCTCCAGCGCGACGGCCTGGTCGAGCGCGAGGCCTGCAGCAGCGACGCGCGGGGCCTGTTCGCGGTCCTGACGGACGGGGGCGCCGCGCGGCTGGCCGAGGCCAGCCCCACCTACCTGCGCGGGATCCGCGCCCAGTTCCTGGACGTGCTCGAAGCCGACGAGCTGCGGCAGTGCGCGGCCATGCTGAACAAGCTCTTCCCGGACCCTCCGGCCCCCACGGACCCGTACTGAGCTCGCACTGAGCCGCGCGGGCCGACACCGCCCCTGAGTCCCACGGCCACGGGCCGACACCAACCCGTGCCGAACCTCACGGCCTCGCGCCGACACCGCCTTTGAGCCGCACGACCTCGCGTTGACACCGCCCTGTACCGGGCTCGCACCGAACCTCACGGCCTCGCGCCGACACCGCCAGCCGCACGGCCTCGTGCCGGTACCACGTGCGTCGGAGGCCTCCAGGGCCTCCGCGGATGGCCACCTGTACCGAGCCTCCGCCTCTGCCGAGCCTCGGCCCCACGGCTTCGCACCGTCGCCGTCGCCGTCGCCCGCACCGGCTACCGCGGCCTTTCGCCGAGCCGTTCCGGCGTGAAGTCACCGTCGGCGGCCCCCTCGGGGACCGGGCCCGCCCCTTCCGGCCGGCGTTTCTCACCTCCCCGTGACCCGGCTCGCCCCGCCTTGACCTTTCTCCGGACAAGGCCGTCGAGCGCTATGTCACATACCAGCCCCAGAGTGATTTCGAACGCATAAAGGATCTTGCCGGTCATACGGACACTCGTGGAGATTACGGATATTCCCCCCTAATGCGGAGGCTCGATGCCAAAGTTACGAGCAGCCCTCATCGCCCTCACGGTGGTCGTGGCGGGCGTCGCCCCGGCTCACGCGGCCACCCAACCCTCTCTCACCGTCGAGCGGGGGCGGACCCAGCCGGTCTTCTCGTACGCCGACGCCGTCCGTGAGCACGTCTACGTCGAGTCCAGCGTCGACAGCGACTCCGACGGGAAGCCGGACCGGGTCCGTGTCGACATCATCAGGCCGAAGGAGTCCGGTCCCGGGCTCAAGGTGCCGGTGATCATCGACGAGAGCCCGTACTACGACAACTCCGGCCGGGGGAACGAGGCTGAGCGGAAGGTCTACGACGCCGCCGGCAACGTGACGAAATTCCCCCTGTACTACGACAACTACTTCGTGCCGCGCGGTTACGCCGTCCTCAACGTCGACATGATCGGGACCACCAGGTCCGACGGCTGCCCCGACGTCGGCGGGCAGGCCGACGTGCTGGGCGGCAAGGCCGTCATCGACTGGCTGAACGGCCGCGCCACCGCCTACCGCCCCGACGGCACACCCGCGGTCGCGGACTGGACCACCGGCAAGGCCGCGATGATCGGCAAGTCGTACGACGGCACGCTGGCCAACGCCGTGGCGGCGACCGGCGTGCGGGGACTGGAGACGATCGTCCCGATCTCCGCGATCAGCTCTTGGTACAAGTACCAGCGCTCCAACGGAGTGGTCTACAACTACGACTACATGTCGTGGCTGGGGGACTACGTCGACAGCGACCCCACCGCCAAGTGCGCGGCCACGTGGTCGCGCCTGGACGCCCAGGACGGCGACGACACCGGGAACTACAACGGCTTCTGGGCCGAGCGCGACTACATCGCGGGCTCGCTGGCCGACGTCTCCAAGGTGCGCGCCAGCGTCTTCGCCGTGCACACGGTCAACGACCTCAACGTCATGCCCGACAACTTCTCCACGTGGTGGAAGGCCCTGGCCGACAGGAACGTGCCCCGCAAGATCTGGGTCGGGCAGTACCAGCACGTGGACCCCTTCGACTTCGAGGGACGCCGTGACCTCTGGGTCGACACGCTGCACCGCTGGTTCGACTACTGGCTGCTCGGCGTGCAGAACGGCATCATGCGCGAGCCCCGCGCCGACGTGCAGAGCAGCCTCGACCGCTGGACCACCCAGCGTGACTGGCCCGCCCCGCTCGCCCTGAAGATCCCCTTCCGCCCCGCGGCCGACGGCTCGTTCGGCCTCGTACCGGCGAAGAGGGGCCAGACCGCCACGTTCACCGACATCCGCCAGTCCGAGGAGGCCATGGTGGCCGACGTCGGCACGGCCAAGCCGGGGAGGGTGGCCTTCACCACCGGCGAGCTGCCGCTGGATCTGCGTCTGTCCGGCACGCCCGTGGTGGACCTGCGCGTCGCGCTCGACAAGCCCACCTCGAACCTGACCGCGCTCCTCGTCGACTTCGGCGAGGACACCCGGATCGACTGGCGGCGGGGCCAGGGCATCACCACGCTCGCCGAGGAGAGCTGCCACGGCGAGAGCACGGCCTCCGACGACGCCTGCTACAGGCAGGTCGTCACCAACCGGGCCACCCGCCCGCTGGAGATCGTCGCCCGGGGCTGGATCGACGTGCAGAACCGCGACTCGCTCAGCGCGCCCTCGCCGCTTCCCGCGGGCACGTACGGCAGGGTGAGCTGGGAGACGCTGCCGCAGGACTACGTCTTCAAGAAGGGGCACAGGCTGGCCCTCGTGATCGCGGGCACCGACTCGACCTACAGCGACGAGAGGGCCACCGGCGCGAACGTCACCGTCGACCTGGCCGGGAGCAAGGTGCTCCTCCCGCTGGCGCTCAGCACCCTGCGGAGCACCGACGTGCCGAAGGACACGAGCAGGTGGAGTGGTCCGCAGTTGCTGGACCTGCCGGAGCCGGAGAACACGTTCTTCTGATCTTCGGGAGTCTCTGATCCTCCGAAGGTCCGCGGGGTGTGAGCGGGGCGGGACGCCCGGCTCACACCCCGTCCCGCGTAACCGCCGGCCGCGGGGCCCGGAACGCGCCTCCGCCGGACGGGAAGGCATCGGGGGTCCGGGGGGTCCGGCTCACGGTTCCACGGACTCCTGGGGCTCCTGGAGGTCCTCCTGCAGGCGTTGCAGCTCCGAGCGGATGTAGTCGCGGGTGGCCACCTCGCCGAGCGCCATGCGCAGGGCGGCGATCTCCCGGGTGAGGTAGTCCAGGTCGGCCTGGTTCCGCTCCGCCGCCCTGCGGTCGTGCTCGTTCTGGACCCGGTCGCGGTCGTCCTGCCGGTTCTGGGCGAGCAGGATCAGTGGCGCCGCGTACGAGGCCTGGAGCGACAGGATCAGCGTCAGGAAGATGAACGGGTAGGGGTCGAACTTCAGCGACTGGGGGGCGAGGACATTCCACAGGACCCAGAGGGCGACGAAACCCGTCATGTAGACGAGGAACCTGGCGGTGCCGAGGAAGCGGGCGATCTGCTCCGACAGCCGCCCGAACGCCTCGGGGTCGTAGTGGGGGCGCAGCCGCAGGCCGGGCTGCCTGGGCTGGTCGAGGCGGTCAGGCATTCCCGCCCTCTCTCGGCCGGTCGTCCCGCTCGCGCCAGTCGTCCGGCAGCAGGTGGTCGAGCACGTCGTCCACGGTGACGGCGCCGACCAGGCGTCCCGCCTCGTTCACCACGGGAGCCGCCACGAGGTTGTAGTGGGCCAGGTAGGAGGTCACCTGGTTCAGGGTGAACCCCGGCCTGATCGGGTCGAGGGAGGTGTCCAGGATGCCGCCGAGCAGGGTCGAGGGGGGCTCGCGCAGCAGCCGCTGGAAGTGGGCCAGGCCGAGAAAGCGGCCGGTGGGCGTCTCGACGGGCGGCCGGGCCACGTAGACCTGCGCGGCCACCGACGGGGTGATGTCGCTCTGGCGGATGCTGGCCAGCGCCTCGGCGACCGTCGCGTTCGGCGGCAGGACCACCGGCTCGCTCGTCATCATCCCGCCCGCGGTGTTCTCCGGGTAGATCAGCAGCCGCCTGACCGGCGCGGCCTCCTCGGGCTCCATCAGCGCCATCAGTGCCTCGGCCTGCTCGGCGGGGAGGTCCTGGAGCAGGTCGGCCGCGTCGTCGGGGTTCATCTCCTCCAGCACGTCCGCGGCCCGCTCGGGGGCGAGCCTGCTCAGGATGCCGATCTGGTCCCGCTCGGGAAGCTCCTCGAGCACGTCCGCGAGCCGTACGTCGTCGAGGGCCGCCGCCACCTCGACCCGCCGCTTGTCGGGCAGCTCGTGCAGGGCGCCGGCCAGGTCGGCGGCGCGCATCGACTCGAAGGCGACCAGCAGGTTGGCCGCGCCCTGGTCCTTCTGGACGGCGCCGAAGCCGCGGACCTCACCCCAGTCGACGATCTTGGTCGCGCCGCGCCGGCGCAGTCCCATGCCGGGAGGGCTCCCGATCACCGCCACCTTGGTGATCAGCCACTCCGAGCGCCTGTTCTCCTCCATGGCCAGGTCCAGGACCGTCATCCGCTCGCCCTCGACCTCCACGCCGAGGTCGAGCAGCTCGGCGATGGCCAGGGTCTCGGTCGCCCGCTGCTCGAACCTGCGCATGTTGAGCTGGCCGCTGAAGACGACGGCGCCGGCCTTGGCGGACCTTATCCGGGTGATCGGCAGGAAGACCCTCCGCCGGGGCTGCACCTCGACGACCAGGCCGTGCACGTGCGGCGGCGCGCTTCCGGCGATGGCCACCACGACGTCACGAACCCGGCCGATCTGGTCCCCGGCGGGGTCGAAGACCGGGGTTCCGGCGAGACGCGCGATGAAGATCCTCACATCTGAAGCGTAGGCCGCGTCCCGGACCGGCCGGTCGCTGCCACGCTCCCCGGCTCACATTCCGGAATGCACTTGCTGCTCAATATCCCGACATGACAGCATCAAAGCCGCTTAACGGTAATTACGGAAACGGTGGGTCATGAGACGTGCAGGACTGCTGATCGCGCTCGCGTCGTCCCTGTGCTTCGCCTTCTCGGGGCCCATGGCCAAATACCTGGGTGCGGCGGGGCTGGCCCCGCTGGAGGCGGTCTGGGTCCGCATGGCGGGCGCCGGGCTGCTGCTCGTCGGCATCCTCGCGGTCGCCCGGCCCTCGGCCCTGCGCATCCCCCGCTCGCGGCTGCCGTTCCTCCTGGCGTACGCGGTGATCGCGGTCGCCGGTGTGCAGGCGCTGTTCTTCGCGGCGATCACCCGGCTGCCGGTCGGCGTCACCCTGCTGATCGAGTACACCTCGCCGGTGCTGGTGGTGCTCTGGGTGCGGTTCGTCCGGCGGGTACGGCTGCCGCGGGCGGCCTTCACCGGCGCCGTCGTCGCCGTGGTCGGGCTCGGCATCGTGGTGGAGATCTGGTCGGGGCTCGCCCTCGACCCGGTGGGCCTGCTGCTGGCCCTCGTCGCGATGGCGTGCTGCGCCGGATACTTCCTGCTCAGTGACAGCTTCGGCGACGACGTCGACCCGCTGGGCCTGATCGCCTGGGGTCTGCTCGGCGCCGCCGTGGTGCTCCTGCCGATCTCTCAGCCGTGGAACATCTCCTGGGGGGCGATCAGCGGGACGGCCACCCCCGCGGGCGGCCAGACGCTGCCGGTCGTCGGGGCGCTGGTCTGGCTGATCGTGGTCGCCACGGCCGTCGCCTACATCCTCGGCGTCCTCGCGGTACGCCGCCTGTCGGCCGCCATCGGCTCCACGGTCGCCTCTCTGGAGGTCATCGCCGGGGCGGTGGTCGCCTGGATCCTGCTGGGCGAGGCGCTCGGCCCCTTCCAGATCGCGGGTGGCGTGATCGTCCTGGTCGGCGCCTACCTGGCCCAGCGGGCCACGGCCGCGCTGCCCTCGCCCGTCCTGGAGGTCAGGGAACCGGCTCGCGCGGGGTGAGCCGCGGCACCGGAACGATCGACCGGGAGCGGCACCCGGTGTGCCGGATCCGTCGGGCGGGCTCGTACGGGGCGAACCGTCGGGCGGGTTCGCGCGGGACGAGCCGTCAGGCGGGCTCACGCGGGACGAGCCGTATCACCTTGGAGGCCGCGGCCCAGCGCTCCAGAAGCCTCGTGCCGTCGGGGGCGTTGAGCCGCTCCTTGGCGAGCGCGGCCACCGCGTCGGGGGCCTGAGCCTGGTCCACCACCTCCACGGAGGCGTCGAAGGCCACCAGGCGCCCGCCGTTGTCCTTGCTGCGCAGCGTCACCCGTACCTCCCCGGCCTCGGCCAGCCCCGGCAGCGGCTGCTCGCCCCCGCCGGTGACCAGGTAGATCGCGCCGTCGTGCCAGGTGTGCCAGGCCAGCCGGGGCCGGTCCAGCGACAGCCACAGGACGCTCGACTTCTTCGCGCCCTCCTCGATCACGCCCATGAGACGAATGTACGGCCTGTGCCTTCCCGAATGGCGGTACAGGCCATACACGCCGCCGGGTCAGTGCCGGGAGAGCTTCCAGGCCGCCGGGAGCAGTCCCGCCGCGACGACGATCTTGAGGGCGTCACCGAGCAGGAAGGGCACCACGCCCAGGGCGAGGCCCGTGGCGAGATCCATCTGGGCGACGGCGATGAGAACCGGCAGGCCGAAGGCGTAGATGACCAGGTTGCCCAGGATCATCGTGCCGATCGTGCGCGGCACGGTGCGGTCGCCGCCGCGCTCGGCGAGCTTGCCGACGACGGCCGCCGCCGCGATGAAGCCGATGACATACCCGAAGGACGCTCCGCCGAAGCCGGAGGCTCCGTCGGCGAACCACGGCACGCCCGCGACGCCGGCCAGCATGTAGAGCGCCATGCTCAGCACCGCGCGGTTCATGCCGAGGGCGGCGCCGACCAGTACGACCGCGAAGGTCTGGCCGCTGACCGGCACCGGCGAGCCGGGCAGCGGGAAGCTGAGCTGCGCGGCCAGGCCGGTGAGGGCGGCGCCGCCGACCACGAGGGCGACGTCGCGGACACGGGAGGCCGGGATGAGATCGGACAGTACGGCGGGCCTGGCCACCGAAGAAGCGTTTGCCATCGTGCGTGTCTCCCTTGACGGATTCTTGATGTCCATTCTTCTGACATCCCTGGCAAGGGTCCTACGAGATCGCCGCCAAGAACAGGGCGGGGTCTTTGTGCGGAGGCCACAGCGCCGCCCGGCCCCTCGGCCCTCGTCCCGGCGCGAAGGTCACAGCCCGCCTGGCCTGTCGTCCGCCTCGTCCAGGCGCGGAGGTCGCAGCGTCACCCGGCCTGTCGTCCGGCTCGTCCCGGCGGTTGCCGGCCCTTCTTCCGCCGCGTCCCGGCGCGGAGGCCGTCCGGCGTCGCCCGGCCTGTCGTCCGGTTCCCGCCGGGCGTTAGCGTGTTCCCCATGCGTTCCCGACGTTCGTGTCTCGCGGTGCCCGGCAGCAACCCCAGGTTCCTGGAGAAGGCCCAGGGACTCCCCGCCGACGAGGTCTTCCTCGACCTGGAGGACTCCGTCGCGCCGCTCGCCAAGGAGGGCGCGCGCAAGAACATCGTGGCCGCCCTGCGGGAGGGCGACTGGTCGGGCAGGACGAGGGTCGTCCGGGTCAACGACCTCGGCACCCAGTGGACCTACCGGGACGTCATCGAGGTCGTGGAGGGCGCGGGGGAGTTCGTCGACTGCCTGATGCTGCCCAAGGTGGAGGACGCGGCCCAGGTGATGTGGCTCGACACGCTGCTCACCCAGATCGAGAGGGCGAACGGCCTCCCGGTCGGACGGATCGGCATCGAGGCCCAGATCGAGAACGCCAGGGGCCTGGTCAACGTGGACGCCATCGGCGGCGCGTCCCCGCGCCTGGAGACGCTCGTGTTCGGCCCGGCCGACTTCATGGCCTCGATCAACATGCGGACCCTGGTGGTCGGTGAGCAGCCGCCCGGCTACACCGAGGGCGACGCCTACCACTACATCCTGATGCGCATCCTGATGGCCGCCAGGACGCACGACCTGCAGGCCATCGACGGCCCGTACCTGGCGATCAGGGATCTCGACGGTTTCCGCCGGGTGGCGGGGCGGGCCGCGGCGCTCGGGTTCGACGGGAAGTGGGTGCTCCACCCCTCCCAGATCGAGGCCGCGAACGAGGTGTTCTCGCCGCCGCAGGAGGACTATGACCACGCCGAGCTGATCCTCGACGCGTACGAGTACTACACGACGGTCGAGATGCGCGGCGCGGTCATGCTCGGCGACGAGATGATCGACGAGGCGTCCAGGAAGATGGCGCTGGTGGTCGCGGCGAAGGGCAGGGCCGCCGGCCTGCGGCGCACCACGGCCTTCACCCCGCCTACAGCTTGACCCCGATGGTGGTGAAGAACCAGAACGACGAGGTCAGCCAGAGACCGGTCAGGGCGACGAAGGTCAGCCCGCCGAGGACCGGTAGGGTCCAGCCGGGCAGCCCCCGCTTGGGCAGGGACAGCATCTTCGCGGTGAAGACGCCGTAGAAGAAGCAGCCGAGCAGCGAGTGGATCATCACGCGCGGCACGTCGAACTGGGTGCCCAGCGCGTACAGGCAGTGGAGCGCGACCGGGATCGTCAGGATGAACGCCACCCGCCCCGACCAGCGGTGCAGGGTGCCGATCCACGACACGTCCAGCTTGATCCGGCCCCACATGACCAGGGCGGAGAAGAGCTGGACCAGCGCCAGCAGGAACGCGCCGGTGGTGAGCCAGGACTTCATGGCCAGCGCCCCGGAGAACCCGGCGAGCCCGATCGCGTACCCGGTGGGCGCGTGGACCCGCCCGTAGACGCCCAGCCCGACCGCCACCAGCCCGCCGACGACGAGCGGGACGAGGAGCGGGGCGATGTTGTTCGGCTGCCGGTGCTGGACCGGCGTGATCTGTGTGTCACTCATCAGAACCCCTCGATGAACTCGTCGACGTCCTGGGGATCGACTTCCACGCCGTTCACGACGGCGTTCTCGCCCGGCTCGGGGATCGGCACGTCGGCGACCTCGTCGCCCACGAGGGTGAGGCCGACCCTGGTGCCGTCGTCGAGGTAGATCCATCCGGCGCGGACCTCGGCACCGCGGACGAGCGCGGTCGCCCGGTAGAGGCCGGAGGGCTTCTTCACGGTCGGAGCCTTGAAGCTCCACTTCCTGCCGCCGAACCCGAGGGTCCCCGCGGCCCTGCCGCCGCCGAGCTGGGCGGTGAGCGAGGCGTTGCCGCGGCCGGACAGGGTGACCTTGCCGTCGGCGGCCTTGCCCTTCATCCAGGCCTCGATCTTGCCGTCGCAGAAGTAGCCGACCGCCTTGCCGTTCCTGATGGAGATGGCGATCAGCCCGCCGTTGCCGGTGACCCGCCCGGCGTAGTCGACCTTGGCGGGGGTGGGCCTGGCCGTCTTGACGGCCTCAGGCTCCGGCGCGGGCGACGCCTCCGTGGTGGCCTGGGCCACCGGGGCGGGTACGTCGTCCTGCGCGTTGACGGTCTGTGTGGTGGGTGAGGTGGTGGCGCTGGCCACGCCGAGGGCGACGGCCATCACCGCTCCTGCCGCCAGTGTGTATACGGGCCCCAGCCGTGTCATATCTGCTCCCTGGGGTGGTGGGTTGTGAAGTCAGGTGTACACGCCGTCGTTCCGGGAGTCTGTGAACTAATCCGCACACGGAGGGACGAAACCGGGTTCTCGCCGGAGGCGGGCTGGTGATCCGCGACTCTATGGGGATCGAGGTGTCATTTCATGAGGATTCATAGGAAAAGCTCTAGTTGAGAGCCGGGAGTCCGATCTCCCGCCCGAGGGTCGGAGGCCCGATGTCCCGCTTGAGGGGCGGGAGTCCGATGTCCCGCTTAAGGGCTGGAGCCCAGTGTTCCGTTTGAGGGTCGAAGGCTCGATGTCCCGTTCGAGGGCGGGAAAGCCCGGTGGCCCGTCTGGGAGCCGGAGGCCCGGTGGTCCGCGCCGCCGGGGCCGGGGGAACGTCTCCCGCCGTCCGGCGGTCCTTCGAGGACGCGGGCGGACGGCGCCGATGTGATCTTCGAGTCTCGCCGGTCCGCCGATCCCCGCGACGGGGGATTCAGGGGGATCTTCCAGGGGCTGATGTTTTTCAAAATTAAAGGATAAAACCTGACAATTCCGGCGCTCAGTTGATAAATCTGACTAGAGAGGTCTCGTCATCGCGGCCCGGACGTGTTGCTCTTGACTGTGTACGGCCGAGGACCGGGTATCCGGCCGCGGGAGGTGATCGTTTCCGTAGAACGGGGTAGTAGTAGGGTCGCGTGCGATTTGCCGCATCCATAGGGGTTGCGGCCTGCTGTTACGGAGACGACTGGAACGGTCCGGGGCGGTGACCCCGGGCTGGGACGGGCTTCCTGCAAGGAGGTGCTGAGCGTGGCCTCGGGCCCCCACGACCCGCGCTCGCAAGAGTGGCCGGCGGATGACGACGGCGTGCACGACGACGCCATACACGAAGGCAGGTCCCAGGAGCCCCAGACGTCCCCGCCGACGATCCAGCACTCCCCGCCGGGTCCCTCCGACGACGGGGCGCGAGGGCTCCCCATGGCCTCCCCGTGGATGCTCCCGCCGTTCGCGGCGCCGACCCCCGACGACAGCGAGCCGCCACAGGCCCGTCCCGAGGGCCTCGGAAGTGAGCGCCGCCGCCCGTACACCCGCCCCTACGCCCCCGCGCCCCAGCCTCCCGCGCCCCAGTCCTCCGGGCCGCCGCTCCCGCCGGAGCCCCCCGCCGACCCTCCGGCCACGGAGGAGAGGCCCGCAGGGCAGGGACGCCACGCCACGCCCGAGCAGGGCCGGCCGCGCCTGGTGGACCGCCCGGACCTCCTCGTCGCCTCCGGGCCGGCTCCCGAGCGCAGAGGCAGGAGAAGGGCTGACCGGCCCGATCTCCTCGTCGCCTCGGGTCCGCCCCGCGAGCCGGGGCGGAGCGGCCGGACAGAGCCCCCGCCGCCCCAGCAGCCCCAGTCGCCCCAGCCCGAGGATCGGATCAGGGTCGAGCCGAGCATCGCGGCGACGCCGGAACCGGCACCGGAACCGCCGCCGGACCGCGGACCCGAGCCCGGAGCGCCGTCCGGTCCTGACGCCGGATCGGTGCCCGGTCCCGAGCCCGACCGGCCCCCCGCCCCCGAGCGGCCCTCCATGCCGGTCGAGGACGACTTCGAGCCCGTACGACGGGTGGGGCGCCCGCCCGGCGGCAGGCCCGCCAGGCCCGACCTGCTCGTCGCGCAGGGCCCGCCCGGCAGGCGGGGGCCGAACGGCGGGCGGCACCACCGACAGGCCGCCGCGCCCTCCGCCGTGCGCCGCTCCAGCCCGACCAGGCGCAGGCGCGGCCGTGGGCTGGTGATCCCGTTCCTGATGGTCCTGGTCCTCACCGTCGCGGTCGGCGGCGGCCTGGTCCTGTGGGGCTGGGTGAGCAGCCCGTTCGCCACCGGCCTCCGGCTGGTCGGCGACGAGGTGACGTCGGGCGACGACAACTTCGTGCCGCAGGCCGGTGTCGGCGGCAACGGCTCCAACCAGGTGCTCAACGCGGTGGCGTCGGTGGGTTCCGTCATGGTCGCGGTCGGCAGTGACACCACCAGCCCGGTTCCCAGGCCGCTGTTCCTGGTCTCTCCCGACGGTGGTACGACCTGGCAGCTGGGCAAGGTGACCGGCCCCGCGGGGTATGAGACGGGGCCGACCACGGTGGGCCGGGTGGCGGGCGGTGACGGTCTCTGGCTGGCCGCGGGCAACGACCCCCTCGGTTCCGGGCACGGCCTGTGGACCAGTTCCGACGGCTACGGCTGGAGCGCGGTCGACCCCGGCGAGCTGGGCGCCTTCGCGCGCGGGGACAAGATCATGGATCTGGCCAGGACCGACTCGGGCTTCGTCGCGGTCGGCGCCGCGGTGCTGGACGACGGCACCACCGGCGCCGTCGCCTGGGTCTCACCCGACGGGCGTTCCTGGGACCGGGTGGGGACCCGGGAGATCGGCATGCCGGACAAGGTGCGCGGCATCAAGGCGGTCGTCGCCAAGGGCGACGTGGTCGTCGCGCTGGCCGATCCGGCCCAGGGGCAGTCCACCTCGGTCATCCTGCGTTCGGCCGACGGAGGCAGGAGCTGGCAGCGGACCGGCGCCTCGCTCAACGACGTCATCCCCGAGCCGGGGGCGCTGGCCGTGGCCGCCGGTGGGTTCGTGCTCGTACCGACCCAGCAGCGCAGCGACAAGGGCGAGGTCCGCGTCTACTGCTCGCCCGAGGGCGCCGACTGGAAGGCCTGCGGCGCCATCACCGGCCTGGGGCCTGAGGGCACGGGTGTCAAGCGTCTCGCCTCCTCCTCGGCGGGGGTGGCCGCGGTCGTCGAGTCCGGCTTCGAGCGCTACACCGTCCACACCAGCGCGGACGGCCGCGACTGGAACAAGACCACCGATCTCGGCGAGGTGCCGGGCTCGCTGCGGGCACTCGCGCTGTCCGACACCGGCACGCTCGTCGTCGGCGGCGACGAGCGCGCCGCGGACGTGGACAACCGGGTGGTCCTCATCACCGCGCCCAAGGGCGGCGAGCCGAAGCCGGTCTCCCTGAGCGGGATCCAGGGCCTCGCCAGAGCCGCCCGCGAGACGGCCGGGGTGGCCGCCGGGGACGGCAGGTTCGTCGCGGTGGGCGCCGTCTCCGGCGACGCCGGGATCTGGAGCAGCACCGCCGGAGAGAGCTGGAAGGCGGGCGGCCCGGCGCAGCTCTTCGGCGGTCCCAGGCGGCAGGCGCTCGCCGACGTCGCGCACGGCAGGCGGGGCTGGCTGGCCGCGGGCAGCACGATGACCGACGCCTCCTCCACCGAGCCGCTGCTGCTCACCTCCTCCGACGGCCAGAGCTGGCGCAGGGTGCCGGTGCTGGGCCCCCTCGCCCCGGCGGGCGACCACGACTTCCTCGCCCCGCACGCGGTGGCGGCGGGGCCGTCCGGCTACGTCATGGCGGGCGAGGACCGCGGCCCCGCCGCCACCGTGCCCGTCCTGTGGTTCTCCGCCGACCTCAAGCGCTACTCCAGGGCGGCCAAACTTCCCGCGGGCGGTACGGGCGTGCGGCTGCACGACGTCTCGGCGACCTCGTCCGGGTACGTGGCCGTCGGCGGCACCGGCACGGCCGAGCGCGAGACCGGTGTGGTCTGGGTGTCGGCCGACGGGGTCAACTGGACCGCGCGCAAGCCGGTCCTGCCCCCGGGGGCGACGTCCGCGGGCCTGCGGCACGTGGTCCTGTACGGCGGCTACGTCGTCGCGGCGGGTACGGCCCAGACCGAGGACGGCAGGAAGGCCTTCGGCGCGGTGTCGGACGACAACGGGGCGAGCTGGGAGTTCTCCTGGTTTCCCGCGGACCGGGCGTCCGCCGTCCAGGATCTCGCCGCGACGCCGGAGGGTGTGGTGGCCGTCGGCTGGCACGGGGTGGCGGGGGCCGGTGACAGCGCGGCCTGGACCTCCGAGGACGGGCTGAACTGGCAGCGCCACACCCCCAGCCAGGACAGCCTGGACGGTGACGGCGCCCAGTGGCTCGGCGCGGTGGCGGTCTCCGGCGGCCAGGTCGTGGCCCTGGGCCGCTCCACCACCTACAGCGCCGACCACCTCACCCTGTGGCGTTCCACGCTCACCTCGTCACGATGACGGGGAACCGCGGCGCTCCACGCCCGCCCTGTGCCGCTCACGGCGGTCCCACGGCGCTCACCCCGGGCGCGATGACCGCCCACTCGACCAGCGCGTCCAGCAGGCCGGGGGTGAGGGGGAGTCGCGAAAGCTCCTCGCGGGTGAACCAGCGGGCGTCCGCGGCGTCGTCCCCGGCGGCGAGCGTGCCGCCGGAGACCTCGGCGAGATAGTCGCGGATCTCGTAGACGGCGCCGCCGGGACCGGGGCGGTCGACGGTCCCGGCCAGGCGCCCGGGGACGACCGTCAGCCCGGTCTCCTCGAGGACCTCCCTGACGACCGCCTCGGGGTCGGACTCCCCGGATTCGACCCGCCCCCCGGGGATGGACCACAGGCCCGCACCGGGCGGGCGGCCACGGCGGACCAGAAGCAACCGTCCCGAGCCGTCAAGGATGATCGCTCCGACACAATTTACGCGCACGTGAACAAGATTACGTTGTGATAACGACCCAGCCTCTTGACGGATGGGCCGCGGAAGAAGCAGCGTGGGTAGGCGTGAAAGCCGCCCCTACGTGCCCACGGTGTTTCGGCCCGCTTCGTCCGCCGAGTGCTTGGTCAAGCTCCTGGAGATGCGGTCCGCACGGTGATGTCCTGCCGTTCCAGCCACCCAGACCTCCGTCCTCCGCCGCGGTGGAGGCCGTCATCCGAGATTCCCGCGTCCCCGTCTGGGTTCCCTGGCCGCTGCCCACGGGGTGGCTGGTCACGGGGTTCGCCGAGGCGGGCGACGAGCGCAGCGGCGTGCGGGCCACCGTGGTCGCGGTCTCCGGCCCCTCGCTGACCCAGGGCCCCGCCGACCTGCTGATCATCGCCGAGGAGCCCGGGGTAGGGCTCGGCGCGACGTTCGCGGGACTGGAGGGCACCGATCCCGGTACCGGGTTCGACAAGGGCCCGCCGCACGCCAAGATCGAGGTCAGGGGCCATCCGTGCGCCCTGTGGTGCGTCACCGCCGCCCCCGACCGGGCCGTCTACGCGGGTGAGGCGCTGGGAAACTGGCTCTGGGTGGTCGTGTGGCCCGCCGAGGCCGGTTACCTCATCACCCTGGCCGGGCTGTCGCTGCGCGACCTGCGCGACCGCGACCAGGCCCTCGACCTGCCCTTCGGGGCGTTCTCCCCGCGCCTGGACGTCCCGGCGTCCTGACACCGCCGGTGCGCCCGCGTTCCCGCGCGGGCCGCCCCGGCCCCGGCCCCGTCCTCATCTGCCTGCCCGCCCACCCCATATTCGGAGCCTTGACCGTTCCGTCCGAACCGGGGGGCGGGGGGAGGCAGTAAAGTTCGGAAGCGTGACAGCGCGTATCGAGCGAGTGGTGACCGAGGGCGTCGTCGATGTCGACGGCGTCGAGCACAAGGTCGAGAACAACACGTGGATCCTGGGCGACGACGAGGATGTCATCGTCATCGACGCCGCGCGCGACGCGGAGAGGATCCTGGAGAAGGTCGGCGAGCGGGAGGTGCTGGCGATCATCTGCACCCACGGCCTGCCCGACCACGTGGGCGCGGCCATCGAGGTCGCGGCCAGAGACGAGGCGGTGGTCGCCCTCCACCCGAAGGACCGGCCACTGTGGCGGCTGACCTGGCCGGACACCTGGCCGGACATCGACATGGAGGACGAGGGCCTGTTCGAGGTCGGCGGCGTCCAGCTGGAGGTCATGTCCACCCCGGGCATCTCCCACGGCGGCGTCTCGCTGTACTGCGAGGCCCTGGACGCGGTCTTCACCGGCAAGACCCTCCAGGCCGACGGCCCCGGCAGGATCGGCGGTGAGTATCCCGCCCTGGCCGACCAGCTGACGGCCATCGGAGGGCGGCTGTTCACCCTGCCGCACCGCACCCGGGTGCTGCCCGCGCACGGAGAGGAGACGACCATCGGCGATCTGGAGCCCCAGTTCGACGCCTGGCTCTCCGGCTCGCTCACCCGCGACGCCAACGCGCCGGCGGAAGAGGAGGGTCCGCTGACCGACGGCACGCGTGCGGCGGGGATCCGGCTGAATCCCCGGAACGATCTGCTCTAGATGGACCAGCTTCCCCTGGAGGGCATGCCGCGGCGGCTCTACGCCTGCACGCCGTCGCGGCTGAACAACTGGCTCGACTGCCCCCGCCGCTACCGGTTCACCTACCTGGACCGGCCCGCGCCACAGAAGGGCCCGCCGTGGGCCCACAACAGCGTGGGCGCCAGCGTGCACAACGCGCTGGCCGCCTGGTGGCGCGAGCCACACGAGCGGCGTACGCCCGAGCTCGCGGGGAGCCTGCTCGCCAAGGGATGGATCAACGAGGGGTTCCGCGACGCGGAGCAGTCGCGGACCTGGCGTGACCGTGCCACGGAGATGGTCTCCGGATACGTGGCGAGCCTCGACCCCTCCGCCGAGCCGGTCGGCGTCGAGCGCACGGTCGCCACGCGCACCTCCGTCCTGGCGCTCTCCGGCCGCGTGGACCGGCTCGACCGGCGCGGTGAGGAGCTGGTCGTGGTCGACTACAAGACCGGCCGCCGCCCGCTGACCACCGACGACGCCCGTTCCTCGCTCGCGCTGGCGGTCTACGCCATCGCCTCCTCCCGGATGATGCACCGGCCCTGCCACCGGGTCGAGCTCCACCACCTGCCGACCGCCTCGATCGTGGAGTGGGAGCACACCGACGAGTCGCTCGCCCGCCACCTGGGCAATGCCGAGGAGATCGCCGTCGAGGCGTCCGAGGCCGACGAGCGTTACAAGGGGTGGTCGGCCACGACCCGGCCCCGGGGAGCCGCCCCGGCCAAGGCGCGCGGCGGCGACCGCACCCCGCCCGCGGTGCCCCCCGAGATCGACGCGGCCTTCCCGCCCCGTACGGGCCCCCTGTGCTCGTGGTGCGACTTCCGTCGCCACTGCCCCGAGGGGCAGGCCGCGGGCGACGAGCGCGAGCCCTGGGCGGCCCTCGCCGACTGACCCCGCGCCCGGGATCCGGTCCGGGAGAGGACGGCGCGCCGTCAGCGTCGCGGGGAGGGACGGGACGGCCAGCGGCGCGGGTCGGTCAGCCCCCTGAGCCCCCCGGCCATGTCGTAGCCCGCCGCGCCGAGCCGCTCGCGCGAGGCGGCGAGCATCTCGCGGGTGGCGGGCATGAAGGCCCGGTCGTGGACGTGTTCGGGAAGCGTGTCCATGACCAGCCGGAACGCTCTCAGCGCCGCGGTCACCGCACCCGGCGGCACCTCGGGCAGCACGCCGTACATCCGCCTGGCCCAGCCGGGCAGTGCGTAGTAGCAGAGCGCCCCGAAGGGGAAGTAGGCGGGTTTGCCGGGGGCGAGGGCGCGCAGCTCGGCGGGCAGGCGCGGCCACATCAGGAAACGGACCGTGGACACGGCCTCGGGGGTGACCCTCAGCAGCGGACGCGTCGAGGCGAAATAGCCCTCCAGCTCCGCCACGGAGCCCGGCACGTCCTCGGCGTGCAGGCCGACGTAGGTGGCGCTGCGGCGCTGCTCGGCGAGGTAGCGGTCGGCCTGGCGGTCGCTGAGCCCCAGGCCCGCCCGCCGCGCCACGGACAGGTAGGAGGAGACCTCCGCGCAGTGCACCCAGAGCAGCAACTCCGGGTCGTCCACCCGGTGGATCCGGCCGGTGCCGGGGTCGTCGAAGCGCAGCCGCCGGTGGATCCCCCGGACGCGGCGGCCGATCTCGTCGGCCTCCGCGGGGCTGCCGAAGGTGACCCTGCCCACGAAGTCCGCCGTGCGGTGGAGCCTCCCGAACGGATCCCGCCGGAAGTCGGAGTTCTGCCAGACCCCGCGCATCGCGAGCGGGTGCAGGGCCTGGAGCATGAGGCCACTGACCCCGCCGATCCACATGGAGCGGTCGATGTGCACCAGCCACGTCACGGTGTGAGGAGGCTGGACGACGATGTCCTCGATGCTCGCCATGGTCAGCAAATGGTTACACGGCGGCCGATGACCCGTCCAACGGGGGCACTCGGCTCAGCTCCTCAGACGGCTCTCGGCGGCGTTCCAGAAGCGGATGAGGGCGGCGGCCGTGGTCTCCGGGGCCTCCACCGCCGGGGAGTGGGCCGAGCCGGGGACGACCACGCAGTCGGCGTTCAGCCGGCGGGCCATCTCCGACTGCATGCGCGGCGGCCAGCCGTCGTCGTGCTCGCCGTACAGGACCAGGGTGTCGACCTCGACCTGGGTGAGCTCGTCGCACCGGTCCGGCGCGGTGAGCACCTCCTCGGCCATCGTGAGCATGCCGACGGCCGAGTTGGCGAACAGCCGCTTGCGCAGGAAGGAGATGATCTCGTCGGACACCCCGGAGGCCAGGGCCTCGGGCTCCATCCGGGTGTGCCACAGGTGCTCCAGGCCGATGCCGGGCAGCTCCGAGATCATGAAGCGGCCCGCGCGCTCGCGGGGCCCGACGATCGCGGCGGGCCCGGAGCTCATGAGCGTGTAGGACACGAACCGGGTGCGGCCGTCGATGACCGCCTCCCGGGTGACCAGGCCGCCGAACGAGTGGCCGACCAGGTGGATCGGGCCGCCGTGGCCGACCACCTGGGCCAGGACGTCGACGTCGTTGCCGAGCGCGGCGCAGGTGTAGGCGCTCCTGTCGTCAGGGCCGTTCGTCTCGAACTGGCCGCGCATGTCGATCGCGACGACCTGGCGTCCCGACTGCGCGAGCGTCTGCAGGACCGCGATGAAGTCTTCCTTGCTGCCGGTCAGGCCGGGCACCAGCAGGGCGGGCCACCGCTCGGGGATGCCGCTGACGGGCAGAGCCTCCAGTACGGCGAAGGCGCCCACCGCCGTCTCGATCTGGCGAGAGCGGACGCCAGGAGGCAGGGTCAGAAAACGCGGCGTACTCACGTGGCCCCACGATACCTCTCTTGGTGACATCGCTCCGTGCGTCCGGAAGGGGCCGGGAGCGTGAAAAGGGGCGCCACCGATATGGTCGCGCCCCTTTTCATGGTGGTACTTGCTAGTTAGGGCGACGCATTCCCCGCTGCGGCTGGCCGCTGCGCACCGGTGGGCGACGACGGCTCTGCACGCGTTCCGAGGCCGCCGAGGGGGCGATCTCGTCATCCTCCGACGCCAGGTCCGGCGACTTGAAGATCACCGAGAACGGGCTCGGGGGGATGATCTTCTCAGGCTGAGGCCGGGTTACGAGGGCCTCCGCCACGGGTTCGTCGTCCCAGCGCTCAGCCATGGTGTCGTCGTCCTCTCTGGGGTCAGTGAACTCCGCCACCTGCTCCTCGGCCCACGACGGAGCCGAAGGGGTCTCCGGGACCGCCGGGGTCACCGGGATGTCCGCCACCTGCTCGCGCCTGCCGCGGCGCTGCCGGCGAACCGGCTCCTCCGCCACGGGCTCCGGGTGAACCGGAGCCACCGGGGCCTCTGCCGTGCCGACGAGGCTCACCTCGGGATTCAGCCCGGCCTTGCGAGCCCGGCCCCTGCGGGGCGCGGTCTCGGCGGGCTGCTCGTCACGGATGTCCTTGCGGGCTGCCACGTCCGTCTCCACCTCGGCGATCTCGACGACAGGGGTCTGGACCTCCTCGGCCGCGACCGGCACGGGGGTGTCCTCGCCGGTACGGCCCCCACGGGTGCGACGACGTTCGCGGGACGTGCGCGCGGGGCGCTCGCGACGCTCCTCGCGATCGTCCTCGCGTCCCTTGCGGGAGTCGTCCTCGCGTCCCTTACGGGGAGAGCGGGAGCGGATGCGGCCCGTCTCGCCGAGATCCTCGACCTCCTCGGCGGCCAGGCCCGCCCGGGAGCGGTTGGCGCGCGGCAGCACGCCCTTGGTGCCCTCGGGGATGCCCAGGTCGCTGAAGACGTGCGGGGAGGTCGAGTAGGTCTCGACCGGCTCGGGGAAGGCGAGCGAGAGCGCGTTGTTGATGACCTTCCAGCGAGTGAGGTCCTCCCACTCGACGAAGGTCACCGCGACGCCCGTCTTGCCGGCCCGGCCGGTGCGGCCGATCCGGTGCACGTACGCCTTCTCGTCCTGCGGGCAGTCGTAGTTGACGACGTGGGTGACGTCGTCGACGTCGATGCCACGCGCCGCGACGTCGGTCGCGACCAGCACGTCGATCTTGCCGTTGCGGAAGGCCCGCAGGGCCTGCTCGCGCTGGCCCTGACCGAGGTCGCCGTGGACGGCCGCGGCGGCGAAGCCGCGCTCCTTGAGCTGCTCGACGACCATGTCGCAGGCGCGCTTGGTCTCACAGAAGATCATTGTGAGCCCGCGGCCCTCGCACTGCAGCAGGCGGCCGACGATCTCGATCTTGTCCATCCGGTGCGTGCGCCAGACGAACTGCGTCGTCTGCGGGGTCGCCTCGGACTCGATGTCGTTGTTCTCCGCCCGCACGTGGGTGGGGCGGGTGAGGTAACGCCTGGACAGGGCGACGATCTCGCCCGGCAGGGTCGCGGAGAACAGCATCGTCTGCCGCTCCGCGGGGATGAGCTTGATGATGCGCTCGATGTCGGGCAGGAAGCCCAGGTCGAGCATCCGGTCGGCCTCGTCCAGGACGAGCATCCCGATCTGGCTGAGGTCCAGGTGCTTCTGCTTGACCAGGTCGAGCAGACGGCCCGGGGTGCCGACGATGACGTCGACGCCCTGCTTGAGCGCCTCGATCTGGGGTTCGTAGGCGCGCCCGCCGTACACGGTGAGGATCCGCGAGCCGAGCTTGCCGGCCGCCGTCACAAGGTCCTCGGTGACCTGGACGGCGAGCTCGCGGGTCGGTACGACGACCAGCCCGCGGGGCTTCTTGCGGTTCTTCCTCGGCTTGCCGACACGTTGCAGCATCGCCACGCCGAAGGCGTAGGTCTTGCCGGTGCCGGTGCGCGCCTGGCCGATGATGTCCTGGCCGTTGAGGGCCAGGGGAAGTGCCATTTCCTGGATCGGGAACGGCGCGATGATGCCCTCGGTCTCAAGGGCATCGGCGATCTCTGGGGTGACTCCGAGGTCTCGGAACGTCGTCAGCTTGGCCTGCCTAAATTCTCCGTTGAAGGCAGGCCTGCCGGGACCACGGGCAGAAAACGTGTTCCCCGTGCCGGGTCCTCGCGGAAGGTCCAGCCCTCTCATGTCATCAGCGACCGCTGCGGCGTCACGCCGACTTTTGGGGGCGTCCGGGCGTGGATATCCCGGATTAACACGGTGCGGTCGCACTTTCACAGAGCAGTGTACTCGATACCACAACGGAGAACCGATTTCTTCTTATTCCCGGTGAATCGCGAGGTCGCTCAGCTCGTAGGCTGCGTCCATGAGCGATTCCCCTCCCGGCGTCTCCGACCTGCTGGGCGTCCTCGCGTACGCCGAGTTGACCGCGTTCCTCAGACTCGCCGAGGACGCCACCAGATACGCCCCCTCGCTGACCGATCAGGCGGCTCTCGGCGGCCTCGCGGCGGCCGAGTACGCGCACTTCGAGTTGCTCCGTGACCGGCTCGCCTCCCTCGGGACGGATCCCGAGGAGGCGATGGCGCCGTTCGCCAAGCCGCTGGACGACTGGCACGCCCAGACCTTCCCGGGAGACTGGCTGGAGGCTCTGGTGAAGGCGTACGTCGGTACGGGGATCGCGCTCGACTTCTACCGCGAGGCGGCCATCGGCGTGGACGACGAGACGCGGAACCTCGTCGACGAGGTCCTCGCGGACGAGGGGCGGTCGCAGTTCGCCGTCGAGCGGGTCCGCGCGGCGCTCCAGGAGGACCCCAGGCAGGCCGGGCGGCTGGCACTGTGGGCCAGGCGCCTGGTGGGGGAGGCGCTGAGCCAGGGACAGCACGTGGCCGCGGCCAGGCCGGACCTCGCGGCCCTGCTGGTGGAGGCGGCCGGGGAGGACATCGGCCGGATGTTCGCCCGGCTGACGGAGAAGCACGGCCACCGGATGGCCGCCCTGGGACTCACCCCGGGCCCCTAGCGTGGCGGGCGGGCAGTTCGCGCGGCTGAAGGAGGCTGGAGGGGTCTGGAGGGGTGGGGCGGCGCCGGGCGGGTGTTCGCGCCGACCGGAGCGTTCGTGTGGCGGCCGGGCTTTGGCGGCCGGGCTTTGGCGGGCCGGGTGTGCGGGGGCCGGCGGGGTGTCCGCGGCAGGGTTTCGCGGCCGACCGGACGCGCGGGCCTGACAGGCGGTCACGGAGCCTGACTCAGGGTTTCCGAACCGTCCCGGAGCCTGTTCGCCAGGGGCGGAGCGGGCAAGCCGGTCCGCGGATCACGACGCGTGAGACGCCGAACGGCTGTAGCGTGCGAGACATGAGGGCCTCGCGCCGCTATGGCAGTTCCTTGACGAGATGTGGGCCGAACCGCTGGACTTCGCGTCCCGTGCTGCGCAGGGGAGGCGCGGGCTGCCCGGCGGTGAGCCGGGGACGGGAGCATCTCCGCCGCGTCAGACGCCCGCGCTGCTGCGGGCTCGGCGAGCGGGACGAGTGCTCCGGCACCTGAGGGCGAGTGTTCCCGAGCGGGACGTCACCGCCGGGTGGATCCGATCCCGGCGTTCCTCCCGTCGGCTTCGGCGGCACGCTCGCACCGGATCCGCGGACCGCGCCATGCCGGCGAAGGACGACGACCCGGCGCGAGCCCGGGATCCGTCAGAGCGTGCCGCCGAAGCCGACGGGACGCGCCTCCTCCTCGCCGATCTCGATGAAGCCGAGTGAGGCGACCGGGACGATGATCTTCCGGCCGTTGACGTCGGTGATGGTGAAGGCACCGCTGCTGGACGCGAGGGCCGCGCTGATCTCGCCCTCGAGCTGCTCGGCAGTGAGGTCGGTCTCCACTACGAGTTCACGGTGTACGGAACGTACGCCGATCTTGATTTCCATCGTGCTCCCTTTCGATCTTTCGATGAGGGTTGCTCGTCCCATGGTCGCCCCATCGGAGACCCGACGCGCCGGTTGATCGCGCGAAGCGAACAGCTGATCGCGGCAAGCGAACAGCCGGCCCGGAGGCGGGGGTGCCTGAGGGGGTCGCCGGTGGTCGGCGACGGTGCGGGGACCGGAGTCTGTCAGTGATCGGCGACGGTGCGGGGGAAACCGGAGATGCCGCGCCATGACAGGCGGGCGATGAGCTGGGTGGCCGCGTCCTTGGGAATGGAGCCGTTGCTGCTGATCCAGTAACGGGCGCTCACCTCGGCCATGCCGACGAGCCCGACGCCGAGCAGGCGCGCCTCGTCGCTGGAGCAGCCGGTGTCCTCCTGGATGACCTGGCTGATCATTTCGGCGCTCTCGCGGAGGTTGCGCTCCATGCGCTGGCGGACCGGGGCGACGTTGCGCAGGTCCGACTCGAACACCAGCCGGAACGCCTCACCCTGGCTGGAGACGAAGTCGAAGAAGGCGCCGATCGCGGCCTGGACGCGCTGCTTGTTGTCCGTGGTGGAGGCGAGGGCGTCGCGACAGCGGGCGATCATGTCGTCCACGTGCAGGTCGAGCAGGGCCAGGTAGAGCTCCTGCTTGCCCGGGAAGTGCTGGTAGAGGACCGGCTTGCTGACACCTGCCCGCTCGGCGATCTCGTCCATCGCGGCCGCGTGGTAGCCGTTCTCCACGAACACCTCCTGCGCCGCGCTGAGCAGCTGGCGGCGGCGGGCTGTCCGGGGCAGCCGGGTGCCCCGGGGCTTGGCGTCCGGGGTAGCGGTCACGTGGTCTCCTCGTGTCAAGCTCCTGGCGTCTGGGGCCATCCTACGCGTGGGTAACCCGGGTCAACGATAATCGTCCTCGTCGAACTCGACGGTGCGTCGCTGCTCGAAGGCGTCCGAGGGATCGGCCTCCAGGAGGATGGAGTCGGGCCACTCCGACTCTTCCTCGCGCACCGTGCGGCTCCGCTCGGCGGCGTCGGAGGGATCGACCTCCGCGGGGAGGTCGACGGGCGCTTCGGAGCCGTTCTCACGCACCGGCCGGTGTTGCTCGGCGGCGTCGGCCTCGGGTGTCTCGATCGAGGGTTCCTCGGGAAGGCCGTCGACCGTTCCCCCGTGCGATCTGTCGCCGCGCGCGTTCATGTCTGACATCCCCTGTCGTCATCCGGGCTTCGGCATGTTCCCTCTCCTGGCCCGGTTCCTGCAAACGTCGGACATCGCCCAGCGTACGACCTCGGATGCCGCGCGTTGAGAAAGACGCGGCATCGGATTGCCCATGGCAGTACCTGCCGCATCGGCGGTGTTTCACATCTGTCTGACGATATCTACGAACATGTGTTCGACACCTGGAGTGAGGTGCCGGACCGGAAGAGCCACGTCGAGAGGGTCGGGGGTGTCGCGCCGCCTGTGGCATGAGGGAGGGGGGTGGTTTGAGGGGGCAGGGGGCCGGGGAGGGAGAAGGGCCGCCGCCGGGCGCCGGATGTCACAGGGCGGGGGCTCCGCGGTCGGAAAACCGCGGAGCCCCCGCCTGCAATTCGTGAGAAATGAGAACTCGCACTGTATTGAGAGTCGGAATCCCGGGAAGATTATCCCCGGCTTTCCGTGATCACCGTTCGGACCGGCGTTTCTCCGTGGAGGAACGTGATCCTGGTGAATACGGGATCCCTGCCTCTCGGTAACGGTTCAGGAGCCGCTCTGAAACACGGTTCCAGCCGTTGCCGACCTCGTATTCCGATCCTGTGTCAAGCGTGGATCAGGACGCGGCGGCGGGTGGGGCCGCAGGTGCCGCAGCTGCCGCAGGCCCCTCACCGTCGCGCCTGCGCTCGCGCTGGATAAGGGGCACGACGCGGTCGGAGCGGGTGTCGTTGTGCAGACGGTTGCGGTTGAAGGTGTCGTTGTTGTGGAACACCCGGAAGCGCTCGTGACGGCGGTGGTGGAAGCGGTGGCGGTCACGGCCGCAGCAGCCGCCGCCGCCCCACGTCGCGAAGGTGCCGGCGGTGACCGCGGTGGTCATCGCGCCGGCGCTCGTGACAGTGGTCGCCGCGCCCATGGCGACGACTCCGCCGGTCAGCGCCGTGCTGATCGCGAGCCCCGCGAGGACACTCTTGAACTTGGGCATTGCGTTTCCCCCTTGAAAGGATCGATTTTACCAATTTTCGGCATTTCCCGTATAGGTCGGGAATTGCCATAGATGGTTGGGGATAGCCGGTGATGAGCCATCCCTGGTTGTCATGGTTTCCTCGTATGTCTGCCGACAAACAGAGATCGAAGGCTTTTACGCTATTCTTAGCTATTTATCGTCGATGATGGATACCTATTGGCCGCTTTGAAGTGAAATGTATTTAATGTCGCATTTGTTCTTTGAGGGGGAAGGTGGGGCGCCGGGTGCTGTCGAATGGTGAGCCGGTGCCGCTCTCACGCGTCGGCCGGTGTCGCTCCACGGCTTCGACCTCGGGCGTTCCGGAGAAAGCTCCTCGGGAAGGTCGTCGGCCCTTCCTGCGTGCGATCCGCCGCTGTGCTCCGGCGTCGAGGTGACGGGGGTGGAGGGGGAGGGGGAAGGCGGTGTGCCGGAAGCCGGGGGGTGACGCGGGAAGGCCCCGCGGTTCGAAAACCGCGGGGCCTCGTTTTGACTTCATGGAATGAGAACTCGCACTGTGTTGAGAGTCAGGGTCTTGGGGATTTCTCCTCAAGTTTCCGTTGTCGCTGTTTGGCCGGTGTTTCCGGGTGAGAAGCCGGGCTGTGGCGAATACGGGGGTCCTGTCTCTCCGTCACGGTTTCGGGGCCGCGGGAAATCGCGGATCCGGCCGTGTGTGGTCTCCTTCTCCGACCGCGCCGCGCCCCGATCGGGGTATGCGGCCTCGGTCCGGTGGCTATTCCTCGCCGCCGCCAAGCGGCACGAGGCGCTCGCTGCGGTTGCGGTTGAACAGCTCGTTGTCGTTGTGGTTGCGGTTGTTGAGGCGCAGCCTGAAGTGCCTACGCTCGTGGAAACGGTGGCGGTGGAAGCTGCCACGGGAGCCGCAGCAGCAGCCGCCGCGCTCGCCGCCGCCGCAGGTCGGGAAGGCGGCGGCGGTGACCGCGGTGGTCATCGCGCCGGCGCTCGTGACAGTGGTCGCCGCGCCCATACCGACGACTCCGCCGGTCAGCGCCGCGCTGATCGCGAGCCCTGCCATGACACTCTTGAACTTGGGCATTGCGTTTCCCCCTTGAAAGGACTGATTACCCCTGTTTTCGACATTTCCGCATAAATTGGAAATTGTCAGGGATGGCCGGTGATGAGCCATCCCTGGTTGTCATGGTTTCCTCGCATGTCTGCTGACAAACAGAGATCGAAGGCTTTTGCACTCCTCTTAGCTATTTATCGTCGATGATGGATGCTTATTGGTCGTTTTGAAGTGAAATGTATTTAATGTCGCATTTGTTCTTTGGGGGTGGGGAGGGTGCCGGACGCTGCCGGTGAATGAGCCGGTGCCGCTCTCGCGTGACGGCGTCAGGTGACGTCGAGGTGATGGGAGGGGGACGGAGTCGGATGGGAGAGGGGGAGGGGGAAGGCGGTGTGCCGGAAGCCGGGGGTGACGCGGGAAGGCCCCGCGGTTCGAAAACCGCGGGGCCTCGTTTTGACTTCATGGAATGAGAACTCGCACTGTGTTGAGAGTCAGGGTCTTGGGGATTTCTCCTCAAGTTTCCGTTGTCGCTGTTTGACCGGTGTTTCCGGGTGAGAAGCCGGGCTGTGGCGAATACGGGGGTCCTGTCTCTCCGTCACGGTTTCGGGGCCGCGGGAAATCGCGGATCCGGCCGTGTGTGGTCTCCTTATCCGACCGCGCCGCGCCCCGATCGGGGTATGCGGCCTCGGTCCGGCGACTAGTCGTCCTCGCCGGCGAAGAGCGGCACGAGGCGGTCGCTGCGGCTGTCATTGCGCAGGTGGTTGTGGTTGTGGTTGTGGTTGTTGATGATCAACCTGAAGCGGTGGTGGGTGCGGTGGCGCTCGTGGTGGCGGTGGCCGCGGCCGCCGCAGCGGCAGCCGCAGCCGCGACGCCAGCCACAGCCGCCACCGCAGGTCGGGAAGGCGGCGGCGGTGACCGCGGTGGTCATCGCGTTGGCGCTCGTGACGGCGGTCGCCGCGCCCACACCGACGACTCCGCCGGTCAGCACCGTGCTGATCGCGAGCCCCGCGAGGACACTCTTGAACTTGGGCATGCGTTTCCCCCTTGAATGATCGGTTACCCCGATTTTCGACATTTTCCGCATAAGTCGGAATTGCCGGAGACGGCGAGTGGTGAGCCATCCCTGCTTGTCATGATTTCCACCCATGTCTGTCGAGAAACAGGAGTCGAAGGCTTTTACGCTCCCCTTATCTATTTGTAGCATATCTTGGGCCCTTATTGATTATTTTGAAGTGAAATGTCTTTAATGTCGTATTTGTTCTTCGAGGAAGAGTCGGATGGGTGCGGGGAATGGGGGCCGGCCGCTGTGGGCGGGCCTCGGCGGCCGCGAACGAAGGTGAGGTGCCATCGAGCTAATGCTGATAAATCGTGTAATAAAAGACATCTGGCGAAAATGGTCTTATGTGCCTTTTGTGGTATCCGGAGGCTGTCGCCTGGCATGTCACGGGCCGAACTATCGTGGAAGGGCAGTGGAACGACAGGAGGCGAGAGGTGAACAACCCAATCCCCATCTGGCCGGGCGAGACGATCGACCTCGGCGACCAGCGGGTCCACGTCCGGTCGACACCGCGAGGGCCCGCCGAGACCGCCGTCTACGTGCACGGCCTCGCGGGCTCCGCGACCAACTGGACCGATCTGATGGGCGAGCTGTCCGGGGTGGTGACGGGGCACGCCCTCGACCTGCCCGGTGCCGGATACTCGCCGGAGCCGCCCGACGGCGACTACTCCGTCGACGCCCACGCCCGGACGGTCACCGCCCTGATCGAGCGGGTCTCCGACACCCCCGTACACCTGTTCGGCAACTCCCTGGGCGGCGCCGTCTCGGTGCGGGTCGCCGCCACCCGCCCCGACCTGGTCCGCTCGCTGACCCTGATCTCGCCGGC
This sequence comes from Streptosporangium sp. NBC_01469, assembly GCF_036227305.1. NCBI lineage: Bacteria > Bacillati > Actinomycetota > Actinomycetes > Streptosporangiales > Streptosporangiaceae > Streptosporangium > Streptosporangium sp. NBC_01469. Next base: position 81,792 of record NZ_CP109465.1, on the reverse strand, counting down.
CCTGCCCGACCTCCTGCCCCGGTACGGCCCGGCGCGGGTGGCGCTGTCCACCGTGCCGCGGATCGGCGAGTGGGCCGCGGGCCGGCTGACCCTCGTGCCCGCCGAGCGCAGGCTCGGCGTCACGCTCGCCATGTGTTACGCCGACATGGGGCGGATCCACCCGGACCGGCTCAGGGAGGCGGCCGAGGAGCTGCGCCGCAGGGACGGCCTCCCGTACGCGGTCGACGCGCTGATCAACTCGGCCCGCGGCATCGTCGCCGAGTACTTCAGGCGCGGAGAGACGAACCTGTGGCGGCAGGCGGCCCAGGTGAGCGCGTCCACGCTGGTCGTCCACGGCCGCCACGACCGGCTCGTCAACCCCCGGATGGCCGCCCGCGCCCTCCGGACGTTCCCGCACGTGAGGCTGGTGCTGCTGCCCGACGCGGGGCACGTGGCCCAGATGGAGTTCCCCGAGCGGGTGGCCCGCGAGGCCGGGCTCCTGATCGCCGAGACGGTCCTCGCGCCGGTTGGGGAATGACAGGGGCACCGGGTTAGGTTGTGAGTGGAGAGTGCTGCGCCAGCCGCATCAAGGACCCCTGAAACGGGAGCAGAACTGTGTCGTTGCCACCGCTGGTAGAGCCGGCAGCCGAGCTGACCGTCGACGAGGTGCGCCGTTACTCGCGCCACCTGATCATCCCGGACGTCGGCATGGCCGGGCAGAAGCGCCTGAAGAACGCCAAGGTGCTCTGTGTGGGCGCCGGAGGCCTGGGTTCCCCCGCGCTGCTCTATCTCGCGGCCGCGGGAGTGGGCACCCTCGGCGTCATCGACTTCGACGTGGTCGACGAATCCAACCTGCAGCGGCAGGTCATCCACGGCCAGTCCGACGTCGGCCGCCCCAAGGCGGAGAGCGCCGCCGACAGCGTCAGGGAGATCAACCCCCTGGTCAACGTGGTCGTCCACAACGAGGCGCTCACCACGGACAACGTGATGGAGATCTTCGCCGCCTACGACCTGATCGTGGACGGCACCGACAACTTCGCCACCCGCTACATGGTCAACGACGCGGCCGTCCTCCTCGGCAAGCCGTACGTCTGGGGTTCGATCTACCGCTTCGACGGCCAGGCCAGCGTCTTCTGGGCCGAGCACGGCCCCTGCTACCGCTGCCTCTACCCCGAGCCCCCGCCGCCCGGCATGGTCCCCTCGTGCGCCGAGGGCGGCGTGCTCGGCGTGCTGTGCGCGTCGATCGGCTCCATCCAGGTCAACGAGGCCATCAAGCTCCTCGCGGGCATCGGCGAGCCGCTGGTCGGCCGTCTGATGATCTACGACGCCCTGGAGATGAACTACCGCTCGGTCAAGGTCCGCAAGGACCCCGAGTGCGTGCTCTGCGGCAAGAACCCGACGGTCACCCAACTGCTCGACGACTACGAGGCGTTCTGCGGCGCGGTCTCCGAGGAGGCCCAGGAGGCCGCCTCCGGCTCCACGATCACCGCCGCCGAGCTCAAGTCCTGGCAGGACAGGGGCGAGAGCATCTACGTGATCGACGTCCGCGAGCCGAACGAGTACGAGATCGTGTCCATCCCCGGCGCCGTGCTCATCCCCAAGGGCGAGTTCCTCAACGGCTCCGCGCTGGAGAAGCTCCCGCAGGACAAGAAGATCGTCCTGCACTGCAAGTCCGGTGCCCGCTCCGCCGAGGTCCTGGCGATCGTCAAGAGCGCCGGCTTCTCCGACGCCGTCCACGTGGGCGGCGGCGTGCTCAGCTGGATCAAGACGGTCGACCCTAGCCTGCCCGCCTACTGAGGGCCCACGTGTCCGGTGCGACCCGCGCCCCGTGGAGCACGCGCTCCGCGGGGCGCTCGCCGTTCGGAAGGTTCCACCAGGGGTCCACCAGAGTTCCGTCAGGGTTCCGCCGAGGTCACCAAGTGCTCTCCACGCTGACGGATCTGGACGGAACGGCGGATGACACCCGCCTCACCGCATTAAGGTCGGGGACGTGAATGAAGTCCCACGTCAGCGGCGGCGTTCATGGCCGACGCTGGTCGTGGCTTCGGCCCTGACGCTGTTCTGCGCGATCGTGGCCGGGGTGGCGAGCAGTGCCGCGGCGACGGAACTCACCCGGGGGCCGACCCAGGCGGAGCTCGACCGGGCCGCCCTCGACGAGGTGGCCAGGCGCTGGCAGGCCTGGCCCGCCGGGCGTGTCTTCCCCGAGACCGTCCCCTACGCCCCGGAGCAGGGCGGCGAGGAGAAGGCCCGCCGGGTGGGCATCTCGCCGGAGACCCGCTGCGACGGCGCGGTCGACGCCCCGCTGCGCAAGGCGCTGCGGCGGGCGGGCTGCCTGGGCGTCCTGCGGGCCACCTACATCGACGCGCTCCAGGGGATCGTCGTCACCGTCGGCGTCGCGGCCTTCGCGGACGAGCTCGGCGCCACCAGGGCCAGGGCGGCGCTGCCCAGGGGCGGCAGGCCCTCGCCCGGCCTGAGGGCGCTGGCCTTCCCCGGCACCGTCACCGACAGGTTCGTCTCCGCGGGGCGCCAGGCGGGCCTCGCCCGGCAGGCGGGCCCGTACGTGGTGATGGCCACGGTCGGCCAGACCGACGGCCGGCCCGCCAGGGCGGTCGGCGAGCAGCGGCCCACCCTGTTCGCGTTCACCGGGGACATCGCCGACCGCATCCTCGCCGACCTGTCCACCCCCGCCCGCCCCGACTGCGTCTCCACGGAGTGGCGATGCTGACCACACCGAGGCGTCTCCCCGCCACCGGACCGCCCGCGAGGGCGGGGTCGAGGAGGCCGAGGGCACCGGCGGCACCGGCGATGCCGCCGGTGCCGGTGACGCTGAGGCTGCCGGTGATCCGGAGGGCGCTGAGGAACGCGGTGACGCGGGTGGTGCCGGTGGTGCTCGCGGTCCTGGCGGTGCCCGCGGTCCTGGCCCCGGTTCCGGCAGCGCGGGCCGACGACGTCAGGGACAGCCAGCGGGAGGTGCTGCGGACCCTCGACCTGCCCGCCGCCTGGCGGATCTCCGAGGGCAGGGGCGTGACCGTGGCCGTGCTCGACTCCGGGGTGGACCGCGACCACCGCGACCTGACCGGTTCGGTGATCGAAGGCAAGGACTTCACGGTCGGGGCCAACCCGCCGGGGGTGAGCCCCCTGAGGCTGCACGGCACGTACATGGCGTCGCTGATCGCCGGGCACGGACACGGGCCGGGCGGCGCCGACGGGGTGATCGGCGTCGCGCCCCGCGCGAGGGTGCTGTCGGTGCGGGTCATCCTGGAGGACGAGGAGCCCGGCTTCCGGGAGTTCAACACCGCCGAGCGATACGAGAACGTGGTGGCCAGGGGCATCAGGCACGCGGTGGACCGCGGTGCCGACGTGATCAACATGTCGATCTCCAAGGAGCTGGCGACCCGGGAGGAGCGGTCGGCGATCCGCTACGCGATCTCCAAGGGGGTCGTGCTCGTCGCGGCGGCGGGCAACGAGGGCGCCGAGGAGCCGGACGCCAGCGGTTACGCCCCCTACTCCTATCCGGCGGCCTTCCCCGGGGTGGTCTCGGTCGCCGCGACGGACCGAGGGCTGCGCCGGGCCTCGTTCTCCAACCGGAACCCCTCGGTCCTGGTGGCCGCGCCGGGGGTGGACATCCTCGGCGCCGGTCCGGGTGACGAGTACTGGGTCGGCCGGGGCACCTCGCAGGCGACCGCCCTGGTGTCGGGCGTCGCCGCGCTCATCAAGGCCAGGTATCCAAGGATGTCGCCCGTGCTGGTCGTGCAGGCGATCACCGCGGGAGCCACCCGGCGGCCCACCGGCGGCTACGACACCGGTACGGGCTTCGGTGTCGTCAACGCCACCCGGGCACTCGCCGCCGCCGCCAGGATCTCCCGGCACACCCTCACCGCCGAGGGGGCCGGGGGCGCCGGTGGGCACGACCCCGCCCGCCCGCTGGGCCTGGCGGTCGAGCCGGTGCGGGTGGTCCACCGCGACCGGGACCGGATCACCCTGTACGGCGGGGTGGCCGTGGCCGCCGGGCTCGGCGCGGTCGTCTCCCTGATCGCGCTCGCCGTGTTCGTCGGCCGTACGCGCTCGTCGGAGATCTTCGAGGAACCCGTGCCGGATCCGATCACGGCTCCCTGGCCCTGAGCGCCCGGCGACGCCGGCCGGATTTCGGATTTCGGAGCCCGGCCCGGACCCTGCACCGGCCCTGGCACGGACTCCGGTCCGCTGCCTGGCCCGGACTCCGGTCCTGCCCCTGGGATGGACCTTGGCCCGGCCCCTGACCGGAACCGGAACCGGAGTCCGGTTCCGGTCAGGGGCGCCGGCTCCGGTCATGGGGAGTGTCGCGAAAATACCCGCCGCCGATAGGGCGGGGAGGTCCTTCGACGTAGCATCGGAGTATGTCGCAGCAAGGGCGGTCCCAGGAGCCGGAGCGGCCTCTGGGAACCCCCGCCCCCCGCGCGCGCGGCGGCTGGCCGCCGTCCGGCTCCCGGGTGGGCGGCATCGGCGGTGCCGGAAGCAGCCGGGTCCGCCGGGCGCCCGTGCCGGGCTCCCCCGCCAGGCGGTCCCGCGTGCGGTCCTGGCCGGCGGCGGGCCACGACCGTACGGCGGTCAAACGCGCCGAGCTGGAGACCCTGGAACAGGGCATCCGTTTCCGTACGATCTTCCTGATCCTGATGGGCACGATCCTCGCCATCGCCGCCACCAACGTGCTGACCGGCACGGTCGGGCTGGTGCGCGAGACGAGCTCGCGCCCGCTGACCGCCGCCGAGCAGGCCCGCTACATCCAGGACGACATCGCCAGGCGCTGGCACACCTGGACCGCCGACCTGGTCTTCCCCGTCGAGTTGCAGTACATCGGCCTGGGCAGGGTCCAGCAGTACGCCCGCAGGGTCGGTCTCGCCCCCGAGGTCGCCTGCGCGGCGGGAACGGACGCGCCGGTGGGGTCGGTGCTCTCCGAATACGGCTGCCGCACCCTGCTGCGGGCCACCTACGTCGACCAGACGTCCTCGTTCGCCTTCACCGTGGGCATCGCCGTGCTCGGCGACGAGGAGCGGAGGATCGCCGCCTCCGCCCAGCTGGCCGTGGACGATCGGGTGGGGGTGCGCCCGGTGGCCTTCCCCGGCACGGCGACCGAGCTGTTCGGGGCCGCGCAACGCCAGCGCAACGCCTGGGTGGGCGTCGGTCCCTACATCGTCTTCTCCACGGCCGGCTACACCGACGGCCGCACCCGCCAGGCGGTCGCCCCCGAGGAGATCCTGCACAGCGAGCTGTGGCCCGCGGCCCAGGCGGTCGCGGGGCGCATCGCCCACGCCCTCGGCGACGAGCCCAGCGCCGTGCCCCAGTGCACCCAGGGGAACGTGTGCTGAGGTTCCGGAGGTTCTGGGCGGCGGGAGCGCTGGCCGCGCTCTCGGTGGCGGGTCCGGTGCCGGTCGCCGCCCCGGCGCTCGCCGGGACCGTGTCGACCGCGCAGCCTGAGCCGGCGTCCCCCGGGTCGGTGTCGCCCGGGGGGACCGCGGATGTCCGCGAGGACCAGCGCTGGGTGCTGGAGATGCTCAACACCGAGGAGGCGTGGAAGGTCACCAAGGGCTCGGGCGTCATCGTGGCACTGGTCGACAGCGGGGTGGACGACCAGGTCGCCGAGCTGCAGGGGCGGGTGATCTCCGGGCCCGACATGGGTTCGGTCCGGTTCGACAGGGACACGCCGGACGCCGGGAGGCACGGCACCGCCATGGCCTCGCTCATCGCCGGGGCGGGCAAGGGGGAGGAGGGCCTTCTCGGCGTCGCGCCCGAGGCCAGGATCCTCTCGCTGCCGTTGATCGTCGAGGAGCGGCCCGAGGACGGCTCCGCCCTGCCGAACGAGGATCTGCGCTCGCGCAACGACAGCCCCCTGGCCCGCGCGATCCGCTACGCCACCGATCACGGGGCCAAGGTCGTCAGCATGTCGCTGGGTGCCTACGGGCCGCACAGGAGCGAGCGGGAGGCGGTCGCCTACGCGCTGTCCAGGGGCGTGGTGCTCGTCGCCGCCGTGGGCAACGACGGAGATTCCCGGTACGCCATGGACAACGCCACCTCCTTCTGGAACTTCCCCGCCGGATACTCCGGGGTCATCGGTGTGGGCGCGGTGGACGACCTGGGCAGGCCGGCGACGTTCAGCAGCGACAACCTGTCGGTCCTGGTCTCGGCGCCGGGTGTCGACGTGCCGGTGGTCGTTCCGGGAGGAGAGTACGGGTCTTCGGAAGGGACCAGTTCGGCGACCGCGCTGGTGGCCGGAGTTGTCGCCCTCATAAAAGCAAAATATCCGGATATATCGCCTCAAATGGTGTCGCAGGCCCTCACCTCCACAGCCACGGCGCGTCCCGTCGCCGGTTACGACGACCACGTCGGGTTCGGCGTCGTCGACGCCGCGGCCGCCCTGGCCAAGGCGGGCCGGCTCGTGGCCGGGGCCGCGGAGGTCCAGGTCCCCGACGGCAAGCACTTCGGCGACGGCACCCTGCCCACCGAGCCCAGCAGGCCGGGCCCCGAGCCCGCGCGCCTCTGGCTGTACGGCGCGGGCCTCGCGGGCGGCCTGCTGGCGTTCGCGGCGGCCGTGGCGATGCTCAATCGGCATTCCGGCAGGGGAGGGCCGATGATGGCGTCCCCCGAGCCGATCCGGCACGGGAGGTCGCGAAGATAACCGCAATTCGACTGCGATTCGAACGCGTTTTGGACACCGTTCGGATGCGGTATCCGGGATGCCGGGATTCACGCTCCGGAAAACCGGGAAGGTTCGCTAGTCTCGCGCGTTATGGGGTACGAGTTGCGCGTGGAGCGCCCTGCGCCTCTCGCCTTCGCGGAACTCGCGACTGTGCTGGGGCAGGCGGGGTTCGAGTTCAGGGGCTCGCAGGAGTCGGGGGAGATTCTGGCCCGTCATAATGGCGCGGTCCATGCCATAGCGCTATGGAACGGGCAACTTTCCGGCGCCCCCGGATCCGACTGGCAGGTGGCCCAGCTGGCGCGCGTGTCCGCCCTCCTTGGAGCCCGGCTGGTCGGCGAGGACGGCGAGTCCTACGCGATCCGCGGCGGCCTGGTCGAGCAGCTGAACGGCTCGGCGGCCTACGAGTTCGGCAAACTCGACGAGATCCTCTCCGCCGGACCGACCGTATGGAGTCAGTAGGCCACCCCACCCCGTACGCGGAGCGGGTGCTCGACCTGGTCGAGCGCATCCCGCCCGGAATGGTGATGTCCTACGGCGACATCGCCGAGTATCTCGGCGAGGGGGGCCCGCGCCAGGTCGGCAGGGTGATGTCCACCTGGGGCGGGGGCGTGCCCTGGTGGCGCGTCGTGCACGCCGACGGTACCCCGCCGCCCGGCCACGAGCAGCGATGCCTGGCGAGCTGGCGCGAGGAGCGGACCCCGCTGCGGGGCGCCCGCGCCGACATGCGGGCGGCCAGATGGGACGGAAATCCGTAGACGGTGCGACGGTGCGGAGCGGGAAACCTGCTAGATCACAACTGCCTGTAAATCCCGCAAGCCCGTAAATCACGGCGTAACCGGCCCTGCTGTGGCGCACTAACATGGCCTAGGACAGCGCTCTGTCCGAAAGGCGGTGCTTTCCCCATGGCCACCGGTGCCACTCCCGCACGAGTCAGCGGCGACCCCGTCGCTGACCGTCTGCGGGCTGTCCAGGATCTCTGCGACCGGGGAGAACCACTCGACTCGATCATGGCCGCGGTGCTGGCGGACGGGCTGAAACCGGCTGAGCGCCGCCGCTTCGACGCCGCCGCGCTGGCCGGCCCCCTGGGGTCCCGGCTGGAGATCGCGGCCAAGCGGGGCGCCGCCAGGCGCCGCGAGTTCGTCACGCTCCTGAAGCCGTACGTGACCGGTGTCGACGCGAAGGCCAAGCGCGACCTGCCGGTCGCCCGCAGGATCGCCTTCCACCTGATCGAACATCGGGGGATCGACGACCTCGCCGAAGGCGACGAGCTGCAGAGGCTCGTGACCGCCGCGGCCGAGCCGTCCAGGCGCGTCCGCAAGAGCCTCCGCTGGTACGCGGACCTGCCGCTCCAGGACGAGCTGCCCGAGACCCTGTACCGGCTGCGGGCGGCCGACCTCATCCCGGTGACCCAGATCGAGGACATCTCCTGGTCGGGCGGGAGGCTGCACGTCAGCGGCCACGCCTACCTGGCCGGGCTGTCCGTGCGCAGCCGCCGCCTCAACCGGGCCACGGTGGTGCTGCGCGGACCGCGCTGGCTGCCGCCGGTGCGGCTTCGCACCCGCAGGGTCTTCCACCCCGAGGCGACCCACGGCGCGGAGGAGGCGGGCTGCAACTACGACTGGTCCGGTTTCACCGCCGAGATGAGCCCCTGGCCGCTGCGCTGGCGTTCGGCCGTACGGGCCGTGGTGCGCGGGGGCAAGCGCCTGCTGCGCCGCCGCGCGACCGTCCAGGACACCACCACCTGGCGTACCGAGATCGTGATCTGGAGCCGGGGCGCCCGCGCCGGCGGTCTCCTGCGCGGTCCCTCCACCGGCCGCACCGAGCGCCCCGGGGGGCTGGACCTCGGCAAGGGCTGGTGGATCCGTCCCGTCTGGACCTCCGACCGCGCCCTCCAGGTCGTGCTGCAGCCCACCCGGGCCGAGCTGGCCGGCGTGCGGTTGAACGGCGAGCGCCTGGAGGTCGAGGTCTTCCTGCCGGGCAAGGGCGTCACCAGGGGGCAGGCCCGCCTGGACGGCCACCGGATCGCCGCGGACTTCACCCCCGCCGAGGGCGGCACCACCGTCGTCGTGCCGCTCGCGACGGCCTCCCTGCTGCAGGAACGCGACGGCGGCAGGCTCTGGATCGAGCCCAAGGGCGACCCCGCGGCCTCCGTCATGATCGGCAAGGCTCAGGAGAGCCGTACGGTCGTCGGCGACCGGGAGATCACCGTGCTGCGCGACCGGCGCGACCGCGTGAGCGTCTCCGCGCACCGGATCCGCCCGGTCATCACCGCGGCGACCTGGGACGAGCGGGGCGTGCTCACCCTGGAGGGCTCCTACCCCGGCTCCGGCGAGGCCGCGCTCACCCTCAAGCACCGCAGCGGGCTGATCCACGCCATCCCCCTGAAGCGCGAGGACTCCCGCTTCACGGTCGGGCTCGCGCCCGCCGCGATGCCCCGCTTCGGCGACACGGCCCCGCTGAGCAGCGGCACCTGGAGCATGGCGGTCCGCGACGCGGCCGGGCAGATCGTCCCGTTCCGCGTCGACCACGCCATCCTCGACGGGCTGGACGAGGACACGAAGATCCGTGACGGCCGCGAATACCGCCTGATCTCCACCCGCTTCGACATCCCGGTGCTGTCCGTCGCCGAGCACCTTCCCGACGACGAGAAGGGCGCCGGCGGCCTGTTCGCCCTGCGCCGGCACTTCTACCCCGCCGAGCGGACCCGCGAGCTGAACGACGCGACCGTCTACGTCGCCTACGACGGGCGGCAGTACGAGGGCAGCGTCCGCGCGGTCTACGAGGAGCGCGTGCGGCGCGGCGACGCCGGTGAGCACATCTGGGTGGTCAAGGACGGCGCGTTCGTGCCTCCCGGCCCCCAGGAGCTCGGCTTCGGCGCGGGCACCGGCCCGACCGTGGTGCGCGCGGGCAGCCGCGAGCACTACGCGGTGCTGGCCCGCTCGCGTTACGTGGTGACCAACGGCTTCCTGCCGCCGTGGTTCCGGTCCCGCGAGGACCAGGTGGTGGTGCAGACCTGGCACGGCACCCCGGTCAAGCGCCTGGGCAACGACCTGCCGCACATGTCCCGCGACCCCAAGCCGCCGGCCTGGCACCGGCAGGCCGTCGAGGTGCGGGGCTGGGATCTGCTGGTCTCCCAGAGCCCCTGGGCGACCCGCGTCCTGCGCAAGGCGTTCGGCTACCAGGGCGAGGTCCTGGAGAGCGGTTACCCGCGCAACGACGTGCTCGTGGCCCCCGACCGCGAGGAGCTGGCCGCGGCGGTGCGCGCGCGGCTCGGCGTCGCCGAGGGCGCCAAGGTGGTGCTCTACGCGCCGACCTACCGCGACTACGACCGCAAGAACGCCTCGATCCGCCTGGACCTGGCCGAGGCGCACCGGATGCTCGGTCCCGGCTACGAGTTCCTGATCCGGGGTCACTCGATGCAGGCGGCGCCGAACGTGCGCGCCGGTCTCGGCCGCGACGTCACGACATATCCGGATATCACGGATCTGATGTTGATCGCGGACGTGCTGATCACGGACTACTCGTCGGTCATGTTCGACTTCGCGGCGACCGGCAGGCCGATGCTCTTCTTCACCTACGACCTGCAGCGTTACTCGTCCAAGCGGGGCGTCTACCTCGACCTGGCCGCCGAGGCCCCCGGCCCGCTGCTGTCCACCGGGGCGGAGGTCATCCAGGCCCTGCGGTCGATCGACGAGGTGGTCGCCACCCACGCCGAGAAGTACGACCTCTTCCAGCGCACCTACGCGCCCCGCGACGACGGCAAGGCGACGGCGAGGCTCGTCGACCGCGTCTTCTCGACCTGACCGTTCCGCACCGGTCCGGGTGATCCGGACGCCCTCCCGGGGGCCGTTTCCCTGAAACGGCCCCCGGGAGTCGTCCCGGGGCTCGCTCCCGGCTCCGTCCCCGGGCTTGTTCCGAGGTCTTGTTCCGGGGCTTGTTCCCGGGTCTCCGCTCCGGGCCCGTTCCCGGGCCGTCTCGCGATCCCCGGCCGGTTCCCGGCGGTTCCGCGAGGGGCCCGCCTAACCGCCCGACCGCCCGTCAGCCCGCCCTCCGGAGGCTCCGTCCCAGGTCCACGCGGTGCTCCGGCCACCGGTTCTCCCGTGAACCGCCCGCCGCCCGCCGCGTCCGGTGAAGAATCCGCCATGCCGTACCCGCCGACTCGGCACGATCATCGTCCGGGATCTGGTGGAATGGCGAGTTGTGAGTGGTCAGGACTGGCGGCTGATACGTCGTGAGGGTGCGGGGAGGGCTGTTGCCCCTGCGCTCGACGAGCACCAGCGGGCGGTGGTGGCCCATGAGAGCGGCCCGCTCCTCGTGCTCGCGGGGCCCGGCACCGGCAAGACCACCACGATCGTCGAGACCGTCGTCGACAGGATCGAGCGCCGGGGCGTCGACCCCGAGAGGGTGCTCGTCCTCACCTTCAGCCGCAAGGCCGCCGAGGAGCTGCGCGAGCGCATCACCGCCCGGATGCGCCGCACCACCCGCACCCCCCTCGCCCTCACCTTCCACAGCTACGCCTACGCGCTGCTCCGCCGCGAGGCCGTGCTCGCCGGAGGGGTGCCGCCGCGCCTGCTGACCGGCCCCGAGCAGCTCCTGGAGATCCGCCGCCTGCTCCACGGCGAGCTGGAGGACGGCGCCACGCACTGGCCCGACGACATGCACGAGGCGCTCAAGACGCGCGGTTTCGCCCAGGAGCTCCGCGACTTCCTGGCCCGCGCCGCCGAGCGCGGCCTCGACGGGCCCGAGCTGAGAGAGCTGGGCCGCCGCCACGGTCGTCTGGACTGGACGGCCGCTGGAAAGTTCGCCGACCGTTACCAGGCCAGGTTCGACCTCGACCTCGAACCGGTCCTCGACTACGCGGAGCTGATCCGCGCGGCGGGGGCGCTGCTCTCCGACCCCGAGGTGCGCGCCCGCGAGCGGTCGGCGTACGACGCCGTCTTCGTCGACGAGTACCAGGACACCGACCCCGCGCAGGAGTTCCTGCTCCAGCAGCTGGCGGGGGAGGGCCGCGACCTGGTCGCGGTCGGCGACCCCGACCAGTCGATCTACGGATTCCGCGGCGCCGACGTCCGCGGGATCATGAGTTTCCCCGATCGGTTCCGCGACGCCGACGGCGCGAAGGCCCCCGTCGTCGCGCTGCGCGTCTGCCGCCGCAGCGGCCGGGAGCTGCTGAGGGCCACCCGCCGCGTCACCACCCGCCTGCCCGCCACCCCCGGCGGCGCCGCCCACCGCGACCTGCGCGCCCTGCCGGACGCCGAGCCCGGCGACGTGCGGGTGCTGGTGGCCGACGGCGCCACCCAGGAGGCGGCGATCGTGGCCGACACGCTCCGCAGGGCGCACCTGCTGGACGGCGTCCCCTGGTCGCGGATGGCCGTGCTGGTGCGGTCGGCGACGCGCCAGGTGCCGCTGCTGCGCCGCGCCCTGGTCACCGCCGGGGTGCCGGTCGTGGTCGGCGGCGGCGAGGTGCCGCTGTTCCAGGAGCCGGGCGTACGGCCGCTGATCAGGCTCATCCAGGTGGCGCTGCACCCGGAGACCCTCGACGAGGGGGTCGCGGAGGAGCTGCTGACCGGGGCGCTCGGCGGCACCGACATGATCGGGGTGCGCCGCCTGCGCCGCGCGCTGCGGATCGCCGAGCACGAGGCGCTGGCCAACCCCGACGAGCACGACGTGGACGTGGACGAGATGGTGGAGCGCGAGGTTCCGGGCCCGCGCTCCTCGGGCGAGCTGATGGTCGCGGCGCTGAAGGACGCGCGGGAGCTGGTCAGGGTGGAGCCGCACGTGGCGCTGCCCGCCGAGCGGCTCGCCGGTCTCATCTCCGCCGCCACCGAGGCCGTACGGCAGGGAGGCACCGCCGAGGACGTGCTGTGGGCCGTCTGGCAGGCCACCGGCCTGGCCAGGAAGTGGACCGACGTCAGCCTCAGGGGCGGTGTCAGGGGCACCATGGCCGACCGCGACCTCGACGCCGTCGTGGCGCTGTTCGACCACACGGCCAGGTTCGTCGACCGGCTCCCGCACGCCGGGGTGGACGTGTTCGTCGAGGACCTGGTCGCCCAGGAGATCCCCGGCGACTCCCTCGCCGAGCGGGCCCCCGACGGAGACACGGTCCGCATCCTCACCGCGCACCGCTCCAAGGGCCTGGAGTGGGACGTGGTGGTCGTCGCCGGGGTCCAGGAGGGCGCCTGGCCGGACCTGCGGCTGCGCGGGTCCATCCTGAGCACCGACGACATGGTCGCCAGGGCCGAGGGCTCCGAGCACGAGAACCCGGCGGCCGTCTCCGCCGCCCTCGCCTCCCAGCTGCTGGCCGAGGAGCGCCGCCTGTTCTACGTGGCCGCGACCAGGGCGAGGAAGAGGCTCATCGTCACCGCCGTGGGCGGCGACGACACCGAGGAGCGGCCCTCCCGCTTCCTCACCGAGCTGGTGCCCGGCTCGGCCGAGGACGCGGGCGTCGACGAGCGTTCCCGCTGGCTCAGCATGTCCGCGCTCGTGGCCGACCTGCGCTCGGCGGTCGCCGACTCCACCAGGCCCGAGCCGCTCCGCAGGTCCGCGGCCGAGCACCTGGCCAGGCTCGCCGCCTCCGGGGTGCCCGGCGCCCACCCCAACGAGTGGTACGCCCTCACCCCCATCTCCGACGACCGCCCGCTCAGCTGGCCCGACGACATCGTGCGCGTCTCGCCCTCGGCGGTGGAGAGCTTCAGCAAGTGCGGCCTGCGCTGGCTGCTGGAGACCTCCGTGGGCGCGGGCGGCACCGACGTGGCCCGCGGCCTGGGCACGGTCGTGCACGCGCTCGCCGTCCTCGCCGCGACGGGCATGCCCACCGAGGAGACCCTCGGCAAGCGCCTGGACGACGTCTGGCACGAACTCGACTTCGGCGGTGTCTGGTACAACCGCAAGCAGCGCAGGGTCGCCGAGGAGATGATCTCCAAGTTCGTCCGCTGGCACGAGGAGAACCCCAGGGAGCTGGTCGGCCTGGAGGAGGCGTTCACGGCCATGGTCTCCGAGGGCGTGCAGATCAAGGGCAGGGTCGACCGGGTCGAGCGCGACGGCGAGGGCCGGGCCGTGATCATCGACATCAAGACCGGCAAGAACGGTCCCAAGGACGCCGATCTCGAACGCCACCCACAGCTCGGCGTCTACCAGCTCGCCGCGCTGCTGGGCGCCTTCCAGCGGCACGGCATGACCGAGCCGGGCGGCGCGGCCCTGGTCCAGGTGGGCGACGCGGCGGGCAAGAAGGCCGCCAAGGAGCAGACGCAGCCTCCCCTGGCGGACGACCCGGATCCCGGCTGGGCCCGCGACATGGTCGACACCGTCGCGATCGGCATGTCGGGGCCGTTCTTCCAGGCCAAGGTGAACGACGGCTGCCGCACCTGCGCCGTGCGGGCGAGCTGCCCGGTCAGCAAGAACGGAGATCAGGTGTGCTGAGCCGCCCGACCCCGGGGGACGCCCCGTGCTGAACCGTGTCACGCGTACGGGGAGCCCGCGCCCCGCGCCCGGTCGTGTCGCGCGTACCGGAGGGTCAGGCCCGCGCCGTGCGGCCCGGCACGGGGGCGCCACGTGCTGAGCCCGGTCCAGCTGGCCGCCAAGCTGGGCATCCTGCCGCCGACCCCCGAACAGGCCACCGTGATCGAGGCCGGTCTCGAACCGATGGTCGTGATGGCCGGAGCCGGGTCCGGCAAGAGCGAGACCATGGCCGGGCGCGTCGTCTGGCTGGTCGCCAACGGGCTGGTCCGCCCCGAGCAGATCCTCGGGCTCACCTTCACCAGGAAGGCCGCCGGAGAGCTGGCCGCGCGCGTGCGCGAGCGGCTCAACGGCCTGGTCGAGACCAAGCAGGTGCCCGCCGACCTGATGGAGGGCGAGCCGACCATCTCGACGTACCACGCCTACGCGGCCCGCCTGGTCACCGACCACGCCCTGCGTGAGGCGCTGGAGCCGACCATGCGCCTGGTCTCCCCGGCCGTCTCCTGGCAGCTCGCGGGACGGGTGGTCAGCGCGTACGACGGGCCGATGGAGCAGGTCGAGTGGAGCCCGGCGACCGTCACCCGGGCGGTGCTGGAGCTCGCCGGTGAGCTGGCCGAGCACCTGCGCACCCCGCAGGACGTGCGCGACGTCGGCGCCTGGCTCGCCCGGCGGTACGACGAGCTGCCCGGTACGCCGATCAAGGACCAGCGCAGGCCGCTGGTCGTCCAGCGGGCCAGGGAGCAGCTGCTGCCGCTGGTCGAGGCGTACGACCGGCTCAAGCGGGGCAGGGAGGTCGTCGACCACGGCGACCAGATGGCGCTGGCCGCCCGGATCGCCGCCAAGCACGCCGACGTCGGCGAGATCGAGCGCGGGCGGTTCGCCGTGGTCCTCCTGGACGAGTACCAGGACACCAGCCACGCCCAGCTCGTCCTGCTGCGCGCCCTGTTCGGCGGAGGCCACCCGGTGACGGCCGTGGGCGACCCCTGCCAGTCCATCTACGGCTGGCGCGGCGCCTCCGCGGGCAACCTGACCCGTTTCCCCGGCGATTTCAGGACCGCGTCCGGAGAGCTCGCCCCGATCAACCGCCTGTCGGTCAGCTTCCGCAACGGCGACGCCGTGCTGGACGTCGCCGCCCGGCTCCAGCTGCCGCTGCGGATGGAGGCCAGGGAGGTGCCGGTCCTGGTGCCCGGTGGCAACCGGGTCGATCGCGGCCGGGTGGTGTGCGCCTTCCACGAGACCGCCGACGGCGAGGCGGAGTGGATCGCCTCGGGGATCGCGAGGGTGCTGGGCGCGGAGAGCGCGCCCGACGGCATGCCCTGGGGAGAGGGCGAGCGCAAGCGGGCCAAGCAGAGCGCCTGGGGCGGGCCGCAGTGCCTCCAGCCGCACGACGTGGCGATCCTGGCGCGCAAGCGCTCGCAGTTCCCCGCGCTGCGCAGGGCGCTGGAGGCGCGCGGCATCCCGGTCGAGGTCGTCGGCCTGGGCGGCCTGCTCACCGTGCCCGAGGTCGCCGACATCGTCTCCACCCTGCGGGTGATCTACGATCCGAGCGCCGGGGACGCCCTGGTGCGGCTGCTGTCCGGCCCCCGATGGCGGATCGGCCCCGCCGACCTCAAGGAGCTGGGGGAGCAGGCCCGCGACCTGAATCGGGAGACCCGCGAGGGTGCCTCGCCGGTGGCCGACCCACTGGACCAGGTCGTGGCGGACATGGCCGAGGAGCGCGGCAGCCTGGTCGACGCCCTCGACGAGCTGCCCGACCGGCCCGCGTGGCAGGACCTGTTCTCCCCCCTGGCCCGGGTGCGGCTGGTCGCCATGGCCCAGGAGTTGCGCCTCCTGCGCTCCCATACCGGCCAGCCGCTGCCCGACCTGATCCTGGAGATCGAGCGCAGGCTCGGCCTGGACATCGAGGTGGCGGCCAGGGGGACGGCCGTCGGCCCGTTCGCCGCCCGCGCCGACCTCGACGCCTTCCTGGACGCCGCCGCCCGGTTCGCCGGAGACTCCGAGGACCCGACGCTGGGCGCGTTCCTGGCGTTCCTGAAGGCGGCCGACGAGGAGGAGAACGGGCTGGACGCCGGGCGGGTGGGCGAGAGCAACAGCGTGAAGCTGATGACCGTGCACGCCTCCAAGGGCCTGGAGTGGCCGGTCGTCGTGGTGCCCGGCCTGTCGCAGGCGCTGTCCAAGGCCGGGACGCTCACCGTCGGCACCATGTTCCCCGCCCGCGCCACGACCAGCCCGAAGTGGACGGAGAACCCCCGCAAGCTGCCCTACCCGCTGCGCGGCGACGCCTCGGACCTGCCGGGGCTGACCGGGCTCTCCAAGGAGGAACTCGCCGATTTCGACGAGCGCTGCCGCGACCGCGACCTGCTGGAGGAGCGCCGCCTGGCGTACGTCGCCGTCACCCGCGCCCACTACCTCCTGATCGCCTCCGGCTACCGCTGGGGCACCGCGGCCAAGCCGCTGGAACCGTCCGACTTCCTGGTGGAGATCCGCGAGACCTGCGGCCGGGTGGCCTTCTGGGCCCCCGAGGTGGAGGAGGGCGCCGCCAACCCGCTTCTCGCCGAGCCCGCCGAGTCCGTCTGGCCGATCGCCCCGGAGGACGTCCGCTACGCGGCCGTGCTCGACGGCGCCACCATGGTCGAGGCCGCCCTCGCGGCGATGGCCGGGGGCGCGACTCCCGCGACCGGTTCCGGGTCTGCGTCCGCGTCCTCGTCCGCGTCCTCGTACGAGGATGTTCCCTTTCCCGAGTTCCCCGGGGCCGCGCGGGGCGGGGAGGGTTTCCCCGAGGAGGCGGACGTGCCCTTCCCCGGCGACCCGTGGGACGAGTCCTTCCCGGAGGACGAGCCCTTCCCGGAGAGCCCGGAGGACGAGGACGTGCCGTTCCCCGCCGATCCGGAGGACGCGGGCGCTCTTCCCGGGGCGTCCGAAGCCGTGTCCGCCGCCCGGCGGAGCGAACCGGCTGGGCCCGGCGCGGGGGCCGTACCCGAGCGGGGAGCGGCGTCCGATCCTGGGCCCGAGAGCGAGCCGGGAGCGGTGTCCAGGACGCTGTCCGAGGCCGGGGCCGGGCCGGAAACGGTGTCCGAGCCGATGTCCGGGGTGTCCGGGGCGCGAGCGGTATCCGAGGGCGGCGCCAAGCCGGCGGCGGCGGGTGCGAAACCCGCGCCTACGCCCGAGCTCAAACCCGCGCCTACGCCCGAGCTCAAACCCGAGTCCGAGCCCGAGCTCAAACCCGAATCCGAGCCTGAGCCCGAAGCCGAGTCTGAGCCCTGGGCCGGGTTCGAGGCCGAGTCCGGTGAGCTGCCCGGCCGGCGGCCGGTTCCCGTGGCCGACCTGCGAGGGTGGGACAGGGAGCGGGCGAAGGCGTGGGAGCGCGACATCGAGCTCCTGCTCAGGGAGCGCGAGCTGAACCGGCGGCGCGGTGGCGGCCGGGTGGAGCTGCCCACCCACCTGACCGTGTCCTCCCTCGTCACCCTCGCCTCCGACGCCAAGGCGCTGGCCCGGCAGATCCGCCGCCCGGTGCCCAAGAAGCCCGCCCCGCTGGCGCGCAGGGGCACCTCCTTCCACCGCTGGCTGGAGGGGCGCTGGGGCCAGCAGCGGCTGATGGACGAGTTCGAGCTGCCCGGCGCGTCCGACGACTTCGAGGAGACCGACGCCCATCTCGACGAGCTGCGTGCCCGCTTCGAGGAGAGTGAGTGGGCGGGCAGGGAACCGCTCGACGTCGAGGTCCCCTTCGAAACCATGATCGCCGACCGGGTGGTCCGCGGCCGGATGGACGCGGTCTTCCGGGTCTCCGAAGGCCGCTACGAGGTCGTCGACTGGAAGACCGGCCGCCGCCCGGACGGGAAGAAGGCCGAGGCCGCCGCCTCGGTCCAGCTCGCCGCCTACCGGCTGGCCTGGTCCCACCTGGCCTCGGTTCCCCTGGATCAGGTGAGCGCGGCCTTCCACTACGTCCTGCTCAACGAGACGGTCCGCCCCGTCAACCTCCTCGACGAGCGCGGTCTCGTCGCCCTCGTCGAGTCGGTCCCCGGACTCGGCTGACAGCGGGGGCGGCCGGGAGGCGTGCGCGGTGACGTCGGTGGAGAGCCTTTGGCATGCACGATGAGTAGCCGGTTCTTTCGTGGGAGCCACAGACGGGAGAGCGGGTTCACTGCGGAACTCCGTCTTTCGAGGTGCTTGTCAGTGGATGCGGCGGCCGAAACGGATTTACTGGGATCTATTTCACCGACGCCGGGTATTCGGTGTTCGCTGCTTGTTTTGTGGACCTGTTTCCAATTGCTACTCGCCTGGCTGTGCCCGCGTTGCCTTCTCCGCGTAATCGATCAACTGCGATAAGTTATAGATCGTCATTCGAGGTCCTTCCGGTAACACGCCCGGTTGTGCGCACTCTTTGCGGCGAGATTGACGTGAGTGGGTGGGCAAAACGGCGAGGTGGTGAAGTGTCGGCTGCGATGGCGGGGATCGTGTCACTGAAGCGGCCTTCGCCGAACGGCGTCATCGTGCTGGCGATGGTCGTGACGCCTTTCCTCGTCGCCGCGATGGTGTGGCGCCCGTGGCCGACGGCCGCGGCGCTCTTCGCGCTCTGCGGGCTCGTGCTGGTGCGGCACCCATGGCGCGGCGGCCCGCTCATGGCCGGGCAGGGAGCTACGGGCCGCCTGGCCCTGCATGACATGACGCAGGTGACGACCGGCCTGATCATCTTGGCCGTCTGCGCCAACACCCGCAACGACTATCTGCGGCTGGCGGCCGAGTCGGGCATCGTCTCGGCGTCGCTGCTGATTCTGCTCATCTGCCGGGCGGTCCGGCGGGCCGCGGGCGCGCATGAGCACATCCTGGCCGGGGTGGTCACGGCTTACGCGGTCGTGCTGCTGTTCGGCAACACGCTGTCGAACCTGATGGCCAGTACGCAGTTCTGGGTCTGCCTGGGGACGCTGCTCGGAACGCGACATCTCGAAGCGGCACGCGTGACGGCTCACCGGACAGCGCCGCGCACGACGCACGGAACATGACGGGAGACAACAATGGACAGCAATCTTCTGCAGGTGCGGCGGGGTGAGAGGTTCGCCTTCGGCCGTAACTGGAAGTCCTTCGTCGACCTTGTCGACGAAGGACGCGTCCGGAGCGCGATCGACTCGCTGCGGGCGACCCTGGGCGTCGAGGATCTCGCCGGGCGTACCTTCCTCGACGTGGGCTGCGGCAGTGGCCTTTTCTCACTCGCCGCGCATCGCCTCGGAGCCCGCGTGCACTCCTTCGACGTCGACGCCGAGGCGGTGGAGTCCGCGGTGCGGCTGCGGCACGCCTTCGCTCCCGACGCCTCCTGGACGATCGAACGGGGGTCGATCCTGGACGCCGGCCATCTCGCGCGGCTGGGGACCTTCGACGTGGTGTACGCCTGGGGAGTGCTGCACCACACCGGGGCCATGTGGCGGGCCTTCGACGCCGCCGTCGGGCTCGTCACCCCCGGCGGGCTGCTGTTCGTCTCGCTCTACAACGACCAGGGCAGGCAGAGCCGGATGTGGACCGCCGTGAAGCGGCGCTACAACCGGTCGGGACCGGTGACCCGCGGCGCCCTGATCGCCGGAAGCTCGGCCTACATCTACCGGGCCTGGCCCCTGGTCACCGTCGCGCGGCTGCTCCAAGGCCAAGCGCGTCTCGCGCCGGTCCGGCCGCGGGGCATGTCGCGCTGGCACGACATGCTCGACTGGGTGGGTGGTTACCCGTTCGAGGTCTCCAGGCCCGAGCAGGTCCTCGCCCGCGCCCACGCGCACGGTCTCAGCCTCCTGCTCCTCAAGACGTGCGCGGGCGGACTCGGCTGCAACGAGTACCTGCTCCGGCGGCCGGGCGGGTCAGCCGGCGCGCAGGAGCCCGAGGACCCGGCGGGCGATCTCGCGCACCTCGGCGGCACCCGGGACCAACCGTCTCAGGGGCACTCCGGCTGATCGCGCGAACCAGCTCACCTGGGTCGCGGCGAGGGCCGTGTAGGCGATCGTGGACGCCAGGGCACACCCCACGACGCCCGTCCGGGGGATCAGCAGGGCGTTCAGGGCGAGGTTCGTCAGCAGCGCCGCGCCGTACATCAGCGAGGTGCGGACCGGCAGGTCGAGGCGGAGCAGATAGGCCGCGGCCGGGGCCGCCGACGCGGCGGCCGCCACGCCCGGTGCGAGCACCAGCATCGGGACGACGCATCCCGCGAAGGCCGGGCCGGCCGCGGCGACCACCAGGAACGGTCCCGTCAGGCAGAAAAGGACGACCGACGTGGTGGCGAGGACGGCGGTGATCCGGATCGTCCGTGCCGTGTACGCCGCGGCCGTCTCCTGACTCGACTCCATCTGGCGAGGCAGGGCGACCTGGACCACCGTGCCGGTCACGGCCCGCAGGAGCTCGGCCGGTGTCACCGCCATGGAGTAGATCCCCACCGCGGCGGGCGTGCTCATGGCGTTCAGGATCAGGATGTCGAGCCGCAGCAGCAGGAAATGACAGACGTAGCCCGGGTGATGGCGCAGCCCGCACGACAGCGTGCGGGCGATCAGCCGCCTCTCGCGTGGCCGGCACACGGGCAGGGACGGCAGCAGGAGCAGCAGGTTCACCACGACGGAGAGGGTCCAGATGATCACTACCCCCTCGACGGTGAGCCACCCGGGAATTCCCAGAGCCACCAGGGCGAAGCACTGGAGGGCGGCTCCGGCCAGCGAGCCCCGGTTGACGACCCCGGTGCGGGCGCGCAGGACGTGCACGTTGTTGACGTAGACGATCGCCATCATGACGGGCACCGCGGCCAGCCCCCAGATCAGCGCGGAGCGGTCCGCCGGGGCGCCGGGAAGGAGCACGGTCGCGAAGAACGAGACCCCCGCCGCCGCCGCGCCCGCGGCGAGCCCCAGCCACAGGGCGTTCGCCGCGATCGCCGGCCGGTTGTCCTCCCGCGTCCACAGGGCCGTCTGTGACTTCTCCACCGACAGGTTTCCCATCGCCGCCGCCGTGGTCGCGACGGTGACGATCACCCAGTAGGCGCCGCGGTCGCCCGGCCCCAGGGCGCGGGCCACGACGACGCTGGTGAGGCCTCCGGCCACGGCGAGCGTCAGGCGGGTCAGGAGCAGGTGGGCCAGGCGGGTGGCGGTCGCGTCCCGGCGCCCCGCCGCGGCCGGGGCGCTCACGTGAGCCACGATCGTAAACGGCGATCCATGTCCGGCCGCGCGGGCAGATGGGTCCGGTGCCAGAGCTCGAACTGCAGCAGAGCCCAGATGCGCTCGGAGTGGTCCCGGCCGGCGGCGTGCTGGGCGAGCAGGCGGGCGACGACCCGCGGATCGAAGATGCCCCGATCCCGGGCGGTGGCGTCGGTGAGCAGGTCGTGCGCCAGGGGACGCAGCCCGGCCCTGAGCCAGGAGGCCAGCGGTACCCCGAAGCCCATCTTCGGGCGTCGCAGCAGGTGAGCGGGGAGCCAGTCCGCCAGGGCGCGCTTGAGGAGGTACTTCGTCGTCCCGCCGCGGACCTTCAGTTCGCCGGGCAGGCCCGCGGCCCACTCCATCAGGACGTGGTCCAGGAAGGGGGAGCGCGCCTCGATCGAGTAGGCCATCGTGCTGATGTCGGTCTTCACCAGCAGATCGCCGGGCAGATAGGTGTTGACGTCGACGTCCATGAACTGGGTGAGGTCGCAGCCGGCGGACGACTCCTCGAAGGCCCGCTCGATGATGTCCCCGCTGCGGACGCCCGCCACCCGGTCACGTTGCCACGGGGTGTAGACCTCCCACTTCTGTTTTTCGGTGAAGTAGGACATCAGTCGTGTATACCGGTCAGGGGTCGACAACCCGGCCAGCTCCATGCCCCACCCCGCCTTGCGGAGCATCGACCCTCGGCGTGACAGGGCCTGCACGCTCTTGCCCGCCGCCCCCAGCAACGGCGACGTCATCGACGGCAGCCGCAGCCGGGAGGCCCGCCGCAGCAACACGTAACGGCGGTAGCCGCCGAAGGACTCGTCCCCGCCGTCCCCGGTGAGCACCACCGTCACCTCCCGGCTGCTCATCCGGGCGACGAGGAGGCTGGGCATCGCCGAGGAGTCGGCGAACGGCTCGTCGAAGTGCCAGGCCAGCGCGGGAAACACGTCCAGCGGAGGAGCGGAAAGGGTCAGCTCCGAGTGGTCGGTGCCATACAGGGCGGCCACCTCTCGCGCGTGCTCGCGCTCGTCGAAGGCGGCCTTCTCGAAGCCGACGCAGAAGGTGCGGATCGGTCGCGAGGACTGCCGTGCCATCGCCGCGACGACCGCGGAGGAGTCGACGCCCCCCGACAGGAAGGCGCCGATCGGGCGCTCGCCGACCATCCGCAGCCGGGTCGCCTCCACCAGCAGCTCGCGCAGCCGTTCGGCCTCATCCTCGACGGCGGCGACCGGGCGGGGGGTGGCGTCCAGCCGCCAGTAGCGGTCGACGCGTACCCGGCCTTCCTGCCACACCAGGGTCGAGCCCGGCGGGAGCTTGCCGATGCCCTCGAAGATCGACCAGGGCGCCGGCACGTACTGGAACGTCAGATAGTGGTGCAGGGCGATCGGGTCGATCTCGCCGCGCCAGCGCGGGTCACGGACCAGCGCCTTCAGCTCGGAGGCGAAACGCAGCGAGCCGGACCGCATCCCCCAGTACAGCGGCTTCTTGCCCACCCGGTCACGAGCCAGCAGCAACCTGCGCCTGCGCCCGTCCCACACGGCGAAGGCGAACATGCCACGCAGCCGGTGCACCAGGGCATCGCCGTACTCCTCGTACAGGTGGACCAGGCACTCGGAGTCGCCGCTCGTGGTCAGACGGTGTCCTTTGGCCAGCAACTCGGCCCGCAACTCGGCGAAGTTGTAGATCTCGCCGTTGAACACCGCGACGACGTGACCGTCCTCGCTGTAGACGGGCTGGTCGCCACCGGCCACGTCGACGACGGCCAGACGGCGCGTCCCGAGCACGGCCGAGTGCTCCACGTGCAGGCCGGCGCCGTCGGGGCCGCGGTGCGCGATCGTCTCGCACATGTCGCGGACCGTGTCCGGATCCACTCCGGCCGGGCAGACGGCGCCGGCTATCGCGCACATCGCTCCTCCAGCAGATGCCGGTACAGCGCCAGATGCCTGTCGATCATGGAGTCCACATCGAGGTTGTCCAGCGCCCAGGCGCGCGCGGCACCGCCGAGGGACACCCCCAGGCCAGGGTCGCGCAACACGCGCTCCAGGGACTCGGCCAGCGCCTGAGGGTCCTGCGGGGGAATCAGCAGCCCGCGCCCGTTCAGCAGCTCGCAGGTCCCGCCCACCGCGGTGGCGACGATTGGTTTACCCGCCGCCATCGCCTCCATGACCGCGTTGCTCATCCCCTCGTGGAGCGAGGCGAGCACCACCACCGACGCCCGGCGCATCAAGGCCTCGATGTCCCGGCGAAGGCCCAGAAGGCGCAGGTCCACGCCCAGGCTCGCGGCCTGCCGCGCCAGGGCGTCACGCTCGGGTCCCTCGCCCGCGAGCACCAGCGTGCACGGCGTGCCCCGGGCGGCCAGCAACGCCACGGCCTCGACGAGGCAGCGGTGCCCCTTGTGCGCCCTCAAACTGGCCACACAGCACACGACCGGCAGGTCGGTGACGATCGACGCGGGCACGGCGGGCAGGAAGGCCGACTCCGGCAGGCCGTTGTAGATCACGCTGATCTTCTCCGGGGTGAGACCCTCCACCCTTCTGGCGTCCTCCGCCACGGCCACGGCGTTGGCCACCACGTGCCGCGTCAGCCGGGTGGCGACGCGCTCCAGCGTGTGGCTCCCGTACCGGACCCGTTTGAAGACACTCAGGCTGCGCCGCCCCGCCACGATGACGGGAACCCCGGCCAGCCAGGCGATCGGCGCGCCGACCACATAGGCGTGGTAGAGAAAGGCGTGCAGCACGTCCGGCCTGAGCCGCCGCATCAACCTGACCAGGTGCGCCGCCGCGAGCAGGTTGCGCGGAAGGGCCAGCGGCCCCGTCGACAACCCGATGAACTCCGCGTTGTGCACCGGGATGCCCTCGAGTTCCAGTGCGTCACGGTATGGGCCGTCCGAGTGCAACGTCACCACGTCGACCTTCACACCGCTGCGGGCCAGGCCCGTGGCCAGGAGGAAGATCTGCTTCTCGGTGCCGCCCACTCTCAACTGCCCGATCAGCAGTACGACACGACGTGGTATATCGGGTTCTGTTTTCTCAGGCGAGATAGCCCCGTTGCGACTCTGAGCTTTCATGATGCTACTTTGAGTGACGGGCGCTGGTGTGTGGGGGATTGCCGCA
The DNA here is from genome assembly GCF_036227305.1 of Streptosporangium sp. NBC_01469. Taxonomy (NCBI): domain Bacteria; kingdom Bacillati; phylum Actinomycetota; class Actinomycetes; order Streptosporangiales; family Streptosporangiaceae; genus Streptosporangium; species Streptosporangium sp. NBC_01469. Next base: position 57,433 of record NZ_CP109465.1, on the reverse strand, counting down.
ACCGGCGAGCGTGTCGTGGATCGGCGGGCGCTTCCTGACGGGGTTACGGGGTGCCCCTCGGTCCAGCTCGCCGCCTACCGGCCGGCCTGGTCCCACCTGGCCTCCGTCCCCCTGGATCGGGTGAGCGCGGCCTTCCACTATGTCCTGCTCAACGAGACGGTCCGCCCCGTCAACCTCCTCGACGAGCGCGGCCTTGTCACCCTCGTCGGGTCGGTCCCCGCCCTCGGCTGAAACGCCGCGTACCGCTGGGCCGGGCGCCGTCGCCCTCGGCGCGTGCCGCGAGGGACCGACCAGAGAGGACCTCGCGTCAGGCGGGCACCGCGACCGCTTCGCTGCCCGCCGTGGCGTCGCGCAGCGGCTTGAGTGCCCGCGACCACGCGATGACCTCGTCCAGCATCTCGATCAGGGTCGGCTCCTGGTGCTCATCCGGCGCGATCACGCCGGGATCGGCCGGGTCGGTGATCTCGAAGTCGGTGAACGCCGACAGTGCGACCTGGGTGCGTACGTTGGCGACCTGGAGTTCGGTCATCGTCAGCCGAAGGTGCTCCACGGCACGGACGCCGCCGTGCACCCCGTGGCTGACGAACCCCGCCGCCTTGTTGTTCCACTCCGCGAACAGGAAGTCGATCGCGTTCTTCAGTGCGGCGGGGACGGCGTGGTTGTACTCGGGGGTGACGAAGACGAATCCGTCGAACGAGTCGATCGTCGCGGCCCATCGCGTGGTGTGCGCGTTGAGGTATTCGCCGAACAGCGCGGGCGTGGGCTCGTCCAGCACCGACAGCCCGTACTCGGCCAGGTCGACGACCTCGAAGGTCGCCTCACCGGCCGTGGCGGCGGGGTGGCGTGCGGCCACCTCGGCGACCCACCGGGCCACGACCGCCGTCCTGCGGCGGGGACGGGTGCTCCCGATGATGATGGCAATCCGGGTCATGTGCCTTCCTCCTTTAGTTGGCCGCCCTTGGCGGGCGAGGCATCTGTGGGTAAGGTACAGCCTGTAGTGTAAAAGGTAAATCAGTGGCTGTAATCCTTTGGAGGTGCAGGGTGACCGGAAGCGACACGGCGAGAACACGCTCGCGCGGAGGGCTGGCGGACAAGCGCCGGGCGATCCTGGCCGGTGCTCTGACGGTGTTCGCGCGCGACGGCTACACCCGCGCGACCACCGACACGATCTCTGCCGAGGCCGGGGTGTCCTCGCGCACCCTCTACAACCACTTCCAGGACAAGGCGCAGCTTTTCCAGAACGTCATCCAGGAGAGCGCCACCCGGGTCGCCGACGCCCAGATCGCCATCATCGACCGCTACCTGCGCAAGGTCACCGACCTGGAACCCGACCTCGTCGAGTTCGCCCAGGCCTTCGCGACGCCGACGACCGGCGAGTACGCCGAGCACTTCGCCCTGGTCCGGCAGATCAACGCCGAGTCGGGACACATCCCGCGGGCCGCGATCGACGCGTGGCAGGAGACCGGGCCGCTGCGGGTCCGCCGCGAGCTCGCCGACCGCATGCGACAGCTGGCCGATCGGGGACTGCTCCGCGTCGACGACCCCGATCGGGCGGCCATCCACTTCATGCTGCTGATCTCGGTCGCCAACCCGTCCTACCAGGGCGCCGTCCTCGAAGAGCGGGAGATCGACGAGATGGTCACCTCCGGTGTCCGCGCCTTCCTGCACGGCTATCTCCGCTGACCGTCTCCGCCGACTGTCTTTGACGACGCGATGGCATGGCCGATCCGAACCGTGATGACGAGGGATGACGAGGGACGACGAGGGACGACGAATGCGCCACCGACTGCCGGGCCAGACCGGGCCGAGGATCTCCGAACCACTCCTCGGGGCGACGAACCTCGGCGGCCACAGTCTCGACGACGGGCTCGAAGGCCGGTGAGGGGGCAGGGATCGACCCGCCGGGGGCGTCCGGGGGTGACGCTGGCGGCGGTGCTACTGGGTTTCCTCACCCTCCCGATGCTGATGTCCGGTACGAGCGTCGCGCTGCCGCGGATCGGCGCCGACCTGAACGCCTCGGGCGCGTCCCTGCAGTGGGTGGTCATCGGCTACTTCCTGACCGCCTCGTCCACGATGCTGGTGGCCGGCTCGCTGGGTGACCTGTTCGGCCGCCGCCGCGTCTTCGCCGCCGGTGCCGCCGTCTACACGGCCGGGGCCCTGACGAGTGCGATCGCGTCCGACATCCTGCTGCTGGACGCGGCGCGGACGCTGTCGGGTGTGGGCGCCGCCGGGGTGATGGCCTGCGGGGGCGCCATCCTGGGCGCCACCTTCACCGGTCCCGCGCGCACCCGGGCGTTCGCGGCGATGGGCACCACCGCCGGCGCGGGAATGGCGATCGGCCCGACCCTGTCCGGCTGGCTGGTGGGATCGCTCGGCTGGCGCGCCACCTTCGCCGCCTTCGCCGTCGTGGGCGTGCTCATCTGGGCCGGTACGGTCTTCATGACCGAATCGCGGGCGGCGACGCGGCCCCGGATCGACCTGCCCGGCGCCGTCACCCTCATCGCCGCGCTCGCGCTGGTGATGTTCGGCTTCAACCAGGCCTCCGAGGCCGGGTGGGGGAGCGTGCTCGTGCTCGCGCCCGTCGCCGCCGGACTGGTCTCGCTGGTGGTGTTCACGATGATCGAGCACCGCAGCCCGCACCCGGTGCTGGACCTGACCATGCTCCGCGACCGGCGGTTCATGGCCTGGTGCCTGGCCTGCCTCTTCGTCGCGGCCGGGCCCGCCGGGGTGACGACGTTCCTGCCCACCTATCTCCAGGGCGTGAACGGTGCCTCGGCTCAGGCCGCGGGGCTCACCATGCTGATGCTGACCGCGCCGGTCCTGCTCATGCCCCAGGTCGGAGCCCAGCTGATCAATCGCGGCGTCCCGGCCCGTACCCTCATCACCGTCAGCCTGCTGATGATCGCGGCGGGCAACGCCTGGCTCACCGTCCTGCACCCCGGCATCGACGCCCTCGGGCTGCTGGGCCCGCTGGTGGCGATCGGGACCGGCATGGGACTGGTGGTCGGTACCACCGACGCCCAGGCCATGAACCAGGTGGAACCGGACCGGCTCGGCATGGCCGCCGGTTTCCTCAACACCGTCCGAGCCGGGGGTGCCACGCTGGTCATCACCCTGTTCGGCACCGCCCTCATCAACCTGCTCCAGGCCAGGATCGGGGCCGTCGGGCCCGCGGCACGGGTCGCCGCGGGCGACCTCACCGGCCCCGGCCGCTCCCTTCACGCCACGCAGTTCACCGACGCCTGGCACATCGCGCTGTGGTTCGTGGCGGCCCTCTGCGCCGTCGCCGCGGTCGCGGTGTGGGCCCTGCTTGCCCCGTCCAGGCGAGAGCCCGTCGTGCCTGGCGGGGCGGACGCCCTCACCCATACCGGGAAGTAGACACACCGGCGTGAAGGGGTTGCCCGCGCTCGGAGGGAGGTCTACTCTCTGACTTGTTGACCAGATTTCATAATTGGTCACGAAGTCAGAGTGATCAGGGTGAGAGGTGCCGGATGGCGGAGCGAGCAGGGCAGGCCGACGGTCGCGCCGACCGGATCCTCGACGCGGCGGCCGAGCTGCTCGTGCGCCTCGGCTACCGGAAGGTGACGATCGAGGACATCGCCCAGCTCGCTGGCATCGGCAAGGGCACGGTCTACCTGCACTGGCGCACCAAGCAGCAGCTGTTCGAGGCCGTGCTGCTACGCGAGTCCATCTCGTACGTCGAGAAGCTCCTCGACGGACTGCGCCGGGATCCGGCGATGCTGCTGCCGCACCGTTTCGTGTCGGAGTCCTTCCTCATGGTGGGCGACAGGTCGGTGCTGCGGGCGCTGTCCGAGGCGTACCTGCAGCGGAGGCAGAGCAGGTTCGCCGACGCCTTCCTGCACAGCCAGGAGCTGCTCGCCTCCGAGCGGTTCTACGACCTGATGATCCGGCACGGCCTGCTCCGCGACGACGTGCCGAACCTGTCGTACACGCTGAGCGCGATGATGACGGGGTTCCACCTCAACAACGCCGCGGACCTGATGGGCATCGAGGTGGACACGCGGGCCAAGGCCGAGTCGATCTCGTTCATCGTCAAAAACGCCTTCGAACCGCCCGAGCCGCCGGATCCCGAGGAGCTGGCCAAGGCCGCCTCGGAGGTCATCGCCGTCTTCGAGGCCCTGATCCCGCCCTACCGCACCTGGATCTACGAGTACGAACGCACGCACGAGCCCGGCTGATCCCGGACCCGTCCCGACGAGAAAGGCAAACCATGACCACCATCGCCGACACATGGGGCCTGCACGAGGGGCACTTCTGGCTGCGCGGACGGCATCCGGACCAGCCGGTGAGCTTCGACGCCGCCACCGGGATGTGGAACGTCTTCGGTTACCCCGAGGCGCTGCGGATCCTCGGCGACCCCAAGACGTTCTCCTCCGACACCGCCCGTGTGCTGCCCAGCCTCGAGATGAGCAGCGAGGGCATGCTGACGCAGATGGACCCGCCCACGCACGGCAAGCTGCGCAAGCTCGTCAGCCACGCCTTCACCCCGAAGGTCGTCGCGGACCTCGAACCGCGGATCGCCGAGCTGACCCGCGAGCTGCTCGACGAGGTGGCCGACCCGGACCGCCTGGAGCTGGTGACCGACCTCGCCTACCCGCTGCCGGTCATCGTCATCGCGGAGCTCCTGGGGGTGCCCGGCAGCGACCGCCACCTGTTCAAGCAGTGGGTGGACAGGATGTTCGAGAACACCCAGCAGTTCTCCCTCGTCAACCAGAGCGAGGAGCAGGAGCACAGCATGGCGGTCGCCATGGAGCAGTTCAAGCACCTCGCCGACTACATCGGCGAGCACGCCAACGACCGCAGGCGCCACCCGCGCGCCGACCTCCTCACCAAACTCGTCGAGGCCGAGGTCGACGGCGAGCGTCTCACCCAGGCCGAGGTGGTGAACTTCGCGAACATCCTGCTCGTGGCCGGGCACATCACCACGACCATGCTGCTGGGCAACACGGTGCTGTGCCTGGACGCCCATCCCGGGCAGCTCGCCAGGACCCGCGAGGACCGGTCGACGATCCCCGCCGTGATCGAGGAGTCCCTGCGCTTCTTCAGCCCGTTCGCCACCCTCGGCCGGGTCACCAACACCGACGTCGAGCTCGGCGGGCAGCACGTTCCCGCCGACCGGCTGCTCATGGTGTGGGTCGCGGCGGCGAACCGCGACCCGAGGGAGTTCGCCGACCCCGACGTGTTCGACCCCTCCCGCGTCCCCAACCCCCACCTCGGCTTCGGCAGGGGCATTCACTTCTGCATCGGCGCGCCGCTGGCACGCCTGGAGGGCAAGGTCGCGCTCAACATCCTGCTCGACCGCTTTCCTCACCTGCGCACCGATCCGGACGACCCGCCGCGGTTCATCCCGAGCCCGAGCATGACCGGGGTACAAAGGCTGCCGCTGCTCACCTCCGGTTCCTGAGCCGGCAGCCCTGTCGCCTCCGAGGCCGGCGATCGTCGTGAGGGGTGTCCGCCTCCCCACGGCGGTCGCCGCCTCTCGGTGCCCTACCGTGTGGCCGTACGGTGGTACGGCCACGCGCGCGGGCGTGTCAGGCCCGGAGGCGCGGTCCGTGGGCGTCCGTTCGTCACGCCGAGGGCGAATCTGGATGAAAGCATCCGGCGAAGCGGACGCACCATACCGGCGAACCCCTTATGTTGTGCAGAAATTGATCACAACAGAAGAGAACGCCATGACCGATATCTCCGGCATCAATCCCAACGTGCCGCACCAGGCCCGGGTGTGGGATTACCTGGGCGGCGGCAAGAACAACTACGAGGCCGACAGGATCGCCGCGGAGTACATCCTCCAGAGCTATCCGCAGATGGAGAGCGTCGTGCGGCAGGCGCGCGCGTTCCAGGGCCGTGCCGTTCGCTTCCTGGTGAACGAGGCCGGAATCCGGCAGTTCCTCGATGTCGGCACCGGGCTTCCCACCCTTGAGCACACCCACGACGTCGCGCAGCGGGCGGACCCGACGTGCCGGATCGTCTATGTCGACAACGACCCGCTGGTGCTCACGCACGCCCAGGCGCTGCTCTCCAGCAGCCCCGAGGGGGAGTGCGCCTACATCGAGGCCGACGCCCGCGATCCGGAGGCGATCCTGCGGGCCGCGGCCGACACCCTGGACTTCACCCAGCCGATCGCGTTGATGCTGTTCGGGGTGATGGGCACCGTCTACGACAACGACGAGGCGCGGGCTCTTGTCCGCCGGTTCATGGACGCGCTGCCCTCGGGGAGCTACCTGGTGTTCGAGGACGGTACGAACGTGGTGATCCCGGACGCGGCCAAGGAGGTGGAGCAGCTCGTGGAGGAGGGCCGCGCCTACGACTACCGGCTGCGGACCCCCGAGCAGATCGCCCAGTTCTTCGAGGGTCTGGAAGTGCTGGACCCCGGCGTGGTGTCGGTGTCGCGGTGGCGTCCCGAGCACAGCACATGGGGTTCGCCGCACGAGGTGGACGCGTTCGGCGGAGTCGGCCGCAAAGCCTGACCGGTCATCGTCCGAGAGCAGGGCGATCCGCCGACGGCCGCACGAGAGACGCTCCCGTGCGGCACGGAATCCTGTTCGCCCGCCCGGCACGTCACGCGGGACGGGAGGGCGTGACCGTCAGGACTTGCGGCCCACTCCGACGTAGCCGACCGGAGCTTTCCGCTCGCCGAACAGGGGCGGGTCGGTGGGGCGCCAGTCCTGGGGGAACACCAGGCCGGGCTCGGCCAGCTCATAGCCGTCGAAGAAGCGGACGATCTCCGCGTGCGTGCGCAGGCTCAGCGCCGCGGTGGCCCGCTTGTAGATCTCCAGCGCCTCCGGCGTGCTGTCGGGGCGGGCGTCGATCGCGTGACTGAGAACGAGGTGGCTGCCCGGCGCGCTCACCTCGCGCAGCCGCTCGATGATCTGGTACGCGCCCGCGCCGTCGGGGTTCTCGTCCGGGACGAAGTGCAGGATGGCGAGCAGCAGGAACGCCACGGGCCGGTCGAAGTCGACGTGCTCGCGCAGCTCGGCCAGCAGCGTCTCCGGGGTACGCACGTCGGCCTGCACGACGGTGACGTTGTCGCCGTTCCCCAGGAGCGCCCGGCTGTGCGCGCACACGACGGCGTCGTAGTCCACGTAGACCACGCGGGTGTCGGGCGCGATCCCGTGCGCGATCTCGTGCGTGTTGCCCCGCGTGGGCAGCCCGGAGCCCAGATCCACGATCTGCTGGACACCCGACTCGACGACATGGCGTACGGCGCGTGCGAGGAACGCCCGGTTCTCCCGCGCGGAGTCGCGAGTGTCGGGGAAGAGCTTCAGAATCTGCTCGGCCGCTGCCCTGTCGGCGGCGAAGTTGTCCTTGCCGTCCAGGTAGTAGTCGTACATCCGGGCGATGTTGGGCACGCTCGGGTCGACCCCGGCCGGCGAAGCCTGATCATCCACGCTTTCTCCAGACTATCCAGCATTTGTCTGGGTTTGATCTTAGAGAACCTTTCGCGTTTTGGCAGCGAGATGTGGTGATCGCTGATCCGGAAGAGGGGGCGAGACGCGCACGGTTGTCCGTCGAACCGGTCACGCATGGCGCCCCTCCCAGGCGGGCCGCCCCGGCGCTCGTCCCGCTCCGCCCTCCGACCACCCTCACGAAATACGGGACAGCAATGATGAAATGGGTTTTCCGTGCTTTCTCATCGAAGGAGGGCCATGGAGACCCAGGGCTGGGAATCGATCGACTCCGCGGAGGAGTTGCGGGAGCTGCTCGGCACCCCCAAGCCGGCCGTGATCGCGAAGGAGCGGCGGACCCTGCACGCGCTGGACCGGGCCTGGCTGGCCGCCTCGCCGTTCTGCCTCGTCGCGACCTCGGACGCCGACGGCCGCTGTGACGTCTCGCCCAAGGGTGACCCGCCCGGATTCACGCTGGTCCTGGACGACTCGACGATCGCGGTCCCCGAACGGCCCGGCAACCGCAGGGCGGACGGATTCCACAACATCCTGCGCAACCCGCACGTCGGCCTGATCTACTTCGTCCCCGGTCGCGGCGACACCCTGCGCGTCAACGGCAGGGTGAGCCTGGTGCGCGAGGCCCCCTTCTTCGACCGGATGGTGGTCAAGGGACACCGTCCGCAGCTCGCGATCGTGGTCGAGATCGAGCAGATCTTCCACCACTGCGCCAAGGCGTTCCTCCGCTCGGAACTGTGGCGCCCGGAGAGCTGGAACCCGGACGCCCTGCCCTCGCGGGCACGCATCGCCCAGGCACTGGAACGACCGGAGGACCCGATCGAGGAGCTGGAGCGCTACTACGGCCCCTCCTACGCGGAGGGGATGTACGGCTGATCGGGCGGGCCGCCGACGGGGATACGGGGCGGACCGGGTGAGTCGGTGGGGAACGCCGCGCTCCGCGAGAAGGTCGCCGCCCCCTGACAGCGGGGGCGATTGTCACAGCGGCCGTTGATTCGGTGTTGGCCTGAACGTCTCGCAAAAGGCGCCACTGAGGCTTTCGGCGCGGGCATATCGGTGAGATGGCCGCTGGTCGGCCGTGATCCTGGCAGAGGCGCGCGAGGGCTGATCGACGGGCTCGCCACACCGCTACGATTTGTTCAGCGCGGAGGGTCTTGTATCGGTGGCTGACACTCGCCTGGCGCGGCCTGAAACGACATCATTACCCCTCCCTGAAGGGTGGATAGCGCCATATCCCCTGACGAGTTCATCAATGGCTACGTGGACGACGTGGTTCAGTTGCTGCCACGCCGGAAGCGACGCGATGTGGCATCGGAGTTGCGCGCACTGCTGGTGGACGCACTCGCGGCCAAGGCCGCGGACGCGGGACGGGCCGCCGACGAGGCGATGACGCGGGAGTTGCTCGTAGGTTTCGGCCGGCCCGCCGAGGTGGCCGCGCGGTACGGGCCGGTTTTCACGATCATCGATCCGGCCGATTCCCGCAGGTTCCTCTGGCTGACCGCAGCCGGTATGAGCTTCTTCTGGCTGTTCACGTCGACGCCCGTTTTGATGAGATTTCCGGTGAGTTCGGCGGCGGAGGCAGGCGCCCTGCTGACGGGGTGGTTGAGGCTCTTCGGGCTGAGCTTCCTGTGGTGGCCGGGACTGCTCGTGGTTTGTTTCGCCGTGATGGCCTGGCTGCGGCGGCGCCAGTCGGGGGCGGCCACATGGACACCCCGGAGGAAGAACGGCGATCAGATCAGCCGGGCCGGCTACATTTTCGTGATCATTGTGGACGTCTGCCTGCTGTCCATGCTGATCAACGCCGGAGCGCTGGTCGACTCCCTCTTCGGGGAGCGCATGGCGGTCAGGATCCATCGGCTTCTCGCCGTTGACGAGAACTTTCTCAGTCATCACGGTCCGTTGCTGCTGGGGATACTGGTCGCGCACCTGGCTCTCTACGTGGTCCTGGTCGTGCAGGGGCGATGGCGGTCGCTGACGCTGCGAGTCGACATCGGCCTGACGTTCGCGATGTGCTGTGTCCTCACCTGGCTCGTACTCGCGGGCGCCATCTTCCAGGCGGAGCCGCTCAACCGGTGGGCGGAGTTGCTGGCTGTGTTTTTCGTACTGTTTGCCCTGGTCGATGTGGGCCTGAAAGTACGCCGCGAGTTGCGGCGGGCCGCCCCCTCCCCTTGACCTGAACCAGGGGGAGAGGGACACGTGCGGTCATGTGTCAGATGGGCCGATACTCCGTGTGATCAACGCCTCGTTCCCAGGCGGCCTCGAACGCCGTCAGGCACAGCTTGATCACGGCGGGGTCGTCGCACAACTCGTGACCAGTGGGCTCGCCGGCTCCCGAGAAGTGACCGAACCGAATCAGCCGTTCGTCGAACAGCCAGAAGTCGTTGCCGGGAAGGGACAGGTCGGATGCCAGTCGCCGGGGGAGCCAGCGCACCTGCTCGCCTCCGGCGAGGTTGGCGTAGGGGGTGGCCGAGTGCTCGTAGCGGATGTAGTCGCTCACCGGTTCCGACACGATCCGGGCACGTCGTACGGCCACCCCCCGAGCGACCGCGCCACTGACCAACGTCACCCACGAGGCGTCGAAGTCAGCGCGGTCGAAGGGAACACCGTCGCGCCAGGCGACGAATCCCGGACTGGAGGTGCCGTAGTCGTCACGCATCTCCAGATGCAACGCGAAACGGCGGCACTGGCCGAACACGTCATCGAACGTCGCTTCCACCGTCACCACACGCCTCCAATGCCGGGCAGATCAAGTATGCAGGTCGACCAAGATGTTCCTTTCGACGTGAGATATGGCGTGTGGAATCCAGGGTCGGGGGAGTTGGAAACATTCGCATTCGACGCTAGATGGCGGCTTGCTCGGCAAACAATGAACTTGCACGAATGTGCGGATGGGTTTTTGGTGAGGTCGTCAGCACTCTGCCGGCAGTTGACGAATAAGCGATCCATCCGATAGTGACCCATATTTCCCAAGATGGACCTTTGGGGTGCGGAGTAAATTTTCTTTGGACCGTAGAATGCCATTGACTGAGCTGGAATCTCCGGTCAAGCTCGCAACTGCGTAAGTCCGCGCATACCCCAGGCAAGGGAGATGGCCATGGCGCTACGGTTCATCGGAATCGACCCCGACACCGGAGGTAACAACTGTCCGTCGGTGTGGATCGACAACAGCGACGGGTCGATCGTCATTCAGGGCTGGGAAGTCACCGATCCGGCGGAGCTGGCAGAGGTTTCGGCTCGTAGTCCGATCCTGGCCCATGAGAAGATCGTTCGACTTCCCAGACGTATGGTGCCCTTCCTGCTGGAGGCGTGTGGTGACGAGCTCACCGATGACATTCGCTGAGATGATTGCCACCGCGCGACGCTCCGCCGTACACCTGGAGATGCGCGACGTCTACACCCCTGACGATCCCGCCTACCTTCGCTGGAAGGTGGACGGGACCATCGACGTGGACGCTTACTGGCGTGAGTGGCTGGAGCTGGTGGGTGCGACGGTCGCCCGGGGAGTGGGCGTTCGCCGGGCTCGCATCGTCTCTGAGCCGGTGACCGAATACATACGGCATGAATACGACCTCACAACCCCGCTGAACATCGCGGCCGGCGAGTCGGTGCGATGGCTGCCTCGCAGGCAGGCCTCAGATCTTGCGCTACCTGGGAATGATTTCTGGGTGTTCGACGACCATCTGGTCCGATTCGGCTTTTTCTCTGGTGACGGCGACTACCTGGGCGAGGAGCTGACCAGCGATCCCGCGCTGATCAAACTGTGTCTTTCCGCCTTCGACTCCGTCTGGGAACGCGCCGTCGACCACGCGGCGTACCGGCCCGTCTGAAGATCACTGCGCTTGTGTCCACCTCGCCGCATTCCGGTAGCCAGCAGGCCCGCCAGGCCCTGGCCGACCGCCTCCGTGAGATTCGCCTTGATGCGGGTCTGACCGCCCGTGCGATCGCGGAGGCCGCGGGGTGGCACGAGTCCAAGTGTTCCCGGATCGAACACGCCCGTACGCTCCCCTCCGATGCCGACATCCGGGCGTGGTGTACGGCGTGCGACGCTCAAGACCAGATAAACGATCTGATCGCCACATCGCGGGCGGTCGATTCGATGTATGTCGAATGGCGCCGACTCCAGAAATCAGGACTCCGCCGGCTCCAGGACTCCAAGGTCCCGCTTTACGAAGCTACTCGCCACTTTCGCGTGTACTGCTCCCATGTGATACCCGGATTTCTCCAGACCTCTGAGTACGCCCACGCCCTTCTGGCGGCGTTCGGAGCGTTTCATGGCGTACGCGACGACACGGAGAAAGCCGTTGCCGCCCGGATCGCACGCTCACGCGTCCTGTACGAAGGTAACCGTCGTTTCGCCTTGCTGATTGAGGAGTCGGTGTTGCGTTACCGCATCGGCGACGCCGAGGTGATGGCCGGGCAGCTCGCTCATCTGCTGACAGTCATGTCGCTGCCCTCGATATCCCTGGGAGTGATTCCTTTCACGGCCGAGCGTCGCATCTGGGCATTGGAGGGCTTCAACGTTTTCGATGAGGATCTGGTCCAGGTAGAACTGCTTACGGCGTCCCTTTCCGTCACTCAGCCCTCAGAGGTCGCCCTGTACAAGAAGGGCTTCGCGAAGCTGGCCGAAGTCGCCGTCTACGGTCTTCATGCCCGTGCTCTGATCACAGCGGCGAGCGAGACCGTCGATCCTCCGCATACTCGCTGAGGATCGGAGCGGCCCATTTCACCCGTCGTGGCATGCCCTCCATGCAGACGGCTGCGGAACCCCACGCAGAGATGAGACTGTCTGGCCGAGACTCCTTGCGGTGGAGTCGGCGTCAGGGCCGGTGGTTCGATCAGGCGATCTCACTGTTCTTCACGTAGCCAATGAACGTGCGCCACTCATCAGCGGTGAAGTCCAGTGTGGGGCCGTTGGGGTCCTTGCTGTCTCGTACGGCCCTGCCGCCTCCGGGCAGGTTCGCGACCTCGACGCAGTTGCCGCTCTGGCTGCTGTAGGTGCTCTTTTGCCACTTCAGATGGGAGGGGGCGGGGTGCATCCCGGGCTCCTTCTTTGCGTCGCGCTCTATGTCAAGCTGTCGGCTGCTCGTTTCATGAGGTCCGTGGAGTCGTCGGGTGACAGTGCCGTGGCGCGCAGCCGTTCAAAGGCGATGGTATAGCGGGCGACATCGGCATGCTTTTCGAGATATAGGTCACCGGCGAGGGTCTCCACATAGACCACATGGGGATCGGTCGGCTCAGGGAAGCCGAAGATGACGAACGGGCCGGTAGTGCCCGCGTGGGCGCCTCCGCTGAACGGCACGACTTGCAGGGTGGTCTTACCTTCTTCGGCAGCGGCGATCAGCTGATGCAACTGCTCGCGCATTATTGCCGGGCTGCCGACAACCCGATGGATGACGGCCTCGTCGATGATGGCCCAGAGTCGAGGGCGGTCTTGCCGGGTGAGGATCTGCTGACGGGTGAGACGGACCTCTACCAGACGGTCTATTTCGTCGGCGTCGAGTTCTTCCGCGCCGCCCTTGACCGACGCTCTGGCGTAATCGGCTGTCTGAAGCAGGCCGGGGATGATCATCGGTTCGAAGTTGCGTAGTGAGGCCGCTCCGGCTTCGAGGCCGATGTAGACCTCATACGGATTCGGTAGCACGTCGCGGAAGGAGTGCCACCAGCCGGGCTGCCGAGCGTCGCGGGCGAGTTGGATGAGACCGTCACGCTCAGCGCCTGTGACGCCGTAGAGGTCAAGTAGTTCACGCACACTTCGGGGCTGTGGCCGGGTGCGGCCGGTCTCGATGCGGAAGATGGTCGAGGGTGACCATTCCAACCGGCGAGCGGCTTCTTCGCGAGTCAGCCCGGCGGCATCGCGGCGGCTGGTCAGTTCCACCGCCAGGCGGCGGGCACGCAGGGTCGGGCTCGGGCCATGGGGCTCAACGTTGCTGCTGGGCATGCTCGTCTCCTTCGCTCTTGCACTTGTTGCTATGCACTATTGCATCTCACTGAGAGCTGATGCATGATTACAGAGAGTCTCGTCCATTGAAGAGCTCCCAATGGACGAAATGCTGGAAGGGGCGGCAAGAGGTTGCGAGCTTCGGTGAACGGCACACTACGTCGGACGCCGGGGCTGATCAGGTCAGGATTGCGATCGCTCTGGCGGCGCGTTTTCGGCAGGACAAACACCTACGGAAGGCGAAGTCCGCCGGGTGCTACCAACACCCGACGGACTTCTTGAACCGGACACTGGAGGTCCGTCCCATGGTCGACTTTACAAGAGCAGTCCGGATCATCCGGATGCGTTTCAGTGGTGACCGGCCGCCCGCGCCGTTGGGGTGCCGGTGGTGTGGGCATTCGCCGTACGCGCACGATGACCGGTGCCTACCGCACCGGCAGGCGCACGCCTACGAGCGGCCGACGCCCGCGCAGTTCCGGGCGAGGCTGGCGGAGTGGTGGCGGCTGGGGTTCGCCGGGCGGTTGTCCGGTTCGGCATCGGTGCGCCCGCCGGGGGAGACGTGGCCGTTTTCCGGTCACGGACGTCACGCCCGGCCTGCGGAGCCGGTGGTCGCCAAGTCGCTCGCGTCGTACGGGCGAGGTCGGCCACCGGACGAGCTCGCCTTGGGCGGGCGGAGGGCGTACCCGGGCATGCTGCGGCAAGGGAAAGCGGCGTGAACGGGCGGCATCGGCGGGGAGAGCCCGTCGATCAGCGAGGCCCACGGCTGTGGGACCGCGAGCAGCGGGAGGTCGCGGCCCTGCTGGATCAGGCTGAGGTGGGCTGGCTGGTCATGTACGGGGTGGGCGGGCGCCGGTTCTACGCCATTGCGGTGGGAGGCGAGCCGCTGGTCGTGCAGGCGGGTACGGCCGAGGAGTTGTGCGCGCTGATGCGCGAGACCGAAGAGGCGGAACCGGCGACGCCGTCCGGCGTGCGGCTGGTGCCGGAATCCCACGGGCAGACGGAATCCCACTGGCACGGGCAAGGAGATCCGATGATCGCAGGCACCCCCGACGGACTCCGGACCGTCTGCTGGGACATTCCCCGTGACCCGGCGACCGTCGGCGAGGCCCGACGGATGACGCGGGACACCTTCACCGGCTGGGGCCTGCCGTCCGAGTTCGTCGACGACGTGGTTCTGGTGGTCGGCGAGTTGGTGGCGAACGCCACGGTGTACGGGGAGGCGCCGATCCGGTTGTCGCTGTGGAGTATGGCCCGGGGAGTCTGTGTGCGGGTGACCGATCACGGCTCCGGGCGTCCCCGCCTGCTCGACCTCGGTCAGGACGCCTCCCACGGCAGGGGGCTCGCGATCGTAGAGGCGCTGGCCGACCGCTGGGGAGTCGTTCCCGCCGAAACCGGCAAGACGGTGTGGGCCGCGTGGGAGGGTTCCCGCTCGCGGTCTGGTATGTCCCGTTCCGCTGATTGTGCGGGCCTGATTCCATCCTCCCCGGTCCGCGAAAGGGTCGACCGGACGTTCTGACAACGAGTCAAAAATGATACGGGCGATTATCACAGCCGCCATTGATTCGGTGTTGGCCGGAACGTATGTTCCTCTCAACATCCGAGTTCGCCTCATGTTTAGGGGATCCTCCTATGCATGCACGTCTCCGGCGGGTGACCACGGCGGCCTCCGGGTTGCTGCTGGTCATCGCGCTGGCATCCCCCGTCGTGCCCGCATCCGCTGCCGCGTCCAAAACCGCGTCCGAAACCGTGTCCGAGACCGCGTTCAAGACCGCGTCCGAAACCACGGCGGCGGCCGTTCTCCCTCCTGACGACTACTGCCTCGGCGAGTGCGCCGACATCCTGCCCCCGGGGCAGAACGGCAACGCGACCCTGGCCGGGATCCTCGCCCACCAGACCCTGGGTACCAGGCCGAAGCACAGCGACGACCAGCTCGGCAGGTACGCGAACCTCCTGTCCGGCTACACCGGCCTGACCAACGACCAGATCGCCGACTTCTTCAACGACGCCTCGTTCGGGGTGCCCGCCGGGCAGGTGGAGAGCACCACGAGCCCGCGATCGGACGTGACGATCGTCAGGGACAAGGCGACCGGTGTCCCGCACATCACCGGGACGACCCGCGAGGGCACGATGTTCGGCGCCGGGTACGCGGGCGCGCAGGACCGCCTGTGGGTGATGGACCTGATGCGGCACGTGGGCCGCGGCGAGCTGACGCCGTTCGCCGGTGGCGCGCCGGGCAACCGGGCGCTGGAGCAGAGCGCCTGGCGCAACTCCCCCTACACCGAGGCGGACCTCCAGGCGCAGATCACCAGGCTCAGGGACTCCGGCCCCCGGGGCGCGCGGCTCTACACCGACGTGCAGCACTACATCGCCGGCATCAACGCCTACATCGACCGCTGCATGGCGGACCGCAACTGTCCCGGCGAGTACGTCCTGACCGGGCACCTCGACGCGATCACCAACGCGGGCGGGCCGGTGGACTTCACCATGACCGACCTGGTCGCGATCTCCGGGGTGATCGGCGGACTGTTCGGCGGCGGCGGGGGAGCGGAGATGCAGTCCGCGCTGGTGCGGGTCGCGGCCCGCGCCAAGTACGGCACCGCGGCCGGCGACCAGGTCTGGTCGGCGTTCCGGGCACAGAACGACCCCGAGACGACGCTCACCCTGCACAACGGCCAGAGCTTCCCGTTCGGTAACGCGCCCGCCGGAGCCACCGGGGTCGTCCTCCCCGACCCGTCGACGGCACCGGTGGACGTCACCGCGAACGAGACCGGCTCCGCCACCTCGGTCGCGGCCACGGCGCAGAAGGGCGTGCTCGACGGGCTGCTCGTCGACAACTCCAAGCCCGGCATGTCCAACGCCGTGGTGGTGTCGGCGGCCAAGTCGGCGACCGGGAACCCGGTCGCGGTGTTCGGCCCGCAGACGGGCTACTTCGCCCCCCAGCTGCTCATGCTGCAGGAGCTCTCCGGACCCGGCATCCGGGCGCGCGGCGCCGCCTTCGCCGGGCTCAACCTCTACGTGCTGCTCGGCCGGGGCACCGACTACGCCTGGAGCGCGACCTCCAGCGGCCAGGACATCACCGACACGTACGCCCTCCAGCTCTGCGCGCCCGGCGGCGGCGCGGTCACCACCGCGTCCAACCACTACCTCTACCGGGGCGTCTGCACGGAGATGGAGACGCTGCGGAAGACCAACTCGTGGAAGCCCACCGTCGCTGACTCCACCGCCGTCGGATCGTACGACCTCGTCATCCAGCGCACGAAGTACGGGCTGGTGAGCTGGCGCGGCACCGTCGGCGGGCAGCCCACCGCCTTCGCCACGCTGCGGTCGACGTACCACCACGAGGTCGACTCGGCGATCGGCTTCCAGATGTTCAACGACCCGGCCCAGATGGGGGACCCGGCGGCGTTCACGAACTCGGCCTCCACCATCGGCTTCGCGTTCAACTGGTTCTACGTCAACTCCAGGGACTCGGCGTACTTCATGTCGGGCAACACCCCGGTCAGGTCCGCGGTGTCCGACCCGAACCTGCCGATGACGGCCGACGCGGCCCACGAGTGGGCGGGCTTCGACCCGGCCGCCAACACCGCGACCTACACGGCCCCCGCCACCCACCCGCAGGCGGTCAACCAGGACTACTTCGTCAGCTGGAACAACAAGCAGGCCAAGGACTACGGCGCCGCGGACGGCAACTTCAGCTTCGGCCCCGTTCACCGGGCCGACCTGCTGGACGCCCCGATCAAGGCGGCCCTGTCGGGAAGCGGCAAGCTCGACCGGGCGGGCACCACGAAGATCATGGCCGATGCCGCCGTGACCGACCTGCGAGGCAGGAAGGTCCTGCCCGACCTGCTCCGGGTGATCAACAGCGTGGCCGTGACCGACCCCGCCCTCGCCTCGGCGGTCGCCAAGCTGGCGGCCTGGACGTCGTCGGGATCGAGGAGGCTGGAGACCTCGCCGGGCAGCAGGGCGTACGCCCACGCCGAGGCGATCCGCGCGTTCGACGCGTGGTGGCCCAAGCTCGTCCGCGCGCAGTTCAGGCCGGGGCTGGGTGACGGTCTCTACCAGTCGGTGGTGAACGCCATCCAGATCAACGAGTCACCCTCCGGCCACCAGCAGGGCGACCTATCCACCCTGCCCACCTCCGCGAACGAGGCCCAGGCGCACAAGGGGTCGGCGTTCCAGTACGGCTGGTGGGGCTACGTGAGCAAGGACGTCAGGAGCGTGCTCGGCGACCCGGTCTCCGGGCCGCTGCCCGCCAAGTACTGCGGGAACGGCACGGTGGCGGGCTGCCGTACCGTCCTGCTGGAGAGCCTGGCGGCGGCGCTCGCCGAGCCCGCGGCCACGACCTACCCGGCGGACGACGTGTGCTCGGCGGGCGACCAGTGGTGCTCCGACGCCGTCGAGCAGTCGCCGCTCGGCGGGATCACGCACTCGCTGATCTCCTGGCAGAACCGGCCGACCTACCAGCAGGTCGTGTCGTTCCCCGCCCACCGGGGCGACGCGATCGCCAACGTGGCGGAAGGGAGGACCGCCAGGGCGTCGAGCACCCAGCTCTTCTACCCGGCGAGCAGGTCCGTCGACGGCGACCCGACCACCCGGTGGTCGAGCTCGTCCAGCGACAACCAGTACCTCCAGGTCGATCTCGGGTCGGCCACGACCGTGGCCAGGGCCCTGCTGCGCTGGGAGGCGGCCTATGGGTCCGCGTACTCGATCCAGACCTCGACCGACGGCTCCACCTGGACCACCGTCTACTCCACCACCACCGGAAACGGGGGCGTGGACAACGTGAGGTTCACCCCGACCAGCGCCCGGTACGTCCGCATGCAGGGTGTCACGCGGGGGACGTCCTACGGCTACTCCCTCTACGAGCTGGAGGTCTACCCCCGGTGACGAACACCCTGCCGTAGAGGGTGAAGGACGACGGTGACGGTCACCGCCCCGGGAGACGGCGGCGACCGTCACCGTCCGGGAAGATGGCGGCGACCGTCACCGTTCGGGGAGACGGCGGTGACGGTCGCCGCCGTCTCCCACATCGGGCCTGAGCCCGCTGCCAGGCCGGAGGCCGGATCCCGTGGGAAGGGCGCCCGCTGCTCAGGCCGTGGCCAGCGGGTTGGCGACCGTCACGTACTCCGCGGAGCGGTCCGCCGAGCGCGCCCACCGGACCGACAGGTTGGCCTTGGCCGGTAGCGGCGCCCCCGACAGCAGGTCCGACAGCGGCCGGGGCCACCCGCGCGACGCCGCGTACTCCGCCAGGACCTCCCCTGCCACCGCCCACAGCTCCCGTGTGGACCCGGTCCCCGCGAGAGAGGCGGCGATCTCGGCGAGGTGGTTGACCATCAGGCAGTAGACCACCCGGTTCCAGCCGGAGGCCGCGTCGTAGGTGAGCGCCTCGGCGACCCGGCCGGGCAGTCCGGACAGGTCGTGCCGCCCGGCGACGAGCTTCGTGCCCTCCAGGTCGCGGAAGACGGCCTCCACGGGCAGCCCGTCCGCGTCCACGCCGATCAGGACGTTCTGCAGGTGGGGTTCCAGCACCACGCCGTGGTCGAGGTAGGCGTCGAGCACCGGCGGCGCCACGCGCTCCACGTACGCCCGCCACCAGCGCACCGGATCGGCCACCGGCCACCCGGCCATGGTTGGTACGTCGCCTGGAACCGCGTCGGCCCCCTGCCGCCCGGCGGCCAGCGCGCCGCTCAGCAGGGGGGTCACCCCCGGCCTGCAGACCGACCACGGGCCGAGCCTGACGATCACGCCGAGCCCCTCCAGCAGCCGGGTGCCCAGCTCCGCGGAGCGGTAGCCCGGCTCGGGCAGCCAGCGGGTGCCGGGGAAGGCGGCCTCCAGGTCGAGGAACACCGGTTCGAGGCGACGGCTCAGCTCGACCGCGCCCGCCAGCTCGTACCAGGAGTTCTTCCGCAGGCAGTTGGTGATCCGCACGTCCAGGCTGAACTTCAGGCACCGGTCGATCAGCGGCTCGTAGACCGTGCGGACCGACGACGTGGGAACCGCCCTCCGGGCGCTGTCGCCCAGGTCGACCAGACGGCCGTCGGCCAGCGGCGCGGCCAGCTCCGCCGCGAGCAGCTCCAGCTGCCACGGGTGCGCGGGCAGCAGCGAGTAGCCGGGCGGCGCCTGGCCGAGCTCGTCGAGCGAGCCGCTGTCACCCGCCTCGGCCAGCACGTCGTCCCTGACCCCGAGCAGTCGCAGCGGGAAGCTCGCGTGCGCCTCGGGCGCGTAGCGCAGCCAGCCCTCGCCACCGCGCGCCTTCGGGCTGGGATGGAACGGGTGCCCGAAGACCAGCGCCTGTTCCGAGGCGAGCCACGGGTCGGCGGGCGGCGGCACCTCCCGCCGGGCCGCGATCAGCGCCGCCATGGCGTCCCTGCTCGCGGCCACCTGGGCGGCGAACTCGTCGTTGTCCTCGCCGAGTTCGGTCTCCACCAGCCGGACGAGCACGTCCGCCGAGAGCGGCCGCCAGGAGCCGTTCTCCAGCCACTCGGGCCGCCCCTCGAAGCGCAGCGCGAGCCCGCCGTGCGCGCGGACCCGCAGGCGGGTGCCCGCGACGCGCAGCAGCAGGTACGGATCCTCGTGGCCGACCTGCCCCTGAGGCCCCGAGATCTCCCTCACGCAGCAGCGCAGCAGCGCCGACAGCGAGGCCTCCTCGGCGACGGCGACGGCGGCGGGTGAGCCGAGGGCGAGGCTGGTCATGTCGTCCTTCGCGTGATCTGGGGAGGCTGGCGGAGATAGTTCGGGCCGCTCGTGCCATAGAACTTGTTCACGTCCCGCGCACCGGTGCGCGTCTTGTCCACCAGGGTTCCGGCGGTGATCATCGACTTGCCCACGAGCCGGGCGGCGTCGAGGGTCCTGGCCCGCAGCAGCCGGGCCATCGGATCCTCCCCGTACTCGTCGAGCGCTTCGGCGAGCGTGTCGCGGACCAGCTCGAAGGCCCTCGGCGGCGGCAGCGCGCCGAACGTCACGGCCGCCGCGGCCAGGTGCAGGGTGATGGTCACGAACACGTCGGCGAGCGCGTGCGGGTCGTCGGTGAACATCCGCGCGTCGGTGAGGTCCGGCACCGCGAGCCCGGCGTCCCTCAGCCTGTCGGGCGAGGTCAGCAGGCCGTCGTTGTCCTTGACGAGCAGCCGTACAGTGTCTTCGCCCGTGGCCTCGGCGTCGAACACCAGCGAGAGGTTCTGCTGGTGGGCCTCCAGCGCCGTGCCGTACCTGACGAAGAGCCGCACGTGGAAGCGGAACAGCATCCGCAGGTACCGGCCGAGCAGCCGGGTGACGTCCCCGCCGAACCACCGCCCGGCGAGCTCCTCCACGACCAGCCCGCCCCCGGGCAGCGGCGCCGGAAGCGCCGCGACCGGGACGACCTCCCCCGCGGGATGGCGGCGCAGGAGCCAGCCCAGGTACTCATGCCCGGCGTGCCCGTACGTCTGCTCGTCGGCCAGGAGCACCTCGGGATCGGGCATGGCCCGCAGGAGCAACTCGGCCCGTGCCCCGTCGGCCAGCGTCTCCGGCTTGAGCGACCTCCGGTTGCGCAGCCCGAGGGTGCTGGTGGTCAGCGGCAGCTTCAGGTGCGTGCCCGGGGCGATCTCGACCGTGCGCATCGACAGCGTGGGCCTGACCTCCAGGTACGCCAGCGGGGCCACGATCGTCCACGGGATCTCCCCGACCGTGGGGACCGTCAGCGGGTGTACGGGGAACAGCACGTGGGTCTCCGCGAGCTCCCCGGCCAGGCCGACGGCGGGGAATCCGGGTGCCCCCGGCATCTCCGTCCCGGTGAGCCGCTCCCGAGGCACCGCGGCCCATCGCAGCTCGAAGGCGGGCGCGAACTCCGGCGCGTACGCGGTCAGATCCTCGTCGGACAGGCCGATCCGGCACCGGGCCGTCGGGTAGACCGGGTGGTCGAGGAACGCGGCCAGCGTCTCGTACCACATGCCGCCCCGCCCGCTTCCATGCCCGCTCTCGCCTCCGCTCCCACTGCCCGCCGTGCGCGAGGCCCCGTCTCCCGTCGCGCGTCCGGTCCCGTTCTCCGTCGCACGCGTGAGACCGGGGCGCGGGGCGGCGACGGTCGCGTACAGCCTGGCGAGCACCTCCTCGCGGTGGACGTCGTGAAGGTCGAGGGCGCGCAGTGCCTCGCGGCACTCCGTGACGAACGACTCGACCCCGGCGGCGTCGGCGGGGGCGGAGATCTCCCGCAGGGCGTGCAGGACCTCTTCCAGGCGGAGCGACTCCTCCGGGGCCGCCACGAAGTCCTGGAACAGCGAGCCGGGGGTCAGCCGTACCCGCCTGCCCCCCGGCAGGACCAGCGCGACGCCGTCCTTGCCGCGGGTCACCCGCCCGGCCAGGCCGCCGTAGTCCTCGCGCAGGAGCGCGTTCAGCACCCGGGTGGCGAGGTATGGTTCCCGGCTCATGCGATCACCCACGGGTTCTCCGCCGTGAACGCGGCGACGGCCGCGTCCACACGTGCCCGATCGGGTCCGATGGCGCGGACGATGCCCATGTAGTCGCGGTTGGTGTTGCTCAGGTCGATCCGGTCGCCCACGGCGCGCAGCGGCCGGTGCCAGATCCGGACCGGGTCGCCGGGCGCGGGAACGACCGTGCCGGGAGCACTCACCACGGTCCCCGGACGGTCGGCGACCAGGCTCAGCGCGGTCGCGTGCCCCTCGGTCCGGTCGGGGAGCTTCGGCGCCGCCCCGAGATGCACCCTGAGCACGAGCTCGAACAGGGGCGCGTCCAGCATGCTCGCCAGCAGGAAGTCGCAGTGGTCGCCGATCACCCGGTAGTTGACCTCGACGATCCGCGGCCCGGCCGGGGTCATCACGTACTCGGTGTGGCAGGCACCGAACCCCACCCGCAGCGCCTCCAGCGCCCGCAGCACGTGGTCACGGCCGGGAGGCGGCTCCCAGTCGAGCCGTTCCTCCACGAAGTGCGGCAGTGGCCCGAGGGTGGTGCGGAAACCGCCGAGCACCCTGACCCGCTCGCCGTCGCCGAGCGTCTCCATCGTGTGCAGCGGGCCGTCGAGATACTCCTCCACGACCAGGGTCTCTCCCGGCCGTCTGTCCCGGATGGCCGCGACGGCCGCCGCGAGCTCGCCCGCGTCGCGGACCAGTACGACGTCCTCGCTGGCCACGCCCTCGCGCGGCTTCACGACCGCGGGGAACGGCATGTCCGCGGGCGGTGGGTCGGCCGGTGCCAGCCGCGCGGAACGGACGGTCTCGACCCCGGCGGCGGCCAGCCGCCTCCGGGTGAGCGCTTTGTTCTTGGTGTCGACGCAGGCCCGCCAGTCCTTGCCGGGGAGGCCGAAGTACGCGGCGGCGAGCGCGGTCTCCGCCTGGATGTGGTCGGAGTTGGAGAAGATCGCGTCCGGGACGCGGTGGTGCGCGACGGTGTCGATCACCGCCCGCGCGTCGCGCACGTCGCAGCGGAGCACCTCGGCCCCGGAGCCGCGGTACTGCTCGGGGCGGTCGGTGAGGATCGTGACCTCGCAGCCGAGCGCGCGTGCCGCCGGGAGGAAGCCGTCGGTGACCGAGTCGGTCGGTTTCAGCGCGGTGAGGTACAGCCGCAATGCAGGGACCCCCGATATCAGGCAAGGCTAACCTAACTCGGTGATCCTAGCCTGAGGTCGATCATCACGCGGGGGCGATCGGCCTATTGACATTACATGTCCGTGTCGCCCGATGATGAGAGTCTTCTCATCTCCATCACAGCCTGATCTCCCGTGGCGGCGCCTAGCGTGGAGGCATGAGCCGCAGGACATCCACCGTCTCCCTGATGATCGGGATACTCGCCACCGCGGTCGCGATGGTCGCGGTCGTGGTTCTGGTCCAACGCAACCCGGGTGATCTCGGGAACGCCGTCGTGGTCGACCGGGACCGTGGGAGCGAGACGGCCGAGACGGGCACCGCGCAGCCGCCGCCCTCCGGAGACTCCACGGCACCGGCCGACCCCCGGGCCTCGGACGGCTCCGGGGCCCCCGGCGATCCGAAGGTGCGGGGCGATCGGACATCTCCCGGTTCCGCGACCTCCGGCGAGCTCGGGGCGTCCAGCGTGACCGGAAGGGAGCGGGCCGAACGGGTGAAGCCACCGCCGCCGCCGCGAGGCGGAGATGACGACGACGATGACGGTGGTGGCGATGACGACTGAGGCGGCGGCCACCGAGGTGACGGCGGTCCCCGGCGCGACGGTGCCCAGGACGGCCGAAGCGGCGCTCATCGGGAAGGCGGTCACCGGGGAGGCGACGGCCGGGACGGCGGTGGCCGGAGCGGCGGCGGCAGAGGCGACGGCCGGACGGTGAGCGCACGGGCCCGCATCGTGGGCTGGATGCTCGTGGTCGTCGGCCTCGCCCTGAGCGTCTCGGTGTTCGCCACCTGGACCATCCTGCTGGCCACGCTCGAAAACCGGGTGAACGCCGAGCTGGCCAACGAGATGGAGAAACTCCGCAAGTACGCAGAGAGTTCGTCCGCCTCTCCGAGGGCGATGCTTGAGGACTACATGGCGGTCAACGCGCCCGACCGCCACGAGACCTTCTTCGTGATCGTGGACGGTAAGGCCCGATGGGTCACGTACGCCGACCCCCCGGCCGTACTGGACACCGACCGGGCGCTCGTGGCGCGGATGGCCGCCGCGACCGAGCCCGAGCAGGACTGGGCCACCAGTACGGCCGGGCGCGTCCGCTGGGCGGTCATGCCCGTGATCGCCGACGGCGAGATCGAGGGCTCCTTCGTGGCCATCGTCTTCTACGACCTCGAACGCCAGGAGATCGTCGAGGCGGTGCGCGTGCTGGGCCTCACCGCGCTGGCGGCGCTGCTCCTGGCCGGGGCCGCCGGCTGGTTCGTCGCGGGAAGGGTTCTCGCCCCCGTACGGCTGGTCCGCCAGACGGCGGAGCGGATCGGTGGCTCCAGCGATCTCAGCCGGCGCCTCGCCGTCTCCGGCGACGACGACGTCTCCGCGCTGGCCGCGACCTTCAACCACATGCTCGACCGGCTGGAACGTGCCTTCGCCGTGCAGCGCGACTTCCTCGACGACGCCGGCCACGAGCTGCGCACCCCGATCACGGTCGTCCGCGGCCACCTCGAACTCATGGGCGACGACCCCGGGGAACGGGCGGCCACCCTGGCCCTGGTCACCGACGAGCTGGGACGGATGAACAGGCTCGTCGACGACCTGATCATGCTCGCCAGGTCCGAGCAGCCGGGCTTCGTCACCCCCGGTGAGGTCGAGCTCGCCGACCTCACCGTCGAGGTCGTGGCCAAGGCCCGAGCCCTGGGAGAGCGCCGCTGGCGGGTGGACGAGGTGGCCGAGGAACAGGTCACGGCCGACAGGCAGCGTCTCACCCAGGCGCTGATACAGCTCGTGGCCAACGCCGTGCGGCACACCGGTCCCGGCGACCTGATCGCGGTCGGTTCCGCCGTACGGGAAGGCCAGGTGGAGCTGTGGGTGCGCGACACCGGTCCCGGCGTGCCGGAGCAGGACCGCGAACGGATCTTCAACCGCTTCGTCCGGGGCGCGGCCCGCACCGGGTCGCACGACGGCGCGGGACTCGGCCTCGCCATCGTCCGCTCCATCGCCGAGGCACACCGGGGCATCGTGCGGGTCCGCGAGGCGAACGGGGGCGGGGCGCTCTTCCTGATCTCCTTCCCGTACGAGGAGATCCCCCTGACGTCCCCGTACGAGGACTGATGTCCCCGTACGAGAAGAACCCCGCCGCGCGGTGCGGAAGACGCGACCGTGACAGTCCCCGAGGGAGGAGCCAAGGGTGAACCGCATCCTGATAGCCGAGGACGAGGGCCGGATCGCGTCCTTCCTGGAGAAGGGCCTGAGAGGCAACGGGTTCACGACCACCGTCGTCGCGGACGGGGTCGCGGCGTACGAGTACGCCCGCGCCGGTCGCTTCGACCTGATGATCCTGGACATCGGGCTTCCCCTGAGCGACGGTTTCACGGTCCTGCGACGGCTCCGGCAGGAGATGGCGACCATTCCCGTGATCATCCTCACCGCCCGTGACAGCGTCGCCGACACCGTCGCGGGCCTTGAGGGAGGTGCCGACGACTACCTCGCCAAGCCCTTCTCCTTCGAGGAACTGCTGGCGCGGGTACGGCTCCGCCTGCGCCCGGAACGCGTTCCCGAGACGACCGTCCTGCGCGTCGGTGACCTCGCCCTGGACCTGCGGACCCGGCGGGCTCACGTGGGCGACCGCTCCGTCGACCTGTCCACCCGCGAGTTCGCCCTCGCGGAGATCTTCTGCCGCCATCCCGACCAGGTTCTCACCCGCCAGCAGCTGCTCAGCCACGTGTGGGGGTTCGACTTCGACCCCGGCTCGAACGTGGTGGACGTCTACGTCCGCTACCTGCGTCGCAAGCTGGGAAACCAGCGGATCGAGACCGTCAGGGGTTCCGGCTACCGCCTGCGAGTCGGGTGAGAGTCCTCTCATCCCACGCTCATGATGGGTCCACCGGCCACCGGAAATCTTGAGTCATCCGCACAGAAGGTGCGGAACGACCTTCAGGAGGGCCAGATGAGCCTGGTACTACGGCGGACCCTGCTCGCCATCGCGATCACCCTCGGACTCGGGACCACCGGCGTCCTCGCCGGCATCCCGGCGGCCCAGGCGTCCGCGTTCCCGGCCTCGCCCACGGCGGTGACCCACGTCGCGGACGATGACGACGATGATGACGACGACGACAGAGGCGGTGATGACGACGACGGCGGTGACGACGATCGTGATGACCGCGACGACAAGGACGACCGGCGAGCCGGACCCGCCGACGATCGGGACGACGACCTCCCCCGGGGCGGCGTGGAAACCGGCCAGGGCAGTACATCGCGTGACGATGATGACGACGACGATGACCGTGCGCCTGCGGGTGGGGTGGACACCGGTCAGGGTGGTGCGTCGCGTGACGACGACGATGATGACGATGACCGTGCGCCTGCGGGTGGGGTGGACACCGGTCAGGGTGGTGCGTCGCGTGACGACGACGATGATGACGATGACCGTGCGCCTGCGGGTGGGGTGGACACCGGTCAGGGTGGTGCGTCGCGTGACGATGACGACGATGATGACGATGACCGTGCGCCTGCGGGTGGGGTGGACACCGGTCAGGGTGGTGCGTCGCGTGACGATGACGACGACGATGACCGTGCGCCTGCGGGTGGGGTGGACACCGGTCAGGGTGGCACCTCCCGTGACGACGACGATGATGACGACCGCGCTCCGGCCGGCGGGGTGGAGACCGGGTTCGGCGGGACGGCTGAGAAGGAGGGCATGCCGCTCTGGGTGCCGGTGGGACTGGCCGGTAGCGCGCTGCTGGCGGGTGGCGGCTTCTGGTTCAGCCGCCGATTCACCTCGGGGAGCTGACCGTGCGGACCCCCGGTGCCCTCGTGGCCGCTCTCTCCACTCTCTCCGCCCTCGTGGCCCTGACCGCGTGCTCCACCGAGGTCGCCGCGCACAGCACCTCCACAACCTCCACGGCCTCCACGGTTTCCGGAGCTTCCACGGTCACCCAGGTCGTACGGCCTCCCGCCAGGGGTGAGGTCGCCAACCCCGTGCGGCTCCGCGTACCGGCGATCGGGGTCTCCACCACGGTGATCGCGTTGAAGCTGGACGCGAGGAACAAGCTGGTCGCTCCGGCTCGCTTCGACCGGGTGGGCTGGAACAAGGCCGGTCCCGAGCCCGGCGAGGCCGGTGCGGCGGTCATCGCCGGGCACGTGGACTCCAGGACGGGGCCCGCTGTCTTTTACCGGCTCGGGAAACTCCGTCCGGGACACCGCGTCCACGTCGACAGGGCCGACGGAAGCACGGTGACGTTCACCGTCCGGCGCCTGGCCCGCTTCCCGAAGAGCCGGATCCCCGACGGGCAGGTGTACGGATCCTCCAAGGGAGCCGAGCTGAGGCTCATCACCTGTGGTGGAACCTTCGACCGCAAGCGGCGCAGCTACCGGGACAACGTGATCGTGTTCGCAAGCTGACGGCGCGGCACCACCGGCACAGCGGGTGGGGCGTCACGAGAGACGCGGGTACCGGGAGAAAACCCCCGGTACCCGCGTCTCTGTCGGTATGTCTGCTCGCACCTCGGTCGTGCCGGAAAACGCGGAAGAAGCTGGAAAAGCCTGGAAAAACTCCGAAGAACCAAGTGAAACCCCGGGGAGCCCGGAACCGGAAGAACCGAGGGCGGGGAGAACCGGACAAAGGGGGAGGGGGGAGGGAAAAGCCGGTGATGTGCCGGGACGCGCGATACCCCTCCCGGTCCGTACGCCGAGACACGCGGAGAGGGGCCTCGTCCGGCGGCATAGTATGTGCACTCGGTTGGGGAGGCGGAACGGCGTGGAGATCACGGCACAAGAAGGACTGTTGGGACCGCTGCTGCTCGCGCGCAGTGCCATTGACCGGTCGGCGGCGCTTCGCGGCGACGCCGAGTGGCTCGAAAGGGCCTGGGCGGACACCGCGACCAGGGTCGTGGTCGTCGACGACGGGCAGGCGCTGGTCCGGCGTAGCGGCGGAGAGGCCAAGCTGGTCCTGCTGCCCACGGCCGACGCGCCGGACGGAGAGCGCTACCTGCTCGGTGTCGACGCCGAGGGCATCGCGTACTTCGCCGTGGCGGCGCCGCTGGCCGACAGCACCCACACCGGTTCCCTCAAGCGGATCGTCTCCTCGCTCGCCCCCTCGGAGCTGGAGGAGGGCCAGACCCTCACCACCGGGCTCCGCCAGGTGGGGTCGTTGCTGGGGGACCTGGACGCCGGGCTGCTGGTGTACGCGGTCGCCCTGGACGCCTGGCACTCCACCCACGAGTTCTGTCCCCGGTGCGGGAGCGCCACCGAGGTGCGCGCGGGCGGGCACGTGCGCGTCTGCCCCAGGGACGGCAGCCAGCACTTCCCCCGGGTCGACCCCGCGGTGATCATGCTGATTCACGACGACGATGACAGGTGTCTGCTGGCCAGGGGGCCGCAGTGGCCCGAGGGGCGGCTGTCGGTGCTGGCCGGGTTCGTCGAGCCGGGCGAGTCGCTGGAGCACGCCGTGGCGCGCGAGGTGGCCGAGGAGGTCGGTGTGCGCGTCGCCGAGCCGCGCTACATGGGCAGCCAGCCCTGGCCGTTCCCGCGCAGCCTGATGCTCGGCTTCTTCGCGCGGGCCACGTCGACGGAGTTCGTCCTCGATCCCGAGGAGATCGCCGAGGCCCACTGGTTCAGCCGTGCCGAGCTGCTGGCCGCGACGAAGAGCGGCGAGGTGCGCCTGCCGTCCGAGGTGTCGATCGCCCGCAGGCTCATCGAGACCTGGTACGGCGAACCGCTGACCGGCGACTGGTAGCCTCACCGCCCGCCGCGAGGAGAGCCCGCCACCCACCGGCGGGTCGCCGGGCCGCGAGGTCGAGGCCGTCCCGGTACGCGGGAGTTCCGGCGTTCGTGGGCGTCTCGGTACGCGGAAGCTCCAGTGTTCGTAAAAGTCCGGGCACGCGGGGGTTCCGGTGTTCGTGGGAGTCCCGATACGCAGGGGAGCCCCGGTGTCCGTGGGAACGGAACCGGGGCTCGGGTGCCGCCGGGGCGGTTGCCCCGCGCACGGTCGTCAAGAACGCCCGCTCCTTCACGTGGAGCCTGGGAACACCTGCTCCTTCGCGTGAAGCCCGAGGACGCCCGCTCCTTCGTATGGAGCCCGAGAACACCCGCCTTTCGCGCGGGACCCGGGCTCCGATGCCCGCCGGGGGCGGCTACACGCCCGCGCCCGCCAGAATGCGCTTGAGCTCGATCACCGACGGGTTGGTCCTGACGACCCGGCCGGTGGGGGAGTCGACCACGACGGTGGGAACGACCTGGTTACCGTTGTTGACGCTCATGACGAACGTGGCGGCGTCCGGGTTGCTCTCGATGTCGATCTCGTTGTAGGAGATCCCCTCGCGACTGAGCTGGCTCTTCAGTCGCTTGCAGGGGCCGCACCAGGTCGTGGTGTACACAGTCAGCGCCATGTCGTGAGAAATCCCCTCATGTGATGTCCGGCGCCATTGGCAACAAAGCGAGGGCCGTTCATCTTCCCGGTGAGAGCAGCTTCCCCGCGACCCACTCCTGAACCCGCTCCGCCACGCCGGGCAGCCGGTAAAGAGGCGAGCTGTGCTCGATGCCGGGCGCGGTCAACAGCGTCACCGGCACGCCGACCTGGCGCAGGTGCTCCTTGAGCTGCTTGCCGTGCTCCGGCGACACGAACTCGTCCTCCGAGTGCACGACCAGCATGGGCGCGTCACCACGGCTCGCGTGCCACGGCACCTCCATGCTCGCCCAGATCTTGGCGCACTTGCCGGTGGGCTCACAGCCCCCGGCGAGCCTGATGGCCGACTCGCGAAGCTTGCGCTTCTCCAGGTCGAAGGTGTCGGTGCCCTCGGTGTACGCCGTGAGCGGGGAGATCACCGGGGAGATGCCGACCACGCCGCGCAGGCCGGGCAGGCCGTTCTTGTAGGTGCCCGCGGCACCGGCCAGGTGGCCTCCGGCGGAGAAGCCGACGATCACGTAGTTGTTCGGGTCGAAGGACCACAGCGCCGCGTGCCGCCGCGCGGTGGCGATGGCGTCGAGGGTGTCGGTGCGCTGGGCCGGCCAGGAGGCGTCGGTGGAGAGGCGGTAGTTGATGTTGAAGACGACGTAGCCCTGCTCGGCGTAGCTCCGGCTTATCTCGGTCATGTACTTCTTGTCGCCCGACGACCACCAGCCGCCGTGGATCAGGAAGACACCCGGCCGCTTCAGCTCGTCGGTCTGGTGCCAGACGTCCATGCGCTGGCGGACGTACGGACCGTACGCGACGGTGTTGATGACGGTGCCCTGGACCAGCGGGTCGGGCTGGGCCACCGGAGGGGGCGTCGGATTGCCCGCGCCGCTCTTCCCCGGCGCGGCCGTGCCCGTACCGGCTTTGCCGGCCCCGGAGGCGGCTCCGGAAGCGGTCCTGGTCTCGGTCGTGTTCGTATCGGCCTTGCCGATGTCGGCCACTCCGACACTGGCCTTCGCCGTGCCGTACGCGCCGATGTCCACCTTGCTCGCGCCGGCCTTCGTCGCACCGGCGGAGGCCCTCTCGCCGACGGCCTTCGCCGGGCTGGGTGTGCCGCCGGGCTGGGTCGGAGCCGAGAGTGTGTGGGCGTGTGCGGTCGTGTACACCACCACGGGTCCGATCATCGCCGCCGCCAGGGCGAGCGCACCCACGGTTACCCCAGTTCGCACGGGCCTCTTCCTTCCCCGGAATCGTTCGGCCCCCATTGTGGAGTAAAAAGCCCGCTTTGCGCATCTCGACGAACCACATAGGTTGACGGCGGCATGTTGCCAGAATGACTGATGCTTGGCCAGTGACTGGGAGGATGTTGCCGCCCGGTCCGTTCGACTGCGTGTAAGGAGGCTCCGTGGAGCCCGACAACGTTCTGGCGGCACTGGATCCCGAGCAGCGTGAGGTGGCCGAAGCCGTCCGAGGACCGGTCTGCGTCCTCGCCGGAGCCGGGACCGGCAAGACCCGCGCCATCACCCACCGCATCGCGCACGCGGTCCGCAGCGGGGTGGTCGACGCCCAGGGCGTGCTGGCGGTGACGTTCACCACACGTGCGGCCGGTGAGCTCAGGCAGCGGCTGCGGCAGCTCGGCACGCCGGGCGTGCAGGCGCGCACCTTCCACGCCGCAGCGCTGCGCCAGCTCACCTACTTCTGGCCGCGGGTCATCGGCGGCGACCCGCCCAGGGTGATCGAGTCGAAGCTGCCGCTGCTGATCGACGCCTGTCGCTCCCTGCGCAAGAACCAGGACCGTTCCGAACTGCGCGACATCGCCTCCGAGATCGAATGGGCCAAGGTCACCCAGATCGCCCCCGAGGACTACGCGGAGGCCGCCAGGAAGGCGGGCCGCACCTCGCCCGTCCCCGCCGAGGAGGTCTTCCGGCTCTACGAGGCCTACGAGACCCTCCGCCGAGACCGGCACCTGGTCGACTTCGAGACCATCCTGGAGCTCACCGCGGCCGTGATGACCGAGCACCGCGAGGTGGCCTCCCAGATTCGCCAGCAGTATCGCTACTTCGTGGTCGACGAGTACCAGGACGTCAACCCGCTGCAGAAGCTGTTGCTCGACACCTGGCTCGGCGGGCGCGACGACCTGTGTGTGGTCGGCGACCCCAACCAGACGATCTACTCCTTCACCGGCGCGACCCCCCGCTACCTGACCGGCTTCTCGGTCGAGCACCCCAACGCCACCGTGATCAAGCTGGTCCGTGACTACCGCTCCACCCCCCAGGTCGTCTCCCTGGCGAACCGAGTGCTCGACAGGGCGCGGACCCCGCACAAACTCGCCCTGATCGCCCAGCGCCCGGACGGTCCCGAACCGGTCTTCACCGAGTACGACGACGAGACCGCCGAGGCGGAGGGCGTGGCGCGGGCGGTGAGGAAGCTCGTCGGCGGCGGCGTGCCGACCCGCGAGATCGCCGTGCTGTTCCGGGTCAACGCCCAGTCCGAGACGTACGAGCAGGCCTTCGCCAAGGCCGGTCTGCCGTACGTGCTGCGCGGCGCCGACCGCTTCTTCGAGCGTCCCGAGGTCCGCCAGGCGGTCGTGCTGCTGCGCGGTGCCGCCCGCTCGGCCGAGCCCGATGACACGCTCGTCTCGACCGTGCACCACATCCTGTCCGGCGTCGGGCTCACCCCCGAGGCTCCCGGCGGCGGCAAGGCCCGCGAGAAGTGGGAGTCGTTGAAGGCCTTGGCCGACCTCGCCGAGGACCTCGCCGCCACGGGCGCCGACCTGCCCGCCTTCGTGGCCGAACTGGAGCGCCGGGCCGGAGAGCAGCACGCGCCGCCGGTCGAGGGAGTCACCCTGGCCTCGCTGCACGCGGCCAAGGGCCTGGAGTGGGACGCGGTCTTCCTCGTCGGCGTCACCGAGGGCATGTTGCCGATCATCTACGCCGAGACGGCCGAGCAGGTCGAGGAGGAACGCCGCCTCCTGTACGTCGGCGTCACCCGTGCCCGCGCCCACCTGTCGCTGTCGTGGGCACTGGCGCGCTCGCCCGGCGGGCGGCGTTCCCGCAAACCCTCCCGCTTCCTGGACGGGCTCACCGGCCGTTCCGCGCAGAAAGGCCGCACCGCGGCCCCGGCCGCGGCGGCCGATCGCCGCCCGGTCGCCGCGCCGATCAGCTGCCGGGTCTGCGGCAAGACCCTGGCGGCCGCCGCGGAGCAGAAGCTCGGCAGGTGTGCCGGCTGCCCCGCCGACTACGACGAGGCACTGCTCGGGGCGCTCAAGTCCTGGCGTACGGGAGTGGCGAAACACGAGAAGATCCCCCAGTGGGCGATCTTCACCGACGTCACCCTCCAGGCCATCGCCGAACGGGCGCCGCTCTCGGAACAGGACCTGCTGGCGATCACCGGAATCGGACGGGTCAAACTGGACCGTTATGGCGAGGCGGTGCTCGAACTGTGCCGTACCGCCGCGAACCAGACGGAGGGCGCGTGAACGAGGCGTTAAAGGAGCTCCTGGACCTGCTCGACCTGGAGCAGATCGAGCTCGACATCTTCAGGGGGCGCAGCCCGGAGGAGCGCATCCAGCGTGTCTTCGGTGGCCAGGTGGCCGCCCAGGCACTGGTCGCCGCGGGACGGACGGTGCCCGACGACCGCGACGTCCATTCGCTGCACGCCTACTTCATCCGTCCCGGCGACCCGGCCATCCCGATCGTCTACAACGTCGAGCGGGTCCGTGACGGCCGGTCCTTCACCACCCGGCGGGTGGTGGCCATCCAGCACGGCAAGGCGATATTCACCATGTCGGCCTCCTTCCACGTGACGGAGACCGGCGTCGAGCACCAGGCGGCCACGATGCCCCAGGTGGTCGACCCCGAGGGCCTGCCGCTCTTCCAGGACCGGATGCTCCAGGCCGTGGGGGCGGAGTCGCCGCTGCGCGAGTGGGCGTCCAGGCCGAGGCCGGTGGACGCCCGCTACGTGACCCCCCTCACCTGGGAGGCCTACCGCGACCCGGAGCTTCGCGGTTCGAACACCAACGTGTGGTTCCGCTACGACGCGGAACTGCCCGACGACCCGCTGCTGCACGTGGTGCTCGCCGCCTACGCCTCCGATTTCACCCTGGTCGACACCGTGCTGCTGACCCACGGCCTCGCGTGGGGCGCGTCCAACCTCTCCGGTGCGTCGCTGGACCACGCGATGTGGTTCCACCGTCCTTTTCGGGTGGACGAGTGGATGCTCTACGCCCAGGAGTCGCCGTGGTCGGGGGCGGCGAGGGGACTCGCCAAGGGGGAGATGTTCACCCGGTCCGGAGAACTGGCCGTGTCGGTAGTGCAGGAGGCGATGATCCGCGTGAGATAGTCGCAAAGCCGCAGGTAGAAAATATGTTGCCCACTCCCCGGGCCGGGGTTTAGGGTCATGGTCAAGCAAGTCGGACGCTACTGTCCGACGATCCACGAATGGAGGTGAGTCCACTGTGAAGAACATCCTGATGTCGTCCCAGATGGGGCTCACTTCCGTGCGCCGTAACACCGCTCTGCCTTGCGGCGGCCAGATCATCCTCGCCGACGGCGCGGCAGCTCCGGCTCTGCAGGCCAATTCCGCCTTCTTCCAGGCCGAAACCGGCCGCTGGTTTGCTCCGACCGCCCTCCCGGCGACGGACGTCCCGGCCGTTCGGAACCGAGTGGGCGACAGCTACGCAGCTACGACCAAGCACATCGGAAACGGTGGACTGCGCGGTCCGCAACCCTGGGGGCATCCTCCGGTCATAACCTGACCGAGGAAAAAGCCTTCAGGCCGCGGATCCGCACCCAGGATCCGCGGCCTTCTTGTTTGTCCGCGTCATTCCTGACCCCCACCCCAAGAGGTAACCGAAGATCAACACCTAGCTGAGAGGTGAAGCAGATGGGGGCCCAGACGGTCATGGACCTGATCGACGAAGCCACAATCCCCTGTCGTACCGACCCCGACCTGTGGTTCGCCGAGTCTCCGGAGGACGTGGAGTTCGCCAAGGCGCTCTGCGGGGGCTGCCCGATTCGTGAGGCCTGCCTGGCCCGCGCGCTGGAGCGCGAGGAGCCGTGGGGTGTCTGGGGTGGCGAGCTTGTTCTGCGGGGGGCGATCGTCCCCCGGAAGCGTCCGCGCGGGCGTCCCCGCAAGAACCCGGTCGCTGCCTGAACAATCCGGTCGCTGCCCGACCCACCGAGAACCCGACCCACCGAGAACCGACCGACCACGAGCCGCACGTTTCCGAAAGGACCATCCCGATGAGTTACTTCACCGCCAGAGGCCTCGACCTGCCGTCTATGCAAGAAGAACTGGTCCGTGACCGAATACGGACCCTCCACCGCGAGGCGGAGGAGCATCGCAGGGCCGCCGGCCTTCAGCGCCTCCAACGCGCCCAGCGCAACGCGGAACGCGCCTCGGAGCGCCTGCGGAGCGCGATCCTGCGCCTCGTCTGATCTGTCTGATCTGTCTGACCTGACCGGTAAGGGCCGGCGGCGACGTGTAGAAGACGCACGAGACACATGCGAAGCCGCACGGAAAACAGACAGACAGCAGAACGAGACGGACCAGAAAAGCGAGACGAACGAACAATGAGGGGTGACCCGCTTCGGCGGGCCACCCCTCAGGCGTCTCGCCGATCCCACCCCGCAGCGGGGTGTCGTCCGAGGTCACCCGACATCGCGGAACGTCGCCCGACGTCGCGGGGGTCGGCGGACGCCGTGGGATGTTCGCGGACGTCGCGGGGGCGAGGGGGTGCGGGGGTGCGGGGGGTCGCCGGATGTCGTGGGAAGGAAAATATCCCTCAGGCGCTGGTGAGGGTGGGCTCTCCCGAATCCTCGTCGGTGAATCCGGGGACCCAGCGGATGACCTCCTCGCGGAAGCGGGCAGTGGCGCCGAGCTGGCAGAGGACGCCGACCCCCGCCGCGTGCACGCGATGGATGAGGACGTACGAGGCGGGCAGGTTGAGCTGGCGCACCACATTGCCGGGACGTAGATCGGTGGCCTTGGCCGCCTGCCGCTGGAGCCACTCCCTGCTGAACGAGAACTCCTCCACGGCGGTCGGCTCGACGTAGGGGGCGAGGAACGCCCGCAGGGCCTCGGGGTCGATCTCGATGTGCGGCTGGATGAAGCCCTCGTCGCGCAGGCCCTGGACCACGGTCGCCATGTCGCCGTTGTTGAAGATGCGGGTCAGCTTCCCGAAGACCGGCGGATATCCGTGGGGCATCCGGTTGACCGCGCCGAAGTCGAGCACGCACATCCGGCCGTCCTCGACGATCCGGAAGTTGCCCGGATGGGGGTCGGCGTGGAGCATGCCCAGCCGCGCGGGCGAGGAGAACAGGAAACGGACGAGCTGGAGCCCGGCCCGGTCACGCTCTTCCTGGGTGCCGTCGGTGATGATCCGCGACAGCGGGGTGCCGTCGACCCATTCGGAGACGAGCACCTGCTCGTTGGCGGCGATCACATCCGGGATCAGGAAGTCGGGGTCGTCCTTGAACTCCAGGGCGAAGGCGTGCTGCGCCTCGGCCTCGTGGAGATAGTCGAGCTCCTCGACCACTCGCTCGCGCAACTCGCTCAGGACGGTCTTGATGTCGAGGCCGGGCAGCAACACCCCGAAGAGCTTGCCGAGCCGGGACAGCTGGGTGAAGTCGGAGAGCAGGGCCTTACCCGCCCCCGGATACTGGATTTTGACCGCGACCGTCCGGCCGTCGTGCCAGACCGCCTTGTGCACCTGCCCGATCGACGCGGCGGCGGTGGGTCTGTCGTCGAACGACAGGAAGTTCTCCCGCCAGTCGTCGCCCAGCTGCTCGACGAGAACCTTGTGCACGGTCGCCGCGGGAAGCGGTGGTGCCGCGTCCTGGAGTTTGGTCAGGGTCGCGCGGTAGGGGCCGGCGACCTCGGCGGGCAGCGCCGCCTCGAAGATGGACAGCGCCTGGCCGAGCTTCATCGCCCCGCCCTTGAGCTCTCCGAGAACCTTGAAGATCTGCTCGGCGGTGCGTTCCTGAATTTCCTGGGCGACGATCTCGGCGGACTTACCCCCGATGCGTTTCCCGAGACCGAGAGCGGTGCGTCCGGCGAACCCGATCGGCAGGGCGGCCAGCTTGGCGGAGCGCGCAACGGCGCGGCGCGGAAGGTCACTCACCTTGGTTAGCGGCGCATCCGCTGGTACAGCGAGACGCCGCTCCCTCCCTTCGCTGTGTGTCCGTCAGCGGCAGGTAGCCGACGCGACCATTGTTAGCGAACCCAACTCGTTTCGGAAGCAACGACATTGAGGATGAACACTCCAGGATCGCCTCTTCCAGCTCCAATCTGGCAATACTTCCATTGTGCTGTTGGTCACAGCGGGCTCACGGCCGTCGATCACAGCAAGTGCGTGGCCTGCCGCCGACGCCGCCACCAGCGTCGACAGCACTGTCCCACACGCGATTTCTCCCGCGGGGAAGCCGCCCAACCGGGCGCTGACGACGGGCCAGCCGGGGTCGCGATCTCGCCGGGTCAGATCCAGGCAGTGCAGGCACGTGCTCCGTCCGGGCAGCACCAGAGGGCCGACCGACCCGGAGCCCTCGAAGGCGGTGACCAGCAGGTGCGGGATCTCCCACTCGACGAGCTCCTTGACGAGAAGGCCGTCCAGGGGCACCACCGGAGCGAGCACCGCCAGGTCCGGCGGCCTCGCTCCGTCGGCCAGCTGGGCCGCTCCGTCGCCGGTCCATGCGGTGAGACCGGGCGCCAGCCGCTTGGCCATCGCGACCGCACCGTCCTGCCTGCTCATCCCCACCTCCGTCCAGTCGAGCCCGCCGGGGACGACATCCCGTCGGCGGGCCGTACCGGGATCGATGACGCAGATCCGGCCGACCCCGGAGGCGGCGAGCAGGCCGACGACCTGCGCGCCCACCCGGCCCGCGCCGTAGACCCGCACCTGGGCCTCTCGCCTGCGCTCCAGTGTGGCGAGCCCGCCGTCGATCGTGCCGGGAGTGAGGGAGAGCGCGTCGAGATCAGGCTGGAGCCGGTCACGCTCGGCCATCGCGAGCGCGCGCAGCGGGCCGGGACCCGCACTCGCGTCGTCCACCACGCCACGGCTGACCAGTAGGTCGAGCAGGGTCCGGCCGCGCTCCTCGCCGAGACCCGCCTCGGCGGCGCCGGCCAGCACGCCCGCGAGATCCCGTACGCCGTCGAGGCTCTCCACCCAGCGGCGGACCTCCGGTTCGAGATCGGTCAGCACCACCGCGTGGCGGGGGTGCAGACCGAACTGCAGGGTGCGTCCGTCACGGGCGACGCGGCGCAGAGCGGGCTTCAGACGTGGTCTCATCGGAGAGCCTTTCTTGGGAGCAGCCTGCCGGTGAGCAGGGGATGAGGGGTGAGCAGGTGGAGTGGCCTGCCGGGTGTGCCAGCGTGGCATGCCCCCTCAAGATCCCGGACGCCTTTCCCGCCGCCTGTGGATAACTCCCACCCTGTGGATAACCCGCCCCTGAGCGGTGGTCGGGAGACGGTGGGTTACGCTCCCCGGCATGGACGAGCTCTTGATCGACCGGCGTGCCGACGGCGTCGCGGTGCTCACTCTGAACCGCCCCGACCGGCGCAACGCGATGACCGATGGAATGACCGCACGGTGGCGGCTGGCCATCGCCGATCTCGCGGCGGACCGCGACCTCCGATGTGTCGTCGTCACCGGGGCGGGAAACGCGTTCTGTTCCGGGGGCGACCTGTCCTGGCTCGCCGAGCGGGCCGCCGAGGGAGTTCCCGCCCTGCGTGAGCGGATGCTCGGCTTCTACCGGACCTGGCTGGCGATCGCCGATCTGGAGGTGCCGACCATCGCCGCCGTCAACGGCGCGGCCGTCGGGGCGGGGCTGTGCCTCGCCCTCGCCTGCGACCTGGTCTACGCCGCGGAGGAGGCCAAACTGCTCGTCCCCTTCACCTCACTCGGCCTGCATCCCGGCATGGCGGCCACCTACCTGCTGCCCAGGGTCGCCGGAGTGGGCGTGGCCAGGGAGATGCTGCTCACGGGGCGGACGTTGACGGGGGCGGAGGCCGCGCCCGCGGGGCTGGTGACCAGGGCGTTTCCTCGCGAGTCGCTGATGGCCGAGGTGATGGGGATCGCGTCGCGCACCGCGGCCAACGCGCCGGTCGCCACCCGGCTCACCAAGATCGCTCTAGCGGGTGGCGGGCACGCGGACCTCGACGCCGCGCTGCGCTGGGAGTCCCTCGCCCAGCCGGTCACGATGATCTCCGACGACATGCTTGAAGGGCTGGCAGCCCAGAGAGAACAGCGGGTCCCGCGTTTCGGCAACGCATGAGACGGCTGATATCCAGGTTAATTAGATAAGTCACGGTCATAGTTGATCACCCGTGCTGAACAATCGGCGAACGGGGATTGACCAGCGGGAACGTGTTCTACCCCCTGGTGTGAATTCGTCATTCTCGGCTACCGTTCATATGTGCCCCCCGAGACAGTCGAGGTCCGCCGCAGTTCTCGCCGCCGGCGGACGGTTTCTGCGTACCGCGACGGCGAGAAAACGATCGTGCTCCTCCCCGCCGGTCTGAGTAGCACCGATGAGGAACAATGGGTGCGCCGTATGCTCGATCGCCTCGCGGCCAAGGAACAGCGCAGACGTCCCTCCGACGACGATCTCCTTGATCGGGCCGTCGATCTGTCGGCCCGCTATCTGGGCGGAGAGGCGAAGCCGTCGAGCGTACGCTGGGTGGAGAACCAGCAACACCGCTGGGGCTCGTGCACCCCTGACCACGGGACCATCAGGATCTCCACGCGGCTGCGGGGCATGCCGTCGTGGGTGGTCGACTATGTGATCATGCATGAGCTCGTTCACCTGCTGGTGCCGAGCCACGGCTCACGCTTCTGGGCGCTTGTGGAACGATATCCCAAGGCCGAGCGGGCGCGGGGCTTCCTGGAGGGATTCTCCACGGCGGCTCACGGTTCCGCGGAGGAATGTTGACGGAAGATCGAGTGGTGGCCGTCCTCGTCACGCCCTCCGTGGCGGACGCGGCCCCCCCGGGAGTCGACGCGGCCGACTTCCTCACGGCCGTCGCCGAAGACGCCTACGAGCTCGTCGCCGGGCTCGACTTCGTCTCACCTGTCGTGGTGACGAGCGTCCCCGGCATGGAAGAGATCGTCTGGCCGGGCACCCCGGTCGTCGAGATTCCCGATCTTTCAGGGAGTGCCCTGGTCGAGGCCGCCTTCGCGGCCCTGCCGTACGGTCGGCAGGCGGTCCTGCTGAGCGCCGACGCGCCCGACCTGCCCCCGTTGCTCATCGGCAAGCTCTTCCGCGAGCTGGGCCGGGCCAGGATCGCCGTCTGCCCGGATACCGGGGGCGGCACGGTGGCGTTCGCCGCCCACCTGCCCTATCCGGACTGGGCCGCGGTGGGCTTCGACGACCTCGACCCGGTCAAGGCACTACGCGCCTCCGCGCCCGGCAGCCGCATGGTCGCGAGGGGCCCCGGCTGGCACCGCCTGCGCACTCCTGGCGACATCCGTCTCCTCGACCCCGGTCTGGAGGGCTGGGACAACACCCGGGCCCTGCTCTCATCCTGATCTCAGGAGCTCAGGAGCTCAGGAGCTCAGGAGTGACCGGGTGCCGTAGCCGTTCGGGCGCCCTGAGCGCCCAAGCAGGCCAAGCGGGTCCGCAGCCCAAGGAAGTCAGGGAAACCGAAGGGGCCGTCAGGACGGGGGCAGGCGCAGGTCCGCGAAGACCGCCCGATGGTCGGTACCGGGAACGGTGTGCACGCTGACCGCGTTCACCCCCACCCGCAGGTCCGCCACGACGTGGTCGATCGTGATCAGCGCCGGGACGCGCTTGTTGACCGGCCAGGTGGGGGTGAGGCCCTCCCCGGCGCTGTCGGCCGCGTCCAGATAGCCGCGGCTCAGGAAACGGCGCATGGCCGCGTGGTCGAGGCTGGCGTTGAAGTCGCCCGCGAGGATGCGGATCGTGTCGGGCGCGGCGGAGGGCAGGGCGTCCAGCGCCGCCGTCCAGTCGTACACCTGCCTGCCCAGCGGCGGGAAGGGATGCACGTCGACGATCTCGACGGGCATGGCGCCGGGCACGGTCATCGACGCGGCGGGCATGTTGTGCCCGATCGCCTCGAACAGGTTCTTCCTGGCGGTCAGCGGATACCGCGAGTACAGGCCGCTGCCGCCGGCGCTCCACTCCGGCTCCAGCACCTGGTACGGCATGATCTTCTCCAGCCCGGCCGTCTGGAACTTCTCGACCATCCCCGGGGTCAGCTCCTGGGTGCTGAACACGTCCGGGTCCAGCCGCCTGACCAGGTCCATCACCGCTTCGGGCTCGGCGTGCCCGAACAGCGTGTTGAGCGTCAGCACCCGCAGGGGCGTTCCCACCACGGGATCCCCGGAACGGAGGGCCCTGGGAAGCACGCTGAGGCCGAGCGCCGCGGTGGTGACCAGCGCCACCGCCGTCACCGCCCGGGTGCGGGTCAGCGCGGACAGCAGCACCGGTGCGAGCGAGGCCGCGGCCACGTACGGGGTGCCGGTCATGAGCTGGATGGTCAGCGAGTCGCGTTCGAGCCCGGCCACCCGGGCCATCGCCCAGGCGGCGAACGGGGTCACCGCGGCCCAGGCGAGGGTTTTGGGAATCCTCCGGCGCCGCCGTCGCCGCGCCGGCGGCACGACGGTGCCCCCGGTGCCCTCGGCGCCCCTGTCAGCCACGATGTCCACGCTCACAGTGCCCCGATCCGCTTCGTACAGCCTGATGAGGACGAAGGTATCCGGGGAAAGGTGAGACAAGCGTAAAACGGTCCAACGCCCTCGGGACATGCCCCGAGCAGGCCGGAACCGGTCGCGGAACCGTGCGAAGGCGAGCGTTCGATTACCCGGAGCGCAGGACCTCGCGGGCGCGGCGGGCCAGGCGGCGGGTCGCCTCGTCGGAGAGCTCGGGGATCTCCTCCACCGGGAACCAGCGCAGGTCGAGCGACTCGGCACTGATCACGGCCTCGACGTCGGCGGGGGCGACGGCGCCGTACTCGACGTCGAGGTGGCTGCTGTGCGGCGGGTGGCACCAGACCACGTGCCGGTCGAGCGCGAGCGGGCCCGGCAGCAGCCGCAGGCCCGGGATGCCGGACTCCTCGGTGGCCTCACGCAGCGCCACCGCCTCCAGGGAGGCGTCGCCGCGCTCGCAGTGGCCTCCCATGGGCAGCCACATCCCGGCCTTGGGGTGCAGCGTCAGCAGCACCCGCTCGCCGTCGTGGGAGAGCACCGCGGTCGTGGCCGTCAGGTGGCCGGTGACGCACTCGCGCCACATCGCGTCGTCATTGGCGTGGACGTGCTCCAGGAACTCCTTGCGGAGGATCTCCTCCTCCGCCGTGGGCGCGGTCCACCCCGTGAGCACGTCCTTCGCGTCGGCGCGCAGGCTCACGCGCCGCCGTCCCGGCCACTGTCCCGGCCACCGTCGTCCTCGTGGCCCTTCCCGTCGTCGCCCTCCTCGCCGGGGGCGGCCGGAGGCCGGGTCCCCTCCAGGGACGACAGGTCGAGCTCGGGCTCGCCCCGTACGAACCTCTCGGGGTTGTCGAGGTCGTCGGCGGTGGGCATCAGGTCGGGGTGGTTCCAGACCGCGTCGCGGCCGTCGACGCCCCTGTCGGCCTCCAGGGCCTGCCACAGGGCGGCGGCCTCGCGCAGGCGGCGGGGCCTGAGCTCGAGGCCGACGAGCGTGGCGAAGGTCTGCTCGGCGGGGCCGCCGGTCGCCCTGCGGCGCCGTACGGTCTCCGACAGCGCGGTCGCCGAGGGGAGCTTGCCGTCCGCGGCGCCGTCCACGACGGTACCGACCCAGCCCTCGACCAGGGCGAGCATGGTCTCCAGCCGGGACAGGGCGGCCTTCTGCCGCTCGGTCTCCTCGGGCTTGAGCAGGTTGCCGCCGCTCAGCGCCTGCTGGAGCTGCTCGGGATTGTTGATGTCGAGCCCGCGGAGCTGCTCCTCCAGTGCGGACGCGTCCACCGTGATGCCCCTGGCGTACTCCTCCACGGCTCCGAGCAGGTGCGCGCGCAGCCACGGCACGTGCTGGAAAAGCCGGTGGTGGGCCGCCTCGCGCAGGGCGAGGTAGAGGCGGATCTCCTCGGCGGGGATCTCCAGGCCCTGGCTGAACGCCGCGACGCCGCCGGGCAGCAGGGCGGCGTTGTCCGACAGCGGCAGGCCGATGTCGGTGGAGCCGATCACCTCGAGGGCGAGCGAGCCGACGGCCTGGCCGATCTGCTGGCCGACCATCATGCCGCCCATCTGTTTCATCATCCCCATCAGCGGCCCGGCCATGGCCTGGGCCTCCGCGGGCAGACCGGTGGCGCCGAGCGTGCCGCTCATGGTCTCGACCATGCGGGCGGCGATCGGGTCACAGAGCTTCTGCCAGACCGGGACGGTCTTCTCGATCCACTCGGAACGGCTCCACGCCTGGGGGTTGCTCACCCCGCTCGGCAGGGAGGTGGCCTCGTTGAGCCATAGGTCGGCCAGATTCAGGGCGTCGACGATCTGGCGCCGCTCGCCTTCCATGACACTTGGATCGCCCTCGGCGACCACCACGTGCCGTGCGATGTTCTTCGCCATGTCCCAGTTGACGGGACCTGAGGTCGGCGGAGCGGAGAGCATGTCGGCGAACTGGCGCATTGCCGCTGCGATCTGCTCCGGGTTGCCG
This sequence comes from Streptosporangium sp. NBC_01469, assembly GCF_036227305.1. NCBI lineage: Bacteria > Bacillati > Actinomycetota > Actinomycetes > Streptosporangiales > Streptosporangiaceae > Streptosporangium > Streptosporangium sp. NBC_01469. Next base: position 14,500 of record NZ_CP109465.1, on the reverse strand, counting down.
AACATGGCGAACGGATTCTCGTTGGGGTCGTTTTCCCGACCTGGCAAGTCAGTCACCGCTCTACCTCGTGCAGGATGGAGGAGTCCACATCCGCCACGTTATCCGTCGCATGGCGGGTCAGTGCAAAGTGAGGACCTGGTGCCTACCTCGAAACGCTCCCGGCCCCCCGTCGTCGCCGTCACCGGCGCCGCCTCGGGCCTAGGCCGTGCCTTCCTCGCGAAGGTCGCCTCGTCTGCGGATTTCCGCAGGGTCGTGGCCATCGACGAGCAGCGTGGTGATGTTCCCGACGTCACCTGGCGGGTCCTCGATGTCCGAGATCCGCTCTTGGCGAACCGCATATCTGATATTGACGTGCTCGTGCATCTGGCGGCCGACTACGCGCTCGACGCCAACCCTGCGGAGCGGCGCGCCTACAATCTGCGAGCGGCCCAGACGGTGCTCACCGCCAGCGCCGCCGCCCGGGTGCGGCGGGTCGTGCTGGTCACCAGCGCGATGGTGTACGGCGCCGTTCCCGACAATCCGGTCCCGCTGCCGGAGGGGTCGCCGGTCGCCGCCGAGCCCGACACGGGCATGGTCGGCGACCATCTGGAGATCGAGGCGCTCGCCCGGCGCTCCCTGCGCAGCCACCCCGGTCTCGGCGTGACCGTGGTCCGGCCCGCCGCCGTGGTCGGCCCCGGCGTCGACAGCGTGGTGACCCGGCACTTCGAGGCGCCCCGGCTGCTGACCGTCAAGGGATGCGACCCCCGCTGGCAGTTCTGCCACGTGGACGACCTCGTCTCGGCCCTTGAGATGGCGGCGCTCGGCACGGTCTCGGGGGTGGTGGCCGTCGGTGGCGAGGGCTGGCTGGAGCAGGAGCAGGTGGAGGAGATCTCCGGGCTGCGCAGGCTGGAGCTGCCCGCCGGGCTGACCTTCGGCACCGCCCAGCGCCTGCACCGCCTCGGCGTCACCCCGGCCCCGGCCGCCGATCTGCACTACGTCGTCTACCCGTGGGTGGTCGACTGCACCGCGCTGCGCGAGGCCGGATGGAAGCCGCTGTGGACCAACGAGGCCGCGTTCGAGCAGCTCCTGGAGCTGCGCGAGGGCAAGCACGCCGTCGTGGGCCGCCGTCTGTCCGGCAAGGAGGCCACGCTCACCGCGGCCGGCGCCACCGTCGCCGTCCTCGGCACCGCGGCGATCGTCCGCGCCGCCCGCAAGAAGCGCCGCACCTGACGTCCGCGCGGGGCGTACGGGCTCGTACGTCCAGGCGGAGGGCGGGGAACCTCGGGGCCCGCCCCCAAGCAGGTACGCGGCCGGAGGTCGTTTCTCCCTGGCGGTACGCTTTGCGGCGTGGATGTCATCCGGTTGCTCGATATTCGCGACAGCGCGCTGTCCGTCGACGAGGTGCTCGCCGCCGTCGGTGACCATGCCGCGGGCGGCACGACCGTCTTCGTCGGCACGGTACGCGAACAGGACCACGGCAAGCCGGTCACGAGCCTGTCCTACTCGGCGCATCCGAGCGCCGTGGACGAGCTTCGCCGGGTGGCCGAGAAGATCGCCACGGACTTCCCCGTGACCGCGCTGGCCGCCGTCCACCGGGTCGGCGACCTGGAACTCGGTGACGTCGCGGTCGTCGTGGCGGTCGCCGCGCCACATCGGGGCGAGGCGTTCGAGGCCTCCCGCAGGTTGATCGACGACCTCAAGAGCCAGGTCCCCATCTGGAAGAACCAGGTTTTCACCGATGGCTCCTCCGAGTGGGTGGGGGCCTGCGAGTGAGATCGGCCGTCGGCGCGGCGGCGTCCGGGTGCGGTTTCATGACCTGTCGTACGGCATAGGCTTTGTCCATGTCCCGACGAGCGCTGACCCTCATGGTGGCGGGCTTCCTCACGCTCATGTTCGCGCTGGTCGGCGGCCTGCTGCCGGTGCCGTACGTCGTGCTGAGCCCCGGGCCGACCGAGAACACCATCGGCGACGTCGACGGCAAGCCGGTGATCAGCGTCGAGGGGCACCAGACGTACCCGACGGAGGGCAAGCTCAGCCTCGTCACCGTCGCCTACCAGGGCGGCCCCGGCACCAGGATCGACCTTTTCAGCGCGCTCAAGGGATGGATCGATCCCGCCATCGCGGTCGTGCCCGAGGAGACGATCTTCCCTCCGGCGACCACCGCGAAGGAGGTCGAGGAACAGAACACCCAGGAGATGACGAACTCCCAGGACGACGCGACCGCGGCGGCGCTGACGGAGTTGAAGATCCCCTACAGCTCGGTCGTGACCGTGGCCTCCACCGAGAAGGGCCTGCCGGCCGACGGGAAGTTCAAGATCGGCGACGAGATCGTCTCGGTGGACGGCACGCCCGTGTCCGACCGCGAGACCGTCTCCGCTTCGGTCCGCAGGCACAAGCCGGGTGAGCAGGTCAGTTTCGTCGTCAACCGGGGCGCCCAGAGCGTGACCGTCGCCGTCCCGACCGCCGCGGGCAAGGACGGTACCCCCATCGTGGGCATCACCATGCGGGTCGGCTACAAGTTCCCCTTCCAGGTCAAGATCAACGTCGGTGACGTCGGCGGGCCGAGCGCGGGGATGATGTTCTCCCTGGGCATCGTCGACAAGCTCACCCCCGGGGCGTTGACCGGCGGCAGGTCCATCGCCGGGACCGGAACGATCACCGCGGAGGGCCAGGTCGGCCCGATCGGCGGCATCCAGCAGAAGATGGTCGGCGCCAGGAAGGCGGGGGCGACGGTCTTCCTGACCCCCGCGGAGAACTGCGCCGAGGCGGTCAAGGCGATTCCGTCCGGCCTCAGGCTGGTCAAGGTCGCGACCCTGCGCGAGGCCGTCCAGGCGGTCGACGCGATCCGCACCGGCTCGGGTTCCGTGCCGAGCTGCCCGGCCGGCTGACCCCCGAACCGGGCGGGCCGACCCCGGAATCGGGCGGAAGAAGAAGCCCGAAAAGCGGGACGCGGCATCCGATTAGGTAAAAAGATCTGGTTTTCCGGTCCCGGACCTCGTCACGGGGCACTCATCAGGGCTCTCGTACGTTGGACCTGTGGACCCGAGACCAGCGGGTGTTGTGGCCGGACCGTGCCCGAAAGGCTGAACGCGACCCAACTCTCGCCGGTGTAGGTTGCCAGACACGGACCGTGCTCTTACGACAAGGGGTTGGCCTTGAGCTTCCGGACCCCCGGAGCCGGCAGGGCAATGCGCTTGCCCCGCCGGCCACGACTGCTAGTTCCCGTCGCGATCGCGCTGGTCGCAATAGTTGCCTTGTTCTTCCTTTTTGCCGGTATTTTCACTGATTACCTTTGGTACGAATCGGTCAATTACACGGCCGTCTTCTCCGGTGTGGTCGTCACGCAGATCCTGCTGTTCGCCGTCGGCGCACTGCTGATGGTCGGGATCGTCGGCGGCAACATGCTGATGGCGTACCGCATGAGGCCGATGTTCGGTCCGGGGATGTTCGGCGGCGCCAGCGGCGCCGACCGGTACCGGATGGCCCTCGACCCGCACCGCAAGCTGATCTTCCTGGTCGGCGTGGCGGTGCTCGGCCTGTTCTCGGGATCGTCCTTCTCCGGCCAGTGGAAGACCTGGCTGGAGTTCATCAACGCGACGCCGTTCGGTGAGACCGACCCGCAGTTCAAGATGGACATCTCCTTCTTCATGTTCACCTATCCATTCATCCGGATGGTGCTGAACTTCCTGTTCGTCGCGGTGGTGCTCTCCGCCCTGCTGGCGGCGGTCGTGCACTACCTGTACGGCGGGTTCCGGCTCCAGTCGCCCGGCGTGCACGCCTCGCGCGGCGCCAGGGCGCACCTGTCGGTGCTGCTCGGCATCTTCGTGCTGCTGAAGGCGATCGCCTACTGGGTCGACCGGTACGGGCTGGTCTTCTCCGACCGGGGATTCCGGCACGGAGCCTCCTACACCGACGTCAACGCGGTGCTTCCCGCCAAGAGCATCCTGGCGATCATCGCCCTGATCTGCGCGGTCCTGTTCTTCGCCGGGGTCGTGCGATCCGGCGGCATGCTGCCCGGCGTCGGCTTCGGCCTCCTGGTGCTCTCGGCCATCCTGATCGGCGGGGTCTACCCGGCCCTGGTCGAGCAGTTCCAGGTCAAGCCGAACCAGCAGGGCAAGGAGCAGGAGTACATCAAGCGCAACATCGACGCGACCCGAAAAGCCTACGACGTCAACGACGCCGAGGTGATCGACTACACGGCTCAGGGTGACCCGAGCAAGGTCAGCGTCACCGCCGACAGCTCCATCTCCGGCGTGCGCCTGCTCGACCCGAGCCTGGTCGCCAAGACCTACCAGCAGAAGCAGCGGATCCGCGGTTACTACGACTTCCACGAGCCGCTCGACGTCGACCGCTACCCCGACGCGAACGGCACGATGCGCGACACCGTCGTGGCCGTGCGAGAGCTCACCGGACCGCCGGCCGAGCAGAACAACTGGATCAACCGGCACCTCGTCTACACCCACGGCAACGGTTTCGTGGCCGCGCCCGGCAACGAGGTCGACTCCGAGGGCCTGCCCAACTTCGACGCCAAGGACATGCCGGTCACCGGCGCCCTGGTGGACCGGACAAAGCTCAAGGAGTCGCGGATCTACTTCGGCGAGGCACCCGGCTCGACCGAGTACGTCGTCGTCGGCGGCACCGGCCAGCAGAAGCAGGAGCTCGACTACCCCGAGAGCGGCGGCACCGGCCAGAAGAACACCACCTACGACGGCAAGGGCGGGGTCCCGGTCGGGTCCTTCCTCAACCGGATGCTCTACGCCGCCAAGTACGGCGAGATCAACCTGCTGCTGTCGGGTGACGTCAACGCGAACTCCAAGATCCTTTACGAGCGCAACCCGCAGGAGCGGATCGCCAAGGTGGCGCCGTTCCTGAGCCTGGACGACAACCCCTACCCGGCCATCGTCGGCGGCAGGGTGGTCTGGATCGCCGACGCGTACACCACGTCCAACGCCTACCCGTACTCCCAGAGCAAGAGCCTGGAGGCGATGACGCGCGACACCATCACCGACCCGCGCCTGGTGGTCCCGCAGCCGCGCGACCAGATCAACTACATGCGCAACTCGGTGAAGGCCATGGTCGACGCCTACGACGGCACCGTCAGCCTGTACGCCTGGGACGAGAAGGACCCCATCCTGCAGACCTGGCGCAAGGCCTTCCCCGGCGTCATCAAGCCGCAGACGGAGATGTCGACCGAGCTCAGGCAGCACCTTCGCTACCCGGAGGCGCTGTTCAAGGTCCAGCGTGACGTGCTCTCCCAGTACCACATCTCCGACCCGAACGCCTTCTACAGCGGCCAGGACTTCTGGAACGTCCCGAACGACCCGTCCGGCGACCGCGACACCAAGCAGCCGCCGTACTACCTGTCGGTCAAGATGCCGAAGACCATGGCGCCCTCGTTCTCGCTGACCACCACGTTCGTGCCGCGCCAGGGGCCCAACCTGGCCGCGTTCATGGCCGTGGACGCCACCCCGGGAGACGACTACGGGAAGCTGCGCATCCTGCGCATGCCGTCCAACACCACGATCCCCGGTCCCGGCCAGGTGCAGAACAACTTCCAGAACAAGTTCTCCGGCGAGCTCAACCTGCTCGGACTCGGTCAGGCGAAGGTCCGCTACGGCAACCTGCTGACCCTGCCGTTCGCCGACGGCCTGGTCTACGTCGAACCTGTCTACGTGGAGATCGCGGCCGCCTCCGGCCAGGAGCCGTACCCGATCCTCCGCCGCGTCCTGGTGGCCTACGGCAGCAAGGTCGGTTCGGCCGACACGCTCAAGGGCGCGCTGGAGCAGGTCTTCGGCGACGGCACCCAGACCGCGCCGCAGCAGGAGACCAAGCCCGGCGAGGCCAAGCCGGAGGAGGCCAAGCCCGCCACCGCGCTGGCCCAGGCCATCGACGAGGCGCAGAAGGCGTACGACAAGGCGCAGGCCGCCCTCCGGGCCAACCCGCCGAACTGGACCGACTACGGCAACGCCCAGAAGGAGCTCCAGGCGGCGCTGTCGAAGCTGAAGGGCACCGAGGCGACGTCGGCCCCCACGCCCACCCCGTCGCCCTCGTCGTCGGGATCCCCGGCGCCGTCGGCGACACCGTCCGCCACACCGGTCCCATCGGTCACACCGACGCCCACACCGAATCCCTAGGAGACGTCCGGGGGCCCAGGGGCATCCGATTCGCGTCCATCACCAAAGCCGGGTATGGTTAAGACATACACCGACGCGGGGTGGAGCAGCTCGGTAGCTCGCTGGGCTCATAACCCAGAGGTCGCAGGTTCAAATCCTGTCCCCGCTACAAAAGAAGGCCCCGGTCGCCGGAAACGGCGACCGGGGCCTTTTGTGTTGCCCTTTTCCTTATCAAGTGCCCGTCTCCTTTCAAATGCCCGTCTCTGAAAGGCCCGTCAGGCCTCTCACCGGGCGCCGCCTACGCCGACGGGTGTAGGGCATTCACCGCCCACGGTCTGACGACCCGGCCACGTGTCCGGGACAACTCTTGAGCCGTACGGGAGACGGCGGGGGTCTCACCCGCCTCTTCCGCCGATTCCAGACTTGAGTCGAGCGGCGAAAGGCAGATGGAATGCACACGGATCCCACATCCGACGGCACCTCGACCGGGGGCAAGGCCGGCCCCGAGCCTGGCCGGTCCGGACCCCGCGGGTCCAGGACACGAGTCGTCCTCGGGGCTGTACTGGCCCTACAGGTGCTTGTGATCGTTTTGCAGGGCCTGACCGCAGGGCAGGTCCTCGGTGGCGCCACGGACGCCCTGAGCCTGCACGGCATGGGTTCCCTGCCCGTCCATGTGCTCGGGCTCGTCCAGCTGGTGACCGCGGTGCTGCTCTGGCGGCCCGGCCGCGGCCCGGTCTGGCCCGCCCTGGCCAGCCTCGTCCTCTTCGTCGGCGGCTTCGCGCAGTCGATGACCGGCGGCGGGGGCATCACCGTCGTCCACGTGCCCCTGGCCCTCGGGCTCATCGCCCTCACCGTGGGCATGCTGGTCTGGGTGATCACACCGCGGCCAGAGTCCCCCCGGGCGGGATAGCGCGAGGCGCGCCACCCCGCGTTCCCGGGCCGATTTGCAGCCGGAGGGGGATTCCGGATACTGTTCAAACACACACCGACGCGGGGTGGAGCAGTTCGGTAGCTCGCTGGGCTCATAACCCAGAGGTCGCAGGTTCAAATCCTGTCCCCGCTACCAATCGGAAGGCCCTGATCTCCCAGAGATCAGGGCCTTCCGCATTTCCGGCCTCCAGCGCCGGGCATCACACCGTCGTACGCGCGGGAAAGGCAAGTCGTACGCGCCGGGCGTACGGGAGGTGCCTGAGCGCGAAAGGTGCCCGAGCCCGAGAGGTAGCGTGCCGCTGTGGCCGAAACATCCGAACCTGTCCTGCGCTGGCGCGTGCGCCGAGACCTCCTCATCATGAAGATCGTCGGCGCGCTCGCCTTCGCGGTGCTCACGGTCCTGACCCTCGGCGACCCTCGGGGGGCGATCTTGGCGGGTGCCGCGTCCGCGATCCTGGCGGCGCTGGCGGTGCGCGACGTCCTCGCTCCGGTACGGCTGACCGCCGACGGCGAGGGCCTCATCGTGGTGAGGGGCTTCGCCGGATCCGAACGGGTGCCGTGGAGATCCGTCGAGCGCATCCGGGTGGACACGCGGACCCGTTTCACCTCGCGTACGGAACTCCTGGAGATCGACACGGGGGAGGGCGTCCACCTCCTCAGCCGGTTCGACCTGGGGGTGCCGTGCCGGCAGGTGGCCGACGAGCTCCGCTCGTTCCGGACGGGTTCGTAGCCTGTCCGGCCCTCGGCGGCCGGGGGCCCGTTCCCGGGCCCGTCCCCGGCTGTGCCCTCAGGCTCCGGGCCGGGGCCCGGCGCCGGTGGGCGGCCGCCGGGCCCCGGCCCGCGATGCGTATCTCAGGCTCTGACCCTCACCCGGCGATGTCTCGGGACGAAACTGGGCTTGGTGCGGCGCACCAGCAGGCTCGCCTTGTAGAAAGCCCAGAAGGTGAGGAAGGCCCCGAAGCAGACCTGCCCGACCCAGGTCCACGTCGAGGTCTCGACGGCCGCGAACATCACTACACCGGTCCAGACAAAGCCGAAGACGCCCACGAGGGTCGCCGCAGCCCAATTCAGCCCTCGCTGCAACATGCCTGGAGTCTTACAGATCTTGGTTCAAGCCCAGGTCAATGACGCGGAACGCCTCATCGTGGGAGGCTACGGCTTGTGCCGGCACACCTCCGCGCGCGAGCCCCGCCGGTGTGCATCGGGGTCGCTCCAAGAGGATTCTCCTCGAGACAGGCCAGCAGTGCCGCCGCGGTGTGGGCGTCGGCGAGGATCCGGTTCACCTCGTCCTCGGATGTCGGGAGCTGGCCGCGCTTGGCGAGCTCGTCGGTGAGGAAGGTCAAGGGCTCCGGGTAGCCGGCCGCCTCCGCGGCGACCGTTGCCCGAGCCGCGGTGAGGAGACGCAGATAGTAGGCGCGGAGGGTCGCCTCTCTCATACGTGCGTCTTCAAGGTCGTTCAGCAGAGACCTGGCAACCCTCAGTAGGTCACCTGGGTGGTCGGCCTCCGCGTCGATGTGCGCGCGGATGTCGTCGAACTCCGAGCGGGTCATGGTGCTCACCTCCACGGCGGAGTCAGGAATCTGACCCTCGCGCCTACTTCGTATCCAGAGTCGATTGCGAATGGCTTGACGTCTGGTTGCGCGCTTCGACTTCCTATGACTGTTTGGGACGCGCGAGCCGCTGGGATGGTTGGCAAGTTGTCTCTGTGACGTGAGAGTCCTGGTAGTGTTCTTTCCGCAGGGCAACGAACCCCCAGGTTTAAACCTCCAGGGGCGGACGAACTGCCCGGCAAAACCCTCTCTCCATCCCGGCAAGCCGGGCGCGTCCGCACGATTGGACAGCGACCGGATGTTGGAGTAAGTTAGAGGGGTTGCCCTGGAAACGGGGTGGTCGCAATCCTAGCGGGTTCGGCGGGTTCGAGTCGAGGGTCGGAAAATCCGACAGTTTGACACGAAACCGGCACTCCCGATAAGATAGTAATACGAAATGGAACGCCCCGGAGTTCTGGTCGGCCGGTTGGTCGGGTCAGGGTGATGGTGTACGCGTCCGTTTCTTGAGAACTCAACAGTGTGTTAAAAGCCAGTGCATGAAGCACAACCCCGTCCTACCACTCTTTTCGGGTGGGGGATGGATTCCTTTGGTTGATTACATCCACCATGTGTGGTGGGTGCTTTCAGCTGGGTAAGGACTGTTCAGACATTGTTTGGAGAGTTTGATCCTGGCTCAGGACGAACGCTGGCGGCGTGCTTAACACATGCAAGTCGAGCGGAAAGGCCCTTCGGGGTACTCGAGCGGCGAACGGGTGAGTAACACGTGAGTAACCTGCCCCTGACTCTGGGATAAGCCCGGGAAACTGGGTCTAATACCGGATATGACACATGACGGCATCGTTGGTGTGTGGAAAGTTTTTCGGTTGGGGATGGACTCGCGGCCTATCAGCTTGTTGGTGGGGTAATGGCCTACCAAGGCGACGACGGGTAGCCGGCCTGAGAGGGCGACCGGCCACACTGGGACTGAGACACGGCCCAGACTCCTACGGGAGGCAGCAGTGGGGAATATTGCGCAATGGGCGAAAGCCTGACGCAGCGACGCCGCGTGGGGGATGACGGCCTTCGGGTTGTAAACCTCTTTCAGCAGGGACGAAGTTGACGTGTACCTGCAGAAGAAGCGCCGGCTAACTACGTGCCAGCAGCCGCGGTAATACGTAGGGCGCAAGCGTTGTCCGGAATTATTGGGCGTAAAGAGCTCGTAGGTGGCTTGTCACGTCGGGTGTGAAAGCTTGGGGCTTAACTCCAGGTCTGCATTCGATACGGGCTGGCTAGAGGTAGGTAGGGGAGAACGGAATTCCTGGTGTAGCGGTGAAATGCGCAGATATCAGGAGGAACACCGGTGGCGAAGGCGGTTCTCTGGGCCTTACCTGACGCTGAGGAGCGAAAGCGTGGGGAGCGAACAGGATTAGATACCCTGGTAGTCCACGCTGTAAACGTTGGGCGCTAGGTGTGGGGACCTTCCACGGTTTCCGCGCCGTAGCTAACGCATTAAGCGCCCCGCCTGGGGAGTACGGCCGCAAGGCTAAAACTCAAAGGAATTGACGGGGGCCCGCACAAGCGGCGGAGCATGTTGCTTAATTCGACGCAACGCGAAGAACCTTACCAAGGCTTGACATCGCCCGGAAACACTCAGAGATGGGTGCCTCTTCGGACTGGGTGACAGGTGGTGCATGGCTGTCGTCAGCTCGTGTCGTGAGATGTTGGGTTAAGTCCCGCAACGAGCGCAACCCTTGTTCAATGTTGCCAGCACGCTCCTTCGGGGGTGGTGGGGACTCATTGGAGACTGCCGGGGTCAACTCGGAGGAAGGTGGGGATGACGTCAAGTCATCATGCCCCTTATGTCTTGGGCTGCAAACATGCTACAATGGCCGGTACAGAGGGTTGCGATACCGCAAGGTGGAGCGAATCCCTAAAAGCCGGTCTCAGTTCGGATTGGGGTCTGCAACTCGACCCCATGAAGTCGGAGTCGCTAGTAATCGCAGATCAGCAACGCTGCGGTGAATACGTTCCCGGGCCTTGTACACACCGCCCGTCACGTCACGAAAGTCGGCAACACCCGAAGCCCGTGGCCCAACCAGCTTGTCTGGGGGGAGCGGTCGAAGGTGGGGCTGGCGATTGGGACGAAGTCGTAACAAGGTAGCCGTACCGGAAGGTGCGGCTGGATCACCTCCTTTCTAAGGAGCACCGGCTTCCATGGCGCAAGCTGTGGGGGTCTACGCCGTGTTCGTGAGCGAACGTCTCACGCTCGGCACGCTCATTAGTGGAGCATTGGCTACTCAACCGGGCCTGACGGCCGGGACCGCTAGTACCGCCCTCCTTGGAGGGAGTGGGAACGGGGTGCCGCGCGGGTGGGACTGGTTGAACACACTGTTGGGTCCTGAGGAAACGGACCATGTTCGGGGCTGCTGCCGGTTGGTGGTGGCCCTGGTGCCTGCCCCGGGTTCGGGGTGGGTGTCTGTTTTGCCTCGTGCGGGGCCGACCTCCTGTCAGACCAGTTCACAGCTGCGCATGTTTTGTGTGTGGTGGTGGGTGTTGGTGGCGGGTGTGGTTTGGTCGCTGTTTGTTGTTTGAGATTTGCATAGTGGACGCGAGCATCTTTGTGGCCAAGTTTTTTAGGGCACACGGTGGATGCCTTGGCATCAGGAGCCGATGAAGGACGTGGGAGGCTGCGTTAAGCCCCGGGGAGTCGCCAACCAGACTTTGATCCGGGGATGTCCGAATGGGGAAACCTAGCACCAGTCATGTGGTGTTGCCTCCGCCTGAATGTATAGGGCGGTTGGTGGTAACGCGGGGAAGTGAAACATCTCAGTACCCGTAGGAAGAGAAAACAATTTAGTGATTCCGTGAGTAGTGGTGAGCGAAAGCGGATCAGGCTAAACCGTAGGCGTGTGATAGCCGGCAGGCGTTGCGTTTGCGGGGTTGTGGGACCCTCTGGGAGGAACTGCCGTTTCTCCAGACAGTTAGAAATCCTTCCGATAGTCGAAGCTTCTGGGAAGTTGCGCCGTAGACCGTGAGAGTCGGGTAGGCGAAATTGGTTGGACTGTTTGAGGGGATCCCAAGTAGCACGGGGCCCGAGAAATCCTGTGTGAATCTGCCAGGACCACCTGGTAAGCCTAAATACTCCCTGATGACCGATAGTGAACAAGTACCGTGAGGGAAAGGTGAAAAGCGCCCCGGTGAGGGGTCGTGAAATAGTACCTGAAACCGTGTGCCTACAAGCCGTAGGAGCGTAAACGAGGTTCGCCTTGTTTGTGATGTGACTGCGTGCCTTTTGAAGAATGAGCCTGCGAGTTATGGTGTGTGGCGAGGTTAACCCGTGTGGGGGAGCCGTAGCGAAAGCGAGTCTGAATAGGGCGTTTGAGTCGCATGCTGTAGACCCGAAGCGGAGTGATCTAGGCATGGGCAGGTTGAAGCGCGGGTAAGACCGCGTGGAGGACCGAACCCACCAGGGTTGAAAACCTGGGGGATGACCTGTGTTTAGGGGTGAAAGGCCAATCAAACTCCGTGATAGCTGGTTCTCCCCGAAATGCATTTAGGTGCAGCGTTACGTGTTTCTTGCCGGAGGTAGAGCACTGGATGGCTAATGGGCCCGACAAGGTTACTGACGTCAGCCAAACTCCGAATGCCGGTAAGTGAGAGCGTAGCAGTGAGACTGCGGGGGATAAGCTCCGTAGTCGAGAGGGAAACAGCCCAGACCACCGACTAAGGCCCCTAAGCGTGTGCTAAGTGGGAAAGGATGTGGAGTCGCAGTGACAACCAGGAGGTTGGCTTAGAAGCAGCCACCCTTGAAAGAGTGCGTAATAGCTCACTGGTCAAGTGATTCTGCGCCGACAATGTAGCGGGGCTCAAGTACACCGCCGAAGTCGTGGCATTCACACATGTACCGAGCCTTTGTGGTTTAGGTGTGTGGATGGGTAGGGGAGCGTCGTGCGGCCGGGGAAGCAGCGGAGTGATCCAGCTGTGGAGGCTGTGCGAGTGAGAATGCAGGCATGAGTAGCGAATCAGAAGTGAGAAACTTCTGCGCCGGATGACCAAGGGTTCCTGGGGCAGGCTAATCCGCCCAGGGTAAGTCGGGACCTAAGGCGAGGCCGACAGGCGTAGTCGATGGACAACGGGTTGATATTCCCGTACCCGCTACGATGCGCCAATACTGAATCCAGTGATACTAAGGGTCCTTAACCCCCTTGAGCCTTCGGGCTTGGGGTGAGGGTGAACGCCTGGCCTGAACTGGTAGTAGGTAAGCGATGGGGTGACGCAGGAAGGTAGCCCAGCCCAGGCGATGGTAGTCCTGGGGTAAGCATGTAGGGAGAACCGTAGGTAAATCCGCGGTTCATGTATCCTGAGATGTGATGCCGAGCCGATTGTGGCGAAGTGGGTGATCCTATGCTGCCGAGAAAAGCCTCTAGTGAGTGTCGTGGCGGCCCGTACCCTAAACCGACTCAGGTGGTCAGGTAGAGAATACTAAGGCGATCGGGTGAACTGTGGTTAAGGAACTCGGCAAATTGCCCCCGTAACTTCGGGAGAAGGGGGGCCTTCGCTGGTGATGAGCTTCGCGCTCTGAGCTGGTGGGGGTCGCAGAGGCCAGGGGGAAGCGACTGTTTACTAAAAACACAGGTCCGTGCGAAGTCGTAAGACGATGTATACGGACTGACGCCTGCCCGGTGCTGGAACGTTAAGGGGACCGGTTAGTGCACTTTGGTGTGCGAAGCTGAGAACTTAAGCGCCAGTAAACGGCGGTGGTAACTATAACCATCCTAAGGTAGCGAAATTCCTTGTCGGGTAAGTTCCGACCTGCACGAATGGCGTAACGACTTCCCCGCTGTCTCAACCGCAGACCCGGCGAAATTGCACTACGAGTAAAGATGCTCGTTACGCGCAGCAGGACGGAAAGACCCCGGGACCTTCACTATAGCTTGACATTGGCGTTTGGAACGTCTTGTGTAGGATAGGTGGGAGACGGTGAAGCTATCACGCTAGTGGTGGTGGAGTCATTGGTGAAATACCACTCTGGTCGTTTTGAACGTCTAACTTCGGTCCGTGATCCGGATCAGGGACAGTGTCTGGTGGGTAGTTTAACTGGGGCGGTTGCCTCCTAAAGAGTAACGGAGGCGCCCAAAGGTTCCCTCAGCCTGGTTGGCAATCAGGTGTCGAGTGTAAGTGCACAAGGGAGCTTGACTGTGAGACCGACGGGTCGAGCAGGAGCGAAAGCTGGGACTAGTGATCCGGCGGTGGCATGTGGAAGCGCCGTCGCTCAACGGCTAAAAGGTACCCCGGGGATAACAGGCTGATCTTCCCCAAGAGTCCATATCGACGGGATGGTTTGGCACCTCGATGTCGGCTCGTCGCATCCTGGGGCTGGAGTAGGTCCCAAGGGTTGGGCTGTTCGCCCATTAAAGCGGTACGCGAGCTGGGTTTAGAACGTCGCGAGACAGTTCGGTCCCTATCCGCTGCGCGCGCAGGAGACTTGAAAGGAGCTGTCCCTAGTACGAGAGGACCGGGACGGACGAACCTCTGGTGTGCCAGTTGTTCCGCCAGGAGCACGGCTGGTTGGCTACGTTCGGAAGGGATAACCGCTGAAAGCATCTAAGCGGGAAGCTCGCCTTGAGATGAGGTCTCCCACCATGAGAGTGGGTAAGGCTCCCGGTAGACGACCGGGTTGATAGGCTGGAAGTGGAAGCGCAGTAATGTGTGGAGCTGACCAGTACTAATAGGCCGAGGACTTGACCACAAAGCAACATGCTTGCATGTCTTGCTCGCGTCCACTACGCAATTCTGAGACAACAAACATTGGTTTGTGTGTTTCATAGGGTTACGGCGGTTATGGCGAAGGGGAAACACCCGGTTACATTCCGAACCCGGAAGTTAAGCTCTTCAGCGCCGATGGTACTGCACCGGGGACGGTGTGGGAGAGTAGGTCACCGCCGGACA